>CAVQCY010000001.1:0-41830 GCA_963711125.1 uncultured Actinomycetota bacterium
GGCCCGGCCGGGACGGCGTGCAGGTCCCACGCGGAGCAGGCGGTGCGGGTGGGGAACAGCCACGGGTCCCGCAGTCCCGCCAGCTCCGGCGCGGCCGGCGGGTAGTGGTACGGGGAGATCCCGGCGGCCTGGACGCGGCCGTCCCAGGCGTAGCGGTACGAGTCGTCGCTGGTCTGCGGTGGCCCCGCCAGGGCCGCGAGCGGCAACAGCACACCGCCCGCCGCGACGAGGAGGACCGCGCTGCGCACCGGCAGCCGGCGCACCAGCCACGCCCCCGCGGCGAACAGCAGCCACGCGCCGGCGTGGCGCAGGTAGAGCGGACCGGTGTGGCGGAGCGTCAGGGCGGTGTCGTGCACCGTCGACCACACCAGGGCCGTCAGCGCCGCCAGCAGGACCAGCGCCACGCCGGAGCCCGCGCGCGCCGCCCGGCTCCCGGGACGCCAGGGGGATCGTCCGGGCAGGCCAGGACCCGGCCCGGGGCGGTGAGGGCCGGGGGTGCGCGGCCGGGTCGCGCTGGGCGTTCGTCGCCCTCACCGCGTCAGGACGGCGAAGCGGCGGCCGTGGACGGACCAGGAGTCACGAACGGTGAGTCCGGCCCGCGCCGCCAGCCGGGTGGCGGCCCGCAGGCCGTAGCGTCCCCAGAGGAAGGGGCCGCTGGTCAGGCCCCGGGAGTCCTCCATCCGCACCGGCCCTCGCTCCTCTCGACCTCCAGCGGGTCCACCTCGACGATCAGCCTGCCGTGCGGCGCGGCGATCCGCCGGCAGCGCCGCAGCAGCCGGTCCGGGTCGCCGCCGATGCCCAGGTTGCCGTCGGCGAGCAGCACGGTCTCCCACGCGCCTTCGCGGGGCAGCGGCTCGAAGACCGAGCGGCACGTCGCGGTGCCGCCACCGGCCCGGGTGCGCTCCACGGCCTGCGGCAGCAGCAGCGACGCCAAGGGCGGGCACGCGACGGCGTGACAGGGCGATGGTCAGGCGTCCCGGGCCGCAGCCGAGGTCCACGACGCCGCCGCGGCAGCGGGTCAGCATGCTTTCGTCGGGGGCGTCCGGGGCCGCGCACCAGCGTTCGATCGGCAGCCGCCGCCGGCTGCCGTCCGCGTGGCGCAGGAACAGCGGTCCCCTCCCGGTGCGCAGGGCGCGGGCGTACAGGTCGTCGCGGTGGGGGGCGGTCGGGGGTGCGAACGTCCCGGTGCCGGTCACCTGGCCGGCCGCCGCGTGCCGGGCCGGGTGCCGGGCGTCGGCGGCGAGGGCCGTCAGCCGTGCGGCGAAGCGGCCGGCGGGGGCCGCGGCGGCGACCGCGCGGGCGTCCTCGGGGGTGTCGACGTCCGTCAGGGTGGGCAGGGCACGCACCCGCAGGCCGGCCCGTTCCAGTCGCAGCCGCTGGAGGCGACCCGTGCGCGCCGTCGACATGGGCACCCCCCGCAGGAGTGCCGGATCGGGGTCGGCGAGGCCGAGGGCCCAGAAGCCGCCGTCGGTCGCCGGGCCGAACCAGGCGTCGCCGCCGTCCCAGGGACGTCCGGCGACGGGAGCCAGCAGTCGCGGCGTGATCTGCGGGGTGTCCATCCCCACGAGCAGGGTCGGCCCGGTGCAGGCGGCGAACCCGCCGGCGATCCGTTCGTCGAGGCCGCCGCCGGACTGGGGTACGACGTCGAAGCACGGTGGCAGCCACGGTCCGGGCACGCCGTCGAGCGCGACGACCCGGCGCCGGGCCGGGACGCCGGTGAGCGCCGTCAGGGTGTCGGCCAGGGAAGCCTCGGCCAGCGAGGCCGCCTGCGTGGGGGTGTACGCCGGGGTCAGCCGGGTCTTGACCCGCCCGGGGACGGGTGCCTTGGCGATGACGAGCAGGGTGAGGAAGGGGGGCGTCACCGGGTCTCCTCCCGCAGCGGGGCGGCAGGGTAGCGCCGTCGCAGCACGGCGCTCATGTCCCGCACGGCCCTGTGGCTTCCCCGGGCGGTTCCCGTGACCTTGGAACGGCCGGTCCTGGGGCGGTAGCCGACGTCGGTCTCGCGGATCCGCCAGCCCGCGTCGGCGGCGCGCAGCAGCATCTCCAGCGGATAGCCGGACCTGCGGTCCTCGATGCCGAGTGCCATGAGCGTCTCCCGGCGTGCCGCGCGCATCGGCCCGAGGTCGCGCAGCGGCAGCCCGGTGCGGCGGCGGATCCTGCGCGCCAGTTCGACGTTGGCCAGCCGGGCTGGCAGCGGCCAGGCGCCGCGGGCGAGGGGCCGGCGGCGGCCGAGGACCAGATCGGCGGTGCCGTCGAGGACGGGCCTGACGACCTCCGGCGGCCGCCGGGGGTCGAGCGAGGCGTCGCAGTCGCAGAAGCAGACGACGTCCGCGCGGGCCGCCAGGAGGCCGGCGTGGCAGGCGGCCCCAAAACCGCGGCGGGGCTCGTGCACGACGGCCGCCCCGAGCGAGCGGGCCAGCCGCGCCGAGCCGTCCCGTGAGCCGTTGTCGACCACGACCGGCCGGAACCCGCCGGGCATCCGCTCCAGCACCCAGGGCAGCGCCGCGGCCTCGTCCAGGCACGGCAGGACGACGTCCACCGTCGTCACCGCGCCGCCCGCGGTTGGCGGGCGCCGGAGGACGTCGTGACCGGACATGGCATCACCTGATGTGCGAAATGTGTCGTACATGACACTCCTCTGCCCGGTCACACCCGCTGTACGAGTCGCCGTACATCGGTGATTCGGAGCCGGGGCTCCGCCGGATCGCCCGCCGATGCCGCTCCACCGGACCGCCGCGCCCCGCAAGTTTCGTCCCACGGGAAGGTCCCGCCGGGCGTCCCGGGCCCGGGGCGGAGCCCGGATTCACCCCGATGGCGGGTCCGGCCCCGGGGACGGTCCTCTCCCCAAGGGGCCACGGCACCGAACCGGTTGAGGGCCCCGCACCCCTAGGGCTCTCCCCCGCGCCCGGGACGCTGGCGGGTCCGGCCGGTCTCCGCGCGCACCGCTCCCCGGAAGGGCCCGGCCAGTTCCACCCGGCCGGGCTGCTGCCGGGCGGCGTCGGCCGTCAGGCGTACGTGCTGGAGGGACAGCCCGGCGGGGGCGACCGCGGTGACGGGAGCCGTGCCTGACGCGTCGTTCAGGTGCCGCGGCACGGGCACCGCGGGAGGAGTCCGTCATTCGCGAGATGTGTCCGGTTCGGGGCGGACGCGGGACCGCCGGCGCCCAGCAGGACGCCGGCGGCCGCGCACGCCGAGCAGGATGCCGGACAGGGCGAAGAACACGGCGGTGAGCATCACCCAGCGCGGAAGGAACACACCGGCGTCGAGGCCGGTGGCACGCCGGTAGTTCACGCCGGCGTCCCGCGTGATCAGCGGCCAGTACACGAGCAGGGTCAGCAGCGAGAGGACCGCCGGCACTCTCAGGTGGTTGACCAGGTGCGGTGTCCGGCCGGCCGCCGCACGGGTCAGCAACCGGTCGGCGCCGCCGTAGAGCGGGACGACGAGGAGGTCGTGGAGGATCGCGGAGCCGGCGACCCAGGTGGCGACGGCCGGCCAGTCGGTGCGGAGCAGCCGGACGAGCGCGTAGCCGCAGACGGCGAAGGACGGCAGCAGGACCGCCAGGTGCCGGAGTGGTTCGCCGTAGACCGCGCGGAACAGCCGTTTCATGTCCGCCCCTCGAAGTCGTGTGCGCCGAAGGTGAGTTGGCGTACCCATTTGGTGTTCATCACCCCGGGCGCGTTCGGCACGATGATCCGCGTGGGGTAGCCGTGGTCGGCGGTGAGCGGGGCGCCGTTGACGCCGAGGGCGAGCAGGGAACGGGGGTCGCGGACCTGGTTGGCGCGCAGGGCGACGGCCCGGAAGGAGCCCGCGAGCTGCACGGATTCGACGAAGACGCCGGGAGGATCGGCGTCGTGGCCGACGAGGGCGGCCAGGTCACGCAGCCGGACGCCCTCCCAGTGCTGGTTCTCCGTCGACCAGCCCTCGACGCAGGCGATGGGCAGGGGAATGGTGTGCCGGGCGAGCCGCTGGAGCCGGCCGAGGGTGAGGTGGACGGTACGGCCGTTGCCGCGGACGGTCAGCCGCCAGTTCTCCCCGGTCTCCTCGGGGGCGTACGTGCGCCTTGAGCGCCGTCTTGTTGACGGGGGAACCCGCCCGGGCCGCCTCCGGTGTCGCGGCCGTGGGGGGCGAGCAGGGCGGTGCTCCGCAGGCGGCCGCCGATGCTCTGGCCGGCGGTCAGGGCGAACAGGACGAGCGAACCGAGGCCGGCGAGCCCGAGCGCGCCGCGCCGCGACATCGTCGGCTGCGCCGGGTCGGTGGCCACCAGGCCGGTGCCGTCGGGGGGTTCGGGGCGGGTACGGCGGGTCGGTGTGCGCAGTTCGGCGCGGAAGTCCCGGCTGCGCAGCGCCCGCACCGCCTGCGGCATCCGCAGCGCCACGTGGGCGACAGGGCGCCCGCTGCGTAAGACCCGAGCGCTCGTAGAAGTGCAGGGTGTAGAACGATCCGGGGAACAGGTAGTCGAGCTGGACGTTGAGCACACCGGTCGCGAACTCGAACAGACCGCCGCCGACCAGCATCAGCAGCGAGAGGCGTTCCAGCGTGTGCCCCACCGACCGGACCGGCGGCAGCGTGAACAGCTTCGGCACCACCGACCAGAGCTTGGCCAGCAGGATCGGCACCAGGGTGATCCCGAGGGTGACGTGCGCCCCCTGCGTGAGCCGGTACAGCCAGTACGGGTGGGTCGGCCACGGGGAGAGGTAGAGGCCGAGCAGGCCCTTGCCGGGGGTCTGGTCGTTGACGCGCTGAAAGGTCCCGGGTCGGGAGGCCGCGTACGACAGCAGGCCCGTCACGAACAGCAGCGGCAGGCCGGCGAGCAGGACCATGCCGAGGACCGAGGTCAGCCAGGGACCGCGCAGCGGGCTGCGGAACGGGCTGCGGAACCTGCCGGGGGCGGGACGCGGGGGGAACCTCATGGCAGCCGACCCTAGGGTCCGCCGGCCCGGCGCGGGACGTTCCAACTCCTAACGGATTCCTCTGACGTCCGGGGCGGGCACCGGCTGCCGCGTTCCGGTCCGGCCTAGGGTTCGCGGGGTGAGACCTCCTCCGACGTTCCGCCGTCCGGCGGCCCCGGCACCGGACGACCCCGCAGACTCCCCGGCCGCCACCGGTGCCACGAGGTCCCGGTGGTGGCAGCCGGCGGACCGCCGTCCTCGCCGTCGCGCTGTTCCTCGTCGTGGCCGGCGCCGGGGCGTACCTCCAGCGCGGCGGTCCCGCCCTGCGGTCGCCGTTCCCCCCGCTGGAGGCCCGCTGGATGCCGCACGCCGGCCCGGGGACACCGTTCGCGGTGCTCGTCGCCGTGCTGGTCGTGGCGTACGGCCCCGCGGTGGCGGCACGGCTCGGGCACCGGGCGCTGCCGGTGGCGGCCTGGGCGGCGGCGATGGCCTGGACCTGGTCGCTGGCGCTGGTCGACGGCTGGCGGCAGGGCGTCGCGGGCCGGCTGACGGCGCACGGCGAGTACCTGACGCAGTTGTCGCGGTTCGCGCACCCGGGCCCGGCGGTAAGGACGTTCACCGCGCACATCCTGCTGCACGCGCCGCACAACTGGGCCGTCCAGATAGCCGGCCATCCCCCCGGCGCGGAACTCACCTTCGTGGGGCTGGACCGCGTCGGCCTGGGCGGTCCGGTCGCCGGCGCGGTCCTCGTCATCACGGCGGGCACCTCGGTGGTGGCCGCCGCACTGCTGACGCTGCGCCTGCTCGCCGGTGCGGAACGGGCCCGGGCCGCCGCGCCGTTCCTGGTCCTGGCGCCGGGCGCGGTGTGGGTGGGGGTGTCGGGGGACGGCTGGTTCGCTGCGGTGGCCGGCTGGGCGGTCGCCCTGCTCGCCGTCGCGGCCACCCGGACCTCCCGCGCGGCCTCGGCGGCCGCCGGGCTTGGCAGCGGCCTGCTCCTGGGCGCGTCGGTGTACGTGTCGTACGGGATGGTGCTGCTGGTGCTCCCCGCGGCGGCGGTCCTGCTGTGTGCCCGCTCGGTGCGTCCGCTGCCGTACGTCCTGGCCGGCGCCGCCGTCGTGGCCGCCGCCTTCACGGCGGCCGGGTTCGACTGGTGGCAGGGGTACCAGTTGCTGCGTGTGCGGTACTACCAGGGCTGGGGCGGGGTGCGCCCCTACGGCTACTGGTTCTTCGGTGACCTGGCCACGGTCGTCGTCGCGGCCGGCCCGGCCGCGGTGGCGGGGCTGCTGGGGGGCGCTCGGGTCGGCGCCGGGGGCCGTGCGGGACCTGCGGCGGGGGCGGGACCGGCGCCCGTTCGCCGTCGCGGTCCTGGCCTGCGGCTTCCTGCTGGCGGTCCTCGCCGCCGACCTCTCGGGGATGAGCAAGGCGGAGACCGAGCGGATCTGGCTGCCGTTCACCCTCTGGCTGCCGGCCGCCGCCGTGCTCCTGCCCGGCCGCGACCGCCGGGGGTGGCCGGCGGCGCAGGTGGTGATCGCGCTGCTCGTCAACCACCTTCTGCTGACGGCGTGGTGAGACCCGTTCCGCACACCCGGCCCCCGGGGAGCGCGAACCCTACGGAGCCGGGCGGTGGAACTCCCCGAAGGGGCGGCCGTCCACCGTCCAGCGTTCCCCGGGCAGCCAGCCCGCGCGGGTCGCGACGGTCTGGAGGGCACCGGCGCCGAGCCGTGCCCAGGGGAACGCGGCACCGTGCCGCCCGTCGGCGTCCTCCACCCGTACCGTCAGGCGCTCGTCGACCTCCTGCGCCGCCGCCTCCACCAGCAACCGGCCTACGGGGGCGACGAGTTGGGCGATCCGGGCGAGCAGGGCGCCGGGGTCTCCGCCGATGCCGACGTTGCCGTCGGCCAGCAGCACCGTCATCCAGCCGCCCTCGCTGGGCAGCCGGTCGAAGACCGAACGGCGCAGCACGTGTCCGCCGCTGCGGCGGGTGCGGCGGACGGCGGCCGGGCTGAGGTCGACGCCGAGGGCCGGCACACCGCGTGCGGAGAGCGCGGCGATCAGCCGGCCGGGTCCGCAGCCGACGTCGAGGACCGGACCGGCGCACCGGGCCAGCAGCGACCGGTCGGCGTCGTCGGGGGGCGCGCACCAGCGTTCCACGTCCAGCGGGAGCATCCAGCCGTCGGTCCGGCGCAGGAAGAGCGGGCCCGTCCGGCCCGCACGGCCCGGGCGTACGGGTCGTCGATCCAGGCGCGCGGCGGCACGCGGGACGTGGTCGTTCCGGTCGTCACGTGCGCACGCTCCCCCGCACCGCGCGGGCGTGTTCGGCGGCGAAGGCGGTGTCCGGGGCGAGCGCGGCGACCTCGGCGGCGTCGCGGGCGGCGTCCACGCCCCGCAGGCACGGCAGCGTCCCGACCCGCAGTCCCGCACCGGTCAGCCGCCGCAGTTGCGCCTCGCCGGTGTGCGCGGTGGACATCGGTATGCCGAGCAGCAGGTCCGGGTCGGGGGCGGCCAGCGCCAGGGCCCAGAAGCCGCCGTCCTCGGCGCGGCCGAGCCAGGCGTCGTGCTCGCGCCAGGCGGACGGGCCGGCCGCGGGTGCGAGGTCGGCGGGCGTCAGCTGCGGGGTGTCCATGCCGACGAGCAGCGCCGGCCCCCCGGCGTGGGCGGCGAAGGCGGCGGCGAGACGCTCGTCGAGTCCGCCGGAGGACTGCGGCACGACCGACCAGCCGGACGGCAGCCACCGGCCGGGTGCGCCGTCGAGCACGACGACGCGGCGCCGGGCCGGGAGGCGGGACAGGGTCCGCAGGGTGTCGCCGAGCGCCGCGGCGGCCAGCGCCGCGGCGGCCTCAGGGCTGAACGGCGGTGTCAGCCGGGTCTTGACCCGGCCGGGCAGCGGCTCCTTGGCGATGACCAGGAGGGTGACGGGGTTTGTGGTGCTCACGGGGTGGCGGGTTCCTTGCGGCGTAACGGGTTCGGGGGCCGGACGGCGGGCTGCGCGGTTCTCACGGCGCGGCTTTCCGGGGCGGCGCGGTGGTTCGGGGCGGCGCCTCTGTCCGGGGCGGTGCGGCTTCCCGGGGCGGCGCGGCGAGCACCGCGCGCATGTCGCGCACCGCGTGCCAGGTGCCGCGCCAGGTGCCGGTGACCTTGGACCTCCCCGTGCGCGGCGCGTACGGGACGGGGAGTTCGCGCACCCGCCAGCCCGCGTCGGCGGCGGCGACCACCATCTGCAGGGGGTACCCGGAGCGTCGGTCGGTCAGGCCGAGGCCGAGCAGGGCCTCGCGGCGGGCGGCGCGCATCGGCCCGAGGTCGCGCAGCCGCAGTCCGGTGCGGCGGCGCACGAGACGGGCGAGTTCGAGGTTGGCGAGGCGGGCGTGCGGCGGCTGGGCGCCGAACGTGACGGGTCGGCGGCGGCCGAGCACGAGGTCGGCGCCGCCGTCGACGACGGGTGCCGCGATCCGGGGCAGCAGCGCCGGGTCGAGGGAGGCGTCGCAGTCGCAGAAG
Source organism: uncultured Actinomycetota bacterium (assembly GCA_963711125.1). Classification (GTDB taxonomy): domain Bacteria; phylum Actinomycetota; class Actinomycetes; order Streptomycetales; family Streptomycetaceae; genus Streptantibioticus_C. Next base: position 8,382 of record CAVQCY010000001.1, read on the forward strand.
GCGACGACCGGCGCGGTGGCCGCCGTCAGGCCCGCGTGGCAGGCCGCCCCGAAGCCGCGCCGGGGTTCGGTGACGACCAACGCGCCCAGGGAGGCGGCGAGTTCGGCCGAGCCGTCGGTCGACCCGTTGTCGACGACGATCGCCCGCCAGCCCGGCGGGACGCGCTCCAGGACCCACGGCAGCGCGCCGGCCTCGTTCAGGCACGGCAACACGACGTCGGCGTGCGGCGGTCGGGGGGCCCCGTTCACGCGACCCGCTCCCGAGGCCCGGTCGCGCGCAGCGGCGCGGTGGCGAACTCGGCCATGCCCTCGGCGAATCCGATCCGCGCGCTCCAGCCGAGGTCGGCCCGGATCGCGGCGGAGGAGGCGGTGACGTGCCGGACGTCGCCGAGCCGGTAGTCGCCGGTGACGACCGGCTCGGGGCCGCCACGCAGGGCGGCGAGTTCGGTCGCCGCCTCGCCGATCGTGTGCGGGGTTCCGCTGCCGACGTTGTAGGCGCGCGACGCCCCCGGCGACCCCGGTGCGGCGAGCGCGGCGAGGTTGGCGCCGGCGACGTCCGCGACGTGGACGAAGTCGCGCCGCTGACCGCCGTCCTCGAACACCCGGGGTGCCTCGCCGCGTTCCAGGGCCGAGCGGAACAGCGAGGCGACGCCGGCGTACGGGGTGTCGCGCGGCATGCCGGGGCCGTAGACGTTGTGGTAGCGCAGCGACGTGGCGGTGCCGCCGGTCGCGCGGGCCCAGGCGGCGGCCAGGTGTTCCTGGGCGAGTTTCGTCGCCGCGTAGACGTTGCGCGGGTCGGCGGGGGCGTCCTCGGTGACCAGGCCGGGCCGCAGGTCCGCGCCGCACACCGGGCAGGGCGGTTCGAAGCGGCCGGCCGCCAGCGCCGCGGGTTCACGCGGGCCGGGGCGGACGGTTCCGTGCCGGTCGCAGGTGTAGCGGCCCTCGCCGTAGACGACCATCGACCCGGCGAGCACCAGCCGTCCGACGCGGCGCGCGGCCATGGCGGCCAGCAGCACCGCGGTGCCGAGGTCGTTGCATCCCACGTAGTCGGGCGCGTCGGCGAAGTCCTTGCCGAGGCCGACCATCGCGGCCTGGTGGCAGACCGCGTCCACGCCGTTCAGCGCCCGGTCGACCGCTTCCCGGTCCCGGACGTCGGCGCGGACGAATTCGGCTCCGGCGGGCGGGGGCCCGGGGTCGACACGGTGGGCCGCGGGAAGCAGGGCGTCGAGGACGCGGACCCCGTGGCCCGCCGCGAGGAGTCCGCCGGTGATCCGCGATCCGATGAAACCGGCACCGCCGGTGACCAGTACAAGCATGTCCCGGACGCTACGGTTCCCCGGCGGCTGTGTCCCCGACCCGGCCGACGTGTCAGTGATCCGTAAGAACTCCCCACCTGCGGCGGTACGGGGTCCGCCGGCGCGCGGGAAGGGCCGCGCCGTCTCGTGTGAGCGGCCGCCGGCGATGCGGTGGGAGCGGTCCGCCGCAGGCGCGGCCCCGAGCGCGCGGCCCGTTCACAGACGCGTGTCCACGAACTCCCGCAGCGCGCTCAGGGACATCGGACCGCTCACGGCCGCCGTCGCCCCGCCGGAATCGATCAGTACGAGAGAGGGCGCGCTGGTGACGCCGTACCGCCGTACCGGGCCGGGGCAGCGGGCGATGTCGGCGCGCACGACGATCAGCCGGCCCTGGTAGGCGCCGGCCACCTCACTCACCAGGGGGTCCATCGCCTTGCAGGCCGCCGCCGCCTTGGGCCACACCCCGTGGAAGTACGCGAGCACCGGGGCCTCGGCCCTCGCCAGGATGAACGCGAACTCCTCGTCCTCACGCGGTTGATGGACCCTGTTCGCCATCGGCACTCCTTGACGCTCCATCAGACGGGAGGCGCCGGGCGCCTCCCTGTGTATCGCGACCCCGGCGGCCCGTCCGGCCCGATCAGTGGGCCTTGCGCACCCGGGCGGCCCTGCGGGCCTCCGCCATCGCGCGCGCCTCCGCGGCCTTGCGGGATTCCTTCGGCGGACGGCCCGTGCGGGTGCCGAGGCCCCGGAACGCCGCGTTGCCGGCCTTCGCCGTGTCCTGCACCGGCGGGCGCTTCGCGCCGGTGATGGCGGTCAGGCTCTCCTCGCCGGAGCGCACCTGGGTGACGGTGGGCCGGATCCCGGCGTCCGACAGCATCCGGTTCACGTCCCGGCGCTGGCCCGGCGTGACGAGGGTGACCACGCTGCCGGACTCCCCGGCCCGCGCGGTGCGCCCGCCGCGGTGGAGGTAGTCCTTGGGGTCGGAGGGCGGATCCACGTTGACGACGAGGTCCAGGTGCTCGATGTGGATGCCGCGGGCGGCGACGTTGGTGGCCACCAGCACCGTGATCCCGCCGTCCTTGAACCGGGCCAGGGTGTGCGTGCGCTGCGGCTGCGACTTCCCGCTGTGCAGAGCGCCCGCCTGGATGCCGCTGGTGCGCAGGTGGCGGGTGAACTGGTCCACACCGTGCTTGGTGTCCAGGAACATCAGCACCCGCCCGTCCCGGGCCGCGATCTCGGTGGCGGTCGCGTACTTGTCGGCGGGATGGACGTTCAGCACGTGGTGCTCCATCGACGTGACCGAGCCCCGCGCCCGGTCCACGGAGGCGAACACCGGCTCGCTCAGGTAGCGCCTGACCAGTTCGTCGACGTTGCGGTCGAGCGTCGCGGAGAACAGCATCCGCTGACCGCCGGGGGGCGTCCCGTCCAGGGTCTGCGAGACCTGCGGCAGGAAACCCATGTCGCACATCTGGTCCGCCTCGTCCAGCACCGTGATCCGCACCCGGTCCAGGTGGCAGTCCCGGCGGGCGAGGAGGTCGGCCAGCCGTCCCGGGGTCGCCACCACGAGCTCGGCGCCCTCCCGGAGCGCCGCCGCCTGACGGCCGATCGCCAGCCCGCCGACCACGGTCGCCGAGCGCAGCCCGAGCGCCTCCGCGTAGGGGGCCAGTGCCTCGCTCACCTGCTGCGCGAGTTCCCTCGTCGGTACCAGGACCAGCGCGAGGGGGCGTTTCGGTTCGGCACGCCGGCCCGCCGTACGGGCGAGCAGCGCGAGCCCGAAGGCCAGGGTCTTTCCCGAGCCGGTCCGCGCGCGGCCGAGGATGTCCCGGCCGGCCAGCGCGCTCGGCAGGGTGGCCGCCTGGATCGGGAAGGGTTCGCGCACTCCGAGCGCCGCCAGCACCCCCGTCAGCCCGTCCGGCAGGTCCAGCTCCGCGAAGGACCCGGCCGGCGGGAGGCCGGGCACCGCCGTCCCCGGCACCGCGAGCTCGCCGTGCGGGGCCCTCACCTGGCCGGGCCTGCCGGAACCGGAGCGGCCGGAGGCCGGCTGCTTCGCCTGCATGGGGGGTCCTTCCTCGGTCCGGCCCTGAACGGATCCGGGCCCGTACCCTCTCCGGCACGGGCCCAGGCGGTCTGCGAACGCTGCCCCGACCCTACCAGCGCGGGCCCCACCCGGACCGCCCCGCCGCCCGGCCGGAAGCCGTTCCCGCAGCCCGCCCGTGACGGGTCCGCGCCGCACGCCGCCCGGTGGAGGGGATCGGGGGTCCGGTACCCGGCGGCCGGCGACGCCGCCTGCGGCCGCCGGGTGCCGACGCGGCGGCCCACGACCGGGCGGGGTCAGCCGGTCCGGCGTCCCGGGAGGCGGCGCCCATGCCCGCGCCGGAGACCGACCACGCCGAGCTGTTCGAACGCGCCTCGCGCGACCTGGCGCACACCGCCGGGACCGCGCCAGGCCCGCAGGCGCGGGCTGCGGTGCGTACCGGACGCGAGATGTCAACAGCCGCATACCGGAAGGTGGTCGCGCCCGGGGAGGGCGGACCGTGCCCGGGCCGGGCACGGAGGGGAACGCCCAGCGCCGAAAGGGCCGTTCAGGGCGGCCGGGGCGGCGGCCGCACCGCGCGCGGCCGATTGGGGTGGGCATGTCCGGTTTCCGCCATGGCGGGTTCACGGGCGGGCCGTTGCCTTGAGGGGCGGCCAGGGGGGTGCGGAGGATGTTCCCGGTCCGGCCGGCCACCCGTCACATCCCCCGCATCCAGCAGGAGGCACACGCATGGGTACCAACTCCGGCGCCAGACGCAGGTTCCACAAAGGCGGTGTCGCGACGGCCGGCCTGCTGCTGGCGGCCGCGCTCGTTCCGGCGGGCGCCGGCACGTCGGCCGCCGCCGGCGTCGCCTTCGGCCCGCAGGCCCACGGCACGCACTACGCCGACAGCATCTGGGGCGGCTACGCGGTCTCGGGCACCAAGGGGGCGTTCACCTCGATCAGCGGGTCGTGGACCGAACCCACCGTCACCTGCCGCACGTCCAACGACCTGTTCGCCCCCTGGGTCGGCATCGACGGCTACGGCACCAACACCGTGGAGCAGACCGGCGTCCAGACCGACTGCTCCAGCGGCCGCCCGGTGCTGTCCGCGTGGTACGAGATGTACCCCGCAGCGCCCGTGTACTTCAGCAACGCCGTCTCGCAGGGCGACAGTTTCACCGCGTCCGTCGTCGCCACCAGCGCCCACGCGTACACGCTGACCATCAGCGACACCACCAAGGGCTGGACGCGGCAGGTCAACAAGACCCTCAGCAGCTCGATGAACGCCACCGCCGAGGCGGTCATCGAGTCGCCGACCTCCAGCTACCCCTCGTTCTCGAAGCTGAGCTTCACCGGCGTCACGGTGAACGGGAGGAACTTCTCGGCCTACGCCCCCGACGCCCTGGTCTCCGGCGGCTACGGCCCTTCGGCCCTGAGCGGCGGCTCCTTCACCATGACGCCGGGCTTCAACGGCGTCCGCCTGCCCGCCGCGCACGCCACGGGCGGGGCGATCCGGTACTGACCCCGGCGCCGGCGGCCGGGCGCCCCTCATCCGGGGAACCCGGCCGGCGGCCCGTGCGCGGGTGTACACAACGGAGCTGAGCCCCGGGGCGTCGCACACGTACCCGCCGGTGAACCCGGCCGCGGCCACGGCTCCGGCCCGGTCACCGCCCCCGTCCACCCGGACCTCCTCATCGAGGCGCCGCACCTGGACCTCACGTTCCGTCAGGCGGCGAGGTGGTGTGGCCAGTTGTTCACCACGCGTCGCATGGTGGCTGCAATCATCGTTCTCGCATGTGTGTGGCATCACGGGCTGGGTGGCGTACCGCCGCAACCTGACGGAGCACGTACCGGTGCTGGACGCCGTGACGGAGACGATGTCCTGCCGGGGGCCCGACGCGCGCGGGGTGTGGACGGCCCGGCACGCCGCGCTGGGCCATCGCAGGCTCGCCGTCATCGACCTGCCCGGCGGGGCGCAGCCGATGACCGTGGAGACCGAGGACGGCGTCCTGTTCGGCTCGGAGCCGAAGGCGATCCTCGCCAACCCGCTGTGCGCGCCGGTCGTCGGGCTTGACGGGCTGCGGGAGATGTTCTCGTTCGCCAAGACCCCCGGGAACGCCGTCTGGTCGGGCATGCGGGAGCTGCGCCCCGGTCACGCCGCCGTGGTGGACGCGGCCGGGCTGCGGGAGAGCCGCTACTGGTCGTTGGAGGCCGGCGAGCACACCGACGACCGGGACGCCACGGTGGCCCACGTGCGGGAGCTGCTGGAGGACATCATCGCCCGGCAGCTGGTCGCGGACGTGCCGCGCTGCACGCTGCTGTCCGGCGTCCCGCCAAGGAACCGCCCCGCACGCCGGCGGGGCGCCGGCTCAGTGCCGGCAGAGGCAGAACGGGTGGCCCGCCGGGTCGGCGTAGACCCGCCAGTTCGTCCCCGGGCGGAGCTGGTCGGTGCGCTCCAGCACGGTCGCGCCGAGGGCGAGCACCCGCTGTTCCTCCCCGTCGAGGTCGTCGACGTCGAAGTCCAGGTGCATCTGCTGCGGATGCTCCTGGCCGGGCCACTCGGGGGGCCGGTACCCGTCCACCCGCTGGCAGGCCAGCGGCGTTCCCTCGAACCCGCGCACCTCGATCCAGCCGGGGTCCTCCGCGTCCGCGACCACCTGCCCGCCGAGCAGGTCCGCGTAGAAGCGCGCCAGCCGTACCGGATCGGCACAGTCCAGCGCGACCGCCTGAAGCTTTCGCAACACGTCCGACACCCTTCGTTCCCCGGCCGCTCCCGCGGCGATCGGCACGGAACGTCGTACCCGCCTCCCGCGACCGGTACGCACGGTCCACCCCGGCGCGGCAGCGGGCGGGCCGCCGTTCCCCGTCGGGCCCCGGTGGACGACGCGGGGAGACGGCGGCCGGAGGCGGGGTGGCGCGGGCCCCGGCGAACGCGCCGGGGCCCGCGTCGTGCGGGGTTCCGGTCAGGCGTGGCGTGCCGTCGTGGTCCGGACGGCGAGTCCGCACAGCAGGGAGCAGGCGGTGGCGGAGGACGACGGGGACGTGGTCGGCGCGGTGCCGTGCGGGGCGTTGACCGGGGTGTAGGTGGCGCTGGCGGTGTTCACGACGGGCAGCGCGAGCAGGAAGGAGGAGCAGTAGACCTGCCGGCTCGCACCGGCGGCGAGGGTGAAGGTGCCCGCGGCGTTGCGGCAGGCGGGGGTGGTGCGGTCGTTGACGGTGACGCCGGCCGCGCCGACCGGGCCGGTGTTGGTGACCGTGATGCGCCAGTGGGCCGTGCCGAGCAGCCTCAGCAGGCCCACGGGGCTGGACTTGGCCCAGGGGGCCGAGCCGCCGGGACCGCAGGCGTCGGCCGAGGCGACGGTGCAGATCTGCTTGTTCACCGTGACGTGGGGTTGGCACGCGTTGCCCGGGGCCACCGGCACGGAGACGGCGTTGGAGGTGAGGTCACCGGTGGCGTCGTTGCCGGTGGCCGTGTCGTGGACGGTGCTGATCGCGCAATCGGCGGCGACGGTGGTGCGCAGGCAGACCTGCGGGTCGTCACCGCGGAAGGCGGCGGTCAGTCCGGGGTGGCCGGCCGTGAAGTCGGAGGTGCTGGTCAGCACGAGCCGCACGGTGACGGTGATGGCCGGATGGCCGGTGGCGGAGATGCCGGACAGGTCGACCACTCCGTTCGCCGGCAGCGCGGGCGTGGCCAGCACGGTACCGGCGGAGTCGGTGACCGTCACCGTCGAGGCGGCCAGGTTCGCGTGGGTCAGGTCGATGTCCTCCAGGCGTGCCTGGGTGTAGCCGCTGACGTGGCCTCCGGTGCCGTCGCAGTAGAAGTCGGCGGGCCGCAGGGTCACGGAGGCGCCGCTGTGCACGCAGGGCGAGGCGCCGGTGGCCGGGTCCAGGGAGAACAGCACGCCGGCGTCACCGAGGCCGATCAGGCAGCGGGTGGTGTCGTCGTAGGTGTAGCCGTAGTCACGGGTGGCGCCGCCGTTGACTCCCGGATGCCCGTCCACGGCGGGGAAGCCGGCGCACGGCTGTGCGTGGGTCCAGCTGTAGCAGAGGGTGTCGCCGGGCAGCGGGCCGCCCCAGACGCCGAAGTAACTGCGGGTGTCGCCGTCGGCGGTGACGACGTCGGGGTTGAAGACCAGGGTGGCGCCGGGCAGCGCGTCGAGTCCGGTGGCCGGTGCGGTCATCGTGTCGCCGTCGAGCGCGTAGCAGGTGGTGGCGGGCCCGGCGCTCTCGGTGTCCGTGGTGCACACGCCGGCGGCACGGCCTGACGTGTCGTAGGCGGCGTACGCGCTGTACGTGTAGCCGGCCCGGTCGGGGCCGGCCGGGTGCGGCGTGGTCCAGCCCGCGCAGACGCCGCCCGTGGCCGGGTCGTAGCAGCCGAGGGCGGGGGTGCCGGGTGCGGTCGAGCCTGACGCCTCGGGAGCGGAGGAGGCGTAGACCTTGCCGTCGGCGACGACCATGGCGCCCTGGTAGAGGGAGTGGACGGCGCCGGGCAGGTCGTGGTTGGGCGGCACGATGGCCGCGTAGGGCTGGCCGGCGCAGGGAGCGCGGTCGGCGAGGGTCATGCACAGCACCTGCCCGGTGCTGGCCACGCCGTACAGGTCGCCGCCCTGCTGGACCAGGCCCGCCAGGCCGTTGGCGCTGGACCCCGTGGTGCCGGTGGTGAGCAGCGCGGTGAAGCCGCAGTTGGCGCGGGCGCCGAGGTCGAGGCAGCCGACGCCGACCGCCGAGGAGGTGACGGCCGGGTAGTACAGGACGCCGGCGCGGGCGGGGTCGAGGACGTACTGCGGGGTGAGGGTGGTGAAGACGTCGCTGGTGTCGCCGCTGCCCAGCGGTCCGGCGGTGGTGTTGAGCGGACGCGGCCAGGGGCCACCGGCACAGGGCCGGCCGCTGGACAGGTCGTTGCAGACGACGAGCCGGGCCGGCTGTCCGGTGTGGTGGTAGATGTTCCAGGCTTCCACGTCGCCCGAGGCGGCGTGGTGGAGCACCGGCGTGAAGCCGTCGCCGCCGGTGGAGCGGCTGCCGGACTGCACGGGCGGCAGCAGGTCGGCGCCGACGCCGGTGCCTGCTCCGCTCACGGCGGGGTTCGTGGCCCGCACGGCGGTGGTCGCGCCGCCCGGGTCGGTGGCGGTGAACGTGGTGCCGTCGGTGGACCACGACGGCGTCCAGCCCGGCGGGGTCGACAGCGATCCGGGGACGTAGCTCTGGCCCGCGGTGACGGCGTCGGTGACGGTGGCCGGGGCCGGCCCCCCGGCACCGGCGTCGTGGTAGGCGACGGACCAGCCCAGGGTGTCGCCGTGATCGGCCGTCGTCCGGCCGGCCGAGGTGACGTCGCGAACGGTTTTGGTGAGGGTCGAGCCGTCAGCGGTGGACCGGGGTCCGGCGTGGGCGGCGTGCTGCGGCGCGGCGGCCGGGACGGCGGCACCGGCGACCGGGCCGGCCGCGACGGCGAGCAGAGCGGCGCTCATGGCGACGGCCGTCCTGCGCAGGCTGTCGGTGCGGACGCGGCCGGTGCGTCTGGGGAAGGGCGGAACGAAGGCGGTTCTGGGCGATCTGGCCACGGAGTGCTCACCTTTGTCTCGGGTGGACGTGCGCCGACGAAACGTGCCACGCAGCACCCTAAGGACAGGCGATGACCCTTTTATCTCATTGACGTATTTTGGCTATGATGCGATCGCCTTTCTTTGTTTACGTCCCTGTGTGAGCACTTGCATGCGGCGATACGTCCGCTTCCACGGGGCCGTCGGCCGTGACGGTTCCTGCCGCATCTGACCAGAGATCTCCCGCAGAGCCTTCTTCGCGCCGGGCTGCGCGGACTTCGGCAGCGCGTTCGAGACGTTCCTTGTTTTGTGAACCCAGCACCTTTGGCGCCTGGTCTGCGGAAACACCGCCGCCGGCGCCCTCCACAGGCCCATCGCACCGTCGCCGACCACGAGCACCGGGTCGCGCATCCCGCGCCGTCGGCGGCCGTGGAGACGGAGCAGCGGCAGCACCTCGCTGATCTTCGGAGAACTTCCGGCACCACGGCGCCAGGATCTTCGGGGAGAGACGATCACTCACTCGGGAAGGTACGCCTCGTCGCAGGGTGCTTCGACCTCCAACCCGGATGGCGGACCAACGCGGTGTGCGGGCCGACTACAGCTTGCTGCAGGGCGTCTTCCGCGGCGGCCTGGTTCGCGAGGGGTCCGACTACTCGACGCAGCGCGCCGGGGGCTCGGGGGCGGACAGATCCAGATCCGCCAGCAGCCGTCGCGCCAGGTCGAAGGGGCGGTTGCGGGGACCATGCGGTATTGAGTAGGCCGAGTCGAAGCCGCGTTGTGCGGCAAGCGCCTTCGGGCCGACCAGGCCGCCCAGCTGGTAGTGCCGCCACAGCGGCAGGTTGGAGCGTGACTCGACGACGACGAGGTCGGGGCGGTGCCAGAGGATCAGGGCCCAGGCATCGCGGGGGCCTCCGGCCCAGGCACCCACCAGGGACGCGCTTTCGGCGGCGCCGACGGCTTCGAGAGCTACCAGTGCGGGGTTACCGAAGCTGCCGGCCAGGTGGAGCAGTCGCCTCCCATGCCGGTGGATGTCGCGTCCCCTGGCGCTGAGAGCCCACGCGGCGTCGGCGACAGGATCGTCCTGGACAACCTCCGACGCGATGTCCAGCACAGCGGCCGGGTCGACGGTGGTTCCGAAGGCGCCGTCGAGCAGGGCTGCGTACTCGTGGATGCCGCCGGGCTCGGCCGCAGGAAGCAGATGAGCTACGGCCGCGGAAGTGACGTTGAACAGATGGGTCTCGGGGGTGACCTCGTACCGCGAGGCTTGGCTTCGCAGTACCGCCGTCGCCACCGCGGCGAGGCTGCCGGCCTGGGACTCAACCTGTGGTGGGAGATCGATCCGGGCCAACTCCCGCACGGCGTCGGAGAGCCGCCGCAGCCAGCTGGTGTCTGTGGAGGGCCAGGCTCCGGCCGCCACGGTCCACAAGACGAGCCGGACGATGAGCATACGTACGACAGGGCCGTGTTCCGGAGCCCGCTCGACCAGGCGGTCGACCCAGCGCCGATAGCGGCGGCGGTCGTTCTGCGCGGCGTGCCGCAGGTCCGGCGGGGTGGGGAGATCCGCTTGCGGGCCAACGGGGTCGGTATGCGGCTCGGCAGCTGCCGTGTCGGCGTTGTCCTCGTCGAGCGCGGCTTCGACGTCGTCGCAGATACGCTCGTCGATCCGCTCGTCCCAGAACACCGCCGGCAGGTCTCGGTGAGTTGTGTCCGCAGGGGTGGGGGGCATCGGAAGCCCGAGCGCGAAGTTCGTCAACGGGCGCCCGATACGCCCGCTGCACGCGTCCAGATAGTATTCCCAGCTACTGGTGTCACCGTCCGGAGCGTTCACCGTGTCCGCCGTAGCAGGGGCGGCGCCGGTGCCGCCCGCGGCGGCGGTCAGCAACACCGGGCCGAGTTCTGTCCGCAGGGTCTCCAGGTCGGCCAGGAAGCGCTCGGCAAGCCGGGGGTCCGTGAAGAGGTCCGTGGGTCGCGTCGTCGGTGCCGCCGACCGGCCGGGCGTCATCCGGTGCAGAACGCGAACCGGGTCGACGACGAACACGATGTTGCCAGAACGTAGGGCTCCAGCGCCGTCTGTGGTCACCAGGCGCACCCGGCTGCCAGCGTCGGGCGTGACCGCGACGGTCAGCTCGGACTTCCCGGAGGGGACGTCCGCAACGCGCTCCCACACCTCCGGCGGTGCCGCGGCCGGCGACAGTTCGAGGTGCCCTGCCGTACCGAGGGCGTGCGCGAGGGTGACGTCCATGCCGTCGGCCACCCGGGCGGCGCCGAGGAGCAGCGGTCCGGCATCACCGCGGGGGCGGGGCGGCGACGGGGCCGCCCGCAGTCGGGTGACGGCCTCCTCGGTGCCCACCGGCAGCAGCGAGAACGGCAGGGGAGTGATGATCCCGAGTTCGCAGTTGCCGCCCTGGTCCTGGGCCCGGAGCAGGGCCGCGGCGGAGAGGTTGGGACTGCCGGTCAGGGCCCACTGCTGCCCGCCGGTGGACCATTCGATGAGCTTGCCGTGGCGGTACCGCGAGTCGTTGTCGCAGACGACGCGGCCGTTGTGGGCCCGCAGCAGATCGGCGACCTCCGGACCGTTGAGGTCGGTCAGTCCAGGCTGGTAGGCGAGCGTGAACCGCCCCGGTCGGAAGCGTTCGAGCAATCGTCGCAACGCCAGACCACGCCGGTCGTGGAAGGGAGCGAACACGGCCAGCTCGTCGACCGGACCGTGCGGCAACTGGTCGAGGATCGCCTGTCGCAGGCTGCTCACGACACGCGTCCGCGGTGCCGTGACCGCGCTGTCACCGTGCAGCCGGTCCAGCAGATCGGCGACCCGTTCCAGCGCCCCGGGGACGCCGGCGGAGAACCGCACGTGGTCCGGCAGCCCGCGCAGCCACGCGGACAACTGCGGCAGCGCGGCTGGGCTATGGCCCTCCTTCCCCACCCGCAGCACCGTCCACAGCTCCGAGTTGGCCTGCCAGCCGGCCAGGGTGGTGTTCCCCGAGCCCAGGGCGATCGTGGCGCGGTCCGGTCCGGCGAGCACCATCAGCTTGGGGTGGAACGCCGCGCCGCGCGCCCAGGCCAGGCCGGCGAGGTAGGTGCGGCCGGCCCGTCGCACGGACCGGGGGTCGTCACGGGTCACAGCGGCATCTCCCACAACCGTGACCCGCGCTCCGGTCGCCTGGGTGACGCCGAGAGCGATCTCCTCAAAGAAGCCCAGGTCGGCGGTGAAGCTGAGGAACAGCGCCTCTTCCAGGCGCTCCGATCCGGCGCGTTCCTCGTCAAGGATGAGCGTCAGCGGCGAAGCGATCCCGGTGGGCAGGCCGGCGGGCGGCACCTGTTCGTCGTCAGTCAATGAGGGCCCTTCCACTCGGGGTCACCGTCCAGCGCTCGCCGGTGTGCCACAGGACTCCACAAGTCGCCAGGACGGTGCCGAGCTGGTCCAGCCGCAGCCCGACATCGCCGCGGCCCTCTTGGCTGGTCCGATGCAGCAGGCCCCCGCGTTCATGCAGGCGGGTCGGCAGCCACAGTGAGCCGTCGGGACGGCGGCGGGCCTTGGCCAGCGCGATTCGCTGCGATCGCGTGACCAGGTCGTACGTGAGCCGGCGGGCGATGTCGCGAAGGTTCGTGCGCCTGCCGTCCTCGAACCGCCGCAGGACCCACTCGGGGCCGAGTTCGACGCCACGCTGCCCGAGGAACGCGTCTCGCACACTGCCGGTGAGTTCGTCCGCCCGGCGCGCACTGGTGGCGATCACCCTCAGCTCGGTGAGCGGCAAAGGGTCTCCCAAACGGCGCAGTTCGTGCTCGGCGGGCAACGGCGTGCCGTCCGAGCCACGTGTCGGCGGCAGATTGGCCAGGAACGTCGCCACACTCACATCAGGCAATTGCCCGGCGAAACGTTCGGCGAGTTCCTCGACCGGCATCAGTCCGTTCACCTGTTCCACGAGCCATGACCACAGCCGCCGCCAAGCACCGACGGAGTAATTGCGCAGGACGGTGCCGCGCCAGGCGGGCGCGGCACCGATGAGGCAGGTCACCGGGTCCGTGACCAGGAATTCACCGAAGGCGAGGACCCGGCCGACGTCACGGGTGAAGTGATCAACGGGGTGGGTGGCGATCACCCGTGTGAGCAGCCGGATCGTCTCCCGCCGGATCGCCGCGCGCGAACCGCCGCCGGCCCCCGCCCCGGTGGCGCACATCAAGCGCGCCAGCCACGCACCGTCGGGCCGCCCGGCACCCGCGCATACGCATAACCGGTCACCGAGCGGGGCAAGGTCGGCCACACGCAGCGTGTCCTCGCGCGCCACGTCGAGCAGATCTCCCAGGCCGTCCCGCACGGCGCGCACGTCGAGCCCCGGACCGGGCACCGGCATGGCGCCGCTCCCGAGGATGCCCAAGATGGTCTCGGATCCGGCGTACGGCCCCCAGAAACCCCACCCAGCACGCGCATAACCGTTCACTCCCGGCGTCGCGGCCTCGTCCATGTCGATCTCGCCGTCGTGCAGCCTCCGGGCCAAGGAGTCGACTCCGTGAGCGCGGGGAAGCCAGCCGTAGGTCCGGGGGTGGTGGGCGAACGAGACGGTGGCCAGGGCCACTTCGGCGCGCCGCAGCAGGGTCTGAACGACCGGAGCGGTCAGGCCCGCGGCATCCGCGTGTGCCGCCACCAGTCCGTGCAAGGCGTAGTAGCGTGCGTGCGCAGTCACTGTGGTGACCCCGGGCACCAGACGGTCCACCATCCGCATCACGTGACGCTCCACCGAGAGCGGGTACCGGCCGGCAGCAAGGTCCAGGCCGGCGCGGCTCCACGCCGGTCCCTCGACGAGTTCCGGCACCGCCTCCCGCGCGTCGGGGCCGGCGACCGAACCGGCCGGCGTACCCGGCACAGCAGTCACAGCCCCGATGTGGTGTTCGCCAACCCGCTCCATGCAGCCCCCTTCACCGTCAGGAGTCGTCCGCCCCGGCCGCCGCCCCCGTAGAACGAAACCACATTCTGACGCGTTCTCAGAATCTTGCGCCCGCTGGTCGGGCGACGTTCCGCACAGCACACGACCAACCAGGCCCTCGATGCCTTTCTCAGGGCCTGTCGATGAATTGGTGGAGCGTGTCGCGGTTGCTGGCCGCGGATGTCGCGTGCATGACGTGGCCGACGAGGTCGCTGGGATCGATCAGGCGGGCGGGGACCAGCCCGGGGTGGTGGCCGTGCTCCTCCAGCCGGTGTCACTCACCAGCACGCCGGCCGGGTCCCTGTCCACGGGCCCCGGCCGGCGTGCTGGTGAGTGCGCATGATCGTGAAGCCCAGCGGGACGGCCCATTGGGCGGGCCCACACGCACAAACGGTCGTAACACCTCGACAGTTGCCGTACTCACGGGTCATTCAGCGGCACGCCCGGACCGACGATCGGCCGATCCGAACGGAACCGCCCAGCGCCGCCGGGCCATACCCGGCACAGAGTCGCCCGGCAGACACACGCGTCAGCACACGGAGCCGCCGCTCAGCTCGCGAGATAGCTGGTGGAGGACGAGTCGAAGCGCACGACGACCTCCATGCCCGGGCGACACTCCAGGCCGGCCCTCGTCGACGCGGTGATCGACACATCCGCCGACCGGACGACGAGTTCGAGCCGGTCACCGAGGAACTCCGAGGACTCCACGACTGCGGCAAACTCGTTCTCGGCCGGCGTCGCGCCGGTGCTGGCCGGTCGCACCTCGACGTCCTCGGGACGCACGCAGGCGAATCCACCGTTGTGGTGTTGCACTTCCTGACCGGGGGTGGAACGGGCACACAGCAGGGGGCCTATGTCCGTCTTGGCGAACACCCCTCCCCCCCGGCCCGGCGACGCGTCCCGCACCGGGAACAGGTTCGCGCTTCCGATGAAGTCGGCGACGAAGGCGGATCGGGGGTGGTCGTAGAGCCGCTCGGGTGCGTCGATCTGCTCGATGCTTCCCTGGTTCATCACGACCACCGTGTCCGACATGGCCAATGCCTCGGCCTGGTCGTGGGTGACGTACAAGGAGGTGACCCCGAACTGCTCCTGGAACGAACGGAGCTCCTGTCGGAGCTTGGCCCTCAACTTGGCATCGAGATTGGACAGCGGCTCGTCCAGCAGCAGCACCTCGGGGTCGCCGAGCAGGGCTCGTGCCAGGGCGAGGCGCTGTTGCTGTCCGCCGCTGAGCTGAGTCGCCCACCGGTCGGCCATTCCGGCAAGGCCCACCTGTTCGAGCATCTCAAGCGCTCGCTGACGTACCTCCGGCCCCTTACGCCGGTTGCGGCCGTGCCGCAAGGGGAAGGCAGCATTGTCGACAACGCGCATATGCGGCCAGATGCCGTATGACTGGGGCACCATCGCGATGGGCCGCTCCTCCGGCCTGACATGGCGTTTCTCCTGGGCGTCGAACACCACCTCACCGCCCATCTCGATCCGGCCCTCCGTGGCATGTTCCAGGCCGGCGATGCAGCGCAGAGTCGTCGTCTTCCCGCACCCGCTCGGCCCCAGAAGGGTGACGAACTGGCCCTTGGGGACGTCGAAGGAGATGCCGTCGATCGCGTATGCCGCGTCGGAGCCGGGTGACCGCTCGTAGGACTTGCGCAGTCCGCTGACGGCGATCGAGCTCGTTGTTTCCCTGTTCATCGCATTCACCGTGCTTTCTCTCATGCCTGCTTCGCCTCGCTGCCCCTGTTGACGACCCACACGGCCACAGTGGAGATCATCAGAATGATCACTCCGAGGGCACTGGCCTCGGGATAGTCGACGCTCGAGGTGAAGGTGTCCCACAGCAGCACCACCAGGGTGCGGTTGTCCGAACCGGTCAACAGCAAGGCGATCGGAAGCTCTCCCAGGGCATGCGCGAACACCCAGAGGAAGCACTTCCACAGCGCCGGACGCAGGAGGGGCAGCAGGATCGTCCGCGTCACCGTCATCGGGCCCGCTCCAGTGACGCGTGCCGCTTCGATGAGACCGTCGTCGAGCTGGAGCAGGGCGGCGTGCACCATCCGTGAGCCCCGGGGTAGGAAGCGCGTCACCAGGGCGACGACGATGATCCAGACCGTTCCGTAGATCGGGATGGGCACGTAGAGGTAGAGGAACAGCACGGCGGCACCGAGAACGACGCTCGGGACGCCGAAGATCAGGAACGTGGTCTCGAAGAGCACGGTGCTGCCCCGGAACTGTTTTCGCACGGCGGCCACGGCGATCCAGATCGACAACGCCGTAGTCACTGCGGCGGTGACCAGAACGACCTCGGCCGTGTTCAGCGTGATGGTGCCGATGGCCGGCGAGGAGAGAATGCCGCCGTAGTTGCCGAGGGTCATCGATTGCAGGCCCGACCAGCTGAAGGGTCGGGCATGGGGTGAGAGGCTCGTCCACAGCAGGGCGAGGATGGGGAGCACGATGCCGACGAACATGTACACCGAGACGACCACGAAGATCGGGGTCCGCCAGCGGCCGAGGGAGACACGGCTTTGCCGGTAGCCCTTGCCGACGACCACTCGGAATCGGTGGGTGTCCCGGATGCGGCGTCGGTAGACCATCAGCATGACGAGCGACAACGCGAGAATGATGACGCCGTACGTGCTCGCCTGCCCGTAGTTGGCCATGCCGCTCGGCGGTTGCAGGGAGTACTGGATGAAGCTGCTGTAGACGAAGATCTTGTTGGGCAGTCCAAGGATCGCCGGGATGGCGAATCCCTCCAGGGCCACCACGACGAGCAGCATCGCCGCGGCCGACAGGGCAGGCGTGATGAGCGGGAACACGATGAGGCGCAGCCGCCGCCACAAAGGTGCACCGACCGTTGCGGCGGCCTCCTCCAGTTCGGGATTGAGTCTCGCGAACGCTGGGGCGATCATCAGGTACATGCTGGGCACCCCGAAGATGCCCATGACGAGGATCATTCCCGGCAGCGAGTAGACATCCACGCTGACTCCGAACGCCTGCCGGATGAGCACAGCCAGCGGGCCGTTCGCAGGGTTGGCCACGAGGGCCCACGCGATCGCCATGACGGTCACCGGGACAGCCATGGGTGCGAGGGCGAGCGGGGCCAGGAACGAGCGTCCCGGGATGTCCGTCCTCTCGAACAGGTACGCCAGGCAGACGCTGAGTATCAGCGCCACGGCCAGCGCCCCGACGACGTAGATCCCGGTGTTGAGCGTCACCTCGCCGAGCCGGCTGGACGAGAAGGCCGCAAGGTAGTTGTCCAGAGAGAAGCCGGGCACCTCGAAGGGCAGTTCGGTGGCCGACGCCTTGAAGCTGCTGTACAGCAGGATCACCAGCGGCACCACAACGAGGTATCCCACCAGGAGCACCATGGCGAGAGTGACCAGGGACCTTGCTGTGCGACGCTCTCTGCGTGGCCGGCGCTTGGGTCCGTGGTCATTGGGTCCAACGGCACCGGCCGCTGACGCGTCAGCCTCCTCGGCTGTCATCGGTTCCATCACGACCTCCCGCGTCGTAGAACGTCTTCATCTGGATTCCTTGCCGGTTGAGCGCCACGTCCGCCACGTCCGCCGCGGCTCAGCACGGGCCGCAGTGATCGCCACCGCGGCTCAGCACGGGCCGCAGTGGCGATCAACCTGTCATCCGGCATCGGCCCCGGGCGCCCTGTCGTCCCTCGGGGAGAAGCCGGTCATGTTGTCGTAAGTCCTTGGGCCACTTCGCGCCGTACCACTTCAGGTGTGCTTCGCAGAGCAGCGTGCGCGGGGCTTCGAGCCTGCTGACGCGTCGGACAGCCGCGCGACTCCGCACGTCGTGTTGTGCCTGCTCATCGGTTACTCCTTCCTCGTTCGCTCCCGGTACACGGCCGTCAGTCGTCCTAGCCCATGTCGGTTCCGAGGGCCTTTTCGGCCTTCGGGAAGAAGGTTGAGAGGCTTTTGTAGTCGGCGAGCGACTTGGTGCCGAACCACTTCAGGTTGGCCTTGCACATGGACTGGAGCACGGCGTTGTCCCCCGGGTTCGAGCAGTCGGTGTCGACCGGGATCCGGGAGTTGTAGGACTTCGCCAGCTCGCTCTGGGCGTCATCGGAGGAGAGGAACGACGTGAGCAGCACTGCCGCGGCCGGGTGCGGCGCCCCCTTGGGCACGTACAGGTAGGACTCGTTGGCGTTCGTTGGCGAGACCGGCACCACCGCGACGGGGGCGCCCTTCGCCTGTGCCTGCAGCACGAGGTTGATGAGGCTGGTCCCCAGGGGCACCTGGCCGGACTCGATCGGCGCCTCCGACTGCGTCGTGTTGGGCGTGAAGTGCGGCCTCTGGCCGGCGAACTTCTTGGCCCAGGAGACGGCCTTGTCCACCCCCAGCGACGGATCCAGGTCCCACACGGTCATGAACGATGCGCGGGACTCAGCCGAGACCCTTCCGCCGGCCCAGCGAGGCTTCAGGAGGTCCTCCCACGTCTTCGGGAGGTCTGCGGGCTTCACCTTGTCGGTGTTGTAGGCCCATACCTTCGGCACCGACCAGATGTAGACGAAATTCTTCTGGAAGGTGTCCTTCTTACCGATGTCATAGCTGGACCAGTCGATGTCCTGGGCCAGCTTCAGGGCCGGGATCACGGTAAGCCCGCCGGCGTTCGCCACGTCCACCGACACCTTCCGGGCGGCTTCCTCCATCTTCAGCTGGCTCACCTGGTCCGGGGCCTTGGTGTTGGTGTACTTCACCTTGATCCCGGGGTACTTCTTCTCGAACAGGTCGATCGCCGGCTGCATCTGGCTCTGCGGCTTGGGAGCCGACCAGTCGACCTCACCCTCGCTCTTGGCCTGCTTGATGATGCCGCTCATCGTGGGCGGGAGTTTGGCGTTGCTGTCCCTTGCCCCGCAGGCCACCGCGCTCGCAGCCACGAGGGCGATGCCGGCCGGCAGGGCCAGCCGCCGCAGGGCGGACCCGCCCGTTCTGCTGTCCCACACGGTGCTCCACCAGTTCTGTCCGGTCATCGCGCACTCACCGCCACGCCGTACACCCGCGCCGCGTTACCGCCCAGCACTGCCGCACGGGCCGTCTCATCGAGCCACCGAAAGCGGTTCTCGATCCCCTCGCGCAGCTCGGCGAGTGTTCCGGACGACGCCGGGAAGTTCGAACCCCACATCACCCGCTCCGTACCGAACATGGCAACGAGTCGGCGCAGCACCTCGGTGACGTCCGCGTCGGGCTCGTCCTCAAGCCGGCGCAGCGCGGGTGGGGTCACCTTGAGGTGTACGCCGTCGAAGCGGGCGAGCTCGCCGAGCTCGTCCAGGTGCGGGTAGGGCGGACCTCCCGCCGCGTTGGGCCGTCCCGCGTGGTCGAGCAGCACCGTCATGCCGGGACGCGTCTTGAGGACATCGATCAGCTTCACCGTGTCCTTGGAGTGCATCTGGATGCACACCGGGATCTGGTGGGATGTCACATAGTCCCAGACGGCCTCCATGCGTTCGTCCGAGACACCCGATCCTGGAGTGGGCACCTTGGTCGTACCGTCGGACACCCTGATCCGGACGCCGCTGAAACCGCGGTCCTCGATCCAGTACCGCAGGTCATCGACGGCCCGGCCGGCGAGGAAGTCCACCGAGCAGACACCCACGAGCCTGTCGGGGTGGCGTGCCAGGGCGTCAGCGGCATAGCGGTTGTCGAATCCGTACATGGTGGAGGCGTGCACGAGTGCGGCACGTTCCACGCCTGCCCCGTCGAGGTGGCGGATCAGCCCATCGACGTCGACGGGCCGCTGCAGGGACCACTTCGAGCGGGTACCGCCGAGCGGCTGCGGTGGGTAGGCCTCGGTATCAGCGGAGATGGCGTGGGTGTGGGTGTCGAAGTAGTTCATCAGTTCTCCTGGGGACAGCGTCGGAGCCGGGCACAGGGACGGTGGATCAGCGGGGACCTGCTCATGACTCCTCCACACACTCGGCGAAGTCGGCGAAGAGCGATTCGGCAGTCATCGCCGAGCTGATGACTCCTTGCTCGCGGGCGTACCGGATCGCGGTGTCGAGCGTGGCGAGCAGGGTGTCGGTGACTCCATGCTGGACAACGACTCCACGGGCCGTGTCGGTCGTCTCCGGCCTGGCATGGTCGATGCTGCGTGCCAGGGCCCGGTAGATCGCGCGGACGGCGTCGGGCCGCTCTTCCAGCAGGTCGCGACGGACGACGGCGAGGTGGTTGATCGGGATCCAGCCGCGCTCCTGGAAGTGCAGTTCCTGTTGCGCTTTCCAGTCGGGGATCAGCGGGACGAGTCCGTCGACGTGGTCCGCCGACCGGGCTCCCATCACCACGGCCGCGAGATCACCTGCGCGGAGCAGGTCGACCAGTGCGGTGTCGGTACGCTCGACGTTTGCAGGCTCCTGAACGGATGCGACGTGCGGGCTCTCCCTCGTCACCCAGGAGACGTCTCGCGATGCGACGCCGTAGGTTTCGCTCAATACACCGCGGACCCACAGCCCGGTGGTCTGGCTGTAGGCGCGGACACCGACGCGACGTCCGCGGAGGTCAGCCGGGCTGAGGCCGCCGTGGCCCTTCCAGGTCCAGATCGAGCGGTAGTGGTAGTTGCCGTGAAGCACGACCGGCAGGGCCACCACGGGCCGACCGGCCTCGATAGCCTGCAGGAGGGTTGCCACGGCGAGTTCGGAGACCTCGTAGCGCAGCTCGCGCACCATGGGGGCGAATGCCCGGTGGATGGGTTCCACCTTGGCGAAATCAAGGTCGTACCCATCCGGCACGACCGTTCCGTCCTTGAGCGGCAGGGTGTGGGGGTAGTCGCGGAGGGCGACCTTGAGCGGGTTCACGCCGGCACCGTCCCGTCCTGCCCGTCCCGCACAACCGCGTCGCTCAAGAACGAACCATTCACCGGGTTTCCTCCGAGATCTCTGTCATGCGCTGGATGGTCGACATGTCCGTCTCCTCGGCATCCTCCGCGCGGAGAGGCGGAGTGGGGCCGTGCGCTCGCGCCTGTCTGTGGCGGCTTCATATGTGGTGAGGCAGTGGCTGCTGAACTACGACAGCGGTACGACTGATGCACACGCTGGACCACCGGTGTCGGCTGGATTCATCTGCTGATGCGGCCTTGACGACCCTGCACATCGCCAGATTGTCCGACAAGCAGTGAGGGGAACGTAACACTGCCGACCTGGGGCTGCAAGAAGCCTGCAGGAACAACATTCTCTGCCTCGGCGACTCCGGAGTCAGCTCCGCATGATTGTTGGACAACAACGAGGGGGACTCCAGGTACAGCCCTGGCGCGGGTGGCGTCGAAGCCGTTACTGCGGCACAACGGGATCCCGCCCGGATGACGACTCCCGCCCGGCGCGAGCGGGCCCCGCGTCCGGCACCGGCCTCGGCGGTGCCGCAGACCGAGCGAGCCGCGATCACTGCTGAACCGCCCGCGGTACGCAGACCTGCGGCCCGCGCAGATCCGGGCCCGCGAGCCGGACGAGGGACGACGTGCCCTTCGCGATGCTCCCGGAGGGCCTGACACCAGCGCAGAGGCCCGTCCACACGGCCCCGCGCGATGGCCCGGGCGCGGAGGCAACGGCTGCGGGCCCCCACCGCAGAGCCACATCGCACCCTCTGCCCCTTCATTGTCTAACAATCCATGGCGAGTCGACTCGGGGGAGCCCCAGGAGAGGGCGTTTTCCTGCAGGCTCCTTGTGGTCGCGAGTCGACGGTGTTACGTTCCCGTCGTAGCTTGTAGGACAATCTCGATGACGCTCGGTGTCACCGAGATCGCATCAGCAGAAGTATTCAGCCACCACTGATGCTCCGTGTGCGCATCGGTCACACACCTGTCCAGTAGTTCAGCGGTCCAACTGCACCGCCACCCAATGAAGCCGCCACAGGCGCGCGCGCACGGCCGCCGCTGCGTCTCTTCACATGGGACGGAGACGTCCGAGGCTCCTCGCCCCGGCCGTCATGCCCTTCATCCCGTGCCGTCACGGCCGGCCGCCGAGTGAGGTTCACTGCATTGATATCGATCACGGAAGAGATCGCCGTACCGAGTCCGCCCGAACGTGTATGGGAGGTTGTCTCCGATCCCTCGGCCGTCGTGTCCTGCATCGGCGGCGCCGAACTTGGTCCCTCGCACGATGACGGGTCCTTCGACGGGACCCTGGCCATCAGGTTCGGCGGTCTCCGGGTCAAGTTCGGTGCCCGGGTCTCCCTGGACCTGGAGGAGTCCACGCGTGAGGGCCGGCTCTCGGCCCGCGGTGCGGATGGGCAGGGCGCCACCCGATTCCATGCCGGCGCCACCTTCCGGGTCGTCGAGGGGGAGACTCCTGGCGCCTCGCGGGTCTTCTGCGACGGTGAGATCAAACTCAACGGCAAGCTCGCCAAGTTGATCGAGTCGGGTGCGGGGATGGTGGTCTCCCGGATGACGAAGGAGTTCACCGACCAACTGGTCGAGCTGTGCGCTGCGCCCCGCGAGCCGGTCACGGCGGCGGCAGCCGAGCCACGCGCGGCGGAGGCCGCCGTGCCGGTCACGGTTCCGTCCCGGCCGACCGGCCTGTTCGCCCGCCTGCACGCGTGGTGGGCAGGGCTGCGTTCCAAGCGCCGGGGTCAGTCTCCGCAGACGGCGCGGCGTTCGGCGGACACGTCGGGCGAAGCATTCGGCCAGGGAGGTCGGCGATGACAACATCCAGGCTCAACAAGGTGATCGGCGCCCTGGCCGCGGGGCAGCACGTCTTCGCGACGTTCGCGGCGGCCGATCCGACGTCCGCGATCGAGTTGAGCAACGCGGAATACGACGCCGTGGTGTTCGAAATGGAACACAAGCCCTGGGACATCAACGCGCTGCGGGACAGCTTCCAGTACTTGCTGAGCCGGCGTCAGGTCTTCGAGGCGGACAGCCTCGCGCCGGCCGTCACCCCGATCGTGCGTATCCCCGCCAACGGTGCGGAGAAGGCGCAGTGGCACGCCAAGCAGGCGCTCGACCTCGGCGCGTTCGGCATCATATGGCCGCACATCTCCACGGTGGAGGAGGCCCGCAACGCCGTCGCCGCCTGCCGCTACCCGCGGCTGCCGGACGCTCCGCTCTACGAGCCCACCGGCCTGCGCGGGGACGGCCCGCACGCGGCGACGCGCTACTGGGGCATCTCGAACATCGAGTACTACGCCAGGGCCGACGTGTGGCCGCTGGCCCCGGACGGAGAGATCCTGGTGGGCCTCATGATCGAGGACCAGCTCGGCATCAGGAACCTGCCGGACATTCTCGACCAGGTGCCGGGGATCGGGCTGGTCCTGATCGGCGAGGGCGACATGAGCCAGGAACTGGGCTTCCCCCGACAGTACGAGCACCCGCGGGTCCTGGAGTGCAAGCGGCAGATCCTCGACATCTGCGAGGAACGCGGGGTTGCCGTGGGCCATCCCCATGTGACGGCCGGAAACGTCAAGCAGGTGCTCGACGACGGCTACCGGTTCCTGATGTCGGCGCCTGTGCGCACCTACCCCGGCCTGCACAAGGCCCGGGAGCTGACCGGCCGCGGCTGACGGGGCCGCCCCTGTCCGCGCACCACGCGACCAACGCATCGCGAGTTTCGGAGTAACTCATGATCATCGACAGCCACGGCCACTTCACCACGGCGCCCCCCGCGCTGGGCAAGTGGCGGGACAAGCAGATCCGTGCGTTCGAGCAATCGGGCGCGCGAGTCTCCCCCGACGAACTGCACATCAGCGACGACGAGATCCGCACCGCCATCTCGGACGGCCAGCTGAAGCTGCAGATCGAGCGCGGCACCGACCTGACGATCTTTTCGCCGGGCGCGGGCAAGATGGCCCACCACTACGGCGACGAGCGGACCAGCCTCGACTGGTCGCGGGTCAGCAACGACCTGATCGCCCGGGTATGCGGCCTCTTCCCCGAGCGGTTCGTCGGCGTCTGCCAGCTCCCCCAGTCCCCCGGTGACGCGCGGGCCGCCTCTGTACGCAACTCCGTCACCGAGCTTGAGCGGTGTGTCGAGGAGCTGGGCTTCGTCGGCTGTCTGCTCAATCCGGACCCCTCGGACGGCTACTACCAGGCACCGCCGCTGACCGACCGGGTCTACTACCCGCTCTACGAGAAGATGACCGAGCTCGACGCCCCCGCGATGATCCACGTCGCGATGTCCAGGAACCCGGCGATGCAGGGCACCTGTGCCCACTACCTCGCCGGTGACACCGCGGCGTTCATGCAGCTGTGCGAGTCGGACCTGTTCAAGGACTTCCCGACGCTGAAGCTGATCCTGCCGCACGGCGGCGGCGCCGTCCCTTACCACTGGGGCCGCTACCGGGGAATGATGCACGACCGCGGCCGGCCGCCGCTGAGCGAGTCGATCCTGCGCAACGTCTACTTCGACACCTGCGTTTACCACAAGCGGGGCATGGAGCTGCTGCTGGACATCATCCCCACGCGGAACGTCCTGTTCGCCTCGGAGATGATCGGCGCCGTCCGCAGCGTGGACCCGGAGACCGGGCGGCGGTTCGACGACACCAAGTACACCCTCGACTCCATCGACAGCCTGAGCGACACCGACCGGCAGGCGGTCTACGGAGGCAACGCGCTGCGGGTCTTCTCCCGGCTCGACGGCGTCCTCAAGGCGCGGGCGACGGCTGCGGCGAACGTGAAGGAGTCCCGGTGAAGGTCTACGAAGCACTGGCCGATGCGTTCGTCAAGGAAGGCACCAGCGATGTCTTCGGCATGATGGGTGACGCCAACATGCACTGGATGGCCGCCCTCGCCGACCAGGGCGTGCGGCTGTACGAGGTGCGGCACGAGGGCTCCGGCCTCGGCATGGCCGACGGCTGGGCCCGCGGCGCCGGACAGCCGGGCGTGGTCACCACGACCAGCGGCCCCGGCGTATCCCAGCTGGCCACCTCGATGCTCTGCGCGAGCCGGGCGGGTACCCCCCTGGTCGCCTTCTGCGGGGAGACCCCGCTCGGCGACGAGAGCGCCACCCAGTACCTCGACCAGCGGCGTTTCGCCGCCGCGATCGAGTGCGAGTTCCTCCGGGTGACCCGGCCCGAGCAGGCCCGCGAGACGGTGCAGCGAGCGTTCTACCTGGCGCGGACCCAGTCCAGGCCGGTCATGATCAGCGCGCCGTTCGACGTCCAGGTGGCCGACCTGGAGGACGACGAGGAGTACGTGCCATCCACCGACCTGATCGACACGGCCCGGCTGCTGCCCGACCCGTCCAGGGTCGCAGCCGCCTGCGATCTCATTCAGAACGCCAAGCGTGTGGTGATCATCGCGGGGCGGGGTGCGCGCAAGGCGGAGGCCGGCGGCGAGATCCTCGCCCTCCAGGAGCGGGCCGGTGCCCTGCTGGCCACCACCCTGCAGGCGAAGAACTGGCTGTGCGACCGCACCGACTTCCATGTCGGTCTGTCCGGTCTGTTCGGCGACAAGGTGTCGATGGAGCTGCTGCAGGAGGCCGACTGCGTGATCGCGGTGGGCGCCAGCCTGAACCACTACACCATCGAGAGCGGCTACCTCTACCCCGAGGCCAAGTACATCCAGATCGACACCTCCCCGCACCTGGTGATGGGCAACGGCAGGACGGCGGACTGCTACCTGCAGGCCGACGCGGTCACCGCTCTCACCGGGCTGACCCAGCTGCTCCAGGACCGGTCCGTCCGGCTGGAGGGATTCCACACCGACGCCGTCCGGCAGCACCTGACCGCCCGGCTCCGGCAGCCGGAGTACGTGAACGAGCCCGGACGGCTCGACCCGCGCGAGGCGATCTGGATCCTCGACCACGAACTCCCCGGCGAGATGGGGCTGGTGCTGGGTAGCGGCCACCAGACCGACTTCGGCACCATGCTCTTCCAGCGCTCCCGTGACGTGCTCTCCAACTACGGCATGTTCGGCGCCATCGGCCAGGCCCCGCTGATCGCGCTGGGCCAGATGGTCGCGAAGGGCAACAAGCCCGGCTTCGTGGTGGAGGGCGACGCGAGCTTCATCATGCACCTGTCCGAGTTCGAGACGGCGTGCCGGTACGACATTCCGCTGCTGGTTGTCGTGATGAACGACCAGGGCCTCGGCGCGGAGTACCACAAGGCGAAGGCGAAGGGACTCGACCCGGACCTGGCGACCATCTCCACACCCGAGCTGGGCACGGTCGCCCAGGCGCTCGGCGGCGGCGGAGCCACCGTCCGCACGGCACAGGAGCTGCGCGACGCCCTGGCGCAGTACGTGCGCTCCCCCCGTCCCACCGTGATCGACGTCCGCATCACCCGCGAGGTACTGAGCACCCCCTACCGCCGCATCCAGTACGGCGAGGACGTATGAGCAGGAGGAACGGGACACACATGACGACACCGCTGACCGTACTGCTGGGCAACTACCCGCACACCCGGCCGCTGAAGGACGGGAGCGTCCCCGTGGACGGAGTGGACTGCCAGTACCTGGAGTCCTCCCCGCTGCCCCCGGCCTTCGCCCGGATGGTCCGTGACCTGGCCTACGACATCTGCGAGATGCCGACGGCGACCTACCTCCAGGCCAGGGAGGCCGGCGTGCCGGTCACCCTGCTTCCGGCGGTGTTGATCGGGAGCACCCATCACCGCTCCCTGACCCGGCTGCCGGAGGGCCCGCAGATCGGTCCCGGGGACCTTGTCGGCCGGCGCGTGGGCGTGCGTGCGTACGGCCAGACCACCGGTCTGTGGGTGCGCGGCTGGCTGCAGGAGGAGTACGGAGTCAGGTCCTGCGATGTCACCTGGGTGACCACCGAGGACGTCCACGTCGCCCAGTACGTCAATCCCCCGTACGTGGAACGCTCGCGGGCCGAGCGGGTCGCGGACCTGCTGCGCTCCCAGGATGTCGACGCGGCGGTACTCGGACCCAAGGCGATCGGCGGCAGGGCGCGGGACTGGTCCCGCTCGTGGCGGACGCCGAGGAGGCCGGGCTGGCGTGGACCGAGCGGCACGGGACGGTCCCGGCCAACCACTTGCTGGTGGTGCGCGATGACGTGTTGCGCACCCGCCCGGAGGCCGTGCGCGCCGTCTACCGGGCCCTGAAAGGTGATCGCGGACACCGCGGCGAGCGTGCGGCTCACCCGCAGGGCGGGCGGTCACGGCCGGGTGGAGCGACTCGCTGACCGCCTGCCTGGAGATCGCCGGCCGTTACGCCCTGGAGCAGAGCCTCATCAGGGAACCGGTGGATGTCGCGGCGATCGAGGAGAAGCGGCTTCCCTCGACAACTGAGGAGGCGATCGCCATGGGTGCGCCATGTGGTGGCGCACCCATGAAGGAACATCAAAAGGAGGAGGAGCAGCTGTGGGAGAGCCGGTAGGGCTGCGGCAACGGGGCAACCCGCCCGCCCGCAAGCCGGAGGTCTGGACTCCCGACCTGCTCAAGAAGGTCGCCCGGCGGGCGAGGGGGAACCACTGGGTGGGCCGGGGACCCCGACGGCACCTTCTACTACCGCTACCACAGCCCGGTGATCCTCGTCGAGTTCGAGCACGTGCCCGGTGCGCTCTTCGGCAACGACTACCAGTCACGCCGGCATATCCACACCGTCGCCCGCACCTCCAACGCGGGCGACTACGGCGTCGACCCGCTGCGCCCGCACCACGAGCGGCACCACCGGCATGGTCACCCCCACCACCGGGCCGCGCCCCCAGGACAGCGGGCCTGAGGCGCACCGCCGGTCCCTATGCGCAAGGAGAGAGACATGAAGTTGGTGCTCGGCCGTGACGATCTCGCGGCAGCCGCGCTGTCGGCGGCCCGCGAGGCGGGTACGGAGCCGGAGCGGGTCGGCATCAAGCCGGTGCACAAGGCATCCCGCGGCTTTGTGAACCGGTCGGACGTGGACCTGTGCGAACTGGCGATCGTGACCGTCCTGCAGGCTGTCGCCCACGGCAAGCCGGTGCTGCTGCTGCCGGCACCACGCTCGGACGCCACCAGCACCAGACCCTGGTGACCCTCGGCAATCTGTCGGTCGCCGACGTGGCGGGGCACAGCGGCGGAGTGCGTGCCTGGAGCCAGACCACCGGCGTGTGGGTGCGCGGGTTCCTCACCGAGCAGTACGGCGTCGACCTGCGCGAGGCGGACTGGACGACCTACGAGGGCCACCACGTCGAAGGTGCCGGGGACCCGTCCTGGGTGCAGCGCGCACCGGAGGGCGCCAAGCTGCCTGCGGACTTCCTGGAAGGCCGGGTCGACTTCGGGATCATGGGCAACGAACTGCCCGCCGATGCCGTATCCGCACCGCCATCGCAGGCGCCCACGAGGTCGCCGAACAGTGGTCGGGGACCAGGGGTTCATCCCGGTCAACCACGTGGTCGGCGTGTCCGAGGGGGCCGCCGCAAAACACCCGGCCGCCGTCCTCGCCGCGTACGACGCGATGAGGTCGGTGCTCACCACCAAGGAGGAGGCCGGGCGGCCGTTCCCCCTGCACCCCGTGGGCTTCGAGGCGCTGCGCGGCGCGTTCACCAAGGCCGCCGCCTACGCACTGGAGCAGGACGTGATTCCCCGGGCGGTGGACTACGACGAGCTCGTCGACCGGACCTGCACGGCGCTCGGTGTACCACCGGCCCGACTGGGCGGCTGATACCGCCGCACGGACAGCCGGACCGAATAAACATAGGGAGAGACAGGACATGGACAAGCTCACGGTGGTCCTCGGGGACTATCCGCACGCGCGGCCGCTGCTGGACGGCGACATCGAGGTCGACGGTTACCTGGTCGAGCCCGTGGAGGTCAAACCGGTCATCGGGGCCTACCGCCGGATGATCCGGGACCTGGAGTTCGACGTGTGCGAACTCGCGCCGGTGTCGTACCTGATGGCGCGCCAGGAAGGCATCGCGCTGACCGCAGTCCCGGTGTTCCTCAACCGCCGCTTCCACCACGGCGATGTGCAGTGCGCCGCGGACTCCGGGATCCGCGTGCCGCGGGACCTGGAGGGGCGCCGGGTCGGCGTGCGTGCCTACTCGGTGAGACGGGCGGTGGGTGCGTGGCGTGCTGCGCGACGAGTACGGCGTGGACGTCGACAAGATCACCTGGGTGGTCGACGACGACGATCACATCGAGGGCCGCGTCCCGGCCAACGTCGAGCGGGTCACCGACGGCCGTTCGCTGGGCGAGCTGCTGCGGTCCGGGGAGATCGACGCCGCACTGACCGGCAACGCCGGGACGGGCGAGCGGGCGCGCCCCGGGCCGGCTGGACGGCGGCCGCCGAACCGGAGGCCGGTGCCGATGACGCCCCGGACCCCTCTTCCCCGAGGCCGGGACACTCGCCGTCGACCACTACCTGCGCAAGGGCGTCTACCCGCTGCACTCACTGGTCTCGGTGCGTTCCGAGCCGTGGAGCGCGACCCCGACCTGGCGGCCAAGCTGTACGCGGCCTTCGCGGAGAGCAAGCGCCGGCACCTCGCCGACCAGCCCGACTGGTCGGCGGTGCCCCGGCTGGCCCGCCAGGGACAGCGCATCGGAAGCGACCCCGTCCCCTACGGTGTCAAGGCCAACATGCCCAGCCTGAACGCGATGGTCCGGTTCGCGAAGGACCAGAGGCTGCTCGACGCCGACTTCCCCGCCGACACGCGCTCGCTGTTCGCCGCCGGCGACTACCCGGACGCCTGAGCCGGCCTTACCCAAGACACCGAACCAGGGGAGCACTGATCGTGGACGTCGTCGACGCACACTGCCACATCATCTCCGAGGACCTGACCAGTTATCCCAAGGCCCCGATCGGGGGCAAACAGTCGGAGTGGGCCGCCAGCCGGCCCGTGACCGCCGACGGCATGGTCAGCCGCATGGACGCGGCCCGTATTGATCAGGCCGTCCTGGTCCAGGCCACCACGAACTACGGCTACGACAACTCCTACGTCCTCGACAGCTCCCGGCACTGGCCGGAGCGCTTCGTCGCCGTCGGCACCGTCGACCCGCTGCGCCCGGACGCCGCCGCGAACCTCAAGGCCGCGGTCGGAGACGGCGGTCTGGCCGGGGTGCGGCTGTTCACCAGCGGCAGTACCGTGCCGACCCAGGGTGAGTGGTTCGTCGCCCCGCAGACGTTCCCCTTCTGGGAGCAGGCCGAGGAGCTGGGCCTGCCGGTCTGCCTCCAGATGCGCCTGGGGCCGGCCACGAAGCAGTTGGTGGAACTCTTGGAGCGTCCCCCGGCGTGAAGGTGCTCCTCGACCACATCGGCTACCCCGACATCGCCGCCTCGCCCGCTCGCGCGGGGTCCGAGGTCGCAGAGCTCAGCCGGCATCCGGGCCTGCACCTTAAGCTCACCCACCGCAACCTCGAACGGCTGCGGGATGCCTGGGACGCGGCACGTGACTTCCTCGATCCGGTCATCGAGGCGTTCGGCGCCGAGCGGATCGCCTGGGGGTCGAATCGCCCCGCTGCCGAGAGTTACTGCCGGAACTCCTCGCCCTGGCCCTGCAGGTCCTCGCGGACCTGCCCGAGCGGGCCCGCCAGGAGATCTTCGCGGGCACGGCGCGGCGCCTGTACCCGGACTCGCCGGGGCCCACGCCTGACCGTACTCCTGCAGACAGGCGGCTGACCGGTCATCAAGGATACTCCGGGAACAGTTTGTCCCTATCTCCGAAAACAAGCAGGGTGATCATGGTGGATTCCAACGGCTTCGACGATGTGAACATGGGCAAGGCAGCGCCGACGACCCGGCAGGGTCAGGCCTAC
Source organism: uncultured Actinomycetota bacterium (assembly GCA_963711125.1). GTDB lineage: Bacteria > Actinomycetota > Actinomycetes > Streptomycetales > Streptomycetaceae > Streptantibioticus_C. Next base: position 38,761 of record CAVQCY010000001.1, read on the forward strand.
GACGGGCTGCGCTCCCTGCTGCTCTCGGGCAGCGTCGAGCCGGACACCCGGCTCACCGAGGCGGACCTGACCCGGATGTTCAACGTCTCGCGCAGCACCATGCGGGCGGTCCTGGTTCAGCTGATCCAGGAGGGCTACGTCACCAGCGAGGTCAACCGCGGGGTGCGCACACGGAGTTTCTCGGTCGAGGAGGCCGCAGACATCCTGGAGGCGCGCGAGACGCTGGAGTCGGCTCTGGCGGGCAAGGCCGCGGAGCGGGCCACCGAGGAGGAGATCGGTGAGCTGCGCCGCACCCTGGAGGTGATGGAGGACTGCAAGTCCCGGGGAGACGCGGCGGGTTATTCCCAGGGGAACCGGCGCTTCCACCAGCAGGTGAAGGAGGCCGCGCACCAGCAGACCCTGGCCCGGGCCCACGACACCCTGCTCTACCCCTTGGTGATGCGCCAGTACCGCAACCTCTCGCGCGCCACCCCCGCGCGGGATCACTGGGGAGCACCAGGCCATCCTCCTGGCCGTCATCACCCGTAACCCTGACGCCGCGATCGCCGCGATGCGCCACCATGTCGCCTCCGCCCGGCAGGCTCTGCTGCTGCAGCGAGGGGAGCACTGACGAGCCGGCTGCTGGGAGCACGTACGACCGACTGACGAACCGTTCGACGCCGACCTTGGAGAAACACGGTGCACCACCCAGTGCAGACCGAGCAGGGCCGGTGGAGGGCATACCGGGAAGAGACCGGTCGATCACCGTCTTCCGCGGTATCCCTTACGCTGCTCCGCCGGTCGGCGACCTCCGCTGGCGGCCGCCCCAGCCACCCGTGCCGTGGGCCGAGGTCCGCAAGGCCGACCACTTCGGCCCGATATGCCCGCAGGCCCTGGGGCCCGAGACAGCGAGCCTCGACCTGCCGATGAGCGAGGACTGTCTGCACCTCAACGTGTGGACCGGCGCCATCGCCGCGTCCGGGGACACCGACGCGTCCGCCGAGAAGGCGCGCCCGGTTCTCGCCTGGATCCACGGGGGCGGCTACCGGGTCGGCACGGGCGCGAACCCGCGCTTCGACGGCGAGAGCCTGGCCCGTAGCGGCGTCGTGGTGGTGACCTTCAACTACCGCCTGGGGGCCTTCGGTTACGTCGCCACGCCGGAGCTGAGCGAGGAGTCCGAGCACCACGCCTCCGGCAACTACGGGCTGCTCGACTGCGTGGCGGCGCTGGAGTGGGTGCGGCGCAACATCGCCGGCTTCGGCGGCGACCCGGGCCGGGTCACGATCGCCGGGCAGTCGGCCGGCGCGGGGGCGGGGCGAATTCCTGACCATGTCACCGGTAGCCCAGGGGCTGTTCCACCGGGCCGTCGCCCAGAGCCATGCCCGCCACTCCCGGGACCCCGAACTCCGGTACCTGACAAACGTCGTACCGGACCCTGGCCGACGCCGAGCAGGCGGGCATCCGGTACGCGGCCGAACGAGGAGCGCGGACACCGGGGCGGCTGCGGTCGCTGCCCTGGCAGAAGCTGGTCGACGGGAACGCCTCCGCCGTCGACGACACCGTCGAGACCGGGACTGTGGCCAAAGCTGCCGCCGTTCCGCCCGGTCGTCGACGGCTGGGGTGATCCCCCACACGTATGCGGAGACGTACGCCAAGGGACTGCAGAACGATGTCCACTACCTCGCGGGGAACAACCTCGACGAGAGCGGCGCGGTTCCCGAGAACACTTTCGCCGCCTACCGGGCAGCGGGGAGGAAGGCGTGGCGGCCGGGGGCGCCTCCGGTACACGTGACACGGGACGCGTACATCGACGCGGCCTGCAGCAGGTTCGGGGCGATGACCGAGGAATTCCTGCAGCGGGACCCGGCGGCCACCGACGACGAGGCGGGGCGGTCCCACATCGGCAACGTGCTCCGTGCGGGACAACGCCCGGATCTCCACCTGGCTGTGGGCGAGGGACTGGAGCAGGCACGCCACCCGCGCCGTGTACACGTACTTCTGGACTCATGCCTCCCCCGCGATGGGGCAGGACCCGCGTCGCGCCTCGCACAGCTCAGAGATCGACTTCGTCTTCGGCAACCTCGACCCCGACCAGGCCGAGTGGACCGAGAAGGACCATGACATCGCGGAGATCATGAGCGGCTACTGGGTCAACTACGCGACCACCGGCGACCCCAACGGCCCTGGCCTGCCGCACTGGCCCGCCTGGACACCTGACAACCCGGCGGTCATGGGGGTCGGGGGCGGCTTCGGACCGATCCCGTTGGCGGATCCGGCCCGACTCGACTTCTGGAAACGCTTTTTCCTTACTCAGCAGGCCTGGTGACAGGAGCCCCTTCATGAAAGTGCGGTACGCACCGTAATGCCGGGTTTGGTATCGCTCGATGGAGTGGCGTTGGAGTATCACTGCCGGTCAGGCGGTTGTACCAATCGACCCATTCGGCGGTGGCCGGCTCGACCTGGCCTGAATCTTTCACGGCGGCCATGAGTTGATCTTGCGCCCGGGTTGTCGCGTTCGTCCTGCTCGGCGGGCGGGGTCCGGGTAGGGCTGCGCTTCGGCTGTCGCGCGGGTGGCGTCGGCTTCCACGGGCCGGGGACTGCGGGCCGGCCTCCTCCCGGTGTGCGTCGGAGCGGGGCGGGGTGGTCAGGTGAGGGCGGGCAGGGCCAGGATGCGGCCCCGCCGCAGCCGTGCGGAGAGCGTCAGTCGGCTTGCGCGTCGATGCCGTCGAGGACCGCAGGGTCCAGGGAGACCACTGGTTCCTCCGAGACCCGTACCGCCCACGTCCTGGCTCCGACGTAGGCGGTGCCGAAGTACGCGCCGCCGAGTTCGTCCAGAACGACCTCGCCGCCGCGCTCCCACAGCAGGAGCAGCGGCTCGAACGGGTCGGGAAGGTCCGGGAGTTCGACACCGGGGACCTCCCGCAGCGCCGCGAACCGCACGGCGTACCGGCACGCCCGTTCGGTGCCCGGCCAGCCGATGGTCTCGTCCAGGTAGGTGTCCAGGGCTTCGGCGAGCGCGGGGTCGACCGTGACGGAAGCGTCCGCGTTCGCCGCGATGTCGTAAAGCGGCCACCGCTTGGTGCCGCCCGTC
>CAVQCY010000002.1:0-770000 GCA_963711125.1 uncultured Actinomycetota bacterium
GGACAGGCCCATGCACCCCTGGTGGCAGACCCCGGCCGACCGGCTGGGGGGTTGCCGCGGTTGGGGCGGTTGCATGCCTGTCGCCGTGTGTGTCTGGTCAGTTGGGGGTGCGCGGTGTCGTGGGGGGGTTGGTGAGGGTGTCGAGTTGGGTGGCGAGGTCGGGGTGGGTGGTGGTCAGGTGGGGGCGGGTGGCGTTGAGGGGGTGGATGAGGGTGGCGGGGTCGTCGTGGGCGAGGGCGGCGTCAAGTTGGCTGAGGGGTTGGCGGGCGGCGGTGGGGAGGTCGGTGAGGGTGGTGATCTGGGCGGCGATGCGGCGCAGGTCGGCGGCGTGCTGGCGGGCCCAGGTAGCGGTGGCGCGGTCGGCGGCGCGGCGTTCGCGGGTGGCCTGGACGCGTTGTTCGGCGGTGGTTCCGATGGGTCCGGGGCGGCCTCGCAGGTAGCGGCGTTCGGCGGCTTGGCGGCTGGCGACGCCGAGGGGGTGGGCGAGGTCGGCCCAGCTGGCTCCTGCGTGGCGGGCGATTTCGATCAAGCCGGACTCCCATCCGGAGAGCTGCTCGCGGATCTGCCGCAGAAGCAGGAGGGAGGCCAGGGCCTGTTCCGGGCCGGTGGCGGGGGCGCCGGGAGCGCCCGGAGGTGTGTGCTGAGCGGCGTGCAGTTCGCCGTCGATGGCTTCCAGGGCCGCCGCGGCGGCGAGAAACGATGCCGGACTCTCCGTGTTGGTGCGGGAAGAAGTCGGCTGGTCGGCTGCTGCCATGGGCACCTCCTTCAGGACTGTCAGCCGTTGGACGACACCATGTTTGTCATCCATTGGATGACATGCTACAACGGTTTCAGTGCAGCGCATTGGCAGGTACTGCCCGAACCTTCTGGAGGTGTTTCGCGATGTTGATGCGCACCGACCCCTTCCGCGAGCTGGACCGTCTCGCTCAGCAGCTGACCAGCTCCGGTACCTGGACGCGGCCGTCCGCGATGGCGATGGACGCCTACCGCGAGGGTGACGAGTACGTGGTGGCCTTCGACCTTCCCGGCGTCAGCGCGGAGGCGATCGACGTCGACGTCGAGCGGAACATGCTGACCGTCAGGGCCGAGCGCCGCCCCGCGGCGAAGGCCGGCAACGTGCAGATGGAACTGTCGGAGCGGCCTCTGGGTGTCTTCTCCCGCCAGATCGTGCTGGCCGACACGCTCGACACCGAGCACATCAAGGCCGACTACGACGCCGGGGTGCTCACCTTGCGCATCCCGATCGCCGAGCGCGCCAAGCCCCGGAAGATCGCCATCGGCGGGGGGGCCTCCCGCCAGCAGATCTCCGGCTGAGCCCCCGGCAGCCGGGGCCGAAGCGGCGGAGGACGGGCACCTGACCCCCTCACCCGTCCTCCGCACCGGACGAAAGAGGGGCGGCGGCCGGTATGATCTTGCGGTGGGAGGCGTTCCTCGACCAGGTGCGGGAACGTGGCGAGTACGGGAGCCGGCAGGAGGCGGAACGCGTAGCCCGGGTGGTGCTCGCCCTGCTCGGCGCACACCTGGTCGGCCAAGTGCGTGCCCGCCTTGCGGGGCGTCTGCCGGAAGGCTTCGCCCTGGTCCCGCTCAACCCGCTGCAGAGCGCCGAACCACTCTCACCGGAGCGGTTCGTGCGGGCGACGGCGGCCTGGATCGAGGGGGCCACCGAGGCGACCGCGGCCTGGGATGTCAGCGCCGTCTTGAGCACGGTTGCCGACGCGGCTGGCGAGGACCTGCTGCAGCAGGTCCTGCTCCAGTTCCCCGCGGGCTACGACCTCCTCTTCGGCCGTCCCCAGCCCACCTGACCACCCTTCCGCCGGTGCCGCCCCCGGCGGGCGCCGGCACCGCCATCTCGAATAACGGAAAGGCAGCCACCGCAGTGATGTCCGACCCGCGTGCACCGCTCCAGCACCCTCCGGTGATGACGTTCGAGCAGATGCTGGAGAAGGTCCGCTACGAAGGCGTCTACCCCACCCGGGAACAGGCCGAGGAAGCCGTCCGCCTGGTCCTTTCGGGACTCGGACGCCGGTTGGCCGGCGACGAACGCGTCGAACTCGCCGCCCGTCTGCCCTTTGAGGCCGCCTGCATCCTCGCCAACCAGATCCCCGACACCCAGCCCCTCACCGGCCGGGCCTTCGTCCAAGACCTCGCCGACCGCGCCGGCGCCGCCCCCGCCACCACCCGCTGGGACGCCGGCTCCGTCCTCACCACCGTCGCCGCCCTGGCTGGCCCCGACCTGATCACCCGCATCCTGCGCCAACTCCCCGCCGGCTACGCACTCCTGTTCGGCCGCGCCGAACTCACTCAAGCGGCATAAAAGGCCACGCGGCCCTTCCGCACGACACCGCCTGGACTGGGTCACTACTCCCAGACACTGCCGTGCGGTCGTCAGCGGGCGGGAAGGGCGCTCACGGTCTTCCCGCCGGTCGTCCGGCGGGTCACCTTGGTGGAGTGGGCGAGGCGGTTGGCCATGCCTCGGTCGAAGCCCTCGGTGTCGCCGTTGAGGTCGGGGGTGCGGATGCGGGGTGCCCGCGGACTGGGGTCGACGACGGCCACCTCGATGAGGTGGGGGTTGGCGGTCAAAGCGGAGGGTGTAGGTGCTGCCGCCGTGGCGTAGGGCGTTGGGGACGAGTTCGGAGACGACCAGGACGATGGTGTCGGCCGCTTCCGAGCCGACGGCTGGCTGACCGAGAGCTTCGAGGAAGGCCCGGGTGGTCTCGCGCGCCTCGGCGACGGCGCGGAGCGGATGGTCATGGCATCGACGCACATCGTGTCCATCAGATTCCCCCTGGCCTCTGGCCCGTCGCTGCCTACCCGCCCGGCTCTGCCCCATCCAGTGACTGCCTAATCCGGCGGGGCTCGGCTACCTCACTTTCGACCGATCAGAAATCTGTGTCAGTCGGAGTAGACATTGGATGGTGACGTGGGTATGGTTTCTCTTGTAGCCGAGATCGAGCAAGCCCGGCAGAGACGAACTGGCGGGAAGCAGTACATGCAGTTGCAGTGCGTAGGACGGTGCGGTGGTGGAGTTTCGAAGCCAGGGTTGGTGCAGGACGGCGACGGGACTGGCGACCGGACCGGGTGGCCCGCAGTGATCAGGGGCCGCCATCGGCAGGACCGCGGTTGACGCGGTGGAAGTACCGGCAAGTGCAGTTCGCAGTACCCAGCAGTGGAGTCAGTGAGCAGCACCTCGGTGAAGGCGTCGGCTGCGGGCGCGCGCACCGGGAGGTTCGGCAGTGGGGTTCCAAGCCAGAGCAGACGCAAGGTAGGCGACGGGGCTGGCTGCCGAAGTGTGACGCTTGTCCAGGTCACAGCAGTTCGCATTACCAGCAGTACGCAGTAGAGCAGCACCAGCAGGATGAAGTCCCTTTGGTAAGTGCTGGTCAAGAGGGAAGAACGGAGGAGCTAAGCGCCATCAGGATCGCCCGGGCGGACGTCTTGAGCCCGGGTACCGCAGGACATCGATAGTGAGGTGGTCTCCGGTCGAGCAACCGCGATCCCCGCATCCCCTGCCAGCCCCCCGGCGGCGGTGCGGACACAGAAGGCCGGTGCAGTAAAGGACCGGCAGATGGTGTAGCAGTTCCTTCGGGGCCCTGGTGCCAGAGGCACCAGGGCCCCTCCACGCGTCCCCAGAGAGGAACAGATGACAGCAGACGACTCGTACGACCGTCTCGACGACGACGACTACCCCGCCTACACCATGGGCCGGGCCGCCGAGATGCTCAACACCACCCAGGGCTTCCTGCGCGCCATCGGTGAAGCCCGCCTCATCACCCCGTTGCGCTCCGCGGGCGGCCACCGCCGCTACTCCCGCTACCAGCTGCGCATCGCCGCCCGCGCCCGTGAACTCGTCGACCAGGGCACCCCGATCGAGGCCGCCTGCCGCATCGTCATCCTCGAAGACCAGCTCGAAGAAGCGCAGCGGATCAACGCCGAATACCGCAGGGCCACCGAGTCGGGCAGCCCCACCGACAAACCCTGAGACAAGCCGGAACCGGCGCCCCCGATCCCTGCCGCGAACGAGGCCGACTGCCGGGGCGCGGGGCGCTGGCGCCAAGGGCTGAGTACCCGAGGTCCACCGGCCCAACGCCTGAGCTTGAAGTCCGCCACGGGCGGTGAGGCGTGGGCGCAGGGCCAGTCCAAGGTCTCCGGCGTCGGCCGGATCGCGCTGGTGGTGAATCTGCTGACCGAGGACAACCTCCCCAGCTACCACCACGAGATCGCCACGGTGTTCGGGCGCGACGGCGCCTGGGGGACATGGGTGCACCGCCGGACGGCGGAGGAGGGGCGGCACGCTATCGCCATGCGCGACTACCTGCCGACCTCGCGCGCCGTGGATCCCGTGGAGTTGGAGCGGTTCCGGATGGTGCACATGGCGGAGGGGTTCGAGGCGGACAACAGCCACCGCGCCCTGCACTCGATCGCGTACGTCGCCTTCCAGGAGTTGGCCACCCGGGTCTCGCACCGCAACACCGGGCACCACTCGGGCGACCCGGTGTGCGAGCGGATGCTCGCCCGGATCGACCGACGAGAACCTGTACATGGTCTTCTACCGCAACCTGCTGGCCGCCGCACTGCGGATAGCCCCCGGCCAGGCGATGCGGGCCATCGCCGATGTCGTGACTGGCTTCCGCACGCCGGGTCACGGGATCCCGGGATTCGAACGGGCGGCAGCAAGGATGGCCGTCGGCGGCATCTACAACCTGCGGATCCACCACGACGACGTGCTGCGGCCCGTGCTGCGCCACCTGAAGGCACCGGACATCTCCGGCCTGGCCGCCGAGGGGCTTCAGACGCAGGACGGGATCGGCATGTTCATGGGTGGGCCGAACGAGCAGGCGGCGAGGTTTGCCGAGCGCCGGGAGGCCCTGCTGGCCCGGCGCCGGAAGCAAGGGGCCGCCGCGGCCGCGGCGTGCGATGTTCGGCCGTGCCGTTCCGAGGGGGCGGTTGTCTTCCGGCCGGATCAGCGCCTGGGATTTCTTCGGAGAAGGCCGTCTCGGGACGGATGTGCTTCATATCCGCGCCGGTGCGAATATCTGGTGCCGCGACATGAGAAATAGCATGCCTCCCGTGTGCGTAATTCGTGGATGAGCTACAAAATTCGCACCGCTCCCGAGCACGGCCACCCGCCTTGTGCTACTGTGATGACCAGTTGCAGTAGTGGTTCCCAAAGCTTCAAGTGCCCTCAATGGATTTTTCGTTCCGGTGGGAGCATTTTGTTTTCCGGTGTTTTCCGGACGGGATAATCATCACGGCGACGCTGGGCTCGCACAGTGCGATCCCAGGGCACCGCCCCGAAGGAGATATGACATGGCTACTGGCACCGTGAAGTGGTTCAACGCGGAAAAGGGTTTCGGCTTCATCGAGCAGGATGGTGGCGGCGCTGACGTGTTCGCCCACTACTCGAACATCGCTGCCCAGGGCTTCCGTGAGCTTCAGGAGGGCCAGAAGGTGAACTTCGACGTCACCCAGGGCCAGAAGGGCCCGCAGGCGGAGAACATCGTCCCCGCCTGACGCTGACGCGTGACACCGAGCTGGGGCCCGCACCTGAGGGTGCGGGCCCCAGCTTTTCTGCCTGACAGGTTGCCCCTGAGTACGGCAACGGCTTCACGGGGCGGCGGGAGAATTCCGGTTCGGGTGGCGCCCCCGGCGAATCACGGCAGGACGAAGGCGGCCCTGTCTTTCGTGCCGGTGTTCAGATCTCTTTCGGCGGGCCCCCGCCTCTGTCGTCGCAATGGGAGGTTCATTCTTCCCCGTTTTCGTTTTCTTTTCTTCGGTTCGTACTTGCGATTCTCCATGCGGCTCGCCGCCGCGGGAATTCCTCGATACGTGCCGCATCGAGGAAGGTTCCGCATGAACCGCACCACTCGCACGAACGACCGTTACTCCCGCACCGGCGGCTCCACCGGCTCCTCACGGGGCGGCGGCTTCCGTTCGCAGTCCTCGCGTTCCTCGGGCGCGGGCCGCTCCGGAGGCCACAGGCGGCGCCCCGGGCCGCAGGGTGAGTTCGCGCTGCCGGTGACCACCACACCGGCGCTTCCCGCCGTCGCGGCGTTCGCCGACCTCGACATGCCCGCGCCGCTGCTGGCCGCGCTCGGCGCCGAGGGCGTGGCCGTCCCGTTCCCGATCCAGGCGGCGACGCTCCCCAACACGCTGGCCGGCCGGGACGTGCTGGGCCGGGGCCGCACCGGCTCCGGCAAGACCCTGGCCTTCGGCCTGGCGCTCCTGGCCCGCACGACCGGCCGGCGCGCCGAGCCCCGGCAGCCGCTGGCCCTGGTCCTGGTGCCCACGCGGGAGCTGGCCCAGCAGGTCACCGACGCGCTCGCCCCCTACGCCCGGCCGCTGCGGCTGCGGATGGCCACCGTGGTCGGCGGCATGTCGATCAGCCGGCAGGCCGGCGCCCTGCGCGGCGGCGCGGAGGTCGTCATCGCGACCCCGGGACGCCTGAGGGACCTGATCCAGCGCGGAGACTGCCGCCTGGACCAGGTCGAGATCACCGTGCTGGACGAAGCCGACCAGATGGCCGACATGGGCTTCATGCCGCAGGTCACCGAACTCCTGGACCAAGTGTGTCCCGGCGGACAGCGCATGCTGTTCTCCGCCACCCTGGACCGCAACGTCGACCTGCTGGTGCGCCGCTACCTCAACGACCCGGTCGTCCACTCCGTCGACCCCTCGGCCGGAGCGGTCACCACGATGGAACACCACGTACTGCACGTCCATGCCGCTGACAAGCACACCGCCACCATCGAGATCGGCGCACGCGACGGCAGCGTGATCATGTTCCTGGACACCAAGCACGCCGTCGACCGCCTCACCAAGGACCTGCTCTCGAGCGGAGTACGGGCGGCGGCGCTGCACGGCGGCAAGTCGCAGCCCCAGCGCACCCGCACCCTGGAGCAGTTCAAGACCGGGCACGTCACCGTGCTGGTGGCCACGAACGTCGCCGCCCGCGGCATCCACGTCGACAACCTCGACCTGGTCGTCAACGTCGATCCGCCCACCGACCACAAGGACTACCTTCACCGCGGCGGACGCACCGCCCGGGCCGGCGAGTCCGGCACCGTCGTCACCCTGGTGATGCCCAACCAGCGCCGCGACATGACCCGGCTGATGGCCGACGCCGGCATCACCCCGCTCACCACCCAGGTGCGTTCCGGCGAGGCCGAACTGAACCGCATCACCGGCGCCCAGACCCCGTCGGGCATCCCCGTCACCATCACCGCACCGGTCACCGAACGGCTCAAGCGCCGCCGCCCGTCCGCGTCACGCGGCCGACGCAGCGGCGCCGCCCAGGCCCGACGCGCCGCCGCCACGTCGCGCACGGCGTCACGCGTCTCCGGCCGACAGGCTTTCGGCGCAGCCGCCTGACTGGCTGCCCCCGCCCACCAGACCCGCCCACCGGCGCGGTCAAAAGGCTCTACGTCACCCTGTGAGGCATCATGCGCTGTGTCATCGCCCGTTTCTCCTTCAACCTCGTCAAGAGCGAAGTGCTGGAATCGATGAAGGGCATCAAACCCGAACCCGTGACCGGTGAGTCCGTGATCATCGGCCGCCGCACCTACCCGGTCAAGCAGGTCGGTCAGGTGCTCACCGGGCAGGATCGCCGTGACTTCTCCGCCGGCGAGGTCACCCGGGCGATGAGCCGCCTCGGCTTCACCTGCCGTCCCGTCCCCGGGCTCGCCCCGGCCCCCGTCCTCACCAGGCTCCAGACGGCGGCAGCCCTGCTGGGAGCGCCGTCGTCACCCGCCTGACCGGCTCGCGCGACATGTGCAGGCACCCCTGGGCGGCCGCTCCGACCTCGCCCCGGAACCCGAGTAGGAGCCGGCGCGGGCGCCGTGGCGCCGCCTCGGCCTACGTCGACGGGCAGGCGATCCGGAGCGAAAGCGGTCCCCGTGCAATGGCACCGGGACGTCCCTTTCGGGCCGCCGCGCGTGTGTGCGGACGACCCTGCCGCGGGCGGTGACGGCGGCGTCCCGCCGCGCGGCGCTCCTCGACGGGGGTTCGGGGAGCGGCGCGCGGTCGGGGTTGCCCCCGGCCGACCGATAACGGGGGGATACGGGCGGCCGGGGACGATGACGGCCGCCGGGAAGGGGGAAGAGGTCCGGCGGCCTCGGGGGTTCGTGGGGTGCGGTCAGCCGGGCCGGCCGCCCGTGGCGGGTCGGGGGACGGCGCCCGGGCGCGGCGCACCCGGCCGGCGGGCTCCGGCCGATGGTCCGGCGCCGGGAAGGGCGTGGACCGGGTGGGTCGCGTGGGTCATCGCGTGGTGTTCCTTCTGCCGGGGCGGACGCCGGGTCGTGGGCTGATGGAACCATCCTGGAGCACCCAGGTGGCCGGCTCCAGGCAACGCCTCCGGCACATACCGGCAACTCTCCGGATACGCGTGAACCACCCCGGTGGCCGGCCCGCCGCCGGCGAGGCGTACCACGGGCACCCGGACCGGGCCGTCGGGCAGTCGGGGCGTCGGGGGAGCGGAATGACACCTACCTGCCATCGATTGAAAGTGCAAAGGAGAAAGCGCTTGCACCCGCCCCTTACCCATCGGTAACCGGTTCGCACAGCGGGATGGATCACCGGAAAGCGGAAGTCGACGCCTCGGGGCAAGCGCTTGCCCGGGACGCTTCCGGCGGCCCCGCGCGGCCGCTCACAGCCTGGCCGGTCGACGCCTGGCCACGATATCGTCGCGAGCGCCCGGGTGATCTGTTCGCTTCACCGATACGAGCATGTACAACGGGGGTTGGGATTGCTTGGTGGTCTTGGGCTCGGCCCACAGGAAGAGGACGTGTACCGGCTGCTGCTGATCAACCATGGCCTGTCCATGGACGACGTGGTGGCCCAGTCCGGACTGCGACCGGAAGCGGCGCGCGGCGCGGTCGAGCGCCTGGTCGAGTTGCACCTCGTACACGAGATCGTGAAGTCCGGGGAACGCCTGCTGCAGCCGGTCGACCCGCGTGACAGCCTGCAGTCCCTGCTCGCCGACCAGCTCGCCGAGTTGCACGTACGGCAGCAGGAGTACGAGGAGAACCGGGCCACGATCAGCAAGTTGCTCGCGGAGTTCAACGATCTGTACCCGGCACAGGGCAGTCAGGACGGCGAACGTCTGATCGGTATGGACGCGATCCAGAACCGCATCAAGGAACTGGCGCTGTCCTCCACCACCGAGTGCATGACGTTCAATCCCGGCGGCGCGCAGTCCGCGGCCAGCCTGGAGGCGAGCAAGCCACTCGACCGCGACGTGATCGCCCGCGGCGTCGACATGCGCACGGTCTACCTCGACAGCGTCCGCAACGACGGCACGACCAGCGAGTACGCGCACTGGCTGACCGAGCTGGGCGGGCACGTGCGCACCGTGCCGGTGCTGCCGGTGCGGATGGTGCTGGTGGACCGGCGGGTGGCGCTGCTGCCGGTGGACGCCGACAACTCGCGCAAGGGCGCGATCCAGTTGAGCTCGCCGGGGGTGATCTCGGCGCTGGTGGACCTGTTCGAACGGGTGTGGGGCCAGGCCGTTCCGCTGGGCGCGCCGCCGCAGAAGCGCCAGGACAACGGGCTGACCCCCCGGGAGCAGGAGCTGCTGAAGCTGCTGGCCCAGGGCCTGACCGACGCGGCTGCCGGCAAGTCGCTGGGCCTGTCGCTGCGCACCGTGCGCCGGATGACCGCTGATCTGAGCGAACGCCTCAACGCGCGCAGCCGGTTCGAGGCCGGCCTGCGGGCCGGGCAGCGCGGCTGGCTGTGACCGCCGCCCTCACCGGCTCCCGGGTCGGCGCGGCGGCGGGCGGTCCGGCCACCGCGGGCTCAGCCGGCCTGCTGGGCCGCCTGGCACGCCGGGACGCCGTCCCAGTTGAGGTTGTCGGTGCACGTGCTGCTCGTCCCGGTGCCGCTCGCCTGCGCGACGGGAGCGGCGGCGGCCTGGGCGGTCCCGCTGAGCAGAACGGTGGACAGGGCCGCGGCGCCGGCCGCGAATCCCAGAATACGACGTGCGGTACGCATGGTGCTCGCGCTCCTCAATCAGCCTCGACTCAGCCCGGCCTACCCGAGTGCGGCGCGCCGGCTCCCCAGGCGGTCTCCTGCCGACACCTCCCGCGCGCACATTGTGCAGGAGAGCGGCGGTTCGGCGGAAGGCGCGGCCGGCGGCAGGAAGGATCCGGTGGCCGGGAGGTGCCAATAAGCAAAGGGAAGGCAATCCACATCCCAACGCGGCGCCAAATCGATGACAGAGCCGCAGGCAGAGCCCCTGGAACTGCCAGTTCCGCTCCAACCGGCCGACGGACGGCTCAAGTTAAGCTCAAATGACATGGGCACGTTGTGGCATTTCCGTGCCACGACGCATTGCTGCCACTCGAATGCCCTTCCGCCTGCACGTTCGGTTCCCGCAGACTTCCCTCAACGGGGAGGCCGGTTGGTGCGGAATGTCCGTTTCGTGTACCGCGGAGCGCGACGCCCGCCCCGACCGGGCGACTCCCGGGCCGGAACCCGGCCGCCGGACGGCGAACGGGTGCGGCGCCGGGAGCAGCGGGACCGGGAGGGGCGCACAGCAGCTCGACCACGGAAGGGAGACATCCGATGCGCCGCACCACGCCCGAGGACCGGGCTCACCGTGCGACCGCCACCCGGCTCGGTTCCGGCCACGCCGGTCCGCTCGCCCCGGACCCGCGGTCGGGCACCGCGCCTCCCCCGCCCGCCCGCGGGCGGCGGACCCCCTGGCCGGCGAGCGGACGGCGCACGGCGCCGGGCGCGGCCACGTCCCGCGCGTCCTCCGCGCGGGGTCTGTGACGTCCGGCCTCCCGAACCCCGCGGTCACGGACCGGGCCCTGAGGCCGGTCCCGTCCGGCGCCGGGTCGGTCGCGGTCCTCAACCGCCGCGTCCGGTTCGGCTTCGTCTCGCGTCAATCTGTTTCACGGGGAGCAACGCCATGATTGAGGCCACGGAACAACCGCTGGTCGGCTCGATCGACATCCGGCAGCTGAGGCACTTCCTGGCCGGCCGGCGCAGGGCCTGCGGGTGGACGCAGGAGGAGCTGGCCGAACGGTCGGGCGTCAGCGTGCGCACGATCCGCAACATCGAGACGGGTTCCAACATCAACCCGCGCCGGGCGTCGGTGGAGCTGCTGCTCTCCGCGTTCGGCAACTCGCTGGCCCAGCTGGCCGGCGAGGCGTCCGTCCGGCCCGGAATGCCGGCCGTCGACACGTTCCTGCCCCGGCAGCGCGGGGGTCCCTGGCTGCCGGAGAACACCGTCAACCCGACCCGCTGGTACGGGCCGCGCCCGGTCGCCGAGACGATGGTCGGCCGCGCCGAGGACCTGCGGCACGTGCTGGCCACCCTCCAGCGCGGCCGGCTGCTGGTGCTGACCGGGCCGGGCGGGGTCGGCAAGACCCGGCTGGCGCTGTCGGCGGCGGCCCAGATGCAGGCGCTGTTCCGCGACGGGGTCGCCGTGGTGGAACTCGGCCAGTGCGTGCCGGAGGCCCCCGGCGCCGCCACGCAGGACGACGCCGCCAGCCACGAGCAGGTGCGCCGGGCGGTCCGGCAGGTGGTGCGGGCGGCCCGCCCGGTCTCCGCCGAGCACGGCAGCGCCGACCTGCTGCTGGTCATCGACAACGCCGAGCACGTGGTGCGGTCGGTCTCCCGGGTGGTGCTGGAACTCCAGGCCGCCCACCCGGGGTTGCGGGTGCTGATCACCTCGCGCCGGCCGCTGCCGATCACCTCCGCTGACGTGTGGGAGGTGGCGCCGCTGGACGTGGAGAACTGGGGCGGCGACGCTCCGCCCGCAGCCGTCGAGCTGTTTCTGCGCCGGGTGCGCTCCATGGTGCCGACCATCAACCTGGCCAGCCGGATGCCGCTGGTGGTCGAGCTGTGCCGGCGGCTGGAGGGTTTCCCACGGGTCATCGAGACCGCCGCGCACTGCATCCGCACCGTGTCGCTGGAGTCGCTGCTGCGCAGCGGCTCCACGCTGCACATGCTCGACCAGATCCACCTGACCACCGCCTCCCGGCACCGCACCCTGGCGGAGAGCGTGCGGTGGAGCTACGAACTGCTGGCGCCGGCCGAGCGCACGCTCCTGCACCACCTGGCCGACTCGTTCGAGACGTTCACCGTCGAGGACGTGACGCGCGCGACGCCGGCCTGCCGGGACGGCGAGTCCTCCCTGGTGGGCAGCCTGGCGGAGCTGGCCGACGCCTCGCTGATCCGGGTGCACCGCGGCGCGCGCTACGAGTACCGGATGTACCGGGTGGTGCGCGAGTACGTGACGGCGCTGGACCGGCGCGGGCCGGTGGCCGACCTGGCCGCGGTCGCCTACAGCGCCTGACCGGTCGGCCCGGCGGGCCGGGAGCGTCCGAATCGCCCCCGGCACGCCGTCGCGTCCGGCCCGGTTCCGTCCCGACGGCGTGCCGCCGCCGCGGCCCGCGGGCCGTGCCGCACCGGACGCGGTCCGGCGATCCTGCCAACCCCGCCCGGCCCCCTCCAGGCAGACGCCCGGCAACTCCCCCTGCCGGTCCGCCCCGGGACCTGGGGAGGCGGTGCGGGGGTGACCGCGGCTCGGTGCGGGGTCCCGGGCGGGGCGGCGCGGCGCGACCGGCTCGGGCGGCGCGCCGTCAGGCGGGTCCGGGGCGGGGGTGGATCGGGTCCGGGTGGTCGGTGACGTCGCGCAGGCGGCGCAGCGGGGAGCACACGACCCACAGCGGGGCGAGGCAGGCGACCGCGGCGCACAGCCACAGCGCGGCGCGGGTGCCCAGCGCCGTGCCGACCGCGCCGGCCGCGAGCGAGCCGAGTGGCAACACGCCCCAGGCGATCCAGCGCACCGAGGCGTTGAGCCGGCCGAGCAGCGCCGGCGGGCAGATGGTCTGCCGGTAGGACAGTTGCGCGGTGTTGTAGAGCACGCCGGACGCGCTGTAGGCCGCCCAGCCGAGCCCGTAGAGCAGTACGCCCCAGCCGGGGCGCGCCAGCGGGAGGAGCATCACCAGCGGTGCCGGGACCAGCAGCGCCGCCCAGATGACGCGTGCCGAGCCGATCCGGCGGGTGACCGGTCCGGCCAGCAGTCCGCCCAGCACCCCGCCGGCCGACGCCGCGCCGAGCACCGCGCCGACCACGGTGGCCGAGGCGTGCAGGTCGCGGACGAGGAAGACCACTTCGAGCGCCCCGAAGCCGCCGCCGGCCAGGTTGGCGGTCGCGGTGCAGGCGACGACCTTGCGCAGCACCGGGTGGCCGAACAGGAAGCGCGGGCCCTCCCCCATCGCCGCGCCGAATCCGGCGCGTTCGCCGCTCCCGGCCGGGCCGCGCGGCGGCACGGGGCGCGGCTCCGGACGGCGGATGAGCAGCAGGCTCACGGCGCTGGCCGCGTAGGAGAAGGCGTCGGCGGCGACCGCGCGGGCCGCTCCGGCCAGTCCGGCGAGCGCGCCGCCCAGCGGGGGTCCGCAGAACGCCGCGAGCGACTGGGTGGTGCCCAGTCTGCCGTTGGCCTCCACCAGCAGGGCGGGGCCCACGAGGTCGGGCAGGCAGCTCTGGTAGGCCACGTCGAAGAAGACGGTCAGCACACCGACCCCGGCCGCCACCAGGTAGAGCTGGTCGAGGGTGACGCGCGCCAGCAGGGCGGCCACCGGCAGCGAGGCGGTGAGCGCGAACCGGGCGAGGTCGCAGCCGAGCATCAGCCGGCGGCGGCGCACCCGGTCCACCACGACGCCGGCCGGCAGTGCCAGGAGCAGGAACGGCACGGTGGACAGCGCGCCGAGCACCGCGACCTGGAAGGTGGTGGCGTGCAGCACCGAGACGGCGAGCAGTGGCAGCAGCAGGGCGGAGACCGCCGAGCCGGTCTCGCTGACCGTCTGGCCGCTCCACAGCAGCAGGAACGGCCGGTGCCGCCACAGCGGTCCGCCGGGCGGACCGGTGGCCGGGTCAGGCCGGGAGGGGGCGGCAGGCGCCGTCCGGTCGTTGGTCACCCGTCAGCCATAGCGGTCCGCGCCCGGTTCGGCAACGGTTTTTCCGACGCCCGGCGCCCGGCGCCCGACAGCAGCCGGGGCGGCCCGGCGGGTGCGCCCGGCGCGGGCGGCGTGCGCCGTCAGGCGGTTCCGGGCGGGGCGGCCGGAGCGCCGGGGGTACCGGAGCGGCCGCCGCCCGGCCCGGGACCGGCGGGAGCGTACGGGTGCCCCGCGGCCCGGCCGGGCCGCGGGGCGGTTCCCGCCGTGGTGCGGGCCGTTCAGGCCATCGGCAGGGTGGGGCGCTGCGGGACCGCGGCCATCAGATCGGCCTCGACCGGCACGCCCTCGTCGTCGTCGATGAGCACCACGCGCACCGCCGGGCTGGCGGTGTTGTCCAGCGTGGCGGACGGGTCCAGGGAGAACAGGACGGTGACCGGCCGGGCGCCGCCGTCCGTCTCGTGCACGCCGGAGTACTGCAGGAAGCGCCAGCCGTCCGCCTCCCAGTGGTCGATCAGCCCGGAGCGGACCACCGGCGAGGCGGCGATCCAGGCCAGCGAGCGCTCGAGCAGTTGGACGGAGGCCTCCACCGGCACCTCGTCCTGGAAGCCCAGCAGGGGGTGGCCGAAGACCTTCAGCCGTGCCTTGCGCAGCGGGATCAGCCACAGGTGGTCCAGGTCGCTGGAGACCGCCACCAGGGCGGCGGCGGTCACCAGCAGGAACACCGTGGTACCGATCGGGTGGCGGTCGGCCCGGGTCCACCAGGCCGTCCGCGCCCCGATGGCCGCCACGCCGCCCGCCACGACCAGGCCCGCGCGGACGAAGGCCCGCCAGCTGATCGGCGAGGAGCTCTTCGCGGTGCACCCGCAGGAGGACTCCGGCGCCGCGACCCGGGCGTACCCGAGGTAGCCGACGAAACCGACTCCGAGCACGACCGCGGCGATGCCCGGGACCACCGACGTCGGCACGGCCAGCAGGCCGGCGGCGACGAGCAGTTCCGCGGCACC
This sequence comes from uncultured Actinomycetota bacterium, assembly GCA_963711125.1. Classification (GTDB taxonomy): domain Bacteria; phylum Actinomycetota; class Actinomycetes; order Streptomycetales; family Streptomycetaceae; genus Streptantibioticus_C. The sequence goes on from CAVQCY010000002.1 coordinate 14,909, forward strand.
CGTCGTCCGCATGGCCAGCGTGGCGCGCCGGCCGTCGTTCAGGATGCGGACCAGCGCCGTGCCGGCCGCCTGACGCGCGACCTGGCGACCGAACGCCTTGCTCACCCCCGTGAGGGCGAGCAGGACGCCGAGCACCAGGGGCGCGAGGTTCGTAACGAGCGAGACCATCGGTATTCCCCCTGACTCAGTGCCCGAGGCTGATCCGGGCGATGTCCACGCTGTCGTCCTTGGGCCGCCAGGCGCCGAGCACCTGTGCGGACTGGCCGATGCGCACCCGCGACAGGTTGTTGGTCAGCGCGCTGCCGGAGTAGGAGGCCGCGGTGTGCTTCGGCACGATGTGGCCGACGAGTTCGTTGCGGCCGTGCGAGAAGTGCAGGCGGTCCTTGGCGATGCCGCGGACGGTGACGTAGAGGTTGACGATGTTCACCCAGACCGCGTCGGCGGCCATGGTGCCGTCCGGCATCATGACGCCCCGCGCGTACAGGCCGTCGCCCGGCTCGATCGCGTCGGCGGTGACGGTGGTCAGCTTCCAGATGCTGGTGGCGTTGGTGAGTTGGATCAGGTGCCGCTCACCGTAGGAGCCGTGCACCTCCAGCACGCGGTCCTTGATCTGGCTGATGCGGCCCTCGGCGAAGGAGGACTTGGCGATCGCCGGGTCCAGCGACGGCATCGGCGCCGCGAAGGCGGAGTCCGGGTCGAGACCGCCGAGCGCCGAGGCGCCGACGATGGTCGCACCGCCCATCGCCGCCGTGGTCAGGAACTTGCGGCGGTCGAATCCGCCGGTGTGGCTGTCGCGCGCGTTCATGGCTGACCCTCCCGTCACTCGTAGATGTAGACCGGCAGCAGGCCGGAGCTGAGGCTTCCGATGGTCGAGAAGGCCGCCGGGGTCAGGTCGATGACCCGGTGGGTACGGCAGGAGCCGCCGCAGCAGGTCTCCTCACTGCACCAGTCCTGCACGTTGGGGCCGCAGTCGGCGAGGGTGACGCACACCGCGGCGCCGGAGCACTGGTGCTTGACCTTCACGACCGAGCCGCAGCCTCGTCTCGGCATGTTCTCGCCGCAGGCGGCGGGGTCGGTGACGTTCCAGCAGGCGGCGCTCAGGTTGGGCCAGGCGGCCATGTCCTTGCTGGACTGGCAGGTGCCGCAGGCACCGGTTCCTGCGCTGCCGCAGGGGCCCCAGGAACTGCCGCAGCAGAACCAGGAACTCTCCCCAGCCCACAGGCTGGTCGATCCGCAAGCCATTGCTGTTGTCCCTTCGTCGAACGCGGGGGGTTCAGGCGCACCACCGGGATTTTGACCCGTACATGACAGTTCCTGAGTACGACGACCGCCATGACCATGACAAAAAGCCCACGGCAGGTGGGCCCGCGTCGGATGGGCCGGCAGTGCGGGTGGAGCATGGAGCATCGCTATGATGCTCGCTTCTACGCGCGTCCGCCAGAGTGCGGGAAGGGGAAGACGGGTCTTGCCGGTACCGGGCCCGTCCGGCGGGGCCGGCTCAGCCCTTGTTGGCGCCCAGCGTCAGCCCGGACACGAACTGCCGCTGCAACGCGAAGAAGACCACCAGCGTGGGCAGCGCGACGATGAGGGCGGCGGCCGAGATGAGGTTGTCGTTCACGAAGAACTCGCCGGTCAGGTTGTTGAGCGCGGCGGTGACCGGGCGGTTGGCGCCGGTCTGCATGAGCACCGTCGCCCAGAAGAAGTCGTTGTAGATCCAGGTGAACTCCAGCGTGGCCAGCGCCGCCAGCACCGGCCGGCACAGCGGGAGGACCACCTGCCAGTACCGCCGCCACACCGACGCGCCGTCCACCAGCGCGGCCTCGCCCAGCTCGCGGGGGATGGTGCGCATGTAGTTCGACATCACGAACGCGCAGAAGCCGGTCTGGAAGGCCACGTGGATCAGGATCAGGCCGGCGAAGGAGTCGTCGAGCTTGCCGGAGGCGGCCAGCCAGGTGGGCAGCGGGATCAGCTGGTAGATCTTGAACAGCGGCGTGATGATGGCCTGTTGCGGCAGCAGGTTGCCTGCGGTGAACAGCACCAGCAGCCCGAGGTTGATCCGCAGGTCGAACCGGGCCACCACGAACGCGACCATGCTGGACAGCAGCAGCGTCAGCACCAGCGCCGGGACGGTGACGACGACGGAGTTCCAGAAGTAGTGCGGCAGTTGCGCCTGCGTCCAGGCGGTCGAGAAGTTGCCGGTGCCGTACGAGCCGCCCACCGAGACGTAGCCGCGCCGCGCGGTGTCGGCGTAGGGGCGCAGCGCCGTGTAGAAGGCGTACAGCGGCGGCGCCAGCCAGACCAGGCAGGTGCCGGCCAGGAAGGCGTGCAGGGCGGCCCGGCCGGCCCGCGCGCCGCTCGGGCGGCCGGCGGCGGACGCGGCGGCGCCCCGGGCGGCGCGCCTGGTCGTCGTCGCGGTCATTCGCGGGCGTCCTTCCGGAACACGCTGATCAGGTACGGGATGATGAACAGCAGGGAGATCAGCAGCAGGATGGTGGCCAGCGCCGAGCCGAAGCCGATCCGGCTGGCCTCGCCGATGATGTTGTCGGTGACCAGGACGGACAGCAGCTCCAGGCCGTCGGTGCCCTTGTTGACGACGTAGACGATGTCGAAGGCGCGCAGCGACTCGATGACCGTGACGACCAGCACCACGACGTTGATCGGGCGCAGCGCGGGCCAGGTGACGTGCCGGAAGATCTGCCCGCCGCCGGCGCCGTCCAGCGCGGCGGCCTCCCGCAGCGCCGGGTCGACGCTCTTGAGACCGGCCAGGAAGAGCACCATCACGTAGCCGGTCTGCCGCCAGCAGGCCATCACCATGACGGCCCAGATGTTCAGGTGCGGGTCGCCGAGCCAGTCGATGACGTGGCCCCCGTGGGCGTGCCCGGTCAGGTTGTTGACCAGTCCCTGGGTGGGCGAGAAGATCAGTTCGGTCATGAAGCCGATCAGCGCCAGCGAGAGCACCACCGGCAGGAACAGGATGCTCTGGTAGAGGCGCGAGAAGCGGATGCTCTTGTCCAGTTGCACGGCGAGGAAGAGCCCGAACGGCGCCGGCAGGCAGAAGAAGACCGCCAGCCAGGCCAGGTTGTGCTCGACCGCCGGCTGGAACTCCGGGTAGATGGTGAAGATGTTCCGGTAGTTGTCCGTGCCGACCCAGTGGAGGGTGGACAGCCCGCCGTAGCCGGACCAGCGGGAGAACGACAGCACCACCGAGGCGAGCGCGGGCACCCACACGAACGCCACGGTCAGCAGCGTGGGCACGCCCGCCATCAGGCCGAGGGCGATCCGGTCCCGGCCGGTCAGCCGGCGCGTCCGGGGGCGGCGCGTCCGCGCCGCGGTCACGCCGTCCTCCGCCCGGCCGCGCCCGGGGTCCGCGCGCTCCCCGCGCGCGGCCCGGGGCCGCCGCCCGGGGCCGCCGGCGTGCCCGCCGCCGGAACGCGCCGCGCAGCAGGGGACTCCCGCGGCGCGGACGGCGTTCTGCTCCCGCGTGTCGTCACGGTTCAGTTCCCGCCCGCCCAGATCGACCTGGCCTGCTTGTCGACGGTGGCCAGCATGCTCGCGACGTCGTGCGGGTGGTTGAAGAAGTGCTGGATGGCCGGCAGCATCACCGGGTCGGCGAAGTCCGGCCGGGTGTCGCGGTCCATGAACTGCGAGAGGTTCTTCGCGCCGGTGATCAGCGTGACCGCCGCGCGCTGCGGCGCGGTGTACCGGGAGGTGTCCACCCCGCTCGCGGTGGCGATGTCGGCCGGGTTGTCGCCGAGCCAGACCTGCTGGGCCCTGGCGGTGCCCAGGTACTCCAGCAGCCGGTAGGCGCCGTCGGTGTTCTTCGGCGACCGGGAGACCATGAACCCGTCGATCGGCGCCTCCACCGCGTCCCTGCCGTTGGCCGGGTCGAGCTCGGGGAACGGGAAGAAGCCGAGGTCGTCGGCCTTCTCACCGGTGAAGACGGTGCCGATCTGGTCCAGCCCGAGGACGGTCATGCCGGCCTTCTTGTTCAGCAGCTGCTGGGCGCCCTCCTGCCAGGTCAGCCCGAGGAAGCCGGGCGAGTAGTACGGGATCAGCTGCCGCCACCGGTCGAAGACCGCCTTCACCTGCGGGGTGTTCCACTTGTCGCCGTCGCGCATCAGCCCGATGTGGAACGCGAAGCCGTTCATCCGCATGTTGAGGTAGTCGAACGTCCCCATGGCCGGCCAGCCGTCCTTGTCGGTGAAGGCGATCGGGATCAGCCCGTCCTTCTTCATCCGCTCGGCCAGCGCGACGTAGTCGTCCCAGGTGGTGGGGACGGCGTAGCCCTTCTCGTGCCACAGGCTCCTGCTGTAGAAGACCGCCCAGGGGTAGTAGTCGAACGGCACGAGGTAGTAGTGGCCGTCCTTGCCCCTGCTCTGCGCCTTCATCGCCGGGGTGTAGGCGTGGCCGACGTGCTTCCAGACCTCGTCGACGTCGTGCACCAGGCCCTGGCCGGCGAAGAACTGCATGCGCTCGCCGGCGAACCAGTCGAAGACGTCGTCCGGATTGCCCTGCAGGTAGGTGGAGATGTTCTGCTGGAAGGTGTTGTGGTCGACCCAGTTGGGCTTGACGGTCAGCCCGGTCGCCTTGTGCGCCTCGCGGAAGAGCGTGACGTAGGCGCCCTTGGGCTGCGGCACGGCGGCGTTGGACCCGAAGGTGACGGTCTTGCCGCCGCCCGAGCCGCCGCCCGAGCCGCCGCAGCCGGTCAGCAGCGGCCCGGCGGCGAACGCGCCGGCGCCGAACACCGTGCCGCGCAGCAGCGACCTTCGGGACAGCGCCGTCCGGGGCGCCGCCAGGCGGGTGGAACGTGCCGCACCGGAATCCGGCGACCGGCCCTCGGCAGAAGAAGATTCCATGGCCCCTCCCCGCGGGCGAAAAGAACACAATCGAACGTGACCCGTCAGATGCCACCAAGTTGATGCTGAACTGTCAAGGGTGCGAACCCGGGCGATATCGAAACGGAGTCGTGGTTTGCCTCGCACATTGGGATCAACAGGTTGATTTTCACCGGATCATGACGACCAGCTCACCCGTTGGAACGTGTTGGATCCTGATGGGGAATGTGCCCCGGAGCCGCCCCGCGGTCCACCGGCTGTAGGGTGGCGCGACGGCCGGCGGTGCCCGCCCGGGTGCGGACCGGCCCGGCGGGCGCGTCCCGCCGCCGACACCACGCACCCACCGCCACGCCGGTCGCGGGAGGGACCGGGAGAACGATGCGCGGCACCGAGGACGGCAGGCACGAGGCGGGGCGCGGCATCGGCCCCGGCATGGTCTGGCTGTTCGCGGTGGCCACCGGCGTGAGCGTGGCGAACCTCTACTACAGCCAGCCGCTGCTGGACGCCATCGCGACCGGCATCGGCACCTCGCACTCGGCCGCCGCGCTCACCGTCACCTTCAGCCAGCTCGGCTACGCCTGCGGCCTGGTGCTGCTGCTGCCGCTCGGCGACCTGCTCGACCGCCGCCGGCTGATCCCGGCCACCGCCGTGCTGACCGCCGCGGCGCTCGCCGCGATGGCCGCCGCGCCGAGCGCCGCCCTCCTGCTGTGCGCGGCGCTCGTGGTCGGGCTGGGCGCCACCACCGCGCAGATGCTGGTGCCGTACGCCGCGGACCTGGCCACCGACGCGGAGCGCGGCAAGGTGGTCGGCTCGGTGATGAGCGGGCTGCTGCTCGGCATCCTGCTGGCCCGCACGGCCGCCGGCTACCTGGCCGAACTCGCCGGCTGGCGCTCGGTGTACGCCACCGCCGCCGCCGTGATGCTGGTGCTCGCCGCGGCGCTGGCCCGGCGCCTGCCGACGCTGCGCTCCCCCGCTGCGCTGCGCTACCCGGCGCTGCTCGCCTCCACGCTGCGGATCCTGCGCCAGGAGCCGGTGCTGCGGCTGCGCGCGGTGCTCGGCGCGCTGGCGTTCGCGGTCTTCTCGGTGCTGTGGACCGCGCTCACCTTCCTGCTGTCCGGTCCGCCCTACCACTACTCCTCGGGGACCATCGGGCTGTTCGGGCTGCTGGGCGCGGCCGGCGCGACGGCGGCCAGCGCGGCCGGGCGGTTCGCGGACCGCGGCCACGCGGTGCCGCTGACCTGGATCACCGCGGCGCTGCTGGCACTGTCCTGGGCGGTGCTGGCGGCCGGCCGGCGGGAACCGGGCTGGCTGGCGGTCGGGATCGTGCTGCTGGACCTGGCGGTCCAGGGGCTGCACGTGACCAACCAGAGCCAGATCTACCGGCTGCGCGGCGAGGCGCGCAGCCGCATCACCTCCGCGTACATGACGCTGTACTTCGTGGGCGGCGCGGTCGGTTCGCTGCTGGCGCCGCTCGGCTACGACGCCGGCGGCTGGCCCGCGGTGTGCCGGCTGGGCGCCGGCTTGGGCACGGTGGCCCTGCTGGTGTGGGCCGCGGCCGAGGCGACCGCCCGGCGGCGCCGGCGCCGCCCCGGTGCCGAGCCGGACGGCGCCGGACGCTGAGCCGGGCGGTGCGCCCGCCGGCCCTGGCGCCGACGGCGGCCGACCATGGCCCCGGCGCCCGGTCGCGGGCCCGACGGGCGCGGGCCGGTGGGCGCACCGGGCGTCAGGGGCGGTAGACGACCAGCGACGCGGGCGCCTTGCGCAGCGTCAGCTCGGGCGGGGCGGGCGCCACCTCGCCGTCGTAGGCGAGCCTGGTGCCGGGCTCCAGACCGGTGATCCGCAGGCCGCGCAGCCGGGCGGTGGAGTAGACCGGCGAGCCGGCCGGCTCCCGGCGGCCGAGCCCGCCGAAGATCGAGGCGGCGAACAGCCGGGAGCGCGGGTACGGTCCGGCGTCCACCACCCGCACGTCCAGCAGGCCGTCCGCCAGGTCGCCGCGGCGCAGCGGGGCGAGCCCGACGCTGCGGTAGACGCCGTTGCCGGCGAACAGCAGCCACACCCGGCGGGTGCGCCCGCCCAGCTCCACGGTGATCGGCGTGGCGGTGCGCAGCACGTGCAGCCCCGCCAGCACGCCGGCCGGCCAGCTGCCCAGCCGCCGCGACCAGCGTTCCCTGATCCGGACCAGTTCGGGATAGGCGCCCAGGCTGAAGGTGTTGACGAACGTCACCGGTGGGCGGCCCGTCGCGGCGCCCGGGTCGCCGCCCGGCTCGAACGACGCGGTGTCGATGACGGCGGCGCGGCCGGCCAGCACGGCGTCGGCGGTGTCCCGCATGGTCTCGATGCCCAGGTCGAGGGCGAGGTGGTTGCGGGTGCCGCCGGGGAAGACCGCGAGCGGCACGCCGTGCCGGACGGCGGCCGCCGCGGCCGCGCTGATCGTGCCGTCGCCGCCGTGCACGCCGAGCGCACCGCCGCCGCCGGCCGCCTCCCGGGCCGCCTCGTCGAGCAGCGCGCCGACGTCGTCCTCCTCGGCGGCCTCCACGATCCGCGCCTTCGGCAGCAGCACGCGCAACTGCTCGGCGGCCGGGACCAGGAAGTCCGGCACGCCGGACGCGGTGTTGACCACCGCGGTCAGCCCGGCACCCGCGGCCAGCGCCGGCGCGTCGGCGGCCGGCGGCGCGGTGTCCCGGCGTTCCGGCAGCAGCGCGCGTACCACCAAGGCGGCGCCCGCGCCCAGCGCCGCGCCGGCCAGCACGTCGCTCGGGTAGTGCGCGCCGGTGTAGACGCGGGAGAAGGCGACCGAGCCGGCCAGCGGCAGCACGACGGCGGCCCAGCGCGGGTCCTCCAGCGCCACCCCGGCGGCGAACGCGGCGGCGGAGGCGGCGTGGCCGGACGGGAAGGACGTGGTGAACGGCTGGCGGCGCAGCCGGCGCACCACCGGGACGGCGTCGAGCACCGGGCGGGCGCGGCGCACGCTGTGCTTGCCGGCGGTGTTGACCACGGCCGACGCCAACGCCAACGAGCCGAGTCCGCGCAGCGCGGCGCGCCGGCCGGGCTTCCCGCCCGCCACGGCCAGTCCTGCCGCGGCTCCCAGCCACAGCAGGCCGTGGTCCGCGCTGCGGCTCAGCCGGGGCAGCACCGCCTCGGCGCCCGGCCAGTGGCGGGTGGCGACCTGTCGGAAGAGGGTCCGGTCCCAGCTCGGCAGCCGTCTCATGGAAGACCGTTACCCCGGGGTGGGCGGTGGGATGCCCGGCGGTTCCGCGCCGGGGCGGCACGCCCGGCCGTGGCCCGCGCACCCGGCCAGGGGGTAGGCTTCCCGGCGATCCACACGCGGGTCCACACCGCGGGTTCGCGTGGCGAGTGTTGCAGGGGTAGGGGTAGTTGTGGTGGTCACTGGCCGGATTGTGCGCTTCGACGATGTCCGCGGATACGGGTTCATCGCCCCGGACGACGGTGGCGAGGACGTGTTCGTGCACGCCAATGATCTGCGGGACGAGAAGTACCGGTACCGGGCCGGCCTGCGGGTCGGTTTCGAGGTGGAGGACGGCGACCGGGGGCTGAAGGCGTCGGACGTCCACCTGCTGGAGCAGCCGAAGCGGCGTGCCGACGACGAGGAGATCATGTGCGACGTGCTGTCGTACGCGGACTTCTCCCAGGAGCTGACCGAGGCGCTGCTGGACGGCGCGCCGACGCTCACCGGTGCTCAGCTGGTGCAGGTCCGGCGCCGCGTGATGGAGCTGGTGCAGCACCACAACTGGGTCGAGGCCTGACGCCCCGGCGCGGCTGACCGGGGGCCGGGCGCCGCGACCGGCCTCCCGGGCGGGCGCCGCGACCGGGCGGCCGGGCCGCCTGGCAGGCCGTGCGACCGGGCCCGTCCGGGTCCGGCACCGCCCGGTCGGCGGGCGCGACGGCACGCGCCGCCGCGTCACGGCGGACCGGTGCGGCGCCGCGGACCGTCGGGAGGCGCCCGCGGTTCAGCGGCCCCCGGCCTCGCCGTCACGCACCGTCACGCCCAGTTCGCGGGCGAGCGCCGGGGCCATGTCGAGCAGTTGACCGGTGCTGATGGTGGCGCCGCGCAGCGCGGCCCAGCCGTCGGCGAGGTCCAGCGGGTCGGTGCGGCGCAGGTCCACCCGGGACAGCCGAGCGCCGGTCAGCCGCAGCCGTTCGAGCGCGCAGCCGGGGAAGGACACCTCGGTGAGCCGGGCGCCGGACAAGTCGACGTCGCGCAGCACGCAGTCCTCGAACCGGACCTCGCGCAGCGCCGCCTCGCGCAGGTTGACCGAGTCGAACTTGCAGCGCCGGAACACCACCCGCCGCAGCCGGGCGCCGTACGCCTGGGTGCCGGCCAGCACGCAGGATTCGGCCGCGCAGTCCTGCCAGTCGCTGTCGGCCAGCCCGGCGCCGACGAACCGGCTGCCGTGCAGCCACACCTCGTTGAACACGGCCGCGCGCAGGCTGCCTCCGCTGACCACGCAGTCGGTGACGGCGCACTCCAGGAACCGGCTGCCCGCGCCGTCCGACTCCGCGAGCTCGACCCGGTCGAAGTGCACGGTGTCGTAGCGGGCGTCCGGGACGAGCGCGCCGGCGTGCGGCTGGAGCAGCGCGGCGTAGGGCAGGTCGGTGAGGCCGGCGGGGGTGTGCATGCGCCGAGCCTAGGCCAGGGCTCCGACAACGGGCCCGGGTGCGCCACGCCCGGCCGCCGCGCGCCACGGCCACCGCACCCGGCCGGCGCACCCGGCCGGCACTCCGGCTCGGGACGCGCCCGGTCACGCGGCGGTGTGGGCGGAGGGCTCCTCCTCCTGGGCGCCGACCACGTCGTCGCGGCCCGGCCGGTAGGTGATCATGATCGCCGCGTTGATCGCGGCGGCGAGCATGATCGCCGCCGCGACCAGGGCGGCGACGTGGTAGCCGTGCACGGTGCCGGTGGCGCGCAGGGCGGGGCTGACCGCCCCCGTGGTGGCACGGGCCGCGATGTAGCTGCCGGCCGCGCTGGCCGCGATGGTGTTCAGCAGCGCGGTGCCGATCGAACCGCCCACCTGCTGGGCGGTGTTCACGACCGCGGAAGCCGCCCCTGCCTCCTGGGGGGCGACGCCTGAGGTGGCGACGCTCATCGACGGCATGAAGACCAGGCCCATGCCCAGCCCGAGCAGGACCTCGGCGGGCAGCACGATGGCCGCGTAGGAGCTGTCGACCTTCAGGAAGCTGAGCAGCAGCATGCCGCCGGCGGCGAGCAGCAGACCGGGGACGAGCAGGGCGCGGGCCGGCACCCGGGTCATCAGCCGGCTGGCGACCTGGGTGGCGGTCAGGACGATCGCCGCGGTCATCGGCAGGAAGGAGACGCCCGCGATCACCGGGGAGTAGCCCTTGATCGTCTGGAGGTAGAAGGTGAGGAAGAGGAACAGCCCGAAGAGGCTGATGACGGCCAGCACCACGGAGATGGCCGCGCCACCCCGGTTGCGGTCGCGGACGATGTGCATGGGCAGCAGCGGGGCGCGGATGGCCGACTCGACCACCCAGAAGACCGCCAGCAGCGCCGCGCCGCCGATGAGCGTGCCGAGCACCAGTGGTGCGCTCCAGCCGTGGGTGACCGCCTCCGCGCAGCCGTAGACGATCGCCAGCAGCCCCCCGCAGCCGAGTGCCACGCCGACCAGGTCGAGGCGGACCCGGGCCTGCCGGATGCTGTCGCGCAGGGTGCGCGTGGCGCCGAGTGCGGCGAGGATCGCGATCGGGGAGTTGACGAACAGGCACCAGCGCCAGTTGAGGTACTCGGTCAGCAGGCCGCCGAGCACCAGGCCGACGGCCGCGCCGCCGCCGGCGATGGCGCCGTAGACGCCGAACGCCTTGCCGCGTTCCTCGGGTTCGGTGAACGTGGTGGACAGCAGCGACAGCGCCGCCGGGGCGAGGACGGCGCCGAACGCGCCCTGAAGCGCGCGGGCCGCGAAGAGCATCTCCTGCCCCTGCGCGGCGCCGCCCAGCGCCGAGGCCACCGCGAAGCCGAGCAGGCCGATGATGAAGACGCGTTTGCGGCCGAACAGGTCGCCGATCCGGCCGCCGAGCAGCAGCAGACCGCCGAACGCGAGGGTGTAGGCGGTGATCACCCACTGCCGGTTGGCCACCGAGATGCCCAGGTCGTGCTGGGCGGTGGGCAGGGCGATGTTGACGATGGTGGCGTCCAGCACGATCATCAGCTGGGCGATGGCGATGACCGCGAGGGCCCACCACCGCCGGGGGTCGGGCCGGGCCGTCCCGGCTGCCGGGGCCTGCGGGCTGTCGGCCTGAGATGCCATGGTGTCGACCTTCCCGTGTCCACCCGGGGCCGCCGGTGCGGCGGGTGGGCGGTGAGAGGTTGGGACGGTGGGACGTGGCTTCGGTGCGCTCCGTGGGGACCCGGGCCGGCGGGCGCCGGGGAGCCGGGTCGGGTCGCGCGAGCCGGCGGGCCCGGTAGGGCCGGCGGGCCCGGCGGCGAGGGTGTGGGCTGGCCGGGGTCGGTGGGCGGCTCCGGCGACCGGTTGACGGTGCGATGGCGGTCCGCGCGGAGAAACGGCGTTCTTGTCCACCTGTCCCATGGAACCGCTGGCCATCGACACACGCAACGTACGGCCGCCCGGCCGGGCCGGCGCTTGCCAGGTCGCGGCTCTGGCCGTCGGCGTCGGCCGGCGCGCTCCCCCCTCAGCGCCGGTCGACGAGTGCGCCGGGGGTATTGACGGCCTTGCCGGCAAAGAGTCTCATAAGGGTGTGACCGCCGGTAACCCCAAGGGGGCAACACCATGACGTCCCTCCGCGCACGCGACCCGCTCGCCGCCGTCAAGGAGCGCGAGCGGGTGGCCGCGCGGCTGCTCGACGCCTCCGCCCGGCACTCCTTCGACCCGGACGCCGAACTCGACTGGGACGCGCCCTTCGAGCCGGGCACGTGGTTCTGGCCGCCGGAACTGGTCTCCCTCTACGGCACGCCGCTGTGGGACCGGATGCCCGAGGAGCAGCGGATCGAACTGAGCAGGCACGAGTCCGCCTCGATCGCCTCGGTCGGCATCTGGTTCGAGATCATCCTGCTGCAACTGCTGGCCCGCCACATCTACGACGGGGACCCGACCAGCAAGCACGTGCGCTACGCGCTGACCGAGGTCGCCGACGAGTGCCGGCACTCGATGATGTTCGCCCGGCTGATCCGCAAGAGCGGCACCCCGGTCTACCGGCCCGGCAGGGCGCACCACGCGCTCGGGCGGCTGATGAAGACCGTCTCCACCACTCCCGGCTCGTTCACCGCCACCCTGCTGGTCGAGGAGATCCTGGACTGGATGCAGCGCCAGACCTTCCCCGACGAGCGGGTGCAGCCGCTGGTACGCGGCGTGACCCGCATCCACGTCGTCGAGGAGGCCCGGCACGTGCGTTACGCGCGCGAGGAACTGCGCCGCCAGATGGCGACCGCGCCCGCCTGGGAGAAGGGCCTGACCCGGCTGATGTCCGGCGAGACCGCCCGGGTGGTGGCCGCCTCGCTGGTCAGCCCCCGGGTCTACGCGCAGGTCGGGCTCGACCCGGACGCCGCGCTGCGCGCGGTGCGGGCCAGCGGGCACCGGCGCGAGGTGATGCTGCGTTCCGCCGCGCGGCTGACCGGCTTCCTCGACGAGATCGGCGTGCTGCGCGGACCGGGCCGCAGGCTGTGGGTCAGCTCCGGGCTGCTCGGCTGACCCGGCGGCGGGGGCCGCAGGCGGCTCCCCGCCGCGGCGGGGGCGCACGCGCCGCGGCCGCCGGCCACGCCGCACCGGCTCACGCCCGACCGGGACGGCCGCGCACGGCGCCCCCGGGCCCGGCCGGCCGGACGGCTCGGCGGCGCGGAGTGCGATGCTGGCGGGGTGCGAAGCGAACAGTCGCGGTTCGTCGGCGGACCGCTGGACGGCCGGGTGATGGCGGTGCTGGTGGGACCCACCGGCCGACCGCCCAGGTACTACCGGGTGCCGGTGCCGGCCCGCGACGGCCGGCCCGCGCGGACCCTCGTCTACCGGCTGGCCCCGGCCGGCGCGCCGCGCCGGGCCATGTGGCGCTACGACTACGCCCCGGACGGCCCGGTCTCCGCCCGCCCGCGCTGGCCGTGGCGGCCCGGGCGGCCGGCCGGCGGCTCCGTCCCGGACGCCCCCTGAACGGCGGTGCGGACCGCCCCGGACCACGGACGCCCGGACTTCGCGGCGCCGGCCTCGGACCTGCCGGGACCGCGCCCAGCGGCGCCGCCGGTCGGCGGGCGGCCACCGCCGGGACGCCTCCGCCCGGAGCCGTCCCGGGGTGGTGAAAAAAGCGGTTCGGTCCGATAACCGTCGCGGGCATTGACACCGGTCACGACCGGGGATTTGCTTCGGCGTGCCGGGCGCGTCGCCGGTGTGCCTCCCGCTCCGGCGCTGCCTGCCGGAACCGGCGGCGCGCTTGACCCGGCCGTCGGGGACGCCGGCCCCGGCACCGCCCGTCCGCGGTGCCGGCTCCCTGTGCCCGGGGCCCGTTCCGCCGTCGGACGCCGCCCGGCGGCCCCGCCCCCGCCGACGCCTTCCGGCCCGTCCCCGACCGTCCCGGCCCGGACGCACCGCGCCCGCCGTGCGGTGGCTCTCCCCCGGCGGGCGGTGCGGGCGCACGCCGTGCGGCGGCATGCTGCCGTGCGGCGCGGCTCAGCCGACCGAGGCCAGGTACGCCTGGGCCTTCTCCGGCTCGAAGAACCAGTGCTCGAAGTCGGACGGGTCGTTGAACCCGTTGGCGAACCGGTGTGCCACGTGCGGGATTTCGCCGCCGGCGCCGATCAGGCCGAGCACGTGCTCCGGCGGCGGGGCGAGCATGGCGTTGGTCCACTTGGTGACGTGCCGGGCGTAGTCCCAGTAGCGCTCGAAGGTGGCGCGCATCCAGTCGGCGTCGAACGGCTTGTCGCCGTGCGCGAGGATCGCCTCCAGGTAGGAGGCGGCGCACTTGGCGGCGTTGTTGGAGCCCTGGCCGGTGATCGGGTCGTTGGCGACCACCACGTCCGCGACGCCCAGCACGATGCCGCCGGAGGGCAGCTCGCCGACCGGGTTGCGCACGGTGGGGGCGTAGCGGCCGGCCAGCGTGCCGTTGGCGTCGGTGAGCTCGACGCCATGGGTCCGTTCGTACTCCCACGGCACGAACCGGGCCATCAGCTCCAGCGTCAGCCGCAGGTGCTCGGCCGGGTCCTTGACGCCGTCGAAGACGTCCAGCGGCCCGCCGGGCACGCCCTCCCAGAACAGGATGTCGGCCGGGCCGGAGGTGGTGAGGGTCGGCATGATGAACATCTCGCCGACGGTGGGCACCAGGTTGCAGCGCACCGCGTGGTAGTCCGGGTGCTCCGGGCGCGGCCCGAGGCCGTGCACGTAGGAGACCGCGAGCGCCCGCTGCGGGGTGGAGTAGGGCGAACGGGAGGCGTCCCGGCCGAACATGCCGACCAGTTCGCCCTTGCCCGCCGCGACCAGCACCAGGTCGTAGCGGCGGGCGAAGTAGTCCAGGTCGGAGACGGCGGCGCCGTGGATGACCAGCCGGCCGCCGCGCTCGGCGAAGGTCTCCATCCAGCCGGCCATCTTGACGCGCTGGTCCACCGACTGCGCGTAGGCGTCCAGCCGGCCCACCCAGTCGATCGGGCGGGCGCCGTCCGGCGCGGCCACCGAGACCCCCAGGCCCTCGACCCGCGGCGCCTGCGGCTCCCAGAAGTTCAGGCCCAGGTCGCGCTCGTGGGCCAGCGCGTCGCCGAACATGCACTGGGTGGACATCACCCGGCCGGTGCGCACCTCCTCGGCCGTGCGGTTGGTCATCAGCGTGACGTCGTAGCCGTGGGAGAGCAGTCCCAGGGCCAGTTGGAGCCCGGACTGGCCGGCTCCCACGATGAGTATGTTGCGCATGGCGATCCTTAGGGGGGTGCGGGGCCGGCGAAGGCCCCGGCGTCATGTCATTCGGGCAGCGCGGCCATGGCGTGTCCGCACAGTGCGAGCAGTGCCTCGACCACCGAGTACCGCTTGCGGGCGTCGCAGAGCAGGACCGGGATGTGCGCCGGGACGGACAGCGCCTCGCGCACGTCCTCCTGCCCGTAGCGCGGTGATCCCTCGAACTGGTTGACGGCGACCACGAACGGCAGCCCGCAGGTCTCGAAGTAGTCGAGCGCCGGGAAGCAGTCGGCCAGCCTGCGGGTGTCGGCCAGCACCACCCCGCCGATCGCGCCGCGCACCAGGTCGTCCCACATGAACCAGAAGCGCTGCTGGCCGGGGGTACCGAAGAGGTAGAGCACCAGGTCCTGGTCGAGGGTGATGCGCCCGAAGTCCATCGCCACCGTGGTGGTGGTCTTCTGCGGGGTCGAGCCGAGTTCGTCGACGCCCTCGCTGGCCCGGGTCATCAGCGCCTCGGTGGTCAGCGGGGTGATCTCGGAGACCGCGCCGACGAACGTGGTCTTGCCGACGCCGAAGCCGCCGGCCACCACGACCTTGGCGGACGTCGGCGCCCGGCTGGTGTCCCGCTGCCAGTCCTGTATGCCCTCTTCGGCGTCCGGTGCGGCCGCGGTCGCGGTCGCGGTCACCGGAGGCGCCGTCTCAGAGCCTGCGAAGTCCACTGAGTACCCTTTCCAGCAGCGCGCGGTCGGGCTGAGCCGGTCCCCGCGCGGTCCCGTAGACGCGGATCCTTCCCTGGTCGGCCAGGTCGCTGAGCAGTACGCGTACCACGCCCAGCGGGATCCGCAGCAGCGCGGAGATCTCCGCCACCGACCGCATCTTGCGGCACAGTTCGACGATCGCCCGCAGCTCCGGCGTCACCCCGGCCCCCAGACCGCCGGAGGTCAGCTCGGCCCGCTCGTCGGGCCCGCCGACGGTGGCCACGAAGGTCTCGACGAGCAGCACGTGCCCGAAGGCGGTGCGCCCGCCGGTCAGCGCGTACGGGCGCACCCGGGACGGCCTGCGGTCGGCGCCGCGCACCGGCAGTGACTCGGCGGCCATCAGCGTCCGCCTCCCGTCACCTGCGCGCCCGGCGCGGGCGGGCCGGCCAGTTCGCTGCGCAGTTCCGGGGTCAGCACGTGCCCGGCCCGACCCACGAACAGCGCCATGTGGTAGGCGACCACGCTCATGTCGCACTCGGGGGAGGCGTGCACGCCCAGCAGCGAGCCGTCGCTGATCGCCATCACGAACAGGCAGCCGTTCTCCATCGCCACCACCGACTGCTTGACCCGGCCGGCGTCCATCAGCCGGGCCGCGCCGTCGGTCAGCGAGGCCAGTCCGGACACCACCGTCGCCAGGTCCCCGGACGAGGTGCCCGGGCCGCCGGAGGCCCGGCCGGCGGGGTCGTCGGGCGGGTCGCTCGCCGCGCCGGTGTCCGCCCGCGCCGCCGCCGCGGCGGGGGTCCCGCCGCCGCCCCGGTCCGGCGCCGGCGCCTCGGAGGAGCACAGCAGCAGGCCGTCGGAGGAGATCACGGCGACCGAGCGGACGCCCGGCACCTCGTCGACGAGGTTCGACAGCAACCAGCGCAGGTTGCGCGCCGCGGCGCTGTCCCCCGGCCCCCCGGTTCCGGCCGGGCCGGCCACCGCCCTGCCGCTGTCCGTACTCGACGTGTTCACCCGCGTGCCTCCTCGGAGGGTTCACTGTCGCTGTGGTCCCCCGCCGTCAGCGGCCCCCGCGCCGGGTACGGCCGTCCCGTCGCCTCCGCCTCCGCGTCCATCCGCCCCTGCCGCAGTCCCTGGGCGAAGCCGCCGAGCCGGCGCCGCAGCGTGTCCGCGTCCACCGGCACGCCGTGCTCCCGTGCGGCCGGTTCGCCGGTCAGGCCGCTGGAGCGCGGCACCCGCTTGGGCAGCTCGCCGCCCGGCGGCGGACCGGCGGGGCGGCCCGGCGGATCCTGCGGGGCGTGCCGCCCGGTCGGGGCGGACGCACCGGGCCGGGGACGGGCCGGCTGCGCGGCCGGGTCCGGTTCGGCGGCGTGTTGCGGGGCCTGCCCGGTGTACCGGGGGCCGGCCGCCGCCGGGCGCCGGCCCGGGGCCGCCGGGGCGGGCGCCGGGACGGCCGTGCGGTGCGCTCCGGCCATCGACGGCTCGGGCCGCGCGGGGCCGGCCTCGTGGTGCGGTCCGGGTCCGTCCGGATCGGCCAGCAGGTGCTTCGGCAGCACCACCACGGCCGCGACGCCGCCCTGCTCCCCGGCCCGCAGCCGCACCCGGATCCGGTGCCGGCCGGCGAGCCGGGCCACCACGTACAGGCCGAGCCCGGCCCGGGTCTCGGTCTCGTCCGGCCGGGGGTCGCCGAGCAGCAGGTTGAGCTGCTCCAGCCGGTCCGCCGGCACGCCGATGCCCCGGTCCTCGACGGAGATCACCACCTCGCCGTTCTCCAGCACCCAGCCGGAGACCTGCACGGCGGAGTCCGGAGGGGAGAACGAGGTCGCGTTCTCCAGCAGTTCGGCGATCACGTGCCCGGCGTCGTCGGCGGCGAAGCCGGCCACCTGGGCCCGCGGCAGGAACGGGATGCGCACCCGCTCGTAGCGTTCGATCTCCGAGACGCCGGCCCGTACCACGTCCACCAGCGGCACCGGGCGGGCGGGCGTGCCGCCGCCGGTCTCGGCACCGGCCAGCACCAGCAGGCTCTCGCTGTTGCGCCGCATCCGGGTGGCCAGGTGGTCGAGCCGGAAGAGGGTGCGCAGTTCCTCCGGGTCCTGCTCGCGGTTCTCCAGGTCCTCGATGAGCCGCAACTGGCGGTCGATCAGCGCGAGGGTGCGCAGCGAGAGGTGGACGAAGGTGCCGTGCACGCTGCCGCGCAGCGACTCCAGCCGGGCGGCCAGTTCCTCCTTCTCCCGGGCCAGCACCCGCTGTTCCTCGCGCAGCCGGGCCTCGCGCTGCCGCAGCAGGTCCTGCTCGGAGGCGGCGTCCTCGCCCAGCGACCGGGCCAGGTCCTGCTCCCGCTCGCGCTCGGCCGCCTGCTCGGCACCGCGCTCGCGCAGCGCCTGCGCCTCCCGGGCGAGGTGCTCGACGTCCAGGGCCAGCGCGGCGAACTCGTCGGCGCTGCCGGTCGGCGGCCGTCCGGACGGGTCGGCGGCGTACCGGCGCACCGCGGCCAGCGGGCGGGTGACGGACCGGGCGGTCTGCACGCCGATGCCCAGCGCGACCAGCGTGCACAGCGCGACCAGCGCGCCGCGCACCTCCAGCGCCGTCACGTCCGCGTCGCGCAGCGAGGTGAGCCGGGTGGTGTCGGCGGCGGCCAGCGAGGACTGCACGGCGCGCATCCGGTCGATCCGCGCGGCCAGTTCCCGGTCGACGTCGGTGGTCTTCATCCGCCGGTCGGCGTACGTCAGTTGGGAAGCGGCGGTCAACTCCCGGAGGTCGTGGTCGGCGGCGGCCACGTCCGAGCCGGTGACCGTCTGGGCGTACCGGGTGCGTGCGTCGGCGGTCGCCGCGGCGGTGAAGTCGGCGAACGCCGCCTGTTCGCGCAGCTGTTCGGTGCGTGCCTCGCCGACCAGATCACCGGCGGTGCCGCCGGTGCTGAGCGCGGCGACCAGCAGCCCGCGCTCGGCGGAGGCGTCGGTGACCGCCCGGGCGAGCGCGGGGCCGGCGCTGGTGTCGGGGTCGGCGGCCCGGTCGGGCAGCGCCCGGGCCACGGCGCCGCTGACCGCGTCGAGCGCGTCGATCACCGGGGTGTAGGAGTCGAAGACGCTCCGCGGGGAGGCGCCCGCGGCGTCGGCGGCGTGCCGGATCCGGTCGAGGCCGCCGAGCACGATCCGCAGGTTGCCGGTGACCCGGACCAGGTCGGGCGAGCCGCCGGTGTCCAACGCCGAGGCGGCGTGGGCGACTTCGCCGACCTGCCGGTCCACGTCGGTGCGCTCGTCCGGATCGGGGGCGGACCCGGCGGGCCCGGCGGCGACCCGCGCGGCGGCCTCGCCGCGTTCGTCGGACAGCGCGTGCGACAGCGCGACAGCGGAGGTGTTCAGCTCGGTCAGCCGCAGCAGCCGCTGGGACTGCGAGAGGTCGTGCACCGCGGTGGCCACCGAGGGCGCGCCGGCCGCCGGTACCGCGACCAGGGTGACCAGCACCGCGCCCAGCAGGCGGTTCCGCAGCCGGCGTCTGGGCGCGTGCGTGTGCCTGCTCGGGCCGGCCCCCGGCTCCGTGGCCGCCGCGTCGCGTCCTCTGCGCGTTGTCCGCACCGGTTCTCGCACTTCCTGTCTCGTCCGTCGTGCGGCCGCGCGAACGGCCGGGGTGACGTCAAATCAGTTGGCCACCGCACCGGGCGCGACATCGGCGTCGCGTTCGGCGCATCCCCCGATGCGTCAGTCTCGGCGGCGTGGCGGGCAGGAACGGCCGGCACGGCCACGCGACACCTGAAGGAGTGAACAACAAGCCGAAGCGGACCTTCAACTCGGGTCCACCGCCCGCGTCCACCGTCCCCCCGGCACGGTTTGGAGAAGCCTACGGGCTGCTGGCAGGATGCCCACCCCCGGGCACCCGCCAGGAGAACGCTCACCCTATCTCCACAGATCATTCCGTGTCAGGGCACGATTCGGCCGGTCCGGACGGCGGCTGCGGCAGACTGTGCCGATGCGCATCGACACCACGACCGAACCCGGCGGCCCGGCACGGCCCAACGAGGACCTCGTCTGCGTGGCGGCGCCCGCGTCCGGGGCCGGCGGCTCGCTGGTGCTGCTCGACGGGGTCACCCCGCCCGCGGCGGGCACCGGTTGCGCGCACGGCGTGCCGTGGTTCGTCGCGCGTCTGGGCGGCGCGCTCGCCGAACTGTCGGCCTCCCGGCGGGACATGACGCTGCGGGAGTGCCTGGCCGGAGCGGTCGCCCGTACCGCGGCGGCGCACCGCGACACCTGTGACCTTTCTCACCCGTTCACCCCGCAGAGCACCGTGGTGGCGGTGCGCTGGGACGACGAGTCGGTCGAGCACCTGGTGCTGTCCGACTCCGTCCTGCTCGTCGAGGACGCCGCCGGCACGGTACGGCCGGTGCTGGACGGCCGGCTGGGCCGGCTGCCGGAGCCGGTGCCGTCGCTGCGCGCCGAACTGCGGCGGCTGGAGCGCGGGTCGCAGGCGCACCGCACCGTGCGGGAGAAGTACCGGATCGCGGTGGAGTCGCTGCGCAACGCGCCGGACGGCTTCTTCACCGCGGCGGCCGACCCGTCGGTGGCCGACCGGGCGGTCGCCGGCTCCCGGCCGCGCGGCGGGGTCCGCGCGGTGGCCGCGCTCAGCGACGGCGCCGCCCGGCTGGTGGACGTCTTCCGGCAGGAGGACTGGCAGGGCGCGTTCCGGCTGATGGAGCGGGACGGCTGCGCGCGGCTGATCGCCCGGGTACGGGAGGCGGAGTCGGCCGACCCGGACTGCGCCCGCTTCCCGCGCGGCAAGGCCCACGACGACGCGACGGCGGTACTGGTCCGGCTGTGACCGGCGGGGCGCCGCCGGCGGGCGGGGCCGGGTCAGCCGCACGGACGGGGGCCCGGTGGCCGCGAGCCGCCGGAGCCGCTCGTCTCCCGGTCAGCCGCGCGGACGGCGCCCGGCGGCGGGTCCGCGGTCGGGTCCTCGGCGTTGAGCCGGCGCAGCAGCCGGGCCAGGTCGCGCACGTCCGCCGGCTCCCAGGAGACCAGCCGGCTGCGGTAGCCGGCCCGGCGCGCGTCGCGGACCCGGGTGAAGCGCTCGTGCCCGCCGGGGGTGAGCCGGATCAGGTAGGCCCGGCCGTCCGCCGGATCCTGGTCGCGACTGATCAGCCCCAGTTCCTCCAGCGCGCGCAGCTGCCGGCTCATGGTGGCCTTGCCCACCCCGAAGTAGGCCGCCAGGTCGGTGGCCCGCTCGGCGCCGCCCTCCTCCAGCCGCACCAGCAGTCCGTACGCGGCCGGCTCCAGGTCCGGGTGCACCTGGCGGGCCATCTCTCCGCTGTGGGCGCGGGCCCTGCGGTACAGCACGGTGATCTCCCGCTCCAGCGCGTCCATCTCCGCGGTGTCCCGCCCGCCCCCGGTCGGGCAGCCTCCCGCGCCGCCGTGTCCGCTCCCGGCCCCGGCGGCACCGGGCCCGGCTCCGGCTCCGGCTCCGGCTCCGGCTCCGGCCCCGACTTCGGCGGCACCGGGCCCGGCGGGGTGGCCTCCCGGCTCGGTGGGCTCGCGCCGCAGGTCGGCGGGGTGGCGCTCGGCCCCGCCCGCCGCGCGCTCCACGCCGGCCCGCGAGGCGTTCCCCGGGTGGTCCACACCAGTTCGGATCGTGTTCCCACGAGGTCGCACCCGTTCGGCCTTCCGCACGTCAGTGCCCTTTCGGGCGATGAAAGTTTCTGTCGGCGCCCGCCATCGCCGCAGCTCTTACAGTATTTCGCAGGATTAGACCAACGGCAGTGCCGAGAGCCCCTTCCGCCCGCTCGGTCCACGCGCGTACCGTCCGATTGTCATGGCCACACCAAGGCACCACCCCCCTCGCCCTTGGAGGCACCGAATGAAGGTCGTCGCACGCGCCAACCGGCGTAGATCCGCCCTCAGCCGCTCGGCGGCGCACCTCGGCGGAACGCTGGTCGCGCTGATGGCCCTGCTCGTGGCGGCCCCCGCCGCGGCAAGCGCCGCCACCCCCACCACGGCCAAGCCGCACAACCACGTCACCCACCCCCAGCTCGACTGGATGGGCTCGACGATCGCCGCTCACGAAGGCACCTCGCACGTCGCCCCCGGCACCGTCTCCCCGCTGGTCACCCAGACCCCGGGCATGGACGTCAGCTCCTACCAGGGCAACGTCAACTGGACCGCCGCCTGGAACAACGGCGGGAAGTTCGCCTACATCAAGGCGACCGAGTCCACGACGTACACCAACCCGTACTTCGCCCAGCAGTACAACGGGTCGTACAACGTCGGCATGATCCGCGGCGCCTACCACTTCGCCACCCCCGACACCTCCTCGGGCGCCACCCAGGCCGACTACTTCGTCGCGCACGGCGGCGGCTGGTCCAAGGACGGCAAGACGCTGCCGCCCATGCTCGACATCGAGTACAACCCGTACGGCGCCGAGTGCTACGGCATGAGCCAGTCGGCCATGGTCAACTGGATCAGCGCGTTCGTCAATGAGGTGCACGCCAAGACCACCCGCTGGGCGACGATCTACACCACGACCGACTGGTGGACCACCTGCACCGGCAACAGCTCGGCGTTCTCCTCGAACGACCCGCTGTTCATCGCCAACTACAACGGCACCCCGGACCCGCTGCCGGCCGGCTGGCCCTTCCAGACCTTCTGGCAGTACGCCGACTCCGGCACCTTCCCCGGTGACCAGGACTACTTCAACGGTCCGTTGAGCGGTCTGCAGAACCTGGCGAACAACACCTGACCGCCGGCCCTCCCACCGCTGCACCCCCGCGCCCCCGCGCGAGAAGGCGGCCCGCCACGTCGTGGCGGGCCGCCTTCTCGCCGGGCGGAGCGCGCGGTGCCGCTCCGCCCGGCGGGCGGCCGGAGCCGGTGCGCCGGTCAGGCGGCGGGCGCCATCCGGGGCTGCCCGTGGTCGGCCGCGGTCGGCTCCAGCGCCAGCCGCAGCACCTCGCGCACGTCGCTGACCGTGCGTACCTCCAGCCGGTCCAGCACCTCGGCGGGCACGTCGTCCAGATCGGCCTCGTTGCGGCTGGGGATGATCACGGTGCGCACCCCGGCCCGGTGCGCCGCCAGCAGCTTCTGCTTGACGCCGCCGATCGGCAGCACCCGCCCGGTCAGCGACACCTCGCCGGTCATCGCCACGTCGTCGCGGACCCGGCGGCCGGACAGCAGCGAGGCCAGAGCGGTCGTCATGGTCACGCCCGCGCTCGGGCCGTCCTTGGGGACGGCGCCGGCCGGCACGTGCAGGTGCACCGCGCGGTCCTTCAGGTCGCCGACCGGCAGCTCCAGTTCGGCGCCGTGCGAGCGCAGGAAGGACTGCGCGATCAGCGCGGACTCCTTCATCACCTCGCCGAGCTGGCCGGTCAGCGTGATGCCGGTGCCGCCGGTCTCCGGATCGGCCAGCGACGCCTCCACGAACAGCACGTCGCCGCCGGTCCCGGTGACCGCCAGCCCGGTGGCCACTCCGGGCAGCGCGGTGCGCCGCTCGCGCGGGTCCTGGGCGGACTCCGGCAGGTGCCGGGGCCGGCCGATCAGTGCCCGCAGGTCGTCCGCGCCGACCGCGAACGGCAGCTCGCGCTCGCCGAGTTCGTGCGCGGCGGCCACCTTGCGCAGCACCCGGGCGACGGACCGCTCCAGGTTCCGCACCCCGGCCTCCCGGGTGTACTCCCCGGTCAGCCGGCGCAGCGCCGCGTCGTCCACCGTGACCTCGCCGGGCGCGAACCCGGCCAGCTCCAGTTGCCGGGGCAGCAGGTGGTCGCGGGCGATCAGGACCTTCTCGTCCTCCGTGTAGCCGTCCAGCGTGACCAGTTCCATCCGGTCCAGCAGCGGCTGCGGGATCGCCTCCAGCACGTTGGCGGTGGCCAGGAACACCACGTCGGACAGGTCGAGTTCGACCTCCAGGTAGTGGTCGCGGAAGGTGTGGTTCTGCGCCGGGTCGAGCACCTCCAGCAGCGCGGCGGCCGGGTCGCCGCGGAAGTCGGCGCCGACCTTGTCGACCTCGTCCAGCAGCACCACCGGGTTCATCGACCCGGCCTCCTTGACCGCCCGCACGATCCGGCCGGGCATCGCGCCGACGTAGGTGCGCCGGTGGCCGCGGATCTCCGCCTCGTCGCGCACCCCGCCGAGCGCCACCCGCACGAACCGCCGGCCCATCGCCCGCGCCACGCTCTCGCCCAGGCTGGTCTTGCCGACGCCGGGCGGTCCGACCAGGGCCAGTACCGCGCCGCCGCGCCGGCCGGCGACCACGCCCATGCCCCGGTCGTCGCGCCGCTTGCGGACCGCCAGGTACTCGGTGATGCGCTCCTTGACGTCGTCCAGCCCGGCGTGGTCGGCGTCCAGCACGGCCCGCGCGGAGGCGATGTCGTAGGAGTCCTCGGTGGTGGTGTTCCAGGGCATCTCCAGCAGGGTGTCGAGCCAGGTGCGGATCCAGCCGCCCTCCGGGGACGCGTCGCTGGCCCGCTCCAGCTTCTCGACCTCCTTCAGGGCGGCCTCGCGCACCCGGCCGGGCAGTCCGGCCGCCTCGACCCGGGCGCGGTAGTCGTCCGACTCGTCCTCCGGGTCGCCGTTGAGGTCGGACAGCTCCTTGCGGACCGCCTCCAGCTGCCGGCGCAGCAGGAACTCGCGCTGCTGCTTGTCCATCCCCTCCTGGACGTCCTTGCGGATCGTCTCGGCGACGTCCTGCTCGGCCAGGTGGTCGCGCAGCAGCGAGGTGGCCAGCCGCAGCCGCTCCAGCGGGTCCGCGGTCTCCAGCAGCGCGATCCGCTGGTCCCCGGTGAGGAACGGCGAGTAGCCGGCGTTGTCGGCGAGCCGACCAGGGTCGTCGATCTGCTCGACCCGGTCGACCAGTTGCCAGGCCCCGCGCCGACGCAGCCAGCTGGTGGCCAGCGCCTTGTACTGCCGGACCAGCTCGGCGACCGCGCCGGGCGGTTCGGTGGGCCGCGGTTCGGTGATCTCGGCGGCCTCCACCCACAGCGCGGCGCCGGGACCGGTGGTGCCGGTGCCGATGCGGGCCCGGGCGGTGCCGCGGATCACCGCGCCGGGGTCGCCGTCGGCGAGCCGGCCGATCTGCTCGACCGAGCCGACGGTGCCGACCGCGGCGTAGCGGCCGTCGACCCTCGGCACCAGCAGCACCTGCGGCTTGGACGGCGTCCCGGGCCCCCGGGCTCCGTCGCCGGCGTCCTGCCCGGAACGGGCGCGGGCCGCCTCCACGGCCGCCCGGACCTCGGCGTTCGTCAGGTCCAGCGGTACCACCATCCCGGGCAGCACCACGTCGTCGTCGAGCGGCAGCACGGGCAGGGTGAGCGGCGCCGACTGCTCCGGCGCACCGGACGGTGTAGCCATGATCTCTCCCTAGGCAATCAAGTTGAGCTTGCCTGACTCAATGTGGGAGGGCCCCGGAATGTTCCCGACCGCCCGCTCCCCGGGCCGCCCGTTCGCTGTGGGCGATCACCCGCCCGGCGCCGCCGCGTAGCCTGTGGCCCATGCCCGACCAGCTCGACGCCCCCGACCGGCTCGCCGGGGCGGACCTGCCGCCGGTGACCGTGGACCGGCGGCGGGGACCGTACGGCGAGGTGGTGCTGCGCCGGCGCGGCGCGCACTTCGAGATCATCGCCAACGGCTGCTTCCTGATGGACACCCGCGACGGCCGCTCGGAGCGGCTGTTGGTGGACGCCGCGCTCGACGCGCTCACCGGCGGACCGGACCCCGCGGCCCCCGCCGGACCGGGCCCCGAGCGCCCCGGCCACCAGCGCCAGGACGCCCCCCGCCGCGACGCCGGACCCCGCACGGCGGCGCCCCGCGCGGACGACGGCGGCCACGGCGCCGGTGCGGGGCCGGGCGGGCGCGGGCCCTCGGTGCTGATCGGCGGGCTCGGGGTCGGCTTCTCGCTGGCCCGCGCGGCGGCCAGCCCGCGGTGGGCCCGGATCACCGTGGTGGAGCGGGAGCGGGCGGTGGTGGACTGGCACCGCGCGGGCCACCTGGCGCCGTTCTCGGCGGGCGCCCTCGACGATCCGCGGGTCGACGTCATCGACGGTGATCTGGTCACGTACCTGGCCGCCGGCGGGGAGCGCTACGACGCGCTGTGCCTGGACGTCGACAACGGCCCGGACTGGACGGTGACCGAGTCCAACGACTCCCTCTACACGCCCGACGGCCTCGCCCGCTGCCGGACGCGGCTGCGCCCCGGCGGGGTGCTCGCGCTCTGGTCCGCCCAACCGTCCCCGGCGTTCGAACAGGCCCTGCGCGGTGCCGGATTCGTCCAGGTCGGGACGGTCACGGTGCCGGTTGCCCGAGGTGTGCCGGATGTGGTGCATCTCGCCCGCCGGCCGCCACGCCCGACGTAGCCGCAGGCCACGCGGGCCCCTTACGCTGCTTGCCAAGCAGCGCGACCACATAGGGGCGGGCCCGAATGGACAACACACAGACGACGACGGCGAGCAGCGGCAACGGGGCGCCGTTGCCGGGCACCCAGCGCCGGGTGCTGGTCGTCGAGGACGATCCCACGATCGCCGACGCGATCGCGGCACGGCTGCGCGCGGAGGGCTTCCAGGTCCACACCGCGGGCGACGGACCGGCGGCGGTGGACACCGCGCACGCCTGGCAGCCGGACCTGCTGGTGCTCGACATCATGCTGCCCGGCTACGACGGCCTGGAGGTCTGCCGGCGCGTGCAGGCCCTGCGGCCGGTGCCGGTGCTGATGCTGACCGCGCGGGACGACGAGACCGACATGCTGGTGGGCCTGGGGGTCGGGGCCGACGACTACATGACCAAGCCGTTCTCCATGCGGGAACTGGCCGCCCGGGTGCACGTGCTGCTCAGACGGGTGGAGCGGGCCACGGTCGCCGCCCGCAGCCCGCGCGGCGGCACGCTGCAACTGGGCGACCTGTCCATCGACCACGCCCAGCGCCGGGTGCGGGTGCGCGGCGACGACGTGCACCTGACGCCCACCGAGTTCGACCTGCTGGCCTGCCTGGCGCAGACGCCCCGCGCGGTGCTCTCCCGCGAGCAGCTGCTCGCCGAGGTGTGGGACTGGGCCGACGCCTCCGGCACCCGCACGGTCGACAGCCACATCAAGGCGCTGCGCCGCAAGATCGGCGCGGAGCGGATCCGCACCGTGCACGGGGTGGGCTACGCGCTGGAGACGCCGTCGCCGTAGCGGGCGGGCGGCGCCGGTGCCCGTTCGGGGCGGGCCGGCCGGCGCGGGGGCGGACGTCGCGGGGAACGGGGCAGACCAGGGCGGCGAGGAAGGACGCGGGATGGCGCGCGAGGACGTCGTGGGGGCGGGGATCTTCCGAAGGCGCGGGACCGGGGCGGGCGCCCGCGCGTCGCGCAACCCGGCGCGGGACACGGCGCGCTCACTGCGGCTCGCCTCACGGGGGGGTACCGAACGGGCCGGGCGGATGACGCTGTGGTCCCTGGTCAGACGAGGAGTGTGGCAGCGGGTGTGGGACGGACTGGCGCCGGTGGACCCGTACCGCTCGATCAAGGCCGCGCTCGGCATGCTGGTGATCACCTCGGTGGTGGTCACCACGCTGCTGGTGACGGTGGCCATCCACTCGGACACCGAGCTGCGGGTCATCACGGTCTTCTCGATCATCACCTCGCTGTGGGTGATGCAGTACGTGGCCACCTGGCTCACCTCGCCGCTGCGCGAGATGACCGCGGTGGCCCGGGCGATGGCGCAGGGTGACTACAGCCGCCGGGTGCGCACCGGGCGGCGGGACGAACTGGGCGACCTGGCCGTGGCGTTCAACAGCATGGCGGCCGACCTGCAGAGTTCGGACCGGCACCGCAAGGAGCTGGTGGCGAACGTCTCGCACGAGCTGCGCACCCCGATCTCGGCGCTCCGCGCGCTGCTGGAGAACGTGGTGGACGGCGTCTCGGAGGCCGATCCGGAGACCATGCGGGCGGCGCTGGGGCAGACCGAGCGGCTGGGCCGACTGGTGGCCGACCTGCTGGACCTGTCCCGGCTGGACAGCGGCGTGGTGCCGCTGAGCGCGCACCGCTTCGAGGTGTGGCCGTTCCTGTCCGGGGTGCTGAAGGCGGCGAGCATCAAGCCGGGGGTGACGATGGCCTCCCAGACCCGGTCGCGCAGCGACGTGCACCTGCAACTGGAGGTATCGCCGCCGGAGCTGGCCGGGTACGCCGACCCGGAGCGGTTGCACCAGGTGATCTCGAACCTGGTGGACAACGCGGTCCGGCACAGCCCGCCCAGCGGCCGGGTCACGGTGCGGGCGCGGCGCGGCGCGGCGCCGGACGGGCTGGAGCTGGAGGTGCAGGACGAGGGCCCGGGCATTCCGCAGGCGCAGTGGTCCAAGGTGTTCGAACGCTTCAGCCGGGGCGGCATTCCGGCGCCGCACGGTTCGGGCAGCGACGGCGGTACCGGGCTGGGCCTGGCGATCGCCCGTTGGGCGGTGGAATTGCACGGTGGCCGAATCCGGGTGGCCGAATCCGAGCGCGGATGCCGAATGCACCTCACCCTTCCGGGTAAAGGTTCGACGTCGGATTGACGTAAGCTCTCGAACGGGAGATCGAAGACAAACCCGGATCAGCCCGCCGGAACGCGGATCTGTCGGCCTGACGGCGGCACCGCGTCGTGCAGGCGTCCAAAAGGATGCTGATTTCCCGCCAAAGACAGCGGTCAAACGCGCCTTCCGGTGTGACGTACGCGACGTGTGACCCTCGTAGCAAGCGCCGGACCGTCCGGAAGGCGTAGCCTTTATTTCCGCTGTCCACCACCTTGTGAAGCGGAAGAGGGCGGTTGCCGCCGTGTCGTCACAGTCCCCCAACACATCGAGTGTCTCGGCCGAACCCAACGGGGAGGGCGCCGCGCCCGCAGCGGGTTTCGGCGCGAACGAGTGGCTCGTCGATGAGATCTACCAGCAGTACCTCCAGGACCCGAATTCGGTAGACCGGGCCTGGTGGGATTTCTTCGCCGACTACAAGCCGGGAGCGGACTCCGCGAGCACCCCGGCGCCCGCACCGGCGCCCACCCCCGCACCGGCCGCACCCGCCGCCGACGGCGCCCGGCCCGCCGAGGCACCCGCCGCGCCCGCGGCGCCGGCGCGGTCCCCGGCCCCGGCCCGGCCGGCCGCCCCGGCCGCCGCCCCCGGTCCGGCCGAGCCCGCCGCCGCGCCCGCCACGCCGAAGGCGAAGGCCGCGCCGAAGGCGGACGCCCAGGGGGCGGCGGCGGACGGACCGCAGCTGACCACGCTGCGCGGCCCGGCCGCGGCGGTCGCCAGGAACATGGACGCCAGCCTGGAGCTGCCCACCGCCACCAGCGTGCGGGCCATCCCGGTCAAGCTGCTGTTCGACAACCGCATCGTCATCAACAACCACCTCAAGCGCGCCCGCGGCGGCAAGGTCTCCTTCACGCACCTGATCGGGTTCGCGATGGTGCAGGCGCTCAAGGCGATGCCGTCGATGAACCACTCCTTCGCGGTGAAGGACGGCAAGCCCACCCTGGTCAGGCCGGCCCACGTCAACCTGGGCCTCGCCATCGACCTGGTGAAGCCGAACGGCGACCGGCAACTGGTGGTCGCGGCCATCAAGAAGGCCGAGACGCTGAACTTCTTCGAGTTCTGGCAGGCCTACGAGGACATCGTCCGCCGGGCCCGCGACAACAAGCTGACGATGGACGACTTCACCGGGGTCACCGCGTCGCTGACCAACCCCGGCGGCATCGGCACCGTCCACTCGGTGCCGCGCCTGATGCCCGGCCAGGGCCTGATCCTCGGCGTCGGCTCGATGGACTACCCGGCCGAGTTCCAGGGCACCTCGCAGGCCACCTTGAACCGGCTCGGCGTCTCCAAGGTGATGACGTTGACCAGCACCTACGACCACCGGGTCATCCAGGGTGCCGCGTCCGGCGAGTTCCTGCGCGTCATCCACCACCTGCTGCTGGGTGAGAACGACTTCTACGACTCGGTCTTCGCCTCGCTGCGCATCCCCTACGAGCCGGTCCGCTGGCGCCAGGACATCGACGCCGGCCATGACGACGACGTCACCAAGGCCGCCCGGGTCTTCGAGCTGATCCACTCCTACCGGGTACGCGGCCACCTGATGGCCGACACCGACCCGCTGGAGTACCGCCAGCGCAAGCACCCCGACCTGGACGTCACCGAGCACGGCCTGACGCTGTGGGACCTGGAGCGGGAGTTCGCGGTCGGCGGGTTCGCCGGCAAGTCGCTGATGAGACTGCGCGACATCCTCGGCGTGCTGCGCGACTCCTACTGCCGCACGGTCGGCATCGAGTTCATGCACATCCAGGATCCCAAGCAACGCAAGTGGATCCAGGACCGGGTCGAGCGCGGCCACTCCAAGCCGGAGCGCGAGGAGCAGCTGCGCATCCTGCGCCGTCTGAACGCCGCCGAGGCGTTCGAGACGTTCCTGCAGACCAAGTACGTCGGCCAGAAGCGCTTCTCGCTGGAGGGCAGCGAGTCGGTCATCCCGCTGCTGGACGCGGTGATCGACGCGGCCGCCGAGTCGCGGCTGGACGAGGTCGTCATCGGCATGGCGCACCGCGGCCGGCTGAACGTGCTGGCCAACATCGTCGGCAAGTCCTACGCACAGATCTTCCGGGAGTTCGAGGGCAACCTCGACCCGAAGTCGATGCACGGTTCCGGCGACGTCAAGTACCACCTGGGCGCCTCCGGCACCTTCACCGGGCTGGACGGCGAGCAGATCGCGGTGTCGCTGGCCGCCAACCCCTCGCACCTGGAGACGGTCGACCCGGTGGTGGAGGGCATCGCCCGCGCCAAGCAGGACATCATCGGCAAGGCCGGCACCGACTTCACCGTGCTGCCCGTGCAGTTGCACGGCGACGCGGCGTTCGCCGGCCAGGGCGTGGTGGCCGAGACGCTGAACATGTCGCAGCTGCGCGGCTACCGCACCGGCGGCACGGTGCACATCGTCATCAACAACCAGGTGGGCTTCACCGCGGCGCCGGAGTCCTCCCGCTCGTCGATGTACTGCACCGACGTGGCGCGGATGATCGAGGCGCCGATCTTCCACGTCAACGGGGACGACCCGGAGGCCGTGGTCCGGGTGGCCCGGCTGGCCTTCGAGTTCCGCCAGGCGTTCAACAAGGACGTCGTGGTCGACCTGGTCTGCTACCGCCGCCGGGGCCACAACGAGGCGGACAACCCCTCGTTCACCCAGCCGCTGCTGTACGACCTGATCGACAAGAAGCGCTCGGTGCGCAAGCTCTACACCGAGTCACTGATCGGCCGCGGCGACATCACGCTGGACGAGGCCGAGCAGGCGTTGCAGGACTACCGCGGGCAGTTGGAGAAGGTCTTCACCGAGGTGCGGGAGGCGACCACGTCGGCGCCCGAGACGCCGCGGGGACCGGATCCGCTGCCGCAGTTCCCGGTGCTGGCCGGCACCGCGGTCTCCCAGGAGGCCATCAAGCGGATCGCCGAGTCGCAGGTCAACCTGCCCGACTGGTTCACCGTGCACCCGCGGCTGATGCCGCAGTTGCAACGCCGCGCGGCGAGCGTGGAGGACGGCACCATCGACTGGGCCACCGGCGAGATCCTCGCCTTCGGCTCGCTGCTGATGGAGGGCACCCCGGTCCGGCTGGCCGGGCAGGACTCGCGTCGCGGCACCTTCGTGCAGCGGCACGCGGTGCTGGTGGACCGCGACACCGGCGAGGACTACACGCCGCTGATGTACCTCTCGGAGGACCAGGCCCGGTTCAACGCCTACGACTCGCTGCTGAGCGAGTACGCGGCGATGGGCTTCGAGTACGGCTACTCGCTGGCCCGGCCGGAGGCGCTGGTGCTGTGGGAGGCGCAGTTCGGCGACTTCGCCAACGGCGCGCAGAGCATCGTGGACGAGTTCATCTCCTCCTCGGAGCAGAAGTGGGGCCAGACCTCCGGCGTCACGCTGCTGCTGCCGCACGGCTACGAGGGCCAGGGCCCGGACCACTCCTCGGCCCGCATCGAGCGGTTCCTCGCGCTGTGCGCGCAGAACAACATGACGGTCGCGATGCCGACCCTGCCGTCGAACTACTTCCACCTGTTGCGCTGGCAGGTGCACAACCCGCACCACAAGCCGCTGATCGTCTTCACCCCGAAGTCGATGCTGCGGCTGAAGGCGGCGGCCTCGACGGTGGAGGAGTTCACCACCGGCGGCTTCCGCCCGGTGATCGGCGACGACACGGTGCCGTCCGACGGCGTGCGCAAGGTGGTCTTCTGCTCCGGCAAGGTCTACTACGACCTGCTGGCCGAGCGGACCGCCCGCAAGGCGGACGACGTCGCGATCATCCGCATCGAGCGGCTCTACCCGCTGCCCGGCGCCGAGATCCAGGAGGCGCTGACGCCGTTCTCCAAGGCGCAGAAGTTCGTCTGGGCCCAGGAGGAGCCGGCCAACCAGGGCGCCTGGCCGTTCATCGCGCTCAACCTGATCGACCACCTCGACCTGGTACTCGGTGCCGCGCCGGACAACGCCGACCGGCTGCGCCGCGTGTCGCGTCCGTCCTCCTCGTCGCCGGCGGTCGGTTCCGGCAAGCGGCACCAGGAGCAGCAGGCGGAGCTGATCAACGAGGTCTTCGAGATCTGACCTCGCCGCCGTACCCGGCCGACGGCCGGGTACGACCGCCCGGAACGCCCGCGGGCCCTACCGTCCCGGCGGTCGGGCCCGCGGCGTCCCGCCGTGGCCGACCGTACGGGCCGGGCCGGTGTCAGGGCCCGGCCCGGAGCCGGTCGATGCGTCCGCGGGTCTCGCGGGCGGCCGGGTCGCCGCCCCGGCCCGCCCTGAGCCACAGCAGGTGCGCGGCGCGGTAGCAGGCCAGCGCGGCCTGCCGGCCCTCGGTCTCCTCCAGCACGGTGCCGCGCAGGTGCCGGGCCCGGGCGGCGGCCGGCCACATCCGGACGGCCTCGGCGGCGAGCGCGGCCTGCCGGTAGCAGTCGGCGGCCGCCTCCAGCCGGTCCCGGTCACCGGTGGCGCGGGCCAGTTCGAGCAGCACGTCGCCGTGCTCGCGCCACGCGCCGGTGCGGGTGGCCGGATCGGTCGCGCCGCGGGCGGCGCGGGCCAGCACCCATTCGGCCTCGTGCAGGTCGGCCAGCGCACCGCCCGCCGCGTACCGGGCGCGCAGCGCCCGGCCGAACGACAGCCGGCGGCCGGCGCACCGCGGGTCGCCCTCCGGCGTGCCGGCCAGCGCCTCGCGCAGCACCCGGACCGCGTCGGTGGCCGCACGCGGCCCGCCCCCGCACGCCACCCGGTCCACCAGCACCCTGCCGCGCTCGGCCAGCACCGCGGCCCGGTCCGGTTCGCCGACCGGCACCAGCCGCTGGGCCAGCGCCAGCGCCTCGTCGGCCGCGGCGAGTTCGGCCGGCGCGCCGTCCCGGGCGAAGCGCTCGGCGTGCGCGCGGCCGAGCCGGCGCAGCGTCTCCACCAGCAGGTCGCCGTTCTCGGCGGCGGCCGCGCGGGCCCGCCGCAGGTCGGCCAGCACCTCGGGGGCGCCCGGGTCGTCGAGCGCCACCGCGCGGGCGGCGGCCAGGTCGAGCAGGAGCCGGGCGTGCTCGCCGGCCGGTTCACCGACCGGGCCGGCCGGGGTGCCCCGGCCGGCGGCGGCGCCCGCGAAGTCGGCGACCGCCCGCCGGGCGAACGTCCGGGCCCGGCCGGCCTCGCCGCGGCCGGCGGCGTCCTGGGCGAGGGTGGACAGCAGGCCGCCGCGCGCGGTCAGGGTGCGGGCGGGCACCGGAGCACCGGGCGGCCAGGAGGCCAGGACCTCGTCCAGTCGGGCCAGCGCCTGCAGCAGCGGGCGGCGCTTCCCGCTGGCGGCGTGCCGCTCGCCGGCCACCTCGACCAGGCAGGTGCGGGCGGCGAGCCGGTCGGCGGGCTCGCCGCGCAACAGCCGTTCGGCGCGCGCCAGGTGGTCGGCCGCCTGGTCCAGCAGCCGGGTCGCCGGGCCGGCCGGGCCGGCGGTGGCCATGGCGCGCAGCACCCGGCCGCGCACCAGGTGCGCCCGGCCGGCCGGGACCCCGCCCAGGCCGGCCCGTTCGGCGAGCCGCACCGCGGCCTGCGAGCCGGCGTCGGCCTCGGCGAGTTCCTCCTCGCCGCGCCGGGCCTCCCACAGCGCGAGCAGGCACTCGGCCAGCAGGGCGCGCAACGGCACGGTGTGCTCCGGCCGCCGGTCGTCGGCGGGCACGGTGCGCAGCAGCCGGACCGCCTCCCACAGGTCACGGATGGTGCCCAGCCGCTGGAAGCGGGCGAGGCGCTCCCGGGCGGTGTCCACCACCCGGCCGCGGTGGGCGATCACCACGCCGCCGAGCGCCGCGGGGGCGGCGGGTTCGCCGGACTCCTCCAGGCCGGAACGGTCCACCCCGTCCGGCTGGAAGCGGCGCAGCACCCGGCCGGCGACCTCGCCGAACGCGTCCGGGACCGGGGCGTCCGCGGTGCCGGGGACGGGGGTTCCGGAACGGGCCGGACCGGGCGGCGCGGCGGCCGGGTCCGGGTCCCGGTCGGACCCGGAGAGGTATCCGACCACCAGTGCCGGGACGTTGCGGGCCCGGCGGCCGTAGACCCGTTCCACGTACAGCGAGCAGTGTTTGAGCACCAGCGTGGCCTCCCCCAGGCCGAGCCGGCGCAACAGCACCTCCTGGACGCCCGGGGCGAACGCGTACCAGGGGCCGATCCGGGGAGCGGCGGCCGGGTCGCGCTGCGCGGGCACGGTCGCGGGGCGTTCGTCGTCGCGTGCCAACAGCCCGCCGAGCAGCACCTCGGCCATCTCCACCGGGCCGGTCTGCGGCATCATCGCGCGTTGCACCAGCCGCATGACCGGATAGGCGAGCGGTGCGGCGGACAGGTAGACGGCCAGGTGCTGGGCGGCCGGCGAGCAGGCGGCCTGGAAGTCGGCGACGAGCCGTTCGGGGTCGCGTTCCGGGGAGGACGGCGGCTCGGTCCCCTGGTGACCGGCGTGCACCCAGGCCGCCGCGGCGTCCAGCGCGGAGGCGGGGGTGCCGGCCACCGCGCGGGCCCAGGCGCCGAGGGCGGTGGCGGTGGGGGCGAGCACCGGGACCGGCAGCGCGCCGTCCGGGCGTTCCGGGCCACGACGCCGGCGGGGCACGAACTCCAGGCGCCCGCCGGGGCGTTCGCTGCCGCGCAGCAGTCCGGGTTCGGCGGGCAGCAGGGTACGCCGCCACATCCGCTGCGGCAGCGGCTGCAGCACGGCGACCGGACCGGTGCGGGCGAAGCGGTGCAGCAGCCGCTGCGCGGAGCCGTGCCGCCACAGCGCGCCCGAGCAGTCGCTGAGCAGCAGCAGCACGGTGCGCCCGGTCGGGTCGCGCAGCCGGTCGGCGGGGGCCAGCGGTGCGAACCCGCCCGGGCCGGCCGCGATGCCGGCCTCGCCGTCCGGGCGCGGGCGCAGGTAGTGCACGGACACGTCGCGGAACGCCCCGACCTGCTGGCAGACCTGGCGCAGTTCCTCCAGCATCCGGTCCCAGACCACCATGGACGGGGAGTCGTCCATCACCAGCAGCAGGTGCGCCTCGCGGCGCCTGACCTGGTGGAAGACCGGGGTGATGTGACCGCTGCGAGCGCTGATCTCGGCTGTCGCGTACTCGTCGAGGTCGCCGCGCACCGCGGGCACCCGCGGCCGGTAGCCCTGCAACGGGCGCAACGCCCGTTCCAGCGGCAGCGGTCGCGGGTGGGGTTCGGCGGGCGGGCCGCCGAGCCGCAGCGCGTCGCGGCCGGCCGGGCGGACCGGGGCGGCGGGCGGGCCGGACGCCGATCGTCCGGGCCGCGGCGCGGCCGGCGGCGCGAGCCGGGCCGCGCCGGGCGCGGGGCGGTCCCGGGCGGCCTGGTCCGTCCGGGGCTCGGGTGGGTCGGGGCGGCGGGCGGGCGGGCCCATCCGCTCGGAGAGCCACAGCGCGTCGGCGAGCGCCTCCGGGTCGGTGGGGATGCCCTCGTCACGCAGTCGGGCGACGAGCCGCGCGAACAGGTCCGCGCCGATGGTCATCGACCGGCTCACCGTCCCCGGTTCAGCGGCTGCATCAGCTGGTCGGCGAGGCGTTCGCGGGTGCCGGCGTCCTCGTCGCCGGCCCGCTGGGTGAGGTAGATGGCGTTGAGCAGCTGGTCGGCGGAGCGCTGCTCGCCGGGGCGGCGGTCCAGGAACTGCTGGATGATCGCGCGGCTGTGCTCGGCGGCCGCCGGGCCGAAGTGCGCGCGGACCATGGCGGCCAGCCGTTCCTCGTCCGGCGGGTCGAGGCGCAGGTGGATGCAGCGGCGCAGCAGCGGGGTGGGGAAGTCGCGTTCGCCGTTGCTGGTCAGCACGACGAACGGGAAGGCGCGGCAGCGCACCCGGCCGCCGTGCACCGCGACCCGGCCGCCGTCGTCGTCCTGCACCTCCACCACCGGATGGCGGTCGGCGATGCGCTCCAGTTCGGGGATGGCGAACTCGCCCTCCTCCAGGGCGTTGAGCAGGTCGTTGGGCAGGTCGATGTCGCTCTTGTCGAGCTCGTCGACGAGCAGCACCCGGGGCCGGGCGGCGGCCAGCAGCGCGGTGCCGAGCGGGCCGAGCCGGATGTAGCGGCCGATGCCGTCGCCCGGCGGCGGCACGTCCTCGACGTCGGAGGCGGGCGCGATCCGCCGCACCGGGTGGGCGGTCCTGGCCAGTTGCAGGTCCTGCAGCCGGGCGAGCGCGTCGTACTGGTAGAGCCCGTCGCGCAGCACGGTGCGGCTGACCACCGGCCAGCGCAGCACCCGGCCCAGGCGCAGCTCGTGGGCGACGGCGTGCGCGAGGGTGGACTTGCCGCAGCCGGGCTCCCCGGTGACCAGCAGCGGTCGGCGCAGGTAGAGCGCGGCGTTGATCAGCTCCAGCTCCTGGTGGCCGGGGCGGTACTGCTCGGCGAGGTCCTGTTGGAGGCCGAGCCGGCGGGTGCTTGCGGTGTCGATGCCGGCCGGCCCGGCGACCAGCGGGCGGCCGTCGAAGTTGCGCCACGGCGGCGGTTCCGGCATCCGCGCGATGCCGTTGTGCGGCTGCCCGGTGCCGCGGTAGATCAGCCAGTCGTCCACGTCGCGCTCCTCGTCACGTGCCCGGTGCGGGGCTGGTTTCGCGGGGCGCCGCCGCACGCCCGGGAGGAACACGCCCCCCGCCATGACATTACCCACCGGAGCACCGTCCAACATCTTTTTCGGGGCGTACCAGGGCGACCCTGGCATCATGGGCGTGACGCGCCGTCAACCGCGCGCCGGGTCAGTGCTCCGCGCGCGGTCGGGTCCATTGGCGCGCCACGACGGGTCCTTCGGCCTCCACCGGCCCGGCGCCGAAACCGGGCAGCGGGGCCCGCGCGTCGTCGTACAGCAGGATCAGGTGGCCGGCCCAGGCGGCCGGCCAGGCGTCGTCCGCGCCGCACCACGGTCGTCCGCCGCGGTGCGGCACGCCGTCCGCCGCTCCGGCGCCCGCGGCGGGCACCCCGGCGCCGCCGGACGCCGCAGCCGCGGCGGGCGACGCGGTGGGCGGGCCCGCGTCGCCGGCCGCCCGGGTCGCCGCGTCGTAGGCCCGGGCCCGCAGCGCCCGCACCGCTTCGGGGAGGCCGGCGGCGCCCGCTCCCGCCAGCAGTTCGTCCACCGAGCGCCGCAGCGGCGCGCAGTGCTCCCCGCACGCGTGCGGCGGGTGGGCGGCGCCGTACCACAGGGCGATGCCGTGCCCGGCGTCCAGCACGTCGATCATCGTCTCCAGCCCGTCGCCCCGACCGACCGGCGCGCAGCACACCGGCACCGCGTCGGCCA
The DNA here is from genome assembly GCA_963711125.1 of uncultured Actinomycetota bacterium. Lineage (GTDB taxonomy): Bacteria > Actinomycetota > Actinomycetes > Streptomycetales > Streptomycetaceae > Streptantibioticus_C. The sequence goes on from CAVQCY010000002.1 coordinate 52,012, forward strand.
GCGCGTTGCGCAGCCGGGCGTACCCCGGGCCGCGCCCGGCCGGCGGCAGCGGCAGCGCGGTCAGCCGGGGGGCTCGGACCACCGCGTCCCAGCGTTCGCGCCACTCCGGGGTCGGCGGCACCCGTTCGACGTCGCGGACCACCACCGGGCGGCGGGTGCCCATCGGACGGGCCGGGCGGTGCGGCCGGCCGGGCAGGCCGTCGTCGGGCACCCACCACTGGGCACCGGTGTCGAAGTGGTGCACCGGCAGCGCGACCTCCACCGCGGCCGGCCGGCCGGACTCGTCGGCCCGGTCCAGCGCCAGCGCCAGCGGTTCCTGCACCTGGGCGACCGCCTCCTCGAAGGCCACCCCCTCGCGCCGGTCGCACACGGTGGTCAGCTGCCGGGCGCCGCCGGGTCGCGCCAACTGGATCTCCCAGCGGAACCGGAGCGGCCGGCCGTCCCGCCAGACCACCGGCGCGAGCGCCACCAGCACCGAGCCGGCCGGTCCCGGTACGCCCGCCGGGGCCTGTGCCGGCTCCAGCGCGGCCAGCCGGCCGCGGTCGGCGGCCGGCAGCGCGATAGCCCGGCGCTTGGCGAACCGGCGCACCTCCTGCGCCGCCGCCGGGTCCTGCTCGCGCACCTCCTGCGCGACCAGCAGCAGGTACGTCACGAAGGCCAGCAACTGCTTGCCGCTCTCCGGCTCGTACAGCAGCCCGTGACCGTCCCGCCAGGCAGCCGGCAGCGGATCGCGCACGGAGCCCGGCCCCAGCACCCGCTCGACCAGCCGCTGCACCACGCCGGTGCTGCGCGGCGGCGGCAGCTCGGCCAGCAGCCCCAGCGCCTCGGCCCGGTCGTACGGCGTCCACTCGCCCATCACCGACGACAGCTGGCCCTGCACGTCGATCCAGGTGCTGCGCACGTCGCGCCAGGCGCGCTGCTGGGCGTAGTGCCAGCGGTCGTGCGCGCGCACCAGATCCTGGTAGGGGTCGGGGCCGAGGGCCAGCCGCGGGTCGAGCGGTTCGGACTCCACCAGCGCGCGCAGTGCGGTCAGCCGCACCGCCTTGCCGCCGTCCCGGTTGCGGCGCCGCGCCTTGACCACGCCGACCACCCGGCCGTGCGCCAGGTCGACGACGAGCGAGCCGGAGACCCCGGCCGGGATCTCGGAGTCCGGGCCGAGCCGGAAGACGTGGGTGCCGTCGTTGCCGACGATGCGGCAGGTGCCGTCCCACGACCACAGCCCCTCGGGGGTGCGGCGCCAGCCGAGCGCGGCGACCCGGTGGCCGCACGGCGGCACCGCCCGGTCGCTCAGCCAGGCGCAGCCGTGGGCGACCGGCTCGGTGAGCCGGATCAGCGCCAGGTCGGGGAAGAGTTCGTACTCCCGCTCGTCGCCGAGGTCCCAGCCCTGGGTGACCGCCCGGGGGGAGGGCATCGCGTAGACGGCGGTGCCGGGGACCAGGCGTTCGCCGATCCGCACCCCGACGCCGCCGTCCGCGGCCCACCGCCGCCGGCCCAGTCCGTCGCGGCGCACCAGTACGTGCGCGCAGGTCAGCACCCACTGCGGGGCGACGAGCAGTCCGCTGCCCCAGAACTCCCCGTCCGGCGCGGGGGCGGACAGCACGGCGACCGTCACCTCGCGGGCCAGCTCCCGCAGCCGGGCGTCCGCTCCCGTGGGGCCGGTCCCCGGCGGCGTGCTCATCGTCCCGGCCCGCGGCGCGGTCGCACCGCGCGGGCCGGCGCCGCCCGGCGCGGGCTACGCATCGGCTCCCCCGCCCGTCGGGGGCATGGCCGGCGGCGGGACGGTGGCCGCCGGCGGCCCGGACGGTCGGGGCGGGACGGCGGCCGGGGGGACGACGGCCGGTGGGACGGCGGGGCGGGGCGGGACGGCCGGACGCTCCGGTCCCGGCGCGTCACCCGGCGGGCGGTCGGCGGCGAACCGGTCCCGCCAGGTCAGGACGACCTTCAGGCCGCTGGTGGTCTCGGCGCCGGCCAGCACGCTGACGACGGCGCCGGAGCGCACCGCGAACTCCACGCCGAACTCCACGCTCACCTCGTCGGGCGCCGCCTGCCGGGCGGCGTCCCGGACCGATCCGGCCACCCCGGTGATCACCTCCCGCAGCATGCCGACCCGGGCCACGGCGCCGTCCAGCGCGCCGACGTCCTGGTAGTCGTCGTAGGGGTCGGGCACCGCACCGCCGTCGCCGTCGCCGTCGCCGTACAGTCCGTAGCCGGCGTCGGCCCCGGTGTCCACGGCGCCGCGCGCGGGGTCCGTCACCCGGGCCCACACCTCGGTGCCGTCCGGCAGCCGTACCCGTCGCGGACTCCCCATGGCGGCCTCCCGCTTGCCGCGACGCGGCGGCTCCGCCCCGTCGCATCTGACGTGGTGAAAGATCAGGCTAGCCCGCGTGCCCGCCGCCCCGCGAGGGGTCAAGGCCCGCGCCTATCCTGGCTGGTAACGACCGTTGGACTGAAAACGTATCGATCCGGAGACCGCCGTGTACTTCACCGACCGTGGCATCGAGGAGCTGGAGAGCCGGCGTGGCGATGAGGAGGTCGGCCTCGGGTGGCTCGCCGAGCGGTTGCGCGAGTTCGTCGACCTGAACCCGGAGTTCGAGATCCCGGTGGAGCGGCTGGCCACCTGGCTGGCCCGGCTCGACGACGAGGACGACGACTGGCAGGACTGACCGGCCCGACCGGTCCCGGCGGGGTCCGGGACCACCGCCGGGTCGGCGTGTCGGGTGCCGGACCGGGCAGGTCGGTGCGGGCGCCCGGCCGCACCCGGCCTGCCCGGCGTGGGGCCGTGCGGCGTGGGGCCCGTGCGGATCGGACCCGCGCGACCCGGGCGCGGCCCGTCGGTGCCGGGGCGCGCCACCGGCCGCTTGACAACCGCGAGACGCGATATATCGTGTTGTTCGACGACGCGATATGTTGCGTCGCGGGGTCGTCTCGGAGGACACCGGATGCCTGAGCGGAACTGGACCGTGGCCGAACCACGGAGAATCACCTTCGACGCCGCTGTCGAAGCACTGCACGTCCGCGTCGTGGCGGGCGCGGTGAACGTGGTCGGCGTCGAGGAGGGGCCCGCCCGACTGGAGGTCTCCGCCCTCGACGGGCCGCCGCTGGTCGTCACCGAGCACCGCGGTGAGGTCACCGTCGCCTACGAGGACCTGCCCTGGAAGGGGCTGCTGAACTGGCTGGACCGCAAGGGCTGGAAACGGCACGCGGTCGTCTCGCTCGCGGTTCCGCCGGGCACCCGGGTCGAGGTCGGGGTGGTCAGCGCCGAAGCGGTGCTGTCCGGACTGTGCGGGGACGCGGTCCTGCAGGGCGTCACCGGGCACACCACGCTGGTCGGGCTCTCCGGTCGGGCGGAGGCCAAGACGGTCTCCGGCGGCGTGGACGCCCACGCCCTCTCCGGTGACCTGGTGTTCAGCACGGTCTCCGGCGATCTGACGGTCATCGAGGGCACCGGTTCGCGCGTCAGGGCCGAATCGGTGAGCGGCGCCATGGTGCTCGACCTGGACCCGTCGGCCGGCGCCGACGTGCAGCTCAACACCGTCTCCGGCGAGATCGCCATCCGCATCCCGGAACCGGGCGACGCGCGGGTCAACGCGGGTACCACCTCCGGCGCGGTCAGCTGCGCCTTCGACGAGCTGCGGGTGACCGACCAGTGGGGGGCCCGGCGGATCAGCGGCACGCTGGGCGACGGACGCGCCAGGCTGCGGGCCACCACCGTCTCCGGCGCGCTCGCCCTGCTGCGCCGCCCGCCGATGGAGCCGACCGAGCCCGACCTGCTCCGGAAGGAGCGCTGAGATGTCGCCCGTCTTCGCCCACGGCCGCCTGCGGCTGTACCTGCTCAAGCTGCTGGACGAGTCGCCGCGGCACGGCTACGAGGTGATCCGGCTGCTGGAGGAGCGCTTCCACGGCCTGTACGCCCCCTCGGCCGGCACCGTCTACCCGCGGCTGGCCAAGCTGGAGAAGGAGGGCCTGGTCACCCACACCACCGAAGGCGGCCGCAAGGTCTACTCCCTCACCGGCGACGGCCGCGCCGAACTGGCCTCCCGGCAGGCCGAACTGGCCGACCTGGAGCGGGAGATCCGCGACTCGGTCGCCGAACTGGCCGCCGAGATCCGCGAGGACGTGCGCGGCGTCGCCGGCGACCTGCGCCGCGAGGTGCGGCAGGCGGCCGAACGGCACCGCACCACCGAGCACGACACGGCCGACGGCGGTGCCACGCGCTGGAAGCGCGAGTGGAAGGACCAGGCGCGTCGGGCCAAGGAGGAGTCCCGCCGGGCCCAGGAGGAGGCCCGGGACGCCCGCCGGCAGGCCAAGGAGGCCAGGACGCTGGCCCAGGAGGAGGTGCAGCGGATCGTGCGCCAGGTGCAGGAACGGGTCCAGGAGCACGCCGGGCGGGGCGACTGGCAGGGCGCGGTGCGCGAGGGCCTGGCCGGGATCACCCGGGAGCTGGGCCAGTTCGGCCGCGGCACCCCGTGGCCCGGGTACGTCCGGCCGGACGCCGCCGGGCGGACCCGGCCGGAGGGGGCGGACGACGAGACGGCGAGCGGCGACCCGGCCCGCGACCTCGAACGCCTGCTGGACCGGTTCCGGGACGGCCTGCGCGACGCGGCCCGCGACCACGGGGTGACCGCCGAGCAGGTGCGGGAGATCCGGCGCCACCTGTCCACCGCGTCTGCACACGTCGAGGCGCTGCTGCGCCGGGACGGCTGACCCGGCGCCGGACCGGCGGTCGCGCCGGGCGGTGCGGCGGCCGGTCGGCCGCGGACGCCCGCGTGCCCGGTCCCGCGGGGGCGGGCATGCGGGGGCGGGCATGCGGGAAGGCACGGGGGCCGGGGGCGGTGGCCGGGACGGGGCCCGGCCACCGGCCGACTCACCGGGTGAGCACGATCTTGCCGAACAGGTCGCCACCGGCCATCCGCTCGAAGCCCTCCCGGGCCCGGTCCAGCGGCAGCACCGTATCGACCACCGGGCGCACGCCCGTGGTGGCGCACAGGTGGAGCAGGCCCTCCAACTCCTCTTTGGAGCCCATGGTGGAGCCGACCACCTTCAGCTCCAGGAAGAAGATCCGGGTCAGTTCGGCCGCCTTCGGGTTCGACCCGCTGGTGGCGCCGGAGATGACCAGGGTGCCGCCGGGGCGCAGCGCCTTGACGGAGTGCGACCAGGTCGCGGCGCCCACCGTCTCGATGACCGCGTCCACCCGCTGCGGCAGCCGGGCACCCGGTTCGAACGCCTCCAGCGCGCCCGACTCCACCGCCCGGCGCCGCTTGGCCTCGTCCCGGCTGGTGGCGTACATCCGCAGCCCGGCGGCCCGGCCCAGCACGATCGCCGCGGTCGCCACCCCGCCGCCGGCGCCCTGCACGAGGACCGCGTCGCCGGGCCGCACGCCGGCGTTGGTGAACAGCATCCGGTACGCGGTCAGCCACGCGGTGGGCAGGCAGGCGGCCTCGGCGAAGGACAGCGCGGCGGGCTTGCGCACCAGGTTCCACTCCGGCACCGCGACGCGTTCGGCGAACGTGCCGTCGTAGCGCTCGGTGAGGATGGACCGCGGCTCGCGCGGGCCGACGCCGTGCCCGGTGGCGCCGATGACCGGGTAGACCACGACCTCGTTGCCGTCCGGGTCGTGGCCGGCCGCGTCGCAGCCGAGGATCATCGGCAGCCGCTCCTCGGGCAGGCCGACCCCGCGCAGCGACCACAGGTCGTGGTGGTTCAGTGAGGCGGCCCGGACGTCGACCGTGGTCCAGCCGGGCCGCGCGGCGGGGTCGGGACGGTCCCCGAGTTCCAGGCCGTCGAGCGGCCGGTCGGGGTCGGTGCGTGCTGCGTAGACGGCGAACATGACGCGACTGTAGGGGAAACGCGGTCCCCGGCGGTGCGACGCGTCTCACCTCCGTGCCGTACGGTCGCGTATGGCAAAATCGGATGACGGGCGATCCCCGGGACCGCGAACCGAGCGGTCCGTCACCGCCGCGCCACCCACAGGGCGCAGGCCGCACCGCGCCGCACCCGTGCCACAGGGGCGGACGGCGCCCCTCCCTCCCCCAGGACCCCCCGACGGCTTCCCCCCGGGCCCCGCCCGGCGGCGACCCGTGGACAGGTCCCGGGACCGCTGTACTCTCATTCACCTCACGGACAAAGGGGTCACCAGTGACTGCGGAGATCGTCAACACCCGGAGCGAGGGCGCCGAACGCGCCGTGGACCAGGGCGTCCCGGCCGATCCGGCCTTCGCGCTGCACCGCGGCGGCAAGATGGAGATCGTCTCGACGGTGCCGGTGCGCGACCGCGACGACCTCTCCCTGGCGTACACCCCCGGCGTGGCAAAGGTGTGCAGCGCCATCGCCGAACGCCGTGAGCTGTTCCACGAGTTCACCTGGACCCCGTCGGTGGTCGCGGTGGTCACCGACGGCACGGCGGTGCTGGGCCTTGGCGACATCGGGCCGCGCGCGTCGATGCCCGTCATGGAGGGCAAGGCGATCCTGTTCAAGCAGTTCGGCGGGGTGAACGCGGTGCCGATCACGCTGGACACCACCGACCCGGACGAGATCGTCGAGACGGTGGTCCGGATGGCGCCCTCCTTCGGCGGCATCAACCTGGAGGACATCTCCGCGCCGCGCTGCTTCGAGATCGAGAGCCGGCTCAAGGACGCGCTGGACATCCCGGTCTTCCACGACGACCAGCACGGCACCGCGGTGGTCACGCTCGCCGCCCTGCGCAACGCCGCCCGGGTCACCGGCCGGTCGCTGGGCGAGCTGCGGGCGGTCGTCTCCGGCGCGGGCGCGGCCGGTGTGGCGATCGCCCGGATCCTCGTCGAGGCGGGCATCGGGGACGTCGCGGTGGCCGACCGCAAGGGCCTGGTGCACCCCGGGCGCACCGATCTGACCGACGTCAAGCGGGAGCTGGCCGGCTTCACCAACACCGCGGGGCTGACCGGCTCGCTGGAGGAGGCGATGGCCGGCGCCGACGTCTTCGTCGGCGTCTCGGGCGGCACGGTCCACGAGGACGCGGTGGCCGCCATGGCGGACGGCGCGTTCGTCTTCGCGATGGCCAACCCCGACCCCGAGATCCACCCGGACCTGGCCGCCAAGTACGCCGCCGTGGTGGCGACCGGGCGCAGCGACTTCCCGAACCAGATCAACAACGTGCTGGCGTTCCCCGGCATCTTCGCCGGTGCGCTGGAGGTGCGGGCCACCCGCATCACCGAAGGGATGAAGATCGCGGCGGCCGAGGCGCTGGCCGCGGTCGTCGCGGACGAGCTGACCCCGCAGTGCGTGATCCCCTCGCCGTTCGACGAGCGGGTGGCACCGGCGGTCTCCCGTGCGGTGGCCGCCGCGGCCCGCGCCGAGGGCGTCGCCCGCCGGTGACGCGGCGTGACCGGGCGCGGCCGGCGGGCCGGGGCCGGACCGGCTCCGCTTCGGCGGCGGTCGGTCCGGCGGGCCGGGGCCGGACCGGACCGCGGGGCCGCGCCCGGTGACGGAGTCATACCCTCGGACCGCGTCGGAGCGTCGCGCCACCGGCCTCCGGGGCGACGCCGCAGGGTGAGGATCTCAGGGTGGAATTGGGTAGCTACGCCGAGGACGCGGTCCGGCTGGTCAACACCGAGGAGCCGGAGCGCGGCACCGACCGGCTCACCTCGGTGGAGGCGGTGCGCGACCTGTGCGGCGCGGACCGCCGGGCCGCCCGGCGCGCGGTGGAGGCCGACGTCAGCCGGCTGCGCGCGGTCCGCGGCCGGCTGCGCGCGGTGTTCGAGGCGGCGGCCGATGGCGACCAGGTCCGGGCGGTCGACCTGCTCAACGCGCTGCTGCTGGAGTACCCGGTCAGTCCGCAGGTCTCCGGCCACGGCCACCTCGACGCGGAGGGCCGGCCGCGCTGGCACCTGCACCTGGCCGACCACGCCGGCAACGCCACCGCCGCGTTCGCCGCGACCGCCTGCGCCGGCCTGGCGGTCCGGCTCGCCGACGTCGGCGCGGACCGGCTCGGCGTCTGCCGGGCCGCGCCGTGCCGCAACGCCTACCTGGACACCTCGACCAACCGTTCCCGGCGCTACTGCTCCGACCGGTGCGCGACCCGGGCCAACGTCGCCGCCTACCGGGCCCGACGGCGCCGGGGGGCGGCCGGCTGACCACCGCCGGCCCGGGGTCCGGCCGGCACCCTGGCCGGCACCGGCCGCACCGCGCCCAGCGCCCAGCCCAGCAGCGACGCGGCGCCACCGGGGCGGCCGTCGCGCGGCCGGAACCGCCACAGCACCCGGGCCAGCACCAGTTCCCGCGGCACCACCCCGAAGACCCGGCTGTCCGGTTCGGCGAACGGGTTGTCACCCAGCACCCACCAGCCGCCCGGGCGGCGTTCCACCGCCCGCTTGACGATCAGCAGGTCCTGCTGGAGCGGGTGCCGCATCACCGCCACGTCGCCGGGTCTGAGCCGCGCGCCGTAGCGCACCAGCAGCCGGTCCCCGTGACACAGCGTCGGAACCATCGACGGCCCGGTGACCTCGGCCAGCCCGAACGGTCCGTCGCCGTGCTCGTCCATGCCATGTCCTCCGTCCTTCGGTCCGCGCCCCGTTAGCCGGGCCCGGAGACTTTTGTACCGGGCGAACGGGGGCACCCGAGAATCAGGCCCTGTCAGGGAGTAATGTCCCATCTACCAAGACGATCACCAGGAAGGACAGCCATGTTCTCTCGCCTGTTCGCGCCGAAGGTCAAGGTCAGCGCCCACTGCGACCTGCCCTGTGGCGTCTACGACCCTGCCCAGGCCCGTATCGAGGCCGAGTCGGTCAAGGCGGTCCAGGAGAAGTACCAGGCCAACGAAGACGCCGACTTCCGCACCCGCGCGGTGCTGATCAAGGAGCAGCGCGCCGAACTGGCCAAGCACCACGTCTCGGTGCTGTGGAGCGACTACTTCAAGGCGCCGCACTTCGAGAAGTACCCGCACCTGCACCAGCTGGTCAACGACACCCTCAAGGCGCTCAGCGCCGCCAAGGGCTCCAACGACCCGGCCACCGGGCAGAAGGCCCTCGACCTCATCGCCGAGATCGACACCATCTTCTGGGAGACCAAGAAGGCCTGACCCGGCCCGCACGGCAGGACCCCGGCCCCCGGCAGCCCTGAGGCGGCCGGGGGCCGCGCCGCGCCGAGGCCGCCGGGCCCCGCCACCGGGCGGGCGCCGGCACGCCGGGCCCCGCCGCCGGGCCGGCGCGCGCCGCGCGGTCCCCGCCGCCCCGCCGGACGGCCCGCGCCGGGCGCTACTCGTCGGACGGGTCGGCGCTCTCCGCGGCGGCCTCCTCTAGGTCCAGCCGGCGCAGCAGGGCGCGGTACATCTCGTCGTTGATGCGCCGCCGGTCGCGCAGCGACACGAACACGTCGCGCTCGGCGGCGATCATCTCCCGGCTCAGCCTGCGGTAGGTGGCGTCGGCGGACTCGCCGGTGGTGTCGTTGACCGCGCCGAGGCGTTCCCAGACCGCGTTGCGGCGGCGGGAGAGCACCGAGCGCAGCCGGTCCTCCAGCGGGCCGGGCAGGGTGTTGCGCGGCGCGGCGAGCAGGTCGCCGAGCCGCTCCTCGGCGGCGGTCGACGCCTCGCTCTGCGCCTGCGCCTCGATCAGGGTGTCGCGCCGATCGTCGCGCCGCGGCAGGCCGACCAGCCGCACCACGGCGGGCAGCGAGAAGCCCTGGATGACCAGGGTGCCGATGACGCAGCAGAAGGTGAGGAACAACAGCAGGTCGCGGTCCGGGAAGGGGCGGCCGTCGTGCGTGGTCAGCGGGATGGAGAAGGCCACCGCGAGCGAGACCACGCCGCGCATGCCGGCCCAGGAGATGACGAACGGCACGTTCCAGGCCGGCGCCGGGTCGCGTTCGGCCAGTCCGGGCCAGGCCGCCCGCGGCAGGTAGGTGGCCGGGTACACCCAGGCGTAGCGGGCGGCGATCACCACCGCCAGGAGCAGCGCGCCGTAGCCGACCGCCCGCGCGGCGCCGTAGCGGCCGAGCGCGCCGAGCAGGACGGGCAGTTGCAGGCCGATCAGCGCGAAGACCACCGACTCCAGCAGGAAGGCGACCATCCGCCACACCGCGGCCTCCTGCAGCCGGGTCGCGTAGTCCACCTGGTGGCTGCGGTGGCCCAGGTGCAGGGCGACGACCACGACGGCCAGCACGCCGGAGGCGCCGACCCGCTCGGCGGCGGCGTAGGCGACGAACGGGATGAGCAGCGACAGGGTGTTCTGCAGCAGCGGCTCGGCCAGGTGCCTGCGCAGCCAGTGCAGCGGCACCATCAGCACCAGGCCGACGCCCACGCCGCCGAGCGCGGCGAGCAGGAAGGCGCCGGCGCCGCGCAGCGGTCCCACGGATCCGCCGACCGCGGCGGCCAGCGCGACGCGGTAGACGGTGATGGCGGTGGCGTCGTTGAACAGCGACTCGCCCTGCAGGATGGTGACCACCCGGTCCGGCAGCCGGACCCGCCGGGCGACGGCGGTGGCCGCGACGGCGTCCGGAGGAGCCACCACCGCGCCCAGCACCAGCGCGGCGGCCATCGGCACGCCGGGGATGGCGGCGTGCGCGACGGCGCCGACCGCCGCGGTGGCGAACAGCACGTGACCGAAGGACAGCAGCCCGACCGGGCGCAGGTTGGCGCGCAGGCCCAGGTAGGAGCTGTCCAGCGCGGCGGTGTGCAGCAGCGGCGGCAGCACGAACGGCAGCACCCAGTGCGGGTCGAGGGTGTGCCGGGGCACGCCGGGCAGGTAGCCGGCGCCCAGCCCGGCCAGCACCAGCAGGATCGGCGCGGAGGCCCCGATCCGGCGTGCCGCGCCGGCGACCGCCGCGCTGCCGGCCACCAGCAGCAGGACCCAGGTGCCACCCGTCGCCCAGTTCATCGCGCGTTCCGCCTCCCGTCCGACGCTGCCCGGGGCGGCCCCGCGGGGCGCGGTCCGGAACGGCCGGCGGCTTCCCGCGCCCGCCGGGCCGCGACCCGTGCCGGATCACCCGTGAGGCACCTAACCTGGACATCATGGAGCCGTGCCCGCATGTTTCCGAGCTGCCGCGCCCCGAACCGGCGCCGAGCGCGGCGACCTGTCCCGAGTGCGTGGCGGCCGGCACCGACCCGGTGCAACTGCGGCTGTGCCTGGTGTGCGGCAACGTCGGCTGTTGCGAGTCGTCGGCCCACCAGCACGCCGCCCGGCACTTCGAGCGGACCGGGCACGCCGTGATGCGCTCGTTCGAGCCGGGCGAGTCGTGGCGCTGGTGCTTCCTCGACCACCGGCTCACCTGATCCGGCCGCCCCCGCCGGTGCCGCTGCGGTGCCCCGCCGGCCCCGTGCCGGTCCCCGCCGACCCCGCACCGGCCGCGGGCCCCGGTTCCGGCGGCCGCCACCGGGCGCCGCACGCGTACCGCCCCGGATCGTCGGTGTGTGCGGTTAGCCTGGGGAGCGTGATCCGAGCAGCGCCGCCGGCCGGCGCACCGCCGCACCCGCCCGCCGCGACACCGGGGACGGGCAACGACGCGATAGTGCTCTCGAATTGAGACCGTCCGACGGTCGAATCGAGACCGCGCGACCCTGCCACGTTCCGTGCTCATGGACTTACCATGAGTGATGCGGACCGCGAGAGGCGCGTGCCGGTCCGGCGGGGGACGCCGTGTCCGCTCCGCGCGACACCGGGGCACCGATCGCGGTACGGTCCCTGACGGGCCCGGCGGGCGCACGCCGCCCGGCGGGCCCGGGGCCACGACGGCGTGTCAGCGATTCCCCAGCTCAACCACAGTGCAGCTCAACAGCTGTGTGCCACCTTGGAGGTGAGGGTGTCCCAGATCGCAGGCGAGTCCGGGTCGAAGGACTTCGTGGAGGTCCGGCTGCCCGCGGCGGGTGCGTACCTGTCGGTGCTGCGAACGGCGACCGCCGGTCTCGCGGCCCGGCTGGACTTCACCCTCGACGAGATCGAGGACCTACGCATCGCGGTCGACGAGGCGTGCGCGATCCTGCTCCAGCAGGCCGTGCCCGGCAGCGTCCTGTCGTGCGTGTTCCGGCTGGTCGAGGACGCCCTGTGGGTGAGTGTCTCGGCGCCCACCACGGACGCCCGGGCCCCGGAGCGCGACACCTTCGCCTGGACGGTGCTGTCCGCGCTGGCCGGCGAGGTGGAGTCCGCGGTGGCCGAGGACAAGACGGTCACCATCAGCCTGCACAAGAAGCGCGGCGCCGGTCCAGGGCAGTCGTGAGGTCACCAGATGCGGGAGGGCCTCATGGCGTGCGGGGCGACGGGCCGCTGCCGGCCGGCGGCGGCCGGATATCCGGTGCTCCCGGCGCGGGGCGGTAGCCACGCGGGGAGCACGGCCGAACGGGTGAGGGGGCGGTTGACGTGAACACGGAGACTCCGCGCGGGCTGGGCCAGGAGCGGACCGGCGGGTCCGGCACGGCGTCGTCCGCGGGGCACGGCGCCCCCGGCGGACGGGGGCCCGCGGCCTCGGTGCCCGCCCAGCCCGTCCGGACGGCCGCGACGGCACGGCATCAGGCGCGTCACCATCCCGAGCAGGCGGAACCCATGGACCACGAGCAGCAGCACGACCCGCAGGGCGTCCCCGGCGTGCGCGAGCACAGCACGCCGCCGGAGGCCGGGCCGCGCCGTCCCGCGGCCGAGCGCGCCGCGCGGGGGCCGGGCGGGCCGGGCGGGTCGGGTGGAACGGGCGGGTCGGGTGGAACGGGCGGCGCGGAGCACGCCGGCGCACCGGACGACGTCCCGGAACAGGAGGCGCCGGCGGCGCACGACCGGGCCGGGGCGAAGGCGCTGTTCCGCCAGCTGAGCCGGCTGCCGGACGGTTCGCCGGAGCGCGCCGAGCTGCGCAACCGGCTGGTGCAGATGCACCTGCCGCTGGTGGAGCACCTGGCGCGGCGGTTCCGCAACCGGGGCGAGCCGCTGGACGACCTGACGCAGGTCGCCACCATCGGCCTGATCAAGTCGGTGAACCGGTTCGACCCGGAGCGCGGTGTGGAGTTCTCCACGTACGCCACGCCAACCGTGGTCGGCGAGATCAAGCGGCACTTCCGGGACAAGGGCTGGGCGGTGCGGGTGCCGCGCCGGCTCCAGGAGCTGCGGCTGGCGCTGACCACGGCGACCGGCGAGCTGTCGCAGGCGCACGGCCGGGCGCCGACCGTGCACGAGCTGGCCGAGCACCTGCGGATCTCCGAGGAGGAGGTCCTGGAGGGGCTGGAGTCGGCGAACGCGTACAGCACGCTGTCGCTGGACGTGCCGGACACCGACGACGAGTCGCCGGCGGTGGCCGACACCCTGGGCGCCGAGGACGACGCGCTGGAGGGCGTGGAATACCGCGAGTCGCTCAAGCCGCTGCTGGAGCAACTGCCGCCGCGCGAGAAGAAGATCCTGCTGCTGCGCTTCTTCGGCAACATGACGCAGTCGCAGATCGCGCAGGAGGTGGGCATCTCACAGATGCACGTCTCCCGCCTGCTGGCCCGCACGCTGGCCCAGTTGCGCGACCGGCTGCTGGTCGAGGAGTAGCCGGGCCGGCAGGCGCGCCCCGCAGGGGTCGGCCCGGTCCGCCCCGGCCGGCCCCGCCACCCGGTCGCGGACCGTGCCCCGCGCCGGCCGGCCCGCGCCGCGGCCGCGGAAGCGCACCGGCCGCCGTACCGCGGGCGGCGGGCGGGGTCAGGCGGTGCGGCGGATGCCGAGCGCCTCGGCGGTCGCCGGGCGGACCAGCAGCGCGACGGCGACGGCGGCGACCGCCATGATCACGATGCCGACCGCGGCGAACGCGCCGCCGGTCTGGATCATCATGTAGCCCACCGGCAGCGCGATCAGCTGGGTGGCCATCGCCGGGCCGCGGCTCCAGCGGCGGGTCAGCCACAGGCCGCGCACGGCGGCCAGCGGGAGCGCGGCCAACGCCAGCACGGTCACGCCGCCGAACTCGGCCTGCGGGACGCTGGCGGGGTGGCCGACCAGGCCGAGGCCGACCAGGTAGAGGCCGGCGGCGGCGATGGCCGCCCCCTCCAGGGCGGTCAGGACCGCCGCGACGGTCAGTCCGCGCGGCCGGGCGTCGGTGGTGTTCTGCGCTGCGCTCACAACGGCAGGGTAGTCCCGCCCGCGGATATCCCGGGCGGTGATGCGGATGAACGCCGCAGGCTGGGTAACCTTCGTGTCATGCGCGCGCTCCTCGTGGTCAATCCGAAAGCCACCACCACCAGTGCGCGGACCCGGGACGTCCTCATCCACGCGCTGGCGAGCGATCTGAAGCTGGAGGTGGTCGTCACCGAGTTCCGCGGTCACGCGAGAGACGTGACCCGCAGGGCGGTGGACGACGGCGGGGTGGAACTGGTCGTGGCCCTCGGCGGCGACGGCACGGTCAACGAGGTGGTCAACGGGCTGCTGCACCACGGGCCGTCGGACGGCCTGCCCCGGCTTGCGGTGGTGCCCGGCGGCAGCACCAACGTGTTCGCCCGCGCGCTCGGGCTGCCGAACGACGCGGTGGAGGCGACCGGGGCGCTGCTGGACGCACTGCGGGACGGCGCCGAACGCACCATCGGGCTGGGGCTGGTGCAGGGCACGCCGGGCACCGAGGACGAGGGGGTGCCGGCCCGCTGGTTCACCTTCTGCGCGGGGCTGGGCTTCGACGCCGGAGTGGTGGGTCGGGTGGAACAGCAGCGCACCCGCGGCAAGAGGTCCACACACTCCCTCTACATTCGGCAGGTCGTGCGCCAATTCGCCGGGGAACGGAACCGCCGGGGGGGCGGCATCACGCTGAGCGAACCCGGCACGGACGGGGTGCGCGAACTGGCCCTGGCGATAGTCTGCAACACCTCCCCGTGGACCTATCTGGGCAACCGGCCGGTCTACGCGACCCCACTGGCGTCCTTCGACACCGGCCTCGACGTGCTGGGACTCGGCCGGCTGTCGCCCGCCTCGGTGGCGCTGCACGCCGCGCAGTTGCTGTTGTCCGGGCCGGAGCGCGGGCCCGGCGGCAAGCAGGTCACGAGCCTGCACGACCTGACGGACTTCACCTTGCAATCCCAGGCGCCACTGCCGTTTCAGGTGGACGGTGACCACCTGGGACTGCGGACGAGTGCGACCTTTAGAGGTGTAGGCCGAGCACTGCGTGTGATTGTGTGAGTGGGAGAGGCCAAAGTCCTTTCAGTCGAACGTTTAGCCTGAGTCGCACCCCATGGAAGTACGGCTGTGACCGAGGCGACACCGAGGATTCAAAAAAAACTTTCCGGAAGGGGTTGTATCCGCCGCCGAGGTTTGCGAGGCTCTTCTTGGCGATCGGGACGGCCCTCCACAGGGATCCCCTTGAGAGCCCGAATCTTCCCCTCACTGACGCGGTCCGCACCAGGAAACTGGTGGGCCGGTCTGCGTTTGTTGGAGGATTCGTGAAAGCGTTCACATTCACAAGCACCGTGCAACACACCAGGAGTTGGAGCAGACATGGACTGGCGTCATCGCGCCATTTGCCGCGAGGAAGACCCCGAGCTCTTCTTCCCGATCGGCAACACCGGTCCTGCGCTGCTGCAGATCGAGGAAGCCAAGGCCGTCTGCCGTCGCTGCCCCGTCATGGAGCAGTGCCTGCAGTGGGCGCTGGAGTCCGGCCAGGACGCCGGCGTCTGGGGTGGCCTCAGCGAGGACGAGCGTCGCGCCATGAAGCGCCGCGCCGCCCGCAACCGGGCCCGCAACGTCAGCGCCTGACGACCGCCGCCCCTTAGTGCTGGGCGCCGCGCCGCCGTGCACCTCACGCACGGAACGCGATGTCCCTCCCCGAGCCGCAGCGCGCAGCCCCGGCCGCGCAGCAGACCGACAGGGCAGTAGGCAGTAGGCAACAGCCCCGGCCGACGAGATCGGCCGGGGCTTCTTGCTGCCCGCCGCGCCCCCGGCCGGCCCGTCCCTCAGCCGGCCCGCCGCCCCCGCGCGCCCCGGCACCGCACCGCGCGCGCCAGCGCTCCGTCGCGCGCCGGGGCGCGTTCGTGCAACACGCGCCCCACGTGGGCTACTTGGCGCTGGGCTCCAGCGGGAGGTCGAGCACCACCCGGGTCCCGGCGGCGGAGCCGGGAACCATGTCGAACGTTCCGCCCAGCTCCCCCTCCACCAGGGTGCGCACGATCTGCAGGCCGAGGTTGCCGGCCCGGTGCGGGTCGAACCCGGCCGGCAGGCCGCGCCCGTCGTCCGCCACGGTGACCCGCAGCCCGGTCTCGCCTCGCCGGGCGGTGACCTCGACCGTGCCGTGCCGGCCGGTGCCGAAGCCGTGCTCCAGCGCGTTCTGCACGAGCTCGGTGAGCACCATGGACAGCGGGGTCGCGGTCTCGGCGGTCAGGATGCCGAACCGGCCGAGGCGGCGCGCGGTCACCCGGCCCGGGGAGAGTTCGGCGACCATCGCGATCACCCGGTCGGCGATCTCGTCGAACTCCACGCGTTCGTCGAGGTTCTGCGAGAGCGTCTCGTGCACGATGGCGATCGAGCCGACCCGGCGCACGGCCTCGTCCAGCGCGCCGCGCGCCTTGTCGTCATCGAGCCGGCGCGCCTGTAGGCGCAGCAGCGCGGCGACCGTCTGGAGGTTGTTCTTCACCCGGTGGTGGATCTCCCGGATGGTGGCGTCCTTGGTCATCAGCTCCCGCTCGCGGCGGCGCAGTTCGGTGACGTCCCGCAGCAGCACCAGGGAGCCGACCCGCACCCCCTTGGGCTTGAGCGGGATGGTGCGCAACTGGATCACCCCGTCGCCGCCCTCCACCTCGGTCTCGCGCGGCGCCCAGCCGCTGGCGAGCTTGCCCAGCGACTCGTCCGTCGGGCGCTTGGAGGGCGCCAGGTCCGCCGTGGTCTGGCCCAGGTGCAGCCCGACCAGGTCGGTGGACAGGCCCAGCCGGTGGTACGCGGACAGCGCGTTGGGGCTCGCGTACTGCACCAGGCCGTCCGCGTCCAGCCGGATGAGCCCGTCCCCGGCCCGCGGCGAGGCGTCCATGTCCACCTGCTCGGCGGGGAACGGAAACGTTCCGGCGGCGATCATCTGAGCCAGGTCGGAGGCGCTCTGCAGGTAGGTCAGCTCCAGCCTGCTGGGGGTGCGCACGGTCAGCAGGTTGGTGTTGCGGGCGATCACGCCGAGCACCCGGCCCTCCCGGCGCACCGGGATCGACTCGACCCGGACCGGGACCTCCTCGCGCCACTCCGGGTCGCCCTCGCGCACGATCCGGCCCTCGTCCAGCGCGGCGTCCAGCAGCGGGCGCCGGCCGCGCGGCACCAGGTGGCCGACCATGTCGTCCTGGTAGGAGGTGGGCCCGGTGTTGGGCCGCATCTGGGCGACCGAGACGTAGCGCAGCCCGTCCTGGGTGGGCACCCACAGCACCAGGTCGGCGAAGGACAGGTCGGACAGCAGCTGCCACTCCGAGACCAGTAGGTGCAGCCAGTCGAGTTCGGCCGGGGCGAGCGCGGTGTGCTGGCGTACGAGGTCGTTCATGGAGGGCACGCCCCGGAGCGTACCCCGGTCGTGGCCGGGCCCCGGTCCGCGCCGTCCACCGCGGGTGGCGGCCCGGCGGGCGGCGGGGGCCGCCGGACGGCACGGGTTTCACCAGGGATATGGACAGCGGGTAATGGTCTAGTCCACAATGTCGAACAACGGACCTCCGTCCTCCCCGCACGGGAGGGCGGACCGAGGCCGACGGCGTTCTCTGCCCTGACTGCGCCGGCGGCCTCCATCCGGTCGGCGGCACCGGCCGCGGGGCACCGCACACCCCGCGGTCCCGGACGCCGACGGCAGCTGAGGGCTGCGGTGCCGGGAGGGCTGAGGGTCCCTCGCCGGCGCCGCGGCCCCTGGCGTGTCCGGACCGCGCGCCCGGTCCCGGCCGGTCGGCCGGCTCAGCGGGTCTCGGTGACCTTCGCCAGCGCCCGGGGCGCGTCGGGGTCCTGACCGCGCGCGACGGTGATCTCGTAGGCCAGCAGCTGCAGCGGGATGATCTCCAGGATCGGCTGCACCTCCTCGGCCACCCCGGCGGTGGGCAGCACGAACCCGGCGGAGGCGGCGGCCACCTGCCGCCCGTCGCCGATCACCACCAGGTCCGCGCCCCGGCCGCGCAGCCGGTCCAGCACCGGCTGGAGCGCCTCGCCGCCCCGGCCCTCGGGGACGATGGCGATGACCGGCGAGACGTTGTCCACCATGGCCAGCGGCCCGTGCAGCAGGTCCGCGCCGGAGAAGGAGAGCGCCGGGATGTAGCTGGTCTCCATCAGCTTCAGCGCGGCCTCCTTCGCGGTGGGGTAGCCGTAGCCGCGCGAGGTGAGCACCAGCCGCTCGGCGAACCGGTAGCGCCCGGCCAGCTCCTTGACCTCCCGGCCGCGCGCCAGGATCGCGGCGGCCAGGTCCGGCAGCGCCTTGGCGGCCGAGCCGTCGCCGCCGCGCAGCCCCTCGACGAGCAGGTAGAGGCTGAGCAGTTCGGCCGTGTAGGTCTTGGTGGCCGGCAGCGCCTTCTCCGGCCCGGCCAGCACGTCGATGTGGAACTCGGAGACATCGGCGAGCGGGGAGGCGGCGTTGTTGGTGACCGCCAGCGTGATCGCGCCGGCCTCCCGGGCGGCCCGGGTGGAGGCGACCAGGTCGGGCGAGCCGCCGGACTGGCTGACGGTGACGGCCAGCACGCCGGTCAGGTCCGGCCGGGCGCCGTAGGCGGTCGTGGTGGACATCGAGGTCAGCCCGGCCGGTTTGCCGAGCACCACCTCGACCAGGTACTTGGCGTACAGCGCCGCGTTGTCCGAGGTGCCGCGCGCGGTGAGCAGCACGAACCGCGGGTCGCGCTCGGCGATCCGGGCGGCGGTCTCCCGGATGCGCGGGGCGCCCTCGTCGAGGATGCGGCGCAGCACGTCCGGCTGCTGCGCGATCTCGGCGGCCATGGTGCTGCCGGGCGCGTTCGGTCGCGGGGCGGTCATGTGGTGCTCCTCCAGGCTGTGTCGTCGTCCGCGGCGGTGCCGGCCCCGGCGCCCTTGCCGGCGATGACCTCCGCGGCGGCCCGCCCGCAGACGCGGGCGGCTCCGTGGGTGGCGATGTGCAGCGCCCCTACGGGCGGTGCCTGCGGCACGCCCATCTCGACCACGACGGTGTCGGGCCGTTCGGCGAGCAGGGCGCGCACGGCGTCCGCCATCCAGGCGTGCCGGTGCAGGTCGCGCACCACGGCCACGATCCTACGGTCCGCCGCCTGGTCGAGCACCTGCGCCGCCAGCGCCGCCGCGCCGCGCCCGCCCGGGGCGCCGTCCCGGTGGGTGGCCGTGGTGGTGCCGGGCAGCAGCCGGGCGAGTTCGGCGGCCACCCCCCACGGGGTCTCGTCGCCGACCGCGATGTTGGCGACCGGGGTGAGGGCGGCCACGTGCACCGGCCCGGTCGGCGCCCGGTAGGGCCGTGCGGCGGTGGTCCGCAGCGCCCGGCGGGCGGCGGTCAGCCCGATGTCCCAGGCGCCGGCCGGCGGCCGGCCGGCCGGCCGCGCCTCGCGGTGCCGGCGGGTCCAGGCGCCGAGCGCGCGCACCCGGGCGGCGGCGTCGGCGAGCCGTTCCTCGGCGAGTTCCCCGGAGCGCACCGCGCGCACCAGCGCGTCGCGCAGCCGCAGCACGGTCTGCTCGTCGGCGAGTCCGCCGCCGACGCAGATGGCGTCGGCACCCGCCGACAGCGCGAGCACGGTGCCGCGTTCGATGCCGTAGCGGGAGGCGATGGCGCGCATCTCGATGCCGTCGGTGACGATGAGCCCGTCGAAGCCGAGGCCGCCCTCGCGCACCGGGGCGCGCAGCAGGCCGGTCAGCGCGGCCCGGCTGAGGGTGGCCGGCAGCGTCTCGTCGACGGCCGGCAGCAGGATGTGCGCGCTCATCACCGCCTTGGTTCCGGCCGCCAGCGCGGCGCGGAACGGCACGAGTTCCCGTTCCCGCAGCGTGTCCAGGTCGGCTTCGATGCGCGGCATGGCGTGGTGCGAGTCGACGGCGGTGTCGCCGTGCCCGGGGAAGTGCTTGACGCAGGCCGCGACCCCGGCCTGCTGGGTACCGGCGACGAAGGCCGCGGTGTGCCGGGCGACCAGGTCCGGGTCGGCGCCGAAGGAGCGGACGCCGATGACCGGGTTGCCGGGGTTGGAGTTGACGTCGGCGGACGGCGCCCAGTTGAGGTTGACGCCGCAGCGGGCGAGCCGGCGGCCGAGTTCGGCGGCGACCGCGCGGGTCAGCTCCGGGTCGTCGACGGCGCCGAGCGCGTGGTTGCCGGGGAAGGAGGAGCCGGTGCGCGCCTCCAGCCGGGTGACGTCGCCGCCCTCCTCGTCGGCGGCGACGATGACGTCGGGCACCTCGGAGCGCAGCCGGGCGGTCAGGTCGGCGAGTTGGCCGGGCGTGACGATGTTGCGGGCGAACAGCGCGACCGCGCCGAGCCCTTCGCCGAGGCGGCGCAGCAGCCAGTCGGGCGCGGTGGTGCCGGTGAAGCCGGGCTGCAGGACGGCGAGCGCGTCGCGGGTGAGGGTGCCGGTGATCGTCGTGGTCATCCCTTCACCGCCCCCGCGGTCAGGCCGCCGGTGGCTCTGCGTTGCAGGATCAGGAACACGATCACCACCGGGAGGGTGAACAGGGTGGAGGCGGCCATCGTCGCTCCCCAGTCGTCGCCGAAGTTGGTCTGGAACTGGGTGAGCCACAGCGGGAGGGTCTGGGCGCCCTCCTTGTTGAGGATCAGCACCAGGGGGAACTCGTTCCACGCGGTGATGAAGCCGAACAGCGAGGTGGCCATCAGGCCGGGGGCCAGCAGTGGGAAGACCACCCGGACGAACGCCTGCGGCCTGGTGCAGCCGTCGACCAGCGCGGACTCCTCCAGCTCGCGGGGGACGGCGGCCACGAAGCCGCGCAGCGTCCAGATGGTGAACGGAAGGATCATCATCATGTAGAAGAGGATCAGCGGGATCAGGCTGTTGAGCATGTCGTGGTCCCGCACGATCAGGTACACCGAGATCGTCATCACCTCCCACGGTGCCATCTGCGCCACCATGATGAGCAGGACGAACGCCTTGCGCCCGCGGAAACGCATCCGGGCGACGGCGAACGACGCCAGCAGCGCGATCACCAGGGACAGCAGCACCGCGCCGAGCGTGGCGGTGAAGCTGTTGCGCACCAGGCTCCAGAACCCCGCCGCGTGGATGGCGGTGCGCAGGTGCGCGGTCGTGGCGTGCAGCGGGACGAACACCGGGGTGTCGCTGACGATGTCCAGATCGGGCTTGAACGCCGTGCTGGCCATCCAGTAGACGGGGAAGACGAAGAAGACGAAGAGCAGGACGGCGAGCGCGTTGGGCCACGCCCGGCCGAGGAGTGAGCGCCTCACAGGTCGTCCTCCTGCTTGAGAATGATCCGGAAGTAGTACGACATCAGCGCGAGCAGGATCAGAATGGTGAGCACGGAGATCGCCGCGCCCGTTCCGTAGTGCTGGTTGCCGACGCCCTGGACGAACGCGTAGACCGGCAGCGTCTCGGTCAGCCCCTCCGGGCCGCCGCCGTTGAGGGCGTAGACCTGGGTGAAGGCCTTGAAGACCCAGATGATCTCCAGGAAGGTCGTACTCAGGAAGAACGGCCGCAGGACCGGGAAGGTCACCGAGGCGAACGAGCGCCACGCGCCGGCGCCGTCCATCCGGGCGGCCTCGGACAGCTCGGCCGGGATGGTGGTCAGCCCGGCGTAGAGGTTGATGGCGACGAACGGCACCGACTGCCAGACGATCATCAACGTGATGACCGCGAAGGTGGACAGCTGTCCGGAGAACCAGTCGAAGCCGGCCATCGCGTGCCAGCCGAGCCTGGCCAGCAGCCAGTTGACGACGCCGTAGCGGGTGTCGAACAGCCACTGGTAGACCGTGGTGCCGGCCACCACCGGCATCGCCCAGGCCAGCACCAGGCCGAGCGAGAGCAGCAGCCGCATCCGTTTCCCGAGCCGGTCCAGCAGCAGGCCGACCAGGGTGCCGCCGACCATGATGAGCACCACGTTGGCCGCCGTGAACACCAGCGAGCGTCCCGTGGTGTGCCAGAACTCCGCGCTGCTCAGCTCGGTGGTGTAGTTGCTCAGCCCGTCCCACTGGGTGGTGTGCTGGATGAGCTGGAACGGGCCGAGGTCCTGGAAGGAGATGGCCAGGTCGCGCGCCAGCGGGTACGCCAGCAGCGCCGCGGTGGCCAGCAGCGCGGGAAGGATCAGCAGGTAGGGGACCGCGCGGGCGGCCCGGGGGGAGCCGGCGGCGCGGGCCGGGGCGGCTCCCGGCCCGCGCCGCCGGGCCGTGTCACGCGGTGGACGGGTGGGCGTCGGGACGGATGGCGCGGCCATGCATTGCTCTTCCTCCGCACAGGGCGCGGTCCGGGGGGGCGGCGGTACCGGGCGCGCGGCGCCGCGGCCGGCCGGGGCCGGACGGGCGCCGCGCGCGGGCGGGGCGGCGGGTCGCTCCGCCGCCCCGCCCGGCCGGTCACTGCTTCTGGTTGAGCCGCTGGTCGATCGCGGCGTCCGCGGTGCGCGCGGCCTCGGCCGGGCTCCGGCCCTCGAGCACCGGGGTCATGAACAGGTTGGTGATCGGGTTGGGCGCGTTCTCCACCGAGCCCCAGGCGGGGATCAGCGGCGTGGTCCCGCCGTTCTTCGCCGCGGCGGCCGCGGCGGTGCCGTAGGCGTTGCCGGCCAGCCTGCCGTCCAGCGAGGTCTTGTTCGGGATGACGCCGGCCTGCTGGGCCAGCTCCCCCTCGAACCGGTCGGACATCGCCAGCTTCAGGAAGGACTCGGCCAGTCGCGGGTCCCGGCTGCCCTGCGAGACGGCCAGGTTGGAGCCGCCGACGAAGACGCCGGCCGGCTTGCCCGCGGTGGTGCCGGGGAACGGGAAGTAGCCGATCTCGTGGGCCAGCGCCTTGTTCTTGGAGATCGCGGTGTTCGCCTCCCAGCTCAGGCCGAGGAAGGCGCCGACGTCGCCCTTGGCGAACACCTCGGACTGCTGGGGGGTGGCCTCGTCCTTGTCCTTGGGCGCGGTGCCGTAGGAGTTGAGCTTCTTGTACAGCTCGATGGCCGCCTCGGCCTTCGGGTCGGCCAGGTCGGCGCGGTAGTCCGAGCCGTGCTTGCTGACCAGGTCGGCGCCGGCGTCGAGCAGGAAGCCGTCGAAGGCGTACCAGTCCTGGCCGGGCAGGTAGAAGGCGTCCTTGGTGCCGTGGGCGCGCAGGGCGTCGAGGTCCGTGAAGAGCGCCGCCTGGGTGGTGGGCACGGAGGTGATGCCGGCGTGCGCCCATATCTTCTTGTTGTAGATCACCACCCGGTCGGCGAAGTACCACGGGGCGGCGAACTGCTTGCCCCGGTAGACCGCGGAGGCGTTCATCGACGGCTCCCAGTCGGCCCCGCCCAGTGCGGACTTCTCCGAGCCGAGGTCCTTCAGGCCGCCGGTGGCCGCGTAGTACGGCGTCTGGGTGTTGCCGACCTCGAAGACGTCCGGCGGCGCGCTCTCGGACAGCGCGGTGGTCAGTTTCTGCTGGATGCCGTCCCAGTTCTGCACCTTGACGGTGAGCTTGACGCCGGGGTGCTCGTGGCGGAACGCGGCGGAGATGTCCTTGGTCCAGCCGGGCGGGTTGGAGCCGCTCATGAACCACACCGTCAGCGACTTCTCCGCGCCGCCGGAGTCCTTGGCGCCGCCGCATCCGGCCGCCGAGACCGCCATCGCCGCCACCACCACGGCGGCGGCCACCGCTCTGCCCTTGACCAACACGTCGTCCTCCGATGCACGCCCGAGAGCCCGCTGGCCGAAAATGGTTTAGACCAGTATTCGGGAGCTTGGCCTAGACCTATAGGGGTGTCAAGGGTGCGCAGGACGGGTGTGACCTCCGTTACCCGACCGACACCCGAACCCGATGGACCACGGGGTGCGCCGCGAGGACGGCGACGTGCCACGATGTGAGCCGCGAACTGGACGCAGGAGCCGGTGACGGCAGCCGAGAGGTCGGGAGCACAGTCGATGCACAGCCACGTCAGCG
Organism: uncultured Actinomycetota bacterium; assembly: GCA_963711125.1. GTDB lineage: Bacteria > Actinomycetota > Actinomycetes > Streptomycetales > Streptomycetaceae > Streptantibioticus_C. The sequence continues at coordinate 75,938 of CAVQCY010000002.1, forward strand.
CCGGTGGGCCGGCCGCCGAACCGGGCCCGCAGGGCGCGCCGGGCACCCGCACCGCACGCGTGCCGAAGTACTACCGCCTCAAACGGCACCTGCTGGAGATCACCCAGACCATGCCGCCCGGCACCCCCGTGCCGCCGGAACGCACCCTGGCCGCCGAGTTCGACACCTCGCGCACCACGGTCCGCCAGGCGTTGCAGGAACTGGTGGTCGAAGGCCGACTGGAGCGGATCCAGGGCAAGGGCACCTTCGTGGCCAAGCCGAAGGTCGCCCAGGCGCTCCGACTCACCTCGTACACCGAGGACATGCGCGCCCAGGGGCTGGAACCGGCCTCCCAGTTGCTGGACATCGGCTACGTGACCGCCGACGACCGACTGGCCGGGTTGCTGGACATCAGGGCCGGCGGCCGAGTGCTGCGCATCGAACGACTGCGGCTGGCGAACGGCGAGCCGATGGCGATCGAGACCACCCACCTGTCCGCCAAGCGCTTCCCCGCCCTGCGCCGCAACCTCGCCAAGCACACCTCGCTGTACACCGCGCTGGCCGAGGTCTACGACGTGCGGCCGGCCGAGGCGGAGGAGACCATCGAGACCTCGCTCGCCACCCCGCGCGAGGCCGGACTGCTCGGCACCGACGTGGGGCTGCCCATGCTGCTGCTGTCCCGGCACTCCATCGACACCACCGGTGAACCGGTCGAGTGGGTACGTTCGGTCTACCGCGGCGACCGTTACAAATTCGTGGCCAGACTTCAACGTCCCTGAGCACCCGGCGAGGTCCCCAAGCGCGCCGGAACGGGTAATGACCCCGGTGCGGGCGCGGACCGGTGCCCGCGTGTCGCCCGTCGGCCACCGCTCGCTCCGGGAGTCGCCATGTCACAACCACCGCCGCCGAACGGCCCGTTGATCACCGTCTCCAGGGTCCTCGCGGGAATATGCCTGATCATCCCGTTCGTCGCGATGCTCTGGGTCAACTCCTTCACCAGGACCTCGCCCGAGTTCATCGGCATCCCGTTCTTCTACTGGTACCAGCTCGCCTGGGTACTCGGCTCGTCGGCGCTCACCGGCATCGCCTACGCGCTCATCCGGCGCGAGGAGCGGGCCCGGCGGCGCCCCCCGGCTGCCGGTTCCGCCGTGACCGGACGGGGTGCGGTGTGAACGGCCACGTCAACGGCGTCTCGCTCGCCGTCTTCGTCTTCTTCTTCGCCGTCGTGACGGTGCTCGGCTTCCTCGCCGCCCGGTGGCGGCGCGCGGAGGACGCACTGCGCCTGGAGGAGTGGGGGCTGGGCGGCCGCAGCTTCGGCACCTGGGTGACCTGGTTCCTGCTCGGCGGCGACCTGTACACCGCGTACACCTTCGTCGCGGTGCCGGCGGCCGTCTACGCGGCCGGCGCGGCCGGGTTCTTCGCCGTCCCGTACACCATCCTGGTCTATCCGCTGGCCTTCTGCTTCCTGCCCCGGCTGTGGTCGGTCTCGCGCCGGCACGGCTACGTCACCCCGTCGGACTTCGTGCGCGGCCGGTACGACTCCAAGGGGCTGTCGCTGGCCGTCGCGCTCACCGGCATCCTGGCCACCATGCCGTACATCGCGCTGCAACTGGTCGGCATCCAGGCGGTGCTGGACGTGATGGGGCTGGGTGGCGGCGCGTCGTCCGGCTGGTTCGCCAAGGACCTGCCGCTGCTGATCGCGTTCGCGGTACTGGCCGCCTACACCTACACCTCCGGCCTGCGGGCGCCGGCGCTGATCGCCTTCATCAAGGACACGCTGATCTACCTGGTCATCGCGGTCGCCATCATCTACATCCCGATGAAGCTGGGCGGCTTCGGCCACATCTTCCACCAGGCCGGCCAGGCGTACGCGACCGTCAACCCGGCCACCGGCGCGCCGCGCGGCGAACTGGTCACCAGCGCGTCCCACCAGTGGGCCTACGCCACCCTGGCGCTCGGCTCGGCGCTGGCGCTGTTCATGTACCCGCACTCGGTCACCGCGACGCTGGCCGGCCGCAGCCGGGCCGTGGTGCGCCGCAACACCGCGCTGCTTCCGCTGTACTCGCTGATGCTCGGGCTGCTGGCGCTGCTCGGCTTCATGGCGATCGCCGAGGGGGTGGGCCGGAACGCCAAGGGCTTCGACGCCCAACTCGCCGTCCCGCAACTGTTCTCCGACGTCTTCCCGTCCTGGTTCGCCGGGGTCGCGTTCGCCGCGATCGGCATCGGCGCGCTGGTGCCGGCCGCGATCATGTCGATCGCGGCGGCGAACCTGTTCACCCGCAACGTCTACAAGGACTTCCTCAAGCCGGACGCCACGCCGGAGCAGGAGACCCGGGTATCGAAGCTGGTGTCGCTGGTGGTCAAGGTCGGCGCCCTGCTGTTCGTGCTCGGCATGGACCGCACCGTGGCGATCAATTTCCAACTTCTTGGAACGATTTGGATCCTTCAGACGTTCCCGGCCATCGTGGCCGGGCTGTTCACCCGGTGGTTCCACCGCTGGGCGCTGCTGGCCGGCTGGCTGGCCGGCATGGCCTACGGCACCTGGGCCGCCTGGACGGTCGCCAGCCCCACGCAGGCGCACTTCGGCGGCTCCTCCAAGCTGATCCCCGGCATCGACCGGCTCGGCTACATCGGGATGACCGCGTTCGTGCTGAACGTGGCGGTGGCGGTGGTGCTCACGCTCGTGCTCAACGCCGTCAGGGCCCCGGCGGGGACCGACGAGACGGCTCCGGGCGACTACACCGCCGAAGCGGGCGACCCGGACGTCACCCCGGACCCTCCGGTCACCGCCGCCTCCCCGGCCTGATCACCCCGGGTCCCCCGCCGGCCCCTCCGGGAGACAGCCGCCCGGTCGGGCGGGCGGGACCCGCTCCCCGGCGGCCGACCCACGGCGGGCCGGGGCGGAAGTCAGCGCGGGGACGTGGGCGGGCTTGACGACGCTGAAGTGCCGCCGGTCGAGGGTGGCGACCCGGTGCACGCCGAAGCGCTCAGCCACTGCGATGACCGAGGCGTCGACCCCGCCGAGCGGGAAGTCCGCGTACTGGAGGACCAGCTCACCCGGGCTGGGCAGCAGACGGCGGCCGGTCGTCGACGTCAGCAGGGAGGCGCACTCCGGGTGACGCCGGTCGGCCGCGTTGAACGCCGCATCCAGGGGTCCGGTCCAGGACCGTGGCGATCACGCCGAGTCGCCGAAGCGCTCGCGCATCCGCTCGCGGATGTCGTCGTCGTGCCGTTCAGCCAGATCTTCTGGGCCGTTCATGCTGCCGAGCAGGGCCAGCAGCCCGGCCGGGACCGACTCCTGGTGGTCGTACGCAGCGGTCGCGCCAGCAGCGTAGGACGGCTCCGCGACCTCGGACAGCTGGATCGGCGGACGCTCACCCCCGCTCCGTCCAGGCCCGTCGCCGGCAACCGCGCCCCGGCCCCGGGTGGCCCTCACACCGAGCCGGCCGTGGCCCCCGGCCCCGCACCCGCCGCGCACCGCCGCCCCGCCGCGCCTCGGGCGGCCCTCGCCGCGCGGCGGCAGGACGCCCGGCCCGCTGCGCGGGACGCTCCCCCGCCATGCGTCGCCGGGCCCCTCGGGGAGGGCGTTTCCGCCGTGGGCCGGCGTCGGGCGGCGCGGCAGCAACAGGCCACCGCAACACAACATCTGGTGCCACCACATCGTCAGGGCACTAGATGTATGCTCATCCTGCTGTCGCCGAAGGGGAACGCCGGTGCGAATCCGGCGCGTTCCCCCGCCGGTCGAGCGGGCACGCGCGGGTGCGTGCCGCGCGTCCGGCACCGGCCGGCGGCGTGCCCGTCGCGTACCGCGCGGGGCGCCGCGCGGTCCACGCCACCACGCGTCCCCCGGACGCCCTGTGGCGTGCCCGCGCGGCGCCGCACCAGTGCGCGGTCACCGGTTCGAGGAGAGGACCCCCGTCGTGACCATCGCCCCCGCAGACCCCGTCTCAGCTTCCGTCCCAGCTTCCGTCCCGGACCCCGCCGCGCGCCCCGCGGGAGCCGCCGGGGCGGAGACCGGCGTGCCCGGCGCCGCGTTGTCGCGCGTCCTGGCGGAGTTGGCCGCCGGCCTGCCGGACACCGACCCGGGCCGGGTCGCCGAGTCCGCGCTGCGCGGCCGTCACGCGGGGTCCGACGAGGCGGAGTTGTGGACGCTGGCCACCGACGCGGCGGCCGGGTTGATCGCGGAGGACCCGCAGTACAGCAGGCTGGCGGCCCGGATGCTGGCCCGCAGCATCCGGGCGGAGGCCGCCGGACAGGGCGTGGACTCCTTCTCCACGTCGGTCGCGGCCGGCCACCGCGAGGGGCTGATCGGCGAGCGCACGGCAGCCTTCGCCGCCCGGCACGCCGAGCGGCTGGACGCGCTGGTCGACCCCGGGGGCGACGACCGCTTCGGCTACTTCGGGCTGCGCACCCTCTACAGCCGCTACCTGCTGCGCCACCCGTCCACCCGGCTGGTCACCGAGGCGCCGCAACATTTCCTGCTGCGGGTGGCCGCCGGGCTGGCGGCGGACGACTCGGACGCGGCGGTGGACGAGGTGGCCGCGCTCTACCGGCTGATGAGCCGGCTGGAGTACCTGCCCAGTTCGCCGACACTGTTCAACTCCGGCACCCGGCACCCGCAGATGTCGGCGTGCTACCTGCTGGACTCCCCGCTGGACCAGCTCGACTCGATCTACCAGCGCTACCACCAGGTCGCCCGGCTGTCGAAGCACGCCGGCGGCATCGGGCTGTCGTTCTCCCGGATCCGGGCCCGCGGTTCACTGATCCGCGGCACCAACGGCCACTCCAACGGCATCGTGCCGTTCCTGCGCACGCTGGACGCCTCGGTCGCCGCGGTCAACCAGGGCGGCCGGCGCAAGGGCGCCGCCTGCGTCTACCTGGAGACCTGGCACGCGGACGTCGAGGAGTTCCTCGAACTGCGCGACAACACCGGCGAGGAGGCCCGCCGCACCCACAACCTCAACATCGCGCACTGGATCCCGGACGAGTTCATGCGCCGGGTGGAGGCGGACGAGCCCTGGTCGCTGTTCTCGCCGTCCGACGTACCGGAGCTGGTGGACCTGTGGGGCGAGCGGTTCGACGCCGCCTACCGGCAGGCGGAGGACGCCGGGCAGGCCGTCCGGACGGTGCCGGCGCGCGAGCTGTACGCCCGGATGATGCGCACCCTGGCGCAGACCGGCAACGGCTGGATGACGTTCAAGGACACCGCCAACCGCACCGCCAACCAGACCGCGCTGCCCGGGAACGTCGTGCACTCCTCGAACCTGTGCACCGAGATCCTTGAGGTCACCGACGACGCCGAGACTGCGGTGTGCAACCTCGGCTCGGTCAACCTCGGCGCCCATCTGCGCCCCGCGGCGGGCGGCACCGGAACCGACGGGACCGCGCCCGGACCGGACGGCGCCGGCACGACGCCCCCCGACCTGGCGGACGCGATGGACTGGGAACGGCTGGACGCGACCGTGCGCACCGCGGTGACCTTCCTGGACCGGGTGGTGGACGTCAACTTCTACCCGGTCGAGCAGGCCGCCACCGCCAACTCCCGCTGGCGGCCGGTCGGGCTGGGCGTGATGGGGCTGCAGGACGTGCTGTTCCGGCTGCGGCTGCCGTTCGACTCCGACGCCGCCCGCCGGCTGTCCACCCTGATCGCCGAACGGATCATGCTGGCCGCCTACGAGAGCTCCTGCGACCTGGCGGAACGGCACGGCCCGCTGCCCGCCTGGTCGGCCACCCGGACCGCGGGCGGCGAGCTGCACCCCGACCACTACCCGCTCGCCCCGCACTGGCCGGAGCGGTGGGAGGCGCTGCGCGCCAGGATGGCGGCCACCGGCATGCGCAACGCCCTGCTGCTGGCGATCGCGCCGACGGCCACCATCGCCTCGATCGCCGGGAGTTACGAGTGCGTGGAACCGCAGGTCTCCAACCTCTTCAAACGCGAGACGCTCAGCGGTGAGTTCCTCCAGGTCAACTCCTACCTGGTGGACGACCTCAAGCGGCTCGGGATGTGGGACCGGCGCACGAGGGAGGCGCTGCGCGAGGCGAACGGCTCGGTGCGCGACCTGGAGTGGGTCCCGGCGGAGCTGCGGGAGCTGTACCGCACCGCCTGGGAGCTGCCGCAGCGCGCGCTGATCGACATGGCCGCCGACCGCGGCGCCTACCTCGACCAGGGGCAGTCGCTGAACCTGTTCATGGCCGCGCCCACCATCGGCAAGCTGTCGTCGATGTACGCGTACGCCTGGCGCAGGGGCCTGAAGACCACGTACTACCTGCGGTCCCGCCCGGCCACCCGGATCGCCCGCGCGGCGTCCGGCGCGGCGGACGCCGCCGTGCCCGACCCGGCCGGGCCGGGCGGCACCGGTTCCGCCCAGGCCGCGCCGACCGGCCAGGACGCCGTCGCCTGCTCCCTGGAGAACCCCGAGTCCTGCGAGGCGTGCCAGTGACCACCGCATCCGAGAAGACCCCGCGCAACCTGCTCGACCCGGGTTTCGAGCTGACGCTGCGCCCGATGCGCTACCCGGACTTCTACGACCACTACCGCAACGCGATCAAGAACACCTGGACGGTGGAGGAGGTCGACCTGCACTCCGACGTGGCCGACCTCGCCAAGCTCTCGCCCGGCGAGCGGCACCTGATCGGCCGGCTGGTCGCGTTCTTCGCCACCGGCGACTCGATCGTCGCCAACAACCTGGTGCTGACGCTGTACAAGCACATCAACTCCCCCGAGGCGCGGCTGTACCTGTCGCGGCAGCTGTTCGAGGAGGCGGTGCACGTGCAGTTCTACCTGACGCTGCTCGACACCTACCTGCCCGATCCGCACGACCGGACGGCGGCGTTCGCCGCGGTGGAGAACATCCCCTCGATCCGGGAGAAGGCACGCTTCTGCTTCCGCTGGATGGACTCGGTGGAGGAGATCGGCCGGCTGGCCTCGCGGGCCGACCGGCGGCGCTTCCTGCTCAACCTGATCTGCTTCGCCGCCTGCATCGAGGGGCTGTTCTTCTACGGCGCGTTCGCCTACGTCTACTGGTTCCGCTCGCGCGGCCTGCTGCACGGGCTGGCCACCGGCACCAACTGGGTGTTCCGCGACGAGTCGATGCACATGGACTTCGCCTTCCAGGTGGTGGACACCGTGCGCGCCGAGGAGCCGGACCTGTTCGACGCCGCGATGGGCGCGCAGGTCACCGCCATGCTGGAGGAGGCGGTCGAGGCGGAACTGCGGTTCGCCGAGGACCTGTGCGGGGACGGGCTGCCCGGCATGAACACCGCGTCGATGCGCTCCTACCTGGAGGCGGTCGCCGACCAGCGGCTGGCCCGCCTCGGCCTGCCGGCCCGCTACCACGCGCGCAACCCGTTCTCGTTCATGGAACTGCAGAACGTGCAGGAGCTGACCAACTTCTTCGAGCGCCGCGCCTCCGCCTACCAGACCGCCGTGGAGGGGACGGTCTCCTTCGACGACGAGTTCTGACCGCCCGCTCCGCCCCGCGCGCCCCCCCGCCGAGATGCGATCACCCGGCGGGGGGTTTCGCATGGGAGGCGGGCCCGGCGACGGAAGGAGAGCAGGGGTATGCCGTTCATCACCGTGGGCAAGGAGAACACGGCCGACATCAAGCTCTACTACGAGGACCTGGGATCCGGCGATCCGGTGGTGCTCATCCACGGCTTCCCGCTCGACGGGCACGCGTGGGAGCGCCAGGTGCCGGAACTGCTGGCGGCCGGGCACCGGGTGATCACCTACGACCGGCGCGGTTTCGGGAGGTCCTCACAGCCGTCGGCCGGATACGACTACGACACCTTCACGGCGGACCTGCGCACCCTGGTGGATCGCCTGGACCTGCGGCGGATGACACTGGTGGGGTTCTCCATGGGCACCGGCGAGGTCACCCGCTACCTGAGCCGGCACGGATCGGAGCGGGTGCGGTGCGCCGCGCTGGTCTCGCCGATCCCGCCGTTCCTGCTGCGCACCGAGGACAACCCGGAAGGGGTGCCGTCCGAGGTGTTCGAGAAGATCAAGAGCGCGGTCCGGGCCGACCGGCCGGCGTTCCTGACCTCGTTCCTGGACGACTTCAACAACGCCGACGTGCTCGGCGGCACCCGGATCAGCGACCAGGCGCGGCAGGCGGAGTGGAACGTGGCGGCCGGCGCCTCGGCGATCGGCACGCTGGAGTGCGTGACGTCCTGGCTCACCGACTTCCGTGCCGACCTGCGGGAGAACGACGTGCCGACGCTGGTGGTGCAGGGCGACGCGGACCGCATCCTGCCGATCGACGCCACCGGGCGGCGACTGCCCGCGCTGCTCAAGGACGCCCGGCTCGTCGAGGTGGCCGGCGGACCGCACAACATCTGCTGGACGCACGCACCGGAGGTCAACCGCGCGCTGCTGGGGTTCCTGCGCGAGCACGCCTGACCGCGGGAGGTGACCGCGGGAGCGCCTGACCGTGTGCCGCCGGACCGCGGGCACGCCGGCCGCGGGCGCACCGGACACTCCGGGCTCCGGGCCCGCCCGGGCCGCCCGCTCCCGGCGTGCCGCGGGCCCGGCGGGACGGGGCCGGTTCAGTCGTTGGGCACCGTCTCGTACCGGGGGGTGGCCTCCGCCATCTGCCGCAGCACGTCCCGGCGCTGCCGCTTGGAGAGCCTGTCGATGTAGAGCGAACCGTTGAGGTGGTCGGTCTCGTGCTGCAGGCAGCGGGCGAAGTAACCGGTGCCGCGCACCACGACGGGGTTGCCGTGCATGTCCTGCCCGCGCACCACCGCGCGGTCGGGTCGGGCCACGTCCATGTACGCGCCGGGCACCGACAGGCAGCCCTCGTTGGAGTCGTCCAGCTCCCGCTGCCCGGGCGGCAGATCCTCGACCACCGGGTTGACGACGTGGCCGACGTGCCGCACGTCCTCGTCGTCCGGGCAGTCGTAGACGAAGACCCGCAGGTCCACGCCGATCTGGTTGGCGGCCAGGCCCACCCCCGAGGCGGCGCGCTGGCTGGCGAACATGTCGTCGATGAGCGCGGCGAGGCGGTCGTCGAACTCGGTGACGTCGGCGCACCGCCGGTGCAGCACCGGGTTCCCGACGACGGTGATCGGCCGGGCGGTGCCCCGCTCGCGGTGCGCCGCCTCCCGTGCCTCGGCGTCCGCCGTGTCGTCGACGAACTCCGGCGCGGCGATCGTCTGGTCCTGCTGGCTCATGGTCTGCGGTACACCTTCCTCGGCCACTTAGCGCGTGTGCCCGTCCAGATTACGGCCCGCCGGCGGCTCAGCAGACCTCTTCGAGGTCCCGCCAGGCCCGGGTGTCCGGGCTGTCGGCGACCCAGCCGTCCAGCAGGCCGCGGACCAGGGCGGCCGGCGCCGAGATGCCGCACTCGCGCTCGGGCACCCACAGCGACCCGGCGCTGTGGTGCGACAGGTGGCCCGGGTGGCCCGGTTCGCCGTGGTCGTGCGGGTCGCGCGCGTCGTGCGAGCCGTCGTCGGTCGGCATCCTCGACTCCGAGCAGGTGCGGCACAGCAGCCGGACGGAGGACGACCAGTCCTCGGCCGCGTAGCCGGCGTCGGCGGCCAGCCGCTCCAGCGCGTCCCGGTCGGACTCGCCGGCCGCCTCCAGCAGCACCAGCCAGGTGGGCACCGCCGAGGGCGCCCACAGCTCGATCTCGTCGAAGACCGGGAAGGCGCCGCCGTCCACCGCCACCCGCTCGCCGTGCGGGACGCCGTCGTGCAGCACGACCTCGCCCCAGCGGCGCCCGGAGGACGGCAGCGGGATGCTCAGCACCTCGATCCGGGCCGGGTCCAGCCGGCGGCCCCAGACCACCTCGGCCTCGCCCTCCGGCGACAGCCGCACCGCCGCGCTGCCCAGCGCCATGCTGAGCGGGGCGTCCGCGGCGGCCCCGGCGGGCGGCACGGCCGGGGTCCGCAGGCCGTACGCCTGCCAGGCGCGGCGGGCCAGCGGCCAGTCCTGGAGCGCGGTGGCGGCGATGCCGACGTTCCACCAGTCCGGGGCTCCGCCGTGCCGGTCCAGCAGGGCGACCGCGCGCAGCCCGGCCGAGCGGGCCTGCTCCCAGTCGTGCCGGAACTTGTGCAGCAGCGCGAGGTTGTACCAGGACTCCGGCAGCCAGGGCTCCAGGTCGGCGGCGCGGATCAGCAGCGCGCCCGCGTCCTCGTAGCGTCCGTCGTCGATCAGCGTGAAGGCACGGTCCGTCGCCTGCCGCCACGTGGCGGAGGGGCGGTGCCGCACTTTGCCGAAGATCCTCACGATTCCCGCCTGCTGCCGGTTAGTTTCGCGCGCTGCCGTGGTCCGCCGGAGCGGGGGGCGCGCCGTGCCGAGCGACAACCTGCCACACATCGGCCGCCGTTTCCGCCCGGATGCGGAACCTCACTCCTCCTCCTTGCCATCGCGCGGCGGCGCCAACCCTTCCGGCACCGCCCGGTAGGCGCATCAAACCACGACCGGCGGGCAGCCCGCTTCCCGGGCGCCCGGCGCGAACCCCGGCCCGGACCGGGCGGCGGCGCCGGCGGCGGGCGTGCCCGGCGACCGCCGGTGCCGGGGCGATCGGGCCGGAGGGCAGCGGGCGGCGCCGGAGCGGCCCGGGGTCAGGCGGGCTCCGAGCGGGTGCCGGCGGTCTCCCCGGCCGCCTCCGGCTGCCCGGCGCTGCCGGCGGTGATCTCGCCGGCCCGGATCAGCTCGATCCGGGTGAGCACCTTGGAGCGCAGGTCACCGGGGACGTCGTCGTGCCCGCAGCAGCGTTTGACCAGCTTCTTGACGGCCTGCTCCAGACCGTACTTCTCCAGGCACGGGCCGCACTCGCCGAAGTGCTCCTCGAACTTGGCGCGCTCCGCGTCGGACATCTCGCGGTCCAGGTACTCGTAGAGGTGGTCGAGCACCTCGGAGCAGTCGGTCTCGTGCGGGTTGCCGCAGCTCATGTGTCAGAGCCTTTCCGCTCGCGTGACCCGGCGTCCCGCTCCGCCGGGGAGGGGCCGCCGGCGCCGGCCGGGACCAGCCCGCGCTCACGCGCGTAGTCCTCCAGCAGGCCGCGCAGCTGCCGGCGTCCGCGGTGCAACCGGGACATCACCGTGCCGATGGGTGTCCCCATGATGTCGGCGATCTCCTTGTACGCAAAGCCCTCGACGTCCGCCAGGTAGACCGCGATGCGGAACTCCTCGGGGATGGTCTGCAACGCGGACTTGACGTCGGAGTCCGGCAGGTGGTCGAGCGCCTGCGACTCGGCGGAGCGCAGGCCGGTCGACATGTGCGACTCGGCACGGGCCAGTTGCCAGTCCTCGATCTCCTCCGTGCCGCTGCGCTGGGGTTCGCGCTGCTTCTTGCGGTAGGAGTTGATGAAGGTGTTGGTGAGGATGCGGTACAGCCACGCCTTGAGGTTGGTGCCCTCCCGGAACTGGTGGAAGGACGCGTACGCCTTCGCGTAGGTCTCCTGCACCAGGTCCTCGGCGTCGGCCGGGTTGCGCGTCATCCGCAGCGCGGCCGAGTACATCTGGTCGAGGAAGGACAGCGCGTCGCGTTCGAAGCGCGCGCTGCGTTCCCGCTGGGTCTCCGCAGGGCGCGGCTCGCCGCCCGTCGTCCCGTCGTCGGTCCCGGCGACCGTACCCACCTCCTTGGTCGGTGTGGCGGCCGTCGGCACGGCCCCGCCCGTCTCGGAGAATATCCCGGCCGGGCGCCGTCCGCCGGATCGGCCCGGTTCGGCCGGCTGCCCGGCCAGGGGCGACCCCGCCCACGGTGACCAGGGCGGATTCGCTGTCACGGGGCGGGAGTGGCACGCCAGTGGTCCCATGCGCTGCCTTCCTGTGGGTGCGGCGTCGGCGACGTACCGCACAACGCACCGGGTCGGCCCCCCATTCCCGCCGGAGCCCGGGGCGTCCCCGTCCGCGGGCCGGGCGTCAGCGGCCGGCGGCCAGGGCGGGGAGGCGTTCCAGCCAGTCGGCGACCGCGGCGACCAGCGGGCGCAGCGCCTCGTCCGGCGCCAGGCCGGCCGAGGCGGGCACCGCGAAGCCGTGGTCCGCGTGCGGCACCTCGACCGGGCGGTGGCCGGCCGGGAACCGTGCGGGGCGGCCGAACGGGTCACGCCCGCCCTGCACGGCCAGCACCGGCAGCCGTTCGGCGGCGGCCAGCAGTTCCCCGGCCCGGGAGCGGTCCGGACGGCCCGGCGGGTGCAGCGGGAAGGCCAGTGCCAGCACGCCGACCGCGCCCAGGTCGGCGGCGGTCCGGCAGGCCACCCGGGCGCCCGCGCTGCGCCCGCCGGCCACCACCGGCGGGCCGGCTCCGGCCAGCGCCGGCCACAGCGCCCGCCACGCCTCGTCGAGCCGTTTCGGGGCGGGCGCCAGCCGGCGGCCGGCCACCCGCCAGGGCTGCTCCACCAGCGCCACGGTCACGCCGCGGCCCGGCAGGGCGGCGGCCAGCGCCACCAGGTCGCGCGCCCCGATCCCGCCGCCGGCGCCGTGACCGAGGGCCAGCACCGCGCGCGGCCGGCCGGCCGGGTGCCAGGTGATCCGCGCGTCGCCGAGCGGGGTGGGGTGCGCGGTGACCCGCCCGCCGGCACCGGGCCCGGTGCGAACGCCCGGCCGAGGCGGACCGGCGTGGGGCGGTCAGAACAGCGTCTCCTCTTCCGGGGCGGGCAGCGGTTCCAGCAGGTCGGCGCTGTTGTTGCGCACGTCGCTGACCGCGGTGCCCACCGGGTGGGCGCGCAGCAGCCCGGCCGGCGGCGGGGCCAGCAGGTCGCGCAGCTCGTCGGGGTCGGTGCGCGCCGGATCGAGCCAGGCGTCCCAGCGGTCGGCCGGGAGCACCAGCGGCATGCGCGGGTGGATGTCGCTGAGCGAGCGGGGTCCGCCGCCGTCCGGTTGGGACGGCTCGGCCAGCGGGGTGGTCTCCGCCTCGGTGGTCAGCACCGCGCAGGTCACCCACCACGCCGCCGGGTGGTCGTCCGGCAGCGTGCGGTCCCGCCAGAACTCGTACAGCCCGGCCATCGCCATCACCGAGCCGTCCGCCGGGCTGACGAAGTAGGGCTGCTTGCGCGGGCGCTTGCGCCGGCCCCGCTCCTCCAGCCGGCGCTCCTGGTCGCCGGTGACCCACTCGTAGTAGCCGTCGGCGGGCAACAGGCAGCGCCGCGCCACGAACGGCCGCCGGTAGGCCGGCTTCTCGTGCACGGTCTCGGCGCGCGCGTTGATCATCCTGGCGCCGCCCAGCGGGTCCTTGGCCCACGAGGGCACCATGCCCCAGCGAAGGACCCGCAGTTGGCGCACCGGTCCCGGATCGGCGGACTCCTTGTCGGGCCGGTCGAGTATCGCGTAGACACTCTTGGTGGGCGCCACGTTCCAGTCCGGGTCGATCCGCTCGGCCGTGTCCCGTCTGGTCACGCCGAACAACCCGGTCAGTTCCTCCGGACTGCGGCTCGCGGAATATCGCCCACACATGGATGCAACACTGCCACGCCGCGGTGTGCCGGTGCGGCGGGGGCCCGGCACCGAGGCGGCGCGGGAGACAGCCGGGGACACGGAGCGCGCGGGAGAACCATGGACGTCACGAGCATCACCGAGGTGTGGGACCGGGTGGTCGGCACGCAGCCGGCCCCCGCACTGCCGCTGGTCGCGCTGACCGGCGTGGCCGCGCTGGCCGGGGTCCTGCCCTACGCGGTCTGGCACGTCACCCGCAACGCGGTGACGATCGCGCACGAGGGCGGCCACGGTCTGGTGGCGCTGCTGAGCGGGCGGCGGTTGCAGGGCATACGCCTGCACTCGGACACCTCGGGCCTGACCGTCTCGCGCGGCCGGCCGCACGGGCCGGGCATGGTGCTGACCGCCGCCGCCGGGTACACCGCGCCGTCGCTGCTCGGGCTGGCCGGGGCTGCGCTGCTGGCGGCCGGGCACATCACCGCGCTGCTGTGGGGCGCGGTGGCCCTGCTGCTGGCGATGCTGCTGATGATCCGCAACGCCTACGGCGCGCTGACCGTGCTGGTGGCCGGCGGCGCGTTCTTCGTGGTCTCCTGGCTGGCCACGGCCGCCGTCCAGGCGGTGTTCGGGTACCTGGTGGTCTGGTTCCTGCTGCTGGGCGGGGTACGGCCGGTGCACGAACTGGGCCGCAAGCGGCGGCGCGGCGGGGCCCGCGACTCCGACGCCGACCAGTTGGCCCGGCTGACCCGGGTGCCGGCCGTGGCGTGGCTGGCGCTGTTCTACGCGGTCGCGCTGGGCGCGCTGGCCGCCGGCGGGGCGTGGCTGCTGGACGCGTGAGGCGCCTGACGCGTGGGGCGCCGCGGCACGACCGGGCGCGGCCGGGCGGGGCACGGGGCGCGGCGGGCGCGGTCCGGCGGTGGCGTTCCGGCGACGGGTGCGACGGAAGTGCCGCGCGTCGCGGGCCCGCCGTGGCCGGCGGAGCTCCCCCTAGAATGGCGTTTCATGACCGACACCCGCGCGGCCGACGCGCTCTGGCCTGCTCCGACCGCCTCCGGCGCCGTGGCCGCGACCGTCACCGTTCCCGGTTCGAAGTCGGTCACCAACCGCGCGCTGGTCCTGGCCGCGCTCGCCTCCGAGCCGGGCTGGCTGCGCCGGCCGCTGCGCAGCCGCGACACCCTGCTGATGGCCGACGGCCTGCGGGCGCTGGGCGTGGGGGTCGAGGAGGCTCCGGACGACGGCGAGTGCCTGGCGGGTCATCCCGGCGGGGCTGCACGGCCCGGCCGCGATCGACGTGGGCAACGCGGGCACCGTGATGCGCTTCCTGCCCCCGGTCGCCGCGCTGGCGGACGGCGAGGTCCGGTTCGACGGCGACCGGCGCAGCCACGAGCGCCCGCTGCGCGGCGTGATCGACGCGCTGCTGGCGCTGGGAGCCCGGATCGACGACGGCGGGCGCGGCGCGCTGCCGTTGACGGTGCACGGCGGCGGGTCGCTGGCCGGCGGGCCGGTGGAGGTGGACGCGTCGGCGTCCTCGCAGTTCATCAGCGCGCTGCTGCTGTCCGCGCCGCGCTTCAACCAGGGCGTGGAGGTGCGGCACACCGGGCACACGCTGCCGTCGCTGCCGCACATCCGGATGACCGTGGACATGCTGCGGAGGGCCGGCGCCCAGGTGGACTCGCCGGAGGGCGGCGGCGCGCCGGACGTGTGGCGGGTGGCGCCGAGCGCGCTGCTGGGCCGGGACCTGACGGTGGAGCCGGACCTGTCGAACGCGGCGCCGTTCCTGGCCGCCGCGCTGGTGACCGGCGGCCGGGTGACGGTGCCGGACTGGCCGGAGCACACCACGCAGCCGGGCGACGCGCTGCGCGAGATCTTCACCCGGATGGGTGGCAGCTGCACGCTGGACGAACGCGGGCTGACCCTCCGGGGCTCCGGCCGGGTGCACGGCATCGACGCCGACCTGCACGAGGTGGGCGAACTGACGCCGGTGGTCGCGGCGGTCGCGGCGCTGGCGGACGGGCCGTCCGAGCTGCGCGGGATCGCCCACCTGCGGCTGCACGAGACGGACCGGCTCGCCGCGCTGGCCGAGGAGCTGAACGCGTTGGGCGGCGAGGTCGCGGAGACCGCCGACGGGCTGCGCATCGCACCGCGCCCGCTGGCCGGCGGCGTGTTCCACACCTACGACGACCACCGGCTGGCGACCGCCGCCGCGGTGCTCGGCCTGGTCGTACCGGGCGTGCGGGTGGAGAACGTGGCGACCACCGCCAAGACGCTGCCCGACTTCCCCGCGCTGTGGTCCGGCCTGCTGGCCGGGGCCTGACCTCCCGTCATGCGCCGCTACGGCAAGGACAGCGACGAGGAGGACGTCCGGGTCCGCCCGGGGCGCCGGGGCACCCGGCCGCGCACCCACACCCGTCCCAAGCACGAGGACGCCGCGCGCGGGTTCGTGCTCACCGTGGACCGGGGACGGATCACCTGCCTGGTGCAGGACCGCACGGTGATCGCGATGAAGGCCCGGGAACTGGGCCGCAAGGGCATCGCGGTGGGCGACCGGGTGGACATCGTCGGCGACCTGTCGGGTGCCAAGGACACCCTGGCCCGGATCGTGCGGGTGCGCGAGCGGGTCTCGGTGCTGCGCCGCACGGCGGACGACACCGATCCGTTCGAACGGGTGGTGGTGGCCAACGCCGACCAGTTGGCGATCGTCACCGCGCTGGCCGATCCGCAGCCCCGGCCCCGGCTGATCGACCGCTGTCTGGTGGCCGCCTTCGACGCCGGGCTGGACCCGCTGCTGGTGCTGACCAAGTCGGACCTGGCGCCGGCCGGCCCGCTGCTGGAGCCGGTACGCGCCGCTGGGCGTGGCGTACCTGGTCACCAACCGGGAGGAGTTCTCCGGCGCCGCGCTGGACGCGGTGCGCGAGCGGCTGGCCGGCCGGACCACCGCGTGCGTCGGGCACAGCGGGGTCGGCAAGACCACGCTGGTCAACGCGCTGGTACCGGAACGGGTGCGGGCCACCGGGCACGTCAACGCGGTCACCGGGCGCGGCCGTCACACCACCACGTCGGCACTGGCGCTGCCGCTGCCCGGTGCGGACGGCGGCTGGGTGATCGACACCCCCGGCGTACGCTCGTTCGGGCTGCACCACGTGGACGCCTCCCGGGTGATCGGCGCCTTCCCGGACCTGGAGCCGGGCACCGCGGAGTGTCCGCGCGGGTGCGGCCACGACGAGCCGGACTGCGCGCTGGACGGCTGGGTCGCCGCCGGCCACGCGGCGCCGGCGCGGCTGGAGTCGCTGCGCCGGCTGCTGGCGGCCCTGGAGCGGCGCGAGGGCGACTGAGGCGGATCGGCCGGGGAGGCGGGGCGGGGGGCCGGCGGATCGGCCGGGTTTCCCCCATGGGGACGGCGCCTGTGTGATGATCCTCTGTAAAGGTCGACAACAGATCACCACCGTCCAGGATCGGACCGGCGGTCGGGAGGCGTACTGATGGCGTGGCTGCTGGTCGTGGTCGCCGGCCTGTTGGAGACCGGCTTCGCGGTCTGCCTCAAGCTCTCGCACGGCTTCACCCGGATCTGGCCGACGATCGCGTTCTGCGCGTTCGCCCTGGGCAGCTTCGGGCTGCTGACGCTCTCGCTGCGCAAGCTGGACGTCGGCCCGGCCTACGCGGTGTGGACCGGCATCGGCGCGAGCTGGCACCGCGCTGTACGGCATGGTCTTCCTCGGTGACGCTGCCAACGTGCTCAAGATCGTCTCGATCTGCCTGGTGATCGCCGGCATCGTCGGCCTGCCGCTGTCCGGTGCCGAGCACTGAACGCCGCGGCGCCGGCCCCGACCACCGCCGCGCCGGGACCTGGGGGCGGTCGTCGCCGCCGCGCGAACCGGTCCAGGGGGGTGGGGGCGGCCGGGGGCGTGATGGGATGGCCGCATGGACGAGTCCGCCGCCCCGCCGGTCACCCTGCGCCGCGCCACCGAGCGCGACGTGCCCGCCATCGTGGCCCTGCTGGCCGACGACCCGCTCGGCGCCCGGCGCGAGTCCCCGGACGACCTGGCCCCCTACCTGGCGGCGTTCGCCGAGATCGACCGCGACGGACGGGAGTTCCTGCTGGTGGCCGACCGGGACGGACGGGTGGTCGGCACCGCGCAGTTGACGTTGGTGCCGGGGTTGTCCCGCCGGGGCGGCACCCGGGCGCAGATCGAGGCGGTGCGGGTGTCGGGCACCGAGCGGGGCGCCGGGCTGGGCGCCCGCCTGATCGAGTGGTGCGTGGCCCGCGCCCGTGAACAGGGCTGCTCGCTGGTGCAGTTGACCTCCGACGCGGACCGCGTCGACGCCCACCGTTTCTACGAGCGGCTCGGGTTCACCGGCAGTCACGTGGGGTTCAAGCGTCTGCTGCGCTGACGGCGCCCGGGTGCCGGCCGCGCCCGGTCACACCAGGCCGACGATGGCCGGCGGCGCGAACAGGTGCCGGGAGCGGTGCTCCAGCACCAGCGTCTCCGGCATCGTGCCCTCCTTCTCGTCCGACACGCACCGTGCGCAGGCCGGGTCGGGCGGCGGCACGTCCTCGGTGTGCCGGGTCGCGAGGTGCCGGGCCAACCGGATCTGGGTGGTCAGCACGGAGTCCATCGGGTCGTGGTCGATCCCGGGGCGGCCCGCCTTGCGAGCGGCGTTCACCACTTCCGGCGCACGTTTCATCGCCTTGTACAACGCGGCGCACTCCTGGCAGTTCCACATCCAGGAAGGGGGCAGCGGCCACACCTGCGCGTTCGGGTCCTTGGCGTCCATGGCGCCCACCGTAGCCACCGGTGGCCGGCGCCGGGGCGAATCGGCCGAACCGGCACGTGAGCCGCAGGTCATACCGTACCCGGACGGGTAACGCAGCCGAGCGTCCGGTTGACGAGGGCCCGCGGGCGCGGCCCCCGCCCGCTGGCCGCCGGGCCGCCGCCCGCCGCGAGGCGGCGGCCGACGAGGCCGCGCCGGCGTCGTGGAGCCGGCCACCGGGCCGGCCGCCGCATGCCGCATGGCCGGAGCCGGACGCGGCTCGCTACTGTTCGCACATGACCGACTTCTCCGACGACCTGCGGCTGGCCCACATCCTGGCGGACGCCGCCGACGCCGTGACCATGGAACGGTTCAGGGCGCTCGACCTCAAGGTCGAGACCAAGCCGGACATGACCCCGGTCACCGAGGCGGACAAGGCCGCGGAGGAGCTGATCCGGCGCCAGTTGTCCCGGGCCCGACCCCGGGACGCGGTACTCGGCGAGGAGTTCGGCGGCGAGGGCGGCGGCCACCGCCGCTGGCTGGTCGACCCGATCGACGGGACCAAGAACTACGTGCGCGGGGTGCCGGTGTGGGCGACGCTGATCGCGCTCTCGGTCCTCGGCGAGGGCGGGCCGGAGGGTGACGACGGGGTGGTCGGACTGGTCTCGGCGCCCGCGCTGGGCCGCCGCTGGTGGGCCTCGAAGGGCGGCGGCGCCTACACCGGCCGATCGCTGTCCTCGGCGACCCGGCTGAAGGTCTCCGCGGTGGACCGGCTCCCGGACGCCTCCTTCTCCTACTCCTCGCTCGGCCACTGGGAGAGCCTCGGGCTGCTGGACCGCTTCCTCGACCTCACCCGGGCCTGCTGGCGCACCCGGGCGTACGGCGATTTCTGGTCGTACATGATGGTCGCCGAGGGTGCGGTGGACCTCTGCGCCGAGCCGGACCTGAGCGTCTGGGACATGGCGGCCCCCTCCGTCGTCGTGCGCGAGGCCGGCGGGCGGTTCACCGACCTGACCGGCGCGCCCGGTCCGTACGGCGCGAACGCGGCGGCCTCGAACGGGCCGCTGCACGAGGAACTGCTGCGGTACCTCAGCCCGGGCCGCTGACCGCCCGGGGTCGGCGCCCGGAGCGTTCCGCCCTCGGTTTTCGGACAACGCGCGCCCCGGGTACCCTTCGCACGCCCCCTTGTGTCCGACTTGTGCACATGTGAACATGAAATTCCGCAGGCTTGTGCGCTTGTGAAATCTCTCTCAAGGGGTTCCTATGCTGGTGCGAGAAGCGATGAGCACCCGGATTCTCACGATCGGACCCGCCCACACCCTCCGACAGGCCGCCGAGTTGATGTCGCTGCGGCGGATCGGTTCCGCGGTGGTCCTCGACCCGGACCTGGGCCTGGGGATACTGACCGAACGCGACGTACTGGACGCGGTCGGCCGAGGTCTGGACCCGGCGCGCGAGCCGGTCGGCGCGCACACCACGACCGACGTGGTCTTCGCCGCGCCGGGCTGGACGCTGGACGAGGCGGCCGACGCGATGGTGCACGGCGGCTTCCGGCACCTGGTGGTACTGGACCACCAGGGACCGGTGGGCGTGGTGTCGGTGCGCGACATCATCCGCTGCTGGACGCTGGCCCGGCGCACCGCCACCCCGGAGCAGGCCGCGATGGTCTGATCCCGCCCGCCGGGCGGCCGTGGCCCGGTCCGGCGCGCGGCCGCCGTGGCGCGCGGCCGCCGCGCCGACCGGGAGCGGGCGGGGCCGGAGGGGTCGGAGCCCCTTGGCGTCCGGCCCCTCCGGCGGTACGGCGGGCCCGGGCCGGCCGCGAAGGGCCTGTGCCGCGATCGGCGCCACCCGCCGTAGTCGGCGTCCGCCGGGCGCGGGGGAACGACCGCGCCCGGCGGACCCCTGGCCACCCGCCAGATCAGAACTGATCCTACAATGGACTTTGTCCAAGTCAAGAATGGTGCGATCTCCGTACCCGGTAACGAACCCGACCGCCGCTGTTAGGCTGGTTCGCATGAGTGACCTGCTGGATCGACTCCGCGGACGCGGCTGGCGGCTGACGGCCCAGCGCCGGGTGGTCGCCGAGGTGCTCGACGGGGACCACGTCCACCTGACCGCGGACGAGGTGCACGCGCGAGCGGTCGGGCGGCTGCCGGAGATCTCCCGCGCCACCGTCTACAACACCCTCGGCGAGATGGTCTCGCTGGGCGAGGTCCTCGAGGTCACCACCGACGGCCGCGCCAAGCGGTACGACCCCAACGCGCACCGCCCGCACCAGCACCTGGTCTGCTCCGGCTGCGGCGTGATCCGCGACGTCCGCCCCGACGGCGACCCGCTCGCCGACCTGCCGGTGGCGGAACGGTTCGGCTTCGCCGTCGCCGACGTCCAGGTGACCTACCGGGGCATCTGCCCGGACTGCGCCGCCGCCCGGGACGCCGGGCACAGCACCGCCGCGCGCGCCTGAGCCGCGCCCCGGCCCGCCCACCGGTCACCGCCCCGCACGGGCCGCGCGCAGCACCGCGTCCACGTCGGCGCGGACCGCCCCCGGCAGCAGCGCCCCGCGCAGCAGGCCGTCCAACCGCCGCAGCCGCTCCGGCTGCGCGGGCCCGCGGCCGGGGTGCCGGCGCCACTCGCCGACCGCGTCCCGGGCCGGCCGGACCGCCTCCTGCCGCGCGTCCACGGCCGCCCGCAGCGCCAACTCCAGCCGGTCCAGCGGCTCCAGGGCCCGCCCGGCGCGCAGCGCCGCCCGCCACACCTCCGGTTCCGGCCGGTCCAGCGCCGCGGCCAGCACCGGCAGCGACGCCTGCCCGGTGACCGCCAGCGCCTCCACCGCCTCCCGGGCCACGCTGGGCTCGACGTCCGCGACCAGCCGGTCCGGCAGCGCCGCCCGCCCGCCGGCCGGCCCTCCGGGTCCCGGCGCGGTCCACCGGGCCGCGCCGGCCGCCAGTGCGCCGATCGCGCGGACCGCGGACCGCCGGGCGGCGGGCGGCCAACTGGGGTCCCGGGCGAGCACGGTGAGCATCGGCAGGTCGGAGGCGTCACCGCACTCGCCGAGCCCGGCGGCGAGTCCGGCCACCAGCGCCGGCGGGCTGGAGCGGCCGCAACGGCGCAGGTGGCGGCGGTAGACCTCGGCCGGCGGCTCACCGCGGTCGTAGAGCTTCCAGCGCGCCTGCGCCCGTACCCGCCGGGCCCGGTCGGCGAGCGGCGCCACCAGCCGGGCGGCCGGCACGTCGTCGGGCAGCGCGGCGACCGCGAGTTCGCGCACGCCGGCCGACCCCGCCCACATCAGCCGGCCGGCCTGGTCCGGGTCGATCTCCAGCAGCCGGCGCGCGCACAACTCGCGGCACCGCTGGTCCCGGTCGCGCACCGCCGTCCTGGCCAGGTCGCCGCGGACGTACTCGCCGGCCTCCAGGGCGAGTTCGATGCCGAAACGGCGCACCCGCGGGTCGCTCTCGGCGGCCAGCCGACGGAGGGCGCGGCGCTGTTCCGGCTCGCCGAGCGCGGCCCGGTAGCGGGCCAGCACCCCGTCCGCCCGGCTGCGGGCCCGCAACCGCAGCAGCAGCCGCACCGCCGCGACCGCCTCGTCCGGCGCCAGCCGGGTCAGCAGCGCGGCACGGGCCGGTTCGCGCACCGCGGCCACCCAGTCGTCGGCGCGCAGCGCCAGCGCGGTGACCGCCAGCGGTCCGCCCCGCCGGGCCAGCGCCCCGACCGCGGCCTGCCGCACCAGGCCGTCCGGGTCGAGCGCGGCCAGCAGCAGCGCCAGCGGTTCGCCGTCCGGGACCGGGCTGCCGGCCGGTCCGCCCGGCACCCGGCGGCCGGTCGGCAGCGCCGGACCGCGCCGCGCCGCCCGGTCCAATGCCGGCCACAACCGGGGCCCGGCGCACAGCAGTTCGCCGATCGCGGCCCGGCGCCCGTGCGGCGTGCCGTACCGTGCGGCGGCCCGCAGTGCGTCCAGCAGCGCGTCCGCCGACGCGGCCCGGCCGGTCGCGGCGGCCCGGCACAGCGGGCGCCAGCGCCCGGGTTCGGCGGGGCGGTGTGGCACCGTTCCGCGGTGGGGCACCCGTGGTGCCGGACTCCTGCGCAGCAACACGCCTCCGTGACCTCGTGGAACCGACGCGGTGCCGCCCGGTCGGCATCGGCCCGGGACGAGGCCGGGCGTCTCCGGGCGGCGCCGGCCCACCCAGCCTGCCGGCTGCCGCCGAGGTGTTCGCCCGGCTTTGCCCGCGCCTTACCGCTCCTGTACCCACAACGGAGCCGGCCTCCCGCGGCCGCGACGTAGGGTGGGCGCCTCGCAGGGGTGACGCCCTGGACGGACGGCGGTCACGAGCCGGCGGGAGGCCCGGGGTGCGCTGCGGAGACGACAGGCGGTCCCGCGCCGCGGTGCCCGCCGCGCTGGCGGCGCTGGCGCTGCTGTGCCTGCTGCCGTTCGCACCCCGGACGCCGGGACCGCACGGGGTGCACCGCGCGGGCGGGCCGCCCGCCCCGACGGGGGATCCGGCCCCGCCGGACGACTGGAGGCGGCACGGGCGGTTCCTGCCGCCGGCCGAGGCCTACCCGGCGGTGGTGCGCGTCGTGGACGGCGCGGGACGGCCGTTCTGCACCGGCAGCGTGGTGCGCTCGCCGGGCGGCGACATCGTGATGACGGCCGCGCACTGCGTGTACGGCGGCGGTTCCTACCCGCACGGTGCGGACGTGCTGCCGGACGCCGCCGGGACCACCGCCCGCTACGGCGCCTGGCACGTCGACCGGATCTGGGTGGACCCGCGCTACACCGGTGGGCACGACACCCGCTACGACTACGCCTTCCTGCGGGTGACCCGGCCGGACGGGCGGCGCATCGAGGACGTGGTCGGCGCCGACACCCTGCGGGTGGACGCGCCGTTCACGCTGCGCCGGGTCACCACGACCGGCTACCCGGACCGCGCCGACCCGGGTGGTCTGCAGTTGTCCTGCACGCTGGAGACCTACCGCTCGGTGGCGCACCCGCCGGACCGCGAGATGCACTGCGGCGGCTACACCGCCGGCGTCTCGGGCAGTCCCTGGGTGCTGCTCCGGCCAGGGGCCCGCACCGGCGAACTGGTGGGCCTGATCGGCGGGTTCAACGGCGGCGGCCCGCCGGACGGCTCCCCGCACGAGGACGCGATCTCCTACAGCCCGTACTTCACCGGAGCGGCCCGGGCCCTGCTGGACCGGGCGGCGCGCGGCGACGGGGGCCACCCGGAGTCCTGAGGCCGGTCCCACGGCGGCGACGCTGCGGCCGGCCCGGTCCTGGCTCGGTCGCGGCCCGCCGCGGCTGCCGCAGCCGCCTGGGCCAGCCGGAAAAGGCTCCGGCCCGGGATCCGAGGATCCCGGGCCGGATGTGGTAGCGGGGACAGGATTTGAACCTGCGACCTCTGGGTTATGAGCCCAGCGAGCTACCGAGCTGCTCCACCCCGCGTCGTTGTGCACCCACTGTAAACGACGCGATCACCGCACGGCAAATCCGTTTCCCCCGGCGGCACGGCCGTCCGGCCCGTGGCCGCTCCCGACGGCACGGCGGCGACCGCTGCGGGGACCGCCCCCGGCGGCCGGCGGCGCGGGCCGCCGGGGGCGGTCAGGCGGACCGTTCCTGGCGCAGCACGTCGGCCAGCCGGGTCGCCCGCTTGGCCACCTCGGCCGGGCCGCACTCCACCGCCCGGTCGCACCAGTGGCGGGCGTCGTCCAGCGCGCCGCGCCGGGCGGCGATCACCGCGAGCCGCAGCGCGGCCCGGCCGTGGCCGGCCTCGGCGGCCCGCCGCCACCACACGGCGGCCTCCGGCTCGCCGCCCTGCCGGGCCAGCAGCAGGCCGAGGTTGAACGCCCCGCTGGCACTGCCGGCCTCGGCGGCCAACCGGTACCAGCGCGCCGCGTCCACCGTGTCACCGCGAGCGGCGGCCCGCATGCCGTAGCGCACCTGCGCCCTGCGGTGTCCGAGCCGGGCGGCCCGCTCGTACCACTCCCCGCACTCCTCGCGGTCCTGGTCGAGCACGCTGCCGAGCCGGAACGCGGCCTCCGCGCTGCCGCCGCCGGCCGCCCGGCGCAGGTGGGTCTCGGCGCCGCGCAGGTCGCCCTCGCGCTGCAACGCCATCGCCACCTGGAGGGACGCCTCGGTGTGCCCGGCGGACGCGGCCCGCCGGTACCAGCCGAGCGCCGCGTCCTGGTCGCCGCGGCCGGCGCACAGGATGCCCAGGTTGAACGCGGCGTCCACGCTGCCGGCCTCGGCCGCCTTGGAGAACCACGGCTCGGAGCCGGCCGGGTCGCCGTGCTGGAGCAGCAGCACGGCGAGCGCGTTGGCGGCCTCCCGGTGGCCGGCGTAGGCGGCCCGGCGGTACCACTGCTCGGCCTGTGCGCCGCGGCCCCGGGCGGCGCACAGCAGGCCCAGGTTGTAGGCGCCGTTGTCGTCGCCCGCCTCCAGCGCCGCGCGGTACCAGCGCTCCGCGCTCTGGGTCTCGCCGTTCTGCGCGTGCAGCGCGCCGAGCGCGTTGGCCGCCTGGCCGTCGCCCTGCTCGGCGGCCTGCCGCCACCACCGCGCCGCGCCCTCGGCGTCGCCGGCGTCGCGCAGCAGGAAGCCGAGCGCGCAGCAGGCCCGCGGGTCGCCGTCCCGGGCCGCGGTGAGGTACCAGCGGCCGGCCTCCTTCAACTCGCCGCGGTCCTCCAGCAGCGCGCCCAGCTCCCGGGCGGCGCTGCGGTGGCCGCGCGCGGCGGCCTGCCGGTGCCACTGCTCGGCCTCGCCGTCCCGGCCGCGGTCCGCGCTGCGCACCGCGAGCCGGTAGGCGGCCTCCGGGTGGCCGTGCTCGGCCGCCGCCCGGTACCACTGCTCGGCCTCCGGGTCGCGGCGTTCTTCGAGCAGCTCGGCGAGGGCGTGCGCGCCGAGCACGTGTCCGGATCCGGCGGCCTGCCGCAGCCAGTACTCGGCCGCCGCCTCGTCGCCCTCGGCACCGTGGTGCCGCCCGAGGGCGTGCGCGGCGGCGGCGCTGCCGGCGACCGCCGCCACCCGCCACCAGGCCGCCGCCTCCTCCGTGCGCCCGCGCTGGTGCAGCAGCACGCCGAGGTTGTTGGCCGCCGCGCGCTCCCCCGCACCGGTGGCGGCCCGCAGGTAGCCCTCGGCGGCGTCGAGTTCGCCGCGGCGCAGCAGCAGCGTGCCGACCATGCTCTGCGCCGCGCTGTCGCCGCGTTCGGCGGCGCGGCGGTAGCGCGCCTCGAGTTCGGCCTGTTCACGGGCGGTCAGGATGTCGTCGTCGAGTACGACCGCGGCCTCGGAGATCCGCTCCGTCCCGGTCGTCGCTCCCGTCTCCCGCTCAGGCGGACGAGTTTCAAGCAGAATCGCACCATCCCCCATGAAATCCATCGTCGCATCACCCGGAACCGGCGTACATCTGGTATATCGCAGTCACGGGGTCTCTACAGCGTTTTGTCGACTTCCCGACACGACGACACAGCGAACCGCGACGGAGGGGTCCTACCCACGAACACACGCAGAAGACCCGGAGTCCGCGTACGGATTCCGGGTCTTCTCAACTCACCAGTAGCGGGGACAGGATTTGAACCTGCGACCTCTGGGTTATGAGCCCAGCGAGCTACCGAGCTGCTCCACCCCGCGTCGTTGTGCGCCTACCGTACCACGGCGCGGGCGGCCCACCTCAGTGTTCGCCGGCCGGCGGGGACTTCGCCGCCGCGGCGGCGCGGGCGAGCGCCTCGCGCAGCGCCGCCTGGTCCTTGCCGTACGCGTCCCAATCACCCTTTTTGAGGGCCTGTTGACCGTTGTCGAAGGCGTGTTGTGCATCCGTAAGGGCCTGTCTGACCGTGGCGTTGACGCGGCCGGGTGCGGAGGGCACCGGTGATCCGCCGCCGCCGGGGGCCGCGCCGCCGAAGACCTTGTCGAGCGCGGCGTCCAGCGTCGGTTCGAACGCGGTGGCGTCCCCGTAGGTGGCCAGCACCTCCTTCAGCAGCGGGTAGTCGGTGCCCGCGCCGCGCACGTAGACCGGCTCCACGTACAGCAGGCCGCCGTCCAGCGGGATGGTGAGCAGGTTGCCGTACTCGATCTGCGAGTCGCCGCGTTTGAGGATGTTGAGCTTGTTGGCGACATCGGTGTCGGAGTTGAACCTGCTCTGCACCTGTCTCGGCCCGGCCACCGCACTGCTGGCGGGCAGCTGCAGCAGCCGGATGGTGCCGTAGTCCGGCGAGGTGGCGTCGGCGTCCACCGCCATGAAGGCACCGAGGTTGTCGCGTTGGTTCGGGGTGAGCGTGGTGGTCAGCGAGAACTCCTGCCGGTGGGTGCCCGGCATGGTCAGGCTCAGGTAGTAGGGCGGCACCGCCTGGCCGCCGTGCTTCGTCGGGTCGTTCGGCACCTGCCACGCCTCGCCGCCGCTGTAGAACGTCGCCGCGTCGGTGACGTGGTAGCGGGTCAGCATCTGCCGCTGCACCTTGAACAGGTCCTGCGGGTAGCGCAGGTGGGCGGTGAGCGCGGCGGGTATGTCCTTCTTCGGCAGCACGGTGTGCGGGAACGCCTGCATCCAGGTGCGCAGCACCGGATCCTTGGTGTCCCACTGGTACAGCTTCACCTGGCCGGTGTAGGCGTCGACCGTGGCCTTGACGGAGTTGCGGATGTAGTCGACCTGGTTCTGCCGGGCCAGCACCGAACGGCCGCCCGCGGTCAGCGAGTCGCTCGTGGTGTCGCCGAGCGTGGTGCGCGAGGAGTACGGATAGTCGTCGCTGGTGGTGTACCCGTCGACGATCCAGTCGACGTGACCGTCGACCACCGCCGGGTAGGGGTCGCCGTCGATGGTCAGCCACGGCGCGACCGCCCGCACCCTCTCCTTGGGCGTGCGCTGGTACAGCAGCCGCGAGCCCTTGCCGATCGCCCCGGAGTAGAGGATCTGCGGCTCGCCGAAGCGCACCGCGTACGCGGCCCGGGTGAGCGGGCCGTCCAGGCTCACACCGCTGTGCCCGGTGTAGCGGTAGGTGCGTTCGCCGTGGTCGCCGGAGTAGTCGATCTCCTTGGTGGGACCGCCGACGATCGCGTACTGGTCCAGCCGCTCGCCGTAGTAGATCCGCGGCTGGAAGGAGCCGAGCTTCCCGGTCGGCGGCAGGTCGTCCTCGGTGAAGGAGGGCGCGCCGGTGTCCGTGGTGCTGGTGCCGCTGGCCGCCACGACTCCGTAGCCGTGGGTGTAGCGGAAGTGGTCGTTGATCCAGTTCTTCTCGGATATGCCGGCCCCGTTCAGCTCCCGCACCCCGATCACGGTGTCCTGCTCCTTGCCGTCGATGCGGTAGCGGTCCACCGCCAGCGGGGAGGCGAAGGAGTAGTAGCCGCGCATCTGCTGAAGCTGCTGGAAGGTCGGCGAGACCACGTTCGGGTCCAGCAGCCGGATGCTCGCCGTCCGGTCGGCGTCCGCGCGCAGCGTGCCGCCGGACGCGGTGCCGGTGCCCCGGTAGGCGGTCACCTGGGTGTGCGCGATGCCGTACGCGGCCCGGGTGGCGTCGATGTTGCGCTGGATGTACGGCGCCTCCTTGGCCGCCTCGTTGGGCTGCACCTGGAACTTCTGCACGATCGCCGGGTACAGTCCGCCGATCAGCACCGCGGACAGCACCATCAGGCCCAGGCCGAGCATCGGCAGGCTCCAGGTGCGCCGCCACAGCGTGGCGAAGAACAGCAGCGCGCAGATCAGCGCGATGCAGAACAGGATCGTCTTGGCCGGCAGGTAGGCGTTGGCGTCCACGTAGCGCAGCCCCGTCCAGCCGGAGGTGGCCTTGAAGCCGCCGGACTTGACGGCCAGCCCGTAGCGGTCCAGCCAGTACGCGACCGCCTTGAGCGAGACGAACAGCCCGAGCAGCACCGACAGGTGCCCGGTGGCCGCCGAGGTCGCCTTGGCGCCCGGCGCGGTCAGCCGCAGACCGCCGTACAGGTAGTGCACCAGCGCGGCGGACACCAGGCACAGCAGCACGGCGGCGAAGCCGAAGCTGAGCAGGAAGCGGTACCAGGGCAGCCGGAAGGTGTAGAACGACACGTCCAGCCCGAACTGCGGGTCGCGGGTGCCGAACGGGACGGCGTGGTCGAACGCCAGCCAGGTCTGCCACTGGTTGGCCGCCGACGCCCCCGCCACCAGGCCGACCAGCACGCACACCGCCAGCAGCGCCCAGCCGCGGAACGGCGCGATGCCCATCCGGTAGCGGTCCAGGTTGCGCTGCTCCGGGGACATGGCGCTCAGCGGCGGACGCAGCCGGTGCGCCAGGTAGACGTTGGCGCCGACCGAGACCGCCATCGCCAGCCCGAAGACCGCGAACAGCGTGACGCGGGCCCGCAGCGTGGTGGAGAAGACCGACCCGTAGTGCACCGAGCGGTACCACAGCCAGTCGGTCCACGCCCCGCAGAACATCACGAACGCCATACCCAGCATCACCAGCACGGCCAGTGTCAGCAGCAGCGCCCGGGCCCGGGCCGACGAGCGGTCGGTACGGCTGCGGGATCCGCGCGGTCCGTCGCCTCGCTCCGGCATCTGGAAAGCCACGTGCGCACCTCAAAAACGAAATCGCGTCGTCACGACGGCGGCGCGCTCCGTCCCGCCGCCCGCCGCCCACCGGCGCGCCGCGGCGCGTGTCACGTCGCCCGCGTCCGGCGTCCCTCCCGGACGCCCCACCCATGCCAACTCACTCGTGCCCCGGTCGGTTCCCGCCGTCGGTGGCCGGAAGGGCAGGATGGACCCCATGTCCAACACTTCCGCCGGCGACGCCCCCGTCGCCGCCACCCCTCTGACCCGTGCCGTGCTGGAGATCGACGAGTACGCGGGCGGTCTCGGCTGGGACCAGCCGGCCCGCCTGTTCGCCCTGGTCGACACCGAACGGCTGCGCACCCAGGAACCGTCGCTGAGCGAGCAGCTCGGTCTGGACGACGACCCCGGCGCCGGCGCGCTGACCCCGGTGGAACAGGACGAGATCCCCTCCGGCGCGCCGCTGGACGAGTTCCTGGCCACCATCGCCTGGCCGGACGTGGTGAGCGGCTGCGCGCTGACCGTGGAACGGCTGATGCTGCCGCCGAGCGCGGAGTCGGCGATGCCGGACGGCCTGGACGACGAGGGACTGGCCGCGTGGGTCTCCCGGCACCCGGAGCGCCGCGAGGTGCGGATCACGGTCGGCGTGCTGCGGGACGGCGGCCGCGAGTCGGCGCTGCGGCTGCGCGACAAGGACTCCTCGACCGATGTGCTGACCGGCTCGACGCTGGTGCCGGGACTGGCCGACGCGCTGCGCGCGACCTTCGACGACCCGGACGCCTGAGCGCGCTCCGGTCGGCCGCGGACACCTCGGCCGCTCGGCCGGCCGGCGGGCGGGCGGCGCACGGCCGGGCCGGCGGCCGGGCGGCGCACGGCCGGGCCGGCGGCCGGGCGGTCAGCCCGCCGAACAGCGCGGCAGGTCGGCGGTCTTCCCGGAGCGGATGTCGGCGAGCGCGGCCAGCGCGTCCTTGAGCGTGCCGACCTTGACCAGCCGCAGCCCGGCCGGGGTGTCCTGGGACGCCTCGGCGCAGTTGGACTTCGGGGTCAGGAAGTAGCGGGCCCCCGCCGCCCGGGCCGCGATGATCTTCAGCTGGATGCCGCCGATCGGACCGACGACACCCTTGTCGTCGATGGTCCCGGTGCCGGCCACGAACGCGCCGCCGGTCAGGTGGCCGGGGGTGAGCTTGTCGATGAGGCCGAGCGCGAACATCATGCCGGCGCTCGGCCCGCCCACGTCGGCCAACTGGATGGAGATGTGGAACGGGAAGGTGTGCGCCTCCTCCGCCTGGATGCCCACGATCGCCCGGCCGTCGTCGGCCTTCTCGGTGCGGATGGTGACGCTCTTCGCGGCGCCGCCGGGCACGTCGCCGCTGTCGCCGTGCCGGGCCGGGACCACGCCGAAGACCACCTTCTGCCCGGGCGCGTGCCGGGTGACCAGCTTCGCCACGTCCTGCGGCTGGGAGACCGCGCCGCCGTCCACCGTCTTGATCACGTCGCCGGCGTGCAGCCTGCCCTGCGCCGGGCTGCCCTTGAGGACCGTGCCGACCACCACCCGGCTGCCGACCGGCAGGCGCAGCTCGCGCAGGGCCGCGACCTTGGCGCTGTCCTGGGACTGGGAGAACTCCTCGGCGTTCTCCTGGTTGGCCTGTTGCTCGGTCTGGCCCTTGGGGTAGAGCGTGTTGTGCGGCACCACGCTGTCGTCGTGCGACAGCCAGCCGGAGACCGCCTCGATGAGGTTCATCGTGTAGCCGGACCCGGTGACCCGTACCGTCGTCATGTTCAGGTGCCCGCTGGTGGGGTAGGTGCGGTGCCCGGAGATGGCCAGCACCGGCTTGCCGTCGTTCGTGCTCAGGGTGTTCACGGTGGGCCCCGGCGACATCTCGGAGTACGGAACGGGGAGCAGCACACCGACGCACAGCAGGCCTATGAGCAGCAGCGTCGAGGTGAGCAGGGTCACGGTACGGCGTGGCATGCCCCGACCCTACGGGACCCTGATGTGCGCCCGCCCGGCGCCCCGCGGCACACCCGGCGGTGCGGCGGGGCCGGGCGCGCTACCGGCCGCCACCGGAGTGCGACTTGTCCATCGCCTCGCGGAACCGGGCGTAGCCGTTGAGCGAGTCGACGTCGCCGGCCTGCTTGCGGGCGCGGCCCGCCCAGCCGGCCCACAGGGTCGCGGCGAGCACACCGCCGACCGGGATCAGCAACCACACCAGAGCCGCCACGTCGGCCTCCAGACCACGCACTACCGAAGCAGGACCTATGAGCACATTAATTGCTCACGCACTCAACGCTCTGCCCGGGTCCCGGGTTACGCAACCCCATACGTCCGCGCTGGTGAACGCGTCCGTCCGGGTCACGCGGCGGGGCGCGGCGCGGCGTCCGGGCTCCGCCGGGGCTCCGGCCGGTGGGTGGGGGCGTAGGGCCCTACGCCCCCACCCACCGGCCGGAGCCGTCCGCGAACTCCTGGTGCTTCCAGATCGGGACCTCGCGTTTGAGGTCGTCGACCATCCGGCGGCACGCCTCGAACGCCTCCGCCCGGTGGTCGCAGGCGACCGCGACCACCACCGCGACGTCACCGACCGCCAGGTCCCCCACCCGGTGCACGGCGGCCAGCGCACGCACCGGGAAGTCCGCCGCCACCCGATCGGCGACCCCTCGCAGCACGTCCCCGGCGGTGGGGTGCGCCGAGTACGACAGCGCGGTGACCGGGCCCGGACCGCCGTCGTGGTCGCGCACCGTGCCCACGAACAGCACGGTGCCGCCGGCCGCGTCGTGGCCGACCGCGCGGAACACCTCGTCGACCGACAGCGGGGTGTCACGGATCGCCAACAGCCGGACGACGCCGCGTTCTTCGTGCTCGGTTGCCATGAGGTCATCGTCGCGCACCGCGGCGCCCACCGGAAACCGGCCCGCGCCACCGCCGCCGGCCCGCCCGCCCGGCCGCCGGTGCTCCGCACGCCGCCGCGCCGCTCGCGCCCCCGGCGCGCGACGTGCCCGACCCGCTCAGCCGCCGCGCCGCTTGCGCGCCCGGCGCACCAGCGCCGCGGTGCCGACCAGCGCCACGGTCGCCCCGGCCGCACCGAGCGTGGTGGCGTCCTTGCGGCCCAGCCGCCGCCCGGCCACCGTGTGCCGGCCGGCCACCTCGCGCAGGAGTTCGGCGAGCACCTCCTCGTTGGTCCACCGGGGCCGCCAGCCGGCCTCGTGCAGCCGGCTCCCGCTGACCACCCAGGGGTACATCGTGTACGCCAGGTCACCGGCCGGGGACGGGGTGAGCCCGAGACGGTGCAGCCGCGCGGCGGCGCCCAGGGCGACCGGCTGCGGCAGCTCCATGCGCCGTATCCCGGACAGCTCCTCCACCTCCTCCTGCTCCAGCCAGCCGTCGCAGCCGACCGCCATCTCACCCTCCGCGCGGCCGAGCACCGCGTACTCCAGGGCGCTGACCAGGTCGTCGACGTGGCAGAACTGCCAGCGTGGCCGGCTGCCGGCCACGACCAGCAGCCGCGGCGACTCGAAATAGCGCGTCAGCGAGGTGTCGGTGCCGCCGACCAGCACCGCGGGGCGCAGCACGGTGACGTTCAGCCCGGGGTGGGCGCGCGGAGCCCGGCGGCCGAGCCGTTCGATCTCCATGAAGTCGCCGACGCAGGTCGCCTCCTCGGTGGCGCGCAGCGCGGCGTCCTCGGCGAGCGGCACGTCGTTGTCGGCCAGCGCGCCGTAGACCATGGCCGAGGTGACCAGCACGACCCGGCGCACCCCGGCCGCCGCGGCGGCGGTCAGCACGGTCTGGGTGCCGCGCACGTTGTACGCGGTGCGCGCGGCCCGGTCGGAGTCCAGATCCAGGTCGAGCGCGAGGTGCACGACCACGTCGACCGGGCGGCCCTCGACCCGCAGCCGGTCGGCGATCGCCGGGTCCCGCACGTCGAGCACCCGCCACAGCGCGCCGGGCACGTCCGCCCGCCGCTCGTCGACCGCGACCACCTTCCTGACCTCCTCGGAGGCGGCGAGCCGGACCGCGAGGCGGTGGCCGACGCCGGAGGCGGCGCCGGTGATCGCGACGACCGGGCGGCCGGCGGCGCGGCCGGTCCGCCCTGAGCGAACGTGCGCTTCCGGGGAACTCACCGGATGTCTCCCACTGTTGTCTCGGTACAAGGTGCTCGGGTCCCATCCTGCCTGAGAGGTGTCTAGGCTGGAGGGACAAGGCTTGCTGCCACGCGTACGAACAGCCGGACACTTCGAGCCGATGACAGCCGATCACAATGAGCCGACCACACAGAGCCGAGGAAGCCCGTGAGTGACACCCCATTTGGATTCGGCGTCCCTCCTGAGGAGCCCGAGGACGGGGGCGGCGGGGGCAGGAAGCGCGACGAGGACGGCAAGGGCCTGCCCGGCGGCGGCACGCCGGGGGCCGGCGGCGGCAGGGGGGGCACCCCGCCCGGTTTCGGCGGTTTCGGCCTGCCCGGCGGTGGAGCGGGCGGCGGCGACAACCCGCTCGCCGCGATGTTCGGTTCGCTCAACCCCAACGACCTGGGCGCGGCCTTCCAGCAGCTCGGCCAGATGCTCTCCTACGAGGGCGGCCCGGTGAACTGGGAGATGGCCAAGGACATCGCGCGCCAGACGGTCGCCCAGGGCACGCCGGACGGCTCGAAGGACGCCAGCGTGGGCGCCGCGGAGCGGGCCGCGGTCCAGGAGGCGCTGCGGCTGGCAGACCTGTGGCTGGACGGCGCCACCTCGCTGCCCGCCGGCGCCGGCGCCGCGGTGGCCTGGAGCCGTGCCGAGTGGGTCGAGGAGACGCTGCCGGTGTGGCGGGAGCTGGTCGACCCGGTCGCGGAGCGGGTGGGCACCGCCATGGGCGGCGTGCTGCCCGAGGAGATGCAGGCCATGGCCGGCCCGCTGATCGGCATGATGCGCTCGATGGGCGGCGCGATGTTCGGTACCCAGATCGGCCAGGCGCTCGGCGTGCTGGCCGGCGAGGTGGTCGGATCCACCGACGTCGGCCTGCCGCTCGGCCCGTCCGGCAAGGCGGCGCTGCTGCCCGCCAACATCGCCGGGCTCGGCGAGGGGCTGGGCGTCCCGCTGGACCAGGTCCGGCTCTACCTGGCGCTGCGCGAGGCGGCCCACCAGCGGCTGTTCGCGCACGTGCCGTGGCTGCGCGCCCACCTGTTCGGCGCCGTCGAGGGCTACGCGCGCGGCATCACGGTGGACACCGCCCGGCTGGAGGACGCGGTCGGCCGGCTCGACCCGGCCAACCCCGAGGCGCTTCAGGAAGCGCTTCAGCAGGGCATGTTCCAGCCCGAGGACACCCCGCAGCAGAAGGCCGCGCTGGCCCGGTTGGAGACCGCGCTCGCCCTCGTCGAGGGCTGGGTCGACGCGGTCGTGCACGCCGCCGCCACCCCGCACCTGCCGGCCGCCGGCGCGCTGCGCGAGACGCTGCGCCGCCGCCGGGCCAGCGGCGGGCCGGCCGAGCAGACCTTCGCCACCCTGATCGGCCTGGAGTTGCGGCCGCGCCGGCTGCGGGACGCCTCCCGGCTGTGGGCCTCGCTGACCGACGCGCGCGGCGTCGACGGCCGCGACGCGCTGTGGGCACACCCCGACATGCTGCCCACCGCCGCCGACCTGGACGACCCGGACGGCTTCGTGCACCGCGAGGCGGGCGCCGAGGAGTTCGACTTCGACGCGCTCGACAAGCTGCTCGGCGAGGCCGCCGCGGGCGCGGCGGCCGACGCCGGACGCGCCGACTCCGACTCCGGCATCGAGGGCTCCGACATCGAGGGCTCGGGCACGAGCGGGAAGGCGGCCGGGGACACCGGCGCGGACGCGCGGGACACCGGGGACGTGGGCGGGAAGCAGGCCGGTCCGGGCGGTACCGGCGCCAAGGAGGACGACCGCCACGCGGACGGCGGGAACGAGGACGGCCGGAACGACGAGGGCGAGTGAGCCTGCACGAGGACGCGGCGCGTGTCCTGACCCGCTGGACCGCGCCCGACGACGCCCCCGACCAGGAGAGGCTCCGGCTCGCCTACCTCGACCACCTCGCCGCGCATCCCGACGGCATGTGGAAGGCGTGCCGAGCCGGCCACCTGACCGCCAGCGGTCTCGTCGTGGACCCCTCCGCCGACCGGGTCCTGCTCACCCTGCACCGCAAGCTGCGGGCCTGGTTGCAGACCGGCGGCCACTGCGAACCGTCCGACACCACGCTCGCCGCCGCCGCGCTGCGCGAGGCCACCGAGGAGTCCGGCATCGCCGGACTGACCCTGCTGTGCGCCGAACCGGCCCGTCTGGACCGCCACCACACCCCGTGCGCGTGGCACCTCGACGTGCAGTACGCCGTCCTGGCCCCGCCGGGCGCCACCGAGACGATCAGCGAGGAGTCCCTCGACCTGCGCTGGTTCGGCTACGCGGAACTGCGGGAGGCGGTCTCCGACACCTCGGTGCTGCGCCTGTTCGACCGGACACGCCAGTTGCTGTCCACCGTCTGACCGGACCTCCCGGCCCGGTTGGGGACGCCGCGCGGCGCCAGGCGTCGGCGCCTCGGCCGGTCGACCGGGCCGAGGAGGCGACAGCCGGTGGCCGGCGGGGCACCGAGGCGACAGCCGGCGCCGAGCGGGCCACCAGGGCGCGCCCTGGTGGCGTCCCGGCGGTGTGCCGGCGTGCCGACGGCATCTCGGCGTCGCGGCGGCGTCCCGTCGGTCGGCCCCCGCCTCAGGTCCGCGGGGTGCGCCCCGGCGCGGCGGGACGGGGTTCGCCGCCCGGCCCCGACGCGTACGGCAGGCGGTCTGCGGCCACCACTCCCTCCAGGTAGCCGCGGGCCCGCTCGGTGCGCGGGTAGCTCTCCAGCAGCCGCCAGAACTCCGGTCCGTGGCCTGGGACCAACAGGTGCGCGAGTTCGTGCAGCAGCACGTAGTCGATGACGTACTCCGGCATCCCGCGCAGCCGGTGCGACAGCCGGATACTGCCTTCCGCCGGGGTGCACGAGCCCCAGCGCGCGTGCTGGTTGGTCACCCACCGCACGCTGCGCGGCCGCGCCCGGTCCCCCAGGTACTGTGCGGCCAGCCGCCCGGCGCGTTCGGCCAGTTCGCCGTCGCCCGGCATGCGCCTGCTCTCCTGCGCGGCGAGCTTGTCCAGCATGACGCCGACCCAACGCTGCTCCTCGGCCGCCGACATCCTGGCGGGGATCAGCACGACGGTGCGACCGCCCTCTCGATACGCGGAAACGGTTCGTCTGCGCCGCGCGCTGCGACGCACCTCCACCGCGCCCCGTTCGCCGCGCAGCGCGGCGACCCGCGCGTCACGGACCGGATCGGCTGGCACGCCACGACGTTACCCGCTCCACCGCCGCCCCGTCGCGCTACCCGGGAACCCGAACGGACATTTGTGCGAATGTACAGGCGGTAGCCGCACCGCGAGCGGTACGCCACGCCGTCGTCGACGCCGAGGTGAGCCCCACCGGGCCGGCTCGGGGCCGCCCCCGCGCCCGGGGAGGCGGCCGGGAGGTGCGACCCACCGGCGCCGGGGCGGTGCGCGGCAGCGTGAGCGGCGCGGGGCCGCGGGGCCGTGAGGTCGCGTTCGGACACCAGGCCCTCCGACATCACACGTCCGGAGCGCCCCCTGGAGCGAGCCGCACCGCCCCACGGCCCCGCCGCCAACCACCACCCCACCAACCACCGCGCGGCACGAGCAACACCGCCCCGACCGCAACCGCCGACGCCGTCCCGGCCACCTCCCACCAACGCCACGCCACGCCACGCCACGCCACGCCACGCCACGCCACCGAGATCTTACGCGGCGCCGCCAAGGTCCTACACGGCGTGACCACACGGGCACCGCCACGGCCGCCCACCCCACCGCAGCCTGCGGAATGACAAGCCGACAGGATTTCCAACAGACTTTTTCCACTGCTTGTGGACAACTTTCTGCGAGCCTTCGCCCTCGTGGTCGAAGCTGTGCGTGCACGACCAGTCACCCGGACCGGTCGGACCTCGATCACGGAGGTGGACCATGCATCCGATGCTCAAGCCCGCCATGCGCCGCAGCTGGCGGGACCGCGAGAGCCTGCAGTTCGGCCTGGACCCGGCGCGGGCAGTGGTGCTGGGACCGCTGGACGAGGCCTCGCACCGGTTCCTCCGGCTGCTGGACGGCACGCGCGGCATGGAGCTGCTGCGGCGCGAGGCCGCGGAGCTGGGCCTGCCACCGGGCCGGGCGGATCGGCTGCTGGCGTCGCTGGAGGCAGGCGGTGTCCTGGAGGACGCGGACAGCGTGGTGGCGCTGGATCGGGTGATGTGCCGCCGCGACGGGACGATGGAGCGGCTGCGACCGGATCTCGCGTCGTTGTCGGTGGTTTACGGCACGCCGGGTGCGGCGGCCGGTGCGCTGGCGGCGCGCCGGACCGCACGGGTACGGGTGCGCGGCGCCGGCCGGGTCGGCGCCGCGGTCGCGGCGGTGCTGGCCGCGGCCGGGGTGGGCCGGGTGGACGTGCAGGACGGCGGGCGGGTGGCGCCCGGCGACGTGGCACCGGGCGGCGTCTCGGCCGTGCAGGTCGGGGAACGCCGGGCCACCGCGGTCCGTGGTGCGATGCGCCGGGTCTGGCCGGATCCCCGCCCGCAGGGCCGGTCCGGGCCGCCCGGGGGGCAGGAGCCGCCGCTGGCGCTCGCGGTGCTGGCGCCGCGGGACGGCCTGGGCGCCTACGCCCCGGACCCCCGCGAGGCTGAGCCGCTGCTGGTCGCGGGGATCCCGCACCTGTACGCGGGTGTACTGGAGGGCACCGGGGTGGTCGGGCCGCTGGTGGTGCCGGGCCGGTCGGGCTGCGCCGGCTGCCTGGAGGCCGCCCGCGTCGAGGCGGATCCGGCGTGGCCCAGGATGCTGGCGCAGTTGCGGTCCGGTCCGCCGCCGGCGGCCGTGGCGTGTGACGTGGCGCTGGCGACGCTGGTGGCCGGGCTGGCGGCGGCGCACGCGCTGGCGTTCCTCGACCGGTCGGCGGCCTGCCCGCCCGGTCGGAGTCCGGTGCCGGGTGCGGGCGCGCGGACCGAGTTCTCGCTGTCCGGCCTCGCGATACGGACCTGCGCGGTGGCGTCGCATCCCGGGTGCGGGTGTGGTGCCGCCGCCGCGGGAACGCGCGCGACAATGGCCGGGTGACCGCCGCGTGCCGGCGCGTGCGGCCCACAGCGACGAAAGAGGGGCGCATGTCGGATCTTCCTCGCAAGGCAGTGACGCGTACCGCGAAGCTGGCAGCACTGCCCCTCGGCTTCGCCGGCCGGGCCACGTTGGGCCTCGGCAGGCGGATCGGGGGACGGCCGGCCGAAGTGGTGGCCGACGAACTCCAGCGGCAGACCGCGGACCAGCTCTTCCGGGTCCTCGGCGAGCTGAAGGGCGGGGCGATGAAGTTCGGGCAGGCCATGTCCGTCTTCGAGGCCGCGCTTCCCGAAGAGGTCGCCGGTCCCTACCGGGCCGCGCTGACCAAGCTCCAGGACGCCGCCCCGCCGATGCCGGTGGGCACCGTGCGGAAAGTCCTCGCCGAACGGCTCGGCGAGGACTGGCGGGAGATGTTCCGGGACTTCGACGAGGAACCGGCCGCCGCCGCCTCGATCGGCCAGGTGCACCGCGGCGTGTGGCACGACGGGCGCGCGGTCGCCGTCAAGGTGCAGTACCCGGGCGCGGGCGCGGCCCTGCTGTCCGACCTGTCGCAACTGGGCCGGGTGGCCCGGCTGCTCGGCCCGCTCATTCCGGGCATGGACATCAAACCGCTGATCAGCGAGTTGCGCGCGCGGGTGTCTGAGGAGCTGGACTACGGCCTGGAGGCGGAGGCCCAGCACGTGCACGCGGTCGAGTTCGCCGACGACCCCGACATCGTGGTGCCGGACGTGGTGCACGACGCGGACCAGGTCCTGGTGACCGAGTGGCTGGAGGGCGTACCGCTGTCCGAGGTGATCGGGAAGGGCACGAAGCGGCAGCGGGACCGGGCGGGGCAGCTGCTGGCGCACTTCCTGTTCGCCGGGCCGGCCCGCACCGGGCTGCTGCACGCGGACCCGCACCCGGGCAACTTCCGGCTGCTGGTGGACGATGGTCCGGCCGACGGCTGGCGGCTGGGCGTGCTGGACTTCGGCACGGTGGACCGGCTGCCGGAGGGGCTGCCGGAACCGATCGGGAACGCCTTGCGCCTGGCCCTCGGCGGGGACGCGGAGACCGTGCACGCGATGCTGCGTCAGGAGGGCTTCGTCAAGCCGTCGATCCAGCTGGACCCGGAGGCGGTGCTGGACTACCTGCTGCCGATCATCGAGCCGGCCCGGCTGGAGGAGTTCACCTTCGGTCGCGCCTGGATGCGCGCCCAGGCGGCCCGGATCGCCGACCCGCGCTCCCCCGCGCACCAACTGGGCCGGCAACTGAACCTGCCGCCCTCCTATCTGCTGATCCACCGGGTGACGCTCAGCACGATCGGCGTGCTGTGCCAGCTCGACGCCACGGTGCGGCTGCGTGACGAGTTGCTGGACTGGCTGCCCGGCTTCGCCGACGAGCCGCCGGCCGGGGAGGACACCGGGGACGACCGCACGGGCGCGGGCGCGGAAGGGGAGGGTGCCGGGGAGGGGCCGTGAGCCGACGGCGCCGGGTCGGTGCCCCGACCGGGCCGGGACGGGGTCAGGGCCAGAGCGCCCGGGTCCACGGCGCCGTTCGGTCGGGCGGTCGGGCGGTCGGGCGGTCGGGCGGTCGGGCGGTCGCGGCTACCACCAGGCGGCGTCGAGCCGTGCCTCGATGCTGCTCAGATGGGCGCGGACACACCCGTCGCACAGGTAGCCGCGCCGACCGCCCTCGAACGAACAGCTCCAGGTGACCGGCGGGCCCTCCTCGGTGGTGCCGCACAGGGCGCACGCGACGGGGCCGGGAATCGCCGACGGTTCGGCGCGGTCGGCTGCGGAGTGCTCAGTCTCGCGATCCACGGGCCGACGATACTCCCGCTGCCGGGCCGGCCGGACCGTTGACGCCCGGCGGGGCCGGTCCCTGCCATGGGCCGGCCCCGCGAGGACGTTTCGTTACCCGATCGTTACTGCATGACCGCCTGGGCCAGGGCGCGGCGGGCGCGCAGCGACACGCGTTCGGCGCGGCGCTGGAGTCGGCGGGCACGCGCCACCCGGCTGCCGGGCCGTTCCGCCTCGGCTTCGTACAGCCGGGCCTGCATATGGGCACGGGCCAGGGCTTCTGGGATGAGTTGCATCTCTCGGTTCCTCTTCTGACGTCCGGCGGTGACACCGGCGATACGGGCGGGGGGGTTGCGGGTGGGCGGGTTCATCGGGACCTGCTTCTGGGGGTCAGGCGTCGCGGGGTGGTCGATGGTGCCGAGCACGGGTCGCCTGCTCATGCCATGACCGCGTTCTTGCGCGGACGGCCACGCGGCCTCTTGCGGGGTACGACGACGCCCTGGACGAACAGTTCGCCACCCCACACCCCCCAGGGCTCGCGGCGGTCCTTGGCGCCGGCCAGGCAGGCATCGCGCACCGGGCAGGTCTGGCACAACGACTTGGCGTACTCGACGTCGGCCGGTGTCTCGGCGAAGAAGACCTCCGGGTCGTACGACCGGCACGGTACGAGCACGCCGAGGCGCTCGATGGCGTCATCGAGCTCGGAGAGCGGCAGCAAGGTGTCCTCCACTGGAGCGGCAGGGGGTCGGATCGTTTCGGAAGGCGGTACGGACGGGGAGTGCGTCTCGGGCTGCACGGTGTGTTCTTCCTCGTCTGTCGGTCCGGCCTGGTGGGCCGGTCGTTGGTCGGTACCGGTCGGTCTTCCGAGGCACCTTCGCCTGTTGGCACAAACAAAAGGGCCGCGGATCCCGATGTGCGGGTTCCGCGGCCCTGGAAGGTGCCGACCTGATGGGTTGTCAGGTTGGATCTCTCCAGGGTTCGAGCCCGCGGAAGGCCCGCATCTTGCTGTTCTGCTCCTTCGCTGCCGCGGCGGCGGCATTTGCCGCGCACGTCCGGTGTGCGGCACCGCCGGCGACAGGCGCGTATCCGAAGATCCACGCCCGCTGAGCCACCGGTACCTCGGTCGGTCGCCGGTCGAAGCCACCCGGGACGCCGGACTCCGTGAAGAGACCGGTGCCGCGCAGCCCGGAGCCGAGCACCGGCGAACCGGCGCCGAACGGGCTGGAGGAGACGGACACGCGACCGCCACCCGTCACGAGAGCGGACGGAGCGAATTCGGTGAACGCGCTGTTGATGATCACGGGGACTCCTCCTCTCGACGTCGGGTGGCGAATAGAACGGGAACTGACGGGTGCTGCGAAGGTCGTACGGGGGTCTTGCCCATACCTGCGAAGTGCTGCTCGTGTCAGTACATCACGGCCTGGCTCACTCCCGGAAGAGCGTGCGGGCGACCGCGCTCCCGCAGGCTATGAGGATTACCTCGGCCCGCGCAAACCATTTTCCCGAGAATCCTGAACATGCTCCTCAGCCGATTTCGCGGAGTCCGGAGTTCCGGACGGGTCGGCGGCAGGATCCGCCGGATCGGCACCCGCGCACAGTGCCAGGACGTCCGCGCCGTAGCGTCGGAGCTTGCGCGCCCCCACCCCCGCGATGCGGACCAGTTCGGCCGGCTCAGCGGGCACCGCCTCGGCGATGGCCAGCAACGTCTTGTCGGTGAAGACGCAGTACCCGGGCTGGCCCAGCGCGGCGGCCTGGGCGGCCCGCCAGTCGCGCAGCCGTTCGTACAGCCCCTCGTCCAACTCCGACGGGCAGTCCTCGCACCGCATCAGCTTGATCTCGCCGGCCTCGGACAGCGCCCGCCCGCACACCCGGCAGTGCGCCGGAGCGCGCCGCCGCCGGACCTGCGCCGCGGCGCCGCGCCGCGCGCCCTGCTCCACCGAACCGACCCGCGCCGGAGCGCCCGCCCGGGTACCCCCGGAGCGCAGCCCGGTCAGGAAGCGCGACGGGCGCCGCCCGGAGCGCCCTCCCGGCGAACGCGACAGCGCCCACGACAGCGCCAGATGGGACCGCGCCCGGGTCACCCCGACGTAGAGCAGTCGCCGTTCCTCCTCGACCTGCTCGTCGGTCCTGGCATAGGTGATCGGCAGCGTGCCCTCGCAGAGCCCGACCAGGAAGACCGCGTCCCACTCCAGGCCCTTGGCGGCGTGCAGCGAGCCCAGGGTGACGCCCTCGACGGTCGGCGCGTGCTGGGCGGCGGCCCGTTCGTCCAGTTCCGCCACCAAGTCGGCCAGCACGGCGTCCGGCCGGGCCCGCGCGAAGTCCTCCGCCAGCCGGACCAGCGCGGCCAGTGACTCCCAGCGGTCCCGGGCCGCGCCGGCGCCGGACGGCGGCCGCGGCGACCAACCCCGCGAACCGAGCACCGCCCGCACCTGGGCCGGCAGGTCGGCGTCGTCCAGTCGGGGATCGGCGCCCGATCCGGCCCGCGCGGCGCCGCGCAGCAGCACCCCGGCCTCCCGGACCTCCGGGCGTTCGAAGAACCGCTCGGCGCCACGCAGCCGGCAGGGCACGTCGGCGTCGGCGAGTGCCTGCTCGTAGACCTCGGACTGGGCGTTCACCCGGTAGAGCACCGCGATCTCGCTGGGCCGCAGCCCGCCGTCGATCAGCGCCGCGATCCTGCGGGCGACACCCTCCGCCTCGGCCGGCTCGTCCGGGTACTCGGTGAAGCCGGGCTCGGGGCCGGCCGGGCGCTGCGAGACCAGCTCCAGCCGGTGCACGGCCGCGGCGCCGCGTGCCTGCGACAGCAGCCCGTTGGCCAGCCGCACCACCTGCGGGGTGGACCGGTAGTCGCGCACCAGCCGGACCACGGTGGCGTCCGGGTGGCGGGTGCGGAAGCCCAGCAGGTAGTCGGGGGTGGCGCCGGTGAAGGAGTAGATGGTCTGGCCGGCGTCGCCGACCACGCACAGGGTGTCCCGGCCGCCGAGCCAGAGGTCGAGCAGCCGCTGCTGGAGCGGGCTGACGTCCTGGTACTCGTCGACCACGAAGTGCTGGTACTGCGCGCGGATCCGCTCGGCCACGTCGTCGCGTTCCTGGAGCACGCCGACCGTCAGCAGCAGCACGTCCTCGAAGTCGATCACCGACCGGTCCCGCTTGAGCTGCTCGTAGCCGGTGTAGACGGCGGCGATCTCGGCCGGGTCGCGCGGCGGCTCGCGGCCGGCCCGGGCGGCGGCGGCCGGATAGTCGTCGGGCGCGGTCTGGGTGACCTTGGCCCACTCGATCTCACCGGTGACGTCGCGCAGTTCGGCGCGCTCCAGCCGCATCCGGTGCCGGGCGGCCACCTCGGCGACCAGCTGCACCTTGCGCTCCAGCAGGCGCGGCAGCTCGCCGCCGACCGTGCGCGGCCAGAAGTACTGCAACTGGCGCAGCGCGGCGGCGTGGAAGGTGCGTGCCTGCACCCCGCCGGCGCCGAGCTGGCGCAGCCGGCCCCGCATCTCGCCGGCCGCCCGAGCGGTGAAGGTGACCGCGAGCACGGTGGAGGGCCGGAGTATCCCGGAGCGCACGCCGTAGGCGATCCGGTGGGTGATCGCCCGGGTCTTGCCGGTGCCGGCGCCCGCCAGCACGCAGACCGGTCCGCGCAGCGCGGTCGCCACCGCGCGCTGCTCGGGGTCGAGGCCCTCCAGCACCGCGTCGGCGGAGTCCGGGACGGGCGGGAGCCCGGCGGAGAGCAGTGCGTCTTCCATCGGTACGGTCACCCCGTCATGCTCGCAGGTTCCGCCGGGCGGCCGGAAAAGTTGTCCACAGCCGTGGGATAACAGCCATACAAACGCCCAAGCCTGTGGACAACATCAGGGGGAATGAGCGGCGTTCGCGCTACGTTCCAGGCATACCGAAGCGCGTCTACGAAGGAGCACGGACCGATGCCGCCGAGCGTGACGATGTACAGCACCACCTGGTGCGGCTACTGCCGCCGTCTGAAGGGCCAGATGGAACGCGAGGGAATCGCCTACACGGAGATAAACATCGAGCACGACGCGGACTCCGCCGCGTTCGTCGAGAAGGCGAACGGGGGCAACCAGACCGTTCCGACGGTTCTTGTGGTTCCCTCGGACGGCGGCGAGGCGGTCACGATGACGAACCCTTCGCTCGCGCAGGTCAAAGCCGCCATGGCCGCATGATCCCGACGCGACCCCCCGTCGTCAGGCGGGGGGTTCCATGGGACTCACCCGCCGGCGGTGCCGGGTGATCCCGCACGGGTCACAGACGCCGGGACCGTCAGTGTCCACGACGTGCCGACCGGATGGGCACCCCCCCTGCGCGGTCCCGCGCGGCTCCTGCCAGCGCGCCGGAGCGATTCGCGCCCACCCCGCTTCCCGCTGCCTTGCGGGTCGGCACGTGGGGCACTCGCACGCCTGCCACGCCCGCCGGCGTCCTGAGCCGGAAGTTCGGGGGCGGTTGGGGCGCGGCCGCTGTCAGAAACGGACGTGACGCCCTCCAGGGACCGTGCGGGCCGTGCTGTCGCCCGAGTGTTCGACGCCGCCGGTCCGTCGCCCGCCCAGGTCACGGCGGAGATGAGCGGTGGAACGGCGGGCGCGGCCCCGGCGGCGTCCGTGATGGCCCGCCGGCCGGGCCCGGCCGGGCGCCGGGTCAGGCCGGCCGGTCCGCGCGCGGCGCCGCGGGCAGCGGCTTGCCGTACCACAGCTCGATGAGCCGGGCCGCGATGGAGATCCCGGTCGGGGGCAGGATGTCGCCGTTCTCGATGCCCTCGCGCAGGTCGTCGCGGGAGAACCAGCGCGCCTCGTGGATCTCCTCGCCGTCCACCCGGATGTCGCCGGAGGCGGCGGTGGCCATGAAGCCGAGCATCAGACTGGAGGGGAACGGCCACGGCTGGCTGGCCACGTAGCTGACGTCGGTGACCGTGACGCCGGCCTCCTCGGCCACCTCCCGCACCACCGCGTGCTCGATGGACTCGCCCGGCTCCACGAATCCGGCGAGGGTCGAGAAGCGGCCGGCTGGCCAGTGCATCTGGCGGCCGAGCAGGGCACGGTCCCGCTCGTCGGTGACCAGCATGATCACCGCCGGGTCGGTGCGCGGGTAGTGCTCGGCACCGCAGGCCGGGCAGCGCCGGACGTGACCTGCGGCGGCGATGGTGGTGCGGTCGCCGCAGCGCGAGCAGAAGCGGTGCATCCGCTGCCAGTTCTCCAGCGCGACGGCGTGCACCATC
This sequence comes from uncultured Actinomycetota bacterium, assembly GCA_963711125.1. Taxonomy (GTDB): domain Bacteria; phylum Actinomycetota; class Actinomycetes; order Streptomycetales; family Streptomycetaceae; genus Streptantibioticus_C. The sequence goes on from CAVQCY010000002.1 coordinate 120,664, forward strand.
AGCCCGGCGTCGCGTTCGCAGAGCAGGCCGCCGACCTCGCGCAGCCCGGCCGGGCGGGCGGCGTCGTCCATGCGGCCGGGCAGGCTGTCGCGCTGGAGGGCGAAGTAGTGCGTGCCGTTCTCGTCAGTGCCCAGGAAGTAGCGGTGGTTCTCGCTGACCGGGGCGTCGAAGGGCGGTACCAGGACCAGTTCGGTGCGACCGTCGGCGGTGTCCTCGACCAGCACCTGCCCGCCGGAGACCACCAGCACCCGGGTGGAGGGGTGGCTCCAGGCGGCCGCGAGCCACGCCTCGTCCAGGCGGTGGTGGGCGGCGCGGTCGACGCCGGGGCGGGTGAGGGCCAGCGGACGCATGGGCAGGGGCGCTTCTGCAAGGGACAAGGCTGCTTCCAACTCCCGAAAGGACGTGAACGGTTGTCAGGCGGGCCGGCCGGGCGCCGCGGGGTGCCGGGCGCCGCGGGGTGCCGGGCGCCGCGGGGTGCCGGGCGCCGCGGGGTGCCGGGCGCCGCGGGTCAGCGTCGCCAATTCTCCGCCAGATCGGCCCACAGGTACGCGGCGGTTTCCACGCCCTTCGTGAGCAGATCGAGCTCGACCTTCTCGTTCACCGAGTGCCAGCCGTCCGACGGCACCGAGATACCGAGGAAGAGCACCGGGACCCCCAGGGTGTCCTGGAGGTCGGCGGCCGGGCCCGAGCCACCCTCACGAGTGAACAGTACGGACGTGCCGAACGCACGCTCCATCGACCGGACCAGTGAACGCAGCGCCGGGTGGTCCAGCGGCGTCAGGCACGGCCGGGTGGCGCCCCCGAAGGTGATCTCGTGGCGGACGCCGGCCGGCAGCCGGGCGGCCACCCAGTCGCGCACCGCCTGCCGCACCTTCTCCGGGTCCTGGCCGGCGACCAGCCGGAACGACAGCTTCAGCTGTGCGGTGGCCGGGACGATCGTCTTGCCGCCGGGACCGCCGTAGCCGCCGTGGATGCCGTTGACCTCGGCGGTCGGGCGGGCCCATATCCGCTCCAGGGTGCGGAAGCCGGCCTCGCCGAGGGTGGCGTGCGACGCGGCGGTGCGCAGCCACCGCTCCTCGTCGAACGGCAGGCGGGCGAAGAGTTCGCGTTCCCGCTCCGACAACGGCGTCACGCCGTCGTAGAAGCCGGGGACCGCGACGCGGCGGTCCCCGTCGTGCAGGGCGCCGGCCAGCCGGGCGGCCTCGGTGGCCGGGTTCGGCACCGCGCCGCCGAAGGAGCCGGAGTGGATGTCGTGGTCGGGGCCGTACAGGTCGATCTGGCAGTCGGTGAGGCCGCGCATGCCGGTGCAGACGGTCGGGGTGTCCTCGGCCCACATCCCGGTGTCGGAGACGACCGCCGCGTCGCAGGCGAGCCGGTCGGCGCGTTCCCGCAGCAGGGCGGCGAAGTGCGGCGAGCCGGACTCCTCCTCGCCCTCGACGAGCAGCTTGAGGTTGACCGCGGGCGCGCCCCGGCCGGTGGCGGCCAGGTGGGCGCGGACGCCGAGGGTGTGCAGGAGGACTTGGCCCTTGTCGTCGGCGGCACCGCGAGCGTACATCCGGCCGTCCCGTACGACCGGTTCGAACGGGTCGCTGTCCCAGCCGTCCGCGCGGGCGGCGGGCTGCACGTCGTGGTGGCCGTAGACCAGCACCGTGGGCGCGCCCGGATCGCCGGAGTCCCAGTGCGCGAAGACCGCCGGCAGTCCCTCGGTGGGCCAGATCTCCACGACGGGGAAGCCGGTGGCGCTCAGCTCCGCCGCCAGCCACTCGGCACCGCGCGCCACGTCCCCGGCGCGCTCCGGCTCGGCGGAGACCGACGGGATGCGCAGCCAGGCCATGAGGTCGTCGAGGAAGGCTTCTCGGTGCACGTCGATGAACGCGCGGACGGCGGTGTCCGGTTCGCTGGTCATACCAGGAGCCTAGGCCCTGTCCACTGGATCCGGTCCGGGTGGCGGCACGCGGACCTCGCCCTCCGGGCGCACGCCGCGCCCCCCCGGGCGGGACGCGCGCCCGCGCGCGCGTTCCCCTCCGTGCGGGCTCCGGTCCCCGCCAGGCCGGCCGCACGCCCTCCCCAGCGCCCCGGCCCAGCCGCCCGCCCGCACCGCCGATGCCCCGGCCCCGGCCCCGCACGGCGGACGTTCCGGGCGGGGGCACGCTACCCCGCGCCCGCCGTGCCGGGGCCGCCCGGCGCGGGGACCCGGCCGGGGGGCGGGTCCCCGTCGCGGCGCAGCAGGCGTTCCAGGGCCGCCCGGTCCGGCAGTCCGCCGGGGCGCACCACCTCGCCGGTGCGCACGTAGACGAACGCCGCCGAGACCCGTTCCAGCGGCAGGCCGTGGGCTTCCGCCCAGGCCAGGCGGTAGACGGCGAGTTGCAGCGGGTCGGCGGTGGGGGCGCGGTGCGTCTTCCAGTCCACGATCTCGTACCCGGGTACCCCGCCGGCGTCCGGCGGGGTGCGGTACACCGCGTCGATCCGCCCCCGGACGACCCGACCGGCCAGCGGGAGGTGGAAAGGCGCCTCGACGCGGTACGGGGTCAGATGCGCGTAGGGGGTGCGCAGGAAGGCGGCCTTGAGCGTCTCCAGGTCGTGTTCGTCGGTGATCTCGGCGCCCGGGTCGGGTTCCATGCCGGGCAGCTCGTCCAGGCCGATCAGCGGCAGTTCCTCGAACCGGGACTCCACCCAGGCGTGGAAACGGGTGCCGCGCCGGGCGGCCGGCTGCGGCGGCCTGGGCATCGGGCGGGCCAGTTCACGGGCGAACTCGTCCGGGTCCTGGGCCAGTCGCATCAGCTGGGACGCGGTGAGCGACAACGGGACGGGCACGTCGCGGACGGTGCGCCGGGCCCGGACCAGCTCACGCTCCAGCGCGTCCAGGTCACGGTCCCAGGACTCGGCGAGCCGTTCCTCCTGCGGGCTCATGCCGTCCGTCCCCTCCGCCCCGCCGCCCGCGCCGCCACCCTGGTCCGCGGCGTCGGGCGGGGTGCGGGCCACGGGCTCGTCCGGAGCGTCCAGGACCGCCAGCACCCGGGCGGCCGCGGCGCGGCGGCGGCGCAGGGCGTCGGGGTCCAACGGCAGCGGCCAGGCGTGCTCCCGGGCGCGTTCCAGCAGCGGGTTCCGCACGTCCGGGCCGGGCTCGTCCGCCCACGCCTCGATCTCGCCGTGCCCGGCCTCGCAGTGCCCGCGCAGCGCGAGCAGGAAGTCGGACGGGCCGCGCGGCCCGCGCCGACTGGGCCCCCACCAGTGGCCGGAGGCGAGCAGCAGCGAGCGGGGGCGGGTGAACGTGACGTAGCCGAGCCGCAGCTCCTCGGTGGCCTGGTGGCCGCGCATCGCCTCCTTGAACGCCTCCAGCCCCTTCTTCGTCCACTCGGCCACGTCCGGCAGCGTCGCCGCGTCGCCGCGCAGCGCGTGCGGCAGCACCTTGGCCTGCCAGGGCCACAGTGCGCGGGCCCTGGCACTGGGGAAGGCGTCGCGCACCAGCCCCGGCACCGCCACCACGTCCCACTCCAGGCCCTTGGACTTGTGCGCGGTGAGCACCTTGACGGTGTCCTGCCCGCCGGGCAGCGAGGCGTCCAGGCCCTTCTCGTGCCGTTCCGCGGTGCGCAGGAAGGCCAGGAAGGCCAGCAGCGTGGCCTCGCCGTCCAGCGAGGCGAAGCCGGCCGCCGCGTCCAGGAAGGAGCGCAGCGTCTCGCGCCGCCGGGCGGCCAGCGCACGGGGCGACGCGGCCAGTTCGACTTCCAGGCCGGTCACCGCCAGCACCCGGTGCAGCACGTCCATCAGCGGGTCGCCGAGCGACCGGCGCAGGTCGCGTACCTCGGTGGCCAGCCGGGCGAAGCGCTCCCGGGCCGGGGCGGAGAACGGCAGGTCGTCGTCGTGTCCGGCCGGGTCGAGGAAGGTCTCCAGCGCGTCGGCGAGCGAGACCGCCTCCGCCGGGTCGGTGCCCTCGACCGCGTCGGCCAGCGCGTCCCGGCCGGCCGGCCGGCCGGCCGGGCGCACCAGCAGCCGGGCGCGGCGGCCGAGCAGCGCCAGGTCGCGCGGGCCGATCCGCCAGCGCGGACCGGTCAGCAGCCGCACCAGAGCCGCGTTGGCGGTGGGGTCGTGCAGCACCTCGCAGGTGGCGACGAGGTCGGCGACCTCGGGCAGGTGCAGCAGGCCGGACAGCCCGACCACCTCGACCGGCACCTCGCGTGCCACCAGCGCGGCGTGGACGTCGGCGAACTGCCCGGCGGTGCGGCACAGTACGGCGATCCCGCCGGGCGGGGTACCGGTGGCGGTCAGGTGCCGGACGGCGTCGGCCAGCCAGCCGATCTCCTCGTCGTGGGTGCCGAGCAGCGCGCAGCGCACCACGCCGTCCCGTTCCGCGCCGGGCGCCGGGCGCAGCGCCTCGACGCCGGCGTGCCGTTCGCGCAGCGGGGCGGCGAGGCCGTTGGCCAGTTCCAGCAGCCGGCCGCCGCTGCGGCGGTTCTCGCTGAGGCTGTACCGGTGCGCGGGCGAGCCGTCACGGCGCGCGAAGTGCTCGGGGAAGTCGTCGAGGTTGGCGACCGAGGCGCCGCGCCAGCCGTACACGGCCTGGCACGGATCGCCGACCGCGGTCACCGGGTGGCCGGTGCCGGCGCCGAACAGCGCCGCCAGCAGGAGGCGTTGGGCGACCGAGGTGTCCTGGTACTCGTCCAGCAGCACCACGCCGTACTCGGCGCGCAGCATCCGGCCGACCTCCGGGCGGGTGCCGGCCAGCCGGGCCGACCAGGCGATCTGGTCGCCGAAGTCGAGCAGGTCGCGGCGGCTCTTGTGCTCCCGGTAGGCGGACACCAGGGCGGCCAGGTCGCGCCGCGCCTCCACCGCCGCGCCGACGTCGCGCACCCAGGCGAAGCCGCGCCGGGCCGGGTCGAGGCCGGCCAGCCGGTCGGCGAGCGCGGTGTCGTGCGCGGCGAGCGCGTCCGGTTCCACGAGGTGTTCGGACAGTTCCCCGTCGAGCGCGAGCAGGTCGGCGGCGAGGGCGGGCAGGCTCTTGGTCAGGCCGGGGTAGGGTCCGGGCGCGGCGGCCAGCACCCGCGCGGCCAGTTGGAAGCGGGTGGCGTCGGCGAGCAGCCGCGCGCTGGGTTCGAGTCCGACCCGCATCCCGTGGTCGGTGAGCAACTGCCCGGCGAACGCGTGGTAGGTGCTCACCCGCGGTTCACCCGCCGCCTGGTCGGGGACGGCCGGGTCCGGATCGGTCACCCCGGCGCGCAGCAGTGCGGCCCTGACCCGTTCGGCGAGTTCGCCGGCCGCCTTGTTGGTGAACGTCAGGCCCAGCACCCGCTCCGGGGCGACCTGCCCGGTGCCCACCAGCCAGACCACCCGCGCCGCCATCACCGTGGTCTTGCCCGACCCGGCGCCGGCCACGATGACCGCGGGCTCCAGCGGGGCGGTCACGCAGGCCAGTTGCTCCGGCGTGAACGGGATGCCGAGCAGCTCCTTGAGCTGTTCGGGGTCGTGGATCGGTGACGGCACCCTGCGAGGCTAGCCGTCGGGTGTGACGGCCCGGACACCGATCCGCCGCCCGCGGCCCCCGCCGCAGCCGTCACTCCACCACCTGCCGGCCCTCCGGCCGGGCGCTGCAACTGGAGCGGAACGAGCAGGTGGAGCAGTGCTGGCCGGGCGAGGGGTCGAAGCGCTCGTCGAGCACCCGGGCGGCCGCGGTGGCCAGCAGTTCGCCGGGCCAGTCGTCCTCGCGCGGGTCGATCGGCGGCTGGACCTGCACCCGGGGCAACGCGTCACCGCCGTCCCGGCGGGGAGCGCCCTGGCGCAGGTGGACGAGTTCCGCGCCGCCGATCGGGGCGTCCGGGTCCAGGTCGCGCACCGCCAGCTGGTAGACGGCCAGTTGCGGGTGCCGGGCGACCTCGCCGGCGGTCGGGGTGCCCTTGCCGGTCTTGAAGTCGACGACGTAGACCCTGCCTTCGCCGTCCCGCTCCACCCGGTCCACGCTGCCGCGCACCCGCACCGCGTAGTCGCCGGCCCGCAGCGTCACGTCGAACCCGTGCTCGGAGGCGACCGGTTCACGGTCGCGTTCGCCGACGTGCCAGCGCAGGAAGCGCTCCAGTGCCGCGCGGGCCTGTTCGCGCTCCTGGCGGGACTTCCAGGGCGCGTCGAAGGCGAGCGTGTCCCAGACCGAGTCCAGCCGGGCCATCAACACCTCCAGCCGGGCCGGGCTGCGGTGCGAGGCCACCTCGTCGGCGAGCACGTGCAGCACGTTGCCGAAGCCCTGCGCGGTGCCGGCCGGGTCCTCGGCCCGCACCTCGCGACCCAGGAACCACCTCAGCGCGCACTCGTCGACCAGTTGCGCCAGCGCGCTGCCGGACAGCAGGACCGGTGCCGCCGGGTCGCGCAGCGCGGCGGCGGACCGGGTCGGCTCGGCCAGCCCCCACCAGCGGTCCGGATGCGCGGCCGGCACCAGCGGGTGGCCCTCGTCGTCGGTGAGCGCCGCCATCCGGGCCAGCCGGTGGGCGGCCGCCTCGCGCAGCGCCGGGGAGGTCGCCGGGTCGACGGTGGTGGCGCGCAGCTCCGCCACGAGCGCGGCCACCGACAGCGGGCGACGGGGCCGCTGGGCGACGTCCCGGGGCGGTACGCCGAGTTCGGCCAGGAAGCGGGACGGCTGGTCGCCGTCGTCGGCCGCCGCCCGCACGGCGGTGACCACCAGGCGGTGCCGGGCCCGGGTGGCGGCGACGTAGAACAGCCGGCGCTCCTCGGCGAGCAGGGCGCCGGGCGGCAGCGGTTCGGCCAGCCCGTCCCGGCCGATCCGGTCGGCCTCCAGCAGCGAGCCGCGCCGCCGCAGGTCGGGCCAGAGGCCCTCCTGCACGCCGGCCACCACGACCAGCGGCCACTGCCGGCCCTTGCTGCGGTGCGCGGTGGTCAGCAGCACGGCGTCCCGCCGCACGGTGCGCCGGGTCAGCACGTCGGCGGCGATGTCCTGGGCGGCCAGTTCCTCCAGGAAGTTCAGCGCGCCCCGGCCGCCGGTGCGCGCCTCGGCCCGCGCGGCGGTCTCGAACAGCGCGCAGACCGCGTCCAGGTCCCGGTCGGCGTTGCGGGCCGCGGCGCCGCCGCGCAGCGCGGCGCGTTCCAGCCGGGCCGGCCACGGCGTGCCGCTCCACAGTTCCCACAGCGCCTGCTCGGCGGTGCCGCCGGCCGTGAGCAGCCGCCGGGCCCGGCGCAGCGCCTCGCCGAGCCGGCGCGCGCCCCGGGTGTGGCCGGCGTCGTGCGCCACGAGCCGTTCGGGCTCGGCGAGCGCGTCGGTGAGCAGGTGGTCGGAGGGCGCCGGGACGGTCCGGCCGGCGGCGCGTTCCTCCTCGCGCAGCGCCCGGCCGAGCCGGCGCAGGTCGGCGGCGTCCATCCCGCCGAGCGGCGAGGCGAGCAGGCTCAGCGCGTCCGGTGCGGCCAGCCAGGTCCGCCGCGCCGGCCGGTCGTCCGCCGGGCCGGCCCCGGCGGGGTCCGCCGCGTGCTCGTCCGCCGGACCGCCCTCAGCGGCGTCCTCGGCGTCCTCGCGCGCCGGACCGCCCTGGCCGGCCGGGGCGCCGTCCACCGCCGGCCGGTCCGCTGCGGCGGGCTCGGGTGCCGGACCGTCCTGTTCGGCGTCCCGGGGCGCCGGCCGGTGGCCCGCGCGAACGCCCTGCCCGGCATCGTGCGCCGCGGGGGCGCCGTCCCCCGCCGGACCGGGCGCCGGCTCCGCCGCCCCCTGCGGACCGGCCGCCGCCGGGCCGTCCGCCGGGCCGTCCGGCCCGGGCGCCGCGCCCGGTCGCGCCGGAGTCGGCGCCTCCCCACCGGCCAGCGCGCCCAGCGCCGCCACCCGCAGGGCCAGCAGCAGCGGCGCGACGGCCGGCTCCTCGCGCAGCGGCAGGTCGTCGCCGTCGATCTCCACCGGCACGCCCGCCGCGGTCAGCGCACGGCGCAGCACCGGAAGCGAGCGGGCGCCCGCCCGGACCAGAACGGCCATCTCCCGCCACGGCACGCCGTCCTCCAGGTGGGCGCGGCGCAGCAGGTCGGCGACGTTGTCGGTCTCGGCGCCCGCGGTCGGGAAGGTGAGCACCTCGACCCGGCCGGGCTCCCCGGGCGCCGGCGCGAGCTCCCGGTGCGCCTGGGCGGCCCGGGCGGGCAGCCGGGTCAGCGGCATCCGCCGGGTGAGCAGCCGGGTGGCGGCCAGCAGCGCGGGCCCGGCCCGGTGGGAGGCGCTCAGCACGCGCACCGGGGCGGGCCGGCCGTCGGCGCGCGGGAAGGCGGTCGGGAAGTCCAGGATCCCGCCCACGTCCGAGCCGCGGAACGCGTAGATCGACTGGTCCGGGTCGCCGAACGCCACCAGGGTGCGGCCCCGGCCTGCGACCGCGCGCAGCAGGCGCACCTGCGCGGGGTCGGTGTCCTGGAACTCGTCGACGAACACCGCGTCGTAGCGGTCGGCGTCCGCCGCGGCGGCCGGCACCGCGCGGTGGACCAGGTCGGCGTAGTCCACCGCGCCCTGCAGGCCCAGCACGTCCAGGTACTCGCGCAGGAAGCCGGCCGCCGCCGCCCAGTCCGGCCGTCCGGCGCGGGCGGCGAACGCGGCCAGCTCCGTCGGCCCGAGGCCGAGTTCACGGGTGCGGGCCAGCACCGCGCGCACCTCGTCGGCGAAGCCGCGGGTGGTCAGCGCGGCGCGCAGTTCGTCCGGCCAGCGCACCGACCCGAGGCCGGCGCCGGCCAGTTCCGCCTGGCCGGCGAGCAGTTCGCGCACGATCAGGTCCTGCTCCGGCCCGGACAGCAGGCGCAACGGGTCCGCGAACAGCTCCGGGTCCTGGTGGGCCCGCACCAGCGCGTAGCAGTAGGAGTGGAACGTGGTGGCCCGCGGCATCGCACAGCCGGCGGTGCCGCCGCCGAGCCGGGCGGCCAGTGCCTCGCGCAGCCCGGCGGCCGCCGCGCGCCGGTCGGTGAGCACCAGCAGCCGTTCCGGGTCGGCGCCGCGCCGCACCCGTTCGGCGACCGCCTCGACCAGGGTGGTGGTCTTGCCGGTGCCGGGCCCGGCCAGCACCAGCAGCGGCCCGGTGGTGTGGTCGACCACCGCGCGCTGCCAGGCGTCCGGCTCGGGAAGGGGCGGCGCGGCCGGCAGGTCCCGGACCAGCCGGTATCCGCCGGCCGCCGGGAACGGACGGCGGGGACGGGTGGTCGGCGCGAGGGAGGTCACGTGGATCGGCGGTTCCGGTCGCTGGCGGGCTGGTCGGGTGGTCGTTCGGGTGGTCCGGCGGTCGGCCGCGCGGACCGCCCGGGAACGGGTGCGCGGCACGCCGGTCCGGCCGCCGACGCTACGCCATCCGGGCGGCGTCGGGCGCGCCGGACGGACGGCGTCCCGCCCGGTCCGGCGGCCCCGGCGTGCCGCGCCGGTCCGCCCGCCGCGCTCCGCCCGCCACCTCGCCCGGCGGGTCGGCCCGGGTGGGGCGCGCGGCGGCCGGCGCACGCCGTGACGCGCGCCGGTGACGACGGCGTCGCTACTCCGTACGGGCGGTGGACGGCGTGCCGGCCGGCCGGATGGCGGAAGCTGGGAGGTGTGAACAGCCGGTCGTCACCCGCTCGCGCCGTCCCAGCGGGCACGCGCCATGTCCAGCCGCGGTACGTGTCCTTCGGCCGTCCGGCCCGCGGCGCGCAGCGGCGTGCCCTCCCGCCGGTAGTGGCCGAGGGCGCGCAGCTCGTGGCCGGGCAGCAGGCGGCCGTCCGCCCGGACCACGCGCCACCACGGCGCGGCACCGCCGTAGAGCGCCATGACCCGGCCGACCTGCCGGGGGCCGCCCTCCTGGAGCCATTCGGCGACGTCGCCGTAGGTCAGCACCCGGCCGGACGGGATCGTCTCGGCGACCTCCAGCACCCGGTCCGCGTAGTCCGGCAGCTCGCCGTGGTCGCTCTGCCCTGTCATCCGCCCACCCCCTCGGGACCATCCTGCCGGACGGCACCGACAATCCGGCCCGCCCGCCGGTCCGGCGACCGGGCCGCCACGGTCGCCGCCACGGCGGCAGCCGGAGGATCCCGTTCGGTGACCAGTGCCACGAATCGCACCCTCATGCCCTCATCCGGACGCTGTTCGTGCCACCATCCTTCCGGGCGGTGACTGGTGATACGAGATCAACATCCAACGGCGGACGAGGGCCCGGAGCCTCAGGAGGGGCTACGGACCGGTACCGGGCTGTCCGCGGCCGGACCCGTCCGCGCGGACGCCGACGGCACCAGCGGCGGCCCCCGCCCCGGCGCGTCCCGCCCCGGCTCGGGCGGCGGGTCCGCCGGCGACGGCACCGGGCCGCGGGACGACGTCCCGGACGCCCCCGGACCGCACGACGGCCCTACCGGACCCGCCGGCCGCGGCGTGCCCGAGGAGCCGGACGGCCGCGGCCCGCACGACGCCCACCGGGACGGGTCCGACCGGGGCGGGTCCGTCCCGCCCGGCGCGCCCCGGCCGCCCCGCGGCCCGCGCCCGCACGGCGCCACCGCCGCGGGCGCCGCCCACCGGCCGGCACCGGCCGCCGCGCACCGGCCGTCCGGGTCCCACGCGTCCGGAGTGCCGGAGCACGGCGAGTCCCCGGAGGAAGTGGCCGGCGACGAGCCGATCCTGGCGGCGCGGGTGCACCGGCCCGTCGACCTGCTGCGCTTCCTGACCGGCGTGCTCGGGCTGGCGGTGGTGCTGGCCATCGCCGGGTTCGCGCACGGCACCACCAGCGGTTTCGAACAGGACATCGCGCGCGGCACCAACCACGCCCCGGGGTTCCTGATCAGCTTCGCCGGCTTCACCGCCAGCGTCGCCGTGCTCATCGTGCCGGTGGCGTTCGCCGTGGAACGGCTGATCAAGCGGGACGGGCTGCGGGTCGCCGACGGCGTGCTGGCCGCGGTGCTGGCGCACGGCGTCTCGCTCGCCGCCGACCTGTGGGTGACCGACTCGGGCCCGGTCACCATCCGGGAGGCGCTGACCCAGACCGCGCCCAGCGGCGGCATCACCGACCCGGTGCACGGCTACCTCGCGCCGGTGATCGCCTACATGACGGCGGTCGGCATGGCCCGCAGGCCGCGCTGGCGGGTCGCGCTGTGGTGCGTGCTGGTGCTGGACTCCTTCGCGGTGCTGGTCGGCGGCTACACCACGCCGTTCTCCATCATCGTGACGGTGCTGATCGGCTGGACGGTGGCGTACGGCACGGTCTACGCGGTCGGCTCGCCGAACGTGCGGCCGACCGGGCAGACCCTGCTGGCCGGGCTGCGCCGGGTGGGGTTCGCGCCGCTGACCGCGCAGCGCTTCGACGACGCGCCGGAGACCGCCGACTCCGAACGCGGCCGGCGCTACCTGGTCATGCTCGCCGACGGACCGCCGCTGGACGTGACCGTGGTGGACCGCGAGCAGCAGGCGCACGGCTTCTTCTACCGGGTCTGGCGGCGGTTGCAGCTGCGCGGGGTGACCGAGCGGCGCAGCCTGATGTCGCTGCGCCAGGCGCTGGAGCAGGAGGCGCTGCTGGCGTACGCGGCGATCTCGGCCGGGGCGCACGCGCCGAAGCTCATCGCCACCTCGGAGCTGGGCCCGGACGCGGTGATGCTGGTCTACGAGCACGTCGAGGGCCGCACGCTGGACGCGCTGGAGGACGACGAGGTCACCGACACCGTGATGGACCGCGCCTGGCAGCAGGTCAGGGCGTTGCAGTCGCGCCGGATCGCGCACCGTCGGCTGGTCGGCGAGTCGCTGCTGGTGGCCCGCTCCGGCGCGCTGTACCTGACGGACCTGCGCAGCGGTGAGATCGCGGCGGGCGACATCGTGCTGCGGATGGACATCGCGCAGTTGATGACCACGTTCGCGCTGCGGGCCGGCCCGGAGCGCTCGGTGGCCTCCGCGCTGCGGGTGCTGGGGCCGGACACGGTCGCCGACAGCCTGCCGCTGCTCCAGCCGATCGCGCTGAGCCGGGCCACCCGGGCGACCCTGCGGCACCTGGCGAAGGAGCGCGCGGAGCGCGAGCGGGCCGCGGTGATCGAGGCCACCCGGACGCGGCCGAGCGCCGCTCAGGAGGAGCCGGAGGTCGACCGCAAGGTCGCCAAGGCGCGGCACAAGGCGGAGAAGGAGGCCGTCAAGCGGGCCATGGAGGACGCGCTGGAGGCGGCCCGCGAGGAGGACCTGCTGTCGCAGATACGGCAGCAGGTGTTGCAGATCCGCCCGCAGGCTCCGGTGCAGCCGGTCCGGCTGGAGCGCTTCAAGGCCCGCACGATCGTCAGCTTCATCGCCGGTGTGATCGCGGCCTACTTCCTGCTGTCGCAGTTCGCGCAGCTGAAATGGAGCGCGCTGGTCGGCCAGGCGGACTGGGCGTGGGCGGCGGCGGCGCTGCTGCTGTCGGCGCTGACCTACGTGCCGGCGACCATGAGCCTGCTGGGGTTCGTGCCGGAGAAGGTGCCGTTCGGCCGCACCATGCTGGCCCAGGTGGCCGGCAACTTCGTGAAGCTGGTGGCGCCGGCGGCGGTCGGCGGCGTGGCGCTCAACACCCGCTTCCTGCAGCGCAACAACGTGCGCCCGGGACTGGCGGTGGCCAGCGTGGGCGCGGCGCAGCTGGCGTCGCTGGGCGGGCACATCCTGCTGCTGGCGATGTTCGGCTACCTGACCGGGACGCAGCACGCGCCGTCGCTGTCGCCGTCCCGCACGGTGATCGCCGGGCTGCTGGCCGCCGCGGTGCTGGTGCTGGTGGTCACCGCGGTGCCGCCGCTGCGCAAGTTCGTCTCCACCCGGGTGCGTTCGCTGTTCGCCGGGGTGGTGCCGCGCATGCTGGACATGCTGCAGCGGCCCCGCAAGCTGATCACCGGTGCGGGCGGCGTGCTGCTGCTGACGCTGGTGAACGTGGCCTGCCTGGACGCCTCGGTGCGCGCGTTCGGCTACGCCTCGATGAGCTTCGCCGGGGTCGCGGTGGTCTTCCTGGTGGCGAACGCGGCCGGTTCCGCCGTGCCCTCGCCCGGCGGCGTGGGCGCGATCGAGGCCGCGCTGTCCGGCGCGCTGACCATCGCCGGCATGCCGTACGACAAGGCCCTCTCGGCGGTGCTGCTGTTCCGGCTGGTCACCTTCTGGCTGCCGGTGCTGCCCGGCTGGCTCTGCTTCACCCACCTGACCCGACGCGGCGAGCTGTGACACTTCCGTAAGCCGCACCTGCCGGTCCGAGGCGCTTCGGGTCCTTGCAGATGCGCGCCCGTCGGCCTTAATGTGCCGCACATGCGGTCCTATACCATCGGCCGGGCGGCGCGGCTGCTCGGCGTGAGTCCCGACACCGTGCGCCGTTGGGCGGACGCGGGCCGAGTCGCCACCCATCGGGACGCGTCGGGGAAGCGACTCATCGACGGCCGCGACCTGGCGGCGTTCTCCGTGGTGCTCGCCGAGGAGGCCGGCGGCGACGAGGCCGAGGAGCCCTACACCTCGGCGCGCAACGCGTTCCCGGGCATCATCACCGCCGTGAAGACCGGGGACGTGGCCGCCCAGGTGGAGATCCAGGCGGGTCCGTTCCGGCTGGTCTCGCTGCTGACCCGGGAGGCCGTCGAGGAACTCGGCTTCGAAGTCGGGATGGAAGCCGTGGCACGCGTGAAGTCCACCAACGTCCACATCGACCGCGCCTGAGCGCGACCGCCGATCCGGGGAGTCCCGTGGTATTCCGTAGCGAGACCGTTCGTTCCGCCGTCCGCCGCACGGCCCTCCCGGTGGCCGCTGCCGCGCTCGTGCTGCCGCTCGCCGGCTGCGGCGGGCACTCCGCGGGCGGTTCCCCGCACGCCTCCGGCAGCCGGCACGTGACGCTGACGGTGCTGGCCGCCGCCTCCCTCGACAACGCGTTCAAGGCCGAGGCCGCCGCGTTCCACGCCGGTCACCCGGACGTGAGCGTGCGGGTCTCCTTCGCCGGCTCGCAGGACCTGGTGGCCCAGATCCGGCAGGGTGACCCGGCGGACGTGCTGGCCACCGCCGACACCCGGACGATGTCAGACGTCAAGAGCCTGACCCGCGAGCCGCTCGACTTCGCGAAGAACCGGCTCACCATCGCCACCGCGCCCGGCGACCCCGAGCACCTGCACGGGCTGAAGGACCTGGCGAACCCCAAGCTGAAGGTGGTGCTGGCCGCCACGGCGGTGCCGGTGGGCAACTACTCGGCCAAGGTGCTCAAGGCGCAGCACGTCACGGTGCACCCGGTCTCCGAGGAGACCAGCGTCACCGGGGTGCTCAGCAAGGTCGAACTCGGCGAGGCGGACGCCGGCATCGTCTACATGACGGACGCCAAGGGCGCCCACGGCAAGGTGGACGAGGTCGCCATACCGGACGCGCAGAACGCCATCGCCGTCTACCCGGCCGCCGCGCTGCGCTCCTCCAAGAACCCGCAGGACGCCCAGGCGTTCGTCGGCTTCCTGATCTCCGCCAAGGGCCAGTCGATCCTGCGGGCCGCCGGCTTCCAGCACCCGTGACCGGCCCGCGGCGCGCCGTGCCGCGCGGCCGGTCCGCGGCGCGCGGCCGGATCCCGTTCGCGCTGACCGTGCCGGCGGTACTGGCGCTGGTGTTCCTGGTGCTGCCGCTGGCCGGGGTGCTGGCGCGCACCCCGTGGTCGCACCTGGCGGCCCGGCTGACCGGGCAGGACGTGACGCAGGCGTTCCGGCTGTCGCTGCTGGTGTCCTTCTCCGCGCTGGCGCTCTCCTTGCTGTTCGGGGTGCCGCTGGCCTGGGTGCTGGCCCGGGTGGACTTCCCCGGCAAGGCGCTGGTGCGGGCGCTGGTGCTGCTGCCGATGGTGCTGCCGCCGACGGTGGGCGGCGTGGCGCTGCTGATGGGCTTCGGACGGCACGGGCTGCTCGGGCCGCTGCTGGGCCGGCTCGGCGTGACGCTGCCGTTCTCCACCGCCGGCACCGTGGTGGCGGCGGCGTTCGTGGCGATGCCGTTCCTGGTGATCAGCCTGGAGGGCACGCTCACCGCGCTGCCCCCCGGCTACGAGGAGACCGCGCTGTCGCTGGGCGCGCGGCCGTCGCGGACGTTCTTCACCGTGACGCTGCCGATGGCGGCGCCGGGGCTGGCGGCGGGCGCCGCGCTGTGCTGGGCGCGGGCGCTGGGCGAGTTCGGGGCGACGATCACCTTCGCCGGGAACCTGCCGGGCGTCACCCAGACCCTGCCGCTCCAGGTCTACCTGCTGCTCCAGGAGGACCCGCAGGGCGCCACCGCCGTCTCGCTGCTGCTGCTGGTGGTGGCCGTGGCGGTGCTGCTCGTGCTGCGCGGGCGGTGGACCGGCGCGCGGCCGACCGGGCCCGGCCCGTCCCGTCCCGACGACGAGGCCGCCCCGGCGCCGGCCGCCGGCCGGCCCGCCGCGGAGAACGGCGGCGCGCCGGGGCCGCGCTGGCCGCTGCACGCCGAGATCGACGGGTACCCGCGGCTCGACCTGCGCGCGGAGCCGGGCACCACGATCGCCGTGGTGGGTCCGAACGGCGCCGGCAAGACCACGCTGCTGCGTGCGCTGCTCGGGCTGACGCCGCTGGCGTCGGCCGGCACCCTGCGGCTCGGCGACGTGGACGCCGCCCGGCTGCCGACGCACCGCCGCCAGGTGGCGTGGGTGCCGCAGGACGGTGCGCTCTTCCCGCACCTGACCGCGCTGTCCAACACCGCCTACGGGCTGCGCGCGCAGGGCGTGCCGCGTGCCGAGGCCCGGGCCCTGGCGGCGCGGTGGCTGGAGCGGCTCGGAGTGGGCGAGTTGGCCGGCCGCCGGCCGGGCCGGCTCTCCGGCGGGCAGGCGCAACGCGTCGCGCTGGCCAGGGCGCTGGCGGCCCGGCCGCGCCTGCTGCTGCTCGACGAACCGCTGGCCGCGCTGGACCAGACCACCCGCTCGCGGGTGCGGCACGCGCTGCGCGCGCACCTCGCCGGCTTCCCCGGCGTCTGCCTCATCGTCACCCACGACCCGGTGGAGGCGGTGTCGCTGGCCGACCGGGTGCTGGTACTGCGGGACGGCGGCCGGGTGCAGGACGGCACCCCCGCCGAGATCGCCCGTCGCCCGCGCTCGGCGTGGGTGGCCCGGATGCTCGGCCGCAACGCCTGGCACGGCGTGCTGCGCGGCGCGGAGCTCGAACTGCCGGGCGGAGCACGGTTGCTGACGGCCGGTGCGGCGGACGGCACGGCGACGCCGCCGGACCGGACGGGTGACGGCGGGCCCGCCGGTGCCGCGGACGGCGCGGGCCGGCCGGCGCTGGCGGTGGCCGGCCCGGAGGCGGTCTCGCTGCACCGGGGGCGCCCACCCGGCGGCCGGCGCAACGTGTGGCACGGGCAGGTCGTGGAGCTGACGGCGCTGGGCGGCCGCACCCGGGTGCTGGTCACGGCGGACGGGTCGGCCCGCGGGCTGGACGTCACCGCCGAGATCGGCACCCCCGAGGCGGCCGAACTCGCCCTCGCGGAGGGCGACCCGGTCTGGGTCCGGCTGCCGGCCGAGGACGTCACGGCGGTCGCGCTGTAGCCGGCCCGCCGCGCCGCCGGTCGGGGCCGCGGCGGCGTCGCCCGGTCCGCGCGGCGGTCGGGCCGCGGCGAGGCGCCGCGGGCCCACCCGCGACCGTCCGTCAGTAGACCGGCTTGTCCGGCTCGATCTGGTTGACCCAGCCGATGACGCCGCCGCCGAGGTGGACCGCGTCGGAGAAACCGGCGTTCTTCAGCACCGCGAGCACCTCGGCGGAGCGCACGCCGGACTTGCAGTGCAGCACGATCCGCCGGTCCTGCGGCAGGCCGCCCAGCGCGTCACCCATCAGGAACTCGTTCTTCGGGATCAGCGTGGCGCCGGGGATCGAGACGATCTCGTACTCGTTCGGCTCGCGCACGTCGATGATCTCGATCGGCTCGCCGGCGTCGATCCAGTCCTTCAGCTGGCGGGGCGTGATGGTGGAACCTGCCGCCGCCTCCTGGGCCTGCTCGCTGACCGCGCCGCAGAACGCCTCGTAGTCGATCAGCTCGGTGACCGAGGGGTTCTTGCCGCAGACCGCGCACTCGGGGTCCTTGCGGACCCGGACCTCGCGGTAGCGCATCTCCAGGGCGTCGTAGACCATCAGCCGGCCGAGCAGCGGGTCGCCGGTGCCGGTGAGCAGCTTGATCGCCTCGGTGACCTGGATCGAGCCGATGGACGCGCACAGCACGCCCAGCACGCCGCCCTCGGCGCAGCTGGGCACCATGCCGGGCGGCGGCGGCTCGGGGTACAGGCAGCGGTAGCAGGGCCCGTGCTCGCTCCAGAAGACCGACGCCTGGCCGTCGAAGCGGTAGATCGACCCCCACACGTACGGCTTGCCGAGCAGTACGCAGGCGTCGTTGACCAGGTAGCGGGTGGCGAAGTTGTCGGTGCCGTCCACGATGAGGTCGTAGCCGGAGAAGATCTCCATCACGTTGGACGCCTCAAGGCGCTCCTCGTGCAGCACGACCTCGACGTACGGGTTGATGCCGCGCACGGTCTCGCGCGCGGACTCCGCCTTCGAGCGGCCGATGTCGGCCTGGCTGTGGATGATCTGGCGCTGCAGGTTGGACTCGTCGACCTCGTCGAACTCGACGACGCCGAGCGTGCCGACCCCGGCGGCGGCCAGGTACATCAGGGCCGGCGAGCCGAGACCGCCGGCGCCGACGCACAGCACCTTCGCGTTCTTCAGCCGCTTCTGCCCGTCCATGCCCACGTCGGGGATGATCAGGTGGCGGGAGTACCTGCGGACCTCGTCGACGGTGAGCTCGGCGGCCGGCTCGACCAGGGGTGGCAGCGACACGGGGACTCCGTTGGTCGTGGGTGTGATCGTCGGTTGGGCGCGGGTCGGTGGGCTGGTTCGGATCGCTCGGCGCGGAACCCTCCGGCACCGCTCCGGCCGGGCGGGTCCTCCTCGTAACACTGCCACGCCCGGCCGCATTCCGCGGCACCGCGTCCGGGGTGCGAGACGGGCCCGGGGCGGGCCTCCGGCCACACGCCCGCGACGGGCACCGCCGCACCCGCCGGCCCGGGCCCGCCCCGCCGCCCCGCCGCGGCCCGCGCGGCGGCCCGGTCGGCGGGCGCGGGCCGGCGGGGAGGCGGGGAGGCGGGGAGGCGGCGGTCCCGCCGCGGTCAGCGGCGTCAGACCCGGCAGGCGGCCTCCATCCAGACGTCCGCCAGCGACTCCTCCAGCGCGATCCGCGGCCGCCAGCCGAGCCGGTCCCGCGCGGTGCGCACGTCCGCCTGCTGCCACAGGCCGCAACCGTCCGGGTACGGCGGCACGTTGCCCGGATCGTCGGCCTCGTGCAGCGTGCCGGCGTAGCCGGCCGCCCCGGCCAGGTGCGCCACGGCCTCCTTGAGCCGCACCGCGCGCCCGGTGCCGATGTTCACCACGCCCTGCGCGGCGGACAGCGAGGCGGCGTGCACCGCGCGGGCCACGTCGCGCACGTCCACGAAGTCGCGCCGCACGGCGAGTCCGCCGAGCTTCAACTCCGCGTCGCCGTTGTGCATGGCACGGCGCATCGCCTCCGCCAGCCGGCCCAGCGGCGAGGAGGTCGGCGTTCCGGGCCCGACCGGCGAGAACACCCGCAGCACGATGGCGTCCAGTCCGGAGCCGACCACGAGTTCGGTGGCGGCCAGCTTGCTGACGCCGTACGGCCCGCCGGGGCGCGGCACCGCGTCCTCGCCGGTCGACGAGCCGTTCGGGGCCGGCCCGTACTCGGCCGAGCAGCCGACGTGCACCAGCCGCGCCGCGCAGCCGCTGCGCCGCAACGCCTCGCAGACCGTCGCCACGGCCACCGTGTTGTGCCGGGTCAGCTCCCGCGCGCCGCCCCTGGTGGTCCCGGCGCAGTTGACCACCACCCCGGGGTGGACCGCGTCCAGGAACCGGGCGAGCGCGCCGGGGCTGCCGTTGGCCAGATCGAACCGCACGTCCGCGTCATCCTGCCGCCCCAACGCGGTCAACTGGGCCGCCGGATCGGCCAGCAGCCGTTCCGCGACGTGCCGGCCGAGGAACCCGCCGGACCCGAGCAGCAACACTCTCATCGGGCGCCACCCCGACCCACCGTGCGCGTCCTGGGCCTTCGAACTTGCGTCTTCACGTGTCTTCCGTCTCCTGAAGGGGTGTGACACCGGAGCGCCGGCCGGTCGGCACGGGCCGTGGCACGGCGGGTCCGGATCCGCCCGCGGTTCTCACCGGGCGGGGTTCCCGCTCGCGTGGGCGTGCGGGGAGCCGAAGAGGGCCGCGGCGTAGGCGGGGTCCTAGACGTCGCGACCGGGGCGTGCGCGCCGACCCGGGTCAGGGCCGCCGCGGCGTAGGCGGCCAGCGCGGTGGCGGCGGCCCAGCACGCGCCGGCCTGCACGCGGCCGGGCCCGGCCGCGCCGACCAGCAGGCGCAGCGGGGCGCTCAGCGGCCGGACGGCGGTGCCCGCCAGCCCCAGCGCCTCGGCCGCGGCGGCGCAGCAGGTGCCCAGCGCCGCCGTGCTCCGGCGGCCGTGCACGGCCAGCAGCCGCGCGGTGAACAGCAGCAGCCCGAGGCCGGCCGTCCCGGCCAGCGCGACCGGGTCGGGTCGCGGGCCGCCGGGCGCCAGCGGTGCGAAGCCGACCGGCGCGGCCGGCAACGCCACGGTGACCAGCGCGAGCGGGCCGGCCAGCAGCGGCCGGGCGCCGGCGGCGCCCGCCGACCGGTCCGCCGGACGACGCGGGCCGGGATCCGTGCGGGTGCGTCTCGGTCATGGGCCGGGCGGTCCTCTCGGGTTCTGTCGATAAGTTTTTTCCGGTTGTTGACGGCGTTTTCCGGCGGATCTCGGCGGATTGCCCGGCCGCCGCTCGGCGCGCGTTCCAGCAGGTCGGCGGCGACGAGCAGGGCGGCGGGGCGGGCGGCGGCGACCAGCGGGTCGACACCGGGCGCCCGGCAGGCCGGTTCCAGGATCCGGACGGCGGCCTCGGAGCACGGTGCGGGGCTGAGGCCGCCGGCCCGCTCGGCGAGGGCGTCCAGCCCGTTGGGCGAAACGGTCCTTCACGGCCGCTCCGCTCTCGTCCCACCCGGTGGGCGGCCAGTGCGGGCGCCCGGCGGGAGGCGGCCGGCGCCGCGGGCCACCTCCCGGTAGCCGTCCTGGAAGCGGCGGCGGCCGGCCGGCCGGGATCCGCCGCCGCGCCGGCGCGGCGGGGGCGGACCGTACAACGCCAGCGCGCGCACCGCGGCCCGGCGGCCGGCCGGACCGGTGGGCCCGGCGGCGCCCGGGTGGTGCGCCTGGGCGTACACCGCGGCGTGGTGTCCGCCGGGGCGAACGCGCCAGCCGATCGCACCACGCGAGCCGGCCGGCCCCGGGCGCCTCCGCACGCTCCGGACGGTCCCCTCCGCACGGTCGGTCGCCCTCCGGGCAGGGCCGGACACCCTCGGTGAGCAGTGCGACGCGCATCCGGCACCCCTTGTGCGACCTGGCGGGAGACGATGCGCCGACGCTATGCCGAGCCCGGGGTCGCGCGACGGACGGTTGTCCGCCATGCCACCGGAAGGGGTGAAAGGCCGTAACCTTCGCCGTACCCGCGCGTTTTCCGCGCCGGCGCGTACCGGTGTCGCCCCGCCGCCGCGCACGGCGTCGCGGCGGGCGCCCGGACGGCCGGGGACCCGGCGGTCCGGGCGTCCGGCGTCAGTCGTCCGGCGTCAGTCGTCCGCGCCGGCCGACAGCAGGTCGCGGAAGGCCCGTTCCACGATGTGCGGGTGCTCCATCATCGCGACGTGGCCGCCCTCCGGGATGACCACCAGGCGCGCGTCGCGGAAGGTGCGCGCGGCACGCCGGGCGGTGCGGAAGGCGACCAGCTTGTCCCGGCCGCCGTAGACCAGCAGCGTCGGCGCGAGCACCCGCTCGGCCTGCCGCCACAGCGAGTGCTGCCCGCCCATGGTGTAGGCGTTCACGATGCCGCGGGTGGAGCGGGACATCGCGTCCCAGAAGTACGGCAGCGCCAGCCGCCGTTCGTACTCCCGGGCCGCCGCCTCGAACTCCGCCTCGCCGAACGAGGTCGGGTCGCCGAAGCAGAGCGAGATCAGCGCCTCGGTGCGGCGGCGCGGTGTCCAGTCCCGGGTGGCCCGCATGTACAGCCGCGGCAGCCCCGGCACCGAGGCGAGCGCGGTCGGCCAGGCGGTGCGCTGCGGGCGCACGTCGGGCAGCGCGGGCGAGATGAGCGTCAACGTGCGCACCAGGTCCGGGCGGACGGCGGCGATCCGGGTGGCGACCGCGCCGCCCAGCGAGTTGCCGAACAGGTGCACCGGCCCACGCGCGTCGGCCTCCAGCAGGCGCACCACCGCGCGGGCGTGCCCGTTGACGGAGTAGTCGCCGTTGTCCGGCGGCGGGGAGTAGCCGAAGCCCGGCAGGTCGACGGCCTCGCCGGCGACGGTGTCGTCCAGCCGGTCCATCAGCGCCGACCAGTTCTGCGACGAACCGCCCAGCCCGTGCACGAAGAGCGCGGGCGCCAGGCCCTCGCGGGCCGCCGGGCGGGAGCGGACCACCAGCGACAGGCCGGGCGGCCGGACCGTCCGGACGGCCTCCCGGTCGCTGTCCGCCGCGGGGACGCCGGCGGGGGGCACGGACGCCGGGGCACCGCCCAGCACGGCGTCGGACGGCTGCGTGGATTCGGTCGAGGACATGACCCAATATTACGAGCTGATCACCGGCACCCGACCGTCCGTCCGTCCGCGCGTTGGCGGCGGGCCGGCGGAGGCCAGCGGGGGTGGAACCGGCGGCCCGGCCGTACGCTCGGAGGGGGATCCCATCCGAGGAGGCGCCATGCCGGACGAGCCGCCGACCGCCGGGCAGCCGTGGGAGGCGAACGAGGCGGACCGTGCCGAGCAGCGGCTCGACGTGCCGGAGCCGGATGCCGAGGAACCGGGCGGCGAGCCGGTCCCGGACGACGTGGACCCGGCGGACGCGGCCGAGCAGCACCGCGACGTCCCGATGGACGAGGACGACTATCGCTGACAAACCGTCCGAAGCGGGACGGGAACCGCCGGCGCGGGCGTGTCCAGGCCGTGAGATTCTGCCGCCGACGGCGCATCGTCCCGTTACCCAAACGTACGATGGCCAGCGCAGCGCATTCGCGGCGGGGGCACAGCGGCACCGGGCCACCGCCAGAGAGGAACTTGGGAGGCGGCGTGACAGCCATGGAGCAGACCGAGACGCGTCCGCGCGGGACACGTCTGCCGCGTCGCGCCCGGCGCAACCAGTTGCTCGGCGCGGCCCAGGAGGTCTTCGTCGCCCAGGGCTACCACGCGGCGGCGATGGACGACATCGCGGAGCGGGCCGGCGTCAGCAAGCCGGTGCTCTACCAGCACTTCCCGGGCAAGCTGGAGCTGTACCTGGCGCTGCTCGACCAGCACTGCGAGTCGCTGCTGCACGCGGTGCGCTCGGCGCTGGCCTCGACCACCGACAACAAGCAGCGCGTCGAGGCGACCATGCACGCCTACTTCGCCTACGTCGAGGACGAGGGCGGCGCGTTCCGGCTGGTGTTCGAGTCCGACCTGACCAACGAGCCGGCGGTGCGCGAGCGGGTCGACGAGGTGACCATGGAGTGCGCCGAGGCGATCAGCGAGGTCATCGCGGAGGACACCGGACTGGGCCGGGACCAGTCGATGCTGCTGGCGGTCGGCCTCGGCGGCGTCTCGCAGGTGGTCGCCCGCTACTGGCTCTCCAGCGGCACCTCGGTCTCCCGGGACCAGGCGGTGGAGCTGCTGACCTCGCTGGCCTGGCGCGGCATCGCCGGCTTCCCGCTGCACGGCGGCGACGGACCCGGCCGCTGATCCGGCGGCCGGCCGGGGCGCGGACCGACGGGGCGGACCGGTACCCGGGCACGGGGCGTCCGCCCGGCGCCGGCCGGGCACCGGCGCGGACCGCCCGCGGGCGGTCGGCAAACGCTACTGTTGGCGGCGTAGACGCCTGAGCTTCGGAGGGAAGACCGTGGAGGTCAAGATCGGGGTGCAGCACGCGCCGCGCGAGATCGTCATCGAGAGCGAGCAGTCGGCCGAGGAGGTCCACAAGGCGGTGTCGGCGGCGCTGAGCGGCGCCGAGAAGCTGCTGAGCCTCACCGACGAGCGCGGACGCAGGGTTCTGGTTCCGGCCGACCGGCTGGCCTACGTGGAGATCGGCGAGCCGTCGAAGCACAAGGTGGGCTTCGGCGCGCTGTGACCGCGCGCTGAACCGGCCGGAAGCGGCCACGGCACCCCGTCCGTGGCCGCTTTTCGTTTGCCCCGGCGCTACTGGTGGGTAAGTGACCGGCGTCCGAACGTCGCCCGCCGCGCGGCCCGGGGACCGGCCCCCGGGGCGGACGGGCACGGCAGGTGATCGACCGCGGGAGGGACGTCATGCTCTGGTGGGAAGCGCTCGGGAACGCGATGGTCGGCGCGCTGGCGGTCACGGCCGCGCTGTGGCTGCTGCCCCGCCGGTTCCCGGCCCGCCGGCTGGCGGCCGGAACCGGGATGACCGGGGCGGTGCTCGGCGGCACGATCACCGGCTGGGTGGTGGGCACGGGCGCGCCGGGCGTCCCGGCGCTGGCCGCGCTGCTGGTCGCGGCGGCCGGCCTGTCGCTGGCCGCCGCCCGATGCCCGGCGCCCGGCCACGCGCCGGCCGCGTCCGCCGCTCCGGCCGTCGCGGGGCCGCCGGCCGGAGCCGGCCGTCGGCCCCGGGGACCGCGCACCGCCTGACGCGCCGCGCCCCGACGCGCCCCCGTCGCGGGAGGCGACGGCGCGGGCGGCCGACGGTGGAGCGGCGACGGTCACGAGGCCAGGCCGAGCGCGGACATCCGCTTGGTGTGCGCCTCGGTGATGCGGGTGAACATCCGGCCCACCTCGGCCAGGTCGAACCCGTCCGCCAGGCCCCCGACCAGCATGGTGGAGAGCGCGTCGCGGTCCGCCACCACCCGCTGCGCCTGGGAGAGCGCCTCGCCCATCAGGCGGCGGGCCCACAGCGCCAGCCGGCCGCCGACCCGCGGGTCGGCCTCGATGGCGGCACGCACCTTCTCCACCGCGAAACTGGCGTGCCCGGTGTCGTCCAGCACCGCGAGCACCAGGGCGCGGGTGTCGGAGTCCAGCCGGGCGGCCACCTCGCGGTAGAAGTCACTGGCGATGGAGTCGCCCACGTACGCCTTGACCAGGCCCTCCAGCCAGTCCGACGGCGCCGTCTGCCGGTGGAAGCCGTCCAGCGCGGCGGCGAACGGCTCCATGGCACCGGTCGGGTCCTCGCCGATGCCGGCCAACCGGTCGCGCAGCCGTTCGAAGTGGACGAACTCCGCCGTGGCCATCTTCGCCAGCTCCGCCTTGTCCTCCAGGGTGGGCGCCAGCTTGGCGTCGTCCGCCAGTCGTTCGAAGGCGGCCAGCTCGCCGTAGGCGAGGGCGCCCAGCAGGTCGACGACCGCCGCGCGGTACTGCGGCCGGGCGCAGGCGGCGGTCCAGTCCTGGGCCGCGATGCCGGTGGCGGCCCCCCGGGGCCGGGAAGCTGTGGCGTCGGTCTCGTCGGGCGTCACGTCAGGCGTCTCCATGCAGCGCACAATAGTCCGCCCGCGCGGGCCGTCCGACCGCGCCGGGCCTGTTCGAACGGCCTCCGCGCGGCGGTCCGGGGCCGGCCGGCGGCGGTCGGTTCCGAACGCCGAGTCGAATCCGATCGGAATCCATCCCTCGCGGCTGGGCGAATCCGGGGTAGAGTGGTAAAGAGCCCGTCGATCACCGGCGGACTCGTTCACGAACGCGGATGCCCGGTCGGTGGCCCGATCGGCTCCGATCCGACTGTCCCGCCCACGTCCCCGTGGGTGGTGGCCCCGCCCGCGGCACGCGTGAGGGCCGCGGTCCCGCGCTGCACGGTCGCCCCAGGTCACGGATGTCCGGTCCGGGGGCCCCACGGCCGTCGAGAGACACGCAGCGCGGTCAAGCGTCCGACCCACGGACGTGCGACCCCCCTCGCCGCCCCTGCCGCGCTCACGGAAGAGGCAAGCATCCTGTCCACCACGACTTTCCGTGATCTCGGGATCCTCCCCGAGACCGCCGAGGCGCTCGAAGCCGTCGGCATCACCACACCGTTCCCCATCCAGGAGATGACGCTCCCGGTCGCACTGGCCGGCAACGACGTCATCGGCCAGGCCAAGACCGGCACCGGCAAGACGCTCGGCTTCGGGCTGCCGCTGCTGGAGCGGGTCACCGTCCCCGCCGACGTCGAGGCCGGGCGGGCCCGGCCGGACGAGCTGACCGACGGCCCGCAGGCGCTCGTCGTCGTCCCGACCCGCGAGCTGTGCACCCAGGTCACCAACGACCTGCTCACGGCCGGCAAGGTGCGCAACGTCAGGGTCCTCGCGATCTACGGCGGCCGGGCCTACGAACCGCAGGTCGAGGCACTGCGCAAGGGCGTCGACGTGGTCGTCGGCACCCCGGGCCGGCTGCTGGACCTGGCCGGTCAGCGCAAGCTGGACCTCAAGGCGGTGCGCGCCCTGGTCCTCGACGAGGCCGACGAGATGCTCGACCTGGGCTTCCTGCCGGACGTCGAGAGGATCATGGACCTGCTGCCGGGCAAGCGGCAGACCATGCTGTTCTCCGCGACCATGCCGGGCCAGGTCATCTCGCTCGCCCGCCGCTACATGTCGCAGCCCACCCACATCCGCGCCACCGCGCCGGACGACGAGGGCGTGACGGTGGCCAACATCACCCAGCACGTCTTCCGGGCGCACTCGCTCGACAAGCCCGAGCTGGTCGCCCGGGTGCTGCAGGCCGAGGGCCGCGGGCTGGCGATGATCTTCTGCCGCACCAAGCGCACCGCCGCCGACATCGCCGACCAGCTCGCCCGGCGCGGCTTCGCGTCCGGCGCGGTCCACGGCGACCTCGGCCAGGGCGCGCGCGAGCAGGCGCTGCGCGCGTTCCGCAACGGCAAGGTGGACGTGCTGGTCTGCACCGACGTCGCGGCGCGCGGCATCGACGTGGACGGCGTCACGCACGTGATCAACTACCAGTCGCCGGAGGACGAGAAGACCTACCTGCACCGGGTCGGCCGCACCGGCCGGGCCGGCAACTCCGGCATCGCGATCACGCTGGTCGACTGGGACGACATCCCGCGCTGGCAGCTGATCAACAAGGCGCTGGGGCTGACCTTCAACGACCCGGAGGAGACCTACTCCACCTCCGCGCACCTCTACGAGGTGCTGGGCATCCCGGAGGGCACCAACGGTGTCCTGCCGCGCTCGGAGCGCACCCGCGCCGGGCTGGCGGCCGAGGAGGTCGAGGACCTGGGTGAGACCGGCGGGCGCGGCCGGGGCCGCGACGGCCAGGACCGCCAGGAACGGCAGGAACGTCCGCAGCGCACCCGCACCCCGCGGCAGCGCCGCCGCACCCGGGGCGGAGCCCCGGTGGACGGCGAGCCGGCCGGCGGGGCGGCGAGCGCCGAGCCGGCCGCGGGCGCCGAGCGGTCCGGTGCGGACCAGCCCGTCGGGCGTCCGGCCCCGCGCCGGCGGCGCCGTACCCGCTCCGGCGGCGGCGCGGCCCCGGCCACGACCGCGCCGGAGGCGTCCGCCCGGGACGCCGAGCCGGTCGACGGCGGCCAGGAGGCGGCGAAGCCGGCCCGGCGCAGGCGCCGCACCCGGTCGGGCGCGGCCAGCGGCGCCACCGCGCCGGACGCCTGACCCGACACGAACGGCACGGCGCCGGGCCGGGACGGCTCCCTCGTCGGGAGCGGGACCGGCCCGGCGCCGTGCCGGGCCGGGACGACGGGTCGCGGTGCCTGCGGGCGAGGCGCGGCGGCGGTGGCGTGGACACGCCCCGTTCCGCTGCGCGCGCGGCCGGCGGGCCGTTAGCCTGTCGGCCATGAGTCGACCGGCTTCTCTGGTGCTGCCCGAGGGAGCGCGGGCGTACCGCCTCGCGACCCGGCGGGGTTCGTTCGCCGTGCTGGACGCGGGTGACGGGCGGTCCGGGACCGCACTGCTGGTGCCCGGCTTCACCGGTAGCAAGGAGGACTTCACCTGCCTGCTGGCCCCGCTGGCCGCGGCCGGCTGGCGGGTGGTCGCGGTGGACGGGCGCGGACAGTACGAGACCGGCGGCCCGCGCGCCGAGGAGCCGTACGCGCAGGCCGAGTTGGCGGCCGACGTGCTGGCGCAGGCGGAGGCGCTGGACGCGGACGGCCCGGTGCACCTGCTGGGGCACTCGATGGGTGGCCTGGTGGCCCGGGCGGCCGTGCTGGACGGCGGGCGGCCGCGGGCCTGGGCGTCGCTGACCCTGATGAGTTCCGGGCCGGCGGCGATCGACGCGGCGCAGCAGGTGCGCACCAAGCTGCTGCTCGACGCGCTGGCCACGATGGACCTGGAGGCGGTCTGGCGGGCGATGCGCGAGCTCGACGTCGAGCGGTCCAGCACACCGGCCGGGGTCCCGGACGGCATCGACGCCTTCCTGCACCTGCGGTGGCTGGCCAACGCCCCCCAGCAACTGATCGTCACTGGACGGCAGTTGCTCGACGAGCCGGACCGGGTGGCGGAGTTGGCGGCGGTGCGGCTGCCGAAACTGGTCATCTCCGGCGCGGTGGACCACGCCTGGCCGGTGCCGTGGCTGGACGCGATGGCGGACCGGCTCGGGGCGCGCCGAGTGGTCGTCGAGGGCGCCGAGCACTCTCCCAACGCCGAGCGGCCGGTCGAGACGGCGGCGGCGCTGGACGCCTTCTGGCGGTCGGTGGCCGCAATGGATTGACCGGTGAAAATATTTCATTAGCCCAGGGAAGTATTTTCTCCCTCCCGTGGTTGAAAGGTACGCGACACGCGGGCAAGGGGTGCGAAGCGGCGCGGAGGCATCGCGCGGCTCGGCTGAACCCGTGCCCGGGTGGCTCCGTCTTTCCAGCGACGAAGGGAGAAGCCGATGCGCTTCGAGATCACACGCCTGGACCGGTTCGGGTCCGACACCGAGGGTGTCGCGGTGGATCGCACGGTCGTCGACGCGGCGGGTGTCAACCGGCTGGTGCGGGAGGCGGCCGAGACCGGCCAGCGGATCCACATCCGTCCCGCACAGCACTGACCCGCGCTTCCGCCGCCCCGCGCCCCCTCCTCCCCGGGGGCGGACCGGGCGGCGGGAGCACGGGCCCGGGGCCGGACGGACCGCCGCCGGCTCAGGTCCCGTGGACGAACCCCAGGACGCCGTTGGCCACCTGCTGCACCGCGATCGCCGACAGCAGCATGCCGGACAGCCGGGTCACCAGGACCACGCCGCCGTCCCGGATCAGCCGGATGATCGCCAGCGAGTAGCGCATCGTCAGCCAGAGCACCGCGTGCATCGCCACGATCGCCGCCCACACCGACAGCTCCCGGCCCGCGCCGCCCGCGTGCTGCACGGCGAGGATCACCGTGACGATCGCGCCGGGACCGGCCAGCAGCGGCATGCCCAACGGGACGAGCGCGACGTTGACGTCCTTGGTCTGGCTGGGTTCGTCCGCCTTGCCGGTGAGCAGGTCGAGGGCGATCAGCAGCAGGAGCAGCCCGCCGGAGATCCGCAGCGCGGGCACCGAGACGTGCAGGTAGTCCAGGATCTCCTGGCCGCACAGCGCGAAGACGGCGATCACCCCGAAGGCGACGAGTGTCGCCTGCCAGGCCATCCGGCGCTGGACCTTGACCGGGCGTCCGCCGGTCAGGGCGATGAAGATCGGGGTGATCCCGGGCGGGTCCATGATCACGAACAGCGTGACGAAGACCGATCCGAACAGGGTGACGTCGAACATGGCAGTGCGGTGCTTTCGCGGTCGGCGCGGCTCTCGGTACGCGGCGGAAGGTCGGACGTGGGGCGGCCGGCCCGGGGAGCCGGGGCGGGCGCGGGCCCGGTCCCCCGGACCGGCGCGGGGCGCGGCCCGGTGGCGGGCGGGTCCGGCCGCGCGGACGGGCGCGGCGGGACACGAGACGGTGGGCGGGACGGACGGTGGGGTCGGCGGCGGTTCGCGGTGGGCGCCGCCGCCCGGACGGGAGGTACCGGACGGGGTCCGGGACCGCCTCCGTCAGGAGGTCGACGCCGGGGCGGCTCCGGTGGCCCGGCGCACGATCTCCTCGTAGACCGCCGGGTCGGTGGTGCAGTGGCCGAGCCCGACGTCCTTGCGCCCGCCGTGGTAGTCGCTGGAGCCGGTGACGAGCAGGCCGAGCTCCCCCGCCACGGCGCGCAGCCGGGCCCGGGTGAGGTCGTCGTGGTCCGGGTGGTCCGCCTCGACGCCGTCCAGCCCGGCCGCGGCGAACTCGGCGAGCATGCCCTCGGTCACCGTGCGACCGGCCCGCCCGGCCGCCGGGTGGGCGGCCACGATGACCCCGCCGGCTCCCTTGACCAGGCGGATCGCGTCGAACGGGTCGAGCTCGTGCTTGTCGGCGTAGGCCCGGCCGCCGTCCGCGATCCACTCCTCGGTGAACGCGTCCGAGACCGTGGCCACCACGCCGGCCTCCACCAGCGCGCTGGCGATGTGCGGCCGGCCGACCGAGCCGTCCCCGGCGATCTGGGCCACCCGCTCCCAGGTCACCGGAACGCCGAGGTCGCGCAGCTTGGCCACCATCGCCTTGGCGCGCGGCACCCGGTCGTCGCGGACCAGTTCGCGCTCCCGGGCGAACCGGGGCTCGTCCGGGTCGAACAGGTAGGCCAGCAGGTGGACGCCGGTTCCGGCCAGGCAGCACGACAGCTCGGCCCCGGTGACCAGGGTGACCGCCCGGTCCTGCGCGGGCAGCGCCGCCTTCGCCGCGGCGTGCCCGCCGACCGTGTCGTGGTCGGTGATCGCGACCACGTCGAGTCCGGCCCGCGCGGCGCAGGCCACCAGCCCGGCGGGGCTGTCGGTGCCGTCGGAGGCGGTGGAGTGGGCGTGCAGGTCGATGCGCACCAAGGGCTCCCCACTGCCGGCGACCGGCGGACGGATCCGGACCGGCTGTCCGGCGGATGATATGCGAAACAAAGGATAACGGGCCCGTGCGCCCCGCATTCCGCAGGGGTACCGGGGGTGGCCACCGGCATCACGCGGCCGACCGGCACCGTGCGGCCGGCCGGCCGGCGGCGGGCCGGACCGCCGCCGGCACCGGGGCGGTCCGGTCGGCCGGCGGGGTCCGGCGTGGGCCGGCCGGCGGTGTGTCAGCCCAGCAGCCGGGGGGAGAGCGCACCGCACGGCAGCAGGTCGAACTCGGCGCCGCCGTCCCGCAGATCGGTCAGCACGATCTCGTCGTAGAGCAGCATGCCGGAGCGTTCCGGCCAGACGACGGCCCACAGCCACAGGCCGCGCGCCTCACCGGCGAAGACCGCACGGTCGGCCGGCGCGCCCGGCACCTGCCACAGCGCGGTCGGCCGGCCGGCGGCCAGCACCTTGGCGTGCGCCGGGCCCTCGGTGGGGATCCCCGGGCCGGGGTCGGGGCCGTCCACGCCGGCGTACCGGGCGCCGAGCCCGACGCCCAGTTCCTCGGCGACCAGCAGCAGCTCGCCCGGCCCGCCGAGCGGCCCCGGTCCGGAGCAGGCGATCACGCTGGCCCGGCCGCCACCGCGGTCGTCGCCGGCCGAGGCGGCTCCGGTGAACAGCCACCCGACGGGCAGCGGCCAGGGCATCCACACCGGCACCCGGGAACGGCCCACGACCACCCCGAGCGCTTCCACGCTGGGCGGAACCACCGGCTGGACCGGCTGTACGCCGCCGTGCGCGTCGCACTGCCAGGAGTCGGTGAACAGGCCGGGCGCCCGCACCCGGCCACCACACTTCGGGCAACTGGGTTCACCCCTCATAGCGCCCCACGGTCCTCCGACGCACGGCTGAGGTCAAGGACGCTCACCTGTCCGGTCGCGTCCGTCCACCGCGTGCTCACCCCAGCGACACGGACCACCGCAGCGGGTCCCTGAGGTCGGTGGCGGCGCTCAGCCAACGGTCGTGCAACGCGCCCGCGCCGTGCACCCGCTTCCAGGCCGCCTCGTGCGGGGTCATCGGCAGCAGTGGGAAGAAGCGCACCGGCTCCATCGGCGGGGCGAGCGGCAGGTCGGGCACCAGACCGCCGGGCTC
This sequence comes from uncultured Actinomycetota bacterium, assembly GCA_963711125.1. GTDB lineage: Bacteria > Actinomycetota > Actinomycetes > Streptomycetales > Streptomycetaceae > Streptantibioticus_C. Next base: position 151,586 of record CAVQCY010000002.1, read on the forward strand.
GGCGACCAGCACCGCGGTGAACGGCGCGCCCGGCCACAGCGGCTCGCCGGTGTCCAGCGACGCGCCGGGCGCCACGACCAGGCCGTCGACCTGCGGGGAGGCCGCCAGCGCGGCCAACGGGCGCAGCACCCGGTCGGTGTCCGTGGCACCGGGGCGCACGGTGAGCACCAGTTCGGCGCGCGGTCCGCGCACCGGGTCGACCAGTGGGGAGGCCGGGTCGGACATCGGCTGGGCCGACATGCCGAGGGTGGCGTAGCGCACGACGCCGGCCTCGGGGTCGGCGAAGCGCAGCACCTCGACGCGTTCGGCACCCAGGAAGGTGACGGCCGCGCGGGCGTCCGGCTCGCCCAGCGCCGAGATCAGCCGCTCCTCGGTCAACTCCGTCACGTCGGAACCCATGGGCCGAGCATAGGTCCCCGGTCCCGACCCGAGGGGAGCGCCCGGCGCCCCGATCTTGGTATGGTGGATCGCTGACCGCCGGGTGTGGCGGTTCCAGCGCGATGGTTCCGAATGTTCCCCGCGGGGAACCGGCCGGAGGAGGTGGGGCTGCGATGGATCCCAGTCGACCGTGCAGTACCGACGGCTCTTCCGCTGAGCGGGTCGTCCTCGTACGGCTTCCCGCCTGATCGTCGCCCCACCACCCGGTTCGTTCCGCCGGGAATCCCGTACCGCCCGCCGTTCCCCGGCATCGCCGGGCCCGGCGGACGGACCGCCCGTGAGCGCGCTGTGCGTTCGCCGCGGGCGGCGGCGTGGCAACGCGCGTCCTCGTCACCGGCCGACGTCCGGTGCGGGCGCCGGAAGAGCTTCCTGACCTCGTCACCACTGTGCCGCGGCGGCGTGCCGTGCCGGCGGCCGGTCCGCGAAGGAGCGTGCCATGTCGATGATCCGTGAACTGCGGGACGCGGTCCGTCCGGCCCTGCGCAAGGGCGAGTCCTACGGCGCCCGGGGCGGCGCGGGGGTGCGCGCCGGGTCGGGTCCGGCTCCGCTGTCCGACTCGGTGGTGGACTGCGCGGTCTACCGCGACGGCCGCCGGGTCACCGAGCGGGTCCGCCCCCGCGAGGCGCTGCGCCAGGTGCGCGACAGCGGCGAGGGCTTCGTGTGGATCGGGCTGCACGAGCCGGGCGAGGCGGAGTTCGCGGGCCTGGCCCAGGAATTCGGGCTGCACCCGCTGGCCGTGGAGGACGCCGTCCACGCCCACCAGCGCCCGAAGCTGGAGCGGTACGACGAGATGCTCTTCACGGTCTTCAAGACGATCCGCTACGTGGAGCACGCGGAGCTGACCGCGACCAGCGAGGTGGTGGAGACCGGCGAGGTGATGGTGTTCACCGCCACCGACTTCGTGATCACCGTGCGGCACGGCGGCCACGGCTCGCTGCGCTCGCTGCGGCACCGCCTGGAGTCGGAGCCGGAGCTGCTGGCGGCCGGTCCCAGCTCCGTGCTGCACGCCATCGCCGACCGGGTGGTGGACGACTACCTGACGGTCTGCGACGCGCTGCACAACGACATCGACGAGGTGGAGACCGACGTCTTCTCCGACCAACAGCCCGCCAAGGGAGCCGGTCTCGACACCGCCGGCCGGATCTACCAGCTCAAGCGCGAGGTGCTGGAGTTCAAGCGGGCCGTGGCGCCGATGCTGCGGCCGATGCAGCTGCTGAGCGAGCGCCCGATGCGCACCGTGGACCCGGGCATCCAGAAGTACTTCCGGGACGTGGCCGACCACCTGGTGCGGGTGCACGAGCAGGTGGTGGGCTTCGACGACCTGCTCAACTCCATCCTGCAGGCCAACCTCGCGCAGGCGACGGTGGCGCAGAACGAGGACATGCGCAAGATCACCGCCTGGGCGGCCATCCTCGCCGTCCCGACGATGATCACCGGCGTCTACGGGATGAACTTCCAGCACATGCCGGAGCTGGAGACCCGCTACGGCTACTACGTGGTGCTGGCCGCGATGGTCGCGATCTGCACGGTCATCCACCGCGGCTTCCGCCGCAACGGCTGGCTGTAGGCCCGATCCGCCCCGTCCCGCCCGGGCGGCGCCCGCCCGGTGCGCCCTCCGGCCCGCCGCCGGCCGCGCGCCCCGCACCCGCGCGGGTCCGGGTCCCGGCGGGCGGTTCACACGCCGGTCCCGACCACCTCGGCGGCCGGCTCCCCGGACCCGCGCGCACCGCGCCCGGGACGGATCACCAGCACCAGCCCGGCCAGGATCATCGCCAGCGCCGGGTAGACGCCGGCCGGCGGGCGCTGGCCGAGCCACACCGCCGCGATGAGCGCGGCACCGGGCGTCTCCAGCAGGATCGCGGTCGAGGTCACCGACGGTCCCAGGCCGCGCACCACGCGGTTGATCAGGGTGTGCCCGAGCAGTTGCGCGGCCACCGTGAGCGCCACCAGCTTGCCCCAGGTCCGCCCGGTGTACCCGGCGCCCACCGAGGCGCCCGAGACCAGGCAGGCCGCCAGCAGCACCAGGGTGGTGACGGTGTAGCAGACGTAGGCGTACGAGGTGGTGCTCACCGTGCGCCGCACCCGCGAGCCGAGCAGCACGTAACCGGCCGCCGCGACCCCGCCGCCGAGCGCCAGCAGGTCGCCGACGAGGGCCCGTGCGGACAGCGACAGGTCGACGCCGGAGACCGCCGCCACCCCGGCGAAGGCCAGCGCGGAGCCGGCCCACACCCGGGCCGGCTGCCGTTCGCCGCGCAGCCGCAGCATGAGCGTGGTCCAGATCGGCGTGGTGGTCACCAGCGCGGTCGAGGAGGCCACCGAGGTCATCGACAGGCTCGGCAGCCAGAGCCCGAAGTGCAGCGCCAGCACCAGGCCGGAGGCGGCCGACAGCGCCAGTTCCCGCCGCCCGATCCGCCGCTGCGCGGCCCCGCCGCGCAGCCGGACGAACGGACTGAGCGCGGCCACCGCCATGGCGTTGCGCCAGAAGGCGATGGCCAGGGCGGGCGCCGCCGTGTCGGCGATCAGCGGCGCGGACAGCGACACCCCGCACACCGCGACCGCCAGCAGCGCCAGGTCGCCGCGCGGGGCGGGGCCGGTCCGGTCCGCGTCGGACGGGGTCTGGCTGGCCACGGCACTCCTCGTTCTCGCGGGCGGCGCCCACCGTCCCCCGGCGTTCCGGCCGGGCGCGCGCCGCGGCGGCCGGGCGGCGGACGGCCGGCCCCGTCAGCCTATGCGCCGCGCGCGAGGCAATAGGCTGCGCGTATGGAGCCGGAGGGGACGCGGACGCGCGAGATGCTGGAACGGGCCCTGATCGAGGAGGCGGCCAGGAAGTCCGGGCTGCTGTGGGTACGCGGCGCGGCCGGTCCGGCGATCGGCCTGTGGCACGTCTGGCACGACGGCGCGGTCTGCGTGGTCGGCGGCGGGCCCGGCGAGCAGCCGTTGCGCGGCCTGCCGGACGGCGGCACCGCGACGGTGACCGTGCGCAGCAAGGACAAGGGCGGACGGCTGGTCTCCTTCCCGGCCGCGGTGCGCGAACTGCCGCCGGGCGGCGACGCCTGGCGGGCAGCGGTGGACGAGCTGAAGGGCGGCCGGCTCAACGCCCCGGACGCGCCGGTGATGACCGAGCGTTGGGCCCGCGAGTGCCGGGTGCTGCGTCTGGAGCCGTCCGGCCCGCCGCAGGAGGCGCCCGGCGCCATGCCGGACGCCTCGGGCGCCGCCGCACCGCCGCCCTCCCCGGCCGTCACCCGGCGCCCGGCGCCCGCCGCGCTGCCCCGGCTGCTGCTCGGCCGCGCGGGCCGCCGCCGCGGGTCCGGGCGCGGCTGACCCCGCCGGGCTCCGGCCGCGGACCCCCGCACGGCGGGCCGGGACCCGGGACCGCCAGGACCGGGCGCACCGCCCCCGGGCCGCGTGCCGCCACGCCGGCCGCCGCCTGACGGCCGCGCCGCGCACCGCCGCCCGCCGCCACGCCGCCGCCCGCCCGGTCGCACCGACGGCGTGGCGGCACGGCCCGGCGTGGCGGACCGGTACCCGCCTGCCCGACCGGGGAGGTCCCGACGACTACTCTTGCCTTGCCCGCTTCTCGATCCCTGAACGGGCGGCGCGCGCACAGGTGGGAGGCCCGGCATGGCGGCAGGAGCCCCGCGGGTGTTCCTCTCCCGGCTGGCCGGTGTCCCGGTCTTCGACCCGGCGGGCGACCAGGTCGGCCGGGTGCGGGACGTGGTGGCCATCCTGCGGGTCGGCGGGCGCCCGCCCCGGGTGCTCGGCCTGGTGGTCGAGGTGGTCAGCCGGCACCGGATCTTCCTGCCGATGACCCGGGTGATCGGACTGGAGTCCGGCCAGGTCATCACCACCGGCGTGGTGAACCTGCGGCGTTTCGAGCAGCGGGCCGCCGAGACGCTCGTCCTCGGCGAACTGCTGGACCGCAAGGTGCGCCTGGTGGACGCCGAGCAGGACGGCACCGAGGTCACCGTGCTGGACGTGGCGATGCACCGGCTCCCGGCCCGCCGCGACTGGGAGATCGACAAGGTCTTCGTGCGCCGCGGCCGGGGCGGGGCGCTGCGCCGCCGGGGCGAGACGCTCACCGTCGACTGGTCGGCGGTGACCGGCTTCTCGGCGGTCGAGCACGGGCAGGGCGCGGCGAGCCTGCTGGCCACCTTCGAGCAGTTGCGCCCGGCCGACCTGGCGAACGTGCTGCACCACCTGTCGGACAAGCGCCGCGGTGAGGTCGCCGCCGCGCTGGACGACGACCGGCTGGCCGACGTGCTGGAGGAGCTGCCGGAGGACGACCAGGTCGGGATCCTGCGCAAGCTCGCCGAGGAGCGGGCCGCCGACGTGCTGGAGGCGATGGACCCGGACGACGCGGCCGACCTGCTCTCGGAGCTGCCCGACGTGGAGAAGGAACGGCTGCTGACGCTGATGCAGCCGCAGGACGCGGAGCCGCTGCGCCGGCTGCTGACGTACGAGGAGCACACCGCCGGCGGTCTGATGACCACCGAGCCGATCGTGCTGCGCCCGGACGCCACGGTCGCCGAGGCGCTGGCCCGGGTGCGCAACCAGGACCTGACCCCGGCGCTGGCCGCGCAGGTGTACGTCTGCCGGCCGCCGGACGAGACACCGACCGGCAAGTACCTCGGCATGGTGCACTTCCAGCGGCTGCTGCGCGATCCGCCGTTCCAGCTGGTCGGCGCGATCGTGGACACCGACCTGCGGCCGCTGGCGCCGGACACCCAGCTGCCCGCGGTGACCAGTTACCTGGCGACGTACAACATGATGGCGGCGGCCGTGGTGGACGACAACGGGGCGCTGCTGGGCGCGGTCACGGTGGACGACGTGCTGGACCACCTGCTGCCGGACGACTGGCGGGACTCCGCCGGGCACGACGCGTCGTCCCCGGTGGCGGGGCTGGGGGAGGCGGGCGATGGCTGACCGGTCCAACCGCGCGGAGCGGGAGCGCGCCGGCACGCCGGAGCGCGGCGCCGGCGCCCGGCTCGACGTGCCGCGCGAACCCGGGCGCAGCCTGCTGCCCACCTGGGACCCGGAGGCGTTCGCCCGGCTGAGCGAGCGGATCGCCCGGTTCCTGGGCACCGGCCGGTTCATCGTGTGGATGACCGTCGTGATCATCGCCTGGGTCGCCTGGAACGTGGCGATGCCGCGCGACCTGCGCTTCGACCAGTACCCGTTCATCTTCCTGACGCTGGCGCTGTCCCTCCAGGCGTCCTACGCGGCGCCGCTGATCCTCCTGGCGCAGAACCGGCAGGACGACCGGGACCGGGTCAACCTGGAGCAGGACCGCCGGCAGAACGAGCGCAGCATCGCCGACACCGAGTACCTGACCAGGGAGATCGCGGCGCTGCGGATGAACATCGGCGAGGTGGCCACCCGCGACTGGCTCCGCTCCGAACTGCAGGACGCCCTCAAGGACCTGGAGGAGCGGCTCTACCACGACCTGCGCGGCGGGGCGGAGCGGCGGCCGGCCCGCTGACCCGGGCCCGGCCGACCGCCGCGGCGCCGTACCATCGGCGTATGGCTACCGACACGTACGCAACCCCGGACGCCGGGGCGGTCCGCGCCGCGCTGGCGACGGTGAACGATCCCGAGATCCACAAGCCGATCACCGACCTGGGCATGGTCAAGTCGGTGGAGATCGGCGAGGACGGCGTCGTACGCGTCGCGGTGTACCTGACGGTGTCCGGCTGCCCGCTGCGCGACACCATCACCGAACGGGTGACCGAGGCGGTCGGCGCCGTCGCCGGGGTGAGCGGCGTCGAGGTCGAGTTGGACGTGATGAGCGACGAGCAGCGGCGCGAGCTGGCCGCCTCGCTGCGCGGCGGGCAGGCGGAGCGGGAGATCCCGTTCGCCCGGCCCGGTTCGCTGACCCGGGTCTACGCGGTCGCCTCCGGCAAGGGCGGCGTGGGCAAGTCGTCGGTGACCGTCAACCTGGCGGCGGCGATGGCGGCCGACGGGCTCAAGGTGGGCGTGGTGGACGCCGACATCTACGGCCATTCGGTGCCGCGCATGCTCGGCGTCGAGGGCCGCCCCACCCAGGTCGAGAACATGATCATGCCGCCCTCCTCGCACGGGGTGAGCGTCATCTCGATCGGTATGTTCACCCCGGGCAACTCCCCGGTGGTCTGGCGCGGCCCGATGCTGCACCGGGCGCTCCAGCAGTTCCTGGCCGACGTCTACTGGGGTGACCTGGACGTGCTGCTGCTGGACCTGCCGCCCGGCACCGGCGACATCGCGATCTCGGTCGCCCAGCTGGTGCCGAACGCGGAGATCCTGGTGGTGACGACGCCGCAGCAGGCCGCCGCCGAGGTCGCCGAGCGGGCCGGCTCCATCGCGGTGCAGACCCACCAGAAGATCGTCGGCGTCATCGAGAACATGTCCGGCATGCCCTGTCCGCACTGCGGCGAACTGGTCGACGTGTTCGGCACCGGCGGTGGCCAGCGGGTCGCCGAGGGCCTGACCCGCACCACCGGGGCGACCGTTCCGGTGCTGGGGTCCATCCCGATCGACGTGCGGCTGCGCGAGGGCGGTGACGACGGTCGCCCGGTGGTGCTGGGCGACGCCGGCTCGCCGGCCGGCTCCGCGCTGCGCACCATCGCCGGCAAGCTCGGCGGGCGGCAGCGCGGACTGTCCGGCATGTCGCTGGGCCTGACCCCGCGCAACAAGTTCTGACCCGCTCCGGTTCCGGCCCGCTCCGAGCAGCACGGTTCGCGTGGCCCGCGCGGCGCGCGGAGCCGGCCGGGCCCGCCGGAGGCGACCCGGCCCGGACCCGGACGGCCGGCGGACCGTCGACGGCCCGGAGGGCCGCGCGGACCGGGGACACCCGTCCCGCCCCCGGTCCGGTGGCCGTCGTACCGAGGGTGCGTACGGTGCGGCCGGGCGGACGCGGACGGGTCAGTGCGGCCGGTAGTCCGACAGGTCGGTGACGGCGGCGAGCGCCAGCCCGTAGGGGCTCATGCCGCGCCCGTAGGCGCCCAGGTGCGCGCCGGCCACCGAACCGGCCAGCACCCAGCCGTACTCCGACTCCCGGTAGCGGAACGCCGTCGGCACCTCGTCGACCGGCAGCGTCAGCTCCGACCAGGGCGCGCCGCCGAGGTCGTCGGCCAACTCCCAGGCGATGGCGGTCTGCTGGTCCAGCCAGTCCTGCCGCAGCGACCGGTCCATCCGGCCGGGCCAGGTGCAGGTCAGCAGGCCGGATCCGGCGAGCCAGGCGGCCGAGGCGACCGAGGTGGCCTCCAGGACGCCGGTGCCGTCCGCGCTGGGCCGGCCGTCCCGCTCGGCGAGCGTCACCACGACCGCGAAGCGCTGCGAGTCCTGCGCCGGGTCCGCCATCGGCAGCGACGCCTTCAGCGTCGGCTGGTCCCCGTGGCCGAGCGAGCCGTGCTCCACCGCGCCCTCCGCGCTCAGCGCGACCTGGGTCAGCCAGCGCGGCCCGGTGAAGCCGTCGTCCAGCCCGTACCAGCGGAACCCGGCCGCCCGGTACGACGCGAGCGTGCGCGGGTCGTCACCCGGCGCGTCGTGTGCTTCGCGGGACGCCGACGCCCCGCCACGACTCGTCGTCTTCATATAGCCCGGCGCCTCCTCGATGCCCTGCCCCACCCAACGGGCGAAATCCGACGGAAGGAGAATAGCGATATTGACTGACTGATCCGGGCAGGCGGGTCCCCCAGGGTGTCCGCGGGCCGGCGAGCAGCCGCCGGACGGCGGCACGGCGCCCCGCCGCGCGACCGGAACGGCGCAACGCGGCGGCCCCGCCGGGGCGGCCCCGCCCACCGCCGCGGCCCCCGGGGTGGGGGCGCCGTGGCGTGGGCTCAGGTCGCGTCGGCGTCGAAGGGCGGGTCGTCGGCCGGCGGCGGCACCGGGCCGGGTCCGCCCTCCCGCTTGCGCAGCAGGTCGGACCCGTTCGCCGAACCGTTCGAGCCGGCCCGCCGCACCGTGGCGCCGCCCTCCCGGGCCGCCTCGGTCACGGTGGCGACCTCGTCCTTGAGGTCGAAGGTGCTGCGCAGCTCCTTGAGACCCAACTGGTCGTTCTCCAGCAGGTTCTTGCGGACGAAGGTCTTGGGGTTGAGGTCCTCGAACTCGAAGTCCTTGAACTCGGGGCCGAGCTCGTTGCGGATGTCCGCCTTGGCGCTGTCGGAGAACTCGCGCAGCTTGCGCAGCATCCCGGTGATGTCCTGGATGATCTTCGGCAGCTTGTCCGGGCCGAAGACGATCACGGCGAGGAGCACGATGGTGATGAGCTCGAGTGGCCCTATGTCGAAGAACACCGTTGCAGCTCCTTGAAACGTCAGGGAGCACCACGGTACCCGCCGGGCGGGGCCGCGGGGAGGGCGCGTGGTCCATGTCCGGTTCGGACCGCGCCGCCCGGCCCGCCCGCCCTCCGGGGCGTCCTCAGCCGCTGGAGGAGCTGCCGAGCACCAGGTCGACGCGGACGTTCCGGCCGCCGCGGCGCACGGTGAGTCGGACCCGCTGGCCCGGCTGGTGACTGCGGGTGCGCACGATGAACTCCTGGCCGCTGTGCACCGGCACCCCGTCGATCGCGGTGATCACGTCGCCGGGCCGCAGGCCGGCCGCCGCGCCCGGCCCGCCCGGGGTGACCGCCGGGTGCCCGCCGGTGCCCTTCTCCGCGATCCGCGCGCCGTCGCCCTGGTAGCGCATGTCCACCGTCACACCGACCACCGGGTGGACCGCGTGACCGGTGTTGATCAGCTGCTGGGCGACCCGGCGGGCCTGGTTGACCGGGATGGCGAACCCCAGGCCGATGCTGCCGCCCTCCGCCCCGGAGTCGGTGTCCGCGGACCGGATGGCGCTGTTGATGCCGATCACCTGGCCCTTGTTGTTCATCAGCGGCCCGCCGGAGTTGCCCGGGTTGATCGGCGCGTCGGTCTGGATCGCGTCGACGTAGCTGACCTCGCTGGGCCCGCCGGTGTCGCCGGCGGCGGTGATGGCCCGGTCCTTGGCGCTGACGATGCCCGAGGTGACCGTGCCCTCCAGGTCGAACGGCGCGCCTATGGCGATCACCGGGTCGCCGACCCGTACCGCCGAGGAGTTGCCGAGGGTGAGCGGGCGCAGCCCCGGGCCGCCGCCGACCTTGATGACCGCCAGGTCGTAGCCGGTGTCCCGGCCGACGATGGACGCCGGGGCGGTGCTGCCGCCGTTGAAGGTCACCCGGACGCTCCCGCTGGACGCGGCCGGCTGCACCACGTGGTTGTTGGTGAGGATGTGCCCGGCGGTGTCCAGGATGATCCCGGTGCCGGTGGCCTCCTCGCCGCCGGACTTCACGTGGATGTAGACCACGCCGGGCAGCGTCGCCCTGGCTATGCCGGCCAGCGTGCCCGGGCCGCGGTCGGTGGCGGCGGCCGGCGCCTGCGGGAGGCTCACGTCGGTGTGCGTCTCCCCCGGGGCCAGCAGCGCCCCGCTCACTCCGCCGATCCCGCCCGCCACCAGCGCGATCAGCGCCCCGGCGGCCAGCAGGCGGGAGGGCACCCGGCGGCCCGGTCCGGCCGCTCCCGCGCCGCCCGGCCCGCCCGGACCGTTCGGCCCACCGGGTCCGTCGTGGTCGCCGGAGGCGCCGGACCCGCCGGACGGGGGCGCGGACGCCGACGGGCGGCCGGGGCCGACCGGTCCGCGCCCCCCGGACCGGTCGCCGTCCGGGGCCGCCGTGCCGCCGGCCGGGCCGGCCGGGGGTGACGCGGGACGGGCGTCCCGCGCGGGTCCGGGGCCGTGCGGATCGCCCAGCGGTGTGCCCTCGGCCGGGGGCCGCCGCTGCGGGCGGTGCCACCAGCGCGGACGGGCGGGCTTGCCGTCGTTCATGTGCTCCCCTAGGTCCGCCGGGTGCTCCGTCACCGGAGGACCAGCCCGCCCTCCGGCCCCGAGGCCACGCCTGCGGGGACCATCAGCCCACACCGCGCCCGCCCCGCCCGCAACGCGGCCGGGGCGGCGCCGGGGGCGGCCGGGCACCGCCGCACCGTGCGGCACACGGCCGCCGGGCGGCCCGGAACCGTCCCCGCGCGATCCCCCGAACGGGCGTATCCGGCGCCCGGCGGTGGGGCAGGAGCCGGCGGCCGTTCGGGCGGGGCCCCGTCCGCCCCGGGGAGGCGGGCGGCCGGGTGGAAGGGGCGGTCCGCCGGGGCCGGCGGGGCGTCCGTCAGGGTTCCTGGTGCTCCGGCCTCGGCGCGGAGAGCGCCCCGGAGACCCGGGCGACCTGCTCGCCGCCGAGCAGCGGCAGCAGGCCGGGCCGTGCGGTGGCGGGCGGCTCGGTGACCCGCGCGGGCAGCGGCGACAGCCCGGAGGCCGCCCTCGGGGGCTGCCGGGACGGTGTCGGGGAGGGGCCCGGGGTGTCGGAGCGCGGCGCCGGGCTCGGGGCGGACGCCGGCGCGCGCCGCGGGTCGCGACGGCTGAGCACGGGCCGGGCCACGTCCGCCGCGACCGGCGTCAGGTCCGGCTCGGCGGTGCGCCGGCCGTCGACCCGGGCGGTCAGCGGGGCCGCGGTGGGCCCACCCGCCGGCTCCGGTGCGCCGTAGCCGTCGAGCCCGCCGTCCAGCGGCACGGCCACCCCGAGGGCGAGCGCGGCCAGCGAGAACGCCCCGGCGGCGGCGAACGCCAGCCGGCGCCCCCGGGAGGCGGGACGCTCCATCGGGTGGACCGGGAAGCCGACCAGCGGCTCGCCGGCGGCGGCCGGCGCGAGGTAGGAGCGGCCGTCGCCGGACGGACCGAGGACGTCGCCGAGGCCGGCGAAGCCGCGCCGGGCCGCGGCGCGCGACGCCGGGCCGGAGCCGCCGGGCGGGCCGGCCGGCAGGCCCTGCAACCGCGCCAGCAGGGCGGCCGACAGGGCGGGCGGCAGCGCGCCGGCCACCGCGTCCTTCAGCCGGCGCTGCTCGTCGGCCTCGCCCCGGCACACGTCGCAGGTGGCCAGGTGGGAGAGCACGCGTTCGCGCGCGTCGTCGCCCAACTCGCCGTCCACGAAGGCCGCCAGCCGGTCCCCGAGGTGCTCGCGGGCGGTGTCGGCCCGCAGGTCCGCCCGGGGCCCGGACGCCCTGCCGCGGTAGTGGTCAGCGCTGCTCACGATCTCCCCCGCGTCGCCGTTCCTCCACTGCCGTCGGTACCCGCGGCGACCTCGGTGACCGGCCGCCCGGGGCGGGGGGCGGGGGCGCGGTGTCGCAGGGCGCTGCGCAGGTGGGACCGGCCGCGGTGGATGCGGCTGCGTACGGTGCCGAGCTTGACCCCGAGGGTGGCCGCGATCTCCTCGTAGGACAGGCCCTCGATGTCGCACAGCACGACCGCGGCGCGGAACTCCGGCGCGAGGGTGTCCAGCGCCTGCTGGACGTCCGCGTCGAAGTGCGTGTCGTTGAAGTGCTGGGCGGGCGAGGGCTCGCGGCTGGGCAGCCGCTCGGCCGCGTCCTCGCCGAGGGCGTCGAAGCGGATGCGCTGGCGGCGCCGCACCATGTCCAGGAAGAGGTTGGTGGTGATGCGGTGCAGCCAGCCCTCGAAGGTGCCGGGGGTGTAGGTCGACAGGGAGCGGAAGACCCGGACGAAGACCTCCTGGGTGAGGTCCTCGGCGTCGTGCTGGTTGCCGGTGAGCCGGTAGGCGAGGCGGTAGACCCGGCCGCTGTGCGTGCTGACGATCTCCTCCCAGGAGGGAGGCGTCCACGTCTCCTCGGTCCCGAACGAGGCCGTGGCGGCCGCGGCCCGGGGGCCCGAGGAGTCGTCGGTCGCACGCGCGGCGTCATCGTTCACGGATTTCGGCTGCTCGGACTGCCTGCGCAGGCGCGCGAAGACGCCAGGCTGTGCACCGTCGGCAGCCGCACCTCCCCTGTCGGCTCTGGTGGTGTCCAGTAGAGCCCCTACCATATCCACCTCGCCCGTTAGCTCCGGATAAGCAACTTTCCACCGACTCCGGTTCGTTGGCCGGGCCGCTCGTGCGCTCCGCGCGGCCGATCCCACCAGCGTCAACGCGCGGACCGCTCCACGGGTTCCCGCCCGCAGCGGATACAGTCGCCGGACGGCGAGTGCGCACGACGGCCGACCGGCCGCCGGGGCGGCGCCGGCGGCACGGTTCACCGGGACGGGAGAGGGACCATTAGCGGCAACGGGCAGCCGGGCTGGGCGTTCGCCGACGCGTTCGTCGCCGAGGACGAGGCGCTGCTCAGGGCCCGGCGGCGGTCGCGGATGGCGGGGGTGCGCGCGGTCTCGCCCGCCAGCGGCGCCGCGCTGCGGATGATCGCCGCCACCGCGGGCGCCCGGGTGGTGGTGGAGATCGGCACCGGGCTCGGCGTCTCCGGCATCCACCTGCTGCGCGGCATGCGCGCCGGACGGGGTGCTGACCACGGTGGACACCGAACCGGACCGGCAGCAGCTGGCCCGGGAGGGCTTCCGGGAGGCCGGCTTCGCGGTGAACCGGGCGCGCTGCATCCCGGGCCGCGCGCGGACGTGCTGCCCCGGCTCGCGGACGGCGGCTACGACCTGGTCTTCTGCGACGGCGACCGGAACGAGTACGTGCGATACCTGGCCGAATCCCTGCGGTTGCTGCGACCCGGCGGGCTGGTGTGTTTCGAGGGCGTCTTCGCGCACGGCCGGGCGATGGACGCCGCGTACCAGGAGACCGAGGTGCGCGAGGTGCGCGAGGTGATGCGGGCGGTGCGGGACAGCGACGAGTTGGTCCCGGCGCTGCTGCCCACCGACGACGGGCTGCTGTGCGCGGTGAAGCGCTCCTAGGCCGTGTCTTGTGGATCAGGGTGGATCAGGGAGCGGCGTCCGGTGCGGTGCGGCGCAAGGCGCCGGAATGTTCCGACACCGGGGTTGTATCGGGGCGTTTCGGCGACGCGGTGATGTGCCCCGTGCCGGGCGTCGCGACCCCGCCACGAACCACAAGACACGGCCTGGACGGGCCGCGGGCCGGTTTCCGGCGCGGGCGACGGCGGGCACGACGACGGCTCCGGACCGCCGCGCGGAACGGTCCGGAGCCGTGGCAGATCGATGCGAGGGCACCCCGCGGTACGAGCCGCGCGGCTCACCGCGCGGGGTTCAGCCGCATGCCTTCTTGAGGGCCTCGCCGAGGGCGTCCGCCTCGTCCGGGGTCAGCTCGACGACGAGACGCCCGCCGCCTTCGAGCGGAACGCGCATGACGATGCCCCGCCCCTCCTTGGTCACCTCGAGCGGGCCGTCACCCGTCCGCGGCTTCATGGCCGCCATGCTCGTTCCCCTTCCTGAAACCAGCTCTTCGCCGCCGGCCGCACAGGCGCCACCGGACTCGAACACATTGGTTCCCGGCCATTATCCCGCATGCCGGTACCCGATGACCAACGTCGGGGACCAGCCGTTCGGGCCGCTCGTGCTGGCCAACGGGCTGAAGGCCGGTTCCAAATCATCCCAATCCGGGAAGCCGGCTGCGATACTTCGCCCCGGCCCCAGCGCAGTCGCTAATCCCGCGAAGGGGACGCTTCGCCGCCGGTCCGGTGCCGGTGCGCGGCGAACTCCGGCATGCTGGGCGCACACAGCCGCGACGAAGGGGACCGACTGCCATGGCCGACCGCGTCCTGTACGAGGTGACCGACGGGCTCGCCACCGTGACCCTGAACCGCCCGGAGGCGATGAACGCGCTCGACACCGCGACGAAGGACGCGCTGCGCGACGCGCTGGTCGCGGCGGGCGGTGACCAGGCGGTCCGCGCGGTGCTGCTGACCGGGACCGGCCGGGCGTTCTGCGTCGGCCAGGACCTCAAGGAGCACGTGGCCACGCTGCGGGCCGAGCGGCGGGACGGCGAGCGGCTGATGGAGACCGTGCGGCGGCACTACAACCCGATCGCGCGGGCCATCGCGACCATGCCCAAGCCGGTGGTGGCCGGTGTCAACGGGGTCGCCGCGGGCGCCGGCGCGGGTTTCGCGTTCGCCGCCGACTGCCGGGTGGTCGCCGAGGACGCCTCGTTCAACACCGCGTTCGCCGGGATCGCGCTCACCGCCGACTCGGGCGTCTCGTGGACGCTGCCCCGGCTGGTCGGCCCGGCCCGCGCCGCCGACCTGATGTTCTTCCCGCGCGCGGTGGGCGCCGCGCAGGCGCTGGAGTGGGGCATCGCCCAGCAGGTGGTGCCCACCGCCGATCTGCCCCGGGCGGCGGCCGAGGTCGCGCGGCGGCTGGCGGACGGGCCGACGCTCGCCTACGCGGCGATCAAGGAGTCGCTGGCCTACGCGGCGGCGCACTCGCTGCCGGAGACACTGGAGCAGGAGGGCGACCTTCAGGAGCGGGCCGGCACCTCGCGGGACCACCGGACCGCTGTGGAGGCGTTCGTCGCCAAGGACAAGCCGGTCTACGTCGGCCGCTGACGGCAGCGCGGCGGCCGGCCCCGGAGCGGCGGACCGCCTCAAGGCCGCCCGGCGTCAGCGGGCGTGGCAGGCCGCGAGGTGGTCGTTGACCAGCCCGCACGCCTGCATCAACGCGTAGGCGGTGGTGGGCCCGACGAAGCGGAAGCCGCGCCGCTTCAGTTCCTTGGCCAGCGCGGTCGACTCCGGGCTGGTGGCCGGCACGTCGGCCGCCGTGCGCGGTGCCGGGCGGCCGGCCGGGTCGGGCGCGTAGGACCAGACCAGCGCGTCCAGGCCGCCGGCCCGGTGCTCGGCCAGGTCGAGCGCGGCGCGGGCGTTGCCGATCGCCGCGTCGATCTTGGCCCGGTTGCGGATGATCCCCGGGTCGGCCAGCAGCCGGTCCCGGTCGGCGTCGGTGAACGCCGCCACCCGCTCGATCCGGAAGCCGGCGAACGCCGCCCGGAAGCCCTCCCGGCGGCGCAGGATGGTCAACCACGACAGCCCGGACTGGAACGCCTCCAGGCACAGCCGCTCGTACAGCGCGTCGTCGCCGTGCACCGCGCGGCCCCACTCGGTGTCGTGGTAGGCGGTGTAGTCGGGCGCGGAGAGCCCCCAGGGGCAGCGGGGCAGGCCGTCCGCACCGGTGACTGCGGCGCCCGGGTCACTCACCGGGCCCACCCCAGGGGTCCCGGCCGTCCCGCGGGTGGCCCGGCGCCTGGCCGGGGTACGGGCCGGGCGGCGGCACGGCGCGGCCCGCCGGATCGCCGTAGCCGGGCGGGCCCCCGTAGGCGGGGGCGCCGGCCCCGTACTCCGGGCCGTACGGCTGCCGGCCCACCGACCGGCCGCCGGCCGCCGCCTCCCGGGCGCCGGCCAGGGCGGCCTCCAGTTCGGCGATACGGGCGTCGCGTTCGGCCAGTTCGGCACCGACCCGGTCCAGCACGTCGTCCACGTCGGACATCCGGTAGCCGCGCGGGGCGACCGCCAGCCGCAGCGCCTCCAGGTCCTCGGGGCGCACCGGCCGGTCGGGCGGCAGCGGGTCGTCGAGCCGGTCGTGCTCCGCCTCGGGCAGCGTGCCGCCGTTACCGAGCACCGCGAGCGCGACCGCGGCGACGACCGCGACCAGCGCGATGAGCATGAACCAGAACAAGACGATCTCCCGGGTCCGGCCGTGGGTGTCGGGAACGATCGTGCCATGCCCCTGGGTACCCGGTCCCGCGCCGGTGCGGGTTAGGGTCGGGCGCACGGGAGACCGGCGGCCGCACGGCGGGCCGCACGGGCCGAGGCGGCGAGGGCGGGAGAGCGGATGCTGCGGCTGCGCGGGCGCGGGTTCGGCGAACGGGACACCGTGGTGATGGCGGCCCTGTCGGACCCCGCCGACCCGGCGGACCTGCCCGGCCTGGCGGCCCGCGCGGTGGGTCGGGGCGCCGGGATCGTGGCGCTCGGCGGGCCCGGCGCGCCGGCGGCGGTGGCCGCGGTGCGCGCCGCCCACCCGGATCTCCCGATCGCGGTGGAGACCTCCGACCCGGACGTCGCCGAGGCGGCCTGCGCCGCCGGCGCCGACCTGGTCGACGATCCGGGCGGCGCGGACGGTGCGCGGCTGGCCGCGGTGGCGGCCCGGCACGGCGCGGCGCTGGTGTGCGCGCCGGAGGCGGTGGCCGGGGCGCTGGCGGCCGGGGTGCGCGCGGACGGCGTGCTGGTGGCGGACCGGGCCGCGGAGCCGGGGCCGGCCACCCGGGCCGCCGCGCGGCTGGCCGCCGCCGGGCACCCGGTGCTGGTCCGGCTGCCCGGCCCGCCGCTGGCGGGCGCGGCGCTGACCGCCACGGCGCTGTCCGCCTGGCTGGGGGCCCGGGTCTTCCGGACCACCGAGGTGGCCGCCGCCCGGCAGGCGCTGGACATGGTGGCCTCGATCGCCGGGCACCGGCCGCCCGCGGTGGCGGTGCGCGGCCTGCGCTGACCCACGGCGCCCGGGCCGAACCGCGGCGCCCGGGCGGCCCGGCGGGCGCCTGCGGGCGGGCGGTCAGGCCTCCTTGGTGACCAGCGCCACGGCCTCGTCGACGTCGTCGGTGAGGTGGAACAGCTCCAGGTCGGCGCGGGACGCCTTGCCCTCGGCAACGAGCGTGCCGCGCACCCAGTCGACCAGCCCGCGCCAGTACGAGGTGCCGAACAGCACGATGGGGAACCGGGTGACCTTCTTGGTCTGCACGAGCGTCAGCGCCTCGAACAGCTCGTCCATCGTCCCGAACCCGCCCGGGAGGACGACGAACCCCTGGGCGTACTTGACGAACATCGTCTTGCGGACGAAGAAGTAGCGGAAGTTGACGCCGATGTCGACGTAGCGGTTCAGCCCCTGCTCGAAGGGGAGCTCGATGCCGAGCCCGACCGAGACGCCGCCCGCCTCTCCCGCGCCGCGGTTGGCGGCCTCCATCGCGCCCGGGCCGCCGCCGGTGATCACCGCGAAGCCGGCCCGCGCCAGCGCCCGGCCGATCCGCACCCCCGCCGCGTACTCGGGCGAGTCCAGCGCGGTCCGCGCCGAGCCGAACACGCTGACCGCCGGGCCGAGTTCGGCGAGCGCGCCGAAGCCCTCGACGAACTCCGACTGGATGCGCATCACCCGCCAGGGGTCCTCGTGCAGCCAGTCGGCCGAGTCCTGGGTGTCCAGCAGCCGCTGGTCGGTGGTGCCGGCCTGCACCTGCTCGCGCCGGCGCACCACGGGACCGGTGTACCGCTCCGGCCACTCCTGGCCGTAGGGGGTGCTGGCCGCCGTGGCGGCGTTCACCGCGGCGGCGACCTCCTGCGCGGGCTCCGGCCGGGCACGGTCGGGGTGCTGTCCGGTCCGCGCCCGCTGGTCGTGCCCGTCTCTCGGATTGGCCACGTCGCGCTCCCTCCTGCCCGGGCGTTCGCCGGGGCCGTGACTTGCAGCGTACGTACCCCCGCCCGGTCAGCCGGTCAGCCAGCGCCGCAGCCGCTCCTCGCACTCCACGACGGCGGCGGTCTCCACGTACTCCTCCCGGGTGTGGGCGAGCGCGGGGTCGCCGGGGCCGTAGTTGACCGCGGGCACGCCCAGCGCGGCGAACCGGGCCACGTCGGTCCACGCCTCCTTCGCGGACGGCTCGCGGCCGATGGCGGCGACGAACGCGGCGGCGGCCGGGCGGTGCAGCCCGGGCGGCGCGCCGGGCGCGGAGTCGGTCGGCTCGACGTCGAAGCCGTCGAACACCCGGCGCACGTGGTCCAGCGCCTCCTGCTCGGAACGGTCCGGCGCGAAGCGGTAGTTGACGGTGACCACGCACAGGTCGGGGATGACGTTGCCGGCGTGGCCGCCCTCGACGCGCACCGCGTTCAGGCCCTCGGGGTAGGTGAGGCCGTCGATGACGACCCGGCGCGGGGTGTAGTCCGCCAGCCGGGCCAGCACCGGCGCGGCCTTGTGGATGGCGTTCTCGCCCAGCCAGCTGCGCGCCGAGTGTGCCCGTCGGCCGGTGGTGCGCACGTTCACCCGCAGCGTCCCCTGGCAGCCGCCGTGCACCTCGGCACCGGTCGGCTCCAGCAGCACCGCGAAGTCGCCGGCCAGCCATTCCGGGTGCCGTTCCGCCAGTCGCCGCAGCCCGTTGAACTCGGCGGCGATCTCCTCGGCGTCGTAGAAGACCAGGGTCAGATCACGGTTGGGATCCGGCACGGTGGCCGCGATCCGCAGTTGGACGGCGACGCCCGCCTTCATGTCGGTGGTGCCGCAGCCGTGCAGCCGCCCGCCGTCCAGCCGGGACGGCAGGTTGTCCGCGACCGGCACGGTGTCCAGGTGGCCGGCGAGCACCACGCGTTCGGCGCGACCCAGCGCGGTGCGCGCCACGACCGCGTCGCCGTCCCGGTCGACGCTCAGGTGCGGCAGGCCGCGCAGCGCCGCCTCGACCGCGTCGGCGAGCGGTTTCTCCGCCCTGCTCTCGGAGCGGATGTCGACCAGCGCGGCGGTCAGCGCGACGACGTCCTGACGTGGATCGATGGCGTTCGGTGAGGGAGATGCGCTCATGCGGGCGACCCTACCCACGCGATGTGTCGAACGGGCGTACGAGAGCGTTCGAGCGCGGGGCCGGCAGCGGGCGGTCGGGCTTCCGGGCGTTCCCCCGCACGGGTGGCCGCCGCGCCATCCATGGACGGACCGGCGACGGCCGCCGGACGCTCCGGGGCCCGGCCCGCCGGGGCGGCCCGGCCGCCGGCCGGCGGGCGGGACCGGCGTCGCGGCGGCCCCGGCCCGGCGCCGCGCCGGGGGCGAACGGCACCGCTGGCCG
This sequence comes from uncultured Actinomycetota bacterium, assembly GCA_963711125.1. Classification (GTDB taxonomy): domain Bacteria; phylum Actinomycetota; class Actinomycetes; order Streptomycetales; family Streptomycetaceae; genus Streptantibioticus_C. The sequence continues at coordinate 170,598 of CAVQCY010000002.1, forward strand.
CCGGCCGGCCACCGGCCCGGCGGCCGGACATGCTGCTTTCTTCCGAAAGGTGATTATGCGACGCATTGCGAACTCTTTACTTCGAACGCCCGCAACCTTCGTGCTCCTCACGCGGTAGTCACGGCGTCCGCACGGCGGACCCTGTCCTGAAGATCCCTCCGTAAAAGGAGCACCATGTCCCACCCCCTCAAGCGTCGGATGGCCCGTGTCGCGTTGCTCGTCGCCGCGACCGCGCCGGTGATCGGCCTCGGCGCCGCCACGGCGTCCGCCGCCGGGCTGACGCACGCCACCGACCTGGGCGGACTGAGCACCACCGACGCCGCCTCCACCCTGGGCGGCCACGTGGACGACGCGACCCACCAGGCGGTCGGCACCGCCGACCGCACCGGCGACGCCGCGGCGAAGAACCTGCTGCCGGCCGCCGGCCGGACCCTGCACGACTCCGACAACACGCTCACCCCGGCGGCCCGCACCACCGTGGGCGACGCCGCCGGCCGGCTCGGCCACGCCGCGGGTGACGCCGCCCGGGAGGACGGCGGGCTGACCGGCCACCTGCCTGCCCACGGGCTGTCCACCCAGGGCCTGCCCACCCACGGGCTGTCCACCCAGGGCCTGCCCACCGGCGTCCTGCGCCAGGGCCCGATGCGGACGGCCGACGGCCTGCCGCTGTGAACCACGCGGCACGCCTGACGCGGTGACGTGCGGGGGCCCGGGGGCGGCACGCTCCCGGGCCCCCGCCGTACGCCGGCCGCCGCGGCCGGCGGCGCGCGCCCCGCCAGGGCGGGGACACGGCCGCGTCGGGCGCCGGGTCAGGCGCCGCCGGCCAGCCGCCGCACGGCCGCGTCGACGCGTTCGTCGGTGGCGGTGAACGCGATCCGCACGTGCCGGTCCCCGGTGGGGCCGTAGAACTCGCCGGGCGCCACCAGGATGCCGCGCGCCGCCAGGTCGGCGACCGTCTCCCAACACGGCTCGCCGCGGGTCGCCCACAGGTACAGGCTCGCCTCGCTGTGCTCGATGCGGAAGCCCGCGCCGGTGAACGCCTCGCGCAGCGCGGCCCTGCGGCGGGCGTACCGCTCGCGCTGCTCGGCCACGTGCGCGGTGTCCTCCAGCGCGGCGGCCATCGCGTGCTGCACCGGCGCCGGCACGATCAGCCCGAGGTGCTTGCGGACCGCGAGCAGCTCCCGCACCACGTCCGGGTCGCCGGTGAGGAACGCGCCGCGGTAGCCGGCGAAGTTGGACCGCTTGGACAGCGAGTGGACGGCCAGCAGCCCGCGGTAGTCGCCGCCGCACACGCTCGGGTGCAGCACCGAGACCGGCTCGGTCTCCCAGCCCAGTTCGACGTAGCACTCGTCGCTCGCCACCAGGACGTCGTGCGCCCGCGCCCACTCCACGATCCGGCGCAGTTCGGCGGCGTCCAGGGTCCGGCCGGTCGGGTTGGACGGGGTGTTGAGCCACAGCAGCCGGACCCGCCGCGGGTCCAGGCCGGTCACCGGGTCCCGGTAGGTGACCGGTTCCGCGCGCGCGGTCAACGCGCCGATCTCGTACGTCGGGTAGGCCAGCGCCGGATAGCCGACCTGGTCGCCGGGGCCCATGCCGAGCAGCACCGGCAGCCAGCCGACCAGTTCCTTCGAGCCGATCAGCGGCAGCACGTCCGCCGCGTCCACCGTCACCGACAGCCGCTCGGCCAGCCAGCGGGCGACGGCGGCGCGCAGCGCCGCGGTGCCGTGGGTCAGCGGATAGCCCGGGCTGTCCGACGCGGCGTCCAGCGCCCGCCGCACCACCTCCGGGACCGGGTCGACCGGCGTGCCCACCGACAGGTCCACGACCCCGCCGGGGTGGGCCGCCGCCTTCGCCTTGCACGGCTCCAGACGGTCCCAGGGGAAGACGGGCAGGCGGTCGGTCACACGCGGCACGGTGGTTCGCTTTCGTCGATGTCTGTGGTGGTGCGCCCGGTGCGCCCGGCGCCCCCGCCGCTGCGGCGGCCCCCGCACGCCGTGCGGCGGGCCCGGCGGGAGCGCGCGCCGGGCGGGGCGCCGCCGCCCGGCCCGCCAGGTCGGCCGGCGCCGGGACCGGGACCGGGACCGGGACCGGCGGGGCCCCGGCTGCGCCCGGCGGAAACCAGGAGGTCCCGCACAGCCTGCCGCCGTACGGGACCTTCGGGGAATCCGGTCGTTCAGCCGTTCTGCGGCGGCAACGCGGCGATGAACGGGTGGTCACGCTCGATCAGGCCGAGCTTGGAGGCACCGCCGGGCGAGCCGAGCTCGTCGAAGAACTCGACGTTCGCCTTGTAGTAGTCCTTCCACTCGTCCGGCGTGTCGTCCTCGTAGAAGATCGCTTCCACCGGGCAGACCGGCTCGCAGGCCCCGCAGTCGACGCATTCGTCCGGATGGATGTACAAGGACCGGGAGCCCTCGTAGATGCAGTCGACGGGGCACTCCTCGATGCACGCCTTGTCCTTGACGTCGACACAAGGCTGCGCGATGACGTAGGTCACGCTGTCGTTCCTCCTCGATAGGGCTCATATCGCGCGGGAGCGCGGCGTCGTCGATGCCCACCCCTAGTATCTCCGGTTCCGGGCGTCTGACGAACAAGAGGGGCGTGCGCAACCGTGGAACACCGTGCCGCAGGACGGCTCGCCGTTCGCATTACCCCCGCTGACGTGGGAAAACGAGTATCGGTGCGGAGGGTAGCGGAGATCCGGGACCGGCGCCCGGTATTCGCCGACACCATTGGTGTTCTCACATCGTGGTCGGCGGGTGTGCTCAGCATCACACGGCGCGACGGCGAGGCCGTCCGCATCCCGGAATCCGTGCTGGTGGCGGGCCGGGCCGTACCGCCCGCCGCCCCTACCCGCGGCCCGCTGGCCGCGCCCGCCGCCTCGGCCGCCGAACTGCGGGAGATCACCACCCGCTGCTGGCCGCCGTGCGAGACCGAACGGCTCGGCGACTGGCTGCTGCGGGCCGGAGGCGGTTTCAGCCGCCGCGCCAACTCCGTGCTCGCCGAGGGCGACCCCGGGCTGCCGTTCGCCGAGACGCTGGCCCGGATCACCGGCTGGTACGCGGGGCGCTCCCTCGCGCCGCGCGCCCAGGTCGCGGTGGACGGCGCGCTGGACGAGGCGTTCGCGGCGCACGGCTGGCGGGCCGAGGCGCCCACCCTGACCCGCACCGCCGCGCTCCCCCCGCTCGCCGACGCGCCCGGCGCCGGACGATCCGACCGCCCGGTCGGCCTCGCACGGCGGCTGGACGAGGGCTGGCTGGCCCGTTACCACCGCACCGGCCACCTGGCGCCGGCCGCGCGGAAGGTGCTCGGCGGCGGCTCCTCGGTGTGGTTCGCCACCGTCGCGGACCCGGACGGCTCGGACCGGCCCGCCGCCATCGGGCGCTGCGCCGTCGAAGGGCGCTGGGCGATGTTCGCCGCGGTCGAGGTGGCCCCGGCACACCGCCGCCGGGGTCTGGCCACCGCCGTGATGGGCGCGCTCGCCCGGGCCGCGCTCGCCGAGGGCGCCACGGGGGCGTTCCTCCAGGTCGAGGCGGACAACACCGCCGCCGGCCGGCTCTACGACCGGCTCGGTTTCGGCACCGTGGGCGGCCACCACTACCGCCGCCCCGCGCCCGACCCGGCCGGCGCACCGCACCCCGCGACGGTCGGTGCCGCCGGGCCGCCGGTGGAACGCCGACCGGGCGCCCCGGCGGCGGGGGCGGCGCCGGGCGGCGCCCGGGACGGGACCGGGGGCACCTGCCGGACCGGCCCGGACGGGACCCGGCCCGGCGGGGCTACCGGCGGAGCGACAGGCGGCTGGGCGCCCGGCACGTGACGGATCGGGTCCGGGCACCGGGCCCTCGGCGAAGGGGTGAGTCAATGGACCAGGACGCGCGACGCCGACGGTTCGCCGACGCGGCGCGCCGACCGCGACCCGGCCCCGGCCTGCTCTGCCTCCTCTGCCTGCTCGTCGGCGCGGAGGCCGACCCCGGCTGCGACGAGGCCGCGTTGCGCGCGGCGACCGCCGAACTCGACCGGCTCGCCGCCCAGGTCGCCGCCCGGGTCGCCGCAGACGCCGACGGCCCCGAGGTCTGGGCGGCGGCGCTGCGCGACGTGCTCGGCGGGCGCCACGGCTTCCACGGCCGCCCGTCCGACTACGCCCGGCTCGACTCCTCGGCCCTGCACCGCGTCCTGCTGCGACGGCGCGGACTGCCCATCCTGCTGTCGGTGGTCTGGATCGAGGTGGGCCGCCGGGCCGGCGCGCCGGTCTACGGAGTGGGTCTGCCCGGCCACTTCGTGGTGGGCGTCGGCGAACCGGACGGCCACCACCTCGTCGTCGACCCCTTCGACGGGGGCGGCACCCTCACCACCGACGGCCCCGACGGCGCCCGCGCGGCCGACCCGCTGGACATCGTGGCCCGGGTGCTCACCAACATCCGGGTCTGGGCCGCGGACCGCCCCGAGCAGTCGGCGGTCGGACTCTGGGCCGTGGACCTCGCGCTGCTGCTGCCGCGCCACCCGGCCCGGCTGCGGCTGGACCGTGCCCGGCTGCTGGTGGAACGCGGCGAGTACGCGCTCGGCGCGAGCGAGTTGGAGTCCTACGCCGACCTGGTCGCCCCGGTGGACCGCACGGCCGCCGAGACCGTCCGCCGGCAGGCCAGGTCCGCCCGTGCCCTCCTCAACTGAGCGCGCCCCGCTGACGGGCCGCTCTCCCGAACCCGGGCGGACGGCCTCCCGGGCCGGACGCGGTCGCCCGGGCCTGCCGGCCGGCCTCGGCGGGCCGGGCCGGCGGTGCGGGCCGGCTCCGGCCGACCGGGCCGGCGATGCGGGTCAGAGCCAGCCCTTGTCGCGGGCGATGCGCACCGCGTCGGCCCGGTTGCGGGCACCGGTCTTCTGGATGATCGTCGACAGGTAGTTGCGCACCGTGCCCTCCGACAGGTGCAGCGCGCGGGCGATCTCGGCGTTGCCCGCGCCGCCGTCCGCCGCGCACAGCACGTCGCGCTCCCGGGCGGTGAGCGGGTCGGCGCCCTCGGCCAGCGCGGCGGCGGCCAGCGTGGGGTCGATGACCTTCTCGCCGCGCAGCACGCGCCGTACCGCGTCGGCGAGTCGGGCGGCGGGCGCGTCCTTGACCAGGAAGGCGTCGGCGCCGTACTCCATCGCCCGGCGCAGGTAGCCGGGCCGGCCGAAGGTGGTGACGATGACGACCTTCACGTGCGGCAGCCCGGTCCGCAGCCTCGCCGCCGCCTCGATCCCGCTGATCCCCGGCATCTCGATGTCCAGCAGCGCCACGTCCACCCGGTGGTCCCGCGCGGCGGCCAGCACCTCGTCGCCCCGCGAGACCTGCGCGACGACGTCGATGTCGTCCTCGAGGCCCAGCAGCGCGGCGAGCGCCTCGCGCACCATGGACTGGTCTTCGGCCAGCAGAACCCGGATCATTGGTGCAGCGTAGCGAGGCGCCGCACGGCCCGGTCAGCCCTGTGGACAACTCGGCTCGGCCGCCTCCTGCGGGGCGACGGACCGCAGCGGGACCTCGGCGCTGAGCGAGAACCCGCCGTGCGCGGACCGGCCGGTCCGCAGCCGCCCGCCGGAGAGCACGAGCCGTTCCTCCAGACCGCTCAGGCCGTTGCCGCGGTGGGTCAGCCGGGCCGGGCCACGGCCGTCGTCGGCGACCTCCAGGCACAGGTAGCGGACGTCGTCGTCGGCGCGCACCTCGTCGAGCCGCAGGGCGCAGGACCGGGCGCCGCTGTGCCGCACCACGTTGGTGACCGCCTCGCGCAGCGCCCAGGCCAGCGCGCCCTCCTCCTCGGCGCCGAGCCCGGGGTAGGAGGCCGCCAGCGCCGCGTCCAGCGCCGGGGCGACGTCCACCTCGACACCGGCGGTGCGCAACGCGGTGCGCACCCCTGCCAGCTCCACCGCGAGGGTGGGCCGCCGGTAGCCGCTGACCGCCTCGCGGACGTCCACCAGGGCCTGGCGGCTGACCTGTTCGATGTCGGCGACCTGGCGGGCGGCGTCCCGCGGGCGTCCCGGCAGCATCCGCCCGGCCAGCTCGCTCTTGAGCGTGATCAGCGACAACGAGTGGCCGAGCAGGTCGTGCAGGTCGCGGGCGAGCCGGAGCCGCTCCTCGTTGGCCGCCAGCTCGGCGATGGTCCGACGGGCGGCGCGCAACTCCCGCATGGTGCGGCTCATCTGCGAGATGCCCATCATCCCCGCGCCGCCCATCAGCGCGGGCAGCACCATCGCGGCGAGCGTGAAGGTGTCGGTGCCCAGCACCAGTCCGACGGCCAGGATCGACGCCGACACGGTGGGCACCGTCCACAACGCGTGCCGGTACGGCAGCATCACGCCGACGCTGATCGCGACGTAGACGAAGAGCACGAGCCACGCGTCGCCGAGGGACAGCGACATCACCGCCGACAGCGCGTACAGCCAGCCGAGCACGACCAGCCTCCGGGCGCCGACGGGTTCACGCGGGGAGCGGCTGAGCACCAGCCAGAGGTAGAGCCCGGTGAAGCAGGCCAGCCCCGCCCAGCCCAACGCCGTGACCACCGGTCGGTGGCCGCCGTCCAGCAGGTCGGCGACCGTGCCGCCGATGTACAGCATGTAGACCAGCGTCCAGCACAGTTTGACCATCTGGGCCCGCCGGGACTCCGGCGGCGCCCCCATGCCGAGGTCGATCTGCCGGCCCGGGCCGCTGTCCCAGGCCGGCCGCCGCTCGTTCACCACACCCTCAGCGCGCCGCATCTCCCGTCATGCCTTCCTGGTGTCCTTGCGGTACAGCCAGGCCGCGCCGCCGCCGAAGACCACCAGGTAGGCCGCGAGGATCAGGATGTCCTCGGTGTGCGGCCGGCCGCCCAGCTCGATGGCCTGGCCGAGGGCGGCGTAGGCGTGGGTGGGCAGCCACTTGGCGATGTCCTGGAGCCACTGCGGGAAGACCGAGGACGGCATCCACAGCCCGCCGAGGATCGACAGCGCGAAGTAGACGATCATCGTGATCGGACGGACCGCGTCACCGGTGGCCACGTAGCCGATCGCGACGCCGAGCGCGGCGAACACCAGGCTGCCCGCCCAGATCGAGGCGGTCAGGGATATCCACTGCCAGGTCTCCATCCGCACGTTCTTGAGGACCGCCGCGACGACCTCCACGACGACGATGGCCGGCAGGGTCACGGTGGCGGCCGACGCGATCTTGGCGGTGACGTACCCGTGGCCGGGCAGCGCGGTCAGGCGCAACTGGCGCACCCAGCCCTTCTCCCGCTCCTTGGCGATCCGCTCGCTGTTGCCCATCAGCACCGCGGTCAGCGCGCCGAACGAGGCCATCGCGACCAGGTAGTACAGCTGCATCGTCAGGTGGGTGCCCGGTAGGGTGGTGGTCTTGCCACCGGTACCGGAGATGATCAGGTAGAGCACCGACGGGTAGATCACCGAGAAGAACATGAACTTCTTGTTCCGCAGGGTGCGCAGGATCTCCAGCTTGATCAGCGTCGAGGACGAGAAACCCTTGGACATCAGACCGTCTCCTCGGCGGACGCGGCGTCGGTGATCGCGATGAAGGCCTGTTCCAGGCCGAGCCCGGTGACCTCCAGGTGGCGGGGGTAGAGGCCCAACCCGTAGACGGCGTGCGTGGTGGCGTCCGCGTCGGTGGACTGGATGCGGACCGTGTGGCCGGAGACGTCGAGCGCGCTCAGGTGCGGCAGGCCGCGCAGCGCGTCCTCGTCGATGGTGCCCTCCAGGTCGAAGACGATGCGCCGGGCGCCGGCCCGCGCCTTGATCTCGGCGGCGGAGCCGTCCGCGAGTATCCGGCCGCGGTGCAGCACGATCACCCGATCGGCGATGGCGTCGGCCTCCTCCAGGTAGTGGGTGGCGAACAGCACCGTGCGGCCCAGGTCGGCCTGTTCGCGCATCGTGGCCCAGAACGCCTGGCGGACGGTGACGTCCATGCCGGTGGTCGGCTCGTCGAGGATGATCAGGTCACTGGCGCCCGAGGTGGCGAGCGCGAACCGCACCCGCTGCTCCTGGCCGCCGGACAGCTTGTTGACCATCCGGCCGGCGATGTCGGTCACCCCGGCGCTCTCCAGCACCTGGTCCACCGGGTATGCCTTCGGGTGCAGGTCGCAGGCGAGCTTGACCAGCTCGCGGACCGTGACGTCCTCCATCAGGCCGCCGCTTTGCAGCATGGCGCCGACCCGGCCCCGGGCGATCGCCCGGGCCGGCGTGGTGCCGAACACCCGTACGGTGCCGGTATCGGCGTTCCGCAGCCCGAGCAGCAGGTCCAGCGTGGTCGATTTGCCGGCGCCGTTCGGTCCGAGCAGGGCGACCGTCTCCCCCGGCCACAGCGTGAGGGTCAGGTCGTCGACCGCCGTGACCTGGCCGAACCTCTTGCTGGCCGCTGAGAACTCGACGACCGCGCCCGCCGTCGCCGTGTCCTCCCCCGTCTGCACGGATTCCCGTGCCTGTGCAGTACTCATACAGGAGAAGTTACGTTCGTCCGGCGCCCCGGTGCAGTGTCGCGGATCGTGAATCGGGCGTGACAGATGTCATGCCGTACACGTGACACCCCGTCCGCCGGCCCCTCCGCCCCTCACCGCCCCGCCCTCCGGACACCCGCGTTCGGGCCCGGGCGGGCCACGACGCCGCCGCCCCGCGCGGCGGTTCCGGGCGGGGCGGGAGCGGGGCTACGGGGCCACGTTCTGGATGGTCGCGGTCTTGGCCGGCGCGGTCCTGCTCAGCTGCGGCAGCATCGCCGAGGCCACGTCCTGCGGGGTGACCTGGGTCTTGCTGCCGTCGCCGCGCTCCAGCAGGACGCCCTGGAAGGCGTTGCCGTAGAGGTTCTTCAGGACGGCCAAGTCGATGTGGAGCGTCATCTTCCCGCTGCCCGGCACCGGCACGATGGTGAGGATCCGGCTCAGCGACTTCTGCGGGCTGAAGGGCACCGAGCGGCCGCCGGCCTCGACGGTGATCATGCCGGACATCGCCGGGTCGCCGATCGTCCTGATCGCCTGTTTCAGGGCGGCGTCCGAGACCGCCGGCTGGTGGGTGGCGACCGGCAGCACCACGGTGGCGTCCGCGCCGGTCTCGGCCCGCCGCTCGTACGCCGCGGAGATCCGGCCGGCCGCGGCGTCGGTGTCGACGCCCTGGTAGGGCTTGCCGGGCACCGCGACCGGGGTGCCGTCCACGAACTTGACCATGCCGTTGTCCGGGCCGGAGCCGCCGGAGAGCGTCTTGAGCTGGCTGCGCAGCTTCTCCTGGTCGACGGTGACCTTCGGGGCGACGACGTGCGTGCCGCCGAAGAGCGAGCCGATCACCGAGACCGGGTTGTAGTCGCGGTGCGCCACCGACCGCACGGTCGCGTCGGTGTCGACGGCCAACCCGGCCAGCTCCGGCTTGAGCTGCTGGGTCCGCCCGCCGACGCTGACCTTCAGCGGCGCGTCGGCCCGGTCGCCGACCGCCGTGTCGAGCGCCTTGGTGGCCTGTTGGGTGGTGTCGCCGCCGATGTCGACGCCGAGCACCTGCGTGCCCTTGGGCACGTCGGCGTGGTTCATCAGCAGTCCCGCGCCGTACGCGACGGCCGCCACGGTGCCGACCGCGACGGCCAGCAGCACCAGCTTGGAACGGCCCTTGCGCGGCCGGGCGGCGGAGCCGCCGGACGCCCCGGCGGCGGCCGGTGCGCGCGGCCCGTCCGGCGCCGCGGTGGCCGGGCCGGGCCGGGGCTCGGGTGCCCTGGGCACGTCGCTGACCACGGTGTCGCCGGAGACCCCGTCGGGGTCCGCGGGGCGCGGCGGGCGGTAGCCGGGCCGCGGTTCCTGGTCGGGCGTGCCGGACGCGTGCAGGCCGCCGGGGGCCGGGCCGGTGGTCGGGCCGGCCGGCGGCTCGGCGCCGGGGCGCGGTGCGGCCGGCTGGTCGGCGGTGTGGAAGCCGGGGAACGGCACTCCCTCCCGCCCGGCCGCCGGAGTCCGCGCGGTGCCCGGCCCGGCGAGCGGATCGGCGAGCGGCCCGGTGAGGGGGTCGGTGAGCGGCCCGGTGAGGGGGTCGGTGAGCGGCCCGGGCGCCGGGGCCCGGTGGCTGCCGGTGGGCCGGTCCGCGTCGGGGCGTGGGAGCCCGCCGCCGAAGGGGTCGCCGACCGGCCCGCCCCGGCCCGGCACGTCCTGCCCGAACGCGTCGGCGTACGCCTCCTGGCCGCCGAACGCCTCGTGGCCGCCGAGGGTGGCCTCCGGGCCGCCGGGCCCGCCGGGCCCGGCCGGCGGCCGGGGGCCGCCGCGCGGCGCGGAGCCGCCGAACACGTCCTGGCCGGCCCCGGCGCCGGACCCGCCCGGACCGAACGGGCCGCCGGGTGCGCCGGGGCCGCCCGGTGCGTCCGGGCGGGCGCCGGGGAAGGCCGGCGGCGGGGTGGCCGGGTTCTCGGCGAGGAAGGGGATGCCGGGAGCCGGACGGGAGCCGTACGGACCGCTGTCGGCGGCCGGCGGCGGGAACGGCACGCCGCCCCGCCCGGAGCCGCCCGCGGCGGGACCGGTCTCGGGAGCGCCCGGGGGGAACCCGGCGCCGGGCGGGGGCGTGCCCTGCGGACCTCCGCCGGGCAGGTCCGGGCCCGGCCCGCCCGGAGCCGCGGGACCCGGGCCGGGAAAGCCGGTACCAGGGGCGCCCGTTCCGGCGCCGCCGGGGGCCGCACCGCCGGGCGCGGCACCGCCGGGGGCCGGCTTGCGCGGCACGAACCAGTCGCTGGGCGGGGGCTTCTCCGCACCGGCCGGGCCGCCGCCGAACGGCGCTCCGGCCCCGGGAGCGGCGGGCGCCGGCGGAGCGGGCGGCCGCCCGGCGGCGGGCCGCTCCGCCGGCACCGGCCGGCGCGGCAGCCCCCGCATCGTGTCGGACCCGCCGGCCGGCGGCGGGCCGCCCGCCGCGCCCGGTCCGGCGGGCGCGGCGCCGCGCGGGGCGAACCCCTCGGCGGCACCGGAGGTCTCGCGCGGGGCGGCTTCCGCGCCGTGCGCGCCGTCCGCGTCCTCCGGCTGGTTTTTCCGGTCGTTGACCGGGGTACGCAGCACGACGGGCGGAATGGGCCGGGAGCCGGGGATGTTGATGCGCACGCGGGTGGTCAGCGTGGTCTCGGTCTTGGGCTCGCGTGGGGCGGCCTGCGGACCGTCGTCGTCCGTGCCCGGCGGATCGCCCGCGTCGGCGCCGAACGGCTCCTCCTGCGGGTGGAGCGACGGATACCGCCGGGTCCCGTAGGGAGGGGTCCCGGAGGGATACGCGGGGTTTCCCCGGCCGGACGATCCGGAGGACGAACTGTCAGTTTCACGACTCAAGGCAGGTTCTCCTGGTTAGCTCCGCCACCCGTCGCGGCCATCCGCGGGCGGCTCGCCAGCGCCACCACCATACTGGCCGACGTCCGGAGCGACCGGTCCCGGTGGACGACGCCGCCCGGCGGACCGCGCGGGGGCGCGCGTCAACGGCCACGTCGGGCGAAGGCGGGGCCCGGTGCACCGTAGCGCGGAACGGTGACGCAGATCACACCGGCCACCATGCCGCCCAACAGGTAGACGTACGGGCCGGGTCCGGCGGCGAACAGGAAGTCTCCCTCCGGCCGGGACGCGGTCAGGTACAGCACGGTGGCGAACCACAGCAGGGTGGGAATCGCCGCGCCCAGCCGGTGTCCGACCGCCCGGCCGCCGCCGTAGAACAGCGCGGCGCTGCCGGCCAGCGCCAGCGCCAGACCGCCCCCCGACCAGCCGTCCTGCACCAGCGCCCCGGCCGCGGCGACGGCCACGCCGAGCAGCGCGAGCAGCAGGTAGCCGGCGCCCCGCAGCGCGTTCACCGGGCGACTCCGTCCGCGATGCCGGCGAACACGTCGCCCGCCGGTCGGCCGCCGTCCGGCACGCCGGCGCCGCGCGCCAGGGTGAAGTACTCGCGGGAGAACAGCGGCTGCCCACGGTCGTTGGACAGCGTGAAGAACGGGCCGTCCACCGCGATCTGGGTGAAGTGCGCGCGCATCGCGGCCGACTTGGCGGCGGCGTACGGGGTGCCGTCGATCTCGAACGCCACCTCGGCGTCGTCCACCACGCCGGGGACGTCGTCCACGGTGGCGATCGACGCGAACGGGAAGTCCCTCCCGGCCGCCTCGGCGGCCCGGAACGCGCCGATGATGACCGAGCGCGGCACGCAGTTCCACAGCACCCGCTCGACCGCGTGCGCGGCGCGCTCGCCCGGCCGGTGGCCCGGGTCGGCCGCCAACTCCGCGGCCCGCATGGCGACCCGGTGCGCCTGGATGTGGTCGGGGTGGCCGTAGCCGCCCTGCGGGTCGTAGGTGATCAGCACCTGCGGGCGCGCCTCGCGCACGACGGGCACCAGGTGCGAGGCGGCCTCGTCGAGGTCGGCACGCCAGAAGCAGTCGGGCCGGTCGTTGTGCGGCGCGCCCATCATCCCGGAGTCGCGGTAACGGCCCGCGCCGCCGAGGAACCGGTGGTCGGTGACGCCGAGTTCGGCCATCGCCGCGGCCAACTCGCCCTCGCGGTGCGCCCCGAGGGTGTCGTCCCGGTCGGATGCCAGGTGGGCGTACCGGGCGGGGATGACCTCGCCCTCCTCGCCGAGCGTGCAGGTCACCAGGGTGACGCGGGCGCCCTCGGCGACGTACTTGGCCATGGTGGCACCGGTGGTGATCGACTCGTCGTCGGGGTGGGCGTGCACCAGCAGCAGGCGCCGCGCGGGGGAATCGGTCATGCTCGGCAGCGTATTACGGACGCCGGTCGGCCGGCCGGGGGTTCCGGCCGGTCCGGGCGGCCGGACGCGGGAGGTCCGGCCGCGCGGGTCACATCCGGAAGCCGCCGATCATCCCCGCCACGTTCGAGGTCAGTTCGTGGATGCTGGGGGCCACCGAGGTACCGGACAGGAAGAACCCGAGCAACACGCACGCCACCGCGTGCCCGCTGCGCAGTCCGGACTTTCTGATGAGCAGGAAAACGATGAACAACAGCAGAATCGCCACCGAGACGGACAGCGCCACCGCACGTCACCTCCGGTCGTCGCACCTACCTGGTGCTACCGACCCTAACTGTGTGTGAGGTGCCCCGGCTCGGGACGGGTCCGGCGGCCGGCGTCCCGCACCTCCGGCGGCGCCGCAGGTCAACAGCGGTCCGCCGGTCCTCACGCGGGCGCTCGCCGGAATGGTCCGTCCGGCTGACCGGGGGCCGCCCGCCCTCCGCCGGGCCGCGGGCGCGCGGCCGCCGACCCGGCCGGGGCGGGGGGCGTGGGCCGCTCGGGAACGCGGCCGGGGGCCGCGGACCGGCCGGGCGTCCTACGCTCCCGCCATGACCCCATCCCGCGGCGACGCGCCGTCGTTCCCCCGCCAGTACGCCAGGACCCAGCGGTTCACCCTCGGGGCGCCGCGCACCTTCACCGTCTCGCCGGACGGCGAACGCGTCGTCTTCCTGCGCTCCGGTTCCGGCACCGACCGGGCCAACCTGCTGTGGGTGATGGAGACCGCCACCGGCACCGAGCGGCCGGTCGCCGACCCGCACGCGCTGCTCGGCGGCTCCGGTGAACGACTCACCGCACAGGAGCGGGCCCGGCGCGAGCGGGCCCGGGAGGGGTCGGCCGGCGTGGTCGGCTACGCCACCGACGCCGCGGTGCGCACCGCGGCGTTCGTGCTGTCCGGCCGGCTGTACGCGGTGGCGCTGGACGACCCGGCGGCGGCGCCGCGGGCTCTGGAGGCGCCGGAGCCGGTCGCCGACCCGCGCCCGTCGCCGGACGGCCGGTGGATCGCGTACACCCACGGCGGGGCACTGCGGGTGGTCGCCGCGGACGGCGGCGGGGACAGGGTGCTGGCCGGGCCCGAGGACGGCGAGGACGCGGTGTCCTGGGGGCTGGCGGAGTTCGTGGCCGCCGAGGAGATGGACCGCACCCGGGGCTTCTGGTGGTCACCGGACAGCGACCGGCTGCTGGCCGCACGGGTCGACGAGTCGCCGGTGCGCCGCTGGTGGATCGCCGACCCGGCCCGGCCGCAGGACCGGCCGGCCGAGGTGGCCTACCCGGCGGCCGGCACGCCCAACGCGCGGGTGTCCGCCGCCCTGCTCGGGCTGGACGGCTCGCGCACCGAGGTGGACTGGGACCGGGACCGCTTCCCGTACCTGGCCCGCGTGCACTGGTCGGCCGGCGCGCCGCCGCTGCTGCTGGTCCAGGCCCGGGACCAGCGGTCCCAGGCGTACCTGGCGGTGGACCAGGGGAGCGGGGCGGTCGGCACCGTGCTGACCGAGCGCGACCCGGTCTGGCTCGACCTGTTCGGCGGGGCGCCTGCCTGGAGCCCGGACGGCCGGCTGTTGCGGATCGCCGACCGGGACGGCGTCCGGGTGCTGGTGGCCGGCGACGCCGTGCTGACCGGCGCCGACCTGCACCCGCGCGCGGTGCTGGACGTGGGCGCCGACGACGTGCTGCTGCTGGCCGGGGCGGGCGCCGGCGCGGCCGATCCGCTCACCGGCGAGCTGCACGTGGTGCGGGTGCCGCTCGACGGAGGCCCGGCCGAGCGCGTCTCGCGGGCGCCGGGCGTGCACCGGGCGGTGCGCGGCGGGCCGGTCACCGTGCTGGTGTCGGCCTCGCTCGACGAGCCGGGCGGCACCGCGCGGGTGCTGCGCGCGGGCGACCGGCCGGACGGCGGCGTGGTGGTCGCCTCGCACGCGCGGCGCCCGGTGCTGCGGGCCCGGCCGCGGCTGCTCCGGGCCGGCAGCCGTCAGGTGCCGACCGCGGTGCTGCTGCCGGAGGGACACCGGGACGGCGACGGGCCGCTGCCGGTGCTGATGGACCCCTACGGCGGACCACACGGCCAGCGGGTGACCGCCGCGCACGACGCGCACCTCACCTCGCAGTGGTTCGCCGACCAGGGCTTCGCGGTGATCGTCGCGGACGGCCGCGGCACCCCGGGCCGCTCCCCGGAGTGGGAGAAGGCGGTCGCCGGCGCGATGGGCACGGTGACGCTGGAGGACCAGGTGGACGCGCTCCGGGCGCTGTCCGCGTCGTACCCGCTGGACCTGGGCCGGGTCGGGATCCGCGGCTGGTCCTACGGCGGCTACCTGGCCGGGCTGGCGGTGCTGCGCCGCCCGGACGTCTTCCACGCCGCGGTGGCCGGTGCGCCGGTGACGGACTGGCGGCTGTACGACACGCACTACACCGAGCGGTACCTGGGCCACCCGGACGAGGCGGACCCGGTGTACCGGGCACAGTCGCTCGTCGAGGCGGCGGAGCGGGCCGGTTCCGCCGGACCGCGCCGGCCGTTGATGATCGTGCACGGGCTGGCGGACGACAACGTGGTGGTGGCGCACTCGCTGCGGCTGTCCTCCGCGCTGCTGGCGGCCGGCCACCCGCACGAGGTCCTGCCGCTGTCCGGGGTGACGCACATGACGCCGCAGGAACAGGTGGCCGAGAACCTGCTGGTGCTCCAGGTCGCTTTTCTGAAGCGCTCTTTGGGTGTGGCGTAGCCCACTCCGAAGGGCGGTGGCACGGAACGGAATTCCGTCACGCGATAGGGGGCGGCCGATCAGCCGGGGCGATCGGCCGCCCTAATTACGCACAGCGACGCCACCGCTCCGTATAGATCTATTCAGCACGGGCTGACGTCGGTTCAATTCCCACTGGATCATCACATCTGCCTCACAGACCGCATGCGCGCGGCAAATCAGAAGCAAAGACACCACTGAAGCGGGTGGCATCTGTTTACCATGATTGATCCTGGTATATCAGACAGCCGGAGTACCGGCTTACCCCGGCCAGACAAACGACATACGGGGCGTTCTGCCCCCCTTGGTGCGAAATCGGCGATCTCGCGTGATCTCATTCTGGTCTCAGCATGCTTCCCGCCCTTGAGTGCGCAAATCGTGGTTGCGTAGAGTCCCCTCCACCGCGCAGCGCCGAGTACTTCCTGAACTGAATCCGGGGATTCCGCACGATGACCATGCAACCCCAGCCGACCGGCACCGACGGCGATACCTCGCTCATGACGGACCCTTCGGCCGAAAAACCACAGAGCACGCCGTCCGGCGGTGAGTCGTCCATCGTGGGCCGCTCCCCCGGCCGGGCCGCCTGGGATCGCATCAGGCGCGACCGGGTGTCGATGGTCGCCCTGGTGGTCTCGGTGCTCTTCGTCCTGATCGGGATCCTCGCCCCGCTGGTCGCGAAGCTCGGCGGCTGGGGGCCGATCACCGCCGACGCGTCGGCGATCAACGTGGACCTGGGGAACGTGCCGAAGGGCTCCTTCGGCGGCATCAGCTCGCACCACCTGCTGGGCGTCGAGCCCGGCACCGGCTACGACCTGTTCGCCCGGGTCGTCTACGGCCTGCGCACCTCGCTGTTCGTCGGGTTCGCCTCCGCCCTGCTGTCGATCGTGGTCGGCAGCATCGTCGGCATGGCGGCCGGCTACTTCGGCGGCTGGGTGGACAGCCTGCTGTCGCGGATCATGGACCTGATGCTGGCCTTCCCGCAGCTGCTGTTCATCATCGCGCTCACCCCGGTGCTGCAGAACGCCCTGCAGACCAACATCCACGGCGGCACCAACGAGGGGCTGCGCCTGCTGATCCTCGTGCTGTGCATCTCGGCGTTCGCCTGGGCCTACACCGCCCGCCTGGTACGCGGCCAGACGCTCTCGCTGCGCGAGCGGGAGTTCATCGACGCGGCCCGGATCATGGGCGCCGGCTGGGGGCACATCCTGTTCCGCCAGCTGCTGCCCAACCTCTGGGCGCCGATCCTGATCTCCTTCGCGCTCGCCGTCCCGCTCAACATCACGACCGAGGCGGCGCTGTCCTACCTGGGGGTCGGCGTCGTACCGCCCAACCCGGACTGGGGCAACCTGCTCACCGATGCCTCGCAGTTCGCCCTGCAGGACCCGGCCTACCTGTTCATCCCCGGCATCCTGCTGCTGGTCCTGGTCCTGGCCCTCAACCTTCTCGGCGACGGCGTGCGAGACGCCCTCGACCCGCGCGCCAACCGCAGCTGACGCGCCCCACAGCGCCGGCCACGGCTTCGCCCGTCCGGGCACGACCCACGGTCGACACCACTACAAAGGAGCACTCCTGATGATGCGCAGGACGCGCACGGCCGCCGTCACGGCGACCGCGATCGCGCTGGCTCTGGGGGCCACCGCGTGCGGCGGTTCCACCGGAAACAGCGGCAAGGAAATGAAGGGTGGCACTCTGACCATCCTGAACAAGGCCGACTACGACCACCTCGACCCGCAGCGGACCTACACCACTGAGGGCTCCAGCATGGACGAGGAGATCGTCCGTACGCTGACCAACTGGCAAGAGGACAGCGGCAAGCCGAAGCTGGTCGGCGACCTGGCCACCGACACCGGCACCCCGAGCAAGAACGACACGGTGTGGACCTTCCACCTGCGTCAGGGGCTGAAGTACCAGGACGGCACCGCGGTCACCTCGCAGGACGTCAAGTACGGCGTGGAGCGCTTCTTCTCCGCCGACGTCAACGGCGGCCCGCCGTACGCGAGCGAGTGGCTGATCGGCGGCGGCAGCTACAAGGGCCCGTACAAGGGCAAGTCGCTGAACTCGATCACCACCCCGGACTCGAGCACCATCGTCTTCCACCTGAACCAGCCGGTGGCCGACTTCAACGAGACCACCGCCATGCCGGGCTGGTCCGCGGTCCCGAAGGCGCACGACACCGGCGCCACGTACGACACCCACGTGTGGTCCGACGGGCCGTACATGATCAAGTCGTACACCAAGAACAAGGAACTCGTCCTCGTCCGGAACAAGTACTGGTCGCAGAAGAACGACCCGATCCGTCAGCAGAACGTGAACGAGATCGACGTCAAGTTCGGCATGGACGAGGCCGCGATCGACAACCTGATGAAGTCGGACGCCGGAGTCGCCAAGACCGCGATCATGCAGTGGCCGGTGGCCGGTTCCGACCTGGCCGGTCTCAACGCCGACAAGCAGATCCAGTCGCGCTACTACAAGATCCCGGCGCCGGGCATCAACTACCTGACGCTGAACGTCAACCGCATCAAGAACATCAAGGTGCGGCAGGCGATCGAGTTCGCGATGAACAAGACCACCATCCGCGGCGCCTTCGGCGGCGAGGCGTACGGTGACTACGCCAGCACGATGCTCAACCCGGGCATGGGCGGCTACAAGAAGTTCAACCTGTACAGCACCAACCCGGCCGGCGACGTCGCCAAGGCCAAGCAGCTGATGAAGGAAGCCGGCAACCCGAAGCTGACCCTGTCGGTCGCGGTGGAGAACACCTCGACGATGGAGCACGTCGGTGACGCCATCAAGAACTCGCTCGCCCGCATCGGCATCAAGGTGAACGTGTCGCCGATCGACGCGGCGAACTACTTCTCCACCCTGGACAACACCAAGAACCAGTACGACATGGCGTGGATGGACTGGATCGCGGACTGGCCGAACGCCTCCACCGTGCTCCCGGTCCTCTTCGACGGCCGGCAGATCAAGAAGCTGCCGCTGTCCAACCAGGACATCTCGTACCTGAACGACCCGAAGATCAACTCGCAGATCGACAAGATCGCGAAGATGACGGACATCAACGCGCGGAACGCCGCCTACGGCAATCTGGACCAGCAGATCATGTCGCACGCGTCCGTCGTGCCGCTGATGTACATGAAGTTCACCGACCTGTCCGGTTCGAAGGTCGGCGGCGTGATCCCGGACACGATCCTGGCGGAGCCGAGCCTGGTTCACGTCTTCCTCAAGTCCTGACACGCGTCTGACGTGACGCCCCGCCGGCGGCCGCGCGCCGCCGGCGGGGCTCACCCCCACCATCGTCACTCCGAACGCAGACCACCGCCGGTCCACAGCGAGAGGGAGGCGGACCGGGCTCCCGCCGGGTCCCAGCACCAATGTTTCGTTACCTGATTCGACGCCTGCTGGCAGCGGCCGTCATCCTGCTGGTGATCAGTGTGATCACCTTCCTGATCTTCTTCGCGCTGCCCTCCGACCCCGCGCTGCTGGCGTGCGGGAAGACCTGCTCGCCGAGCCGGCTGCTGCAGATCAAGCACTCGCTGGGGCTCGACCAGAGCATCACGCAGCAGTACTGGGAGTTCTTCAAGGGGCTGTTCGTCGGCCGCAACTTCGGCGACCAGAGCATCGCGATCCACTGCTCCGCGCCCTGCCTGGGGATGTCCTTCCAGACCGACACCCCGGTGCTGACCACCCTGCTGGGCGCCTTCCCCGCCGACCTGACGCTCGCGCTCGGCTCGGCCGTGATCTTCCTGATCCTCGGTGTCACCCTCGGCGTGATCGCCGCCATCCGCAAGGGCAAGGCGGCGGACAAACTGGCGGTCGGCTCCGCGCTGTTCGGCGTGTCACTCCAGAGTTACTTCGTCGGCCTGCTGCTGATGTGGGCCTTCGTCGACAAGTGGGCGCTGCTGCCATCGCCCAGCTACACCCCGCTGACCCAGGACCCCGGCGGCTGGTTCACCGGCATGATCCTGCCGTGGGCCACCCTGGTCGTGCTCTACCTGGCGCTCTACACCCGCCTCACCCGCTCCTCCATGCTGGAGGTCATGGGTGAGGACTACATCCGCACCGCGCGGGCCAAGGGCCTGTCGTCGCGCACCGTGATCTTCAAGCACTCGCTGCGGGCCGCGATCACGCCGATCGTCACCATCTTCGGCATGGACTTCGGCGCGCTGATCGGTGGTTCGGCGGTCATCACCGAGTCGGTGTTCGGCATCAACGGCATCGGCAAGCTGGCCGTGGACTCGGTCACCAACTCCGACGAGCCGGTGATCCTGGGCACCACGCTGTTCGCGGCCACGTTCATCGTGATCGCCAACGTCATCGTCGACCTCATCTACGGCCTCATCGATCCCCGCGTCCGTCTCTCCTGAAGTAACCGTCCGGCGCGGGCCGGCGACCCCGGCCCCCCGTCGACCAAGGAAGTACCAGTGGCCCTCGAAATCTCGCCGCAGCCCGCGGACGGCAGCACGCCGTCCTCCTTCCTCGATGTGCGGGATCTGCGTGTGCACTTCCCGACCGACGACGGGCTCGTCAAGTCAGTGGACGGCGTCTCCTTCACGCTGGAGAAGGGCAAGACGCTCGGAATCGTCGGTGAGTCCGGCTCCGGCAAGTCGGTGACCTCGCTGTCACTGCTCGGACTGCACAAGAACTCCCGCGCCCGGGTCTCCGGCGAGGTGTGGCTGGACGGTGACGACCTGGTCGCCATCTCCGAGGCGGAGATGCGCGGCCTGCGGGGCAGCAAGGTCTCGATGATCTTCCAGGACCCGCTGTCCGCGCTGCACCCGTTCTACACCGTCGGCAACCAGATCGCCGAGGCGTACCTGGTGCACCACAAGGTCTCCAAGAAGGAGGCCCGCGAGCGCGCGGTGGAGATGCTCAAGCGGGTCGGCATCCCGCAGCCGGAGCGCAGGGCGCGCGACTACCCGCACCAGTTCTCCGGCGGCATGCGGCAGCGCGCGATGATCGCGATGTCGCTGGTGTGCGACCCCGAACTGCTGATCGCCGACGAACCGACGACCGCGCTGGACGTCACCGTGCAGGCGCAGATCCTCGACCTGATCAGCGACCTGCAGGAGGAGTTCGGCTCCGCGGTCATCGTCATCACCCACGACCTCGGCGTGGTCGCCCAGGTCTCGGACGACATCCTGGTGATGTACGGCGGCCGCCGGATCGAGTACGGCACCGTGAACGACGTGCTGACCGCCCCGGAGCACCCCTACACCTGGGGTCTGCTGGAGTCGATGCCGCACCTGGGCGGCGACGTCGACCAGCGGCTCAACCCGATCCTCGGCTCCCCGCCCAGCCTGATCAACCTCCCGAGCGGCTGCGCCTTCCACCCGCGGTGCACCTCCAGGGACCGGGTCGCCGGCGGGCTGTGCGTGAGCGAGCGGCCGGAGCTGCGGTCGGTCGCCGGCAGCGGCAAGCACCTCGCCGCCTGTCACCTGACCGAGGAGAGCAAGGCCGAGATACGCGGTACGGCCGGGCAGGCCGCGAAGTGACGACGGCGGACGAACAGGAGCATGGCGTGAGCACCACCAAGTCCATCCCGGCGGGGCAGCCCGGGGCCGCCGCGTCGTCCGGCGGGGAGCCTCTGCTGGAGGTCAGCGGCCTGCAGATGCACTTCCCGATCCGGCAGGGCATCGTCTTCCAGCGCCAGGTCGGCTCGGTCCGCGCGGTGGACGGCGTCGACTTCGCGGTCGGCGCCGGCGAGTCGCTGGGCCTGGTCGGCGAGTCCGGTTGCGGCAAGTCGACCACCGGCCGGCTCGCCACCCGGCTGCTGGAGCCGACCGGCGGCACCATCAGGTTCGACGGCGAGGACATATCGCACAAGCCGGTCGCCAAGATGCGCGAGACCCGGCAGAACCTCCAGATGATCTTCCAGGACCCGTACTCGTCGCTGAACCCGCGGCACACGGTCGGCACGATCATCGAGACCCCGATGAAGCTCAACGGGATCAACCCGCCGCAGGGCCACAAGAAGCGGGCCCAGGAGCTGCTGGACATCGTCGGGCTCAACCCCGAGCACTACAACCGCTACCCCAACGAGTTCTCCGGCGGCCAGCGGCAGCGGATCGGCATCGCCCGGTCGCTGGCGCTCCAGCCGAAACTGATCGTGGCGGACGAGCCGGTCTCGGCGCTGGACGTGTCCATCCAGGCGCAGGTGGTCAACCTGCTCCAGGACCTGCAGAAGGACATGGGCATCGCCTTCCTGTTCATCGCGCACGACCTGGCGGTGGTCCGGCACTTCTCGCAACGGGTCGCGGTGATGTACCTCGGCAAGATCGTGGAGGTCGGCGACCGGACCGCCATCTACGAGCGTCCCCGGCACCCGTACACCCACGCGCTGCTCTCCTCGGTGCCGGACCCGGTCCCGGGGGCGGAGAACCGCGAGCGCATCCGGCTGGCCGGCGACGTGCCCTCGCCGATCAACCCGCCGTCCGGCTGCCGGTTCCGCACCCGGTGCTGGAAGGCGCAGGACAAGTGCGCGTCGGAGGAGCCGCCGCTGGTGCGCCTGGAGGGCAACGGCGAGAACCACCTGACCGCCTGCCACTTCCCGGAGCGCCCGTCGATCGCGGGCCGGGACGATGACATCGTGCTGGACCCGGCCCTGGCGTCGTTGGAGGCCGCCCACCACGCGGAGCACGAGGAGCAGGCGAAGCCGGAAGGGCAGTAGTCCGGCCGCGCCTTCCCGCCGAGGGGCCCGGGGCCCGCGTCAGCACGACGCGCGCCCCGGGCCCCTCGGCGTCCCGTCAGCCGCGCGTTCCGCGACCGCGCCTCGCGCCAGCCCCGCACCCGCGCCTCCGTCAGCCCCCACGGCCGGCGGCCGGCGGCCGCACACCGTACGGTGCGTCAGGCGGGCGGCGC
Organism: uncultured Actinomycetota bacterium; assembly: GCA_963711125.1. GTDB lineage: Bacteria > Actinomycetota > Actinomycetes > Streptomycetales > Streptomycetaceae > Streptantibioticus_C. The sequence goes on from CAVQCY010000002.1 coordinate 192,908, forward strand.
GGCACGGCGATCGGCCGGTCTTTGCGCGGGTATGCCGGACCCTTCAGGTGCACGTCAAGCACGCCCGAGCTGCGATCAGCGCAAGGTTTGCTCAAGATGAGCGCCCCGGCCGCTCCACTTTCCCGAAGCCCTTGACGCGGGAGAGCAGAAATTGCCACAGTCCGCTGAACCCACGGAACTTTTTCACAGCGATGGCGGGGGACTTGGGGCGGATGGGCATCCCTTCTCAGGCGGCGCGGCAGGAGCCGGAGCCGGTGGCCGACGACGCGTCGGCCGCCACCGTCGTCACCGAACCGCTGTTCGCGGGCCGTTCACCGCGCCAGCTCGCCTGGATGCGGTTCCGCCGGGACCGGATCGGCGTGATCTGCGCGGTGGTGGTGGCCTGCTACGTCCTGGTCGCGCTGGGCGCGCCGCTGATCACCAAGCTCTACGGCGAGAACCCGTACACGCTCTACGGGCAGAACGACAACCTGCTCAACTCCTTCGGGCTGCCGATCAAGCCGAACGGCGGCATCGACGGCACGCACTGGTTCGGCATCGAACCGCGGCTCGGGCGGGACATCTTCGCGCTGCTGGTCTACGGCATCCGCACCTCGCTGGGCATCGCGGTGTGCGTGACGGTGCTGTCGGTGGTGCTGGGGGTGGCGATCGGCCTCGTCCAGGGCTACCTGGGCGGCGGCGCGGACTACCTGGTCGGCCGGACCTCCGACCTGCTGATGGCCTTCCCCCAGCAGCTGTTCTTCATCGCCTTCACGCCGGTCATCGTCGCGCTGTTCGTCAAACCCGGCGGGGTGGAGCCGACCTGGGTGCGGTTCACCGCGCTGGTGCTGGTGCAGTTCGTGCTGGGCTGGATGGCGCTGGGGCGGCTGGTGCGCGCCCAGGTGCTCAGCCTGCGGGAGCGGGAGTTCGTGGAGGCCGCGCGGCTGGCCGGCGCGTCGTCGGCCCGGATCATCCGCAAGGAGCTGCTGCCGAACATCTGGAGCACCGTGCTGGTGCAGGCCACGCTGCTGCTGCCGGTCAACGTGACCGCGGAGGCGGGCCTGTCCTACCTCGGCGTCGGGATGCAGACCCCGACGCCGGACTGGGGGCTGATGTTCCAGGACGCGGCGGCCTACTACCAGTCCGACATCACCTACATGTTCTTCCCCGGCGTGGCGATGGTGGTCTTCGTCGTCGCCTTCAACCTGCTCGGGGACTCGGTCCGGGACGCGCTCGATCCCAAGACCATCCGGTGACCCACGGGCTGGAGCGAATGTCCAGGCCCTCCAGTGACAGGCAGGAATCCATGAGATCGCACAAGGCACGGTACATGGCGGTGCTGGCGGTGGGAGCGCTGAGCCTGAGCGCGTGCAGCGCCGGCGGCGGCGGCGCGACCGGGTCGGACGCCAAGGGCGCCACCGCCTCGGCGCAGACCATCGCGCTGGGCACCGCCGCGGACTCGGTCGGCCCCGCGACCCCGGTGCCCGGCGCGAAGAAGGGCGGCACGGTCTACGACCTGGAGGACCAGGGCATCAACCACCTGGACCCGGCGCAGGCGTACACCCAGGAGACGATGATCATCGGCCAGCTGTTCAGCCGCCAGCTGACCAACTACCGGATCGACCCGAAGACCGGGAAGACCACCCTCGTCGGCGACCTGGCCACCGACACCGGCGAGTCCTCGGACGGCGACCGGACCTGGACCTACCACCTCAAGAGCGGCCTGAAGTGGCAGGACGGCACGCCGATCACCAGCGGCCAGGTGAAGTACGGCTTCGAGCGGCTCTACGCCGGCTTCGAGACCGACGGCCCGTCCTACGTGCAGACCTGGCTGTCCGGCCGGAACTGGCGCAAGGCGTACCCGGGCCCGTACGGCGGCAGGTCGCTGCCGGACTCGGTGATATCGACGCCGGACAGCAGGACGGTGGTCTTCCACTTCCTCAAGCCGGAGACCGACGTCCCCTACGCCATGGCGCTGCCGGACGCCGGGCCGGTGCTGAAGTCGAAGGACACCAAGAGCGGTTACGACAACAAGCCGTTCTCCGACGGGCCGTACCAGATCCACAGCTACGACCCGGGCAAGGAGATGGTGCTCACCCGCAACCGGTACTGGGAGCCGAGGTCCGACCCGATCCGGCAGGCGTACCCCACCGAGTGGGACCTGCAACTGGACATCTCCCAGCTGAACCTGACGCAGCGTCTGATGGCGGAGTCGGGGCAGGACAAGGACGCACTGGCGCTGGACGCGCCGGCCGACCCGTCGCAGACCTCGGTGATCGCCACCACCCCGAAGTACACACCGCGGCTGATCAGCAAGTACCAGCCGTACGTGGAGGTGTTCAACCTCAACACCACCCGGATCAAGGACGTGCGGGTGCGGCAGGCGATCATGTACGCGATGCCGATGAAGCAGGTGCAGACCGCGCTGGGCGGCGCCCCGCAGGGCGACCTGGGCACCAACCTGATCGGCCCGACGGTGGTCGGCTACCACAGCAGTGACCCGTTCGGGAAGATGGCCCATCCGCAGGGCGACCCGGCGAAGGCGAAGGCGCTGCTGAAGCAGGCCGGTGTCAAGCACCTGACGCTGACGCTCGCCTACCGCGACGAGCCGCGCTGGCAGACCGTGGCCCGGACCCTGCAGAGCGCGCTGGCCAAGGCAGGCATCGACCTGCACACCAAGGCGGTCGACGTGACCTCCTGGTACTCGCAGATCTCGAAGGTGGACAACCCCTACGACATCTACGGCACGAGCTGGAGCGCGGACTGGCCGTCGGCGGCCACCGTCATCCCGCCGACCATGGACGGCCGGCTGATCGCGAACGGCGACCCGGACTACTCGCACCTGGACGACCCGCACGTGAACGCCGAGATCGACCGGATCTCCAAGATCACCGACTTGGGGAAGCAGGCCGCCCAGTGGCAGCGGCTGGCGACGTACATCATCCAGCACGACACCCCGGTGGTCCCGTACCTGTACGACAAGTACTACAACGTGTACGGCGGTGGCCTGGGCGGCATCACCTACAACATCCCGCTGGGCACCATCAACCCCGGCTCGGTCTACGTGAAGTGACCGCGCGCCCGCGGCCGGTCCCCAGCGGACCGGCCGCGGGCCGGCCGTGTGAACCGTTGCCGCTCCCCAGGGAAGAGCCCGACCCATGCTCCGATTCCTCGTCCGCCGGGCGTTCGCCGCCGTGGTCATCCTCCTGCTGATCAGCGCGGTCACCTACGTGCTGTTCTTCGCGCTGCCGATCGATCCGGCCTCGCTGTCCTGCGGCAAGAACTGCACCCCGCAGAACATCGCGCTCATCCACCGCAACCTCGGGCTCGACAAGCCGGTCCCGGTGCAGTGGTGGGAGTACGTCTCGGGCATCTTCACCGGCCGCCACCTGCCGCTCGGCAACTGCCCGGCGCCCTGCTTCGGGCTGTCGTTCACCGACAACGTGCCGATCTGGAACACCCTCGAGGACCGCTTCCCCACCACGTTCAGCCTGGGTCTGGGCGGCGCTGCGATCTTCCTGACCGCCGGCGTCGGCCTCGGCCTGCTCTCCGCCTGGCGGCAGGGCCGGCTCACCGACCGGATCGCCAGCTCCGTCTCGCTGCTCGGCCAGTCGGTGCAGATCTACTTCATCGGTCCGCTGGCCATCTACCTGTTCGCCGACCGGCTCGGCTGGCTCGACCCGGGCCACGACCCCGACTGGAGCCACGACCCGGTCGGCTCGGCGACCGGGATCCTGCTGCCCTGCATGGTGCTGTCGGTGATCTTCTGGTCCAACTACAGCCGGCAGACCCGCTCGCTGATGATCGAGCAGCTGTCCGAGGAGCACGTGCGCACCGCCCGCGCCAAGGGCATGGGCGGCCGCTACGTCTTCTTCCGCTACGCGCTGCGCGGCGCGATGGGCCCGATCGTCACCATCTTCGGCATCGACCTCGGCTCGGTCTTCGGCGGCACGATCATCACCGAGGCCACCTTCGGTCTGCACGGCCTCGGCCAGCTCGCGGTCTCCGCCGTGCTCGGCTCCGACCTGCCGATGGAGATGGGCGTGATGCTCTTCGGCGCCGCCTCCATCGTGCTGTCCAACATCCTCGTCGACGCCTGCTACGCGCTCATCGACCCCCGGATCCGGCTCTCGTGACCGCGCCAGCCCACCCGACCGGCCCGCCGGCACCGCACCCGAGGAGAGCACCCCAGTGACCACCGTGACCCCGCCGGAGCCCGCGCCGCGCCCGGACGCCGAGGGCGGCGCCTTCCTGTCGGTGCGCGACCTGCGCGTGCGGTTCGCCACCGAGGACGGCGTCGTCAAGGCGGTCGACGGCCTCTCGTTCGACCTGGAGCGCGGCCGGACGCTCGGCATCGTCGGCGAGTCCGGCTCCGGCAAGTCGGTGACCAACCTGGCCGTGCTGGGCCTGCACGACCCGCGCAACACCACGATCGGCGGCCGGATCACGCTGGACGGGCAGCAGCTGACCGGCGCGCCGCCGCGCACGCTGGAGCGACTGCGCGGCAACCGGATGTCCATGATCTTCCAGGACTCGCTGAGCGCGCTGTCGCCGTACCACACGGTGGGCCGGCAGATCGCCGAGCCGTTCCGCAAGCACCGCGGCGCCTCCCGCCGGGAGGGGCGGGAGCGGGCCGTCGAGATGCTGGCCCGGGTCGGCATCCCACAGCCGCGGCGCCGGGTGGACGACTACCCGCACCAGTTCTCCGGCGGCATGCGGCAGCGCGCCATGATCGCGCTGGCGCTGGTCTGCGACCCGGAACTGCTCATCGCCGACGAGCCGACCACCGCCCTCGACGTCACCGTGCAGGCGCAGATCCTCGACCTGCTGCGCGACCTGCAGCAGCAGACCGGCACCGCGATCATCTTCATCACCCACGACCTCGGCGTGGTCGCCGACGTCTGCGACGACGTGCTGGTGATGTACGCCGGCCGCTGCGTGGAGCGGGGCACCGTGCGCGACATCCTCAAGAACCCGCGGCACCCCTACGCCTGGGGCCTGCTCAGCTCCGTCCCGCGCCTGACGACCGACCCCGACGCACCGCTGGAGCCGATCCCGGGCACCCCGCCGAGCCTGCTGCGCCCGCCGTCCGGCTGCCCGTTCCACCCCCGCTGCGCCTTCCGCGACGAGGTGGGCGGCACCCGCTGCGCCGACGAGCGCCCCGAGCTGACCCTCCAGGACGGCCGGGGCAGCGCCTGCCACCTGGACGCCGACCGCAAGAGCGCCATCTTCGCCGAGCGCGTCCAGCCGCTGCTGGACCGCGCACGCTGGACCGGACCCGAGGACGAACCGCGATGAGCAGCGAACCGCGCGGCGACGCGCAGCCCGGCCAGGACCCGGCCCCGGCGGCCGTCGAGTCGCCCGCCGTCCGGCCGGAGCCGGACGCCGAACCCCTGCTGGAGGTGTCCGGGCTGACCAAGCACTTCCCGGTGCTGGACGGCCTGCTGTTCAGACGACGGGTCGGCGCGGTCCGGGCGGTGGACGGCGTCGACTTCACCGTGCACGCCGGCGAGGCGCTCGGGCTGGTCGGCGAGTCCGGCTGCGGCAAGTCGACCACCGGGCGGCTGGTGACCCGGCTGCTGGAGCCGACCGCCGGCCGGATCAGCTACCGCGGTCAGGACATCACCCACGCCGGCCGCCGGGAGCTGGCGCCGGTCCGCTCCGAGATCCAGATGATCTTCCAGGACCCCTACGCGTCGCTCAACCCCCGGCAGACGGTCGGCGAGATCGTCCGCGGCCCGATGGAGATCAACGGCCTCCGGCCGCCCGGCGGCCTGGAGAAGCGGGTGCGCGAGCTGCTGGAGACGGTGGGCCTCAACCCCGAGCACTACAACCGCTTCCCGCACGAGTTCTCCGGCGGCCAGCGGCAGCGGATCGGGGTGGCCCGGGCGCTCGGCCTGAGCCCGCGGCTCATCGTGGCCGACGAGCCGGTCTCCGCGCTGGACGTCTCCATCCAGGCGCAGGTGGTCAACCTGCTGCGCGAACTCCGCGCCGAACTGGGCATCGCCTTCCTGTTCATCGCGCACGACCTGGCCGTGGTGCGGCACTTCTCGCAGCGCGTGGCGGTGATGTACCTGGGCCGGATCGTGGAGATCGGCGACCGGCGGGACGTCTACCGGGGTCCGCGGCACCCGTACACCCACGCGCTGCTGTCCGCCGCACCGGAGCCGGACCCGGACGCCGGCGGCCGGGAGCGCATCCGGCTGGCCGGCGACGTGCCCTCGCCGCTCAACCCGCCCTCCGGCTGCCGGTTCCGCACCCGGTGCTGGAAGGCGCGGGAGCGCTGCGCCGCCGAGGAGCCGCCGCTGGCCGCCCTGGACCCGGCCCGGCCCGGCCACCTGACCGCCTGCCACTTCCCGGAGGACCCGACGGTGGCCCACCGGGGCCGCGAGGTCGTCATGGACCCCGCGCTGCGCGCGCTGGAGGACGACGGCACCCCGGCCGCCGGCCCGGCGGACGCCGGCTGACCCGGGCGGCCCGCGGCGGCGCCGCGGGCCGACCCACGCGCCGGGCCGGGCCCCACGCCCGGAGCGGGTCACGGAACGGTACCGACCGGGGGACGACGCGGCCCGGCCGCAACCGCACGCGGCCGACGGAGCGTCGTACCGGGCACCCCCCACTCGGACGGCGGCCGGGGAACGTCGTGGGAGTTCCGTGCGGATGTGCGGATTCCACCGGTCCCCGTCCAACCTTCCGGGCCGCCGGCTCGTCACCCAGACACCCGAACGCACAGCAGGCACGAACAGGGGACCGACGCATGACCCATGACCGAACACGACGCGTCGCCGCGACGCTGACCGCGGGAGCGGTCGCCCTCCTGGGCACCGCCGCGGCCGTCGCACCGGCGCACGCGGACACCGGCGGCGACGTCGTGACGCTGACCGCGACCGACTCACCACTGAGCCTTGAGATGTCCGACCGGGGCGACAACGACCTCAGCGTCAGCATCGAGCGGAACACCCCGGGCCCGGTGCACGACCTGAAGGTCACCGCGGACCTGTCCGGCGCGCCCTTCGTGACCGCCTCCTACGCGCAGGCGCACGGCGAGTGCACCGGCGAGGTGTGCACGGTCGCGGACGACAAGACGATGACCGACAAGGGCGACACCGCCGACATCGAACTGGCGGTCAAGGACGGCACCAAGCCCGGCACCGAGGGCACCGTGGTGTTCAGCGGCACCTCCTCGGACGGCACCGTCAACTCCGTCAGCGCCACCGTCATCGCGGGCACGCCGCACATCGTGGTCTCCCCGCTGCCGGACCACGGCACCGCCGCGCCGGGCGGCACGCTGGACCGCACGCTGTACGTCGCCGACGACGGCGCGCTGCCGATCCACGCGGAGCGGATCACGCTGGAGTCCAGCGACGGCCTGGACTTCGGCGGCTACTCGAACTGCACGCCGGTCCACTCCGAGGACCCGTTGTCCGCGCACAAGGCGGTCTGCGACTTCGCCACCACGATCGCCGCCGGCCGGCGCTACCGGCTGGTCATGCCGAAGGGCGTGAAGGTCGCCGCGACCGCGCTCAACGAGTCGTTCGGCTACTCGGCGCAGATCCTGTCCACGCCGCCCACCGGCACCGGCGGGCCCGACGCGCTCCGGCTGGTCAAGAACGGCACGCCGGGCGGCGACTGGCCGTCGGACACCCAGGAGTACGTCGCGGTGTCCAACACCGCCGACTTCGCGGCCACCGGCGACACGGTCTCCGGACGGGCCGGCGGCTCGGCGAGTCTCACGGTGTCGGTGACCAACCACGGCCCGGCGTCCGTCCAGGTGCTGGACAGCGACGACCAGATGGGCGTCATGGTGACCGTCCCGAAGGGCACCACCACGACGAAGGTCCCGTCCTCCTGCTACCCGTGGGACATCGACGGGCCGGGCAGCGGCCCGCGACTGGGGCGCGCGAAGTACATCTGCGACGCGCCGAGCCCGTTCGAGCCGAACGCCTCGGTCTCGCTGCCGTTCACCGTGAAGATCGCCTCCGACGCGCCGACGGTGGCCACCGGTGAGGTGCGGGCCACCACGATGTACGGCTCCACGCTGGACTTCGACCACGACAGCGCCGACAACACGGCGCCGATCACCGTGGACGTCGCGGGTGGCGTCGCCACCCCGCCGGCGAGCGGCGGCTCCGGCGGCTCGACCGGCTCGACCGGCTCGGGCACCCACACGTCGGGCAACGCCCCGGCGGCGCAGGACCTCGGCAGCCAGCCGACCGGCTCGCTGGCCGACACCGGCTTCTCCGGCGGCGACCTCGCCGGTCTCGGCGGCGCGCTGCTGGTGGCCGGCGGCGGGGCGTTCCTGTTCGCCCGGCGCGCCCGGGCCCGCTCCGGCCGCGCCTGAGCGGGTGCGCGGCGGCGGCTACCGGACCGCCGCCGCGCCCTCCCCGGCGTCGTGGCAGGCGCTGGGGTGCTCGGCGGGGGTCCCGCGGCCGCGCAGCACGGCCGGCACCGCCAGCTCCGGCACCTCCTCGGCGCAGCGCTCGTACGCCTTCCAGCAGCGGGTGCGGAACCGGCAGCCGGAGGGCACCGCGGCCGGCGAGGGCACGTCGCCGGCCAGCACCACCCGGTCCCGGCGCTCCCGGGCGGCCGGGTCGGGCACCGGCACGGCGGACAGCAGCGCCTGCGTGTAGGGGTGGGTGGGGTGTTCGTAGATCTGCCGGTCGTCGCCGGTCTCCACGATCCGGCCCAGGTACATCACGGCGACCCGGTCGGAGATGTGCCGGACCACCGACAGGTCGTGGGCGATGAAGACGTAGGACAGCCCGAACCGCCGCTGGAGGCGTTCCATCAGGTTGACGACCTGCGCCTGCACCGACACGTCCAGCGCGGAGACCGGCTCGTCGCAGACGATGACCTCGGGGTTGAGGGCCAGACCGCGCGCGATGCCGATCCGCTGGCGCTGGCCGCCGGAGAACTGGTGCGGGTAGCGGTTGGCGCAGTCCGGGTCCAGGCCCACCACGTCGAGCAGTTCGCGCACCCGGCGCCGCCGGTCACCGCGCGGCGCGACCCGCGGGTGGATCTCGTACGGCTCGCCCACGATGTCGCCGACCGTCATGCGGGGGTTGAGCGAGGTGTAGGGGTCCTGGAAGACCATCTGGATGTTGCGGCGCACCTCCTTCAGCGCCCGTCCGGACAGCCGGGTGATGTCCTCTCCCTTGTAGAGCACCTGGCCGGCGGTCGGCCGCTCCAGGCTGACCAGGATCCTGGCCAGGGTGGACTTGCCGCAGCCGGACTCGCCGACCACGCCGAGCGTCTCGCCGCGGCCCAGCACCAGGTCGACGCCGTCCACCGCGCGGACCGCGCCGACCTGCCGGCGCAGCACGACGCCCTGGGTGAGCGGGTAGTGCTTGACCAGTCCGCGCACCTCCAGGACCGGTTCGCCGGTGGGCCGGACCGGGGTGGGCGGCGGGGCGGACGCGCTGGTCATCGGCCGGCTCCCGCGCTGTCGCGGCCCACCGGGCCGCCGAGGCACTCGCGCCAGTAGTGGCAGGCGCTGGTGCGCTCCGGCCGCACCTGCCGCAGGGCCGGCACCTCGGCCCGGCAGCGTTCGCGGGCCATCGGGCAGCGGGGGTTGAAGGCGCAGCCGGGCGGTACCCGGTGCGCGCTGGGCGGGGTGCCGGGGATGGCGTACAGCTCCCGGCCCTTGCGGTCCAGGCGCGGCACGGACTCCAGCAGCCCCCGGGTGTACGGGTGGGCCGGCTCGGCGTAGACCGCGCGGACCGGCGCGGACTCCACGACGCGGCCGGCGTACATCACGGCGATCCGGTCGGCCACGTCGGCGACCACGCCCAGGTCGTGGGTGATGAGGACCAGTCCCATCGCCATCTCCCGGCGCAGTTCCGCGAGCAGGTCCATCACCTGGGCCTGCACGGTGACGTCCAGCGCGGTGGTGGGCTCGTCGGCGATGATCAGCTCGGGTTCCAGCGCGATGGCCATCGCGATCATGATGCGCTGCCGCATGCCGCCGCTGAACTGGTGCGGGAAGTCGCCGGCGCGCTGCCGGGCGGCCGGGATGCGCACCCGGTCCATCAGCTCCACCGCCTTGGCGCGGGCGTCCTTGCGGGACATCCCGCGGTGCACGGTGAACATCTCGCCGAGCTGGTGGCCCACGCTGGTCACCGGGTTGAGGGCGGACAGCGCGTCCTGGAAGATCATCGCCATCCGGGCGCCGCGCAGCCCGCGGCGTTCGGACTCCGGCATGGTGAGCAGGTTCCGGCCGCGGAAGCGGATCTCGCCGCCGGTGACGCGGCCCGGCGGACAGTCGAGGATGCCCATCACGGCCTGTGCGGTGACCGACTTGCCGGATCCGGACTCGCCGAGCACGGCGAGCGTCTCGCCCTCGCCGACCGCGTAGCTGACCCCGTTGACCGCCTTGGCGACCCCGTCGCGGGTGCGGAACTCCACGTGCAGGTCCCTGACCTCCAGCAGCGTGCTCATCCCGGGTGCCTCCTCAGCGCAGCTTGGGGTCGAGGGCGTCGCGCACCGCGTCGCCGAGCATGATGAACGCCAGCACGGTCAGGCTGAGCGCGCCGGCCGGCCACAGCAGCATGTGCGGCGCGTCGCGGATCTGGGTGGACGCCTGGGAGATGTCGATGCCCCACGAGACGGTGGGCGGACGCAGCCCCACGCCGAGGAAGGACAGCGTCGCCTCCAGCGAGATGTAGGTGCCCAGCGCGATGGTGGCCACCACGATGACCGGCGCGACCGCGTTGGGCATGATGTGCCGCAGCAGGGTGCGCACCGGACTCGCGCCGAGCGCCCGCGCGGCGGCCACGTAGTCGTTCTGCTTGGCGCTGATCACCGCGCCGCGCGCGATGCGGGCGATCTGCGGCCAGCCCAGCAGCACGATGAAGCCGACCACCGGCCAGACGGTGGTGCCGGTGACCACCGACAGGAAGACCAGGCCGCCCAGGATGAGCGGGATGCCGAAGAAGACGTCGCTGATCCGGGACAGCAGGGCGTCCGGCCAGCCGCCGAAGTAGCCTGCCAGCGCCCCCAGCAGCCCGCCGAGCAGGGTGGCGCCGGCGGTGGCGCACACCCCGACGGTGATGGAGGCGCGGGCGCCGTGGACGGTACGGGTGTAGACGTCGCAGCCCTGGGTGTCGAAGCCGAACGGGTGGCCGGGGGCCGGGCCGTCCTGGGACTTGTTGATGTCGCAGGCCAGCGGGTTGCCGCCGGCGATCACGTTCGGCCAGATCGAGATGACCACCAGGAAGGCGATGACCAGCGCGGAGACGATGAACACCGGGTTGCGCCGCAGGTCGCGCCAGGCGTCCGACCACAGGCTGCGCGGCCGGGCGGCGCCGGGCCGCTTCCCGCGGCCGGTTCCGGGTGCGCCGGGCCGGTGCGGTGCCGCGGGCCGCTGCGGCGCTCCGGGCGCGCCGGGCCGTTCGGCGGCGGCCGGGTCCAGGGCCGCGCCGCCGGGGCCCGGCCCGCCGGCGGCCGGTACCGGGTCGGGCACGCTGGGGGGTTCAGGCATAGCGGATCCTCGGGTCAAGGACGGCGTAGAGCAGGTCCACGAGCAGGTTGGCGAAGAGGAAGACGATCACCAGCACGGTGACGAAGCCCACGACGGTCGGCGAGTTCTGCCGCACGATGCCCTGGTAGAGCTGGTAGCCGACGCCGTGGATGTTGAAGATGCGCTCGGTGACGATGGCGCCGCCCATCAGCGAGCCGACGTCGGTGCCGATGAAGGTGACGACCGGGATCAGCGAGTTGCGCAGCAGGTGGCGCAGCACCACCCGGTGCCGGGGCAGGCCCTTGGCGACGGCGGTGCGCACGTAGTCGGCGCGCTGGTTCTCCGCGACCGAGGTGCGGGTGAGCCGGCTGACGTAGGCGAGCGAGACCAGTGCCAGCACGACGCCGGGCAGCAGGAGCTGGCCGAGCGGCGCGGACGGGGAGACCGTCGGGCGCACCAGGTCCCACTTGATGCCGAACGCGTACTGCAGCAGGTAGCCGCTGACGAAGGTGGGCACCGAGACCACCACGAGGGTCATCACCAGTACCCCGGAGTCGACGGTGCCGCCGCGGCGCAGGCCGCCGGCCAGCCCGAGCGCGACGCCGATCAGCGCCTCCACCACGATGGCGACCAGGGTGAGCCGCATGGTGAGCGGCCAGGCGTTCTCCATCAGCGACAGCACGGACTGGCCGTCGAACGCGGTGCCGAAGTCGCCGCGGAAGATCTGCCCCATGTAGTGCGCGTACTGCTGCCACAGCGGGTGGTCGAGGTAGAGGTCGCGGCGGATGCGGGCGGCGGTGGCCGGGTCGGGCGCCCGGTCGCCGAACAGCGCGGCGACCGGGTCGCCGAGCGCGTAGACCATGACGAAGATCAGGAAGGTGCTGCCGAAGAAGACCGGGAGCATCTGCAGCAGACGCCGGATCACATAACGGCCCATGGGGTGTCCGATCTCGTCACGCGGTGCGGGTCAGCTGACGGTGATCCGGTCGTAGACCGGGACGCTGAACTGGTTGAGCATCACGCCGGACACGTCCTGCGCGTATCCGGCGTTCCCGTTCTGGTACCACAGCGGGATGGCCGGCATCTGCTGGGCGAGGATGCGTTCGGCGTCCTGGAAGTCGGCCACCGCCTTGGCCGGGTCGGACTCCGCGTTGGCCTGGTTGACCAGTTCGTCGAAGGCGGGGTCGTGGAAGCTGGAGTCGTTGGAGGAGGCGCCGGTGTAGTACAGCGGCTGGAGGAAGTCCTGGATGAGCGGGTAGTCCATCTGCCAGCCGGCCCGGAACGGTTGGGCCTGCTGCTTCGCGGCGATCTGGGTGCGGAAGTCGGCGAAGGTGCCGACCGGCGCGCCGACGCACGCGCGGTCGTCGTGGAGCGTGTTGTTGATGCTGTTGCAGATCGCGTCGATCCACTCCTTGTGGCTGCCGGTGTCGGCGTTGTAGCCGATCCGCATGTGGCCGCCGGGCAGCCCGCCGGCCTGCCGGATCAGCTCCCGGGCCTTCGCCGGGTCGTAGGTGCACGCCGCGCCGCACAGCCCGGCCCGGTAGCCGCCGTGCGCACCGAGCACCGGCGAGGTCCAGTCGGTGGCCGGGGTGCGGGTGCCGTGGAAGATCCGCTGGGTGATCGAGGCGCGGTCGATGGCCATCGAGATGCCGCGCCGCAGCCCGGCGGCCCGGGCGCCGTTCCAGCGCGCGTCGTACAGCGGGAAGGCGATTGTCTGGTCGATGCCGGCCGGCTGGTTGATGTACCGGCCGCCCAGGTCGCGTCTGACGTTCTTGAGCTGGTTGACCGGGATGTCGTCGACGATGTCGAGGTTGCCGGCCTGCAGGTCGGTGTAGGCGGTGTTGCTGTCGGTGTAGACCTCCAGGTCCACCCCGCCGTTGCGGGCCCGGTCCGGGCCCCGGTAGCCGTCCCAGGTGCGCAGCCGCATCGCCGAGCCCTTGGTGTAGGACTGGATGGCGTACGGGCCGTCGCCGATCGGCTTCCTGAGCCACTGCGCGTGGTGGGTGAAGAACGCGCGGGGCAGCGGGTAGAAGGCCGAGTAGCCGAGGGTGTCGGGCCAGGTGGAGAACTTCTGGGTGAGCCGGACGGTGAACGTGCGGTCGTCCTTGACGCGCAGTCCCGACATGGTGGTCGCGGTCGGGTTCCCGGAGTCCGGGTGGACCGCGTCGTAGCCGTCGATGTAGCTGAAGAAGCTGGAGTTGACCTGCTTGTCGGTGATCAGCGCGCCGTAGTTCCAGGCGTCCACGAAGGAGTGCGCGGTGACCGGCTCGCCGTTGGAGAACCTCCAGCCGCTCTTCAGCCGGATGGTGAAGTTCCGCTGGTCGGGAGTGGTGATGGACTGCGCGATCCAGTCGCGCGCGACGCCGGTGCGTGGATCGTACTTCTTCAGGCCCCGGAAGATCATGTCCAGCACCTTGCCGCCCTGCACCTCGTTGGTGTCGGCCGGCTCCAGCGGGTTCTGCGGGTCGCCCCAGGAGGCGCGCACGATACCGGCCGAGTCGGCACCGCCGCCGCCCCCGCAGCCGGCGGCCCCCAGCGCGAGGGCGGCGACGCAGAGGATCCCCGGAACTCGGACGGCTCGGCGCATCGGTGCCTCCTCGGCGGAATGTCGTATTCCGCTCTGAATACCACCGCATGATCGAATGATCCGCCTGCCACCCGGGCCGGCCGCCGGATCCCGCCCGGGAAACCCTCCGACGCAGTAGCGGCGTCCGCGCCGGGGTACGGCGAGGCGGCCCCCGCCGTACGACGAGGGGCCGGCCCGCGGTCGCGGGCCGGCCCCTCGTCGTACGGATGACCGGACGCCGGCGCTCGGCGCGCCTGCCGCCGGGCGCGGCGCCCGGCGCGTCACGCCGGGCACGGGCACGGCACCTCCGTCCGGCGCGGGCGCGGCGTTCGGCGCGGGCGCGGCGTTCGGCGCGGGCGCGGCGTTCGGCGCGGGCGCGGCGTTCGGCGCGGGCGCGGCGTTCGGCGCAAGCGCGGCGTTCGGCGCGTCACGCCCAGGACGGGCGCCGGCGCGTCACGCCCGGCACGGACGCGTGCGCGTCACGCCCGGCACGGGCGCCGCGGCGGGCACGCCCGGCCCGCGGGCCCGGCGCCGTGCGCGTCAGCGCTTGGCGCGGGCGGCGGCCCGGCCGCGCTCCTTCTGGTCCAGCACCACCTTGCGGATGCGCACCGTCTCCGGCGTCACCTCGATGCACTCGTCCTCGCGGCAGAACTCCAGCGACTGCTCCAGCGACAGCCTGCGCGGCGGGATCAGCGACTCGGTGACGTCCGCGGTGGAGGACCGCATGTTGGTGAGCTTCTTCTCCTTGGTGATGTTGACGTCCATGTCGTCGGAACGGGAGTTCTCACCGACGATCATGCCCTCGTACACCTCGGTGCCCGGCTCCACGAACAGCGTGCCGCGCTCCTGGAGGTTGGTCATCGCGAAGGCGGTGACCGGGCCGGACCGGTCGGCGACCAGGGAGCCGTTGTTGCGGGTGCGCAGCTCGCCGACCCACGGCTCGTGGCCCTCGAAGATGCTGTGCGCGATACCGGTGCCGCGGGTGTCGGTGAGGAAGTCGGTGCGGAAGCCGATCAGACCGCGCGAGGGCACCACGAACTCCATGCGCACCCAGCCGGAGCCGTGGTTGGTCATGGTCTCCATCCGGCCCTTGCGGGACGCCATCAGCTGGGTGATCGCGCCGAGGTGCTCCTCGGGGGAGTCGATGGTCATCCGCTCGAACGGCTCGTGCACCCTGCCGTCGATCGTCTTGGTGACCACCTGGGGCTTGCCCACGGTCAGCTCGAAGCCCTCCCGGCGCATCGTCTCGACCAGGATGGCCAGCGCCAGCTCGCCGCGGCCCTGCACCTCCCAGGCGTCCGGGCGGCTGGTGGGCAGCACGCGCAGCGACACGTTGCCGACCAGTTCGCGCTCCAGCCGGTCCTTGACCAGCCGGGCGGTCACCTTGTGGCCCTTGCCGCCCTTGCCGACCAGCGGTGAGGTGTTGGTGCCGATGGTCATGGAGATCGCCGGCTCGTCGACGGTGATCAGCGGCAGCGCCACCGGGTTCTCCGGGTCGGCCAGCGTCTCGCCGATCATGATGTCCGGGATGCCGGCCACCGCGCAGATGTCGCCGGGACCGGCCAGTTCGGCCGGCTTGCGGGTGAGCGCCTCGGTCATCATCAGCTCGGTGATCCGCACGGTGCCGATCGTGCCGTCCCGCTTGATCCAGGCGACCGTCTGGCCCTTCTTCAGGTGGCCCTGCTCGACGCGCAGCAGCGCGATCCGGCCGAGGAAGTTGTCGGCGTCCAGGTTGGTCACGTGCGCCTGGAGCGGCGCGCCCTCGTCGTACACGGGGGCCGGCACGTGTGCCAGCAGGGTGGAGAAGAACGGCTCCAGGCTGCCGCTGTCGGCCGGCACCGTGCCGTCGTCCGGCTTGGTGAGCGACGCGACGCCGTCACGGGCGCAGGCGTAGACGATGGGGAACTCGATCTGGTCCTCGTCCGCGTCCAGGTCGAGGAAGAGGTCGTAGGTCTCGTTGACGACCTCGTCGATCCGCGAGTCGGGGCGGTCGGTCTTGTTGATGCACAGGATGACCGGCAGCCGCGCCTGGAGCGCCTTGCGCAGCACGAAACGGGTCTGCGGCAGCGGGCCCTCGGAGGCGTCCACCAGCAGCACGACGGCGTCCACCATGGACAACCCGCGCTCCACCTCGCCGCCGAAGTCGGCGTGGCCGGGGGTGTCGATGATGTTGATGGTCACCGGGTCGCCACCGCCCTTGGGGTGGTACTTGACCGCGGTGTTCTTCGCGAGGATGGTGATGCCCTTCTCGCGTTCCAGGTCGTTGGAGTCCATGACGCGGTCGTCCACGTGCTGGTGCGCGGCGAACGCTCCGGCCTGCTTGAGCATGGCGTCGACCAGGGTCGTCTTCCCGTGGTCGACGTGGGCGACGATGGCGACGTTGCGGATGTCGTGGCGCGTGGGCACTGCGGCGCTTCTCCCGGATTCGTGGATGGCGGCGTCCGGGTCCGGTACGCGCGCCCGCCGGGCGACACCGCGCCGCGGCCTTGCCCCCATGGTACGGGCCCGGACGCCGGGCCCCCGCCCGGCCCGTGCCCGCCCCGGGCCCCGGCCCCGCGGGAAGCGGCGGGGAGCGGTGGCGGGCCCTGCGGCGGCCCAGCGGGGGCGGCCCGGGCCCGCCGCCGCCCGGCCGGTACGCCGGGCCCCGGCCGGTACGCCGGGCCCGGCCGGGCGTGCCCGCGCCCCCGTCGCCGGACGGGCCGGGGGGACGGGGGCGCGGGCAGCGGCGACGCGGGCGGCGGGCCCCAGGAGGCGCGGTCAGCGGTGGAAGCCGATGTCCTGGAAGCGCGGGGTCTGGAAGCCGAACGCGCCGACGTTGGCCGCGTCGGACCGCTCGGCCACCAGCTGCGGCGGCTGGTAGAGCGGCAGCGAGCCGGCCACCGCCCACAGGTGCGCGTCGGCCTTGCGGGCCAGTCCGCGCGCCTTGCCCGGGTCGAGTTCCCTGGTGGCCCGGTCGAGCAGCTGGTCGATCTGGTCGGTGCCGACCCGGGCGTAGTTCTGCCGCACGTCCAGCGAGCCGTCGGCGGCCGGCATCGGCTTGAGGTAGACCGGGCGGGCGTCGTCCACCGGGAAGGCGCTGGCCGGCCAGTCGAACAGCGCCAGGTCGAAGTCGCCGGTGTCGACGTGGTCGGTGAAGAAGCTCTGGTCGCCGACCCGGTCGAGCTCGGTACGCACCCCGATCGCGGCCAGCATGTGGGCGATGCGGTTGCCGACCGCGTCCAGGGTGGGCGACCCGGCCGGCAGCATGAAGCGCAGCGTGAGCGGCACGCCGGCCTTGTTGGCCCGCACCGAGGCCGGCTGGACCACCGTCTGGGTGCTGGTGTCGTCGGCCGGCCGGGCGGACGCGGAACCGGACGCCGAGGGCGAGAGCGAGGCCGAGGCGGACGCGGGCGCCGACGCGGACGCCGAGCCGGAGGCGGCGGTGGCCGGGCTCGCCGGGTGCGCCCGGTGCGCGGCCGGGTCGGCGGCCGCCTTGGCCGGCGCGGAGGAGGGGGCGGCGTTCTGCAGCCAGCCGGCGTCGGTCAGCAGCGAGCGGGCGGACTTCACGTCGGGCTTGCCGATCGCCGAGCTGTCGTCCTGGTAGCCGAACTGCGTGCCCATCACCAGGTGGTTGCCGAGGGTGCGGGCGGGCAGCCCGGCCGGGCGGAGCACGAAGTCGGCGAGGTCCTGCCGGTCGATCGCGCGGGCCACCGCCTTGCGCACCCGCTCGTCGGCCAGCGGGCCGGGGCCGCCGCCGTTGAGGGTGAGCTGGGTGTACTCCGGGCCGGGCGCCTTGCGGACCGTGACGCCGGAGACCCGCTTGGCGGCGGCCAGCGCCGAGGTGTCGATGCCGGCCACGTCCACGGTGTGGTGGGCCAGCGCCGCGGCGCGCCGGTCGTCCGGCACGGCGGTGAACACCAGCCGGGACAGCTTGGCGCGGTCGCCCCACCAGCGCCGGTCACGGGTGAGGGTCATGGTGCCGGCCCGGCCGTCCACCGCGCTCAGCCGGAACGGGCCGGAGGTCACCGGCAGCGCGTCGCGCAGGCCGTCGTTGAAGGTGCCCGGGTCGCCGGTGACCTCCTTCGGGTACAGCGGCGTGAACAGCGACCGCCAGGCGGCCAGCGGCTTCTTGAAGGTGACCTTCACCTCCCGGGAGTCCTTGCCGCGCCGGACCGAGGCGATCCGGTCGTACCCGGTGTTGTGCGCCGTGAAGTAGTCGGTGTCGGCACCGCCCAGCGCCTTGAACTGGGAGACGAAGTCGGCGGCGGTGATCGGCCGGCCGTTGCTCCAGACCGCCTTGGGGTTGATGCGGTAGTCCACGACCTGCGGCGAGGTCTTGGTGACGGCGGCGGACGACAGGTAGTCGCCGTCACGCTGCGGGCGGCCGTACCCGTCGACGGTGAAGAGCGTGGGCAGCGTGGCGTCGGCGACCAGCGAGGTCTGCGCGTCGGCGCCGTCCTGGTACGCGTTGAACGTACCGGGCACGTCGTCGACGGCCCAGCGCAGCGTCCCGCCGTCCCGGACCGCGGAGCGGGCGGCCGAGGCGACGTCCACCGCGGCCGGGTGGTTGTCGGTGTCCGACGATGACGAGCAGCCGGCGAGCAGGCCGGCCGCCGCGATCACGCCCGCGGCGGCAGCGGCTCCGGCGGCGCGCCGGCCGGCGCGGGGTGTGCGGTGCATGGGGTGCGGTACCTCCGCTGGTGTCCGACCGCGCGGGGACGCGGTGCGGGGGGCGGGTGCGGCGCGGGCCGGCCGGTGCCGCCCGGTGCCGCTCATCTCATCTACAGAAAGTGATGGCACTGGCACCCTTGGGGACGACACGCGCCACACACGGCGCACGCCACCCGTGCGGACCATCCCCGTGCCCCGGCCCGCACGCCCCGCGCGCCCCGCGCGTCACAACCGGGACCGCCGACCCCTTCCCAAGAACGGGTGTGACGCGCGACACTTCCCAGGTGTGAACGTCGGCCCCCGTACGCTCCCGCTAAGGTGCGAACCATGCCAATTCAGGACGATCTGACGGCTGTCCAACGGCGACTCGACGACCTGTTCCGCTCGCTGGCCGCTGTGGAGCCTCAGGTCGGGCGCACCCTCGACATGCGCCGGGTGCGCGCCGACGCCGACCATCTGCGCGAGAGCCTGACCCTGCTGCGCGAGTCGGCGCGCGGCCACGGCCACTCCGGCCGGAGCGGGCAGCAGGAGATGGTGACGGTTCCGGACACCCCCTACGACCGCAGTCTGTGGAACGACGCCGAGGACGAGGGGCTGGGAGCCAGGGACCGTCACGCTCCGTAGCGGACACCGAGGCGTCCGGTCGCCGTGCCCGGCAGGTCCGGGCGGTACGGCGGCCGGGCGTGTCCGTGTCCTCCCTTTCCGCCACTCCTCCCGGAGTTGACTTGGCAACGATCCAGTCCCCCAAGACCGGCGACCGCACCGGCGTGCGCTCCCCCGGACGCGCCGAGATCCCGGCGCGCCACCTGCGTACCGACCGGTGGTGGCTCGCTCCGGCGGTCACCGTCGCGGTGCTCGTCGCCTTCATCATCTATTCGACCTGGCGGGCGTTCGCCAACGCCGACTACTACGCGGCGCCCTACGTCTCGCCCTTCTACTCACCCTGCCTGGCCACCGACTGCGTACCCATGAAGGGCGGCGCGGACCTCGCGGTGTTCGGCTCCTGGTGGAGCATCTCGCCCGCGCTGATCGTGCTGATCTTCCCGCTCGGCTTCCGCCTGACCTGCTACTACTACCGCAAGGCCTACTACCGGGGCTTCTGGGCCTCGCCGCCGGCCTGCGCGGTGGCCGAGCCGCACGGCAAGTACACCGGCGAGACGCGTTTCCCGCTGATCGTCCAGAACGTCCACCGCTACTTCTTCTACTTCGCGGTGGCCTTCGCGGTGATCCTCACCTACGACGCGGCGCTCGGTTTCCGCGACCCGGCCGGCCACTGGGGCCACATGGGCCTGGGGACGCTGGTGCTGCTGGCGAACGTGGTGCTGATCTGGCTGTACACGCTCTCCTGCCACTCCTGCCGGCACATCGTCGGCGGCCGGCTCCGGCACTTCTCCAAGCACCCGGTGCGCTACCGGATGTGGGGCTGGGTCGGCCGGCTCAACGCCCGCCACATGCTGTTGGCCTGGGCCTCACTGGTGGGCGTCGCGCTCGCCGATCTCTATGTCTACCTGGTCGCCAGCGGTGTCTTCGACGACCCCAGGTTCTTCTGAGCCTGGAACCCGAGTGAAGGGGATGCGGGAAAAGCATGACGCAAGTCGAACGGCACAGCTATGACGTGGTCGTGGTCGGCGCGGGAGGCGCGGGGCTGCGGGCCGCGATCGAGGCGCGTGCCCAGGGGCTGCGCACCGCCGTGATCTGCAAGTCGCTCTTCGGCAAGGCGCACACCGTGATGGCCGAGGGCGGCATCGCCGCGAGCATGGGCAACGCCAACTCGCACGACAACTGGCAGGTGCACTTCCGCGACACCATGCGCGGCGGCAAGTTCCTCAACCAGTGGCGGATGGCCGAACTGCACGCCCGCGAGGCGCCGGACCGGGTGTGGGAGCTGGAGACCTGGGGGGCACTGTTCGACCGCACCGCGGACGGGCGCATCTCGCAGCGCAACTTCGGCGGCCACGAGTACCCCAGGCTCGCCCACGTCGGCGACCGCACCGGACTGGAGCTGATCCGCACCCTCCAGCAGAGGGTCGTCGCGCTCCAGCAGCAGGACCACGCCGAACACGGCGACTACGAGGCCCGGTTGAAGGTCTTCCAGGAGTGCACGGTCACCCGGGTTCTGAAGGCCGAGGACGGCCGGGTCAGCGGCGTCTTCGGCTACGAGCGCGAGTCCGGCCGGTTCTTCGTGATCGAGGCGCCGGCCGTGGTACTGGCCACCGGCGGCATCGGCAAGTCGTTCAAGGTGACCTCCAACTCGTGGGAGTACACCGGCGACGGGCACTCGCTGGCACTGCTGGCCGGCGCCTCGCTGATCAACATGGAGTTCGTCCAGTTCCACCCGACCGGCATGGTCTGGCCGCCCTCGGTGAAGGGCATCCTGGTCACCGAGTCGGTCCGCGGCGACGGCGGCGTGCTGCGCAACAGCGACGGCCGGCGGTTCATGTTCGGCTACGTGCCGGACGTGTTCAAGGAGAAGTACGCGCAGAGCGAGGAGGAGGCGGACGGCTGGTACACCGACCCGGACCACCACCGCCGGCCGCCGGAGCTGCTGCCCCGCGACGAGGTGGCGCGCGCCATCAACTCCGAGGTGAAGGCCGGCCGGGGCAGCCCGCACGGCGGGGTCTTCCTGGACGTGTCGACCCGGCTGTCCACCGAGGAGATCACCCGGCGGCTGCCGTCCATGCACCACCAGTTCAAGGAGCTGGCGGACGTCGACATCACCGCCGAGCCGATGGAGGTCGGTCCGACCTGCCACTACGTGATGGGCGGCGTGGACGTCGACCCGGACACCGCGGCGGCCACCGGGGTGCCCGGCCTGTTCGCGGCCGGCGAGGTGGCCGGCGGCATGCACGGCTCCAACCGGCTGGGCGGCAACTCGCTGTCCGACCTGCTGGTCTTCGGCCGCCGGGCCGGACTGCACGCCGCCCGGTACGCGGCCGCGGTCGCGCCCGGCGACGGCCGGCCGGCGGTGCGGGACGCGGACGTGGAGATGGCGGTGGGTGAGGCGCTGCTGCCGTTCGGCACCGACGCGGACGGCGAGCGGGCGGAGAACCCGTACACCGTGCACCAGGAGTTGCAGCAGACCATGAACGACCTGGTGGGCATCATCAGGACGCACGACGAGATGGAGGAGGCGCTGCGCCGGCTGGCCACCCTGCGGGTGCGCGCGGCCCGCTCGGTGGTGGAGGGTCATCGGCAGTTCAACACCGGCTGGCACCTGGCCCTGGACCTGCGCAACATGCTGCTGGTCAGCGAGTGCGTGGCGCGTGCCGCGCTGCGCCGCACCGAGTCGCGCGGCGGCCACACCCGGGACGACCACCCGACGATGGAGCGCCCCTGGCGCAAGGTCAACCTGGTGTGCGAGCTGGACGACTCGGCGGCGGTGAGCGTCACCCCGCGCGAGATGCCGCCGATCCGGGCCGACCTGCTCGCCCTCTTCGAGAAGGAAGAGCTCGCCAAGTACCTGACCGACGAGGAGCTTTCGGCATGAGCTACACCGGACACTTCCGGGTCTGGCGGGGCGACGCCGAGGGCGGCGCGCTGCACGACTTCGACGTGGAGGTCAACGAGGGCGAGGTGGTCCTCGACATCATCCACCGGTTGCAGGCCACCCAGGCGGGCGACCTGGCCGTGCGGTGGAACTGCAAGGCGGGCAAGTGCGGTTCGTGCAGCGCGGAGATCAACGGGCGGCCGCGGCTGATGTGCATGACGCGGATGTCGGTGTTCGAGCAGGACGAGACGATCACCGTGACCCCGATGCGCACCTTCCCGGTGATACGCGACCTGGTCACCGACGTGTCGTTCAACTACACCAAGGCGCGCGAGATCCCGGCGTTCGTCCCGCCCGCGGACCTCGCGCCCGGCGAGTACCGGATGGCGCAGGAGGACGTGGGGCGCTCGCAGGAGTTCCGCAAGTGCATCGAGTGCTACCTGTGCCAGAACACCTGCCACGTGGTGCGTGACCACGAGGAGAACAAGACCGCCTTCGCCGGTCCGCGCTTCCTGATGCGGGTCGCCGAGCTGGACATGCACCCGCTGGACGCGGCCGAGTCGGTGGGCCTGGACCGCAAGTCCGGCGCGCAGGACGAGCACGGCCTGGGCTACTGCAACATCACCAAGTGCTGCACCGAGGTCTGTCCGGAGCACATCAAGATCACCGACAACGCGCTGATCCCGCTCAAGGAGCGGGTGGCCGACCGCAAGTACGACCCGCTGGTCTGGCTGGGCAGCAAGATCCGCCGCCGCCAGGGCTGAGTGCCCCCGGCCGCGGGCCCCGGCCACCGGGACCCGCGGCCGGCGACCGGCGGCGCCCGCGGCGGACGCCGTACACGCCCGGGGTCGGCGGTCGGCGGTCGGCGGTCGGCGGTCGGCGGTCGGCGGTCGGCGGTCGGCGGTCGGCGGTCGGCGGTCGGCGGTCGGCGGTCGGCGGTCGGCGGTCGGCGGTCGACTCAGTACATGCTCAGGAACGCCTCGGACAGGTCGGGGGTGCTCGACTCCCCGTCCGGCAGGGCGAGTTCGAACCACACGGTCTTGCCGGCCGGGGTGCGGCGACTGCCCCAGTTGCGGCTCAGCAGGCTCACCAGTTGCAGGCCCCGACCGCCCTCGTCGGTGTCCCGGGCCCGCCGGCGGCGTGGCTGCACCAGGTCGGAGTCCCAGACCTCGCACACCAGGGTGCGGTCCAGCAGCAGCCGCAGCCGGATCTCCCCCCTGCCGTGCCGCAGGGCGTTCGTCACCAGCTCGCTCACCAGCAGCTCGGTGGTGTCCACCAAGGGTTCCAGGTCCCACGACAGCAGCCGGTCACGGGCCAGTTCGCGGGCCTGCGCCACCGACTGGCCCTGCGGCGGCAGCGCCCAGTCGCCGACCGAGCCGGGCGCCAGGCCGCGCACCCGGGCCATCAACAGCGCCACGTCGTCCTCGCCGTGGTGGGTGTTGAGGCTGGCCAGCACGTGGTCGCAGGCGTCCTCCAGCGGTAGGGCGGCCCGGTCCAGGGAGTCGCGCAGCGCGTCCAGCCCCTCGTCCAGCGCGTGCCGGCGGGACTCGACCAGGCCGTCGGTGTAGAGCGCGAGCAGCGAGCCGTCCGGCAGCTCCACGTCCACCTCCTCGAACGGCTCGCCGCCCACGCCGAGCGGGATGCCGTGCGGGACGTCCAGCATCATCGCCGGGTCGCCCGGCTGCACCACGACCGGCGGCAGGTGCCCGGCGTTGGCGATGGTGACCCGCCGGGTCACCGCGTCGTAGACCGCGTAGACGCAGGTGGCCAGGTACACCTCGGCCAGGTTCTCGCCGTCCCGGCCCTTTCCGCGCCGGGTCCGGCCGGCCGCCGGGTCGGACAGGCCGCGGGCGATCTCGTCGAGGTAGCCCAGCACCTCGGCCGGCTCCAGGTCGAGCAGCGCCAGCGTGCGCACGGCGGTGCGCAGCTCGCCCATCGCCACCGCGGCGCGCAGGCCGCGGCCCATCACGTCGCCGACCACCAGCGCGGTGCGGTGGCCGGGCAGTTCGATCACGTCGAACCAGTCGCCGCCCACCTCGGCGGCGGTGTTGCCGGGCAGGTAGCGGCAGGCGATGTCGAGCCCGGCGGCCTCCGGGTTGCCCGGCGGCAGCAGGCTGCGCTGCAGCAGCAGGGCGCGTTCGTGCTCGCGGCGGTAGAGCCGGGCGTTGTCGATGCACACCGCGGCGCGGGCGGCGAGTTCGGCGGCCAGCGAGATGTCGCGCTCGCCGAACGGTTCGCTGCCCTTGGCGCGGGAGAAGTGCGCCAGGCCCAGCACGATGTCCCGGGCGACCATCGGCACCACCAGCGTGGAGCGCACCACGCCGCCGCCGGGCACCGAGGCGCTGGGGCCGGTGGGCTGCCCGGCGTCGGCGGCCGGCGGCGGTTCCGGCGGCGGCCGCTCGTCGCCCCCGGCGGCCGTGCTGACCGTCTGGACCTGGGCGGTGCGCAGCGCGCGGGCGGCCGTGGAGCCGAACGGGTAGCGGTGCACGTCACCGACGACCACGGCGAACTCGCCGCCGATGCGTTCCGGTCCGCCGGAGACCGCGCTGGCCACCGCGACCCGGCGCAGCTCCGCGCTGCCGTCGGCGGAGCCGACCGGGTCGTCGTCGCCGGTCAGCAGGGCCTGGTAGAGGTCGACCGCGGCGAGGTCGCAGAAGTGCGGGACGGCCACGTCCAGCAGTTGCCGCGCGGTGGTCTCCAGGTCCAGGGAGTTGCCGATCCGGGCGCCGGCCTCGTTGAGCAGCGCGAGGTCGCGGCGGGTGTGCGCGGCCTCCCGTTCGGCGCGCTGGCGGATCGTCACGTCGGTGGCCACCCCGGCGATGCCGACGGCGCGGCGGTCCGCGCCCTCGTGCAGCCGGTAGAGCGACACGGAGAACCGGCGGCGGCCGGGCGAGACCGGGCTGGTGCCCACCACCTGCATGTCGACCACCGGGTCGCCGCCGTCGAGCACCTGGCGCAGCGCGGCGGTCAGCCGGTCGGCCTCCACCCGGGGCAGGAAGTCGTGCGGGGTGCGCCCGCGGTAGGCGGCGGCCGGCTTGCCGTAGACCTTGGCGAAGCGTTCGTTGACCCGCAGCAGCCGCAGGTCGGTGCCGGCGATGAAGACGCCCATCGCGGACTGGCCGAAGATGGCCTCGAACGCGGCGGTCTCCAGGCCGGCGGGGACCGTGGCGTCGCCGGGACCGTCCGCGCCGGGCGGTGTGCGCTGTCCCGGCAACTCCGTCATCAGCCGCCCCCGCCGAAGCGTCGGTCTCGTCCGCACGGCACGGCGACGTGCCCTCCGCCGGAGCGTATGCAGCGCACGACCCCTCCGTTCTGGGGGTCCGGGGACCTCCCCCGGAGCCCTACTGGACCCGGACCGGCATCCGAGTACTCCGCACCCTATGGAGTATCGGGTACCGCCGTCCCCGGGGGAACGGTCTTGACGATCACATCATCATTCCAAGGCCCCGCCGTGTGCCCGCCCGCTCCGCTCCGCGGACCGTTCCAGCGGCTCAGCTACCCGGCAGGGCCAGTTCGAACCACACGGTCTTGCCCATCGGCCCCATCCGGGTCCCCCACCGCCGGGAGGCGCGGGCCACCAGGTGCATGCCGCGTCCGCCCTCGTCGTCGTCGGCCGCGTCCCGGGTGCGCGGCGGAGCGGGCAACGGGTCGGAGACCTCGACCAGCAGCGACGGCCCGCGCACCATCCGCACCCCGATCGGGCCGTGCGCGTGCCGCAGCGAGTTGGTCACCAGCTCGCTGACCAGCAGCACGGTCACGTCGGTCAGGCCCCGCAGCCCCCAGCCGCGCAGCGTCTCGCGCACGTGCGCCCGCACCTCGCGCACCGCGGCCGGGTCGGCGGGGAAGGTCCAGGC
Source organism: uncultured Actinomycetota bacterium (assembly GCA_963711125.1). Lineage (GTDB taxonomy): Bacteria > Actinomycetota > Actinomycetes > Streptomycetales > Streptomycetaceae > Streptantibioticus_C. Next base: position 218,902 of record CAVQCY010000002.1, read on the forward strand.
CGCCGCGCTGCCGGCCGGCAGGCCGCCCAGCCGGGCCAGCAGCACCGCCACGTCGTCCGGCTCGCGTCCTCTCACCAGCCCGCTCAGCAGGCTGTCGCACGCCTCGTCCAGCGACTGGTACGGCCGGCGCAGCATCCCGGTCAGCCGGTCGATGCCCTCGGTGATGTCCTCCCCGCGCCGCTCGATCAGGCCGTCGGTGTAGAACGCCAGCACCGCCCCCTCCGGGACCAGCACCTCGCGCGCCTCGAAGTGCCGGCCGCCCACCCCGATCGGGGTGTTGGCGGGCAGCTCGATGGCCCGTACCCGGTCCGGGCCGGCGAGTCCGGGCAGGATCATCAGCGGCGGCAGATGTCCGGCCCTGGCGATCACGCACAGCCTGCTGGAGGGGTCGTAGACCGCGTAGACGCAGGTCGCCATCATCGGCTCCTCGGGGATGACGGCGAAGTCGTCGCTCAGGTCGTCCACCCGGCGCAGCAGCTCCGGCGGCGCCATGTCCAGCGCGGCCAGCGTCCGCAGCGCGGTGCGCAGCCGGCCCATGGTGGCCGCGGCGTTCAGGCCGTGGCCCATCACGTCGCCGATCACGAACGCCACCCGGCCGCCGGCCAGCGGCACCACGTCGAACCAGTCGCCGCCGGCCTCCGCGCCGCTGCTGCCGGGCACGTAGCGGTGCGCGACCTCCACGCCGGGCAGCAGCGGCACCGACTGCGGTAGCAGGGCGCGTTGCAGGGTGAGGGCGCCGGCGCGCTCCCGCGCGTAGAGCCGGGCGTTGTCCAGCGCCGCTCCGGCCCGGTTGGCGAGTTCGTAGCCGAGTGCCAGGTCGTCGGCGTCGAACCGGTCCCGGCGTACCGACCGGCCGACCACCAGCAGGCCGATCACGATGCCGCGGGCGCGCAACGGGACCGCCAGCAGCGAGCCGACGCCCAGTTCCAGCGCGATGCCGATGCGCGGCTCCCGCGGTGCGCCGAGCGCGCCGCCTCGGATGTCGGCGGGCGTCTCGGCGAACCAGGCCGGTCCGCCGCCGAGCACGTCGGCCAGCGGCGAGCCGGCCGGGAAGCTCATCCGCATCCCGGCGTGCAGCAGCCCGGCCATCTCCGGCTCCTCCGGCGCGGTCGCCATGCCGGAGAGCACCAGCGGGGTCCCGGCCCGCAGCGGCTCGCGCGGCAGGTCGCCGCCGGAGAGCACGTCGTGCGCCACCAGCACGCCCGCGTAGTCGCAGAACCCCGGCACCAGCGCCTCGGCCAGCGACATCGCCCGCCGGTCGACGTCCATCAGCTCCGAGAGCATCCCGCCCACGTCGCTGAGGACCGCCAGCCGGGTCCTGGCCCGCTCGACCCTCGCCGAGGCCACGAAGCGGTCGGTGATGTCCATGACCGCCACCGAGACTCCCAGCACCCGTCCCCTGCGGTCGGTGACCCTGCTGAGTGACACGGACCGGAACGCCACCCGGTCCGGGTCGGAGATCAGCACGTCCACCATGGTGCGGCCGGTCTCCAGCACCTCGCGCTGCCGCGCGGCGAGCTTCCGGCCGGACTCGCCGGGCACCACCTCCTGCACGGTGCGGCCCAGGTGTTCCTGCCGGCTGCGGCGGTTCATCCGTTCCAGGGCTCTGTTGACGCGGACGCAGCGCAGCTCGGTGTCGAAGATCCCGATGCCCAGCGCGGAGGTGTCGAAGACCGCGTCCACCACGGCGAGGTCGTGCTCGATGCCGCGCAGCAGCCGCGGGTCGACCAGCGAGGCCAGCACGTACGGCCGGCCGTCGCCGTCCACCAGCAGCGAGGCCCGCATCTCGGTGGCCACCGTCCGGCCGTCGCGGTGCCGCAGCGGCAGCAGCCCGTTCCAGGTGCCGGTCCGCAGCAGGTGGCCGAGGAGTTCCTCGACCACGGTGGCCGCCCGGCCCCGTGGCGGCGTGACGATCAGGTCGATGGGCCGTCCGAGGATCTGCTCGCCGCTCCAGCCGAGCATCTCCTCGGCGAGCGGGGACCACAGCTCGACCCGGCCACGGGTGTCGAGGATGACGATGCCGACCCTCAGCGTCTCCAGCGGCCCGGCCTGCTCCGCGGGAGCGCGGGGTGCGTCGGGTCCGGAACTCATCCGGCGCACCTCCCACCGATGGACGTACGTGCCGCGGCGGCCCGCACCCCATGATCGGTGGAGTGTCCGCGCCCCCGCACGGCCGGGGGGCCGCGGTCGGGCCGTACGGGCGACAGGCCGGCCCACGGTGGCACCGCACCCCATGGTGGTTCCGCCGGAACGTTTCGGCAATGGCACGGGACCACCGCCCCACCGGGCCGGCGGAGGCTCCGGTGGCGCCGGCGGACGGCGCGGCGGACGTGGCCGGGGTGGCGGCGGGGGCCGCGGCGCCGACCCGGCGGCCCGACGGCGCGGCCCGACGGGCCGGGCACCCGGGTGGGCTCAGGCCAGCTGCCCGGCCGCCCGCAGGTCCGCGAAGAGCAGCCGGTCGACCGGTGGCACCCGGTCCCGGTCGGCGTAGCCGAACCAGGCCAGCTCCTCGATCTCGCTGCTCGGCGTCGGCTCGCCGTGGTGCGTGGCGGTGTAGCAGGCCATCCGCACCACCGTGCCGTCCGGCAGCCCGGGGCCGGCCGCCTCATAGGTGCCCACGTGCACGGCGGTCCGCGGGTCGAGCCGCACGGCCAGTTCCTCGTGGATCTCGCGCACCAGGGTCTGCAGGTCGCTCTCCGCGCCCTCCCGCTTGCCGCCGGGGACGTAGAAGACGTCCTTGCCGCGGGGGCGGGCGCACAGCACCCGGCCGTCCTCGACGCGCACCCAGGCGACGGTGTCGATCAGCACCGGCGGTGTCCTTCCCCTCGTCGCGTACGGTGCCGCGGCGGCCACCGGGGGCCGGGTGGCCGGCACCAGCCGCCGGCGGCACGGGGCCGGCACCGGCGGATGCCGGCTCAGGAAGCCTGGCTCCGGTCGATCCGCTCCACCAGGTAGAGCTGCTCGTGGCCCTTCTCGGCGAACCGCTCGGCCAGTTCCTCGGCCTCCTCGCGGGTGCGGAACCGGCCGACCCGGTAGCGGTTGCCGTTGTCGTCCTGGCGTACCAGCGCCCAGACCAGGTCGCTCATCGGGTGCGCTCCTCGCCGCGTCCGGCATGGGCGATGTCGGCCGGGTCGGACGGGTCGGTGCTCGGGGTGCCGGCGAGCCAGGAGTCCAGGATCTCGGTGAGCGGCGGTCGCGAGGTCGACCGCCGGCCGATCGCGAACACGTCCGCGTCGTTCCGACAGCGGACGCCGTCGGCGGTGCAGGCGTCGGCGCACGGGGCGGCGCGCACACCGGACACCTCGTTCGCCGCGATGCTCACGCCGGTCCCGGTCCAGCAGCGGACCACCGCCCGGTCCGTGTCCCCGGGTGCCACCTCCTCGGCCCCGGCGCGGGCCGACCAGGCCCGGTCGGCGACGTCGCTGAGGGCGCCGTGCACGGACACCTGGTGCCCGCGCCGGCACAGTTCGTTGGCGGCGAACCGGGCGACCGGCTCGTCGCTGTCCGAGGACACGGCGATCCGCATATGCCGGAGCCTACGCCCCCGTACCGCCGGCCGGGTCGAATACCTCTCGAACAAGCCTGATCCGGCCACCAGTTGCCATCCCGCTGGCCGGTGTGTGCCGTCGCCCGGGGCACCGGGTGCCGGCCCGTGCCGCCGGACGTGCCGCCGCCCGCGCGGGGCACCGGGCGGCGTCGTACCGAAGACGCCGCGCGACACGGCCTCCGCACCAGGACGCCGCGCGCCGCCGGCGGGCGGGCCGTCCGCCGGGTCCCCCGCCCGCCGCGGGTCCGGGGCGGCCGGGCCACCGTTCGGGGCGGCGGGAGGCGGGTCAGCGCACCGGGAGGTGGTACGCGAGGTGGTAGCGGTCCGCTGGGACCACCAGGTCCGCGGTCTCCACCGGGCGGTCGCCGGTGAAGAACGTGCGCGAGACCACGAGCACGATGTGGCCGGGCACGCCGCCGAGTTCGGCCATCTCCACGGCGAGTCCGGGCCGGGCGGAGACCTCCTCGACCACGTTGTCCACCACGATGTCGATGCCGGCCATCCGGGCCACCACGCCCCGGCCGCCGAGCGGACCCTCCTCGGGCAGCATCACCGGGGTGCGCCCGGTGACGGCCAGCGGCTCCCAGGAGAGCGAGAGCATCATCGGCTCGCCCTCGGTGCGCAGCAGGTAGCGGGTGCGCATGACCCGGTCGCCGGGCTGGACACGCAGCCGGGCGGCGGTCCGCGGATCGGCGGTGTCCTGCTCGCTGACCGCCTCCCACGTCCCCTTGCACCCCTCGTCGGCCTGCTCCTGGCGGAACGGGGTCGGTCCGGCGGACGGCCGGTAGCCGGACCGGGAGACCGGCCGCGGCTCCGGGCGTTCGCGCACGTAGGTGCCCGAGCCCGAGCGGCCCTCGACGAACCCCTCGGCCATCAGCACCTTGCGGGCCTCCAGCGCGACGGTGTCGGAGACCCCGTAGTCCTGCCGGATGCGGGCCTGCGAGGGGAGCCGGGTGTGCGGCGCGAGGACGCCGGAGAGGATCTTGCCGCGCAGATCGTCGGCGACGCGGAGGTACGCGGGCTGTTCACCGAATGGCACGTGACCCTCCAGATGCGTTGACTGGCTGCAACATACTGGCGACGTTACGTGTCCGCCCGCAAGCCAGGGCCAAAAGGTGACACACAGCCTTCACCGGACATCTGCACCTCCCTCCGCGGGTATCCGATCGGCGTCCGTCGCTCCGCACGCCGGGCCCGGCCCGCGGGCAACGGCCCGGCGGCGCGATCCGCCGGCCCCGCGGATCAGTCGACGAAGTGGAAACGCGGCGGCGGGTGCATGAGGAAGTCGTGGTGCGAGATGTTCCACGCGTACGCGCCGGCCATCGCGAACGCCACCCGGTCCCCGGCCCGCAGCACCCCGCCGGGCACCGGCACGTCCCGGGCGAACACGTCCTTGGGCGTGCACAGTTGGCCGACCAGGCTGACCCGGCCGCACCGCACCCGCGGCCTCGGCCACGGGTGCGGCCAGTCGTCCGAGGCGAGCACCGCGAACGGCTGGTCGTGCCCCTTGGTGACCGGGGTCCGCAGGTGGTGGGTGCCGCCGCGCAGCACCGCGAACTCCGCGCCGTGCACCGCCTTCACGTCCAGCACCTCGGTGACGTACCAGCCGCAGTACGCGGTCAGCGACCGGCCGGGCTCGATCCGCAGCCGCAGCCCCGGGTTCCGCTCGCCCAACTCCCCCAGCGCGGCGCCGAACCGGGCCCAGTCGAACCGGGCCGGCGGGTCGCGGTAGTCGACCGCCATGCCGCCTCCGAGGTTCACCTCCTCCAGCACCGCGCCGGGCCGGCCCGCCAGCCGCCGCGCGAACGCCACCACCCGGCGGGCCACTTCGGCCTGCCCGGCGGCCGGCAGTCCGCTGGCCAGGTGGGCGTGCAGGCCGCGCATCCTCAGCCGCCCGGCCGCCGGCGGCCCGGCCAGCACCGCCAGGCACGCGTCCAGGTCGTCCGGGTCGAGGCCGAACGGGCTCGGCCCGCCGCCCATCGCCAGCGGAACGCCCGAAAGCGTGGCGTCCGCCATGGGGATGTTGACGCGCAGCAGCAGATCGGCGCTGCGGTCCTGGCGCCGCGCCTCGGCGGCCAGCGACCGCAGTTCCGACACGCTCTCCACGTGGAACCGGCCGACCCCGGCGCGCAGCGCGGCGGCGATCTCGGCCGGTGTCTTGCCCGGCCCGCCGAACGCCAGCTGTGCGTCCGGCAGGACGGCCCGAAGGTGCGTCAACTCCCCGCCGGAGGAGACCTCGTAGCCGTCCACCGCCTCGTCGAGCACGGCCAGCAGCCGGGCCTCCGGGTTCGCCTTGACCGCGTAGTACAGCTCCACGCCGTTCGGCAGCGCGTCCCGTACCGCCCGGACACCGCTGCGCAGCGCAGCCAGGTCGTAGACGTAGCAGGGCAGTTCGTCCGGCTCGGCGCGCCGCGCGAGCGCGCCGACGGCGGGCCGGATCACGCCGGCCGCCGCGCCGGGCCGGCCGCCGCCCCGGCGGCCAGCGGCGAGGGCAGCCGCACGTAGCCGGCCGCCCGGTCCGGCCGCCGGTGCCAGCGGGTCAGCAGGTTCGCCTTGGCCGGCAGCGGAGCGCCGGCCAGCAGCGCGCGCAGCCGGTCCGGCCGGCCGGCGTCCGTCGCGCACTCCGCCAGCACGGCGCGCACCTCGGCCCACAGCCGCGGCTCCAGGCCGGGGTGCCGGTCGGCCAGCGCGGCCAGCGTCTCGGCGGCGTTGTTGACCAGCAGGCAGTAGACCACCCGGTCCCAGCCGCGCTGCTCGTCGTAGCCGAGCGGTCCGGCGACGTCGGCCGGCAGCGCGGCCAGCGCGGCGGCGTGCCGCGCGGCGAGCAGCTTGGTGCCCTCCAGGTCGCGCAGCAGCACCTGCGCGGGCATGCCGTCGCCGTCGACGCCGATCAGCACGTTCTGCAGGTGCGGTTCGAGCACCACGCCGTGCCGGAAGAACGCCTCCAGCACCGGCGGCACCAGCAGCCGCAGGTAGCGGGCCCACCAGCGCGTCGCGACCCGCCGGTCGCGGCCGGCCGGCAGCCGGGTGAGGTGCGCCGGGCCGGTCGGGTACTCGTCGGCGACCGCCGCGGCCAGCAGCGCGGTCACCCCCGGCCGCAGCCGGCCGGCCAGTCCCTCGCGCACGATGACGCCGAAGCCCTCCAGCAGCCCGCGGTCCGGGTCGCCGCCGGGGCCGGGCAGCGCCAGCGAGCGGTAGGCGGGCTCGCGCAGCATCGCGCTGCCGGGGTGGCGCCGGGCCAGCTCGTCGAAGACCGGGCCCAGCAGCCGGGTCAGCGCGACCGCGCCGGACAGCTCGTAACGGGCGTTCTTGCGTAGGCAGTTGGTGATACGCACGTTGAGGCTGAACTTCAGGAAGCCGTTGTCACCGGCCAGCGTGCGCACCGACGCGGTCGGCGCGAAGACCGGTCCCCCAGGGCCCAGGTCGAGCACGTCGCCGCGACGCAGCGCGGTGCGCAACAGCGGCTCGCCGCACAGTAGTTCGTACTGCCACGGGTGGGCGGGCAGCAGCCGGTAGCCGTCCGGGACCGGGTGCAGCCGGTCCAGCGGACCGGCCGCGCCCGGCCACGCGCGCTCCTCGGCCACCCGTTGCCGGCGCACCGCCAGCAGCCGCAGCGGGAAGGCGGCGCCGGTCTCCGGCGCGTAGGCGCGCCACGCGGCGCGGTCGGCGGACCGCGCCTTCGGGGTGGGGTGGAAGCGGTGGCCGAACAGCAGCGAGCGCTCCGACTCCAGATAGCGGTCCCGGCCCGGCGGCCGGGTCGCGCGGGCGGCCAGCCCGGCGGTCACTCCGGCGTGGCTGGAGGCGAGTTGGCCGGGAAACTCGTCGTTGGCGGTGCCGGTGAGCGCGTTCAGCTCGGCCTGGACGCGCTCGCCCAGTTCCCGCCAGCCGATCTCCCGCCAGCACCCGCCGGCGAACACGCCGGCCGGCCCGGTGAACCGGTGCGCGCCGAGCAGCGAGGCGCGGCGCACCGCGACCCGCAGCAGCGTGCCGGTGGCCGGCAGCCGGAGCAGCAGCCGGCCCTCGGCCGACCCGGTGCGGTGCCGCGGGCCGCAGACCTCCCGCAGCAGGCAGTTGAGCAGGGTGTGGGCCACCACCTCGTCCGCGGTGGGCAGTTCGGTGGGTGCCGGCGCCCCCCGGTCCGGCCCGGCGGACGAGGCCGACGCGGCGGCCGGGGCCGCCGGGGCCGCCGGGGCCGGCGCGGTGGGGGGCGGCGCGGGGCGCGCGGCCGGGCGGCCGGCCGGCGGGGCCGGGGCGGCGACGTGCCCGTCCGGCGGGGTCGGGGCGGTGCGGCCGGCCGGACGGGTCGGCGGGCCGTGATCGCGCGGCGGGCGGGAGCCCGGCGGGAGCAGGTAGTTGGGGCCGTCGGTGTAGTGCTTGTTGATGTCGGCGGCGCCCGAGCGGGCCTTGCTCAGCAGGCTCCCGGCGGTGACCATCGCCTTGACCGGGAGCCGGTCGGCGGTCAGCACCCGGGCGCGCAGTTCGGCACGCGGTCCGGGCGGCAGCCGGTCCACCGCCCGCGCCAACCGGTCGCGCAGCAGGTCGAGCCCGGCGCGCAACGGCACCCGGCCGGCCTCGGCGAGCCCGAACACGTAGGCCGCCGCGCACAGGTGCACGGTGATCGTGGTGAACAGCGCGGCCAGCGGGCCGCTGCCCTCGGCGAACACCCTGCGGTCCGCGAACGCCGGCGGCGGGCCGCCCAGCCGGGAGGACAGCGTCGCGGCGTCCACCCGCGGGCCGTCGTTGTCCTTCAGCAGCAGCCGCACCCGGGTCGTCCCGCCCGGCCGGTCCAGCACGAGCGCCACGTTCTGCTGGTGCGACTCCAGCGCGATCCCGTAGCCGAACAGCGTGGTCTGCCAGTCGAACAGCAGCCGCCAGACCCGGTCCAGCAGCGCGAGCGGGTCACCGCCGGCGAACCTCCTCGCCAGGTGGTCCAGGACCGGTACGCCGTCCGGCGCCGGCGCCGGCAGCGCGGCCATCGGCACCACCACGGCGTCCTCCAGCCCGGCCGGCATCACCCGCAGCAGCGCGCCGAGCATCTCGTGCCCGGCGTGCGCCCACCGGCTCTCGTCGGCGAGCAGCACCCGGCCGGCGAACCGCGGTTCGCGGGCGATCACCGCTTCCAGCAACCGCTGGCACAGCGCGCCGTCCCGCAGCGTGCCGGGCTTGATGGTGCGCCGGTTGAGCAGGCCCAGCGTGGCGGTGGCGAGGGGCAGTTTGAGGTGCACCGCCGGGTCGGCGGCGAACGCGCCGGTACGCATCGAGAGGGTGGGCACCAGTCGCGGCCCGCCGCAGCCGGGCAGCGCGCGGTCGGCCAGGCCCACCGCGCCCAGCGCCTCGCGCAGCGCCCGGTCGCCGGTCAGCGGATGCACCGGCAGCGCGAGGTGGCCGGCGTCCAGGGCGGCGGACAGGCCGAGCGCGGACGGCACGGGCCAGTCCGGGTGCTCCGGCAGGCCGTGCGCGGTCACCGCGCGGTGCGGCAGCACGATCCACCGCGGCCGGTAGCTCGGGTGGAACTCCGGCGCGCAGGACCGCAGTTGCGGTTCGGTCAACCCGGCACGGCCGCGCGAGGCGGGGTAGACCGGGTGGTCGAGGTAGGCGGCCAGGGTGTCGAAGGCGAGCGTGCCGCGGTGCCCGTGCCAGCGGGCCGGGTCGGCGCCGTAGCGGGCGGTGAGCACGGCGTGCGCGGCCGGCCGCACCGTCTCGTGCAGCCGCATGGCGGCCAGCGCCTGGCGGCACTCCCGGGCGAACGCGGCGTAGCCCGTCCGGTCCTGCGGGTCGGCCGCCTCGCGCAGCGCGGCCAGCACCGCGTCGCAGGTGGCCAGCTCCCGGCCGGACGGCTCGCGGCGCAGCAGCGGCAGCCGGGCGGCCCAGGTGCCCTGGAAGCCGTCCTCGGCGACCGGCAGCGCCAGCGCCCCGCCGTCCGGGAGCGGCAGCCGCAGCCAGGTGCCGTCGGCGCGGTCCTGGCGCACCGACCGGGTGCGCAGCCCGGCGGCGTCCTCGCGCAGCAGCGCGGTCAGCACCCGGCGCACCAGGACGTCCTGCGGGTCCGGCGTGCCGGTCACGGGGTGATCTGCCAGCACTGCGCGGCGAGGAAGCCGTCGACCGCGCGGTCCACCGCCGCCTGGTCGGTGCCGCTGGCGCGCACGATGCCCAGGTAGTCGCGGTTGGTGTGGTAGAGCTCGTGCCGTTCGCCGACCGCGCGCACCGGACGGTAGGCCAGCCGGACGCCGTCGACCCGGCGTTCGACCGGGCCGGGGGCGGCGGTGAGCGTTCCGGCGCGGTCGGCGCGCGGGCACTCCTGGCGGGCCCGGCCGTCGGCGCGGGCGCCGAGCGCGGCCGGCAGCGGCACGCCGAGGTGGGTGCGCAGGACGTGGTCGAAGAGCGGGACGTCCAGCACCTCGGCGAGCAGCAGGTCGCCGTCGTCGCCGATCGCGCGGTAGTTGACCTCGACGATCCGGGCCCGGCCGTCCTCGCCGACCACGAACTCGGTGTGGCAGGCGCCGAACCCGACGCCGAGCACGGCGAGCAGGCCGAGCACCTGTGCGGCGTACGGCCGGCCGGCGGCATCCGGTTCGAAGGTCAGGCGCTCCTCGACGAAGTGCGGCGGCGCGGACAGCTCGGTGCGGAAGCCGCCGAGCACGTGCAGCGTGCCGTGGCCGTCGCCCAGCGTCTCCAGGGTGTGCAGTTCGCCGCGCAGGAACTCCTCGACCACCAGCGCCGCCCCGGGCCGCCGCTCCCGGATCCGCGCCGCGGCCCCGCGCAGCGCGGCCTCGTCGCCGGCCAGCACGACGTCCTCGCTGGCCACCCCTTCGCGCGGTTTGACCACGCACGGGTACGGCACACCGTGCGAGCCGGCGAAACGCGCCAGGTCCTCGCCGGGCCCGAGTTCCGCCGCCCGCACCGGCGGCACGTCGGGCGCGGCGGGCGGCACGTCGGGCGCGGCGGGCGGCACGTCGGGCGCGGCGGGCGGCACGTCGGGAGCGGCGGGCGGCACGTCGGGAGCGGCGGCGGTCGGCTGGGCGGGCGCGCTCGCCGCCGGCCGGGCGGACGCCCGCCGCGCGGGCGCGGTCGGCGGGGCGGCGGACCGGGGGCCGGGGAGCGTCCGGGCGGCGGCCAGGTGGCGGCGCATCTGGGCCTTGTTCTTCACCCGCAGTGCCGCCCGCCAGTCCTTGCCGGGCAGCCCGAAGTACGCGGCGGCCAGCGCGGTCTGGGTCTGGAGGTGGTCGCTGTTGCTGAACAGCGCGAAGTCCGCGCCCCGGCCGGCGTCCGCGCCGACGGCGGCCACCACCTCGGCGGCGTCCCGCACCCGGCAGCCGAGGACGCGGGGGACGGCGCCGGGCCCGGCGGCCCGCGCGCACGCCGCGTGGTGCGCCGCCTCGTAGCCCGGTTCGGTGAGCACGGTGACGTCCAGGCCGAGCCGTCCGGCGGCCGGCAGGAAGCCTTCGGTCACCGATGCCGTGGGGTTGAGGGCCAGCAGGTAGAGCCGCATGGGAGTCCGTTCGTCCGGGCCTCTGACACCTGATCAACTTAGGTTAGCTATGCCTAAACTTGTCAAGCGGTCAGGAGCCTGCCCGCCCCCGGCGCGCGCCGCCGCCCGCCCGCACCCGTCCAGCATCGCCCGCCCCGCCCGCCGCCGCCCGGAACACCGGGAAATCCGAGGGGAACCGAGAAATGGCAGAGAAGACGGCAGAGAAGACGCCGCCCGGCCGGCCCGGACTGGCCGACGCCTATCGCCGCCTCGCCGGCCTGTGCCCCCCGCTGGACGTCACCTTCGCTGACACCGATACCCCCCGTACGAGTGACGCCGCCGGCGCCGCCCCGAAACGCGTCGCAGCGGCGTCCGGCGGCGCCTCGGTCACCGGACCGGACGGCCGCACCGCCCCGCGGACCGCGTCGGACGCGCCGGGCGGACCGCACGGGTCAGCCGGACCGGACGCGGCAGGCGGTCCCGTGGCGCTGGACCTGCCCGGCGGGCCGGACGCGCTCGACGCGCTCGTCGACGGCGCCTCGGACCGGATCCTCGCCGCCCACGGCCGACGCCCACGCCGGGACGCCGCCGCCTCCCGGCTGCTGCACCACTACCTGTGGACCGCCTGCCTGCTGGTCACCGGCCCCTGGTACCTGGCCGGCCGGGTGCCGCGGCTGCCGCCCGGCGCGCTCCGGATCGCGCCGGACACCGGCCGGTTCACCCTCGACCCGTCCACGCCGGACGCGCCGCCCGGCGGTCCGGCCGCCGTACGGGACGCCCTGGCCGCGCACCTCGGGCCGGTGCTGGAGGCCTTCGCCACCCCGGTACGCCGCGGTCGGCGGGCGCTGTGGGGCATGGCGACCGACGACCTCGCCTCCGGGCTGTGGTACCTGGGCCGGGCGCTGGGCGAGGAGCGCGACGGCATCCGGCGGGCCGCCGCCGTGCTGCCCGGCGGCACCCCGCCGTTCCCCGGCGCCGCCGCCTTCCGGGTGCTGCGCGGCCCCTCCGGCCGGGCCCACCCCACCCGCACCCGGCTCGGCTGCTGCCTGTACTACACCCTCGACGCGGCCGAGCCGTGCCTGACCTGCCCCCGACTGCCCGACCCGGAACGGCTGCGCCGGCTGGAGGGCCCCGGGCGGTGACGGACGGCTGGACCGCCCGGCACCTCCCCGCCTGGCCGGCGGGCGGACGCCGCCGCCCCTCAGGCGGGGCCCGGCCCTCAGGCGCCCGCGTCGTCGACGTCGCCGCGTGCCGGGAGGACGCCGTCTGCCGGGGTGAGGACGCCGGCACCCGGATCGCCGTCGGCCGGCACCCCGAACGCCACCAGGCGCAGCCGCCCCCGCCGGTCCGGCGCCCAGGTGGACACCGACGCGTTCGGCACCACCGCCCCCGGCCCGGGCACCGGCGCGCCCATTCCCTCGATCACGTACCGCAGGGCCAGCACCACCGCGTCGTGCGCCACCACCAGCACCCGCCGGCCGTCCGCCACCCCGGCCAGGTCCCGCAGGAAGTCCCGCACCCGCACCGCCACGTCCGCCGCCGACTCGCCGCCGGGCGGCCGGTAGGACCACTCCCCCAGCCGTGCCCGACGCGCGGCCTCCTCGGGTGACCGGGCCAGCAGCCCGGCGGGCGTGACGAGTTCGAAGACGCCCGTCTCGCGGTCCCGCAGCCGCTCGTCCACCAGCGCCTCGGGCGCGTCCGGCGCGTCCCGGCGCATCTCCCGCCAGGTCTCGCGCGCCCGCCGGTACGGCGAGCAGACCACCAGGCGCGGCGCCTCGCGCGCCACCCAGCCGCGCAACCCGGCCGCCTGCGACCGGCCGAGCGCGGTCAGCCCCACCTCGGCGTCGCTGCCGTCCACCGCGAGCCGCCCCGGTTCGGCGAACGCGACGTTCGCCGTGCTCTGCCCGTGCCGGACCGCGTACAGCCGCGCCGGTCCGGTCGGCCCCGCCGCCGCGTGCCCCGCCGTCTCAGCCACCCGGCCATTGTCGCCCCGCGGTCGGCGACGCGGGCCCGGCCCGGCGGGACGGCGACGCGGGCGCCCAGGCGCGTCCCCGCGGCTCCGCGTCCCCGTTCAGCCGTGCAGCATCAGGTACGGCGCGAGCGCCAGCAGGACGACGACCAGCGCCTTCTTCAACGCGTGCGTCGGCAGCCGGTGCGCTATCCGCCAGCCCAGCAGCACTCCGACCAGCTCCGGCACGCCGATCAGCGCGGCGAGGCGCCAGTCGACCGCCCCGTGCGCGAGGTAACCGAGCGTGCCCGCCGCGGCGATCACGACCGACTGCGCCTGCGCCGCCGCCAGCGACTCCAGCACCGGCACGCCGAGTACCACCAACAGCGGCACGGTGAGCATCGGCCCACCGATCCCGACCAGGCCGCCGGCCGCGGACACCGCCGTCCCCAGCACCGCGACCACGGGCCGGGACGGATGGGACGGCTCCCGGTCCGGCCGGCGCCGCTCCCGGTGCCACACCAGCGCCGCCACCACCGCGACGAACGCCCCGAGCACCAGTCCGAACGCCCGCTCGGAGACGGCCGTGTTGATCCACACGCCGGCCGGGGTGCCGAGCACCGCGGTGCCGGCCAGCACGTACGCGGTACGGCGGGTGGCCGGCTCGCGCAGCTGGCCGGAACGGGTGTAGGCGGCGGTGCCCAGCGCGCCGGTCGCCAGGTGCGTGACGATCGCGGTCCCGGCCACCTGGGCCGGGGACAGCCCGGTCAGCGTGAACAGCCCGATGGTGGGCAGCACCCCGCCCGGCCCGAGGGCGGTGATCCCGACCCCGCCGACCAGGCCGAACAGCCCCAGCGAGACCAGCACGGCAGGCGACACGCCGGCCATCCTCCCACCCGGCCCGGCTCCACGGACCGGCGCCCGAGCGGGACCCGGGACGGCCGGCCGGGGCCGGCGGGACGGCCGGCCGGCCCGAAGCGGACGGCCGCGAGCACGCGAGGCGTCCGGGCGCACGGCCCGGCCCGGCGGCGTCATGGCCTGGCTCGGGCCGGCGGGGTCAGGGCCTGCGGGTCCCAGCGGGGTCAGGGCTTGCGGGCGACTCCGGCCCAGATCGGCACGTCGGTGGCGCCCAGGCAGTCCGGGGAACCGACCAGGGCCGGGTCGGGTCGCCAGTCCTGCGGCACCGTCAGCCCCGGTTCGACCAGGTCGAGGCCGTCGAAGAACCGGGCGATCCGCGCCTTGCTCCGCGCGGTCACCGCGGACTTCGCCTCTTCGAGATCGTCCTCAATACGCCCCCACGCCTCGGGGTCGAAGTCGTTGGTGGCGTGCGTGATGACCAGGTAGCTTCCGGACGGCAGGGCGTCCACCAGCAGGCGCACGACGCCGTGCGGGTCCTTGGCGTCCGGCAGCCAGTGCAGCAGCAGCAGCAGCGTGAGCGCGACCGGCCGGCCCAGGTCGAGGGTCTCGCGGACCTCCGGGTCGCCGAGGATGGCGTCCGGCTCGGTGACGTCGGCCTGGACGTACGCGGTGCGCCCGGCCGGGTCGCTGGTGTGCAGCGCCCGCGAGTGGGTGAGCACGATGGGGTCGTTGTCCGCGTAGACGACGCGACAGCTCGGCGCGACGTCCTGGACGACTTCGTGCAGGTTGGGCGGGGTCGGGATCCCGGTGCCGATGTCGAGGAACTGCCGGATCCCGGCCTCGGCGGCCAGGTACCGACCGACGCGGTGCATGAACGCCCGGTTGGCCCGCGCGCTGGGCACCACCGTCGGCAACTGCTGGGCGACCGCCTCGGCGGCCTTCCGGTCGGCCGGGTAGTTGGTCTTGCCGCCCAGCAGCCAGTCGTAGATGCGCGCCGGGTGCGGGCGGTCGATGTGGAGGTCCACCGGCGGCCGCATGGGCCGCCGCATCCACGTCCTGGACTGTGCCGACGGCTCCGCCATGTGTTGGTCCTTCCCGGCTCGTCGTACTCGGCAGTCATGCTACGCGTCATGACACAGCGTCAACACCGTTGCGGGAGCGCGGAGTCACCGGAACCGGCGGGGCGCCCGGCGTCGCGGGGAGCGGCGGCCGGGCCGGCGCACGGGCCGGCCTCGCGGGAGCGGGACGGGAGGCGGGTGAACGGGTACGGGCTCCGCGTGGCCGGGCTTCCGGCGCACGCGGGCGCCTCCCGACCGGCCGCACGGCCTGGCGGCTCCGCTCCGGCTCCGCGGGGCGCGGCGCGCGGGGGTCAGCGCACGACGGACTGCACTTCCTGGACGGTGAGGGGGACGGTCGTCCCGAAGGTGCCGTCGGGCAGGTCACCCCCGCCGCCGGTGCCGGTCCACCTGACCTTCCACGTGATCGTCGCCTTGAGCCGGTACGGTCCCCGGCCCGTGGTGGCCTTCAGGTAGGTGAACCCGCACGGGGGTGTCCGGTTCCCGTCGGAGGCCGTGTACCGCGTCCCGATATGCCCGCCGGAGATCGGGCAGTCGCCGGACGCCGGGTACACCGTGGCGTCCGCCGTACCGGGGTCGAGGTGCAGCGCGACGGGTGTCGCCGTGGTGGTGGCCCGGATACCCAGTCGACCGAGCCGCGCGGTCACGGAGACCGGCTTGAACGTCGCCTTGTCCAGCCAGGCCCACGTGTCGAGGTTCACCGTCTGCACGCGCCGGGGCGACAACGACACGGCCGTGTCCGGCACACGGATCCGCTGGTACGCCAACTCGGCCAACACGAGCGGCGAAACGGCGTCGTCCACCTGCGGGGACTTGCCCTTCGGCACCCAGAACGGCCCGTGGTCGGTACAGGCGAGCGACGCGGGGTCGGCCAGCATCGCGGGGTTGGGGACCCCGGTCCACCAGTACCCCGCCCTGCCGATGTTGAAGTTCATGGGGGGCTTGCCCCCGTCGTACTTCTTCTTCTGACTCGTCACCCACTCGTCGCCCACCGACGGCTCGGCCCAGATCGCCTCGTTCTCCGCCTTGAACTGCCGTGGTGTGTACGTGGGTTCGTACCAGCACGGCGGCGGCGACCAGTCGCCCACCGCGGCGATCGGACCGGCGGACGGACCCGATCCGTTCCGCCCCGTGTCGAACACGATCGTGCCGGCACCCGCCGTCAGCGTCTGCCCGTCCTCACCGCCGGAGGAGTGGGGGCTACCGCTGTGCAGGCTTCCACCGTGCCCGTTCCGCGCGGCTGCCGGCGACGCCGCCAGTCCGGACGCCAACAGGGCGATGCCGCCCGCCAGAACGAGCTTTCGCAGCGCGCTCACGGTTGGCACTGGCTCGCCCCGCGGGTCGAGTTGATGGACTCCGCCATCCAGATGCCCTTGCCGTTCTTGCGCAGCACCATCCCGTACAGGACGTAGTCCTGCTTCGAATGCTTGGTCACATCGACCTTGCCGGACCGCAGTTCCTTGTTGTAGGACTTGCTCTCGTCCGTACAGTACGTCAGTTCGGCCGTGGTGTTGCCCTTCTGTACGTCGACCTTGCGGTCGAACACCCGCAAGGTGCCCGTCGTGCGCTGCTTGTACTTGACGAATCCCTTCACCCAGTCCGCGACGCCGGCTGCCGCCGGACCCTCGGCATAGAACTGGTATGCCCGATCCTTCGGATCCTGATGGGCGATGGCGAGGTCGATGGACTTGATGAACTGCGCGTTGTCGAAGAGGATCGCGTCCTTGGTGGCGTCACCGGTCCTCTCCGGCGTGAAGACGTAGTGGAGGTCCGGCGGAAGGTCGATCACCGGGCGCTTCACACCGGGCGCCGACGCGCCGGGCGACGCCTTCGCCGAGGCCGACGACCCGCCCTGGGCACCTTCGATCTTGTTCCCCGTCCCACCGTGATGCCCCCCGCAGGCCGCGAGAAGCATGGCGGCCGTGGCGGCCATGGTGGCCGCGACGGTCAGTTTGCGAGTGGTCACGTGCGTTTCCCTCGGCTCGGCGGTTCGCTCAACCGCCACACATTACGACGACCACGCGGAACGCGTACCCCCCGTGACCGCATCGCAAGCCCACCTCCGCCTCGCCTCGACCCCCGGGACCCGTCGGCCCCGTCGAACTCCTCGCCCTCCCGGGACCGGTCGGACCGTCGGGCCTCTCCGCCGCGCGGCCCGGGCCCCCGTACCGGGCGAATCCCGTTTGCCGATCAGGCGGCCGGACAGAAGAATGCCGCCGCATGGGACACGTTGAGGCCGCGCATCTGGAGTACTACCTGCCCGACGGGCGGATCCTGCTCGGCGACGTGTCGTTCCGGGTCGGCGAGGGCGCGGTGGTGGCGCTCGTGGGGCCGAACGGCGCGGGCAAGACCACGTTGCTGCGCCTGGTCTCCGGGGAGCTCAAGGCGCACTCCGGCACCGTGGTGACCGGGGGCGGGGTGGGCGTGATGCCGCAGTTCGTCGGGTCGGTGCGGGACGGCAGGACGGTGCGGGACCTGCTGGTCTCGGTGGCGCAGCCGCGGATCCGGAAGGCCGCCGAGGCCGTCGACCGGGCCGAGCACCTGATCATGACGGTCGACGACGAGGCCGCCCAGATGGCGTACGCGCAGGCGCTCAGCGACTGGGCCGAGGCACGCGGTTACGAGGCCGAGACGGTCTGGGACATGTGCACCGGCGCGGCGCTCGGCACGCCGTACGACAGGGCCCAGTGGCGGGAGGTGCGGACGCTCAGCGGCGGCGAGCAGAAGCGGCTGGTCCTGGAGGCGCTGCTGCGCGGGCCCGACGAGGTGCTGCTGCTCGACGAGCCGGACAACTACCTCGACGTGCCCGGCAAGCGCTGGCTGGAGGAGCGGCTGGCCGAGACCCGCAAGACGGTGCTCTTCATCTCCCACGACCGCGAACTGCTGGCCCGCGCCGCCGAGAAGATCGTGGCGGTGGAGCCCAGCCCGGCCGGGTCCGACGTGTGGGTGCACGGCGGCGGCTTCGCCACCTTCCACGAGGCGCGCCGGGAGCGGTTCGCCCGTTTCGAGGAACTCAAGCGCCGCTGGGAGGAGAAGCACGCGCAGCTGAGGAGACTCGTGCTGAACATGCGGCAGTACGCGGCCCGGAGCGACGTGATGGCCTCGCGCTACCAGGCGGCGCGGACCCGGCTGCGGAAGTTCGAGGAGGCCGGGCCGCCGCCGGAGCCGCCGCGCGAACAGGAGATCCGGATGCGGCTGCGCGGCGGCCGCACCGGCGTGCGGGCGGTGACCGCCGAGCACCTCGAACTGACCGGCCTGATGCGCCCCTTCGACCTGGAGGTCTTCTACGGGGAACGGGTCGCGGTGCTGGGTTCGAACGGCTCCGGGAAGTCGCACTTCCTGCGGCTGCTCGCCGGGGACCCGGCCGTCGCGCACACCGGGTCCTGGCGGCTCGGCGCGCGGGTGGTACCCGGGCACTTCGCGCAGACGCACGCCCACCCGGAGTTGCTGGGCCGGCCGCTCGTCGACGTCCTGTGGAAGCGGCACGCCAAGGACCGGGGCGCGGCGATGTCCGTGCTGCGCCGCTACGAACTCGAGCGCCAGGGCGACCAGCCGTTCGACAAGCTCTCCGGCGGCCAGCAGGCCCGTTTCCAGATCCTGCTGCTGGAGTTGGCCGGCACCACGATGCTGCTGCTGGACGAGCCCACGGACAACCTGGACCTGGAGTCGGCCGAGGCGCTCCAGGAGGGCCTGGAGTCGTACGACGGAACCGTGCTCGCCGTGACGCACGACCGCTGGTTCGCCCGGTCCTTCGACCGTTTCCTGGTGTTCGGCACGGACGGTGCGGTCCGGGAGACCCCGCGGCCGGTGTGGGACGAGCGCCGGGTGGAACGAACCCGCTGACCCGTCGGGCCGGGGGACGGCCGCCGGCGGGCGGGCCGTCGGCCCCGGACCCCGCCGGCTCCCGGGCCCCCGGCCGGCCCCCGGGACCCGGGGCCGGCTCCGCGGGCCGGGCGGCGCCGGGCACGACGGCGGGCCGGGGATCTCGGCGGGGCGCTCCGCGTCGGACCGCCCCTGCGCCGGACCGGACCCGGTCGCCGGGCCGGGAACGCCGGATGGGGGCCGGCCCCGGTGGGACGGGCGCCGTGCCGGTCGGCCCCGGATGGGAGCCGACCCGGGCGGGGTGCGACGATGACGACGCCATGGGCGCCCCCGTGCACGCAGGTGCTGGTCTGAGACTGTTGAGAGCCGCGGTGTTCTCCGCCGTCTGCGTCGTGCTGTCCGCGACCGGCCACGCGCTCGCCTCGGGGGACGGGATCCCGCCGTGGGCGGTGCTCGCCGGCTGGGCCGCGATGCTGTGCCTGGTCGGGCCGCTGGCCGGTCGGGAGCGTTCGCTGCCCGGTATCGCGGCCACCCTGCTGACCGGTGAGTTCGGTCTGCACCTGGTCTTCTGTCTCGGACAGGTCGGCGCGACGGGTGCCGCGGCCCGGCGGCCCGGCACCGTGACGGCGTGGGCCGTGCGGCCGAGATGCGACGCCCGGGTCACCCCTCTGGCGGCGCGGAACGCGGCCTGCGCGGTACGGCGGGTGGCCACCGGCCCGGCCGCCGTGGCGCACGCGGCGCACCGGATGCCGGGCATGGCCGGGATGGCCGGGCACGGCGCCCGAGCGATGCCGTTGAGCTCGATGTTCACCCCGGCGATGCTCGCCGCCCACCTGACCGCCGCCTTGGTCGGCGGCCTGGTGCTGCGGCACGGCGAGGCCGCGCTGTGGCGGGTCGTCCGGCTCTCCGCGCCGGTGAGGGAGTACCTGCTGGTGCCGCTGGTGCTGGCCCGGCTGCTCACCGCACCGCGGATGCTGGCGCTGCTGGTCGGCGTGTTGCGACGGCTGTCCGCCGCGGGCCGGCGGCGTGCCAGACGGCACGCGCAGCGGCTCCGTTCCGTCGCGCTCCAGGACTGCCTCGTCCGGCGGGGTCCGCCTCCGGGGGTCGCGGCCACCTGATCGCCCGGCGCCGGTAGGCGCCCGGGGCGCGTGGCCGCCAACCCGCCATCGCGGCGAGTACGCCACCGCATCCGCCGACCGCGGCCGCGGTGCCGGATCCGCCGCGCGACACCCGCCGTCACCGCCGTCACCGCGGAGCCGGCGGTCCGACACCGCGGAGGCCGTCCGCGTACGCCCCTGCGAGGACGTACGCCGAGGCGTGGCCCCCGCTGCTCGTCGGTCCCCACTGACTCGCTCGTCACGGCCGGACCCGCCGCCCCGGCGGCTCGGCCGTTTTCCTCCCGGAAGGGACAACACATGACTGACACCACCGCGCTCGGCGGCGGAGGACGCCCCCTCGCGCCGGACACGCCGATCGCCCGACCGGCCCACGACACCCGGCGCCGGCTCCAACTCGCCCTGGCCGCCGTCTGGCTGCTCGACGGCATCCTGCAGTTCCAGCCGTTCATGTTCACCAAGGACTTCGCCACCCAGGTGCTCGCGCCCACCGCGCAGGGCAACCCCGCTCCGGTCGCCCATCCGATCACCTGGGCCGCCGGCATCGTCGCGCACCACCCCGGCGGCACCAACGCCGCCTTCGCCACCATCCAGGTGCTGCTGGGCCTGGCCATCGTCTGGCGCCCGACCCTCAAGCCCGCGCTCGCCGCCTCCGTCGTCTGGGCGCTGGGCGTGTGGTGGCTCGGCGAAGGACTGGGCGGGGTGCTGAACGGTGGCGCCAGCCCGGTCAACGGAGCCCCCGGCGCCGTGATCCTCTACGCGCTGCTCGCCCTCCTGCTCTGGCCCGCCGACCGCGCGGAAGGGGCCCGGTCCGTCGCCGAGCGGCCGGTCGGCGTGCGGTGGGCACGCGTGCTGTGGCTGGTGCTGTGGGGCAGCGAGGCGTACTTCGCCGTCCAGGGGGCCAACCGCGGGCCGCAGGGCCTGCACGACATGATCGCGGGCATGGCCGACGGGCAACCCGGCTGGCTCGCCTCGGTCGAGACCCACACGGCGGCTCTCGTCGCCCACCGCGGCCTGGCCGTCTCCGTCGCCCTGGCGATCCTGCTCGCGGTCGTCGCCCTCTCCGTCCTGCTGCCCGCCCGGGCCGCCCGGGCCGGGGTCGTCCTGGCCCTCGCGCTGTCCGTGGTCATATGGGTGGTCGGGCAGGCACTGGGCGGGATCCTCAGCGGCCAGGGCACCGACCCCAACTCCGGACCGCTGCTCGCCCTGCTCGCCCTCGCCTACTGGCCGCACACCGCTGCGCGGGCCGGAGTCCGCACGGGCTGACGGGGTCCACGACGTTGCCCGTCCGCCGGCGCCGCCGAGGCGCCGACGGGCGGGGACGTCGGCGGACAGCCGGGCGCGGCCCCGGGTGCCCGGCCGCCGGGCGTGGAGGTTCCGGAGCCCTGCGCCCCGCCGTCAGGGGCGGAGGAGCGGGCCCCCGCCACGCCGGGCTTCCCGAACGGGTGGTGCCGGCGGTTCACGTGGCGGGACGCGGGGCGCGGCCCCGGGTGCCCGGCCGGCCGCGGCGATCCACGTGCCGATGCGGTGGTCCCCGCACCTGCGGGGTGGTCCCCCGCTGTCGCTGACGACTGAGGTGACCCCTGCGATGTGGACACTCTGATGGCGGATCTTGATGGTCCGGGAAGATGGTTCACACGGCAGGGCGGAAGTACACCCCGGAGTTCCGGGCGGACGCGGTGGCGTTGTGGAGGGCTTCGGCAGGGAAGCGGACGATGAAGGACGTCGCCGCCGACCTGGGGATCACCCGGGAAACGTTGAGGCTGTGGGTGCGGGCGGCCGACGGAGGGCAGGCCCCGGCAGGCGGTTCGGGGCAGTCGGACTCCCAGGAGGAGCTGGCCCGGTTGAGGGCGGAGAACGCGCGGCTGCTGAAGGCGGAGAAGGAGTGGCAGCTGGAACGGCGAATCAGGACGCGGCGGCCGTGGAGGCCACGGTAGCGCAAGACGTGTGGGGGACGCCTTCGGGGAGGTCATGGGCCTGGTGGCGGGCTGCTTCCCGCGCCGGGAGACGCGGCGGACCTTCGCGGAGGTGACCGAGGCGATGCTGATGGGCGTGGAGCGGGCGAATCGCTGGACGCTCGCGGAGGCCCGGCATCCCGGTCCGCACCGGCTGCAACACTTCCTGGCCCGCGCGGTATGGGAGCACAACGCCGTGCGCGACCGCGCGGCCGGCTGGGCCGCCCGGCAGCTCGCCGACGACCACGCGGTGCTCGTGGTGGACGAGACCGGCGAGGAGTAGTCCTCCACGGAGGCGGTCGGCGCCGCACACCGGTATTCGGGCGCGCTGGGCGGGATCGGCCTGTGCCAGGTCGCCGTCCATCTCGCCTACGCGAGCCGGTTCGGGCACGCCCTGCTCGACCGGGAGCTGTACCTGACGCGGGACTGGGCAGCGGACGACGAGCGGCGCGAGCTGACCGGCGTTCCCGACGAGCTCGCGTTCGCGACCAAGCCGCAACTGGCCGCCGCGATGCTCCGACGGGCTCGTGAGGCGGGCTGGCCGGCCCGCTGGGTGGCCGCCGACGAGGTCTACGGCGGCCGTGAACCACGTTTGCGGATAAGGCAGCTGGGCTACGGCTACGCGATCGCCGTCCCCAAGGGCCACCGCGTCCCGACCCCGGGCGCAACGTTCACCGCCACCGCGCTACTGGCGAAGCTGCCCCGACGGGCCTGGCAGCGGCAACGGACTGCCGTCAGAGGCCCAGGCCCGGCCTGGGCCTCTGGGCTATTTGAGGTGCTCGGTGAGGTCGTCCACGGTCCAGTCGGCCTGGCGGAGGATGGAGCGGAGGGTGCCGGGCGCGAGAGAGCGGTACAGGGGCACGATGACGCTACGGCCGTCCTTGCGGTACTTGGCGTGGCTGCCCCGGGTAGAGATGTGGCCGAAGCCGGCGCGTTCGAGTGCCTTGACGATCTCGGTGCCGGACAGGCCGTGAGGGACGGCGGGGCTCATGCGACGCGGACCTCGACCGGTGCGGTGATCACGTCGGCAACGACCTCGGGGACGGGAGCGTCCTCAAAGTACAACTCCAGTGCCTCGCGGAGGTTGGCCAAGGCCTCTTCAATGCTCTCTCCCTGGCTGGTGACCTCGACCTGGAGACAGCGGGCCACGTACCACTCGTCCTCACGGGTGACCGCAGCGGTCAGATGCAGTGCGTGCGTCATAGAGGAAAGTGTGGCATGCCGGGCGATGCCGTCAGAGGTTTTCCGGGCGCGGACCACCGCATACGGTGACTCCCGGCGACGTGCGGTCGGGCGCGACTCCCCGCCTGAGGCGACGCAGGCCACCGCCCTCGGTGGGCCCGTGACGAACGTGAAGGGTCGACCCCTGGTCGGCCCTTTGCCTGCGATCCGACCGTAGGACGGTCGTAGGCAACAACTTGCTCTCTTCGGGGTCACGGCAGACGGCGATTTCAGTCGCGTCGCCGCCGTTTTCAACGGGCGTCCCGGCGGATCCTCGGATCGGATTCATCATGGTAATCCCTTCATAATGGGAGCGATTCGCGGCCTCTCGGTCATTCCGTGCCAGCAAGAACCGCGGGACACCAAAAAGGGCGACGGACAACTGACCCAAGAGGGCCAGGAGGAACAAAGCCAGTCCTGTGGTGGCGATTCCCATGGCGACAGGATTCTTCGGCGCACTACTTCCAGCCGGCGGAAGCCACGCTCCTCCGGAGAGCAAGATCGCCAACCCGGTGAGGGAGACCGCATTGAGCAGAGAAGCCTGCTCAAGTCTACGCCTGGCCTTTCGCCCAACATCCATGTCAGCGACATCGGCGCCCCCGTTTGGCGGGGTCTCCCCCGTACCGAGCGGCGCGCCTCCAGGAGCGCAACGCCAGGGCAGCCAAGACAATTGCCGCAATTGCCGACGTCCATGATGTCACCACCCTTTGAACTCCCTTCCAATATCCGAGATCAAATTATTGGCAATGTTGCTCGCGGCAAAGCCGGCGCCGAGCCCGACGACCGCCCCTATCGCGCCAACTACTGCCGTCAGACCACATGGAAGCCCCGCCGGATTCAGATCCGGCGGGGCTTCTCAGCGTTTCAAAAGATCAAAGATCTCAATTAAGCAGGGCCTACGGCAATAGCACTGACATCGGGGAGCAGAGCCGGCGGAGCATCTGTGACCCATGCATATTCAAGGGCAGAGATCCGACCGTGTTGAACCCAGAGGATCAGCTCCCCCAGATATTCCCCCTCTCCCATGACTTGTGCCTCGATAGGGGCTGGCCCATCCGCTATCCCAGCCCTAGGCATGTCAGATGGAACGAAGATATCGAAGCTCGCCGATGTTTCTCCCCAGTATTTCAATACTCTCGCAGCGTCAAGTTGCCCACGTAGCTCTTCAACACCCTCAAATGGAACTGAAAGCAGGTGTCTCAGAACCTTCACCTGCAGCTCATCGAGGGCGTGCATGACGGCCTCATCGCCCACCGGGGCCTCCAATCGTCACGGGACATTTCCGGGAAATGCGGACGGAATGAAAGCCGTACCAATCCGCGGAACTCCATTCACCATAGCCCCTCTGATTGTGACTTGTTCACCAGCGATCGTTCGATCAACCTCAAACTTTCCAGCTTGCGGAAGGTCGGAAGCGTCTCCAAGGCTGTCGACAATCATCTTCATCGCTTCGGACCTACCGCCCGCCACCTGCACCAGGTTGTCAAAGCCATGCTTCGCGGGGTCAACGACATGCTCAAGCTTGGCTTCAGTATTTGCAGACTCATAAGTCTGCTGGAGCTCATCAGGCCCAACCCCGCACGTCGGACCATTTGAATTGTGCACCAGCACCGGCGTCGAGCCCGCCAGCACATAGTACGTGTGGAGTTGCTCGACCGTGAGGTTGTCGCGGTCGGCCGCGCCGGGGCGGGCGGTTACCGCCATGACGGTGGCGTGGGTGTTGGTGGCGGTGACGAGGTGGTGGCCGGGGGTGAGGTTGCCGGCGGGGGTCCAGGTGTGGGTGGTGTCGTCCCAGAAGGGGTGGTTGGAGGTGGTGTGAAGGGTCGCGGGGTGGTGGTGGGGGGTGGTGATGGTGAGGTCGAGTAGGTCGTGGTCGTGGTTGATCCAGGTGGCCAGTACTCTTCGGGGGCCTGCGTGTTTGCCGGTTTTGGGGTTGCCGGCTTCGACTTGGTCGCCCGGCTTGATCTTGCCGATCGGCTTGGTCTTGCCCCCTGGTAGGAGAACGGGGGTGGCCGGGGCGAAGCTGCAGGCGTCCGAGTCGCTGGGGTCGTCGGCGGAACCGCTGCCGGTATCGGCTTCGCTGCTCTCCAGGGTGTCGAAGAGCGCGTCGGCGGCGGTGGCGGTATCGGTGACGGGGTCGAGTCCGCCCTGGGCGAGGTCGGCCGCTGTCAGGAACACCACGCCGACGCTCAGGCCGATGGTTTTCAACGGCTTGGGAATGCTTCCGGTGAGTTCCCTGGGGTTGCCTGAGCACGAGATGCCGAGCCTCATGCAGGTGCGGCCGTTGTAGGTGGGCTTACGGACGAAGGTCTGCGATGCGTAGCTGTAGTGGTAGCCGTGTCGGTGTTCTGAGGCGACCTTGACTTTCCAGACGTGGGCGTTGTGCGCGGCTTGTTGGTCGGTCTTCTCGACGGCGGAGACGGAGCCGGTCGATCCGCCGTCGAAGACCATCAGTCCGGTGGGGTCGCTCTGGCCGATGGGGTTGTCTTCGGTATAGCTGTAGCCGTTGAGTTGTTGGGGGCTGGTGGGTTCGAGGAGGGGGTCGGGGCTGATGAAGCGGCCGGTGGTGGGGTCGTATTGGCGGGCGCCGACGATGGTGAGGCCGGTGGCGGTGTCGGTGGGGGCGTTGAGGAAGCCGCGGTTGTCGGTCCAGGAGGTCGGGTCGCCGCGGGGTGCGCCGTAGGGGGTGAACTGGCGCCAGGTGGGGTTCTGGGCGGTGGAGTCGAGTTCGAGGCCGTGGGTGTCGTGTTGGTCGGCGATCTCGAAGGTGACGGTGCTGGCGCCCCCTCCTACGGTTCCGGTGCGGACGGCGGTGCCGCCGCCGGGCAGGTCGTAGTAGCGGGTGCCGGTGATGCTGCCCGTTGAGGTGTGGAGGGTGAGCTGCTCGTCTGGGAGGTAGAGGGTGGTGGCGCCGGGGTCCTTCGCGATCAGGAGGTTGCCGTCGGCGTCGTAGAGGAAGTGGCTGTCGCCGGTGTCGCCGCCGGTGATGTCGGTCAACTGGCCGGCGTCGTTCCAGTCCAGGGTCTGGGTGCCGTCAGTCGGAGTGGTGCGGGTGGTGGTGTCGCCGTCGGCGTCGTAGCCGTAGGAGGTGGCGCTGCTGCCGGAGGGGCCGGTGGTGCTGGTGGAGGTCAGCGTGTCCGGTTGCGAGGCGCCGTTGCCGTCGTAGGTGTAGCTGGTGGTGGTGTCGGCGCCGCCGGTGGTGGAGTGGTCGGTCTCGCTGGTGCGGTTGCCGAGGGTGTCCAGGCTCCAGCTCGTCCAGTAGGCACTGGTGGAGGAGAGGCTGTCGCCGACGGTGGAGTGGTCGCTGGCGGTGGGGGTGGCGGCGCACGAGTCGGTGGCGGTCCAGGCCTGGGTGAGCCGGTCGAGCTGGTCGTAGTGGTAGCACTGGGTCTCGCTGGTGGAGCTGTCGCCCAGGCGGGTGGAGGTCTGGCGGGTGATGTCACCGGCTGGATCGTAGGTGTACTTCTGGTCATCGACGTCGGTCGGAGTGCCGACCTCGCGGGTGACCAGTTGGTCGTTGAGGTCGCCGGTGTGCGGGTCCCAGCTGTTCGTCAGGTAGGCCTCGCTGCCCAGTGAACCGATGGTCTCCTGGTCCACCCGGCTGTAGGCGTCGTAGGAGGTGGTCTGGGTGTAGGGGCTGCTGCCGCCCAGGCCGCCGGGGAGGTCGAACGGTGTGCTGTAGCCGTAGGTGAGGGTTTCCAGTGGCAGGCCGCCGGCGGCGGGCAGGCGTTGGGCGTCCAGTAGGCCGAGGTCGGTTGTGTAGGCGTTCTGGAAGGTGTAGCTGCCGGCCAGCGCCCCTTCCACAGAGGGGATGGTGACCCGCTCGCCCTTGGACTCGCCGAAGACGTCGAAGCCGAGTCGCTGGGTGGTGTAGGCGGCGCCGTCGTGATACGCGGTCTCGGTCGTCAGTCGCCCGACGGGGTCGGTCACGCCGGCGACGTCGTTGGAGTCGTCGTAGACCCAGGAGGCGAGTTGGTTACCGGTGGCGCCGGGGCTCTGGTCGCCGGTGGCCGCGTCGTACTCGCCGGTCTTGCGGCCGAGGGCGTCGTAGGTGTAGCTGATCGTCCTGCCGCGGGCGTCGGTGGACTGCAGGACGTCGCCGTCCGGGTCGTAGCGCATCGTGCTGCTGCCGGCGTCGGGGTCGTCCTTGCCGGTGACGCGGCCCAGCAGGTCGTAGGTGGAGGTCCAGGCGGAGCCGCCGGCGGTGACGCTGTTCTGGTTGCCGTGGCCGTCGAAGCCGTAGGTGGTGGCCTGGCTGGTGCCGCCGCTCACGGTCCAGATCCCGGTGAACGGGTTGATCGGCGGGTTCAGGGTCGGCGCTGCGGTGTACTCGTCGAGTTCGCTGGTGCGGCCCAGCGGATCGCTGACCGTGGTCTTGGTGATGCCGCCGACCGGCGGGATCACGGTGGTGCGGTCGCCGTTGTGGACGGTCGTGGTGGTCTGCCCGGTGACGGGCGCCCCGTCGTCCTCGGACTGGTCGACCACCTGTCGGCCGAGCCCGTCGTAGCTGTAGAAGTCCTCGTCGGGGACCTGGTCCTTGAGGTCGGCGGCCGAGACCAGGGTGGTGTCCGGTCCGGTGGCCGGGTCCCACCAGGCGTGGTAGGTGGCGGTTGTCCAACCGTGGGTGTCGTAGAAGGTGTCGGTGACCAGGCGGCCGCCCTTGGGTGTCGCCGTCTGGGTCTGGCGCGGTCGCAGCAGGGCGTCGTAGATCTCGACCGAGGGGTTGTAGCCGGCCTCGTCGTTCATGGTGTCGGTGGTCACCGCGGTGGTGCCGGTGTCCGACACCTGGTAGTGGTAGATCACGTTCGCCGGGCTGGAGGTGGCCCGCGAGTCCTTCCAGACGCCGGTGATCCGGCCGAGCGAATCGTACTGCGCGGTGGTGACCACGCTGTTGGGGTCGGTACTGGTCAACGTGAGACCGCGGGCGGGATCGAGCGTGGTCGTGGTGCTCTGGCCGAGCGCGTTGGTGGTCTCCACCGCGGTCGTGGCACCCGCGCTGTCGTCGGTGTAGGCGGTGGAGGTCTCGCTGCCGTCGGCGTCGTAGGTCGCGGTGGTCCGGCCGTGCGTGTCGTAGACGGTCGCGGTGGAGGTCTGCCAGGTGAAGGCGGCGCCGGTGTAGTCCGACGCCTTCTGCACCACCGAGGCGTCGCCGCGGGTCGGGGCGCCGGTCTGCGGGAACGTCGGCGAGGCCGGCTGCGGCCAGGTGGCGGCCATCGCCGGGTCGTCGTAGAACGTCCGGGTGGCCGACACCACCTGCGCGGGCCGGTTGACGCTCGACGGCGCGGTCAGGGTGTTGACCGAGCCGGGCACCGAGGAGGTGGCGCCCTCGGTGAAGCCGCCGCAGGCGACCGAGTCCGTCTCCACGTCGGAGGGCAGGCCGACCAGGTTCTCGTCCGTGTTCGCGGCGGCGTACCCGGTCGTCGTACACCGGTCGTAGGCGGCCTGGGCCGGCACCGTGTGGGAGTACCCGGTCGTCTCCAGACCGAAGTCGGTGTCCGAGGTGCCGGTGTCGTAGGCGGTGTCGGTCTCGGTGATCCGCCACTTCGTGGTGCCGTCGGCGGTCAGCGCCTGACGGGTCCAGGACTCGACCGGTTCGACCATCCTCGCGGTCAGGTCAGCCAGTCCGCTGCGGGTGCGGGTAGCGGCGGACGGGGACACCCAGTACGAGGTGACGGTGGAGTGGTCGACCGGGCCGCCGGAACCCAGGTAGGAGGTCGACTCCAGCGGTAGCCCGGCGAGTTGGTCGGTGTCGTCGTGCGTGCCGCCCTGGGAGTCGGTGACCGTCACCGCGGTCGAGTCGTCGTCGTCCGACATCCCCTGGTAGTAGCTGGTCTCGGCCTCGGTCAGCGGATCGTCGTCGCCGTCGCCGGTGAAGGTCTTCACGTCCTGGAAGCCGCGGAACTGCCCATAGGTGCGGAACTTGGCCTTCACCACTTCGTTGTCGTCGTAGTGCCAGGCCAGCTTCGCGTACGTGTAGGAGGTGTGCGTCACCGGCGCGCCACCGGTGGGATCGGTCTGCGTGACCGCTTCGACGTCGTACTTGTTGAACCAGTCCAGGATCGGCGCACTGTAGCCCTCGGGTGTCCAGTACACCGGGTAGCAGGAGGAGGTGTTCGCCGACGGGGTGATGGTGACCGGTGCCTGGCACGGGTCGCTCTGGCCGTACTGCACCCCGATGACCGATCCGGTCTCCGTGGTGACCGAGGCGATGCGGTACCGGTACAGCGGGGGCAGGCCGTCGGTGACGGTGTCCGCCCGGTTGGCGAGGTCCACCGCGGTGAACGAGACGGCCGGCAGCGCGGGGGCCGTACCGCCGCCGCCCCCGGTGTCGTCGCCGGTGCGGGTGACCGAGGCCAGCCACAGCGTGGCGTCGCCGTCGCCGTCGACCGGCAGGGTCTGTTTCAGGGCCCAGGAGTCGACGTCCGCGTACGCCGACGCCGCGGTGGAGTACTGCTGTGCCGCGACCGCGGTCAGCCGGACGGTGGAGAAGAACGCGGGGGCGTGGCTGGAGCAGGTCGCCCCCTTCGCGCACACCAGGTCGTAGGGCACGTCCGGCCAGTCGGCCTCGGTGGAGGAGCTCAACGGGTCACAGGTCCCCGAGACACAGCGGTCGCCGGTGGTGAAGACGACCTTGTCGGTCACCGTGCCGTAGGCGCCGCCGTCCGAGAACCCGTAGTCGATGTGGTCCAGGTGCGAGTCGCGCACGTAGGAGACTTCGTGCGCGCCGCCGTCCTCGCCGTAGTAGTTGGTGTCCTGCGTGTAGTAGTAGGACATCGCGTTGCCATGGCTGTCGGTGACGTAGTCCATGTTCCACCGGTAGGCCATCGTGCACACCGACGAGGAGAAGCCGGAGGAGTCGTAGCACGGGTCGCCGGAGTGCGCCGAGTACACCGGCACGGAATCGACCGAGTGCGTCGTCGCGTCGCCCGATGTCCAGCCCGGAAGTTCGTTGCGGCCGAACGAGTACGTCGTGCCGTCGCGCTCGGTCACCGTCCAGTAGTCGGTGTCGTACGTACCCGACCCGTTGTCCGTGCCGGTGTGGTGGGTGACCACCTCACCGTGGTCGTCCTGCGGCTTCCACACCTTCTTGTCGGAGTCCCACACCAACGACGTCGTCGACCCGTTCAACGACATCGTCAGGACCGGTCCGTCATAGCACTCATCGGAGGACGGGACCGGCGAGGCCGTGCCTTCCGGATCGTCCGCGCAGGAGGCGAAACCGCGCTCGATGAACGACTGCGGTGTGCTCCAGCCGTCGCCGACCCATGAGGACTGCGCCTGGGTGGCGGATGTCTGCCCGTCGACGGAACCGGAGTCGTAGTCCAGCCCGACGGTCGGCGCGAGCCCGGTGGCGGCGGGCGGCACGTCCATCGGGTAGGCGTAGGTGAACGACCCGGAGGCTCCGCCTTCCGCCCAGGACCCGGACGGCTTGAGCGTCGTCGCGGCGTAACTGCCCTTCGGCCCGCCGCCGTCGCCCTGGCTCGCGCCGGAGACGGCGGCCAGCACCACCGTCCCGGCCGTCCCGGCGGTCGGCATCGGCTCCGTCGTCGCCGTCACGTGTGCCCGCCCGGCGGACCGGTCGCCGGACGCGACCCGCAGTGGGCCGGTGGCGGGACGCTCCGCGGACCGGCCGCCGGCCAGGGACACCGGGGCAGAAACGGTGCCGGCCCGCACGTCGTTGTGCGAGGCCAACGGCTTCTGCCTCCGGCACGCGGCACGCCGCGGCGTGGTCAGCGCGCAGCCGGGAAGCTCCACCAGCCGCAGCCGGGAGCCGAAGCCGCCGCCATAGACTTGCGCGAAACCGCTGTAGTCGAGGTCGACTCGGGCCTTGCCGCTGCCCGCTCCCTCGGGCGTCACGGTGAACAGCACACCGTTGACCCCGGCCTCCCCGGCGGCCGCCCGCGACCTGACGGTGACGTCGGCCGAGGCCGGACCCCGGTAGGAACCGTGCCGCGGCACCACCCGGGTCATCGACACCGGAACCCGTCCGGACGTGCTCCGAGTGCCGCTACGAGTGACCGACACGCTGGCGGTCCCGGTCGTCGGCAACGCGGTCTCGCCGGGTCGGTAGGGCTTCGTGGCCGCGTCGTGCGGCTTCGACCAGTGCGCGCCGAGCGCCCTGACCCCGGTGACCGACGGCGTGCGCGGCACCCCGGGCGCCGACGCGTGCCTGGCGGCGTCGCCCGCGTTCATCGCGGATGCCGCGTTCACCCCCGCGAACAGCGAGAGAACGGTCAGCACGGCGATCCACGGCGATCTCAACACACGCCGGACCCGCTGGCCCCCACCCCAGGACATAACGACCCCTCAAGTCGACGCGTGCGGACGGCGAACCCGGGCGCACGAAGGTGAACATGACGTGCACGCCTCGGGAAGGCTTTCATGATCGGGCACATTCCATTCTCAAGAACGGTCCAAATTCCATGGCATGTTCACGACCACATCGGAACAAAGACCCCAGGGGGAAAGGTGATCCACGCCATACCGGAGGACGGGCGACGGTTAGGCCTCCTACGTTGTGTGCCGGACGGGGAACCTGTCGGTCACACCGTTGAGGGCGGTCACCTTGCGCAAGCATCCACGATCCGGACGCCGTCACCTGCGCGCTGTGGGCATCGTCGCGCTGCTGGGACTGCTGTGGGGTACCGCGGGACCCCCACCGCCCTCGCGCCCGCCACCGTCGGCACCTGGACCCACCTCACCGGTGTCTTCGACGCCACCACCGGCACCATGACCCTCTACGTCAACGGCACCGCCGCCACCAAGACCGGCACCAACACCACGCCCCCGTACAACGCCGCCGGCCCCCTCACCATCGGGGGCGTCGCCACCGTCGGATCCCACACCCCCTACGAGTACTTCGACGGCGACGTCAGCGACGTGCGCACCTACACCGGGGCCCTCACCGCCACCCAGGTCCAGGCCCTCTACACCAGCTCCTGACCAGGGCACCCACCGATCACGGGCCCCGAGACACCGTCGCGGGGCCCGTGCGCTCGCGCTGCCGGCGACGCCGGTCAGGGTCACATCCCCATCGACGTCGATGACGAGTCCTACACCCTACGACCCGTCCGGCGACATCACCCCCAGACCTCCGCCCGCCTGGGCGACGACGCCACCAGTGCGACCGACCGCTCCTCCTCTCCGACCAACGACCACGGGCCGAACACCGTCCGTGTCCCCCACCGCGCAACCCCCGCGACGGCGGTGGAGCAGGGCCGCCAAAAGGCGTAGGTTCGGTCAGCGAAGTCCCCGCACCCGCGGGGTGGTCCTGCTGGCCGTCGTGGCGGGGGCCGAGGGTTGCGTGGTCCCCGCGCCCGCGGGGGTGGTCCCAAGAAGCCGGTCGACGCGGGCGTACACGCCGACCGGGCCAACACCCTCCGCACGACCCGCCGTTCAGCGCCACCCAGCCGATATCCAGCCAGCGTGCGGAGACCGTATGACGACGGCAGGTGACGAAGCGTCGGGTCATCCAGCCGAATCCACGGTATCGCCCGGACCAAACGTTGAAGCGGAACGTTGAGTTCAGCGCTCCCACCTGAGAAAACGGGCTTCTGTGAGGCCCGGGTCAGCACAGAATCAGCACCGTCGAACAGGTCAGCATCGAATGGTTCAGCGACTACGCGTCCAGCTTCTCGATCGCCTCCGGCGTGGATCGCGGACGCGCCGCGCTGGGTCCTCCTCTGGCCCTCGGCTTCGGGTTCGACCCGTTCAGCAAAGGCGGTCACGGTGCCGCTGCCACCACGGTGCTGAGGAAGGACGAGGAACGGCGGCGCCCAACTCACCGGCAGGGTGGTGCACCAGGGCAACGACAAGCAGACCGCAGAGATGGGCCTGGGCTCCGCGGCCCGGCCGTGATCGGGGCAGGCGGGGCTCGGGGCCTTCGCGGATTCGTGACGGCGCGAGGGCACGGCGGTTCCTGGGACGCTGAGTGCGGTCGGGTGACGGCATCGATGCGGGAGAGGGCCTGGTTTCCCCAACCGGCGAGTGGCCGGCACGCACGGTGTCTGCTCCCGAACCGGTGCTCCGACTTCCGCTGCGCCCAGCCGCGTCACGGCAGCCCCTCTCCCCGTACGCGCCCGCGCCGAGCGGTACGCGGCAACGGCCAAGGCAGCACGCGATCCCAACTGAGCCGACTGGACCTCCGTGGTAACGGCTTCGATCGGCATCCGCGGCCGGCTTCGCCGTCCTTACGCGCGTGGTGGAGAACGGCGACAGCCGTATGCCTCAGCAGGACCTCGGCGCCATGCTGGACTGGGCCCCGGCCGCCGCTGGACCCGGCGGGGCAGAACGGCCTGCTTCGCGGGCCCTCGGGCGGCCGATCCGACAGCGTCCTGGCCCGGCTGCGTCGCCGGAAGGCCGCCCGCCTCGCCCGTGGCCCGGTCCTGGGTGCAATGCCGAATGCGGTGACGACGGCGACGGCCGCCGGGCCGCGGTGGGCCAGGTACCCGTGCGCAACGGTGGCCGCCTGCTCCAGGTCACCGCTGCCGCGCCGGAGGTCGACGACACCCTCACGGCCACCTGGGAGATCCACGCTGCCGACGCCGTCCTGCACGCCACCGTCACCGGTGGCGCGCTGACCACCGCCGTGGGCCCGGCGCCGACCGCCCCCGACCTCGTCGTGATAATCCCGACGGAACAGGACGAGGTCCCGACCTTCCGCGACATCATCAGGTCGCTCACGGAGGGAACCGCCACCCTGGAGGGCCGTCCCGACCTGCGCGGCTTCCTGCACACCTTCGCCCCGTCGGCTCCGTAGAGCCTTTCAGTCCGTGGCAGTCGACGCGGGCCGGGCCGGCCACTGGGATGAGCGCGGGGCCTGGGCACCTCCCGCGAGGGAGCTTGTTCCGCTTTGGCGGACACCATGGAGGTGATGGTCAGGCTGCAAGTGTGGTTTCGTAGTCGGCGGACTGAGGTAGCCGAGGCTGCTGTGCAGTCACTGCGAGCTGTACCAGCCCTCGATGAGATCGAAGATCGCGGTGCGGGCGGCGGCCCGCGTGGGCCAGGTTGTGGTATCGAGGAGTTCGCGTTTGAAGGTGGCGAAGAACGACTCGGCCAGAGCGTTGTCACGGCACTGCCCGGTGCGGCCGACCGACAGGCGGATCCCGAACCGGTCTGCCAAGGTGGCGCATTGCCGGCTAATGGCGGTGCCGCCGTGCGACTGCTACTCCCGCGGTCCGAACAACGGAGCAGGGGGAGAGTGTTACCCGGGCCGGCGAAACTCGCCGGAAATGTGCTGCCGCGACATTCCGGTGCCGCCGGCATGGGGCGCGGAGGAACGTCGCCAACCGGGCAGGCAACGGCCCGCGAGTCAGCACAGAACCAGCACGGTAGGGGTGGGAATGAAGGGTGCCCACATGTCAACACCAAGTCAGCACGGGAACGCAGAGGCGGCCCACCCCGGAAGAGGAAGACCTCCTCTGATCTGCACATTTGCAAGATCAGACGAATCGTACTAGCCGATCACTCAGACGCTGATACACCGGAAACTCCACCACGTCCCCGCCCTGCCCCACCCCCGCCCCTCGCTCTCGGCGTGATTCCGCGGGCTACAGCTTCGCCACCAGTTCGCCCATCGCCGCGACCATGTTGAGCCGGTACTCCTCGTGCACCGTGACGCGGTGGCCGAGGACGTCGCGCTTCCCAGCTTTGAGGGCGTACAACGGGCAGCCCTTCGCGAACGCGACGACGCCGGTGGTCTGGAAGTCGCGGATGCTGGCTACGCCCTCTTCGACGCTGCAGAAGGAGAAGATCTCGGGGTTGCTGGTGATCAGCTTGGTCACGTCCGTGTCGATGGAGCGCAGCACGGCCTGGTAGGCGGAGGCGTCGCCCATGTACTGGGTGAGGCGGTTCTTCGCGATGAGGTGGACCTGCGGCAGCGGCCGCCCGGCGTCCCGCAGTCGCGTCGCGAAGGCGTAGGCAAGATAAATGTCCGAAGGCAGCTTGAGCCCGTAGACGAGCGAGAAGGCGTTCTGGATGGCGCGGCGCGAGGAGTCGTCGGCCATCACGGGCAGAACAAGTCTCTCGGCCGCCGAGAGCGCGATCTGGGTGTAGATCGAGAAGCTCGGGTTGCAGTCGATGAAGATCGTGTCGTACTTGCCCTCGATGCGGACGAGCAGGTCGCGCAACCAATCGACGACGGCCAGCCACGGGTTGGTGCCGGGGATCTGGTTGTTGGCCAGGGTCGAGATGGCGTTGGACTGCAGCTCAAGCAGCGGGTCGCCGCAGATGAGGTCGACGTTCTCCGGCACGTCGTTGTTGTACTCGGCGGGCGTGGTGATGAAGTCGTGGGGCGCGAAGGCGGGCGGCGAGTAGGGCGCGGGCAGGCGCATCTGGAAGTAGCCGCCGATGGTGGCACGGATGTTCTCGCCCTGCCGGGCCAGCAGCTGGTCACTGCCGCCGTTCGCGAGCCCGCCAAGGAACAGCTCGGACAGGTTCGCCTGCGGACAGACGTCGATCGCCAGGACCCTCTCGTCCGGGTGGCTGTGCGCGTAGAAGCAGATCGACTGGAAGCACAGGCTGGTCTTGCCGGTCCCGCCCTTGTTGTTCCAGAAGGCGTAGGTGGTCACTGGGGAGCCTCTCGTCCGCGGCGCCCGAATGACGCACAAGCGGACACTATCACGTCCGAAACGGACGCCACACCGTCCCCTTCAAACGACGAATCGTCCTGTCAGTTCCGCTGCAGCGCTCGCCCAGCTCGACTTACTGGGCCATCGCTCGCGGCACCCGGGGATGGCGAGCGCTCCCCCGTCGAGGACAGCGGCACGGCCTGTGCACTGGCCGACGGCGCAGCGGATCACCGGTCGTGGTCCTGCTCGGCGGTGAGCGCGGCGGCCATCAGGTCGGGGTCGACTCCGAGGTGCTCGCAACGCTGCAGGACGAACCGGCCCGCGGTGCCGATGGACAGAGCCGGGCTCACCGGGGGTGTCGAGCAGCGGGGGCAGAGCGTCAGACAGGGCACGCCCAGCGGGGTGGACGCGGTCGCGACGACGCGGTCCCCGTCGGGCGGCGCGGTCGTCGCCGCTGGACTCGCAGCGCAGTCCGAGTGGGCAACGCGGCCGGCCTGACCGGCACGGGCGCGAAGGTCTTCAGCGAGAGCACCGCCGGCGTGCCCAGGGGCCCGCGCTCGAAGGTGACAACTTCGGCACCGTCACCAAGCTCACCGACGTCAACGGCGACGGCCGCCCTGACCTCCTCGTCGGACCCCGGGGCGAGGGAGACAACGGATGGCGAACCGTTCTGCCGAAGGTCACCCCAAACCCGCACGCCAGGTCGCTCCACATCCCCGGTCGGATCGACAGAACTGCAAATAGCCCCACCGCGCCAACTCCGTAGCCGGGAGACCCATAGGAGCCCGCTCGGACCGATCAGTAGTGATACCGGGCAGCCAGGATGACGATCTCCCGCTCCGTGACCAGGTAGACGAGACGGTGCTCGTCGTCGATCCGCCGCGACCAGGCCCCCGGCAGGTGGTACTTCAGCGGCTCGGGCTTGCCGATCCCGGCGAATGGGTCACGCAGGACGTCCTCGATAAGCCTGTTGATCCGGGCGAGCATCTTCCGGTCGTTCTTCAGCCAGGACGTGTAGTCCTCCCAGCCGTTCTCCTCTAAGAGGAGCCTCACGCGGCGCCCTTCTCATCGTCAGCCGCGTCAGGATCGATGAGTTCCCGCTCGGAGAGGCCCGTGTCGGCGAGGGCGTTCTCGTACGCCTTGAGCAGACGGCGGGCATTCGCCGGTGAGCGCAGCAGGTAAGAACCTTCGCGCAAGGCGGTGTAGTCCTCAGCCGAAACGAGGACGGCGTTTCCGTGCTTGGAGACGATCTCGATGGCCTCATGATCGTCGTTGACTTTCTTGATCAACGGGAAGAGAGCCTTGCGCGCCTCGCTTGCAGTGATCGACATCGGCCAAACCCTCTCTAGGAGTGGTACCACATAACGTACCACCGATGGCGCTCCGGCAGACCGAAGAACCCTGCACGGGGCAGGCACTGGACCAGGGAAAGGGGGCGGGGTCCGCCCCAAGGGAGGCGGACCCCGCTCGATCGCACATTTGACAGCTCGCCCAGCCCAGAGTGATCAGATGACTAGACGTTGAAGCGGAACTCCACCACGTCGCCGTCCTGCATCACGTAGTCCTTGCCCTCCATGCGGGCCCGGCCCTTGGAACGGGCCTCGGGGACGGAGCCGCAGGCGACGAGGTCGTCGTAGGAGACGATCTCCGCCTTGATGAAGCCCTTCTGGAAGTCGGTGTGGATGACGCCGGCCGCCTCGGGAGCGGTCGTGCCCTTCTTGATGGTCCAGGCCCGGGCCTCCTTGGGGCCGGCCGTCAGGTAGGTCTGCAGGCCCAGCGTGTCGAAGCCGACCCGGGCCAGGGTGGTCAGCCCCGGCTCCTCCTGCCCCATGGACTGCAGCAGTTCCAGCGCCTCGTCGTCGTCGAGCTCGATCAGCTCGGACTCGATCTTGGCGTTGAGGAAGATCGCCTCGGCCGGGGCGACCAGCGCGCGCTGCTCGTCCTTGAACTCCTCGTCGACCAGTTCGTCCTCGTCGACGTTGAACACGTACAGGAACGGCTTGGTGGTCAGCAGGTGCAACTCGTGCAGCAGGCGGCCCTGTTCACTGCCGGCCGAGACCCCCGCCGAGAACAGCGTGCGGCCCTCGGAGAGGACGTCGCGGGCCGCCTCCACCGCCTTGACGACGGCGACCTTCTCCTTCTGCAGCCGGGACTCCTTGGTCAACCGCGGCAGCACCTTCTCCACGGTCTGGAGGTCGGCCAGGATCAGTTCGGTGTTGATGGTCTCGATGTCGTCGCGGGGCGAGACCTTGCCGTCGACGTGCACCACGTTCTCGTCCCGGAACGCCCGGATGACCTGGCAGATCGCGTCGGACTCGCGGATGTTGGCCAGGAACTTGTTGCCCAGCCCCTCTCCCTCGCTGGCGCCGCGCACGATGCCCGCGATGTCCACGAAGTCCACGGTGGCCGGCAGCTTGCGCTGGGACGAGAAGATCCCGGCGAGCCGGTCCAGGCGCGGGTCGGGGACGCCGACCACGCCGACGTTGGGCTCGATCGTGGCGAACGGGTAGTTCGCGGCCAGCACGTCGTTCTTGGTCAAGGCGTTGAACAAGGTCGACTTGCCGACATTCGGCAGGCCGACGATTCCGATCGTGAGCGACACGTGACGACTTCCCGTTCGGCGTGGTGTGGAGCCCGGTCCCGCGGGCGTGGTCCTCCGGCCCCGGCAGGGCGGACGGCCACCCAGTCTAAGCCGCACGCCGCACGAGCCCGCCGTACGCCCGCCGACCGGACCGCACGCCCCGGGCCGCCCCACGCCCCGGGCCGCCGCCCCGCCCCCGCGCGCCGCACCGCGCGCCGCGCCCAACGCCGACCGCGCCACACCGACCGCGGCCCGGCCGCCACGCCACCGACCGCCGACGCCGGCCGCCCCCGCCCCCGCCGCGAGGCCCCCGTGCGCCCTGCGGCCCGCCCGTACGATGGACGCATGACCGCTACGACAGCCCGCCGGGTCCTGCTCGCCGCCCCCCGTGGCTACTGCGCGGGGGTCGACCGCGCAGTGATCGCCGTGGAGAAGGCCCTGGAGCAGTACGGGTCGCCCATCTACGTGCGCAAGCAGATCGTCCACAACAAGTACGTCGTGCAGACCCTGGAGAAGAAGGGTGCCGTCTTCGTCGACGAGACCGAGGAGGTGCCCGAGGGCGCGATCGTGGTCTTCTCGGCGCACGGCGTCGCGCCCGTGGTGCACGAGGAGGCCGCCGGACGCGGGCTGGCGTCGATCGACGCGACCTGCCCGCTGGTGACGAAGGTGCACAAGGAGGCGAAGCGGTTCGCCGACGAGGACTACGACATCCTCCTGATCGGCCACGACGGCCATGAGGAGGTCATCGGCACCACGGGCGAGGCACCCGAGCGCATCCACCTGGTGGACGGGCCCGAGGACGTGGCCGCTCTCCGGGTGCGCGACGAGAGCCGGTTGGTCTGGCTCTCGCAGACCACACTGTCGGTGGACGAGACGATGGAGACCGTCACCCGGCTCAAGGAGCGCTTCCCGGCACTGGTCAGCCCGCCGAGCGACGACATCTGCTACGCCACCCAGAACCGGCAGGTCGCGGTCAAGCAGATCGGCGCCGAGGCGGACCTGGTCGTCGTGGTGGGGTCGCGGAACTCCTCGAACTCGGTGCGGCTGGTCGAGGTCGCGTTGCAGGCGGGGGCCGGGGACGCGCACCTGGTGGACTTCGCCGACGAGATCGACGAGGCGTGGCTGGAGGGCGTGCGCACGGTCGGCGTGACCTCGGGCGCCTCGGTTCCGGAGGTCCTGGTCGAGGGCGTGCTCGACTGGCTGGCCGCACGCGGCTTCGCCGACGTCCAGGTGGTCACCTCCGCCCAGGAGAGCATCCAGTTCTCGCTGCCCAAGGAACTCCGCCGCGACCTGCGTGCCGAGGCCGAGGGCGCCGCGTCCGGGGCGACGGGTCCGGGCTCCGCCGGCTCCTGACCGTCCGCCCCAGGCCCGTCCGCGCTCGCCGGCCCGGCTCCTGACCGTCCGCCCCGGGCGGGTCGCCAGGCCCGGCCGCACTCGCCGGCCCGGCTCCCGGCCGCCCCCGCCGGCCCCGGCAGGTCCCCGGGCCCGGCTGCCCCGCCCGCCGGTCCGCCGTCGCCCGGTCGGCGCCGCCCGACCCCGGCGCCCTCCCCGCGCCCCGGCGTCGTCCGGCACGCCCCGGCGCCACGAGGCCGCCCCCGGGCGCCGTCGGACACGCCGGGTGACAACGGCGGATCGGGGGTGCGGCGCGGCGTTCCGCCGTAGCGTGGAGGACATGGACGTCTTCGGTGTGGACATCGGCGGATCGGGCATCAAGGGCGCCCCGGTGGATCTGGGGCACGGCGACCTGGCGGAGGAACGGCACAAGGTGCTCACGCCGCACCCGCCGAAACCGGGCGCCGTGGCGGAGGCGGTCAAGGAGGTCGTGGCGCACTTCGGCTGGTCCGGCCCGGTCGGGGTGACGTTCCCCGGCGTGGTGAGCGGGGGCGTGACCCGCACGGCGGCCAACATGCACGACGCCTGGGTCGGGCTGGACGCGGACGGGCTGCTCGGTGAGACGCTGGGCCTGCCGGTCACCGTGGTCAACGACGCGGACGCGGCGGGCGTCGCCGAGATGGCGTTCGGCGCCGGGCGGGACCGCCGCGGCACGGTGATCGTGCTCACCCTGGGCACCGGCATCGGCAGCGCGGTCTTCGTGGACGGCCGCCTGCTGCCCAACACCGAGCTGGGCCACCTGGAACTGCACGGCCACGAGGCGGAGGCGAAGGCGTCCTCGCGCGCCAAGGAGGACCACGACCTGAGCTGGAAGCGCTGGGCGGTGCGGGTGCAGCGCTACCTGGCGCACCTGGAGATGCTCTTCTCCCCGGACCTGTTCGTGCTGGGCGGCGGGGTGAGCCGCAAGGCGGACAGGTTCGTCCCGCTGATCCAGGAGGTGCGCGCCGAGATCGTCCCGGCCGAGCTGCGCAACAACGCGGGCATCGTCGGTGCCGCGATGGCCGCCCGCGCCGCCGCCGAGCCGGCCCGGGGCGCGAAGCGCGCGCGGCCCGCGAAGAGGGCGAGGACCGGCGCGGGCGCGCGGGCGGCGACAGCGGCCGGCTCCGAACGGACGGCGGGCGCCGCGAAGACGGCGGCGCGCGGCGCGAGGGCCACCGCCCGGCGCACCGCCGGCTGACCGCCACCCGTGGGCGCCGCGCCGCCGCGCCCACGCCGCACCCGGCGCCCACCTCGCCGCCCGCCGCCCCACGCGCCCGGCTCCCACCTCGCCGCCCGCCTCCCACCCACCGCCGTCCGCGTCACCGCCGCGCCACGCGCCCGTCCGCGTCGACGCCGTCCCAGGGCGCCGTCCTCCGTCAGCCGATCGGGCTTCGGGCGGGCCGTCGGGGCCACGGACCGGCCGCCGGGCTACGGGCGGGCCGGGCGGCCGCGGTCGGGGCGGCGGCGGACCAGGCGGCGTACCGCGGCGATGGCGGCGGCCGCCACGGTGCCGGTGTACAGCCAGCCGGTCAGGGTGGCCAGGCCGGTGACGGTGGCGGTGATCCGGCCGAGCAGCCCGCCGCCGGCGGCGTCGCCGGCGACCGCGACCGCCACGGCGAAGGCGATCGGCGCGCACACCGGCGCGGCGGCCAGGTCGGCCTGGCGCACCCACAGCGCGCCGACCACGCTGGCACCGATGAACACGACGCCGAAGAACGTGCCGAGGTCGTCGCTGAACAGCCGGTCGACCACCGCGCCGAGCAGGGTGGTGGCGGTGACCACGACGCCGGTGCCGAAGCCGGTGAGCTTGGCGGCGGCCCGGCCGGCCCCGGGCCGGCCGGACGCCGGGCGGGCGGCGGGCCGTCCCGGAGCGGAACGCGGCGGCCGGGAGGAGCCGCCGCCCGCTTCGGTGGAGGACGGGCGCGGGACGCGCGTGCGGGGTTGTTCCACGGTTCAAACGTAGGCGGGCGGAGTGGGGAAGGGTCGTCGGCGCGCGGACGCGTTGTCTCAGGCGGCGGCTAATCTGCCCGTATGGCACTGAGCACGTCCGCAACCGAGCCGATCCCGGTCGGCGAGGTGTCGCGGCTGATCGGCGGATGGATCGACCGGCTGGGCGCGGTCTGGGTGGAGGGGCAGATCACCCAGTTGTCGCGGCGGCCGGGCGCGGGGGTCGTGTTCCTGACGCTGCGTGACCCGGCGCACGACGTCTCGATCTCCGTCACCTGCTTCCGGGGCGTGTTCGACGAGGTGGCCGACGTGGTGGGCGAGGGCGCCCGGGTCGTGGTGCGGGCCAAGCCGGAGTGGTACGCGCCGCGCGGCCAGTTGTCGCTGCGGGCGGCCAGGATCCGGCCGGTGGGCGTGGGCGAGTTGCTGGCCCGGCTGGAGCGGCTGAGGCGTTCGCTGGCCGCCGAGGGGCTGTTCGCGGCCGAGCGCAAGAAGCGGCTGCCGTTCCTGCCGCGGTTGGTCGGGCTGGTGTGCGGCCGGGCGTCGGCGGCCGAGCACGACGTCCTCGAGAACGCCCGGCTGCGCTGGCCCGCGGTGCGGTTCGAGGTGCGCAACGTGCCGGTGCA
The DNA here is from genome assembly GCA_963711125.1 of uncultured Actinomycetota bacterium. Lineage (GTDB taxonomy): Bacteria > Actinomycetota > Actinomycetes > Streptomycetales > Streptomycetaceae > Streptantibioticus_C. The sequence continues at coordinate 261,003 of CAVQCY010000002.1, forward strand.
GGGCGCGTACGCGGTGCCGCGGATCGTGGCGGCGGTGCGGGAGCTGGACGCCCGGCCGGAGGTGGACGTGATCGTGGTGGCGCGTGGCGGCGGCAGCGTGGAGGACCTGTTGCCGTTCTCCGCCGAGGAGTTGGTCCGCGCGGTGGCCGCCTGCGGCACGCCGGTGGTCTCCGCGATCGGGCACGAGCCGGACGCGCCGCTGCTGGACCTCGTCGCCGACCTGCGCGCCTCGACGCCGACGGACGCCGCGAAGAAGGTGGTGCCGGACGTCGGCGAGGAGCAGCAGCGCGTCCAGCACCTGCGGGAACGTGCGCTGCGCACGGTGCGCAACCTGCTGGACCGCGAGGAGCGGGGGCTGGCCGCCGCGCTCAGCCGCCCCTCGATAGCCGCTCCGCGGCGCATGGTGGAGGAGCGGGAGGCGCACGTCCGGGCCCTCGCCGACCGTGCCCGCCGCACGCTGGGCCATCTGCTGGACCGTGCGGACTCGGAGCTGGCGCACACCCGGGCCCGGGTCGAGGCGCTCTCGCCCGGCGCCACGTTGCGCCGGGGGTACGCGGTGCTGCAGCGCGAGGACGGTTCGGTGGTGCGCGCCCCGGACCAGGTCGCGCCGGACGACCGGCTGCGCGCCAGGGTCGCGGACGGCGAGTTCGGCGTCCGCGCGATCGGCGGGGCGCGGTAGGCGGCGGGCAGGGCGCGGCGGACGGTCGGGCGGTGCGTCGCGGGCGTGCCGCGTAGTGGGCCGCGGTGCCGTGCGGGCGGGCGCGGCGGGCAGGGCGGGCGCCGTGCGGGCGTGGCGGAGGCCGTGCGCCGGAGCGGTGTCCGGGGCACCCCATAGGCTGGCCGCATGGCTGGAGCGGACCAGGGGACCCTGGGGTACGAGGAAGCGCGCGACGAGTTGATCGACGTGGTGCGCCGGCTCGAAGCGGGCGGTTCGACGCTGGAGGAGTCGCTGGCGCTGTGGGAGCGCGGTGAGGAGCTGGCCCGGGTGTGCCGGCGTTGGCTGGAGGGCGCCCGGGCCCGTCTGGACGCCGCGCTGGCCGGTCCCGGAGAGGAGGCGGGCGCGGACGGCGGCGGGGAGCAGGCGCCCGCCGGCGGCGCGGACGGTGCCGTCGGCGACGCCGCGGGGGACGCCGGGAGCGGCGGCGGGGACGCCGGCTGAACGCCCGGCGGCCGGGTTACCTGGCGCGCAGCGCCGCGACCATCTGGGCGAGTTGGCCGTAGGGCGCGGTGCCGTAGACGACGGTGGTGTCGCCGTCGGCGGTGCGGGCCAACGCCCGGTAGCGGCCGCCGGAGTAGCGCTGCCAGGTGACGCCGCGCACGGTCTGCGCGCCGGAGTGCTGGGAGCCGCGCGTCTCGGCGTCGATGAAGTGGGCCGCGCCGGCGTTGGACTGGTCGAGCGCGACGTACTGGTCGTCCGGGTCGACGAAGCCCAGGTGCCAGTGGACCGCGCGCGGGTTGGCGCCGTCGTAGGAGACCGAGGTCGCGTGCCAGCCCTTCGACAGCCCGGCCGGCGCCAGCACCGGATAGGGCGCGGTGCGGCGGGCCTGGCCGACCTCGACGCGGTAGCTGACCGTCTTGACCTGGTCGGATCCGGAATGCGGCACGAAGACGTAGATGCCCGCGACGACGGCTCCGATCACCACCACCGACAGGACCATGTCCCGCACCGACTGCTTGCCACGCATGCTAGCCACCCGTCCATCGTCCCTCATGCCCGCCGCGGCCCGCGCCAGGGGGTCGGGTCGGCCCCGGGACGCCGCCGGACGGGCCGGGTTCCCGCGGGCCCGCCGCGGCCGGGCGTCAGGGCACGGCGGACACCGGCCTGGTCGGCACCGGAACGCCGGCCGGGCGTCGGGGCGCGGCGGGCGGGTAGGTGGTGTGCGAGGTGTGCTCATGTGATGGGTGCCCTGCTCAGTCTCATGTTCGGGCGGATACAGTCACAGCACCCTCATATCCGGCCGTCGCCGTACAGAAAGGTGCGCTCCGATGACCGAGCACAACATGCCGTCGCAGCTCGAAGTGGGTCCGGAGGATCCCGACCGCAATCTCGCGCTGGAACTGGTCCGCGTCACCGAGGCCGCCGCCATGGCGGCCGGCCGCTGGGTCGGCCGGGGCGACAAGAACGGCGCCGACGGCGCCGCCGTCAAGGCGATGCGGACCCTCGTGCACACCGTGTCGATGAACGGCGTCGTGGTGATCGGCGAGGGCGAGAAGGACGAGGCGCCGATGCTCTTCAACGGGGAGCGGGTCGGCGACGGCACGGGTGCCGAGTGCGACGTGGCGGTCGACCCGGTGGACGGCACGACCCTGACCGCCAAGGGCATGCCGAACGCGGTCTCCGTCCTCGCGGTCGCCGAGCGCGGCGCAATGTACGACCCGTCGGCGGTCTTCTACATGGACAAGCTGGTCACCGGACCGGAGGCGGCCGAGTACGTGGACATCACCGCGCCGCCGGCGGTGAACATCCGGCGGGTGGCGCGCGCGAGGAAGAGCTCGCCGGAGGACGTCACGGTGGTCGTGCTGGACCGGCCACGGCACGAGAGGCTGGTCCGGGAGATCAGGGAGACCGGCGCCCGGATCAAGTTCATCGCGGACGGCGACGTGGCCGGCGCGGTCATGGCGGTGCGCGAGGGGACCGGCGTCGACCTGCTGATGGGGATCGGCGGCACCCCCGAGGGCATCATCACCGCCTGCGCGATCAAGTGCCTGGGCGGCACCTTCCAGGGCCGGCTGTGGCCCAAGGACGACGCCGAACGGCAGCGCGCGCTGGACGCCGGGCACGACCTGGACCGGGTGCTGACGACCGACGACCTGGTGAGCGGCGAGAACGTCTTCTTCGTCGCGACCGGCATCACCGACGGGGACCTGCTGCGCGGGGTGCGCTACCGGGCGGAGACGGCCACCACCTCGTCGCTCGTGATGCGTTCGAAGTCCGGCACGATCCGGCAGATCGACTCCACGCACCGGCTGTCGAAGCTGCGCGCCTACAGCGCGATCGACTTCGACCGGGCGCGCTGAGCCGGAACGCCGAGCCAGGCGACCCGGACCGGATCGCCGGGCGGGGCCGGTCGGTGCGCCGCACGGTGGCGCCCCGCCGCCCGGTCCGCGGGCGGCGGGGCGCCGGGGACGCCGAAGGGCCGGCGGTCAGCCGGCGGCGGCTATGCGGGTGGGCCGCTGCAGTTCGGCGTCGCGACGGCGCCGGCGGGCCAGCACCACGCGACGTTCGGCGGCGGTCAACCCGCCCCAGACGCCGTAGGGTTCGGGCTGCAGCAGCGCGTGTTCCCGGCATTCGAGCATCACCGGGCAGCGGGCGCAGACCCGCTTGGCGGCCTCCTCGCGCAGCAGCCGCGCGGCGGTCGGCTCCTTCGACGGCGCGAAGAACATCCCCGCCTCGTCGCGGCGGCAGGCGGCTTCGGCGTGCCACGGGCCCGCCAAATCCCCGGGGTGACGGGAGGAGGACGTGGTCGCGTCCTTCGCGGGCTCGAACGGTTGCAGCACGGGGTACTCCTGACGACAGCTCGGCGTTGTGTCACCCTGGCCCGCCGCTGCGCACAGCTGTCCCTGATGTTCCTTTTCCCCGCCCAGCCGTACGAGAGACGATGCCGGAGGCTTACCCGTTGTGCGCCCGTTCATGCGGAGCGTGCGCGCTCGGTGCCATCGTTGTCAGGACCGGCCCGACCCCGCGCCGCCGCGTGCCGGCCCTCGCGCCAGCGCTCCGTCGCCCTCACGGTCGGCCCGGTGAGGCGGGCGCCGAGAGCGCCGGACGGGCGCGGTGCGGGAACGGCGGCGCCCCGACCGGCCGGCGGGGCGGTTCACTCGGCGTCGTGGTCCCGGCCCCACGACTTCAGCCGGCGGCCGCGGGCGCGTTTGGCGCTCGTGCCGCCGAACAGCGCGATACCGGTGATGATCACCACCGGCGCGTCGGGCTCGGACGACTCGTGCGTGTCGACGTCGAAGCCGCCGAAGATGCCCGTGCCGGTGCAGCGCAGCGTGACGTTCTCCGGGACCTTGATCTCGGTGCCGCCGAAGACCGACACGGTGTTGATCACGGTCTCCCGCTGTTCGAAGACCGCCTCGGTGAGGTCGATCTGCACGCCGCCGAAGCAGGCGAACGCGTTGGTGCGCCGGCCGACCCGCCAGCGCCCCTTGCGCACGGCCGCGCCGAAGACGCCGGCCAGGTGTTGCGCCTCGCCGTCCGCGGGCCCGCCACTGAACGCCCCGGTGGGCGCGGCGGCCGGGACCGGTCCGGCGGCGCCATGGGCGTGCGCGGGCAGGTCGCGCACCAGAGGTTCCAACTCGCCCTGCGTGCGGGCCCGGTAGGTGGATTCGATCCGGTCCGAGTGCTCCTCGGCGCTCAGCCGTCCCTCCGCCAGCGCCTCCCGGAGGATCTCGGCGACGCGGTCGCGGTCCGCGTCGGACGCGCGCAGGTCGGCCCCGGCGAACGTCGCGGGCGCGGGGTGTCGTTCGGGCTGCTTCTCTCGCTTCTGGAGCGATGACTCGTCCACACGTCCACGATAGCCAAACGCGATAGATCGTGACCAGGCACCGCCGACCCGGCTCCTCCGAGCGCCGCCGCCCGGGCTCCCTCCAGCGCCGCCGCCCCGGCTCCCACGAGCACCGCGGCTCCCGCCCCGCCAGCCACCGCCCGGATCCCCCCAGGCACCGCGGCGCCCGCCCCCGCCCGCCTTTCCGGACCTGTCCGGCACGCCGCGCCCGGGCAGGGCCTACGCTGGTCGGGCTTCGTCGACGCCGCCGAGTGAGGAACGAGAACCGATGCCCGAGTTCGTCCACACGGACATGCTGCCGACCGGCCCGGACGAGACCCCGTACCGGCTGGTCACCGCCGAGGGCGTGGCCACCGAGCGGGCCGGCGGCCGCACCTTCCTCACCGTGGAACCGGAGGCGCTGCGCCGGCTGGCGGCCGAGGCGATGCACGACATCGCGCACTACCTGCGGCCGGCGCACCTGGCGCAGCTGCGGCGGATCCTGGACGATCCGCAGGCCAGCCCGAACGACCGCTTCGTGGCGCTGGACCTGCTGAAGAACGCGAACATCGCGGCGGCCGGCGTGCTGCCGATGTGCCAGGACACCGGGACCGCGATCGTGATGGGCAAGCGCGGCCAGAACGTGCTGACCGGCGGGCGGGACGAGGAGGCGCTCGCGCACGGCGTGTTCGACGCGTACACCCGGCTGAACCTGCGGTACTCGCAGATGGCGCCGCTGACCATGTGGGAGGAGCGCAACACCGGTTCCAACCTGCCGGCCCAGATCGAGCTGTACGCGACGGACGGCGACGCCTACTCGTTCCTGTTCATGGCCAAGGGCGGCGGCTCGGCGAACAAGTCGTTCCTGTACCAGGAGACCAAGGCGGTCCTGAACGAGGCGTCGATGATGCGCTTCCTGGAGGAGCGGATCCGCGGCCTGGGCACCGCCGCCTGCCCGCCGTACCACCTGGCGGTCGTGGTGGGCGGCACGTCGGCGGAGTACGCGCTCAAGACCGCCAAGTACGCCTCGGCGCACTACCTGGACGCACTGCCGGGCGAGGGTTCGCCGGCCGGGCACGGCTTCCGGGACACCGAGCTGGAGGCGAAGGTCTTCGAGCTGACCCAGCGGATCGGCATCGGCGCGCAGTTCGGCGGCAAGTACTTCTGCCACGACGTGCGGGTGGTGCGGCTGCCCCGGCACGGCGCGTCCTGCCCGGTGGCGATCGCGGTGTCCTGCTCGGCCGACCGGCAGGCGCGGGCGAGGATCACCGCCGAGGGGGTCTTCCTGGAGCGGCTGGAGACCGACCCGGCGCGGTTCCTGCCGGAGACCACCGACGAGCACCTGGACGACGAGGTCGTGCGGATCGACCTGAACCGGCCGATGGACGAGATCCGCGCCGAGCTGTCCCGCTACCCGGTCAAGACCCGGCTGTCGCTGAGCGGGCCGCTGGTGGTGGCCCGCGACATCGCGCACGCGAAGATCAAGGAGCGGCTGGACGCCGGCGAGCCGATGCCGGACTACCTGCGCGACCACGCGGTGTACTACGCGGGTCCGGCCAAGACCCCGGAGGGCTACGCCTCGGGCTCGTTCGGCCCCACCACGGCCGGCCGGATGGACTCCTACGTGGAGCGGTTCCAGGCGGCCGGCGGCTCGCTGGTGATGCTGGCCAAGGGCAACCGCTCCGCACAGGTCACCAAGGCGTGTGCGGCGCACGGCGGCTTCTACCTGGGGTCGATCGGCGGGCCGGCGGCGCGGCTGGCGCAGGAGTGCATCAAGCACGTCGAGGTGCTGGAGTACCCGGAGCTGGGCATGGAGGCGGTCTGGAAGATCGAGGTGGAGGACTTCCCGGCGTTCGTCGTGGTGGACGACAAGGGCAACGACTTCTTCACCGACCCGGCGCCGGCCCCGACGTTCACCTCGATCCCGGTGCGCCAGGGGGACTGAGGCGCCCGGCCGTCCGGCGGCCCCGGCCCCCGGCCCGTTCGGCGGGCCCCGGGGCGCGGCGCGTCGGCGGGCTCCGCCGGGCCGCACGACCGCTCTGTTGCGCGCGTGTTCACCGGCCGAGCCCGGCCACCACCGGCCGGGGGCGCCACAGGCTCCTTGCATCAGGAGGCACCAAGGCCCCTCACAGACCACCGACTGTGACGAAGGGTCAGGGTATCGGGCGAGGCGCACCGCTCAAGATCGAAGACCCGACACTGCTCGGCCATATGTCCGGAAAAGGGGCAGCGTAGTAGGGGCGAATGGGGCACTGTGGGCATAGCGTTGCGCGGCGCGCCCGTCGGTGACGGATCGAGGTGAACGACGGCGCCCGGCGGTGGGGGGACCATGCTGTTCCGACGGAAGTTCTCCGAGGAGGAGCAGTGACACACCTCGCCCTGATGACCGATCACCCCGGCTGGATCCACGGTCCCGACGGATCGCACACCCGCCTCCTGGACACCGGTACCGGTCTGTGGCTCGCCGCCGCCACCCCACACGACCTGGCGGTGACCAGCCTGACCGGCAGCGACGAGCTCAAGCCTGCTGTGCTGACCACCGAGGCCGACGAGCTGCCGACGGGCCTGCCGCCGCTGCTCGCTGGGCCGCTGGCCGCCCTCGGCACGGTGCGGCGGATGCCGACTCCGTGGCTGTGGGAGGCGATCAGCACCGCGATCCTGCGCCAGGTGGTGCGCGCCGCGCAGGCCCGCAAGATCTACCGCCTCTGGTGCACCCGGTACGGCACGGTGAGGGACACCGCCTACGGGCAGCTGGCCGCCGTGCCCGGTCCCGAGACCGTTCTCGCTCTGGCAGACGAGCAGTTCAAGGCGGTCGGAGCCGCGTTCCACCGCACTGCGCTGCAGGCCGCCGCCGACGCCTACCTGACGCACGCTGACCGCTGGCGGGACCTTCGGCCCGCCCGGCTGGCCATGGAGCTGACCGGCGTGCCCCGCATCGGACCGTGGACCGCGGCTACCGCGGCCGCCGACTTCCACGGCGACTTCGCCGTCTACCCGCACCACGACCTGGCGGTGCGCACCTGGGCGGCGCGGATCGCTCCGGCGCACCCGTGGCCGCGCACCGAGAGGGAGTTCGGCACCGCCTGGCGTCGCATGGCCGCTGACGACCTGCAGCTGCACGCCCTGACCGCGTACACACTCACCTGGGGGACCATCCATGCCGACCACCGACGGTCCGGAGGCGCACGCCCTTGACCTGATTGCCGGTGCCGATCCGGCCCGGCCGCTCGACGCGGTCTTCGTCAACGCGCCGCTGCGCGACTACACCGCGCGCCCGCGCGTCAACGACTACACCCTGCCGGTGCTCGGCATGGCCTACATCGCCACCTTCGCCCGTCGCGCCGGCCACAACGTGGGGCTGCTGGATGCCGAGGCCCACGGCCTGGGCATCGGCCGAACTGCCGAGATCGTCAACGCCGCGCGGCCGCGCTGGGCCGGATTCAACCTGCTGGCCCCGACCTACCGGATCTCCGCGACCATCGCGAGTGCCCTGGGCCCCGACATCCACGTCATGGCGGGTGGGCATCACGCCAAGGCCATGCCGGCCGCGGTGCTGGTCGACCCGCGGTTCGCCCGGTTGACCGCGCTGATCCTCGGCGAGGGCGAGACCCGGGTCGCCGCCCTGCTGGAGGATCACACCCGCAGAACATCGCTGCCGCATGTGATGTGGCGCGACTCGCGGCTGGGCACCACCGCGGTCGGCATCCACCATGGCGACCCCACGCCCTGGACCGCCCCCGACGTCGACGCCTTGCCGTTCGTCGACCGTGCCTTCTTGCCCCAGGACCCCTACACCGCCGACGGCGGCCGCATCGAGGGCAACATCGTCGGATCCCGCGGCTGCCCCTACGACTGCGGATTCTGCGGTGCCGCGGTCTCCCTGAACGGCGACATCGCGATCCGCACCCGCTCGCCGCACAACATCCTGGCCGAGCTCGCGAAGCTGCACGACGACTACGGCGTGACCGCGTTCCGGTTCGTCGACGACCTTTTCCTCGGCGCCGAGCGCATCATCCGCACCTCCATGAGAGCATTCACCGCCGAGCGCATCGGTGAGCGGTACGTGTGGGACGCCACCGGCCGTATCAACGTCCTGCACCGGCTCGACGACGCGATGCTCGACACCCTCGCCGCCAACGGACTGCGCGAGGTCGCCCTCGGCATCGAGTCCGGCTCCGACCGCGTGCTCGGCTTGATGGACAAGCGGATCACCACCGACATGACGCTGTCCGTCGCGCAGCGCCTGCTGCAGCGTGGCATCCACGTCAAGGGCTACTTCATCCTCGGCTACCCCGGGGAGCACACCGAGGACCTGACGGCGACCGTCGACCACATCCACCGCCTGTGGGATCTCGCCGACCACCTGCCCGGCCGCTTCCGCGCCTCCGTCTTCGAATTCCGCCCCTACCCCGGCACCCCTGTCTGGAGCCGCCTGATCGGAGAAGGCCACGACCCGCAGGCGATGCAGGCCTACGACGACATCGACCTGACCGAGCACGGCGCCGACGAAGCCATGCGCGGCCGCGACGAGTTCAACTTCTCCGTCGGCATCCCCTTCTCCCACACCCCACTGCCCGTCATCCGCCGCCACCTGGCCGACCTCTCCCGCCAGCAGCACGCCCGCAACCAAACCGCGGCGGGCGCCCGATGACCGGCTTCCTGCTGAGCATCGACGGCCCCGGCGGAACCGGGAAATCCACCACCACCGCAGCCCTGACCCGCCAGCTCCAACAGGCCGGCCACCTGGTGCACGCCACCACTGAGCCGTCCACCAGCGAACTGGGCCAAAGCACCCGCCGCCTGGCCAACCACGTCCACGGCACCGCCCTGGCCCTCCTGGTCGCCGCCGACCGCCACCACCACCTCGACACCGAAATCCGCCCCCACCTGGCCGCCGGCCACACCGTCGTCTGCGACCGCTACCTGCCCTCCAGCCTCGTCCTGCAACGCCTCGACGGCGTACCCCTGAACTTCATCCAGGCCATCAACGCCGGCATCACCCTGCCCGACCTGGCGGTCATCCTCACCGCACCCGTCGACACTCTCACCACCCGCCTGGCCGCCCGCGGCTCCCACCACCGCTTCGAAGACGACCTGAACAACGTCCAACGCGAACTCGACCTGTACGAACAGGCCATCCCCATCCTCGAAAACCTGTCCGTCCCCGTCATCCGCATCGACACCCACACCCTCACCCCCGAGAGCGCAGCAACCGCGATCCGACACACAGCCGGCCTGCCCACGACTACCGTCGCCACCGACACCTCATCCCCAACCTCGGACAGCGACCCATGACCCCCAGCGCCCGACCCGTCATCGACGTCCACATCATTTTGCGCGACGGCGACAAGATCCTCCTCTCCCAACGCGGCGGCCCCTACGGCCACGGCCGATGGCACGCCCCCTCCGGCAAGCTCGACCCCGGCGAACCTCTGACCGCGGCCGCCGTCCGCGAGGCCCACGAAGAAGCCGGCGTCACCATCGACCCGGACCACCTCCGGCTCGTCCACACCGTCCACCACCGCCAAGGCGCCAGCGCCTCCGACCGCATCGGCTTCTTCTTCGAGACCACCCGCTGGCAAGGCGAACCGGTCAACCGCGAACCCGACAAGTGCCTGCGCCTGCAATGGTTCGCCGTCCATGACCTGCCCGACGATCTGATCCCCTACCCGGCCGCGGGCCTGGAGGCGTACCTCGACGGCAACGAAGGTCTCACGATGCACGGTTGGACGAACTCCGCTGCGGTTGCCTGCTCGACACCCTGAATGCCTTCTCCGGACCAGACCGCCCGCCCATTCGTACAGGGCGACGCAGGCCCGGGATGACAGCCGGCATCTTCGGATGCCGGCACCCGGGGCCGGCTCTTCTCTGACCACCAGCGCGGCTTGTTCGTCAGCTTCGACGGGCCGAGCGGCGCCCGGAGCGGTCCGCAGCCCTCATCCGTGACCGGCTGCTGAGGTCTTCGCTCCGGCCGCCGGGTGACCGACCGGGTCCGAACCGAGGGCCATTACTCGGGCAAGGCCCACCGGGAGGGGGTGAACCTGCGGGTGGTCACCGCTGGCGAAGGACTGATCACAAACCGGACGTCACACGACACGGGCCCCCGGAACGAACCGCCCCGGAGGCCCGTCACCGTCATGCGTCCACGGTACGAGCCCGCGCGAACGCCACGAAAGACGCCCACGCGCCAGCCTCGAACGCCAACACCGGACCCAGCGGATCCTTCGAGTCACGCACATGCACGGTTGCAACGCCAGCAGCAACCTCGACGCACTCGCCGCCCTGGTTGCCGCTGTAACTACTCTTGAACCACGCGAGTTCGCTCATAGCTCCCCTGCCACTTTCTCGATCAACGCAAGCGAATCCCTGATGGTCAGGGCCTGCGCTCGGATGATCCCATAACGCTGGTGCAGCAGGCTGAACTCCTCCGGCTTGGCCATCCATTGGCCACCGCCGGGGTGCTCGATGTACGTGACCATCTGACGCTCCCCGGTCTCCAGAAGGCTGAACGATCCGTCCAGGCCAGCGTTCTCCTCGCAATCGAGCGGCAGAACCTGGAGCGTGACGTTGTTGTTGTTCTTCGCGATGTGGACGACTTGGCTCAGTTGCTCCTTGAGCACAGCAGAGCCACCGAGCGGCCGCTGCAGCACTGCCTCATCGATCACGAAGCCAAGCATGGCGGGTGGCCTACGATCGAGAAGCCTTCGTCGCTCCATGCGGGCGGCCACAAGACGTTCGATCTCGTCTTCATCCAGCATGGGGGAGAAGGCGCCGATGACAGCCCGTGCGTAGGCCTCGGTCTGGAGCAATCCCGGAATGGCCAAGCTGCCGTAGTAGTCAACACCCACCGCGCATTGCTCCTGCTCCGCGAACTCCGCGAAGAACGCCGGGTACCTGGTCCGTTGCAGGATGTGCTTCTCCACCGCCTTGATCGAGCCCTGCGCACCCAGGGCCTCGTCGGCGAGGTCGTAGAACGGCGGCCTCGCGACCCGGCGGCCCTGCTCGATGGACGCGATCAGGTCCGCCGAGCAGCTGACCGCGCGTCCCAGGTCCTCCTGCGTGAAGCCCCGCAGGCCACGCCAGTGTTTGAGCTGTCCCCCGAAGATCCGCAGTGCCTGCACCGTCTCCTCGTCGTAGGCCGCCATCACGCTCCCCCTTCTCCACCATCACGCCACGTACTGCTTCGATTACCGCCCACGCTATCCACACCGACGGCGGTCCGATAAGTGGGGAGGCGATTTTTCCCTCGATAGCGTCACGGACATTCGTTGGTGTATGCAACGTCACCGTAAAGTTGATTGAGCAGGAATGCCGGATTTCGCCGGTCGCCGGCGCGGTGGTGGCCCGGCCCGATGCGGCGCACGGCGGCGGGCCGGCGCTCGGCCTGGCCGGCGGGCTGGCGGACCGCCGGGGTGCCGAGATGCCGGACGCGGCCGGGTTGCCGGACGTGGCCGGTGTTGACGCCCACCGAACCGCAGGCGGTCGCCCGTCTCCCGCCCCGCGCACCGCGCGGTCCACGGAGACACCCGGCGCGCGGTGCGCCGGCCACTCGGCAAGCGCGGTTCGGCGCCGCCCCCGACGGGGATACCGTCTGGTACGGGAGTCCGGCCGGGGAGCCCCGCTCCGACCCGACACAGGTTCACCACGTCGTCCGTGCTGGTCGACGAGCGGGCCCGGAAAGGGGCCCGGTGCCGGGGAAGGGCCCGGTGCGGGTTTCCCGGGCCAGCCGCCGCCATGCGTGGTCGGCGGCTCAGCTCCAGGCAGGAGGCGTCCGCGATCTCCAACCGCCCCCGCCGGGTACGCGGCGCGTGTGACGCACGGTCGATCGAGCCGCCGGGCCGGACCGCCGCCTGATGCCCGGCGCGTCAGAGCCACGCCCAGACCGCCCGCGTTGCCCCCCACTCTGCCCCCGGGTACCTGCCGGACCCCCCGCGTCTGAGGTATCCAGAGGCGAGTCGATGACCCCGGAGGGAAGGTCACATGCATTCCGAAGACCAGGCCAGGTCGACACGGGAGGAACAGGGCAGGGCACCGGCCCGCCGGCCCCCGGCCGCGAGCCGGCCGCCGCTCCCGGTCCTCCTCGCGTTACAGGGCAGCGTCGGCAACGCGGCAGTCGTTCAGATGCTCCGCCCGGCCGGACACCCGGGAGTCCGGGAAGAGCACCGGCATGGCGCCGGGTGCGACCACCGGCCGCCGGAGCACCCCGTACCCCCGGAGCGCCCCGTACAGCGCTCCACCGTCCACGAGGTCCTGCGCGCTCCGGGCCGTCCCCTCAACGACGCCACGCGCGACGAGATGGAGACCCGGCTCGGCGCGGACCTCTCGGACGTCCGCATCCACACGGACACGGCCGCACAGGCCTCGGCGGCGGAAGTGGGCGCCCGCGCCTACACCTCCGGTAGCCATGTCGTCATCGGTGACGGCGGCGGCGACAAGCACACCCTCGCCCATGAACTGACCCACGTCCTCCAGCAGCGCCGGGGCCCGGTCGCGGGCACCGACAACGGCGACGGGCTGTCCGTCTCCGACCCCGGCGACTGCTTCGAACGGGAGGCCGAGGCCAACGCCCGGCGCGCGATGAACGCCCCTCTGGTCACACGGACCGTCGACGACGAGGGCTCCGCGGGCGGGGGCGACGGCCACTCCGGCGGATGAAGCGCACCCGCCAGGAGAGCGCGGAAGGGAGGTCTCCGAGGACGCGGGTCGCTCCCTCTCGTGTTCCCGGGGCGGCGCTGTCAGTGGGGAGTGGGATCGTGGCCTGCGTGAGCGAATGGGTGGAACACGTCGATGAGCGGGACCGCGTGTTGGGAGTCGTCGAACGAGGCGAGGCGGTGCGTCGGCGCTGGCCGCACCGCATCGCGACGACGATCTGCCGTGACCGGGCGGGGCGGTTCCTGGTGCTGCGGCGGTCCGGGACGCATCCCCGGTTCCCCGGCTACTACGACGTGATGGTCGGTGGCGCCGTGAACGTCGGTGAGTCGTACGGGGAAGCCGCGGCCCGGGAGCTCTCCGAAGAGCTGGGCGTTCGCGCGCCCGTGCGCTTCCTGTTCACCTTCTTCTGCCGGGCGGGGGTCAGCCCGGTGTGGTTCGGGGTGCATGAGGCCGTCGTGACCGAACCCCTGGTCCCGGACCCGGGCGAGATCGCCTGGCAGGACTGGCTGGAGGAGGCCGAACTGCGCGAGGTCGTCGATGGCCGGCTCTTCGTCCCGGGCGGACGGACGGCTCTGCGCCGATACCTGGAGTCCGGACCCGGCGGCGGTGCGGGCGGACCGGCAGCGGAGTGATCGGCGACGCGGCGCCGGACCGGGCCGCCTTCCGGGCGTTGGCCGCGGCCGTGCTCCACGTGCGGCCGTGCCCCTGGATCGGCCGGGGGAACGTGCGCTCAGGCGGGCAGCGGCCAGGCCGGACCCTGGGGTGTCCCGAGCCACACGTGCTGGGACAGGTCGTCGGTCACCGTCATGCCGAAGGCCGTTTGTGGCGGCGAGCCCGCCTGCTGCCACACGGCGAGACCCTCCTCGATACGGTCCCACAACCGGACGGGACCGTACTGGTGCACGACACAGCCACCGGGCGCGGGCTCGGTCCAGGCCTGCGAGCCGGTCGCGGTGTCCCACAGCGACACGGCGTCGTCGGTGGTCATCATCTCGCAGGACGGCGCGGCGAGTTGGGCGACGAAGTGCCCGGTCCAGTCCCGCAGCAGCGCGGGGTCGCTCCGGGTGGTCCGCACGGTGCCGGGACGGGCTTGGAATCGCGGGTGGGGTGGACGTTCGTGGGGGCGGGCGAGCATGTAGGAGACCCGGTCGCCGGCGAAGCGGCCGCGGGCGCCGCCGTCGTCGTCGAGTCGGAGGCGGATCAGTCCGGAGGCGAGCATCCAACCGCTCAGGGCCGTGGTGATGGTGCCGTGGTCACGGAGTTGCCACATCCAGGAGCGCGGAACGTAGCGCACCGAGCAGGTGGCGATGATCGCGTCGTAGTCGGCGCCTTCGGGCCACCCCTGGAGTCCGTCCCCGGTGACGAGGGTGGGGGCGTAGCCCGCGGCGGCCAGGTGGTCGGCGGCGGCCCCGGCGACGGCCGGGTCGTACTCGACCGAGGTCACGTTGCGCTGGCCGAGGCGGTGGCACAGCAGGGCGGTGGAGTACCCCGACCCGGTGCCGATCTCCAGCACCCGGTCGCCGTCACGCAGTCCGGCGAGTTCGAGCATCCGGACCACCAGCGACGGCAGTGTCGCCGACGAGGTCGGGGTGCCGTGCACGGGCCGGTCGGCGTGGGAGGCGTCGACGCCGTCGATCTGCGTCACCAGCGTGCGGTCGCCGTACGCGAGGGTCAGCCACTCCCGCCGGCCGGTCTCGGTCCGGTGCACGGCCTCCCACCGCAGCCGGGAGTCCTGCCGGAAGACCGCGTCGCCGAGGAACGCCTCGCGGGGTACCGCCTCGACGGCGGACCGCCAGGCGGGATCGCTCAGCACGCCGCTGCCGGTGAGCCGCTCGACCAACCCCGCTCGTAGCTCGGCGGCCGACGGGTCAGCTGTCATGGTCGTCCCCGGTGCGCTGGAGCTGGTCGGCCAGCGCCGTCGTGACCGGTACCGTCAGTTCGCTCGGCATCCACGCCCACTGACCGTTGGGATTGCACTCGTACAGCACGAACCGTCCCTGGCGGGTGAGAGCGAAGTCGTAGGCACCGAAGACCAGGCCGAAGGCTTCCTGATAGGCGTGCACCCCCTTCTCCACCTCTGGTGGCACCGGGATCGGTTCGTAGGTCAGCAGGTCGTACTCCCGCCGCCAGTCCATGCCCCGCGCGCCGTCGATCCGCACCGCGAGCAGTCGGCGACCCACCGCGGTCAGCCGGACGTCGGCGACCTTGTCCACCTGTTGCTGGAACAGGTGCGCGCTCCGCGTGACCGCCTCGTCGATGTCCTCGGGGGCCACCGGCTCGACCCACGCCGTCAACGCCCGGCCCGCCGGGTCGGTGATGTCGGTGTGCCACAGTGGCTTGTAGACCACCGGGCCGTGACGGCGGGCGAAGGAACGGGCCTCCACGAGGTCGTTGGTCACGAGCGTCGCCGGGATCCGCAGCCCGCAGGCCGCCGCCGCAGCGAGTTGGGCGGGCTTGTACTCCGCATCCCGGTTCCGCCAGGGGTGGTTGACGTACCGAGCGCCCGGCAGACTCGCCAGGACACCGCCCAGGCCGAAGCGCGACTGGTCGACGCACCACTGCCGATCCGGCGGCTGGAGACCCGGCGGAGCCGCGTACGGGCTGGGGCGCCGCCAGTACACCGACCGCACCCGCTCCAGCGAAACCCTCCGCGTCGCGGTGGCCAGCGCACCGGACAGCCCCCACACATCCACATGCGCGCTCATCATGACCGTGCCGGGGAAATCCCCCGGGTCCAGCCGGGCAACCGGCACGCCCCGCGCGTTCAACTCCTCGATGACCACGTCCGCCGTGGCGTCGTCAAGCCGGGTGACCACCAGTACCGGCCCGTCGGCCATCAGTCGGTGTCGCCGCTCTGGTCACTGCCCTGGTCCGAGGTACCGTCCAGGGACGTGCGGGTACGGGTTTCCTTGGCGGTCTCCGACCGCTTGTGCCGCGCCGCCTCCGGCACCAGGGACAACGAGCCCTCCGGGTCCACCCAGCGCCCTGTCTGGGTCACTTCGTCCAACACCACGTCGACCGCCGGCATGACCGACGCGGCCGGGTAGGGCTTCATCCGTCGCAGCCCCCACGGACGGGTCAACGGCTCGGGCAGCATGACCAACTCCCTCCACGACCACCGGTACGACCCAGTGTCGCCCCGGACGCGAGCGCCCGGTAGACGACTTCCCGTCCGCCGCCTCCCGGATTCAGCCGATCGAGTCAGCCGGAAAGGGCCGGGAAAGGGCGGACCACGACTGCCGACCATCCGTTCATGCGTTCATCCGCGCCGGGCGGCGATGATCGCGGTGCGTGCGAGCCGCTCCGACAGTACCGTAAAGCTGATGGAGCAGGAATGCGAGTTTCCGCCAGTCGTCCGCGGCGGCGGGCCGCCGGTCAGGGCTCCGTCGTTCTCGTGATCGGTCGGGAATGATCACGTGGGTGCGAGGGGTGCTGGCGGCCGGGCCATGTCCCGTCCGTGATGGCGCAGGCCCTCGGCGATGTTGTTCCGCCCCGCCAGGCGGAGTGCGCCGATGGCCAGGTTGCGCAGGGAGGCCATCGGAGCGGGCCGGATCGGATCCGGCGAGTTGGCCCAGCCCTGCGGGGATGGGCGATGCTGACGCGGCAGGCACGGTCTTTCGTTGTGGTGATCAGCGAATTCGACACCGCAAGGTCGATGCGTGACGCTAGCGTCACAACGCGTCGCCGGGCCGGGCGTCTGCTGGGGCAAGAGTCACGCCCGCCCGGCGGCGTAGTCACACGACGATGCGGGGGCGGTCCTTGTATCGGGAGCCCATGGAGAGGGGATCAGGCGATGACGCGCACGCTGGACGTGACTCGCGAGAGCACCAGCGGGGGGCCGGAAGTGCGCCCGTGGGGAATCGGGCGGATGCGGCCCTATCCGACGCTGTATCAGCAGGGGTACGCGACCGTGGCTCTTGGCCCTGCTACGCAACTGGCCGTCTACCGTGACGCCCGGGGCATGGTGGTGGAGATGGGCAAGCACGGCACCAGTAAGGGCACCGAGACAGCGCCGCAGAGCACCAATCTGGACAGCCGCAACGACACGGACCACGACCAGGACAGCGAGCAGGACTAGCGACATGACCAACGGGCCTGTACTGGTCGTGACCGCTGTGGACGACATCACCGCCGACATGGTGATAGCTGAGCTGAACCGGCGCAGTGTGCCGGTGGTCCGGTTGGACCCGTCCGACATCGGTGGCGATCTCGCGATGAGTGCACGGTTCGGAGTGACGGGGTCCGCGCCTTCCGGGCGGCTGGATACCCCGTCTCGGAGTGCGGATCTCGGCACTGTGCGATCGGTGTACTGGCGTCGTCCGTCGTGGCCCGTGTTCGACGGCCTGAGCGGCGAGGATGCCCGGCATTCCGCCGCTCAGGTCCGTCATGGACTCGCCGGAACCCTGTATGCCCTGCCGCGCTGCCGGTACGTCAATCACCCGCTCCGCAACCACGCTGCCGAATTCAAACCCCAGCAATTGGCCGTGGCGCAGCGCCTCGGCTTTGCGGTGCCCCCGACACTGGTTTCCAACAAACTGGACGACATCCGGGAATTCATCACCGGACATGATCGGGTGATTTACAAGGTGCTGCGCTGGACCCCATACCGCAGGGACGGGCAGGGCTGGTCCACCTGGACCGAACCGGTGAGCGCTGATGAACTGGATGCCAGCGTGAGTGTGGTTCCGCATCTGTTCCAGGCTCGTATAGACAAGGTTGCCGACTTTCGGGTTACGGTCGTCGGTGACCGGGTGTACGCGGTGCGTATCGACTCCGATTTGTTGGATTGGCGCACCGATTACGCGGCACTGAAATACTCGGTCGTGACGCTGCCGCATCGCCTAGAGAAAGCGCTCTTGGTCTATCTGGAACACTTCGGCCTGTCCTTCGGATGCTTTGATCTGTGTCTTGACGGGGACGGGAAATACTACTGGATCGAATTGAATCCGAATGGGCAATGGGGATGGCTTGAAGATGAAGCCGGCATTCCCCTGACTGCCGCTTTCGCGGACCTACTCGAACAGGGGACGCCATGACCGTGCATGATACCACCGCATCCGATTCCAGCGCCGCGCGGCGGGCACTGGCCGACCGGCTTCATTCCCGGGGAGAATTGCGTACTGACGCATTGCGTGCGGCTGTCGAGTCGGTTCCACGGGAAAAATTCCTTCACCCGGGGGTGTTTCTCCCCACCGATGACGCCCGATGGGAACCGGTTACGCCGGACCGGATCGGCCCGGCCGCATGGACTGACCTCGCCTACAGCGACCAATCCCTTGTCACTCAGCTTGACGGAAAATTCACCGCCGCAGACGTTGACGGTCCAGTCTCCGGATTCCCCACATCGTCATCCACCATCCCCGGCACGGTCGTTTCCATGCTGGAAGACCTTGCTGTCAATGACGGAATGAACGTGTTGGAAATCGGCACTGGTACCGGCTATTCCACAGCTTTGCTGTGCGCCCGGCTCGGTGAGGACAACATCACGAGCATTGAAGTGGATTCGGGGGTGGCTGCCCGCGCGGATACCGCGCTTGAGTCGGTGGGGTATTCCACGTGGACGGTGACCGGTGACGGACTGCTCGGCCATCCGCTACGGGCACCGTATGACCGCATCATCGCCACGTGCGCGGTGCGCCGGATTCCGTACACCTGGATTCGGCAGACGCGCCCCGGCGGGATCATCCTGGCCACGGTCGGAGCGTGGTCGTACGGAACCGGCCTGGCCCGGCTGACCGTGGACGATGACGGCACCGCAACGGGCAGCCTGATCGGCCGGACGTCGTTCATGCCAGCCCGCGCTCACGCTCTCGAACCGCTGTCGGGCGATCTCGCGGCCCGCGCCGCGTACGCGGACACCGAACGGCCCGCGCGGCTGTCTCCTGATGCGCTGGACGAATGGATGCCCGCGTTCCTCGCCCAACTCGCCGCACCCGGCACGCGCATGGTGCGGGCGGTCGGGGGTGACGGGGGCACCGTGGTCTACCTCTTCGACACCGACCAGGAATCCTTCGCCGCGCTCACCCCGGCCGGTGACGGCTGGACGGCCCGCCAGGGCGGGCCGGTCGCCGTGTGGGACGCCGTCGAAGAGGCCATCACCGCATGGCAGGACGCCGGACAGCCCAGCATTGACGCTGTCCGGATGCGGGTAACCTCCCGCGTGCACACGTACGAGATCCCCGGGGCTTCCCGCCTGCATTGGGAACACGCGATTGTGTGACCCGGGCAGGACGTGCCCGAGCGAGAGGACACCGGACGACGGATGACGGACCCCTGTCGGAGTGGGCGGCCCGGCGGGATGAGCAGCGGGCCGGACGGTTCCGCGTCGAAGCGCTCGCCCCGGGCGGCCCGCACACCGTGCACGTGCGCCCGGAGTTTCCCCGGCTGGTGAGCCGGTGGAACGCGTACGCGTGGGAGGCCGTCACGGTCACGGCGGATCTGGCGAACGCTCAACGAGCCATGTACCCGCACAGGGAACCGGCCGCCGCTCCGGACGCTGCGGGACGGGAACGGCCGGTCGGCCCGCCTGCGGATGTCCGGCCGCTTGCTCCCGGCCGGGGCAGGCACCGCGAAGCCTGACCGCTGCACAGTTCGACCCGGGCCGTCCGCGTCTCCAGTCGCTGGACAGCCCGGGGCCTTTTTGGCTCAGCCATGGCCCGATTCACTGGTCGCACGGGCTGAGCGGAGAGCATCGATTCGCCCTCGGTCCTCGACGGGTGCCGTGCCCCGTTCGGGCTCCGCGACGCGCGACGGACGGAAACGCCCGGCGCCGCATCGCGCCACTAGGCTCCAGCCGTGACGGAACGCATGCGCATCGGTCTGATCTCCTTCGGCGTACCGCAGTTCGCCGTGCTGCACGAGACCTGTGCCGACGCCGGCCACGAGGTCCTCCTCTACGCCTACTCCCGTTCCATGCGCCCGGGGACCCCCACGGACGACGGGGCGGCCGACGCGGCGGGCCGGATCACCGCCGCCCTGCCGGCCGGGACGGACTTCGTCCTTCCCGGGAGTCCCGAGGGGCTG
Source organism: uncultured Actinomycetota bacterium (assembly GCA_963711125.1). Lineage (GTDB taxonomy): Bacteria > Actinomycetota > Actinomycetes > Streptomycetales > Streptomycetaceae > Streptantibioticus_C. The sequence continues at coordinate 281,162 of CAVQCY010000002.1, forward strand.
GGTCGGGCACTGCGGGGTTACGACCTGGACCTCGTGGTGTGCTACGGGTTCTCGTGGCGGCTGCCGCCCGGGGTGCTGGGCCTGCCGCGCCACGGCGTGATCAACATCCACCCCTCGCTGCTTCCCGAGTACCGGGGCCCGGCGCCGGTGTTGTGGGCCATTCGCAACGGCGACCCGCACCTCGGCGTGTCCGTCCACCGCATGGACGAGGACATCGACACCGGCCCCGTCCTCGCCCGACGCGGCGGTATCCCGATTCCCGACGACGTGACGCAGACGAGCCTCTGGGCAGGATTGGGGCCGGCCATCCGCGACCTGCTGGCAGCCGCCCTGGAGCAGGTCGCGGACCCGGCGGCCGGAGAACCGCAGCCGACCGGCGCCGCCCGCCGTGCACCGCTGATGGAACCGGACTTCGCCGTGATCGACCCGGAGCGGACGGCACGCGAGGTGCACAACCAGGTACGGACCTTCCGGTACATGGGGCCCGGCCTCGGCCCGCGAGCCGTCGTCGACGGACACCCGCGCACGGTCCTGCGGACGAGTCTCACACCCGCCGAGGGGTACCGCCTCCGATGCCGCGACGCCCCGATCTGGATCACGGCCTCCGAGCCCTGCTGATCCCGCCCGGGCGGCGACGGTGCCCGACGCGGTGCCGCGCCCGGGGTCCCGGCCCGGGAGGAGGCCCGGGCGCGAGGCCCGGGCACCAGGTGCCGTGTCCGAGCTGCGAGGGCCGGGGGACGCGGGACACCCCGGTCCCGGTCTCAGGTGTCTTCGAGGCGGTGGGCCACCTGCCGGGCCAGCACGACCGCCGGCGGATCGTCGAACCGCTGGAGTACCCGCAGCGCCTCCTGCCGTGCGACGCGCGACGGCGCCGGGTCGCCGAGGCGGTCCAGCGCGGCCGCCAGGTGCTCCAGGGCCCGGGCCAGCCTCCACGCGGCGTCCAGTTCCTGGAGGAGGGCGACGGAGTGACGGTGGAAGGCGACCGCTTCCTCGAATCGGCCCAGCGCCTGGCACGCCTCTCCGGCCCCGTCGAGCGCGACGGCCTCGCGGGCGGTGTCACCGAGTCGTCGCTGGAGATGCGCGGACTCCCGGCACAGCGACAGCATCTCCTCCGCCCGTCCCCGGCAGCCCGCCACCCGGGCGGCCTCCACCAGCCAGTGCCCCCGCCACACCTGGTTGCGCTCGTTAGCCGCTATCGCCAACGCGCGCCCGATCGCCTCCCGGGCCGAGGCCACGTCACCGGACGTCCTGCACGCCCGACTCACCAGGAACAAGGCGTTGCCCTCACCGCCCCGGTCGCCCACCTCACGGAAGTCCACCAGGACCCGCCGCAGGATCCCGAGGGCGTCCTCGGACCGGCCGAGCTCGCACAGGCTCTCCGCGAGGTTGCCGCGCACGATCGCCGTCCAGCGGCGGTCCCGCAGCCGCTCGAAGATCACCGCGCTGTCCGCGAAACGCTCCCGTGCCTCCTCCAACCTGCGACGCCGCAGGCCGAGAAGGCCGAGGGCGTTGACGGACACCGCCTGACCCCGCCGGTCCCCGAGCCGGCGCCGCAGCTCCAGCGCGCCACGGTGGAACCGTTCCGCCTCATCCAGCCGCAGCGCCTGGAACGCGGCCTTCCCCAGGCTTTCCAGGGCCTCCGCCTCACCCGCCGGATCGCCGGCCCGCGAAGCGGCCTCGACACCGATCCGGGCCGTCGTCGTCCAGTCCTCGAACGCGTTGTGGTGCATGTAGACCGCGCGCAGCACGACGGCCAGCCGCCAGGCGATCTCCGGCATGTCGGCGCCGAGTGCGACGCGCGCCGCACTGACGAGGTTCGCGCTCTCGGTCCGGTACCACTGGAACGCGGCGTCGTAGTCGTCGAACCGGAGGACCCCCGCCGGGGCGGGGACGTGGTCATCGAGCCGATAGCTGTCGAACGGCGCGACGGCCCGCTGCGCCGCGTCCGCGGTGTGGAGGTACCAGGCCAGGCAGCGCCCCAGCATCATCCGCCGCTCCGGTTCGCTCTCCTCCCGCCGTACCCGGTCCGCCGCGTAGGCGCGCAGCAGGTCGTGGAACTCATAGCGTCCGGCCGGGCGCCGCTCCAGCAGGTGCGCGCCCACCAGCCGGTTCAACCGGGCACGGGCCTGTGACGGGGTGAGGCCCGACAGACCGACGACGGCCGGCAGGCCGAACTCGTTCCCCGGGTGGAGGCCCAACGCCCTGAACAACCACGCGGCCGGAGGGGGCAGCGCCCGGTACGACCACTCGAAGACACTCTTCATGGCGTCAGGCCCCTCCTCGACCTCGGTGGTCAGCACGCTCCACAACGGACCCCCGCCCCGCAGGTCGTCGATGAGCTCGGCGAGTGACTCTGCGGGGCGTCCGGCCGCCCGTTCGGCGGCGATCCGCAGCGCCAGCGGCAGGCGGGCGCACAGACCCGCGAGTTCCGCCAGGTCGGTGCGCCGGTCCCGACGCCGGTACTCGACCATCGCGGCCCGAAGCAGCGCGACGGCGTCCGCCGCCGACAGCGTTCCCAGGTGAAGGCGTAAGGCGCCCTGCTGGGCCACCAGGCCCGACAGGGCGTCTCGGCTGGTCACCACCGCGACGCAGCCGCCGCCGCCGGGAAGCAGCGGACGGACCTGCGCGCTTCCGGCGGCGTCGTCGAGGAACACCAGCATCCGGCGGTCGGCGAGCAGCGACCGGTACATCGCCTCCCGGTGCTCCCCACCCGCCGGTACCCGCGCCGCGGGAACACCGAGGTCCTCCAGGAACCTCCCCAGCACCCGCTCCGCCGGGACGGGCGCCTCGGCGGCGTAGCCGCGCAGGTTGGCGTAGAGCTCGCCGTCCGGGAACCGTTGCCGGACGCGGTGCGCCCATCGCAGGGCGAGGGACGTCTTGCCGATACCGGCGGTCCCCGTTATGGCGGCGACGGGCGCCGCCCGCGCCACCTCGCCCGAACCGGCCACCAACCGGGTGAGCGACGCCAACTCCCGCGACCGGTTGACGAAGTGGCGGTCGGCCGCCAGGAGCTGGCGGGGGACGACCGCGCTCGTCGGCGGCGGTGGCTGATGGAGGTGGATGCCGCCGTGCACGTCTCTGGCCTGCACGACGCCCCACGCCGAAGCCGTGCCCCCGAACCGGTTGACGTGCCCTGCGCCGTCGTTCACCCTCAGCCCTGAGGGGGCGGGGCCGGCAGGGGCGCCACATGCCGGTCGAACCAGTCGCCCAGCGGCTCACCGGAGTCGAACAGCGCCTTGATGAACCGCCGGCAGCGCAGGATCAGTGGCGTGTCCGTGAACTTCAGCACCGATTCCAGGACGCCGTCGGCGTCGTAGAGCGCCTGGTACATCACCCTCGACCCGAGCGTGTAGAGCTCCGGCAGCGGACCGCCGTCCTCACACCGCGCCACGTCGTCCGCCCGGACCACACGGATCGGTCCGCCGCACTCGTCCCGGACGCGCAGCGCGTACGACTCCCATTGCAGGTAGTCGCTCACCGGCTCCTCGACCACCCGGACTCGCCGCGCCACGAACCCGCTCCGCTCGACCCTGCGGTGGTAGGCGGCCATGTCGGCCCTGCCGTCCTCCAGCAGGCGCAGCGACTCCTGCCACTCGCCGCGGGCGAACGCCTCCCAACTGTCGTATCCGGGCTCCTTGAAGACCTGCTGCCGCTCCAGCTTCCAGAAACCCGGATCAGCGCTCTTCCAGAAGTTCTCCTCGAAGTCCGCGTAGTAGGCATCGAGCGCCATGCGCTCCCCCCGGGCGCCTTCCAGCGGACTAGGCATCCGGGATATCCGGCTTGGCCGCGAGGATCGTCGCCTTGGGGATGATCACCAGCCGTTCCCCGGGGTCGACGCTCACGCCGTCCGGGAGGCGGCTCCGGTAGGACGCCGTGAGGTCGGTCCCGATCACCGCGACGTCTCCGTTGTCCAGTTCCCAGACGTCAGGGCAGCTGGCGTTGCCGGACGTCTGACCCAGTTCGTGCGACGACTTCCCCAGTCTGCGCGCGAAGGCCGCAGCGGGATCAGCCTCCCATTTCTCGCCCATACCGCCTCCAGGTGGCCTGATCTGACGGGCATTCAGGAATTCCCATGCAATGGTACGCCGGGGTCGCCGACATGGAAAGGTCCTCCTCGCGCCAGATTCGATGTTCGCAATGTCGTGCAACGCGCTAAATAAGATGAGAGAGGTAATGGATTCATGGTATGTGAATATTGGCGTTCGTGGTGCTGGCGGGTTCGGTGATGGCGGATTCGGCCCCGCACCGCATCGCCGTTCCGCTCCGGTCCGCCACCACGCCCCCTTCCGCCATGACGCCACGCGCCGTTTCGACCACTTCCACGCCATCCGCACCGAGGCCGTCCGACGAGCGGACGGCGATCCCTCTCCGACGGCGTCACGGGATTCCACTCGCGTACACAACGGTACCGTAAAGCTGATGGAGCAGGAATGCGGGTTCCCATCGGTCGGCCGCGGTGGCGTCGCGCCGGTGCGACCCGGCCGGCGCCACGCCGCCCGGCCGGGGGAACGGAACGGAGGGGGAACAGAACGGATGGTCCCGGGCACTGTCATAGGTATGAGTGACGAACAGCGGTTCCGGACCGAGCACGACTCGATGGGTGAGGTACGCGTTCCGGCGGAGGCCAAGTGGCGGGCCCAGACGCAGCGGGCGGTGCAGAACTTCCCGGTGTCCGGACAGCGGATCGAGCGGGCGCTGATCGAGGCGCTGGGCCGGATCAAGTCCGCTGCCGCGCGGGTCAACGCCGACCTGGGCGTGCTGGACCGGGAGAAGGCCGGGGCGATCGCGGAGGCGGCCGACGAGGTGGCCGAGGGGCGGTGGGACGCGCAGTTCCCGGTCGACGTCTTCCAGACCGGCTCGGGCACCTCGTCGAACATGAACGCCAACGAGGTGATCGCCACGCTGGCCGCCGAGCGGCTGGCCCGCGCCGTGCACCCCAACGACGACGTGAACGCGAGCCAGTCGTCCAACGACGTCTTCCCGTCCGCCCTGCACGTCGCGGCCGCCGCGGCGGTGGTCGGCGACCTGGTACCGGCACTGGAGCAGTTGGCGGCGTCGCTGGAGCGCAAGGCGGAGGAGTTCGCGGAGGTCGTCAAGGCCGGCCGGACCCACCTGATGGACGCCACTCCGGTGACGCTGGGCCAGGAGTTCGGCGGCTACGCGGCCCAGGTGCGCTACGGCGTGGAGCGGCTGCGCGGGTCGCTGCCGCGGCTGGCGGAACTGCCGCTGGGCGGCACGGCGGTGGGCACCGGGATCAACGCCCCGCGCGGGTTCGCCCCGGCGGTGATCGCCGAGCTGGCGGAGCGCACCGGGCTGCCGCTCACCGAGGCGCGCGACCACTTCGAGGCGCAGGGTGCCCGGGACGCGGTGGTGGAGGTCTCGGGGCAGTTGCGGACCATCGCGGTGGGGCTGACCAAGATCTGCAACGACCTGCGCTGGATGGGCTCGGGTCCGCGCGCCGGTCTGGCCGAGATCCGGCTGCCGGACCTGCAACCGGGGTCGTCGATCATGCCGGGCAAGGTCAACCCGGTGGTGCCGGAGGCGGTGGTGATGGTCGCCGCCCAGGTGGTGGGCAACGACGCGGCCATCGCCTGGGCGGGCGCGTCCGGCGCGTTCGAGCTGAACGTGGCGATGCCGGTGATGGCGGACAACGTGCTGCGGTCGGTGCGGCTGCTGGCGTCGGCCTGCCGGCTGCTGGCGGACCGCACGGTGGACGGGATCGCCGCCGACGCGGACCGGGCCCGGGAGTACGCGCGGTCCTCGGCGTCGATCGTCACGGCGCTCAACCGGCACATCGGCTACGAGGAGGCGGCCGAGGTGGCCAAGCAGTCGCTGCGGGAACGCAGGACGATCCGCGAGGTGGTGCTGGAGCGCGGCCTGGTCGAGCGCGGCGAGCTGACCGAGGAGGAACTGGACGCGGCGCTGGACGTGCTGGGCATGACGCGACCGTGACGCGGCGCGGCGCGGCGGACGGTGGCCGCAGGCGCGCGGCGCGGTTCGGCCCGCACACCACGCGACCGTGACGCGGCACGGCGGCCAGGCCCGCGTCGGCCGGACGCGGGCGGGCGGCGACGCGCGGCTCCGCGCCATGCCGGGACGAGACCCGGCCGTGCCGCCGGGAACCGTCGGTGCGGGCGGCTCCGCGTCCGTAGGATCCGCGCATGGCAGCCGAATCACCCACGATCCCCGCTCCCGGCGGTCCCGGGGGCTTCTTCGAGCCCGGCGCGCAGGTGCTGTGGCGGTACCTGGGCAACGGTCCGGCGCACCGCGGCCGGGTGCAGATCGCCCGGCCGGTGACGGTGGTGCGCGACGACGCGGAACTGCTGGCGGTGTGGATGGCGCCGGGGACCCGCTGCGTGCGGCCGGTGCTGGCCGACGGCACCCCGCCGCACCGCGAGCCGCTGGCGACCCGCTACCGCAAGCCGCGCACCACGCGGGTGGAGCGGTGGTGGGGCACCGGGGTGCTCAAACTGGCCCGGCCCGGCGAGCCGTGGTCGGTCTGGCTGTTCTGGGAGCCGGGCTGGCGGTTCAAGAACTGGTACGTCAACCTGGAGCAGCCGCGTACCCGCTGGTCGGGCGGGGTGGACTCGGTGGACCACTTCCTGGACATCTCGGTGCGGCCGGACCGTGGCTGGACGTGGCACGACGAGGACGAGTTCGCGCAGGCCCAGGCGGACGGCCTGGTGGACCCGGAACTGGCCGGGCGGGTGCGGGAGGCCGGGCGGCGAGCGGTCGGGCTGGTGGAGGCGTGGGAGTGGCCGTTCCGGGACGGTTGGCAGGACTGGCGGCCGGATCCGGCCTGGCCGGTACCGCCGCTGCCGGCCGACTGGGACCGACTCGTTTCCCGAACCTCTTGATGCCCCCCTCCCCTCCCTACGTAGGATCGACCTCCGCGAACATCCGCGCCATGATGGAATATGCAACTCAGCGGCAAGGGTTGACGCTGAGTCAGGAAGTCAGGGAGCACGTGGAGTCCGAGACAACCGGCGGCTACCGGATGGTGGGCGACCGCACCGGCCAGGCTGAGGCGTTCGACGCCATAGGCGACCGCTACGACGAGGCGTTCCCGCACAAGGAAGGCCAACTGGCGGCCGGCGAGTGGCTGGTCAAGTCGCTGCCGCCGGGCGCCCGCGTGCTCGACCTGGGCTGCGGCACCGGACTGCCGTCCGCGCGGCAGATCGCCGAGGCGGGCCACACCGTGGTCGGCGTGGACGCCTCGCGGGTGATGGTGGAACTGGCCCGGCGCAACGTGCCGGACGCCGTCTTCCACCAGGCGGACCTGGCCGACCTGCGCCCCGGCGGGCCCGGCGAGGAGACGGCCGGCGGCGCCGGGCGGTACGACGGCGTCATGGCGTTCTTCTCGCTGCTGATGCTGCCGCGCCGGGAGATCCCGTACGCGCTGCGGATGGTGGCCGGACTCCTGGCCCCCGGCGGGCTGCTGGCGCTGGGGATGGTGGAGGCGGACGTGGACGAGTTCGCCGTCCCGTTCCTCGGCCGGACGGTCCGGGTATCGGGATACCTGCGGGACGAGTTGCGCCAGATCGTGGCGGACTGCGGATTCGAGGTGGTGGCGGAGTCCGGTCACGCGTACGCCCCGGCGAGCACCCAGGTGCCACCGGAGGAGCAGCTCTTCCTGCACTGCCGACGGCTCACCTGACCGGTCGCGCGGGTTGCCGCGGCGCACGGACGGATACGGATGGAACCCCTAGCGTGACGGAGCACCGCGCCCCTAGGCGGGCGGCCGAGGAGATAAGCGCCCCGAGCGGGAACGGCGCGCGCCCGCACCAGCCGGGAAGGGGCGCCCAGACGGGCGTGCCGGACCCGCGGGACGGCCACCGCACGGCCGGACCCGAGCCGGCCGGTGCGCGGGCCAAACCCCGCAAGGGCAAGGGCCAGGGCGGCGGACAGCCGTCCGGCGGCGCCCGGCGCTCCGGCCCGCACCCGGGCCAGGGGGAGAACGAGAGCTCCCGGCTGCGCTACGTGGGTGCCGCGACCCGGCGCATCGCCCGCGGGCTGGACCTGGACGAGATCGTCCTGGGGCTGTGCCGCTCGGTGGTGCCGACGTTCGCCGACGCGATCCTGGTCTACCTGCGCGATCCGCTGCCGGTGGGCGACGAGCGGCCGGTGGAGCCGCTGCTGCTGCGGCTGCGCCGCACCGACCGCACGGTGGGCGACCTGGCCGACACCCCGCTGCCGGACGGACCGGGCGCCGCGGCCCGGCTGCCGCTGATGCGGGCTCCGGAGGTGTCGCGGGCGGCCGAGATGACCGAGGTGCGGATGGACGGTCCGCTGGCCGAGGTGCTGCGCGGGGTGCGCCCGCTCTTCGCCGACGTGCCGCTGGCCGCCGAGGCGCTGGCCGAGCTGGTGGACTGCGAGATGCCCGACGGGCGCCGGGCGATCCTGGTGCCGCTGCGCGGCCGGCGCCGGGTGATCGGCGCGGCGGTGATGCTGCGCCGCACCGACCGACCGGCGTTCGAGGGTGACGACCTGCCGCTGGCCGCGCAGTTGGCCACCCACACCGCGCTCGGCGTGGACAAGGCGGTGCTCTACGGCCGGGAGGCGTACATCGCCGACCAGTTGCAGCGTGCGATGCTGCCCGACTCGCTGCCGCAGCCGACCGGCGTGGGCCTGTCCAGTCGCTACCTGCCGGCCGCCGAGACCGCCCGGGTCGGCGGCGACTGGTACGACGCCATCCCGCTGCCCGGCAGCCGGGTGGCGCTCGTGGTCGGCGACGTCATGGGCCACTCGATGCAGTCGGCGGCGATCATGGGCCAGCTGCGCACCACGGTGCAGACGCTGGCCGGGCTCGACCTGCCTCCTCAGGAAGTGCTCTACCACCTCGACGAGCAGGCCCAGCGGCTCGGCCACGACCGGATGGCGACCTGCGTCTACGCCGTCTACGACCCGATCGCGCACCGGCTGGTGGTGGCCAACGCCGGGCATCCGCCGCCCGTGATGCTGCACGGTGACGGGCGCACCGAGGTGCTGAAGGTGCCGGAGGGCGCGCCGATCGGGGTGGGCGGGGTGCCGTTCGACTCGGTGGAGCTGCCCGCTCCGGCGGGCGCGACGCTGCTGCTGTACACCGACGGCCTGGTGGAGTCGCGCACCCGGGACGTGTGGTCCGGCATCGAGCGGCTGCGCGAGCGGCTGGGGGCGGTGGGTTCGATCGTCTGCCCGCCGCCGCTGGAGCCGCTGTGCGACGAGGTGCTGGACATCCTCGGGCCGGGCGACCGGGACGACGACATCGCGCTGTTGGCGGCCCGGTTCGACGGGATCGCGCCGGGGAACGTGGCGTACTGGTACCTCGACCCGCATCCGCAGACCGCCGGGCGGGCCCGGCGCCTGGTGCGCCGGGCGCTGGACCGCTGGGGGCTGGAGGAGCTGTGGGACTCGGTGGAGCTGCTGGTCAGCGAGATCGTCACGAACGCGGTGCGCTACGCGGGCCGGCCGATCACGCTGCGGCTGCTGCGCACCGACGTGCTGCGCTGCGAGGTCGGTGACGACGCGCCGCAGCTTCCCCGGATGCGGCACGCCGGGACGCAGGACGAGAACGGCCGGGGGCTGTTCCTGGTGCACCGACTGGCGCAACGTTGGGGCGCGACACGGCTGAGCGCCGGAAAGGTGGTCTGGTTCGAGCTGCCGTTGCCGTAGGGTCCGGTGCGTAAGGTCCGGAATGCCGGTTTCGCCGTCGAGGGCGGTTGGGCTCGGACGGTGTCCAGGTGTCGCCGGTGTGCCGGCACGGCGGATGAGCGCCGGGCGGGTACAGCGGCCCGAACCCCCACCGCACTGGGAGGCACGCGCCGATGAACACCCCCCACACCACGAACAACGCGGGAATCCCGGTCGAGAGCGATGAGCACTCCCTCACCGTCGGCCGGGACGGACCGATCCTGCTGCAGGACCACTACCTGATCGAGAAGATGGCCCAGTTCAACCGGGAACGGGTGCCGGAGCGGGTGGTGCACGCCAAGGGCAGCGGGGCGTACGGCGTCTTCGAGGTCACCGGCGACGTCAGCCGCTTCACCCGGGCCGACCTGTTCCAGCCGGGCCGGCGCACCGAAATGCTGGCCCGGTTCTCCACCGTGGCCGGCGAGCAGGGCAGCCCGGACACCTGGCGGGACCCGCGCGGTTTCGCGCTGAAGTTCTACACCGAGCACGGCAACTACGACCTGGTGGGCAACAACACCCCGGTCTTCTTCGTCCGCGACACGATCAAGTTCCAGGACTTCATCCGCTCGCAGAAGCGCCGGCCGGACAGCGGGCTGCGCGACCACGACATGCAGTGGGACTTCTGGACCCTCTCGCCGGAGTCCGCGCACCAGGTGGCCTGGCTGATGGGCGACCGGGGCATCCCGAAGTCCTACCGTCACATGAACGGCTACGGCTCTCACACGTACCTGTGGATCAACGGCGCCGGGGCCAGGTTCTGGATCAAGTACCACTTCCGGACCGACCAGGGCGTCGCCTGCCTGACCCAGCAGGAGGCCGACGAGCTGGCCGGTTCCGACCCGGACGCGCACCGCAAGGACCTGTGGCAGGCGATCGAGGGCGGGGACCACCCGTCCTGGACGCTGTACGTGCAGGTCATGCCGTTCGAGGACGCGGCGGGCTACCGGTTCAACCCGTTCGACCTGACCAAGGTGTGGCCGCACGGCGACCACCCGCTGATCGAGGTCGGCCGGATGACGCTGGACCGGAACCCGGAGGACTACTTCGTCCACATCGAGCAGGCGGCGTTCGAGCCGGCGAACATGGTGCCGGGCGTCGGCCCGTCACCGGACAAGATGCTGCTGGGCCGGCTGTTCTCCTACCCCGACACGCACCGCTACCGGATCGGCCCGAACTACGCGCAGTTGCCGCCCAACCGGCCGCACGTGCCGGTGCGCTCCTACGCCAAGGACGGCCCGATGCGCTTCGAGCCGAGCCGGGCGGCCCGCCCCTACGCGCCCAACTCCTACGGCGGACCGGCCGCGCCCCCCGGTCCCGCGCGGGACGTCACCGGCTGGGAGTCGGCCGGCGAGATGGTCCGCGAGGCGTACGCACCGCACCGTGAGGACGACGACTTCGGCCAGCCTGGCACGCTGGTGCGCACCGTCATGGACGACGCGGCCCGCGCCCGCCTGGTCTCCAACGTTGCCGGCCACTTGAAGGACGGCGTGAGCCGCCCGGTGCTGGACCGCGCGCTGCAGTACTGGCGGAACATCGACAAGGAGGTCGGCGACCGGATCGCGCACGCCGTCAACGGCGGCTGACCCCCGGCCGCCCCCGCCCCGCCGGCCCCGCCCGGCTCCCGATCGCAGCCCCGCGGCACGTGAACCTCCTCCGTGCCGCGGGGCTGCATGCCGCGCGGGAGCACCGGGGCACGGCGGGGCGGGGGCACCGGGGCACGGCGGGGCGGGAGCACCGGGGCACGGTCGGGCCCGGCGGGGACTGCCCGCGGCGGCGTTAATGTGCTATCACTTTGATAGACGCCGACCCGGCCCGGGCCGGCCGATCGCGGAAACGAGACAGCCATGCCCGACACCACCGCCACCCCGGCCACCGAGGTCCCCGAGATGCCCGCCCCGCGGGTCAGCGAGCACCGCGCCGGCGGCGCCCCCGGACTGCCGTTCCTGCTGCTCGCGCCGGTCGTGCTGGCGCTGGCGATCGTGCTGATGGCGGTGGGCGGCGGCCGGTCCGGCGGCGCGGCCGGGGCGCTGATCACCTGCGGCATCGCGCTGACCGTGCTCGACGTGCTCGTGCTGCGCGGCCTCACGCAGGTGGCGCCCGGCCAGGCACGGGTCATCCAGCTCTTCGGCCGCTACCGGGGCACCATCCGCAAGGACGGCCTGCGCTGGGTCAACCCGTTCACCTCGCGGCGCAGCGTCTCCACCCGGTTGCGCAACCACGAGACCGAGGTGCTGAAGGTCAACGACGCCTACGGCAACCCGATCGAGATCTCCTGCGTGGTGGTCTGGCAGGTCGCCGACACCGCGCAGGCGGTCTTCGAGGTGGACGACTTCACCCAGTTCGTCGCCATCCAGACCGACACGGCGGTCCGGCACATCGCCACCCACTACGCCTACGACGCGCACGGCTCGCAGGAGCTGAGCCTGCGGGAGAACGCCGAGGTCATCACCGAGCAGCTGTCCGCCGAGATCGCCGCCCGGGTGGAGTCGGCGGGGGTGCGGATCGTGGAGTCGCGCTTCACGCACCTGGCCTACGCGCCCGAGATCGCCTCGGCCATGCTCCAGCGCCAGCAGGCCGGCGCGATCGTGGCGGCCCGGGCGACCATCGTGGACGGCGCGGTGGGCATGGTGGAGACCGCGCTGACCCGGATCGCCGAGGAGGGCCTGGTCGAGCTGGACGAGGAGCGCAAGGCGACCATGGTCAGCAACCTGCTGGTGGTGCTGTGCGGCGAGCGGGCCGCCCAGCCGGTGCTCAACACCGGTTCGCTCTACCAGTGACCGAAGACGGCGGCGGGTCCGGCGCCGGACCCGCCCGCAGGAAGGTGCTGCTGCGGCTCGACCCCGCGGTCCACGACGCGATCAGCCGGTGGGCCGCGGACGAGCTGCGCAGCGCCAACGCGCAGATCGAGTACCTGCTGCGGCGCGCGCTCACCGAGGCCGGCCGGATGCCCGCGCGGGCCCGGCCGATCCCGCGCCGGGGCCGTCCACCCCGCCCCCGGGACGACCCGGAGCCCTGACCGTCCGCGCACGCCCGCCGGGCCGCGCGCCCGGCCCCCGGGCCCGGCGGACCTGCGCGGACGGCCGATTTCTTCCGGATCGGACCACCGTGAGAAGGTGATCGCGTTCAACACCGCGTGACATGGAGCCACACCTTGCTGACCATCGGCGACCCGTTCCCCCTGTACGACCTCACCGCGTGCGTCGGTATCGACGCGGCCCACGCCTTCGAGCAGATCGACCACAAGACCCACGAGGGCAAGTGGCGGGTCGTCTTCTTCTGGCCGAAGGACTTCACCTTCGTGTGCCCGACCGAGATCGCCGCGTTCGGCCGGCTCAACGAGGAGTTCGCCGACCGGGACGCGCAGGTCCTGGGTGTCTCCGGCGACTCGGAGTTCGTCCACCACGCCTGGCGCAGGGACCACCCGGACCTGCGGGACCTGCCGTTCCCGATGCTCGCCGACTCCCGGCACGAGCTGATGCGGGACTGCGGCGTCGAGGGCGAGGACGGCTTCGCGCAGCGCGCGGTGTTCGTCGTGGACCCCGGCAACCGGATCCAGTTCACCATGGTGACCGCCGGCTCGGTGGGCCGTAACCCCAAGGAGGTGCTGCGGGTGCTCGACGCGCTCCAGACCGACGAGCTGTGCCCGTGCAACTGGTCCAGGGGCGACGGGACGCTCGACCCGGTCAAGCTGCTCGCGGGCGAGTGATCCGGCCATGTCGCTCGACGCGCTGAAGGCCGCGCTGCCGGACTACGCCAAGGACCTCAAGCTGAACCTCGGTTCGGTGGTCGGCAACTCCGACCTGCCCGAGCAGACGCTGTGGGGCACCGTGCTCGCCGTCGCCCTCGCGGTGCGCAGCCCGATCGCGCTGCGCGAGCTGGAGCCGGAGGCGAGGCGGCGGCTGAGCCCGGCGGCCTACACGGCGGCGAAGTCGGCGGCGGCGGTGATGGCGATGAACAACGTCTTCTACCGCAGCCGGCACCTGCTGTCCGACCCGGAGTACGGCAACCTGCGGGCCGGCCTGCGGATGAACGTGCTCGGCGACCCGGGCGTGGACCGGACCGACTTCGAACTGTGGTCGCTCGCGGTCTCCGCCGTCAACGGCTGCGGACAGTGCCTCGACTCGCACGAGCAGGTGCTGCGCAAGGCCGGCGTGGACCGGGAGACCGTCCAGGAGGCGGTGAAGATCGCGGCGGTCGTGCAGGCGGTCGGCAGCACGCTGGACGCCGAGGCGGTCCTCGCGGACGGCTGAGTCCTCGCGAAGGCCCGGGTCCTCGCGGACGACCGAACCGGCGCACCACCGTGGGCGGGCGGCGGGACCCGGCGGCGCGGTGCCCCGCCGGGGCGCCGGCCGGCGGGCTACGGTCCGTCCGGCCCGTCCTCGTTCCGCGGTTCCGGAGGTGCCGGCGGCTCCGGAGGCTCGGCGGCCGCCGGAGCCCGCGGGGCCGCCTCGGCCACGGTGGCGCCGTGCGGGCCGCCGGCCCGGCGCAGCGCGCCCTCGCGGGCTTGGGTGCGCAGGAAGCCGACCGTGTTGTTGGTGACCGCGGCCAGCGGGACCGCGACCACCGCGCCACCGATCCCGGCGACCAACGAGCCGGCCGCCACCGAGAGCACCACCGCCAACGGGTGCACCCGCACCGCGCGCCCCAGGATGAACGGCTGCAGCACGTGCCCCTCGATCTGCTGCACGGCCAGCACCACGCCCAGCACCATCAGCATGGTGAACGGGCCCTGGGTGACCAGCGCGACGATCATCGCGACCGCGCCGGAGGCGACCGCGCCGACCAGCGGGATGAACGCGCCCAGGAAGATCAGCACCGCCAGCGGCACGGCCATCGGCACGCCGAGGAAGTAGATGCCGACGCCGATGAACAGCGCGTCGATGAAGGCGACCATCACGGTGCCGCGCACGTAGAGCGTCAGCGTCCGCCAGGCGATCGGGCCGGCGCCGGCCACACCGGCCCGGGCCTCCCTGGGCACCAGTTTCAGCAGCCAACTCCACACCGTGCGGCCGTCGTAGAGCAGGAACAGCGTGGAGAACATCGCCAGGAAGATGCTGGTGAACACCTCCAGCACCAGCGTGACGCCCTGGAGGCCGGCGGAGGTGATCTGCTCGGCGTTGGTGCCGATCGCGTGCTGGAGGTTCTTGGAGATCTGGTCGATCTGCCGCTCGGTGACGTGGAACGGGGAGTGCAGCAGCCAGTGCTTGAGTTGCTCGACGCCGTCCTGCAACTGCGCGGAGAGCTGGTCGGTGTTCTCCATGACCTGCCAGACCACGAACCAGCCGACCAGTCCCATCAGCACGAACCCGCCGATGAAGGTGATCGCGGTGGCCAGTCCGTGCGGCACCCCGGCCCGGCCGAGCCGGGCCACGATCGGTTGCAGCAGCGCGGTGATCAGCAGGGCGGCCACGAAGGCGAGCACGACCAGCTTGATCGCGCTGATCACCCGCATCAGCACGTAGAGCGTGAGGGCGAGGATCAGGAAGCGCCAGGCGGCCTCGGCCGCCACCCGCACCCCCCAGGGCACCGCGGTGACCGGGGCGCGCGGCGCGGCGACGGCGGGCGCGTAGCGGGGCGGCGGCGGCACGTAGTCCCCGTGCCCGGCCTGCTCGGCCCGGCCACCGTTCCCCTCGTGGCCTTCGGGGCCTTCGGGGCCTTCGTGCGCCTGTATCCGGCGCCGGCTCTCGGCCGCGAGCGCCGCGGCGTGCTCGCGTTCCCTGCGCTCCGCCTGCGCCCGCCGCTCGTCGAGGCGCCCGGCCACTTTGGCGAGCGCCTCGGCGAAGCCGCCCCCCCACCGGCGATGGTGCGACATGTCCGTCCTGCCTGTCCCCGTGTACCCGTGGTGCGGTGGACCCGCGACCCGAGACGACCGTACCCCGGCCCGGGCCCGCCGGGTGAATCCCGTCCGGGCACCGGCGCCCGCCGCCGGAGGGCCGGCTGCCCTCCCCGCGAGAGGACCCCGCGCCGGTCTCCCGGGGCGGGGTCTCGTGGCGGGCGCGGCACGGCGCCGGCGGATCAGTACCAGCCGTTGGCCTCCCAGAACTGCTGGGCGCCGCACGGGCTGCCGTACCGGTTGTTCATGTAGCTCAGGCCCCACTTGATCTGGGTGGCCGGGTTGGTCCGCCAGTCGGCTCCGGCCGAGGCCATCTTGGAGCCCGGCAGGGCCTGGACCAGGCCGTAGGCGCCGGAGGAGGCGTTGGTCGCCCGGTAGTTCCAGCCGCTCTCCCGGGAGACGATCCACGAGAAGCACTGGTACTGGGTGCTGTTGCCGATGATCGACTGCGCCATCGCCTGCACGGCGGAGACGGAGTAGTTGCCGGTGCTGGCGGCCTCGGCGGCGAGTTTCTTGGCCGCCGCCTCCTTGGCCTTCGCCTCGGCCTCGGCCTTCTTCTTCGCTGCTTCGGCGGCCGCCTTCTTGCGGGCGGCCTCCTGGGCCGCCTTCTTGGCGATCGCGTCCGCTGCCGCCTGCTGGGTCTCGACCTGCTGGCTCAGCGAGGCGACCTGGGCGTCGTCAGCCTGCTGCGTCGCGGCGATGTTGTCCAGCGCCGCCGAGTCGGCGACGGGCTGAGCGGCTGCTGCGGTCGGTTCGCTGCCTGAGGCGACACCGACGACGGCGCCGACGGTGGTGACCGCGGTGGCCGACGCTACGGCGATACCCCGGACGGAGATCCGGCTCACATGGTGTCCTTCCAGCACCGTCCGCGTGGTGACCGCGCGGACGCAATCGTGCCCCTGACGCTGACCTCCCCTTGTTCCGGACGGGTCCGGCTGGTCACGGGAGGTGCTGGCCCGGTGCGATCCTCAACTGCGGAGGTCCGCGTGGTGCTGGGCGGCTTACGGCGTCACGCTGTTCAGTTCTGTTTGTCCGCGCCCGGGTGGGCGCAGGGGTGCCGTAAGCGGGGCCTGACAGCCTCACACCCTGCCCCACCGGGACGCGCTTAGGCAATTCTCAGTTGCGTGGCGAACGTCACATGGCGTTTGAGTCCGCCTGTTTTCGGAAAGCCCGGCGTGTCGTTCCCGGACACGACTAGGCTGCCGCACCCGTCAAGCCCGGTGCGGCAGCCTTTTCGCGCGTCCGTACGTCAACTCGGCGGTCCGGCACGGTCGTCGGCCGCACGGCCGTCGGCGGCGCCGGCCCGGCTCAGGACGACGCGTCCTCCAGCATCTCGGTCACCAGCGCGGCGATCGGGGACCGTTCGGAACGGGTCAGGGTGACGTGCGCGAAGAGTGGGTGGCCCTTCAGCTTCTCCACCACCGCGACCACCCCGTCGTACCGGCCGACCCGCAGGTTGTCGCGCTGCGCCACGTCGTGGGTGAGCACCACCCGCGACCCGGCGCCGATCCGGGACAGCACGGTCAGCAGGACGTTGCGCTCCAGCGACTGCGCCTCGTCCACGATCACGAAGGCGTCGTGCAGCGACCGGCCGCGGATGTGGGTCAACGGCAGCACCTCCAGCATGCCGCGCTCCACGACCTCCTCGATGACGTCCGCCGAGGTCACCGCGGACAGCGTGTCGAAGACCGCCTGCGCCCACGGGCTCATCTTCTCCGCCTCGCTGCCCGGCAGGTAGCCCAGTTCCTGCCCGCCGACCGCGTACAGCGGGCGGAAGACCATCACCTTGCGGTGCTGGCGCCGCTCCAACACGGCCTCCAGGCCCGCGCACAGCGCCAGCGCCGACTTGCCGGTGCCGGCCCGGCCGCCCAGCGAGACGATGCCGACCTCCTGGTCGAGCAGCAGGTCCAGCGCGATCCGCTGCTCGGCGCTGCGGCCGTGCAGCCCGAACGCCTCCCGGTCGCCGCGCACCAGCCGGACCCGACCGTCCTCGGTCACCCGTCCGAGCGCCTTGCCGCGCTCCGACTGGAGCATCAGGCCGGTGTGCACCGGCAGGTCCTCCACCCCCGGCACACCGGCCACCTCGCCGGCGAACAGCGCGTCCACGTCGGACGCGGCGACCTGGAGGTCCTGCATGCCGGTCCAGCCGGAGGTGATGGCCAGTTCCGCCCGGTACTCCTCGGCCAGCAGGCCGACCGAGGACGCCTTGATGCGCAGCGGCAGGTCCTTGGAGACGACCGTGACGTCGTACCCCTCGGCCTGCAGGTTGCGGGCGACCGCGAGGATGCGTGAGTCGTTGTCCCCCAGCCGGAAGCCGGCCGGCAGCACGCCGGGGTCGCTGTGGTTCAGCTCCACCCGCAGCGATCCGCCGAAGTCGCCGATCGGCAGCGGGGCGTCCAGCCGGCCGTACCGGATGCGGTACTCGTCCAGCAGCCGCAGGGCCTGCCGGGCGAAGTAGCCGAGCTCGGGGTGGTGCCGCTTGGCCTCCAGTTCCGACACCACCACGACCGGCAGCACGACCTCGTGCTCGTCGAATCGGGTGATGGCGTTGGGGTCGGCGAGCAACACGCTGGTGTCGAGGACGTAGGTGTGCCGGTCGTGCTCCCGGCGGTTCTTGCTGGTCACCACTGGTGGACGAACCCCCTCGGGAGAGGTGTCGGGGTGCGACGGCGTCGCAGGTCTCGCGCTCCTCGCGCGGCACAGGGCCCGGATCCGGCCGGGGCCGGACCGCGGCCCTCCGGCTCGGCGCGGGCCACGCAGTCCGATGACAGCACGTCCGTGTGCAATGGGCCTCCCGGGCGGAGTGGCACGATGCCTTCCGCTGCCGTCCGGCACCCGTGGCCCGGGCACCGGCCTGCTGTGGGTATTCCCGTCTTGCTGGCCGCATATGCGGCTGGTTGGTCCACCGGGGGCGACCGGGGACGCCTGGGGTGGCTCTAGGCCGAAAGAGGACCACATCGGCGGCTGAAGCCGGTGAATCGGCCCGTACCACCGCGAAGACGGCGGGTGAGGGTTTGGCCAAAACCGCACACCCACCCGGAGGTCCGAGGTCCCCCGGGTGGGTGTGCGGCACGGCCGGGAGCCGGCGTTTCGGCCAGGCGCGGGCCGGGAGCCGGGCGGACCGGGCCGGGAGCCGGGCGGACCGGGCCGGGAGCCGGGCCGACCAGCGGCGCGTTCCGCCCGCCCGGCGGCGCGTTCCGCCCGCCCGGCGGCGCGTTCCGCCCGCCCGGCGGCGCGTTCCGCCCGCCCGGCGGCGCGTTCCGCCCGCCCGGCGGCGGGTCAGTTCCCGTAGCGGCGGTGGCGAGCGGCGTAGTCGCGCAGCGCACGCAGGAAGTCCACCTTGCGGAACGCGGGCCAGTGGACCTCGCAGAAGTAGTACTCCGAGTGGGCCGACTGCCACAGCATGAACCCGGACAGCCGCTGCTCGCCCGAGGTGCGGATGATCAGGTCGGGGTCCGGCTGGCCGCGGGTGTAGAGGTGCTCGGCGATGTGGTCGATGTCCAGCACCTCGGCGATGTCCTCCACCGAGGTCCCGCGCGAGGCGTGGTCCAGCAACAGGGAGCGCACCGCGTCGGCGATCTCCTGCCGGCCGCCGTAGCAGACCGCGACGTTCACCAGCAGCCCGTCGATGTCATGGGTGGCCTGTTCGGCCTCCTTCAGCACCCGTTGGGTCCGGCCGGGCAGCAGGTCCAGCGCGCCGACGTGGTGCACCCGCCAGCGGCCGATGCCGGCCAGCCCGGTCACCGCGCCCTCGATGATGCCAAGCAGCGGGTTGAGCTCCTCGGCCGGCCGGTGGAGGTTGTCGGTGGACAGCAGCCACAGGGTCACCACCTCGACCCCGGTCTCCTCGCACCAGCCGAGCATCTCGGCGATCTTGTCCGCGCCGGCCCGGTGGCCCTCCTCGGTGGTGCCGCCGGCCGCCTTCGCCCAGCGCCGGTTCCCGTCCAGGATCACCCCGATGTGCTTGGGGCCCTGTGCTGCGTCCAGGCGGGACTCCACCCTGCGTGCGTAGAGTCGATACACCAGGTCGCGCAGCTTCATGCGTGTTCCAGCCCCTCGGAAACGAACCCCTGCGTCACCATACTGCGACGCCACGCCGTGCAACGAGTCGGGGGGAAGCCGCCCGCGGCCGCCCGGGACCGCCCCGAACGGGCCCCGGGCCCGCCCGGCCGGGGTCCGCGCCACCGGTCCGCGCCCCGGCGCGGAGGCCGACGGGTGCCCGGCACCGGTCGGGCGGGTGCGCCGCGCAGCCGGGCGGACCGCGGAGCGGGGCGGACCCCGGCGGGGTGGCCGTGATAGGCAGGCGGCATGAACGTTACACCGCTCCACCGCGCTGACGACGCCCGTTACACGACCATGGACTACCGCCGCACCGGCCGCAGCGGGCTGAAGCTGCCCGCGGTCTCGCTCGGCCTGTGGCACAACTTCGGCGACGACCGCACACTCGACTCGCAACGCGCCATCCTGCGCCGCGCCTTCGACCTCGGGGTGACCCACTTCGACCTGGCCAACAACTACGGGCCGCCCTACGGCTCGGCGGAGTCCAACTTCGGCCGGCTGATGGCCCAGGACTTCCGGCCCTACCGGGACGAGATGGTGATCTCCACCAAGGCGGGCTACGACATGTGGCCCGGCCCGTACGGCGAGTGGGGCTCGCGCAAGTACCTCACCGCGAGCCTGGACCAGTCGCTGAAGCGGATGGGCCTGGAGTACGTCGACATCTTCTACTCGCACCGTTTCGACCCCGACACCCCGCTGGAGGAGACCATGGGCGCGCTGGCGTCCGCGGTCCACCAGGGCAAGGCGCTGTACGCGGGCGTCTCCTCCTACAACGCCGAGCGCACCGCGCAGGCCGCCCGGCTGCTGCGCGAGATGGGCGTCCCGGCGCTCATCCACCAGCCGTCGTACTCGCTGCTGAACCGGTGGCTGGAGCGTGACGGGCTGCTGGACACGCTGGAGCGGGAGGGCATGGGCTGCATCGTCTTCGCACCGCTCGCGCAGGGCCTGCTGACCGACAGGTACCTCGACGGCGTCCCGGAGGGCTCGCGCGCCACGCAGGGCAAGTCGCTGGACCCGGCGGTGCTCACCGACGAACTCGTGGGCCGACTGCGCGCGCTCGACGAGGTCGCCGCCGGGCGCGGCCAATCCCTCGCCCAGCTCGCGCTGGCCTGGGTGCTGCGCGACCCCCGGGTGACCTCCGCGCTGATCGGCGCGTCCAGCGTCGCGCAGTTGGAGGCCAACGTCGCCGCGCTCGACGCCGGTCCGCTCGGCGACGACGAACTGGCCGCCATCGAGCCGTACGCCGAGGAGGCGGACGTCAACCTGTGGGCGCGCAGCAGCGAGGCGTGACCCCGCGCGCGCCGGCCCGGCCGCCCGGAACCGCGCCGCCGGCCCACCCGGCCGGGCCGGCGTCAGCAGGCGGTGAGCAGCAGCCCGCCGACCGCGCCGAGCAGCATGAACGGGCCGAACGGCAGCTCGGTCCGCCGGTTCGCCCGGCGGGCGGCCAGCAGCACCCCGGCGGTCAGCGCGCCGAGACCGAACGCCAGGAAGGTGCCGTAGAAGACGAACCGCCAGCCGTACCAGCCCAGCACCAGGCCGACGGTCGGCGCCAGTTTCACGTCGCCGAGGCCCATGCCGGACGGGTTGGCCACCAGCAGTCCGAAGTAGAGCGCGCCCAGCACCGCCGCGCCCAGCAGCGCCCGCGTCCAGCAGCCCCGGTGGCCCGGCAGCAGGGCGGCGGCGCCCAGCAGCGCCACCGCGCCGCCCAGCGCCGGCAGCGTCAGCAGGTCCGGCAGCCGGCGCACCGCCAGGTCGATGCGGGCCAGCAGCATGCCGACCGGCACCAGCAGCAGCCACACCACCAGTTCCGGGTGGCCCCCGGTCAGCCGGGCCAAGGCGGCGCACAGCACGGCGCCGAGCAGCGCCGGCCACCGGGCGGAGCGGGAGAGCGGCGCCGCCGGCGCCGGTTCCGGCCCGGCCGGCTCACCGATCCAGGCGCGCCACGGCGCGGCGGCCACCGCCGCGCCGGCGAGCAGCCCCCACACGACGGCCAGCGGGACGACGACGGGTTGCACGCCCCGACGCTACCGGGCCGCACCGGCACCGCGCCGGGCGGCACCGGCACCGAACCGGGCGCGTGCCGGGTTCCGCACCCCTCGGGCCCGGGGCGCGGGTACCGTCGCGGCGGCGGAGGCCGGACGGTCCGGCGGGGAGGGGGAGGCGGTGGCACGGCGCTTCGAGGACGGCCCCGGCACGCTGCGCTGGACCGACGCCGAAGGGCGGGTCCGGCAGGTCGCGTTGGAGGTCGCGGCGTCCCGGCGGGCCAGGACCCGCGGCCTGCTGGGCCGGGACGCGGTGGCGGGGGCGATGCTGCTCACCCCGGCCGGCGGGGTGCACACGCTGGGCATGCGGTTCGCGATCGACGTGGCGTACCTGGACCGGGCCGACCGGGTGCTGGCGGTGCGCACCATGCCGCCGGGACGGATCGGCCGGCCCCGGCCGCGGTCCCGGCGGGTCCTGGAGGCGGGGGCGGGCGCGATGGCGCGGTGGGGGCTGCGGCGCGGCACGGTGGTGGAGATCGTCACCGGCTGAAGCCGGCGGCGTCCGCGGAGGCCGCGCGGCAGCGCTGGTCGGCGATCCGGCGCGGGTAGTAGCCGGGGTTGGGCCCCTGCGCGATGCTCGCCCGGCCGGTGACGCGCAGCCGTTCGCCGGTGCGGGTCGCCGCGACCACGCAGGCCAGCGTGACCAGCAGCCCGCCGGCGGCGGTGCCGGTCAGACCGGCGCCGGCCCGCGCACGGGCCGGGACGCCGTCGCCGATCGGGCACGAGGGTGTCAAAGCCGCGCCCGGCACCGCAACCGGCGCGTCCCGGCACCAAGGGGCCGGGACCGGGAGGCCGTCACGGCCGCTGCGCGGAGTGCCGGGGCCCCGGGTGCCGGGGCGTCAGCTCTTGGGGAAGCTGATCTCCACCCGGCGGTTCTGC
This sequence comes from uncultured Actinomycetota bacterium, assembly GCA_963711125.1. Taxonomy (GTDB): domain Bacteria; phylum Actinomycetota; class Actinomycetes; order Streptomycetales; family Streptomycetaceae; genus Streptantibioticus_C. Next base: position 303,644 of record CAVQCY010000002.1, read on the forward strand.
TTGCGGCCGGTCTCGGTGGAGTTGTCGGCGATCGGGTACTGCTCGGCGTAACCGCGCACCTGGAAGCGGATGGTGCCGTCGTCCGGCAGGTCCTTGGCGAGCGCGCCGTAGACCGCCTCGGCGCGCTGCTTGGACAGCACGACGCCGTGCGCGTGGGTGCCGAGGTCGTCGGTGAACCCGAACACCCGTACCAGCTTGGCGTTCTGGCTGATGACCTGGTCGGCGATGGCCTCGATGCGGGAACTGGCGTCCGGGCCGAGCGCGGCGCTGTCCTTGCTGAACAGCACCTCCGCCTCCAGGTCGAAGGTGACCGCCGAGGAGGTGTCGGAGCGTCGCTCGTCACCGCTGGAGTCCTCGACCACGGTGACGATGTCGAGCACCTTCGGCGCGGCGAGCGTGGCGCCGGGCTTCAGCCGCAGCCCGGCGGCGTGCGGGTCGACGTGCACCGGCGCGGACGAACCGCCGGACGGCATCGGCGCGTCCGGCGGCGGCACGCTGGACGACGGCGCCGCGGACGGCGTCGAGCCGGCGGCGGACGCCGGGGCGGGGGCCACGAGCCCCGCCGCGGCCAGCAGCACCACGAGCGCCGCGGCGGCCGGACGGGACCGGTGCGGCCGGACGGCGGCGCGGGCTGCGGCGGGGGTGGGGTCGGCGGGGCTCATTCGGAGATCACGATCGACGCGGCCGGCAGGGTCGGCAGGTCGAACTCCACCTGCGTGGTGGTGGGCGGCGGCGCCGGGAACTGCGCGTAGACGGGCATCGTCGCACCGGGCGCGATGATGTCCAGCCCGGTCGTGCACAGGCAGCGGCCCTCGGTGTCGCGCAGCACGTAGTAGCGCTTCTTGCCGGACGGGTCGACCAGGGTGGCGCCGGCCATCGAACCGCCGTTGCGCTGGAGGGCCTCCTCGTTTCCTCGCCACTGCGACGTTCCGGTGAACGGTTGCGAACCGGTGTTCCGGACCGTGCCGCTGACGGTGACGAACCCGCCGGCCGAGCGGACCGCCGAGGTCAGCGTGATGACGATGCCGGACGGGCCCTTGATGACGGCGAGCGGTTCGGCGCCGTGGTGGCCCGCGGCCGGTGCGGAGGCGGCGGCGCTCGGCCCGCCGGCGCTCCCGGAGCCGGCCCGGGCCGCCGGGTGCCCGGAGCCGCACCCGGAGACGCCGAGTCCCAGGACGGCGGCCGCCGCGACGGCGACCGCGCCCCTGGCGGTGCGCCGGGTGCGCCGGGTGCGCCGTGTGCTGTTCATGCCGCCTCCTTCGCTGTTCAACGGGTCAGGTGGACGGAGAACAGGTCCGCCACGGACGGGAAGTCACCCAGGTGCGACGGGTCCACCGTCCAGGTGCCGTCCCGGCACACCAGTGTTCCAGCCGGCGTGCCGCCCCCGCCCGGCGAGCCGGACGGGCCGGGTCCGGGCGGCGGTTGGGCGGAGGCCGAGGCCGAGGGCGCTGCCGAGGGGGCGTGCGGGTTCGGCCGCCACCGGCACAGCGGGGTGGTCACGGCGGTCGCGGTGGCGTGGCCGTGGGTGTGCTCGGTGCCGGGCACCACGGACCGGCCCACGGTGTAGTCGGTGACGACCCGGACGCGGTACCCGCCGGGCACGGCGGCGCAGTCGACGGTGTGCGCGCGGTTGGCGAGGGCGAACTTCCGCGCGTGGCCGCAGGAGTCGACCAGGCCGGGGAAGACGCCGTCCAGCAGTCGGCCGACCGGGCCGGAACCGCCGGGGCCGAGCGCGCGCAGCAGCGCGTCGCGGATCTGCCCGCCGCGGTCCTGCGCCGCGGCCAGCGCGGCGGAGTCGGCGGCCGTCTGGGCGCCGCCCCGGGTGGCGGCGGCCTGGCCCACCGCGAAGTAGGCGAACGCGAGGAAGAGCAGGGCGCCGATCACCGTGATGTAGACCGGCAGCGCCTGTCCCCGGTCCCCGCCACGGCGGAACGCGGGAGGGAACATGCCTACTTGGCGACCTTGGCGACCTGGTTGACGATCGCCTGGTAGATCGTCTGGCCGATGTTGGTGCCCAGGATCGCGGCCACGATCAGCACCACGACGGCGATGATCCCCAGGTACTCGACCGAGGTCTGGCCGCGGTCCGCGGACCGGGTGGCCGCCGACCCCCGCCAGTCGCCGGCCCGCAGCCGGACAGCCGTTGCGGCCTTGAGCACGATGTTCTTCGACACGACGAGCCCCTCCTACGGTGTGTGCCGCGGCGGTGGTCGAGCGCCGGGCCGGAACCGAAGTCCCTTCGTCGCCGCCCGTATCGTGGTGCTCCCCGACCGCCGAGGCACGGGCGACGGCAAAAGCGTAGACGCGGAACCGTCCGCTGTTCGAGGTTCCGGGAACCCAAATGTGGTCCCAGGGAGTGATTTTTCGCATGCGGAACGCAGCCGTCCCGCTGCGGCGCGCGCTCAACTCCCCCACCTCCCGCCCGCGTTGGCCGTCACCAGGAGGCTCCCACATATCGTTGCGATTGCGAAGAGAAATTGCGAAAGCAAATAGCCACGTCCTGCCCCACCGCCCCTCAGGACCCGGCGGCCTGACGTGACGTCACTTCCCCAGCACCTGTCCCAGGTGCACGTCGTTGCCGAGGAAGAACCCGGCGATCAGCAGGATCATGGTGGCCGGGACCATGAACGTGGTGATGACCAGCGTGGACTTCGGCACCGCCCGGGCGGCCCGCCGCCGGGCGTTCTGCGCGTCGGCACGGCGCATGTCCCTGGCGATCTGGATCAGCGTCTCCGCGATCGGCGCGCCCAACTCCTCGCCCTGCTGCAACGCCGAGGTGAACTGCGCGACCTGCTCGGAGTCGTTGCGCCGGCGCAGTTCGTCGAACGCCTGCCGGCGGCTGACCCCGACGTCCATCTGGCGCAGCGTGACGCGGACCTCGTCGGCCCACGGGCCCCGGTAGCTGTCGGCCACCCGTTCCAGCGCCTGCCGGAAGCCCAGACCCGCGCTGACCACGACCGCCAGCACGTCCAGGAAGTCGGCCAGCGTGCGCTCGATCTCCGACCTGCGCTGCCGTACCGCCAGCCAGATGGCGACGTCCGTCCACCAGCCGGCGAACGCCAGCAGCACCACGGCGACCAGCCATTCGCCGCGGGCCAGGGTGACCACCGCGCCGACGAAGCCGAGCGCGCCGTAGACCGCCCGTCGGGCGGCGTAGCGGTCCACGGTCAGCCCGCCGGGGTTGCCGGCCAGGTCCAGCCGGCGGCGCAGCCGGTTCACCCGGGCCGGGCCCATCAGCCGCAGCACGGCGGGCGCGTAGCGCATGCCGAGCCGGTCGACCGCGCCGCCGACCGCGGTGGTCCGGGTCGCCCCGACCTCCAGGGCCAGCGCCAGGTCGTCCGGCAGCCGCGTCTCGCGGCGGTAGAGCGCGACGCCGTAGCAGAAGCCGGCCACCGCGACCGCCGCCGCCAGCGCGAGCAGGACTCCCATCACGCCTCCACCGTTCGGCTCCGGCGCCCGCCGGCGCGCGCGTCACACATCGATCCTCGCCATCCGCCGGATCAGCAGGAAGCCGATCCCGTACAGCCCGAACGCCACCACCACGGCGCCCTGCCCGAGGAACGAGCCGGTCATGGCGGCCAGCGAGCCGGGCGAGACCTTGTTGAGCAGCAACAGCGCGCCGACGCCGATCGCGGGCACCGCGTAGGCGGTGATGGTGACCTGGGAGAGCGTGGTGCGCACCTCGCGCCGGGTCTCCTTGCGCTCCTCCAGCGTCTCGGTGAGGTTGCGCAGCGACTCCACCAGGCTGCCGCCGACCCGGCTGGAGAGCACCAGTGTGGTGACGAGCACGGCCAGTTCGCGGGACGGCAGCCGTTCCCTGAGGTCGCCGAGCGCGTCCTCCAGCGCGTGGCCCACCGCGAGCGCGTCGGCCACCTTGGTCAACTCCTCGCCGGCCGGCGCCTCCAGCTCCTCGGCCGCCATGCCGATGGCCGTGCGCAGTGCGAGCCCGGCGGCCGCGCTGTTGGCCAGCAGGCGGGCGAGTTCCGGCAGTTGGCCGATGAAGCGCTCGATGCGTTTCTGCCGGCGCCAGTTGAGGAACGCGTGCGCCGACCAGAACGCGACGGCCGCGGCGATCAGGCCGAAGAATGGCGCCAGCAGCACGCCGGCCAGCAGCGCGAACCCGGCCACCACGACCACCAGGTACCCGGTGAACTCGCCCGGCGACAGGTCGAGTCCGGTGGCAGCCAGCCGGCGGTCGAGCCACCGGCCCGGCCGGGTCCGGCGCACCGCGACGTCCAGCCGGGAGAAGCGCTCCCGCCGACCGGCGCGCCGTCCGGCACCGGTGCCCGCGGCGGTCAGCCGGTCCACCAGCGCCTGGCGCCGGGCCGCTCCGGCCGCCCAGGCGCGGACCCCGGCGACCGCGAACGCCCCGGCGCCCAGCGTGCCGCCGAGTGCCAGCCAACCCATCGTCTCCATCGCTATTCGGCCTTTCGCAGGTCGAGTTGGTCCTCGCCGTCCGCCACGCCGAACGCCGGCGGCACCGGTTCGCCGGCCAGGTACAGCCGTTCGGCGACCCGGCGGGGCAGCGGGAAGCAGCCGAACGTGCCGCGGCTGACCCGGTCCGCGCCCATCGGGTCGGCCCGGAACGCGCCGACCCGGGCGAGCCGGAAGTCCTCGCGGCCGCGCGAGGTGAGCAGCGCGATCTCGGTCACCCGGCGGCTGCCGTCCGGGCCGCGGGTGAGCTGCACGATGACGTCGACGGCGCTGTTGATCTGGTCGCGCAGTGCCTCGAACGGCACCTTGACCTCGCTCATCGACGCCAGCGTCTGCAACCGCATCAGCGCGTCCTCGGCGGAGTTGGCGTGCACGGTGGCCAGCGAGCCGTCGTGGCCGGTGGACATCGCCTGGAGCATGTCGAGGGTCTCACCGCCGCGCACCTCCCCGACGATGATCCGGTCGGGGCGCATCCGCAGCGAGTTGCGGACCAGGTCGCGGATGGTGATCCGGCCCTTGCCCTCCACGTTGGGCGGCCGGCTCTCCAGCCGGATCACGTGCTCCTGCTGGAGTTGCAGTTCGGCGGCGTCCTCCACGGTGATGATCCGCTCCTCGCCGGGGATCAGCCCGGACAGCGCGTTCAGCAGCGTGGTCTTCCCGGAGCCGGTGGCGCCGGAGACGATCACGTTGAACCGGGCCCGCACCAGGCCGCCGAGCAGCAGCAGCATCGGTTCGTCCAGCGAACCGAGGCCGAGCAGCTCGGCGAGCGTGTAGGAGCGCGGGAAGCGCCGGATGGTGAGCGTGGGGCCGGTCAGCGACAGCGGCGGGATGATGACGTTGACGCGCTCGCCGGACGGCAGCCGGGCGTCGACCATCGGATTGGACTCGTCCACCCGGCGGTTGACCACCGAGACGATGCGCTCGATGGTCTGCATCAGCTGCTCGGTGCTGGCGAACCGGGCCGGCAGCAGTTCGACCCGGCCGGACCGCTCCACGTAGACCCGGTCCGGTCCGTTGACCATGATCTCGGTGACCGACGGGTCCTCCAGCAGCGGCTCCAGCACGCCCAGGCCGAGTGCCTCGTCGACCACCCGGCGGATCAGCGAGGCGCGTTCGCGGGTGGAGAGCACCGGGCCCTCGCGGCTGATGATGTGGCCGAGCACGCGTTCCAGCCGGCTGCGGCGGTCGGCCATGGCGAGCGAGGACATCTCGGCGAGGTCGATCTCCTCCAGCAGTTTCGCCCGGTACTCGGCGGTCAGCCGGGCCTCCTGCTGCTCCCCGGCCCCCTCCTGCGAGGTGGTGATACGCGCGCGCAGTCCGCTCATGGCACCAGTCCCCGGGGCATGGTGGCGCTGCGCGTCACCGGATCGACGATGGAGATGCCGGGCAGCACCGACGGCACCTTGATGGTCACGGTCGCGGTCACCGCGTCGCCCCGCTCGTCGAGGCTGGTGCGCGGGTGCAGCCAGCCGCTGACCGAGGCGGCGGCAGCGGCCGGGTCGTCCGCCCGGGCCGCGGCCCGGGCGGCGGTGCCGGCCTCGGTCGCGGTGTAGGCGACCAGCCCCAACTGCACGCCGGCCAGCGCGACGAGCAGCAGCACCGGCAGGAAGCCGAGGTACTCGATGGCGGCCGAGCCGCGGTCCGGCCGTGGGCCGCCGGCCCGGCCGGACCGCGGCGGGCACGCCGCCCGGCGCACGCGGTTCACGGGGTCTCCTTCACCGCGCCGGCCCGCCCGTCGACGGTGAACGGGAAGGAGACGAAACCGGGCACCAGCACCGGCACCCGCAGCGCGACCCGGGCGGTCACCACGCCGTCGGCCCCGGTGGCGGTGCTCACCGAGGCGCCGGAGGCCCACGCGGACGGCAGGTCGGAGCGGGCGGCCGCCGCCGGGTCGCGGCCCACCGCGGCCGCCCGGGCCGCCTCGTCGGCCGCGTTGCCGGCCAGCGTGAAGGTGTAGCCGAGCAGCACGAACTGCCAGACCAGCAGCAGCGTGAGGAGGATCAGCGGGGTGATGCCCAGCAGCTCGACGCTGACCTGGCCGGCGTCGGCGGAGCGACCGGAGCGGCCGCGCTGCCGGGCCGCGGCACCGGCCCCCCGGGTCCCGGCCAGCCCGCCGGGCCGGGCACCGGCCGCGACGCCCGGCGCGGCCTCGGGCACGGCGCCCCGCGCGGTCCCCCGCCCGGTCCGGGGCACAGTGTCCGCCCGGCCGTCCTGCCGGGCACCGGCGCGGCCGGCCCCCTGGACGCGGCGCGCGGACCCCGTCGGGACGGCGAACCCGGCCCCGGCCGCTCCGCCGGCGCCGTCCGGTCGCGGGCGGGCGGCTTCGCGCCGCGCCGGGCGGGCCGTCCGACCCGCCACGCGTCGTACCGTGCCCGGCGCGGTCATCGCGCCGGGCCCCCGCCGGGCGCGGCCGGACCGGGCGGGGCGGCGGCGATCGCCCGGCGCTCCGCGCGGCTCAACCGGTGCTGCGGTCCGCCGCCGGGCGCCGGGCCCGCCGGACGGCCGGCGACACCCACCTCGACGGCCAGCGCCCACAGCGCCTGACGGACGGTGCCGCGCGGGTCGAGGTCGTCCATGTGGCCGCCGTCCACGGCCGGCTGGAGTTCCTTGAAGGCGGCCGGCACGGCGCTGCGGGCGACCCGGGTGCCGATCACCCGGCCCATCAGGTCCGGCTGGATCTCGGCCTGCCGGGTCAGCCGGTTGACCACGGTGCACACGTCCTGCGGCTTGCGCACCCGCAGCCGGTCCCACATCCGCACCGTGCGCTTGGCCGCGCGCACCGCCACCACGTCGGGGGTGGTCAGCAGCAGCGCGGTGTCGGCGAGTTCGACGGCGGCGGCGCCGGCCGGGTTCAGGTGCGCGCCGCAGTCCAGGACCACCGCGTCGAACCGCGAGCGCAGCGCCGCGACGATCTGCCGGGCGGCCTGGTCGGTGACCACCTCGCCCTGCTCGCCGTCGGCCGGGCCGAGCAGCAGCTTGAGGCCGCAGGCGTGGGTGAACATCGCGTCGGACAGCACGCGCGGTGAGATGTCGCTGATCTCGGCCAGGTCGGCGACCGACCGGCGGAACCGCACGTCGAGGTAGGAGGCGACGTCGCCGCTCTGCAGGTCCAGGTCGACGAGCGCCACCGATGCCCCCGACGCCCGTGCGGCGAGCGCGAGTTGGACGGCTGCGACGGTGGCGCCGACGCCGCCCTTGGCACCCGAGACGGTCACCACCGTGCCGGCCGGGCGGCCGCCGCCCCCGCCGCCCTCCAGGTGCCGGCGCACCCCCGCCGCCCACGCCGCGGCCGCCCGTACCCGCGGCTCCGCCTCCTCCAGCGCCAGCGGCAGGCCGATCAGGCCGCGCGCGCCGGCCTCCATGGCGGCCGAGTAGCGGGCCGGGCCCTGGTCGGCGCAGAGCAGCACCACGCCCACCGCCGGGTAGCGCAGCGCGATCTGGCGGACCAGGTCCAGCGCGGCGCCCGGCCCCAGGTCCTCGTGGACCAGGACGACCTCGGGCAGTTCGCCGGGGCCCGCCGCCGCCGCCCGCCCGAGCGCGGCCAGCACGGCCGTCCCGTCGGACAGCGGCTCGGCCGGTTCGGCGTCCGGCAGCCGGCCGAGCAGCGCGGCGGTGCCGCGGGCCGCGTCGGGGTCGGCGACGGCGGGCAGGATGCGAATCGTCATGCGGTCCTCACTTGTCGCCGTTGTCGCCGTCGAGGGTGTAGGTCCGCTGCGCCCGGGGCACCGAGGGACTGCCCGGAGCGACCAGGGCGAGCCGCACCCGGGTGGCGAACGACTCGGCGTAGGCGACCCGTTGGGCGTCCTCGGTGCCCAACGCGAAGGTGATCGGCACCTGTTTCCCGGTCTGCTGGCCGTCCCCCTGGTCACTGGTGCGGCCCGCCTGGGTGATCTTGCCGATATCGATGACCCGCACCTCGGTGACGATGATCCGGGACTGCGGCTGGTGGTGCTGGCCGGTGGCCGCGAAGGTGGCGAAGATGTTGACCCGGTCGCCGGGTTCGATGGTGCCGGCCACCCCGGTCTCGGCGTCCACCATGATGGCGATCTCCTGCTGGCCGGGCTTCAGCCGCGGCTGGGCGGAGACCATGTCGCGTTCCAGCAGGGTGCCCTTGGTCAGCGGCACCGCGGCGATGCGGCCGTCGATCTGGTCGAGCCGGGTCACCGCGGTGCTCGGCAGCCACCGGCCGGGTATCGACACCCTGGTCAACTGCGCGGCCGTGACGGCCTGGTAGGCGGGAACGTCCTGCTTCAGCTCGTACGCCGTGCGGTCCGGGCCGACCTTGGAGTCCACGTCGTTGACGACGGACAGCACTCCGAGGAACGCGGCGAGCGCGCACAGGACGGACAGCGTGAGCAGGACGACGCCGCGCCGCTGACGTGAGTTCATCGACTGGACCCATCACTCGTGACGTGAGCCCCGCGGGGCTCGGTGGCCATGGCCGGACCCGCCTTCAGCCGGTCCGCCGGTGCGCCGGTGCCGCCTGCGGCGGGCCGCCGGTGGCGCAGAACCCGCAGCGGTCGCCGATCCGTTCCAGACCGCACCACTCGCACGGCGCGCGGTGCGCGGAGGTCACCAGCCGGTAGAGCATGCCCACGTCGGCGATGTACGCGGCGAACTCCACCAGCCTGCCGGTCCCCCACCAGCGCGCGGAGTCCCGGGGCAGCGCCAACTGCCGTACGGCGCGGCACTTCCAGTCCACGCCGAGCCGGCCGGTGACCCACTGCTCGTCCGGTCCGCCGCCGGTGTGGGCCAGTTCGGTGGCGTACTGCGGGCCGGGCAGCCGGGTCCGCCCGGCCAGCGGCTCCAGCACCGGGCGCGGCGTGGCCAGCACGGCGAACCGGGTGCCGGGCACCAGCGACTTCAGGTGCGCGCCGAAGCCGACCTCGATCCGGTCCAGCCGCGCCACGCTGCCCAGCACCGCGCCGGCGTGCAGGTAGTGCGCCAGCAGCCGGGCGGCCGACGCGATCACCCCCGGACCCAGGTCGTAGGGCGCGATCTGCCGCAACTGCCGGACCAGCAGGGCGAGTGCCAGCGGCGGCAGGTCCACCTCGACCAGCGCGGTCCGCGCGCTCTCCAGCAGGGAGCGCACCGTGCGCAGCCGGGTACGGTGCTCCCCCGGCAGCGCGGCGGGCACCACCACGACCAGGTGGCCCACCGCGTCCAGCACCGCGGAGACGGCCGACACGGCCTCGTCCAGCGACTGCTCACCGGGCGGGCCCAGCACGACCGTCGCCGCAGGGGTGCGGTCCATGACCGGGACCAGCAGGTCCCGAGCCGTCACGCCTATCGCCGTCGACATCGCCCCACCCCCGACTCCCGCTCCGGAACACGGTCTTCTCCGGCCCTTTCCCTCCCTGCCGCGCAGCCTATCCAGGATTCGCGCGACGGGCGGTGTGTTCCGCCACTCCGTCACGACGCCCGGCTCCGCGCGGTCATCCGGCGCCGCGCCGGTCCGCGCCCGCCCACCGCGGCGCCCGGGCCACACGGTCACGCCGCCGCACCGGCGGCCTCCCTGCGCCGCGCCCGGTCACGTCCCCGGCCGCACCGGCGTCCTCCCGGGCACCGATCGCGTCCGGAGCCTTGACAGCCGAAGTGGTCTGGACCACGTTGGTCCGTACCAATACCGGCCCTCCCGACGCGCGCGCGTCCGCCCCCCTGGAGGCATTTATGTCAGGTTCACGTCATCGCCGGGACCGGCGGGCGTTCGTCCTCGTGACGGCGGCCGCGGTCTCCGCGGCGGCCCTCGGGCTCGGCGCCACCCTGTCCACCGCGCAGGCCGCCGGCGCCGACCTGGTGGCCGACCCCGGCTTCGAGTCCGGCCTGTCCGGTTGGCAGTGCTCCGGCGCCGCGACGACGGTCGGCAGCCCGGTGCACAGCGGCACCTCCGCGCTCCAGGCCACGCCCAGCGGGTCGGACGACGCGCAGTGCTCGCAGGTGGTCAGCGTCCAGCCGGACTCCAGTTACACGTTGAGCGCCTACGTCAAGGGCTCCTACGTCTACCTGGGCGCCACCGGCACCGGGGGCGCCGACCCGTCCACCTGGACCCCCTCGGCCTCCTCGTACCAGCAGCTGACCACGAGCTTCACCACCGGCTCCTCGACCACCTCGGTCACCGTGTACCTGCACGGCTGGTACGGGCAGCCGGCGTACGACGCCGACGACGTCTCGCTGACCGGCCCGGCCGGCAGCGGCGGCAGCGGCGGCAGCACGAGCGGGTCGACCGGCGGCAGCACGAGCGGCAGCACGAGCGGGTCGACCAGCGGCAGCACGAGCGGGTCGACCAGCGGGTCGAGCGGCGGCACCACGACCCCGCCGCCCGGTGACCAGGGGCTGCCGAAGCACGCGGTGACCGGCTACTGGCAGGACTTCTGCAACGGCGCGACGGTGCAGAAGCTCACCGACGTCAACAGCGCCTACGACATCGTCGCCGTCGCGTTCGCCACCTCCACCAGCACCCCGGGCGCGGTGGACTTCAGCCTCGACCCCTGCCTGGACTACACCGACGCGCAGTTCACGGCGGACATCCAGTCGCTGCACGCGGCGGGCCGGAAGGTCGTGGTCTCGGTCGGCGGCCAGAACGGCACGATCTCGGTGACCGACGCCGCCTCGGCCACCAACTTCGCCGACTCGGTGCACACGCTGATGCGGACCTACGGGTTCGACGGCGTGGACATCGACCTGGAGAACGGCATCAACCCGACCTACATGAGCCAGGCGCTGGAAGACCTGTCGTCGATGGCGGGACCCGACCTGATCATCACCATGGCGCCGCAGACCATCGACATGCTCAACTCGTCCAGCGACTACCTGGCCACCGCGCTGAAGATCAAGAGCATCCTCACGGTGGTGAACACCCAGTACTACAACTCGGGTTCGATGAACGGTTGTGACGGCGGCGTCTACTCCGAGGGGACGGTGGACTTCATCACCTCCATGGCCTGCACCGCCATCCAGGCGGGGCTCGACCCGTCGCAGGTCGGCATCGGCGTGCCCGCCTCGTCGAGTGCGGCGGGCAGCGGCTACGTCTCGCCGAGCGTGGTGGACGCCGCGCTGGACTGCCTGACCAGGGGCACCTCGTGCGGCACGTTCACCCCGCCGACCACCTGGCCGACCCTGCGCGGCGCGATGACCTGGTCCACCAACTGGGACGCCTCCAACGGCGACCAGTTCGCCACCACGGTCGCCGCCCACGTGCACGCCCTCCCGTAGGCCCCGCCCGGCGCGTCCCGCCCGGGCGGCGGGGCCCGGCCCGGCCCGCTCGCCGCGTCGTCAGCCGTCGGCGCGGCCCGGCGGGCCCGGCGGCCGCGGGCGAGCGGGACTCCGGCGGCCGGTGCCCCCTCGCCCGCGCCGGGCGCCCGGGCCGGCCCGGGCGCCCGGCGTCAGCCCAGCACCGCCAGCGCGTCGATCTCGACGAGCAGCCCGGCGGGCAGCCCGACGTAGACCGTGGTGCGGGCCGGCGGCGGGCCGGCCTGTCCGGCGTCGGCCAGGAACCGGTCGTAGAGCGCGTTGAACTCGGCGAAATGCGCGGTGTCGGTGAGGTGGACGCGGACCATGAGCACGTCGTCCCAGCCCGCGCCGCCCTCCTCCAGCACCGCCTGGACGTTGGCGAGGGTGCGCTCGGTCTGCTCGCGCAGCGTCGGTCCGGCCGGCACCGGGGCGGCGCCGGGTCCGGTGGGCAGGAAGCCGACCTGGCCGGAGACCTGGAGCAGGTTGCCCTTGCGCAGCCCGTGCGAGAACCGGGCGGGCGGGGTGGTGTGGCCGGCCGGGGTGACGGCGGCGGTCTCGGTCATGGGCGTTCCTCCCGCGGTGCGGTGTCGCCGGCCCGGTCGGTTCGCCGGGCCGGGGCGTCGGGCCGGCCGCCGACCGGTTCGGCCGGGTCGGGGCCGGCGGCAGGGTGGGCCGGGTCGGACAGGCCGGCGTACTCGCGGCCGATGGCGTCCGCGGTGCGCCGCACCAGCGGGCACAGCGCGAGCAGGTCGTCCGCGCCGACCACGACGTTGGGCGCGGAGACCGACATGGCGGCGACGACCCGCCCGTCGACCCCCCGGACCGGCGCGGCCACGCAGTTGACCGACTCCTCGTGGCCGCCGAGGTCTGCCGCCCAGCCCTGCTCCCGCACCCGGGCGAGCTCCGCCAGGTAGCCGGCGGCGTCCCGGGTGGAACGCGCGGTGTACGCCGGGTACTCCAGCCCCTCGGCGACCCGGCGGCGTTCCGGCTCCGGCAGGTCGGCGAGCAGCAGCTTGGCGACCGCGGCGACGGTGATGGCGACCGGGCGACCGATCCGCGAGTACGTCCGGACCGGGTAGCGGCTGTCCACCTTGTCGATGTAGACGACCTCGCCGTCGTGGTGGACCGCCAGGTGCACGGTGTGGCCGCACTCCCGGTTGAGGGCGGCCAGGTGCGGGTGGGCGACCTCCCGGATGTCCAGGCCCTCCATCGCCTGGTGGGCGAGCTCGAACAGCCGGCCGCCGAGCCGGTAGCGCTCGTCGGCCTGCCGGTAGACCAGGCCGTGCTCGCGCAGGGTGCGCAGCAGCCGCAGCGCGGTGGTCTTGTGCACGCCGAGGTGGCCGGCGACCCGTTCCAGGTTGGCCGGCCCGGCCGCCAGCAGCGGCAGGACGCGCAGCGCCCGGTCCACGGTCTGGCTCATGGCCGCGCCCCGTTCCGGCCGGCCGGACCGCCGGCGTCGGGCCCGCCGGGGCCCGTCTGCGGCCGGTCGTCCGGGCCGATCCGCAGCGCCCGCCAGGCGTCCGGGTCCAGTGCGACCAGCGCGTCGGCGCGTTCGCGGGCGGGTGGCACGCCGAGGTCGCCGTGCGCGGTGACCGCCGCCAGCACGTGGTCGCCGAAGCCGTCCCCGCCGACCCGGCCGACCCGGCGGGCGCGGCGGGCGCGGTGTCCGAGCCGGGCGAGGCAGCAGGCCACGGTGGACTCGGCGCCGCCGATGCCGCGGGTGAACGCGGTCACCCGGGAGAGCGGTCCGGGCAGGGTCACCACGGTCTCGCCCGGGCACACGACGTCGTACCGCACCGCGTTCCCCTTCCCTGTCACGGCCCGGGGCGGACCGTCGACCCGGCGCCCGGAGGCGGCCTTCCGGCGGCGGACCGTCCGGCCCGGCGCCCGGGAGCGGACCGTTGACCGGGCGATGTCGGGGATGTTAGACAGCACGCGACACGTGACGCAATGGCCGTTGTGACAGGCGCAACGCCCCACTCCCCTGGGAGGACCGATGGGCTCCGGCGGACCGGAGGCCGGCCGACTGGCGACCGGCGGCCTGTACGAGGAACGGATCGACCACCGCTTCAAGGGCCTGCCGCCGGACGCCGCCGGTATGACGGTTCGTCAACTGTGCGACGAGCGGCGGTCGCTGTTCGACGGCGGCTTCACCACGCCGGTCCTGACGCTGCGCGCGTCCGCGCTGGAGCACAACCTCGGCGAACTCGGCGGCTTCGCCCGCCGGCACGGCCTGGAGTTCGCCCCGCACGGCAAGACCTCGATGGCGCCGCAGCTGTTCGCCCGCCAACTCGACCACGGCGCCTGGGGTATCACCGCCGCCGTCCCCCACCAGGTGCGCGTCTACCGGGCGTTCGGGGTGCGGCGGATCTTCCTGGCCAACGAGGTGGTCGACGCGGCGGCGCTGCGCTGGCTGTCCGGGGAGCTGTCCGCCGACCCGGACTTCGAGCTGATCGCGTACGTCGACTCGGTGCGCGGCGTGCGGCTGATGGACGCCGCGCTGCGGGCGGACCTCCCGGTGGTCGTCGAACTCGGCGCCGACGGTGGCCGGACCGGGGTGCGGGACGCGGCGACCGCGCTGGAGGTGGCCGAGGCGGTGGCCGCCTCCGCGCACCTGCGGCTGGTGGGCGTGGCCGGCTACGAGGGCGAGCTGCGCGACAGGACCCCGGACACCGTGCACGCCTGGCTGGAGCGGCTGGTGGCGCTGGCCCGCGGGCTGGACTCGGCCGGCCACTTCGGGCGCGCCGAGCGGATCGTGGTCAGCGCCGGCGGCAGCGCCTGGTTCGACGCGGTCGCCGACGTGCTCGGCCCGGTGGACGGCATGTCCCGCCCGGTGCTGAGGCTGCTGCGCTCCGGCGCCTACGTCACCCACGACGACGGGCACTACCGCGACCGCACCCCGTTCCACGAGCGGGTGCCGGACCAGGGCACGCTGCGGCCGGCGCTGCGGCTGTGGGCACAGGTGGTCTCCCGCCCCGAACCGGACCTGGCGCTGCTCAACGCGGGCAAGCGGGACGCCGCGCACGACATGCGGCTGCCCGATCCGCGGGTGGTGCGCGACGGGGAGACCGGCGCCGAGCGTGCGGCCGAGGGCCTGGAGGTGTACGCGCTCGCCGACCAGCACGCCTTCGTCCGGCTGGCGCCCGGCGCCGCGCTGGAGGTCGGCGACTGGGTGGGGCTGGGCCTGTCGCACCCGTGCACCGCGTTCGACAAGTGGCGGCTGATCCCGGTGGTGGAGGAGGACGGCACGGTGGTCGACTGCGTACGGACCTTCTTCTGAATCGGCCGGGTGCGGCCGCTCCCGGGATCGGACCGCCGGCGAAAGGCGCCCAGCCGTGGACCTGGTGCTGCGTGACGTGATCGTGCTGGACGGCACGGGGGCCGACGGCTTCCGCGCCGACGTGGGACTGGCCGGCGGGCGGATCGCCGCGGTCCACCGGCCGGGCGACCCGGGGCGGCGGCCCGCCGGGCGCCGCCGGCTGGAGTGCGCCGGGCTGGCGCTGGCGCCCGGGTTCATCGACATGCACGCGCACAGCGACCTGGCGCTGCTGGCCGACCCGGCGCACGAGGCGAAGACCGCGCAGGGCGTCACCCTGGAGGTGATCGGCCAGGACGGCCTGTCCTACGCGCCGGCCGACGACCGGGTGCTGGCCGAGGTGCGCGCGCAGTTGACCGGCTGGAACGGCGACGGCGGCGGCCTGGCGATGGACTGGCGCACCGTCGGGGAGTACCTGGACCGGCTGGACGCGGGCGTCGCGGTCAACGCCGCC
Organism: uncultured Actinomycetota bacterium; assembly: GCA_963711125.1. GTDB lineage: Bacteria > Actinomycetota > Actinomycetes > Streptomycetales > Streptomycetaceae > Streptantibioticus_C. Next base: position 319,078 of record CAVQCY010000002.1, read on the forward strand.
TACCTGGTGCCGCAGGGCACCGTGCGGATGCTCGCGGTCGGCTGGGCGGACCGGCCGGCCACCGCGCGCGAGACCGACCGGATGCGCGAACTGGTCGACGCCGCGATGGCGGACGGCGCGTTCGGGATGTCCTCCGGGCTGACCTACCCGCCGGGGATGTACGCCTGCCGGGCCGAACTCACCACGCTGTGCCGGGTGGTGGCCGCGCGCGGCGGCTACTGGTGCCCGCACCACCGCAGTTACGGCGCCGGCGCGCTCGCGGCGTACCAGGAGGTGGTGGACATCGCCCGGGACGCCGGCTGCCCGCTGCACCTGGCGCACGCCACGATGAACTTCCCCGTCAACGCCGGTCGCGCCGGGGAGCTGCTGGCGCTGCTGGACGCGGCGATCGCCGCCGGCGACGACATCACGCTGGACAGCTATCCGTACCTGCCCGGCTGCACCACGCTGGTCGCGCTGCTGCCCGGCTGGGCGCTGGAGGGCGGGCCGCGCGCGACGCTGGAGCGGCTGGCGGACGAGACGGTCTGCCGGGCGATCCGCCGGGCGCTGGAGGTGGAGGGTTCGGACGGCTGCCACGGCGTGCCGGTGGACTGGGAGACCGTGGAGGTCTCCGGCACCGCCACGCCCGGACGGGCCGGACTGGTGGGGAGCACGGTGGCCGCGCTGGCCGCCGCGCGCGGCGAGGAGCCGTTCGCCACCGCCCGCCGGCTGCTGGTCGAGGACCGGCTGGGCACCACCGTCCTGCAGCACGTCGGCGACGAGGCGAACGTACGGACGATCATGCGCCATCCGGCGCACACCGCCGGCAGCGACGCCATCCTTACGGGGGACAAGCCGCATCCGCGTGCCTACGGCACGTTCCCGCGCTACCTGGGCACCTACGCCCGGGACCTGGGCGTGCTCTCGCTGCCGGGCGCGGTGGCCCGGCTCACCGGCCGGCCGGCCGCCCGGCTGGGGCTGGCCGACCGGGGCCTGGTCCGCCCGGGATACCGCGCCGACCTGGTGCTCTTCGATCCCGAGCGGGTCGCGGACCGGGCCACCTACGCCCGGCCGCGCGCCCGCCCGGACGGCATCCCGTACGTGCTGATCGACGGCCGTGCGGTGGTCGACGACGGGCGGCGCACCGGCGTGCTGGCCGGTCGCTCGGTCCGCCGGCGTGGCCAATGACACGCCGCGCTCCCGGCCCGGCCACCGTAGGGTGTCGGGCATGCAGGTCATCCAGTCCACCAAGCTCGCGAACGTCTGCTACGAGATCCGGGGCCCGGTTCTCGAGGAGGCGATGCGGCTGGAGGCAGCGGGCCACCGCATCCTGAAGCTGAACACCGGCAACCCGGCCCCGTTCGGCTTCGAGTGCCCCCCGGAGATCCTGGAGGACATGCTGCGCTCCCTGGGCGGCGCGCACGGCTACGGCGACGCCAAGGGCCTGCTGTCCGCCCGCCGCGCGGTGGTGCAGCACTACCAGACCCGGGACGTGCCGCTGGAGGTGGAGGACGTCTACCTGGGCAACGGCGTCTCGGAGCTGATCCAGATGTCGATGCAGGCGCTGCTGGACGACGGCGACGAGGTGCTGGTCCCGGCGCCGGACTACCCGCTGTGGACCGCCTCGGTCTCGCTGGCCGGCGGCACCGCCGTGCACTACCGGTGCGACGAGCGGTCCGACTGGATGCCGGACCTGGCCGACGTCGAGCGCAAGGTCACCGACCGCACCAAGGCCCTGGTGGTCATCAACCCGAACAACCCGACCGGCGCGGTCTACGACGACGAGGTGCTGCGCGGGCTGACCGGGATCGCCCGCCGGCACCGCCTGGTGGTCTGCTCGGACGAGATCTACGACAAGATCCTCTACGACGGCGCCACGCACACCCCGACCTCGGCGATCGCGCCGGACCTGCTCACCCTCACCTTCAACGGGCTGTCCAAGGCGTACCGGGTGGCCGGCTACCGCAGCGGCTGGATGGCGGTGTGCGGCCCGAAGGCGCACGCGGCCAGCTACATCGAGGGTCTGACGATCCTGGCCAACATGCGGCTGTGCGCCAACATGCCGGCCCAGCACGCGATCGCCACCGCGCTCGGCGGCCACCAGTCGATCGACTCGCTGGTGCTGCCCGGCGGGCGGCTGCGCGCCCAGCGCGACGCGGCGTACGAGGCGCTGGTCGCCATCCCGGGCATCACCTGCGTCAAGCCGCGCGGGGCGTTGTACGCCTTCCCCCGGCTCGACCCGGACGTCTACAAGGTCAAGGACGACCGGCAGATGGTGCTCGACCTGCTGCGCGCCGAGAAGATCATGATCGTGCACGGCACCGGCTTCAACTGGCCGGAGCCGGACCACTTCCGCATCGTGACGCTGCCGCGGGCCGAGGAGCTGACCGAGGCCGTCGGACGCATCGGCCGCTTCCTGGACGGCTACGGCCAGCCCTGACCCGGCCGGCCCGGCCCGTTCGGCGGAACCGCGCCCGGTGGACGGGCCGGGCCGCCGGGTCCACCCCGGCGCCCGCGCGCCACGCGGCCCGGGGCCGGACGGCGCGGCTGTGCCGCCGGCCCCGGGCCGGTGAGGTGGACCGCCGCCGCGCCGCACACCCGGCAGGCGGTCCCGGGGAAGGGTCGCGGGTCAGCCCAGCCGGGCCACCAGGGCCCGGTACTCGTCCCACAGCTCCTTCGGGGTGTGGTCGCCGAACGTCTCCAGGTGGGAGGGGATCAGCGCCGCCTCCTGGCGCCAGACCTCCCGGTCCACGCCGAGCAGCAGGTCCAGGTCGGCCTGCGGCAGGTCCAGGCCCTCGGTGTCGAGCGCGCCCTCGGCGGGCAGCACGCCGATCGGGCTGTCCACGCCCTCGCCGCGACCCTCCAGGCGCTCCACGATCCACTTCAGCACCCGGCTGTTCTCGCCGAAGCCGGGCCACACGAACCGGCCGTCGGCGTCCTTGCGGAACCAGTTGACGTAGTAGATCCTCGGCAGCTTGTCGGCGTCGCCGCGGGCGGCGGCCTGCCGGCCGACGCTGATCCAGTGCGCGAAGTAGTCGCCCATGTTGTAGCCGCAGAACGGCAGCATGGCGAACGGGTCGCGGCGCAGCTCGCCGACCCTGCCCTCGGCCGCCGCGGTCTTCTCGGAGGCGACGTTGGCGCCGAGGAAGACGCCGTGCTGCCAGTCGAAGGACTCGGTGACCAGCGGCACCGCGCTGGCCCGCCGGCCGCCGAACAGGATCGCCGAGATCGGCACGCCCCGCGGGTCCTCCCACTCGGGCGCGATGATCGGGCACTGCGCGGCGGGGACCGTGAAGCGGGCGTTGGGGTGGGCGGCCGGGGTGCCGGACTCCGGCGTCCAGTCGCCGCCCTTCCAGTCCGTCAGGTGGGCCGGCGGCTCCTCGGTCATGCCCTCCCACCACACGTCGGCGTCGTCGGTGAGGGCCACGTTGGTGAAGACCGCGTTGCCGTAGAGGGTCTTCATGGCGTTGGCGTTGGTGTGCTCGCCGGTGCCGGGGGCGACGCCGAAGAAGCCGGCCTCCGGGTTGATGGCGTACAGCCGGCCGTCCTCGCCGAACCGCATCCACGCGATGTCGTCGCCCACCGTCTCCACGCTCCAGCCGCGCACCGTCGGCTCCAGCATGGCCAGGTTGGTCTTGCCGCAGGCGGACGGGAAGGCGGCGGCGACGTACCGGGGGGCGCCGGTGGGCGGGGTGAGCTTGAGGATGAGCATGTGCTCGGCGAGCCAGCCCTCGTCGCGGGCCATCACCGAGGCGATGCGCAACGCGTAGCACTTCTTGCCGAGCAGCGCGTTGCCGCCGTAGCCGGAGCCGTAGGACCAGATCTCGCGGTCCTCCGGGAAGTGCGAGATGTACTTGGTGCCGTTGCACGGCCACGGCACGTCCGGCTGGCCGGGCTCCAGCGGCGCGCCGAGGGTGTGCACCGCCTTGACGAAGAAGCCGTCCTCGCCGAGCGCGTCCAGCACCGGCGCTCCCATCCGGGTCATGGTGCGCATGGACACCGCCACGTAGGCGGAGTCGGTGATCTCCACGCCGATCGCGGACAGCGGTGAGCCGAGCGGGCCCATGCAGAACGGCACGACGTACATCGTGCGGCCGCGCATCGAGCCGCGGAACAGGCCCCGCTCACCGGTGAAGACCTCCCGCATCTCGGCGGGGTCCTTCCAGTGGTTGGTGGGCCCGGCGTCCTGCTCGCGCCGCGAGCAGATGAAGGTACGGTCCTCGACCCGCGCCACGTCACCGGGGTCGGAGGCCGCGTAGAAGGAGTTGGGGCGCTGTACCGGGTCGAGCCGCTTGAAGGTGCCCTTCTCGACCAGTCCGTCGCACAGCCGGCGGTACTCCTGCTCGGAGCCGTCGCACCACACGATCTCGTCGGGCCGGGTCAGGTCGGCGACCTCGCCGACCCAGGCGATCAGGTCCTGGTGGTTGGTGGGAGCCGCATTGCCGCGCGCCACGATCGCTCCGTTCCGCCCGGTCCGCACGTTCCGGGCGTGATGTCGAGGGTTGGTTCGGCCCCTTGGGGGCTGCGGCCCGGATGCTTCGGGCGCCCGCTCATCCGGTACCGACCGCACTCATATGAGTGTCCGGTGTGCACACCTGATCTGTCCACCCCCGCAGGGGTGAGCATTAACACTTCTCGCCTGATTCATGACTCGCACGTAACCTACGGTCGCGTAGGTAGCATGACCGCCATGACTCCGGTCGAACAGACACCCACGACGGCCACCAGGGCCGTCGCCGAGCAGCTGCACACCGTCGTCAAGCCCAAGCTGCGGGGGTGGCTGCACGCCGGCATGTTCCCGGCGACGCTCTTCGCCGGGGTGGCGCTGACCGCGCTGGCCGACAGTCCTCGCGGCCGGATCGCGTGCGCGGTCTACACGGTCTCCGCCTGCCTGCTGTTCGGGGTCAGCGCGCTCTACCACCGCGGCGACTGGGGGCCCAGGGCCACCGCGGTGCTGCGACGGATGGACCACGCGAACATCTTCCTGATCATCGCCGGCACCTACACCCCGCTGGCGGTGCTGCTGCTGCCGCACGGCACCGCCGTCGCGCTGCTGTGGTTCATCTGGTGCGGCGCGCTGGCCGGCATCGCGTTCCGGGTCTTCTGGGTGCAGGCACCGCGCTGGCTCTACACCCCGTGCTATCTGGCGCTCGGCTGGGCGGCGGTGTTCTACCTGCCGGACTTCCTGCGGGCCGGCGGGGTGGCGGTACTGGTCTGCGTGGCACTGGGCGGACTGCTCTACAGCGCGGGCGGCGTGGTGTACGCGGTCAAGCGGCCGGACCCGTCGCCGCGCTGGTTCGGCTTCCACGAGGTCTTCCACTCGCTGACGCTCGCGGCCTTCACCGTGCACTACATCGGGATCTCGATCGTCGCGTACACCCACCGCTGACGCCCGTACATCCTTTTTTCGGCCTTTCTCCCGAATCGTTTCTTCTCCCCCGCCCCCGCCCCGCGCCCGGCGGACTCAGCGTGGCGCGGCGGCGGACGACGACGCAGGGGCGGCGCGGGGGCGCGGGGGCGAGGACGGCGGCGGCACGAGGACGCACGGGGCGGAGAGCGACGCACCCGGTCGCCGCCCGGACGGTTCGACCCCGGCCTGGTGGTGAGGGCCGGCGCGCCGGCCGACCGCGACCCGCCCCGGTGCCTGCCGAGCGGGCCGCCGCGCCCGCGGCTACCGCAGCCGTTCGGCCAGCGCCTCCGGTGCGGTGACCGGCAGGTCGCAGACGAAGCCGCGGCACACGTGGGCGGTGGCGGCGCCGTCCCGCGCGGCGCGGTCCCGCAGCAGCGGGAAGCCCTCGGCGTCCGGCCGGCCCACCGCGACCACCGCGCCGGGGGCGGTGCCCAACAACGCGGTGCGGTGCAGCGCGGCGGTGCCCGGGTCGTCGGCCGGGCCGACCACCGCGATCTCGCGCGGACCGTCGGCCAGCGCCTCGCAGACCGCCAGGCCCCAGCCGGCGAACCGCGGCGCGGCCCCGGCCAGCGCGCCCACCACGCCCAGCGCCCGTTCGGCCGCCTCCCGGTGCCGGGCCGACCCGGTCTGCGCGGCGTACGACAGCAGCGCCCCGGCGGCCGCCGTCCAACCGGACGGCGTGGCGTTGTCGGTGGGGTCGCGCGGCCGGTGGATCAGCCGTTCGGCGTCGTCGGCGGTGTCGTGGAACCCGCCGTCGTCCGCCGCGAAGTGCCGCAGCACGGTGTCCAGCAGCAGCCCGGCCAGCTCCAGCCACGCGCTCTCACCGGTCACCCCGGCCAGTGCCAGGAAGCCCTCGGCCAGGTCCGCGTAGTCCTCCAGCACACCGGCGTTACCGCCCGGCACGCCGTCCCGGGAGGTACGGGCCAGCCGGCCGCGCTCGTCGAGGTGGACCCGGACCAGCAGGTCGGCGGCGGCCTGCGCGGCGTGCACCAGGTCCTCGCGCCCGAAGTACGCGCCGGTCTCGGCCAGCGCGGCGACCGCCAGGCCGTTCCAGGCGGCGACCACCTTGTCGTCCCGGCCGGGCCGGGGCCGGGCCGCCCGCGCCCGCAGCAGCCGCTCGCGGATCGCGTCGGTCCGCTCCCGCCGGCCGGGCTCCGCCGCCGGCCGGCGCAGCACCGAGGCGCCCTCCTCGAACGTGCCGTGCTCGGTGACCCCGAAGACCTCGGCGGCCAGCGCCGCGTCCGGTCCGCCGAGCGCCTCCCGCAACTGCGCCGGGGTCCACACGTAGTAGGCGCCCTCGCTGTGCCCGCCGTCCGCCCGGTCACTGTCCGCGTCCAGCGCGCTCGCCAACCCGCCCTCGGCGGTGCCGAGTTCGCGGACCATGAAGTCGGCCGTCTCCAGCGCCACCCGGCGGGCCAGGTCGCTGCCGGTGGCCCGCCACAGGTGGGCGTAGACCCGGCACAGCAGCGCGTTGTCGTAGAGCATCTTCTCGAAGTGCGGCACCGTGAACGTCGCGTCCACCGCGTACCGGGCGAAGCCGCCACCGAGTTGGTCGTAGATCCCGCCGCGGGCCATCGCCTCGCAGGTGCGCCGGACCATCTCCAGCGCCGTGCCGGACCCGGTACGGGCGTGGTGGCGCAGCAGGAACTCCAGCACCATGGACGGCGGGAACTTCGGCGCGCCGCCGAACCCGCCGTCGCGTTCGTCGAACTCGCCGCGCAACACCCCTACCGCGGCGGCCAGTTCCTCCGGCCCGGCCGGGGCGACGCCGCGCAGCCGGTTGGCGAGCGCGCCGCGCGAGAGGTCGGCGGTGATCCGCGCGGCCGCCTCGCCCACCTCGTCGCGCCGGTCCCGCCAGGCGGCGCCGATCGCGTCCAGCACCTGGCGGAAGGCCGGCGTCCCGGAACGCGGCCGGGGCGGGAAGTAGGTGCCGAAGTAGAACGGTTCGGCGTCCGGGGTGAGGAAGACCGTCATCGGCCAGCCACCCTGCCCGGTCGCGGCCTGCACCGCCTCCATGTAGACCGCGTCCACGTCGGGACGCTCCTCGCGGTCCACCTTGACCGCCACGAAGCCCGCGTTGATCACGGCGGCCGTCGCCGGGTCCTCGAACGACTCGCCGGCCATCACGTGGCACCAGTGGCAGCTCGCGTAGCCGACGCTCAGCAGCACCGGCACGTCGCGCCGCCGCGCGTCCTCGAACGCCTCCGGCCCCCACGGCCACCAGTCGACCGGGTTGTCGGCATGCTGGAGGAGATAGGGCGAGGTCGCGCCGGCCAACCGGTTCACGCCGGTCAGCCTCTCACACCCCGCGACCCGGCCGCCGGAACGGCACGTCCCCGCCGCCGCCCGGCGGTCCCAGCCCGGCGGGGACGCCGCGGTCCCGGCCGGGACGGACCGCCGGGCCGCCGGGATCCACCCCTTGACCCCGGTTATGCTCAGACCTATCGTAAGTCTGGTCAAAACGATGCGAGGGGGCAGCCGTGACCGCGGGACGCCGTCGGATGACCAACACCACCGAGATCGGCCGGTGGAACGCCGAGGCCGTCCTCGACTGCCTCTACGACCGCGCGTCGCACACCAACGCCGCACTCGCCTCCGCGAGCGGCCTTTCGCGGTCCACCGTGGAGCGCGCGCTCGACCTGCTCGTCGGCCTGGGGGTCGTCGCCGGGTCCGAACCGGTCGCGCTGGCCAGCGGCCGCCCCGCCGTGCTCTACCGGTTGCGCCCGGAGTCCGGCCATCTGCTCGCGATCGACGTCGGCGCGAACACCGTCCGGGCCCGGGTCGACGACCTCGCCGGCCCCGGGCCCGGGCTGGACGCCGGCCCCGCCGAACCGGAGCCGGTCGGGGTCGGCCCGTTCGACCCGGCACCGGTCCGGCTCGCGGCGGTCGCGCGCGCGAGCGAGGCGGCGCTGGCCGGCGCGGGCATCGGCCGCGACCAGGTGCGAGCGGTCGCCGTCGCCGTCCCCGGCATCGTCCGGGCGGACGGCGAGATCACCCGCTCGGCGGTCATCCGCTCCCGTGACTGGCACGGCGACGGGCTGCGCACCTGGCTCCGCGAGCGGTTCGCGCCGGCCCGGGTGTCCATCGACAACGACGCCAACCTCGCCGTGCTCGCCGAGCAGCGCTTCGGCGTCGCGGGCAGCACGGAGGACGTCGTCGTCGTGCTCGCCGGTCGCCGCGTCGGCTTCGGCATCGTCCACGGTGGACGACTGCACCGCGGCGCACACCACCAGGCCGGCGAGGCGGCGAACATCCGCGACTCCTGGTGGGGGCGCGCGAGCAGTTGGCTCTACGGCCGGCAGGCCGAGGCGGCGCGGCTGTTCTCTGCGGCCGAGGCGGGCGACCCGGCCGCGGTCGACGACGTCGCCGAGTTCGTCGACCTGCTGGGCATGGCCCTCGCCGAGATCGTGCACACCATCGACCCCGAACTGATCGTGCTCGGGGGCGCGCTCTCCCTTGCCGGACAGGCGATCCACCGTCCGCTCGCGGACCGGTTCAAGCTCGCCTGCCACGGCATGTTCGAACCGGATCTGCGGTTGTCCACCCTCGGCCGCCGTGCCGTGCTGCTCGGCGCGGCCGAACTCGCCCGCCGTCGGGCGTTCGACCACGTGCTCGACGACGCCAGACCCCACCTGCCCAACGCGACACCGAGGAGACGGTCATGACAACCGGCGAATCCGCTCCGGTGAGTCCCGTGCGCGTCGCCGTGCTCGGCGCGGGAGTGCGCGGCACCGATCACGGCAGGCGCATCCGCGGCGGCGGCGGGCTGATCACGGCTGTCGCCGAACCCGACGACCGGCGGCGCGAACGCCTGGCCGCCGAGCACGGTCTGCCGCCCGAGGCCAGGTTCCGCGACTGGCGCGACCTCGCCGCACGCGCCGCGGACCTGGCGGACGCCGTGCTCATCACCACCCAGGACGGCGACCACGCCGACCCGTGCGTGCGCTTCGCCGAACTCGGCCGGCACATCCTGTGCGAGAAGCCGATGGCGCCGACCGAACCCGACGCGGCCAGGATGATCGCCGCCGTCGAACGCGCGGGCGTCGTCTTCGCCGTGCTGCACCCGCTGCGCTACATGCCCTACACCGACATCGTCAAGGGCCTCGTACGCGACGGGCGCATCGGCCGGATCGTCACCGTCGAGCACCTCGAACCCGTCGGCGCCTGGCACTTCGCGCACTCCTACGTGCGCGGCAACTGGCGGCGCCAGGACGAGTCCAGCTCCCTGCTGATGGCCAAGTGCTGTCATGACATCGACTGGCTGTCCTACCTGGTCGAGGCGCAGCCGGTGCGCGTCGCCTCCTTCGGCGGACTGCGTCACTTCACCCGGGACAACCAGCCGGCGGGGGCGGCCGACCGCTGCCTGGACTGCGGGATCGAGCCCGACTGCCCGTTCTCCGCGCCGCGGCTGTACCGGTCGTGTCTCGGCGACCGCGACCGTGAGTACTGGCCGTTGGGCGTGGTCACCCCGACCCCGACCGGGAGCGCGCTGCGCGAGGCGCTCGCCACCGGACCGTACGGGCGCTGCGTCTACGCCTGCGACAACGACGTCGTCGACCACCAGGTCGTCGCGCTGGAGTACGGCAACGGCGTCACCGCGACCCACACCGTCACCGCGTTCACCGAGATGGGACACCGCAGGACGCGGATCTTCGGCACGCACGGCAGCATCGAGTGCGACGGGAGGCAGGTCCTCGTGCACGACTTCCGCGGCCACCCGGCGGTCACCGCGACCACCATCGACGTGCCGGCGCGCACCGCGCACGGCGTCGCCGACCACGGCGACGGCGACCACGGCGACGGCGACCGCGCCGCGATCGCCGCGTTCCTGACCGCCGTCGCGACCGGTGACACCAGCGGCATCCGCTCCGGCCCGCGCGAGAGCCTCGCGAGCCACCGCGTCGTGTGGGCGGCCGAGCAGGCGCGCCACGCCGACGCGGCCCTCGCCGTGCCCGACCCGCTGCGCGCCCCCGAACCCACCGCTGAGGCGCTCTGACCCGCGCACCGTCCGAAGGAGACGCGCATGTGGTTCCTCTGGTTCCTGGCCGGCTTCGCCCTCGTCACGGTGCCGCTCTCCTGGGCGGCAGGCCGGGGCGGGGGCCCGCACCGCCACGTTCCGCCGGCCCGGCTGAGCCGGCTCGCCTCCATGTCCTGGCGCGAGCAGGGCCGTCCGTGACCCGCGCGGCCGGATCCCCCGCACCCGCCCGGCGCGGGCGGTTCCCCCGGCGCGATCCGTCCGGCCGACCGGCCACACCCACCCGACACGCCGCGGAGCACCCGGCGACCGAAGATCAGGAGTACCGGACATGGCCACGACCCCCGACGACTTCGCGACAGCGGAGACGTTCCCCTGCGCGGTGACCATCGGCGTGTGGGCACGGCGCTTCCTCCCCCAGTTCGTCGCGACGCTGCTCGTGCTCCTGCTGCTGCTCCTCGTGCTGTTCGGCTCGATGGGAGCCGGTCCGCTGGCCTGGCCGCTGGCGCTCGTCCCGACGGCGGCCCTCGGGACCGCGATGTGCGTCGCGAAGAAGCGCCAGTTCGACGAGACCTGGGCCACCGCCACGTTGATACTCTCGCCGGACGGAGCGGTGGTCGTGGAACGGCACTGCCGACTGGAGCTGCCGTGGGACCAGGTCCGCGCGATCCGCAAGGCGGACCTGGTCAACAAGGGCTCCACTCCCTCGACGGGGTACGGACGGGCCGGCCTCATCGCCGGCCTGCTGTCCATGGCCGTGATCGCCACGAGCCGGCGACGCGGGCAGGACGCGCTGGTCGGCACCGGGCGCCTGACGGTGAGTCCCTCCGCCTCGAAGCTGGTCCGGGGGCAGATCGCCCGGAACCAGGGCGCGCGGGACTTCGATCCGCGCACCCATCGGCGGCTCACCGCGATCCTGCTCCCCGCGTTCGACGAGGACTGGCGGACCGGGCGGATCGGCGCGTGGGTCCGGGCCCACCGTCCCGACCTGCTGTCCGGCACGGCGCGTACCTGACCCGCCGTCCCGGCGGGCCTGCGGCACGGCGTCGGCGGCGGGCGCACGGCGGCGTCCCGCCGCACCGTCCCTGAGAGGGGCGGCAGGGTCGTCGGCGGGCCGGAGGAGGTAGGGAGAAGGCGAGCGGCCGACTCGGTCCCCCGTGCACCGTCACGCGGCTCCGACGGTCCGGCGCACCGAAGGGGGAACGCCCGTGCCGGTCAGGTGTCCGGCCGCTGCCACACCGCGCTCGCCGGGCGCCGTCGACCCGTTCCTGTCTGCGGCGGTCGGATCCAGTCGAGGTTCTCCCGCACGACGGTGAATCCGGCCGACCGGTAGAGCGCCACCGCGGGCTCGTTCCAGGACTTCGGCACGACGGCGACCGCGCTCGCCCCCCGCTCGACCAGCACCGCGCACGCTCCCAGCACGGCGTCCCGCCCGTAGCCGTGCCCGCGGTGGTCAGCATCGGTGCCGACCGGTTCGAGCAGCCCGCACCTGCCGGCGCCCGCGAACCATCCGGTCGCGGCGGCCGCCGGCTCCCCCTCGGGCGTGCGCACCAGTACGTCCACGGCCAGGTCGCCGGCCGGTGAGCGCTTCATCGTGTGCCAGCGCTCGACGGTGAACGTGGAGTTCGGGAACGCGGACCGCTGTACCAGTACCCGGTCGGCCGCAGCGGCCTCGTCGACGGGCTCGGCACGGCTGGAGACCGGCCGCGGGGTCCACGACATGGCGAGCCATGGCCGCAGGTCCGGCTGCCATCCGGGGATGGACAGGCCATCGGTCGCCTCGCCACCGGGTTCGAGCAACTCCTCCGCGTCGGCCGCGAGCGCCTCGAGATCCGCGCCCGGCGCAGTGGTCACCCGCAGCACCGAACCGTCGAGGAAGCCGACGGCCACCGGCTCCGCGCCGTCGGTCCACAGGTGAACGGTCGCGTCCTCGAACCGCAGGTGCCACCCCACGTCCCCGGGGTGCAACCCGCCTCCGGGGACGTCGCCGGGCGTCCACTCGGCCAGCGCGCGCAGCGCGGGACCGGTCTCGGCATGGGTCAGGCACTGCCGCGCGAGGGAAGCCATGGCGGGCAGGCTAGCCAGCCCGGCCCGCCACTGCGACGGCTTTTCCGCCGGCCGCCCTCCGACCCGGCCGACCGTCACGGAGCCTGGTGCTCCAGCTGTAGATCGTGATCTTGCTGGTCGGGCCGGCGCGGAGACAGGTACGGCCACCGTTGATCATCGTGACTTGTCCGTGGCAGCGGCGTCCGGTGCCCGATCTCAGCAGTCGTGCTCGTAGACGGTGAGCCACTCCGACGCCATGGGCACGTATCCGTAGGCGTCCAGCAACCCGTGGGTCATGGCCGGCACGTGGCTGGCTCCGTAGATGACAGCCACGGTGATCGGTTGCCGGCTGCGCTCGGTGTGGATCCGACCGAGGGCGTCCAGCAGGAGCCGGTCGCGGCGGTCGAGCAGGGCATGGTTCAGCGGGTCGTCGTCGAGTTCCGCGGCCCGCGGACCGGGCGGCTGGTCCTCGACCACTATGTCCTCGGTCAGGAACGCCTCGGGGCCTCGCAGGGCGAAAACCAGGCCCCACAAAGGAGCGAGAACCAGCAGGATGGGATAGAACCATCGCGCCGCCCTGCGGAGATCCGCAGCGACCTCGGCCGCGGTGACATCCGGATTGACCACTGGAACCCCGGGTGGCAGGAGAGTTGCGTAGTCTTGTTCCTGCAGGGCGCCGCGGCTACGGCGGGGCACCAGGCGGTACGCCAGGAGCAGGGCTCTGATCTGGAGGGACTTCCCCCGCACCCCTTCCGCGACGATCAGGTCGCATTCCTCGAGTCGGACGCGTACGGTCGCGTAGAAGTCGGGTGTCGCGACGTGGACCATGGGGAAGATCACGAATTTCAGCGGCGTGTCCTTCCGCCGCATCGTGATCATCGCCGAGCGAATCGAGTAACCCGTCATGTCGATGATTTGCATGAGCCCCCCCGGCCCCCGCCCTCATGCGTTCTTGGCGCGCACCTCAACTATCGATCCACGCCGTGTCGTTGGTCAATGCGGTGCACACCAAACCTGCGGACCCGTTTTCGCGACGCTGCGCCCGGCCCTGCATCTGCCGCCGCGCAGCGACACGCCCGTTGGGGCTTGCGGGGCAGCCGGCGAGCTGACGAACGAGACGTTCCTGAGCCGTCCCGCGACGGTCCAGATGCTCACGGTCCTGGCGTCGTACTGCCAGGAAAGACACCGGTCGTCGTACGGCTGGGCGGCCTGGGGGCCGGAAAGTGACCGGCCTGGACCCGGTCTTGGTGCGCCGCTTCGACCCGGGCTTGCCCGGGCTCCCGGCACGCAGGTGGTGTGCAGCGTGGTGTACCTGTCACGTCCGGCAGGACGGCGGACGTGGCGTCGGCCCGAGCCGGGCCGGGACGGCCCACAGATCCCCCACCCCGATCCCGCCGCCCGTCCCCCGAGGGGCGGCAGGGTTGTCGGCGGGCCGGAGGAGGTAGGGAGAAGGCGAGCGGCCGACTCGGTCCCCCGTGCACCGTCACGCGGCTCCGACCGGGTCCGGCGCCACCGAAGGGGGAACGCCCGTGAGTGAACCGTCCCGTCCGACCCGCCCCGACCCGACCGACGACCCCGCCCCGGAGGCCGCCGCGCCCGGCGCTGCCGAAGCCGCCGCCGGGCCGGACGGGCTGCGGGAGCCGGACCGGGCGGCGGCCGACCGCCTACTGCGGCACGCCGTCACCCGGCACGCCCGGCAGGCACCCGGCCCGGTCGACCGCGACGCGCTGCTGGCACGCGCCCGGGCCGGCTTCGACGCCGAGATCGCGCCGGCCGGCGCCGCGGCCTACGCCGACTACCGCGCGGCGCTGCGGGCCGCGGCGGCCGGCCCGGCGTCCGCGCCGCGCCCGGCCGGACCGCTGCTGGCCGCCGTCACCGCCGGGGCCGCCGGGGCCGCCGCCGACCTGGCCCACGGGCTGGGCGCCGGGGCCGCCGCGGGCACCGGGGTGCTGGCCGCCGTGGTCGGCGCCGCGGCGGGCGGCGGCTGGCAGGCGCTCGCCGCCGCCCGCGCCCGCCGGGCCGTGCCGGACCCGGACCGGGCGCGCCGCCGCTGGCTGGCGGTGCTGGACCTCGACGGGGTGCTGCCGTTCCTGGCCGGGACGGCCGACCCGCCGACGGTTCCCGCGCCCCGGACCGCGCCGGGCCGCGCGCCGGTCGCGGACACCGCCACCGCGCCGCCCGACCCCACCGCCCCACCGGCCGCCGACCGCACGCGGCCACCCGCCGCCCCGGCTCCCGGCGCCGCCGGTCGTCCCGCTCCCGGCGGGCCGGCCACCCAGGTGCCGCGGGCCCCCCGGCGGCCGGACCGCAGCGCCGCCGCGCGCCAACGAGCCCTGCTGGAGCAGTCGTTCGCCGCTCTGCCGGAGACCCCTGGGCCGTACGCCGGGCACCACGCGCACCTGGCGGACATCAGCCGGTGGGTGCAGCACGCCCGCGCGTCCACCGAGACCCGGCCGACCGTGGTCACCCTGCGCGGGCCGGCCGGCTCCGGGCGCAGCACGCTGGCGGTGCGCGCCGCGAAGGAGTTGCGCGGGCAGTTCCGCGGGGTGTGCGTGGTGAGCCTGCGCGGCGCGGGCACCGCGGGCGAGGAGCCGCTGACCACCCGGGAGGCGCTGCTGCACCTGCTCAACCGGTTCGGGGCGCCGCGCGAGCAGTTGCTCTTCCGCGAACTGCCCTCCCGCGAGGACCACCTGAGTCGGCTGAGCGAGCTGTACCACCGGCACCTGGCCGGGCTGCCGGTGGTGATCGTGCTGGACGACGCCCGGGACGCCGATCAGGTGCGCGCGCTGGTGCCCGCCGGGTCGGAGTCGCTGGTGCTGGTGACCTGCGCGGAGCCGCTGGAGCTGGACCTGCCGGACGCGTGGGTGCGCGACCTGCCGGTCCCGGCGCTGGCCGACGAGGACGCGTCCGCGCTGCTCGCGGAGTTCGCCGGCCGGCCGCCGGCCGCGCTCGACGCCGCCGCGGTCGGCCGGGTGAACCGGTTGTGCGGCGGTCTGCCGCTGGCGCTGCGGGTGGCCGGCCGCGCGGCCGGCGACCGCCGGCCGGCCGCGCTGGCCGAGGCGCTGGCGGCCGGGTCCGGCGACGGCACCGCGGCCACCGGGGGTGCCGCGAGCGGCAGTACGGCCGCCGGGCCCGCCAAGGCCGCCGCCCCCGGGCCCGCCGGGGCCACCCACGGCGCCGCCGGCGGGCCGGTCGGCCGGGCGCTGGCGGCGGGCTACCGCGACCTGCCGGCCGACGCCCGACGACTGCTGCGCCGGCTGGCGCTGGCCGGCCGTGCCAGTCTGGGAGCGGGCGCCGCGGCGGCGCTGCTGGACTCCGACGAGATGGAGGCGGCCGCGCTGCTCACCGCGCTGGACCGCGCCGGGCTGGTGGAGCACGTGCGCGCCCGCCGCTACCGGCTGCACGACCTGGTACGTGACTTCGCCCAGGAGCGGCTGGCGGCCGAGGAGGACGAGCCGGAGCGCACCGCCGCCCGCGAGCGGCTGATCCGCACCTACGCGCGGCTGGCCGACTCGGTGATCCGGCTGGTGGACGGCAAGACCTCGACCCGGGCCGACGCGCTCCCGCACGGTGCGGTCGGCGCGCACGGCTTCCGCTCGCTCGACCAGGCGCTGCGCTGGCTGGACGAGGAGTCCAGCTTCATCACCGCCACCGTGCGCGGCGCGCAGGGCGTGGACACCGCGGCCGTGCTGCACCTGCTGGGCGCGCTGTGCGACTACTGCCTGCTGCGCGGCGACCTGTACCGGCTCGGCGAGATCAGCGAGTTGACGCAGGCGGTCGACCAGGGCCTGCTGACCCGCTCGGTGCGCTGGCGCACCGGCATCGCGGCCCGCCAGATCGGCGACCTGGACCGGGCCCGCAGCACGCTGTCCTCGGTGGTCGACCTGTACGTGGCCGCCGAGCAGCCGGCCGGCGCGGCCCGCGCCCGGGCCAGCCTGGGGATCACGCTGCACCACCAGGGCGAACTGGCTGACGCGGCCGACAAGTTGCGCGAGGCGCTGGAGGCCCAGCGGGCCGCGGGCCTGCGCGGCGACCAGGGCTGGACGCTGCACGCGCTGGCCGCCGTCCGCCGCGACCAGGGCGACGTGGCCGAGGCGTCGGCGCTGCTGCGCCAGGCGCTGGAGTTGCACCGGGAGAACGAGAGCGTGCGCGGCCAGGCGTGGGCCCACCTGCAACTGGGCCAGACCCACCTGTGCGTGGGCGCCACCGGTCCGGCCGAACGGGAGCTGGCGCGGGCCCGCAGCGAGCACACCCTGGCCAAGGACGCCCGCGGCGCCGCCTGGACGTTGACCCAGCTCGCCAGGGTCCGGCTGCGGCGGGGCGAGCCGGCCGCCGCGGTGGCGGAGCTGGACGAGGCGCTCGCCCGGCACCGGGAGAACGGCGACGCGCGCGGCGAGGCGTGGACCCTCTACCACCTGGCCGAGGCGCAGGAGGAGGCCGGCCGGCCCGGGGAGGCGCTGCGCTCGCTGGAACGGGCCCGCACGGTGTTCAGCCGGATGCGCGACGCGCTGGGCCTGGCCGCCTCCCGGCACCACCTGGGCCGGCTGACTCGCGACGAACGGGCCCGCCAGGTCGGCAACCTGCGCAACAGCGGTTTCGCCCGCCAACTGCTGCAGGACGCTCGCGCGGACTTCCGGCGGCTGGGCGTGCCGCACGGCCAGGCGTGGTCCTGCCTGGAGCTGGCGGTGATCGACGCTGCCAACGAGCGCGCCGCCGAGGCGCTGGCGCTCACCGAGGAGGCGGTGCAGCTGTTCGCCGGGCTGGGCGACCTGCGCGGCGAGGACTGGGCGCGGTTCCTGCGCTGCACGCTGCTGCCGCTGGTCCGCGCGGACGGCGCGGGCACCGCCGCGCGGGAGCTGGCGGAGCTGCTGGCCGCCGGGCACGCCGAGCGCGATCCGGCGGTCACCGAGTACGCCGCGGCGTGGTCGGCGGTGCTGCGCCGCGGGCTGGCGCCGGGCGCCGCGTGGGACGCCTGGCGGCTGGGCATGACGCCGTCGCGGGTCTCGCAGGACCACATGTCGCCGCCGGTCGGCCAGGGCTGAGGCGCGCCCGGCGGCGGCCGGGCCGGGGCGCCGCGACGCCCGGCGCCAGCCGTGGCCGGCGCACCGGCGGTCGCGCGTCCGGCCGGGCGGGGGCGCCGGGAACGGGCCGGGCGCCGGGCCGGACGGGTCGGGGTGGAGGCCGTCCGCCGCATCCCGCCCGGGCGCCCTGCGGGCGGACGACGCCGTCTCCCCGACGGGACCGGTCCCCCGACCGGACCTGGGCCGCCCCTGACGCATCCCGCCCGGACCGCGGCGCCTGGCACGCACGCCCGCCGTGTCGTCGGGATCGTCCAGGTGGGGCCACTACGAGGACGACCCTCCGCCGTGCGATCGCGCGCGGCAGACACCGCGGTCCACGCCCTCCGGGCGAACGGCGCCACGTGTCAGACGCCGCCTAGCGGTCGCCGTCCGGCGCGGGGCGGGCGGACTCGCCGCCGACCGGCGGCTCGGCGTCCCGGGGGCGCTCCGAGGGATCCGGGGCCACCTCGAAGTTCACCTTCTTGAACTGCTTGTTCATGCTCTTCATCAGCAACCACACCGCGCCGCCGATGGCCGCGAAGACGACGAAGCCGAGCAGGCCGGGGGTGACCTTGTTCTCGTCGAGGTCGGCGAGCGGAACCAGGGCGGAGTGTGCGGTGGCCAGGGTGGCGAGTGCGTTCACACCCCTCATTGTCCACCGCCGCCGCGCAGACCCGCGAAGAGGTCCGACTCCGGCAGCGAGGTGTCCACGAGCGACTTCGCCAACTCGTACTCCTCGGTCGGCCAGACCTCCCGTTGCAGGTCCATCGGGACCCGGAACCAGAAGCCGTCCGGGTCGATCTGGGTGGCGTGCGCGATCAGCGCCTTGTCGCGGATCTCGAAGAAGTCGCCGCACGGCACGTGGGTGGTGATCGGCCGGTCGGCGCGTTCCATCCGGTCCCAGCGCTCCAGCCACTCCCCGTAGGGCGATTCCAGACCGCGGCCGGTGAGCGCCTCGTGCAGGGCGACGGTGCGCTCCCGGTTGAACCCCTGGTTGTAGTAGAGCTTCGACGGCGTCCAGGGCTCGCCCGCCTCCGGGTAGCGCTCCGGGTCGCCGGCGGCGTCGAAGGCGACCACGGAGATCTTGTGCGTCATGATGTGGTCCGGGTGCGGGTAACCGCCGTTCTCGTCGTAGGTGGTGATCACTTGCGGCCGGAACTCCCGGATCAGCCGTACCAGCGCACCGGCCGCGTGCTCGATCTCCTGCAACGCGAAGCAGCCCTCCGGCAGCGGCGGCAGCGGATCGCCCTCCGGCAGACCGGAGTCGACGAAGCCCAGCCACGCCTGCCGCACCCCGAGGATCTGCCGCGCCTCCTCCATCTCCTTGGCGCGCACCTCGTGGATGTGCTCCTCGACGTAGGGGTCGCCCTGGAGCTTGGGGTTGAGCACCGAGCCGCGTTCTCCGCCGGTGCAGGTGGCCACCAGCACGTCGACTCCCTCGGAGACGTACCGGGCCATCGTGGCCGCGCCCTTGCTGGACTCGTCGTCCGGATGCGCGTGCACGGCCATCAGTCGCAGCTGTTCGGTCAAGGCAAGGTCCTTATGGGGTTACGGGCGGGCTTCGTCGGCTGCCTCACGGCGCCCTCTATAGTGACCGACACGGGGCCGTCAATAATCCCACGGTCCGGTCCCCGGGAGGAACGATCATGAGCGCGGTGGGCGAGCGGGTGCCGCCGGGGCGTTACGGCCGCGACGCCGACGCCGTGGCGGACCGCCGGCTGCGCCGGACCGCGATCGTGCTCGGCGTGCTGCTGGCGGTGGCGGTCTCACTGGCCGGCTGGTGGTACGGCACCCGCGACTCCGTCGGCGGCGACCTGGTCAGCTTCAAGGTGCTGTCCGACTCCAGGGTCCGGGCCGAACTGCAGGTCTACAAGGGCGCCGACCAGACCGTGGTGTGCACGGTGCGCTCCCAGGCGGTGGACCAGTCCGAGGTGGGCCGCCGGCAGGTCACCGTGCGCGGGCACGGCACCACCGTGGAGGCCCGGGTGACCATCCGCACCACCGCCCGCGGCACCGACGCCGAACTCCTGGGCTGCCGGGCGCTCGGCTCCGGCTGATCCGGCCGCCCCCCGGCACCCCGGACCCGGCGGAGCGGTCCGGTCCGCCCGGCACCCGCCGACCCGCCCGGCTCGGGCGGACCCCGCCGGGACCGGTGCCGGGGCCCCGCCGGCCCGCCGCGACCGGTCCGCGGCCACGACCCGCCCGGCCGCGCCCGGGGTTTTTACTTCTCCCGCGTTTCGTCGGGAATTGTTACCCTCGTGGTTTCGCCCGTCCGACACGGCGCAAGCTGGTGGGAGGGGCGTTCAGCACATCTGGTGCCAGGACGGCCGTCGAGCCGCGCCGGCCGCACCCCGTACCACAGTCCAGCCGAGTACCGACGAGGAGCACCCGTGACCCAGACCAGCGAGAGCGTCACCTGGCTGACCCAGGAGGCGTACGACAAGCTGAAGGCGGAGCTGGAAGAGCTGTCGGGTCCCGCACGCGCCGAGATCGTGGCCAAGATCGAGGAAGCCCGGCAGGAGGGCGACCTCAAGGAGAACGCCGGCTACCACGCGGCCCGCGAGGACCAGGGCAAGCTCGAACTGCGCATCCGTCAGCTCACCCAGCTGCTCCAGCACGCCAAGGTCGGCGAGGCCCCCGCGGACAACGGCGTGGTGGCCCCGGGCATGGTCGTCACCATCGCCTTCGACGGCGACCCGGACGACACCATGACGTTCCTGCTGGGCTCGCGCGAGTACGTCTCCTCGGAGATCGACACCTACTCGCCGCAGTCCCCGCTCGGTTCGGCGGTGAGCGGCCGGTCCGCCGGCGACGAGGCGAGCTACGAACTGCCGAACGGCAAGCGGGCGTCGGTGAAGATCCTCGACGCCAAGCCCTACCAGGGCTGACACCCGCCGGGCCGCCCCTTCGCCGCGTCGAACGCCGGGGCGGCCCCGCACACCTCAGGCGGTGGCGTCGCGGTACCTGCGCACCGCGAGGGTGCGGAAGACCAGCACGATCAGCACCGACCACAGCAGCGACGCCAGGACCGCGTGGTGCATCGGCCAGGCGTTCGAGACGATGCCGGTCGGGTTGCCGAAGAGCTGCCGACAGGCCTGCACGGTGGCGCTGAACGGGTTCCACTCCGCGATGACCCGCAGGAACGCCGGCATCCCGGCGGTCGGCACGAACGCGTTGGAGACGAACGTCAGCGGGAACAGCCAGATCAGACCACCGGAGGTGGCCGCCTCCGGGCTCCGCACGGCCAGCCCGATGAGCGCGCCGATCCAGGAGAACGCGTAGCCCAGCAGGAGCAGCAGGCCGAAGCCGGCGAACATCTTCAGCACCCCGTCGTGGATCCGCCAGCCGACGATCACCGCCACCACGGAGAGCACCAGCACGGTCAGCGCGGTCTGCACCAGGTCGGCGATGGTCCGCCCGGTGAGCACCGCGCCGCGGGCCATCGGCAGCGAGCGGAACCGGTCGATCAGGCCCTTGTGCATGTCGTCGGCGATGCCGGCCCCGGCGCCCGCGGTGGCGAACGTGACGGTCTGCGCGAAGATGCCGGCCATCAGGTAGTTGCGGTAGATGACCGGGTCGCCGCCGTGCTGTCCGGGCACCGGGATCGCGCCGCCGAAGACGTAGCTGAACAGCACCACGAACATCACCGGCTGGATCAGGCCGAAGACGACCACCTCGGGGATGCGCCGCATCCGAATGAGGTTGCGCCTGGCCACCACCAGCGAGTCGTGCACCGCCCGGAACAGCGAGCCGCCGCGGCGCGGGACGAGGGTGTCGGTCATCGTGGTCATCGGTTCTCCTCCTGGGCGCCGGCCGGGCCGGCCGGGCCGGCCGCCGGGTCGGACGGTTCGCCGGACGGGTCCTCGGCGGCGTGGCCGGTGAGCGAGAGGAACACGTCGTCCAGCGTGGGCCGGCGCAGCCCGATGTCGTCGATCTCCACGCCGCGCCCGTCGAGTTCCCTGATCACCTCGGCGAGCAGCTTGGCGCCGCCGGAGACCGGCACGGTGATCCGCCGGGTGTGCCGTTCGATCTTCGGGGCGACCGGCTCCTCCCCCCTGGCCGGCGAGACGCTGAAGGCGGCCATCACCTCGGCGGCGGTGGCGATCAGTTCGGGGTCGTGCACCACGACCTCGACGCGTTCACCGCCGGTGCGGTCCTTCAGCTCGTCCGAGGTGCCGCGGGCGATGACCCGGCCGTGGTCGATCACGCAGATGTCGTGTGCCAACCGGTCGGCCTCCTCCAGGTACTGCGTGGTGAGCAGCAGCGTGGTGCCGCCGGCCACCAGGTCCTCGATGACCTCCC
The DNA here is from genome assembly GCA_963711125.1 of uncultured Actinomycetota bacterium. Lineage (GTDB taxonomy): Bacteria > Actinomycetota > Actinomycetes > Streptomycetales > Streptomycetaceae > Streptantibioticus_C. Next base: position 340,850 of record CAVQCY010000002.1, read on the forward strand.
ACAACTGCTGGCGGTTGCGCGGGTCGAGGCCGGTGGTCGGCTCGTCCATGAACATCACCGGCGGCCGGACCACCAGCGCGGCGGCCAGGTCGAGGCGGCGCCGCATGCCGCCGGAGTAGGTCTTGGCCGGGCGGTCGGCCGCGTCTGCCAGGTTGAAGCGCTCCAGCAGTTCGGCCGCCCGGAGCTTCGCGTCACGGCCGCGCATCTGGTAGAGCTGTCCGACCATCTGCAGGTTCTCCCGGCCGGTCAGGTACTCGTCGACCGCGGCGAACTGCCCGGACAGCCCGACGGAGCGGCGCACCAGGTCGGGTTGGGCCAGGACGTCGATCCCGGCGACGGTGGCCCGGCCGGCGTCCGGCCGCAGCAGGGTGGTCAGCACCCGGACGGCGGTGGTCTTCCCCGCTCCGTTCGGGCCGAGCATTCCGAGCACGGTGCCTTCCGGAACGTCGAGGTCGACGCCGTCCAGGGCGCGCACGTCGCCGAAGGTCTTCACCAGTCCCTCAGCGTGGATGGCACCAGGCATGTGGACTCCTTCCGAAAAATGACGGCACCCGGTACGGCCGCGGCGGGTGCCGCAGCGGTCCGGTCCACCGTGTGCCGCGAGGATCGCATGACGCGATATATCGCGTCAACCATCGGGTTTCGACCCGTCGTGCGCACCGGCCGTCCGGCACCCGCGAGAGCGCCGTACCGCCAGGCCACGCCGGTTCGCCGCATCGTACGGCCGGCCACTGACAACGGCCGCCACCGCGGCTCCGGCCGCCGGGTCGCCCCCCCGGTCGCCGCCGTCGGCCATCGCCGGCCGCCGGCACGCGCGGGGACGTCGACACCGGTCAGCCGGAGCCGATCACCGCGTACCCGGCCCCGGCGAGCGCGCCGGTCACCTCCGAGCAGTGCTGCGGGCCCTTGGTCTCCAGGTGCACCTCCACCTCCGCCTCGGACAGACCCAGCCCCGGGTCGGTCCGCACGTGACTGACGTCCAGCACGTTGGCGTCCACCTCCGACAGCACGCCCAGCAGCAGCGCCAGCGCCCCCGGCCGGTCGCTCAGCCGCAGCCGCAACGACAGGTAGCGGCCCGAGGAGGCCATGCCGTGCCGCAGGATGCCCTGCATCAGCAGCGGGTCCACGTTGCCGCCGGACAGCACCGCCACCACCGGCCCCTCGAACGCCCCGGGATCGGCCAGCAGCGCCGCGACCGGCGACGCGCCGGCCGGCTCGACCACCATCTTGGCCCGCTCCAGACACAGCAGCAACGCGCTGGACAGCGATTCCTCGGAGACCGTGCGCACCTCGTCCACCAGATCGCGCACGATGCGGAACGGCACGTCGCCGGGCCGGCCCACCTTCATGCCGTCGGCCATCGTCGCCACCGCGTCCAGCACCACCGGGTGCCCGGCCGCCAGCGACGGCGGGTACGCCGCCGCGCCCGCCGCCTGCACCCCGACCACCCGCACGTCGGGCCGCAGCCCCTTGACGGCCACCGCCACCCCGGCCGCCAGCCCGCCGCCGCCGACGCCCACCACGACCGTCCGCACGTCCGGGCACTGTTCCAGGATCTCCAGGCCCACGGTGCCCTGTCCGGCCACCACGTCGGGATGGTCGAACGGGTGGATGCACACCGCGCCGGTGCGCTCCGCGAACTCCTCCGCGGCCCGCAGCGTCTCGTCCACCACCTGCCCCTCCAGGCGCACCTGGGCGCCGTACTCCCGGGTGGCGGCTATCTTCGGCAGCGGCGCGCCGACCGGCATGAACACCGTCGCTCGCACTCCCAGCAGCGAGGCGGCCAGCGCGACGCCCTGGGCGTGGTTGCCCGCGCTGGCCGCCACCACCCCGGCCGCCCGTTCGTTCTCGGCCAGGCCCGCGATGCGCACATACGCGCCACGGAGCTTGAACGACCCGGTGCGTTGCAGGTTCTCGCACTTGAAGTGCACCGGGCCGCCCACCAGGGCGGACAGGTGCCGACTGCCCTCCATGGCGGTCATCCGGGCCACCCCGGAGAGCGTCTTGGCGGCGTTGCGCACGGCGTCCAAAGTGACTGAAACAGGCTGCTCGTCCATGCCGCCAAGCATCGCACCGACCACCCCGATCGGCCCTGCCGGGCCGGTGGCCGGTTCACCGGACGGGGCCGGTCGGACCGGTCCGACCCGGCCGCTACCCTTCCGCCATGCCGACCACCGTTGACACCACGACCGAACTCCTCGAGCGCCTGCAGCACCAGGTCGCGCTCTTCGCGCGGCGCGCGGAACAGACCCGGCTGGGAGGGATCGGCAAGGCCCGCAACTCGATGGACCGGGCCGCCTACCTACTGCTCCACCGGCTCGACCTGACGGGTCCGACCGGCGTCAAGGCGCTCGCCGACGGCATGGGCGTCGACTCCTCCACGGTCACCCGGCAGGTCGCCCCTCTGGTCGAGACCGGGCTGGTGGAACGCACCGCGCACCCGGACGACGGCCGCGCCGTGGTGCTGGCCCTCTCACCGAGCGGCGCGGACCGGCTGACCCGGGTGCGCGCCTCCCGGCAGGCGCTGATGGAGGTGCTCACCGCGGACTGGAGCGAACCGGAACGCACCACGTTCTGCGCGCTGCTGACCCGTTTCAACTCCGCGCTCGCCGACCGCCCGGTCAGCCGCGCGCCGGGCGACTGACCGCGGCGGCCGCCGTCCGCGGCGGGGTCCCGGGCGCTGACGCCCGCACGGCGGCTGCCGCGACGGCCGGCGGGGACGGCTGCCGCGGTGGCCGGCCGGGGCGGCCGGCGGAACGGGGTGCGAACCGGCCGCGGGCACCGCGGCGCCGAGCGGGGGACGGCCCGCCGGGAGGGCGGATCGGGCACGGCTCTTGACCCGGCGGGCCCGGTGGCCGTCCCATAGCCCCAGACGATCCCCAACGGCACGACCGGGGAGGCAGGGTGAGGGGGCACCGGGAAGTGCGGGAGCACCGCAGGGCCCGGGAGTTCGAGGCGTTCGCCGCGGGCGCCGGCGGCCGGCTGCTGCATGCCGCGACGCTGCTGACCGGTGACCACACGGAGGCAGAACGCCTGCTGGAGGCCGCCCTCGCCGCCACCTACGCCGACTGGTTCCGGCTGCGGGACGAGGACCCGTACGCCCGTACCCGGCAGGAGATGGCCGCGCGCTTCGCCCGGCGCTCCTGGCACTACCGCCGCCCGCGCGGCGGCGCACTGGACCGGCTGCCGCCGCCGGAACGGCTGGCGCTGGTGCTGCGGGTCTGCGAGGGCGTCGCCGAGGAGCAGGCCGCCGCCCAGCTCGGGCTGCCCACCGAACGGATGCGCACGCTGTGTCTGCGGGCCATCGCGACGATGCGGAGCCGCACGCCGTGAGCACGCCGCGCCCCACCGCCGCCTACCCGACCGGCCCCGGCGAGGCCGGGGCGGACGCCGGGCCGTCCCGGCCGCCGGACCGCAAGGCGGACGAGGTCCGGCGGATGCTGGACACGCCGCACCCGCCCTTCCCGCCGGACCTGGCCGAGCACGCGATGGCCCGGGGCCGCCGGCTGCTGCGCCGCCGCCGCGCCCGGCACGTGGCCGGCTGGCTGCTGCTCGCCGCCGCGCTGCTGGCGGCGGCGGTGGCGCTGGGCCTGTCCGGCTACGACGCCGGGCCGCCGGGCGGCGTCGCCCCGCTGGTGGGGACGACGGGCTGATCCCGGCCGCCCCGGGCCCGGGACCAGCGCGGGCGGTAGGGGCGCGAGGGCGCGGGCCGGGTCCGCGGGACAGGCGGCGTGGCAGGCGCGCGGCGCGGGGGGCGCGACGCCTGGCGCGGCGCGGGAGCGGGGGCGCGACGCCGGCGCGGCGCGAGAGCGGGGGCGCGACGCCGGCGCGGCGCGAGAGCGGGGGCGCGACGCCGGCGCGGCGCGAGAGCGGGGGCGCGACGCGGGCGCGGCGCGAGAGCGGGGGCGCGACGCGGGCGCGGGCGCGGTGCGACGCCTGGGGCGGCGCGGGCGCGGACGCCGGCTGACACGGGGGCCGACCGGCGGTCGGCCCCCGCCCGTGATCAGCCCAGCGCCTGCGAGAGGTCCGCGAGCAGGTCGTCCACGGACTCGATGCCCACCGAGAGCCGGACCAGGTCGCCGGGAACCTCCAGCTCGGAGCCGGCCACCGACGCGTGCGTCATCCGGCCCGGGTGCTCGACCAGCGACTCCACGCCGCCCAGCGACTCACCCAGCGTGAACAGCCGGAAGCGCCCGCACAGCGCCACCGCCTCCTCCTCGCCGCCGGCCAGCCGGAAGGAGACCATGCCGCCGAAGTCGCGCATCTGCTTGGCGGCCACCTCGTGCCCGGGGTGGGTGTCCAGACCCGGGTAGTAGACCCGGCCGACCTTCGGGTGGCTGACCAGCATCTCGACGATCCGCGCCGCGTTGGCGCAGTGCCGGTCCATGCGCACGGCGAGGGTCTTGACGCCGCGCATCACCAGCCAGGAGTCGAACGGTCCGGCGACCGCGCCCATCGCGTTCTGGTGGTAGGCCAACGCGTCGCCCAGATCCTCGTCGTTGGTCATCAGGGCGCCGCCCACCACGTCGGAGTGGCCGCCCATGTACTTGGTGGTGGAGTGCACGACCACGTCCGCGCCGAGTTCCAGCGGCTGCTGGAGGTAGGGGCTGGCGAAGGTGTTGTCCACCACCAGGCGCGCCCCGGCGCCGGCGGCGACGTCGGCCACGGCGGCGATGTCGGTGATGCCCAGCAGCGGGTTGCTGGGCGTCTCGACCCAGACCGCCTTGGTCTCCGGCCGCAGCCGCTCGCGGACCGCGGCCGGGTCCGAGGTGTCGGCGACCGACCACCGCACGCCCCAGCGTTCGACCACCTTGGCGAAGAGCCGGAAGGTGCCGCCGTAGGCGTCGTTGGGGATCACCACGTGGTCGCCCGGCACGAGGAGGGTGCGCAGCAGGCAGTCCTCCGCGGCCAGGCCGGAGGCGAAGGCCAGACCGCGCCGGGCGCCCTCCAGCGCGGCGAGGTTGGCCTCCAGGGCGGAACGGGTGGGGTTCGCGGAGCGGCTGTACTCGTAGCCGCCGCGCAGGCCGCCGACGCCGTCCTGCTTGTACGTGGACACCTGGTGGATCGGCGGGACGACCGCCCCGGTCAGGGCGTCCGGCTCCTGGCCCGCGTGGATGGCGCGGGTCTCGAAGTTATGGTGCGGCTGGGTGCTCTGGTCGCTCATGGAGCCGAGGGTAATGCGCCGTGCGGGAATCCCGCGCCGCCCGGCGGCGTTGTGCCGGGTACCTGTCCGACACGTTCGGCCGCCCACCCGGCGGGCCGGACCTCGCACCGTCCGGGTGGCCGGGTACCGTCCAGCCGGCTGCGCACCGGGCCCGGGTGTGGCGCCGCGCCTCTCGGGACGCCGGGCCGCGGGTGCCGGCACAGGACCGAGTGAGCCGACCGCCGCAGGAGTCCGTGATGTTCCTCAGCCGCTTCAAGACCAAGCTCCCGACGGCCGAGGAGGCGTTGCCGGGCCGCACCGAGCCGGCGTTCTCCCCGGGCGGGCCGCACACCGTGCTGGGCAACCCGCTGCTGCCGCCGTACCCGGAGGGCCTGGCGGTCGCCGACTTCGGGCTGGGCTGCTTCTGGGGCGCCGAGCGGAAGTTCTGGCAGACCGACGGCGTGTGGACCACCCTCGTCGGCTACCAGGGCGGACACACCCCGAACCCCACCTACGAGGAGGTCTGCTCCGGCGAGACCGGTCACACCGAGGCGGTCCGCGTGGTGTACGACCCGCGGGTGGTCTCGTACGACGGGCTGCTGAAGGTCTTCTGGGAGGCGCACGACCCCACGCAGGGCTTCCGCCAGGGCAACGACACCGGCACCCAGTACCGCTCCGCCCTCTACGCCCACTCCGAGGAGGACCTCGCCACCGCCCGGGCGTCCCGCGACACCTACCAGGTCGCCCTGGCCGCCGCCGGCCACCGCGACCCGGTCAGCACCGAGATCCTGCCGGCCGGCCCCTTCTACCCGGCGGAGGAGTACCACCAGCAGTACCTGGACAAGAACCCGGCCGGCTACTGCGGCATCGGCGGCACGGGGGTCAAGCTAGGTGACCCGTCTGACGAGAATGGCTGGGGTTCGTGCCCGACGGGGATCATGCCCGCAAAGGAATCCTGAAGTCTGCGGCTTGGACAGCCGCCGTCGGGCCGGGGCGATGTAAATCTCTCAAGTCGTGGCGAAAGGGCCAGCCCGACCAGCCGCTGCACTGACCGGGGGCCGCCATCCGGCGCGCGCTCCCACGGTGCCGTCCCGTCCGCCGTCGTCCCACACCCCAGTGAAGCGGGCGCCTGCCTCGGTGGCCAGGTGGAGCGCCCGGCTGGACGAACGACCTGGCCGCCGAGGCAGGCGTCTGCTTGGCTCGCCTGGGACGACGGCGGACGGGACGGCACCCCCTCATCAGCAAACACTCACGGTTCGCCGCAGAACTACCCCTTGCCGTCCCGGAGTCGGAGCGCCCCCGCCGGAGGCATGGCAGCATTCCCGTGCTGATGTGTCCGCCGGGCGGAAGGAGTTACCGCCGGTCTTCGACGTAGGTAAGCCGGTCCATCAACGCCAGGTCGGCCCGTGCGAACGCGTTCGGGGCCCGCTTTTCGGAGAACACGACACGGCGGTACCCTCGCGGCAGTGGATTCGGCTTGAACTGCGGAATGAGCGCAACTTCAGGACCAATTTCCAGTTCAACCCACACGATCTCTCCGTCATCCCCCAATCCGCAGTGTCCGTAATTCTTGCCGAGACCGAACGCGATTTTGAGCCCCCACCCGGACTCGTCGGGGGCCTTCTTAGGCCAAGGGAACGGCGAGGGTTTACCGGAGTCCCAGACTTCGATAAACAGCGACTCGCCTGATACGCGGACCTGAACCGCCAGCAGCGCTAAGTTAGCAAGATCGGCGTACGTGGGGTTCGAGTGGGCAAACCCTGTCGCCTCAACGGAGTTGGTGACCAACTCCGATACGATCAGTTTGGCGTCGTTCACGATGTCATCTGGCAGTAACCAGGATCTCAGCGTGTGTTCCACGAACACACGAGCGCACCTGGGCGCCGTGAGTGTTGCCGCGAACTTGAAGCGGCTTACCAGAAGTTGCACCTGCATCGGTACCCCCATAGGGCGTCAGGCAGCGAGCGCCGACGATTCGGATCCGAGATCAACCAGCCGGTAACTGTCGAGCCGGATCACGGACTGCGCGGCATGAACGAGCCCCTTACGGGGGCTCCCGTAGGCCACAGTGTCGATTGGATTCGCTCGACTCCTAATAGGCGCGGTGCCAATTCCTGCCATGTACATAATTCCGTTGACCCCGTACAGACGCGGCGCCCGGCAGCGAATCGCGACGTAGTGACCGCGAAGGTGCGGACAAAGCCGGATCGCGACCGTCGCGCACCGCACGCACACCGGCGGGTGCGTTGTGAAGATGGGCGCTGGCCAGGGGTCGTACTCGTACTCCTGACGACTCAGCAGGAACAACACGCCGTCGTTGGTCGCTTCGGGCTGGGTCGGCTTTGCGCAGACCTGACAGAGAAGTCCACCCATTGCCCGGCGCTGCCGCCCGTGATGGACTGTGCCGAATTCCGGCTTTCCGATTCCCGGCTTGCTGGTAACCCGTCGCCAGAGCACCCCGAACGCGTCCCGGTCGCGCGGCCGTTCGTTCTTGTAAGCGATCGATCGGCTATGCCACACGAGGCGTGGACTCGCGAACGTCTCGCTACTCCATGCCGCGATGAAGGGAACCCTTTCGTGTAGGCGCAAGGAGGCGATCGGCGGCACCGGTTGCGTCACTGCGGCGTGGGTGGGCATGCGAGACCTTTCACGGTTGGTGGCGGTGAACGGTGGTCAGCACGGGCAGCTCGGGTCCGGCTCGCCGGCAGGGGGCTCGTTACTGCCCTGAGTACCGAAGCGTCATCCGTGATGACCGCTCAGCAAGCCAACCGCGCCACGGCCCGGACGGGTACCGTTGCAAGGGCCACAAAAATTAAGAGCGCTAAGCGCGCCTCAGGCCAGAGGAGTTGGGGCCATGACGACGGTGCCGAACAAGGGACTCGAAGCGCTCCTCCGCGAGAGCGGCTGGACGCAGCGGCAGCTTGCGCAGGAGGTGAACCGACTCGGTACCGAGCGAGGCACGCCCACTCGGTACCAGTCGCCTTCGGTTCACCAGTGGCTCAACGGCGGCATGCCGAAGGACACGGTCCGCCCCCTGATCCTCGAAGCCTTCGCCCGCAAGTTGAAGCGACCTGTCACCCACACGGAAGCGGGCTTCCCGACACCGCCCCAGCAAGCCCCCAACACCGAGCCTCGTACGGTGGAAGGGTTGCTAGATCTGGGGAGGCAAGACATGGACCCGTCCCGCCGAAGTGTGGTGACTGCCGGACTCTTTTCTGTCGCCCTTACTGTGCCTGGGTGGCCCGACGTAGTAGGGCGAATGGAAGCGGCGCAGCGAGGGAACATCCAGCGAATCGGAATGCCAGAAGTCCAAATGGTCATCGCTATGACCGAACGAGTCTCAGACCTCGATGACGAATTTGGCGGGCGCACGGCCCGGCCGATGGCCGCCGCGTTCTTGATCAACACCGTTGCACCGTATTTGCGGGCCGACGGGTCGGAAGATGTGCGTAAAGCGATGATGTCCGCCGCTTCCGACTTGTGTTACCTCACCGGATACATGGCAGTGGATGAAGGAACTCACGGCCTTGCTCAGCAATATTATTTGAAGGCATTGGAGCTAGCGGGGGCTTCGGAAGATCATCTCACCTACTGCACCACACTGCGGGGAATGAGCGTCCAAGCCGTTGACCTTGGGCACGGCCACGAATCTATGCGGCTCGCTGAAGCAGCATCATCAGCCGCGCCGAATGCTGGCCCTCGAATGCGAGCATTTCTCGCTGGACAACAAGCGCATGCGGCGGCGAAGATCAATGACCGAAACAACGCCATGCGCTATCTCAACGAGGCCGACCGAGCCATGGATAAAGCCGAGTCGAAAGCCACGACATTCGCGTCGTACAACCCATCATCTCTTGCTTACCACATCGGGCAAGTGCGTTACGAACTGGGTGACGTAGGCGGGTCCATTCTTGCGCTTGAAGAATCAGATCGGAAGCGGCATTCTTCATTCAAGAGAACCCGAATCCGCTATCTGTCCATGCTGGCTGAGCGACAACTACAGGTCGGCCACTTGGAAGCCGCATGTGAAACGTGGACACGGGTAGTGGAAATCTATCCCGATGTTCAGTCGGGACAGTGCGACCAGAGCGTTGTCAAAATGCACCGCTTCATCCGGCCGTATCTTAAGAATGCAAGTGCTCGCGATCTTTACGAGCGGGCTCGTCTCGTTACGCCGCCCGCATTGCTTTCTGCTTGACACCGGCGGAACGCGCGAAGCCCGCGCACCGACGACTGAGGTCAGCGCCGGGCCCACAGTGCATGCGACGTACGCGCGACGTCGCGCCCATCCGACGTCAAGGCGACCACGGGGTTGATTGGGCGCTGGCGACCGGACGGGACCGGCCGGAGGCCGCACGCCCGTCCGGGGCACCACAGAGCGCCCGGCGCGCCGCAGGCGCGCCCTGGATCAAGTAAAGACAGGTTCCGCCACGACTTCCGCTCCGGCGGTGCGGCAGTTCGGCGCGCGCTGGAAGACGCAGTGGAACGAGATGCTAGGCGCGTGCGTTATCAAGTTGTGATCTCGGGCGTCCCAAGACTAACTTGCGACCCAACTTCACTCGAAGGGCTCGCCGATGAACATTCGTCGCGAACTACTCATCCATGTCAACCCTGGGAGGTTGTCCCATGTCCGCCATACCTGGCAACAGCAAGTCCCCCCGCACGCACATCGAATACGGCGATGCCGCGCGGCGTTCCGTCGAGTTGGAACGCGCAGCACGGTTGCGGGGGCTCTCGGAAGAGATGCGCGATCTCATCCGGCGGGTGAACGAACCGGAGTTCAACCGGTGGCGAGACCAGGTAAGACAAATCGGTGGGTGCGCGCACCCGGTGTATCTGTCGGGCCGGACGGTGACCTACGACGCCGTAAGCGGTGAGATCCGGCACGCTTACAGCACTTCCGGGGAGCCGGGAGGAAGGCTGGCCGTGCGGTGCAGGAATCGCCGGGCTTCGGCCTGTGAGCCGTGCTCGCGCCTGCACTCCGGAGACACGTTTCACCTGGTCCGTTCGGGTCTATCCGGCGGCAAGGGCGTCTCGGACCTGGTGTGTGGGCATCCTCGGCTGTTCGTGACGCTGACGGCTCCGTCGTTCGGCTCGGTGCACCGCCTCACCTCTGACGGCTCCCCATGCCGTCCTCGCCGGGATCATCCGGTGTGTCAGCACGGGGAACGGCTCGGTTGCGGTCTGGTCCACAGCCCGGATGATCCGCTGGTCGGGCTGCCGTTGTGCGCGGCCTGTTACGACTACGTGGGTCACGTGCTGTGGCACGCGCACGTTGGGCGCCTGTGGGACCGGTTCACCACATCTGTCCGGCGCGGTCTGGCATCGTCGGCCGGTATTCCTCGAACCCGGCTGCGGCATCACCTCGTCGTCTCGTTCGCGAAGATCGCCGAGTTCCAGCCTCGGGCGGCGGTGCACTTCCATGCCGTGGTACGCCTCGACGGCCCCGAGGGGCCGCAGTCCGCGCCGCCCGCCTGGGCCACGGCGGAACTGCTGACCGAGACCGTACAACGTGCGGCTCGGGCAGTCTCGGTGGTCGTGCCCGAATCGGATGCCTACGGGACTGATCATCTCGGCTGGGGTGTCCAACTCGATGTTCAGCCGGTGCGCTCCTTCGCAGAGGGCTCCGAGCTGTCGGACAGTGCGGTCGCGGGGTACGTGGCCAAGTACGTCACCAAGAGTGCCGCTGATAGCGCTGCTGGGCTCGATCACCCCGTGCACAGCCTCGGGGAGATTCGGACGGCTCCCGTCAGCACCCACCTGCGGGCACTCATGGCGACGTGCTGGCGCCTGGGCGGCCTGCCAGAACTGGAACACCTTAGGCTGCGCCCGTGGGCCCACAGCCTCGGCTACCGAGGCCATATCCTCACCAAGTCACGCCGTTACTCGACCACGTACACAGCGCTGCGTGCCGAACGTACCGAGCACACACGCGGGCCGAGCGCCCAGGTGCACGGCCCGGGTACGGTCACGGAATCCACTTGGCGCTACGCGGGGTCGGGCTACAGTCCGGGCGAAGCGTGGCTGGCGCATGGCATCGCCGGCGGCATCGCCGCAGCGCGTGAGGCTGCTCGCGAGTTTCGGCGGGGAGCGTGTTGACGTGGCACCGGAGGAAGTACGGCGGCTGGTCACCAGCTCTCGTGCCCGGCAGGGTCTTCCTCCGCTGATCGAAGACCTTGCCGTGATCGAACGCGCTGCTCGGGTGTTTTCCCTCGTTGATGAGTTCCACAAGCAGTCGCGTACCGCAAGTCGTCTCAGGCAATCCAGTCGATGACGAAGCGGTCCGGGTCCCACCGCTTCCGAGGGTTCGCCGGAAGAACCTGGATGGTCCGGACCGCTGCGGAAATCACCGCGCGCCGCTGGGAGTCGTTCATCTGCTTCCAGCGGCGTTGCATGTCCTCGTAGCTGCCGACGAATCCCAGCAGTACGGATCTCTGCGAGACCTTCGCGAGCTTCGCCCGGTTGCGCTCAAGCCGTTCCTGGATCGGGGCACGGGCGACCATCCATTCCTTGCGCGAGATCGCCTTGTTGCCGAAGTCCTCGGCCAGCCCCTCAAGTTCTTCCTCGTCCTCCCGGATCTGCTCATACAGTTCACTGCCGGAATCCTTCGGGTCCGGCTCACGGAGTCGCTTCATGAAGGTGGGAGACTCGAAGGCGGCGATCACCATGTCCCGGATCTGCTCATCCGTCTTGGCAGCGTTCGTCGCTGTGCCCCCGCATGCATCGGTGCCAGGCACATTGGGGCAGACGTAGCGCGGTACTCCGGACCGGGGGCGCCCGGTCATGCCCCAACCGCACGGCTCGCCCTGCTCGGTCGGCTTGCCACACCGCAGGATGCCGGACAGCAGGTACGTACGAGCGGCACCCTGAGCGGTCTGCCGTCGGCCTGGATCGCTCAGCAGGGCTCGTAGCCGGTCCGAGTCCTCGTGATTGATGATGCCGGACCAGATGGCATCACTCACGATCTCCCCCAGAAGCGGACGGGTGCTCTCCCATGAGCTGCGCGGGGTGTGCTCCCGCCGTCCGCTGATCCGTGCGGACGCCAGCATCCGGCGCAGTCCGCTCGGTTTCCAGGGGATGCCAGCCACCGTGACAATGCCGCGCCTCTGCCAGTCTCGGCAGACGCTGGACAGGCTCTCACCGGCCAGTACACGGCGCGCGCCTTCGCGTATGACCTCGGCTTCGTCCTCCCGGATGGTGATCCGGTCGTCCTCGTAGCCGAATGATCGTTTGCCGCCACCGGCCACCTTCCCGGCCTCGGCGGCTTGTCGGCGCTGCCGCTGCTGGCGCTCGGCCTTGTGCTCCGCCTCGTGACGGGCTGCCGCGCCGAGCATGCGCGCGATCATGCGGCCGGTAGGCGTGGCAAGGTCGATTTCTCCGCTCACCGTGGCCAGTTCAAGGCCGTGCCGGTCGGCAAGGTCGATGACGTCTTCAAGTTCGCGCGGCGACCTGGTAAGCCGGTCCACGTGCCAGCAAACAACCGCGTTCACCGTGCCGTCGTTGATGTCGGCAAGGAGTTCCTGCCACTTCGGGCGCGGGGCTCCCGAGTACGCGCTGACGTCGTTGTCCGGGTAGACGTGCACGACGTCCCAGCCCTTACGGGCGCACAGTGCCCGGCAGTCCTCCTCCTGGCGCGCTATGCCGAGTCCTGCCCCGCCTCGGTCCTGGCTGATCCTTACGTATATCGCCGCTCGTCTCGTCATGGGTCACATAGGTACACCCCCGTAGGCACGGGCGTGAGCTGCCCGATCGGAGTGGCGAAGACGGACGGCTGAGCACGAACCCGGCTCGCTGACTAGCCTCCCCTCACGAGCGAGCCGTTCGTGCGGGACGACGACCACGAGGCGTGTGGCATCTGCCCCGCCCGCCGGTACTCGCCAGGCGACTTCGACGTTCATGAACGCCCTTCGCGCGAAGCGACGTTCGACCCAACAGACGGACACCGGTACACGGCAGACCGTGTACCGGTGTGCGTCCACCCCGATCGGGTCGGGCTTCCCGCCGGCCGGTACAGGTCGGACGGCGCCCCGGTCCCGTTCGTGACGGAACTCGTGCTGCCCGCGGACGCCGCCGACTTGGACCGCTACCTTCGCCACGCCTTCCACCACGCCGCGCCGGGTCCCGAAGCGCCGTTCGGCGCGGGCTACACCGTGCCGCCGCCCCGGCCGCCCCGGCCGCCCCGGCTCAGGCGGCGGGCACCGCACCGCTCCGGCGGGCACCGGGATGCGCCGCCGGTGCGGTCAGAGCCGGTCCTCGCGGATGACGTCGAGGTTGGTGAAGCGCGGCGGTTCCTCGCAGATCTCGAGCATCGCGTCGTGGATCCGGCCGGTCTCCGGCAGTTCGGAATTCTTCATGGCCTTCTGGTAGGAGGGGAACTCCACGATCTCCACCACGTGGTGGGAGTCGTCGCGGTCCCGGCCCACCACGCTGTGGGTCGCGGTGCGCCGGCCCCCGGTGGCGCGGACCCAGTCGTCCATGAGCCGGTCCATCTCGCCGGCCCGGCCGGTGCGGCAGTCGATGAGTTGGATGAATGACATGTCCGGGCCTCCGTCCGGTGGTGTCGGCAGGGTTCACGTCCCGCGCAGGGCGGCGAACCCGGTCCGCAGGTCGTCGAGGTTCATGACCGGCTGGATGTCCACTTCGGCGTCGAACTCCTGGAACAGCGGTTCGGCGATGGACGGGATCTGACCGGGCTCCTGGAGGTCGAAGACGAAGTAGGCGGTCCGCCTGCCGTGCTCGGCGCAGAAGTAGGTCGCCTCGGGACGGAGCATCTCGACCGCCGTGTCCAGCAGCTTCTCCATCGTCCCGGCCTCCGCGGCGCGGTTGGCCGCCTGGGTGTCCATCCGGACCTTGAGCAGGGTACGCATGTCGGGTTCACCTCTTCCCGGACCGGGGCGGAGGCGGCTTCAGCGCTCCGGAGACGGCCCGGTCGCGCACTTCCAGCCTGCCTCCGCGCGCCCGGCGCGGCAACGGCTCCCGTCGCCCGCGGTCCCGGAGCGGCCCGGCGCGACCCCTCCTGAGGCCGCTGGCCCCGCCGTCCGGGACGCCGCCGGCCCGGACGCCGACCGCCCGGGCCGGCCGCCCCGCCGCGCCGGGACGGCGGCCGGCGGCGGGGCGGTCCGCGCCGGGCCGGGCCGGCCCGGCGGGCGGTTCAGGCGCGGGCCCGGTCGGTGACCGTGACCCGGCCCTTCTTGATGGTGGCCAACCGCGGCGCCCGGCGCGCGATCGCGGAGTCGTGGGTGACCAGGACGAAGGTCAGCCCGTGCTCCTTCCACAGCCCTTCCAGCAGGGCCATGATCTCGTCGCGGGTGTCCTCGTCGAGGTTGCCGGTCGGCTCGTCGGCGAGCAGCACCTTGGGCCGCTTGACCAGCGCCCGCGCGATGGCGACGCGCTGCTGCTGGCCGCCGGACAGTTCGCCGGGCAGGTGGCGGCTGCGCTCGCCGAGGCCGACCGACTCCAGGGCATCCAGGGCGCGTTGGCGGCGTTCGGCGGCCCTGACGCCCATCGGGGCGAGGGCGGTCTCCACGTTCTCCTGGGCGGTGAGCGTCGGGATGAGGTTGAAGCCCTGGAAGACGAAACCGATGTTCTCGCAGCGCACCTTGGTGAGCTTGGCCTCGCTGAGCCGGGCCAGGTCGGTGCCGTCGAGTTCGACGCTTCCCTCGGTGGGCCGGTCGAGCCCGCCGAGCATCTGCAACAGGGTGGACTTGCCGCCGCCGGTGGGCCCCTGGACGACGACCTGGTCGCCGTCCTCGATGACCAGGTCGACCGCGTGCAGCGCCTCGATGGTGTCGCGACCGCGCGTGTAGCGCTTGGTCACGCCGGTGAGTCGGTACATGGTGTGCTCCGTGGGGTGGTGGGGTACGGGGGCCGGGTGGGTGGAGGGCCGCTCACTCGACGCGGCGCAGCGCGTCGGCGGGCCGCAGCCGGGAGGCGCGCCAGCCACCGAACGCGCCTGCCACCAGGCCGCCGCCGATCGCGAGGGCGACCGCGAGCACGACGACCGAGACGCTGACCGGTGCGGTGAGCGCGACCTGGAGGGCCTTGCCGGCCGCCTGGTGCGCGGCGCCGCCGAAACCGCCCCGGCCGCCGCCCGAGCCGAAGCCTCCGAAGCCGCCGGATCCGCCGCCGAACCGCCCGCCGAAGCCGCCGGTGCCGCCGGTGCCGCCCAGCCGGGCGGTCAGGGTGGGCGCGATGTCGGTGATCAGGTAGGCGGCGCCGAGGCCCAGCGCGATGCCGAGCACCCCGCCGACCAGCCCGTTGACGAGTGCCTCACCCATCACCTGGCGGGTGACGCGCCCGCTCTTCCAGCCGAGCGCCTTGAGGGTGCCGAACTCGCGGACCCGGCGCCCGACCGCCGAGGAGGTGAGCAGCCCGGCCACCAGGAAGGCGGCGATCAGCACCACGATGGACAGCCACTTGCCCACGTTGCTCGCCAGGTTGGCGGCGGTGGACAGCGAGCCGGAGACGGTGGAGGCCAGGTCGGCCGAGGTGGTGACGGTGGTGCCGGAGACGTCGTGCTGGATCTCGGTCTTCACGGCGGAGATCCGTCGGGAGGTGTCGGCCCGCACGTAGACGGTGGTGACCTTGTTCTTGGCGTCGGCCAGTCGCTGCGCCTGCTGGAGCGGCAGGTAGACGTTGGCGGCGGCCTCGCCGCTGTCCGCGGTGGCGATGCCGATGACCTTGAACGAGTCCCCGCTGATGCTCAGCGTCTTGCCGACGGTGAGCTTGCTCTGCTTGGCGTAGGCGCTGTCGACCACGGCCACCTTGGCGTCGGCCTGCGCGGCGGTGAAGTCCTTGCCGCTGGTGATCTTCGAGGAGTTGAGCGGGCCGAGTCCCAGGTGGCGGGTGTCCACGCCGTAGGCGGTGTAGTTGTCGACGCTGAAGTTCGCGCCGCCACCGGCGATGAACGAGCGGCCCGGCCGGCTGCCGCGCCCGGAGCGGCCGCCGCCCGAGGTACCGGGCCGGGTGTGGATCTGGCCCTGCTTGAAGGTGCCGTTGATCTTCAGCACCCGGATGCTGAGCCCGCCGACGGCGGCGGCGACGTGCGGCTGGTCGGCGACCTTGGAGACCACGGAGGAGTCGAGCGACTGGAAGCCCTGGACCATGACCCGGTCGCTGGACTGCGAGGACCCGTCGCCGCGCGCGTCGAAGTTGAACGAGGGGCGGCCGCCGCTCGAGCCGCTCGGCGGTGACGGCGCCTTGGTGACGGTCATGTCGGTGCCGAGCCCGTACAGCGACTGCAGCACGCTGCCCTGCGCCTGCTTCATCCCGTCCGACACCGAGGTCACGGTGATGACCAGCGCGATGCCGAGGGCGAGCCCCAGAGCCACGACCGAGGCGGCCTTGCGACGGCGCCTGAGTTCACGCCGCAGATATATGAAGAACATCCGAATCCTCGCCATCGGCACCCCGGGACCCCCGGGGCGGGAGACAGAACGAACGGGAAGCGCGGGTCGCGGTACGCGCCCGGCGGGCGAGACGCTAGACGGCCGCCGTTAGGGATGGCTGAGGTCCGGATGAGACGGGGATGAGGAAACGCGCGCGGCGGACGGCCCCGGTCCCGCCCGGGCGGCGGGCGGCGCGACCGCGTGGCGTCACCCGGTCGCGGTCCCGCCCGGGCCCCGGAGGGGCGAGGCAGTCGCGGGCCGGCGACCGGCCCGGGTGCGGGTCCGGGTCCGGCCTGCCGGGCGGCGGGTCCGGGACGGGTCCCGGCGGGCGTCAGGCTCCGGGGGCGACCGGGACGGCGCTGCCGGCGATCCACTGGCTCCACGGCATGTTCCAGCCGTTCAGCCCGTTGTCCGCGGCGACGGTGCCGCCCTGCGAGTGCCGCACGACCACCAGGTCGCCGGGGAGCGAGTTGTCGTAGAACCAGGCGGCGTTGGTGGTCGGGTCGCTCGCGCCGCGCAGGTCGCGGATGCCGATGCAGCCGTGGCTGGTCGCGGCGTGCCCGAAGACCGATCCGGAGGACCAGTAGTTGCCGTGGATGAAGGTGCCGCTGTTGGTCAGCCGCATCGCGTGCGGCACGTCGGAGATGTCGTACTCGCCGCCGAAGCCCACGGTGGAGCCGTTCATGCGGGTCTTGAGGAACTTCTGCGCGATCACCATCGTCCCGTCGTACGTGGGGTGCTGCGGGCTGCCGGTGGAGACCGGGACGTCGCGCAGCACGGCGCCGTCGCGCACCACGGTCATGGTCTGGGTGGCGACGTCGACCGTGGAGACCTGGGAGCGGCCCACCTGGAAGCGCAGGGTGCGGTTCTGCGCGCCGCGCACGCCGTCCGCGCCCCGCACGTTCCGCAACGAGAGCTTCACGGTCACCTCGGAGCCGGACTTCCAGTACCGCTGCGGGCGGAAGTCGACCCGCCGGCCGCCGAACCAGTGGCCCACCACGCGCTGGCCGCCGCTGGAGGTGACCGAGATGTGGGACTGCACGGCCGCCTGGCGGGTGATGGTCTTGTCGAAGGTGACGGAGACCGGCATGCCCACGCCGACCGTGTCGCCGTCGTGCGGGGTGACGTAGCCGACGAAGGTGTGGGCGCTGGATACCGTGGTGAACGCGGCGTGCGAGACGGCCTGCCGCCCCTGGCCGTCCTTGGCGGTGGCGGTGATCGAGTACGCGGTGGAGCGGGCCAGCGGGCCGTCCGGGCGCCAGGCGTGCCGGTCCGCCGACAGGTGGCCGGAGACCGTGCCGCCGCCGGCGGTGGCGGTCCTCACCATGGTGACCTTGGTGAGGGTGCCGCCGGTCACGGTGACCTGGCTGCCGTGGTCGATGCCGACGTCGGTAGAGGCGTCCTTGGGCGTGATGGTGATCCGTGCCGAGGAGGCGCCGGACCGCGCGGCGGCGTCGACGGCGTGCGCCGCGCTCCCGCCGGGTCCGGCCGCGTGCGGGGCGTGGCCGGCGTGCAGGTGGCCGCAGGCGGCGGCCAGCAGGGTGCCGCCGAGCACCGCCGACACCCCGACCGCCCGGCGCCGCACCACCTTCTTGCGGTGCTGCTCGGATATCCCGGTACCGGTCGCCGACGACGCCTTCACGTGGTCACTCCATCCGTACGGTGGCATTCGGCCATTCGGGCACTAAAGGCGAACATAAGGGAGCAAAGACCCGATCCGGTCCCGATACGACTGTGAGCTACCCCACGTCCGCGGAGCCGTCCGGTCGCCGCGGCCGGGCCGGCGGCCCCCACGGAGCACCCGCGTGCGGGCCGTCCGGGTCCGGTGGGCCGTCGTCGCCCTCCGGGTCGTGGTCGGTGTGCGCGCCGTGCCACGACGCCTGCACCAGCGCGACCCCCGGCACGTCGCGCACCAGGTCGAACGGGTCCACCAGGTAGGCCAGCGCCTCCGCCTCGTCGCGCCGCACCGCTTCCTCGGCGCGGGCGCGTTCCCGTTCCGGCAGGTAGGCGTCGCCGGCCACCCGGTCCAGCGCGGCGGAGGTGAGTCGGGCGGCGTCGGTGATCTCGATGACCACCTCGACCTGGAGGCGCACGTGGCGCACGGGGCGCGGGAAGCCGGCGGGGGCGGCGGTGTCGTCCATGTGACGGAGCGTAGGCGCCACGCACCGGCGGTGACGAGGCCCGGCGCCGGCGGCGCGCCGCGCCAGCCGGTCCGGTCCGCCCGCTTCCCGGCGGTCCGCCCGCCTCACTACGATCGGCGCTACGGTGAAACCACCGTCCGAGCAAGGGGGTTCCATGGCATCGCGCCGCTCGCTGGCCACCACGACCGCCGCCGCGGCCGGGGTGCTGCTCGCGCTCAGTTTCGTGCCCTCCGCGTCCGCCACCACCGTCGCGGACTCCGCGCAGGACACGGCGGTGGCCGCCGCCGCGCCGGCCGTCCGGTCCGGCGGCCACGACCTGGCCGACACCGGGGCGGTCGACACCACGCCGTACCTGGTGGGCGGCACCGGATTCCTCGGTGTGGGCGCCGCGCTGCTGCTGGCCGCCCGGCGTCGCGCCCTGGCGCTCGACGCGAAGGCCGACGACCCGTCCGTCGGCGTCTGACCCGGCGGCACGGCACACCGCCCGTCGCCCGCGGCCGCCGCGCTCGGGCCGTCGCTCTGCTCCCTCCGGCCACCGTGCGCTCCGGCCACCGTGCGCCCCGCCGGCCGGCCACACCGCGCCCGGCGTCCCGGGTGGCGGCGCGGGATCAGGCCAGCGGGCCGGTCGCCCGTTCCGCCGCCCGGACCAGCGCGCCGGAGCGCACGAACTCCTCGGCCGCCGCGAGGTCCGGCGCCAGGTAGCGGTCCCGGCCCGGGCCGCCGACCCCGGCCGCGCGCACCGCGGTGAGGACCTCCCGGGTCGCCGGGGCGGCCCGCAGCACCTCGCTGGCCTGCTCGCGCAGTTCCACCGCGCGGGCGGCGGCGACCAGCTCCACCGCGATGATCCGGGTCAGGTTGCCGATCGCGGTGCGCAGTTTGCGCGCCGCCGACCAGCCCATCGAGACGTGGTCCTCCTGCATGGCGGACGACGGGATGGAGTCCGCCGACGCCGGCACCGCCAGCCGCTTGTTCTCGCTCACCAGGGCGGCCTGGGTGTACTGGGCGATCATCAGGCCGGAGTCCACGCCCGGGTCGTCGGCCAGGAACGGCGGCAGCCCGTGCGACCGGTTGCGGTCCAGCAGCCGGTCGGTGCGCCGTTCCGCTATCGAACCCAGGTCGGCGACCGCGATCGCCAGGAAGTCCAGCACGTAACCGACCGGCGCGCCGTGGAAGTTGCCGTTGGACTCCACCCGGCCGCCGGCGCCGCCGGCGTCGCGCAGCACCACCGGGTTGTCGACCGCGGCGGCCAACTCCCGCTCGGCGACCTGCGAGGCGTGCGCCAGGGTGTCCCGACCGGCCCCGGCCACCTGCGGGGCGCAGCGGATCGAGTAGGCGTCCTGCACCCGGGGCGCCTCGTCCTGGTGGTGCCCGGTCAGCCCGGAGCCGGCCAGCACCCGGCGCATGTTGCCGGCGCTCGCCGCCTGGCCCGGGTGCGGCCGTATGGCGTGCAGTTCGGGGGCGAGCACCCGGTCGGTGCCCAGCAGCGCCTCCAGCGACAGCGCCGCGGTGACGTCCGCGGCGGTGAACAGGCCGGCCAGGTCGGCACAGGCCATCAGCAGCATGCCGAGCATGCCGTCGGTGCCGTTGAGCAGCGCCAGCCCCTCCTTCTCGCGCAGCTCGACCGGCTCGATGCCGTGCTCGGCGAGCAGTTCGGCGGCCGGCCGCACCAACCCGTCCGGGCCCTCCGCCTCGCCCTCGCCCATCAGCGCCAGGGCGCAGTGCGAGAGCGGGGCCAGGTCGCCGGAGCAGCCGAGCGAGCCGTACTCGCGCACCACCGGGGTGATCCCGGCGTTCAGCAGCGCCGCCATGGTCTCGGCGACCACCGGCCGCACCCCGGTGTGCCCGGACGCCAGCGTCTTCAGGCGCAGGAACATCAGCGCCCGCACCACCTCGCGCTCCACCCGCGGGCCCATCCCGGCCGCGTGCGAGCGCACGATGGAGCGCTGCAACTGGCTGCGCAACTCCGGGCCGATGTGCACCACGGCCAGCGCGCCGAACCCGGTGGAGACGCCGTAGACCGGCCGCGGTTCCACGGCCAGCGCGTCGACGACCGCACGGGCGGCGGCGATCCCGTCGAGCGCCTCGGCGGACAGCTCGACCCGGGCGGCGCCGCGCGCCACCGCCAGAACGTCCTCCGCCCGGGTACCGGCGGCTCCGACCACCACAGAGTGCATATTCATATTCACGCACCCTAGAGAGTGAATCTCGCGCTGTCACGACCCTGCTCCGTCACACCGCCGGATCGGACCGGCCCCGGAACCGCCGCCGCTCGGCGCTGCCGGCCGGCGGGGAGTCGGCCAGCCGGGCCACCGCGGGGCCGGCGATCACCGGAGTGGCCGAGCGGCGCTCCTTGGCGGCGTACTGGGCCGCGTCCGCCAGTCGGAACAGCCGCGCCGCCGAGCGCACCGGGCCGGCCCCGGCGTCGGTGGAGGCCACGCCGACCGCCACCCCGTCGCCCAGCCCCAGCCAGCGGGCCCGCCCGCACAGCCGCTCCGCGACCCGCTCCACCTCGGCCGCCGGGCTGCCCTGCGCCACCAGGCAGAACTCGTCGCCGCCCAGCCGGGCGGCCAGGCTGCCGGGCAGCGTCGCGCCGCACAGCGACAGCACCGAGCCGAACCCCACCAGCAGCCGGTCGCCCACCTCGTGCCCCAGGCTGTCGTTGACCCGCTTCAACCCGTTGAGGTCGCACACCACCAGGCTCACCGCGGTGCCGTCCGCCCGGTGCCGCTCCAGCGCCTCGGCCAGCCGGGCGTCCACCGCACGCCGGTTCGCCAGCCCGGTCAGCGGATCGGTGAACGCCAGCCGGCGCGCCTCCTGCAGCCGCTCGGTCTGCGCCACGCCCGCCGCGACCACCGACGCCAGCACCGCGGAGAACTCGGCGTCGGCCGGGGTGAACACCGGCTCCGCCGGGCCGCGCGCCACGTACAGCTCGCCCCACACCCGGCCGTGCGGCACGATCGGCGCGACCACGCAGCTGCGCCGGCCGTGCCGGCGCAGCGCCGCGATCCGCTCCCGCGCGGCCGGGCCATCGGCGGCGCCGTCCACCGCGTACGCCCAGGCCTGCGGGCCGCCGCCGGCCGCCGTACGGCGGCGCAGGTCCTCCACGACCCGCGCGAAGTGGTCCGCCGGGCGGGTCGGGTCGTCGGCGGGCGGGCGTTCGCCGGCCGCCGGCTCGCCGTCGTCGGCCAGCACCCGCAGCCGGCCGTGCTCGCGTTCCCACACCGAGACCGCCGCGAACGCCCCGCCCAGCGCCCTCCTGGCCCGTCCCACCGACGACCGCGCGGCGTCCAGCGGCGTGCCCGCCGCCGCGACCGCCTGCGCGATCCCGACCACGGCCGCCAGCCGCGGGTCGGCCCGCGCCACCGGTTCGTCCATCCCTCAAGGCTACGGACATCCCGGGCGTTCGCCGCCGTCCGGCGGCCGGGAGCCCGCTCGGCGGGCTACAGTCCCGGCCAGCGCGGGGCGCGCTTCTCGTTGAACGCGGCGACGCCCTCCGCGCGGTCGGCGGAGAACGCGATCGTGCGCCACGCGGCGTCCTCGATCTCCAGCCCCTCGCGCAGCGACAGCCCGTGCCCCAGCCGCAGCGCCTTCTTGGCCGCGCGCAGGCCCACCGGCGAGTTGGCCGCGATCCGGGTGGCCAGCGCGAGCGCCTCCGCCCGGTCCTGGCCGGCCGCCGCGAGGACGTCGACCATGCCCAGCGCGTGCGCCTCGGCGGCCTCGACCCGGCGGGCGGTGAAGACGAGTTCGGCGGCGCGGGCGGCGCCCACCCGGCGCGGCAGCAGCTGGGTGCCGCCGCCGCCGGGGATGACGCCGACCGAGACCTCCGGCAGCCCGACCACCGCCGTGGTGTCGGCCACGATCACGTCGCAGGAGAGCGCCAGCTCGTAGCCGCCGCCGAGCGCGAAGCCGTGCACGGCCGCGACCGTGGGCATGGGCAGCTCCAGCACGCCGGTGTAGGCGGCGCGGGCGCGCGGGCGCTGGCGGCCCAGGTCGGCGTCGGTGAAGGTGTTGCGCTCCTTGAGGTCGGCGCCGACGCAGAAGGCGCGCTCGTGGCTGGAGGTGACCACGACCACCCGGACGTCGTCGGCGTCGGCGAGGTCCGCGCAGGCCGCGGTGACGCAACGGGCCATCTCCGTGGAGATGGCGTTCATCGCCCGGACCCGGTCCAGGACCAGTTCGGCCACGTGGCCGCCCGCGCCGTGCCGGCGCACCACGACCCATTCCCCGTACCCGCGCTGCGGCGTCCGCTCATCCGTCATGGGCGCGATCATGGCACGTCAGGTGCGGCGCGTCAGCATCCAGGGCTCGACGACGCCCAGGCCGCGCACCGGCCGCCGCCACATCGGCTGCAGCGCGAAGCGGTACTTGTCGTCGGCCGACACCTCCGACTCCGAGACCGGGGCGTCGCCGGAGGCGCCCAGCGCCTCGGCGAGCGCGTCGTCCACCAGGACCGCGTCCCGGGGCGCTATCGAGGTGAGCCGGCTGGCGAGGTTGACGGTGGTGCCGAAGACGTCTCCCATCCGGGTGGTCACCGTGCCGAACGAGATGCCGACCCGCAGCGCCGGCATGGACTCGTCGCCGGTCAGCGTCTCGACCAGGCGCAGCGCGATCTCGGCGGCGGTGCCCGGGTCGTCGGCGACGAAGAGCACCTCGTCGCCGAGCGTCTTGATCAGCCGGCCGCCGTGTGCGGCGACCAGGTCCGCGCAGGTGGTCTCGAACGCCTCGACCAGCTCGCCGAGCTCCTCCTCCTCCAGCCGCCGGGTCAGCCTGGTGAAGCCCACCAGGTCGGCGAAGCCGACGGCGAGCCGGCGGTTGACCGCCTCGGCGTCGTCCGCCTGCGCGACCCGGCTGGTGGCGGCGGCCAGCTGGCGCCGCCAGACATAGATCAGGAACTCCTCCAGCTCCGGCAGCAGCAGCTCGATCAGCGGGTAGGCCACCTCGGCGCGGGTCATGCCGGGCACCGGCGGTTCGGTGAGGCCCTCCAGGAAGGAGTCGGTCTGCCAGTCCGCCAGCCGCGCGGTGGTCTGGCCGGTGGAGCGGGCGACCTGGATGGCCATCGAGTCGCTGAGCAGCCCCGCCTCCACCAGGCCGGCCAGCCGGCGCAGCGCCAGCACGTCGGCCTCGGTGAGCGCCTTGGCCTGGCCGATGTCGGCGAAGCCCATGGCCCGCCAGAACCGTGAGGCGAGGTCCATCGGGACGCCCGCCGCGCGGGCCGCCTGGAAGGGCGTGTACTGGCGTCCGGCGCCCAGGATCAGGTGTTCCAGGCGCAGCGAGAGCGGGTTGTCCGCGCCGGGCCCGCCCGGTTCCCCGGCCGCCCGGGCGTCCCGCTCCCCCGCCCCGGCCGCCCGGGCGTCCTCGGCCTCGGCCGCCGCCTGCGGCGGCGTGCCCGTCTCATCGGTCACCGTCGGCCCCCTGCCCGGCTCCTGACCACTGCCCTTCCGATCACACTGGGGGTCCCCGGGATGCCCCCGGGATCACGTCGGGTCAACGATACGGCAGTGTGCCGCAGCTCACGCTCATCGCGCGGACCCGGATGACCCGCCGGCACCGGCGGCCCGCCTGAGGTGGACGACGTCGCCCGCGCCCACCGTCTCACGCCGCCCGGCGCTGGTGATCACCAGGCGCCCGTCGGCGTCGACGGCGACCGCCTCGCCGACCAGCTCGCGCTCACCGGGCAGCTCGGCGCGCACGGTGAGCCCGAGGGTGGCGCAGCCGGCCGCGTAGGTCTCCTGGAGCCGGCACGGTCGCGGGTCGCCGCCGGCGGCGCGCCAGTCGGCGTACCAGCGCTCCAGGGAGCGCAGCACGGCGCGCAGCAGCGGGTCGCGGTCGGTGCTGCGGGCGCCGGCCAGCGCGAGCGAGCCGGCGGTGGGCACCGGCAGCTCGTCCTCACGCAGGGTCACGTTGAGGCCGATACCGAGCACCACGCCGGTGTCACCGACCCGCTCGGCGAGGATCCCGGCCACCTTGCGCTGCTCGCCGCCGACCTCGGCCAGCAGGTCGTTCGGCCACTTCAGCGCGGTGTCGACGCCCGCGGTGCGGGAGACCGCGGTGGCGGTGGCGACGCCGGCCAGCAGCGGCAGCCAGCCCCAGTGCCGGACCGGCACCGGGTCACGGCCGTCCCGGCCCGCGGTCGCGGCGCCCGGCCTCAGCAGGACCGAGAGGAACAGCCCGGAGCGGGCCGGCGCCGCCCAGCGCCGATCCAGCCGGCCGCGGCCGGCCGCCTGCTCCTCGGCGACCAGCACGGTGCCCTCCGGCGCCCCGGCCCGCGCCCGTTCGGCCAGGTCGGAGTTGGTCGAACCGGTGGTCGGCAGCACCTGGAGCGAACGGAACAGGCCGGGCTCGCGCAGCAGGGCGCGGCGCAGCGCGGTCTCGTCCAGCGGTGGCCGGTCCAGGTCGCTCCAGCGGTTCGACGTCATGGCCGCCACCCTAAGCGCCGCCCCGCCCGGTGCCACCTCGCCGCCCCGAGCCGGCCGAGCGCCCCGAGCCGGCCGCCGTGCCGCCGCCGGGCCGCGAGCCGGCCGGACGGGTGTGGCCAACGCCGCAGTGCCCGGTGCGCGTCGGCCCCACTACGCTGTGAAACGGTGTCACCCGCCCGTCACATGTGCCCGGCCGCGAGCCGGCGAGAGCAGGAGAGCCCCCCGACATGGCCGAGCCGGAACAGGACCACGACATCCACACCACCGCCGGGAAGCTGGCGGACCTGCGCCGGCGGATCGAGGAGGCCACCCACGCCGGCTCCCGGCGGGCGGTGGACAAGCAGCACGCGAAGGGCAAGCTCACCGCGCGCGAGCGGGTGGTGATGCTGCTGGACGAGGGGTCGTTCGTCGAGCTGGACGAGTTCGCCCGGCACCGCTCGACCAGCTTCGGGCTGGAGCGCGACCGCCCGTACGGCGACGGCGTGGTGACCGGGTACGGCACCGTCGAGGGCCGCCCGGTCGCGGTCTTCTCGCAGGACTTCACCGTCTTCGGCGGCGCGCTCGGCGAGGTGTACGGCGAGAAGATCGTCAAGGTGATGGACTTCGCGCTCAAGAACGGCTGCCCGGTGGTCGGCATCAACGACTCCGGCGGCGCCCGCATCCAGGAGGGCGTGGCCTCGCTGGGGCTGTACGGGGAGATCTTCCGGCGCAACACGCACGCCTCCGGGGTGATCCCGCAGATCTCGCTGGTCATGGGCCCGTGCGCGGGCGGCGCGGTGTACTCGCCGGCCATCACCGACTTCGTGGTGATGGTCGACCAGACCTCGCACATGTTCATCACCGGCCCGGACGTGATCAAGACCGTCACCGGCGAGGACGTGGGCTTCGAGGAGCTGGGCGGCGCCCGTTCGCACGCCTCCCGCTCCGGCAACGCGCACCACATGGCGGGCGACGAGAAGGACGCCATCGAGTACGTCAAGGCGCTGCTGTCCTACCTGCCGGGCAACAACCTGGAGGAGCCGCCGGCCTTCCCCGAGCAGGCGGACACCGAGGTCAGCGCCGAGGACCTGGAGCTCGACGCGCTCGTCCCGGACTCGGCGAACCAGCCGTACGACATGCACACCGTCTTCGAACACGTCCTGGACGACGGGGAGTTCCTGGAGACCCAGCCGCTGTTCGCGCCGAACATCCTGACCGGCTTCGGCCGGGTCGAGGGCCACCCGGTCGGCGTGGTGGGCAACCAGCCCCTGCAGTTCGCCGGCTGCCTGGACATCGCCGCCTCCGAGAAGGCGGCCCGTTTCGTGCGCACCTGCGACAGCTTCAACATCCCGGTGCTCACCTTCGTGGACGTGCCGGGCTTCCTGCCCGGCACCGACCAGGAGTGGAACGGCATCATCCGGCGCGGCGCCAAGCTGATCTTCGCCTACGCCGAGGCCACCGTGCCGTTGATCACCGTGATCACCCGCAAGGCGTTCGGCGGCGCGTACGACGTCATGGGCTCCAAGCACCTGGGCGCGGACCTGAACCTGGCCTGGCCCACCGCGCAGATCGCGGTGATGGGCGCCCAGGGCGCGGTGAACATCCTGCACCGGCGCGCCCTCGCCGAGGCCGAGGACCCCGACACGCTGCGCGGGGAGCTGATCACCGAGTACGAGGACCACCTGCTCAACCCGTACGCGGCGGCGGAGCGCGGCTACGTGGACGCGGTCATCGAGCCGTCCGGCACCCGGGCGCACGTCGTCAGGGCGCTGCGCACCCTGCGCAACAAGCGGGAGGCGCTGCCGCCGAAGAAGCACGGCAACATCCCGCTGTGACGTCCCGTTCCGGAGGCCGAGGAGGCGCCGTGGAGTTCAAGGTGGTGCGTGGCAACCCGACCGCGGAGGAACTGGCCGCGGCGCTCGCGGTGGTACGGGCGCAGGGCTCGTCCTCCGCGCGGCGCGACGGCCCGGCCCGCGCGGCGCGGGTCTGGTCCGACCCGGCGCGGCTCGCGACCCGCCCGGTGCCGGTGCCGGGTGCCGGGGCCTGGCACACCACGTTCTGGCCGCGGTAGGCGCGGTCCGACGGCCCCCGCCCGGGCAGCGGTGTCCGGCGGGCGGGCCGGCCCCGCCGCTCCGCCGGCCGGGGCTTTGAGTACCCGTACTCAGGCGCCCGCCGCCGGCCGGGCCGCAGCATCGTGGGCATGCTGTGGTCGGACCGGCCCGAGGAGTCCTCGGCGGAGGCGCGGGCGGCGCTGGTCAAGCTGCGCCGCGGCGGTGTGCTGTTCGCGTTCCTGCTGCCCGTGGCGCTGACGGCGGTCGTCGTCTGGTTCCCGTGACGGCTCCCGGGCCCGGTCGCCGGCCGCCCGTGGCGGAACCCGTCCCGCCGGTCGCTTACTCTGACCGGCATGATTGCTGACCACGTACTCGTGCTGGCGTCCGCCTCACCCGCCCGGCTCGGCCTGCTCAAGCAGGCGGGCCTCAATCCCCGGGTCGTCGTGAGCGGTGTGGACGAAGACGCCGTATCCGCCAACAGCGCCGCCGAACTGACCGCCGTACTCGCCGAGGCCAAGGCCGCCGCGGTGGCCGGGCAGTTGCCCTTCGACGCGCTCGTCATAGGCTGCGACTCGCTGCTCGACCTCGGCGACGGGGAACCGCTGGGCAAGCCCCGCGACGCCCGCGACGCCTTCGAACGCTGGCAGCGGATGCGCGGGCGCAGCGGCGTCCTGCACACCGGGCACTGCGTCATCGACACCGTCACCGGCCGCCGGGTGAACGAGACCGTCTCGACCACGGTCTGGTTCGGCATGCCGGACGACGAGGAGATCGCCGCCTACGTGCGGGCCGGCGAACCGCTGCGGGTGGCGGGCGCGTTCACCCTGGACGGGCTGTCGGCGCCGTTCGTCGAGGGCATCGAGGGCGACCCGAGCAACGTCGTCGGCCTGTCGCTCCCGCTGCTGCGCCGCATCCTGATCCAACTGGGGTACCGCATCACGGACCTGTGGGATTAGCCGGTCCGGGGGCGGCGGCGCCGGCGGGGCCCGCGGCCGGCGGCGGCCAGAGGACCAACGTCGCCACCAGCAGGCCGAGTGTCACCATCAGCGCGGTGTACACCGGCCAGCCGGCCACGCCCACCGCCACCGTGCCCAGTACGCCGTGCGCCACCGCGCAGACCGTCAACAGCAGCCGGGTCCGCCGACCGGGTGGCCGGTCGGCCGCGGCGATCCGGGCCGCCGCCACCGCGCACAGCAGCAGGAACACCCCGAGGGCGGCGCCCGCCGCCCAGGCACCGGCGGACATCGCGCCGGGCGCCAGCCCGCCCAGCGACATGCTCTGCCGCCGGACGGCAAGCCCGAGCACCAGGTTGACGAACGCGCCGGCCACCGCCTCGACGGCCAGCGCGGCGGCGGCGACCGCCGCCACAGGTCTGCGCATGACGCCCCCTTATGAGCGGAACCGGGCCTCGGACGCTCCTCGCCGGTGACGCTACTTGTCGGTAATGCCCGACGACAAGACACGCGGGGCGGCCGGTTCACCGCGCGGCCCACAAGGCAAACTTTCCGGCCGCCGTTCGTGGGAACCCCACAAGACATCACCGCACCGGCCACCCCGCCCGGGCCGACCCGCCCCTCCCGCGTACGACGGTACGGTGCTGGTCGGTCGGCGGCGTACCGTGGAACGACAGGGCTCTTCGCCCCCGCGGGCCGGGCCGGGCCGCACCGCGTGTGGGAAAGCTCACGGGGGTGGAAGGCTCGGCACGAGGTGGCCAGGTTTTCAGCGTTTCCCTAAACTCGGCTTGTTTCAAGGAAGGAGCCATCGTGCGCAAGGTGCTCATCGCCAACCGTGGCGAAATCGCCGTCCGTGTCGCCCGCGCCTGCAAGGACGCCGGTATCGCCAGCGTGGCCGTGTACGCCGATCCTGATCGGGACGCGGTGCACGTCCGGGCGGCGGACGAGGCGTTCGCGCTGGGTGGTGACACCCCGGCCGCCAGTTACCTGGACATCGCCAAGGTGCTCAAGGCGGCGGCCGATTCGGGGGCGGACGCGGTCCACCCCGGTTACGGCTTCCTGTCGGAGAACGCCGAGTTCGCGCAGGCGGTGCTGGACGCCGGGCTGGTGTGGATCGGTCCGCCGCCGCACGCGATCCGGGACCTGGGCGACAAGGTGGCCGCCCGTCACATCGCGCAGCGCTCCGGCGCTCCGCTGGTCGCCGGTACGCCGGACCCGGTCTCGGGCGCCGAGGAGGTCGTGGCGTTCGCGAAGGAGCACGGTCTGCCGATCGCGATCAAGGCGGCGTTCGGCGGCGGCGGCCGGGGACTGAAGGTCGCCCGGACGCTGGAGGAGGTGCCGGAGCTGTACGAGTCGGCGGTGCGCGAGGCGGTGGCGGCGTTCGGGCGCGGCGAGTGCTTCGTGGAGCGCTACCTGGACCGGCCGCGGCACGTCGAGACGCAGTGCCTGGCGGACACGCACGGCAACGTGGTCGTGGTCTCCACCCGGGACTGCTCGTTGCAGCGCCGGCACCAGAAGCTGGTGGAGGAGGCGCCCGCGCCGTTCCTGAACGAGGAGCAGACCACCCAGCTGTACACGGCGTCGAAGGCGATCCTGAAGGAAGCCGGCTACGTCGGCGCCGGCACCTGCGAGTTCCTGGTCGGGCAGGACGGCACGATCTCCTTCCTGGAGGTCAACACGCGGTTGCAGGTCGAGCACCCGGTCACCGAGGAGGTGGCCGGGGTGGACCTGGTGCGGGAGATGTTCCGGATCGCCGACGGCGAGGAACTGGGCTACGGGGACCCGCAGTTGCGTGGTCACTCGTTCGAGTTCCGGATCAACGGCGAGGACCCGGGCCGGGGTTTCCTGCCGGCGCCCGGCACGGTGACGCGGTTCGACGCGCCGACCGGTCCCGGGGTGCGGCTGGACGCCGGGGTGGAGGCCGGGTCGGTGATCGGCCCGGCGTGGGACTCGCTGCTGGCGAAGCTGGTGGTGACCGGCGCGGACCGGCGGCAGGCGCTGCAGCGCGCGGCACGGGCGCTGGCGGAGTTCACCGTGGAGGGGATGGCCACCGCGATCCCGTTCCACCGCGCGGTCGTGGTCGACCCGGCGTTCGCCCCGGAGCTGGACGGGTCGACCGAGCCGTTCTCGGTGCACACGCGGTGGATCGAGACGGAGTTCGACAACACCATCCCGCCGTTCGCCGGCGGCGCCGGCGACGAGGACGAGCCGGAGGCGGGCCGGGAGACCGTGGTGGTGGAGGTGGGCGGCAAGCGGCTGGAGGTGACGCTGCCGGCCGGTTTCGGTGCCACGGCCGCCGCTCCGGTGGCGGGCGTCAAGAAGGCGCCGCGCCGCAAGGCGTCGAAGCGCTCCGGCAGCGCGGTGTCCGGCGACGCGCTGGCCTCGCCGATGCAGGGCACCATCGTGAAGATCGCGGTCGAGGAGGGCCAGGAGGTCGCCGAGGGCGAACTGGTCGTGGTGCTGGAGGCGATGAAGATGGAACAGCCGATCGCCGCGCACCGGGCCGGCACCGTCAAGGGGCTGACCGCCGAGATCGGCTCCTCGGTCTCCTCCGGCGCCGTCATCTGCGAGATCAAGGACTGAACCCCACCCGGCGACGGGCCCCGGGCCGTGCCACGGCCCGGGGCCCGTCGGCGTTCGCCCGGGTCCGGTCCGCGTTTGCCCGCGGATCGTGCGGGGACCCGGCAGACTACGCGGGGAACCGGCCGTTCGGGTGGCACTCCGGCGCCGGTGAGTGGAAAGGGGCGAACGGGCGATGACCAGACCCATGCGAGCGGACGCGCGGCGCAACCACGAGCGGCTGGTGGAGGTGGCCAAGAGCGCGTTCGCCGAGAACGGCGCCGACGCCCCGCTGGAGGACATCGCCCGCCGCGCCCACGTCGGCATCGGCACGCTCTACCGGCACTTCCCGGAACGCGACGCGCTGATCGCCGCCGTCTTCCAGAGCGAACTGGACGCGCTGCTCGCCCTCGCCAGCGAACTGGCCCGCGCCGCCTGCCCGTTGACCGCGCTGGTCGACTGGCTGGGCGCGGTGGTGGCGCACACCAGGACCTACCGGGGTCTGGGCCGGTCCCTGATGGTCACCCGGGCCGCCCCGATGAACACCTGCCGCAAGGGCCTGCACGGCGCGAGCGCGGTGCTGCTGGAACGCGCGGTGGCAGCCGGCGAGTTGCGCACCGACGTGCGGGTGCAGGACCTGCTGCACCTGGCCTGCGCGATCTCCCTGGTGGCCGACCGCGCCCCGGACGACCCGGAACTCGCCGACCGCCTGCTGTCGTTCGCAGTCGACGGGCTGCGGGTACGCGCCGCCGGGTGAACCCGCTGCCGCCCGCCGCGCTGGACGGACCGCGGGCGCACACCGCCACCCGAGCCGCCCGGTGGGCGGCCGGTCCGCAAGCGCTCAACGCCGGCGCGGCGCCAGGTCGGCCACCCGGCCCTCGGTCGGCGGCAGGGCCGGCGCGCCGCGCAGCGGCCCGCTGGCCGGCCCCGCGGTCTGCCGGGTGTGCCGCCGGGGCCCGGGCACCGGCACCTCACGGCGCGCCCTGCCCCCGCCGCCGCCACCGCCGCCGTCGCCCTCCGACAGCGGCGCGACCGTTATCCGCACCCCCCGGTCGGCGAGTGCCCGCAGTTCCGCGCCGGCCCGCTCGTCGCCGGGCGGCGGCTCGTCGGTGACCAGATGGGTGATCACGTCGGCCGGGACGGTCTGGAACATGGTGTCGGTGCCGAGCTTGCCGTGGTCGGCGAGCACCACCACCTCGGCCGCCGCCTGCACCAGCGCCCGGTCCACGCTGGCGGCGAGCATGTTCGACGTGGACAGCCCGCGCTCGGCGGTCAGTCCGCTGCCGGACAGGAACGCCCGCGAGACGCGCAGCCCGTGCAGCGACTGCTCGGCGCCGCTGCCGACCAGTGCGTAGTTCGAGCCGCGCAGGGTGCCGCCGGTCATCACCACCTCGACCCGGTTGGCGTGCGCCAGCGCCTGCGCCACCAGCAGCGAGTTGGTCACCACGGTCAGCCCCGGCACCCGGGCCAGCCTGCGGGCCAGCTCCTGGGTGGTGGTGCCGGCGCCGACCACGATGGCCTCGCCCTCCTCGACGAGTCCGGCGGCCAGGTCGGCGATCGCCGTCTTCTCCGCCGTGGCCAGGTGGGATTTCTGCGGGAATCCGGACTCCCTGCTGAAGCCGCCCGGCAGTACCGCACCGCCGTGCCGGCGGTCCAGCAGCCCTTCGGCCTCCAGCGCGCGGACGTCCCGCCGGACGGTCACTTCGGAGGTCTGGACGACACGGGCGAGTTCCCGGAGCGAGACCGCTCCGTTCGCCCGCACCATTTCGAGGATGAGTTGACGACGTTCTGCTGCGAACACGAAACCGACAGTAACGCCGGCGAGCGTCGGCTTTCAGCGATTTGCACCAATTAGAAGAAGTTGTTCACACAGCGTGCCACGCGGTGCTATGAGCAGCCCGCACCCCCGGCGCGTCCCGTCCACGGCGATCTCCGCGCGACGGCCACCGCGACCGCCCACGCGAGGTCCACCGCGGCCCGGCCGGGAAGAGGGCTTCGCCCGGACCCCGCCGGCGGCCCCGGGGAGGGCCGGGGAGGCGTCAGGTGGCCTGGCGGCTGTGCAGCTGGCGGGCCACCTCGGCGACCGAACCGGACAGC
Organism: uncultured Actinomycetota bacterium; assembly: GCA_963711125.1. Taxonomy (GTDB): domain Bacteria; phylum Actinomycetota; class Actinomycetes; order Streptomycetales; family Streptomycetaceae; genus Streptantibioticus_C. The sequence goes on from CAVQCY010000002.1 coordinate 373,576, forward strand.
GAGGGGTAGACCGTGAAGGCGTTGGCGATCTGCTCGACGGTGAGGTTGTTGTCCACCGCGATCGAGATCGGGTGGATCAGCTCGCTGGCCCGCGGCGCGACCACCACGCCGCCCACCACGATCCCGGTGCCCGGGCGGCAGAACAGCTTCACGAAGCCGTCCCGGATGTCCTGCATCTTCGCCCGCGGGTTGCGCAGCAGCGGCAGCTTGAGCACCCGGGCGTCGATCCTGCCGTCGTCCACGTCCGCCTGGCTGTAGCCGACGGTGGCGATCTCCGGGTCGGTGAAGACGTTCGCCGAGACCGTCTTGAGGTTCAGCGGCGCGACCGCGTCGCCCAGGAAGTGGTACATCGCGATCCGGCCCTGCATCGCGGCCACCGACGCCAGGGCGAAGCACGCCGGTGCAGTCCCCGGCCGCGTACACGCCCGGCGCGGTGGTGCGCGAGACCTTGTCGGTCCAGACGTGGCCGGACTCCTTCAGCCGGACCCCGGCCTCCTCCAGGCCCATCCCCGCCGTGTTCGGTATCGAGCCGACCGCCATCAGGCAGTGGGTGCCGGTGATCACCCGGCCGTCGCCGAGCGTCACCTCCACCCGGTCGTCCGACCCGCTTCGCCGCCGCGGCGCGCGAGCGGGCCATGACGTTCATGCCGCGCCGCCGGAAGACGTCCTCCAGCACCGCCGCCGCGTCCGGGTCCTCGCCCGGCAGCACCCGGTCGCGGCTGGAGACCAGCGTCACCTTCGAGCCCAGCGCCTGGTAGGCGCCGGCGAACTCCGCGCCGGTCACGCCGGAGCCGACCACGATCAGCTCCTCCGGCAGCTCCTCCAGGTCGTAGACCTGCGTCCAGTTCAGGATCCGCTCGCCGTCCGGCTGCGCGTCCGGGATCTCCCGGGGGTGCGCGCCGGTCGCGATCAGCACCGCGTCCGCCGGCAGCGTCTCGGTCGAGCCGTCCGCGGCGGTCACCGTCACCTCGCGGGCGCCGGCCAGCGCCGGGGTGGTCTCCAGCCGCCCCCGGCCACGCACCACGCGCACCCCGGTGCGGGTCACCGCCGAGGTGATGTCCCGCGACTGGGCCTGCGCCAGCCGCTTCACCCGGCTGTTCACCCGGGCCAGGTCGACCCCGTGCACCCGGGCCGCCTCCTTGTCCGGCGGGGTGTCGTCCGCGACGATGATGCCCAGTTCCTCGTAGCGGGAGTCGAACGACGTCATCACCTCGGCCGTCGCGATCAGGGTCTTCGACGGCACGCAGTCGGTCAGCACCGACGCGCCGCCCAGGCCGTCGCGGTCGACGACGGTCACCTCCGCGCCCAACTGGGCCGCGACCAGTGCCGCCTCGTATCCGCCGGGTCCACCACCGATGATCACGATCCGAGTCACGCGGTCCATTGTCCCGCACCCGTCGGCGCGCTCCCGCCCGGGGCGCCCGGGCCCGGCGGCGGTGCCCGGGTGCCGGACCCGCGCGTCGGGGTCGGCCGGAGACGGGCCGGGCCCGGCGGATCCCGCGCGGAGGCAGCCGGCCGGAGACGGGCCGGCCGGAGACGGGCCGGGCCCGGGCGGCCCGCACCGCGGCGCTCAGGTCCGCGGCGGCGCGACCCGGATGTTCCCAAGTCCGCCCGCGACCGCCTCCCGTACGCTGTCGGGCATGTCGCTCTACGCCGCGTACGCCGGCAACCTCGATGCGCGGCTGATGATCCGCCGCGCCCCGCACTCCCCTCTGCGCGGCACCGGCTGGCTCGACGGCTGGCGACTGACCTTCGGCGGGGAGCAGATGGGCTGGGAGGGGGCGCTCGCGACGCTCGTCGAGGACCCGCTCCACCAGGTGTTCGTCGGACTGTACGACCTGGCGGCCCGCGACGAGGAGTCCCTGGACCGCTGGGAGGGGGTCCCGCTGGGGATCTACCGCAGGACCACGGTCCGGGTGCACACCCTGGAGGGCGACGTCGCCGCGTGGGCGTACGTCCTCAACGACTACGAGGGCGGACTGCCGTCCGCCCGCTACCTCGGCGGGATCGCCGACGCCGCGGAGTCCGCCGGCGCCCCCCACGACTACGTCATGGAACTGCGCAAACGTCCCTGCTGAACGCCCCGGCGGGTCCGGCGGGTCCGGCCGGTCCGGCGGGTCCGGCCGGTCCGGCGGGTCCGGCCGGTCCGGCGGACCGGCCGGTCCGGCGGTCCGGTCGGTCGCGGTCCGCGTCCGGCGGCGCACGGCCGGCGGCCGGCCAGGCCGCCGCGCGACGGCGGCCGGGTGGTCCGCGCACCGAGGACGCCGCCGGATCGGCGGAGTGCCGGGCAGGAGGGCCGTCTACGCGCGTAGGCAATCCTCCGTTACGCTCATCCGCGTGAACGCATCGCATTCCGCCCCCGCGCCCGAGAACCCGTACGCCGCCGCGGAGGACGCGGCCCGACGCCTGCGGGAGCTGACCGGCGCGGGACAGCCACGACGTGGCGCTGGTGATGGGCTCCGGGCTGGGTGCCCGCGGCCGACGCGCTGGGCGAGCCGGAGCACGACTTCGGCGTGACCGACCTGCCCGGTTTTCCGGCGCCGACGGTGGCCGGGCACGCCGGCCGGGTCCGGTCGGTGGCGGTCGGCGAGCGGCGCTGCCTGGTCTTCCTCGGCCGCACCCACCTCTACGAGGGCCGCGGCGTGGCCTCCGTCGTGCACGGGGTGCGCACCGCCGTCGCGGCGGGCTGCAAGACCGTCGTGCTGACGAACGGCTGCGGGGGGCTGCGCGAGTCGTTCCGGCCGGGCGAGCCGGTGCTGATCAGCGACCACCTCAACCTGACGGCGACCTCGCCGATCGTGGGCGCGAACTTCGTCGACCTGACCGACCTGTACTCGCCGCGGCTGCGGGAGCTGTGCCGGGAGGTCGACGGCACGCTCGACGAGGGCGTGTACGCGGCAGCTGCCCGGCCCGCACTACGAGACGCCGGCCGAGATCCGCATGGTGCGCACGCTCGGCGCCGACCTGGTCGGGATGTCCACCGCGCTGGAGGCGATCGCCGCGCGGGAGGCCGGCGCGGAGGTGCTGGGCATCTCGCTGGTGACCAACCTCGCGGCCGGCATGACCGGCGAACCGCTCAACCACGAGGAGGTCCTGGAGGCCGGCCGGGACTCCGCACAGCGGATGGGCGCCCTGCTCGCGCGGGTGCTCGGCCGCATCTGACCGTCCGACGCCGTCCGGGTTCGCCGAGGAGACGCAAGCGATGGGAAACGACACGTTGTCACGGGCCCGTGCCTGGCTGGCGGAGGACCCGGACCCGGTGACCCGGGCGGAACTGTCCGCGCTGCTGGCGGCGGACACCGCCGAGGCCGCCGCGGAACTGGCCGACCGGTTCGACGGCACGCTGCAGTTCGGCACCGCGGGGCTGCGCGGCGAACTGGGCGCGGGGCCGATGCGGATGAACCGCGCGGTGGTGATCAGGGCCGCCGCCGGTCTCGCCGCCCACCTGGCCGGGTCCGGCCACCGCGGCGGCCTGGTGGTGGTCGGCTACGACGCGCGGCACATGTCGCAGGCGTTCGCGCTGGACACCGCGCGGTGATGACCGGGGCGGGGCTGAGCGCCGCGCTGCTGCCCGGCCCGCTGCCGACGCCGGTGCTGGCGTACGCGATCCGCCAGCTGGGCGCGGTCGCCGGGGTGATGGTGACGGCGAGCCACAACCCGCCGCGCGACAACGGCTACAAGGTCTACCTGGGCGACGGCTCGCAGATCGTGCCGCCGGCGGACGCCCGGATCGCCGGAGCACATCGCGGCGGTCGGCCCGCTGGCGGACGTGCCCCGGCCGGAGACCGGCTGGCGGGTGCTGGACGGCGGGCTGGTCGACGCCTACCTGGAACGGGCCGCGGGCGTGGTGCAGCCGGCCGGGCCGCGCGAGCTGTCCGTGGTGTACACGCCGCTGCACGGGGTGGGCCGGGACACGCTGCTGGCCGCGTTCGCCCGCGCCGGGTTCGCCGAGCCGTCGGTGGTGCCGGAGCAGGCGCTGCCGGACCCGGACTTCCCCACGACGGCGTTCCCGAACCCGGAGGAGCCGGGCGCGATGGACCTGGCGTTCGCGCACGCCCGGCGGGTCGGCGCGGTCGACGTCGTGATCGCCAACGACCCGGACGCGGACCGCTGCGCGGTGGCCGTGCCGGACGCCTCGGCGGCGGCCGGCTGGCGGATGCTGCGCGGCGACGAGGTGGGCGCGCTGCTCGCGGCCCACCTGGTGCGAACGCGGCGCGGTCGGCACGATGGCCGCCTCCATCGTCTCCTCCTCGCTGCTGTCGCGGATCGCGGCGGCCGCCGGACTGGAGTACGCGGACACCCTGACCGGCTTCAAGTGGATCTCCCGGGTGCCGGGGCTGCGGTACGGCTACGAGGAGGCTCTCGGCTACTGCGTCGACCCGGACGGGGTGCGGGACAAGGACGGGGTGACCGCTGCGCTGCTGGTCGCCGAACTGGCGGCCCGGGCGCGGGCGGACGGCCGGAGCCTGGCGGACCTGCTGGACGCCATCGCGGTGCGGCACGGACTGCACGCGACCGACCAGTTGTCGGCCCGGGTGGCCGACCCGTCGCTGATCTCGGACGCGATGGCCCGGCTGCGGTCCCGCCCGCCGGCGTCGCTGGCCGGCCTGGCGGTGGGGTCGGCGGAGGACCTGGCCGAGGGTTCGGGTCCGCTGCCGCCGACCGACGGCCTGCGCTACCGGCTGACCGGCCGGGGTGAGATCGCCTCGGCCCGGGTCGTCGTGCGGCCCAGCGGCACCGAGCCGAAGATCAAGTGCTACCTGGAGGCGGTCGTGCCGGTCGCCTCGGCCGCCGGGCTGCCCGCCGCCCGGACCGCCGCGGCGGCGTGCCTGGCCGCCCTCAGGAAGGACCTGGCCACGGCGGCCGGCATCTGACCGCCGCGACGCCGGCCACCGGCCCCCGCCCGCGGGAGCCGAGCCCGCCGACCGGCCCGGCGCGGAAGCAGGCCCGGAAGCAGGCCCGGCGCGGAAACGGCCGGCTCGGCGGGCCGCACGGGGCAGCCGGCGCACCGGCCCGGCGCGGGCCGCCGGGGACACCCGGTCCGCCCGCGACCGCCGGGGGTCAGAGCAGCGCGAGCAGCAGCAGGGCGATCGCGCCGAGTACCGCCGGGACCATCACCTCGAACGCCCAGCGGGTGGTGACGGCGGCGTCGCAGCCGGGGTTGCCGGCGTTGCGCTCGGCGAGTTCGCGCAGGTCGAGCACGGTCTGGTCGGACGGGGCGAGGGCGGGGTGGTCGTCGGCGGCGTCCCGGCCCCGGCCGGCCGGGGCCGGCACCAGCGGGTCGGAGTAGTCCCGGCGGCCGAACAGCCCGCCGCCGCGCGCCGGGGAGGCCGCGCGCACCGTCTGCCGGTCGGCGCGCTTGCGGGCCCGCATGGAGACCGGCACCGACCACAGCTGGTACGTGACGCCGTCCGCGACGACCTCGGTGGAGTACATGGACCGAAGCGACTCGACGCGGGCCCACGGGATGGTGACGGTGCGGAACGGGTTGCGCACCCGCATCCTGGCCTCGCCGGCGAACACCGCGGGCCGCAGGGTGAACGCGGTCACCAGCGGAGCGGCCAGCAGCAGCCAGGCCAGCGCGAACAGCGGCGCCCGGCCGGCACCGTAGGCGACGGCGTCGGTGACCAGCCAGACGCCGAAACCGAGCAGCAGCACGCCGCCGGCGATGCCCATCGGGGACCGGAAGGCCCGGTCGTCGAACTGCGGGGTCTGGGGGCTCGGGGTCGGGCTCGTCATGCAGCCGATTCTGCCTGAGCGCCCGGCGCGCACCGCGCGGGGACCGGGTTGCGGTATGGCATCGATCACTCGAAACGGCTGGGCCAGGGGGGTGACATGTCGCTACGCGCGTAGATATGTTGGGGTGGTGACCATGCCCATTCCGTCCTCACCCCCAGCACCTCCAGCGGCGGGCCGCGCGACGGCGTCCGGCACGCCGACCGTCCCCGCCCACGACCCCGGGGCCGCGGCGCGGCTGGCCGCCATGGCCGACGTCACCGCCTCGGACGGCGCGCTGCGCCGCTTCCTGCACGGCCTGCCCGGTGTCGACGCGGTCGGCCTGGAAGCCCGCGCCGCGATGCTCGGCACCCGTTCGATCAAGACGACGGCGAAGGCGTACGCCATCGACCTGGCCATCTCCATGATCGACCTGACCACCCTGGAAGGCGCCGACACACCGGGCAAGGTGCGTTCGCTGTGCGCGAAGGGGATCAACCCCGACCCCGCCGACCGCGGCACCCCGCGGGTCGCCGCGATCTGCGTCTACCCCGACATGGCGGCGGTCGCCGTCGAGGCACTGGCCGGGTCCGGCATCCACGTCGCCTCGGTGGCCACCGCGTTCCCGTCCGGCCGGGCGGCGCTGCCGGTGAAGCTGGCCGACACCGCCGACGCGGTGGCCGCCGGAGCCGACGAGATCGACATGGTGATCGACCGCGGCGCGTTCCTGTCCGGCCGCTACCTCGAGGTGTTCGAGGAGATCCGGGCGGTCAAGCGGGCCTGCGCCCGAGCGGACGGCACCAGCGCCCACCTGAAGGTCATCTTCGAGAACGGCGAGCTGTCGACCTACGACAACATCCGGCGCTGCTCGTGGCTGGCGATGCTGGCCGGCGCGGACTTCATCAAGACCTCCACCGGCAAGGTCGCCGTCAACGCCACCCCCGCCAACACCCTGCTGATGCTGGAGGCGGTGCGCGACTTCCGCGACACCACCGGCGTGCAGGTCGGCGTGAAGCCGGCCGGCGGCATCCGCACCTCCAAGGACGCGATCAGGTACCTGGTGATGGTGAACGAGACGGTGGGCGGGGACTGGCTGAGCCCGGACTGGTTCCGGTTCGGCGCCTCCAGCCTCCTCAACGACCTGCTGATGCAGCGTCAGAAGCTGGCCACGGGCCATTACTCCGGTCCCGACTACGTGACGGTGGACTGATCGACATGGCTTCGGTATTCGAGTACGCACCGGCCCCCGAGTCCCGCGCGATCGTCGACATCGCGCCCTCCTACGGGCTGTTCGTCGACGGCGAGTTCCGGGACGCGGCGGACGGCAAGGTCTTCAAGTCCCTCTCCCCCTCCAGCGAGGAGGTGCTCGCCGAGGTCGCGCAGGCCGGCCGGGAGGACGTGGACGCGGCGGTGCGCGCCGCCCGCCGGGCGTTCACCGCCTGGTCCGCGCTGCCCGGCGCCGAGCGCGCCAAGTACCTGTTCCGCATCGCCCGGATCATCCAGGAGCGCTCCCGCGAACTGGCCGTCCTGGAGTCGCTGGACAACGGCAAGCCGATCCGCGAGTCCCGCGACGTGGACCTGCCGCTGGTGGCCGCGCACTTCTTCTACTACGCCGGCTGGGCCGACAAGCTCCAGCACGCCGGGTTCGGCCCCGAGCCGCGCGCGCTCGGGGTGGCCGCGCCAGGTCATCCCGTGGAACTTCCCGCTGCTGATGCTGGCGTGGAAGATCGCCCCGGCGCTGGCCTGCGGCAACACCGTGGTGCTCAAGCCGGCCGAGACGACACCGCTGTCCGCGCTGTTCTTCGCCGACGTCTGCCGCCAGGCCGGGCTGCCGAAGGGCGTGGTGAACATCCTCACCGGCGACGGCGCGGCCGGCGCCGCGCTGGTCGGGCACGAGGACGTCAACAAGGTGGCCTTCACCGGATCGACCGAGGTCGGCCGGGCCATCGCCCGCACCGTGGCGGGCACCCGCAAGAAGCTCACCCTGGAACTGGGCGGCAAGGCGGCCAACATCGTCTTCGACGACGCGCCGGTCGACCAGGCCGTCGAGGGCATCGTCAACGGCATCTTCTTCAACCAGGGCCACGTGTGCTGCGCCGGCTCCCGGCTGCTGGTCCAGGAGTCGGTGCTGGAGGAGGTGCTCGACTCGCTGAAGCGGCGGATGGCCACCCTGCGGGTCGGCGACCCGCTGGACAAGAACACCGACATCGGCGCCATCAACTCGGCCGAGCAGCTGGCCCGGATCAGCGACCTGGCCGACGCCGGCGAGGCGGAGGGCGCCGAGCGCTGGGCGCCGGCCTGCGAACTGCCGTCGTCCGGCTACTGGTTCGCGCCGACCCTGTTCACCGGCGTGAGCCAGGCCCACCGGATCGCCCGCGAGGAGATCTTCGGCCCGGTGCTGTCGGTGCTCACCTTCCGCACCCCGGACGAGGCGGTGCAGAAGGCCAACAACACCCCCTACGGGCTCTCGGCCGGCATCTGGACCGAGAAGGGCTCGCGCATCCTGTGGATGGCGGACCGGCTCCGGGCCGGCGTGGTGTGGGCCAACACGTTCAACAAGTTCGACCCGACCTCGCCGTTCGGCGGCTACAAGGAGTCGGGCTTCGGCCGCGAGGGCGGTCGGCACGGTCTGGAGGCGTATCTCGATGTCTGACGTGAGGCTGAACGTCTTCAAGACCTACAAGCTGTTCGTCGGGGGGAGGTTCCCCCGGTCCGAGAGCGGGCGGGTGTACGAGGTGGCCGACTCCAAGGGCAGGTGGCTCGCCAACGCGCCGCTCGCCTCGCGCAAGGACGCCCGCGACGCGGTCTCGGCCGCCCGCAAGGCGTTCGGCGGCTGGTCCGGCGCCACCGCGTACAACCGGGGGCAGGTCCTCTACCGGACCGCCGAGATGCTGGAGGGCCGCCGCGAGCAGTTCGTGCGCGAGGTGGCGGACGCCGAGGGCCTGTCGAAGCCGAAGGCGACCGCGGTGGTCGACGCGGCGGTCGACCGCTGGGTCTGGTACGCCGGCTGGACCGACAAGATCGGCCAGATCAGCGGCTCGGCGAACCCGGTGGCCGGACCGTTCTTCAACCTCTCCACGCCCGAACCGACCGGCGTGGTGGCCGTGCTGGCCCCGCAGGCGTCGTCGTTCCTCGGCCTGGTCTCGGTGCTCGCGCCGGTCATCGCGACCGGCAACACCGCGGTGCTGGTCACCTCGGAGCGCGCACCGCTGCCCGCGCTGTCGCTGGCGGAGGTGCTGGCCACCTCGGACCTGCCCGGCGGAGTGGTCAACGTGCTGTCCGGCCGGGCCGCCGAGATCGGCCCGCACCTGGCCGCCCACGCGGACGTCAACGCGCTCGACCTGACCGGCGCCGAGGGCGAACTCGCCCAGGAACTGGAGGTCACCGCCGCCGACACCCTCAAGCGGGTGCTGCGGCCGGGTGCCGAGGACTGGAGCGCCGACCCGGGGATCGAGCGGATGCGGGCGTTCCTGGAGACCAAGACCGTCTGGCACCCCATCGGCGTCTGAGCCGGCCGGTCCGTACGCGGTCCCGGGACGCCCTCCCGGGTCCGCGCGGTCCCGTACGGCGCCGGCCGCGCCGCGCTGTCGGGTACGGGGACCCGGCCTCAGCCGGACAGCGCGGCGCCGACCCGGCCGACCAGCGGCAGTCGGGACAGCGAGTCGCCGCCCGCCAGCGGCCTGGTCAGCAGGCCGGTGCCGACCGGCTTGAAGTCCGCGACCTTCGCGTCGACCCCGTTGGTCAGCGGGTCGACGGGGGTGCCGGCCATCGGGTCGAGCCGGACGTGCTCGACCGGCCCGACGCCGGCGCCCAGTGACTGCCCGGCGCCGGCCAACGCGCCGCCCACGGCCGTCTGCTGGTCCGCCTGCGCGGCACCGGCGCAGCCGGCCAGCGCGGCGCCCGCCACCGACAGCGTGAGCGCGGCCCGCAACAGGACGCGGGAGGGGGCCGCGGCGGATGGTGCGCGGAACGACATGACGACCTACCTGACCGCCCGGTCGGCCGGTTCACCCCGGCCGGACATTCGGGCATCGCGGACACAACGGATACCGCACGCAGCGTAGTCGATCGGTCGCTCCCGGTCCACGAGCGCTCTCCGGCGGTGGATGCGTCAGACTGGTCCCCCGTGACCCTCGACGACGACACCCGTTCCGCTCCGCCCGCCGCCCGCGTCATCCTGCTGGCCGGGCCGTCCGGCTCCGGAAAGACCTCGCTCGCCGAACGCAGCGGCCTGCCGGTGCTCAACCTCGACGACTTCTACAAGCGCGCCGGCGATCCGACGCTCCCGGACCTGCCGCACGGCGCCGGGACGGACTGGGACTCGCCGCTGTCCTGGGACGCGGACGCCGCGCTCACCGCGATCGGCGCGCTGGTGCGCACCGGCGGAACCGAGGTGCCGGTCTACGACATCGCGTCCAGTTCCGTGGTCGGCGTGCGGGACTTCGCGCTCGGCGGCGCCCCGGCGTTCATAGCGGAGGGCATCTTCGCCGCCGAGATCGTGACCCGCTGCCGGCGGACCGGCCTGCTGGCGGACGCGGTGTGCCTGCGCGGCCGGCCCTCGGTCACCGCCTGGCGTCGGCTCCGCCGCGACCTGCGCGAGGGCCGCAAGTCCTGGTGGTACCTGGTGCGCCGGGGCTGGCGGTTGATGTGTGCCGAGCGCGGCATCGTCGCCCGCCAGACGGCGCTGGGCGCGGTCCCGTGCGCCCGCGACGAGGCGTTGGTGCGCATCCGGGCCGCCGCCCAGCCCCCGCCGGTCCCCGCCCTGCCCTGATCCGGCCGGGGATGCCGGGCCGCCCGCGGCATGGGTGCCGCGGACGCGGGCGCCGCGGGGTGGGCGGGCGTGCGCGTGGGGCGGGACGGCGCACCCCCGGCCGCACCCCCGGCCGTGCCGTCCCGCCCCAGCGGTTTCCCCCCGGTTCCCCGGGCCCCGCAGCCCGGGTCTCCCCTCTTTTCTTTCCCCTTGTTCCCCCGTCACCTCGGGCCCCTCGCCGGGCCGTCGGGTCCTTCGGCCGGCGTCAGGCGACCAGTTCGCCGAACGCCTCCGTCTCGTCGCGTCCGCGCGCCAGCGCCTGGTCCTCGCGCAGGCGGCGCAGCGAACGCCAGATGCCGCTCTTGACCGTGCCCACGCTGATGCCGAGCGTGTCGGCGATCTCCGGGTCGGTGCGGCCCTCGTAGTAGCGCAGCACGAGCATGGTGCGCTGGGTCTCCGGGAGCTTGGCGAGCGCCTGCCACAGCACGGCACGCAGTTCGGTGCCGCCCATCGCGTCGAACTCGCCCGGCGTCTCCGGCAGTTCCTCGGTCGGGTACTCGCTGAGCTTGCGCCGGCGCCAGGCGCTGATGTGCAGGTTGGTCATGGTGCGGCGCAGGTAGCCGCCGACCGCGGCCTTGTCGGCGATCCGGTCCCAGGCGCGGTAGGTGGACAGCAGCGCGCTCTGCAGCAGGTCCTCCGCCTCGTGCCGGTCGCCGGTCAGGTGGTACGCGGTCGCGTAGAGCGAGGAGCGCCGCTCGGCGACGTAGGCGGTGAAGTCCGCCTCCGCCGAACGTCCCGGCAGCCCCCGCACCCGTGCGGTGCGGGCGGGCGTGCCCGGGGTCCGCTCCGTACCGCGGGCCCCGGGCACGCCGGACGGGCCATCCTCGATGGCCGTGACGAACGCGGCCCGGTGGCGCGGCGTCCCCGCGCCCAGGGTGGTACGTCCGGTACCGCGCGCGCACCCCCGCCCGCCGACGGCACCGGACACCGTGTCGTTCCATCCGGCCGAGCACGGACGCGTACGCGCCACCGACTCGGCGGTGGCGGTGTGCCTGCTGCTCATGTGACCCCCTGGACGGAACCGACTTCCTTCGTCACGGCGCGGTCGCCTCGCCGTGACGAAAAGACTGTCGGATCAGTTTCATGAGCATGTCCGCCGAATGTCACAGGCCCGTCACAGAGCGGGGAGGCCGTGATCGTGTGCGCGGCCCCGGGTGCGGGAGCGACACGGCCCCGGGTGCGGGAGCGACACGGCCCCGGGTGCGGGAGCGACACGGCCCCGGGTGCGGGAGCGACACGGCCCCGGGTGCGGGAGCGGTCGGGGTGCTGAGGTCGATCGCGGCGGGACCGGTAGGCCACAATGGCCATCGTGCCCTTCCTGTTGCTCATCGAGGACGACGACGCCATCCGCACCGGCCTCGAACTCGCGCTCACCCGGCAGGGCCACCGTGTGGTGGCCGCCGCGTCCGGCGAGGACGGCCTGGAGCGGCTGCGCGAGCAGCGCCCGGACCTGATCGTGCTGGACGTGATGCTGCCCGGGATCGACGGGTTCGAGGTGTGCCGCCGGATCCGCCGCACCGACCAGTTGCCGATCATCCTGCTCACCGCGCGCAGCGACGACATCGACGTGGTGGTCGGCCTGGAGTCGGGCGCGGACGACTACGTGGTCAAGCCGGTCCAGCCGCGGGTGCTCGACGCCCGGATCCGCGCGGTGCTGCGCCGCGGCGAGCGCGACAGCAGCGACGCGGCCTCCTTCGGCGCGATCGTCATCGACCGGTCGGCGATGACGGTCACCAAGGACGGGGAGGACCTGCAACTGACGCCGACCGAGCTGCGGCTGCTGCTGGAGTTGAGCCGCCGCCCCGGCCAGGCGCTGTCCCGCCAGCAGTTGCTGCGGCTGGTCTGGGAGCACGACTACCTGGGCGACTCGCGCCTGGTGGACGCGTGCGTGCAGCGGCTGCGGGCGAAGGTGGAGGACGTGCCCTCCGCGCCGAAGCTGATCCGCACCGTGCGCGGTGTGGGCTACCGGCTGGACCCGCCGGCGTGAGGATGCCTCCGGCGCCGCGCTGGCCGGCCCGGCTGCGGTTCGGCAGCCTGCGGCTGCGCCTGGTGGCGGTGTTCGCCGCGGTGGCGCTGACCGCCGCGCTGTCGGTGTCCGGGATCGCGTACTGGCTGAACCGGGACGCGGTGCTCTCGCGCTCCCAGAACGCGGCGCTGGACGACTTCCGTGCGTCCATGAGCCGCGACGTGGGCTCGCTGCCGGCCGACCCGCCGTGTGACGAACTGCGCCGGGCCGCCCTGCGGATGGCGCGCTCCAGCCAGGACTACGCCGTCGTGCTGGTGTCCGGCCGGAACGGGTCGCCGAGCGGTTCGGGGCCGGGCTGCGTGGCGGACTCCGCCCCCTCGGTGTTCACGCTCGCCCGGGTGCCGGCCACGCTGCGGGCGACGGTGGCCCGTCCGCGCCCGCTGACCGGCGGCAACCACGAGCGCTACCACCTGTACTGGCAGCGCACCACGGTGCACGGCACCCCCTACCTGGTCGGCGGCGCCCGGCTGTCCGGCGGCGGACCGACCGGCTACCTGTACAAGTCGCTGGACGCGGAACGCTCCGACCTCGACTCGCTGGCCTGGTCGCTGGCGATCGCCACCGTGCTGGCCCTGATCGGCGCCGCCCTGCTGGCCCAGGCCGCCGCCTCCACCGTGCTGCGGCCGGTGCAGCGGCTGGGCGACGCGGCCCGTCGGCTGGGCGAGGGCCGGTTGGACACCCGGCTGCGGGTCACCGGCACCGACGAACTGGCCGAGTTGTCGCAGACGTTCAACAACACGGCCGAGGCGCTGCAGCGCCGGGTGGAGGAGCTCAGCGCACGGGAGGCGTCGTCGCGGCGCTTCGTGGCGGACATGTCGCACGAGTTGCGCACGCCGCTGACCGCCATCACCGCGGTGACGGAGGTGCTGGAGGAGGAGGCCGACTCCCTCGACCCGATGATCGCACCGGCGGTCCGCCTGGTGGTCACCGAGACACGGCGGCTCGGCGACCTGGTGGAGAACCTCATGGAGGTCACCCGCTTCGACGCCGGCACCGCCAAGCTGCGCACCGACGAGGTGGACGTCGCCGACCTGGTGACCGCCTGCATGGACGCCCGCGCCTGGCTGGACTCGGTCGAGCTCGACGCCCCGCGCGGCATCGTGGTCCGGCTCGACCCCCGCCGCCTCGACGTGGTGATGGCCAACCTGATCGGCAACGCCCTCAAGCACGGCGGCGCCCCCGTCCTGGTCACCGTACGCGAGGAGGTCCGCGCGCCCGCCCCGGACGCCGGCGGCGCCGTCCACACGGCGGACGGCGCCGCCGGCGCCGGCACGGGTCACGGTCACGCCGACCCGGTCGACGACGCCGCGGCCCGGGCGCACGGGGACACCGCTCCCGCGCCGGCCGACGGGGACGCCGGACCGGTCCACGGCGACCCGCACGCCCCGCACGCCCCGCGGCTCACCGGCCGCGCCGGGCCGACCGGGCCGACGGACCTGGTGATCCGGGTCGCCGACAACGGCCCCGGCATTCCGCAGGACGTCCTGCCGCACGTCTTCGACCGCTTCTACAAGGCCGACGCCTCCCGGGCCCGCTCCGAGGGCAGCGGACTGGGGCTGTCCATCGCGATGGAGAACGCCCACATCCACCACGGCACCATCACCGCGGCCAACCGCCCCGGAGGCGGCGCGGTGTTCACCCTGCGGCTGCCGGTACCGCCGCCCGAGGGCGGCTCGGCCGCCGCCGGCGACGAGCCCCCCGCCGACGACCCGGCCGGCGGCGCGCCGTGCGGGGGCGGCGACGGTCCGCACGGCCGGACGGCCCCGTGATCCGGCCGCGCCGCGCGCTGGCCGCGGCGGCCGGACCGGCCTGCGCGGCGGCCGTCTGCGGGCTGCTCGCCGGCTGCGGGGTGCCGTCCACCCCGGTCCCGGTGGACGCCGGCGCCGCGCCCAGCCGGGTGGCGTGCGGCCTGCCCCGACCGTCCCCGGTCGGCACGCCGCGCGACGCCACGGCCGAGGTGTACCTGGTGTGCGGCCGGCGGGTGGCCCCGGTGCCGCGCCGCCTCGACACCCGGGAGCCGGACCGGGTGCGCGCCGCCCGGGTCCTGTTGGCCGCGCTGGAACGCGGTCCGGTCCCGGTCGAGGCCGAGGCCGGCTTCGCCTCCGAGGTGCCGGCCGGGCTGACGGTGCGCGGCGGGGCCGACCAGGACCCGCCCGGGGCGCTCCGGCTGGGCCAGGACCCGCGCACGCTGCCCTCGTACGCGGTCGGCCAGATCGTGTGCACCCTGGCCGGCACGCCGCGCGGGGCGTCCGGCGGCACGGTACTGCTCGGCGGCCCCGACCCGGGCCGGCCGGTCCGCCGCTACGGCTGCGACACCGCGCTGCGCACCGATCCGGACGCCGGCCGCACCGCCGGCGCCCCGTTGCCCTCCACGGGGCCGTGACGCCGGGCACGGCCGGCCGTCGTCCGGAACCGCACGGCGGCCGTCGTCGTCTTCCGAAACGTGCAGCAAGACGTGCTTCCCGCGGACGGACCGCACGCGGGACGTGAAGGACGGCGACCGCGGTGGTCCGGCTGGGCGCGCCCGGCGGGCGCGGTCCTGCTCGTCCTCCACCTCACGGCGGTCTACTGGCTCGCGGTCCGTTCGATGTCCGGCCCCTGGGTGGCGTCCGGCGGCAGCACGCCGTTCCACACCATCCGGTCCTACCTGGCGCTCGGGCCGCTCGGCGCGGCCGGACACCTCGGCGGCCCGTTGCTCTCGCTGGCCCCGGTCGGCTTCCTCTTCCCGCTGGTCGGCGGCCGGGTCGACGTCAACCCGGTCGGCTCGTTCGCCCGTTCCGCCTTCGGCGGGCTGATGCTCGCCTTCGCCGCCGAGATGGTGCGCACCGGGAGCGCCGGCCAGCTCTTCGACGTGGACGTGGTGCTGCTCAACACGGCGGGCGTCGCGCTGGCGCACCTGGCCGTGGTGCCGGCCACCCGGTCCGCGCTGCGCCGACGCGGGCCGGTCCGGCTGGAGCACGGCGTGCGCCCGCCCGGCGACCCGTCCGCGTCCGGCCCGCGGCCCCCGGTCGGGGCCACGCCGTGACGCCGCCCGGTCCCACGCGTCGTGCGAGGTGCGGACGGGACCGGGGCGGACGGGGCGGGCCGGGTGCCGGGTGCGCGGCCGGGTGCGCCGCCCACCGCGAGCGGCGGCGTGCCGGGTCGACACGTGGGCCGGGTCGGGCTGGCCGGGTCCGATGGGCCGGCCGGCCCGCCCGGCGCGCCTGCGCTCAGCCCAGCGGGACACCGTCGACGTTGCCGACCGTCGTGCCCCTGACGGGCAGGCCGCCGAGCATGCCGCCGCCGTCGGCGCGGTCCAGGGTGCCCGGCGCGTGGTGCAGGACGCCCCGGACGGTGCCGGCGGCCTGCTGCCCGCCCGGCATCACGTGCGAGACCTGGCCGACGGGGAACTGGGTGGCGAGCGAGTCGAGCGCGGTGGCCGGGGTGCCGGTGGACAGCGGGGCGGCCGAGGCGGTGCCCGCCGCGGCGGCGGCGAAGGCCGCGCCGAGCGCGGCGGCACCGAGGGTCCTGAGGGTTGCCGTCTTCATCGAATACATCCTCGAAACGTGGCTGGGATCGGCCCGCGATCGGCCCGTGTCGTGCGTCGAGGGCGGTCGTCGCGGATGCGGTCGGCGCGGCGTAGCGGGAAGCCGACCGCGAAAGGTAACGGTGCGATCACCGTTCGCTCCCGACGCTAGCCACGGCCGCCGGTCGGCGCAAACAACCGGTCGGGCCACGCGGCCGCCGCGTGACCCGGACCTTCCCCGCTCGTTCCGAACGGGGCACCGGGCCGTCCCGCGCCCCCCGCCACGGGACGGAAGGGCTGGCCACGGCGGGTGGTCAGCCGGCCGGCGGCCGGAACAGCCACTGCGCCTTCAACTCCGCGTAACCGGGCTTGACGACGTCGTTGATCATCGCGAGACGTTCATCGAAAGGAATGAACGCCGACTTCATCGAGTTGACGGTCACCCACTCCATGTCGTTCAACGTGTAGCCGAACGCCTCCACCAGGTGGCCGAACTCGCGGCTCATGCTGGTGTCGCTCATCAGCCGGTTGTCGGTGTTCACGGTGACCCGGAAGTGCAGCCGGCGCAGCAGCCCGATCGGATGCTCCCGGTACGACGGCGCGGCGCCGGTCTGCAGGTTGGAGGTCGGGCACAGTTCCAGCGGGATCCGCTTGTCCCGGACGTACGACGCCAGCCGGCCCAGCTTGACCGTGCCGTCCCCGGCCACCCGGATGTCGTCGATCAGTCGCACGCCGTGCCCGAGGCGGTCCGCGCCGCACCACTGCAGCGCCTGCCAGATGGACGGCAGCCCGAACGCCTCGCCGGCGTGGATGGTGAAGTGGTTGTTCTCCCGCTTGAGGTACTCGAAGGCGTCCAGGTGCCGGGTGGGCGGGAACCCCGCCTCCGCGCCAGCGATGTCGAAGCCGACCACTCCCGCGTCGCGGTACCGGTTGGCCAGTTCGGCGATCTCCAGCGAGCGGGCCGCGTGCCGCATGGCGGTCAGCAGCGCGCCGACCCGGATGCGGTGGCCGGCCGCCGCGGCCAGCGCCTCGCCCTGCCGGAAGCCCTCGTTGACCGCCTCGACGACGTCCTCCAAGGCCAGCCCGGCCTCCAGGTGCTGCTCGGGGGCGTAGCGCACCTCGGCGTAGACGACGCCGTCGGCCGCCAGGTCCTGCGCGCACTCCGACGCCACCCGCACCAGCGCGTCGCGGGTCTGCATCACGGCGCAGGTGTGCGCGAAGGTCTCCAGGTAGCGTTCAAGGCCGACGCCCTCGGCCAGTTCCGCCTTGGCGGGCGAGTCCGCCGCGTCGCGGAACCACAACGCCAGCCGTTCCGGATCGCTCTCCGGCAGTCCGGTGTAGCCGACCGCGTCGGCGAGTTCGATCACGCTGGCCGGGCGCAGACCACCGTCGAGGTGGTCGTGCAACAGGACCTTGGGGGCCCGCAGGATCCGCTCCGGTGTCGCCGGGGCGGCAGCGGGGACGTCGTGGCCGGCCGACCGGCCGGCAGCCGCCGAGGGGGCGCCGCCGGTCGCGGCAGTGGTGTCGGGTTCGTTTGCGCTCTGCATTGGCAGATGCTAACGCCTACGCGCGTAGATCGCTTGGCGCCCGGGTCCCGGGATGATCCGATACCGAAGATTGACCATCATGCCCGGTGGAGTCGGCTGATCCTTCTGCCAAGGTTTTGCCATGGCTTCGCAAGCTTTACCTGTGCGTGACGCCCGGCTCGGGAGGGCCACCGGCGCCGACCCGCGCACCGGCGTGCGAGCGGCGGTCGTGCTCCTGCCGACCGGTCCCGCCACCAGCACCCGGCGCGGTTCCGCGCTGCGGGCGACCTCCGCGCTGCGTCCGCTGGTGCGCCGGCTCACCCGCTCCGCCGGCGCCCAGGGGCTGGTCACGCACGTCGTGCGCTACCACTTCCGGGGCTGGAACGGCGCCGACGCCGACCCGGTACGGGACGCGCTCTGGGCCACCGAGGAGATCGTCCGCCGCTACGGCGACGTGCCCGTCTGCCTGGTCGGTACCGGCATGGGCGGACGCGCCGCCCTGCGGGCCGCCGGCCACCCGGCCGTCGCCTCCGTCGTCGCCCTCGCCCCCTGGCTGCCGATCGGCCCGCGACCCGACCCGGTCAGGCAACTCGCCGGCCGCCAGGTGCTGATCGCGCACGGCACCGACGACACCCGCTGCGACCCGGACCTCTCCTTCCGCTTCGCCGAACGGCTCAAGAAGACCAACCCCGACGTCTGCCGCTTCGAAGTGCAGTCCGACGGCCACTCCATGCGCCACCACCGCTCCGAGGTGGTCGCCCTGACCGCCGACTTCGCACTCGGCACGCTCCTGCGACGTGCCCACTCCCGCCCGGTCACCGACGCGATGGCCGCCCCGCCGCCACTCGGCC
Organism: uncultured Actinomycetota bacterium; assembly: GCA_963711125.1. Lineage (GTDB taxonomy): Bacteria > Actinomycetota > Actinomycetes > Streptomycetales > Streptomycetaceae > Streptantibioticus_C. Next base: position 392,009 of record CAVQCY010000002.1, read on the forward strand.
TGCGCATGCCCCTCGCCCTCGGTTACGGCCACCGCTGAGCGCCCTCCGGGCCGGCCGCGCGCTCGTCGGGCGCGCGCGGCGGGCGCACGCGTGACGGGCGGGCGCGGCGCTTGGCGGGCGCGCGGGGCCTCCGGGGGCCGGCTGGGTCGGAGGTGCGACGGGCAGCGGCACGGGCGGCGCCTTCCAGCGGTGGGCGCGGTCGGGCGCACGCGTGGGCCGCGTGGTTGCGGGGAACGTCTGGCGGAACGCACGTGGCCCCGGTCGCCGAGGCGCGTGTGCCTGTGCCGGGGCGACCACCACGCGCCACGCGCCCACCGGCCGGGCCGACGCCGAACGCCGGCCGTCCCGACCCGCCACGCGCGACAGCCCGTTCACCACCACCCGCATTCCCGCGTGCGCTGCACGTACCGTCCAACGCCGGCGTGGCGGGGGCGGCGCGGGGGCTCGGTACCGGGGCGGGCGTCACCTCACCGGGCGAGCAAGTGGCCGCGCCGGCCGAGCACGAAGCTTTTGAACGCCGCCACCGGAGGAGTGTCGGGTCGGCCCGCCATCCACGTCAGAGCGATCGTCCGGAACGCGCGCGGCGCCGTCACGGCGAGCTCGACCACCCCGGGCCGCGGGACCGGCGGTGGGGGGAGCAGCGCCACCCCGAGCCCCGCCGCCACCAGCCCGCGCAACGTCTCGGCCTCCTCGCCCTCGAAGGCGATCCTCGGCGCGAAGCCGGCTTCCGCGCACAACGCGTCGGCGATGCGCCGCAGGCCGTAGCCTGGCTCCAGGGTGACGAACGACTCGTCGGCCGCCTCGGCCAGCCGTACCCGCCTCCGGCTCGCCAGCCGATGTCCCTCCGGCACCACCAGTCTCAGGTGCTGTTCGTCCAACCTGCGGGTCCGCAGGTCGGCGGCCGTGGGCAACGGCGAGGTGAGGCACAGGTCGAGCCGACCGGAACGCAGCATCTCCAACATCGCCTCGCCGTAGCTCTGCACGAGTTGGAAGCGCACTCCCGGATGTCCGGCGCGGAACTCCCGCAACAGCCCCGGCACCGTCTCAGGACCGAGGGTGTGCAGGAAGCCGAACGCCACCCGCCCGGTCATGGGATCGGCTTCCGCCCGCACCGTCTCGGCGCTCCGTTCCACGCCTTCCAGTGCCTTCTGCACGTCGGCCAGGAACCGCCGTCCGGCGGGGGTCAGTGACAGCGCGCGCCCGTGCCGGGCGAACAGCGGCACCCCGAGATCGTCCTCCAGCCGCGCCATGGACCGGCTCAGCGTGGACTGCGGGATTCCGAGCTCGGCCGCGGCCCGCGTGACGTGCTCGTGCCGGGCGACCGCCGCGAACCGGGCCAGGCGCGGCGCGAGCACCGCCGCCCACGCCGGACGGCCGGCGACGTCTGACGGATCACCCGAGAACCCCCCGTGCCGTCGTGAGCTGGGCTCATGCTCCATAGGATTGATTATCACCTCATCATGCATTGGACGCATGGATGACGGGCGACCTAGCGTCGAGAGCATGTCCGCTTCGACGGGCCTCTCCGCCCGCGCCTTCGAGGACCGTGGTCCCGGTCTGCTGCCCGGCACGGCCGGCTACCGGCGCGCGATCCTGGCACTGTTCGCCGCGGGTGCGGCGACCTTCCTCCTGCTGTACTCCACGCAGGGCCTGCTGCCCGCCATCTCGACCGGCCTGCACGTCGCTCCGACACAGGCCAGCCTGACGGTCTCGCTGGCCACGGGCGGCCTGGCGGTCGGACTCATCCCGCTGTCCGCCCTGTCCGAGCGCTTCGGCCGGGTCCCGGTGATGACCTGCGCGGTACTCGCCGCCGTCGCGATCGGCCTGGCGGTGCCGTTCGCGCCGGACATCACCGTGCTGGTCGCACTGCGCGCCCTGCAGGGTGTGGCCCTCGCGGGTCTGCCCGCCACCGCCATGGCGTACCTCGGCGAGGAGGTCTCCCCGCTGGCCGTCGCCTCGGCCATCGGCCTGTACGTGGCCGGGAACAGCGTCGGCGGGATGTGTTCCCGGGTGATCGCCGGCTTCGTCGCCCAGTTCGCCGGCTGGCGGGTCGCGCTCGGCGTACTCGGTGTACTCGCGCTTGCCTGCGCGTCGGCGTTCACGGCCCTGTCTCCCCCGGCACACCGTTTCCGACCGGAGCAGGTCTCCCCGGGCACCCTGGCGCGTTCGCTCGGCGGCCATCTGCGCAACCCCCTCCTGGTCCGGTTGTACCTGCTCGGCATGGTGTTCATGGCGGTCTTCGGTTCGGTCTACACGGTGCTCGGCTACCGCCTGACCGCCGCACCGTTCCACCTCCCGGAGGGCGCGGTCGGCGCGCTGTTCCTCGTCTACCTGGTGGGTACCGGGACTTCGGCCGCCGCCGGCCGTCTGGTCGCACGGCTGGGCCGTCGCGGAGCTGTCCACGCCGGCATCGCGCTGGTCACCGTCGGGCTCGCGGTCAGTCTGTTCGACATCTTCGCCTGCGTCCTCGCCTCCCTCGTCCTGATCACCGCCGGTTTCTTCATCGGGCACGCCGTCGCTTCGGGCGCCGTCAGCCGTACCGCCGCCGCCGACCGGGCCCAGGCGTCCGCGCTCTACCTGACCGCGTACTACGTCGGCAACAGCCTGGGCGGCCAACTGGGCACCGGCGCCTACCACGGCTTCGGCTGGCCGGGCGGCGCGGCGGTCGGCTTCGTGGCGATGGCCGCCGCGGCCGCCGTCACGCTCTACGGCACCCGCCGCGCAGCCCGTCCGGCCTGCCCGACCGAGGACCGCGACGTACCGGCGGCCCGCTGACGCGCCGTCCCGGTCTCCGGTCGCGGCCGGCCACGCCGCGCCCCGGCCGGCCGCCCCGTGCGCTTCCGACGCGTCCGGCCGCCGCCCCGGTCGGCCGGATCGCTCGGCCGCGCCCGGGGCGATCGCCCCGGACCGCCGGGGAACGGCCGATCCCGACGGCCGCCCGCCCAGGGCCGCGTCCGCGGCTCCGAGCACGCCCCGGTCTCCCTCCGCCAGCCCGCCGTACCGCGCCATGGCTCCGCCGCACGCGGTCCGCTCCCAGGACATCCGCCCTCCGGCGGGCCGTGCCGCAGCGCGGCACAACGACCGGGCGGACGGCTGCGACGAGGGCACCGGTCAACTCCCGCGTGACGTCCCGTCGGCGGTCGGGTTCCACGCGGTCCCGGGCGCGGTGCAACTGGTCGATCCGCTTCCGGGCCCGCGACCCGAGTGCGACGCACGCCGGATCCACGGTCGGCATCCGCACCCGGGAGGTCAGGCCGTCCTGGGCCGGCATATCGCCGAACCGCCCGCGGACGCGGCGGAACTCCGGTGCGCGCACCGCTCGCGGCGTGGCGGGGCGGCTGCCGAGCGCCGACCCGTCGGGCGGCCTCCGCACATCGTCTCGTATCCGGCGTCGCGTGCGCTGTCGAACGTCGTCATGTCACCGCTCCCCCGCTTCGTCGTGCCTGGACGTCGTCGTGCCCGGACGTCCTCGTCTCCTCCGACTCACGACCGATCCCAGCACGGCGGATGAGGCCGGGGAAGAGTCCCCGGCCTCATTCATTAGAACGAGTGAACGAGTCAGCCGATCCGGTCGAAAACGATCGAACCGGGCGTAAAGTCCGTTCCGGGCGCGGCGATCGTGACGGCTTCGCCCAACGCCGCAGCGGCGTACGTGAATCGTTCGGGGGTGTCGGTATGAAGAGTCAGCAGCGGCTGTCCGGCCGTGACGGTGTCGCCCGGCTTGGCGTGGATCTCGACGCCCGCGCCGGCCTGCACCGGATCCTCCTTGCGGGCCCGCCCGGCACCGAGCCGCCAGGCCGCGACACCGACCGCGTACGCGTCCAGCCGGGTCAGCACACCGGACGCGGTCGCGGAGACCGCCTGCCGCTCGCGGGCCACCGGCAGCTCGGCGTCCGGGTCACCGCCCTGCGCGCCGATCATGCGCCGCCAGTGGTCCATCGCGGAGCCGTCGGCCAGCGCGCGCGCCGGATCGGCGTCCTTGAGGCCGGCCGCGTCGAGCATCTCGCGGGCCAGCGCCAGCGTGAGTTCGACGACGTCGGCCGGACCTCCGCCGGCCAGCACCTCGACGGCCTCCCGGACCTCGAGGGCGTTGCCCGCGGTGCGCCCGAGCGGGGTGGACATGTCGGTGAGCAGCGCCACCGTGCGCACGCCGTGGTCGCAGCCCAGGCCGACCATGGTCGAGGCCAGTTCCCGGGCGCTGCCCAGGTCCTTCATGAACGCGCCGGAGCCGACCTTGACGTCCAACACGAGGGAGCCGGTGCCCTCGGCGATCTTCTTGGACATGATGGACGAGGCGATCAGCGGGATCGCCTCGACCGTGCCGGTGACGTCCCGCAGGGCGTAGAGCTTCCTGTCGGCGGGCGCCAGGCCGTCGCCCGCGGCGCAGACCACCGCGCCCACGTCCCGCAGCACGCCCATCATCTCGTCGTTGGACAGCAGCGCGCGCCAGCCGGGGATCGACTCCAGCTTGTCCAGGGTGCCGCCGGTGTGACCGAGGCCTCTGCCGGACAGCTGCGGAACGGCGGCGCCACAGGCGGCGACCAGCGGGGCGAGCGGCAGCGTGATCTTATCGCCCACACCGCCGGTGGAGTGCTTGTCGGCGGTGGGCCGGGGCAGCGAGGCGAAGTCCATCCGCTCGCCGCTGGCGATCATCGCGGCGGTCCAGCGGGCGATCTCCGCCCGGTCCATGCCGTTGAGCAGGATGGCCATGGCGAGCGCGGACATCTGCTCGTCGGCGACCTCGCCGCGGGTGTAGGCGTCGATCACCCAGTCGATCTGGTCGTCGCCGAGACGGCCGTGGTCGCGCTTGGTGCGGATGACGGAGATGACGTCCATCGGGTGGAGGTTCCTTACCGGTTGAGGTCGTCGGGGCCGAAGGCGTCCGGCAGCAGGTCGCTCAGCGGACGGATGCCGCGCGCGGTGTCGACCAGCAGGTCGGGCCCGCCGTTCTCCCAGAGCAGTTGGCGGCAGCGGCCGCACGGCATCAGGGACGCGCCTTCTCCGTCGCAGCAGGTGAACGCGGTCAGCCGGCCGCCGCCCGATGCGTGCAGCGCGGACACCAGCCCGCACTCGGCGCACAGGGCGACGCCGTACGCGGCGTTCTCCACGTTGCAGCCGGTGACCGTGCGGCCGTCGTCGACGAGCGCGGCGGCGCCGACCGGGAAGTGGGAGTACGGGGCGTAGGCCCGCGCCATGACGGCGCGCGCCTCGGCCCGCAGTCCCTCCCAGTCGACGGCCGTGTCGTGCGGGCCGGCGGTCACGAGCCCTGTCCCTTCCGGTAGGGCTTTCCGTCCGCCTTGGGCATACGCAGCCGTTGCGCGGACAACGCCAGGACCAGGAGCGTGGCGACGTACGGTGTGGCCGACACGAACTCGTCGGGGATGGTGGTCGTCATGACGAACCACAACAGCAGCAACGCGGCGGACACGGCGCTCAGCACGGCCTGCCGGTAGCTCTTACGGGAGAACTTCCATACCGCCAAGCCGACGAGCAGCAGGAAGAGCAGGAGCAGCAGCGCGTGGGCGGCGGCGCCGCCGTTGCGCAGCGAGAGGCTGTCGGTGTAGCCGAACAGCCCGGCCCCCATCGCGAGGCCGCCCGGCCGCCAGTTGCCGAAGATCATCGCCGCCAGGCCGATGTACCCGCGCCCGCCGGTCTGCCCGTCCTCGTAGGTGTGGGCCGGCACCATCGCCAGGAAGGCGCCGCCGAAGCCGGCCAGGCCGCCGGAGATGATCACGCCGATGTACTTGTAGCGGTAGACGTCGACGCCGAGCGACTCGGCGGCGACCGGCGCCTCACCGCAGGAGCGCAGCCGAAGGCCGAAGGGGGTGTGCCAGAGCACGACGTAGGTGCCCACGAACATCAGCGCGGCCAGCAGGGTGAAGGTGGACAGGTTGGTGACCAGTCCGCCGACCACTCCGGCCAGGTCGGATACCAGGAACCAGTGGTGGTTCTCGATGTGCTGGAGCCACGGGGAGACGCCGGGAACGGTGATCGAGTACACGTTGCCGATGGGAGGCGACTGCTTGGGGTTGCCGCCGAGGGCGAGCGCGCGGCCGGTGTTGAACCACCGTTTGGCCAGGTATTCGGTGGCGCCCTGGGCGAGCAGGGTGACGGCGACACCGGAGACGATGTGGTCGACGCCGAAGGTGACGGTGGCGATTGCGTGCACCAGACCGCCGAGCATGCCGCCGATCACGCCCGCCAGCAGGCCGAGCCACGGGCCGTGCTGCCAACCGATCCAGGCGCCGAAGAAGGTGCCGAGGATCATCATGCCCTCAAGGCCGATGTTGACCACGCCGGCCCGTTCTGACCACAGGCCGGCCAGACCGGCCAGGCCGATCGGGACGGCCATCTGGAGGGTGCCGCCGACCTGCTCGGAGGAGGTGACGTCGGTCGCTCCGGTGATCACGCGGACTGCGGCGACCAGCAGCAGGACGCCTGCCACGATCAGCAGGAGCACCGGGGTGGACGGGCCGCGCCGTCTGCCGTTCGCCGGGGCCTGGGGTGCTGTCGCGGGTGCTGTGACGACGCTCATACCGCGGCCTCCTGCGCCGGTTCGGTCGTGGTGGCGGCCAGTTCCTCGCCGACCTTGCGCTGCTGGCGGCCGAGACCGTAGCGGCGCACGAGTTCGTAGGCGATGACGACGCACAGGACGATGACGCCCTGGATGACGCCGACGATCTCCTTGTCGTAGCCGTTGAACTCGAGCCAGTTGGATGTGCGGTCCAGGAACGCCCAGAGCAGGGCGCCGATGCCGATGCCCACCGGGTGGTTGCGGCCGAGGAGTGCGACGGCGATGCCGATGAAGCCGATGCCGACCGGGAATTCCGTGCTGTAGGTGTGCGACTCGTTGAGCAGGGCGGGCAGGCCGACGAGGCCGGCCACCCCGCCCGAGATGATCATGCTGGTCGCCACCATGCGCTTGACGTTGACGCCGCTGGCCTCGGCGGCCGGTTCTGACTGGCCGACGGTGCGCAGGTCGAAACCGAAGCGGGTGCGCGACAGGACGAACCAGTAGGCGACGCCCGCGGCGATGGCGACCACGATGAAGCCGTCCACCGGCCCGGCGGCCGGGTTGCCGGTCACGGTGAAGAACCAGGCGGACTTCGGCAGCATGGTGGTGTGCACGCTGTTGGTGTTCTTGTTCAGGTGCGCGAGTCTGCCGGGCTGCAGCAGGTAGGAGATGACCGCGGTGGCGATCGCGTTCAGCATGATCGTGGAGATGACCTCGCTGACGCCGCGGGTCACCTTCAGCACGCCGGCGATGCCCGCCCACATCGCGCCGACCAGTACGGCGACGATGATGATCAGCGGGATCTCCAGGAACGCCGGCAGCCGTACCGCGCCACCGACGACGGCCGCGAAGAACGCCGCGATGCGGTACTGGCCGTCCACGCCGATGTTGAACAGGTTCATCCGGAAGCCCAGCGCGACGGCCAGGCCCGCCAGGTAGTAGGTGGTCGCCAGGTTGAGGATGTAGACCTGGCTGTCGCTCTTGACGCCGTAGCTCACCATGATGCGGAACGCGGGCAGCGGCTGCTTGCCGGTGGCCAGCAGCACGAGCGCGGTCACCAGGAGGGCGGCGATCACGGCGACCACCGGGGTGGCGATGCCGAGCAGCAGGCGCTCCCGGTCGATCCGGGCGAAGGTCTTCTTCATCGGTCCTCCCCCGCCTCGGCGGCGCCGGGTTCGCCGGTCCGCTGCTCGGGAACGTCGAGATGGCCGCGAACGGCACCGGTCATCGCCGAGCCCAGTTCCTCGGGGGTGACGGCGGCCGGGTCGGCGTCCGCGACCAGCGCGCCGCGGAACATCACCCGCAGGGTGTCGGACAGGCCGATCAGTTCGTCCAGGTCGGCGGAGATCAGCAGCACCGCGAGCCCTTCGCGACGCGCCTGCCGGATCTGGTCCCAGATCTGCGCCTGGGCGCCGACGTCCACGCCGCGGGTGGGGTGGGCCGCGATCAGCAGCTTGGGCCGGTGGCTCATCTCACGCCCGACGATGAGCTTCTGCTGGTTGCCGCCGGACAGCGAGGCCGCGGTGACCTCGATGCCGGGGGTGCGCACGTCGTACTCGGCGACGATGCGCTCGGTGTCGCGTCGGGCGGCGGCGGTGTCGAGCAGGCCGCGCCTGCTGTTGGGAGGCTCGGTGACGTGGCCGAGGACCCGGTTCTCCCAGAGCGGGGCCTCCAGCAGCAGGCCGTGCCGGTGGCGGTCCTCGGGGATGTAGCCGATGCCGGCGACCCGCCGGGACCGGGTGGGCCGGTCGCTGATGTCGGCGCCGTCGAGGGTGAGCACGCCGCGTTCGGGGCGGCGCATGCCCATGATCGCCTCGACGAGTTCGGCCTGGCCGTTTCCCTCGACGCCGGCGAGTCCGAGGACCTCGCCGCGGTGGATGGTGAAGGTGATGTCGTCGAGCACCACGCGGTCCACGCCGTCCTGGTCGGGCGCGGTCAGCCGCATGCCCTCGACGGTGAGCATCGGCTGGTCGGTGACGGTGGACTCGCGGGTCTCCGGCGAGGGCAGTTCGCTGCCCACCATCAGTTCGGCCAGCTGCTTGGTCGTGGTGTTCCCCGGGTCGGCCGATCCGACCGTGGTGCCGCGCCGGATGACGGTGATCTCGTCGGCGACGGCCAGCACCTCGCCGAGCTTGTGCGAGATGAAGATGACGGTGAGCCCTTCGGCCTTCAGGCCGCGCAGGTTGTCGAAGAGCGCGTCGACCTCCTGCGGGACCAGGACGGCGGTGGGCTCGTCGAGGATGAGGGTGCGCGCGCCGCGGTAGAGGACCTTGAGGATCTCCACCCGCTGCCGGTCGGCGACGCCGAGGTCCTCCACCATGGCGTCCGGGCGGACGCCGAGGCCGTAGGCGTCGGAGATCTCCAGGATCCTGGCGCGGGCCCTGGCTCCGATGCCGTGCAGCTTCTCGCTGCCGAGGACGACGTTCTCCAGCACGGTGAGGTTGTCGGCGAGCATGAAGTGCTGGTGCACCATGCCGATGCCGCGGGCGATGGCGTCACCCGGGTCGTGGAAGGAGACCGGTTCGCCGTCGACGGCGATGGTGCCCTCGTCCGGCTTCTGCATGCCGTAGAGGATCTTCATCAGCGTCGACTTGCCCGCGCCGTTCTCGCCGACGAGGGCGTGCACGATGCCGCGGCGGACCGTGATGTGGATGTCGTGGTTGGCGACGACTCCGGGGAACCGCTTGGTGATTCCCGTCAGCTGTACGGCCGGGGGCACACCGGCGGGGGGCGAACTGGAGGCGTTGATGGCGCACTCTCCTTTTGCTGCGGGCACATCAGACGTGGGGCCCGGCGGGAAGAGGTGAAGGTCTCCCGACGGGCCCCGCGCGTTCGGCCTGTGCCGATCAGATTCTCAGCTGATCAGGTGATCAAGGGGTGGACTTGACCTTGATCGTGCCGTTGATGATCTTCTGCTTGATGCCGTTCAGCTTGGGCATGATGTCGGCGATGTAACCACCGCTGGTGGCCAGGCCCACGCCGCCGTTCTGCAGGTTGTAGGTGTTGCTGCCCAGCAGCGGGTGGCCGTCCTTGACGCTCTTGATGAGGTCGAAGACCGCGACGTCCACGTTCTTGACCGCGGAGGTCAGGATGCAGTGCCGGTACTTGGCCAGCGCCGGGTCCTGGTACTGGTCGGAGTCGACACCGATCGCCCAGGCGCCCTTCTTCGTGGCCACCTTCTCGATCGAACCGGTGCCGGAGCTGCCAGCCGCCGAGTAGATCACGTCGATGCCGTGCGCCAGCATGCCGCTGGCCGCGCTCGCCCCCAGGTCCGGGCTGCTGAACCCGGACAGGTCGGAACCGGTCGTCAGGTACTGGTTGGTGACCTTGTCGGCCGGCTTGGTGTCGTGCACGCCCTGGTCGAAACCGGCCTGGAAGCCCTGGATCAGCGCGTTGTTCACGCCGCCGATGAAGCCGATCTTGCCGGACTTGGACTTCAGCGCCGCCGCGACGCCCGCCAGGTAGGAACTCTGCGGCGTGGCGAACGTCATGCTGTCGACGTTCTTGCCCGGCACCACCGAGTCGACGATGGCGAAGGTGGTCTTCTGGAACTTCGGCGCGACCTTGGCGACCGCGTTGGCGTAGGCGAAGCCGACCGAGATGACCGGGTTGTAGCCGTTGGTGGCCAGGTCGGTCAGGTACTGCTCACGGTCCGCCTCGGTGTCGCCGGTCTTGGCGGTCAGTTCCTTCGGCGTACCGCCGAACTCCTTGGTCGCCTTGTCCAGACCGCGCGCGGCGGAGTCGTTGAACGAGTGGTCACCGCGACCGCCCACGTCGTAGGCCATGCCGACCCGCAGCGTGGACTTACCGGAGGAGGGCGCGGAACTGCTGGTCTGCGTGGAACTCGCGCCGCACGCGGTGGCGGCGAGCGCGAGGGCCGCGGTGGCAACACCGGCGGCAGCGAGCGTGGTTACCCGGCGCACGAGGGGTACCCCTTCATCCATCTCCAGCGCCCCGTCCGGCGCTGATTCTGCGGCAGCTTAACGCGCGTAGATGTCAGGTAAAGAGTGGGGTTGAACCCGTTATCGGATCGACGCCTTCACGCCAGTCGCGTTCGGCGCCGAGCGCGACCGCGCGCCCTGCTCCCCGAGTATCCCCCGGCGGAAGCGGAACGCACCCCGTCGCGGACCGCCGGCCCCGGCCGCGGGCTCTGGGCCGACCCGGTCGCCGGCCCCGGCCACCCCGGTACGACCGGCGGACGAGCACCGTGACCTGGACCGCGAGGCGCCCGGGGCGGCGGCCGGGCGGGCGGAACCGACGGTTCGGCCCGCTCACCGGCGCCGCGGTGGGGCGGGGTTCGCCGGAGGGTGACTCGGCGTGCGGAAGCACTCGGGACACGGCCGCCGGGGCATCCGCGCCGGATGCGCGGTCGCCCGCTCCGGCGGAAAACCGAGCGGCGTCGCGCCGGGTTCGGCGGCCGGCCCGCGCGCCCGGGAGGACCGGAGTCCGCATTCCCGGAGTGATCCGCGACGCGCGCCTGCCCGGTGGACGCCGGACGCGCCCGCGGACGCGAGGCGCACGGAACCCGACCCCCACCGCAGCCGCCGGGCCGGGCCCGCGTTCGGCGTCCGGCGTTCGGCGTTCGGCGTTCGGCCTCCGGCGTTCGTGCACGATGACGCGGCCGCCGGGCTGGCGCACGGTTTCGGCCACGGCCGAACGGTGGGCCGCACCGCCGCGCGCCACGACGACCCGGCGACGGGTCTGCGCGCGATTCCAAAGGACGGCGGAAGGATCAGCGGCCGACTCGGCCTGCACGACAAATTCGCCCACACATACGGGAGTTCATCGAATAGCGTGAACGGCGCAGAGGTCGGAACCCTCTTTTGCCCCACCCCGGAATCTCACATCGTGGACAATCGAAAGCCGGTCCGAATGATCACCGGAACTCCACCGGCCGGTCACGCGGGATCCGCCGGCACTCCCGCCGAATTCCACGTCGACGGCGCATCACCGCACCGGACGACCGCCCGTCAGATGTCTTCCACGTCCGGCTCGGCGACCAGTTCGACTTCGAAGCCGTCCTCGTTCTCCAGATAAGCGGCGTAATGCCCCTCGCCGCCGGCGTACGGATGCCGGTCCGCGAACATCAACCGCCATCCGTGCGCCTCCGCCTCCGCGACCAACGCGTCCACCCCGGACTCCCCCACCACCCGGAGGGCGAGGTGGTTCAGCCCCGGCCGGGTCCGCTCGTGCCGCTCGGCGCTGAGCGCGGGCGACCGCTCCACCACGATGTACGGGCCGGACCGACCCACCGCCAACTCCGCCCGACCGCCCAGTCCTGGTGAACCGAGCACCCCAGGGCACCCAGCAGCCAGCCGAAGTCCCGCACGGCCCGTCGCAGGTCCGGCACCCACACCTCCACATGGTGCAACGCCCCGCCGACAACACGGTCCGTCTCCGCCCCCTCCCGTCCTCGCCACAGCCGCGAGGGGCCACCGGACGCTTCCGGCGGCCCCTCGTCAACCCGTAAGCCTTCTAGGACTTTTCAGGTGATACTGGCGAACTCGTCCTTGACGGCCTGGCGGGCGACCGAGGCGAAGCCGTCCGGCTCCCGCACGCCAAGGCCGAACCGCTCGGCTTCGTTCCGGAGGACGTGCGCTCGGGTCCGGCTCCCGCACTCCGAGGCCGAACGGCCCCCGTCGGGACTGCGGGGCCGCCGCCTCCCGGCCGGTGCTCCGGCACGTCGGCCCGGCGGCCGGGCCGCCCACGGCCGGCGCCCCCGCAGCCCCGCCGCGTCAACCCAGCAGAGCGGCGCCGGTGAACAACTCGACGCCCACCCGGATCGCCTGCTCGTCGGCGTCGAAGTCACCGCGGTGCAGGTCGCGTACGGTGGGGTCGCCCACCGGGCGCACCCCCAGCCGGGCGAGCGCGCCCGGCACGTGCTCCAGGTACCAGGAGAAGTCCTCGCCGCCCAGGCTCTGCTCGGTGTTCTCGATCGACTGGGCGCCCCGGCTCGCGGTCATCGACTCGCGCAGCAGTTTCACCGACTCGGCCTCGTTGACCACCGGCGGGACCCCGCGGTGGTAGGTCAGCTCCGACTTCGCGCCGTACATCGCGGCGACCTGGTCGATGATCTCGTGGATCAGGTCGGGAACCTCCCGCCACGCCGCCAGGTCCAGGCACCGCACGGTGCCCTCCAACTCGGCGTGCTGCGGGATCACGTTGCAGGCGTGGCCGGACTGGATACGGCCCCAGACGACCGAGACGCCGGCCCGCGGGTCGATCCGCCGGGCGAGTACCGCGGGGAGTTCGGTGGCCATCTTGGCGACCGCGGTGACCAGGTCGGTGGTCAGGTGGGGCCGGGCGGTGTGGCCTCCGGAACCGTCCAGGCTGAGCACCAGCCGGTCGCACGCCGACGTGATCGCCCCGGTGCGCAGTCCGATCCGGCCCACCTCGACCTTGGGGTCGCAGTGCACGGCCAGGATGCGGTCCACCCCCTCCAGCACCCGCGCCTTGATCAGATCGATCGCGCCGCCCGGCATGACCTCCTCGGCCGGCTGGAACACCAGCCGCACCGGGCGGGTCAGCCGGCCCGCCCGGGCGAGGTCCGCCAGGACGATCCCGGCGCCCAGCACGACGGAGGCGTGCATGTCGTGGCCGCAGGCGTGCGCCCGGCCCTCGTGCGTCGAGCGGTACGGGACGTTCTTGATGTCCGGGATCGGCAGCGCGTCGATGTCGGCGCGCAGCGCCAGCCGCGGCCCGGCGTCGTCCGGGCCGACGTCGCAGATCAGGCCGGTCCCGGTGGGCAGTTCGCGTGGCCGCAGCCCGGCCGCCTCCAGGCGGGCCTTGATGGCTGCGGTGGTTCGGAACTCCTGGCGGGAGAGTTCAGGGTGCATGTGCAGGTCACGACGGAAGTGGACGAGTTCGTCGAAGAGCTCGTCGGACAGGACGCCGGACGCGGGCAGGGAATGGTCCACCCCCGACAGCGTAGAACTCATGACCACTCCCGGTTATCTCATCGGTGTAACTTTCCGGCCTCTCGACCAAGAAATGTGCCTCGCGGCGCATACCCCGACTTCGGTCGGGGTATTAACACCCTTTTTGCCTGGGCACCACCCTATCCCCTTCATCGTTCCTCCACCTTTGGCCGCCCGGCGTCCAGGCACTTCAGCAGCTCGTATGGCCGCAGGCTCCGTGCCCAGGCCCCTCCTCCCGCCTCCTGCGACGGCGCGTTCCCCGCCCCGCGGTGCGGCAATTCACCGCAGGTCGGGCCGGGCGGCCGCAGACCGGGAACGCATTCCACCGCCGCGCCCCCGCGCCCGCCCCGGGCGTCCGGTCCACCGTGGCCGAGATGGACCGGTCGAGTCGGTCCCGGACCGTGGCAGGGCGAGCCGACGGCCGCATCCGTGCCCCGCCGAGGAGCCGCTTCCCCGTCGGGCCGGCGGCGGCAGGCCAGACCACCGGCGGCCCGCTGGTGCGGCGCCGTCCCGGGCCGCGCACCCGCCGCGCCGCACAGCCGCACAGCCGCACACCGGACCCGTCCGCCGGCTCGCTCGCGGCTACGCCGTATGCGCCAGCGTGGCCGCGATTCCGGTGATCACAGCGGTCAGGCCCGTCTCGAAGCCCTCGTCGAACTCCTCGAAGAACTCCCGGCCCACCTCGGCCACGAGGGGGTACCTCGGAGCGAGCTGTTCCGCACGCCGCTCCACGTCGTAGCGCGGGTCGCGTTGACCGGGCATGGGGTGAACGGCCTGCTCCTCGATGACGAAGCCGATCGTGTAGCTGTACGCCGTGAACCAGGCCCGTCCGGCGGCACGCACCGTGAACCCCTGCCGGACCAGCGGTTCCAGGACCCGCTGCATGGGCGCCGCGTGCTCGGTGCCGGTGAAGGTGCTGCCGCTGAAGACCTTGGCGCCGTCCCGGTGGCCGAGCAGCGTGCGGCGCAGCACTCGCATCGACTCGGCGACCAACTCCTGCCAGCGCGCCTCGCCGGCCGGTTCCCGCTCGGCGTCGCCGCCCCGGAGATCACCCGCGTCGCGCCCGGTCTCCTCCAGGTCCCGCAGCATGCCGCGCAGGATCTCGGTGGCCATCTCGTCGAGCAACGCCTGCTTGCTGTCGAAGTGCCAGTACAGCGCGGGCGCCTTCACCTCCAGTTCGGTCGCGATCCGGCGGAGCGAAAGGCCCTCGAGCCCGGTCTCGTTCAGCAGCCGGAGTGCCGTCTCCACCACGGTCAGCCGGTCCAGTCGCGTCGCCACCCCTCGATCCTCCCAGTCCTCCGACCGCCCTTGACAATTTAACACCGTTAAGGCGATCCTGTCGAAGACGGGCTTAACGGTGTTAAGGAGCTGGGGCGGATGAGCGCGGAACCGACGAGCGGTGCCGGAACGACGCCCGCGACCGGTGAGGAGACGCGGGCAGGACTCCGAGCCGGCCGGGAACCCGGCGGAAGGCCGCCGACGGGTGCGGCGGCGTCGGCTCGGCCGGAAGACGGTGACGGAAGCCGGGACCGGCCGGCTGCCGTCGCGGACCCGGGCGGGCCGATCGAGCGCACCCGTCCGGAGCAGCCGAGCGAACCGCGGTCAGGAGCGGACGTGGACGTGGACGTGCTGATCGTCGGCGCGGGCCCGAGCGGTCTCGCGCTGGCGTGCGACCTGGCACGGCGCGGCGTCTCGGCACGGCTCGTCGAGCAGGCGCCCCGCCTGTTCCCCGGTTCCCGGGGCAAGGGCATCCAGCCCCGCACGCAGGAGGTCTTCGACGACCTCGGCGTGATCGACGCGGCGCTCGCCGCCGGCGGACCCTATCCGCCCATGGCCAGCTGGGAGAACGGGGTGCGCACCAGCGCGTGGGAGATGGTCGGGCGCACACCGCCCTCACCCCAGCGGCCGTACCGGGAAGTGCTGATGCTGCCGCAGTGGCGGACGCAGGAGATCCTGTGCGCCCGCCTGGAGGAGTTGGGCGGCCGCGTCGAGTTCGGGCTCGGCCTCACCGGATTCGAGCAGGACGCCGATCGCGTCACGGCGGAGCTGACCGGACGCGACGGCGGCCGGCGCACCGTCCGGGCGTCGTACCTGGTCGGCACCGACGGCGGACGCAGCACCGTACGGCACGGCATGGGTGTCGCGATGACGGGGAACACGATCGATCCGGGCGCGGCGCTGGTCGCGGACGTCCGCCTCAAGTGGTCCGAACGGGACGACTGGCACGTCTGGCCCAAGGCGTCGGGCGGGCCGATCGCCCTCTGCCCGCTCGCCGGCACGGACGCCTTCCAGCTGCTTGCGGTGTTCCCGGACGGCTCGACCGTGCCCGACCCGTCGCCCGAGACGATCGGACGGCTCCTGGAGACCCGCACCCATCTCTGCCCGGAGGACCTGGCCGAAGTGCTGTGGACCTCGGTCTACCGGCCCCGGGCGGCACTGGCAGACCGCTTCCGGTCCGGCCGGATCTTCCTGGCCGGCGACTCGGCGCACGTCCATCCACCGAGCGGGGGCCAGGGCCTCAACACCAGCGTGCAGGACGCGTACAACCTGGGCTGGAAGCTGGGCCAGGTGCTGCGGCACGGCGCGCCGGTCTCGCTGCTGGAGACCTACCAGGCGGAGCGCCTCCCGGTGGCGGCCGACGTCCTCGGCATCAGCACCCGCCTGCACCGCGGGGACCGCCAGGGGACGTGGTCGGGGCGGCGCGGTACGGTCACCCAGCAGTTGGGGGTGGGATACCGCGGCGGGCCGCTCGCCCCGGACACCCGCGACCGCCTTCCGGACGACGCCCTGCGGGCGGGGGACCGGGCTCCGGACGGCTGCGGAACGTCACCGGACGGCCGGACGGTCCGCCTGTTCGACGCCTTCCGCGGGCCGCACTTCACCCTGCTCGCCGTCGGCTCCGCCGTTCCGCCGCCGGTGCCGGGCCGGTGGGTCGCCGTTCAGCGCCTCGACGGCGAGGAGGTGCGACGCGCCTACGGCGAGGGGCTGTTCCTCATACGTCCGGACGGCTACGTCGGCGTGGCGACCACGGACGCCGCCGAGGTCACCGCCTACCTCACGCTGTTCCACGGCTGAAGCGCGGCCCGTCTCCGAGAGGCCTTGCGGCGGTCGGCTACGGCACGGGCGCCGCCGAGCTCCGCGCTGGGACTCCCGGCCGTCGGGCGGCAGCTGTTCCGGAGCGGTCGGCAGGTGACGGGTGGGGGCCTGTTGACGCGGGCGGGGCGGGGGGAAAGACGCCCCGCCCGCGTCAGGCGCGGACTTCAGGCCGGTAACGGGGGAACCGGCATGCCCGCGGACCGATGACCAGTCGGCCCACCCTTCTCTGCGCCAAGAGGTCGGATTGTGTTACTCCCCCGCACCAGCACGGTTTCGCCGGTGTTGGCCGTCTGGCCGCCTCGGGAACGCCCGCCGGCCGACCAAGAGGGAACGTTTCTGCTGGCGAGCGTCCCGCCCGCTCTGTCAGGCGCCCAGCGCCGCCCGTGCCGCACCGAACGCCCGACGCCGATGCCCGCCGAGCGCCGCCCGACGACGGCCGGCCGCGCCGAGCGGCGGCGTGGGCGGGACGGCGTGGGCGCGCGGGATCAGCCGCAGCGGTCGGGAGCCGCGGCAACCGGCGCGGCGGAGCCGGTGGCGACGTTCCCAGGCGCTGCGGAGAGCGACGCGGAGGCTGACGCGGTCATCTGGGGGAGCGCGGCCGACGGCTCCGGGGCCGGCGCCGACGCCGCGGTACCGGACGGGACCGGGGACGGTGTGGACGCCGGGTACGACCCGTCGCCGGAGGGGGCGGGCGCGGCCGAGGCGACCGGTGCGGGCAGCGCCGAGGCGGCGGGGGACGGCGATCCGGAGGGGTCGGGCGACGGGGTGGCGACCGCCGGGGAGCACGTCGCCTGGCTGAACCGGCTCCCGAGCGGACTGCTGGTGTCCGAGGGCGCAGCGGGCGCCGAGGGGGACGCCGTGGCGGTCGGGGTGGTCCGCTCGGCGCACGGCACCGGGGATGAGGCGATGCCGCTGAGTTCGATGTCGGGCACCGCGGTGGCGGAGGGCGAAGGGGCCGCGCTCGGTACACCGGCCGGGACGAGGAACCGGCCGCACAGCTGCTGGGCGGTGGGCCCGCCGGTCGCCGCCGGGGCCTCGCCGCCGTCGCCGGAGAGGTTGGGCGAGGGGATGGGACCGGGGCCGATGAGCGGTCCGCGGGTGGAGGTGGGCGTACCGGACTGCGAACCGGCGGGTTCGGGCATCTGCGGCGGCAGGGGCGGCAGGGATTGGGAGGAGGTGGGTCTGGGCGAGGGGCCGCCGGCGAACATCGAGGGGATCATGCCGGCGGCGGCGGTCACCCCGCCGGCCAGTACGGCGGCCGCCACCACGGCCGTCATCACGGACTTCGCCGAGGCGGACCAGTCGGGCCGGGCGGGGATCCGGCGGCGCCCGCCGGTGACACGGCGCCCCCCCGGGGTGGGGCGGCGGCTGATGACGCGTGGCCGGCTCACCGGTCCGTCCGCCGCGGCGGCGCCGTGGGCGGGTGCGGGCGGTGCGGAGGCGTTCCCCGGGGTGGGACCGCCTCGCGCCCCTGCGGCACGCGCGGCACGGAACGCGGCGAGCACGGCGTCCTCGCGCTCCGGTGCGAAGGTGATCCCGGCGTCCCGCGCGGCGTCCAGGAGCCCGGCGAGGGTGTCGTAGGGAAGGGGGGCGCCCTGCGGGACGACGCCGCCCGTCCGTTCCGCGGCGTCGGCGGCCTCACCCGTTCCGGTGATTCCGGCAACGGCCGGTTCACCGCACAGCAGACGCTCGGCGGTGTCGTCGTCCAGCCAGTCGTGGCGGCTTCCGCTCATCTCACGTCCTTCTGCGTCGGCGCCCCCGCAAACGTCACACCCTCTGGCGCCGTTCCGTTCTCCAGGTACTCCGCGAGACGTCGCAGTCCGCGGTGGGCCGCGGTCCGCACCGCTCCCGGTCGCTTTCCCAGCACCTCGGCGGCGCCCTTCGCGTCGAGTCCGACGACGGCCCGCAGCACGACCGCCTCGGCCTGTTCGAGTGGCAGCCGGGCGATGAGCCGCATCGCGCTGCTGGTGTCGATCGCCTCGATCGCCTGGTCGGCGGTGTCGAACCGGTCGGGTATCGAGTGCAGCACCGTCTCGTCGCCCCCGACGGCCGGGCGGCGGCCGACCCGGCGGATGTGGTCGAGGGCCCTGTTGCGGGCTATGGTCGCCGTCCAGCCCCGGAAACGGTCCGCGTCGCCCCCGAACCGTTGCAGGTCACGGGCTATCTGCAACCACGCCTCCGACGCCACGTCCTCCGCGTCGGTCTCGCCGACCAGGGTGCGCACGTAGGCGAGCAGGCGCGGGTGCACCGCGCGGTAGACCTCGCGGAAGGCGGACTCGTCACCGTCCCGAGCCGCGCTGACGGCAGCCGTCAGTCGTGCCTCTCCGGTCTCATGGTCTGCCCCCGCCACGGGTTCATCATGCCGGATCGGTTGGTCGGCGCCGAGGGGTCGAACAAGACCGGTGTGACGTTTTCGAGCCGCACGGCGCTGTGAGGGGTAGGCGACGCGCACAACGGCAGCGCCGAAAGATGGCGGCCGGAGGGGCTCCTGTGGGGGGAGGCTTCTCCGGTCGCCACCATTTTGTGCGGCAGTGGATTCCGCTTCTGGCTCCGACCGGGGGCTCCGCCCCGGGCAGGGATTCCGTTCCGGACTCCGTCCCAGGCTCCGGACGAGACCGGCCGGGCCTCCGCCAGGCGCGTTCCCAACCTTCCGGCCCGCCGCCCGGAGGCGTCCCGTCACGGTCGGCGGCCGACCGCCGGGACTCCTGATCCGGCCACCCCGCGGGCGCCGAACGCCCGCCCGTCGGTGGGTCGCGGCGCGGTCCGCGTCCGGCAACCCGTGATCCCGCCCCGCGGCCGCCGTCTCCGCCGCCCCGCACCCGGCCGACCCGCAGCCCCCGCACGCGCACCCGGCCGCCCCGCGGCCCCCGCGGCCGACCGACCCGAGCCCCGGCATCCTCACCCCCCCACGCCCTCAGCCCCGCGCCCGTGCCCGCGGTCCCCCGTCCCGTGGTCTCCGCCGTCGGCGACGGCCGCCGCCCTCACCGGCCGACTCGCCCGCCGCCGGGAGTCCCTCCCCAGCACCGCACACTCCCCCGCCCAGCGTCTACTTCGTGCACTCCAACGCTCCCATACGAGTGAAATTCGCGTATGTGTCGGCCGTCACCCAGCATCTCCCGATACGTTGTCACCATCGCGCGGCGAGAGCCCGTCGACGCACGTCCCCGGGCGTGACCCGTCCCTCCGTACCCGATGAAGCGAGCAGCAACGCGACACGACCGTACGCGCGGAACGCTCCACGCCCCAGGTGCCGAAGGAGTCCGAAGCTGGCCAGCGACCTCCCGGCGGTCCCGCACGTCCCGCGGGCCAGAGCGTCGGCCCCGCTTCCGCCGCAGAGTCGTGGCGGCACGGGGCACGCGACGAACGGCGGGACGTCCGGCCTCGCCCGGCTCAACTCCGCGCCCCGGCGTCTCGCCGAGACGGTGTTCCTGGCCTGCCTGGGCAGCCGCCGCTGGGCCGGCCTCATGTCGGACCACCGGCCCTACCCGGACCTCGGCGCGCTGCTCGCCGCGTCCGACGAGGCCGCCTACTGCCTGGCGCCGACCGATCTCGCCGAGGCGCTGTCCGAGGAGTGCGCCATCCCGCTGCCGCCGGGCGGCGGGGTCGCCGCGCAGACCGCGTTGGGCGCGGCGCACGCGGAGTACGAACGGCGCTTCGGCCGGGCGTTCGTGATCTGCCTGACCGGGATCGAGCCGGCCGAGCAGGTGGACCACATCCTCGTGGGCATCCGCACCCGGCTCGGCAACAACGAGGACGAGGAGCGGGCCATCGCCGCCGACGAGCTGCGCGCCCTCGCCCGCGCCCGGCTGGCCCGCGTCGTCTCGCGCCCCGCCGGCCACCGCCCGTGACGCCGGCGGAGCGCCCGTAACGCCACCAGCCACGGCTCCCCGGTCCCGTCGACCTCCGGTCCCGAGCCGGTGCGGCCCACCGTCGTGAACCGGGTGGCCGGCCGTCCGTGTCGCCCGCCGACCCGCCCGTGGCGCCCGCCGGCCACCGCCCGTGACCACGGCGGCCACCGCCCGTGACGCCCGCCGACCCGCCCGTGGCGCCCGCCGGCCACCGCCCGTGACCACGGCGGCCACCGCCCGTGACGCCGGCGGAGCGGATCGCCGCCGCCCGCCGAGCGCCCCTCGGACGCCCGGCCGCCCCGCCACCAGGCCGGGGACGGCCCGCGGCGCCGGAAGGGTCCGGGCGCGTCCGGTTCGGGGTCGGGCGTGCTAGTTCGATCACACCTGGCGCCCCGAAGTCGGTCTCGGGCCGACCCGTCGCTACGATGTCCAGGGCCGGTGGACCGTACCCGGCCGGGCCCGACCGACAGTCAAGCCGGCAGGTCCCCCAAACCGCTACCGGAGGGTTTTCCGTGCCGGCTGGAACGCTGTACCGCGGCCGGGAAGGCATGTGGTCCTGGGTGGCTCACCGAGTCACCGGCGTCCTCATCTTCTTCTTCCTGTTCGTGCATGTGCTCGACACCGCGCTCGTCCGCGTCTCCCCGCAGGACTACGACAAGGTCGTCGCGACGTACAAGAACCCCGTCGTGAACCTGCTGGAGTACGGCCTGGTCGCGGCCATCCTCTTCCACGCCCTGAACGGTCTGCGCGTCATCGCGGTCGACTTCTGGTCGAAGGGCCCGAAGTACCAGCGCCAGATGCTGTGGTCCGTCGTCGGTATCTGGGTCGTGCTGATGATCGGGGCGTTCTACCCGGTGCTCCAGCACTCCCTCCACGAAGTGTTCGGGAGCTGAGGATGTCCACTGACACGCAACCGGCCGTCGACGGTGTGGAGTTGACCGCGAGCAGCGCGGACGCCTTCAGCCCGGACAACCCGGCGCCGGTGATCGAGCCGCCGCGCGCCCGCACCAGGCGCACCCCGCGCGCCACCCGCACCAACTTCGAGATGTACGGCTGGCTGTTCATGCGGCTGTCCGGCATCGTCCTGGTCGTGCTGGTCCTGGGCCACCTGCTGATCCAACTGGTGCTGGACGGCGGCGTGAGCAAGATCGGCTTCGCGTTCGTGGCCGGTCGCTGGGCCAACCCGTTCTGGCAGTTGTGGGACCTGAGCATGCTCTGGCTGGCCATGCTGCACGGCTCCAACGGGCTGCGGACGGTCATCAACGACTACGCCGAGCGTGACGTCACCCGGACCTGGCTGAAGTGGCTGCTGTACACGGCCACCGTGTTCACCGTTCTCCTCGGCACGCTGGTGATCTTCACCTTCGACCCGAACATCCAGTAGACCCGGGGCTGACGCGATCATGCAGATCCACAAGTACGACACCGTCATCGTCGGCGCCGGCGGCGCCGGGATGCGCGCGGCCATCGAGTCGACCAAGCGCAGCCGCACCGCCGTGCTGACCAAGCTGTACCCGACCCGCTCCCACACCGGCGCCGCGCAGGGCGGCATGGCCGCGGCCCTCGCGAACGTCGAGGAGGACAACTGGGAGTGGCACACCTTCGACACGATCAAGGGCGGCGACTACCTGGTCGACCAGGACGCCGCCGAGATCCTGGCGCGGGAGGCCATCGACGCGGTCCTGGACCTGGAGAAGATGGGGCTGCCGTTCAACCGGACGCCCCAGGGCCGGATCGACCAGCGCCGGTTCGGCGGCCACACCCGCAACCACGGTGAGGCCGCGGTGCGCCGGTCGTGCTACGCGGCCGACCGCACCGGGCACATGATCCTCCAGACGCTGTACCAGAACTGCGTCAAGGAGGGCGTGGAGTTCTTCAACGAGTTCTACGTGCTCGACCTGCTGCTGACCGAGATCGACGGGGTCAAGCACACCGCGGGCGTGGTGGCGTACGAGCTGGCCACCGGCGAGCTGCACGTCTTCCGGGCCAAGGCGATCATCTTCGCCTCCGGCGGCAACGGCAAGTTCTTCAAGGTGACCTCCAACGCGCACACCCTCACCGGTGACGGCCAGGCCGCGGTCTACCGGCGCGGGCTGCCGCTGGAGGACATGGAGTTCTTCCAGTTCCACCCGACCGGCATCTGGCGGATGGGCATCCTGCTCACCGAGGGGGCGCGCGGCGAGGGCGGCATCCTGCGCAACAAGGACGGCGAGCGCTTCATGGAGAAGTACGCGCCGGTCATGAAGGACCTCGCCTCCCGCGACGTGGTCTCCCGGGCGATCTACACCGAGATCCGCGAGGGCCGCGGCTGCGGTCCGGAGGGCGACCACGTCTACCTCGACCTGACCCACCTGCCACCGGAGCAGCTGGACGCCAAGCTGCCGGACATCACCGAGTTCGCGCGCACCTACCTGGGCATCGAGCCGTACACCGACCCGGTGCCGATCCAGCCGACCGCGCACTACGCGATGGGCGGCATCCCGACCAACGTGCGCGGCGAGGTGCTGTCGGACAACACCTCGGTGGTGCCCGGCCTGTACGCGGCCGGCGAGGTGGCGTGCGTGTCGGTGCACGGGGCGAACCGGCTGGGCACCAACTCGCTGCTCGACATCAACGTCTTCGGCCGGCGGGCGGGCGACGCCGCCGCCGAGTACGCGGCGAGCCACGACCACGTGGAACTGCCGGAGAACCCGACCGAGCTGGTCGTGGACCTGATCGAGACGCTGCGCGACGCCACCGGCGACGAGCGGGTCTGCGACATCCGCAGCGCGCTCCAGGTGTCGATGGACACCAACGCGATGGTCTTCCGCACCGAGCAGACGCTCAAGCAGGCCGTGGACGACATCGCCGAGCTCAAGCGGCGCTACCGGAACATCAGTGTCCAGGACAAGGGGCGGCGGTTCAACACCGACCTGCTGGAGGCCGTCGAACTGGGCAACCTGCTCGACCTGGCCGAGGTCCTGGCGGTCTCCGCGCTGGCCCGCAAGGAGTCGCGCGGCGGTCACTACCGCGAGGACTACCCGAACCGGGACGACGTCAACTTCATGCGCCACACGATGGCGTACCGCGAGGTGGCCGAGGACGGGACCGAGTCGATCCGCCTGGACTACAAGCCGGTCGTGCAGACCCGCTACCAGCCGATGGAGCGTAAGTACTGATGAGCACCGCAACGGTGGAGAACCACCACTCGTCCGCGCTGGACGCCGCGGAGAGCGCCGTCGCGCACCGGATCATGGTCACGCTCCGGGTCCGGCGCTTCAACCCCGAGGTGTCCGACCAGGTCGAGTGGGTCGACTACGCGCTGGAGATGGACCCGAAGGAACGGGTCCTGGACGCCCTGCACAAGATCAAGTGGGAGATGGACGGGACGCTGACGTTCCGCCGGTCCTGCGCGCACGGCATCTGCGGTTCGGACGCCATGCGGATCAACGGCCGCAACCGCCTGGCCTGCAAGACACTGCTGAAGGACATAAGCCCGGACCGGCCGATCACGGTCGAGCCGATCAAGGGGCTCACGGTCCTGAAGGACCTCGTGGTCGACATGGAGCCGTTCTTCCAGGCGTACCGGGACGTGATGCCGTTCCTGGTCACCACGGGCAACGAGCCGACCCGGGAACGCCTGCAGTCCGCCGAGCAGCGGGCGCGGTTCGACGACACCACCAAGTGCATCCTGTGTGCGGCGTGCACCTCGTCGTGCCCGGTGTTCTGGAACGACGGGCAGTACTTCGGCCCGGCGGCGATCGTCAACGCGCACCGGTTCATCTTCGACTCCCGCGACGATGCCGGTGAGCAGCGCCTGGAGATCCTCAACGACCGGGACGGCGTGTGGCGCTGCCGCACCACGTTCAACTGCACGGACGCCTGCCCGCGCGGCATCGAGGTGACCAAGGCGATCCAGGAGGTCAAGCGGGCGCTGCTGACCCGCCGCTTCTGACGACGGGCCGATCATCACGTCGTCGCGTGCGGGTGCGGCCCGGTCCGCACCCCGCGCGGCCGTCCGGTGCGAGCCGACGGGTAAGCCCCGTTCACCTGGTGAGCGGGGCTTACCCGTCGGCGGCCCCGCCCGGTGCGGGCCCCGCCCCTGTCCTCACCCGGCCCGGTCCTCACCCGGCCGGCCCGGGTCGTCACCCGGTGCAAGGTGGTCACCCGGCGCCGGCCGCACCCGGAGCGACCGGACGCGCCGTCGTCGTCACGCCGCCCCGGCGCGTTCCGCGCGCCCGGCCCGCAGGCCGCGCAGTCCCAGCAGGCCGATCGCGGTGCCGAGCAGGAACGAGGTGACGGCCAGCGCCAGGTGGATCCAGAAGTACGCGGTGGGGTGACCATGGTGGAAGGCCAGACCGCTGGCGTCGGCGAGCAGGTTCTTCACGAACGTGATCCAGATGAACCAGCTCCACACGCCGAAGGCGAGCAGGAACCAGGAGGCGCGGTGGCTGAGCTTCATGCCGTCCAGTATGGGCTGGCCGGTGGGCGGGCCCGCCGCCGGGGCGGCGGTGCGTCCGGCACGGTGGGACGATCCGCGTCGGCCCGGGGCGGTGGCGCCTCCGGTCCCGGTGGGCCGCCCGGGTGGCGGACCACTCCCCCGGAGCAACAGGCCGCAATCATATGGTCGGAACGGCCCCTGTACGTTCGACCCGTGTCCAGGATTCGCACGGCCGCCACCGGCCGCCCCGTACTGACGTTGTGTGCCGCGGCGGTGGCGGCCGCGGCCACGCTGTCCGCCGCCCCCGCGGCCCACGCGGCGGACCCTTCCGCGACGCCCCCCGCACACATGTCCGCCGTGGGCGGCAGCCGGCTGGGCCGCCCCGGGACCCAGGTGTCCCTGGCGGACGGCGTGCCGCCGCTGCCGCACACGACCGCGCGGTCGTGGATGGTCTCCGACGCGGAGACCGGCGAGGTGCTCGCCGCCCACGACGCGCACTGGCCGCTGCCGCCCGCCAGCACCCTGAAGATGCTGTTCGCCGACACCCTGATCCCCAAGTTCCCCAAGACGCTCACCTACACGGTGCGGCCGAAGGACCTCGACGGCATGGGTGAGGGCAGCAGTCTGGTCGGGATCAGTCCCCCGCATGACGTACACGGTGCAGGACCTGTGGCGCGGGGTGTTCCTGCGGTCCGGCAACGACGCGGTGCACGTGCTGGCCGCGATGAACGGTGGGGTTCCGGCCACGGTCGCGCAGATGCGCGCCAAGGCGGCGGAACTGCGGGCCGACGACACGCACGTGGTCACGCCGGACGGCTACGACGAGCCGGGGCAGGTCTCCTCCGCGTACGACCTGTCGCTGTTCGCGCGGGCCGGGCTGCAGAACGCGGACTTCCGCGAGTACTGCTCCACGGTGTCCGCGCGGTTCCCCGGTGACTTCAAGAAGGGCACGAAGGACCGGGAGAGCTTCGGCATCCAGAACACCGACCGGCTGCTGGCCGGCGACCCGGTCGGGGGGCTGAAACCGTATCCGGGCATCGCGGGCGTCAAGAACGGCTACACGACCAACGCCGGCAACACCTACACCGGAGTGGCCGACCACGACGGCGTCAAGCTGCTGGTCACCGTGATGCACCCGCAGCCCGGCACCGACGAGGTCTACAAGGAGGCCGCCGCCCTGCTGGACTGGGGCTTCAAGGCGTCCGGCAAGGTCAAGCCGGTCGGCACGCTGGTGGCGCCGAAAAGCGTGATCGAGGCCCGGCAGGCCGCCGCGAAGAAGGCCAGGGCGGCCAAGGAGAAGGCGCGGCAGGCGGACGCGGCGGTGGCCGGCTCCGGCTCCGGCGGGATGTGGACCGCGGCCGGCATCACCGCCGGGGCGCTGGCCGCTCTGGCGGTGCTGGCGCTGCTGGTCCGCCGCCGGTGGCCGACCCCGGCCGCGGTGCGCCGCCGGACGCGCCGCTAGCCGGAGCGCCGTCCGGCTGCTGAGCGGGTGCGCCGTCCGGGTGGGTGACCGTCCAGGCGGCGCAGTACAGCAGCAGTTTGGCCATGAAGTTGATCCACAGCAGCAGCGCGACCGGGGTGCCGAAGGCGCCGTAGATGCTGCGTCCGGCCACTCCCTGCAGATAACCCGACAGCAGGACCTTCAGCAGTTCAAAACCGGCCGCGCCGAGCAGCCCGGCCTCCACCACCGCGCGCCGGGCGGGCCGCACTCCGGGCAGCAGGGTCAGCGCGTAGGCGAGGACCAGGAAGTCGGCGAGCACGGCGGTGCAGTAGCCCGCTACGGTGAGCAGCACGCTGCCGATCCCGCCCTTGACCAGTCCGAGGTGCCCGGCCGTCCAGCCGACGGCGGTGGTGGCGAACGCCGAGCAGGCCAGCGACGCCAGGCCGACGCCGCCGAGCCCGGCGAGCACGCCGGCGTCGAGCAGCTTGCGCTTCACCGGGTTGTCGCGGTCCACGTCCATGTCCCAGACGGCGCGCAGACAGCCGCGCAGTTGGGCGATCCAACCGATGCCGGTGAGCAGCAGCAGGGCGGCGGCGATGGTGCCCACGGTGGCCGCGTTGGCCACCAGCCCGGAGATGTCGAGCTGGTGCGACAGACCCGGCAGCTGCTGGTTGACCTTGTCGATCACGTGGTCGAGCTGACCGCGGGTGAGCAGCGCGGCGCCGATCGCCGCCCCCACGGTGATCAGCGGGAACATCGCGATGAAGCTGGTGAACGTCACCGCCGCGGCGAGCCGGCTCCACTGCACCCGCTGCGCGTGCTCGAACGCCTGCCAGGCGTGGCTGCGCATCGCCCGTGCCATCCACGGTCCGACCAGCGGAAGGCGGGTCAACCAGTCCATGATCGCCGGTTACCCGCTGGGCGGTCCGGCACACCCGTTCCACCCGATCCGCTGACCGAACGACACGTTTCGCCCATCGGCGCCATATCGCCGCCGTGTCGGGCGAGGACTCGCCAGGCGCGTGGTGGGCGCCCGTGTTATCGGCCGTCCGGCGCCGTGCCGCCGGCGCCGGGAGCCGGGGCCGGCTCGCCGTGCCGGACGCCGGACTGCCGCGGCACGGCGGCGGGGACGCAGGACGGGCGGCCGAACGGGAACCGCCGCAGGGTGTGCCACACGCCGGCCGCGTCGCGCTCGTACAGCGAGAAGCCGGTGACGCTCCAGGCGGCGGTGAAGTCCGCCAGCTCCCGCTGGGCGCGGTCCATCGCCGCCTCGTCGATGCCGTGCGCGACGGTGACGTGCGGGTGGTAGGGGAAGTGCAGCTCCCGGCTGACCGGGCCGGAGCGGACCGCCTCCTGGAGGCCGGCACACGCCTCGGCGCCCTCGGCGAGCACGCACGAAGACCACCGGGGACAGCGGGCGGAAGGTGCCGGTGCCGGCCAGCCGCAGCGGGAACGCCCGGCCGGCCGCGGCGACCGCGCCCAGGTGGCCGGTGAAGGCGGCCAGCGCGGCCGGGTCGACTCAGGTGGGCGGCAGCAGCGTGACGTGGCTGGGGATGGCGTGCGCCGCCGGGTCGCCGAATCCGGCACGGCGGCGCTGCAGCAGGCTGCCGTAGGGCTCCGGGACCGGGATCGACACACCGATCAACCGGGTCCGCACTGGGTGTCCCCCTTCCGAGGCCGTCGAGGCGGTACGGAGCGCGGGACCGTCACCCCGCCGTCAGTGCTTGGCGGGCACGAAACCCACCCGCTCGTAGACCGTGGCCAGCGTCTCGGCGGCGACCGCGCGCGCCTTGTCCGGCGCCTTCGGCCAGCACGGAGTCCAGCGTCTCGGGGTCGTCGAGATACTCCCGGGTGCGCTCGCGGAACGGGGTCACCCACTCCACGAACACCTCGGCGAGGTCGGTCTTGAGCGCACCGTAGCCCTTGCCGGCGTACCGCTCCTCCAGTTCCGGGATTCCGGTACCCGTGAGGGTGGCGTAAGACGGTGAGCAGGTTGCTGACGCCGGGCTTGGCGGCCTCGTCGTAGCGGACCACCGTGTCGGTGTCGGTGACCGCGCTCCTGAACTTCTTCGCCGACGCCTTCGGGTCGTCGAGCAGGTTGACCAGGCCCTTGGGGGAGGAGGCGGACTTGCTCATCTTGACCGTCGGGTCCTGGAGGTCGTAGATCTTCGCCGTCTCCTTGACGATGTACGGCGCCGGGACGGTGAAGGTCGGCGTGCCGCCTTGTCGTAGCGGCCGTTGAACCGCTCGGCGAGGTCGCGGGTCAGCTCGACGTGCTGGCGCTGGTCCTCGCCGACCGGGACCGCGTCGGCCTGGTACAGCAGGATGTCGGCGACCTGGAGGATCGGGTAGGTGAACAGCCCGACGGAGGTGCGGTCGGCACCCTGCCT
Organism: uncultured Actinomycetota bacterium; assembly: GCA_963711125.1. Taxonomy (GTDB): domain Bacteria; phylum Actinomycetota; class Actinomycetes; order Streptomycetales; family Streptomycetaceae; genus Streptantibioticus_C. The sequence goes on from CAVQCY010000002.1 coordinate 420,635, forward strand.
GGCCGACTTGTCCTTGAACTGCGTCATCCGCGACGCCTCGCCGAAGCCGGTGAGGCAGTTCATCACCCACGCCAAGCTGGGCGTGCTCGGGCACGTGGCTCTGGACGAACAGCGTGCAGCGCTCCGGGTCCAGGCCGGCGGCGAGCAGCTGCGCGGCGGCGAGCCGGGTGTTCTCGCGCAGCGCGGCGGGGTCCTGCGGGACGGTGATCGCGTGCAGGTCGACCACCATGTAGAACGCGTCGTGGCTCTCCTGCAGGGCGACCCAGTTGCGCACCGCGCCCAGGTAGTTGCCGAGGTGGAACGAACCGGCGGTGGGCTGGATACCGGACAGCACGCGGGGACGGTCGATGGCCATGCGGTCATTCTCTCAGGTCGCGCCGGCCGGACGGTACGCGCCGTGCCCCACGGACGCGACCGCCGGTCACGCGCCGCGCTCCCCGAGGACACGGGCCCGCGGTCACGTACCGGGCTCCCCACCCGGCGGCGCCGGACACGCGGGCCCGGGCCGGTCGGCGATCTCGGCGCCGTCCCAACCGCCGCGACCCTTCGGACTTGTCTCTCGCCCTATCGGGAAACCGCAAGGGCCGGCCGCTTCCGCGCCCCGGCCGGCAGGCGGTAGAAAGCGAGAAGCACCACACCCCCGCACCCGCCCGCGGCCCACCATCCGCCGCGCGCCAGCCGCCCCACTCCCAACGCACCACGAACGGAGCCCGCAGGTGACCACCCAGGCCCTCTCCAGCGACCTGATCCGCCAGGCCGACGCGCACAGCGCCCACAACTACCACCCGCTGCCGGTCGTGGTCGCCACCGCGGAGGGCGCCTGGATGACGGACGTCGAGGGCCGCCGCTACCTCGACATGCTGGCCGGCTACTCAGCGCTGAACTTCGGCCACCACAACGAGCGGCTGGTCGCGGCGGCGAAGGCGCAGCTCGACCGGGTGACGCTCACCTCCCGGGCGTTCCACCACGACCGGTTCGCGGCCTTCTGCACGGAGCTGGCCGAGCTGTGCGGCATGGAGACCGTGCTGCCGATGAACACCGGCGCCGAGGCGGTCGAGACGGCCGTCAAGACCGCCCGCAAGTGGGGCTACCGGGTCAAGGGCGTGCCGGCCGGCCGGGCCAAGATCGTGGTCGCCGCCGACAACTTCCACGGGCGCACCACCACGATCATCAGCTTCTCCACCGACGAGGACGCGCGCGCCGACTTCGGCCCGTACACGCCCGGCTTCCAGGTGGTGCCCTACGGCGACCTGGCCGCGCTGGAGGCGGCGGTCGACGACGACACCGTGGCGGTGCTGCTGGAGCCGATCCAGGGCGAGGCGGGCGTGCTGGTGCCGCCGGCCGGCTACCTGGCCGGGGTGCGGCGGATCACCGCCGAGCGCGACGTGCTGTTCATCGCCGACGAGATCCAGTCCGGCCTGGGACGCACCGGCCGGACGTTCGCCTGCGAGCACGAGGGCGTGGTGCCCGACATGTACGTGCTGGGCAAGGCGCTGGGCGGCGGTGTGGTGCCGGTGTCGGCGGTGGTCTCCTCCAACGCGGTGCTCGGTGTCTTCGAGCCGGGCGAGCACGGTTCGACGTTCGGCGGCAACCCGCTGGCCTGCGCGGTGGCGCTGGAGGTGCTGGCGATGCTGCGCACCGGCGAGTACCAGCGGCGCGCGTCCGAGCTGGGCGAGCACCTGCACGCCGAACTGAACGCCCTGGTGGGTGGCGGCGCGGTGGACGCGGTGCGCGGTCGCGGACTGTGGGCGGGCGTGGACGTCAACCCGGCGCACGGCACCGGCCGCGAGATCTCCGAGGCGCTGATGGCGCGGGGCGTGCTGGTCAAGGACACCCACGGCTCGACGATCCGCCTGGCTCCCCCGCTGGTCATCTCCCGCGAGGACCTGGACTGGGCGCTCACCCAGCTGCGCGAGGTGCTGGGCGCGTAGCGGGAGGGCGCGCCGCCCGGCCCCCCGGGCCCGGGCGGCGCGGCGGGCCGGTGCGGCGGCGGCCTGGCGGCGCTGGGGGCACGGCGTGGTGGGTGGGGCGGGCCGGGTTCACCCGTACGTGAAGGCTGCGGGAGGTTTACGCGGTGCGCGGCGCCAAAGCGCCGTCGGTGTCCCCCTGGGGCGCCGGCGAACCGCCGGGCGGACCGGCCACCCCGACCCCGAGCGGGCGGGCCAGCCCGACCACGCACTCGTCCAGGCGCTGTAGGTGGCGCAGGACGCGGAAGGTCACCGAGCCCGGCCGCGGGGCCTCCTGGCTCGCGACCGTACGCAGCCCGGCGGACAGCCTCAGCAACCCCGGGTCGGACGCCACGAACCGGTCCCACACCCCGGACCCCGCCGCCCACGCGTGCGGCCCGATCCGCCGCCACGGCACGCCGCCCCGTCCGCCGCGTTCCCGCACCACCTGACCGCCTCGCCACTCGTCTTGTCCGCTGGTCCCCGGCTCCGGCTCCGGCTCCGGCTCCGGCTCCGGCTCCACGATCGGGCCCTGCGTCGATCCGGCGCAAGGGCGGGCGCGCCGGAGGCGGGAACCGGAGCGGACACGGTCCGAGTCGTCGGGCGGGCGGTCGGACGGTCCCGAGCGGGTGCCCGGCGGGGCGGCCCGGAGCGATCGGGCGGGCGGTCGGGCGGAGCGGGTGGCCGGGCGGTCGGACGGTCGGGTGGCCGGGCGGTCGGGTGGCCGGGCGGTCGGAGCGGGTGACCGGCGGGGCGGCGGGGCGGCCGTACAGTCCTTGCGTGCTTCTTGGTCTGCTGGGCGCGTTCGGTTCCGCCCTGTGCTTCGGATCGGCCTCGGTGTTCCAGGCGGTGGCGGCGCGGCGCGCCGCAGCCGGTCGGGAGAGCCCCGGCGTCGACCCGCGACTGCTGGTCCGCGCGCTGCGGCAGGGCTGGTACCTGCTCGGCCTCGGCCTGGACGGCGCCGGCTTCGTCCTCGAACTGGTCGCGCTGCGGGCGGTGCCGATCTACACGGTCGGCGCGGCGCTGGCGTCCAGCCTGGCGGTCACGGCCGTGGTGGCGTCCCGGGTGCTGGAGGTGTCGCTGGGCCGCGCCCAGTGGCGCGCGGTCGGCTCGGTCTGCGCCGGGCTCGGCCTGCTGGCGGTGACCTCGGGGGCCCGGGGCGGCGGTTCGGGTACGCCCGCGCTGCGCTGGGGGATCCTGGGCGCCGCCGCGGTCGTGCTCGTGGCCGGGGCGGCGGCCGGGCGGCTGCCGGTCCGCTACCGGTCGGCCGCGCTCGGTCTCGGGGCCGGTCTCGGCTTCGGCGTGGTGACCGTCGCCGTCCGCCTGCTGCCCGTCCTGTCACCGGGCGCGCTGGCCGGCGACCCGGCCGGCTACGCGGTGCTGCTCGGCGGCGGCACCGCGTTCCTGCTACTGACCTCGGCGTTCCAGCACGGCTCGGTGACCGTCGCGACCGCCGCCATGGTGATCGGCGAGACGTTCGGTCCGGCGCTCGTCGGTGTGGTCGCGCTGGGTGATCGCACCCGGCCCGACCTGGCCCCGCTGGCCGTCTCCGGCTACCTGCTCGCGGTCGCCGGTGCGCTGGCGCTGGCCCGCTTCGGCGAGGGCGGGGACGAGCCGGAGGCGTTGCCGCAGGGCTGACGGCGCGCCGCCTCCAGGCGGTGAACGCCGATCGCCGGGCGGCGGAGCGGCCGCGCGCCGCGCGGGATCAGCCCGCTTCGGCGGCCGTACTGGTGATCACCGAGAAGGTGGCCCCGAACGGGTCGGCGAGCGTCGCCGTCCGCCCGACGCCCTCCACACCGGTCGGCGGTGTCAGCACCGAGCCGCCCTTGGCGTCGGCGAGCGCGGACACCGCGTCGCAGTCCGCCACCTCGAAGTAATCCGCCCAGCGCGGTGTCAGCCCCGCGCCGCGCATCTCCTGCGACAGCGCGACGATCCCGCCCTGCGCCGCGTCGAGGCCGCTCCCGGCCGGGCTGACCAGTGCGTACGTCCCGCCGTCGCCGAACGGGGTGTCCGTGATCCGCCAGCCGAAGGCCGCGGCGTAGAAGGCCCTGGCACGGTCCGGGTCGGCGGTGAGCAGTTCGGTCCAGCACAGCGTGTTGAGGTCGGTGACCGCGTCCAGGCCCCGGGTCCCGCCCGGCTGCCACACCCCGAACTCCGCGCCGCCCGGGTCGGTGAAACCGGCCACCCTGCCGCGGGTGGACACGTCCACCGGCCCGAACCGCACGGTGCCGCCGGCCTGCTCCACGGCCCTGGCGGCGGCGTCCGCGTCAGGAGCGTGGAAGTACACCGTCCAGGCCGGCTCGGCGTCCGGTCCGTCGAGCGGCCCGATCGCGGCCACCACCCGCTCACCGAGCGTGAACATGCCGTAGCCGCCCGCCTCCGGCCCCGCCGAACGGAAAGCCCAGCCGAACAGCGAGCCGTAGAAGGCGCTCGCACCCTCGACGTCCGGGGTCCCCAGGTCCGTCCAGATCGGCGCTCCCGGCGGATAGGTGGTGGTCAGCATGGTGGTGTCCTCCGATCCGGATCTTTCGGCGGGCACCGCCGACGGATGTTCCGGCGGTGCTCCCGGCCTTCTTCAGCATCGCAGCGACCACCGACGATCGCGTCCCGGGCGACGGCCCGGAGGCCGGGCGGTCGGACGGAGCCAGGGCGGTCGGACGCCGCCCCCACCGGGCCGGGCGGGTCGGCCCCCGCCCGCAGCGGGCCCCCGCGCGCCCGGACCCGTCACGCGTCGGCCCCCGCCCTGCCGTCCCGGCGGTCCCCCACCGGCCCGTGCGCCGCCTCCCCGGAGGTCCCGCCGCCGACGCCCCCGCGTTCGCCGGGCCGCCGGGCCGCCGGGCCGCCGGGCCGCCGGGCCGCCGGCGAACGGCACCCTCCGGCACTCCGGCGCGCCGCGCGTCGCCACTGTCGTAGGCCGCGATTGGACCTTCGCCGTGGTCCAATGACGGCATGGACGATTGGGCCGGTTCACCGGGCCCGGCTTCCGGAAGCGGCTTCGACCTGCACGTGGAGCTGGCCGTCGACGCCCACCGCGGCGCGGGGCTTCGGGTCGGTCTGGAGGCGGCGCTGCGGAACGCGGTGCGGGCCGGGCGGCTGCTGCCCGGCACCCGGCTGCCGTCGTCCCGCACCCTCGCCCGCGACCTGGGCATCGCACGCAACACGGTGGCCGACGCCTACGGCCAGCTCGTCGCCGAGGGCTGGCTGACGGCACGGCAGGGCTCCGGCACCCGTGTGTCGGAGCGCGCGACCGCCGTGCCGGCCGGCCGCCCCGGCACCGGCCGCGCCGATCGCAGCACCGGCCGCGCCGATCGCGCCGCCAGAGCCCCGGCCGCCGTGGCCGGGGGGCGGGCCACGCGTCCCGGGCCGCCGACCGCCGGTCCGGTGGACCCCGGGCCGCCCGCGGCGGGTGCCCGGCCGCGGCCACCGTACGACCTGCGGCCCGGTTCGCCCGACCTGTCGTCCTTCCCGCGCACCGCCTGGCTCGCGGCGGCCCGCTCGGCGCTGAACCGGGCGCCGAACGAGGCGTTCGGCTACACCGATCCGCGCGGCCGGCCGGAGCTTCGACAGGCGCTGGCGAGCTACCTGGCCCGGGTCCGCGGCGTGCGCGCCGACCCCGAACTGGTCGTGGTGTGCACCGGGTTCGTGCAGGTGGCCGGGGTGCTGGCCCGGACGGTGGCACTCGGCGGCGGCCGGCGCGTCGCCGTCGAGGAACTGGGCTTCCCCGCGACCCGGTCCGTGCTGCGGGCGAACGGGCTGCTGACGTACGAGATCCCGGTGGACGGCCACGGCGCGCGGATCGACGCCCTCGACCGCGCCGGAGCGGCCGCGGCGCTGCTCACGCCCTCGCACCAGTACCCCTCCGGGGTGCCGCTCTCGCCGGAACGCCGGACGGCCGCGGTGGCGTGGGCGCGCCGCACCGGCGGGCTGCTGGTGGAGGACGACTACGACGGCGAGTTCCGTTACGACCGGCAGCCGGTGGGCGCGTTGCAAGGGCTCGACCCGTCGTGCGTGGTGTACGCCGGGACCGCGAGCAAGAGCCTCGTGCCGGGTCTGCGCCTGGCGTGGGCGGTGCTTCCGGAACGCCTGCTGGACGCGGTGGTGCCGCAGAAACGGCTGGCTGACCATCACTCCCCCGTTCTCGACCAGTTGACGCTCGCGGAGTTCATCGGCTCCGGCGCGTACGACCGGCACGTGCGGCGCATGCGCCTGGTGTACCGGCGCAGGCGGGACCGTCTGGTGGCCGCGCTGGCCGCCCGGGCGCCGCGGGTGCGGGTGTCCGGGATCGCGGCGGGGCTGCACGCGGTCGTCGAACTGCCCCCGGGCGCGCCGCCGGAGTCCGAGGTGGTCCGCCGCGCCGCCCGGCTCGGTCTGGGCCTGACGGGCACGGCGTTCTACGGCTCCGCGCGCCCGGACGCCGGAACCTCCCTGGTGGTCGGTTACGGCAGCCCGCCGGAGCACGCGTTCTCCGGTGCGCTGGAACGGCTCTGCGCGGTTCTACGGGAATGCTGACTCCGGCGGGCGGGACACGGCAAGGCCCGCCCCCAGCTTGTGGACGACGCGGGGGCGGGCCGAGTCCGCCTGTGGACAACCCGGCGGGATGTCCGTTACGCGGCTATGGTGAAGTCCTGGTCCGCGGAGATCAGATGAGGCCCAGGGCGCGAACCGCGTCGCGCTCTTCGCCGAGCTCCTTGACAGAAGCATCGATGCGGGTGCGCGAGAAGGCGTTGATCTCCAGGCCCTGGACGATCTCGAAGGAGCCGTCCTTGGTCGTGACCGGGAAGGAGGAGATGAGGCCCTGCGGGACGCCGTAGGAGCCGTCCGAGACCACGCCCATGGAGGTCCAGTCGCCGTCCCGCGTGCCGTTGACCCAGGTGTGGACGTGGTCGACGGCGGCGTTGGCGGCGGAGGCCGCCGACGAGGCGCCGCGGGCCTCGATGATGGCCGCGCCGCGCTTGGCGACGGTGGGGATGAACTCCTCGGCCAGCCACTTCTCGTCGCCGACCGCCTCGGCGGCGTTCCGCCCGGCGACCTCGGCGTGGAAGATGTCGGGGTACTGGGTGGCCGAGTGGTTGCCCCAGATCGTCAGCTTGCTGATGTCGCCGACGGTCGCGCCGAGCTTCCGGGCGAGCTGGCTCATCGCACGGTTGTGGTCCAGCCGGGTCATCGCGGTGAACCGCTCGGCGGGCACGTCGGGCGCCGAGGCCTGGGCGATCAGGGCGTTGGTGTTCGCCGGGTTGCCGACCACCAGGACCTTGACGTCGTCGGCCGCGTGGTCGTTGATCGCCTTGCCCTGCGGGGTGAAGATCCCGCCGTTCGCCTCCAGCAGGTCGCCGCGCTCCATGCCCTTGGTACGCGGCCTGGCGCCCACCAGCAGGGCCACGTTGGTGCCGTCGAAGGCGACGTTCGGGTCGTCGGAGATGTCGATGCCGCGCAGCAGCGGGAAGGCGCAGTCGTCCAGCTCCATGGCGGTTCCCTCGGCGGCCTTGAGGGCCGGCGGGATCTCCAGCAGACGCAGTTTCACCGGAACGTCCGCGCCGAGCAACTGCCCGGAGGCGATCCGGAAGAGCAGGGCATAGCCGATGTTGCCGGCCGCACCGGTGACGGTGACGTTGACGGGAGTGCGGGTCATTGCGATCTCCTGCGCTGTGTATACGAGGGGATAGCCCCCGATCGCGGGACGGTGGGCGTCCCCGGGCCTCTGGTCGGGCCCCTCAGGCTCCCGCGACCTCATCTCTCGACGCCGAGAGAACCGCCGTCAGGCTATCGGACCGAGGGCGTCCGACAGACATGGACGCGGTGTGGCACGCCCCACGTGGGCCGTCCCCGCGCCGGCGCCCGCGCACCCGGCGCCCGCGCCCGGCGGGCGGTGCCGACCGCCGCTCCCGGTGCCGCACCCCCCGCCCGGCGGGCCCCGCCCGCGCACCCGGCGCGCGACGGCCGCCGGGCGGGCGCGGGTTCACGGCGTGGCGCCGGCCTGCCGCTCGACGGCGGGCGGCCGGGCCGGACCGCGGTGCAGCACGCCCGCCATCCCGCCGCCCAGCAGCACGATCGCCGTGAGCCCGGCGGCCACCGCGCGGCGCCGACGGCTGCGCCGCTCGGCGATCACCGGGTCCCGGGGTGGCCGCGTGGCGGCGACGGAGCGCACAGGAGCACACAGGTGCCCCGGGCCGATCGGCATCCATGGGGAGACGGGTATGTCGTACGGAGCCGCGACCGATCCCTGCCGCGACTTCGCGCAGCGTTCCATGACTCTCCCCCGGCCTTGACCGCGTTCCTCGTCGTCGCCATATGACTACCCATCGCGACGCGGCACCGGTCGGGGGAAAGGAAAGAAGACAGTCCAGGTGGCCGGGTTCCAGCCATGATGCGGGCACGCCCGGCGCGGACCGGGGCGGCGGGGCACACGGGGAAGGCACGGTGAGCCGGTCCACGACGTCCCGTCAGCGGCCCGACCAGGCCGGACGCCGCTTCGGAAGATGACCGTGATCCGACCGTCGTACGCGGCGACGCGCGCGCCCCCGGCGCACACCGGGCGCCACGTCGCGTCCGCCCGCGCCGCCGTGTCACGGCGCGCTCGGCCCGCGCGCGGAACCCGGGCCACGCCCCCGTCCCCGAGCGGCCCGACGCCGGCCTCGGCGGAGTCGGCGCAGTCGGGAGGGCCGGCGGGCCACCGCCCGGGAGCGGTGGCGGGCCAAGGGCCGTCCCGTGATCCCCGGCGGGCACGCGACGACGGCCACCGCACCTCGCCGCGTGGTCGGATCGCCCGAACACACCCGGCACGAGGACGCCCCTCCGCCGTGCGACGCACCACGTCCGACGCCGCACGCCGATCCACCGCGGATGACGGGACAGCCCTTAGCGCCGGACGGCGAACCGCATCACGTGGTCGAGGAACGGCAGGTGGAGGATCGGGTCGGGTTGCGCTATCAACGTCAGCACCACGATCGCCGCACCGGGCACGGCGTAGGTGATCAGGTCGGTGAAACGGCTGCGCACCGCGAGCATGCCGACCTCCGGGAGCAGCCAGCGCAGCACCGCTCCCAGCAGGAGCGAGGTGCCGACCATGATCAGACCGACCCGGAAGCCGCCGGCGGCGGTGATCACCAAGCCGAGCGCGACGCCGGCCACCACGGTCAGCAGCGGCCACTGCCGTGCGGGCGCGGGCAGTTCGGGGCCGGCCGCCCGGCCGCCGCCCTCCGGGGGCACGGTGCTGGTGGTCATCGCGGGGACGCGGCGGCCGTCGCCGTCCGGCTCAGCCGGCATGGCCCGCCGCCCGGCGCTCGGCGGCCTCCACGACGTTCTGCAGCAGCAGGGCGCGGGTCATCGGCCCGACCCCGCCCGGGTTCGGGGAGATCCAGCCCGCGACCTCGCGCACGCCCGGGTGCACGTCCCCGACGATGCGGCCCTCGGCGTCCCGGCTGACGCCCACGTCGAGGACGGCGGCGCCCGGCTTGACGTCCTCCGGCCCGACCAGGTGCGGCACGCCCGCGGCGGCCACCACGATGTCGGACCGGCGCAGCACGGCGGGCAGGTCGCGGGTGCCGGTGTGGCAGAGCGTGACGGTGGCGTTCTCGGAACGCCGGGTGAGCAGCAGGCCGATGGAGCGGCCCACCGTGATGCCGCGCCCGACGACGGCGACGTCGGCGCCGTTGATCTCCACGCCGTGGCGGCGCAGCAGTTCGACGATGCCGTTGGGGGTGCACGGCAGCGGGCCGCCGCGGCCCAGCACGAGGCGGCCGAGGTTCGTCGGGTGCAGGCCGTCGGCGTCCTTGTCCGGGTCCATGAGCTCCAGGACCCGGTGCGCGTCGATGCCCCGGGGCAGCGGGAGCTGGACGATGTAGCCCGTGCAGTCCGGGTCGTCGTTGAGCTCGCGGACGGCGTCCTCGATCTGTTCCTGGGTGGCGTCGGCCGGCAGCTCCCGCTGGATCGAGGCGATCCCGACCTGCGCGCAGTCGCGGTGCTTGCCCGCGACGTAGATGTGGCTGCCCGGGTCGTCCCCGACCAGGACGGTGCCGAGTCCGGGCGCGACGCCCGCGGCCTTGAGAGCCTCGACCCGCACGGCGAGTTCTGACTTGATCGCGGCGGCCGTGGCCTTGCCGTCGAGAATCTGGGCGGTCATGCCTCCATACTCGCCGATGCGGCGGGGGATGAACCAATCAGGCCGCGCCCCGGCGACATATACCGTGCACAAAGTGGCGAATCGGCATCGGTCCGCGGAGTTATCTGGACATCACCTGTGTGCTACGAGGACGATAGGGGTGCTGGGCCGCGGGGGGTCGCGGGGGCGATGGCGAGTCCGTACCTCTTTCATGTCCGGCTCGTCCCCTTGCACACACCCGGCCCGAAGGACTTGCACACGTGAGTTATCCGCCCGGTCCCACGGACCCGTACGGCCAGCCGCAGCAGCCGCAGCCGGACCCGTACGGCCAGCCACGGCAGCCGCAGCCCGAACCGTACGGACAACCGCAGCCGCAGCCCGAACCGTACGGACAACCGCGGCAGCCGCAGTACGGGTACCCGCAACAGTCGGCGCCGCCGTACGGCTATCCGCAGCAGGCCGGGCAGCCGGGGCCGTACGGCGTCCCGCAGGGCTACCCGCCGGCGGCCGACGCGCCCTACGGCTACTTCCCGCAGCCGCCGGGCACCGTGCAGGCCAGCAGCGGGTACATCAACCTCCCCTACCTGGGCACCGTCCAACTGGCGACGATGGGCCAGCGCTTCCTCGCGCGGCTGCTGGACTTCTTCGTCAACGGCCTGGTGGTCTTCATCGTCGCCATGGCCGGGTTGGCCGGGTCGCTGGGCATCAAGAGCAGCGGGGGCGGCTCGGCCTCCGGCGCCGCCGCCACGTCCCTCACGATCGTGTTCGCGCTCTCGATGTCGGCGCTGCTCTACGAGTGGCTGCTGACGGCGTTCCTCGGCGCCACGCTGGGCAAGATGGCGGTCGGCCTGAGGATCGTCAGGGAGCGGGACGGGCAGAACCCGGGCCTGGGTGCGGGGTTCGTCCGCTACATCATCCCGATCGTCGGCATCTTCCTGTGCTACGTCGGCATGGCCCTGGTCTTCCTCTCGCCGTTCTTCGACAACTCCGGCAAGCTCCAGGGCTGGCACGACCGCGCCGCGGGAACCGTGGTCGTCAAGAAGTAACGCGCACGCCCGGCCGCCGCCGGGCCCGCGGCCCGGACGGTTCCGCGGCCCGCGGGGCGGAACCGTCCGGACCACCGCCGCACACCGCACGTCCCCAACCAGACTGAGAGACGCATCATGAGCTACCCCCCCGGGCCACAGAACCCGTACGGCCAGCCCCAGCAGCAGCCCCCGCAGAACCCGTACGGCCAACCCCAGCAGCAGCCCCCGCAGAACCCGTACGGCCAACCGCAGCAGCCCCCGCAGCAGCCGTACGGCTACCCGCAGCAGCAGCCCCAGCAGCCGTACGGCTACCCGCAGGCCGGCGGCTACCCGGCCTACCCGGGCCCGACCGGTTACCCGGCGGCCATGCCGCAGGAGATGCCGGGCATGGTCAAGGGCGCCCGCGTCGTGCTGTTCGTCCTCGGCGGACTGCAGGTCATCGGCGGCCTGTTCCTGGTGATCGGCGGCGCCGCGATCTCCTCGTCGGACGACACGAGCACCTCCAGCGTGGCCGGCGGGGCGCTGATCGCCGGTGCGGTGGCGGTCCTCGCCCTGGCCGCGATCAGCATGGTGCTCGGCGCCCGGATGTCCAAGGGCGCCGGCGGTGTGCGGGTCTGCACGATCATCTACGCGAGCCTCATGCTGCTCGGCGGCGTCGGCAACGTGGTGCGCGGCGTGGCGGTCGGCTTCCTGGGCGCCGTCTTCGCCTTCGCCATCGGCGGCTTCCTCCTCGCGGCGATGCTGCAGAGCGAGTCCGGCGCCTGGTTCAACCGCCAGCGCTGACCGGCCGGGTGGTGCCGGCCACGGCCCCGGCACGGCCGCCCGCCCGTCCGGCACCACCGGGCGCCACCGGGCGGCGTAGCACGCCGTCCGGCCCGGCCCCACGGGCCCACGGGCCCACGGGTGTGCGCCCCCACCGACCCGGCCGGATCCGGCGGGGGCGCACGCCGTCGCCGGATCCGGCGGCGGTCGGCCCACGCCGGCGGCGTCGGTCGGGACAGCCGCGTCGTCACGCCGGCGGCGTCAGTGGAAGAAGTGCCGGGTACCGGTGAAGTACATCGTCATGCCGGCGGCCTTGGCGGCTTCCAGCACGAGTTCGTCGCGGACCGAGCCGCCGGGCTGGGCGACCGCCCTGACGCCCGCCCCGGCCAGCACTTCGAGGCCGTCCGGGAACGGGAAGAACGCGTCGGAGGCCGCGTAGGAGCCGGCCGCCCGCTCGGCGCCGGCCCGCTGGACGGCGAGGCGGGCGGAGTCGACCCGGTTGACCTGGCCCATGCCGACGCCGACGGTGGCGCCGTCCTTGGCGAGCAGGATGGCGTTGGACTTGACGGCGCGGCAGGCCCGCCAGGCGAAGGCGAGTTCGCGCAGTTCGGCCGGGGAGAGCGGGTCGCCGGTGGCGAGCGTCCAGTCGCGCCGGGTCGTCGCCCGCGGCCTGGAAGACGTCGGTGTGCTGCACGACGGCGCCGCCGGAGATCCGCTTGACGTCCACCGGCTGGGCCGGGGTGCCGTCCACGCGCAGCACGCGGATGTTCTTCTTGCGGGCCAGCACCTCGACGGCGCCGTCCTGGTACCCGGGGGCGACGATGACCTCGGTGAAGATCTCGGCGACCTGCTCGGCCAGCGCGACCGTCACCGGCCGGTTGACCGCGATGACGCCGCCGAACGCGGAGAGCGGGTCGCAGGCGTGCGCCTTGCGGTGCGCCTCGGCGACGTCCGCGGCGACCGCGATGCCGCACGGGTTGGCGTGCTTGATGACCGCGACGCAGGGCTCGTCCTGGTCGTATGCGGCCCGCCGGGCGGCCTCGGTGTCCACGTAGTTGTTGAAGGACATCTCCTTGCCGTGCAGCTGCTCGGCGTTGGCGAGCCCGCCGGGGCTGCCGTCGGTGTAGAGGGCGGCGTTCTGGTGTGGGTTCTCGCCGTAGCGCAGCGTCCTGACGCGCCGGTAGGCGGCGGCGGTGAACTCCGGCAGCGGCTCGCCGGGGCCGGCGGCGGGCTCGGGGGCGTGGACGTCGGTGAACCAGCCGGCGACCGCGACGTCGTACGCGGCGGTGTGCTGGAACGCCTCGGCGGCCAGCCGCCTGCGGGCCGGCAGGTCGAATCCGCCGTCCCGTACCGCGGCCAGCAGGTCCTCGTAGCGGTCGGGGTTGACGACGACGGCGACCGAGGGGTGGTTCTTGGCGGCGGCGCGGACCATGGAGGGGCCGCCGATGTCGATCTGCTCGACGCACTCGTCCGCCGACGCCCCGGAGGCGACGGTCTCGCGGAACGGGTAGAGGTTGACGACCACCAGCTCGAAGGGCTCGACGCCCAGCTCGGCGAGCTGCGCGCGGTGCGCGTCGAGCCGCAGGTCGGCGAGGACGCCGGCGTGGATCCTCGGGTGCAGGGTCTTGACCCGGCCGTCCAGGCACTCGGGGAAGCCGGTGACCTCCTGGACCGGGGTGACCGGGACGCCCGCGGCGGCGATCCGCGCGGCCGTCGATCCGGTGGAGACCAGTTCCACGCCGGCCTCGTGCAGTCCGCGGGCCAGTTCCTCCAGACCGCTCTTGTCGTAGACGCTGACCAGCGCCCTGCGGATCGGGCGGCGGGTGGATCCGGTGGCTTCGGTACTCACGGGACGATGACCCTTCTTCCCTCGATGCGGTAGCCGTCGCGGGCGAGCCGGCCCACGACCTCGACGAGCAGCCGTCGCTCGACGTCCTTGATGCGCTCGTGGAGCGCCGTCTTCGTCGTCCTCGTCCCGGACCTCGACCACGCCCTGGGCGATGATCGGACCGGTGTCGACGCCCTCGTCGACGAAGTGGACGGTGCAGCCGGTGACCCTCGCGCCGTACGCGAGGGCGTCGCGCACGCCGTGCGCGCCGGGGAAACTGGGCAGCAGGGCGGGGTGGGTGTTGACGACCCGGCCGCCGAACCGGGCGAGGAACGCGCGCGCCCAGGATCTTCATGAACCCGGCCGAGACCACCAGGTCGGGTCGGTGCCCGGCGACCGCCTCGGTCAGCGCCGCGTCCCAGCCGGCCCGGTCGGCGTGGTCCCGGACCCGGCACACGAACGTGGGCACGCCCGCCGCCTCGGCCCGTTCCAGTCCCGTGATGCCGTCGCGGTCGGCGCCGACCGCGACGATCCGGGCTCCGTAACCGTCCGGGTCGGCGGCGTTCGCGTCCAGCAACGCCTGGAGGTTCGTGCCGGAACCGGAGACGAGGACCACCAGTCGGGCGGGCGGTGAACCGGGCGGGTGAGGGGCGGCGGAGGCCACGTCGGGTGTCCTTCTCGTCGGGCCGTGCGTGCGTTCGGACGGTGCGTTTGTATGGTCATACGAATTCGGATGATCACTCGATCCGGGTGACCCTACGAATCCGCCGACCGCCGGCAACGATACCGGCACGGCCTCCGGCCCCCGCGGGCACCGGGTGCGCGCGTGACGGGTAGCGTCACTACCGGAGCGACGCACGGCCACGGCACGGCCACGTCAGGGAGCAGACGGCAAGGGGATGGCGCAACCAACCATGAGCAGCCGCATCACCGTCATCCGCGGCGCGGGAGCCCACCCCGCCGCGGTCTTCGCGCTGCGTGAGCGGCAGGCGCCGTCGTCCGCCGACGAACGGCCGGGCGGCCGGGACGCCGGGGAGGACGGCCCGGACGCCCACGGCGACGACAACCCGTTCGCGCCGCCGGCCAAGGGCGCTCCGGACCAGCCGTGGCGGCCCCGCCGGCCGTCCCCCGGCGAAGCCGCCGGCCAGGACGGCCCGGAGGGCGAACGGCCCGGCGGCGAACGCTGGAGCAGCCGCCAGCCGGCCCCGCACCACGGCCCGCCGCGCGACCAGGGCCCGTTCGGGCCGGCCCCCGGAGGCCCGGTGACACCTCCCGGCCACGGCCCGGAACGGCCGCCGGACGGTCAGCGGCCGCAGGGGCAGGGCGGCGGCCAGGGCGGCGGACCGCGTTTCGACTTCACCGATCCGGTGCAGCGCCGGGCCCGGTACTCGCTGCTGGCCGGCATGTGGGCGCTGTTCTTCGGGCTGTTCGGCCTGCCGCAGGTGGCGCTGCTGCTCGGGGCGCTCGCCCTGTACTGGGGGATCAGCGCGCTGCGCGGCACGGCGAAGCGGCCGGAGGACCCCGCCCCGGACCGGCCGGACCCGCTCGGCGCCTGGCGCGGGCCCGGGGCGACGTCCGGGACCGGTCCGGACGGCCACGGCGGCCGATCGGGACCGGTCGCGGGTCCGCCGCCGCACCCGCCGGCGCCGCACCGTCCGCAGTTCACCGCCGCGGTGTGCGGCACGATCGCGGCCGGGCTGGCGCTGCTGATCGTGGTGGCGACGTTCTCGTTCCAGATCGCCTACAAGGACTACTACGGCTGCGTCAACGACGCGCTGACGCAGCCCGCGCGCCACTCCTGCACCCGGCTGCTGCCGCAGGTGCTGCGGCACGGCTTCGCCGATCAGGACTGAGCGCCCCCGCCCGCCGGGTCCCGGGGGCCGGATCCCTCGGGGCCGCGGTGCCCGGAACCGGCCGGCCCCGGGCCGGTCCGCGCCGTAGCGCCACCGACCCGGGCGGTGGGAGCGCCCGCCCGTTTCACCCGTTCGGGCGAACCGGACCGTGCCGCCCACCCGGACCGCCACGCGGCCCAGTCCAGCACGGCGTCCTGGTCCCCGCCGCCCGCGGCGTGCACCGGATCCGGCCCGCCGACGCCCGCGCCGCCCCCGGCGCCCGCCGCGCCCCCGGCCTCCGCGCCGCCCCCGGCGCCGGGCGACACCGCCGGACGCGCCGCGCCCGCCGACGCGACCGCCACCGCCGGGACGGCGGCCGCGCACGGCTCGGCGGGGGCCGGCGGCGGAGGCGGCAGCCGGGGTTCGCGCGACCCCCACCAGCGGCCGGCCTGGGCCAACGGCAGCGCGGCCAGCGCGGTCCAGCCGGCCGCCGCGGCACCGGCGTGCGGGGCGTCCGGGCCGAACACGGCGAGCGTGCCGGTGCCCAGCGGGCCGCCGGACAGCGCGGCGGCGACCGCGACCAGGGCGCCGTGTGCCAGGCAGCCCAGCACGGTGACCGAACCGGTGCGGCCGGCCGACCAACCGCGCCGGACCGCCTCCCGGACCACCCGCGCCGCGAGCACCGCCCCGGCGGCCAGCGGGAGCCCCAGCACCAGCCAGTGCCAGGAGGGCACCGGGCCGCTCCCGGTCGGGCCGGGCAGCGCCGCCAGCAGTGGGAAGCGCGGCAGCACCGGGGGGTAGCCGTGCACGCCGGCCGGCGTGACGGCCGAGCCGGCGCCGGCGGCGAACCCGGTGCCGAGCGCGTACGCGCCCGCCCAGACGGCGGCGTTGGGCAGCAGGGCGAGCGTCAGCAGCAGCAGCGCGAACCGGCCGGACAGCGCACCGGTCATCCCGGTGAAGGCGTGCAGCGCCGCCCCGCCGTGCCGGACCAGCGCGCCGACGACCAGCAGCGCGCCGCCGCCGACCAGCACCGCCAGCCCGGCCACCGCCGCCCGGCAGGCGACCGCGACCCCGCCGCGCGGCAGCGCCAGCCGGACCAGGGTGCGCCGGACCGGGCCGGAGGGCCGCAGCGTGTACCAGCCGCCGGCGCTCCCGGCCCCGCCGACCGCCGCGACCACGGCCACCAGCGGCACGTTGAGCAGCGCCGAGACCGGTCCGCAGCGCAGCGTGCCGTGCTGCGCGTAGGCCAGCACGCCGACCGCGACCAGCAGGTACCCGCCGAGCAGCCAGCCGACCGTGCCGAGCGGGCCGAGCGCCCTCGCCCGGCCCTCGTCGCCGGGCTCCGCGTCCGGGTCGGCGGCCAGCGCGTGCGCGGCGGCCCGGTGGACCAGCCAGGCGGGCAGCGCCGTCATCAGCAGCGGCGTGACCCCGACCGGGACCGCCGCGCCGCTGAGCGCGTCGGTGCGCAGCAGGTCGGCGCCGTGCGCGAGCAGCCACAGCGCGGCGGTGAGCCGCAGCGCCGAGTCGGGGCCGGGGTCGGGGTAGGGCGAGGTGATCCACATGAACAGCACCAGCACCGCGAGGACCCCGAAGCCCAGGGCCGCGGCGACCACGCCGCCGAGCATCGCCCCGAACACCTCGGGGGAACGGCGGGCGGCCGGGTCGCGCACCGGCAACGGGACGGCGGGGTCGGTGGATTGCGTCACATCGACCTATAGTGCCAATACCGTATGTTCTCTCGTCGTACCGGACGATTGTCGCGTGTCGCCCCCAGCCGGCCGCGCCCCTGTCGGCCGCGCCCCCAGCCGGCCTCGGGCCCGCCGCGACACGCTCCGACGGGCCCGCGCCCGGCGCGAGGCCGCCGTCCGGCGCACCCCGCCGGCGCCGCCCGCCGGTCCCGGGCGACGGTCCCGGGCGACGGCCGACGACGCCGGTGAACGGCCGACGGGCGCGGGTCCGTCCCCGTGGCCGGGGGAACGGACCCGCGCCCGTCAGGCGTCGGGCCGGGTACGCCGTACGGCGGCCGTTCGGCGCGGCGGGTCAGGCGCCGAGGGCGGCACGCGCGAGCCGGGCGGTCTCGGACGGCGTCTTGCCGACCTTGACGCCGGCCGCCTCCAGGGCCTCCTTCTTCGCCTGCGCGGTGCCGGACGAACCGGAGACGATGGCGCCCGCGTGGCCCATCGTCTTGCCCTCCGGAGCGGTGAAGCCCGCGACGTAGCCGACGACCGGCTTGGTCACGTGCTCCTTGATGAACGCCGCCGCCCGCTCCTCGGCGTCGCCGCCGATCTCGCCGATCATCACGATCAGGTCGGTCTCGGGGTCGTCCTGGAACGCCTTGAGGCAGTCGATGTGCGTACTGCCGATGACCGGGTCGCCGCCGATGCCGACCGCCGACGAGAAGCCGATGTCACGCAGCTCGTACATCATCTGGTAGGTCAGGGTGCCGGACTTGGAGACCAGGCCGATGCGGCCGGCCTGGGTGATGTCGCCCGGGATGATGCCGACGTTGGACTGGCCGGGGGTGATCAGGCCGGGGCAGTTCGGGCCGATGACGCGGGTCTTGTTGCCCTTGGCCTGGGCGTGCGCCCAGAAGGAGGCGCTGTCGTGCACCGCGATGCCCTCGGTGATGACCACCGCGAGCGGGATCTCGGCGTCGATCGCCTCGACGACCGCGTCCTTGGTGAACTTCTCCGGCACGAACACGACGGTGACGTCGGCGCCGGTGCGGTCCATCGCCTCGCGGACCGTGCCGAACACCGGGATCTCGGTGCCGTCGAAGTCCACCGTGGTGCCGGCCTTGCGCGGGTTGACGCCGCCGACGATGTCGGTGCCGTCGGCGAGCATGAGCCTGGTGTGCTTCATGCCGGTGGCGCCGGTCATGCCCTGGACGATGACCTTGCTGTCCTTGGTGAGGAAGATAGCCATGGTGTCTGTGTTCCTCGTCCCTTACTTCGCAGCCAGCTCGGCGGCCCGCTCGGCGGCGCCGTCCATGGTGTCCACGCGCTCCACGAGCGGGTGGTTCGCGTCGCTGAGGATCTTGCGGCCCAGTTCGGCGTTGTTGCCGTCCAGCCGCACCACGAGCGGCTTGGTGACGTCCTCGCCCTTGGACTTCAGCAGCTCCAGGGCCTGCACGATGCCGTTGGCGACCGCGTCGCACGCGGTGATGCCGCCGAAGACGTTGACGAACACGGACCTGACGTCCGGGTCGCCCAGGATGATCTCCAAGCCGTTCGCCATCACCTCGGCGGACGCGCCGCCGCCGATGTCGAGGAAGTTGGCGGGCTTGACCCCGCCGTGGTTCTCCCCCGCGTAGGCGACGACGTCCAGCGTGCTCATGACCAGGCCCGCGCCGTTGCCGATGATGCCGACCTGGCCGTCGAGCTTGACGTAGTTGAGGTTCTTGGCCTTGGCCGCCGCCTCCAGCGGGTTCGCCGCGGCCTTGTCCTCCAGCCCCTCGTGCTCCGGCTGCCGGAAGGCGGCGTTCTCGTCCAGCGAGACCTTTCCGTCGAGCGCGATGATCCGGCCGTCGCCGGACTTGATCAGCGGGTTGACCTCGACGAGCAGGGCGTCCTCCGCGACGAAGACGTCCCACAGCTTCCGCAGCACCTCGGCGATCTGCGCGTGCAGTTCGGCCGGGAAGTTCGCCGCCTCGACGATCTCGCGGGCCTTCGCCTCGGTCACGCCCTCGTTGGCGTCCACCGGGACCCTGGCCAGCGCGGTCGGGTTCTTGACCGCGACCTCCTCGATCTCCACGCCGCCCTCGACGGAGGCCATGGCGAGGAAGGTGCGGTTGGTGCGGTCCAGCAGGAAGGAGACGTAGTACTCCTCCGCGATGTCCGCTGTCTGGGCCAGCATCACCTTCTGCACGGTGTGGCCCTTGATGTCCATGCCCAGGATCTGGCCGGCCTTCAGCACCGCGTCCTGCGGGTCGGACGCCAGCTTGACGCCGCCGGCCTTGCCGCGGCCACCGGTCTTGACCTGCGCCTTGACGACCGCGCGGCCGCCGAGACGCTCGGTCACCTCGCGCGCGGCCTCGGGGGTGTCGATCACTTCACCGTCGAGCACGGGTACGCCGTGCTTGGCGAAGAGATCCCTCGCTTGGTACTCGAACAGGTCCACGCGCGTCCGTCCCTTTGCTTCTGTGAGATCGCCGTCTGGTTGGTCGCGGTTCTTCTCCGCGCGGGCGTGCCGTCGCGGGCAGCGTGAGGACGCGATCGGAAAGAGGGCGCACACGTCGGCCAGATACGCGGCATGTCCGCATCGCAGGTTATCCCTGCCCGTCGCGAGGGTCTAAATTCCGCGTCCCGCACGAGCGGTGAGAACGGTCACAGGAGCGGCGGCCGGATCGGGGACCGGACGGCCGCGGGCGCGCAGGGGTCGTACGCGCCCGGGCCGCCCGGCGACTGGTGGGGCCGTACGGCGTACGGCCCGCGGCGGGTACCCGGCGACACCGTCGACCAGGCGGGACGCCCGGGGATACGGCGGTCGGCCCGGGCCCGCGCGGCCCGCGGCGGCCGGCGGATTCCGGAGCGGGAACGGGGACACCGGGGACTCGCGGGGTTCGGCGGGGTCGGGGGTTCGGCGGGTTGACGGATCGGACGGGTCCGGCGGGCTCGGGGGCGGTGCGGCGGGCGGGTGCGGGGGACGGACGGGTCTCGGCCCGCTCCCGGAGGGGCGCGGTGTGGTACCGGACGGGGCGCGCGGCGGGCGCGGTCCCCGCGCGAACGGGGCGCCGGGCCCGCGGCGAGGCACGGGAACGCCGAGGACGGGAGGGCCGGCCGTGCCGGACGCCGCGTGTCCCGCCCCGCGGGCGGACGGCGCCGTGGGTCGGACCCGGCTCGGTCGCGGCCTAGTCGGGGTTCACCGAGACGTCCGACGCCCGCCGCGGCGGGGCCGGCTCGTGCTCGGCCGCGGTGGCCCCCGCACCGGGGCGGCCCCTCGTGACGCCGGCGAAGAGCACGGCGTGCGGGGTGCCGGTGTGCCGGGTCCCGCCATCGCTCTCGGCGGGGCGCTCGTGGAACGTCGCGGAGGTCGGGAGGTGTCTCGGCGCCCGCGACGGCGTCGCCCCGGAGTCGCGTCCGGTCCGGGTGGCACCCGCCGGCACGCCGGCCTGGTGGCCGGAGGCACCGGAGGACGCGGCGGTGTGCCGCGCACCGTGGCCGGGGCGGGGCGTCCGCGTCGCGGGTGCACGCCGCCCGGTGGTCCGGTGGCCGGAACCGCGGTGGCCGGAACCGGTGGTACCGGCCACCCCGCTCACGGGAAGGGTCACCTGGCGGGTCACGCCCCGGACGGTGCCGAGCAGGCCGGTGACCGACCGATCGGTACCGCGCACGGTGGCCGCCGCCACCGTGCTCAGGACGTCCCGGTGGGCCTGCGCCCTGCCCGCCCCCACGATCGGCCCGGCACTCCGCCCCGACGACGCGGCGAGCACGTCGTGGTGGACGGGTGCGGACGCGGCCGGCCGGTTCGCCGGGCAGTCCGCGTGCGCCTGGGCGCTGAGGGTGAGGGCGAGCACCAGGAACCCCCCGAGGAACAGCAACACCCACAGCGCGCGTTCGGTGAGCGGAGGGCGCGCAGGCACCGCGTTCGCCGAAGGGGCACGGACGGCAGGCGGCAAGAGGGGGACCTTCCCGTACGGATCCAGACACGTTCCGGGTGACCGGGCGATCCTCGCACGAGCGGACGGGGTGTGCGCAACCCCTCATTCCGCTCTGTTTGCTGATGGGCTGTCATGTCCGCTGTGCCGGGTCGGGGACGGGCAGCGCGCGGCCTTCGAGCGCCGCCGCCATCACGTCGGGGAACCGGTCCGGCGTGCAGGCGAACGCCGGCTGCGCGCCCCCGGCCGGTCCCCGCCGGCCGTGCGGGGGCGCGGCGCGGGGACGCCGGGCGCCGGGCGAGGGGACACGGCGGGCCGACGCGGCGGGCCGGCGACTCGAAGTCAGGTGCCGGCGGTCTGGCCGACGTTGGTGCGCACCCACTCGACCACGTCGGTGGTGGGGGTGCCGGGCGTGAAGATCGCGGACACGCCGAGTTCGCGCAGCGGGGGGATGTCGGCCTCGGGGATGATCCCGCCGCCGAAGACGTGGATGTCCCGGGCGTCGCGCTCGCCGAGCAGTTCGATGACCTTGGCGAACAGGGTCATGTGCGCGCCGGAGAGGATGGACAGGCCGATCGCGTCGGCGTCCTCCTGGATCGCGGTGTCCACGATCTGCTCCGGCGTCTGGTGCAGTCCGGTGTAGATGACCTCCATACCGGCGTCCCGCAGCGCCCGTGCGATGACCTTCGCCCCGCGATCGTGGCCGTCGAGCCCCGGCTTGGCCACCACCACACGGATCGGACCCGACACACCCATCACTGCCTCCACGCCTGCATGCCGCCATCGCCACTGGGCTCGTGTGAACGAACGTTATCGTCACCACCGGCCACCGGGCAGTTCATCGACGCTCACCGAGTGCGAAATCACACGGCGCGTACGCCGCCATGCTCCCACGTCACCCGTTGTGGTGAACCCGGCGAGCGGCTTCCCCCTCCGTCCGGCCGTCCACCGTCGTCCGCCCGTCCTCCGCCCCCGTCCGCCCCGGCCGTCTCGCGGAGCGCCCGGAGACGTGCGGCCCGCGCCCTCCCGGGCCCGGGTCGGGCCGACGGCCCGGAACGCGAGGCCGGCCGGGGGCGGGGACGGCGCCCCGGAACCCCTCGACGGGGGCGCGGCTCAGAGCTTCTCGACCGGGGCGTAGCGCAGCAGCAGCCGTTTGGGCTTGTCCTCGCCGAAGTCGACGGTGGCCTCCGCGTTGTCGCCGGCGCCCTTGACGGCGATGACGGTGCCGAGGCCGAACGTGTCGTGGGTGACCCGGTCGCCGATGGCCAGGGCGACCACCTGGCGGTCCCGCGCGGTGGTGCGCCGGGTGGCGAAGTGCTGGGCGCCGCGGCCGGAGGACAGTACCGCGGAGGCGGGCGACGCGGCGCCGGACGCCGCGGCGGAGGCGGGCGAGCCGCCGGTGCGCTTCCACTCGACGAGGTGGTCCGGGAGCTCGCCGAGGAAGCGGGACGGCGGGTTGAAGGCGGGCTGGCCCCAGGCGCTGCGCAGCGCGGATCGGGTGACGTAGAGCCGTTCGCGGGCGCGGGTGATGCCGACGTAGGCGAGGCGGCGCTCCTCCTCCAGTTCCCTGGTCTGCCCGAGGGCGCGGGCGTGCGGGAACACGCCGTCCTCCATGCCGGTGAGGAAGACCACCGGGAACTCCAGGCCCTTGGCGGTGTGCAGCGTCATCAGGGTGATGACGCCGCCGTCGTCCTGGCCGGACTCGCCGTCGGGGGTGTCGGGGATCTGGTCGGAGTCGGCGACCAGGGCGACCTGTTCGAGGAAGTCGGAGAGCGAGCCCTCCGGTTGGTCCTGCTCGAACTCCAGGGCAACGGCG
The DNA here is from genome assembly GCA_963711125.1 of uncultured Actinomycetota bacterium. Taxonomy (GTDB): domain Bacteria; phylum Actinomycetota; class Actinomycetes; order Streptomycetales; family Streptomycetaceae; genus Streptantibioticus_C. Next base: position 443,541 of record CAVQCY010000002.1, read on the forward strand.
GCGAGTTCCTGGAGGTTCTCGATCCGGGTCTCGTCCTGCGGGTCGGTGGACGCCTGCAACTCGGCCAGGTAGCCGGTGCGTTCCAGCACGGCTTCGAGCACCACCGCCGGGCCGGCGCCGGATTCGACGACGGTGCGCAGTTCCTCGAGGAGTTCGTTGAAGCGGCGCACCGCGTTGGCCGACCGGACGGCGATGCCGTACGCCTCGTCGACCCGGCGCAGGGCCTGCGCGAAGGAGATCTTCTCGCGCAGCGCGAGCGCGTCGAGCATCGCCTCCGCCCGGTCCCCGATACCGCGCTTGGGGACGTTCAGGACGCGGCGCAGCGGGACGGTGTCCTCGGGGTTGGACAGCACGCGCAGGTAGGCCAGCACGTCGCGGACCTCCTTGCGCTCGTAGAACCGCACGCCGCCGACGACCTTGTAGGGCAGGCCGACCCGGATGAAGATCTCCTCGAAGACCCGGGACTGCGCGTTGGTGCGGTAGAAGACCGCGACGTCGGAGGGCCTGGCGTGGCCGGCGTCGCCGAGCCGGTCTATCTCCTCGGCGACGTAGGACGCCTCGTCGTGCTCGTTGTCGGCGACGTAGCCGGTGATGACCGGGCCGGCGCCCGCCTCGGTCCACAGGTTCTTCGGGCGGCGGCTCGCGTTGCGTTCGATGACGGCGTTGGCGGCGGTGAGGATGTTCTGCGTGGAGCGGTAGTTCTGCTCCAGCAGGATGGTGGTGGCGTTCGGGTAGTCCTCCTCGAACTGGAGGATGTTGCGGATGGTCGCGCCCCGGAACGCGTAGATCGACTGGTCGGCGTCGCCCACCACGCACAGTTCGGCCGTCCGGTCCGCCGGGTCGGCGGCCTCCGGCGGCACCGCGGGGTCCGGCTCGGTGGTGCCGACCAGTTCGCGGATCAGGGTGTACTGGGCGTGGTTGGTGTCCTGGTACTCGTCGACGAGGACGTGCCGGAAGCGCCGCCGGTAGTGCTCGGCGATGTCGGGGAACGCCTGGAGCAGGTTGACGGTGGTCATGATGATGTCGTCGAAGTCGAGGGCGTTCGCCTCACGCAGCCTCGCCTGGTAGAGCGCGTACGCCTCGGCGAGCTTCTTCTCGAAGGGGTTCTCCGCCCGCGCCGCGAAGGTCTCCTCGTCGACGAGCTCGTTCTTGAGGTTGGAGACCTTGGCGCTGAACGACTTGGGCGGGTACGTCTTCGGGTCGAGGTCGAGGTCCCGGCAGGCCAGCGCCATCAACCGCCTGGAGTCGGCGGCGTCGTAGATCGAGAAGCTGGACGTGAAGCCCAGGTGCTTGCTCTCCCGGCGCAGGATGCGCACGCACGCGCTGTGGAAGGTGGAGACCCACATGGCGTCGGCGCGCGGGCCGACGAGCTGCTCGACGCGCTCCTTCATCTCGCCGGCCGCCTTGTTGGTGAACGTGATCGCGAGGATCTGCCCGGGGTGCACGTGCCGTTCGGCCAGCAGGTGGGCGATGCGGTGGGTGAGCACCCGGGTCTTGCCCGAGCCGGCGCCCGCCACGATGAGCAGCGGGGACCCGGCGTGCACGACGGCCGCGCGCTGCCGCTCGTTGAGCCCGTCGAGCAGCGCGGCGACGTCCGCGACCGGGCGGGCGGCACCGTCCCGGTAGTAGGCGTCCCGGTCCGCGGGGGCGTCGAACCGGCCGCCGAACAGGTCGTGCGGAACGTCCTGGTCCGGGTGGCCACCGTGCTCGTCGGGCGGCGGGGGCTCGTCCCCGGACGGCTCCATCGCGGCCAGGAAGTCGTCGTCGAAGAGGCTGCTCATCGTGGAACGAGTCTAGGGTCTGTCCGGCCCGTGGCGTCGTCGCCCCCGTCCGGGAGGGGGCGACGCCCGACCGCCCGGACGGGGCGGGTTCGTCCGACACGGCCGAGGGCGCCCGGTGGTCCCTTCGGGCGCGGCCACCGGGCGGTGCGGTCAGCGGGCCCGCCGCCACGCCGGCGTGCGTCCGGCGGGTCGGCCGCGGGGCGCGAGCCGTCACGCCGCGCGCAGCCGCCGTGACGCAGCGCGGACAGGTCACGGCGGATCACGGGGATGTCGCGACCGGATCACGCACCACCCTTCACAGGAGCCACACGAATTCGCTAGCGTGCTCGGCCAGGCGTCCGGCCCCGCCTCGGTGACGTGCCGAAACGGACTGCCACCGCTGAATCCGGCCCGTCCGGAACCGGGGACCCACCCGTCACACCATGGGGTGAATCGGTCCGCCGTGCATGACGCGCGGCGCGAACCGTAGGGCACCTTCCGCGCCCGAACCCGACAGCTAACCCGGTAGGCGGACACGGAAGGAGCGCCGTGATGGCGTCACACCGCAGACCACGACCGCGTACCGTCCTCGTCCCGGGACCCCGGGCCGCGGCCGGACTCACCACCGCGGCGCTGGCGACCGTCACGCTGATGAGCGAACCCGCGCACGCGGCGCCGGCCGCCGCGTCGCCGTCGATCGCCCAGGTGCAGGCGAAGGTGGACGCGCTCAACCACCAAGCGGAGGCGGCGACCCAGCGCTACGACCAGGCGCAGGCGACCACCGAGCGGGCCCGCAAGAAGGCGGACGCGCTGCTCGACCAGGTGGCCGAGGGCGCCCAACGGCTCAACGACGCACGGCAGTTGCTCGGTCGGTACGCCGCACAGGAGTACCGCACCGGTGGGTTGGGGCAGACCGCGACGTTCCTGTTGACGTCGAACCCGCAGGGGTTCTTCGAGCAGGCGCAGTTGATGAAACGGGCCACCGCGCAGGAGACCCGGGCGCTGACCGAATTCGAGACCAGGCAGGCGTCGTCGGCCCGCGAGCGCACCCAGGCGGCCCGCAGCCTGCGCTCGTTGACCACCGCCCAACACCGACTGGCCACCGACAAGCGGACGGTGCAGTCCAAGCTGCGGCAGGCACAGGCGTTGCTCAACAGCCTCACGGCGGCGCAGAAGGCGAAGCTCGCCCGGCTCAGGGAGCGCAGGGAGGCGGCCGAGCGGGCCGCGTCGGCGAAGCTGGCGTCCGCCGCGCACGGCCTGTCCAGCGCCGCGTACGCCGCGAAGGCGGCCGAGGCGATCGCGTTCGCCCGGGCGCAGTTGGGCAAGCCCTACGTGTGGGGCGCCACCGGGCCCGACTCCTACGACTGCTCGGGGCTGACGCAGGCCGCCTGGGCCGCCGCCGGGGTCAGCCTGCCGCGCACCACGTGGGACCAGATCAAGGTCGGCACCCGGGTGTCGATCAGCGACCTGCAACCGGGCGACCTCGTCTTCTACAACAGCGACAACAGCCACGTGGCGATGTACATCGGCGACGGGAAGATCATCCAGGCGCCGCACACCGGCGCGGTCGTCGACATCGAGCCGGTCACCGAGATGCCCATCTACGGCGCCACCCGCCCCTGACCCGCCCGCGAGGAGCTGCCGCCGCGCTCGCTCCGGGCGGCCTCCTCACGGTGGTCACCACCCGGTACGTGGCGGGCGGCGGTGCGGACTTCTTCCACTACGTGCGACGCTGCCACGAGCGGCGGGCCCCGATGACGCCGCCGGGCCGCGGCCGCGGCTCGTCCGGCGGGCGGACGGCCGGGGTGTCCGGCGGGCGGACGGCCGGGGAACCGGGTCCGGCCGGGTCAGGTCCACAGCACGGCGACGAAGATGTTGGCGACCGTGAGCCCGCCGACCGCGGCCACCAGCGAGCGGTCCACCGACTCCTCGTCGCGTTTGACGTAGACCAGGCCCAGGATGACGATCAGCACCGCGAGCTTGACGCCGATCTTCACCGTGCTGACGTGGTCGTGCTGGGCGTGCGCCAGGCCGAGCAGGCAGACGCCGGTGACCAGCATGGTCAGCGCACCGTAGAGCATCGCCGGCACCATGCGGGTGGGCTCGGCCCGGCCGAGCGGCGGCACCTGGGTGAGTACGCCGCCGAGCAGCGCGGCGATGCCCATGATGTGCAGGCCGATGAACAGATGAGTGAGAACGCCCATGAACCGGAGCCTAGCCACCGCCGGGTCCCCCTCCGTGGGCGGGGAGCCCCGCCGCCCGGCGTTCCGCATCCCGCCGCATCCCGCCGCCCGCCGCCGCGTCGCACCCGGCGCCGCCGGGTCGCGCTCCGGCGCGCTCCGTAGCACCGCGGTCGCCGCCGTGCGCCCGGTTCGGGCCGGCCGGTCGGCACCGCTCCCGGAATCGGACACACCTGCCGCACGGAACGGTCGCTGGACGACACCGGACGATCACTTGCCGCCGTTCGCGGTCGCGCCCGCCCGGCGGTCCCGGCCGGCGGTCTAGCGTCCTGGACGACCGAAGCGGCCGGACCGCCGCCGGTCCGGCCGACCCGGCCGGACCGCCCCGTCCCCGGGCGGCGGTCCGGCCCTCCTCCGACAGGAACCGGGAAGTCGTGTCAGCACACAGGAAGCCCACCACGTCGCACCGAAAGCCCAAACGGGCGGCGGCCGCCCGCACCGCGGTCACGCTGGCGGTGGCGGGGGCGGTGTCGGCGACCGGGTTCGCCGAGCCCGGGCAGGCGGCGTCCCGGCCGTCCGCCGCGCAGACCAGGGAACGGGTCGACGCGCTGTACCGGCAGGCCGAGACCACCACCCAGCGGTACGACGGGCTGCGTGACCGAACCGACCGGATGCGCCGCCGACTGAACGCGTTGCAGGGCCAGTTGGCCCGCCGCACCCAGCGGGCCGACGCCACCCGCGACCGGCTCGGTTCGGTGGCCGCCAACGCCTACCGCACCGGCGGCGAGGACCCCACCCTCGCCCTGATCCTCTCCTCCGACCCGGGCCAGTACCTGGAGCGCGCCTCGATGGAGGAACGCGCCGCCAGCGGACAGGCGGCCGCCTTACGGCAGTTGACGGACGAGGTGGCCCGCGAACGGGTGGCCAGGGACCGCGCGCTGCACGAGGTGCACGCGATCACCGCGAACGAGCGGGAGCTGGCCGCCCGCAAAAAGACGGTGGACGGTGAACTCGCCGCCGCCAGAAGGCTGCTGAGCAGGTTGACGACCCGTCAGCGTGCGACGTACGAGGCCGGCGGCGCCGGTGCGCACGCGGCGGCCGGCCGGTCGGTGGCCGCCGGTTCGACCGCGCCGGACGCGCGGGCCGCTGCCGCGGTGGCGTTCGCCTACGCGCAGATCGGCAAGCCGTACGCCTGGGGCGCCACCGGTCCCGACTCCTACGACTGCTCCGGCCTGACCAAGGCCGCCTGGGCCGCCGCCGGCGTCTCGCTGCCGCGCACCACGTTCACCCAGATCAACGCCGGACGGCGCGTCTCACGCTCCCAACTGGAGCCCGGCGACCTGGTGTTCTACTACGCGGGGCTGAGCCACGTGGCCATCTACGTGGGGCACGGCGAGATCATCCACGCTCCGCACCCCGGCGCGTCGGTACGGCTGGCGCCGGTCGGCGAGATGCCGTTCGCCGGCGCGACCCGGCCGGCCTGAGCCCGCCGGGCGCACGGGCCGGGCTCCGGCCGTGGCCGACCGGACGAGGGCGGCCCCCGCTCCGGCCCGGCCGGCTCCCGGCGAGCCCGGTCGACCCCATGCGCCGGCACGCGTCCCCTCCACCCGGAGGGCGACACGTCCGAGTGGGTGAAAAGTCCCCGCACGACCGGTGTGTGAGGGACGATCGGGTCATGGGCGACGCCCGGGTCGGCCACCGCACCGGCAGGGCCGCGCGGCCGCCCGGGAGCGGACCGGCAACGAGCGGACGGACCGGCAACTCCCCGGCGCGGACTCCGGGAAGGTCCCAACTCCCTTCCACCCACTGGTCTACGCGCGTATCTTCACAGCCGTCATGGCCACGTCAATGACCCTCGCCCCTTGGAGGCACTGGTGAACCTGTCCGGAAGCGGCTCCCGTCGCAGATCAGCCGTCCGCCGCACCGCCCTGGCGGCCGCCGCGTTCGCCGGCCTCGCCGGGATGGTCGTCGCCGCTCCGGGCTCGGCCTCCGCCGCCACCTCGGCCCCGGCCGGGCACGCCGCCCGCCACAACCCCGAGATGGACTGGATGGGTTCGACCATCGCGGCGCACGAGGGCTCGGTCAGCCCGAACGCGGTCGCCCCGATGGCCTCCTCGACCCAGACCAAGGGCTTCGACGTCAGCCACTACCAGGGCACCGTCAACTGGTCCTCGGCGTACAGCAAGGGCGCCCGGTTCGCGTACATGAAGGCCACGGAGGGCACCGACTTCCGGGACCCGCAGTTCAACGCCAACTACACGAACTCCTACAACGCCGGCTTCATCCGCGGCGCGTACCACTTCGCCACCCCCGACACCTCGACCGGCAAGGCCCAGGCGGACTACTTCGTCGCGCACGGCGGCGGCTGGTCCAAGGACGGCAAGACCCTGCCGCCGATGCTGGACATCGAGTACGGCTCCTCCTCGGAGTGCTGGGGCCTGAGCCAGAGCTCGATGGTCAGCTGGATCACCTCCTTCATCAACGAGGTGCACAGCAAGACCACCCGGTGGGCGACGATCTACACCACCACCGACTGGTGGAAGACCTGCACCGGCAACACCTCGAAGTTCTCCTCGAACGACCCGCTGTTCGTCGCCCGTTACTCCTCCAGCGTGGGCACGCTGCCGGCCGGGTGGGGCTTCTACACCTTCTGGCAGTACGCCGACTCCGGCACGTTCCCGGGTGACCAGGACTACTTCAACGGCCCGCTGAGCGGCGTGAAGAACCTGGCGAACAACACCTGACCGACCGCGGTCCGGCGCACCACCGGGCCGGCGGTCCCGCCGCCTCCGCGAGACGCTCGCGGGGGCGGCGGTCGTGCGTGCGAGAACGGTCCCCACCGACGCCGGCCGAGCCGAGGGCGGTGCGGGACGCCGGCCGGGCGCCGGGGCGGCGGGTCAGACCAGACGGCGGGCGGTGGCCCAGCGGGTCAGTTCGTGCCGGTTGGACAGCTGGAGTTTGCGCAGCACCGCGGAGACGTGGGACTCCACGGTCTTGACCGAGATGAACAGCTGCTTGGCGATCTCCTTGTACGCGTAGCCGCGGGCGATCAGCCGCAGCACCTCGCGCTCCCGCTGGGTGAGCCGGTCCAGGTCCTCGTCGACCGGCGGCGCGTCGGTGGATGCGAAGGCGTCGAGCACGAAGCCGGCCAGCCGGGGCGAGAAGACCGCGTCGCCCTCGGCCACCCGGAAGACCGAGTCGACCAGGTCGGGCCCGGTGATGGTCTTGGTGACGTAGCCGCGGGCGCCGCCGCGGATCACCCCGATCACGTCGTCGGCCGCGTCCGAGACCGACAGCGCCAGGAAACGCACCGGGTGCTGCGGATCGGCGCTCAACGCGGCGCAGCGGCGCAGCACTTCGACGCCGCCGCCGCCGGGCAGGTGGACGTCGAGCAGCACCACGTCCGGACGGGTGGCGTGCACCACGGTGACAGCCTGGTCGACGTCGGCCGCCTCGCCGACCACGTCGACGCCGGTGGCCTCGGTGTCGCCGATCTCGGCCTGCACACCGGTGCGGAACATCCGGTGGTCGTCGACCAGGACGACCCGGACCCGCCGTTCGGCCGGCCGGGACGGGGTGGACGGGGGTGTCGCGTTCATGCCGGGGACCTCTCCATCTCCAGTTCCACCTCGGTGCCGCCGCCGGGCGCCGGATGGATCCTCGCGGTGCCGCCGTTGCGTTCCATCCGGCCGACGATGGACTGGCGCACGCCCATCCGGTCCGCCGGGACCGTCGCCGGGTCGAAGCCCGGTCCGCGGTCCCGCACCGAGACGAACACGCGCTCCTCCTCGGTCTCGGCGTAGACCTGGACGGCCTCGTCACCACCGTACTTGGCCGCGTTGACCATCGCCTCCCGCGCCGCCTGGACCATCGCCGCCAGCCGCGGGGCGAGTTCGCAGTCCGCCACGCACACCACCTCGACCGGGACGCCGTGCAGGTCCTCCACCTCGGCGGCGGCGGCGCGGACCGCGGCGGCCACCGTGGTGGGCCCGGCGCCGGCCTCCGGGTCACGGCCGTCGCCCTGCGGCCGGTAGAGCCAGGCGCGCAGCTCCCGTTCCTGGGCGCGTGCCAGCCGGGCGACCTCGCGGGGGTCGTCGGCGTTGCGCTGGATGAGGGTGAGCGTGTGCAGCACGGAGTCGTGCACGTGCGCGGCGACCTCGGCCCGCTCCTGCGCCCGGATGCGCATCATCCGCTCCGCCGACAGGTCCTGCGTCATCCGTATCACGTACGGCCCGGCCAGCAGCGCGATGCCGACCAGCACCGCGAGGGCGGCCTGGGTGATCGCGCCGAGCTGCTTGCTGGAGCCGCGCAGCACCAGGAAGCCGGTCACCCCGGCGGCCACCAGGACCACGCCGCCCACACCGCGCACCACCGGCCAGAACCGCTTGCCGCGGCTCAGCTCCACCCAGCGGGCCCGCCGGGCGTTGTCCGCCTGCCGCCACACCAGCGCGACGCCGGCCCCGATCAGCAGCATCGGCAGGATGTAGGCGTTGGCCACGCCGAGCCGCATGTGGTGCACCAGCGAGGCCAGGCCGGCGAGCACGGCGACCATCGCGATGATCGGACCGCGTTCCCGGCCGCGTTCGGCCAGCCAGGCCCGTGCGCGCAGCGGTTCGCGGCCGGCCTCCACCCCGCCCAGGCCCATCGGCACCACGAACCAGAACAGCGCGTAGAGCACGATGCCGAACCCGCCGAAGGTGGAGAGCACCACGAAGACCGTGCGCACCCAGGCGATCGGCAGGCCCAGGTGGCCGGCGAGCCCCCGCGCCACGCCGCCGACCATGCGCCCCTCGGAGCTGCGGTAGAGCCGGGGCGGCGGGGCGTCCGCGGGGTCGTCCCGCCCCGCCCCGGCACGGGACGGCCCCGGCGGGGGCGCTGTGGTGGCTGGCATGGCTCCGATCGTCACATGTCCGGGCCCGTTCCGGAATCCGGGTCGCCCCCGATTACCCTCGGGGCGGACTCGGGGACGGTTCGGGGGAGCCGTCCGCGACGATCGGGGACGGACCAGGGTCGTCACCGATACCGGCCGGGGCGTCCGGCCGCCACCATGGAGGGCATGACGGACGAGCACGACGGCCGCGGCCGCGGCCGGGACCCGGGGGCGGGCGCGGGCGACGGGGCGGGCCCCGACGCGGGCGCGGACGCTGGCCCGGGCGCCGACACGGGCGAGGGCGAGGCGGCGGGCGCCGACGCGGGCGGGGGCTCGGGCGGCGGGGCGGCGGGCGGCGCCACCGGGCGCGCGCGGGACGCCGGGCCGGACCGGCGGCTGCTGACCCGCAGCGGGCGGCAGAAGGTGATCGGCGGGGTGTGCGGCGGGCTGGGCCGTTACTTCGGGCTGGACCCGGTGATCTTCCGGGTGGTGCTGGCGGTGCTGGCGCTCTCCGGCGGGGTGGGCCTCATCTCGTACGGCATCGGGTGGCTGCTGATCCCGATGGACGGCGACGACGAGACGGAACTGCGCCGGCTGTTGTCCGGTCGGGTGGAGGGCACCGCGATGACGGCGGTGTTCGGCGCGCTGGTCGGCTCCGGGCTGTTCCTGTCGACCATGGACAACGGCGCCACCCAGGCGTTCTCGCTCTGCCTGATCGCCGCGATCGCGGCGGCCGTCTACGGATCGCAGCGCCGGCGTGCCGCGCCGGCCGCGTCCGGTGCGGCCGGGCCGCAGGAGACCGCGCCGGGCGCGGCCGGCCAGGGCGGCCCGGGCGGCGCCGGGCCGGCGCCGGAGACGCCGCCGGCCGCGCAACCGCCGCCCGCCGCGGAGCCGTCGTGGTGGCGCGGCGCGTCGGGCCGGGTGTCGTTCGAGAAGGCCGGGGTCCGCCCCGGGCCGCACGGCTACCTGTGGGGACCGGACGACAGCGAGGAGCAGGCCGGCGCGCGGCGCGGCGCCGAGGACGACTGGGAGGCCGCCGCCCGGGCGGCGCGCGAGGCGATCCGGGACGCCGCCGAACGGGCCGCCCGGCACCGCCGCCGGACCCACCCTGTCCGGGAACCGCGGTCGTCGGGCTCGGTGTTCGGTCGGGTCACGGTGCTGTTGGCGGTGCTGGCCGGATCGGTGGGCGGCGCGCTGACCTGGCACGGCCGGCCGCTGGCCCGGTCGTTGGAGACCGGGCTGGGTGCCGCGCTGGGGGTGCTGGGGCTGGGCCTGGTGGTGGGCGCGTTCGCCGGGCGGCGCGGGCGCGGGGTGATCGGCTGGGCGGTGGTCGCCTCGCTGCTGCTGGCGCTGGCCTCCACGATCCCGCCGTCGGTGGGCACCGACGTGCGGGTGGTGACCTGGCGGCCGGCCGCCGCCGCACGGGTCGCGCCGGTCTACCGGCTGGGCACCGGGGTGGGCACGCTGGACCTGACCGGGGTGCCGCTGCGCGGCGGCACGGTGCGCACGGCGGTGGAGATGGGCGGCGGGCGGCTGCTGGTGCGGGTGCCGCCGGCGGCCACGGTGCGGGTGACCGCCCGGCTGGGCCTGGGCGACCTGCGGCTGCCGGGCGGCCCCCGCCACGCGCTGCGGATGCTCGGTGACCGGGACCGGCACGGCACGTACCCGCCGGCCGCCGGGGTGCGTTCGAGCGGGACGATCACGCTGACGCTGCGGCTCGGCGTGGGACAGGTGGAGGTGCTGCGTGACCCGGCGTCGTAGGTTCGAGCCGGCCGGGCTGCTGGCCGGACTGCTCTTCCTCGCGGTGGCGGCCGGCTTCTGCTGCGAGGCGGCCGGGGTGTGGCGCCCGGCGCCGCTGCTGGTGGTGCCGGTGCTGGCCGGCGGGCTGGCGGCGGTGCACGTGGTGGGCGGGCTGACCGACGTCGTGCGCCGGCGCCGGGACGCGCGGTGCGGCGCCGCGTGTGACGGCGCCGCCGGGGGGCCGGGCGGCCGCGGTACCGAGGCGCCGGACGGGTTCAGCGACGCCGGCGCGCCGTGAGGAGCGCGTCCAGCGAGAGTTCGGGCGCGCCGGCCAGCACCAGCGGCAGCCACGCCATCAGGTAGGGCAGGTCGTTGCCGTAGTAGTAGGGGGTGCTGGTCCAGCTCACCGTGAGCCACAGGCTGAGCGAGATCAGCGCGCCGCCGGCCGCCGCGACCCGGGCCAGCAGGCCGAACAGGGTGCCGAGTCCCACGGCCAGCTCGCCGAACGCGATGGCGTACCCGAAGCCGTCGGGCGCCCGGAGGGCGAGGTCGACCAGTCCGGGGACGGCGGCGGTCCCGCGCACCGCGTGCATCATCTGCACCAGTTGGCCGCCCGCGCCGAAGAACGCCGGGTCGGTGAGTTTGTCCAGCCCGGCGTAGACGAAGGTCACGCCCAGGAAGATCCGCAACGGCAGCAGCGCGTGCCGGGCCGTGAGGGCCCGCGGCCGACCGGCCGCGCCGCCGGGGTCCGGATCGTGGTTCGGTTCGTCGGTCTGGTTCGTCACGTCACGCCCACCTCTCGCCCGTAGGTTAGTCCTCCGGTCTGAACAGATGTACGCGAGGCGGTTCCGATGGGCTCGACGGACCGGCCCTTCACCCGTGACCGCGCTCCGGCCACGGGCGCGACGGCGCCCTGGCGCCGCCCGTGACGGCGCCGGGACCTCGCCCGCGACCGCACCCCGGCGGCGTCCGCGACACGGCTTCCGGCGGCGCTGGCGACCGGGCTCCGGCAGCGTCCGCGGCTCAGTCGAGGACGTCCGGGTCGGTGCGCAGGGTCCGCTGGTACATCGGCTGGTAGTTGATCCAGCCGACGAGGTCGCTGCCCAACTGCTCGCGGGTGAGCAGGGCCTCGTCGTGGCTGATCCGCACCGGTTCGCCGGCCGCCTTGGCGGTCAGCTGGACCTGGCAGGCGCGCTCCAGGCAGATGAACCACCAGGCCGCCGCGTCCACCGAGTCGCCCACCGTGAGCAGGCCGTGGTTGCGCAGCACGACGGCCTTGCGCGGGCCGAGCGCGCCGGCGATCCGGCCGCCCTCCTCGGTGTCCACCACCACCTGGGTGTAGGCGTCGAAGACGGTGTGGTCCTCGTAGAACGCGCAGGCGTCCTGGGTGATCGGCTCCAGCGGTTCGCCGAGCGCGGCCAGCGCCCGGCCGTGCGGGGTGTGGCTGTGCGCGACGGCGACCACGTCGGGCCGGGCCCGGTGGACCTGCGCGTGCACGGCGAACGCCGCCTGGTTGACGTGGTGGCGGCCCTCGACGACCTGGCCTGACTCGTCGGCCAGCACCAGGTCGCCGGCGCAGACGTGTGCGAACGGCATCCCGATCGGGTTGACCCAGAAGTGGTCGGTGAACTGCGGGTCGCGGGCGGTGATGTGTCCGGAGACGCCGTCCTCGTAGCCGAGCCGGCCGAACAGCCGCAGCGCCACCGCGAGTCGCTCCCTGCGGTGCCGGCGCTCGTCGGCCGGGTCCTCGAAGACCGGCGGCAGGGCGAAGTGCAGCTGGTCGACGGGGATCGGCTGCGGCGGCTCCGCCGCGGCCGGCTCCTTCGGTACGGGCTCGCTCGGCACCATCTCGCTCATGGTCCCGAAGCTACCGCCGGTTACATCCGCCGGTACAGGGGGCGGCCGCGGTGCGGCGGACCGGGGGACGGCGGACCGGGCTCGGGGGAGCGCCCGGTCCGCCGCCGCGTGTGCCGCGCGCCGTCCCTCGGCCGGACCGTCGGCGCGCGGCACGATCAGGGGCCGTCGCGATCCCCGCGGGTGGCCGCCCGTCGGGCGCCGGCCCTCGTCGGGGCGCGCCGCCCCCGACCCGCAGCGGGGCCCGCGACGGCGCGGCTCACCTGCGTTCGGGGGCGACGGAGAAGGTCTCGGCGCGCAGGTAGCGGGTGTCGATCCGGCCCACCGGGTCGGCCGCCCAGCGGCGCTGCATCGCGTGGCCGGCCAGCGCGTCGTCCAGCGCGGTGAGGATCATCGACTGGTCGAGCACCAGGTAGCGGTGGCCGACCGCGCCGGTGACCGGGTCGAGGGCGTCGTAGAAGCCGTACGGCCCGTAGACGCCCGGGTAGTCGGCCCGCATCGCGGCGATGTTGGCGTAGGCGGCCCGCGGTTCGACGCCGAGGGCGAGGAACGAGGCGTGCGGGGTGACGGCGCCCTGCCGGTAGTCGGTGGTGGAGGCGTCGGTGCCGAGGTTCCGCGAGCCGTAGGCGAGGTAGCCGCCGGTGTCGTCCGGGGTGCTGGACGGCGACAGGCCCCACACCCGGTAGCCGAGCGTGCGGGTGTCGTACCGGATGGTGGCGTCCAGGTAGTCCTGGTCGTTGGCTCCGAACCCGCGCGGTGCCTCGGCGACCTCCGGCACCACCAGTCCCGGCATCAGCGCCTCGAACACGCTGCCGCCCCAACTGGGCACGAAATCGACGCCGTTGGAGGTGTAGTGGCCCTCGGTGACCGGGAACCTCCTGCCGCTCAGCGGGTCGGTGACGGTCGTGGACGGGCCGTGCGGGGTCTGCTTCTGGCCGTACTGGGCGGGCATGGTGCGCCAGGTGCGCCACCACACGTCGCCGGGCATGGTGCGGGTGCCGATGCCGACGTAGGCGGCGATCCGGGTCTCGGTGTCGAGCATGCCGTACTCGAAGCCGGCGTCGCCCTTGTTGATCAGCCAGCCGCCGTACATCTGGCCGGCGTTGGGGTCGGTGGCCTCGTCGCCGCCGTCGTAGAAGCGGCCGAAGTCCATGGCGTCCAGCAGTCTGGTGGCGCGGGCGGCGAACCGCGGCTCGGCGTCGCGCAGTTCGATCAGCCCGGCGGCGTACCAGCCGTTGTCGACGGTGGAGACGAGCTGGCCGGTCAGGTCCTTGCCCTTGAGGCTGGTGCCGCCCGGGCCGGTGATCGCCTCGCCGGTGGTGGTGTCGTACCAACTGAGCAGGAAGCCGTTCCACTTGCGCAGCTTCTCGACCGCGCCGAGCGCGTCGGACAGCCGGTGGTCCTCCTCGGAGCGGGAGATCAGCCGCAGGTCGCCGGCGTCGATGATGCTCCACAGGTTGACGCCGATGTCGGTGGGCGAGGTGTAGGTGCCCCGGGCGGGGTGGGCGCCCAGGGTGATGTTGTCCATCGGCAGGTGGGTGGCCGGGTCCACGTCGGCCTGCGAGAACTTCCAGGTGGCGGCGGCGATCCGGCGCAGCGCGGCGCGCTGGCCGGCGTCCAGCGGCGCGTCGGTGCGTGCGGCGCCGGCCGCGGTGGCGGCGGTGGCCGCGGGGCCGCCGGCGCCTTCGGGTGCCGAGGTCGCGGCGGCGGCGCCGGGGGCGGTCAGGCCGGCGGCGGCGAGGGCGGTGCCGGCCGCGAGGGCGGTGCCGGCCGCGAGGGCGACGGTCCGCGCGGCGCGGCCGGGCTTCGGTGTCCGCATGGCGGGATTCCTTCCGGGCGGGGGGCTGGGGAGCTCAGCGCGGGTCGGCGTCACCGCGGGCGAACGGGTTGGGCAGCGCGGCGAGCAGTCGGCGGGTGTAGGGGTCGGACGGGTCGCGCAACACCTCGCGGGTGGGGCCGTGTTCGACGATCCGGCCCTGGTTCAGCACGATCAGCTCGTCGGTGACGACCCGCGCGCTGAGCAGGTCGTGGGTGATGTAGAGCAGGGTCACGCCGCGGTCCCGGCGCAGGTCCTCCAGCAGCCGCAGCACGCCGGCCCGCATCGAGACGTCGAGCATGGAGACCGGTTCGTCGGCGACGATGACGTCGGGTTCGCTGGCCAGCGCGTGCGCGATGACGACGCGCTGGCGCTGGCCGCCGGAGAGCTGGTGGGGCAGCTTGTCGACGAACTGCCCGGCCGGGGTGAGCCCGACGGTCTCCAGCAGCGCGCGCACCCGTTCCTCGGCGGCGGACCGGTCCAGCCCGAGGTGGTTGACGACCGGCCGGGTCAGCACGTAGCCGACGGTGTGCACCGGGTTGAGCGCGCCGTAGGGGTCCTGGAAGACCATCTGCACGCGCTTGCGGTAGCCGCGCAGCCGGCCGGCCCGCAGCCGGTCCACCCGCAGGCCGCCGAAGTCGACGGTGCCCGCGGTGGGCCGCTCCATGCCGGTGACGATCCTGGCGAGGGTGGACTTGCCGCTGCCGCTGGCGCCGACCAGGCCGACCGAGGCGCCGGGCGCGAGGGTGAACGACACCCCGTCGACGGCGGTGGTGTCCGGCTCCCCGCGGCGCCGCGAGCGGTAGGTCCTGCGCACCGCGTCCACCACGAGCGGTGGCGCGGCGGGGGTGGGCGGACGGGTCTCAGCGGGCACGGTCGGCCTCCTCCCGGGCGGTGCGGACCGCGACCCGGCAGGCGACGTGCGCGCCGCCGATCGCGGTCAGCGGCGGCAACCCGTCCAGGCAGCCGTCCTCCCGTCCGGCGCAGCGGGGCGCGAACGGGCAGCCGGTCTGTTCCAGCGACAGGTCCGGCGGGGAGCCGGGGATGCCCTCCAGCCGGACGTGTTCGGCGCGCGGGTCGGCGTAGCAGCGCAGCAGCGCGCGGGTGTAGGGGTGGGCGGCGCCGCGCAGCACGGTCCCGGACGGCCGGTCCTCGACGATCCGGCCGGCGTACATCACCAGCAGCCGGTCGGTGGCGTGCACGACGGTGCCCAGGTCGTGGCTGATGAGCAGGGCGGTGAAGCCGGCCTCGCGCTGCAGTTCGCGGATGGTGGACATCACCGCGTCCTGGACGACGACGTCGAGCGCGGTGGTCGGCTCGTCGAAGACCACCAGCCGCGGGTCGAGGGCGAGCGCGACGGCGATGGCGACCCGCTGGCGCATGCCGCCGGACAGCTCGTGCGGGTAGCGGCGCAGCGTGCCGGCCGGCAGGCGCACCCGGTCGAGCAGTGCGGCGGCCCGCGCGCGGATCACGGCGGACCGCACCCGGCGGTGCGCGCGCAGCACGTCGGCGAAGTGGTCCTCGACGCTGCGCACCGGGTTGAGCGCGTTCATGCCGCTCTGCAGCACGAGGGAGAAGCCCCGGTCCCGGTGGCGGCGCAGCGCCTCGCCGCGCAGCGCGGTGACGTCCTCGCCGTCGAAGAGCACCCGGCCGGAGGTGAGGACGGCCGGCGGGCGCAGCATGCGGGTGAGCGCGTAGCCGAGGGTGGACTTGCCGCAGCCGGACTCGCCGACCAGGCCGACGAACTCGCCCTGTTCCAGGGTGAGGTCGACGTCGCGGACGGACCGGACGTGGGTACCGCGGGCCGGTCGGTGGACGACGTTGAGCCCGTGGGCTTCGAGCAGCGGCATCATTTCTCCCGCAACCGTGGGTTGGACAGCGCGTCGACGCCGAAGTTGACCAGGGACAGCGCGGTGGCCAGCAGGGCGACGCACAGGCCGGGGGCGAAGATGAGCGTCCAGTCGCCGGTGAGCAGGGCGTTGTCGTTCTGCGCCCAGTAGAGCATCGTGCCCCAGCTGACGGTGGAGGGGTCGCCGAGGCCGATGAACTCCAGGCTGGCCTCGCTGAGCACGGCGGCGGTGGCGGCGGCGAAGAAGTTGGCCGCGACCAGCGAGGTCATGTTGGGCAGGATCTCCCGGAACACCACGCGGTGCGGCCGTTCGCCGGAGAACCGCGCGAGGGCGACGAAGTCCCGGCCGCGCAGCGTGGCGGTCTGGGCCCGGATGACCCGGGCGCCGGTGGCCCAACTGGTGACGACGACGACCAGGATGATCACGGAGGTGCCGCCGCCGGCCAGGTAGGCGGCGATGACGATCATCAGCGGCAGCGAGGGGATGACCAGCGCGAGGTTGGTGGCGAACCCGAGCACCTCGTCGGTGGCGCCCCGCAGGTAGCCGCCGACCAGGCCGACGACGACGGCGATCACGGTGGCCAGCGCGCCGGCGACCAGGGCGACCAGCAGGGAGACCCGTGCGCCGTACAGCAGTTGGGACAGCACGTCCTGGCCGGAGCCGGTGGTGCCGAGCGGGTGCCCGGCGCCGGGCGGCAGCGACCGGCTGAAGTCGGCGCGGGTGGGCGCGTAGGGGGCCGCGACCGGCGCGAGCAGCGCCATCAGCACCAGGGCGGCGAGCAGCAGCAGCCCGGTGCGGGCCTTGCGGTCGGCCCAGAGGGTGGCCAGCACCCGTCCGGTGAACCGCACCGCGCGCGGGGCGCGGCGGGTCACCGCCGGGTCCGGCGCACCGGACCCGCCGGGGCCGGGGCTGCCGCCGGGGGTGAGGGGAACGATGTCGGTCATCGGCGCACCCGGGGGTCGAGCGTGGTGTAGAGCAGGTCGACGAGGAAGTTGGCGATCAGCACGCTGACCGTGATGACCAGGAACAGCGCCTGCATCAGCGGGTAGTCGTGGTTGCCGACCGCGTTGTAGAGCAGGTAGCCGATGCCCGGGTAGCCGTAGACGACCTCGGTGAGGATGGAGCCGCCGACCACGGTGCCCAGCGCCAGGCCGAACAGTGTCACGTTGGGCAGCAGGGCGTTGCGGGCGGCGTAGCGGAGCGCGACGGTGCGGCCGCGCAGGCCGTTGGCCTCGGCGAAGGTGACGTAGTCCTCGCCCAAGGTGTTGATCATGTTGTTGCGCATGGACAGCACCCAGCCCCCGAGCACCGAGACCAGGATGGTGACGGCCGGCAGGATGCTGTGGAAGACGGCGTCGGACAGGAAGCCGGCGGTCAGACCGGGGGTGGTGTAGTTGCCGTAGCCGCCCTTGATGGGGAACCAGCCGAGGGTGAAGCCGAAGACGAACAGCAGCAGCAGCGCGGTCCAGAAGTAGGGGAACGCCGAGGTGCACGAGGAGCCGACGGTGGCCAGCACGTCGAGCTTGCCGCCCCGCCGCCAGGCGGCCAGCACGCCGAGCAGCGTGCCGGCGGTGAAGGCGATGACGGTGACCACCCCGACCAGCAGCACGGTCCAGGGCAGGGCGTGCCCGATGACCGAGCTGACCGGCTCGGGGAAGTAGGTGTACGAGACCCCGAAGCGGGCGTGCGCGATCTCCCCGAGGTAGCCGGTGTACTGGCTCCACAGGCTGCCGTGCGGCAGGCCGAGGGTGATCTCGATCGCGTGCCGCTGCGCCGCCGAGATGGGGCCCTGGCCGGCGAACTTGGCGAGCGCCGCGTCCGCCGGCGAGCCGGGCATCATCCGGGGCAGCAGGAAGTTGAGGGTGATCGCGGCCCAGAGGGTGATCAGCAGGGTCACCGTCCGGCGCAGCAGGTACGTCACCGTGCGCCTCCTTCCGCGCTACCGCCCGGGGTCACGCCGTCACCTCTTCTTCAGGTGGGTGATGACCATCAGCGGCGTGGACTTGTCCGGCGCCGGGCTGCCGTAGGGTGCGGGCGGCGCGTACGGGTCGGCGGCGGACGGCCAGCCGGTGAAGTCGGCGGTGCTGTACTCGCCCCAGGTGGCGCCGTAGAAGAGGGTGATGACCGGGACCTCGTCGAGCATGACGTGCTCCAGCCCGTGCACCGCGGTGCGTTCCTGGGCCTGGCTGGTGCTGACCTCGATGGAGTGCAGCAGCGCGTCGGTGGCCGGGTCCTTCCAGCGCTCGTAGTTGCTGGACGCGTCCTTGCCCCGCGGCGCGGTGAGCCGGCTGTCGAGCAGCGAGTCCAGGTCGGTGTAGGGGTTGCCGTTGCCGCCGAACGCGCCGAGCGAGGTGTCGTAGTCGCCGGTCTGCAGGTCGCTGAAGTACGCGGCGTACTCGGGGGTGGAGATCTTCAGCTTGATGCCGAGGCCGGCCATCTGCTGCTGGAGCACCTGGGCGCCCTGCAGCCAGTCGCTGAAGCCGTTGGGTACGTTGACGCCGAAGGTGACCTGCTTGCCGTTCGGGCCGACCAGCCGGTCGCCGCTGCGGTGGTAGCCGGCCTCGGCGAACAGTGCGGTGGCCTTGGCGTCGTCCCGCCGTACCTGGCCCTCGCCGGACAGCGACCGGTCGCGCCAGGAGGAGAGCGCGGGCAGCAGTCCGTCCTGCGCGGCGGGCTGGACGTAGCCGTTCTCCGCCTTGTCGGCGATCTGGGAGCGGTCCAGTCCGGCGGACAGCGCCCGGCGGAAGTCGGCGTTGTCGAACGGCGCCTTGCCGAGGTTGAGGTAGAGCGTGATGACCCCGCCGGCCGGGAACCAGTACCGGTTGTGCGCCGGGTCCTTGTCGACCCAGGTCTTCTTCACGTCCGGCATGAAGAGCGTGGCCCAGTCGTAGCCGCCCTTGGACAGTTGCAGCTGGGAGCTGGCGTTGCCGGTCAGGGCGGGGAAGACCAGGCGGTCGACCTGGACCTGCCCGGCCTGCCAGCAGTCCGGGTTCTTCTTCAGCGTGTACTGGTTGGGGGTGAAGCCGTCCACCACGTACGGGCCGGAGGTGACCGGCTTGGTGTTGGTGTAGGTGACCGGGTTGCCGACCTTGGACCAGACGTGCCGGGGCACCACGAGGGTCTGCGCCAGGGTGCCGGCGAACGGCACGTCGGGGCTGGCGAAGCGCATGACGACCTTGTCGCCCTTGGCGGTGACCGAGGTGAGGTGCTTCCACACCCCCGCACTGTCCAGCGCCGGGTGGGACTTCATCAGGTCGAAGGTGAAGACCACGTCCTGGGCGGTGATCGGCGTGCCGTCGCTCCACTTGGCCCCGGAGCGCATGGTGAACACCAGCGTCCGGTTGTCGGTGAAGGTGTGCGAGGTGGCCAGGAACGGCGTGTAGGCGCCGTTGAGCTGGTTGACGTACTCCAGCGGCTCGTACAGGTACGGGGTGCCGCTGCGCTGGTTGGCGGAGAACGGGTTGAAGTCGTCCTGGAGCGTCGGGGAGCCGTTGTCCACGCCGATGGTCAGCGAGTCGCCGGCGGACCGGGACGCCCGGCCGCCGCCGTGGCATCCGGCCAGGGCCAGCAGCGCGGCGCTCGTCGCGGCCACGGCGGCCAGCGCGCGCCTGCGCGGTATCGGACTGCTCATTGGGGGTCAGCCTTTCGGTGCGGGGCCGGCGGTGGCTCGGGGGGACGGGGTGGTGCGCGAGGCGGGGTGGCCGGCCGCGGTGGGGGTCACGGCCGGCCGGTCCAGGGGGGTTCCGGGCAGCCGCAACTGCCGCGCGGTTCCAGGTGGACGGGGAGTTCGAGGTCGCGGCCGGGCAGGTCGCGGTCGGCGATCCGCTCGCGCAGCAGCCGCACCGCCTCGGCTCCGATGTCGCGCATCGGCTGCACGACGGTGGTCAGGCCCGGCCGCAGGTGGCGGCCGAGTTGGATGCCGTCGAAGCCGGCCACCGCGACCGCCCGCGGCACCGGGACGCCGGCCTGCCGCAGCGCGGCCATCGCGCCGACCGCGGTCTGGTCGTTGGCGCACACCAGGGCGCGCGGCAGGGCACCGTCCGCGATCAGCCGGGCGACCACCCGGTGGCCGCCGGCGGTGGTGAAGTCGCCGGTCAGGTCGGGGCGTTCGGGGGCGGGCAGGCCGCGTTCGGCGAGCGCGGCGCGGAAGCCGGCGAACCGGCCGTCGGAGTCGGGCGAGTCGGGTCCGGCCACGAACCGCACGTCGCGGTAACCGTGCGCGTCGAGCAGGTGCGCGGTCAGCCGGTGGGCGCCGTCCCGCCCGGCGACCGACAGGTGGTCCAGCCGGCTGCCGGGCCGCGGCAGCCGGCGGGGGGCGGCGAGCATCACGACCGGCATGCGCAGCGCGAGGCGTTCGAGGGTGTCGACCGGCACGGTGTGGGCGAGGACGGCGAGTCCGTCGCAGCGGCTGGCGACCATGGTGACCATGTGCTCGTCGGCGCTCTCGTGGCTGGCGGCGATGAGCACGGCGCAGCCCTGCCGGCGCGCGGCGCGCTCCATGCCGCGGATCACCTCGTCGTACCAGTAGAGGGTGTCGCCGCCGCTGGCGCCGGACCCGGGACCGGAGGGGTCGGCGGGACCGGAGGGGTCGGCGATGTCCTGGTCGCCGACCGGGTCGGGGAAGCACAGGCCGAGCACGCCGGTGCGCCGGTTGGCGAGGTTCTGCGCCGCGCCGCTGGGCACGTAGCCGAGTTCGGCGACCGCGGCCAGCACCCTGGCCTTGGTCTCCGGGCGGACCCGGTCGTTGCCGGCCAGCACGCGCGACACGGACGCCGTGGACACTCCGGCGAGTGCGGCGACCTCGTACACGGTCGGCAGATGGCGCACGACGGGTTCGGACCTCCTCATGTATGCGCTTACGTAAGCGCGTACACGGGATCCTGAACTCCGGCTCGCCGCACTGTAAAGACGCGGCGGGCAGATTTTCCCTCCTCGTTACCGAACCGGCCGGCCCGGCCCGCGCCTCCGGACCGGCGGTCCGGTGCCCCGGGCCGCGCGGATCCGCCCCGCGCGCCGGCAGCCGCCGGGACGGTGCGTCCGGACACCTTGACATCCATCGTATAAACCGCTTTAGTCAGCGGCTGGGAGGACGCCCCGGGCGTCCCGGGACGAGCCGAGGAGGTGCGGCGTGGGCAGGACCGGGAAACGGCCCACCATCGCCGACGTGGCGCGGTTGGCCGGGGTGTCGCCGAGCGCGGTCTCGTTCGTCTTCAACAACCGCCCCGGGCTGTCCGACGAGACCCGCGAACGCATCCTGACCGCCGCCCGCGAGGTCGGCTGGCAGCCCAGCCGCACCGCCCGCGCGCTGTCCAGGGGCCGGGCCATGGCCTTCGGCCTGGTGCTCACCCGCGAACCGCAACTCATCGGCGACGACCCGTTCTTCTCCACCTTCATCGCCGGCGTGGAGTCGGTGCTCGCCGAACGCGGCGACGGCCTGATGCTCAACGTCACCGTCCCCGCCGAGGAGGCCGCCACCTACCGCCGGCTCGCCGCCGACCACCGGGTGGACGGGGTGGTCCTGACCGACCTGCGGGTCGACGACCCTCGCCCGGCGCTGGTCGCCTCGCTGCGGCTGCCCGCCGTGGTGCTCGGCGACCGGGAGTTCGCCGGCGGGCTGTGCGCGGTCGACCTCGACGACCGACCGGCCTTCCGTGCCGCCGTGCGACACCTCGTGCGGCTCGGCCACCGCCGGATAGCACACGTGGCCGGCCCGCCGGAGTTCCGGCACGCCCAACGCCGCCACGAGGCGTGGGCGGAGGCGCTGGCCGAGGCCGGGCTGCCGCCGGGGCCGGTGGTGGCCGGCGGGTTCACCGCGCGAGGCGGCGCGCGGGCCACCCGGCACCTGCTGTCCCTGCACCCTCGTCCGACCGCCGTTGTCTACGGCAACGACCTGTCGGCCATCGCCGGCATCGCGGTCGCCCAGCAGGCCGGCCTGTCGGTCCCCGGCGACCTGTCGGTGGTCGGCTACGACGACACCCCACTGGCCGCGTACACCCACCCGAGGCTCACCACCGCCCGCGCCGACACCTTCCGGTGGGGCGCGGTCGCGGCCCGCACGCTGGGCACGGTGATCGAACGCGGCACGGCCGAACACGTCGCGCTGGACCCGGCCGTGCTGCGGGTCCGGGAGTCGGCCGGGCCCGCCCCGCCCTGACCGCGCCGCCCTGACCGCGCCGCGCACCGGCGCCGCCCCCGGCGTCCGTCCGGACCGGCCCGGGCGGCCCACCGCCGCCGCGGGCCCCGCGACCCGGCCGGTGACCGACCCGGCCGGAAGAAGAGTTTGGAGTTCCCCGTGTTCCGCAGAACCGCACTGGCGCTCGTCGCGCTGGGGCTGGTCGGCACGACCGCCTCCTGCGCCAGGTCCGGTCCCGACCCGGCGGTCGCCGACGCCTCCCGCGGCCCGATCACCGTCTGGCTGTCCAACAACGCGCAGGAGATCACGTGGGGCGACGCCATGGTGGCCTCCTGGAACCGGCTCCACCCCGACCAGCGGATCACCGCGCAACAGATCCCCGCGGGCAAGACCTCCGAGGAAGCGGAGTCGGCGTCGATCATCGCGGGCACCAGCGCCTGCCTGGTCTTCAACGGCTCGCCCGCCTCCGTCCCGCAGTTCCAGCAGCAGGCCGGGCTGGTCCCGCTCAACTCCTTCCCCGGCGCGGCGCGTTACATCGAGGCGCGGACCGGGTCGCGGGCCCGGCAGTACGAGTCGAGCGACGGCGACTACTACCAGATGCCGTGGAAGACCAACCCGGTGATGATCCTCTACAACAAGAAGATCTTCGCCAAGGCCGGGCTCGACCCCGACCACCCGAAGCTGGCCACCTACGCGCAGTTCATCGCCGCCGCGAAGAAGATCGTGCACAGCGGCGCGGCGCGGTCGGCGATCTGGCCCTCACCGACCTCCGACTTCTTCCAGCCCTGGTACGACTTCTACCCCGCCTTCATCGCGCAGTCCGGCGGCAGGCAGCTGGTCGAGCACGGCAGGCCGCAGATCGACAGCCCGGCCGGCCGCGACGTGATGGACTTCTGGAACACCCTCTACCGCGACCGGCTCGCCCCGCAGGAGGCCTACCCCGGCGACCCGATGGCCGAGCGGAAGACCGCGATGGCCACCGTCGGGCCGTGGGCGATCGCCGCCTACAAGAACCTCGACTGGGGCGTGGTGCCGGTGCCGACGAAGAACGGCATGCCGGCGAACCGGATCCACACCTTCAGTGACGAGAAGTCCATCGACATGTTCAGCGCGTGCCGCAACCGGGCCACCGCGTGGGACGTGATGAAGTTCGCCACCTCGCGCGAACAGGACGGCGAACTGCTGGCCGACACCGGCCAGATGCCGATGCGTACCGGCCTGCTGTCCAGCTACCCGGCCTGGTTCGCGAAGCACTCCGGCTACAAGCCGTTCGCCGAGGCGGCCGCCCGCACCGTGGAGGTGCCGGACGTCGCCGGCTCCATCGACGTCTGGCAGGAGTTCCGCGACGACTACAGCCGGTCCGTGATCTTCGGGAAGCAGTCGCCGGAGGACGCGCTCCGGCAGGCCTCCGCGAAGATCTCCGAGATCCTCGCGGAATACTGAGGGAGCAGCGATGTCCACCGCCTCCGCCACCGCGCCGCCCCCGTCCCCCGGGGCGCGCCGCCGCCGGCTGCCGACACCCCGGGTGGGGACCTGGTTCGTCACCCCGTACGTGCTGTTCGTGCTGGCCGTCTTCGCCTATCCGCTCCTGTACAACCTCTGGATCTCCTTCCACCGCTTCTACTTCACCGCGCCCGGCGCGCACGTGCCGAGCCCGTGGGTGGGGCTGCGCAACTACGCCGACGTCTTCTCCGACCCGGTGGTGCGCCGCTCCTTCCTCAACATCGGCGTCTTCCTGGTCATCAACGTGCCGCTGACGGTGGCGCTGTCGCTGGTGCTGGCCAGCGCGCTCAACGCCAAGCTACCGTTCCGCCCGTTCCTGCGCGCCGCCTTCTACCTGCCGTACGTGACCGCCAGCGTGGCGCTGGTGGCGGTGTGGTCGTTCCTGTTCGGCGACGGTGGCCTGGTGAACAAGGTGCTCGGGCCGCTGGCACCGGACCCGTCCTGGCTGGTCAACTCCGGCTGGGCGATGCCGACCGTGGCCGTCTTCGTGACCTGGAAGCAGCTCGGCTTCTTCATCATGCTCTACCTGGCCGCGCTGCAGAACGTGCTCGGGTGAGCTGTACGAGTCGGCGGCGGTCGACGGCGCCGGCGCGTTGCGGAAGTTCTGGAGCGTCACCGTGCCGGGGGTGCGGCCGGCCACCACCGTGGTGACGGTGTTCGCCGTCATCACCGGCGCCAACCTCTTCACCGAGCCCTACCTGCTCACCGGGGGCGGCGGGCCGGCGAACGCCTCGGTCTCACCGGTCCTGGTGATGTACCAGAAGGGCATCGAACAGGGCCACCCGGACTTCGCCGCCGCGCTCGGCATCGTCCTGGTGGTCGTCGTGCTCGCGCTGTCGCTCGGCGCGCGTGCCGTCGCGGAAAGGGGAGACCGCTCATGACCGCCTCCGTCCTGGAGCGGCCCGCCGCCGAACGGCCCGAACAGCCCGGCCGGCCCGGCCCGCGGCGGCGCGGCCTGCGCCCGGCCCGGCTCGCGGTGCTGCTGCTCGCCGCGGTCGTCTTCCTCTTCCCCTTCTACTACATGATCGTCGGCTCGCTGCAGAAGACGCCGGACAGCACGGTCGCCGGCGCGGTCCCGCACCCGGGCGGCATGACCGGCGCCAACTACTCGCAGATCGACGGCGCCATCGCGCTCGGCCGTTCGCTGCTGAACTCGGGCGTCTTCACCGTCGGCGTGCTGCTGTGCACCCTGGTGTTCGGGCTGCTGGCCGGCTACGCGCTGGCCTGCTGCGGTTCACGCGGTCGCTCCACCCTGCTGACCACCCTGCTCCTGGTGCAGGTGGTGCCGTTCCAACTGCTGGTGCTGCCGCTGTACGTGCTGGTCGTGCGCGACTACGGGCTGGGCGACGACTACCTCGGGATGATCCTGCCGTTCGCGATCAACTCCACCGCGGTCTTCGTCTTCCGGCAGTTCTTCCTGCAACTGCCGGCCGAGTTGTTCGAGGCAGCCCGGATCGACGGGGCGAGCGAGGTGGGCATCCTGTGGCGGGTGGCGATCCCGATCGCCCGGCCGGCCATCCTCACCGGCCTGCTGCTGACCTTCATCGGGCCGTGGAACGAGTTCCTGTGGCCGTTCCTGGTCACCAAGAACCAGCACATGGAGCCGCTGGCGGTCTCGCTCGCCAACTTCAGCAGCAACATCCAGTCCACCGTGGTCCACAACCCCACCGGCGGCATCCTGGCCGCCGCGGTGGTCCTGGCCGCACCCGCCGTGGCGCTCTTCCTCCTCTTCCAGCGCCACTTCACCAGCACCCACATCGACGCCGGAGTCAAAGGCTGATTTCCTTGGTTACCTCGAACGACAGACCCCTGAACGACATCACCGCCGGACGGGCCGTCCCGTACCGGCTGACCCGGCTCGGCGTGGTGATGTCCCCCGCGCCCGGCGAGCCGCTGGAGGCGGAGGGCGTGCTCAACCCCGCCTCCGGCCGCACCCCGGACGGCGCCGTGCACCTGCTGCCCCGGCTGGTGTCCGAGGGCAACGTCTCCCGGGTCGGCCTGGCCCGGGTCGTGCTGCGGGACGGCGTCCCCTGCGGCGTCGAGCGGCGCGGCGTGGTGCTGGCCCCGGACGCCGGCTGGGAGCGCGGCACGAACAACGCGGGCGTGGAGGACCCCCGGGTGACCTGGGTCCCCTCGCTCGGCCGGTACGTCATGTCCTACGTGGCGTACGGGCCGCTGGGCCCCAAGCCGGCACTGGCGGTCTCGGCCGACCTGACCTCGTGGCAGCGGCTCGGGCCGGTGCAGTTCGGCTACCAGCCGGACCTGGACACCGACCTCAACCTGTTCCCCAACAAGGACGTGGTGCACTTCCCCGAGCCGGTGCCCGGCCCGGACGGCGAGCCGTGCTACGCGATGCTGCACCGCCCGATGTGGGACCTGGGCTGGTTCCGGCCCGGCGAGGGCGTGCACCTGCCGGCCGGGCTCACCGACGAGCGGCCCGGCATCTGGATCTCCTACGTGCCGGCCGCCGAGGTGGCGCGGGACGTCACCGCGCTGGCCCGGCCCCGCCACCACCGGCTGGTCGCGCTCTGCGAACACCCCTGGGAGGCGCTGAAGATCGGCGCCGGACCGGCTCCGATCCGGGTCGACGAGGGCTGGCTGCTCATCCACCACGGCGTCTCCGGCAGCATCGACGACCCGTTCTCGCCGCAGCAGAAGGTCAGTTACGCGGCCGGCGCGATGATCCTGGACCCGGCCGACCCGGCCCGGGTGCTGGCCCGCTCCACCGAGCCGCTGATGGCTCCGGAGACCGAGCAGGAACGGTCCGGCACGGTGCCGAACGTGGTCTTCCCGACCGCGATCGAGGAGGTCGACGGCGTGCGCTACGTCTTCTACGGCATGGCGGACGCGCACATCGGCGTCGCCCGGCTGGACCGGGTGTGAGCCAGCCGGAGCGCGAACGGCCGCTGGGCCTGGGGCTGTTGGGCTGCGGCGCGTTCGGCGCGTTCCTGCTGGACGCGGTCGCCGACCTGCCCGGGGTCCGGGTCACCGCCTGCGCGGACCCCGACCCCGGGCGGGCGGCCGCGCTCGCCGCCGCGCACCGGGCCGCCGCGGCGCCCGGCGGCCTGCCGGCGCTGCTGGAGCGTCCGGACGTGGACGTGGTGGCGCTGGCCACCCCGCCGGCCGGGCACGCCGGCCAGGCGGTGGCCGCGCTGCGCGCCGGGCGGCACGTGTTCTGCGAGAAGCCGCTGGCCACCACGGTCGCGGACGCGGTCCGGGTGCGCGACGAGGCGGCCCGCGCGCCGGGCGTGCTGGTGGTGGACCACGTGCTGCGCTACAACCCGCTGCTGCGGATGCTGGGCCGGCTCGGCGACGAGGGACTGCTCGACCCGCTGCGGCGGTTCGCGTTCGAGAACGACGCGGCCGACGAGTCACTGGACCCGGACCACTGGTTCTGGGACCCGGCGCACAGCGGCGGCATCCACGTCGAGCACGGCGTGCACTTCTTCGACGCGGCCCGCGCGCTGTTCGGCGCCGACCCGCTGACCGTGCACGGCACCGCGGTGCGGCGCGCGCCGGACGGCCCGGTGGACATCGTGGTGGCCACCGCGGTGCACCCGGGCGGCGCGGTCGCCACCCACGCCCACTCCTTCACCCATCCGCACCGCGCCGAACGGCAGTTGATGCGCCTGGACTTCGGATTCGCCGAGGCGCGGCTGACCGGCTGGATACCGGTGTCGGCGAGCGTGACGGCGTGGACCGGTGAGGCGGGCGCGGCGGCGTGGCAGGCGCTGCCGACCCGGGCCGCCGCGTTGCTGGAGGTCCCCGGGCAGCGCCCGAACCCGGCGGCCGGGGTGCGGGTGGCGGTGCAGCGGGACGCCGGACCGGCCGCGCCGGCCCGCGGCCGGGGCGTGCGCCGCTCGGTGCCGCACCACGTGCGCTGCGAGATCACCCTCGGCGGCGAGCCGGCGAAGCCGCTGGTGTACGCGGGCAGCGTGCGCGCCGCGTTCACCGACCTGCTGACCTGCGCGCGGGACGGCGGGGAGCCGGTCGCGGGCGCGGCGGCCGGGCTGTCCGCGGTGGCGGTGGCCGAGGCGGCCACCCGGTCCGCGGCGCTCGGCGCCACCCTGCCGGTGCGGGTGCCGGCCGGATGACCCGGTGGTGGCGGGACGCGGTCACCTACGAGGTCCATCCGCGCGCGTTCCGCGACGCGGACGGCGACGGGGTCGGCGACCTGGCCGGCCTGACCGCGCGGTTGGACCACCTGGCGTGGCTGGGCGCGGACGCGGTGTGGGTGACGCCGTTCTACCCATCGCCGCTCGCCGACGCCGGCTACGACGTGAGCGACCCCACCGGGGTGGACCCCCGGCTGGGCACCGAGGCGGACTTCGACGCGCTGGTCGGCACCGCGCACCGGCTGGGCCTGAAGCTGGTGCTGGACCTGGTGCCGAACCACACCTCGGAGCGGCACCCGTGGTTCCGCGCGGCGCTCGCGGACCGGCCCGACGGCCCGGACCGGCGGCGCTACCTGTTCCGGGACGGCCGGGACGGCGGCCGGCGGCCGCCCAACGACTGGGAGTCGGCGTTCGGCGGCCCGGCCTGGACCCGGGTTCCGGACGGTCAGTGGTACCTGCACCTGCACGCGCCGCAGCAGCCCGATCTGGACTGGCGGCACCCGGCGGTGCGGGCCGGCTTCGAGGAGGTGCTGCGGCACTGGCTGGACCGCGGGGTGGACGGCTTCCGGATCGACGTGGCGCACACCCTGTTCAAGGCGCCCGGCCTGCCGGACGCCGGGCCCGGCCAGCGCCGGGACCCGGCCCGCACCCACCTGCTGCCGTACCACGACCAGGAGGAACTGCACCCGCTGTTCCGCTCCTGGCGCGCGCTGCTGGACCGGCATCCGGCGCCGTCCGGCGCGGTACCGCCGGACGAGCGGCTGCTGGTGGCCGAGGCGGCGGTCTTTGACCCGGACCGGCTGGCCCGGTACGTGCGGCCGGGCGAGATGGACCAGTGCTTCACCTTCGGCTTCCTGGAATGCGCGTGGGACGGCCGGGCGATGCGCGAGGTGGTCGACGGCTCGGTGGCCGCGATGGCCTCGGTGGGCGCGCCGGTGACGTGGGTGCTCTCCAGCCACGACGCGGTGCGGCCGGTGACCCGGTACGGCGGCGGCGCGGCCGGGCTGCGCCGGGCGCGCGCCGCCGCGCTGCTGATGCTGGCGCTGCCGGGCGCCGCGTACGTCTACCAGGGCGAGGAACTCGGCCTGCCACAGGTCGAGTTGCCGCCGCACCGGTTGCGCGACCCGGTGTGGGAGCGGTCCGGCCGCACGGTGCGCGGCCGGGACGGCTGCCGGGTGCCGCTGCCGTGGTCCGGCGCGGCGCCGCCGTACGGGTTCGGCACCGCCGATCCGGACGCGTGCTGGTTCCCGCAGCCGGCCGACTGGGGCGGCCTGACGGTGGCCGCGCAGCGCGCCGACCCGGGCTCGACGCTGCGGTTGTACCGCGAGGCGCTCCGGTTGCGCCGCGGACTGCCCCCGGCGCGCGTCCCGTTCGCGACCCGCGGCCCGGCGGACGGCGGCTGGCTGGCGTTCCCGTTCCGCGGGCCGGACGTGTGCTGCGTGGTCAACTTCGGGCCCGAACCCCTCTCGCTCGCGGCGTTCGGCGACGAGGTGCTGCTCTCCAGCGCCCCGACGACCGCCGGTGCCGGTGCCGGTGCCGGTGGAACGCTGCCACCGGACACCGCGGCGTGGGTCGCCGGCGGGGACCGCGTCGCGCGGAGCTGAGCCGCGCCGGTCGGTCCGCGCCGGGGCGCCTGCCCGGGCGGACCGGCACAGGCGGACCGGCGCCTGTCGGGGCCGGGGCGGGGTCGGGGCAGGGGGCCGCGGAACGTGCCGCGGTGGGCGGTCGGGGGTGCCGCCGAGCTCGGCGTCGAGGTGCCGGCGCGGCCCGGCGGATACCGCCCGATCTGGCCAGATGGCCGACGTCGGCACCGGCCGCCCGGAAGATCAGGGTGAGGGCAGATACGGATCGATCTGTTCCACTTGCGTGACTCCAGCGGTTTCCTGGTGTCACGAAGGTGGCACATCACCAGTTCTACCGTCGCGTCCCACCCGTTGCCCTATGATCCGCGCGCCCACGAGAAACGCGCGTTTGGCGCGAACATTTACCGCTTCGTTGTCCGGAGGGATTTCCTCCCCTAGGGTCGTCTCCCATGGCCCAGAACGCGGAGATAAGCCAGGAAGCGGAAAGGAACCGAACCAGCGGAAGGAAGGAACCGACCGACCGCATTATTTCGGGGGACGCACGCCGCGAGAGCGGCGGGCGGAATAACCGGAACGTCGTGTTCCGCAGTCCCGTTCCCGCCGACGCCCTTCCGGTGTGGGAAATGGTTCGAGACTCCGACGGCCTTGACACCAACAGCCTCTACTATTACAGGCTGTGGTTCCGCGATTTCGCGGAGACCTCACTCGTCGCTGAATCCGAAGGAGAGGTCGTCGGGTTCTTGTCGGGCTACCGGCGCCCGGAGGAACCCGACGTCTACCTCGTGTGGCAGGAAGCGGTACGGCCGCGGCACGGCATCCCGGGGCTCGGCGTCACCCTGTTCGACCGGGCCGTCGAGCGCCAGATCCAGCGCGGCGCCCGGTACATGGAGACCACGGTCTCCCTCGACAACAGGGCGATCCTCATGGTCATCAACCGCTTCGCCAAGGTCCGCGGTCTGACGGTGGAGAAGTCGCTGCTGTTCCCCGCGGGGTGCTTCACCGACGGGCACCACGACGAGACGCTCTGCCGCGTCGGCCCGCTCTCCTGAACCCCGTCCCCCCACCACGCCCGGCCCGTCCACCGGCCCGCCGTCCGCGGCGGAAGGGAGCCCGTCCGTGCCCCTCCAACCCGCCACTCCAGCGGCCTCCCTGCGCGCGGCCGCCCGCACGTTCGGCACGCCCCTGTTCGTCTACGATGCCGCCCTGCTGCGCGAGACCTACGGTCTGACCAGGCAGAACATCCCCGCGGCCGTGGACGTGCTGTACTCGCTCAAAGCCAACCCCAACGTCACGGTCTGCGCCCTGCTCGGCTCGCTCGGCGCCGGGGCGGAGGTCTCGTCACGCGCGGAGTTGACCACCGCCCTGCGCGCCGGGATCGCCCCCGGCGACATCGTGTTCCTGGGCCCCGGCAAGTCCGAGGACGACCTCGTCGCCTGCGTCTCGGCGGGGGTGTCGGCCATCGTGTGCGAATCACTGCCGGAGTTGCGCGCGCTCGACGCGATCGCCGCGCGCCGTGCCGTCGAGCCGGTCCCGGTGCTGTTGCGCGTGAACCCCCGTTCCGGCGGCCGTCGCGGCGGCGGTCTCGCGATGGGCGGCAGGCCCCGCCAGTTCGGGATGGACGAGGCCGCGGTCACCGCGGCGGCCGACGACATCACCGCCCTGCGGCACGTCCGGGTCGACGGGATCCACGCGTACATGGGAACGCGTTTCCTCGACCACGCGGACGTCGTCCGCAACACCTCGGAAATCCTTCTGCTCGCTGAGCGACTGACCGATGCGCTCGGCATCCCGCTCTCCTGCGTGGACTTCGGCGGCGGCCTGGGCGTCGCTTACTTCGATGGCGAGGACGACCCGGACGTCAAACAGTTGGGAGTCGCACTCGGTGAGACCGTGTCGGCGTTCCGCGACCGCTTCCCCGACTGCCGGCTGCTCATGGAACTCGGGCGTTACCTGACCGCCGTCGCCGGAACGTACGTGGTGCGCACCCGCTACGTGAAGGAATCCATGGGTGAGGTTTTCGCCGTCACCGACGGAGGGACTCACCACCACATGGCAGCAGTCGGTATCGGGAGTTTCGTCAAACGCAATTTCCCGATACGCCACCTGGACCGGCCGGGTGAAGCGGCCGAGGACCGGTACACCGTCACCGGACTGCTGTGCACCCCCAACGACGTGCTGGCGAAGAAGGCGGCCCTCCCTCCGGTGGCGCCCGGTGACCTGCTCGCGGTGGACCGCTCCGGGGCCTACGGCCCGACCGCCTCACCGGGGCTCTTCCTCAGCCACGGTTTCCCGGCCGAGGCCGTCGTCGACGGGGATCGGGCCCATCTGGTGCGTTCCCGCGACACCGTTGAGGACATGCTGGCCCGCCAGCACCTCGTCGACCTCGGCCCGCTGCGATGACGGCGCGGCCTCCGGGGACCCGGTCCGCGCCGGCGCCGACTCCCCCGGCCGTCGGCCTGGACGTGCTGGACGTCGGTGAGCTGGACCGGCTCGTGCGACGGGCCTGGTTCCGCCGCTACGTCTACGCGCCCGAGGAACTGCGGGTCGCCGCCGGCTTCGGGCCCGAGCGCGCCAGGGAGTTCCTCGCCGGCCGGTTCGCCGCGAAGGAAGCGGTCCTCAAGGCGCTCGGAAAGGGCCTGTTCGACGGGCTGCCGCCCCGTGACATCGCGGTGGGGCGCGACCCCGACGGCACACCCGTGGTCCGCTACCGGGGTGCGGCCGTGCGGCAGCACCAGCCCGGCGTGCGCGTTTCGATCACCCACAAGGGCGCCGTGGTGGCGGCCGTCGCGATCACCGCGCCGACCGGCCCGCCGCACTCCACGACGCGGCCCGCCGACCAGGAGGACGAGCCCATGACCACCGACACCCGCACCCCGCCGTCCGACGTCGAGCCGGGTCGTGGTGGCGCGGAGCCGATCACAGCCACCTTGCGCCTGCGCATCGGTACCGAAGACGCCCATTACGGCGGCGGTCTGGTCGACGGGGCGCGGATCCTGCGGCTCTTCGGCGACCTGGTCACCGAGATCACCATCGCCTCCGACGGGGACGAGGGACTGCTGGCCGGCTACACCGAGGTGCGCTTCCGTGCACCGGTGCGGCCCGGCGACTACATCGAGGCGGACGCACGGCTGGTGCGCTCGACCCGGCTGCGCCGCATGGTGCGGCTGCGGGCCCACAAGGTCATCGAGGCCGCTCCCGACGGACCACCGAGTGCCGCACGCCGGCTCCGAACACCGGTGCTGGTCTGCGAGGCGGAGGCCGTGAGCGTCGTCCCGCTGCACGTCGTGCGGCCGTCCGGTGAGGAGAACGACGAGAAGAAGGGAGACGGCCAGTGACCACCCGTGCCGCTCCGGCGCCGTTCGCCGGTGGCGTCGGGTTCCCGGACCCGGGCGCCGGTCCGGAGAGCGCGACCCTGCTGCACCACCTGCTGGACGCGGCCGTCCGCGGCCACGCCGGGCGACCCGCGCTGAGCGAGGGCCAGCGCACCCTGACCTACGCCGAACTCGACCGGGCCGTTCGTGCCGCCGCCCGCCGACTGGCCGCGCTGGGGGTCCGGCGCGGCGACCGGGTGGTCATCAGCGCGACCGCCCGGATTCCGATCGTCGCCGCGGTGTTCGCCACGTCGCGGGTCGGCGCGGTCTTCACCGTCGTCCACGAGCAGGTGCGCGGAGAACCTCTCGCACACGTGCTGCGCGACAGCGAGCCGGTCCTGTTGGTCACCGACGACCCGCGGGCGGCCGACGACGCCCTGGCGCGGGGCGTCGCCACGACGGACGCCACGGCCTTGGCCGAGCCGCCGGCGGACGGCGACGCCCGTCGGGCGGACCCGGCCCCGGACGTCCGGGGCCACCGTGAGCCCGGCGTGTCGGTGGACCCCGCATGCCTCATCTACACGTCCGGGACCACCACGCTGCCGAAGGCGGTGGTGAGTACCCATCAGCAGATGCTGTTCGCCGCGTCCGCCATAGCGGTGTGCCTGGGCTACCGCGCCACGGACGTCGTCTACTCGCCGTCCCCGCTCTCCTTCGACTTCGGCCTCTACCAGGTGCTGCTGACCGTCTCGTGCGGGGCCCACCTCGTGCTGGGCGACGCCCGCGAGGCCGGTCCGCCGCTGCTCGGTGTGCTGGAACGGCGTGCGGCCACCGTCCTGCCCGCCGTACCGTCCGTGGTGGACCGTCTCGCCTGGCTGCTGCGGCACTCGTCCCGACCGCCGTCCACGCTGCGCCTGATCACCACGACCGGGGCGGCGCTGTCCGAGCAGACCATCGCAGCGGTCCGCGAGGCCGCACCGGCGGCGGTGATCCAGGTGATGTACGGACTGACCGAGTGCAAGCGCACCGCGATCATGCCGCCGGACGGCGACCGGGCCCGCCCGGGATCCTGCGGGCTGCCGCTCCCGGGCACCGAGGTGCGGGTCGTGGACGACGACGGCGACGTGCTGCCGCCCGGGCGCACCGGGCAGTTCGTGGTGCGCGGCCCGCACGTGATGGCCGGCTACTGGCGCCGACCGGAGCTGACGGCCCAGCGCTTCGTACGCCGGGAGGGACTCTTCCCCGAGCTGATGACCGGTGACTACGGCTGGATGGACCAGGACGGTTACCTCTACTTCGCCGGACGCCGGGACGATCTGTACAAGGAGCGCGGCTTCCGGGTCAGCACCACCGAGGTGGAGGCCGCCGCCCTTCGGGTCGCCGGAGTGCACGCGGCCGCCGTCCTGCCGCCGGAGGGCCCGTGTTCCTCCACCCTGGCCGTCGTCACCGGCGCCGCGCCGGAGCAGGTCCTGGACCGGTTGCGCGAACTCATCGAACCGTACAAGGTGCCGCGCCGCTGCGTGGTGGTGACGGGCCTGCCGACCAACGGCAACGGGAAGACCGACCGGCGTGCCCTGGCCGCGCTGGTACGTGAACCCGCGGGTACCCCGATGGAGAAGGAGTGACAGATGACCATGCTCCGTGACGACGTGACGTCCGCGCTGCGGACCGCCCTGACACAGGTGCTGGAACGGCCGGTGCACGATCTGCGGCCGGACGTGCGCCTCTTCGACGACCTGCACCTGGACAGCACCACGATGCTGGAGATGCTCATGGCGATGGAGGACCTGGTGGGGTTGCGGGTCGACCCCGAGGACCTCGACATGGACGACTTCGAGACCGTGGGCACGTTCACCTCCTTCGTGCTGGCCTCCCGCACCGCGGAGCACGCGTCGGACACCGCGCGGTGACCGCCTCCCGGAGGCCCGGGGCTCCGGACGCCCGGTGCCGGTCCGGTCCCGGGCCCGCCGCGGCCCAACGCACACATGACCCGACCGAACGAGGAGGGGATCACGCGTGATCGTGCGATCTTTCACGGACATCGAGAACACCGACCGGCACGTGCGGGCGGCGACCGGCACCTGGGAGAGCAAGCGCATCGTCCTGGCGGAGGAGGGAGTCGGCTTCTCCCTCCACGAGACCACCGTCTACGCCGGGACCGAGACCCGCATGTGGTACGTCCACCACATCGAGGCCGTCCTGTGCGTCGAGGGTGAGTCCGAGCTCACCGACGAGGAGACCGGCGAGACGCACCTGATCACCCCGGGGACGATGTACCTCCTCGACGGCCACGAGCGGCACACCCTGCGGCCGAGGACCGACTCGCGGTACGTCTGCGTCTTCAACCCGCCGGTGACGGGCGCCGAGGACCACGACGAGAACGGCGTCTACCCGCTGGTGGCCGGCAACGACGGCTGACCGGTGCTCGGCGCTCCCGCCGGCCCCCCGTCCAGCCGGTGGAGCGGTCCGGTCCTCGGCCCGTCGGGCGGACCGGCCGGGGCGAACCGGCGGGCGGACCGGCGCCTGCCGGTGCCAGGCCGGGCCGGCGGACCGGGGCGGGCCGGGGTCAGGGCGGGGGGCCGCGGAACGTGGCGCGGTAGGCGGTCGGGGTGACGCCGAGCTCGGCGGCGAAGTGCCGGCGCAACCCGGCAGCGGTGCCCAGACCGCTGGCCGCGGCGACCGCCTCGATGGTGCGGTCGGTGCGTTCCAGCAGGTGGCGGGCGTGGTGCAGCCGTTGCAGCGTGAGCCAGCGCATCGGCGTGGTGCCCGTCTCGTCGCGGAAGCGCCGGCAGAAGGTGCGCACGCTCATCGCCTCCTGCTCGGCCAGCCGGGCCAGCGTGACGCGTTCGCCCAGCCGTTCGACCGCCCAGGTGCGGGCCCGCAGCGTGCCGGAACCCGGCTCGGCGGTCGCCGGGACCGGCCGCGGGATGTACTGGGCCTGGCCGCCCTCCCGATAGGGCGGCACCACGGTGGCGCGGGCCACGTCGTTGGCGATCGCCTCGCCGTGGTCGCGGCGCACCATGTGCAGGCACAGGTCGATCCCGGCGGCCTCGCCCGCGGAGGTGAGCACCTGCCCCTCGTCCACGAAGAGCACGTCCGGATCGAGCCGCACGCGGGGGAAGAGCCGGCGGAAGCGCGTGGCGGACTTCCAGTGCGTGGTCGCCCGCCGGCCGTCCAGCAGGCCGGCCGCCGCCAGGACGAACGCGCCGGTGCAGATGGACGCGATCCGCGTTCCGGGCCGTACCGCCGCGAGGACGGACCGCAGCTCCGGGCCGAGCCGCCCGTCCACCTCGGTGCCGTCCGGCGCGTGCGAGGCGGGCACCAGCAGGGTGTCCGCCTCGGCCACCGCCTCCGGCCCGTGGCGGACCTGGATCGGGAAGTCCGCGTCGGTGCGCACCTCGCCCGGCTCCGGGGCGCAGGTCAGCACCTCGTAGAGCGCCCCGCCGTCCGGCCCGGCCGCCTGGCGGAACATCTGGTGGGCGATCCCCAGCTCCATCGGCATGACCCCGTGGCGGACCAGGACGGCCACCCGGTGCCGTTCCGTTCCCGCGAAGACACCCATGCCGCTCCTCCCCCACGCGCACCGCCCGGGGCGCGTGGCACGATTCGTGCGAAGCATGTCCATCCTGCCACTCGTGGCCGGGCGGCGCCGGCCGCAGGGTGGAGCCATGAACGACGCGGCGGACACCACGGCACCCCGGGACCCCGGGACGGATCGGACCGGACGGGCCCCGCTTCCGGCCGGGACGCCACGGCTCCCCGCCCGG
Organism: uncultured Actinomycetota bacterium; assembly: GCA_963711125.1. GTDB lineage: Bacteria > Actinomycetota > Actinomycetes > Streptomycetales > Streptomycetaceae > Streptantibioticus_C. The sequence continues at coordinate 480,023 of CAVQCY010000002.1, forward strand.
CCCACGGCCCCGGCCCGCACCGGGCGGGCCCCGGCCGCGCACCCGGCCCCCGCCACGCCCCCGGTGCCGTCCGGGCCGGGGGCCCGCCCTCCCCGGGTGCACCGGGCGTGGTGGATCGTCGCGGTCTCGTTCCTGGTCATCACCTGCGCGGGCGCCTTCACCGGCATGCCGGGACTCCTGGTGGATCCGCTGCACCGGGAGTTCGGCTGGTCCCGGGCCACGATCGAGTCCGCCGTCTGCGTCAACATGTGCTTCTACGGGCTGACCGCGCCGTTCGCCGCCGCCCTGATGGACCGGTTCGGTGTGCGGCGCGTCGTGCTGGCGGCGCTCGCCACGATCGTCGTCGGCGCCACCGCGACCGTCGCCATGACCGCCGCCTGGCAGCTCGTGCTGTGCTGGGGCGTGCTGGTGGGGCTGGGCAGCGGTGCCATCGCGATGGCGTTCGGCGCGCTGGTCGCCGACCGCTGGTTCGTCCGGCGCAGGGGCCTGGTCACCGGCGTGCTCAGTTCGGGCAGCATGTTCGGCGGCATGGTCTGCCTGCCGCTGGTGGCCTCGGTCAGCGACCGGTACGGCTGGCGCGCCGCGACCCTGGTCGTCACCGGGTTCGCCGTGCTGATGATGGTGTGCGCCGCCGCGTGGCTGCGCGACCACCCCGCCCGGCTGGGGCTGCGGCCCTACGGCGCGACGGCCTTCGCGCCCGAGCCGCCGCCTGCTCCCGGCGCCACCCGGCGTACCCTCGCCGTCCTGCGGTCGGTCGCCCGGCCGGGACCGTTCTGGCTGGTCGCCGGCACGTTCGCGATCTGCGGCGCGTCCACCAACGGCGTGATGATGTCGAACTTCGTCCCCGCCGCGCACGACGCTGGCCTGCCCGTCGAGACAGCCGCGACCCTGCTCGCCGTGATGGGCGTGTTCAACGTGGCCGGCACCATCGGCTCGGGGTGGCTCACCGACCGGTTCCCCGCCGCCGGCCTGCTGGCCGTCGTCTACGGGCTGCGCGCGGCGAGCCTGCTCGCCCTGCCGTGGCTGCTGGGGCCTGACGTGGGGCCCGGAGTGATCGCGTTCACCGTCGCCTTCGGCCTGCTCGACCTGGCCACCGTTCCGCCGACCATCGCGCTGTGCCGCCGCTTCTACGGCCCCGACAGCGCGATCGTCTTCGGCTGGGTCAACGCCGCCCACCAACTCGGCGCGGGCGCCGCCGCGCTCACCGCCGGCGTGGTCCGCGACGCGACCGGCTCCTACACCCTGGTCTGGCTCGGCGTCGGAACGGCGTGCGTCGTCGCGGCCGGCCTGTGCGTCCTGCTGCGCCACGCGGCCCGGCGGCCGGCCGCCGCGGCGGGCTGAACCGGCGCCCGGCCGAGCGGGGGCGTCCGGGACGGGCCCGCCGACACGCCCGGCATGGGTGACGATGGACGAAACAGGTACAAAAAGGAGGGATCTTAGTCCCCTGCACTGTCTTCTCTCACGTCTCGGGGACGCCATGCGCTCTGACATCGGCACCGCACACGACACATCCCTGCCAGCGTCCCCCTCCGGCCCGGACGCACACGGTGCGGCCGGGGCGCGGCCGCGGGTGGAGGAACGGACCCTCGCCTTCGAGGGGTTCGCCTACCACTGCCGCCTCGTGCGGCAGGACCGGCCGCGGACCGAGCCGCTGGTGCTGCTGGGCGGTTCGTCGCAGAACCGGTACGCGTGGCTGCGGCACGAGAAGTGGCTGGCCGAGCACTGCACGGTGGTCACGGTCGACCTGCCCGGCTACGGGGCCGCGGACTTCCTGCCCGCCGACCGCGGCATGGACTTCCTCGCCGACACCGTGCGGCACATGCTCACGGCGTTGGCCCTGCCCCGGGTCAACCTGGTCGGCAGTTGCTTCGGCGGCGCCGTCGCCCTGCGCTTCGCCCAGCACCACCCCGGACACGTCGCGAGGCTGGGCCTGGTGGGCATGACCACGGTCATCCCCGACGACTACGCCGAAGCCGTGCCGCGCTGGATGCGGATGCTGGAGCGCGGCGACCGCGAGCGGATCGCCACCGAGCTGGTCCAGCGGTTCATGTCGCCGCCCGGCACCGGCGTGGTCCGCAAGCACCAGGTCGTCTCCCGGCTGCTGCACGCGCAGTTCATGGCGCAGTCCGACGCGGAGATCATGATGTCGGCCGAGCACAACAGCCGGCTGATGAACCACGACTGGTGGCGCGACGGGCCGGTGCCGGCGGTACCGGTCCTGGTGTGCACCGGCGAGCACGACACGCTCTGTCCGCCCGCCATGGGGCGCGCGGTCGCCGCGGCGCTGCCGGGCGCGGCGTTCACCACCATCAAGGAGGCGGACCACCTGGCCCCGGTGGAGCGGATGGCGGAGTTCTCCGACCTGGTCTCCAGGTTCTGCACCGGCCGGCCGATCACCGGGCTCCCGTACTGCAACCCGGTCGAGTGGCCGGGCGCCGCGGCGCAGCCCGCCATCCCCGCTCCCACCCGGCCTTGACACCCTCCCCCACGACGCCTGCCCGCCGTTGGCACCCGGGCGCCGTTGACGCCGACGCGCCGCGTGGCAGCGACGCTCACGCCCGGCCACCGTCGGCGCTCACGCGCCCGGCGGCACCCCGGGTGCCGTTGGCGCCGCCGCCCGCGTGACGCCGGCGCCCGCGCGCGGTCGGCGCCCGCGCGCGGGAAAGGTGGATGGCCGGACCCGGCGCACCGGATCCGGCCATCCACCCGTCCGCTCCGGCCGGTCGGACCGGCCGGACGGGCTCAGCGCAGGAAGCCCGGCAGCTTGAAGTCCTTGGGCGCGGGAGCGTGGTTGGAGCAGTCCATGACCGGGCCGATCCGCGTCGTCCCCCGCTTGCCCGTCCCGCTCTCCGGCGTCTCCACCCGCGACCGCGACACCGAGGTGCAGTCCTGCTTCTGGCTGACGTGGTACGTGCCGTCGCCGGTGGTGTAGGTGGTGTTGGTCTCGCTCTTGTACGTGCAGGCGAGGTTCCCCCGGGAGTCCCTGGTGCACTGGCCGTGCGATCCGGCGTACGCGTGGGTGGCGCCCACGCAGACCGCGGCGAGACTGCCCAGGGACAGCGAGACGGCTGCGATCTTCTTTCGGCTGAACATCTGGTGCGTTCCTTCACGTCGGCGTCCGGACGCACGCGCCGCATGCACCGGGCGTCCGGTCGGGGCGGTCAACGAGGAACGGGTCCCGGCGCCCGGCGTGCGGCTCGGACTCCGGGACCCGTTCTCAGGTGCTTGCTCGACTACCAGCGACTCAGAACGCGCTGTTGTTGCAGCCCATGGACGAGCCCAGCTTGGTGGCCTGGCCACCCGGGTTGCCCTCGCCGTTGAGCAGGTTGCCGGCCAGGCCGTTGAGGACGCCGACCTCGCCCAGGACGTCGAGGTTCAGGTCGTGCGACTTGCAGGTGGTGCTCTGCCGCACGTCGATGCGGCCGCCGTCGTGGGCGGAGGCGGAGCCGGCGCCGACGAAGCCAACGGTGCCGAGCATGGCGGCGACGACGGCGACCTTCTGGAGCTTACGCATGTGTTCTCCGGTTTCTTGGTCCTGTTGCTGACGATACGGTCCCCTTAGACCACTTCTTTACAGCAACGCAAGTTTAAGTGGCGAAATGTCCCTTATGAGCCCACCGACGCGCCGGGGCGGAGCCGTTCGGGCCACGGCCACCCGTTCGGCCGCATGCAGATGGGCGACCGTGCATACAAGCGACCACGCGGCCGGGCGACGGCGCGGCCCGCGAAAAGACGGCGGGCCACCCCCCGTGGGGGCGACCCGCCGCCGGGCAGCGTTCCAGCTTCGCCAAAGAGTGCTCCAGGCTTACCGACTGCCCGTCAGCGCTCAGAAGGCGCTGTTGCTGCAGCCCATGGAGGAGCCGACGCCGGTCGCCTGGCCACCCGGGTTGCCCTCGCCGCCGAGCGCGTTGCCCAGCACGCCGTTCAGGACGCCGACCTGACCCAGGACATCGGCGTTCAGGTCGTGCGACTTGCAGGTGGTGCTCTGCCCGACGCCGATGCCGGGGTGGCCGCTGGCGGCGGCGGTGCCCGCGCCGACGAAACCGGCGGCACCGAGCATGGCGACCACGACGGCCGCCTTCTGGATCTTGCGCATCTGTTCTCCAACAGTTGAGCGAATGTCACGATCCGCTGTGGACCGACTTCGGACAGTGACGAAGATAGTGGTGATCACCCGCCGACCCGCCGTGACGCGCGGGAAACCGAATCATGAAGAATGCGGCTATTCGACCGACGGCCGCACCGGACCCCTTGCACGACAAGGCCCCATAGATGGGACAGGCCATCAGAAATCACCCGTTCGGCCGACGACGAACGAGCGAGCCCCCCGGGAGGTCTCGACCACCCGGGGGGCGTGAAGCGCGGACGGGGCATCCGCCGCCGCTCGTTCAGTTGTGGAATGCCTTGTTGATCTGGGTGCAGGTCTCGCCCTTGGTCGCGGACTCACCGCCGAGGAGGGAGACCGGCAGGTTGGCCTGGAGCACCGTCTGCGGGCTGCACTCCTGCTCCGGGTGGAAGATGTTGTCCTGCTCCCGGGGCGCGAGCGGGGAGGCCGTCGGCAGCGACTGCGGCAGCGTGACCGTCGGCGAGACCTGCGGGGCGAGCTGCGGTTCGAGCTGCGGGGCGATCTGCGTCGACTGCGGGTCGGCCTGCGGGCCCTGGGCCGCGGTCTGCCGCGGAGCACCGTACTGCGGGGCAACCTGCTGCGGAGCCGCGTACCGCGGGGCCGGCTGCTCCACCACGGCCTGTTGCGGGGCGTTCTGCTGCACCATGCCCTGCGCCGGAGCGTCCGGCTGCACGGCCGCCTGCCCCTGCGGGGCGAGCGCCGGAGCGTCGGCGAACCCGACGCCGGTGCCGATGGCGGACAGGCCGCCGACCACCGCGGTGAGAAGTGCCATCTTGGGAAGCTTGCGCATCTGTCTTTCGACCCTTCAGCTCTGTGCACAGGGACTCTTGATCACCCACTGTGATGACACGAACGCTAGCAGTAGTTGGAGGGGCGGTCGCACATCGCGGCGCCTCCCGTGTCCCGTCCACCACACATCACCTGACCCGGCGTTTCACCGCACCGGGCGACGTCGGGGCCCTCAACGGGGCGGCGACGGCGGCGCGGTGGTCAACCCGGCACCGCGAGGAACCCACACCCGGACGAACCCCACGCATCAGACCGCCTTGACGCCCCGGGTACGGCGCCGCGTTGACGTTCCGTGGTCGACCGCGTTGACGTTCGGGGGTCGAGGACGGAGCCGGAGGTCACTTGAGGACGGTGAGGTGGTCGGCGGCGCCTCCGCGCCACTCGATCAGGAAGAGGGTCGCGTCGTCGCTGGTGCTCCCGCCGCGTTCCCGCTTGAGGCGGTGGGACAGCGAGCGCACCACCGCCCGCACCCCTTCCTCGGTCCGCTCGATGCGGTTGACCCAATGGATGAGCCGTTCCACGCCGAACTGCTCTTCGCCGGTCTCGTGCTCCTCGATCACGCCGTCGGTGAAGCACAACACCCGGTCGCCGCGTTCGAGCATTCGCTCACTGATCTGCGGCTGTTCGCCACCGAAGCCGACCGGCAGCGTGGTCGGGCTGTCCAGTTGTGCCACGACCCGGTGGCCACGGATCAGCAGTGGTGACGGATGACCCGCGTTGACCCACTGCAGTCGGCCGGTGGTGACGTCCAGGTCCATCATCTGCGCGGTCACGAAACGGTCGGGCCCGAACTGCTCGGCGATCGCGCGGTCCATGAACGCGTACTTCTCGGCCAGTCCGACCCCGCCCCGTCGGGCGTGCCGGTAGGCGCCGACGGCGACGGTCGCCAACGTGGCGGCCTCCAGGCCGTGGCCCATCGCGTCGACGACGGCCACGTGCAGGATGTCGTCGTTGAGCGCGTAGTCGAAGCTGTCGCCGGCGATGTGGTAGGCGGGTTCGAGGATTCCGGCCACCGCGGCCTGCGGTACGGCCATCGCCAGCGGCGGCAGCAGGGACCACTGGATCTCCGCTGCCAGGCTCATCGGTTCGCGGCGCCTGGCCTGGAAGAACTGGTCGGTGTAGTGGTGTTTGGTGACCAGCATGTCGGCGACCAGGGCGGAGAGCCTGCGCAACAGCCGCCTGCTGTCGTCGTCCATGGTGTCCAGGGTGACAGCCATCACCCCCACCTGGTCGCTGCCGTCCAGCAACGGCAGGTACATCTGCACGCCGCCGACCAGCCGTACCTCATGGACGGCCCCACGCAGGAAGGCCGCGCCCGCGTCGGACCCTGCGATCGGCTCGGGATCACCGACGACCAGCCCCCTGCCCGGCAGCGGCACCAGCAGCGTTTGGCCGTAGTCCTGCAGCAGGATCGTGACGTCACGGCCACCGACCCTGGCCGCCTCCTCCGCGATCAGCGGAGCGATCAGTTGCGGTGGCATCTCGTGAGCCCGGTCCAGCAACAGCCCGAGCAGTCGCTCGCCGAAACCCTCCGACCGGTCCACCGCGCCGGGCGGCGACTCATCGTCCGCCACAGCCGCACCTCCCCGGCTCCCCGCCCGGGCACGCCCGGTGATCACGGCGGCTCCACCTCGTCCCCGCACGCCATCCGAACACAGCGGCTCCCGACACGACCGACATCACCCGCACAGAGTGACCCGGCCGACCCGCACGCCCCTCCATTACGCCACAAGCGGCATGTCGAACCCTCCGGTCAGACGGACGGGCAGTGCGGCGACGCGCGCGTCACCGCCTCAGCACGATCGCCTCACCTCGCACAACGGCCCGCGCCCGCAATCCCGTCAGCCCTCCTCGGCCACCGGCCGCCAGCCGGTGAGGCGCTCCTGCTCAGCGGCGTCGGCGGTACGCGCCTGCGTGCGCCGCTTCCTGGCCAGGTAGTCCAGCACGATCAGCTCGACCGCGTCCTGCGGGCTCCTGGTACCGGCCAACAACATGACCTCGATCGCCACGTCACTGTCCAGGCTGACGGTGACCTTCGCCACGGCACTCGCCTCCTTCGGACATCGTCGTGGAGGCTACCCGGTCCCGCGCCGCTGACCCGGCCCGGTCACCCCGGGCCCGCCCGTCGGGATCGACCCCGGTCACTCCAACCGGGCCCGCGCCGCCGCACGGCGCGGGCCGTCGTGCTCAACCCGGCTGCCGTGCGCGGCGCGGCCTTTCGTGCGCGGCGGATCAGGGGGTCACCGAGCAGCACCGCGCAGGCCCGCCGCGGTCAGCGTTCCACCGGCGCGGTCAGCAACCGCCCGGCGAGCAGCGGGACGTAGGAGCCGGCCATCGCGGTGAACAGGGTGGAGGCGACGAGCACGGCGAACAACGCGGTGAGGACCTGGCGGCGCGGCACGGCGCGGGTGGCGTGGGCGAGCGGCAGCGACGCCACGGCGACCGTGACGCCGTAGCCGGTGACCAGGCAGCCGACCGCCGACGCCGACACCCGCAGGCCGTGGGAGACGAGTTCCAGCAGGCCGACCGGCAGGTTCTCCGCGGTGTTGAACGTGAACGCGGCGAGCATGAGGGCCGCGAGGACCGCGTGCCGGTGCCACGGCGCCGGTCGCGTCCCGCCATCCGGTCCCTCCCCCGCCGCCGCACGCCGTCCCCGGTCGCGGCCGCGGGCACGCATGCGCCGACCGGTCGAGGGCCGGGCGGGATGAGCGGCGCCGCACCCGTCGACACCCCGGCCGACGCGGTGCCTCACCCCGCCACGGCCGTCACGCTCGCACGGCCCGGGTCCGCTACGCGATCCGGGCCCGCCCGCCGTTCCGGCGGTACGGGCCCGTTCCCGGCCGCGGGGAGTCGACGAGCGGTTCAGACACGGTCGATGGACCACCAGTTCTTGGCGATGTTGCTGTCGGGTTCAAGAACGGCGACCTCATTGAGCGAACTACCGTAATACGGGCTGATGACCTGGCGGGAGGCCCGCGAGGTGATCTTGTAGAGCCCGTCGGACGGCCGGGATCGCACAGACCACTGGAACTCGTAGGTGGTGTTGCAGGTGCCCTGCGTCAGGGCGGTCTTGCCGGCGTACGGTCCGCCGGGCTTGAGGCACTTACCGGTCTTGGTGTTGCGGATGAGGTAGTACCCGCCGAGGTTCTCGAAGTTCCACTGGTCACCGCCGAGAGTGGCCACGGGATTCCAGGCGTACATGTAGAGGCCGTCGGCTGAGTTCGCGCCGTAGCCCTGGGGGAGCAGGCTGCCGCCGGTGGCGTTGTTGAGGATCCGGTAGGCCGGGTCGGCGGCGTGCGCGGGGGTGGGGAGCGCCACGGCGAGCACCGCCGCGAGCAGGGCGCTGCAGGCAAGGGCACATCGTCGGAACAGACTTTTCATACCGGACCTTTCACCGAGTATCGGAGCCGTCGGAGAGGGTGGACCATTCCACCGTGAACACACATTGTCACTGGTCGTCACTCATCGCAACCACATGTGCGGCGGCCCTCCCCTACGAACCGCACCCGCACCCGCGCCGTCCGGCGGCGCTGAACGGGGAGCCGGCCGCGCCCTCTTACCACCCCACCCAGCCGCCGCACACCGAGCAATCACGCCAAAGGTATTGACGGATCCGGCGGCAGTAACAATTCTGCCCAGGCCAGCTTCATCAACTGAACGGAGGCCACTCATGCGCAAGGTAAGTCGTGTCATCGCCATCGCCATGCTCGCCGGGATCGGTCTGGTCGGGGTCACCGGCACCGCCAGCGCGATCAACTGCGGTCCGTGCTACGGCTGCTGCTAGCAGAAGACGGCCCCCGCACCGGCAGTCGCCCGGTGCGGGGGCCGCGTCGTGGTCGGTGCGGTCAGTACCAGACGGCGACCCCGTGATGGTGCGAGCAGGTACCGGACCGGTGCCTGGAGTACGAGTACGTGCCGTCCACACACCGCGCGGACGCACCACCCGGGCCGCCGACGTGCGTGGTTGACGACGCGCCACCCCGGTCCGCGGCGCCGCCGCCGGATCCGCCGCCGGAGCCCGCCGGAGCCGCCGGACGGGCCGTCACCGTCGCGGTCACCGTGGCCCGTGCCGTCGCCGTGACCGTCACCCGCGGCGCCGGACGCGCCACCGGGGAAGCGGTGACCGTCACCCGCGGCGCCGGACCCACGTGCGCCGCGGGCCGCTGTCCCGACGCCCCCATCCCGACGCCGACGAACAGGGCGATCGCCGCGGTGCCGCCGTACTTCATCACCGCCACGCCTCTGCGCCGCTTCGGCTCCGGCGCTCCGTACACCGCCGCGGGGCCGAAACCGGACCGCGACTGGTCGTGCTGCATGCTGCCCCCTGGACATGAATGAGGGTCAGATTATGTCAGCAACGCGAAGCAAACGTGACCACGACGTGAAGCCTCTCCACGCGACCGCCGCACCGCGGTGGCGGGACTACGCTCCCCACCAGGAGCCGCGCGGGCGGCCGAGGAGCGAGGAGTTCCCGCCATGATCCGAAAGTTGCAGGCGGTCGCGCTGGACTGCGCCGACCCGGTCCGGCTCGCGGAGTTCTACGCGGGTCTGCTCGGCGGCCGGGTGGTCGCGGACCCGGAGGACCCCGACTGGGTGGAGGTGCACGGCTTTGACGGGACGCCGCTGGCCTGCCAGCGGGTGGACGGCCACCAGCCGCCCGAGTGGCCCGGCCGGCGGCGCCCGCAGCAGCTCCACCTGGACTTCGACGTGGACGACCTCGACGGCGAGGAGGAACGGGCGCTCGGCCTCGGCGCGACCCTGCTGGAGCGGACGGACGAGCTCCGCCCGGAGGCCAACTGGCGGGTCTACGCGGACCCGGCCGGCCATCCGTTCTGCCTCTGCCTGCACTGACGACGTGCTGCCGCGCCGATCAGGTCCCGGGCCGTGCCCGCCCGGCGCGGCGTGGGCGGCGCCGCGGCGGCGCGTACCGGGGCCCGGCCGGCACGGTCCGGGCGACGTCAGGCGTACATGCCGGGGCGGTAGTCGCCGGCCGGCTGGCGGACCATGACGTTCACCCGGTTGAACGCGTTGATCAGCGCGATCAGGAACACCAGCTCGGCGAGTTGCTCCTCGTCGTAGTACCGGGCGGCGTTCGCCCACACCTCGTCGGACACGCCGCCGGCCGCGTCGGCGAGGCGGGTGCCCTGCTCGGTCATCTCCAGGGCGGCGCGCTCCGCGTCGGTGAAGACGGTCGCCTCCCGCCAGGCGGCGACCAGGCCCAGTCGCACGGCGGTCTCGCCCGCCGCCGCGGCGTCCTTGGTGTGCATGTCGAGGCAGTGGCCGCAGCCGTTGATCTGGCTGGCGCGGATCTTCACCAGTTCCTGGGTGGCGGACGGCAGCGTCGAGGCGGCGATGACCTTGTCCGCCCCGACGAAGTGCTTGATGATCGTGCCGATGTCCTCGCTGGCGAACAGGTTCAGGCGAGCGTCCATGGCGTGGGCCTCTCTGTCGTCTTCGGTGCTTGCACCCCTGCGACGGGACGACCCGGCCCGGATGTGACATCTCCGGACGTGAGACACGTCTCATTCCGCCGGAGGCCCCGGCCCCGCCGGCCGCTCGCCCGGCCGCTCGCCCGGCCGGCCGGCGGGCGTCCACCGCGGGACCCGTGCCGCGGCACCGGTGCCGGATATTCGATGTCCCGGCCCGTCGTGACGGGGCAGGATGGCGCGCATGACTCTGGCCACCCCCGTTCTGCACACCGCTCGGCTGCGGCTGAGGCCCTTCACCGACGCCGACGCGGCCGCCCTCTTCGCGCTGCACAGCGACGCCCACGTGCTGCGCTACTGGGACTCCCCGCCGTGGACCGAGCCGGCCCGCGCCGAGCGCTTCCTCGCGACGTGCCGGACGATGGCGGACGAGGGCACCGGGGCGCGGGTGGCCGTGGACCGCGTCGCCGACGGCGCCTTCATCGGCTGGTGCGGCCTGGCCCGGTGGAACCCGGACTACCGCAGCGCGTCGCTGGGCTACTGCTTCAGCGAGGCGGCGTGGGGCCACGGCTACGCGACGGAGGCCGCGCACGCCCTGCTGCGATGGGCGTTCGACACGCTGGACCTGAACCGGGTCCAGTCCGAGACCGACACGCGCAACGTGGCGTCCGCCCGGGTGCTGGAGAAGGTCGGGTTCGTGCGGGAGGGGACGTTGCGGGAAGACTGCGTCGTGAACGGCGAGGTGTCGGACTCCTGGGTGTTCGGTTTGCTCAGGCGGGACTGGCGGCCGTCGCCCGTGCCGGCCCCCGCCCGCTAGGCCGCGTTCTGTCGATCAGTTGAGTCGTTGGTACGGCTATGAGGAACCAGGAGATTCACGGATGCGCAGTGGGAGCCGTTACGCCCGCTGCTGACCCCTCCACGGTGCAGGAGCAACAACTGCTGCGCTGGTGTGGGAACGCTCGATTGGCGTTCAACTACGCGCTGGCGGCGAAGAAGGCCGCGCACGAGCGGTGGCGTTCCGAGGTCGACGCCCTGGTCGAAAGCGGTGTGGAGGAGGATCAGGCCCGGAGGCGGGTGCGGGTGCCCATCCGCCTTGCGACCTACCGGCGCCTGCGACTGCCGAAGTTCGGAGAAGTACGGTTGCACGAATCCGCCAAGCGCCTGGCTCGGCTCATCGACCGCGGCGCAGCGGTCGTGCAGTCCGTGACGGTCTCCCGCGGCGGGAGCCGCTGGTACGCCTCCGTGCTGTGCAAGGTCCTCGTAGACATCCCGGACCGTCCGACCCGGCGCCAGCGCGGGGCCGGCACCGTGGGCGTCGACCTGGGCGTGAAGGTTCTCGCCGCCTTCTCCAAGCCCCTCGACCCGAACGTGCCGCACTCCGTGGTCGGGGCGGCCAGGTGCCGTATGCGGTGCACCTCGGAGCACTGGAACTGATCCGGCACCTGTGGCAGCTGACCCAACAAGGGCTCCGGCCGCGTCTCGGCACCCAAGGCCTCGACGTGGACAGCAGCATGGTGCCGACCGGGTTCGCTCTCCCCCAGCGCGTCCTCGAATTGTGGGCACCTACCGTCGCGCTCGTGGGGTCGCCTGATGTCCTGGACTTCCGCAACCCCGTCCGCTTTGGCCGGACTGCTCGCCGCACTGCAGGATTCCGGCAGCCTCATCAGCACGACGGTGTTCGACGGCCCGCAGCCGACGGGCGCCTCAGGATACGAGGCGGTTACCGTCGGATACACCGACGAGGTCACCCCAAACTCGGTCGAGGGCACCCTCACTGATGAGGGCCTAGTCGTGTCTCCTCTCCGGGAGCGATACACGATTCAGTGCGCCATCTGGGTACTGAACGGTGCCGCGAACATCACAGCAGCCCGGATGCGCGCCTACGATCTGCTGGCCATCGTCGGCGCAATCCTGGCGGCAGACAGGACTCTGGGCGGTACCGTGCCGCTCGCCCGACTGGCAGCGGTGACGCTAACTCAGATGCAAACGGGCAGCGGCGCGGTTGCTCAGTTGGTGTTCGGCATGGAGGTGGATGCCTACTCGAGGCGCTGAGCCTGCTGGGCGATGCGGGCCCGCAGGGCGTGTGCTACGTCCGCCCGGGCTGCGGTGAGTTCTGTGGTCGTCTTCCGGCGGGGCTTCCGCTGCTCGGCTCGGGCCTTCTCCTGGCGCCCTTGGAGGATGCCGGTCAGGACGATGAAGGCCACGCCGCCGATGGCCGCGCCGAGCCAGTGTGGGTGGATCGCAGCCGGCCAGAGCAGTCCGATGCCGGTGGGGATGGTCGCCCAGATCCCGACGACGGCCATCACGGTGCCGGCGAGTGTCCACCAGATCAGAGCCACGAGCATCCGCGCCGTCTTCGTTTCCTTCACTTTTTCCCCTCATTCCCCCTTGCCGCGATGGTCCCGTGCGGGGGTCGGGCAGTCAACTCCCGTCGAGAGGTGCCCCATGGCCACTCTGTCTTTCCAGTCCGTGCCACACGCCGGGCTGACCCCCCTACACCGCTGCGGCGGCCGGCGGCGACGCGTGCCCGACCGGCAGCGGCATCGTGCTGTTGGTCTCGAACGCCGACGGCGCATCCCACACGGTGACGATGGTGACGCCGGGGTTCGTGGATGGTGACCTGCCCGAGCCGGACCGAACCCATCACCGTCGCGGCTGGGGCAACGGTGCTCATCCCGGTGATCAGCCTCTACCGCGACCGGACGACGCGCCTTGCCTCGATCACGTACGACGGCGTGACCTCGGTGACGGTGGCCGCGGTCCTGGTCGGCTGATCGCCGTGGACGCTGTGACGGTCCGCCATCCGAAGACGGGCCGCACCTCGGTCGTGCCAGCCAGCAGTCTTGCCCGTCACGTGGCCGCCGGCTGGGAGCGCGTGGAGAAGGCCACCGAGGAGCACGTCAAGCGCCCGAAGAAGACCGCGGCCGACCCGGCCGACCCCGACACCGCGGACGCGGCCACCCCCGAGAGTGAGAGCTGACATGGCCGGAACGCCGCTGCCGTCGACCACCCGCCACATCGAGCAGGGCACCCGCGAGTTCCTGTGGGTGCCGGTCGGTGGGATCGCGAACATTCAGTCCCCGACCCATGCCGAGCTGGACGCGGGAACCAACCTGACCGGTGAGATCGCCGACTACAGCGGCTTCTCCATGAGCGCGGACACCGTGGACGCGCCGGACCTCGGCTCTCTGTTCGTTGCCCAGCTTGCCGGGCAGGTCAAGGCGGCCGACAGCTCGCTGGTGATCTACGCGGAATCCGGCCCGGGCGCGCGGAGGGTGACCGACGTGGTCCGGTCGCGAGCCCGCCAGGATCCGCCGGCCAGGTCCTCGGTCCGGTCCGGCGAACGGCGTCGACCGTCCGCAGCGCGTGCGTGCCGGCGTGCCGGCACCGCCGGGAGTCGACCTCACGCCACGGCGGGATGCGGCCGGAATGGGCGAAGCGCCGGGGTCGCACGTCCCGGCTTGGCTAAGCTGGGGAAGGGCGGCCCACGGAGGGGGTCCGCGTGACGGTCCGCACGGCCGGCTCCTCGCTCGGCGGCCCACCGCGGCGCGACCCGCAGCACGGATCGCAACGCGGCCACGCCGCACCCCCGCACCACGGACCGCAGCGCAACCCGCACCGCAGCCACCGCAGGCCAGGCCCGCCGTAGCGAAAGGGATGCTCTTGCTTCACGCGCATGGTTCGGACAAGGCCACCGGCGAACGGGCGACCGCGCCGAAGGAGAACGCCCCGAAGACGGCGGCTCCGAAGGGTCCGGGCGGGATCCTGGGACTGCAACGCACCGTCGGCAACGCCGCGGTCGTCCGGGCGCTCCGGAGCAGCCACCCGCAGGCCCGGCGGGACGGCTCCGCAACGGCGGCCGTGCAGCGCATGCCGTCCCCCGACTCCGCGGTGCTCAGCGGGCACGGCCGGTTCGGCCAGAACCAGCTGATCCCCAAGAACCCCAACAACCCCCGGAGCAGGGCCCTCAAGCCGACGTTCACGGTGCCCGAGGGCATCGAGATCGTGATGTACGCGCCCCCGGGCGCTTCGCTTGAGAACACCCCGGCCCAGGCGATCGAGCAGGGACAGCCGCCCACCCGCGATCAGCTGGAACTCGTGCTCAACCAGCAGCGACAGGACCTGCCCGAGGACTACCCGCGCACCTTCAGGGCGGGCGAGGAGCTCATCAACTACCAGGTGCTGCCCCTCCAGTCCGAGCACCTGTCGGAGGGAGCGCAGACCGTCGACGCGCCCACCACCCTGCAGAAGAAGGCGGAGGAGCTGGCCAAGCAACGCCGTGAGTCCGGCGCCGAGGGTCCGTTGACGCTGCACTACGCCTGCTGCGGCGCCGGGCACAGTGACCGCAAGGAGGACGAGGGCCTCTTCCCGTACAAGGGGTGGACGGTGGAGATGCGCCGCCTGCCCGCGGCCTAAACACCAGGCGGCCGACCGTCACGGCGGCGGCCGGGCGGACCGCCACGGCGACGGCAGACGCCGCCCGGGGCGGACACGAACACGACGGTCCCCGCCGGCACACCGACGGGGACTGGAGAACGCCGGGATCAGGGCTCTTGGATGGCGCGCAGCTCGCAGGTCACGTCCCAGGCGTCGTCGTGGACGCTCAGGTAACGCTTGGTCCAGTCGAGCGCCTCCTCGCGGGACTCGGTCTGGATGATGGCGTAGCCGCTGGTGAAGACCTTGGCCTCGGCGAGGATGTCGTCGGTGACGGTGAGGTCGCCGTGGTTCCAGTGGACGAGGGCGCCCTCACCCGCGGGACGCAGCGCGGCCGTCTCCACCAGGACGCCGGCCTTGGTCATCTCTTCTATGAGCTGACCCATCTCCTTGAACATTTCCTGGCTCGGGCCGCCCTCGGGAACGCCGTCCGGGGAAGTCGTGACGAGAATCATGTAACGCATAACAGTGTTTCCTGTTCGATCGGTGGTACTGGAACGAGTCCTCCGTCAGCTTTTCATCCGTCCGTCGAACGGAACGGAGCCCAGGGGGCCACACATGTTCGACCGACGCGCGGGACTTTCTTCTGGGGCACAATTGTTCGGGCCCTTCGGCACCATCGCGCTTCACCCGGCCCCTTCCCTGACCGGTCGGCGGACGGACCGGTCGAGCCAGCCCATGTCACCGCTCTGACCAGCAATGTTTCGACGGATGTGGGATTCCGCGACCGCCTCACGGGCGGCCCGGGACGGCTCAGCGGGAGAGGGCGTAACCGCTCCGCGGAAATCGACACACCGCCCGGTACGGTCAGGCGGAGCGTACGAGCGCGCACAATATCGCCACGTCTGGAAAATCACCCGAGAAATCCTCGCGCGTTGACCCGGCGGTAAGGGGCGGAGGACTCGGCGGCGAATGCGTTCACGGCACCCGCAGGGTCCCGGCGACCCCGTCCGCCGCGTCGGCGAGCACGGCGTCCGCGTTCTCGGCACGCGCCGGGTCCGGCGGATCGGCGCCCTCGTGGACTCCGAGGTTTCGGTACGGGCTCCGGGGTTTCGGCACACCGTTCACGAGCCGTCGAAGACCGCCACGAAGCGCAGCCCCCGGGCGGGGCGCGCAGACGGCCCCCGGCGGGGAGCTACGAGGACACCCCGACGAACCCGGCACCCCGACCGAGCGCGAAACCGCGCGCAACCACCACCCGCCGGCCACCCCGCGCCGACTCCGGCCTTGCCCAACCTATCGAGGGTCGATAGATTTCCATCGCAACTCGATTGAGGGATGGCACATGGGAAAACTGACAGTCCGGGCGCTGCGAGCCGTGCTCGTGGTGGTGCTCGCCGGCACCGTGTTCGTACAGGCAGGGATGGTGTGGACGCTGGCCACCGACCCGGAGAAAGGGTCGCTCCCGCTGACCCCGCTCCGTGTGATCACGATCCTGGGCATGGCGTCGGTCCAGGTCGCCTCGGTCTGCGTGTGGCGACTGGTGACCATGGTGCGACGCGGAACCGTGTTCTCGCACGCCGCCTTCCGGTACGTGGACGCCGTGATCGGCGCGATCGTGGCGGCCGCCCTCCTGTGGTTCACGGTCACGGCCGTCAACGCGCCGGAGCAGCGGGCCGACCCGGGCGTCACCGTCATCATGGGCGGGATCGGCCTGGCCGTCCTGGGGGTCGCGCTCATCGTGCTCGTGTTGCGGACGCTGCTCGCCCAAGCCGTCGCCCGCGACGTCGAAGCGTCGCGGATGCGGGCCGAGTTGGACGAGGTGGTCTGATGCCGATCGTCGTCGACATCGACGTGATGCTGGCCAGGCGGAAGATGTCCGTGGGCGAACTCGCGGACCGCGTGGGGATCACGCCCGCCAACCTGGCGGTTCTCAAGAACGGCCGCGCCAAGGCGGTGCGCTTCACGACGCTGGCCGCGCTCTGTGAAGCACTCCGGTGCCAGCCAGGCGACCTGCTGCGCTGGGAGGCCGAGGACGCGCCGCAGGCGGATGACGTACTCCAGGGCGGGCGCGAGACGTACGGCGCCGCCGGCGCGTGACTCGGAGTGCGACCCGGTCGCGGCGAGGCGCACGTTCTCCCGGGCCCGGGGGGAACGTGACCAAGGCGCGGCCGGCGCATCGTGGAACGCGCCCGCCCATGGGTCGACGACCACGCCGGGACGGCCGGACCCCACACCAGGACGAATCGACCGGATCTCGCAGTCCCCCCGCCCACCTGACGCCAGCGCGGGAACCGCCGCGCGAACGGCGTAGGCGATCGGCCCGACCGGTCCCCGGCCTGCGAACCCCCCGGTCCACCGGCCCGCCGGCCGCAACACCACGCCCGCGCATGCGCCCGGAAGTCGCACCGGAACCCGGCCACGAGCCCGTCGAACACGGCCGGATCGCGCCACTTTCCCGCGCCGCTCCGGACAACGCCCACGGCAGCACGGAAACGCGCACGGGCATGATCACGTTTCGGCCTCGGTCGAAGCCGGTGCGAAGCCAGGACAATCCCTCACATTCCGCCTCAAGCAACTTTACGCAGCGTAGTATCGACCGCGCAAGGGGGTTTAACGCGTTCGAGCGAATATGGACGTTCAGGCGGCACGGAATGCGCCAGGAGGGCTACGGTGGCCGGTAACTGCCTGGGTACGCACGGTGAGTGCCGTGGGGGGACGGGCGCGTTCGAACACCACTCGGGATCACGCTGGGAGAGGGACATGGCCGCGTACGACGACGAGACGATGCAACTGCTTCGATTCTTCGGCAGTCAGATCAAGCACCTGCGGAACCTCAGGGGGTACACGCAGGAGGAGTTCGGCAAACGCATCGGCTACGCGGTCGACACGATCGCCTCCATCGAGCAGGGGCGCCGGATCGCCCAGGCCAGGTTCTACGCGCTCGCGGATGACGCCCTGGAGGCGAACGGCCTGGTCAAGGCGGCCGAGGCGCACATCTCGATGAAGACCAAGTACCCGGCGTTCTTCGCCGAGTTCGCCGAGGAGGAGCGCAAAGCGATCACCCTCGACTACTTCGCCAGCCAGGCTATCCCCGGTCTGATCCAGACCGAGGCGTATGCCCAGGCGATGTTCGAGTCGTGGTGCCCACCGTACGAGGACGAGGAGACCGCTCGGCTTGTCAATGTACGACTGGAGCGGCAGGAGTTGTTCGCTCGGAAGCCGCTTCCCGTGCTCGGATTCGTCATCGAGGAAAATGTTCTGCGCCGTCCACTCGGCGGTCCTGAGGTACTCCACGAGCAACTGCTTCAGGTGCTGGAGATCGGCAAGCGGAGCAACGTCACGATTCAGGTGATGCCACAGTCGTGCCGCCAACACGCGGGGCTCAACGGGGCGATGACGCTGATGGAGACCGCCGAGCGCCAGATGGTGGCCTATGTTGAACACCAGGCCGGTAGCCAATGGGTCACCAAGCCCGCCGAGTTCAGTGTGCTGCACCAGCGCTATGGCATCATCCGTGCGCAGGCGCTGACCACAGCGGACTCGATGGCGTTGATTGAGAAAGTGGCAGGGGAGCTATGAACGAACTCGCGTGGTTCAAGAGCAGCTACAGCACCGGTTCTGGAGGTGAGTGCATCGAGGTCGCCACCGCGACCGCGACCGTGCACGTCCGCGACTCCAAGGACCCCCACGGACCGACCCTGGCGTTCAGCGATGACGCGTGGACGTCTTTCGTCGCCTTCGCACGCACCCGTACCGTCGAAGCGTGACCCGACGGGTTCCCCCGGGCCACCGCACCGGGGGAACCCGCCCACCACCCGATCTCCAGGGAGGCTGACGTGTCCCGACTCGCGTGGTTCAAGAGCAGCTACAGCACCGGTTCCGGCGGCAACTGCATCGAGGTCGCCACCGCGACCGCGACCGTGCACGTCCGCGACTCCAAGGACCCCCACGGACCGACCCTGGCGTTCGGCCGGGACGCCTGGGCCGGCTTCCTGGCACTCGCCCGGGCCCACGGAGGCGACGTCGACGAGGTCTGAACCCCGCTGCCCCGACTCAGCGCCGCAAGGCGGAGCCGGTATCAGGTCAGGGTGAACTCGCGGTGCGGGGTGCCCAACGCCCGCACCGAGGCGAACGCGTCGGTGCACAGCGCCGCCACCCCGGGGTCGGTGGTCAACTCGTTGCCGACCCAGCCGCCGTCCCCGGTGAAGTGGTTGAAGAGCACCGTCGTGCCGTCGAAGACCCAGCAGTCGTTGCCGGGCAGCGCCAGACCGGAGGCCCGGGTGCGAGGCAGCCAGCGCACGTCCTCGCCGGCCGCGATGTTCTGCGGCGTCCCCTCGTGCTCGAACCTGATGTACTCCGTCACGGGTTCGGAGACGATCCGCGCCCGGCGCAGCCGCACGCCGCGCGAGGACGTGGCGCGCATCAGGTCGAGCCAACCGGCCTTGCTCGCGGCATCCTGCTCGGGTCCCCACTCACCGGCCCGCCACTTCTCCAGATCAGCTCGTTCCTCGGCCACCGCGTAGTGGTCGCGCATCTCCAGGTGGCAGGCCGACTCACGACAGGCGTCGAACAACCGGGCCCAGCCCGCCGCGTCAAGCGACTCCACGCGCGTCATCCTTTCGGTAGGTGGGCGAACAGCGACGCGGGCACCCGCACGACCGTCTCTGCGCCGGGAACGCGCATCTGCGCCAGGTCCGCGGACCATGCCCTCACGACATCACCCAAACGGGCCTCACACATTCCGCGCACTACCGAATGCCCCATATGAAGTCCTTGTGGAGGATAAGTGTCGCATGCCGTGCCGTCCGAGCCGGCTGCTCGCCCCGATCGGTACCCGCCGGCCGGGACACCTGTGAGAGGACACGCACGTGCAGATCACACCCCGCAGGCACACCCTGGCCCGCGCAGCGGCCACCGCGACCGTCATCGGCCTGTCGGCCGCCGCCTCTGTAGGACTGGCACTGGCCGACGGCATGCCCGGCGGCGGCCACCAGAGTGGGTTCGGCCCGGCCCCGACCGGCAACCACGTCATCCAACCGCTGAGGAACATGTGCACCACCGGGCAGCCGCAGGACCTGTGCCGCAACATCGGCGTCACCGACGGCTGGTACAACGGCAGGACCACGCAGTTCCTGTACACGCAGAACTACTACTGCGACACCTCGGTGTCCTCCGGTGCCGACAGCAGATGTGAAGCGGGACAGAAGTTCAACCACGTCCCGCCCGGCACGACCTCCGAGGCCTTCACCGACCCCCTCTACATCCCCGTCCCGCTGTTCACCCCCGGGCCCGACCACCTGCAGTGCCCCGCGGGCGAGCCGTGCGTGGACCACCCCAAGACCATCGACCTGTCCCGTCTGGCCTCCGCCCTCGGCAAGCCCGCTTCCGCACTGAGGAATGTCCCGCTCCCCGGCCACGACCACATCATCACCGACCGCAACAACAACCGCCCCGAGTGGTGGCCGGTCTACGTCATCGGTGTCTCCAACCCCGACTCCTTCGCCAAGATCGAGGAGGGCAAGGACCTGGCCACCGCCACACGGCTCGCCGACGACCCCAACTCCGGTGTCACCAAGCCCATCCCCACCAACACCTTCCTGTGGTTCCAGACGCTGCCCGGCACCATCCACGGCCACCCGCGCGGCGGTGCCGACGCCGGCAGGGGCGGCACCCAGACCGCGAACATCCAGACCAACCCGGGCATGGCCGCCGGCGGCGTCGCCCTGCTCGGCGGCGCCGCCTACGTCATTCGCCGCCGCGTCGCCCCGGGCCACAACGCCTGACACGCTCCGTGTCCCCGACTCAGGAAGGAGCGGCACCTCTCGGACGGGCCGCCGCGGCATCCGGACCGCGGCGGCCAGCCGGCGCCGGCGCCCTCCTGATCACCGCCGCCGTCACCGACCACTCCAGCCCGCCGCCCGTGGCTGGGTGCACAGACTCCTTGGCCCCGGCCGGCGGGTGCGCCCGGGCGCGGCCCCGCGACATCGGCGAACGGCGGGGGTGCCACCGTTGTTTGTGCTGCACTGCTCAGTTGGCGCGGCGAGTTTTGACTCCGTCGGCTTCGAAGTCGTAGATGGTTCGGTTGATCCGCAAGCCGTCGACGGCGCCGATCCACATGTTGTCGCGGCCCTTGCCGACTGCGGCGGTGTAGATGGTCGGGGCCGGGCCGCCATCGTTGAGAGCGGTCTTCAGTTGCGGGAAGGTGCACATGGTGGTCTGGTTGCAGCCGGTCACGGTGCCGGCGTTGCCCGTGAGGAACCACTTGCCGGTGGTGGTGGCGTCGAGGTAGGGACTCCACCGGTCCGTCACCGGGGAGGGATCCGGCACCCACACCATCGTGGAGTAGGTGGTGGTGGGGGCCGCGGTGAGGTTCGGGTTGATCTCGAACCTGATGTTCGGCATGTTCCCCGGCCCGCCGTAGGAGACGTTCTCGCCGGTTTGGAAGACGTAGAACCCGACCTGGTTCAGTCCCAGTACCGGGTCGCCGTAGAAGTCGACCTCGTTGCCGAAGTCGACCTTCTCGCTGGGAGGGGCGAGGGAGGTGGAGTTGTCCGCCACCTCGATGCCGAGGCTGCCCGTTCCGAAGGGCGGCCTCGAGGAGGGGCCGGTTACGCCGAACGAGCCGAACGGGCCGTTCCTCAAGGCGGCAACGGGAGAACCGATCGTGTTGCGGGTGATCACACCCCAGTGGTCCGATCCTCCCCGATTTCCGTTGGCGACGGCGGATGCCGATCCCGGGACGGCCGAGACAGCGATCGCGATCAGCGCTGTGACCCCGAGCGCCACTCGCCGTTTCACGCCAGAGCAAACCTTCACGCTTCGCTCCTTTCGTGGACGATTGAAGGACAGGACATACTCCTGCGCCGAGCCACAGTAACCACTCTCCGTAGCGGAACCTGCAGTGAATCACTTGCTTGATTTGCTGATTTCCCCCCTTTGGTGCAGCGGACAAGCGTCTCGGTCGGCACCAGAACGTCCTCTGGGCGGGCCGCCAGCCACTCCAACTGGTGGGCGGCCCGCTCGCGGCTCGGGTTGTTGAGGTTGAAAGTGAGCACGCCCAGCGGGTGAGGGGTCTGGGAGATCTTCTCGGTCACGTGATTCCGTTCCGCCCCGGTCACCGCACGTGCCGGGGCCCTTGGCGAAGGGCCGAGCGGGCGGGCCGGACCCCCGTTGTACCGTCGGCGGCCGGCGGGCGCGGCCTCGGAGCGCCGGGGGGCGGACCGGTGGCGCCGGGGCCGGGGCGTTCCTCTAGCCTGTGGTGATCCCCGTCGGGCCCGCCGGCGCCCCGCCACGCGTGAGAGACGCGACGAGGGATCGGGCAGGAAGGGAACCGGGATGGTCGCGAGCGCTCCCGCGCTGGAGGAACTGCGTGAGGTCTGCCAGCCGTACGCCAAGCTGAACAGCCGCAACGGCGAGCACTGGGCCGGGCGGCTGTACATGCGGGACGTCTCGCTGCGCACCACCCGGCAGTTGGTGCGCACGCCGGTCACGCCGGACCAGCTCACCTGGACGATGGTGGTGTGCGGCGTGGCCTCCGGGCCGGCGCTACTGATACCCGGGCTGGCCGGCGCGGTGCTGGCGGCCGTGCTGTTCCAGTTGTTCCTGCTGTTCGACTGCGTGGACGGCGAGGTGGCCCGCTGGCGCGGGCAGAACAGCGCGACCGGCATCTACGTGGACCGGCTCGGCGCCTACCTGGCCGACGCGGCGCTGATGATCGGCGCCGGGTTCCGGGCGGCGCACGGCGGGTCGCAGGCGTGGGCGTCGGTCGGGCTGGCCGCCGCGCTCGGCGTGGTGCTGCTCAAGGCGTCCACCGACCTGGTCGACGTGGCCCGCGCCCGGCGTGGGCTGCCGGTCGCCGACGACGAGGCGACCCGCCCGCGCTCCACCGGGCTGGCGTCCGCGCGGCGCCTCGCGTCGGCGCTGAAGATCCACCGCATCACCAACGGCATCGAGGCGTCCCTGGTGCTGCTCGCGGTGGCCGTGGCCGACCTGGCGGTCGGCACGCTGGAGCCGACCCGGATCGCGGTCGCCGTCATCGCCGCCGTCACCTGGGTGATGGTCGTCGCGCACCTGGCGTCGATCCTGTCCTCCTCCCGGCTGCGCTGAGCGCCTGCCGCGTCGGCGGGCGGGCGCGACCGGGCACGGGGTGCGGGGCGCGGCCGGGTCCGGCCGGGGCCCCGGGCGGGACGCCGCCCCACCGGTCGGATTCCTATACTGGGGGGTGGCCCGCCGGCCGGTGGCCGAGGTGCGCACGCGCGGCGCCGGGAGCGCGGCGCCGGGCGGACGTCGGAGCGTTCCGCCGCACCGGCGGACCACCGGGGCACGGGACGCTGGGCACGAACCGCTGGGCACGGGCCACCGGGCACGGGAGCCCCGGCACGAGATGACCGGCCGCCCGTTCCGCCGGGTGGCACCGCGCATCCGGAACGGAGCCGTCCATGACCACACCGCGCGACCTGCTGATCGTCGCCGTGGACCGGGCCGCCGAGCACCCGGTGGAGCCCGGCGACCTGTCGCTCGCGCTGGCCGGTGCCGAACTGGTCGACCTGCTCGCGGCCGGCGCGGCCGTCCTGGACGGCGACCGCGTGGTGCCCGGCACCCGGCCCGCGTTCCCCGACCGGCTGCTCGACCAGGCAGCGGCCTTCCTGGTGCGCGACGAACCGTACGAGAGGGTCGACGACTGGCTGTGGCGCCGGGGCCGCGACCTGTCGTCCGGCTACCTCGGCACGCTGGAGGACGAAGGGGTGCTCGCCCGGCACCAGGACCGGCACTGGCTGGTCTTCCGCACCAGCCGCACCGAGGTGCTGCCCACCCAGGAGCGCCACCGGGCCGCCGACCGCTGGGCCTGCGACGAGCCGGTGCTCGCCGCGCTCGGCGCCCTGACCGGGCTGCGCGCCGATCCCGACGGGGAACCGGACGACGGGCTCCGGCCGCGGGACGACCCCGACACGCCGGAGGCGACCGCGACCGTGCTGGACGCGGTGCGCGACGCGATCGAGGAACTGTCCGCCGAGCGAGAGCGCCGCGACCGCCGGCTCGACGAGGCCGCCCGGGACAACGTGCGACGCGGCTACTGACCGGCCGGGCCGTCGCCCGCCCCCGCGCCGGACCGCCGCGCGACGGGCCGCCGGTCGGCGAACGGCTCCCCGCCGGGCGGTTCGGCGGGCGGCTCCGCGGGCCGTCGCCGGGCGGAGCGCTCCTCGGCCAGGTACGAGAGCACCTCGCGGGCCGCGGGGCCGGTGCGCTCCTCGGTCCCGGCCGCCACGTTCACCTGCCAGAAGTGCTCCTCGGCCAACGGCACGGCGCGCAGCGTCGCGGCCGGTTCCTTGCGGCTGACCGGCCGGGGCACGACGGCCACCCCCAACCGGTAGCGCACCAGGTCGATCGGGGTGTGCACGTCGTTGACCTCCAGCGCCACCCGGCGGGCGGTGCCCGCCGCGGCGAACGCCCGGTCGGTGACCGCGCGCGACCCCCAGTCGGGGTGGAAGTCCACGAACGCCTCGCCGCCCAGCGTGCCCAGCGGCACCCGGCCGGCGTCCGCCAGCGGGTGGTCCGGGTGGCACAGCAGCACCATCGGCTCACGGACCAGCGGCAGCAGCCGGATCCCGTCCGGCCGGGTATCCCGCCGTCCGCGGGCCCGCCGCGCCCGCCGCCGCACCGCCGGCCGCGGCTCCGGGGGACGGTGGGTCCCGATCACTCGATCCGCGCACTTCTCCCCATGGACGGCCGCGGAGCGGGAAGGCGAAGCTGGAACGAGCCGCGCCCGGTGCGCGGAACGACGAGGAAGGGTGCACACCATCATGCAGACCCGTCGCATCGGTGACGTCGAGGTCAGCGCCATCGGGCTGGGCGGCATGCCCATGTCGATCGAGGGCCGTCCCGGCGAGGAGCGGTCCATCGCGACCGTCCACGCCGCGCTCGACGCGGGCGTGACGCTGATCGACACCGCCGACGCGTACCACCAGCACGCCGACGAGGTCGGGCACAACGAATCACTGATCGCCAAGGCGCTCGCCACCCACGGCGGCGGCGAGGACGTGCTCGTCGCCACCAAGGGCGGCCACCTGCGGCCCGGCGACGGCAGCTGGACCCAGGACGGCTCCCCCGAGCACCTCAGGGCCGCCTGCGAGGCGTCGCTCGGCCGGCTGGGGGTGGAGGCGATCGGGCTCTACCAGTTCCACCGGCCGGACCCGAAGGTGCCCTACGCCGACTCGATCGGCGCCCTGCGCGAACTGCTGGACGCCGGCAAGATCCGGATGGCCGGCATCTCCAACGCCGACCCCGGCCAGATCCGGCAGGCCGACGAGATCCTCGGCGGCCGGCTGGTGTCGGTGCAGAACCAGTTCTCGCCCGCGTTCCGCTCCAGCGAGCCGGAGCTGCGGCTGTGCGACGAACTCGGCATCGCCTTCCTGCCCTGGAGCCCGCTCGGCGGCATCTCCGACGCCTCCGGTCTGGGCACGCGGCACGCCGCGTTCGCCCGGATCGCCGAGGCGCACGGGGTCAGCCCGCAGCGGGTGTGCCTGGCGTGGATGCTCGCCACGTCCCCGGTGGTCGTGCCGATCCCCGGCTCCAGCCGTCCGGAGACCGTCCGCGACTCCGCCGCGGCGCCGGACCTCCACCTGACGCCGACGAGGTCGCCGAGCTGGACGCTTCCTGACCCGGCCCGCCGGCCGGACACCGCCTCCCCGGCGGCCCGGCCGGCCGCGCCGCCGACCAACGGCCCCCACCCCGCGCCGACGACCGCGGGCACCCGCCTGCCCCGGTGGTCCCTCGCCCGCCGGTCGGCCGCCGTCCCCCCGCCGGGCCGGCGCCGGCCCGGCGGGCCGAGCCCCCAGCGGACGCCGGACCGGACGGCGGGCGGCTCACGACGGCGGGCGCGGCTCACGACGGCGGGGTCACTCCCACTCGATGGTGCCCGGCGGCTTGCTCGTCACGTCCAGCACGACCCGGTTGACCTCCGCGACCTCGTTGGTGATCCGGGTCGAGATGCGGGCCAGCACGTCGTACGGCAGCCGCGACCAGTCCGCGGTCATCGCGTCCTCCGAGGAGACCGGGCGCAGCACCACCGGGTGGCCGTAGCTGCGGCCGTCGCCCTGCACGCCCACCGACCGCACGTCGGCCAGCAGCACCACCGGGCACTGCCAGATGTCCCGGTCCAGCCCCGCCGCGGTCAGCTCCTCGCGGGCGATCGCGTCCGCCTCGCGCAGCAGGTCCAGCCGCTCGCGGGTCACCTCGCCGATGATCCGGATGCCCAGCCCCGGGCCGGGGAACGGCTGCCGCCACACGATCTCGGCCGGCAGGCCCAGCTCCTCGCCGACCTTGCGGACCTCGTCCTTGAACAGCTTCCGCAGCGGCTCGACCAGCTGGAAGCTCAGGTCCTCCGGCAGCCCGCCCACGTTGTGGTGCGACTTGATGTTCGCCGTGCCGGTGCCGCCGCCGGACTCCACCACGTCCGGGTAGAGCGTGCCCTGCACCAGGAACTCCACGTCCTCGCCGTGCGCCCCGGCGTCCGCGACCACCTCGGCCGCCGCCTGCTCGAAGACCCGGATGAACTCCCGGCCGATGATCTTCCGCTTCTCCTCCGGATCGGTCCGGCCGGCCAGCGCCGCCAGGAACCGCTCCTGCGCGTCCACGACCTTGAGCGTCACGCCGGTCGCGGCCACGAAGTCCTTCTCCACCTGCTCGGCCTCGCCCTTGCGCAGCAGGCCGTGGTCGACGAAGACGCAGGTCAGCTGGTGGCCCACCGCCTTCTGCACGAGAGCGGCGGCCACCGCGGAGTCCACCCCGCCGGACAACCCGCACACCACCCGCTTGCCGCCGACCCGCTCCCGGACCGCCGCGACCTGCTCCTCGACGACGCTCGCCGTGGTCCAGGTCGGCTCCAGCCCGGCGCCGCGGTACAGGAAGTGTTCCAAGACCTGTTGGCCGTGCGTGGAGTGCATGACCTCCGGGTGGTACTGCACGCCGTACAACCGGCGCTCGTCGTCCTCGAACGCCGCCACCGGGACGCCGTCCGTCGAGGCGGTCACCGCGAATCCCTCCGGCGCGGCCGAGCAGGCGTCGCCGTGCGACATCCACACCGGCTGCTCGGCCGGGGTGCCCTCGAACAGCGTGGAGCCGGGCCGGGTCACCGCCAGCGGCGTGCGGCCGTACTCGCGGCGGCCGGTGTTGTCCACCGTGCCGCCCAGCGCGACCGCCATCAGCTGGAACCCGTAGCACATGCCGAACACCGGGACCCCGGCCCGGAACAGTGCCGGGTCCAGGGACGGCGCGCCGGGCGCGTAGACCGAGGAGGGACCGCCGGACAGGATGATCGCGCGCGGGTTGCGCGCGAGCATCCGCTCCACCGGCATGGTGCTCGGCACGATCTCGCTGTAGACCCGGGCCTCACGCACCCGGCGGGCGATGAGCTGGGCGTACTGCGCGCCGAAGTCGACGACGAGCACCACGTCCTGGGCGGGGGCGTCGTCAGGGGCGGGGGTCGCTGATGCCACGGGCGGCCTTCCGGCGGTTGCGGTACGGGGGCGTGCTCCGATTCTACGGGCCCGCGCCGGGCCCCCCGACCGGGTCCCGTCCCGCCCTGCCGGACCGGCTCCGCACGGTCGGACCGGCTCCGCACGGTCGGGGGGACCCTGCGCGGGCGTGGGGGACGCGGGCCGGGGGTGGGGGACGCGGGCCGGGGGTGGGGGACGCGGGCCGGGGTGGGCGCGGCCAGGAGGGACGGCCCGGTGGGCGAGCGCGCGGCACGGCCGGGGGACGCGACACGGCCGGGGGACGCGACACGGCCGGGGGACGCGACACGGCCGGGGTGGGGCATACTGGGGACGTGTTCGACCGCACGCGCTTCGCGTTTACCTATGGCACCGGCTGGTCCGGCTGCCGTGGTCGTGCTGTCTGAACAGACCCCCGACTTCCATCGCGCCCCGGACCGGTCCCGGTCCGGGGCGCGATGTCGTTCCGGCTCCGCACCGGTCCGGCGGCCCACGGCCGGCAGGAGACCGCCATGCGCAGCAGCGCCCGCACCACCGCCACGCCCCCGACCGCCCCGACCCGGACGCCCCCGGGGCCCGCGTCGCCGCCGGCGCCGGCCCCTGCCGTGACCGCGGCGTCCGGCGCGCCCGACGGCGGCGCAGGGGTCGACACCGGGGCCCGCACCACGCCCGGGGCACGCGCCGTCGAGGACGGCCGGGCGCGCATCGACGCCATCGACGCGCGGATCATCGCGCTGGTGCGCGAGCGGATCGCGGTCTCCGAGGGGATCCAGCGCGCCCGCGTCGCCTCCGGCGGCCGGCGGGTCAGTCTGGCCCGCGAGACGCAGGTCATCAGTTCGTACCACACGTCCCTGGGCCGGCCCGGCACCGCGCTGGCACTGGCCCTTCTGGAGCTGTGCCGCGGCCGGGCCTGACGGCTCCCGTTGGGCCGTTCGGGGGAGTTCACCCGAACGGCTCGTGACCGGGCCCGCGGGCGCCTCGTTGAACCGGATGTCCGTCCCAGCCAGGGGCGGTCAGGATTCGGAAACCACGCGTGGAGACCGCCCAGACGCAGCTGGGTGGATTCGCCGGGGCGATGAGGCGTGCCTGGGTTGTACGTCGTGGGACCTCGCCCCGGTCAAGGAGACCGGTCAGCAGGGGACAGCAGCCCGGTCGCCGAGAAAAGGCGGTCGGTCCCGGGGACGCCCGGGGCCGACCGCACTGCGGGAGACCCGCGACGCCCCGCCCTTTCGTCCGCCGTCGGACACCGTCACCCGCGAACGGGTGAGTCGGACGGTTGCGCCGGGGAGGGGGGATCGCGCAGGATGAGACCCGTTGGCCGGTTTTGATCGGCCGGCGAGCGACGACCACCACGACGGCGGCACTCCCCCCGGCGCCGCCGTCTCCCCCGGCATCCGGCGCCGCCCTGACGCCGGGTGCCACCCGAGGGCTCCGCGGTCCGTTGCACAGCACGGCCGCCGGGCTCTCCGCCTGGCCGGCGTCACCCCCCCCCCGGCGCCGGCCAGGCACCCTCGCCGCTCCGTCCCGGCCGCCCGGCCACCGCCGCGCTACCTCCGCCGAGCCGCCACCGCCGGGCCACCGCGCGCACGGCGGGCCAGGCGTCAGGACCCGGACCCCGCGCCCTGCGCGCCGGCCGAACCCTCCGCGCCGCCCGACGCCCTGGGCGGGACCTCCGGCACCGGCAGCAGCAGCGCGCCGAACGCCTCGCGCGGCACCGCCGGGTCGCGCGGTGCGACCGGTGCGACCCGTTGGTAGGGCTCGCCCTGGGCCGGGCGAGGGTCGGCGTCGCCGCGGTTCGGCCAGAGCGCCATCGCCCGTTCCGCCTGCGCGGTGATCGTCAGGGACGGGTTGACGCCGAGGTTGGCGGAGACCGCGGAGCCGTCCACCACGTGGACGCCCGGGTAGCCGTACAGCCGCTGGTAGGGGTCGATCACGCCGTGCTCGGGGTCCGCGGCGATCGGGCAGCCGCCGAGGAAGTGCGCGGTCATGGGGGTGTCCGCGATCTCGCCGATGCTGCTGCCGGCGAAGCCGTTGATCTCCTCGGCGATCGTCCGGGCGGCCAGCGCTCCCTCCGGTATGTGCGTGGGGTTGGGCGTCCCGTGTCCCTGACGGGCCGTCAACAGCCCCTTGCCCAGGCCCTTCCTCTTGATGTACGTGGTGAGCGAGTTGTCGGAGGTCTGCATGACGAGCCCGATGATGGTCCGTTCCGACCAGCGCCGGTTGGACAGCGAACGGGCGGTCAGCGACGGGTGCTTGACGCTGTTGGCGAGGTAGGACAGCCAGCGCGGTGCCCGGCCGCCGTACGGCACCTGGAGCACCGACAGCACGCCCATCGCGTTCGAGCCCCTGCCGTAGCGCACCGGCTCGATGTGGGTGTGGTCGTTGGGGTGGATCGAGGAGGTGATGGCGACGCCGGCGGTGAAGTCCACCCGCTCGGCGCCGTGCGCCTTGCGGTAGCGCCGGTCGTCGGTCTGCGCGCCCACCAGCGCCTCGGAGTTGGTGCGGGTCAGTTCGCCGAGCCGGTCCGAGATGCGCGGCAGCCCGCCGGCGTCCCGCACGGTGTGCAGCAGGGTCTGCGTGCCGTAGGTGCCGGCCGCCACCACCACCTGCTCGGCGCGCAGCACCTGCGGCACCGCCTTGCGCTGGTCGGTGGGCACGGTGGAGACCGCGTAGCCGCCCTCGGCGTGCTCGGCCAGCGAGACCACCGTGGTCATCGGCCGGATCACCGCGCCGGACGCCTCGGCGAGGTACAGGTAGTTCTCGGTCAGGGTGTTCTTCGCGCCGTGCCGGCAGCCGGTCATGCACTCGCCGCACTGCGTGCACGCCCGCCGCGCGGGCCCGGCGCCGCCGAAGTACGGGTCGGCCACCTCGGCGCCCGGTTCCGCGGACGCCCGCGCTCCGCCCGCCGCGTCCTGCCCGTCGCCGAAGAAGACGCCCACCGGCGCCAGGTGGAAGGTCTCACCGCAGCCCATCCGGTCCGCCGCGGCCTTCAGGTGCACGTCCGAGGGGGTCATGGCCGGGTTCGCCCGCACCCCCAGCATCCGCTTGGCCTGGTCGTAGTACGGCGCCAACTCCTCCTGCCAGTCGGTGATGTGTCCCCACTGACGGTCGGGGAAGAACGCCTCGGGCGGCACGTAGAGGGTGTTGGCGTAGTTCAGCGAGCCGCCGCCGACCCCGGCGCCGGCCAGCACCAGCACCGTGCCGAGCAGGTGGATGCGCTGGATGCCGTAGAGGCCGAGCGCCGGCGCCCACAGGTAGTTGCGCACGTCCCAGGAGTTCTTCGGCAGGGTCTGCCGGGTGAAGCGGCGGCCGGCCTCCAGCACGCCGACCCGGTAACCCTTCTCGGTCAGCCGCAGCGCCGCCACCGACCCGCCGAACCCGGAGCCGATGACGATCACGTCGTAGTCGCGACCCACGTACGTTCCTCCCTTGCCCGGCCGGCCG
Organism: uncultured Actinomycetota bacterium; assembly: GCA_963711125.1. GTDB lineage: Bacteria > Actinomycetota > Actinomycetes > Streptomycetales > Streptomycetaceae > Streptantibioticus_C. The sequence continues at coordinate 510,676 of CAVQCY010000002.1, forward strand.
CTTCAGCGCAGCCGCAACGCCTTCATCAGCTTCAGGCCGCGGGTCATCAGCGCCGCGTACCCCTCGTCGGACATGCCCAGCGCCGGGCCCATCGGCAGCACCCGCTGGCTGGCGACGGTCTGCGGCTCGGTGTACTTGAGGATCCCCTCCGCGCCGTGCCGCCGGCCCAGCCCGGAGTCCTTCATGCCGCCCATCGGCGAGCGGGCGCTGCCGTAGGCCGCCGCGTAGCCCTCGTTGACGTTGACGGTGCCGGTGCGCAGCCGGGCGGCGATCGCCGCGCCGCGCCGGGCGTCCTTCGTCCACACACTGGCGTTCAGCCCGTACGGCGTCGCGTTGGCCTCGCGCACCGCCTCGTCCTCGTCGCGGAACCGGTAGACCGACACCACCGGCCCGAACGTCTCCTCGGCGCAGACCGCCATCCGCGGCAGCACGCCGTCCAGGACGGTCGGCTCGTGGAAGAACGGGCCGACGTCCGGTCGCGGCCGACCGCCGGTCAGCACCCGTGCGCCCGCCGCCACCGCCTCCTCCACGTGCCGGGTCACCACGTCCAGTTGCCGCCGTCCGGCCAGCGAGCCCATGTCCGCGCCGTACGCCAGTGCCGAGCCGAGCCGCAACCGCCGGGTGCGCTCCGCGAACCGCTCCAGGAAGGCGTCCGCGATCCGCTCGTCCACGTACAGCCGCTCGATGGACACGCACAGCTGGCCGGCCGACGAGAAGCAGCCGCGCACCGCGCCGTCCGCCGCCTTGTCCAGGTCGGCGTCGCGCAGCACCAGCATCGGGTTCTTGCCGCCCAACTCCAGCGAGGCGCCGACCAGCCGCTCCGCCGCCCGGGTCGCCACCTGCCGGCCGGTGCGCGTCGAGCCGGTGAACGACACGAAGTCCGCGTGCTCCACCAGCGCGCCGCCGATCACCGGCCCGTCCCCGATGACGATCTGCCAGACGTCCTGCGGCAGCCCCGCCTCGATCATCCGCTCGCGGGCCCACAGCGCGGTCAGCGCGGTCTGGGTGTCCGGCTTCATCACCACCGCGTTGCCCGCCGCGAACGCCGGCAGCGCGTCGCCGACGGACAGTTCCAGCGGGTAGTTCCAGGGCGCGATCTGCCCCACCACACCGCGCGGGTGGCGCAGTTCGGTCACCCGGGTCAGCACCGGCAGCGCGCCGGTGTGCCGCTTCGGGCGCAGGTAGCGCGGGCCGGCCACCCCGTAGTGCCGGGCGGCCACCGCGACCGCCTGCACCTCCTCGTGCGCGTGCAGCCGCGTCTTGCCGGTCTCCAGCTGGATCAGGTCCAGCACCTCCGCCTGGCGGCCCACCACCAGGTCGTGGAAGCGCAGCAGCACCGCCGCGCGCCGGCGCGCCGGAAGCGCCGCCCACGCCGCCTGCGCCGTGCGGGCCCGCCCGAACGCCGCGGCCACGTCCTCCGGGGCGGCCTCCGGCAGTTCGGCCAGCACCTCGCCGGTGAACGGCGTGCGACTCGCGGTGCGCCCCTCGCCCGGCACGTCCCGGGTCAGTCGGGCCACCAGGTCCGCGGTGACCACCTCGCCCGCCGAGCGGCCGCCGCGGTCGGCGACCGGGTTGCCGCCCTTCGGGATCTCGGCCGGGGCGTCGCCCGGAGTGCCTGCGGTGCTGCCGGGGGTGGCCTGCGCGTCCGTCATGGCGCGAGGTTACGTGCGGGGGCGGGATTTGGATACCCGCCGGTAACCGGGTTTCACCGGTCGTTTACAAACGCGCCAGCGAACGCTGGCGCGGTCCCGTCCGCCCGGTCCGCAGCCCGCGGTTGCCGGGGGGACCAGGCGGCCGGGGCGGGAGTCGAGGCGGCCGGGCGCGGTGCCGCCCGCCCGGTCCGCAGCCCGCGGGGCGGGACCGTACGTCACGGCCGGGCGCCACCCGACGCGTCCGGCCCGCACCGATGGCGCGTGCGGCGGGCACCGCCAGGGGAGCGCGCGCCGCGCGGGGATGGCGCGGCCGGGCGCGCGGGGCGAGTGGGCGCGCGGGACCGGGGCGCGCAGGGCGGCGATGGCGCCGGCCGGGTGCGCGGGGGCCGGGGCGGGAGTCCGGGCCGTCAGGCGCGGCTCGGTACCGGCCGCTCCCCGGGCCCGGGTTCGGGCCCGGGCCCGGGTCCGGGCCCGGGGAGCGGCGGCGCCGCGCGGCGCGGGAGCAGCAGCGGCGTCGCCAGCAGGAGCACACCGGCCAGGCCGATGGCGGTACGCGGGCCGAACAGGTCGCCCAACACGCCCCAGACGGCCGTCAGCAGCGCGGTCGACGCCTTGGTCGTCACCGCCCAGGCGGACAGCGTGCGGGTGACCCGGTCGGCCGCGGTGCGCTCCAGGCGGTAGGTGGCGCAGACGGGGTTGAAGACCCCGCAGCACAGGACGAGCCCGAACTCGACGCCCGTGACCAGCGACAGCCCTGCGCCGCCCGGTCCCAGGAAGGCCAGGCCGACCGGCCAGAGCGCGCGCAGCGCCCCGGCGGCGACCAGGACGCGGTGCTGCCCGAACCGGGCGGCGAGCGGCCGGGCCAGCCGTGAGCCGAGCAGCCCGCCGACCGAGGGGGCGGCGAAGGCGAGGCCGTACTGCCACGGCGCGAACCCGAGCTGACCGAGCATCAGGACGGCCAGCGGCGGCTCGGCGGCCATCACCAGGCCGTTGAACACGGCGGTGTTGAGGAACAGCGGACGCAGCGTCGGATCGGCCAGGACGTGCCGCCAGCCGGCCAGCAGGTCCCCGGCCCACGGGCGCGCGGGCTCCCGGCGTCCGGCCCGCGGCTCCCGACCGCCGGTCGCGCTGACGGCAGCGGCCGAGAGCAGGTGGCTGACGGCGTCGGCCAGCACGGTCGCCACCGGGCCGAACAGTCCGATCGCCGCGCCGCCCAGCGGTGGCCCGACGATGGTGGTCGTCCAGGCCGTGGACTCCAACCGGGCGTTGGCGCGCAGCAGGTCCCCGGCCGGCAGCACCGTCTTCAGGTAGGCGCCCGAGGCGGCACGGAAGGTGATGTCGGCCGCCGCGACGACGATCGAGACCAGCAGCAGTTGGAGGAAGGTGAGCACGCCGAGCGCGAACGCGGCCGGGACCGTGAGCAGCGCGGCGAACCGCACCAGGTCCATCGCGACCAGCACCGGCCGCCTGCGCCGGGACTCCGTCCACGGGCCGAGCGGAACCGCCACGGCCGCGCCGACCGCGGCCCCCGCCGAGGCGAGGGCCGCGACCTCGAGCGGTCCGTCGCGCAGGACCCGGACGGCGATCAGCGGGAACGCGCCGAAGGCGAGCCGGGTGCCGAGCGCGCTGGTCCCGTAGGCCGCCCAGAGCCACCCGAACCGCCGCCCCAACCGGTGCCCGGGCGCTCGCCCGAGCCGTTGTCCGTTCCTCATCCCCGACGCCCCCGCCGCTCGCCCGCTACCACCCGATCCGCGATCGCGAGCATCAAAGCGGGCGCCGGGCCGGGGGATCAAACAACCGCGTTGGCGCCATCGACAACCCACGGTTGTGACCCCCGACCGGCTCACGTCACCGACCCTGCGAGGCGGGCGTCCCGGCGGAGGCGGGCGGCGCGGGCCAGGCGGGCGGCGGGCCAGGCGGGATGGGTCAGACACGGCCTAGGGTCCCGGCATGGACCTCAACGCCGTCCGGACCTTCGTCGCCGCCGCCGACGCGGGGCGGTTCCAGGATGCCGCCGCCGAGCTGGCGATCACCCAGCAGGCCGTTTCCAAGCGCATCGCCTCGCTGGAGCGCGACCTCGGCGTGCGGCTGTTCACCCGCACCGCGCGCGGCGCCGAACCCACCGTCGACGGACAGGCGTTCCTGCCGCACGCGCGCGAGCTGTTGCGGGTCGCCGCGTGCGCGGCCGGGTCCGTGCGGGCCGGCCGCCGGCCGCTGCGCGTCGACGTGATCGCCTCGCGCGGCGCGGCGTCCGGCCTGTTGCGCGACTTCCACCGCGCGCACCCGGCGATCGCACTCGACGTGGTGATGCTGTTCGACGTCGGGGCGGCCGTCACCGCCATCCGGTCCGGTGCGATCGACGCGTCGTTCCGCGCCGTCACCGTGCCGGGACGGCCCCTTCCCGAGGACGTCAGGTCCGCCCGGGTGATCGACGAGCCGCTCCAGCTCCTCACCGGCCCCGGCCACGCGCTGGCGGGCGCCCGCTCGGTGACGGCGGCCGGACTCGCCGGGCACCGGATCTGGATGCCCGGCGTCGTCCCCGGCACCGAGTGGGCCGCCTACTACGACGACCTCGTCGCCGCGTTCGGCCTCACCATCGAGGCGACCGGCCCCAACTTCGGCTCCGACGTGCTGCTGGAGACCGTCGCCGGCACCCCGGCGCTGGCCACCCTCATGGGCGGGCGGACCCGCCTCGTCTGGCCGGCCGGCCACGGCCTGCGCCGCATCCGGGTGACCGACCCGACACCCGTCTACCCGCACTCGCTCCTCTGGCACCGCGACAACCCCCACCCGGCGCTGGGCACCCTCCGCGCCCACCTCGCCGCCGTCCCGGCCGACCGCCACCCCGGCGGGACGTGGGTGCCGGACTGGACCGCCCCACGCTGACCGGCACGGCGCCGACGCACGCCACGGCGCGACGTGCCGCAGGGCGTGGGCGGGCGCGGAGCGGCGCAGGGCGCGGGGCGCGGAGCGGCGCGGGGCGCGGGGCGCGGGGCGCGGGGCGCGGGGCAACGCGGGACGCGGGGCGCGGGGCAACGCGGGACGCGGGGCGCCGCGCAGGGCGCGCGGGAAGGGCTCAGCGGATCCCGGCCAGCGCGTCGCCGATCGCGCGGTGGAAGGTGGGGTACGCCCAGATCTGCTCGCGCAGCACGTCGAGCGGCACCCGCGCGTGCACGGCGACGGCCAGCGCGCCCAGCACCTCGCCGCCGTACGGCCCGGCCGTGGTGCCGCCCACCAGGACGCCGGCCGCCCGGTCGGCGACCACCTTGACGAAACCGCGGTTGCCGGTCTGGTGGGTGAAGCCCCGGCTGCTGCTCGCCATGTCGGCGTACCCGGTACGCACCGCCACGCCCCGCTCGCGCGCCTGCCATTCGGTGAGCCCGACCGCGCCGATCTCCGGGTCGGTGAACGTCACCCGCGGCACCGCGTGGTAGGAGGCCGGCGGACCGCCCTCGCCGAGGATGCCGCGCGTGACGATCCCGGCCTGGTACATCGACATGTGGGTGAACGCTCCCTTGCCGGTCGCGTCGCCCAGCGCCCACACCCCGGGCCGGCCGTCCCGCGGCGGCAGCACCCGCAGCCGGTCGTCCACCGGCAGCGCGCGCAGGTCCGGGTCCACCCCGATCACGCCCACCCCGAGCCGCGACAGGTCGGTGCGCCGGCCGGTCGCCACCAGCAGCCGCCGCGCCACCAGCCGCTCGCCGCGCGCGCACCGGACCGCGAAGCCCCCGTCGCCGTACGCCACCGACTCCACCTCGGTGCCGGTGTGCACCGCGAGGCCCTGCTCGGTCAGCACCCGCAGCAGCAGTTCGTGCGCCTCCGGCTCCTCGCGCGGCAGCAGCCGCGGCGCGCCCTCCACCACGGTCACCGCGGTGCCGAACCGGGCGAAGACCTGCCCGAGTTCCAGCCCGATCGAGCCGCCGCCCAGCACCAGCAGCGAGCCCGGCACCTCCTCGGCCCGGATCGCCTCCCGGTTGGTCCAGTACGGCGTGCGGGCCAGCCCCGGCACCGGCGGCACGGCCGGTTCGCCGCCCACCGCCAGCACGATGGCCCGGCGGGCCCGGATCGCGCACTCCGCGTCGTCCGCGCCGGTGACCGTCACCTCGTCACGACCGGTCAGCCGGCCCCGGCCGCGCAGGAAGCGGGCGCCGTGCCCGGTCAGCCGGTCCACCGCGGCCTTGTCGTCCCAGTCCGCGGTGGCCTCGCGCACCCCGCGCGCCACCGGCCACCACTCCGGGTGCACCATCGCGGTACCGGCGTGCCCCGGGATGCGCCGCCCCTCGGCCAGCAGGTCGGCGTCCCGCACCATGATCTTCGACGGGATGCAGCCGTAGTACGGGCATTCGCCACCGACCAGCCGTTCGTCGACCGCCACCACGTCGAGCCCGGCCTCGGCCAGCCGGCCCGCCGTGTCCTCGCCGCCGGGGCCGAGCCCCACGACGATCACGTCGGCCTGGTCCACCGGGACCGCAGCCATGGCGACCTCCCTCGCACGCGCTGTCCCGTCCACCACGGTACGCGCCCCGGGCCACCCCCGCCGTGCGGGCGCGGGCCGGGCGGCGAGCCGGTACGGGACGGCGAGCCGGCCACGGCCGGCGGCCGCGGCCCGTGCGGGGCGGGCACCGTACGCCGGCGCCGACAGGGCGCCGCCGAGCCGGCGGCCGCGGCCCGTGCGGGCGGGACCCGCGCCGCGAGAGGTCGGGCGCCGGACTCAGCCGGTGGCCCGGAACGACGTGGCGGCCTGTGCGAAGTACGTGGTGATCAGCGGGCGTTGATCGTCCGGCCCGGTGAGCAGCAGCACGTCGTAGTGCCCGCCGCGCAGCACCACCAGGTTGTCCCCGAACACCTGCCGGCCGGTGCCCGGGTCCCGCCAGCTGAACTGCCCCTCGGCGGCCGGGTGCCCGCGCGAGGTGAGCGAACGCATCCCGGAGGACGACGCCCAGGAGCTCGCCCGGAACGCGGCCAACTCCGGCTCGGTGCGGGTCTGGTAGCCGATCGGGTCGGCCGCCGCGCCGGAGGCGGCGTCCCGGCCGCGCACCACGGTCAGCCGGAAGGCGTCGCCGCCGCTGGAGAAGACCGTCTCGCCGTGCGGGCCCCTGGTCCGGCTCCATCCGTCGTGCACCGCGACGGTGAAGCCCGCCGGATCGTGCCGCAGCGTGAACCCGGCGGTGGGCGACGGGTCGGCCGAGGCGGTACGCCCGCCCCCGGAGGCGGACGCGCCCGGCGTGCCGGACGGCGACCCGGCGGACGCCAGCCCGCCGCCCGGACCGCCGGCCGGCACCCGCGCCGGCAGCCGGCCCGACCCCGTGGAACCGCGCGGCGGCAGCGTCATCGCGTAGGCGACCAGGCCCACGAGCGCGACGAGGACCAGGCCGACGAGTAACAGCGCGATCCGGCGCGGCCCGAACCGCCGGGCCGGTCGGGGCGGGGCGTCCGGCGGCCCGGCCGGCCCGCCGGTGCGCGCGTGCCGCCCGTGCCCGGACCACCCGGACCGGTCCGGTGGCCGGTCGGCCGCCGGGACCGAGGCCAACCGCTCCGCGTAGCCGCCGGGCGGCTCCGCCGGCCCGTCCGGCCACCGCGACGCGGCGGCGGGCGGCGGGAGGGCGACGGGCGCGGCAGCCGGCGACGGCGCGGAGCGGGTACCGCGCGCGGCAGGCGGGACGGCGGTGGTCGCAACCGACGTGTCACACGCGGGGCCGCCCGGTCCAGCGGGCGGCAGCCCGCCGGCACCGGGCCCGACCCGGTCCGGCACAGCGGGTGGCGGAACAGCGGCGGGTGGCGGAACAGCGGCGGGCGCCCGGCCGGGGCCGGCTCCGCGGCCGCCGTCCCGGGCCGCGGCCGGCGCGCCGGCCGCGGTGTCCGGCTTCGAAGCGGCCCCGGACTTCGCCTTCGCGGCCCTGGCGTCGGCCTTCGCCCCGGCGGCCGCGGCGCGTCGCGCGGCGGCGCGCTCGCGCCGTGCGCGCCGCTCCTGTCCGCGGCGCTGCCGGACCAACTCGCCGCGCCGCCGCACGATCGGCAGCCGGTGCGGATCGGCCGGCACCCGCACGGTGCGCGCGCCGATGCCCGGCTCCGGCGCGGACCGCACCAACCACCGCAGCCAACCGTGCAGTTGGCCGATGTCCGGCCGGTCCTGCGGGTCCTGGCTCAGCAGCGACTCCACGCCCGGCCGCAACGGCCCGCAGTCCTCGGCTCCGGCGCACGGCTCGCCGCACACCAGCCGGGCCAGTTCGGCCGCGCTCTCCTCCGGATAGGCGGCGTGCCCGCGCACGCAGCGGAACAGCAGCGCGCCCAGCGCCCACAGGTCGGTGGCCGGGCCGACCGGTGGCGCCAACTGCCAGTTGCCCGGCGCCGGCACCGACGCCTGCTCCGGCGACCAGCGTTCGGTGACCGGGCCGACCACCGTCAACCGCGCCTGCCGGGCCCGCTCCACCGCCGGCCCGCCCGCCGGCCCGCCCCAGCCGCCGTCCGCCGGGGCCGCCTCGGCCGGCACCGGGTCGTACCCGCACAGCGCGTCCTGCGCCGCGCCGTAGGCCAGCCCGTCCAGCATCGCCCGGCCGTCCTCGCACACCAGGACCGTCTCGGTGGTGATGTTGCGGTGCGTCCAGCCGTACGCGTGCAGCGCCCGCAGCCCGGTCAGCAGGTCGGCGGCGATCTCGGCGGCCCGGAACACGGAGAGCGGCTCGGCCGCCAGCAGCGCGGCCACCGGCCGCGCGGTCGGGACCAGCTCGCAGACCACCCACAGGCTGCCGTCCTCGACCAGCACGTCGAAGACCTGCACCAGCCGGGGGTGGTCCGGCACCGCCGCCGCGGCCCGCGCCGCCGACAGCGCCCGGCGCGCCGCGTCGCTGCCCTCCGGCTCCCCCCGCGGACCCGGCTCCTCGCCGTCGACCTCGGCCGGCACCACCTCGGGCAGCGGCAACTGCCGCACCAGGACGTCCTGTCCGCTGTAGGTGTCGAACGCGCGGGTCTCGACCACCTCGAACTCGTCGGCGGGTGGCGCGGGCAGCCGGTAGCGGCCGGCCAGCACCCGCCCGGCGTACTCGTCCACGGCCCCTCCCATGAGCGCTCGGCCGGCCCGACCGGAACGGCCCGGCCGGCGCCCGGTTCCGGACACCGCGTCCCCGGCGGTCACCCCACACGGCCCGTACTCTTACGATACGTGCTGAACGTGACGTACTGAACCGGTCTCAGGCGGCCGCCGCGCACCAGCCGGCCGCCGGCCCGTCCGGGCGGGGCGCGGTGCGACCTGGCACGGCGCGACCGGGCGCGCGGCGCACCCGGCGGGCCCGGTCAGTCGAGCGCGCGGAACGTGGCGAAGGACGTCTGGCGCAGCCGCCGGCACGTGCTGTGGTCCCACCGGCCCGCCGGGCAGCTGACCATAATGGCGTATCCCGCGTGCGCGTCGGCGAAACCACGGTCCACCACCCGCACCGCGGTGCCGTCGTCGGTGCGGGTGAACTCCCAGTCCGCCGCGGTGTCGAAGTGCTGGTAGCTGATGCCGTGGATGCCCAGGCCCTTGTAGTCGTCGCTGGCCGACCGCACCGCCGGCTCCTCCGCGCGCCAGGCGGCCGCCGCGTCCTTGCCGGGCTTGGCGCTGTAGTCCACCTGCACCCTGGGGAAACCGTTCTTCGAAGCCGCGAACACCTCTCCCGAGTGCGCGCCGGCGATGGCTATCCGATGCCAGCCGTGCGGCAGCGCCATCGCGAAGTGGAAGCCGCTGTCGTGCCGCTCCGCGTACCCGGCCGGCACCGCCGTGCCCGACGCCGACGCCGAGGCGTGCGCCGACGCCGTGGAACCGGGCCCGCCGCGGTGCGCCGACGCGTCGGCCGACGCCGACGGCGACCGGCCGCCGTCCGGCCCGTCGCCCTGTGCCCGCGAGCGGTGCGTGCCCGGCTTCCCGCCGTTCCCCTTGCCGCCGCCGGAGGAGAGCACCACCGCCACCACCACGGCCGCCGCCACCAGCACGAGAGCCGCCACCACCACCGCCACCCGCCGGGCACCGGCCCCGGCCCGCAGCGTGCGCGAGGTGGCCGCCGGACCGCCCGGACGCGGTGCGCCGGCCACCGGCGACCCGGACCCGACCGCCGACCACCCGGCGCCCGCCGCCGGGCTCGCGACGTCCGCCGGCGGCAGGTCGGTCGGCCTCGGCTGCGGATCGGCCGGGATCGCCATCGCCCGGGTCTGCTCCGCCTCCGGCACGTCCGGGGTGTCCTGCGCCCGCAGCAGCAGCCCGCGCACCCCGGAGTCGTCCAGCCGTTCGTCCGGGTCCTTCACCAGCAGCCCGCTGATCGCGTCCAGCAGCGGTCCGCGCACCGAGGGACGCGCGTAGGACTCGGTCATCACCGCCGTCAGCGTCGCGATCGCCGAGCCCTTGTCGTACGGCGGCCTGCCCTCCACCGCCGCGTACAGCAGCACGCCCAGCGACCACAGGTCGGCCGGCGGGCCGGGCCGCCGGCCGCGGGCCCGCTCCGGCGAGATGTACGACGGCGCGCCGACCAGCATGCCGGTCGAGGTGACCGACGGGTCGCCCTCCACCTGCGCGATGCCGAAGTCGGTGAGCACCACCCGGCCGTCCTCGGCGATCAGCACGTTGGACGGCTTCACGTCACGGTGCAGGATGCCCTCGCGGTGCGCGGCGCGCAGCACGTCCAGCACCGCCAGTCCGACCTCGGCCGCGCGGCTCGCCGGCAACGGCCCGTCCGCCCGGATCGCGTCGGACAGCGACCGGCCCTCGACCAGCTCCATGACGATCCACGGCCGCCCGTCCTCCTCGACCACGTCGTAGACGGTCACCGCGCCGGTGTTCCTGATCCGGGCGATCGCCTTCGCCTCCCGCAGCGTGCGGGTGATCAGCCGGCGCTTCTCGTCCTCGTCCACGTTGTCCGGGAACCGCAGCTCCTTGACCGCGACGCTGCGCCCCAGCGTCACGTCGGAGGCGCGCCACACCGTGCCCATGCCGCCCTTGCCGAGGACCTCTCCGAGGCGGTACCGGTCGGCGAGGAGACGGCCGTTCGTGCCTTGCCCCTGGGTCATCGACGTCCTTCTCGTCTCGGCATGACGTGGTGTCGGGCAGCACCCACCAGGTCCTGGCCCGGCCGGCGTTCACCCGCGGCCATTGTCTCGCGTCCGACGAGCGCTCCGTCCCCGCCCCCGCGGTCACCCCGTGGGGCGGAAGGTGCGCACCGCGACCTGGAACACCGGTTGCCGCCGCGCCCACTGGCTGTCCGGCGCGGAGAGGTAGACGGCGTACTGCGTACCGCCCTCCTCGCCGAACCCGAGATCGATCGCGTGATACTCGCGCACCCGGCCCTGCCAGGTCCATTCCCAGATCGCGGCGGGCTCGGTGACCCCGTTGACCACGGTGGTCGTGGAGTTCATCCGCAGTTCGTCGTACTGGGGATCGTTCCGGCGGATCTTCTCCAACTGCTTCCAGTGCTGCAGCGGGCTGGGGCCCGCGTAGTCCAGGATGCTGATCTTGAGGTCCACCAGGCTCTGCGGGTCGATGTAGTCCACCTCGCCGTGCGGCCTCGTCTCCCGGTGCCAGCCGTCCGGCACCGCCATGGTGAAGCCCTCCGGGTCGTCGACCTGGTGGTAGCCGGCCGGCCAGGTCGGCTGCGGCGTCGGGCTGGGACCGGTCGGCGACGGCGTCGGCGCGCCGTGGTGCCGGCCGAGCAGCGGCAGGGCCACCCCGAAGTGCCGCGCGGCCAGCGCGCTTCCCCCGGCGAGCGCGACGAACGCGGCCAGCACCCCCAGCGCCCGTGCCGCCCGCCCGCGCCGCGCGGGCCGGCCGCCGGACGAACGGGCCGGGTCGCGGTGGGGGTCCCGCGACTGGTCGCGGTGGGGGTCGTCGTCCTGGCCGGCGACCCGGTGGGCGCCGTGCCCGAAGTCGCCGTAGGCGTCGGCGTGCCGCGTGGTGTGGGTGTCGCGGGCCGCCTCGGGACGGGCGTCGAAGCGGGCGCCACGGTGGCCGTCGGAGCGGCCGTCGGCCGCGAACGGCCCGACCGCGGCCGGCGGGGCCGGCTCGTGCTCCCCCGCGGCGTGCCCTTCCGGCCCATGCGCCTGGCGCGGCACCCGGGCCGGCCCCCGCCCGGTGTCCGGGCCCGTGCTGCCGGCGCCAGGGGCGTCGGTCTCCGGGGGGTCGGTCTCCGGGGCGTCGGTCTCCGGCGCCGCCCCGGCGCGCTCGGCGGCGGACGCGTCGACGAGGAACTCCGGGGCGTCGGGACCGCCCTCCCGGGCCGCCCAGGACGGACCGGCGTACGGGACGCCCGGGCGCGGGTACGCGGTGGTCGGCGCCTCGCCGCGCCCTCCGTGCACCACCACCGTCTCCACCGAGGAGACCAGCAGCCGTTCCACCTGCTCCCCGGTCATCCGCCGCTCCGGCTCCTTGGCCAGCAGCGACTCGATCAGCGGGGTGAGCGGACCGGCGTTGCGCGGCGGCTGAACGGGCTCGGAGGCGATCGCGTACGCGGTCTCGATCGGGGTGTCCCGGTGGAACGGCGCGCTGCCCTCGACCGCCTGGTACAGCGTCGCGCCCAGCGCCCACAGGTCGGAGGCCGGGCCGGGGTTGCCGCCGGTGATCCGCTCGGGGGCCAGATAGTCGAACGACCCGATCAGCTCACCGGTGCGCGTCAACGTGGACGTGCCCGTCACCGACGCGATGCCGAAATCGGTCAGCACCACCCGGCCGCCCGGCCAGCCGCCCTCTTCGTTCTCCTCGTCCAGGCCCAGCAGCACGTTGGCCGGCTTGACGTCCCGGTGCAACACCCCGGCCCGGTGCGCGGCGCGCAACGCGGCGACCATGCCGCGCCCGATCCGTGCGGCCTCCCGGGGGGCGATCGGGCCGTCCTTCTTCAGCACGTCGGACAACGTGCGGGAGCGGACGTACTCCATCACCACGCAGGGCAGGCCCGCGTCCTCCACCACGTCGTGCACCACGACCACGTTCGGGTGGGCGATGCGGGCCGCGCTGCGCGCCTCGCGCCGGGTGCGCTCGTAGAGCCGCTCGCGTTCGTCGTCGTGGAGCTGCGGAGGCACCCGCAGCTTCTTGACGGCGACCTGACGGCCGAGCAACTCGTCCTCGGCCCGCCAGACGGTGCCCATGCCGCCGCGGCCTATGGACTCGACCAGGCGGTACCTCCCGGCCACCAGCCGACCTTGGTCGGACACCCTCCGCCCCCTTCGTTCCCCCGGCACGACCGGCGAACGGGTGGCCGTTCACCGCTCGCACGGTCGGTCGCTCTCCGTCGTTCCCGGCCGGCTCGCCGGCCACTGGCATGCACGGGTCAGATGCTGGTCGTGCACCGCCCGCGTCCGGTCGCGCGACCGGGCCGGCCGGACCGCCGCCTTCCCGCTCCCTCAGATCGGCACGATATCCGGCGCACCCAACCGCGCGGCGTCCGCGGTCAGATCGTCGGGCTGACGCTGCGACTCCCGTTCCGCCTCCACCCGCTTCTCGTAGTGCTCGACCTCGCGCCGGACCTGGTCGGCGTCCCAACCCAGCACGCCCCCCATCAGCCGCGCCATCTCCCGGGCGCTCCGGGTCCCCCGGTCGAACGTCTCGATCGAGATCCGGGTGCGCCGGGTCATGACGTCGTCCAGGTGCCGGGCGCCCTCGTGCGACGCGGCGTAGACCACCTCGGCCCGCAGGTAGTCGTCGGCCGCAGCCAACGGTTCACCCAGCGTAGGATCCTCGGCCACCAGGTCCAACACCTCCTGCGTGAGCGATCCATAACGGTTCAGCAGGTGTTCGACCCGGGCGACGTGCAGCCCGGTGCGCGCGGCGATCCGCGCCCGCGCGTTCCACAGCGCGTGGTAGCCTTCCGCACCGGCCAGCGGCACGTCCTGCGTGCAGCAGGGCGCGACCCGGCGGTCCAGCCCGTGCACCGCGGCGTCCACCGCGTCCTTGGCCATCACCCGGTACGTCGTGTACTTGCCGCCCGCCACCACCACGAGCCCCGGCACCGGGTGGGCCACGGTGTGCTCCCGGGACAGCTTGCTGGTCGCCTCCGACTCCCCGGCCAGCAGGGGACGCAGCCCGGCGTACACGCCCTGCACGTCGTCCCGGCTCAACGGCACCGCCAGCACGGTGTTGACGTGCTCCAGCAGGTAGTCGATGTCGGCGCTGGAGGCGGCGGGGTGCGACTTGTCCAGGTCCCAGTCGGTGTCCGTGGTGCCCACGATCCAGTGCCGGCCCCAGGGGATGACGAACAGCACGCTCTTCTCGGTGCGCAGGATCAGCCCGGTCGAGGAGTGGATGCGGTCCTTCGGCACCACCAGGTGGATGCCCTTGGACGCCCGCACGTGGAACTGCCCGCGCTCGCCGACCATCGCCTGCGTCTCGTCGGTCCACACCCCGGTCGCGTTGACGACCTGCCGGGCCCGCACCTCGTACTCGCCGCCCTGCTCGCCGTCCTGCACCCGGGCGCCCACCACCCGCTCGCCCTCGCGCAGGAACCCGACCACCCGGGCGCGGTTCGCCGCCATCGCGCCGTACGCGCTCGCGGTGCGCACCAGCGTCGCCACGTACCGCGCGTCGTCCATCTGGGCGTCGTAGTACTGCAGCGCGCCGACCAGCGAGTCCTTCCTCAGGCACGGCGCCACCCGCAGCGCGCGGGAACGGCCCAGGTGGCGGTGGGTGCGCAGTCCCCGGTTGTGTCCGGAGGAGACACCCATCGCGTCGTAGAGCGCCACGCCCGCGCCCGCGTACCACCGCTCCCAGCCGCGGTGCTGCAACGGGTAGAGGAACGGCACCGGCTTCACCAGGTGCGGCGCCAGCCGCTGGATGAGCAGCCCGCGCTCCTTGAGCGCCTCGCGCACCAGGGCGAAGTCCAGCATCTCCAGGTACCGCAGCCCGCCGTGGATGAGCTTGCTGGAACGGCTCGATGTGCCCGACGCCCAGTCGCGCGCCTCGACCAGTCCGGTGACCAGGCCCCGGGTCACCGCGTCCAGGGCGGTGCCGGCACCCACCACGCCGCCGCCGATCACCAGGACGTCGAGCTCCTGTTCCGCCATCCGTGCCAGCGACTGCGCCCGCTCCCGCGGTCCCAGTTGTGCGGTCCTCACGTCTGCCTCCTGATCCGGCCCGGTCGCGCGGCCCGTCCCCTCGATGGTGACCGGGTGACAGGTCTCGCGCCACACGAGGCGTCCAATGGCCTCAATACTGAATGTCAGTCATATTTCCGCTTAGCCTTAAAACGCTCCATCGAAGAATGCCCTCCGTCAGAAGATGCCGGTCGCACGGGGTCCCCGTCATCCCGACGACGACGCCCGGCACCCGCACCGCCCCGTCGCCCCACGCCCTTCCACCCGCCACCGTCCGCCGCCTTCCGTCCGCGTTCCGGCCCGGTACCGCCGGATTACGTGCCCGTCGCCCTCCGTCCGCCTCCGCCGCACCGCCCGCCGGCCCGGCCAGCGCACCGCGCCACCACCTGCGGCCGCCGCCCCCGGCCCTCGGCCCGGCGCACCGGATCCCGCGCCGGCCCCACGCCCCAGCAGGGAGGGGAACCCCCACGCCATGCCCGCCGACCTCGCCGTCATCGGCCTCCGCCACTTCGGTACGCCCCTCGCCCGTGCCGCCAGCCTCGCGGGCATCGGCGTCATCGGCTACGACACGGACCCCGCCGTGGTGGACGGGCTCAACACCGGCCGCGGTTCCGCCGACGGCCTGACCGCCGCCGAGGTCCGACGCATGCTGGCCGCCGGTTTCCGGGCCACCCGCGACCCCGCCGCGCTCGGCCGCGCCCGCACCGCCGTGATCTGCGTCCCCACCTCCTTCGGCCAGGAGCGCGCCCTCGACCTGTCGCTGGTCGCCGAGGCCGCACGCACCCTCGCCGCCCACCTGCGGCCGCACTCCACCGTGATCCTCGAGTCCACGGCATACCCGGGAACCACCGAGGAGTTCCTCCGCCCCCTCCTGGAACAGGGCTCCGGCCTGCGCGCCGGACGCGACTTCCACCTCGCCTACTCCCCCAACCGGGTCGATCCCGGCCACCACGGCAACGGCATCGCCAACACCCCCAAGGTCATCGGCGGACTCACCCCGGCCTGCACCGAGGCGGCCGCCGCGTTCTACGGCCGGGTGACCGAACGCGTGGTGCGCGCCCGCGGCCCCCGTGAGGCGGAAGCCGTCAAACTGCTGGAGATCAACTACCGCCACGTGAACATCGCCCTGGTCAACGAGATGTCCGTCTTCTGCCACGACGCCGGCATCGACCTGTGGGACGTCATCCGCTGCGCCGAGACCAAGCCCTTCGGCTTCCGGTCCTTCCGGCCCGGCCCCGGCGTCGGCGGCCACGACATCGCCCTCGACCCGAACTACCTCTCCTTCCGCAACCGCACCCCGGGCTACCCGCTGCGCATGGTCGAACTCGCCCAGGAGGTCAACGGCCGCATGCCGCGCTACGTGGTCCAGCGCTGCGGCACCCTCCTCAACGAGCACGGCAAGTCCGTGCGCGGCGCCCGCGTCCTGCTGCTGGGCGTCACCTACAAGGCGGACCTCGCCGACCAGGCCGGCGCTCCCGCCCACGAGATCGGCTCCCGGCTGATGGACCTGGGCGCCGCCCTCAGTTACCACGACCCCTACGTCCCCGAATGGCGGGTCCAGGACCGGCCCATCCCCCGGGCCGACTCCCTGTGGGAAGCGGCCGGCGAGGCGGACCTGACCCTGCTGCTCCAGCACCACCACACCTACGACCTCCAGGGTCTGGCGGTCAAGGCGCAACTGCTCCTCGACACCCGAGGCGCCACCCCCGCGGGCGCCGCCGCCCGCCTGTAGCCGGCCGCTGCGCGCCGCCCGACCGTGCCGCCGCCGACCGCGTGGCACGGCACCCGCGTGGCACGGCGCCCGCGTGGCCGGGTGGGACGTTCAGCTCCGGGCGTCGTCGGGCGCGGCCGCGGCGGCGCGTTGCCTGACCCGGCGCACCTTGACCGCGCCGGCCAGCAGGATCAGCAGCAGGCCGCCCCAGACCCCGGTCACGACCAGCGGGGAGATCCGGCTGACCTTGATGCGGAAGACCACCGGGTCGCCCCACGGGCGGTCGTTGGCCGTGGTGTAGAGCTGAGCGGTCACGCGCACCGGACCGTTGGCGTCGGCCCGGACCCCGACCTGCTGGGTGTGGTTGGCCGCAGGCGGTGCCCGTACGGCCACGGCCGGGTTGGTGACGCTCAGCCGGTTGGGCGCCGAGGAGGTGACCCGCAGGCGCAACCCGCCCAGCGTCTGCTGGAGGCCGTTGGCCACGGTGACCGGGATGGACGCGGTGTCCCCCGCCATCGTGACCGTGCCGCGCTTCGGCAGCAGGTGCACCGAGGTGATCGAATCGTCGACATAGGCTCGTACTCCCCCTGTATAGGACTTGCGTTGCGTGGCGTCACCGCTCGCCGGTCCGGCCCGCCAGCCGGTGGAGACCGCTCGCAGCATCGCCCGGTGCACCGCGTCCGTGGTCCGTTCCGGGTCGGACAGCACCCTGGTCAGGGTGCCCAGGTCCGGCTGGATCGCGGCGACCGCGGTGACATCGTCCGCCGAGATCTCGTTCGCCCGCAAGGCCTGTGGATAACTCCCGGTCCACTGGTCGTCACCGCTGGTCAACGGGGTCCGTCCGGTCCCGGAGGACGGATCGGGCCGGTCCTGCGACGGGGTTCCGGCGGTGCCGGGGCGGGTCGGCGCGGCCGGTCCGGGCGGCTGCCCGGCGACCCGGGCGGGCGGCGCCGCGCCGTCCGCGCCGCCCCCGCCGCTCCAGCCGCCTCCCGCCTTCGCAGCGGCCCCGCCGGCCCCGCCCGTTGCTCTCCCGCTCCCGCCGGTCCGGCCGTCTCCACCCGCGACGACCCCGCCAGTCCCGCCGTCTCCCCGGTCCCCGCGGTTGTCCCGGGTCCTGCCGACCATGCCCGTCCCACCCGTCCGGCCGCCGCGTCCCCCGGCCGCGTCGGCCGCGTCGCCCGCATCGGCGACCACCTCGTCCAGACCGACCAGCCGGATCCAGCCCGCGTCCCGGGCGACCCGCAGCGCTCCGGCGAGCGCGTCGGCCGCCCGGCCGGACAACCCGCGCGGCGGCACCACCAGGACCGTGCCCTCCCGGCCGCCGGACACGACGCCGCCCGCCTGCCGCCCGGCCCGCAGCCGTGCGGCGAGCAGCGCCCCCAGAATCCGCTGCCGGGCGGTCACCTGGGCTTCCGGGTCGTCGACCGGACCGGACAGCGCGTCGCTCACCCCGAGGTCCCCGACCAACGCCGTCCCCCCGCCGGTCAGCGACACGCGCGAGTGCGTGGTGCCGGTGCTCAGCCCCTGCCCGGACGCCACCACGGTCCGCGCGCCCAGCGTGTCCGCCAGCCCGGTGATGCTCGCGTCCAGTCCTCCCCGGTAGGGCCACGCCACGTCGTCGCGCACCGGTACCCCCAGCACCGACCGCGTGGTGGCGGCGCCCCACCGCACCGCGTCCCGCAGGACCGGGCCGAGCAGGGCGGCGCCGGTACCGCTGTGCGCGAGCGCGGCGAGGTCGGGATCGGCGTAGGGCAGCGCGACCACGTCCCGGTGCCGGACACCTTTGCGCAGGTCGGCCAGCCAGGAGGTGGCGGCGGCCCGGCCGTTCCCCGGGTGGCTGCGCAGCGGGTCACTGGCGTCCGGCGCGTCGGCCACCCGGTAGCCGCCGGACATCGCCCGTGCCTCGTCCAGCAGCCCCGGGTCCACCATCCAGGTGACCGGCAGGCCGGACGCCGCCGAGGTGACCGCCCGCAACCGGCCGCCCGTGGCGAGTTCACGCGTCAGATCATCGTTCCTGAATACCGGTTGCGCGTCGTCGCCCCAGCCCAGCGACAGCGCCTCCATGTGCGGGGCGTCCGTCACCGGCCACAGCACCGCCACGTCCAGCGGCGTGTCGCCGACGTCCCCCGGAGACCAGGGCAGCCGCGTCGAGACGGCCCCGAGGGCGGCACCGTCCCGACCGGTCAGCGCCACGTCCAGCCGGTAGTCGCCCGCACCGGCCAGGCCGAGCGAGGACACCGGCACCGCCAGCCTGAACGGCACCCGTTCGCCGGGCGAGAGCGGCGCCACGTCCTGCTCGCTGCGGGCGATCTCGCTGCCGCCGCCCACCCGTTCGCCCAGACGGGCGGCGACGATCTGACGGCCGGTGGTGTTGGTGAGCGCACCCGTCACCGTCAACGTGTCGCCGTCGTACGGCAGGACGGGTGACAGGCCGGTGAGCGCGACCCTGACCGGATCCGGGGGCGGCGGCGACTGCGGCGGCCCCGTCGCCCCCCTCGCAGGCGTCGCCCTCCCCCTCCCCGCGGGCACCGCCTCGTGAGGCGACGTGCTCGCCGGCCCGGCGTACCGCGGCGCGGCCGGTGACGGAAGCGCTGTGCCGTCCGGCGCCGAGCAGGAACCGGAGATCCCCGCCACGGCCAGGCACAGCAGGATGCGCACCGCACGCCCGCGCACGGTGCGCCGTACCGGGGAGCCGCCGCCGGGCCGGGCCAGGGGACGGCCGTGCCCCTCGTGTTCGTCGCGTCCGGCCGGCCGGGCGGGCGGCACGCCACGGCCCCGCGGGCCGGTCGGACCGCCGGAGCCAGCAGTGGCCGGGCCCGGCGCGCGCGGCCCGCCGTGCTCGGTCGACCCGTCCGCGCCGCGCACGGACTCTGCGCCGCACACAGGGTGCGCGCCGACACGGCCCGCCAGGAGCCGCCCCAGCCGGCGCACCACGCGTCGCGGCGCCCCCGGTGTGCGTTCCGCGTGAGCCGTCACCGCACCTCGCCTCACGTCAACGACGTCATGCCTTGTACGCCATATAGGTGTTCTGGTTCACATGGGTGTTCTGGTTCACGTCGAGCACTGTGCGCAGGGCGTCGTAGTTCTCCACGCACTTGCCGGTGCCGAGCGCGACGCAGTCCAGCGGGGACGCCGCGACCACCACCGGGATCTCGAACACCCCGCTGAGCCGCACGTCGAGCCCCGGCAGCAGAGCGCCTCCCCCGGTGAGTACGATGCCGCGCTCCATCACGTCGCCGACCGCCTCCGGCGGGCAGGAGTCCAGGGTGCGGCGCACGGCCTCGACGATGGCGTCGACCGGCTCGCCGATGGCACGCCGTACCTGTGCGGCGTCGAGTTCGAGGGTCTTGGGCAGGCCGCTCGCCTGGTCGCGGCCGCGTACCCGGCAGCGCCGGCCGGCGCCCCGCGACGAACCGAGCAGGGTCACCATGCCGACCGCGTCCCGCTCCCGCGTGGGAGCCCCGGCCGGACCGGGCCCGGCGTCCCCGCCGTCCTCGGCGTCGCCCGCACCCGCGGTGGCCCCCGCGTCCGCCGAGTCGGTGTCCCCGGCGTCGGCGGCGCCCTCCGGATCGGGGGCCGGGCGGACCGGCGGGGTCCCGTCGACCGCGGCGACCTCGAACTCCCGGTCCAGCCGGCCGAGCGGGTCGGGCCAGTAGCCGGGCGGGGCGGCCGAGCCGACGGCGAGCTTGACGGCCTCCGCGGTCTGCTCGCCGATCAGCAGCGAGTGCTCGCGGCGCACGTACATGGCGATCGCCGTGTCCACCGCGTCGCCCCCGGTGCGCACCGAGCGGGACGCCACGGTGCCGCCCAGGGACAGCACCGCGACCTCCGTGGTGCCGCCGCCGATGTCCACCACCATCGAACACACCGGTTCGCTGACCGGCAGCCCGGCGCCGATGGCGGCGGCCATCGGCTCGTCGATCAGGTAGACCTGCCGGGCCCCCGCCGTGGTGGCCGCCTCGATCACCGCCCGCCGCTCGACGCTGGTGATCCCCGAGGGCACGCAGATGACCACCCGCGGCCTGCTGAAACGCCGCCCGCCCGTCACCTTGCGCATGAAGTGCCAGAGCATCCGCTCCGCCATCTCGAAATCGGCGATCACCCCGTCCCGCAACGGGCGCACCGCCACCACGTGGGACGGGGTGCGGCCCATCGTGGCCTTCGCGTCCGTGCCCACGGTGATGACCTCGCCGTCGACGGCGTTGACGGCCACCACAGACGGCTCGTTGAGCACGATCCCCTCGCCCCGGACGTACACCAGGGTGTTCGCGGTGCCGAGATCCATGCCCAGGTCACGCCCGGAGAAAGACTTCCTGTGCGCCATACGTCCTGATTATTGGGTCGTCATCCGACAGATGCCCGTCGAGTGGCAAATGGACCAAGCCGTCACCATCCGGTGACCGGAAACCTCTTGATCCGCTGTCAGTGCCCGCTGCTAGCGTTCGGGCCACATCGTCAGTCGAGGGGGGACCTCATGACCCAGCCCGTTCCGCCGGCACCCCAGCCGGTCGGCCCGCCCGGCGTCCAGCCGGCGGCCCAGCCCGTCCCGGCCGGCCCGGCGCCGCAGCCCGGCGCGGGTTTCACCCCGTCGGCCGCCGCCGGTCCGGCGCAGGGCGGCCCGGCAGGCTACGGCCCGCCGGCCCCTGCCGCGCCGGGCGGGTACCCGGGCGCGCCCGGCGGGTACCCGGGCGGGTACGGCCCGCCGGTCACGAAGGCCGCGCCCGGTCGGCTGGGGGCCGGCCTGCTCGCCGGTGGACTGGTGATGGTCGTCGGCGCGCTGGTCTACGGCTTCCTGCTGCGCGCCATGTCCAACAGCGACGGCTCCTACCACGAGTTCAGCTACGCGGCGCTCGCCGTCGGACTCGCCGTGGGCGCGGCCACCGGCAAGGTCGGCGGCCGGCACCGCGTGCTGCCGTTCGCCGCCGTGGGGTTCGCCCTGCTCGGCGTCTTCCTCGGTGAACTGTTCGGGCTGGCGCTCATCGGCAGCCACGTGTCCGACGGCGCCGTCTCGGTCACCGACGTCCTCTTCCAGCACTTCGGCGTGGTGTGGAAGGCCTGGACCTCGGAGTTCGACGCCATGTCCGCGCTGTTCTACCTGATAGCCGCGGCGGAGGGCTTCGTCGTCACCCGGCGCACGGCCGCCCGCTGACCCGGCCGCCGGCGGCCGCCCCGGTCAGTCGTCCGGGGGCCCGCCGTCCGGGCCGGTCCCCCGCCGACCGGCCGACCGGGACCGCCGGGGGCCGGCCAGTCGGGAACGACGGCCCGGCGCCGGTCGGCTCAGTGGTGGCCCACCGACGGCGCGACGGTGACCTCGACCCGCTGGAACTCCTTCAGGTCGGAGTAGCCGGTGGTGGCCATCGCGCGGCGCAGCGCCCCGAAGAGGTTCATCGAGCCGTCCGGCGCGTGCGACGGGCCGAGCAGGATCTCCTCGGTGGTGCCGGCCGTGCCGAGGTTCATCCGCTTGCCGCGCGGCAGTTCCTCGTGCACGGCCTCCATGCCCCAGTGGAACCCGCGGCCGGGCGCGTCGGTGGCGCGGGCCAGCGGCGACCCCATCATGACCGCGTCCGCGCCGCAGGCCACGGCCTTCGGCAGGTCGCCGCTGGAGCCGAAGCCGCCGTCCGCGATGACGTGCACGTACCGGCCGCCGGACTCGTCCATGTAGTCGCGCCGGGCCGCCGCCACGTCCGCCACCGCGGTCGCCATCGGCACCTGGATGCCGAGCACGTTGCGCGTGGTGTGCGCGGCGCCGCCGCCGAAGCCGACCAGCACCCCGGCCGCGCCGGTGCGCATCAGGTGCAGGGCCGCGGTGTGCGTGGCGCAGCCGCCGACGATCACCGGGACGTCCAGTTCGTAGATGAACTGCTTGAGGTTGAGCGGCTCGTGCGAGCCGGAGACGTGCTCGGCGGAGACCGTCGTGCCCCGGATGACGAACAGGTCGACGCCCGCGTCCACCACCGCCTTGGAGAACTGCGCCGTGCGCTGCGGGGAGAGCGCGGCGGCGGTGACCACGCCCGCCTCGCGCACCTCCTTGATGCGCTGGCCGATCAGCTCCTCGCGGATGGGGGCGGCGTAGATCTCCTGCAGCCGGGGGGTGGCGGCGGCGTCATCGAGTTCGGCGATCTCGGCGAGCAGCGGCTCCGGGTCGTCGTAACGCGTCCACAGCCCCTCGAGGTTGAGCACGCCCAAGCCACCGAGCCGGCCGATGCGGATCGCGGTCTCCGGGGAGACCACCGAGTCCATCGGCGCGGCCAGGAACGGCAGTTCGAAGCGGTAGGCGTCGATCTGCCAGGCGATCGAGACCTCCTCGGGATCCCGGGTGCGCCGGCTCGGGACGACGGCGATGTCGTCGAATGCGTAGGCCCTGCGGCCGCGCTTGCCTCGCCCGATCTCGATCTCAGTCACTGTTCGCCTTTCTTCGTGGCCTGCCCGCCCAGTATCCCAGCGGGTTCCCGCGAGGGGTACGCGTCGGCGGCCACCGCCGGCGGGCGGGCGGCCCCGCGTTCAGCGCACGTGGTAGTTGGGCGCCTCGGTGGTCATCTGGATGTCGTGCGGGTGGCTCTCCTTCAGCCCCGCCGAGGTGATCCGCACGAAGCGGCCCTTCCGCTTCAGCTCGGGCACCGTCGCCGCGCCCACGTAGCCCATCGACGAGCGCAGGCCGCCGACCAGCTGGTGCGCCACGGCGGCCAGCGGGCCGCGGAACGGCACCTGCCCCTCGATGCCCTCCGGGACCAGCTTGTCCTCGGAGAGCACGTCGTCCTGGAAGTAGCGGTCCTTGGAGTACGACCGGGCCTGGCCGCGTCCCTGCATCGCGCCGAGCGAACCCATGCCCCGGTAGGACTTGAACTGCTTGCCGTTGATGAACAGCAGTTCCCCGGGCGACTCCTCGCAGCCGGCGAGCAGGCTGCCCAGCATCACGGTGTCGGCGCCGGCCGCGATGGCCTTCGCGATGTCGCCCGAGTACTGCAGACCGCCGTCGCCGATCAGCGGCACCCCGGCGGGACCGGCGGCCAGAGACGCCTCGTAGATCGCGGTGACCTGCGGCGCGCCGACGCCGGCCACCACCCGCGTGGTGCAGATGGAGCCCGGGCCCACACCGACCTTGATGGCGTCGGCGCCGGCGTCGATGAGCGCCTGGGCGCCGTCCCGGGTGGCCACGTTGCCGGCCATCACCTCGGCCTTCAGGTTGGCCTTGACCTTGGCCACCATCTCCAGGATGCCGCGGCTGTGGCCGTGCGCGCTGTCGATGACCAGGAAGTCCGCCCCGGCCTCGACCAGCGCCTGCGCGCGCAGGAACGCGTCGTCCCCGACACCGACCGCCGCACCGACCAGCAGCCGGCCTTCGGCGTCCTTGGCCGCGTGCGGGTACTTCTCCGCCTTGACGAAATCCTTGACGGTGATGAGGCCCTTGAGCCTGCCCTCGCCGTCGACCAGCGGCAGCTTCTCGATCTTGTGGCGGCGGAGCAGGTCCATCGCGTCGTCGCCGGAGATGCCCACCGTGCCGGTGATCAGCGGCATCGGGGTCATCACCTCGCGCACCTGGCGGCCGCGGTCCAGCTCGAAGGCCATGTCGCGGTTGGTGACGATACCCAGCAGCTTCCCGGACGCGTCGGTGACCGGGACGCCGCTGATGCGGAACTTGGCGCAGAGCGCGTCGGCCTGCGCGAGGGTGGCGTCCGGGTGCACGGTGATCGGGTCGGTGACCATGCCGGACTCGGAGCGCTTGACCAGGTCCACCTGGTTGGCCTGGTCCTCGACCGACAGGTTGCGGTGCAGCACGCCGACGCCGCCCTGGCGTGCCATCGCGATCGCCATCCGGGCCTCGGTGACCTTGTCCATGGCGGCCGACACCAGGGGGATGTTGATCCGGATGTTGCGGGTGACCCTGGAGGCGGTGTCGACCTGGTTGGGCACGACGTCCGACGCCCCGGGCAGCAGCAGCACGTCGTCGTAGGTGAGCCCCAGGAATCCGAACTTCTCGGCGACCTTCTCGGCCACTCCGTCGGCGTTAGCGCTCATGACACCCTTTCCCAATGCTCCTGCCCGGCGTGGCATCCCATGCTACTGGGCCGATCGGATGGCGTTCCCCGGTCCCGGGAGGCGGCCCGGCGGCACCGCCCGGTCCGGGCCGCCGACGGCGGGACAGCGGCGTTCCCGCAGGTACGCGGATGCACCGGAGTGAATCGCGCCACGTATGGTTCGGCGCCGCTTCTGTGCGCTCCGCGGCGCAAACCCCACCGGACCGATACCACCCGATCGGCGTAACGCGTTCGCACGGCGGCAGGCCGTTGGCCGGCGACGACTCGGAGGCGGAACGGCGGAACGGCGGAACGGCGGAACGGCGGAACGGCGGAACGGCGGAACGGCGGAACGGCGGAACGGCGGAACGGCGGAACGGCGGAACGGCGGAACGGCGGAACGGCGGAACAGGGGAACAGGGGAACAGGGGAACGGGGGAACAGGGGAACAGGGGAACGGCGGAACAGGGGAACAGGGGAACGGGGGAACGGCGGAACGGGGGAGCACCCGACGTGGTGGAACGTTCCGCCCGGCCGGCAGGACGCACGGATCCGGGGCACCGGGCGGGCGGGTGCGGAACCCGGCGTTCAGGCGGACAGACCGCGTGCGCCGTCCGCCCGGATGGCCTCGGCCTGCGAGGCGAGGGCGCGCAGCCGGCTGAGCGCCCGGTGCTGGGCCACCCGGACCGCACCGGGTGACATGCCCAGCACCTGTCCGGTCTCCTCCGCGGTCAGGCCCACCGCCACACGGAGCAGCACCAGTTCGCGCTGGTGCGGCGGAAGGTTGGCGAGCAGGGCCTTCGCCCATTCGGCGTCACTGCTGAGCAGGGCGCGCTCCTCCGGTCCGAGGGAGTCGTCCGGTGTCTCGGGCAGGTCCTCGGACGGCACGGCGGTGGAACCCGGGCCGCGCATGGCGGAACGCTGCAGGTCGGCCACCTTGTGCGAGGCGATGGCGAACACGAACGCCTCGAAGGGCCGACCCTGGTCACGGTAGCGCGGCAGTGCGCACAGGACGGCGAGGCACACCTCCTGCGCCAGGTCGTCCACAAAGTGCCGCGCGTCACCCGGCAGCCGTGACAGCCGCGTGCGGCAGTACCGCAGCGCGAGCGGGTGGACGTGCGCCAGCAGGTCGTGCGTGGCCTGCTCGTCGCCCTCCGCGGCGCGACGCACGAGGGCACGGATCGTCCCGGTGCCTCCGGCCGCGGCGGACCCCGGCGTCTCGTCGTCGCGCATCGGTCCATGGTGCCCGGTGGCTCGCGGGTCCGTCGCACCGCGCCCCGAGTTGTGCACCGAAGCGTTATGGGGCGCGGTGCTCGCCGCCGTCATCGCCGCTCCCCGCGACGTCTCCCGCCCGGTCTGCGGGGTGGTGTCCGCTCCGGCCGACCCGACCGCCACCGCGCCCGGCACGGACACCGGGCGGCGCGGCTCTCGTCGTTCCCCGAGGAAGTCCATACGCCAAGCATGCGTCCTCACGCGGACATCCGGAACTTCAAGCGAATCCCCGCACCGCCGAACGGACCCGCCGGTTCCGTCCTGGTGGCCCTCCGTCCGGGCCGCCGTCTTCGGAAACCCGCAGGTCCGAACGGACTTACGAACAACCGGCCGCTCGTGTGACGCGCACCGGAACTCGGCGTGCGAATCAGTGCGGAAAACGTCACGTTTGGTGCGTCGAACCGCCTCGCTGCCGAGCGGCGGCCGGACAAACGGGCGGGGACGACCTCGTCCGACGTCCGGCCCGGCCGGCGCGCTCCGGGCCGACGCACTCCGGTGGGCGGACTCCGTCCCGCGGACACCGCCGGGGTCCGGGCGCGGCCGGGTGCCGCTCCGCGCCGCTCGCCCTGCTCCGCACGGGCGGCGCGTCCGGGCCGGCGCCGCACGGCCCCCGTCACCACACGGCCCCCGTGACCGGCGGCGCGCCGCACCTCTCAGCGCACCAGGCCCCAGCGGAAGCCGAGGGCCACCGCGTGCGCCCGGTCGGACGCGCCCAGCTTCTTGAACAGCCGCCGGGCGTGCGTCTTGACGGTGTCCTCGGACAGGAACAGCTCCCGCCCGATCTCCGCGTTCGACCGGCCGTGGCTCATCCCCTCCAACACCTGGATCTCCCGAGCGGTCAGGGTCGGCGCGGCGCCCATCTCGGCCGAACGCAGCCGGCGCGGTGCCAGTCGCCAGGTCGGGTCGGCCAGCGCCTGCGTCACGGTCGCCCGCAACTCCGCGCGGGAGGCGTCCTTGTGCAGGTAGCCGCGGGCGCCGGCGGCGACCGCGAGCGCCACTCCGTCGAGGTCCTCCGCGACGGTCAGCATGATGATGCGGGCACCGGGGTCGGCCGACAGCAGCCTCCGCACGGTCTCGACACCCCCGAGGCCGGGCATCCGGACGTCCATCAGGATGAGGTCGGACCGATCGGCACCCCAGCGGCGGAGGACTTCCTCGCCGTTGGCCGCCGTCGTTACCCGCTCGACTCCGGGCACGGTCGCGACCGCGCGGCGAAGCGCCTCTCGGGCAAGCGGGGAGTCGTCGCAGACGAGGACGGATGTCATGACCGCCCTCCGCAGCTGATCCGCGTCACGTTGAGCCTCCAGGCTGGTACGAATCGTCACCGGTGGGGCTGACGGCGCCGGGCTTCCACCCGTACGACCACGCCGTGCGACCACCTCCGTACTCTCAACGACGCTCACTCGAAAGAGTTACGGAGTCTGGCAGCCGTCGCCGACACTCTACGTGATCACCCCGACACGATTCAGCTACCCGGCCGCACCGCCCGCCCCGCGCCCGGCGAAAACCCGTCGGGTACACGGCCGACACGCGGCGAACGCCCGGTGGGCGCCGGGCGCCGCCCGCACCGGAACACGCCGCGCCGCCCGCCCGGACGGCAACCGCCCGCGCTCCCGCGCCACGCCTCGGCGCCCCGGGCGGGCGCGGACGGCTGCGCCCACTTGCAGGACATCGGCCGGACCACCGGAACGGCCCGGCCGGCCCGCCCGGCAGGTGCGCGCACCCGGCTCCGCCCGACGATCCGGGGCGCCCACCCCGCCCGACCAATGGTCATTTGATCCGCTTTTTCGCATGTACGAGTGTTGAGGCTAGATTGGCAATGAGTCATATTTACATCCAGTTACACATTGAATATGCCCGGCTGCGGACCGGCGGAGACCCCGCGGGCCCGCCGTCCCGACCGGACCGGACCTCAAGAAGACCTTTCGAGGGGATGAGCAATGGCAGATTTCTCCCGTCTCCCCGGCCCCAACGCCGACCTGTGGGACTGGCAGCTGCTGGCCGCCTGCCGGGGCGTCGACAGCTCGCTGTTCTTCCACCCCGAGGGCGAGCGGGGAGCTGCCCGCAGTTCACGCGAGGCCGCCGCCAAGGAAGTGTGCATGCGGTGTCCGGTCCGCGCGGCCTGCGCCGCCCACGCCCTCGCCGTCCGGGAACCGTACGGCGTCTGGGGCGGCCTGACCGAGGACGAACGCGAGGAGATGACGGGGCGCTCCCGCAACCGGCTGATCACGAGTCCCAGCAACTGAAGAATCGTTTCTGCACAACTGCCCGGGGCCGCACGTCCCGAAGGCGGAGCCCGGCACGGGCGACGTCGCACGGGGGTGCGGCGCGGCGTGACAGGGGGCGGCGAGCCGCCCGCGCGGCGTGACAGGGGGCAGCGAGCCGCCCGCGCGGCGTGACAGGGGGCGGCGAGCCGCGGCTCGCGGAGCCGCGGCGGGAGGCTCCGCGCGCCGCGGGGTGGCCGGGCGCGGGCCTGCGGGCGACGGGCCACGGCGGCGGCAGGCCCGGAGGGGCGCCGCGGGCGGCCCGGGCAGGGCGGGCGATCCACGTGTCGTCCAGCCGTCACGGGGCGGCGTGCGCGGGCGGCCCGGCCGGGGCGGCCGGCCCGGGCAGCGTGGCCGGCACGGGCGGCAGGCGGCTCATGACCGACCGGTCGCCGACTCCGCGAGCCGGCCCAGCATCCGGTCCACCGCCGGAACGTGCGCCAGCTCGGGCAGCGTGAGCGCCACGACCTCACGCCGCGCGTCCGGCTCGACGTCGACGAGGACCAGGCCGTCCGGGCGGACGGAGCGCAGCGCCAGTTCGGGCAGGAGCGCGACTCCGAGCCCTGCCGCGACCAGTCCGGCGACGGCAGGGTAGTCGTCCGTCGCGAAGTCGACGCGGGGCGTGAACCCGGCGGCCGCGCAGAGGTCCAGCAGATGGCGGCGGCACCGCGGGCAGCCCGCGATCCAGGGCTCGTCGGCCAGTTCCGCCAGAGGCACTCCGCGTCGCTCCGCCAGTCGTCCGCCGGACGCCCGCCCCGGACCTGCGACGGAACCCTCACCACGGCAGCCGTCCGGCCCGGTGCCCGGCTCCACACCTGCCCCGGCGCCCGCGCCGGGGCCGCGGGCGGCTCCCGTCCCCGCACCCCGACCGGCCCCCGGCCCGGGGCCTCGGCCGCCGACCGGGCCGGTTCCGGGACCGGCCAACCGGTGACCGGCCGGGAGGACGCCCACGAGCCGGTCGGTGAGCAGCGGCCGGACGACCAGTCCGTCCCACTCCCCCTCGTCCGGCGGACCGTGACGGCCGAGGTAGCGGAACGCGAGCGCGACCTCACAATCACCCGAACGGAGCATCTCGACCGAACGAGGCGGCTCGGCCTCCTCCAGCGAGACGGTGGTCCCGGGGTGGTCCGTCCGCATCCGGGCGACCGCGCCGGGCACCACGGCGGAACTCCCTGAGGGGAAGGACACCATCCGCACCCGCCCGGCCCGCAGCCCGGCGATGGCGGCGACCTCCTCCTCCGCGGCGGTCAACCCGGCGAGGATCCCGGACGCGTGCCGGACCAGCGCCCGACCCGCCTCGGTCAGCCGGGTCTCCCGCCCGGCCCGGACCACCAGCGGCGTGCCGGCGGCCTGCTCCAGCGCCTTGACCTGCTGGCTCACGGCCGGCTGCGTGCAACCCAGCTCACGGGCGGCCGCCGAGAAGGACCCGGCCCTGGCCACCGCGCGCAGGACCCGGAGGTGTCGCGTCTCGATCATGACCCCATCATAAGCAATCCTTTGGGGTGAACAATCTTTCGACGGCATGGACTTTGATGTCGTGCCGGTGCACGCTGAGGTCATGGACAGTCTGTTGAGCAACGAAATCACCTGCGGGACCTCCTACCTCAACACCGCCTCCCACGGTCTGACCCCGGCCCGGTCGGCGCGGGCCATGCACGAGGCGATCGACGAGTGGCGCGGCGGGAACCTGGCCGGCCAGGAGCCGGCGGTCACCTCCGCGCGGGAGGCCTTCGCCCGGCTGGCGAACGTCCCGGCCGAACGGGTCGCGGTCGGCTCGTCGGCCAGCGTGCACGCCGGACTGATCGCGGCCGGCCAGTCCTCCGGTGCGGAGATCCTGGTCGCCGAAGGCGATTTCAGCTCACTGGTGAATCCGTTCACGGTCCGGCGCGATCTCAAGGTGCGCATCGTCGCGCTGGAGCGCCTGGCCGAGGAGATACGGCCGGGCACCGCGCTGGTCGCCGTCAGTGCGGTGCAGTCCGCGGACGGGCGGGTGGCGGACCTCGCCGCGATCCGCGAGGCCGCCGCGCGGCACGGCGCACGCACGCTGGTGGACGCCACCCAGTCGGCCGGGTGGCTTCCGCTCGACGCCGGTGACCACGACTACGTGATCTGCGGGGCGTTCAAGTGGCTCCTGTCGCCGCGGGGCACGTCGTTCCTCACGGTCTCGGAGTCGGCCGCGGCCGGTCTGCCCCCGATATTCGCCGGCTGGGCGGCGGGGGAGGACCCGTGGCTGTCCACGTACGGCCCGGTCACCGAACTGGCCGCCTCGGCACGGCGCTTCGACGCCTCGCCGGCCTTCCTCTCCTACGTGGGGGCCGCCGAGTCGCTGGCGCTCGTCCTGGAGACGGGGGTGGACCGGATCAGGGAGCACGACCTCGCCCTGGCCCGGCGGTTCGAGGACGGGCTCAGGGAACTGGGCCACCACCCGATACCCAACGGGGGTTCGGCCATCGTCTCGGTGCCCGGTCTGGGCGACGCGGCCGGTCTGCTGGAGGACGCGGGCGTGGCGCTCTCGGTACGGGCCGGGAACCTGCGGGCGTCGTTCCACCTGTACAACTCCTCGGCCGACGTCGACCGCGCGCTGGACGTGCTGGCCCACCGGCGGTGACCGCGCCGCCTCCGCCCGGCGCGGCGACCGGACGCCGGACGTCAGCGGAGGCGGCGCGGGCCCGGCACGCCGACCCGCCCCGGCCCGGCCGCCGCGCTCGGCACCGCGCCCGGCGGACGTCGCGTACCCGGCGGACCCGGCGGACCCGGCACGGCGACGGCGCCCGGCCCGGCCGCCGGACGCGGCGCGCCAGCGGACGTGACCGAGTGGTGGAGGGGGAAGCGGCGGCGGTCGGACGAGGCGCGGCGGAGGGAGGAGGCAGCGGAACGACACCGGTCAACGCGGTGCGGAACCGCGTCGCGTGCCGGGAACGGGAGCCGTATGGTGCGGACGCATGGGGAAACTTCTCAGCGTCAACCGCAGCGAACCGCTGGTCGTGCCGTACACCAGTGCCGACTACACCGGGATCGACAAGCGCCCGGTGGACGGCCCGGTGGAGGTCACGGCGCCGGGACCGCGGGCCGCCGGCAGCACCGGCGGCAGCGGGGTTGCAGGGGACGCGATCGGGGACCGCCGTTTCCACGGCGGCGATCACCAGGCGGTGTACGCCTACGCGAGGGAGGATCTGAACGACTGGCAGAAGTATCTGAACCGGGAACTGCCCGGCGGCGTCTTCGGGGAGAACCTGACCACCGAGGGCGTGGAGGTCACCGGGGCACGCATCGGTGAACGCTGGCGGGTCGGCGACGCGCTGGTGCTGGAGGTCACCTCGTGCCGGATCCCGTGTCGGACGTTCGCCGGGTGGCTGGACGAGGAAGGGTGGGTGAAGCGGTTCACGCGGCAGGCCGCTCCGGGGGCGTACCTACGGGTGATCGATCCCGGCGCGGTTCGCGCGGGCGATCCGGTGGTGGTGGTCTCGCGGCCGACCCACGAGGTGACGGTGGGGATGCTGTTCCGGGCGATGACCACCGAGCCGGCGCTGCTGCCGGACGTGCTCGCGGCGTCCGACACCCTCAACCCCGCCTACACCGAGGTGATCCAGCAGCGCCTGCGCTGACCCGGACCGCCCGGCCGGCGACTCCCCCCGGAGGCCCGGGCTCGGCACACCGGCCGACCTGGTCACCGACCCGACCACGGACGACTGCGGCGTGGAGTCGCGCGGGCGACCGGCCGGGCGACCCGCCGCACGCCGGGCCGGGCCGCCGCCCGGCCGCACAGCCGGCCGACCCCACACCCAACCGGGCGGCCGCCGCGGTCGGGTACCGGCGCGTGCGCCCATGCGCCCATGCGGCTGGGCGGCCAGGCGGACAGCGGAGCGGCCCGGCCGGCGGAACGGGCCCGGCCGGCGGGCGGGACACCCGGGGCGTGGCCGGGCGCCTGGCACCACCCGTCCGCGGGCGGGTCCCCGGCGTCCGGTGCGCGCGATCGTACGTCCGGGCTCGTCACCGTCGTGGGCCTCCTCGGACGGTCCCGGCCACGGTGCGGACGTGGGGGCCGGACGCCGGGGACCACCTGACGCCACGGCAGGGGGCGCGGGCCGGGCCACCGCCCAGACGGGGTGTATCCAGCCAGGGCCTAGGCTTCCGGCATGACGACGACCTCACTGATCACGGGAGCCACGGCGGGGATCGGAGCCGCGTTCGGGCGACGGCTGGCGGGCGACGGGCACGACCTGGTGCTGGTGGCACGGGACGAGAAGCGGTTGGAGGAGAGCGCGGCCGAACTGCGGCAGCGGTACGGCGTGGCGGTGGAGGTACTGGCCGCGGACCTGTCGACCGACGAGGGCATCGCGGCGGTCGAGGCCCGGTTGGCCGACCCGGGGCGCCCGGTGGACGTGCTGGTGAACAACGCCGGGTTCGGCAACCGCGGGCTGTTCCTGGAGGTGCCGGCCGCCGACGAGGCGACGATGCTCAAGGTGCACTGCGAGGCGGTGCTGCGGCTCACGATGGCGGGCACGCGGGCGATGCGGGAGCGCGGCCGGGGGTTCGTGATCAACGTGGCGTCGGTGGCGGCGTTCGTGCCGCGCGGGACGTACGCGGCGAGCAAGGCGTGGGTGGTGCGGTTCACCGAGGGAGCGGCGCGCGAACTGAGCGGGACCGGCGTGCGGTTGATGGTGCTGTGCCCGGGGTTCGTGCGCACCGAGTTCCACGAACGGGCGGGCATGGACGTCAGCACGCTGCCCGGCTGGGCGTGGCTGGACGCCGACAAACTGGTGGGCGCGGCGGTTCGGGACCTGGCGCGCGGCAAGGTGGTGAGCGTGCCGGACGTCCGTTACAAGGCGGCGGTCGCGCTGGCCAAGATGGCGCCGATGGGGACGTTCGGGCAGGTCTCCACCCGGATCGGCCGCCGCTTCGGCCCGCGCTGACACCACCGCTCCCGCCGCCCGGGCCCCCGGACCGGCCACCTCGCCGACCCCGTCTGCCCCGGCCGGCCCCGCCACGCCGGCACCCGCCGGCCGTCACCCGCCACCCGAGCGACCCCGCAGGCTCCGCCACGCCGGACGGCCCGGGCCACCCGGGCCACCCGCAGGGTCGTGCGGAGCGGAACCCCGCCGGTCCGGCCGGTGAGGCCCACCCCGCGCCCACGGCCCTTCCGGGACCGACGCGGGAGCCGGAACGCACCGGAGCGGGGGCCGCAAGGGCAACGGGAACGGGAACGCACGCCGACGGCCCGGCGCCCCTTGCGGGGGTACCGGGCCGTCGGCGTGGAACGGGGCGCGACCGGTCGGGGTCAGTGCGCGTGGCCGTGGCCGTGACCGCCGGCGGGGGCGGGCTCCTCCTCGGCCGGCTTCTCGACGACCAGGGTCTCGGTCGTCAGGAGCAGGGAGGCGATGGAGGCGGCGTTCTCCAGGGCGGAGCGGGTGACCTTGACCGGGTCGATCACGCCGGCCTTGACCAGGTCGCCGTACTCGCCGGTGGCCGCGTTGAAGCCGTGGCCCTTGTCCAGCTCGGCGACCTTGGAGGTGATCACGTAGCCCTCGAGGCCGGCGTTCTCGGCGATCCAGCGCAGCGGCTCGACGACCGCGCGGCGCACGACCGCGACGCCGGTGGCCTCGTCGCTCTCCTTGCCGAGGCTGTCCTCCAGGACCTTGGCGGCGTGCACCAGGGCGGAGCCGCCACCGGAGACGATGCCCTCCTCGACCGCGGCGCGGGTCGCGGAGATGGCGTCCTCCAGCCGGTGCTTCTTCTCCTTGAGCTCGACCTCGGTGGCCGCGCCGACCTTGATGACGCAGACGCCGCCGGCCAGCTTGGCCAGCCGCTCCTGGAGCTTCTCGCGGTCCCAGTCGGAGTCGGTGGTGGCGATCTCCGCCTTGATCTGCGAGACGCGGCCGTCGAGTTCGGCCTTGTCGCCGGCACCGTCGACGATGGTGGTGTCGTCCTTGGTGACGGTCACGCGGCGGGCGGAGCCCAGCACGTCCAGGCCGACCTGGTCGAGCTTGAGGCCGACCTCCTCGGCGACGACGGTGGCACCGGTGAGGGTGGCCATGTCGCCGAGCATCGCCTTGCGGCGGTCGCCGAAGCCCGGGGCCTTGACCGCGACGGCGTTGAACGTGCCGCGGATCTTGTTGACGACCAGGGTGGACAGCGCCTCGCCCTCGACGTCCTCGGCCACGATCAGCAGCGGCTTGCTGGCACCGGCCTGGATGACCTTCTCCAGCAGCGGCAGCATGTCCGCGATGGCGGAGATCTTGCCCTGGTGGATGAGGATGTACGGGTCCTCCAGGACCGCTTCCATCCGCTCCTGGTCGGTGACGAAGTACGGCGACAGGTAGCCCTTGTCGAACGCCATGCCCTCGGTGAAGTCCAGCTCCAGACCGAAGGTGTTGGACTCCTCGACGGTGATGACGCCGTCCTTGCCGACCTTGTCCATGGCCTCGGCGATCAGCTCGCCGACCTGCTTGTCCTGCGCGGACAGGCCGGCCACGGCGGCGATGTCGTCCTTGGAGTCGATCGGGCGGGCGGTGGCGATCAGTTCGTCCGAGACCGCCTTGACCGCGGCGTCGATGCCCTTCTTCAGGGCGGCCGGCGAGGCGCCGGCGGCGACGTTGCGCAGACCCTCGCGGACCAGCGCCTGGGCCAGCACGGTCGCGGTGGTGGTGCCGTCACCCGCGATGTCGTTGGTCTTGGTCGCCACCTCCTTGACCAGCTGAGCGCCCATGTTCTCGTACGGGTCGTCGACCTCGACCTCGCGGGCGATGGTCACGCCGTCGTTGGTGATGGTGG
The DNA here is from genome assembly GCA_963711125.1 of uncultured Actinomycetota bacterium. Lineage (GTDB taxonomy): Bacteria > Actinomycetota > Actinomycetes > Streptomycetales > Streptomycetaceae > Streptantibioticus_C. The sequence continues at coordinate 545,402 of CAVQCY010000002.1, forward strand.
GAGCGCCGAACTTCTTGTCGATGACGACGTTGCGGCCCTTGGGGCCGATCGTCACCTTGACCGTGTCGGCGAGCTTGTTGACGCCGCGCTCAAGGGCGCGACGGGCGTCCTCGTCGAACTTCAGGATCTTGGCCATGCCTGCGTACTACCTCGTCATTCCTCGTCGGCACCGCGCCCCGGGTCCCCGGTCCGTAGGACGCGGAAAGCCCGGGGCGGGGTTCACGGCTGCGCTGGGTGTGGAAGCCGGTGCGCGCTCGGCCCGCCGTACCGGAGGGCCGGGGCGCGGTTACTGCTCGACGCTCGATGCGTGCGGACTACTTCTCGACGATGGCGAGAACGTCACGCGCCGAGAGGACGAGGTACTCCTCGCCGTTGTACTTGACCTCGGTGCCGCCGTACTTGCTGTACAGCACGACGTCGCCGACGTTGACGTCGAGCGGAAGGCGGTTGCCGTCCTCGAAACGGCCCGGGCCCACGGCGAGGATGACGCCCTCCTGGGGCTTCTCCTTCGCGGTGTCCGGGATGACCAGGCCCGAGGCCGTGGTCTGCTCGGCCTCGAGCGGCTGGACCACAACGCGGTCCTCAAGCGGCTTGATGGCAACCTTGGTGCTGGCGGTCGTCACGATCCGACCTCCCCCTTCGGAGAGCTCACGGGAGTAAGTGTCTTGGGTGGCGACCTGGTAGGCCCGTCGTCGCGGGTGCCGGACCTGCCCCGTCGCTGTTCTGGCACTCCTTGAAGGAGAGTGCCAACGCCGAGACTAGGACGGACTTAGCACTCGGTCAAGCGGAGTGCCAGCGCGCCGCCCGCAGCGGCCGTCCGACCGGCACACCTGTACGGGTCGCGACCACCCGCCGGCCGGTCCGCCGGCGCCTGCCAGAGCCCGTACCCGGCCTCCGCACCCGACCCCCGCCCCCGTGCCCCGGCCCGTGGCCGGCCGCGCCCGTCCCCGCTCCACCACCGCCCCGCGGCACCGGCCCGCCCGCCCATCGGCACCCGGCCCGGAGGGCACCCCGGCCCGGAGGGCAACAGCGCTGCCACAATGGCACGGTGGATCACGTCCCGGCCGACCTCGACGCGTTCGCCTTCCTGCTCACCCCGGACGGGCAGGAGGTGCTCGCCTCGCTGCGGGACCACGCGCCCGGCGAGGAGCTGGCGACCGCGACCCGGCTGCGCCGCACCCTGCCCGCGCCGGTCGTCTCCGCCGCGATCGGGCAGGCCGGGCTGCGCCGCCGGGCGGTCCCGAAGTTCGGCGAGGACGCGCACCGGATGTACTTCACCCCGGACGGCGTGGAACAGGCGACCCGCGCCGTGGTGGCCGCGCACCGGGCGGACCGGATGCGGTCGCTGGGCGTACGACGGCTGGCCGACCTGTGCGGCGGGATCGGCGGGGACGCGATCGCCCTGGCCCGGGCCGGCATCGAGGTGGTCGCGGTGGACCGTTCACCACTGACCTGCGCGGTGGCACGGGCGAACGCCGACGCGCTGGGGCTGGCGGACCGCGTCGAGGTGCGGTGCGCGGACGTGGCGGACGTGGACACCGGCGGCTTCGACGCGGTCTTCGTCGACCCGGCGCGGCGCGGCGGGCGCGGCCGGGTCTTCGACCCGCGCGGCTACTCGCCGCCGCTGGCCTGGGCGGTGGCGGCGGCCGGCCGGGTGCCGCACGCGGCGGTCAAGGTCGCGCCGGGCGTCCCGCACGACGCGGTCCCCCCGGACGCCGAGGCGGAGTGGGTCTCGGACCGCGGAGACGTCAAGGAGGCCGTGCTGTGGTTCGGCACCCGGCCGGGCGGGCGCACCGCCACCCTGCTGCCCGGCGGGGCGACGCTGGCCGGCCGGGGGCTGCCGGACCCGCCGGCCGGCCCGGTGCGGCGCTACCTGTACGAGCCGGACGGCGCCGTGATCCGCGCCCATCTGGTCGCCGAGGCGGCCCGCGCGGTGGACGGCACGCTGATCGACGAGACGATCGCCTACCTCACCAGCGACGCGCTGCGGCCGACCCCGTTCGCGACCGCCTACGAGATCACCGACGCGCTGCCGTTCAACCTCAAGCGGCTCAAGGCGCTGCTGCGCGAGCGCGCGGTGGGCCGGCTGACGGTGAAGAAGCGCGGCTCGGCGGTGGAACCGGAGGAGGTGCGCCGCCGGGTCAGGCCGCGGGGCCCGAACGCGGCCACCGTGCTGCTCACCCGGGTGGGCGGCGCTCCGTCGATGCTGATCGGCGCGCCGGCCCCGGCCGGTTGAGCCGCCCGCGCTTCACCCGTCGGGGTACCTACCGGAGTTGACGCCGAGGCCGCAGACGTCCCGGCACCCCGGCACCCGGACCTCCCGGCACCTTGGCCTCCCGGCGGGCGGCCGGGCGGCGCGTTGCGCCATCGGGGTGCACCCCGATGGTCCATCGGCGGTACGGGCGCCGGAGTGCGGCACGGCGGGCCGGCCGGCGCGGGTAGGTTCGTCCCGCTCGGGGCCCCGACGTCCGATGGAGCACGCATGCCGTCCACCCGACTGTTCTGGGCCGCGGCCGCCGCAGCCGTCGCCGGCCTCGCCGGCGGCGTCCTGGCGGCGACCGTCCCGGCCAGCGCCGACGACGACGGCCAGGACACCGTCGTCAACTGCGTGGCCTGGGACCGCGACGGCGACAACATCGGCGACAACCTCTTCTACGTCGACCGGGAGACCCCTTCGCAGACCTCGGCGCTGCCGATCGGGCAGACCGAGATCACCTGCACCAACCTGCCGTCCAGCCCGGACACCGTGCACATCCTCCCCGGCCCGCACACCTCGCTCGGCCCGCTCGGCCCCAGCGTGCGGCTGATGCCCGGCGAGACCAAGGTCACCCACCCCACCACCGACGACCCGGACGGCGAGGCGGTCTTCACCGTCAGCCGCGGCTGACCGCCCGCCGCTCGCCGCCCGACCCGCGCCCCGCCGCGCCGCCACGCCCGCCGCCACGACGCCCGCCCCACGCCGTCGCGCCGCCGGGCGGACGGCAGACGTGCCGACGGGCTGCCGACCCGCCCGGCAGCCGGATCGCCGTGCCCGGCCCGCACCGCCGTTCACCCGGCCGGGGACGGGCCCTCCTCGACCTCCAGCGAAGCGAACCGCCACCGGTGCACCGGGCGGCCGACCAGCGCGGCCGGCGGATCGGGCAGTTCGGGCACCTCGGCGTCCGGCCCGCCGGGCCACCAGGTGATCACCAGCACCCGGTCGTCCGGCCCGCCGAACACCTCCCGGCGCAGCGGCCGTGCCGTCCCCGCCGGGTCCGCGACGCCGGCGCGGAGCCAGGCCAGCAGGTCGGCGCCGCGACCGTCCGCCGCGCGCGCCTCCCACATCAGCGCCACGACGGGCATCAGCCCCGGCCCGGCACGTGCGTCTCGGTGACCGGCAGCGAGGAGTCGGCCGGCAGGTCCCAGTCGGAGGCCGGGCGGCCCCGGGCGACCATCTCGGCGCCGAGCGCGGCGACCATGGCGCCGTTGTCGGTGCACAGCTTCGGCCGCGGCACCCGCAGCCGGATGCCCGCGTCGGCGCAGCGCTCCTCGGCCATCGCGCGCAGCCGGGAGTTTGCCGCCACGCCACCGCCGATCATCAGGTGGTCGACGCCGTTGTCCCGGCACGCCCGGATCGCCTTGCGGGTCAGCACGTCGGTGACCGCCTCCTGGAACGAGGCGGCGACGTCGGCGACCGGGACGTCGCGGCCCTCCCGGCGGCGCTCCTCCACCCAGCGGGCGACCGCGGTCTTCAGGCCGGAGAACGAGAAGTCGTACGGCGCGTCGCGCGGCCCGGTCAGCCCGCGCGGGAAGCGGATCGCCCCCGGGTCGCCGTCCCGGGCGTAGCGGTCGATCACCGGGCCGCCGGGGAAGCCGAGCCCGAGCACCCGGGCCACCTTGTCGAACGCCTCGCCGGCCGCGTCGTCGATGGTCGAGCCGAGCGGCCGCACGTCGCTGGTGATATCGGGTGCCAGCAGCAGCGAGGAGTGCCCGCCGGAGACCAGCAGCGCCATCGTCGGCTCCGGCAGCGGACCGTGCTCCAACTGGTCGACGCAGATGTGCGAGGCCAGGTGGTTGACGCCGTAGAGCGGCTTGCCCAGCGCGTACGCGTACGCCTTGGCGGCCGAGACGCCGACCAGCAGCGCGCCGGCCAGTCCGGGCCCGGCGGTGACCGCGACGCCGTCCAGGTCGCCGGCCGTGACGCCGGCCTCGCGCAGGGCGCGCCGGACGGCCGGGACCATCGCCTCCAGGTGCGCCCGGCTGGCGACCTCGGGCACCACCCCGCCGAACCGGGCGTGCTCGTCGACGCTGGAGGCGATGGCGTCCGCGAGCAGGGTGTGGCCGCGCACGACGCCCACCCCGGTCTCGTCGCAGGAGGTCTCGATGCCGAGGACGAGGGGTTCGTCAGCCATGGTGAAGTCCTTGCACGGGTACGTCGGTGGGGTCCGTCAGTCGCATCACGAGCGCGTCCACGTTGCCCGGTTGGTAGTAGCCGCGGCGCACGCCGACGGGCTCGAACCCGAAGCGTTCGTACAGGCGCTGGGCCGGTGCGTTGTCCACCCGCACCTCCAGCAGCACCTCGTGGCACTCGAACGCGGTGGCCTGGCGCAGCAGTTCGGTCAGCAGCCGGGCGCCGAGCCCGGTGCCGCGCAGCGCTCCGGTCACCCCGATGGTGGTCACGTCGCCGGTGCCGGCCACTGCGGACAGTCCGGCGTAGCCGACCAGGGCGCCGTCCCGCTCGGCCACCACGTAGTGCCGGGTCGCGCCCGGGTGCCGGGTGCCGGCCAGCTCCGACCAGAACATCCCGCGCGACCAGGCGTCCTGCGGGAACAGCTCGGCCTCCAGTTCCATCACCCGGTCGAGGTCCCACCAGCGCATCGCGCGCAGCGCCGGGACGGCCGGCTCGGTCATCGCGGCAGGACCTGCTTGTAGCCGGCCGGCACCCGCGCGTCCGGGCGGCGCAGGTACAGCGGCAGCGCGGGCAGGAACCCGGCGCCGGCCGCCAGCCGTTCGGCGGCCAGCGCGGCGAGCGCCTCGGCGGCGGCCTCCCGCGGCGCGCGGGCGTCCGTGAAGACCTCCGGGTAGAGCGCGGCGCCGGCGCCGAACGCGGGCAGCCCGGCGACCCGTTCGGCGATGTCGCCGGGACGGTCCACGCCGGGTTCGCCGGCGCGGGTCAGCGGGTCCGCGTAGCGGGCCCAGTAGACCTCCTTGCGCCGCGCGTCGGTGGCCACCACGAACGGGCCGTCCACGCCCGGCTCGCGGCCGGCCGCGTAGGCGATGCCGTCCAGCGTGCACAGGCCGTGCACCGGCACGCCCAGCGCGTCGCCGAACGCCGCCGCGGTCACCAGCCCGACCCGCAGTCCGGTGTACGGGCCGGGGCCGGTGCCGACCACCACGCCGGTCACGTCGCCGATCGCGGCGCCCGCCTCGGACAGCACCCGGTGCACGCCGGGCAGCAGCAACTCGCCGTGCCGCCGGGCGTCCACCACGGTGGAACGCGCGACGGCGGTCCGCCCGTCGTGCAGGGCGACGGTGACGGCGGGGGTGGCGGTGTCCATGGCGAGCAGCAGCACGCCGCCCAGCCTAAGGCCCCGCCGCCGCCGTCCCGCACGGCAGCCGAACCGCGCGGCGGCTCGCGCGACCGCGCGGGCCCGGCGGGTGGGCGCGTCACGCCCGCGCGGGGGCACGGGGGCGCGCGCGGCGATGCTAGCGTCGGCGTCATGCCAAAGGTCGGGTCGGGAAGCATCGTCGCCGTACTCACCGCCGCCGCGCTCGCGGCGATCGGGGTGCTGGCCTGGCAGGCGGACGCCGCGCAGCACCCCGGAACGCCGCACCCGGCCCCCTCGGCCTCGGAGCACCACGGGCTCACGCCCGCCCAGGAGGCGGCCCGCAAGGCGCGGATCCTGCCCGCGCACTCCGGCACCGGCCGGCGGGTGGTGTACTCGCCGTCCCGCCGCCGGGTCTGGCTGGTGGCCGCCGACGGCACCGTCGAGCGCACCTACCCGGTGGTGCCCGGCACGGTCTCGCCGGCCCCCGGCCGCTACGCGGTCACCGGCCGCACGGCGGCGATCACCGGCACCGACGGCGTCCCGGTCGAGCACGTCGTGCTGTTCGACGTGGCACACGGCACGGTCATAGGTTTCAGCGCGGCGGTCAACGGCTCGCTGCCCTCCCCCGACCCGGCCAAACGCACCGGAGGCATCCGGGAACACCTGCCGGACGGCGACGCGATGTGGCGGTTCGCCGCCGCGCACACCAAGGTCACCGTGGTCTCCTGACCCCGCTCGCGGGAACCTCCCGGACCCCGCGTGCCGTCCCCGCCCCCGCCCGGCCGGTACCTCACCCGTCCCACCGGGCGCCGCGCGCCGACCCCCACCGGCCGCACCGTCCCGCGCCGACGGGCGGCACGCCGGGACGTGCCCGGTCCCGCGTCGGCTGCGCCGCGCCGGACGGCGTCAGGCGGCCCTTCCCTCGTGGTCGGGGCGATCACGCGGGCGGTCCCGCCCCGGACCACCGCCGTCCGAGCCGTCCGAGCCGCCCGTCCCGTCCGGGCCCCGCGGTCCGTCCCGGCGGTCCGCGTCCGGCGGGGCGTCACGCTCCGCCGGTGGTGTGCTGAGCGTGCGGGCCGCCTCACCGGCGGCCAGCAGGGCGGCGAACCCCGGCGCGGTGGGCGGTACCGGCTGGTCGGGCGGCGACGCGGCGCCGCGGCGGTCGGGCATGTGCGCCTCCTGGAGTGCCGCTCGGAACGATCGGGTTAGGCATACCTAACCCGTGCCTCGCCTCCAGCACATCACGGCCCGGTCGCCCGGCGCAACGTTTTCCCGACATGCTGTCGGGACGGTGCCCGGAGTTCACTCGATCGGGGACACCGGCCCGACCAGGTCCCGCCCCGACCAGCGCGCGCCGACCCCGGTGAGGGTGACCCGCCGCACGTCGTCCGTCCCGGTCCCGGTGCCGCGCTCGATCGTCACGTGCAGCCGGTCCTCGGACAGTTCCTCGACCTTGCCGTCGCCCCACTCCACGACCACCACCGACTCGGCCAGCGAGACGTCGAGGTCCAGGTCCTCCATCTCCTCCAGCCCGCCGCCGAGCCGGTAGGCGTCCACGTGCACCAAGGCCGGGCCGTCGCCGAGCGGCGGGTGCACCCGGGCGATGACGAACGTGGGCGAGGTGACCGCGCCGCGCACCCGCAGACCGGCGCCGAGCCCCCGGGTCAGCGTGGTCTTCCCGGCACCCAGCTCACCGCTGAGCAGCACCAGGTCGCCAGGCCGCAGCAGGACCGCCAGCCGCTCCCCCAGCTCACGCATGGCGTCGGCGGTCCGTACCGTGACGCGCGCCGTCGAGTCCGTCTCCCACGCGATGCTCATACCGGTGGATGCTACGCGGAACCGGCCGGGCCGCGGTACGCCGTCCGCCCGGGCGCGCTCCCGCCGACCGGGCCGACCTCCGTCCGGCGCGCCGAGCCGGACCGGTGCGCCGATCCGCACCGCGCGCCCGCGCCGCTCCCGCCGCACGTCGTCGTCGCGGCCTCCCCCCGTCACGCCCCGGCGGCCGGACGGGCCGAACCGTCGCCGTCCCCGTACTCCCCGTCGCCGTCGCCGTCCTCCCCGTCGCCGACGCCGTCGCCGACCCAGCCGTCGCCGTCGCCGTCCGTCCAGCCGTCGCCGTCCTCCCAGTCGTCGCCGTCCACCGGGCCGTCGGGCCGCGGCGGGGCCGGGCCGGCCACCGAGGCGAGCGCGCGCAGGCCGTCCGGCAGCGGCACCCCCGCGGTGTCCGCGGCACGGGCCAGCAGCGCCGCGAGCCGGGCGTTGACCAGGTCCGGGTGCTCCAGCGGCAGCAGGTGCCCGGCCCGCGGCACGATCACCAGTTCGGCGCCGGGCAGGTGCGAGGCGATGTCCGCGCTGTGGTCGATCGGGGTGAGCAGGTCCTTCTCGCCGGTCATCACCAGCGCCGGCACCCCCTCCAACAGCGCCAGCGACCCGCCCTTGTCGTGGGTGGTGAACGCCGGGTAGAACTCGGCGACCACCTCGATCGGCGTGGCCCCGATCATGCGCTCCGCCAGCCGGACCACCGCCGGGTCGACCTCGGAGGCGAACGAGTAGTGCCTGACCAGCCCGGCGAACAGGTCCGAGGTGGCCCGCCGGCCGCGCTCCACCAGCCCGGGCTGCGCGCCCATCGCCTTGAGCACGCCCGGGGCCAGCGCGCGGAACGCCTTGGCGCCCACCGCCGGCAGCCCCAGCGTCACCGCGGCGAGCTTGCCGGCCGAGGTGCCGGCCAGGAACACCCCCACCACCCGTTCGGCCACCAGCCGCGGGAACTGCTCGGTGAAGGCCATCACCGTCATGCCGCCCATCGAGTGGCCGGCCAGCACCAGCGGCCCGTCCGGCGCGGCCACGTCCAGCACCGCCTTCAGGTCCCGTCCCAACTGGTCGATGGTGGCCGGCCGGCCCGCCGCCTGGTCCCGGCCGCGCTCCGAACGGCCGTGCGACCGCTGGTCCCAGTAGACCGCCCGCACCGACCCGCGCAGCAGCGCCCGCTGGAAGTGCCAGGAGTCCTGGTCCAGGCAGTACCCGTGGCAGAAGACCACGGTCAGCCCCGGGGCACCGGCCCCCTCGGCGTCGTCCGGGTCCTCGACCTCGTAGACCAGCCTGGTGCCGTCCTCGGCCCGCACCACGTGCTGCTCGGCGCGCAGCGTGCCGAACGGACCCGCCGCGTCCAGTGCCTGGCGGGCCTTGCGGCGCATCCCACGTCCCACGGTCACCCGTTCTATCGCGACCCCGGCCGCGGCGCCCGCCGCCAGCACCCCGATCGCCGCCCCGACCACCCCCGCGGTCCGCCCTATCGTGCGCCCGCCCTCCGTCACGAGAGCGCCCCGCCGCCGACGTAGCCGCGCGGCACCCGTGCGCCGATCCGGGTGACGATCTCGTAGGCGATCGTGCCGCAGGCCCGCGCCCAGTCCTGCGCGGTCGGCTCGCCCCGGTCGCCGGCGCCGAACAGCACCGCCTCGTCGCCCGGCTCGGCGCCGTCCCCGCCGAGGTCCACCACGAACTGGTCCATCGCCACCCGGCCGGCCACCGTGCGCCACGTGCCGGCCACCATGACCGGACCGGTGCCGGAGGCGTGCCGGGGCACCCCGTCGGCGTAGCCGAGCGGCACCAGCGCCAGCGTGGTCTCGCCCGGCGTCACGTACTGGTGCCCGTAGGAGACGCCGTGGCCGCCGGGCACCCGCTTGACCAGGGCCAGCCGCGCGCCCAGCGTCATGACCGGGCGCAGCCCGAAGTCGGCCGGGCCGCCCAGGTCCGGCACCGGCGAGATGCCGTACATCGCGATCCCGGTGCGCACCAGGTCGAACCGCGCATCGGGCAGCGTCAAGGTGGCCGGGGAGTTGGCCATGTGCCGCACCAGCGGGGTCAGCCCGGCCGCGTCGGCCGCCGCCAGCGCCTCGTGGAACTGGGCGAGTTGCACGGCGATCGACGGGTGGCCCGGCTCGTCGGCGCAGGCGAAGTGCGACCAGACCCCGGTGACCTCCAGCAGTCCGTCCTGCTCGGCCGCGCGGGCCGCCGCGCACAGCGCCGGCCAGTCGTCGACCGGGCAGCCGTTGCGGCCCAGCCCGGTGTCCGCCTTCAGCTGCACCCGGGCCGGCCGGCGGGCGGCGCGGGCCGCGACGGTCACCTCGCGCAGCGCCCACATGCCGCTCACCGACACGTCGACGTCCGCCTCGATCGCCTCGCGCCACGGGCCGCCGGGCGTCCACAGCCAGCACAGCACCGGCCCGTCCAGGCCGGCCGAGCGCAGCCGCAGCGCCTCCTCGGGGGTGGCGGTGCCCAGCCAGTCGGCGCCGGCCTGTCGGGCGGCGCGGGCACACGGCACCATGCCGTGGCCGTAGGCGTCGGCCTTGACCACCGCCATCAGTCCGGCACCGCCGGCGTGCGCACGCAACGCGGAGACGTTGGAGCGCAGCGCGTCCAGGTCGATCCGGGCCCAGGCCCGGGGGGTCGCGGTGCCGCCGGCGGGGGCCGGCGGCACGGTCGGGGTGGCTGAGTCGTCGTCGTACATCACGAACAGTGTCGCAGGCCGCCCCGGCCGGGCACCCGTCCCGTTCCGGCCCCGGTGTCGCGGCCCCGCCGTACGCCGCGGCACGCGCGCCCCCGCCACGCCACCCGCGCCCGACGCCCGACGCCCCGCGCCCGGCGTTCGCGGTGGGCGCGCGGCCTACGGTTTGCGGCCCCAGACGTAGACCGGGTCGCCGGTGCGCAGCACGTGCCAGAGCCGGCGGGCGTCGGCCGGCCGCAGATTGACGCAGCCGTAGGAGCCGGTCGGCGCGTAGAGGCTCCCGTAGACGCCGTGGAACGCCTCGCCCCCGTCGAAGAACTGCGCGTAGGGCATCGGCGTGCCGTACAGGGTGGAGACGTGGTGCAGGTCACGCCAGTAGACGCGGTGCAGCCCGTCGCGGGTGCGGGCGCCGGGCTTGCCGGTGCGCACCCGGACCGGGCCGAACACCACCCGGTGGCCGGTCCGGACCCACATCAGCTGCCGGTTCTGGTCCACGCACGCGATCGGCCGGGGGCTCGCCGGGCAGCGCCCGGCCGCGTCCGGGCCGGCCGCCGTCTTCGACGCCCGCTCGGCGGCCAGCCGTTCGTCGCCCATCGTCCCCCAGGTCACCGGGCCGGCGAAGCCGATCGCCGGCCGGATGCCGCGCGACCGCTGGTAGCGGCGGATCGCCGCACAGCTCACCGGGGTCTGCGGCACCGGGCGACCGGCCGGGACCGCCAGGTGCAGGAAGCGCTCCACCTGCTCCTGGTACGGCCCGGTGTGGCGCGAGCAGAAGCCGCGCGCCGGGCGCAACTCGGCCCGCGCCCGCACCGCGCGCAGCGTGGCCGCGTCGTCGGCCGGCACGAACTCGGTCAGCGCCGCGTCGCGCGCCTGCGCCGCGGTCGGCACCGGGCCCGGCCGGGCGGCGCCCGGACCGACGCGCGGCGCCATCCCCTGGTCGGGGGTGTCCGCGGTGCCGGCCGGCAGCGGCAGGCCGGGCACCAGCCGGTCCAGCGGCACCGCCCGGTCGATGCCGCTGATCGGCCTGCCGTCGGCCGCCGCCGGGCCGCCGACCGTGCCCAGCAGCAGCGGCAGCGCGCACACCGCCGCCGCGAGCAGCCCGGCCCGCGCTCTCGTCCTCACCACACCAGCCATGGCACACGTCCTCCTGCGACGCCTCGCGCGGCGGGGGCGCCGCACACCGACCGGACGGCACCAGCCATACGCCCGCGCGCGGCGTACGGCGGGCCGCCCGGCTGTGGGGCCACCCCCTTGCCCGGCAACGAATCCCCCGGACGGCCCACCCGCGCCCGGCGGCCCGCCCGGGGACGGCCGGCAGGCCCCCCTACGATGAGGCCCATGTGCGGAATCGTTGGGTACGTGGGCGCCCGGAACGCCCTGGACGTGGTGCTCGCCGGGCTCAGGCGACTGGAGTACCGCGGCTACGACTCGGCCGGCGTGGCGGTGCTGGCCGACGGCGGACTCGCCGCCGCCAGGAAGGCCGGCAAGCTGGCCAACCTGGAGAAGGAGCTGGCCGACAACCCGCTGCCGTCCGGCACCACCGGCCTCGGCCACACCCGGTGGGCCACCCACGGCGGCCCGACCGACGCCAACGCCCACCCGCACCTGGACGACTCCGGACGGGTCGCCGTGGTGCACAACGGCATCATCGAGAACTTCGCCGTGCTGCGCGCCGAACTCGCCGGGCGCGGCCACCTGCTGACCTCCGAGACCGACACCGAGGTGGTCTCCCACCTGCTGGCCGAGGCGTACTCCTCCACCGGCGACCTGGCTGAGGCGATGCGGCAGGTCTGCCGCCGGCTGCAGGGCGCGTTCACCCTGGTGGCGGTGGACGCCGACGCGCCGGACGTGGTGGTCGGCGCCCGCCGCAACTCGCCGCTGGTGGTCGGGGTCGGCACCGGCGAGAACTTCCTCGCGTCCGACGTGGCCGCCTTCATCGCGCACACCCGCGACGCCATCGAACTCGGCCAGGACCAGGTGGTCGAGCTGCGCCGGGACGGCGTCACGGTCACCGGCTTCGACGGGCGCCCGGGAGACGTCCGCGAGTACCACGTCGACTGGGACGCCTCGGCCGCCGAGAAGGGCGGCTACGACTACTTCATGCTCAAGGAGATCGCCGAGCAGCCCAAGGCGGTCGCCGACACCCTGCTGGGCCGCATCGACGCCGGCGGCCGGCTCACCCTCGACGAGGTGCGCATCGACACCGGCGTGCTGCGCGAGGTGGACAAGGTCGTCATCGTCGCCTGCGGCACCGCCTTCCACGCCGGCATGATCGCCAAGTACGCGATCGAGCACTGGACCCGCGTCCCCTGCGAGACCGAGCTGGCCAGCGAGTTCCGCTACCGCGACCCGATCCTCGACCCGCGCACGCTGGTCATCGCCATCAGCCAGTCCGGCGAGACGATGGACACCCTGATGGCGCTCCGGCACGCCCGGGAACAGGGCTCGAAGGTGCTCGCCATCTGCAACACCAACGGCTCCACCATCCCGCGCGAGTCCGACGCGGTGCTCTACACGCACGCCGGGCCGGAGGTGGCGGTCGCCTCCACCAAGGCGTTCCTCACCCAGCTGGTCGCCTGCTACCTGGTCGCGCTCTACCTGGGCCAGGTGCGCGGCACCAAGTGGGGTGACGAGATCGCCGGCGTGGTGCGCGAACTGTCCGACATCGCCCGCCAGGTCGACCAGGTGCTCGAGACCATGGAGCCGGTGCGGGAGCTGGCCCGTTCGCTCAAGGACAAGGACACCGTGCTGTTCCTCGGCCGGCACGTGGGCTACCCGGTCGCGCTGGAGGGCGCGCTCAAGCTCAAGGAGCTGGCGTACATGCACGCCGAGGGGTTCGCCGCCGGCGAGCTCAAGCACGGCCCGATCGCGCTGGTCGAGCCGGACCTGCCGGTCGTGGTGGTGGTGCCGTCACCGCGCGGCCGCTCGGTGCTGCACGACAAGATCGTCTCCAACATCCAGGAGATCCGCGCCCGCGGCGCGCGCACCATCGTCATCGCCGAGGACGGCGACGAGGCGGTGCTCCCCTACGCCGACCACCTCATCCGGGTGCCGGCCACCCCCACCCTGCTGCAACCGCTGGTCGCCACCGTGCCGTTGCAGGTGTTCGCCTGCGAGCTGGCCACCGCCCGCGGCAACGAGGTGGACCAGCCGCGCAACCTCGCCAAGTCCGTGACCGTGGAGTGAGCGCCACGGAAGGGCGGACGAGCGGCGGCACGGCGGGGCCCGGACGGCTCCCGGGGGGAGGACAGCGGTGATCATCGGCATCGGCACGGACGTGGCCTCGATCGAACGGTTCGCGGCGGCGCTGGAACGCACGCCGGCGATGGCCGAACGGCTCTTCCTGCCCGCCGAGATGCTGCGCCCGGACGGCCGGCCGCGCGGCGTCGACTCGCTGGCGGCGCGGTTCGCCGCCAAGGAGGCGCTGGCCAAGGCGCTCGGCGCACCGGGCAACCTGGCCTGGACCGACGCCGAGATCACCGCCGACCGCTCCGGCCGGCCGGGCATCGCGGTCACCGGCACGGTCGCCGCCCGCGCCGACGCCCTCGGCGTCCGCGCCTGGCACCTCTCGCTCAGCCACGACGCCGGGATCGCCACGGCGATGGTCGTCGCCGAAGGCTGACCACCCGGCCCGCCCCGGCCGCCGGGCCGGGCCCCGGCCGGGGCGGGCCGGGGCGGCCGGGCGGGCCGGGGCGGGCCCCGGCCGCCGCGGCCGCGACGCCGCCGTGCGGGGCGGACCGCCCGCCGCCGGGCGTCCGATCGGTCCGGATTCCGGTAGCCACCGGCGGGGACCGGGTAGGCAGCGGACGACGGCGGGGTGGACCGCGGCCGGCGGGGCCGCCCCCCGCGGCCACGGACGGAGGACCATGCGGCGCGCCTACGGTGTGGAGACGGTGCGGGCGGCGGAACGCGAGGTGATGGCGCTGCTGCCGCCGGGCACGCTGATGCGGCGCGCCGCGTCGGGGCTCGCCGCGGTGGCCGCCGGGATGCTCGGCGGCGTCTACGGCCGGCGTGTCGTGGTCCTGGCCGGCAGCGGCGACAACGGCGGCGACGCGCTCCACGCCCTCGCGCTGCTGGCCCGCCGGGGCGCCGGCGCCACCGTGCTGACGCTGTCCGGCCGGGCGCACGCCGGCGGGCTGGCGGCGGTGCGCGCGGCCGGCGGGCTGGTGCTGGACGCCTCCGCGGCCGGGCCGGCCGAACGGGCGATCGACCGGGCGGACCTGGTGCTGGACGGCATCGTTGGCATCGGCGGCACCGGCGGGCTGCGGCCGGCGGCGGTCCCGCTGGCCCGCCGGGCACGGGCCGCGCGGGCCGCCGTGCTCGCCGTGGACCTGCCGTCCGGCGTGGACGCCGACACCGGCGAGGTGCGCGGCGAGGCGGTGTCGGCCGACGCGACGGTGACGTTCGGCGCGTACAAGCCCGGCCTCCTCATCGACCCGGCCGCCGCCCGGACCGGCGCGCTCCGGCTGATCGACATCGGCCTGGAGCCCCACCTGCCCGCGCCGGACGTGGAGGCGCTGCAGGACGCCGACGTGGCCGCGCTGCTGCCGGCGCCGACCGGCGAGAGCGACAAGTACCGGCGCGGTGTGGTCGGCGTCGCCGCCGGATCCGCCCGCTACCCGGGCGCCGCGGTGCTCGCGGTCGGCGGCGCGCTGCACGGCGGGGCGGGCGCGGTGCGCTATGCCGGGCCGGCCGCCGACGCGGTCACCGCCCGGCACCCGGAGACCCTGGTCTCGTCCGGCCGGCCGTCCAGGGCCGGCCGGGTGCAGGCGTGGGTGGTCGGACCCGGTCTCGGCGACGACGCGGCGGCCCGCGCCGCGGTCGCCGACGTGCTCGCCGCCGACGTGCCGGTCCTCCTCGACGCGGACGGCCTGCGGCTGGCCGACCGGGACGCGGTGCGGGCCCGGAGCGCGCCGACCGTGCTGACCCCGCACGCCGGCGAGGCGGCGGCGCTGCTGCGGGTGGACCGGGCGGACGTCGAAGCGCGCCGGCTGGAGCACGTGCGGCGGCTGGCGGACGACTACGCGGCCACCGTGCTGCTCAAGGGGTCGACGACGCTGGTGGCCGCGCCCGGCCACCCGGTGCGGGTCAACCCGACCGGCACGCCGTGGCTGTCCACCGCGGGCAGCGGCGACGTGCTGTCCGGCCTGGCCGGATCCCTGCTGGCGGCCGGACTGCCGGCCAGGGACGCCGCCTCGGTCGGCGCCTATCTGCACGGCCTGGCCGGCCGTCACGCGACCGCGCCGTTCAGCGCCGCCGAGCTGGCCGGACGGCTGGCCGCGGTACGCCCCTGATCCCGTCCGGTCCGCCCCGGCCGGCCCCCCACCGACCGGAGCCCCCACCGGCCCACCGGCCCGGCGGCCCGGCGGCCCGGAACCGGGCCCGCCCGCGCCCCGTCCGCACCGCGCCGCCGGCCCGGCCGTCCGGTGCCCGGACCGGCCCCGCGCCGCGCCGGACACCCCCGTGCCGGGGCTCCGGACGGGGCTTGGACAATGGCGGGGTGGCTGTGCCGACCGAACCGCGGCGCCGTGAGGCGACCCCGTACGTGGACCTGTCCCGCGCGGAGTGGAGCGGGTTGCGCGAGCGGACCCCGCTGTCGCTGACCGCCGACGAGGTCGAGCGGCTGCGCGGGCTCGGCGACCAGATCGACCTGGAGGAGGTCACCGAGATCTACCTGCCGCTGTCCCGGCTGCTCAACCTGTACGTCGGCGCCACCATGGGCCTGCGCGGCGCGCTGCGCACCTTCCTGGGCGACGCGGCCGGCCGGCACGGCGGGCGGCAGACCGTGACGCCCTTCGTGATCGGGGTGGCCGGCAGCGTGGCGGTCGGCAAGTCGACCACCGCGCGGGTGCTCAAGGCGCTGCTCGGCCGCTGGCCCGAGCACCCCCGGGTGGAGCTGGTGACCACCGACGGGTTCCTGCTGCCCAACGCGGAGCTGGAACGGCGCGGCCTGATGTCCCGCAAGGGGTTCCCGGAGTCCTACGACCGGCGGGCGCTCACCCGGTTCGTCGCGGACGTCAAGGCCGGCAGGGAGCGGGTGACCGCGCCGGTCTACTCCCACCTGATCTACGACATCGTGCCCGACGAGCGCCTGGTGGTGCGCCGCCCGGACATCCTCATCGTGGAGGGGCTGAACGTCCTGCAGCCGGCGCTGCCCGGCAAGGACGGCCGCACCCGGGTCGGGCTCGCGGACTACTTCGACTTCAGCGTGTACGTCGACGCCCGCGGCGAGGACATCGAGCGCTGGTACCTCAACCGGTTCCGGATGCTGCGCGAGACCGCCTTCCAGAACCCCAGCTCCTACTTCCGCAAGTACACCGAGGTCTCGCAGGACGAGGCGCTGGCCTACGCCAGGACGCTGTGGCGCACGATCAACCGGCCCAACCTGGAGCAGAACGTGGCGCCGACCCGCGGCCGGGCCACGCTGGTGCTGCGCAAGGGCCCGGACCACAAGGTGCGCCGGCTGAGCCTGCGCAAGCTGTGACCCCGGCCCGGCGGACGCCCCTCGGCGGTGACGAGGAAGGCTGACCCGCCGCCACGCCCGGCGGCACGGCGGCGCCGACCGCCCACCGCAGGACCGCACGGCGCGGGCCGGCCCGGCGCACGCCCCGCACCGCAGGCACACGGCGCACGAGATCCGGTCAGCCGAGCGTGGACTTCACCACGTCGGCGAGCCGGCCGGCCACCGTGCGGGCGTGCTCGATGTCGGTGGCCTCCACCATGACGCGGACCAGCGGCTCGGTGCCGGAGGAGCGCAGCAGCACCCGGCCGGCCTCGCCCAGCTCGTGTTCCGCCTCGTCCACCGCACGGCGCAGCTCCGGCTCCGAGCCGACCCGGGTCTTGTCCACGTCGGGGACGTTGACCAGCACCTGGGGCAGACGTTCCATCACCCCGGCCAGGTCGGCCAGCGACCGGCCGGTGGCGGCCACCCGGGCGGCCAGCAACAGCCCGGTGAGCGTCCCGTCCCCGGTGGTGGCGTGGTCGAGCACGATCACGTGCCCGGACTGCTCGCCGCCGAGCGCGTAGCCGTGCTCCTTCATCGCCTCCAGCACGTACCGGTCGCCGACCGCGGTCTGCACCAGCTCGATGCCCTCCCGCTCCAGCGCCATCTTGAAGCCGAGGTTGGACATCACCGTGCCGACGACGGTGTCCCGGCGCAGCCCGCCGGCCTCGCGCAGCGCCAGCGCCAGCACCGCGAGGATCTGGTCGCCGTCCACCTCGCGGCCGGCCGCGTCCACCGCCAGGCAGCGGTCCGCGTCGCCGTCGTGGGCGATGCCCAGGTCCGCGCCGTGCGCCACGACCGCCTCGCGCAGCCCGTCCAGGTCGGTCGAGCCGCAGCCGTCGTTGATGTTGAGCCCGTCCGGGTCGGTGGCGATCGGCACCACCTCCGCGCCCGCCCGGGTGAACGCCTCGGGCGAGACCCGGGAGGCCGCGCCGTGCGCGGCGTCGATGACCACCTTGAGGCCGTCGAGCCGGTTCGGCAGCACGCCGACCAGATGGGCGACGTAGGTGTCCAGGCCCTCGGTGTGGTCCCGCACCCGGCCCACCCCGGCGCCGGTCGGCCGGTCCCACGGCTCGCCGGAGGCGTGCGCGTGGTAGGTCTCCTCGATCCGGTCCTCCAGGTCGTCGGCGAGCTTGTGGCCGCCGCGGGCGAAGAACTTGATCCCGTTGTCCGGCATCGGGTTGTGGCTGGCCGACAGCATCACGCCGAGGTCGGCGCCCAGCGCGCCGGTGAGATACGCCACCGCCGGGGTGGGCAGCACACCGACCCGCAGGACGTCCACCCCCGCGCTGGCCAGCCCCGCGACCACCGCCGCCTCCAGGAACTCGCCCGAGGCCCGCGGGTCACGGCCGACCACCGCCACCGGCCGGTGGCCCTCGAAGGTGCCCGCCTCGGCGAGCACGTGGGCCGCCGCCACGGACAGTCCGAGCGCCAGCTCGGCGGTCAGGTCGGCGTTGGCCACGCCGCGCACGCCATCGGTACCGAAGAGTCGTCCCACTGTGGTTCCTCCGAGAGTACGAGGGAGAAGGTGCGAAGGGCCGGTAGCCGCGGAGGGCTACGTGAAGGTGATGACCGCTGCGGGTGCCCCCGTACACCGCCGCCGGGAAAAGAACGCCCCGGAGGCGCACATCGTGCCTCCGGGGCGTTGCGGCGAGCCGGTAACCGACAGGTCAGCGCTTGCTGTACTGCGGAGCCTTGCGGGCCTTCTTCAGACCGGCCTTCTTGCGCTCGATCTCCCGCGCGTCACGGGTCAGGAAGCCGGCCTTCTTCAGCACGGCGCGGTTGTTGTCCACGTCGGCCTCGTTGAGGGCACGGGCCACGCCCAGCCGCAGCGCGCCGGCCTGGCCGGAGATGCCGCCGCCACTGATGCGGGCGACGACGTCGTAGCGGCCGTCGAGTTCGAGGACCTTGAACGGCTCGTTGACTTCCTGCTGGTGCACCTTGTTCGGGAAGTACCCCTCCAGGGTGCGACCGTTGATCTTCCACTTGCCGCTGCCCGGGATGATCCGGACCCGGGCCACCGACTCCTTGCGGCGGCCGGTGCCGGCGGCCGGCTGCGGGTCGCCGAAGCGGGACGCCGCCGACTCGGTGGTGAACTCCTGCGGAGCCGCCTCCGACTCGGAGGTGTACTCGGTGTACTCGCCTTCCTCGGCGATCTGGGCCTCAGGGGTGGTCTCAGCCACGATTCTCCTTCAGATGCTTTCTGCTGCTAGCCGGTGGCCGGGACTAGCCCTGCGAAACCTGCGTGATCTCGAACGGGACAGGCCGCTGGGCGGCGTGCGGGTGCTCGGAGCCCGCGTAGACCTTGAGCTTGCTGAGCATCTGGCGGCCCAGGGTGTTCTTGGGCAGCATGCCCTTGACGGCCTTCTCGACGGCCTTCTCCGGGCTCTTCGCCAGCAGCTCGTCGTAGCGCACGGAGCGCAGGCCGCCGGGGTAGCCGGAGTGGCGGTACGCCATCTTCTGGGTCCGCTTGTTGCCGGACAGGTGCACCTTGTCGGCGTTGACGATGATGACGAAGTCACCGGTGTCGACGTGAGGCGCGTACACCGGCTTGTGCTTACCCCTCAGGAGGGACGCGACCTGAGAGGCCAGTCGGCCCAGGACGACGTCCTGCGCGTCAATGACGTGCCACTGGCGCTGGACGTCGCCGGGCTTGGGGCTGTACGTACGCACGGTCGTAGCCTTCGCTTCTGCAGTGAGTGGGTCCTGACAGGCCACCCGACCGATCACGACAGCCTGTGCCGCCCACGGGCGACGCGACCCGGGACGAACGCTGGTCATCGGTCCGAGGGACCGGCGTAGCGGCCTCTCACGTGAGAACGAGCAAGCCAATACGCATTCTAATTCGACGTCCGAGCTTAACGGTCGGCACCGGCGGGGGTCAAAACGGCCCCCCGACCGCCGGACCGCCGGGCCGCCGGGCGGGGTCCGCGCCGCCGGCCCGTCCGCGTCCACCCGGCACCGCACAGACCCGCGCAGACCATAGGATCACCACCATGACGGATGGGCAGCAGCACGACGAACGCCAGGACCCCGGCGAGGAGTTCCGGCCCCGGCCCGGCCAGCCGACCCTGCCGTTCCGCGCCTACACCCCGCCGCCCGCGGCCGACTCGGTCCGGCCGCCCGCCGCCGACCGGGCCGCCGACGACCCCGACGACCCCGACGGCCCGCGGCAGCCGGGCCACGGCTACCCCCAGCAGGCCGCCGAAGGCCGGCCGGCCGGGCCAGGCCCGCAGCCCGGCCACGGGTATCCGCGGCAGCCCGGCTACGGCTACCCCCGGCAGGCCGCCGGCCGGCCTGGACAGCCCGGACCGCCGGACCCGCGGCCCGACAACGGCTCCCCCCGGCAGCCCGCGCAGCCGGGCTACGGCTCCCCCCGGCAGCCCGCACAGCCCGGCTACGGCTACCCCCAGGACCCGCCCGGAGCGGCCGGCGCCACCCCGCCCGGCTGGGCGCCGCCGGCCGCTCCGCTCGGCGACGGCGCGGCGCGCCCGCCCGCCCCGACCACCGAACCCGACTGGTCGGCGCTGGCCGCCAGCAGCGAGCGGGACGCCAAGCGCCGCAAGGCCCTCCTGATCGGCGGCGGCGCGCTGGCAGCCGTGCTCGTGGCCGGCATCGTGGCCACCGCCGTGATGGTCACCGGCCGGCACGCCGGACCGGGCCCGCACCCCACCGCGACGCGGACCGGTACCGAGCCCTCCCCCACCTTCTCCGACGTGACCCCGACCGCGCCGCCGGACCCGCTGGCGGTGCTCTCCAGCGCGACGAAGGACAGCGCGCCGCTCACCACCGCCGGGCTGTTCCCCGGCCGCACCCTGAACTACGGCGCCTCCCGGCACTACACCAAGGCCACCACGGACGCCTCCACCTCGTGTTCGGCGGCCACCAGCGCGGGTCTGGCCGCCGTCGTCGACCGGGAGGGCTGTCACCGCGTGCTGCGCGCCAGCTACTACGGCGACGGGATCGCCGTCACCGTCGGCGTGGCCGTCTTCGACACCAAGGCCGACGCCGACCGGGTGAAGGCCCGCACCGGCTTCGACGACTACGTGCTGCCGCTGTCCGGCGCCGGACTCGGCCCGTTCTGCCACGCCACCACCTGCCAGACCGCGGTCAACGCGGTCGGCCGCTACGCCTACTTCACGATCGCCGGCCGCACCGACGGCGGCCGGGTCTCGCAGTCCGACCCGGCCACCTCGCGGGCCGCCGCCGACGTGTCCGACTTCGCCTTCGACTCGCTCGTGCGGCGCGGCCGCCAGGAGGCCGCCGGCGCCACCCCGTCCGGCTGACCCGCCGCCGGACCGCCGGCCCGCCGGCCCGCCGGCCCGGTACGGTCAGCGGCCGGCGAGCGGCACCCTGCGGTTGCGCGCCTGCCGGGCCCGCTCCGCCAGCGCGCCATCCGCCGGATAGCCGACCTCCTCCAGGGTCAGCCCGTGCGGACGCACCACGTTGACCGCCGAGTGCCGCTCCCGGCCGGCCAGCACCTGCGCCGGGAAGCCCTCCGGCCGGTGCCCGTCGCCGACCAGGACCAGCGCGCCGACCAGCGCCCGCACCATGTTGTGGCAGAACGCGTCGGCGCGCACCGACGCCTCCGCCACCCCGGCGCCGGTGCGCCGCCAGTCCAGTTCCAGCAGCGTCCGGATGGTGGTCGCGCCCTCCCGCTTCTTGCAGTACGCGGCGAAGTCGTGCTCGCCCAGCAGCGTGCCGGCCGCCCGGTTCATCGCCGCCACGTCCAGCGGCCGGTCGTGCCAGAGCACGTGCCCGCGCAGCAGCGGGTCGACGCCGCCGGGCCGGTCGTCCACCCGGTAGGCGTAGCGCCGCCAGACCGCGGAGAACCGGGCGTCGAAGCCCTCCGGGGCCCGGCCCACCCGGAACACCCGCACGTCGTGCGGCAGCCGCCCGGCCAGCCGGCGCAGCAGCCGGCCGCCCTCGGCCTCCCAGACCGGCGCCGGCAGGTCCACGTGCGCCACCTGGCCGCGGGCGTGCACCCCGGCGTCGGTACGACCGGCCACCGTCAGGTCGACCGGCTCGGCCAGCCGCAGCACCGTGGCGATCGCCGCCTCCAGCTCGCCCTGCACGGTGCGCCGCTCCCGCTGCCGGGCCCAGCCGGAGAAGTCGCGGCCGTCGTAGGCCAGGTCCAGCCGGACCCGCACCCGGTCCGCCCTCTCGTCGTTCACGCGTCGTTCCCTCGCTCGCGGTACGGATCACGGCATGCGACGGGCCCGCCCCCGGCAGGGAGCGGGCCCGTCGTGTCCACGCGCCGGACGGTCAGGCCTCGTCGGCCGCGGCGTCCCCGGCCTTGGCGTCCTCCGCCGCCTCGGCGACGGCGGCGGACTCGGCGCCGGCCGCCTCCTCCTTCACCGCGCGCTTGGTGGCGGCCTCCGCCTCACCGACGGCCCGCTGGGCTACGGTGCCGGCCTCCACCAGCTCGATGACCGCCATCGGGGCGTTGTCGCCGCGACGGGGGCCGATCTTGGTGATGCGGGTGTAGCCGCCGGGGCGGTTCTCGTACCGGGGGGCGATCTCGGAGAACAGCCGGTAGACGTCGTCCCGGTTGTTGAACACCGACAGCACCAGGCGACGGTTGTGCAGGTCGCCCTTCTTGGCCTTGGTGATCAGCTTCTCCGCGACCGGGCGCAGCCGGCGCGCCTTGGCCTCGGTGGTGGTGATGCGGCCGTGCTCGAAGAGCTGCTTCGCCAGGTTGGTGAGAAGGATCTTCTCGTGGGCGGCGCTGCCGCCCAGGCGAGCGCCCTTGGCGGGCTTCGGCATGGTGTTTCTCCTTCATCTCCTGCACCGGCCGTGTCAGGTACCGGTGTCAGTACCGCTGGGGCGGTCGCCCCGGCGGGAGGCGATCCCGGCGGGCGGGATCAGTACTGCTCGGTCTCCACGAACCCGGTGTCGTCGTCGTCGGTGCCGAAGGCGTCGGCGGCGGCGGTCGGGTCGAATCCGGGCGGGCTGTCCTTGAGGGCCAGGCCCATGCCGGCCAGCTTCGCCTTGACCTCGTCGATCGACTTCGCGCCGAAGTTGCGGATGTCGAGCAGGTCGGCCTCGGAGCGCGCCACCAGTTCACCCACCGAGTGGATGCCCTCGCGCTTGAGGCAGTTGTAGGAGCGGACGGTCAGTTCCAGCTCCTCGATCGGCAGCGCCAGATCGGCGGCGAGGGCGGCGTCCGTCGGGGACGGGCCCATGTCGATGCCCTCGGCGTCCACGTTCAGCTCGCGGGCCAGGCCGAACAGCTCGACCAGCGTCTTGCCGGCCGACGCCATCGCGTCCCGCGGCCGCATGGCCTGCTTGGTCTCCACGTCGACGATCAGCTTGTCGAAGTCGGTGCGCTGCTCGACACGGGTCGCCTCGACCTTGTAGGTGACCTTGAGCACCGGGCTGTAGATCGAGTCGACCGGGATCCGGCCGATCTCCTGGCCCTGCTGCTTGTTCTGCACCGCGGAGACGTAGCCGCGACCGCGCTCGACGGTCAGCTCCATCTCCAGCTTGCCCTTGCCGTTGAGGGTGGCGAGCAGCAGGTCCGGGTTGTGCACCTCGACGCCGGCCGGCGGCGCGATGTCGGCCGCGGTGACCAGGCCGGGGCCCTGCTTGCGCAGGTACATCACGACCGGCTCGTCGTGCTCCGAGGAGACGACGAGCTGCTTGATGTTGAGGATGAGGTCGGTCACGTCCTCCTTGACGCCCGGCACGGTGGTGAACTCGTGCAGGACCCCGTCGATCCGGATGCTGGTGACGGCGGCACCGGGGATCGAGGACAGGAGCGTGCGGCGCAGGGAGTTGCCGAGGGTGTATCCGAAGCCGGGCTCCAGCGGCTCGATGACGAACCGGGAGCGGTACTCGTCGACGACCTCTTCGGTCAGCGACGGTCGCTGTGCGATCAGCATGGTGGTGTTCCTTCAGTCGTGGGCGCCCGCTATTTGACGTCCGCTGTACTGACGAGGGTACGGGCGGCACGCCGCTTTCGCGCCGTACCGCCCGCCGGCCCGCCGTCCGGTCGCCCCGGGACGGCGGGCCGTCACGCCGGGTGGGACCCGGCGACGTGGAAC
Source organism: uncultured Actinomycetota bacterium (assembly GCA_963711125.1). Taxonomy (GTDB): domain Bacteria; phylum Actinomycetota; class Actinomycetes; order Streptomycetales; family Streptomycetaceae; genus Streptantibioticus_C. Next base: position 568,982 of record CAVQCY010000002.1, read on the forward strand.
TCGGCGACCGGTCGCCCCCGGCGGCGGCGTCCCGGGGGACGTGCCCCGGGGCGCCGGCCGCGGGGGCCGCCGGACGTCACTTCGAGTAGAGCTCGACGATCAGCTGCTCCTGCACCTGGGTGTCGATCACCTGGCGCTCGGGCAGCGAGTGCACGAGGATCCGCAGCTTGGCGGGGCTGGCCTCCAGCCACGCCGGCACGGTCTTCTCGCCGGCCTCGGCGGCGGCGACCACGAACGGGGTCAGCTGACGCGAGGAGGCACGGACCTCGACGATGTCGTTCGGGGAGACCCGAGCCGACGGGATGTCCGTCTTGCGGCCGTTCACGGCGATGTGGCCGTGCCGGACCAGCTGACGGGCGTGGTCACGGGACTTGGCGAAGCCGGCCCGGTAGACCACGTTGTCCAGACGGGACTCCAGGATGCGCAGCAGGTTCTCGCCGGTCTTGCCGGACTTCCTGTTCGCCTCCTCGTAGTACCCGCGGAACTGCTTCTCCAGGACACCGTAGATACGCGCGCACTTCTGCTTCTCGCGCTTCTGCAGCAGGTACTCGCTGTCCTTGGTGCGCCCGCGACCGTGCTCACCCGGGGGGTAAGGACGGATCTCGATCGGGCACTTCGCGCTCTCGCACTTGCTCCCCTTGAGGAAGAGCTTCTGCTTCTCCCGACGGCAACGCTTGCAGTCGGCCCCGGTGTAACGCGCCATTGTCTAGATCACTCCTGTTTCAGCTGGTCAGACGCGGCGGCGCTTCGGCGGGCGGCAGCCGTTGTGCGGGGTCGGGGTGACGTCCTGGATCGAGCCGACCTCCAGGCCGGTGGCCTGGAGCGAGCGGATCGCGGTCTCCCGGCCGGAGCCGGGGCCCTTGACGAACACGTCGACCTTGCGCATCCCGTGCTCCTGCGCGCGGCGGGCGGCCGACTCGGCGGCCATCTGCGCGGCGAAGGGGGTGGACTTGCGCGAGCCCTTGAAGCCGACGTGGCCGGCCGAGGCCCAGGAGATCACGTTGCCGGTCGGGTCGGTGATCGACACGATCGTGTTGTTGAACGTGCTCTTGATGTGGGCGTGCCCGTGAGCGACGTTCTTCTTTTCCTTGCGGCGCACCTTCTTGGCGGCGCCTTGACGGCCCTTCGGAGGCATCAGTTCTACAACTCCCGTGGAGGTGGTCGGTCCTGCGGAGAAGACCGTTGACAGTCAGTCCGAGGACTACTTCTTGCCCGGCTTCTTCTTGCCGGCGATGGCGCGGCGCGGACCCTTGCGGGTGCGGGCGTTGGTGTGGGTGCGCTGGCCGTGCACCGGCAGGCCACGGCGGTGGCGCAGGCCCTGGTAGCAGCCGATCTCGACCTTGCGCCGGATGTCCGCCTGGATCTCGCGGCGGAGGTCACCCTCGGTCTTGTAGTTCTCGTCCACCCACTTGTTGATCTTGACGAGGTCGTCCTCGGCGAGATCGCGTACGCGGACGTCCGGGTTCACCCCGGTGTTCTTGAGCGTCTCCTGGGCACGGGTGCGACCGATGCCGAAGACGTAGGTCAGAGCGACCTCGATGCGCTTCTCGCGCGGGAGGTCAACGCCTGCGAGGCGTGCCATGTGATCTGGCTCCTGTGCATGATTCGGAGGTCTTCCGCAGTACCGTTCCCGTAGGTCCTACGAGCCGGGTCCCCGGCCTCCACCGGGGGTGTCGTCCCCGCGCCTGCGCGAGGGGTCGGGTTACTGCGCGTGTCGGTGCGGCGTGGTGCGACGGTACGCCCACGCCACCTGCTGTGCGTCGCGCGAAGGTCCGCGAGAAATGCAGGTGCTCGTGCGTCAGCCCTGGCGCTGCTTGTGGCGCAGGTTGTCGCAGATGACCATGACCCGCCCGTGCCGGCGGATCACCTTGCACTTGTCGCAGATCTTCTTGACGCTCGGCTTGACCTTCATGAGGTGAGGTTCTCCGGGTCGTGAGATCTACTTGTTGTTACTTGTAGCGGTAGACGATCCGTCCACGCGTGAGGTCGTACGGGGACAGCTCCACGACGACCCGGTCATCCGGCAGGATCCGGATGTAGTGCATCCGCATCTTGCCACTGATGTGCGCGAGGACCTTGTGACCGTTCTGCAGCTCCACCTTGAACATCGCGTTCGGCAGAGACTCGATCACGGTGCCCTCGATTTCGATGGCGCCTTGCTTCTTGGGCATGTCCTGCTTTCGGGATCGGCTACCTTGGTCGACCCGCGCGGACATCGCGGCCGGTCCGGGCAGCACCCGTCCGGCGAGGGAACACCGGGCGGGTGGGTGCGGGCAGGACCGGCTGCACACGTGAGCCGACGTGTCAGTCTACGTCAGGCCCTCGGGAAACCCTAATTCGGGTCCCGGCGACGGAGCGGCGCACGCGGGGGGAGCGGCGCGCCCGCCCGCGGCCCGGCGGCGGGGGCCGGGGCGCGCAGGCGGCAGGTCAGCCCAGCGGGTCGGGGGCCGCGGTGATCCCCATCGCGGCCAGCTTCGCCCGGCCGCCGTCCACCGCGGTGAGCACCAGCGGGCCCTTCTCGGTCAGCGCCACCGAGTGCTCCCAGTGCGCGGACCACGAACCGTCGTCGGTCTTGACGGTCCACTCGTCCTCCAGCACGTGGGTGCGCGGCGTGCCCAGGCTGACCATCGGCTCGATCGCCAGGCAGGTGCCGGGCACCAGTCGCACGCCGCGCCCGCGCCGGCGCGAGACGTAGTTGAGCAGGTGCGGGTCCATGTGCATCTGGCTGCCGATGCCGTGCCCGCCGTAGTCCTCGATGATCCCGTACCGGCCGGTCGCCGGGCGCGGCTGGCGCCGGACGTAGCCCTCGACCGCCCGGGAGATGTCGACCAGCCGGTCGCCGTCGCGGAACGCGGCGATGCCGGCCCACATCGACTCCTCGGTGACCCGGCTCAGCTCCGCCAGCTCCGGTGGGTGCCCGGAGCCCACCAGCACGGTGAACGCCGCGTCGCCGTGCCAGCCGTCCACGATCGCGCCGGCGTCCACCGAGAGGATGTCGCCGGACCGCAGCACCGTGTCCCGGTCCGGGATGCCGTGCACCACGACGTCGTTGACCGAGGTGCAGATGTTGCCGGGGAAGCCGCCGTAGCCCAGGAAGTTCGGCTTGGCGCCGTGCTCGGCCAGCGTGCCGGCGGCGATCTCGTCGAGCTCCTTGGTCGAGGTGCCCGGCACCGCCGCCTCCCGGCAGGCCCGGTGGATCGCCGCCACGACCAGCCCCGCCTCACGCATCGTGGCGATCTGCTCGGGGGTCTTGAGTTCCACCATGGCCGTCGGCCCTTCCCTCTTCCGTACGGGTCGTACCCGTTGCTCGTGCTGGTCGTGCCCGGCGAACGCCGCCGCCGACCGTACCGGCGCGCGGCGCGGGCCGTCCCGACGGGCCGCCCCCGCGGGTCCGGCCCCCGGGGCGTCCGTCAAGGGTCCGGCCGCGGAGCCCGCCGGGGCACCGCGGCCGTACGAAGGACGCGTACCCGCCGCGTCAGGCGGCCTCGGCGACGCCGAGCGCCGCCATCGCCCGGCCGGTCACCTCGTCGACCGCGCCGAGTGCCGAGATCGTCACCACCAGGTCCTGCGCCTTGTAGTAGTCGATGATCGGCTCGGTCTTGGTGTGGTACTCCTCCAGCCGCACCCGGACCTTCTCCTCGGTGTCGTCCGAGCGCTGGTACAGCTCCCCCCCGCACACGTCGCACACGTCCGGCCGGGCCGACGGGTTGTAGCTGACGTGGAAGACGTGCGCGGAGTCCCGGCGGCACACCCGGCGGCCGGCGATCCGCTTGACCACCTCGGCCTCCGGGACCTCCAGGTCCAGCACGCCGTCCAGCCGGATGCCCTGGTCGGTCAGGAAGGTGTCCAGCGCCTGCGCCTGCGCGATGTTGCGCGGGAAGCCGTCCAGCAGGAACCCGTCGGCGGCGTCCGCCTCGCGCAGCCGCGCCTGCGCCATCCCGATCGTGACCTCGTCGGGTACCAGCCGGCCCGAGTCGTTGTACTCCTTGGCCAGCCGGCCCAGCTCGGTGCCCCGGCTGATGTTGGCCCGGAACAGGTCGCCGGTGGAGACGTGCGGGATCGACAGGTTCTTGGCCAGGTACTGGGCCTGCGTGCCCTTACCAGCGCCGGGGGGTCCGACGAGGACGATACGCATCAGCGGAGGAACCCTTCGTAGTTGCGCTGCTGGAGCTGACTCTCGATCTGCTTCACCGTCTCCAGGCCGACACCCACGATGATCAGGATGCTCGTACCGCCGAACGGGAAGTTCTGGCTTCCGTTGAACAGCGCGATGGCCACCGTGGGCACGAGAGCGATCAGCCCCAGGTACAACGAGCCGGGCCAGGTGATCCGATTGAGCACGTAGCCCAAGTACTCCGCGGTGGGGCGACCGGCCCGGATGCCCGGGATGAAGCCACCATACTTCTTCATGTTGTCCGCGACCTCCTCGGGGTTGAACGTGATCGCCACGTAGAAGAACGAGAAGAACACGATCAGGAGGAAGTAGAAGGACAGGTAGATCGGGTGGTCGCTGCGGGTGAGGTTGGTGCTGACCCACTGGGCCCATCCGGCCGTGGTGTCCCCGCTGAACTGGACGATCAGCGCCGGGATGTACAGCAGCGACGAGGCGAAGATGACCGGGATCACACCCGCCTGGTTCACCTTGAGCGGGATGTAGGTCGAGGTGCCGCCGTACGAGCGCCGGCCGATCATCCGCTTGGCGTACTGCACCGGCACCCGGCGCTGCGCCTGCTCCACGAAGACCACCAGGCAGACGATCGCGAGACCCACCACGATCACCACGCCGAACTCGCCCCAGCCGTCCAGGATCTTGCCGGCGGTCTTGATCGCCCACAGCGAGCCGGGGAAGCCGGCGGCGATGGAGGTGAACATCAGGATCGACATGCCGTTCCCGATGCCGCGGTCGGTGATCACCTCGCCCAGCCACATGATCATCACGGTGCCGGCGGTCATCGTGACCACCATGAGGGAGGTGCGGAAGATCGAGGTGTCCGGCACGATCTGGTTGCCCACCTGGCAGGTGCGGAACAACGTGCCGCTCTGCGCGGTGGCCACCAGACCGGTGCCCTGCAGCACACCGAGCGCCAGCGTCAGGTACCGGGTGTACTGGGTGATCTTGGTGGTACCGGCCTGGCCCTCCTTCTTGAGGGCCTCCAGGCGCGGGATCACCACCGTCAGCAGCTGAAGGATGATGCTCGCCGTGATGTACGGCATGATGCCGAGCGCGAAGATCGTCAGCTGCAGGAGCGCGCCACCGCTGAACATGTTGATCATGCCGAAGAGGCCGCCGTTCCCGCCGGCCTCCTTGATACACGTGTTGACGTTCTGGTAGTCCACGCCCGGCACCGGGATGTGCGCGCCGAGTCGGAAGACGACCAGGATGGCCAACGTGAACAGCAGTTTCTTGCGCAGGTCGGGCGTCTTGAACGCTCGGGCGAACGCGGTGAGCACGGTGCCTCCTGCGCCTCCCGCAGAGGCGCGGAAGGAGTGGTCGTGAGGTCGACGGATACGAGTTGAGCCCCCGGGACCCGGCGCGGCACGTGCGCGTACCGCTGCCGGAGCCCGGCAGTCCTGGCCACTTTACCGGCGAGACGGCCCGCCGAGGAATGACCAACCGGGGATGCCCCCGTTAATTGGGGCACCCCCGGCTGTCACGCGGTCACTCCACGCGAGCGTCAGAGCAGCTCGGTGACGCTGCCGCCCGCGGCGGCGATCTTCTCCTTGGCGGAACCGGAGACGGCGTCGACCGTCACCTGGAGCGCCACCGAGACCTCGCCGGTGCCCAGCACCTTGACGAGCTCGTTGCGGCGCACCGCGCCCTTGGCGACCAGATCGGCCACCGTGACCTCGCCACCCTGCGGGTACAGCTCGGCCAGCCGGTCCAGGTTGACCACCTGGAACTGCTTGTGCGCCGGGTTCTTGAAGCCCTTGAGCTTGGGCAGCCGCATGTGCAGCGGCATCTGCCCGCCCTCGAAGCGCTCCGGCACCTGGTAGCGGGCCTTGGTGCCCTTGGTGCCGCGACCGGCCGTCTTGCCCTTGGATGCCTCACCACGACCGACACGGGTCTTGGCGGTCTTGGCCCCGGGGGCGGGACGGAGGTTGTGCAGCTTCAGCGGCTTCGCGTCCTGCTGTTCAGCCATCTCAGTCCACCTCCTCGACCGTGACGAGGTGGCGCACGGTCTGCGCCATGCCGCGGATCTCCGGGCGGTCCTCCTTGACGACCACGTCGTGCAGGCGCTTGAGCCCGAGCGAACGCAGGGTGTCACGGTGGTTCTGCTTGCTGCCGATGTAGGACTTGGTCTGCGTGATCTTCAGACGGGCCATGCTCACGCACCCGCCCCGGCACGCGCCCGCAGCAGAGCCGCGGGAGCCACGTCTTCCAGCGGCAGGCCACGACGGGCCGCGATCTCCTCGGGGCGCTGCAACCCCTGCAGAGCGGCCACCGTGGCGTGCACGATGTTGATCGGGTTGGACGAGCCGAGCGACTTGCTCAGCACGTCGTGGATGCCGGCGCACTCCAGGACGGCGCGCACCGGGCCGCCGGCGATGACACCGGTACCGGGGGAGGCGGGCTTGAGCAGCACGACGCCGGCCGCCTCCTCGCCCTGGATCGGGTGCGGGATGGTGCCCTGGATACGGGGGACCCGGAAGAAGTGCTTCTTGGCCTCCTCCACGCCCTTGGCGATGGCGGCCGGCACCTCCTTGGCCTTGCCGTACCCGACACCGACCTGACCGTCGCCGTCGCCCACCACGACCAGCGCGGTGAAGCTGAAACGACGGCCACCCTTCACAACCTTGGCGACGCGGTTGATCGCGACGACGCGCTCGACGTACGCGGTCTTCTCAGCCGCGGCGCCGTCGCGCCGGTCCTTCCGGTCCCGCCGCTCGCCGCCACCGGCGCCGCCACCGCGGCGCTGGGGTCCAGCCATGGGAAATACCTCTCTTCGTTGCTTCCGCTAGCTGCGCCGCGGCATGTCACCGCGAACGCGACGGGCGGCTCAGAACTTGAGCCCAGCTTCGCGGGCGGCGTCGGCCAGGGCGGCGATGCGCCCGGCGTACCGGTTGCCGCCGCGGTCGAAGACGACCGACTCGATACCCGCGGCCTTGGCGCGCTCGGCGACCAGGGCACCCACCTGCTTGGCCTTGGCGCTCTTGTCGCCGTCGGCGGTGCGGATGGACGAGTCCAGCGTCGACGCCGAGACCAGCGTGTGGCCCGCGTTGTCGTCGACGACCTGTGCGGTCATGCCCCGGTTGGACCGGGTCACGACCAGGCGCGGCCGCTCGGCCGTGCCGGAGACGCGCTTGCGCACCCGGATGTGCCGGCGCTTGCGGGCGGTGTCCTTGTAGGCGTTGCCCTTGGCGATCTTCACACCGTATGCCATGGCTTACTTACCAGCCTTTCCGACCTTGCGGCGGATGACCTCGCCCGCGTACTTCACGCCCTTGGCCTTGTAGGGGTCGGGGCGGCGCAGCTTGCGGATGTTCGCGGCGACCTCGCCGACCTTCTGCTTGTCGATGCCCTCGACGCTGAGCTTGGTGGGCGACTCGACCTTGAAGGTGATGCCCTCGGGGGCCTCGACGGTGATCGGGTGGCTGTAGCCCAGCGAGAACTCCAGGTTGGAGCCCTTCGCCTGGACGCGGTAGCCGACACCGCTGATCTCCAGCGCCTTGCTGTAGCCCTGGGTCACGCCGGTGATCATGTTCGCCACCAGCGTGCGCGACAGGCCGTGCAGGGCCTTCGACTGACGCTCATCATTCGGGCGGGTCACCGCAAGGGTGCCGTCCTCGCCCTTGGCGATCTCGATGGGCGCGGCGACGGTGTGGGAGAGGGCGCCCTTGGGGCCCTTCACCTGGACCGTACGGCCATCGATGGTGACGTCCACGCCGGCGGGAACCGGGATGGGCAGCCGTCCAATACGCGACATGGCTTAACCTCCGTTTCCCGAGTTACCAGACGTAGGCGAGGACTTCCCCGCCTACGCCCTTCTTGGCGGCCTGCTGGCCGGTGAGGAGGCCCTGCGACGTGGAGATGATCGCCACGCCCAGGCCGCCGAGCACCTTCGGCAGGTTGGTGGACTTTGCGTAGACCCGCAGACCCGGCTTGCTGATCCGCTTGATGCCGGCGATCGAGCGCTCGCGGTTCGGGCCGAACTTCAGGTTGAGGACGAGGTTCTTGCCGACCTCGGCGTCCTCGACCTTCCAACCGGTGATGTAGCCCTCCTGCTGGAGGATCTCCGCGATGTGCGACTTGATCTTGCTGAACGGCATCACGACGTCGTCGTGGTAGGCCGAGTTCGCGTTCCGCAGACGCGTGAGCATGTCTGCGATGGGGTCGGTCATGGTCATGATGGCCTTAGGCCTCTCTCACCGCGGTTTCCTGTCTGCGCGTCCCTCTCCCCCGTAACGGACGGGGACGGGTGGGCGCGGGGACCTTCGGCGTAGTAAGCATTCGTTTGCGAGCGCTGCCCGCGAGCGTTGCGGCGACGGGCGCCCAACCCCTCCACCTTACGGCACGGGGGGCCGGGCTCCCGCCGACGGCCGGCTCGACCGGAGCGCGGTGTCCCGGAGCGGTCTTACCAGGAGCTCTTGGTCACGCCCGGCAGCTCGCCGCGGTGCGCCATCTCGCGCAGGCACACCCGGCACAGGCCGAACTTGCGGTACACGGAGTGCGGACGTCCGCAGCGCTGGCAGCGGGTGTACGCACGCACACCGAACTTGGGCTTGCGGGCGGCCTTAGCGATCAGAGACTTCTTCGCCACGGTCAGTTCTCCTTGAACGGGAAGCCGAGGTGACGGAGCAGGGCACGGCCCTCGTCGTCGTTGGTCGCCGTGGTCACCACGGTGATGTCCATGCCCCGGACCCGGTCGATCTTGTCCTGGTCGATCTCGTGGAACATGACCTGCTCCGTGAGACCGAAGGTGTAGTTGCCCCGGCCGTCGAACTGCTTCGGCGACAGCCCGCGGAAGTCGCGGATGCGCGGCAGCGCGAGCGACAGCAGGCGGTCAAGGAACTCCCACATGCGGTCACCCCGGAGGGTGACGTGGGCGCCGATCGGCTGGCCCTCGCGCAGCTTGAACTGCGCGATGGACTTGCGGGCCTTGGTCACGGCCGGCTTCTGGCCGGTGATCGTGCCCAGGTCGCGGATCGCGCCCTCGATCAGCTTGGAGTCGCGGGCGGCGTCGCCCACGCCCATGTTGACCACGATCTTGGTGAGACCGGGGATCTGCATGACGTTCGGGTAGCCGAACTCGTCACGCAGCTTGCCCGCGATCTCCTCGCGGTAGCGCTGCTTCAAGCGGGGGGATGCAGTGGTGGCAGTCATCAGATGTCCTCACCGGTCCGCTTGGCAACGCGGATCTTGTTGCCGTCCTCGTCGAATCGGTAGCCGACGCGGGTGACGACCTTCTTGCCGTCCTTCTCCACGACGAGCTGCACGTTGCTGACGTGGACAGGGGCCTCGGTGGTGACGATGCCGCCGGTCTGCGACCCACGCGCGGTCTGCCCGACCTTGGTGTGCTTCTTGACCCGGTTGACACCCTCGACCAGGACCCGGTCCTCGCGGGGGTAGGCCTGGATGACCTTGCCCTGCTTGCCCTTGTCCTTGCCGGTGATGACCTGGACCAGGTCGCCCTTCTTGATCTTCATCGGTTACAGCACCTCCGGCGCGAGAGAAACGATCTTCATGAACTTCTTCTCGCGCAGCTCCCGGCCCACCGGGCCGAAGATGCGGGTACCGCGGGGGTCACCGTCGTTCTTGAGGATGACGGCGGCGTTCTCGTCGAAGCGGATGTACGAGCCGTCCGGACGGCGCCGCTCCTTGACGGTACGGACGACGACCGCCTTGACGACCTCGCCCTTCTTCACGTTGCCACCGGGGATCGCGTCCTTGACGGTGGCGACGATGACGTCACCGATGCCCGCGTAGCGGCGACCGGAGCCACCGAGAACACGGATGCAAAGGATCTCCTTGGCACCAGTGTTGTCGGCGACACGCAGTCGCGACTCCTGCTGGATCACGTCTATCTCCTGATTGTCGCGCCGGTTCCCGGTCGGGGGCCGCGAGCGGCCCCCGACCGAGCCTGACGGAACGGTCCTGAGGGAGGGGTCCCCCCAGGCGATTGCTTACTTGGCCTTCTCGAGGATCTCGACGACGCGCCAGCGCTTGGTGGCGGAGGTCGGCCGGGTCTCCATGAGCAGGACGCGGTCGCCGATGCCGGCGGCGTTCTGCTCGTCGTGCGCCTTGAGCTTGCTCGTACGGCGGATGACCTTGCCGTACAGCGCGTGCTTGACGCGGTCCTCGACGGCGACGACGACGGTCTTGTCCATCTTGTCGCTGACGACCAGGCCCTCGCGGACCTTGCGGAAACCGCGCTCGTTCTTGTTCCCCGCGGCGGTGCCGGTGGATTCAGTAGTCACATTCATCTCGCTCATCAGGCACTCGCCACCGTCTCGATGCCGAGCTCACGCTCACGCATGAGGGTGTAGATCCGGGCGATGTCCTTGCGGACGACCTTGAGCCGGTTGTTGTTCTCGAGCTGTCCGGTGGCCGCCTGGAAGCGGAGGTTGAACAGCTCCTCCTTGGCCTCGCGGAGCTTGCCGAGGAGATCCTCGTCGCTCAGCTCGCGCAGCTCGGACGCCGTGGTTCCGGCCGCCATCACGACTCACCTGCCTCGCGCCGGACGATCCGGCACTTCATCGGAAGCTTGTGGGCGGCGCGGGTCAGCGCCTCCCGGGCAACCTTCTCGTTCGGGAAGGACAGCTCGAACATCACCCGACCGGGCTTGACGTTCGCGATCCACCACTCCGGCGAACCCTTACCGGAACCCATGCGGGTCTCGGCGGGCTTCTTGGTGAGGGGACGGTCCGGGTAGATGTTGATCCACACCTTGCCGCCACGGCGGATGTGACGGGTGATGGCGATACGAGCGGACTCGATCTGCCGGTTCGTCACGTAGGCCGGGGTGACGGCCTGGATGCCGTACTCGCCGAACGCCAGCTCGGTGCCGCCCTTGGCCATGCCGTGAGCGGGTCGGGTGGTGCTGCTTGCGGTGCTTGACCCTACGGGGGATCAGCATGGGGGTCAGGCCTCCGTTCCGGTGCTCTCGGGCGCCGCGGGAGCAGCCTCGGCGGCCGGGGCCTCGGCCTTGGCGGCCGGCGCCTCGGTGCTCTGCTGCGACCGGCGGCCGCGGCCACCGCGCTCGCCGCCCCGACGCGGGCGGTCGCCGCCCGGCCCGCCGGGACCGCGCGACGGGCGGTTGCCGGCCCGGGCCGCGGCGCCCTCGGCGCGGACCTCGGCGATGTTCTTCACGTCGCCCTTGTAGATCCACACCTTGACGCCGATGCGGCCGAAGGTGGTCTTGGCCTCGAAGAAGCCGTAGTCCACGTTCGCGCGCAGGGTGTGCAGCGGGACGCGGCCCTCGCGGTAGAACTCCGAGCGGGACATCTCGGCGCCGCCGAGGCGGCCGCCGCACTGGATCTTGATGCCCTTGGCGCCGGCCTTCATGGTGCCCTGCATGCGACTTGCGCATGGCACGGCGGAAGGAGACCCGGGAGGCCAGCTGCTCGGCGACCGCCTGGGCCACCAGCTGGGCGTCCGTCTCCGGGTTCTTGACCTCGAGGATGTTCAGCTGCACCTGCTTGCCGGTGAGCTTCTCCAGGTCGCCGCGGATCCGGTCGGCCTCCGCGCCGCGGCGGCCGATGACGATGCCCGGCCGGGCGGTGTGGATGTCGACGCGGACCCGGTCGCGGGTGCGCTCGATCTCCACCTTGGAGATGCCGGCCCGCTCCATGCCCTGCGTCATCATCCGGCGGATGGCGACGTCTTCCTTGACGTAGTCCTTGTACAGCTTGTCGGCGTACCACCGGGACTTGAAGTCCGTGGTGACGCCGAGCCGGAACCCGTACGGGTTAACCTTCTGGCCCATTACCGGGTCCCTTCCTTGCTGGCGACGACCACGGTGATGTGGCTGGTCCGCTTGCGGATCCGGTAGGCGCGACCCTGGGCACGCGGCCGGAACCGCTTCAGGGTCGGACCCTCGTCCACGTACGCCTCACTGATGTACAGCGCACCGGCGTCGGTGTGGTCGTAGTTGTGCGCGGCGTTGGCAATGGCGCTGTCCAGCACCTTGCCCACCGGCACGCTCGCGGCCTGCGGAGCGAATCGCAGGACCGCCTGAGCCTCCGTGGCGTTCATGCCACGGATGAGGTCCACCACGCGGCGGGCCTTCATGGGCGTGACGCGGATGTACCGCGCCTGGGCCCTGGCTTCCATGGTTGTCCCTTCGGTGTCAGTCATGGTTCGGCATCTCCGCCGATCAGCGACGACGCGACTTGCGGTCGTCCTTCTCGTGGCCGCGGAACGTGCGCGTCGGCGCGAACTCGCCGAGCTTGTGGCCGACCATCGACTCGGTGACGAACACCGGGACGTGCTTGCGGCCGTCGTGCACCGCGATCGTGTGACCCAGCATGGCCGGGATGATCATCGAGCGGCGGGACCAGGTCTTGATGACGTTGTGGGTCTTCGCTTCGTTCTGCACGTCCACCTTCTTGGCGAGGTGGTCGTCGACGAAGGGCCCCTTCTTGAGACTGCGCGGCATCTGACCTGCTCCTAGCGCTTCTTGTTCGTCTTGCGGCGGCGGACGATGTACTTGTTGCTGGCCTTCTTCGGCGAGCGAGTACGGCCCTCCTGCTGGCCCCACGGCGAGACCGGGTGGCGACCACCGGAGGTCTTGCCCTCACCACCGCCGTGCGGGTGGTCGACGGGGTTCATCGCGACACCGCGGACGGTCGGGCGGACGCCCTTCCAGCGCATGCGGCCGGCCTTGCCCCAGTTGATGTTCGACTGCTCGGCGTTGCCGACCTCGCCGACGGTGGCGCGGCAGCGGACGTCGACCATGCGGACCTCGCCGGACGGCATGCGAAGGGTGGCCATGGAGCCCTCCTTCGCCAGCAGCTGCACGGAGGCGCCGGCCGAACGGGCCATCTTGGCACCGCCGCCCGGACGGAGCTCGATCGCGTGGATCGTGGTACCCACCGGGATGTTGCGCAGCGGCAGGTTGTTGCCGGGCTTGATGTCGGCGCCGGCGCCGTTCTCCACCCGGTCGCCCTGCGCCAGCCGGGCCGGGGCCAGGATGTAGCGCTTCTCGCCGTCCGCGTAGTGCAGCAGCGCGATGCGGGCGGTGCGGTTGGGGTCGTACTCGATGTGCGCGACCTTGGCCGGCACGCCGTCCTTGTCGTGCCGACGGAAGTCGATCAGTCGGTAGGCGCGCTTGTGGCCGCCGCCCTGGTGGCGGACGGTCACACGACCGGCGTTGTTACGGCCGCCCTTGCTGTGCAGCGGGCGGACCAGCGACTTCTCCGGCGTGGACCGCGTGATCTCGACGAAGTCGGCGACGCTGGCGCCACGACGGCCCGGAGTCGTCGGCTTGTACTTGCGGATTCCCATGTCTCAGTCCTCGGATGATTCTCGGACTTCGATGCGTTCCGGCCCCCGTCAGGAGACCGGACCGCCGAAGATGTCGATGCGGTCGCCCTCGGCGAGGGTCACGATGGCGCGCTTGGTGTCCTTGCGCTTGCCGAAACCGGTGCGGGTGCGCTTGCGCTTGCCCTGCCGGTTGATCGTGTTCACCCCGGTGACCTTGACCGGGAAGACCGCCTCGACGGCCTGCTTGATCTGGGTCTTGTTGGCCCGCGGGTCGACGAGGAAGGTGTACTTGTTCTCGTCGAGCAGCGCGTAGCTCTTCTCCGACACGACCGGCTTGTACAGGACGTCACGGGGGTCCGTGAAGGTCTTGCTGGTGACGGTCGGCGTGCTGGCGGTCTCGGTCATCAGGCGTCGCTCCCTTCGGTCTCGGCGGCGCCGTTGCCGGTGAAGCGGTCGAAGGCGTCCTTCGTGAAGACGACGTCGTCCGAGAGCAGCACGTCGTACGTGTTGAGCTGGCCGGCCTCCAGGATGTGCACCTGGGGCAGGTTGCGGGCGGACAGCCACGCGGCCTCGTCGGCCCGCTCGACGACCAGCAGCACGTTCTTGCGCTCGCTGATCTTGCCCAGCAGGGTCCTGGCGGCCTTGGTCGACGGCGTACCGCCCTCGACGACGCCGGAGACGACGTGCACGCGGTCGTGCCGCGCGCGGTCCGTCAGGGCGCCGCGCAGCGCGGCCTTGACCATCTTCTTCGGCGTGCGCTGGGCGTAGTCGCGCGGCACCGGGCCGTGCACCACGCCACCGCCGGCGAACTGCGGAGCGCGGGTCGAGCCCTGGCGGGCGCGGCCGGTGCCCTTCTGGCGGTACGGCTTCTTGCCGCCGCCGCGGACCTCGCCACGGGTCTTGGTCTTGTGCGTGCCCTGGCGGGCAGCGGCCAGCTGGGCGACGACGACCTGGTGGATCAGCGGAACGCTGACCTTGGCGTCGAAGATCTCCGCGGGGAGTTCGACGGTCCCGGCCTTGTCGCCCGCCGGCGAAAGGATGTCAATATGGTAGGAGTACTCATCGGCTTACCTCAGGCCCCCTTGGCCGCGGTGCGGACCAGGACGAGGCCGCCGTTCGGACCGGGAACCGCGCCCTTGATGAGCAGCAGGCCCTTCTCCGCGTCAACGGCGTGGACGGTCAGGTTCTGGGTGGTGACCCGCTCGTTGCCCATACGGCCCGCCATGCGCAGGCCCTTGAACACGCGGCCCGGGGTGGCGCAACCGCCGATGGAGCCCGGGGAGCGGTGCTTGCGCTGGGTGCCGTGTCCGGCGCCGAGGCCCTTGAAGTTGTGACGCTTCATGACGCCGGCGAAGCCCTTGCCCTTGCTCTTGCCGGTCACGTCGACCTTCACGCCCGCCTCGAAGGCGGCGGCGGTGATCTCCTGGCCGAGCGTGTACTCGCTGGCGTCGGAGGTCCGCAGCTCCACCAGGTGGCGGCGCGGGGTGATGTCGGCCTTGGCGAAGTGGCCCTTGAGGGGCTTGTTCACCTTGCGCGGGTCGATCTCGCCGAAGGCGATCTGCACGGCCTCGTAGCCGTCGGTGTCGGCGGTACGGACCTGGGTGACGACGCAGGGGCCGGCCTTGACGACGGTCACCGGGACGACCCGGTTGTTCTCGTCCCAGACCTGCGTCATGCCGAGCTTCTCGCCCAGGACGCCCTTAATCTGCTTAGCCATCTCGCGCGTCACCTCAGAGCTTGATCTCGATGTCGACGCCGGCCGGCAGGTCGAGGCGCATGAGCGAGTCAACCGTCTTCGGCGTGGGGTCGAGGATGTCGATGAGGCGCTTGTGCGTGCGCATCTCGAAGTGCTCGCGCGCGTCCTTGTACTTGTGCGGCGACTTGATGACGCAGTACACGTTCTTCTCAGTGGGCAGCGGCACCGGGCCCGCGACCTGCGCACCAGTGCGGGTCACCGTCTCGACGATCTTCTTCGCCGAGGAGTCGATGACCTCGTGGTCGTAGGCCTTGAGCCGGATGCGGATCTTCTGTCCCGCCATGGCTACTCCGTAGTCCTGTCTCTCGTAACGCTCTGGAACCCGGTGTCCGACCCACGCGGTCGGGCGTGTCGCAACCCTCCTGACAAATCTCCGCAGGAGAGATCCCTTCGAAGGCGTTCCCTCGAAAGAGGAATGGGGAGGACATCCACCGGGCGCCTGGCCGGTCCCGCACTGAGCTTCCCGGAAGATTCCCGTACGTCCGCCCCCACGCCGCGACGGCGTGTTCCCTGGGACGACGAGTACTGTGGGACTCGCTTCCGGTCCTCCCGACGGGAGGCGCGCAGCATCGGCACTCAACCGAGCAACCTGGACAGTGTGCCACAACGCCTCCCGCTCGGGCCAATCGGGCCCATCGCGGGCGTCGCCGCCGGGCGGGACGCCCGTCGACGCGCGGGACCCCGCCCACCCGGAAGGGGCGGACGGGGTCCCGGCGGGCGTCAGCGACGGGTCACTTGACGATCTTGGTGACCTGGCCGGCGCCGACGGTCCGGCCACCCTCGCGGATGGCGAACTTCAGGCCCTCCTCCATGGCGACCGGCTGGATCAGCTGGACCGACATGGAGGTGTTGTCGCCCGGCATGACCATCTCGGTGCCCTCGGGGAGGGTCACCACACCGGTCACGTCGGTGGTACGGAAGTAGAACTGCGGGCGGTAGTTGTTGAAGAAGGGGGTGTGTCGACCACCCTCGTCCTTCGACAGGATGTACGCCTGCGCCTCGAACTCCGTGTGCGGGGTGACCGAGCCCGGCTTGATGATGACCTGGCCGCGCTCGACGTCCTCGCGCTTGATGCCGCGCAGCAGCAGACCGACGTTCTCACCGGCCTGGCCCTCGTCGAGCAGCTTGCGGAACATCTCGATGCCGGTGACCGTGGTGGAGGTCTTCTCCGGCTTGATGCCGATGATGTCGACGGTCTCGTTGACCTTCAGCACACCGCGCTCGATACGGCCGGTCACGACGGTGCCGCGACCGGTGATCGTGAAGACGTCCTCGATCGGCATCAGGAACGGCTTCTCGACGTCACGCTGCGGGGTGGGGATCGCCTCGTCCACGGCCTTCATCAGGCCGAGGAGCTTCTCGCCCCACTCCTTGTCGCCCTCGAGCGCCTTCAGCGCGGAGACCTGGATGACCGGAACGTCGTCACCCGGGAACTCGTAGTCGCTCAGCAGCTCGCGGACCTCGAGCTCGACGAGCTCCAGGATCTCCTCGTCGTCGACCATGTCGGCCTTGTTCAGCGCGACGACGATGTAGGGCACGCCGACCTGGCGGGCCAGCAGCACGTGCTCCTTGGTCTGCGGCATCGGGCCGTCGGTCGCCGCGACCACGAGGATCGCGCCGTCCATCTGGGCGGCACCGGTGATCATGTTCTTGATGTAGTCCGCGTGACCGGGGCAGTCGACGTGGGCGTAGTGACGCGACTCGGTCTGGTACTCGACGTGCGCGATCGAGATGGTGATACCGCGCTGGCGCTCCTCAGGGGCCTTGTCGATCTGGTCGAACGCCGAGGCCTCGTTGAGCTGGGGGTACGCGTCGTGCAGCACCTTGGTGATCGCCGCGGTAAGAGTGGTCTTACCGTGGTCGATGTGACCGATGGTGCCGATGTTGACGTGCGGCTTAGTCCGCTCGAACTTCGCCTTCGCCACTGGGGTCCTCCTGTGGACTGGTTCTGTGCGCCATACGCCGTATGCCGCCAGGGGAATCGTTGCCGGGCTGGTGAGGACCCCGAAGGGCCTTGCCGTGCCAACCCGCGGTTTGGTTGCCTGCCGCCGGGGATCCGCCGCGCACCGGTCGGTTTGCGGCGGAATGCCCCGGACTGCCTGCCGTCAAGCCTAAGGCTTGCGTGACGCTCCGGAAAAAGCGGAGCTACTCGCCCTTGGCCTTCGCGATGATCTCCTCTGCGACGTTCCGCGGAACCTCGGCGTAGGAGTCGAACTGCATGGAGTAGCTGGCCCGGCCGGAGGTCTTGCTCCGCAGGTCGCCGACGTAGCCGAACATCTCCGACAGCGGGACGAGGGCCTTGACGACCCGGGCGCCGCTGCGCTCCTCCATGGCCTGGATCTGGCCACGGCGCGAGTTGATGTCACCGATGACGTCGCCCATGTAGTCCTCGGGCGTGGTCACCTCGACGGCCATCATCGGCTCCAGCAGAGCCGGGCTGGCCTTGCGGGCACCCTCCTTGAACGCCATCGAACCGGCGATCTTGAAGGCGAGCTCGGAGGAGTCGACGTCGTGGTAGGCGCCGTCGAGCAGCGTCACCTTCACGCCGGTCAGCGGGTAGCCGGCCAGCACGCCGAACTCCATGGCCTCCTGGCAGCCCGCGTCCACGGACGGGATGTACTCCCGCGGGATGCGGCCGCCGGTGACCTTGTTCTCGAACTCGTACCCGTCGCCCTCGAGCGGCTCGATGGCGATCTGCACCTTGGCGAACTGGCCGGAACCGCCGGTCTGCTTCTTGTGCGTGTAGTCGATGCGCTCGACGGTCTTGCGGATCGTCTCGCGGTACGCCACCTGCGGCTTGCCGACGTTGGCCTCGACGCGGAACTCGCGCTTCATGCGGTCGACCAGCACGTCCAGGTGGAGTTCACCCATGCCCGCGATGATCGTCTGGCCGGTCTCCTCGTCGGTGTGCACCTGGAAGGAGGGGTCCTCCTCGGCGAGCCGCTGGATCGCGACGCCGAGCTTCTCCTGGTCGCCCTTGGACTTCGGCTCGATGGCCACCTGGATGACCGGGGCCGGGAAGTTCATGGACTCGAGGATGATCGGGTTCCCCGCGTCGCACAGCGTCTCACCGGTGGTGGTGTCCTTCAGGCCCATGACGGCGACGATGTCGCCGGCACCGACGCCGGGGATCTCCTCACGCTTGTTGGCGTGCATCCGGTAGATCTTGCCGATGCGCTCCTTCTTGCCCTTCACCGAGTTCAGCACCTGGGTGCCGGACTGCATGCGGCCGGAGTACACGCGCACGAACGTCAGCTTGCCCAGGTGCGGGTCGCTGGCGATCTTGAACGCGAGGCCGGAGAAGGGCTCCTCCTCGGAGGCCTTGCGGAACAGCTCGGTCTCCTCGTCGCCGACCTTGTGGCCGGAGACGCCCTCGACGTCCGTCGGGGACGGCAGGTACCGCACCACCGCGTCGAGCAGGGGCTGCACGCCCTTGTTCTTGAACGCGGTGCCGCAGAAGACCGGGGTGAGCTTCGAGGCGATGGTGGCCCGACGGACGCCGGCGACCAGCTGCTCCTCGGTGGGCTCCTGGCCCTCCAGGTACAGCTCCATCAGCTCGTCGTCGCACTCGGCCGCCGTCTCCAGCAGCTTGCCGCGGTACTCCTCGGCCGCCTCCAGATGGGTGTCCGGGATCTCCACGGTGTCGTACATCTCACCCTTGGGCGCGTCCTCGGACCACACCAGGGCCTTCATACGCACCAGGTCGATGACGCCGCGGAAGTCCGCCTCGGCACCGATCGGCAGCTGCATGACGAGCGGGACCGCGCTCAGCCGGTCGACGATCATGTCGACGCAGCGGTGGAACTCGGCTCCCACGCGGTCCAGCTTGTTGACGAAGCAGATGCGCGGCACGTTGTAGCGGTCGGCCTGACGCCACACCGTCTCGGACTGCGGCTCGACGCCGGCGACGCCGTCGAACACCGTCACCGCACCGTCGAGGACGCGCAGCGAGCGCTCCACCTCGACGGTGAAGTCGACGTGGCCCGGGGTGTCGATGATGTTGATGGTGTGGTCGACCCCGTCGACCGCCCAGTGGCAGGTGGTCGCGGCGGACGTGATGGTGATGCCGCGTTCCTGCTCCTGCTCCATCCAGTCCATGGTGGCAGCGCCGTCGTGGACCTCACCGATCTTGTAGCTGACACCGGTGTAGAACAGGATCCGCTCGGTGGTGGTCGTCTTGCCCGCGTCGATGTGGGCCATGATCCCGATGTTGCGGACCTTGGCCAGGTCAAGTGAAGTGGTGGCCATATGGCTCGGTCTTCTCTCGGTTCTCGATGGGGGGAGCGACTACCAGCGGTAGTGCGCGAAGGCCTTGTTGGACTCGGCCATCTTGTGGGTGTCCTCGCGGCGCTTGACGGAGGCGCCAAGGCCGTTGGAGGCGTCGAGCAGCTCGTTCATCAGGCGCTCGGTCATGGTCTTCTCGCGGCGCGCCCGCGAGTAGCCCACCAGCCAGCGCAGCGCCAGCGTGGACGCGCGGGCCGGCCGGACCTCGACCGGGACCTGGTAGGTCGCGCCGCCGACCCGGCGGGACTTGACCTCCAGGGTGGGCTTGATGTTCTCCAGCGCCCGCTTGAGGGTGATGACCGGGTCGTTGCCGGTCTTCTCCCGCAGGCCCTCCAGGGCACCGTAGACGATGCGCTCGGCGGTGGACCGCTTGCCGTTCAGCAGCACCTTGTTGACGAGCGAGGTGACCAGAGGAGAGTTGTAGACCGGGTCGATGATGACCGGCCGCTTCGGGGCAGGACCCTTACGAGGCATGTCTTACTTCTCCTTCTTGGCGCCGTAGCGGCTGCGGGCCTGCTTGCGGTTCTTGACACCCTGGGTGTCCAGCGAGCCGCGGATGATCCGGTAACGGACACCCGGCAGGTCCTTCACACGACCGCCGCGCACGAGCACGATCGAGTGCTCCTGGAGGTTGTGGCCCTCGCCCGGGATGTAGGCGGTGACCTCGATCCCACTGGTCAGACGCACGCGCGCGACCTTGCGCAGCGCCGAGTTCGGCTTCTTCGGGGTGGTCGTGTACACGCGCGTGCAGACGCCGCGGCGCTGCGGAGAGCCCTTCAGTGCGGGCGTCTTGTTCTTCTCGACCTTGTCCTGCCGGCCCTTTCGGACCAGCTGCTGGATCGTGGGCACTGCGTCTCCGGTTTCTCGTGCCGTCTCGTTAGAGCTAACCTGGGGCTGTTGTTTGGCCGTTCGCGCTGGTCACCGGCGACTTCCCCGACCCACGCGGTCGGGTGTGTCGGCACCACCACGGGTATCCGCGGCGCGGCGAACCGGTTCACATCGTCCAGATGTCACGGTCTCGGAGTTCCGTGCGGTCGTATGCACGCACAAGAACCCGGGGACACCCCAGGCACAAGGTCAGAGCCTACCCAGCACATCGGCTCCGGTCAAAACACCTGCGCACGCGAAGGACACGCCCGGCCGCGGCGCACGCCGGTGTCACCGTAACCGCGTCAGCCGCCCACCGCCAGTACCAGGACCAGCAGCCACAGGGACAGCCCGAGGTAGCCCAGCACCATGCCGGCGGTCGCCGTCGAGTCGCCGCCGTCGCCACTCCGCCGGATCCGGCGTTTCGCCGCGTGCCCCAGCACGATCGCCGCCGGCGCCGGCAGGCCCAGCACCGTGCCGGCCAGCCCGCACAGCAGCGAGGCGACCGCCATCGGGTCCGTCGGCCGCGGCGGCACCGGCAGGTAGTTCGGCACGGCCACCATCGGCAGCGCGGGCCCGTAGCCCGGCGGCGGTCCGAGCGGCAGCGGGCCCTGCGGCAGGTCCCGGACCTGCGCGGCCAAGTCGCCGTAGGTGGTGGCCCGGTAGACCGCCTCGGTACGCCGATCGTGCTCCGCACGGTCCAGCCGGCCCTCGGCGAAGCCCGCCTTGAGCACGTCCACCGCCCGCTCGCGGTCCGCGTCGGACGCGCGCATCCCGGCCTGCGGACCGCCCCAGCCCGGGAACCCTGCGTAGTACGTCATCCGGTCGACGCCTCCCCCGCGCGTTGTGGCCTCCATCATGGGGGACGCCGCCCGGTCGTGCCGGGTTCCTGGCACCGCGGGTTCCCGTCGCCCGGCTCCCGGCCCCGTGACGCCGCCGGCCGGACCGGGTCGCCACGACGCCGGGTGGCCGGGTGGCCGGCGTCCCGGGACGCCGCGGGGGCGGCCACCCCGACCGGGTGACCGCCCCACGCGTCCGTGCCGCGACCTCAGGCGTTGTACGGCCCGTAGTCGTAGTCCTCCAGCGGAACCGCCTGGCCGGAGCCGGTACCGAACGGCGAGTAGTCCATGTCGTCGTAGCCGACGGCGGAGTACATCGCGGCCTTGGCCTCCTCGGTGGGCTCCACCCGGATGTTGCGGTACCGGGACAGCCCGGTACCGGCCGGGATCAGCTTGCCGAGGATCACGTTCTCCTTCAGGCCCAGCAGCGAGTCCGACTTGGCGTGGATCGCCGCGTCGGTCAGCACCCGGGTCGTCTCCTGGAAGGAGGCCGCCGACAGCCACGACTCGGTGGCCAGCGACGCCTTGGTGATGCCCATCAGCTGCGGACGGCCGGAGGCGGGGTGCCCGCCCTCCGCGACCACCCGGCGGTTCTCGGTCTCGAACCGGCCGCGCTCGACCAGTTCGCCCGGCAGCAGCTCCGCGTCGCCGGACTCGATGATCGTCACCCGGCGCAGCATCTGCCGGATGATGATCTCGATGTGCTTGTCGTGGATCGACACGCCCTGCGAGTTGAAGACCTTCTGGACCTCGTTGAGCAGGTGGATCTGCACCGCGCGCTGGCCGAGGATCCGCAGCACGTCGTGCGGGTTCTCGGTGCCGGCCATCAGCTTCTGGCCCACCTCGACGTGGTCCCCGTCGGCGACCTCGGTGCGGGCCCGCTTGGAGACGCTGTAGGCGATCTCGTCGCTGCCGTCGTCCGGGGTGACGACGATCTTGCGGGTCTTCTCGGTCTCCTCGATCCGCACCCGGCCGGCCGCCTCGCTGATCGGCGCCAGACCCTTGGGGGTACGGGCCTCGAACAGCTCGACGACACGCGGCAGGCCCTTGGTGATGTCGTCACCGGCCACACCACCGGTGTGGAAGGTGCGCATCGTCAGCTGGGTGCCGGGCTCACCGATCGACTGGGCCGCGATGATGCCGACCGCCTCGCCGATGTCCACCAGCTTGCCGGTGGCCAGCGAGCGCCCGTAGCACATCGCGCAGGTGCCGACCGCCGACTCGCAGGTCAGGATGGAACGGGTCCTGACCGTCTCCACGCCGTGCGCCACGAGCCGCTCGATCAGCACGTCGCCCAGGTCGGTGCCGGCCGGGGCCAGCACCGTGCCGTCCACCACGATGTCCTCGGCGAGGCTGCGCGCGTACACGCTGGTCTCCACGCCGCCGCCCTTGCGCAGCGAACCGTCGGCCGCGCGCTCGGCGATGGACAGCTTGAGACCGCGGTCGGTGTGGCAGTCCTCCTCGCGGATGATGACGTCCTGCGAGACGTCCACCAGACGCCGGGTCAGGTAACCGGAGTCGGCGGTGCGCAGCGCGGTGTCGGCGAGGCCCTTCCGGGCGCCGTGGGTGGAGATGAAGTACTCCAGCACGGTCAGGCCCTCGCGGAACGACGCCTTGATCGGCCGCGGGATCGTCTCGTTCTTCGCGTTGGAGACCAGGCCGCGCATACCGGCGATCTGACGCATCTGCATCATGTTTCCGCGCGCGCCCGAGTCGACCATCATGAAGATCGGGTTGGTCCGCGGGAAGTTGTCGTTCATGGCCTCGGCGACCTCGTTCGTCGCCTTGGTCCAGATCGCGATCAGCTCCTGGGACCGCTCCTCCTTGGTGATCAGGCCGCGCTCGTACTGCTTCTGGACCTTCTCGTCCTGCGCCTCGTAGCCCTCCAGGATGCCCTTCTTGGCCTCCGGGACGACGACGTCGGAGATGGCGACGGTGACACCGGACCGGGTGGCCCAGTAGAAGCCGGCCGCCTTGAGGTTGTCCAGGGTCGCCGCGACGACCACCTTCGGGTACCGCTCGGCCAGGTCGTTGACGATCTCGGAGAGCTGCTTCTTGCCCACCGAGTAGTCCACGAACGGGTAGTCCTCGGGCAGCAGTTCGTTGAAGAGCGCCCGGCCCAGCGAGGTGCGCAGCCGGAACGGGTCGCCCTGCTGCCAGGGCGCGGCGCCGTCGGCGCCGGCCTCGGCGTCGGCCGGCGGGGTCCAGCCGCGCGGCGGCATGGTGCCGACCGGGAACCGGATGTCCACCTGGGCCTGGAGCGACAGCTCGCGGGCGTCGAAGGCCATGATCGCCTCGGCGACCGAGCCGAACGCCCGGTCCTCGCCCTTGACGTCGCGCTCCTCGGCGTCCGTGGTGAGGAAGAACAGGCCCAGGACCATGTCCTGCGTCGGCATCGTCACCGGCCGGCCGTCGGCCGGCTTGAGGATGTTGTTGGAGGACAGCATCAGGATGCGGGCCTCGGCCTGCGCCTCCGCGGACAGCGGCAGGTGCACGGCCATCTGGTCGCCGTCGAAGTCCGCGTTGAACGCGGTGCACACCAGCGGGTGGATCTGGATGGCCTTGCCCTCTACGAGCTGCGGCTCGAACGCCTGGATGCCCAGGCGGTGCAGCGTCGGCGCCCGGTTGAGCAGCACCGGGTGCTCGGCGATGACCTCTTCCAGCACGTCGTAGACGACCGTGCGGCCGCGCTCGACCATACGCTTGGCCGACTTGATGTTCTGCGCGTGGTTGAGGTCCACCAGGCGCTTCATCACGAACGGCTTGAACAGCTCCAGCGCCATCGCCTTCGGCAGACCGCACTGGTGCAGCTTCAGCTGCGGACCGACGACGATCACCGAACGGGCGGAGTAGTCGACCCGCTTGCCCAGCAGGTTCTGCCGGAAGCGGCCCTGCTTGCCCTTGAGCATGTCGGACAGCGACTTGAGCGGCCGGTTGCCCGGGCCGGTCACCGGACGGCCGCGGCGGCCGTTGTCGAACAGCGCGTCGACGGCCTCCTGCAGCATCCGCTTCTCGTTGTTCACGATGATCTCGGGCGCGCCGAGGTCCAGCAGCCGCTTGAGGCGGTTGTTGCGGTTGATCACCCGGCGGTACAGGTCGTTCAGGTCGGAGGTGGCGAACCGGCCGCCGTCCAGCTGCACCATCGGGCGCAGGTCCGGCGGGATGACCGGCACGCAGTCCAGCACCATGCCGTTGGGGCTGTTGCGGGTCTGCAGGAACGCCGAGACGACCTTGAGGCGCTTGAGCGCGCGGGTCTTCTTCTGCCCCTTGCCGGTGCGGATGATCTCCCGGAGCTTCTCCGCCTCCTCCTCCAGGTCGAAGGACTCCAGGCGCTTCTGCAGCGCCGCGGCGCCCATGCCGCCCATGAAGTAGGTGCCGAAGCGGTCGCGCAGCTCGCGGTAGAGCAGCTCGTCGCCCTCCAGGTCCTGGACCTTGAGGGACTTGAACCGGCTCCACACCTCGTCCAGCCGGTCGATCTCCCGCTGGGCCCGGTCGCGCAACTGCTTCATCTCGCGCTCGGCGCCCTCGCGCACCTTGCGGCGCACGTCGGCCTTGGCGCCCTCGGCCTCCAGCTCGCCGAGGTCGGCCTCCAGCTTCTTCTGCCGTGCCTCGACGTCGGCGTCCCGGCGCTGCTCGACCTGCTGGCGCTCCACGGAGACCTGGGCCTCCAGCGAGGGCAGGTCGCGGGTGCGGCGCTCCTCGTCCACCCAGGTGATCATGTAGGCGGCGAAGTAGATGACCTTCTCCAGGTCCTTCGGCGCCAGGTCCAGCAGGTAGCCGAGCCGGCTCGGCACGCCCTTGAAGTACCAGATGTGGGTGACCGGGGCGGCCAGCTCGATGTGGCCCATCCGCTCGCGGCGCACCTTGGCACGGGTGACCTCGACCCCGCAGCGCTCACAGATGATGCCCTTGAAGCGGACCCGCTTGTACTTGCCGCAGTAGCACTCCCAGTCCCGGGTGGGGCCGAAGATCTTCTCGCAGAAGAGTCCGTCCTTTTCCGGCTTGAGGGTGCGGTAGTTGATGGTCTCCGGCTTCTTGACCTCACCGTGCGACCACTGACGGATGTCGTCCGCGGTGGCCAGGCCGATCCGCAGCTCGTCGAAGAAGTTGACGTCGAGCACTGTTCGTCAATCCCACCTTCGTGGTTACCCGGCCAGGTGTCGCAGCCGGGGTCGTGTCTCAATCATGGTCTGAACGGGTCCTGGATCGCCCCCCGGCCGCCGGCGCGGGGCCGGGGCCGGGGGCAACCCGTCAGACCTCTTCGACGCTGCTCGGCTCCCGCCGGGACAGGTCGATACCGAGTTCCTCCGCGGCACGGAAGACGTCCTCGTCGGTGTCGCGCATCTCGATGGACATACCGTCGCTGGACAACACCTCCACATTCAGGCAGAGCGACTGCATCTCCTTGATGAGCACCTTGAAGGACTCGGGGATGCCGGGCTCCGGAATGTTCTCGCCCTTGACGATGGCCTCGTAGACCTTGACGCGGCCGAGGACGTCGTCGGACTTGATGGTCAGCAGCTCCTGGAGGGCGTAGGCGGCGCCGTACGCCTCCAGTGCCCACACCTCCATCTCGCCGAACCGCTGGCCGCCGAACTGCGCCTTACCGCCCAGCGGCTGCTGGGTGATCATCGAGTACGGGCCGGTGGAGCGGGCGTGCAGCTTGTCGTCCACCAGGTGGTGCAGCTTGAGGATGTACATGTAGCCGACCGAGATCGGCTCCGGGAACGGCTCCCCGGACCGGCCGTCGAACAGCCGCGCCTTGCCGGACGGCAGGACCATGCGGTCGCCGTCCCGGTTGGGCACGGTGGCGTTGAACAGGCCGGCGATCTCGTCCTCGCGGGCGCCGTCGAAGACCGGGGTGGCCACGTTGGTGTTCGGCTCGACGGTGCCGGCGCCGATGCCCTCCAGCCGGCTCGCCCACTCCTCGGCGATGCCGGAGACGTCCCAGCCCTGCTTGGCCAGCCAGCCCAGGTGGATCTCCAGGACCTGGCCCGGGTTCATCCGGGACGGCACGCCCAGCGGGTTGAGGATGATGTCGACCGGGGTGCCGTCCTCCAGGAACGGCATGTCCTCGACCGGCAGGATCTTGGAGATGACGCCCTTGTTGCCGTGCCGGCCGGCGAGCTTGTCGCCGTCGGTGATCTTGCGCTTCTGGGCCACGTAGACGCGTACCAGCTGGTTGACGCCGGGCGGCAGCTCGTCGCCCTCCTCGCGGTCGAAGACGCGCACGCCGATGATCTTGCCGGTCTCACCGTGCGGCACCTTCAGCGAGGTGTCGCGGACCTCGCGTGCCTTCTCGCCGAAGATCGCGCGCAGCAGGCGCTCCTCCGGGGTCAGCTCGGTCTCGCCCTTCGGGGTGACCTTGCCGACCAGGATGTCGCCGGCGACGACCTCGGCGCCGATCCGGATGATGCCGCGCTCGTCGAGGTCGGCCAGCACCTCCTCGGAGACGTTCGGGATGTCCCGGGTGATCTCCTCCGGGCCCAGCTTGGTGTCCCGGGCGTCGACCTCGTGCTCCTCGATGTGGATCGAGGAGAGCACGTCGTCCTGGACGAGGCGCTGCGACAGGATGATCGCGTCCTCGTAGTTGTGGCCCTCCCACGGCATGAACGCGACCAGCAGGTTCTTGCCGAGCGCCATCTCGCCCCGGTCGGTGGACGGGCCGTCGACCAGCACCTGGCCGGCCACCACCCGGGCGCCCTCGTCCACCACGACCTTCTGGTTGATGGAGGTGCCCTGGTTGGAGCGGGAGAACTTGGCGACCCGGTACGTGGTGTACGTCCCGTCGTCGTTGGTGACCGTGACGTAGTCGGCCGAGACCTCCTGGACCACGCCGTCCTTCTCGGCGGTGATCACGTCGCCGGCGTCGACCGCGGCGCGGTACTCGATGCCGGTGCCGACCAGCGGCGACTCCGACTTCAGCAGCGGCACCGCCTGGCGCATCATGTTGGAGCCCATCAGCGCGCGGTTGGCGTCGTCGTGCTCCAGGAACGGGATCATGGCGGTCGCCACCGACACCATCTGGCGCGGCGAGACGTCCATGTAGTCCACGTCGCCGGCCGGCACCAGGTCGACCTCGCCGCCGCGGCGGCGGACCAGCACGCGGCCCTCGGTGAAGGTGTCGTCCGCGTCCAGCCGGGCGTTGGCCTGCGCGATGAGGAAGCGGTCCTCCTCGTCGGCGGTCAGGTAGTGCACCTCCGCGGTGACCCGGCCCTCGACGACCTTCCGGTACGGGGTCTCGATGAAACCGAACGCGTTGACCCGGCCGTACGAGGCGAGCGAGCCGATCAGACCGATGTTGGGGCCTTCCGGCGTCTCGATCGGGCACATGCGGCCGTAGTGCGACGGGTGCACGTCGCGCACGTCCAGGCCGGCCCGCTCACGGGACAGGCCGCCCGGGCCCAGCGCGTTCAGCCGGCGCTTGTGGGTCAGACCGGACAGCGGGTTGGTCTGGTCCATGAACTGCGACAGCTGGCTGGTGCCGAAGAACTCCTTGATGGAGGCGACGACCGGCCGGATGTTGATCAGGGTCTGCGGGGTGATCGCCTCGACGTCCTGGGTGGTCATGCGCTCGCGCACCACCCGCTCCATGCGCGCCAGACCGGTACGGACCTGGTTCTGGATCAGCTCGCCGACGTTGCGGATGCGGCGGTTGCCGAAGTGGTCGATGTCGTCGGTCTCGACCATGATCGAGCGGCCGGACGCGCTGACCGTCTCGGTCTCGCCGGCGTGCAGCTTCACCAGGTACTTGATGGTGGCGATGACGTCGTCGGTGGTGAGCACACCGGCGTCCAGCGGCTCGTCCGCACCGAGCTTCTTGTTGACCTTGTACCGGCCGACCTTGGCCAGGTCGTAGCGCTTGGGGTTGAAGTAGAGGTTCTCCAGCAGTGTCTGCGCGGCCTCGCGGGTGGGCGGCTCGCCCGGGCGCAGCTTGCGGTAGATGTCCAGCAGCGCGTCGTCCTGGCCCTGGGTGTGGTCCTTCTCCAGGGTGGCGCGCATCGACTCGTACTCGCCGAACTCCTCGAGGATCCGCTCGGTGGTCCAGCCGAGCGCCTTGAGCAGCACCGTGACCGACTGCTTGCGCTTGCGGTCGATGCGCACGCCGACCATGTCGCGCTTGTCGATCTCCAGCTCCAGCCAGGCGCCCCGGGAGGGGATCACCTTGGCGGAGAAGATGTCCTTGTCGGAGGTCTTGTCGATGCTGCTGTCGAAGTAGACGCCCGGCGAGCGGACCAGCTGCGAGACGACGACGCGCTCGGTGCCGTTGATACAGAAGGTGCCCTTGTCGGTCATGAGCGGGAAGTCGCCCATGAAGACCGTCTGGGACTTGATCTCGCCGGTCTCGTTGTTGGTGAACTCGGCGGTGACGAAGAGCGGCGCGGCGTAGGTGAAGTCGCGCTCCTTGCACTCGTCGATCGAGTTCTTCGGCGGCTCGAAGCGGTGGTCGCGGAAGGTCAGGGACATCGACCCGGAGAAGTCCTCGATCGGGGAGATCTCCTCGAAGATCTCCTCCAGACCGGACTTGGTGGGGACGTCCTGTCCACTGTCCAGAGCCGCCTCGACACGAGCCTTCCACGCGGCGTTGCCGAGCAGCCAGTCGAAGCTCTCGGTTTGCAGTGCGAGAAGGTTCGGAACCTCAAGCGGTTCCTGGATCTTCGCGAAGGAGATGCGCAGCGGGGCGGTGCTGGCGCCGTTGTTCGTATGGGCGGTCGAGGCGTTGCGCGAGGCGGCCAAGAGGGGGTCCTTCCGAGGGCTCGGACTCACTACGCGCGTGCCGGTCCCCCCTGAGCCCGATCCGGTGACGCCCCGATGGAGGGCGCCGGTCGCATCATGTGGAACTCAGACGAATGCTTGCCCCTGGTGACGGGCCAGGCAGCAGCTAACAGGCAGCGCAAAGGGTCAGTGTAGCCACTCGGCACACTGATGTCCAGAGCAGTGATTCGGAGACCGAATCATCTCCCCCTCGTCATCCGGTGGGGCCGGCCCTGGGCCCGCGCCCACGACCACTTCCGCGCTTCGACCCCAGTCTTCCCGTTTCGCCGCCGATCCATGCCTCGGCCGTCGGATCAGCTTGGCCAACGCCCCTGAGAATCGCGCGCCGCGTGCGGTTCGTCAAGGCCCCTCGGTGATGCCGGTCGCGGGGCGCGGCCCCGGACGGGCGTTCGAGCGAGCCCGGGGAGCCAGCGTGGATCACCATACCCGGACCCGCGGGCGCGCATGCCCGGACGGCCGGGACACCACCGGAACGCGACAAGGCGGCCACCCGTTCGGGTGACCGCCCCATCGCACGACCGACCCCGTGGGGGTCATCCACGACTCAGCGCCGTGACACAGGTCACTTGACCTCGACCGAGGCGCCGGCGGCCTTGAGGGAATCGGCGGCCTTCTCCGCGGCCTCCTTGTTGACCTTCTCGAGGACCGGCTTCGGGGTGCCGTCGACCAGGTCCTTGGCCTCCTTCAGACCGAGCGAGGTCAGCTCCCGCACGACCTTGATGACCTGGATCTTCTTGTCGCCGGCGCCGGTCAGGACGACGTCGAACTCGTCCTTCTCCTCGACGGCCTCGGCGGCCGGGGCGCCCACGCCGCCGGCGGCGGCGACGGCGACCGGGGCGGCGGCCTCGACGTCGAACTTCTCCTCGAACGCCTTCACGAACTCGGACAGCTCGATGAGGGTCATCTCACCGAAGATCTCGAGCAGCTCGTCCTGGCTGAGCTTCGCCATGGTGGCGGTCCTTCCACTAATTCGGCTGGTGCCGGGGGGTTGGTTTCGGTGGGCGTACGCGGCCCGTTCCGAGGGGTGCGCAGGCCGTTACCCGGCCGCGACGTCCTCGGCGGCGGGAGCCGGCTCACCGGCACCGCCCTGCTCGACCTTGGCGCGCAGCGCGTCCGCGGTGCGGACGAACTTCGACAGCGGGGCCTGGAAGGTCGCCGCGGCCTTGGCCATGGACGCCTTCATGCCGCCGGCCAGCTTGGCGAGCAGCACCTCACGGGACTCGAGGTCCGCGAGCTTGTTGATCTCGTCGGCGGACAGCGCCTTGCCGTCCATGACGCCGCCCTTGATCACCAGGGCGGGGTTCTCCTTGGCGAAGTCGCGCAGCCCCTTCGCCGACGCCACGGGGTCCCCGTAGACGAAGGTGATCGCCGTCGAACCCGTGAACAGGTCGTCGAGCGTGCTGATCCCGGCCTCATTGGCCGCGATCTTGGACAGCGTGTTCTTCGCCACGCGGTAGTTGGCGTTCTCACCGAGTGAACGGCGCAGCGTCTTGAGCTGCGCCACGGTGAGACCGGTGTACTCGGTCAGCACGGCGGCGTTGGAGCTGCGGAACTTGTCCGTCAGCTCGGCAACCGCGGCAGCCTTGTCGGGCCTCGCCATGAGCCTCGGCCTCCTTCCGGGTGGTTGCGGACCGCGCGGATGCGAAGGAGGGGGCTTGGGGACGAACGAAACGCCCCGGCGCAGGCGCACGGGGCGTGACTCGACCGGTACGAACCACGGAACGCCCGGGAGTCATCCTCAGAACACCTACGCGGGCCGTCCGCACCTGAGCGGATCCTTCGACTGCCCCGCCCCACGGATGCGGGCACGACAGCGACCAGCGGTCTTTGGCTTCCCCCCGAGAGTACGGGAGCGTCCCGGCCCCGGGCAAATCCGTTCCGCGCCCCACGCCCGCGCCGGCGGAGCGGGGCGTGGGGCGCCCGACGCGGGCGGGCACCCCCGTGCATGCGGCATGGCTCAGCTCTTGCCGCTCTGCCGCATCATCTGCGCGAAGTCCACGGTCTGCGACGCGGGCGGCGGTGCGACGGACACCTTCACTCCGTAGTGCGAGTAGTACCCGACCATGGAGATCGGGCCGTCCTTCGTCCGCATGGTGCTGTTCCGCTTCACCAGCAGGCCGTCGCCGTCCACCCACACCTCCAGGTGCTCACCGGTGATGCCGTCGGCGGTCAGCTGCGCGCGGAGGTCGGCGACGGTCTTGGCGTCCAGTCCGTCCCGCCGGCCCGCGGCGGCGATCTGGGCGGCGTCGAAGGAACCCGTGTAGCGCGTGGTCCGCACCCCGCTCACCGTCTCCTCACCGGCCCTCTTGACGTCGCCCGACGCGACGAGCAGCTGGACGGAGCGGTTCGGGTCCGCGTTCTGCGAGGCGCTCCTGAGCACGGCCCCGGAGGCGCCGAAGTACGTCGCCATGGAGTCGTAGGTGTACCTGATCCACGGCTTGCCGCCGTCCAGCGACGCCAGCTTCCCGCCCATGCCGACGTACACGGCGTCCGGCAGATAGCGCGCCTTCATCACGTCGTCGCCGAACACCTGCTTCAGCTTCGCGCCGGCGGCGCCGGACAGCTTGATGTCCATGGTGGAGCGCAGGCCGCCCGACCAGTCCAACGCACCGCTGGTACGCGTCGTCGTGCCCTGGAAGGTGACCGTGCTCCGCACGTCCGCCGAGTGCGCCCGGCTCACCTTGTCCATGGCCGTCCGCAGCGCGGTCAGCGTGTCGGTGCGGGGCGAGTTGGCCGCCCGGGACGCCGAGGGCGCCGCGGGCGCCGCCGCCTTCGCTCCGTGGCCGCCGCAGGCGGCCGCGGTGCCGAGCGCCGCCACCACGGCCGCTCCCGCCGCAAGGGTGCGCAATCGTGCGTCAATCACGTGGTATCCCCTCCCTGTTCACAGAACATGCACACCGCACGCTAACGCATGGTCCAGCGGCCCGGCCCGCGGTTTCCGGTCCCCTGCCGCGCTTCGGTCCACGTGGCGGCCCAGCACGCGGCCCGACCCGCCGCACCCGCCCCGGGCGCACCCGGAAACGCGTTCGCGCCCCCCGGACGGCGGAGCGTCCGGGGGGCGCGAACGGAAGCGCCGGGAGTACGGCGGCCGGGGGCATGGCGGGAGGCGGATGACGCGGGCGCCGGCCGGCCGCGGCACGGCGCGCCCGGCCGGCGGCGGCGCCACGGGCTCCGACGGCACCGGCTCCGCGCCACCGCGGGTCCCCGCCGGGCGGCCTGCGCCCGGGCACCGCACGTGGAGCGGCCCGCACCGCGCCGCCGCGGCCGGCTGTGGCGGGGGCCGGCCGGGTGGCGCCCGGGCGGTCAGCCCTTGGCGGCGGCGCCCATCATCGCGGCGGCGTCCTCGGTCTTCGACGCCGGCGGCGGGGTGACGGACACCTTGACGCCGTAGTCGCTGTAGAACGCGGTCGAGTCGATCGTGCCCTTGCTGGTGCGCGCGTTCTCGACCTTCTTGACCAGCAGGCCGTTGCCGTCCACCCACACGTCGATGTGGTCGGTGGTGATGCCCTGCGCGGTCAGCTGCGTCTTCATCGACTTGGCGGTCGCCGCGTCCAGACCCTTCTGCGCGCCGACCATCTTGTCCACGTCGAGCACGCCGGAGTAGTGCGTGGTCCTGGTGCCGTCGACGGTCTCGGAGCCCATCGCCCTGACGTCGCCGGAGGCGATCAGCAGCTTCACCGACAGCGTCGGGTTGGCGTTCTGCATCTCCTCCTTGAGCGCCGTCCCGGAACCGCCGGCCATCTTCGCCATGGCGTCGAAGCTGTACTTCACCCAGGGCTTCCCGCCGTCCGCCTGGGCCATCGAGGTGCCCATGTCCATGTACATCGCGTCCGGGGTGTACAGCGCCTCGATGGTGCCGTTGTCGCCCAGCTGACCGGTGGAGGCGGTCGCCCCGCCGGTCATCTTGATCCCGATCCTCCCGGTCAGCCCGCTCGACCAGTCGATGGCGCCGTTCATCGTGGTGGACATGCCACTCAGCGTGGTGGTGCCGTTGATCTTGGCCGAGTCCTGCTGCCCGGTCTTGCCGGCCGCGATCCGCAGCGCGGTCATCGCGTCGGCGACCGGCGCGTTACCCCCCGCGGACGATCCGCTTGACGCCTTGGAGTCGCCGTGGCCGCAGGCCGACAGCGTGCCGAGCGCCACCACCGCGGCCGCCGCCAGGGCGACCTTGCGGCATGTTGGGTCAATCATCTTGAGCCTCCCCCTCTGAACTACGAACGCGATGCACGCTAGCGCACCGAAAAGGGCCCGGAGCGACGCTCCGGGCCCTTTCGCACAGCTCACACACATATTTCAAGTGATCGGAACACGATCGGCTCGATCCGTGCGGCCGCACCGCACCAGCCGGCTCAGACCGAGGCCGGGTCCTCCTCGACGAGGAGGTTGCGGGTGCGGTTCGGGTCCACCGGGATGCCGGGACCCATGGTGGTGCTGATCGCGGTCTTCTTGATGTAACGCCCCTTGGCCGCGGACGGCTTGAGGCGCAGGACCTCTTCGAGCGCCGTGGCGTAGTTCTCCACCAGCTGCTGCTCGCCGAACGACGCCTTGCCGATGATGAAGTGCAGGTTGGAGTGCTTGTCGACGCGGAACTCGATCTTGCCGCCCTTGATGTCGGTCACGGCCTTGGCCACGTCCGGCGTCACGGTGCCGGTCTTCGGGTTCGGCATCAGGCCACGCGGACCGAGCACCCGGCCCAGCCGGCCGACCTTGCCCATCAGGTCCGGGGTGGCGACGACGGCGTCGAAGTCCAGGCGGCCCTTGGACACCTCGTCGATCAGTTCGTCGGAGCCGACGATGTCGGCCCCCGCGGCTTCCGCGGCCGCGGCACGGTCACCGGTCGCGAAGACCAGGACCCGGGCGGTCTTGCCGGTGCCGTGCGGGAGGTTCACGGTGCCGCGGACCATCTGGTCGGCCTTGCGCGGGTCGACGCCCAGACGCATGGCGACCTCGACGGTCGCGTCGAACTTCGTCGACGAGGAGGTCTCCTTGGCCAGCCGGACCGCCTCCAGCGGGCCGTACAGCCGCTCCCGGTCGATCTTGCCCTCCGCCGTGCGGAGGTTCTTGCTGCGCTTCACTGCTGCTCCTGGATGGTCTGTCTGGAGTCGTGGTCGGGGTCAGCGCGTGACCCTCCCACGGAGAACTTTCGAGCCTCGGGCGTCAGCCCGCACCCCGCCACCCGGTCTTCCTCCACGCTCACACCGAGCCGAAGGCAACCCGGTCGCGGGTTCGTTCGAGCGTCAGCCCTCGACCGTCACGCCCATCGAGCGGGCCGTGCCGGCGATGATCTTCTCGGCGGCGTCGAGGTCGTTGGCGTTCAGGTCCTGCATCTTGGTGTTGGCGATCTCGCGCACCTGGTCGCGGGTGATCTTCGCGACCTTCTTGACGTGCGGCTCGCCGGAGCCCTTCTCCACGCCCGCGGCCTTGAGGATCAGCTTCGCGGCCGGCGGGGTCTTGGTGACGAAGGTGAAGGAGCGGTCCTCGTAGACCGTGATCTCCACCGGCACGACCATGCCGCGCTGCGACTCGGTCGCCGCGTTGTAGGCCTTGCAGAACTCCATGATGTTGACGCCGTGCTGACCCAGCGCAGGGCCCACCGGCGGCGCCGGGTTGGCGGCGCCGGCGTTGATCTGGAGCTTGATGAGCCCCGTGACCTTCTTCTTCTTGGGAGGCATGTGCTCTCTCTCCGGGTCCTAATCGAGAGTGATCTATGCCTGCGAGCAGGCATACCGCACCACGATAACGGGTGTTCCGGCGCGGCTGGGAACCGAGCAGGTCAGACCGCCCGGTACGGGGTGGCCTGACCTGAACGGAAGCGTGCGGGGCGGGTCGGGCCCGCCGGGCTCAGTTCTTCTGGATCTGGTCGAAGGACAGCTCGACCGGGGTCTCCCGGCCGAAGATCTCCACCAGGCCCTTGACCTTCTTGGAGTCGGCGTTGATCTCGTTGATCGTCGCCTGGAGGGTGGCGAACGGACCGTCGGTGACGGTGACCGAGTCGCCGACCTCGAAGTCGAGGACCTGGACCTCGACCTTCTTCTTCGGCGTGGCCGCCCCGCCCTCGGCGCCGGCCGCGGCCTGCTCCTCGACCTCGGGGGCGAGCATCTTGACGATCTCGTCCAGGGTCAGCGGGTACGGGTCGTACGCGTTGCCGACGAAGCCGGTGACGCCGGGGGTGTTGCGGACCACGCCCCAGGACTCGTTGGTCAGGTCCATGCGGACCAGCACGTAGCCGGGCAGCTTGTTCTGCCGCACGGTGCGCCGGTCGCCGTTCTTGATCTGGACGACCTCTTCCTGCGGCACCTCGGCCTGGTAGATGTAGTCCTCGACGTTGAGCGAGACGGCGCGCTGCTCCAGGTTGGCCTTCACGCGGTTCTCGTAGCCGGCGTAGGTGTGGATGACGTACCACTCGCCGGGCAGCGTGCGCAGCTCCTCGCGGAACGCCGCGACCGGGTCCACCACGGGCGCCTCGGGCTCCGCCGGCTCCCCGTCCGCCTCCACCGCCGCGTCCTCGGGCTCCGCGGGGGACTCGCCGGGTTCCGCGGGGGACTCGCCGGGTTCCGCGGGGGACTCGCCGACCGGTTCGCCGTTCTCCACGGCCCCCGCCGGCGCGTCGGCCTCCGCTCCCGCGGTCCCGGCGGTGCCGCCGTCCTGCTCGACCTCGGCCGCGGTGGCCGTCGCCGGAGCCTCTTCGGCCGTTTCGGCCTCGGCGGGCTGGTCGACGTCGTACGGGTTCGGGTCGGACACGATGGCTGCTTCTTCCTGACTCTTTCAAAGGGTGGAACAGGCGACCGGGAATCGCGCGGGCGGCGCCGCCGGCGGCGTCCTCAGCCGAAGACGTACTTCACGAGCGAGGTGAACCCGTAGTCCACGACGGTCACGATGCCGATCATGATGACCACGAAGGCGATCACCACGGAGGTGTAGGACATCAGGTCGCTGCGGTTGGGCCAGACGACCTTGCGCATCTCGGCGATGATCTGCCGGTAGAACAGCCCCGTCCGCGCGAAGGGGCCCTTCTTGCCGCGCTTTCCGCCGCGCTTCTTCTTCGCCTTGGCGTCGTCGAGGACGTCCTCGGCGTCGTCCGCCGGCCGACCACTTTCAGGCGTCGCGGTGGAGCCCAGGGCTTCCGTCACTCGTCCTCACCTGAATCCGGATCGGGCCGACCGCACCGCCCCGGCGGTACGGCACTGCACTTACCTGACTAACGTACGCGGTCGCTCGTCGTCCTGACGAACGCGCCTCGCAGGGCCGGAGGGACTTGAACCCCCAACCGCTGGTTTTGGAGACCAGTGCTCTACCAATTGAGCTACGACCCTTTGCCGCCCCCAACGTAGCGCATCCGCGTCAACGCACAGAGTGCGCAGCGCGGACTGCCTCACCGAGGACCACGAGGGTTGAGTGTACGGGTTGATCGGCCAGCCGTCGAACGTGAACTGCCGGACACGTCGTATCGCGGCGTCCGGCGGGCCGAGTTGGCCGGCCTCCGGCCGCCCGCCGCCGCCCCGGGCCCGACCGGTCCGCGCCGCGTCCCGACCCCGGCGTCCCGCGCGTCCCGACCCGGCCCGGCCGCGCGCGGCGCCCCGGCGGCCGGGGGCGCGCCGGGCTCCGGCGTCACCCGGGCGGGCGCCTGGTGACCGCGCGGTTTTCCGGTCCGTGACCCCGGTCTGCGACGATGGCCGCCATGACCGCAGCCAACCACCCCGTTACGTCCCCGACCGACCGACGGGTCTCGGCCCGGGTCGGCGCGATCTCCGAGTCCGCGACGCTGGCCGTGGACGCCAAGGCCAAGGCCCTCAAGGCCGCGGGCCGCCCGGTCATCGGCTTCGGCGCCGGCGAGCCGGACTTCCCCACCCCCGACTACATCGTCGAAGCGGCGGTGGCCGCCTGCCGCGAACCGCGCTTCCACCGCTACACCCCGGCCGGCGGCCTGCCGGAGCTGAGGCAGGCCATCGCCGACAAGACGCTGCGCGACTCCGGCTACCGCGTCGACCCGGCGCAGGTGCTGGTGACCAACGGCGGCAAGCAGGCCATCTACGAGGCGTTCGCCGCGTTGCTCGACCCGGGCGACGAGGTGATCGTCCCGGCGCCGTACTGGACCACCTATCCCGAGTCGATCCGGCTGGCCGGCGGCGTGCCGGTACCGGTGACCGCCGACGAGACCACCGGCTACCGGGTGGACGTCGAGCAGCTGGAGGCGGCGCGCACCGAGCGCACCAAGGTGCTGCTGTTCGTCTCGCCCTCCAACCCGACCGGCGCGGTGTACGCCCGCGAGCAGGTCGAGGCGATCGGCCGCTGGGCCGCCGAGCAACGGCCTGTGGGTGCTGACCGACGAGATCTACGAGCACCTGGTCTACGGCGACGCCGTCTTCTCCTCGCTGCCGGTCGTGGTGCCGGAACTGGCCGACAGGTGCGTCGTGGTCAACGGCGTCGCGAAGACCTACGCCATGACCGGCTGGCGGGTCGGCTGGGTCGATCGGCCCCAAGGACGTCGTCAAGGCGGCCGCCAACCTCCAGTCGCACGCCACCTCCAACGTCTCCAACGTGGCGCAGGCCGCCGCGCTGGCCGCGGTCGGCGGCGACCTGACGGCGGTCGCCGACGATGCGCACCGCCTTCGACCGGCGGCGGCGCACCATCGTGCGGATGCTCAACGAGATCGACGGCGTGGTCTGCCCGGAGCCGCAGGGCGCGTTCTACGCCTACCCGTCGGTGAAGGGCCTGCTCGGCAAGGAGATCCGCGGCCGGCGGCCGGCGACCTCGGTGGAGCTGGCGGCGCTGGTGCTCGACGAGGCCGAGGTGGCCGTCGTGCCCGGTGAGGCGTTCGGCACGCCGGGCTACCTGCGGCTGTCCTACGCGCTCGGGGACGCGGACCTGGCGAGGGCGTCTCCCGGCTCCAGAAACTGCTGGGCGAGGCGCGCGACTGACCGCCGTGACCCGGGCGTTATCGCCCGGACGTACGACGGGCCCCCGGTCCGGACCGTGATCGCGGGATCCGGTTTGGACCGGGGGCCCGCGTATAGCAGGATCTGGGGATGGCGCGTGATGTCACCCTGCTCCCCAAGGCCCACCTGCATCTGCACTTCACCGGCTCCATGCGGTCCTCACCCTGCTGGAGCTCGCCGACCGCTACGGGGTGCGCCTGCCCGACGCCCTCACCTCGGGCGAACCGCCGAAGCTGCACGCCACCGACGAGCGCGGCTGGTTCCGGTTCCAGCGGCTCTACGACATCGCGCGTTCGGTGCTGCGCGCTCCCGAGGACATCCGGCGGCTGGTCCGCGAGGCCGCCAGGAGGAGCTGCGGGACGGCTCCGGCTGGCTGGAGATCCAGGTCGACCCGACCTCGTACGCGCCCCGGCTGGGCGGGCTGATCCCGACCCTGGAGATCATCCTCGACGCGGTGGCGACCGCCTCCCGGGACACCGGCGTCGGCATCGCCGTGCTGGTCGCGGCCAACCGGATGAAGCACCCGCTGGAGGCGCGCACGCTGGCCCGGCTGGCGGTCCGCTACGCCGACCGCGGCGTGGTCGGCTTCGGCCTGTCCAACGACGAGCGCCGGGGCCTGGCCCGCGACTTCGACCGCGCCTTCGCCATCGCCCGGCGACGGCGGGCTGCTCGCCGCGCCGCACGGCGGCGAGTTGTCGGGACCGCACAGCGTCCGCGACTGCCTGGACGACCTGCACGCCGGCCGCGATCGGGCACGGCGTGCGGGCGGCGGAGGACCCCGCGCTGCTCGCCCGGCTCGCCGAACGCGCCGTGACCTGCGAGGTCTGCCCGGCCTCCAACGTCGCGCTCGGGGTCTACGACAAGCCGGAGGACGTGCCCCTGCGCACCCTGTTCGAGGCGGGCGTGCCGATGGCGCTGGGCGCGGACGACCCGCTGCTGTTCGGCTCCCGGCTGGCCGCCCAGTACGACATCGCGCGGGACGCGCACGGCTTCACCGACGCGGAGCTGGCCGAGCTGGCCCGCCAGTCGGTGCGCGGCTCCCGGGCGCCCCGCGAGGTGGCGGACCGGCTGCTGGCCGGCATCGACGGGTGGCTCGCGGACGAGAACCCGGCCGCCGCCTGAGGGCTGTCGGGCGGCGGCGGAGGACCGCCGTGCTCCCGGGCCGCCGGGGCCCGCGGCACGCCGCCCGGCACGGCGGGCCGGACGGACCCGCGGGACGCCGGACGGGCCGGGGCGGTCACGGCCGCCGGACGGTCCCGAACGCCGGCGGGCGGCACGGTCAGCCGGGCGCGCCCCACCGCCGGACGGCGACCGGTCGGCGGGCCCGGCAGCGCGCGGCGGTCACAGGCTCGTGCCGACCATCACCGGCTCGTTCACCAGGGTCACGCCGAAGGCGTCCCGCACGCCGTCGCGCACCTCGCGGGCGAGCGCGAGCAGGTCCTCGGTCTTGGCGTCGCCGCGGTTGGTCAGCGCGAGCGTGTGCTTGGTGGAGATCCGGGCCGGCCCGGTGCCGTGGCCCTTGGCGAAGCCGGCCCGGTCGATCAGCCAGGCGGCCGGCACCTTCGTGCGCCCGCCGGCGGCCGGCCAGCCCGGCACCGCCGCGCCCGCGCCCAGCCGCTCCTCGGCGCGGGCCCGGAACGCCGCGTACTGCGCCGCGTCCAGCAGCGGGTTGGTGAAGAACGACCCGGCCGACCAGGTGTCGTGGTCCGCCGGGTCCAGCACCATGCCCTTGCCGGCCCGCAGCCGCAGCACCGCGCGGCGGGTCAGGTCCAGCGGCGCCCGGTCGCCCTCCGCCACGCCGAGGGACCGCGCGACCTCGGCGTACCGCACCGGCGCCGACAGGCCGCCGGCGTCCTCCAGCCGGTAGCGGACGCGCAGGACCACGTGGTGGCCCGGGTCGCGCTTGAACGCGCTGTCCCGGTAGGCCAGTCCGCACTCCGCGGCCGGGATGCGGACCGTGCGGCCGGCCCGGCGGTCGTAGGCCGTGACCCCGGTCAGCGTCCCGGACACCTCCTGGCCGTACGCGCCCACGTTCTGGATCGGCGTCGCCCCGGCCGACCCCGGGATGCCGGCCAGGCACTCGATGCCCGCCAGCCCGGCGTCCACCGTCCGCGCGACCGCGTCCGCCCACACCTCGCCGGCCGCCAGTTCCAGCTCGGTGCCGTCGAGTCGGCAGCCGCGCGTGGCGATCCGCAGCGCGGTCCCGGCGAAGCCGGCGTCCGCCACGACCAGGTTGCTGCCGCCGCCGACCAGCAGCAGCGGCTCGCCGGCCGCGTCCGCCTCCCGGACCGCGGCCACCACCTCGTCGTCGGTCTCGGCGGTCACCAGCCGGGCGGCCGGGCCGCCGAGCCGGAACGTCGTCAGCGGCGCCAGCGCCGCGTTCTGTTCTACGCGCACCGCTCCACCCTACGGGCCGCCCGGCGGGCCACCGCGGTCCCGCCACGCGCACCGGGACCGCCCGGGCGGGGCCCGGCGGCCCGTGCCGCGCGGTGAGCTGTCACCGGGCGGCACGGGGGATGAGCGCGGCGGCCACCGCGCCGACCGCGACGGCGGCCGCGCCGGTCCACAGCGCCGGCAGCAGCCCGTCGACGAAGGACTGGGCGGAGGCGTAGCCGCCGTCAGCGGAGAAGACGGAGGCCAGGACGGCCACGCCGAGCGCCCCGCCGACCTCGCGCATGGCGTTGTTCGCGCCGGAGGCGATGCCCTGCTCCTGCGGACGGACGCTGCCCATGACGACGTTCGACGCGGGGGCGAAGTACATCGCCATGCCGACGCCGCTGATGACGAGGGCCGGGACCAGGTGCGGGTAGGGGACGTGGACGGTGATGACGGCGGCGAAGCACGCCAGGCCGGCCGCCTGCAGGGCGAGGCCCGCGGCGATGACGGGTCGGCCGCCCATCCGGTCGGAGAGCACGCCGGCGATCGGCGCGACGACCATCGGCATGGCGGTCCACGGCAGCATCCGCACGCCCGCCTCGACCGGGGTGAAGCCCTGCACGCTCTGGAGGAACTGGCTGAGCAGGAAGACCGAGCCGAACATGCCGAGGAACATCAGCAGGCTGGCCGCGTTGATCGCGCTGAACGCGCGGCTGCGGAACAGCCGCATCGGCAGCATCGGGGCGGCCGCGCGCGTCTGGTGCAGCACGAACGCCACGAGCAGCACGCCGCCGGCGGTCAGCGAGGCGAGGATGGCGGTGCTGGTCCAGCCGTCCTGGTTGCCGCGCACGAGGGCGTAGACGACGCCGAACAGGCCGAGGCTGACCAGCGCGGTGCCGGGCAGGTCGATGCGCGGGTCGGGGCCGCGCGACTCGTTCAGCCGCAGCCGGGCGAACGGCAGGAGCAGGACGCCGATCGGCACGTTGAGCCAGAAGATCCAGTGCCAGGAGAAGTGCTGGGTGAGGGCGCCGCCGATGAGCGGGCCGCTGGCGATGGCGAGGCCGTTGACGGCGCTCCAGATGCCGAACGCCATGCCGCGCCGGGCCGGCGGCACCGCCGCGGACAGCAGGGTGAGGGTGAGCGGCATCATCACGGCGGCGCCGACGCCCTGGAGCGCCCGGAAGGCGATGAGCTGGTCGATGCCGTTGGACAGCGCCGCCGCCGCGGAGGCGCCGGTGAAGACCGCCAGGCCGGCCAGGAAAAGCCGGCGGCGGCCGAACCGGTCGCCGAGCGTCGCGCCGGTCATCAGCAGCACGGCGAAGGCGAGCGTGTACGCGCTGACCGTCCACTCCAGGTCGGACAGCGCGCCGCCGAGGTCGCGCCGGATCGCCGGCAGCGCGGTGGTGACGACCAGGTTGTCCAGCGAGGCCATGAAGCCGGCGGTGCTGGTGACCACCAGCGCCCAGACCATGGTGGAACGGCGCCGCACCGCGCCGCCGCCCGCGCCGGTGCCGGGTCCGGCGCCACCGGGTCCGGCGCCGTTCACGGCGGGGCCGGTCCCGGCGCGGGGTCCGGCCGCCCCGGTCAGGGCGGCGCGCCCGGCGCCGCCGTGCACGGCGGCGCCCGTGCTCCGCGCGGCGGCCGGCGAGGTGGTGGCGCCGAGGGCGGCGCCGGCCGCGTCCTCGGCGGCCGGTTCGGGTGTCGTGATCCGCATGAGGGTTCCCAGGTTGTTAG
The DNA here is from genome assembly GCA_963711125.1 of uncultured Actinomycetota bacterium. GTDB lineage: Bacteria > Actinomycetota > Actinomycetes > Streptomycetales > Streptomycetaceae > Streptantibioticus_C. The sequence goes on from CAVQCY010000002.1 coordinate 610,974, forward strand.
TTATTGATCACTAAGTTTCCCGCGCAGCCGGAGGCCCGCCGCGCGGGGCGGTCGGCTCAGGTGCCGTCCGGCAGTTCTCCGGCGGCGACCTTGCAGGCGTCGCCGAGCCCGCTCCAGCAGCGGTCGTGGGCCGGCAGCCCGAGCGAGACCAGGACGTTGATCAGCATTCCGGCGCCGAAGAACCGTGCCAGCTCCTCGTCGTCGGCACCGGTCCGGCCCCGGACGAAGTCCCACAGACCGGTCCAGCGGCCGCGGATGAGGTCGGCCAGCTCGGGGTGCTCGCCGGAGGCGGCCGTCACGTACAGCTGCATCTGCATCAGCAGCACGTCGCGGTCGAGGATGAGGTTGGCGTACCCCTCGGCCATGGCGTCCTTGGCCTCCTCGCCGCCGAGCCCGTCGGACGCCTCCTCGAAGGTGGAGCGCATGACGTCGAAGCAGCGTTCGGCGACCGCCCGGAAGAGGGCCTGCTTGCCGGGGAAGAGCCGGAACAGGTAGGGCTGCGAGACCCCGACCCGCCGGGCGATGGTCTCGGTGGACGTGCCGTGGTAACCGGTGTGGGCGAATTCCGCGTACGCGGCCCGCACGACGCTCTCACGCCGCTCCTCGGCCGACATGCGGGGTCCTCTGCTCGGCATGCGACTAAGTTATTACTCACTAACTAAGTCGTCAACCCGACGCCGCGTCGCCCGCGGCTCCCCGCCGACGCCGCCGGGCTGCCCCGACGGCCGGGCCGGGCGGTGCTCCGCGACCGCGCCGGCGTGACGCGTTCGGGGCCGTGCCCCCGGCGGCCGGGGCCGCGCCGCGTCGAGGCCGGGGCCGACGCTCGTCGGCCCGGGCCGACGCGCCACGTCGGGCCGCCGGGTGTCCGGTCGCGCCGCGCGGGCCACGGTGGACCCGCGGGGCGCGACCGGGCCGGGCTCGCCGGCGGGCGCCGGTGGCGGGCAGGGCACCGGGACGTGCGCCCCCGCGCGCACCGCCCGCGGCAGGCGTCCCGCCCCCGTGCCGAGGACGACGCGGGTACCGCGCGCCGGGCCGGGGCGTCGGGTGCCGACCGCGCGGCCGGCACCCCCGCACCGCGCCGGCGTCACGCCAGACGGACCACCGCGCGGGCCATGCCGAGCACCTTCTGGCCGGCGGCTGTCGCGACCAGGTCGACCCGGACCGTGCGGGCCTCGTCGTCGAGCTTGGCGGCGACCTTGCCGGTGACCTCGATCAGCGCGCCCTTGTCGTCGTCGGGGACGACCACCGGCTTGGTGAAGCGCACCCCGTAGTCGACGACCGCGCCCGGGTCGCCCGCCCAGTCGGTCACCACCCGGACCGCCGAGGCCATGGTGAACATGCCGTGCGCGATCACGTCCGGCAGGCCGACCTCCCTGGCGAACCGCTCGTTCCAGTGGATCGGGTTGAAGTCGCCGGAGGCCCCCGCGTAGCGGACCAGCGTGCCGCGGGTCACCGGGAAGGCGCCGGGCGGCAGTTCGGTGCCGGGCTCCACCGAGTCGTAGGTCACCTTGGCCGCCACGCTCATCCCTCCTCGGGGGCACGCACGACGAGCTTCATCAGCGACGTCACGACGTGCTCGCCGGCCGCGTCGTGCACCTCGCCGCGCACGTCATCACGTCGTTGCCCGCCATCGACTTGACGGCCTCGATGGTGACGGTCACCGCGAGCCGGTCGCCGGCCGCCACCGGGCGCGTGTAGTGGAACTTCTGGTCGCCGTGCACCACCCGGCTGTAGTCCAGGCCGAGTTCCGGGTCCTGGACGACCTGCGCGGCGGCGGCGTAGGTGAGCGCGAACGCGAAGGTCGGCGGGGCGATCACGTCCGGGTGGCCCAGCGCCACGGCCGCCGCCCGGTCGGTGTAGGCCGGGTTGGGGTCCCCGACCGCGTGCGCGAACTCGCGGATCTTCTCGCGGCCCACCTCGTAGGGCTCGGTGGGCGGGTAGGTCCGCCCGACGAAGGACTGATCGAGCGGCATCGGCACCTCCTGTTGGCTGGTGAAAACCGAGCAAGGCCGCCCCGGAACGGGACGGCCTTACAGGGATTCGGCGTGCGTCGACCCAGGTCAGCGGGTCTCGCGGTGCGCGGTGTGCGCGTTGCAGCGCGGGCAGTGCTTCTTCATCTCAAGACGGTCCGGGTCGTTGCGCCGGTTCTTCTTGGTGATGTAGTTCCGCTCCTTGCACTCCACGCAGGCCAGCGTGATCTTCGGGCGGACGTCGGTGGCAGCCACGTGAGTGCTCCTTGACGGACAGACGAGTGAACGCAGGAAAGAGTAGCCGATCGAAGGACCGATCCCGCAATCGGCTACACAGAGTAGCGGTGACCGGACTTGAACCGGTGACACAGCGATTATGAGCCGCTTGCTCTACCGACTGAGCTACACCGCCTTGACGAGATCGAGAACCCCGCCCAACACACGAGGTTCCCGTCCCATCCGAGCCCCAATACGGAATCGAACCGTAGACCTTCTCCTTACCATGGAGACGCTCTACCGACTGAGCTATTGGGGCGAGCGAGGAAGACATTACACGCTCCACCGCCATACGGGAAATCCGAATCGGGTCCGTACGGACGTCGCACAACTCCCCCTCGCGCCCCCGCTCGGCGGGCCCCGCGCGCCCCCTCGAACGCCCCCTCCCGCGCACCGTCGCGGGAGGGCCGCACCCGCCCCGCCGGCCACACCCGCCACCGCCGCCGCTCACTGTCCGCACACCCGGCGGCCCCCGGGTTCGCGGCCGGCCGGCGGCTCCCCCGTCCGCTCGTGGGGCACGGCCGACACCGCGCCCGGGCCCCGGTCCGGCGCCGGGCCCCGCGCCGTCGCCGGACCGGGCGGCCGGGCCGGTCCGGCCGTCGACGGCTCCGGTACGACTATTGCTCTCCTGCGCCGCCCACCGGGCTCGGCGGCCTAGGCTCGTGCGGTGTGACCGAGAGTGTCCCCCCGCAGCCGAACCAGCCGGGCCGGGCCGACGACCGGGGCGGCGGACCGGGGCCGGCCCCCGCCCTGCTGCTCACCGGCGCCCGACTCCGCGACGGGCGCGCGGTGGACGTACGACTCGGCGACGGCCGGATCGAGGCGGTCGGCACGGCGGGCAGCCTCGGCGGCGGCCCGCCCCCGCCCGACGCCGAGGCCGCCCGGGGCGCCGGCGGATCCGTCCCGTTCCCCCCGCACGCCCAGAACGCCCAGCACGGCGCGGCCGTCCGCGTCGACCTGACCGGCTACCTGCTGCTGCCCGCCCCCGCGGAACCGCACGCCCACCTCGACACCGCGCTCACCGCCGGCCCGGCCGGACCGCCCAGCGACGACGTGCAGAACGTGCAGCGTCGGGTCACCGAGGCCGCGCTGCTCCAACTCGGCCACGGCGTCACCGCGTTGCGCACCCACGTGCGGATCGGCGACGTGCAGGGGCTGGCCGCGCTGGAGGCGGTGCTGCGGGCCCGCCGCTCGTTGCGCGGCCTGGTGGAACTGACCGCCGTGGCCATGCCCCGGCTGCTGACCGGCGCGGCCGGCGGCGACGGGCTGGCGATGCTGCGCGAGGCGGTCAAGATGGGCGCCGACGTGGTCGGCGGCTGCCCCGACCTGGACCCGGACCCGATCGGCTACGCGGAGTCGGCGCTGGGCGTGGCCGAGGAGTTCGGCTGCCCGGTCGACCTGCACACCGACGCCACCGAACCGGCCCGGCTGGCCCGGCTGGCGGCGCTCGCCGGCGGGCTGCGGCCCGGCGTGACCCTGTCCGGCTGCGCGGGCCTGGCCGCGCTCCGCCCGGAGGCGCTGCGCCGGGCCGCCGGCCAACTGGCGGCGGCCGGCGCGTCGGTGGTCTGCCTGCCGCAGGGCGGCTGCGGCGCGCCGGGCAGCAGGGGCGTGCCGGGCCCCGGGCCGGGCGTGTTCCGGGTGCTGCGCGCGGCGGGCGTCCGGGTCACCGCGGGCAGCGGCGCGCTGCGCGACGCGGCCAACCCGGTCGGCCGCGGCGACCCGCTGGAGGCGGCGTTCCTGCTGGCCTCGCACGGCGAGTGCGGCCCCCGGGCGGCCTACGACGCGGTGACCGGCCGGGCCCGCGAGGTGCTCGGCCTGCCGGAGGTGCGGGTGGAGGCCGGCTTCCCGGCGGAACTGCTCGCGGTGCGCGGCCCCGGCCTGGACGCGGTGCTCTCGCTGGCCTACAGCCGGATCGTGATCCACCGCGGCCGGGTGGTCTCGCGCACCAGCGCGGTGCGCGAGTACGCCGACTGCGAGACCACGGCCGCGCTCGACCTGCCCCGGCAGTCCCGCAACGACGGCGGCGCCGACCCGCGGTGAACCCCCCGGACCGGGGCGAGGCGCCGGACCGGGGCCCCGGGCGGCGGGCGAGGCGCCGGGCGAGGCGGGGCCGCGACGCCGGGCGAGGCGGGGCCGTGCCCGGCGACCGGGCGGGGCGGGTCCGCGACGTGGCGGCGCGGCGCCGTGGACACGCCTGCGGCCGGCCCGCGACCTCCCCGGCGGGCCGGCCGGCACGCGCTACGGTCGGGCCATGCGCACAGTGATCGCGGGCGGACACGGACAGATCGCGCGGCGGCTGACCCGGCTGCTGACCGCGCGCGGGGACCGGGTCGCGGGCATCGTCCGGGACCCCGGCCAGCAGGCGGACCTGCGAGCCGACGACGCCGAACCGGTGGTGTGCGACCTGGAGTCGGCGTCGGCCGACGAGGTCGCGCGGGTACTGGCCAGCGCGGACGCCGCCGTGTTCGCGGCGGGCGCCGGGCCCGGCAGCGGCGTCGAGCGCAAGGGCACGGTGGACCACCGGGCGGCGGTGCTGTTCGCGGACGCGGCCGAGGCGGCCGGGGTGCGCCGCTTCGTGATCGTCTCGTCGATGGGCGCGGGCCAGGAGCCGCCGCCGGGCACCGATCCGGTGTTCGCCGCGTACCTGCGGGCGAAGCGGGCCGCCGACGACGCGGTGCGGGAGCGCTCCGGGCTGGAGTGGACGGTGCTGCGCCCGGGCCGGCTCACCGACGAACCCGGCACCGGCTCGGTCTCGCTGGCCGACCGCGTCGCGCGCGGCAGCGTCCCGCGCGACGACGTGGCCGCCGTCCTGGTCGCCCTCCTCGACGCCCCGGCGACGGCCGGCCGCACCCTGGAGCTGACGTCCGGCCCGACCCCGCTCGCCGAGGCGGTCCTGGCCGCGGCCCGGCGGTAGCCGAGGGTCGCAGCACGGCGGTGCGGTGCACGGCAGTGCGCAGTGGAGCGAGCGGTGCGGTACGCGGCACAGCGGCACAGCGGCACAGCGGCACAGCGGCACAGCGGCACGGAGCGTAGTGGTGCGCAGTGGTGGCGCGGTGGGCCCGGGCCCGATCCGGGGCACGAGCCGGCGGTACCCGGCGGCCGGGCCTGGCACTCGGGCGGACGGCGCCGGTACCCGACGCCCCGGGCCCGGCGCCCGACCACCGGCGCCCGGACCCGGCCGGCGCCGGCGCCGGCGGACGACCCGGGGCACGAGCCCGTGGCGCCGCGGCAGCGAGCGGGCGGTGACGCCGCCGGCGGACGGACCCCGCGCGATGGACCGGCCTGCCGAGTAGGGTCGCCGCGTGCCCGAGCTGAAGCGGCTGCGTGCCGAACACGCCCCCGCGGTCCTCGCCTTCGAACTGGCGAACCGCGCCTACTTCGCCGAGTCGATCTCCGACCGCGGCGACGACTTCTACGACCGGTACGCCGACCGGCACAGCGCCCTGCTCGCCGAACAGGAGGCCGGCACAGGGGCGTTCTACCTGTTCGTCGCCGAGGACGGCGCGATCCTGGGCCGGTTCAACCTCTACGACCTGGCGGACGGCGGCGCCGTGCTCGGCTACCGCGTCGCGCGCGCGTCCGCCGGCCGCGGCGTGGCGACCACGGCGGTCCGCCAGCTGTGCCGGCTGGCGGCGTCACGGCACGGGCTGCGCACGCTGCGCGCCGCGAGCGCCGACGCCAACGCCGCGTCCCGGCGGGTCCTGACCAAGACCGGCTTCGTCCCGGACGGCCCGGCCCACCTCGCCGGCCGCCCGGCCACCTGGTACCGCCGCGACCTGGACCACCACCCGTAGCCCGTACGGCCGTACGGGCCGACCGACGTACCGGCAAGGGAACGACCTGTTTGCACCGGCCCGGGCACGGGGCAGAGTGACCCCGTGTCCTCATACCGGCCGATGCCCCGGCTTCTGGAGACCGAACGGCTGACGCTGCGCCCGGCGGAGGAGTCCGACGCCGGGGAACTGCGCTCGCTGGTGTCCGAGCGCGGGAAGGGGACGCCGACGGTCGAACGGAGCCGGGAGGTCATCGCGACGGGGCACGCCCGGACGGCGGCGACCGGGCTCGCGCTGCTGCACGTACGGCGCCGTGCCGAGGGGGACTTCATCGACTACTGCGGCCTGATCGTCGGCCGCTCCACGGTGGAGGAGCCCGAGATCGCCTACGAGCTGTTCCGGAGGGTCCACGGACGCGGTTACGCCACCGAAGCCGCCGGCGCGGTGCTCAACGCCGCGACGGCGACAGGACGCGAGCGGCTGTGGGCGACCGTCCGCACCTGGAACGCGCGTCGTTCCGCGTCCTCGAGAAGCTCGGTTTCACCCGGCATCACGTCTCCACCGACGACGTCGGCGAACTGGTCTGGCTCTCCCGCTCGCTGCCGTGAACACTCCCTGAGAGGGGGCCCACGGGGGTGCGCGGTGCCGGTGGAAGGCGGCCACTTCACCGGGCGAGGCCGCTGCAACGGCGGCTACGACGTGACGGCACGGCGACGTGGAGCGTCGTACACGGCCCCCACGCCTGCGGTGCGCCCGTTCTCCGCCGCCGCCCGACTCACCGGGACCGTCCGCCGCAGGCACCCGAAGCAGGCGGCTGAAGTGTCCGGGCGGCGCGACGAGCATGGCGAAGACCGGATCGACGGGGCGTTGGAGACCTGGGAGTGACCGTGGGGCGTGCCCCACACCTGCCGCACAACCGGTGGTCAGCACGCGAGATCGGGTGAGACAGACCGGGATTCCGGGCCGTTTTCCGTCCACATGGCCCGGTCATGCCGGAAGGGCCCGCGTCCAGCGTTTTTGCTGGTCACGGGCCCTTCCGGGCTGGTGGCGGCGCCAGGGTTCGAACCTGGGTAGGCTGAGCCGGCAGATTTACAGTCTGCTCCCTTTGGCCACTCGGGCACACCGCCGGGGCATCACTGCGGGACCGCTGGGCGATCTCCGTGGCGACGACGTAAACGATACCCGATCCCCAGGGGTGCTCCGCCACCCGGTTGATCAGGGCGAGCGGCTGGGCCGATGGCTACCCTGTGCCCGGGACAGTACGGTCCCGGGGCCGCGAACGCACACCGCGGACGCAGCCCGACGCATCCGACGCAAGGAGCCAACTGAAGATGGCCGACTCCAGTTTCGACATCGTCTCGAAGGTCGAGCGGCAAGAGGTCGACAACGCCCTCAACCAGGCGGCGCGGGAGATCTCCCAGCGCTACGACTTCAAGAACGTGGGCGCCTCGATCGAGTGGTCGGGCGAGAAGATCGAGATGCGTGCGAACTCCGAGGAGCGCGTCAAGGCGATCCTCGACGTGTTCCAGAGCAAGCTCGTCAAGCGCGGCATCTCCCTGAAGGCCCTGGACGCCGGGGACCCGGTCGCCTCCGGCAAGGAGTACCGGATCTCCGCGTCCGTCGAGGAGGGTATCTCCCAGGAGAACGCCAAGAAGGTCGCGAAGATCATCCGCGACGAGGGCCCCAAGGGCGTCAAGGCCCAGGTCCAGGGCGACGAGCTGCGCGTCACCTCCAAGAGCCGCGACGACCTGCAGACCGTCCAGACCCTGCTGCGCGGCAAGGACCTCGACTTCGCCCTGCAGTTCGTCAACTACCGCTGAAATCGGGCTCTGACCTGCACAGGGGTCATCGAGCTACGGCCACAGGGCACAACGCGGGCACATCGCCGAGGACAGCCTCGACGGCCGCCCGCGTTGTGTCCTCCTGGTCCGGCCACAAGTGGGTGTACGTGTCCAGGGTGATCGAGGGCTTGGCATGCCCCAGCCGTCGCTGCACCGTCTTCACGTCCTCGCGGTGCCGGATCAGCACCGAGGCGTAGAAGTGCCGCAGGTCGTGCATGCTCGCGCCGTCCGGAACGCGGACGAGTTCCGGCTCGCCGCCAGCCGGCCGGCCCCGCTTCACCCACGCGTCCTCGGCCTTGACCCGAGCGGCGGCGAGCGCCTTGTTCGCGTTCACCTCGACCCGGCCCCACGTATGGGACCAGCCGCCGCGCCGGATCGCCTGCCGGTGCTCGTTGACGAACAGCAGGTGCGCCGTGCGTCGGACTGGCTTCCGCGGGTCGGTCCGGTCCTCGATGTCCAACGCCGTCGCGGGGAACCTCGCCAGGTGCGCCGACAGCGCCTCGACGGCTGACCGCGCGAGCGGCACCGTGCGGTAGCTCTCGTGCGTCTTCGGCTCGCCGAGGTACGGTTCGCCTTCCTCCGGCCCGATGAGCTGCTGGCACACGGTGACCTCGCGGCGCATGAAGTCGACGTGCTCCACTTCCAGGCCGAACACCTCGCCCTGCCGCAGCCCCGACGCGGCGGCGAGCAGCAGCATCGCCCGGTACCAGGCCGGCGCCGCGTCGATGAGCGCCCGCACCGCGGCCGGGTGAAGCGGCACGATCTCGGCGCGGCGCACCTCGGGGAGCCGTACACCCTCGCACGGGTTCGCCCGGATGATCCCGTCACGGACAGCCGTACGGAAGATGGTCACGAGGTAGGAGAACGTCACTCCGAGCGTGGACGGCGCGAGGACCTGCGACCGGTCCTTCACCCACGCCTGCACCTCGGACGTTCGAACGCCCGCAACCGCGCGGCCGCCGAACGTCGGGTAGATGTGCCGCCGCAGGGCGCGCTCGGCGCGGGATGCGGTCGTGGGCCGGTGCACCGCGGACAGCCGCCAGCGCTCGGCGACCGCCTGGACGCTCTCCTTGCCGGCCGCGGGGTCGACGTACAGGCCACGCGCGAGGTCGGCCTCAATCGTCGCCGCTCGGGTGTCGGCCTGCCCGCGCTTGTCGAAGTTCTCCTTGCGCTGCTTCCCGCTGGCGTCCCGCCACCGGACCTGCCAGCGCTTCCCGCTGCCGTGTTCCTTGCTCGGGACCAGCGTCCGCGTGCGGCTGCTGTGCTCACCACACGGTTTCCGCTTCGTGTCCTTCGGGGGCCGGGACAGGTGCCAGCGGTCGGCTACCTCAGCCATCATCACCACGTCGCTCGTTCGACTTGACGAGCCTCCGCAGCGAATCCCCGCTCGGCCGTTCGTGCAGCGGCGCTTCGATGTAGAACTTCCACGGGTTCATCCCGGGCAGGTGGCGCGTCCCCCGCACGAACTGACGGACGCGCCAACACGGAACCGTGAACTTCGTGGTCACCCGGTACGGCGCATTGTCATTCGGACTGTTCGGGTCATCGGGAGACCGACTGCCCTCGCCGTCCTCCGGAGCCAGCGGAGAGGGCAACGGCGGCACGAGCAGGTGCAGCGGGGAGATGTCGAGGACGGCAGCCAGCGCCAGCCACTCGTCCACCGAGACGGTCGGGCGGTTGCCGTTCTCCAGCTTCGCGACAGTACTTCGTGTCCAGGGCACACCTTGGGCAGCGAGTTCGTCAGCAAGCTTCTGTGCGGTCCACCCGCGCGCGTCGCGCGTCACGCGCACCCGCTTGGCGATGGCTTTGGTCGGATACCAGTCGCGTTCCATGAGAGAACGCTAGCGGGCGCTTGCGGAACGCGCAACCATGCGACACGATGGGCTGCGGCGGGCTCTCTGTGCCCACTGGCGTTCTCATAGAGAACGTATACGTTCCTCAGTAGCCCATGGAGGATGGCCGTGAAGGTGCAGCTCTACTCCCCGGAAAGTCTGGCCGAGTACCTCGGAGTGCCGGTGAAGACCGTGTACCGCTGGAACTACACCGGTACGGGTCCGAAGTTTTCCAAGGTCGGCCGGCACGTCCGCTACCAACCCGAGGACGTGCGGGCATGGCTCAACGCGCAGCGCGTAGGAGGCGCTGCCGCGTGAGCGCCAACGACGACGCCCGCCGAGGTGGCGACCTCGACGGGCGTGAAGGTGAGTTGCTGGGCGGCGACTCCGAGACCAGCGTAACCGACCGGCCGCCGGCCGACGGCATCCCCGCGCAGTTGCGCCGCCGCCGCGCCGCCGCGCTCCGACTGCCGCCGCTGCCCTGCGGCCACCGGGACCCGCTGGACTGCCAGGTGCGGGATGCCCATGCCCGCCGCTGACCACCCGGCCGCCCTGTGGGCCGAACACCAGACCACCCAACTCGCCGACGGCGCCCGGGACTGGTCGGTGCCCGAGTACGGCACCCTGCCGTGGCTGCGCCTGCCGGCCGCCGACCCGCGCCGGGCCGCCGCCGTCATCGAGGCCGCCGAACTCTGGCGCCGGCAGCGCGCCGAACAGGCCCGGCTCGGCCAGCTCGCCGAGGACGACCCCGACGTCTGGTTCCGCGCGGTCACCGCCGACGCCGACGCCTACGCGGCCAGCATCGCCGGCGACCTCGCCCGCCGGCGCACCTCGGCCGCGCTGGCCGCCGCCCGCGCCGACCAGGCGCCCGCCCGCGAGGTGCGCGCCGCCGCCGGCTGGCCACCCGTCGCGATCCCCGGCCGGCCCGGCTGGCGCCGGCACCACATCAACGGCCGGCAGGTCGACCGACCGAACCAGCCCGAGGAGCACGCCGCGTGACGTACGACCCCACCGTTCAGAACCTCATGGGACCGCTGTCGGTACCTGTGTCAGAACCGTCAGAAGTGTCAGAACGCGGAAGCGGGAGCGCGGCGAGTAGCCGCGCCAATCTGACAGGGGTTCCGCATCTGTCAGAAGTTGCGCGTGCCGCTGACCAGGGAACTTACCCCCGTTCTGACGGTTCTGACGGTTCTGACACCAACGAGGACGCCGAGGCAGAAGCCCGGTTGCTGGCCTCGATCCGGGACGGCGCTTGGCTGGAGGTGCAGGAGTTCCCGCCACTGTCCTACGCGGTCAACGGCCTGATCACCGAGGGCTTCGCGCTGCTGATCGGGCCCCCGAAGGCTGGCAAGAGCTGGCTCGGCCTAGACATCCAACTTGCGGTGGCCTGCGGCGGCTACGCCCTCGGCGCGATCCCCACCGGTCGGCCGCGGCGGGTGCTGTACCTCGCCTTGGAGGACGGGGACCGGCGCATGCAGGATCGCTGCCGGAGGATCCTGCAAGGGCGGCCGATCCCGCCTCTGTTCCACTACATGACCACGGTGCACCCCGGCTTCGTCCCGGCAACGCTTCACGCGTTCCTGAGGCGCTACCCCGACACCGCCCTGATCGTCATCGACACCCTTGGCAAGATCATGCCGCAGTCCATGCCCGGGGAGTCGGCTTACCAGCGTGACTACCGGGTCGCCGGCGGCATCAAGCGCATCGCAGACGCGTACCCGGGCCTGGCTATCGTCGCTGTGCACCACGACCGCAAGGCCGCCTCGGACGACTTCGTGGAGTCGGTGTCGGGCACCAACGGCCTCGCGGGCGCTGCCGACACCATCATCGTGCTGGCCCGCAAGCGACAGGCCACTGAAGCTGTCTTGCTGGTCACCGGCCGCGACGTACCCGAAGCCGAGTACGGACTCACCATGGACGACGGCCTGTGGCGACTCGATGGCGCGAACCTCGCCGAAGCGGCGACCGCCGCCCAGCAGCGCCACGACTCGACGACCCTCGGCGACGTCTCGGTGAACATCCTCGCGTTCGTGCGCCAGTACCCCAACGGCTGCCGCGCCAAGGACGTCGTGGAGAAGTTCGGCGACGACGCCTACCAGTACCTCAAGCGTCTGGAGGAATCCGGCCGCCTGACGAAGCCGCGGCGCGGTTTCTACGTCGCCCCGACCTCCGGGCCGGGCGAGGTCTGCACGGTCTGCGGGGACCCGCTCGACCCCATCCACAGCGCATCCGGCGAGACGACACACCCCGCATGCGACCCCGCGGCCTGAAAGCGAGACGACCCATGGCAGACCCCCAGTACATCCCGGCCGGCGGCTGGCGCATCGCCGGACTCAGCGACGACGGCACCGTGTGGGCCGAACCGATCATCGCCTGGGAGTTCACCGACGGCATCGGCCGGCCGGTCGTGGCCGAGCCCGACAGCCTGACCGTGTTCGCCGAACCGCTCGGCGACGGCTGGCTCGTGGCGCCCGGCGACAACCCCGAGACGAGCCGCAACCGGCCGACCGCCGACCCGCACAACACGCCGGCCACCAAGGCGGCCACCAACCCCCGACAGGAGAACTGACCACCATGACGACCATCGACCGCACCCCCGACACCGACGCCGCACACGCCGCCACCGGCAGCGCCACCCCGCTCGAACGCGCCGCCTACTGGGAGAACGCCGCCCGCAAGGCATACGACGCCTGGCAAGCCGCCCGCACCGCGCGGCAGACCGCACAGGACAACGTCCAGCGCGGCATCTTCGTCCGCGACCACGTCGTCACGGACGACGACCGCGCCGCGGTCGAGCGCACCAGCGCCGCCGTCGACCGGTGGAAGGCCGAGTACGACCGGTGCATCGGCGAGCGCGACAACGCCATCGCCGAACTCGGCCCGCTCGCCGACCGCATCCGCGAGCGCTGAGCAACATCGTTTTTTGGATGGGGGGGTGAGCCACCCTCCCATCCTCGGTCCCGTTTTTTTACGCGGCTGAAATAGCCCAAAGATCAACAACATTCGGCCGCTGACCTGCGAAAACGCCGGAATCGGCCGACAAGGAGAGTGATTCGTGTGGGTGGCAACGTCGAGGTGATCGGCACGCCGATGGAGGGGCGGACGTTCGGTGTCTTCCCGGTGAGCTGGGGGACGCCTCCGGGCGCGCAGTTCAGTCCGGAGCGCGCCGAGTGGGTTCGTGAGCGGGTGGCCACGCTCGTTGCGGCGCGGCGGTCGGTGGGAGCGGTGGAGGCTCGGGGGTCGTCTCCGGATCTCGCGGGGATTGCCCCGCTGGAGTTCACCGAGCAGCAGAGGACGAACGGCGTGTTCCCGGCCGAGTGGGGGACGCCGCCGGGCGACCGGTACGGCGAGAAGCGCGCGGCGTGGGTGCGTGAGCGCGTGGGCGAGTACGTGGCGACGCGGAAGGTGCAGGCGAAGGCGGCCGAGATCGCGGCGGCCCGGAGTATCGCCGAGCGCCGGAAGTACCTCGACGCGCGCCGGCATGGGCCGGTCATGTCGGCGGTGTGGGAGCGGCGCATTCAGTTGATGAGGCTCCGCTACGTGCCCGGGGAGTGGTGACCGTGGCGACCGAGACGCCGGCGCCGGTCGAGGTGCCGGGGGGTCCGTCGGTGCGGTGCTCGCGGTGCGGGTGCTGGTTCGTGGTGGTCGTGATGCTCAAGAGCGGTACGCGGTCGGGGCGGGACTGCCCGGCGTGTGCGCGTGGACGGTGGACGGAAGAGGAGGGCGAGTCATGGCTCGCATGGGTGTGAGGAAGGCCGCGGGCCGGCGCCCGGCACCGCGCCAGGTGCCGGTGGAGCTGGCGCCGGGGGACCTGGCGGCGATCGTCGCTGCGGTGGCGGCCGAGCCGCGCTGCCGGTCGTGTGGGGGGCCGGTGGAGCTCCGCCCGCGGTCGGGTGGCGGCACGGACCTGGTGGTTGACCACCAGAACGGTTGCGCCGTCGCCGCAGAGCACATGGCAGGTGCGTGATGGCGTCTACGTCGGTCCTGTACAACATCGTCGCCCGCGACAACGCGTCGAAGACGTTCAACAAGGTGGGCGACTCCTCGTCGCGGTTGGAGAAGGGTCTCGGGCGGCTGGGCTCGGCGTTGAAGACGGCGGCGATCGGCATGGGCGTCGCCGACCTCGCGGCCGCCGCGTCGGTGAAGGCCGCGGCCGACTTCCAGACGCAGATGACCCGCGTGCGCACCGGTGCGGGCGAGCTGGCCGGGAACATGAAGTTGGTCGGCGACGGTGTGTTGAAGATGGCCGGCGAGGTGGGCCAGTCCACCACGTCGCTGACCAGCGGCCTGTACACGGTGGAGTCGGCCGGCTTCCACGGTGCGCAGGGCCTGACGGTGCTGCGGGCCGCGTCGATGGGCGCGAAGGTGGGCGCCGCTGATCTGGCGACGACCACGGACGCGGTGACGACCGCCCTGAACGCCTACGGCCTCGGTGCCGGTTCGGCGACGAAGGTCACGAACGCGATGATCGCGACGGAGGGTGCGGGCAAGACCACCCTCGAAGCCCTGGCCGGCAGCCTGTCCAACGTGCTGCCGACCGCTGCTGCCGCGCACGTCGGGCTGAACGAAGTCCTCGGCGCGATGGCGACGATGACCGCGCAGGGCACGCCGGCGACGCAGGCGGCGACGTACTTGAAGCAGGTCATCGGGCAGCTGTCGAACCCGTCGGCGAAGGCCGCGGACGAGATGCGGTCGCTCGGCCTGTCGTCGGTGAAGGTGGGACAGGAGCTGGGCAAGCGGGGTCTCGCGGCGACCTTGACGACGCTGACGGACGCGATCAAGCGGCACATGGGCCCGGCGGGCACCGTGCTGATCAACCAACTGGAGTCGGCGAGCAAGAACACCTCGAAGTACCAGAAGGTGCTGGCGAACCTCAACCCGACGCAGCAGACGTACATCGGTGCGCTGGCCACGATGGTGGGTGGCACCCGGTCGATGCAGGCCGCGCTGGAGCTGGCCGGCCCGCACATGAAGACGTTCCAGAAGAACACGGACACGATCGCGCAGCACGTCGCCAAGGGCGGCGGCAAGATCGAGGGCTGGAACGACGTGCAGAAGACGTTCAACCAGCGGCTCGCGGAGGCCAAGGACGGCCTGCAGGCGATGGCCATCAAGGTGGGCACGGCCGCCTTGCCGGCGTTGTCGAGGCTGGTCGGCGGTCTCTCCACCAGCGTGATCCCCGAGGTCAGCAAGTTCGCCGGGTTCCTCACGCATACGGCGGTGCCGGCGGTGGGCCGGTTCGGGGCGTCGTTGACCGACCGGTTCATCCCCGTCGGCGCGATCAAGCGGGACCTGTCAGCCGCGACGGCGAACGTGGGCGGCTTCCTCGCCGGGATCTCCGGGAAGTCGGCGCAGGTGACGGTGGTGGCGCATCATGCGCCGATTGAGGTGCCGCAGTCGGCCGGCGCGAAGCTGGGGGCGCAGACGCGGCAGATGTTCTCCGGTGGCATCACGGCCGGTTTGAAGGCGGTCAAGTGGGGGTCGGTCGGCAAGGTCGTCGCGACGGGCCTCGGTGACGCGCTGGGCGCCATGACGTCGATCGGCTCGAAAATCGCGAAGGTGCTGGGCGGTATCGACTGGGTGAACCTCGGCAAGAGCGTCGGCGAGCAGGCGATCCCGTTCGTGATCGGGTTCGTGGACAACCTGTTCACGCCGCTGTTCACCGCCACGTTCTGGAAGAAGCACTGGTCGGACGCGTTGCTGTTCGCGATCAGCGTCTTCCCGGTCGGGAAGGTCTTCGACGGCATCGGCACGGTGATCGGGAAGGTTCCGTGGGGGAAGCTCGGCGAGGTCTTCGAGAAGATCCCCTGGGGGAAGATCCTCAACTGGGCGAAGCCGCTGGCCGACGGCATCGGGGGTGCGGCGAAGGGCGCCGGCAAGTGGGTCGGTGACCTGCTCGGTGCGGTCGGGGACTGGTTCGCGCGGAAGTTCCCGGCCCTGGCGACGTGGGTGGGGGAGCAGTTCCTCCTGCTGCCGGTGCGCATCGGGGACGTCGGCCGGGTCATGAGCAGCAAGATCGCCAAGATGTTCGACGACATGGGCAAGACGGTCGCCCGGCAGACGCCTGGTCTGTTCCGTGCCCTGGTCCGCAGCGTCGCGAAGGTGTTCGGCCGGTACATCTTCTGGCACACCGGCGTGAACCTGGTCGAGGGTCTTTTCAACGGCATCGTGTCCGGGCTGGCCGGCGGCTACGGGTGGGTGAAGCGGCACATCGCGGACCCGTTCATCGGCTGGGTGAAGCACCTGTTCGGGGTGCACTCGCCGAGCACGGTGTTCGCGGGGATCGGCGGGTTCCTCGTTGACGGGCTGCTCGGCGGGATTCTGGCCGGGGTGCGGGGTGTGGGTGGCTGGCTCGGTGCGCACGTCGTGCACCCGGTCGTGGGCCGGTTCTCCGGCGCGGCCTCCTGGCTCGCCTCCTCCGGTGGTCACCTGATCGGCGGGTTGAAGAACGGCATCGTGGATGCGATGAAGGGCATCGGCGGCTGGATCAAGGGCAGCCTCGTGGATCCGGTGGTCAACGCGGTGAAGCACTGGTTCGGCATCCACTCTCCGTCGACGGTGTTCGCCGAGCTGGGCGGCCACCTGACGGGTGGTCTGCTGAAAGGCATGGCGTCCAAGGGTGGCGCGGCGATCGCGCGGCTGGTGTTCGGTGACCTGCCGCACGCCCTGGAGCACATCGTTGGCAAGGGCCTGGTCAGCCTCGGGTCGCTGCCGGGGCGGGCGCTCAAGGCGTTGGGTGGTCTCGGCGGGAAGATCTTGTCGTTCCTCGGCCTCGGCGGTGGTTCGTCTGGTGGCGCGCAGGCGCTCGGCCGGACGATGGCGGCCGGGTACGGCTGGACGGGCGGCCAGTGGGGTGCGCTGCGGTCGCTGTGGCAGGGCGAGTCGGGCTGGAACCCCAAGGCCCTCAACCGGCAGTCGGGGGCGTTCGGCATTCCGCAGGCGCTCCCCGCGAGCAAGATGGCGTCCGCGGGCGCGGACTGGCGTACGGACGCGGCGACGCAGATCAAGTGGGGCCTGCGGTACATCCATCAGCGGTACGGGACGCCGGCGGCGGCGTACTCGGCGTGGCTGTCGCGGTCGCCGCACTGGTACGCGGCGGGTACGCCGTCCGCGGCGCCGGGCTGGGCTGTGGTGGGCGAGCGCGGGCCCGAGCTGGTCCAGTTCCGGGGCGGCGAGCGCGTCATGTCGCACGCCCGGTCCCAGCAGGCCCTGGCGCCGCAGGTGACGCTGAACCCGACGTTCAACGTGCGGGTGTACGTGGGCGACCAGGAGCTGACGGACCTGGTGCGGGTCGAGGTCGAGGCAGGTCACGAGGAGCTGGCCGCGGCGCTCGGCGCCGGGCCCGGATGGGGGTGAGCGGCCCGACACGTTGAAGTGCCCCGCCCAGACGAGCCGGACGGGGCACTTCGTCGTTCCATGCCACCGGCGTTGCCCCATACTCTGACAGTGACGAGCTGTAGAGAGGGGCAACGCCGTGTCTGCATCTGATGCTACCCCGGACCCGTCGGCCGTGCCGATCGCGTTCGGACAGCGCATGCAGTTGCTCAGGATGCGCCGCGGCATGACCCGGGAGGTCATGGCCGGGCTGCTGGGGAAGTCGAGTAGCTGGGTGAAGCAGGTCGAATCCGGAGTACTCAAGACCCCCAGCCTAGACGTGGTGTTGGCGATCGCCGAGGCTCTGCGCGTGCGTGACCTCGGCGAACTGGCAGGTGGAGCGCGGGCCGCCGCGCTCTTTGCCGGGCCGGCCCATCCCCGGCTCGCGGCTGTGGCCGCGGCGGTCAACCGGCTGCCGCGCACTGAGCGGCAGGCCCCGCCGGCTGCACACCTGCGTGCCCGGCTCGACACCGCGTGGGCAGCCCGGCACCGGGCGCCGCACCACCGCGATGTTGTCGGCTCGCTGCTGCCCGACCTCATCAGCGACGGGCAGTCAGCCGTCCGGCAGGCCGAGACCAGCGCGGACCGGCGTGCCGCGCAGGCCGCGCTGTCCGAGGTCTACTCGCTGGCGCAGTTCTTCCTGGCCTACCAGCCTGACGCCGCCCTCCTGTGGCGCGTCGCCGAGCGCGGCATGATCGCCGCGCAGGAGTCGGACGACCCGCACGCACTCGGCGTCGCCGCGTGGCTCCAAGCCGAGGCGCACAGGGACACTGGCGGCGCGCACCTAGACGCCGCCGACGACGTGACAGCGCAGGCCCTCGCCTACCTCGAACCCCTGCTGCCCTGCGGCGCCACCACCGTGGTTGCGATCACCGGCGCTCTGCGGGTCGCGGCTGGCTACACGGCCGCCCGGCGCGGCGACACTGGCGCCGCCTGGGGGCACTGGGACCGTGCCCGAGAGATCGCCGAGCGGCTCCCGGCGAACTACTACCACCCGATCACCAGCTTTGGGCAGGCCATCATGGGTGCCCACGCGGTCACGGTCGCCGTCGAACTGCACGCCGGTGGCGAGTCGGCACGGCAGGCAGCTAGGGCCGAAGCGTCGGCGATCCCCTCCCGGCCTCGGCGGGCTCGCCACCGGATCGAGCAGGCCCGTGCCTACCACCTGGACGGGCAGCCAGATGTGGCGCTGGCGACGCTCGACCATGCGCACGAGGCGGCGCCGGAGACCATCCGCTACAACGGGTACGCGAAATCTCTCCTGCTGGAGCTGGCAGAGTCGAAGGTGCCGGCACGGCGGCAGCGCGCGGCGGACCTCGCGGTCCGAATCGGCTTGCTGGCAGCATGATCTGACGAGAAGGCAGATTCTCTGCCCCTGGTTGCCCCCTGCCGCTCCTACGGTGACGGAGTTCCAACCGTCTGCCTAGGGGTCCTCATGCCGGAGCCTCCGCTCGCCTACCTGTACGACCGTCTGACCACGCCGGCGGCTGGCCTGCCGGCGTTGCGTCTGCGGGCGTGCCGGGACTACGCGGACCGTGCGGGGTTCGAGGTCGGCGGTGAGTGGTGCGACGAGGGGCCGGCCGCGCTGCTTGACGCGCGCCGGCCCCAGCTCGCCGCGCTGATGCTCGCCACCGCCGCCGCTCGGCGCCGGGGCCGGACCGTCGTGGTCGTGATCCACTCCCTGTCGCGGCTCAGCGGCGACCCCCAGGCCCGGGTCGTGCTGTCTCGGCGGATCACCAGCCTCGGCGCGACCATCGAGACGGTGGCCGCCGCCCGCGCGGACTGGAGCGCGCGGTGACCAGTTGCGAGCACGCCGCCGTCCTCGTCGGCCCGGCACCGGCCGGCATGCAGCTGGTCGCTTCCGTGGAGCGGCAGTCCGGGCCACCACTGTCCGTCTACGCCTGCACGCCCTGCATCGAGGCGCACCCGCGGCTACGCGCCGCCCGCGACCGATGGCTCGCCGATCCCGCCGAGGACGAGGTGACCCGATGATCACCGTGCATGTCTACGATCGGGCGCTCGACCCCTACGGGCCCAGGGCGCGGGAACGGACGATGGCGGCCGAGGCGTTCGTCGCCGACCACGGTTGGCGGCTGGCCGGCCGGTGGATCGACACCGGCGACGCCGTGCTCACCCCGCGCTGCCGGCCGGCGTTCGACCTCATGCTGGCCGCGATCGGGCCCGTGCCGGTCGGCTCCGCGTGCGTGCTGGTGACCGACTGGACGCGCCTGGCGAACGCGCACGCCGGCCGGCAGTACCTCGCACGCCGCATCCTCGGCGCGGGCGCGTGGATCTCGACCATCACCGGCGAGTCCGTCCACCCGGACGGCCGCCGGCTGCCCCACGGCCGACTCACCTCGGCCCCCTGATCGCCGCTCTCCGCCGGCTGGTAGGCGCACACGCCGGGCTCCCCCGTCCTGGCAGCGCACCCGGCGGAGAGCGGCCACCACCCCGCCCGCGGTCAACGGGCGGCCCCACCAGCCGCACACGCGGCCACGACATGGGAGACGCATGACCCTGCACCAGACCCTGATCCGGATGACTGCACTGCCGTGCGCGGGCTGCACGTGGTGCGGGGGCACCTGCTACGTCACCGACCCCGACGGCGTCCGCTGGCCCTGCATCGAGTGCTGCCCCGGCGGCCACCGATGAGGGCTGCCGACCGTCGCTCGCCACACCACCCCGGCGCGCCAGCCCGGGCAACCTCAAGGGAGATCACCGTGACCGTACAGACGGCAGCGCGGCCGGCCCGCGCCTTACTCACCGACGCCGACTTCACCGGTGTCGCGGCGACCGTCGCCCGCAACAACCCCGGGATGGCCGCCGAGGTGGCCGAGCGCATCACCACCGACGCCATCAAGTTCGTGGCCGCCGCCGCGGCATCGCCCGGCCGCGGGCTGCGGCCGTCGCGGATCGTGGACGAGGGCTGGCACGCCCTGATCCTGCACACCCGCGTCTACCGTGCCCTGTGCGCCGACCTCGGCCAGTTCATCGACCACGTGCCCGAGCCCCCGCAGGCCCCCGCCGCCTACGACCCGGGCGCGCTGGCCCGCACCCAGTACGCCATCCGACAGGCCGGCTACGAGCCGGACCCGATGCTGTGGGTCGCCCCGTGGGACGGCCGCATCCCCGTGGCCGCCGGCTGCGAGCACACCGGCTGCTCCACGCCCGGCACGTGCACCGAGACCTGCGCCCCGTCCGGCCCCAACTGATCCGGGCGTTCCGCCGCGGGGCGCCACCGGCCGGCCGTACCGTCGTTGGTGTGAGCAAGGAGGCACCGCGATGGAGTGGACAGACCCGGCGCGCGCCGACCTGGTGAACGCCTACCAGGTCGCCCGCGCCCAGCACCGGACATGGCGGCCGGCCGGCCGGTGGGGGCTGCTGCGCGGCCGGTGGCTGCCCGGCGTGGTGATGGTGACGGACCCGCAGACCGGGACCGCGTACACCGTCACCAGAGGCCAGCCGACCACCGAGACCCACGACTGAGACAGGACACACGCCGGCCCCCGCGGGCGTAGCCGCGGCCCGAGCCGGCGGCCGGCCCGGACAGCGGTAGGCCCCGGACACCCGCAAGAAGGTGTACCGGGGCCCACCACTGGTGTCAGACAGCCGCGTCGCCCCCGTCAGACACCACCACCGCAGGGCCGCGCAGATCCCGCAGGCGGCCCGTCGCCGACCACTGCGCATGCAGCCCGGCCGCCGCCCGGTCCACCGCCCACCCGATCGCGTCAGACGCGTCCGACAACCCGGCACGGGCGAACATGCGCAAGTCCAACTCGACCGGCCCCCGCTCGACCACGATCACATCCCCGCGGGCGATCGCCGCCGCCTGCCGTACGGCCACACGCAACGCGTCGGACACCGACCCGTGCCGGGCGGCAAGCTGCGCGAGATCGTCCGACAGAGCCTCACTGTCGACCCGCAGACCCGGCCGCCGTCCGACAGACCACGGCTCCAACCGGGCCCCGTCCGACGCGCTCACCGTTCACCGTCCGACACGTCCCGGTAGATCGCCGCGGCCAGCCGGATCCGCACCTCACCGCGCGACTGCTCGCACACCGACGCCACCGACCCGCCCGGCTCCGGCTCCCCATCCCACGGAGCGTCACGCTCACCCAGCCGCCCGGCCAGACCGCGCACCATGTCCGCCAACACGTCCACCGGATCGCCCGGCAGACCCCGGTCCGGCTCCTCGATCACCCGCAGCAGCAGCGCCACGGCCGCCCGCAACCGGCCGACCTCCGCCAGCGCGCCGGCCAACCCGATGGCCCCGTAGTCGACGGCCTCACTCACCTCCAGCGTGCGGCGGACACGCTCCACCCTCTTGCGGTCGATGGAGTTCACCGCGCACCGCCCTCGATGAGGGTGAACGCGGCCGGCCGCGCCACCGCGGCCGGGCGGGCGGCCCACTCGTTCACAGCCAGGGCCAGGTTCCCCAGCGTGCACCGCATCTCCTCCAACGGGTAGCCGCTCGCGCCCGCCAGCACCAGGTGCACGACTTCCTTCTCCGCGCCGTCGCCGGCCCGGGTGTTCAGCCGGACCTCGGCCGACAGCCGGGAGACCGCGGCCCGGGCCCGCGCACGCCGCGCGGCCTCCGGCAACTTCGGCGCCTGGTCGAGAACCCGCAGCAGGGCCTCCAGCCGCTCGCGGATGCGCTCCATGTCGGTGCGGGTGTCCGGCTCGGGCTGCGCCTGGGACGGCACGGCCCGCAGCCGACGCCGGATGAGTACGGTGGTGCTCATGGTCTGGACTCCTTGATGCGAAGGATTCGGATCAAGGCGCCGTTCGGTGGTTGCACACCGGGCGGCGCCGCTCGCGTTCAGGTCGGGCGCAGCGGAATCACGGGCGGCCCGCGGGCAGGCGAGGGCACATCCAGGGCACTTGAGAGTGAGAAGTAACGGGAATCGATGAGATTTACCGGGTGTAGTTTCTGCACGTCAACCCGGCCTTTCGGGGATCACGTGCAGGTCAGAGACTCAGGCAGTCAGTTCGTCAACTACCGCTGACGGTCGTCCCTCACGGCACGTCCGCGACGACCACGGCTGACGGCCCACCGCTCCGGCGACCGGTGGGCCGTCGGCCTCTCCCGCACCGCCGGCCGGCGCTCCGGACGCGGCCGCCCCGCCGAGCAAGGCCCCGGGCCCACGCCCGCACCGGCCCACACCGGACGACGCGCCGGCCCACGCCCCCGCCGAGCCACACCCACGCCGGCCCGCGCCGGCCCGCGCCCACGGGCGACGCCACCCGCCCGGAGGGCTAGCGGGTCGCGAAGGGGGCGTCCGTGGGGACGATCTCGCGGCCCAGCGGCATCAGCGAGATCGGGATCAGCTTGAAGTTCGCCAGGCCCAGCGGGATGCCGATGATCGTCACGCACAGCGCTATACCGGTGGTGACGTGGCCGATCGCCAGCCAGATGCCGGCGAGGACGAGCCAGATGACGTTGCCCGCAGCGGACGCGGCGCCCGCGTCGCGACGTTCCACCGTGGTACGGCCGAACGGCCACAGGACGTAGTTGGCTATGCGCAGGCTGGCGATGCCCCACGGGATGGTCACGATGAAGACGAACATCAACAGGCCGAGCAGGAAGTATCCGATGGCCATCCACAGCCCGCACAGGATGAGCCAGATGGCGTTGAGAATCGTGTTCATGGGCGGTGGCCTGCCATTTCTTCGAGACGGGCGATGCGGTCAGCCATCGGCGGATGGGTGGAGAAGAACCGTGAGGCATCCCCGGCGCGGAACGGGTTGGCGATCATCAGATGGCTCGTCGTCTCCAGACGCGGTTCGGGCGGCAGCGGAAGCCGCCGGGTCCCCTCTTCCAGTTTCCTTAGGGCGCCGGCCAGTGCAAGCGGGTCCCCGGTCAGCCGGGCGGCGCCGGCGTCCGCCTCGTACTCCCGGGAGCGGCTGACCGCCAGCCGGATCAGGCCGGCCGCCAGCGGGCCGAGCAACGCCATCAGCAGCAGCCCCAGCGCGCCGGGGCCGTCCTCGTCGTCCGCGCGGCCGAACGGGACCAGCCACGCGAGGTTCGCCAGGAGGACCACCACGGAGGCGAGCGCGCCGGCCACCGAGGAGATGAGGATGTCGCGGTTGTGCACGTGGCTGAGCTCGTGGCCGATGACGCCGCGCAGCTCGCGCTCGTCGAGCAGGCGCAGGATGCCGTCGGTGCAGCAGACGGCCGCGTTGCGCGCGTCGCGGCCGGTGGCGAACGCGTTGGGGGCCTCGGTGGGCGAGATGTACAGGCGCGGCATGGGCCGGCGGGCGGCGGTGGACAGCTCGCGCACGATCCGGTAGAGGTCCGGCGCCTCGATCTCGCTGACCGGACGGGCCCGCATGGCGCGCAGGGCGGGCGTGTCGCTGTTCCAGTACGCGTACGCGTTGGTACCCAGCGCGACGACCAGCGCGACGACCAGCCCGGTACGGCCGAAGAGGGCGCCGCTCACCACGATGGTCGCGGACAGTCCTCCCAGCAGTACGGCGGTCCTCAGCCCGTTGTGCCGGCGGTGCACGGTCGTCCTCCCAAGGCGTGCGGAGCGGTCGCGGTCCTGTCGCGCCGCGGTGGGCCTCACCTATCCGTGAACGCCAGGCGGCAGGGCCCGGTTCCCCGACGTCGTCCGGGCGGGTCGCCGAACGGCCCCGCGGACGGCGGGTGGTCCGGCAGGCGCGACCGGAACGGCCGGCGACCCGAGGCGACACGGGCTGCCTCCGCCCCGCAGACCGAGCCGAAGGCGGCCCAGCCAGAGCCGACCCAGCCAGGCGGCCCAACCGAAGGCGACGCGGCCGAAGCACCCGCCGAACGGGTCGAAGGCGACCGGACCGGAGGCGCCCGCCGGAGGCAGCCGCCGCCCACGTCACGCGGGCGCCCGGCGCTCGGCCGGAGGCGGGCCGCCCGACCGCGGCCGGGCCGCCGGACGGGTCAGAACAGGCCGGCGGTGACGAAGCGCAGGACGATCTGCGGGGCGCCGGACAACGCCACGCCGCCCGCCGCGGCGAGCGCGATCGCCGTGCCCAGCGCCACCGGCACCCGCACCGGGCCGCCCGCGGCGGCCGGGGCGGCCGGAACGCCGGGGAGCGGCGGGCGGCCGGGCGCGGCCGGCGGGGTCCGGCCCGGACCGCCCGTGCCGGAGGGGGCCTCGGCCGGGCCGGCGGGCCCGCCGGGCCGGCCCGCGCCCCCGACCGCGCCGGAGGCGACCCGGCCGGCGCCGGCCGGCACCGCGGCCGGCCCACTCGTGCCGGAGGCACCCGCACCCCCGCCGGCGGCGCCCCCGACCGCGCCGGAGGCGACCGCGTCCGGCCGGGCGAAGAGCAGCGCGATCCACCGAAGGTAGTAGTACATGGCGATCACCACGTTGACGGCCATGACCACGGCGAGCCAGCCCAGTCCGGCGTGCAGGGCGGTGGCGAAGACCGCGACCTTGGCGAACAGCCCGATCACGCCGGGCGGCAGGCCGGCCAGGCAGAGCAGGAAGAACGCCAGGGCCAGCGCGGCGGCCGGCCGGGAGGCGTACAGCGCGCGGTAGTCCCGCAACCGGCTGTCCGGCCGGGAACCGGAGACCAGCACCGCGACGGCGAACGCGCCCAGGTTGACCAACCCGTACATCAGGGCGTACGCGATCGTGGTGCCGACCGCGCGGGGCGGGTCGGCGAGCCGGCCGGCCGCGGCGAGCGGCACCAGCAGGTAGCCGGCCTGCGCCACCGAGGACCAGGCCAGCAGCCGCACCGCCGAGCGCGGGACGCCGGGCCGCACCCGCAGCGCGCCGACGTTGCCGACCGTCATGGTCAGCGCGGCCAGCACCGCCGTCGGCGGGCCCCACAGGTGGGCGTACGGCCGGAAGGCGACCACGGTGAGCAGGATCAGGCCGGAGAAGCCGGCCGTCTTGCCGACCACCGACAGGTACGCGGCGACCGGGACCGGCGCGCCGGCGTAGGTGTCCGGCACCCAGAAGTGGAAGGGCGCGACGGCGAGTTTGAAGGCGAAGCCGACCAGGGTGAGGATCGCGCCGGTGCGCGCCAGAGTGGTGAGCTGCCCGGTCCCGTGCGCGAGGGCGGCGGCGACCGCGCCCAGGTGCAGCGTGCCGGTGGCCGCGTAGACGAAGCTGACGCCGAGCAGGCTGACCGCGGTGGCGGTGACCGAGGACAGGAAGAAGGTCAGCGCCGCCTCGCTGGAGCTCCGGTCGCCCCGTCTGAGGCCGACCAGCGCGAACGACGGCAGCGAGACGACCTCCAGCGCCACGACGAGCGTGGCCAGGTCGCGGGCGGCGGGCAGCAGCGCGGCGCCTGCCGCCGACGACAGCAGCAGGAACCAGAACTCGCCCGGCGGCAGCCCGTCCTGGCCGTGCAGGCACAGCAGCGCGGTGAGCACGGCGCCGCCGATCACGAGGAGCTGGACGACCAGGGTGAAGTGGTCGACCACGTAGGAGCAGCGGTCGGTGCCGCCGCCGGCGCAGAAGGTGGCCCGGCCGGCGCCCAGCAGCGGCAGCAGCGACAGCCCGGCCAGCACCAGTCCGGCCAGCGCCACCGGCCCGAGCAGCCGCTTGCGAGCCGGTGCCAGGAACAGGTCGGTGACCAGGACGGCCAGTGCGACCACGGCGATGATGGTGGGCGGTGCGACGGCGGTCCAGTCGATGGTCTGGACGGTGCCGGTGGCGAGCGGGGTCATCCATGGCCTCCGAGCAGGGCGCGTACGGCGGGATCGCTCAGGCCGAGCAGCGCGGCGGGCCACAGGCCGGCCAGCACGGTCAGCGCGACCAGCGGCGACCAGGCGGCCAGTTCAAAGCCGCGCGCGTCGGCGGGGACGGCCGCACCGGGGACCCGGTCGCCCATGCACACCCGGCGCACCACGGTGAGCAGGTAGCCGGCGGTGAGCAGGGTGCCGAAGGCGGCCAGCGCGGTGAAGACCAGGTAGGTGGGCCGGTTCAGGCCGGCGGCCGGGTGGAACGCGCCGAACATCGACAGCATCTCGCCCCAGAACCCGGCCAGTCCGGGCAGCCCCAGGGAGGCCACCGCACCGAACGCCAGCAGCCCGCCCAACCGTGGCACGCTGCCGTACAGCGCGGCGCCGGACCCGCCGGCCAGCCGGTCCAGGTCGGCGGTGCCGTAGCGCTCCTTGACCCCGCCGACCAGGAAGAACAGCAGGCCGGTGATCAGGCCGTGCGCGACGTTGGCGAACAGCGCGCCGTTGACGCCGGTCGGGGTGAGGGTGGCGATGCCCAGCAGCACGAAGCCCATGTGGCCGACCGAGGAGTAGGCCACCAGCCGTTTCAGGTCGCCGGCCGCGCCCTGCCGGGCCAGCGACAGGCAGGCCAGCGCGCCGTAGAGGACGCCGGCCACCGCGAGGCCGCCCAGGTAGGGCGCGAGGACGTGCGCGGCGTGCGGGGTGATCGGCAGCACGATCCGTACCAGGCCGTAGCTGCCCATCTTCAGCAGGACGCCGGCCAGCAGCACCGATCCGACGGTCGGCGCGGCGGTGTGCGCGTCCGGCAGCCAGCTGTGCAGCGGCCACATCGGGACCTTCACGGCCAGCCCGAGCCCGATGGCGAGCGCCGCGGTGAGCTGGGTGCCGGAGCTGAGCCGGGCGCCGTTGTCAGAGGCGAGTGCCACCATGTCGAAGGTGCCCGACCGCAGCCCGATCAGCAGGAAGCCGAGCAGGATGAACACCGAGCCGAGGAGCGTGTAGAGGATGAACCGGAAGGCGGCCTTCTCCCGGCCCGCGCCGCCCCACCGGGCGATGAGGAAGTACATGGGGAACAACACGGTCTCGAAGGCCAGGA
Source organism: uncultured Actinomycetota bacterium (assembly GCA_963711125.1). Taxonomy (GTDB): domain Bacteria; phylum Actinomycetota; class Actinomycetes; order Streptomycetales; family Streptomycetaceae; genus Streptantibioticus_C. The sequence continues at coordinate 637,807 of CAVQCY010000002.1, forward strand.
AGAAGACGATCAGGTCCAGCGCGGCGAAGGTGGCCAGCACGCCCGCCTCCAGCAGCAGCAGGAGTGCCACGAACGCCTTCGGGTCGGCCCCGCGCGGCGGCCTGGCGTACGCGTGCAGCGCGCACAGGAAGGTGAGCAGCGCGGTGAGCACGATCAGCGGCAGCGACACACCGTCCACCCCGAGGTGCAGGCGGATACCGAGCGAGGGGATCCACCCGACGTCGGTGACGGCCTGGATACGGCTCGACCGGTGGTGGTCGAAGCCGGCGGCGAGCGCGACGGACAGCGCGAGCAGCACGCCGGTGACGGTCACCCCGTGGCGCAGCACGGCCTGCCCCGGGTCGCGTCCGCGCAGTCCGGGCGGGGCGGGCAGCAGCGCCGCCGCCGAGCCGAGCAGCGGAAGCACGAGGAGCGCCAGCAGCAGGTAGTGCGAAACGGTTGCGTTCAACGGGCTCACGCTCCGGCGGCGACGAGGACGGCGAGGACTGCCAGCACCACGGACCCCGCGAGCAGCACGCTGAGGTAGGTCTGGACGTTGCCGGTCTGGGCGCGCCGCACCAGGGCGCCCAGCGCGCGCGGGCCCCCGGCGGCGCCGCGCACCGCGTTCTCCAGCACCACGCGGTCGAACCGGGCCACCAGCCGGGCGGCGCCGGCCACCGGCCGGACGAACAGCGCCGAGTACACGGCGTCCAGGTGGAAGCCGTGCGCGGCGTGCCGGTGCAGCGGCCCGAGCAGCAGCCGTCCGGGGTCGGCCGGGTCGGCGGCGCCGGCGATGTCGCCGAAGACCACCGGGTGTGCGGCGATGGCCGCTGCCTCGGTGGCCGCCGGCTCGTCAACGGCCGCCGCCACGCGGGCCGCCGCGACGGCCTCGCGCACCGGGAGCGGCACGACGGAGGGGCGCGGCGTCAGCGGCGGCATGGGCACGTGGGCCGGCCGGTGCACCGGCGCCCCGCCGCCCCGCCCGTCCGAGCCGGTCGGCTCCGGCGTACCGGGCCGGGGCTCCGGCCCGGTACGGTCACCGGCCTCGGACCCGGGCGGCTCTGCCCCGCCCGGCCCGGGCTCGGCGGGCTCGGCCACCTCGTCCGGCTCTGCCCCGCCCGGCCCGGGCTCGGCGGGCCCGTCCGGCCCGGGCGCGGCCGCTGGGGCGTGCTCGGGGCCGGGGGTGGCGCCCTGCGGGGTCAAGGCGGCCGGTGTGTCGGCCACCGCCGTGATCGGGACGGCGCGCGAGGCTCCGATCCGCCAGGCGGCGAACGCGGCGAGAACGCCGAGCAGCGCCAGGCCGGAGCCGAGCACCGAGGTGGCCGTCGTCGGGGTGAGCGGCGTGCCGTCGAACCACCGCGGCAGCGCTCCCACGGCGACGCCGAGCGCGAGGGAGGGGACGGCGAGCACCCACAGCACGGCGTTCATCACCGTCGGGACGCGGTGCGCGGCGGCCGGGCCGGCCGGGCCGGAGCCACGGAAGGCGAGGAGGAACAGCCGGGCCGCGTAGGCGCCGGTGACCGGGGCGGTGACCAGCACGGCGACCAGCACGGTCCAGCCGACGCCGGCCGGGACGCCGCTCTGGTGGCCGTCGGCGGCCCGTTCGGCGGCGCGCAGCACCGACTCCTTGGAGAAGAAGCCGGACAGCGGTGGCAGCGCGGCCAGCGCGGCCAGCGCGATGCCCATCGTCCACATCGCGTCGGGCACCCGGGACCGCAGGTCGCGCATGCGGGACATGGCGGCCAGCGAGTTGGTGCCGGCCGCGTGGATGACGACGCCCGCGCCGAGGAAGAGCAGGCCCTTGAACGCACCGTGGGTGAGCAGGTGGAAGACCGCCGCGCCGCGGTTGCCGACCGCCAGCGCGCCCGTCATGTAGCCGAGTTGGCCGATCGTGGAGTAGGCGAGCACCCGCTTGATGTCGTCCTGGGCGAGCGCCGCGAGCGCCGAGCCGACCATGGTGGCGGCGGCCATCGCGCCGAGCACGGCGAGCGCGGCGGCGGACCGTTCGAAGACCGGAAGCAGCCGGGCCACGAAGTAGACGCCCGCCGCGACCATGGTGGCCGCGTGGATGAGCGCGGAGACCGGGGTCGGGCCGGCCATCGCGTCCGGCAGCCAGGTGTGCAGCGGGAACTGCGCGGACTTCCCCGCCACGCCGGCCAGCAGCAGCAGCGCGATGACGGTGGGGTGGCGCAGGTCGCCCGCTTCGGCGGCGGTCAGCACGCCGTTGATCCGGAAGGTGCCGGTCTGGTCGGCGAGCGCGAACAGGCCGATCAGGAACGGCACGTCACCGAGCTTGGTGGTCAGGAACGCCTTGAGCGAGGCGGCGCGGGCCTCCTCTGTCTCCCAGTAGTGGCCGATCAGGAAGTACGAGCAGATGCCCATCACCTCCCAGCCGACCAGCAGCATGATCAGGTCGCCGGTGTAGACGACGGTGAGCATCGCGGCGGTGAACAGCGAGACCAGCGCGCTGTAGGAGGCGTAGCGCGGGTCCTCGCGCAGGTAGCCGGTGGAGTAGATCTGCACGCAGGAGGCGACCACGCCGACCAGCACCGCGACGAGCACGGAGAAGCCGTCGAGGTGCAGCGCGAGGTCGACGGGCACCGAGCCGGTCGGGGTGAGCCGGGTGCCGGCGTCGGTGGCCGGGCCGGTGCCCTGCCGTACCGCGATCACCACGGTCAGCGCGCCGGCGGCCAGCACCGGCAGCACGGCGAGCGGCCGGACGAAGCCGGGCGCGGTACGGCCGAGCAGCAGGGTGGCGGCGGCGCCGAGGAACGGCAGGGCGAGGGCGAGGACGGCGAGGGTGGTCAGGGTCACGCGTGCTGCCCCCCGGCGCGGAATGCCTGGTCGGTGGCGTGGTCGGTGGCGGGTGCGGCGGTCGGCCCGGCGCTCCGGGCGGCGCGTGCGGCGGCGGCCCGCGGGACGGCGGGCTCCGGTCCGGTGCCGGGGCGGCGGCCGTCGTCCGGATCGGTGTCGGGGCCGGGGCCGCGGCCGTCGTCCGGATCGGTGTCGGGGCCGGGGCCGGGGCCGGGGCCAGGGTCGGGGCCGGGGTCGGCGAGGCCGGTCGGCCGGTCCACGTCCGCCGTACCGCGGGCGCGGTGCACCATCAACACGATCGCCAGGCCGATGCCGATCTCGGCGGCGGCGATGGTGATGGTGAACAGGGTGAGCGCCTGCCCGGCGTGCAGGGTGTCGCGCAGCCAGACGTCGAAGGCGACGAGGTTGAGGTTGACGCCGTTGAGCATCAGCTCGACCGACATCAGCACCAGGATGGCGTTCCGCCGGGCGAGGACGCCGTAGAGGCCGACGCAGAACAGCAGGACCGCGAGGACGGCCGGGTAGGCGAGGTGCATCAGCGCTCCCTGCCGCTGCGCCGGGACAGGACGATCGCGCCGACCAACGCGGCGAGCAGCAGCACGGACAGCGCCTCGAAGGGCAGCACCCAGTGCCGGAAGAGGTTCGCGCCGGTCACCGCGGTCGACCCCTGGGCGGCACCGCCCAGGTCGATCCAGGTGCTGCGGAAGGCGTCCACCACGACCCACACCAGGGTGGCCGCGGCGGCCAGCGCCACGGTCAGCGCGGCCCACCGGTTGCCGGAGTCGGCGTCCGGGGAGCGTCCGATGGGCGCCTTGGTGAGCATCAGCCCGAACAACAGCAGGACGACGACGGACCCCACGTAGATCAGCACCTGTACCCAGGCGATGAACTCCGCGGTGAGCAGCAGGTACTCGACGGCGAGCCCGCCGAGCGCGACGACCAGCCAGAGCGCGGCGTGCACCAGGTGCCGGGTGGTGACGGCCAGCAGCGCCGCACCGAGCACCGCGACCCCGACCAGCACGAAGGCGATCTCCACACCGGTCGGGGAGAGGAAGCCGGGGCCGGCGGCGAGGTTCATCCGCGCTCACCGCCCGGGGCGCCGGGGCCGTCCCCGGTGCCCGGACGCCGGGCGGGGCCCGTTCCGCCGTCCCCGCCGGCCCGCCCGTCCGGGTGGTCCGACTCCCCGCCGGCGCCGTCCCGGCCGCCGGCCGCGCGCTTGTCGGCGGCCTTGCGGGCGGCGGCGAGTTCCTTGGGCTCCTCCGCGGCAGGGTCCGGTGGCGGGGGCGGCGGCACCGTCCACATCCACTCGCGCAGCGTGTCGCGCTCGTGGGTCAGGTCGCGGATGTCGGTCTCGGCGTACTCGAACTCCGGCGACCAGAAGAGCGCGTCGAACGGGCACACCTCGATGCAGATGCCGCAGTACATGCACAGCGCGAAGTCGATGGCGAAGCGGTCCAGCACGTTGCGGCTGCGGTCCCGCCCGCCGGGGACCGCGGAGGGGACGGTCTCCTTGTGCGAGTCGATGTAGATGCACCAGTCGGGGCACTCGCGGGCGCAGAGCATGCAGACCGTGCAGTTCTCCTCGAACAGCCCGATCACGCCGCGGGAGCGCGGCGGCAGGTGCGGCGCGGCGTCCGGATAGCTGCTGGGTGACCGTCTTGCGGGTCATCGTGCGGAGGGTGACGGCGAGGCCCTTGGCCAGGCCGCGGCCGGGGAGGGGGCTCACGAGACCACCACCTTGACGATGCCGGTGAGCGCGATCTGGAGGAGGGCGAGCGGGATCAGCACGGTCCAGGCGAACTTCTGCAACTGGTCCTCGCGCAGCCGCGGGTAGCTGACCCGCAGCCAGATGACCGCGAACGCCAGCACGCCGGACTTCAGCAGCGTCCACACCCAGCCGGCCGCGCCGGGCCACGGCCCGTGCCAGCCGCCGAGGAACAGGACGCTGGTCAGCACGCACAGCACGACGATGCCGGCGTACTCGGAGAGCAGGAAGAGCGCGAACCGCAGCCCGGTGTACTCGGTGTAGGCGCCGAAGATGATCTCGGTGTCGGCCACCGGCATGTCGAACGGCGGCCGCTGCAACTCGGCGAGCCCGGCGGTGAAGAACACCACGCCGCCGATCAGTTGCCAGGGCAGCCACCACCAGTGGAAGGCGTTGAGCACGCCGGTCAGCGAGACCGTGCCGGCCGCCATCGCCACCGAGGCGGCGGCCAGCAGCATCGGCAGTTCGTACGCCATGAGCTGCGCCGCGCCGCGCACCGCGCCGAGCAGCGCGTACTTGTTGGCCGATGCCCAGCCGGCCATCAGCGAGCCCAGCACGCCGACGCCCATCACGGCTAGCACGAAGAACAGCCCGGCGTCCACGGACACCCCGACCAGCCCGTGCGGCCCGACCGGCAGCGCGACCAGCACCACCAGGTACGGCAGCAGGGCGACGGCCGGGGCGAGTTGGAAGACCCGGCGGTCGGCGGCGGCCGGCACCAGGTCCTCCTTCTGCGCGAACTTCACGCCGTCCGCGACGAGTTGTGCCCAGCCGTGGAAACCGCCGGCGTACATCGGGCCGAGCCGGCCCTGCATGTGGGCCATCACCTTGTGCTCGGTCTGGCCGACCAGCAGCGGCAGCACCAGGAAGGCCACCAGCACCGCGACCAGGCGCAGCGCGATGTCGAGCGTCCCGTTCACCGTTCCTCGCTCCCGGCGTCCGTGTCCCGGTCCGGCCGGGAACCGCCGGTGCCGCCGCGCTCCGGGGGGTCGCCGGCGCCCGGTGGCGGGCCGCCGCGCTCCGGCCGGTCGCCGGGCGGGCGCTCCCAGGGGGCGTCCGGGGTGCGGCGGGCCGGGTCGGCGGGCCGGTCGGCCGGCGCCGGGCGCTGGCTGGCGGAGCCCTGGCCGGCGGTGCGGGCGCGGCGGGCCGGCCGGGCCGGGGCGGGCGGCACCTGGCCCTTCCGCGGTCCCCACTCGTTGGGGTCGGGGACGCCGGGCGGCAGCATCTGGCGGCGCCTGGTCCCGGACCGGCCGGCGTCGGACTCGCCGGGCTCCTTGGCGCCCGGCCACGCCTTGGCGACCCGGGCGGCCAGTACGAAGTCCTTGCGCAGCGGGTGTCCTTCGAAGGAGTCCGGCAGCAGCAGCGGGGTCAGCCCGGGGTGGCCGGTGAACACCACGCCGAACATCTCGTGCGTCTCCCGCTCGTGCCAGGCGGCGCCAGCGAACAGGCCGGTGGCGGTGGGCAGTTCGGGGCACTCGTGGTCCACGGTGGTGCGCAGCAGCAGGTGGCGCACGCCGTCGCCGAGGGCGGCGAGGTGGGCGCAGACCTGGAAACCGCTCCCGGGCTCGTCGACCGCGCTCAGCCAGTCGAACCAGTCACAGCCCAACCGGTCGCGGGCGGTGCGCAGCGCATCGGTCCAGGAGGCGGCCGGCACGTCGACGGTCAGCAGGCCGTACGCCTCCCCGGCGGTGGCCCCCGTGCCGAAGACCGCGGCGGGGTCCCGGGCCAGCTCCGCGAACCCGGCCGGCGGGCGGGCGGAGCCGGTCACCGGGCGTCCTCCCCCGGCGCCGGCGGTGGCGTCACCAGGCCGCTGGTCAGCGCGGCGGCCGACGGGCGCGGCACGTCGCCGGAGGCGTAGCGCTCGCCCAGCGACTCGCGGGCGATCCGCTCCTGGAGCTTGAGGATGCCCTGGAGCAGCGCTTCGGGGCGCGGCGGGCAGCCGGGCACGTAGACGTCGACCGGGATGATCTGGTCGACCCCCTTGGTGACCGCGTACGAGTCCCAGTACGGGCCGCCGCAGTTGCTGCAGGCGCCGAAGGAGATGACGTACTTCGGTTCCGGCATCTGTTCGTGCAGTCGTTTGACCGCCGGGGCCATCTTGTCGGTGACGGTGCCGGAGACGACCATCAGGTCGGCCTGCCGGGGGCCGGGGGCCAACGGGATCACGCCGAGCCGGATGAAGTCGTGGCGGGCCATGGAGGCGGCGATGAACTCGATGGCGCAGCAGGCCAGGCCGAAGTTGAAGACCCACAGGCTGTAGCGGCGGCCCCAGTTGAGCACCACCTTCATCGGCTGCGGGGCGAGTCGGGCCAGGGTGCCGAGCCGGCGCGGTTCGGGCAGCGGGACCGGCCCGTCCGGCTGGGCGGTGCCTTCGGTCACGTCCATTCCAGGACGCCCTTCTTCCATGCGTACAGCAGACCGACGGCGAGGAAGCCGAGGAAGACGAACATCTCCACCAGGGTGGTGCCCCCGAACCCCGGCGCGGCGAAGACCGTCGCCCACGGGAAGAGGTAGATCGTGTCCACGGCGAAGATCACGTACAGGAAGGCGTAGACGTAGTAGCGGATCTCGGTGTGTGCCCAGCCCTCGCCCACCGGGTCCACACCGCACTCGTACGTCAACATCTTCTCGCGCGTCGGGGCGACCGGCCGCAGCAGGTGCCCGGCGGCGAAGGCGAAGGCCACGAAGAGCACGCCGACGACCGCGACCAGGCCCACCACCGAGTAGGCGCGGAAGTAGCCCGCCGCGTCCAGGACCACCGCGGTCGACTCCGACACGTCGTCCCCTCATTCGTCGCGTTCGTCCGGTTGCGTCCAGTGACCTGGCCGAATCTCTGGACGGTCCGTACGCACCGGAGTCTAGGCCCTCGGGTGCCGCGCGGCAGAAGGGGTAAGCGGCGGCCCGCCGCGCACCGGGGCCGCGGGCGCGGGCCGCGGGCGCGCCCCCGGGGCCGCGGGGGCGCGACCCGGACCGCCGGCCGCGGCGGCCGGACCCGGTGCGGCGGCGGCCGGACGTACGGCGGGGCGACGACGGGACCGCCGCTCGGGGGCGGCGGGGAGCCGGCGGGGGCGCGGCGGGAAGTACGGCGGGAGGTGTGGCGCGGGTGATCGTCTCGACCCCCTCACATTTCCGTGGGAGAACCACTCCGGCCGGGCGGATTCCTGGCACGATGCGAGTCAGTGACCGGGCCCGCTTCCGGGGCCCGGCCGCACGACGCGGACGGCGACGGGGGAACGGGGGGTGCGGGATGGCGCGGCCGGCGCGCGGGTCACGAAGCCTCCCACCAGGCATTTCTCCCGATTGGTCCGCTTCGCGCACGTAGCATGGCCAGGTGTACGACGGTCGGGATCCGTCCGTGAGGCGTTGCCTTGGAGGAGGTTCAGCAGTGTCCAGTGGGGTCAGTGGTCCTGTCGGGCGGGGGGTGCCGGGTGAGGGGGTGGTGCCCGGTCGGGAGATCCGCAGGTTGGACCGGGTGGTGATCCGGTTCGCGGGGGACTCCGGTGACGGGATGCAGTTGACGGGCGACCGGTTCACCTCGCAGACCGCGGCGTTCGGCAACGACCTGTCGACGCTGCCGAACTTCCCGGCCGAGATCCGCGCGCCGGCCGGGACGCTGCCGGGGGTCTCCTCCTTCCAGCTGCACTTCGCCGACCACGACATCCTCACCCCGGGCGACGCGCCGGACGTGCTGGTGGCGATGAACCCGGCCGCGTTGAAGGCGAACCTGCCCGACCTGCCGGGCGGAGCGCGGATCATCGTCAACACCGACGAGTTCACCCGCCGGGCGCTGGCCAAGGTCGGCTACGACACCGACCCGCTCCAGGACGGCTCCCTCGACGCGCACCAGGTCCACCGGGTACCGCTGACCACGGTGACGGTGGAGGCACTGGCCGGCTTCGGACTCTCCCGCAAGGAGGCCGAACGGGCGAAGAACATGTTCGCGCTGGGCCTGCTGTCGTTCATGTACCACCGGCCGACCGCGGGCACCGAGGCGTTCTTGCGCACCAAGTTCGCCCGCGCCCCGCACATCGCCGAGGCGAACGTGGCCGCCTTCCGGGCCGGCTGGAACTTCGGGGAGACCACCGAGGACTTCGCGGTCACCTACGAGGTCGCCCCCGCCAGCACCGCGTTCGCCCCGGGCACCTACCGCAACATCTCCGGGAACCTCGCCCTGGCCTACGGCCTGATCGCCGCCGGACAACGCAGCGGCCTGCCGCTGTTCCTGGGCACCTACCCCATCACCCCGGCCTCCGACATCCTGCACGAACTGTCCAAGCACAAGAACTTCACCGTGCGCACCTTCCAGGCCGAGGACGAGATCGCCGGCATCGGCGCGGCGCTCGGCGCGGCGTTCGGCGGCGCGCTGGCGGTCACCACGACCTCCGGACCGGGCATCGCGCTGAAGTCGGAGACGGTGGGCCTGGCGGTGTCACTGGAACTACCGCTGCTGGTGATCGACATCCAACGCGGCGGGCCCTCGACCGGACTACCGACCAAGACCGAGCAAGCCGACCTGCTACAAGCGATGTACGGCCGCAACGGAGAAGCCCCGCTACCCGTCCTGGCCCCGGCCACCCCCGGCGACTGCTTCACCACCGCACTGGAAGCCGCCCGGATCGCGCTGACCTACCGCACCCCGGTCTTCCTGCTCTCCGACGGCTACCTCGCCAACGGCTCCGAACCCTGGCGCGTCCCCACCCCCGACGAACTACCCGACCTGCACGTCCCCTTCGCCACCACCCCCAACCACACCACCAGCGACGGCCGACAGGTCTTCCACCCCTACCAGCGCGACCCCGACACCCTCGCCCGCCCCTGGGCCGTCCCCGGCACCCCCGGCCTGGAACACCGCATCGGCGGCATCGAGAAACAACACGGCACCGGCAACATCTCCTACGACCCCGCCAACCACGACCTGATGGTCCGCACCCGCCAAGCCAAGATCGACCGCGTCACCGTGCCCGACCTGACCGTCGACGACCCCGACGGCCGAGCCGACACCCTCGTCATCGGCTGGGGCTCCACCTACGGACCCATCACCGCCGCCTGCCGCCGCATCCGCACCACCGGCGGCCACATCGCCCAGACCCACCTCCGCCACCTCAACCCCTTCCCCGCCAACCTCCCCGACATCCTCACCGCCTACCGCCACGTCATCGTCCCCGAAATGAACCTCGGCCAACTCGCCCACCTCCTGCGCGCCCGCTACCTCGTCGACGCCCACTCCCTCAACCAGGTCACCGGCCTCCCCTTCAAAGCCGCCCAACTCGCCGACGCCATCCGGGCCCACCAGGAGCACCCCCATGACTGACACCACCACCCCCACCCCCACCAACGAGACCAGCACCCCCAACCCAGCCAACCCAGCCAACCCAGCCAACCCAGCCGACCCGGCCAACCCAGCCGACCCGGCCAGCGCTCCCGACCCGGCCGACAGGACCACCGACGCGGCCAAGGCGGCCAGCGGCACGGCCGACCCGGCCAGCGCCAACGCTGCCAACGCTGCCGCCGCTGCCGCCGGTGCGGCCGGTGCCAACGCTGCCGCCGGTGCCGCCGCTGCCGCCGGTGCCGCCGGTGCCGCCGGTGCCGCCGGTGCCGCCGTGCCGCCGGTGCCGCCGCTGCGGCAGGGCCGCCGGTGCCGCCGGTGCGGCCGGTGCGGCCGGTGCCGTGGCCGGAGAGCGGGAGTCACCGGTACGGCATCCGCTCGCGCTGGTCCCCCGCACCACCGACAAGCAGACCGCCAAGGACTTCAAATCCGACCAGGAAGTCCGCTGGTGCCCCGGCTGCGGCGACTACGCCATCCTCGCCGCCGTCCAAGCCTTCCTACCCGAACTCGGCCTCGCCCGCGAGAACATCGTGTTCATCTCCGGCATCGGCTGCTCCAGCCGATTCCCCTACTACATGAACACCTACGGCATGCACTCCATCCACGGACGCGCACCCGCCATCGCCACCGGACTGGCCACCACCCGACCCGACCTGTCCGTCTGGGTCATCACCGGCGACGGCGACGCCCTGTCCATCGGCGGCAACCACCTCATCCACGCCCTCCGCCGCAACATCAACCTCAACATCCTCCTCTTCAACAACCGCATCTACGGCCTCACCAAAGGCCAGTACTCCCCCACCTCCGAAACCGGCAAAATCACCAAGTCCACCCCCATGGGCTCCCTCGACACCCCCTTCAACCCCCTCTCCCTCGCCCTCGGCGCCGAAGCCGGCTTCGTCGCCCGCACCATCGACTCCGACCGCCACCACCTCACCACCGTCCTCCGCGCCGCCGCCGCCCACCCCGGCACCTCCCTCGTCGAGATCTACCAGAACTGCAACATCTTCAACGACAACGCCTTCGAACCCCTCAAAAACCGCACCACCGCCCCCGACACCCTCATCCCCCTCCACCACGGCCAACCCATCCGCTTCGGCACCGACAACACCCAAGGCGTCCTCCGCGACCCCCACACCGGCGAACTCACCACCGCCACCATCACCCCCGACAACCAACACCACCTCCTCACCCACGACGCCCACCACCCCTCACCCCTCACCGCCTTCGCCCTCACCCGCCTCGCCGACCCCCACACCCTCCACCACACCCCCATCGGCATCCTCCGCGCCGTCCAACGCCCCACCTACGACACCACCATGAACGACCAACTCGACACCGCCACCACCCACCACGGCAAAGGCGACCTCACCACCCTCCTCACCGGCAACGACACCTGGACCGTCACCGGCTGACACCCGGCGACGACCGTCGGCGGCCCGGGCGGCGCGGCACGCCCGGCCGCGCCGGTGCCGGGCCGGGGCGCCCCGCGCCGCCCCGGCCCGCCGCACTCCGGCGGCCCCTCGGTGCGCCGCACCCGGCCGCGCCCCCGGCACGCCCCGGCCGGGTGCGGCGCCGGCCCCGCCGCGGGGGCCCGCCCGGCCCGGCACCGGCCGGATGCCGGCCGACCGGGGCGGACCGAAAGTCGGTTGATCCGACAATCGCCTGATCGGACCATGCGGGGCCAGCCGCCGCGTCTACCGGGCTCGGCGGTCCGGCGGCCGTATTGCTAGTCCATGGCCCCCACCGATCTCCCCGCGCCGGCCGGCGACCGGCCGCTCTACCTCGTCAAGCGCATCCTGCTCGGCCCGCCGCTGATCACCGAACAGCTGCGGCGGGAGAAGCTCTCCAACCGCCTCGCGCTCGGGGTGCTCGCCTCCGACTGCATCTCCTCGACGGCCTACGGCTCGGAGGAGATCCTGCGGGTCCTGATCCCGGTGGTCGGGCTCGCCTCGTTCACCCTGCTGATGCCGCTCACCGCGGCGATCATCTTCGTCCTGCTGCTGCTCACGCTCTCCTACCGGGACGTGGTGACCGTCTACACCCGGGCGGGCGGCAGTTACGTGGTGGCCCGGGAGAACTTCGGGCCGAACGTCGCGCAGATCGCGGCGGTCGCGCTGCTCATCGACTACGTCGTCACCGTCGCCGTGCAGACCGCGGCCGGCACCGACGCGCTGATCTCGCTCGCCCACCTGGTGGGCGGCGGGTTCACCGGACTGGACCACCTCAAGGTGCCGATCAGCGTGGCGGTCGTCCTGGTCCTGATGTACGGGAACCTGCGCGGGCTGCGGGAGGCCGGCCGGGCGTTCGCCGCACCGGCGTACCTGTTCGTGCTCGCCGTCGCGCTCATGCTGGCGGTGGGCGCGGCGCGGTTCGCGGCGCAGGGCCACCTGCCGGAGGCGGACGTGCACGCGGCCGGCGCGCTGCCGCTCGGGACGCCGGGCGGCGGACCGCTGTACGGGGCGGCGCTGTTCATCGTGTTGCGGGCGTTCGCCAACGGCGGCTCGTCGCTGACCGGTCTGGAGGCGATCTCCAACGGGGTGTCGGCGTTCCGGCCCCCGCAGGGCCGCAACGCGCGGCGCACGCTGGTCGCGATGAGCTGCGTGCTGGGCGTGATGGTGCTCGGCGTCTCGACGCTGGCGCACTTCACGCACGCCGTGCCGTACACCGACGGCAACCCGACCGTCATCGCACAGGAGGCGCACCTGCTGTTCGGCGGCGGCTGGCTGGGCACCGCCGGGCTGTCCTACGTGCAGCTAGCGACCGCGCTGATCCTCTACACCGGCGCCAACACGCCGTTCACCGGCTTCCCGTTCCTGGCGAACTTCGTGGCCGAGGACAGCTTCCTGCCCCGGCAGCTGACCCGGCGCGGGCACCGGCTGGCGTTCTCCAACGGCATCATCGTGCTGACCGCGCTGGCGCTGGCGCTGCTGCTGGCCACCGAGGGCAACGTGGACCGGCTGGTCGCGCTGTACGCGATCGGGGTGTTCACCGGGTTCACGATGGCCGCCGCCGGGCTGACCGCGTACCACTGGCGGCGCCGGGAGCCGGCCCGCTCCTGGAAGCTGGTGGTCAACGTCTGCGCGGCGATCTGCTCGGCGGCGGTCGTGGTGATCTTCGCGATCACCAAGTTCACCGAGGGCGCCTGGCTGGTGGTGGTCCTCTTCCCGGTCGGGGTGTGGGCGCTGATCCGGGTGAACCGGCAGTACCGCGCGGAGGCGGCGGCCATGCAGGAGCTGCCGCCCGCGGTCACCGACCGGCCGCCGTGGCGCCGGCACGTCGTCTACGTGCTGGCCGACAGCCTGGACCTGGCCACCCTCAAGTGCCTGCGGTACGCGCACCGGCTGGGCCCGGACGAGATCCGCGCGGTGCACTTCATGGTGGACGAGGAGCACGCCCGGCGGCTGATGACCAGTTGGGAGGCGAGCGCGGGCACCACGGTGCCGCTGGAGGTGGTCGAGTGCCCGGACCGCCGACTGCGGCGCGCGGTGCGCGAGGTGGCGCTGCGCACCACCTCCGACGGCGAGACCGCGCTGACCCTGCTGTTGCCGCGCCGCACCTACACCCCGGTGATCGGCCGGATCCTGCACCGCGGCACCGGTGAGGGAATCGCCCGCTCGCTGGAGCAGTTGCCGAACGTGGCGGTGACGATCCTGCCGTACGACGTGGAACGGGCGGTCGCGCTGCTGGAGGCGCGCCGCCGGGCGCGGTCGTCATGACCGTATGGCGGAACGGACATGACGGGACCGGAGGTCGGCGGATACCGTCTGCCGCGGGGGCGGCGCGGAACGAGCGGGACGGACACGGGACGAAGGGGAGGTGCCCTGGTGGACAGGACGCGGGCCGGAACGCTCTGCGGGGTCACGGCCTATCTGCTGTGGGGCACCGTGCCGTTGTACTGGCCGCTGTTGCGGCCGGCGTCCGCGCCGGAGATCCTCGCGCACCGGATGGTGTGGTCGCTGGTGGTGGTGGCGGGCGCACTGCTGGCGATGCGCCGCCGGCAGTGGCTGCGGGTGGTGCTGCGCGAGCCGCGCCGGCTCAGGCTGATCGCGGTGGCGGCCGTGCTGATCGCGGTGAACTGGGGCTTCTACATCTGGGGGGTCAACAGCGGCCACGTGGTGGAGGCGTCGCTCGGCTACTTCGTCAATCCGCTGGTGACGATCTGCTTCGGCGTGGTGCTGCTGCGCGAGCGGCTGCGGACCGGGCAGTGGGTGGCGGTCGGCATCGGCGTGGCGGCGGTCGGGGTGCTGACCGTCGGATACGGCAGGCCGCCGTGGCTGTCGCTGGTCCTGGCGTTCTCCTTCGGCGGCTACGGACTGGTGAAGAAGAAGATCGGGCTGGGCGGCATCGAGTCGCTGGCGGCGGAGACCGCCGTGCAGTTCCTGCCCGCGCTGGCGTTCCTGGTGTTCCTGGGCGCCCAGGGCCGGGGCACGTTCACGACGCACGGCGCCGGGCACGCCGCCTGGCTGGCCAGCGCCGGGCCGGTGACCGCGATACCGCTGGTGTTCTTCGGTGCCGCCGCGGTGCGGGTGCCGCTCACCACGATCGGGCTGTTGCAGTACCTGACACCGGTGATGCAGTTCCTGATCGGGCTGCTGTACTTCCACGAGACGATGCCCGCCGACCGCTGGGCCGGCTTCGCGCTGGTCTGGGTGGCGTTGGCGGTGCTGACCGGCGACGCGCTGCGCGCCGCACGCACCACCCGGACCGCCCGCACGGTGGCCGGCGCCGTCGCGACGGCCCGCGCCGTGCCGACCGGACCGGCCGCCGTACCGCAGCGCGCCGGCCCGCCGGACGCCGTCGTCCCGACCGCCGTCCCGCCGGAGGCCGCGCCCCCGGTGCCCGGCGCGCCGGGCACCGCGCCGCCCCGCTGAACGCCAGCCCGCGCGAACCGCCCGTCCGCCCGGTCCGCCCGGCGGTCCGGCACCTGCCCGGCGGTCCATCCGCGTGCGGCGTGCGGCGATCCACCCGGGGCGCCGCCCGCCGGCGCCCGGCCGGTGCCGGCGGAACGCCCGACGACCGGCGCGGGCTCGGCCGCGGTCAGCGGAACGCGGCGTGGACGGCCCACAGCACCCGCCAGGCGTGCCGGGACAACTCGGCCGGCCCGCCCGGCACCCGCTCGTGCAGCCAGTCGGCGAGCAGCCCGGTGAACGCGGAGGCCACGGCCGAGGAGGCCGCCTCGTGGTGCCGGCCGTCCGGGGCGCGGCGGCGGCGTTCGGCCAGCGAACGGGCCAGCAGTTCGGCGTGCAGCAGTTCGCCCAGCGGTCCGCCGCCAGCCGGCCCGAGCAGTCCCCGGTAGAGCGGGGCGCGTTCGCGTATCGAGCTGAACAGCCCGGTCAGCTCGGCCGGCGGGCGCGTCGGGTCGAGCGGCGGTTCGGCGGCGTGCAGCGCGTCCACGGCGGTGCGCACCAGTTCGGCGCAGGAGTCGAGGGCGAGTTCGCGCAGATTGTCGTAGTGCAGGTAGAAGGTGGCGCGGCCGATTCCGGCGAGCCTGATCACCTCGGCGACGCTGACCTCCTCCAGCGGGCGGCGGTCGCACGCGGTCAGCAGCGCGGCGCGCAGCCGGGCCCGGGTGCGCGCGGTACGCGGGTCGCCGCCGGGCGCCGTCACGCGCGCCACCGGACGGTACGGGTCATCGCCTCACTCCCCGACGCCGCCTGCGACGCCACCGGCAACACTTTATGGACACCTGTACGGGAACGGTCTCCGGCGGTACCGTCGCCCCGTCCGACCGCGCGGCGCCGCCCCGCCTCCGGTCCGCGCCGACGCGACGGGCCGGGCCCGGCGGTCCGCGCCAGCACGCGGAAACGCCACGAACGCACCCGCTCACCCTACGTCGCCCCCCACCGGGCCGAGCAATGGAGTCACCGTGAAGCGCTCCCTGCAAGGAATCACCCTCACGGCCGCGGCCGTCGCGACCCTGGTCGTCGGCCAGTCGTCCGCGCACGCGATCAACCGCTACACCGTCGAGGCGAACTCGCCCAAGCCGGCCGCCTGCGGCAACAGCGGCACCATCGCGCCCGGCACCTGGCTGCAGAACAAGGTGTGCGGTTACTTCATCGGCACCGCGATGGCCGGCACGTCCTTCGACGTCAACTCGACGCACTCCGGATCGAACTACCACTGGGGCCGTTCCTACGGCAGCAACGACTTCTGCGGCTGGATCCCGCCCGGCGCGCTCAGCTCCTCGCCGACCGGCACCGCCGACCCGTCGTGCAGCGACAGCACCCAGTCGGCCATGTCCCACCGGCTGGACATCGGCAAGAACTTCAACTCGGTCGCGCACACCGTCGACGGCGCCTCCACGATCAAGGTCGACCCGGCCTGCGAGGAGTACTACAACTACTTCGACTCCAGCTCGTTCGACGGCGGCTCGCTGCGCAACCCGGCCGGCACCCCCGCCTCGTCGTCCATCGGCTACCGCTTCACCACCAAGGACGGCCAGGCGATGGTGGTCGACGACTCCACCATGGGCTGGGGCTTCATGAGCCTGAGCTGCGTGACCAGCTGGAACGGCGTCACCTTCCACAACGACAACGACTGACGCCGGCGCAGGACACCCGGCGCGCCCCCACGGCCGGCCGGTCCGGGGCGGCCGGCCGGTCCGGGGCGGCCGGCCGGTCCGGGGCGGCCGGACCGGCGGACCGGACCGCGCGGTCGCGTCGTCCGGCCCGCCCCGGCCGCCCCGGACCGGCCCCCGGTCAGCCCTGCGGCGCGCTACCGGGTGCGCGCGGCGGCGTCGGCGGCCCGCACCAGCGTGGCGGGGGTGACGGCGCCGGCGAACACCGCGCCGTTCCGCTCCACGAGCACGGTGACCACCCGGGTGGAGACCACCGTTCCGGAGCCGAAGGCGCCCTTCACCGGCCTGCCCAACGCACCGAGCGGTCCGGCCGCGCCGGTGCCGTGCGCGGTGCCGGAACGCGGGCCGGACAGCTCGGCGACCCGGGTCCAGCCGTGCCCGCTCACCCGCGCCGGGCCGGAGGCGCCGCGCGCCGCGGACCCGGGCGCCGCCGGCCCGAACGGCCAGGGCAGCGCGGCCGGCCCCCGCCCGGCCGTCGGCGCCCGGTGGCCCGCGCCGCCCGGTACCGCCCGCGTGACGTGGGTGCCCTTCGGCACGGTGAAGCGGAACGTGCCGGCCGCCGGCGCGGCGAAGCTCACCCGGGTGTACGCCACGTCCAGCACCGGCGCGCCGCCGCCGGCCGGTTCGACGGTCAACCGCAGCGGCACCCCGTTGGCGGCGTCCACCGCGACGTGCACCGCGCCGATCGTGCTGCCCGCCTGCCGGGGCCGCACCAGCAGGTCGTACGCGTCCTGGCCGGCCACCTCGTCGGTGCCGTCCACGGTGACCGAGGTGGTCGGGCCGACCGCCGCCAGCAACCGGGCCGCCGCCTGCCCCGGCGTGCCGGCCGGGTCGTGCGCGCCGGCGGCCGGGCGGCCGGCCGGTTCGGCGGGCAGCGTGGCGTGCGTGGCCGCGTGCTGGGCGGCGTCGTAGGTCCACACCTGCCGGCCGTCGCGCACGACGGTGTACCCGCCGTTCTCGCCGACCACCGACACCCGCCCCCGGCTCGGTCCGTCGGCGGCGACCCGCAGCGTGTGGGTGCCGGACAGCAGGCCGGTCAGTTCCGCGCGCGGGTCGGCGGCGCCGTGCGCGGAGCCGCCGAGCGCCGCCGCGCCGGCCCCGTCGAGCAGCGCGGACGGCAGCCCCAGGTCGGTGCTGACCCGGACCGACCCCGACAGGTGCGTGACCCGGTCGGCCGCCACCCGGGCCAGCAACTGCCGGGCCGTCACCTTCGGCAGGTGGGGCCCACCGCCGGTGGTGGCCAGCGCGGTGCCGATGCCGATGGTGGCGGCGGCCACCGAGGCGACCGCGACCGGCACGCCGTAACGGGCCAGTCGGCGCCGGGGCCGCGCGGTCGCCTCACCCTCCGCGAACCGGGCGTACCCGGTGAAGGCCCCCTCGGCCCGCGGCGGTCGGATCTCTGCCATGACTACCTCCGTCGTCGGCGGCGTCCGAGCCCGGCCCCGTGGTCCCCCGGGCCCGCTGTGTGCCGCTCACCCCATCCCAGCACGACCACCGCGGCCCGTGCATCCGTCCACGGGAGCAACCCGGCGTACCCCTCGGGTATGACCGCCCCCGAGCCGCCGTGCGGGCCCGCCCCCGAGGCCGCGCGCCGCCCGCACGGTCCCGGCGGCCGGTCCGCCGCCGCCCAGCGCCACGCGGCCCCGCGTCGTGGTCCGGCCGCGGCGTGCCGACCTGCCGCACCGCGGAGCGCACCCGCACCGCGGGCGCGCCCACGCCGCGCGGGCGTCAGCAGGCCCGGTGCACCACCGCGTCGCACAGCGCTTCCAGAGCCTTCTTCGCGGACGTCTCCGGCAGCGGGCGCAGCACCGAGCGGGCCGCGTCCGCCCACCGCACCGCGTCCCTGCGGGCCTGCTCCAGCGCCGGGTGGGCGCGCAGCAGCCGCAGCGCCTCGGCGTGCCGCCCCTCGTCACCGAGGTCTCCGTCCAGCAGGTCCACCAGCCGGCGGTCCTCCGCGGCGGTGAACCGCGGCGAACGCAGGTGCAGCACCGGCAGGGTGAGCACGCCCTCGCGCAGATCGGTGCCGGGCGTCTTGCCGGACTCCTCGCCGTCGCTGGCGATGTCCAGCACGTCGTCGGCGAGTTGGAAGGCGATGCCGATCCGCTCGCCGTACTGGGCCAGGATCTCCACCGTGGCCTCGTCGGCCCCGGACATCAGCCCGCCGAACCGGGTGGAGACCGCGATGAGCGAGCCGGTCTTGCCGGCCAGCACGTCCAGGTAGTGCTCGATCGGGTCCCGGCCCGGCAGCGGCCCGGCGGTCTCCAGGATCTGCCCGGTCACCAGCCGTTCGAACGCCTCGGCCTGGATCCGGACCGCCTCCGGGCCCAGGTCCGCCAGCACCCGGGAGGCCCGGGCGAACAGGAAGTCGCCGGTGAGCACCGCAACCGAGTTGTCCCAGCGGGCGTTGGCGCTGGCCACCCCGCGCCGCACGTCGGCCTCGTCCATCACGTCGTCGTGGTAGAGGGTGGCCAGGTGGGTCAGTTCCACCACGACCGCGGACGGCACGACGCCCGGCGCGTGCGGATCGCCGAACTGCGCCGCCAGCAGCACCAGCAGCGGACGGAACCGCTTGCCGCCGGCCCGGACCAGGTGGCGCGCCGTGTCGTTGATGAACGGCACGTCGCTCTTGGTCGCCTCCAGCAGGGCCTCCTCGACGTCCGCCAGTCCGGCGCGGATCTCGGTATCGAGGACCTGGTCGCGCACGCTCAACCCGAAGGGCCCGACGACGGTCACGAGCGGAACTCCTGTCGCTGTTTGGGTCGTGGCCTTGGTGCCATTGGTTGCAGCGTATCCGGTCCGTGGTGATCACAGATGGCCGGTTCACCGCGCCTCGCCCGGCGCGGGGGCCCGGCCTCGGGTGTCCCCCGCCGGCCGTCCCGGTGGCGCGGCACCGCCGCTCGCTCCCCCACCACCGCCCGTCCGCACCCGCCGGGCCGGCCCGCCCGCGGCGGCGGCCCGCGCCGTCCCCGCGGGCCGCCGCCGACCGCTCAGCGCCCGGCGGTGACCAGCGCCGACACCGACCGGGCGAGCCGCGGCGAGGCGAACGAGGTGCCGCACACGAACCGCATCAGCGGGCCGAAGGTGGCCGCCGACGGCAGACCGGTGAAGTACAGCCCCGGCACACTGGCGCCGTAGCCCGGATCCAGCCACGGCGAGCCGCCGCTCACCGTGAGCCGGGCCCGCAGGGCGGGGCTGAGGAAGCCCAGTGCCGACAGGTCCGGGCGGTAGCCGGTGGCCGCCATCACGTGGTCGGCGGCCAGTTCGGCGCTGCGGCCGTCCGGCCCGGTGGTGCGCAGCACCACCCCGGCGCCGTCCAGCGCCGCGCCGGTGATCTCCCGGCCCTCGGTGACCGGGATCCCGCCGAAACGCTCCTTCAGCCACCACGCGCCGCGCGGCCCGAGTACCCGGCGCACCAGCCACAGCCGGCCGGCCTCCGGCAGGTAGCGGAACGCGGCCGGCCCGGGCACGTCGCTGAACGCGTACAGCGACCAGGCCCGGCCCACCGGCGAGTCCGGCTTCCACTGCACGCCGTCCCGCGGCGGCGCGCCGAAGCCGACCGAGCCGGCCCGCCGGGCCAGCACCCGCACCCGGGCGCCCGCCTCGGACAGCAGCACAGCGCCCTCCAGGGCCGACTGCCCGGCGCCCACCACGACCACCTCGCGGCCGGCGAACCGGGCCAGGTCGCGGTGGTGCGCGGTGTGCGAGACCGGGCCGCCGGCCGACGGGCCGTCCGGCACCGCGTCCCGCAGCACCCGCGGCACGTGGGCGAACCCGGTCAGCCCGGTGGCCACCACCACGGCGGACGCGGACAGTTCCTCGCCGGAGTCCAGCTTCACCTGGAACGCGCGGTCCCGGTGGTCCACCGAGACCACCCGCACCCGCTCCACCTCGGGCACCAGCCGCTCGGCGAACCACCGCCCGTAGCGCACGAACGTCTCCAGCGGCACCAGGTCCCGTTCGGTGACCAGCCGCCGCTCACCCATGGCGTCGTTGAAGTCCCGCAGGGTGTGGCCGCGCACCGGCGCGGACAGCGTGGAGGCGCTCGGCGTGGACTTCAGGACCATGCCGGCGGGCATGGCGTCGCTCCAGTGGGACAGCGGCGTGCCGAAGACGCGCACCGGCAGTCCCCTGCCCTTCAGGTGCGCCGCCGTCGACAGGCCGTACGGCCCGGCCCCGATCACCACGACGGGTGTCATCCGCGTTCCCCTCCCGGAAGGTCCTGTGGTCGGCGGACGGCCGTCCGTGCCGCCGTGCGCGCCGTGGTCCGTGCCGCCGTGCGCGCCGTGCTCCGCGCGGCCGTCCGTGCCACCGTCCCCGCCGCCAGGGGGTCGCGGTCCCGCCACAGCCGGCGCAGGTGCCGCACGCCCGGCCCCGCGAAGCGGGCGAGCATCGTGAGGAACGGCTTGACGTCGTCGCGCGCCAGCCACGCCCACTCCGTGTCGCTGGCCCGGCGCGGGGCGTGCGGGGTGGTGTAGCCGCCGCGGCGGTAGGCGAGCAGCGCGGGCAGGTCGATGTTCTCCACCACCATCCGGCGCCCGTCGCGCTGCGGCGCGGCCGGCACCCGGCGGTCGGTCAGGTCCAGGTGCATCGCGCGGACCACGTCCACCCCGGCGGCGTTCTCGAACAGCCGGAACTGCGCGCCCATCCGGGGGTTGAAGTCCAGCAGCTTGTACCGGCCGTCCCGGCGGTCGAAGCGCAGGTCCAGGTCGGCGATGCCGCAGAAGCCGATCCCGGCGAAGAACCCGGTCGCCAGCGACGCCAGTTCCGGGTTGGGCACCGCGTAGGCGCACGCCGTCATCCCGGCGTGCGGCGGCCAGGAGCGCACCTTGACCCCGGTGAACAGCGCCCGCGGCCGGTGGTCGGCGCCCACGTAGGCGTGCACGATCCAGTCCTCGGCCTGCTCGCGCGGCAGGTACTCCTGGAGGATCACGCCGGGCCGCTGCCCCCACCGCCGGGCCAGCGCGAGCAGTTGGTCGGGGCCGGTGATCCGGGTGGTGCCGGCCACCGCGGGCCGGCGGCGCCGCTCGAACGCCTCCCGGTTCTTCGCCACCACCGGGAACCGCGCGGTGCGCGCGAACTCCGCCACCTCCAGGGGGCTGTCCGGGAACGCGGCCGACGGCGAGGGCACGCCGTGCCGCAGGCACAGCTCGTGCAGCCCCTGCTTGCTGGCGAGCCGGCGCGGCAGCCCCGCCCGCACCGGCGGCAGCAGGAACCGCCCGGTCTCCGCCAGCACGCCGGCGTGCTCGGCCACCAGGACCGCGGCCTCCTCGTCGGTGGGGATCAGCACGCTGGGCCGGCCGATCCGCGCGCCGATCCGCAGCAGCCCGTCCACCAGCGACTCCGGGCGCTCCAGGCCGGACGTCCGCCACACGAAGCCGCGGGTGAGGTAGCGGGAGACGGCCGCCGGGGTGAACCTGTCCTCGGTGACGGCGTACACCGGCACGCCGAGCCGTCCCAGACTGCGGATCGCGCCGACGCCGCCGTGGTGCAGCGGGTAGTCGCCGATCTTCACGATCAGGCCCGGCACGGACCGGTCCAACACCAACGACGGCATGCTCGACACATGTCCCCCCGGCGTCCGGACGGCCGGGGTCTCCCTCCCTGCCGCGGCGCCGAGAGGGACGCTACTTTTGAATTGCCCAGCCCAGCAAGCACTTTGGGCACATTGCCCGCTCTTTGCAGATCAATGTCCCATCCGCTGCGGACCGTCCGGAAACCGCCCCTCCGGCGCCACCCGCCCCCGGGCCCGCGCCCACGCCGCC
Source organism: uncultured Actinomycetota bacterium (assembly GCA_963711125.1). Classification (GTDB taxonomy): domain Bacteria; phylum Actinomycetota; class Actinomycetes; order Streptomycetales; family Streptomycetaceae; genus Streptantibioticus_C. The sequence continues at coordinate 660,033 of CAVQCY010000002.1, forward strand.
GGCCGCCCCGCCCGGCGGGCCGGGTGCCGACGCCGGCCACTCCGCCGGGTGCCGACGCCGGCCACCCGCACGCCCCGCGCGCCGGAACGCCTGCGGCCCGGCGCCCTTTCGGGGGCCGGGCCGCGGGGATGGACGGTTCAGCGGACGAAGATGCCGGACTTCCCGGCCAGGTCCAGGAAGTACTGCGGCGCCACGCCCAGCACCAGGGTGACCACCACGCCGGCGGCGATCGCGGTGGAGGTGAGCGGGGAGGGGATGGCGACCGTCGGGCCGTCGGGCTGCGGCTCGCTGAAGAACATCAGCACGATCACCCGGATGTAGAAGAACGCCGCGATGGCCGAGGCGATCACACCGATCACCACCAGCGGCACCGCACCGCCCTGCGCGGCGGCCTTGAAGACGGCGAACTTCCCCGCGAAGCCGGCGGTCAGCGGGATGCCGGCGAAGGAGAGCAGGAAGATCGCGAAGACCGCGGCGACCAGCGGCGAACGCCGGCCGAGCCCGGCCCACTTCGACAGGTGGGTCGCCTCGCCGCCGGCGTCCCGCACCAGCGTGACGACCGCGAACCCGCCCAGCGTCACGAACGAGTAGGCGACGAGGTAGAACAGCACCGACGACACACCGTTCGGCGACATCGCCACCACGCCGGCGAGCAGGAAGCCCGCGTGCGCGATCGAGGAGTACGCCAGCAGCCGCTTGACGTCGGTCTGGGTGACCGCGACGATCGCGCCGAACACCATGGTGACGATGGCCACGCGCCCACATCACCGGCCGCCAGTCCCAGCGCATGCCAGGCAGCACCACGTACAGCAGCCGCAGCAGGGCGCCGAACGCGGCGACCTTCGTGGCGGCGGCCATGAAGCCGGTGACCGGGGTCGGGGCGCCCTGGTAGACGTCCGGGGTCCACATGTGGAACGGCACCGCGCCGACCTTGAACAGCAGGCCGACCACCACCATCGCGCCGCCGATCAGCAGCAGCGCGTCGTTCGCGGTGGAGTTGGCCAGCGCCGGGGTGAGCTTGGCGTTGCCGGCGATGACGTCGGCGATGCCGCCGTAGGAGACGGTGCCCGCGTAGCCGTACAGCAGCGCCACGCCGAACAGCAGCAACGCGGAGGAGAACGCGCCCAGCAGGAAGTACTTGACCGCCGACTCCTGGGACATCAGCCGGCGGCGGCGGGCCAGCGCGCACAGCACGTACAGCGGCAGCGAGAAGACCTCCAGCGACACGAACAGCGTCAGCAGGTCGTTCGCCGCCGGGAAGATCATCATGCCGCGCGACCGCGAGCAGCATCAGCGGGAAGACCTCGGTCGTCGTGAAGCCGGCCTTGACGGCCCACTGCTCCTGCTCGCCGCCCGGCACCGCCGAGCCCTGCGCGGCGAACGAGTCGACCCGGTTGCCGTGCGCGACCGGGTCCAGCCGCCGCTCGGCGAAGGTGAACGCGGCCACCAGGGCCACCAGCAGGATCGTGCCCTGGAGGAAGAGCGCCGGGCCGTCCACCGCGACCGCGCCCATCGCCGCCACGTGCGCCTTGCCGCTGGCGTAGCCGTCCGCCGCCAGCGCGATGACGGCGGCGAACGAGGCGGCCAGGCCGATGACGGTGACGGCCAGTTGGGCGGCGTAGCGGGTCCGGCGCGGCAGGAACGCCTCGACCAGCACGCCCAGCACCGCCGCGCCGAAGACGATCAGCACCGGCGACAGCTGCGCGTACTCGATGTGCGGTGTCGGGATGGCGGTGACCGCCAGGGGGATGGAGGCCGTGGCGCTCACTTGGCGTTCTCCTTCGCTACGGCGTTGATCTGCGGCACGGGGTCGGTGCGGTGCACGTCGGAGAGCGTGGCCTTGACCGCCGGGTTGACGATGTCGGTCACCGGCTTCGGGTAGACGCCCAGGAACAGCAGCAGCGCGATCAGCGGGGCCACCACGGCCAGTTCCCGCACCTTCAGGTCCTTCATGCCCTCGACGCCCGCCCGGACCGGGCCGGTCATGGTGCGCTGGTAGAGCACCAGGACGTACAGCGCGGCCAGCACGATGCCCAGGGTGGCGATGACGCCGAGCACCGGGTAGCGGGTGAAGGTGCCGACCAGCACCAGGAACTCACTGACGAACGGAGCCAGTCCGGGCAGCGACAGGGTGGCCAGGCCGCCGATCATGAACGTGCCGGCCAGCAGCGGAGCCACCTTCTGCACGCCGCCGTAGTCGCCGATCATGCCGCGAGCCGCGGCGGGTGATCAGGAAGCCGGCCACCAGCAGCAGCGCGGCGGTCGAGATGCCGTGGTTGACCATGTAGAGCGTGGCGCCGGACTGGCCCTGGCTGGTCATCGCGAAGATGCCCAGGATGATGAAACCGAAGTGCGAGATCGACGCGTAGGCGATCAGCCGCTTGATGTCGCGCTGCCCGACCGCGAGCAGGGCGCCGTAGATGATGCCGACCACCGACAGCACCACGATCACCGGCGTCGCCCACTTCGACGCCTCCGGGAACAGCTGGAGGCAGTAGCGCAGCATCGCGAAGGTGCCGACCTTGTCGACCACCGCGGTGATCAGCACGGCGACCGGGGCGGTGGACTCGCCCATCGCGTTGGGCAGCCAGGTGTGCAGCGGCCACAGCGGCGCCTTGACGGCGAACGCGAAGAAGAAGCCGAGGAAGATCCACCGCTCGGTGGAGGTGGCCATGGTCAGCCGGCCGTCGGCGCGCGCCTTGAGGATCTCCGGCAGCGAGAAGGTGCCGGTGCCCAGCTGGTGTGCGGTGACGGCGTACAGGCCGATCACCGCGGCCAGCATGATCAGGCCGCCGACCAGGTTGTAGAGCAGGAACTTCACGGCCGCGTAGCTGCGCTGCCGGGCGTCCTCCTCCTCGCCGTGCGCGCCGGCCCGGTCCCCGAAGCCGCCGATGAGGAAGTACATCGGGATGAGCATGGCTTCGAAGAAGATGTAGAAGAGGAAGACGTCGGTGGACTCGAAGGAGATCACCACCATCGCCTCGACCAGCAGGATCAGCGCGAAGAAGCCCTGCGTGGGCCGCCAGCGGCCGGACTTGACCGACTCCAGCGGCGGCGGGGTCGGACCCGCCACCGGGTCGGCGTCGTGCCAGCCGGCCAGCATCACGAACGGCACCAGCAGCGCGGTGAGCGCGATGAGCACCACCGCGATGCCGTCCACGCCGAGTTCGTAGCGGACCCCGAAGTCGCTGATCCAGGCGTGCGACTCGGTGAGCTGGTAGCGCGCTCCGCCCGGCGAGAACCGGCCGGCGACGCAGCCCGCCAGCACCAGGGTGGCCAGCGAGAACGCCAGGGCCACCCATTTGGCGGCGGTGCGCCGCGCGGCCGGCACCGCGGCGGTGACCACGGCTCCGACCGCGGGGACCACCGCTGTCGCGGTGAGGAGTGGGAAGGACATGTCAGATACCCCTCATCAGCAAGGTCGCGGCGACCAGCACCGCGGTGCCGCCGAGCATCGATGCCGCGTAGGACCGGACGAAGCCGTTCTGCACCCGCGCGGATCCGGGCCGACAGGCCGCCGACGCCGGCCGCGGTGCCGTTGACCGCGCCGTCCACCAGGGTGTGGTCGAGGTAGACCAGCGTGCGGGTGAGGTGTTCGCCGCCGCGGACCAGCACGACGTGGTTGAAGTCGTCCTGGAGCAGGTCGCGGCGGGCCGCCCGGGTGAGCAGCGAACCGCGCGGCGGCGACGGCGGGCACCGGGCGGCGCCCGTACTGCGCCCAGGCGACGCCGACCCCGATCGCCAGCGCCACCAGGGTGCCGACGGTGATCTCCCAGCCGGGCAGCGGCGGGTGCCCCTCCTGGTAGCCGGTGACCGGTCGCAGCCAGCGCAGGAAGGCGGAGTTGATGCTGAACAGTCCGCCGGCGAAGACCGAGCCGAACGCCAGGATGATCATCGGGACGGTCATCGAGGCCGGCGACTCGTGCGGGTGCGGCTCCTCGCCGTGCTCGTCGGGCGCCCAGCGCTTCTCGCCGAAGAACGTCATCAGCATCAGGCGCGTCATGTAGAACGCGGTGATGGCGGCGCCGACCACCGCGACGGTGCCGAGGATCCAGCCCTCGGTGCCGCCCTTGCCGAACGCCGCCTCGATGATCTTGTCCTTGGAGCAGTAGCCGGACAGCCCCGGGAAACCGATGATCGCCAGGTAGCCGAGCCCGAAGGTGACGTAGGTGATCGGCATGTACTTGCGCAGTCCGCCGAACTTGCGCATGTCCACCTCGTCGTTCATCCCGTGCATCACGGAGCCGGCGCCGAGGAACAGTCCCGCCTTGAAGAAGCCGTGCGTGACCAGGTGCATGATCGCGAAGACGTAGCCGATCGGGCCGAGGCCGGCGGCCAGCATCATGTAGCCGATCTGCGACATCGTCGAGCCGGCCAGCGCCTTCTTGATGTCGTCCTTCGCGCAACCGACGATGGCACCGAAGATCAGCGTGACCGCGCCGACGACGCAGACCGCGAGCTGCGCGGTGGGCGCCGCGTCGAAGATCGCGCCGGACCGGGTGATCAGGTACACGCCGGCGGTCACCATGGTGGCCGCGTGGATGAGCGCGGAGACCGGGGTCGGGCCCTCCATCGCGTCGCCGAGCCAGGACTGCAGCGGCACCTGGGCCGACTTGCCGCACGCGCCGAGCAGCAGCAGCAGCCCGATCGCGGTGAGCCGGCCCTGCGAGGCGCCGTGCACGTGGGAGAAGACCGGGCCGAAGGCGAAGCTGCCGAACGTGGTGAACATGACCATGATCGCGATGGACAGGCCCATGTCGCCGACCCGGTTGACGATGAACGCCTTCTTCGCCGCGGTGGCCGCCGACGGCTTGTGCTGCCAGAAGCCGATCAGCAGGTACGAGGCGAGGCCCACGCCCTCCCAGCCGACGTACAGCAGCAGGTAGTTGTTGGCCAGCACCAGCAGCAGCATGGAGGCGAGGAAGAGGTTCAGGTAGCCGAAGAAGCGGCGCCGGCGCTCGTCGTGCGCCATGTAGCCGATCGAGTAGATGTGGATCAGGGTGCCCACACCGGTGATCAGCAGCACGAAGGTCATCGACAACTGGTCGAGCTGGAAGGCTACGTCCGCGCGGAACCCGGCGACCGGCACCCAGCTGAACAGGTCGGAGGTGAGGGTCCGCGAGCCGGGGCTCCTGCCGAGCAGGTCGGCGAAGAGCACGACGCCCAGTGCGAAGGAGACGGCCGCCAGCAGCGTGCCGATCAGGTGCCCGATCCGGTCGAGGCGCCGCCCGCCGACGAGCAGGACGCCCGCGCCGAGCAGGGGCGCCCCGATCAGGGCTCCGATGAGGTGATCCACGTCAACTGCTCCTGTCTACAGCTTCATCAGATCGGCGTCATCGACCGAGGCCGAGTGGCGGGAGCGGAAGAACGTCACGATGATCGCGAGTCCCACCACGACCTCGGCCGCCGCGACGACCATCGTGAAGAACGCGATGATCTGGCCGTCGAGATTGCCGTGCAGCCGGGAGAAGGTGACGAACGCCAGGTTGCAGGCGTTGAGCATCAGCTCGACGCACATGAAGACGATGATCGCGTTCTTGCGGACGAGTACGCCGGCGGCGCCGATCGTGAACAGCAGCGCCGCGAGATACAGGTAGTTGGCCGGGTTCACTCGGCGCCTCCCTCAGGGTGTCCGGAGCCGTCGCGGTCCCGCCGTCCGGCGTCGCCGCGGCGGGGCAGGTAGTCCTGCTCCAGGTAGTCGTCGAAGCCCTGCTCCAGCTCCCTGACCGTCACCAGCCCCTCGCCGCTCACGTCGCGGATCTGGTCGCGCGCGCGCAGCGTGGGGTTGACGGTGAGCTCGGAGGCGGTGCCGTCCGGCAGCAGGCCGGGGATGTCGACCGCGTTGTGCCGGGCGTAGACGCCGGGCGCCGGGAGCGGCGCCACCTGCACGCCGGCCCGCACCCGCGCCTCGGACAGCTCCCGCTGGGTGGCGGCCCGTTCGGTGCGCTCCCGGTGGGTGAGCACCATCGCGCCGACCGCCGCGGAGATCAGCAGCGCGCCGGTCACTTCGAAGGCCCACACGTAGGTGGTGAACATCAGCCGGGCCAGGCCCTCCACGTTGCCGCCGGAGTTGGCCGAGGACAGACCGGTGAACTGGTGGAGCCCGGCGTTGCCGATGCCGGCGATCAGCAGGATGCCGAAGCCGAGCCCGAAGACCACGGTGACCAGCCGCTGGCCCCTGATGGTCTCCTTCAGCGAGTCGGCGGCGGTGATGCCGACCAGCATGACGACGAACAGGAAGAGCATCATGACCGCGCCGGTGTAGACGACGATCTGCACGATGCCGAGGAAGTACGCGCCCTGCGCCAGGTAGAAGACCGCCAGGATGATCATCGTCCCGGCCAGGCACAGCGCGCTGTGCACCGCCTTCCTCATCGTGACGGTGCCGAGCGCGCCCAGGACGGCGACGATGCCGAGGACCCAGAACTGGATGGCCTCGCCGGTGGATGTCGTCATGCGTCGGCTCCCTCGGCCCGTTCGCCCTTGCTGACCGCCACCTGCCGGACCGTCCCGGGCGCCGCCTCGGTGACGTTGCCCAGGTAGTAGTCCTTCTCGTCGGTGCCCGGGAAGATCGAGTGCGGGGTGTCGACCATCCCCTCCTCCAGGCCGGCCAGCAGCTCTTCCTTGGTGTAGATCAGCGACGCCCGGCTGCGGTCGGCCAGTTCGTACTCGTTGGTCATCGTCAGCGCCCGGGTCGGGCACGCCTCGATGCACAGGCCGCACAGGATGCAGCGCAGGTAGTTGATCTGGTAGACGCGGCCGTAGCGCTCACCGGGTGAGTAGCGCTCCTCCTCGGTGTTGTCCGCGCCCTCCACGTAGATCGCGTCCGCCGGGCAGGCCCAGGCGCACAGCTCGCACCCGACGCACTTCTCCAGGCCGTCCGGGTGCCGGTTGAGCTGGTGCCGGCCGTGGAAGCGCGGCGCGGTCGGCTTCTTCTCCTCCGGGTACTGCTCGGTCAGCCGCTTCTTGAACATGGCCTTGAAGGTCACGCCGAAGCCGGCCACCGGATTCTCGAAAGGCGTCCGGGATTCGTCCCGGGACGAGTCACTGGGCATCGTCGGCCTCCTCACCGTTCTTGGCCTGCGCGGAGTTGTCCGCGGTGGTCACCAGCTCCCGCTGCGAGCGGGAACGCCGGCGCGGCACCGGGGGCGGGGTCTGGCCGGGCAGCGGCGGGACCGGGTAGCCGCCGGCCATCGGGTCGAACGGCGGCTGCTCGGCGACGTCCTGCTCCTCGGCCTTCTTGTGCGCCCGGTCCCGGAAGACGTCGGTGACCAGCGAGACCAGCAGCACCGCGATCACCGCGCCGCCGATGTAGAGGGCGATGCGCTGGAAGTCGTTGTTCTGGTTGCGCAGCACCCGCACGGTCGCGACCAGCATCAGCCAGACCATCGAGACCGGGATCAGGACCTTCCAGCCCAGCTTCATGAACTGGTCGTAGCGCATCCGGGGCAGCGTGCCGCGCAGCCAGATGAACACGAACAGCAGCAGCTGGATCTTGACGGTGAACCACAGCAGCGGCCACCAGCCGTGGTTGGCGCCCGCCCAGAAGGTGCTGATCGGCCACGGAGCCCGCCAGCCGCCCAGGAAGAGCGTGGTGGCGACCGCCGAGACGGTGACCATGTTGACGTACTCGGCGAGCATGAACATCGCGAACTTGATCGAGGAGTACTCGGTGTTGAAGCCGCCGACCAGCTCGCCCTCCGCCTCGGGAAGGTCGAACGGTGCCCGGTTGGTCTCACCGACCATCGCGATGATGTAGATCAGGAACGACACCGGCAGCAGGACCACGTACCACTTGTCCTGCTGGCTCGCCACGATCTGCGAGGTCGACATCGAGTGCGAGTACAGGAAGACCGCCGCGAACGAGATGCCCATCGCGATCTCGTAGGTGATCATCTGCGCCGTCGAGCGCAACCCGCCGAGCAGCGGGTACGTCGAGCCCGACGACCAGCCGGCCAGCACGATGCCGTAGATGCCGACCGACGCGGTGGCCAGGATGAACAGCACGCCGACCGGCAGGTCGGTGAGCTGCATCGGGGTGCGGTGCCCGAAGATCGAGATCTCGTCGTCGGCCGGGCCGAACGGGATGACCGCGAAGGACATGAACGCCGGGATCGCGGCGACGACGGGCGCCAGGACGTAGACCACCTTGTCGGCGCCCTTGACGACCACGTCCTCCTTCAGCATCAGCTTGATGCCGTCGGCGAGCGACTGGAGCATGCCCCAGGGGCCGTGCCGGTTGGGCCCGATACGCAGCTGCATCCAGGCCACCAGCTTGCGTTCCCACACGATGGAGAACAGCACGGTCAGCATCGCGAACGCGAAGCAGAACACGGCCTTGATGACGATCAGCCACCACGGGTCACGCCCGAAGACCGAGAGGTTCTCGGCTGCCAGCGTGATCACTTGGTCACCTCCGCGGGTGCGGCGCCGATCGTGACGGCTTGGCCGGGGACCGCGCCGAGCCCCTGGTAAGCCCCGCCCGCCGTGGAGTTGAGCGGCAGCCACACCACCCGGTCGGGCATCGCGGTGACGCGCAGCGGCAGCGTGACCGAGCCGGCCGGCCCGGTGACGGCCAGCCGGTCGCCGTCGGCGACACCCGCCTCCTCGGCGGTCGCCGCCGAGAGCCGGGCCACCGCCGGGTGCCGGGTGCCGGCCAGCGCGTCGTCGCCGCGCTGCAGCAGGCCCTCGTCCAGCAGCAGCCGGTGCCCGGCCAGCACCGCCTCGCCCGGCTCGGGCCGCGGCAGGACGTGCCCGCTGGCGCGCGGCGCGGCCGGCCGGTCGCCGTCCCAGACCGCCAGCCGGCGCAGCTCCGAGCGGGCGCTCCGCACGTCGGGCAGCGCCAGGTGGACGTCCATCGCGTCGGCGACCATGTCCAGCACCCGGCGGTCGGCGTTCAGGTGCCGGCCGGCCAACTGGTTCGGCTTGAGCGCCGCCTCGAACGGGCGGGCCCGGCCCTCCCAGTCCAGGAAGGTGCCGGCCTTCTCGGTCACCGCGGCCACCGGCAGCACCACGTCGGCCCGCTCGGTCACCTCGGTCGGCCGCTGCTCCAGGCTGACCAGGAACGTGATCTCGTCCAGCGCCTGCCGGAAGCGGGCCGGGTCCGGCAGGTCGGCCGGCTCCACGCCGCCGACCAGCAGCGCGACCAGTGCGCCGGAGGTGGCCCCCGCGACGATGCCCTCGGTGTCCAGGCCGTTCCCGGTCGGCAGGGTGCCGACCCGCCACACGTCGGCCACCTGGTCGCGGGCGACCGGGTCGGTCAGCGGACGGCCGCCGGGCAGCAGGCCCGGCATCGCTCCGGCCTCCAACGCGCCGCGCTCGCCGGCCCGGCGCGGGATCCACGCCAGCCGGGCGCCGGTCGCTGCGGAGCAGCGCACCGCGGCGGTGAGCGCCCCGGGCACGCCGGCCAGCCGTTCGCCGACCAGGAGCACCGCGCCGTCACGCCGCAGCGCCTCGGACGCCGCCGCTCCGGCCTCGTCCAGGCCGACGCCGGAGGCCAGCGCGTCCAGCCACTCCGGCTCGGTGCCCGGCGCGGCCGGCAACAGGGCGCCGCCCGCCTTCTCCAGGCCGCGGGTGGCGAACGCGGCGACCGACCACAGCCGCTGGCCGTGCTTGCGGTGCGCCTTGCGCAGCCGCAGGAAGACGCCGGGCGCCTCCTCCTCGGCCTCCAGCCCGGCCAGCAGCACCGCCGGCGCCTTCTCCAGCGAGCCGTAGGTGACGCCGGTGCCGTCCAGGTCCCGGCCGCGGCCGGCGACCCGGGCGGCCAGGAAGTCGGCCTCCTCGGCGCTGTGCGCCCGGGCCCGGAAGTCGATGTCGTTGGTGTCCAGCGCGACCCGGGCGAACTTGGCGTAGGCGTAGGCGTCCTCGACGGTCAGCCGGCCGCCGGTGAGCACGCCGGTGCGGCCGCGCGCGGCGGCCAGCCCCTTCGCCGCGGTCTCCAGCGCCTCCGGCCAGCTCGCCGGCCGCAGCTCACCGGTGTCGGCGTCGCGCACCAGCGGGTGGGTGAGCCGGTCGGCGCTCTGCGCGTAGCGGAACCCGAAGCGGCCCTTGTCGCAGAGCCACTCCTCGTTGACCTCCGGGTCGTCGGCCGCCAGCCGGCGCATCACCTTGCCGCGCCGGTGGTCGGTGCGGGTGGCGCAGCCGCCCGCGCAGTGCTCGCACACGCTCGGGCTGGAGACCAGGTCGAACGGGCGGGAGCGGAACCGGTAGGCGGCGGAGGTGAGCGCGCCGACCGGGCAGATCTGGATGGTGTTGCCGGAGAAGTAGGACTGGAACGGGTCGCCCTCGCCGGTGCCGACCTGCTCCAGCGCGCCGCGCTCCAGCAGTTCGATCATCGGGTCGCCGGCGATCTGCTGGGAGAAGCGGGTGCAGCGCGCGCACAGCACGCAGCGCTCCCGGTCCAGCAGCACCTGGGTGGAGATCGGCAGCGGCTTGGCGTAGGTGCGCTTGGTGCCCTCGAACCGGCTGTCCGCCGCGCCGGCGCTCATCGCCTGGTTCTGCAGTGGGCACTCGCCGCCCTTGTCGCACACCGGGCAGTCGAGCGGGTGGTTGATCAGCAGCAGCTCCATCACGCCGCGCTGCGCCTTCTGGGCGACCGGCGAGGACAGCTGGGTCCTGACCACCATCCCGTCGGTGCAGGTGATGGTGCACGAGGCCATCGGCTTGCGCTGGCCCTCGACCTCCACGATGCACTGGCGGCAGGCGCCGACCGGGTCGAGCAGCGGGTGGTCGCAGAAGCGCGGGATCTCCACGCCGATCATCTCGGCGGCCCTGATCACCAGCGTGCCCTTGGGTACGGACAGTTCGACACCGTCGATGGTGACGGTGACGAGGTCTTCCGGCGGAGCCGCCGCCTCCCCGCCCCCGGAGGGGGTGTTGGTCGTGACGGTCACGCGTTCACCTCCACGGCGGTTGAGTCGGCCCACAGGGTGGAGCGGGCGGGGTCGAAGGGGCAGCCCTTGCCGGTGATGTGCTCCTCGTACTCGTCGCGGAAGTACTTCAGCGACGAGAAGATCGGAGCGGCGGCGCCGTCGCCGAGCGCGCAGAAGGACTTGCCGTTGATGTTGTCGGCGATGTCCTGGAGCTTGTCGAGGTCGGACATCGCGCCCTTGCCGGCCTCGATGTCGCGCAGCAGCTGGACCAGCCAGTAGGTGCCCTCGCGGCACGGGGTGCACTTGCCGCAGGACTCGTGGGCGTAGAACTCGGTCCACCGGGTGACCGCGCGCACCACGCAGGTGGTCTCGTCGAAGCACTGGAGCGCCTTGGTGCCCAGCATCGAGCCGGCCTCGCCCACGCTCTCGTAGTCGAGCGGCACGTCGAGGTGCTCGTCGGTGAGGATCGGGGTGGACGAGCCGCCGGGGGTCCAGAACTTCAGCCGGTGGCCGCGCCGCATGCCGCCGCCCATCTCGAGCAGCTGCCGCAGCGTGAGGCCGAGCGGCCCCTCGTACTGGCCGGGGGCGGTGACGTGGCCGGAGAGCGAGTACAGCGTGAAGCCGGGGGACTTCTCGCTGCCCATCGAGCGGAACCAGTCCTTGCCGTTGCGCAGGATCGCCGGGACCGACGCGATGGACTCGACGTTGTTCACCACCGTGGGGCAGGCGTACAGGCCGGCCACCGCGGGGAACGGCGGGCGCAGCCGGGGCTGGCCCCGGCGGCCCTCCAGCGAGTCGAGCAGCGCGGTCTCCTCACCGCAGATGTACGCGCCGGCGCCGGCGTGCACGGTGATGTCCAGGTCGAAGCCGGAGCCCTGGATGTCGCGGCCGAGCAGCCCGGCCCGGTACGCCTCGGCGACCGCGTGGTGCAGCCGGCGCAGCACCGGCACGGTCTCGCCGCGCAGGTAGATGAAGGCGTGCTGGGAGCGGATCGCGTGGCAGGCGATGATCATGCCCTCGATCAGCGCGTGCGGGTTGGCGAACAGCAGCGGGATGTCCTTGCAGGTGCCCGGCTCCGACTCGTCGGCGTTCACCACCAGGTAGTGCGGCTTGCCGTCGCCCTGCGGGATGAACTGCCACTTCATGCCGGTGGGGAAGCCCGCTCCGCCGCGTCCGCGCAGTCCGGAGTCCTTGACGAGCGCGATCACGTCGTCGGGGTCCATGGCCAGCGCCCGGCGCAGGCCCTCGTACCCCTCGTGGCGCCGGTAGGTCTCCAGCGTCCAGGAGCCGGGCTGGTCCCAGAACGCGGACAGCACGGGCGACAGCAGCTTCTCCGGGCCGCTCTCGCCGTGCGTCCCCGGCCGGGAGGTGCCCCCTGGTTCGGTCACGGCGGTCATTCCTTCCCCTCCTCGGTCACGGGTCCGGCCGGGTGGTCGGGGTCGGCCGTCGAGGTCGTCTGCGGTGCGTCGTGCGAGCTGCGGTGCGCGGCGGCCGCCCCGGCCGCGTCGTCCCCGGCGGGCGGCACCGACGAGCGGGGCGAGACGACCCGGCCGGCCGCCTCGCCCCTGGCCAGCCGCAGCCCGACCAGGGAGGCCGGTCCGGCCCCGCCGGTGGCCTCGACCGCGCCGGAGCGCTCGTCGGGGAAGCCGGCCAGGATCCGCGCGGTCTCCTTGAACGTGCACAGCGGCGCGCCGCGGGTGGGCCGCACGGTGCGGCCCGCGACCAGGTCGTCGACCAGCGCCTTCGCGGACCGGGGCGTCTGGTTGTCGAAGAACTCCCAGTTGACCATCACGACCGGGGCGAAGTCGCAGGCCGCGTTGCACTCGATGTGCTCCAGCGTGACCTTGCCGTCCTCGGTGGTCCCCTCGTTGCCGACGCCGAGGTGCTCCCGCAGCGACGCGAAGATCTCGTCGCCGCCCATCACCGCGCACAGCGTGTTGGTGCACACCCCGACCTGGTAGTCGCCGGACGGCTTGCGGCGGTACATGGTGTAGAAGGTCGCCACCGCGGTGACCTCGGCGGTGGTCAGACCGAGCGTCTCGGCGCAGAACCGGATGCCGGTCCTGGTGACGTGGCCCTCCTCGGACTGCACCAGGTGCAGCAGCGGCAGCAGCGCGGAGCGTGAGTCGGGGTAGCGGGCCACGACCTCCGCGGCGTCGGCGTCGAGCCGGGCCCGGACGTCCGCCGGGAAGTCGGGGGCCGGCAACCGCGGCATGCCGAGCCCGACCGCCTGGTCAGGTGTGCTGCTCACCGTGCCTCCTCGTCGTTCGCTTCTCCGCCCGCGCGGCGCGCACCCGCGGGCTCCGTGCCCGGCCGCGACCCGGCGGCCGCCCGTGCGACGCTCACCGTTCCTCCTCGTTCCGCCAGTGCGACACTCACCGGTCAACGCCTCCCAGCACCGGGTCGATGGACGCGATGACGACGATGACGTCGGCGATCTGGCCGCCCTCGCACATGGCCGCCAGGGCTTGGAGATGGGCGAAGGACGGGTCGCGGAAGTGCACCCGGAAGGGGCGGGTGCCGCCGTCGGAGACGACGTGCGCGCCGAGTTCGCCCTTGGGCGACTCGACGGCCGCGTACGCCTGCCCCGGCGGGACCCGGAAGCCCTCCGTCACCAGCTTGAAGTGGTGGATCAGGGCCTCCATCGAGGTGCCCATGATCTTCTTGATGTGGTCGAGGGAGTTGCCGAGACCGTCCGGGCCGAGCGCGAGCTGCGCGGGCCAGGCGATCTTCTTGTCCGCGACCATCACCGGCCCCGGCTCCAGGCGGTCGAGGCACTGCTCGACGATCCTGAGCGACTGCCGCATCTCCTCCAGGCGGATGAGGAAGCGGCCGTAGGCGTCGCAGGTGTCGGTGGTCGGGACGTCGAACTCGTACGTCTCGTAGCCGCAGTACGGGTCTGACTTGCGCAGGTCGTGCGGCAGGCCGGCGGAGCGCAGGATCGGCCCGGTGAGGCCGAGCGACATGCAGCCGGTGAGGTCCAGGTAGCCGACGTCACGCATCCGGCCCTTGAAGATCGGGTTGCCGGTGGCGAGCTTGTCGTACTCCGGGAGGTTCTTGCGCAGCGTCCTGACCACCTCGCGCACCTGGTCGACGGCGCCGGCCGGCAGGTCCTGGGCGAGGCCGCCGGGCCGGATGAACGCGTGGTTCATGCGCAGGCCGGTGATCGCCTCGAAGGTGTCCAGGATCATCTCGCGGTCCCGGAACCCGTAGATCATCATCGTGGTCGCGCCGAGTTCCATGCCGCCGGTGGCGATGGCCACCAGGTGCGAGGTGAGGCGGTTGAGCTCCATGAGCATGACCCGGATGACGGTGGCCCGGTCCGGGACGGCGTCCTCGATGCCGAGCAGCTTCTCCACGCCCAGGCAGTACGCCGTCTCGTTGAAGAACGACGTCAGGTAGTCCATGCGCGTCACGTACGTGGTGCCCTGCGTCCACGTGCGGTACTCGATGTTCTTCTCGATGCCGGTGTGCAGGTAACCGATTCCGCAACGGCACTCGGTCACCGTCTCGCCGTCGATCTCCAGGATCAGCCGGAGCACGCCGTGGGTGGAGGGGTGCTGCGGCCCCATGTTGACGACGATGCGCTCGTCGTCGGCCCGCGCGGCGGACTGGACGACCTCGTCCCAGTCCCCGCCGGTCACGGTGTAGACGGAGCCCTCGGTCGTCTCGCGAGCGCCGGCCGCGGCGGTGGCGTGCACGTGTGAGGTGGTCATCAGCTGTACGACCTCCGCTGGTCCGGAGCCGGGATCTGGGCGCCCTTGTACTCGACGGGGATACCGCCCAGGGGGTAGTCCTTGCGCTGCGGGAAGCCCTGCCAGTCGTCCGGCATGAGGATCCTGGTCAGGGCCGGGTGGCCGTCGAAGACCAGCCCGAAGAAGTCGTAGGTCTCGCGCTCGTGCCAGTCGTTGGTCGGGTAGACCGACACGATCGACGGGACGTGCGGGTCGGCGTCCGGTGCGGTGACCTCCAGGCGGATCAGCCGCCCGTGGGTGATGGACCGCAGGTGGTAGACGGCGTGCAGCTCGCGGCCCTGGTCGCCGGGGTAGTGCACGCCGGAGACCCCGGTGCACAGCTCGAAGCGGAGCGCCGGGTCGTCACGGAGCGTGCGGGCCACCCGCACCAGGTGTTCGCGGGCGACGTGGAAGGTCAGCTCGCCGCGGTCGACCACGGTCTTCTCGATCGCGTTCTCCGGCAGCAGGTCCTGCTCCTCGAGCGCGCCCTCCAGCTCGTCGGCCACCTCGTCGAACCAGCCGCCGTACGGCCGGGTGGCGGCGCCGGGCATCCGCACCGTGCGCACCAGGCCGCCGTAGCCGCTGGTGTCGCCGCCGTTGTCGGCGCCGAACATGCCGCGCCGGGTCGCGATCGGCTCGCCGCGGTCGCCCGGCTGGCCGGGCAGGTTGGCGGCGGCCACGTCACGGTCCGGGTTGACGCCGTCGGCGCCGTCGCCCGGCGCGCCCGCGCCGTTGCCGTTTCCGGGGGTGTCGGTCACCGCAGCAGCCCCTTCATCTCGATCGTCGGGAGTGCCTTGAGGGCCGCTTCCTCCGCCTCGCGCGCCGCCTGCTCGCGGTTGACGCCGAGCTTCTCGCCCTGGATCTTCTCGTGCAGCTTGATGATCGCGTCGAGCAGCATCTCCGGGCGGGGCGGGCAGCCGGGCAGGTAGATGTCGACCGGGACCACGTGGTCCACGCCCTGCACGATCGCGTAGTTGTTGAACATCCCGCCGGACGAGGCGCACACGCCCATCGAGATGACCCACTTCGGGTTCGGCATCTGGTCGTAGACCTGCCGCAGGACCGGCGCCATCTTCTGGCTGACCCGGCCGGCGACGATCATCAGGTCGGCCTGCCGGGGCGATCCGCGGAAGACCTCCATGCCGAACCGCGCGAGGTCGTACCGGCCCGCTCCGGTCGTCATCAGCTCGAAGGCGCAGCAGGCCAGGCCGAACGTCGCCGGGAACACCGACGCCTTCCGGACCCAGCCCGCCGCCTGCTCGACGGTCGTGAGCAGAAAGCCGCTGGGCAGCTTCTCCTCAATACCCATGTGCGTATACCCCTGTCTTAAATGCCCTGATTCGTGTCCATTGTCGCTCGGTCACTCAGTCCCATTCCAGGCCCCCGCGGCGCCACACGTAGGCGTAGGCGACGAAGACGGTGAGGACGAAGAGCAGCATCTCGACGAGCCCGAAGAGCCCCAGCGCGTCGAAACTGACGGCCCAGGGGTAGAGGAAGACGATCTCGATGTCGAAGACGATGAAGAGCATCGCCGTCAGGTAGTACTTGATCGGGAAGCGACCGCCGCCGACCGGCTGCGGTGTGGGCTCGATGCCGCATTCGTAGGCGTCGAGCTTCGCCCTGTTGTAGCGCTTCGGCCCGGTGAGCGAGGCCATCAGCACGGAGAAGATCGCGAAGCCCGCTCCGAGGCCCCCGAGCACCAGGATGGGCGCGTAGGCGTTCACCGTTCCCCGCTCCTTCCAGTCGGCTTTGACTGTCGTGTCGGACCACGTTCGGGCCCGGGTTCCGCCGCATCAAGATCATGCTCATGTGAGGCAGTTCACAAGCCCGAATCGGCAGCATCCTATGCCTCCCGGTCTGTGATCTGCGACACGGGTTGCCGGACGGCCCTTGTGATCTCCACCACCTGACGAAGGATCATGACGTCGGATGGGCGACGATCATGACACCTCAAGCACATATTCGATCACGCACCGCCACATCCGTTCAGGTCGTCGCAGGTCACAGCGGTGCGCCCCTCTACCAACACCGGCCCGCGCACGCAAAATTCGCTCGGAACACTCCGGGCGTGGTATAGCCCGATCAAGCACGGCGCGGCACACCATTCGATAACGGTCCGACAACGGGGAGACGCCCGCCGCGACCCCGGGGAACTACGCTCCGTGCCCCGTTGTGAACGCGCGCACGAACGCCGGAAACGGGCGCTCCGGCGCATCCGGAGTGACCCGTTCCACGCCGTTTCCAAGATCGGGAAACGGGCAATATGACATGCGGGCGACAAGTGTGGCGCACGTTACGTTTCTTGTACGCAACACCGAATTACTGATAGCCATATCTGCCATGTCCCCCATGCAGATTTCGGAACCGCTCTCCGATACCGCCGCGGGCAGACGGCGGCACGCCCGACATACCACCGTGCACTGGGCCCGACGCGCGTCGGTCGCCACCGGTGTCGTCGGCGCCGCCGTGCTCACCTCGGCGGCCGCGCCCGCCGGCGCCGCCACGTCCCCGGGCGCCGGCACGCCGCCCAACGAGATCAGCCAGACCCTCGACCTGTCCCAGTTGCGCGCCTCGCAGGCCACCGCGCAGGCGGCCGTCGCCTTCCAGCTCGCCGCCTCGCAGCAGGCCGCCGACGCCGCGGCGTCGAAGGCCGCGCGCCACCACCGGGAGGCCGAGCGCAGGAAGGCCGCCGCGAAGGCGCGCGCCGCCAAGGCCCGCCGGGACGCCGCGGCCGCCACCCCGGCCGCCGTCACCACCTCGGCCGCCTCCGCGGCGCACGGCAGCGTCGCCACCGTGCTGGCCTTCGTGAAGGCGCAGTTGGGCAAGGCGTACGTGATGGGCGCCACCGGCCCGGACGCCTACGACTGCTCCGGCCTGGTCCAGGCCGCGTACCGCACCATCGGCGTGGACCTGCCGCGCGTCTCCGAGGCGCAGTCCACCGCCGGCACCCAGGTGTCGCTCAGCGACCTGCGGCCCGGCGACATCCTCTACTGGGGCAGCGCGGGCAACGCGTACCACGTCGCCGTCTACATCGGGAACGGCGACTTCATAGGGGCGCAGAACCCCAGCAGCGGCGTCGTGGAGCACCCGCTCAGCTTCGACGAGCCCACCGGCGCGGTCCGCGTCGCCTGACCGGGGAGAGCCCGGTCGCGGGCCGCCGTACGGAGTCCAGGGCCGTTCCATGACCGGAGGTACGGCTGCCGTGTCCGGCAGCGCGTCTCAACGTCACCACTGACGACGGAACGGAGCCACTTGTCAGACAACCCCACGGGATCGGGTCAGCAACGCTTCCACGTGGGAGCGGACGGCCGTGGCCCGGGGGTCGGTGTAGCCGCTCAGACGGGTCCGGGCCTCGGCCCAGTGGGCACGGGCGGCCTCAGGGTCTTCCCGGTGTACGGCCGCGGCCAGGTGGTCGAGCTCCAGGGCGAGCTGCCACGTGTCCCCGAAGCCACGGTGGACGGCCACGGCCTGGCGGTGGAAGGCGGCACCCTCGCTGTGGCGGTCCATCGCGGCATACGTCCGGCCGGTGCCGCGCCAGGCAAGGGCTTCGCGGCTGCGGTCGCCGAGGCGTCGGTGCAGCATGGCGGAGCGCTGGTAGGAGGTCAGGGCATCGCCGTACTGAGCGGTGCTGCGCTGGATGTCCCCGAGAGTGAGAAGCCAGAAGCCTTCCCGGGCGTGGTCACGGAGAGCGAGGGCGATGTCGAGTGCCTCGTCGATGGATCGACGTGCGGCATCGGCTTGCCCTTCTTCGAGTCGCAGCGCGGCTGCGATCCGTAGGAGGTTGCCTTCACCTCCTCGGTTGCCCAGGGCTCGGTGGGCGGCAAGTGCCTCGTCGATGACCGAGGCGGCCTCGGACAGGCGGCCGGCGCTCAGGCGGGTGCTGGCGATGTTGGACAGTGCGGTGGCTACCCGTTGGCTGTCGCCCGAGTCTCGGAAGATGGACAGGGCCCGCATGAAGTGCGCGTCAGCCAGGCCGAGTTCGCGCCGTCGTAGATGGATCAGTCCGATGAGGTTGAGGGCCTGGGCCTCGTCGGACCGGCTCTGCGAGTCGCGGGCCAGGGTGACGGCTCGCTCCAGTGCGTTCAGGCCGTCGGAGTAGTTGTTCAGGGCCCTGTGTGCGATGCCGGTGTCGATGAGCAGCCGCCTCTGCGCTCCTTGGTCTTCCTGCCGCGTGGCTGCCTCCAGTCCGATGCGACCCAGTTCCAGCCAGTCCCGCTCCGACGAGGAGGGAGGACGTGCGAACCACAGGACGGTGGCCAGCTGCCAGGCGGTCTGGTCCAACCCGTTTCGGGCGGCGTCACGCACGATGGGGAGGAAGGTGGCGTGCTCCTGTTCCGACCAGTCGACGGCGGCGTTGTAGTCGGCGAATTCGAGCGGCGTGACTCCCGGCAGGGGTTCCGGCAGCGGCAGGTGGTCCTCGGACGGATAGAGCCAGGTCCGGGCGGTGTCAGCGGTGTGGAGGTACCAGCTCAGGACGCGTCGTCGCGTTGCCTGACGCTGGTCGGAGGACTCCTCCGCCCGGACCAGGTCGGTGGCGTAGGCGCGTAAGAGGTCGTGGAACCGGAACCGGTCCGGGGCGGTCTGCTCCAGCAGGTGCGCACCGACGAGATCGTCGAGCAACTGTCGCGTTCGGCTGGGCGGGAGTTCACCGAGCGCGGCGGCGGCGGGGAGGCCGAACTCCCCCGTGGGGTGGAGGCCGAGGAGTCGGAAAAGCCGGGCCGAGTGCGTGGGTAGAGCGCGGTAGGACCAGGTGAAGACCGAACGGATGGCTTCGGCCTCCTCGTCAATGCCCGTGCTGAGGGCGTCCCAGAGGGCGGACTCGTCACGCGGATCGTTGATGAGATCGTCGAGTCGCATGTGCGGGTGGCTGGCGGCTCGCTCGGCGGCGATCCGCAGGGCGAGCGGCAGGTGGGCGCACAGGTGGGCCAGTTCTGCGAGCCTGTCGGCGTCGTCCTCGGGCCGATAGCCCCTGGTGACCGCGCGCAGGAGAGCGACCGCTTCCGGCTCCGGAAGTGTGCCCAGGGTGATCCTGTGGGCGCCGTCCCGTACGGACAGGCCCGCCAGGCGGCTGCGGCTGGTGACCACGACGAGGCTGTCTCCGCCGCCGGGGAGCAGCGGGCGGACCTGGCTGACCGTGGCCGCGTTGTCCAGGAGAATCAGGACTCGGCGATCAGCGAGCAGCGAACGGTACATCGCCGCCGCGTCGTCGACGTCCTGGGGAACCTCCGCCGCGGCGACGCCCAGGGCTCGCAGGAAGCGTTGAAGTGCCTGGGCAGCGGTAACGGGTTCTCCGGGGTCATAGCCGCGGAGGTTGACGAAGAGCTGGCCGTCGGGGAACTGGTCCTTGACCTGGTGCGCCCAGTGCAGGACCAGCGAGGTCTTACCCGCGCCCGCCGTGCCGGCCACCACATGGACGGAGACAACGACGTGCCCGCCGTTCCGGTCGGGGAGCACCGCGTTCAGCTGTCCCAGCTCGTCGGAGCGGTTGACGAAGGTGTTGACGTCGGCTGGGAGCTGGCGTGGGACGGGCCGCGATGGTTCCGAGGCGGCAAGCCGGTGGAAGTGGATGTCACCGGTGACGCTTCCGGCCTGAACGACATCGCGAGACGACCCGGAGAGGTCGTTCTGCGAGTCTCCGGGTCGCCTGCTCCCGCTGTCTTCTGTCGGCACGTCGATCGATGCGCCCCGGTCAGGCGGCGGGTGGCGGAGGCAGGCCGGCCACGGCGCGGTCGAAGTACGACTGGACGTCCTCCGCGACCGCGTACAGCTCCCGCAGATCCACCGTCCAGTTCGTCACCGTGCTGGGATCGGTGAAGCGGATCGCCCCGTCCGGCCGGCCGGCGTCGGAGTACAGCACACGGTAGAGAACCCGACTGTCCAGAAGGTTCAACTCCGGTAGCAGCGCATCGCCCTCCATGGCGGCGACCGCGGAAGCGGGCAGAACGCGAACGGAATGCCCGCACTCCGCACTCAGCCGCAGCCAGTGCAGCTCCCACTGCACGTACGGCGTCAACGGCTCCTCGACCACACGAATGCGATGGAAGACCGCTCCGCGTGCAGCCTCGTCCCGTGCCCTTCGGACCAAGGCGTCACGCTCTGCCTCGAACAGCCCCAGCACCGCCGGCCAGTCCCCTCGCCGGAGCGCCTCCCGACTGTCGTCGTTCGTCTCCTCGAAGTGCTGCAACCGCTCGAATTTCCAGGACTCCCCATCACGGATCGCCGCCCGGCGCTCCCGGAAGTCCCGCTTGTAGTCCTCACGTGTCAGCCGATCGCCCAGCTCGTCAGGGAGGTCCGGGGCGAGAAGATCAGGCATTGGGAATGTCCGGCTTCGCCGCACTCAGCATGTTGCCCGGGATGACGACCAACCGCTCGTCCGGCCCCAAGTTCACCCCGCCCGGCAGGCGCGACCGGTAGTCGGCGGTGAGATCGCGGCCGATCACGGCGACGTCGCCGTTGCTCAACTCCCAGATATCCGGGCACTCGTCCTCGTCCTTGGAGTTGCCCAGCTCCGCCGCCGACTTGCCGAGGCGCTTGACGAATAGCGCTGACGGATCGGCTTCCCACGTACGGGCCACGGCTGCCTCCAGTACACAGGATTACCGACGGTGCCCCCAAGGCTACCGGATGTCGGGTACGTGGTTCAGAAAGCGTCGGCCCACGAAGACGCGGACGGCGGCGTGCGGGCGGTCGTCGTGGGCGGGGCCCGGACGTGCGAAGCGGCCCGCGCCGAAGGGCTCGGTGCGGGCCGCGGACGGGTCCCGGCGAGCGGGCGGGGTGAACACCCCGGCCACCCGTCAGTGCTGGACCGGGCCGATGGACAGCGGGTGGATGCTCGTGCCCGCGCAGTGCTGGGTGCGGTCCGGCAGGAACAGCGCGGCCTTCTGGTTCGGCGGGTAGATGCGCAGGCCCTTGACGGCCGTCAGGTCGCACTGGCCCTTGCCGTAGCCGCCCGCGCCGTCGGCGTCGTGCATGACCGCGTAGGCGCTGCCGTGCGCCGCCAGGGTGACGGTGTGGTACGCCACGCCGGTGCGCGTCGCCGGGTTGCCGGCCTGGACCCCGGCCGCCTTGACGTAGGACACGCCCGGGTAGCCGGTCAACGTGCACGAGGTGCTCGCGTTGTTGGTGAACACCAGCTTGGCGTAGAACTGGCCGGCGCCGACGCTGGCGTCCTTCTGGGTGACCGTCAGCTGACTGCTGGAGCACGCCGAGCCGGAGGCGGCCGGCTTAGCCGGGGCCTTGCCGCCCGAGCCGGACTTCGCCACCGGGGTGCCGGTCGCGGTGGCCGCGGGCACCGGGGAGGCGGACCGGGCCCCGCCGGCGGCGGTGGACGTGGGCGTGGACGTCGACTGCGACGCCGTCGTCGAAGGGCTGACCGCCGTGGTACTCGACGCGTCCGACGTCTTGTCCGACTGGCACGCGGTCAGGGACCAGGCCGCCGTGGCCAGGACAGTGGCCGCTATCACCGTGCGCATGGGCCTGCTTCGCATCGAGGTTCCTCCGTTGAGTCGTGGGGCCGGAGAGTGCGTGCACCCTTCTGCTTTCCGACAATGCGGCTCCGGAACCTCCCGCGTCAGCCCCTGTTACGGGGCTGTGGCACAGTGCGGAGCGGTTCACGACAATCATGATGCCCCCACGACCCCCCGGGAAGGCGGATCACCCGGCCGGACCCCACTCCGGCGTGGCGCGCGCCCCGCACCGCCGTACGGCCCCCGCACCGCCGTACGGACCGGCCCCCGCGCCCGGGGGCACGCGCCGGGCCGCACCCCGCCACCCCCGCCGCCATCGCACCGCCCCCGACCGCCACGCGGCCGGGGGCCGACCGGCCCGGCGGCCCGGGGTCAGGAACTCGGCGTGATCCTCGCCAGCCCGTTGATGACGCGGTCCATCGCGTCCCCGCCGGTCGGGTCGGTCAGGTTGGCCAGCAGCTTCAGCGTGAAGCGCATCAGCATCGGATGGGTCAGCCCGCGCTGCGCGGCGAGCTTCATGACCTTCGGGTTGCCGATCAGCCGGACGAAACCCCGGCCGAGCGTGTAGTAGCCGCCGTAGGTGTCCCGGAGCACCTTCGGGTAGCGGCGCAGCGCCAGCTCCCGCTGTCCGGCGGTGGCGCGGGCCGCGGCCTGCACGACGACGTCCGCGGCCAGCCGTCCGGACTCCATGGCGTACGCGATGCCCTCGCCGTTGAACGGGTTGACCAGGCCGCCGGCGTCACCCACCAGGAGCAGTCCGCGGGTGTAGTGCGGCGTGCGGTTGAACGCCATCGGCAGCGCGGCGCCCCGGATCGGGCCGGTCATGTTCTCCGGGGTGTACCCCCAGTCCTGCGGCATCGAGGCGCACCACGCCTTGAGGATCTCGCGCCAGTCCAGCTCCTTGAACTCGGCGGAGGTGTTGAGCACGCCCAGGCCCACGTTGGAGGTGCCGTCGCCCATGCCGAAGATCCAGCCGTAACCGGGCAGCAGCCGGTCCCGTCCGCCGCGCCGGTCCCACAGCTCCAGCCAGGACTCCAGGTAGTCGTCGTCGTGCCGGGGCGAGGTGAAGTAGGTGCGCACCGCGACACCCATCGGGCGGTCCTCGCGCCGGTGCAGGCCCATCGCCACCGACAGCCGGGTGGAGTTGCCGTCGGCGGCCACCACCAGCGGCGCGTGGAAGGTGACCGGGGTCTTCTCCTCGCCGAGCTTGGCGTGCACCCCGGTGATCCGGCCGGTGCGCGGGTCGACGACCGGCGCACCGACGTTGCAGCGCTCGTGCAGCCGGGCGCCGGCCTTCTGCGCGTTGCGGGCCAGTTGCTCGTCGAAGTCGTCGCGCCTGCGGACCAGTCCGTAGTCCGGGAACGAGGCCAGGTCCGGCCAGTCCAGTTCCAGCCGCACGCCGCCACCGATGATGCGCAGCCCCTTGTTGCGCAGCCAGCCGGCGTCCTCGGAGATGTCGATGCCCATCGCCACCAGCTGCTTGACCGCGCGCGGCGTCAGGCCGTCGCCGCAGACCTTCTCGCGGGGGAACGCGGTCTTCTCCAGCAGCAGCACGTCCAGCCCGGACCTGGCCAGGTGGTACGCGGTGGTGGAACCGGCGGGGCCTGCCCCGACCACGATCACGTCGGCGCGGTGTTCGGAGGCGACGGTCGTCTTCGTCACGCTCGGGTCTCCAGTCGGTCGGGCCGGCCGCATCGCCGGGTCGTTGCGGGGTACGGACGCGCCTGGGCGGGTCCGCGGGCTCGGGTCGGGTCCGCCCCGGCGGCCCGCGTCCCGGAAGGCGCGCTCACGCCGTGACGGCGCGGTGCAGCGCCACGATGCCGCCGGTCAGGTCGCGCCAGGCGACCCGGTCCCAGCCGGCGCGGGCCAGCAGCGCGGCCAGTCCGCGCTGGTCCGGCCAGGCGCGGATGGACTCGGCGAGGTAGACGTAGGCGTCCGGGTTGCTGCTGACCGCGGTGGCCACCGGCGGCAGCGCGCGCATCAGGTACTCGGTGTACAGGGTGCGCAGCGGCGCCCAGGTCGGGTGGCTGAACTCGCAGACCACGATGCGCCCGCCGGGCCGGGTCACCCGGCGCATCTCGGCCAGCGCGGCGACGGTGTCGTGCACGTTGCGCAGGCCGAACGAGATGGTCACCGCGTCGAACGCGTCGTCGGCGAACGGCAGCGCGGTCGCGTCGCCGGCGGTGAGCGGCAGTCCGGGGTGGCGCCGCTTGCCCTCGCGCAGCATGCCGAGCGAGAAGTCGCAGGGCACCACGCGGGCGCCGGCCGCCGCGTACGGCAGCGAGGAGGTGCCGGTGCCGGCCGCCAGGTCGAGCACCGACTCGCCCGGCCCGGCGCCGACCGCTCGGGCGACCGCCCTGCGCCACAGCCGGGTCTGCCCGAGCGAGAGCACGTCGTTCGTCAGGTCGTAGTTGCGCGCCACGCCGTCGAACATCGCGGCGACCTCGTGCGGCTGCTTGTCCAGGAAGGCTCGGGTCACGGGGGCCATTCTTGCAGGCGGCCCGCGGCGCGTTCCGGCGGCCGTCCACCGGGCCGGCGCGGGCCGGCGGACGACGACCGGCCGGCGGACGGCCACCGGCCCCGCACGCCTCGGGCCCGGCCGGCCGGCACGCCCTCTGCCCGGCCGGGCCCGCGCGCCCTCAGACCCGGCGGTGCACCAGGCGGCCGGCCAGCACGGTGGCCAGGCAGCCGCCGTCCCGGGCGAAGACCGCGAGGTCGGCGCGGGCGCCGGGGACCAGCGCCGGCGCCTCCTGCGGCGCGCGCACCACGCGCACCCCGGCGCGGGCCGCCGCCTCGCGCAGCGGCAGCGAGTCGGCGGCCTCGTCGCGTACCGCGGTGGCGCCCAGCCGCAGCACCGCGTGCACCCGTTCGCGCGGGGTGGGCGCGTCCGGGACCGGGCCGGGCAGCAGCAGGGCGGCGCGCAGCGTGCCGGCCCACTCGCGGCCGCGGGCGTCCGGGTAGCGGGCGGCCAGCGCGGCGCGGTCGCCGACCGCCTCGACGGTGTCGCCGCGCACCACGACGGCCGGGCCGCCGAGCGTGCCGCTGTGCAGGGTCAGCACCGCGGGCTCAGCTGGTCTCGACCAGCTTCAGCTCCGGGTGCGCGGTGCCGCCCTCGATGGCGGTGGAGGACAGGTGCGAGACCACGTGGTCGTCGACCGGGTCGGCGGCCGGGTCGTCGTGCACCACCAGGTGCTCGTAGGTGGTGGAGCGCTGCGCGGGCACCCGGCCGGCCGCCCGGATCAGGTGGAGCAGTTCCATCCGGTTGGAGCGGTGCCGGGCTCCGGCCGAGGAGACCACGTTCTCCTCCAGCATCACCGAGCCGAGGTCGTCCGCGCCGTAGTGCAGCGACAGCTGGCCCGCCTCCTTGCCGGTGGTCAGCCACGAACCCTGGATGTGGGCGACGTTGTCCAGGAAGATCCGCGCGATGGCGATCATCCGCAGGTACTCGAAGAGGGTCGCCTGCGTCCGGCCCCTCAGGTGGTTGTTCTCCGGCTGGTAGGTGTACGGGATGAAGGCGCGGAAGCCGCCGGTGCGGTCCTGCACGTCGCGGATCATCCGCAGGTGCTCGATCCGCTCGGTGTTGGTCTCCCCGGTGCCCATCAGCATGGTGGAGGTCGACTCCACGCCCATCCGGTGCGCGGTCTCCATGATCTCCAGCCAGCGCTCGCCGGACTCCTTCAGCGGCGCGATCGCCGTGCGCGGGCGCTCCGGCAGCAGCTCGGCGCCGGCGCCGGCGAACGAGTCGAGCCCGGCGTCCCGGATGCGAGCGACCGCCTCCTCCACGGTGACCCCGGAGACCTTCGCCATGTGCGCGACCTCGGAGGCGCCGAGCGAGTGGATGACCAACTGCGGGAACGCCTTCTTGATCGCGGAGAAGTGCTCCTCGTAGTACTCCACGCCGTAGTCCGGGTGGTGGCCGCCCTGGAACATGATCTGGGTGCCGCCCAGTTCGACCGTCTCCGCGCACCGGCGCAGGATGTCGTCCAGGTCGCGGGTCCAGCCCCTGGCGGTGTCCTTGGGCGCCGCGTAGAACGCGCAGAACCGGCACGCCGTCACGCACACGTTGGTGTAGTTGATGTTGCGCTCGATGATGTACGTGGCGATGTGCTCGGTGCCGGCGTAGCGACGGCGGCGGGCCGCGTCGGCGGCGGACCCGAGTGCGTGCAGCGGCGCGGCGCGGTAGAGGTCCAGCGCCTCGTCGGGGGTGATCCGGCCGCCGGCCGCGGCCCGGTCCAGCACGGTGTGCAGATCGGCTTCCTGGAGCACCGGTCATCCCTCTCGGGGTTGGTGGGTCGGACCGGCCCAGCCTACCGCCCGGGCCTGTGCCCGTATTGTCGCGGTCCGGTGCGCTCCCGGTCGGGGCCGGGCGTCCGGCCGCCACCAGGCGGTAATTTGGTGGGCCGAGGCGACAACACACGGGCGGGGAGGGGTCAGTGGACCGTACACCGGGATGGGGCCGCGAGGACACGGACGGCGGCGGGGGGCTGGGTACGGACGACGACACGCGACAGTCCATCGGCTCATGGGTGGACCAGGCGGTGGGTTCCACCGGGAGCGGTTCCTTCGGCGGCGTCGCCCTGGAGGCGGAGGCGCTGCCGGGCCGGCTGCCGGACGGCTACCAACTGCTGCGCCGGATAGGGAGCGGTCGGCACGGCACGGTGCTGCTGTGCCGGGACGAGGCCGGCCACGAGGTCGCGGTGAAGATGCTGCACCTGACGGTGGAGGACGAGGGCGCGCGGCTGTCCGCGCACGCCGAGCTGCTGTCGGCCGGTTCGGCGGGCCGGCACCCGTGCTCGGTGCCGGTGGAGGACGCCGGGTTCACCCTGGACGGCCACCCCTACCTGGTGCAGGGGTTCTGCCGGGGCGGCAACGCGCAGGCCAAGCTGGCCAACTCCGGCCCGTTCCCGGTCGACGAGGTCGTCGTGATCGGGATCCGGTCGGCGCTGTCCGTCGCCTCGGCGCACCGGCGCGGGCTGCTGCACCTGGACGTGCGGCCGGCCAACGTGCTGTTCGACGAGGCGGGTGACGCGCTGCTCGCCGACCACGGCGTGACCCGGGTGATCCAGCGCTCCGCACCGCAGGTGGGCGCGGTCTTCGATCCGATGTACTCCGCGCGGGAGCTGTTCGGCTGGGAGCGGCCGGGGCCGTCCGCGGACGTCTACGGCCTGGGCGCGACGCTGTACGCGCTGCTCAACGGCCTGCCCGCGTACGCCGAGGCGGGCGGCACCAGCTGGTCGGCGCTCTACCACGAGGTGATGCACGGCGAGTTGCCGCACCCGGACCGGCACGACGTGCCGCCGCAGCTGTTCGACCTGGTCCGCCGGATGATGGCGGTCAACTCCGAGGGCCGGCCGCCGCTGACGGAGGTGTACCGCGAGCTGCGGCTGATGCTGCCGCCGGCGTACGCCTCCCGGGTGCCGGCGACCGGCCCGGAGCCGGCGCCGGAGCCGGTGCTGCCGGGCTGGGACCCGGCGGACGACGTGACGCCGGAGGAGCAGGCGGAGGCGGAGCGGCTGAGCAAGGAGGCGGAGGCGGACGCGAAGCGCCGCAACCAGCGCCGGATGCTCGCCGCGGGGATCGCGCTGGTGGTGTTCGCCGGCGGTGCCACCGGTATGACGCTCTACCTGCACGACAGGCACGAGCACGAGCACCGTACGGTGGCGGAGCCGTCCGGTTCGCCGACCGCGCCGGGCGGCCTGAGCGAGGTGCCGGCCGCGGAACGGGCCGCGCTGGTACCGCACGACGTGGAGGTCGCCAAGGTGGCCGGCGGGGTGAAGGTCAGCTGGAACGCTCCGAAGGACACCTCGAAGGTGACCGCTTACGGCGTGGAGTCGACCAAGGGCGCGAGCGGGGCGGAGATCAAGCTGGTGCAGGCCACGCCCGGCCAGCGGTCGGTCACGTTCACCGACGCCGGCTCCCTCAGGCCCGGCGTCTGCTTCCTGGCCGGCACCGCCGTCTCCGGACCGAAGGGCCTGGAGTACGCCGCGGCCGACCCGGTCTGCCCGGCCGGGGGGTGAGTCCGGGCCGCGCCCGGCCACGGGGGGACCCGCCGGCTGCGCCCGGTCCCGGCCGCCCGGCCGAAGGGGACCGGCGGTTGCGGACAGGGCGGAAGGGATCCGCACGCGACGTTCACCCGTCGGGCGTCCGGTGGGCACCGGCCGCCCACCCGGCGGGCACGCCCTCGTGGCCCCCGTCGTCGGTGCGCCGACGCGTCGACGGGCGGGAGGCGGAACGACGATGCGCCGCCGCGGCCGGCGGCCGCGGCGGCGCATCGGACCGTCACGCACGGGCGGCGGCGTCGCCGCCGCGTGGTCAGTGGCCCAGGCCCTTGGCGAGCTGCTCGTCCGCCTGCTGGAAGGTCTGCGCGGCCTGCTCGAGGAACTTCGCCATGCCGTCGATGCCCTCGATGGTCTTGTTGGCACCGGTGTTGAACTCGGTGTAGGACTGGTCGAACTGCTTCGACGAGCGGTCCGTGACGTAACCGCCGTTGACCAGCTGGTTGACGTACTTCTGCATGTCGGTCAGCTTGCCCTGGATGTCGTGCTGACCGGTACGCAGCTTGGTCGCCGCGTCGCGCATGTCCTGGTACGTGACGTTGACGTTCGAGGCCATCTCGGCCCACCTTTCGAAGCTCGCCTCAGGGCCGACCCCCGTGGCTTCCCTGGTTGAACATACGCGAACGCCCGTGCGACGACGGACGGTCCGCGCGGTCGCCCAGCTTACGGGTGGGGACGCGGCCCCCGCATCCCTGGTTCCGGGAATCCGCCACCCGCCGCGGCGCCGCGGAACCGCCCGGCCCGGGACCGTGATCCGCCCGGCCGTCCGCCGTCCGCCGCCCACCGCCCGGACGGCGGCGGCCGGACGGCCGGACGGCCGGCGACGCCCGCACGGCGCGGTCTTCACCGATCCCACACCCGGCTCCCCGCACCTGGCCTGGGCCGGGGTCGGACCGCTGAGGCATCATGGTCGCTACCCGTTCGAGCGATCGTGGACATGCCGATCGCGGCAACGCGCGGCCCCCGGGGGGCGGTCGCGCGCGGGACACATCCAGCGCCCAGGGGGAAGGCCGTGGAACTCCAGCTCAGCGTCATCGACCCGGTCCGCGACGACCGAGCCGACGTCCTGGTCGACGCGGACCCGGGGGCGCCGGTGGGGTCGCTCGCCGTCGAGATCGCCCGGCAGCTCGGCCGGCCCGACGACGGCCAGGGCCCGCCCGGGCTGCACGTCAACGGCTTCCGGCTGGACCCGGAGGTCAGCCTCGACGCCTCCCCGCTGCGGGACGGCGCGATGGTCTCGCTGGCCGCCCCGGGCGCCTGCGAACTCCCGGACGCCCAGGGCACCGTGGAGATCCGCGTCGTGGGCGGCCCGGACTCCGGCGGGGTGCACCGCCTCGGCCCGGGCGTCGCGGTGATCGGCAGCGGCCCGGACGCCTGGATACGCCTGAACGACCCGGCGCTGCCTGCCGCGGCCGTGGAGGTGGAGGTCTCCATCGACGGCCTGGTCACCGCGCACCCGGAACCGGGCGTCCAGGCCACTCTGGACGACGCCCCGCTGACCGGCCCGACGCCCTGGCGGCGGCGCGGCGTCGTGGCGGCCGGCCACTCGCTCATCGAACTCCAGCACCCGGTCTTCCCGGACGCCGCGCTCAAGCCGTCCGAGGACGGCACCGGGCTGGACTACAACCGGCCGCCGCGCATCACGCCGCCGCCGCGGCCCACCCAGTTCCAGCTGCCGGCCCAGCCCAAGCAGGGTGACGCCCGGCCGCTGCCGTGGGTGATGGCGGGCGTGCCGCTGGTCGGCTCGGTGGCCATGACGATGATGGAACACCAGCCGGCGTTCCTGTTCATGGCCGTGCTCAGCCCGATGACGATGGTCGCCAACTACTTCAACGACCGCAAGCACGGCAAGAAGACGTTCCGCCAGACGCTGGCCGACTACGCCAAGCAGCGGGACTCCATCGAACGCCAGGCCCGCAAGGCCGCCGCCGCGGAGACCGGGCACCGGCGGGACGCCGCACCCGACCCGGCCGAGGTGCTGCTCACCGCGACCGGCCCGAGCGGCCGGCTGTGGGAGCGTCGACGCGCCGACGCGGACTACGCGCTGCTGCGGGTCGGCACCGGCACCCAGCGCTCCGAGGTGGAGGTCTCCGACCCCGGCCAGGAGGAGCACCGGCGCACCGCGCCGCGCGAACTGCCCGACGTGCCGATCACGGTGCCGATGCCGGCGCACGGCGTGCTGGGCATCGCCGGGCGCGGCGAGCTGCCGCGGGCGGTCGGCCGCTGGCTGGTGGCCCAGGCCGCGGTGCTGCACTCGCCGGCCGACCTGCAGGTGTGCGTGCTGACCGACCCCAGCGGCCGGGACAGCTGGGAGTGGGTGCGCTGGCTGCCGCACGCCCGCGCCCGGGACGGGCAGTCCGCGCTGGCGCTGATCGGCACCGACGCGGACAGCGTGGCGCGACGGATCAGCGAACTGCTCGGACAGGTCACCGCCCGGCAGGAGGCGGCGCGCGAGGCCGGACTCGCCGCCAACCAGCGGTGGGGCGGCCCGACCACGCTGGTGGTGCTGGACGGTTCGCGCCGGCTGCGCGCGCTGCCCGGCCTGACCCAGATCCTGCGCGACGGCCCGGCCGTCGGCATCCACCTGGTCTGCCTGGACGCCGACCGGCGGCTGCTGCCGGAGGAGTGCCGCGCGGTGGTCGAGGAGGACTACTACGGGATGCTCCAGGTCTCGATGGCCGGCCAGGAGCCGCTGACCGGGGTGCGTCCGGACTGCGTGACGCCGCGGTGGTGCGAACGGGTGGCCCGCGCCGTCGCGCCGATCCGGGACGTCAGCGGCGACGACGGCGCGGCGCTGCCGGACGCCTGCCGGCTGCTGGACGTGATCGACCTGGAACCGCCGACCGCGCAGGGCGTCAGCGCCCGCTGGGCGCTGGGCGGGCGCAGCACCAGCGCGGTGGTGGGCGCCTCGTTCGACGGCGCGTTCGCCATCGACCTGGTCCGCGACGGCCCGCACGGCCTGGTGGCCGGCACCACCGGTTCCGGCAAGTCGGAGCTGCTGCAGACCGTCGTGGCCTCGCTGGCGGTCGCCAACCGGCCGGACGCCATGACGTTCGTGCTCGTGGACTACAAGGGCGGCTCGGCGTTCAAGGACTGCAACCGGCTGCCGCACACCGTGGGCATGGTCACCGACCTCGACACCCACCTGGTGGAGCGGGCGCTGGAGTCGCTCGGCGCCGAACTGCGGCGGCGCGAGCACATCCTGGCCGCCGCCGGCACCAAGGACCTGGAGGACTACGTCGTCGCGATGCGGACCAACCCGTCCCTCGCGCCGATGCCCCGGCTGCTCATCGTCATCGACGAGTTCGCCTCCATGGCCCGCGAACTGCCGGACTTCGTCACCGGCCTGGTCAACATCGCGCAGCGCGGCCGGTCGCTCGGCATCCACCTGATCCTCGCCACGCAGCGGCCGTCCGGCGTGGTCTCGCCGGAGATCCGCGCCAACACCAACCTGCGCATCGCGCTGCGGGTCACCGACGCCGCGGAGTCCACCGACGTCATCGACGCCCCGGACGCCGGCCACATCGCCAAGTCCACCCCCGGCCGCGCCTACGTGCGGCTCGGCGCCTCCTCGCTGCTGCCGTTCCAGTCCGGGCGGGTCGGCGGGCGGCGGCCGGGCCAGGTGGCCACCAAGGCACCGGCGCCGTTCACCGCGGCGGTCGGCTGGGAGGCGCTGGGCCGTCCGGCGCCGGAACGGCCGGCCGGCCCGAAGGGCAACGAGGACGACCTGCTGACCGACCTCGCGGTGCTGGTGGACGCGGTCATCGAGGCCGACCGGCAGCTCGGGCTGCCGGCGCAGCACAGCCCGTGGCTGCCGGCGCTGACCACGTCGATGACGCTGGACGACCTGGATCCGCCGCGCCGCCTGTCGCGCGACGGGCTGCTGCCGGCCCCCTACGCGATCGACGACCTGCCGGCCCAGCAGGCCCGGCGCACCGTCGCGATCGAACTGCCGACCTTCGGCCATCTGATGCTCTCCGGCGCGCCGCGCACCGGGCGCTCGCAGGCGCTGCGCACCATCGCCGGCTCGCTGGCCCGCGCCAACTCCCCGGCCGACCTGCACATGTACGGGCTGGACTGCGGCAACGGCGCGCTCCTGGCACTCACCGGGCTGCCGCACTGCGGCGCGGTGGTGCGGGCCAACGAGGCGGACCGCGCGGTGCGGCTGATCGAGAACCTCACCGCCGAGGTGCAGCGCCGGATGGCGGCCCTGGGCGAGCGCGGCTTCACCGACGTCAACGAGCAGCGCAACGGTGTGCCGGAGCACGAACGGCTGCCGCACATCGTGCTGTTCCTGGACCGCTGGGAGGGCTTCATGCCCTCGCTGGGCGAGCTGAACGCGGGAGCGCTCACCGACGCGGTCTACCAGCTGATGCGCGAGGGCGCCTCGGTCGGCCTGCACGTGGTCCTCAGCGGCGACCGCACCGTGCTGCTGGGCCGGATCTCCACGCTGACCGAGAACAAGATCGCCTTCCAGCTCGCCGACCCCTCGGACCTGACCCTGGTCGGGCTGAACGCCAAGAAGGTGCCGGCGAACATGCCGCCCGGCCGCGGCTTCCGGGCCCAGGGCGCGGTGGAGACGCACATCGCGCTGCTCACCGACGACCCCAGCGGCCAGGCGCAGTCCGCCGCGCTGGCCACCATCGGGCAGTGGGCCGCCGGGCGCTGGGCGGACGTGCCGCGCTCGCGCCGGCCGTTCCGGGTGGACGTGCTGCCGGGGCGGATCAGCTTCGAGGAGGCGTGGCGGCTGCGGGACACCGGCGACCGGGACACCGTGAGCCCGATGTGGGCGCTCGCCGCGGTCGGCGGCGACCAGTTGCTGGCGCTGGGCCCCGACCTCGGCGCCTCCACCCCGGCGTTCGTCATCGCCGGCCCGCCGCGCTCCGGGCGCAGCACCGCGCTGCTGACCATGACCCGCTCGCTGCTGTCGGTGGGCACCCAGGTGATCCTGGCCGCGCCGCGCCGCCAGTCGCCGCTGCGCCGGCTGAAGCACGCGCCGGGCGTCATCGGCTACTTCACCGGCGAGGAGATCTCCGAGGAGGAGATGCGCGAGGCACTGGAGCGGGTGTCGGGACCGGCGGTGATCCTGGTGGACGACGCGGAGCTGCTGCGCCAGTGCGACGCGGGCGACGTGCTGACGTCCGTGGTGCGGCGGTCGGCCGGCAAGAGCGTGGGGCTGGTCATCGCCGGCGACGCGGACGACGTGTGCGGCGGCTTCTCCGGCTGGCAGGTGGAGATGAAGAAGGCGCGCAGCGGTCTGCTGCTGTCGCCGCAGAACATGTCGGACGCCGACCTGATCGGCGTGCGGCTGCAGCGCGGCGCGGTCGGCAACGCGGTGCAGCCGGGCCGCGGCCTGCTGCACCTGGGCGACGGCGAGGTGCGCACCGTGCAGGTGCCGCTCACGTCGCTGTGACGCCCCGAGCGGGCGCCCCCCGGACGCGGTGACCACGGCGCTCACACCGGCCGGGCACGCGCCGTCGGCGCCGCGCGCCGAGCGCACGCCGGGCGGCCGGGGGCGGCGCGCGCCGAGACGCACCGCCGGCCGGGGCGGCGGGCGCGCGGGACGGCTACCGGTGGAAGAGCTCGACCCTGGTGTCCGGGGCGAAGCCGGTGGTGGCGCCGACCCGGCGGGCGAACTCGGCGATGCCGGCCAGCTGCTCCGCGCCGAGCGAGAAGTCGAGCGTGGTGAAGTAGCGGCGCAGCAGCGCGCTGTCGAACAGCTCCCAGCGCGCGGCGTGCTCGGCGACCTTCTCCACCTCCTCCAGGGAGCGGTCCCGGGAGGCGAGGAACGCCTCGTGCACGTCCCCCACCGCGTCCGGCCGGTCGGCCAGGAAGTCGCGGCGCGCCGCCCAGAGCGCGAAGACGAACGGCAGCCCGGTCCACTCCTTCCACATCAGCCCCAGGTCGTGCACCTCCAGGCCGAGCCGCGGCGCCTGGTGCAGCGAGGCGCGCAGCGCGGCGTCGCCGATCAGCACGCCGGCGTCCGCCTCCCGCATCATCTCGCCGAGGTCCGGCGGGCAGACGTAGTACTCCGGGCTCACCCCGTACCGGTCGGCCAGCAGCAGCTGGGCGAGCCGGACCGAGGTGCGGGAGGTGGAGCCGAGGGCGACCCGCCGGCCGTCCAGCCGGTCCAGCGGGAGCTGGCTGACGATGACGCACGACATGACCGGGCCGTCGCAGCCGACCGCGATGTCCGGCAGCGCGACCAGCCGGTCGGCGTGCTTGAGGTACTCCACGAGGGTGATCGGGGAGATGTCGAGTTCGCCGCGCACGAGCTGCTCGCTGAGCTTCTCCGGGGTGTCCTTGGTCAGCTCCAGGTCGAGCAGGTTCCCGGTCCGGGCGAGCCCCCAGTACAGCGGGAGGCAGTTCAGGAACTGGATGTGGCCGACCCGGGGGCGGCTCGGACGGACGCCGTCCTTGGTTGCCGTAGGCGATGAATTGTCCACGCCGAGACAGTAGCCCCGCTCCCCGGCGTCCGGCCGCGGGGTGCCCGCCGGTGCGGGTCCGGCGCCGCCGCCGGCGCCGGACGGCGCCCGGCCGCACCGCGCTGATCTGCGACGACACGGTGAACGGGACAGCCTTCCGTGATCGCCCGGCTCGTGCTAGGCTCGCCGCAAGTTGCAGTTTGGTTTCCCTTGCAGTACAGAGCCTGCGGAGCATGTGACGCCGCAGGCTTTTGTAGTTTTCAGACTTCTTTGCAGGTTCTGGAGCAGGGCGACCCTGGCCCAAGGAGGGCTTTATGGCTACCGGAACCGTGAAGTGGTTCAACGCTGAAAAGGGCTTCGGCTTCATCGCCCAGGACGGCGGCGGCCCGGATGTCTTCGTCCACTACTCCGCGATCAACGCCTCCGGCTTCCGCTCCCTGGAGGAGAACCAGCAGGTGACGTTCGACGTGACCCAGGGCCCGAAGGGCCCGCAGGCGGAGAACGTCACCACTGTCTGACGTCTCCCGGGCACGTGTGTCCATCGCAGCCTGAGTGCAGTACCAAGGAGCCCCGCGCGTGCGCGGGGCTCCTGCCTTCGCCCGGCTGCCTTCGCCCGGCCGTCGTCGCCTCTCCCGCCGGCGGGCGGCGCGGGGGCGGGCCCGCGCACGGCGCGCGCGCCGGAGCCTCGGGAGCCGCGCGCCGCGGCGCGGACGGCGAACGGACGGCGCGGCCGCGACGACGGGCGGCCGTCGCACGGACGGCCGGGGGGACGTGGCGCCGCGGGCCGGCCCGGCGGTGCCCGCACGGACCCGGCGCCCGGGCCGGGCGGTCAGCTCCGGGGCTCGGTGCCGGCGGGGGCGCCGGCCGCCTCGCGTGCGGCGTCGTCCGCCGCGTCCTCGTCCCCCGCCTTCGCGGCGAACGCGGCACGGGACCGCTCGACACGCTGGGAGATCTGCACCGACGCGTCCTCCCGGACCCCGCGCAGCATCACGAAGCTGAGCGGCGCGGAGATCACCAGCGCCAGCAGCAGCACCCACAGCAGATTGGACCGGCCCAGCCCGGCGGGCAGGATCCGGACGTACACCAGACCCCAGATCACCAGGAAGCAGGCCACGAACAGGCCCGCGCGCAGGGCGGTGTACCGGAGCATGGGACTCGGCTTCCAGCGCACAGCTCTTCCTCGCTCTCGATGCCGGCTCGGGTCGGGCGCCCGCCCGGGACGTCCCTCCAGTGAAGCACGCGCCCCCGCGGCCCCCACGTCCGGGGCGGGCGGGGCGGCACCCGGGCCGGCGGCACGGGTCAGATCCGCATGGGCTGCGGCGACTCCCGGCGGTCCGGGTCCGGGCCCGGGTACTCGCGGATCACCTCGTAGCGGGTGTTGCGCTCGACCGGACGGAAACCGGCGTCCCGGATCAGGTCCAGGATGTCCTCACGGGTCAGCTTGTTCGGCGTGCCGAAGTCGTCCGCGTCGTGCGTGATCTTGTACTCCACCACCGAGCCGTCCATGTCGTCGGCACCGTGGTTGAGCGCGAGCTGCGCGGTGGCCAGGCCGTGCATCACCCAGAAGACCTTCACGTGCGGCACGTTGTCGAACAGCAGCCGGGAGACCGCGAAGGTGCGCAGCGCCTCGGCACCGGTGGCCATCGTGGTGCGCGCCTGGAGCCGGTTGCGCACCTTGCCGTCCTTGACGTCCACGAAGTCGTGCTGGTAGCGCAGCGGGATGAAGACCTGGAAGCCGCCGGTCTCGTCCTGCAGTTCGCGCAGCCGCAGCACGTGGTCCACCCGGTGCCGGGGCTCCTCGACGTGCCCGTAGAGCATGGTGCACGGGGTCTTGAGGCCCTTGGAGTGCGCCAGCCGGTGGATGCGCGACCAGTCCTCCCAGTGCGTGCGGTGGTCCACGATGTGCTGGCGGACCTCCCAGTCGAAGATCTCCGCGCCGCCGCCGGTCAGCGACTCCAGCCCGGCGTCGATGAGTTCGTCCAGGATGTCCGACGCGCTCATCCCGGAGATCGACTCGAAGTGGTGGATCTCGGTGGCGGTGAACGCCTTGAGCGAGACGTTCGGCAGCGCTTCCTTCAGCGCCCGCAGCGAGCGCGGGTAGTAGCGCCACGGCAGCGTCGGGTGCAGCCCGTTGACGATGTGCAGCTCGGTGAGGTTCTCCCCCTCCATCGCCTTGGCGAGCCGGACCGCCTCCTCGATGCGCATCGTGTAGGCGTCCTTCTCCCCCGGCTTGCGCTGGAAGGAGCAGTAGGCGCAGGACGCGGTGCACACGTTGGTCATGTTCAGGTGCCGGTTGACGTTGAAGTGCACGACGTCGCCGTTCTTGGCGGTGCGCACCTCGTGTGCCAGGCCGCCCAGCCAGGCCAGGTCGTCGCACGCGTAGAGCGCGACGCCGTCCTCGCGGGACAGCCGCTCGCCCGCGCGGACCTTCGCCTCCAGCTCCCGCTTCAGCCCAGCGTCCATGCCGCGTCAGCCCTCCTCGTGGATCCGCACCGCCGACCGGCCGCCGGTGCACGACGCACCTTTCGGCGCCCCGCCCGAGCCTACGCCCCCGTGCCGCCCGGCAACTGCCCGACCCGGTTCTCCCACTTGGTGGAGAGCACCACGGTGGTGCGGGTGCGGGCCACCCCGTCCAGGCCGGACAACCGCCTGATGGTGTGTTCCAGGGCGTCCACGTCCGCCACCCGCACTTTGAGCATGTACGAGTCGTCGCCCGCGATGAACCAGCAGTCCTCGATCTCCTCCAGCCCGCGCATCAGCCGGGCCACCTCGTCGTGGTCGGCCGCGTCGCTCAACTGGATGCCGATCAGCGCGGTGGCGCCCAGCCCGAGCGCGGCGGGCGCGACCGTCGCCCGGTAGCCGGTGATCACCCCGGCCTGTTCCAGCCGGTTGATGCGGTCGGTGACACTTGGCCCGGAGAGCCCGACCAGCCGGCCGAGTTCGGCGTAGGACGCTCTGCCGTTCTCCCGCAGGGCCTGGATGAGCTGCCTGTCCACCGCGTCCATCTACTGGAGCCTTCCATTCGTTGACCGATGTGGCGTCTACGGTGTGAATCTAAGGCACCTGGTGCCGTCAACCGGTATCCGAAGGGTGTCGGTACGGTTCCGGATACCCGGTCGCGCACCGCCGCCGGCCCCGCCGCGAGCGCGGACCGGCCGGCCGGTTCACTCCGGCCCGGCCTGCCCGGCGCCGCCGAGCGTCCCGGACCACCGGCGGTAGAGCCGGTGCGGCACCCCGGCCGCGTCCAGCGCCCGCCCGGCGACGAAGTCGACCATGTCCTGCGCGCCCACCGCGCCCGCGTAGAAGGCCGGCGCGGCCGGCAGCACGACCGCGCCGGCGTCGTCGAGCGCGACGAGCTGGCGCAGCACGGCGCCGCTCAGCGGGGTCTCACGGACCACCACCACCAGCGGGCGACGCTCCTTGAGGGTGACGGACGCGGCGCGCTGCAGCAGGTCCTTCGACAGCCCGAGCGCCACCCCGGCCACGCTGGCGGTTGAGGCGGGCACGATCAACATGCCCTTGGCCGGGTACGAGCCGGAGGACGGCCCGGCGGCCAGGTCACCGGCCGGCCAGTACCGCACCGGGCCGTCCGCCGGACCGCCGCGGGTGGCGCCGGCCCGGCCGGGCTCGGCCGACGGCCGCGGGCCGGCCGCGTCGTCCGCGGGCAGCCCGAACCCGTCCGGGTCGAACGCCTTGGGGTCGCCGTCCGCGCCGCGGGCGAGCCAGCGGCGCAGGTCGGCGTGCCAGTGGGCGTCCCGGAACGGTTCGCCGGTCTCGTCCAGCAGCGTCAGCCGGGCGGCGCGGCTGACCACCAGGTCCACCGCCTCGCCGGCGCCGAGCAGGGCGCGCAGCACCGACGCGGCGTACGGCGTGCCGGAGGCGCCGGAGACGCCGACGATCCACGGGAGCCGGTCGGGGCGCGTTCGGGGTTCCACGGAGTTGAGCCTAACCGCCCGCACCGTCACGCGTTCGTGCGGAACCGGCACCGTCGTCCGAGCCGTTCACTACGGTGAGTACCGGGCCGCGGCGCCGGCCCGGTCCCGGCTCGCCCGGCCCGGGCCCGGATCCGCCGCACGGGCCGGGCGGGCCGGGCGGACGGCACGGCGACGCGGCGATGCGGCGATGCGGCGATGCGGTACGGAAGGAGATGCGGGAGCGGTGCGGAACGGTACCCGGAAGGGGACGCGGACGCCGGGGCGCGCGACGATGACCCGGCGGTGGCGCGGACGGCCGGACGGCCGGGCGCCGGGCGGCGGAGCACTGGGCGGCGTGCCGGCGGCGGCCGCGCTCATGCTCGGCTGGGTGGCGCTGCTGTGGGTGCTGGAGGCGGTCGACGTGGTCAGCCACGGCGCGCTGGACTCGCTCGGCATCGAGCCGCGTTCGGCCGGCCAGTTGTGGGACGTGGTGCCGGCCGCGTTCGTCCACTTCGGCTTCGCGCACCTGGCGGCGAACACGCTGCCGCTGCTGGTGCTCGGCTTCCTCGCCGCGCTCGGCGGGATCGCGCGCTTCCTGCGGGTCGCGGCGCTGGTGATCGTGGTGAGCGGTCTGGGGGTGTGGCTGGTGGCGCCGGCGCACACCAACACCGCCGGCGCCTCCGGACTGATATTCGGGCTGTTCGGCTATCTGCTGGTCCGCGGGTTCGTGGACCGCAGGCCGCTGGACATCGTGCTCGGCGCCGCCGTCGCGGTGGTCTACGGCTCGATCCTGTGGGGCGTGCTGCCCACCGCGACCCGGATCTCCTGGCAGGCGCACCTGTTCGGGCTGGCCGGCGGGGTGCTCGCCGCCTTCGTCTGCCGCCGCCGTCAGCCGCCGGTGCCCGTGCCCTGAGCGCCGGGCCGCGCCGGTCCACGGCCCGGCCCGCCCGGCGCGGACGCTCAGGGGCGCAGACCGCGGGCGACCAGGTCGAGCAGCGCGCACAGGAACAGCACGATGCCGATGAAGCCGTTGACCGTGAAGAACGCCCGGTTCAGCCGCGACAGGTCGCCGGGCCGCACCAACGAGTGCTCGTAGAGGAAGGCGCCGGCCACCACGGCCAGCCCGACCCAGAACCAGGCCCCGGCGCCGGTGGCCAGCGCGTACCAGACCAGCAGCCCGGTGGTCAGCACGTGGGCGGCGCGCGCGCCGTACAGTGCGCCCGCGACACCGAAGCGGGCCGGCACAGACCGCACCCCGTGCGCCCGGTCGGCGGCCACGTCCTGGCAGGCGAAGATCAGGTCGAAGCCGCCGATCCACACCCCGACCGCCAGCCCGAGCAGCGCCGCGTCCCACGACCAGCGCCCGGTGACGGCCAGCCAGGCGCCGACCGGGCCCATCGCCTGCGCCAGCCCGAGGATGACGTGCGGGTAGTCGGTGAACCGCTTGCCGTACGGGTAGACGACCATCGGCACCACGGCGACCGGGGCCAGCGCCAGGCACAGCGGGTTGAGCAGCGCGGCGGCGCCCAGGAAGACCACGACGGCCACCAGCGCGCCGGTCCACGCCGAGCGCACCGACACCGCGCCGGTCACCAGTTCCCGCCCGGCGGTACGCGGGTTGCGGGCGTCGATCTCCCGGTCGATGATCCGGTTCGCCGCCATCGCGAAGGTGCGCAGGCCGACCATGGCGAGGGTGACCAGCAGCAGTCGCCACCAGTACACGCTCCCGGAGACCCCGCGCATCGCGGTGAGCGCGGCCATGTAGGCGAACGGCAGGGCGAACACCGAGTGCTCGATCATCACCAGCCGCAGGAACCCGCGCAGCCGTCCGGGCCGGGCCGGCTCCGGGCCGAACAGTCCGGTGGCCGCCGAGTCCGCGCTCACAGGCCGTACTCCTTCCACCGGCGGTCCACCGTACGGGCGGTCTCCGGGTCGCTGCGCACCATCTCCGGCCAGCCGCCGTCGCGCAGGTAGCCCTCCTCGGGGAGCTTGCGGGTGGCGTCGATGCCCGCCTTGCCGCCCCAGAACTGCTGGTAGGAGGCGTGGTCCAGGTGGTCGACCGGGCCCTCGACCACGGTCAGGTCGCGACTGTAGTCGGTGTTGCCGAACGCCCGCCAGGCCACCTCCCGGTAGTCGTGCACGTCGCAGTCGGCGTCCACCACGACGATGAGCTTGGTGAGCGACATCATGTGGGCGCCCCACACGGCGTGCATCACCTTCTGGGCGTGCTTGGGGTACTTCTTGTCGATCGACAGGATGGCGCAGTTGTGGAAGCCGCCCGCCTCCGGCAGGTCGTAGTCCACGATGTCCGGGACGATGATCTTCAGCAGCGGAAGGAAGAACCGCTCGGTGGCCTTGCCCAGCGGCCCGTCCTCGGTGGGCGGCCGACCGACCACGATGGACTGCAGCAGCGGGCGCCGCCGCATCGTGACGCACTCGACGGTCAGCGCCGGGAACGGCTCGCACGGCGTGTAGAAGCCGGTGTGGTCGCCGAACGGCCCCTCCGGCAGCGTCCGCCCGGGCTCCAGCCAGCCCTCCAGCACCACCTCCGCGGCGGCCGGCACCTGGAGCGGCACGGTGGCGCAGTCCACCATCTCCACCCGCCGGCCCTGCACGAACCCGGCGAACAGGTACTCGTCGATGTCACCGGGCAGCGGAGCGGTGGCCGCGTAGGTGACCGCGGGCGGGCAGCCGAACGCGACCGCCACCGGCAGCCGTTCACCGCGGCGCTGCGCCGCCTGGTAGTGCTCCCGGCTGTCCTTGTGGATCTGCCAGTGCATGCCGATGGTGCGCCGGTCGTGCCGCTGGAGCCGGTACAGGCCCAGGTTGCGCACCCCGGTGACCGGGTCCTTGGTGTGGGTCAGCCCCAGGTTGAAGAACGACCCGCCGTCACCCGGCCAGGTGAACAGCGCGGGCAGCGCGTCCAGGTCCACCTCGTCGCCGCGCAGCACCACCTCCCGCACCGGCGCGTCCTTCACCCGCTTCGGCGGCACGTGCGCCATCCCGGCGAGCTTGCCGAACGCGTCGCGCACCCCGGTGAAGCCGTGCGGCAGCTCCGGCTTGAGCAGCCCGGCGATCTTCTCGCCCAGTTCCTCGTAGCGCGCCAGCCCCAGCGCCTTGAGCATCCGGCGGTCGGTGCCGTAGACGTTCATCGCCAGCGGCATCGCCGCGCCGCGCACGTTCTCGAACAGCAGCGCGGGGCCGCCCGCCCTGTTGACCCGGTCGGTGATCTCGCCGACCTCCAGGTACGGGTCGACCTCCGCCTTGACGCGCTTGAGGTCACCGTCGCGTTCCAACGCCCTGAGGAACGAGCGAAGATCGTCGTAAGCCATGCCGTCCAGTATCCGTCACGTCGCGGCGGGTCCCGCGCGCCGGCCGTCACACCCCGGCGTAGGAGTGCTTGCCGACGATGAAGACGTTGACGCCGTAGTAGTTGAACAGGAAGCACGCGAAGCCGATCAGCGCCAGGTAGGCGGCCTTGCGGCCCTTCCAGCCGGCGGTGGCGCGCGCGTGCAGGTAGCAGGCGTAGGCGACCCAGGTGATGAACGACCAGGTCTCGGTGGGGTCCCAGCCCCAGTAGCGGCCCCACGCGGACTCCGCCCAGATCGACCCGGCCATGATGGTGAACGTCCACAGCGGGAAGACGGCCGCGTTGATCCGGTAGGCGAACTTGTCCAGCGTCGCCGCGGCCGGCATCCGCCGCATCATCGAGGCGAACCGCGGGCCCATCCGCCTGCCGGCGGCCAGCGCGACCTCGTAGCGGTCCCGGAACAGGTACAGCACGGTGGCCAGCGCCCCCAGGTGGAAGATCGCGCCGCAGATGATCGCGCAGCTGACGTGGATCCACAGCCAGTACGAGTGCAGCGCCGGCTCCAGCTGGTCGGAGGCGGTGTACAGCACGGAGACCGCCAGCCCCAGGTCGAGCAGGACCGCGGTGACCAGGAACAGCCCGATCCAGCGCACGTTGCGGCCGGCCAGCAGCAGCACCAGGTACGCGGCGATGGCGACCAGGCCCAGCGTGCACGAGAACTCGTACATGTTGCCCCACGGCGCCCGGTCCACCGACAGGCCCCGGAAGACCACGCCGGCCAGGTGCAGCGCGAACGCCAGCACGGTGAGCGACACGGCGATCCGCCCGTACAGTTCGCCCTGCTCGTCGCCGCCGGCCGCGCCCTCGCCGTCGGACACGCCGCGGTCGTCGGAACCGTCCCGGGTGACCACCTTCGGGCTGTCCAGCACCGCGGTCCCGCCGCCGCGCCGGGTGACGGTGACCGCGGGGGCGGCCACCGCCGCGCCTCCGGCCACCGCCGCGCCCCCGACCGCCGGCGCGCCGGTCAGCGCGGCGGAGGACCGGGCCACCTTGCTGCGGCCGC
Source organism: uncultured Actinomycetota bacterium (assembly GCA_963711125.1). Lineage (GTDB taxonomy): Bacteria > Actinomycetota > Actinomycetes > Streptomycetales > Streptomycetaceae > Streptantibioticus_C. The sequence goes on from CAVQCY010000002.1 coordinate 702,872, forward strand.
CGAGCGTCCACTCGGCGATGTGGGCGAGGAAGGCGAGGGTGTAGACGGCCATCGCCGAATAGATGAGGTAGTTGCTGTAGTCGGCGAACTTCTCGTTCACCGTGGCGGCGATGTTCACGCGTTCTCCTTCGCGTCCCGGTCGGCGTCGGATTCGGTGGGCGTTCCCCCGGTTGCGGCGGGCGGCGCGGTCGCGGCGGGCGGCGCGTCGTCAGGGGCGGCGGGGGCCGCCCGGTGTACGGCGGCCACCAGCGCGGCCAGTTCCTCGGCGACCCGCGGCGACTCGCTGCGGCCCAGCCCCGCCAGCTCCACCCGGGTGCCGCCCGCGCCGTCCGGGGTGGCCCGCACCCAGACCCGGCGGCGCTGGATGAACAGCGACCCGGCCAGCCCGGCCAGCATGCACAGCGCGCTGGTCAGCGCCAGCCAGATACCCGGCTGGTGCACGATCTCGAACTCGGCCCACTGGTCGACCCGGTCGAAGGTGATGCTGCCCGCGCCGTTCGGCAGCTTCATGGTGTCACCCGGCGCCATCTGGACCGCCAGCGGCTTGCCGTCCGGGAAGGTGAACTGGTGCAGGTTCTTGTTGCCGGTGTCGAGTTGGTAGACGTTCTGCGGCAGCCCCGAGTCCATGCCCAGGTCGCCGTGGTAGGCGGTGAGGAACAGGTCGGGCCGGCGCAGTGCCGGGAAGACCGACTGCGGGCCCATCACCGGGTCCTTGACGGTGGTCGGGGTGAACAGGCCGGAGAAGCCGAGCTGTTCCCGCGCGCCGTGCGCGTCCCGCGCGTCCGGGACCTTGATCACGCCCTGCGAGGCCAGGTCGCCGTTGAGCGGCAGGAACGGCACCGGGCCGCTGTAGGCCACGTCGCCCTTGCCGTCCCGCACGGTGACCACCATCGAGTAGCCGTGCGAGGTCAGGTAGACGCGGTTGCCCTCGATGTCCAGCGGGTCGTTGACCTTGATGGTGGTGCGGTGGTCCCGGCCGTTCGCGCCGAAGTAGGTGACGTTCGCCTGGAAGGTCTTCGGGGTGCCCTTGGTCGGGCCGGACGGCTGGTAGGACGCCTGGAAGGAGTTCAGCGTGAAGCCGAACTCCGCCATGTCGTCCGGGTCGAAGAGCGCGCCGTGCCGCAGGTCGTCGTACTGCGTCTGGTTGTTGGTGAAGCCGCCGCCGGTCACCACCAGCTTGGTGCCGTCGCTCTTCCACAGCGTGCCCCAGGCGAACGCGATGAGCAGGCCGAACAGCGCGATGTGGAAGAGCAGGTTGCCGGCCTCGCGCAGGTAGCCCTTCTCCGCCGCCAGCGATCCGTCGTCAGCCGCCGTGCGGTAGCGCCGCCGGCCCAGCCGGTCGCCGGCCGCCGCCAACACCGCGGCCGGCGGCTCGGCGGTGCTCCACCGCGCGTACGCCGGCATCCGGTCCAGCCGGCGCGGGGCGCGCGGCGGCGCGGAGCGCAACTGGCCGACGAACTGCCAGGAGCGCGGGACGATGCAGCCGGCCAGCGAGGTGAACAGCAGGATGTAGATCGCGGCGAACCACACCGAGCTGTAGACGTGGAACAGGCCGAGCTTGGTGTAGACGGGGCCGAGCGTGCCGTGCTTGGCCAGGAAGGTGTTGACCTTGGTCGGGTTGATGCTGGTCTGCGGCACCAGCGAGCCGGGGATCGCCGCCAGCGACAGCAACAGCAACAGCAACAGCGCCACCCGCATCGAGGTCAGCTGCCGCCAGCCCCAGCGGGCCCAGCCGAGCACGCCGAGCGCCGGCACGCCGGGGGCGTCCGACCCGCCGGCCGACCGGACCGCATCGGGCTCCTCCTCGCGCGGCGCCGTGCTCAGCGCCGCCGCGGCGGTGTCGTCGCGGTCGGCCCGCGCGCCGGACCGGGCGTCGTCGCCGGCCTGCCCACCGGACCGGGCGTCGTCGGCCTGCGGACCGGAGCGGGTGTCGGTACTGCGCATCGTTCAGATCCCCACGTTGAAGCCGCTGGACCAGATCTGCATCTGGTAGACGATCCGGTCCCAGGCGCCGGTGACCAGCAGCACACCGACCGCCACCAGCATGCCGCCGCCGATCCGCATCACCCAGGCGTAGTGCCGCTTGACGAAGGCGAACGCGCCCAGCGCCCGCCGGAACGCTATCGCCGCCGCCACGAACGGGATGCCGAGCCCGGCGCAGTACACCGCGGTCAGCAGCGCGCCGCGGCCCGCGCTGGCCTGGTTGATGGACAGCGCGTTGACCGCCGAGAGGGTCGGGCCCAGGCAGGGCGTCCAGCCGAGTCCGAACATCACCCCGAGCAGCGGCGCGCCGGCCAACCCGACCGCGGGCCGCTTGTGGATCCGCAACTCGCGCTGGAACAGCCCCGGCAGCACGCCCATGAACGCCACGCCGAGCACGATGGTCACCGCGCCGAGCACCTTGGTCACCGGGCCCTTGTACTCCTGGAGCGTGTAGCCGAAGCCGCCGAACAGCGCGCCGCCGGAGACGAAGACCGCGGTGAACCCGAGCACGAACAGCGACGCCCCGGCCGCCATCCGGCCGCGCCGCGCCTCGCCGAGGTCCGCCCCGGAGACGCCGGTCACGTAGGAGAGGTAACCGGGCACCAGGGGCAGCACGCAGGGGGAGAAGAACGACACCAGCCCGCCCACCAGCGCGACCGGCACCGCCAGCAGCAGTGCTCCGGACAGCACGGTGCGGTTCGGGTCGGTGACGGCGGCGGCCAGGACGGTCACGTCACTTCTCCGCGATGATCGGGTCGAGCGCCTTGCGCAGCTCCGCGGTGGTCAGCGCCTTGAGCGCGCGCACGGCGATCCGGTGGTGCCGGTCGAGGATCAGCGTGGTCGGGATGGACTGCGGGGGCAGGCTGCCGCGCGGGAAGCGCAGCAGCAGCTTGCCGTCCCGGTCGAAGAAGCTCGGGTAGTCGATGTGGAAGTCCCGCTCGAAGCTCTTGGACTGCGCGGTGCTGTAGTCACGGATGTTGATGCCGACGAACCGCACCCCCTCGCTCTTGGTCTGCCGGGCCACCTCGGCGAGGTTGGGGGCCTCCGCGCGGCACGGGTCGCACCACGACCCCCAGACGTTCAGCACCACGATCTCGCCGTCGAAGTCGGAGAGCGCCAGGTGCTTGCCGTCGACCGTGGTGCCCGAGATGTCCGGGGCGGCCGGCCGGTGGCCCTGCGGCACCGTGGTGATCTCGCCGGTGCCCTGGACGAACTTGGTGTCCGCCGAGCCGGCGTGCGAGGAGGACCCGCCGCCGGACATCGAACCGCATCCGGCCAGCGCGAACGTCAGCGCGGCACCGACCGCGAGCACGGCGGCGGGACGGCGGCGTGCGGTGCGGTCCGGACGGGGGGTGGGCGTCGCGCTCATGTGAAAAGTTTCGCATGCCACGTCTGGCGCCTTTTAGCACCCCCCGCCCCGCTCCGCCGATCCCCACCCACCAGGCACGATCCCGCACAGGTTCGCCGGCCCGGCCCGGCGGACGGCGGCCGGAGCCGGGGCGCCGGGCCGGACGGGCGCGCGGATCCGGACGGCGGGAGCCGCACCGGCCGGGAGCCGGCGGGCCGGCGGCGGTCAGACCTCCTTGGTGAACTCCGACCACCCCTGCGACGGCTGCCGGCCGACGTCCAGCGTCCGCAACTTCGCCAGCAGTTTCGGGTCCTGGGCGTCGAGCCAGTCGACGTACTGCTTGAAGGAGACCATCCGGATGTCCGCGCCCTTCTCCTTCAGCCCGGCGATGTACCTGAACGCGTCCTCGACCGCGTCCATGTAGATGCCGCCGTTCCACTGCTCGAAGTGGTTGCCGATGTAGAACGGCGCCCGGTTCGTCCGGTACGCCCGGTCGAACCCGGCGATGTACGACGCGGCGGCCTGCGAGCGCCAGCCGGGGTAGTTGCGCGGGTCGGACCGGGTCGCCGCGTGGGACTGGTTGGCCAGCATGTTGTAGTCCATCGACAGGACCTCGAAGCGGTGGCCGGGGAACGGGATGAGCTGGAGCGGCAGGTCCCACAGCCCGCCGCGCCTGGTCGGCCACACCTGGTTGCCGCCGGGCGAGCTGGCGTCGTAGCGGAAGCCGAGCTTGCGGGCGACCGGCAGCCAGTTGTCCTGGCCCAGCAGGCACGGGGTGCGCCCGCCGATCATCTCCTTGCGGTAGTCGAAGGGCAGGAAGGACACGTCGTGGAAGCCGGTGTTGGTCTTCCACCGGGTGACGAACCCGATCGCCTGGTCGATCTCGCTCTGCCACTGCGCCGGGGTCCAGTCGCCCACCGTGCCCGGACCGGTGCAGAAGTGGCCGTTGAAGTGCGTGCCGATCTCGTGGCCCTCCAGCCAGGCCAGCCGCACCTGCTCCAGCGTCATCCTGATGTGCTCGTCCTTGAAGTACCCGATCGCCGACGCGCCGACCGGGTTGTTCGGCGGCCGGTACAGGTGCTTCTTGTCCTCCGGCAGGCAGTACAGGCCGGACAGGAAGAAGGTCATCTTCGCGTCGTGGTCCCGGGCGAGCTTGCGGAAGCGGGGGAACAGCCCGTGGTCCAGCTCGCCGGCGCCGTCCCAGGAGAAGATCACGAACTGCGGCGGCGTCTGACCCGGCCGCAGCCGCTCAGCGACCGGCTGGAACGGCTGCGCCCCGGTGTAGGCGGTCGAGCCGTCCCCGATGTAGTCGACCACAGCGGTCCGGGCGGCCCGCTCGCCCTCCACCGGTGGCGCGGCGGCGTTCGGCTTCGCCCGCTGCCCCCCGGTCGCCGAACACCCCGCCACGGCACCCGCCGCCGCGCCCGCCGTGAGTGTGAGCAGTCCCCTTCGGGTCATCGCGCCCATCGTTCGCCTCCGCTGTTCCGGGTCGGTCTCCCCGGCCCACCGGCGGCGCTGCCGTCAGCCGCCTGTGGGCACCCTGTGCGGGCCATAACTCATTAGAAGCGAAGATCAGACGACCTGAGCCTGGGCAAACGACTGAATCAGTATGTCAATCATTCCGGACATACACCTAGAAAGGTGACGCGAGTCTGATGAATCCTCAGGTCAGACCGCCCGTGCCTTTACCACGCCGCCCGGGCGGGATCCGCCACCGCCACGCGTACGACCGGGTGGCGCCGGGCCCCGGTCGGAGGCGGCACGCACGCCGCGGCGGCCCCGGGCACCGCTCGCCGCCGGCCCCGGCCGGGCGGCGGCTCCGCCCGCACGCCGACCGCCCGGGCCGGGGCCCGGTCCGGCTCCCCGGCGGCGGCCCCCGGCGGTCGACGGTCGGCGGTCGGGCCCGGCGTGCCAGGGCAGCTGGCCGGAAGCCGCGCCGCCCCGGCCCGCGCGCCGACCGGGCACCGCCCGCCGGCTCAGGCGCCGACGCCGCCGGCGCCCCGCTTCGCCCTGGCGCCGGCCCGAAGGTGGGCGGGGACCAGGTCGAGCGCCGGCTCGCTGTACCCGACCGAGACGATCCGGCGGCCCTTGAACGTGAAGCTGGTGACGCTGGCCAGCGTGCACTGCCGGTTGCGCGGGTCGTGCCACAGCCGGCGCCGCTCGGCGAAGCTGCGCACCACCCAGATCGGCAGCTGGTGGCTGACGCACACCGCCTCGTGGCCGGCCGCCGCGTCCCGGGCGGCGTGCAGCGCCGCCGTCATGCGCACCACCTGGTCCACGTACGGCTCGCCCCAACTGGGCCGGAACGGATTGACCAGGTGGCGCCAGTTGGCCGGTTTGCGCAGCGCGCCGTCGCCGATGCCGAACCTCTCGCCCTGGAAGACGTTCTCCGCCTCGATGAGCCGCTCGTCGGTGGCCGTCTCCAGGCCGTGCGCGGCGGCGATCGGCGCGGCGGTCTCCTGGGCGCGCTCCAGCGGCGAGGCCGCCACGTGCCGGATGTCGCGCCCGGCGAGGTGGTCGGCGACCCGGTCGGCCATCTTGCGGCCGAGGTCGGACAGGTGGTAGCCGGGCAGCCGGCCGTAGAGCACGCCGGTCGGGTTCTCCACCTCGCCGTGCCGCATGAGGTGGACGACGGTGATCGGCTCGGTCCGCGCGCCGTCGGCACCTGCGGCGGTCATCGGGCCTCCTCGGTGGCCTCGGCCGCCGCGCGCGCGGCGGCCGGCAGGGCGGCGGCGATCCGCTCCACGGCGGCGTCGTCGTGCGCGGCGGAGACGAACCAGCACTCGAAGGCGGACGGCGGCAGGTACACGCCCCGGGCGAGCATGGCGTGGAAGAACGGGGTGAAGCGGTACGCGTGCTGTGCGCGGGCGCCGTCGTAGTCGGTGACCGGGCGGTCGGTGAAGAAGACCGAGAACATGTTGCCGGCCGCCTGCACCCGGTGCGCGACGCCCTCCTTGGCCAGCGCCTCGCCGACCAGGCCGCGCAGCTCGGCGGAAACCCGGTCCACCGTCGCGTAGACCGCGTCGTCCAGCAGCCGCAGCTGGGCCAGCCCGGCCGCGGTGGCCACCGGGTTACCGGAGAGGGTGCCGGCCTGGTAGACCGGGCCGGCCGGGGCGAGCTGGGCCATCACGTCGGCGCGTCCACCGAAGGCCGCCGCCGGGAATCCGCCGCCCATCACCTTGCCGAAGGTCATCAGGTCGGGGGTCACGCCGTCGATTCCGTACCAGCCGGATCGCGAGACCCGGAATCCGGTCATCACCTCGTCGGAAATGTAGAGCGCGCCGTTCTCCCGACACAATCCGGCCAATCCCTCGTTGAAGCCGGGCAGCGGTGGAACGACGCCCATGTTGCCCGGCGACGCCTCGGTGATCACACAGGCGATCTGGCCGGGATGCGCCGCGAAGGCGGTGCGCACCGCCTCCAGGTCGTTGTAGGGGAGCACGATCGTGTCGCCGGCCTGGGCACCGGTCACCCCGGGGGTGTCGGGCAGCCCGAGGGTGGCGACCCCGGAGCCGGCGGCGGCCAGCAGCGCGTCCACGTGGCCGTGGTAGCAGCCGGCGAACTTCACCACCTTCGCCCGGCCGGTGACGCCGCGGGCCAGCCGGATGGCGGACATGGTGGCCTCGGTGCCCGAGGAGACCAGCCGGACCCGCTCCACCGGTGCCACCCGGGCGGTGATCTCCTCGGCCAGCTCCACCTCGCCCCGCCCGGGAGCGCCGAACGAGGTGCCACGGCCGACCGCCTCCCGCACCGCTTCCATGACGCGCGGGTGCGCGTGCCCGAGGATCATCGGCCCCCACGAGCACACCAGGTCCACGTACTCGCGGCCGTCCGCGTCCGTCAGGTACGGCCCGGCGCCGGCGACCATGAACCGGGGAGTGCCGCCCACCGCGCGGAATGCCCGCACCGGAGAGTTCACGCCACCCGGGGTGACGGCGGCGGCCCGATCGAAGAGGGTCTGAGAGACTGGGGCTTGGTAGTCGTAGGGATTGTCCACGCCCCCATGCTCTCAGAGCGCGGATTGTTTGTGTGATCAGGTCTCGACCCTGCATCTGACGCGATGATCGGGTTGCGCGGTTGGGCATGCGAATGGTCGGGTAGTGAAATGCAGCCGGGTGGCGGACTGGGCGACGGAGCGGGCGACCGTGAACCCGAGCACGCCCGTCCCACCGGTAGGAGGCGCCGTCCGTCCGGAGCAGGGCGCCCGGGAGCCGCGGAGGGTGGAAACAGGGGTGGCCGAGTGGGGGTGACCTACAAGTACTTCGGTGCGCCGGACGGCGCCACCGCGGCCCGGGTCCCGATCTCCATGCGCCCCGAGGAACTCGGCGGCGACGAACTCGGCCAGGGGATGTTCACCAAGGTCAAGCCGGAAACCATGTCGGCGATGGTGCTCACCGGTATCGAGGGGATCCCGCTGGCCAAGGTGCCCCCGCTGGAACTCGTCGTGCTGCACCCCGACTACGCGGTCGTCAAGCTCCCGGTCAACGTGGTGGAACCGTTGCGCAAAGCCGGTGAGGAGGAACTCGGCGCCGCCGCGTTCATCTGGTCGACCGTTCCGGACCGGCGCGGCCCGCGCGACGCCTTCGTGATCTACCGAATGCTGCACGAATGGCAGGACTTCGCGCACCGGCTGTACGAGAACGGCCATCAGCTCTACTGCCTGGTGTGGCCCTAGACCGTCCGGCGCACCGTCCGCCCGGCGGGATTTCCCGCGGCGGGGCTCGGGCCCGCTCGCCACGCCGGTTCGCCCGGTTCACGGGGAGATGGCCGCCGGGAAGTCTCTCTACGCGCAAGAAGTAGCAGCATGAGGTCATCGAACGGCTATTCCCATGATCCTCACGTGGCGTGCACACTACAGGCCCCACGCCTGTCGTGAACGTTCCGCGTGGGACGCGGTCCACGGCGTCCTACTGACTTTTACGTTGGAGTCGTCATTAACGACAATCACACCTCAAGAGCTGCCCGGGCCCGGATAGCGATGGTCGCCACGACGTCGCTCGCGCTCGCCGCCGGCTCGCTGATGCTCGCGGTGCCCTCGCAGGCATCCACCCCGGCCTCCGCGGCGAAGACCATCGCGGGCAGCCACCCCGCCTGGGCGACCGCCGCCAAGGACACCGGCAGCGCGCCGGCCGCCACGCACTACACCGGCACCGTCTACCTGGCCGGCCGGCACCAGGCGGAACTCGCCGCCTACGCACGCTCGGTCTCCGACCCGAGCAGCGCCGACCACGGCACGTACCTGTCGCCGTCCGCCTACCAGGCCCGGTACGGCGCCACCGCCGCGCAGGTCTCCGCGGTGCGCGGCTGGCTGACCGGGGCCGGCCTGACCGTCGTGAGCAGCGACGCGCACGCCTTCAAGGTCTCCGGTGACAGCGCCGCGTTCAGCAAGGCGTTCGGTACCGGCATCCACCGCTACGAGGTGTCCGGCAAGCTGCGGCACGCCCCGGCCCACGACGTGGTGGTCCCCGCCAAGGTGGCCTCCGCGGTGCTCGGCGTCACCGGGCTCAGCTCGGCCGGCGTCAACGTCGACAAGCCGGACTCGGTCCGGGTCGGCGCCGCCGCGGTCAAGGGGAACCGCAAGCCGGCCGACGGCCTGCCCACCAAGGCGACCTGCTCGGACTACTGGGGCCAGAAGATCGCCACCGGCGCCCCGGCCGGCTACACCAAGCACGCGGTCCCCTTCGACCAGTGCTCCTTCGACCCGGCGCAGCTGCGCAAGGCGTACGGCATCTCCTCCTCCGGCCTGACCGGCAAGGGCGCCACCGTCGCCATCGTGGACGCCTACGGCAGCTCCACGATGCGCGCGGACGCCGACCAGTACGCGCTCAACCACGGCGACAAGCCGTTCAGGTCGGGGCAGTACACCGAGGTCATGGACCCCAGCCAGTGGGAGGACCAGGACCTGTGCGGCGGCCCGGAGGGCTGGCAGGGCGAGGAGTCGCTGGACGTCGAGATGGTGCACGGGCTCGCCCCGAACGCCCACGTCGTCTACGAGGGCGCCAACTCCTGCACCGATGACGACCTGCTGGCCGCGATCAGCGACATCGTGGACCACCACCGGGCCGACGTCATCACCAACTCGTGGGGTGAGATCATGCACACCACGGACGACGCGGACGTGACCGCCAGCGAGATCTCGGCCTACAACCAGGTCTTCGAGCAGGCCGCGGTCGAGGGCATCGGCGTCAACTTCTCGGCCGGCGACTGCGGCGACAGCAGCCCGGCCGCCGCCTCCACCGGCGTCAACTGCCAGCCGGACACCTCCCGGGCGCAGGCCAACTGGCCGGACTCCGACCCGTGGGTGACCTCGGTCGGCGGCACCGCGCTCGGCATCGCCAACCGCAGCGGCGCGTACGGCTTCGAGACCGACATGGGCACCCTGCGCTCCGTGCTGTCCGCGGACGGCAAGAGCTGGTCCCCGCTCCCGGGCTCCTTCTACTTCGGCGGTGGCGGCGGCACCAGCGAGGACTTCTCGCAGCCGTGGTACCAGCGTTCGGTGGTGCCGCACTCGCTGGCGCACACCCTGATGACCGGATCGCACTCCAAGAACGCCATGCGCGTCACGCCGGACGTGGCCATGAACGGCGACCTGTACACCTCGGTGCTGGTCGGCATGACCGACGGCGGCGTGTACAGCGAGGGCGGCTACGGCGGCACCAGCGTCTCCTCCCCGGAGTTCGCGGCCGTGCAGGCCGACGCGATCCAGGCCGCGCACCACGCCATCGGCTTCGCCAACCCGGTGATCTACCGCAAGTCCGGCCTGTTCCGTGACGTGGTGGACCGCCGGGCGGAGCACAGCACCACCCCGCTGAGCAACGTCTTCGACTACGGCATGTACAACGGCGCGCTCGACGCCCGCCTGGTCGCCTTCGGCGAGGACACCAGCCTCAACGCCGTGCACGGCTACGACGACGCCACCGGCGTCGGCTCGCCCACCACGCGCTACCTGGAGTCCTACCTGCGCTGAACCCCGGTCGAGCGGCGCCCGCCCTCGACAGGACGGCCCGGCCGGAATATTCCGGCCGGGCCGTCCGGCTGTCATGGGTGTCCGCAGCGCTCGCACGCGGCAGTCGCACCTGCGACGCGGCGGTCAGGACGCAGCAGTCAACACGCGGGAGGAACAGCGGTGTCGCGAACGGCAGTGGTGACCGGGGCCAGCAGTGGGATCGGCGCGCAGACCGCGCGCGGGCTGGCTCGGGCCGGCTACGCGGTGGTGCTGACCGCCCGGCGGGCGGACCGGATCGAGGCGCTCGCCGCGGAACTGCGGGCCGGCGGCGCCGACGCGGTGGCCCACCCGCTCGACGTGACCGACCGGGCGGCGGTGGACGCCTTCGCGGCCGGACTGACCGGCGGCTGCGACGTCCTGGTCAACAACGCCGGCGCGGCGGTCGGAGCCGACCCGGTGGAGCACGCCGACCCGGCCGACTGGCGGTCGATGTACGAGGTCAACGTGCTCGGCGTGCTCAACGTGACCCAGGCGCTGCTGCCCGCGCTGCGGGCCGGCGGCGACGGCACCGTCGTGGTGCTCTCCTCCACGGCCGGCTTCACCGCTTACGAGGGCGGCGGCGGATACGTCGCCGCCAAACACGGCGCGCACGCCGTCGCCGGCACGCTCCGGCTCGAACTGTGCGGCGACCCGGTCCGGGTGATCGAGATCGCGCCCGGCATGGTGCGCACCGACGAGTTCTCGCTCAACCGGTTCGGCGGCGACCATGAGAAGGCGGCGGCGGTCTACCGCGGCGTGGCCGAACCGCTGACCGCGAGCGACGTCGCCGACACGGTCGTGTGGGCGGTGACGCGCCCCCCGCACGTGAACGTCGACCTCCTCGTCGTCCGCCCCCGCGCCCAGGCGGCGCAGCACAAGGTGCACCGGGAGGGATGACCGTGTCCGCCCGCTCCGCGCGTCCCCGCCCGGTGCTCGTCTACGACGGGGACTGCGGCTTCTGCGCCTCGTGCGTGCGCTTCGCCCGGCGCCGGATCCGCCCGGACGCCGACGACGTCGCCTGGCAGCACGCGGACCTCGCGGCGCTCGGCACCAGCGCCCGCCGGGCCGCCCACGAGGTGCTGTGGGTGACCCCGGCCGGCACGGTGTACGGCGGCGCGCAGGCGGTCGCGCGGCTGTTGCTGCGGGCCGGCGGCGGTTGGGCTCCGCTGGGCGCGGTGCTGACGCTGCCGGTGGCGCGGTCGGTCGCGGCGGCGGTCTACCGGATCGTGGCCGGCCACCGCGACCGGCTGCCGGGAGGTACGGCGGCCTGCGCGGTGGCCGGTCCCGGTACCCCCGGGCCGGGCGGACCGCCGAGCGGTCCGGCCCCGGACGCCGGGGGCACGTCGCGGGACGCCGGCGGGTGAGCCGGCCCGCGGCCGGCCCCTCCGGCGGGCGGAGTGCTGCGTGGACCAGGGGTTCGGAGGCCGGGCGGCGGTGCGTGGGTCGGGAGTGGTGCACGGTGACCGCTCCCGAGGCGTGCTCATGCGCTGCACGCCGGGCGCCCGGTCCGCCGACCCCGGCATCGAGGACGACTACCTCCCGCTGACCACCGCCACGCTGCGGGCGGTCTCCGAGGTGACCCACCGCGCCGTGGAACGGCTGAGGACGCTGGGACCCGACGACCCGCTGCTGCTGTTCGGCGACCTGCCGCACGTCCTGCACCGCGGCCCGCTGCCGCTCGCCCTGTTCAGGGATCCGTGAGGGACGTCCTGCCGCCGTCACCGCGGCGGCGCTCCGGAACGCCAGGCGGTCGCGCTTCACCTGCTCCGGCGCGCGGTTCAGCAGTGGTTCGGCACGTTCCCTGTGGTGTTCCCCTTCAGGTAGAGGGCGTTGACGTAGCCGTCCCCGCCGCTGTTGAGCCGCAGTTTGACCCAGTTGCGGTTACTGATGCCGTGGTCGGTGACGAGGTCGCCCTCCAGCCAGCATTCCGCGTGGTAGCTGTAGCCGGCGTTGACGAAGCTGACGACCCGCTCGCCCTGCGCCGGAGCGGCCCGCACGTCACCGTGCGTCCACGCGGTGACCGCGGTGTCGGCCATCGCCGGCGCCGCGCCGAGCAGTGCTGTGCCCACGAGTGCCGCGGTGGCGCCGCCGAGCACCGCCGCACGGCGCAGGGTGCGGGTGGCGCGAGGGGCGGTCAGGTGGTCGGACATGCGAACTCCTCTGTGACGTCGGCGGACTGGCGCCGCCGGTCCGGACGTTTCGGACACCGCCCACGCTTCCGCACCGGCCGGCGGTTCTCAATCGGCCATCCGGGGCAGCGGACGCGGGGCGCGCGCCGAGCGTGTCGGACAATCCGACGACGCGCCCCCGCACCACCCGAGCCCCGCGGGCCGGGCGGTGGTCAGCCCTTCACACACACGATCTGCTTCAGCTTCGCCGCGACCCGAACCAGGTCGCGCTGCTGCTCGATGACGTGCCCGATCGGCTTGTACGCGCCCGGGATCTCGTCCACCACCCCCGAGTCCTTGCGGCACTCCACGCCCCGCGTCTGCTCCTCCAGGTCCCGCGTGGAGAACCGCCGCTTCGCCGCACCGCGGCTCATCCGCCGGCCCGCGCCGTGCGACGCCGAGTTGAACGACTTCGCGTTGCCCAGGCCGCGGACGATGTACGACTCCGTACCCATCGACCCCGGGATGATCCCCCACTCCCCCGACCCCGCACTGATCGCACCCTTGCGGGTGACCAGCAGGTCGACGCCGTCGTACCGCTCCTCGCTCACGTAGTTGTGGTGGCAACTGACAACGCCCGGCCGGTACTCGACCGTCCTCATCACCCCTTGACCGTCTTCCTGCTGGCAGCGGACGACGTCGTCGAAGACGACCTTCGCCTTCCGGAACTCCTTGCGCACCACCTCGCGCAGCAGCGCCATCATGATCACGCGGTTGAGCCGGGCGTACTCCTGCGCCCAGAACAGGTCGCGGCGGTAGGCGTCCATCTCCGGCGTGCCGGCCAGGAACACCGCCAGGTCGCGGTCGGCCAGTCCCTGGTTGTGGGCGAGCCGCCGGGCCCGGTCGATGTGGTGGTCGGCGAGTTCCTTGCCGATGTTGCGCGACCCGGAGTGCAGCATCAGCCAGACGCGGTCCTCGGTGTCGAGGCAGACCTCGACGAAGTGGTTGCCGCCGCCGAGCGTGCCCATCTGCCGGGCGGCCCGGTCGCGGCGGGCCCGGACCGGCTCGGCGAGCGCGTCGAACCGCTCCCAGAACCGCTGCCAGTCGGACGGCCCGGCACCCTCCGAGGTGCCGCCGCCGGCCCGCGCCGCGAGCGCCACCGGGTCGACGGGCTCCTCGTGCATGCCGCGGCCGACCGGCACCGCGCGCTCGATGCGCGAGCGCAGCCCGGACAGGTCGCCTGGCAGGTCGTTCGCGGTGAGCGAGGTGCGCACCGCGCTCATGCCGCAGCCGATGTCCACGCCGACCGCGGCCGGGCAGACCGCGCCCTGCATGGCGATGACCGAACCGACGGTGGCGCCCTTGCCGTAGTGCACGTCCGGCATGACCGCCAGGCCCTTGATCCACGGCAGCGACGAGACCTCGCGCAGCTGCCGCATCGCCGAGTCCTCCACGGTGGCCGGGTCGGCCCACATCCTGATGGGCACCCGCGCGCCGGACAGCTCGGTGTAGGTCATCGTCTCCCCCGAAGCACACGTGAACGGGACACCGGCCGCGACCACCCGAACAGGCCCGAAGGCAGGGCGATACGGCGGACCCGGTCGGCGCGACGCCGGTACCGGTCGGAACGGCGTCAAGAACAGTCGGAACCTGAGCAGATCTAGAATCGGGAACGAAACCGTCCCGTCACCGTCCCGGACCGGCGGCGGCCCGGCGGTCTGCGGTAGACATTGTGTTCCCCGGCCGCCCGAGGGCGGCAACACGTTTTCCCGGAAGGGGCGAGCGCACGTGACGGCAAGGACCCGGGCGGCGGGCGTGGGCGCGGTCGCGGCGCTGCTGACCGCCACCGCCCTCGCCACCCTCGCCGGCTGCGACGGCTCCGGCGGCACGCCGAACGGCTCCGGCGGGCCGGTCAGCACCGACGCGGCGACCGGCACGGCGCCGCCCGGCAAGTACCAGACGCTGCCCGAGCCGTGCGCCGGCGTGAGCCAGGCCACCCTGCACGACCTGCTGCCCGCCTCGCACGACTACGCCGGCACCGAGACCCCGACCTACGACACCGACCGGCGGGCCGGTTGCCGGTGGACCGGGGCCACGCGGGACGCCGACGACCGGACGCTCTCCATCGACTTCGAGCGGGTGGTGTCCTACGACCCGTCGGTCAGCGACGAGCAGCAGGCCGAGCAGGACTACCAGCACCGCGCCGACGCGGCGCACATCCCGCACAACGTCCCCGATCCGGCCGACTCCGCGACCGTGCCGGAGCCGGGGGCCTCCGCGTCCGCCGCGCAGGACGACGACGGCGACACCTCGCCGCGCCGGGTGGGCGGCGTGGGCGACGAGGCGTACCTCGACGACTCGCTCGCACCGGACGGCCACGGCTCGCGGCGCGACGTGACCATGGTCTTCCGCGCCTCGAACGTGCTGGTCACCATCGAGTTCGACCAGTGGTCCACCTCCTCCGCCCGACCTCCGTCCAGCGTCGCGCTGCAACTGGGCGCGCACGGCCTGGCCCAGGAGCTGGCGAAGGTGATAGCGCAATAGCTCACACCGTCCGACGACTGGACCAAACGGGCGAACGACGTATGGTGACCGTTGCCGTACAGCCGTCGTACCGAAGGACCACCCGAGCCATGCAGAGCCGTTCCAGATCACCACGGCGGGCCCCGACCGGCGCGGGCGCGCGCAGCACCCGCGCCCGCGCCCGCCGACCGCTCCCGCTGCCCGCGACCGCCCTGCTGCCGTTGGCACTGCTCGCCGGGTGCTCGGGCTCGCACGCCTCCTCGGCCGACACGTCGGGCGGTGCGCCCTCCCCGTCCGCGTCGGCGACCGCGCGGTACGCGACGCTGCCCGACCCGTGCCGGGCGATCACCTCCGGCACGCTCAAGGCGCTGGTGCCGGGCACGAAGAAGCCCAAGGGCACCGAGGCCGGCTCCGGCCAGCCGCACCAGCACGGCGGCTGCTCGTGGAACGGCCTGCACGGCTACCAGTACCGCTACCTGGACGACGCCTTCCAGCGGTTCGACCCGGTGGCCGGCGCGCCGAGCGCCGACCGGCAGGCGGCGACCGCGTACACCGCCGCGGTGCGCACCGCGCAGACCGCGTCGAAGTCCGCGAAGGGCACCCCGCACACCAGCCGGCCGCACGGCCTCGGCGACCAGGCGACGCTGATCACCTGGGACACCTCCAAGGACCACGCCACGTACCACAACGCCACGGTGGTGGTCCGCAGCGCCAACGCGGTGCTGACGGTGGACTACAGCGCCGCCGGGTTGCAGGGCGCGCACGGCCCGAAGTCGTCCGACCTGCGGGACGACGCGGAACGTGCCGCCCGGGACGCGCTGTCCGCGCTGCACTGACCGGCCGGCCGCGCACGCGCCGGCCGCGCCGAGCGCCGAGCGCCGCGGGGCGCACCGCGCCGGGCCCGGCCGCGTCCCGCCCGCACGGCGGACCTGCGGTTCCCCGCCCGGGAGTTGACTGAGTTGGCTTATATGACAAGCTGACCCGTCCAGGAACCGAGGGCGGGAGGTGTCGCGGATATGTCCGCGATACGCGTGAGCCGTGCGCAGCGGGTGTTGGTCGGCGTCGTGGTGGCCGGGGCGGTCGTCATCGCCGGCATCGGCTTCGCCGGTTCGTACGCCGCGGTGCGCGCCCTGGCGCTCCACAAGGGCTTCGGCTGGTTCGCCGACGTCTTCCCGATCGGCATCGACGCCGGCATCGTCGTACTGCTCTCCCTGGACCTGCTGCTCACCTGGCAGCGCATCCCGTTCCCGCTGCTGCGGCAGACCGCGTGGCTGCTGACCGCGGCGACCATCGCCTTCAACGGCGCGGCCGCCTGGCCCGACCCGCTCGGGGTGGGCATGCACGCGGTCATCCCGGTGCTGTTCGTGGTCTCGGTGGAGGCCGCCCGGCACGCCATCGGCCGGATGGCCGACATCACCGCCGACCGGCACATGGAGTCGGTGCGGATCGCCCGCTGGCTGCTGGCCTTCCCCTCCACCTTCCGGCTGTGGCGCCGCATGAAGCTGTGGGAGCTGCGCTCCTACGACGAGGTGATCCGGCTGGAACAGGACCGGCTGGTCTACCAGGCCCGGCTGCGCGCCAAGTACGGCCGCGCCTGGCGCCGCAAGGCGCCGGTCGAGTCCCTGATGCCGCTGCGGCTGGCCCGCTACGGCGTGCCGCTGGCCGAGACCGGCGAGGCGGGGCTGGCGGCGGCCGGCATCACGCCCCGGCGACCGCGCACCCTCGGCACCGCCGCGCCCGCCGCCGGGACCGCCGCCCCGGCGATCGGGCCGGCTCCCGCCGCGGACCCGGAGCCCGGGCCCGCGCCCGGTCCGCAGGACGAGGCCGGCCGGCCCGGCCCCGCCGCCGCGCCCCACGCCCCGGAGCACGCCGCCGGCCCGCCGCCCGCCACGCCGGTACCGCAGCAGCGCACCGGTCCGGGCCGGCCCGCGCCGGACGCCGGCTACGTGCCGCCCCCGCCGCCCGTGCCGATCTCCGAACCGCAGCCGGATCCGGTCCTGGTGCCCAGCGGGCCGGGCCGCAGCCGCAACCTCACCCCGCCGCCACCCGAGGACGAGACGCCGGTGCTGCCGGACGGAGTGGAGCTGGAGGACGCGCTGTCGGGGGCGTTCAACGCGTACACCCAGCAGTACAGCGAGCCGCCGACCGCCCGGCAGTTCAGCCACTTCCTGATGGACTTCGCCATCACCAACACGCAGGGCGGCCCGCTCAGCGAGCGCTACCTGCGGCCCCGGCTGCGCGAACTGATCGAACAGAAACGCCTCGAAGAAGTCGGCTGACCCGCGGCCGGAAGCCGACCGCAGGCCCCGCGGCCCGGCAGCTTCGCGGCCCGGCGGCCCCGCGGCAGCCCACCGCCGCCTCCACCGGAGCCGACCGGCAGCCCACCACCGCCTCCAGCGGGGCGGCGCCCCGGAGAGCCGGGGCCAGTCGTGCTCAGCCCTCGCCCAGCAGCTCCCTGACCCGCTCCGCGCCGATCGCCAGCAGCAGCGTGGGCAGCCGGGGACCGGTGTCCCGGCCCACCAGCAGCCGGTAGAGCAGGGCGAAGAACGCGCGCTGCGCGGCCTTGAGCTCCGGCGTCGGCTTGGCGTCCTGGCCCAGCCCCGCCTGGATCTTCGGCACGGCGTAGACCAGCGTGGTCAGCCCGTCCAGCGACCAGTTGTCGGCCAGCGAGCCGGCCAGCAGCTTCAGCGCCTGCCGGTCGGAGTCGTCCAGCGCGGCCAGCACGTCGGTGTCCGGTGTGGCGCGCACCCGGGTGCGCTGCTCCTCCTCGACGTGCGTGGTCACCCACGTCTCGGCCTTGTCCAGCCGGGGCCGGGCCCGCGCCAGCGACTCCAACGGCCGGTCGGCGGTGAAGTCCCGCAGGATGCGCAGCGTCTGCTCCTCGTCACCGGTGGTGATGTCCACCACCGACGCCAGCGTGCGGAACGGCAGCGCCCGCTCGGTCGAGGGCAGCCTGCCGGCAGCGGTGCCCGCGGCCCGCGAGTGCACCGCGCGGTCCAGCGGCGCCGCCTGGTCGGAGGCGATCCGGCGCTCCAGCGCGTCCCACTCGTCGTAGGTGCGCTGGATCTCCTGGTCGAAGGCGATGTTGAACGCCTGCTTGGGCTGGCGGCGCGCGTAGAGCCAGCGCAGCAGCTGCGGCTCCATGATGCGCAGCGCGTCCTCGGCGGTCGGCACGCCGCCCTTGGAGCTGCTCATCTTGGCCATGCCGCTGATGCCCACGAACGCGTACATCGGGCCGATGGGCGGCTCGGCGCCGAAGATCTCCCACACCAGCTGCCGGCCGACCATCCACGACGAGCCCGGCGACTGGTGGTCGACGCCGGACGGTTCGAACAGCACGCCCTCGTGGGCCCAGCGCATCGGCCAGTCGACCTTCCAGACCAGCTTGCCGTGGTCGAACCCGCTCAGTCGGACCGTCTCGCCGTGCCCGCAGGCGCAGGTGTACGTCAGCTCGGTGGTGGCGTCGTCGTAGCCGGTGACGGTGGTGGCGTCCCGCCCGCACACCGTGCAGTACGGCTTGTACGGGTAGTAGTCGGCCGCGGAGCCGGTGCCCGCCTCCTCGTCGTCCTGCGCCTCGGCGGTCTTCTTCTTGGTGCGGTAGCGGCCCAGCACCTCGTCGATCCGGCGGCGCTCGCGCATCGCCAGCAGGATCCGCTCGCGGTAGGCGCCGGAGGTGTACGCGGCGGTCTGGCTGATCTCGGTCAGCTCCACGCCCAGCTCGGCCAGCGCCGCGCGCAACGGTGCCTTGAAGTGCTCCGACCAACTGTCGTGGCGGCTGCCGGGCGGCGCGGGCACCGCGGTCAGCGGCTTGCCGATGTGCTGCCCGTAGGAGCCGTCGTAGCCGTGCGGGACACGGCGGTAGCGGTCGAAGTCGTCCCAGGACAGGATGTGCTCACAGGCCCGGCCGCGCCGCGTGATCTCGTCGGCGACCAGGTGCGGCACCATGATCTCGCGCAGGTTGCCCAGGTGGATCGGGCCGGAGGGGGAGATCCCGGAGGCGACGACGATCTTCCCGCCCGGTGCCCGCCGCTCGGCTTCCGCGATCACGTCGTCCGCGAAACGGGCGACCCAGTCGGCCTCGGTGCTTCGAGCCACGGTGCGTACTTCCTTCCTGCGCTGGCGTGTCGCGGTCATTGTCCCATCCGGCGCGGGTGACGCGCGCCGCCCGCCGCGGCGCCCCGGGCCGCGGGGAGAACCGGGCGGCCACCGGCCGGCCCGTGGGATACTCGAAGGCGCCTCACGCGCCCCGCCACCTACAGGAACGGCACGGAACCCATGGCCTCGGTCCCCTCCCTCTCCGCTTCGATCCACCAGCGTGTCTCGGACGCCCTCGCCGCGGTGGTGCCGTCGGCCGCCGGCGCCGACCCGCTGCTGCGACGCAGCGACCGGGCGGACTTCCAGGCCAACGGAGTGCTCGGATTGGCCAGGCGGAACAAGGCGAACCCGCGCGAACTGGCCGCCGAGGTCGCCGCCCGCCTGCCCGCCGACGAGCTGCTGGCCGGCGTCGAGGTGTCCGGTCCCGGCTTCCTCAACATCACCGTCGCGGACGGGGCGCTGCTGCGCACCCTCGCCGCACGCGCCGCGGACGAACGACTCGGCGTGCCGTACGCCGCCGCGCCCGGCACCACCGTGATCGACTACGCGCAGCCGAACGTGGCCAAGGAGATGCACGTCGGCCACCTGCGCTCCTCGGTGATCGGCGACGCGCTGGTGCGGATCATGGAGTTCAGCGGCGAGACGGTGGTGCGGCGCCACCACATCGGCGACTGGGGCACCCAGTTCGGCATGCTCATCCAGTACCTGGTCGAGCACCCGCACGAGCTGGACCACCCCGAGGACGCCGACGACGGCGACGTGGCCATCTCCCGGCTCAACCGGCTCTACAAGGCGTCCCGGGCGGTCTTCGACGCGGACCCGGAGTTCAAGGAGCGCTCCCGGCGCCGGGTGGTCGACCTCCAGGCCGGCGAACCCCGGACGCTGGCGATGTGGCACCGGATCGTCGACGAGTCGAAGATCTACTTCAACTCGGTCTACGACAAGCTCGGCATCACCATCCGGGACGCGGACGTGGTCGGCGAGAGCGCCTACAACGACATGCTCGTCGAGACCTGCCGGCAGGTGGAGCAGTCCGGGGTGGCGGTGCGCTCGGAGGGCGCGCTCTGCGTGTTCTTCGACGACGTCCGGGGCAAGGACGGCGAGCCGGTCCCGCTGATCGTCCGCAAGGCGGACGGCGGCTTCGGCTACGCGGCCACCGACCTGTCGGCGGTCCGGGACCGGGTCGGCCGGCTCGGCGCCGACACCCTGCTGTACGTGGTGGACGCCCGGCAGTCCCTGCACTTCCGGATGGTCTTCGAGGCCGCCCGGCGGGCCGGCTGGCTCACCGACTCGGTGCGCGCGGTCCACCTGCCGAACGGCACGATCCTCGGCAAGGACGGCAAGCCGTTCAAGACCCGGGCGGGCGAGTCGGTGCGGCTGGAGGACCTGCTGGACGAGGCGGTGGAACGGGCCGCGGCGGTGGTGGCGGAGAAGGCGCCGGACCTGTCGCCCGCCGAGGTCGCCGAGCGCGCCCAGCAAGTGGGCATCGGCGCGATCAAGTACGCGGACCTGTCCACCTCGCTGGGTCGCGACTACGTCTTCGACCTGGACCGGATGGTCTCGCTCACCGGCGACACCAGCGTCTACCTGCAGTACGCGTACGCGCGGGTCCGCTCCATCCTGCGCCGGGCCGGGCGGACCGCGCCGGCCGCGCACCCGGAGCTTCCGCTGGAGCCGGCGGAACGCGCGCTGGGGCTGCGGCTGGACGAGTTCGGCGACACGGTCACGGCGGTGGCCGCCGACTACGAGCCGCACAAGCTCGCGTCGTACCTGTACACGCTCGCCTCGGCGCTGACCGCCTTCTACGACCAGTGCCCGGTGCTCAAGGCGGGTGACCCGGCCACCGTGGAGAACCGGCTGTTCCTGTGCGAGCTGACCGGCCGCACGCTGCGGCAGGGCATGACCCTGCTGGGCATCGGGACGCCCGAGCGCCTGTGAACCCGTGACGGCCGCGGGACCCGTGACGGCCGCCGGACCCGTGACGGCCGCGGGGGCGGCGACCGGCGCCGCCCCCGCACCTCACGCCCCGACCGGCCGGCGCCGTCGCCCGGCGGGCCGCCGACCGGCCCGCGTCACGCCGGGTGCCGGGAGCCGTCGGCGGCCACCACCATGCCGTCGTTCTCCGGGTCCGGGGTGCACCGGATGCCGTGCACGAAGGTGTCCATCTCCGGGAGCGTCTCCCAGAAGCGCTCCTCCAACTCGGTGCGCAGCATCGCGTGCACGTCCGTGTTGTACTCCTCGTTGCGGAAGACGTAGTTGGCGCAGTACATCGTCGCGCCGTTCACGTCGTCCGACCAGACCGAGCGGACGCCCGCGCCCAGGTTGTCGGTCCTGATCTCGGAGTACCGCGCCGGCTCCCGCGCGCCCCGCGCGCCCCAGCCGCTGTAGTACTCGAAGGCCTGCTCGCGGGTGCCCTGACACTTGTACATCCCCACGTAGGCCGACACCGGCAGCTTCGTGTAGTCCGGGCAGTTCAGGTAGAACTTATGGGTGATGATCTTCTTCGACTCCTCCCGCTGCGCGAACAGCAGGAGTTCGGCGAACGGGTGGACCTCCTTCTTGACCACCTTCTTGGTCAAGTCCCGCCCGCCGCGCAGGAACGCCTTCCCCGCCTGGTCGAACGCCCACTCCGCCGGGTCCGCCCACCGCGTGCCCTTGAAGTAGATCGGCATCGGGATCCAGCGGTCCTGGTCGTAGGTGACGACCGCCCAGTTGTCCGAGCTCTTACGGTGGTCGAAGTCCGTCACGCGTCTTCCTCCTGCTGGTAGCGCCACCGGAAGGTGGACATGATCGCGTCGAACAGGCCGCACAGCAGCTTGGCGTAGACGTCCTCCGGCCCGTCGCCGCCGACCGTGGAGAACGCCGCCGACAGCCAGCTGTCCGGGGTGCCGGGCACCGGCAGCAGGTACTCGACCCGGCTCGTCGGGTGCGGCACGTCCCGCTCCGGCTCGGCCGGGTGCACCGCGTGCGTGCGCAGGCCCGTGGTGCCGGCGACGGTGACCGGCTTCGCGCCGGACAGGCTGGAGCTGACCTCGGCCAGCACCTTGTCCTTGTCGGGCGCGTTGGGGCTGCCGAACTCCACGTAGGAGATGAGGAACGACGCCGGCAGGTTCTTCTCCCGGGGGCCCAGCGGCACGAAGAGGTCGACGCCGGCGTTGGTCCGGGCGTTCTTGACCGCCTTCTTCAGGCGCGCCTCCACCTCGCGCCGGTGCTGGGCCACCTGGTCCCGGCCGAACCGTGCGAAGGCGCGGTCCAGCAGGTCGTTGATCGCCTGGTTGCTGCCCTTGCGGACCGGGATCTTCTGCCACTCCCTGGGCACCACCAGCCGGTAGCCGGTCACCTTGGGCGTGGCGGCCGGCGGCGCGCCCGGGTCCCCGGTCACCCGCCGACCTCGACGGTGGTGAGTTCCTTGAGCCGGTTCCAGCCGTGCGCGTGGTCCAGCGGGTTCTCCCCGGGCGCCTCGACGTTGGGGTTGGCCCAGCTGTGCCCCTCGTCGGAGATGTGCCCGCTGAAGGCGTTGCTGATGAAGTGCCCGGTGTCCGGCACCCCGCCGCCCCAGTGGCCGAGCTCGTCGGCGACGTTGGCGGCGGTGTTGATGACCCGCAGCTGGTTGAGGTGGAGTTGGCCCACGTCCGCCGCGCTCTTGATGAGGATGTTGTCCGGGAACTGGTCGGCCAGCTCCCGCAGCTTCGCGATGTGCTCGGCCGCCTCGCGGTCGCCGCCGGCCTTGAACGCCTGCCAGACGCCCTTGGAGTAGGAGGAGAACGCCTCGGACACGCGGGTGCCGAGGCCCTTGGAGACGACATCGGCCGCGTCGCCCGCCTCGCTGCTGGCGTCCACGCCCGCCTTGGCGACGCCGGTGCCGATCTCCTCCGCCTCACCGCCCGCCTCCATGCCGCGGGCGGTGCCCTCGGCGATGTCGGTCACGCTCTCCAGGCCGCCCGCGGCCACCTCGCCCATGCCGAGCGTGGCGATGGCGAACACGTCCATCCCCACGTCGAGCCACGAGCCGTCGCCGCTCAACGCCAGTGCGGTGTGCCCGAGCAGTGCGGCCAGCAGGAGGGGCAGCAGGATCGCCGCGCCGATGTTCAGACCGGGGATGAACAGCGACGCGATGACCAGGATCGTCGCCACCCACGTGCAGACGTCGGCGAAGACCTTGATCCAGCCGGCGTGTTCGTGGATGAAGTTCTTGATGTCGTCCCAGTGACTGTCCTTGAGACCGTCGTGCTCGCTGTCCTCGATCTTCTGCATCCAGTGCTTGCCGCGTTCGTCGCGGTAGTCCTTGGCCGCCTGCACCTGCCGCTGGGCCGCTTCGAGGTCCCCCTGGGCGGCTTCCTTGGCCTTCTTGGCCGCGGTGTGCTGCCGCTGCTCCTCCTCGGTGGGCTTGTGGTGCGGGTCCGACGACGGGTCGGTCACCGTGCGGTGCGCGCCCGGGGCCGCCTGCTGCGCCTTCGCCAGCGCCTTCAGCGACTCCGACTGCGCGTAGTCCAGGTCGCCGGCCCAGTGGCCGAGGTACCCGGCGACCTCCTCGTAGCGTTCGGCGACCGCTTTCAGGTCGCCGCGCAGTTCGGTCGCCGCATCGGTGAGCTTGTCCGCGAACCTGCCGACGTTCTCGTCCCCGGCGATGTCCCGCAGCAGCCTGATCTGGTCGCGGATCGTCGCCGCCATCTTGCCGAGCCGCGTCGACTCGTCACGGACCTCGTGCGGGTCCCCGGGTACCGGGTCCGTACTCTCGCCCAGAACCGACCATTCGTGGTCCGGCGGCCTGCTCATGTCTGCTCCCCCACCCTGTGGTGCCTGCGTCCTGCTTGTCGCTGCCTGTGGTACCGCTCGCTCGCCGCCGCGTACCGGACGGCCGTACCGCTCGCTCGCCGCCGCGTGGTGCGCCTCCGGCACCCCCGACGGCGTGCGGCGGGCCCCGCCGGGCCGCGGAGGACCGGCGTCGACCCCGCGCGCCGCGGGCCCCGCCGGACGCCGCCCGCGGGGTCCGCCGGGTCCGTCGCGCCGCGTCCTCGCACCGTCGTCGCCCGGTCCGGCGACGGGCGGAACGGCGCGGCTGCCGGGTGCGGAGGGCGGCTGTCAGGGACCGGGGGTCGGACGGCGGTCGGAGCGGCGGTCGCCGCACGGTTGCGCGCGCTGCGGTTACTTCTTCTTGTCGCCGTGCTTGAAGCCGGAGGCGAGTTTGTGGTCCACCTGCCGGAAGTGCTGCATGGTCTTCTCGCTCATCTCCGCGAGGGCCTTGATCTTCTCCTGCAGCTTGTTGCGGTGGTAGGTCCAGTTGTCGGCGAAGTCGTGCATGGCGTGCGCCATGTCCCCGGAACCCAGTTCACCGCTGATGTCCTTCTGGTGGTCACCCGTGGTGTCGAGTTCGTGGTTGATCGCCTTGAGGTTCCTGTTGGATTCCTCAAGCTTGTCGTACGAGACTTTGAGGTCCGCCATCCCCGCCATCCATCCGTTCGGCGTCGACCGGCGCCCCGCGGGCGCGAGCTGTCGTTCTTGCTCCTGTTGCGCGGCCCCTGAACAGGGGCAGGACGCGTTCGGACCCTACCCGGTGCGGCCGCACGCGGGACCACCGGTGTCCGCGCTTTCACCAAGTCCCCACCGGGGGCGCTGGCAGCGGTACGGGACGGTCCGCGACCGCGCACGGGGTACGCCGTCGACGCCGGGCCGGGCTCGACGGGCGGCAGGTCGGACACGCGGGCGACGGGCGCCGCACCGTCGGGCCCGCGATCGAAGCCCACGTAGGCCCCCCGGCGTGCGGCCCCCGGCACCGGGCCCGCCCGGCCCCCGGCGTGCGGCGGGGGCCGGACGGGGGTGGCTTCGGCGGGGCGGCGGGGGCCGGACGGGGGTGGCCGGAATACGGCGGTGCTGGTCTGTTCATCGCATCGACGTATCCGTCACGGGCAGGCGAACGGGTGACAGGGATCCGGACCGGACGGGCGCGACCGGGTGGCGGGAGGGGGCGTGCGAGGCTTCGGCTCACGGTCCGGGGTTCCGTCGCCCGGAGCCGTCGGGCCACGGAGCTCCCGACGCCGGACACCCGAGACCCGACGCCCGACGGCGGACGAGGGGGCCGGCCGCACCACGACCACCGACCATCCATCGACGCCCCTCACCCGTCTCACACGGAAGACGAAGGTGCGGCCGGCACGACCGGCCGCATCCCAGGGGCATTTGGAGCGATCACCATGAATTCCGGCATGCCGTGCGCCCGGCGCGCGTCCGCGGTGGCCCTCACCGCGGGAGTCGTACTGTCCGCCGGCGCGTTCCTCGCGCCCGCCCGGGCGGCCACGCCCAAGGCGCCGTCGATCCACGCCAGGGGCGGCTACGTCATGAACGGCGCCAGCGGGCGGACGTACTTCGCCAAGGCCGCCGACACCCGGCGGTCCACCGGCTCGACCACGAAGATCATGACCGCCGACGTCGTCCTCGGCCAGCAGCACCTCGACCTGAACCGCGAGGTCACCGTGCGGATGGCGTACAGCGACTACATCGTCTCCAAGGGCGCCTCCTCGGCGCACCTCATCGTCGGCGACAGGCTGACCGTACGCCAGTTGCTGGACGGGATGCTGCTGCCGTCCGGCTGCGACGCGGCGTACGCGCTGGCGGACACCTACGGATCCGGTGCGACGCGGTCCGCGCGGGTGCGGTCGTTCATCGGGAAGATGAACGCCAAGGCGAAGGAACTCGGCCTGAAGAACACGCACTTCGACTCGTTCGACGGCATAGGGAACGGCGCCAACTACTCGACGCCGCGCGACCTGACGAAGATCGCGAGCGACGCGATGAAGAACGCGACCTTCCGCTCGATCGTCGCCACCAGGTCGACGAAGCAGAAGGTGACCACGGAGAACGGCGGCTACCGCTACATGAAGTGGTCCAACACCGACACCCTGCTCGGGCGGTACCCGGGCGAGATCGGGGTGAAGACCGGATCGGGGCCGGAGGCCGGCTACTGCCTGGTCTTCGCCGCGGCCCGGCACGGCAGGACCGTCATCGGCACGGTCCTGGACTCCACGTCCCTGACGGCTCGTGCCTCGGACGCGGAGAGGCTGATGGACTACGGCTTCGCCCGCTGACCGGCCCGCCGGACCCGGGTAGCGCCCGGCGGACCCGGGTAGCGCCCGGCGGACCCGGGTGCGCCCGCCGGGCCCGGGTCCGGCCACGCCCGGCGGCATCGCAGCCGGTGGGCCGGCCCGGTGGCCCGAGGCCGACCGCCCCGAGCCGGCCTGCCTCAGCCGAGCCGGCGGGCGAACCACGCGCGCGACCGCCGCAGGAGGTCGAGTTGGTGGGCGCGTTCGCCGATCCAGTGGCCCTCACGGGGGTAGACGACGAAGGTGTGCTCGGCCCCGTGGTGGCGCAGCGCGCGGTGCAGGAAGACCGACTGGCCGACCGGGACGTTGGTGTCCTGCTCGCCGTGCACGATGAGCAGCGGGGTGCGGATCCGCGAGGCGTACGAGATGGGGCTGACCCGGTCGTGCGGATGCGGACCCGGCCCCTCCCAGCCGGTGCTGCCGGACAGGTCGGCCTCCTGGGCGCCGGCCTCCCCGGTGCCGACGAGCATGCCCCAGTCGCTGATGCCGGCGCCTGTCATGGCGGCCCTGAACCGGTCGGTGCGCGCCACCGCCCAGGTCGCCAGGTAGCCGCCGTGGCTCCAGCCGGCGATGCCGAGCCGGTCCGGGTCGGCGACGCCCTCGGCGACGAGCAGGTCGATCCCGCTGAGCACATCGGTCAGTTCGGCGCCGCCCAACTGGCCGGCGACCATTGCGGCGAACGCGTGGCCGCGCCCCGAACTGCCGCGCGGATTGGGCAGGAACACCGCGTGTCCGGCGGCGGCGAACCACTGCCCGGAGAACATCGGCCCGATGTACGGCGCCTCGGTGTACCGGTCGTACGGGCCGCCGTGCACGACGGTGACGAGCGGGAACGGTCCGTCGGCCCGGGTCCGGCCGGGCGGCAGGAGGAGGACGCCGTCGAGGGCGAGGCCGTCTGCCGCGGTGTACGCGAGCCGTTCGAGCGTGCCCCAGCGCACCGCGCGGAACTCCGGCCGGGTGTCGCTGAGCCGGACGAGGTCGCCGCCCGTCGGGCCGGCGTGCACGTCGTCCGGCGCGTACGCGGTGGCCACCAGCGCCGCGACCGTGGTGCCAGAACGGCTCGCGGTGAGCGAGGTGATCCGGGCGGGCCCGGTGCACAGTCGGCGGAACCGGGACGTGCCGGGATCGAGGCGGTGCAGCGCGGTGTCGAGCCCCTCGGCGAACAGCGCGAGCGGCGGCCCGTCCGCCACCTGCACCAGTTCGACCGGGCAACTCGGCAGCCCCGCCGTCAGGTTCCGCGGCCCGCCCGGAGCGCCCGGGACGGCGCCGCCGGCACCGGTGGCCGGGTCGACGGCCGTGTCGATGACGGCGAGTCCGCCGAGGGGCGAGCCGCCGTCGGTGGCCGGGGTCGTCGCCAGGTGGGCCAGGTGCCAGACCCCGTCCACCCGCCACCACACCGGCGACGACGCCTCCGGTCCGGCCGGCCCGAGCGCGCGGACGGCACCGGTCGACGGGTCGACGAGGTGCCAGGCGCCGGTGCGCGCGCCCGGATCGATCGCGGCGCACTCCCAGCTCAGCACGGCGAGCGGGCCGCCGTCGGGGCGTTGCGCCACCTCGATGACGTGCCGGCGGCCGAGGCCGTCCACCGCCCGGGCCGTGCCGCTGTCGAGGTCCAGCAGCCACAACCGGTCGTACGGCTCGCTCTCGCCCACCACGATCGCGTCGTCGTCCTGGTCCGCCGCCGGCTCGTCCCGCGCGGCCGCGGCCCCTTCGGCGGTCGGTCCGTCCGCCGCCGCCGACCGCGTCCCCGTCGGTTCGCCCTCGGCCAGCAGCGCGAGGGTGCGGCCGTCGGTGAGGGGCAGCACGCCCGCGACGCCACCGGTGAACCCGGTCAGCGCCTCGGGCTCCCCGCCGTCCGCGGCGACCCGGTAGGCCTGCCGGACGCCCGGGCGCGACCGGTCGGAAACGAAGTACACCGACGCGGAGTCGGGCGCCCAGCACGGGAGCGTGTCACCGGCCGTGCCGTCGGTCAGCCGCCGCGGCGGCGCCTCGGCGGCGGAGTCGGCGGTCCACAGCGCGAGGTGCGGCTGCCCGCCCGGCCCGCCGGACGTCACGACGGCGTAGGCGACCCGGCGGCCGTCCGGGGAGATGGCCGGCCGCACGGGTATCGCCGCGTCCACCACCATGGCGGCGGTCAGTTCGATGTCCTTGGCCGGCATGTCGGCGTACCCCCTCAGCGGCGCGACGGCCACGCCCGGTGATCATCCTGTCCGCCCGCCGGCCGCCCGTCCAGCGCCCGGCCGGCCCCGGGTCCGTGGACCGGTGCGCGCGGCGCGGTGCGCACCCGGCCCAGCGCCCCGGACCGGACCGGCCCGGCCCGGCCCGGCCGCGAGTTCGTCCTCGTCGCCCGACGCCCGGCGCCCGTCCCGCACCGTCCCGCACCCACGGCGCCCGAGGGAGTCGCCCCACGGGCTGCGGCAGCCGCCTCGCGTCCGACGCGTTCACCCACGCACCGCACGCAACCGGCCAAGCTTCCGATGATTTTGAGTCAAAGGCTCACTTTGAGCCAATAATTCACTTGCCTGGGAACAACGGTGACGGTTGCGTGGCACCGACAGCGCGCGTTCGCCGGAGGCGGGTCGCGGTGAGGGGGAGCGGTGACGATGTCGGGGGACGAAGTGACCATACTCAGCAGCATCGGCGCCACACCGCTCGTGCCGCTGGAGCGCCTGGTGCCGGCCGGCCAGGCCACCGTCCTCGCCAAGTGGGAGGGGCTCAATCCGGGCGGAAGCATCAAGGACCGCCCCGCGTACCACCTGATCAGCGAGGCGAAGCGGCTCGGGCTGCTCAAGCCGCACGGCGTCATCATCGAGTCCACCAGCGGCAACTTCGGCATCGCGCTCGCCATGATCGGGGCCGTCATGGGCCACCGGGTGATCATCGTGGCCGACCCCAAGCTGCCGCCCGCGCACCGGCGGGTGATGACCGCCTACGGCGCCGAACTGGTCGACGTGACCGAACCCGACGAGTCCGGGGGATACTTCAAGCCGCGCCTGGAGACGGCCAACCGGCTGGCCCTCGAAGTCGACGCGGCCTTCCGGCCGGACCAGCACTTCAGCCTGATGAACGCCGCGGCCCACTACCGGGAGACCGGGCCGGAGATCTTCGAGCAGGCGCGGGGCCACGTCGACTACCTGGTGACGGCCGTCAGCACGGCGGGCCAGTTGCGGGGGCTGGCGGAGTACGCGCGGGCGCACTCGCCCGGGACCCGTGTCGTCGGGGTGGACGCGGTCGGCTCCGGCGCCTTCGGCGGGGAGCGGCACGCCTACCTCCAGTCGGGGATCGGGCTGGCCTGGCCGCCGTCCAACCTCGACCTCGGCCTCGTCGACGAGGCGTACCAGGTCACCGACGGCGACGCGTTCGCGACCTGCCGGCACCTGGCGCGCGAGGAAGGGCTGCTGGCCGGGGCCTCCAGCGGCTCGGTGGCGTTCGTGGGCCTGCACCTGGCGCAGAGCCGCGGGCCCGGCACGCGCATCGTCTGCGTGCTCAGCGACACCGGGCAGCGCTACCTGGAGACGGTCTACGACGACGCGTGGCTGGCGGAGCGCGGGCTGGACGTGCGGTGCCCGCTGCCGGAGCTGCGCGAGCGGGCCGCCCGGCTGGAACCGCTGGCGCCGCAGCACCTCCGGCGCGCGGTCGAGGACAGCGAACCGTTCGTCCCGCCGTGCCGGCCCACCACCACACCGCTGCTCAACTCGGAGGCGCTGCGGCAGATGTCCGCGTCATCCCGCTGCCGGGCCGCGGGCTGACGCCCGACGGCCCCCGCGGCGCCCCCGCCGGCCGCGGGATCCCCCGTCCCCGTCCCCGCGTCCGGGGGAACCGCCCCGACGACCGTCGGGACCGGCCCCGGTCCCCCGTCCCGTATCCGGAGGAGCTGCATGTACACGTATGAGTGGGTCGGCCCGTCGGAGGGGCTGCCCGAGGACGTTCCGCGGCTGATCGCCGAGGTGTCCGGCGACGACCCGTTCATCGGGCTGCCGTCCCGCCCCTCCGACGCGGACCTGGCAGCGCTCACCGCCCGGCTGGCCGCCGGGCTGCGCTCGTCGGCGACCGACCTGCTGGTGATCCGGGACGCGGCACGCACCGCCGTGGGCTGCGTGGCCATGACCCGGGCGCCCACCGCCAACCAGCGGCACATCGCCGAACTGACCACCGGCGCCGTGCATCCGGCCCACCGCGGTCGGGGGATCGTGCGCGACGCCTTCGCCGGGATCGTCAGGCGCTGCGAGGCCGTCGGGATCGAACTGCTGCGGCTCGACGTGCGCGCGGACATCCCCGCGGAGAAGGTGTGGCGCCAGATGGGCTTCGCCGAGTACGGCCGCCTGGCGGACTACGGACGCGCCGGGGGCGAGAGCTACCAGGGCGTCTACCTGGCCCAGTCGGTCACCGACCTCAGGTCCCGAGTCATTGTCGAAAAGTGAAGGTGGGAGACGATGCTGAGCCCGAACGAGTTCCGCGACAGGTGCTACCAGATCCTGGACGAGCACACCTCGGTGGCCCATCCGCTGGTCGCGGAGCTGGTCAAGCCGCAGGCCAACTGGGACCTGCTGCAGGCCCTGACCCTCCAGGGCTACCAGCTCACCAAGAACTTCCTGACCTACATCGAGCACCTGTTCTTCCACTGCCCGCTGCCTAAGCACAAGAAGGCGCTGCTGGTCAACATGTACGAGGAGGAGACCGGCAGGCTCTCCCAGACGAAGAACCACGTGCGGCTGATGCAGGACTTCATCCGGGCCATCCGGGTCGACGACCGGACCCGGGACGCCGCGGTGGCCTACCCGCAGACCCAGGAGCTCATCGACTACCGCATGGAGCTGGTCAAGGACCCGACCCGCTACCACCTGGGCGCCGCCGCCGTCATGGTGGCCAGCGAGGGCCAGAACCTGGAGGACACCGCGGGCCAGAACCGCCACTCCCTGCTGGGCGCGGTCTACGGCCTGACCGACGACGACACGCTGTTCTTCTCCGTGCACGCGAAGGAGGACGTCGGGCACGTCCGCGAGGGCATAGCCCTGGTGAACGACCTGTGCACCACCGAGGAGATGCAGCGGGACGCGCTGGAGGTGGTGGAGCACACCTGCAAACTGTTCCAGGGGATGTACGAGGGCGTGGCCGAGCGCCACCTGGCGGTCGGGGCGTGACCACAGCACCGTCCACCGCGCGGAGCCGGCTGTCGACGGGCCTGGCCCTGACCGTGCTGCTCGGCTTCGTGGTCTGCCTGCTCGGATCGTCCATGAAGAACACCGTCCAGGTGTTCTTCGAGCCCATGGCGGGCTCGTTCGGCGAGGCGCGCGGCACCTTCGCCATCGCCACCACGGTGTTCGCGATCACCTACGCGGTCGCGGCGCCGTTGACCGGCATGCTGGCGGACCGGATCGGTCCGACCAGGGTGCTGACCGTCGGCACCGCGTTGGGCGGCGCGGCGCTGCTGCTGTGCGGCGCGACGTCCTCCTTCCCGCTGCTGGTCGCGGTCTACGGGATCTGCGCGTCCTTCGCGTACGCGATGCTCTCCTACGTACCGATCGGCGTCCTGGTGGACCGCCTGTTCAAGGACGGGCGCAAGGGGTTCGTGTACGCGCTGCTCACCAACGGCACGGCGGCCGGGTTCATGCTGCTGGTGCCGTTGTGGTCGTGGCTGGAGCACTACACGGTCTGGCGCCGGGTGTTCGAGGGGCTCGGCGTGCTCCTGCTGGTCGCGATCACCCCGCTGACGCTGCTGCTGTCCCGCAACGCGCCGGCCCGCAGCCCCGGGGCCGACGGCACCGTGCTCACCGCGCGGCAGCGGTGGCGCCTGGTCCTCCGGTCGAACGTGCTGTGGCGGCTGGCCGGCGCCCTGTTCGCCTGCGGCGCCACCATGGCCTTCATCGACGTGCACATGATGGCGTACCTGAGCGACAACCACATCTCCAAGGGCGTCTCCTCCGGATGCATGGTGCTGCTGGGCGGCTGTGAGATCGTCGGCTCGCTCGTCGCCGGCCGGCTGTGCGACCGTTCGATGGTCAAGAGCGTCCTGATCAGCGGCTACCTGGTGCGCGGCGCCGCGATGTTCCTGCTGGCGGTGCACCCCTCGACCGCGTCGCTGATGGTCTTCGGGGTGGTGTTCGGCAGCAGCTACCTGGTGACGGTCGTCGCCACCACGGTGTGGATCATGCGGGTCTTCCCGGTCGAGGTGAAGGGCGTCGCGATGGGCATGATCTGGACGGTCCACCAGATCGGTGCGGCGCTCACCAGCCAGTTGGGCGGTGTGGTCTACGACCGGGAGCACTCCTACGTACCGGTGATCATCGCCACCGGCCTGATCGCGCTGGTCGCCGCGTTCGTCGTGGCCACCATCTCCAGCCCGGACCGCGGCGGCACGACCGTGCCGCTGCCGAAGACCGCGGAGGCCGCCGCATGAGCCAGCCGACGATCGACGACGAGGTGGCCGGCGGCATCGGCGACTACGCCGTCCGGGTGCGCCGGGACCTGCACGCGGCCCCCGAGGTGGGGCTGCACAACCCGGCGACCCGGCGGTACGTGCTGTCGGAGCTGGAGGACGTCGGCGGGCTGGAGGTCCGGCAGGGGACGCGCAGCACGGCGGTGGTCGCCCGGCTGGCCACCGGACGCCCCGGGCCCACCGTCCTGCTGCGCGCCGACACCGACGCCCTGCCGGTCCCCGAGGACAGCGGCGAGCCGTTCGCCAGCCGCGCCGAGGGGGTCTCGCACAGCTGCGGGCACGACGCCCACACGGCGATGCTGCTCGGCGCCGCCCGGCTGCTGGGCGAGCGCCGGGACCGGCTGTGCGGGCAGGTGCTGCTCGCCTTCCAGGCGGGCGAGGAGGGGCACGACGGCGCCCGGGAACTGCTGGCCGACGCCGCGTTCGACGACCTGCTGGGCACCGGCCGGGTCGACCGGGCGTTCGCGTTCCACGTCACCCCCAACCTGCCGTCCGGGGCGGCCGCCTGCCGGTCCGGGACGCTGATGGCGTCGACGGACGGGCTGGCGGTCGACGTCCGGGGGCGCGGCGGCCACGCGGCGCTGCCCCAGCTGTGCGTCAACCCGGTGCCCGCGTTGGTGGAGGTGGCCGACCGGATCACCCGCCGGTTCGCCGACGCCGCGGACGGCCCGCTGGTCACCCTCACCTCGCTGCGGGCCGGCAGCACCCACAACGTGATCCCGGACGACGCCCGGCTGCTGCTCACCCTCCGCTGCCTGGACGAGGCGTCACGGCAGGACGCCCTCGACTGGCTGCGCTCCGAGGGCGCGGTGGTGCGCGGGGAGGCGACCGCCCAGGTGTCCACCCTGGTCAGCTACCCGTGCACGGTCAACGATCCGGGCTCGGTGGAGATCGCGCGGGGGGCCTCGGCCGGCGCCGGACTGTCCTGGCTGGAGCTGCCGGAGCCGGTGATGGCCTCGGAGGACTTCTCCTACTTCCTCCAGCGCTGGCCCGGCTGCATGGTCCTGCTCGGCGCCTGCCCGTCCGACGTCGACGACCCCATGACGGCGCCGCCCTGCCACTCCCCGCGGATGCGGATCGACGAGTCGGTGCTCGCCCGCGGCGTCGCGCTGCACGCCGAGTTGGCCGCGGCGGTCTGCGGCACGCGGTCGGCGGGGTAGCCGGAGCCGGGGGTGCGGTAGGCGGCGGGGCAGCCGGAGCCGGCGGCGCCAGGGCGCAGTAGCCGGAGGCGGCACCGGGGCGGGGCCGGCGGCGGTGAAGGCGGCACCGCGCCGCACCGCACCGGCCGCCGCACCGCACCGGTAGCCGCACCGGCCACCACAGCGGACCCGCGGCCGGCCGAACGCGCCTGGCAGGGCCCCCACGGCGTCGCCAGGCGCGTTCGGTGTACCGGGCCGTACGCGAGCGGCGCAGCACACGCGTACGGCGCCGGGCGGCGGCCTCGTCCCGGGCACGCGGTCGTGTCGCGGCCCGGCACGCGGTCGTGCCGCGCGAGGCCACCGCCGGTCCGGCGGCGCCCCCGCGAACGCCCGGGCGCCCGGGCCGGCACACGCTACGCACCGCGACATCCGGCACGGCGAACACCCGCCGGGCGCGCGGGACAACGCCGCCGCGCAATTGCCGCGGAAGCGCCCCGAACCGCCTTCAGCATATCAACGCCCTTACCCCGCACGCACCGTGGGCGAATTCGCCGCCGACCGCCCGGCGCCACCCGGAACGGCGATATGCGGGCCCGCCCGCCGAATTCCCCGGGAGGCATATGCCAGACGGCCGCCGGAGAATTCGAACACCTCACCGGCGGGCTATACCGAGAAGTCGCACCACACCACCTTGCCGACCTCGCGGGCCCCCACGCCCCACGCGTCGGACAGCGCCTCCACCACCACCAGACCGCGGCCGCACACCGCCGACCGCCCCGCCCGGACCCGGCCCGACCTGGGCCGCCCCGGCCCGCTGTCGTGCACCTCCACGTGCACCCGCCCGCCCGGCAGCAGGTGCAACGCCACCTGGAAGCCGCGCCCCGGCGGCACGCCGTGCGCCAACGCGTTCGCCGTCAGCTCGCTCACGCACACCTCGATGTCCCGCGCCCGTTCGAGCGGCACGCCCCAGTCGGACAACGCCGCACGGGCGAACTTCCGGGCGGCCGTGACCGATCGGGGGGAGCGCGGATAGAAGTGTTCCCGGAACGCGGGTGGTTGAGTACCGTCATTCATGGACTCAGGGTCTGACGGGGAGTCGGCCAGGAGCAGGACCCGGGGCCGTACGAATTCGTTGTACGGCCCCGGAAAGGTAACGTACCGACCGGGGTGGAGAGTTGATTGAGCATGTACCAGAAGAAAAAGCAGGGCACGGCCCACTGCCTCGTCGGCTCCCAGGTCGCCCACTTCCGCCGTCTCGCCGGTCTCACCCAGCGTGAACTGGCCCGCCGCATGTCCTCCAGCGAGGACAGCCTCGCCTCCATCGAGCAGGGTCGCCGCCCGCTCAAGGCGGACACCGCCGCACTGCTCGACGACATCCTGGACACCCGCGGCGCCCTCAAGGTCGCGTCGAGAACCTGCCGGAGACGGACCGCTTCCCGGTCTGGGCGGTCGAGTTCATCGACCTGGAGCACGAGGCGGTGGCGCTCTCCTGGTTCGAGAACCAGGTGCTGCCGGGGCTGCTGCAGACCGAGGAGTACGCCCAGGCGGTCCTCGCCAACGACGTCCCGGTGCTCGCCGCCGAGGAGGTCGCCCGCCGGGCCAGGACCCGCGTCGAGCGCCAGGAGGTGCTGCGCCGCGGCAACCCGATGAACGCGAGCTTCGTGGTCTCCGAAGCGGTGCTGATGGACCGGTTGGGCGGCGAGGCGGTGCGCGGGGCGGCGATCCGCTACCTGCGCGAGTGCGGCGACCTGCCCGGCGTGGACCTCCAGGTCCTGCCCCTCGGCCGGGAGACGCACCCCGCGCTCGACGGCCCGTTCGTCCTGCTGGAGACCCCCGAGCACCAGCACCTCGCCTACACCGAGACGCAGCGGGGAAGCCAGCTCATTTCGGACGCGAACGAGGTGAGCATTCTCGCGCGCAAGTATGCGATGCTGCGGACCCAGGCTCTCAATCCGGAGGAGACCCGGAGCCTGTTGGACCGCCTGCTAGGAGAGAAATGAACGGCCTGGAATGGTTCAAGTCCAGCTACAGCGGCAGTCAGGGCGGCGCCTGCGTCGAGGTCGCCGTCAGTCCGGGTGCCGTCCACGTTCGTGACTCCAAGGACCCGCAGGGCCCCGCGCTGACCTTCGGCGCGGACGCCTGGCGGCGGTTCGCGGAGTACGCGGCGGCCACCGAGGTGTGACCCCAACCCCATTGCGCCTCTCCCGAGGAGGAACGATGAACGGCCTGCACTGGTTCACGTCCAGCTACAGCAGCGACCAGGGCGGCGCCTGCGTCGAGGTCGGGTACGCCTGGCGGACGTCGACGCACAGCGGCAGTCAGGGCGGCGACTGCGTGGAAGTCGGGTACGCGTGGCGGACGTCGACGCACAGCGGCAGTCAGGGCGGCGACTGCGTGGAAGTCGGGTACGCGTGGCGGACGTCGACGCACAGCAGCGACCAGGGCGGCGACTGCGTCGAGGTCGCCGCCTGCCCGGACGTGGTGCACGTGCGCGACTCCAAGGACCGCGGGGGACCCGTCCTGACCTTCACCCGTGACGCCTGGCACCGGTTCGCCGCCTTCGCGGCGGCGTCACCGGTGTAAGGCGGGCGCCGCCCTCGGGCGACGGCAGGGGCGGACGCCGGCGGCGCCGCCCCTGCCGTTCGGCGTACCCGTAAACGGCCGCCGGTGGGCCGCCCCCACCATGACCGCGCGGCCCGGGGGCGACCGCGGGGCCCGGGCGCCGGCCGAGCACGGCGCGGCCGACCGGACACCCGGTCTCCAGGTCGGTCGTGAACTCGCCGTCGTCGCGCCCGCGGCGGATCAGTGTCTCCAGGCGCCGTTCGACCGGCAGACGGCGTACCGCGCGCCGTCCGGATCACCGCCTGCCTGACCGGAGACCGGCGGCCCGGCCGGCCCCGACGGCCACACCGTCGATGGAGACGTCGAGGTACAGGTCCGTCTCGGCGTGTGGCTGTCGAACATCAAGGGCCCGGCGCTGCGGGCGAAGCTGACCACCGACCGGCTCGCCGCTCTCGCCGCCCTCGGACTCCGCTGGGCCAGGTGACGCCCAGAGGGCGGGCGTGAAAGGGGGCGGGACCGCGATAGCCCCACCCCCTTGCCCAGCCGGGGTCACACCTTCTCTTTCAGCCGCGGCTCATGACGAGGTGGGCACGTAGGTGTAGCAGTAGGACGAATTGTCGTCCCAGGCCCAGATCTCGTTGCCGGTGGACGGGCCCACGATGCCGTCCGCGGTGAATCCGTAGTAGTGCTGGAACGCCTTGATACCCGCCTCCGTGGCGGGCCCGTACTCCCCGTCCTCGGTGAGGTAGGGCGTGTTGACCGGCGAGGCGTTGATGGCTGCCTGGACGCACCAGACACCGTGCGAGTTGTTGGTCTGGCCCGGGCCGATCCAGCCGGCCGTCGGGGAGGCGTTCGCCGTGCCAGCCACGACACCGGCGACGACACCTGCCGTGGCCAGCACGATTCCCATCTTCCGCGCGATCTTGTGGGACAGCATGTGCACTTACCTCTTCTCGTTCGAGACCGTCTCTCGGTCCAAACGGGCGAAGAGCTGCCCTGGAAGGAAACCACGGCTCACGCCACTGGCTCGATTCATTTCACCCTCCCCCGCATGGCGAGTCAATTCCTGATGGTGTTGGCGCCCTCAGGGTGGACCGTGGGCGCCAACCGGCTTGCAGGAGCAACTGTGCGGGGTGGTTCTGGCTTGCGGCTACTGAGATCGGGTATGTGACGTCTTCGCGGGACGTCCCGTCTTCTGATCTGCAGGGATGTGGTCAGGGTGAGGGTCTGGTGGGACGCTGTCTGAAACTGATCGGGCCGGCAGGGGCTGCACGTGCTGGCCGGGGGGCTCCTTCTGTATCTTCGGCGAAAAATTTGAACGCGGAATGGGGGTGGAACATGTCTCGCTGGAAGGCATTACCCGAGGAGTTGGACCCCAGGGTCCGGGAACTCGTAGGACAGTTACGCCGGCTCAAGGAGGTCAGCGGCCTCAGCCTTGCTCAGGTGGCAAGCAAGACGGGGTACAGCAGGTCCTCGTGGGAGCGGTACCTCGCCGGCAGGGCGCTGCCGGCGAGGCAGGCCGTGGAGACCTTTGCACAAGTGTGTGGGGCGGATCAGGCCCGCCTGCTCGCGCTCCAGGAGGTAGCCGCAGATGTCTGGGTAGCGACGAAGCGGGACGAACGGCAACCTTCTGTCTCCACGGAGCCGGTCAAGGTGTTACGTCGGCGGCCCGTACACATCACCGTGATCGTCGGCGTGGCGGTTCTGGCCGCCGCCGTCGTGCTGCTGACCGTCCGGTCTTGGCAGGACGGTCGACGAGCGGCTGCCTCCGGTTACACCTGCCACTTCACCCAAACGGCCCACCGTTGGTACGCCGGCCAGAGCACCACCCAGACCGCCATAGTCCAGCAGGGCATGGCCGGCACCGAGGTTGCCGAGGTCCAGTGCCTGCTGCGGCACGCCGGATTCTCTCCGGGAACCATCGACGGCATCTACGGCGCCCTCACCCAGCGAGCCGTCAAACGCCTGCAAACCAAACACGGCCTGGTCGTCGACGGGGTGGTCGGCCCCCACACCTGGGGAGCACTGCGCGGATGACCACCCCCGAGGGTCTTCCGCCGGAGGCCGCCCGCCTCGTGCGAGGACTGCGCGAGCTCCGTGACCGCAGCGGACTGACTCTGGCCGGACTGGCCGCCAAGACCACCTACAGCAAGTCCTCGTGGGAGCGGTACCTCAACGGGAAGAACCTGCCTCCCCGCCAAGCCGTCGAAGAACTGTGCAGCCTCGTCAACGAACCCAGCAGACGACTCATCACCCTGGCGGACCTGGCCACACACACCAGGCTCCAACCCCCCACGCCACCACGCACCGACTCCGCTCCCACGCCCACCCCATCGGCAACGCGACGACGGGGACCTTTCATCGCTGGCGCCGTCCTCGGCTGTGCCGTGATCACCGGCGTGGGATTCGTGCTGTGGCCCGCACCCTCCCTCAGACACCCTTCTACCCAATGCCAGAACCTCACCTGCAATGGCAAGGATCCTGCTAGTAGCTTTTGTGCCCTCCCAACCACGTCCGCCACACTCGCTACTTATCACGCGAGGGGCGGTGAACAGATTGATATTCGCTACAGCTCACGCTGCCTGGCCGCCTGGGCCCGTGTCAGTAAGTCGAAGATAGGGGACAGGATCGAAATCACCGCGATCGACGGGCGTAAGTACGAATCCCGCGTAATGGACCATTGGGATGCGCAAGGCTACGTCTATACGCGAATGGCCGGCATTGGAAGACAGCACTATGTGCACGTCTGCCTCGAACCAGCCACGGGAAAGAAGGAGTTTTTCACGGCGCACGTCCCCCGGAGCCGCGGGGGTGTCTGATCAACGGCGGATCCGCTGCTCAAGGCGCTGTCACGTTCAGGGCCGTTCCAAACGGCCGGCGGGTGGGTGGAAGCGCTGGTCACTGCGTGGTGACCATGTCGATGAGGCCGCTACGAACAGATCGGGGCTCACGTTGTCGACGGATGACCTCGCCAGTCATCGTCTCGAACCGGAGCCTTGATGTGCCGCCGGTCTGCCACCGTCCGGCTCGTCAAGCCGCCGTCACCGGCCAGGTGTTCGGGGCTGTCGTTGGCAGAGCGGCTGGCCCGGTTGCCGGACCCGCGCCATCGCCGGGGTGTGGGTCACCCGTTCGTGGCGGCCCCGCTGATCACCGCCTCGGCTGTGGCAGCCGGCGCACGCTCGTGTGCGGCGATCGGGCAGTGGAGTGGGCCCGCGGTGCCCCGCAGCGAATGCTGGCCCGGCTCCGCGCCCGCCTGCCGACCTCGCCGAACGTGTGGATCGCACCGAGCGGGTCGACGGTTCGCAGGATCGTTTCCACCGTCTGCCCGGGTGGACTGGCTGACCTGACCGGCGAGGCTCCGGCCGGGGCGGAATCGGTGGCCGCGGACGGCAAGGGTGCGAGCGGCTCCCGCCACGG
Organism: uncultured Actinomycetota bacterium; assembly: GCA_963711125.1. Taxonomy (GTDB): domain Bacteria; phylum Actinomycetota; class Actinomycetes; order Streptomycetales; family Streptomycetaceae; genus Streptantibioticus_C. The sequence continues at coordinate 742,565 of CAVQCY010000002.1, forward strand.
CCGGACCCCGGCCGGGCACCTGCTCGCCGCCATGACGGACGACGGCCGAACCGTCACCCAGTTCAGGGTGCCGGACAAGACGAATGAACTCACCTGCTTCGCCGCCTTGCCGGAGCCCCTCGGCCTGGCCGACCGCCTCGGCTGCTCGGGTGAGTCCGGCCGCACGCCCTCGCCTCCTCGCAGCGCTCCGCCCTGCTGCACGGACGCCTCAGTGATCGCAGCCGCGAGGCGATGGCCTGGCACTGCACGGGAAGGACGTACCGGTCGATGCGGCGCTTCGCGGAGGCGGCGGGCTTCCACCGCCGCGCGGCGTCAGTCCACCGGGCCCTGGGGGAAGGCTGGCATGAGGCGTCGGCCCTCACCGCCCTCGCCGCCGTGCTGCCCGAGACGCGGACCGGGACCGGGGAAGTCCTCCGTCACCTGGCCAGGGCACGCGCTCTCCTCGACGCCTTCGACGACCCCAGGTCTCGGTCCCTGCGTGCTGAACTCGACGGGTGATCCGCCGCCATCGCCGCTGCCTCCCCACGCGTCCGCGACGCGCTTCAGGAAGACGCGCACGCCGCCCGGCCGTGCGGCGGCACGTTGGGGGCGCGCGTGGCGCCGCCGACGCCGGCCGGCGGTGTCACCCCCGTCAGCGCCTGGCGCCGCCCCCGTCGGCCGAAGGCGCCGGCGGCCGCTCCCCGCGGAGTACGGCGAAGTGGGCCACGCCGGCGGGCCGGTGGCGTAGTGTCGGGCGTCGGTGTCCGGAAAAGTCACTCCTTGGTGTGGTCCGGGCAACCGGGCCGTCCAGGGAGACGTCTTGCCCCGGGAGGTCGTGACCGGTCGACGACGAATGGTGTGAGGATGACGTCAGGGAGCCGCCAGGGTCCCGCACGGGTGCGTGAACCGCGGTACGGCGGGCGGCCGTTCGGCCGGGTGGTGCGGCAGATCGGCCGGCCCGGGCACCGGGAGCCGCGACGCGGCCGGGAGCCGGTCGGGCGGGGGCGCAGGCGGCCACCGGGACGGTGGCGGGGCCGGTCCGGCCGCAGGAGGCTCGTTCTCGCGACGGTCGTGTCGGCGGTCGTCCTGATGGTGAGCACCATCGGCGCGATCTGGATCCGGCTCAACGGCGACATCTCCACGTTCGACGCGAACGGCGAGAGCAAGAACCGTCCGGCGGCGAGCATGGCCGGCGAGAACGTGCTGCTGATCGGTTCGGACTCGCGGGCCGGCGGCAACCGCGACTTCGCCGGCGGCACCGGCGACGTGGGACGGTCCGACACCGCGATCCTGCTGCACGTCTACGCCGACCACGAACACGCCCTGGGGGTCTCCATACCCCGCGATTCGCTGGTGACCATCCCGCCGTGCCTGCTGCCGGACGGGACCTGGACCGCGACCCGCTACGACACGCCGTTCAACGCGGCGTTCTCCACCGGGAACACCACGAAGGGCAACCCGGCCTGCACGCAGAACACCGTGGAGGCGCTGACCGGCCTGCGGGTGGACCACACCATCGTGGTGGACTTCGCCGGCTTCGCCGCCATGACCGACGCGGTGCACGGCGTGCCGGTGTGCGTGCCGAACGACGTCTACCAGGGCGACATCGACCCCGGCCTGGGCCGGCGCGGCGCGCTGGTGTTCCCCAAGGGGTTGCAGACGGTGTCCGGTCGGCGCGCGCTGGACTACGTGCGGCTGCGGCACGGCATCGGCGACGGGTCGGACATCGGGCGCACGCAGCGGCAGCAGGCGTTCATCGCCTCGATGGTCAAGAAGGTGCGCACGCAGGGCTTCAACGTCACCACGCTGCTGCCGCTGGCCGACGCGGCGACCCGGTCGCTGACCGTGGACCCCGGGCTGGACTCGGCCGCGAAGCTGGTGTCGTTCGCCATGTCGCTGAAGGACATCGAACTCAAGGACATCCAGTTCGTCACCGCGCCGTGGCGGTACGAGGGGGAGAAGATCGCGCTGGTCCACCCGGACGTGGACGACCTGTGGGCGGCGCTGCGGGCGGACCGCACGCTGTCCGGCGTCAACGCCAGCGGGCACGGCGGCCCGCCGGCCGCGGCCGGGCGCCCGGGCGAGTCCGCCTCCGCCGCGCCGGCGTCGCCCGGCGTCGGCGTCGAGGGCGACGGCACGCCGGTCTCCGTCTACAACGGCACCACCGTGCCGGGACTGGCCGCGCGGGCGGCCGGCACGCTGCGCGCGGACGGCTTCACGGTGCCGGTCACCGCCACCGCGGTGAGCCAGGACCAGGCCACCACGCGGGTGCGCTACGGGCCCGGCCGGCAAGCCGCCGCGCGGCTCGTGGCCCGGGCGTTCCCGGGAGCGCGGCTCACCGCGACGAGCACGCCGGGCGTCACGCTGGTGGTCGGCGCCGACTACGCCGCCGTCCCCGTACCGTCCTCCGCGACGCCGTCCGTCGCGACCTCGCTGCCCGCGTCGGCCACCGCCAACGCCCGCACGGCGGCCGAGGATCCGTGCGCCGACCTGGCGTACGGCACGGGCGGCTGACGCGGGACGCCGGGCGCGGGCCCCGGCGGCGCGCACCGGCAGCGGGCGTGGGAGGCCGGACGCGGGCCCCGGCAGCGGACCCCGGACGCGGGTCCGCCCCCGGGAACGGACCCCGGGCCCCGGCGCGCACCGGCAACGGACCGCGGGCCCCGGGCGGCGAGCCCGGCAGCGGACGCGGGCCGCTGCCGCGCTACGCCGGCTCCGCCACGTCGCCGGCCGGGGCGCGCGGCCGCGCCGGGGCCGGGCGGGGCGACTGGAGGGTGCGCACGTCCGGCGAGAGCAGCGCGGCGGCGGTGGGCAGCACGACGAGCAGGGCGCAGGCGAACAGCGCGCGGGAGGTGCCGATGGCGGCGGCGAGCGGGCCGGCGGCGAACAGCCCGAGCGGAGCGCAGGCGAGCGACCCGAAGAAGTCGTACGCGCTGACCCGGGAGAGCACCTCCTCGGGGATCTCGCGCTGCATGGTGGCCGACCACAGGGTGCCGAAGACGTCGTTGGCGACCCCGAGGCAGAACATCGCGGCGCACACCGACCACAGCGGCGCGCGGACCGCCAGCAGCAGCATCGGCAGCGCGCACGGGAAGACCACCAGCACCGCCACCAGGATGGGCCGCCGCACCCGGATCCGTACCGCGAGCACCGCGCCGGCCAGCGTGCCGACGGCCTGCGCGGTGACGACCAACGACCAGCCGTGCGCCCCGCCCAGGTACCGTCGCGCGTCCAGCGGCCCGAGCACGGACATCGTGGCCGACAGCGCCGCTATCACGAAGGCGAACTGTGCGACGACCACCCACAGCCACTGCCGGGAGGCGAACTCCCGCCAGCCGTCCCGCAGATCGGCCCATCCCGAGGAGACCGGACGGGGCCGGGCCCGCACCCGAAGGCCGCTCACCAGCAGCGCGCTGGCCAGGAACGACGCGGCGTCGACGGCCAGCGCCCAGCCCGGACCGGCCAGCGCGACGGTGACGCCGGACAGCGACAGGCCGAGCAGGGTGGCGGCGTTCATGCCCAACCGCAGCCAGGCGTTCGCCCGTTGGAGGTGCTCGGCGGGCACGATCAGCGGCACGACGCCCTTCATGGCGGGGAAGAACAGCGAGGTGGAGGTGCCGGCGACGGCCGCGAGCGCGCACATCGCCGCCAGGGGAGCCCAGCCGGTCAGCACCATCGCGGCCAGTCCGGCGTAGGCGGCGCCCCCGAGCAGGTCGGCCGCCACCATCAGCCGCGAGCGCGACACCCGGTCCGCGACCACCCCGCCGGCCAGGATGAACACCACCTGGGGCACCGACTGGCAGGCCGCGACGAGCGACAGTTGGGACGGCCCCGTGCCCGGCAGCCCCAGGACCGCGAAGGCGAGCGCGACCCGCGCGAACGCGTTGCCCAGGACGGAGACGGTCCGGGCGGTGCCCAACAGGACGAACCGGCGGTCGCGCCAGAGCGGTGCCGGCGCGGTGGAAGGGGTGCCCACGCCGGTGACCCTACGCGCTCGCCCGGTCGCCGTCGCGTGATATTCCCCGGGCCCCGCCCGGCCCGCTGCCGCGGCGGCCCGCGGCCCGTGCGGGCAAGACCGTCGGACCCCGACGAGACCTAGCCGGCCAGCCCGGGAAGGGCTTCGGCGAGGAAGCGGATCTGCTCGTCGAGGCAGGCCGAGCGGATGCTCGCGGCGATGTCGGCGGCCTGCCGGCCGGCGGCGTGGGCGCCGGCCGGGTCGCCGAGCCGCAGCCGGGCGGCGGCGGCGCGGGCCAGCGCCAGGCCGCGGGTGCGCACCTGCTCGGGACGGAGCGTCTCGGCGGCCATGTCGAGCAGGTGCGCGGCCTGCCGGTGGTCGCCGAGGTCCAGGTGGCAGCAGCCGGCCTGGCTGTGGATGTCGCCCTCGCCGAGCGCGGGCAGCCACGCCGGCTCCTGCGCGCCGCGCCCGCCCGCGCACAGTTCGGCGGCGGTGCCCAGCGCGCGCAACGCCTCCCGGGCCCGGCCCAACTTGGCGTGGCCGCGCGCCTCCCAGGTCAGCAGCATGGCGTGCAGCGTGGGCGCGTCGTAGGAGCGGGTGTGCTCGTGCGCGGCCCTGATCGCCTCGACGGTGTCCTGCGGGCGGCAGGAGCGGTAGGCGCTGATCGCGAGGTGGCAGAGGATCTGCGCGCCGGCCCGCGGGTCGCCGGAGGCGTGCGCGACGCGCAGCGCGGCGTACCACAGCCGCAGCGGGGCGGCGGCCGGACGGCCGGACTCCACCTGGTACCAGGCGGCCTGGCCGGCGGCGTCGGCGGCGATGGCGGCCAGCCGGCGGCCGGTCGGCTCGTCGTAGCGCCCGCCGCCCAGCAGGCCGACCGCGACGGCGAGGTGCGCGGTGCCGGCCGGCGCGAGGCTGCCGCCGCCGTACTCGGAGTCCATCCGGCGCAACAGGTCCGTGGTGGCCTGGAGTTGTTCCAGCAGGTCGTCCGGGATGTCGGCGCCGGAGCGCTGGGGGCGGGCCAGCGGGTGGGGCGCGGCGGCGGCCCACTGGCGGGCGTAGCCGGCCAGGTCGGGCAGTCGCGCGGTGGTGGCGGGCACGCCGGAGGTGAGCCCGGCGGTGGCCTCGGCCAGCGCGGCGATCGCCGCCTCCGCGGTCCACGACACGTCCGCCAGGTCGGCCCGGCGGTCCTGCGCCGGGCCGGCGTGCCGCACCGGGGTGGAGGCGAACGGCGCGGTGGCCGCCGCGTGCAGCCCGACGACCTGGCCGCGGGCCGCCGGCGGGCCGAGCGTCCGGGAACCGGCCGCGCGCGGGGCGGGCGCGGTGCGCGGCACCGGGCGGCGGCGCGGGACGCGGACCAGTTCGGCCGGGACGGACAGCCCGTCGAGGAAGTCGACGATGCGGTCGATGCTGGTGAGCCGGCGGGCGCCGGACTCCAGCATGGACAGGAACCCCTGGCTGAGGCCGGTGAGCTGGGCGACGTCCTCCTGGCGGATCGAGCCGCGCTGCCGGACCAGCCGGCTGACCTGGCCGAAGTTCCAGGCGGCCAGTGCCTCGCGCACCTCGGGGTCGGCCCAGACCCGCACCGGGACCCGGGGCGTCTCCTCGGCGGGCGGCAGAGCGGCCCGGGTGCAGGCACCGCACAGGTCGTCACGGTTGTACGCGCTCAGCAGACACCCGCACCGCCCGCACCTCCGGCCGGTGCCGAGGGTCGTCCCGGCGGACGGATGGGCGGTCGTCGTCATCGGGTGCGCTCCTTGTGCCCGTTACACGGTTACGCGTCGAACGTCCTTACAACTCCCGTACCTTAAAGGGCAGTTGACCGTGACCGTTAACGCGGTGACCGGATATGGACGCTGTTCGGGGGCGTCGCGCGGCACCCGGTGCGGCACCCGCGCACCGGCCGCCGCACCTCCCGCTTCCGTCCCTGCCGCGCCCGCGCGCGGGGTGGGCCTCCGCTCCCCCTCATACCGCACCGGACAACACCGCGGCAGGCTTTCCCGAATATTGACCGAAAGACGCCTCTCACCAGGGATTTCCCGTCCCGCTCCAGCTCCGGCGGCACCCCGGCACGGCGCGGGACGGGCCGACGGCCGGGCGCGACGGCGCACAGGGGGCGCACACGGAGCACGTTCGGCGAGCGCCGCGCGCCCCCACGCGCCGAGCGTGCCTCGGCCGGCCACACCGGCGCCGAACTCGGCATATGCCAGATTCCCGCCACCCCTCCCGCGCCCCGCACGCACCCGACGCGACACCGCCGCCAACGCCCCCGCACCCGACGCCGCGGCACCCACCCGCCGACGCCGGTGCCCCTGCGGCAGCGCCTCCGCGCCCACGCCGACGCCCGCACGCCGGCGCCCGCGCGGCAGCCGGCCGGCCACCCGGCCGTTCCCGGTGCCGGCCGGGCGGAGCGGACGCGGCGGCGGGGACGGCGGCCCGATCGCCGCACGCCCCCGCCGGAACCCCGGGCCGCCGGCGAGGCGGCCGGTTCCCCGCCCGGCCGCCGCCCGGCCCGTCGCCGAACCCCCGCTCAGTTCTCCTCGCGCAGCCGGCGCGCGACCTCCAGCGCCCAGTACGTCAGCACCATGTCCGCGCCCGCCCGGCGCACCCCGGTCAGCGTCTCCATGACCGTGCGGTCCCGGTCGATCCAACCGTTCGCCGCCGCCGCCTCCACCATCGCGAACTCGCCGGAGACCTGGTAGGCCGCCACCGGCACGTCCACCGCGTCCGCCACCCGGCGCAGCACGTCCAGGTACGGCAGGGCCGGCTTGACCATCACCATGTCCGCGCCCTCGGCCAGGTCCAGTGCCAGCTCCCGCATCGACTCGCGGGCGTTCGCCGGGTCCTGCTGGTAGGTCTTGCGGTCGCCGCGCAGCGAGGAGTCCACCGCCTCGCGGAACGGCCCGAAGAACGCCGAGGCGTACTTCACGGTGTACGCCAGCACCGACACGTCCTGGTGCCCGGCGCCGTCCAGCGCATCGCGGATCACCCGCACCTGGCCGTCCATCATGCCGCTCGGGCCCACCACGTCCACGCCCGCCGCCGCCTGCACCCGCGCCATCAACGCGTACCGCTCCAGCGTCGCGTCGTTGTTCACCCGGCCGGCCGCGTCCAGCACCCCGCAGTGGCCGTGGTCGGTGTACTCGTCCAGGCACAGGTCGGACATGACCACCAGGTCGTCGCCGACCTCCGCCTTCACGTCCCGGATGGCCAGTTGCAGGATGCCGTCCGGATCGGTGCCCGCCGACCCCACCGCGTCCTTGGCCGCCGGCACGCCGAACAGCATGATGCCGCCCACCCCGGCGGCCACCGCCTCCGCCGCGGCCTTGCGCAGCGTCTCGCGGGTGTGCTGCACCACGCCCGGCATCGAGGAGACCGGCACCGGTTCGGTGATCCCCTCGCGCACGAACGCCGGCAGGATCAACTCGGCCGGGTGCAGCCGGGTCTCCGCCACCATGCGGCGCATCGCCGCGGTGCCGCGCAGCCGGCGCGGCCGGACCGACGGCACCAGCGGGGAGCCGTCCGCGCCGGGGCGGCCGCCGGCCGGTCCGGGAAACCTGCCTGGGTATGTCATCCGCGAGCCCTCCTACGGGAACCTGGACGTCGTTCGCTGGGCCGGGTCACCGGGTCGCCGTTGTCGATCGCGGCGGTCCGCCGGGCCCGGCCGAAGTCGGCCAGCGCCTCGGCCAGTTTGTGCACCGACGGCTCCGGCGCCATCACGTCCACCCGCAGCCCGTGCTCCTGCGCCGTCTTCGCGGTGGCCGGACCGATACAAGCGATGACCGTCACGTTGTGCGGCTTGCCGGCGATCCCGACCAGGTTGCGCACCGTCGAGGAGGAGGTGAACAGCACCGCGTCAAAGCCGCCGCCCTTGATCGCCTCCCGGGTCTCGGCCGGCGGCGGCGAGGCGCGCACCGTGCGGTACGCGGTCACGTCGTCCACCTCCCAGCCCAGCTCGATCAGCCCGGCCACCAGCGTCTCGGTCGCGATGTCGGCGCGCGGCAGGAACACCCGGTCGATCGGGTCGAAGACCGGGTCGTAGGGCGGCCAGTCCTCCAGCAGCCCGGCCGCCGACTGCTCCCCGGACGGCACCAGGTCCGGCTTCACGCCGAACTCCACCAGCGACCTGGCGGTCTGCTCGCCCACCGCGGCGACCTTGATCCCGGCGAACGCGCGCGCGTCCAGCCCGTACTCCTCGAACTTCTCCCGCACCGCCTTGACCGCGTTGACCGAGGTGAACACGATCCACTCGTAGCGGCCGGTCACCAGGCCCTTGACCGCGCGCTCCATCTGCTGCGGGGTGCGCGGCGGCTCCACCGCGATGGTGGGTACCTCGTGCGGCACCGCGCCGTAGGAACGCAACTGCTCCGACAGCGACTCCGCCTGCTCCTTCGTGCGCGGCACCAGCACCCGCCAGCCGAACAGCGGCTTGGTCTCGAACCACGCCAACTCGCCCGGCCGGCCGGTCGACGGGTCTCCCACCACGGCTATCGCCGCCTGGCCCGACTCCGCGGACGGCAGCGCCTTCGTCGCCTTCAACTCGGCCGCGATGCTGCCCAGCGTCGCGTTCCAGCTGCGCTGCCGGGTCGTGGTGCCGGCCACCGTCACGGTCAGCACGGTGTCCGGCTTGCGACCCGCCGCGACCAGTTCGGCGGCCGTCCCGGCCACCGCCTCCAGCGTGGTGGAGACCACCAGCGTCGCGTCGCTCGCGCCGGCCTCCGCCCAGCACCGCTGGTCCGCCCCGGCCGCGTCGATGAACCGCACGTCCCGGCCGATCGGCACGCCCGCGTAGGCCGGCACGCCCACCGCGGTGGCCACGCCCGGCACCACCTCGAACGGGATGCCCGCCTGCGCGCAGGCCAGCATCTCCTCGGCCGCGCCGCCGTCCAGCCCCGGGTCTCCGGTGACCGCACGCACCACCCGCTTGCCGTTGCCCGCGGACGCCATGACAAGCTTGGACACGTACCCGGGTGAGCCACCCAACGGGGCGTCCGACGACGTGAGTTCGGGCGTCTCCGCGGCCGTGCGCGCGTACCGGCGTACCACGTCGAGCACCGCGCGGTCGGCGACCAGGACGTCCGCGTCGGCCAGCGCCTCGACGGCGCGCAGAGTCAGCAGCCCGGGGTCCCCGGGCCCGGCGCCCAGGAAGGTGACGTGGCCGGTGGTGGGCTTGTGCGTGGCGGTGGGGCTCATCGTGCTCGCTCCCCCATCAGACCGGCCGCGCCCTTGACCAGCATCTCCCCGGCCAGTTCGCGACCGAGCGCGGTCGCTTGCTGCGGGGACGCCGGCAGGGGGCCGGTGGCGGACATCTGCATCAGCGTGACGCCGTCGGTCGTGCCGACGACACCGCGCAGACGCAGCTCGGTAAGGCGCCGATCGCCGTCACGAACCGTCTCCGGCTCGGCCAGCGCGCCCACCGGGGCGGAACAACCGGCCTCCAGGGCGGCGAGCAGCGCGCGTTCTGCGGTCACGGCGGCCCGGGTGAGCGGGTCGTCGAGCACCGCCAGCTGGGCGGCGAGCGCGGGCCGGGACGCCGCGCACTCGATGGCCAGTGCCCCCTGGCCGGGGGCCGGCAGCACCGCGTCGGTGTCGAGGAACTCCGTGGCCTCCGCCAGCCGCCCCAGCCGCGACAGGCCCGCCGCGGCCAGCACCACCGCGTCCAGCTCGCCGGAGGCGACGTATCCCACGCGGGTGTCGACGTTGCCCCGGATCGGCACCGTCTCGACGGCCCGGCCGGTGCCGCGCGCCCAGGCGTTCAGCTGTGCCATCCGGCGCGGCGAGCCGGTGCCCACCCGGGCACCGTCCGGCAACCGCTCGAACGTCAGCCCGTCCCGGGCCACCAGCACGTCCCGCGGGTCCTCGCGAGCCGGGACGGCGGCCAGCGTCAGCCCGTCCGGCGCGGCGGTCGGCAGGTCCTTGAGAGAGTGCACCGCGAAGTCGATCCGCCCGGCCAGCAGCGCCTCGCGCAGCGCCGAGACGAACACCCCGGTCCCGCCGATCCGGGCCAGCGCCTCCCGCGAGGTGTCGCCGTACGTGGTGATCTCCACCAGCTCGACCTCACGTCCGGTCGCCTCCCGCACAGCGGCGGCGACCAGGCCGGACTGCGCCGTGGCGAGTCGGCTGCGGCGGGTGCCGAGCCGCAGCGGGCGGGCGGTGGTGGGGTCGTCGGTGCCTGTCATCCCCGGCCTCGATTCGGTTCGTTCACGCCCGGGTCGTCGACGCCCGGGGTCTCCGTCCGCCCGACGTGGCTGACGGCGGCGACCGCCTGCGGGTCGAGGTCGAACAGTTCACGCAGCGCGTCGGCGTACCCGGCGCCGCCGGGCTCGCCCGCCAGCTGCTTGGCCCGCACGGTCGGGGCGTGCAGCAGCTTGTCCACCACCCGGCGCACGGTCTGCGCGATCTCCGCGCGCTGCTTGCCGGACATCCCCGGCAGCCGACCGTCCAGCCGGGCCAGTTCGGCGGCCACCACGTCGGCGGCCATGGCGCGCAGCGCCACCACGGTCGGGGTGACCCGCTCCGCGCGCTGCGCGGCGCCGAAGGCGGCCACCTCCGCCGCCACGATGCGGCGCACCGCGTCCACGTCGGCGGCCATCGGCGCGTCCGCCGCGGCGGTGGCCAGGTCCTCTATGTCCACCAGGCGGACGCCCGGCAGGTCGTGCGCGGCGCCGTCGACGTCCCGCGGCATCGCCAGGTCCAGCAGTCCCAGCGGCGCGGCGTCGACCGGCCGGCCGGCGACCGCGGCGGCCACCGTCTCGCGATCCAGGACCAGGCCGGTGGCACCGGTGCAGGAGACCACCAGGTCGGCGGCGGCCAGCTCGTCGGCGACCGAGGTGAACGGCACCGCGTGCCCGCCCAGCGAGGCGGCCAGCCGCTCGGCGCGCTCCAGCGTGCGGTTGGCGACCACCAGCCGTGCCACTCCGGCCCGCACCAGCGTCGTCGCGGCCAGCGACGACATCGAGCCGGCACCGACCACCAGCGCCCGCCGCCCCGCCACCGGACCCGTCGCGCCGGTCAGCAGGTCCAGCCCGAACGTCACCAGCGACTGCCCGGCCCGGTCGATCCCGGTCTCGCTGTGCGCCCGCTTGCCGACCCGCAGCGCCTGCTGGAACAGGTCGTTCAGGCACCGCCCGGCGGTGTGCAGCTCCTGGCCGAGGCCGAGCGCGTCCTTGATCTGGCCGAGGATCTGGCCCTCGCCCACCACCATCGAGTCCAGGCCGCAGGCCACCGAGAACAGGTGGTGCACCGCGCGGTCCTCGTAGTGCACGAACAGGTGCGGGGTCAGCTCGTCCAGCCCGACGCCGCTGTGCACCGCCAGCAGTGTGGACAGCTCGGCCACCCCGGCGTGGAAGCGGTCGACGTCCGCGTACAGCTCGACCCGGTTGCAGGTGCCCAGCAGCACCGCCTCGGCGGCCGGCTCGGAGGCCAGGGTGTCCTGCAGCAGCTTGGCCCGGGCGTCCTCGGTCAGCGCCGCCCGCTCCAACAGGCTGACCGGGGCGCTGCGGTGGCTCAGGCCCACGACGAGGAGGCTCACCGGTCCTCCCGGCGGTCGCGGGGCGGGTGCGTGCCGGTCATGCGGGCATCACGGCGGTGACGTCACCGTCCGTCCCGGTCGCCGACGGCGTCCGCGCCGGTCCGGCCGCGGGGCCCGGCGGCATCGGCGCGCCCGCCTCCTCGCCGGCCTTGCGCTGCTCGTGGAAGGCGAGGATCTGCAGTTCGATGGAGAGGTCCACCTTGCGCACGTCCACGCCGTCCGGCACCGTCAGCACGGTCGGCGCGAAGTTGAGGATCGAGGTCACCCCGGCGGCCACCAGCCGGTCGCAGACCTCCTGGGCCGCGCCGGCCGGGGTCGCGATGACCCCGATGGAGACCTGGTTGCCCGCGATGATCGACTCCAGCTCGTCGGTGTGCCGCACCGGCAGCCCGGCGACCGGCTTGCCGGTCTGCGCGGGGTCGGCGTCTATCAGCGCCGCCACCCGGAAGCCGCGGGAGGCGAACCCGCCGTAGTTGGCCAGCGCCGCTCCCAGGTTGCCGATCCCCACGATCACGACCGGCCAGTCCTGGGTGAGCCCGAGTTCGCGCGAGATCTGGTACATGAGGTACTCGACGTCGTAGCCGACCCCCCGGGTGCCGTACGAGCCGAGGTAGCTGAAATCCTTGCGGAGCTTGGCGGAGTTCACCCCGGCCGCCGTGGCGAGTTCCTCGGACGAGACGGTGGGCACGGATCGCTCGGACAGAGCGGTGAGTGCCCGCAGGTACAGCGGAAGCCGGGCGACGGTGGCTTCGGGGATTCCCCGGCTCCGGGTCGCCGGTCGATGCGTACGGCCAGTTGCCACGATGCTCCTGCGGGTAGAGCTGGGCTGCGGGCGGACACCGTCACTGGTGTGGCCCTGTGTCGGCCAGGCTATGTCTTTGTGAACGTGTGCACAAAGATGGTGTCCGTTTTGTCGGTAAGAAGTGACCGGCATCACGCACCCCCCGGGCACCGCGCGGAACCGGCCGTGTACCGTACGCCGACCGCCTCGCGGACCACCCGCGGACGGCTCCGGGCGACCCACGCGGCGCCGCGCGCCCCGGTCCGCCCCGGCACCCGCGGCCAGCGCACGGCCGCGGCCAGCGCCAACTGCTCCCCGCACCCGGCGGCCGGCCCCGGCCCGGCGTCCCGGCCGGCCGGCGCACCCCGCACGACCCGCCCGGCACACCGGGCGAACAGCTCCCCGGCGGTCCGCGCGTCCCCCAGCGCGGTGTGCTCGCACCACCCCGGCACCCCGGCGACGGCGGCGCACGCCCGCAGCGACCGCCCGTGCGGGAAGCCGAAGAACCGTTCCGCCAGGCGCATCGTGCACACCTGGGGCACCACCGGCATCACCACGCCGAGCCGGGCGTACTCCGCCGCCAGGAACGCCCGGTCGCACCCCACGTTGTGCCCCACCAGAACCCGTCCGCGCAGCAGCCCGGCCAGCCGGTGCGCCACCTGCGCGAACCGCGGGGCCGGCACGAGGTCGCCCGGCTCGATGCCGTGGATGTGGGTGGGGCCGACCGGTCCCTCGGGGTCGACCAGGGTGGCGAACTCCGCCTGCACCCGGCGGTCGCGGTCCAGTTGGACCACCGCCAGCTCCACGATCCGGTGCCGCCGCGAACTCGCCCCGCTCGCCTCCACGTCCACCACCGCGAAGCCCACCACGGGCTCCGCCGCCCGCGCCGCGTCCCCGGAGAACACGCGTCACCTTCCCTGCGTACGCCCCCGGTCCGACCAAAACGCATCAATGGTAATCGAATGTGCGGCCAGTTCGTACCGGCCGCCTCCGGCCGCCAGGCCGGCCCGGGTCCTGACGGCCCGGACCCGGGCGGCGTGGACCCGAGGCCGTGGCGTCGCCGGGGCGGGCCGGGCTCGGCCCGGCGCGAGGGGTCCGGCGCGAGGGGTCCGGCGGGCGGGGCCGGCTCAGGCGCGGGCCGGCGGGGGCCGGGTCCTCAGCCGCCCAGCGCCCTGCGGAGCCGGACCTCGTCCACCCGCCAGAAATCGTGTTGGGCGCCGTCGATGAGCACCACCGGGATCTGCTCCCAGTAGCGGTCGTACAGCTCGGCGTCCTGGGTGATGTCGCGCTCCTCGACCGTCGAGCCGAGGTCGGCGGCCACCCGCAGCACGACGGACCGGGCGTCCTCGCACAGGTGGCAGTCCGGCTTGCCGATCAAGGTGATGACGCGGGCCGCCGGATCGGGCCGGGCGGCACGGCGCAGCAGAGGACTCATTCCAGCCATTGTGCCCCGGTCGGCGGACGGCGGCGGGGCCGGTCGGCGCGGTACGGCGACGCCGGTGAGCCGAAAGGTTCATCCGACCGACACCCGGCGGCGGAGGGAGTGTCGGCGGAGATGGCTATGCTCGGCACATGGCCCATCCGTCGCGCGGCCAACACACCGGCACGGGTCCATTCGGGACCACCCTCCGGTGGGGTTGGCTTCCCACGCGCATCCGTCCCGCCACCCCGCGCAGCGTGCTGGCCGGCGCCGCCTCGGCCGAGGCCGCCGACCTCGCCTCCGGTTCCCGCGCCGCGGAGCCCGCCGGGCCCGCCGGGTCCGGGACCGACCGCGAAACGGGCTTCCCGGTCTGCGGGGACCCGCTCGCCGCGGCCTTCTTCGACCTGGACAACACCATCATGCAGGGCGCGGCGATATTCCACTTCGGACGCGGCCTGTACAAGCGGCACTTCTTCCACAAGCGCGACCTGCTGCGCTTCGCGTGGCAGCAGGCGTGGTTCCGGCTGGCCGGCTCCGAGGACCCCGCGCACATGCGGGACGCCCGCGACAGCGCGCTGTCGATCGTCAAGGGCCACCGCGTCGAGGAGCTGACCTCCATCGGCGAGGAGATCTACGACGAGTACATGGCCGGCAAGATCTGGCCCGGCACCCGCGCGCTCGCCCAGGCCCACCTGGACGCCGGGCAGCCGGTGTGGCTGGTGACCGCGGCGCCGGTGGAGACCGCCACGATCATCGCCCGCCGCCTCGGGCTGACCGGCGCGCTCGGCACCGTCGCCGAGTCGGTGAACGGCGTGTACACCGGCCGACTGGTCGGCGAACCGCTGCACGGGCCGGCCAAGGCCGAGGCGATCAAGGCGCTGGCCCGCTCGCGCGGCCTGGACCTGGCGCGCTGCGCCGCCTACAGCGACTCGGCGAACGACATCCCGATGCTGTCGCTGGTCGGCCACCCGTACGCGATCAACCCGGACAGCGCGTTGCGCAAGCACGCCCGCCGGCACGACTGGCGGCTGCGCGACTACCGCACCGGCCGCAAGGCCGCCCGCATCGGGTTGCCCGCCGCCGCCGGGGTGGGCGCGGTCGCCGGCGGCGCCGCGGCGGCCGTCGCCCTCCAGCGCCGCCGCCGCTGACGCCGCGTCCGGCGTCCCGTGTCCGGCACGGGCCGTCGGCGGCGCTTCGTGCCGCCGGCTCCCGCTCGGCCGCCGCCCGGCCCGCGCGCCCCACGCCGGGGTGCCCCGCGCCCCGACGCCGACGCGGCCGACGCGGTCACGGACGCGACGCCGGACGGAGGGCGGTTCACCGGCCGCCCAGAGGTGCCCGTCGCGCGAGGACCTTGCGGTGGCTGATGCGCCAACCCCGTTCCCCCCGCGTGATGGTGTCCTCGTAGGTCACGCTCCCGGTCCTGCCGTCCGCGGTGACGCCGATCCCCTTGGACCGGGCGTGCACCCGGCCGTCGACGACCGGGGTGAGGACGATGTTCGTGACGTGGTGACCGACGGGATTCGCCGCGCCCGACGCGAGGGCCGCCTCCCGGATGGCCGCCACTCCCCTCAACGGCTCCTGCCCGAAGTCCGTGACGTCGTAGACGACGTCGGCGGTGAACAACTCGTCGAGCCGGTCCAGTTCCCCGCCGTCGAACAGGTGACCGTGCATCGAGATGAGTTCGGCGATGGCGAACCGGTCCTCGGCCGAAAGCGTCATGGCGTTCCTCTCACCGGAGTCCAGGAGCGGTGGACCCGCCGATTGTGCCAGTCACGAGCCCGGCGACGGACACCGGACACCACGGTCACCCGCCCCGCCCGCCGCCCGACGCCCGGCGCGGCGTCGCGGCGTCGCGGCGTCGCGGCGTCGCGGCGGCACCGTGGCGTCCAGACCGCCCCGGGGCGGTCGCGGGGAGCGCTGGTGCGGGGGTCCAGGGCGGCGGCGGGGAGCGACGACGCGGGGGTTTCGCGGCGGGCGGGGGTGGAACGCGCGGGTGGACCGCGCCACGGCGTCACACCATGCCCCGCAGGCGATCAACTCCCGCATCAGAACGATCACATCATGGCACTCAAACCGCACTTGAATGATCATCAATTTGGTGCGCAACGGGCGTAACCGACGAATTCAGCAACTCGGTGTAGCCTCACGGGTACGAAGCGTTATTCTCCTCAGACGCACACCGGTACCCACGTGTCCCTACGGCGGGTGAACGGTTCCGTACCGCATGTGATGGAAGTTCTGCCTCTGGGAGTCCCGTGTACCCACTCGTCGGGGTTGACGCCTCAGGTCTGGCCACGTTGCGCGCACACGTCGCGCGGCGTCTGCGCCGGGCTCTCCCCGCGTACGCCGTCCCCGCGTACGCGGCCTCCGCGCCCGGTTACGCCCTGGCCGTCGGCAACATGCCGCTGGCCCCCGGCCTGGTCAACCCGGCAGTCGGCAGATCCGCCCCGCGCAGCGCCCGAGCCGGCGGCGGCTCCGGCACCCGGGCCGGCGGCGGTGGCACGCCCGCCCAGCGCACCGCGGAACGCGCCCCGGGCACCGGCACCGCGGACGCCTCCGGCGCGCAGGGCACCACCGGCGTCACGTCGCGCCGGCCGCCGGCCGACAGCGACGCGCTGCGCATGATGGAGCTGGTCGAGCAGGCCCAGCAGGGCGAGGCCGAGTCCTTCGGCCTGCTCTACGACCACTACAGCGACACGGTGTACCGGTACATCTACTACCGGGTCAGCAGCAAGGCCACCGCCGAGGACCTGACCAGCGAGACCTTCCTGCGCGCGCTGCGCCGGATCGGCACGTTCACCTGGCAGGGCCGCGACTTCGGCGCCTGGCTGGTGACCATCGCGCGCAACCTGGTCGCCGACCACTTCAAGTCCAGCCGCTTCCGGCTGGAGGTCACCACCGGCGAGATGCTCGACGCCAACGAGGTGGCCCGCTCCCCGGAGGACTCGGTCCTGGAGTCGCTGTCCAACGAGGCACTGCTGCACGCGGTGCGACGCCTCAACCCGCAGCAGCAGGAGTGCGTCACGCTGCGCTTCCTGCAGGGCCTGTCGGTCGCCGAGACGGCGCGCATCATGAAGAAGAACGAGGGCGCGATCAAGACCCTCCAGTACCGCGCGGTGCGCACACTGGCCCGGCTGCTTCCGGAGGACGCCCGCTGAGCCGCCCGCCGCGCGGCCCGGCGACCCGGCACCGCCCCGGCGCACGGCGCCCGTAGGACGCGCGGCATCCGGCGGCGGAAGGCACGGTGCCGGCCCGCGGGCCGACGGGCGTCCGGCCGCGTGCGCCCCTGCCAGGACGCCCGCCCGGACCCCGCGCGGGCCGACGCCGGCCGGCCCGGCCCGGCCCGTGCGCCGGTGCGGCCCCGCGCCGGCCGGGTGCGGGGCCGCACCGGCACGGGCCGAGGCCGCGCGCGGACGGCTCGGCGGCCGCCCGCGCACCGTCCCCGTACCCGGCCGGCGGAGTCGAACGGATCACGGAGCGCACGTCACAGAAAGGGCATGTCCCGGTCACATCATCATGGCCGCGTAACCCGGGTGCCACGCCGCTCGTTGCAAGGAGTGCGGATCCCCCACGGCCGCGTGCGACGTCGCTCCACAGCCCGTCACGCTCGATCGAGTAAACCCTCGAAGGAGTGAACGGCCGAGGGGCGCGGGAACCCTTCGGCAACCGGGGGGAGTCGATGGTGATGACGAGAGGAGGTGCCGCCCGTGATCGGACAGGCAACGGCGCATCGGCGGGCGAACGCCTTCGCCCGGGCCCTGGAGGCGGCGGGCGCGGGAGCGGACGGCACGCCGTCCCCGAACGGCGCGACGGACGCCGCCGATCCCCGGCAGGGACGACTGCTGGCCACGGCGCGAGCGCTCGCCGACGTACCCGGGCCCACGTTGGACCCCGAGGTGAAGACGGTCCAGCGCGCCCGGTTGGTCGCGGCCATGGAGGCCGCGTCGGCGGACGGCTCGCTGAGCCCCGCGCCGCCCGCCGGACCGGCGACGGCCGCCGGACGCACGCCGGCGCACCGGGCCCGCGGCGGCCTGCGCGCCCCGCGGCCGCGCACCCGGTGGTCGCGGCGGCTGGCGGCGGGCGGCCTGACGGTCGGGGTGGCCGCCGGGGCGTTCAGCGGGGTGGCGGCGGCCAGCACCAACGCGCTGCCCGGCGACACGCTGTACGGGCTCAAGCGCGGCATGGAGGACCTGCGGCTCGGCATGGCCGGCGACGACGCCGACCGCGGCACACTGCTGCTCGGCATGGCCGGCACCCGGTTGCAGGAGGCCCGGCGGCTGATGGACCGCCGGCGGGCCGGTGCGCTGGACCCGGGCGCGCTCGACGAGGTGCGCGGCGCCCTGCTCGGCATGCACAACGAGGCGGCCGAGGGCCACCAGTTGCTGAGCGCCGCCTACCGGCGGGACGGCTCGCTCACGCCGATCGAGACGCTGGACGACTTCTCCCGGCGGCAGCGGCTGACCTGGGCCCAGTTGCGCCACCAGTTGCCGCCGCAGCTCTCCGGGCTGAGTGCGAAGGTGAGCCGGGTGTTCGCGGCCATAGACCGGGAGGTCGCGCCGCTCAGGGGGCTGCTGCCGCCGGCCGGCGGCCAGGTCCGTTCACCGGGCGCGACGCACGGTACCGCCGGCGCCCGGCACGGCGCGAGCGCCGGCCCGTCCGACCCGGGCGCCACGGACCGGCCCGGCCGGCCGGCGCACGGTGGCGTGAGCCCGTCCGCGGCGACCACCACCGGGCAGGGGTTCATCGGTGGTTCCGGCCTGCTGCCCCCGCCGACCGGGGCCGGTTCGCCGTCCGCCGGCGGCTCCGGCGCGCCGGGCGGTACGGACGGCAGGGGCCGGCCCGACGTCAGCCTGCCGCCGCTGCTGCCCGACCTGCTGCCGGGCATCGGCATCAGCGGCGGGGACGAGGAGAGGTGACCCGCGCCGGGGGGTGACCGGCGGCGCAGGGGGCGTCCACCGGGCGCCCCCTCGTCGCACGTCGGCCCACCGGCCGGCGCCGGCACACAGCCGTGTCCGGCGGACGGCACCGCGGGCCGGCTGCCCGGGCGGTCAGCCCGGCCCGCTCGGCCCTGCACGCCCCGCTCCGCCCGCTCGGCCCTGCCCGGCGACCGCCCGGCGATCCGATCGGCGCCGCCCGTCGGCGCCGGGCCGGGCGGTCAGAAGAAGACCGAGCGACGCTCCACCAGCAGTTTGTAGAGCGTGTGCTGAATGGTCTCCCGGACCTGGTCGGTCAGGTTGAACACCAGCATCGGATCGTCCGCCGCCTCGGGCGGATAACCGTCGGTGGCGATCGGCTCGCCGAACTCGATGCTCCACTTCGTCGGTAGCGGCAGCAGCCCGGCCGGGCCCAGCCACGGGAAGGTCGGGGTGACGGGGAAGTACGGCAGCCCGAGCAGCCGCGCCAGCGTCTTGGCGTTGCCGACCATCGGGTAGACCTCCTCGGCGCCGACGACGGAGCACGGCACGATCGGCGTTCCGGTGCGCAACGCGGTCGCCACGAAGCCGCCGCGACCGAACCGCTGGAGCTTGTAGCGCTCGGAGAACGGCTTGCCCAGGCCCTTGAAGCCCTCCGGCATCACGCCGACCACCTCCCCGCGCTCCAGGAGCAGTTGCGCGTCCTCCGAGCAGGCCAGCGTGTGGCCGGCCTTGCGGGCGAGTTCGTTGACCACCGGCAGCATGAAGACCAGGTCGGCGGCGAGCAGCCGCAGGTGCCGGCCGGCCGGGTGGTGGTCGTGGATGGCCACCTGCGTCATCAACGCGTCGAGCGGCAGCGTGCCGGAGTGGTTGGCGACCACCAGCGCGCCGCCGGTCGCCGGGATGTTCTCGACGCCGCGCACCTCCACCCGGAAGTAGTCCCGGTAGAGCGGGCGCACCAGGGACAGCAGGACCTGGTCGGTCAGCTCCGCGTCGTAGCCGAAGTCGTCGACCTCGTACTCGCCGGTCAACCGGCGGCGCAGGAACGCCAGCCCGCCGGCCACCCGGCGCTCCCACCGGCCGCCGAGCAACCGGTCGGCGGCCTCGCCGAGCACCCCGCCCAGCGCCCCGGCGAGCGCCTCGCCGCGCGCCGCGGCCGGCTCCGCGCCGTCCCGCGGTCCGGCCACCGCACCGGCGCCGGCCGGGGCGGGTACGGACCGGCCGGGTGGGGCGTCGCCGCCGGCGGACGCGGCGCTCCGGCCAGGCCCGCCCCGGGCGGCGTTCTTGCGCAACGGGATGACCTTGGCGTTCGCCATGGTGCCTCTCCTCCCCGTGGGGCTGGTGGGGGACTTCTCCGGCCGGCGCCGCGACGGGCTCACGGCGCGTCCCGTACCGGCAGGGCCTCGGCGACCCGGTCCACCGCGCGGGTCAGCCGTTCCGGGTCCAGCATCCCGCGGCCGCGCTCCGCGGCGAAGGCGCCGAACGTCTCCTGCGTGGTGTACGCCGGGGTGAAGCCCAGCGTCTCGCGCATCTGCGCGGTGTCCACCACCCGGCCGTGGGTGAGCAGCCGGATCTGCTCGGGGGAGATGTCCGACAGCCCCGCACCGCGCAGCGCCCAGCCCATCCAGGTCACCGCCGGCAGCGGCACCGGCACCACCGGTCTGCCCAGCCGCCGCGCGGCCTGCGACAGCAGCAGCACCCCGTCGCCCGCGATGTTGAAGGTGCCGGAGACCGGGGTGCCGGGGCCGCGGTCCCGCGAGGCGATCCGCAGCACCGCCAGCACGTCGTCCTCGTGCACGAACTGCAGCCGGGGGTCGTAGCCGAGCACCGTCGGCAGCACCGGCATCCCGAAGTACCCGGCGAGCGGCGAGTCGACGTGCGGCCCGAGGATGTTGGCGAACCGCAGCACCGCCACCGCGACGTCCGGTCGGCGGCGCGCGAAGCCGCGCACGTAACCCTCGACCTCGACCGCGTCCTTGGCGAAGCCGCCGCTCGGCAGCGACTTGGGCGGGCCGTTCTCGCTCAGCACCGCCGGGTCGCGCGGCGCGGAGCCGTAGACGTTGGTCGTCGACTTGACCACCAGCCGGCGCACCCCGGGGGCCTTCTGACAGGCGCCCAGCAACTGCATGGTGCCGATGACGTTGGTCTCCTTGACCGCCGACCGGCCGCCCCTGCCGCGCCCCGGCGGCGTGGGGTTGACGTCCATGTGCACCACGGTGTCGACGTGCTGTTCGGCCAGCACCTTCGCGATCATCGGGTGCCGGATGTCGGCGCGCACGAAGTCGGCCGTGCCGAGCGGGCGTTCCGGCGGCACCGAGTCCACCCCGACGACCCGGTCCACGCCCGGCTCCCGCAGCAGGCTCCGGACGAACCGGCCGCTCAGCGGCCGGGCGACCCCCGTGACGAGCACGACGTTGCCCACGTTGCAGCCTTCCCTCGCGCGCGGCCTACCCGGCCCACCGTATCGGTCCGGGTGGGCCGACCGGCTCCGGACATGCCACTGCCCCCGGGCCGCTGTTCCACGCGGCGTCCGAGGGCAGCGAAACGAGCGCGGGCACGGGCGGGGGGACGCTGCCCCGGGCCCGGCACCCGGTCCTGCGCGGACTGGGCCTGCGCGCCGCCTACTTCTTGTTGCGACGCTGCACCCGCGTGCGCTTCAGGAGCTTGCGGTGCTTCTTCTTGGCCATGCGCTTGCGGCGCTTCTTGATGACAGAGCCCACGACTACCCTCGCTCACGATTGGGATCACTCGGTGCGGGGCGTCCGAGCCCACACGACCTACGTCGGGCCAGACTACCCGCCCGAAGGCGGCGGAAGTAATCCGGGGTGCTCCGCCGACGCCGCACGGTCAACGCGTCAGGCCGATTCACCCATGCCGACGTAGGACTCGCGCAGGTAGTCCTGCACCGCCTGCTCCGGTACCCGGAATGACCTGCCCACCCGCACCGCCGGCAGATGACCGCTGTGCACCAGGCGGTACACGGTCATCTTGGAGACCCGCATCACTGCTGCCACCTCGGCCACGGTCAGGAACTGGATCCGGCCGAGGGCGTTCTCGTCTGCTGCCATGACAACACCTGAACCTTCCGCGCATGACGGTCGCCGGCTTCCCCTCCGGCGGCTCATGCGGCCATGCGCGCTCATCACCAGGTTAGGTGCGGATGAGGCAAGTGGGGAAGAGGAGTAACGTTCGGTCGCCTACCGTGACAGACGCGCCCGATTGAGTACATAGCGTGTCAGCGGACGGTAGTAGTCGGAGTGCACCGCGTCATCAACCGGAACCGCCACCGACACCCGCCCCTCGGCCTCCCCGACGAACAGCGCAGGGTCGTTCACGTCCCCCAGCCCGATCGTCTCGACCCCCAGCTGACCTGCGCCGCAGACCCAGCCGTGGTCCCCGATCACCAGCGCCGGCAACGGACCGCCGGCCCCCGCCGCGCAAGCCAGCGCGATGCGAACCGGCAGCGGCGAATGGCAGTGCGCGCCCGCCCCGCCGCCGCTCCCGCCGGCCCCGCCCGGCCGCACCACCGCCACCCCGTGCACGTAGTCCAGGGTGTGGCCGCGTGGACCGAAACGGGTCGGGACGTCCACCCGCCGCCCGTACGCGGGGGTGAGGATCCGGCACCCCGCCGCCGACAGCGCCCCGGCCAAAACGGCGTAGAACCCCAGGAGCCGCTGCGGGTGCCCGGTGCCCAGCAGCACCGGCACCCGGTCCCGGGCCGCCGCCGCGATCCGGACGGCGAACGCGTCCAACCCGGCCAGCGTCCGGTCCGGGTCGATCGCGTCCGGCCCCTCCCGGTAGTCCGGGTCCGGGGAGACCCCGCAGCGCTGCGCCATCAGCCGCAGCAACTCCTCCGGCGTCCAACTGCCGCACGGGTCCAGCCCGATCAGGTACCGCGGATCGCGCTCGGCGAACAGCCGGTAACTGCGCAGGCTCTCCTCCCGCGACGTCGCCACCGGCCCGGCGAGCCGGGCGGCCAGCAGATAGGCACGCAGCGCGCGGATACTCACCATGGAACTGATCATGGCGCAGAGCAGGCCGTTTCATGCGCCGCTCCCCCGAAAGTCCGCCCGCGCCAGCGACGGACCGCACCCACTAACGAACCGTCAGAAGCGCCGTTTCACCCAGCCGGCGGGCACACCGGCTCACTCCGGCAGCAGACCGTGCGCCGGGAACACCGCCCGGCGGGTCGCCAGCACCGCCTGGTCCAACCGGTCCGCCGGGTCGTACCCCTCGTCGAACGGCCGCCACCGCCCGTCGCCGCCGTCCGTCATCCGGACCGGCGCCCGCACGCCCAGCCGCCGCGACACCTCCCGGCGCCAGCGCTGCGGGACCTCGGCCGCCGGGTCCACCGGCGTCCCCGCCACCAGCCCCACCAGGTGCGTCCAGGTCCGCGGCACCACGTCCACCACCGCGTACCCGCCGCCGCCCAGCGCCACCCAGCGGCCCGCCGCGTGCTCGTGCGCCAGCCGGTGCAGTGTCACCGCCACCGCCCGCTGCGCGTCCACCGTCACCGCCAGCTGCGCCAGCGGGTCCTCCGCGTGCGTGTCCGCGCCGTGCTGGCTGACCACCACCTCCGGCCGGAACGCCGCCACCAGGTCCGGAACCACCGCGTGGAACGCCCGCAGCCACCCGGCGTCCCCGGTCCCGGCCGGCACCGCGATGTTCACCGCCGACCCGGCCGCGTCCCCGCCCCCGCACTCGTGCGGCCAGCCGGTCTGCGGGAACAGCGTGCGCGGATGCTGGTGCAGGGAGATCGTCAGCACCCGCGGGTCGTCCCAGAACGCCGCCTGCACCCCGTCGCCGTGGTGCACGTCCACGTCCACGTACGCCACCCGCCGCGCGCCCAGCTCCAGCAGCCGCGCCACCGCCAGCGCCGCGTCGTTGTAGACGCAGAACCCGGACGCCGCACCGGGCATCGCGTGGTGCAGCCCGCCCGCGAAGTTCACCGCGTGCTCCACCGCCCCGCCCCACACCGCCTCCACCGCGCCCACCGACTGCCCGGCGATCAGCGCCGACACCTCGTGCATCCCGGCGAACGCCGGATCGTCCTCGGTCCCGATCCCGTAGGAGCCGTCCGCGCTGAGCGGGTCCGCCGAGATCCGCCGCACCGCGTCGACGTAGTCCGGCCGGTGCACCAGCCGCAGCGTCGACTCCCCGGCGGGCGCCGCCGCCACCACCGGCAACCGCGGCCCGCCGGCCAGCCCGAACGCCTCCACCAGCGACATCGTCAGCGCCAGCCGCACCGGGTCCATCGGATGGCCGGCCCCGAAGTCGTACCCGGTGACCCGCTCATCCCACATCAACCGCCCGCGCCCGCTCATGCCCGACACCGTACCGGTCCGTTTTGCGCCCGAACGACCCGGCGTACGCCGGCGTCACCAGCACCGGGGCCGTCGGCACCAGCCCGCGCCCCGGTGGCTCCCCGCGTCCCCCGGTCCGAACACCGCGTGGAACCCGCCCCCGAGCATGTTCATCGGCCCGTCCAGCGCACCCACCGACGCCCCGGTCCGCGAGCCCACCGGGCGACCCGACCCGAGACCGGTCGTGCCACCGGTCCGGTCGACGGGCGTCGGGCCCTCGACCCGACGCCGGCCGTGGGCGGGCCGTGCGTCGGAGTGTCCGTGCCCCGTCGGCCGCAGGCCGGAGTCCGCCGGGGGCCGGGTGTCCGTGCACCGCGGGCCCGCGTCGGCCAGAGGCCCGGGGCGGTGGGCCGGGCATCGGCCGGGGGCCGGGGTCAGGCCAGCAACCCCGGCAGGTCGGCGTGGTCCGCGAACACCGCGGTCGCCCCGGGCAACCGCGCGGCCGGCGTCATGGCGGTGAAGCCGTACACGTCCATCCCGGCAGCAACGGCGGCGCGCACCCCGAGCGGGCTGTCCTCCACCACCGCACAGCCCGGCGCGGCCACGCCCATCTCGCGGGCCGCGTGCAGGAACAGGTCAGGGGCCGGCTTGCCCCGACCCACGTCGTCCGCGCTGAACACCCGGCCGGCGTCGAAGAAGCGCTCCAGCCCGGTGGTCCGCAACGCGGTGCCGATCCGCGCGTGGCTTCCCGACGACGCCACGCAGAAGGGCACTCCGTCGGCGGACAGCTTCTCCAGCACCGCCTCGATCCCGGCCACCGGCCGCAGGCGCTCCTCGAAAGCCGCGAACACCCGGGCGTGGAAGGCGTCGTCGAACCCGTCCGGCAGGGCGCGCCCCCAGCGCTGCGCCACCCGTTCGTGGACGCTGTGCAGGGCGCAGCCCATGTAATCGCGCACCGAGTCCTCGAAGGTGGTGGGGAAACCGAGCTCGGTCAGGTGGTCGGCGAGGATCCGGTTGGAGATCGGCTCGCTGTCCACCAGGACGCCGTCGTTGTCGAAGACCACCAGTTCGTAGCGCATCCGGCCACTGTAGACGGGCGTTCGGCAGCCGGCGGAGCCGCCGTGGGTGGCCGGTGCGGCCGTAGGATGCCCGCTCCCATGACATCCGGACACACCAAAAAGAAAAGACTCCCGCCCCCCGGTACGAGACCAGGGGGCGGAAGCCCTCACAAACGGTTCGGCGGTGTCCTACTCTCCCACAGGGTCCCCCCTGCAGTACCATCGGCGCTGACAGGCTTAGCTTCCGGGTTCGGAATGTAACCGGGCGTTTCCCCATCGCTATGACCACCGAAACACAACGAAACCAACACAACAGTTCGTGGTTTCAGAACCACACAGTGGACGCGAGCAACTGAGGACAAGCCCTCGGCCTATTAGTACCGGTCAACTCCACCAGTCACCTGGCTTCCATCTCCGGCCTATCAACCCAGTCGTCTACTGGGAGCCTTACCCCATCAAGTGGGTGGGAGCCCTCATCTCGAAGCAGGCTTCCCGCTTAGATGCTTTCAGCGGTTATCCCTCCCGAACGTAGCCAACCAGCCATGCCCTTGGCAGAACAACTGGCACACCAGAGGTCCGTCCGTCCCGGTCCTCTCGTACTAGGGACAGCCCTTCTCAAGACTCCTACGCGCACAGCGGATAGGGACCGAACTGTCTCACGACGTTCTAAACCCAGCTCGCGTACCGCTTTAATGGGCGAACAGCCCAACCCTTGGGACCGACTCCAGCCCCAGGATGCGACGAGCCGACATCGAGGTGCCAAACCATCCCGTCGATATGGACTCTTGGGGAAGATCAGCCTGTTATCCCCGGGGTACCTTTTATCCGTTGAGCGACGGCGCTTCCACAAGCCACCGCCGGATCACTAGTCCCAGCTTTCGCTCCTGCTCGACCCGTCAGTCTCACAGTCAAGCTCCCTTGTGCACTTACACTCAACACCTGATTGCCAACCAGGCTGAGGGAACCTTTGGGCGCCTCCGTTACCCTTTAGGAGGCAACCGCCCCAGTTAAACTACCCATCAGACACTGTCCCTGATCCCGATAAGGGACCCAGGTTAGACATCCAGCACGACCAGAGTGGTATTTCAACAACGACTCCACCCAAGCTGGCGCTTGGACTTCACAGTCTCCCACCTATCCTACACAAGCCGAACCGAACACCAATATCAAACTATAGTAAAGGTCCCGGGGTCTTTCCGTCCTGCTGCGCGAAACGAGCATCTTTACTCGTAATGCAATTTCACCGGGCCTATGGTTGAGACAGTCGAGAAGTCGTTACGCCATTCGTGCAGGTCGGAACTTACCCGACAAGGAATTTCGCTACCTTAGGATGGTTATAGTTACCACCGCCGTTTACTGGCGCTTAAGTTCTCAGCTTCGCGGAATCGAAACCCCACTAACCGGTCCCCTTAACGTTCCAGCACCGGGCAGGCGTCAGTCCGTATACATCGCCTTACGGCTTCGCACGGACCTGTGTTTTTAGTAAACAGTCGCTTCTCGCTGGTCTCTGCGGCCACCCCCAGCTCACCCTGCAAGAGAGATCACCAGGAACGGCCCCCCTTCTCCCGAAGTTACGGGGGCATTTTGCCGAGTTCCTTAACCATAGTTCACCCGAACGCCTCAGTATTCTCTACCAGACCACCTGAGTCGGTTTAGGGTACGGGCCGCCATGAAACTCGCTAGAGGCTTTTCTCGACAGCATAGGATCATCCACTTCACCACAATCGGCTCGGCATCAGGTCTCAGACACACAAGGAACGGATTTACCTATCCCTCGTCCTACACCCTTACCCCGGGACAACCACCGCCCGGGCTGGACTACCTTCCTGCGTCACCCCATCACTCACCTACTACCCCCTCGGACCACCGGCTCCACCACTCCCCCCTCATCCGAAGACTCAGAGGGCGGCATCACGGGCTTAGCATCAGAGGATTCAATGTTTGACGCTCCACAGCGGGTACCGGAATATCAACCGGTTATCCATCGACTACGCCTGTCGGCCTCGCCTTAGGCCCCGACTTACCCTGGGCAGATCAACTTGACCCAGGAACCCTTAGTCAATCGGCGCACACGTTTCCCACGTGTGAATCGCTACTCATGCCTGCATTCTCACTCGTGAACCATCCACAACTCGCTTCCACGGCTGCTTCACCCGGCACACGACGCTCCCCTACCCATCACAACAGGCGTTAACCCTCACGCTGCGATGACACGACTTCGGCGGTATACTTGAGCCCCGCTACATTATCGGCGCGGAATCACTTGACCAGTGAGCTATTACGCACTCTTTCAAGGATGGCTGCTTCTAAGCCAACCTCCTGGTTGTCTCTGCGACTCCACATCCTTTCCCACTTAGCATACGCTTAGGGGCCTTAGTCGATGCTCTGGGCTGTTTCCCTCTCGACCATGGAGCTTATCCCCCACAGTCTCACTGCCGCGCTCTCACTTACCGGCATTCGGAGTTTGGCTAAGGTCAGTAACCCGGCAGGGCCCATCGC
>CAVQCY010000002.1:775000-1595000 GCA_963711125.1 uncultured Actinomycetota bacterium
GCGGCGTTCGCGCTGGTCAAGCAGGTGGCGCTGGCGGTGGGGCCGGCGTTCGGCGGGGCGATGGCGGCCGCCGGGGCCTACCCGGCGTACGTGGTGGCGATGGTGGCCTGCTCGCTGGGCGTCACCGTGCTGGCCGGCCGGCTGGGCCGCGGGCTGGCCCCGGCGCAGGACCGCCCGGCGGTACGGACCGCGCAGCGGGCCGACGAGTTGGCGGCGGCCTGAGGCCGGTGGACCCGCCCGGGCGGCGGCCGGCCGGGTCTCAGCCGGTCGGCAGGGCGAACTCGCACCAGACGGTCTTGCCGCCGCCGATCGTGCGCCGCGAGCCCCATCCGGAGGCGATGGTGGCGATGATGGCGATGCCGCGGCCGGCCTCGTCGGCGGGCTCGGCGCGGCGCCGGCGCGGCAGGTGGTCGTCGCCGTCGGTGACCTCGACGATCAGCCGTCTGTCGGTGCGGCGCAGCCGCAGCCGCATCGGCGGAGTGCCGTGCTGGAGGGAGTTGGCGACCAGTTCGCTGACGGCCAGCACGCCGAGGTCGCGCAGTTCGACCGGGAAGCGCCAGGAGGCGAGCACGCCGGTGGCGAACGCGCGGGCCCGCGGCGCCGCCTCCACGCCGCCGAGCAGGTCGAGCGAGGCGTTGCGGAACAGCTCCTGCTCCTCCTCGCCGCGGCTCGGGTGCTGGAGCACCAGGACCGCCACGTCGTCGTCGTGGTCGGAGGTGACGCCGAGGGCGCGCAGCAGCCGGTCGCAGATGACCTGCGGTGAGCCGGTGGCGCCGGCCAGCGCGGACTCCAGCGCGGCGATGCCCTCGTCGATGTCGGCGTCCCGGCGCTCCACCAGGCCGTCGGTGTAGAGCACGGCGGTGGAGCCGGGTTCCAGCGGCACGGTGCCGGAGGCGTGCAGCCAGCCGCCGGTGCCCAGCGGCGGGCCGGTCGGGCCCTCGGCGTGCTCAACGCCGCCGTCCGGGTGGCGCACCACGATCGGCAGGTGCCCGGCCGAGGCGTAGGTCAGGCGGTCCTCGCTGGGGTCGTGGACGGCGTAGACGCAGGTGGCGATCTGGGTGGCGTCGATCTCCGAGGCGAGCCCGTCGAGCAGCTGGATCACCTCGTGCGGCGGCAGGTCGAGGCGGGCGTAGGCGCGTACCGCGGTGCGCAGCTGGCCCATGACGGCCGCCGCGCGCACCCCGCGGCCCATCACGTCGCCGATGACCAGCGCGGTGCGGCCGGCGCCGAGCGTGATCACGTCGTACCAGTCGCCGCCGACCGCCGCGTCGGTGCCGCCGGGCTGGTAGGTGGCGGCCACCCGCAGGTCGTCGGGCTGCTCCAACTCCTGGGGCAGCAGGCTGCGCTGTAGGGTGACCGCCGCCTCGCGGTGCAGGCGTTCGCTGGCCCGCAGGCGTTCGGCGGAGCGCACCTGGTCGGTGACGTCGGCGGCGAAGACGACCACGCCGCCCTGGGCGGCGTCGCGCAGCGGGGCGCAGGTGAAGGTGAAGTAGCCGTGCCGGGGCTCGTCGGCGGAACCGGGGCAGGACGCCCAGGTGACCTTGCGCGCCTTGACGGTGCGCGGCCGGCCGCTGCGGAAGACCTGGTCCATCAGCGGCAGCAGGCCGAGCGAGGCGAGTTCCGGCAGTGCCTCGCGGGCCGGGCGGCCGGTGCCGCGGTCGCCGAAGACCCGCTGGTATGCCTCGTTGACGTAGCCGGTGGAGTGCTGGGCGCCGTAGGTGACCACGATGAGGGCCGGCACCTGGCCGAGCAGCTCGGGCACGGACAGCCGTTCGAGCACGGCGTGCGGTTCGGTGCCGGCGGCCGGCCCGTCGCCGCGGGCGGCCGGGACGGCGCCGGCGCTCGCGGGGGCCTTGGCCGCGCCGCGTCGCTGTGTTCCGGGGAGCCGGGCGCTCCAGCGCGTCAGATTCACAGGATTGGTTGCCTCGTGCTGTCGTACCGGTTCGGGGCCGGTGGTCGGTCGCCGATGTGCCGGTTGCCGGTCCGCCGCGGGAGCGGGTCGTTGGGGTCGGGTGCGGTCGGCCGTACGTCTCGGGTGCGGTCGGGTGGCGGTCGTGCGGTGCGGGTGCGGTCGGCGGGGGCCGTGCGGTCGTGCTGCGCGGTGCCGGGCCGGCGTCGCGGTAGGGGCGGTCGGCGGCGGCACCGGCGGTCGCGGGCGGTTTCGGGTGGTCCGGGCCGGTTGGTCCGCCGTGCCGGATGTGCTGTGCATCACCTCACGGTGCGAGCCTAGTTGGCGAGGGGATGCCGCGCCCAGCCCGCGTCACGCCTCGGGGTGCCCGCCGTCGCCCGCGGCGAACCGGAACTCGGCCTGCGGGGTCTGCACCGACCCCAGCGCGGCGATCTCCCTCCGGAACAGCGCGGCGAGCATCCAGTCGGCCACCACCCTCGCCTTGCGGTTGACCGTCGGCACCCGGCTGAGGTGGAACGCGCGGTGCATGAACCAGGCCGGGTACCCCTTGAGCTTACGGCCGTACAGGTGGGCGACGCCCTTGTGCAGCCCCAGCGAGGCCACCGAGCCGACCGAGGCGTGCCGGTACTCGGTCAGCTCCTCGCCGCGCAGCGAGGCGACCACGTTGTCGGCGAGCCGCTTGGCCTGGCGGACCGCGTGCTGCGCGTTGGGCGCGCACGCGGCGCCGGGCGGGTCGGCGGTGAGGTCGGGCACGGCGGCCGCGTCGCCGGCCGCCCAGGCGTGCTCGGCGCCGTCGACGCGCAGGGTCGCGTCCACCCGCACCCGGCCCCGGTCGGTCAGCGGCAGGTCGGTGGAGTTGACCAGCGGGTGCGGCTTGACGCCGGCGGTCCACACCACGGTCCTGGTCGGCAGCCGGGTGCCGTCGTCCAGCACCGCGACGTGGCCCTCGCAGCCGTCCAGCCGGGTGCCCAGCCGGACGTCAATGCCGCGCCCGCGCAGTTCGCTGACCACGTACCCGCTCATCCGCTCGCCGACCTCGGGCAGGATCCGGTCGGCCGCCTCGACCAGCACCCAGCGCAGGTCGCCGGGCTCGACGTTGTGGTAGTAGCGGGTGGCGTAGCGCGCCATGTCCTCCAGTTCGGCGAGCGCGTTCACCCCCGCGAAGCCGCCGCCGACGAAGACGAAGGTCAGCGCGGCGTCGCGGACCTCCAGGTCGCGGGTGGACGAGGCGATGTCGAGTTGGTGCAGCACGTGGTTGCGCAGCCCGATGGCCTCCTCCATGGTCTTGAACCCGATGCCGGCCTCCAGCAGGCCCGGGATCGGCAGCGTGTTGGAGACCGAGCCCGGTACCAGGATCAGCTCGTCGTACCGAAGTTCGAGGTTGCCGCTGCCCTCGTACCGGCTGGCCGGCGTGGTCGCGTTCACGCTCCGCTTGGCGTGCTGCACGCCGCGCACCTCGCCGACGATCACCGTGCACCCGTCGAGCAGGCTGCGCAGCGGCACCACGACGTTCGCCGCGGCGATCGACCCGGCCGCGGCCTCGGCCAGGAACGGCTGGTAGGTCATGTACGGGTCGGGCGTGACGACCGTCACCTCCGCCTCGCCGGGCCTGAGCTTGCGCTGCAACCGCAGCGCGGCGTTCATGCCGACGTGCCCGCCGCCGACCACCAGAATCCTTACCGGCTCCTTCACCCTCCCATGACGCACCGACGGCCTGGTGTTTGTCCACAGCTCGGCGCCGGCAGGTGCGGACACCGGCCCCGCGAGCGCCCCCGCGCACACCGATCGGGGGTGATCTGGGTGGAACGACCCCCTTCATTCTTGACCGGGGGTCAACTATGTTCGTAAGGCGAACGTCGCCGGAGCCGTGCGTGGCACGGCCCGGTGGTCATGTGGGGTGGGGAGTCTCCGGGGGGAGACGTGACATCCGGGGGATACGTATGCAGATTCAGAACCCTCAGTGGGCGGTGTCCGGCACGCCCGGCGCCGACGGCCACCAGGCCGGCCGTGCCGGGGGCCGGCGGGTCGTCGTGCCGGCCGCGCCGCCGGCCAGGACCACGCCGCTGCGCGTGGACGCCCAGCGCAACCTGGAGCACGTGCTGCGCGCCGCGCGCGAGGTCTTCGGCGAGCTGGGCTACGGCGCGCCGATGGAGGACGTCGCCCGGCGGGCCCGGGTCGGCGTCGGCACCGTCTACCGGCGTTTTCCGAGCAAGGACGTGCTGGTCCGGCGGATCGCCGAGGAGGAGACCGCCCGGCTGACCGACCAGGCGCGCACCGCCCTCGGCCAGGAGGAGGACCCGTGGGCGGCGCTCTCCCGCTTCCTGCGCACCTCGGTCGCCTCCGGCGCCGGACGCCTTCTGCCGCCGCAGGTACTGCGGGTCCAGCCGGACGGCGCGGCGCGGGTGCCGCAGCAGCGCGAACCGTCCGACGAGCCGGAGGGCGTCGGCGTCGCCGCGCTGCTGTCGGTCGTCGGCCAGCTCGTGGAGCGGGCCCGGCAGGCGGGTGAGCTGCGGCCGGACATCTCGGTGGCGGACGTGCTGCTGGTGATAGCGACCGGCGCGCCGGCGCTGCCCGATCCGGCCCAGCAGGCGGCGTCGTCCGCCCGGCTGCTGGAGATCCTCCTGGAGGGCCTGCGTCCGCGCGCCTCGGCCCGCCGCCACGCGGACGCCGCGCGCGAGACGTTCTGACCCGGACGCCGGTTTCCGGGCGGGCCCGCCGCCGCGCTCCGGACGTCTGCGTGCGGCCGCGCCGGCGTCGAGGGCGCCGCGCGGCGCCGCGCTGCCGCGCGTGCGGCAGCCCGCGGCGGGCCGGGCCCGACGCGGGCGTGACCCCGCGTCGGGCCCGGCCCGCGCGGGTCCGCGCCGGTCCCGGGTGGACCTGGGAGTCTTCCCCGTTCGGGCCGACATCCCACGTGCACACGGGAGTTGACCACGAAAGAGTGGTTCCGGGAACGGTGGCGGCCCCGGCCGACACAGGTGTGCCAACCTTTGCCGGTGGCTTGCAGCATCGGTGTCGACGGAGGCACCCGCGATGGCGGTTGACGGGCGGGACGAGGGGACGGCCGGCGGGGCCCGGGTGCCGGAGCAGGGCAGCACCGGCGAGGACGGAGCGGACGGGGCCGCCGGCCGGGCCGGGCCGGTGCGCCGCGGGGCGGCCGGCCGGCCGGCGCGGCACGCCGCCGACCGGGACGGCCGTCCGGCCCGCGACCAGGTGCCGCAGCAGCGCGGGCGACCGCTGGGCGCCGAACCGTCGCCCTCCGACGCGGAGTTGGTCGCGCGGGTGCGCGGCGGGGAGGACGGCGCGTACGAGGAGCTGTACCGGCGGCACGCGGCTGCGGTGCGGCGCTACGCGCGGACCTGCTGCCGCGACCCGCACACCGCCGAGGACCTGACCGGCGAGGTCTTCGCCGGGACGTTGCAGGCGATCCGGGGCGGCAGCGGGCCGGAGTCGGCGGTGCGGGCCTATCTGCTGACCACGGTGCGGCGGGTGGCCGCGTCCTGGGGCCGGACCGCGAGGCGCGAGCACCTGGTCGAGGACTTCGCGGTGTTCGCCGCCTCGGCCGCGGCCGGTCCGGCGCAGGTCACCGAGGCCGGCGCGGACGTGCGGGCGATGCGGGAGGCGGACCGGTCCCTGGCGGTACGGGCGTTCCGGACGCTGCCGGAGCGCTGGCAGGCGGTGCTGTGGCACACCGCGGTGGAGGAGGAGTCGCCGAGCCAGGTGGCGCCGCTGCTCGGGCTGACCGCGAACGCGACGGCCGTGCTGGCGCACCGGGCCCGCGAGGGGCTGCGGCAGGCGTACCTCCAGGCGCACGTCAGCGCGGCGCTGACGGAGGGCGGCGCATGCGCGCGGTACGCGGACCGGTTGGGCGCGCACGCCCGCGGCGGGCTGCGGCTGCGCGCCGACCGGGAGTTGCGCCGGCACCTCGCCGACTGCGAGCGGTGCCGGGCGGCGGCGGCCGACCTGGCGGACGTCAACGCCTGCCTGAAGAGCCTGCTTCCGGTCTCGGTGCTCGGCTGGTTCGCCACCGGGTACGCGGTGAAGGCGGCCGGTGCCGCGGCGGGGGCGGCGGCGGCCGCGGCGGCCGGAGCCGCCGGGTCGTCGAGCGGGACGGCCGGCGGCGCGGGCTCCGAGGCGCTGGGCGCGCCGGCGAAGGTCGGGATCGCGGTCTCGGTGGTGGTGGCCGGCGCCGGGGTCGCGCTGGCGGCGACGCTGTTGTCCGGCGGCGGGCGGCCGGCCGGGCCTGCCGCCCGGCCGCCGGCCTCGCCGACGCCGGTGGCGAGCGTGCCGGCCCGGCCGCCGGCCTCCCCGGCACCACGGCCGGCACCGACCGCCGCGCGGCCGGCCCCGGCCCGACCTCCGGCGCACCGGGCGGCCGCGCCCGAACCGTCGCCGACCCGCCGGGCCCGGCCCACTCGGCCCGCGCCGCCCTCTCCTCCCGCGCCGCCCGCGCCGACGCCGAGTCGGTCCGCATCGCGCGTCTACCAGGTGGACGCGCTG
The DNA here is from genome assembly GCA_963711125.1 of uncultured Actinomycetota bacterium. Classification (GTDB taxonomy): domain Bacteria; phylum Actinomycetota; class Actinomycetes; order Streptomycetales; family Streptomycetaceae; genus Streptantibioticus_C. Next base: position 781,407 of record CAVQCY010000002.1, read on the forward strand.
CCGGTCGGGCCGGCGCCGGACGGGCAGCCGTTCGTGCTGCCCTCGCCGCTCGACTGGTTCTGGCAGCGGCACGGGCTGACGGCCGGCGGCCGGACGTACGCCGAGGGAATCTCGGTGCCCGTGCCGTCCACGCTGACGGTCGACCTGGGCGGCCGGTGCGCCGCCTACGACGCGATGGCCGGTCTGGACCGGTACGCGCTGGGCCGGGAGCGGGTGCGGTTCCTGGTCTACGGCGACGGCACGCTGCTGTACGCGTCACCGGTGGTGGCGAGGGACAGCGTTCCGGTGCCGGTGCGGGTGCCGCTGGCCGGCCGGGGCACGCTCCGGCTGGCGGTGCGCCGGGTGGACGGCGGCGCCCTGCTCGGCCTGGCCGACTGGGCCGACTCCCGGCTGCGCTGCCGGTGACGGCGGCGGGCCGGCCGACGTGCCGCGGGCCGGCCGCGCGCGCCGCACGGCGGTCCGGCTCCCGGCCGCCCGCGCCGGTCAGCCGGACAGCATCGGCGTGACGCCGGAGGCCACCGCGCGGTGCCGGGGCGCGTCGGCGCCGGTCCAGCAGGAGCCGCGGCGGGACAGCAGGCGGCGCAGCCACACCTCGGTGGAGACCAGGTCGGCCAGGCCGTCCCCGGGCAGCGCCGCGCCGTCCGCCGCGGCGCGTACCGCCTCGCGCACCACGCGGGCGTCGACCAGCCCGGCGTCGGCGAGCAGCGGCGCGGCGAACAGGTCGAGCACCTCGGGCGCGCGCAGCCGCAGCCCGGCGCGCAGTTCGGCGGCGCCTGCCGCCCGGGTGGTGGCGCCCCAGCCGGCCGGCAGGTCGCGCACCCCGGAGCCGGCCAGCACGTCGCGCAGCACGGCGGCGCGGGCGCCCGGCCGGACCCGGAGGGTCTGCGGCAGCGCCTGGCAGGCGCGTACCACCTGGTTGTCGAGGAACGGCAGGTGCAGGCGCTGGCCGCGCACCTCCACGGCCTGCTCGAAGACCCGGGCGTCGGCGGCGGCGCGGGCCAGCGCGGCGGCGGCCCGGCGTTCCCCGGGACGGCCGGCCGCCGCCGGCCGGGCGGCGGCGTCCTGGAGGCGAATCGATACCTCGGCCAGCGCCTCCCCGGTCAGCCAGCGGGCCGCAGGGCCGGGCCGGCACCAGGTGAGCGCGGCGAGCGACGCGTCCAGCCCGCTGTCGTCCGCCCCGCCCAGCCGGCCGGCCAGCAGGCGGTCGGCCGCGTCCGCGACGCCCTGCCGGTAGGGGGTGCGGGCCAGCCGGCGGGCCGCCCGGTAGACGGTGATCGGCACGAGCGCGGCGCGCGCCGAGGGCCCTTCCGCCCGGGCCAGCGCGGTGGCCGGGCCGAGCAGGTGGCGGCGGTGCCGGTCCAGCAGCAGGTCGGCGAGGCGGGCCGGGTGGGAGTCCAGGACGTACCGGGCGCCGAGCCCGACGAGGTGGTCGGTGCCGCCGGCCGCCAGCCGGGCGCGGTGCCGGCCCGCGCTGACCAGCGCCGGGCCCGGCTCGTCGGTGAGCGGCCCGCCGTCCAGCAGGTCCGCGTACGGCAGCGCCTCCTCGCCGCCCGGCACCACCACGTGGTGCAGTCGCGGGTCGGCGGCCATCTGGCGGGCCCGGTCGAGTTCGGCGTCCCGGGCCGGCTGGTGGCCGGTCAGGTCGTTGAAGGTGACGGCGAGCAGCCGCTGCCCGGCGCGCGCGCCGTGGCCGAGCGGGGTGCCGGGCATGCCGGGCAGTCCGGCGGCCAGCAGCGCGAGGGTGGAGGAGGCGCTGCCGCCGGACAGGTCCGCCCCGACCCCGGCGGCCGGCGCCTCGCCCGGGTCCGGCAGGTGGCGCGGCTGGGCGAGCCGGGCCCGGACCGCGTCCACCAGCGCGTCGCGCACCCCGGCCACCACCCGGTCGGCGTTGGCGCCGGACCCGGCGGCGCCGGACGCGGGCGAGGCGTGCTGCTCGTAGCCGGCCGTCTCCGGCACGCCTTCGCGCAGGATGAGCGCGTGGCCCGGCGGCAGCCGGTGCACGCCGAGGTAGGGGGTGCCGGTGCCCAGCGCCTCCGGCGCGTCGGGGCAGGCCAGCCGGGCGGCCAGGTGGCTGACGTCGAGCCCGGCCTCGACGAGGTCGGCCAGCGGCAGCGCGGCGGTGGCGTAGGCGGTGCCGCCGGTCCACCGGGTGTGGAAGACCGGGCGGGCGCCGGCCAGGTCGCCGACCACGGTGACCCGCCGGCCGATGCGCAGCACGGCGGTGTAGCTGCCGGGCCACATGCTCAGGTGGCGCAGGGCGCCGCCGCGCGCGGCGTACAGGCCGACCCGCAGTTCGTCGTCGCTGGCCCGGCACTGGCCGAGCACCGCGAGCCGGGCCGGTACGGCCGGCGGCCGGTTCGCGGCGCGCCCGCGGTCGGCGCCGGCGTCGCCACGGGCGTCCGGCCGGCCGCGGGCCGGGACCGCCTCGACGGCCCGGATCTCGTCCGCCCGCCAGTCGCCGACCGCCCACAGCGGATCGGGGTCGTCCCACAACGGCTGGGCGCCGACCGGGAACAGGCTCCGGGCGGACACCGGGGCCGGCTGCCCCGCCGCGCCGCTCCACCCCACCAACCAACGCATCGCGGCCTCCACCGGTTGGGGACAACTGGTCAGGCGGTACCGCGAATCGCCGCCCCGTTCCGGACATGCTGCCACGGGAGTGGGGCACGAGGGGGCGTACGGGAGCGTGGCGGAGCACCCGAGCGCACAGCGTGCGCGAACAGCGCGGCGCTTCGCGCCTTTTGACCGGAATGAACCGTCATGCCGGCGGGCCGGACGGTCGCGCCGACCGGCCCGGGACGGCCCGCCAGCCGCCGCGCCGGGCCCGGCCGCCAGCCGCCGCGCCGGGCGGGCCGCGGGTTTGCCGACACCGCGTCCCGACCCTCCGACCAGCGGCGCGAGCGCCGCAGGGCCCGGCCGGCCGGAGCAGCCGCTTCGTCGCGAACGGGCTTGTGGCGCGAGGGAGTCGGCCGCCGACCCGGGAGGGCGCCGGCGGCCGGGTGGCGGCCGGACGTTCCGGGCCTCCCCTCCGGGCCCGGAACGTCCGCTCCGCCCCGGCGGCGCGACCCCGGGTGGTGCGCCCTCCCCGGCCCGCCACGGGCGACGCTTCACGGCCACGACCGATGGCAAACCGATGATTTCAGGCCAACTTTGTGTGACGCGTCAGCCGTTCGCCCCGGTCCTCCCCGGGCCGCCGTCCGCCCGGGTCCGGGGGAGGCCCTCCCGCCCCCGGACCCGTCCCGCCGCCCGCGGGGAATGTGACGGCGGGGTCCGCAGGCCCGCTACCTGGTGTTCGAAGCCGCAGGTTCGACGACGGAGCGGCCCGCCCGTCCAGCCAACCGCCGCCCGCACGGCCCGGACAGAGCGCACGCCCGGGCGCACGGCCACACGGGGCGGGGGCACGTACCCGGCCACGGAGCCGGAATCGCGCCATCCGGGACGGGACCCCTTAACGGTCGGGATGCGGCGAACTACGCTGGGTGGTGCCCGAGGAACGGATGTCCCACCGCCCCCAGCCCGGCGCGGATCCGCGGGAGGCGACGACGGGCGGCGGCCTCGCCCCCGGGCCGCGAGCGCGACGAGGAGTGCGCATGACGAGGGAACACCGCGGGCCGAACGAGAAGCTCGGCACCCTGCTCACCCTGGCCGGCATCAGCAACGCGGGACTCGCCCGCAGGGTCAACGACCTAGGCGCGCAACGGGGTTTGACGCTCCGTTACGACAAGACCTCGGTCGCCCGGTGGGTCGCCAAGGGCATGGTGCCGCAGGGCTCCGCGCCGCATCTGATCGCGGCGGCCATCGGCAGCAAGCTCGGCCGCCCGGTCCCGTTGCACGAGATCGGCCTGGCGGACGCCGACCCGGCCCCCGAGGTCGGGCTCGCCTTCCCGCGCGAGGTGAGCGACGCGGTCAAGTCGGCGACCGACCTGTGGCGGCTCGACCTGGCCGGTCGGCGCGACTTCCTGACCGGTTCCTTCGCGGTCACCGCCTACGCCACCCCGGCGTCCCGCTGGCTGATCATGCCGGCCGACGGCTCGGTGGCGCGCGGTCTGACCGACACCGGCGACCCGGGCGCGATCCGGGTCGGCCACACCGACGTGGGCAAACTGCGCGAGGCGGCCGACGACGCGCGGCGCTGGGACTCCAAGTACGGCGGCGGCGACTGGCGTTCCGGCATGGTCCCGGAGTGCCTGCGGGTGGAGGCCGCGCCGCTGCTGCTCGGCTCGTACAGCGACCAGGTGGGCCGCGCGCTGTTCGGCGCCACCGCGGAACTGACCCGACTGGCCGGTTGGATGGCGTTCGACACCGGCCAGCAGGAGGCGGCGCAGCGCTACTACATCCAGGCGCTGCGGCTGGCCCGCGCCGCCGCCGACGTGCCGCTCGGCGGGTACGTGCTGGCCTCGATGAGCCTCCAGGCGATCTACCGCGGCTTCGCCGACGAGGGCATCGACCTCGCGCAGGCCGCGCTGGAGCGCAACCGGGGCCTGGCCACCGCCCGCACCATGAGCTTCTTCCACCTGGTCGAGGCGCGCGCCCAGGCCAAGGCCGACGACGCCGCCGCGTGCGCCGCCGCGCTCTCGGCCGCCGAGGGCTGGCTGGAGCGGGCCCGGGACGGCGACGGCGACCCGTCCTGGCTCGGCTTCTACTCCTACGACCGGCTCGCCGCCGACGCCGCCGAGTGCTACCGCGACCTGCGGGTGCCCGGCCAGGTGCGGCGGTTCACCGAGACCGCGCTCTCCCACCCCACCGAGGACTTCGTCCGCTCGCACGGGCTGCGGCTGGTGGTCTCGGCGGTCGCCGAACTGGAGTCCGGCAACCTGGACGCCGCCTGCGCGGCCGGCACCCGCGCGGTCGAGGTGGCCGGCCGCATCTCCTCCGTGCGCACCACCGAGTACGTGCGCGACCTCATGCACCGCTTGGAGCCGTACGGCGACGAGCCCCGGGTGGTCGAACTGCGCGAACGCGCCAAGCCACTGCTGGTCGCGGCCCCCGCGTAGCGGTCCGGCCGGCGGGTGCGCGGGAGCCCGCGGACCGGTCCGCGGCCGTCCGGCGGTTTGGGCGGGCTGTCCGCGGGCCAAGGCATCATGGGGGCCAGCGGGGCTCAGCGGCCGGACGGCCCCCGCGATCCGGTCCCGGGAGGTGGCGCCATGGCTGACGCCCACGACGTGGTCGTCGTAGGCGGCGGAATCGTCGGCATGTCGACGGCGTACGCCGTCACGCGCGCCGCGCCGGGCACCCGGGTCGTGGTGCTGGAGAAGGAGGACGGCCCGGCCCGCCACCAGACCGGGCGCAACAGCGGCGTCATCCACAGCGGCGTCTACTACCGCCCCGGCTCGCTCAAGGCCCGCTACGCGGTGGCCGGCGCCGCCGAGATGGTGCGGTTCTGCGCCGAACACGGCCTGCCGCACGAGGTCACCGGCAAGCTCATCGTCGCCACCGAGCGCGAGGAGCTGCCGCGGCTGCACGCCCTGGTGCAGCGCGGCCGGGAGAACGGCATCCCGGTGCGCGAACTGGTCCCGGCCCAGATATCCGACCACGAACCGCACGTGCGCGGCCTGGCCGCCATCCACGTCGGCACCACCGGCGTGTGCGACTACGCCGCGGTGACCGCCGCGATGGCCCGGCTGGCGTCCGAGGGCGGCGCCGAGATCCGCTACGGCGCGCGGGTCCGCTCGATCGACCGCCGGCCGGACGGCGTGACGGTCGGCACCGACCGGCCCGGCACGCCGGACGGCGCGGACACCGGGTGCCACGAGGTGCGGGCGAAGGTGCTGGTCAACTGCGCCGGCCTGCACTGCGACCGGATCGCCCGGCTGGCCGGCGACGACCCGGGCATGCGCATCGTGCCGTTCCGCGGCGAGTACTTCGAACTGACGCCGGCCAGCGCCGAGTTGGTGCGCGGGCTGGTCTACCCGGTGCCCGACCCGGCGTTCCCGTTCCTCGGCGTGCACCTGACCCGCGGCGTGCACGGCGGGGTGCACGTCGGCCCGAACGCGGTGCCCGCGCTGGCCCGTGAGGGCTACCGGCGGCGCACGGTGCGGCTGCGCGACGTGGCCGGCACCGCGTCCTTCCCCGGCACCTGGCGGATAGCCCGCCGCCACTGGCGCTACGAGGCGTCGGAGATCCACCGCTCGCTCTCCCGCGCCGCGTTCACCCGCGCGGTGCGCCGGCTGCTGCCCGACGTGCGCGCCGACGACCTGGTACCGGCCGCCTCCGGGGTACGCGCCCAGGCCGTGCTGCGGGACGGCACCCTCGCCGACGACTTCCTGCTCCGCGGCTCCGGCCCGTTCGTCCACGTGCTCAACGCCCCCTCGCCGGCGGCGACCGCGTCCCTGCCGATCGGCCGCGAGGTGGCCCGTCGGGCGCTCGCGGCGCTGGCCGCGGTCTGACCCGGTCTGCCCGGGCCGGCGCGGACGGCCCGGGGACGCCGGCCGCGGGTGCGGTGCGTCCCGGCGCCGACCGCGGGTGCGGCGCGGCCGGAGCACGGCCGGTGCGGGCGGCGACGGCCCGGCGGGGACGGGGTGCGGGCTCGGCGAGGACGGCCGGCGGGGACGGGGTGCGGGCGGGACGGCCCGTAGGATGGGATGCCATGTCCCCCTCCCCGTCCCGATCCGCCGCCGACACCGGGCCCGGCGGCCCGGCGCGGCGCCCCGCGACCGGCACCGCCGGGGACGCCGGGACCCCGCGCCGCCCCGCCGGGCGGCCGATGTTCCCCGACGGGCCGGCCGCACGCCCCCACCCGGACGCGCACACCGAACGCCGCGTGCGCACCTTCCACCCGCGCCGGGGCCGGGTGACCGGCGCGCAGGGCGACGCGATCAACCGGCTGTGGCCGCGGTGGGGGCTGGACGTCGACGGCCGCCCGCTGGACCCGGCCGCGCTGTTCGGCGACGCCTCCGTACCGGTGGTGCTGGAGATCGGCTTCGGCATGGGCGACGCCACCGCGGTGATGGCCGCCGCCGACCCCGGCACCGGGATCCTCGCCGTCGACGTGCACACCCCCGGCCAGGGCAACCTGCTGCACCTCGCGGAACGCGCCGGCCTCGACAACGTCCGGGTGGGCAACGGCGACGCCGTCGTGCTGCTGCGCGACATGCTGGCCCCCGCGTCGCTGTCGGGGCTGCGGGTCTACTTCCCCGACCCGTGGCCGAAGGCCCGGCACCACAAACGGCGCATGATCCAGCCGGAGTTCGTCCGGCTCGCCGTCTCCCGGCTGCGGCCCGGCGCGACGCTGCACTGCGCGACCGACTGGGAGCCGTACGCCGAGCAGATGCTGGAGGTCCTCGGCGCCGAGCCCGGCCTGGCCAACACCGTGGACGGCGGCTACGCGCCCCGCCCGGACCGCCGCCCGGTGACGAAGTTCGAACGCCAGGGGCTGGCCAAGGGCCACGTCGTCCGCGACCTGGTCTTCCGCCGGACCTGAGACCGCACGGCGGCCGCCCGCTCCGGGTACCGTCGCGCGGACACAGGCCACGGCCTTACCCTCGATCAGTGCACTCGTCCCCGCATTCGCCTGGTCCTTCGGGCCCCTCGGAGTTCCGGCCGAACGCCCCGCAGGGGTACGGGCCCGCGCAGACCGGGTACGGCGCCGTACCGGTCCCCGCGTACCAGCCGCGACCGCAGTTCGCGCTGCCGTCCCGCTGGCGCTACGCGCCGCGGCGGGCGTTCTGGGAGAACAAGGCGCTGCGCGCCGGCGCGTTGATCACCGTTCTCGCGCTGTGCGGCCTGATCATCCTCGCGCTGGTGCGGCAGCAGACCGGGACCGAGGGCTTCCTGGTCGGGCTGGCGCTGGCGGTGCTGCCGGTGCCGCTGCTGGTCGGCACCTTCCTGTGGATCGGGCGGGTCGAACCGCAGCCGCGCCGCAACCTGGTGTTCGCGTTCTTCTGGGGCGCCTGCGCGGCGACGCTGGTGGCGATCCTGGCCAACGGGTTCGCACAGCACGTGCTCGCGACGACGTTCACCGCGACGCCCACCCAGACCGACACCTGGGGGGCGACCTTCGCGGCGCCGTTCATCGAGGAGACGTGCAAGGGCTCCGCCGTGCTGCTGCTCTTCCTCTTCCGGCGCCGCACCTTCCACGGCATCGTCGACGGCGTGGTGATCGCCGGGATCACCGCGACCGGGTTCGCGTTCACCGAGAACATCCTCTATCTAGGCTCGGCGTTCGGCCAGGGCCGGGCGCACGGCGGCTCCGGGGTCGGGCTGGCGCTGGACACCTTCTTCATACGGGTGATCATGTCGCCGTTCGCCCACCCGCTGTTCACCGGTATGACCGGCGTCGGCTTCGGCGTGGCGGCCATGACCCGCCCCGGCCGGGCCCGCCGCTGGCTCGCGCCGATCGGCGGATGGGTGCTGGCGATGACGCTGCACGGCACCTGGAACGGCGCGTCCAGCCTGGGCACGTACGGGTTCCTGCTGGTGTACGCGGCGGTGATGCTGCCGGTGTTCGTGCTGCTGACCTGGCTCGCGCTGTGGTCGCGCGGGAACGAGCTGCGCACGATCCGCGACCACCTGCCGGTCTACGCGGCGGCCGGCTGGCTCTCGCCGCTGGAACCGTTCGCGCTGTCGTCCATGAAGGTGCGCAAGCTGGCCCGCGCCCTGACCCGGCGGGCGCGCGGCGCGGCGGACGCGCGCACCGTGCGGGAGTACCAGTCGTTCGCCACCTCGTTGGCGTTCCTGCGGGCCCGGGCGGCGCTGGGCAACCCGGACCCCGACTTCACGCCGCGCGAGCAGGAACTGCTGCACCACATGTGGCACCGCAAGGCGCTCGCCCAGCCGATGCTCACCGAGGCCGTCCACCGACTCCACCCGCCCCGCCCGTACGCTCCCTGGCCGCCGTACGGCCCGGCCTGGCCGCCCGGCCCGGCCGCCTACGGCCCGACGGGGTACGGCCCGACGGGGTACGGCCCGGCCGGGTACGGCACGCCGGCGGCCGGTCCCCCGGGTCGGTACGGCGCGGGGCCGCCCGGCCCGGCCAGGCACCCGCAGCCGCCGCGGGGCGGGAACGAGGCCGGCGGCCCGGCCGGGAGCGGGCCCTGGGGGAGCGGGCCCGGTCCGACCGGGGGGTGAGGAGCCCGTCGGAGCCGCGGGAACGGGCCGCCGGCCGGCGGCCGGGGACCGCCGGACCGCACGGACCCTCCCTGAGAAGGAGGCCCGACGAACGGCAGCACGGATAATGGGCCGGACGGAGCGGTCGCGGATCAGGAGGCACACGGTGAGCGGGACCTGGTGGGGCGTGGTGTGGGGCGTCGTCATAGTGGGCGGCTGGGCGGGGAACCAGATGCGGTCCGCCCTGCGCACCCGGCACGAGCGGCAGATGGAGCGCGACGCGGTAGCGGACCGGCGGAAGGCCGCCCTGGAGGCGGCGCAGCGCCCGCCGCAGCCGGTCTGCGGATGCACCCACCACCTCGCCAAGCACGACAAGGACGGCAAGTGCCACGCGACGGTGGAGATGCCGGTCGAGTGGGACGCGCAGCGGAACCCGACGCGGTTCGAGGCGCGGCAGTGCGACTGCCAGCGGTACGTCGGCCCGGAGCCGCTGACCACGCTGTACGCCCAGGAGATCACCGACCAGACGTGATCGGTTGACGTCGGCCTGACGGCGTGACGAGGCGGAGGGCAGGGGCATGGCCAGGATTCCGGGGGCCGTGGCGGCGGCGGGCGGGCTCGTCGGCGGCTACGGCGTGGCCCGTTGGACGGGGAAGCGGCCGCTGGGCGGTCTCGCCCTGGCGGCGGCCGGCGCGGTCGCGGCCCGTGAGTGGAACCGGGTGGCCGGCGCACCGACCGCGGTGGCGCTGACCGCCCTGTACGCGGCGGCGTTCGCCGGTTCGCATCCGTTGGCCAAGCGCGTCGGTGCTTGGCCGGCCGTCTTCACGGCGGCCGGCGCGGTCGCCGCCGCCTCCTGGGCGGTCGCCGACCGGAACGGCTGAACGGCGGTCCGCCGCCGGCCCGCGGCGGCGGACGGACTCCTCCGCGCGGCCGGACCGCCGGACGTGCCCGGCGGTCGGCGTGCCGGACGCCCGGCCGGCGGCGGTCGGGGTGCCGCGGGGCGGTCAGACGGTGACGTGCCGCTCGCGGAGCCAGCCGACCGGGTCGACCGGCGCGGCTCCGGCCGGGCGGACCTCCAGGTGCAGCATCGGGGTGGCGGCGTTGCCGGTCGCGCCCACCCGGCCGATCACGTCGCCGGTGGTGACCCGGCCGGAGGTCTTCACCATGGACGACAGGTGGCAGTACCAGAGTTGGGTGCCGTCCTCGACGGTGAGCACGATCCGGTAGCCGAACGCGCCCGCCCAGCCCGCCGCCGTGATGACGCCGGAGTGGACGGCGACCGCCGGGGTGCCGGTCGGGACCAGGAAGTCCTGGCCCGAGTTGACGCTGGCCCACGGCGAGCTGGCGCCGCCGAAGTCGTCGCCGAGCGTGTAGGAGCCGACCGGCTTGACGTAGCTGACGGCGAGTCGGGCCTTGCGCTCCCGCTCGGCGAGCGCCTCGGCCTCGCGGGCGGCCTCCCGGCGCGCGGCCTCCTCGGCCTTCCTGCGGGCCGCCTCCTCGCGCACCTTGCGGGCCGCCGCCTCCTTGGCGCGTGCCGCGGCCCGCCGGGCCGCCTCCGCCGCGGTCTCCGCCTCCCGGTCCCGCCGGACCTGGTCCAGGATGCGGTGCCGCAGGGCCTCCGCCGGGTCCACGGCCGGCGACGGGGTCCCGTTCAGCGGAGGGGCCGCGGCCGGCGACGGGGCCGGAACGAGAGACGACAACGTGAGGTCCGGGGCCGGACCGGCCGGCGCGGGACGCTGGGCCGGAAGCCAGCCGTCCGGCGCTTCCTCGACGGCCACGGCCAGGGCGACCGCGGAACCCGATTCGTACGACGCCACAGTCGGCGTACTCCTTTCCTTCCTGGCGTACCGGGTTAGCTGACGGGTTCGGAGTGGAAGGTCTCCTACCGGCGCCACCCGCGCTGTTGCACGGAAACGCCCGATTCACCCCAGAAGATCGGGTCCCCGGTTCCCGCGACGCGCGGGATTAGGCCTTGCGTTATCGGACGGTAATAGACGTCGGGGTGCGTTTCCAAGCCGTTCGCCGAAAAACCACACCCGCGCGGTTGTCAGCTTGCTCACGCCCGCCGCGCGCGCCGGCGCGCCAGGGCCGTCGCCGGCCGCGCCACGCGCGTTCACCGCCGGCCCGCGCCGCGGACCCCGGCCACCCGCGCGCCGGACCGTTCCGGCCCCGCCGACCGCGACCGGCGCGGCCGACTCGGGCCCCGGCGCGGTCCGCGCCGGTCGCACTCCGTGTCCACCACCGGGGCGCGTTCGGGGCGATCACGCCCAAAACGCCGCGAATTTCGGTACTTTACCCGACAGCGCGTGCACAACGGCGTTCGCCGGGGAAGGGGACAGACGTGAGCGTCAAGGGCGTGGATGTCAGTTCGTACCAGGCCGTGGACTTCTCGACGGCCGGTCTCTCCTTCGTGTTCGTCAAGGTCACCGAGGGGTTGACCTACGTCAATCCCAAATGGACAGGTCAGCGGGCCCACGCCCGGGCGGCCGGCCTGGCGACCGGCTTCTACCACTATCCGCACATCGCCAACTCCCCGACGTCCGAGGCCGATCACTTCCTGTCGCGGATCAAGCTCGCGGCCGGGGACATGATCGCGCTGGACTGGGAGTGGTACGGCCAGTCCGTCAGCGACGCGCGGGCCCGCGCGTACAAGAAGACCTGGCTGGCGCACGTGCGGTCCAAGGCGCGCGGCCACAAGGTCGGTCTGTACGTCAACCGGTCCGACTGGCTGCACGTCGACACCGATTCCGACTGCGGCGACTTCCTGTGGATCGCCGACGTCACCGCGGCCGGGCGCCCCCGGGTCTCACACCCGTGGACCTTCCACCAGTACTCCTCCAGCGGCGGCGTGGACCACGACGTCGCCCACTTCGACTCCGCCGCCGCCCTGCGCGCCTGGGCTACGGGTGGCACCAGCACGTCCCGGGAGGACGACATGCCGCACTGGCACGAGGGCCGGGTGCCCGCCGGATCCGACCCCGTCACCGTCGCCGTACCGCACGGCAGCGCCTGGGGCGCGTACGACCACCGCGCGCTGCACCTGGTGCACGACGCGATCGGGCACCCCGACGCGGTGGCCTCCGTGCGGGTCGCCGTGCACGACGGAACGGCCTGGGACACCCCGACGGAGGTGAAGGTGCCGGCCCGCAAGGGCAGCGTGACGGTCCCGTTGAGCCCGTCGGACGTCAAGGTCAGCCTCCGGACCACCGATCCGGGGGTGGGATACGCGGTGGAGACGTACTGAGGGCCTCGGCACGGCTGCCGTCGTCCGGCCGAAGCCGGGCGGGCCGCGCCGGGCGGGGTGTGCGGCACTCGGCGGACCACGACGTGCCGCGGCGCGGGACGTTCGGCGGGGCGGGGTGGGCTGCGGCCCGTCGGGCTCGGTGGGCGGCAGCGGGGGACGTTCGGCGGGGGCACGCCGGCGTGAGCGGGGCGGCGGCGCGGCGATAGGGTGCGGGGCCGGGTCCGGTTCGGGCTCGGTGCCGGTGGCGCGGCGACGCGTCGGCTGGGTGGCACGGCGGCTGGGCGGCACGGCGCTCCCGCCGAGCTATGGCGCCGGGGCCGGGAGCGCGCCATCCCGGCGGCCGGACCCGTGACGTTCGTTTCGTTTCCGTTTCCGTTTCCGTTTCCGTTTCCGGCGATCCGGACCACCGACGGCCGGTCGCCCACCCTGACCCCCTGCCCCGGAGGCACGTTGACCCCGCTCCCCTCCGCCCTCACGCTGCGCGGCCGAGTGGCCGTGGTGACCGGCGCCAGCCGCCGGGCCGGCATCGGCCACGCGATCGCCCGCCGTCTGGCGTCACTCGGCGCGAGCCTCTTCGTCCACCACTACGCGCCGCACGACAGCGAACAGCCCTACGGCGCGGACCCGGACGGTCCGGCGGCCCTGGTCGCCGAGCTGGCCGAGCTCGCCGGCCCGGACGCCGCGGTGCGCGACCTCTGCCTCGACCTGGCCGCACCGGACGCGCCGCGGCGGCTGATGGACACCGCCGTCGCCGCCTTCGGCCACGTGGACGTCCTCGTGTGCAACCACGCCCGCAACGGCGACGACGGGCCGCTCGGCTCGCTTGACGCCGCCATGCTGGACGGGCACTGGGCGGTCAACACCCGCTCCACGCTGCTGCTCGTCCAGGCGTTCGACGCCCAGCACGACCCGGAACGGGCCGGCGGCCGGGTGGTACTGATGACGTCCGGTCAGAACCTGGGCCCGATGCGCGACGAGGTCGCCTACGCCAGCGCCAAGGGCGCGCTCGCGGCCATCACCCCCACTCTGGCCGACCAGTTGATCGACCGCGGCATCACGCTGAACACCGTCAACCCCGGTCCGGTGGACACCGGTTACGCCTCCGAGGAGGCCCGGGTGGCGGTGGGCCGGCGCTTCCCGGCCGGCCGGTGGGGCGAACCCGACGACCCCGCCCGGCTGATCGCGTGGTTGGTCACCGACGAGGCGCGGTGGGTGACCGGCCAGGTCATCAACTCCGAGGGCGGCTTCCGCAGAGGCTGACCGCCGCGCCCCGGCCCGGCCCGCCCCGCGTCGGCCGCACGGACCGTGGGCCCGGGGCGTCGGACCGGGACGTCGGACCGGCCGGGTTGCGGCGGGCCCGAGTCCGCCGGCCGTCCGGGCGTCGGCCGCAGGGCCGGCGGGCCCGGCTGCGCGGTGCGGGCGGGCCCCGGGGCCGGCCCGACCGCCGGGCACCGCGGGCGCGTTCACTCCTGCGGACGACGCGCGGGGAGGGTGCGGAGCGCCTCGGCCGCCGCCGACACGGCGACCACGGCGACCGCCTCCGGCAGCACCACCCCGCCCGGCAGTTCGGCCACACCGACCTCGCCCGGCCGGAACGGCCCCGGCCCGGCGCCGTTCCCGGCCGGCCCGCCGACCGGTTTGAGGGTGACGAACCGCACGCCGTACGGCCCGAGTTCGCAGGCCCACTGCCGGCGCAGCGCCTCCACGGCGTCCAGCGCCACCCGGAAGCCCCCCAGGCCCGGCAGCGTCGGCCCGTCGGCACCGCCGTGGGCGAGCACCACCCCGCCGCCGGTGCGCACCATGTGCCGGGTCGCCGCGCGGGTGGTCAGCAGGTGGCCGCGCATCGCGGTCAGCACCGGTTGGGTGAGGTCCTCCACCCAGATGTCCGTGAGCGGTTCACGGACCTCGCCGTAGCCGACCAGGTTGAACGCGACGTCGATCCGCCCGGACCGCGCGACGACCCGTTCCGCGAACGCCTCGACCGCGCGTTCCTCGAGAACGTCCAGCACCTCGGCGTCGGCCCGCCCGCCGGCCCGGCGGACGTCCTCGGCGACCGCCTCCAGGCGCTCCCTGGTCCGCCCCGCCAGGTGGACCCACGCGCCCTGCGCCGCGAAGGCCCGCGCCACCGACGCACCGGTGCGCCCCCCGCCGCCGAACAGCACGGCGACCTTTCCCGCCAGCAGCACGTCGCCGGCCCCCTTTCGCTCCCCATCGAACGCTCAGCGCTCCTGCCTACCCCTTCCCGGCACCAAACGGCCACCCCGACACGGTTTTCTCTTCCTCGCAGCGGCCTGAAACGGCCAACTCGCTGCTGGAGGGCCCCGTCCGGGCTCCGGCGGGCGCGCCGCGGCGGCCGGTGAACGGCACACCGCGGCCCCTCCGAGGGCCGCGGGCACCGCCGGACGCGATCGCGGCGGGCGAGCCGCGCCGCGGGCCGGCCCGCACCGGCGCCCCCTGGGTCCGTTCGGTCGCGCCCCTGAACACCGCTTCCCGCCGAGGGCGGCCGGCGCCCGTCCCTCCCGGGTCCCCGGCGGCGTGACTCGCACGCCGGGGACGGCCTGCGGCACTCCACGATCACCTGACCTCAGACCTACATGGAGCTGTTCGAGGAGTGGGAGGACGAGTTGGCGGAGCGGGCCGCTGCGGTGGTGCCGCGGGCCCGGAAGTCGGCCGCGGGGACCGCCGGTCACGCATCGGTCACGCAGAAGCCGGAGACGAAGCAGCCGCCGAAGAGGTCTGAACCTCTCCGGCGGCTGCTGTGCTGGTCAACGCCCCCGTTGGGACTGGTCGGTTGGTGGGCCATCAGGGGCTCGAACCCTGAACCAACGGATTAAAAGTCCGCTGCTCTGCCGATTGAGCTAATGGCCCGCCCCCGCAGCATAGCCCGGCGCGGGGGGCGGTTTCGATCTCGCGCGCGGCGCGGGCCGGAACGGGCCCGGGCCCGGCGGACGCGGGACGTCCACCGGGCCCGGGCGGGCGGTACGAGGTCAGCCGTTGCGCTTCCAGCGCGGCTTGTCGGCCCGGCGGTCGAAGCCGCGCCCGCCGGTGTTGGCGTTCGGGCCGGTGCCGCGCCGGTCGTCGTGCCGGCCGTAGGGGCGGCGGTCGTCGCGGTGGAACGGGCGGCGGTCCTCGGAGCGGCGGTCGTCGCGACCGTACGGACGCCGGTCGTCCGAGCGCCGGTCGTCCCGCGAGAACGGACGGCGCTCGTCACGGGAGTACGGGCGGCGGTCCTCGGAGCGGCGGTCGTCGCGACCGTACGGACGCCGGTCGTCCGAGCGCCGGTCGTCCCGCGAGAACGGACGGCGCTCGTCACGGCGGTCGTCCCGCGGACGGCGGTCGTCGCGGGAGTACGGGCGGCGGTCCTCGGAACGCCGGTCGTCCCGCGAGAACGGACGGCGCTCGTCACGCGCCGGCGTCCGGCGCTCGTAGTTGCCGCGGTGGTCGCGGCGCTCGGCCTGCGCCGGGATCTCCACCGCCGGCGCGGCCTCCGGCGCGACGACGGTCTCGGCCGCCGCCGCGGGGGTGGCCGGGACGGCCGCCGGGTCGCCACCGCGTTCCCGGATCGCGCGGGCCGACAGCCGTTCGGCCTCCTCCCGCAGCTCCGCGGCGCGCCGCTGCACCTTCTCCAGTTCCCGCGTGAGGTGGGCGACTTCGCGTTCCGCCTGCTGGGCGGCGTTGCTCGCGGCGTCGGCCTGCACTTCGGTGAGCGAGCGGGCGCCGGTGATGGCGGCCACGTCCTCGTCGAACACCCCGGCGCCGCCGACGATGTGCCGGGTGGCGTCCACGCCGGCGTCCTCCATCAGCCGGAAGATCGTCTTGCGCTGGTGCGGCAGCGCCAGCGAGACCACCGTGCCCGACTGGCCGGCCCGCGCGGTGCGTCCGCTGCGGTGCAGGTAGTCCTTGTGGTCGCCGGCCGGATCCACGTTGAGCACCAGGTCGATGCCGTCCACGTGGATGCCGCGCGCGGCCACGTCGGTGGCGACCAGGACGTTGACGTAGCCGTCCTTGAAGTCGGCCAGGGTGCGGGTGCGCGCGCCCTGCGTCATGCCGCCGTGCAGCGCGTCCGCCTTCACGCCCGCGTCGCACAGCTGCTCGGCGACCCGGTCGGCGCCCATCTGGGTGCGCACGAAGACGATGGTGCGGCCCTTGCGGGCGGCGATGGCGGCGGTGACCGGCGCCTTGTCCTTGGGCTTCACGATCAGCACGTGGTGGGTCATCGTGGTGACCGCGCCCTGGGCGGCGTCCACCTCGTGGGTGACCGGCGAGACCAGGTAGCGCTTGACCAGCGTGTCGATCTCGTTCTCCAGCGTGGCGGAGAACAGCATGCGCTGGCCGCCGGCCGGGATGAGGTCGAGGATCTCGGTGACCTCGGGCAGGAAGCCCATGTCGGCCATCTGGTCGGCCTCGTCGAGGACCGCGACCTGCACCCGGTCCAGCGCGCAGGCGCCGCGGTCGATCAGGTCGCGCAGCCGGCCCGGGGTGGCGACCAGGATGTCCACCCCGCGCTCCAGGGCGTAGATCTGGTTGGCCATCGAGGTGCCGCCGCAGACCACCTTGAGCTTCAGACCGAGCAGGTCGCCGTACGGCTGGAGCGCGTCGGAGACCTGCATGGCCAGCTCGCGGGTCGGGGTGAGGATGACGCCGCGCGGACGGTGCTTCTCGGTGTGGGCGCCGGACAGCGTGGTGAGCAGCGGCAGGCCGAACGAGAGCGTCTTGCCGGAGCCGGTGCGGCCCCGGCCGAGGATGTCGCGGCCGGCCAGCGCGTCCGGGATGGTGGCGGACTGGATGGGGAACGGGGTGACCACGCCGTTCTGGGCGAGCTTGCGCACCACGGCGTCGGACAGGCCGAGGTCCGCGAAGGTCACGGTCTCGGCGGCTGCGCCGTCGCCGGCCTGCTCGGCGGGCACGGCGGAACGGTCGTCGGTGTCAACGGGCATGCTGAAGCAGAACCTCTCGGAGACAGGGCACGCGCCGCTCCGCGGATTCGCATACAACCGCCTCGATGCGGTCAGCCACAGGAGAAAAGGAACGCGCCACGCGGCGCTCTTCGGTCGTGGCGCCGGGCAATGGGGTCAAACGATCTATCAGCATACGCACCCTCACCCCCATCGACCAAATCGCCGTCCCGACCCCGCCTCGGCCCCGCCGCCACGGCCCCCGCCGAGCACCGAGCCCGGCCGGAGCCGGCCCCGCCACGCCCCGGCCCACCCGGCCGGGGCCGTCGCGCCCGTCGGGACCTCGCGCGCGGCCGGCTCAGCGCCCGCGCCGGCGGGCCGCCCGCCCCGCCTGGTGCTCCGCCGTTCCGGACGGCTGCCCGCCGGAGGGCGTGGCGGACGCGGAGGCGGTGTCCGACGGCTGCCCGCCGGTCGGCCCGTCCGGGCCGCTGGGCGCGGCGGGCGTGGTCGGGGTGACCGGCGGGTGCGGGACCCCGGGCGCGGTCGGGGCGGCGGGCCCGCCGGGGGCGGTGCCGTGCGCGGGCCCGGCGGGGGCGCTGCGGGACGCGGGCCGGGCGGACGAGCGGCCGGACCGGGCCGCGTGCGCGGGCACGGCGACGTGCAACGGCAGCGCCCGCCCGGGGCCGCGCACGGCGCCCCGGGTGGCGGCGGCCGAGGCACCGGGCGGCGGCTTCGGCCCGGCACCGGACATCCGCACACAGCCCACCGCGCCGCCGGCGAACGCCAGCACCAGCCCGACCGCGAGCACCGCGCGCCGGGCCGGCGCGGGGACGGTCACAAGAAGGGTCACGCCCCGTCCAACGCCACCGGGCATGCCCGGGACACGCCGTGCGGAGGGCGCGGCGCATCGCTTAGGGTGGTGACGAAGCGGTCATCACGCCCCCTTCGGGGCGTGCCGGTCGTACGGCGGTGGGGCCCGCCGTGATCCCAACCGCGGCGATCCGCCGCCGACGGTCCCTCGCACGACGGACAGGTGCCCGCGCCCGCGCGGACGCCGTGCGAACGAGGAGGCACCGGCGTGGACCCACCGACGAACGCCGCCGACGCCCGGCGGCACCTCCGGACCCGCCCCGCCCGCGGCCGGCGCCGGGCGCCCGGACCGCGCCGGACCCGCGGCGCGCCCGCCGGGACGCCCGCCGCGCGGGCAGGCGGCGGCGGTGGCGGCGGTCTCGGCGGGCGGCGCGATCGGCGCGTGCGCCCGGTACGGCGCGGGGCTGGTGTGGCCGGTCGGTGCCGCCGCGTTCCCCTGGACCACGCTGCTGGTCAACGTGGTCGGGTGCGCGGTGATCGGGGTGTTCATGGTCACGATCGGCGAGACGGGCAGGCCGCACCCGCTGCTGCGGCCGTTCTTCGGCACCGGGGTGCTCGGCGGCTTCACCACGTTCTCCTCCTACGCGCTGGACGTGCGGCGGCTGATGACGGGCGGTCACCCCGGGACGGGGACGGTGTACCTGCTGGCGACGGTGGCCGGTGCGCTGGCCGCCGTCTGGATCGCGGCGGCCGGCACCCGGCGGCTGCTGCGCTGGAGGGCCACGCGATGACCCGACCGACACCCCGTGAACCGGGCCGCCCCGAGTTCGTCCCGGCGCTGCGGCTGACGGTGCTGGTCGGCGAGAACGACCGCTGGCACCACCGGCCGCTGTTCAGCGAGATCGTGCACCGCGCGCACGCCGCAGGACTGGCCGGCGCGTCGGTCTTCCACGGCGTGGAGGGCTTCGGCGCCGGCTCGCGCATCCACACCGCGCGGCTGCTCTCGCTCAGCGAGGAACTGCCGGTCGCGGTGGTCGTGGTGGACGCCGAGGAGCGGGTACGCGCGTTCCTGCCGCGGCTTGCCGAGTTGGAGGTGCCCGGCCTGATCACGCTGGACGCCTGCGAGACGGTCCGGTACCCGGGGCCGGCGGACGACGGGAACGGCCGGTGAGCTGGCTGCTGGTGGTGCTGGGCGCGATGGCCGGCGCGCCGCTGCGCTACCTGGTGGACCGCGCCGTCCAGGCCCGGCACGACTCGGTCTTCCCGTGGGGCACGTTCACCGTCAACGCGGCCGGCTGCCTGCTGCTCGGCCTGGTGGCCGGCGCGCTCGGCTCCGGCGCGGCGGGCTCCGACCCCCGGCTGCTGCTCGGCACCGGCCTGTGCGGGACGCTGACCACGTACTCCACGTTCAGCTACGAGACGCTGCGGCTGGCCGTCGACGGTGCCCGGCTGTACGCCGCCGCGAACGTGGCCGCGAGCGTGGCGGTCGGCGTCGGCGCGGTCTTCGCGGGCGTGGCGCTGGGCCGGGCGGCGTGGTGAGGGCCGCCCGGGGTCAGCCGTAGCCGAGGGCCTGGAGCCGGCCGTCGTCGATGCCGAAGTGGTGGGCGATCTCGTGCACGACGGTGGTCTCGATCTCGCTGGCGGCCCGTTCGGTGCTGTCCACCCGTCGCAGGATCGGGCCCCGGTAGATCGTGATGCGGTCCGGCAGCACGCCCGCGTACCACTCGCCGCGCTCGGTCAGCGGCGTGCCCTCGTAGAGCCCGAGCAGCTCGGGCCCGGACGGGTCGGGCTCGTCCTCGGCGAAGACGGCGACGTTGTCCATCAGCCCGGCCAGTTCCGCGGGGATGCGGTCCAGCGCCCGGCCGACCAGTTCCTCGAACTCCTCACGCGTCATCTCCAGCACACCGCCATTGTCCCCGCCCGCGCCGCCCGCGCGCCGCACCCGCACGGGGTCCGCGCGGTGCGGCGGAATCGTTTTGGTGGATCACCTGGGCATCCCCTATGCTTCTCGCGCCCGGCGAAGGGTGTGGTGTTCCTTCGCGGGCCGGCCGGCCCTCATCGTCTAGTGGCCCAGGACGCCGCCCTTTCAAGGCGGTAGCACGGGTTCGAATCCCGTTGGGGGCACCTCGCGCACAAGGCTCGTACCTCTGCCCGACACGTCACGGGCCGGGGTCCGGGCCTTCTCCGCTCTCCCGTCCGGTCTCCCGTCGGCTCTCCCGTCCGGACCCGAACGCGGCCCCGGACCGGCAGGGGTTCGGGCGTGCGGGGGCACCGCCGGGTTCTGCTACGCTGATTCCGCGACGTCAGGCCGCCGCGCGAATCCGGGGGACCCGTTCGGGGAACCCTGCGGGAAGCGTGGAGGAGGGCAGGCGGGCGGCGCGAAAACCGTGCGGAGCACAGTCCGGAGTGTGTCAGACTGTTCGCGCACGAGCTTGGTCCTGTGGAGCAGTTTGGAGTGCTCGCCACCCTGTCAAGGTGGAGGCCGCGGGTTCAAATCCCGTCAGGACCGCTGCGGCTGGGTAGCTCAGTTGGTACGAGCGACCGCCTGAAAAGCGGTAGGTCGCCGGTTCGACCCCGGCCCCAGCCACCGCACGACGTGGGCCCCGTCTCCGGACGGGGCCCACGTCGTTCCCGACCCTTCCCCACCCGCCCGGCGCCACCGACCCGCGGGCCCGGCTCCGGACCGGCCCGACCGGTCGCCACGCCCCACGCGGGGACGCCACGCCGCAACCCGCCGGCCCCGCGCGAACCCGCGTCCGGCGCCACCGGCCCCGGGCCCCGCGCCGGGGCGCGGCGGGCGTCCGGGTCCGCGTCCGGCGCGCTGTGCGGAAACCGGTTCGCCGACCGGGTGGCGCAGGTGAGATCCTGGGGGCCGTATGTCCACTCCGCCCGCATCCCCCACGTCCCCTCTCCTCGGCGACCTGTCGGCGCGGCTGCCGGAGCTGATGCTGCGCGATCAGCAGCGGCTCGGCCGCCGCCTGGAAGGCGTCCGGAAGATCCGCGAGCCCGAGGCGCGCGACGCCGTCTGCCGGGAGATCGCCGGGCAGTTCGACGAGGCCGAGGCCCGGGTCGCGCTGCGCCGGTCCGGCGTGCCCGCGATCAGGTACCCCGAGGCGCTGCCGGTCAGCCGGAAGAAGGACGACATCCTCGCCGCGATCCGCGACCACCAGGTGGTGATCGTGGCGGGCGAGACCGGGTCCGGCAAGACCACCCAGATCCCGAAGATCTGCCTGGAACTCGGCCGCGGCGTCAAGGGGCTGATCGGCCACACCCAACCGCGCCGGATCGCCGCCCGCACGGTGGCCGAGCGGGTCGCCGAGGAGCTGGCCACCCCGCTGGGCGGGGCGGTGGGCTGGAAGGTGCGGTTCACCGACCAGGTGGGCGACGGCACGCTGGTCAAGCTGATGACCGACGGCATCATGCTCGCCGAGATCCAGACCGACCGCGAGCTGCGCCAGTACGACACGATCATCATCGACGAGGCGCACGAGCGCAGCCTCAACATCGACTTCATCCTCGGCTACCTCACCCAACTGCTGCCGCGCCGGCCGGACCTGAAGGTGGTCATCACCTCGGCGACGATCGACCCGGAGCGCTTCAGCCGGCACTTCGGCGGCGCGCCGATCGTGGAGGTGAGCGGGCGCACCTTCCCGGTGGAGGTGCGCTACCGCCCGCTGCTGGAGGAGTCCGGCACCGACGGCGACCGCGACCAGGTGACCGCGGTCGTGGAGGCGGTCGAGGAGCTGGGGCGCGAGGGGCCGGGCGACGTCCTGGTGTTCCTGTCCGGCGAGCGCGAGATCCGGGACACCGCGGACGCGCTGGCGAAGCGCGCGCTGCCGCGGACCGAGGTGCTGCCGCTGTACGCGCGGCTGTCGCACGCCGAGCAGCACCGCGTCTTCCAGTCGCACACCGGCCGCCGGGTGGTGCTGGCCACCAACGTCGCCGAGACCTCGCTGACCGTGCCGGGCATCCGCTACGTCGTCGACCCGGGCACCGCGCGGATCTCGCGCTACAGCCACCGCACCAAGGTGCAGCGGCTGCCGATCGAGCCGATCAGCCAGGCCAGCGCCAACCAGCGCAAGGGCCGCTGCGGGCGCACCTCGGACGGCGTCTGCGTACGGCTGTACTCCGAGGAGGACTTCCTGGCCCGTCCGGAGTTCACCGACGCCGAGATCCTGCGCACCAACCTCGCCTCGGTGATCCTCCAGATGACCGCGGCCGGGCTGGGCGACATCGCCCGGTTCCCGTTCATCGACCCGCCGGACGGCCGCAACATCAAGGACGGCGTGCAACTGCTGGAGGAGCTGGGCGCGCTGGACCCGGCGCAGCGGGACGCCCGCAAGCGGCTCACGCCGGTCGGCCGGAAGCTGTCGCAGCTGCCGGTCGACCCGCGGCTGGCCCGGATGGTGCTGGAGGCGGACCGCAACGACTGCGTGCGCGAGGTGATGGTGATCGCGGCGGCGCTGTCCATCCAGGACCCGCGCGAGCGGCCTTCGGACAGGCAGCAGCAAGCCGACCTCAGCCACGCCCGGTTCCGCGACGAGAACAGCGACTTCCTGGCCTTCCTCAACCTGTGGCGATACCTGCGCGAGCGGCAGAAGGAGTTGTCGTCGTCCGCGTTCCGCCGGATGTGCCGCACCGAGTACCTGAACTACCTGCGGATACGCGAGTGGCAGGACATCTACGGCCAGTTGCGCACGGTGGCCCGGTCGATGGGGATCGAGGTCGGCGACCGGGACGCGGCTCCGGAGCGGGTGCACGCCTCGCTGCTGGTCGGGCTGCTGTCGCACGTCGGGCTGAAGGACACCGAGAAGAACGAGTACCTGGGCGCGCGCAACGCGCGGTTCGCGGTCTTCCCCGGCTCGTCGCTGTTCAGGAAGTCGCCGCGCTGGATCATGTCCGCCGAGCTGGTGGAGACCTCCCGGCTGTGGGCCCGGGTGAACGCGCGGATCGAGCCGGAGTGGGTCGAACCGCTCGCCCAGCACCTGGTCAAGCGCACCTACAGCGAGCCGCACTGGGAGCAGCGGCAGGCGGCGGTGATGGCGTACGAGAAGGTGACGCTGTACGGCGTGCCGATCGTGGCGCGGCGCAAGGTGAACTACGGCCGGATCGATCCGGAGGTCTGCCGGGAGCTGTTCATCCGCAACGCGCTGGTGGAGGGCGACTGGCGCACCCACCACGAGTTCTTCCACGCCAACCGCAGGCTGCTCGGCGAGGTGGAGGAGCTGGAGCAGCGGGCGCGGCGCCGGGACATCCTGGTCGACGACGAGGCCCTGTTCGACTTCTACGACGAGCGGCTGCCGGCGCACGTGGTCTCCGGCGCGCACTTCGACTCGTGGTGGAAGCACAAGCGCCGCGAGGAACCGGAGTTGCTGGGCTTCGAGCACTCGATGCTGATCAACGCCTCGGCGGAGGCGGTCAGCAAGGAGGACTACCCGGACTGCTGGCGGCAGGGCCGGCTGAAGTTCAAGGTCACCTACCAGTTCGAGCCGGGCGCGGACGCGGACGGGGTGACCGTGCACATCCCGTTGCAGGTGCTCAACCAGGTCGACCCGGCCGGTTTCGACTGGCAGATCCCCGGTCTGCGCGAGGCGCTGGTGACCGAGTTGATCCGGTCGCTGCCCAAGCCGGTGCGGCGCAACTTCGTGCCGGCGCCCGACCACGCGAAGGCGTTCCTGCGGGGCGCGGTGGCCGGCCCGGACCCGCTGACCGCGGTGCTGGCCCGGGAACTGCACCGGGCGCGCGGGGTGGCGGTGCGCCCGGAGGACTTCGACTGGGCGAAGGTGCCGGACCACCTCAAGCCGTCGTTCCGGGTGACCGACGAGCGCGGGCGCCGGATCGCCGAGGCGAAGGACCTGGAGGAGTTGCGGCACCGCCTGCGGCCGAAGACCCGGCAGGCGATCTCCCGGGCCGCGGACAGCGTGGGGATCGAGCAGCGCGGCGGGCTGACCACGTGGTCGGTCGGCACGTTGCCGCGCACCTTCGAGATGCGGCGCGGCGGCCAGCCGGTGAAGGCGTACCCGGCGCTGGTGGACGAGGGCGCGTCGGTCGCGGTGCGGCTGTTCGACACCGGCGCGGAGCAGGCGGACGCGATGTGGCGCGGCACCCGCCGGCTGATCCTGCTCCGCCTACCGTCGGATCCGGCCAAGTTCGCGCAGGGCCGGCTGTCCAACGAGGCCAAGCTCGCGCTGGCCCGCAGCCCGCACGGCAGCGTGCAGGCGCTGTTCGAGGACTGCGTGACGGCGGCGGCCGACAAGCTGATCGCGGAGCACGGCGGGCCGGCGTGGGACGAGGTGGGTTTCCGCAAGCTGTTCGACTCGGTGCGGGCCGACATCACGGACGCCACGGTGGCCGCCATCGGCCGGGTGCGCGAGGTGCTGAACGCCTGGCACTCGTGCGAGCGGCGGCTGAAGGCGACCACCAGCCCGGTGCTGGTGCCCAACCTGGCGGACGTCGAGGAGCAGTTGGCGGGGCTGGTCCGGCCGGGGTTCGTGACCGCCTCGGGGGTGCGGCGGCTGCCGGACCTGTTGCGCTACCTGGTGGCGGCCGACCGGCGGTTGCAGCAGATGCCGGCCGGCGCGCAGCGCGACGGGGTGCGGATGGCCAAGGTGCACGAGATGCGCGCGGAGTACGACGCGCTGCTGGCCGCGTTCAAGCCGGGCCGGCCGGTGCCGCCGCAGGTGCGGGAGATCCGCTGGATGCTGGAGGAGCTGCGGGTGAGTTACTTCGCGCACGCGCTGGGCACCGCCTACCCGGTCTCCGACAAGCGGGTGCTGAAGGCGATCGACGCCGCCTGGCCGTGAGCCGGACGGCCCCCGGCCACCGGTTCGACCGGTGGGCCTGACCTGCTGTACAGTCATGCTCGCAGCGAGCCCGGTGGCCGGATGGACGCCGGGCGAGGCGCCTGGTCCTGTGGAGCAGTTTGGAGTGCTCGCCACCCTGTCAAGGTGGAGGCCGCGGGTTCAAATCCCGTCAGGACCGCAGAAGTCGCGAGGCCCGTGTCCCGAACGGACGCGGGCCTCAGACGTGTTCGGGCGGCGGCCGCTCGGGCCCCCGCGGCACGCCGCCGCGGCCCGAGCCCACCGCCGTCCGCCGCCGCGGCCGGACCCCCGCTCCGGACCCCGCCCACCGCGGCGCCGCCGTGCGGGCGCCCGGCCCGCGTTGCCGGCCCGACCCCACCGCCACACCGCCCGGACCGCACCCGGCCCGCGTGCCGCCTGGCCCGCCGCGGCCCGACGCCCGACGCCGCCCGGCACCCGACACGGCCGGACGCCCGACGGCCGGCCGCGCCCGGCGGCCCGCGCGGCACCGCCGCCCGAAACGCCTCTACGGCTGCCTCGCGCACCCGGCGGGCCCGCACCGCTCAGAGGCCGCCTCGGGCCGCCGCGGGGCCGTCCGGCGGCGTCCGGGGGCCGTCACGCTGTCGCGGCACGCCGACCTGCCGGTCGCACACAGCGACGGTGCGATTT
Organism: uncultured Actinomycetota bacterium; assembly: GCA_963711125.1. Lineage (GTDB taxonomy): Bacteria > Actinomycetota > Actinomycetes > Streptomycetales > Streptomycetaceae > Streptantibioticus_C. The sequence goes on from CAVQCY010000002.1 coordinate 806,870, forward strand.
TCCGCCTGGAGGACCGGGGCGGAAAGGTTTCGCCGCACCGGCCGGGTCTCTTGACGGGCCGGACTCCGGCGGGTACCCCTGGCAACAGCAGGAGGCGGCCGGACGGCCGCCGCGGAGAGCGGGGGGGTTCGGCGGCGGGCCGCACGGCGGGCCGCACCGTCCCGGAGGGACCGGCGGCACACGCGGGGGGCGCGTGGGCCGTGACACGGCGAGCGGGACCGGAACGGCGGCGCGGGGGGCGCCGCCCGGGGGACGGCACGGGGAACGGCGCGGGGGCGCACACCGCAACGGCGGCGCGGGAGCGCGGCACGGCGTGGAGGGGCGAGGCGGTGCGGGCGACCCCGGGCGGGGTGCGGCAAATTTCCCTCTACCTCACCAGATGGCACAGTGGCAAGAGGTGGGAACGTGACGGGTGTCACGCAAGGACTTCGGTGAAGCAGGGAACCCGACAGCCCCCGATGGACCGTCAATTTAATATGTGAAATTGCACACCGGGGCGACAAAGCGCCGCACGCAAAAAGATCGCGTCGGACCCGGCGGAGTCCGACGCGATCGAAGCGGCAACCCTGATGGGGACAGGGACCAGGCGATGCGGTGGGGCGACTGTCCGGATTCGGGTATCCGGCGACCGCCCGCGATGCGGCGTGGGTGGATCTGGTGGTGCTGGGTGCTGCTGGGGTGACGCGGGTGGAACGGGTCGAGCACGGGAGCCGTCAGCCCGGCGGACCGGTCCTCAACGCGGCGGGCTGCGCCTCGCCCGCGGTGAGTTCAGCCCGCGTGAGCTGCGTCTCAGCTCTCGGTGCGCTGCTGCGGGATACCCGCGAGCAGAGCCCTGACCTCCGCCTCCCGGTAGCGGCGGTGGCCACCGAGCGTGCGGATCGACGTGAGCTTGCCGGCCTTGGCCCAGCGCGTGACCGTCTTCGGGTCCACGCGGAACATGGTGGCGACCTCAGCGGGGGTCAGCAGCGGCTCGGCATCAGGGGTGCGAGCGGTCATGAGCGGCCTCCTCGGGAGAACCGAACCATCACGGTTCATTCCTCTAAATTCTGCACCTTGACCCGCGTTGCCCGAAATGAGCTGACGCGAGCCGAGTCGGTTATAGGACGAACGGCTTGTCCTCGGCACTACAACTACACCATCCGTCCAGCCGGAGCGGCCAAACCGATGGAATTGCCCTCTCAGGTGTTCAAGCTCGGCGGAAGCCGATGGACCATGCCATAACGGACAGTCACCCGAGCGTGACGATCAGTCACAGCGCGATCAAGACGCCGTTCGCGCCCCAAGAGCAGCGGGTTGTCCTATTTTGGCATGAGGGTTAGGTATGGGCGCAAGAGAGCGAAAGGTGCTCTGCGTCACGCTTGACCCATTGGTCGCCCGCCGGACACCGAACATGTCCGGAACACGACCCACCCTTACCCCGGGATAAGCGTTGGGTAAGGGTACACATCGCCCGGCCCGGGAACGACCGCCCCTCAGTTGGCGAACTGAAGATCGCGGATCCCCCGCCACCGGTCGGTGAGCCGCGTGTAGGCGGCACCGGCCGACGCCGGGTCCCCGGCACGCAGCGCCGCCAGCCCTTCGGCCACGTCCGCCGCGCTGTGGTCGTCGGAGAGACGACTTTCCGGGATCGCGTGCACCAAACCCCCGTAATCCAACTCAACCAGGGATCGGGGATGGAACTCTTCCAGCCAGCGTCCGACGTCCACCAGGCCGTCGATGATCGGGCTCTCCTCCATGCCGTCGCGCAGCGCCCGCAGCCCGCGGGCCACCCGGCGGCGGGCCTGCACCATGGGTGTGCGGTAGCGCAGCGCCGGCGCCGGGCGCGCCGCCCGGCCGTCTTCACCTGAGCTATCCGGACCGGAACCCGGCCCACCGGCCGGTCGGAAGACCCGGTCCTCGTCGGCGAAGAGCACGAACCAGCGGACCGGGACGTGCCAGTTGGCGGACCGGATCCACGGCCGGGCGTCCGGGTTCCGCTCCCGCCACCGCTCGTAGTCGGCCACCGCCTGACGGCGCACCACCGGCGGCAGCACCGCGTCCAGCACCGGCGCGGGCCACCGCTCGGTCAGGTCGGCAAGCGCCAGCCAGCCGCGCAGCCGGGTCCGCCACGGGCACACGTGCAGCACGCCGTCCAGTTCGGCGACGAACGCCTCCCTGCTCTCGTGCACCGGGACCGCGACCGGCGGGACCGGCACCAGGTCGGCCAGTGACTGGCGCAACTCGTCCTGCGCGGTGCGCGATCGCCCGGCCGCCGCGTACCCCAGCCAGTGGCCGCGCTCGGGCTCGGGGAAGGCCGAGAGCGGCTCGTAGACCCGCAAGTACGAGGCGTAGGGGACCGCCACCGGTGACACGTCCACGCAACGCTCCCTCGCCGACGTCCTTGACCGCATCGTTTCACGCCCGTCACCCCCGGGGGGCCGATCGGCGGCGCCCCGGGGGTCCGGTCCGCCCGCTGGCCTACGCTGAGGAAACCAGCCCTCCCCACCCCCACGGAAGGGCGTTCACCACCTCGGGAGTCACCACCGTGACCGACGTCATTCCACGGGAGTCCGTGCTCTCCACGCTGTTCCGATCGGAGCAGGGGGGACACGAGCAGGTCGTGCTCTGCCAGGACCGCGCCAGTGGCCTGCGGGCCGTCATCGCCCTGCACTCCACCGCGCTCGGGCCCGCCCTGGGCGGCACCCGCTTCTTCCCGTACGCCAGCGACGAGGACGCCGTCGCGGACGCGCTGAACCTGGCCCGGGGGATGAGCTACAAGAACGCCATGGCCGGGCTCGACCTCGGCGGTGGCAAGGCCGTGATCATCGGCGACCCGGCCACCGACAAGACCCCGGAACTGCTGCGCGCCTACGGGCGGTTCGTCGCCTCGCTCGGCGGCCGCTACGTGACGGCGTGCGACGTGGGCACCTACGTGGCCGACATGGACGTGGTCGCCGCCGAGAACCCGTGGACCACCGGGCGCTCCCCGCGGCACGGCGGCGCCGGCGACTCCTCGGTGCTCACCGCGTTCGGCGTCTTCCAGGGCATGCGGGCCAGCGCGCGCACCCTGTGGGGCGAGCCGACGCTGACCGGCCGCCGGGTGGGCGTGGCCGGCATCGGCAAGGTCGGCCGGCACCTCGTGGCGCACCTCCTGGAGGACGGCGCCCGGGTGGTGGTCACCGACGTGCGCCCGGAGGCGGTCGAGGCGATCCGCGCCGCGCACCCCGAGGTGGAGGCGGCCGGCGACACCGACGCGCTGATCCGTGCCGACCTGGACCTGTACGCGCCGTGCGCGCTGGGTGGCGCCCTCGACGACGCCACCGTGCCGGTGCTGACCGCCGCGGTGGTGTGCGGCGCGGCCAACAACCAGCTGGCCCACCCGGGCGTGGAGAAGGACCTCGCCGACCGCGGGATCCTGTACGCGCCGGACTACGTGGTCAACGCCGGCGGCGTGATCCAGGTGGCCGACGAGCTCGACGGCTTCGACTTCGACCGGGCCAAGGCCACGGCGGGCAGGATCTACGACACCACGCTGGCGATCTTCCAGCGGGCCGCCGCGGACGGCATCCCGCCGGCCGCCGCGGCCGACCGGCTCGCCGAGCAGCGGATGGCGGAGCGCACGCCGGCACGCGAGTGGCTGCGCCCGACCTCCGGCTGACGCCGGGTGACACCGGTGACCCGTACCACGCCCCGGCCGCCGGCCGTCCGGGAGAGAAGGTAAAATCGCAGTTGACCAGCCAGGACGGGGTCGGCGATGGTTGCTGTCTCGACGCGCGTCGTGCGGGCGACGTACCGTGCGGGCGCGGAAGCAGGTACCGTTGAAGCCCTACGGACCGGTCTTCGCTGTGAGGACCGATTCTCATCAGATACGCGTGTCAAGACTCGGGGCCGTCGAGCCCCGCCGTTGAGGGGGTCGAGCCATGGGGCGCGGCCGGGCCAAGGCCAAGCAGACAAAGGTCGCCCGCCAGCTGAAGTACAACAGCGGCGGAACGGATCTCTCACGTCTGGCCGAGGAGCTGGGCGCATCGTCGGGCCGGCCGGCGAAGCCGGCACCGGTTGAGGACGATGAGCTGGACAATGACGACCCGTACGCACAGTACGCGGATCTCTACAACGACGAGGACGACGAGGACGAGGGCTCCGAGCCGTCGTCGCCGCGCCGTCGCGCTTGACGCTCCGTCTCGCTCACCCGGTTCGGGCCCGGCCCGGACCGGGTTTCGTCGGTCCCACCGCGGCCGGCGCCCGCCGACCGGTCACGCGGCGTAGTCGCCGCTCAGGATGACCGCCGCGCCCCCCTCCCGGTCCCGCACCTCGCCGAGCAGCCAGCCGCCGACCCCCCGGTCGGCCAGCGTCGCCAGCGCCACGTCGGCTGCCTCCGGGTCGACCACGGCCACCATGCCGACCCCCATGTTCAGGGTCCGCTCCAGCTCCGCGCGCTCCACCGACCCGGCGGCGCCGACCAGGCCGAAGACCGGGTCCGGGGTCCAGCTGCCGCGGTCCAGCACCGCGGTCAGGTGGTCCGGCACCACCCGGGCCAGGTTGGCGGCGAGTCCACCGCCGGTCACGTGCGAGAAGGCGTGCACGTCGCAGGTGCGGGTGAGCGCCAGACAGTCCAGCGCGTAGATCCGGGTCGGCTCCAGCAGTTCCTCGCCGAGCGTGCGGCCCAGTTCGGCCACCTCGCGCTCCAGTGACCAGCCGGCCCGGTCGAAGAACACGTGCCGAACGAGTGAGTACCCGTTCGAGTGAAGTCCGGACGAGGCCAACGCGATCACCACATCACCCGGACGGATGCGATCGGCGCCGAGCAGCCGGTCCGCCTCCACCACGCCGGTGCCGGCGCCCGCCACGTCGAACTCGTCGGCGCCCAGCAGCCCCGGGTGCTCGGCGGTCTCACCGCCCACCAGCGCGCAGCCGGCCAGCACGCAGCCCTCCGCGACGCCCTTGACGATCGCCGCCACCCGCTCCGGGTACACCGAGCCGACGCACACGTAGTCGGTCATGAACAGCGGCTCCGCCCCGCACACCACGAGGTCGTCGACGACCATGCCGACCAGGTCGTGCCCGATGGTGTCGTACACGCCCATCCGGCGGGCCACGTCCACCTTGGTGCCCACCCCGTCGGTCGCGGAGGCCAGCAGCGGGCGCCGGTACCGCTTCAGGGCGGACGCGTCGAACAGGCCGGCGAAGCCGCCGATGCCGCCGACCACCTCGGGCCGGCCGGCCGTGCCGACCCACTCCTTCATCAGCCGCACCGCGCGGTCGCCCGCCTCGATGTCGACGCCCGCCGCCGCGTAGGAGGCACCAGCAGTTGACTCAGACATGCGCAAGAACCTTCGTGTCGTGGGTGCGCCGCGCGATCAGGGCCGGCGCAGCGCGTCGGCCGCCGCCGGGCCGCCCGCCAGCTCGGTCTCCAACAGCCGCTTGCCCAGCAGCTCCGGGTCGGGCAGCTCCATCGGGTACTCGCCGTCGAAGCAGGCGCGGCACAGCTCGGACTTGGCGATCGTGGTCGCCTCGACCATCGCGTCGATCGAGATGTACGCCAGCGAGTCGGCGCCCAGCGAGGCGCCGATCTCCTCGACCGTCATGCCGTTGGCGATCAGCTCGGCGCGGGTGGCGAAGTCGATGCCGAAGAAGCACGGCCACTTCACCGGCGGCGACGAGATGCGCACGTGCACCTCGGCGGCGCCCGCCTCGCGCAGCATCCGCACCAGGGCCCGCTGGGTGTTGCCGCGCACGATGGAGTCGTCCACCACCACCAGCCGCTTGTCCCGGATGATCTCCTTGAGCGGGTTGAGCTTGAGCCGGATGCCCAGTTGCCGGATGGTCTGCGACGGCTGGATGAAGGTCCGGCCGACGTAGGAGTTCTTCACCAGGCCGGAGCCGTACGGGATGCCACTGGCCTCCGCGTAGCCGATCGCCGCCGGGGTGCCGGACTCCGGGGTCGGTATCACCAGGTCGGCCTCGACCGGCGCCTCCGCGGCGAGCCGGCGGCCCATCTCCACCCGGGACAGGTGCACGTTGCGGCCGGCGATGTCGGTGTCGGGGCGAGCCAGGTAGACGTACTCGAAGACGCAGCCCTTGCGGCGCGGCTCGGCGAACCGGCTGGAACGCAGCCCGTTCTCGTCGATCGCGACCAGCTCGCCCGGGTCGATCTCGCGCACGTAGCTCGCGCCCACGATGTCCAGCGCCGCGCTCTCCGAGGCGACCACCCAGCCGCGCTCCAGCCGGCCCAGCACCAGCGGCCGGATGCCCTGCGGGTCGCGCGCCGCGTACAGCGTCTGCTCGTCCATGTAGACCAGGCAGAACGCGCCGCGCACCATCGGCAGCACCCGGCGGGCCGCCTCCTCCAGCGGCAGTGGCGCGCCGTCCTCGTCGACCTGCCCGGCCAGCAGCGCGGTCACCAGGTCGGTGTCGTTGGTGGCCGCCACCCGGGCGGCCCGCCCGTCGCCGGCCGGCAGGTCGGCCACCCGTTCCGCGAGCTGCGCGGTGTTGACCAGGTTGCCGTTGTGGCCCAGCGCGATCGAGCCGTGCGCGGTCGCCCGGAAGGTCGGCTGCGCGTTCTCCCACACCGACGCCCCGGTGGTGGAGTAGCGGGCGTGGCCGACGGCGATGTGGCCGCGCAGTGAGCCCAGCGAGGTCTCGTCGAAGACCTGGGAGACCAGGCCCATGTCCTTGAAGACCAGGATCTGGGAGCCGTTGCTCACCGCGATCCCCGCGGACTCCTGGCCGCGGTGTTGCAGCGCGTACAGTCCGAAATAGGTCAGCTTGGCGACCTCTTCACCCGGGGCCCAGACACCGAAGACGCCGCACGCGTCCTGCGGGCCCTTCTCCCCGGGCAGGAGATCGTGGGAAAGTCGTCCGTCACCACGTGGCACATGTGAAGTCTATGGCAGGTGCCGGGACGCCTCGGTCCGCGCGGGGTGAGGCGAGCGTCACGTCGCCGACCGCGCGCCGGGCGTGTCGCGGGTCAGCCGAGCACCGGAAGGTACGCCGACAGGTCGGCCCGCTCACCGCTCGCGCTCACCAGGGCGTCGTGCACGGCGGCCGCCCAGCCGGTCCGGCCGCAGGCCAGCCGGATCCAGGTCAGCGGGTCGGTCTCCACGACGTTCGGCGGCGTGCCGCGGGTGTGCCGCGGCCCGGGGACACACTGCACGGCGGCGTACGGCGGCACCCGGACCTCGACGGAGCCGCCCGGCGCCTTCTCCGCCAGCGCGTCGGCCAGCAGCCGCGCCGCGGCCGCCACCGCCGGGCGTTCGAGCGCGACGGGCACGCCGGCGGCGGTCAGGTCGTCGGCGTGCACGACCAGTCCGACCAGCCGGGTCACCGCGAAGTCGGCGGCCGGCAGGGTGCCCGCCGGGGTGCGCACCAGCCGGTCCGGGAGCGGCGCGGCCAGGTCCGCCCGCAGCGCCTCGACGGCCGCGGCGAGCCGGGCGGGCGGGTCCGGCGTCCCGGCGGCGGCCGCGCGGGCCCCGGCGGCCGGCCGGCCGGCCTGGTCGGCGGTGGACAGCGCCCAGCGGGGCGGCGTCAGGTCGGCCGGTCCGCGCGGCGGCTCCTCGGCCAGCGCCCGGGGGAGCGCCTCGACCTCCAGGGCCAGGTGGACCACCAGTTCGCGCACCGTCCAGTCGCCGAGCCGGGTGGGCCGGTCGTGGGCCGCGGCGTCCAGCCCGGCCACCGCGTCCCGGACCGCGTCGGCCTGCGCGAGCAGCGCGGCGCGGGTCCTGGCCGGGTCGTAGGAGCGGGTTCTGCGGGAACGCGGCGGCATGGGGGCGAGCGTAGGCCACGGCCCTCCCGGCCCCGCCGCACGCCCAGCACGCCGCCGCACGCCGCCCGGCCCCGCCGCCCACCGCCGGGCGGGCGGGGGCGCGGGAGCCGCCCGGTGCCGGGGTGCTGCCGGGCGGGCGGGGGCGTCAGGCGAGGATCGCCGGGATGGTCGCCTCGTGGACGGCCCGCAGTTCGGCCAGCGGCAGCGTGAACTGGCCCTGCACCTCGATCGCGTCGCCGTCCACCACGCCGATCCGGGTGGCCGGCAGGCCGCGCGCGCCGCACATGTCGGTGAACCGCAGCTCCTCGCTGCGCGGCACCGCGACCACCGCGCGGCCGGCCGACTCGGAGAACAGCAGCACGAACGGGTCGGCGCCGTCCGGCACCACCACCCGCGCGCCGTGCCCGCCGCGCAGGCACGACTCGGCCAGCGCCTGGATCAGCCCGCCGTCGGACAGGTCGTGCGCGGCGTCGACCATGCCGTCCCGGGAGGCGGCGATCAGGATCTCGGCGAGCAGCCGCTCGCGTTCCAGGTCGACCGCCGGCGGCCGGCCGCCGAGGTGGTCGTGCACCACCTGCGCCCAGGCGGATCCGCCGAGCTCGTCGCGGGTGTCGCCGAGCAGGTAGAGCAGCTGGCCCTCCTCGGCGAAGCCCATCGGGGTGCGCCGGGCGACGTCGTCGATGACCCCGAGCACCGCGACCACCGGCGTCGGGTGGATCGCGGTCGCGCCGGTCTGGTTGTACAGCGAGACGTTGCCGCCGGTGACCGGGGTGCCCAGCGTGAGGCAGCCGTCGGCCAGCCCGCGGGTGGCCTCGGCGAACTGCCACATCACCGTCGGGTCCTCCGGCGAGCCGAAGTTGAGGCAGTCGGATACCGCGAGCGGGCGCGCGCCGGTGGCGGCCACGTTCCGGTACGCCTCGGCCAGCGCCAGCTGCGCCCCGGTGTACGGGTCGAGCTTGGCGTAGCGGCCGTTGCCGTCGGTGGCCAGCGCGACGCCCAGACCGGTCTCCTCGTCGATCCGGATCATGCCGGAGTCCTCCGGCTGGGCGAGCACGGTGTTGCCGAGCACGTACCGGTCGTACTGCGAGGTGATCCACGACGTGGACGCCTGGTTGGGGCTGGCGGCCACCCGCAGTACGTCGGCCCGCAGTGCGTCGCCGGTGGCCGGTCGGGCCAGCCGGGACGGGTCGTCGGCCTGCAGGGCGTCCTGCCAGTCGGGCCGGGCGAGCGGGCGGCGGTAGACCGGGCCCTCGTGCGCGACGGTGCGCGGCGGGACGTCCACGATCTGCTCGCCGTGCCAGCGGATCTCCAGCCGGTCGCCGTCGGTGACCTCGCCGATCACGGTGGCGATGACGTCCCACTTCTCGCAGATCTCCAGGAAGCGGTCCACGTCGCCCGGTTCGACCACCGCGCACATGCGTTCCTGCGACTCGCTCATCAGGATCTCCTCGGGGGAGAGCGAGGAGTCGCGCAGCGGCACGGCGTCCAGGTCGACGCGCATGCCGCCGGAGCCGGCGGAGGCCAGTTCGCTGGTGGCGCAGGACAGTCCGGCGCCGCCGAGGTCCTGGATGCCGACCACCAGCTTCTCGGCGAAGACCTCCAGCGTGCACTCGATGAGCAGCTTCTCCTGGAACGGGTCGCCGACCTGCACCGCGGGCCGCTTGGCGGGCTTGGCGTCCGCACCGTCCGCCGAGGCGTCCGCGAAGGTCTCCGAGGCCAGCACGGAGACGCCGCCGATGCCGTCGCCACCGGTGCGGGCGCCGTACAGGATGACCTTGTTGCCGGCCCCCGACGCCTTGGCCAGGTGGATGTCCTCGTGCCGCATGACGCCCACGCACAACGCGTTGACCAGCGGGTTTCCCTGATAGCAGGGGTCGAAGACCACTTCGCCGCCGATGTTGGGCAGGCCCAGGCAGTTGCCGTAGCCGCCGATACCGGCCACCACGCCGGGCAGCACCCGGCGGGTGTCGGGGTGGTCGGCGGCGCCGAACCGCAGCGGGTCCATCACCGCGACCGGGCGGGCGCCCATGGCGAGGATGTCGCGGACGATGCCGCCGACGCCGGTGGCCGCGCCCTGGTAGGGCTCCACGTAGGACGGGTGGTTGTGCGACTCGATCTTGAAGGTGACCGCGTAGCCCTGGCCGACGTCGACCACGCCGGCGTTCTCACCGATGCCGACCAGCATGGCGTCGCCGGGCGGCGCCTTCTCGCCGAACTGCCGCAGGTGGACCTTGCTGGACTTGTAGCAGCAGTGCTCGGACCACATCACCGAGTACATCGCCAACTCCGCGCCGGTGGGCCGGCGGCCCAGGATGGCGACGATCCGCTGGTACTCGTCGGGCTTGAGGCCGAGCTCCGCCCACGGCAGCGGCGCGTCGGGGGTCTGCTCGGCGTGCTTGGTGGTGTCGAGGGACATCAGGCGTTCACCAACCGCTGGAGGATCGACGTGAAGAAGCCGAGCCCCTCGGTCGTCGGACCGGTGAGCGGTTCGACGGCGTGCTCGGGGTGCGGCATGAGGCCGACGACGTTGCCCGCCTCGTTGCGGACGCCGGCGATGTCGCGCCGGGAGCCGTTGGGGTTCGTCTCCAGGTAGCGGGCCACGACGCGGCCCTCGGCCTCCAGCAGGTCCAGGGTTCGCTCGTCGGCCACGTAGCCGCCCTCGCCGTTCTTGAGCGGGACGGTGATCTCCTGGCCGGCGGTGTACGCGCGGGTCCAGGGGGTGTCGGTGTTCTCCACCCGCAGCCGCTGGTCACGGCAGACGAAGTGCAGGTGGTCGTTGCGGGTCAGCGCGCCGGGCAGCAGGTGGGACTCGCACAGGATCTGGAACCCGTTGCAGATCCCGAGCACCGGCAGCCCCTCGCGGGCGCCCTCGACGACCATCTCCATGATCGGCGAGAACCGGGAGATCGCCCCGCAGCGCAGGTAGTCGCCGTAGGAGAACCCGCCGGGCAGCACGACGCCGTCCACCTGGCGCAGGTCCTTGTCGCGGTGCCACAGCGGCACCGGCTCCGCGCCGGCCAGCCGCACCGCGCGCGACGCGTCGCGGTCGTCCAGCGAGCCGGGGAAGGTGACCACTCCGATGCGAGCCGTCACGACGCGCCGCCCGACACCGCGCCGGCGTGCTCGACGCGGACGGTGAAGTCCTCGATGACGGTGTTGGCGAGAAAACTCTCGGCGATCTTGTGAATACGGGCGAGGGCGTCGTCATCGACCGGCCCCTCGACCTCCAGTTCAAAGCGCTTGCCCTGCCGTACGTCGGAGATCCCCTCGGAACCCAGGCGTACCAGGGCGCGCTGGACGGCCTGGCCCTGCGGGTCGAGGATTTCCGGCTTGAGCATGACGTCGACGACGACGCGTGCCACTGGCGCTCCCGGTGGTGTGGTGCTGTGCGTGAAGTGCCCTCAGCGTACCCGGCCGAAAGATCTACGCGGGTAGATATACCAGTGACCCCATCCCGCATTCGGGCCGGCCGAGGTAACCTCTTGGGCATAACCACGGGAAAACCGTAAGGTTCGGATTGTGCGTGCGGGCCGGGATGAATTCCGGCCCGCCAGCACACTCGATTTATGTGGTTGTGAACCGGAAAAACTATTGACACCGACCCGCCGATACGGCATATACCCGCCCTCCACAGCGGGTACCACGGCGGCGCGGACGCCTTCGGCCGGCCGTCGCGGGCGGAAAGGACGGATATCCATGGCGCAGCGCGTGGTGGTCACGCTCTCCGACGACATCGACGGCGGAGAGGCGTCCGAGACGGTGGCGTTCGGCATCGACGGAAGGGCGTACGAGATCGACCTGTCGGCGGCCAACGCGGACAAACTGCGCGACGCCCTGTCGCCGTATCTGCTGGCCGGCCGGCGGCGCAGCCGTTCCGGCCGGGCCTACCGCCACACGTCCGTCGCGCCCGACCCGGCCGCGGTGCGCGCCTGGGCGCGTTCGCACGGCATGGACGTGCCGCCGCGCGGCCGGATCCCCAAGCGGGTCTACGAGGCGTTCGACGCCGGCCGCTGAGCACCTGCGGAGTGGGCCGGGCGGCCTGGGCCCGGGGGCCGTTCGGGGGTGTGCGGCGTTCGACGCGGGGCGGCGGGCGCGCCGGGCCGCGGGCCGGCGGGGGCGTCGCGGGCCAGCGGGCGTACGCCGGGCGCGCGCCCGGCGGTGCGGCGCACAACCCGGAACCGGTGTGCCTCGGTCCGCCCCAACGGCCGTACGCCCGGCGGCGCGACGCCTTGGCCGGGCGTCGCGCCGCCGGCGGAGACGCGACTGTGCGGGCGGTGCGCGGTCGGCAGGGACCGGGGGCACAGGGGGCACGCCGGGAACCGACTGGACAACGGCCCCTGGTGATCCGCTAGAGTTCGGAACGCGCCGCAGGGCCGGGCCCCGAGAGGGTCGGGTCGGCGGATCACGCGGGTGTAGCTCAGTAGTAGAGCGCCCCTTTTCCAAAGGGGAGGCGCAGTGTGCGATTCCTGTCACCCGCTCCACTGACGCTCGGCCGGTCCGAAGGATCAGGTAGAGTGGCCAGTGCACCGGGCGGTGAGAGCCGCTCGGAGGCACACGCGGACGTGGCTCAGTTGGTAGAGCATCACCTTGCCAAGGTGAGGGTCGCGGGTTCGAATCCCGTCGTCCGCTCGCGAGTCGGAGGACCCGTTCCCTTCCGGGATCCGGGTCCTTCGTCAGTAGTGCACGCCAGTGGTGCACGCATGCGGACGTGGCTCAGTTGGTAGAGCATCACCTTGCCAAGGTGAGGGTCGCGGGTTCGAATCCCGTCGTCCGCTCCGGTCGCCTCAGCTGGCGCGGTGGACCCCGTTCGGTTCCGGTCGTGGAATCCCCACGTCCGCATCGCGATCGCGCCGTTGACATGCCCGGAAGCCGGTCATAGCTTCCGCAGATGCTGACTACGGTACGGGAGCAAGCGCGCGGCCTGACCAAGGACCAGCGCAACGCGTTCCTCGGCGCCTATCTGGGCTGGACGATGGACGCCTTCGACTATTTCCTCGTGGTGCTCGTCTACAGCGAGATCGCCGACGATTTCCACGTCTCACTGACCTCGATGGCGTTCCTCACCACGGTGACGCTGGTGATGCGCCCGGTCGGCGCCTTCCTGTTCGGGCTGTGGGCGGACAAGCGCGGCCGCCGCACCCCGCTCATGGTCGACGTGCTGTTCTACTCCGTCGTCGGCTTCGCCTGCGCCTTCGCCCCCGACTACGCGGTGCTGCTGGTACTGCGTCTGCTGTACGGCATCGGCATGGGCGGCGAGTGGGGCCTCGGCGCGGCGCTGGCGATGGAGAAGATCCCGGCGGCCAAGCGCGGCTTCTGGTCCGGCATGCTGCAGGGCGGCTACTCCTTCGGGTACCTGCTCGCCGCACTGGCCTTCCTGTTCATCGAACCGTCCTTCGGCTGGCGCGGGCTGTTCGCGTTCTCCCTGGTGCCGGCGCTGGCAGCGCTCTACGTGCGGACCAGGGTCGAGGAGTCCGAGGTGTGGCAGCGCTCCGTGCGGCTCAACGACACCCCGGTGCGCGACATCCTTCGGGACCCGGTGATCCTGCGCCGCTTCGTCTACCTCGTGCTGCTGATGACGACGTTCAACCTGATGTCGCACGGCACGCAGGACGTCTACCCGACCTTCATCAAGAAGGGCCTGGGCATGACGCCGGACACCGCCATCGTCATCGCGATCGTCTACAACGTCGGCGCGATGATCGCCGGCCCGCTGTTCGGCGCGTACTCGGAGCGGTTCGGCCGGCGCCGCATGATCATCGTCGCGGCGTGCGCGGGGCTGCCGATCGTGCCGCTGTTCGCGTACTCCCAGGCGGCCGGCTGGCTGGCGTTCAGCTCGTTCCTGATGCAGGTCTGCGTGCAGGGCGCCTGGGGCGTCGTCCCGGCGCACCTGACCGAGATGAGCCCGGACCGGATCCGCGGCTTCTACCCCGGCGTCACCTACCAGCTCGGCAACCTCATCGCCGCGCTGAACCTGCCGTTGCAGGAGGCGCTGGCCACCCGGTACAGCTACCCCACCGCGCTGATGGTCACCGTCATCCCCACCCTGGCGCTGGTGGTGCTGCTGACCGCCGTCGGCCGGGAGGCGCGCGGCGCGCGGTTCGGCACCGCGGGGTCGGCGGCCGGCGCGCCCGGCGACCCGCACCCGCCGGGCGCGGAGGGCGCGGCGGAACCCGCCGTCTGACGGCGGCGGCGCGACGCCGGCCGGGAGGCCGGGCGGCCGGGCGGCCAGGCGGCCGGGCGCGGGAGGCCGGGCGGCCGGGCGGCCAGGCGGCCGGGCGCGGGAGGCCGGGCGGCCGGGCGGCCAGGCGGCCGGGCGCGGGAGGCCGGGCGGCCGGGCGGCCAGGCGGCCGGGCGCGGGAGGCCGGGCGGCCGGGCGGCCAGGCGGCCGGGCGCGGGAGGCCGGGCGGCCGGGCGCGGGAGGCCGGGCGCGGGAGGCCGGGCGGCCGGGCGCGGGAGGCCGGGCGGCCGGGCGCGGGAGGCCGGGAGGAGCCGGGCGCCGGTCAGAGCCAGGGCGTCCCGGTCAGCCGCTCGTACGCCTCGACGTACTTGGCCCGGGTGCGCTCCACGACCTCGGCCGGAAGCGGCGGGCGGCGGGGAGTCGGCGGCGCGGTCCCAGCCGGAGGCGTCCGAGGTCAGCCAGTCGCGGACGAACTGCTTGTCGAACGACGGCTGCGGGCTGCCCGGCCGCCACCGCTCGGCCGGCCAGAACCGCGACGAGTCGGGGGTGAGCACCTCGTCGGCGAGCACCAGGTCGTCACCGTCGAAACCGAACTCGAACTTGGTGTCGGCCAGCACGATGCCGCGGGTGGCGGCCACGTCCCGGGCCCGCGCGTAGAGCGCCAGCGTCACCTGGCGCAGCCGTGCCGCGGTCTCCGCACCGAGCCGTTGGGCGACCCGCTCGAACGAGACGTTCTCGTCGTGCTCGCCGACCTCCGCCTTGGTGGCCGGGGTGAAGACGGCCGCCGGCAGCCGGGAGCCGTCCACCAGTCCCTCGGGCAGCGCCAGCCCGCAGACCGTGCGGTCGCGCTCGTACTCGGCCAGCCCGGAGCCGGCCAGGTAGCCGCGTGCGACGCACTCCACCGGGAGCATCCGCAGCGAGCGCACGACCATGGTGCGGCCCGGCCCAGTCGGCCGGAGCGCCGGGCGGCAGGTCGGTGGAGACCACGTGGTGCGGGCACAGGTCGGCCAACTGCTCGAACCACCACAGCGACAGCCGGGTCAGCACCCGGCCCTTGTCCGGGATCTCGGTGGGCAGCACCCAGTCGTAGGCCGAGATCCGGTCGCTGGCGACCATCACCAGCCGGCCCTCGCCGTCCCGGTACAGCTCCCGCACCTTGCCGGTGTGCAGGTGGGTCAGGCCCGGCACGGCCACGGGTTCGGGCTTGTCTACGAATCCGGACACGCTTGCTCCCTGGTGGTACGTCCAATCCACCGGCGATTGTCCCGTACCGGGTCCGTCCCGGCGCGCGCCGGGTCCGGCGCCCGGGGCGCGGGCCGCCGCGCCGCACGGCCGGAGGCGGCCCGCCTCCGGGCTGCCCGGCGGGCCCCCGGGGCGGGTGGCGGTCAGCGGAGGGGGTGCGGGCCGTCGTCCGGGGCGCAGACCCGGTCCAGCAGGTTGGCGGTGGCGCGCCGCACCCGTTCGTCCACGTGGCCGGGCCGGTCCAGCGCCGGCGACCAGGCGAACGTCCCGGCGGCGAACACGTAGGCGCCGCTGGGCGCGCGGTAGAGCGAGGTCTCCTGGTGGGTCGGGCACCCGGCGCCGTCCTCGTAGGGCGAGTGGGCCAGCAGGATGCGCTCGCCGTACGCGGACAGCGGGGTGCGCGGGAAGTACCGGTCGGCCTCGCCGGCCACCAGGCCGGGCAGCGCGTCGCCCTCGCCCGCGCCGGTGTCCCGCCACAGCCAGTGCCCGGCGTTGCGCACGATCATCGGCTGCGGTTCCGGTACCCGGCCGGCGTACTGCACGCCCAGCAGCAGTTGCTCCGGCTCGCCCTGGTCGCGCCAGAGCGCGGTGCGCCCCCGGTCGTCCGGGCGGCGCTTGCGGCAGGTCAGCAGCCGGTCCGGGCGGCCGCTGGGCGACGGGGCCAGGGCGACCTGCCAGTACATGGTGTTGGCCGACAGGAACACCAGCGACGTACCGGCGGCGCGGGCCCGTTCGGCGGCCCGCCGCATGCCGACCGTCCAGTACTCGTCGTGGCCGGCGAAGACCAGCCCGCGGTGCCTGGCCGGGTCCACCCGCCCGGCGTGCAGGTCGCGCGCCTGCGCGTAGCCGAGGTCGTAGCCGTACCGCTCGGCGAACCGGATGAAGTCGTAGGCGTGCCCGACGTGCAGCGGCAGCCCGGCGCCCGCGTACGGGCGGTCGAACGAGACGGTCACCGCCGCCGACTCCTCGCCGAGCAGCCGGCCCTGCTCGTCCCACGCGTGGTAGAGGCTGGCGCCGGTGCGGCCGTCCTCCGGGTAGAGGTTGTACGCCTGCCAGGTCACGTCCGGCAGCACGAGCAGCAGGTCGGTGGGTCTGCTGCCGCGCACGGTGAACGGCACGTGGCTGCGGTAGCCGTCGTCGGTGGTGAGCACCGCCACGTAGGCCCCGTCGTTCCAGTACGAGGGGACCTGCAACCGCCAGGAGTTCCACCAGTGGTGGCAGGAGACGGTGCGCCCGGCGGTCATCGGCGGCTGCTGCGCGATGCCGGCCAGCCGCGGGCTGGTGGTGATGTGCGCCGCGCCGACGCCGCCGTAGTGGCCGATCCGGTAGACGTCCACGCTGAACCGCTGGGGCGGGTTGACGCTGACGTGGAAGTCGACGGAACCGCCCGGTTCCACGCAGGAGTTGGCGGCGTACCCCTTGATCTGCAAGTCGCTGTCGTTGGCGTTGCGCGGGCCGGGGTCGCGGTGCCGGGGGACGGCTCGCTGCGCGGGCACCGGCAGCGGGCAGCCGAGCGCGTCCGGGTCCACGTACCAGGGCAGGAGCTGCCCGGAGCCGTCCAGGTACTGCTCGCGTTGGCGCAGCCAGGGGAGCGGGCCCTGCCCGAACGGATCGTTGACGCCGTGGGCCAGCGCTCCGGAGTCCCAGCGCCGGATCTGATCGGTGCTCACGATGTTCCCCCATCCTGATCCGCCGGATCGGCGCGATGTATGCCCGTCCGCCTCCCAGCAGATCACACAAAGCTGTCGCTCCATCACCCTTCGTGGCTAATTATCGGAACAGATACGCGCTGAAGTCCCCATTACCGGCCAATCATCGTGATGTCGTGACGAGACTCACATACCGAACGGCGTGCGCCCGGCGGACCGGTCCGCAGCGCGCGCCGGCGTGCCGCACCGCGCGCTCCGGACCGCCCGCACGCCCGCTCACACCAGTCGGACCGGTTGCTCCAGGCGCACACCGACCGCTGCCAGCCACCCGCGCAGCGGCTCCGGGTCGCCGTGCTCCACCAGCCGCAGCACCGGGGCGGCCAGGTCCGTCCGCCGCGCGCCGCCCACCAGCAGCGCCGGGCCGTCCAGCCAGTCCAGCCCCGGCGCCGCGCCGGCGGTGTCCACCGCCGCGCAGCACACCATCGCCGTCACGTGGTCGGCCAGCAGTTCCCGCCCGGTGCGCGGCGACAGCGGACCGCACAGCGGAGTCGGCGGTTCGCCCTCCGGCCCGAGGAGCAGCGGATCCGGTTCCAGCGCCGCCTCCCAGGTGCCCGCCGGCGGCGACGGGCGGCCGGCCGGCGGCCGCCGGGCCCGCTCCCGCTCCTCGTGCTCCTCGCGCTGCTGACGTGCGCCGAGCCGGGCCGCCAACTCGTCGCTGCCGCCCCGCTCCAGCCGTTCCAGCACCCGGGCGAGCGTGGCCTGGCCGGAGCCCGCGCGCACCGCCGGACGGGAGCCCGCCGGCCCCGGGCAGGCGTTCCCGGACGGGGGGAGAGCTCGTCCAGCACCCGGTGCAACCGGGCCGCGTCGGTGCGCCAGGTGCGGTCCACCACCTCGCGCGGGTACGCCTCCCAGCTCACCGGCGCCCAGCCGGGGCACGGCCGGGCCGGCCCGCCGTGGAAGACCCGGGCGGCCAGCAGCGAGGTGGCCTCGTCCACCGCGCCCGGCTCCCCCAGCAGGTCGCACGCCGGACGCTCGCCCAGCCGCACCTCGTAGCCCTCGGCCAGCCGGTCGCGCCGGGACAGCTCGGTCAGCGCCGCCACCACCCCGGCGTCCAGCCGGGACGGCCAGCGGCCCATCCGCCAGGCGGGCAGCGCGACCCGGGTCAGCAGCCGGTCCCAGCCCGCGTAGGCCAGCCCGACCTGCTCCTGCGCCACGATCCGCAGCCCGAAGTCCACCGTCTGGGCGTTCTCCGACGCGGCGGCGGCCACCGCCCGCTCCATCTCGGCCACGTGTGCCCGGCAGCCGCGCAGCATCAGCCGGGCGATCCGACCCACCAGCGCCGGCGCCGGCCGGCGCAGCGCGGCCAGCCGACCGCCGGGCGCCGCACCGCGCGCGCAGACCGCCACCGCCGCGTCCAGGCCGCGCACGAACCGTCGCGCGGCGAAGATGTCGGCGTCGGCCGACGGGCCGGTGCCGGCCACCACGGGGGCCAGCAGCGCGCGCAGCTCGGCGACCCGCATCCACCACAGGAACGGCGAGCCGATCACCAGCACCGGCGCCGGCGACGCGCCGCGGCGCCGCCGGCGGCCCGGCCCCCGGCGGCCGCGGTCCTCCAGCCAGCTGTCGCAGTCCGGGGTGAGCGCTATGGCCGACGGCGCCGGTACGTCCAGCCGGCCGGCCAGTTCGCGCACCACGCGGTACAGCTCCGGGGCGATCTCCTCCGGGACGGGCACCGTCGGGCTGACCGCGGGCGCCGCCCGGCCGACCACCACCGCGACCGCGCCGGCCAGCAGCAGCACCGCGACCGCCAGCGCGCCGGCCGCCCAGCACGCCGCGCGCCAGCCGGTGCCCGACGCGTGCCCGGTCGCCACCACGGCCACCAGCACCACGGCGAGCGCGGCGGGCAGCAGGGCCAGCGCCCTCGCGGTGCTCCGGACGCGGAGCACCGCGAGGGCGCGGGCACGCGCTGCGTCTTCACCGGCCACCGAGCCGTTCACCCCCCAACCTCAGCGATCTGGGAGCGGGGAGACGACAGCGGACGCCGACGGCGTTGCTTCATCCCCCCACTGTGGCATCGCCCGACGACATCGCAATCGGGCAGAGCCACTTGCCGGATCGCGGAGCGCGGGGACCGCCGATTCGGCCGCCGGCCCCGCGGTCCACCTGCCGGGCAGAGTAGTTGGGGACACCGCCCCCGTCAGCCGGATAGCTCATGGGGTCACCCGATTGAATGGCTTCGCGGAGCACCGGGAACCGCTCCGCGCGGCCCGTCGTTCTCCGGTCGCACGGGCGGGACCACCTGCTCGAACGGGTGCTGACCGGCCTCGCCCGGTCAGCCGCCGGCCGCCTGCCGGGCGATGTCGGTGCGGTGGTGGGAGCCGTCGAGTGTGATATGAGCCAGCCCCTCGTAGGCGCGGGCCCGCGCGACCGCCAGGTCGGGGCCGGTGGAGGTGACCGACAGCACCCGGCCGCCCGCGCTGACCACCCGGCCCTCGGTGTCCCGGCCGGTGCCGGCGTGGTGCACGAAGGTGTGCGCCTCACGGCCGGCCTCCGCCAGCCCGCCGATCGGGTCGCCGGTGCGCGGCGTGCCGGGGTAGTCGCGGGCGGCCAGCACCACGGTGACCGCCGCGTCCTCGCTCCAGCGCAGCGGCGGCTGGTCGGCGAGCCGGCCGGTCGCGGCGCTCAGCAGCAGCCCGCCCAGCGGGGTGCGCAGCCGGGCCAGCACCACCTGGGTCTCCGGGTCGCCGAAGCGGGCGTTGAACTCGATCACCCGCACGCCGCGCGAGGTGAGCGCCAGTCCGGCGTACAGCAGTCCGGCGAACGGGGTGCCGGCGCCGGCGCATCCGGTCCACCGTCGGGCGCAGCACCGTCTCCAGCACCTCGTCGGCCAGCGCGGGGTCGGCCCACGGCAGCGGCGAGTAGGCGCCCATGCCGCCGGTGTTGGGCCCCGCGTCGCCGTCCTGGGCGCGTTTGAAGTCCTGGGCGGGGGCGAGCGGCAGCACCGTCTCGCCGTCGGTGACGGCGAACAGCGACACCTCCGGGCCGTCCAGGAACTCCTCGACCACCACCCGGCCGCAGGCCCGCGCGTGCCGCCGGGCGGCTTCGAGGTCCTCGGTGACCAGCACGCCCTTGCCGGCCGCCAGCCCGTCGTCCTTGACCACGTAGGGCGGTCCGAACGCGGCCAGCGCGGAGTCCGCCTCCTGCGGCGTCACGCACACGTAGGACCGGGCGGTCGGCACCCCGGCGGCGGCCATCACCTCCTTGGCGAACGCCTTGGAGCCCTCCAGCCGGGCGGCCCGCGCCGAGGGGCCGAAGCACGGTACGCCGATGCCGCGCACCGCGTCCGCCACCCCGGCGACCAGCGGCGCCTCCGGGCCGATCACCACCAGGTCCGCGCCGAGCCGGGCGGCCAGCGCGGCCACCGCCGCGCCGTCGGTGGCGTCCACCGGGTGCGGCTCGGCGATCCGCGCGGTGCCGGCGTTGCCGGGCGCGCAGTGCAGCGCGGTGACGTCGGGGTCGAGGGACAGGGCGCGGCACAGGGCGTGTTCGCGGGCGCCACCACCGATAACGAGGACCTTCACGCAGGCCAGGGTAGTCGGCCGGGCCCGGCCCGCCCCGGTCGCGTCAATGCCTGACTACGACTCACGCTTTCGGGTGGGCCGGTCGAGCCCGCATACCGCGCTGACACCGCACATTCGGGTTGATTTATCCGGAACAGCGGACAACGGGTCAGCCGTTCGGCGGTAAGAAGGGGGCTGCGGAACGGACAGGGCCCGGCGGTGCGCCGGGGGACGGCGTGAGGGAGTGCGCGGGTGAGCCAACCGGACAACCCCCCCGAGGGGGTCCCCCAGGACGGGGGCCCGGGCGGACCCGGCGCCGGACACGCCTGGCCGCCGCGCCATCCGGCCGGACCCGGCGGGCCCGGCGGCGAGGGCGCCGGCGCCGGCGCGAGTGGCCCGGGTGACGCGGGCGCCGGGAGCGGCGGCGCCCCGGAGGGCCGGCCCGCGAGCCGGCCGGGCCCGGGCGAGCCGGCGGCGGCGCGGGGCGGCGGCCGGCCCGCGCTGTGGCCCCCGGGCGGCTACCGCCGGAGCCGGCCGTCCCGGGACCGGCCGGACGACCTGCGCGGCGCGCCGTTCCCGCTCGGCGACTGGGGCGACCCGGCGGCCCGGTTGGAGGAGCTGTACCGCTGGGCCGAGCAGGGCGCGCTGCGCACCGTGGAGTGGTACCTGGCCGACCGGCGGCGCAAGCGGCGCGGGGCCCGGGTCGCTGCGGCTGGTGGCCGTGCTGGGCACCGGGGCGGCGGTCGCGCTGCCGCTGCTGCGGCTGGCCGGCGCGGCGTCCGGCCCGGGCGGCACGGCGGCGTGGGGGTACCTGGGCCTGCTCGGCGCGGCGGTCGGCGTCGGGGTGGACCGCTGGTTCGGGCTGACGTCCGGGTGGATGCGGGACGTGGCGACCGCGCAGGCGGTGCAGCGGCGGCTGGAGGCGCTGCGGTTCGACTGGGCGGCGGAGTGCGTGCGCGAGGTGCTCGGCCCGGCCGAGGGCACGGCCGGCGAGGCGGCGGAACGCTGGCTGGCCGTGCTGCGGCGGTTCTGCGAGGACGTCTCGGAACTGGTGCGCGGCGAGACCGCCGACTGGATGGTGGAGTTCCGGCGCCGGCGCGGGGCCGTTGCGCACCCAGTCGGCGGTGGCGTGGCCCCGGCGGGAGGCCGGCCCGCCCGCCTGCGGCTGCCGCTGTCGCCCGGCGGCCGCCCCAACATGCCCCGCCAGCGCCCACCGGAGGGCTGAGCACCGCGCGCCGCCGCGCCGTGGGCCGGCCGGCCGGTCCACCCACGACCGGGGTCCACGGCAGCCGGCCCACGACGCTGACGCCGTGCGACCGCCCCGGGACGGCCGTGCGGGGGACGCGGGGTGTCAGCTGAAGACGATCATCGACGACTGGGCGAGGCTGCGGGTCGCCGCGCGCGTGCAGGCCGAGCCAGACGTGGCGCTCGCGGGCGAACGCGCCGTCGTCGGCGGGGGCCGACGGGGACGGCTCGTCCAGTTCGGTGGGGCGTTCCGGCGGCGCCGGCGCGGCCGGCGGGTTGGCCGGATCGATGCCGATCACCGGGGCGACCGCGCGCAGTTCGCGCAGCAGCCCGTGGCTGGAGCCCAGTGGACCGCCGTCGGCGAGGAGTTCGTCGTTGGCCACCGGCGCCGGGAAGTCCAGCGGGACGTAGGCGCCGGCGTGGTCGTAGTGCCACACCAGGTGCGACTGCTCGGCGGCGGTGCGGAACATCTCCAGCAACTGCTCGTAGTCGCCGCCGAGCGCGTCGACCGGCGTCACCTCCAGGCCGCACTGCGCCAGCAGGTGGGCGCGGCGCAGGAAGTGCAGCGCCTCGTAGTCGAACCCGGCGACCGGCGCGACGTCACCGGACAGGCCGGGCATGTAGCTGTGGACCGGGACCGGCGGCAGGCCGGCTTCGGCCAGCGCCCTGTCGAAGACGGCGATCTCGGTCGCGAACGGGTTGTCAGGGCTGTGGCACAGCACGTCCACCAGCGGGACCAGCCACAGATCACAGGCCACGGGCGCTCCACGGTTTCCGGGGATCGGACGGAGCAGCCCAGCGTAGCGCCGCCACCGCGCCGCGTCGCCCGGCGGCCGGGGTCAATCGGCGTGCTCGATCAGACGGCGCATCATCCTCAGGCCGTGGTGGTCGTACGCCTCGATGATGCGCTGGGCGCGCCCGGCGTCGCCGTCCCGGACCGCTTCGGCGAGCGCGACGTGCTCGGTCCAGAACACCCCGGTCAGCGAGCCGGCCCGGCGCAGGTGGGGCACCGCGAACACCCAGCACTGCACGCGCAGCCGGTCGAGGAACTCGCTGACGTGCGCGTTGCCGGCCAGCAGCGCCAGTTCGCGCCAGAAGCGCAGGTCGCAGCCGATGAGGACGTCGATGGTGCCGGCCCGGGCGGCGGGGCGGCGGCCTCGGCGCGGCGGCGCACCGAGGCCATCGCGGGCTCCGGGAAGACCGGCAGCCGAGCACCGCCATCCGGCGCAGCAACCCGTCGGTGACCAGGATGCGGGCGGCGACCAGGCTGCGGAAGTCCTCCTCGGTGAACCGGCGCACCCGGAACCCGCGGTGCGGTTCGATGTCGAGCAGGTCCTGCGCGGCCAGGTCCACCAGCGCCTCGCGCACCGGAGTGGCGGAGACCCCGTACAGTTCGGCGATCTCCTTGACGGTGAAGTGGTCGCCCGGCGGGCAGCCGCCCGGTCAGCACCTCGTCGCGCAGCGCGTCGGCGATCTGCTGCCGCAGGCTGCTGCGCCGCACCGGCGTGCTGCCGGGCATGTACCGCCTCCTCGCAATCCACCACGTCCGGTTCCCCGCACAAGATACCGAGGTGCGGACGCGCGGGCCGCCGCCCGGGTGGCGGCCCGGCCCGGGACCGGGCCGCCGACGGGCGGGTCAGGCCGAGGCGGTGTAGCCGTCGGCGACGCCCAGCGCCTCGTCCAGCACGGCCAGGCCCTCCTCGGCCTCGGACCCGGTGATGACGCACGGCGGCACCACGTGGGTGCGGTTCATGTTCACGAACGGCCACAGCCCGCGCTGCTTGCAGGCGGCGGAGAACGCGGCCATCGGCGCGTTGTCGGCGCCCGAGGCGTTGTAGGGCACCAGCGGTTCCCGGGTGGTACGGTCCTTGACCAGGTCGAGCGCCCAGAAGACGCCCATGCCGCGCACCTCGCCGACGCTGGGGTGACGGGCCGCCAGCTCCCGCAGCGCCGGGCCGATCACCTTCTCGCCGACCTCGGCGGCGTGCTCCACCACGCCCTCCTCGGCCATCGCGTCGATGGTGGCGACCGCCGAGGCGCAGGCCAGCGGGTGGCCGGAGTAGGTCAGGCCGCCCGGGTAGGGCCGGGTGGCGAAGGTGGCCGCGATCCGCTCGCTGATCGCGACGCCGCCCAGCGGCACGTAGCCGGAGTTGACGCCCTTGGCGAACGTCATCAGGTCGGGCGTGACGTCCCAGTGGTCGGCGGCGAACCACGCGCCGGTGCGGCCGAAGCCGGCCATCACCTCGTCGAGGACGAACACGATGCCGTGCCGGTCGCAGATCTCCCGCACCCCGGCCAGGTAGCCGGGCGGCGGCACCAGCACGCCGGCCGTGCCGCCGATGGTCTCCAGGATGATCGCCGCGATGGTCCGCGGCCCTTCGAACGCGATCAGCTCGTCGAGGTGGGCGAGCGCCCGCTCGGTCTCCTGCTCGGGGCTGTCGGAGTGGAACGGCGAGCGGTAGGGGTGCGGGCCCCAGAAGTGCACGACACCGGCCGACGCGGTGTCGCTCGCCCAGCGGCGCGGGTCGCCGGTGAGGTTGATCGCGGTGGAGGTGCCGCCGTGGTAGGAGCGGTAGGCGGACAGCACCTTGCTGCGGCCGGTGTGCACCCGGGCCATGCGCACCGCGTTCTCCACCGCCTCGGCGCCGCCGTTGGTGAAGAAGATCTTGTCCAGGTCGCCGGGGGTCCGCTCGGCCACCAGCCGGGCGGCCTCGGAGCGCACGTCGACGGCGAAGGCGGGCGCGAAGGTGCTCAGGTGGCCGGCCTGCTCCTGGATCGCCGCCACCACCTTGGGGTGCTGGTAGCCGATGTTGGCGTTGACCAGGCCGGAGGAGAAGTCCAGGTAGCGGTTGCCGTCGTAGTCCCAGAAGTAGCAGCCTTCCGCGCCGGCCACCGCCAGCGGGTCCAGCAGTTCCTGGGCGGCCCAGGAGTGGAAGACGTGGGACCGGTCGGCGGCCTTGACGGCGGCGCCCTTGGCGGGATCGGGCTGCGGGACTGCGGGAGGGGTGGTCATGGCGACAGCCTAGGCAGCCGTTCCCGGCGCCGGGAACGGTCAGCCTGTATGGTCCGGGCCGCTTCCGGCGACAGGGTGTCGGCGGAAGCGGCCCGGCCCGGGCGCGGACGCCGGTGTGGCGGCCGGCGTTCCGTGCCGCGGCCCGGTGCGCGGCCGGCGTCCTACAGGAACGGGTTGATCTGGATGGTCTCGTCCCGTCCGGGGCCGACGCCGATCGCGGAGACCGGCGCGCCGGACAGCTCCTCCAGCGCCCGGACGTACCGCCTGGCGTTGGCCGGCAGCTCGTCGAACGTCCTGGCGCCGCTGATGTCCTCGCTCCAGCCCGGCAGCATCTCGTAGATCGGCACGGCGTGGTGGAAGTCGGTCTGGCTGTACGGCAGTTCCTCCACCCGGGTGCCGTCGATGTCGTACGCCACGCAGACCGGGACGCGCTCCCAGCCGGTGAGCACGTCGAGCTTGGTGAGGAAGAAGTCGGTCAGTCCGTTGACCCGGGTCGCGTAGCGCGCGATGACCGCGTCGAACCAGCCGCAGCGCCGGTCCCGCCCGGTGGTCACGCCGCGCTCCCCGCCGATCCGGCGCAGCGCCTCGCCGTCCGCGTCGAGCAGTTCGGTGGGGAACGGCCCGGAGCCGACCCGGGTGGTGTACGCCTTGAGGATGCCGATGGTGCGGGTGATCCGGGTCGGCCCGATGCCGGAGCCGGTGCAGGCGCCGCCCGCCGTCGGGTTGGACGAGGTCACGAACGGGTACGTGCCGTGGTCCACGTCCAGCAGGGTGCCCTGGCCGCCCTCCAGGAGCACCACCTCGCCCCGGTCGAGCGCCTCGTTGAGCACCAGCGTGGTGTCGGTGACGTAGGACGTGATGCGCTCGGCGTAGCCGAGGTACTCCTCGACGACCTGGTCGGCCGAGAGCGCCCGGCGGTTGAAGATCTTGACCAGCACCTGGTTCTTGTCGCCGAGGGCCGCCTCGACCTTCTGCCGCAGGATCGACTCGTCGAACAGGTCCTGGACCCGCACCCCGACCCGGTTGGTCTTGTCCGCGTAGGCCGGGCCGATGCCGCGCCCGGTGGTGCCGATCCGCCGGGTGCCCAGGAAGCGCTCGGTCACCTTGTCCAGTGTCCGGTGGTACGGGGTGATCAGGTGCGCGTTGCCGCTGATCAGCAGCCGGGAGGTGTCCACGCCGCGGTCCCGCAGTCCGCTCAGTTCGGACAGCAGCACCGCCGGGTCCACCACGACGCCGTTGCCGATGACCGGCGTGCAGCCGGGCGAGAGGATGCCGGACGGAAGCAGGTGCAGCGCGTATTTCTGGTCGCCGACGACGACCGTGTGGCCGGCGTTGTTGCCGCCCTGGTAGCGGACGACGTAGTCGACGGAGCCGCCGAGCAGGTCGGTGGCCTTCCCCTTGCCCTCGTCACCCCACTGAGCTCCGAGCAGCACAAGTGCGGGCACAGGCGTACACCCCTTCCGGGCGGGGCATGTCCAACGTGCGTGAGAGCCGTCGAACCGGTGCCCCGGAATAGACGAAGCCCCTGGCGCAAAGGCGCAAGGGGCTCTTGCACCGAGATTTTACCTGAGAGGAACAAGGTGTCGGCTCATGCCCCGGCCGGGCGACCCCACCGTGAACCGCGGGGCGTCCCGCTCCTCGTCGTCATCGATCCGGCGGCCCGCACGGTGGACGGCGAATCGGTGCGCATCGCCAGGGACGTCCTGCGCGCCGGGGCCGACTCGTTGAAGGTCTGCCTCCCGGAGTCGCTCGCCGACTGGGAGCGGGTCCTGCGGCACCGCGGCCGGCGCCGGCCGGTGGTGGTGGGCGACGACGCGGCGCTGCTGCGCACCGTGCGGATCCTGCACCGGGAGGGCTCACTGGCCGAGGCCGCGCTGTCGTTCGTACCGGTCGGCCGGCTCGGCGAACCGGGCCTGGCCGGCCTGTTCGGCGTGCCGGCCTCGGCGGTGACCGCGGCGCGCACCGCGCTGGACGGCGTGGAGCGGGCGCTGGACCTGCTGGTGGACGACGACGGCGGGATCGTGCTGGGCGCGCTGCGCATCCCCGGCGCGGCCCCGCCGCGCGGCACGCCACCGCCGGCCCCGCCGCCGGAGGCCGCCGCGGACGGCCCGGAGCCGGACGGCGGGACCGACGAGGAGCGGCACCGCTGGCTGGGCCGGGGCGCCCGGTCCCTGATGCGGACGCTGACCGGGCCGCTGCCGGCGGTCGCCGCGCACCTGCACCAGGCGGCGCACCGGCTGCGGGTGGAGGCGGACGGGGTGTTACTCGCCGACCTGGACCGGCCGGTGCACGAGGTGCGGGTCCGGGCACCGGCCGACGGGCTGGCGGTGGTCTCGGTGAGCCGGCCGCACGACCACGGCGCCGGCCCGCTGTCGGTGCGGGCGGCCGAGATCACCGTCTCCGGCCGGGACTTCCGCTACCGCGCGGACGAGTCCCTGGGCGGCCCGGTGCGCAACCGCACCTGGACCGTGCGGCCGGACGCCTGGCGGCTGACCCTGCCGCCCACCGGCAGCTGACCCTTCGGCGGGCGCGCGCCGGGCGACGCGCCGTACGGCCGCGGTCGTCCACCGTGGTCGCTCCGGACACGGAACCCGCCTCACACCTCCACCACCAGCTCACGCAGCCCCCTGATCACGTAGCCCGGCTTCCACTCCGGATCGCGGGCCAGGCGCAGGGCGGGGGCGCGGCGCAGCAGGGCGTCGAAGGAGGCGGCGAGCTCCAGGCGGGCCAGCGGGGCGCCCAGGCAGTAGTGGATGCCGGCGCCGAAGGCCACGTGCGGGTTGTCGGCGCGGGCCAGGTCGAGGCGGTCCGGGTCGGTGAACCGGGCCGGGTCGCGGTGGGCCGAGCCGAACAGCAGGGCGACCTCGCTGCCGCGCGGCACGGTCACCCCACCGATCTCGACGTCGTCCAGCACCCAGCGTTCGAACATCTGCAACGGCGTGTCGTAGCGCAGCAGTTCCTCGATGGCCGTGGGCAGCATCCGCGGCGCGGCGCGCAGCCGGGCCAGTTGCCCGGGATGGCGCAGCAGCGTCCACCAGCCGTTGACCGTGGAGTTGACGGTGGCCTCGTGGCCGGCGTTGAGCAGCAGCACGCAGGTGGAGACCATCTCCTGCTCGGTCAGCCGGTCGCCCTCGTCGTGCGCGGCGATGAGCGCGCTGACCAGGTCCTCGCCCGGGTCGGCGCGCCGCCGGGCGATGAGCTGGCGCAGGTAGTCGGAGAACTCCACGCTGGCGCGCACCGCGGCGGACGCGGCGGCCTCGTCCGGGTTGAGCTCGAACATCCCGCAGATCGCCGCCGACCAGGGCCGCAGCGGGTCCCGTTCGCCGGGCGGGATACCCAGCACCTCGGCGATGACCGCGACCGGCAGCGGTTCGGCGATCCGGGCCAGCAGGTCGCCGCCGCCGTCCGCGACCAGCGCGTCCACCAGTCGGCCGGCCAGCCGCCGCACGGTCGGCTCCAGTTCCCGGACGGTGCGCGGGGTGAACGCCTTGGACACCAGCCGCCGGACCCGGGTGTGGTCCGGCGCCTCCAGGTCGAGCAGCCCGCTGCCGTTGAGCACGTGGAACGGCTCGTGCGCGGCTGGCGGCGGGGTGCGGCCGAACTCCTCGTGGCCGAAGCGGTGCAGGTAGCCGCGGCCCAGTCGGCGGTCCCGCAGCAGCGCCTGGACGTCGGCGTGGTGCGGTACCAGCCACTGCCGGCTCGGCTCGAACCACACCGCCCGCCCCCGCTCGCGCAGTGCGGCGTACGCGGGGTAGGGGTCGGCCACGAACGTCGGGGACCACGGGTCGAACCGCGTCACGGCCGTTCTCCTCTCAGCTCTGCCAGCAGGACGCGGTGGGCGTCGGTGCCGGGCGCCAGCGGCGCGAAGTGGCCGGTGCCGGGCAGCTCGCGCAGCCGGGCGCCGCGGGCCGCGGCGTAGCGGCGGGCCAGCGCCACCGGTACGTCGGCGTCCTCGGTGCCGTGCAGCAGGACCTCCGGCCGGGCCGCGGGCTGCAACGACGGGTCGGCGGCGTCCGGCGCCGGCCCGCCGGCCAGCAGCGCGTCCACCGCGCCGCCGCCCAGACCCAGCCGGCGGGCGTACCCGAGGTCGGCCACCGCGCCGACCGCGACGACCCGGCTGACCGCGTCCGGCACCCGGCGGGACGCGTACAGCGCCAGGTGGCCGCCGGCCGAGTGGCCGGCCAGCACCGCCGGCGCGCCGTCCCACGCGGCGGCCACCGCCCGCTCGGCGTCCTCGAAGGTGGCCGGCCAGCCGCCGCCCCCGCCGACCCTGCGGTACTCCGCGAGCGCCACCGCGAAGCCCTCGCGGGCCAGCGCGGCGGCGGTGCCGGACAGGTGCGAGCGGTCGTAGCGCTCCCGCCAGAAGCCGCCGTGCAGCAGGGTGAGCCGGGTGCCGTCCGGCGGGCCGTAGTAGTCGACGACCTGCGCGCGGTGCGGCCCGTAGGCGCGGGTGCGGTCCGCGGCGACCGGCGCCAGCCGCCACAGCGCGCCCTCGGGGTCGCTCACCCCGGCTCCCCGGCGAGCACGACGGCCAACTCGCGGGCCGCGCGGGCGGCGTCGGCGAACCGGGTGTACAGCGGCGTGAAGCCGAACCGCAGCAGGTCGGGCGGCCGGTGGTCGCCGACCACCCCGCGCCGCTGGAGCCGTTCCATCACCGCCGCCGCGCCCGCGCAGCGCAGGCTGACCTGGCTGCCGCGTTCGGCGTGCGGGAGCGGGGTGACCGGTTCGGCCAGGCCGTCCGGGACCAGCGCCGCCACGCAGGCGAGGAAGAAGTCGGTCAGTGCCAGGCTCTTGGCCCGCACGGCCGCCGGCCGCACGCCGTCCCACGCCTCCAGCGCGGTCTCCAGCGCCAGCAGCGAGAGGATCTCCGGGGTGCCGACCCGGCCGCGCACCGCGCCGTCGGCCGGGAGGTAGCCGGGCTCCATGCCGAACGGGTCGGCGTGCGAGTTCCACCCGGGCAGCGGCGAGTCGAAGCGGTCCTGGAGGTCCCGCCGCACGTACAGGTACGCCGGCGCGCCGGGGCCGCCGTTGAGGTACTTGTACGTGCAGCCCACCGCGAGGTCCACGCCGTGCTCGTCCAGGCCGACCGGCAGGGCGCCCGCGCTGTGGCACAGGTCCCACACCGCGAGCGCGCCGGCGGCGTGCGCGGCGCGGGTGAGCGCGGGCAGGTCGTGCAGCCGGCCGGTGCGGTAGTCGACGTGGTTGAGGAGCGCGAGCGCGGTCCGCGGCCCGAACGCGGCGGCCGCCTCGGCGGCCGGCACCGGCCGCACGGTGTGCCCGGTCAGCCGGGCGGCGGAGGCGGCCAGGTAGCCGTCGGTGGGGAAGGTCGCGGCGTCCACCAGGATCTCGTCCCGGTCCGGCCCGGCCAGCCGGGCGGCGGCCACCACCGCCTTGAAGACGTTGACGCTGGTGGAGTCGCCGACCACGATCTGCCCGGGCGCGGCGCCGACCAGCGGCGCGATCCGGTCGCCGACCCGTTCGGGCGCGGTCCACCAGCCGCTCTCGTTCCAGGAGCGGATGCGCAGCGTGCCCCACTCGTGGGCCACCACCCGGGCCAGCCGGTCGGCGACGCCGCGCGGCAGCGCGCCGAGCGAGTTGCCGTCCAGGTAGACCGTCCCGTCCAGCACGAAGCGGTCCCGGACCGCGGCGAGCGGATCGGCGGCGTCCAGTTCCCCGGCCCGCCGTTCGAGGGCCGCGAACGCCCCGGTCGCCGCGGGGGCCGCGGGGGCCGCGGGCTCGGACGCCCGGGGCGCGCCGGCGGGGGTGGGGCCGGACGGGTGGGCTCCGGTGGTCTCAGACATGGCTGCGGGCCGTCCACAGCTCGGGGAAGACCTGCTTGGCGGCCCGTTTCTCCAGCCAGGCCACGCCGGCCGAGCCGCCGGTGCCGGACTTGCCCCCCATCGCCCGCCGGGTGGCGACCAGGTGGTCGTTGCGCCAGCGCCACACCAGTTCGGCGATCTCGGTCAGCGCCTCACCGAGCGCCGTCTCCGGGCTGTCCGGGTCGCCCGCGTAGACCGCGGTCCACACCGCCTCGACGCCCGGGTCGGCCTCGTGCCGGGTGGCCAGGTCGCGCTCCAGCACCGCGCGCGGCACCGGGTGGCCGCGCCGGGCGAGGAAGGCCAGCACCTCGTCGTAGAGACCGGGCTCGTGCAGCGCCTTCTCCAGTTCCGCGTGGGCACGCGGCGCACCGCGGTGCGGCACCAGCATCGACGCCGACTTCTCACCGAGCAGGAACTCCAGGCGGCGGTACGTCGCGGACTGGAAGCCGGACCCCTCACCGAGCACCGCCCGGTAGGAGTTGAACTGGCGCGGCGTCAGGTGGGCGAGCGGCTTCCAGGACGCGTTCAGCGACTCCAGCTCGTGGCGGCTCCGGCGCAGCGCGTCCAGCGCGGTGGGCAGGTCGTCGCGGCGCAGCGCCTCGGACGCCGTGCGCCACTCGTGGACCAGCACGGTGAACCACAGCTCCATGACCTGGGTGGTCACCAGGAAGACCATCTCGCCGGGGTCGTCGGACAACGGGTGCTGGAGGTGGGTGAGGGCGTCGGCCTTGACGTAGTCCTCGTACGGGGTGGTGCCCTCGAAGTCCAGGTTCGGGGTCTCCGCCCGGGTCCCGGGGGCGTCGTGCGGTACGGACATCACGTACTCCGTTCATCGCGGCCCGGGGTCGCCGGGTCTCGCGGAAGATCCTCCGCAGGACCCGGCGGAACCGCAAGGCGCGACGGAGCGCGTGCCCCGCGCGCGGTGGGCCGGACGGTTCAGCTGAGAGTGTCCGCCGCCGTCGGCGAGGCGTCGCGCAGGAACGTGCCGCACCGCTGGTACTCGTCGTCCTCGCCGATCGCCCGCGCGGCGCGGGCCAGCGCGTGCAGGGCGCGAAGGAAGCCGCGGTTCGGCTCGTGTTCGAACGGGACCGGGCCGTGCCCGCGCCAGCCCGCCCGGCGCAGCGCGTCCAGCCCGCGGTGGTAGCCCGTCCTGGCGTACGCGTACGACCGCACCACGTCGCCGGCCTCGAACGCGTCGTCCGCCAGTTGGGCCCAGGCCAGCGAGGACGCAGGGTACCTGGCGGCGACGTCGGCGGGCGCGGTCCCGGAGGCGAGCAGTTCGCGCGGCTCGGGGTCGTCGGGCAGGAGGGTGGGGGCGGGTTCTCCGAGCAGGTTCTGGTGTGTGGCCATGGCCTCCAGTCTGCCGTGTCCCGGCGCGGCACGCGTACCGCCCCGGTGGACCGGATCCACCGGGGCCGTACGGAACGTGCGAGCCGGCGCCGGGCGGCGGGGCCGCGCCCGGGCGGCGGGCGGCGGGCGGTCACTTCATGCGCTGGCCCGCCGAGCGCAGGTTCTCGGTGGCGGTGACCACCCGGGCGGCCATGCCGGCCTCGGCGGACTTGCCCCAGGTGCGCGGGTCGTAGGTCTTCTTGTCGCCCACCTCGCCGTCCACCTTCAGCACCCCGTCGTAGTGGGTGAACATGTGGGCGGCCACCGGGCGGGTGAAGGCGTACTGGGTGTCGGTGTCGATGTTCATCTTCACCACGCCGTTCTCCAGCGCCTCGTCGATCTCCTGCACGGTGGAGCCGGAGCCGCCGTGGAAGACGAAGTCGAACGGGTCGGCCTTGCCGTACTTCGCGCCGACCGCGTCCTGCAGCTCCCGCAGGATCGACGGCCGCAGCACCACGTTGCCGGGCTTGTACACCCCGTGCACGTTGCCGAACGAGGCGGCCAGCAGGTAGCGGCCCCTCTCGCCCAGGCCGACCGCCTCGGCGGTGCGGAACGCGTCGTCCACCGACGTGTACAGCGAGTCGTTGATCTCGTGGCTGACGCCGTCCTCCTCGCCGCCGGTCGGGGTGATCTCCATCTCCAGCACGATCTTCGCCCTGACCGCCTCGGCCAGCAGTTCCCCGGCGATGTCCAGGTTGTCGGCGAGGTTCTCCGCCGAGCCGTCCCACATGTGCGACTGGAACAGCGGGTCCCGGCCGGCCGCCACCCGCTCCTGGGAGATCGCCAGCAGCGGGCGCACGTACCCGTCGAGCTTCCCCTTCGGGCAGTGGTCGGTGTGCAGCGCGACGTTGACCGGGTACTTCGCGGCGACGATGTGCGCGAACTCGGCGAGCGCCACCGCGCCGGTGACCATGTCCTTGCTGTACTGGCCGCCCAGGAACTCCGCGCCGCCGGTGGAGATCTGGACGATGCCGTCGCTCTCCGCCTCGGCCAGCCCGCGCAGCGCGGCGTGCAGCGTCTGCGACGAGGTCACGTTGACGGCCGGATAGGCGAACTTCCCCGCCTTCGCCCGGTCGAGCATCTCGCGGTAGACGTCGGGGGTAGCGATGGGCATGTGTCCGCTCCTTGCGATGTGCGGGGATGTACGGGTGGGCGGGCCGTCAGCCGCCGGACGTGGTCGTCGGCCCCATCCTCCCAGACTCCGCCAGCAGGTCCATACCCCGTTTCGACCCGTTATGCACCGCCGTCCAGGCCCAGGTCCGCCAGCCCGAACGCCTGGAGGTAGGGCAGCCCGGCCGCCGCCACCGCGTCGGCCGCGCCGCGTTCCACGATCACCGCGACGCCCACCACCTCGGCGCCCGCCTCGCGCAGCGCCTCCACGGCGGTCAGCACCGATCCGCCGGTCGTCGAGGTGTCCTCCACCGCGAGCACCCTGCGGCCCGCCACGTCCGGACCCTCCACCCGGCGCTGCAACCCGTGCGCCTTGCCCGCCTTGCGGACCACGAACGCGTCGAGCGTCCGGCCGCGCGCCGCCGCGGCGTGCAGCATCGCGGCGGCCACCGGGTCGGCGCCCAGCGTCAGCCCGCCGACCGCGTCGTACTCCAGGCCCGCGGTGACGTCCAGCATGACCTGGCCGACCAGCGGCGCGGCACGGCCGTCCAGCGTGATCCGGCGCAGGTCCACGTAGTACTCCGCCCGCCGGCCGGAGGAGAGCGTCACCGTGCCGTGCACCACGGCCTTGTCCTTGATCTGCCGCAGCAGGGCTTCCCGGGCGTCCGTCATGGTGACGAGGTTATGCCAGCCCCGCCCCCGCCCCGAGCCGGCCCCGGCCGCCCGCCGAGCCCGCGCCGGGCCGACCGTGCGCCGCGCCGGGCCTCCGCGTCCACGCCCCGGCCGCGGGTCCGCGCCGGGCCCTGTCCGCGCCCGCGCCGGCCGGGGGCCGGGCGGGGGCCGCGGCTCACGGCCGCTCCCACGTCCAGGTGGCGGCCGTCTCCAGCGGGTCGATGGCGGTGACCAGCCGCGGGGCGGTGTTGAGGCCGTTGGGCGGGCCGGACTGCGGTTCCACGCAGACCGCCTCGGGCTGCTCGTCGTAGACCACCACCCACGGCACCCTGCTGGTCACCCGCAGGCGCAGCTCGCCCGGCCAGGTCAGCGTCACGTCCACGCCGTCCGGCATGCCGAAGCAGTCGTCCCACGGACCGGGCAGCGGTTCGATCCGCCGGCCGGTCGGGATGTGGTCCGCGCCGCGCTCCTCCTGCCACCCGGGGCGGAAGTCCACCACCACGTCGGAGCCGCCGGCCCCCAGGTTGCGGCGGAACCAGGGGTGCCAGCCGGCCTGGGCGGGGAAGGAGTCGCCGGCGGTCTCCACCGCCATGCCGAGCGTCAGCCCGGTCGCGGTCAGCGCGAACGTCTGGGTGACCCGGCCCGGGTACGGCCACGGGTCGGCCAGGTCGTAGGTGAACGCCGCGCTGCCCTCGTCGCCGCCCGGGGCCCGCCGCCACGCCGTGCTGCGGCCGGTGCCGTGGATCGCGTGCGGCGGGGAGTTGACGGGCAGCCGGCGCGTGACGCCGCCGTCGCGGAACCGGCCCAGCGCGGTCCGCCCGCACCAGGGCACCATCGGGAAGCAGCCGAACCGCTCGCCCTGGCGCAGCAGTTCCGTACCGGCCACCCGCAGGCCGGAGATCCGGCAGCCCGCGTCCGGCCGGATCGTCATCTCGGCGTCACCCGCGGTCAGCCGCACGGACGACGGCTCGGTGTCGGTTGTCTCCAGGCTCTCGCTCATGCCCCGAATCTACCGGCGCCTGCGCAGCGCCCGGCCCACCACCACGGCGGACGCCAGCAACGCGGCGGCGGCCGGCGCCGCCCACTTCAGCGTGTCGCCCGCCGAACCGCCGGCCGGCGCCACCACCGGAGCGTAGCGGCCGCGCGGCGGGGCGTGGTCGACCTCCTCCGCGCTGCGCCCGATCATGGTGCGCCGGGCGTGCGCCGCCTCGGCGGGCGGTTCGCCGCCCGGGCCGCCCTCCAGCCCGGCGACCGTCTCCGGCACCTCGACCCCCACCCCGTCGTCCTCCGCGTCGCCGTCCGCCCCGTCGAGCGGGCCGCCTTCGGCGTCGTCGAACGGGCCGCCCCGGCCCTCGCCGTGCGCACCGGGGCCGCCCGGCCCGCTCGGAGCGGACGATCCGGTGGGCCCTGCCGCGCCCCGCGGCCGCTCCGGGCCGGCCGGGCCGCCGGACGCCTCGGGGGCGTCGCCGGACGGCGCGCCGTCCACCGTTCCGCGCGCCGCGTCCGCCACGCCGGGCGGCGGCGGTTCGGCGTCCAGGTCGGTGGTCAGGTCCGCCACGAACCGGTCCAGCAGCCGTCGGCCGGAGTTCTCCACGGCGGCCTCGTCGTACTCGGTCAGCCGCCCCTCGGCCTGCACCGCGCCGGAGAACTCCAGCCGGGTGCCGCCGTCCTCCGGTTCGAGCCCGATCACCAGCGCCAGCCGCACCGCGCCGCCGCCGCGCGACTCGGTCGCCTCGCCCTCGATCTCGAAGCCGCCGTCGCACGCGGCGATCCGCAGCCGGCCCCGGTAGGTGATGCTCGACCCGCCGATGCGCAACCGCAGCCGCCCGGCCAGCGTGCCGTTGGGCGACGCGCTCTCACACTGGGCGGCCGAGACACACCGGGCCACCCGGTCCGGCTCGGCCAGGGCTCGCCGGACCACGCCGACCGGGAACGGGACGAACGCCTCATGCTCCATACCACACGAGCCTACCGATCCCGGCGGCGCTGCGGCAGCGTGCCGACACGCCCGTCCGCCCGGCGGCCGGGGCGGCGCCGCGGAGGGCGGACCCGACGCCCGGGGGCGGCGACGCGGAGGGCGGACCCGGCGGCGCCACGCCCGGCCGGCGGCTCAGGCGGGCACCGGACAGGTGCGCAGGCCGGACAGCCGGGAGCGGGTGGCCACCAGCCGGCCCTCCTGCGGGTAGGCGTGCCAGGTGCGCCACACCACGTCGCCGGGCCGGTCGTCCGCGGCCGGTGCGCTCTGCACGAGCATCGCGGTGAACGCGTTCGGGTCGCCGGGGAACCGCCCCGCGAGCCCGTGAGGGTGCTCGGAGACCAGCGCGAGCAACTCCTGGGCGCGGCTGGTGAACGTCGAGGGGGCCAACGTCTCGACCCGGGCGGCGAACTCGTAGTCCCACGGGCCGACGCGCTCGGCCACGCCGAGCGGCAGCGGGGTGCGGCTGCCCGGCATGCAGGCCACCGTCTCGGAGCAGCCGCCGTCGTCGGTGGAGAGCAGCACCTGGTGCGAGGCGCCCAGCAGGCGCATCTGCACCCGGGCCCGGCGAGGGCGCGACCGGCCCGGTACGGCGGGGAGGTCGAGGTCGACCACGGCGAGGGCCGGCAGGGGTTCTTTGCCCAGGCGCCAGGCCAGGTCCCCGGCGCGGGTGTCGGTGTAGGCGGTCTGGAGTGTGGTGAGCATGGGTCGGCTCCGCAAGCGCACTGCAGGGAAAGGTGGGATTCGTCCGCCGGCTCGTGTCCACGGGGAGTCCAGGTATACGGAATCATGAAATGCCGTGTCGCCACAGCTTTTTTACCTATTCGCACCCGGTTTCCATCCCCAAGGGCAGCTAGGGGATCAGGTGTTCACCCGCGCCACCGGTCCGGTCGTCCGTCGCGAGCGCCACGCGCCGGAGCGGCGCCGCCGCCGGGACCCGGACGGCGTGCCGACCGGACCGGCGGACGGATCGCGAGGACCATCCCCGCGACGACGACGGCGAGCATGCAGGCCAGAATGATGAAACCCAGGGCGGACATCGCCACCCACCTCACTCTCTCGTCCCCCGAGCGAGCCCCCGATACGTCCCCCGTAGCGAGGCGCTTTCGCGTATGTCCCGGATTATTCCCCGCTCGGTCGTACGATGCGGCCGGGTTGAGGAATCCCAGAGGTTCACCCGAGCATGACGCACGTCACCGTGCGGCCCACCGGCCGGCCGCGGCCCGCCCCGCGGACGCCCGACAGCCGGCCGGGTGACGGCGTGTTCGACCGCCTGTCGGACACCCGCGGCGTAGGCGTGGCGCCGTCCGTCGGCCAGGATGGCCCTTGGACGATCGGTACCCGGTTTGAGGACGGTGGAGAGATGAGCGGCAGGCCGCTGCTGAACCGCAGGCTGGACGGGCTCGGCACGACGATCTTCGCGGAGATGTCGGCACTGGCGACCGCGACGGGCGCGATCAACCTGGGCCAGGGCTTCCCCGACACCGACGGACCCGAGGAGATCCGCGAGGCCGCCGTCCGCGCCCTGCGGGAGGGGAAGGGCAACCAGTACCCGCCCGGTCCGGGCATCCCGGAACTGCGTACGGCCATCTCCGAACACCAACACCGCTTCTACGGGCTCTCCTTCGACCCCGCCACGGAAGTCCTGGTCACCGCCGGCGCCACCGAGGCCATCGCCGCCGCCATGCTGGCGCTGCTGGAGCCGGGCGACGAGGTCATCGCCTTCGAGCCCTTCTACGACTCCTACGCCGCCTGCATCGCGATGGCCGGCGCCGAGCGCGTGCCACTCACCCTGCGTGCCCCCGACTTCCGCCCGGACCTGGACGAGCTACGCGCCAAGATCACCCCGCGCACCCGCCTGCTGCTGCTCAACTCCCCCCACAACCCGACGGGCACGGTCCTCACCCGCGACGAGGCGAGTGCCATCGCCGCGTCGGCCGTCGAGCACGACCTGCTCGTCGTCACCGACGAGGTCTACGAACACGTCGTCTTCGACGGCGAGCACGTCCCCCTGATCTCGCTGCCCGGCATGCGGGAGCGGACCGCCTCCATCTCCTCCGCCGGCAAGACCTTCTCGTTCACCGGCTGGAAGGTCGGCTGGGTGACCGGGTCCGCCGCCCTGGTCGGCGCGGTCCGCACGGCCAAGCAGTACCTGACGTTCGTCAGCGCCGGCCCCTTCCAGTACGCGGTAGCCGAGGCCCTGCGCCTGCCGGACTCGTACTTCACCGCCCTCCGCGCCGACCTCCTCCGCAAGCGAGACCTGCTCGGCGACGGCCTGCGCGCGGCCGGGTTCGAGGTCTACCGGCCCCAGGGCACGTACTTCATCACCACCGACATCGCCCCCTTCGGCGAGAAGGACGCGTACGCCTTCTGCCGCGCCCTCCCCGAACGCTGCGGCGTCGTCGCCGTCCCCAACTCCGTCTTCTACGACGACCCGGAAGCAGGGCGCAGCCAGGTCCGCTTCGCCTTCTGCAAGCGCGAGGACGTCCTCCAGGAGGCGGCCGACCGGCTGCGGGGACTGGCCGGCTGAGCTCACGACCTCTCCGCCGGGCTGCCGTCGTGCGCTACCGTGGCCTCCACGGCCGCCGCGTCCTGATTCGTCGTCACAAACGATCATGATCGTGGCGGCCGTTCCCATGCCCCCAGGCACCCCGCCTCGCTGAACAGCGAGGACACGCTACAGATCACGAACTACAGCTGCCGTGACAGTGCTCCATTGGGGCGTCCTGGCATCGGAGATGCGCGAGACCAGCTACGTCGGGCTGTATGTGAGCCTCGAACGCACGACCGGCGGCGAGTACGACCTGGTGATCTCACAAGCGCCTCGCGGTGACTACGTGGTGTGATTATCCCGGAGCATGCGACTTGGTGCGGAAGTCCTCGCGCTGGAGCGTCATGGAGAGGAAGCGGTGGGACCGGGCCGTACCCAGATCACGCCTTCGAACCGCACAGGCGGGGTCGCCGATGCCTCCACCCGGACACGGACCACGGGCTTGCCCTGATAGGTGGCGGCCTCGACGACGAACGAGGGACGATCGAGGATCCGGCCGTCGTCGCCCGCTCACCGGCCGGGGTGCGCGTCACGCGGATGAGCGTACGAACGAGGCGTCGGCCGGGTGACCGGATCGGCCGCCCTCGTCAGTGCCGTCCGCACGGCACAGCCGTACCTGACGTCCGTCAGCGCCGGCCGCGGCCGCCGGGGCCACTGCCCGCGGCCGGTGACGGCCTCCCGGTCCCGTGTCCTATCCGGTGCCGCCGCTCGAGGTGGAGGATCGAGGGTGTCCCGCCGACCTCGGACCGGCGTTCTCGGCCGTCGTGCCCGCCTCCAGCGGGAGGTGGCACGGCCGTCTGAGCCGGGCCCGTTCGTCGTCCGGGATGTGCATCGACTCGGCCAGCACGGCGGCGAACGCGGCCACCTGGGCGTTGTCGACCTCGGAGCCGAAGAGCCACCGGAAGTCGCCCTCGGGCGTGATGAGGTCGACCGCCGCACGCCCGTTGGCGTCCCGTGCGGCCGGCGCCCGGACGTACCGCACCCGGTCGATCGGGATGTCCCGGACGATCTCGCCCTGCCCGAGGAACGTGTTCGTTCTTGCCGTGAGGATGCGGCGGTCCGTGACGGCGACCAGGTTCCTCGGCGCCCCCTTGTCCATCGCCGGAGCCACCTTCTCCTTCGCTCCGTCGAGGATCGCACCGATCCGGGCGGGGGCGTCGAGTCCGAGAACGCGAAGGGTCTCGCCGTCCTCCAGGAACCAGCGCAGGACGCGCAGGTACCGGTCCAGATCCAGTGACGTGGGCGCGCAGACCACGCCGGGAGCCTCCAGCGGAGGAGCCGGCGGGTGGAGGGCGTCGGCGAGCGGCCGGATCGCCTCCAGGAGCTGGGCACCGGTGAGGCGGGCCTTCTTCGCGTCCTTCCGCTTCGCCGTCAGCGGCACGGTCGGGCGTCCCGGGAGTTCGGCGATGATCCGCAGCTCCCGTGCCAGCGAGTCGACGAGGGCCGTCGTCTCGGCCAGGGCGGAGTCGAACTCGTCACCGGTCTCACGCTCGATGATCTCGACGAGCCGTGCCTCGTCGGCCTCGTGGCGTCCGGCGGCCCTCGCACGGGCGGCGTGGAGCGTCTGGTACCCGGTCCACGCCTTGAGCGAGGACAGGAGGGCGTGGGCGTCGAAGACGATCGCCCTGGCGTTCACCTCCAGATACTGGCGTCGGCCGGGCGTGTCGAGCCGGCCGAGGCTCCGGACGTGCTCGCCGACGTTCAGCCGGTAGGTCTCGCGCTGCCCGCGCAGGACGTCCTCTTTGTCCGCGACCCTCTCCCACTCGGTCGTCGTGACCGATCCGAGCTCCCGCGCACGGCCGACAGCGCGGTCGACGGTGTCGACGAGCGCCGTCAGGTCGGCCCACTGACCGTGCCGCATCGTGGTCAGGACTTCGCTCGTCAGAGCGATGTTGGTTCCGACCAGACCCGTGACCTGGCTCAGCATCATCTGGAGCGCGATCATGGCCAGCGCCGGCCCCATGTCGGCCGCGAGCTTCGCCGCGTCCGCTGCCGTCGCCGGGAGCCACAGAGCCTGGCCGACGATCCGGCCGTCGGCGAACACCGCTCCGAGCTGCGCGCCGTCCTTGACGGCGAGGGATCCGCCGGCGTTCAGCAGCGCCCGCGTCGCGTCGCTGATCCGGTAGAGGCCCTCGACGCCCTTGAACGCGTTCGCGAGGTCGCCGCCGAGGGACACGACGTTCCCGATCGAGGCGAGGGTCGCCGCGATCCGGGTGCGGTCGTCGACCGACAGGAGCCCCGCGTCGATCGGATGGAGCCCGAGCTCCGCGACGAGTTCCGCGGGGACCTCACCGAGTGCGGCGGCGACTCCGGGCCGCACCTCCGCCAGGACCGCGGAGGCCGCCGTCCGGTCGCCGCCACCCGAGCCGGGCACCGGGGAGTCCGCGGGACTCGCGCCGGCGCCGGCGCTCACACCCTTCGCCTCCGGCCCAGCGGGCTCCACCGGATCCGAAGGCCCCAGCATGCGATCTCCTCCCCCAGAGGGCGTGCGATGGACCGTCGTCCACGCTCACCGCCGAAGAGTACGGCAGACCGCCGTACCCGGTGTGCGGGTACGGCGGTCCGCCGTGCGGCGGCGGGCGGCACGGTCAGGTGTGCACCGTGGCGCACGCCCACCCGGTGGAGATCTCGGACGTGGTGCACAGTTTCGTTCCGTTGGGGTAGGTGCCCGCCCACGCGGACCACACGTACTCGGCGGTCATCCCGGAGAAGTGCGTGGTGCCGTACTGGTACTCGTTCCCGGAGGCGTAGGTGATGCGCAGCGTCACCGCCAGCGACGTCCCGTCCGCGTCGGTGGCGGCGATGACCGTCTTGATCTGCGTCACGTTCAGGCCGCTGCCGCTCACGTCGATGCACGTGGAGAACCCGTCCGTGCAGTTGTTCGCGGAGGCCGCGGCCGGGGTCGTGCACAAGCCCACGGACGCGACGGCGACCGCGCCCATCACGGCCAGCCTGGTCGACAGCTTCCTGCGGTTCCCCGTCCGGTTCCTCATCTTCTCCCCCGTGGCGTTCGACGGACGACGCGGTGCCGCGCCGACGCCATCCTGGCCCTCCCGACCGTCCGGGGAGCGTCGCCGTCGACCCGCTGACCCGATGCACCACCATTTGTGGCCGGAAACCGCGTTCCACACGACGCGCGGGTCAGCGCGGGTCGGCCGGTCCGGCTCGTCCCGGACGACTCACCCCACGGCGGCGACCGGCCCGAGCGCGGGCGCCGCCACCCGGACGTGACGGGCGCCGCGTGACGACCACCGCCCCGCGGTGGCCGCCCGCCCCGGCCGTCGGCACGGCGGCAGGCGTCGAGCACCCGCTCGGACGCCCCGGCGGCCGCCGTCCCGGGGCGGCGCGGACGCGCCCGGGCCCGGCGACCGGGAAGGCGGCGGCCGGGCCCGGGGCGCGCGGGGTCACTCGCCGGGGGTGTCGTCCCCGCCGGACTCGGCGTCCTTCTCCAGGCCCAGCTGGTCCACCACCCACTTGTCGAAGTCGACCGAGGCGCGCACCCAGCTGACCGTGCTGGAGACGAAGTGCTCCAGGCCCACGCCGAGGCCCAGCAACATCTGCGCCTCACCGATCAGCCGGACCACACCGTCCTCCTGGGTGTGGGTGTAGACCTTCGGCCAGAGCGTCTGGCGGTTCCAGCCGTCCAGCACCTCCAGCAGCTTGGCCTTGTCGTCCAGGCTGTGCGGGCGGTCGTAGAAGGTGCGGACCGCGTAGACCTCCTGCTCGCCCTCGCCCCGGAACATGAAGTACGTGCGGAAGTGCTCCCAGGGAGCCGCCAGATCGCCTTCCTCGTCGACGACGTACTTCAGCTCCATCTGGTCCAGCAACTGCTTGACCAGGTCCTGGTCGGGCCGGATCACGCCTCCTCCGGGCGGGCCGGCCGGCGGCTGGTCGGCGGGCCGGCCGCCGAAGTTCGGAATAGAGGACGGGTCGATGCTCACCGCGGGTTTCCCTTCGTACGGAATTCCGTCATCCTCCCGCATCGTCACGGGGGCCTGGCAACCCCGGGCCGGGCCGCCCGCGCCGGGGCGTCGCCCCGGACGGCCGGCGCCGGCCAGGCGGCGTCACCGCGCGGGCGCCACCACCAAGTCTCCCTCGCCGTCGCCGGCGCCGTCCCGGCCGGCCACCGCGACCCGTACCGTGTCGCCGTCGCGCACCGCGCCGGAGAGGATCTCACGGGCCAGCCGGTCGCCGATCGCGGTCTGCACCAGACGGCGCAGCGGCCGGGCGCCGTAGGCCGGGTCGTTGCCCTCCCGGGCCAGCCAGCCCAGCGCCTCGTCGGTGACGTCCAACTCCAGCCGACGGTCCCGCAGCCGGTCGCGCAGCCGGTCGAGCTGCAGGCCGGCGATCCGCTTGAGCTCCTCGACGCCGAGCGAGGTGAACACCACGACGTCGTCGAGCCGGTTGAGGAACTCCGGCTTGAACGCCTCGCGCACCGCGGCCAGCACGCTCTCCCGCTTCCCCTCGTCCGTCAACTCGGGGTTGACCAGGTACTGCGAACCGAGGTTGGAGGTGAGGACGAGGATGGTGTTGCGGAAGTCGACCGTGCGCCCCTGCCCGTCGGTCAGCCGCCCGTCGTCGAGCACCTGGAGCAGCACGTCGAAGACCTCCGGGTGCGCCTTCTCCACCTCGTCCAGCAGCACCACGGTGTACGGGCGCCGCCGCACCGCCTCGGTGAGCTGGCCGCCCTCCTCGTAGCCGACGTACCCGGGCGGGGCGCCGACCAGCCGGGCCACCGAGTGCTTCTCGCCGTACTCGCTCATGTCGATGCGGACCATGGCCCGCTCGTCGTCGAACAGGAAGTCGGCGAGCGCCTTGGCCAGCTCGGTCTTGCCGACCCCGGTCGGGCCCAGGAACAGGAACGACCCGGTGGGCCGGTCCGGGTCGGCGACCCCGCTGCGCGAGCGGCGCACCGCGTCCGAGACCGCGCGCACCGCCTCCGCCTGGCCGATCAGCCGGCGGCCCAGTTCCTCCTCCATGCGCAGCAGCTTGCGGGTCTCGCCCTCCAGCAGCCGGCCGGCCGGGATGCCGGTCCACGCCGCGACCACCTCGGCCACGTCGTCGGAGGTGACCTCGTCGCCGACCATGCCCTCCAGCTCGCGCTGCGCCTCGATCGCCTCCGCCAGCGCCTTCTCGGCGGCCGGGATCTCCTCGGTCCGGATCCGGCCCGGCGTCACCCAGTCACCGGTCTCCGGCGCCTTCAGCTCGGCCCGCTGGAACTCGCTCTCCAGCTCGTCCAGCCGCTTCTTGAGCTCACCGACCCGGTTGTGGACCTCGCGCTCGCGGTTCCAGCGCGCGGTCAGCCCGCGCAGCTCCTCCTCCTTCTCCTCCCGGTCCCGGCGCAGTTCCTCCAGCCGCTCACGGGACTCGGGCGGC
This sequence comes from uncultured Actinomycetota bacterium, assembly GCA_963711125.1. Classification (GTDB taxonomy): domain Bacteria; phylum Actinomycetota; class Actinomycetes; order Streptomycetales; family Streptomycetaceae; genus Streptantibioticus_C. The sequence continues at coordinate 850,390 of CAVQCY010000002.1, forward strand.
AGCGACTCCTCGGCCTCCTCGCGGTCCCTGGCCTTCTTGAGCTTCTTCTCCTTCACCCCGGAGGTGGCCAGCAGCGACTCCTCCTCCATCCGCAGCCGGTCCACCGCCCGCTGCAACTCGTCGATCTCCACCGGCGAGGAGTCGACCTCCATGTGCAGCCGGGAGGCCGCCTCGTCGACCAGGTCGATCGCCTTGTCCGGCAGGAACCGGGAGGTGATGTAGCGGTGCGAGAGGTTCGCGGCGGCGATCAGCGCCGAGTCGGCGATCCGCACCTCGTGGTGCGCCTCGTAGCGCGGCTTGAGCCCGCGCAGGATCGCCACGGTGTCCGCCACGCTGGGCTCGGCCACCAGCACCTGCTGGAAGCGCCGCTCCAGCGCCGGGTCCTTCTCGATCCGCTCCCGGTACTCGTCCAGCGTCGTCGCGCCGACCATCCGCAGCTCGCCGCGGGCCAACATGGGCTTGAGCATGTTGCCGGCGTCCATCGCGGAGTCGCCGCCGGCGCCCGCGCCGACCACGGTGTGCAGTTCGTCGATGAACGTGATGATCCGGCCGTCGCTCTCCTTGATCTCGGCCAGCACCGCCTTGAGCCGCTCCTCGAACTCGCCGCGGTACTTCGCGCCGGCCACCATCGCGCCCAGGTCGAGCGCAACCAGCCGCTTGTCCTTGAGCGAGCCGGGCACGTCGCCCTTGACGATCCGCTGCGCCAGCCCCTCGACCACCGCGGTCTTGCCGACGCCGGGCTCGCCGATGAGGACCGGGTTGTTCTTGGTGCGCCGGGAGAGCACCTGCACGACCCGGCGGATCTCGTTGTCCCGACCGATGACCGGGTCGAGCTTTCCCTCGCGGGCGATGGCGGTGAAGTCGGTGCCGTACTTCTCCAGCGCCTTGTACGTGGCCTCGGGGTCGGGGGTGCTCACGCGCGTGCCTCCGCGGGCGGTCTCGAAGGCGTCCAGCAGCGCGGCGGCCGTGGCGCCCTGGCGGTCCATCGACTCGGCGACCGTACCGCCCTTGGCAGCCAGTCCGATCAGCAGATGTTCGGTCGACACATACGCGTCGCCCAGCTCCTTGGCGCGCTGCGAGGCGTCCGCGATCACGGCCAGCAGGTCGCGGGACGCCTGCGGCGGGGCGACGGTGGCGCCCCGCACGGTCGGCTGGGCGGCCGACAGCTCCTCGGCCGTCTTCGCCAGCGCTCCCGGGTCCGCGCCGACCGCCGTCAGCAGGTCGCGCAGGTTGTCGTTGTCGGCCTGCTCCAGGAGCGCGGCCAGCAGGTGGGCCGGGGTGAGGTCGGCGTGACCGGCGGACACCGCGCGGCTGTTGGCACCGCTCAGCGCCTCCTGGCTCTTGTTGGTCAGCTCTGCGTTCACGGGTGCAGGGACCTCCTCGGGTGTCGACCGATCCTTCTGCCAGATCCAGTGTAAGACAAATTGAGTCTACGACACTCAACTTTATCCCGCCAGCGACGACGCGCCCGGGCGGAACCGTGACCAAGACCGCGCCGGGGCACGGACGGAGGCACCGGGCATCGGGTGCGGGCGTCGGGCACGGGCGTCGGGCACGGGCACGGGCGTCGGGGCACGGGGCGCACCAGGGACGGGGGTCGTGGCCGGGGCTGCGACGTCGGCGGGGGCCGCCGACACGGGCGCCCCGCGCCGCGCCCCCGGCACCCCTGGCGCCGAGCGGCGCCCGCGCCCCGGAGGCGGTACGACGCGACCGGCCCCCGGCGCGGACGCCGGGGGCCGGTCTGCGGCAGGCGGCAGGCGCCCGCCCGCCGGGATCAGTCCCGGCGCTTGGGCCGCCACACGACCAGCGCGCTGGTCTGCCGCACGTCCTCGTAACGCACCAGGTCACGCCGGTAGGAGGCATGCACCGCGGCCTCCCGCTGGCGGAGCGTCGCGGCGGCGCCCTCCAGTCCGGCCTGCAACTCGGCCACCCGGGCCTGGAGCGCCGCGACCTGGTTCTCCAACTCGATGATGCGCTTGATGCCGGCCAGGTTGATGCCCTCGTCCTGGCTGAGCTGCTGCACCTGCCGCAACAGCTCGATGTCCCGCGCCGAGTACCGCCGGCCCCGGCCGGCGGTACGGTCCGGCGAGACCAGGCCGAGCCGGTCGTACTGCCGCAGGGTCTGCGGGTGCAGTCCGGAAAGCTGCGCCGCGACCGAGATCACGTACACCGGTGATTCGTCGGTCAGCTCGTACGGATTGCGGCGTGCTCCCCGGCCGTCCATCTCATGCTCCCTTCGCGGCCTTGAACAGCTCCGCCCGCGGGTCGCGCCCCGCGGTCGCCTCGCGGTACGACTCCAGCGCGGACAGCGCGTCGCCCTCGACCCGGGAGGGGACCGAGACCTCCACGGTGACCAGCAGGTCGCCCCGCGACCCGTCCTTGCGCACCGCCCCCTTGCCCCGGGCCCGCAGCGTGCGGCCGTTCGGCGTGCCCGGCGGCAGCTTCAGCGTGACCGGGGGGCCGCCCAGGGTGGGGACCTTGATCTCCCCGCCGAGGGCCGCCTCCGGGAAGGTCACCGGCACGGCGACGGTGAGGTTGTCGCCCCGGCGCCCGAAGACTGGGTGCGCGTGCACGTGCACCACGACGTACAGGTCGCCGTTGGGGCCGCCGCGCTCGCCCGGCGCGCCCTTGCCGCGCAGCCGGATGCGCTGCCCGTCGCTGACGCCGGCCGGGATGCGCACCTGCATGGTGCGCGAACTGCGCGCCCGGCCGCTGCCCTTGCACACGTCGCACGGGTCCTGCGCGATCATGCCGCGCCCCTTGCAGTCCACGCACGGGTCGGTCAGCGAGAAGCCGCCGCCGCGCCCGCGGGAGACCTGCCCGGTGCCGACGCAGGTCGGGCAGACCCGGGGGGTGCCCTTCTTGTCGCCGGTGCCGGCGCAGGCCGTGCACGGCGCCGCGGAGGACATCCGCAGTGGCACCGTGGCGCCGTCGACCGCCTCGGTGAAGCTCAGCGTCACCTCGGACTCGACGTCCTGCCCGCGGCGCGGCTGCACGCGCGTGCCGCTGCCCCGGTTGAACAGCCCGCCGAACACGTCGCCGAGACCGCCCCCGAAACCGCCGCCCTGTCCGGTGCCGCCGGGCTGGCCGCCGCCGAACAGGTCGCCGAGGTCGAACCCGAAGCCGCCGGCGCCGCCGGCCGGGCCGCCGCCCGGCGCCCGGAAGCCGCCGTTGCCGAACAGCGTGCGGGCCTCGTCGTACTCCTTGCGGCGCTTGGCGTCCGAGAGGATGTCGTTGGCCTCGGAGATCTCCTTGAAGCGCTCCTCGGCCTTGGCGTCACCCTTGTTGGCGTCCGGGTGGTACTCCCGCGCCAGCTTGCGGTACGACTTCTTGATCTCCGCCTCGGTGGCGTCCTTGGGGACGCCGAGAACCTTGTAGTAGTCCTTCTCCACGTAGTCCTTGGTGCTCATGTCCGGCGTCCCTCCTCCCGTGCCTGGCACGGGGTCCGCGGTACCGGTACCACGGACCCGCTCCCGTCGACCACGTCAGCCCTCGTCCGGGCCACCGTTCTCCTCGTCGGCCGCCTCCTCCGTCCTGGCCGGCGCCTGGGTGCCCGGCTGCGGTTCCGCCACCGCGACCCTGGCCGGCCGGATCGTCCGCTCGCCGATCCGATACCCCGGCTGGAGGATCCGCACGCACGTGGTCTCCTGGACGTCCGGTGAGTAACTGTGCATCAGGGCCTCGTGCACCAGCGGGTCGAAGGGCTCGCCCTCCTTGCCGAACTGCTGCAGCCCCAGCTTGGCCACCACCGTCTCCACCGACTCGCCGACCGACTTGAACCCGCCGACCAGCTCACCGTGCTCGCGCGCCCGGCCGATGTCGTCGAGCACCGGCAGCATCTCGGTCAGCAGGTTGGCGATCGCCACCTCCCGGACCGCGATCCGGTCCCGCTCCACCCGGCGGCGGTAGTTCTGGTACTCCGCCTGGAGGCGTTGCAGGTCCGAGGTGCGCTCGGCCAGCTGCGAACGGACCTGGTCCAGCCGCTCGGCCGGGTCCCCGGCCGGGGACTCCGGGCCCGCCTGGTCGGCGGGCCCGGCACCCGGTGCCGGGTGGGACGGGTCCGCGGCGTCGACGGGGACGTCGGCGGGCTCCTGCGGGAAGCCCTGCGACTCCTCCGTCACGCGGCACCACCCTCACGCTTCCCGTTGTCCTCGTCCACGATCTCGGCGTCGACCACGTCGTCCGCCTCGTCCTTGGACATGTCGACCTTCTCGTCGCCGGAGCCGGCCTCGCCCGCTCCCGCGGTGGCGCCGTCGGCCTGGGCGTTGGCGTACATCGCCTGGCCCAGCTTCTGGCTGGTGGCCGCGACCTTCTCGGTGGCCTCGCGGATGGCCGCGGTGCTGTCCGGGCCCTCCGCCTTCAGCTTCTCCTTGAGGTCGGCGACCGCGCCCTCCACCTCGGTCCTGATCTCGCCCGGGACCTTGTCCTCGTTGTCCTTGAGGAACTTCTCGGTCTGGTAGACGAGCTGCTCGGCCTGGTTGCGGGTCTCAGCGGCCTCGCGGCGCTTGTGGTCCTCGTCCGCGTACTGCTCGGCCTCGCGCATCATGCGGTCGATGTCGTCCTTGGGCAGCGCGGAGCCGCCGGTGACGGTCATCCGCTGCTCCTTGCCGGTGCCCAGGTCCTTGGCGGCCACGTGCATGATGCCGTTGGCGTCGATGTCGAAGGTGACCTCGACCTGCGGGACGCCGCGCGGCGCCGGCGGCAGGCCGGTCAGCTCGAACATGCCCAGCTTCTTGTTGTACGCGGCGATCTCCCGCTCGCCCTGGTAGACCTGGATCTGCACCGACGGCTGGTTGTCCTCGGCCGTGGTGAAGATCTCCGAGCGCTTGGTCGGGATCGTGGTGTTGCGCTCGATCAGCTTGGTCATGATGCCGCCCTTGGTCTCGATGCCGAGGGACAGCGGGGTGACGTCCAGCAGCAGGACGTCCTTGACCTCGCCCTTGAGCACACCCGCCTGGAGCGAGGCACCGATGGCGACGACCTCGTCCGGGTTGACGCCCTTGTTGGCCTCCTTGCCGCCGGTCAGCTCGCGCACCAGCTCGGCGACGGCCGGCATCCGGGTGGAGCCGCCGACCAGCACCACGTGGTCGATCTCGCTGAGCTGGATGCCCGCGTCCTTGATCACGTTGTGGAACGGCGTCTTGCAGCGGTCCAGCAGGTCGTGGGTCAGCTGCTGGAACTGCGCCCGGGTGAGCTTCTCGTCCAGGTGCAGCGGGCCCTCGGAGGACGCGGTGATGTACGGCAGGTTGATCGTCGTCTCGGTGGACGAGGACAGCTCGATCTTGGCCTTCTCGGCCGCCTCGCGCAGCCGCTGCAGCGCCATCTTGTCCTTGGACAGGTCGACGCCGTGGCCGGCCTGGAACTGCTTGACCAGGTAGTCGACGATCCGCTGGTCCCAGTCGTCGCCGCCGAGGTGGTTGTCGCCGTTGGTGGCCTTCACCTCGACCACGCCGTCGCCGATCTCCAGCAGCGAGACGTCGAAGGTGCCGCCGCCGAGGTCGAAGACGAGGATGGTCTGGTCGTCCTTGTCCAAGCCGTAGGCGAGGGCCGCGGCGGTCGGCTCGTTGACGATGCGCAGCACGTTGAGCCCCGCGATCTCGCCGGCCTCCTTGGTGGCCTGCCGCTCGGAGTCGTTGAAGTAGGCCGGGACGGTGATGACCGCGTCCGCGACCTTCTCGCCGAGGTAGGACTCCGCGTCCCGCTTGAGCTTCTGCAGGATGAACGCGGAGATCTGCTGCGGCGTGAAGTTCTTGCCGTCGACGCCGATCTTCCAGTCCGTGCCCATGTGGCGCTTGACGGAGCGGATGGTCCGCTCGACGTTGGTGACCGCCTGGCGCTTGGCGACCTCGCCGACGAGCACTTCGCCGTTCTTCGCGAAGGCCACAACGGACGGCGTGGTCCTGGCGCCCTCGGCGTTGGTGATGACGGTGGGCTCACCGCCTTCGAGAACACTGACGACGGAGTTCGTCGTGCCCAGGTCGATGCCGACCGCACGTGCCATGGTGGAATCCTCCAGCTGACTTGAGTGGAACTGGCTCAAGCGTGCACGACTCCGGCTCTGCTGTCAACAGAGGTGAGTCGAGCAGGCTCAAGTTTGCGGCGCGTAAGGAACGCATAAAGCCGCCCGGAGACCGTTCGGAGCAGCCTACGGCCCCATCGGAGGCCGCGCCGGAGCCAGGAGCGAGGCCGCGCCGGAGCCAGGAGCGAGGCCGCGCCGGAGCCGGGGGACGGCCGCCGGCACCGCCGCGCGGGCCGCGAGCCGGCCCGACCCCGCCGGCACCGACCCACCAGCACCCGGCCCGTGGCAGCCCGGCCGGGCCGCAGGGACCCGCGCCCCGGGCCGCGCAGGGCCCGCCTCCCGACCGGGCCCGGGCCGCGCCCCCGGGGGGACGCGGGCGTGGGCGCGACGCAGATCACCGGCTTGGGCGGCTGCGTGCGACCGTGCAATGCGGGTACTCTCGGAGGACCGCATAAGTTACCGCCTGGTAAGCACGTCCGCCTCCCAGGCTCGGCAGTCGGCGACGGGCGGGCACCGCCGCTCCTCGCACGAGGACCGGCGATGGCCGGCCCGCCCGCGTACGCGCGCGGGAGAACGCGCAAGAATCAGGAGCCCGTATGCAGCTCGCCGCGATCATCGTGTCGCTGGTCCTCACGGCGGTCGGCGTCGCCCTCCTAGGCCGCGCGGTCGCACGCGTATACCGCTTGGTCCGGCTCGGCGCCGCCGTGCCCGCCGGCTCGCGCACCGACGACCCGGCCGGCCGCACCCGCACGCTGGCCAGGGAGTTCCTCGGCCACACCCGGATGAACCGGTGGGGCGTCATCGGCGTCGCGCACTGGTTCGTCGCCGTCGGCTTCCTCACCCTGGGCCTGACCATCGTCAACGCCTACGGGCAGTTGTTCAAGGCGGACTGGCTGCTGCCGGTCGTCGGCGACTGGCTGCCCTACGAGGTCTACACCGACTTCATCACGCTCTTCACCACGCTGGGCATCCTCGTCCTGATCAGCATCCGGCTGTTCGACCTGCCCTCCCGGGCCGGACGCAAGTCCCGGTTCGCCGGCTCGGTCGCCTGGCAGGCGTACTTCGTCGAGTACGTGATCCTGGTCATCGGCGTGGCGATCCTCACCCTGCGCGGCTTGGAGGGCGCGCTGTACGGCGTCAACCACTACGAGGCCGCCTACTGGGCCTCCTACCCGCTGGTCGCCGCGTTCCACGGGATGAGCGCCGCCACCCTGCAGAACCTCGTCTACCTGGTCGCCATGATCAAGCTCGGCACCACCATGGCGTGGGCGATCGTGGTCGGCCTCAACATCGACATGGGTGTGGCGTGGCACCGTTTCCTGGCGTTCTTCAACATCTGGTTCAAGCGTGAGGCGTCGGGTGGGGTGGCGTTGGGTGGTCTGCGGCCGATGGTGTCGGGGGGTGTGGCGATCGACTTCGAGGATCCGGGTGAGGACGACGTCTTCGGGGTGGCGCGGGTGGAGCAGTTCTCGTGGAAGGGGTTGTTGGACTTCTCCACGTGTACGGAGTGTGGGCGGTGTCAGTCGCAGTGTCCGGCGTGGAACACGGGGAAGCCGTTGTCGCCGAAGTTGTTGATCATGTCGTTGCGTGAGCACGCGCATGCGAAGGCGCCGTATCTGCTGGCGGGTGGTGGTCTGGACGGGGAGGGTCGGGAGCTGGGTGAGGCGGGGCGGTTGGCCGGGGTGCCGGTGGCGGCGTTGGCGGAGGCGGAGCGTCCGTTGGTGGGGACGGCGGCGGAGGGAGGTGTGGTCGATCCGGACGTGTTGTGGTCGTGCACGACGTGCGGGGCGTGTGTGGAGCAGTGTCCGGTGGATATCGAGCATGTGGACCACATCGTGGACATGCGGCGGTATCAGGTGATGATCGAGTCGGCGTTCCCGTCGGAGGCCGGCACGATGTTGAGGAACCTGGAGAAGAAGGGCAATCCGTGGGGGTTGCCGAGGAAGCAGCGGTTGGCGTGGTTGAAGGAGGTCGACTTCGAGGTTCCGGTGGTGGGTGAGGACGTGGCGGACCTGGTGGGGGTCGAGTACCTGTACTGGGTGGGGTGTGCGGGGGCGTTGGAGGATCGGGCGAAGAGGACGACGAAGGCGTTCGCGGAGTTGCTGCACATCGCGGGGGTGTCGTTCGCGGTGATGGGTGGGCAGGAGAACTGCACGGGTGACTCGGCCCGTCGGCTGGGTAACGAGTTCCTCTTCCAGCAGTTGGGCGCGGAGAACGTCGCCGCGCTGAATGAGGCGTTCGGCCGGGAGGACGACGCCGGAACCGGGGACGGGGCCGGGTCCGGGGCCGGGTCCGGTGCGGGGGCCGGGGCGGGGGCCGTGTCGGGGTCGGCTTCGGTGGGATCGGGGTCGGGGTCGGGGTCGGGGTCGGGGTCGCGGAAGATCGTGGCGACGTGTCCGCATTGCTTCAACACGTTGGCGAACGAGTATCCGCAGTTGGGTGGGGTGTACGAGGTGATCCATCACACCCAGTTGTTGCGGCATCTGGTGGAGGCGGGCCGGTTGGTGCCGGTGACTCCGGTGGAGGGTCTGGTGACGTATCACGATCCGTGTTACCTGGGTCGGCACAACAAGGTGTACAGCCCGCCGCGGGAGGTCATGGCGTCGGTGCCGGGGTTGCGTGCTGAGGAGATGCACCGGCACAAGGAGCGGGGTTTCTGTTGCGGGGCGGGGGGTGCGCGGATGTGGATGGAGGAGCGGATCGGCAAGCGGGTCAATGACGAGCGGGTGGATGAGGCGCTGTCGCTGGATCCGGACATCATCTCGACGGCCTGTCCGTTCTGCCTGGTGATGCTGACCGACTCGGTGAACGCGAAGAAGGCGGCCGCCGGGTCCGGTCCGGCGGAGGGTGCGGTGGGCGGTCCGGCGGGTGGGCCGGCCGGGGGGCGGGCGAAGGAGGGCCTGCGGGTCGTCGACGTGGCGCAGCTCCTGCTGCAGTCGGTCAAGGCACGGCCCGCCGCCGGCGACCCGGACGCCACCACCGCACCCGAACCGACGCCCCGGTCCACGCCGGAACCGGAAGCGGAACCGGAGAAGGCCAGGTAAGGGGTCGGCACGCGATCGTCGGCCGGCGCCCCTTCGCGCGCCGGCCGACGCGCGTGCGAGCGGCGGGGCGCGCGGGGCCGCCCGGCGCGGGGGCCCGACGCGCGCCCGCCGGACCACGGGTCCGGCGAACCACGAGGCGCGCGCTCCGAACGACGCGGCTCAGCCAGGAACGAGGTGGCACGTCTCCGCCCGGAACGGCGCGTACCCGGGACAGCGCGGCGCGGCGCGGACCCGGAACGCCGCGGACCGGAACGCCGCGGGACCGGAACGGCGCGGGCGCGGGCCCGGACCACGCGGCACGTCAACGGACGAAGGGACCGCGCTCAGGAGACGTCGGTGCGCGCGTCCCGTTCGCCGGCCGGATCCCGCGCCGGTTCGTTGGCCGGACCCGGCAGCGCGGGGCGGGCCCTGACCCGGACCGCGTTCGCCAGCAGCACGATGACCGCGGCCAGCACCGCCGGGATCACCAGCGCGCCGCGCAGGCCGACCGCCTCCGCGGTGAAGCCGATCACCGGCGGTCCGACCAGCAGGCCCAGGTAGCCGATCCCGGTGACGTACGAGATCGCCGCGCCCGGCCGCATGCCCGGCAGGTTTCCCGCCGCGCCGAACGCCACCGGCGCCACCAGCGCGGCGCCCGCGCCGAACGCGGTGAACCCGAGGACGGCGGCGACCTGGTCGTCCGCCCACAGTCCGCCGGCCAGGCCCACCGCCGAGACCAGCGCGCCGGCCCGCAGCATCGCCACCCGTCCGAACCGCGCCACCAGCCGGTCGCCGGTCAGCCGGACCGCCGCCATCGCCCCGGCGCACCCGGCGAAGCCGAGCCCGGCCGCGCCGGCGCCGGCGCCGAGCACGTCGCGCAGGTACACCGACGACCAGTTGTCCACCGCGCCCTCGCCGACGAAGGAGCACAGCCCGATGATCCCCAGCAGCACGACCGTCCCGGACCAGGCGCCGTGCGCCCGGCCACCCGGTTCGCCTTCCGGCTGCGGGCCGTCCTCGTGCAGCAGCGCCCCCGACCCGAACCAGACCCCGGCGCCCAGCACGACCGCCACCACCGAGAAGTGCGCGGTCGGCGAGACGCCCAGGTGGGCCGCCGCCGAGCCCAGCAGCGCGCCGGCCAGGCTGCCCACGCTGTACGCACCGTGCAGGCCGGACATGATCGGCCGCCCGATGGCCCGTTCCACCGCCACGCCCTGCGAGTTCATCGCCACGTCGGTGAGGCCGAGCGCCGCGCCCAGCAGCAGGAGGGCCGCGGCGAGCGTGCCCAGGTTCCACGCCAGCGCCGGCGGCACGAGCGCGCCGGCCATCACCAGCGCGCCGCAGCGGGTCACCCGGCGGCTGCCCCAGCGTCCGATCGCCCAGCCCGCCAGCCTGGTCGCGCACACGGTGCCCAACGGAGCACCCAGCAGGGCCAGGCCCAGCCCCCCGTCGGTCAGCCCGAGATCGCCCTTGATCTGCGGGATGCGCGGCGCGAGGTTGGCATAGTCGGCTCCGAAACACAGGAAGATCACGAACACGGCACGGCGGGCCGCACCAGGACTCTGAGCGTTGATGCGATCGTCAGACACGTGTCACAGCTTCGCAGCAAAGCGGCCGGAACCGCCCGACCTTCAACTCGTTGATCGCCGGATACGGGTACGTTCGATGACGTGGCAGGATTCAGGATCGGACGCGACCGCCCCGCTCAGCAGCCCCCACAGCCCGGTCACGGCCCGGGCCGCACCCCCGGGCACGCCCCCTCCTACGACGACGCCCCGGGCCACACCCGGGCGTTCGCGGTCGACGACGCCCCGGACGGGCCGGGCTACGGCTACCAGACCGGGCATCAGGGCGGCTACCCGGGCGCTCCTCACAGCGGTCACCGCGGCGATCACCAGGGAGCCCGTGCGGACGCCCGGCACGGATACGGGGACGGGAACGGGAACGGACCTGGATACGGGGGCGGGTACCCGGGCGGGTACGGGGAGGCCGGCGGCCTCCGGGACCAGGAGGACGGCGACCCGCGCTACGCCGGCCGGACCGGCGACACCCACGTGGGCACCTACCGCGCCGGCCAGGCCGAACCGCCGATGGGTCCGCGGCTGCACTGGCGGGATCTGCTGAGCGGCATCGTGCTGCGGCCGAGCCGCACGTTCTGGCAGATGCGCGACTACCAGGTGTGGGGCCCCGCGCTGCTGGTGACGTTCGTCTACGGCCTGCTGGCGGTCTTCGGTTTCGACAGCGCCCGGTCCGACGTGCTGGACTCCAGCACCGCGCAGAGCATCCCGTGGGTGCTGAGCACGGCGGTCGCGGTGGTGATCAGCGGCCTGGTGATGGGCGCGGTCACGCACACCCTGGCCCGGCAGTTCGGCGGCGACGGCAACTGGGCGCCGACCATCGGACTGGCGATGCTCATCACGTCGATGACCGACGCGCCGCGCCTGCTGTTCGCGATCTTCCTGGGCGGGGCGAACGGCTTCGTGCAGATCGTCGGCTGGATCACCTGGCTGGCCTGCGCGGCACTGCTGACCTCGATGGTCGCCACCTCCCACGACCTGCGGTGGCCGAAGGCGCTGGGCGCCTGCTCGATCCAGCTGATCGCACTGCTGGTGCTGTTCAAGCTGCCGACCCTCTGAGGGGACGGGTCTCGGTCGGCGCCGGCCCGTTTCAGCCGTTGCCGGCCGTTCCGGCCGTTGCCGGCGTCGCCGGGCCGCAACGGGCGCCGGGCCCGCGTTCGGACGGCGGGGGCGGTCGTGCGGCGGGGGCGGTCGTGCGGCGGGGCGGTCGTGCGGCGGGGCGGTCGTGCGGCGGGGCGCCGGTCGGTGGCCGCGGTTCAGACGCGGGTGCGGTGGAAGTTCTGGTAGGACCGCGAGGGGGTCGGGCCGCGCTGGCCCTGGTAGCGGGAGCCGTGGCACCCGGAACCGTAGGGGAACTCCGCGGCCGAGGTGAGCCGGAACAGGCACAGCTGGCCGATCTTCATGCCCGGCCAGAGCTTGATCGGCAGGGTGGCCACGTTGGACAGCTCCAGCGTGACGTGCCCCGAGAAGCCGGGGTCGATGAAGCCGGCCGTCGAATGGGTGAGCAGTCCCAGCCGGCCCAGCGAACTCTTGCCCTCCAGCCGCGACGCCACGTCGTCCGGCAGGGTGATGACCTCGTAGGTCGACGCCAGGACGAACTCCCCGGGGTGCAGGATGAACGCGTCGTCCCCCTCCGGCTCCACCAGTCGCGTCAGGTCCGGCTGCTCGACCGCCGGGTCGATGTTGGGGTAGCGGTGGTTCTCGAACACCCGGAAGTACCGGTCCAGGCGCACGTCGATGCTCGACGGCTGCACCATCGAGGCGTCGTACGGATCGATGCGCACCCGCCCGCCGTCGATCTCGGCACGGATGTCCTTGTCAGAGAGCAGCACCCGACGAGGATACGTCGGCGACCGGCACCGCGTGCCGCAGCCGCCCGCACCGCGGGCACCGGATCAACCGCCCGGGCCCCAGCCGCTCCTGCCCGAGCCGCTGCAGCGGGAAGACCCGCGTGCTGAACACATGACCCGCCGCACACCGCACCAACCGCTCCTGCACCGCGCCCCTTCCGCCAGGCCCGTCGACGACCACACCACCCTAGGGCCCGACCCTCACCGCCCCGCGCCGCCAACACACCCAGCCACCCGATGCGGTACAGTGACCTCCACGCCACAGCCTCAGCGGCGGCGTTACGCGGGTGTAGTTTAATGGTAGAACATGAGCTTCCCAAGCTCAGAGCGCGGGTTCGATTCCCGTCACCCGCTCCAAGCAATAAGGCCCAGGTCGGACGGCCTGGGGCTTTGTTGTTGTCTAGACCTCTCCCGGGTCGTCGTGCCCTCCGCGTGCCCCATCTCCCCAAAAGAGCACACGCCATGACCCCTTCTGCCCCCGAGCGGAGCAACTCCCCGTAGGACTTCCCAAATAGCGAGACGCTTTTTTGGTGATCTGAGTCACGGCGGGCTTCGTCGCGAGTGCAAACGTCAGTGCGGGGCCGACGGTCGTCCCGTCGGCCCCGCATGGGGGGCGGTTACGCCTCCCCGGCCACGGCGGCTCGCTGCTCATCCCGCCGCTCGCGCACCTCGGCATCGATGTCCTCGGCGATCCGGCGCTGATGCTCCAGCGTGGAGTGCTGGTAGATCAGTTGGGCCTTCTGCGAGGACTGACCCGCCCGGACCATCAGGTCCTTCAACTTCGCGCCGGTGTCAGCAGCCAGCGTGTTGCCGGTGTGCCGAAGGTCGTAGAAGCGGAAGTTGGCCGGCAGCCCGACCTTCTCCCGTGCCTTGCGCCACTTCCGACCGAAGGTCGACCGGCGGAACGGCGCGCCGCGCTCGCCGACGAACAGCAGGCCGTCCGGCTCCTGGGCGGCGTACCAGTCCAGGTGCCGCCGCACGTCCACCGACAGGAAGGCGGGCAGGACGACAGTCCGCTTCCCGGCCCGGGACTTCGGCTCGCCGGTGACGCGCTTGCCGGTGGCCAACTCGGGCGAGGCGCGGCTGATGCGCAGCACGACCGGCTCGTGTTCTCCGGCGCGTTTGCGCCTCCTGGCCTCCAGCTCGTCGGCGATGATCACGTCGGGCCGCCGGAGCTCGGCCTGCTCCTCGGGGCGGAGGCTGGCGTAGGCGGCGAGGTAGACCATCAGCCGCCAGCGCGGGCCCATGGCATCGGCCAGACCGTCGACCTGCCCGATCGTGGCGATCGGCCGCTCCTCCGCCTCCTCCTTGCCCGCGCCCTTGATCCGGCAGGGGTTGCGGCGGATCAACTCGTCGTCGGCCGCCGTCTGGAGGATGCCCTTCAGCAGCCGGTACGCCTTCGCGACCGTCGTGTCGCCGGTCGCCTCCAGCCGCTCGGCACGCCACGTTCGCACCCGAGGCGGGGTGATCTCGTCGAGGTCCCACTGCCGGAACGTGGGGAGGATGTGGAGCCGCAGGAGACGGCGGTACAGCTCGTCCGTGGTGGCGGCCAGCTTGCGCTCGTCGACCCAGCGCAGCGCGTACTCCTCGAAGTTGACCGCGCCGCCGTCTGGGTCGGTCCAGTCCTTCCGCTCGATGTCGGCCTTCGTGAGAGTGAGCCAGGTGTTCGCGTCGGTCTTGGTCTCGAACGTCTCCGGTGCTCCCCGGCGGGTGCCGTCCGGGGCCCGAGTAGCGGACCTGCCACCGACCCGAGGGAAGCTGGCGCACGGTGCCGAACTCGCGCCGCCGCACGTCCTTGGCCTTGCGCGCCATCAGGCGGCCCTCCCGTAGTGGGAGCGGGAGCGCCGAGCGGCGGCGGGCTGGACGGTATTGGCCTCGATGTAGGCCGCCAGGACGCTCTCGGCGATGCGGACGTGACGTCCGACCTTCGTGAAGGCGATGCGGCGCTCGGCGATCAGCCGGCGGGGGAAGCGCTCCGTGGTGCCGAGCCGTTCGGCGACCTCGGCAACGGTCAGCATGCGCTCAGGCATCGGCGGCCACCGCCTCGGCGGGGCGGGGGGAGGGCAGGAGGGCAGGGGGAAGCGGTATGCGGATCATGCGATGTCCTCGTCCGGCAGGGCATGCGGGAGCTGCTACTCCGGCCCTTGCCGTGGTCAATCGTTCAGGGATGGGCGGTTGAGGTGTGCCGGGGTGGTCGCGGCGACTGGTGCTCCAACACCGGGGCCGCGTGGTGGTCGTACGTCGTCGCCGTCAGGGGCGGCCGAGCGCGTCCTTGAGGTGGTCCAGGAGCTGGATCAGCTCCGTCTTGGTCAACCGGCTCAGCGGATGGCCCTCCTCAGGCGGTGCGACGAGGTGGTCGGCGCGTCTGCCTTCGGGCCGTGCGCGCAGCCCGTGAGCCAGAGTCCCTCCTTCGCCCCCGGCGTCGGTGTCATCGGGTGGGGGGAGGAGCGGGCTGATGCCGTCGGCCCAGTCCCAGGCGGCCTTGGCGGTGACGGTGCCCGCGCCGGTGACCTTGGCCTCGGTGTCGTCAGCCACGTTCGGCAGCAGCAGCGTCGACGGCGAGACCCCGAGAGCGATGGCGATGGCGACGAGGTCGTCGACGTCCACCCGCCGTTCGCCGCGCTCGATCTTGCTCAGCGCGGTGCCCGGCACGGGACGGCCCAGCTCGGTCAGCCGCACCGCGAGCTGGCGCTGGCTGATGCCCAGCTGCGTGCGCAGCCGCTCGATGTTCCGGGCGGTCTCCTTGCCGGTGACGTCGATCTCGACGGGTCGTGTTGCCATGACGGTGATGTTGATCGAGGTTGCCAGCCGCGTCAAGTCACCCCTGGAAAACGTGCCGGGCCGTACTGCCCTATCCGCGCGATTAGCGCTTCGTGCTGTCTGGTCCAAGGCCGCGCATTTCACGGATACCTCCTCTGGCCATGCAGTTTGGTCATGTGAACCAGAGTACGGAGAATCACCGGTTGGGGTAACCGGGAATCCGGTGGTATAACGCGGACCGCCCCCAGCGGACACGAAAGTCCTTTTGCGGATAACTGGAGTTACCGCTCCATGACGGAGCACGTGTGAGGTAATGTTCCTGGTCCCGCCGACGGCACCCAGCCGCCAGCAGGGGCCAGAAAGCAGTCGGCCCCCGGTGTTGGAGCACCGGAGGCCGAGACTCCCTGACCATCAACCGCCCATCCCTGAACGATCAAGCACGGCAAGGGCAGGAGTAGCAGCTCCAGATGCCCGCCGGGTGAGGAAGTTCCATGCGCAACCCTACGGCCAACCAGCCGTACCCCGCACCCCTCAGCGCTGAGGGGTGGTGCTGACCCATGGCCCGGATCCGCACCATCAAGCCGGAGGCGTTCATCTCCGAGTCCCTCGCGGCGGTGTCCCTGACGGCCGAGCGGACCTTCTTCGGCCTGCTCACCCAGGCCGACGACCATGGCCGCCACCGCGACCACGCCGCCATCATCGCCGGAGCACTGTGGCCCCTGCGCCCCGAACACACCCCCCTCGACGTCGAGGACGACCTCCAGCAGCTCGCCGACGCCGAGCTGATCTGCCGCTACACCGGCGAGGACGGCAAGCCGTACCTCCACATCACGGGCTGGCGCCGGCACCAGAAGATCGACCGCGCCAGCCGCTCCCGCCACCCCGCCTGCACCCTGCACGACGGCGGATCGGTCGACTCCTCGCCGACCTCGCGACGAGGGCCCGACGAACAATCGGCGCATGCTCGTCGAACTGTCGTCGAAGGCTCGCGAGACATACGCGAGGACGCACCGAATCACGAAAGCGCAGGTCAAACGATATTCGACGAGGACTCGACGCATACTCACCGAACGCCCGCGGAGCCCTCGCCGAGCCCTCGGCCTCTGGATCTAGGACCTAGGATCCTGGATCAGGGATCTATACCTTCGGGGGGCGCGAGCGCCCCCGCACCGGCACCATCCGCCCGAAGCACCTCATCGGCGAGTACGCCAACGCCTGCGCCACCCGGCCGCCGGCCAAGGTCCTCGGCCACCTCGGACGCGAAGTCAACCAACTCCTCGCCGAGGGCATCGACCCGAGCCACATCCGGGCCGGGCTGGAGCGGTTCCGGGCCAAGCCCATGCACCCCAGCGTCCTGCCGAGCCTGGTCAACGAGGCGATGAACGCCAGCACCGGGAAAACGCGGCCGGGATTTTCCGCTACCGTTCGCGGCCACCAGCCCTGGACGAACCCCGCCGACCCCCACGACCCGACCGCCTACGCCGAGGAGCTGTAGCCATGCCCCAGCCGCAAACCCTCGCCGCCACCGGCCTGGCCAGCCGCCTGTCCGGCATCCTCACCGCCCGAGGCATCACCGTCCACCCGGACGCCGATGACCGCCCCCCGCCGACCCCGTCGACGGCGGCCAGGTCGCCGCACTCGCAGCCGCCGCCGAACGCATCCCGCCCCGCTACCGCGACGCCCTCGCCAACGACCCCCAGGTCGCCGCCTGGGTCCAGCGGATCGGGCGCGACGCCAGGCCCGGCCCGGGGCACACCGGCATAGCCCAGGGCGGATCGCTGCTGATCGCCGGCCCCACCGGCACCGGCAAGACGCACCAGGCGTACGGCGCCATCCGCAGCCTGCTCACCGCCGGGGTCCGCCTACGCTGGCACGCCACCACCGCCGCCGACCTCTACGCCGCCCAACGGCCCCGCCCCGGGCACGACGCCGAGCGCGACCTCCAAGCCCTGATGCGCAGCTCACTGCTGCTCGTGGACGACCTCGGCGCGGCCAAGACCAGCGAGTGGACCGAGGAGCTCACCTACCGCCTGGTCAACCACCGCTACGAGCACCTGCTCCCCACGGTCTTCACCACCAACCTGACCATCCGCGACCTACGCGACGCCCTCGGCGACCGCATCGCCTCCCGGCTCGCGCAGATGACCGAACGGGTCACCCTCACCGGCGCCGACCGCAGACGCCGCACCGCCGCCTGAGCAGCCGCCCCCGCCACGCGGGCCGATCCACAGCCTGTGGACGGCGGCCGGAGACCCGCTATCGGCTTCCCCGTACCGCCGAGCGCCGACGTCTGACGCGTGCCCGGCTCCCCCATCGCCTCGGGCGCACGGCTGCCCACCGGGCTCTCGTCACCCTGCCCGGACGTGCCCCGCCGGGAACGGAGTGCACGCTGCCGCGCCGTCGTCTCCGCCCCACACCCCACTGCCCTCGCCCGCCCCTGCCTGGAGTCCGCATGCCCTCCGCCAGCCCGCCGTTCTCGGACCGCCGCTCCCACCCCGCGGGAACAGCTGTCGCGCCGGCCCCTGTGGTTCGACCGGCTGGTCATCGCCGCGCTCGGCGCGTCCGGCTCGGTGCTGTCGTTCAACGCCCTGCGCCAAGTCGCCGTCGCCATCCACACCACCCCGGCCCTCAGCTTCCTCTTCCCCGTCGTCATCGACGGCTTCATCGCCTACGGCGTCCGCGCCATCCTCGTCCTGCGCGACGCCCCGCTCGGCGCCCGCCTCTACGCCTGGACCCTCTTCGGCGCCGCCACCGCCGCCAGCCTCTGGGCCAACGCCCTCCACGCCGTCCGCCTCAACCACCCCGGCATCCACATCCTCATCCTCGGCAACCACACCGTCGCCATCCTCTCCGCCATCGCACCCCTCGCCCTCGGCGGAGCCACCCACCTCCACATCCTCGTCACCCGCAACGCCCCCGCCGCCCCGCCCCCGCCGGAATGGCCCACCAGGCGGCCGGAACTCCCACCGTGATTCCGGCCGACACACCGGTGATTCCGGCCACGACGCCCGCCAAGCCGGTCACCGACACGGACCCGATCGCCGCGCCGGACGCGGCGGCCGACGGCCAGCACAACCCGCAACAGTCACCGGCCAACGCCGACAGCGCAGGTCACACCGGCAAGGACGATTCCGGCCAACACACGAGTATCGCGCGAGCAGGCCGCCGCGCCGAAGCCTCCATCGACCAACTCGCCGACATCATCGCCCAAGCCCACCCCGCACCCGACCAATCATCCGCGCCATGGCCCGCGACGCCATCGAGGCCCACGGCCTATCGGCCGCCAACGGCCGCATCTCCCAAGCCCTCAAGCAACTCCAGCCTGACGAAGAGCCGCAGCCACATCCGCCGATCACCTGAACCGGCCGACCGCGCGGGGTGCCCGGCCCCAACCGGCCGGGCACCCCGCGGCCACCCAGCCGTGCGCAGTCGCCACCGCGCATGGCCGCCGCCACGCTCAACACCTCGATCGACAAGCTGATGCCGCACCCGCTCAACCCGGAGAGCCCCGACGCCGACCAGCTGGCGGTGACGGCAGTGCCGCCAATGAGCCTTGCACGTACCGAAACCGCAGCTCACCCCACCGACGACGGTCCCAACCCCGCGCCAACAGCCAACCGTCCCACCACCGTTGGCGGAGCCAGCAAGAGCCTGCGACCGTCCTACGGCCGTCCGCAGGCGCAGGCCCCCGCCGAGGGCGGCGGGGGAGGCCCGGCGGGGGCGCCGGACCACGGGGCAGCCGTGGCCGAGGGCGGCCACGACCAGGACCAGCACGCGCCGAGCGCATCGCTCACCGCCAGCGCAGCGCAGCCCCGCGTCCAGCGCGCGTCCCATGCCGCCGCAGCCCGCCGCAAGCCCAAGCGCCGCCAGCGCGATGCCGTACGTAAGAAGCAGTGCCGGGTCACCGCCCGCTTCGACCAGGACGAGAAGCAGCAGCTGGTCGAACAGGCAGCCGCCGCCCGGCTTTCCCTCGCGCACTTGGTCGCCCGCCGCGCCCTCGCCCCGGAAACCGGCACCTCGCCGGTGGCGGACCAACTGGACGCCGCCATCGACGAACTGGCCGCCGCCCGATCCGAGCTGAGCGCCTGGGGCAACAACCTCAACCAGATCGCCCGCCAACTCAACATGGGCGCCGCACTGCCGCCTGGCCCGGCCGCCACCTTCCTCACCGCCGCCGAACGCCTCCTCCACCACGACCTCCCCACCGCAGTGGCCCACCTGGACGACACCGCCCACCGCATAGCCAAGGCACGCGGCCACCGGTGATCGCCAGCATCAGCCGGGGCAACCGCACCCGCGGCGTCCTCGCCTACGTCTACGGCCCCGGCGACGCAGACGAGCACACCAACCAGCACACCGTCGCCGCCTTCGAAACCCTGCTGCCGGACCCCGGCCGCGCCCCCAACCCCGAACACGCCCTCACCCAGCTCACGAAGATCCTCGACCTACGGGTGAACCAGGCCGGCAAGCGCGCCCCCAAGGACCACGTGTGGCACTGCTCCCTGCGCGCCGCCCCCGAAGACCGCCACCTGTCCGACACCGAATGGGAGCAGATCGCACGCCGCGTCCTGCACGCCGCCGGCATCGCACCGCAGGGAGACCCGGACGGCTGCCGCTGGGTCGCCGTCCGCCACGCAGACGACCACATCCACATCGTCGCCACCACCGTCCGAGCCGACCTCACCGGCGCCCGCCTCCACCGCGACTGGCACAAGGTGATGGCTGAACTCACGAACATTGAACAGGACTACGGCCTGCGCCAGGTCGATCGCGCCCCCAACGGCACCAGGACCGCCCGCACCACCGCCAAACGGGCCACCCGCGCCGAATTCCACAAGGCCAAGCGCCAGGGCAGGCCGGAGCCCTCCCGTCAGGTCCTGCGCACGGCCGTACGCGAATCGCTGGCTGGCGCCATCAGCGAAGACGAGTTCATGTCCCGTCTCGCTGCTCACGGCGTCCGCGTCAAGATCCGCCGCCTGCCCTCCGGCGACGCCCAGGGCTACTCCTTCGCCCTCCCCGGCGACCGCAACGCCAACAACACGCCAGTCTGGTTCCCCGGCTCCGAGCTCGGCCCCGACCTCACCCTGCCCAAGATCCGCGCCCGCCTCGCCGTCGGCGCCGACAAGCCCTCTGCCACCGTCCACACCGCTGCCGGGCTCCAACAAGCAGAACGAATTCTGCACGCCACGACCGTCGACAACCCGATCGCGGCGCAGGCCCAGGCAGCCGGCTTCGGGGAAGTCCTCGACGCCTTCGCGCAGACGCATCACGGCCCCGGCCGCGCCGGCCTCATCGCGGCCGCGAGGGAGTACGGACGCATCGCCCACACCCACGACCGCGCCGCCGACCAGGAGATGCGAGCCCTCCGCACAGCCGCCCGCACCCTGTTCACCGGCGGACCAACCCTCGGCCGAGGCGAGGACAGTGAGGCCGCCGCCCTGCTCCTGGAGACCCTCGTCTTCATCGCCATCGCCCTCGCACGCCACCACAACACGAGCGGCCACCGCCAGCAAGCCCGCGCCGCCCAAGCCACCGCCGACCACCTGCGCACCGCCGCCAACCGAGCCTCCACAGCCCCGCTCGCCGCACTCACCGCCCACGGACAACGGCTCTCACGCCCTGTCCGCGACCAACTGGCTGACGCCGTCCGACGGACCCTGCCCGACAGCACGGCAGACCGCCTGCTGGCGGCCGACGGCTGGCCAGCCTTGGCCGCCACCCTGCACCAGGCCCAGCGCCACGGTCCCAATCCCGCCGATCTGCTTCGGCAGGCTGCGCTGTCGCGGGAGCTCGACAGCGCCGACGACCCCGCAACCGTCCTCGCCTGGCGCATCCGCCGACTCACCGACCTGCCCCCAGCCACTCCATCACGCCCCAGGACAACGGCAGTGGCGCCGACACCGGAACCGGCCCCGGGTTCGCCGGCGGCCGGCACACCACCCCGCCTCCGAGGGCGGTGACCCCATGCCCTCGCACGGACGCCGAAGAGCGCACGGACTCGAAGCATCCCCCCGGGCCTCGCCCGCTCCCAGTTGACAAGCAGAACCTCCCCAGAAGGAACGACGTGAGCACCACGAACACCCCGCTGGAGACCGGCGCAACCGGCTTCTGGCTCACCGACCGAGAACTGCGCGCTCGTCTTCACCAGGCCACCGAGGACCTGATGGCCACGTGCTACTGGGCGGTACAGGACGACGTCACCGTCATCGAGGCCATCCGCGACCTCGCAGCCCAGTCCTGCAAGGACCAGGGACTCGACCACGCCTACGTCCCGCTCATCCAAGCCCACGCCGCCATGGCAGTCGGGCAGTGGGCCATAGGTGACGACACCTACATCGCCCCGCTCGATCGGGTTCTGCTGGTCGGGCTGGACGCCTTCCTGGGTTACCCGGAAGCCGTCCAAGCCGCGCTCCTGGAGCGCTACACCGCCGACGAAACCGAGTTCGAGATCACGCAGCTCGACTGACTCCACACCCCGCGTGGTTCATGGGGATCGTCCAGCGCGGCGATCCCCAAGAACCGTTCCCGCTGTCTCTGACCGTTGACGATTACCCCGGGAGCATCGGGTCCAGGTACTTCTGTACGTGTGGGGGGCACCCGCTGTCAGATGCCCATCTCGCGCTCGATGCCGGCGACTACGGTCGGCCACGGAACCGCACGCGATCCGCACTGCGCCCAATAGTCATAGAAGGATCGGACTACCGCACTGACACCGAGGCGTGCCGAGTCGACGTCGATCGTGGCGATGACCCGCCGCACGATCCCGCCGGCGCCTCTCGCCGCAGGCGAAATCCCGTGCCCCAGAAGGAGAGTCGCGGTACGGATCGCGTCCAGAGTCCGCACCGGCGCCGCCTGCGCGAAGCGTCCGTAGACGAGGTCGTACCAGTTCCCGTGAGTACGAGCCCAGGCCAGACGCTCCAGCGCGGTCCCGAGATCCACGGCCATGAGCTCGGGGTTCTCGGCGTTCCAGAGAAGGACGATGTCGCCCAGCGGGAAGTCCGCGTGGTGGAAGCGGAGGGTTACGCCGCAGACCTGGCGTCGCTGCCACGTCGAGAGGTCGCCGTGGACACTCACATGGCGTGCGTGGAAGCCGAGATGGGACAGCACGGAGAGCCAGCCGTTGAAGATCGAGCCGAACTCAGCCAGATCCGCGATGGGTTGGATGCGGGAGACGTTGACGAAGGATGTCAGGAAGCCTTCGCGCAGGTCGCCGTTGGCATCGCGCTGGCCGGTGAAGCGGACGACGGGCTGGGGAAGGTAGCCGCTTCGGTAGGGCTGCTGACGTCCGTGTTTGAGGAGCGGGTCGAGGGCCTGGACCGCGGAGATCGTCAGCTCCGTTTCGCGGCCCCATCGAAGCGGCAGGCAGGAGGCTTGAGGGACGCCTTGCCGGGCAAAGCCAACCCTCAGCTTGTCCAGTAACTCTGCCCACGAGGGCGGGTGACGTGGTGGCCGGTAGGGAGATCCTCGGTGCGGATGCCGGATTTCGATGCGCCCGTCGCCGACGGTGAACTCCCAGCGAGGTCCCATGGCTTGGCGGAGTACATCGGGTAGGCGCCGCCCCACGTCTACCGCCCCATCGCCGCGAAGTCCCGTCACGCCGCTGGTCAGCATGGGCGTGCCGCCATGGCCAGGAAGTGGCGAGCGGGGTCGAACCGTTGCTGGCCGATCGCCTGGACGCGCTCATGGTCCAGGTTCTCTGCCTGCTCGATCGCCTGCGCCAGCCGGTGTGCGGCTGTCTCGTCGTCCTCGTCGGGGTCGGCCAGGGCGATCACGCCCGTCTGCGTCGCAGAGGGCCGCTTCGGCGCACGTGCCCTCGCGCCAGGTGAGGGCGGCCATCGGCGTGCCGGCCCGTAAGGACTCGCCGAAGACCGCAGCACCGGCCTCCACGTAGGTGCGGGCGTACGTGTAGACGAAGACTGACCCGTCCCGGATGGCGGCGGTCTTGGCAGGGCCGCCGAGTTCGCCGACCCACTCGACGTTGTCCGATCCGAGGAGTCGCTCATGGAGTCGCACGTACGCCTGATCGAAGACCGGGCCGACGATACGGATCCGCCGGCCGAGGATCTGCGCGGCCCGTACGGCGAGGTGTGGTGCCTTCTCTTCGTCTAAACGGCCGAGCCATACCAGGTCATTCCCGCGACGGCCTGCGGCTCTTCCTCGTTCGAGCCCGAGGTGTACCGCCAACTCGGGAATCGGCTGGTGCTCCGCGTACCGCTCGATCATCTCGGGCGAGTAGCAGTAGAGCCGCGAGTGCTTGCCGTCGAAGGCCGTCTCGGTGTGCCGGAAGACCGGCGAGTGCTGGAAGGTGGCGACGTCGCAGTCCAGCGTGCTCCAGGTCCGCGTCCATGCGGGCAGCGACGGGTATTCGTGCCCTACGACCAGGAGGTCGTACCCGGTGCCGCGGAGTTCGCGTTCGGCGAGCGAGCCCGCGGTGATGTCCTCCAGGCGGACGGGCTTGCGGACCCAGCTGGTCTTCCAGGTCCGTGAGCCAGCCCGGCCCGAGGAGGTGTACGTCGGCGCCTGCGGCTCGGGCGCCTACGGCGACCGCCCAGAGCCATCGTTCGATCCCGCCGTAGCCGGCGGGTGGAAAGGCGTAGCTACCAGGGAAGTCGCAGACGCCGACGAGCACTATGCCTCCGGTGTTCCGTCCGCCGCGATGCGGCGGAAGCCGAGGTACGGGACGAGGGATTCGGGCAGGACGATGGAGCCGTCCTGCTGCTGGCACTGTTCGAGGACGGCGGCCAGCGTGCGGCCGATGGGCAGGCCGGAGCCGTTGAGGGTGGCGACGAGCTTGGGCTTGCCGTCCGCGCCGCGGGTGCGGATGTTGGCGCGGCGGGCCTGGAAGGTGCCGAAGTTGGAGATGGAGGAGATCTCGCGGTAGGTGTTCTGGCTGGGCAGCCACACCTCGATGTCGTAGGTGAGCTGTGCCGAGAAGCCGGTGTCGCCGGCGGCGAGGAGGATAACCCGGTAGGCGAGGCCCAGCTCCTTCAGGCAGGCCTCCGCGTGGCCGACCATCTTCTCCAGCTCCGCAGCGGCGTTCTCCGGGTCGACGATGCGGACCATCTCCACCTTGGCGAACTGGTGCTGGCGGATCAGCCCGCGGGTGTCGCGGCCGTACGACCCGGCTTCGGACCGGAAGCAGGGGGTGTGCGCGGTGATGGCCAGCGGCAGTTCGGCCGGGGGGATGATCTCGTCGGCGTAGAGGTTGGTCAGGGGCACCTCGGCCGTGGGGATCAGGAACAGGTCGCGGTCGGCGACACCGGTCTTGAACAGGTCCTCCTCGAACTTCGGCAGCTGGCCGGTGCCGGTCATGGTCTTCCGGGTGACCAGGTACGGGACGCCGTGCTCGACGTAGCCGTGGCGGCGCGTGTGGATGTCGAGGAAGAGGGTCGCCAGGGCACGCTCCAGCGCCGCGCCCGCACCGCGCGAGACCGCGAATCGGGGTCCCGAGAGCTTCGTCGCCCGGGCGAAGTCGAGGATGCCAGTGGCCTCGCCCAGGTCGACGTGGTCCTTCGGCTCGAAGGAGAAGGCCGGCGGAGTTCCGACCCGCCGGACCTCGACCGCGAAGTCCTCGGAGTCGCCGTCCGGCGCCGAGTCGTCCGGCAGGTTCGGGATGCTGAGGAGCAGGTCGCGGAGCTGTTCCTGTACCCGCTCCTGCTCGGCCTCCAAGTCCCGGATCTGGTCCTTCAGCTCGCGGGCGTGCTCCTTCAGCTTGGAGATGTCGCCGCCCTGCTTTGCCGTCTGCTGGACCTCGTTCGCCACCCGCTTGGACTCCGCCCTCAGCTCGTCGGCGGAGCGGATGCTCTGGTTGCGCCGGGACTGGAGGTCTTCCAGCTCGGACAGGTCCAGGGAGTAACCGCGGCGAGCGAGCCGACGAACCGCTTCGGCACCCATGTCGATCAGGGCGCGGGCATCATGCATGAGGAAGGTCCTTCTGATCCGGCGGGCGGGATACAGAAGTGACCGTAGCAATCGCCGAGCCGTCGCCGATCGGAATTGCCCCTCCTTCACCGAGGCCGGGCTGATCAGGGCCCTGTGCCGCTTCCAGCTTGGCCAACAGCACCCCAATCCAGTCGGAGAGCCTGTCGTCGGGCACGGCGAGCGGCTCCGCGCAGGGCGCCTCCGGGAAGAACAGCGGCATGGGCGTCCCCGGAGACCGGTCCCGATGCCACAGAAGAACGGAGACCAGCAAGCCGTGGCACACGAGGACGCGGGGGCCGGGTCGCTGCAATGCGGCGAGAACACCGACGAGCATCCGGCGGATGCCCTCCTGCTGGGACTCCCTCGCGCCAGGGGGCAGCTGGCTGGCCCCGTGGTGCTCAAGCCAGACGGCGTAGTCCAGGAAGGGACCTCCTTCGTAGTCGCCGTAGTCCAGTTCGTTCAGACGGGCGTCGACGACCAGAGGGGCCGGCGGGTAGTTCATGAGCAGGGAGGCCGTCTGCTGCGTGCGCGGGAACTCACTGGCCACCCAGGTGCGCATCACGGTCGCGTCGAACGCGGACCGGGCGTGGATGGCGGCCCTCTGGCCCTCTTCGCTCAGAGGGATCAACTGGGTGAGATCCCCGTTGACGAGATACCGCTGGCTGTGCGCGGTCTGGCCGTGGCGGAGGATGTACGTGGTCACGAACAACTCCTTGTGCTTGCGGGTGAGAGACCGGAGAGCACTCGGGCCATCCGTGGCGCACGCTCGTCGGCGGATTCGAGGTAGTAGAGGAGCCCGTCGAGTGCCAGGAGCCGGCACCACGGCATCAGCTCGGTGACCGGGATCTGGGAGATCCCGGCGACTGCCGCCAACCGATCGGCTGTCCCTTCACCGAGGTCGTAGTAGACCGTCCAGAACGCCCAGTCGAAGGCCGCGTCGCCGAGCATCGGCAGGGGATCGATCAGCCGCGGGAGCCCTGCGTCGTCGAACGGCACGTTCTCCCGGTACAGGTCCGCGTGCAGCACGGTGGTGCGGCGTTGGTGTTCCCGCAGGCCGGGCAGTGCCACGAACGCGTCGTCCACGAGCCGACGCCACTCGCCGAGGTCGATGCCGCGAGCGCGCCGACCGATCCTGGGCAGCACCTCCTGGCCCAAGTAGTTCGCGAGGAGGGGTAGGCCGCCGAGGCGGTGCCCCCGCCCGAACTCGTGCAGCGCCTGAAGGGCAGCGGCCACCAGCTGCGTCTCACGCCGAGGCCGAACGGAACCGCCGGGCCGGCCTCCGACGAGTTCCAGCGCGGCCACGGCCAGGTCGTCGGCGGTCTCGAAGACCTCTGCCGTCGGGCCGCCGTCCCAGAGACGCAGGACGGCGACCTCCCGGCGGTATCGGGCCGGATCACACCATGCTTTGAGAAGCAGCGGATGCCCGGCGGGGGCGGTCGCTGTCACGATCACCGAAGCGTGTCCGGCGTCGTGATAGCCGCCGAGCACGAGCTTCCATCGGCGCGCGGCCCGCTCCAGCAGGTCCGGTGCCGTGTCGAGCCATGGCTGGACCGCTGGGCCGTAGTGCGCCAGCAACCGTTGTCGGCTGCCGGCCGGCAGCTCTCCGAGCATCCGGTTCGTCATCAGCTCAGCACGATCCCGTCGGAGACCAGTTCGTCGGTCAGGGCCGGGAACTCGCTGAGCGCCTCCGCCACCATCGCCTGGACCTTGTCGATCTCGACGTCGGAGGACGAGAGCCGGACGAGGATGCGCCAGGGCTGGTCGAGCCGCTGCCCGGTGGTGCTCACCAGATGGACCTCGGCGTGCCCGCCGGTCGCCTGGTGGAGCCGGTCAGCGAGCCGCTGGGCGGCGATGTTGTAGAGCTTGCCCACGTGGTAGACGGGATTCTTGCCGTTGGCGCCCTCCAGGTTCATCGGACGCAACGGCGTGATGAGGCCGTTGACGCGGTTTCCCCGGCCCACGACGCCCTCGTCACCCGATTCGATCGAGCTGCCGGTGTACGTCAGGTACAGCTCGTCCTTCTCCGGAACGTCGCGAGCGTTCAGGCGGAAACGGGCCGCCACGCCGGGCAGGCGGAGGTCGGCGAGCCGGTGGCACTCGGCCAGGACGGTCTCGGTGTTGCGTATGTACTCCGCCCGGTCGGCGACGTGCCGGGACTTCTGCGGGACGCAGAGCACGACGTCCGCCTGGTCGCCGTCCCAGTACCCCATGAGCTTGACGTCGGAGCCGCACCACGCGTGTGTGCGGGTGAACTCGCTGTCGCCGGAGAAGTGGTTGACCAGCTCCCGCACGAACGACTCGAACGCGTTCTCCGGCGCCCAACCGGTGCCGAGCGACGTGTCGTTCGACAGCCGCACCCGCCGCTCGCGCAGATCCTCGACCGACCTCGGGTTGAACCATCGCGTCCGGTCGGGCACGCCATCACCGGTCAGGACGGCGCCGGGGCTCGAATTGCTGGTGATGTTGAACACGATGTCGAGTTGGTCGGCGACCTCGGCCAGCCGTTCCGAGAAGAAGGCCCTGACCTCGGCCTCCACGATCTCCATGACCGGGATGCTCTCGCCGCCGCACGAGGGGGCTGCCCGCCCGTTGACCAGGACCCGCACCGGCGCCGTCATCCGGCCCGCCCCGTAACGGACCTCGCTGGCCCCGCCGAGCAGGGCGAGCTTGTCGAAGTTGTGGTGGAGTACAGCGCCGAAGTGCTCCACGGTGTAGCGGCTGTAGGCGCGGGACAGCCGCTCGGCAAGGTGGTCGGCAAGCGTGTCCGGATGGCCGAGGCCCTTGCGTTCGACGATGGACGTGGCATCCGGTCGGGGTAAGCCGGTCTCGATGACGAGGTGGCTACGGCCGGAGGACGTGCTGAATCGAGGCATGGCGAACTCCATTGCGTGGACGGAGGGACGGAAAGGAGCAGCGTTCGGCCGGCGGTAGAGCAGTGCCCTCGCGGGTTAGCGAGGGACGCCAGCACGGCGCATGGCGGCGATCGTCCGGGCCAGGTGGCCGCAGACCTCGGCCGGGTTGTCTGCATCGGCGAATTTGCGGACGTCGCCTGCCGTGAGGAGACGGATGTCGGTTGGCCGACGCCGGTCAAGCCATTGGATCAGGCGCCAGGCCAGTACGGCGCTGTTGATCGGAAGGACGCAGATCGGGCCGAGGGGGAGGTCGCTGGGCGGCACGGCCGCGTAGATCAGGTCGCGAACGAGGTGGAAGACGACATCGGCGAAGTCGCACACCGCTGGACCCCGGCAACTGGCCTCCCAGTCAACGATGTGCAGACGAACGCCGTCGACCAGGAGGTGGTCCGGCTTGAGATCGCCGTGCAGGTACACCGTGGGCAGGGAATCCGCGGGTTCGAGGGCGTTCTGCAGCGCCGTCCACCAGGGCGACTGCTGGCAGCGCACAGTGAGTTGCTTCAGCAGGAAGCGCTGGTGGGTGACTGGTTCGTCATGCTCGCCCGCGCGCCAGCCAGACCCCGGCCGTAGCCCGGCGACCGGCCGGTGCAGGCGACGAGTAAGGGCGAGGACCCGAGTGAGGTAGTGCTCGATCTCGGCAGTGGTGCTGATGGCGCACGGGTTCCCGGGAAGAGTGTGAAACAGCGTCCATGAGTGGTCTTCGTTGTCGCCGGTGGCCAGTACGCCCGGAACCGAGAGGTCGCTCTGAGCGGCGACCACCACCGCATCGGCCTCCCGCCGGCGGCGGCCCCGCGGGTCTATGCCCATATAGGTCTTGAGGAAGGACTGACCGTCGAGGGACCGCTGAGTCCTGGCGTACGGCTTGATCGCCGCGGGACCGAACGGGCCGTACCGCCCCTCAAGCCCGAGCCCTGCGGCCTCAATGCTGGGCATGCCGTCTCCCTCTGATCGAGCACCCGAACTCGGCCCACACCGTCTTGCCCACCGCGTGTTCCTCAACGCCCCACCGGTCAGCGATCTCGTTCACGATCAGGAGCCCGCGGCCGGAGGGTGCGTCCCACGCCGCAGCCCTGCGCACCGGTCGCCCGGTGCCGGAGTCCGTTACGGCGACGCTGAGCCGCCGGTCGAGGAGGGTGAGGCGCAGCTTGAATCCGTCCCGGGAACCTCCGCCGTGGACGAGGCAGTTCGCGACGAGTTCGCTGACACATAGCTGCACGTCCTCCACCCGTTCCGCCGTATCCCAGCTCGCGAGGAAAGCGGCGGCGAACACCCGAGCGTCCGCGGCGTTCTCCAAGTCGCCGGCGAAGGACCGTTCTTCCGAGGTGTGGCCTGGTATGCCACGTGCAGGAGATTCAGCCGCAGTCCGCCGGACTACCGTGGACGGGTGCGCCCCAGGACTGTCAGGTCTGTCTTCGCGACGTCCAACAGCCGTAGTGATGCCTGACGGGACGACAAGCGGAGCCAATGCCGGTTCCTCAGGTGCTGTCACTGTGTCGTCACCTCCCGCTGGGCAGCGCTCGCATGGGTCTTGGTTGCTGCTCGTCGTGAGGATTCGCCGGTCGTCTGATTCCGGCCGGCGAATCCTTGCCGACGCGAATCAAGCGTCAGGCGGACGGGGTGTGTTGCGCACAGTCGCGTGGTGATATCACAGACATGATCCGACCGGTCGCACGTCGTATTGGCGAGCACCGGACGAGGTAGGGGGAGGCCGGAAGTGGACGTGGGATCCCAGCGCCGCTGTACTCGATGCGGCTGTCTGCTGAGCCGCTACAACACCGACCAGCAGTGCGCTTCGTGCGGACGGGTCGATCCACGACGGTCGCTGATGTCCCCGTGGTGCCAGAGCGGGTGTGGCAGGACCCGGAAGTCCGCGCCGCGCTGGCGGACTGGGACTTCGGATTGGCCAGCAGGCTCGTGCGGCGCCGCGGATCGCTGCGGCAGGACGACATCGCCACGATGACGGGACTGAGCCAGGCCTTCTTATCCATGCTGGAATCGGGAAGCCGCAAGCTCACGAACATCGACCGCGTCGTCCAGTTCCTGAACGGAATCGGTGCGCCCGCCGACCTGGTGCGTCTTCCCCTCACAGCGGGGCAGACCAGACCACGACGGGCTGTCGACCCAGTTGGTGACGAACGGGATCCGGCACTGCCATGGACAGCCGCCCGTATGGTGGCGGCACTGAACGACGCGGTAGGAGGTGACACCGTGAACCGCCGAAAGTTCCTCACCGTCAGCGGCATCGCGCTGACCGCATACGTCCACCACTGGGGAACCGCTGAAGCGGAACCGCTGCTCCGGGCTCACAACGGGAGCCAGGTCTCGAAGAACTCCTCGGCCACCTTCAGGGAACGATCGACCACCTACGCGTCATGGACGCCAGCGCGGGAAGCGGGACGTTGGCCGAGCTGGGCAACGCCCATCTCGCGCTGATCCTGCGCGTGCTCAAGCGGGGCGCCTACAACGAAGCCGCCGGACGCAGACTGGCGGCCATCGCCGCCAACACCGAGACGCAGACCGGCTGGTTCTCCTTCGACGCCGGTCAGCACGACGCGGCCCAGACTACCTACGCGGCGCGCTCCGGGCGGCCCACGCGGCCGGAGACGCACGGCTGGGCGCCGGCCACTGTCGTACATCGCCATCCACGGCTACTCCACAGGGCATCCGAGAGACGCGATTGTCGCCGCGCAGGCCGCTCGTGAGAAGGCCAAAGCGCTCGACGCACCCGCTCTCCAAGCAATGCTCCTCACCCGGCAAGCGCGCGGCCACGCGAAACTCGGCCCGCGTCAGGCAGTCCTGCGAGCTCTCGGCCAAGCGGCCGAGCTGCTACCGCCCCCGCGGACGATCCGAGAACAGACCCCGCACTGGCTGTACTGGATCAACGAGGGGGAGATCCACAGGCCAGGCGGGCAGCTGCCGCCCTCGACCTCGGAGAACCTGCCGAGGCCGTCGACAGCCTCATCAAGGCGACCCAAGCGGTCAACACCACCAGCCACCGCACCCAGGCACAGTTCCTCAGCCGTGCCGCGATCGCCGAGATCGGCGAGGCGAACTCGAAGCCGCCTGCGACATCGGCCACCAAGCCGCGGCCCTCGCCGAAGACCTCCAGTCCGCGAGACTGAACAAGCGTGTTCGTCGCTGACGACCGAACTCGCCTCGGTCGCCCACTACTCCGCAGGTATCCGACCTGATCGAACGGGTCGGCGCCATCACCGCTCCCCGAGCCGAGAGCATCACATGACCCGCACCGACTCCGTCCTCGTCCTGTGGGACATCGACCGCACCTTGCTCTACGTGGGCGACATCGACCGCCAGGTCTACGGCAAAGGCGCCCCGCCGAAGTCGTCGGCCGCCCCGCCGTCAACCTGCCCGCCCGCGGAACCGGCGTCACCATGCCCCTCGCTATCCAGGCCCTGCTTCGCGACAACGGCGTACCCGACGACCTGATCCCGGAACTCCTGTCACGCATGGTTGAGTTGGTCCCCCGTCGACTCGCCGCGCACGTTCCCGATCTCCAAGGCGACGGCATCCTCATGGCTGGCGCGGTCGACGCCCTCTCGCGGTCCACGACCACCCCCGCCTGATGCCGTCCGTCGTCACCGGAAACCTCCGACAGAATGCCCTGATCAAACTCTCCACATTCGACCTGGACGGACGTCGACACAGAGATCGGCGGCTACGCCTCCGACAACACCCATCGCCCATCGCTTGTCTCCGTCGCCCAGAAACGTGCGCATGCGAAGCGCCACGTGGAGTTCGCTCGGGGTAACACGGTGATCATCGGGGACTCGCTCGAAGACGTTCGCACCGGGCTGGAGGGCGGCGCGGCCGTCATCGGGGTGGCGTCCGGTAAGTCCAGCGCCGACGAGTTGGTGGACGCGGGAGCGGACGTCGTCGTCCCGGACCTCACGGATGTGCGAGACCTGTTGCGGGTGATCACTTCGCTCACGTCCGTACCCAGCTAACTCCAGTGGTTCCTCCCGCACCACCGCCTGCTCCGACGTCTCCATCCACCACCTCGCCATGGCAGCTCCCACGCCCAGGTGTCCGGATGAACCGGTGCCACCGCATCATCAGCACCCGCTTGCGGTCGTCCACCACCGCAGCCACCGCCAGATGCCGCATCCGAACGAAGTGATGCTCCCACCGGTGCCCGTCCGGCTGCTCCACGTCCACCAGCCACGGGTTCGCCCAGGGGTTGCTGTAGATCTCTGCCGCTCACCGTGGGGCCTCGCTTCGGTTCCCCGGCTGCTGAACGGGGCAGGTCTTGGCGTGCGAGGTGGCTGGAGCGGATCCGTGTGGGCCCCGACAGTCGTCCGCCTAGGCTCCGGTCTGCGGGCCGGCCCGCGGCCCTCGACACCGACGTGGAGGGGACCACCGCGCACATGGGCAGGACTGAGTACTACAACGACCCGAACGCCCCCAAGGCCAACACCTTGATCCCGGCCAGCAACCTGCTCGTCACGGACGACACCGGTGCCATCCTCCTCCAGCGCCGGCGCGAAACCGGCCAGTGGGCACTACCAGGCGGAGCGCAGGACATCGGCGAGACGGCCGCCAGGTGCGCGGCGCCGTCGATGCCTGGAGGAGGGTCTCGGCATCGTCGCCGGGATCACCGGCTTCCTCGGCGTCTACACCCACCCGAACCACATCGTCGCCTACACCGACGGCGAGATCCGCCTGCAGTACGAGAACACCTACATCGGGCGACCCGTTGGCGGCGAGCCCACGATCAACGACGAGGCTGACGGCGTCCGTTTCGTCCGGCCCGCCGACCTCGACCAGTACGACATCCACCCCAGCATGCGCCAGCAGATCGGCGACTACCTCGCCGGGACGTTTCCGTACCTGGGCTGGACCTATTCGACCCGGGCCACGGAAGCAAGGATCTCAAGCCGGGCACGCCAGATGAACCTTACGACGAAGCTGTCCTCGCTGTAGAGGCTGCTGACCCGGCGTACTCCCGCTATCCTTCCTGCTTTTCTGCCCGCAAGCCGAGTTGACCGAGGCCCTCGTCGAGAACCAAATCGATGATGTGAGGCGCGATTGGTTTCGGTGAACGGATCGATACGTCAAAGTCGACCGTCACCTCGGCTCCCTGAGTAGCGAACTGCAACACGGCCACCTTGACGACGTCCCTTACCTTGTCAGCCGGCACGCCTGCTATCCGCAACCGAAGCCCTGTGGGCCCAGGCGCCGACTTGGTGCCAATCGCGGCGCCGCGCGCAGGGCTAGCGGCCGAGTTTCGCTCGCTTGCCCTGCCCTGTGGCGTTGAGGTGTCGGACCCATCCGTATGACCTGCGGAGGGCTCTGCGACGGCCAGTTCAGTCTCTGCGTCCGCGTTTACGGATGCGTTGCGTCGGGCGAGTGCGTCGAGCGCAAGTGGGGCACGTACTAGCCATGTCCCGGGCTGGAAGTCGATCTCACCCGGTATCACGTCCTCCCCCAACCTGATCACTGCATCAGGTGCACGCCACTGGCTCCCCGACACAAGGGCGAACACGCTGCGCTGCACACCAGCGCGCAAGCAATCGCGCAGCACCTCAGTCGACGCCAGCTTCGGCAGGCGCGGATAGCGCTGGAAGGCGTGCAGAAGCGCTTCGATCTCGACGGCTTCTGCTTCCGATGGGAGCAACTTGAACCGCTCGGACAGGAGCGCGGCAGGGGCTAGTTTGTCCAGTAGCGCATCGCCGGCGCGGATGTGTTCGGTGACACGGTCAGTAACCGTCTCACTAGCACGTGCTGGACCCAGGTCCTGGTGGAGGACTGCAGGCGGGGAGCCACCGATGCCATTCGTCAACATAAATACATGCCGGTACGACAGGACGAGGAGAGCGGGCAGTCTGTCCTCCGCCCGAGCGATGCGGCTGCGGAGTTCGTTCTGCTGTTCTTGGTTGAACCGCCTGAAGCCGTGGGCCGTCCGCCTGCAGGTCCCGCATCGCGCTGACGGTCCTTGCGAGGCTCCGGGCCCTCCCCAGTGCCACCGAATCCGGGGCGACCACTACCAGTGTGTTCTTGTTGGTGCGACCGGACTGGTTGAACTGGGTGAGGATACGATCCGCGAGGATCTGCACAGGCTCCGGGGTGCTTTCGGAGTCTGCTTGCTCGACGCGGTTCTCCGGATCCAGAAGTGCAAGGGTCAACTTCGGGACATCAGGGACACTCGACGAGTCGTGAACGCCTGTGATGGTGCGCCAGAATCCGGAAGCAGGCGCGACTTTGCTTGTGGCCTCGGCCAAGAGTGCGGAGATAGCTGTTTCCGCTACGGCGCTCTCCCGCTCGAGGATGACCTTGTTCAGGTTCGGCTCGGTCGTGAAGCGGAATCGTCCACCCTCGACCCGCGCATACCAGAGAAGCTCGCGCAGGCTGTCTCGTACATCGTCGACGAGGCCCTTGCCGAGACTCGGCCTGGCAACGCCTGCGAGCATCTGCGCCTGGCTGCCGCCCAGCACACGGTCGGGGCCGAAGGAGTACATGAACGCTGAGGTTGAGACCGGTGGCCACCCGCAGTTCCTGTGCCTGGCCACCGCGGCGCCGATCCTCGGTCGGGGCCTGTGCGTCGGGTCGGATGATGTCTGCGTTCAGGGCCGACTTGTACGACTCGCCCGTGACCTTGAGAACCTCGCCGCGAACACCTGCGTCGGCGAGGTCGACATCGCCCAGGTGAATCAGTGGCGCCTTCGTGTTCTTAGCCATAGGGCCTTCACGGTGTGGCCGAGAAGCCGAAGAGCGCCGCGGGTGCGTTGGAATCCGGAGAGTGAGCCCCAGCGGTTCTGAAGCAGGTCAACGAGGTCGGGGTGAAACGGATAGGCGGCGACGATTCTTTCGCGGAAGGCGGACTCCCGGTAGGCCGACGGAATCGCATCGGCCAGGTCCGCGACGTAGTAGCTCGCGTAGGCATCGGCGACCTGCCGGCGAATCGGCTCCTCCCCCTGCGTCGCAAACAGGCGGCCGGCGAGGATCGGGAAGATGTCGTCGCCCTCGACCGGCGTCACGACGTTCTCCTGCCGGCCGACGATTTCTCAGGCTCTCGAGCAGCCGCTCGCCTTCTTCGAAGCGAAATCTCCGGGCGCGATGATGTCAGGGTCGCGAGCAGCGCCACCCGCTCGACGCCGGCGGCCGCGGTCGAAAGCTCTTTGATCAGCGTTAGCGTCGTCGTGGCAGGAGCCCTCGTTCGTCCGCACCGGCAGCGCCTTGACCAGGTACTCGAGCGCCTCGTCGAGCACGATGACGCAGGGGGCGAAGTCGCGCAGGCGCGGAAGAGCTGGGTTGTCCCGGACCCAGCAGGGCTGCGTCCTGTGCAGCCAACGCGCCAACGCGGTGGACTCCCCCGAGCCCGTAGGCGAGATGGCCAAGCAGGGTGTGGGCGACGACGCCAGGCTCGAGTTCGGTCGGCTGTCCAGCGAGCAAAGCCGAACCATCGAGCACGACCACCCGCGCCGACGGAGATGACGACCGGCCGGAACCCGCCAAGAGCTCCTTGCCGCAGGCAGTCGCTGCCACCTCGCCAGGATTTCGAAACAAGTGGTACGCGGCGAGCAGAGTGTGGGTCTTTCCGCCTCCGAACTCGGTCTGCATCCGATACACGGCCGCCGCGGCGGGGTCGCCGTCGATTCGCCGGATCAGCTCCTCAAGACGACCGCGAGGTTGTGCGTGAGATACGTCTGCGCAACAGAACGGGTCGCGATAATCGGGCCGCACCCTTCGGCCGCCGAGTCCGAGGTCGGCGGCGAAGCTCGACTCGTCGAACGAGCCGTCCTGGATGTCGTTTCGTGGGACGCGACGTCACGCCAGGCTGGCACGATGTGGTCATCCATCCTGGTTCGCCTCGAACAGTCGTAGCTCCTCGCTGGGCCATCGCGCGGCGCGCGGCCTCAATGGTCCTGCGTCTGGCCGCCCAGGAGGCACGAGAAAGGATTCGTTCGCGATCTCCGTCGGGAAGCGATTCCGAGATCGCCCTGGCGGCAGCCCAGAATGCCGGTTCCTCGGCGAAGCCAGACATCGCGAGAGCCTCGCCAAGCTCGCTGCGGCGACCCTGCTCGAATAGCTTTGCCGCCAGATGGAGCGTGTCGATCAGAGTTGGCGACACGCCCAGCCTGATTCGCCGTCTGGTGTCTGGCCCCCGCAGCGAGTAGCTCGCGCGCGAGGTTTCGACGAGGCCGTCCACACCATCGAGCTCGCTTGCCTCGACATTGAACGCCTTGCCGAGCTTCTGCGCCTCATCGACAGAGATCCTCGCCGCGCCATACGCCCATCGCCACGTGAGGTAGAACAGAGTGACGTCATCGACGGCGGCGAGGGATTCAGATCCCAGCAGGCGCCGCATCGCCTGATGGGCGACTGTCCTGCGAGCAAGAGCCAGCAGCTCACCCACTCCGACCTCTTCTCCGCTGAGGCGCTGCACGCTTGCGTACTTACCGAACACCTCGAATGCAGGGCCGATGGCGCTGATGAGGAAGTCGGCGCCACGGAGTCCGAGGCGCTCGAACTCGCTGAGTCGTTCGCCGATTTGGGCGTCGAGCTCGCGAACGACATCGTCGTAGAAGGCGATCTGTTCCGCAGCGCGTGGTCGGCAGACGAGGACGACTGAGGATCCGAGTACTGCGCTGACGTTCGCGGTCGACCGACTGCCCATCTCAGACTGCATCGGCCAAGAGGTCGACACGACTAGGCCGGCGCCTAGAAGCGCACGAAGAAGTCGCTCCCACGCGTCGGATTCCGTGTGCGCGAAGACGATGGTTACGGCACCGTCTGGCTTCACAACCCGTCGCATTTCCGCGATCGATCGAGCGAGCCGCGCCTCGAACTCTGCCGAGGAGATGTACACGTCGACTTCTTGTCAGCTCTGTTCTCAATCACCTCCTGCGCCTTTGGTGTGAGTGGCGCCGCGAAGAGGTCCGGGTAGAAGGGGCCGATCGAGCGTTTCAGCCAGACGTAGAAGTAGTCGGAGAGGTCACCGTACTGGACGGCGTCGTAGTAGGGCGGATCGACAACAACCGCATCGAAGTACGCGTCCGGAATCTGATCGAGCGCTTGGGCATTCCCACGCAAGATCCGAGCCGGACGAGTTCCCGTGGCGGAGCACCGCTGGATCGCCCCCGCAATGGAAACCACGCCGCCGGCCCAGTTGCCCGGCACCTCTGCAAACGGATTGATCTCCGTGAAATCCCAGACCATTGAGATCGACTGCCGCGCAAAGGTATTCGCGTCAACTCGCGCCCGAGGTTCCATGAACAGAATGAGGAGTTGTAGTCGACGATGCGACCAATGAGGAGGCCGAGATATGTGGCTACCGCCGTGGCGCGTTCCGCTTCACTGCCACTAGCGAGCATCTCCGCACGAGCCTCGCGGACGGCTTCGCAGAGGGCAACCGCGACGGCTAGCTGCCTCGGCGTGAAGAGATCCCGGTACTCCGAGATCCCGAATGGAAGCATCCCGAACTTACGGTACTGAGCTGCCTCCAGCCGTTCGTCTGGCACAGCGGGGCGTCCCATCGTCGCTCTCATCGCGCGACGCCAGGTAGGTCGCCGAAAGCTCAGCAGCATTGAACTCGTTCTCCGTTGGCAGTCGATACCGGCGCTTTCCGGTTTCGAGATTCGAGCACCGCAAGGAGGCGAAGACCGAAGGAGTGCTCCCTTCCCCATGCGCGAACGTCCTTTGCGCTCGCGGTCGTACCGCAGGCAACGCACGTGGCCGAGCCGCGTTCATCACCGGCGGTACCTCTGGCTCGCTTCCTGCTCATGACGGATCCTGAGCTCGATTCGGCCATCGGCTACTGAAGGCGTGAGCCAAACCCGCTGTCGCCCGCGTGCCAACCACCAGGTCGTCACAAGCGGCAGCTCGATCGCGCAGCTTGGGTTGTGGCAGGGCATCGTTCTCGCCCAGAACCAGACGAGCGGTTCTGCACCGTCCGGGGACGCCGGGAGAGGTGCGCGATCGCCCGCTTCGCTCGCTCCTCAACCCACTTTCCCCACATCGCGACGTCCGAGGAGAGGCTCTTGCCGCCTTGAGCATCCGAGTCGACTGAACCGTTGCGGGGGAAATCGAGCATGCACCGCTCGATCAGATGCGCGACCGGGTTCAGGTCGATCGCCGTGGTGTCGCAACCCAGCCGCAAAGCCTCGAGCGGGATGGCGCCGCCGCCGGCGAAGCAGTCGAGAACCTTCGGAGGGCCGGCGGGGTACGCCTCTCGCACGAGTTCTCGCAGGGGTTCCACTCTTCCGGGAGCACGGCTGTCCTTGAAGAGGGAGCAGGCTTCGATCGCCTGATACACGCGCGCGCCGGGATCGTGTCGTCGTCCGGGTCAGGAAGAAGCCGAGCCGAGAACGATCGCTCTGCTCATCGCAAGCGGCCGGCGTGCCCACCAGAGGTGCAGCCTCCGCGGGTGATCAGGCGAGTTGCCGCTCTTCTCACGATGGGACGCTTCGTTGATCGTTTCGAACGGGAGCCCCTCTTCAATCAGGAGGCGCTTCACTCCGTCAGTCTCCGCCGTGTTGATGACCGGGTCGGGCTTGATCTGGAAGCGCACGTCCAGGTTAGGGACGATTGCGCCCGCGAGGCCTCTCAGCGGGGTTCTGGACTCGGTATAGCCGTGGCCTCGGCGTCGCGCAATCGAGCACCACATAAAGCCAGTACTCGTCCTTCAACTCCAGTGCCTTCTGGTACTCCAGCCAGGTGAGCTCGACCTGCGAGATCCCCGCCCGGCCCTTGACCTCGATGCAGCGGCGGTCGTAGAGCTGACCGAGCGGAGATCGAAGCCGCAGCCGTCCTTCTCGGTGCTCTCCCAGGTCGCGCCGCGCGCCTCCTCGTAGCGGGTTGCCTCGCCGATCGCGATCGCCTCGATCTCGGGCGTTGGAGAGACCCGCGGCGTCTGCATCCGTGGTCGCGGCCTGACGGCTCTGAACCAACGGGCAACACCATCGCACTGCCGATCAGTGATATCTGCCCGCGGTTGACGACGCCGCTTCGGCGTGTCGCCGTGATTCGTTCGTCGCGCCGCTGCCGGTGTGCCCTTCGCGAGCTCTGCCTGCCGCAAACGGCCCTGTGCGCCTGCGATTCCGCGGTCGACGTCCTCTTCCGCTTCGAGGATCTGGCGGTCGGCCTCGGCCAGGAGAGAGGTGAAGCTCTCTTCGAGGAACTTCTCCGTGATGTCTGCGACACGCTCTCGCTCCGCCTTCACCTGCTGGAACCGGTCCTCGAAGAGGCGTTTGCGGGCCCAGTCCTCGAGCGTCGCCAGCCTTCCCGGAATCACGAGGTCTTCGGGTAGCCAGTGCGGGATCAGAAAGTCGTAGAGCGTCTTGCCGCCGGCGACACGCAGGGACTCGCTCCGCTTGCACAGCCAGGTGCCCAGCGCTTGGTGAACCAGTTCCTTGCTTCCGTCGACGGATGTCGGCAAGAAGGTGATGAAGAACGCAGCTCGTCCGGGATGTCCGGATCAGTGAAGGCGGCGCCGCGGTGGATCTCGGCGGTGGGTGGCCTGGATGACCCAGTCGACGAGCGAGTCGAAGAACGGGTGGCCCGGGCCGCACATCTCGGCTGGCACTACGGCTGATTCGGCTCCTCGGCATCCGGGGTCGGCATCGCGACCTCTCGGTCGAAGGCGAGGCGTGCGTATGTGGGCGACGATGCGCCGGGTCGCGCTGCCGACCCTGCTTCGCGCTACGAGCGTGTCCGGTGTCCGCTCGACGCGGACGGTGCCATCCACGCGCTCGGGTCGGCGCTCCCGCCGGCGAACAAGATCGCGTCCAGGAAGAACCGCTTGAAGTAGCTGGGTGGAAGGCGTCGCTCGCGGCACGGGCGGCTCGGTCGGACTGTATCCTGCCAGTCGATGTTGTCGGTCGCCAGCGCTGACTCCAGCAACTCGTTGGCGCGCGCGAGGAGCCGCGGCGGTACGTTCGCCTTCGCCGCCGAATGTGCGGCAGTCTCCTTGGCTGTCACCTCTCCCACGAGGACGTTCTCGAGGAGCTCGCGGAGGTTGTACTCCTCGAAGATGCCCCCGATAACATCGAAGACCCTGTCTCCGAGCGTTCCCTCGATGCGC
Organism: uncultured Actinomycetota bacterium; assembly: GCA_963711125.1. GTDB lineage: Bacteria > Actinomycetota > Actinomycetes > Streptomycetales > Streptomycetaceae > Streptantibioticus_C. The sequence continues at coordinate 890,492 of CAVQCY010000002.1, forward strand.
TCGAGCTTGTCGAGCAACGCCTTCAGGACGTACCCCTCGCGAGTGTTGCCGGCGACCAGGTTGAAGATGTGCACTTCCCGCGTCTGGCCGATGCGGTGGATGCGGCCCATCCGCTGCTCGAGCCGGTTGGGACCATGGGATGTCGTAGTTGACCATCAGATGGCAGAACTGGAGGTTGATGCCTTCGCCGGCGGCCTCGGTCGCGACGAGGATCTGTGCCTGCTCGCGGAAGCACCGCTCCTGGTCGATCCGCTCACCGAGTTTCATGCCGCCGTGGATCACCGCGACCTCGAAGTCCGGGCGCAGCTCTTCGACGAGGAACTCGAGCGTGTCCTTGTGCTCGGTGAAGATCAGCAGCTTCTTGGAGGCATCGTCCCCGACGCCGTACTTCTCCAGGACCTTCCAGAGTTCATTGAGCTTGATCTCGCTGCCGAGTCGCTCGGTTTCCTGTGCCTGCGCAAGCAGAGGACGTACAGCCTCGAGTTCTGCCGCGATCTCCTCGAGTGAACGCGGGAGCGCTGCGAGTGCCGCTTCCTCCTGCGCCCAGCGTTCTTCCTCGGTCCGATCACCGTTGTCGTTTCTGGCTGCACTGGAACCGACAGTGACGGCCGACCGAGATTCAGGGGCGGGACTAGCCAGTTCGCGCTCCAGCCGCTCCACTCGACGCTCCAGGGTCCGGCTGATGGCGCGGACTGAGGACGCCAGTCTGCGCTGCATCGTCGTGAGCGCGAAGCCAGAGACGGGGCCCGGCCCTCGCCACGGATCTCGGCGAGGCCCTCGGTGATGAAGGCCGACACGGCCTGGTAAAGGTTCCATTCGGGGCCTTGCAGGTCATACGCCACCGTGTGCGGTGTGCGCGGCTTGAAGAGCAGGTTGCCGCGCAGGTCTACCATCTGCTCTTTGGATGTCTTCGAGTAGTGCTGGGGGTGGACGTCGACGTGTTCGGGACAGCGATCTCCGTACATATCCGAGTCGAGCAGTCGCAGCAACCCCCATATAGACTCCTCGCGCCCGGAATGCGGAGTCGCGGTCAACAGCAGCAGGCGCTCGCTCCGTTCTGAGACAACCTCGGCCGCCTTATAGCGGGCCGTGCGGTTGTCGACAGCCCCCGTTTGTTGACTTTGAGCGTGTAGCCGTGTGCTTCGTCGAGGACCGCTAGGTCCAGAGCGTTCGGCAGCGGCGAGTGTCTGCAGAATGCCTTCGCTCTTGAGGAGGTCCCGGGAGATGATCAGGACTCCGTTGGCATCCCAGGGGTTCTCGGTCGGCGCGGCGTCGATGGTGTCCCTCGTGACCCGCCGAGCCTTGATCTGAAAGCGTTCATCCAGTTCGCGCTGCCATTGGAAGCCAAGGTTGGCAGGGGCGACGATCAGAACCCGGTCCGCGGCGCCACGTAGTTGGAGCTCCTTGATATAGAGCCCCGTCATGATCGTTTTTCCCGCCCCCGGATCGTCCGCCAGGAGGAAGCGGAGCCTGGGCTGTTCGAGAAAATGCCCGTAGACGGCTTCCAGTTGGTGTGGCAGCGGCTCGATGTTCGACACCGAGAGCGCAGCCATGTCGTGCTGGAACCTGGTACGGATCCGACGGGCCTCTACGCCGAGTCGGAAGGCCCGTGGATCCGCGTCGTACCCGCGCTCGCCCCCAACATCCAGCACCTCGATGCCGGGCAACTCGTCCTCGGGAAGGCTGATGGGCTGGTACTCCCCGGGCGCACCCTCGACGAGGAACTCCCAGTAGGCGCCAGGCTCCACGGTCACGACGGTGGTGGCCTCAGCATGCCCGGGGAATCGGACACGTACCCCTGGCCGCAGGTCGTTCGGATTGAAAGTCGTCACTAAAGATGCGTCCCCACCTGCGGTCACAGCCGGATCCCCACCGGCTGGACTTCGACTGTTGGGTGATCATACGTCGATCAGCCCAACTTCCTTGGCGCATCAGCCATATGACTGGTCATCATCTTATAGGCTTGATCCTGTGCCCGTGAAGATCCCCAGGATCGCTGCTCTGCTTGGCGCGTCCTTCGAAGAGCTGAACAGGAACCACCTCGCTACGCTGTGCGCACAGCGGGTTGCGGAGGGCGTTGATCTCGACTTCAAACAGCAGAACTCCTACACAAGGAACGCCGAGTCCCTCGACGAACTGGCCAAGGACGTCACGGCCATGGCGAACGCCCGAGGCGGCCTGATCGTCATCGGGATCGCTGAAGATGCTCAGGGATGCGCAGGTCGACTGACACCGGTTGACATCGACGACGGCATCGTCGTGCAGCTCAACAACGGTCTGCGCAGCCGAGTCTTCCCCTTCCTGCCTCCGACTTCAGCATCCGCACAATCCCGGACACTTCCGCTTCGCCAGGGATCGGCTATTTCCTCATCGGCATCCCACGTAGCCCTATGGCCCCTCATGCCGTTCGACCAGTTGCCGGCAGCAAGGGGCAGAACCGCTACAGCTACGCCCGCCGGATGGACCGGATCACTGCTTGGCTCGATGAATCGGAGATCGCACAGTTCTACCGGGACCGCTTCCGGCTTGCCGAAGACCAGGCGGAGCGCGTTCGTCGGGTACTGGCGGAAGGCGCCGCCTGGGCGAAACCCACGCTTCCAGGCATAGTCCAAGTCGAGCTGGCCCTGGTGCCCAACGGTCTTGCGGAGCGCCGGATCGACCGGTCCTTCATCCAGGACGTCACGGGCTTCCTCAGTCGGATGTCGGAGTTGGGCAAGTCCCCAGGACGTGCACTCCCGCAACAACTGCTCGGCAGAATGCCCGATGTTCGCCGCGGCCGAATGCATATGCAACGGGACGGCGTGCACGCGGTCTGGCACACCGATGGCAGCGCCTTCGCATCGATCGAGGTGGCCCGTGCCATCGTGGCGGACCAGGTTTCTACCTCGGATTCCGAAGCGGAAGGCGTGAGCCTCCGCCTGGAGACGGAGGCTCCCTTCGTACCCGCAGCAGGGGGAACCCCCGTCGGGAGCGATGCGATTGCCGTTACCGTCCGTCCCCCAGACGCTGTCGGCTGCGGGGATGAAGTGTGGCGATCGTCAGCATCGAGCCCTACGGCTGCGCCGACACACATTGCCCCGCAACTCAACCTGACCCTGCTAGAGTCCGCGATCCTTGGAGCGCTGCACTTGATTGCGACGTACGCCGACTGGGCGGACGGCTTCGGGGATGTGGACATCCTTGCTCGAACTGCGGGCGAGACGACCGTCTTCGTAGATCGAACTCCAATCAATGGGAGCACACGCTTCATTCCGCCACCCAGGCCCTTCGCAGGGCTGCCCAGCGAGCCGAGCCACCACGTCGCCTACCTCGCAGGTCTGGTTGAGGACAGCCGACAGCTGCGTGCTGTCGCTCGCAACATCGCTGCGGATCTCCTCGCAGACTATGGGGTTTACGAGCTCACACTGCTGCGCCCAAACGATGAAGTCCGTGCGGCAGACTCGCTCCCGATGCAAGGGCGGAGATGGAGGCGTGGCTCGCTTCGGGCCTCTAGTGAGGACTGTGGCGACTACTGAACTTGCTTGGGTGATGCGGGATCCTTCACCTCACAGCCGGGGAAAGTGGGCTTGGTCCGCTTTGACGGACATCCGAGATCAGGGGTGGCCCCCGGGAGGATGTCGCATCATGGAGAGCATGGGGAAGAAGAAGCCGCGCCCTCGCCGTTCGTTCACGTCGGAGTTCAAGGCCGAGATCGTTGAGTTGTGCCGGCGCGGTGACCGCACGGTCGGTCAGGTCGCCAGGGACTTCGATCTGACCGAGACCGCGGTGCGGGACTGGGTCAGGCAGGCCGAGGTCGACGCCGGGACGCGGGACGGCCTGAGCAGCAGTGAGCGCGAGGAGTTGGCCGGCTGCGGCGGGAGAACGCCGGCTGCGCGAGGACGTCGACATCCTCAAGCGGGCGACGGCTTTCTTCGCAAAGGAGACCCGGTGAACGTGCACCCGTTCATCGAGGCGGAGAAGCCGGAAGCACAACGTCAAGCGGGCGTGTGAGCTGCTGAAGGTCTCCCGTGCCGCCTACTACGCCCGCCGCACCGGCAAGCCCGGTCCCCGCGCGGCCGGGACGCCGAGCTGACCGAGCAGATCACCGACATCCACGCCGCGTCGAGGGGCACCTACGGGGCCCCACGGATCCATGCCGCGCTGGCCGACGCCGGGCATGCGGCGCGCCGAAACGCGTCGCCCGGCTGATGCGCGCGGCTGGGCTGCCGGCAAGAGCCCACGCCGGTGGAAGGAGACCACGATCCCCGACCCGGGGCCGTCGCCCGTCCCGACCTGATCGGCCGGGACTTCACCGACGGATCCCGGCCTGTCGACACCCGCTGGTGCGGCGACATCACCTACATCCCGACCTGGGAGGGCTGGCTCTACCTGGCCACCGTCATCGACATCGCCTCACGCCGCGTCGTCGGCTGGGCGACCGCCGACCACATGCGCACCGACCTGGTCGCCGACGCCCTGACCGCCGCCTGCAGGCAGCGTCGACCAACCCGTCCGGTGATCTTTCACTCCGACCGCGGAAGCCAGGGTGGATTCAACTGGTCGTCGCAACACCTCGTGATCACGGAGGTGTTGGGTGGTTCGTCGTCAGCAGGCAGCGGACCGGGCGGTGCGTCCGAAGCTGAGGTCGCCGGGGCATCCGAAGTATCCGCGTCATGTCGAAGCGGCGTTCTGGACGGAGATCGCCAAGGGTCTTCTCGCCGAGGAGGCCGCGGCCGTCATCGGCGTGGCGCAGGCGGTCGGGGCGCGTTGGTTCCGCCACGTTGGCGGCATGCCACCGTTCGATTCTGAAGCCAGCCCTCGGGCCGGTACCTGTCGTTTCTCTGAGCGAGAGGAGATCGCGTTGCTCAAGGCGCAGGGCAAGGGCGTGCGGGAGATCGCTCGAGAGATCGGCCGTGATCCCGGGACGATCTCGCGCGAGCTGCGGCGCAACGCCGCCACACGGAGCGGGAAGCTCGAGTACCGGGCGTCGGTCGCGCAGTGGAAGGCCGACATGGCGGCCCGGCGTCCGAAGACTGCGAAGCTGGTCGCCAACCCGAGGCTGCATGCCTACGTCCAGGAGCGGTTGTCCGGCCAGATCAGCCGACCCGGACGGCACCGTCGTCGCCGGGCCGGTGACCGCCGCGTGGACCGGGCGGAACAAGCCCCACCGCAAGGACCGGCCGTGGGTTCACGGCGTGGAGCCCGGAGCAGATCGCGAACCGGATCAAACTCGACTTCCCCGATGATGAGTCCATGCGCATCAGCCACGAGGCGATCTACCAGGCACTCTATATCCAGGGCCGCGGCGCGCTAAACGCGAGCTGGTCTGGTGCCTGCGCACCGGTCGCGCGCTGCGCGCGCCGCGGGCACGCTCACGGCGGAAGACCTGGGCGCACGTCACGCCAGAGGCGCTGATCAGCGAGCGGCCCGCCGAGGTCGAGGACCGCGCGGTTCCCGGGCACTGGGAAGGCGATCTGCTGATCGGGCTGGAGCGCTCCGCGATCGGCACCGTCGTCGAGCGCACGACCCGGTTCACGATGCTGGTCCACCTGCCCCGCGAGGAGGGCTACGGCACAAGCGCGACACCGAAGAACGGCCCCGCACTGGCCGGCTACGGCGCGATCGCGATGAAGAACGCACTGGCCAACACGATGTCGACGCTGCCCGAGCAGCTGCGCCCGGTCGCTGACCTGGGACCGCGGCAAGGAGATGTCCGCGCACGCCCAGTTCAAGGTCGAGACCGGCATCCCGTGTTCTTCGCCGATCCGCAAGTCGCCATGGCAGCGAGGCACGAACGAGAACACCAACGGGCTGCTGCGCCAGTACTTCCCGAAGGGCACCGACCTCTCGCGCTGGTCCGCCGAAGAGATCGAGGCCGTCGCTCACGCGCTCAACACCAGGCCCCGCAAGACCCTCGGCTGGAAGACCCCGGCCGAAGCATTCAACGAGCAACTACTCTTGCTCCAACAAGCCGGTGTTGCATCCACTGGTTGAATCCAGCCAGTACACCAGCCGGCAATTCGCCACCCTGGCAGAGCAGGGCTTCGGCGTAGTCGCGTGACGTCCGGTTCGTGGCGAACTGCCGGCTCAGTGGCGCCTCGTAACGTGACAGGCACGGCTTCCAAGATCATGGAGTTCTCTACGCCCCGTGATCCGAGTGGAAGACCGTGCCTGCCGACGCATCATCTCTGATCCCGCCTGCCCTTGACCAACTGCGCGAGAATCCGCAGGCCGGACCCGAGGAGGTCCCGGGCCTGCTGGAGAGGCTGGCCGAGGTGCCGGACCCGCGTGACCCACGCGGGGTGCGCCACCGCCTGGCCATCGTGCTTACTCTCACCGCATGCGCGGTGCTGGCCGGAGCGACCTCGCTGCTGGCGGTCGGCGAATGGATCGCCGACGCCCCTGGGCATGTGCTGAAACAGGTCGGTGCCGACCCCGATCCGCTTCTGCCCAGGCGGGTTCTGCCGGCCGAGACCACGGTCCGCCGACTGCTGGCCCGCATCGACGGCGACGCGCTGGACCAGGCGGTCGGACGCTGGCTCGCCGACCGCCGCCCGAAGGCGACCGGGCTGCGCGGCCTTGCGGTGGACGGCAAGAGCCTGCGCGGCGCGGCCAGAGCGAAGGGCCGCAAGATCCACCTGCTCGCCGCGCTGGAGCATGCCACCGGCCTGGTCCTGGCCCAACGGGACGTCGGCGAGAAGACGAACGAGATCACGTGCTTCCAACCGCTGCTGGACACCGTGGCCGGACCTGGCAGGAAACGTCGTCACCAGCGACGCGATGCACACCCAACGCGAGCACGCCGACTACCTCCTCGGCCGAGGCGCCCACTACATCGTGATCGTCAAGGGCAATCAGAAGAAGCTGCGCCGGCAGCTCACGTCCCTTCCCTGGAAGGACATCCCCCTTCAGGGACGCACCCGGGGCATCGGCCACGGCCGCTCGGAGATCCGCCGGATCAAGGCCGCCACCGTGAACAACCTCCTCTTCCCCGGAGCCCGCCAGGCCATCCAGCTCAAGCGCCGGCGCACCGACCGCAAGACCGGCAAGACCACCGTCAAAACGGTCTACGCCCTGACCAGCCTGACCGACGAGCAAGCAGGCGCGGCCCAGCTCGCCGAACTCGTCCGCGACCACTGGACAATCGAGGCCCTGCACCATGTCCGCGACACCACCTTCGCCGAGGACGCCTCCCAGCTGCGGACCGGCAACGCGCCCCGCGTGATGGCCACCTTGCGCAACCTCGCCATCGGAGCCCTCCGCACGGCCGGAGTCAAGAACATCGCGGCCGGCCTCCGCCACAACGCCCGCGACCCCCGCCACTCCCTCGCACTCCTCGGCCTCGGATGATCACGAAACGGACGTCACGCGACTACGCCGAAGCCCTGCCTGGCAGAGCAGTTCGGGATCCGCCTCTCGGTCGGCCGCACCGGACAGTGCTGGGACAACGCACTGGCCGAATCGTTCTTCGCCACCATCAAACGCGAACTGCTGGACACCGCCGCCTGGCCAAGCCGGACCGCCGCCCGCACCGCGATCTTCGACTTCATCGAGAGCTGGTACAACTTGCACCGACTGCACAGCACCCTCGGCTACCGCAGTCCCGCCGAATACGAGAACGCACTCGCAGCCTGACCACCACAGCAACGGTGTCCGTCAAAGCGGAACAAGCTCAAAGTTCCAGTAGCATGCCCGCGCGCCTGGGGCGTCTGGGCTGTCGGTGGGCGTGCCACTGCGCGGTCGCGGCCCGGTAGTCCAGTCGGCCAACTGCGCCGCAACGCAGCAACCCGCGGTCACGCTAGACCGGGGGCTCTGCCTAACTGCTGGGTGATCTGGCGGAACCCGGCGTCACAGGCACCGAAGCAGGGCGATCTCTTCCCGTTCGACAAAGGGCAGATAACGCCCCGACGATGGGGACAGACAGGACAGCGGAGTCACTCCGCCACTGTCCGGAACCAGCGGACTCCGAACGCAGGAGACACACCAGAGGCGACACCTACCTCCTCGCTCAACAGCCGGGGGCAATCGCCTCCCAGAACCCCTGCTTGTGCTCCCGCCGATGCCTACTCATCCCCGAGCGGTCCATCGGCGCCAGCCGCGCCGTCTCGGCCCGCGCCACCAGCTCCGCCAGCTGGGGACTGCTTCAGCTGGAACCTGCAACGACGGCCGACTCAAACTTCACGTCTTACGCAGGGACCAAGTCACCGAGTACGCCACGCAAAGCTGTCCCCGTAGTCTGCGCCGCTTCAGCCACCTGACGTAGGTCGTCACTCTTCAGGTACCGGTAGCTCTGCGGCGGATGGAACGCCCCTGCGGCGCGGAGGGCGCTGAGCGCTACTGGTTCATCGAAGGACACCGGGTCTTCAAGCGTGTCCGCTGGCTCGGGAGGCGCCGCTCATGTACTCGTCGTACTCGCGACGGCTGATCCCGGTCCGAGCGCGGTGGGTAGACCAGACTTCCCGGGGAGAAGCGACCTGCACCGCGGCGATGCGTGCAATGCCCACTAGCGCCATGGTGGGCGCGGTGGCGTAGAGCAGGACTGCTATACCGGGCGGAGCGGCGACACGCTGGCGGCGGACCTCGACCGTCTTGCTTCCGGCCAGGATCGCTGTGGCGAAACGCGGGTGGACAGACAGCAGCATCGCGCGTTCCAGATTGTTCACGTCCTTCGGTGCCCCTCTTCGTAGACCGCCTGGAACAGCGCGTTGCTGATCTTGGACAGCGACATCAGTGACAACGGTAGTCCCAGGTCTTCGGCCAGTGCGTTCAATCGCCGCAGCGTCACCGGTGTCGGGAAGATCTCGGTGTCCGAAAACCTCAGGGCCATGGCCCGGCCAGTGGCGTCGGCGGCCGCGCGTACTTGATCGCGACCATACACGCCCAAGTGTTCGAATTTTGCGAAGAGGGCGTCCGGAGTGTCGATGAGCACCTCGTCCAGTCGCGAACTGCCGACCACCATCTGGCCCTCCTGGCCCGGTGCCCCCTTGCTGACGTACCAGAGGAGCCGCGCTGGGACGCTCTCGTTGCGGTGCCCGGATGAGCGGTAGTAGACGTGTTCCCTGCTGATTCCCAATGCATCGCTGCGCGGCAACAGCGTCGCTGGGACGTTGAACAGCTCCGTGGACCACCGCGGTTCGATCGGCACCAGGAAGGACGGCGTCATCGAGTCCGTGATCTTCGCCGGCCACCATGCCCGCTCTGCCACGCTCGCGACTTCCGCCGGCAGGCCGGCATGGAGTGAGGCCACCTCCATCCCCAACTCCTGGGCTGCGGCATGGGCAACTGCCCCGACCTCCTCGGCCAGCCCGCATACGTCGACCAGCAGAGCCGCTATCCCGACGTCGTGCTCGAAGAAGCCGTCGTCTCCGGCTGCATCCTTTGCAGCCGACGAGAGGTGCGCATCAGTGATGTGCAGAATCCGGGCACCACACTCCCGCGCAAGGCGCTTCAGAGAGAACAGCAGCTGCCGGGCGAGCGTTTCCTCCAGGCGGTGGGCCGCGGTACGCAGTACCGGCACGGTCAGCGTTCGCCCGTCCACGGCCCACACGTACAAGGCGACCGGACGCCCTTGCCCGTCGCGCAGCAGTTCCCTGCGCCACACCACCGAGTCCCCGTCCAGAGACCTCAGTCTCTCAGCAAAGGCCGAGCCGCGGTCCCCACCCGACTGTTCGAAGAACGCAACCAGTTCATCCTCCGCCCCAGGCGCGACCTCCCCGACCGCGAACTCGGTGCCCATCAAGTCAGCCGGCCGGTAGACCTGCGCTTGCCGCAGCTCGTCCACGTGCATTACCAAGACCGACGGCGAGACGACCCGGACTCCGGCGATCTCCCATGCGACGTCAACCAGCCGGGCCAGGAGCGGGTCACGTGTAGCCAGTACCTGGAGCCCCGCGCTGGAGGTCTCGGCAACGTACTGCATGCACCGCCGCAGTGCGGCGTCAACAGGAAGCTCAGGAAATGCCTCCTGAGCAGCCCGCAACAGTTCACCGCTGCGAACACCCACAGCTTCCGCGTCAGGAGTGATCTGTCGTAGTCCCGGCAGAGCCGCTCGCTGGTGCCTGCGTTCTGCCGTATCAGCGATATCCCGCACCTGCTGGAGCAACTGCGGAGTGAAGGCGAGTTCGACGAGGTCCGACAACCAGCCGGCGTCGAGCGCCTGGGCCTCTGCCGCATCGCTTGCAGGAACGCGCCCCCGAAGACCAGCGAACACACCATGGTCGACGGTCACGACCAACAGCGCATCGCTCTCCACCCCGGCGAACAGATCCGGATGCCCGAGGTCCAACCACCAACCGTCCAGGATCTCCCCGCGACGACCGCGGCCTCGAACCTCGCCCCGCGGAACAAAGCCTAGGCCCGCCCACATTTCGCTCAGCTTGTAATCCCGACGGCACTTCGCCTTGATGCCGAGGCGCTGGGGATGCCGCTCCCGGATCGCCTCCACCAGCAGCCGTGCCGCGCCCTTCCCGCGATGCTCCTCCGCCACACACAGGTGCGCCAGACGCACATGTGGGCTCCTCTTCGGTAACCCGAACAATGCGTAGCCGATCACCACGCCACCCTCAACCGCAGCGAGGAGCCCTCCCTCCTCGGCCATCTTGCGGTACGCCGGAGGCGTCATCAGCCCCAACGTCTTGGTGTAGCGGTCACCCAATGCCACAGCCGCGTCGACCAACTCAGCCTGCGTCTCCGACACAGGCAGCACTCGGATCGCCATCCATCCCCCTCCAGCTGAGCTGGCCAACTGCCAGCCTCGACTTCCGTATCAGTACATACAGGCAAAGTTGATCAGATCCAAGACCGCCTCCCGCAAGGCTTTCGTACGCAGAGGCAATGCAGCAGGTCATAGTCGCCCAGAGAGCCGCGGGCTTTGCAGACGCGAAGGACGATGCAAGACGTCTCCCAGACCCGTCAATGACGCGCCCACCCGGCTGCTTCCGGTGGCGACCTCGACGGCGTGCCCTCCACGTGCCCTAAAGGATGGTCAACGGCGGACAACGACAGCATCTCCGGATCGTCCGGCTTTGGCTTCCCGAGCGCGTTCCCGCAGGTCAGAACCGATATCCTGCTTCAACGCCCCGTGATTCCCAAGCTCAGAGCGCGGGTTCGATTCCCGTCACCCGCTCCAAGCAATAAGGCCCAGGTCAGGGACATGATTCCCAACCTGGGCCTTGTGTCGTCTAGACCGATTCAGGCACCGTGCACCACCTCCGCACCACCTTCCGGGTGTGTCCAGTAGACGGCTGATCCAATGTCGATGCCCATCTTCACGGCGTGGTCCATGTTGCCGATCTCGTACCGCCACGTGCCGAACCGGCCCCGTGGGTGAATGCCGTGGGCTTCCATCCACGGCACCACCTCGGCCAGGGCCGCGTCACGGTCCAGGGTGGGCACCGGGTAGGCGTACGGGATCAGCTCCACTTGCGCGCTGGCCAGCGGCGCTTGTTCAGGTACGAGGCCGTGCTGCCGCAGAGCCTGGTCGCAGTCCCGGATCAGCGCGTGTTGGTCCACGCGGGTCCCCGGGAGTACGGAGGTCTCGGTCATCCACGCGCTGAACGTGCCGGTGTCGGCGCCGGGGACGTTGGCGGGCGCGTACTTGCTGAAGTTCGTGGCCCGGTAGAACGGCACGTCCGTCTGCGGGAAATACAGCCAGGACCGCTGATCGGTGGTGGGGGTCCGGTAGCCGAGGCCGACCATGGCCACGGTGGTGTGCCGCAGCCGCCGGGCCGCCGCACGTACGGTGTTCGGCGCGTCGGTTGTCATCACGGCGAGTCGGTCCAGCGGCCCGGTGGCCACCAAGTGGTCGTAGCCGATGCGCTCGCCGTCAGCGAGGGCCACGGTGCGGGCGGCCGCGTCGACAGCTGTCACACGTGCCCCGGTCCGCAGACCGGCACCGAGGCGTGCGGCCAGCCGGCGCCAGATCTCGCCCGTGCCACCTCGGGCGGGGAAGGCGAAGGTGGCGTTGGGTCCCCAGCGCCGGGCGGGCGGGGCGCTGCCGGAGAAGGCGGCCAGAACCTCGTCAGCGTCGACCGGCGCGACGCGTTCCGCCACCCAGGAGGAAGCCATCTGCTTGGGCGCCGTTGCCCAGACCTTGGAGTTGTACGGCCGAAAGAACCTCTCCACCAGGCCCGATCCGTACATCGCCCGCAGCCAGGTGGCGAAGTCCGCGCCGGCGGGCAGGTCTTGGCGCTGCTGGCAGGCGAGCAGCAGATCGTGCACGCACGCCTCGGCGTCCTCGGCCGGAACGAGGTGGAGGTGCTGTTGGAACGGGTAAGGCACCCACCAGTCGCGGAAGCGGATGTACGAGGACCGGTCGTGGTGCAGCAACTCCTCGGCAGAGAACAGCTCGCCCAGCAGTCGGTCGAACTCGCCGAAGTGGGAGAACACCACGTGCCCGCCCAAGTCCCACGTGAAGCCGGCCGTATCCACCACGGACGCGGCCAGGCCGCCGGCCACCGGCGCCGTCTCCAGCAGCGTCCAGGCGCGGTGGCCGAGCCGCTGTAGCTCGTCGGCGCAGGCCAGGCCGCAGGGGCCGGCCCCGAGGATGACGATCCGTTCGGACCGTAGCGGGTGCGAGGAACCGGGCATGAAGCCCTCCTTCGATCAGCAGACGGTGGGGATGAACCTCAGCCACCAGGGGCCGTGGCCGCTGTGCGGGTTCCGTATCGATGCCGCGGTGCTCACTCGTCGACCTCTACGTGGAGTTCGGCCCAGACCTCTTTGCCCCAGGGGCGTCTGCTGGAGCCACGCAGGTCATAGCCCCAGCGGTCGGCGACGGCGGCGATGAGCAGCAGCCCACGTCCTGACTCTGCGTCAACACCGTGCGGACCGAGGACGGGCAGACGCGACGGCGCCCGGTCCACGACCCCAACACGCACCCGAGCCGCGCTCATCCGCCGGACGACCAGGCGAATCGAGTGGCACGGAGTGTGGCGGACCGCGTTCGCGATCAGTTCCGAGATGATCAGCGCAGCCTGGTCGGCGAGGTCGTCGAGGTTCCATGCGCCGAGGGCGTCACGGACGAACTCGCGGCCTATCTCGGCCGTGGACGGCTCGCACGGGAAGGTCTGGCTGCGGGCGGGACGGCCGGCGGCGTCGGTCTGAACTGGCGTACTGAGACTCGTCATTGGGTTGAGCCTTCGCGTTGTCTCGGCGCCCGGCTCGCCCAAGAAGGCGTCGTGAGCGGACCGGGCCGTCAACAGCCGCCCATACGGGGGAGATGAGCGACCAGCAACCAGACAACTGCCGTTCGCGACTGCCTGGTTAGGGTGATGAGGTGGTCACCCAGCGGGACGACCTAGGGCGATTTGACCCATCTCTTACCTGACGAGCGAGGGCCGTCAGGGCTACCGTGCAGAGATGGACACCACGCGCAACACCACTCTTGAGGCGTGGATGGACGAGCACGGCTACAGCTCCAACAGCATGGCTGACGCCGTGAACACAGACAGGAGCAATGCTCAAGACCTGTGGATCGGTCTCGGGAGAGGTGCTTCGCGAAAGGCGGAGGGCGTACCTTCCCGAGTGGTCGACTTCTGGTCATCGAGTAGGCCCGCGTTCGCAGCGCGGGTCGGGAAGGCACGCCCGTGCTCAGCGTAGTCAACGACGACGGAACCACCGAGACCGGATCCCTGATGGACGACATCGTCCGTGAGGGTGCCCGGCGGATGCTCGCCGCGGCCTTGGAAGCCGAAGTCGACCAGTACATAGCAGAGTTGGCCGGCGAACGGGACGAGGCCGGCCGGCGCCTGGTGGTCCGCAACGGCCATCATCGTGAACGGACGGTGACCACCGCCGCCGGGCCGCTCGCGGTGACGGCGCCCCGTGTGAACGACAAGCGCGTCGACGAGGAGACCGGTGAGCGCAAGCGGTTCTCGTCGAAGATCCTCGCGCCGTGGTGCCGGAAGTCACCGAAGATCAGCGAGGTCCTGCCCCTGCTCTACCTCCACGGACTGTCTTCCGGGGATTTCGTGCCCGCGATGGAGCAGTTCCTGGGATCCGCGGCCGGCCTCTCGCCGGCGACGGTGACCCGGCTGACGAAGCAGTGGACCGACGACCACACCGCCTTCCAGGCCCGCGACCTGTCGGACCGCGACTACGTCTACGTGTGGGCCGACGGCGTCCACCCCAAGGTCCGCCTCGGCCAGGCCCACTCCTGTGTCCTGGTCCTCATGGGCGTGCGCGCGGACGGCCGCAAGGAACTCATCGCGCTGGCCGAGGGCCTGCGCGAGTCGACCGAGTCGTGGGCGGACCTGCTGCGTGACTGCCGGCGGCGCGGCATGCGCGATCCCGAACTCGTCGTCGGCGACGGCGCGATGGGCCTGTGGAGGGCCCTCGCAGAAGTGTTTCCGCAGGCCAGGCACCAGAGGTGCTGGGTTCACAAGATCCGCAATGTCATGAACGCGCTACCGAAGTCGGCTCAGCCCGGCGCGAAGAAGGCCCTGCAGGAGATCTACAACGCCGAGGACCGCGACCACGCAGAGAAAGCGATCAAGGACTTCGAGCGCACCTACAGCGCGAAGTGGCCGAAATCCGCCAAGAAGGTCACCGACGAGACCGACGAGCTCCTCGCGTTCTACGACTTCCCCGCCGAGCACTGGGTGCACCTACGGACCACGAATCCCATCGAGAGTACTTTCAGCACCGTGAAGCTCCGGACCAAGGTGACCCGCGGAGCCGGCAGCCCGGCCGCGGCCCTGGCGATGGTGTTCAAGCTCGTCGAGTCCGCCCAGGCCCGCTGGCGCGCGATCACCGCACCCCACCTCGTCGCCCTCGTCCGCGATGGCGCCCGCTTCAAGAACGGTCACCTCGTCGAACGCCCCGAAGTCACCGCAGCCTGAACAACCCTGCTGATCCACAACTCTTGACAATTACTCCGTGAACAGGGCCGTTGAGCAGTTAACCGGGCGGCCCGGCGGCCTCGACGGCTCGTCGATCCGGGGCTGGAAGGCGGGCCGGGTCAAGTGGCCCCAATCGGCTACCCGCAGAGCGCTCCAGGACGTCACCGGGCTGCCTCCCACCGCTCTAGGGTTCGTGCCACGGGGTCGGACTTCGTCCACCCCAGCCCCACCGCAGCAGGAGGACCCCGACATGAAGCGCCGCACCCTCGTCGGCGGCATCGCCGCTGCTGCCGCCGCGGCAGCGGCCGCCCCCGGCACCGCGTCGCCCCGCCGGATCGGCATGAGCGACGTCGACCGTCTACAAAAGCGCTTCGCCGAGATCATCGCCAGCGACCACCGCCACGGCGGACAACTCGGCATCGAGCGACGGGCCGCCGCATTCGCCGACGAGGCACTGAACCTCCAGAACGCCGGCAACGCCTCACAGCGCGTACGCAGCAGCCTCTATGCCTCCGCAGCCGCTTTCCGCTCCTCGGCGATGTGGGCCGCCATCGACGGCCGCCGCTTCGACGTCGCCAAGGCACACATGCGCGAAGCCCAGGCCCTCGCGGAGATGTCCGGCGACCAGGCGATCAAGTTCCGCATCTGGAGCCACACCGGAACCATGTACCGGCACCTGGGCCGCCCCGCCGATGCCCTCGCCGCCAACGACGTCGCTCGCAACCTGCACCTCACCCGCCACGACCCCCTCTTCGCCTCCCTCGGCCTGGCCCGACAGGGAGCCATCCTCGGCACGGCACAGGACCGCAGCAGCACCCGTCGCGCGTTCGGGCAGGCGCAGGAGGCCATGCTGCGCGCCAACCCCGCGGACTACCGCCCGGTGTGGATGCTCGCCTTCTACGACCAAGCCGAACTCGACTCATTGGCCCTGACGGCGAACCTGGCGCTCGGCGACTACGCGACGGCCGAGTACCACGCCCACCGCTGCCTGTCCGCCCTCCGACCACACATGGTCCGATCCCGAGCCATCGCCACGACCAGACTCGCCCACGCGCAGCTCTCGCAGGGCGACGCCGAAGCCGCCACGACCACCGCGATGACCGTCTCCACCGACGCCGCCGTCCGGCATGCCCGGGTGACCCGCATGCTGCAGGAGTTCGGGGCAGCACTGCGCGCCACGGCACCGGGCAGCACCACCGTCCAGACCTGGACCGAGCACACCGCCCCTTGGAGGATGGCCGCATGACCACGGCGCACGCCACCGAACTGCGCACGTTCACCACCCTCGACCCCGTCCGCGGCGACCTCCTCGACGTGTACGCCGAGGTGCGCGCCCCACTTCTCCACCTGCCGAACTACGCGGTCACCGCCTTCGGCGAACGCCTAGACCGACACAGCGGCGAACCGGGATTCACAGCCGTCCTCGCCTACGCCGACGAGCACCCGGTCGGCTACGCCTACGGCAACACCATCGAGCACGGCGACCGCTACTGGCAGCGCACCAGCCCAGCGCCGGAAGACACGTACACCGAGCGCCCCGCCCTGGCATTGAAGGAGATCGGCGTCCGGCCGGCCTGGCGAAAGACCGGCACAGCCCGCCGCATCCACGACGCCCTCCTCGCCTCCCGCGAAGAGCCGTTCGTGACGCTGATGGTCAACCCGGCGGCTGGGGACGGGAAGGTCCACGCGCTCTATGAGTCGTGGGGGTACGAGGACATCGGACACAGCCAGCCGTCACCGGCATCGCCGGTGCTCACGGTGATGGTTCGGGCCAGTTGCTGAATGTCAGCATCCCGGCGTCGACCGTCACGGCGGCCAGCGGTGAGGCCAATAGGCGACGGGATCCCTCTGAGCCCTGCACATCCTGAATCTCTGCCGGTCAGCCGTGCTGGCGTGGGAGACCGGTGGCGTGCTCGCGCTGGTCGGGGGCGGGAGGCTGGAGCGTAGATCATCCGACACGGCGCGGATGGGGGTTTCCTGCTTCGGCCGCGCCGTGTGCGACAGGGTTTCTACGATCCCGGGCGAGAGCGGTGCCGCGCCGTTCGGGAGGGCAACCGTGTCGTCGCTGGAGAAGATCGCCGCTCGCCGGGCTGAGCTGGACGAGCTGTCGGAGTCCCTGGCCAAGCAGCTGGCCGAGGTGGACGCCGAACGTGAGGAACTCGCGGTCGCGGAGCGGGTGCTGCGGCGGCTGTACGAGCACGAAGCTGGGGCTGCTGGGCCCGTGTCACCGCAGCTGGTGCAGGTCGCGGGCCGGTCGGTGCTGAAAGTGCCGCACCGCAGCGAGGTAGCGGGCGCGTCCGCGCTGCCCGGCGACTACCAGCGGATGCTGCAGATCGTGAAGGAGGCGGGCGGGCCGGTGATGGTCAAGGAGGTCGGCGCTGAGCTGGGGATCGATGCTTCGGCGCCGGGCCGGCTGGAGCCGTTGCGCGGGAAGCTGTCGAAGCTGGCCGGGCGGGGCTGGCTGCACAAACTGCCGAACGGCACCTTCACCGCGCGGGCGTGAAACTGCGGGGTGCAGACCCGTAACCCGGCAGTCGCCGGCCCGAGTTGACGCAGTATGCCTACAAACACCATCCCGGCCGGGGACCGTAGTGAGCTTGTGTATCAGTGCCGGCTGCCGCTGTCCACGCGGACCCTGACCTTCCTGACCGGGCTGCTGTCCGCCCGTCTGAAGAGGATCCGCTCGCGGTGGCGGAAGCTGCCGGCTGGGCGGATCGCGGTGATCGTGCTGGCTGCGCTGCGGCATGACCAGCGCCTTTCCGATCTCGCCGGCGGCAACGACGTCTCGCGCACCACCGTGGACCGCTGGCTGAAGGAGATGATCGGGCTGCTGGCCGCGAAGGCGCCGAGGCTGGAGCGGGTGCTGGCGAAAATCGCCCGTGAGGGTGGCAGCGTCGTGCTGCTCGACGGGTCGCTGATACCCACCCAGCGCCGCACCGGACTGCCGATGAGGCGCCGCTGGTCGGCGAAGCACAAGCGGCACGGGCTGCTGGTCATCGCCTTGACCGACGTGCGCGGGCGGCTGTTGTGGACCTCCACCGCCCGCCCGGCGCGCGGCTCGGAGATCACCGCGTGCCGACACGACGACCTGGTCGGCCGACTCCGTGAGGCGGGCCTGGCCGCGATCGCCGACCTCGGCTTCGTCGGCCTGGACGACGAGATGGGCGACCCGGCGGTCATCACCGGTTACAAGAAACCCAAGGGTAAGAAGCTCCCGCCCGCGAAGAAGCTGGTCAACCAGCTGATCGCAGCTGAACGGGCAGTATGCGAGCACGCGTTCGCGCACCTGAAGAACTGGCGCGTGCTGACGAAACTCCGCCTCGACGTGAAGTGGGCCACCCGGCTGGTGCGGGCGCTGATGATCCTCACCCAGCGAGAAATCGCCCGCTGACCGACGATCTTCACGCCAGACAGCTCCCGGCGACCAGCGTGAGCGCAACAGCACTCATCCATGCCACCCCCATGACCTGCACGTTCAGGATGAACACATCTCAATGTGCTGGTGATCCGGTTCGCCCTTGGTGTCGTTGACCCCGATGAGGTGACTTTCGATGTGGAGGGGGCTGTTGCCCGCGGGGGTGACGGTGTCGGCGGGGGTGCCGGTCTCCTCGGCGAGTTCACACGGCTGGCTTCCAGGAGTGTCTGGTCGGCGGCTGATGCGCCTGGATCCCGAGGCCCCCGGCCGCCGCTTCGGACCGTCGCCGCCGCTCTAACGTGCCTGCGGGCCGCCGCGTGAACGTCGGCCGGTTGTTGTCGGCGCGCTGCCGTGCCCCTTCTGCCTTCGGCCATCTCTCGGAACATGTCGCGCTGGCGTTGCAAGGACAGGGCCCGGTCGGCGGCGGACCGGCGGAGGTACTGAGGTTCCCCCGCTGTGCGGGGGTGGCTGACTATCTGGTCAGGGCGGGTTGGCGGGGTTTCAGGTTCACTTGTTCGGCCGTTACCTGACTGGCGTAGTGCTTCTCCTCGTACTCGATCGGGCTGAGGTAGCCGAGTCGTTTCTGGATGCGGCGGGGGTTGTAGAAGCCGTCGATGTACTCGAAGAGCGCGAGGTTCGCTTCGGCCCTGGTGGCGAAGACGCGGCCGCGGATGCACTCGGTCTTGACGACCATCCACAGGTTTTCCGCCAGGGCGTTGTCGAACGAGTCGCCGACCGACCCCATGGACGCCTGGATACCTGCCCTGAGCAGGCGAGTTGTGAGCTTCACGGAGGTGTATTGACAGCCGTGGTCGGCGTGGTGAATGAGCTCACCGGGGGTGACTTCGCGGCTGGCGAGGGCATACTCCAACGTGGTCAGGACCAGGTCGGCGTCCGCGCGGGCGGAGGTCTCCCAGGCCACGACCCGTCGGGAGAACGCGTCGCGGATGGCGGACAGCCACAGTGGCCCCTCTCCGGTGGGGATCATGGTCAGGTCGGTGACCCACAGCCGGTTCGGCCCGTTCGCGGTGAAGTCGCGTTGCACCAGGTCAGGGGCCAGATCTGCGTTCGGGTCACGTCGGGTGAAGCCCTTGCCCCGCCGGGGGCTGATCCCGGCCAGGCCGGCCTGGCGCATGAGCCGTTCAACGCGTTTGCGGCCGACGTGGACGCCTTCACGTCGAAGGACGGCGTGCACGCGGGGTGAGCCGTAGATCCCGCCGGAGTCGGCATGGACCTGCCGGATCTTCCCCGTGAGCTCGGCGTCCCGACGGCGTCGCTCGCATGGCTCCTTCTCGGCCTGGCGCCATCGGTAAAAGGTGGAGGAGGGGATGGACAGTTCCCGGAGTACAAGCTCGACCCCCAGGTGCGGGTGCGCATCGACGAGCGCGGTCACCTGGGCCGGGTCGGGTCGAGCTGGGCCGCGAAAAAAGCCGAGGCCGTCCGCAGGACCTCGTTCGCCCGCTTGAGCTGGGCATTCTCCTTCCGCAGAGCGGCCAGTTCCTCACGCTCGGCCGTGGTGAGGACATCGCCTCGCTCACCGGCATCGGCTTCGGCCTGACGGATCCAGTTGCGCAGAGCCTCGTGGTGCACGCCGAGTTCCTCGGCCATACTGCGGATCACGGGCTTCGGCTCAGCAGTCCGGTACATCCGAACCGCACGCTCACGCAACTCCAGCGGATACTTCCTCGGGGCAGGCATCGTCTGGGCTCCTTTCGCGAGACCCATCTGACCCTCTGTCATCCATCCCCGCATCTCGGGGGAACCTCAGTACTCGTCCGTGGAGATGCCGAGGGTGACGCGGCCTGTTCCGCAGGGGTGAACGTCATCGGGATCCTTCGGGCAGATCGGAGCTCGCCAGGCCGGATCTGGGTGAGCCAGACAATTGTCCTTCTAACGGTCGCCGAACAGGCTGGCGGCTCCTGGGCCACGACGGCGAGAGCCTGGTCGAGTTCGGGGTGGCGGCCTCCGGCGGTGGCCACCGTCCCCTTGCCTTCGGCTCCACCTCCCACCGCGCGGGCGGCCCCCGCGAGGATCTCGCGGGCCCGGATGCCGTCGTCGGCGAGGTGACGGAAGTGGCCGGGGTATTCACGACCGGTGCGTTTCTGGACGGCTGTCATCGTGGGAAGCAGCAGGCCGGTGGTGCAGACGTTCTGTACGTCCTGGAGGATCGCCGCCAGCCGGTCCAGACCCAGGCCCGTGTCGATGCTCTTGTTCGCCAACTCGCCCAGGATCGGAAAGCTGCCCTTCTTGTCGCCCTCTCCGCGCTGGAAACTGCATGAACACCAGGTCCCAGATCTCCACGTAGCGCTCGCGGTCGACAGCCGAGCCGCCCTCTGTCGAAGGCCGGTCCGCGGTCGTAGTTGACCTCCGAACAGGGCCCGCAGGGCCCGGGTCCCCCCATGGACCGGTAGTTGTCCTCCACCCCGAGGCGCTGGATGCGGGAGGCCTGGACGCCGATGCGGCACCAGAGGTGCTCGGCCTCGTCGTCGTCCTCGAACACCGTGATCCAGAGTTCATCCTTCTCCAGCCCGAAGCCCTCGGTCAGCAATTCCCAGGCGAACGCGACAGCGTCGGCCTTGAAGTAGTCGCCGAAGGAGGAGTTGCCGAGCATCTCGAAGAACGTGGCATGCCGGTTGGTTCGGCCGACCTGGGCCTTGAACTGTCCACCCCCGATGTAGATCAGCTCGGCCAGCGCCAGGGCCAGGTGATGACTGAAGACAAGACCAAGAGCGGCGCCGCAATCCACAGGGGTGCGCGTAGGCCCCCGGCTCCAGCAGCGAGGCCGCCCACCAGGGCGCCGAGGGCGGCTGCGCCGATGCCGAACAGGCGGAAGGCTGATACGACGCGGCCGAGCAGGGCATCTGGTGTCAGCGCCTGCCGGGCAGAGCCGACGGCGACGCTGGTGAGGGCCGATGCGGCGCCCAGCAGAGCAAGGAAGACGCCGGTGGTGTAGACGTTGGGCACGAGCACGATGGCGAGCCATACCAGTCCCTGGGTGATGCTGGCGCCGGCCATCACCTGTCGGTGGGAGAGGTTCCGGGTGAGTGGTGCGGCACGCCAGCCGCTGAGGATCCCGCCAACGGCCGCTGCTGCCAGCAGCACGCCGTATCCGGCGTCTACGACGTGGAGAATCTTGGTCGCGTAGAGCACGAAGGTGGCCATGGCTACGTTGTAGGCGAAGTTGTACGTAGCCATGCTGGCTGCGAGAAGGCTCAGTTCACGCGTGTCTCGAAGGTGCCGCAGCCCCGCCCTGATCGCAGTGGCGATCGGCTGGGATGGGCCGCTCGCGACGGGTATCCGGGGCAGGCGGCTTACGAATGCGGCCGAGATGACGAATGAGACGGCGTCGGCTGCGAAGGGCAGCATCTTGCTCAAGGTGAACGTTGCCGAGCCGATGGGCGGACCCGCCAGCGACCGGCCGACTGTGTCGAGGGACCAGTACCGGCCGTTGGTCCGGGCGAGTGCTTCCTTGTCGCGCCCGACCAGCGCGGGGATCATGGCCTGCGCGGAGGAGTCGAAGAAGCACTGAGCCACGCCGACGATCAGAATGGCCACGACCAGCAGGACGATGCTGGCATGGCCGGTGACGATCACCAGGGCCAGGGCCGCGAGAACCGCCGCGCGTACGAGATCTGCGGTGACCATGACGAGCCGGCGGGGCCAACGGTCGACCAGCGCACCAGCGGGGAGTCCGGCTACAAGCCACGGTGCGTAGAAAGCCGCCGTTACCGCCGATACCTCGAACGGGCTGTTGGTCAATGAGGCCGCCAGCAGCGGAGCGGCGGCGAGAAATGCTCCGTCTCCGGTGACGGAGATGCCGGTCGAGGCGAGCAGTGGAACAACGCGGCCCGATGCGCTTTCTTTGCCTTGCTGATCCACTGCCTGCATCGTTGGTGCCTCCTGGCCGGCTATTCCGCGAGGCGCTCTGGCGCGAACTCGCCGTTGTCAGCCCCGGTGAGGAAGCTGTTCCACTCGTGCAGGGTGAAGGTGAGTATGGGGCCGCTGCCCTGGGCTTTGGTGTCGCGTAGGCCGATCCAGCCGTCGGAGAGCGCGACCTCCACGCATCCACCGTCGCCGCTCGTACTGCTCTTGCGCCAGCGCGCAGTGCGAAAATCCGGTTGAGCCACAGGTGCCTCCTGGAGTCGGTAGGTTCGTGACTTGCTGGTTCTGGCTGGTGAGCCGGTGTCACTCAATCGGACGGTTGGCTGCCGGTGCAAGACGTTTGAACTGATCCAGCCAGCAACGGAGTTGAAGGTCTCGGGGTGCTTCGCGGCAGGCCGTGAGCGCCGCCCCTTTGGCATATGGTGGAGCAGTAGCGCTCTGGCGCATACATGTCACTGTCCGCTGATGGGGCGTGGGGGACTGGATGGATCCGCAGGTCGTTGACCTTGCCAGGACGGCAGGCACCACAGTGGTCACGCTGATGGCCACGGACACCTGGAACCGGACGCGAGAAGGGCTCGTCGCGTTGTGGCGACGTGTTCATCCGGAGCGTGCCGATGCCATCGGCGGGGAGCTGGACGCGACCCGCGACGATCTGCTGGTTGCGCGCGCAGCCGGGGACGAGCTGTCGGAGGACGAACTGCGCGCCGAATGGCAAAGCCGTCTACGCCGTCTGCTCGCCGCGCAGCCCAGTGTCGCTGATGACCTGCGCCGATTCTTGGAAGAGATCAGCTCCCAAACGCCAGATGGGGCCGGCGGGACGTCGATTGGCGAGGTGCGGATGCGTGCGGAAGTCTCCGGGCACGGCCGCGTCTACCAGGCGGGTCGCGACCAGCACATCTCCGAAGGATGAGCTACGGGCCCGAGGGGGACTGGAGCCCAGCTCTCTCCCGGACGCAGGGCGAGGCGTCCGGCCATGGCCGGGTGTACCAGGCGTCCGGCGACCAGCTGATCACCGAGCATCACCATCACTACCAGACTCCCCCGGTTGCCGACCCCCTCGGCAGGACGATCGTGCGTGCGGGGCTGTCTGCCATGCCCCCGGGTATCCAAGGGCTTGCACCCGACTCCGTGCGCATTCCACTGGCCGAGCGGCCCCCGCGCCGCCTGCGGGACCGGCACGACCTCTTGCGTGAACTCAGCACTGCGGCGGAGTCCGGCGGGGGAATACACGTCCTGCACGGGATGGGTGGTAACGGGAAGACCGCTGTCGCCCACACGGTGTTCCAGGAGGCCGTGTGCCGCGGCCATGTCGGACTGTGGGTCAACGCTTCCGATCGGATCACCTTGCGCGCTGGCATGCTCGCCGTCGCCGCTGATCGAGGTGCCCAACCTGGAGAACTCGTCGCGGCACACAGCGGTCAGCGTGCGCCGGCAGACCTGGTCTGGCACTACCTGGACCACTCCGCCCAACCGTGGCTGCTCGTGATCGACAACGCAGATGATCCCCTGATTCTGGAAGAAGGCGGCTGGCTGCGGGAAAGCCCCATCGGCACGGTCCTGGTGACCACTCGGAGCGCGAACTCACCCCTGTGGTACGCAGCCGTGCGCCACAGGCTCGATGTTCTGCCGCTCGAAGACGCAGCCCAGGTGCTGTGTGACCTCGCGCCCGATGCGGGTAGCCACAGTGAGGCCGAGAGTGTGGCGCGCACCCTTGGATGCCTACCGCTCGCGCTGACCCTCGCCGGCTCTTATCTGGCCCACCAGCTCCTGGAGTCATGGACGATGAGCGAGTACGACGAACGCCTTCGCAGCGAATCCACTGGCCTCGTCGACCAGGGAGCGACACCAGGCGCTGGAATACGGGACTCGCGGCACCTGGTCAGCCGTACCTGGCAGATGTCGCTGGACACCCTGGCCGAACAAGGGCTCCCCGAGGCCACCACGCTGCTGCGTCTGCTCTCATGCTGGGGTGCGGATCCCCTCCCCCTCACCGTGTTCGCCCGCAGCGCGTTCGGCACCGCCGAGACCAGCACCCTCGACCCGGCGTTGCACAGCAGCCAGCTCGAAGCAGCTCTCCGCGGACTGCTGGACCACTCACTCGTCGCCCTCCTCGAGCTACCGGGGAGCGCGGGCGGCGCACCGATCCGCTGCGTCCAGGCCCACGGCGTCGTGCTCGACACCGTGTGGGCGGGGACTCCCGCCGGCCAGCGACCCACCCTCATGCAGGCGGCCGGTCACCTCCTTGACGCCGCACTCCCACAAGAGGACGCTCCGGGAGCGGCACGGGAACTCCTCAGGCTGCTCGCGCCGCACACAAGGGCACTCCTGCAACGAGGGGGGCGAAAAGCCGAGTCGCCGGCCGTGCGACTGGCTGTGCGCGTGGCGAAGCAGATCCACGAGGCGGGCGACTACGAAGCCTCTCTGGCCCTGATGAATCTGGCTGGAGAGGTCTCGCTGCGCGCACAAGGAGCGGATCACCCGGACACACTCGCCACCCGGCACCAGGCGGGAGATTCCCTCCGTCGTCTGGGACGGCTGCCGGAGGCCGTGCGGGTGCTACAAGACGTTGTAGCCGACCGTGAACGAGTCCTGGGGCCTGACCACCCTGACACCCTCCTGACGAACTCCGTTGTCGCGATACCGCTGTATCTCCTCAATCGGCAAGACGAGAGTCTCGCTTGTCTCTACCGGGCCATCGAGGGACAACGCCGCGTCCTCGGAGAGGATGACCCGGAAGCGTTGCGGAGCCGCGCCTACATCCTGGAAGTCCTGGCCTTCTTCGGGAGGACCGACGAATTCCTACGCCGGGGTCCGTCTACCGTCACCGACTGCGAGCGCTTCCTTGGCCCAGACCATCCGGTCACCGGGATCGCCTACAGCAACTACGCCTTCGGTCTCATACACGCAGGCACCGCGCAGGACGCGGAGACGGCAGCTCGGCAAGCCGTCGAAGCCCGGATCCGTGTCTTGGGCCCAGAACACCCCCTGGTCTACTCGGCGAAGCTGGTGCACAGCTGGGCGCTGATGCTTCTCGGCTCTCACGATGATGCCGTCCGCATGATGCGTGAAGCCGTCGACGGGCGCGAACGACTACTCGGGGCCAACCACCCCTTGGCGGTGAAAGCGCGCATCTTCCTGGCGGAGCGACTCGCAGCCGCAGGCCAGCACGAAGAAGCCCAGCAACTGCTGCACGAAAACCTCGCCGACGCCGAACGCATGTACGGCCCGGACGACCCGGACCTGAAGAGGGCGCGCAGAATCCAGCCTCAGTGAGATGTGTTCATCCTGAACGTGCAGGTCATGGGGGTGGCATGGATGAGTGCTGTTGCGCTCACGCTGGTCGCCGGGAGCTGTCTGGCGTGAAGATCGTCGGTCAGCGGGCGATTTCTCGCTGGGTGAGGATCATCAGCGCCCGCACCAGCCGGGTGGCCCACTTCACGTCGAGGCGGAGTTTCGTCAGCACGCGCCAGTTCTTCAGGTGCGCGAACGCGTGCTCGCAT
Organism: uncultured Actinomycetota bacterium; assembly: GCA_963711125.1. GTDB lineage: Bacteria > Actinomycetota > Actinomycetes > Streptomycetales > Streptomycetaceae > Streptantibioticus_C. Next base: position 916,111 of record CAVQCY010000002.1, read on the forward strand.
ACTGCCCGTTCAGCTGCGATCAGCTGGTTGACCAGCTTCTTCGCGGGCGGGAGCTTCTTACCCTTGGGTTTCTTGTAACCGGTGATGACCGCCGGGTCGCCCATCTCGTCGTCCAGGCCGACGAAGCCGAGGTCGGCGATCGCGGCCAGGCCCGCCTCACGGAGTCGGCCGACCAGGTCGTCGTGTCGGCACGCGGTGATCTCCGAGCCGCGCGCCGGGCGGGCGGTGGAGGTCCACAACAGCCGCCCGCGCACGTCGGTCAAGGCGATGACCAGCAGCCCGTGCCGCTTGTGCTTCGCCGACCAGCGGCGCCTCATCGGCAGTCCGGTGCGGCGCTGGGTGGGTATCAGCGACCCGTCGAGCAGCACGACGCTGCCACCCTCACGGGCGATTTTCGCCAGCACCCGCTCCAGCCTCGGCGCCTTCGCGGCCAGCAGCCCGATCATCTCCTTCAGCCAGCGGTCCACGGTGGTGCGCGAGACGTCGTTGCCGCCGGCGAGATCGGAAAGGCGCTGGTCATGCCGCAGCGCAGCCAGCACGATCACCGCGATCCGCCCAGCCGGCAGCTTCCGCCACCGCGAGCGGATCCTCTTCAGACGGGCGGACAGCAGCCCGGTCAGGAAGGTCAGGGTCCGCGTGGACAGCGGCAGCCGGCACTGATACACAAGCTCACTACGGTCCCCGGCCGGGATGGTGTTTGTAGGCATACTGCGTCAACTCGGGCCGGCGACTGCCGGGTTACGGGTCTGCACCCCGCAGTTTCACGCCCGCGCGGTGAAGGTGCCGTTCGGCAGTTTGTGCAGCCAGCCCCGCCCGGCCAGCTTCGACAGCTTCCCGCGCAACGGCTCCAGCCGGCCCGGCGCCGAAGCATCGATCCCCAGCTCAGCGCCGACCTCCTTGACCATCACCGGCCCGCCCGCCTCCTTCACGATCTGCAGCATCCGCTGGTAGTCGCCGGGCAGCGCGGACGCGCCCGCTACCTCGCTGCGGTGCGGCACTTTCAGCACCGACCGGCCCGCGACCTGCACCAGCTGCGGTGACACGGGCCCAGCAGCCCCAGCTTCGTGCTCGTACAGCCGCCGCAGCACCCGCTCCGCGACCGCGAGTTCCTCACGTTCGGCGTCCACCTCGGCCAGCTGCTTGGCCAGGGACTCCGACAGCTCGTCCAGCTCAGCCCGGCGAGCGGCGATCTTCTCCAGCGACGACACGGTTGCCCTCCCGAACGGCGCGGCACCGCTCTCGCCCGGGATCGTAGAAACCCTGTCGCACACGGCGCGGCCGAAGCAGGAAACCCCCATCCGCGCCGTGTCGGATGATCTACGCTCCAGCCTCCCGCCCCCGACCAGCGCGAGCACGCCACCGGTCTCCCACGCCAGCACGGCTGACCGGCAGAGATTCAGGATGTGCAGGGCTCTCTGGGAACCGTGCTCGGTAGAACGTCCGTCATCTCCAACCCGGTGGGCCGACCGGAACTGTGGGTGCCGATCAGTTCAGCAGGCTGCCGATGGCATGCGCCAGCGCCTCTCCGCCTTGCTCGACCACCGTGCCCGCCACCATTGCGGGCAGCGCCTGGGCAATCCGGCGCAGAGTGCCAACCTGCCGGTCAGGCGCTGCGAGGGAGGTGTCCACGGTGTCAGACATGGCACGCAGCGGCACCACGACGTCCCGTAGGACCGCCTCGTGCCGGTCCACGTCCAAGCGGAACGCGGCGAGAAGGTCCCGCACCGCATCGATGTCGACCGCGCCACCCTGAACCGAGGCAGATTGGTGAACGTTGGAAATATTCTGCCCCACGACATTCTGGATGGCGCCCGTGTTGGCACCCCCGATGCTGACGCCGGAACCTTGCCGGGTCCCCTGCTCTTGGCGACGGCGACCGATGTCCATTACGTACCTCCCTGGGACTTGTTGTCCTGACCGATGTTGGTGTGGCCGTGGCCGGCGACGTTCTGAATCGGAGCGTTGTTGTCGCCGAAGACCTGGATGTTGGTGACGACCGCCGCCACCTGCCGTTCGTACGCCGCCGTGTCGATCCCGAGCTCGTCAAGGTAGGAGGCGACTGTCCGAAAAACGCACGACTGCATCAGTACGACATGCCGCTTGGCATCATCGGCCTGGTGCATGTCGGTGACTTCCTCGATCGAAAACCGGTCGCGCAGGCTGACGGGATCTTCTTCCTCTACACGCGCCCCGGGCTTATTGCCGGGGAAGGCGAGAAATCGCCACGCGTTTACGAATCCCGCTCCAGAATCCAGGAACGACTGCACCGCCAGCCATCCGACAAGAGCTACCCCCTTCTTCGATACGGGGGCTATGACCACTCGCAGTTCGTTGTAGAGCGGGGTCATGACGTGAGGGCGCACGGTTAGACGCAGCTCACCAGCTTCCAGCGCAGCGTGCACGAACACGCTGACGACCACTTGGCCACCCCAGCTGACGCATTGCGCTCGTAGGTAGAGGCGATCCGGCCGGCTGGAAGGCGAGCCGCGGCCCAACCCGCGCAAATCAGGGATATCGACCTTGTCTGCGCGGGTGTGATGCAGCCACAGGGCCGCTGGCAGGCCGCGCACACGGTTCATGGAAAATCCCGGTAGCGGATCAGTGATCTCCCGCTCGCCGCGGCCGAGTTCGTTCAAGGCGCTCCCGACGCGGTCGAGGAGTTCACCCTCCTCGATCGGCTTCAGCCGCTCTTTTGCATCTTTGGCCTTCAGAAGAATGGCAATGTGGGCCGGTCCCCACACATCTCGCCCGGCACCCACGAAGCGCTCCGAGGAGTCATACGGCAACTCGGGCCGCTCCTGGTCTTTCCTGATCTCGGAGAGCCTGCGACTGGCTCTCCGAGCTGTCCAGGGCACATGCGGGGGCGATGTTCCTTCGCCTGCGAGCTTGGCGAGAGCTGCCCTGGCCGCGAGCCGATCGCCCGCGCACACCAACGCAACCGCTCCCAGAAGCACCGGCGGCAAGACAGCCAGCCAGAGGCGCTCGACCCACCCATCCTGTAGAAGGTCGTACGGCACGAGCGCCAGCAGCCAGGGGGTGCACAACACGATGTACGCCAACCGGGACAGGCGTGCCCTGTTCGCTCTCCCCTTCCTGGCCGCTCGAAGCCCACTTCGACGTATCAGCAGACCGGCAGTCACAGCGCCCGCCCAGACTCCCGCTGCCCATGACGCGGCCCATGCCGACAGCGCCACCATGAACAGGACGCACGTGCGCCGCGCCCACCGCCGCCGCCGAGCACGGAGGCTGTGCCCCACCACCGGGACCAGATCGAACCCGTACGACGGCACAGGTAACGGCGGGCCATTGAGAACGTGATCAACGATCCATTGCGCGGCCGGCTCACCCAGCGGAGGACAATCGTCGCTGCCCTCCAGATAGACCCGCCTCCGAGTGCTGCGACGCGGCTTCGGCCCCTTGCCCCTCTTGCCCCCCTTGCCCCTGACCTTGCGCCACCACGCCTTCGCCGCTTTGATCCGGTCAGGTCGCGCGTACACCGCCTGGCAGAGGAATCGCGTCGCCTCCGAGGCCGAAGGGTCCGTTTCCGAAGGGAAGGCAGCATCACCAATCGGGCCCGCCCCCTGGATCGGGACACCAGGCCACACATCGCTCTCCCCTGCTCCCTCCCGACCGCGCGCCCGCCAGCCGATGCCCATCCCGCCCCCGTTCCGTGATACGGCGGGCATTCTCGCGATGGATGGAAGCGCCCGCCAGATCGCAAACATGACAATCCGTCGCGATTCGCCACCGGCTGTGAAATTGGCCGGATTCGGCTTGGTGTCGCCGAAGCGATCGAGCCAGATGAATGGACCGTGGGGTGGGCAACCCCGCTGCTGCGGCGGCAGTGGCCGCCTGGCCGATGTCGGCATGCCGCAGGCCGACATCGGGCCATCCGAACTTGGACGGATGGTGGCAGTCACGCACTCCGACAAGCGCCCCCGCGTCTTGGCGAAGATCCAGGCCCGAGCGCAGCACCCCGAAACTGCGACGCCCACACCACACGTGCCGGCCCCCGCCGAGCCCACCAGACCTTCGGCTGGCAGCCGACCCCCGACCTCCCCACTGGCATGCGAGTGCGGATGGAAGCGCCGATCCGCCGGATCCGAGCAGCTAGCAGCAGGATCGATTCGCTCTTCCTATACGGGCAGCCGGTCCCAACGCTCCGGCGCAGAAGCGTGCGCAGTCAGTCGAGTAGCCCGAGGGGATCTCACCCTCGGGCTCCCACAGAATCCGTACGTGACAGTCTCCCGTCATACGGCTCTTGTCGCTCTCGTCACATAGCAGCCGGTTTCACCCAGGTCCAGTGCGCGAAGTACCGAGGCTGCCGCGCGATCGCGTCGCGCATCGCACGCACGGCCTTCTTCCAGCTCCGCAGTCTCTTGTACTTGTTCATAATCCACCGCAGTAGGTAGGTGTTGATGCGGTGGAGCAGGGGCGCCAGCCCTTGGCGGTAGAAGGACCCGTAATAGGCCATCCATCCCCGCACGATCGGGTTGATCCACCGTGCGAGGTCCGCTTCCGAGCTGGAGACGCGCAGATGCAGCCGCCAGGACCGCACTGTCGCGCTCATCTTCTTCAGGGCCGCCTTGCTGACCGCCGGCTGGAACCCGGTGAACTTCACCCCGTCCTTCCGGCGCGCCTTACGCGGGCAGAAGGTGAACCCCAAGAACGTGAACGCCACCTGCGCGAAGTCTCCGCACCGGTTGCTGTCCTTGCAGAACACCACCTTCGTCTTGTTCGCGTGCAGCTCCAGTCCGACCTGGGCCATCCGCTCGTGCAGGGCCGCCAGGACGCGTCTGGCCTGGCCCTCGGTGACGCAGTGGATCACGGCGTCGTCCGCGTAGCGTTCGAAGGCGACCGCGGGGAACTCCCGGGTCAGCCATGTATCAAACGCGTAGTGCATGAACAGGTTTGCCAGGACGGGTGAGACCGATGACCCCTGTGGGGTCCCCCGGTCTCTCTCCTGCAAGGTCCCGTCGGGCAGTTGCAGCGGAGCAGCCAGCCACCGCTTCACATACAACACGACCCAGCGGGCATCGGTGTGCGCCTCGACGGCCTTGACGACCAGGTCCCACCGCACGCTGTCGAAGAACTTCCGGATGTCGAGATCGATCACCCAGTCGTACTCCCAGCAACGCCGTCGACAGACCTCGACCGCGTCCAGCGCCGAGCGGTTCGGGCGGTAGCCGTAGGAGTCAGGAACGAGGCCGCCGTACCCGTACGGCGGCGAAGGTGCGGTGGCACAGCGAGTCCCCTTCTCGCCCGCACCCCCAAGGGATCACCACGAAGCCCCTGGAGGGCCGCGATGATCCACCCTACGACCCGCGTACTGGCCGCCGAGCTGCCAGAACACGTAGGCGAAACCGTTGAAATATCCGGTTGGCTGCACCGCCGCCGTGAGCTGAAAACCGTCACCTTCCTGGTCCTGAGGGACCGCTCCGGCCTCGCCCAGATCGTCCTCACAATGGCCGGGGCCGCGACCGATGTCCCGGAAGAGACCGTGCTGCGTGTGCGCGGAACGGTGACCGCCAACCCGCAGGCGCCCGGTGGCGTGGAGCTGACCTCACCCGAGATCGAGCCGCTGTCCACGCTCGCGCAGGCTCCGCCGTTCGACCTGTACCGGCCCACCGTGCCCGCGGGCCTGCCGACGATCCTGGACCACGCACCCGTCACCCTGCGGCATCCTCAGCTCAGGGCCCCGTTCCAGATCTCGGCTGCCTCGGTCGCCGGCTTCCGGGCCGCGCTCGACGGCCTGGGCTTCACCGAGATCCACACCCCGAAGGTCGTTTCCTCGGCGACCGAGTCCGGGGCGAACGTCTTCACGCTGGACTGGTTCGGCCGGCAGGCGTACCTCGCCCAGTCCCCGCAGTTCTTCAAGCAGGCCATGGTCGGGGTCTTCGAGCGGGTCTACGAGACCGGTCCGGTCTTCCGCGCCGAGCCGCACGACACCGCCCGGCACCTGGCGCAGTACACCAGCCTCGACGCGGAGCTGGGCTTCATCACCGACCACCGCGACGTCATGGCGGTGTTGCGGGAGGCCGTCGCCGGGATGGTCGAGGCGGTCGCCTCACGCGCCGCCGAGGCCGCCCACGCCCTCGGCGTGAAGCTGCCCGAGGTGCCGGCCGAGATCCCGCAGATCCACTTCGCCGACGCCATGACCATGCTGGGCACGGACGAGCCCGACCTCGCCCCGGCGCACGAACGCTTCCTGAGCGAGTGGGCGCTGCGCGAGCACGGCAGCGAGTTCCTGTTCGTCACCGGCTATCCGATGGCCAAACGCCCCTTCTACACTCACCCCGAACCGGGCCGGCCCGCCTACTCCAACAGCTTCGACCTGCTCTTCCGCGGCCTGGAACTGGTCACCGGCGGTCAGCGGCTGCACCGGTACGAGGACTACGTCGCCGCGCTGGCTGCCAGGGGCGAGCCGGCCGAGCCCTACGAGAGCTACCTGTCCGCGTTCGCGCACGGTATGCCCCCGCACGGCGGGTTCGCGCTCGGTCTGGAGCGGTGGACGGCACGCCTCACCGGCGCGGACAACATCCGCCGCACCACACTGTTCCCGCGCGACCTGCACCGGCTGACGCCCTGACGGACGCAGCACTGCCCGGGCGGCCTGACGTCGCCCGGGCAGCCGGACCGGCTACAGCCGGCCCTGAATCACGGCGTGCGTGCCGCTTGTCCGCCACGCTTCCCCGGTCGCTTCGAGCCCCGCGAGCGTCCGCAGTGCGAGGCCGACGATCACGTCGGACTTCAGGGTGCGAAGCGCGACCACCGGGCTGGGGAAGTACGAGGTGAGTTCGGCGAACGAGGTCGTCGCGGACCACAGTTGGTCGCCGACCAGGCGGCGATAGTTCAGGTCGCCCTTGAAGACGGTCAGCGTAGCCTGCGTGAAGTCGTCGCGAAGGTCATCCGGCATGTCCGCGAAGGGGAGCGGTGCGCACCAGAAGGGGTGTGCTCGCACGGTCAGCCGCCCGTTGCTCATCGCCTCCCACAGCCGGGTGCCGATCTCCCCGGCGCGCCCCTGGGCTTCGGTGATGCGGCGCAGGCAGTCGATGACGTCGGCCATGGTGGCGTCGGAGACGTAATACGGGTACGGCTTGACGTGCAGCACGACCTTGGCGGCGCGGCCGGTGCGCAGGAGGTGGTCGGCGAGGATCAGATCAGGGATGAGTTCGCGGCCGGCGTTGTCCGCCACCACGCACACCGTGGCCCGAGGCGACGCGGCTGGACGCTGCCCCCCGCGCCGGCACCGGTCGAGCTACCGGCATCGCGACTGGCTGGTGGAGTTGTTCGTGCACACCGAATCGACGTGGCGCACGTACGTCGAACGTGAGGTACGCAAGCACAGGTCACCACTGTTGCGGATGAGCGCCGCAGGGATTCTGCTCCTCGACGTGGACGGTGTCGGTGCACGCGTTGCCGCCGAGTTCCAGAGGCTCGTCACCACGACCGGTCTAGACAATGAAGGACCAGATCAGACCGGACCGCCGAATTGGGCAAATACAATCCTCAACGGACGCAACGTTCCACGATTGGACCTCACACCGCCGGCACGGCCGGTTCTACTAGGCTCGGCGTGGTGAACAGCGTCAACGCCCTGAGGTCCTGGCTCGCCGGCCGCACGCCCGAGCAGTTGGCGGAGCTGCTGGAACGACGGGATCTGCCGCAGGCCGCAGCGTACGGCGGGCACGGGCTGGCCACCCATCTGCTGACCGGTCCTTCCGTGAGCCGCGCACTGCGGGACGTCAGCCTCGTGGAGCTACAGGTGCTGATCGCGGTGGCACGGCTGGCCGAGCGGCTGCACGGCCCGCTGCCGGCCGGCGCAGGCGCCGTGTCGGGGCGGTCGGGGTATCCGGTGCGAGCCGAAAAGGATCCTGCCGAACGCGCCGTACCCCGCGCCCGGTTGCTGGAGTGGCTGGCGGACGGCCTAGAACAACGAGCCGCCGCCGAGGATGCGTTGGAGCGGCTGGCGGCCCGTGCCCTGGTCCTGCCTCCCCACTCCGCGAAAATCTCCGTTCCCATGGTGTTCCACCAGCGGGCAGCCGAACTCCAGGGCCTGGGAGGCCCGGTGGACTCGTTGCTGTCCGCCGCCTTCAACGCCGCCGAGATCCACCGCATCGCGGAGGGGCTGGGTCTGCCGAAGGCCCGCACCCGCGACGCTGCTCAGCGCGAGATCTCCACCCTGCTCAGCGACCCGCAGCGGGTGCGGGAGCTGGTCGCCGAGGCCCCTGCCGATGCCGTCGAACTGCTGGACAGGCTGGTGGCCGGCCCTGCTCGGCTGCGAACCCGCTGCTTCACCACCCAGTACGGCTACTACTCCGGCCCGCACTCCAAGTTCCTCTTCCGGCCGGGGGGCTCCGGCGATCCTGGAACGGACTGGCTGGCCGCGCGGGGCCTGGTGGTGCCGGTCGGCACCGACCTGGCGGAACTGCCCTACGAGATCTCCCGCGCCCTGCGCGCCGACTCCCGGCCCGCCTTCCAACCCACGCCGCCACCGATCACTGCACTGGTGCCACTACCACCCACCGCCACCGGCGAGGCCCAGTCGGCCGCCGCGTCGGCCGCCTCCCGAGTGGAGACGCTGCTGCGCGCCACCGCGGCCCAGCCCTTGGCCGTCCGCAAGGCCGGCGGAATCGCCGTACGGGACACCAAACGACTCGCCAAGGCGATCGGCGCCCCCGAACAGCAGGCCCGGCTGTGGCTGGACCTCGCCGCCAACGCCGACCTGATCGCCCCGCACCGCGACGAACCGCCCCCCACCCGGGGCCGCAGCCGCCGGCCCGCACCACCGCCACCCGCCCGGATACTGCCAACCGATCGCTACGACCACTGGCTGACCGCCTCCCCCGCCGACCGGCTACTGCCGCTCCTGGCCACCTGGGCGGTCACCCCGGAAGTGTTCAGCTACTGGCCCGACCCAGACGAGACACCCGTCGCCCTGATCTCCCCCCAAGACCCGATGGCCGTACCGCTGCGCCACGCGCTGCTGAACGCCCTCGCACAACTGCCGTCCAGCCACGGTCTCACCCCCGGGCCCGGCGGTACGTCCGCCTCGCAGGCAGTGGCCGAACTGCTGGAATCCGCCGCATGGTTCCAGCCTGCCATCGCCGAACTCGGGCAGGACGCCACAGACCGCGCCCTGGCCACACTGGACGAAGCCGCCCTCCTCGGCGTCGTCGCCCACGGCACGCTCACCCCAGTCGGACATGCCGTGCTCGGCCTCCTCAACGCCGGAGCGGCCCGCTACTTCCCCGCCGTCCCCGGTACCTCACCCGATCTGACGGAACATCCGGGCCTTGCCGCCGCCGTGCAGGCCGTGACCCAAACACTGTCTCAATTGCTCCCCCCGCCCAGGACCACCGCCCGCTTCCAAGCCGACCTGACCGTTACGGTCACCGGCGCGGCCTCTCCAGAACTCACCGACCTGCTGTCCTCCACCGCCGACCGCGAATCCGAAGGCCACGCCGTCGTGTGGCGGATCAGCCCCACCAGCCTGCGCCGCGCCTTCGACAACGGCCTTGACGCCGGCGACCTTCTGGAACGCCTCGCAACCGTCTCCGAAGGCGGCGCCGCGCTGCCCCAGCCGCTCGAATACACCATCAAAGACACCGCTCGCACCCACGGCCGGATGCGAGTCGTCCGCTCCGCCTGCTGCATCCGCTCCGACGACGAAACACTCATCACGGAACTGTCCAAAGCCCGAGCCCTGACCAAACTCGGACTCCGCCGGATCGCCCCGACCGTGCTGATCAGCGCCGCCGCCCCTGACACCACCCTGGCCACACTGCGCACCGCAGGCTACGCACCCGTACTCGAAGCCGAAACCGGCATCACCGTCGTCGAACGCGCCCCCGACGAACGGGCCGCCAGCACGATGCCCTCCCTCGCTCAAGCCCGTCACCACCACGGCCCGAAACCGCAAACCGCCCTCGGGCTAGCAGCCAAGCTGCTTGCCGCCCAGTAACCGTGTTCCAGGGCTCCGGTTGGTGTTACTGCTCGGCCCTCTCCGTCAGCCGTGGGTGAGACGCCCCGCTTCGCCGATCAGCTGGTGAGCACGTAGAGCAAGCACTCCACCCGTCAGGGGACGGTCCTGTGTCCGAACAGCGCTCCTTCCCGACAGACGCACCGCTGATCCCGATGCCCGCACTGACGCCCAGCGCCCTACGATCAGCAATCGCCCAGATCGCCCCCCGCACCTGCCGACCTTCGTGGAGCACCTGGACCAAGCCGTTGAACAGGCCTCCGCCCAGAGCACCATCACACCGCTCCGTAGCTTCCTCACCTGGTGGGGAGACTTCGTCGCGATTCAACGCTTTCCCGCCAGAGCGGCCCGCCTCCGGAAACTGGAGCACGTTGCCGAAACCGCGACCGACCGCGACTCCGTACGACCCGTTCTCGCCGAGATCCGACAGATCATGGACGACGCACGCCGCGAGTCCTTGGCGTGAACGATGCCTGGACCTGCCGCTACGATCCGGACTCCGATCACGGAGGTGGACCAGTACATAGCCGAGCTCGCCGGTCAGCGTTACGAGGCAGGTCGTCGGCTTGTGGTCCGCAACGGCCGGCACCGGCCGTGAACCGTGACCACGGCTGCTGGGCCGGTCGAGGTGGCCGCCCCCCGCGTGAACGACAAGCGGGTCGACGAGACGACGGGTGAACGTCAGCGGTTAACCTCGAAGATCCTGGCGCCGTGGTGTCGGAAGTCCCCGAAAATCAGCGAGATGCTGCCGCCGCTCTATCTCCATGGCCTGTCGTCGGGTGACTTCATGCCCGCGATGCAACAGTTCCTGGGCTCCTCGGCCGGGCTGTCGCCGGCCACAGTGACCCGGCTGACGCAGCGGTGGACCGCCGACCACGCCGCCTTCCAGCGCCGTGGCCTGGCCGAATCCGACTACGTCTATGTCTATGTCTACCTCTGGGCCAACGGCGTCCATCCCAAGATCCGCTTGTCTCAGACGCACTCCTGGCTCCTGGTCCTGATGGGCGTCCGCGTCGACGCACCAAGGAACTCATGGCGATCACCAACGGTCTGCGCGAGTCCACCGAATCCTGGGCGGACCTGCTGCGCGACTGTCGGCGGCGCAGGATGCGCGACCCGATGCTCGTGGTCAGCGACGGTGCGATGGGCCTGTGTCGGGCGCTGGCCGAAGTGTTCCGCAGGCCAGGCACCAGAGGTGTTGGGGTCACACAACAAGGACGTCTCGATCGCGCTGCCGAAGTCCGCGCAGCCCGGCGCGAAGAAGGCGCTGCGGGAGATCTACAACGCCGAGGACCGTGCGCACGCCGAGAAGGCGGTCACCGCACCCCACCTCGTCGCCCTCGTCCGAGCCGGCGCCCGCTTCGAGAACGGCCTCCTCGTCGAACGAGACGAGACTCTCGCAGCGTGATCCAGCTCAACCGATCCACAGGTCTTGACAATTATTCCTGACCCCGAGCGAATTTTTGATCGAACAGCGTGCGAGCCTGTTCGAATGATTGGTGAGCTACCCTTCGTCGCACCTGGCGCCCCCTTCACCTCACGGCGTCTTGCACATCAGGCCGGAGTGCATCGTCCTCTACAAGCTGGCATATGTGGTACTGGGAAGACGGGCGCGGAGTCAGTCGTGGTCTCAGGTGGTTACAAAGATGACGAAGACTACGGCTTAGTCATCGTCTACACCGGTCATGGCGGACAGGATAGGTCGAAGAATCAGGTCAACGACCAGACGCTTGACGACCCGGGCAACGCCGCGCTCGTCACGAGCCACCTGGAAGGTCTACCAGTCCGGGTCCTCCGCGGCGCGCACAAGGAGTCGCGGTACGCACCGGCCGACGGATACCGCTACGACGGCCTGTACCGGGTCACGAGCTACGGCAGCAAGCTGGGCATCGACGGCTTCCTGATCTGGCAATTCCGTCTCGAAGCGTACGACGACACTCCCGCCCCGGCGGTCACGCAGCAGTCGCTCCTCACAGATGCCCCGCCAGCGCACCAGGCGACCGGGATCGAGGAGCCGGGGCGCATCACCACGACAGTACAGCGCATCGTCAGGAGCTCCGCGGTAATCCGTCAGGTGAAGTCGTGGCACGCCGGCGCCTGTCAGGTCTGCGGGCTCACCATCACCCTCCCAGGCGGTACCTACAGTGAAGGCGCCCACATCAAAGCTCTCGGCTCTCCGCACAACGGGCCGGACACGACCGACAACGTCCTGTGCCTCTGCCCCAACTGCCACGTCCTGTTTGACGGCGGCTCCATCACGCTCTCAGACGACCTGACAATCCTGCGGAACGGCGAAGCCAACGGCGCGTTGCACACCGACCCACGGCACACGATCAAGATCGAATACGTACAGCAGCACCGGAATCGGTGGCGGCAGTGAGACAAGCCCGCGGTTCACCAGAGCAAGTAGTCAGCAGCGTTGAACCGGGAGGGTGAGTCACGATCGGAGCACGACTCGCCTGAGAGCATCGTTCCAACAGGTCAAGGCAGACAGGGCTGCTGAGCCATCAGCGCCCCAAGGTCAGAACGAAAGGTTGATTTTGGGCCGCCCGCGCCTCGCGGCACGCCGCGCACGCGTGGTGCTCACGCCTCACGCGCCACGCGCCACGCGTCAGCCGCGTGATGTCGGCGGCCGCCCTGCGGCGGGGGACGCGGGGCGGCGGGGTTCCGGCACCACGGGCGGCGCCGGAACCACGCCCGCCGACGTTCACACGGCGGCGTGCGCGTACCCGATCAGGTAGTCGGAGATGCCGGTGTCCCTGCTCAGCCCCTCGCAGTCCGGGTCGTTGCTGACGAAGTGCCGGCCCCGGGCGATGCACCGGTACAGCGGCACGCCGCCCGGGACCGAGGCGGTCGGCGGGTAGCCGTAGCCCTCCAGGCCGACCATGGTCCGGCCCTCGCGGTCCGGCTGCGTGGACACGAAGTAGTCGTAGGTCGGCTGGACCTCGCACAGGTACATCGCGACCGTGGCGCCGTCGGCCGGGTTCGGCGCCTCGTAGAGCGCGCCGAGTTGTTGCCGGCGTCCTCCAGCGCGAATTCGTTCGTGTCGATGTGGCCGGTCGTGGCGACGTGCCGGTCCAGATGGGACGAGTAGTAGCGCCGCAGGTCGACCAACGGATGGTCGGGGCGCCAGTTCAACTGGCTGACGTCCCAGTGCGTGCGGTCGGTCGGTGTCCCGGACGTGTCGCTCCACGGCAGTCTCGGGTCGTACATGCTGTAGGTGATCTGGACGTCCGGATACAGCCCGCCGATGTTGATGTTCCCGAAGCTGTCGCGGGTGATGGTCGGGATGAAGTTCTTCGCGAACCCGGTGCGCACCCTGTCCACCGTGGTCAGCTTCTGCCAGGGCGCGGTGCCGGACGACAGGTCGGAACCGTGCATCCGGTAGAGCGAGAGCCGTGCATCGCCACCATCGCGCCACCGACCGTGTACGCGCCGAACTCGCCGACCATGTACCAGTCGTGCAGGTCCTTGTCGTAGCCGAAGGCCGCGTTCTCGGACTGCTCGTTCTCGGTGACGCCCGCCGTGCTGAGCAACTGGGGCGTGCCGAAGTGGATGCCGTCGGTCGAGTCGGCGATCCGGTAGTCCTTGCCGCCGGCGCAGGTGGCGGGCTTTCCGGACTCGGTGGGCATGTCGGCGTGATGACCGACGGGTTGCAGGTGAAGGCGCTGTCCCCGTAGTTCTGGGCGGCCGACCCGTACGTGGCGTCCGACGACGGCCACATGACTTCCTGCGGCGCGGACTGCTGCCACTGGTGGGTCGCCGTGTCGTAGGACCGGTGCGTTCCCCGGCCCTCCCCCGCCGCGGCCTCCCCGCCTCCGATCTGGCGCACCGTCTTCACCAGCGGGTACCTGGGACCACGGTTCCAGCACCTGATCGACACCACCGTCCAGCGCGGTGGGCGGGTACGGGTCGTCGACGCGGCCCCGATCAAGCTGCTGATCGCCGACCGGTCGCGCGCCCTGATCCCACTGAACCGACCCGGCGTGGCCGGGGTGGTGCACTTCCGCTCGGCCGTGGTCATCGGCGCGCCCGGCCGGGGCGCAGATCATGAAACGCGGCTGGATCTAGGCGAGGGCAGCGCGGCTTTCCCGGCGGCGCGGCGCCACGGCACGTACGGCGGCGGCACGGCACGGCGGCGCCACGGCTCGCACGGCGGCGGCACGGCACGCACGGCGGCACGGCACGCACGGCGGCGCGGCACGCACGGCGGCGCGGCACGCACGGCGGTCGCGCGGCGGCCGTCAGGCGCGGTCGGCCCGCCCCACCGGTCCGGGCCGCTCCTCCTCGACCCCGGCGCGGTCGCGGGGGCCGGGCCCGGCGGCCGGGTGTGCGGGGGCGGCGGGTGCCGCCCGGCTGCCGGTACGCGTCAGCTCGACGTTGAACAACGCTCCGAGCAGCAGCGCCAGGTTGGACAGCCAGAGCCAGACGAGGAAGACCACGACGCCGGCCAGCGACCCGTACAGCCGGCGGTAGGTGCTCACGTGCGAGACGTACTCGGTGAAGCCGAGCGAGACCACGAGCAGCAGCAGCACCGCGAGCGCGCCGCCGGGGGCCATCCGGCGCACCGGCCGGGTGTGCGCGGGGCCGGAGCGGTAGAGCACCAGGATCAGCACGACCGCGATCAGCGCCAGCGTCAGCCAGCGCAGCGCGGCCCACGCGGTGAGCGCGGCGCCGTCCAGGTCGAGCGCGTGGCCGAGCCGGCGTGACAGGTCTCCGGTCAGCAGCAGCGCGATGCTGCTGGCCAGCAGCAGGAGGATCACCACGAGCGCGGTGATGATGATGCGCGGCGCGGTCCGCCACACCGGGCGGTGCGCGCTCACCCGGTGCATGGCGTGCAGCGCCCGGCGGAAGACGGCCAGGTAACTGGAGCCGAACCACAGCGCGCTGAGCCCGCCCAGCGCCACCAGCAGCCAGGCGGCGGTCTGTTGGTGCGCGGTCTGCCGCAGCGCGTTGCCGAGCACGTCGCGGGACTGCGGCGGAACGATGTGTGTGACGTGGTCGATCACGTCGGGCGCGGCGGTGGGCATCGACAGGCCGAGCACCGAGAGGGTGACCAGCAGCACCGGGAAGAGCGCGAGCACCGCGTAGTACGTCAACGCCGCGGCCCAGTCGGTCACGTCGTCGTTCCACGCGGTCACCGGGGTCCGCCGCAGGGCCGCCCACCAGTCCACGCGTCGTCCGCTCACCGCACGCCCTCTCACCGCCGCCGCCATGAACCGCACCGCCCCCGTCACACGCCTGCCCCGCCGCCGGGCGCTCATCCCCTGGTCACCCGGACGGCGGGGGGCCGTCGCGGCAGTTTACGGCCTGGTCGGCCGGCGCGATCGCCGCCGGCCGCGCCGGAGCGCGCACCCTAGGGCACACGGCGGGTGTTCGGCGCCGGCGGTACGCCCGCGGCCGGCCGCCGGGGCGCGGTGTGGTGGACCCGCCCGGCCCGGTCCGGTCGTCCGGGGCCCGGCGGGTCGTCGGCCCGGCGGGTCAGCGGGTCCTGGCGCTGACCCGTCCGGACCGCGGGCCGGGGTAGGTGGTCCGGTGTCCGCGGCCACCGACGCCCGGTGGCCGGTGCGCGCCTCCCGACCGCGGACGGTGCACGCGGGCGCGTCGGAGCAGCCGTGCGCGATGCCGTCGACGTACCGGAGGCAGCGGTCAGCAGTAACGGGTCCTCATGGCCGCGCGCACCTCGGCGAGGGTGGCGTCAGCCACGGCGGCGGCCCGCTCGTTGCCCTCGCGCAGCACCTTGCGCAGGTGGGCGCGGTCGGTCGCGAACCGGGCGCGGCGGGCCCGGATCGGCTCCATGAAGTCGTTGACCGCGTCGGTCACGGTGCTCTTCAGCGCGGCGGCGCCGGCGGAGCCGACCTCCTCGGCGACCTGCTGCGGCGTCACGTCCCGGCACAGGGCCGCCAGCAGCAGCAGGGAGGACACCTCGGGCCGGCCGGCCGGGTCGTAGGCGATGTGCCGATCGGAGTCGGTCCTGGCGCCCCTGATCAGCCGGGCGGTCTCGTCCGCGCCGGCCGCCAGGGCGATGGCGTTGCCCCGGCTCTTGCTCATCTTGCCGCCGTCCGTGCCGAGCAGCAGCGGCGCCCGGGACAGCAGCGCGGCCGGCTCCGGGAAGACCGCCGTGCCGGCGCCGTATCTCTCGTTGAAGCGGCGGGCGACGGTCCGGGTGAGTTCGAGGTGGGGGAGCTGGTCCTGGCCGACCGGGACCGCGTCCGCCTTGCAGAACAGGATGTCGGCGGCCTGGTGGACGGGGTAGGTGAACATCAGGCCGCTGACCGAGGACCGCCGCGAGTGGGCGATCTCGTCCTTGACGGTGGGGTTGCGGCCCAGCTCGGCGGTGGAGACCAGGCTGAGGAAGGGCAGCAGCAGCTGGTTGAGCGCGGGGACGGCGCTGTGCGTGAAGATCGTGCCGCGCGCCGGGTCCACGCCGACCGCGAGGTAGTCCAGGACCAGCTCCTCGACGTGCCGGGCCGGGTCCTCGGCCACGTCGCGGTCCGTCAGCACCTGGTAGTCCGCGATGACCACGAACGTCTCCACACCGAGGTCCTGAAGGCGCACCCGGTTGTGGAGGGTGCCGAAGTAGTGGCCCAGGTGCAGCCGCCCGGTGGGGCGGTCGCCGGTCAGCACCCGGAACCGCCCGGGGTCCTCGGCGATCCGCCGCTCCAGCTCAGCGCCGTGCTCCCGGGCGGCGGAAGTGCCGAACGCGTCGGCCGGACGGGCGGAGGGTCCGGCGGGGGCGGCGACGGGGGCGCAGCGGTCCGCGGTCGGGGTGGTGTCGTTCACGAGCGTCTCCTGGTGGTCGGCGGCGCCGTCAGGACGACGCGGACCCGAGCAGGGGACACAGAAGGGCCGTCCGTCCGAACGGCCCGGTTCACGTGCGAGCAAGGCGGCCGCTCCTACGAGGAGCGCCACCAGCTCTGACACGGCGAAAGATGCACGGGCCCACCATAGCGCCGCACCGCCCGCCCCGGGGGGCGGAACCGCCGCCCGGCCCGATCGCCGGGCGGTCGGGCCGGCCCCCGAACGACCCGGCCACCGCACCACCGGACCGGCGACGCGCCGCCGCGGCGGCGGCCCGGCGGGGTCGTGCTCAGCGCGGGGGCCGCCGCACCAGCGCCGGGGCGTCGCCGAGCGGGCCGGCGGCACGCGGATCGGCGGCACGCGGGCCGGCGCTGAGCACGGCGACCACCGCGACGATGAACGCGCTCAGCGCCAGGGTGACCGGGCCGGTGCCGAGGCCGAGCCCGTGGTGCGCCCGGGAGACGGCCAGCCAGTCGGCGAACGAGGCACCGAGCGGGCGGGTCAGCACGTAGGCGGTCCAGAAGACGCCGACCGGGTTGAGCCGGCTGCGGGAGGCCAGCGCCGGTACCACGATGGCGGCCAGGAACAGCAGACCGGACGGCAGGTAGCCCAGCCGCAGGGTGCTCGCGCTCAGGTCGCCGGCCGCGGTGCCCAGCGCGAAGGTGGCCAGGACCGTGGCCCAGTAGAACAGTTCGGCGCGACGGGTGCGGATGGTGTGCACCGACAGCGTGCCCTCGCTCGCGTACCAGCAGGCCAGCAGCGCGGCGAGCACCACCGCGTAGCCGGCGGTGGAGGCCGCGTAGGGGATGCCGAGGCCCACGTGCAGCACGTCGGCGGCCATCGTGCCGAAGACGCTGACCATCACCACCGCGGCCCAGTAGACCCACGGCAGGTAGCGGCGCGCGCGCAGTTGCGCGGTGAGCGCGGCGGCGAGCGCGAGTCCGGCCAGCGCGACCGCCGGGACCGGTCCGAGGACGCGGGCGAGGTAGTCGGAGGCCGACTCGCCCATGCCGGTGGTGGCGATCTTGACCACCCAGAACACCGCGGTGATCAGCGGCACCTTCACCGCGCGCCGCTCGACCGCGGTGGTCAGGGCCGGCCGTTCGATCAGGTCTGCGGAAGGCATGGCTCTCTTTCGTCGGGGCCCGGTGGGGCCAGCGGGAGGGTGACGCGGAAGGCGGTGTGCCCCGCGCGGCTGTCGAGGTCGATGCCGCCGCCGTGCGCGGCCACCACCGCCGCGACGATGGCCAGTCCCAGGCCGGTGCCGCCGGCCTGCCGGGACCGGCCGTGGTCGGCGCGCACGAAGCGGTCGAAGACCTCGGAGCGGATGTGGGCCGGTACGCCGGGCCCGTCGTCGGTGACGGTCAGCGCGGCGTCGTGGCCGGTGGTGCCGACCCGCACGGTGACCCGGGTGCCGGCGGGTGTGTGGGTGCGGGCGTTGGCCAGCAGGTTGGCGGTCACCTGGTGCAGCCGGTGCTCGTCGCCGGTGACCACGACCGCCCGCTCGGGCAGGTCGAGCAGCCAGCGGTGGTCCGGGCCGGTCGCGCGGGCGTCCACCGCCGCGTCCAGCACCAGCCGGGTCAGGTCCACCGGCTCGCCGGCCAGCGGGCGCCCGGCGTCCAGCCGGGCGAGCAGCAGCAGGTCGTCCACGAGGGCGCTCATCCGGCGCGACTCGGCCTCGATCCGCTCCAGCGCGTGCCGCGCGTCCTCCGGCAGCGGGCCGCTGTGGCGCAGCGCCAGTTCGGCGTGGCCGCGCACGGTGGCGACCGGGGTGCGCAGTTCGTGGCTGGCGTCGGCGGCGAACTGCCGCAGCCGCTCCTCGCCGGCCTGGCGTCGGGCCAGCGCGTCGCCGACGTGCCCGAGCATCCGGTTGAGCGCGGCGCCGACCTGCCCGACCTCGGTGCGCGGATCGGTGTCCGGGACCGGGTCGGGCATCGCCACCTGCCCGCTGGCGAGCGGCAGTTCGGCCACCCCGGCGGCGGTCCTGGCCACCCGGCGCAGTGGGCGCAGCGACAGCCGCACCCACAGCGCGCCGGCCACCCCGGTCACCAGCAGGGCGGCGCCGAAGACCCCCGCCTCCACGATCTCCACCCGGTGCACGGTGGCCATCACCGAGTGCAGCGGCAGTCCGGTGACCAGCACGTCGTCCTCGTCACCCGGGCACCGCGACGACCTGGTAGGCGCCGATCGCGGAGAGCCGGACCGGGTGGCCGGTGCCGTTCGCCGGGACGGCGGCCAGCAGCGCTCGGTCGCGCGGGGTCAGCGGCACCCGGGCGGAGGCGCCGTCCCGCACCACGGCCGCCTGGTCCGGGCCGCCCGGGCGCAGCAGGGCGCCGAAGGTGTCGTCGGCCTCGCCGCGGGTGTCGCCCGGGTCGTCGAGCCGCCGGTCGTGCTCCATGCCGGCGGCGAACCGGCCGTGCTCGACGGTCAACTGCACGTCCAGCCGCCGCACCAGGAAGCCCTCCAGGGCCAGCACGGTGGTGCCGCCGACCGCCAGGTAGGCGGTGGCCAGCAGCACCACCAGGCCGGTGGTGAGCCGGGCGCGCAGGGTGCGCGGCAGCGGCGGCGTCCTCACCGCGGCTCCCGCAGCACGTAGCCGACTCCGCGCACGGTGTGGATGAGCGGCACGCGGCCGGCGTCGATCTTCTTGCGCAGGTAGCTGATGTACAGCTCCACCACGTGCGCCTGGCCGCCGAAGTCGTAGCTCCACACCCGGTCCAGGATCTGCGCCTTCGACAGCACCCGGCGCGGGTTGCGCAGCAGGTAGCGCAGCAGTTCGAACTCGGTGGGCGACAGTTCCAGCGGCGTGCCGCCCCGGCTGACCTCCCGGGCACGTTCGGCCATCACCAGGTCGGCGAGGACCAGCAGGTCGCCGTCCGGCTCGCGGGCCATGCCGGCCCGGCGCAGCAGACCGCGCACCCGGGCCAGCACCTCCTCCAGGCTGAACGGCTTGGTCACGTAGTCGTCGCCGCCCGCGGTGATGCCCGCGATCCGGTCCTCCACGGCGTCCCGGGCGGTCAGGAACAGCACGCACACGCCGGCCAGTTCCGCGCGCAGCCGGCCGAGCAGCGCCAGTCCGTCGGTGTCCGGCAGCATCCAGTCCAGCAGCACGGCGTCCGGGCGGAACTCCCGGGCGGCCTCCAGCGCGGCCCGACCGTCCGCCGCGGTCCGCACCGACCAGCCCTCGTGCCGCAGCGCGGCGCCGATCACCTCGGTCAGGTCCGGTTCGTCGTCCACGACGAGGACCCGCACCGGCGTGCGGTCCGGGCGGAGCAGGGTCGGTGTGCCGTGAGGAGGGTTCATGACCACCCAGCCTCTCCCGACCTGGGTAAACGGAGGTTCCGTGGCGGCTATGAATTTGCTCAGAAACCCCCTGCCGCCGGCGCGGCCCTCGGCGGACCGGCCGGCGCGGGCCCTGCCCCGCGGCGCGGCGCGCGGGGCCGGAATGGTGCTGCACGAAAAATCGAACACATGCTTGAATGGCGGGGTGACGCACACGTTCCCCGATGACCTGCTCGCCGCCCAGCGCGCCTGGTACGCGGTGTACCGCCGGCTGGCCGGCACCCGGCACACCGCGCAGACCACCGTGCTGCGGCGCGAACTGCTGCGGCTGTCCGTCCGGATCTCCACCCACCCCTACTGGACGACCCTGCCCGGCGGCGTCCCGGCCGCCCGGATGGAGCTCAAGCGCGCCGCCTGGTCCGAGGGCGCGCCCGAACGAGGGAACGGTCCGCTCCGGGAGAGCGCGTCAGACCCGCGCGACACCTCGGGAACGGCCGGCGGGAGCGCGCCCGGCGCGGCGTGAACGGTTCCTGGAAAGAACGAGTGAACGGTTCCCGGAAAGAGGTGAAGAAAATGTGCCAACGGTCGTAGGGAAAACGTGACCCGACCTCCATACCCGACATTCTCGCCCTTGCCGACGGCGTTCCGCCGCGAATGGCCCGGACTCATGACCCGTTGTCGGATTTGGCCGCAGGTTGACACTGCCCGCAAGGGAATTGACGATATGTGGTGCGCCGCCTCTTCCCGTGACCCTCCAGTGGTCCGATGCCTCTTCGTAGACCACGCGGTGTCAGGGACCACGCCTGAGCACTGGGCTTATTTCGGGCGCACACTGACTCACTCTCTGGAGGAACGTGTGATATCCAAGCGCGGGCTGATCGTTGCCGGGGCCCTCGGAACCGGTTCGGTGGTGTTCGCCGCCAGCAGCGCTCTCGCCTGCGACATCAAGGACTTCAAGATCGACACCTCGGTCACCTGCGTCACGTCCACCGGGCAGCCGACGGCCCAGTTCACGGTGCAGGACAACGACTCCTCGCACACCCAGGCCGTCATCGACATCTACGCCCGTGCCGCCGGTGGTGCCAACGGCGCCAAGGTCGCCAGCGTCACCTTCGACGACGCCACCAAGGGCCAGACGCGGACCGTCTCGGTGCCGTGGGTCGACAACGGCTCCTGGAACGTCGTCGTGGAGCCCAACCACTACGTCCACACCGCCGAGACCTCGACGGTGCACCCGGCCGCGGGCGGCGCCGCCTGCACGGTGGCCAAGCCGGTCCCCTCCACCGCGCCGACCAGCAAGGCGCCGGTCGCCCCGATCGCCGCGACCTCCTCCGCTCCGGCGACGCCGTCCTCCTCCCCGTCCGGCAAGGTCCTGGCCGAGACCGGTGGCGGCAGCGACAGCGGCATGATCGCCGGCTTCGCCGCCGCGCTCGTGGTCGCCGGTGGCGGCGTGCTGTTCGCGGTGCGCCGTCGCGCCGCCGGCCGCCACAACTGACGCGTCTGCGCCGCAGTCGTTCCGCGCGGACGGCCCGCCTCGTGACGAGTGCGGGCCGTCCGCCGTTCCGGGCCGGCGCGGGCCGGTCACAGCGGCGGGACGGACACGTCGCCCTCGTGCGCGTACAGCGCGAACAGTTCGCGCAGCACCCCCGGCAGCGAGCAGTCGTCGAACAGCAGGTGGTGGCCGGTCAGCACCAGCACGTACGCCTCGTCGGCGACCCGGGCGAGGGTGAAGCGCAGCGGTGGCAGCGCGGCCAGGTCGAACCGGGCCCGCCGGTCGTGCGCCAGCACCCCGGCCAGCCGGGCGTTGCGCTCGCCGGACTCCAGTCCGCGCAGGTCCCGCTCGGTGAACGGCACGTCCACCGCGCCGCCGGTCAGCGACAGCGGCCGGCCGGGCCGGACGGTCTGGAAGCCGGCCCGCAACGCCGGGTGGCGGCGCACCAGTTCCCGGCACGCCTCGTACAGCGCTGCGGCGTCGATCCCGCCGCGCAGCCCCAGTACGTTCTGCACGTTGTAGGCGCTCTCGCCGCCGGGCCCCGCCGGTGCGGCCTGCGGCCCGGTCGGCGGTGCCGGCTGCCGACCGGGCGCGGCCGGGCGCGGGAGGCGGTGCGCACGGCGGCGCCGCCCCACCGGGTCGAGCGGCACCAGGGCGCCGGTCCCGTCCGGCGCACCGGCCCCCGCCCGGGCCGCCTCACCGGCCGGCGGGGCGGGGTCGCGGCGACCGGTCCTGGCCGCCAGCGCGGCGGCGGTCCGGTGCACGAACACCTCGCCGGGGCCGAAGCCGAGCCCGGCGCGGCCGGCCCGTTCGGCGAACCGCACCGCGAGCAGCGAGTCGCCGCCGAGGTCGAAGAAGTCGTCGTCGGCGCCCACCGCGCCCACCCCGAGCACGTCGCCGATCACCGCGCAGAGCGTGGCCTCGCGCTCGTCGCGCGGCGCCCGGGCCGGCACCGCGTCCGCCGGGCCCGGCGCGGGCAGCCGGGCCCGGTCCACGGTGCCGTCCGGGGCGAGCGGCAGCGTGTCCAGCACCACCAGCGCGTCCGGCACCAGCGCGCGCGGCAGCCGTTCGGCGGCCCGCGCCCGCACGGCCGCCCGGTCCGGCCACCCGCCGGCCCCGGGGCCGGCCACCAGGTAGCCGACCACCCGCCCGGCGCCGCCCGGCCGGTCCCGCCGCCCGAGCACCACCGCCCGGTCCACGCCGGGCGCGCCGGCCAGCACCCGTTCCACCACGCCCGGTTCGGCCCGGGTGCCGGGCACCGTCAGCCGGTCGCCGGCCCGGCCGAGGTACTCCAGCACCCCGTCCGCCCGCCAGCGGGCCAGGTCGCCGGTGCGCTGCATCCGGGTGCCGGGCGGACCGAACGGGTCAGCCACGAAGGCCGCCGCGGTGCGCGCCGGCCGGCCCAGGTAGCCGCGGGCCAGACCGGGGCCCGCCAGGTAGATCTCGCCGGCCACCCCGGGCGGCACCGGGCGCAGGCAGTCGTCGAGCACGTACAGCCGGGTGCCGGGCACCGGGCGGCCCACCGCCGGCACCGCGGGGGCGTCCGGCACGGCGCCCGCGGTGGCCGCGGCGGCCGACCCGGCCGGGCGGTAGACGCTGACCATCCGGCGGCCCGGCGACCAACGGGCCACCAGGTCGGGCGGGCACGGCGCGCCGCCGACGATCAGCGTGACGTCGGCGGGCAGCCCGCCAGGCGGCACGGCGGCCAGTTCCGCCGGGGTGAGCAGCAGGCAGTTGGCGTCGGTGCCGGCGAGCGGAGCGGCCGGCCCGGCCCCGGGCGGCGGCCCGGCCTCGGCGTCGGGCAGCACCGCGCAGCCGCCGGTCAGCAGCGCCGCGGACAACTCCCGTACGTACGCGTCGGTGTCCGGCGCGGCGGCCATCAGCACCCGGGCCGACCGGGCCGGGGCCAGCATCCCGCGCTGCCGGGCGACCAGGGCGGCCAGCCCGGCGTGCGGGATCACCAGGTGGCCGGGGCCGTCCGGTTCCGGCAGCACGAACGCCGGGTGCCCGGGCAGCAGCGGCCCGCCCCGCTCCGCGTCGGTGAGGTTCGCCCCGGCGAGGTCCCCGCCGGGGTCCGCGGCGGCGGGGCGCGGGCCCGTGCCGCCGGGGCCGGCGGGGCCCGCTTCCGGGCAGCCCGGTTCCGCACCGCCCGCCCCGGTACCGCCCGGGTCGGCCGGCCGGCCGGCGGAGACCGTGGCGGAGACCGCCGGTCCGGCGCCGTCCAGCACCAGCAGCGGGCGGGTCGCGCGCAGCACGGCCGCGTTCCGGCCGGGCCGGTCCGGATCCAGCGGCAACAGCGCCGCGCCGCACTTGAGCACGGCGAGCGCGGCCACCAGCGTCTCCACGCCGGGCGGCCGGACCAGGGCGACGACGCGCTCGGGGCCCGCGCCGCGCGCCGCCAGCGTCCGGGCCAGCCGGTTCGCGCGGGCGTTCAGCGCGGCGTAGCCGAGGGTGCGCTTCCCGTGCCGCACGGCGGTCGCGGCCGGCGACCGGGCGGCCTGCTCCTCGAACAGGCCGGGGAAGGTGCGCGGCGGCACCGGTCGCCGCCCGGCCCGTCCGGCCGCCGCCGCGCGTTCGGCCGCCGTGGTCAACGGCAGCCGCGCGAGCGGCGCTTCGGGGTCCGCGGCGGCCAGCGCGCGCAGCAGGGCGACGAACCGGTTCTGGTGCGCGGCGACCTCGGCCACCGTGTAGCGGTCCGGATTGGCCAGGAACTCCAGCCGCAGCCCGCTGCCGCCGGGGGCCGGGCGGCAGCGCACGTCCAGGTCGCGCACCGGGCCGCCGCCCAGCGTGGTCACGGCCGTGGTGTGTCCGGCGAACCTCAGCTCCGCGCTGGTGGGCGCGACGTCGGCCAGCATGCCGAACAGCTGCTCGTCCGCGGTGCGCAGGCCCAGGTCGCGGCGCAGGTCGTCGTAGGGGTAGCGCTGGTGGGCCAGTAAGGCGCCGAGGCGCTGCGAGACGTGGCGCAGCAGCCCGGCGCGGGTGGCGCCCGGGTCCACGGTCAGCCGCAGCGGCAGCCGGTTGGCGACCATACCGGGCACGGTCATCATCCCCGCGCCGTGCCGGGCGGCGACCGGGACGCCCACCGTGAGGTCGCGCAGCCCGGTCATGCCGTGCAGGAAGGCGGCCAGCGCCGCCAGCACCGTCACCGTCCACGGGGCGCGGGCCGGCCGGCCCGCCGCGCACAGCCGGGCCAGTTCCCCGGCCGGCAGCGTGACGGCCGCGCTGATCGGGGTGGCGGTCACGGTGCGGGCCGGGCCGGGCGCGAGGCTGGGCACCGCCGGCCGGTCGGCGAACGCGGCGGTCCAGTACGCCCGGTCGGCCGCGAACCCCGGCCCGTCGCGGTAGGCGGCCTCACCCGCCAGCAGCGTGGTCAGCCGGCCCAGCGCGTCGCCGCCCGGCTCCTCGCCGGCCAGCAGCGCCGCGTACAGCTCGGCGATCCGCCGGGTCAGCACCAGGGTGCCGAACGGGTCGTTGAGGATGTGGTGGCAGCGCCGGTACCACAGGTGGCGGTCGTCGCCGACCCGCAGCAGCGCCTCCAGCGCGAGGGTGTCGCGTTCCAGGTCCAGCGCGGTGGTGCGGTCGTGTTCCATCCAGGCGCGGGCGGCGGCCGGCGGATCGGGCGCCCCCCGCAGGTCCGCGGTCTCCCAGCCGGACGCGCCGGGCGCCACCACGCGCTGCACCGGCCCGTCGTCGCCGTGCGCGAGCCGGACGTCGAACGTGCCGCACTCTCCCTCGGCGAGTCGGATCGCGCGGGCCAGCAGGTCCGGCCGGACCGGGCCGGGGATCTCCAGGCAGTGCGCCAGGGTGTACGCGGCCGACCGCGGCGCGATCGCCTGGGCCAGCCAGGTGCCGCGCTGCGCCGCCGTGAGCGGGAGCGCGTTCCCCCTCCCGCGTGGAGTCATCTGGGCTGCGACCGCCTTCCCCCCTGCGCCGGTCCCCGCACCGGGCTCATGGCACCATGCTGCCCGCCGGCCGACCCTACGGCCAGGTAACCGACCGGCAATCACCCCGCGCGCCCCGGGGCGCGCGCCGGCGGTCGGGGGGCGTCGGCCGAGGTGGCACGGACCCCCCGGGACACCCTGGTCGCCCCCGACGCCCCGGCGCGGCGGACCGGCGCCCGCCGATGCCGGCGCCCGCCCGATGCCGGCGGCTGCTGCGGGGCCACCGGGCGGGCGGCCCCGGCGGCCTCCGGCACGTCGCGCGGGAGCCGTCCGCCCCGGGGCTCCCCGCCTCCCCCGGATCCCACGCGCCGCACGCGCCCCACCCGCCCCGCCGATTCCGCGGGCCCGCTGCCGGCGCGTCCCCGCCGCCCCCGCACCGCGTGGCGGGAACGCCGCCGTCCGCCGGCTCCCCGACCCGCCCCCTGGCTCCCGCCGGACGGCGGGGCCGGCGGAAACGCCAGGCCAGCGCCCGGCACGCGGCGAGCGGACCGGCCGGCGGGCGGCTCGGCAAGTTTGCGGCAGGGGTCAGTTGCCGGTCGTTTGCCTTGGCTCACCGGATGCCCGGGGCAACGATGTGGCAGGCTCCGCTTCGTGGTCCGTCCGTCACCGGGCGGCCCGCCACACCCCGAGTCCGCCGCCGCGCGGCACGCCCGGCGGGCAGCCAGAACCGACGGAGGTGGGGATTGCCGGACACCGAGCCCGGCGCCGCCCGCGACGGCGGCCACCTGCGGGAGCTGCTGGCCGAACGGGCCCGCCGCACACCCGACGCGCCCGCCGTGCTCGCCTCCGGTGCCCCGCCGCTCGGCTACGCCGCGCTGGACGACCTGGTACGGGCCGGTGCGGCCCGGCTGGCGGATTGGGGGGTGGCGCGCGAGGACCGGGTCGTGGTCCCGGTCGGCAACGACGTCGACGGCGTGGTCACCGTGCTCGCCGTGATGTGCGCAGCCGTCTGCTGCCCGGTCGTCCCCTGGCTGGCGCAGGAGGACTTCGAGGCGGTGTTCGACGTACTGGAGCCCACCGTCGTGGTGCTCGCCGACGGCCCCTCGGCCGGTCCGCTGCGCCGCGCCGCCGGCACCAGCGACCTCGCCGTGCTCGGCCACGACGGCCGGCTCGGGCCGCCGGCCGGGGCCGGGCCGGTCCGCCGGGTACTGCCCGCCGGTCGGGAGCTGCCGCGCACGGTGGCGGGGGAATCGGTCCTGCTGCTCACCGCGGGCACCGAGCCGTGCGCCCGGATCGTGCCGCTCACCATGGCCGGGATGCTCGCCGCCGCCACCGCCTCGGCGCGCGCCCACCGGCTGACCGGCGCCGACCGGCTGCTCGCCCTCGACCCGCTGTTCCGGGCCGAGGGCCTGGTGGACGGCGTGCTGGGCACCCTGGTGTCCGGCTCCAGCCTGGTCTGCGTACCGCGGCCGGACCCCGCCCGGGTCCCCGGACTGCTGACCGCCGCCGGGGCCACCTGGTTCTCGGCGAACCCGACGGCCTACCGCGCCCTGCTCGACCACGCCCCGCCGACCCGGCCGGCCGGCTCCCGGCTGCGCTTCGCCCGCTCGGTCGGCGCGCCGATGGCCGCGCCGCTGCGCCGCGAGGCGGAGGAACGGTTCGGCGCACCGGTCGTCGAGTGCTACGGGCTGCCGGAGGCGCCGCACCTGGCCTGCTCGCCGCTGCCGCCGGGGCCCGCCGCGGCCGGCCTGGTGCCGTCCGGCGCGCGGATCGGCGTGCTCGACCCGGACGGCCGGGTACGCACCGGGCCGGGCGCGGCCGGCGGGCTCGTGGTCGCCGGGCCCGGCGTGGCACCGTGCTACCTGTGGCC
Organism: uncultured Actinomycetota bacterium; assembly: GCA_963711125.1. Taxonomy (GTDB): domain Bacteria; phylum Actinomycetota; class Actinomycetes; order Streptomycetales; family Streptomycetaceae; genus Streptantibioticus_C. The sequence goes on from CAVQCY010000002.1 coordinate 943,419, forward strand.
GCGGGAGGCCAACGCGTCCTTCACCGGCGGCTGGCTGCGCACCGGCGACCTCGGCCGGATCGCGGCGGACGGTTCGGTGCTGGTCACCGGCCCGGCCGACGACGTCATCGACCGCGGCGGCAGCCCGGTGGTGCCGTTCGTGGTCGAGGAGGTGCTGCTGGGCCACCCGGCGGTCGGCACCGCGGTGGTCTTCGGCGTGCCGGACGGCCGCACCGAGCAGGTGGCGGCCGTCGTGGTGCCGCGCGCCGGCCGGACCGTCGACGAGCACTCGCTGCGCGCCTACGCCGCCGGGCGCCTCGCGCCGTTCCAGGTGCCGGAGCGCGTGGTGGTGCGCGACCGGGTGCCGCTGGGCCGCGCCGGGCTGCCGGTCCGCCGCGAGCTGCCCGGCCTGCTCGGCGTCCCCTTCCCGGCCGCCGGCCGGCCCGCCCTGGTCGCCGTGCCGCCGCCGTCGGACCGGACCGGCGGACGCTGCTGGCGGACCGACCCGGTGATCCGGCGGGAGCCGGACAGCCCGGTCTGACCCGCTGCCGGGGGCGGCCGGGCCGGTCGTCCGCCGCCGCCGGGCAGCGCGGTATAAAGGGCCGATGGAGCGAAGCGCAGGCGGGCCGGCCGACGCGTCGGCCGGCACCGACGACTCCGTACGGGAGGTCACCGCGGCGGTGGTGGCCGCCTCCCGGGTCTTCGTGGCCATCTCGGCCCGTGCCCTGGCCGACGTCGATCCGGGGCTGACGCTGGTGCAGCTGCGGACCCTGGTGGTGCTGGAGAGCCGGGGCACCGTCAAGCTGGCCGTGCTGGCGGCGGCGCTCGGCGTCAACCCGTCGACCGCGATGCGGATGGTCGACCGGATGGCCGGGCTGGGCCTGGTGGACCGGCAGGCCAACCCGGACAACCGGCGCGAGGTGATGCTCAGCCTGACCTCCGGCGGCCGGCGCGTGGTGGAGCGTGTGATGGCCCGGCGGCACGAGGAGATCGGCGCGGTGGTCTCCCGGCTGCCGCGTGACCAGCGCGCCCACCTGCTGAGCGCGCTGCACGCGCTCACCGACGCGGCGAACGAACCGGTGCACGCCGACGACGCGTCATACGTCGGCTGATCCCACCACCTCGCGCGCGCGTAGCGCGAACAGCCGCTCGCGCTGGTGCTCCTCGGTCAGGTCGTGCAGCCGGGCGTGCAGCAGGTGCCGCAGCGCCAGCACGCCGGCCACCCGCTCCCCGTCCACCACCACGGCCTGGGTGATCCCGCGCTCGGCGAAGACGTAGGCGGCGCGGCGCAGCGTGTCGCCCCGGTCCAGGACGACCGGCACCGGGTCGGCGACCTGGCCGGCGGTCGCGGCGACCGCGTCCAGCAGGTCGCGCCGGTCGGCCGCGCCGAGCAGGGCGCCGGACGCGTCGGTGACCGGGAAGACCTCCTGGGCGCGCACCCCCAGGGTCGCCTCGAGCGCGTCGTCGAGCGGGTCGTCCTCGCGCAGCACGACCGCGTCCCGGTCCATGACCTCCTTGACGAAGAACGCCTCCAGCGGGTCGGTGGAGTACTCCCGGGTCAGGTGCAGCCCGCGCCGGGAGATCTTCTCGGTGAGCACCGACCGCTTGAGCAGCAGGACGGACAGCGCGTAGGCGGCCGTCGAGGAGATCATCAGCGGCAGTCCGGCCGCCCAGGCGTGCGTCAGCTCCAGTGTGAAGATCACCCCGGTCAACGGGGAACGCATCACGCCGCCGACCACCGCCGCCAGCCCGACCATCGCCCAGAAACCGGGGATGACGTGCGGCAGGAACAGCCCCTCGGCCGCGCCCAGCGCACCGCCGATCATGAACACCGGGGCCAGCACGCCGCCGGAGGTGCCGGAGCCCAGCGAGATCGACCAGATCAGCGTCTTGACCACCAGGATCCCGACGATCAGCGAGATCGTGGCCCGCCCGGTGAGCAACTGGTCGATGACGTCGTAGCCGACGCCCAGCGCGCGCGGCTCGAACAGCCCGCCGACACCGATCACCGCGCCGCCCACCGCCGGCCACCACATCCAGTGGAACGGCAGCCGGGCGAAGCAGTCCTCGGAGCGGTAGACCAGCCAGGTGGCCGCCACCGCGAGCCCGCCGCCGGTCAGCCCGGCCAGCGCGCACAGCCCGTCCACGCCGGCGTCGACGTGCATCCCGGCGGCCGAGACCGGGAAGATCGGCGCGGTGCCGAGCAGGAAGCCGCGCACCACGGTGCTCACCGCGACCGCCGCGACGACCGGCACGAAACTGCGCGGCCGCCACTCGAACAGCAGCAGTTCCACGGCGAGCAGCACCGCGGCCATCGGCGAGTTGAAGGTGGCCGCCATGCCCGCCGCCGCCCCCGCGACCAGGAGCGTCTTGCGTTCGTCCGCCGTCAGGTGCAGGCCCTGGGCCAGGATCGAGCCCATCGCGCCGCCGGTCATGATGATCGGCCCCTCGGCACCGAACGGGCCGCCGGTGCCGATGCTCAGCGCGGCCGAGACCGGCTTGAGCAGCGCGACCCTGGGGGCCACCCGGCTGCCGCCGGTCAGGATCGCCTCGATCGCCTCCGGCATGCCGTGGCCGCGGATCTTCTCCGACCCCCAGCGGGCCATCACACCGATGACCAGACCACCGGCGACCGGCGCGCCCAGCACCAGCCACCAGGGGTGGTGCACCAGGCCGGGCGCCACCATGGAGGCGTCCCAGCGCTGGTAGAAGACGAGGTTGGTGACCAGTCCGATCAGCCGCAGCAGGGCGAGCGCGGCCACCGCGCCGGCTCCGCCGACCGGCAGCGCCCACGCGCTGATCAGCAGCATCCTGGGCCGGACAGTGAAGTCCCCGAGGCGTCCGTCACGGGCCGTGGCCCAGGTGGGTATCTTTTCCATTGAGAAAGTATTGCAGTACGCAAGAGTTTCGGCCGACCCGTCTCCCGTCTCCGCCTCCACCCTGCGACGACGCCGCGGCAACGGTCCGCCGATCCACCGCCGGGCACTCCGGAGGCGGTCGTGACCGCGGGGACGCCGGGGCGATCGGGGTCCGGCGGGACGCCGGCGGTCCACCGCTCGGCTCACGTCGCCGGTCCGCTCCCCGGCACGGCGGGCGGGCGGGTCACCGGTCGACTCCGGGGGTCGGCGCGGGGTCGGCGCCGGGCAGGGCCGCGGGCGGACCGGGCACCGGTGTCCGGGCGGTGTTCCGGAGCCCGGGCGGTGTGCGGTCGGGGTCGCGAGGGGGTCGCGAGGGGGTCGCGTCCGGCGGCCGGTTCAGCGCCCGGGCGGCGCCGGGCTCCGCGGGTCACCCGCCGGCTCGCCGTCCGGGTCCCCGAGGGCGAGGCAGACGCGCCGCACCGAGGGCGAGGAACCGTGCGCCTCGGCGTGGATGCGCTGCTTGATCGTCGGGGGGAGCGAGCGGCCCCGTGACCGGGGGCGCGGCGTCGCCGCCTTCGCCTGCACGGGGATCAGGCCGGCCGGCGAGGTCGGCACCGGCGCGGCGGGCACGGCCGGGCGGGCGGCGCGGCCCGGGCCCAGGACGGCCAGGACGCGCAGGAAGGCGTTGACGAACACGGTCCAGACGGTGGTGATGCGGGCGGCGGCCACGGCGCCTCGCTTTCGGGTCGGCGGATCTCCTTACCTTGCTCATGATCTCTACGCAATGTCTGATTTGTTGGATCAACGCTGCATATCGCTGATCTTCCGATGAACACCACCCGGACGGCGCAGCCGCGGCCCCCTCAGGCGGCCCAGCGCGGGGCCCGCCACCCGCCCGCCACCGCACCGACCCTCGAAACCCGCCCGGACGGCGGCGGCGTGCGACGGTCGGCGGGCGCGGCGCCGGCGGGACGCCACGGGACACCCGGACGCCCGGGGGGACGATTCCGGCGTGCTGCCGCATCGGCAGCCCGGCCGGGACACCCGGACGCCCGGGGGGGGACGCCGGGTGGGCGCCACGGCGCGCCGGGGACGTCAGGGGGCGCCGATCACGCGGATCGGCTCGCCCGCCAGGTAGGCGTTCACCGCCGCGACGGCGTCGGAGTAGCACAGCGCGAAGCTGTCGTCGGTGACGTAGCCGATGTGCGGGGTCAGCACGGTGTTCGGCACGGTGCGCAACGGATGGTCGGCGGGCAGCGGCTCCTGGTCGAAGACGTCCAGCCCGGCTCCGGCGATCCAGCCCTCGCGCAGCGCGGTGACCAGTGCCGCCTCGTCCACCAGCGGACCGCGCGAGGTGTTGACCAGATAGCCGCCCGGGCGCATCGCGCGCAGTTCCGCCTCGCCGACCAGCCCGGCGGTGGCCGGGCCGAGCTTCATGTGCACGCTGACCACGTCGGAGCCGGCGAACAGCTCCCGCTTGCCGACCGCCCTGGCACCCGCCTCGGCGGCCCGCTCCGGGGTGATGTGCGGGCTCCACGCGATGACGTCCATGCCGAACGCCGTGCCCACCGTGGCCACGTGCCGGCCCAGCCGGCCCACCCCGACCACCCCGAGGGTGCGTCCGTGCAGCCCGGTGCCCACCCCGTCCTGCCAGACCCCGGCGCGCAGCGCGGCGTCCTGCGCGCCGGCCCGGCGGGCGAGTTCCAGGATCAGCGCCCAGGTCAGCTCACCGGCCGGGTAGCGGCCCATCCGGGTGCCGCAGACCGTCACGCCCCGCCGGGTCGCCGCCGCCACGTCGACGGCGGCGTTGCGCAGCCCGGTGGTCACCAGCAGCCGCAGGTCGGGCAGCGCCTCCAGCAGTTCGGCGGAGAACGCCGTGCGCTCCCGCGTGCAGACCACCGCGTCGCAGCCGGCCAGCCGGTCGGCCAACGCGGCCGGGTCGGCCAGGTGGTCCGGGTGGAAGCGCAGCTCGGTGCCGTCCGGCAGGCCCTTCCAGCAGTCCAGGGACGCGGCGGCGTCGTTGTAGTCGTCGATGACCGCGATACGCATCTGCGGGTCTTCTCCCTCGTCGGTGGCCACTGCTCCGTCCGGGTCAGTCTGCCGTGCCGGTGCCGCCGGCCGTCCCGGGGCGGGCGGGCGGCTCCCCGGCGCCGGACTCCAGCGGCGGGGCCTGCACACCGCAGTGGACGGTGCACCGGGGCCGGGCCGCGGTCCGGTCCGGGGCCGGGTCGCGCACCGCGGCCCGGGCGAGCAGCCCGCCGAGCGCCATCACCACCGCGCAGACGACCATCGCGGACCGGAAGGCCCGGTGCACGGCCGGCCCGGAGGAGTACTCGGCACCGGACAGCCCGACGACCAGCGGCAGCGCGGCGACCGCCACCAGCCCGGCGGCACGGGCGGCGGCGTTGTTGACGCCGCTGGCGATGCCGGCCCGGGCGACCGGCACCGCGGCCAGCACGGTCGAGGTCAGCGGCGCCACGAACGCGGCCATCCCCAGCCCCTGCACCAGCAGCGCGGGCAGCACGGTGGCCGCGTAGGGGGCGCCGGGGCCGGTGCGGCGCAGCGCGAGGATGCCGACGGCGGCCACCAGCGGGCCGACGGTCAGCTGCAGCCGCGGCCCGATCCGGCGGGCCAGCGCGGCCGAACGCGCGGAGAGCACCAGCATGGTCGCGGTGATCGGCAGGATCGCCAGCCCCGCCTGGAGGGCGTCGTAGCCGTTGGAGACCTGCAACTGCACCGGCAGCAGGAAGAACACCCCGGACAGCGGGGCGTACAGGCACAACGTGATCACGTTGACCGAGCTGAACAGCCGCGACGAGAACAGGTCGAGCGGCATCATCGGCTGCGGCGCGCGCGCCTCGCGGCGGACGAACGCGAGGCCGAACAGCACCGCCGCGAGCGCGGCGCCCACGATGTCCGCGGACGCGCCGCGCACCGGCGCGTCCACCAGGGCGTAGGTCAGCGAGGCCAGCGCGAGGGCGGCGAGCAGCGCGCCGGGCACGTCGAAGTCGCCGGTCTCCTGCTCGTCGCGGCTCTCCGGCACGTAGCGGGCGGCGATGCCGACCGCGACCACCGCGACCGGCAGGTTGATCAGGAACACCCAGCGCCAGCCGGGTCCGTCCACCAGCCAGCCGCCGAGGAACGGGCCGACCGCGGCGGCCACCCCGCCGAGGCCCGACCAGGCGCCGACCGCGCGGGAGCGGTCGCCCTCCCGGTAGGTGGCCTGGATCAGCGCCAGCGAGCCGGGCGTCAGCAGCGCGCCGCCGATCCCCTGGAGGGCGCGGGCCGCGATCAGCACGCCGATGCCCGGCGCGACCCCGCAGACCGCGGAGGCCAGCGCGAACCACACCGTGCCGATCGTGAACATCCGGCGGCGTCCGAACCGGTCGCCCAGCGAGCCGCCGAGCAGGATCAGCCCGGCCAGGGTGAGCAGGTACGCGTTGAGCGTCCACTGGAGTTCGGCCAGCGAGGCGCCCAGGTCCTCGCCGATCCTGGGCAGCGCCACGTTGACCACGGTGCCGTCGAGCTGGGCGATGCCCGAGCCGAGCACCGCGGTGGCCAGCAGCCACCGTCCCGGTCCGCTCCTGAGCCGAACCCCGCCCGCCACCGCCGCCTCAGCACCCATGCCCCGATCGTGCCGTCCGGGCGGCCGTCCGGCGTTGATCCCGGCCCCGCGAGTCGGCGCGCCGAGGTGCCGGTGCCGACGGCGCCGGCACCTCGCGTGGAGGAATCGGGTGCACGTTGCTACGCTCATCGGGACATATGCCCATCAATCCCCTCACGAAGGGGATATCGGGAGGACGTCATGGCACAGGCAACGGGACGCTCGGGCACCATGCCCCCGGCGTCCGGCAGGCAGGGCTACGCCCCGGGCGCGGGCTGGGTGCTGTTCGCCGGCGTGATGATGGTCGCCAACGGGATCCTCGGCATCTTCGAAGGCGTGATCGGCGTCGCCTCCAAGAACCACATCTACGCCGCGACGCCCAACTACACGTACAAGTTCGACCTGACCTCCTGGGGCTGGATCCACATCGCCATCGGCGGGCTGGTGGCGCTCATCGGACTGGGCGTCATCGGCGGCCGGGCCTGGGCACGTTACGCGGGCATCTTCGTGGTCTCGCTGAGCCTGTTCGCGAACTTCATGTTCCTGCCGTACTACCCGCTGTGGGCGGTGGTGCTGATCGCCATCGACGTCTTCGTGCTGTGGGCGCTGTGCGCCTACCGCAAGCCGGTCGGCCCCCGGGCCTGACGCGGCGGGGCCGGACCTGACGTGACCCCGGCCCGGCGCGGCGGGGGCCGGCCCGCCCGGCGCCGCCGGCTCCCCCGGCCCGCTCGGCCCACACCGCGCGGGCCGGCCCGGCATGGGCCACCATGAGGGCATGCTGCTCGCCGACGTCGCCCGGGTCTCGCGCGAGATCGCGGCCACCCCCGCCCGTTCGGCGAAGACCGCGGCCCTCGCCCGACTGCTGCGCGCCGCGGAACCGGGTGAGGCGCCGGTGGTCGTCAGCTACCTGGCCGGACGGCTGCCGCAGCGCCGGGTCGGGATCGGCTGGAGCACGCTGGGCGACCGCCCGCGGCCGGCCGACCGCCCCACCCTGACCGTGCTCGCCGCGCACGGGGCGCTCGACCGGCTCTCCGCCGTCTCCGGCAAGGGTGCACAGGCGGAGCGCAAGCGCCGGGTCGACGTGTTGATGGCCGCCGCGACCGGCGCCGAGCAGGCGTTCCTGGCCGAGCTGATCGCCGGGGAACTGCGGCAGGGCGCGTCGGAGGCCCTCGCGGTCGAGGCGCTGGCGGCGGCGGTCGGCGCGGCCCCGGACGAGGTGCGCAGGGCGGTGATGCTGGGCGGTTCGCTCGGCGGGGTCGCCGAGGCGCTGCTGGCCCGCGGCCCGGCGGCGCTGACCGACTTCCGGCTGGAGGTGGGCCGGCCGGTGCTGCCGATGCTCGCGCACACCGCGCGGGACGTGGACGACGCGCTGGCCCGGCTCGGTCCGTGCGTGCTGGAGGAGAAGCTGGACGGCATCCGGGTGCAGGCGCACCGGGACGGCGATCGGGTCCGGGTCTTCACCCGCACCCTGGAGGAGATCACCGACCGGCTGCCGGAGGTGGTCCGCGCCTGCCGGGAACTGGACGTCGAGCGGGCGATCCTGGACGGCGAGGTGATCGCACTGGACCCGGACGGCCGCCCCCGGCCGTTCCAGGAGACCGCCGCCGGGGTGGGCTCCCGGCTGGACGTGGCCGGCCGGGCGGCGGCCCTGCCGCTCTCGCCGGTCTTCTTCGACCTGCTCGCGGTCGACGGCCGCGACCTGCTCCAGCTGTCGACCGCGCTGCGCCACCGCGAGCTGGCCCGGATCGCCCCCTCGCCGCGCCGGGTACGCCGGCTGGTGGCGGAGCGGCCGGGGGAGGAGTCGCAGCGGGTCGCCGCGCGGGCCTTCACCGCCGAGGTGCTGGAGCGCGGCCACGAGGGCGTGGTGGTCAAGGCGCTCGACGCGCCGTACCGGGCCGGCCGCCGCGGCTCGGCGTGGCTGAAGGTCAAACCGGTGCACACGCTGGACCTGGTGGTGCTGGCCGCCGAGTGGGGGCACGGGCGGCGCACCGGCCTGCTCTCCAACCTGCACCTGGGCGCCCGCCGGCCGGACGGCACGTTCGCCATGCTGGGCAAGACGTTCAAGGGCCTCACCGACGCGATGCTGGCGTGGCAGACCGAACGGCTGGGAGAGCTGGCCACCGGCGACGACGGCCGGGTGGTGCGGGTGCGCCCGGAACTCGTGGTGGAGGTCGCCTTCGACGGGCTGCAGCGCTCCACCCGCTACCCGGCCGGCGTCACGCTGCGGTTCGCCCGGGTGGTGCGGTACCGCCGGGACAAGACCGCCGCGCAGGCCGACACCGTGCGGACCGTGCTGGACCTGGGCCGCTGACCGACGACCGGCCGCCGGTCGGGCGGGGCGCCCGCGGCCGGGGGCGCGACCGGCGCCGGGCCGCCGCGGCCGGTGGCGCGGCCGGGGCGGACACGCGATCGGGGCGGACGCGCGGTCGGGACCGGCCGGGGGTCAGCCCCAGCCGCCGCCGAACCCGTCGTCCCCGCCGAAGCCGTCCGGCCCGTCCGGGTCCTGGAAGTCGCCGCCGTAGCCGTCCTGGCCGGCGTCGTAGCCGTAGCCGTACCCCCAGCCCGGTCCGGCGAGCGCGCCGCCGAGCAGCGTGCCGGCCAGCAGGCCGGGCAGCAGGCCGCCGCCGAAGTAGCCGCCGGCCCACGGCGCGTAGGCCGGCCCGGCGTTCCAGTACGGCTGGGGTCCGGCCGCGGTCGGCACGGTGCGCGCGTCCGGCGGCTCTCCGTCCTCCACCCGGGTGGCGTCGGCCGCGCAGGCCGGCACCTCGCGCGGCACGCCGCCGGGCGGCGTCCACGGCACGTCGCGCACCGACGGCCCGTGCCGCGGGTCGAAGAAGCACGGCGGGCGGCGTTCCGGCAACGGCCGGCCGGCCCGCCGCGCGGCCAGCGTGGCCAGCGCGAACCTGCCGTCCTCCAGCGCCTCGGTGGCCGGCCGCACGTCGTCCGGGGTACGCGCCGCGGACATCCGCCGCTTGGCGAGTTCGTAGGCGTCCAGCGCGTGCGCCCAGTCGGCGCGCTGGGCGTCGTCGGCCGTCGGGTCGCCGGGGGAGAAGTCCCGCCGGTCCAGTTCCTCGCCGAACGCGGTGACGTCCTCGTCGACCACGGTGCGCAGCCGGTCCAGCCGGGCGCGTGCGTCGGCGGACCGCCGGGCGCGCCGGCGGTGGTGGAGGGCGACCCCGCTGCCGGCGCCCACCAGCAGCAGCACGGCCAGCACCACCAGCGCGGTCAGCCCGGTGCCCGGTCCTGACCGGCCGTAGGAGGTACTGCCGGTGCCGTTGCCGGATCCGCCAGACCAGGAGTCCGGGGCGCTGCCGTGCGCCTGACGGACCGCCTGGTCGACGAAGGCGGTCAGCTCGGCGTCGGCGGGCGCGCCGCCGCCGTCCGCCCGCCGCGCCCGGTCCACCAGTGCGGTGACCGCGGCCGGCGCCATGACCCCCGGGTCGGCGCCCGCGTCGAACCGGTCCCCGAGCCGGATCGCGTACACGCCGGCGACGCCGACCGCGGAGCGCAGGTCGCGCGGCACGGTGCCGGGCGGGAAGGCGGCGGTGGCGGGCAGGACGGCGACGAAGACCGGCCGGCCGGCCTTCCTGACGGTCCGGGCGAGCGCGTCCGCCCGGCCGGCCGACAGTTGGCCGCGGGCGCCGGGATCCACGTACACCGGCCCGCGCCGCAGGGCCGCCGCGACCGTGTCGACGCCGCTCGCGGCCGGGCGCCCGGACCGCGCACCGGCCGGGCCGCCGCCGGCGAAGGCGGCACAGACGGCCGCGGCCAGGCAGACCAGGACGCTCAGCAGGAGGGGCCGTCGGGCGGTGTGCCCGGGCCGGCGCCGCGCGATCCGCTTCACCTTGACCATGCCTTTGCGTTCTTGAACGTCACGTTACTCTGTGGCACGGCCCACGCTACTGGATGAAGCGGACATACAACCCACAAGCCGGCGGCGCGGTCGGTGGGACGACCGCGCCGCCGGCCGGCGGAACGAGGGGGCGGGGCTCAGCCCTGCCGGGCCTCCGGCTCCGGAACCGGCACCGTGCGGGTGCCGGCCGACTCGCCGGGAGCCGCCTTGATGGTCTTGTGGGCGGCCGCGTCGGAGGACCCGGCGCCCGAGGCACCCTCCTTGAAGTCCTCCTTCAACGCCCTGGTCTCGCTCTTGAGGATGCGCAGCGACTTGCCCAGCGCCCGCGCGGTGTCCGGCATCCGCTTGGCGCCGAAGAGCATGAACACCACGACGAGGACGATGACCAGGTGCCAGGGTTCCAGACCGTTGCGCAGCATCGACGCCTCCCTCTCCTTCTTCCCCGTTCGCTTCCGGACCGGCTCGGCTGCCGGGCCGGTCCGTCGACTCCGTACCCCAGGAGTATCGCCGACGACGGCCCGTCGCGGGAGCGGGCGTCCGTCACGGCGTCCCGGAGTCATCCTGGAGACCGAGAGACGGCTCCACCGTAATCCCGAGGCGGCCGGGGCCGCTCTCCCGTAACCTGCGCGATGTGCTGGTCCGACTATTGCGTGCTCATCTCAAGCCCTACACCTCGTCCATCTCCCTGATCGTGCTGCTCCAGCTCGTCTCCACGCTGGCGACGCTCTGCCTGCCCACCCTGAACGCCGACATCATCGACACCGGCGTGATCAAGGGCGACGCCGGCTACATCCTGCGCACCGGCGGCCTGATGCTCGCGGTGACACTGGTCCAGATCGGCTGCTCGCTCGGCGCGGTGTACTTCGGCGCCCGCACCGCCATGGCGCTCGGCCGCGACGTGCGCGGCGCGGTCTTCGCCCGGGTGCAGTCCTTCTCCTCGCGCGAGGTCGCACGCTTCGGCGCGCCGTCGCTGATCACCCGGACCACCAACGACGTCCAGCAGATCCAGATGCTCACGCTGATGACGTTCACCCTGATGGTCTCCGCGCCGATCATGTGCGTCGGCGGGGTGCTGATGGCGCTCAACCAGGACGTGCCGCTCTCCTCGCTGCTGCTGGTCATCGTGCCGGTGCTGGGCATCCTGGTCTCGCTCGTCGTGCGCCGCATGCGCCCGCTCTTCCGCGGCATGCAGCAGCGCATCGACAACGTCAACCGGGTGCTGCGCGAGCAGATCACCGGCATCCGGGTGATCCGCGCGTTCGTGCGCGACACCCACGAGCGGGAACGCTTCGACGAGGCCAACACCGACCTGATGGACGTCGCGGTGCGCGCCGGACGGCTGATGTCCACGATGTTCCCGATGGTGATGCTGGTGGTGAACCTCTCCAGCATCGCCGTGCTGTGGTTCGGCGGCCACCGCATCGCCGACGGCGGCATGCAGATCGGCGCGCTGACGGCGTTCCTCAGCTACCTGATGCAGATCCTCATGAGCGTCATGATGGCCACCTTCATGTTCATGTTGATCCCACGCGCCGAGGTGTGCGCCGAACGGGTGCAGGAGGTGCTGCGCACCGACAGCAGCGTGCTGCCCCCGCTCCGCCCGGTCGCCCCCGGGGCGCGGCACGGCCTGCTGGAGATGCGGGACGTGGAGTTCCGCTACCCGGGCGCCGAGGAGCCGGTGCTGCGCGACATCACGCTGTCCGCGCTGCCCGGCGAGACCACCGCGGTCATCGGCTCCACCGGCAGCGGCAAGTCGACGCTGCTCGGCCTGGTGCCGCGGCTGTTCGACGTCACCGCCGGGCAGGTCCTGGTGGACGGCGTCGACGTGCGCGACCTCGACCCGGCGCTGATCGCCGCGACGATGGGCCTGGTCCCGCAGAAGCCCTACCTGTTCAGCGGCACCGTCGCCTCCAACCTCCGCTACGGCAGGCCGGACGCCGACGACGCGGAGCTGTGGCGGGCGCTGGAGATCGCCCAGGCCCGCGACTTCGTCGAACGCATGCCGGAGGGCCTGGAGTCGCCCATCGCACAGGGCGGCGGCAACGTCTCCGGCGGCCAGCGGCAGCGCCTCGCGATCGCCCGCGCCCTGGTCGGCAGGCCGCTGGTCTACCTCTTCGACGACTCCTTCTCCGCGCTCGACTACGCCACCGACGCACGGCTGCGCGCCGCGCTCGGCCGCGAGACCCGGGAGGCGACCGTCGTCATCGTCGCGCAGCGGGTCAGCACCATCCGGGACGCCGACCGCATCATCGTGCTCGACGAGGGCCGGGTGGTCGGCATCGGCACCCACACCGAACTCATGGACGGCAACGCGACCTACCGGGAGATCGTCCTGTCCCAGCTCACCGAGCAGGAGGCGGCGGCATGAGCACCGGCACTCCGCCGGCCCGCAGGGGCCCGGCCCCCGCGACCGGCCCCATGCGGTTCATGGGCGGCCAGCCCACCGAGAAGTCCCTGGACTTCAAGGCCTCCAGCCGGCGCCTGCTGCGCACCCTGCGCCCTGAGCGACCGGTGCTGCTGGCCGGCGTCCTGATGGCCGTCTGCGGCGTGACGTGCAGCGTCATGGGCCCTCGGCTGCTGGGCCACGCCACGGACCTGATCTTCGACGGCGTGATCGGCGCCCGGATGCGCCCGGGCACCACCCTCGCGCAGAACGTCGCCGGGCTGCGCGCGCACGGCCAGGGCAAGATCGCCGACCTGGTCGCCTCGCTGCACGGTGTCCACCCCGGCCACGGCATCGACTTCGACGCGGTCGGCCGCGTGCTGCTGGGCGTGCTGCTGGTCTACCTCGGCGCCGCCGCGGCCGGCTTCGTGCAGGCCCGCATCGCCACCCGCGTCGTGCAGCGCTCGGTCTACCGGCTGCGCCGGCAGGTCGAGGAGAAGCTCGCCCGGCTGCCGCTGAGCTACTTCGACCGGCAACCGCGCGGCGAGGTGCTCTCCCGGGCCACCAACGACATCGACAACATCGCGCAGACGCTCCAGCAGAGCCTCAGCCAGATGACCACGGCGCTGCTGACCATCACGGGCGTGCTCGCCATGATGTTCTGGATCTCCTGGCTGCTGGCGATCGTGGCGCTGCTGACCGTCCCGCTGTCGGTGCTGGTCGCCGCCCGGGTCGGCAAACGGGCCCAGCCGCAGTTCGTCAAGCAGTGGGCCGCCACCGGCAAGCTCAACGCGCACATCGAGGAGATGTACACCGGCCACGCGCTGGTCAAGGTCTTCGGCCGGCAGCAGGAGAGCGCCGAGACCTTCCGCGAGCACAACGAGGAGCTGTACGGGGCCGGGTTCCGCGCGCAGTTCATCTCCGGGATGATCCAGCCCGCCATGATGTTCATCGGCAACGTCAACTACGTGCTGGTCGCCGTGATCGGCGGACTGCGGGTCGCCTCCGGCGCGCTGTCCATCGGCGACGTGCAGGCGTTCGTCCAGTACTCCCGGCAGTTCAGCCAGCCGCTGAACCAGGTGGCGAGCATGGCCAACCTGGTGCAGTCCGGCGTCGCCTCCGCCGAGCGGGTCTTCGAACTGCTCGACTCCGAGGAGCAGCGGCCCGACCCCGAGCGGCCGGCCCGCCCGGAACGGGTCGTCGGCACCGTCGAGTTCGAGAACGTGGCGTTCTCCTACGACCCGGACGAGCCGCTCATCACCGACCTGTCGCTGTCGGTCTCGCCCGGCCAGACGGTCGCCATCGTCGGCCCCACCGGCGCCGGCAAGACCACCCTGGTCAACCTGCTGATGCGGTTCTACGAGATCGACGACGGCCGGATCACGCTGGACGGCGTGGACGTCGCCGGCATGTCCCGCGAGGAACTGCGCGGCAACATCGGCATGGTCCTTCAGGACACCTGGCTGTTCGGCGGCACCATCGCGGACAACATCGCCTACGGCACGCCCGGCGCCACCCGGGAGCGGATCGTCGAGGCGGCGCGTGCCACGCATGTCGACCGCTTCGTGCGCACCCTTCCGGACGGCTACGAGACCGTCATCGACGACGAGGGCGCCAACATCAGCGCCGGCGAGAAGCAGCTGATCACCATCGCGCGGGCGTTCCTGTCCGAACCGGCGATCCTGGTGCTGGACGAGGCCACCAGCTCGGTGGACACCCGCACCGAGGTGCTCATCCAGCACGCGATGGGCCGGCTGCGCACCGGGCGGACCAGCTTCGTCATCGCGCACCGGCTGTCCACCATCCGGGACGCCGACCTGATCCTCGTCATGGAGTCCGGCTCCATCGTGGAGCAGGGCACCCACGACGAGCTGCTGGCGGCCGGCGGTGCCTACGCCACGCTGTACCAGGCGCAGTTCGCCGAACCGGTCGCGGACGTCGCCGAACCGGTCGAGGCCGGCTGAGGCCGACTCGGACCGCTGGGGCCGGCTCGGACCGCTGGGGCCGGGCGCGCGGGCTTGTAGGGTCGGGCCATGGCCGAGGTGGGGCGCGACCCGTTCGCGATGCTGGTCTGTCCGGTGTGCGAGCGGCCGCTGGCCGCCGGAACCGCGGCTCTGCGGTGCGACGCCGGGCACGCCTTCGACCTGGCCCGCCAGGGGTACGTCAACCTGCTGCCCGGCGGCGCGCGGCCGGGCACCGCGGACAGCGAGCCGATGGTCCGCGCCCGGGCGGACTTCCTGGCCGCCGGGCACTACGCGGCGCTGGCCGACGCGATCGCCGGCGCCGCGCCGGCCGGCGTCCGCGACGTCCTGGACGCCGGTGCCGGTACCGGTTACTACCTGCGCGCGGTGCTGGAGGCGCGGCCGGAGGCGGCCGGGCTGGGACTGGACCTGTCGAAGTTCGCGCTGCGCCGGGCGGCCCGCGCGCACCCGCGCGGGCGGGCCGCGGTGTGGGACCTGTGGCGCCCGCTGCCGGTGCGCACCGGCGCGGCGGACCTGGTGCTCAACGTGTTCGCCCCGCGCAATCCGGCCGAGTTCCACCGGGTGCTGCGCCCGGACGGCACCCTGCTGGTGGTGGTCCCGGCCGCCGACCACCTCGCCGAGCTGCGCGCCGCCGCGACCGGGATGCTGGAGGTGGACGCGGACAAGGCGGACCGGCTGGCGCGGGCCCTGACCGGCTCCGGGCTGTTCCGGCCGACCGGCACCTCGGCGCTGTCCTACCGGATGGCGCTCACGCCGGAGCAGGCCGCCGCCGCGGTCGCGATGGGCCCGGCCGCCAAGCACGCCGGCCGCCGGGGGCCGGTGACGGCGCACGCCCCGGCCACCGCGGCGGCGCGGGCCTCGGCCGCCCCGCACGCCGCCGCGCCGGACGCGTCGGACGGCCCGGCGCCGTTCACTCCGGACCGGCCGGTGACCGCCTCGTTCCTGCTGCACTCCTATCGCCCGGCGACCCGGTGAGCGGCCGGCCGGGCGCGGGACGTTCGGCGGGCCCGGCGGACGGCGCCGTGAACGGCACGCCGGGCCGGGGACCGCGGCCGGGTGCCGGGCACGGCTCCGCCGGGCACCGCCCGGCCGGCCGGGGCACGGACCGGCGTTCCGGGGCCGGGCGCGGGGCCGCCCCGGTGGGCCGCGCCGGGGCGGCCGGCGGGGCCGGGGCGAACGGGTCCGCCACGAGCGGGTCGGGGCCCAGCGGGTCGGGGCCGAGCACCGGGCGGGCGGCCGGAGCGGTGCGGGCCACCCCGTAGCAGGCCAGTCCGAACAGCAGCGCGGTGAAGTGGCCCAGGTCGGTGAAGGTCCCGCGCGTCGCCAGCGGCCAGCCGAAGAACGCGAACAGCGCCGCCAGGTAGAACCGGCGGCGCCGCCACGGCATCCGGTAGGCCAGCACACCGGCCACGCCGGCGAGGGCGTAGCTGACCCCTATGTCCACCGTGTGCGCCATCGAGACCGGCAACCGCTGCGACCGTATGCCCAACGCCACCGCCTGTTCGCTGACCAGCGTCGCGCCGACGTGCGCCGCCGCCGCCACCGCCAGCCAGCGCCTGGTGCCCAGCCAGCGTTCGGCGGACGCGTGCACCACTTCGAACAGCGGCACGTACAGCAGCAGCGCGCCCGGCTGCTGGATCCACAGCGCGCTGACCACCATCACCCGCACCGGGTGGCGGCCCAGCTCGACGAGGTTGGTGCTGTTGCGGTGCAGCAGCAGACTGCGCGCGGCGGGCGACAGGCAGGCGACCACGCCGCTGGTCACCGCCAGTACCGCCAGCCACACGTGCGTCCCCGGTGACTCCCGCACCCACGCGCGCACGAACCGCGTCATCCGCATGCCTTTCAGGATGCTGGCGGCCCGCCCGGCCCGCCAGCCCTCACCGGGAGCCTGGCCGGAACCGGACCGTCCACCCCGGGGCGCCGCCAGGCCGGGCACCGGGGCCGGAGGCGGCCGGCCGGGGCGGGGCATGACGGGAGTGAAGGCGGCCGGCCGGGGTGGCCGGGTGCGGCACGGGGGTCGGAGCCGGTCAGCACGGGGCGGGTGACGGCCGGGGGCCCGGCGCGGATTGTCATGGCTGACAATTGTCGCCCGTGACACGATGCACCGGTCCGGACCGGCGGCCAGGCCCTACTCTGCTGCCATGCCCGCGGAGTACGACACCGAAGAGCCCGACGGACCTGGACTGCGCCGGCGCAAGAAGGAACAGACCCGCCGGCTCCTGCGTGAGGGCGCCGCCCGGCTGTTCGCCGCACGCGGGTTCAGCGGCACGACGGTCGCCGACATCGCGGGCTGCGCGAACGTCTCCGAGCGCACCTTCTTCCGCTACTTCGACAGCAAGGAGGCGCTGCTGGTCCCGGACGGCGTGGAGCTGTTCGCCTACGTGGAGGGCGAACTCGCCGCCCGCCCCGCCGAGGAGGACCCGCTCACCGCCGTCTGCCAGGCGCTGCGCGCCGCCGCCCGCCCGTTCACCGCCAGCAGCCTCACCGCACTCAGCCACCCCGTCGAGGGAACCGACGCGCTGGTCGCGGCCCGGCTCGTGCAGGCGTTCGCCGACTTCGAAGACCGGCTCGCCGCGCTGGTGCGGCGCCGGATGCCGCCCGGCACGCCCGACGCCGACCTGCGCGCCAACGTGATCGCCTGCGCCGCGCTCGCCGCCGTCCGGGCCGTGCTGCGCACCCAGCGGACCCGCCGCGCCGCCGCACCGTCCCCGGCCACCGCGCCGCCGCCCGGCCCGGACGCGCCCGCCGGGCTGCTCACCACGGCGTTCGAGGTGCTCGCCGGCTTCGGTACCGCCCAAGGCGTAGGTCGCAGGCCCGATGACAGCGGGGGCGGTGGCCTGGCAGAACGGGAACTGCCGTCGGAGGCCGTACTCCCCGCCTACCGCGAGCACTTCGGCAGCGCCTTGGACCGCGCCCCCGCCCCGGGCCGCCGCCACGACACGACCCACGAGAACGGAACCGCCGCGGCGGAGCCCGGCGAGGAGGGGACCGGCCGGTGAGGTGGGCGCGACTGGCGGAACCGTGGCCGCCCGGCGCCGGGACCGATCCGCGTCCGTCGGCGGCCGTGCGGCGAGCGGGTGTCCGTCGGCGCTACTCCTCGGCCATCACCTTCAGCGACCGCAGCCGGCTCACCGACAGCCAGGTGGCCGCCACCGTGACCGCGGCCAGCAGGAGCAGCCCGGTCCGCAGCCCGACCTCGGACGAGACGGAACCGCCGTCCGCCACCGCCACGGCCACCGCCATCGACCACTGCCGGACCGACAGCACGCCCGCGCCCGGCACCAGCCCGGCTATCAGCGTCTCCCAGACCAGCGCGTAGACCAGCCCGACGATCACCGAGTGCCGGGTGACGATCCCCAGCAGCAGGAAGATCGCGCTGTAGGCGACCGTGGCGGCCACCGAGGCCACCCCGAACGCGACCGCGAGGTGGCGGCTGCCGCCGTCCAGGATCACGCCGGCGAAGAACGTCGGGATCGCGGCGACGAACGCCGACACCCCCATGGCCACCCACAACTTGGTGAACACCACCGTGGACCGGCGGATCGGCTTGGCCAGCAGGTAGACGATCGACCCGTCGTCGATCTCGGTGGCGATCGCCCCGGTGCCGGCGACCACCCCGATGAGCGGAACCATCGTGGCGATCGCGAACCCGGTCAGCAGACTGCTCGCGGTCTGGTCGTCGGGGCCGCTCACCGCCCGGACCACGGCGCACATCACCAGCAGCAGCGCCGGCAGCGCGACCAGGAACAGCGCCCGGCGCCGGCCGAGCAGCGCGCGGTAGGTGAGCCGGGCGACGGTGCCGTTCCACACCGACCAGGGCACCCGGCCGGCCGGTCCGGCGGACCGGGTGGGCTCGGCGGGGGCGGAAGTGGCGGACATGGTTCAACTCCCTTTCAGGCCGCGACGAGGTAGGAGAAGACGCTTTCCAGCGACTCGTCGCGCGGCGCCACCTCGTAGAGCCGGACACCGTTCTCGCGGGCGACCCGTGGCAGCAGGTGGGTGAAGCGGACGAAGTCGACCGCCTGGACCAGCAGCGCGTTCTCCGCCAGGTCGAGTTCGAGGCCGCTGGTGGAGGCGTCGGCGATCAGCGCGGAGGCCAGTCTCCGGTCGTCGCTGGAGCGCACCAGGTAGCGGTGCGGCCGGTCGGTCATCAGGCGGCGGATCTTGCGGAAGTCGCCGGAGGCGGCGTGCCGCCCCGCGACCACCACCTCGATGTAGTGGGCGAGTTGCTCGACCTCCTCCAGGATGTGCGAGGAGAACAGCACGGTGCGGCCCTCCTCGCCCATCCGGCGCAGCAGTTCCATCAACTGCAGGCGCTGGCGCGGGTCCATCCCGTTGAACGGCTCGTCGAGCAGCAGCACGGACGGCCGGTGCACCAGGGCGGAGGCCATCTTGACCCGCTGGCGCATGCCCTTGCTGTAGGTCTCGATCCGGCGGTCCTGCGCGGGCTCCATCTCGACGGTGGCCAGGGCGGCGCGGGCGGCGGCCACCGGGTCGGGCAGCCGATGCAGTTCCGCGTTGGCCAGCACGAACTCGTAGCCGGTCAGGAAGTCGTACATCGCCTCGCGTTCCGGCACGATGCCGATGCGCCGGTAGGCCCGCTCGTCGCGCCAGATCGGGTCACCGTCCAGCGTGACCCGCCCGCTGGAGGGGGAGAGGAACCCGGCCATCAGGTTGATCAGGGTGGACTTGCCCGCCCCGTTCGGTCCCAGCAGGCCGGTCACCCCGGGGCCGACCCGCATCGTGATGTCGTTGACCGCCACCACGTTGCCGAACCAGCGGGAGGCGTTCTCCACGTGGATCGTGCTCATCCCAGGCCCACCTTCCGGTAGCGGCGCATCAACGCCGCGAACGAGCCGCCGATCAGCGCGAACGCGACCAGCAGGTACACCACCCCGCCCAGCGTGCCGGGCGGACCGTAGCCGCCGACGAACGCCGAGGTGGCGCCGAGCCACCGGGTCTGCACCCCGCCGATCAGCGTGATCGGCGAGAACAGCCCCACCCAGCCGATCACCGCGCTGTGCCCCTGCTGGTAGGCGATGCCCTGGATACTGGTGACCGCCCCGTAGGAGACCATCAGCACGCCGATCACGGCGGCCACGCCGAACCCGCGGCGCGGGGTGAGCGCGGCGAGCACCAGCCCGATCCCCGCGTACAGCAGTGACAGCAGCGCCACCGCCACCAGCCCCTCGCCGAACCCGGCCGTCTGCGAGCCGAAGTCCAGCTTGGCCAGCAGCGCCCCCGCGTAGAGCAGCACCAGTGGAGCGGCGGTCAGCACGAACAGCGCCGCGGCCATCGCGGCGTACTTCGCCAGGACGTAGTCCACCCGCTCCAGCGGCCGGGAGAAGTACAGCGGCACGGTCTTGAAGCGCAGGTCCCGCGAGACCGAGTGCGGGGCCTGCGCGGCGAGGAAGAGCCCGACCACGACCTGGAGGTAGACCGCGTAGCGCGTGTACTGCACCGGGAGCTTGTGGAGGTGGGTGTAGACGGTGACCGCGTCGATGATCAGCGCGGGCAGGCACATCACCGCGAACAACGTCATCGGCCTGAACTTCGACTTCAGCGACAGGCCGAGGCCGTAGGCGCCGCGCAGGCTCTGCGAGAACAGCGCGCGCCGGATGTACGCCCGCCCGAGCCGCTCGCCCGCATAGTGGCGGTAGCCGATGTCGTAGAGGGAGGCTCCCGGGGGCGCCTCGCCTGTCGGTACGGTCACGGTCCGCTCCCTCGTCCCAGCTCGCCGGCCGGCCCTGGTGTGTCTGATGGTCCCGTACGGGTGGTCGGTTCGGTCCCCGCGGCCCGGCGGCGGCCGGGCCCTGCGGCCCTCGGCCCGGCCCCGGCCCGCGCCGGCCGCCGCGGTCAGGCGCCGGCCGGGGCGCCGGCCCCGGCATCGGCCGGGGCACCGGCCGCGGCCACGGTGAAGATCTCGGCTATCCGGTGGCGGCGCTGCTCCATGCGCACCAGGCCGAGCCCCAGGTCGGCGACGGTGTCACGGACCAGGTCGTAGGTCGCCCCGTCCCCGATGTCCACCAGCAGCAGCCGGCCGTCCGCGCGGGCGGCGAGACCGGCGGCGGTGAGGGCCGCCAGGGCGGACCGAGCGCCGTCCGGGTGCTCGTCGGTGTCGGTGACCTCGACCGCGAGCGACGCGGTGGCCCGGGTGAACTCCCGGGTCGAGGAGGCGCGCAGCAGCCGGCCGCCGTCGATCACCACGACGTGGTCGCTGGTGCGTTCCAGTTCCCCCAGCAGGTGGGAGGTGACCAGCACCGAGATCCCGAAGTCGGCGTGCACCCGGCGGATCAGGCCGAGCATGTCGTCGCGGCCGGCCGGGTCGAGGCCGTTGGTCGGCTCGTCGAGCAGGACCACCTTCGGGTCGTGGACCAGCGCCTGGGCGAGCTTGACGCGCTGCTTCATGCCCGTCGAGTAGCCGCCGGTCGGCCGGTACCGCTCCTCGTACAGCCCGACGTGGCGCAGTGTGTCCGCGGTCCGCTCCCGCGCGGCGGCCGGCGGCAGGCCGGACATCCGGGCCATGTGGACCACGAACTCGGTGGCCGAGACGTCCGGCGGCAGGCACTCATGCTCCGGCATGTAGCCCACCAGCGACCGGATCCGCGCCCCCTCCGCGGCGGCGTCGAGCCCGAGCACCCGGGCCCGGCCCGCGGACGCCGGGGACAGTCCGAGCAGGATCTTGAGCAGCGTGGACTTGCCGGCCCCGTTGGCGCCCACGAGCCCGGTCACCCCCGGCCCGATCTCCATGGTCAGCCCGTCCAGAGCGGTGACCCTGGGGTACCGCTTGGTCAGGTCCTCGGTCTCGATCACATTCACGAATCCGACGTTAGACCCGACTCCGTCGGTTGTCGTCCCCCCGTAGGTGTGACGGTGCGTAGTCCTCCAGGTTGACGTTCCCGTAGGGGGTACGCCGCTCCGCCGGTCCACCCCGGGCACGGCGGCGCGACGCCGCGACCGCGCGGCGCGGGACGGGACCGAGCGGCGGGACGGGGCGGCACCGCGCCGGACGACGGCACGGCGCGGGCCGGTCGGGACGCGGTCCGTGGGCGTCCGCCACCGTCCTGACCGGCGCGCCGGGTTGTCCACAGGGCGAGGACCCTCCCTTGACGGCGGCGGGCGCCCGTTGCCACATTCGGGGAACCGGGTGCGATCCGGGGAACGGGCGCATCCCGCACGCCGGCGGCGGAGCGGGCTGCGGCGAAGCGAACGGCGCCGGCGGCGAAGGCCGCGTGACGGGAACGGAACGGCGTGATTCGGCGGGAAGGGGGACCACCGTGCGGCAGGCCCGGCGGAGCACGGTACGCAGCGGACGGCTCGACCTCGCGGTGGCCGCGCTCGGCGATCCGGCGGCTCCCGCCCTGGTGCTGGTGCACGGCTACCCGGACAGCAAGGAGGTCTGGTCGGCGGTCGCCGAACGGCTGGCGGACCGCTTCCACGTGGTCCTCTACGACGTGCGCGGGCACGGCGCGTCCGGCGCTCCCGACCCGCTGCGCGGCGGGTTCCGGCTGGCGGCGCTGACCGACGACTTCCTGGCGGTGGCGGACGCGGTGAGCCCGGACCGGCCGGTCCACCTGGCCGGACACGACTGGGGCTCGGTGCAGGGCTGGGAGTTCGTCACCTCGGCACGCTGCGACGGCCGGATCGCGTCCTTCACCTCCGTCTCGGGGCCCTCTCTCGACCACCTCGGCCACTGGATACGCGACCGGCTGCGCCGTCCCAGCCCGCGCCGCGCCGCACAACTGCTCGGCCAGAGCGCCAGGTCCTGGTACGTCCACGCCCTGCACACCCCGCGGCTGCCCGAGTCGGCGTGGCGCGGTCCGCTCGGCCGCCGCTGGCCCCGGCTGCTGGCCCGCGCCGAAGGGGTGGCGGACGACGGTTACCCGACCGCCTCGCTGCCTCGGGACGCGGCGAACGGCGTCTGGCTGTACCGCGACAACGTGCGCGCCCGGCTGCGCCGCCCGCGGCCGGACGCAGTGGCCCGGGTGCCGGTGCAGCTGGTCGTGCCGACCCGCGACCCGTTCCTGTCGCCGCGGGTCTACGACGACCTGGAGCGGTGGGCGCCGCGGCTCACCCGCCGCGAGCTGTCCGCCCGGCACTGGCTCCCGCGGAGCCGGCCCGACCAGCTCGCCGGCTGGATAGCCGACTTCGCGTCGGCGCACGAACCCGGGCCGGACCGTCCCGACCAGCCCTGAGGTCGGGCCCGCCCGGCCCGCGCCGCCCGACCGGCGTTCCGGTGGCCGACGCACGGCCCGGTGGCGGGCTCGCGCCCGGCCCGCGCCGGCACACCGGGCCGCCGCCCCCGCCACCGGGCTCGGGGCTCGGCGGCGGGGCCCGGGGCCGACGGTTCCGGGTACCGCACTTCGCAGGCAGGTCGACGTGCGGTGCCGCCCGGCACCAGACCGCCGGCACGGCACGGCCGGGTCCTCACCACCGGTGCGTGGTCCGTGGCGTCGTAGGGTCGGGCTCATGCGTCTGAGCACCGTGATCCTCCCGATCCACCGCTGGCACGAGCAGGGCCGGGCGGTGTGGTGCCGGGCGGAGTCCCTGGGGTTCCACGCCGCCTACACCTACGACCACCTCTCGTGGCGGGAGCCGTTCCGCGACGGCCCGTGGTTCGGGGCGGTCCCCACGTTGACGGCCGCGGCCACCGCGACCGAGCGGATCCGGCTGGGCACGATGGTGACCTCGCCGAACTTCCGCCACCCGGTGACGCTGGCCAAGGAGATGATGACGCTCGACGACATCAGCGGCGGCCGGATCACGCTGGGGATCGGCGCGGGTGGCGAGGGCTACGACGCCTCGGCGCTGCTGGGGACCGGCGGGCGGCCGTGGACCGCGCGGGAACGGGCCGACCGGCTCGCGGAGTTCGTGCCGATGCTCGACCGCCTGCTGACCGAGGACGTCGTCACGGCGGACGGACGGTTCTACCGCGCGCACGAGGTCCGCGACATCCCCGGGTGCGTGCAGCGCCCCCGGCTGCCGTTCGCGGTGGCCGCGACCGGGCCGCGCGGCATGGGCCTCGCGGCCCGGTACGGCCGGGCGTGGATCACCACCGGTGACCCGCGGTTGGCGGAGGCTACGCCGGAGGAGTCGCTGCGGGCGGTGCGCGGCCAGGTGGAACGGCTGGCGCGGGCGTGCGAGGCGGCGGGCCGTGCTCCGGACGCGCTGGACCGGATCATGCTGGTCGGGTTCGCCCCGGAACGCCCGCTGGACTCGGTGGAGGCGTTCGCCGACTTCGCCGGCCGGTACGGCGCGGCCGGGATCGACGAGATCGTGCTGCACTGGCCGGTGCCCGGCACCCGGTTCGAGGCCGACCCGGACGTCTTCGAAGAGGTGGCCGCCGAAGGGCTCGCCCGACTCGGCTGATCCCCGACCGTCCGCCGGTCCGACCGGCGCGCGCCCCGTACGGCCTCGCGGCCCGGGCGCTCCCCCAGGCTCACGGCCCCAGCGGCCCCACGGCTCCGGCGGCGGAGCCGGGCCGCACCGCCGGAGCCGGGCGGACAGGTGGAGCCGGGCGGACGGGGCTCCGGGGGCGGACGGTGGGGCACGGCGTCCTCCGTACGCACGGTGTCCTCCGTACGAGGGAAATCCGGGCTCCGGCGAGCGTCTTCCGCTCCGTCCGTCCGGTCGCTGCGGATGACTGGTGGGCGACGGGGAGCCCGACGAGCGGAACGGGAGCGTGATGACCGAAACCGAGCCGTCCGGTGACGCCCCGCTGTGCCTGGTGGCCGGCGCCACCGGGTACATCGGCGGCCGGCTGGTCCCGGAGTTGCTGGCGGCCGGCCGCCGGGTGCGGTGCCTGGCCCGCGACCCCGGCCGACTGCGCGACCAGCCGTGGGTACGCCGCGTGGAGGTGGTGCGGGCCGACGTGACGCGGCCCGGAACCCTGCCGGCCGCGTTCGAGGGCGTCGCGGTGGCGTACTACCTGGTGCACGCCCTGGGCAGCGGTGCCGGGTTCGAGGAGACCGACCGGCACGCGGCGGAGGGCTTCGCCCGCGCGGCCCGGCGGGCCGGCGCCCGCCGGGTGGTGTACCTCGGCGGGCTGACCCCGTCCGGGGTGCCGGAGCGCGAACTGTCGCCGCACCTGCGCTCCCGCGCGGAGGTCGGGCGGATCCTGCTGGACGGCGGCGTGCCGACCGCGCAGTTGCGGGCCGCGGTGATCCTGGGGTCGGGTTCCGCCTCGTTCGAGATGCTGCGCTACCTCACCGAGCGGCTGCCGGTCATGGTCACCCCGAGCTGGGTCGGCACCCGGATCCAGCCGATCGCGGTGCGCGACGTGCTGCGGTACCTGGTCGGCGCGGCGGAACTGCCGCCGGAGGTGAACCGGAGCTTCGACGTGGGCGGCCCGGACGTCCTGACCTACCGTCAGATGATGACCGGCTACGCCGCCGCCGCCGGACTGCCGCGCCGGGTGATCGTTCCGGTGCCGGTGCTGACACCGAGCCTCTCCAGCCACTGGGTCGGCCTGGTCACCCCGGTACCGCGCGGCATCGCGCGCCCGCTGGTGGAGTCGCTGCGCCACGAGGTGGTGTGCGCCGAGCACGACATCGCGCGCTGGGTGCCCGATCCGCCGGAGGGGCTGATCGGGTTCGAGGACGCCGTGCGGCTGGCGCTCAAGCGGGTGCGGGACGCCGACGTGGCGACCCGGTGGTCGTCGGCGGCGCTGCCCGGCGCGCCGAGCGACCCGCTGCCCTCCGACCCGGACTGGTCCGGCGGCAGCCTCTACGAGGACCGGCGCCGGCTGGCGGTGCGCGCGGAGGCGGGCGCGGTCTGGCAGGTGATCGAGGGCATCGGCGGGCAGAACGGCTGGTACTCCTTCCCGCTGGCGTGGTCGGTGCGCGGCTGGCTGGACCGGCTGGTCGGCGGGGTGGGGCTGCGGCGCGGACGGCGCGACCCGCGGCGGCTGCGGGTCGGCGACTCGTTGGACTTCTGGCGGGTGGAGGAGGTGGTGCCGGGCCGGCTGCTGCGGTTGCGCGCCGAGATGCGGCTGCCGGGCCGGGCCTGGCTGGAACTCGCGGTCGCCGACGACGGCCCGGGACGCTGCGTCTACCGGCAGCGCGCGCTCTTCCGTCCACACGGACTGGCCGGGCACGCCTACTGGTGGAGCATCGTCCCGTTCCACTCGGTGGTCTTCGGCGGCATGGCCCGCAACATCGCCCGGCGGGCGCGGGCTGCGGGCACGGCCCCGGAGGAGGACACGGCGCGGGAGGGGACGCGGTGAGGACCGCGGTGGTGCTGTTCACCTCCGACCTGCGGGTGCGCGACAACCCGGTGCTGCGCGCGGCGTGCGACGGGGCGGAGCAGGTGGTTCCGCTGTTCGTGCGCGACCGTGGTCTGGCCCGGACCGGGTTCCTGGCGCCCAACCGGGAGGCGTTCCTCGCCGACTGCCTGGCCGACCTCGACGAGGCGCTGCGCTCGCGCGGCGGCCGACTGGTCCTCCGGCACGGCGACGTGGTCGCCGAGACCTGCCGCGTCGCCCGGGAGGCGGACGCGGGCGCGGTGCACGTCGCGGCGGGGGTGAGCGGGTACGCGGCACGGCGCGAGGAGCGGTTGCGCGGCGCGCTGCACCGCGCACGGCGCGAACTGCGCGTGCACGACGCCGTGGTGACGGTGGCGCCGCCCGGTGCGGTCCTGCCGTCGGGCTCCCGCCGGCGGCCCCGGCCACCCGGGTCCACGGCGCGGCCGGCGGGGCCGGGACGGCCCGGGTCCACGGCGGGGCCGAAGGACCACTTCGCCGTGTTCACCCCGTACTTCCGGCGCTGGCGGGAGCTGACGCCGCGCGACCCGGTGGCCGCGCCGCGCCGCATCACCGTGCCCGCCCTTCCCTCCGACCCGCTGCCGGCCGGGACGCGGGCCGGCCGGGACGTCTCACCGGGGCTGCCGGCCGGCGGGGAGCGAGCCGGCCGGGCCCGGACGCGCCGCTGGCTGGACGGGCCGATCGACGCCTACCGGGAGCGGCACGACGACCTGGCCGCCGACGCGACCTCCCGGCT
The DNA here is from genome assembly GCA_963711125.1 of uncultured Actinomycetota bacterium. Lineage (GTDB taxonomy): Bacteria > Actinomycetota > Actinomycetes > Streptomycetales > Streptomycetaceae > Streptantibioticus_C. Next base: position 970,077 of record CAVQCY010000002.1, read on the forward strand.
GTCGCCGTACCTGCACTTCGGCTGTCTGTCGGCGGTCGAGCTGGTCCGGCGGGCCGACGAGCGCGGCGGCGCGGGAGCCGAGGCGTTCGTCCGGCAGCTGGCCTGGCGCGACTTCCACCACCAGGTGCTGGCCGCCCGGCCGGACGCGGCGCGCCAGGACTACCGGCCGCGCGGCGACCGCTGGCGCGACGACCCCGACGGGATCGCCGCCTGGCGGGACGGCCGCACGGGGTACCCGGTCGTGGACGCGGCGATGCGGCAGCTGCGGCACGAGGGCTGGATGCACAACCGCGCCCGGCTGCTGGCCGGCGGCTTCCTGGCCAAGACGCTCTACGCCGACTGGCGGATCGGCGCCCGCCACTTCATGGACCTGCTGGTGGACGGCGACGTGGCGGACAACCAGCTCAACTGGCAGTGGGTGGCCGGCACCGGTACCGACACCCGTCCCAACCGGGTGCTCAACCCGCTCGCCCAGGCCACCCGGTTCGACCCGCGCGGCGACTACGTACGCCGCTGGGTGCCCGAGCTCGCCGGCCTCGACGGCGCCCGGGCGCACCGCCCGTGGCGGCTTCCGGAGAAGGCCCGCCGCACACTCGGTTACCCCGCGCCGATCGTCGACCTCGACGCCGCCCGGGACCGCTTCCTGCGCGCCCGCCGCCGCTCCTGACCCGCCGGCTCCGCGCAGGCGCCGCACCACCCGCCGCCACCCGCCCATCCCCAGGCCGGCCGGGTCCGCACCGACCGCCTCGGCGCCCGGCAGCCGCCGGGCAGCCGCCGCCAGACGGTCGACGGGCGGCGGCGGAGAGACGCACCCGGGGCACGGGGAAGAGACCTTGCGCCCCATCCGTACGCCAATGCACCCGATAGGCGAGGATGGACCCGTGACCCGGTCTCCTGGAACGTCCCGCACCTGCTCGTCACCGCCGCTCGCCGTGCCCGTGACGACGCCCCGGCTGATCGCCACCGATCTCGACGGCACGCTGCTGCGCGACGACAAGACGGTCTCGGACCGCACGGTCGCCGCTCTGGCGGCGGCCGGCGAAGCGGGGATCGAGATCCTCTTCGTCACCGGCCGGCCGGCCCGCTGGATGGAATGCGTCGTCGCGCACGCCGGCCGGCTCGGCATGGCGATCTGCGCCAACGGAGCCGGCGTCTACGACCTGCGCGGGCAGCGGATGCTGACCTGCAGTCCGCTGGCCGAACCCAGCGCGCTGGCGGTGGCCAGGGCACTGCGCGCCCGGGTGCCCGGCACCAGTTTCGCCATCGAACGCGCCCACTCGTTCCACTACGAGCCGGAGTTCCTCTCCTCGTGGCCCATGCCGGACTCGCGGGTCGGGCCGCTGGAGGACCTGCTCGGCCACCTGCCGGAGGAACCGCTGCTGAAGCTGCTGGCCCGGCACCAGAGCGCCGACCCGGACGCCTTCCTGGCCACCGCACGCTCGGTGGCCGGGGAGCACGCGGAGTTCACCCGGTCCAACCCGTCCGCGCTGCTGGAGGTGAGCGCGACCGGCGTGAGCAAGGCCACCGCGCTGGCCCGCTGCTGCGCCGACCTGGGCATCACCGCCGACCAGGTCGTGGCCGTCGGCGACATGCCGAACGACCTGGACATGCTGCGCTGGGCCGGCACCTCCTACGCGGTCGCCAACGCCCATCCGACCGTGCTGGCCGCCACCACCCACCGCACCGCCGGCAACGAGGCGGACGGGGTCGCCCTGGTCGTCGAGGCGATCCTGGCGAACGCCTGACCGAAGGCCGCACCGCGCCCCCGGCCAGCGCCCGCCGCCACCGTCCGCCGCCCGCGGCCCGGCCGGTTCACCGCGCGCCGGCGCCGGTGGCCGCACCCACCGTTCCCGGGCCCACCGGGTCCGCCGTTCCCGGGCCCGCGGTCCACGGGACGTGCCCGGCGCGTACCGCGTCCGCGGCGCGTTCGGTCTCCAGCAAGCGGCGGAACGGCCCCGGCTCGGCGGCCAGCCGGGCGAAGTCGCCGCGCTGCGCGACCCGGCCCGCGTCCAGCACCACGATCTCGTCCACCGCGCCGGGTGCCGCCAGCATCGCCAGGCGGTGCGTGATCAGCACGGTGGCGCGTCCGGCCGTCGCCCGCAGCAGGTCCGCGGTGAGCGCGTCCGCGGTGGGCAGGTCGAGGTGTTCGGCGGGTTCGTCGAGCACCAGCACCGGGAAGCCGGCCAGCAGCGCGCGGGCCAGCGCCAGGCGCTGCCGCTGGCCGCCGGAGATCCGGGCACCGTGCTCGCCGACGAGGGTGTCCAGCCCCGCCGGCAGCCCGTCCACCCAGTCGAGCAGGCGCGCGTCCGCCAACGCGGCGCGCAGTTGGCCGTCGTCCGCGCCGGGGCGCGCCAGCCGCAGGTTCTCGCGCAGCGTGCTGTCGAAGACGTGGGCGTCCTGCGCGCACAGCCCGACCACCTCGCGCACCCTCTCCCCGCCGAGGCGCTCCGCCGGCACGCCGCCCAGCCGGTAGCCGCCCGCCTCCGGTGCGACGAACCGCAGCAAGGTGTGCGCCAACGTGCTCTTGCCCGCCCCGGACGCCCCGACCACCGCGATCCGCCGCCCCGCGTCGAGCCGCAGCGACACGCCGTCCAACGCCGGCCGCCGCGCCCCCGGGTGCCGCACGCCCACCGCGTCCAGCGTCAACGGGAACGGCACAGCCGGCCGGTCCGCGGGGCGCTCCGGCTCCCGGACCCGCACCGGCGCGTCCAGGACGTCCTGGACGCGCCGGGCGCACTCCCGGGCGCGCTGCCGGTACCGGACGGCCGCCGGGATGCCGCCGACCGCCTCGAACGCGGCGAGCGGCGTCAGCACCACGACGGCCACCGCCACCCCGGGCAGCGTCCCTGCGGCGACCGCCGCCGCGCCGGCCAGCGCCGCACCCGCCACGGTCGCCCCGGTGACCAGTGTGACGAGCGCGGACCCCAGCGCCGCGGTGCCGGCCGAGCGGGCCGCGAGCCGGGTGAGCGCCGCGTCGGCCAGGGCGACCTCGCCGAGCCGGCGGCCCGACGCGCCGGCGACCGCCGACTCGGCGGTGCCGGAGAACAGCTCGACCACCGCGGTGGACAGCCGGCCCCGGGCCGGCGCCAGCCCGGCCTCGGCCCGCCGGGACAGCCACCCGGTCAGCACCGGCACGCCGACGCCGGCCGCCAGCAGTCCGGTGGCCAGCACCGCGCCCGCGACCGGCAGCACCCAGCACAGGAAGCCCGCGCAGACCACGCCCACCAGGCCGGCCGCGGCCACCGGCAGCAGCCAGCGCAGGAAGTACTCCTGCACCGCGTCCACGTCGGCCACCAGGCGGGAGAGCAGTTCGCCGCGCCGTACGCCGTGCGGTCCGGCCGGCGCCAGCCGTGCCAGCCGCCGCACGACCGCGGCCCGCAGGTCGGCCAGCGCGCGCAGCACCGCGTCGTGCGCCACCAGGCGTTCGGCGTACCGGAAGGCCGCCCGTCCGATGCCGAACGCCCGGGTCGCGGTGGCCGCCACCAGCAGGGCGAGCACCGGCGGATGCTGGGCCGCCCGGGAGATCAGCCAGCCGGCCACCGCCATGAGGCCGACCGCGCAGGCCGACGCCGCGGCCGCGAGCAGCAGCGCGAGCACGAACCGGCCGCGCAACGGGCGCGCGAGCCGGCGCACCCTCGCCAGCGGCGACCGCCCGCGCCCCGGCAGGCGTCCGCCGCCGCCCGCCGCGCCGCCGCCCGCCGCGCCACCGCCCGCCGCGCCACCGCCCGCCGCGCCACCGGCCGCCGCGCCACCGCCCGCCGCGCCACCGGCCGCCGCATCCGCCGCCTCCGCTCCCGTCGCCTCCGGTGCCGGAGGCGCCCCGCGCACCCCCGCCGCCAGGCCGGTCGCCCCGGCGCCGGGGGCGGGGCCGGCGCCGTCCGCACCCTCGCCGGCCCCGCCCCCGGCGGCGCCGGCACCGGGCCGGCCACCGGACCCCCGGCCGCACTCGGCCGCCGCCGGCTCGGCGTGCTCCAGGCGCACCACCCGGTCGGCGAGGGCCAGCAGCGCCGGGCGGTGCGCCACCAGGACGACGGTGCGGTCCCGGGCCAGCCGGCGCACGGCGTCGGTCACCGCCGCCTCGGTCGCCGCGTCCAGCCCGGCGGTGGGCTCGTCGAGCAGCAGCAGCGGCCGGTCCGCGAGGAACGCGCGGGCCAGCGCGAGGCGCTGGCGCTGCCCGGCCGACAGGCCCGCCCCGTCCTCGCCGAGCCGGGTGTCGGTGCCCCGTGGCAGGCTGTTCACGAAGTCGAGGGCGCCGGCGTCGCCCAGCGCCCTCACGACCTGCTCGTCGGTGGCGTCCGGGCGGGCGAGGCGCAGGTTCTCCGCGACGGTGCCGGCGAACAGGTGCGGGTGCTGGGGGACCCAGGCGATCCGGTGCCACCAGCTGTCGAGGTCGAGGGAGGTGAGATCGGTGCCGTCGATCCGAACCCGCCCGCTGTCCGGCCGCACCAGGCCGAGCAGCACCGCCAGCAGGGTCGTCTTGCCGACGCCCGAGGGGCCGGTGACCGCGACCGTCTCACCGGGGGAGACGGTGAAGCGCGGCCCCGCGGGGGTGGGCCGCGCCCGGCCGGCGTGCCGCACCACCGGCCCGTCGACCTCCAGGGTGGCGGTGCGCGGGTCGGGCGCGGCCAGCGTGCCGGCGGCCGGCCGCTCGGCCTCCAGCACGGCGAAGACCTCGTCGGCCGCCGCCAGTCCCTCGGCCGCCGCGTGGAACCGGGCCCCCACCTGGCGCACCGGCAGGTAGGCCTCCGGGGCGAGCAGCAGCACCACCAGCCCGGTGCGCAGGTCGAGCCCGCCGTCCACGACGCGGAAGCCGATGCCGACGGCGACCAACGCCACCGAGAGGGTGGCGAGCAGTTCGAGCGCGAAGGAGGACAGGAAGGCGACGCGCAACGTGGCCAGGGTGGCCCGCCGGTAGGCGTCGGTGACCCGGCGGACCGAGCGGGCCTGCGCCCCGGCCCGGCCGAAGACCTTGAGGGTGGGCAGGCCGGTCACCACGTCCAGGAAGTGTCCGGACAGCCGGGACAGCAGCCGCCACTGCCGGGTCACCCGCGCCTCGGTGTACCGGCCGATCAGCGCCATGAACACCGGGATCAGCGGCAGCGTCACCACGACGACCAGCGCGGATCGCCAGTCCGCGGCGGCGATCCGGATCAGCACGACGGCCGGCACCACCACGGCCAGGGCGAGGTGCGGCAGGTAGCGCGCGAAGTAGTCGTCGAGCGCGTCCAGGCCGCGCACCGCCAGCGTGGTCAGCTCGCCGGTGTTGCGCGCCGTGGGCCGGCCGGGGCCGGGGCGGGCCGCGCGCTCCAGCAGGGCGCGGCGCAGCGTGGACTTCACCGCGGCGCCGCTGCGGTGCGCGACCCGTTCGGTCAGCCACTCGATCGCCGCCCGGCCCAGGAAGACGGCGCCGAGCAGGGCGGTCGCGCCGCCGAGCCGGGAGACGCCCTGGTGCCGCTGGAAGGCGTCCACGACGATGCCGGCGACCAGCGTCGCCTGGACGACGAGCAGCACGGCTCCGGCCAGGCCCAAGGCGGTCGCCGCCGCCAGCAGGACGCGGGTGTCCCGGGCGTGCCGCAACAGGCGGGGATCGACGGGTCGCACGGGCGTGCCTCCTTCGGACGTCGCGGTGGCGGGGCGGGGCCGGTTCAGTGCCCGCCGGGTATGTGCCGGGTCCCGATGCGCTTGCGGAACACCCAGTAGGTCCAGCCCTGGTAGGCCACGACGAGCGGCGTCATGAAGCCGGCGAACCACGTCATGACGGTGAGCGTGTACGGCCCGGCGGCCGCGTCGGAGACCGTGAGGCTCCACGCGGCGTCGCTGGTGGACGGCATGACGTCCGGGAAGAGCGCCAGGAAGAGGGTGGCGACCAGCGCCGCGACGCCCACCCCGGACAGGGCGAACGCCCGGCCCTCGCGGCCGGCCCGGTTGGCCAGCAGCGCCCCGGCCGGCGCGAGCAGGGCGACCGCCAGTGCGGCCAGGCTCCAGGCGTCGCCGCCGTCGTGCTGCGTCCACCCCAGGAAGCCGGCCGTCGACGCCAGCACGGCCGGGCCGATGCGGCCGGCGAACCGGCGGGCCCGGGCGCGGATCGGCCCGAGGGTCTTGAGCGCCGCGAACACCGCGCCGTGGAAGGTGAACAGCAGCAGCGTCGTCGCGCCGCCGAGCAGCGCGTACGGGTGCAGCAGGGCCGGCAGGCCGCCGGTCACCTCGTGCCGGGCGTTCAGCGGCACGCCGCCGGCCAGGTCCGCGAAGAGCACGCCCCACAGGAAGGCGGGCAGCAGCGAGGCGTGGAAGATCGCCCGTTCCCAGCCCCGCTTCCAGCGCGCCTCGTCGCGCTTGCCGCGGTACTCGAAGGCGACGCCGCGCACGATGAGGCAGACCAGCACGGCGAGCAGCGGCAGGTAGCAGCCGCTGAAGAAGGTGGCGTACCAGTCGGGGAAGGCGGCGAAGGTGGCGCCGACTGCGGTGAGCAGCCAGACCTCGTTGCCGTCCCAGACCGGGCCGATGGTGTTGATCAGCACCCGGCGCTCGGTCTCGCCCCGGGCCAGCACGGCGGTCAGCACGCCGATGCCGAAGTCGAAGCCCTCCAGGAAGAAGTAGCCGGTCCACAGCACGGCGATGAGCACGAACCACACGTCGGGGAGCTGCATGGCGGATACCTCGGATCAGTTCGGATCAGTGGTGTTCGGATGGGTGCGGAGGAGTACGGGAGACCGGGTACGCGGTGCCCGGACGAGGACCGACGCGGTCGCGGGCGCGGGCAGTCGCGGTCGCGGGCGGTGCGCGGGACGGCGTCCGCGGGTGGAAGCCGGCGGCTTCGGGGCCCGGGGGAGGCCGCCGGCTGGGCTCCGGCGGGCCGGGCGTCGCTCCGGTGCGACCGACTCGGGACGATCCGGCGGGACCGTCGGGGCGACGGGCGGTCAGTAGGCGAAGACCATCGGCCGGTCGGCCTCGTCGTCCGCGCCGTCGGCGGCTCCCGCGCTCCCCGCCCGCTCCTCGTCGGCGCCTTCGCCGGCGCCGGCCACCGCGTCGACCGCGCCCCGCGCGCCCCTGTCCCCGGGAGTACCGACCCCGGTGCCTCGGGCCGCCGCTCCACCGCCCAGCGCCGGCAGCACCGCGCGCCAACCGGACGGCGGGTTCGGCGGCACCTCGTGCGTGACCGGGCCGGCTGCGGCGTACCGCGCCATCAGCCGTACCTCGACGACCGCCAGCACCGCGTAGAGCAGCGTGAAGACGGTCAGCGACGTGGCCACCTCGGCCGTGCCGACGCCCGGCGAGACCGCGTCGCGGGTGCGCATCAGCCGGTAGACCACCCACGGCTGGCGGCCCATCTCGGTGAAGACCCAGCCGAAGGAGTCGGCGAGCAGCGGCCCGGCGAGGGTGAGCACGCCGATCCGCCACGCCCACGCGGTGGCACGCGGGCCCAGCTCCCGCCGCCGGGTGAGCATCAGGCGCGGCACCTCGTCCTCGGCGGTGCGCCGGCCCGGTGCGAGCCGGAGGCGGCGCCGCGTGGTCCACAGCCCGGCCGCCCCGGCGGCTGCCGACGCCATGCCGAAGCCGATCATCAACCGGAAGCCCCAGAAGGTCACGAAGACGTCCGGGACGTAGTCGCGCGGGCTGCCGCCGAACCGGGCGGCCTCCTGCCGGGCGACGTCGGTGATGCCGGGCACCGCCTGGCGGAAGTCGTCGTGGGCGAGGAAGGACAGCAGCCCGGGCAGCGAGAGCTCGACCGAGTTGTGCCGCTGGCCGACGTCGCCGACCGCGAAGACCGAGAACGGCGCCGGGTCGCTGGTGTGCCACAGCGCCTCGGCCGCGGCCATCTTCATCGGCTGCTGGTCGAACATCACCTTGCCCAGCGCGTCGCCGCTGAGCGCGACGCCCAGCCCGGCGACGACCGCCAGCACCAGTCCGGTGCGCAGCGAGGCGCGCATCACGCCGATCCGCCGGGCCCGCGAGCGCGCGGCGGCCGGGTCGGCCGGCCGCTCCGCCCGCCGGGCCCGCGACAGGTGGAGCGAGGAGACGCCCACCACGAAGGCGGCGCCGGTCAGGAACGACGCGGTCAGGGTGTGCGCCGCCTGGACCAGCGCGGTGCGCTGGGTGAGGACGGCCAGCAGGCTGGTCAGCCGGGCCGTGTGGGTGTGCGGATCGAGCGTGTAGCCGACCGGGTGCTGCATCCAGGAGTTGGCGGCCAGGATGACGTACGCGGACAGCACCGTGCCGGCCGCCACGATCCAGGCGCAGGCGCAGTGCGCCTTCCTCGGCAGCCGGTCCCAGCCGAAGATCCACAGCCCGACGAAGGTGGATTCGAAGAAGAACGCGACGAGCGCCTCCATCGCCAGCGGCGCGCCGAACACGTCGCCGACGAAGCGCGAGTAGGCCGACCAGGCCATGCCGAACTGGAACTCCTGGACGATGCCGGTGACCACGCCCATCGCGATGTTGATCAGGAAGAGCTTCCCCCAGAACCTGGTGGCGTGGAAGTACCTCTCGCGACCCGTGCGCACCCACGCCGTCTCCAGCCCCGCGGTGATCGCGGACAGGCTGATGGTGAGCGGGACGAACAGGAAGTGGTAGACGGTCGTGATGCCGAACTGCCAGCGCGCCAGCGCCTCGGGTCCGAGTGCCAGGTCCACCTCGCGCCTCCTAGGCCGGTGACACCGTCCCGCGGAGCACCACGGGACTGAGCTTGTGAATGCGTTCACATTCACAAGCATTATGGTCCACCGGGCGAAGCGCCGGGTACGCGGAGGTATGTGACACCTTTCACAGCTCGCGGCGCGGTCGTCCGGGCGCGCGAAAGGGGGCGCGCCAACAGGCGCGCCCCCTCGCTCCGTTCGCCGCCCCGGCCAGAGGCGCACCACGGCCCGCCGGACGGACGGTGTGGCCCGTCCCACCCCCGCCGCGAGCCGTCCCGAGCCTCGCCGGACGCCGCGGCGGCGGGCCGGGACGCGGCGGGCGGGTCAGCCGGCGGCGGTCCGGCGGGCCCGGAATTCCCCGGCCACCCGCAGGAGGACGTCGTTCGCCCCGGTCTCGCCGATGGTGACGCGCACGCCCTCTCCGGCGAACGGCCGGACGATCACCCCGGCGCTCTCGCACGCCGCGGCGAACGCCACCGCGTCGTCACCGAGCCGCAGCCAGACGAAGTTGGCCTGGCTCTCCGGCACCGTCCAGCCCTGCGCGGCCAGCCCGGCGGCCACCCGGGCGCGCTCCTCGACCAGCGCGTCCACCCGGACCAGCAGTTCCCGCTCGGCGGCCAGCGAGGCCACCGCGGCGTCCTGGGCGAGCTGGCTGACCCCGAACGGCAGCGCGGTCTTGCGCAGCGCCGCGGCCACCGGCTCGTGCGCGACGGCGAAGCCGACCCGCAGTCCGGCCAGGCCGTACGCCTTGGAGAAGGTGCGCAGCACGCAGACGTTGGGTCGCTCGCGGTACAGCTCGACGCCGTCCGGCACCTCGGGGTCCCGGTTGAACTCCCGGTACGCCTCGTCGAGCACCACGAGGACGTCGGAGGGCACCCGGTCGAGGAAGCGCTCCAGCCGGTCACGGCGGATCGCCACCCCGGTGGGGTTGTTGGGGTTGCACACGAAGACCAGCCGGGTGCGGTCGGTGACCGCCGCGGCCATCGCGTCCAGGTCGTGGCCCTCGCCGGCGTCCAGCGGGACCCGGACCGAGGCCGCGCCCGCGATCTGGGTGATGATCGGATAGGCCTCAAAGGACCGCCAGGCGTACACCACCTCGTCGCCGGGGCCCGCGGTGGCCTGCAACAACTGCTGTGCGACGCCCACCGATCCGGTACCGGTCGACAGGTGGCTCTCCGGCACGCCGAACCGCTCGGCGAGCCGGGCGGTCAGCTCCACGCAGCCCATGTCCGGGTAGCGGTGGAGGTCCCGCGCCGCGCCGGTGGCCGCCTCCAGCACGCCGGGCAGCGGCGGGTAGGGGTTCTCGTTGGAGGACAGCTTGTACGCGGGCGCGCCCTCGCCGGCCGCGGCCGGCCGACCCGGCTTGTACAGCGGGATGCCGTCCAGCGTGCCGCGCAGCCGCGGTCCCGGCCCGCGCCCTGTGGTCTCCGTCAACGTAGGTCCTCCTCGACCTTCCGGGGTGTCGCGCCCGTCCGCCGGCCCACCTGTGGCCCGCCCTCCGCCCGGCGCATCACGGGGGCGATTCGCGTACCGCCACGTGTACCGCCGGCCGGGGTCCGCGCGCCGTGATCCGGCCCACACCCCCCGGCCAACCAACCGATCGACCGGTAGTTCTGCCTGGTCACACCTTATGAGGGAGCCCCACCGAACGGGAGGGGGGTGGGCACTCGGCGTGCGCTGGTGGCGCGCGCCGTGGTGCGCATCCCCCGTACAGGTGAGGTGCGTCCGGCGGCGCCGGGACACCACACACCGTGCCAACCGGAGAGTAATGCTCAGGACTGGGCGGAAATCACTACTCCCACCTCACATTTGAAGGGGAAAACCCCCAGCTCGTCATGCAGAAACGTCACCTCTGACCGGGGTGCGCACCCGCCCGCCGACGGGACGGCCGAGCCCTACTATCGGCCTGCGATGACAGCAGCAGGTAACCACCAGGCGAGCCGGTCGACCGGGCGGAGGCTGGGCCGGGCCGGGATCCGGGACGTGGCCGCCGCGGCCGGGGTCTCGATCACCACGGTCTCCGACGCGCTCAACGGCAAGGGCCGCCTCCCCGACGCCACCCGGCGCCATGTCCGCGAGGTCGCGAACCGGCTGGGGTACCGTCCCTCCGCGGCGGCCCGGACCTTGCGCACCGGCCGCTCCGGCCTGATCGGGCTGACGGTGACCACCTACGGCGAAGAACCGTTCACCTTCACCGAGTTCGCCTACTTCGCCGAGATGGCGCGGGCCGCCACCTCGGCGGCGCTGGCCCGCGGCTACGCCCTGGTCATCCTCCCCGCCTCCTCGCGGCACGACGTGTGGAACAACGTCGCGCTGGACGGCACCGTCGTCATCGACCCCTCCGACCACGACCCGGTGGTGGCGGACCTGGTCCGGCAGGGCATCCCGGTGGTCAGCGACGGCCGCCCGGCAGGCAACCTGCCGGTGCACGCCTGGGTGGACAACGACCACGAGCAGGCCGTCATCGGCATCCTGGACCACCTCGCCGAGGCAGGCGCCCGGCGCATCGGCCTGCTCACCGGCACCAGCACCGACACCTACACCCGGTTGTCCACCAGCGCCTACCTCGACTGGTGCGAGCGGGTCGGCCAGGAGCCGGTCTACGAGGCGTACCCGGCACACGACCCGTGCGCGGGCGCGGTCGCCGCCGACCGACTGCTGGCCCGGCCGGACCGGCCGGACGCCGTCTACGGCCTGTTCGACCCGAACGGCACCGACCTGCTGGCCGCCGCCCGGCGCTACGGACTGCGGGTGCCGGACGACCTGTTGCTGGTCTGTTGCAGCGAACGGCCGGCGTACGCCACCACCGAGCCGCCGATCAGCACGCTCTCGCTCAAGCCCGGCCGCATCGGCACCGCGGTGGTGCAGTTGCTCATCGACGCCATCGAGGGCGTCGGGTCAGGGCAGCCGGTCGAACGGGTCATGCCGACCGACCTGATCGTGCGCGCCTCCTCCCGCCGCCGCCCGCCGCGCACCACGGTCAGCCCGCCGCGCACCTCGGACGACCGCTGAACGCCGGCGCCCGGACCGCCGGGAACGAGCGGGTCCGTACCGCGGGAGCGGCGACCGGGCCGGCGTACGGGACGCCCGCCGACGCCCCCGCCGACCGGCGCGCCCGGAACGGCCGGTGCGAAGGCGGCCGGACCGGTGACGGGCGGACCGGTGACGGACCCGGGGTCGACGGACCCGGCGGCACGAATCGACCGATTGCGGGGCATGGCGACCGGATGCGTCCTCCGGCGGGAGGCCCGTCGCCCGTCCCGCCCCGATTGGCTGTCCCCGGGTACGTCGCAACCCGCAGGCGGCGTTCCTATGATGGGCGGATGACACCGTGGGACGCCCGGCGCGAACCGCTCCCGGCGTGACGCGGTGACGGCGGCGCGAAGGTGGAGGGGTCGATGACGCAGGGGGCCGGTCAGGAACCCGTTACGCCCGCGGCGGCAGCGCCGGCGGGCCGGCAGCCCGATCCGGCCGAGGCGCACGCGCCCGCGCCGGTCTCGCCGCCCGCACCGCCGGCACCGCCGGCCGCCGACTACACCCCGACCGCACACGACCTGCCGGTGATCCGCCCGGACGCCGCCCACCCCGGTGAGCGGACCGGTGCCGGCGCCGAGGACGACCCGGCGGCGCCCGGTCCGCTGTTCGTGGTGGGGGACGTGCACGGCTATCTGGACGAGTTGCGTGCCGCGTTGTGCGCCAACCGGCTGATCGACGAGACCGGCCACTGGTGCGCGGGCACCGCCCGGCTGTGGTTCCTGGGCGACTTCACCGACCGGGGGCCGGACGGCGTCGGGGTGATCGACCTGGTGATGCAGCTGTCGGCGGAGGCCGCGGCGGCCGGCGGCTACTGCAAGGCCCTGATGGGCAATCACGAGCTCCTGCTGATCGGCGCCAAGCGTTTTGAGGACACCCCGGTCAACTCGGTGGGCGGCACCGCCTCGTTCCTGGCCGCCTGGCGGCTCAACGGCGGCCAGCCGAGCGACATGGAACGCCTCCAGGACCACCACATCGCCTGGATGTCCCGACTGGACGCGGTCGCCCTGGAGGACGGCCACCTGCTCCTGCACTCCGACACCACCGCGTACCTCGAGTACGGCGTCACCATCGACGCTGTCAACGACGCGGTGACCGGCGTCATCCAAAGGAGTGATGCTGACGAATGCTGGGAGCTGTTCCGTAAGTTCACCAAGAGGTTCGCCTTCCGCGGCGACACCGGCAGCCGGTCGGTGCGCGAACTGCTGGACGCCTACGGCGGCCACCAGGTGGTGCACGGCCACAGTCCGATCCCGTACCTGCTCGGTGAAGTGGGCGGCGAGGACGGCCCCGACCGGGCTCCGGCCGAGGTCGGCGGCCCGCACGTCTACGCCGAGGACCTCGCCGTGGCGATGGACGGCGGCGTGACCATGGAGGGACCGCTGCTGGTGGCACAACTGCCGCTGGGCGTCTAGGAGCGGGCCGCGGCCCGGCCGCCGGGAGCCGGACGGGCCGGCCGCGCGGAGCCGGCGGCACGGCGCCGGGTGACCGATTTCGGAAAACACCCTGTCACCGTGTCAGTCCGGCGCTCTACCATCGGGATGTCCGTCACAGGCTCGCCTCCGCTTCCGACCGGCCGCCCCGGCACGTCCCTGCCGCCGGGCAGGTCGAAGGGGAACGGAGCATCGGGGGATGTACATGAACAGCGCTCCGCACCTGCTGACCGAGGATCGCCCGGAGTTCGAGCGGGTGCTCGACCGGGCCCTGCGCGACCCCGCCCTGCGATCCGCGTCCGGCGCCCCGGCCGGCCACCCGCACCGCCTGACCACCGCCCAGTTGCGCGCCATGGCGCTGAACGCCTCCTCCGCGATATCCGCGTGCGCCGCCGCCGAGTACGACCGCTACCGCGAGCTGCGCGAGCGGGACCGGGCGGACCGCTCCGCCCCGGACGGCGGCGTCCGGCGCACCGCGCCGACCGGTACGAGCGGGACCGGCGGCGCGACCGGGACGGGCGGCGCGTTCTCCGGCGCCGGGATCTTCCCGGTGATCACGGTGCTGACCCCGATCCTGGCCGGCGCCGCAGCGCTGATCTTCCTGCTCACCGGGTACCTGCTGGCCGCGGTGCGCCCGGAGCCGGCGATCGCGTCGCCGCTGCGCACCGCGGGCTGGCTGTTCCTGGCGATAGCCGGCGCCGGGGTGCTGGTGTGCATCGTCGGCATGCTGCTGACCGCGTTGCGGGACGGCCACGGCGCGATCCGCGCCGCGCAGCCGCCGCCGCCGGACGCGCTGGCGGCGGCGCGGGCCGACTGGTCGGCGGCGCTGCTGGAACGCGGGATGCTGCCGTTCCTGCGCGAGGCGCTGGACTCCGGCGGGGAGCAGGCCGCGCCGCGGCGGCCGCGACCGGAGCGGGGCGGGCCGCGTGCGGCGAGCACGCTGGGCTACAGCCGACCCGGGTTCTCCAGCCCGGGCGGCGACCCGGCGCCGTCCCGCGGACCGCGGTTCAGCCCGGACTTCTCCAGCCCCGACTTCTCCAGCCCGGACTTCTCCAGCGCGGAGCACGAGGACGGCGGCGCCCACGGGCGGCGCACCGACCCCATCTGACGACCCGCCATCGGCCGGGTGCCGCCGGGCACCGCGGTCCCCACGAGTCCCGGACCCGCCCGGTGCCCGCAACGATCCGGCACCCGGCGCCGCCGGGGCCCGGGCCGTGTCCGGCGCACGGCGCCGGCCGCCCGTGGGGCCGCGTCCCGCACCCGGCCGCGGCACCGGTCCTCGATCCGCCGATCGGCGCGGCCCGCAGGTCCGCGGCAGCGGTTTCACCATTCTGAGGGAAATCCGACTGATACCCGAACGGACGAGCACATAACACAACAAGTCGGGCACACTCTGTGCGACTTTAGCTGTCGCGGCGCGAACGTCGGGTGACGTCCTCGGGGGCGTCCGGACCCCTCGCACCGTGCTTCCCCCAGGCCCCTCGGGCCGTCATCTCCACAGGAGTGAGCAGATGGTTCTGCAGTCGAAGCTCAGCAAGATCGCCCTGTGTGTCGCCGCCGGCGCCATGGTCACGGCCGGCGTCGCAGACACCGCCGTCGCAGCTGAGTCCGCGTCGGGCTACAAGGGCAGGGTCATCGCGAACGGCGGCCTGTTCGTCCGCGCCCGCCCGAACACCCACAGCCGCATCGTCGGCTGGCACGCCCGGGGCTCCATCGTCACCATCAAGTGCAAGGTCAACGGCGAGAACATCGGCGGCAACCCCCGCTGGTACCTGCTGAACGACGGCACCTACGGCTGGTCCGCCGCCCGCTACATCCGCAACATCGGCCCGGCCCCGCGCTGGTGCCACCGCTGATCCGAGGCGACACGCGTCGCAGGCCCCCGGACCCGAGAAGGATCCGGGGGCCCGGTCATGTCCGGCACCCCCGCCCGGCCCGCCGCCCGCGGGCGGAGACGGCATCCCGGTCGCGGGCCGGTGGCCTGCCGGCCCGGACCCGCGCCGCCACCGGCCGGTCCCGACCGGGACCGGCCGCCGCACGAGCGGCCCCCACGACGGGGCGTCCACCGCACGAGCCCGCGTGCGGACGACGCGACGCCGCGGGACGTGGCCGCCGGCCCCCGAGGGCCGCGGGTCACCAGTCCTTGCGCGAGGAGGCGGACGAGGAGGTGAACTTCTTCACCACGAAGACCAGACCGCCGACCAGGATCGCGAAGAGCAGCACCTTGAACAGCAGGCCCACCACGAAGCCGATGACGCTGGCGATCAGCCCGCCGAAGACGAACAGTGCGATCAGGGGCACGGCGACCCACTTGACCCACCACGGCACGCCGTTCAGGAACCTGTTCACGTTGCGACTCCCTCCACCCCTTCTCACGAATCCTTCTCTCCTGAGCTTACGGGCGTCAGGCCCGCGAGCCGAGGGCTGACGGGCCCCATCCGTCCCTGAACCGACCCTGAGCGGACCCCGAGACCGCCGGCCGCACCGCCCCGGAGACCGCTGCCCGACCGGTGGGCGGGCTCACTTCTCCGGCGGCGAGAAGACCACCACGACCCGAAGGTCCTCCGTGATGTGGTGGAACCGGTGCGGCACGCGGGCCGGCACGTAGACGACGCTGCCGCGCGCCACCTGGCTCGTCTCCTCACCCACGGTGATGGACGCCCGTCCGCTCACCACGAGGTAGATCTCGTCCTGGCCGTGCGGCGACTGCGGATCGGTGTCGCCGGCGGCCAGCGCGTACAGCCCCGCCGACATGTGGCGTTCGCGCAGAAACCGCAGATACGCCCCGTCGTGCGCCTCCCGCTCGGCGTCCAGATCGTCAAGCCGGAACAATTTCATACGCCCGTTCCCTTGTCCTGGGGATCACACCGTCTGCGACGATCCCTGTCATGAAGAAATTCGTCGTGAAAACACTGGCCAACGCAGTCGCCCTGGGCGTGGCCGTCTGGTTGATCAAGGGCATCACTCTGACCGGTACGAACACCGCGCACAAGGTCTGGGCGCTGGTCCTCGTGGCGCTGGTCTTCGGTGTGGTCAACTGGCTGGTCAAGCCGGTGGTGAAGCTGCTGTCCTTCCCGTTGTTCCTGCTCACGCTCGGCTTGTTCACCCTGGTCGTGAACGCCCTGATGCTCCTGCTGACCTCGTTCCTGTCCGGCAGGCTGCACATCGACTTCCACGTGTCCGGCTTCTGGGCGGCGCTGGTCGGCGGGCTCCTGGTGAGCATCGTGGCCTGGGCCCTGCACCTGGTCCTGCCCGACGACGACTGACAGAGACGCGGTGTTTCACGTGAAACACGCGTTTCACGTGAAACATCCCTTTCCCGGAGGCGACGATGACCGAACGCCCTGCCGGCGACGGCACCCGAAGCGTGCACGCCGGGCGCCCGCCCGCGGAGCCCCACACGCCCTCGTTGCCGGGCCCGGTCTTCGTCTCGCACTACCACCTGCCAGGCGAGGCGAACGGCCCGTACACCTACGGCCGGGACGAGAACCCGACCTGGAGTCTGCTGGAAGCCGCCATCTCGCGGCTGGAGTCGCCGCAGCGGCCGGCCGAGACCGTGGTGTTCTCCTCCGGCATGGCCGCGGTATCCGCCGTGCTGCTCTCCCAGGTGCGGCACGGGGACGTGGTCGTCCTGCCGTCCGACTGCTACCAGGCCACCCGCTCGCTGCGCGGTCGGCTGGAGTCCTACGGCGTCGAGGTGCGGCTCGCCCCCACAGCCAACGACGCGCAGCTGGCCGTGCTGGACGGCGCCCGACTGCTGTGGATCGAGACCCCGTCCAATCCGGAACTGGACGTGTGCGACGTACGCCGGCTGGCCGAGGCCGCGCACGCTCACGGCACCCTGGTGGCGCTGGACAACACCCTGGCCACCCCGCTCGGTCAGCGGCCACTCGCCCTGGGAGCCGACTTCTCGCTGGCCAGCGGCACCAAAGCGCTCACCGGCCACGGCGATCTGCTGCTGGGCTACGTCACCACCGCCGACCCGGAGCTGGCCGCCTCGGTACGCACCTGGCGCAAGACGGTCGGAGCGGTCCCCGGCCCGATGGAGGCATGGCTGGCGCACCGCTCGCTGGCCACCCTGCACCTGCGGGTGGAACGTCAGGCCGCCAACGCGCTCGCACTGGCCGAGGCGCTGCGCGACCGCCCCGAGGTGACCGGGCTGCGGCACCCGGGGCTGCCCACCGACCCGTCCCACCGGCTGGCCCGTGCCCAGATGCGCCGCTACGGCTCGGTGGTCTCCTTCGTCCTGCCCGACCGGGAGCACGCCGACCGGTTCCTCGGCGCACTGCGGATGACCAGCGAGGCGACCAGCTTCGGTTCGGTGCTGAGCACGGCCGAGCGCCGGGCCCGCTGGGGCGGCGACGCCGTTCCCGAAGGGTTCGTGCGCTTCTCGGTGGGAGTGGAGGACCCCGAGGACATCGTGGCCGACGTGCTGCGCGCCCTGGACGCGGCGGGCTGAGCCGGTCGCGCCGGGCCGGAGGGGCACACGGGAGACCCACACCGGGCCCGGAGGGCTTGCCGCCGGGCAGGCCGGATCCGGTCGGTCGAGGTGCGGCACGACGGGCCGGGCGCCGGGGCGGGTGGGGCCGCCGGGGCGGGTGGGGCCGCCGGGGCGGGTGGGGCCGCCGGGGCGCGATCGGCGGAATGTGCGATTCCCTTTTTCCGGTTTTCCGGCGCCGGCCGCGTTTCACGCCGCCCGCGCCGCGGCATGGTTTTTGCATGCCAGTGCACCATCCCGATCCAGCGGCGCGGCCGGTGGTCAAACGCACGGCCCGCGCCATCCTTCTCGACGACGACCAGTTCCTGCTGATCAAACGCACCAAGCCCGGCCAGGACCCGTACTGGATCACCCCCGGCGGCGGGGTCGAGCCGGAGGACGCCACCGTCGTGGACGCCCTCCACCGGGAACTCGACGAGGAACTGGGCGCCAAGGTCTCCGACGTCGTACCGGCCTTCGTGGACACCGTCGACCACGTCGGCGGCGACGGCAGGGCGGGCGTGAAGGTGCAGCACTTCTTCGTCTGCCGCCTGGAGTCGATGGACCTCGCCCGGCGGCACGGGCCCGAGGTGGACGAACCCTGCGGCCGCTACGAGGTCGTCCGCGTCCCGTTCGACCGGGTCGGCCTCGCGTCGGTCGGCGTGGTACCGGAGTCGCTGCGGGCCTTCCTCGACGCCAACATCGAGGGCGTGCGCGCGCTGCTCGCCCCCGACCTGGGGTAGCGGCCCGCCCGGCCGTCGGCGCGGGACGGCGCGGGGCGGGTCAGCCGAACCAGCCGTGGAAGCCCGCGTCGCCGCCGGCCGGCGCGGCGACGACGTCGGCCTCCCCGGGCCGGTCGCGCCGCGCGTCGTCCGGCCGGGCGGGCCGGGCGGCGCGCTCCAGCGCCCGTTCGGCCTCCCGCCGCCACACGCCCGGGTCCGGCGCCCCGGCCGGATCGGGCACGGCCTCCGGGCGGTCCGGCCCACCGCTCCCGGCCGCCGAGCGGAACCAGTCGTGCGGGTCGTCCCCGGTACCCGGCTCGTCCGGGCGCACCACGCCGAACAGGGTCACCTCGTCGCCGTCCCGCGGCTCCCGCCCGGCCCCGGCGGCGGTCTCGCCGCCCGGCGCCGGGCGCGCCGGACGGTAGTGCCGCACCGGACGCACCGGCAGCCGCTGCTTGGCGGACCGGGGAAACACCGGCACCTGCCCATCGCCGGCCGGCCCGGGCGCCGGCTCCCCGACGGTCCGGTGCCCCCCGGCGCCCCGCGGCCCGCCGGCCGCGGCCGGTCCGCGGAGGACCGCACCGCCGTCCGGCGTCCGGTACCCGACCGGCGCGCGGGGCACGGGCGGCACCGCGGGCTCGGGCACCACCGGGAACGGCGGGAGCGCCGCCGGAGAGGTCGCGGGAGCCGGCGGTGCGGCGGCGGGCCGGGCGTCGGCGGCCGCCTCCCGCCGCGCGGCGCGTGCCTCGGCCGCCGCACCGAAGAAGTCGCCGCCCTTGCGCTTGACGTCGTCGGTGCCCCATGCCCGCTCCGCGGCGTCGCCCAGTTCGGAGGCCTTCACCATCAGGGGTATGTGCTTCGAGCAGTGGACGTACGCCTCGTCGATGCCGACCTCGACCCAGGTCTGCGGCCGGCGGCCGGGCACCGGGTCGACCGGCAGGTCGGGGTGCCGGGCGCGCATCCGCTCGTCCGGCACCTGCCGGGCCCGCCCGTTGATGTGCAGGCCGATCCGGTCCCGGCCGAAGTCCATCATCAGGATGCCGACGTGCGGGTTCTCGCGGATGTTGCCCAGCGAGGCCAGCACGCCGTTGCCCCGGTACTCCGGGTAGGCGATGGTCCGGTCGTCCAGCACCCGCACGAATCCGGGCGGACCGGCCCGGAAGGTGCTGTCGCAGTCACCGTTCCGGCCGGCGGTGGCCAGGAAGAACATCTCCTGGCGGGAGACGAACTTGCGCATGGCGTTGTTGAGCCGGTCGCACATCTGGTCGCTGTGGAACCGCGCGGCCCGCTCCTGGGTGCCCAGTTCCCGCTGGACCGCGCGCTCGCCCTCGGTGCCGTGTGCTCCGGCGGCGAACTGCGGCCCGGCCGGATCGGGCTGATGCTGGTTCAACGTCGTGTCTCCCGACACCGTCAGGTAGGGGAACGGGACGCGTCCTGGCGCGGACGTCAGTCCCGTGCCAGGACGAGCTCTTCGAGCGAGTCGTGGCGGATGCGGTCGGTGGGCATGCCGATCCCCACCAGCGCGTCCACGCTGCTGCGGATCATGCCGGGCGGGCCGGACAGGTACGCGTCGTAGGACGGCCACGGCCCGTAGCGGGTCACCACGTCGGTCAGCCGGCCGGCCTCCAGGCCGGCGTCCCTGACCGGCGAGTCGGACACCACCGGGCGCACCGACAGCCACGGGTGCCGCTCCTGCATGCCCAGCATGGTGTCCAGGTCGTACAGGTCGTGGTCGCGGCGGGCCGCGTAGAAGACGTCCACCGGGCGCCGCCGGCCGTGCTCGGCGACGTCCTCCACCAGCGCCTTGATCGGTGCTATCCCGGTGCCGCCGCCCAGGCACAGCAGCCCGTTGTCGGTGGCGTGGTCGACCGTCATCGACCCGGCGGGCGGACCGAGCCGGATCACGTCGCCGGGGCGGGCCCGGTTGACGATGGCCGAGGAGACCCAGCCGGCCGGCACCGCGCGCACGTGGAAGGCGAGCAGCCCGTCCGAGCGCGGCGCCGAGGCGAACGAGTAGTGCCGCCACACCCGGGGCCACCACGGCGTCTCCAAGCTGGCGTACTGCCCGGCCAGGAACGGGTACGGCTGGTCCGGTCGCACGGTGATCACCGCGATGTCGGAGGTGCGCCGCTCGTGCGAGACGACCTCGGCCTGCCACCAGGGCGGCGCCACGCGCTCGTCCTCGGCCGCCGCGTCGATCATGGTCTGCGAGATCGCGGTGTAGGCGCGCACCCAGGCGGCCTCCACCTCGTCGTTCCAGATCGCGGAGGCGTAGCGGGTCAGCGCGCCGATCAGGCACTCGCCGACCGCCGGGTAGTGCTCCGCGCGGGTCCCGTACTTGCGGTGGCCACGGCCCAGGTGCGCCAGGTAGTCGGTGAGCGTCTCGGCGTCGTCGGCGTGCTTGGCGGCCGTCAGCAGCGCCCGGAAGAGCCGGTCGCGCTGGGTGTCCATCGCCGCCGGGAACAACTCGCGCAGCTCGGGGTGGCGCAGGAAGAGCAGGGCGTAGAAGTACGAGGTCGCCTTGTCCGCGACCGGCTCGACCAGCCGCATCGTCCGCCGGATCAGGACGGTGTCCGGTGAGGCGTCCTCCTCGGAGCCGAACGCCGCGGTACCGGTCGGCCCGGTGGGGACCGCCGGCTCGGCGGGCGGCTGGTACCGGTCCCGCGCCGCCGGGGCGCCGCCGGGTCTCGCGTATCCGGTGTCCGTCGGCCGCGGCGCGGAGCCGAACCAGCCGCCGGCGGCCGGAGCGGCGCCGTCGCGGGCGTACCGGCCTCCGGTGTCGGGTGCCGGGTGGGCCGCCGGTTCCGTGAGGCCGGACCACCGGCTCTCGGCGGGCCGCTCCCGCCAACGGTCGGGCGCGGCGTCCCGGCCGGCATCGTCCGGGAACACCGGCCGGGCGTGCGGGCGCGTTGGCCCGCCGTACCGGGACGTGTCGTACCCCGGCTCGTCGTACCCCGGCTCGTCGTACCCCGACGTCCGGTAGCCGGACGTCTCGTACGCGGACGGGTCGTACGCGGACGGGTCGTAGGCGGACGGGTCGTAGCCCGCCGGCTCGCGGCCGGACGGGTCGTGGCCGTCTCGCGCGCGGGCCGGGCGGCGGGTGCCGAACAGGTCCTCCCCCGCGCCGTCCGGGTGGCCCGCCGGCTCGCGACCGTACCCCGCGGAGACCGCGCCGGGTCCGGGGTCCGGCTCCCGGTGGCCGGCGTGGGCGGCGCGGGAACGGTCGGCGCCGCTGCCGACCGGGCGTATCGCGGTCGGGGGCCGGGCCGGGGGCTCGCCGGGGCGGCCGGCCGACCGGCCCGCGTCACCGGAGTCGGAGTCGGGGTCGGCGGCGGGCGGGCTCGACTTGCTGAACCAGCCCCAGCCCTGGCCGTCCGGCTCCTGCTGGGAGCGGGCACCCGCGTCACCGGCACGTCCGGAACCCGATCCGCCCTCCGGGTAGGCGGAACTGTGCGTCATGGCGTCCATCGTGTGCCTCGCCTCGAACGTCTCCCGGTCGGTTTCCGTGCATCCACTAGCGGAACGTGTCAGCGCCAAGAGCGTGTCACACCACGCCCGGGAACGGACAAACAGTCGGAAGTCCGGGTAACGCGGGGCCTGTTCACGTTAGGGTGGTTCGGCTCACGGCGTCGGCCGCACCGCCGCCACCGGCACGGTCACGCCCGCGCACGCGTGACGCCGCGGCAGGCCAGCCACGAGCGAACGGAGTCGACCATACCGGGCGGCGGTGAATGCACAACCCCCGAACCCCCCGCAGACGAACGGCGTTCGGACCATGTCGTCCCATCAACGGGAAAAGGCGGCGAATCGGCGTTGTTCTGTTTCATCACCTTTCATCGGGTTCCCGCGACGTTCCGCGGCGTCACACCCGGCGCATCTCCCCCCGGGGGTCACGGCGCTCCGGACCGCGGTTCCCCGGGCGCGCCGCGCGGTGCCGGTGGCGGCGGGGTCAGGGCGTACGCCTCCCGCAGGTCCCGCCCGGTGTAGGAGAGCGTCGCGAGCGAGGTGACGTGCCGGTCCCCGTTGACCGCGACCGAGACCGGCACCGCACGGAACAGCATCGCGTCCGACATCGAGTCGCCGT
Organism: uncultured Actinomycetota bacterium; assembly: GCA_963711125.1. Classification (GTDB taxonomy): domain Bacteria; phylum Actinomycetota; class Actinomycetes; order Streptomycetales; family Streptomycetaceae; genus Streptantibioticus_C. Next base: position 992,459 of record CAVQCY010000002.1, read on the forward strand.
ACGCGACGCAGTCCTGCCGCCGCACGCCGTACCGCGCGCACAGCCGGTCGGTGATCAGCACCTTGGACTCCGGGACCAGCACCCCGGAGACGTCCAGCGGCGCTCCGGCGAACGGCGGTTCGGGGAACCGCGCGCCGAACGCCGCGTGCGCCCCCCATTCCAGCAGCCGCCGTACGAAGAACCCGGGCGACAGCGAGATCACCGCGCAGTACTCCCCGCGCGACCGGATGTCGCTCCACACCTCGCGGATGCCGGCCAGCCACGGCGCCGCCTCGAACGCCGCCGCCACCTGCTCCTGGGTCAGCGTGCTCCACATCCTGTACGCCCGGCGCGCGTAGCCCGGCACGTCGAGCACGCCGGCGGCGAACCGCGCGTCCAGTTCCTCGAACCGCTCGACCACGCCCAGTACGCGGGCCAGTTCCACGTTGGCCGAGCTCCCGTGCAGCAGCGTGCCGTCCATGTCGAACAGGTGCAGTCGTGCCACGGTTCCCCCTCCGCCCACCGTTCCCGGGACCACGGTAGCCGCCCTCGCCCGGCACGGGCCGGAACAGCCGTCCCGTCCCGGCCCGGCAGCGACGCCCACCGCCACGGCACGGCACGGCGAGCGTCCCGTACCGGTGGATTTCACCGCCACGCGGTGCGGCCTAAGCCTGATGATCACACCGGTGTTGGGGGAAATCGCCACCGAACACGGCGACCGCCCCCTGGTCGTGCGGCTCGGCGTCGACGCCGTCCGGCCACCGCCGCCCACGCCGGTGCCGTCCCCACCCGCCCCGGGTGCTCCTCCGGTCCGGCGAGCCGTGGCGGACCCGCTCGGAGCCCGCTCACGGCACACCGTGCCGCGGCGATCTGGGCGGATCGTTCTGACGCACCGGCAGTAGGCTCCGGATCCATGCCCGACCTGTCCGCCGAACACGCCGCGATCGCCAGCCAACTCGTCAACCGCTTCGGTCGCGCCACGCTGCCGGTGCAGCGGGCCGACTCGGCGGACCACCGCGGCACCGCCTTCTGGTTCGCCGACCGCCCGTCCGGTTCCGGCCGGCCGCCCGGCAGTGACCGGTCGCACGGCCAGTACCTGCTCACCGCCACCAACCTCACCTACTGCGACTTGGGCGAACTGCTGCTGCGCGAAGCGCTGTGCGACCCGCCGTCCGCGACCGAGGCACTGCTGCTGCCCGGCTTCGGCGATCTGTGGCGGCCGGCCGGGGACCCGGGGGTCGCCGCGATGCCCACCGCCGGACTGCACGCGCACGGTGCCCGGATGGGCTGGCGCTGGAGCATCGACGAGATCACCTGCGGCCACCCGGTTCGGCGGCCCGGCCCGGCCACCGCCGGCACCCCGACACCCGGTTCCGGTACGGCCCCCGACATCGGCCCGCCCGGCGAGGACGGCGAGGAGGGGGCGGACGGGTCCGGCGCGGCGGACACCGTGTGCCCGGCGCCCGGCGCGGGCGGGGCGGACCTCCCGGACCCCGGCCGCGTGGGGGACGGCCCGCGCGTCGCCGGGATCGCGGTGCTGGACGCCCGGCCGGCCACCGTGTTCGTGCTGGGCCACGCGGTCCGGGCGCCGGCCGGCCGGCGCCCGCAGGCGGTACTGGTCGCCTGCGTCCACTCCGACCGGACCGGCCCGGCGCGGCTGGTCGGCCCGGTGCCCGACGGGTTCGTCGGCGCCCCGGTCTTCGGCGCCGCGCCCGGACCGGACCGGGTGCCGGTGCCGCGCTGCCTCGGCGTGCTGCTGCCGGACGGCGCGCGGCACCGCGTGGCGCCCCTCGGCCCGGTGCGCCGCGCGCTGCGCGACCTGCCCGCCGCCCCGGACGCCCCGCGCCGCCGCTGGAGCCCCCGCCGCTGACCCGCGGCGGCTGGAACGGCACGGGCGCCGGGACCCGGCCACCCGGTCAGGCGTTGCCGGCCATGTCGACGAATCGGGAGTAGTGGCCCTGGAAGGCGACGGTGATGGTGGCCGTGGGGCCGTTGCGGTGCTTGGCGACGATCAGGTCGGCCTCGCCGGCCCGGGGGGACTCCTTCTCGTAGGCGTCCTCGCGGTGCAGCAGGATGACGACGTCCGCGTCCTGCTCGATGGAGCCGGACTCGCGCAGGTCGGAGACCATCGGCTTCTTGTCGGTGCGCTGCTCGGGCCCGCGGTTGAGCTGCGAGAGCGCGATGACCGGGACCTCCAGCTCCTTGGCGAGCAGCTTGAGGTTCCGGGACATCTCCGAGACCTCCTGCTGGCGGCTCTCCGGACGGCGCGAGCCGCCGGTCTGCATCAGCTGGAGGTAGTCGATGACGACCAGGCGCAGGTCGTTGCGCTGCTTGAGGCGGCGGCACTTGGCGCGGATCTCCATCATCGACAGGTTGGGCGAGTCGTCGATGTAGAGCGGGCCGGCCGAGACCTCCGGCATCCGGCGGGCCAGCCGGGTCCAGTCGTCGTCGGTCATGTTGCCGGAGCGCATGTGGTGCAGCGCCACCCGGGCCTCCGCGGACAGCAGGCGCATGGCGATCTCGTTGCGGCCCATCTCCAGGGAGAAGAAGACGCTGGGCAGGCCGTAGGCGATCGAGCAGGAACGCGCGAAGTCCAGGGCCAGGGTGGACTTGCCCATCGCCGGGCGGGCCGCGACGACGATCATCTGACCGGGGTGCAGGCCGTTGGTCAGCGAGTCCAGGTCGGTGAAGCCGGTCGGCACGCCGGTCATCTGGCCGCTGCGCGAGCCGATCGCCTCGATCTCGTCGAGCGCGCCCTCCATGATCTCGCTCAGCGGCAGGTAGTCCTCGCTGGTGCGCTGTTCGGTCACCGCGTAGATCTCCGCCTGCGCGGAGTTGACGATCTCGTCCACGTCACCGTCGGCCGCGTAACCCATCTGGGTGATGCGGGTGCCGGCCTCCACCAGACGGCGCAGCACCGCCCGTTCGTGGACGATCTCCGCGTAGTACTCGGCGTTGGCCGCCGTGGGCACCACGTTGACCAGGGTGTGCAGGTAGGGAGCGCCGCCCACCCGGGTGATCTCGCCGCGCTTGGTCAGCTCGGCGGCCAGGGTGATCGGGTCGGCGGGCTCACCGCGCGCGTACAGGTCGAGGATCGCGTTGTAGATCGTCTCGTGCGCCGGGCGGTAGAAGTCGTGGCCCTTGAGGACCTCGACCACGTCCGCGATGGCGTCCTTGGACAGCAGCATTCCGCCGAGCACGGACTGCTCGGCGTCGAGGTCCTGCGGCGGCACCCGCTCGAAGCCGCCCTCGGCCCAGCCGCCGCGCTCCCGGCCGCGTCCCGACCCGCCGTCCCGGCCGCGGGAGTAGCGGGCCGCGGGCAGCCGGTCGCCGGCGCCGGCCGGGTCGTCCGCGAACGGCGGGTCGATGGGGGGCGCGTCGCCCCAGTGGTCGTCCGCGGGCTCGGGTTGGCTCACCCCCGTCACCTCCTCCCGGTCCTGCGCGGGCCCCCATACCGTGCCCTCTTTCTACGGCACGGGTCCGACAAACGAAGGCACCCGGCTCCGGTCCGGGCGCGTCGATCCGCACATCGGGACACGCGGTCCACGGACCCGAGGCGGGGTGGGGTGCCGCACTACCGTAGGGGTCGGTGGCTCCGTCAGCCAAGATGGTTATCCACAGGCCATGTGGATGAATGGCCACAGCTTGTGGAGAAGCCCGCGATTCCTGTGTACAGGGTGGGGGACAGCTCTGTGGACAAGCCTGATCAACCCTCAACACACCCATCATGACCTGCGAGTTCGCCGTCCACCGGCTGTGCAGGAGAAAAACTTTCCCGGACGGTGGACCCTCACGGACCACCCTGGCGACCCGATCACTCAGCGCCACCAATGGTAAGAGACACATACCACGTGGAGCCATTACTTGTGGACGATTAGCCTGTGCGCTGTGACCTCCGTTCCGCAGCCTCCGGGCCCGCCCGCCACCACCACCGGATCCGCACCCGGACGTCGTCCCCGGCTGCCCCGCCAGGAGCGCCGCCGGCACGACCGGGAGATCGTCGCGCTCGCCCTGCCCGCGCTCGGCGCGCTCGTCGCGGAACCGCTCTTCGTGATGGCGGACAGCGCCATCGTCGGCCACCTGGGCACGCCGGAACTGGCCGGTCTCGGGGTCGCCGCCGCCCTGCTCACCACCGCGGTGAACGTCTTCGTCTTCCTCGCCTACGCCACCACCGCCGCGGTCGCCCGCCGGATCGGCGCAGACGACACCGCTGCGGCGATCCGGCAGGGCATCGACGGCATCTGGCTCGCCCTGCTGCTCGGCCTGCTGCTGGTGGCGCTCGCCGAGCCGGCCGCACCACAGGTGCTGGGCCTCTTCGGTGCCTCCGGCGACGCCACCGGCTACGCCGTCACGTATCTGCGGATCAGCGCGCTCGGCATCCCGGCGATGCTCATCGTGCTGGCCGCCACCGGCGTGCTGCGCGGGCTGCAGGACACCCGGACGCCGCTGGCGGTCGCGGTGGCCGGCTTCACCGCGAACGCGGCACTGAACCTGGCGTTGGTCTACGGCGCCGGGCTCGGTATCGCCGGCTCCGCCTGGGGCACGGTCCTGGCGCAGTGCGGGATGGCGGCGGCGTACCTGGTCGTCGTGGTGCGCGGCGCGGCCCGCTACGGGGTGGGCCTGCGACCGGACCGGGCCGGAGTCCGGGCCTGCGCCACCGCCGGGGTGCCGCTGCTGGTGCGCACCCTGAGCCTGCGCGCGGTACTGGTCATCGCCACCGTGGTGGCCGCCCGGCTGGGGGACGCGGAAGTGGCGGCGCACCAGATCCTGCTGACCCTGTGGAACCTGCTGGCGTTCGCGCTGGACGCCATCGCCATCGCGGGTCAGGCGATCATCGGCCGCTACCTGGGCGCGGAGGACGCTCCGGGAGCACGGGCCGCCTGCCACCGCATGGTGCGGTGGGGCGTGATGGCGGGGTGCGCGCTCGGGCTGCTGGTGGCCGCCGCCCGGCCGCTGTTCATCCCGCTGTTCACCACGGATCCGACGGTCCGGGCCCAACTGCTGCCCACGCTGCTGGTGGTGGCGCTGACCCAGCCGGCCTGCGGGGTGGTGTTCGTCCTGGACGGGGTGTTGATGGGCGCCGGCGACGGCCCCTATCTGGCCTGGGCGATGCTCGGCACGCTGGCGGTCTTCGCCCCGGCGGCGTTCGCTGTTCCGGCACTCGGCGGGGGCTTGACCACGCTGTGGTGGGCGATGGCGTTGTTCATCCTCGCCAGGTTGGGTTTCCTCTGGGCACGGTCCCGCTCCGGCCGCTGGGTGGTCACCGGGGCGATCCGGGCGTAGCGCGGACGGGCCGGCCGTCTCTGACGGAGTCCCGACCGGTCGCACGGCGCCGCGGAGCCCCGGCACGGTGGGATCGAGTGGGCATATCAGCGGCGCACCACGATGTTTCACATGAAACAGGGCATTCGGATCGATCCGCCCACCCCATCTTGTTTCACGTGAAACATGCCAGTGGGCGCTGTTTCACGTGAAACAGCGCCCACTGGTGTGGTGCGCGGGTCAGGCTGCGACGACCTCGAGCTCCAGGTGGACCGAGACCTCCGGGTGGAGGTTGACGGTCACCCGGTGGGCGCCGACCGTCTTGATCGGCGAGACCAGCGCCACCCGGCGCTTGTCCACCGAGGGACCGCCGGCGGCCTTGATCGCCGAGGCGACGTCGGCCGGGGTGACGGAGCCGAAGAGGCGGCCGGTGTCGCCGGCACGGGTCGACAGCTTGATCTTGACGTTCTCCAACTGGCCCTTGACCTCGTTGGCCTGCTCCAGTGTGGCGATCTCGCGGATCCGGCGGGCACGGCGGATCTGCTCGACGTCCTTCTCGCCACCCTTGGTCCAACGCAGCGCGAAACCGCGGGGGACCAGGTAGTTGCGCGCGTAGCCGTCCTTGACCTCGACGACGTCGCCGGCGACCCCGAGGCCACTGACCTCGTTGGTGAGGATGATCTTCATGCTTCGGTCACCCTCTCTCAGCGCGCGGTGGAGGTGTAGGGCAGCAGCGCCATCTCACGGCTGTTCTTGACGGCCGTGGCGACGTCACGCTGGTGCTGCGTGCAGTTGCCGGTCACCCGACGGGCACGGATCTTGCCGCGGTCGGAGATGAACTTCCGCAGCAGATTGGTGTCCTTGTAGTCGACGTAGGTGACCTTGTCCTTGCAGAACGCGCAGACCTTCTTCTTCGGCTTGCGCGGAGGCGGCTTCGCCATTGTCTCTCTCCAGTGTGATCAAGAAGTGTGGGTGTCCGCCCTCAGAAGGGCGGCTCGTCCGAGTAGCCGCCGCCGGAGCTTCCGCCCCAGTTGCCTCCGCCGCCCTGGCCGCCGCCCTGGCCGCCGCCGGACGGGGCGCTGGTGGCCCAGGGGTCGTCGGCGGGAGCCCCGCCGCCGCCCTGCTGCTGGCCGCCGCCGGAGCCTCCGCCCCAGTTGCCGCCGCCACCGCCACCGCCGTAGCCGCCCTGGCCACCGCGACCGGTGGTCTTGGTGACCTTGGCCGTGGCGTTGCGCAGCGAGGCGCCGACCTCGTCGACGTCGAGCTCGTAGACCGTCCGCTTCACGCCTTCACGGTCCTCGTAGGAGCGCTGCTTCAAGCGGCCCTGGACGATGACGCGCATGCCGCGTTGCAGGGACTCGGCCACGTTCTCCGCCGCCTGCCGCCAGACCGAGCAGGTGAGGAACAGGCTGTCGCCGTCCTTCCACTCGTTGGTCTGCCGGTCGAAGGTGCGGGGGGTGGACGCGACGCGGAACTTCGCGACCGCCGCGCCGGACGGGGTGAATCGCAGCTCGGGGTCGTCGACGAGATTGCCGACGACCGTGATGACGGTCTCGCCTGCCATGGTGGGTGACCTCTCGGCGGATGTGCTCTTGGCTGCTCGGTGCCGTACTCAGCTCTGGGCGCGCGGGGCGCTCAGTGCATTTCCGGGCGGAGGACCTTGGTCCGCAGAACCGACTCGTTCAGGTTGAGCTGGCGGTCCAGCTCCTTGACGACCTCGGGAGCGGCGTTCAGGTCGATGACCGAGTAGATGCCCTCGGGCTTCTTGTTGATCTCGTAGGAGAGACGACGGCGTCCCCAGGTGTCGACCTTCTCCACCTTGCCGCCACCGTTGCGGATGACGGCGAGGAAGCTCTCGATCAGGGGGGAGACGGAGCGCTCCTCCAGATCGGGGTCGAGGATGACCATTACCTCGTAGTGACGCATGGTGGAACCCACCTCCTTCGGACTCAGGCGGCCACGGCGTTTCCGTGGCAGGAGGGTTTGTGTGCGTCGCACCGGTCGGCGGGCCGGTCGGCCGGCCCACGCCACCGGCGCAGACGGTACACACTACCCGTACACGTCCGCCCGCTTGAAATCCGCTGGGCAGCGGGACAATCTGTACACAAGGGTTCGCTCGGCGCCATGACGCGCCGATTCCGCTCTCGGAGGTGCCCGATGGCGCAGACGATCCGGCCGCTCGCCCTGCTGAACACGGACGGCAAGGCGCATCCGCGGGAGAACTCCCTGGTGCTGGCGACCGCCGTGCTCGGCCTCACCGCGGTCATCTCGGCCTTCTTCCCCAGTCTGCACCTGCTCAGCTCCTGGACCGGACTGGCCGGGGTGCTCACCGGCGGATACGGACAGTTCGTGTCGGTGACCACCGGCGAACGCCTCGTGCTGATCATCACCCTCGGCGCGGCGGCGGTCGGGTTGTTCATCGGTGTGGCGCACGGCGGTCTGTGGGGCGGTCTGTGACCCTGGCGGAACCGGCGTCCCGCCCAGCGGGGCCCGAACGGGCGCGAGTCCACGCACAGTAGGCTTCCGCCGGTAGTCCGGTTGGAACCCGCAAGCGTGGGGAGCGCCACGAATGAGCCTGACCCTGAGGACCATCAGCCGCGAGGAGCATCTGGCGTACCTGCGGAGCCTGCCCGCGGCCAGCCACATGCAGGTCCCCGCGTGGGCGGACGTGAAAGCCGAATGGCGCTCGGAGAACCTGGGCTGGTTCGACGCCGCCGGCGCGCTGGTGGGGGCCGGGCTGGTGCTCTACCGGCAGCTGCCCAAGGTCAAGCGCTACCTGGCCTACCTGCCCGAGGGCCCGGTGATCAACTGGTACGCGCCGAACCTGGCGGAGGACTGGCTCCAGCCGATGCTGACGCACCTGAAACAGCAGGGCGCGTTCACCGTCAAGATGGGCCCGCCGGTGATCATCCGGCGCTGGCACGCGGCCGCCATCAAGGCGGGCATCGCCGACCCGGACGTCAAGCGGCTGCGCGACATCGAACCGACGGTCATCGAGCCGCGCGCCTTCGAGGTGGCCGACAAGCTGCGCCGCATGGGCTGGCAGCAGGGCGAGGACACCGGCGCCGGGTTCGGCGACTTCCAGCCGCGCTACGTCTTCCAGGTGCCGCTGAAGGGACGCAGCCAGGAGGAGATCCTCAAGGGCTTCAACCAGCTGTGGCGCCGCAACATCAAGAAGGCCGAGAAGGCCGGCGTCGAGGTCGTCCAGGGCGGCTACGACCAGCTTCCGCTGTGGCAGCGGCTCTACGAGGTGACCGCCGAGCGGGACCACTTCCGGCCCCGCCCGCTGTCGTACTTCCAGCGGATGTGGACCGCGCTCAACGGCGAGGACCCGCAGCGGATGCGGCTGTATTTCGCCATGCACGGGGGCGAGGCGATCGCCGCTGCCACCATGCTGGTGGTCGGCGGCCACGTCTGGTACTCCTACGGCGCCTCGGCGAACCACAAGCGCGAGGTCCGGCCGAGCAACGCCATGCAGTGGCGCATGCTGCGGGACGCCCAGGAGATGGGCGCCGACGTCTACGACCTGCGCGGCATCAGTGACTCGCTGGACGAGACCGACCACCTCTTCGGCCTCATCCAGTTCAAGGTGGGTACCGGTGGGCAGGCCGCCGAGTACCTCGGTGAGTGGGACTTCCCGCTCAACAAACTGCTGCACAAGGCGCTCGACATCTACATGTCGCGCCGCTGATCCGTTCCGCCCGCACAAGGAAGGCCCCGACCCCGCCATGGCGCTCACCCTGTACGTCGACACCGCGCGCTGGCGAGCGCACCACAAAGCCGTGGCCGACCGGTTCCCCGCGCTCATCCCGGTCTGCAAGGGCAACGGGTACGGCTTCGGCCACGAGCGGCTGGCCGACGAGGCCACCCGGCTCGGCTCGGACATGCTCGCCGTCGGCACCACCTACGAGGCCGCCCGGATCAAGGACTTCTTCAGCGGCGACCTGCTGGTGCTGACCCCGTACCGGGTCGGCGAGGAGCCGGTGCCGCTGCCGGACCGGGTGATCCGCTCGGTCTCCTCGGTGGAGGGGGTGCGCGGGCTGGTGGGCGCCCGGGTGGTCATCGAGGTGATGAGCAGCATGCGCCGGCACGGTGTCGGCGAGGACGACCTCGGCAAGCTGGGCCTGGCCATCGACGACGTGCGGCTGGAGGGCTTCGCCATCCACCTGCCGCTGGACCGCACCGACGGCTCGGACGCCGTCGAGGAGGTCTTCGGGTGGATGGAGCGGCTGCGCGGCGCCCGGCTGCCGCTGCACACCGTGTTCGTCAGCCACCTCAAGCCGCAGGAGCTGGCCCACCTGCGCCAGCAGTTCCCGCAGACCCGCTTCCGGGCCCGGATCGGCACCCAGCTGTGGCTCGGCGACCACGAGGCCACCGAGTACCGCGGCGCGGTGCTGGACGTCACCCGGATCGCCAAGGGCGAGCGCTACGGCTACCGCCAGCAGCGGGCGGCCGGCGACGGCCACCTGGTGGTGGTGGCCGGCGGCACCTCGCACGGCGTCGGACTGGAGGCGCCGAAGGCGGTGCACGGCGTGATGCCGCGCGCCAAGGGCGTGGCGCGGGCCGGCCTGGCCACCGTCAACCGGAACCTGTCGCCGTTCGTGTGGGCCGGCAAGCAGCGCTGGTTCGCCGAGCCGCCGCACATGCAGGTCTCGATCCTCTTCCTGCCCGGCGACGTGGCGCCGCCCGCGGTCGGCGACGAGCTGGTGGCACACCTGCGGCACACCACCACCCAGTTCGACCGGCTCGTGGACCGCTGACCGCCGCCCGCCCGGTGCCCGCCCGGCCCGAGGCGGCGCTGACGGGCGCCGAGGCGGAGACCGGGGCGGGCGGTCCCGGCGTCAGGCGCCGGGACCGGCGACGCCGACCGGCGCCTCCGGGTGCCGCCGGTGGCCGGACGGCGACCGGCCGAGGGTGAACACGTCCGGCGCGCCGTCCAGCACACCGCCGGACGGATCGTCGGAGCCGTCGAGCCGCACCGGGTCCCTCTCGGCGTGCAGCGCGTCGCGGACCACGACCGCGCACAGGTAGAGCGTGCCGAGCAGGTGCACCGCGATGGCGAAGTCGTAGCCGCCCTGCGGCAGCCCCTTGTCGTTGCCCCCGGTGGTGTACGACAGGTACATCCAGATGCCCAGGAAGTACATGACCTCGCAGGCCTGCCAGACCAGGATGTCCCGCCAGCGCGGCCGGGCCAGCGCGGCGAGCGGGATCAGCCAGAGCACGTACTGCGGCGAGTAGACCTTGTTGGTCAGGATGAACGCGGCCACCACCAGGAAGGCGACCTGCGCGAAGCGCGGCCGGCGCGGCGCGGCGAGGACCAGCGCGCCGATCCCGCCGCACAGCAGCAGCATCAGCACGGTGGCCAGCGTGTTGGCGCCGTCGATGGGCCGGCCGGTCTCCTGCGAGACCATCAGCCAGACCGAGCCGAAGTCGATGCCGCGGGTGTGGCTGTAGGCGTAGAACTGCTTCCAGCCCGGCCAGGCCAGCGCCATCACCGGCAGGTTCACCGCCGCCCAGGCGAGCACGGCGGCCGAGGCGGTGCGCAGGTAGTCGCGCATCCGGCCGGCCCGCAGGCAGAGCAGCAGCAGCGGCCCCAACAGCAGGACCGGATAGAGCTTCGCCGCGGTGGCCAGCCCGATCAGCACCCCGGCCCCGACCGGTCGGCCGCGCGCCCACAGCAGCATGCCGACCGCGGTGAGCGCCACCGCCAGCAGGTCCCAGTTGATGGTGGCGGTCAGCGCCAGCGCCGGCGCCAGCGCGGCGAGCAGCCCGTCCCACGGCCGGCGGCGGTGGGTGCGGGCCACCGCGACCGCGGTGACCGCGGCGCACACCAGCAGCATCCCGGCGTTGACCATCCAGTAGATCTGCTCGCGCTGCACCAGGTTCTCGCCGTGCGGCGTCATCCAGGAGGCGACCTCCATGAACAGTCCGGTCAGCACGGGGTACTCCAGGTACCCCATACCGCCGGAGACCGCGTTCGGGATGTGGTCGAAGTAGGGGACCTGGTCGTCGGCGAAGCCGCGGGCGTAGAACAGGTGCGGGATGTCGGAGTAGCAGGCGTGGGTGTACTGGTCGTTGGCGCCGTAGAACCACGCGTGGTCGTAGCAGGGCACCTTCTGCGCCATGCCGAGCGCGAACATGCCGATGACGACCAGGACGACGATCCGCACCGGGTTCCACCAGCCCGAGCGGTCCGGGACGGCGCGGCGCCCGGCCGGCCCGCCGATCAGCTCGCTGCCCGCCGCCGCCACCGGGTCCTCGGCGCTCGGCGGCACCTTCGCGCCCGTCCCGGCGGCGCCCTTGTCGTATCCGCGCACGGTCGTCATGCGGGACATCCTGCCGTACCCGCCCGTGGGCGGTGCGGGTCAGGCTCCGTACCGGCCGCACGGCGGCGGTGCCGAGCGGCCGGCGGGCGGGGACGCCTCACCCGTAGCGGGCGCCTCACCCGTAGCTGCCGCCGAACAGCCCGCCCTGGCCGCCCCGGGTGCCGCCGGTGTCGGTTCCGGTGCTCGGGGAGTCGGACGGCACCCCGCCGGTCGTGCCGCCCGCGCCGGCCCCGCCGGTCGCCCCGCCGGCCTGGCAGCCGAAGATGCCGCAGGTGCTGGTCGGGCCGGGCACCGGGGTCGCCGACATCGACGGGCTCGGCGCGGTGGACGCCGACGGCGTGGGCGACGGGCTCGGCTTCGGCGTGGTGCCGTGCGCGTGGATCACCGAGCCGTAGGAGCCGGGCGGGGTGAACTGCTCGACCTGCTTGCCGTCCATGGCGGCCTTCATGTAGTCGGTCCAGATCCGGGTGGGGTACGAGGCGCCGAAGATCTTGGCGTTGCCGCCGACCCCGTACATCGGGAGGAAGCTCGGCTTCTTGGCGTTGGAGTCCATCCGGAACATGCCGATCGAGGTGGCCAGCTGCGGGGTGTAGCCGGTGAACCAGGCCGACTTGTTGCTGTCGGTGGTGCCCGTCTTGCCCGCCGCGGGGCGGTCGAGCCGGCGCGCCACGGTGCCGGTGCCGCTCTTGACCACGCTCTGCAACACGTTGGTGACCGTGTCGGCGACCTGGGCGGGGTAGGCCTGCGTGGTGCGGGTGTGGTGCTGGTACTTCGGCTCCCCGCTCTGCAGGACCTTCGTCACCGAGTACGGCTCCGCGTGCAGTCCGTGGTCGGCGAAGGTCGCGTAGCCGTCGGCCATCCGGATCGCGGACGGCGAGGAGGTGCCGATGGAGAACGAGGGGACGTTCGCGGCGGCCAGGCTGTTCGCGGGCACCCCCGCCGCCAGCGCCGACCGCTTGACCTTGTCCAGCCCGACGTCCATGCCGAGCTGCACGTAGGTGGAGTTGACCGACTCCTGCATGGCGAAGCGCAGCGTGGCGGACGGCCAGCTGTCGCTCTCGTCGTTGGGCTGCAGCCACTCCTTGCCCTTGGAGTTCTTCCACACCGTGCCGTCGTAGTTGAGCACCTTCCACATGTTGCGGGCCGGGTAGGTGCTCTGCGGCGAGACCTTGGTGCGGTCGGAGGCCGGCTGGCCGGGCGGGTCGTCCGGGTTGCGCACCCCGTACTCCATCGCGGCGGCCAGCACGTAGGGCTTGAACGTGGAGCCGACCTGGGCGCCGGTGTAGTCGGCGTTGTCGGTGAAGTGCTTGAGGTAGTCGCCGCCGCCGTAGACCGCGCGGATCGCGCCGCTGCCCGGCACCACGGACGCGCCGCCGAACTGCACGTACCTGTCGGTCTTGGGCCGCAGGTCCGGCCGGATGGTCTTGGTGTCCTCCTTGACCACCTTCGCCATCGCGGCCACGTCCTTCTTGTCGAAGGTCGTGTAGATCTGGTAGCCGCCGCGGTCGAGCTGCTGACGGCTGATGCCGGCGTTCGCGGTGACGTAGTTGTCCGCGAGGTCCGTCAGGTAGCCGATCTGGCCGGCCTTCACGGTGGCCGGCCGCGGCTTGTGCGGCATCGGGAACGTCGTGTACTTCGCCCGCCGCGCCCGCGTCATGTCGCCGGTGGCGACCTCCCGGTCGAGGATCCACGACCAGCGGGCCTCGCCGCGCTTGAGGTTCTCGGCCGGCGTGGCGCCCGGACCGGTGCCGCCGGCCGGGTCGTAGATGTTGGGTCCGTTGAGCAGGCGCGGCCAGGAAGGCGCTCTGCGACGGGTCGAGCTGCGAGCAGTTGATCCCGTAGTACGCCTGCGAGGCGGCCTGGATGCCGTAGGCGCCGCGGCCGTAGTAGCCGGTGTTCAGGTAGCCGGCGAGGATCTTCGGCTTGGAGACCTCGGCGCCCACCTTGACGGAGATCAGCATCTCCTTGAGCTTGCGGCTGATCGTCTGGCTCTGGTCCAGGTAGGAGTTCTTCACGTACTGCTGGGTGATGGTCGAGCCGCTCTGCGTCTCGCCGCCCTCGGCCATCTTCACCACGGCGCGCGCGATGCCCTTCGGGTCGATGCCGGAGTCGGTCTAGAACGTCTCGTTCTCCGCCGAGATCACCGCGTCCTGCATGGACTTGGGGATCTGGTCGAACGGCACGACCTGGCGGTTGTAGTCGCCGCCGCCGGAGGCCACCATGCGGCTGCCGTCGGCCCAGTAGTAGACGTTCTTCTGCGAGGCCGCGGCGGCGTTGACGCTCGGGGATGCCGACCATGGCGTACGGCGAGCCCGACCAGCGCCACCAGGGTGCCGCAGAAGCCGACGCAGATGCCCAGGCACTGCTTCCCCGACGGCATCCAGCGGCGCCAGCCGTCCTGGCCCCAGCGCGGGTAGTCGATAAGCGCTTCTGGCCGTGCTCCGGCGGCCGCGCGGCCGCCCGCGCCGTGCGAACGCCGCGCCGGGGCGGCCCTGCGGCGGCCGGACGCGCCTGGGCCGCGCGGCGGGCCTCGGCCCGGCCGCCGGACGGGCGCGGCGGGCCGGCGTCGCGGTGCGCGTGCGACCCGGCGGCGCGCGGGCCGTCGTCCGAGCCGCGGGCGCCGCGCGGGGCGGCCGACCGCCGGGACGAGGGCGGTGACGACGCACGGCGGCCTGCGGCGCGCCCGCCGCCGTTCGACTGCGGCGGCTTGCGGCGGTGCTCGCTCATACTTCCAGCTACTCCTCGGGCAGGCGCTCTCGCCTGAAGGCGGCAGTTGACTTCCGGTCCCCCCGGTGCGGCCCCGCCGGGCCGCGCGCGCACCGGAGACCAAGACGCCCCCCGGCGTCCGCGGGTTCCCGGTGTTCCGCATGGCGAACAGAGTACGCACCGTCAAAACGGCGCCACCTCGCCACCTTCGGCCCAAATCGGATGGGCGGGTTCCGGTCAAGCTTGGATGTGATCGCCTTCACCACGACACACCTTGCGAGAACAACATGACCGTTCTATCGTCACGATGTATCGACTCGATACATCGGAACGCCATAAGCACATCGGGGGCGGCGGGGCGGACCCGCCGGGGGAGCGGTTCGAGGAGGCGAGGATGAGCAGGCGCTCCGGCGTCCTCGAATTCGCCGTCCTGGGTCTGCTCCGTGAGTCGCCCATGCACGGTTACGAGCTGCGCAAACGGCTCAACACCTCGCTCGGGGTGTTCCGGGCCTTCAGCTACGGCACCCTCTACCCCTGCCTGAAGACGCTGGTCGCCCAGGGTTGGCTGGTGGAGGAGGCCGGACCGGGAGAGCCGATCGGCACGGCGCCGCTGGCCGGCCGCCGGGCCAAGATCGTCTACCGGCTGACCGCCGAGGGCAAGGAGCACTTCGAGGAGCTCCTCGCCCAGAGCGGGCCGGACGCCTGGGAGGACGAGCACTTCGGCGTCCGGTTCGCCTTCTTCGGCCAGACCGAGCGGGACGTGCGGATGCGGGTCCTGGAGGGGCGCCGGCAGCCGGCTGGAGGAGCGGCTGGAGCAGGATGCGGGCCTCGCTGGCGCGCACCCGCGAGCGACTGGACGACTACACCCTCGAACTGCAGCGCCACGGCATGGAGTCCGTGGAGCGCGAGGTCCGCTGGCTGAACGAGCTGATCGAGACGCGAGCGGGCCGGACGCGACCCGGCGACCGCGACGTCGAACGCCGTCGTGACGACACGGATCCGAGCGACACCCCCGTACTGAAGGCCCGCACCGCATGGGGCCGGTCACCGACACAGAACAACAGGGAGCAACCGGAATGGGTTCGGTTCGCGTAGCCATCGTCGGCGTGGGCAACTGCGCCGCGTCGCTGGTCCAGGGCGTCGAGTACTACAAGGACGCCGACCCGGCCGGCCGGGTGCCGGGCCTGATGCACGTGCAGTTCGGCGACTACCACGTCGGTGACGTCGAGTTCGTGGCCGCGTTCGACGTCGACGCCAAGAAGGTCGGCCTCGACCTCGCGGACGCCATCGGCGCCAGCGAGAACAACACCATCAAGATCGCCGACGTGCCGCCCACCGGCGTGCACCGTCCAGCGCGGCCACACCCTGGACGGCCTGGGCAAGTACTACCGGCAGACCATCGAGGAGTCCGCCGAGGCGCCCGGTCGACGTCGTCGCGATCCTCAGGGAGCGCCAGGTCGACGTGCTGGTCTGCTACCTGCCGGTCGGCTCCGAGGACGCCGCGAAGTTCTACGCGCAGTGCGCCATCGACGCCGAAGGTCGCCTTCGTCAACGCCCTGCCGGTCTTCATCGCCGGCACCAAGGAGTGGGCCGACAAGTTCACCGAGGCCGGCGTGCCGATCGTCGGCGACGACATCAAGTCCCAGGTCGGCGCCACCATCACGCACCGCGTGCTGGCCAAGCTGTTCGAGGACCGCGGCGTCGTGCTGGACCGCACGATGCAGCTGAACGTCGGCGGCAACATGGACTTCAAGAACATGCTCGAGCGCGAGCGCCTGGAGTCCAAGAAGATCTCCAAGACGCAGGCCGTCACCTCGCAGATCCCGGACCGCGACCTGGGCGCGGACAACGTGCACATCGGCCCGTCGGACTACGTGGCCTGGCTGGACGACCGCAAGTGGGCGTACGTCCGCCTCGAGGGCCGCGCGTTCGGCGACGTCCCGCTGAACCTGGAGTACAAGCTGGAGGTCTGGGACTCCCCGAACTCGGCCGGCGTCATCATCGACGCGCTGCGCGCCGCGAAGATCGCCAAGGACCGCGGCATCGGCGGCCCGATCCTGTCGGCGTCGTCCTACTTCATGAAGTCCCCGCCGGTGCAGTACTTCGACGACGAGGCCCGCGACAACGTGGAGAAGTTCATCCGCGGCGAGGTCGAGCGCTGACCGCGCGGCACCCCGGCCCGGTGGCCGGCTGACCGCGGTGCCGGTCCCGGCGGGGGCGCCCGCCGGGACCGGCACCGGTGTGTGAGGCTGGTGTCCATGTCCGTCGCCGGTGATCTCCGCGTCCTGCTGCGGCTGCGCGGTTTCCGGCGGTTGCTCGTGGTGCGGCTGCTGTCACAGCTGTCCGACGGCGTCTACCAGGTCGCGCTGGCCGCCTACGTCGTCTTCACCCCGGAGAAGCAGGCTTCGGCGGCCCGCATCGCCGCCGCGATGGCGGTCCTCCTCCTGCCCTACTCGGTGCTCGGCCCGTTCGTCGGCGTGCTGCTGGACCGCTGGCGCCGCCGCCAGGTGCTGCTGTACGGCAACGTGCTGCGCGCGGTGTTCGCCGCCGGCACCGCCCTGCTGGTCCTGGGCCGGGCGCCGGACTGGCTGTTCTACCTGTCCGCGCTGTCGGTGACCGCCGTCAACCGCTTCGTGCTGGCCGGGCTGTCCGCCGCGCTCCCGCGCGTGGTGGACGGCGAACGGCTGGTGATCGCCAACTCGCTCTCCCCGACCGCCGGCACCATCGCGGCGACCGCGGGCGGGGGCGTCGCCTTCGTCGTACGGCTGACGATCGGCTCCGGCATCAGCCAGGACGCGGTCGTGGTGGCCCTCGCGGCGCTGCTCTACCTGTGCGCCGGGCTCTCCGCGCGCACCATGGCCCCGGGCCTGCTCGGGCCGGAGCCGGGCGTGCTCCAGCCCCGGCTGCGAGAGGCACTGGCCGGCACCGTGCACGGGCTCGCCGCCGGGCTGCGCCACCTGGCCGCGCGGCGCGCCGCGGTCAACGCCCTGGCCACCATGACCGTGCTGCGCTTCTGCTACGGCGCGCTGACCGTCACGCTGGTCCTGCTGTGCCGGTACGCCTGGGCCGCCCCGGACGACACCTCGGCGGGGCTGGCGCGGCTGGGCACCGCGGTCGCGCTGTCCGGCGCCGGGTTCTTCACCGCCGCGGTGGTCACGCCGTGGGGGACCGGGCGGTTCGGCACCGCCGGGTGGATCACCCTGTGCGCCGCGGCCTCCGCCGTGCTGGAACCACCGCTGGTGCTGCCGTTCGCCCCCGTGCCGATGTTCGCCGCCGCGTTCGTGCTCGGCGTCACCACCCAGGCGGCGAAGATCGCCACCGACACGGTCGTACAGACCCGCGTGGACGACGCCTACCGCGGCCGGGTGTTCGCGCTCTACGACGTGCTGTTCAACGCGGCGTTCGTCGGCTCCGCCGCGGTCGCCGCCGCGATGCTGCCGCCCGATGGCCGGTCCGCCACTCTTGTCGTCCTGGTCGCCGTGCTCTACGCGGCGACCGCGATGGGCATGCTCCGCGCCGGTACGGCCGACCCGGACGACTTCCGCCGCGCCTGAGCCGTGCCGGACGCGTCCCGCCTCGCCCGCCGTGCGGAGGGGCGCCTCGCCCGCCGTGGGGCCCTCGCCCGCCGTGTGGGGAGGGGACGCCACGCGTCGGAAACACCCTGCGGGTCACATCAAGGCCACAGAACGGATTTCGGTTTCCACGCTGTCGGAGCGACCGGATAACGTACGAGCGATCTGATCCAGCCATGTCATTCAGCAGCATTTTCGGGGGGAGCTTTTCCATGACGACACCGCCGCCCGGCCCGAATCCGTACGGCCAACCGCCCCAGCCGCAGCCCGGGTACGGATTCCCGCAGGGCCAGCCGCAGCAGCCGGCCGCCTACGGGTATCCGCAGCAGCCCGGATATCCGCAGCAGCCCGGATATCCGCAGCAGGGCGGCTACCCGCCGCCCGCCCCGGGGGCGCCGATGGGCTACCCGCCGCCCCCGCCGGCCAAGAAGCGGGGCCTGAGCCGCCTGTGGATCCGGCTGGGCATCCTGGGTGTCCTGATCGTCATCGGCATCGTGGTGGGCGTCTTCACCCACGACGACTCGCAGAGCGTCAAGGCCGGCGACTGCGTGCAGAACACCGGCAGCGACAGCGACCCGCACATCAAGCAGCGTGACTGCAGCGACAGCCAGGCCGAATACAAGGTGCTCAAGAAGGTCGAGGGCACCGACGACGCGCAGAGCGCCTGCTCCGACGTCAGCGGCACCGACGCCGGATTCTATGAAACCGAGGACGGTCATTCCTTCGTCCTCTGCCTCGGCAAGAACTAGCGGCACCCACGCGCACACGAACGGTGGGGCGGTGTTTCACGTGAAACACCGCCCCACCGTTCGGCCTTGAGGACAACACATGACGCAGCAGCCCTACGGGTCGAACGGCTATCCGCCGCCACCCGCCGCCCCGAATCCCTACCAGGCGGAGTCGTACGCGACCCCGCCCGGATACCCGCCGCCGTCCCCGCAGGGTTTCCCGCCGGCCGGCGCCCCCGGCTATCCTCCTCCCGGCCCGGCCGGATATCAGGCGCCGCCCCCGCCCGGATACGGCTACCCGCAGCAGCAGTACGCTCCGGCCGGATACCCGCCGCCCTACCCGGGCGGCCAGGCCGTCGGCCAACCGATGGGGCCGACCTGCCGGTTCTGTGGTGGCTTCCCGGCGGTCGAGGCGACCGTGCGCGGCCACCAGGGCATGCTGGTGGTGATGCGCTTCCTCTCCCTCAAGGGACCGTTCTGCCGGCAGTGCGGCATCGCGGCACACCGGGACATGACCACACGCACGATGTGGCAGGGCTGGTGGGGGTACCTCTCCTTCGTCATCACCCCGCTGACCTTGCTCTACGACCTGGTCCCCCGGTCGAAGTTCAACAAGCTGCCCTGGCCGCAGCCCGGCTTCAAGCCGCCGTCGGCTCTCGGCAGGCCGATCTTCCTGCGCCCCGGAGCGCTCGGCCTGCTGGCCCCGCTGTTGGTCGTCCTGGTGTTGGTCCTCGTCGCGTCCGCGAACGGCTGACCACGGCGCAAGGGCGCTGTTTCACGTGAAACACGGTGTTTCACGTGAAACAGCGCCCTTGTCCGTTCCGAGCCGGCCGGGCCGCCCGGCTCGGGGTTGCGGGCCATGGGGCCGCCGGACGTCGCGGCTACGGGGCTACGGCTGCGCGGACCGCCACTCCTTGAGCGCGGCCACCGCCTCGTCGTACTCCATCGGCCCGTTCTCCAGGCGCAGCTCCAGCAGGTGCTGGTACGCCCGGCCGACCTCCGGCCCCGGGGAGAGTCCCAGGATCTCCATGATCTGGTTGCCGTCCAGGTCCGGGCGGATCGCGTCCAGTTCCTCGCGCTCCTGCAACTCGGCGATCCGGCGCTCCAGCGAGTCGTAGGTGGCGGCCAGCGCCGTGGCCTTCCGCTTGTTGCGGGTCGTGCAGTCCGACCGGGTCAGCCTGTGCAGCCGGCCGAGCAGCGGGCCGGCGTCCCGGACGTAGCGGCGCACCGCGGAGTCGGTCCACTCACCGGAGCCGTAGCCGTGGAAGCGCAGGTGCAGCTCGACCAGTCGGGAGACGTCCTTGACCATGTCGTTGGGGTACTTCAGCCGGGTCAGCCGCGCCCTGGCCAGCTTCGCGCCCACCACCTCGTGGTGGTGGAAGGAGACCCGGCCGTCCGGCTCGGCCCGGCGGGTCCTCGGCTTGCCGATGTCGTGGAGCAGCGCGGCCAGCCGCAGCACCAGGTCCGGGCCGTCGGTCTCCAGGTCGATCGCCTGCTCCAGCACGGTCAGGCTGTGCTCGTAGACGTCCTTGTGCCGGAAGTGCTCGTCCCGCTCCAGGCGCAGCGCCGGCAGCTCGGGCAGCACCCGGGCGGCGAGTCCGGTGACCACCAGCAGTTCCAGCCCCTCGCGCGGGTGGTCGCTCAGCAGCAGCTTGTTGAACTCGTCGCGCACCCGTTCGGCCGAGACGATCTCGATGCGGTCGGCCATCTCCGTCATGGCGGCCACCACCTCGGGCGCCACCTCGAAGCCGAGCTGAGCGGCGAACCGAGCCGCACGCATCATCCGCAGCGGATCGTCGGAGAACGACTCCTGCGGTGTGCCCGGCGTGCGCAGCGCGCGCCGGGCCAGGTCCTCCAGCCCGTGGTGCGGGTCGACGAACGTGATGCCGGGCAGCGCCACGGCCATGGCGTTGACGGTGAAGTCCCGCCGGACCAGGTCCTCCTCGATGGTGTCGCCGTAGGCGACCTCCGGCTTGCGCGAGGTCCGGTCGTAGGCTTCGGAACGGTAGGTGGTCACCTCGATCTGGAACGGGGTGCCGTCGGCGTCGGTCTTGCGGCAGCCGACCGTGCCGAACGCGATCCCGACGTCCCAGACGGCGTCGGCCCAGCCGCGTACCAGCTTCAGCACCTGCTCGGGACGGGCGTCCGTGGTGAAGTCCAGGTCGTTGCCGAGCCGGCCGAGCAGCGCGTCCCGCACCGATCCGCCGACCAGCGCCAGGCCGAAGCCGGCCTGCCGGAAGCGCCTGGCCAGGTCGTCGGCGACCGGTGAGACCCTCAGCAGTTCGCCCACCGCGCGGCGCTGGGCCGCGGTGAGCGCGGCCGCCTGCGGGGCGGGGGTGGATGCGTTGTCATGGTTGGCGTTCGGCACGACAGCACAGGATACGTGCCCGGCGCGTCCCCTTCACCACGCTTCCGCCCGCCCGGGACGATCATGAGACCCACTCCGCAGCACGATGTCTCAGCAGCCATCGTTACCATGCCAGGACGCACATCCGATGACGACCAGGGACGGACGGACGAGCGCGTGGGCGAGGCGGCACAGCACCTGCGGAAGACCCCTGCCCGCGCATGGCTGCGGCGCACCGCCGCCACCTGCGCGGGTGCCGTGGCTCTGACCGGCCTGGCCTGCGCTCCGGCGGCCCTCGCGGCCCCGGACGCGACCGCCTCGGCCGCCTCGCACACGGTGAGCGTCACGGTGGACTCCGTCACCCCCACCGTCCCGGTCAAGGGCGACACGCTGACCATCAGCGGCTCGGTCACCAACGGCACCTCACAGACCCTGGACGCCACCGAGGTGGGTGTGCGCCTCAGCCTGGGCGGTCCGCTCCGCAGCCGCAACGCGATCAGTTCCACCCGGGCGTCCGGGGACTTCTCCTACGCCGACGGCATCGCGGTGCCCGGCCACACCGACGCGCTGCACACGCTCGCCCCGCACGCCACCCGCCCCTTCACCCTGGACATCCCGGTCCACGCGCTCGGGCTGCACGGCGACGGGGTCTACCGACTCGGCGTGACGGTCTCCGCGACGACGAAGGACGTGCCGTACGACCACGTCGTCGGGATCGAGCGCACCTTCCTGCCCTGGTACGACCACGCCGGCGGGCGGAAGACGAAGACCACGTTCCTGTGGCCGCTGATCGACCGGCCGCACATGGACATCCGCAGCCCCAGCGGCGACGACGCCGAGCCCCCGCTGTTCCGTGACGACGACCTGGCCGCCGAACTGGCGCCGGGCGGCAGGCTGCGGGAACTGGTCGAGGACGGCAGGAAACTGCCGGTGACCTGGGTGGTCGACCCCGACCTGCTGGCCACCGTCGACGCGATGACCCGGCCCTACCAGGTGATAGGGCACGACGGCGACACCACGCACACCACCGCCGGCAAGGGCAGCGCGGACGCCAAACAGTGGCTCGACGAACTGCAGTCCGCCGTCAAGGGCCACCAGGTCGTGGCGCTGCCCTTCGGCGACCCGGACCTGGCGGCCATCGCGCACGGTGGCTCCAGCGTCCCGGGGACGCTCACCCACCTGAAGTCGGCCACCGACCTGGCCACCGTGACCGTGCAGACGATCCTGGGCGTCACCCCGCGCACCGACTTCGCCTGGCCCGCCGACGGCGCGGTCGACTCCTCGATCGTCGGCGTGGCGAGGGCCGCCGGGGCCGACAAGATCATCGCCCGCAGCGACACCTTCCACGAGACGGCCGGGCTCAGCTACACCCCGACCGCCGCCCGGCCGATCGGCGACGGCTCCACGGCGCTGGTGGCGGACGCCACGTTGTCCGACGCCTTCGCCGGTGACGAGCGGTCCCGGAGCCGGGCGACCCTGTCCGAGCAGATGTTCCTCGCCCAGTCGCTGATGATCTACGAGCAGCAGCCCGAGCACCAACGCAGCGTCGTCGTCGCCCCGCAGCGCATGCCGGACGCCGCCCAGGCCCGCGCGATGGCCGCCGCCGTCTCGGCCGCCGTCTCCGGAGGCTGGACGCGGGCCATCCCGCTCGGCAGCGCCGCCGACCAGACCCCGGACCCCGGCGCGAACCAGCGGGTGCCCAGCGGCCGTTCCTACCCGTCCGTGCTGCGCCACCAGGAGCTGAGCACGAGCGCGTTCCACCAGATCCAGTCGGTGCAGCGGTCCCTCAACAGCTTCCTGGTGATCCTCAGCGTCAAG
Organism: uncultured Actinomycetota bacterium; assembly: GCA_963711125.1. GTDB lineage: Bacteria > Actinomycetota > Actinomycetes > Streptomycetales > Streptomycetaceae > Streptantibioticus_C. Next base: position 1,015,197 of record CAVQCY010000002.1, read on the forward strand.
GACCGGGTCACCACGCCGTTCGGCAACGCCATACTGGGTGCGATGTCCACCGAGTGGCGCGGCCGGCACCGCGCCGCAGCGGCGTTCCGCGGCGACATCGGGTCCTACCTGAACGATCTCACCGGTGACGTGCACATCCTGGACAAGCAGTCGATCACGCTGTCCGGGCGCACCGCCACGATCCCGGTGACCGTGCAGAACTCGCTGGCCCAGCAGGTCTCCGGGCTGCGGCTGCGGCTCACCTCCAACCAGGCCAACCGGCTCGACCCGGGACCGGCGCAGACCTTCACCATCGACGGCGGCCACAACCGCTCGCTGAAGTTCCGCACCACCGCCCGCGCCAACGGCCGAGCCTGGGTGACGGCGCAGCTGTACACCAGGGACGGCGCGCCGTACGGGCGCAAGATGGTCTTCCAGGTCAACGTCACCTCCATCACCGACACCGTGATGCTGGTGATCGCCGGCGGCCTGCTGCTGCTGGTGCTGGCCGGGGTGCGGATGTACCGGCAGCGCAAGCGGCGGGCACTGGCCGCCGCCCCGGACGCGCCCACCGGCACTCCGCCGAACGGCACCACCACGGCGGCCACGGCGCCGGCCGGCGGTGATCCGGACCGGCCGGCGGCCGCCACGGAGACCGCCACCACCACGCACGCTCCGGCCGCCCCGGACCCGAGCGGCGCCGAGGAGCCCTCGGGCGCCGCGGACCGCGCGCTGCCGCAGACCGCCGACGGCGCCGGACCGTCCGGCGACGCGGACCCGGCCGCCGGACGGACGGGCGCCGAGCGGTCAGAGCCGGGCGCTCGGGTGCCGGAGCAGGCGGGTGACCCGGCGCCGGACACCGCCGCCGAACGCCCGGCCCCCTCCACCCGGAGTGAGAAGGTGGACCGATAGCCAGGACCAGGTTCTTGATCGCGGACCATAAGGTGGGGCAGTGATGAACGCGCCGTACGACGGGGAGCGTGACCGGGCAGCGTCGTACGACGACGCGCCGGCCGGTCCGCCGCCCCCGCCCGAGCCCCGCTCCGCGCAGGATCCCGCTTCCGCCCCCGGCCGCCCCTACGTCCCCTACCCGCAACAGCAGCGCCCCCCCGACACCGGCCACCCGCCGTACGCCGGAGGACGGCAGCCGTACGACGCGGGGCAACAGCCGTACGCGGGAGGGCGGCAGCCGTACGCCGGGGACCGGCCGCCCTACGCCGGCGGCGACGGGTGGCAGACCACCCCGACCGCGGCCCAGCCGCCCCGGCCGCCGGCCGGGGTCCAGCCCTTCACCACGAACGCCGGGCCCACCGCGCCCGAGGACGACGGCACGACGGTGAGCGGACCGACGGTGAACGCCTCGGCGCCGCTCTTCCGCGACCAACGCGACGCCGGAGTCGGCGGCGAACGGGGCTACGCCTTCCCGAACCTGACCGACGCCCCCGACGAGGGAGAGCCGGAACCACAGGCGTCCGTCGCCGCCTCCGGCGGCGGCCGGGTCGGCAGCCTGATGAAGTCCAGCGCGGTGATGGCCGCCGGCACCGTGGTCTCCCGGGTCACCGGCTTCCTGCGCACCTTGGTGATCGGCGCCGCGATCGGCGTCTCCACCCTCAACGACAGCTACCAGGTCGCCAACGTCCTGCCCACCATGATCTACGTCCTGGTCGGCGGCGGCGCGCTCAACGCGGTGTTCATCCCGCAACTGGTGCGCGCCATGAAGAACGACGAGGACGGCGGCGAGGCGTACGCCAACCGCCTGCTGACCCTCGTCGTGGTGGGACTCGCCGCGGTCACCACGGTGATGGTGATCGGCGCGCCGGTGCTGGTCCGGCTGATGTCCGCGCAGCTCGCGTCGAACCCGGTGAGCATGGACGTCACCGTCTCCTTCACCCGGTTCTGCCTGCCCACCATGTTCTTCATGGGGGTGCACGTGGTGATCGGTCAGATCCTCAACGCCCGCGGCCGGTTCGGCCCGATGATGTGGACCCCGGTCCTCAACAACGTCGTCGTCATCACCACCTTCTCCGCCTACATCTGGGTCTACGGCCGGGCCGGCCACTCGCACGTGACCGCCGCCACCGTCTCCCCGCAGGGCGTACGGCTGCTGGGCATCGGCACCCTGCTCGGCCTGACCGTGCAGGCGCTGGCGATGGTCCCCTACCTGCGTGAGTCCGGCATGCGCGTGCGCCCGCGCTTCGACTGGCGCGGCCACGGCCTCGGGCACGCCGCCAAGCTCGCCAAGTGGACCTTCTTCTTCGTGCTCGCCAACCAGATGGGCATGATCGTGGTCACCCAGCTGGCCACCCGGGCCGGCGCGGTCGCGTTCGGCCAGGGACACCCCGGCACCGGTATCACCGCCTACAACTACGCCCTGCTGCTGTGGCAGATGCCGCAGGCCATCATCACCGTCTCGGTCATGACCGCCGTGCTGCCCCGCATCTCCCGGGCGGCGGCCGACGGGGACGACGCGGCCGTCCGCGACGACCTCTCCCACGGCCTGCGCACCTCCGCGGTCGCCATCGTCCCGGCGGCGTTCGCCTTCCTCGCCCTCGGTGTCCCGCTCGCCACGATGATGTACGCCGGCGAGCCCGGTGCCCCCAACATCGGCTACATCCTCATGGCGTTCGGCCTCGGCCTGATCCCGTACTCCGTGCAGTACGTGGTGCTGCGCGGCTTCTACGCCTACGAGGACACCCGCACCCCCTTCTACAACACCGTGATCGTCGCCGTGGTGAACGCCGCCGCCTCCGGCCTGTGTTTCCTGCTGCTGCCCGCCCGCTGGGCGGTCGTCGGCATGGCCGGCTCCTACGGGTTCGCCTACGTCGTCGGAGTCGGGGTAGCCGTACGGCGACTGCGCAGGCGGCTCGGCGGGGACCTGGACGGTGCCCGCGTGGTGCGCACCTACGCCCGACTGATCGGCGCCAGCCTCCCGGCGGCGGCCCTCGGCGGCGCGGCGGCGTACGTGCTGAAGGGGGCGCTCGGTGCCGGGTTCCTCGGCTCGCTCTGCGCCGTCGTCGGTGGTGGGACCGTCCTGCTGTCCGTGTTCTTTCTGGCCGCGCGCCGGATGCGTATCGAGGAGATGACCGCGATGGTGGGTATGGTCCGCGGCCGCCTGGGCCGCTGAGCGCGACCACCGCGGGCCGCGGTGCCGCACGCTGCGTGTCGTGCGCGGCACCGGAGAGTGGGCACAATTGTCCTTGGCGCGAGAACCCTGAGAAGTAGCGTGCAACGGATGGGGAGGCAGGAACGACGGTGGCGGAGCGCAGCACGGCTGCCGTCGACGTGGCCAAAGAGAGCGGCCGACCGCCGCTCGCCGCCGCAGCGGGCGGTGCCACGGGCGACGGGGCGAACGGCCAAACCGGAACGCAGGACGCGACAGCACCCGCCGCGGTGCGCGACGACGACACGACCGAAGGATCCGCGCCGACCGAACCGACGCCCCCCGTCCCCGACCCGCCCGAGCTGCACAGTGGCCACAAGCTCGCCCGCCGCTACCGCCTCGAGGAGTGCCTCACCCGCCTCGACGGGTTCAGCAGCTGGCGCGCGGTGGACGAGAAGCTGCGCCGCGCGGTCGGCGTCCACCTGTTGCCCGCCGACCACGAGCGGGCCCGTGCCGTGCTCTCCGCCGCCCGCAGCGCCGCCCTGCTGGGCGACCCCCGCTTCGTACAGGTCCTCGACGCCGTCGAGGAGGACGACCTGGTCTACGTCGTCCACGAGTGGCTGCCCGACGCCACCGACCTGACCGCGCTGCTGGCGAGCGGACCGCTGGCCGCGCACGAGGCGTACCAGCTGGTCAGCCAGGTATCGCAGGCCGTCTCCGCCGCCCACCGGGAGGGTCTGGCCCACCTGCGGCTGGACCCCACGGCCGTGCTGCGCTCCGAGTCCGGCCAGTACCGCATCCGGGGCCTCGCGGTGGACGCCGCGCTGCGCGGGATCTCCACGGAGCGCCCCAAGCGCACCGACACCGAGGCGATCGGCGCCCTGCTGTACGCGTCGCTGACCGCCCGCTGGCCCTACCACGAGGACGCCTTCGGTCTGATCGGGCTCCCCCGGGACCTGCCGCTGGTCGCGCCCGACCAGGTGCGCGCCGGCGTGCACCGCGGACTGTCCGAGCTGTCCATGCGGGCCCTGGTCAACGACGGCGCCACGCCGTCCCGCCAGGAGCCGCCGTGCACCACGCCCGAGGAACTCGCCCAGGCGGTCGCGGCGCTGCCGCGCATCCGCCCGCCGGAGCCGGAGGCACCCGCCTTCTCCCAGCCCGCCTACCGCCGGCCGGCCGCCGGCACCGCCCAGCAGCACGTCTCCCGCTCCGCCCCGGTCGGCCCGCCGCCCCCTCCCGCGCTGCCGGGACGCACCGGCAAGGCGCTCAAGTGGGGGGTCGCCGCCCTGCTGCTGGCGGCGCTCGGACTGGGCAGCTGGCAGGTCGCCGACGCCCTCATGAACCGTCGGAACGGTACGCCGGCACAGGTCCACCAGCAGAAGGGCAGCGGCGGCAAGCAGGTGTCCGCCCACCCGCTGCGGATCACCGGCGCCCAGGAGTACGAGCCGTTCGGCGGCTACCAGCACCAGGACCAGGTCCACCTGACCTACGACGGCAAGACCTCCACCTACTGGCGGACCCTGTCCTTCCGCGGCGGTCCGGTCCTCGCTCCGTTCAAACAGGGCGTCGGCATCGTCTACGACCTCGGCTCCGCCCAGCGGGTCACCGGCGCCACGCTGCACTTCCTCTACGGCGGCAGCTACACCCGCACGACGCTGTACGCGGCCGACTCCCTCTCCAGCACCCCGCAGCCCTCGGACCTGCGCAAGTTGGCGACCGGCAGCACCTCGGGCACCAGCCAGCACCTGACCGTGACCTCCTCGGCCCCCACCCGGTACGTGGTCGTGTGGCTCACGGCCCTGCCCCACGCGGACGCCGACGCGTACAGTGAGGCGGGCTACAAACAGGGGATCACGGAAGTGTCGTTCACCGGCTGAGCCACCGATGAGGGGGGCGCGACGTTGGGGCAAGGTCCGCTTGGGGGGGCCACTGACCAGGAACTCCTCTCGCGCCACGTCGAAGGCGATCCGGACGCGTTCGGCGAACTGGTCCGCAGGCACCGCGACCGCCTCTGGGCGGTCGCGGTGCGTACCCTCGGCGACCCGGAGGAGGCCGCCGACGCGGTCCAGGACGCGCTGATCTCGGCGTTCCGGTCCGCCCACACCTTCCGCGGCAGGTCCGCGGTCACCACCTGGCTGCACCGGATCACGGTGAACGCCTGCCTGGACCGAGCGCGCAAGGCGGCCTCCCGGCGGGCCTCGCCGGTGCCCGACGAGGAGCGACTCGACGCCCTCCTGGAGCCACACGAGGCCGCCGACGCGCCGGCCGAGCGCGACGAACTGCACCGCGAGGTGGTGCACGCGCTGGCCCGCCTGCCCGCCGAGCAGCGGGCCGCCCTGGTGCTGGTGGACATGGAGGCATACCCGGTGGCGGAGGCCGCCGCGATCCTCGACGTGCCGCCCGGGACGGTCAAGAGCCGGTGCGCGCGCGGCCGGGCGAAGCTCCTCCCGCTCCTGGACCACCTACGGCGCACCGCCGGGGGTGGCGCCGTCCCCCGCCGGGGAAGGAACCGGCCTGGGACGGCATCCGTCCCACAGACGGCAGCGCGCGAACCGACGGACGCCGTGAAGGGCGGAGGTGGACAGCAGTGACATCGACGGCTGGCACGGACGAGCACCCGGACGTCGCTGAGATCTCCGCCTTCGCCGAGGGACTGCTGCCCCCCGAGCGGGCCGCCGACCTGCGCGACCACCTGGAACTGTGCGTGCTGTGCGCCGACGTCCGCGACTCGTTGTCCGAGATCCGCGAGGTCCTGGGCACGCTGCCCGGCCCGCCGCGCATGCCGGAGGACGTGGCGGGCCGCATCGACGCCGCCCTGGCCGCCGAGGCGCTGATCCAAGCGACCGCCGCCGACCCGGACCGTACCTGCGGCCCCGATCCAGACCCCGGCACGGCCCGCCCCCTCGAGGAGACCACCGCCGGCACCCAGGCCGCCCCGGGGAACGCCGACCCGGCCGAACCGCCGCTCCGGGTGACCCGGCCGGTCGGTGCCTCCCGGATGGCCGGCGTACCCCGCGGAGGCGATGTTTCACGTGAAACATCGCGCGCTCCCGCCGGCCGGGCCGGCGCCACCGGACCGGGCCGGGCCACCCGGAGGTCGCGGCGGCGCTGGCGCGCGCTGACCGCCGCGTGCGCCGTGGCCGTGCTGGGCGCCGGCGGCGCCCTGGTGCACGCACTGGACGACGGCGGCCCAGCCGGCACCCCGGCGGCAGGGACCTTCTCAGGCGAGCGGCTGCCGGTGCGGGTGCACCAGATGCTCGGCGACACGGCCCGGTCCGCGAGCCCCCGGACGGGGCCGCAGGCCGGCCGGAACACCCCGTTCGCCACCCGGACGCCGAACGTGCCGGCATGCGTGCGCAAGGCCACCCGTCGCTCTGATGGCCCAATCGCCGCGACCCGCGGCAGCTACGACGGCCACGCCGCCTATCTGCTCCTGCTGCCGGACCGCTCCGACCCGGCCGACGTGGACGCCTACGTGGTGGACGCGGGGTGCACCGCGCACTCCGGTGCGGCGGTCGGCACCGTCCTCGCACGGCACACCTACGCACGCCACTGAGCGCGCACCCGCCCGGCCCGGTGCGTCGGGCGCAGTGCGCCCGGCCCGGTGCGTCGGGCGCAGTGCGTCGGGCCCACCGGCCGGGAATGCGCGCACCGTAGGATCCGTTAGGCGGGTGAGAGATTCCCGCAGCGTTTCCCAGCAGCAGCGTCAGAGACGAGGAAGACAGCCGTGAGCGATGTCCGCAACGTGATCGTCATCGGGTCCGGACCGGCGGGCTACACCGCTGCGCTCTACACCGCCCGAGCCTCCCTGAAGCCGCTCGTCTTCGAGGGCGCCGTCACCGCCGGTGGCGCGCTGATGAACACCACCGACGTCGAGAACTTCCCCGGTTTCCGGGACGGCGTCATCGGTCCCGACCTGATGGACAACATGCGGGCGCAGGCTGAGCGGTTCGGCGCCGAGTTGGTCGCGGACGACGTCGTCGAGGTGGACCTCACCGGTGACATCAAGACGGTGACCGACTCGGCGGGCGGCGTCCACCAGGCCAAGACGGTCATCGTGGCGACCGGTTCGCAGCACCGCAAGCTCGGTCTGCCCAACGAGGACGCCCTCTCCGGGCGCGGGGTCTCCTGGTGCGCCACCTGCGACGGCTTCTTCTTCCGCGACCAGGACATCGCGGTGATCGGTGGCGGCGACACCGCCATGGAGGAGGCGACGTTCCTGTCGCGGTTCGCCACGTCGGTGACCGTGGTGCACCGCCGCGACACCCTGCGCGCCTCCAAGGCGATGCAGGATCGGGCGATGGCCGACCCGAAGATCTCCTTCGTGTGGAACAGCGAGGTCGCCGAGATCCACGGCGACGGCAAGCTGTCCGGCCTGACCCTGCGCGACGTGCGCTCCGGCGATACCTCCGAACTGGCGGTGACCGGACTGTTCATCGCGATCGGCCACGACCCGCGCACCGAACTGTTCACGGGCCAGTTGGACCTGGACGACGAGGGCTACCTGGTGGTGGACGCCCCCAGCACCCGCACGAAGCTCGCCGGTGTCTTCGCCGCCGGTGACGTGGTGGACCACACCTATCGCCAGGCCATCACGGCGGCGGGCACCGGTTGCTCGGCCGCGCTCGACGCCGAGCGCCACCTCGCCACGCTGAGCGACGCCGAGCACACCGCCGAACCGGAGAAGACGACCGCGACCGTCTGACCCCCGCCCCAGCCCACCAGCAACACATCCGAGGAGAGAGTCACCATGGCCGGTGCCATCAAGCACGTGACGGACGCGACGTTCGACGCCGAGGTCCTGCAGAGTGACAAGCCCGTTCTCGTCGACTTCTGGGCCGAGTGGTGCGGGCCGTGCCGCCAGATCGCGCCCTCGCTGGAGGCGATCGCCGCCGAGCACGGCGAGCAGATCCAGATCGTCAAGCTCAACATCGACCAGAACCCCGACACCGCCGTGAAGTACGGCGTGATGTCGATTCCGACCCTGAACGTCTACAAGGGCGGCGAGGTCGTCAAGACCATCGTCGGCGCCAAGCCGAAGGCCGCGCTGGAGAAGGACCTCACCGACTTCATCGGCTGACGGCGAACCGGCAACACGGCAGGAGGCCACCACGGGTGGCCTCCTGCCGTGTTCCACGTGAAACCGCGCGCCCGGCGGCGCGCTACAACGGCCGCAGGACGGGCTCCTTCTGGACCGCGCCGAGCAACCGGTCGAGCGCCAACTCGACGTCCTCCTTCCAGGAGAGCGTCGAGCGCAGGTCCAGCCGCAGGCGCGGATACCGCGGGTGCGGGCGCACGGTCTTGAAGCCGACCGCGGTCAGGTGGTCGGCGGGCAGCATGCACCCGGGCTCCTCCCACCGCAGATCGCCGAACGCCTCGATGGCCTTGAAGTTGCGGCGCGCCAGGTCCTTCGCCACCGCCTGCACCAGCACCCGTCCCAGACCATGGCCCTGGTAGCCGGGCAGGATCCGGGAGGTCATCAGTTGGACCGCGTCCCCCGAGACCGGGCTCGTGGGGAACGCCGTCGAACGCGGCACGTAGGCGGGCGGGGCGTAGAGGACGAAGCCGGCCGGGACGTCGTCCACATAGACGACACGGCCGCACGAACCCCATTCCAGCAGCACGGCGGAGATCCAGGCCTCCTTCTCCAACTCCGGCTTGCCGGCCTGGGAGGCGGCCTCCCCGCTGACCGGGTCCAGTTCCCAGAAGACGCACGAGCGGCAGCGCTTGGGCAGGTCCGGAAGATTGTCCAGGGTCAGCGGTACCAGTCGACGCCCCATGGGTCAGGCCCTCATCTCTGCCAGACGCGGAGGTCCGTCCCGCGTCCCGTCACCGGCATCGTAACCGGGCGGCGCGACGGCGGACAGCGATCACACACCGCGGCGGGCCGCGTTCGCCCTGGAACGCGGCCCGCCGGATGTCCTGGTGGGCGTCACCTCACGCGCGCCGCACGCGTCACTCACGCGTCACTCACGTGTCGTCCTCGTCGTCCGCCCCCTCGGCGGGATCGACCGCCTGACCCTGCTGGAGCACCCGGCCCTCGCCGGGGGCGATCGTGCCGAGGATCCGCTCCAGATCGTCCATGGACGCGAACTCCACCACGATCTTCCCCTTGCGCTGCCCCAGGTCCACCTTCACCCGGGTGTCGAGGCGGTCCGAGAGCCGGGTGGCCAGGTCGGACAGCGCGGGGGACAGCCGGCGGCCGGCCCGCGGGCCCTTCGGCTTCTTCGCGGCGCCCGGCTCGGAGGCCATCAGCGTCACGATCTCCTCGACCGACCGCACCGACAGTCCCTCGGCCACGATGCGCTGGGCCAGCCGGTCCTGCTCCTGCACGTCGTCCAGCGACAGCAGCGCCCGTGCGTGACCGGCCGACAGCACGCCCGCCGCCACCCGGCGCTGCACCGGGGCGGACAGCTTCAGCAGCCGCAGGGTGTTGGAGACCTGGGACCGGGACCGCCCGATGCGGTCGGCCAGCTGTTCGTGCGTGCAGTCGAAGTCGCGGAGCAACTGGTCGTAGGCTGCGGCCTCTTCGAGCGGGTTGAGCTGCGCGCGGTGCAGGTTCTCCAGCAACGCGTCGAGCAGGAGCTTCTCGTCGTCGGTCGCCCGGACGATCGCCGGGATGCGGTCCAGCCCGGCCTCCCGGCAGGCCCGCCAACGACGCTCACCCATGATGAGTTCGTAGCCCGCGCCCCCGGTCTGGCGCACCACGACCGGCTGCAGCAGACCGACCTCCTTGACGGAGGTGACCAGTTCGGCGAGGGCGTCCTCGTCGAAGACCTCACGCGGCTGGCGCGGGTTCGGGGTGATCTGGTCGATCGGCAACTCGGCGAAATAGGCACCCGGCACCCCGCCCGGCTGGTCGCCGGACGCGATCGCGTCGTCCTCCCGCGAGACGGGGATGTCCACCACGGGCGCGTTCTCCCGCTCGGCGAGTCCGGTGACCTTGGCCGCGGCGATACCCCGCTCCGAGGTGAGCACCGGGACCGCGCCGGGCGACGAGGCACCGCCGCCCGCGGCGCCCGACGCCGACCGGTCGCCGCTCGACGGTGCGGCCGGAATGAGGGCGCCGAGCCCTCGTCCCAGACCCCTGCGTCGCTCGCTCACTGGATCCCCTCCGACATGCTGTGCTGGCCGTACTCATTGTTCTGGCTGGCAACGTGCTCGTGCGGGCCCTGGTGGGTGACGGCGATGCCGTTCGCCCCGCGCAGGGCCATCTCCCGGGCGGCCTCCAGGTACGACAGCGCGCCGCTGGAACCGGGATCGTAGGTGAGAACCGTCTGACCATAGCTGGGCGCCTCGGAGATGCGGACCGAGCGGGGGATGCTGGTCCGCAGCACTTCGTTGCCGAAGTGACTGCGGACCTCCTCCGCCACTTGGGAGGCGAGCCGGGTACGGCCGTCGTACATGGTCAGCAGGATGGTCGAGACGTGGAGCTTGGGATTGAGGTGACCTCGCACCAGGTCGACGTTGCGCAGCAGTTGGCCCAGCCCCTCCAGCGCGTAGTACTCGCACTGGATGGGGATCAGCACCTCCGCGCCGGCGACCATCGCGTTGACGGTCAGCAGCCCCAACGACGGTGGGCAGTCGATCAGGATGTAGTCCAACGGCTGCTCGTACGCCTCGATGGCGCGCTTGCAGCCGACTCTCCCGGGCCACCAGCGACACGAGTTCGATCTCGGCGCCGGCCAGGTCGATCGTGGCCGGAGCGCAGAACAGCCCCTCCACGTCCGGGACCGGCTGCACCACGTCGGACAGCGCGCGGCCCTCCACCAGGACGTCGTAGACGGACGGCACTTCGGCGTGGTGGTCGATGCCGAGCGCGGTGGAGGCGTTGCCCTGCGGGTCCAGGTCGACGACCAGCACCCGGGCGCCGTGCAGGGCCAGCGAGGCGGCGAGGTTGACCGTCGTGGTGGTCTTGCCCACCCCGCCCTTCTGGTTGGCGACCACCATCACCCGGGTCTGGTCGGGCCGGGGCAGTCCCTCGCCGGCCCGACCCAGTGCCTCCACGGCCAGTTGGGCGGCCCGGCCGATCGGGGTGTCGTCCATGGGAGGCAGTGTTTCACGTGAAACATCCTCCCCCGTCGGATTCGCTACGGGGGCCGGGGACCGGGTCGGTCATCGGTCCCGCGATATGGGCGTCGGACCGCAAGGATTCACTCTCCTCGACTGCAGACTCGTGATGCGAAGAGCCTGCCATGCTTCGGGGGTCATGAACCAGTGAGGCCCGCGGTCCTGTGGATGAATCCGCGGACTGAACCCAGGTCGCCGTCGTCATGGGGTTTTCGGCGACCGCGCCTCGGCCGCCGCTCGACCGCGGCTGAGGATTCCTGGCAGCAAGGAGCGACGTTTCACGTGAAACACGATGCACAGCGACGTGTCCGCCTTGTCCCCGACACTCCGATGAGGTGGAGCCGGCCCCTGTGGATGGAGCAATCGCCGCGGAGGGTCTCAGCGGTGCCGGCGGCTGCGGCCGCGCACCGGGCGGTTCGCCCGCGCGGCACTTGGCCCGCCGGGCGGCGGCCCGCACCCCGCCCGGGCTCTCGCCGACCCGCACCCGGACCACGGTGGACGGCGGGTCGACCACCTCGGCGCCTGCCTGCACCACGTGGGTCTGCACCGCGCCGAGCCGGTCCAGCGCGGCGCGAGCCGCCTTCAGCTCCTCCTGCGGCGGTGTCACCCTTGAGAGCGAGCATCTCGCCGTGCGGGCGCAGCAGCGGCAGCCCCCAGCCGGCCAGCCGGTCCAGCGGCGCGACCGCGCGGGCGGTCACCACGTCCACCGGTGGCAGGTGACCGATCATCTCCTCGGCCCGGCCACGCACCACCGTGACGTTGTCCAGTCCGAGCAGGGCGACGACCTCCTCGAGGAAGGTGGTCCGGCGCAGCAGCGGCTCCAGCAGCGTGATGCGCAGATCGCGCGCGGGTCAGCGCCAGCGGAATGCCCGGCAGGCCGGCGCCGGAACCGACGTCGCACACCGAGACGCCGTCCGGGACCACCTCGGAGAGCACCGCGCAGTTCAGCAGATGCCGTCTCCCACAGTCGGGGAACCTCACGCGGACCGATCAGCCCGCGGCCGCACGCCGACGTCGGCGAGCAGCTCGGCGTAGCGCACCGCGTCGGCGAACCGCTCGCCGAAGACCGCGCGCGCCTGCTCGGGCGGCGGCGGGAAGCTCAGCTGCTGCCTCCGACACGGAACCATCCCTCCACGTGGTGCGGAAACCGGCATCGGGTGACCATCTGTCACCCACCGGGTCGATCTGTCCCTACCAGGCTGACGACTACCAGGCTGACAGGTGACGGCCCCGCCTGCGTGGTATCCGGAAACCTCCGGACCGCGGGCGGGGCCGTCCTGTCGTTCTGCGGGGTGGACACGGTACGGGGCCCGCGTCCGCCGGTCACACCGGGAGCACGACCACCCGGCGCTGGGGCTCCTCGCCCTCGGACTCGCTGCGCAGGCCGGCCGCGGCGACCGCGTCGTGCACGACCTTGCGCTCGAAGGGCGTCATCGGGTCGCAGCTTGACCGGCTCGCCGGTGCTCTTCGCCTCCTCGGCCGCCTTGGCGCCCAGCTCGGCCAGCTCCTCGCGCTTACGGGCCCGGAAGCCGGCGACGTCCAGCATCAGCCGGCTGCGGTCGCCGGTCTCCCGGTGCACCGCGAGCCGGGTCAGCTCCTGGAGCGCCTCCAGCACCTCGCCGTCCCGTCCGACCAGCTTCTGCAGGTCACGGCCGGCCGAGTCGCCGATGATCGACACCGCCGCCCGGTCGCCCTCGACATCCATGTCGATGTCCCCGTCGAGGTCGGCGATGTCCAGCAGGCCCTCGAGGTAGTCGGCGGCGATCTCCCCTTCCTGCTCGAGGCGGGTCAGGGCGTCGTCGCCCTCGACGACCGGGGTGTTGCCTTCCGTCACGGCTGGACTCCTATCCAACGGCGCCACGTGGTCGGCGCCTACTTCTTCGACGGGTGCTTGGACCGCTGCGAGCCCTTGCGCTGGGGTCCGGACTTGGACGGCTGGCCGGACCGCGGGGAGGGTCCGGTGCCGGCCGCGCCGTCGGACGGCTTGCCGCCGTCCGAGCCGTTCCCGGTGTCCCCGGCGCCGGCCTTCGCCGGATCGTTCGCCGGCTTGTCGGTGCTGCCCCTGCCGGCCGCCGGCGGCCGCGGCCGGGCCGCTGTGCTGCCGCTGCGACTTCGTCTGGCGCTTGGGCTGCTGGCGCTTGGCGCTGCTGGCCGACCTCGGTGCCGCGAGCCGCCGCCTTGGCGGGCTCCTCCGCCAGCTTGCCCTTGGCCCGCAGGCGCTCCTGGCGCTGCTTGAACGCGAGGCTGCCGGGGGTCGGGTTGCGGCGGATGACGACCAGCTGCTGGCCCATGGTCCACACGTTGGTGGTCAGCCAGTAGACGAGCACACCGACGGGGAAGTTGATGCCGAAGACCGCGAACATCACGCGGGAAGACGTACATCAGCATCTTCTGCTGCTGCATGAACGGGCGTCTTCACCGTCAGGTGTCGACGTTCTTGGTCATCAGCTGGCGCTGCGTGTAGAACTGCGACGCCGACATCATCAGGATCATGATGATGCGTGACGGTGCGGACGTGGGCCGTGGTCGCACCGAGGCGCCGCGAGCTTGGCCGGGCAGTCCAGGAACTTGGCCGACAGCGGAGCACCGAAGATGTGCGCCTTCTGGGCGCTGTGCAGCAGGTGCTGTTGATCACGCCGACGGTCTTGCCGTTGGCGATGTTGCTGAGCACGTCGGTAGAGCGCGAAGAAGAACGGCGACTGCACGAGGATCGGAAGGCAGCAGGAGAGCGGGTTGGTACCCGTCTCCTTGTACAGCTTCATCATCTCTTCGGACTGGCGCTGCTTGTCGTTCTTGTAGCGCTCCTGGATCGCCTTCATCTTCGGCTGGAGCACCTGCATGTTCCGCGTCGACTTGATCTGCTTGACGAACAGCGGGATCAGGCAGATGCGGATCAGGATCACCAGCGAGACGATGGACAGACCCCATGCCCAACCGCTGTCCGGCGTCGAAGACCAGGCTGTACACCGAGTGGAACTGGACGATGATCCACGAGACAGCGGTGTAGAGGGGACTCAGAATCGTTCCCACAGATCAGGCTCCTTGGGCAGTGGGTGGGTCCGGCGGCCCTGTCGGAACCCGCGGCTGACTGGCCGGCCGGGACGTCCGGGACCCTCCGCAGTGATTCACGTATCCGAGCGTGCCATGGCGGGCGGGTGCGCGGCGGTACGTGATCGACCCCGCCGAGGCGACCACGGGTTGCACCGCAGGATGCGCCAGGCGGTGAGGGCGGTGCCCTTCACCGCGCCGTGCACCGTCGATGGCCGTCGTACCCGTAGTGGGAACAGGAGGGGTAGTACTTGCAGACCGGACCGAGCAGCGGGCTGATGGTCCACTGGTAGACCTTGATCAGCCACAGCAATGGATACTTCAAGCTCAGCCCCCTTCTCCCAGTAGCCGCCGGAGGGCGGCGTCCAGGTCGCGGGCGAGCTCGGCGTGGTCCGCGGCGCCAGCACCGGGAAGCGCCCGTACGACCACCAGGCTACCTGGGGGCAGAACGGACAGCCGGTCCCGCACCAGGTGGCGCAGTCGGCGCTTGACCAGGTTCCGGTGCACCGCGTTGCCCACGGCCTTGCTCACGACGAAACCCGCACGCGGTGGAGGAACCCTCCCCCCGGCGTGCGGGTCCGTGGTGACCGCCCCCGTGCCGGACGGGGGCTCGGCCCTGCGCAGGTGCACGACGAGCAGCGGGCGTCCGGCCCGGCGACCCCGTCGCACCGCGGTCGCGAAGTCCTGGCGCCGCCTCAGCCGGTTCTCGGTGGGCAGCACAGCATGACCCGGCGCGCGGCTCAGGCGGACAGACTGGCGCGGCCCTTGGCCCGGCGCGAGCGAGAGGATGGCGCGACCGGCACGGGTGCGCATGCGCAGCCGGAAGCCGTGGGTCTTCGCGCGGCGGCGGTTGTTCGGCTGGAAGGTGCGCTTGCTCACTCGGGGGCTCCAGGAATGCTTGTGTCTCGGTGCGAGACGGGCGTGGGCGTCGCCTGGCTGTCACCGTGCGCCCACGAAGCTCGCGGTACGCCCGGGTGTACCGCTGAACCGGTCACCCCCTGGTGACCTGCGCCTTCGCAAGGCAGGCGGCAGCAGCCATCGACAACTCGACCTGGTCACGGTACGCGCGGCCGCGCCGTCCGGTCAAACCGGCCCCCGGACGCGACGCGCCGGTCCGGGCCGGGACGGCCGCCGCCCGGACCGGGGCGTGGCAGATTTGTACACACCCTGTGGACAACGACTTGAACGACCTACGCGGCGCTGACTACCGTGGCCGGACCCGGATACCGGCGACCAACCCGGAATCTTTCCCGCGCACCCCACGAACCACACCTTCGCGGGACCCGAGCGCCCTCTCGACCAGACCGAGCCAGTCGCCCACCGACCAACCCGAACGAGAGAGCGTGCACTGTGGCCGATGTGACCGCCGATCTTGCCGCAGTGTGGCCCCGCGTGCTCGAACAGCTGCTCGCCGACGACCAGCGCGTCGAGGCGAAGGACCACCGCTGGCTCAACGCCTGCCAGCCGCTCGCCCTGGTCGCCGACACCGCCCTGCTGGCCGCCCCCAACGAGTACGCCAAGGGTGTGCTCGAGGGCCGCCTGCTGCCGCTGATCACCGAGGGGCTGAGCCGCGAGTTCGGCCGGCCGATCCGCATCGCGATCACCGTCGACACCGGCTCCGACGGCCCGGACCGGCCGCGCGTCGCACCCGTCCCGGCCCAGCAGTCCGGCCCGCCGCCCGGCCGTCCCTACGGCGTGCCGCGCCACGACTACGACGGCTACGAGCGCCCCGCGGACGACGAGCCGGCCATGCGCCGCGCCTATCCGGACTACCCGCCGCGCGACGGCGCCCCGGACTGGCGGCGTCCGTCCGCGCCCGACCCGTACGCCGCGCTGCCCGGCGACGGCTTCGGCGGCCGGGGCGGCGACCCGTACCCGCCGGGGCCACGCGAGGAGTACGGCAAGCCGGCCGGGTACGACAAGCACGACGGCTACGGCAAACCGGCCGAGTACGGCCGCGGCGGGCCCGACTACCCGCGGCACGGCCGGCCGCCCGAGCACGACGGCCGCCCCGGCGGCGGGGTGCGCCCGGTCGGACCGGCGCTGCCGGCCCCCAGCGGCGCCCCCGGCCCGTTGGCCGCGCAGCCGGCGCCGGCCACCGGGCCCGGCGAGCCGACCGCGCGGCTGAACCCGAAGTACCTGTTCGACACGTTCGTGATCGGCGCCTCCAACCGGTTCGCGCACGCCGCCGCCGTGGCGGTCGCCGAGGCACCGGCGAAGGCGTACAACCCGCTGTTCATCTACGGCGAGTCCGGACTGGGCAAGACGCACCTGCTGCACGCCATCGGGCACTACGCGCGCAGCCTCTACCCGGGCACCCGGGTGCGGTACGTCAGCTCGGAGGAGTTCACCAACGAGTTCATCAACTCCATCCGGGACGGCAAGGCGGACGCGTTCCGCAAGCGCTACCGGGACATGGACATCCTGCTGGTCGACGACATCCAGTTCCTGGCCAGCAAGGAGTCCACGCAGGAGGAGTTCTTCCACACCTTCAACACCCTGCACAACGCGAACAAGCAGATCGTGCTGTCCTCCGACCGGCCGCCCAAGCAGCTGGTGACCCTGGAGGACCGGCTGCGCAACCGCTTCGAGTGGGGCCTGATCACCGACGTCCAGCCGCCCGAGCTGGAGACCCGGATCGCGATCCTGCGCAAGAAGGCGGTCCAGGAGCAGCTCAACGCGCCTCCTGAGGTGCTGGAGTTCATCGCCTCCCGCATCTCCCGCAACATCCGGGAGCTGGAGGGGGCGCTGATCCGGGTCACCGCGTTCGCGAGCCTGAACCGGCAGCCGGTGGACCTCCAGCTGACCGAGATCGTGCTCAAGGACCTGATGCCCGGCGGTGAGGACACCCTGCCGGAGATCACCGGCAACGCGATCATGGCGGAGACGGCGGCGTACTTCGGGCTGACCGTCGAGGACCTGTGCGGCTCCTCGCGCAGCCGGGTCCTGGTCACCGCCCGGCAGATCGCGATGTACCTGTGCCGGGAGCTGACCGACCTGTCGCTGCCCAAGATCGGCGCGCTGTTCGGCGGGCGGGACCACACCACGGTGATGCACGCGGACCGCAAGATCCGCGCGCTGATGGCCGAGCGCCGCTCGATCTACAACCAGGTCACCGAGCTGACCAACCGCATCAAGAGCTGACGGAGCCGGCCGGGGCGCGAGCCCGGCCGTCCCTGCGCCGCGGCGGTGGGCCACCGCCGCGGCGCAGGGCGTTCCGGCACGGCCCCCGGGCCCCGACCGCCGCCGAACGCGCCCAGCCGGACCGGGCCCCCGGCCCCGTCCCGTTCGCCCTGCGGGGCCGCCCGCCCCACACCGCGGCCGCCCGCCCCACGCCAGGGCCACGCCCACCGCCGCCACGCCGTGCGCCTCGCCGCCCGGGCCCCGCAGCACAGACTCCGCCCGCCCCGGCCGGCCCCGGCCGCATCCCGGCCGGACCCCGGCCGGACCCCGCCGCACCCACAGCCACGCGCACGCGTCCACGCGTTCCACCACCGCCCGCGGCCCGGACGCGCGGCCGGGGTGTTCGAATTCGCAGGTCAGCGGGCCGTCGCTCCACAGGAAACCGGGTCGGCGGCCGTCCACAGCCTGGGGAGAAGGAAGTTGTCCAGAACCCGTCCACAGCAGGCACTGCCGTACGCTCGTCCCGGCTGGTCACGGGGGTGTGGAATTGTGGCCAACCGTGCTCCACAGGCTGTGGACAACTTGACCGTCCGCCACCGGGGTTCGAGGTTGTCCACGGACAACCCACAGGCTGGGGGCGGTTATGAACAGCTTCTCCACAGCACTGTCCACTGTTCGGCAACGAAACGGCCCGCTTCACTGGATGGAGTGAAAGGCGTCACACCGGGGGCCTGGATTGGGCTGGGGAGAACCTGGGTAATCCTGGGGACCGCTCTGGGGAGAACCGGGGGTCTCCTGTGTATCGGGTGTGCACAACTTTCCGCCGTCCACAGAACGGGCTGGTTGTCCACCGCCGCCGCCCACAGGCAAGGTGGACAAAAAATCCGGTCTGACCTGCGCGGCGACCGGTTATCCACGGTATCCACAACACCTATTACTACGACTACACAGAGAACCCTGGAGAGCACGATCGAAGCAGGGCCTGTGCACAACTCGGGCTGCGGGCCGCCGGACCGCGACACCCGACTTGCCCCCGAGGCACCGCCGCTGTCGGTCAGGTGCGTCAGACTGTGTACCGGCAGTCGGCCGAGAGGCGGTCGACCGAGGCGGTCGGCACGACCGGTCGGCGGACCCGACCGGCGGGGACAGTCGGCGACAGCACGAGCAGGAGGCGGTTCCGGTGAAGTTCCGGGTGGAGCGCGACGTACTCGCGGAGGCGGTGGCCTGGGCGGCCCGCAGCCTCCCGGCCCGACCTCCGGCGCCGGTCCTGGCGGGCCTGCTGCTGAAGGCCGGGGACAGCCGGCTGAGCCTGTCCGCCTTCGACTACGAGGTCTCCGCCCGGGTGTCGGTGGAGGCCGAGGTCGAGGAGGAGGGCACCGTCCTGGTCTCCGGGCGGCTGCTCGCCGACATCTCCCGCGCCCTGCCCAACCGCCCGGTGGAGATCTCCACCGACGGCGTCCGGGTCACCGTGGTGTGCGGCAGCTCCCGGTTCACGCTCCACACGCTGCCGGTGGAGGAGTACCCGGCGCTGCCCGAGATGCCGACCGCCTCCGGCAACGTGCCGGGCGAGGTGTTCGCCGCCGCCGTCGCGCAGGTCGCCATCGCGGCCGGCCGGGACGACACGCTGCCGGTGCTGACCGGCGTGCGCATCGAGATCGAGGGCGACACCGTCACGCTGGCGGCCACCGACCGCTACCGCTTCGCGGTCCGCGAGTTCCTGTGGAAGCCGGAGACCGCCGACCTGTCCGCCGTCGCACTGGTGCCGGCCAAGACGCTGCTGGACACCGCGAAGGCGCTGACCAACGGCGACACCGTCTCGCTGGCACTGTCCGGCTCCGGTTCCGGCGAGGGCCTGATCGGCTTCGAGGGCGCCGGCCGGCGCACCACCACGCGGCTGCTCGAGGGCGACCTGCCGAAGTACCGCACGCTGTTCCCCACCGAGTTCGCCTCGGTCGCGGTGATCGAGACCGCGCCGTTCGTCGAGGCCGTCAAGCGGGTGGCCCTGGTCGCCGAGCGCAACACCCCGATCCGGCTGAGCTTCACCTCCGGCGTACTGACCCTGGAGGCAGGTTCCAGCGACGACGCGCAGGCCGTGGAGCGGGTGGACGCGCAGCTGGAGGGCGACGACATCTCGATCGCGTTCAACCCGACGTTCCTGCTCGACGGGCTGAGCGCGATCGACTCGCCGGCCGCACAGCTGTCGTTCACCACGTCGACCAAGCCCGCGCTGCTCAGCGGCAAGCCGGCGCTGGACGCCGAGGCGGTCGAGACGTACAAGTACCTCATCATGCCGGTCCGGCTGTCCGGCTGACCCGCGGTCCGCGGCAACGGCACGGGACGGGGCGATGCCCGTGCCGCCGGCTCCCGTCCCGTGGGGCGCCGGGTCCGGGGCGCCAGGGGTCCGGACGGGAGCGCGCGGCGGCCCGTCGCGCCCCACGACGGGCCGCGACGTAGGCTCGGAGGGCTGGGACGCGGCAGGCCGGTCGAGCGCACGCGGCGCGCCCCAGGACAGCACGCCTCCTAACGAAGGATCTGCGATGGAGCTCGGTCTCATCGGTCTCGGCAAGATGGGCGGCAACATGCGGGAACGCATCCGCCGCGCCGGCCACACCGTCGTCGGCTACGACCGCGAACCCGGACCTGGCGGACGTCTCCAGCCTCAAGGACATGGTGGACGCCCTGCGGGCACCGCGGGTGGTGTGGGTGATGGTGCCGGCCGGCGAGCCGACCCAGGCGACCATCGACGCACTCGGCGGGCTGCTGTCCGAGGGCGACGTCGTGGTGGACGGCGGCAACTCCCGCTGGACGGACGACGAGAGGCACGCCCGCGAGCTGCGCGAGCAAGGGCGTCGGGTTCGTCGACTGCGGTGTCTCCGGCGGCGTGTGGGGCCTGCGGAACGGCTACGCGCTGATGTACGGCGGCGCCGAGGAGGACGTGGCGAAGGCGCAGCCGATCTTCGACGCGCTCAAGCCGGAGGGCGAGACCGGCGCGGTGCACGCGGGCAAGGTCGGCGCCGGGCACTTCGCCAAGATGGTCCACAACGGCATCGAGTACGCGATGATGCAGGCGTACGCCGAGGGCTGGGAGCTGCTGGAGGCGGTGGACTCGGTCACCGACGTGCGGGAGATCTTCCGTTCCTGGAAGTCGGGCACCGTCATCCGCTCCTGGCTGCTGGACCTCGCGGTGGACGCGCTGGACAAGGACGAGCACCTGGAGAAGCTGCGCGGCTACGCGGCGGACTCGGGCGAGGGCCGCTGGACGGTGGAGGCCGCGATCGACAACGCGGTCCCGCTGCCGGCCATCACCGCGTCGCTGTTCGCGCGGTTCTCCTCGCGGCAGGAGGACTCCCCGCAGATGAAGATGGTCGCCGCGCTGCGCAACGAGTTCGGCGGGCACGCGGTCACCGCCGCGCGGTAGCACACGACAGCAGGGGAGGCCGGCGCGCCCAGCGCCAAGCACGCGATGCACGTAGCGCACCTGTCGCTCGCCGACTTCCGCTCCTACGCCCGGGTCGAGGTCCCGCTCGACCCGGGCGTCACCGCGTTCGTGGGCCCCAACGGGCAGGGCAAGACGAACCTGGTCGAGGCGGTCGGCTACCTGGCCACCCTCGGCAGCCACCGGGTGGCCTCGGACGCCCCGCTGGTGCGGCACGGCGCGGACAGCGCGGTCGTGCGGGCGGCCGTGGAGCACGCCGACCGCCGGCAGACGGTGGAGCTGGAGATCAACCCGGGCCGGGCGAACCGGGCCCGGATCAACCGCTCGTCGCCGGTGCGCCCGCGGGACCTGCTGGGCGTCCTGCGCACCGTGCTGTTCGCCCCGGAGGACCTGGCGCTGGTCAAGGGCGACCCGGGTGAGCGGCGCCGGTTCCTCGACGAACTGGTGACCGCGCGCTCGCCGCGGATGGCGGGGGTGCGGCAGGACTACGAACGGGTGCTGCGGCAGCGCAACACGCTGTTGAGGACGGCGGCGCTGGCCCGGCGGCACGGCGGGCGCCGGGCCGACCTCACCACGCTGGACGTGTGGGACCAGCACCTGGCCCGCGCCGGCGCCGAACTGCTGGCCCACCGGCTGGACCTGGTGGCGGCCCTGGAGCCGCTGACCGGCAAGGCGTACGGGCAACTGGCGCCCGGCGGCGGGCAGGTCGCCCTGGAGTACCGCTCGGAGGCGCTCGGCCCGCCGGAGGGGTGGTCCGCGCCCGCCGCCCGGGACGCCACCCCGCCCGGCGCCGCGTCCGGGACGGAGGGCGCGCCCGAGCGGTCCGGCGGCTCGCGCGATGAGCTGTTCACGGTGCTGCTGGCCGCGCTGGCCGCCGCCCGGGACCGCGAGGTGGAGCGCGGCGTGACGCTGGTCGGGCCGCACCGCGACGACCTGCTGCTGCGGCTGGGCCGGCTGCCCGCGAAGGGCTACGCGAGCCACGGTGAGTCGTGGTCGTACGCGCTGGCGCTGCGGCTGGCCTCGTACGAGCTGCTGCGCGCGGAGGGCGGGCAGGGCGGCGACCCGGTGCTGGTGCTGGACGACGTGTTCGCCGAACTGGACGCCCGGCGACGGGACCGGCTGGCGGAGTTGGTGGCGCCGGGCGAGCAGGTGCTGGTGACCGCGGCGGTGGACGAGGACGTGCCGGCGGCGCTGGCCGGGGCGCGGTTCACGGTGTCCGGCGGCGGGGTGGAGCGGCGGTGACCGGGCGGAATCCCGGCGACCGGACGCCCGAGGGGCCGGGAGCGGGCGGTGACCGGGCGGCGCGGCGGCCCGCGCCCGCGGACCCGGCCCCCCCGCGTCCCCCGCGACGCCGGGCCCGCCGGACCCGGTGCCGTCCGGGGTGGACCTGGCCCGGGTGGCGCTGCGGGCGGCGAAGGAGCAGGCGCGGGCCCGGGGCGCGGCGGCGCAGCAGAAGCGGCAGGCGCGGCGCGGCGGCCTGCGGTCCGGGGCGCGGGCGGACGGCCGGGACCCGCTGCCGCTGGGCGCCGCGATCAGCCGGCTGGTCACCGAGCGGGGCTGGGAGACGCCGGCGGCGGTGGGCGGCGTGACGGGCCGCTGGCCGCAGATCGTGGGCGAGGACCTGGCCAAGCACTGCGAGCCGCAGGGTTACGCGGAGCAGGAGAGGGTGCTCACGGTGCGTTGCGACTCCACGGCGTGGGCGACGCAGTTGCGGCTGCTGGCGCCGCAGCTGGTGGCGCGGCTCAACGCGGACCTGGGGCACGGCACGGTGCGGTTGCTGAAGGTGCTGGGCCCGGCCGGCCCGGACCGCTCCTACGGGCGGCTGCGGGCGCCGGGCAGCCGGGGGCCCGGCGACACCTACGGGTGACGGCCGGGACGGGTGTGACGGACGCGACACCGACCGGTAGCGGAGGGTTGACGCGTGGAAGCCCTGAGCGCCGGTGTGAGCCGCTTTGGGCCCAGGTCCGCGTATGGGGAGTCGGCGGAAGCCCTCTCCGGGCGGCACATCGGAACTCAGGTACCAGCAAAGCCCCGTCCATCTCCTGGCTACCGGTAGACTGAACAGCAACCCGCCCACTTGCGGAACATGTCAACGACGCAGCCGCTCCGGTATGTCCGGAGCCGGCTCGTGCTGTGCCAGAAAGGGCGCTTCGTGGCCGATTCCGGCAACCACCCCGAGAACCTCACCCCGACAGTCGGCAACGGGACGCCGCCGCACAGCGCGTCGTACGACGCCAGCGCGATCACCGTGCTCGAAGGGCTCGACGCGGTCCGCAAGCGTCCGGGCATGTACATCGGCTCGACCGGTGAACGCGGTCTGCACCACCTGGTCCAGGAGGTCGTCGACAACTCGGTCGACGAGGCGATGGCCGGCCACGCCGACCACATCGACGTGACGATCCTGGCGGACGGCGGAGTCCGCGTGGTCGACAACGGCCGCGGCATCCCGGTGGACGTCGTGCCGTCCGAGGGCAAGCCGGCGGTCGAGGTCGTGCTGACCGTGCTGCACGCGGGCGGCAAGTTCGGCGGCGGCGGCTACGCCGTCTCCGGCGGTCTGCACGGCGTGGGCGTCTCGGTGGTGAACGCGCTGTCCAGCAGGGTGGCGGTGGAGGTGCGGCGGGACGGGTTCCGCTGGAGCCAGGAGTACCGGCTCGGCGCCCCCACCGCGCCGCTGGCCAGGAACGAGGCGACCGCCGAGACCGGCACGATGGTGACGTTCTGGGCCGACCCGGAGATCTTCGAGACCACCGACTACTCCTTCGAGACGCTGTCGCGGCGCTTCCAGGAGATGGCGTTCCTCAACAAGGGCCTGACGATCGCGCTGACCGACGAGCGGCTCGACCACGTGGACGACGAGGGCCGGCCGCTCTCCGTGCGCTACCACTACGAGGGCGGCATCGTCGACTTCGTGCGGTACCTCAACTCCCGCAAGGGCGAGGTGATCCACCCGTCGGTCATCGACATCGAGGCGGAGGACAAGGAGCGCCTGCTGTCGGTGGAGATCGCCATGCAGTGGAACACCCAGTACACCGAGGGCGTCCACTCGTTCGCGAACACCATCCGCACGCACGAGGGCGGTACCCACGAGGAGGGCTTCCGCGCGGCGCTGACCGGTCTGGTCAACCGCTACGCGCGGGAGAAGAGGCTGCTGCGCGAGAAGGACGAGAACCTCAGCGGCGAGGACATCCGCGAGGGCCTGACGGCGATCATCTCGGTCAAGCTGGGCGAGCCGCAGTTCGAGGGCCAGACGAAGACCAAGCTGGGCAACACCGAGGCGAAGACGTTCGTGCAGAAGGTCGTGCACGAGCACATGACGGACTGGCTGGACCGCAACCCCAACGAGGCGGCGGACATCGTCCGCAAGGCGATCCAGGCGGCCACCGCGCGGGTCGCGGCCCGCAAGGCGCGCGACCTGACGCGCCGCAAGGGCCTGCTGGAGAGCGCGTCGCTGCCGGGCAAGCTCAGCGACTGCCAGTCCAACGACCCGGCCAAGTGCGAGATCTTCATCGTCGAGGGCGACTCGGCCGGCGGCTCGGCGAAGTCCGGACGCAACCCGCAGTACCAGGCGATCCTGCCGATCCGCGGCAAGATCCTCAACGTCGAGAAGGCGCAGGATCGACAAGATCCTGCAGAACAACGAGGTCCAGGCGCTGATCTCGGCGTTCGGCACCGGCGTGCACGAGGACTTCGACATCGCCAAGCTGCGCTATCACAAGATCATCCTGATGGCGGACGCCGACGTCGACGGCCAGCACATCACCACGCTGCTGCTGACCTTCCTCTTCCGCTTCATGCGCCCGCTGGTCGAGGGCGGCCACGTGTACCTCTCGCGGCCGCCGCTGTACAAGATCAAGTGGGGCCGGGACGAGCGTCGAGTACGCCTACTCCGACCGGGAGCGCGACGCGCTGATCACGATGGGCCGGCAGGCCGGCAAGCGGATGCGCGACGACTCCATCCAGCGGTTCAAGGGCCTGGGCGAGATGAACGCCGAGGAACTGCGGGTCACCACGATGGACGTCGACCACCGGGTGCTCGGCCAGGTCACGCCTGGACGACGCGGCGCAGGCGGACGACCTGTTCTCGGTGCTGATGGGCGAGGACGTCGAGGCGCGGCGCTCGTTCATCCAGCGCAACGCCAAGGACGTCCGCTTCCTCGACATCTGAGTCGGCCACCCCGGCGCCGTACTTCGAAAGGATCTGACCAGCGATGGCCGACGAGACCCCCATCACGCCCGAAGGCTCCGTCACGCCCGTCACCCCCGAGGGCGGCCCGGCCGCCGTCGAGGGCGTCGGGATGCGGGTCGAGCCGATCGGGCTCGAGACCGAGATGCAGCGCAGCTACCTCGACTACGCGATGAGCGTGATCGTCTCCCGCGCGCTGCCGGACGTGCGCGACGGCCTCAAGCCGGTGCACCGCCGCGTGCTGTACGCGATGTACGACGGCGGCTACCGGCCGGAGAAGGGCTTCTACAAGTGCGCCCGCGTCGTCGGCGACGTGATGGGCACCTACCACCCGCACGGCGACGCCTCCATCTACGACGCCCTGGTCCGCCTCGCCCAGCCGTGGTCGATGCGGATGCCGCTGGTGGACTCCAACGGCAACTTCGGCTCGCCGGGCAACGACCCGGCCGCGGCGATGCGCTACACCGAGTGCAAGATGGCGCCGCTGTCGATGGAGATGGTCCGGGACATCGACGAGGAGACCGTCGACTTCCAGGACAACTACGACGGCCGCAACCAGGAGCCGACGGTCCTGCCGGCCCGGTTCCCGAACCTGCTGATCAACGGCTCGGCCGGTATCGCGGTCGGCATGGCCACCAACATCCCGCCGCACAACCTGCGCGAGGTCGCCGACGGCGCCCAGTGGTTCCTGGCCCACCCGGACGTCGTCCAACGAGGAGCTCCTCGAAGCGCTGATGGAGCGCATCAAGGGCCCGGACTTCCCCACCGGCGCGCTGGTGGTGGGCCGCGCGGCATCGAGGACGCGTACCGCACCGGCCGCGGCTCGATCACCATGCGCGCGGTCGTCGAGGTCGAGGAGATCCAGAACCGGCAGTGCCTGGTGGTCACCGAGCTGCCGTACCAGGTCAACCCGGACAACCTGGCGCAGAAGATCGCCGACCTGGTCAAGGACGGCCGGATCGGCGGCATCGCCGACGTGCGCGACGAGACCTCCTCGCGCACCGGCCAGCGGCTGGTCATCGTCCTCAAGCGGGACGCGGTCGCCAAGGTGGTGCTGAACAACCTCTACAAGCACACCGACCTGCAGACCAACTTCGGCGCCAACATGCTCGCCCTGGTCGACGGGGTGCCGCGCACCCTGTCGCTGGACGCGTTCATCCGGCACTGGGTGACCCACCAGATCGAGGTCGTGCGTCCGGCGCACCCGGTTCCGGCTGCGCAAGGCCGAGGAGCGGGCGCACATCCTGCGCGGCCTGCTCAAGGCGCTGGACGCGATCGACGAGGTCATCGCGCTGATCCGGCGCAGCGACACCGTGGAGACGGCGCGCGGCGGCCTGATGGACCTGCTGGAGATCGACGAGATCCAGGCCAACGCGATCCTGGAGATGCAGCTGCGCCGGCTGGCCGCCCTGGAGCGACAGAAGATCGTCTCCGAGCACGACGACCTCCAGGCGAAGATCAACGAGTACAACGCGATCCTCGCCTCCCCGCAGCGGCAGCGCGCCATCATCAGCGAGGAGCTGACCGCGATCGTCGAGAAGTTCGGCGACGACCGGCGCAGCCAGCTGGTGCCGTTCGACGGCGACATGTCCATCGAGGACCTGATCGCCGAGGAGGACATCGTCGTCACCATCACCCGTGGCGGCTACGTCAAGCGCACCAGGACCGAGCGACTACCGGTCGCAGAAGCGCGGCGGCAAGGGGGTGCGCGGCACCCAGCTGAAGCAGGACGACATCGTCGACCACTTCTTCGTGACCACCACCCACCACTGGCTGCTGTTCTTCACCAACAAGGGCCGGGTCTACCGCGCCAAGGCGTACGAGCTGCCGGACGCCGGGCGGGACGCGCGCGGCCAGCACGTCGCCAACCTGCTGGCCTTCCAGCCGGACGAGCAGCATCGCCCAGATCCTGGCGATGCGCGACTACGAGGCGGCGCCCTACCTGGTGCTGGCCACCAAGTCCGGCCTGGTGAAGAAGACCCGGCTGAAGGACTACGACTCGCCCCGGGCTGGCGGCGTCATCGCGATCAACCTGCGTGAGATGGAGGACGGCCGGGAGGACGAGCTGATCGGCGCCGAGCTGGTCTCCGCCGCCGACGACCTGCTGCTGGTCAGCCGCAAGGCGCAGTCCATCCGCTTCACCGCCTCCGACGAGGCGCTGCGCCCGATGGGCCGGGCCACCTCGGGCGTGAAGGGGATGAGCTTCCGCGAGGGCGACGAACTGCTGTCGATGAACGTGGTGCGCGCCGGCACCTTCGTCTTCACCGCGACCGACGGCGGCTACGCCAAGCGCACCGCGGTGGACGAGTACCGTGTGCAGGGCCGCGGCGGACTCGGGATCAAGGCGGCGAAGATCGTCGAGGACCGGGGCTCGTTGGTCGGCGCTCTGGTGGTGGAGGGCACCGACGAGATCCTGGCCATCACGCTGGGCGGCGGTGTGATCCGCACCCGGGTCCACGAGGTCCGGGAGACCGGGCGTGACACCATGGGTGTCCAGCTGATCAACCTGGGCAAGCGGGACGCCGTCGTCGGCATCGCCCGCAACGCGGAGGCCGGCGCGGAGGCCGAAGAGGTCGACGTGGAGGGTGCCGGCGCCGATGCCGCCGAAGCCGCCCGGGCCGCGGTGGGCACCCCGTCCGCGTCCGACGATTCCGAGGAGTAAGACCGTGAACCAAGGCACCGGCGCCACCGGGAGCGGTGCGGGGCCCGGGTCTCCCCTGCCGGAGGCCAGAGACGGCCGCCCGCCGCAGCCGCACCACCCGCCGCAGGCCTATCCGCCGCCGCAGGGGCCGCCGGCCATCCCGGCTCCGCAGCACGGCCAGGGGGCGGGTTACGGGCCGGCCACCACGCACGGCGGCGGTGCGCAGGGCCGCCGTCCGCGGCCGGACGCCACCCGGCCGGCGGCGGCCGGGCCGCGCACCCGCAGGGCGCGGCTGCGGGTCTCCAAGGCCGACCCCTGGTCGGTGATGAAGGTCAGCTTCGTGCTGTCGATCGCGCTGGGCATCTGCACGATCGTGGCGGTGGCGGTGCTGTGGATGGTGATGGACGCGCTCGGCGTCTTCTCCACCGTGGGCGCCACCCTCAGCGACGCGACGGGTTCCGGCGGAAAGGGCGGGTTCGACCTCCAGTCGTTCCTCTCGCTGCCCCGGGTGCTGGGGTTCACCGCCGTCGTCGCCGTGATCGACGTGGTGCTGGCCACCGCGCTGGCCACCCTCGCGTCCTTCCTGTACAACCTCTCGTCCGGGTTCGTGGGCGGTGTCGAACTGACCCTGGCCGAGGACGAGTAGGGCGGGCGCCGAACCGATTTGGGGCAGCGGCGCGGTTGCGCTAATCTTTCGGTGCGGCTCGGGGCTATAGCTCAGACGGTTAGAGCGCTTCCCTGATAAGGAAGAGGCCACAGGTTCAAGTCCTGTTAGCCCCACCGGAGCGAAGGCCATCCGCTGACCAGCGGATGGCCTTCCGGTATTTCCGGTCCCCGCCGTTTTCCGGTGCCGGACAACCTGGTCCGAGCCCGTTCAATGGCCCGTCAGCAGATCACCGTTCGGTATCGGCCGGTGTGTATCATCGGGCCCGTAGGACTCCCAACGTATGAAGGACGAGGTCGCGCGGTGAAGAAGTTTCTCGTTGTCGCACTGGTCGCCGTCGGCGGGCTCCTCGTGTACCGCCAGATCCAGGCGGACCGTGCCGAGCAGGACCTGTGGACGGAGGCCACCGACTCCGTTCCGTCCGGCTCCGGCACCAGCGCCTGAACCCCCCAACTCCGGCTGAGGCCCCGACCGTCGAGCGGTCGGGGCCTCGCTATTGAATTGACGCCCGCCGGTCAATAGCTTCGGCTGTCGCGGGCGGGAAGCGGCGGGCCGGGCAGCGGCCGGGACGACGGGGGTGGCCACAGCGGTGTTACGGCGGCGTACGGGTGCGGCGGGGGCGGCGGGCGTGCTGGCGGGGCTGCTGGCGCTGTCCGGGACGGCGGCGGGCGCGACCCCGCCGGGCACGGCCCCGGCGGGTTGGGTGCCGCGCGGCACGGCGGTCTCCGGCACCGCGGGCGCGGCGGGGGCGCCGGTGCTGCGCCCGGACACCGGCTACGTGGACACCATCGCCAAGGGCCGCACCCGCACCTACGCCGTCCACCTGGGCGCCACCCGGGACGACTCCGGCGGCGACGCCTACCCGGCCACCGGCTACCTGTCGGCCTTCGCCGTGCCGCGCCCCGGCAGCCGCGTGGGTTTCCTGGACGGGCTGACGTTGCGGCTGAGCACCCCGGCAGGCGTGCTCTGCGACTCCTACGACGCCCGGTTCACCGGCCAGGACGCGACGGCGCCGGTGGGCGGCGTGGTGCGTCGCCCGGGCGCGGCCGGCGGGGTGTGCGAGGCGGCCGGCACCTACCTGCTGACCGTGCGGCGGGTGAGCGCCGCCTCCTCCGGCGACGACGTGTGGCCGCTGGACCTGCGCTACCTGTCCGAGCCGGCGGTGGCCGCCGGGAAGCCGTCAGGACCGACCGCGGTGCCGACCTACGACCCGGACGACGCCGCGCCGCCGCGCGGTCCGTCCCGCGCGGTGGACGGTGCCCCGGGCATGGACGGAACCGGCGCCGTGCTGGCGGGCACCGGGGTCTACGGCGACCGGCTGGCCCCCGGGCAGACCGTCTTCTACCGCGTCCCGCTGGCCTGGGGGCAGCGGCTCTCGGTGACCGCCGGGTTCGGCTCCGCCACCGTGACCCGGGCGGACGGCTTCGCCGCGGACGGGGTCCGGGTCGCGCTGTTCAGCCCGGCGCGCGGCTACGTGGACGGCCAGAACGTCTCCTACGACGGCCGGGCGGTCTCCCTCGGCGCCCAGACCCCGGCGATCGCCTACCTCAACCGGCTCTCCAGCGACAGCCGCCTGAACGCGGCGGCGGTGGCCGGCGGCTACTACCTGGAGGTCAGCGTGCACCCGGCGGTGGCCGGCTTCACGGCCGGCGGGGTGCCGGTCACCCTCCGCGTGCGGGTGAGCGGCCGGGCCGGGCCGGGCCCGCACTACCGGGGCGACCTGGCGGCGGCCGGATTCGCCGTCCCGGAGGGGGCGCGGAGCGCCGTCGCGGCGCCGACCGGGTCCGGACCGGCCACCCGGGGCCGCGCGGTGCGGCGGCGGGACGGCACGGCGCGCGCGCCGCTGGCGTACGGGGCGTTCGGGTTGGCCGCGGTGTTCGCCGTCTGGCCCACGGTGTGGCTGCTGCGCGCCCGGCGCGCGAGGCGCTGAGGTGGCGCGGGGCGCCGCGGGGTGGTCGCGGGGCGCCGCCGGCGGGTGCGGGCCTGGCGGGTACGGGGCCGGCGGGTGCGGGGCCGGGGTCAGCCGGTGGCCAGCGCCCACACACCCAGGGCCAGGAACGCGACGGCGGTCAGGTACAGCGCGAGGAGCAGCCGGACCGGCGGGCCCGCGGCGGCCCGGTGGCCGCGGGCGGGCGGCGCCGGGTCGGCGGCCCGGCCGTCCGGCTCGCCGACCCGTGGTCCCGGGACCGCCGGACCCGCCGGGGTCCGGGGCGGGTCGGCGGGCGGCGTCTCGGCGGGCAGCGGCAGCGCGGCGGAGCCGGAGGGGGCGGCCGGCGGGGGCGGCGCGGCGGTCCGGCCGGACGCCGGGCCGGCGGGGGGCGGCGGGACCGGGGGCAGCGGCGGGGCGAGCCGGTAGCCGTCGGAGGGGGCGGCCGGGGCCCGGCCGGCGTGGTCCGGGCCGGCCGGCCCGAAGCCGGCGGGCAGCGGGCCGAGCTGGTCGAAGACCTCGATGGGCTCGTCGTCGAAGGGCGGCTCCGGCAGCAGCTCCACCGCGCGGGCCAGCGCCTTGCGGACGCCGGTGGCGGTGCGGAACCGTGCCTCGGGACGCGGTTGCAGCAAGGTGGCCACCACCTCCCACAGCGGTGCCGGGACGCCCTGCGGGGCGCCGGGTGGCCCGCCCGGCGCCGTGAACCGCTCCACCAGGGCGCGCGCGTCCGGCTTGCGGCCGGTGAGCAGGTAGAGGGCCACCAGCCCGACGGCGTACAGGTCGGCCGGGAAGTCCGGCTCGTCGCCGAGCAGTTGCTCGGGCGCGAAGTAGCCCGGGGTGCCCACCACGTGGTGGGCGGCGGTGAGCCGCGGCTCCCCCTTGCGCATCGCGATGCCGAAGTCCGACAGCCGCAGGTGCGGCCGGTCGGTCCCGGTCGCCTCCAGCAGGATGTTGGCCGGTTTGATGTCCCGGTGCACCACGTCCTCCTCGTGCACCGCCGACAGGCCGGACAGCAACTGGTCCAGCAGCACGCACGCGTAGGCCGGCGGCAGCGGGCCGTAGTCCCCGATCAGGTGGGCCAGCGAACCGCCGCGCACCAGTTCCATGGTGAACAGCACCTGGTCGTCGTCGGCCGCCCAACTGCGCGGTGCCAGCACGTGCGGATGGTCGATCCGTAACGCCTGCTCGCGCACGAAGCGGATCAGCGCGTGCGCGTCGCTGTGGCGCAGCACCTTCGCCGCCACGTAGGCGCGGCGGCGCCGGTCCCAGGCCCGCCACACCGAGCCGGCCCCGCCGCGTCCGATCGGGTCGACCAGCTCGTAGCGCCCGGCGAACAGCTCACCCATGGAGCGTGCCCCTCGTCCGTTCTCGTCGTGTCCTCGCCCCGGCCGGATGCGCCCCCGGCGGGCGGCCGTCAGTCCTGGTGTGTCTCGAAGTGCGCGACGGCGTCGTCGGTACGGCCGGTGCCGTACACCCGCAGGAACTCCGCCAGGCCCGGATGGCCGGGCGTGAGGGTGTCGGCCGCGTCCAGCAGTTCCTCGGCCGACGCCAGGGCGCGCAGCAGCGACTGGATCTCCCGCACCACCCGGCCGACCGGCGGCGCGGAGCGCACCGCCGGGCCGCCGGCGGTCGGCTGCCCGCCGGCGGTGCTCGTGCCGAGCAGCGCGGAGCCGGCCGAGGCGCGGATCTCCTCCATGCGGGCGGCGGCCTGGTCGGCCGGCACGCTGCCCTCGGCCACCGCGTGCGCCAGGTCGCGCATGCTCTGCAGGCGCACGACCACGGCCGGGTTCCCGATCTTCGAGCGCTGTCCGCTCATCAGCTGCGACAGCATCGGCGCCGACAGGCCCAGCACCGCCGCGAGCCGTGCCTGGTTGAGCCCCAGGCCGGCGATCAGACCGCGGCACAGCTCCCCCAGCGGCTCCCCGTACCAGCCGCGCTGCTGCTCCCGGGCCCGTTCGGCCGCGTCCCGCGGCGAGGTCTCCATGCCGGCTCCCCTCGGCCGTTCAGCGTGCTCGGCGTCCTGCCGCGGGTCCGGCGTGCGGCGTCCGCGGAGCGCCACCATCCTACGGAAGGCCCGGCCCGGGCGGCTCGTGCGATTCCGAGTACAGGTTCCCGCGGCCTTACCGGTACCCTGTTCTGCGGCGTGCGGCCGTCGCGCCGAGGGGCCTTAGCTCAGTTGGTAGAGCGCTGTCTTTGCATGGCAGATGTCAGGGGTTCGACTCCCCTAGGCTCCACTCCACGCGCCTCACGCGAACCCTCGTGCAGCACGTCGGGGGTCCGCGTGAGGCGCGTTTCCGCGTCCTGGCGCTGGTCGGCCCAGGCCGTCGCCCTGTTGCCGGGGGTCGGGTGGAGCGGCAGCCCGAAGGACGGGGTGGGCCGGTGGCGTGATCGGCAGGAGTACATCCGTGATCGATTTCCTTCACGTGCTTCGAGCCACCGCGCGGCGCCAGATCTTCAGCTCGTTGTCCGGTAGGCGGACCGCGAACCTGCCGTCGGGCGCGGCGTCCGCGAGGACACGCCGCAGGTCGGTCTCGAACTCGGTCAGCCGGGGGCCGAAGAGGTGCGGTGCCGTGGCCGAGACCGAGAAGGTCTCGGCCACCAGGTCATCAGATGATCTGGTGATGACCCTGCCGTCGGGGACCACGACGACCTCCGGGCCGACGAATCCCGCGGCCCGAAATACCGCCGCCTCGTCACCGGGTGAGGAGTTCCGGACGCCTTTCCCGGCACGACGATCCTCTCCGAGATAGCGGCGTCGCAGCTCGTCAATACCTGTGACCGGAGGTGTGGGGAGCTCGTCGTCGGGGGTGAGGCTGTCCTGGTGGCGGTTGTCGACGTGCACGACGACGCCACCTGGTTCGAGCATCTCTCGCACGATTGCGGCAACGAGCGGCCGATCCATCCAGTGAAACGACGCCGCAAACGTGGCCACCCGAAACGTCCCGAGTCCGGCGGGCAGGCGCTCGGCACGGTCGTGGACCCAGCGTGCGTTCACGATGCCCCTCTCCGCCGCCAGCCGTCGTGCCTCCCGGATCATCCCCACGTCGGCATCGAGCCCGACGACCTCCTGGAAGAGACGGCCGAGCGCAAGCGTGACCGTTCCCGGTCCGCAGCCGACGTCGAGGAGCCGTCCTCCACCGTCGAGATCGAGGGCCTTCCGGAACGCCCCGGCGAGACCAGGAGCGTTGGGTAGACGCCCGCGGTCGTAGTACGCGGCCGCCCCCGCGAACAGCGTCTCGTCCCATTCCCATGCGAACCATTCACCGG
This sequence comes from uncultured Actinomycetota bacterium, assembly GCA_963711125.1. Classification (GTDB taxonomy): domain Bacteria; phylum Actinomycetota; class Actinomycetes; order Streptomycetales; family Streptomycetaceae; genus Streptantibioticus_C. The sequence goes on from CAVQCY010000002.1 coordinate 1,048,635, forward strand.
ACCCGGACAGATCGCCTCCCGCATTCATGGCGGACGCATCCCCGCCAGACGGATCTCAGTCGCACGTTCACCGAGCGAACGTGACGGGCCGGCCCGTTCGCCCGGCGGGCGGCCCGGCGCGTACTCGTGCTGCGCGCTCATCGGCCCACCCCTGCGACATGACGGTAGCCAATACCGTGGCCCGGTGGTCCGACCTGATCCCGCCGCGCTCGTGACCCGCCGCGAGCCGTCGCGTCGTGGAATCCAGCAAGGGTGCGGGAATCCAGCAAGGGTGCGGGATTCCGGTGGGGCGGACGGCCTCCTCGGCCGAGTCCACCCCCAGCAGTCGGGTGCCGGTGGTGCCGATGCAGTCCTCGTTGGAGATCGGTACGGGTCACGCGGCACCGCATCGAGGCGGGTGGCGTCCCGCCGGCACCCGACCGGGTGGCCGAACCGTCGTGCGCTGCCCGCCGTCCAGCACCCTCGAGTGCCCTCCGGATCGCCTGCCGCCGTGCCCACCGCCTCTCGGGTGGTGACGCGCGGGGGGGTGCTGTCGTTGGGATGGGAGTCGCGTCATGTTTCACGTGGAACACCGCCTCCCGCAGGGCCACGCGTGGTGGGAGTGAGCGATGTTTCACGTGAAACATCGCTACCCGCGCAGCCGACCAGCTTCGTGGGGCGCGACGCCGAACTCGGCCGTATCGGGCGCCGGTTGGCGAAGAGTCGGCGCGGCACGACGCCGCCGCGGCACCACGTCACGGCGCCATCGCGACCCCGTGCCGCTGCGGCATCGCGCCGCCGGGCCTCGTGCCGTCGCGGCATCGTGCCGCCGTCCCGGCGGTGCCGCCGACCGGCTGGCCGTGCGGGCCCCGTGCCCGGTCGGCGCGGCCGTGCGGGGTCAGCCGTGGCTGTCGCCGCGCCGGCGGCGGGCCTCGTCCTCGGCCTGCTTGGCGCGGACCTCCGGGTCCAAGCCGTCGTCGGGGGTCTCGTCCACGGTGGTGCGTCCCGGTGAGGCCACGCTGCCCGGGGTCATGCGCTCGTCCTCGGCGGGCTCGGTGGCGGACGGCGCCTCCACCAGCCACTCCGGGTTGGTCTGCCGGGTCCACCAGCGCCACACGGCGACGCCGGCCCCGGCGACGGCGCCGGCGACCAGCACCCGCTTGGCGATCCGGCCGGCCCGCCCGCGCCGCTGGTAGCGGCGGACCAGTTTCTCCACCTCGGCCGCCGGCACCTGGCCACGCAGCGCGGCGAACGCCGCGGCGGCCCGGGCCGCCGCCTCCTCGCGGACCGGCTCGGAGGCGGCGAGGGCCGACCCCACCGCGTGCTCGACCCGGGGGGCGGCGTACCTGGCGGCCCTGCGGGCGGTGCGGCGGGTGTGCTGGGCCGCCGCGGCGGTGGACGCCGCGACCTTCGGCGGCACCGCGCTCCTGGCCTGCGCGAGGCGGGGGGCCAGGTAGGCGTCGTACTGGGCTGCGGCCGTCTCGCGGGCCTGGTCGGCGGCGGCCGTGACCTTCGGCGCGAGGAGCTTGCGCGTCTCCTGCGCGTACTGGGCGGCGTACCGGGCCGCCCTGTCCTTCGCCGAGTCGGCGTACGGGGCCACCACCTCCGCCGCGTGCCGCACGCTGTCCTTCGTCGTCGTGGCTGCGTGGCGCACGCTGTCTGTGCGGGTCACGAGAACCTCCTCATCGGTGGCGTACGACGGGGCGTACGACATGTCGTCTTACCGCCCGAATAGAGATCATGCCTGTTCGCAAGCCGTATGGCATGCCTGCTCAGGCATCCGGGGCACAAACGTCGCCGGGAGGGCGCAGTGGGGGGTGCCGCCGGGACGCGACCCCTTGCCGTGCCGCCGGGCCGCGCGGGCGGGCGGGGGCCGCCGCCGTGGCAGGATTCGGTGTGTCAGTGCTGTCTATGGAAGGTACGTCGTGGCTGAGCAGCTCTACGCCACCTTGAAGACCAATCGCGGCGCCATCGAGATTCGGCTGCTGCCGAACCACGCCCCCAAGACCGTGAAGAACTTCGTCGAGCTCGCCGAGGGCGCCCGCGAGTGGAAGGACCCGAACACCGGCAAGCCGAGCAACGCCCGGCTCTACGACGGCACGGTCTTCCACCGGGTCATCTCCGGATTCATGCTGCAGGGCGGCGACCCGCTGGGCAACGGCACCGGTGGCCCGGGCTACAAGTTCGCCGACGAGTTCCACCCGGAGCTGCGGTTCGACAAGCCGTACCTGCTGGCGATGGCGAACGCGGGCCCGGGCACCAACGGCTCGCAGTTCTTCATCACGGTCGCGCCGACCACCTGGCTGAACAACAAGCACACCATCTTCGGTGAGGTCACCGGCGCCGAGAGCCGCAAGGTGGTGGACGCCATCGCGGCCACCCCGACCAACTCGCGCACCGACCGGCCGGTGGACGACGTGGTGATCGAGTCCGTGGTGATCGACCGGCGCGAGGGCTGAGACCCCCTCCGGGCACCCGTGCCGGGAACCCGGGCCCCCGCCCGTCCGTATGGACCATGACGGGCGGGGGCCCGCCCCGTCGCCGCGCGCCACGCGGAGGGCCCCGGCGAAGGAGCGCTTCACCGACCGGAACGCGTCGCACCCCGCGACGCACCCAGGAACGAGAGAGGGCCATGGACCAGGCGGTCTGCTGCTACCGGCACCCGGACCGGGAGACGGGGATCCACTGCTCGCGCTGTGGGCGGCCGATATGTCCCGACTGCATGATCAGCGCCTCGGTCGGCTTCCACTGCCCGGAGTGCCTGCGCGACCAGGACCCGGGCCGGAACCGGGGCGGGCACCAGCACCATGTCGGCGTGCCGCGGCCGCGCACCCTGGCGGGCGGCACGTTGAGCGCCAATCCGCGGCTGGTCACCATCGTGCTGATCGCCCTCAACGTGGCGGTCTTCGTCGCCGAGCAGTCGCACTCCGCGCTCAAGATCGAGTACGGACTGTACGGGCCGGCCATCGCGCACGGCCAGTGGTACCGGCTGATCACCGCGACCTTCCTGCACGAGAACGTCACGCACATCGGCCTGAACATGCTCTCGCTGTGGTGGATCGGACCCTCGGTGGAGGCGGCGCTGGGCCGGGCGCGCTATCTGGCGCTCTACATGCTCTCCGGCCTCGGCGGCAGCGCGCTGTCCTTCCTGCTCTCTCCGGCGAACACCCTGGGCATCGGGGCGTCCGGTGCGATCTTCGGCCTGCTCGGGGCGCTGTTCGTGCTGGTGCGCCGGGTACGCGGCGACATGCGGCCGATCGTCTTCCTCATCGTGCTGAACCTGGTGTTCAGCTTCTCGGTGTCCGGCATCGACTGGCGCGCGCACGTCGGAGGACTGGTCACCGGGGTGCTCATCGCGTTCGGCATGGTGCACGCGCCCCGTGACAGGCGGGCCCTCGTGCAGTGGGGGACCTGCGCGGCACTCCTCGTGGTGCAACTCATCGTGATCGCGCTGGCGGCGACCCGGTACACCGGGTGACCACGGCGAGGGGACGGTTCATTCGTAGGACTTATCCACAAGGCGTGGAGGGCCTGTGCATGACCGGTCGGGACCGCCCCCGTGTGGTCCCGACCCGCCTGAACCGGTGTTCGACCTGCAAGATCAATGACGCATCGGGCTCACCGGCGAGCGGAAGTGAGATCTGTCGATCACACCAACGTCAATGCGGCAGAGGTTATCCACAGATCTTCCGACCTTTTCCCCACTGTGGACGTAGCTGTGGATAACCCTGTGGACGATCGAGGCAGCAGGTTGACCGGCTACTTCCATTGAGTGGACACGACGAACCCGCCGGCGATGAAGCCGAAGCCGATCACGATGTTCCAGTTGCCGATCGCCTCGATGGGCAGGCTGCCGGTCGTCACGTAGAAGAGGACGATCCACGCGAGGCCGATCAGGAACAGCGCCAGCATCAGCGGCGCCACCCAGGTGCGGCCGGAACTCATTTTGAACGACGCGGTCTTCTCCGGCGGCGCGGTGTAGTCGGCCTTCTTGCGGATCCGTGACTTCGGCACGAGGGACTCTCCTGTCGATGCGCTGCGGGACCGGGACGCGCAGGCGGATGTGATGGATGTCGCCGGGCGGGGAGCGTACCGTGACCGCCCCCGGGCGTCCGTTAGCGTAGTGCTTCCACGGGCGCGAAGGAGAGTAAGGGTCCCATGGGTTTCACCGAGGCGCCCGGCCGGGGGCGCCAGGTGATCCCGCGGCCGTGCCACAGGACCCGCCAGTCCGTTCCCGCCTCCCCAAAATACTCTCCCGCCCGGCCCCCGCGGCCGGCCCGGGGCACACGGCGGGGCGCACCGCGCTCCGTGCGGCGCGCCGGAGGTCAAGGGATGCCCAGCTTTGCCAGGTCCCGCTCACGGCCGGTACGTCTCCCCTTACGCTGGTGCGGAACAGGAAGGAAGGCACCCTATGTACGGCTGGATCTGGCGGAAACTGCCAGGGAACGCCTGGATCAAGGCGTTCTGCTCGCTCGTACTCGTTCTCGGGACCGTGTTCGTCCTGTTCCAGTGGGTCTTCCCCTGGGCGGAGCCACTCCTTCCGTTCAACGACGTGACGGTCAACGGCGGGAGCAACGCGGGCTGATGAGCGCAGGCAACACGGGCGCGGCGCGGATTCTCGTCGTCGACAACTACGACAGCTTCGTCTTCAACCTGGTCCAGTACCTCCACCAACTCGGTGCCGGGTGCGAGGTGCGGCGCAACGACGAGGTGGCGCCGGCGCACGCGCTGGACGGCTTCGACGGGGTGCTGCTCTCCCCCGGCCCGGGCACCCCCGAGGAGGCCGGGATCTGCGTCGAGGCGGTGCGCACCTGCGCGGACGCCGGGGTGCCGGTGTTCGGCGTCTGCCTGGGCATGCAGGCGATCGCGGTCGCCCACGGCGCCGTGGTGGGCCGGGCGCCCGAACTGCTGCACGGCAAGACCTCCCTGATCAGCCACGAGCGGACCGGGGTGTTCACCGGGCTGCCGTCGCCCTTCACCGTGACGCGCTACCACTCGCTCGCCGTGGAGGACGGCACCGTGCCACCCGAGCTGGAGGTGACCGCGCGGACCGGGCGCGGCGTCGTGATGGGGCTGCGCCACCGCGACCTGCCGGTCGAGGGCGTGCAGTTCCACCCCGAGTCGGTGCTGACCGAGTGGGGCCACCGGATGCTCGCCAACTGGCTGGTCCAGTGCGGCGACCACGGCGCACCGGAGCGTTCCGAGGGCCTGGCCCCGGTGGTCGGCAGGGTCGGGGCGTGACGGACGCACCCCGGGACGGCTCGCGGGGGCGCCCGCCCTACGGCGGCGACGACTTCGCGCGCGCCGTCGACGGCCTCTCCGACCCGCTGAGCGATCCGCTGCCCGGCCCCGGACCCGGCGGTGAGCCGCCGGCCGCCGACGGCTGGTACCGGCCGGCGGCCCCCTACCCGGACGCGCCGGGCTACGGCCACGACGGGCACCGGTCGTACGGACCGGCCGACCCGTACGCCCGGCCGGCGCAGGGCGGGCCCCCGACGGCGCAGCCGCCGCGGGGCCAACCGCCGCACGGGTACCCGGGCGGCGGCGCGGGCGACGACGGGCAGCCGCGGGTGCCCGAGCAGTACGCCCCGCAGGGCTACGCCCCGCAGGGCTACGCCCCGCACGGCTACCCGGCGGCGTACGACGGCTACCGCGGCGGCTACCCGGCCGGGCCCGGCGACGCGGCGGGACCGGGTGCCCCGGGGGCGTCAGGGGCTGCTGAGCGGCCCGGGGGCGGCTACCCGGCGCCGGACGACCACCGGGCCCCCGCGGCCCGCCACGGGGGCGGCTCCGGCCGCTGCGAGGCGCCCGGCGACGTCGCGGCCGACCCGGAAGGCGCCACGGAACGCGAGCGGCACCGGCGTTCCGGGCTGCCAGGGGCCACCGCGGAACTGCCGCGGGTGCCCGACCCGGCCGGCGCGGAGGCCGGCGGCGGTGTCGGCGGCCCGGACCGGCCGACCGGGGCGGGGGAGGAGCGGGAGCAGCCGTCCGGCGGCCGGGCCGAGCGGCGCCGTGCCGCCCGGCGCTCCGGCCGCCGCGCTCCGGCCGGGCCGGCGCCCTCGCCGCCGGCCGGCGAGGGACGGCGGGCGCCGGCCTCCCGGATGGAGGCGAAGCGGGCCGCGCGGGCCGCGCGGACCAGCCCGGGCGTGGTGGCCAGCCAGGTCACCGGCGAACTGTTCATCACCATGGGCGTGTTGATGCTGCTGTTCGTGGTCTACCAGTTGTGGTACACCAACGTGCTGGCCGACGAGGCGGCCGGCCGGGCGGCGAAGCACCTGCAGAGCCAGTGGGCGGACCACAAGGCCTCCAGCGACGCCGGCGAGCCGAGCAGGTTCCCCGAGGGCACGCCGTTCGCGATGATCTACATCCCGAAACTGGACGTGAAGGCCCCGATCGCCGAGGGCGTGGACAAGACCACCATCCTGGACAAGGGCGAGGTCGGCCACTACTCGGGCGACCTGGAGACCGCGATGCCGTGGGCGAAGAGCGGCAACTTCGCGCTGGCCGGGCACCGCAACACGCACGGTGAGCCGTTCCGGTACATCAACAAGCTGGTGCCGGGCGACAAGGTCGTCGTGGAGACCTCCGGGATGTACTACACGTACCAGATCACCAGTTCGCTGCCGCAGACCCCGCCGTCCAACATCAGCGTCATCGAACCCGTCCCGCCCGGCTCCGGGTTCACCCGGCCCGGCCGGTACATCACCCTGACCACCTGCACACCGGAGTTCACCAGCGAGTTCCGGATGATCGTGTGGGGGAAGCTGGTCGCCGAACAGCCGCGCACCGAGGGAACCCCCGCCGCGCTGCTCGGCGGATGAGGACGATCCACACCACGAGGAACGGGGTGAGCGGTGTCCACCACCGAACACGACCAGAACACCGGCGGCTCACGGGACGGCGCGGCCCCGGACGGCGGGCGCCCGGGCCGCACCCGCGTCGCCCTCGCGGTCAGCGTCATCGGTGAACTGCTGATCACCTTCGGCCTGGTCCTCGCGCTGTTCGTGGCCTACTCGCTGTGGTGGACCAACGTCACCGCCGACCGGCAGGAGCGGCACGAGGCGGCCACCGTCCGCAGGCACTGGGCGCACGAGCCGCACGACGCCCCGCCCGGCAAGCTCGACACGAAGGACGGCATCGGCTTCCTGCACGTGCCGGCCATGGGCAAGGGCTACGAGGTGCTGGTCAAGCGCGGCACCTCGGTCCCGGTGCTCAACCAGGGCGTGGCCGGCTACTACGTCTCGCCGGAGAAGGCCGCGATGCCGTGGGCGAAGTCCGGCAACTTCGCCGTCGCCGCCCACCGCGACGGGCACGGCGCCCGGTTCCACAACATCAACCTGATCAAGAAGGGCGACCCGATCGTCTTCGAGACGCGGGACACCTGGTACGTCTACAAGGTCTACGACATCCTCCGGCAGACCTCCAAGTACGACGTGCACGTGATCGACCCGATCCCCCGCGAGTCCGGCAGGAAGAAGCCCGGCCGCTACATCACGCTGACCACCTGCACCCCGGTCTACACCTCGCTGTACCGCTACGTGGTGTGGGGCGAACTGGTGGGCACCCAGCGGGTGGACGCGCACCGCACCCCGCCGGCCGTACTGCGCTGACCCGGCCGCCGCCTCGCGGAGGTCGCGGGACGGGCATGAGAACGGCGCGGGGCGCGGACGTTTCGTCCGCGCCCCGCGCCGTTCCGGTCGCCGTGCGCCGGTCAGCCGTGGTGTGTTTTCAGGAGGCTAGCCCTGGCCGCCGATGAACCCGCCCCCGTTTCCGTTTCCCGGGCCGTCCACGGTGTTGAGGGTGACGGTCTGGCCGGGGGCGACCGCCTGGCCGGGACCGGGGTTGCTGTTGGTGACGTAGGCGTTGCCGTCCGAGGGCTGCCCGGAGGCGACCTGCGACGTGATGCCCATGCCGTTCAGCTCGTTCTGCACGTCCGACAGCTTCTTGCCGACGATGTCGCCGGGCACCGTCGCGTTGCCCTGCGAGGTGGTCAGGGTGACCGTGGACCCCTTGGCCGCCTGCGAGTTGGCGCTCGGGAACTGGGCGATCACCGTGTTGGCCGGCTGCGAGGACTGCGCCTGGCTCTGCACCACCTTGAAACCGAGTTGGGTCAGGGCGGCCTTGGCCTGTGCGAACTGCTGGTTGACCTCGTTGGGCACGGTGACCTTCTGCGGGGAGGCCGCGTAGGTCAGGGTGATCTTGGTGTCCGGGGTGACCTTCGTGTTCGCCGGCGGGTCCTCGGAGAGCACCGTGTTGGCCGGCTTGCCGGAGCTGCCGTCGTCCGCCTTGGTGACGACGTGCTTGAAGCCCTTGTTCTGCAGCTCCTGCTGCGCGTCGCTCAGCGACTGGTTCGTCACGTCCGGCAGCGCGACCGGCCGCGGGCCCTTGGAGAGCGAGACCGTGATGGTCTGACCCTTCTCGATCCGCGTGTTCGGCTCGGGGTCCTGCCGGCAGATGTGGCCCTTGGGCTGCGAGCAGTAGCCTTCCGTGCCGCGGGCCAGCTTCACCCCGACGTTGCCCGCCGAGGTGCGCGCCTGCGTGTAGGTCTGGCCCACCAGGTTCGGCGCCTGCATGGCGTTCGGGTCGCCGCCGGAGAAGATCGAGCGGCCGATGAAGATCGCCCCGACCAGGACCAGTATCCCCGCGATGACCAGCAGGATCGTCGAGGTGTTGTTCTTCTTCTGCTGGCGCCGCCGGCCGCCGGGCCGCTCCTCGTCGTAGCCGTAACCGCCGTCGTCGTCGCGCGTCGGCGGCATCATCGCGGTGCCGCCCAGGTCGTGCTGCGGCGGCAGCGCGGTGGTCGGAGCGCCGTCGCCGTAACCGCCGTAGCCGTAGCCCGCCGCACCCATGGCCGCGGTGGCGGCGACCGGCTGGCCGTCCAGGCACGCCTCGATGTCCGCGCGCATCTCGTCGGCGCTCTGGTAGCGGTAGTCCGGGTCCTTGGTCAGCGCCTTGAGGACGATCGCGTCCATCTCGGGGGTGACCTCGGGGTCGTAGACGCTCGGCGGCTGCGGCTCCTCGCGCACGTGCTGGTACGCCACCGCGACCGGCGAGTCGCCGATGAACGGCGGCCGCACGGTCAGCAGCTCGTAGATCAGGCAGCCCGTCGAGTACAGGTCGGAGCGCGCGTCGACCGTCTCGCCCTTGGCCTGTTCGGGGGACAGGTACTGGGCGGTGCCGATCACCGCGGCGGTCTGCGTCATCGTCATGCCCGAGTCGCCCATCGCGCGGGCGATGCCGAAGTCCATGACCTTGACCTGGCCGGTGCGCGTCAGCATGACGTTCGCCGGCTTGATGTCGCGGTGCACGATGCCGTTGCGGTGCGAGTACTCCAGCGCCTGCAGGATGCCGACGGTCATCTCCAGCGACCGCTCGGGCAGCAGCTTGCGCCCGCTGTGCAGGAGCTCGCGCAGGGTGGAGCCGTCGACGTACTCCATCACGATGTACGGGATGGAGACCCCGTCGACGTAGTCCTCGCCGGTGTCGTAGACCGCGACGATCGCGGGATGGTTGAGCGAGGCGGCCGACTGGGCCTCCCGGCGGAACCGGGCCTGGAACGACGGGTCGCGGGCGAGGTCCGTCCGCAGCGTCTTCACAGCGACCGTGCGTCCGAGGCGGGTGTCATGGGCGAGGTAGACCTCGGCCATGCCGCCCCGGCCGAGCACTGAGCCCAGCTCGTACCGGCCGCCGAGGCGACGCGGCTCTTCCATAGTGAGTCCAGCCTCTCCCTCTTCCGGAGGATCCCAGAGCGCTAACCCTGCTCGGGCATACCGTACCGGGCCCCCGTTGGCGAACCCGGCCATGAGCCCGAGCCGATACAGGACCGGTACCGTGACGTGCGGAAACATGCGGTATACGCGTTCTGCGCGTGACCGGAGTCACGCGTGGGACCGTCCGCCGTGACCGCCGTCACTTGTTCAGCACGGCCTGCATCACGGCCTTCGCGATCGGTGCCGCCAGGCCCCCGCCGGAGATGTCCTCCCGGTTGGCGTTGCCGTCCTCGACCACCACGGCGACCGCCACCGGGGAGCCCGAGGAGGTCTTGGCGTAGCTGATGAACCACGCGTACGGCAGCCCGCTGTTGTTCTCGCCGTGCTGCGCGGTGCCGGTCTTGCCGCCGACCGTCACGCCGGGGATCTTCGCGTTCGTGCCGGTGCCGTCCCGCACCACCGACTCCATCATCTGCTGGATCTTCTGCGCGGTCTGCGGCGTCATCGCCTGGTCCAGCTCCTTGGGCGCGGTCTGCTGGACCACGTTCAGGTTCGGCGCCCGCAGCTGGTCGACCATGTACGGGGTCATCAGCTTGCCGTTGTTCGCCACCGCGGCGGCCACCATCGCCATCTGCAGCGGGGTGGCGGCGGTGTCGTACTGGCCGATCGACGACAGCGCGGTCTGCGGCGCGTTCATCTGCTCGGGGAAGACGCTCGCCGCGGTGCGCACGGGTATGTCCAGCGTGCGGTCGAAGCCGAACTTCTTGGCCGCCGCCAGCATCTTGGCCCGGCCCAGCTGCGCGCCGATGTGGCCGAAGACGGTGTTGCACGACACCTCCAGCGCCACCCGCAGCGTCGCGTTGTGGCACGGCAGCGGCCCCTCGTTGTTCAGGTGCGTGGTGGTGTCCGGCAGCGTGTACGGCAGCGGGGAGTCGGTGGGGGTGTCGATGTCGCTGTACAGCCCGTCGTCCAGCGCCGCCGCGCTGGTGACGATCTTGAACGTCGAACCGGGCGGGTAGGTCTGCCGCAGCGCCCGGTTGAGCATCGGCTGGTCCGGGTCCTTCAGCAGCTTCTTCCAGGCCGCCGCGTCCTTCTCGGAGTTGCCGGCGATCTTCGCCGGGTTGTACGACGGCGTGCTGGCCAGCGCCAGCACCGCGCCGGTGCGCGGGTCGATCGCCGCGACCGCGCCCTTCTTCTTCCCCAGCCCGTGGTACGCCGCCGCCTGCGCCTTGGCGTTCAGCGTGGTGACGACGTCGCCGCCCTGCTGCTGCTTGCCGGTGAACATGTCGATCGTGCGGTTGAAGAACAGCCGGTCGTCGTCACCGGTGAGGATCTTGTCGTCGACCCCCTCCAGCATGCTGGTGCCGAACGCCTGCGAGGCGTACCCGGTCACCGGCGCCCACATCGGCCCGTCGGTGTAGGTGCGTTTGTACTTGAAGTCGCTGCCGGTGGTCGTGGTGTGCCCGGTCACCGACTTGCCGTCCACGATGATGTCGCCGCGCGGCTTGGCGTACTCGTTGATCTGCACGCGCCGGTTGTGCGGGTCGTTCTTGAGCGCGTCGGAGCGCACGAACTGCACCCAGTTGTCGCGCAGCAGCAGGGCGAAGATGAGCAGGCCACAGAAGACGGCGACCCGTCGCAACGGCTTGTTCACAGGCGGACCACCTGGGTGGGCTCGGAGTCGGTCGAGGGGGCGGGGGTGGGCGCCGGGCGGCGCGCGGTGTCGCTGATCCGCAGCAGGACCGCCACCAGCGCCCAGTTGGCGATCACCGAGGATCCGCCCTGGGCCAGGAACGGCATGGTCATGCCGGTCAGCGGGATCAGCCCGGTCACCCCGCCGGCCACCACGAAGACCTGCAGCGCCATCGCGCTGGACAGGCCGATCGCCAGCAGCTTGCCGAACGGGTCGCGGGCGGCGAGGGCGGTGCGGATGCCGCGCTCGACCAGCAGGCCGTACAGCAGCAGCACGGCCATCACCCCGGCCAGGCCCAGCTCCTCGCCCACGGTGGCCAGGATGTAGTCGCTCTTGACCGCGATGCCGCCGATCAGCCGGGAGTAGCCCTGGCCGAGTCCGGAGCCGAGTACGCCGCCGGAACCGAACGACCACATCACCTGGGCCGCCTCGGACGGTCCCTGGGTGGCCACCCCGGCGAACGGGTCCAGCCAGTTCTGCACCCGGACCTCGACGTGCGCGGAGGTCATGCCGACCACGGTCGCCCCGCCGGCCGCCAGCAGCAGGCCGAAGATGATCCAGCTGGTGCGCTCGGTGGCCACGTAGAGCATGACCACGAACAGGCCGAAGTACAGCAGCGTGGAGCCCAGGTCGGTCTCCACGACCAGGATGCACATGCTCAGCGCCCAGATCACCAGGATCGGGCCGAGGTCGCGGCCGCGCGGCAGGTACAGCCCCATGAAGCGGCGGCTGGCCAGCGCCAGCGCGTCCCGCTTGACCATCAGGTAGCCGGAGAAGAACACCGCCAGGATGACCTTGGCGAACTCACCGGGCTGGATCGACCCCAGGCCCGGGATGATGATCCACAGCTTGGAGCCGTTGATGCCCGGGAAGAACATCGGCGCGACCAGCAGCAGCAGCGCCACCAGGCCGGAGATGTAGGTGTAGCGGTTGAGGATGCGGTGGTCCTTGAGGAACACCAGCACGCCGATGAACAGCAGCACCGCGAACCCGGACCACATCAGCTGGCCGGGCGCCTTCGCCGGGCCGAGCGACGGCTCCTGGTCGAGCCGGTAGATCAGCACCAGCCCCAGCCCGTTGAGCAGGGTGGCGATGGGCAGCATGAGCGGGTCCGCGTACGGCGCGAACCTGCGCACCACCAGGTGCGCCACCCCGGCGATGGCGCCCAGCCCGAGCCCGTAGCCGAGCATGTCGGCCGGTACCGAGCCGTGCTTGGCCAGGCCCACGTTGGCGTAGGCCAGCAGCGGGATGGCGACCGCGAAGACGAGCAGCGCCAGCTCGGTGTTGCGCCTGTTGGGCGCACCGATCGACGAGATCGTCGTGGTGTTGGTGGTGGCGCTCACAGCGGGGCCCCTCCTGCTACTGCTGGCCGGTGCCGCACTGCTGCGCCAGTTTCTGCTGGTCGGCGGAGAGCGTGGGGCCGGGCGACGGGCTGGTCGAGGGCTTGGGCTTGGCGGACGAGCCGGAGGAGGTGCGGCCGGCCGCGGAGGAACCGGACGTGCCGGATTTTCCCGCCTTTCCGCCCGCCTTGGCGCTCGCGCTGGCGCTCGGACCGGGGGACGCCGTGCCGTGGCCGGTGGAGCCGGTGTGCGCGGAGTCGGCGATGATCCGGCAGACCTGCGCCTGCTTGTGCAGCTGGTCGGTCTTGTCGGTCGCCTGCGCCAGGCTGTTCACCGCGATGGTGTTCTTCACCTGGTCGCGCTGGTAGGTCGGCAGGTACTTCAGCGGGATGTCCGGGTGGTCCTGGTGCACCCGCGACAGGTTCAGCCCCAGCAGGCTCTGGTTGATGCCCTGGTAGACCGCGACGTGGTCACCGTTGGCCCCGACGAAGTACTGCGTCTGGTTCCACCGGTAGCCGGCGTACAGGCCGCCGCCGACCACCGCGAGGGCCAGCACCCCGACGCCGGTGCGCTTGAACCAGCCGCGGCGCTGCCGGGGTTTGGCGTGGCCGCCCTCGGCGGGCGGCCCGGAACTTCCCAGCGGGGTGGCCCCGGCGGCCGGGGCGCCGCCGTCCGGCGGGCCGAACGAGCCCTCGGCGGCGGACTGCTGCGGCGCCGGGCGGCCCAGCTCGGCCGCCCGGCCGGCCGGGGTCTGCAGGTGGCGCTGGTCGGCCAGCGCGTGCGGGTGCTCGGCGACCGCGCCCACCACCACCGGGTGCTCGTTGTGCCGGCCGTCGTAGCCGTCGCCTTCCTCGGTGTCGAAGACGTCGGCGACGATGCAGGTGATGTTGTCCGGGCCGCCGCCGCGCAGCGCGAGCTGGATCAGCTCCTCGACGGTCTCGTACGGGCCCTGGTAGCCGGCGAGCGTCTCCTCCAGGGTCTGGTGGCTCACCACGCCGGACAGGCCGTCGGAGCAGATCATGTAGCGGTCGCCGGCCCGCACCTCGCGGATCGACAGGTCCGGCTCCACCTGGCCGCGCCCGTCCAGCGCGCGCATCAGCAGCGAACGCTGCGGGTGGGTGCCGGCCTCCTCCTCGGTGATCCGGCCCTCGTCGACCAGCCGCTGCACCCAGGTGTGGTCCTGGGTGATCTGGCTGAGCACGCCGTCGCGCAGCAGGTAGCCGCGCGAGTCGCCGATGTGCACCAGCCCGAGCCGCTGCCCGGTCCACAGCAGCGCGGTGAGCGTGGTGCCCATGCCCTCCAGCTGCGGGTCCTCCTCGACCATCATCCGCAACTGGTCGTTGGCCCGCTGCACGGCCTCGCCGAGCGAGGTCAGGATGTCGGAGCCGGGCACGTCGTCGTCGAGCGTGACCAGGGTGGAGATCACCTCGGAGCTGGCGACCTCGCCGGCCGCCTGCCCGCCCATGCCGTCGGCGATGGCCAGCAGCCTCGGGCCGGCGTATCCGGAGTCCTCGTTGCCCTCCCGGATCATGCCCTTGTGGGACCCGGCAGCGAAGTGCAGGGAAAGGCTCATGCGCACCTCACCCGTCGGCTCGGGGTACATCCGCACGGTGCCCACCCTCTCGGTCGCGCTCGCTCGCTCCGCTGGCTCATTGTGCGACTACTTCCGCAGCTCGATGACGGTCTTGCCGATGCGGATCGGGGCACCGATCGGGACCGGTGTCGGCGTGGTGAGCCGCGTGCGGTCCAGGTAGGTGCCGTTGGTGGATCCGAGGTCCTCGACGATCCACTGGCCGTCGCGGTCCGGGTAGATCCTGGCATGCCTGCTGGACGCGAAGTCGTCGTCCAGCACGATGGTCGAGTCGTGCGCCCGGCCGAGGGTGATCGTCTGGCCCTGCAGGGCGACCGTGGTGCCGGACAGCGAGCCCTGGGCGACCACCAGTTTGGTGGGCGCCCCGCGGCGCTGGCGCGGCTGCGGGGGCTGCGGGCGCTGCTGCGCGGCGCGCGGCGCCCCCTCCGGGCGGCGGCCGGCCCGCTGGGTGACCTTGGTGCCGAACAGATCACTGCGGATGACCTGCACCGCGACGATGACGAACAGCCACAGCACGGCGAGAAAACCCAACCGCATGACCGTCAGGGTCAGCTCTGACATTGCCCCCGCTTCACCCTTCGGCTTGCCGGTACACGATGGTGGTGGAGCCCACGACGATCCGCGAGCCGTCGCGGAGCGTAGCGCGCTGGGTGTGCTGGCCGTCCACCACGATGCCGTTGGTCGACCCGAGGTCCTGGACCGTCGAGGGCGAGCCGACCCGGATCTCGCAGTGCCGGCGGGAGACGCCGGGGTCGTCGATGCGCACGTCGGCCTCGGTGCTGCGGCCCAGGACGAGGGAGGACCGGGAGAGCTGGTGGCGGTTGCCGTTGATCTCGATCCAGCGCCGGGTGCCGGTGGACGGGTCGCCGGTGCCGGGCAGCCGGGTGACCGGCGGGTGGCCGGGCGGGTGCGCGGGCATCGGCGGCGGGGAGGAGGGCTGCGGGGGGTAGCCGTAGCCGCCGCCCGGGGAGCGGCGTGCCGACGGCTGCCGGCCGTCGTGGTGCTGCTGCGACTCGCTGGAGGCCAGGGTGCGGCTGCGCACCCGGTACAGCCCGGTGTCCAGGTCGCCGGCCTGGTCGAGGTGCACCTGGATCGGCCCCATGAACGTGTAGCGCTGCTGCTTGCCGTAGTCGCGCACCATGGTGGACAGCGACTCGCCGAGCTGCCCGGCGTAGGGGCTCAGCCGCTCGTAGTCGGAGGTGCTCAGCTCGACCACGAAGTCGTTGGGCACGACGGTGCGGTCCCGGTTCCAGATGGTCGCGTTGTTGTCGCACTCGCGCTGGAGCGCGCCGGCGATCTCCACGGGCTGGACTTCCGATTTGAAGACCTTCGCGAAGGTGCCGTTGACGAGACCCTCGAGCCGGTGCTCGAAGCGTTTCAGTACTCCCACGATGCACCTCCTTCTGCGGGTCTTCCCTCAGGTCTTCCCGGTCCGACGCGGCGTTGCTCGTACTGCTTACTGATCGTATCCACGCGGCGGAAATTCACGTGGTTCCCCTCGGCCATCGACGACAACAGTGTCGACCCTCACATCCGGAACCCCGGTCGCCCGGCCATTTCCGGAAGTCCTCCGTCCGTTTGTCGTACTGCTGTGCCCGCCCTTCACAGGGATGGTAGATGGGGCTCCTGTCAGTGTCCCGCAACGGTCCGGGACCTCCTCGCCCCGGGGCCGTGGGAGCCTGTTGCCCACCTGGAACGGATGTGAACCCACCTCCCCCGCCGTGCTACTGTTCTGCATGTCGGGAGGCGCTCCCACAGGGGTCGGGAAGATCGGTACACCGGTCCGGGGCCTGTGGCGGACTCGAACGACAACACCCATGCGCGGGTGGCGGAATAGGCAGACGCGCTGGATTCAGGTTCCAGTGCCCGAAAGGGCGTGGGGGTTCAACTCCCCCCTCGCGCACCGAGTGGACCCCGCTCCGGAGAGATCCGGGGCGGGGTTCTTCGTCGCTCCCACGCCACGCGCCGTGCCCGTGCCACTCGTGCCCGCAGCCCCGCGCTCGCGCCGCGTGTCCGTATCCGAACGCGTGGTGACGGCCGTCCGGAGCGCGGCGGCCCGCACGGCGGGCGGTGCGGTCGCGGGCCGGCGTCAACCGCGCCGGCCGGGCCGGTCGCCGGTGCGGGGGAACCGGCTGGCGGCCAGTTGCTCGCCGGCCGCCAGGTCGTTGATCGATGCCTCGTTGAAACGGACCAGGTAGCCGGCGAACCGGTCCAGGTCCGCCTGGTCCCAGTCGGCGAACCGGCGGCGGAAGACCTGCTGCCGGATGGCGTGCGCGGCGGCGAGCACCTCGTCGCCGGCCGCCGTTGGGTGCAGCATCTGCACCCGCTGGTCGTCCGGATCCGGCCGGCGCTCGACGAATCCCAGCTGTTCCAGGGCCGCGACCTGCCGGCTGACCGTCGACTTGTCCAGCATGTAGTGCGCCGCGAGATCGGTGGCGCGGCAGCCCCGCTGGTCGGCGAGTTGCGCGAGCAGCGTGAAGGACACCAGCGACAGCTCCGGGTGCATCCGGGCCGCCGCGGCGCGGGCCCGCCGGGAGAACGCGGTCAGCTCACGCTGGATCGTCTCCACGGACGCCTCCCGCTCGTTACCGGACGCTGGCACGGTGATCCCCTTTCGGTGGCTGCACCGTACAGCGTGCCCGCCCCCGGGGTACCGCCCGTCGGCGGGCCCGGGCCGGGCCGGGCGGGACGGGGCGGGTGCCGGACCGGCGACGAGAGCGGCCGGCCGTCGGAGGGGCGGCCGTGCGGCCGTCGGAGGGGCCTCGGAACGGTGGCCGGCGCGGCGGGTGTCCGGCCCCGCCGAGCGCGGCGGGTATCCGGCCCCAACGAGTGAGGCGCCGCCACCGCGCCGGGCCTCACTCCTTCGGCAACGGCAGCTCGAACCACACCACCTTGCCGACCGCCTTGCGGCTGGTGCCCCAGCGCCGCGAGAGGTTGCTGACCAGGGCGAGCCCCCGGCCGTGCTCGTCGTCCTGGTCGGCCCGGCGCAGCTGCGGCAGGTTGTGATCGTCGTCGCTGACCTCGACCAGGAGCTTGCCGACCCGCATCAGCCGCAGCCTGACCTCCTGCCGGGCCGCCCGCAAGGCGTTCGTCACCAGCTCGCTCACCAGCAGTTCGGCCAGGTCGGTCAGCCCCTCCAGGCCCCACCGGGCGAGTTGCCCACGGGTCACCGTGCGCGCGGTGCGCACCTGGCCGGGCTCCAGCGCCAGCCGCCACTCGGCCACGTCGTCCGCCGCGATCCCGTCGAACCGGGCCACCAGCAGCGCCACGTCGTCCCGGCGGTCGTCGGAGTGCACCCGGGACAGGATGCGGTCGCAGACGCCCTCCGGGCTGTGCCGTGGCTCGATGACGTTGGCGCACAGCGCCGCGAGGCCGGCGTCTATCCCCTGGCCGCGCACCTCCACCAGGCCGTCCGTGCACAGCACCAGCCAGCTGCCGTCCGGCACCGGGATCTCCACCGTCTCGAACGGCACGCCGCCCACGCCGATCGGCGCGCCCTCCGGGATCCGCAACAGCTCGCTGCGGCCGTCCGGGCGGGCCAGGACCGGCGGGATGTGACCGGCGTTGGCCAGGTGCAGGGTGCGGTGGATGGCGTCGTAGACCGCGTAGACGCAGGTCGCCAGGTGGTCGGCGCCCAGCCGGTGCGCCAGGTTGTCCAGGTGGCGCAGCAGCTGGGCCGGCGGCAGGTCGAGCGCCGCCATGGTCTGCACGGCGGTGCGGAACTGGCCCATCACCGCCGCGCTGTGCAGCCCGTGGCCCATCACGTCGCCGACGATCAGCGCCACCCGGCCGCCCGGCAGCTGGATCGCGTCGAACCAGTCGCCGCCGACCTGGGCCTGCCGGTCGCCCGGCCGGTAGTGGTGGGCGACGCTCACCCCGGGGATGCGCGGCGGCGAGGTCGGCAGCATGCTGCGCTGGAGCGTGGTGGCCGCCCGGGACTCGAACTGGTGCAGCCGCGCGTTGTCCAGGTGCACCGCGCCGCGCGCGGCGAACTCCACGGCGGTCGCCGCGTCCTTGAGGTTGAACGCGGGGCGCTGCGGCTCCCGGACGAAGCACATCCGGCCCAGCACGGTGCCGCGCGCGGTCAGCGGCGCGATCAGCAGCGACCGGTCGGCCAGCAGCGGGCCGATCGCCGGAACGCCGAGGTCGGCGGCGACGGCGTCGGCCACCACCGGGTCCACCACCGGAAGCAGTAACGGTTCTGTCAGGTCGCGCGGGTCCCGGGCGGAGACGGTGAACAACTCGTCCTCCGGCAGCAGGTCCTCCCACCGCGTCCGGGCGTTCCGGCAGGCGACCGCGACCCGCCGCATGGTCAGCGGTGCGCCCCTCCCCGGCCGGGCGCCCCGGTCCGGGTCCGGGGCGGCGCCGGTGAACACGTCGTCCACGATCATCACGGCAGCCAGGTCGGCGAACCCCGGTACCGCGACCTGGCACAACTCGCTCGCGGTGGTGTCGAGTTCGAGCGTGGTGCCGACCCGGTTGCCGGTCTCGCGCAGCAGGGCCAACTGCTGCTGCACGACGTGTCCGGGCGCGGCGGAGGCGAACGGCCTGATCCGGGTCAGCCCGGTCGGCGGCACGGGGCCGGCGGCCAGCGCGCCCGCCGCCGCGGGCCGCGGCCCGCCGGGGTGCGGGAGCCGGGGCCGCGCTGCGGCCGGCTGCCCGGGGTCCTGGTCGGCCGGGTCACGGCGGGTGGCCGTGCCGTATCCGGTGGCGCCGTGCGGCGGTTCGCCGTGCCGGCCGTGGTGGTGCGGTTCGCCGAGCGACCCGTGCGGGGCGGCGTCGGCGCGCGGGGTGCCGGAGGGCGCCGTCCCGGCGTGCCCGGCCGGCTGCCGGGTGTCGTACGCGCCGGCGGGCGGCGGGAGTTGGCGCTGCGCGCCGGTACGCGCCCAGCCGTGCGTCTCCGCGCCGGCTCCGGTCACCGCGCCCGGCGCTCCGGGCAGGGCCGACGCGGCGCAGGACGGCACCGCCTCGTACGGCAGCACGGGCAGCGCCGCGCCCTCGACCTCCAGCACCGGTGAGCCGAGCCGCGCCACCTCGTCCATCACCCGTTCCAGCCGCTGGCGGTTGACGTGCGGCAGCACCGCGGTGAGCCGGTCGGCGATGGCCGCCGTGCCGGACCGGCCCGCGCCGGGCGCCGCGGATCCGGGCGCCGCGGATCCGGGCGCCGCGGATCCGGGGGACGGGCCGTCGGCCGGCGGGGCGAGGCGGGGGGCGATCCGCACCTGCTCCGGGCCGGTCGCGCCGAGCAGGGTGTACGGGAGCATGCGGTCGCCGATCGCGATCCGCAGCGAACCGGCCCGCAACGGCTTGGCGTTCACCGCCAGCACCAGCAGGCCCCGCCCGTCACCCTCACCGATCCGGTAGGTCCACCACAGCCCCTCCCGGGTCATGCCGCCCCGGCCCGCCACGGTGAACTCGCCGGTCCAGCACGGCAGGGTCAGCTCGCCGAGCATCTCGAACACGTCGCGCCGGGGCGCCCCGCGCCCGCCGGACCCGCCGGGCGCGGCCGTGGACAGCAGACCGGCCGGCCGCTGTCCGAAAACCGCCTCCCACCGGTGCCCGAACAACTCCTCGGCGCCGCGGTTCCAGTGCGAGATCCGCCCGTCCGCGTCGAGCGAGACGACCGCGAGGCGCAGCACCGCCAGCACCCCGGCCGGCGCCGCCGCGCGCGGCGCGGTGTACCGCGGTCGGCCCGGGCCGGGCCCGGGGGCGGCGTGGGTGTCCGGAGCCGGCCTGGGGGTGTCCGGAGCCGGCCCGGAGGCGGGCTCGGCCTCCGGGCGGTCCGTCGCGGGCCGGTGCGCGCCGCGCGGCCGCCCGTCGGACGACGGCGCGCCGGAACGGTCCGGGGCGGGCCGGACCGGGTCCACGGGGTCCGGCCCCGCGGAGGCGGGGAGCCTGGTCGTCTCATCCAACGTCGTGCACCTGCGGTTCTCATCCGAGCCGGTCCGAGGCGGCTGGTGACAGCCGGGGAAAATGCCGGAACCCAGGCAAGCACGAAACGTGACATGAGAGGGGGAAAACCCTGACATTGACCCCTCGCGGAGGCACGTTGTGACCGCTGTGACGTGTGCGGCGCCCGGGTGGCGGCGGCGGGCGGCCGCGCGGCCCTCGTAGGCTGGACGGGTGACGAACCTCGACGACCAGCCGCCGGCCGACCGACCACCGGGTGCCGAGGACCGTTTGGAGAAGGCGGTCCAGGCGGCTGAGCAGGCGCTGATCGAATTCGAGATCGCCGTGGAGACCTTCCGCGTCGAAGTGGAGAACTTCTCCCACCTGCACCACCAGCGCCTCGGTCCGATGTACGCGCGCCTCGACGAACTCGACGCCCTGATCGCCGAGGCGGTCGCGGCACACAGCGGCGAACGGGCCGACATCGAGCGGGCGTGGGAGGCGCGCGCCCTGGTGATGCCGATGCCCGGGATCGAGGAGCTCTTCGAGGGGCTGCTCGGTTCCGAGGGCGTCGGCCCGGCGGAGGACACGGCGGCGCCGCGCCGGGTCCGCCCGGGTGAGGAGGCCCGCCGCCTCTACCGCGACCTGGTCCGCAAGGCGCACCCCGACCTCGCCCAGGACGAGGAGGACGAGAAACGGCGCGGCGACTTCATCGCCCGGGTCAACGAGGCGTACGCGCAGGGTGACGAGGGGACGTTGCGGCTGCTGTCCGAGGAGTGGGCGGCCGGCCCCCCCTCGGAACGCGAACCGCTCAGCAAGGCCGAGGAACTCTACGCGCGGCTGGAGTGGATGGCCTCCCGCAAGGAACGCCTGGCCGCCCTCGCCGGCGAACTGGAGGGCAGCGCCATCGGTCAGATGCTCAAGCTCGCCCCCGAGGACCCCGACACGCTGCTCAACGAGATCGCCGACCAACTCCTGGCCCAGGTCGCCGAACGCGAACGCCGTCTCGGCGGTCTGCTGCGCGCCGCCGCCGACTGAGGCGATACTGGCCGCCGCGGCACCGGTCCGCGACCGCCGGCGGCGCCCGGACGGCTCCCGCCGTTCGAACCGTCCGGTCCGGCGGGCGCGGGCCGGGCGCGGGTGGCCGGACGGCGGCGCCACCCGTGGCCCCCGCGCGGCTCGGCCGCCGGGACCGAGGCCGTGTCCCATCCCTTCCGACCCCTCCGCCGTCCTGATCCGAAAGGCGCCACCATGCCGTTCACCTCTCTGCCCTCGGTCGACGTGGCCGCCGTAGCGTCCGACGCGTACCTGCTCGACGTGCGGGAGAGCGACGAGTGGACCGCCGGCCACGCCCCGAGCGCCGTGCACATCCCGATGAGCGAGATGGCGTCCCGGGTCGGCGAGGTTCCCGCCGACCGCCGGGTGCACGTCGTCTGCAAGGCCGGCGGGCGCTCCGCGCGGGTCACCCAGTTCCTCATCGCCCAGGGCGTGGAAGCGGTCAACGTGGAAGGCGGCATGCTGGCCTGGCAGGGGGCCCGGCTGCCCATGGTCAGCGAGAGCGGCGCGCCCGCCGGCGTGCTCTGACTCCGACCGCCCGCACCGCTCCCGCGGGGCTCGCTGTCGCCGGCCCTCGCCTCCGCCCCGGCGCCGGGAGGCACCGCCCCGCGCGGCTCTCCGCCGCCCGCACGGTCCGGCGTGCGCGGCGCCGGCCCGGCGTCCGGCCGGCCCGGAGGGCGTTGGCCGCGCGGTTCGCGGCGACCCGGTGCGTGCCGGGAGGCGGTGGCCGTCGGCCCGGCGTCGGCCCGCGACCGCCGGCCGGCCCAGGCGCCCCGGGTCGGTCGACGTCCGCCCGGCCGTCCCCTCCACCGGCGTGGCGTCGAAGCCGGTGCGGCGGTGGGGGCGAGGTCGGCGACCGGTGGTGGCGACGGGTGGTGGAGTCCGATCCGGGGGCGGGCCCGGCACCGCGCGCCGCGTCAGGCGTCGAAGTCCAGCCCGACCTGCTCGCTGACCGGGTGCGACTGGCAGGCCAGCACGTAACCGGCCTCCAACTCCTCCGGTTCCAGCGCGAAGTTGCGGTCCATCCGGACCTCGCCGGACACCAGCAGGGCGCGACAGGTTCCGCACACCCCGCCCTTGCACGCGTACGGCGCGTCGGCTCGGTTGCGCAGGACGGTCTCCAGCAGCGACTCACCGGCACGCGAGGGCCATTCACCGCTGCGGCCGTCCAGCGTGGCGCGCACCGCTGCGGACCGCGCGGCGGCCGGACCGCCCGCCGCGGGGGTCCCCGCCGCTCCCGCGACCGCGGTCGTCCCGTCGTCCACGTGGAATATCTCCTGGTGGATCCGGGGCCGTTCGACGCCCAGCGCGCGCAGAGCCCGGTCCGCGCCGTCCACCAGGCCGTAGGGGCCGCACAGGAACCAGGCGTCCACCCGATCGACCGCCAGCAACGCGGGCAGCATGCCGGCCAGCCGCTCCCGGTCCAGCCGGCCGGACGGCGGCCCGGCCTGCCGCTCCTCACGGGAGAGCACCTGGACGAGCTGGAACCGGTCCGGGTGACGGTCCTTGAGGTCCGCCACCTCCTCCAGGAACATCGTCGAGGCCACCGACCGGTCGCTGCGCACCAGGCAGAACCGCGCGTCCGGCCGCTCCGCCAGCAGCGTGGCCGCGACGGAGAGCACCGGTGTGATGCCGCTGCCGCCGACCACCGCCGCGAAGCGCCCGCCGCGGCCCGGCACCGACAGCGTCCCCAGGCCGAACCGCCCGGCCGGCGTCATCACCTCGACCTCGTGCCCCGGCAGGATCTCCTTGAGCGCGTACGCCGAGAACGCGCCGCCCTCGACCAGCCGGACCCCGACCCGCAGCCGCTCCGGCCCGGCGCCGTCCGCCGGCGCCCGGTCGCACAGCGAGTAGGTACGGCGTATCTCGGTGCCGCCCTCGAACCGGCGCAGCGTGACGTGCTGCCCGGCGCTGAACCGGTAGGCCTCCCGCAGCGCCGGCGGCACCGCGAAGCTGAGCGCGACCGCGTCGTCGGTGATCCGGTCGACCTCGGTCACCTGGAGCCGGTGGAACGCGTTGTGGCGCGCCGGGGTGGTCACGTGGCTCACAACTCCTTGAAGTGGTCGAACGGTTCACGGCAGTTCTCGCAGCGCCGCAGCGACTTGCAGGCGGTGGAGGAGAACCGGTTGAGCAGTGTGGTGTCCAGCGAGCCGCAGTGCGGGCAGCGCACCGACAGGGCGAGCGGCACCGGGCCGCCCGCGGCGACCGGGCGCGGCGGCGCGATCCCGGACTCCGCCAGCTTGCGGCGGCCCTCGGCGCTGATCGCGTCGGTCGTCCACGGCGGCGACAGCACGGTGCGCACCGACACCTCGGCCACGCCGTGCCCGCGCAGCCGGTCGGCGATGTCGCCGGCCATCGTCTCGACCGCCGGGCAGCCGGTGTACGTGGGCGTCAGTTCCACGTCGACCCGACCGGGCGCCACCACGTGGACCGCGCGCAGCACGCCCAGTTCCGCCAGGGTGAGCATGGGCAGCTCGGGATCGGGGACCGCGCCGGCTATCCGGCGCAGCTCCTCCTCCAGCGCGGTCCGACCTCCGGGCGTGGTCACCAGGTCGCTCCGGGGTGCGCCCGGTACAGGTGCTGCATCTCCGCCAGCATCCGGCCGAAGGGCTCGGTGTGGATCCCCTGCCGTCCGCCGCCGGCCGACCACCCGGACCGGTCCGGGCCGTCCGGCACGGTGAGCGTCGCCTGCCGGACCACGTCGGATATGGACGCCAGCCACGGCTCGCGCAGCGCGCCGGTGTCGACGGGCAGGCCCTCGACCGGGTCGAACAGCTCCCCGGTGTAGCGCCACAGGTCGTCCAGCGCGTCCTGCATGCGCCGCGCGCTCTGCTCGGTGCCGTCGCCGAGCCGCAGCGTCCACCGGGTGGCGTGGTCGCGGTGGTAGCCGACCTCCTTGACCGCCTTCGCCGCCAGGCCGGCCAACGGGCCCTCGCCGTTCGCCAGTTCGCGGTACAGCAGCTCCTGGTAGGCGGCGAAGTACAGCTGGCGGGCGATGGTGGCGGCGAAGTCGCCGTTCGGCCGCTCGACCAACTGAACGTTGCGGAAGGACCGCTCCTCGCGCAGGTACGCCAACTCGTCCTCGTCGCCGGCCGACTGGTAGAGGAAGCGGGCCTGGCCGAGCAGGTCCAGCGCGATGTTGGCCAGCGCGACCTCCTCCTCCAGCACGGGGGCGTGGCCGGCCCACTCGCCGAGCCGGTGGGAGAGCACCAGCGCGTCGTCGCCCAGCGCCACGGCGGCTGCCGCGGCCCGCCCGGTCAACCGCTCGGTCGCACTCACAGGTGCTTGACCCCCTCCGGGATCTCGTAGAACGTCGGGTGGCGGTAGGCCTTGTCGGCGGCCGGGTCGAAGAACGGGTCCTTCTCGTCCGGCGAGGAGGCGGTGACCGCCGCCGCCGGGACGACCCAGATCGAGACGCCCTCGCCGCGCCGGGTGAACAGGTCGCGGGCGTTGCGCAGCGCCATCTCCGCGTCCGGCGCGTGCAGGCTGCCGGCGTGCGTGTGGCTCAGCCCTCGCCGGCCGCGGACGAAGACCTCCCACAACGGCCATTCGGTGTTCATCCCGCGATCGCCCCTTCACTCGGCACTGTGGTGGCGTCCCCGGAGTGCTTGACGGCGTACGCGGCCGCCGCCTCGCGCACCCAGGCGCCGTTCTCGTGAGCGGTGCGCCGCTGGGCGAGCCGCTGCTCGTTGCACGGTCCGTTGCCGCGCAGCACCTGCTGGAACTCGCTCCAGTCGATCGCGCCGTAGTCGTGGGCGCCGCGCTCCTCGTTCCACCGGATGTCCGGGTCCGGCAGCCGCAGGCCCAGCGACTCGGCCTGTGGGACGCATATGTCCACGAAGCGCTGGCGCAGCTCGTCGTTGGAGTGCCGCTTGATGCGCCAGGCCATCGACTGCTCCGAGTGCGAGGACTCGTCGTCCGGCGGGCCGAACATCATCAGCGACGGCCACCACCACCGGTCCACCGCGTCCTGCGCCATGGCGTGCTGCGCGGGTGTGCCGTGCGAGAGCGCGTGGAGCAACTCGTAGCCCTGCCGCTGGTGGAAGGACTCCTCCTTGCAGATGCGGACCATCGCGCGGGCGTACGGGCCGTAGGAGCAGCGGCACAGCGGTACCTGGTTGGTGATCGCCGCGCCGTCCACCAGCCACCCGATGGCGCCGACGTCGGCCCAGGTCAGGGTGGGGTAGTTGAAGATCGAGCTGTAGCGCTGGCGGCCGGCGTGCAGCTTGTCGAGCAGCTCCGAGCGGTCCACGCCGAGGGTCTCCGCGGCACCGTAGAGGTACAGGCCGTGGCCGGCCTCGTCCTGGACCTTGGCCATCAGGATCGCCTTGCGGCGCAGGCTGGGCGCGCGGGTGATCCAGTTGGCCTCCGGCTGCATGCCGATGATCTCGGAGTGGGCGTGCTGGGCGATCTGCCGGACCAACGTGGCCCGGTAGGCGTCCGGCATCCAGTCGCGTGGCTCGACGCGCCCCTCGGCCGCCACCACCGCGTCGAATTCCGCCTGCCGCTCGACGCCGTCCGTCTGCTGTGCCGTGGTCACCGAGGCCTCCCATGCTCCCGACCGACCGTTCGGTTCAATGGTCGGCCGGACGGGCCGGGGTGTCAAGGCTGATCTCCGCCCTGTGGATAACCTCGTACGGCTGTCCCGGTGGCCGCCGCGTGAGTAGCGTTCCGCTTGCGTCCGGCTCCGACGCGGCTCTCCCGATGCCCGTGCTGGTGTGACAGCCGGATACGCCCTGGCCCGGTCCGGGCCGCGAGGAAGGGGAACGGGGAACGACATGGAGCCACCCGAGGACGGGGCGGCGAACGCTGCGGTACGACCGGACGCCGCCGGACGGCCGGCGCGGCCGTCCGCAGCCGGCGGTACCGGTACCGGCGGAGGCGGCGGGGCCGTCGCCTCCGCCGGGCCGGCGGAGGCGGACGCCTGGGAGGGCGGGGCCGGCAGGCGTGACGCGGACGCGGACGCGGACCACGGTGTCGAACCGGGAGACCGGGCCGGGTCCGCCGACGCGACGCGGGACCGGTCCGGCGGCGACCCGGCCGACGGCGCGATCGGCGGCGACCCGGGTGCCAGCGACCCGGGTGCCAGCGACCCGGGTGCCAGGGACCGCGCGGGTGCCGGGGAGCGGGGCGGCTCCGGGGACGGCGTGCCCGCCGAGGACGCTGAGGACGACCCGGGTGCCGAGGACCCGGAGGACGGCGCGGCGGCCGAGGACGCCGGGGGCGCGGCGGCCGGGGGCGGTGACGCGGGCGGCGGCAGCGGGGAGGCGGGCGGCGGTGGTACGGCGCGGGAGTACGACCTGGACGAGGCGGAGGAGTTGGGGGGCATATCCCGGCTCTCCCTCCCGTCCCGGCTGATCGTCGCGGTCGTGGTGGCCGCGGTGGCGGTGGGGGCGGCCTTCCACCTGGTGATGGTGTTCCTGTCCATCGCGCCGACGAACACGTTGTCGACCGAGTACGCCAAGCAGCTCAACGGATACGTCTACCCGGAGTTCGAACAGAACTGGAAGCTGTTCGCGCCGAACCCGGTGCAGGACAACAACGACGTCGAGGCGCGCGCGCGGGTGCGCCGCGCCGACGGTTCGGTGGCCACCACCGGGTGGGTCGACCTGACCGCGATGGACATCGCCCGGATCCGGCACGATCCGATCCCGAGCCACACCGTGCAGAACGAACTGCGCCGCGCCTGGGGCTTCTACACCGACACGCACGACAACCAGAACCGGGCGGTCGGTGTGCGCGGCGACCTGTCCCAGAGGTACGTGCTGCGCATCGTCGCGCAGCGGTTCGGCCCGCGCCTCAACGGCGGCGCGGTGCAGGAGATCCAGGTGCGCGCGGCGACCACTCCGGTCGGCTCGCCGCCCTGGAGCGCCCAGAAGACCTCCACGAAGACCACCTACCGCGTGCTGCCCTGGTGGGCCGTCACCGCCGAGGACTACTCGTGACCGACCACAGCGGCGCCCCGCGCGCCACGCCGCACCACCCGCGGCCCGTGCCCCGGCCCACCGGACCCGGCGGGCCGCCCGGCACCCGGCCGCCGTTCCCGTTCTCCGGACTCCTCGAACAACTCGACGGCTTCGTCGCCCGGGGTCTGGCGCGGATCACCGGAACCACGGTCGCCCCCTACCAGTCGGCCGTGATCCGGATCGGCTTCTCGCTGACCTGGATGCTCTTCCTGCTGCGCGAATGGCCGCACCGCGGCGAGCTCTACGGCCCGCACGGCCCGTTCAGCCTCCCGATGGCGCGTTCACTGATCAACACCAACCACGCGTTCACGGTACTGCTGTGGTCCGACAGCCGGGCCTGGTTCACGATCGTCTACGGGGTCGCGATCCTCGCCTCGCTGTCGCTGCTGCTGGGCTGGCGCACCAGGACGTCGGCCGTGTTCTTCATGATCGGCGTGCTGTCGTTGCAGAACCGCAGCGTCTTCGAGGGCGACGGCGGCGACAACGTGTTGCACATCATGGCGATCTACCTGGTCTTCACCCGGTGCGGGAGCGTCTGGTCGCTGGACGCGCGCCGGGCCCGCCGGGCCGCCCGGCGCGCCGAAGCGCCGCAGGCCGACGCCGGGGTCGGCCCGTCCGGCGCGCCGGAGACCGGGGTCGGCCCGTCCGGTGCACCGGACGCCCTTCCGGGCGGGGGGCCGGACGCCGCCTCGGGCCGGGTCGAGCCGGCCGCCGGCCGGTCGGCGGCCGATCCGGTCGGCGTGCTGCTGTGGGCCGCCGGCGCGCTGACGACGGCGGTCGCCTGCGCGACCGGACGGCTGGCCGGGCTGTGGGCGGTGGCCTTCGGCGTGGCGCTGGCAGGACAGGCGGCGTGGTACCTGCTCGGGCGGTGCGCGCCGGGCGAACCGCGCACCGTGATGGACATGGCCGCCAACGTGGTGCACGCCGGCGCGATGCTGGTGATCGTGGTCGAGGTGTGCTTCATCTACGCGGACGCCGGCTGGTACAAGATCCAGGGGTCGCTCTGGGAGAACGGCACCGCGCTGTACTACCCGCTGCACATCAACGACTTCACGCCCTGGCCTGCCCTCTCGCACGCCTTGGCGGCCAGCGGTGTGATGGTCATGCTGATCAGCTACGGCACGGTGATCGTGCAGGTGGCGTTCCCGTTCACCCTGCTCAACCGGCGGGCGAAGAACACCCTGCTGGTGCTGATGATGTGCGAGCACGCCGGCATCGCGGTCACGCTGGGGCTGCCCTTCTTCTCACTCGCGATGATCTCCGCCGACGCGGTGTTCCTGCCGACCGGCTTCCTGCTGTGGCTGGGTGCCGGGATCACCCGGTCGGTGGCCCGGCCCCGGCGGCGGCCCGCCCTCCCCGGACAGCGGACGGACCAGGGGACGGCCCCGTCTACCCTCGTGGGGTGAGCACGAGCCATGGGGTGAGCACGAGCCGGCCGCCGACGGGCGAACCGTTCCAGTACGACGAGCCGCCCGTGCACGACGATCGCGGCGGTCCCGGCGTGGGTGTCGGTCCGCACCCCGGGCCGTGGCCGGACGACCCGCGCTACGACCGGGAGTTGCTGGCCCACGGGGACCGCCGCAACGTCGTCGACGCCTACCGGTACTGGACCCGGGAGGCGATCGTGGCCGACCTGGACACCCGGCGCCACGACTTCCACGTGGCGGTGGAGAACTGGGGCCACGACTTCAACATCGGCTCCGTGGTGCGCACGGCCAACGCCTTCGCGGCCAAGGAGGTCCACATCGTCGGCCGCCGGCGTTGGAACCGGCGCGGCGCCATGGTCACCGACCGCTACCAGCACCTGCGCCACCACGAGGACGTCGCCGGGCTCGGCCGCTGGGCTGCGGGCGAGGACCTCCCGGTCGTCGGGATCGACAACCTGCCCGGCGCGGTCCCGCTGGAGGCCACCGCCCTGCCCCGGCGCTGCGTGCTGCTCTTCGGCCAGGAGGGACCCGGGCTGACCGGCGAGGCGCGGGAGTCGGTGTCCCTGGTGTGCTCCATCGCGCAGTTCGGCTCGACCCGCTCGATCAACGCGGGCGCCGCGGCGGCCATCGCCATGCACGCCTGGATCCAGCGGCACGCGCGCATCTCCTGACCGGTTGCGGACCGCTTCCTGGACCGGTTGCGGACCGCTTGCGGACCGTGCTGCGCGCTGATCGCTCTCCTGGCGCCCGCTTCCGGTCCCGCACCCGCGGACCGGCGCGACAAGCGGGGGAGAACACCCGCCGCGCGGGCGCCGATCCGCCGCGCGGGCGCACCTGCGGCGTCAGGGCACGGTCTGCCGCACGGCGCCGGCTCCGCAACGGCACCGGCGCGCCACCGACCCGGTCGGCGTCCCGGCGGCGGCCGGGTCAAAGCGGCGTGCGTCGCCGCGGCCGCGTCACCGCCACGAGGAGACGCGGGACACGAGGAACCGTGAGACGGATGATTCATAACAAGAAGTCGTCAAAGCGCCAAGAAGTCATAAAAGCGCTATCACGGGTAAGAATGCGCCTATCGGGCATGACTACCTAAGGCCATGGACTCGACCCCGTGTGGAGGCAACCGATGCCTGAGATCACCACCCCCTACCGGCCCGGGACCCCTTGCTGGGTCGACCTGGTCGCACCGGACCAGCAGGCCGCCCTGGACTTCTACCGGCGACTGCTCGGCTGGCAGGGCGAGATAGGCTCCCGCGAAACCGGCGGTTACTCGGTGTGCACGTTCAAGGGACGGCCGGTGGCCGGTGTGATGTCCGCCCAGGCCATGGGCGACCAGCCCGCGCCGCCCACCGTGTGGACCACCTACTTCGCCACCTCCGACGTCGCCGCCACGGAGCGGGCCGTCAACGGGGCCGGGGGCAACGTCCTCGTCCCGCCGACGGACGTCATGTCGCTCGGCAGGATGATGGTCGCCGCCGACCCGACCGGCGCGGTCTTCGGCGTATGGCAGCCCGGGGAGTTCCCGGGCGCCGGCATCGTCAACGAGCCGGGCGCACTGATGTGGAACGAGCTCAACACCGGTGACCGGGACGCCGCCACCGCCTTCTACGCCGACGCCCTGGGCATCAGGACCCAGCCCATGGAGAACGCGAAGGACTACTTCGCCCTGAGCGTAGACGGCCGTACGGTCGGCGGCCTGCGGGAGACCGACAAGCCCGGCACCCCCTCGCACTGGATGGTCTACTTCGCCGTCTCGGACGTCGACGCCGCGGCGGCCGAGGTCACCGCGGGCGGCGGCTCGGTGCTGCACCCGCCGTTCGACATGGAGGCGGGTCGGATGGGGCTCTTCAAGGACTCGCAGGGGGCCGCTTTCGCGCTGATCGCCCCGAGCCCGATGGCCGAGGCGAGCTGACCCGGAGGCGTCCTGGAGCGGACGCGGCGTGGCCCCGGCGCCCCGGCGGAGCGCCGCGGCCCGGTGAACGGCACCGGCGCACGGCACCGGCGCACGGCACCGGCGTGACGGGCCCCCGAGGTGACGGTCCGGGCCGTCGGCGCTGCCTCGGCGCACAGCGCCTTGTCGTACGCCGCGCCGGTGCCCGGTCGGCGGTGCGCCGGCGCACCCGCTCGTACCGCCAGGCGCGCACCGCCCGGCGCGCGGGGCGGGTACTGCCGCCGGCCCGCTGATCTGGACCCGCCCGGGTGCGCGCCTCCGGGTGGGCAGCCGGGCGTGCGCGCCTCCGGGCGTCGAGGGCCGATCGGCCGGAGGCCGCACCACCGTGGCACGGACCGGCCGGCGTCGGGCTGCCGGCGCCGGCTCTCGGCTCGCCGGTTCGCCCGGCCATGGGACGCCCCCTGCCCGCCCGGCCGGGCGGACCGGCGGCGTCCTCGCGTGTCAGGCGGGTCGGCGGACCTCCACCGTGCGGAACCTGTTGGCGACGAACGCGCCGTCGCACAGCGCCGCGTTGGCCGCCGGGTTGCCGCCCGAACCGTGGAAGTCGCCGAACGCGGCGGTCTGGTTGACGTAGACGCCGCCGGTCAGGTTCAGCGACAACTGGGCGCACTCGTCGGCGCACACCTCCTCCAGCGCCGCCTCCACCTCCGGCGAGGTGGTGTAGCCGCCGACCGTCATGGCGCCCTGCTCGCGCACGGTGCGCCGCAGCAGCGCCAGCGCCTCGTCGGTGGAGTCCACCGCGACCGCGAACGACACCGGCCCGAAGCACTCCGACAGGTAGGCCGCCTCCGCCTCCGGACGGCTGCCGTCCAGCGCGACGATGACGGGGGTGCGCACCACCGCGTCGGGGAAGTCCGGGTGCGGCACCGCTCGCGAGGCGAGCGCCACCTTGCCCAGCGACGCGGCACCGTCGAGCCGTTCGCGCACCTGCGGGTTGACCAGCGCGCCGAGCAGGGCGTTGGCCCGCGCGTCGTCGCCGAGCAGCTTCTCCACACCGGCGGCCAGATCGGCCACCACCTCGTCGTAGGACCTGTGCCCGGTGTCGGTGGCGATGCCGTCACGCGGTATCAGCAGGTTCTGCGGCGTGGTGCACATCTGGCCGCTGTAGAGGGACAGCGCGAAGGACAGGTTCGCGAGCATGCCCTTGTAGTCGTCCGTGGAGTCGATCACCACGGTGTTGACGCCGGCCTTCTCGGTGTAGACCTGCGCCTGGGTGGCGTGGGTCTCCAGCCAGTCGCCGAACTCCGTCGAACCGGTGTAGTCGATGATCCGGACCTCCGGGCGCACCGCCAGCGTCTTCGCCAGCCCCTCGCCCGGGCGCTCCGCCGCCAGGCAGACCAGGTCGGGGTCGAATCCGGAGGCGGCCAGCGTCTCCCGGGCGATCCGGACCGTCAGCGCCAGCGGCAGCACGGCCCGCGGATGCGGCTTGACCAGCACCGGGTTGCCGGTGGCCAGCGAGGCGAACAGCCCGGGGAACCCGTTCCAGGTCGGGAAGGTGTTGCAGCCGATCAGCAGCGCCACGCCGCGCGGCACCGCCGTGAAGGTGGTGCTCAGCCGCAGCGGGTCGCGCTTGCCCTGCGGCTTGACCCACGAGGCGCTGCCCGGCACCCGGGTCTGCCCCTCGTACGCGTAGGCCACCGCCTCCAGCCCCCGGTCCTGGGCGTGCGGTCCGCCGGCCTGGAAGGACATGGCGAACGCCTGGCCCGAGGTGTGCATGACCGCGTGCGCGAACTCGTGGCTGCGGGCGTTGATCCTGGCCAGGATCTCCAGGCAGACCACCGCCCGGGCCCGCGGCCCCGCGTCCCGCCAGGCGGGCATGGCCGCGCGCATCGCCGGCAGCAGCACGTCCGGGTCCGGGTGCGGGTAGGTCACGCCCAGCTCGACGCCGTACGGCGAGACCTCGGCGCCGGTCCACCCGTCGGTGCCCGGCTGGTCCGCCCCGTCCGCGCCGAACTCGAAGCGCTTGCCCAGGAGGGCGTCGAAGGCGGCCTTGCCCTCGGCCGCGCCCAGCCCGGCGCCGTCCCCGTACGCCTTGGGGTGCTCGGGGTGCGGCGACCAGTACTCGCGGGTGCGGATCGCCTGGAGCGCCTTGTCCAGCGTGGCTCGATGCCGTTCGATCAGCGGTGCAACGGAAGGCTCAGCGGTCATGCGGGCCACTCCTCGGTGAGTGGGTACGGGCGGATGTCTCGTCGCGAACGGTGTCGCGGCGTGGTGTCGCCCTCATAGTCTTGACCGAATGGTCGGTCGGGGCAAGAGTCATCCTGAGCCTGTGGACAACCCGCCGTCACCACGCGGACGGCGAGGGTGACGCCGCGGGAGGGCCCGGACGGGGACCGAGGAGTGGTCGAGAGGTGAGCGGGAGTGAATCGGTGAACGCATCGCATGCGGAAGCGGGCCCGGTGGCGGTCGTCGGCACCGGGACCATGGGCCGGGGCATCGCGCAGGTCGCCCTGGCCGCCGGGCGCACGGTCCTCCTCCACGACGCCGTGCCGGAGCGCGCCCGGCAGGCCGCCGAGGCGGTCGGTGCCCGGCTGGACCGGCTGGTGGAGAAGGGCCGGATGGACCCGGCCGCCCGGGACGCCGCCCGCCGCTCGACGCACGCGGTGGACGACCCGGCCGGCCTCGGTTCGGCCGTCGTGGTGATCGAGGCGGTCGCCGAGCGGCTCTCCGTCAAGCAGCGGCTCTTCGCCGACCTGGAGCGGATCGTCTCCGACGACTGCCTGCTGGCCACCAACACCTCCTCGCTGTCGGTCACCGCGGTCGCTGGCGCGTTGCGCCACCCGGAGCGCTTCGTCGGCCTGCACTTCTTCAACCCAGCGCCGCTGTTGCCGCTGGTCGAGGTGGTCTCCGGGCACGCCACCGACCCGCGGGCCGCCGACACCGCGTACCGGACCGTACTGGCCTGGGGGAAGACACCGGTCCGCTGCACCGACACCCCGGGCTTCGTGGTCAACCGGATCGCCCGGCCGTTCTACGCGGAGGCGCTGCGGCTGCTGGAGGAACGTGCCGCCGACCCGGCCACCGTCGACGCCGTCCTGCGGGAGGCCGGCGGCTTCCGGATGGGTCCGTTCGAGCTCACCGACCTCATCGGGCAGGACGTCAACGAGGCCGTCACCCGATCGGTGTGGGAGGCGTTCTTCCACGACCCGAAGTTCACCCCCTCGCTCGCGCAGCGGCGGCTCGTGGAGTCCGGACTGCACGGCAGGAAGTCCGGTCGCGGCTGGTTCCGCTACGGGGACGCGGCCGACGCCGAGCGGGTCCCCCGGGACGCCGCGCCCGCCGAATCACCCGAATGGGTGGGATTCGCCGACGGCTCCGGGCCGGTGCGGGACCTGGTGGAGATGATCGGGAAGGCAGGCGTCCCGGTCCGCCGCCCGGGGAACGGCCGTGCCGGTGTCCTGACGCTGCCGTCGGGCGGCACCCTGTTCCCGGCCGACGGTTCGCTCGCCGCGAGCCGCGGTCCGGACGCCGTGCAGTTCGATCTGGCGCTCGACTACGCGAAGGCGTCCCGGATCGCCCTCGGACCCGCCGCGGGCGCCGCGCCGGCGGTGGTGGACGAGGCGGTCGGGCTGTTCCAGGCGCTCGGAAAGAAAGTCAGCGTCGTGCGCGACACGCCGGGCATGATCGTCGCGCGCACGGTGGCGATGCTGGTGGACTTCGCCGCCGACGCCGTCGACAAGGGCGTCGCCTCCGCGGACGACGTCGACACCGCGATGCGGCTCGGCGTCAACTACCCGCTGGGCCCGGTGGAATGGGGCCGCCGCCTCGGCACCGAGCGGGTGTGCGGGATCCTCGAACGACTGCACGAGGTGTACCCGACCGGACGGTACGCGCCGTCACTCGGCCTGCGCCGCCGGCACGCCGCGCCCGGAGGTGTGCTGTCATCATGACCATGCCCGAGCGCGACGCCTCCTCCGCCGTCCCCGCCGACCCGGCCCGCAGACGGGACACCTACACTCCCGAATCGCTGCTGGCCGTCGCGGTCGAGGTGTTCATCCGGCGCGGTTACGACGGCACCTCCATGGAGCACCTCTCGCAGGCGGCGGGCATCTCCAAGTCGTCGATCTACCACCACGTGCGCGGCAAGGAGGAACTGCTGGAGCGGGCCGTGGGGCGCGCCCTGGACGGGCTGTTCGGCATCCTGCGCGAGCCGCAGGCCGTGCACGGGCGGGCGGTCGAACGGCTGGAGCACGTCGTGCACCGCACCGTGGAGGTGCTGATAGCGGAACTGCCCTACGTCACCCTGCTGTTGAGGGTGCGCGGGAACACCCGGACCGAGCGGTGGGCGATGGAGCGCCGACGCGAGTTCGACCAGCGGGTCGCCGGGTTGCTGAAGGCGGCCGTGGCGGAGGGGGACCTGCGCTCCGACGTCGACGTCCGGCTCGCCACCCGGCTGCTGTTCGGCATGATCAACTCGATGGTCGAGTGGTACCGCCCGGCCGGGGCCCACGGTTCCGGAACGGACGGCGCCGCGACGAACGCGGAGGTCGCCGACACGGTGGTCCGGATCGCGTTCGACGGGCTGCGCGTCTGACCTCGAGCGGACGCTGCCCGACGGGAGCGGTCGGCGTCGCTCGCGGGCGGTCAGCCGTCGACCACCAGGTCGGTCTCCTCGAAGACCAGCAGGGTGCGGCTGCCGAGCACTTCCGGAATGGCCTGGATGCGGGTGAGGACCAGCTCGCGCAGCGTGCGGTTGTCCGCGGTGTGGACCAGCAGGAGGACGTCGAAGTCGCCGCTGACCAGGGCTATGTGGGCGACGCCCGGGAGGGTGAGCAGCTGTTCCCGGACCGTCCGCCAGGTGTTCTGGACGATCTTCAACGTGATGTACGCGGACGCGCCCTGACCGGAGCGCTCGTGGTCCACCCGCGCGGTGAAACCGCGGATTATCCCGTCGTCGATGAGGCGGTTGATGCGGGCGTAGGCGTTCGCCCGCGACACGTGGACCCGCTCGGCCACCGAGCGGACCGAGGCGCGGCCGTCCTCCTGGAGCAGCCGCAGGATGGAGCGGTCGACGGCGTCGAGCGGACGTGCCGCACCGGACGGACCGGCTGGCTGGTTCGGATCGGCCAAATGTTCACTCGCCATCCCCGGGAGCCTCCCTACCATGGACGTACTGTCTCCATCTCAGGCTGTGGACAACCGTTTGTCCACAGGCTGACCGCGACTGTGGTCAAAATGCCTCCGGCGACCGAACAATCGGTAGGTGAGCGGACACCGCCGCTCGACAGGCACCCGTGAGCCGCGGGTGCGCGGACACCGCCCACAAGGAGGTGCGAGATGGGCCATCAGTCCCTGGCCTCCGGCAAGGGGGGGCGCGGAACCCGGACCACGAAGCGCTCCACGCCGCCCACCCCGGCGCCGGCCGCGCCGAACGGCACCGGCTACGCCCCGCCGCCCGACTGGCGGCCGCGCACCGACCCTGCGCCGCTCCTGCCGGACCCCGAGCCGTTCCGCCTGCTGGGCACCGAGGCGGCGGCCGGCCTCGACCCGGACCTGCTGCGCGCCCTGTACGAGGCGCTGGTCCGGGGCCGCCGCTACAACCGGCAGGCCACCGCGCTGACCCAGCAGGGCCGCCTCGCGGTCTACCCGTCCACCACCGGGCAGGAGGCCTGCGAGGTGGCCGCGGCCCGCTGCCTGGGCCCGCGCGACTGGCTCTTCCCCAGCTACCGCGACACGCTCGCGGTCGTCGCGCGCGGTGTCCCGCCGGTCCAGGCGCTGACCCTGCTGCGCGGCGACTGGCACAACGGGTACGACCCGTTGGAGACGCGGGTCGCGCCCTTGAGCACGCCGCTGTCCACCCAGTTGCCGCACGCGGTCGGACTGGCCCACGCGGCGCGGCTGCGGGGCGACGACACGGTGGCGCTGGCGATGGTCGGCGACGGCGGCACCAGCGAGGGCGACTTCCACGAGGCGCTCAACTTCGCGGCCGTGTGGAGGGCACCCGTGGTCTTCCTCGTGCAGAACAACGGGTTCGCCATCTCCGTGCCGATCGAGAAGCAGACCGCCGCGCCGTCGCTGGCCCACAAGGCGGTCGGCTACGGCGTCCCGGGCCGGCTGGTGGACGGCAACGACGCGCCGGCGGTGCACCAGGTGCTCGGCGAGGCGGTGGAACGGGCCAGGGCCGGCGGTGGACCGACGCTGGTCGAGGCGGTCACCTACCGGATCGACGCCCACACCAACGCGGACGACGCCACCCGGTACCGCGGCGCCGAGGAGACGGAGCGCTGGCGGGCCCACGACCCGCTCGTCCTGCTGGAGACCGAGTTGCGTGAACGTCGGCTCATCGACGACGCCGGCGTCCGCGCCGTCGAGGCGGCGGCCGAGGAGATGGCCGCCGAACTGCGCGAGCGGATGAACGCCGATCCGCCGCTCGACCCGATGGCGCTTTTCGACAACGTCTACGCCGAACGCACGTCCCAACTGCGGGAACAGGCCGCGCGGCTGCGCGCCGAACTCGACGCCGAGGAGGAGTGATGGGCACCGCGACCGCTCCGGCGACCGCCGCCCGCACGGCGCGCAAGCCGGCCACCATGGCCCAGGCGCTGCGCCAGGCGCTGCACGACAGCCTGACCGAGGACCCCGCGGTCCACGTGCTCGGCGAGGACGTCGGCACCCTCGGCGGCGTCTTCCGGATCACCGACGGACTGGCCGCCGCGTTCGGACCCGAACGCGTCACGGACACCCCGCTCGCCGAGGCCGGCATCCTCGGCGCGGCGGTCGGCATGGCCATGTACGGGCTGCGGCCGGTCGTCGAGATGCAGTTCGACGCCTTCGCCTACCCGGCGATGGAACAGTTGATCAGCCACGTCTCGCGGATGCGCAACCGAACCCGTGGCGCACTCCCCCTGCCCATCACCGTGCGTATCCCTTACGGTGGCGGGATCGGCGGCGTGGAGCACCACAGTGACTCCTCCGAGGCGTACTACCTGCACACTCCCGGTCTGCACGTGGTGACGCCCGCCACCGTCGCCGACGCCTACGGACTGCTGCGCGCCTCGATCGCCTCCGACGACCCGGTGGTCTTCCTGGAGCCCAAGCGTCTCTACTGGGGCAAGGCCGACTGGTCGGCCGACGCCCCCGAAGCGGTGCCGCCGCTCGGTACGGCGGCGGTACGGCGCCAGGGCACCTCGGCGACGCTGATCACCTACGGGCCCTCGGTGCCGGTGTGCCTGGAGGCCGCGGAAGCGGCGCGCCAGGAGGGCTGGGACCTGGAGGTGGTGGACCTGCGTACGTTGGTGCCGTTCGACGACGAGACGGTGTGCGCGTCGGTGCGCCGGACCGGCCGTGCCGTGGTGGTGCACGAGTCGACCGGCTTCGGCGGCGCGGGGGCGGAGATAGCGGCCCGGGTCTCGGAGCGGTGCTTCCACCACTTGGAGGCGCCGGTCCTGCGGGTCTCCGGGTTCGACATCCCCTACCCGCCGCCGATGCTGGAGCGCTACCACCTGCCCGGCGTGGATCGGGTGCTGGACGCGGTGGCCCGGTTGCAGTGGGAGGAGCGCTGATGGCCGTGGTGAAGGAGTTCGCCCTGCCCGACCTGGGGGAGGGGCTGACCGAGGCCGAGATCGTGCGGTGGATGGTCGAGGTCGGCGACACGGTGGCGATCGACCAGCCGGTGGTCGAGGTCGAGACCGCCAAGGCCATGGTCGAGGTGCCCTGCCCCTACGCCGGCGTCGTCACCGCGCGGTACGGCTCCCTGGGGGACGAGGTTCCGGTGGGCCGCCCCCTGGTGGCGGTCGCGGTGGGCGACGACGCCGGTGCGGTGCGGCCGTCCGGCACCGGCACGCCGGCCGCCGACGGCTCCGCCCGGGGCGGCGACTCCGTCCCGGTCGACGGTTCCGCCGGCACCGCGTCCCCCGCGCCGGCGGCCGCCGGCGACGCGGGCTCCGGGAACGTGCTGGTCGGCTACGGCACCGGCGGGGCCGCGCCGCGCCGCCGCCGGGTGCGGACCGGCGCGGTCAACGGAGCCGCGCTCGACAGCGCGCCCCGCGACGCGCCGGCCCGCGGCACCCGCGCCCCTGCGGCCGCCACCGGGCCGGTCCCGGTCGTCTCGCCGCTGGTGCGGCGGCTGGCCCGGGAGAACGGCCTGGACCTGCGCGCGTTGCGCGGCAGCGGCACCAACGGGCTGATCCTGCGTGGCGACGTCGAGCGGGCCATCGCCGACCGGGCCGCCGCGAACGCCCCGGCAGCCGTCACGGCGGACGGCACCCGGGTGCCGCTGCGCGGGGTGCGCGGCGCGGTCGCCGAGAAGCTCTCCCGCAGCCGGCGCGAGATCCCGGACGCCACCACGTGGGTCGACGCGGACGCCACCGAACTGCTCGCCGCCCGTGCCGCGATGAACGCCGGCGGTGCCGGCCAGAAGGTCTCGGTGCTGGCGCTCATGGCCCGGATATGCACCGCCGCCCTCGCCCGCCACCCGGAGCTGAACGCGGTGGTGGACACCGAGGCGAAGGAGATCGTGCGGCTCCCGGCGGTGCACGTGGGCTTCGCCGCGCAGACCGACCGGGGCCTGGTGGTGCCCGTCGTGCGCGACGCGCACGCCCGGACCACCGAGGCGCTCTCCGCCGAGATCGCCCGGCTCACCGACGCCGCGCGGTCCGGCACCCTGGCCCCGGCCGACCTCACCGGCGGCACCTTCACGCTGAACAACTACGGCGTCTTCGGCGTGGACGGCTCCACGCCGATCATCAACCACCCGGAGGCGGCGATGCTCGGCGTCGGCCGCATCACCCCCAAGCCCTGGGTGGTCGACGGCGAACTGGCGGTGCGCCACGTCGTGCAACTGTCCCTCACGTTCGACCACCGGGTCTGCGACGGCGGCACCGCCGGCGGGTTCCTGCGGTTCGTGGCCGACTGCGTGGAGCACCCGGCGCTGCTGCTGCGGTCGGTGTAGCGCCCGACGGTGACCCGCCCGGCCCGTTGGGACGCCCCCGGCGCGGCCCGGCCGCCGCGGCCCTGCGGCCCCGCGGTCCCGCCCGCGCGCATCGGGCGGGACCGCTCCGGGTCGCCCGGCGGCCGTGCGCGCGATACTCGGCGTATGCGGGGTTCGAGGGCGGGCTACGACGCCGTGGTGCTGGCCGGGGGAGCGGGCCGGCGGCTCGGCGGGACGGACAAGGCCCGGCTGCGGGTCGGCGGAACGCGGCTGCTGGACCGGGTGCTGGCGGCATGCCGCGACGCCCGGCGCACCGTCGTGGTCGGCCCGCGGCGCGAGACCGCGCGGCCGGTGCTCTGGGCGCGTGAGCAACCGCCGGGCGGCGGGCCGCTCGCCGGGCTCGCGGCCGGGCTCGGCCAGGTGAGGGCCCGCCTCGTCGTCGTGCTCGCCGCCGACCTGCCGTTCGTGACGCCCTCAGCGGTGGACGCGTTGCTGGGCGCGCTCCCGGCCGAAGCGGACGGCGCAGTGATGATCGACCCGGACGGGCGGGACCAGACGCTGCTCGCGGCCTACCGGACCGCCGTGCTGCGCCGTGAACTCGCCGCGCTGGTCTCGGGGACCGCCGGTCCGCACGGGCTGCCGCTGCGCCGCCTCACCGCGCGGCTGAGACTGGCCCGGCTGCCGGATCCGGGCGGCACCGCGACGTTCGACACCGACACCTGGCAGGCGCTGGACGCCGCACGGGCACGGATCAGGGAGCATGGACGCGTGCTGGATGAATGGATCGCCGCAGTCAGGACCGAACTCGGGATCGACCTCGACGTCGACGCCGCCGCCCTCCTCGACCTGGCAAGGGGCGCCGCGCACGGGGTCGCGCGGCCGGCCGCTCCCCTGACCACGTTCCTCGTCGGTTACGCCGCCGGGCGGGCGGGCGGCGGCGAGCGGGCCGTCGCGGAAGCCGCGGCGCGGGCGGCCGCGCTGGCCCGGCGCTGGGAAGAGGAGGAGGTCGGACACACCGGACCCCCCACCACTCCGGACGCCCCGGCGCACGGTTCCGGCGCGCCGGGCGGACCGGGCACGTCCGGGAGCGACGGCCCGCACCGGTGACGGCCCGCCCCGTGGACTCCCCCGCGCCCCCGTCCGCCGGGCGGCCCACCGGCTGGCAGGCCGCCCGGGCGGCAGCGCGGGCCGCCGCGCGGCCGCAGCTCCCGGTCATACGACCCCTCGGCGCGGCGCTGGGACACGTCCTCGGCGCGCCGCTGGAGGCGCTGACCGACCTGCCGGCGTTCGACACCTCGGCGATGGACGGCTGGGCGGTGTCCGGCCCCGGCCCGTGGCGGCTGACCGGAGAAGTGCTCGCGGGACAGCGGGCCGGCGCGCCGCTCGACGCCGGGCAGGCGGTCGCGATCGCCACCGGCGCCGCCGTGCCGCTCGGGACGACCGGCGTGCTCCGCCGCGAGCACGGCGAGCCGCACGGCGCGGCCGGCGGCCTGCTGCGCGTCCTGCCGCCGCACGGCTCCCCCGCCGCGCGGCAGGACATCCGCCCGCGCGGCCAGGAGTGCCGGGCCGGCGAACGCCTGCTGCCGGCCGGCACCCAGGTCACCGCCGCCGTGCTGGGCCTGGCGGGCGCGGCCGGCTACGACGCGCTGCCCGTGGTGCCGCGTCCCCGGGCGGACGTGTTCGTGCTGGGCGACGAACTGCTGCGCGCGGGGCTGCCGAGCGGCGGCCGGGTGCGCGACGCCCTCGGTCCGCTGCTGCCGCCCTGGCTGCTCGAACTCGGCGCGGAGACGGCCCCCGAACCGCGGTGGATCGAGGACGACGCGGAGGCGCTGCGGCAGGCGGTGGCGCACAGCACCG
Source organism: uncultured Actinomycetota bacterium (assembly GCA_963711125.1). Lineage (GTDB taxonomy): Bacteria > Actinomycetota > Actinomycetes > Streptomycetales > Streptomycetaceae > Streptantibioticus_C. The sequence goes on from CAVQCY010000002.1 coordinate 1,089,960, forward strand.
CCGACCTGGTCGTGACGACCGGCGGCACCGCGGCCGGCCCGGTCGACTTCGTCCGTCCGGTGCTGGCCCGGCTGGGCGCCGTGTCCCGGGTGGACGGGGTGGCGGTGCGACCGGGACACCCGATGGTGCTGTCGGTGCTTCCCGGCGGCCGGCCGTTCGTCGGCCTGCCGGGTAATCCGCTCGCGGCGGTCTCCGGAGTGCTGACTCTGGTGGCACCGCTGCTGCGCGCGGCGGCCGGGTGGCCCGAACAGCCTCCGGTCACCGTCCGGTTGACGCGTGAGGTGGCCGGCCATGGCACCGACACCCGGCTGGTGCCGGTGTCGCGCCGTGGGCCGGGGACCGCCGAACCCCTGCGCTTCCACGGCCCGGCGATGCTCCGGGGCTTCGCCGAGGCCGACGCGATGGCGGCCGTCCCGCCGGCCGGCGTGCCGGAAGGCGGAGAAGTGGAACTCGTCACGGAACTGCCCGGCCGCGGTCGGTGATCCGATCGCGTCCCCTCGGCCGCTGGCCGCGCCCCGCGGGACGCGACGCCCGGGCGCCGGCCCGCGGTCCCGAGGCGGGAGGCGCAGGCGCCGGGCGCCGTCGTGGCCGGGCGGATTCACCCGTGCGAGCGATTGACGGCCGGTCGCCGACCGACCAATATCGTGCATACATCCGGTTTCGCGGTGTTTGTACGAGGGGAGGGATGCCGAAGCAGTCGAAGGGTAGCCTCGCGAACATGTACGCGATGACGATTCCCGAACCCGGCGGGCCCGAGGCGCTGGTGTGGGCCGAGGTCCCGGACCCGGTGCCGGGCGACGGCGAGGTGCTGGTCGAGGTGGCGGCCGGTGCCGTCAACCGGGCCGACGTCCTCCAGCGTCAGGGGTTCTATGATCCGCCGCCGGGCGCGCCGGTCCACCCGGGGCTGGAGTGCGCGGGCCGCATCGCCGCCCTGGGGCCGGACGTCAGCGGCTGGGCGGTCGGGGACGAGGTCTGCGCGCTGCTCGCGGGAGGCGGATACGCGGAGCGGGTCGCCGTGCCGTCCGGGCAACTCCTGCCGGTGCCCAAGGGCGTCACGCTGACCGAGGCCGCCTCGTTGCCCGAGGTGACGGCGACCGTGTGGTCCAACGTGTTCATGGTCGCCCACCTGCTCCCCGGCGAGACGCTGCTCGTGCACGGCGGCGCCAGCGGGATCGGCACGATGGCGATCCAACTGGCCAAGGCGGTCGGCGCCCACGTCGCGGTCACCGCGGGCGGCCCCAAGAAGCTGGAACGCTGCCGTGAGCTCGGCGCGGACCTCCTCGTCGACTACCGGGAGGACGACTTCGTGGCGGCGGTGAAGGAGGCGACCGACGGTGCCGGGGCGGACGTCATCCTCGACATCATCGGAGCCAGGTACCTCGACCGGAACGTCGAGACCCTCGCGGTCAACGGGCGGCTGTGCGTGATCGGCATGCAGGGCGGTGTCAAGGCCGAGCTCAACCTCGGCAAGCTGCTCCGCAAGCGCGCCGCCGTCACCGCGACGTCGCTGCGCGGCCGTCCCGTCGCAGAGAAGGCCGCCATCGTCGCCGCGGTCCGCGAACACGTCTGGCCGCTGCTGGAGAGCGGCGAGGTCCGGCCGGTCATCGACCGCACGCTGCCGATGACCGACGCCGCGGCGGCCCACCGCGCGATGGAGGCCGGCGAGCACGTCGGCAAGATCGTCCTGACGGTCTGACGGTCTGACGGTCCGGCGGTCCGGCGTTCTGACGGTCCGGCGCCGCAGCGCGACGCCGGGGGACGGCGGTCCCGGCCGTGCGGCGGGGCCTCCTGCCGGTGCGCGCGGCCCGGTGGCGCAACGGGCTGGGGTGCGCCGCGAGTCCACCGCGGCGCCGGAACGAGCCGGTCCACCTGCCGAGCCGTTCGGTTGCGGCTGCGCGCGGCGCTCACGGCGCTCACGGCCGCGCGGTGCGGCACCGGGGGACGTGTGCCGGGCGCGGGAGGCGTCCGGGTGCTTCGGGCGGGTCGGCCGCGCCCTTGGCCGGCGGGGCGGGAAGCTCCGAGATGGTCGCATGCTCCTGGGTTCCCGACGGGGCGACCTCGCCCCGCGCCCGGGCCGCTTCACTTTCGGGGAGCGTGGTGACCGCGCCCACGATCGAGCAGCGGCGTCCGATAGCCGTGGGCGAGGCGGCGCTGGTGACGGCCGGCGTCCCGATGGGTCCTGAGCTCGACCTGACTCGCTGGCCGTGGTGGAACTCGCGGTACGCGTCACCCGGGAGCACGGCATCGAGATGGACGACCACGCACTGCGCGAACAGGACGGGCTCGGCACCGTCGCCGACCTGATGGCCCGGCGGCACACCGCGGTCTGGCGCGGGGCCGGCACCCGCCCGGCGCCCGTTCCCACCCGCGCTCTCCCCCCCGTGCTCCCGGCTGCGGTGTGCGGCTTTCCAGGTGGTCGTGGGCGGGCGGAGCGGCCGGACGGGTGGAGCGCGGGCACGCCGGAATGCCGGGTGCGTCACGTTATGTGACGCTTGTCGCACGCGTATGACCGCGCCTGATGACCGCGTCCGGACCGGAAGGGGTGACCGTGTCCTCCGCTTTCCGCATCCGGTCCGCTTTCCGCATCCGGTCGGCCGTCGCGGGCCCCGCGCTGGTCGTGGCGGTGTGGTGCGCGGCGGGAACGGCCGGGTACGCCGCGACGACGCCTGGACCGGCGGGTCCGGCACGGTCCGGACTGGCCGGAACGCTCGCGGGGGAGGGCCGGCCGCATCCGGGCTGGGAAGCGGACCGGGAGGAGCTGGCGACCGGCGGCGCCGCGGACCGATCCGACGGACGGCCGCCGTTGGTGACGGGGCGGGAGCCGGGGGGAGAGCCGGACGGGGGCCGGGACGGGTTCACCGGACCGGACCCCCTCGCACCGCCGGGACGGGCGGATCGGGCGGACCCGCGGGACCGGGACGAGCCCGGCGGCGGCCCTGGCGACCCGGACGGCCTCGGCGACGCGGACGACCCAGGCGACCCGGGCGGAGCGGTCGCTCCGCGTGGCCCGGACGCCGGCCTCGCGCCCGCCCGGCCCAGCGCACCCGGGCCGGGCGGCGGCGCTGCCCCGCGGCCGGGCGCGGGCGCTGTGCGCGGGTCGCAGGCGCTGCCGCCCGGCCGCGGTCGGGGCCCGGGGGAGGTCCCGCCGGACGTCGCGGTGCCGGCGCCGGGCGCGGGCCGACCGGGCCGGACGCGCGGGCCGCGCGCTTCGGGTGCGCCGTTCGAGCCGGGTGCGGAGCCGCCGCCGGGCCAGGTGCTCAGGGTGCTGCCGTTCGGGACCGGGCTGGCGTTGCTGGGGGCGGGGCTGGGCGTGCTGGCGTTGCGGTTGCGCCGCCGCTGAGCCCCCGGCCTCCCCCGGCCAGCCGGTCCGGCCCCGGGGCCGGCGCGGCCTCGGGCTCCTCCGGCCAGCCGGCGCGGCCCCCGCATCGGCACCGCCGGCCCGGCCCCCCGGTCCACCTCGCCTCGGCTCTGCCCGACCGGCCCGACCGGCCCGGCTGACCTCGTTCCGGCCCGTCGCGCTTCCGCGCTCCGCCTGGACCCGCCCGGCCCTGCCGCTCCGTGCTTGCAGGGGGACCCAGGGGCGATCGGTCCCGCGGTACGCGGGTTTCGGCCCGGGACGCGCTTCCGGCAAGGTTGATCGCGATGCGGCAACCTTTGGGGCAGCCCGTCCCGGCTGCGTCGGGTGTGCGAGACAATGGCCGTATGGAGATGCCGATGAACGAACGGTCCCAGCAGGAGACCCCACACGTCCTGGTCGTCGGCCCGGACGGAATGGCGCTCGGCGGGGGCGCGGCGGGCGGTGAGGGCGAGGACGGCGAACCGCGCGAGACCCCGATCACCGAGATGGTCGAGCAGCCCGCGAAGGTCATGCGAATCGGCAGCATGATCAAGCAGCTTCTGGAAGAGGTCCGCGCGGCGCCCCTCGACGAGGCGAGCCGGGTGCGGCTGAAGGAGATCCACCGCAGTTCGGTCAAGGAACTGGAGGAGGGCCTGGCGCCGGAGCTGGTGGCCGAGTTGGAGCGGCTGTCGTTGCCGTTCACCGAGGACACCGTGCCGAGCGAGGCCGAACTACGAATCGCGCAGGCGCAGTTGGTCGGATGGCTGGAGGGGCTGTTCCACGGCATCCAGACCGCGCTGTTCGCCCAGCAGATGGCCGCGCGTGCCCAACTGGAGCAGATGCGGCGGGCGTTGCCGCCTGGTGTGCGGATCCCCGACGAGGCCGACGAGGCCGTCGGCCACCCGGGCGCCACCCGCACCGGTCCCTACCTGTGACACTTCCCGCCGGAACCCGGAACCCGGAACCCGGAACCCGGAACCCGGAACCCGGAACCCGGAACCCGGAACCCGGAACCCGGAACCCGGAACCCGGAACCATCGGCTGTCCGGCTCGCGCTGACCGGCCGTCCGCCGGCCTGCCGCCCGTGACGCCTCGCCTGGCCGGCGGGTGCTGCTCCGCTGTCGGGCCGCTGTGCGGCCGGGCGTCTGCTGAACGGTTCCCCCCGGCCGTCCGCGCGGCGGGCGTCCGGGCGGGGCGGGTCGCTCCGCCGGCGGGTGGCCCGCCGGCCGGGCGTCAGTCGATGCGGCCGGTGGAGACGGTGAGCACGATGGCGGTCTTGTGCGGGTCGAACTCGGCGTAGGCGGATGGCGACTGGGTGATCACGGTGCCCTTGCCCCAGAGGTGCTCGTTGGTGTAGCGGATCTTGTAGTGCCAACCGGCCGCGTTGATACAGGACTTGACGGAGTCGATGTTCTTCAGCGTCATGTCCGGGATCAGCACCTTGTGCGGGTCGCTGCTGAAGCCCTCGGCGCCGGTGCACTGGCTCGAGTCGATGGTCCGGCTGGGGTCGCCCTGCGAGATCGACGGCTGCGGGGTGCGGACCGTCGTCGCGGTGGTGTTCTTCCCCTTGTTGCTGAGCGCTCCGATGATGATGAGCAGCACCAGGACGGCGAAGACGGCGACACCGCTGAAGATGACGAACGGCTTCCAGTTGCCGCCGCGTTGCCGGGAGGCGGTCTGGGGCATCGACGGCGCGGTGTTGTACGACGGCTGCATGGGCACGGGCGCCGGGCCCTGGTAGCCGACCGGTGCGTACTGCTGCGGGACGGTGTGGGGCGGCGGCGTGGGCGGGCCGAAGTTCATCTGCGGCGAAGGGCCGAGCGGTTGGCCCTGGTACGAGCCGGCGGCCGCGTTCGGGTCGCCGCCCGCCTGCGGGAAGACCGCGAAGGAGTCCGGGTTGGCGGTCGGGTAGCCGCCGCCGTGGTGCACCTTCGGCCCCTCGCCGATCACCAGCGGGGTGGCGGTGCCCTGGGCCAGCCCGGTCACCCGCTCGCACTCCTCGCGCATCGCGTCGGCGGTGGGGAAACGTTCGGCCGGGTTCTTCCTCAGCGCGCGGGCGATCAGCGCGTCGACCGCGGGCGGCAACGAGCGGTTGATGGTGGAGGGGACCGGCGGCTCCTCCTGGACGTGCTGGTAGGCGACCGCCAGTGGGGAGTCGCCGTCGAACGGCAGCCGCCCGGTGAGCAGTTCGAAGAGCATGCAGCCGACCGAGTACAGGTCGGAGCGCTCGTCCACGCCGCGGCCGAGCGCCTGCTCGGGCGAGAGGTACTGCGGGGTGCCGACCACCATGCCGGTCTGCGTCATCGAGGTGACACCGGACTGCAGGGCGCGGGCGATGCCGAAGTCCATCACCTTGACCACGCCGCGTTTGGTGAGCATGACGTTGCCGGGCTTGATGTCCCGGTGCACCAGGCCCATCTCGTGGCTGGCGCCCAGCGCGGCCAGCACGTCGCCGGTGATCCTCAGGGCCTTGTCGGTCGGCATCGCCCCGTGTTCGGCGATGTCCCGGTCGAGCGCGGTGCGCAGCGGGTCGCCGTCCACGAGTTCCATCACGATGTACGGGATGGACCGGCCGTCGATCTCGTCCTCGCCGGAGTCGAAGACGGACACGATGTTGGTGTGGTTGAGCCGGGCCACCGCCTGGGCCTCGCGGCGGAACCGCTCCCGGAAGGACTGCTCGCGGCCCAGGTCGCTGTGGAGCGTCTTGACCGCGACCGGACGGTCCAGCACGGTGTCGTGGCCGAGGTGCACGGAGGCCATGCCGCCTTCGCCGAGCAGGCTGCGCAGTTGGTACCGACTCCCGCCGACGGTGCTGCCCGAGAAGTCGCCGTCCGCGTCCCCGCTCATCTGACCGAATTCCCCCTCGCGCGGGCCGCCCGCACTCACACCGAGCCCTATGCTCATCTGCCCGCCAAGTCTGCCGGAGTGCGGATATGCGTCAAGTTGCTTGACCGATCCGTCACCGGATGACCGGGAAACCGTTTCCTATCCGTGAGCTGACCGATCGGTCCGCGCCGTTCGCCCGGCGCCGCCTCGCGGGCGGCCGCCGCGGCCGCCCGCGAGGCGGCCGCCGGGCCGGGGGTTCCCTGCCCCGCCGCCCCTTCCGCCGTCCTCGGCGGCTTCCGGAGTCGCCGCCGTCGCGCGGTGTCCGGTTCCATCCCGTCTCGTTCCGGCCATCCGCCGCGATCCACCGAGTTCCGCCGCCGTCCGCTACAGCCGTCCGCTGCCGTGGTGCGCTGCCGGCGTGCGCCGCCGGCGTCCGGTCGCGGGCCCGCCGTGGCGGCGGCGTTTCGCGGTGGTGGGAGCGGTCAGCAACCGGTTTGTCCGGTCGTCGGCTTCCCAACGCCACGTCGTGAGACGGTAGCGTTCGTTCCGGAGTACTCGGCACCACCCAGCGATGAGCGACGGCGAGGACTGATGGAACGGACGCAGGCCTCCGACGACCCCGAGCAGCCCATGTCCTCCGGCGGCGACACCTACGACGCGCCGGAGCAGTGGGGCACCAACGGGCTGATCGGTGAGGGCCGTTACCGACTCACCCGTCGGCTCGGCAGAGGCGGCATGGCCGAGGTCTACGCCGCCGAGGACGTACGCCTGGGCCGCACCGTCGCCGTGAAGCTGATGCGCGGGGACCTGGCCGAGGACCCGGTCGCCAAGGCCCGGTTCACCCGTGAGGCGCAGTCGGTCGCCGGGCTCAACCACCACGCGGTGGTCGCGGTCTACGACTCCGGCGAGGACCGCAAGGGCGTCGACACGGTCCCCTACATCGTGATGGAGCTGTGCGAGGGCCGCACCATCCGCGAACTGCTGGTGGGCGGAGTCGAGGCGCCGCCGGTCGAGCAGGCGCTGGTCATCGTCTCCGGCGTGCTGGAGGCGCTGGCCTACAGCCACCAGCACGGCATCGTGCACCGCGACATCAAACCCGCGAACGTCGTGATCACCCACGCCGGCGCGATCAAGGTGATGGACTTCGGCATCGCCCGCGCGCTGCACGGCGCCTCCACCACCATGACGCAGACCGGCATGGTCATGGGCACCCCGCAGTACCTGTCGCCGGAGCAGGCCCTCGGCAAGGCGGTCGACCACCGCAGCGACCTGTACGCCACCGGCTGCCTGCTGTACGAACTGCTCACGCTGCGCCCGCCGTTCACCGGCGAGACGCCGTTGTCGGTGGTCTACCAGCACGTGCAGGACGAGCCGCGGGTGCCGTCCGGACAGCACGACCGGGTGCCGCCGGAGCTGGACGGCCTGGTGCTGCGCGCGCTGGCGAAGAACCCGGACGACCGCTTCCAGAGTGCCGAGGAGATGCACGGCGTGGTGCAGTACGCGCTGCGCATGCTGGCCGAGCGCGGCGGTTGGTCCGGTACCTGGGACACCGGGTACGTGGCGGCCGCGCCGGGCACCTCGCCGGGCGGCACCGCGGCCACCGCGGCGCTGCCGCACGCCAAGGGTGGCCACACCGCGGAGCTCGGGCCGCCGCTGCTGATGGGCCCGCCGGGCGGCGCGGCGGAGACCACCGCCCACCCCTACGACGACGGCTACCGGTCCGGCCACCGCGCGCGCAACATCGCGCTGCTCGCGGTCGGCGCCGTGCTCGCCATCGGGATCGGCGTGTTCTTCGCGCAGGGCGGCGCTCAGCCGGGCGGCGGCCACCACCCCCCGGTCAGCTCGGTGTCCACCACGCCGCAGGACACCACGCAGCCCGGTGGTGGGCAGACCCAGCCGGCCACGCAGCCCGGCGGCGGCGAGGACACCGCGCCCCCCTCGGACTCGACGTCCGCGCTGCCGTCCGGACCGTCCACCACGCCGTCCGCCTCGCCCACCCCGTCGAAGACCAGCAAGCCGTCAACGCCGCCCAGCACGCCGCCGCCCACCACCACATCGGCCCAACCCACCTCGGACAGTCCGGCCCCGGGCTCCGGAGGCACCGGCATCCCCGGCCTGAACGGCGCTGCGGGGAGCGTGGACGGCAACTGACCGCCCGCGCCGCACACCCCCGCCCGGGCCGCCCGTCCGCTCGCCGGTGGGTTCCACTCCGCCCTCCCGACCGCCGCCGCCCGCTCCGCCACGCGGCGTCCCCCGGACGCGACCGGCGCCACCGCGTCGGCGACGCCTGCCCCGGGCACCGCGCCGGCGTACCCGCCGCCGGTCACCCGGTGAACGCGGTGAGCACCCCCTCGTACTCCCGGGTCCACCACGCCACCAGCGCGGCGGCGGCCGGGAAGAGCGGGTCGGTGCGGTAGTCGTGCCGTTCGTAGCGCCAGCGCAGTATCCAGAAGTCGTTCAGGCGCTCCCACCACACCCGGCGCACCGCGGCGGCCAGCTCCGGGGCCGACACGCCGGTGGCGCGCCGGTAGGCGCGGGCGTAGGCGCGGACCCTGGCCAGGTCGAGCGTCCCGTCGGCGTCCCGCAGGAAGAAGATCACCGCGGCCCGCACCGCCTCTTCGGCGCGCGGCTGCACGCCGAGCCGGTCCCAGTCGACGATCGCGACCGGCTCGGGCCCCCGGTAGAGCAGGTTGAGCGGGTGGAAGTCGCCGTGCACCCAGCCGGTGACCGAACCGGTGGGGTCGGCCGGCCGGCGGTGCGCGTGCCGGTCCAGCAGCGCGCGGCGCTCCAGCAGCCGGTGTTCCGCCAGCCGGTCCAGCGCGTCGTGCGGACGGTGCCGGCGGGCCGCGCCCAGGAGCTGTTCGATGCACGCGTAGGTCTCGTCGGCCCGCGCGCTGGCCTGCCCGGCGCCCGGCGTCCCCGCGCCGCCGTTCGGCAGCACGCGTTCCAACGCGGTGTGCACCCGGCCGAGCAGCGCGCCGAGCCGCCGGCACTGCTCGCCGGTCAGCTCGCTGCCCGCCCGGTGCCGGCCGTCCACCCAGGGGTAGAGCGCGTAGGGTCGGCCGCCGATCACCGACACGGTGCGGCCGTCGCCGTCGCCGATCGGAGCGGCCACCGGCAGGCCGAGCGCGCCCAGCCGTACGGTGGCGCGGTGCTGCCGGGCGATGGTGGCCGGGTGGGTGGCGCGGCGCTCGGGGCGGTCCGGATCGTCGAGGTACCGCTTGACGAAGAAGCGGCCGCGGGTGGTGTGCAGCCGGTAGCCGTGGTTGAGCAGGCCGCAGGCCACCGGTTCGCACGAGACCGGGGCGCCCGCGCCGCGGTAGCGGCCGAGCAGGCGGTTCAGGGTGCGGTCGGTCAGCGGCGGCGCGGCCGGACGGCGGGGTGGCACCCGCCGAATGGTAGATCACCCGGAGTACCGGCCTGATCACGCGTCGGCCGCGCCCTTACGTCTCGGCCGCCGGCGGGATACCGTGCGGTTGTCCCGGTGGCCTGCGGTGATGCGCCCGCGCGGCGATTTCCTAGGAGATCAAAGCAAAACCGCAGGTAGACGCCTAATCGCGCTCCCGAGTGAAGTGTGGGTAACGTCTGATACGCAGACCGCGTCCGGGGCGTAAGTCACATCCGGTCCGGCCCTGCCGCACACACCCCGTGCGCCGAGCCGGCATCGGGTGAGCCCGCACGGCCGCCGGCGGATCCCGGGGGCCGGCCAGACGGAGGAGCAAGACGTGAGCGTGAAAAGCACTGCCGCGCGCAACAGCCGCGGCGGCGCGAAGCGCCGAGGGGGAGCCGGGCCGCAGCCCGAGCTCGTTCAGCTGCTGACCCCTCAGGGCGACCGTGTGGAACACCCCGAGTACTCCATCGACCTGTCGGCCGAGGAACTGCGCGGCCTGTACCGCGACATGGTCATGACCCGGCGCTTCGACGCGGAGGCGATCACCCTGCAACGCCAGGGCGAGCTGGGCCTGTGGGCGTCGCTGCTGGGCCAGGAGGCGGCGCAGATCGGTTCCGGGCGGGCCACCCGCCAGGACGACTACGTGTTCCCCACCTACCGTGAGCACGGCGTGGCCTGGACCCGCGACGTCGACCCGCTGAACCTGCTGGGGATGTTCCGCGGCGTCAACAACGGCGGCTGGGACCCCAACCAGAACAACTTCCAGCTCTACACCATCGTCATCGGCTCGCAGACGCTGCACGCCGCCGGGTACGCGATGGGCGTGGCCAAGGACGGCGCGGACTCGGCCGTGATCGCCTACTTCGGCGACGGCGCCTCCAGCCAGGGTGACGTGGCCGAGGCGTTCACCTACGCCGCGGTCTACAACGCGCCGGTGGTCTTCTTCTGCCAGAACAACCAGTGGGCGATCTCCGAGCCCACCGCCCGGCAGTCCCGGGTGCCGATCTACCAGCGGGCCGCGGGCTTCGGCTTCCCCGGCGTGCGGGTGGACGGCAACGACGTCCTCGCGGTCCTCGCGGTCACCCGTGCGGCGCTGGAGCGGGCCCGGTCCGGCGGCGGCCCGATGCTCGTGGAGGCGTTCACCTACCGGATGGGCGCGCACACCACCTCAGACGACGCCAGCCGCTACCGGATGGACGACGAGCGGGCGGAGTGGGAGAGCAAGGACCCGATCGCCCGGCTCAAGGCCCACCTGACCAAGGAGGGCCTGGCCGACGACGCGTACTACGCCGGGATCGACCAGGAGAGCGACGCGCTGGCCAGGCGGGTGCGCGAGGGGGTGCGGGCCATGCCCGACCCGGACCCGATGTCGATCTTCGACCACGTCTACGCCGACGGCCACGCCCTGGTCGACGAGGAGCGCGCGCAGTTCGCCGCCTACCTGGCGTCCTTCGAGGACCACGCCGACTCCGCCTCCCAGGAAGGGGCCGTCCGATGACCGCCATGACCATCGCCAAGGCGATCAACGAGTCCCTGCGCACCTCGCTGGAGTCCGACCCCAAGGTCCTGGTCATGGGCGAGGACGTCGGCAAGCTCGGCGGCGTCTTCCGCATCACCGACGGCCTGCAGAAGGACTTCGGCGAGGAGCGGATCATCGACACCCCGCTCGCCGAGTCCGGCATCATCGGCACCGCGATCGGCCTGGCGCTGCGCGGCTACCGCCCGGTCGCCGAGATCCAGTTCGACGGCTTCGTCTTCCCCGCCTACGACCAGATCGTCACGCAGTTGGCCAAGATGCACGCCCGCGCGCTGGGCAAGGTCAAACTGCCGGTCGTGGTGCGGATCCCCTACGGCGGCGGCATCGGCGCGGTCGAGCACCACAGCGAGTCGCCCGAGGCGCTGTTCGCGCACGTGGCCGGCCTGAAGGTGGTCTCCCCCGCCACGCCGTCCGACGCCTACTGGATGCTGCGGCAGGCCATCGAGTGCGACGACCCGGTGATCTTCTTCGAGCCCAAGCGGCGCTACTGGGACAAGGGCGAGGTGGACACCTCCGCGGTGCCCGGACCGCTGCACCGGGCCACCGTGGCGCGCACCGGCACCGACCTGACGCTGGCCGCCTACGGTCCGATGGTCAAGGTCTGCCTGGAGGCCGCCAAGGCCGCCGAGGAGGAGGGCCGCAGTCTGGAGGTCCTGGACCTGCGGTCGATGTCGCCCATCGACTTCGACGGCATCCAGGCCTCGGTGCAGAGGACCCGCCGCCTGGTCGTGGTGCACGAGGCCCCGGTCTTCCTGGGCACCGGCTCCGAGATCGCGGCCCGGATCACCGAACGGTGCTTCTACCACTTGGAGGCCCCGGTGCTCAGGGTGGGTGGTTTCCACTCGCCGTACCCGCCGGCCAGGGTGGAGGAGGAGTACCTCCCCGGCCTCGACCGCGTGCTCGACGCCGTTGACCGCGCGCTGGCCTTCTGAAAGCCGAGGAGATCAGTGACCGTGACAGACATCGCTTCGCGCTTCCGCGAGTTCAAGATGCCCGACGTGGGCGAGGGGCTCACCGAGGCCGAGATCCTCAAGTGGTTCGTCTCCGTCGGTGACGCCGTCACCGACGGCCAAGTGGTGGTCGAGGTCGAGACCGCCAAGGCCGCCGTGGAGCTGCCGATCCCGTTCGACGGCGTGGTCAGCGAGATCCGCTTCCCCGAGGGCGACACGGTGGACGTGGGCACCGCCATCATCGCGGTGGACACCACCCCGGGTGCCGCCGCCGCGGAGGAGGCGCGGCCGCAGCCGCCGGCGGCCGGGCAGGCCGCCGCTCCGGCCGCCGAGCCGGAGCCGGCCGAACCGGAGGCCGCCCCCAAGCGGCAGGCCGTCCTGGTCGGCTACGGGGTCGCCGCGTCGTCCACCAAGCGCCGGCCGCGCAAGCGGCAGCAGGACGCGCCCGCTGAGGCGCAGGCCGGCATCCAGGCGGAGATGAACGGCACCGCCGGGCCGGCCGCCCCGGCCCCGGCGCCCGCTCCCGCCGCCGCCCCGGCGGGGGCGTCCGCCCCGGCGCCCGGCCCCACGGCCGACCGGCCGCTGGCCAAGCCGCCGGTGCGCAAGCTCGCCAAGGACCTCGGCGTGGACCTGGCGACCGTGGTACCCACCGGCCCGGACGGCGTGATCACCCGGGCCGACGTCCAGGCCGCCGCCGCGCCGGCGGAGACCGCGCCCGCGCCGGCCGCGCCCGCGCCGGCCGCCGCCCCGGAGCCGGTCGGCCAGACCGCCGCGCCGGCCGCCGGCCCGGATGTTTCACGTGAAACACGCGTACCGGTCAAGGGGGTCCGCAAGGCGACCGCGCAGGCGATGGTGGCCAGCGCGTTCACCGCGCCGCACGTCACGGAGTTCGTGACCTTCGACATCACCCGCTCGATGCGCCTGGTGCAGGAGCTCAAGCAGGACCCGGCCTTCGCCGGCCTGCGGGTCAGCCCGCTGCTGCTGGTCGCCAAGGCGGTGCTGATCGCCATCCGGCGCAACCCGGAGGCCAACGCCGCCTGGGACGAGGCCAACCAGGAGATCGTCCACAAGGGCTACGTGAACCTGGGCATCGCGGCGGCCACCCCGCGCGGCCTGATCGTGCCCAACATCAAGGACGCCCAGTCGCTGACCCTCCCCGAGCTGGCCGCCGCCCTGGGCGATCTGGTCAGCACCGCGCGGGAGGGCCGTACGACGCCGGCGGCCATGCAGGGCGGCACGGTCACCATCACGAACGTCGGCGTCTTCGGCGTCGACTCCGGGACGCCGATCCTCAACCCCGGGGAGTCCGCGATCCTCGCCTTCGGCGCGGTCAAGGACCAGCCCTGGGTGCACAAGGGCAAGGTCAAGCCCCGCAAGGTCACCACGCTGGCGCTCTCCTTCGACCACCGCCTGGTCGACGGCGAGCTGGGCTCGAAGCTGCTCGCTGACATCGCGGCGGTGCTGGAGTACCCGAAGCGCCTGATGACCTGGGCGTGAGGCGGCGCGGCGACCGCCGCGCCCACGGGTCCGGCCGCCCCGCGCGGCCGGACCCACCTCCGCGCGCCGCCGCTGCCGACCGGCCCCCGGCGCGCGCGGGCGGCGCCGGCGCCCCGGCGGGGCGGGGCCCGTGCGGCAGCCGTCAGGCGGCGGACCCGGCGCCGAACCGCCAGCGGGTCTGGCTGAAGTCGTCGTCGCCCCGGCCGAACCCGAAGGCCCGGCGCGGGGTGACGCCGAAGACCAGCACCGGGCCGTCGCCGTGGAACCAGAAGGCGTCGTCCGCGACGTCGTAGTGCCAGTCCGAGCCGTACTTCGCCTCCAGGGCGGCGGCGACCCGGTGCAGCGGGGCGGCGCCGGTCACCCTCGGCGCGTCGCCCTCGACCATCACGTCCACGCCGGGCTCGAAGGTGTTGCGTCCGGTCGTGAGTACGGCGTGCGGGTTGCGGGCGAGATTCCTGGCCTTGCGCTCTCCGGCGCCGGTGGCGAAGTACAGTGTGTCGTCCAACCAGACGGCTATCACCGGGGTGACGTGCGGACGACCGTCCGGGCGCACCGTGGTCAGCCAGAAGACCTCCGCCCGGTCCAGGTGCAGCCGGGCCACCGTCCAGTCGGTGGGGTTCGCGTCCGGGCTGCTGTAACGGGTGTCGAGTTCCGCCACCGGTTTCCTGGAGGCCATGACCGCCCCTTCCGTTCCCGCGACGTGCGCCGCACCTTCCAGGGTTGCACCGTCCGTGCCGTACGTGCCGTCCGTGCCCGGGCGGCCGGCGGCCCGCCGTCCGACGGGACGGCGGCACAGTGAGGGGGAACGTCCATGCCCAGGCCGTCCGCAGCCGCCGTGGCGCTGGCAGCGCTGTCCGTGGCCCTGATCGGGGTCACCGCCGCCGGCTGCCGTGCGGTGGGCGTTTCGGCACGGCCGCTCGGGCGGCCGTCCGCCACGCCGTGCACCCGGGTCAGCACTCCGTCCGGTGCCGCCGCGCGGCCGTCGCGCACGGAGGCCCCCTGGCGGGCCGAGTACCTGCCGGACGGGTCGGTGCGGATGGCGATCGGCGACGTCGAGGCCGCGCCGCACGACCCGGCGGCGCTGCGTACCACCGACTACCGGGCGCCGGACGACGCGTCCGACTGCTACCGCGTGCGGATCCCGCCGGTCCGCGGCTGGTGGTGCGTGACGACGGTCCCGCCGCTCACCGAGAGCGGGCGGATCACGGTCGGCGGCGCCGTCTCCGACGCCCGGCTGCGCGCGGCCGGCTTCCGCACCCGCTGCTCCGGCCACGCCCCGCGGATCCGGCAGCTCTACCAGGTGCAGCGCAGCAGTTGGAGCGGTTGGCGCGGCTACACCGGATGGTCGGCCACGCCGTGGTCCGGCGCGCGGACCCAGGTGGGCCGGCCGGTCTCGGTGCCCTGCCCGCGCGGCCGGGTCGGCACCTACGCCTACCGGCTGGCGGTCGGCGTCGCGGTGGAGGGGCTGCGGGCCGACCCGGTCGACGCGACCGGCCCCGCCTTGCGCTCCCACTGCGGCACCGGCGCGAGCTGACCTCCTGCGGCGCGGGGGCGCCGCGCCGGGGGCCGTGCCGTGGGCCGCGCCGGCGCGGCGCCGCGCGGGACCGTCGCGCGGGGGCGGTCACGGGGGCGACCGGCGTGCGGGGGGTGGCGGGCCGCCGGTGGTGGGACCGGCGCGCGCGACCGCCGTGCCGCGGGCTTCCGGCCGCCGGGTCCCGGCCCGGTCCGGATGACGGACGGCCGCACCGTGGACCCGCTGTTGTATCTATGCTGTGCTCATCATGCCCACGCCATCTGGTTCCGCCATGGGACCCAAGCGCCCGCCCGCCGCCGAGCGGGTCTACACGCACGTCAAGCAAGCGGTCCTGGACCGCTCCTACGAGGGCGGCACGCTGCTGACCGAGGGCGGCCTCGCCGAGGCGGTCGGGGTCTCGCGCACCCCGGTGCGGGAGGGGCTGCTGCGCCTGGAGGCGGAGGGACTGGTCAAGCTCTACCCCAAGAAGGGCGCCCTGGTGCTGCCGGTCTCCGCGCAGGAGATCGCCGACGTGGTGGAGACCCGGCTGCTGGTCGAGCAGCACGCGGTGCGCAAGGTGCTGCCCGCCGACCCGCGGCTGCTCGACCGGCTGGAGGAACTGCTGCTGCGGCACCGGCGGTTCCAGGCGGACGGTGACCTCGCGGGCGCCTCGGTGGTGGACCGTGCCTTCCACGCGGAGATCGTCCGGGCGGCCGGCAACGCCATCCTCGCCCAGCTCTACGACCAGTTGCGGGACCGCCAGCTGCGGATGGGCGTGCAGGTCCTGCGGGCCGAGCCGGAGCGCGTCACCCGCAGTGTCGAGGAGCACGCGCACCTGCTGGAGGCGCTGCGGGCCGGCGACGGGGAGGCCGCCGCGGCCGTGGTCCGGCGGCACGTCAGCCGGGTGCGGTGCATCGTGCGCGGGGAGGAGGCATGAGCTCCCCGCGGGCCCGTCCGTCCGGCTCCCCGCAGGCCCCGGGGGGTCCGTCCGGACCCCCGGGGGATCCGCCCGGCGGCGTGCGCGCCCTCGCGGTGTGGGGCATCGGCGTGCTGGTCTACACGGTCGCCGTGGTGCACCGCTCCAGCCTCGGCGTGGCCGGGCTGGACGCCGCGGCCCGCTTCCACGTGGACGCCTCCGCGCTGTCCACGTTCTCCATCCTCCAGGTGCTGGTCTACGCCGGCATGCAGATACCGGTCGGCGTGCTCGTCGACCGCTTCGGCACCAAGGCCGTCCTGACCTGCGGTGTCCTGCTGCTGACCGCCGGTCAGCTGGGTTTCGCGCTGGCGCACGCCTACGGTGCCGCGCTGGCGGCGCGCGCCGTGTTGGGCTGCGGCGACGCGATGGCGTTCATCAGCGTGCTGCGGCTGGGGTCGCGCTGGTTCCCCGCCCGGCGCGGTCCGCTGATAGCGCAGAGCACGGCGCTGTTCGGCATGGCCGGCAACCTGGTGAGCACGCTGGTGCTCAGCCGGCTGCTCGGCTCGATCGGCTGGACCAGGACCTTCGCGGGCACCGCGCTGGGCGGCGCGGGGGTGCTGGTGCTGGTGCTGGTGTTCCTCAAGGACCACCCGGAGGGCTTCGCCCCGCCGCCCGTCGGCCGTCCGGCGCGCGGCCTGGTGCGCCGCCGCCTGGCGGCCGCCTGGCGGGAGCCCGGGACCCGGCTGGGGATGTGGGTGCACTTCAGCACGCAGTTCTCCGCGATGGTCTTCCTGCTGCTGTGGGGCATGCCGTTCCTGGTGCAGGGCGAGGGCCGCTCCCGGGCCGCGGCGGGCGGCCTGCTGACCCTGGTGGTGCTGTCGAACATGGTGCTGGGCATGCTCTACGGCCAGGTGATCGCCCGGCACCACGGTGCCCGGATGCCGCTGGCGCTGGGCACGGCGGCGGCCACCGCCCTGTGCTGGGCGGCGGTGCTGGCCTGGCCGGGCGGCCCGGCGCCGGGCTGGTTGCTGGTCGGGCTCTGCGTGGTGCTGGGCGGCTGCGGGCCGGCGTCCATGATCGGGTTCGACTTCGCCCGGCCGGCCAACCCGCCCGAGCGGCTGGGCACCGCGTCCGGCATCGTCAACATGGGCGGTTTCAGCGCCTCGATGATCGCGTTGCTCGCGATCGGCCTGCTGCTGGACGCCACCGGCGGCGACTACCGGATCGCGCTGACGTGCGTGTTCGTGCTCCAGGCGGTCGGACTCAGCCAGGTGCTGCGGCTGCGCGGCGCGGCCGCCCGGCGGGAACGCGAACGGGTCACCGTCAGCCGGGTGGAGGCCGTCCACACCGTCGAGATCAGCGCCTGACCGGTCGCACCCGGTCGCACCCGGCCGACCCGCCGGCCCGGCCGCGCCACCTGCGTGCGGCACCACCCGGTGCGGCGCCTCGTGCCGCAACGCCTCCGTGCGGCGGCGCCGGGGCGGGCGAGCGGCGCCGCGCGGACGTCAGGGCGTCACGGCGATGTGTGCGAGCAGGGCCGCCGCCTGCTTCTCGTCGCCCTCCACCTTCAGCCGGTCGGCCACCGCCGCGGGCCGGACCCGGCCGCAGGTCAGCAGGACGAACGTCTGCCAGTCCAGGGTCAGCGTCACCGTCGGGCCGAGCGAGACACTGCCGTCGATGGAGATCTCGCCCTCGCCGCTCACCCGTACCGTGCGCATGAACTCCTGCTCGCCGTGCACGTCGAAGACGAACGCCGAGTACGGTCGCGCGCCGATCGCCTCCACCACGCCGGGCAGCAGTGGCACCAGCGCGTCGCGGGCGACCGCGGAGCCGGGCGAGCCGAGGTTGCCCGGCGCGCGCAGCGCCCGGCGCAGGTCCTGCTCGTGCGCCCACACGTCGAACGCGCGGGAGCGCAGCACCTCCTCCAGCGTCGCCTGGCGGCCCATCAGCCAGCGCACCTCGGTGTCCGGTCGTCGGCTCTCGTTGCGCAGTTGCCGGGAGCGGCGGATGATCGTGTACTCCAGCTCCGAGGTCATCTCCGGCGCGGTGTGGCAGCGCCGCACGTCCACGTGCACCTCGGCGTACCGGGTGAAGTCGTCGCGCAGGTGGAACAGGTCGCTGGGCAGCGCGTGGATCGGCCGGGGGTCGCCGAGCGCCTCGGTCTCGAAGCCGATCACGTGCGAGACGACGTCCCGCACCGACCAGCCCGGACAGTCGGTCTGGCGGCTCCACTCGCTTTCCGGCAGCGGCGCGACCAACTCGGATATCGCTTCGATGGAGTGGGTCCAGGCATCGACATAGGGTTGTAGCTGGCTGTGGACGGTCACGGGACCCCTCGACGGATCGGTGCGCGGTCGTGGTGAAAGCGTCTGGTGGTGTGCCCAAATTACGCTGGGCGCTGACACCATGGCAGTGGTTTCGTGTGACGATCGTAGGCCCGAACGGGCGGTGGGAACTCATGGGCGGTGGTACGGTGCGCGCTTGTCTGCTCCAGATCGACGTCAAGCCGGACGAACCGGTCGAATCACGGCGATCCGCGGTGGCCGCGCTCGTGCGCCGACAGGCCGGGGCCGACCTCGTGGTGCTGCCGGAGCTGTGGCCGGTGGGCGCGTTCGCCTTCGACCGGTTCGCGGGCTGCGCCGAGCCGCTGGACGGCCCGACCGCCGAGGCGATGGCCGCCGCCGCGCGGGACGCCGGGGTGTGGCTGCACGCCGGCTCGATCGTGGAGCTCGGCTCGGCCACCGGGGACGGCCCGCTCTACAACACCTCGCTGCTCTTCGCTCCGGACGGCACGCTCGACAGCGTCTACCGCAAGATCCACCGGTTCGGCTTCGACCGCGGCGAGGCGGTCCTGATGGCCGCCGGGCACGAGGTGGTCACCGCGCGGCTGGACGGCCCCGACACCACGATCGGCCTGGCGACCTGTTACGACCTGCGCTTCCCCGAGCAGTTCCGGCTGCTGGTGGACGCCGGCGCCGAACTGATGGTGGTACCGGCCGGGTGGCCGGCCCGCCGCCGCGCGCACTGGTCGGTGCTGGCGCGGGCCCGAGCGGTGGAGTGCCAGGCGTACGTCCTCGCCTGCGGCACCGCCGGCACCCACGCCGACGTCGAACAGGCCGGGTACAGCGTGGTGGTGGACCCGTGGGGCGAGGTGCTGGCGGAGGCGGGCCCCGGCGAGGAGGTGCTCACCGTCGACCTCGACCCGGCCCGGGTGGCCGCCACCCGGACGCAGTTCCCGGTGCTGCGCGACCGTGTCCTCGGCCTGCCCGTACCACCCGCGCCGCCCGCCTGACGGCCCGGCGGACCGCCCATCACCCGAACGGGTGACGCTCGGTACGCCGTCCGGCTGACACTCCGGCCGCCTCCGGCACGCCTCCCCGGACCCGGCGCCGGCCGGGCGCAGTATCACGCGCGTTGCGATCGCCTCGGTTCAGGGGGTACGCGGTGTCACGGTTGGGCTCCTCCCGTCACGGGAGACCGGCACGCCACGCGCTGGTCTGCGTGCTCGCCGCCCTCGCCCTGTGCGCCGCGGCGCCGGGCACGCCGGTCCCCGCCGTCCCGCCGGACACGCCGGCCGCCCGGGTGCGGCCCGCGCCGCCGGAGCACTACGTGGCGCTCGGCGACTCCGAGGCGTCGGCGCCCGGCGTGCCGCACCAGGTCGACGCCCGCTGCCAGCGCTCCGACCACGACTACCCGGCGCTGGTCGCCGCCCGGCTGCGGCCCGCCGCGTTCATCGACCGCAGCTGCGCGGGAGCGCGCGCCGCCGAACTGGCGCGCGGTCAGTTCGCCGCGCTGCGCCGCGACACCACGCTGGTCACGCTGAGCATCGGCGCCAACGACGTCGGATTCGCCGGGGTGATGGTCCGCTGCTCGGCGCTCGGCCTGATGCACGCCTCCGGCGCGCCGTGCCGCGCGTACTACGGCGACCGGATCGACCACCGGATCACGGCGACCGCGGCGAAGGTGGCGGACGCGCTGCGCACCGTGCACCGCCTCGCGCCGCACGCCAGGGTCCTGCTGGTCGGCTACCTCAACCTCATCCCGGACGACCACCGCGGCTGCCGCCCGCGCGAACTGTTCGCCGCCGGTGACCTGGCCTGGCTGGACGACACCGAGAACGCGCTGGACACCATGCTGGCGCTGGTCGCCCGGCAGGAGCGGTTCGCGGGTTTCACCGACTTCGTGGACAACCACCGGGTCAGCGCCGCGCACGACGTCTGCCGGCCGGCCGGCACCCGCTGGACCGAGGCGATCCGGCCGGCCCGGGCGACCGCCTCCTTCCACCCCAACGCGCGGGGCGAGGCGGCGATGGCCGGCCAGGTGCTCTCCGTCCTGCACGGCCGCTGACCGCTCCGCCCGCCGCTTCCCGGCGCCGGGGGGCCGCCGTGCGGCGTCCGGGGCCGGGGCCGTGCGGCGCGGCGGCGTCCGGGTGACCGGCGCCGGGCCGGCGGGGGCGGCGGCCCGTCCTTTCGACAAACCCTGCGGGGTGTGCTGCATTGGAAGTACCCGCCGGACCGTGCGGCGGCCGGGGCCCGTCCGGGACCGGCCGGGACGGGGACGGCGGGCCGGAGGTGCGCCATGTCGGAGACCGAGGTACTGGTCGTCGGGGCCGGGCCGGTCGGCCTGACCGCCGCCGTCGAACTGCGCCGGCACGGCGTGGACTGCCGGATCGTCGACCGGCTGGCGGAACCCCTGCCGTACGCGAAGGCGGTCGGCGTCCAGCCCAGGACGCTGGAGGTCTGGGACGCCATGGGCCTGGTCCCGCGGGTCCTGGACGCCGCCGAACCGATGGCCGGGCACCTGGTCTACGTCAACGGCCGACAGGTCGCCCGCATCCCGTTGCGGCTCCCGCCGGACGTCCCGTACGGCTTCGCGTGCCTGCCGCAGTACGACACCGAGCGGCTGCTGGCCGACCGGCTGGCCGCACTGGGCACCCGGGTGGAGCGCGGCGTCCACCTGGTCTCGTTCACCCAGGACGCCGAGCGGGTCACGGCCCGGCTGGCGAACGGGGACGGGAACCGGGAGGAGGTCGCCGCGCGCTACCTGGTCGGCTGCGACGGCGCGCACAGCACGGTGCGCGCCGGGCTCGGCCTGGCGTTCACCGGCGGCGCGTTCGCCGAGGAGTACATGCTCGGCGACGTCGAGGTGGACTGGGACATGCCGCGCGGCTACGCGGTCCGCTCCACGCACCAGGGCGGCGACGGCACCGACGACCTGCTGGTGTGCGTCCCGCTGCCCGGCGGGAACCGCTACCGGGTGTCGATGCTCGCGCCGCCCGGCCTCGCCCGCGGCGGCGACGGCGCTCCGGCCACCGCGCACGCGCCCTCCCCGGACGCGGCCGCCGGGGACGCGGTGGGCGCGGCGGGTCCCGGCGCGGCCGTCCCCGACGAGGCGGCGCACGGCCTGGAGACGGACCGCGCCCCCGCGCTGGAGGACATCCAGCGGGTGCTGGACCGGCTGGCGCCGCAGCCGGTCACCGCCTCCCGGCTGCGCTGGTCCTCGGTCTTCCGGATCGGCCACCGCCTGGTCGACCGGTACGGGCAGGGCCGGGTCTTCGTGGCCGGCGACGCCGCGCACATCCACCCGCCGACCGGCGCGCAGGGCATGAACACCGGCATCCAGGACGCCTACAACCTGGCCTGGAAGCTGGCGCTCGCGCTGCACGGCGTCGCCGCGCCCGGACTGCTCGACAGCTACCAGGCGGAACGCCACCCGGTCGGCGAGGAGGTGGTGGGCCGCACCGTGCGGCACGCCCGGGACGGCTTCGAGACCGACCCGGACGAGCCGTCCACCGTGCTGCGCCGGGAGGCCCAACTGCTCGTCGGGTACCCGGACAGTCCGATCGTCGGGAACAACGGGTCCCACGCGCCCTCCCGGCTGCCCGCGGCCGGCGACCGGGCTCCGGACTGCGGCGGGCTGCACGGCGACATCGCGACCTACCCGGTCCGGCTGTTCGACCTGCTGCGCGACGGCGAACACGCGCTGCTGCTGTACGCCACCGCGCCGCGCGCCACCGCCGGCTTCCCGGAGCTGGCCGAGCTGGCCCGCCGGCACGCCCGCGGTCGGCTGCGGACCCACGTGATCCTGGCGCCCGGCGTGCTGCCGGACGCCGCCGGGCTGCTGCCGCCGATCCTGCACGACACCGACGGCGCCTTCCGCGCCGCCTACCGGCCGCGTTCCGTCGAGGCGTTGCTCATCCGCCCGGACGGCTACCTGGCGCTGCGCTGCGACCCGGGCGACCCGCGGACCCTCGTCCGCCACCTGCGGCGCACCTTCGCCGAGCTGCCCGCCGGCGCCTGACCCGGCCCCGGCGGCGCCGTGGTGGGCGCCCGGCGGGGCCCGGTCAGCGCTCCTCGTGCCGGTGCTCCTCCTCGTGCTCGTGCATCCGGTCCACGCAGACCGCGACGGCGATCAGCATGGCGGGGTCCGCGTCCTCGCGCTCGACGTGGATGGCGTAGGTGTCGCGCAGCCGGAACCACTTGCGCGAGATGCGCGCCAGCCGCTCCTCGTCGTACTCGATGTCGTACTCGCGCTCCGCGATGCTGCCGCGGATCTCCAGTTCCTCGCCGGACGCCAGCTCCGCCCGGTACTTGTCCCGGAACGGGCTGATCTTCTTGCGCACGGTCACCAGCGTCCGCCCGTCGCGCTCCACCGTCATGGTGTCCCGCAGCGCGACCAGCTTCTTGTGGATGACGGCCAGCTCGTTGCCGTGCGGGTCCTGCAGGACCAGCGTCTCGCGGATCCGCAGCACCTTGCCGTCGACGTAGAACGCCTTCTGGCCGTGCTCGTCCTCGATCCAGAAGTCGTCGCCGATCGAGAACATCTTCTCGCGCACCAGATACTTCATGCCCTGAGCCCTTCCCCCGCGGCGGCCGCGGAACCCCGCAAGCGTAGTGACCCCGGCGCCCTCCGCCCCCTCCGCCACGCGGCCCCCGCCGGCGGGCGGTGCGACGCCGCGCCACCCGGCCGGGGCCCCCGGGCCCGCGGCGTCGCCGGGCCGGCGAGGGCCGCCGGCACCGGTGGGGCGGGTGGTGCTCGCGGGGCGGAATGGTTCGGGCCGGCGGGGGGTTGCACCGGGCATGGCTCCACGTGCACGCGTCCGCGCCCCCGAACCGGTCGGTGAGGGAGGCTGGCTCAACACCGGCGGGAAGGACCTCACCCTGCGCGACCTGCGGGGCTCCATCGTCATCCTGGACTTCTGGACGTTCTGCTGCGTCAACTGCCTGCACGTCCTCGACGAGTTGCGCGAGCTGGAGGAGGCGCACCGCGACACCGTGGTGATCGTCGGGGTCCACTCGCCGAAGTTCGCGCACGAGGCGGACCACGCGGCGGTGGCCGACGCGGTCGAGCGGTACGGCGTGCGGCACCCGGTGCTGGACGACCCGCGGCTGGAGACCTGGAAGCAGTACGCGGTGCGGGCCTGGCCGACGCTGGTGGTCATCGACCCGGAGGGCTACGTGGTGGCCCAGCACGCCGGCGAGGGCCACGCGCACGCGATCGGCGCCCTCGTCGCCGAGCTGGAGCGGGAGCACGCGGCCAAGGGGACGCTGCGCCGCGGTGACGGCCCCTACGTACCGCCGGAGCCACGCCCGGACGGCCTGTGCTTCCCCGGCAAGGCGCTGCCGTTGCCCGGCGGCACGTTCCTGGTCTCCGACTCCGGCCGGCACGCGCTGGTGGAGCTGGCGGCGGACGGCGAGCGGGTGCTGCGGCGGATCGGCGACGGCGGGCGGGGACTGGTCGACGGGCCCGCCGACCGGGCGCGGTTCAGCGAGCCGCAGGGCCTGGAGCTGCTGCCGGACGGCCGGACGGTCCTGGTGGCCGACACCGTCAACCACGCGCTGCGCGCGGTGGACCTGGCCTCCGGTCGGGTGCGCACGGCGGCCGGCACCGGGCGGCAGTGGATGCGCGGCTCGCCGGTCTCGGGGCCGGCCGTCGAGGTCGCGCTGTCCTCGCCCTGGGACCTGGCGTGGTTCGACGGCCGGGTGTGGATCGCGATGGCCGGCGTGCACCAGCTGTGGGCGTACGACCCGGACGCCGGCACCGTCACGGCGGTCGCCGGCACCGGCGACGAGGGCCTGGTGGACGGCTGGGCGCACCAGGCCTGGTTCGCCCAGCCGTCCGGGCTGGCGGTCGCCGGCGACGTACTGTGGGTCGCGGACGCCGAGACCTCAGCGCTGCGCCGGGTCACCCGGGACGGTGACGGCCACGCGGTGCGGACCGCGGTCGGCACCGGGCTGTTCGACTTCGGCCACCGGGACGGCGACGCGGCGCGGGCGCTCTTCCAGCACCCGCTGGGGGCCACGGTGCTGCCGGACGGCTCGGTCGCGGTCTGCGACACCTACAACCACGCGCTGCGCCGCTTCGACCCGGCGACCGGACGGGTCAGCACGCTCGCGACCGACCTGCGCGAACCGTCCGACGCGGTGGTCGTGGACGGCGAGGTGCTGGTCGTGGAGTCGGCGCGACACCGGTTGACCCGGTTGCGGCTTCCGCGGGAGGCGGTCCGGGTGGAGCCCATCGCCCACCGCACCCGCCGGCCGGCCAGCGAGGTGGCGCCGGGCGGGCTGCGCCTGGAGGTGGTCTTCACCGCGCCGGCCGGCCAGAAGCTGGACCGCGGCCACGGGCCGGCGACCCGGCTGGTGGTCGGCTCGACCCCGTCGGGGCTGCTGCTGGAGGGCGCCGGCGCCGGCACCGGCCTCGTCCGGGAGCTGCGGCTGGACCCGGAGGCCACCGAGGGCGTGCTGCACGTGTCCGCGATGGCCGCCTCCTGCGACGACGACCCGGCGAACCCGTACCCGGCCTGCCACGTGCACCAGCAGGACTGGGGGGTGCCGCTGCGGGTCACCCCGGGCGGCGCCGGCCGGCTCGCCCTGGTGCTGGCCGGCTTGGCCGAGGACGCTGACGGAGCCGCTGACGGAGCCGCGGCGGACGCGGTCGCCGCCGACGGGCCCGTCGCGGGTGACGGGGGCCGGCAGGCACCGGCGGTCGGCGACCCGCTCGGCGCCTGACGCCCGCCCGCGGCGCTCCCGGCGCCGGCACCCCCGGCCGCCGGCCCGCCGTGCGCGTGGGCCCGCGGGGTCGGGCCACGCCGTCCGCCGGGACGGCGTGGCCGCGCGCCGTCGGGGCGGGTCAGCCGTGCAGGAACGCGGTGAGCGCGCGGGTCAGCAGGCCGGGGTCGGCCGTGCCGCACAGTTCGCGGGCGGAGTGCATCGACAGGATCGGCACGCCGACGTCGACGGTGGTGATGCCGTGCCGGGCGGCGGTGATCGGGCCGATCGTGGTGCCGCACGGCACCGCGTTGTGGGAGACGAACGCCTGCCAGGGCACGCCGGCCCGCTCGCACGCGGCGGCGAAGTGCGCCCGGCCGACGCCGTCGGTGGCGTAGCGCTGGTTGACGTTGACCTTGAGGATCGGGCCGCCGTCGGCCACCGGGTGGTGGTCCGGGTCGTGCCGCTCGGCGTAGTTGGGGTGCACCGCGTGGCCGGTGTCGGAGGAGGCGCACACCGTGCCGGCCAGCGCGCGGGCGTGGTCCTCGGCGTCGCCGCCGCGGGCCAGCACGGACCGGCGCAGCACGTTGCCGAGCAGCGGGCCGTCCGCGCCGCTGTCGGACTGGCTGCCGGACTCCTCGTGGTCGAACGCCGCCAGCACCGGGATGTGACGCAGGTCGCCGGAGCCCGCGGCGGAGGCCAGCGCGGTGGTGCAGGCGTGCACCGACAGCAGGTTGTCCAGCCGTGCGCAGGCCAGCAGTTCGCGGTCGCGGCCGAGGTAGGCGGGCGGCTGGACGTCGTGCGTCATCAGGTCCCAGCCGAGCACGTCGGCGGCCTCCACGCCCGCCTCGCCGGCCAGGAAGCCGATCAGGTCGCCCTCGGCCGCCTCGCCGAGCCCCCAGACCGGTCGCAGGTGCCGCTGCTGGTCCAGCGTCAGGCCCTCGTTGGCCTGCCGGTCGAGGTGGATGGCCAGCTGCGGCACCCGCAGCAGCGGTCGGTCCACGTGCACCAGCCGGGTGCCACCGTCCCGCAGCACGAGCCGGCCGGCGATGCCGAGGTCGCGGTCGAGCCAGGAGTTGAGCAGCGGGCCGCCGTAGATCTCGACGGCCACCTGGCGCCAGCCGTGTGCGTCGGTGTCCGGGCGCGGCTTGACCCGCAGGTTGGGCGAGTCGGTGTGCGCGCCGACCACCCGGAACGGGGTGGCCGGACCGGCGTCCTCGGGCACGTACCAGGCGACGACGGCGCCGCCGCGGATCAGGTACTTGCCGCCCGTCGAACCGTCCCAGGCATCGGTTTCGGCCACCCGCGTGAACCCGGCCTTCTCCAGTCGCTGGGCCGCCCCGGCCGCCGCGTGGTACGGCGTGGGGGCGGCATGGACGAAGGAGATCAGATCATCGCAGTGGGCGCGATCGACGTCAGTGCTCATGGCCACAGCATAGAAGCGGGCGGCCCGCGCCCGGAGCGGGCGTCGGGAGCGGGCCGCGCCGGGCGGATGGCCGGATCAGAACGCCTCCTCCGGCAGGTCCATCAGCGCGTCGGTGACCGTCTCGGCCAGGGCGCGTTGCACCGCGAGACCCGGCAGCACGGTGTCGGCGAAGAACTGGGCGGCGGCGATCTTGCCCAGGTAGAACGCGCGGTCCCTGCCGCCGCCGTCCGCGAGGGCGGCGACGGCGACAGCGGCGCCGCGCAGCAGCAGG
The DNA here is from genome assembly GCA_963711125.1 of uncultured Actinomycetota bacterium. Classification (GTDB taxonomy): domain Bacteria; phylum Actinomycetota; class Actinomycetes; order Streptomycetales; family Streptomycetaceae; genus Streptantibioticus_C. Next base: position 1,116,611 of record CAVQCY010000002.1, read on the forward strand.
TAGCCGACGACGACGTCGCCGGAGGCGAGCAGCAGGCGGGTGGTGTTCAGGCCCACCTTGTAGATGGACCGCACGTCCTGCTCGGTGGCGGCGAGGTCGGTCAGCATCGCGCCGACGATCGCCTCCAGGTCCACCGCCGCCTTGGCCAGCTTCTCGCGGGCGCCGGCCAGTTCGGGTCCGCCGCTCTCGGCGGCGAGGAACTTCTTGATCTCCTCCGAGACCGCGGTGAGGGCGCGGCCCTGGTCGCGGACGATCTTGCGGAAGAAGTAGTCCTGGCCCTGGATCGCGGTGGTGCCCTCGTAGAGCGTGTCGATCTTGGCGTCCCGGATGTACTGCTCGATCGGGTACTCCTGGAGGTAGCCGGAGCCGCCGAAGGTCTGCAGCGACTGGGCGAGCTGCTCGTAGGAGCTCTCCGAGCCGTACCCCTTGACGATCGGCAGCAGCAGGTCGTTGAGCCGGTGGGCGTCGGCGGCGTCCTCGCCCGCCGCCTCCTTGGCCAGGATCTCGTCCTGGACGGTGGCGGTGTAGAGCACCAGCGCCCGCATGCCCTCCGCGTACGCCTTCTGCGTCATCAGCGAGCGCCGCACGTCCGGGTGGTGCGTGATGGTCACCCGGGGCGCGGTCTTGTCGGTGAACTGCGCCAGGTCCGCGCCCTGGACGCGCTCCTTGGCGTACTCCAGCGCGTTGAGGTAGCCGGTGGACAGCGTGGCGATCGCCTTGGTGCCGACCATCATCCGGGCGAACTCGATGATCTTGAACATCTGCCGGATGCCGTCGTGCCTCTCGCCGAGCAGCCAGCCCTTGGCCGGGTGGTTGGCGCCGAAGGTCATCTCGCAGGTGTTGGAGGCCTTCAGGCCCATCTTGTGCTCGACGTTGGTGGCGTAGACGCCGTTGCGCCCGCCGAGCTCGCCGGTCTCCCAGTCGAAGTCGTACTTCGGCACCAGGAACAGCGACAGGCCCTTGGTGCCCGGGCCGTTGCCCTCGGGGCGGGCGAGCACGAAGTGCATGATGTTCTCCGACAGGTCGTGCTCGCCGGAGGTGATGAACCGCTTGACGCCCTCGATGTGCCAGGTTCCGTCCGGCTGCGCGACGGCCCTGGTGCGCCCGGCGCCCACGTCGGAGCCGGCGTCCGGCTCGGTGAGCACCATGGTCGAGCCCCACAGCCGGTCGATCATCAGCCGGGCGACCTTCTGCTGCTCCTCGGTGCCCTCGTCGTGGATCACGCTGGCGAACGACGGGCCGGAGGCGTACATCCAGATCGCCGGGTTGGCGCCCAGCACGGTCTCGGCGTAGGCCCACAGCAGGGAACGCGGCGCGCTGGTGCCGCCGAGGGCCTCCGGGATGCCCAACCGCCACCACTCGGCGTCCATGTAGGCCCGGTAGCTCTTCTTGAACGCCTCGGGCAGCGGCGCGGTGTGGGTGTCCGGGTCGAAGACCGGCGGGGTGCGGTCGCCCCGTGCGTAGGACTCGGACAGTTCGTTCTCGGACAGCCTGGCTATCTCGGCGAGCACGTCCCGCGCGGTCTCGACGTCCATCTCCGCGAACGGCCCGGTGCCATAGACCTCTTCGCGGCCCAGGACCTCGAACAGGTTGAACTCGATGTCGCGCAGGTTCGACTTGTAGTGGCCCATGACCGCTCCGTCTGATCGGGAGGGGTGCCCCTCGCACGTTACTGATTGGTACAGCTATCCGGTTCCATGATGCTACCCGTCGGTAATAAGAAGCAAGCCCCCGAGGCGGTCGTCACACTCGTTACGCTGTAGCCCGTGTACGGGTATGACCAGACCGCCGCGCCACCGACCGGAGCACCGGGCATGCCGGGCATGTCCCCCGGGCACGGTGGCATGCCCGGCGGGATGCCGCCCGGGATGCAGGGCGCGCCCGGCCCCGGCCCGTACGGTGGGCAGCCGCCGCTCTACCCGGAGCCGTCGCCGCCCTCGCTGGCCGACGCGGTGCGCGCCTTCACCACCGGCTCGATGTCCGCCGAGGACTTCCAGAGCGTCTTCGCCACCTCCAAGGTCTACTGCCCGCGCGGCGACCACCCCGGCTTCCTGGCGCTGCACAACACCCAGCAGCCGGTGATCCCGATGTTCACCTCCCTCAAGGAGCTGCGCCGGTACGCGGGCAAGGAGTCGAAGTACTTCGTCATCACCGGCGCCGAGGTGATCGACCTGCTGCCGACCGGCTACGGCTTCGTCCTCGACATGGAGGGCGACCACCGCATGGTCTTCGACGCGAAGGCCGTCGAGCAGATGGTCGACTTCGCGATGCGCCGTATGTACGGCTGACGCCCGCGTGTCGCCGGGTCCGCGGGCCGGCCCGCCGGCCCGGCGCGGGGCCGCCGGGGGGCGCCGCGCGCCCTGTGACGCCGACCCGGCGACGCCGCCCGCGCGCCGCCGTACCCGCCGGCGCGCGTTCCCAGCCGGCCGCACCGCGTACTCCCACCGCGTACTCCCACCGCGTACTCCCACCGCGAACGCCGCCGCGAACGCCGTTGCGGACGCCCACCGGGGTGCCGATCGCGTCGCCGGTGCCAAGGGCGCACCCGGGGCTCGTGCGCGACGCCGACGCGTTCGCCACCCGGGGGCACGGACCGCGCTCCGGCGGGGCGTCGCGCCAGGACGGCCGACGGCGCCGCGTCGGCGGGACGTCGTGCGGTGGGACGTCCGCCGGCGGGGGCGGTTCCCCCGCCACGCCTCCCGGGTCGCCGGCCGGAGGGGCCGGAGGGGCCGGGAATAGGCTGGACTCCGACAGTTGTTTAGCCTTCAATCAAGCTGCCCGGCGACCGACCTCGCCGGACCGAACGAGGAGGGCGTGTCATGCCAGCTGTGACTGTCGAGAACCCGTTGGGCCTGCCGCGCGTCCCGGCGCCGGCCGGAGCGACGGCGCGCCCGGTGCTCGGCGTGAGCACCGCACCCAGCGGGCTGGAGGGCGAGGGCTTCCCGGTCCGGCGGGCCTTCGCGGGCATCGACCACCGGCACCTGGACCCGTTCATCATGATGGACCAGATGGGCGAGGTGGAGTACGCGGCCGGCGAGGCCAAGGGCACCCCCTGGCACCCGCACCGGGGCTTCGAGACCGTGACGTACCTCATCGACGGAACGTTCGTGCACCGCGACTCGCACGGCGGCGGCGGTGTGATCAACGGCGGCGACACCCAGTGGATGACGGCCGGCAGCGGCCTGCTGCACATCGAGGCGCCGCCGGAGGAACTGGTGGTCAGCGGCGGCCTCTTCCACGGCCTGCAACTGTGGGTCAACCTGCCGCGCGCGGACAAGATGATCGCGCCCCGCTACCAGGACATCGGCGGCGGCCGGGTCACCCTGCTGACGTCGGCGGACGGCGGCGCGGTGCTGCGGCTGATCGCCGGCGAACTCGACGGTCACCGCGGTCCGGGTGCCACCCACACGCCGATCACCATGATCCACGCCTCGATCAGCCCGGGAGCCCGGCTCACTCTGCCCTGGCGTACGGACTTCAACGCGCTCGCCTACGGGCTGGCCGGCCGGGGCACCGCCGGCACCGCGGACCGGCCGTTCGGCACCGGGCAGACCGCGGTCTTCGGGGCGGGCGGTTCGCTCACCCTCGCCGCCGCCGCCGCGCAGGAGGCGCGCAGCGGGACCCTCGAGGTGGTCCTGCTCGGCGGCCGTCCGATCCGCGAACCGGTCTTCCACTACGGCCCGTTCGTGATGAACTCGCACGCCGAACTCGCCCAGGCGTTCGAGGACTTCCAGGCGGGGCGTCTGGGGACGGTCCCCGCGGAGCCCTCCGGGCGAGGCTGAGCGGCGGACCCCCGCCGCCGCTCCCTCCGGACGCCAGGCAGACGGCCCGGCCCTGGGTCGCCCGGGGGCCGGGCCGGGCCGCGGCTCCCGCTCCGGTCTCGGCGGGGTCAGGGGGCCGGGGCGGTTTCGCGGAGTTCGAACCAGATGGACTTGCCGTGGCCGCGCGGTTCGACGCCCCACGCGTCGGACAGCTCGTCCATCAGCACCAGCCCGCGGCCGGAGGAGGCCCACTCGCCGGGGTGCCGCAGGTGCGGCATGTCGTCGCTGCGGTCCGCCACCTCCACCCGCAGCCGGCGGCCGCCCGGCCGGCCGGCCACCTCGACGCTGAGCAGCGCGTCGCCCTCGGTGTGCACCAGCACGTTGGTGACCACCTCGGAGAGCAGCAGCGTGGCGGAGTCCACCTGGTCCGGGTCGTTCCAGTCGAACAGCATCGCCCGGATCTCCCGGCGGGCGTTGCGGACGTGCCGCGGGTCGTCCTGGCCGACCGTCAGCACGGCGCGGCGCGGCGGGGCGGCCGGCCCGTCCTCCGCCCCGCCGCGGCGCAGCAGCATCAGCGCCACGTCGTCCTCGCGGCGGTCGGACAGCGGGCCGGTGGTGTGGTGCGAGGGCGGCCCGTGCACGGCGGCGATCAGCGCGTCGGCCAGCGACTCCAGATCGTCGGCGGGCTCTGCGAAGAGCACGTCGATCAGCCGCTGCCAGCCGGTGTCGATGTCGTGGCCGCCGGTCTCGATCAGGCCGTCGGTGCACACCAGCAGCACCTCGCCGGCCTCCAGCTCCAAGGTGGTGGTGGGGTAGTCCGCGTCCAGGTCCACGCCCAGCGGCGGCCCGCCGGGGGTGTGCCGCACGAGCGTGGTCCCGTCGCCCAGCCGGATCGCCGGGTCCGGGTGGCCGGCCCGCGCGACGTCCAGGGTCCCGTCGCGCGGGTCCACCTCCAGGTACAGGCAGGTGGCGAAGCGCGGGTCGAGCGGTTTCGCCCCGCGCCGCCCGTCGCCGGGCCCGGTGACCCCGGCCAGGAACCGCGACGCCCGGGACAGCACCGCGTCCGGCCGGTGGCCCTCGGCGGCGTACGCGCGCAGCGCGATCCGCAGCTGGCCCATCAGCCCGGCCGCCCGCACGTCGTGGCCCTGCACGTCCCCGATGACCAGCGCGGTGCGCCCGGACGGCAGGTCGATCACGTCGTACCAGTCGCCGCCGACCTGCAACCCGCCGCCGGCGGGCACGTAGCGTGCGGCCAGCGCCATGCTGGCGATGTCCCGTTTGCGGGTGGGCATCATCGACCGTTGCAGCCCGTCGGACAGCTCGCGCTCCGACTCGTGCAGGTGCGCCCGGGAGAGCGCCTGGGCGAGCATCCGGGCGATCGTGGTGAGCACCGAGCGCTCGTCGGGGGTGAACTCCACCGGCCCGGAGAACGCGGCCAGCCAGGCGCCGATCGTGCGACCGGCCACCACCAGCGGCAGGAACGCCCAGGAGGAGCGGTCGACCCCCTCGACGAACGGCCAGAAGCCGGGGAAGCGGTCCCGGTACGCCCGCGGGGTGGGCAGGTATACCGCCCGGCCGGTGCGGGTGACCAGCGCGGCCGGGTAGTGGGTGTCCAGCGGCATCTCCAGGAACGGCCGCTCGAAGCCCTCCCGGTAGCCGTGCTGGCCGATCATGCGCAGCCGGTCGCCCGCCACCTCGAAGACCGCCTGCCCGTCCGGCGAGAAGCCCGGCATGGACAGCGAGGCGGCGACCCGCAGCACCTCCGCGGTGCTGCCCGCCTCCGCCAGCGCCCGGCCGGCGTCCAGCAGGAACGCCTCCCGGGACCGCCGCTCGCCGTCCGGCGCCGGCCGCGACCAGTCGGCCCGCGGCACGGCCACCAGCGTGCCGTGCGCCACGATGGGCTCCCCGCCGTCCGCCGGGGGCTGCCAGGCCAGCCGGGCGTGCAGGGTGCGCAGCACGCCGCCGTCCGGGCCGACGACCCGCAGCCGTGCCTCGGCGACCGTGTGTTCGACCAGGCCGAGCTCGGCGGCGGCGTTGAGGTCCACGTAGTCCTCGGGCCGCAGCCGTGCGCGCACCACCGAGGAGTGGACGGTGCCGGCGCCGTCCGGCAGACCGAGCAGGCCGGCCGCGGCCCTGTCGAAGCTGACGGTGTCCCGGGCGTAGTCCCAGCTCCACAGCCCGGTGCCGACGGCCGCCAGCACGTCATCGGCCCGGAGCCGCTGGGTGGCGCCATCCGCGTGCATCGGTCACCACTGTAATAAGAGATGACCTGAAATGTCCCCCCGTGTCGCCGTCCGGCCGTTCCGCGAGGGCTCCGCCGGGCCGGGCGGGGGTGTCGTGTATATGCCACGAGTCGCCGGGAGGGGCCACGGTACCCTTGCGGGAACCCGGGAGGAGGCCCCTCGCCCGGCCACCTCCTGCCGCGACCAGGCCCAGACCGACCACTTGGATGGACGATGCATCGGTACCGTTCCCACACCTGCGGCGCGCTGCGTGCCGCCGACGTCGGCGCCACCGTGCGCCTGTCGGGCTGGCTGCACAACCGGCGGAATCTGGGCGGCATCCTCTTCGTCGACCTCCGTGACCACTACGGGGTGGTCCAGCTGGTCGCCCGGCCCGGTACCGACGCCTACGAGGCGCTGGAACGGCAGTCCAAGGAGTCCGTGCTGCGGGTGGACGGCGTCGTGCTGGCCCGCAGCGAGGACAACGTCAACCCCGAGTTGCCGACCGGGGCGGTCGAGGTCGAGGTCGGCGCGATCGAGGTGCTCGGCGCCGCCGACCCGCTGCCCTTCCCGGTCTTTCCCGAGGACAACGCCAACGAGGAGGCCCGACTCACCAACCGCTTCCTCGACCTGCGCCGCCAGCGCATGCACCGCAACATCATGCTGCGCTCGGCCGTCATCAGCTCCATCCGGCGCCGGATGACCGAGCTGGGCTTCAACGAGATGGCCACCCCCATCCTGTCGGCCACCTCACCCGAGGGCGCCCGCGACTTCCTGGTGCCCTCCCGGGTGCACGCCGGCCGGTTCTACGCGCTGCCGCAGGCCCCGCAGCAGTTCAAGCAGCTGCTGATGATCGCGGGCTTCGACCGCTACTTCCAGATCGCGCCGTGCTTCCGCGACGAGGACTCGCGCGCCGACCGCTCGCCCGGCGAGTTCTACCAGCTCGACGTCGAGATGAGCTTCGTCGAGCAGGAGGACGTCTTCGGCGTCATCGAGAAGGTGATGACCGACCTGTTCGAGGAGTTCGGCGGCGGCCGGCACGTCACCTCGCCGTTCCCGCGCATCCCGTTCCGCGAGTCGATGCTGAAGTACGGCTCCGACAAGCCGGACCTGCGCGCCCAGCTCGAACTCGTCGACGTCTCCGAGGTGTTCGCCGACTCCGGCTTCAAGGCGTTCGCCGGCAAGCACGTGCGCGCGCTGCCGGTGCCGGACACCGCCGCCCAGCCGCGCAAGTTCTTCGACCAGCTCGGCGAGTTCGCGGTCGAGCAGGGCGCGAAGGGCCTGGCCTGGGTGCGGGTCGGCGAGGACGGCGCGTTGACCGGCCCGATCGCCAAGTTCCTCACCGGTGACGACGTCAAGAAGCTCACCGAGGCGCTCGGCCTCGCGCCCGGCCACGCGGTCTTCTTCGGCGCCGGCGAGTTCGACGAGGTCTCCCGGATCATGGGAGCGGTCCGCGTCGAGGCCGCCAGGCGGGCCGGCCGGTTCGAGGAGGACGTCTTCCGCTTCTGCTGGATCGTCGACTTCCCGATGTTCGAGAAGAACGAGGACACCGGCGCGGTCGAGTTCTGCCACAACCCGTTCTCCATGCCGCAGGGCGGTCTTGAGGCGCTGCGCACCAAGGACCCGCTGGACGTCCTGGCCTGGCAGTACGACATCGTCTGCAACGGCGTCGAGCTGTCCTCCGGCGCGATCCGCAACCACGAACCCGAGGTGATGTACGCGGCGTTCGAGATCGCGGGCTACTCCCGCGAGACCGTGGAACGCGAGTTCGGCGGCATGCTGCGCGCCTTCCACTTCGGCGCCCCGCCGCACGGCGGCATCGCCCCGGGCGTGGACCGCATCGTCATGCTGCTCGCCGACGAGCCCAACATCCGTGAGACGATCGCCTTCCCGCTCAACCAGACCGCGCAGGACCTGCTGATGGGCGCGCCCAGCGAGGTGGACGAGGCCCGGCTGCGCGAACTGCACCTGAGCGTGCGCAAGCCGCCGGCCAAGCCGGCCTCCTAGGCCGTGCCCGGTACACCCCGCCCGGGCGGCGGTGTCCGGCCCCGGGAGCGGACGGCTTCCGGGGCCGTCCCGTCCCCGCGTCCGGTGGGCCCGTCCCCGCGTCCGGTGGGGAGGGCCTTCGGTGGCCGGCCCGCTGCGTGACGTCCCGCTGGACGGCGGTCCGGTGGCCATCCGCGGCGTGCTCGGCCTGGAGCGGACCGCCGCCGGACTGCTGCCGCTGCGGCTGCCGCAGTGGACCAGGAAGCAGTCGCCCGACCCCTTCCTGGACGGCGTCGCGCTGATGCCCTCCGGCGTCCGGCTGGCGTTCCGCACCACCGCCACCGTGCTGGAGCTGCGGCTGCTCACCACCGTGCGGCGCACCGGCGACGACCGGTTGCCGCCGGCCGGCGGCAGCGTGGACCTGGTGGTGGACGGCGAGGTGGCCGGCCGGGCCGACGCCCCGCTCGGCAACGCGCTGAGCGCCGGCGGCCCGACCACCGGCGGGCGGTTGGAGCCGGGTGAGCCGGGCACCGTGCGGTTCGCCGGGCTGGACGCCCGGGACAAGGACGTCGAGCTGTGGCTGCCGCAGCAGACGCCGTGCGAACTGGTCGGGCTGCGCGCCGACGCGGCCGTGACCCGGTGCCCGCCGCACGGCCGCCGCGGCTGGGTGCACCACGGCAGCTCCATCAGCCACTGCGCGGAGGCGGACCGGCCCACCGGCACCTGGCCGGCGGTCGCCGCCCGCGCGGCCGGTGTGGAGCTGACCAACCTCAGCCTGGCCGGCAACGCCATGCTCGACCCGTTCGTGGCCCGGGTGGTGCGCGACCACCCGGCCGACCTGATCAGCCTCAAGCTCGGCATCAACGTGGTCAACGCGGCCGCGTTCCGGCTGCGCTCGTTCGCCCCGGCGGTGCACGGCTTCCTCGACACCGTCCGGGACGGCCATCCCCGGCTGCCGCTCCTGGTGATCTCGCCGATCGCCTGCCCGGCGGTCGAGGACGCCCCGGGCCCCACCGGCGCCGGGCCGGACGGCCGGATCAGGGCGCTGGGCGATCCGGCGGACGTCGCGGCCGGCGCCCTGACCCTCGCGGTGATCCGCGACGAGCTCGCCCGCGTCGTGCGGGAACGCTCCGCCGACGACCCGCACCTGCACCACCTGGACGGCCGAGCCCTGCTCGGCCCGGACGAGGCCGGCGCGCTCTCCGACGGCCTCCACCCGGACGCCCCCGCCTACCGCCGGATGGGCCGCCGCTTCGCCGCCGCGGCCTTCGGCCCGAACGGCCCGTTCGCCCCGTAGGGCCCGGACGAGCGGTCCGGACGAGCGGTCCGGACGAGCGGTCCGGACGAGCGGTCCGGACGTCGCAGGGACCGGGCGCGGCAGGAACCGGGCGCCCGGGAGCGGGCGCGGCAGGGACCGGGCGCCCGGGAGCGGGCGCGCAGGAACCGGGCTCCCCGGCGGGGTCATCCCGGTGGGGAACCCTTGCGGCCGTCCGGGCCGACCCTGATGGGGAACGAGTCCAGGAAGCCGAACAGCTTGGACGGGTATGGGAACTCGGCGTGCACGTATTCCTGGCCGAGCGCCCGGTAGGCTGGTGCGTAGATCCTCTCGGGTGCGATCTTGAACGCCCGGGCCGACTCCCGCAGGGACTCCTCGATCCCGGCCATCTGGGCCGGTGGGATCTGTGAGGCGCGCACGGGTTGGAGCCTGCCGGCGAAGTAGTCGACGATGCGCAGGGTGTCGGTGCGGGCGTGTGTGGTGAGGCGGACCCACGAACCGTCGGAGAAGGTGAGGCGCAGGTCGGCCTTGTGCTCGCTGTGGAGCATCTGCTCGCCGCGGATGAGGTGTTCGCGCGGCACGGTGTGCAGGAGGTCGGCGTTCTCGTCACCCTTGGTGCCGCCGAGGAGGACGAGGCGGCGCTCGGTGAGGACGAGTTGGACGGCGTAGCCCTCGGGACGGCGGGCCGGGTCGAGGTGCCAGGGCATGGTGCGGGCCCAGGTGCCGGGGTCGGCCCACATGACGGGGAAGTCCTCGACCTCGTTCTCCGGCTCCTGCGGCGGGTCGGGGATGGCGGGACCCGGGTCGTAGGAGGGGCCGCCAAGGAGCTCCTCGACGACACCGCCGACGAAATCGGCGACACCGAGCCAACCGCGCTTGCGACGTTCGGACTTCTGCTCGTCACCGGTGCGCAGCCGGAAGCCGGGACCGGCCGGCCAGCCGGCCAGTTCGGGTTCGATGTCGCGTCGGGCGGTGTCCCTGAAGGAGCGTTGGTGCGCGACGGGCAGGTCCACGCCTTCGGCGAAGTCGGCGGCGCACCGGATGACGACGGCCTCGTCGGGCTCGGCGTTCCACTGCATCGGCATCGTCTGCTCTCCCTCTCCGGCCCCGCGACGGGACCGTGGGCACCGGCTCAGCCCGGTACGCCCGGCTCGTCCTCGTCGGGGAAGTCCACCGACGCGAGGATGATCGACAACATCACGCCGAACTCCTCGAAGTGCTCGGCGGCCATGGTCTCCAGGGTGAAGACCGCGATGAACGGCGCCTTCGGGAACGGCACCCACACCTGGACCTGGCCGCTGGTGACGGTGACGTCCGCGCCGCTGCTGGTGACGCTGCCGTCGATGACGGTCTCCCGGGTGGTGGTCACCGCCACCGCCGGTCCGCACGGCAGGTCCAGCCAGGAGACCTCGTGCAGCGGCTGGCGGCCGTACATCTCCCGGATGCCGTGCGCGGTGACCTCGGGATCGTGCTGCTCGCACTCCAGCGCGCCCACCGTCAGCGAGCAGTGGCCGATCCGGCGCTCCCCGAGGTCGTACAGGCCGATGCCGGTGAACGCGACGCCGGCGTCGACCAGTTCGTCGGTGAGCGGGCCGTAGACCGCCTGCATGGCGGTCCACAGGTCGGGATCGCCCTTCGGGTACATGTCCCGGACCAGTGACGCGACCGCCCGGGTCCGCTCGGCCCGGTCGAGGGGGAGTTCGACGGCGTGCAGCCCCTCCGGGACGGCGAACGTCATCGGCGGCAGGGCCAGGCCGGCCGCCGGACCGGCCGTCCCCTCCTGCGCCGGTCCCTCGATGGCGGGGGCGCCGGTGTCCACGGTCATCTCCCCCCTCAGCGGGCGTGCGCCGTCTGGTGGTGGCCGACGCCGAAGTCGTGGACCGCGATCGAGCCGATCTTGTGGCCCGTCAGGGCGCTCTTGATGCCGGAGTCCACGCCGCGGCCCAGGTCGCTCATCGGATCGATCAGCTGCGTGCTCTTGACGAACGGCAGCTTCGTCACCATGTTGAGGCTGCGGGTGCCCACCCACTGGCCGTCCTTGAGGTTCAGCCGGGCCGCCTGCCCCGCCAGCTTGAAACGGCCGGACATCTTCGTGGCGGTCAACGCCGTCACCCGCTTGGACTTGCCGAACAGAACGAAGGTCTTCGCGGTTTTGCTGGTCGCCTTGACGCCTTCGACTGTCTCGGCCGCGTCGGCGCCCTTCACCGCCAGCGCCGAGTCGTCGGCGACCTTCGCGCCCATGGAGAAGCCCTTGATGCCCGGGACGGCGCCCAGCGCGTCGAAACCGATTTTGGTCCAACTGACGTCGGCACCCTCGGCCTTCGCGGTCAGGTGGGCGAGCAGGGCCAGCCCGCTGGTCGCCGCGGCGGCGCCGGCGAAGATCGCACCGACCGGCTCGAACGGCGCGGTGATGATCGCGATGACGCCCAACACCCCGCTGATCGCGCTGAGGATGTCGCCGATGTGGGCGATCATGTCGGCGTGGTCGTGCAGCCACTGGGCGCAGTCGTGCCAGGCGTCCTCGACGTCGTGCACCATGCGGCTGAAGAAGCCGGGCCTGTCCGGCGCGATGTCGCCGGCGTCGTCGAGCCGGCCGCCGATCGCCTTGGCCGCCTTGTTGTAGCGGTCCTGCAACTCGTGCGCGCGCTGCACCACGTGGTTGAACGCCGAGCCGGCCTCGTCGACCGCGTGCTCGGCCTTCTTCGCCGCGGCCTGGTCGGCGGCGCTCGGATGGGTCGGCTTGGGCGAGGCGCCCGGCGTGGGCTGCGGAGTCGCCGCCGCCTTGGCGTTGTCGAGCGCGGACTGCTTGGTCTCCGCCTCGTGCTCCAGGGCGCGCGCCTCGTGCTGGAAGTCGGCCAGTTGGGCCGCCCAGCTGTTCATGGCGTGCGACGCCTTGTCGAACGAGTCGCGCGCCTTGACCAGCAGCGGTTCGACGTCGTGCGCGACGTGGTCGGCGAACGCGACCGCCGCCTTGCCCTTCCAGTCGCCGCACTCCATGCGGTCGATCGTGGTGCAGGTGGTGCGCAGTTCGGCGGCGATGTGGCCGAGCTGCCGGGCCAGGCCGCGGGTCAGGTCGACGTCGCCGGGCGCCGGGTCAAAGCCGAGGGCGGGGAAGGAGTGGCCCACCTCACCTCCCTCCCTTGGCGAGCGCGTGCGCGAGCTTGGCGTCCGCCTTGTCGAAGGTCTTGCCGATCTGGTCGATCATCTGCACGGTGCTGTGCGTGTGCTGGCCGATCTGGCCCACCCCGTAGCCCCACTGGCCGGCGAAGTCGTGCACGTCGTCGATGAGCGACGAGGCTCCGACCACCGAACCGTCCGCGTTCGACAGCGACTTGCGCACCGCGTCCATCTGGTGGGTGATGGTGGCGAACGTGTGCTTCAGCTCGTCCAGCACCGACCCGTGGACTGTGAGATCCGCCATGCCGGAACCTCCCCCTCGTACCCATGGCAAAAGTCAGATCCTGCCAACGAACCGTCAACCCCGCGACACGCTGTGGCAAAGATGTCGTGAAGATGTGCGGGTTCCCCCGGCCCGGCCCGGCGTCGGCGGGACCCGTCCGACCCGGCGAGGGGGACCGCCCCCGGCCGGGCGCCGACGGGGCCGCCGCCCGGCCGACGGCGAACCCCCGGCGGCGCCCGGTCACGCGGCCTGGCCGGGGGAACACCGGCGGCGCCCGGTCACGCGGCGGGCTGCGGCGCCCCGCCGAACCGCTCGCGGTAGCCGTCCAGGTCGTCCTCGGAGATCTTGACGAACAGCACCGGCGGCACGGTGAACGCGGTGCCCGCCGGCACGCCGTCCAGCCGCCGCGCCTCCTCGGCGCCCGCCCAGGTCGCGGTGTCGTCCTCCAGCGCGAAGGCGGCGCGCATCGCGGCGGCCGAGGACGGGATGAAGGGCTCGGAGACCACCGCGTACAGGTGGATCAGGTTCATCGCGGTGCGCAGCGTCAGCGCGGCCGCCTCCTGGTCGGTCTTGATCTCCAGCCAGGGCGCCTTCTCCTCCAGGTACGCGTTGCCCGCGCTCCACAGAGCCCGCAGCGCCTGCGCCGCCTTGCGGAACCGCAACGCGTCCATGTGCTCCTCGTACTCGGCCAGCAACCGGGCGATCTGCTCGCCGAGCCGCCGCTCCGCCTCCCCCGGCGCGCCGCCGGCCGGCACCCGGTCGCCGAACCGTTTGCGGGAGAACGACAGCACGCGGTTGACGAAGTTGCCGAGCGTGTCGGCCAGGTCCTTGTTCACGCCGGCCGCGAACAACTCCCAGGTGAAACTGGTGTCGTCGGACTCCGGGGCGTTCGCCATCAGGAAGTAGCGCCAGTAGTCGGCGGGCAGCACCTCCAGGGCGGCGTCGGTGAAGACACCGCGGCGCTGCGAGGTGGAGAACTTGCCGCCGTAGTAGTTCAGCCAGTTGAACGCCTTGACGTGGTCCACCTTCTTCCACGGCGACCGGGTGCCCAGCAGGGTGGCCGGGAACATCACCGTGTGGAAGGGGACGTTGTCCTTCGCCATGAACTGCGTGTAGCGCACGCCGTCGCCGGACCGCCACCACCACGACTTCCAGTCCCGCGCCCGCGGGTCCCGGTCGGCCCACTCCTTCGTCGCGCCGATGTACTCGATCGGGGCGTCGAACCAGACGTAGAAGACCTTGCCCTCGGCGGCCAGCGCGGGCCAGGTGTCGGCCGGCACCGGCACGCCCCACTCCAGGTCACGGGTGATGGCGCGGTCCTGAAGGCCCTCCGCGAGCCACTTGCGGGCGATCGAGGAGGCCAGCGTCGGCCACTGCCCGCCGTGCTCGTCCACCCACGACTCCACCTCGGCGGCCAGCAGCGACTGGCGCAGGAACAGGTGCGTGGTCTCGCGCACCTCCAGGCGGCGGCTGCCGCTGACGGCGGAGCGCGCGTCGATCAGGTCGGTGGGGTCCAGCACCCGGGTGCAGTTCTCGCACTGGTCGCCGCGGGCCATGTCGTAGCCGCAGTGCGGGCAGGTGCCCACGATGTAGCGGTCCGGCAGGAAGCGCTCGTCGTCCAGCGAGTAGACCTGGCGGATCACCCGCTCCTCGATGAACCCGTTGCGGTGCAGCTCGCGGGCGATCTCCTGCGTGATCTCCAGGTTCTGCGGGGAGGAGCTGCGGCCGAAGTAGTCGAAGGACAGCGCGAAGCCGTCGTACACCGCGCGCTGCGCCTCGTGCTGCTGGGCGCAGAACTCTCCCACCGGCAGCCCGGCCTCCTTGGCGGCCAGTTCGGCCGGGGTGCCGTGTTCGTCGGTCGCGCAGATGTAGAGGACCTCGTGGCCGCGCCGGCGCAGGTAGCGCGCGTAGACGTCGGCGGGGAGCATGGACCCGACCATGTTGCCCAGGTGCTTGATGCCGTTGATGTACGGCAGGGCGCTGGTGATCAGGTGTCGGGCCATCGCTTGGCGCTCCAAGGTCGCTGCTGTGCGTGAGGACGGGAGGGGAACGGCCGCTCACGGATTGTCGACATCGTATCGGACCTCCGAGCGCCGCCCCGGGGATCACCCAGGCGTTCCAGGACCAGGGCGATGCCGTCGTCCTCGTTGGAGGCGGTGACCTCGTCGGCGGCCGCCTTCACCTCGTCGTGCGCGTTCGCCATCGCCACCGCGTGGCCGGACCAGCGGAACATCGGGATGTCGTTGGGCATGTCGCCGAACGCGATGGTCTCCCGCCCGGACACCCCGAGTCGCCGGGCGGCGACCGCCAGCCCGGTCGCCTTGGTCAGCCCGAGCGGCAACAGTTCGACCAGGCCGAAGCCGGAGACCACGACGCCCACCAGGGAGCCGGCGACGCGGCGGGCGACCGCGGCCAGTTCGTCGTCGGACGACCCCGGGTGCTGGACGAAGATCTTGGCCAGCGGTTCGGCCCACAACTCGTCGCGGTCCCGCATCCGCTCGACCGGCAGTTCCCAGTCCAGCGAGAAGCCGGGCCCGATCAGGTAGCCGCCGTCCAGCCCGTCGCGGACGAAGCCGACGGACAGCGGGCCGGTCTCCCGCTCGATCGCGTCCAGCGCGCACCGGGCCCGCTGGCGATCCAGGGTGATCGAGGTGAGCAGCCGGTCCTCGCCGGCGTGGTAGACCTGTGCGCCCTGCCCGCACACCGCTATTCCGCGGTGGCCGAGCCGGTCCAGGACGTGCCGGGTGCGGGAGGCCGGCCGGCCGGTCACCACGATGTGCGCCGCGCCGGCCGCCGCGGCCGCGGCGAGCGCCGTCATGGTGCGCGGCGAGGGGCGGTGGTCGGCGCGCAGCAGCGTGCCGTCCAGATCGGTGGCGATCAGACGGTAGCCGGGCCGTGGTGAGCCGGTCACCCGGCGACCGGCTCCAGCGTCTCGCGGCCGCCGAGGTAGGGGCGCAGCGGTTCGGGGACACGCACCGAGCCGTCCGCCTGCTGGTGGTTCTCCAGCAGCGCCACGATGGTGCGGGTCACGGCGCACAGCGTGCCGTTGAGCGTGGCCAGCGGCCGGGTGGCCTGCCTGCCGCCCTCCAGCGTCTCGCGCATCCGCACCGACAGCCGGCGGGCCTGGAACTCGGTGCAGTTGGACGCCGACGTCAGTTCGCGGTACCTGCCCTGGGTGGGGATCCACGCCTCGCAGTCGAACTTGCGGGAGGCCGACGCGCCGAGGTCGCCGGTGGCCACGTCGATCACCTGGAACGGCAGCCCGAGCCCGGACAGCCACTGCTTCTCCCAGGCCAGCAGCCGGGCGTGCTCGGCCTCGGCGTCCTGCGGCGCGACGTAGGAGAACATCTCGACCTTGTCGAACTGGTGCACCCGGAAGATCCCCCGGGTGTCCTTGCCGTACGTGCCCGCCTCGCGCCGGAAGCACGGGCTGAACCCGGCGTAGCGCAGCGGCAGCCGCTCGGCGTCGATGATCTCGTCCATGTGGTAGGCGGCCAGCGGGACCTCGGACGTGCCGACCAGGTAGTAGTCGTCCTTGTCGAGGTGGTAGACGTTCTCGGCGGCCTGGCCGAGGAAGCCGGTGCCCTCCATCGCGCGCGGCTTGACCAGCGCCGGGGTCAGCATCGGCGTGAGACCGGCCGCGGTGGCCTGCGCGATCGCGGCGTTGACCAGGGCGAGTTCGAGGAGCGCGCCCACCCCGGTGAGGTAGTAGAAGCGCGAGCCGGACACTTTGGCGCCGCGTTCCATGTCGATCGCGCCGAGCGCCTGGCCGATCTCCAGGTGGTCCTTGGGCTCGAACCCCTCGGCGGCGAAGTCGCGCGGCGTGCCGACCGTCTCCAGGAGGGTGAAGTCCTCCTCGCCGCCGACCGGCACGTCGGGGTGGACCACGTTGCCCAGCCGCAGCAGCAGCCCGCGCGCCTCCTCGGCCGCCTCGCCCTGCGCGGCGTCGGCGGCCTTGACCTCGGCGGCCAGTTCGCCGGCCCGCCGCAGCAGCTCCGCCTTCTCGTCGCCGGCGGCCTTGGGGATGCGCTTGCCGAGGGTCTTCTGCTCGGCGCGCAGCTGGTCGAAGCGGGAACCGGAGGACCTGCGCCGCTCGTCGGCGGACAGGAGCGCGTCGACGAGGCCGACGTCCTCTCCACGGGCGCGCTGCGACGCGCGCACACGGTCGGGGTCCTCACGGAGCAGGCGAAGGTCGATCACGGCGACAGGCTACCGGTCGGCGGCCCCGGCCGAGGAACGGGTCGGATGCTTTATATGCCGATTGGCACTGTTTAAAGAAAACAGTCGGGAAACGACATCGACGAACAGGCATTGATCAGTACCCGATTTTTCCGGCCGGTTCCTCTCCAGTCATCGCCTCATCGCCGTTCCGTCGATCGGGAGATCGGACTCCGGTCCGGGCATTCGGCGCGGGACCGGGTGCGGGGCCGGGCGCGGGCGCTGGACGCGGCATTCGGCGCGGGTGTTCGGTGCCGGCGCGGGGTCGGACGTGGTGCGGTGTCGGTCGGACGCGGCGTCCGGGCGCCGGCGCGGGCGCCGGCGGGTGCTGCCGGGTGTCCCGAGCGTGCTGTCGGTGTGTCATCGTGCCTGTGGAAAAAGGGAGTTGGCGCAGCGGCGCCGGGTCCCGGAAGGCGGTCGGCGGGCAGTCGGGGGTGGCCCGGCGTGCTGCCGGACCGGTGTTATCCACAGGGCGCCGGGGGATTCCCGCTTTCTTGTCCACAGGGTGTGTGTACGAACTGTGGAAGGCTGAGGAGATCGTTCCGCGCGGGAGGTGCCCGGTCCATGATGCCCGGGGCAAACCCGGCTAACACTCACTTTCGAGTGAGAATCGTTCCCTCTATGGAGTTGATCGAGAGAATTGGGGTGACGCGATCCGGCATCATGGTCAATGAGACGGAACGTCCTTCTTCTGCCGGTATGTCGGGTGGTGAGTCGACTGGGGCGGTATCGTCCCGCCTGGTGTCGGCCACTTGTCCCCAGCCGGCCGGGTGGCCTGTGGATAACATCGCGGTTGCCCACAGCCAGCGCGCACCGCCGGTCAGATCCGGCCGTCGAGCGAACGGGCCAGCCAGTCCGCCGCCTCGGTGAACTCCGCGTCGGTGGTGCCCGGCCGGACCTGCGGGCGGACCTCGTCGGCGCGCGGATAGGAGCCGAGGAAGCGCACCTTCGGGCAGATCCGCTTCAGCCCCATCAACGCCTCGCCCACCCGGCGGTCGGTGATGTGCCCCTCGGCGTCCACCGAGAAGCAGTACCGGCCCAGCCCACCGCCGGTCGGCCGGGACTCGATGCGCATCAGGTTGACGCCGCGCACCGCGAACTCCTGGAGCAGTTCCAGCAGCGCGCCCGGGTGGTCGTCGCCCAGCCACACCACGGCCGACGTCTTGTCCGCGCCGGTGGGCGCGGCGGGCCGGCCCGGCCGGCCGACCAGCACGAACCGCGTCTGCGCGTTGCCCGCGTCGTGGATCTCCGAGACCAGCGACTCCAACCCGTAGCGGGATGCGGCGAACTCGCCGGCGAACGCCCCGTCGTAGCGGCCCTCCTGCACCAGCCGGGCGCCGTCCGCGTTCGAGGCCGCCGACTCCCACTGGGCGTGCGGCAGGTGCGCGGCCAGCCAGTTGCGCACCTGGGACTGCGCGACCGGGTGCCCGGTCACCGTCTTGACGTCCGACAGCGCGGTGCCCGGCCGGACCAGCAGCGCGAACGCGATGGGCAGCAGCACCTCGCGGTAGATCATCAGCGGCGCGCCGGTGGCCAGCTCGTCCAGGGTGGTGTTGACGCCGCCCTCGACCGAGTTCTCGATGGCGGCGAAGGCGCCCCCGGCCTCCCCGGCGCGCACCGCGTCGAACGCCGCCGGCACCGACACCATGGGGATCAGGTCCCGGGTCGCGGCCTCCGGCAGGGTGCGCAGCGCGGCTTCGGTGAAGGTCCCTTCCGGACCGAGGTACGCGTACCGGCCTGACGATGACGGGGTCATGCGGCCAGCGTACGCGGACGGCGCCCGCCCCGGCCGCCCGCCGAAGGCCCGTACGGCCCGGACGCGCGCGCCGGCCGGCGCCGCCCCGGCGGTCCGGGGCCGGGACGCGGGGGCCGGGACGCAGGCGCCCGGCGGATCCGCCGATCGGGTGAGCGCAGGCGGTGCCCGGCGGCACGCGTGCCGGCCGGTCGCGGCACCCGGCCAAGGACGGCGCCCGTTTCGGACCGGCCGTGTGCGCGACGAGCGGGAGGACGTCGGACGCCGGCCAGCGGGGTGTGGTGGTGCGTGACGTGGAGCACGTGGTGCTGGTGGCGGACGGGTCGCGTGGCGCGGGGGGTGCGTGGTGGTAGGGGCGGTGCGGGCGACGCGGTGTGTGGGGGCGGGCGCGGGCGCTGGGGCTGGGCGGCACCGCACAGGTGGCATCCGAAGGCGTTCGCTGCCTGGCGCGGCCCGCGGGGTATGTACCGATGGGGTTCGCCCGGTCGGCGCGGCCGTCGCCGTCCAGCCCGCCGGCAGTGCGCGGACCGGGATGACCATGCCGACGCCATCTCGCGGCCCGCCGCGGCCAGCGCCACGCAGAGCGCGGTGAAGACCGCGGTCCCCAGCAGCCGGAGATCCGCTCCGGCCCGCGCGGGGCGTTCCCGGCGCCGGCCGTCGTCCCACCCGGCGCGTGCCGCCCTCGGCGTGGTGTGCCCGGCCGGTCGGGGCGCGCGCCGGCCGCCACTCTGCTTCTCCGCGCCCTGCCGCCGGTCCGCCGAATGAGCGGCATCACGTCAACGCCAGGCTTACCGGGCGTCCTTCGCGGCAATACGTAACCGTATGTCGTCCGCGGCCAGGAGGCGGGGAGCATGAGCATCTGGTGGTCACTCCACTTGCGGTGCGAGGCCGCGAGCGTCCCGCTCGCGCGCCGCCTGCTCCTCGGCACCATGGAGAGCGTCGGGGTCGACCCCGACGTCTCCTACGACCTGTCGGTCGCGCTCTCCGAAGCCTGCGCCAACGCCGTCGAGCACGCCGGGGGCACCGGCCTCGGACCGAGGCCGGGTGAATACCGCGTCACCGCGCAGATCGAGGGCGACTGCTGCCGCATCGAGGTCACCGACTCCGGTCCCGGCTTCGCCCACTCCCGGCAGCCGCGCCCGCTGCGCCCGGTGGTCAGCACGCCGCACTGCGCCGAGCACGGCCGCGGGCTGCTGCTGATCGAAGCCCTGATGGACCACGTCCAGGTGCGCGACCAGCCCGGCGAGGGTGCCGTCGTCAGCTTCGACAAGGTCCTCAAATGGCGGCCCGACACCCTGCTGAAGGCGTCCTGACCGGGTGAACGCCCGGCGTGGGGGACGCGGGCGGCTGCGTGCTTCTCGCCGTCCCGATGTCCGCTGAGGGTGTCCCGACCGGGTGAACGCGCACCGGGTGCAGACCGGATCGCACGGCTCCGTTCGCCCACGTCCCCGGCCCGCCGGCCGGTGCCCGGGACGCATCCGGCCGGACGCTCGGTCGTCCCACCGGCTCCGTCCACGGGCGGACACCTGGACCGGCCGCGTGTCCTGCGGCGGCGGGTCGTGCCCGACCCCGGTGCGCCCGGCGGGTGCGTTCGGCAGCCGTCCGTACGGTGAGCCCGCCGCGTCGCACCGCGTCGCTGGGGGCCGCGCCGCACCGCTCGCCGCGGCCGGACGTCCGGCCCGCCCGGAGCGGGGGTCCGCCGGGGACGACTCCGGCGGACCCGCACGGCGGGCAGCCGGCGCCGGGGGCGTCAGCCGCGCAGCTCCCGCATCCACGCCTCGACCTCGGCGGAACGCCGGGGCAGCGCGGCGGACAGGTTCCGGTTGCCGTCCTCGGTCACCAGGATGTCGTCCTCGATGCGCACGCCTATGCCCCGGTACTCCTCGGGCACCGTCAGGTCGTCGGCCTGGAAGTACAGACCGGGCTCGACGGTGAGCACCATGCCGGGTAGCAGCGTGCCGTCCACGTAGCTCTCGGTGCGGGCGTGCGCGCAGTCGTGCACGTCGAGGCCGAGCATGTGGCCGGTGCCGTGCAGCGTCCAGCGGCGTTGCAGGCCGAGTTCGAGCACCCGCTCGACCGGGCCCTCCACGATCCCCCATGCCACCAGCTTCTCGGTCAGCACGCGCTGGGCGGCGTCGTGGAAGTCGCGGTACTTCGCGCCGGGCCGCACCGCCGCGATGCCGGCCTCCTGCGCCTCGAACACCGCGTCGTAGACACGCCGCTGGAGGTCGGTGTAGGCGCCGGAGACCGGCAGGGTCCGGGTGACGTCGGCGGTGTAGAGCGCCGTGGTCTCCACGCCGGCGTCCAGCAGGAGCAGCTCGCCGGAGCGCACCGGGCCGTCGTTGCGCACCCAGTGCAGCGTGGTGGCGTGCGGTCCGGCCGCGCAGATGCTGCCGTAGCCCACGTCGTTGCCCTCGACGCGGGCGCGGAGGAAGAACGTGCCCTCGACGTAGCGCTCCGAGGTGGCCTGTGCCCGGTCGAGGACCTTGACGACGTCCTCGAAACCGCGGGCCGTGGAGTCGCAGGCGCGCTGCAACTCGGCGATCTCCCACTCGTCCTTGACCAGCCGAAGCTCGCTCAGGAACGTGGTCAGCTCCTCGTCGCGCTCCGCCGTCACCTTGTCGGTGAGCGCCGCTTCCACGCCCGCGTCGTAGCCGCGCACCACGCGCACCGGGCCGGAGGCCCCGCAGAGCACCTCGCCGACGCCCCGCACGTCGGCACACGCCATGCCGAGCAGACGTTCGGCCTCGGTGAGGCTGTGCCGGCGCCCCACCCACAGCTCCCCCTGGCCGGAGAGCCAGAACTCGCCGTTCTCCCGGTCCGAACGCGGCAGCAGGTAGGCGGTCGCGTCGTGGCCGCCGCCCGGCGCCGGCTCCAGCACCAGCACGGCGTCCTCGGTCTGGTCGCCGGTGAGGTGCACGTACTCGGTGCCGGCGCGGAACGGGTATTCGGTGTCGTTGGCGCGGGTCCTGAGGTTGCCGGCCGGCACCACGAGCCGTTCTCCGGGGAAGCGCGCCGAGAGGGCGGCCCGGCGCGCGGCGGCGTAGCCGGCCTGGGGGATCGGACTCAGGTCGCGCTGCTCGGTGTCCGCCCAGCCGGATCTCATCTCCCGTGTCAGCTCGTCGGACACGGCCGGGTAGAGGCCGTTCTTGCGCCGCTTGATCGGCTCCTCGTCCTCGGTGGTCGCCGGGACGTTCTCCTCGGACACGACTGCTCTCCTCCCCTGGGGCCCCGGACCTGGGATCTCCGGCCGGTCCGCCTGTCGATCGACACCCATCCTAGGTCGGCGGCCCCGGCCCCGGGCGGACCTGTGGACAACCGAGCCCACCGCAGGTCACGGCCTGTGGAAAAACTCCGCCTCGGCGCCGGCCGGGCTCCGGCCCCGCCCGGCGCAACCTGCGCCGGCGGCGGCCCTGCCGGGCCCGGGCCCACGACGGCCCTGCCGGGCGAAACCCGTCCGGGCACACTTCGCCGGCGCCACTTCGCCGGCGGCGCCACCCGGCCGGCGGCGGCCCGGCCGGCCCCTCAGCCGGAGCCGATCGCGGCACGGCCCGCCCGGTGCCGGGGCCCGGGCGGGCTCAGCGCCTCAGCCGAACCGGGCCGCGAGCAGCACCACGTCGTCGTGGGAGGGGTCGTGCGGGTCGGCGCCGCGGGCCGGCGGGTCGTCCGGCAGGCAGGCGCGCAGCAGGTGGTCGAGGAGCGCGTCCGGGTCGTCGCGGCAGCCGCGCGGCGCGTTGGCGGCGGCGGCGTGCAGGATCGCGAACGCACGGTCGATCGGCTCGCCGGTGCGGTGCAGCAGCCCGTCGGTGTAGAGCAGCAGTGTGTCGCCGGCGGCCAGTTCGAACTCCACGCTGGGCGCCTCCCAGCAGCTGAGCATGCCCAGCGGCGCGGACAGCGAGGTCTCGACGAACTCGGCGCGCCGGTCCCCCACCACCAGCGGTGGGCAGTGGCCGGCCCCGGCCAGCAGCACCTTGCGGTCGGCCGGCTCGGTGTAGGCGAACAGCGCGGTGGCGTTGCGCGCGGGTTCGGTGAGCCGCAGCAGCAGTTCCAGGTCGGACAGGACCGCGACCGGGTCCTCGCCCTCCATGACCGCGTAGGCGCGCAGCGAGGCACGCAGTCGTCCCATCGCCGCGACCGCGCTCGGCCCGCTGCCGGTCACGCCGCCGACCGACAGGCCGAGCGCGCCCTCCGGCAGCGGCAGCGCGTCGAACCAGTCGCCGCCGCGCGGCCCGGTCTGGTGCCGCACCGCGAGCCGTACACCCGGCACCCGGGGCAGCCGGCTGGGCAGCAACTCCTCCCGCAGTACTTCGACCGTGGTCCGGGCCCGGGCCAACTCGATCTGCCGGGCGATGTGTTCGGCGGCGTAGCGGACGTACAGCCCGACCAGGTGGCGCTGCCGGTCGGTGGGCTCGGCGGGCTCGTCGTAGAACCAGACGAGCGCGCCGAGCCGGTCGGCCGGCGCCACGGCCAGCCGCAGCCCGTAGCTGGCGCCGAACCCGAGGTGCGCGGCGACCTCGCGGTGCCGCGGGTCGAGGCCGGGTTCCGCGGCCAGGTCGGGGTGGATCAGCTCGGCCGGCCCCTCGCCGGCGTCGTCCAGCAGGCGGCCGTGGAACGCGGAGTCGGGCGGCACGGTCTCGATGGTGCCCAGGTCGGCGTGCGGCAGCCCGTACCCGATCGAGCTGCGCGGGCCGAGGCCGTCGGACGGGTCGAGCACCGCCAGCCCGCGGCGGGCGCCCACCAGCGAGGCGCCGGTGCGCAGCAGTTCGCGCAGCGCGCTCTCCAGCGTCGCGGTGGCGGTGAGCCGTTCGGTGAGCTCGTGCAGCGTGGTCAGGTCGGAGATCCAGGAGGCCAGTTGGTCCTGGATCGCGGCGAGTTGTTCGAACGGCCGGACGAGCGCGGCGAGCGCGGCGGACTCCTCGGGCGAGACGGCGTCCGGCACGCCGTGGGTCCCGGGGCCGCCGGACGCCGGGTCGGAGGCGGTGTCACCGTCCGGTGTCACGGTGCCGTGCTCGGGCGTCATGGCGAGGTCACCGCCTCCCGGGGCGCGGGGAGGGAGGGCGACGGCGCCGCGGGTCCGCGTGGTCGCCGCGGCGGGATGCGCACGGAGCGCCGGGCCCGCGACGGGAGCCGGCGCGATGGGAGCGGTCGGGGAGGTCTCGTCGGCCGGCTGCGCCTTCGCACGCGCGTCAGTGTCCGCGACATCGCTCATGGCTGGATCGATTCCAGCCACTTTCGGAAGGCGGGCTGCGGTCATGATCGGGGGCTTCCCGTGGCAATCCGCGCAAGGGGTGTGTTGCCCGGATTTCTTCTGTTTGCCGCCATTTCGACGTTTTCCGTCGACGCCCGGCTCCAACTGTGCTTTTCTGTCAATAGCATCGCAAACCCCCATGTCGTGTTGCGCCGCTATCAATACCTCCCTTGTACACGTATGGAAGAGGACATGTCCAGGATTGCGGGGCTGCTCACGGCGGTGTCCCACGAGTCGGACACGCGCGGTGACACTTGGCGGTACGATGACTGAAAATAGTCTCCTCACGCGTCAATTAGCGATCGACTGATGGCATTGAACAGCGCGTCATATCCGCCCCGGCGGGTACGTTCGTGGTGAGTGCACGGGCGGTCGCCCGGTGGGACGCCGGGTCCGCACACGGACGGACACCGGGGCGCGGCACCACCTGTACGGCGGGAACCGGTACGACGGGGGCCTGATACAACGGCACCCCCCGACGCGCCAGGAACCCACCCCCCGGCTCGCGCGTCGTACCGGACAGCGGCCGACGAGACACCGGTGCGCCGGGGGAACGCACCGGAGCGGGACCGAAGACATCGCACGGGACCACGCACGACGGTCGGCCCGGATCAGTTCCACAACCACCGGCCGGGAGCCACCGGCCGGTGCGGAGACGATCCCGGCACCGGGTCCGAGGCGCGCACCACGGCGTGACGCGCCGCTTCGCACGAACGCCTGGCTGCCCTCGCGGGGGAGCGGCGGTACTGGTTGGTACGGGCAGGTCCAGAAGCGTTTACGGAAAGGAACGAGCGCTGATGCGCGAGATCCCCGGAAGGCGACGCGGGTTCACGTGGCCCGTGAGGCTGCTGGAGTCCCTGAGGCGCGGGACGCCCAAGCGGCGGCACGAGCGGGAGCGGTCCGACCTGCGCGCCGCCGCCCTGCAGTGCGCGCGGTGCTGGGAGTGGCCGGTGCTGCCCGCCGTGGGCCACCGACTGCCCGCCACCGGCGCGGACCGCGCCGGCCGGACCGGGGACGGCCCCCGGCCGTGCGCGTGTCCACGCCCCGGCTGCCCGGTGCCCGGCGCGCATCCGCACGACCCGGGTCTGCTGGCGGCCACCACCGACCCGCGCATGGTGGGGTGGTGGTGGACCACGCGGCCGGACGCGCCGCTGCTGCTGGCCACCGGGGGCGTGGTGTGCGGCGTGAGCCTGCCGGCCGAGGCCGGCCACCGCGCGCTGGCCGCGCTGGAGGACCTCGGGGCCCGGCTCGGCCCGGTCGTCGCCTCGCCCACCAGGGTCACGCTGCTCGTCGAGCCCTACTCGCTGGAGGAGTTGGGCGAACTGCTCTCCCGCCAGGACTGGGTGCCCTCCTCGCTGCGCTTCCACGGCCGCGGCGGCTACGTCGTGCTGCCGCCGTCCGGAGCCGACACCTGCTGGGCCCGGGAGCCGCGGGTGCCGGCCGGCGCCACCGCGCCGTGGCTGCCGCGGATCGGCGTGCTGGTGGACCTGCTCGTCGCGGCCGGCGCCAGTGCGCCGGACGGCAGCCGGCTCGCCTACTGACCCGTAGGCCGGCGCACGCGCTCCGTACGCCCGTGCACTGGAGCGTGCACGGCGCGAGTCGGTGCGCGGGCGCCACGCGGAGTGCCGCGTGCGCGGGGTGTGCGCGGCGCGGAGGCGGAGCGGGCGCGGTCCCCACGGCGCGTTTCGTGATCGACGGCGCGCCCGCGCACGGACCCGGTGGACGACCGGGCGGAGCGGGGAGCCGCACGTGGGCGTCGGTTACGGACCCGTGACGGCCGCGGCAGGGCGGCGCGGACCACCGGTGCGCGGCCGGGTCGGGCGGACCGCCGCTGCGTCGCCACCGCGTGTGCCGACCGGTGGAACCGGGCCGTGCGACTCGGGCGGACCGCCGCCCGCGACGTCGCGCCGGCGAGCGGGTCGGACCACCCGCGGACGGGGAGGCGACGCGGATCGGACATGGAAGGGCCCGGTCGCTGGCGACGGGGGATGCACCAGCGACCGGGCTCACCTGAACGGTAACAAGATTTGGGCCGTTCGCAAATTCGCTGACGTAGATCAAAAGCCGTAATCACTGGCGAAGTCGGGTTCCTGTGACCGGAATCACGCCCTCGGGCCCGGTGATCGCGAGATCTCCACCCCGGCGTTTCCCAGGTGACATCTTCACCCGTTCCATGCCGCCGCACCGGCGCACCCCGACCCGCGCACCCCGACCCGCGCCGCGGCCCCGGCGTGCGCCCCCAAGCGGCGGTGCGGCCCGGCGGTGCCGAGCGCGCGGCGCGGTCGGGGCGGAGGCCGATGGTGCGGTCCGGCGGCGGGCGGGCGTGACGTGGCCCGGCGGCGGTCCGGCGGTCGGCGGTGGTGGACCGGCGGCCGGACCTGCCGGAATCAACTCAGCGTCACCTGGCGGTTGGCGAGACCGCTGCGGGCCCGGCGCTCCGCCGCGGTCAGCGGGGCACCGGACGCCAGCGCGTCGCCGAGCCGCTCGCCGAACGCGGCGGCCGGCTTCTCCACGTCCGCCACCCGCACCGCGGACGGCAGGTCCCAGACCGGGACCATCAGCCCGTGCGCGCGGAACGAGCCGACCAGGCGGGTGCCCTCGCCGAGCCCGGCCGCGCCGGCCGTGTGCAGCCGGGCCAGCGCGTTCAGCAACTCCTCCTCGGGATGCGGCATCACCCAGCGCAGGTGGTTCTTCTCCGGGGTGCCGCACCAGTACGCGGCATCCACCCCGGTCAGCCGTTCGGTCGGCAACGCGGCCTGGTTCGCCCGCTCCAGCGACGCGGCGACCTCGCCGGTGGCGTTCGCCGCCTCCTGCTCGCCGCCGAGCCAGAACTCGAACCCGGTGTGCACGACCGGGGTGAACGGCGCCGCCGGGTCCAGCAGGTCCTGCAGCCTCGGCCCGTCCGGGTCCGTCCGGCCGGCCGCGACCGGGCTGCCCGGATCGCCGGCCAGCGCCGCGACCAGGGTGCCGGCCAGGTCCCGGCTCACGTCGCCGGAGGCGGTGTCGTTCTGCAGGGCGACCAGCACCTCACCGCTCTCCCGGCGCAGCGCCGGCCAGGCCATCGGCAGCACGGTCGCCAGGGTCACCGCCGGCACGCCGTCCGGCAGTCCGTCCCGCAGCGCCAACTCCGCGGTGGCGGCCGGGACCAGTTCGCGCAGCGCGACCCAGTCGCACTCCGACGGCAAGCCCTCGAACGGGCGCCGCACCAGCTCGGTCACCGCGTGCGCGGCCTCCCGGCCGTGGCATGCCTTGTACCGGCGGCCGGAACCGCACGGGCAGGGCTCCCGCGCCCCGACGACCGGGACCTCACCCGCGTCCTGCCGCGCGGTCCTGCCGCGGTCCTTGGTGGAGGTGCGCTTCTTCGCCATGACTGGGTGTCTCCCGCTCGGGCGTTACGTGTCCGGCGTGAGCCTAGGGCATCCGGCCCCGCCGTCCCGTGCGTTCGGGTTTCCGCGCGTTGGCGGCGGCCCGCGCGCGTTCGGGTGCGCGGTGGTGCGCCGGCGCCCGTACCCGGGCCGGGGTACGAGCCGGCGTACGGGTCCGGAGGTGGCCACCGGCGCGGGGCCGAGGCAGCCGTGGTCGTCGCGGCGGCCGTCGTCGGGCCGGTGGGGCCGCCGGGCCGGCGCGGATGCCCGGGTCGGCCCGCCGGGTGCCGGGCCGACTCCTCGGGACGGTCTGCCGCGGGGCGGTTCGGACACCTCGGTGACGGACCGATTAGGAGGTCCGCTTCGTGAGGGTCCGCTTCAGGAGGGCCGCTTCAGGACGGCTCGTCGAAGAGGGCGGCGTACATCCCCAGCCGGTCGGCCGCCGCGCCCGGCGCCGCCGTGGCGAGGCCCAGCCGGGCGCCGACGCCCTCGCGCCGGGCGTGCCGGCCGCGTATCGCGAGCACCGCCCACACGGTGGTCTCGCCGGGCCGCTCCCTGACGCCCCACTCCCGGGCCAGGGCGCAGACGATGCCCAGCCCGCGGCCGCCGTGCGCGGTCAGTGAGGGGGACGACGGTGCCGGGCGGGTGGAGCCGCCGCCGTCGGTCACCTCCAGGGTCAACAGGCCGTCGGTGTCCATGTGCCACCCGGCACGGATGCCGGCGCCGGCGATCGGCCTGCCGTGCCGGCAGGCGTTGCTCAGCAGTTCGGACAGGACCAGGGTCGCGTCGTCGACCACGGTCTCCGCGGCCCCCCGGGCGCGCAGGTCGCGCCGGAGCCGCTGCCGTGCCTCGCCGACGCACGCAGGACCATGGGGCAGTGCCATGGTCGAGGAAGTCGGGACCTCTTGGGCTACCACCGAAGACACCCCCGCTACCTCCTTCACCCCCACGCCACGTTGTGAATGCCCCGCTGAACTGGACCGGAAACGGACCATCCGCGTTCGTCGGGCGCACTCCTGTCACCGGGCCCGGCCGAAGGCGCCGGTGTGCGCACCGGCGGTCCTCCCCGCCCCGGGCCGACCGGCCCGGGGATGCTTCTGCCCGGTCCGCTACGGCGTCATGCGTCCCAGCTGGGCGAGCACCTGCCGGGGCCGGTTGGTGATGATCGCGTCGACCCCCAGCCCGACGCACGCCTCCACGTCGTCCGGCTCGTCCACCGTCCACACGTGCACCCGGTGGCCGGCCGCGCGCAGCCGGCGCGGGTAGTCGGGGTTGGCGCGCAGCACCCGCATCGACGGCCCGGCCACGTCCACGCCGGGCGGCAGCCGGCCGTCGCGGTGGCGCGGCGTGAGATAGCTCATCAGGTAGACCGTCGGTATGCCCGGAGCGACGGCCCGTACCCGGCGCAACGACCGGGCGGAGAAACTCATCACCCGCACCCGGGACCTCCGCCCGGCGGGCCCGACGCCGTCGTCGCCCGCGCCGGCGCGCAGCCCGAACCGGCCCAGTGTCTCCAGCAGCCGCTCCTCCACCTGGCCGGCCCACCGGGTGGGGTGCTTGGTCTCGATCGCCAGGTCCACCCGGCGCCCCGCGTCCACGACGAGTTCCAGCAGCCCCTCCAGGGTCAGCACCGAGCCGCGCTCGGCCGCCGTGTAGCGGTCCGGTGCCTCGAAGGGGTCGTCGTCCTCCTTCCAGGAGCCGAAGTCCAACGCGGCCAGCTCCGCCAGCTCCAGCGCCGAGACCGCGCCCCGCCCGTTCGACGTACGGTTGACCCGCCGGTCGTGCACGCAGACCAGGTGGCCGTCCGCGGTGAGGCGCACGTCGCACTCGAGCGCGTCCGCGCCGTCCTCGATCGCCTTGCGGTACGCGGCCACGGTGTGTTCCGGCGCGTCCCGCGACGCTCCCCGGTGCGCGACCACCTCGATGCCGTGCCGGGGCGGGCGGCCCTCCCCGTCGGCGGACACATAGCTCACCGGGCTATCGTGCCATCGTCGTATCGGCGTGCCCGATTCGCCGGAGTTAAAGGAACTAGCCCTTCCGGATGAGGAGTGCTTACGGTGGTCCGACGCACGGTGGGAAAGGCTGTTCCCAGCCCGTTCGACGGGCGCCGGACCGCTCCCGGCGCCCGCCAACTCGTCAACCGATCGCGCATCTTCGAGGAGACACAGCTGTGACCACCGAGAACGAGGGCGACCTCCCCGCCTCCGGGCAGCACGGCGGCACCCGCCCCGCGGAGGGCGAGCCGGGCGTCTCGGAGCAGCCTCGCGACACCGCCCCGACGCCCCCGCCCGGCCCGCCGCCCGCCCCGGCCGACCCGCCCACCACTCCCCAGCCGGCCGTGCGGCCCTCCGCGTTCTCCGCGCTCCCGCCGCACTACGGCTACGGCGCGCAGGACCCGCAGGGCGGCGGGTACGGCGGCTACGGGAACTACGGGGGCTACGGCGAGCCCGCTCCCGCCCCGCCGCCCGGGCGCAAGCGCCGCACTCCGGGCGCCGGGCTGGTCACCGCGGTGATCGTCGCCGCGCTGGTGGCCGGTGGCGTCGGCGGCGGCGTCGGCTACTGGGCGGCCAACCGCGCCGACAACGGCTCGACCACCGTCTCGGCCGCGGACAGCCCGAAGGCGCTGAACCGCGCGCCGACCTCGGTGGCCGGCATAGCGCGCCGCGCCCTGCCCAGCGTGGTGACCATCAACGCCACCGGCAGTCAGGAGAGCGGCACCGGCACCGGCTTCGTCTACGACCGCCAGGGCCACATCCTCACCAACAACCACGTGGTCGCGCCGGCCGACGGCGGCGGCAAGCTCACCGTCACCTTCGCCGACGGCAAGACCTACGGCGCCGAGGTCGTCGGCCGGGCCAAGGGCTACGACGTCGCGGTGATCAAGCTGAAGAACGCCGGCGGGCTGAAGCTGACCCCGCTCACCCTCGGCGACTCCAGCAAGGTCGCGGTCGGCGACGCCACGATCGCCATCGGCGCGCCGTTCGGCCTGTCCGGCACGGTCACCACCGGCATCGTCAGCGCCAAGAACCGCCCGGTCGCCTCCAGCGACGGCCAGGGCTCGGCGTCGTCGTACATGAGCGCGCTGCAGACCGACGCGTCGATCAACCCGGGCAACTCCGGGGGCCCGCTGCTGAACGCTCAGGGTGCGGTGATCGGCATCAACTCCGCGATCCAGTCGGCCAACAACGGCGGCGACAGCCCGTTCGGCTCCACTTCGCAGCCCGGCAGCATCGGCCTCGGCTTCGCCATCCCGATCAACGAGGCCAAGTACGTGGCCAACACGCTGATCAGGACCGGGGTGCCGATCTACGCGGTGATGGGCCTGTCGGTGGACATGAACTACAACGGCGTCGGCGCGAAGATCTCCCAGACCGGGGCCAACGGCGGCGCGGCGGTCACCCCCGGTGGACCGGGTGCCAAGGCGGGGCTGAAGGCGGGCGACGTGATCACCAAGTTCGGCGACACGTTGATAGACAGTGGCCCGACCCTGATCGGCGCCATCTGGCAGCACCGCCCCGGCGACCAGGTCAAGATCACCTACCAGCGTGGCGGCCAGTCCCACACGACGACGGTCACGCTCGGCGAACGCAAGGGCGACAGCACCTGACCCGCCCCCTCCTATAGGCTGCTCACCGCGCCCCCCCGGGGCGCCGGGAGGGTTGCCCGAGCGGCCTAAGGGAACAGTCTTGAAAACTGTCGTGAGGTAATCCCTCACCGTGGGTTCAAATCCCACACCCTCCGCGCAGGTCAGTCTTTGCGCTGGTCAGGGCCGGTCCGAGTGCTTTTCGGACCGGCCCTGACGCGTTGGGGGTGTCTCACCCCGTGCCGCCTGAATCCCACCGTTGACCAGCTTGTGTGGCCCAGGCGTGGCCCAGGGTTAGCCGTCCTCAGCCTCCTGCATCGCCCGGTCGATCAGCGCGTTCGCCTGTTCGCGGCGGCCGTCGAGGACGCGGGCGTAGAACTTGTAGAGCACGGCGACGCTGTGTCCGGCGCGGGCCGCCGCCTCGGTCGGGTCCATGCCGCACCGGAGCCAGAACGAGATGCCCGCCTTCCGGAGCGCGTAGGGCACATCAGCGAACGGGGAGTTCGCCATCTTGCGTGGCAGCGCGATCTTCCGGGCCTCCTTCCACACGCCCGTGTACTCCTTGCTCAGCAGGATTCCGCCCTCCGAGGCCCGGTACAGGCGTCCGTCCGGGGCGACGCCGTACCGGTCGATGTGGGCTTGCAGCATCCGGACGTACACCTGCGGTGCCGGAACCTCCCGGGTCGCGGACCGGGCCCGCTTCTTCAGCGCCCGCTCCTCGAACGACTGGCCGTCGTCCGTCCACGCCGACCCGACCCGCGAGGCGCTGCCGGCGAAGACCAACTGACCCCAGCCCTTCTCGGGCAGGTGGCAGTCGTCCTCCTTCAGGTGCATCCCCTCGGCCGGCCGATGGGCTACGTGGTAGATGCCCGCGAAGAACGCCTGAAGGTGCTCCCCACGCGGCCCGACCTTCCCCACCGCGTCGATCAGCGCGGCGGCTTGCTCCGGGTTCGGGACGTAGCGCCAGTCGATCTCGTCGTCGGTCGGCGGCGGCGTCCAGTCGACCGAGGGCAGCGGGTTCTCCGCCAGGCGCCGCCGGGAGACGGCGTAGCGCAGGGCGTTGTTCAGCACGGTCCGCCGGTTGGTGATCGTGCTGGCCGCCGTCTTCTTGCCGTCGAGACGCGTGCTCAAGCCGGTGAGCGCCAGGCGGATCACCTCGGGGTCCGCTTCCAGGTCCGGCATGGGCACAGCCTTCTTGGCGACCCACTCCAGCGCGGAGGACAGGGCTTCCGGCACCGGGGGACGGTGCTCGGAGAAGTTGAAGGCGTAGCCGGTCAGAGCACGACGCAGCACGGCCGGTGGGGGCGCGCCAGCCGTGTCCTTCACCAGCGATGCCGTGACGGCGGCCAGAGCGTCGGCGCGGGTTGCTCGCCCCTTCGCGGAGGCGGCCGCCTGCCACTTCATCTCGGCGTAGTCCTTGGCGTGCTCGAACCACGTGACCTGTGGCGGGGCGGTCAGCGCGTCGAACTCCGGCTTGGGCAGGCCCGACTCCACGTCGAAGAGTTCGCCCCGCTGGCATGCGGAGATGAGCTGGGCTCGACGGCCGTCGGCCTGGGTCTTGGTGGTGAAGCTCTTACCGTGGAGCTTCCCGCCCACGTTCCACCGGACCTGGTGGGGCTTCGCGCGGTCGGCGCGGTATCGGATGGCGTGAACCTTCACGTCAACGGTCAGCAAGCTGTTCTCCGGGCATGAGGGCGGGGCCCGGCCGCTGGCCGGGCCCCGCTGTGGATGAACTCAGGCGGCGGTCTGCTCGCAGGTGGTGAGCCACAGGTCAAGGTCGTCCCGGCGGAACCTGAGCTGACCACCGGGCAGCTTGATCGAGCGGGGAGCCTGGCCCCGGGCGCGCATGCGGTAGAAGGCGGCGCGGGACATGTCGAGTTCGGCGAGGACTTCGGGGAGGCGGAGCATCGGGGTGCGGGCGGCGGCCACGTGGACTCCTTCGGGTCACGGGCGAGGAAGCGTGCGGGAGCTGTCCTAAGCGCGGATTTCTGCGTCACCGCGTCACGTGCGTCATTCGAGCTGTTGACCTGCGGGTTCGTGTGACGCGGTGGGCCGGGCGTGCGTCATCGGTCCGTCATCGCGTGCGTCATGGCGTGACGCGGGTGACGCAGGATGACGCAGTGGCCGTCGTCTGCGTCACGCCCTTTGCCGCAGGTCAGGACCGGGTTTTCGGGCCGCGTGACGCAGGTGACGCAGGGTCTTCTCACTTAGGACAAAGGAGGGAGTGTCTGTTGTAGGTCTGGGCGGCGCGCCGAACAGCAAGAGGAGCACGCCGGGCGGGGGCGTGCTCCTCTTGCTTGTCCGGTTGAGGGCGCCCGGTCAGAGCGTCGGTGCGGGTGGAGCCGTCGCCGGGGCCGCCGCGCGGGTGAGTTCGAGGTAGCGGCCGTCGCGGGTGCGGCCGGAGTCGATGAGGACGCCGCGGGCGGCGAGGGTGGGCTGAAGGCGCTTGAGGCGGTCGGAGAGGACCTTCCCGGTGGTGGGCCAGCCTTTTGGTAGCGGGCGCAGCTCGTCGCCGCTGTAGAGGCGGCCGAGGACGTGCAGCCACTCGGTGGAGGTCATCCGCTGCGCTGCGCCCGGCGTGACGGTCTCGGCGTACTTGAGGACGGTCTGCGCGAGCAGGTCGCCTTCGATGACATCGTCGTTGAGGTCGTCCAGGCTGGCGCGGTAGGCCGGCAGGGCGCCGAGGCCGGTGGCGGCGTCGAACTGTGCGCACAGGTGGGCGAAGTCCGCCATCCGCAGGTCCGTGGGGGTCTCGACCTGGACCGCGCGGACCTTGACGGTCAGGTCCAGCAAGGACCCGAGGACGACGGGCAGCACCTCCTCATACTCGGTCCACAGCTCCGCCTCGGTGCGCCGGACCCGGGGTCGTTCGAGGCGGAGGGGCAGGAGGCGTTCGGCGAGGTCAGGGCGGATGACGCCGACGTCGATGCCGGTCAGCAGTAGCGGCCGGCGGTAGCGGGCGCGGAAGACGTCGCCGTCCGTGAACAGGGCGCGCTTGACGTTCTCGGCGCCGGTGACGATGCAGCACATCGCGTCGGACAGGTCCGGGGTCATGTGGCTCAGGTTGTCCAGCGCGGTGACCCAGCCGGCCGCCACGGCGGCGATCAGGTTCTCTTCATCTTTCGGGGCCCGGCGCAGGTCCCCCGTCATGCCCTCCACGATGCGCACGAGCATCCGGCCGCCGGTGGACTTGCCCGCGCCCTGGGGCCCGGTGAGGAACGGCGCCGGGACCGGCACGGATGGTCCCAGGCAGCCGATGAGCCAGGCGATGGCGAGGCATTCGGTTTCGGCGTTGGCGAAGTTACACAGCCCGAGCAGGAGGTCGAGGCCCTTGCCGTCGGTGTCCTTGACGGGCAGGGGGAGTTCTCCAGTGAGCTGGGTGCGGCGCCAGCACACTTCGCGGGGGTCGGGGACGGTGATGTCCCAGCCGGTGGGGTGGATGCGGACGGACTGTCCGTCGGCGCGGCCGAGGTCGAGCCAGGTGGC
Source organism: uncultured Actinomycetota bacterium (assembly GCA_963711125.1). Classification (GTDB taxonomy): domain Bacteria; phylum Actinomycetota; class Actinomycetes; order Streptomycetales; family Streptomycetaceae; genus Streptantibioticus_C. The sequence goes on from CAVQCY010000002.1 coordinate 1,150,909, forward strand.
GCCGTCCGCGCCGGGTGCGACGCGGATGTGGACGGGTTGGACGTTCTCGGTGAGGGCGAGTGCTTCGATCAAGTCGAGTGCCTCCTTGAGAGCGGTGCCGTTGAAGACGCCCTTGCCGTCGCGGTACATGCCGACCATGAGTTCCTGGCGGTGGCTGCCGGTGGTGCCCTGGGAGCGGATGGGGCGGGCGACGGGGTGGCCGTTTTTCTGGGCGTAGACGGTGCCGTCGGCGGTGCGGAAGTATCGGAAGTGGGCCTGCGCGTAGTCGTTGATGACCTCGCGGGCGGGGTTCTTCTCGTCGTCGGACACCGGTCACAGCCCCAGTGCGGTGCGGGCGTTGGCCCAGGCGTCCGTGCAGTGCCGCGGGCCCTCGCCCCGGGCCTGGGCGGCGGCGAACAGGCGGGCGATGTGTGCCTGGGTGAGGCATCCGCAGCGGCCGTGGGCGGCCAGCACGGCGAGGAAGGTGCGGTAGACGGTGTGGTGGATGGCCTCGCGGGCGGTGGCGATCTGCTGTTCGGCCATGGTGATGCCCCGGTCGAGGTAGGTCGGGGTGCGGTGCGGGCATGCCCCGCCCCCTGCCGGCGCAGGCACGGTGACCGGCTGGGGCTGGGCGGCCTTGGGCTTGGTGGTGAGGGCGCGGACGACCTCGGGCAGGGCGATGATGTGGCCGGTGCCGGGCCCGAGCCAGCGGGCGTAGGCCATGCGGGACTTGATGTCGACGCCGGGTCGGACCGCGTTGCCGGAGGGCATTGTGCCCCGGTAGATCCAGTGCTCGCCCGCGCGTTGTCACCACGGTGCGGGTGGCGGGCAGGTGGCGCTGGGCCCAGGCGACGGCCGCCGCGTTGTCCAGGTCGACGACGGTCAGGCGGGCGCCGGCCGGGTGGTAGGCGACCGCTTCGGCGTTCCGCCACACGTGGGCCCAGGCGGGGGAAATCAGCACGGTGGGGTTGGTGGTGGCGGCGGCCCAGGCGTGGCAGGGGCGGGGGCAGGCGCACGGTCCGGCGAGACCATGTTCGGCCGACCGCCGCACGCGTTGCGGCGGCAGGCGGGGCAGTTGCCGAACGGCGCCTTCCCGGCTCGCAGGGGCAGGACGGGGACACCGGTCTGGCGAGGTGTAGGGCGGTGGTCAGGGTGTGGGGCATGCTGGTGGTTCTCCTGTCCCTTCGGGGATGTGGATGGGCCGGGACGGCCGCGTTGCTCGCCAAAGTCAGGCGGCCGTCCCGGGCGGGGTCAGTTGTCGCAGTCGCAGTGCTCGGGGTGCTGCTGGCAGTAGGGGCAGCGGGGGCAGTCGCATCCGCAGACGTGGCCGCCGGGGCAGGAGCACAGGCAGCCGGACTCGCCGCAGGGGAAGTCCTCGGTGTCGGTGTCGTCGTCCTGCAAGCCGAGGTGGCCGGCGGCGGAGTGGGCGCGGCTGAGGGCGGTGACGAGCTGGTCGGCGGCGGCCCGCGCGGTGTCCAGCGCGGCGCGGGTGTCGGTCAGGTCCGCGTCGAGGGTGTCGCAGTCGCTGCGGAGGTGTCCGTCACCGGCGAGGCCGGACAGCAGCACCCAGACCTGTCCGAGTGCCTGGTGCATTCCTCCGGCCATCTGGTTGAGGCTGCCGATGACCTGGTAGGCGTCGTCGGGTTCCTCCCAGCGGTCGCCGGGGGCGAGGGTGGTGTGGTTGAGCTGCCGGATCGCGTCGGCGGCGGTCACCGCGTGGTCGGCGGGGGGCTTGATGAGCATGGATGTCTCAGCTTTCGGGGGGCGGGGGGTCAGAAGGGCGGTTCGTCGCTGTAGGCGGTGCCCGTCGTGCGGCGGGGCAGGGGCAGCAGTGGCCAGCGGCGGTCTTCGTTCCAGCAGTCGCAGGGGTCCCAGTTGGTGCCGGCGTACTCGCCGGTGTCGTAGTCGCCGTAGTCCCTGTTCCAGCCCCCGTCGCCGTTGCAGCCGGGGCAGTTCGGGTCCGGGGTGTCGGTGAGGATCAGGCCCGGGCGGGGCCAGGTGACGTAGCGGATGCGCAGGCGGGGCATGGTGGCTTTCCTAAGCGTCGGGGTGGTCGGCGCAGTTGCACTGGTAGTCGAGCCAGCCGCAGTTCGGGCAGCGGCCGGCGGCCACCAGCGCGGCGCGGTCGTCGGGGTCGTCAAGGTCAAGGTGGGCCGGGTTCATGCGGTGGCCTCCAACTGGTCGGCGCAGGGCACGCAGGTGCCGAGCGAGGTGGAGCTGACTTAGCCGCGGTCGGCCCGGCAGGCGGGGCAGGTGCGGCGGGCTGCCATGGCGGCGGCCACCGCGCGCCACCGGCCCGGCGTCATCGGGCGGACCGGCAGTGCGCGGGCGGTGTCGTAGAGCAGGGCGAACCGGAAGCCGCCGGTGTGGCGGGCCTTGCGGGAGCGCCAGCGGACTTCGGCGACCGGGTCGGCGCCGCCGGGGCGCAGGCCGGCCGCGCGGAGCTGGCGGCGGGTGGCCAGGCCCGGCGGGGCGAGGCGGTAGGCGTAGACGGGGATGCCGCTCATGCCCGCCCCGGTCAGGCCGCGCGGCGGCGGGTGGCGAGGTCGATGACCGGCGCCACCGGTCCCGCGTCCGGGGCGGTGGCGACCGGCCGCAGGACGACCGGCGGGCCGGGCACGTGCTCCGGGACCGGCACCGGCTCGCCCGGGCCGCCCGGGCCCGGGGTGAACCGCATCGTGACGGTGCCGCGCTGGGTGGCGTGGAGGTCGGCGAGCATGGCGCGCTCCGCGTCGGCGTGGCGGTTGGAGCGGTGCCAGGCGGCGGCCACGAGCGGCAGGGCGAGGGCGCCGGGGCCGAACAGGACGGCGGCGGCTATCAGGTTGGTGTCCATGGCGGTCGTGGGCTCCGTTCAGTGGCCGATGGTGTTGAGGGCGTGGGCGATGTTGGTGACGAGCTGGGTGATGACGGGGGCGGCGCCGGTGGCGGCGAGGAAGAACCCGAACATCACGGCGACGAACGCGGAGCCGCCGCCGAGGGCGCGGGTCTTGAGGAGGGCGGCGAGGGCGACGCCGAAGATGAGGACGGCGGAGAAGGTCAGGACCATGGCGGGTCTCCTTCCAGGGAGGGTGTTAGCGGGTGCCGTTGCGGTGGGTGCGGTGGTAGGCGTTCCAGGCGCGGCGGCCGAGGCGGACGCGGAGTCCGGTGGCCTTGCAGCGGCGGCAGGACTTGCCGCGCTTGGGGCGGCCCTTGCGGTCGGTGGTGGTGGCGAAGCCGAAGCCGTTGCACCGCCGGCAGCGGGTGAACGGCTGCCCGGCACACATTCCGGCGTAACCGAACGTGACGACGGCGAGGATGGCGATAGCGAGCACGGTGAGGGTCACGGGGTGCCTCCGGCACGGGTTTTCGGGGTTTCCGCAGGTGGGCCGCTATGTGCTAGCAGGCTGATCAGGTGCGGTGTGGGGTGCTAGCGGGGGTGCTTGCGCAAGCGGGTCGGGCCGCTTGCGCAAGCGGCCCTGCTGAGTCAGCTCGCGTCCCGTTTCCGGTCACGCTCCGCGGTCGCGGTGGTGATGTGGGAGCGGTCGAGGCCGCGCTTGTTGACGACCTTGCCGTCGATGCGGCGGTTGACCTGAACGGTCTTGACCCCGTACCGCTTCAGCGCCGTCGACAACTGCGCGGCGTCCCACTCCCCGGCCTCGTCGGTCCAGCCGCCGTACAGCTCCGGCCGCAGCTCCGCGAGGCGGGAGATGACAGTCTCGGACCAGACCTTGGCCTCGTCGGTGGGGACGACGGCGATGATGTCGTCCAGGAGCGTGTCGACCGCCGCCGCCCGCTCCGGGGTCTTCCCGGCGGCCATGCCGGTGAGGGTGCCGGCGGCGATGCGGGCGGCGCGGGCGCGGTCGCAGATGCGTTCGGCTTCGGGGCCGTCGATGTAGTAGGTGCGGACGATCTGCGGGTCGTCTGTGGCGCCGACGAGGTAGCCGATGCCCTTGTCGGACTTGGTGAACGTCGTGGCCCGCACCCCGTTCTTGTAGGAGGAGGTGCCCAGGACCATGTCGTTCTCGGTCTGGCCCATGACGCGCAGGCAGAACCGGGAGCCGACATTGGCGCTGATGGCGGTGGGCAGGCTGTCGCGGTCCGGGCGCTGGGTGGCCAGCAGCAGGATCACCCCGAGGGCGCGGCCGCGCTTGATGATCGCCGTGCACAGCGCGCCGGCTTCCTTGCCGTACGTCTCGTGGGAGAACAGCTCCTGGCACTCGTCGATGGCCAGCACCAGCGGGTGCAGACCCAGAGCACGGACCTTGGCCAGGTCGGGGGTGACCTTGTTCTCCGGGCACTTGTCCTTGGGCAGGGAGCTGATGACCTTCGCGCGGCGCTCCAGGTCCTTGTAGACGTAGCGGATCGACTCCAGCGCGGCGGCGCAGGTGGCGTCGTCCGGCCCGGAACCGTAGTCGGCGGCGACCTTGCGGCCGAGGGAGTCGAGGTCGCCGGTGCCCTTCAGCTCCCAGATCAGCAGCTCCGCCAGCGGGTCGAGGGCGGCGGCCAGCAGCGGGGTGCGCAGGGAGAACGTCTTGCCCATGCCGGGCATGGCGCCGATCAGCAGGTTGTCGTACATCAGCGTCAGGTCGACCCGCCGCCCGCGCTGGTCGGTGCCGAACGGCAGCGGCGCGAACAGCGACGCCGAACCGCCCTTGGCCAGCGGCCACACCGGCGGCTTGACCTTGTTCAGCGCCCGGTCCCCGACCCACAGCATCATCCGCCCCGCGTGCTCATCCGCCACCGGCTCGGGCCACACGCAGCCCAGGGGGCGGCGCAGGCCGGAGGCGAGGCGGTCGCGCCGGTCGAGGATGTCGGTGACGGTCACGCCGTAGGGCAGGTCGACGTCGGCGCGCCAGCCGGGGCCGTCGCGGGTGATGGGTGCGGGGAACTTGATGCCCTCCCCGCCCTTGCCCAGCGCCTTGTTGACCTCGGCGATCCCGAGGGCTCCGAGGGCGCGTTCGACGATGGTGGAGGTGAGGCGTTCGACCTGGGTGGCGACCACCGCGCGGGAGACGACCGGCTTGTCCGCCGGGGCACCGAGGGCGCCGAGGGCGAGGGTGAGGCTGGCGGTGGCGGTGACCAGCAGCCATTCCGGGGCCAGGACGTAGAGGGCGAGGGCGGTGGGCAGGCCGACCACGCACGCGAGGCCGATCAGGACGCTGCGGAGCTTGACGCGGCCGTCGCGCTGCCGGGACAGCTTCAGGTACTCGTCGGCGTCCTCGCGCCGGGCCGCGGCCTGCCGCAGCGGCTCACCCTCGGCGTCGGTCACCCAGCGGACGGTCCCTCCCACGAACTTCGCCGCACCGGCCGGGGCGCGCAGGCCCAGGACGGCGGCGTAGTAGGGCAGGCGGACGGCGTGGAAGGCGGTGGCGTGCGCGGTGTGGCCGAGCAGCCATCCGGCGGCGTCGGCGAACTCCGGCTTCGAGGTGACCCAGGCGGGCAGCACCCGGCGGCGCTGGGCACCACGCACCCGGTCCATCAGGCCCGGACCGGTCGGCTCCGGTCCGTCGACCAACGGCCCGCCGGCCTCCAGGTCGGTGTCGGGGTGGTCGGTGAGGGTGAGGTGGGTCTTGCGGTGTTTGTCGAGGTCGACCACGGTTCCGCCGTCGTCGGACGGGTCGGGGGTGGCCATGTCGGCTTCGAGGCGTTCGAACAGCTCGTGTTCGTCGTCGTGGTTCACTGGGGCGGCCTTCCGCAGGTTGGGAGGAAGGCGGGCCCGGCCGGCGCTTTGGACGGCTGGCGGCCGGGCCCGTGCGAGTGGTGGTGCGGTGTGGATCAGGCGGCGACCGACGCGGCGTCGGCAGCCTTGGCGCGTTCGGCCTTGAGGGCGTCGCGGAGTACGCGGGCCTTGTCGGGTGCGGTGCGCAGGGCCTTGCGGATCTGTTCGCCGGTCAGCGCCTTGTCCGGCCAGTCGGCCGTCACCTTGCGGGCTTCGGTGAGCAGTTGCTCCGGGGTGCGCTTCGGGCGGGCCGATCGGGCGGCTGCCGGGATGCGGCCGGTCGACCGGCGCGGGGCCGACTTCGGCGCCCGCTTCGGGGTCGATTCCGGCTCCGGCTCGGGCTCCGGGTTCGGGTCGATCGCAGGGGCCGGGACCGGTTCAACGGTCGGCTCCGGAACGGGCTCGGAATCGGCCGGTTCCGGGAAGGTCTGATCGGCCGTCGGCGCTTCGGGCCCGGTGGTCGATACAGGCAGGTCAGACCCCGACTGATTTACGATAGTCGGCTCCGCTTCCTCCTTGTTTGCTCCCAGGGTGGGCGAGGCCGGTTCGGTGGGGGTGAGTTCGCCGAGGCGGAGCAGGACGCGCTGGCGTCGTGGTGTCTTCGATCGCCACCGGCGGCCGTGTTCTTCGCGCAGATCGGCGCGGGCCAACTGCCGCTCGCGTTCGCGGTTGAGGGCGTCGTGGTACGAGGTGATCTCCCACAGTGTCATCCGCCGCCACAAGACGAAGGTCGAGGGGAAGGCGAGCAGCCATCGGGACTTGCGGATCGACTCCATCCGCCGTCCGGTCACCGCCCCTATGCGGGAGGCGTAGACGTGCGCGGCCACCTCCGACAGGCCGACCCACAGCAGCGGCATGGTGCCGTGCGCGACCTTCGCCGACAGCGACTGCCCGGCCGCCACGTTCAGCCAGCAGGTGACCAGGGTCAGGCCCCAGGGGATCCAGCGGACCCAGGCCAGCGGCATGTCCATGCGGATGAGCAGGAGGCGGACGGCGGTGAAGACGGGGATGGCGGTGTCGATGCCGATCGGGAGGATCTGCGGGGTGGAGAACCCTCAGCGGCTGCCGGCCGCCGTCACGGTCTGGAACGAGGAGGCCAGCCCCAGGCCGCCGACGGCGACCGCGAGGGTGGCGACGATGTAGAGAAGCCGCGTCTCGCCCTTCCCGAGCTGCGGCACGGCCGACCCGGCGGTCGGAGTGGTGGTGGTCATCGGCTCCGTCCCTTCCCCGTCGTGACCGGCACGGTGATGGACGCGCGGTCGGAGACGGTGTCCAGGGCGCTGGCGATGACCATGAGCAGGATGGCCAGCAGGCGGACGGGGATGGACGGCATGACGCCGAGCAGCCAGGCGAGGCCGGCGAGCATGGCGAGCAGGCGGACCCGCTGGACGAACAGCACGCTCATGGGGCGGTTCACAGCACGCCTCCGTCCGGCTGGTGAGTGCCGGGGCGGCCGTCGCGGCGGCCGTTGACCGTCGCGGTCAGGTCCGGCAGGTTGTCGGCGATCAGTTCCATGACGTGCGTGCGGCCGTGGCAGCGCTTGGCGGTGTACATCGCCTCGTCGGCGCGGCGCAGGGCGTAGGACAGCAGGGAGTCGGTGGCGGACCGGCGGCCCCGGCTGAGGATGGCGCCGCCGAGGGAGACCGACAGCGGGAGGGGCCGGCCGTCGAACTCCACCGGCCGGCACAACACTTCGCGCAGCACCGGCAGGGAGACGTCTCCGCCCGGCGCGGGCAGGACGGCGGCGAACTCGTCTCCGCCCAGCCGTCCGACCACGCCGTTGCGGGCGGCCAGGGCGAGGCGGGAGGCGAGGGCGACCAGCACGGCGTCACCGGCGGCGTGACCGTGGGTGTCGTTGGTCTGCTTGAAGTCGTTGATGTCCGCCAGCACCACGACCGCCGGGCGGGTACGCAGGACGCGGATGGCGTGGCGGGTGAAGGTGGTGCGGGTGTGCAGGCCGGTGAGCGGGTCGCGGCGGGCGGTGGCGATGCGGTGGCGCATCCACAGGGTGTGGACCGACCACCCGGCGGCCAGCCGGCGCGGCGGCAGCCGCGGAGTCCAGCATGCTCATGCCGCCACCCCCGAAGACACCACGGCCGGGCGGCGGTTGCCGGTGCGGCGGGTGCGGGCGGGGCGGCGGATGGGGGTGGCGTCGATCAGGCCGGCGGCCAGCGCGCTCACGCGGTCGAACAGTTCGGGCTCGTCGGCGAGGATGTCGCGGGCGGCGTCCTGGCGGGCGGCGCGTTCGGCGCGGTCCGCCGTCGACCCCGAGCCACAGGTCCAGCGGGGTGCCCAGGGCGAGTTCGAGGGCGTCGTCGGCGGTGCGGGCCTCGAAGCCCGCGATGAAGGTCTTCATCGGTGCAGATCTCCTGTTAGGGGGACCGGCCCCCACCCGTGGCGGTCGGGGCGGGGGCCGGTGGGGGGTGCGGGCGTCAGGCCCGGCGGGCGGGGGCGCGGTCCGGTTCGGCCGGCGGGGCGTCGTCGCGGGGACCGGCGGGGCTGCCGCTGCCGTAGGCGCGGGCGGGCAGGCCGGAGCGGTCCAGGGCGTGGCGCAGGACACGCAGGGTCATCGGACACCGCCGCGGGCCCGGGCGTCGTCCTCGGAGCGCTTGTTGGCGTCCGCGTTGGCGCGACGCAGTTCCTCGTCCACCGCGCTCACCGCATCCCGGAGCCGTGGCAGGTGCCGCAGGCGATCCACTGCGAGCGGGTCACGCCGTCGCTGCCGGTGGCGCTGGCGGTCGAACCGCCCGAACCGGCGCAGGAGGAACAGGGGGTCTGCGGGGTGTAGTTGCGCGTGATCGCACGCGCCGTGATGCCGATACGATCCATGACGGATCGCCTCCTGAAGTCTCTGGTGGAGGTGGTCAAGGCCCCGGCCCGGTGTTCCAGCACCGGACGGGGCCGTCTTGCTGTGTGGAGTCGAACTGTCCGGCTCCCCTCACCGCCCGGTGTACCGGTTCGGGCGGGTCGGGCAACACGTCAGGTCAGATCAGACAGCGACGATGAGCACGGCCGCGATCAGCAGCCACAGGTGGTGCCACGACTGATCCAGCGCGTAGGCGCCGGTCCCGAGCGTCGGCGCGTACCCGCCGGCGGCGGTCGCCGGAGCGGCGGGATGCGCCGGGGTGCCCAGGTCGTAGAAGTCGCTCAGGCCCGCCCGGCGGGCCAGGGCGGCGAGGGTGCTGCGGCGGTCGGCCCACCAGTGCGACGCGGCGTCCACCGCGAACCCGGCGACCAGGCCGGACCACGCCAGGTGCAGGTGCAGCACGAGCGCGGCTGGGGCCAGCAGGGCGGCTTTGGTGGCGGTGAGGGTGGCGACGTGGCGGGTGTCGGCGAGGCGGCCGGCCCAGCCGGGGCGGCCCTTGGCGGCGGCCTGGGCGCTGGTCTGGATCCAGTGGTCACCCACGCTGTGCGCGACGTGCAGGACCGCGAAGACGGCGGCGAAGGTGGCGGCGGAAGCGGGCATGATGGTGGCTCCGTCTCGTTGTGATGCGGGATGGTGGCCCGGGGCGGCCGGACGCTTGCCGGCAGGACGGCTGCCCCGGGGCGAACTCAGCGGCGCTTCGCCGCCTGCTGGTGCAACCGCGCCTTGGTCGCGGCCTCGTCCTCGGACCGGCCGGAGCGGCTGTGGGCGCCGCAGGTGCACACGAAGTTGAAGTTGCCGAACCCGCAGTCCTGCACCTCAACGTCGTGACTCTCGCGCTTGAACCAACCCATGGGGCACTCCTCAGCAATCTGGAACCGCGGTGACGCGGTGGCTGTTCGGTTCGAGCAGCCACGGCCGCTCGCCGCTCCAACCCGTTCTTGGGCAGGGCGGCGAGGACCGTGCGTGCTCGACGCACTCGTGACGCCAGCGGCTAACTCGCCTTTTCGGCGTCACGCGGGACGCGGTGGGCCGCCGCCGGCCGGTCAGCGCCGGCAGCGCCCCAGGTACTTCGCCTCATCGGGACCTCCCAGGTCGTAGGAACAGGCGTGAATCACTGCAAGGGGGACCTCGTCCCCACTCTCCGGCCGTTGCTCGCGGTCACCGGGCCACCTCGCCAGTCGGGCCGAAGCCCTGTCCCCTGGCCTTTAGCGGGATTGCAGCGTCCCCGCCTTCTGCGTTTGAGCAGGCCAAACAGGGGCCCACTCGGCCTTCGCCTCCCGAACTTCCGGGCGGCTGCGGCCATGACCCATACATTGGACCGGTGGACCGGTCCAGTCAAGTTCCATCGATCCCACTGTGGCCGTCATGGCGGCTATCTGTGCAGTTCAGGACCCCAATGAGGGCAAGAAAAAGACTGGACCGGCGGACCGGTCCAGTCGAATCGAGGGCCTGGCGTCCTACATGGCGTAGGTCTCCGTCTGCTCCCAGAGGGAGCCAGGCGTGACGCCCTCCTCGCAGACCAAGGCCTTGCCCTCGCTGTCGTAGGCGGTGTGAAGCACGACAGCGACGGCGGTGGGCTCCGACAGGCCGAGGTGCCCGCACTCCTCTGCGGTTGCCAGTCGCACCGTCGTCACGTCGGTGCCCTCCGTCGGGAAGCGTCCCGTCTGCCGGCGGACATAGCGCGTGGTCCCCTCGGCGATCGGCGCGTTCTGCTCCAGCCGCGGAGCCTGGTCGGCCACGTCCCCCGGGAACCACGCCACCGCATAGCTGTGCGGAGTGCCGTCCGGGAGCTGCATCAGTCGGACGCGCCGTAGCGCCGCGGTCCCATCGGCAACGCCCAGTGCCGCGGCAATGTGCGCCGGGGGGACGACGCGTTCGGGAGTCCCGACACGCGCGAACGGCATGCCGCCGGTGGTACGGGCCGACCCGTTCCGCCGGTTGCCGGCGGGGCGACCGATCGGCGTTTCGACTACGACGAACCCAGCGCCCTGCCGGGCCTCAACCACCCCGTCACCCCGCAGGACGTCCATGGCCTTGACCACCGTGGCCCGCGACACCTTCCACTGCTCGGCGAGGTCGCGGCCGGACGGGATCATCGCGCCCGGCTCGAACTCGCCCGCCGCGATGCGAGAGCGCAGCGACTCTGCGATCTCCTCGTACTTCAGCAGTGCCATGGTTCCCCGATCCTGGTTGAGGGACTGGACTGGTCCACCGGTACAAAGCATACTGCCGTCATGACGCAACCGAAGCTGGCGCCCGAGGTCGAGCACTTCTATTCGCAGGTCATCGATGAGGGAACGCGCCTTTCCTCCTCCGCTGATGGGCGTCTGGAAATGCTGCGCACGCAGGAATTGCTCCGCCGGTTCCTGCCCCCTGCTCCGGCTCGAATTCTGGACGTCGGTGGGGGTACCGGCGTGCATGCGCGGTGGCTCGTTGAGGATGGATACCACGTCGACTTGATCGATCCGATCCCCCGCCACATTGAGCAGGCGCGAACGGTCTGCTCGGCGGAAGTGGGTGACGCGCGGGACCTGACGGCGCAGAACGACGCGTACGACGCGGTACACCTGCTGGGCCCGCTCTACCACCTGCCCGACCGCTCAGACCGCCTGCGCGCGCTGGCGGAGGCGGCCCGGGTGGTGCGTCCCGGGGGCCTGGTCGCGGCGGCGGGCATCAACCGCTACGCGTCGCTGTTCGAGCACGCGGCCTTGGCGCATTTGCACAGCGAGCGGCTGCAAGGCTCCATCGCAAAGATCCTGGCCTCCGCGACACACGACGGGCGCGGAGGTTTCACCGTGGCCTACTTCCACCGCGCGGAGGAGTTGGCCGAGGAGCTGCGGGACGCGGGCCTGGTTGACGTCGAGGTCTTCGGCATCGAGGGGCCGGCGTGGTCGATGCTGAAAGCGGTGGAGCTACAGTCGGGCACTACGTCAGTGAATGACCTCTTTTGGTCGGTGTTGACGGCCGCACGGTTGGCGGAGCCGTACCCGGAACTGCTCGCAGCCAGCTCACATCTACTGGCGATTGGTCGGTCGCCTGGCTGAAGTGGTGGGCTGAGTGAGCGTGCAATGCGAGGCCGGCGCGCTCATAGGGGCAGGGGTGGGCAACTCCACTGCCAGGCCCGAGGGTTCCTGCTTGCGGAAGACAGGGCGGCGGTAGCGTGCAGTCGACGACACACCACCACCCTTGACTGGGAGGCACTCCACGATGTCTGGCCTCACTGACGTGCCGCGCGAACATGAACCCAGGACCGCCGACAATTACGAACCGTGGGTAGGTGATGTCCTGCGTCACCTTGCACACGCAGGCCAGCGGCTGTCAGAGGCCGACATGCTCACCCCCCTCCCCGAGGACTTCGTATTGACCTGGGAGGGCGTAGACGCGATCCTCTCCGCCGCTTGGAAGACCCGTAGAGAAGAACTCAAATGGACTTTATCTGTTCAAGTAGCCCGACAGGTTAGATACGCAAGTGACAGGGCATACATCTTCCACCACAAGTATGTGTCGCCTGACCGATACAAGCAGTACGTACGACTTGAGGATATCTTCACTGCGGAATCGAATTCCACCTGGGGCAGCCTCGTTGAGGAGGTCATTGAATCCATCAATGACCCAAAACAAGAGTACGGATGGAACCTAGAGCCCGCTCAACAGCACGAGTACGCCAACGGCGTTATCGCCTACCGGCGGGACATCGCGACAACGGAGCGCCGTATACGCAGGGCTCTTCTGTCGCGGTGGCTCCGGCTGGTACCGCTTGTGGTGATGCCGCTGATTCTGGCAGTGGTTGGGTGGGGAAACCTGTGGCCGGAAGACGTGCCGGACCTGCGCACGTTCAACATCGTGAACATTGCGGTGACGCTGGTCCTGGTGGTGGTGTTCCTGGTCGGCTTCATTCTGCGGGTGAAGGACGCCAAACACGGTGTCCAGTCGGTGTTCACGCTCCGCAGAGATCTGGAGATCATCCATGATCGATGGATCCTCAACGCCTCAAAGGCGCGTCCCACGAGGGAGCATAGGGACGGCTACCGGGAGCGCATACCGCGAGTGATAGAGCGCCTTAGGCGGGACACAAGGTTCTATCGGCGTATTCACAACTGGTTCCAGTGGGGGGTGTTCTTCGCGTCTGTGGGGACCACGGCAACTACGGCTTTCTGGGATACCCCGCAGCCGGGTAATGCGATCCTGATTGTGCTGGGGTCATTCCTCGCGTTCGCAACCGCGGTGACGGGATATTTCAAATTTCGTGAGCGGGCATTTAACCTTCAGCAGACCGCAGACCAGGTAGAACAGCAAGCCATGGCCTTCGATCTGGGCATTGCGCCATACTCGGATGCGGACGCGGCGGTAAACCTGGAGAGGTTCGCGGAGAACGTAGAGATGCTGCGGATGGAGCAGCGCAAGCGGGAACAACAGTTGGAACAGCCGCATCAGGGGCAGGCCGACGTCATCTGACTGGCGGTAGGACGCAGACGGGGCCGCCAGCCCGAACGACGCGGCACCTCGTGTGAAGGGAGACTCTTTCCACGCAGTCGACTGGGCAGCACCCACCAGGTGGGATGAAGTCGACTTTCGGTACGGCCCCGGCCCTCGGCTCGCCCGCGACCTGTTCGAACCGGTCGGCGAGGAGTGAGGGACCCGCATGGCGCCTGAGTGTCTAACTGAAGTGGCAACCGCGACGCACACCCGCGAACAACCGTGGACGTCAGCGGACCATCAGTGCAGGTGACAGGTACCCCAGTCCAAGCACAACGGCCGCCCCAGGTTGCTTCGGGACGAAGAAGCCAGCCCGCGGCAGCAGCGATGCGGCGGTGGACGACGTGCGGACGGAGAGGGGGCGCTTTGAGCGCTCAGCACAACGCCGCGCAGGCCAGAGGCACATCCCCCGCATGCAAGGGCACTCTTGAAAACTGTCGTGAGGTAATCCCTCACCGTGGGTTCAAATCCCACACCCTCCGCAGGTAGACGGCCCCTGACCAGCAAGAACGGTCGGGGGCCGTCGTCGTGTGCGCTGCCCGTTGGTGACTGCGGTTCGCCGTGGTTTCCCGGTGGATGGGGCACGCGAAGGGGCACGGGCAACCTTCTGATCCGTAGCTCAATGCGGGGGCGGCCAATCCCGGTCTTACAGGCTGATGGAGGGGCGCTGACGGCTGCTGCTGGCTCCTTGCGGTCGGGGGGTTGCTGTACCGCAGTGGCCTCCGGAAACGTTTGCTTGCATCAGGGAACTGGCGGCGGCTGCACTTCGTCTTAGGGGCAACGTCGACGGGGGGACGCCATGGGCATGCGTGGGGCGAGATGGGTCGGCAGTGCGGCGGTGGTCGTCATGGCGGTGGCAGGGTGCAGCGGTCCGTCGACTGCCACTCACGACCCGTCTGCTGTTCGGACCGCTTTGCGAGCGGTGCACGCCGACTTATGCCCGTACCAACTCCCGTCCCGGGAGGCTAGTGACGTCCACGGCCGGAGCTTGGAGCCGCTGGCAGCGAACCGCCTCCTGGTGTGCGGTTACGCCCAGCAGGAGGTCCGCGGCGGCATCCAAGACTTGCAGGTCCGCGCGCTCATCACCGACGGCAAGGCGATCAGCCGCTTCCGAACCTCACTCAACAGACTGGACGACCCGCCCGGCGGGGAGCATCACTGTCCCGCCGTTACCGGTGCTGCGGCTCTGGAGATCTTCACTGACGGCGTGCACGAGGTGGAACTGAGGGAGTCGTTGACCGGCTGCCAGACCGTTACTAACGGCAGTCGCACCGGTTGGATCGGCGCCTCGAACGTGGGCACAACCGTCATGGGATGGCTGCCCACCGCGTTCTACTGCGCGGTGTGGAACCCTTTCCCACAATGTCGAAACACCATGACCGAGCGTTGAACCCGGCCTGCTGGAGCCAGTGGCCAGGGCCATCCCCACCTCAACACGCCACCCACCCCGCTGCCATCCCGGACGCAGGATCGCCCCCGCCGGAGGCATGGTCCTGGCCGTCGCCCTTCGGGGCCTGGCCGGCGCTCGCCCAGGAAGCCCCATCCTGGTGAGTGCTGTAGGGCGCGCGTCGGCGGAGGCCGCGGCGCGGGCCGGAGGCAAGACCGAGCCGCACATCCTCACTCCTCTGGAAGCCTCCAGGCTCGTGCGCAACGTGACCTCTCCGCATGACCTGCTGATCGCCTTACTCGCGTTCGGTGGTCTCCGGATTGGCGAAGCATTCGCGATGTGCCGTGGGGACATCGACGTTGCTACCTGCCTGGTTGTGGTGGATGAGAACCTCGCCGAAGCGAACGGAACCTTGGTCTTCGACACGCCGAAGTCGCACCAGAAGCGCACTCTGACGCTGGCTCCGTCGCTCATGAAGCGGCTGTCGGTCTACCTGGACAAGCTGCCTGGCGGTGACTGGCGGTGACGATTTGCTGCTGTTCACGAACACCGTCGGCGGGCCTCTTCGCTACAACCAGTGGCGCAAGGCGCACTTCGATCCCGCGGTGTCGGCCGCCGGCTTGGTGGACGTGACGCCGCACGATCTCCGGGCATCGCACGCTATCTGGGTGGCCGATCGGTACGGAGTGATGACCGCGGCTCACCCCTCGGGCACTCGAACGCCAGCGTAACGACTCGGCACTACGCCCGACCTGCCGCCGGCCGTGACGCGCAAGTGGCTGAGGCATCGGATTCCTGGATCGAAGGGCACGACGACGCCCGAGGGGCACGCAAGGGGCACGATGACGGCGGAGGCGGCTCGTCAGGGCAACTCGCACCCTCCTGACCAGCCGGAACATCTCTGCGGCCGATCTTCGGTAAGACGTCTTGAAAGCTGTCGTGAGGTAGCCCCTCACCGTGGGTTCAAATCCCACACCCTCCGCGCAGGTCAGCGTTCGCGCAGCTCAGGGCCTGTCCGAGGCCCTTCGGACCGGCCCTGGGCCTTGCGGGGCGTCTCACCCTGCGGTCCTGCGGTTGCGCCGTTCCCGTGGTTCCCGGTGATCCCGGCTCCCTCGGTGCGCGGGTGGGTCGCGGCGGGGTCGCGGCTCGTCGTGTTCTCTTCGGACGGCGTCGCTGTCAGTGGCGGCTGCCAGGATGCGCGGTATGACACCGTTGCTCCTCTCGGACATCGAGGCCGCCCTCCGCAGCAGTTGGGGCCCCGACACGTCCCCCTCCGACGAACGCACCCGGTGGGATGCCGGCAATCCGGCGCGGGGGCAGTGCGGCGTCACCGCGCTCGTCGTCCACGACCTCCTCGGTGGAGACCTCCTGCGCGGCGAGGTCCACGTCGACGGTGAGCGCACCGACTACCACTGGTGGAACCGGCTGGGCATGGGCGTCGAGATCGACCTCACCCGCGAGCAGTTCCGTCCTGACGAGGTCGTCACCCCGGGTGTCGTCGTGCCGCGGCCGCCGGGACCGCCTCGCCGGCTCAACGAGGAGTACGAGCGGCTGCGCGGTCGGGTCCTGGCGGAACTCCGGCGCCCGCCCGCGTCGACCCGCCACCCGCTGATATGACCGGTGAACCCCGCCTGGCGGGCGGGAAACGGCCACCGCGCTGACGCACCCGTCGCTCGCAGGGAGGCCGCCGTTCCGCGCCTGACCTGGGCGGATCGGGAGCCGCCGCTCGTCGGCCAGGTCGGCGTCGCCCCGCCGGTCCGCCGCCTCCCGGCCCGTCCTCCCTCCGGCGGCCCGGCGGCCCGGCGGCCCGGCGGCCTGGCGGCTCGCCGCCCTCCCGGTGTCCGCCCCCGATGGCGGGACCGGACCGGACCGCCGGACCGCCGACCGCCGGGCGGACACCCCGTGTCGGTCAACGGGCCACCGCCCGGCCCTCGCGAGCGATCACGTACCCGAGGCTAGTCGCGGCAGGCGCCCGTGCCGGCCCGGCCGACCACCGGGTGTGCCCGGCCGGGCCGGCCGTGCGGGCGCCCACTCGGCGAACGCCGCCGCGCGTGTCGGGCGCTGCCGAACTCCGCCGGCGGGTGGCCGTTCCGGGAAGCCCCACTCGTGCTGGGGTTCGAATCCGATGCCGCCCCTCTGCCTGATGTGATGCGATGTGTCGTGGAACCGATCGTGCGAACCGACTGTGTGCCGTGACGTTTCTTCTCAACCGGGGCAAGGCTGAACTCGCATCGCACGCCCGGCGGTCGGCGGTTTCGTAATCAGACGGAAGGTTTATCGATAGATCGTCACGCTTGCGAGGTAAAAGGCATGTCCGGGGTGGTTTCCGTCGGGGGCCGTGGGCAGTCTGGTTCCGCGACGCCGCACAGACGGCGGGAGGCCGGCCGGCCGACCCGCGCAGACACCCGACTTCCGGTACCTGGAGGAATTCCCATGACCAGCATCCGTACCGCCCGCGTCCTCGCCGCTGTCGCCGCGCTGCCCCTGGCGGCGGTCCTGTTCGCCGGGAGCGCGGCGGCGGACAGCGGTTCGTTCGCCGACCACCACTCCGACTCCAGCGTGAACGTCACCACGCAGGCGGCGGTGGGTCCGGGTGCGAGCAACCAGAGCAACACCGCGAGCGTGAACGGCGCCGGCTTCACGCACATCGACCAGAACAACGTGAAGCTGAACTTCGACCGGCTCTGGTGACGCGCTCCCGTGGGCCCTGCCGCTCCCGGACGGCGTGCGCCCGCGGGTGGCCGGTCCGGCGGACCGGGTCACCCGGCGCCACGGCGCGGCGGCCGCCTCCCGGGTGCGCCGGGCCGGTCCGGGGACGTGGCGTCCGGCCGGCCCGCGCCCGGCGTGGGTCGGCCGCACCCGGTGCGGTCCGTCGGAACGGGGGCGGGCGCCGGCCGGGTGGGGACGGGCCGGAGGGCGGGTGCCGCGGGCGGTGGGGCGCCGGCGGCACGCCGATCCGGCCCGCGCGGCCCGGCGCACCCCCGGCGCACCCGACGCGTGGATCATGAAGGGCGGTCCGTTCGAGGAAGGCGAACCGTACCGATCATATGAACTATGCGAGGGAGCGCGGCGGTTCATCCGGGAGCCGGTGAACCGCCCGGCCGCACCAGCCGATCCGGCCGGACCACCTGTCGTCCGCCGGAGTCTGGTCGCCGCCGGTCGGTTCGATCGACCGCCGGGCCGCCGGGCCGTCACGCGCCGATGTCGTTGTCCACAGCCTGTGGACAACGACATCGGCGCGCCCTTCCCCTCCGCCTTCCGCCGTGACGCCGCACCGCAGATGGCTGAATCCGGCGACCGGTCGGGCGTGCCTGCCCGAGGCGCTCGGGGGAGCGCCCTTGACTCGTCGCATGCGTGAGACGAACCGGATGGTCCGATGCACGTTGGCTGTTACCGCCGCGGTGGCCTGCCTCGCCGGCGGCGCAGGTGCCGCCGAAGGTGCGAACTCCCGTGCGCTGTCCGGCGGCGCGGCCGGCGGAGTCCCGACGGTGCGCGGGCAGCCCGCCGCCCCGGCGCGGTCCACCGATGCCGCGCCGAAAGCCGTCCCGGTCCGGTCCACCGACCCCGTGCCTCGCGCCGACCCCGTGCCTCGCGCCGACTTCGCCGCCACGCCGGACTCCGCCGCCCGGCCGAGACGCGGCGCAGCCCCTCACGCCTTCGACCGGCCGAAGCCACCGGTGTTCGGCCGCGCGCCCTTCGCGGACCGGGGCGGCGAAGAGGACCCGGGCGGTCCGGTCCCCGGTGCTCCGGGAGCGCGACCCGGCGCCGGGCCCGCCGCCCTCGGCACGCCCCGCGTGACCACCGGAACCCGCACGCTCCGCGGCCCCGGTACGACGTTCCCCGGGCCGCTCTTCCCCGACTTGCCACGCTTCCCCGGCCCCGGCTTCCCCGGCCTCGGGAGCCCCGGCCCCGGCTTCCCCGGCCTCGGGAGCCCCACCGGCCTCGGCGGCCTCCCCGCCGCGCCGCCGCCCGCGCCGCCCCTGGCGATGCCGCCGGCCCCGCGCAGACCGCCCGCCACGCCCGCCCAGCCGCCCGCGCCGCGGGACGGCGCGTCCGCGGCCGGCGACACCGCGCGCTCCTCTGTGGTCGACACCACCGTCGACCCGCGGTCGTTCGGTGCGCGGGTCTACACCGGGCTCGGCTTCGACGCGTGCACCGCGCCGGACCTGGACACCATGTCGGCCTGGCGCGACTCGCCGTTCGGCGCCGTCGGCGTGTACGTCGGCGGTCGGGCGCGCAGTTGCGCGCAGCCGCTGCTGACCCGCTCCTGGGTCGCCTCGGTGTCGCGGATGGGCTGGCGGATCGTGCCGATCTTCAACGGTTCGCAGTCGCCGTGCGCGGTGGGCGCGCACGCCCGGCGGTTCCCGATCGACGCGGGCCGGGCCGCCGCGCAGGGAGCCGCGGAGGGCGCCGACGCGGTCCGTGCCGCGCAGTCGCTCGGCATGCTGCGGCACAGCCCGGTCTACCTCGACATGGAGTCCTACCCGATCGACTCCGCCCGGTGCACCCGTCCGGTGCTCGCCTTCACGCGGGCGTGGGACCGCGCGCTGCGGGCCCACGGCTACCTGCCGGGCTTCTACAGCAGCGCGGAGGCCGGGATCGAGCAGATGGAGGCGGCCCGGGCGGCCGGCGCGCCCGACCTGCCGGACGTGATGTGGTTCGCCCGCTGGGGCGTGCCGCCGCAGCCGTACGGGGAGCCGGAACTGCCCGCCGACGTGTGGCGCCCGCACCGCCGCGTCCACCAGTACGTAGGAGACACCCGGGAGAGCCATGGCGGGTACGGGTTGTCCATCGACCGGGACGACCTGGACGCGCCGGTGGCGGTCGTCGGCTGACCCGGCCGACCCCCGGGGATGCGCCGGGGGCGGCTCCACCCCTGGGAGGTCGGGCCGGGCCCGCGCCTACGACTTGAGGGTGATCCCCCTTCGCGACCTGCGGCGGATCCGGGACGGAGCCCGTCCTCCTAGCGTGGACCGTATGACCACGCCTGTGTGCACCAGCGCCCAGCACGAGTTCACCGCCTACGTACGGGACCGGGGAGCCGCGCTGCTGCGCACCGCGCGTTCCCTCACCCCGAACCCGTGCGACGCCGAGGACCTGTTGCAGACCGCGCTGGCCAAGACCTACCTGGCGTGGGGACGGATAGCCGACCACGGCGCGCTGGACGGCTACGTACGGCGGACGCTGGTCAACACGCGGACCTCGCAGTGGCGCAAGCGCCGGCTGGAGGAGGTCGTGTGCGACGAGGTGCCGGAGGCGGGTGCCGGCCGGGCGCCGGACCCGGCCGAGGCGCAGGCGCGGCGGGACGCGCTGTGGCACGCGGTGGGGCGGCTGCCGGCCCGGCAGCGGGACATGCTGGTGCTGCGGTACTACGAGGACCTGACCGAGGCGCAGACCGCGCGGGTGCTGGGGGTCTCGGTGGGCACGGTCAAGAGCGCGGTGTCGCGGGCCCTGGTGAAGCTGCGCGGCGATCCGGGGCTGGCCGACGCGTTCGCGGACGAGTCGGCCGCGGCCGGCCGGACCGTCGCCGAACCGTGCCTCGCCGGGGCGCCGTCCGGCCGTCCGGCGCCGGCACCGCCGGCCGGAGACACCGGGCCGGCCGGCCCGCACGGCGGTGCCGCGGCGCGCGCGGGCCGGACCCGGGAGCGGCCGGCGCGCTCCGGTCCGGCGGTGCGGCAGGCGGCCGTACGGGCCAACCCGGCCGGGCGGCAGGCGGCGGTACGGCGGAAGCCGGGAGTCACCGGGCGCTGCGCGGGTAGTGACGTACCACCCGGTATGCCGGAAGAATCGCCGGTACCCACGCTCGCCTAGGGGGTGACGTGCCGATCACGCGGACCAGGAGGCGGCGTCCGGTGCGCCGCGGAGCGGGTGCCGCGCCCGAGCGCGCCGGCAGCCGTGCCGCCGGGCGTCCCGGCGCCGCCGCGGCGTGCCGCGGACGTGCCGCGCGCCGCGGGCCCGCGGCGATCGGCCGGACACCCCCGGCGGTCCGCACCCCGGGCCGCGGCGGGCACGAGAACCCCCGACCGGCCCACGACCTGGGAGGCCTCCGGTGATGCGGAGCACGATGCAGGACGTACCGCTCCTGCTGTCACGGATCCTGACGCACGGCTCGACGGTGCACGGCGACTCCCGGGTCAGCACCTGGACCGGCACCGGCGCCGGCCCGGCGCGCCGGACGTTCGCCGAGATCGGTGAACGGGCCGCGAAGCTCGCGCACGCGCTGCGGGCGCTGGGGGTGTCCGACGGCGAGCCCGTGGGGACCCTGATGTGGAACAACAACGAGCACGTCGAGGCGTACTTCGGCATCCCGTGCGCCGGCGCGGTGCTGCACACGCTGAACCTGCGGCTGCCGGCCGAGCAGTTGTCGTTCATCGTCAACCACGCGGGCGAGCGGGTGATCCTGGTCAACGGGTCGCTGCTGCCGCTGCTCGCGCCGCTGCTGCCGGGGCTCGAGCGGGTGGAGCACCTGGTCGTGGTCGGCCCCGGCGACCTGTCGCCGCTGGCGGGCTGCCGTCCCGAGGTGCACGCCTACGAGGAGCTGCTCGCGGACCGTCCGGACCACTACGACTGGCCCGAACTGGACGAACGGCACCCGGCGGCCATGTGCTACACCTCCGGCACCACCGGCGACCCCAAGGGCGTCGTCTACAGCCACCGTTCGGTCTACCTGCACTCGATGCAGGTCAACATGGCCGAGAGCTTCGCGCTGACCGAGCGGGACACCTCGCTGCCGATCGTGCCGATGTTCCACGTCAACGCCTGGGGGCTGCCGCACGCCGCGTTCATGTCCGGCGTCAGCCTGCTGCTGACCGACCGGTTCATGACAGCCCGCCGCGATCGCCCGAGATGATCGAGACCGAGCGACCCACCCACGCCGCCGCCGTGCCCACCATCTGGCAGGGCCTGCTGGCCGAACTCGCCACGAGCAGGCGGGACGTCAGCTCGCTGCGCCGGGTCGTCATCGGCGGCTCGGCGTGCCCGCCGGCGCTGATGCACGCCTTCCAGGAGCAGCACGGCGTCTCGTTGTGCCACGCCTGGGGCATGACCGAGATGTCGCCGCTGGGCACCGTCGCACAGCCGCCGGCCGGCGTCGACGGGGACGAGGAGTGGGCCTACCGCTACACCCAGGGCCGGTTCCCCGCCTCGGTGGAGGCGCGGCTGGTCGGCCCGGACGGCGAGGTGATGCCGTGGGACGGCGCGAGCACCGGTGAGCTGGAGGTGCGCGGCCCCTGGATCGCGGCCGCCTACTACGGCGGCGTCGGGAAGGAAGCGTCCGCGCCGGAGGAGAAGTTCCACGACGGCTGGCTGCGCACCGGCGACGTCGGCCACATCTCGCGGGACGGCTACCTGACGCTCACCGACCGGGCCAAGGACGTCATCAAGTCCGGCGGCGAGTGGATCTCCTCGGTCGACCTGGAGAACCACCTGATGGCCCACCCGGACGTCGCCGAGGCGGCCGTCGTCGCGGTCCCGGACCAGAAGTGGGGCGAGCGCCCGCTGGCCACCGTCGTCCTCAGGCCCGGCGGCACCGCCGACCACCGGGCGCTCCGCGCGTTCCTCGCCGAACGCGTCCCCCGCTGGCAGCTCCCGGAGCGCTGGGCGGTCGTCGAGGCGGTGCCCAAGACGTCGGTCGGCAAGTTCGACAAGAAGGTCATCCGCCGCCAGTACGCGGACGGCGCACTCGACGTCACGCACCTGTAGGGCGCGGCGCCCCGCCGCCGGGCGCCGGGGGACGGCCGGACCGTCCGCCGCGCGCCCGGCGGCTCACGTCTCGCTGCCGATCTTGCCGAGCAGGTCCACGATGCGGCCCTGCACCTCGGTGCTGGTGGAGCGTTCGGCGAGGAACAGCACGGTCTCGCCGGAGCCCAGCTTCGGCAGTTCCGCCGCGTCGATGTCGACGGAGGTGTAGACGACCAGCGGGGTGTGGTTGAGCACTCCGTTGGCCCGCAGCCAGTCGACGATGCCCACCCGGCGGCGGCGGACCAGCATCAGGTCCATGACCACCAGGTTCGGCCGCACCTGCGCGGCCAGTCCCGCCGCGTCGCCCTCGGAGGCGGCGTGCGCCACCTGCATGCCGCGGCGCTCCAGCGTGGCGGTGAACGCCGCCGCGATGTCCTGGTGCCCCTCGACCAGCAGTACCCGCGGTGGGTGCTGGTCGCTGTCGCGCGGCGCCAGCGCCTTGAGCAGTACGGCCGGGTCGGCGCCGTACGCGGCCTCCCGGGTGGCCTGCCCGAGGCCCGCCGTGACCAGGACCGGGACCTCGGCCGAGACCGCCGCGGCGCGCAGCGACTGCAACGCCGTCCTGGTGATCGGCCCGGTCAGCGGGTCGACGAAGAGCGCTGCCGGGTACTCGGCGACCTGCGCGTCCACCTCCTCCCGGGACCGGACGGTGACCGGCCGGTAGCCGCGGTCGGTCAGCGCCTGCCGGGTGGAGACGTCCGGTTCGGGCCACACCAGCAGCCGGCGGGGTCCGGAGAACTCCTCCACCGGGTCGGCCGCGCCGCCCGCCTCGCCGTTCGGGCCCGGCACGGCCCGCTCCGGCCCGCCGTGCATCACCTCGACCGCGCCGCCCGGACCGTCGAGCATCTCCGGTCCCTCGGAGCCCTCGGCGGGCGCGCCTATCGCGAACGCCTGGCCGTGGCCCTGCGTCTCGCTCGGGTGGAACGCCGGGTTCCCGGCGTGCGCCGCGCCGGCCGGCCGCGCGGCGGACACCGGGCCGGCGCCGGACGGGTGGCCGTTCTGCTGCGCCGGACCGGCCGGGTGCTGGCGGGCCCCCGGTGCCTGCGGCGCGGCGAGCTTGCGTCGCCGCCCGGGCGGCGCGGGCTGCGGTGCGTGCCCCTGCTGCGGGTGCGCGGCCGAGGGGGCGTGCGCCTGCTGCGGGTGGCCGGCCGGGGCGGCCTGCGCCTGCTGCGCGAGCTGCGCGGTGAACGCCACGCCCTGGCCGAGGGTGCGCACGCTGATCGCCCGCGCCTCGGTGTCGTCCGGCCGGCCGGCCGGCGCCGGTGCGGCGTGGCTCGCGTGCCCGGCGTGCGCCGGGTGCCCGGTCGGCTCGACGGCCGGCGGCATCGCGCCGGGGTGCCGCGGCCCGTCCTGGTGGCGCCGGGCCCGCCGGCCGGTCGGCTCCGCCTCGGCGGCGCCCACCGGATCGCCGCCGGGCAACGCGCGGGCGGCGGCCGGCAGCGGGCCCTCCTGCGCCGTGCGACCGCCGGCCGGCGGTCCGGACGGGTCGCCCGGCCCGGCGGCCGGCCACTGCTCCGCCGC
This sequence comes from uncultured Actinomycetota bacterium, assembly GCA_963711125.1. Taxonomy (GTDB): domain Bacteria; phylum Actinomycetota; class Actinomycetes; order Streptomycetales; family Streptomycetaceae; genus Streptantibioticus_C. Next base: position 1,174,576 of record CAVQCY010000002.1, read on the forward strand.
CTGCGCGCCACCGGGTCCGCCGCCGGCCGGCAGCGCGGGCAGCTCGGCCGGCTGGCCCTCGGCCAGGTTGCGGCGGGCCCGGCGCCCGGTCGGCAGCGTCCGGGTACCGGCCTGCTGGTCCGCCGTCCGCGCCGGGTGCGGGTCCTGCCCGCCGTCCGGCCCGTCCGCGCCCGCCTCCCGCAGCGCGCGCCGGCGGCCGGTCGGCAGCACGTCGTCGCGCGGACCGGCGTCCGGACCGGAGCCCGCCGGCAGCGCGATCGCGCTGCCGGGACCGCTGTCCCGGCCCCGCACGGCGACCGGGCCGTCCGGTCCGTCGTCGGCCGGCCGGCGCGGCCGGGGGGTGCGCACCGCCGGCTCGCCCGCGCCGGAGTGCGCGCCGGATCGCGCGCCGGGCACGGCGGGCCTGCCGGAGTGCGTGCCGCGCACCGCCCCGGACGGGACCGGCATGACCGTCATCCCCGAGTCCGTGTCGCGGGTGTCGCGGGTGTCGTGCTCGCGCGGGCCGTGCGCCGGGCCGCCGCCGGAGCCGTCCCCGGAACCGCTGCCCCGCTCGGCGGCGTCCGCCTCGTCGGCCCCGTCGAGGTCCCCGATCGGCACCTCCAGCACGTAGGCGCTGCCGCCCTGGTCGCCCGGCACCTCGTGGGTCTGCAGCACCCCGCCGTGCCGCTCGACGATGCCCCGGGTGATCGGCAGGTGCACCGGGCTGCCGCCCTCGTGCGGCCCGCGCACGTCGATCCGCACCGCGTCGCCGCGGCGTGCCGCGGCCACCACGATCGTCGAGTCACCCGCGGCGGCCGCCGTCCGGCCCGCCGCGTCCACACCGGCGACGTCCACGATCAGATGGGTGATCGCCTGGGCCAGCCGCGCTCCGTCGACCAGCGCCGTGATCGCCGGCGCGTGCACCGCGAACTGCGCCCGCCCCGGCCCGATCAGCTCGATCGCGCCCTCCACGCCCGCCGAGATCACGTCGTCCAGCCCGACCGGCGCCCGCTCCAGCCGCTCGGCGCCGGCGTCCAGCCGCTGGTAGGCCAGCACGCTGTCGATCAGCGAGGTCATCCGGTGCGTACCCGGCGGACAGGTGGTGCAGGGTCTGGTTCGCCTCCGGCCACAACTGCCCGGCCGGGTCGTCCGCCAGACCGGACAGTTCGCGGCGCAGCTCCTCCAGCGGCGAGCGCAGCGCGGCGTCGAGCACCGAGCGCAACTGCGCGTGCCGCGCCGCCACCGCGTCCAGCCGGCCGCGGTCGGCGAACGTCATCACCGCGCCCACCAGCGTCTCGCCCTCGCGCACCGGCGCGGTGGTCATGTCCACCGGAACCGCGTCGGCCGTCCTTGCGTCCACAGCACCTGCCCGCGCACCCGGTGCTTGCGCCCGGAGCGCAGCGTGTCCGCCAGCGGCGTCTCCTCGTACGGCAACGGGCTGCCGTCCGGGCGGGAGTGGTGCACCAGCGGGTGCAGCTGCTGTGCCGCCCAGGTCGCTGGCGCGGAAGCCGAGGATCTGCGCGGCGGCCGGGTTGACCAGCACCACCTTGCCCTCGGTGTCCACGCCCACCACGCCCTCGCTCGGCGGCCCGCAGGATCATCTCGGTCTGCCGCTGCTGGCGGGCGAGTTCGGCCTCGGTGTCCATCGTGCCGGTCAGGTCCCGCACCACGAGCATCAGAAGCTCGTCACCGGTGTAGGCGGGCGTGCTCGCCGTCGGCGAACGGGGTGCGGCCGTCCTCCAGGTTCGCGCTGGTCACCTCGACCGAGAACTCCGAACCGTCGGTGCGCCGCGCGACCATCCGGGTCGGTTTCGTGCGCGGGCCCTCCTCCGGGTCCGGCCGGCGCATCGAACCGGGGATCCGCTTGGAGTCGAACAGCGGCAGCAGGTCCAGCAGCCCCCGCCCGACCAGTGCGGTCCCCGGCGCCTCGAAGGTCTCCAGCGCGATCGCGTTCGCGTTCACGACCGTGCCGTTGGCGTTCACCAGCAGCAGCGCGTCCGGAAGCGCGTCGAGTATTGCCGCGAGGCGAGCAGCGCCTCGGGATGGCCTGCTGCTCACGTGACGCGTCCTCCCTGATACCGCACTTGCGCACTTGCTGGGGGCTGTCCGGGGCTCGTGGGCCCGACGACAGCCCGACCGGTCCGCCCGCCGTGACGCCGCGGCCGGTGGCGGACCATCTTGCCGTTCTCGCGGCGGCGTGTCACTACAGGAGTGTACGGGCCCCGTGAAGGGCGGCGGTGGCGGCGGACGGAGCGCTACGGAGAGGTTCTGTGACGGGCCGGCCGGTCCGCGTCCGCCGGCCGGTTCCGACGGCGAGCCACAGGTCAGCGGCGCGCCGACCGGCCCGTGCCCGGCGCGGCGGTCGGCGGCAGCACCGGTTCCATCCGCCGCCAGCGCGACGTCTGGCAGCCGTCGGCCCGGCCGTACCGCTCGTCGACCCGGCGCCCGCGCCACATCCCGGTCACCCGGGCGGTCTGCGGGCCGCCGTAGACCATCGAGCACATCTCGTGCCGGGGGGCCGCCCCCAGCGGACCGCCCAACGCGTCCAGCCGCCGGCACGCGTCGGCGGCGCCGGGCATCGAACCGCCCGCCGGGTGGCACCACAGCAGCCGGCTCACCACCACGCCGTTCCCGTTGTCGTACGTCACGCGCAGCAGATCGGCGTGGCGCGGCGCGGTCGCGTGCGCGGTGGCGTGGGCCGGGTGGTGCGGTCCGGTGGCGTGGGCCGGGTGGCGGTGGGCCGGGTGGGGCGCCGCCGCCGCGGCGGTGCCGGCCGTGCAGAGGGCCAGCACGACGGCGGCCGTGAGGGCGGTGCGGATCATGCGGGAGCCTCCGGGATGAGGGCGCCGCGCGGAAGAGCGCGCTGCGCGGGCGGTGGTGTTGGTGGGGCCGGTCGCGGTGGGGACCGGTTTCGGGGCCGGCCGGCCGGTCGGGTCCCGGGTGGCCGGCGGGGTCGGGGCGGGTGCGTTTCGGTGGGGCGGTCGGCGTGCTCGTTGCGTGCGTCAGGGTCGGCGGGCGTGGGTCGTCGGGTGTTCGGGCGTGGGGGTCCGGGGCGTGGGGCGTTCGGGCGTGGGGTGTGCGCAACGGCGGCGCGAGCCCCTTGCTTCATTACCGCGTGGAGTTGATCCAGTCCCGTAATTCACCCGTATGTGGGCATGTCGGGCGCCACGTCCGGGTTAACGCTTTGCTCTCCCGATGGGCCGCCGCGTACCGTAAGCTGCGATTGGAAACAGCCCCTCGGGCTGTGCCATCATCTGCACACGCTCCGCGCTCCCGGGAGCGTGCTGGAGGCTTCGCCTAGTCTGGTCTATGGCGCCGCACTGCTAATGCGGTTTGGGTTAACCGCCCATCCCGGGTTCAAATCCCGGAGCCTCCGCTCCGTCGACAGCCCCGTCCCACGCCGGACGGGGCTGTCGCGTTCCGCCGCCGGCCGTCCACGTTCCGCACCCCCGGCCGTCCACGTTCCCCGTACCGGACCGTCGTCCGCCGACGTGCCCGAAGGGCCGTCCGGCCGCACCCCGGAAACGGCGTTCGCGCAGGTCAGAAGAGGTGTGCGCAAAGGATTTCGCCTGACGCGGCAGGTCATGTAATGTTGTCCCCGCAACACCGACCGGGTCGAAAACCCCGGAAGAGCCAAGCACTCGTAGCTCAACGGATAGAGCATCTGACTACGGATCAGAAGGTTGCAGGTTCGAATCCTGCCGAGTGCACAGCAGGCCAGAGGCCCCTCGGGACATCCCGAGGGGCCTCTGACATCAACGGAGGCCTTGAGTCGTCCGTCGGTCGGCTTCCGGAGGTTCTCCGACCCTCGGTAGAGGGCTGTTCACCTGGCCGGCGGAGGCACCAAGCGCGGTGCTCGTGACGTGAGCTGCGGTGCCCAGGGCCATGGTGATGTTGCTGTGGCCCAGGGTTCCATGCAGGAGGCTGTGGGCGGACCGATGATATCCAGACACCCAACGCTTCGCTGCCTGAGCTGAACCCCACCGATGAGTAAGGCGTGATAGCGGGAACAGGGCAGATGGACGACCGGCTTCGCGGCTTCGCGAAGGGCTCACCCAACTTCGGACCGCTGTATCAGCACCAGCCGCTGCTCTCCCTGTACGGGGCTTCGGCCGAAGCGACCGTGTTCACGAACCCCAGTTCCTCACTGGTCCGGGCGGGCCAGTTCGGCGAGGTCCTTGCCGAGGAACTGGTCGCCCGCATCGAAATGCGGATCGAGGGCGGCCGGGGCAGATCGACCGGCTGACCGCTCTGACGAGGGCCGGAGTCCTCGTTCCGGAGATCCGCGACGACTTCGACCGCCTGCGCCGCGATCGGAACACGGCCGGCTCACGGGTGGACGAAGGCGTCCCCGAGACCTCCTGGACGACCCGGCGCAGACCAAGTGGGCGCAGAACGCCTACGAGGACTTCCTCCGCAACGACCAGGACGTTACCGCCATCAGCCGGACGACGGAGGGCGTCCCGCGCCCAGACGGCGGCACCGGCTACTCCGAGAACGAAATCGCGAGATCAAGAAGCACGTGTTCGACACCGAGCATCCCATCGAGGACTACGAAACCGGACAGGTGGTCGTGCGGAAGTTCGATGCCGACCCCGAAATCGCCGACGCATGGATCCGGTTACGATCAGGCTACTCGGTACCGGAGGACCACGTCCTGTTGAACCACGAACTCGCAGAGTTGACATACCTACGGGAACACCCCGGTGCGACGTATCAGGAGGTCCATCGGGTGGCCAACCAGGGGTACGACTGGCAGTCCCAGGTTCCGCTGAACAAGCGCGAGGACATAGAAGGTGAGTGGTAGTGGCCTCGATCGTCTACTTCAGGAAGACCTCGGAGCAGCCGGACGGCGTGCGCTACGTCTTCGGTTTTGAACCCGAGGACATGACACGCACCCTGCTCATGGACCCCGGTACGCGGCGTGCCCAGCCGGAGGACGGGGACATCGACTACGAGTTCCAGAAAGCGTCCAGAAAGATCAACGCGATGTTCGACGCACGAGGCGAGTGGCCGGAACGGGGCATGAGCGCGAGTTAGATGTGCGCTCCCGGGGCGTCGAACAACGACTCCCGTTTTGGCCAAGCACCTGTCCGCCGATGCTGCCGTCACTTACCTCCGCTTTCCACCACCGGAGATGCCGGGCTGTAACACCAGGTGCTTTCTCTGCCCTTGTGTTTCGGCGTCACGCTGACCTGCGTGAACAGCCCGGATAGCGAGCAGACGCCCTGTCCCGGCTGTCCTGGTGTCCAGCACTCGGTTGGCGATGCGCTCGCTCGGCAGAGAGCGCAGGGGAGATCCAGGGCTTCTCGTGTCTTCTGTGGTCGAATCGCGCTACCCGCCCCCTCACCGGCGTCGACACGAACGTGACCGGTCTGATCGTCTCCATGGTCTGTCGCCGCGACGCCATCAACGGCAGGCCCGTCACCGGTGGCGAGACCCGCGCCACGGCAGGGCGGCCCGCGCCCACCGGTGGGGGCGCCGTCCCGTCCGTCGCCGTCCCGTACCAGCCGTGCAGCCGCCGATGTCGGCGGCCAGGTCGTTCGTCCGGCGGGGTGCTCCATCGGGCCGCCGGCGTCGGCGACCGCTCCACCGGTGTGGGGACGACGGCGGACCGGACGGCACCGGGATGGCGCGTGCCCGTCATTCGGTCGGGGTGGGTGTCTCCGGCCGCTGTCCAGTGCGCGGCTGAGTGTCCACCGCTCGGCACGCGAGCACGCGGCGTCTCGACGGCGCGTGCTCGCGGCCGCGACCCTGGCACACCCGTGCGAAACGCGACCCCGGGCGTGGCCCCGGCGGCGACGGAGTACGCCGGGCACCATGCCGGCCGGGCACGACGCCTGCCGGGTGGCACGCGGTGGTCGGGCCGGGCCGCCGCGCGCCGGCCTTCGGGGGCTGACGGGCGCCTCCGGCGGTCAACCGAGTTCGTGCGGTGGGTGGATGAGGCTGTGCTGACGCGCGACGCGGTTGCGCGCGGTGACCGAGCCGGACAGCGCCGCGAGCCACAGGATCCGGGCCACCTCGGCGGCCTCGTCGTCGGTGACCTGGAGTAGCCAGCGCCGTTGCGGCACGTCGTGGAACGCCTCCGCGATCGCCTCCGACAGGTCGGGTCTGTCGGCTCGGCGCGGCAATCGCTGGTAGTCCCGGAGTAGCTCCAACTCAGAGGGAACCAAGGACAGTTGACGGAAAAGTTCGCTGCCGTCCTTGGCCAGCCAGCGGGCGCAGGGCCGTGGCGGGCCGTCCCGTGCGATACGGAACGCCAACGCCTCCTCGCCGTCCCGGGTGAGTCGTGCCCAGCGTCCGTCGCGGCCCCGGGCGGCCTCCACCAGGCCGTTGGTGACGAGTGCGGCGAGCGCGCGGCCGGGGACGGTCTGGCCGCGCTCCAGGCCGTCGGACCGGCCCAGCCGTTCCAGGATCGCCCACGCCTCCGTACCGATCAGCATTCCGCTCCTTCACAGTCGGGGAGGAGCCAAGACTCGCCGAAGGGTCAGGAGGAAGGGAAGCAGAATGGGCCGTACACCGGAATTGTACGGACGGCGCCGCCTGCTGGACGACAGGCGGCGGCCACCGACGAGCGTACGGCAGCCGACGATCCATCGACGGTAACTGACGTAACGTCATATCCCATGCATCACAACGAGGTTGGGTCGAAGTGCAGTGCGACGGGCGCGCAGGCCGGTCGGGTCCGCGTCGCACGCGGCGCGATCCTCCCGACCGCCTCCACCGCGGTCCCCCGGCCTCCTCAAGCGACCCGGAGCACCGCAGGGACCAGGCCGCCGCGCCTTCGCGCTCCGGGTGCGCTGCGCCAACCCGGGCGGTGGGGACGGGAGACGGCCCGACGGGGAGTCGCCGGGCCGGGAGTGCCGGGCGGACGGGGACTGGACCGGGCGGGGGGTGGCGGCGGACGGGTCCGCCCGGAACCGTTGGACACGGACCCGCCGCCTTTCTACCCCCTGCCCCGGAGCCCCCCACGGCTCCGGGGCGCCGCTGACGTGCGTGATCCGGTCCCGGTGCCGACCCCGGACAGGGTCCGGCGGCCCGGAAGCGGAGCCCGCTCCGTCTGCGCGTGAAAGAAGTGTGTCTGAGATGTGACGTCATGTAAAGCCGCTTGCCGTCCGTACCCGACGCCGGCTCCGGGCGGGTCGTCGGGCGGTGAGCCGGCGAACTGGCGAACGGGCGAACCGGCCACCCGTCGGCCCGTGCCGGGTGTCGTGGGACGACGGTGTGGAGAGGGACGGGGCCCTCGCCCTCTCGGGCGGAACGTCAAGATGCCTCGGGCGGGCAACCGTTGGTGTGGACGTCGGCGTCATTCCCTGTACAGCCAACAAATTGACGCGGTCACAACAACGTGACGAAACGGCCTCCCGATCGACGGGCGGTCGGCCCCGGCCGTCGACGCCCCGTCAGGAGCGGTGCCCAAGAGGGGACTCGTGTTTCCAGTGACTGGCTCCCGCTTCGGGGGAGGAGCTGACGTCACGCCAACTCCAGTCGGCTGACCGTCGGACGTGCTCGGTCGGGCGGCGCCCTCGGTATGCGAAGTGTGTGAGCCGGGCGTCGGGACGAAGCGCGGGCCGTCGGGAAATCGTCTCCTATGACCCGGTCGCTGGGGTTATGTGAAGCGAATTGCGACATTTCCGCCAATGATGAAATTTTGTTAAATGTTGTACCAGCTACGGCTGTTAGGCTTCGGGAATGCTGCCATGCCTGTGGTGGGTGTGTTCGGCATGTGCAAGACTGTCGAGTCGCAAGATCGATTCTGTACGCCTTGTGTGGCCATGATCTGCCCGGTTTGGATTTACGCGTCGATGACCTCGGCGATCCAGGACCCATGACCTTCGGTCGGCCGGGCTAAGCGTGGGACGACGACCCTTGACGTGAGGTGATTGATCATGGAACGTGGGCTGATAGCAGTCCCACCCCTTTATTCGCCCTTCCGGCCGGCCATCCACCCCCGCCACGCCTACATCGACCAGCGTACCGGAGAATGGGCGAAACCCTTCATCGAAGAGAACCTTCGCAGGAAGCTCATCACTCAGGACCTCGGTGGATTCGCTGCGCGCATCCTTCCCGAGGGCAAGGAAGAAGTCGTCGAAATTCTCTCCGACTTCGTCATCTGGCTTTTCGGCGTGGATGACGGACATTGTGAAGAGGGGAAGATCGGCACCCAGCCCGGTGAACTCGCCGCGGCGCTGCACTGCCTGCTGCGCGTCGCGCAGGACCCGGACGCGCCCATGCTCCTCCAGGACCCTCTGGCCAACGGGGTCCGGGACCTGCACCGGCGCTTCTCCGCATATGCCGTCGGCCCGGGACAGGTGGAGCGCTGGGTCGCCGCCTTACGAGAATACTTCTTCGCGGTCGTCTGGGAAGCCGGCTGCCGGAGTCAGGAATTCGTTCCCGACCTGGACAGCTACACCCTGATGCGCATCTACAACGGTGCCACCACGGTCGTGTTCCCCTTTTTGGAGATCGGGCACGGATACGAACTCCGCGGATCCGAATGGGGCGACAAGCGGGTGCGGGCGGCCGGTGAGATGGTCTCCTTCATCACTACCTGGGACAACGACATCTTCTCCTACCACAAGGAGAGCCGTCAGCCCGAGTCGCGCTACTACCTCAATGTGCTGCGGGTGCTCACGCACCGCTACGGGCTCACGCTGCGGGAGGCGCTGACCGAGGCCATCGCCCAACGGGACCGTGTGCTCAATCTGTATGTGAGGCTCTGCGACGAATTGGTTTACAGCGGGAGTCCGGAAGTACGGCAGTACGTCCAGAGCCTGCACCATTTCATTCGCGGAAATCAGGACTGGGCGCTCGAATCCGACCGCTACCGGACCCCCGAGGATCCGGCCGACCTGCCGTGGGGCTTCACCGACACGCCCACCGACCAGAGCCTGGAGCCGCTGAACATCCCGGCGATCTCCTGGTGGTGGAACCTCGTGTCGAGCGACACGAACACCTACAACTCGGCGATGCCGGGGGCCCGGTGAGGCGCGCCGTCGGGTGGTCAGGGGTCGCCGGTCGGCGGTGATCGGCGGCTGACGCCTCGCCCGGGTCCGATAGGGCGTCAACCGCACGGGAGATGCACGAAAAACATCTGGGCACGGCGCATGAGGGAGTGTCACGGGGGATTGGGCGGCTTCGACGAAGCCGCCCAAGCTGTTTTCCGGGTCGGCTCGGACACAGCCCACGCGACGGTCGGGCGGCGTCATGCGCGGCGCCGCTCCGCAGTCGGCGCGTCATCACGGTGCTTCCCGACAGCGTTGTCGTCCGCACGGGTCGGCCGACTGCTGCGCTTGGGCGCGTATTCGGCCAATCAGGGTGCTTTTCCAGTCGGGTTGGCCGACGACGCGGTGGGCGACCGCGGTCGCCGAACGGTCGCCGCGGTCGCCGAACGGTCGCCGCGGTCGCCGCGCGGCCACTCCCCGGGCCGCCGCACGGCCGCCGCCGCTCCGGGGATCCCCCGAGACCGCGCTCCACGACCGAGTCCCGGGGACCGCTCGGCCGGGCGGCCTTCGCCGAACCGGTGCCTGCCGGCCCGGGACGCGGTACGTCCGTCGGCTCGGTGCCTCGGGCCCTGACCGGTGCGTCAGGCCCTCGGGTGGCTGCCCTCGCCGGGTGCGTTCGGCCCCCGGCGGTGCGTGCCGGGCTCCGCCATGGGGCGGGCCCGGCTGACCGGGTGGCCGACGTGACGTCAGGCCGAGGCCGCGGCCGGTGCGCTCCGGCGGCGCACCACCTTCATCGGCAGTTTGTCGGGGTGCGGCATGGCGGCGATGGCCGCCTTCGGCGTGTACGAGGGGTCGGGCTCGAAGTGCCACCGGCTGAGGACGGTGGCCAGCGCGACGATGCTCTCGGTCCAGGAGAACGCGTCGCCGATGCACTTGCGGCTTCCGGCGCCGAACGGGAAGAAACCTTCACGCGGAAGCTCACGCTCGGGGACGAAGCGGTCGGGCTCCGGGAAGACCTGCGGATCGCGGTGCAGCGCGTAGAGGCTGAACGCGATCTCGGTACCCACCGGCAGCGTGACGCCGGCGAGTTCGACCTCCTCGATCGCCCGGCGCATCAGCAGTGTGACGCTGTGCAGCCGTACGGTCTCGTCGAACACCTTGCGCAGGTAGGGGAGGTGGGAGACGTCGTCTATGGTGACCGGGCGATCGCCCACCACGCGGTTCACCTCCTCCAGCAGCCGCTCCTCCACCTGCGGGTGGGTGGAGATCTCGTACAGCGCCCAGGCCAGCGTGGAGGCGGTGGTCTCGGTGCCGGCGAACAGGATGGTGCCCAACTCGTCGCGCACCTCGTCGTCGGTGAGCGCCGCGCCGGTGTCCGCGTCCCGCGCGGCCATCAACGTCGAGAGCAGGTCCGGCCCGTCGTGCCCGTCGTCGCTCTGCCGGGCCGCGCTGATCACCTCGTCGATCACCCGCAGCAGGTCCCGGGTGGCCCGGTCGAACTGCCGGTTCGGCTGGATCGGCAGGTGGTCGAAGATCGCCGGCGAGACCGTGCGCAGCAGCAGGTTCTGGATGATGATCGGCACGTTGTTGCGCACCACCTCGACGGCGGGCGCGCCGATGGTGGACGAGAACATGCACGCGGCGATGGAGTTGACGACGTACTCGCCCATCACCAGGTCGGCGCGGATCGTTTCGCCGTCCTGCCAGGATTCGGCCATCGCGATCGCGTGGTCGCTCATGATCTCGGCGTAGCCGGCGATGCGCTGCTTGTGGAACAGCGGCTGCATCAGGCGCCGGTGCGTCCGGTGGATCTCACCGTCCGACGTCGCCAGGCCGTCGCCCACCAGCTCCCGCAGCCGGTCGAAGAACCGTCCTTTGTGGAAGCTGCGGGCCTTGGTGACCATCACCTCGTACGCCAACTCGGCGCTGGTCACGAAGTAGACGGGCATGACACCGAGGTCGACGCGGACCAGATCTCCGGTGCCGCGCAGTGACTCGATGAAGTTGTAGGGCGACTTCGCCATCGGCCGGGTGTGGCCGATCAGTGGGAGCCAGCCTGGAGCGCGAGGTATGGATTGCAACCCTGTCACGCGCGGGATCCTTCCCATGAGAAAGGGACGCCCGCATGAGCAGAGCAGATGCGGGCCGGGTGGTCGGTGGCCCCGTGGTGTGCGCTGTCCGTCGCCGGAGCGCGCCGATGCCGGCGTCAAGAACCCACCGTTGTGCGGCAGTCGACCACCAAGGGCCGGACACGTGACGGGACCCGGCGCGGTTTCGGCCACCGCGCCGGGACCCGTACGTGGGCGTGCGGGTGGTGGTCAGCGGCGCCCCAGCAGCCGGCGCCACCACGAGGTGGGCGCCGGCGCGGGCACGGCCGCCGGAGGGGCCGACGGGGTGCCCGACTCGGCCGGGATGCCGGAGGCCGTCGCGATCGGCTCGGCGGCCGGCATCGGGGCGGCCGGCGCCTTGCGTTCGACGGAGCGCGGCGTGAACCGTACCGGGAGCGTGTCGAGGTGGCTGGAGGTCCAGGTCGGCGTCCGGGACAACTCCTCCTCCAGAGCGGCGATCTGCATGTCCGGCAGCCGGCCCAGCAGCACGTCGATGGCCACCTCCGCGATGGCCAGGCCGATGGACTGTCCGGGGCACTCGTGCGGGCCGGAGGAGAACGACAGGTGCGAGCGGTTGCCCTGCATGGAGACCGACAGGTCGGGGCGGATGCCCGGGTCGACGTTGCCGGCCGCCAGGCCGTTGAGCACCATGTCGCCCTTGCGGATCTCCTGGCCGCCGAGCGTGGTGTCGCCGACCGCGTAGCGGGCCGGCAGCACGCGCAGCGGGGCGTTGTTCCACAGCACGTCCGCCAGCGCGTCCGGCAGCGTCATGCTCCCGCCGGACAGCCGGGCGCGGAAGCTGTCGTGGGTCAGCATGACGCGCAGCGCGTCCGCGATGAGGTTGACGGTGGTCTCGTTGGACGCCACCAGGATCTGCCGCAGGTGCTCGACGACCTCGCGGTGTTCCAGGTCGCTCTCGTGTTCGATGAGCCACGAGGTCACGTCGTGTCCGGGGGCCTGCTTCTTGCGGTCCACCAGGTCGCGCAGGGTCTCCAGGAGGAACGCGTTGCTGGCCACCGCGGTCTCCGTGCCCTGCACCAGGTCACGGCACGCCTTGGCGATCTTGGCCGCCGAGACGTCGGCCATGCCGAGCAGGTGCGTCATCACCAGCATCGGCAGGTTCTCGGCGAAGTCCGGTACCAGGTCCGCGTGTCCGGCGGTGGCGAACTTGTCGATGAGCGAGTTGGCCGCCCGGGTGACGTGCTGCCGGACACCGCGTGCGCTGACCCGGGCCAGGCTCTCGGTCACCGCGCGGCGTAGCCGCATGTGCTCTTCGCCGTCCGCGAAGTTGATCAGGGGCTGACGGAATGTCAGGGGCGCCAGCGGGTGGTCCGCCTGGACCGGGTGGGCGAAGTGGACCGGGTCGGACGAGAACCGGGTCGGGCTGCGGAGCACCTCGAGGTTCTCGGAGTGGCCCAGGACCAGCCACGCCTCGACGTCACCCGGCACCAGGACCCGGGCCACCGCGCCGTGTTCTTGGCGGAGTTGGGCGTAGAGCGCCAGGGGGTTTCCCTCGGCGTCCGGTCCGTAGAGGCGTCGTATACCGTCCTTACCCAGGCCGTGAGCGGGGCAGCCAGGCGGAGGGGCGGTCTTGGCTGCGGACACCAGAGGGTCCGTAGAGGGACTTGACACGAATACTCCGAACTGTCGGACAAAACTCGCACGGTGTGGGGTTGGCGCGACGGGGGCATGGAACCCACGTGCGTGAGGCTGGTGGGCAGCATATCCGCCTTGCCAAGTTCCGCTGATTGGTCATCAGCGCCATCCGGGGCTTTTCTGCTGGCTTTTCCTGTTCATTGAGAACATTCGAATAGGGAAATTCCTACTTGTACGCCGGGATTGCCCGGTAGGCCGTGCCTGCCATGGCCCAACGGCTCTCTGGGCAAAGGCGATCGGGTTCCGCTACGCGCTCGCCGCCCGCCCGGGACCACCTCCGAACGGCCGGTCGGAGATCGCTGCCGCCGACGGATTCCCCTGAACAGGCGGAATAACCGGAGGCGGCGGAACGCGCACCGGCGGGAAGATCGGACCGGCCGGCCGCGAACGCGGGGAACCATTCCGCCGTCGACGGCGCTGCAGCGGTGGAAGCGCGTGCCTCGGCGACGCGGGGGCGAGAGCGGCCAGGGAGCGGCCATGCCCACGACGGAACCGACGAGCGGGGGCTCCGGCGGCCGGACGCGGACCGCGACGCGGAAGGCGGTCCGGCCGGCCCGGCGGGCGCCGTGGCCCGGTCCGGGCGACGCGACGGCGGGTGGCGCGGGAGCCGGCGAAGCGCAGGGCGAGTGGCGGGTGGTGGTGGCCCGGCACGGTGTGGGCGTCGCACTGCCGACCGGTTCGGTGGTGGAGACCGCCAATCCGATGGGCAGTCAGTTCGTGGACGCCTGGGTCCTGTCGCTGCCGGACGGCCGTGAGCACCTTTCGGTCGCGCACACCCGCGGCATGCTCGGCCGCCTGGTGCCGCGGGTCGGTGACACGCTCCGCAGCGATCGCCGCGAACCCGTCCTCACCTTGGTCGCGGACACCGGCCCGGGGGGCCACGACATGCTCGCGCCGGCCTGCGATCCGGCCCGTTACCGGCTGCTCGGCGCCGAGGGCCACGCCAACCGCCACGACAACTTCCTCGCCGCCGTCGCCGCGTACGGACTGGGCACGGTCCCGGTGCCCGATCCGCTGAACCTCTTCATGAACGTCCCCGTGGCGCCCGACGGTTCGATCTCCTTCGCCGCGCCGCGCAGCTCCCCCGGCGACCGGGTCCGGCTGCGGGTCGAGGGGCCTGCTGCTCGTGCTGTCCGCCTGCCCGCAGGACGTCGTGCCCGTCGACGGCGCCCTCCAGCAGCCGTCCGACGTCCACTACCGGGTGCTCGGCCCGCGCTGACCGGACGTTCGGGACCGTCTCACCGGCGTTCCCGCACGGGACGTCGGTGCGGCGCGAGGCGTCGCTGGGCGGCGGCCGTCCCGGCCGGCCGAGGCGGCGGCCGCTCGTGGCACCGCCACTCGTCGGCGCGCGCGGGTCCCGCGCCGGGCCGGTGCCGGGGGATGCCCGGGCGCGGCGGACACGCCGGGGCCGGCGCGTGACGATGCGGCGTGGTGGGCGCCGGGCCCGGTGCCCGGTGCGTGGCGGCCGGGCGGCTCGCGCCTGCCGGGGCCAGCGCCGGGCGGGGGCCCACGCCGGGGGAGGAGGGCGCGGCGGGCCGCGCCGACGACCGACTGCGCCGCGAGCGTGCGTGCCGGACGCCGTCGCCCGGGCGGGATCCGTCGGACAGGGCCTAGCGTTCCGGAACGCCCAGCATCATGCGGGCGGTGCGGACCAGGGCCGCGTTGCCGGAGGCCGCCGAGCCGTCCGGCAGGTGCAGGACGTCCTCCAGCCCGATCCGGGTGTCGAGGTGCTGGGTGGCGGCGGTGTGGAAGACCGGCCAGGCGCCCGCCTCCCGCCCGTGGAGCAGGATCGGCGTCGTGGTGCGCCGGGTGAGTTCGGCGAGCAGCCCCATCGCCGTCTCCGGCGCGTCACGCGGGTCGTTGTCCGGCACTTCGGCCGACAGCCGTACGGTGTGGGCCCGTTCGGGCCAGGAGAGGAAGTGCGCGGCGGCGTCGGTGCCGGCGCGGATGGCCGCCTCGACGCCGATTCCGTGGTCCAGCAGGGCGCGGGCGACCGACGCGGCGCCGTTCTCGTGCCAGTTGACGGACGCGCGGTCGGGCAGCACGGTCCAGCCCCGCACCAGTTCCGTCCGGCGCTCCGGGTCCGGCTGGGCCCTGGCGCCGGTCGAGACGCTGATCGGCACGTCCGGCACCGCCTCGCGCACCGCGGCCACCGCAGCGTCCACGTACTCGGGGGCCAGCGTGTCCGCGCCGTCGGGGTCCTTGGGGTGCAGGTGCACCTCCTGCGCGCCCTCGGCCACCGCCTCGCGCGCGGCGTCCGCCAACTCCTGCGGGCTGAAGGGCAGTTCCGGGCACTCGGCGCGGTCCCTCGGACCGTTCAGGCACACCTGGAGGATCGGGGTCATGCCTCGATCATCGCAAATCACGGGATACATCCCTCGGACTTCTGACACGTTCGGGTGAACGTGCAACCCAAAGGTTGCGTTAGGTTCGGCTGGAGGTGCAACCTTGAGGTGGCACATCGGGCGAAGAGGCGTGAGGGAAGCGCGAGGGAGAAGGGGGTGGTCGTCACGCGTGGTGAACGGTGACAGCGGGCAACGCCCGCGAGCGCAACGGCGTCGGCCGCCTCCGCGTGGGCCGTACCCGTGTCTGCCGCCTCGGTGCCGGAGCGGACCCGGCTGCTCGGACACGATGTGGAAGGGCGGGCGTCGGCGGTTGGACATCCTCCGCTTCCGCGCGCAGCATGTCGCGATATGAACGCAGACCGGCGCGAGATCGACGCGGTCCTCGCCGCGCTCGCCGACCCCACCCGGCGCCGGCTCCTCGACGTGCTCGCCGAAGAGGGGCGCGCCAGCGCGACGGTCTTGGCTGCCCGGCTTCCGGTCTCCCGACAGGCGGTCGTCAAACACCTGCGGATACTCGAGGACGCCGAGCTGGTCGCGGGCTCCCGCGCCGGGCGGGAAGTCCGCTACCAGGTCCGGCCGCAGCCGCTGGACGCCTCATCCCGCTGGTTCGCTGCCCTGGCCGCCAACTGGGACCGGCGGCTGACCGCGTTGAGGCGCGCCGCAGAGCCGGACGCCGTAGCGTCCGCCGCGGACGGGGACGGTGCGGGCGACACGGGGAACGAGGCCGACGCGGACGGTGCGGGTCCCGACCGCGGCGACCGCGACCGGTCGGGCCGGGCCCGTTCGAGGGCCACCGGGGACGTCACCGACGCGGGCCGCGGGGCAGCGAGAGCCGTCGGAGGCAGCGCGGGCGCCACGGGGGCGGACGGCGCCAGTGGCGCGGACGAGCGCGACGGGAGGTGACCCGGTCGTTCGGAAGGCCGCGCCCGGGCGGACGGCGGGGCGGGCGCGCGGTGTCACCCGGCCGGGGCCCGGGGTCGGTGACAGTCGGTCAGGAGACCTGGGGGGACGGACCGCCCGGGGTCAGAGCGCTTCGTGGCGCTCGGCGCGGTCCAGGACCTCGACGAAGCGTTGCCACTGCCGAGCGGACTCCTCGCCGTCGGAGACGGTGAACTCGTCGGGGGACAGGAAGTCGACCCGTTCACGGGTTTCCGGGTCGAGGGCCTCCCAGGCCGCGATGGCCTGCTGTGACCGCTCGGCACCTTGTGCACTGCCAGTTTCCATTGTTGAGTCGCCTGCCATCCGTCGAGCCGCACATCGGACAGGTCACGTTTCCTCCTGAGGGTGAATGATGTCAGGGCACTGGCGTGTCCGGTAGGGCACTGTGCGTATCCGACGGTCGGTTCACGTGCGCCGGAGCGGCACCGCCGTTCCGCGTGCCCCTCTGCGCCGCCTCGGCGCGTGTGTGCGCCAGCACCGCCCGGCATGCCGTAGGATGGTCGCAACGACGCGGGGTGGAGCAGCTCGGTAGCTCGCTGGGCTCATAACCCAGAGGTCGCAGGTTCAAATCCTGTCCCCGCTACTGAGACCCGGGCCCGGTGCTTTTCGAAGCGCCGGGCCCGCGGTCGTTCCGGTGGGCCCGGACGAGCCGGTCTCACCAGCGCCGCAGGGCACGGTCGGTGGCGTCGGCACTCCGGGGCGTACCCCGGGGGCCGGTCTCCGGGCCGGATGCCGACCGTTCCCGGCGGACCAGGTGGTTGCACCGGGCGAGCCCGCCGGGTGAGCCCGACGTCGGCCCCGCGCCGTGCCTCCCGTGCCGGGCGGGCCGGTGCGCCGGACGCGCCCCCCGGCGCTTCGCCCCGGTGCGCGTCCGCGCCGGGTCGGGCCCTGCGGGGGGCGCGGGGCGCGCCGGGCGGTGCCACCGTGCGCCTGGCGCACCGGCGCTGCCCGACGGCCCTCGGGAGGCCGACTTCTCAGACAACTCACAGATTCAGGCAAGACAGCTCTTACCCGTGCGGAGCAGGGTGTGGGCCATGCCTTCCATACCCTCCTCCGTCACGGGTGGACGTTCCGAACTGCTGCGGCCGGACGGCCGGCCGGTCCGGGTGCTGGTCGTCGACGACGACGCGGCGCTCGTCGATCTGCTGTCCATGGCGCTGCGGTACGAGGGCTGGGAGGTGGGCACCGCGACGGACGGGGCGGCGGGACTGCGGGCGGCGGCCGAGACGCGGCCGGACGCGGTCGTGCTGGACGTGGTGCTTCCCGACCTCGACGGGCTCGAGGCGCTGTCCAGGCTGCGCAGGGAACTGCCGGACGTGCCCGTTCTGTTCCTGATCGGGAAGGACGCCGTGGAGGACCGGATCGCCGGCCTGACGGCGGGCGGGGACGACTACGTGACCAAACCCTTCGGACTGGAAGAGGCGGTGGCCCGACTGCGCGGACTGCTGCGCAGATCGGGAGCGACGGCTGTGCGTACCGAATCGTTGCTGGTGGTCGGGGACCTGACGCTGGACGAGGACAGTCACGAGGTGACCCGGGGCAGGACGTCGATCCACCTGACGGCCACCGAGTTCGAGTTGCTGCGGTATCTGATGCGCAACCCGCGCCGGGTGCTGTCGAAGGCGCAGATCCTGGACCGGGTGTGGAGTTACGACTTCGGCGGCCAGGCGAACGTGGTGGAGCTGTACATCAGCTACCTGCGCAAGAAGATCGACGCGGGGCGGGCGCCGATGATCCACACCCGGCGCGGCGCCGGCTACCTGATCCGGTCGGCCGACCCGTCCTGAGCCGGCCGGCGGGCGGAAAAGGGTGGGGACCGCGGGGGCCGTCCGGCGGGGTGGACGCATAGCATTCGCACCACCCGCCGACGCCGTGTGAACGGCCCTCCCGAGGAGTACCGCCCATGCCCACCGGCCCCCGTGCGATCAAGCCGCAGGCCAGCGTCTGGCTCGACGAGCGGGCGGCCGGGGTCCGGCGCAGGAGGCAGGCCGCGGTGGAACCAGCCGGCACGTCCCCGGGCCCGTCCCCCGACCCGACCGCCACCGCGCAGGCCCCGCCCGACGCCGAGGACGGCGATCCCGGCGCGGCGGGCATCGCGGCCGCGGACGGTCCGCCCGCCGACGGGCACACCGCCGCCGCCCGCGCGCCGTCCGGCGCCGGTGCGGCGGGGCAGCCGGGCGGGGGCGTGCTCGACCTGGACCGGATCGTGCGGACGACGATCCGGATGCTCGACGCCGAGGGACTGGCGCGGTTCTCGATGCGGCGGCTGGCGGCCGAGTTGGGCGTGACGCCGATGTCCGTGTACTGGTACGTGGACAACAAGGACGACCTGCTGGAGATCGCGCTCGACGACATCGCCGGAGAGGTGCCGGTCCCGGCGGAGGGCGGCGGGGCGGACTGGCGGGCGCAGGTGCGCGAGGTGGCGACCGGGTACCGGCGGATGCTGGTGGCGCACCCGTGGGCGCCGCGGTTGATGGGCGAGTACCTGAACCTCGGCCCGAAGGCGGCGGCGTTCGCCACCGCGATGTACCGGGTGATGCGCCGCACCGGGCTGCCGGAGGAGATGATCCCGGGGGCGCTGTCGACCGTGCAGCAGTTCACCTACGGGTTCGGCACGGTGGAGGGGCGGTGGCGGGAGCGCTGCCGCGCGGCGGGGCTCGGCGAGGACGAGCTGTTCGGCGAGATGTCCGGCGCGGTCCGCGACCACCCGGCGTTCCACGGGCCGGCCGCGCTCATCGACCGCCGTGCCCACGTCGCACTCGCCGAACTGCGTGAACGGGACTTCGCGTTCGCGCTGGACTGCATCGTGGCCGGCATCGAGGCCATGCGCGAACGTCCCCGGGACTGACCGCCGCCGGCCCGGCCGGTCCCCGGGGGCGCCGGGGACCGCCCCTGCCCGCGCTGCGCCCCACCCCGGGGCGACGCGCCGGGTCGACGCGCCCTCGCGCCGCCCGGCCCGACACTCCGACCGCCGCGTGCCGACCGCCCCGTGCGCCCTCCGCGCCCCGGGCCGCAGCGGTCGCGTCGCCGGCGGCCGCACGGTCGGCTCCGTCGGGGCTCCGGGGGCGGCGGGTTCAGCCCTGCGGCGCGCGGTCGGCGGGGAAGCCCCCGGTGGCGATCGGGCCCCAGCGTTCCGGGGTGATGCGCAGCAGCGACTTGCCCTGCCGGAGCATGGCGGCGCGGTACTCGTTCCAGTCGGGGTGCTCACCGGCGATGCCGCGGAAGTAGTCCACGAGCGGTTCCACCGACTCGGGCGGGTCGATGACCTCGGCGGTGCCGTCGATCTGCACCCACGGCCCGTTCCAGTCGTCGGAGAGCACGATCACCGAGGCGTGCGGGTCGCGCCGGGCGTTGCGGGACTTGGCCCGGTCGGGGTACGTGGAGACGACGACGCGTCCCGCGTCGTCCACGCCGCAGGACACCGGGGAGCCCTGCGGGCGGCCGTCGGCGCGGGTGGTCAGCACGATGGCGCGGTGCCGGGGCCGGACGAACTCCAGCAGCCGGTCGAGGTCGACGGTGGTGGTGGTCGCGATCTGGGGTGCCATGCCCGGCAGCCTAGGCCGCCGGAGACGGCGCGGCATGGCGGCGCGGCAGAAGGGTGCGGCATGGCGGCGCGGCAGAAGGGTGCGGCATGGCGGCGCGGCAGAACGGCGCGGCAGAAGGGTGCGGCATGGCGGCGCGGCAGAAGGGTGCGGCATGGCGGCGCGGCAGAACGGCGCGGCGGCCCTCACGGCCCGGGCGGCGGACGGTCCCGGCCCGGGCCGGGCGGGTCAGGCGACGGGCACCGTGTCGCCGCGCACCGCCTGGATGTCGAGCTCCACGCGCATGGTGGTGCCGACCATCGCGACGCCTGCCTGGAGCATCTGGTTGTACTTCACGGCGAAGTCGTCGCGCTGGAGCTCCGCGGTGGCCCGGAACGCGGCGCGGGTGCCGCCCCACGGGTCGGGGCCGCAGCCGAGGTAGACCAGGTCCAGGTCGACCTGGTTGGTGAGGTCGTGCATGGTGAGTTCGCCGTGCACGGTCCAGCGGTCCGGTCCGGCCGGCGTCAGCCCCCGGGTGGTGCGGTAGGAGATCGCCGGGAAGCTGTCGACGTCCAGGAAGTCCGGAGAGCGCAGGTGGTCGTCGCGGGTCTTGTTGCCGGTGTCGATGCTGGCCGCCTCGATGGTCGCGGTCACCGACGACTCCTCGACCTGTGCGGCGACCCGGATCTGCCCGCTGAAGGCGGAGAAGGTGCCGCGGATGCTGGAGATGCCCAGGTGCTGCGCCACGGCGACCACGGTGGAGTGTGCCGGGTCGATGGTCCAGCGGCCGGGCGCGGGCAGCTCCACGCCGGCCTGCCGAGCGAGGATCACGTTGCCCAGGTCGGCGCGGCCGGAGGGGCCGACCATCGCGGTGGACGCGGTGGGCTGGTAGCCGACCGCGGTAACGATCACCGTGTACGCGCCGGCCGGCAGCGGGTCGGTGCGCACCACGCCCGTCTCGTCGGCGATCGCCCGCACGATCTGGCTGCCCGTCATGTCGGTGACGGTCAGCGCCGCGTGCCGCACCGCCCAGCCGTCCTTGGTTCGCACCCGGGCCCGCAGGCCGCCGTCCGTCATCACCGCTCCTGGAGTCACATGTCTGATTCGGGTCCCGCGCGGCGGCGTCGCGCCCGCCGGCCGGCCGGGGAGACCGGCCGGTGATCACTCGTCCGGATGGCCGAGCCGTAGGTCGTGGTCCGCCTGACCGCTGTCCGCGAGGGCGAGCGGAGTGGCCGCGGGCGGATAGCCGCTCGCGATGATCGTGTACTCGCCCGCCTCCAGGTCGGTGAAGGCGTAGGTGCCGTCCTCCCCGGTGGTGGCCGTGGCCACCACGTCCCCGTGGACGTCCACCAGGGTGACGCGCGCGTCGCGCACCGGGCGGCGGCCGCCGCGCACCCGGACGGTGCCCTGCAGGTTGGTGCCGGAGGAGAGGGTGACCTCGATCCGGCCGCCGGCGCCGGCGCCGATCTCCACCGGCAGCGCGGCGGGCCGGAACCCGGAGGCGTTGACGGCCACCGTGAACAGCCCGTCGGGCAGCTCGTCGACGGTGAAGACGCCGTTCTCGCCGGTCTTGGCGGTGGCCAGCACCTCGCCGCCGTCGTCGGTCACCGCCACCATGGCGCCCGGCACCGGCCGCCCGTCGGCGCCGGCCCGTACCAGCCCGGCCAGCCCGCGCGCGCCGAGCAGCACGATCTGGTGGAAGGCGGGCTCGCCCCCGGCGACCAGTGCGGTCGCCTGCGGCCGGTGCCCGTCGGCCGTGGCGATCAGGACGTAGGCGCCGGGCCGGGGCGCGGACACCGCGAAGCCGCCGCCGTCGTCGCTGCGCGCCCGGCCCAGTTGGCGGCCCTGCGGCGAGATCAGGGTCACGGTGGCCGATCGCAGGGCGGTGCCGTCGAAGGCACGCACGCTGCCGTTGATCGTGATGTCGTTCAAGATGACCTCCTCGCCGGACGGGCCGGGCGCCGGTCCGCCGAAGCGTACGCCGTGGCCGGCGGTTCGCCGTGCGCGGGACGGGTGGCGCGTCGGTGGCGCGGCCGGTCCGGGGTGCTCCCGGCCCGTCCGCCCCGCGCGGGCACGCAGCACGCATTGTGCTGGAGCGCGCGCCACGACTTCAACGTGCGGACCACAACTGTCCGTCCCTCCCGCGGCTTTTCGCCGCCTCCGTCCCCGAATCACTCCGACAGCGCGGTCAGCCGGGCCAACTCCTCTTCACTGAGCGTGAGTTCGACGGAGGCGAGCAGCGCCGGCAGCTGTTCGGGCACCCGGGCGCTGGCGATCGGCGCGACCACGGTGGGCCGGGAGGCCAGCCACGCCAGCGCGACCGAGGCGACCTCGGCGCGGTGCTCGGCGGCGATCTCGTCCAGCGCGGCGAGCACCCGCAGGTTGCGCTCCTGGTCCAGGTACCCCGACGCCGAGCCGGCCCGCGCGCTGTCCACCGCGGTGCCGGGACGGTACTTGCCGGTCAGGAAGCCGGAGGCGAGCGCGTAGTAGGGCACGCACGACAGGCCGTGCGCGGCGACCACCTCGGCCAGCCGGCCCTCGTACAGGTCGCGCCGGACCAGGTTGTAGTGCGGTTGCAGCGCCACGTACTTGGCCAGCCCCTCGCGGTCGGAGGCGGCCAGCGCCTCGGACAGCCGGTCGGCGGAGATGTTGGAGGCGCCGACGTGCCGGACCTTGCCCTCGGCGACCAGCCGGTCGAGCGCGCCGAGGAACTCCTCCACCGGCACCCGCGGATCGTCGCGGTGCGTGTAGTACAGGTCGATGCGGTCGGTGCGCAGTCGGCGCAACGAGTCCTCCACCCCGGCCGCGATGTTCGCCGCGCCCAGACCCCGGCGTTCCGGGTGCTGACCGATCTTGGTGGCGACCACCATCCGGTCGCGGTTGCCCCGGGACGCCATCCAGCGTCCGACCAGGTCCTCCGACTCGCCTCCGCTGTTTCCGGACTTCCAGGCGGAGTAGACGTCGGCGGTGTCGATGAAGTCGCCCCCGGCGGCGGCGAACGCGTCCAGCACCGCGAACGAGCGCTGTTCGTCGGCCGTCCACCCGAAGACGTTGCCGCCCAGCGACAGCGGGAAGACATCCAGGTCAGAGTTTCCGATACGTGGCATGTGCGGGATCAGCGCGCCAGGGGTCCCTGGTATTCCGCTTCCGGACTTCGCTAGGGTCGTGCGTCATGGCTGACTACCAGACGCCCCCGGAGAACTCCGACGCCGCGGGCAGCACCCAGATGTTCCGTGCCTTCGTGGACGACGGCTCGACCACCGCGGCGCGCCGCGAGCCCCGGCAGTCCGCCGGCGCGCCCACCACGTACGGCACGACCCGGCGCGGCAACCGCGGCGGTGTGATCGCCGGTGTGGTGATCGCCCTCCTGGTGATCGGCCTCGTGGTCTACTTCGCCGTCGCGTAGCACCAGCGGACCGGGGCCGGCCCGCCGCCGCGGCGCGGTCGGGTCCGTCCGGGTGCCCGGGCGGCGGCGAGCCGGTCCGCGCGGCCGTCCCGGACCGGCGTGGCGGACGGGGCTTCAGGCCACCAGCGTCACGTCGGCGGTCCGCATGCGCAGCCCCGGCGGTACCTGCCAGGGGGCCAGGCAGACCGTGTAGGTGCGCGTCACGGCGCCCCCGGGCGGGATCGGCGCCGGCAGCGCGAACGTGCTGCGGTACGCCCCCCAGGCCAGGCCGAACACGTCGACCACCCGCGTGGTGAACACCGTGCGCCCCTGATCCACCGCCGCGGGGCCGGCGTTCCGGTAGGTCACCGTCACCTCCTGGCACCACGGTCGGGCGCCGGGCGCGTCCACGGGCGCCGAGACGGTCAGCGCGGGCGGGCCGTCCGGCGCCGGGACCGGCGCCAGCAGTCGGCTGGTCGGCGAGACGGCCGTCACCGACGGGGACGGCGAGGCGGTCGCCCGGGCGGACGGCCGGGCGCTGGCGGGGACGGAGGCGGAGACGGACGGCCGGTCGGAGGCGGACGCCGACGTGGAGACCGAGGGGCGCGGCCGGGGCGGCCGGGCCCGCCGGCCGGAGCCGGCCGGCGGGCCTCCCCGGGCCGTCGCGCCGCCGGCCGGCCGGTACGGGGCGGGCGCCATGCCGGCGCTGTCGGTCGAGTCCCCGGTCCGGGAGGAGGACGGCGCCGGCGCGAGGGTCACCCTGCCGTTGGACGGGCCGGCCTCGGCGGACGCCGAACCCGACGGGTCGGAACCGCCCACGACGACGTACCCGCCGGGCGGACGGTCACCGCCGGGCGCGCCGCCGCCCGCCACCACCCAGGTCAGGGTGGCCAGGCACACCACGGCTGCGGAAGCGGCCACGACCGCTCCACCGCGGTCGACTATCCGAAGCATCCCGCCAGTCTAGTGACGAGATGTCACGCCGAGCGGCGAATACCGACCGGGGTGGCGAAGTTCTCATTCTCGGTACCGCCCGAGGGGTTTGGCCCGCGCGCTCCGGTGGCGGGCCGGTCCTGTCCGGGGAACGGTGTCGTCCGCCCGCGGGGCGGGGTGCCGGACACCACCGCCCGGGCGGGAGCACCGGAACGGGCCTACTCCGTCGTCAGACCGAGCCGCAACTGCGCCAGCGTCCGGGTCAGCAGCCGCGAGACGTGCATCTGCGAGATGCCCACCTCCTCGCCGATCTGCGACTGCGTCATGTTGGCGAAGAACCGCAGCATGATGATCCGCCGTTCCCGCGGCGGGAGTTGGGCCAGCAGCGGCTTGAGCGACTCGCGGTACTCCACCCCCTCCAGCGCGGAGTCCTCGTAGCCGAGCCGGTCGGCGAGCGAGCCCTCGGTGCCCTCGTCCTCCGGCGGCGGCGAGTCCAGGGAGCTGGCGGTGTAGGCGTTGCCGACCGCCAGGCCGTCCACCACGTCGTCCTCGCAGACGCCGAGCGCGTCGGCCAGTTCCGCGACGGTGGGCGACCGGTCGAGCCGCTGCGACAGCTCGTCGCTGGCCTTGGTCAGCGCCAGCCGCAGCTCCTGCAACCGCCGCGGCACCCGCACCGACCAGGAGGTGTCCCGGAAGAAGCGCTTGATCTCGCCGACCACGGTGGGCATCGCGAAGGTCGGGAACTCCACGCCGCGGTCGCAGTCGAACCGGTCGATCGCCTTGATCAGCCCGATCGTGCCGACCTGGATGATGTCCTCCATCGGCTCGTTGCGGCTGCGGAAGCGGGCGGAGGCGTAGCGGACCAGCGGGAGGTTCAGCTCGATCAGGGTGTCGCGCACGTAACGGCGTTCGACGCTGTCCTCCGGCAGTTCGGCGAGCCGCATGAACAACGAGCGGGAGAGCGTACGGGTGTTGATGGCCTCACCGGATTCGGCGGGCGCCGGAGCCTCGGTGTCGAGCACCTTCGGACTGCCCACTTCTACGGACATGCCACCCCCCTTGAGGTCGCGGTCGGGTCACAAGCGACGACGGTTCCTCCGACTGAATACCGGCTGCCGGGCCGCGGCAAACGCGGTACCCGCAGAATGTCACATGTCGGCAACGCGCCGTAGCGCCATGTCGACTTATTTGCCCGGGATGGTTCGCCCGGTTCGGTTACGCTTCGATCTGGTTTGCGGATCGCAGTCGGGCGAAGCTGCGGGACAGCAGGCGCGACACGTGCATCTGCGACACCCCCAGCTCCGCGCTGATCTGGGACTGCGTCAGGTTGCCGAAGTAGCGCAGCAGCAGGATCCGCCGTTCCCGCTCGGGCAGTTGGACCAGCAGGTGCCTGACGAGTTCGCGGTGCTCCACGCCGGCCAGCTCCGGGTCCTCGTAGCCGAGCCGGTCCAGCAGCCCGGGGGCGCCGTCGCCCTCCTGCGCCGCCTCAAGCGAGGTCGCGTGGTACGCGCGCCCGGCCTCCAGGCAGGCGAGCACCTCGTCCTCGGTCAGCCTCAGCCGGTCGGCGATCTCCGCGGTGACCGGTGTCCGGCCGTGCAGCACCGTCAGGTCCTCGATCGCGCCGCTGACCTGCACCCACAGCTCGTGCAGCCGCCTGGGTACGTGGACGGTCCGCACGTTGTCCCTGAAGTAACGTTTGATCTCGCCGACCACGGTGGGCATCGCGAAGGTGGGGAACTGGACGCCGCGCTGCGGGTCGAACCGGTCGATCGCGTTGATCAGCCCGATCGTGCCGACCTGGATCACGTCCTCCATCGGCTCGTTGCGGCTGCGGAAGCGGGCCGCCGCGTAGCGGACCAGCGGGAGGTTGATCTCGATCAGCGCCGCCCGGACCCTGCGGTGCTCGGCGGTACCGGTCTCCAGCCCGGACAGCTGCTCGAACAGCACCTGGGTGAGCGCGCGGGCGTCCGCCGCCCGCCCGGCGCGCGCCGCGCGCTCCGCCGCCGCGCCGGATGGGGCGGGGCCGTCCGGGGCGGCGGAGGCGTCGTCAGGGCCGGCGGCGGCGCCGGCGGTAGGGGGCCGGGCGTGCCGGCGGTTCCGGCCGTGCCGGACGGTGGCGCGGTCGTCGCGCGGCGCCCGGCCGGTTCGGACGCGGTGCGGGCCGGCTGGGCGGGCAGGGCGTCCTCGGTGCGCGCCGCGCCGGTCGCGGCGTCGTCGGTGGGCCGTGCGGGCGCGGGGGTTCCGTGCGGGCCGGTGGGCCCGGTGGCGGACCCGGTGGACGCGGGGGTGGGTGCGGACGCGGACGCCGTACCGGCCTGCAACACGCACCGCCCCTCGTCGGTCAACCGAACCCGTCAACTGTCCGTCAAAAGCGGTCATAGCATCACAAGACATGTCCGTTGTGTGCAAGCACTGCACGCGCCGTGTTGGTCTCCCGGCGCCCGCCTCCCGTGCGCCCCTCGACCGCGGGGGAGCCCCCCGGTCCGGCGGGGGCGCGGTGTTTCGGCGTCACCGGTTCGCCCCCTTGGGCGAGTGCCCGCCGTACTCGCGAGGGCGGCGCTCAGGGAGCCCGATCGGCTCAGATCTCGTAGTCGGCGATCACCCAGGTGGCGAACTCGCGCCACAGCGCGACACCGGCCCGGTGCGCCGGGTGCTCCAGGTAGCGGGTCAGCTCGGCCGGCCCGGCGACCGTGCAGTTGACCGCGTAGTCGTAGGCGATCGGCCGGTCGCTGATGTTCCAGGCGCACTCCCAGGACAGCAGCTCCGGGATCCGTGCGCCCAGCCCCGCGAAGGCCGCCGCGCCCGCCGCCGCCCGCGGGTCGTCGCGGGTGACGCCGTCGGCGAGCTTGAACAGGACCAGATGGCGGATCATGCGGGGACTCCTCGCGGGGATCGGGCGCCCCTGCCGGACGCCCGCCGGACGCTCAGTTGACCAGTTGCGTCATGAACTGGCCGATGCCGCGGGCCGCGTTGGAGATGCCCTGGAAGCCGACCTGCACCAGGTCGGCGGCCCGCGCCGGAGACGTGATGATCGTGTAGAGCACGAATATGGTCAAGATGTAGGTGGCGACTTTTCGCGCCTGCGCCATGGCCCCGCTCGCCTCCCAGCCGTGCCCCCGGCCACGGTGCCGCACCGGTGACGTACCTCTCTCCAGTCCGGTGAGTGTAACCACCGTGATGTCCTCCCCAAGGGTTGGTGCGCGCGATTCCGCCCGCTCTTTCCGCGCCGGCCGCGCCGGGCCGCCGCCGCGGGGTCCCGCCGTACGTTCCGCGGCCTCCGGTCCCGCGGCTCCGCGGCCTCCGGTCCCGCCTACGATGTGAAGCGTGCTTGACGTGGTCAGCGTCGTAAAGCTAGCTTTACATCATGCGGAACCGAGTGCGCGAACGGCGCGTCGAACAGGGGTTGTCGCAGGCGGACCTCGCCGCCGCCCTCGGGGTGTCCCGGCAGACGGTGATCTCCATCGAGGGCGGCCGCTACCTGCCCTCGCTGCCGCTCGCGTTCCGGATAGCCCGGTTCTTCCACCAGCCGGTCGACGGCATGTTCGTCCCGGACGACGAGGGGACAACCTGATGTACAAGAACCTTCCGACCCGGCTGCGCGCGCCGCTGCGGGTCCTGGCGGCCGGCGCGGTCGTCGTCGCGGTCGCGGTGTCCGTGCACGGCTGGGGCAGCCCGGTCTTCCTGGTGCTGATCCCCTTCGTGCTGCTGGCGGCGGTCGGCTACTACCTGTGGGGCGGTGGGGACGGCGACCTGGCGGCCGCGGTCCGCCACGAGAACGACGAGCGCCAGGAGCGCCGGCGGCTGAGGGTGCAGGCGCTGGTCGGCAGGGTGATGAGCCTGGCCGTGGTGGCCGCCTGCCTGGTCGCCTACGGGCTCGGTGCGCCACTGTGGCCGTTCGCGGTCGCGCTCGCCCTGCCGGTGCTGGCCACCGCGGCCGGCTGGCTGCTCTACCGCGACGGGGTCGGCCCGGCCGGCCGCTGACGGACCGCTCCCCGGAGGCGCGCGGCCACGGGGAACCCGGACCGGGGCGGGACACGGAATCGCGAAAGGGCCCGGCACGCCTGCCGGGCCCTTCGCTCTTGCCGTTCGCAGCGGTAGCGGTGGGATTTGAACCCACGGAGGAGTTGCCCCCTCACACGCTTTCGAGGTCTACACCCCTGCTCAACGGGCATCCAACCATGCGGTCGGGACCGTTCGCCACCGTTCACCGCCGGGCCGCATCGCTGGAACCGGAGGGGCGCCGGACAGTGGTGAACGACGGCGTACCGAGACGAACGAGACGGAAACTGAGACGGAAGTCAGCCCGCCCGCCGCTCCGGCTCACCCAGTAGGTGGCGGCCG
This sequence comes from uncultured Actinomycetota bacterium, assembly GCA_963711125.1. Taxonomy (GTDB): domain Bacteria; phylum Actinomycetota; class Actinomycetes; order Streptomycetales; family Streptomycetaceae; genus Streptantibioticus_C. The sequence goes on from CAVQCY010000002.1 coordinate 1,202,728, forward strand.
TCATGAGCTCGGACGTGCGGTTCGGAGGGGTCGAGCGCATCCAGGACGCGCACCGCGAAGACTTCCGCCATGCGGGCGGATACCTCTTCCTTGGTCAGCCACTCGACGGCGACCGACTCATCCGAGGTTCGTTCCACCCCAGACAGGGGCCGGCACCGGAAGACCAGAGCGACCACACCACGGGTCATGTTCTTGTAGACCCCGGTCAGCCGTTCCACCTCGACGGTCAGCCCGGTCTCTTCGAAGACCTCGCGCACCGCCCCCTCTTCGGTGCGCTCGTTCAGTTCCAGCACACCACCAGGAGGTTCCCACGTCCCGTTGTCCGCCCGGCGGATCGCAAGCACCCGTCCGTCTTCACGCACGACCACGCCGGCCACCGAAACCGAATGGAGCGGCAAGGCCGCGCCCGGAGTACCGTTGCTCATGTACAGGAGCATAGGAGGAACAGTAGGACATGGCCACCGCCACAGCCCCGCGTGATTCCGGCAAGCCGCGGTACCTACAGATCGCCGACGACCTCGCCCAGCAGATCAGGGCGAAGGTTCTGCCGCCGGGGGAGCAGGTCCCCAGCGAATCCGAGTTGATGGACCGGTACGCCGTGTCGCAGGGAACCGTTCGCAAGGCTATGACCGAGCTGCGCGCGACGGGACTCATCGAGACCCATCACGGCCGTGGGTCGTTCGTGAAGAGCCGCCCACCGGTCAGGCGGAAGTCGTCCGACCGCTTCCGCCGATCGCATCGGACGGCGGGCAAGGCCGCATACCTCGCCGAAGCCGAACAGGCCGGGGCGAAGCCCAGCGTCCGGGTGCTCTACGTCGGCCCCATCGAGGCCCCCGCCGAGATCGCTGAGCGGCTTTCTGTTCCGGCCGGTGCTCAGGTGCTCGCCCGCCGGCGCCTGTACTTCAGCGACGGCATTCCCACCGAGGAAGCCACGTCCTACCTCCCGTGGGACATCGCGAAGGACATCCCCGAACTGTTCTCGGAGAACCCGGGCGGCGGGGGCATCTACGCCCGGCTTGAGGAACATGGCCACCGCCTGGCCGAACTCACCGAAACGGTCAGGGCCCGCTTGGCGACGAAGCAGGAGACCGGCTCCCTCAGCCTCAGCCCCGGGTCGCCGGTCATCCACCTGCTGCGGGACGCGCGGACAGACGATGGGCTTGTCGTAGAGGTGTGCGACACGATCATGGCCGCTGACCAGTTCGTTTTGGAGTACCGCATCCCCGCCACCGACTAGGCGCGGCAACCGCTTCCATCAACCCGCCGCAAGCTTCCAACGCGGCGGGTTGACTCATGTACAGGAGTAGGGCACTCTCTTACATGTCACTCCTGCACATGAGTACAGGAGTGAAGGAGCTGGCTGCTGTTTGGCCTGCTCAAAGAGCTGAGGGCGGGGACGCTGCAATCCCGCTAAAGGCCAGGGGACAGGGCTTCGGCCCGACTGGCGAGGTGGCCCGGTGACCGCGAGCAACGGCCGGAGAGTGGGGGCGAGACCCCCCTTGCAGTGATTCACGCCTGTCCCGACAACCAAGGAGGTTCCGATGAGACGAAAGCCCTGGGGCGCCGCCGGTGCTGACCGGCCGGCGGCGGCCCACCGTGTCCCGCGAGACGCCACAAAGGCGGGATAGCCGCTGGCTTCACGCCGTGTGTCCGAGCACGCACGGTCCCCGGCATGGCCGCCCCTGACGGGCGGCGTGTCGCGGGCCGTGGCTGCTCGAACCGAACAGCCGAAACCAGGTGCGGCGCCGGGGGTGGAGCCCCGACGCCGCTACAGGAACTCAGCGAGGAGTCACCTGTGTTGCTCAGTATGACCGAGCAGGAACGCTCGGACCTGTCGGAGAAGGTCAAGGACGCCAACCACCGCAGCGAGACGGACGCGGCGGCGCGGGGTGGTCAGCGATGAACCTGCTGCCCGCCACGTTCGCTGCCGTCTTCGCGGTGCTGTACGTCGCCCACAGCGTGGGTGACCACTGGATTCAGACCAGCGCGCAGGCCGCGACCAAGGGCCGCCCCGGCTGGGCCGGCCGTCTGGCCGATGCCCGGCACGTCGCCACTCTGACCGCCACCAAGGCGGTGCTGCTGGCCCCGGCCGCGCTGGTGCTGCACCTGCACCTGGCGTGGTCCGGCCTGGCCGCCGGGTTCGCGGTGGACGCGATCACCCACTGGTGGGCCGATCGCCGCAGCACCCTGGCCGCGCTGGCCCGGATCACGGGCAACAGCGAGTTCTACGAGCTGGGCACCCCCGCCCACCCGGCAGCCCCCGCGACCGCCACCGGCGGGTACGCACCCACGATCGGGACCGGCGCCTACGCGCTGGACCAGTCCTGGCACCACCTGTGGCTGCTGGTCGCGGCCCTGCTCATCACCGCTGTCTGACACCCCCTCGCCTTCCGCCCGCCGGGCGGCACCCCATGCCGGGTGCCGCCCGGCGGTGCGTTCCTCGACAGGAGAACCGCACCATGAAGGACTACATCGGCCGCCACACGGCCCACAGCACCGCCGACTTCCTCGAACTCGCCCTGGGCACCCCCGTCGCCCTGTGGCTCGGCGAGGACGACGAGACCCCGGAAGAGCGCGCGGCCCGCCTCGACGCGGCCCGCGACATCCTCGCCGACGACCCCGGCATGGTCGACCGCACCGTCCGCCTCGCGGTGGAGACCATCGGCGCCACCATGCCGGACCTGCTCCGCCTCGCCCCCACCCCCGCCCCGTCCGTTCCGGCCTCCCGCCGGCCGCGCCGCCCGCTGGGCATGGGGGTGGCGGCATGAACCTGATGCTCGCTCAGCGCCTGCGACTGCTGGTCATCCTCGCCGGGCTCGCCTGGCTCCTCGGCCTGACCCCGACCATGCCGGTCCGGCTGCTCATGGTCGCCGGTCTCGTCATCGGCACCGTCCTGGACGTCTGGCCCGACCGGGCCCCGCGCGCGGTCCGGATCACGACGAAGCGGGGGCGGGGCCGGTGAACGTCACCCCGAAGCAGATCCGCCGGACCAACGCCATGCTCACCGGCGGGACGTGGTTCCTGATCGCTGGCGTGGTCTTCTACTCCCTGCTGACCACGACCCCGTTCGTCGCCGACCACACCGCGCACGGCTGGCAGAAGTCCGCGCCGCTGCTGGGCCTGATGGTCGACGTGGCGTTCGTCATGGCGTTGCAGGCTGACTCCGTCCTCGCGCAGCTCGGGGTGCGGGGCGGCCGGTGGCCGGTGGCGTTCCGGTGGTTCACCGGCACCGCGTCGGTCTTCCTCAACACCTGGCGGTCCATCGCCCTGCATGACGCGGTGGGGGTGGCGGTCCACCTGATCGCCCCTGCCCTGCTGCTCATCGTCGCCGAGGTATCCCCGGTCTACCGGCGCCGCATGGCGACCGCCCTGGCCGCCGCCGAGACCCCCACCGCCGCCACCCGCGACACCGGTGGCGCCCCGGCTGCCACCACGGCCTTTCAGGGCGCCGAACGGGCGCCGCTGGTGGCGCCCGAGGTGGCACCACCGCCCGCCGCACCGGCCGCACCAGTGCCGGCCGCCCCGCTGGTCATCTGCGGTGCCACCCTGCCCGTCCCCGCGCTGCCGCCGCGTCCCGAGGTGGACAAGCAGGAGGCAGGCGACGAAGCCGCCGGGCAGGGCGACGCCCCGCTGAAAAGCCGTCGCCTGTCGGCCGAAGAGGCCATGATCCGCATCCGCGCCGGGTGGGTGGCAGGCGAGTCCGCCACCGAGGTTGCCACCGCCGCCACCCGGGCGCGCTCCTACGTCCACAAGGTCTACGCCCGGCTCGACGCCGAGCGCCCCAAGCCCCTGCCGGGCCAGACCGCCATCCCCGTCGACACCGCCGCCTGACACCTCACGGAAGGGGTCCGCGATGACCACCACGCCCCGCCGCTACACCTTCGACAACCCCCTGCCCGTCCCCACCACCCCGGCCGCCCCGCCGATGGTCTACCAGCCTCAGCCCCTCCCGGCCGCCTACGAGCAGCAGCCGCAGCAGATCGTGCACATCCACCAGGCCCCGCCGGACCGCACCGTCGCCCGTGTCGCCCTCGGTGCCGGAACCGGCGCCGGGATGGTCGCGGCCGGCGTGTACTTCGGGCCGCTGCTGGTGGCCGCGCTGGCGTCCATGGCCGCCTCGCTCGGCATGCTCGCCCTGGTCGCCGTGGCCGGTGGGTGGGCCGTGGTGCACGTCGTCCGTTCGCTGGACGGGCACGCGGACGCCAAGGCCGCCCGCCGGGCCCTGCCCCGCAAGGGCGGCCGGTGATGGACGAATACCGCTCCTACACCCGCCGCGAGCAGCGTCAGCGCGCCCTGCTGATCCTGCGGACCACCCGGCAGGCGATCGCCGGATCCGACGCGATCGACCCGAAGCTGAACGACCGCCTCGACCGGATCGACGCGAGGGCCGCCGACCGGGGCGCCCGCGAGGCCGCCGCCCTGCGTCGGCAGAACGAGACCGCGCGGGACGAATTGGCCAAGGCCAAGGCCACCGAGCGCGCCGCGAAGCGGCCGGACCGGTCCGCCGCCCGCACCGCCCGCCGCACCGCCGAGGACCGCGTCCGCGACACCGAGCGCGCGATCCGCCGCGCCGGCCTGTAGCTCCGCCCCGGGACAGCCGTTCATCCGCCAAGACATCCGGCTGTCCCGGGCCCCTGACCCCCGATCACGAGAGCAGGAAAGCCCATCATGACCGACCTGATGACGGAGGCGCCCGGCGTGGGAAGCGTTCACGACCTCGACGCCCACCGCGCCACCCGCGTCACCCTCGACAAGCCCACCACCACCCCGGCCCCCGCCCCGGCCGTGCCGGACGACGACGGCGAGGACACCGCCCGCCCCGTCCCCGTCGACCCGCCCGCCCTCGCCTCGCCGGGCATCCACAGCGAGGCCCGCCGACCGATCGTGCCGCCGTGGATCCGTTCCCGCGTGGACGCGGTCGCCGCGGCTCGCCGCACCGCCGAGCGCGGCCTGTACGCCGCCGGGTACCACGGCCTGCGGACCCCGTTCTATGCCCTGCGCCTGTCCGGCTACGCCCCTCGCGGCACCGCGCGGTTCATCGCCGCGACCGGCCGGTGGGTGTGGGACCGCGAAGCCGCCCCGCTGCGGCAGGCCGCCGTCGAAGCCGCCGACGCCGAGGAGTACATGCGCCTGGCCAAGCTGCGCGGCGACCGCGTCCGCACCCGGGGCATGATCGCCCTGATCGCCCTGGTCTTCGGCCTCGGGTGCGCCCTGACCCTGTACGTCATGGCCCCCGCGTGGCTGGTGGTCATGGCGTCCGCCGCCGTGCTGACCGCAGGTTGGCGCGGGCAGGAGAAGGACCGCCCGGTCATCGGCCCCGCCGTGGTCCGCACCGAGCTGGAGAAGCTGACCAGCTCCATCGTGCTGCGGGCGCTGGGGTCGATCGGGAACGACAAGATCAACCGGGCCATGGCCAAGGGCGGGGAGGGCATCAAGTTCACCTCCGAGATCACCCGCGACGGCCCCGGCTACCGCGCTGACCTCGACCTGCCATACGGCGTCACCGCCGACGACATCATGGACAAGCGCAAGGCCCTGGCTTCCGGCCTGCGGCGGAAGGTCACCTGCGTGTGGCCCTCCCCGGACCCGGCCGAGCACGAGGGACGGCTTGTGCTGTGGGTCGGTGACAAGCCGATGAACGAGACCAAGCGCCCTGCCTGGCCCCTGGCCAAGTCCGGCAAGGTCGACCTCTTCCAGCCCGTGGTCTTCGGCAACGACCAGCGCCTGCGCGACGTGTCCGTCACCCTGATGTTCGCCTCGCTGATCGTGGGGTCGATTCCTCGCATGGGCAAGACGTTCCTGATGCGGCTGTTCCTGCTGGTCTGTGCCCTGGACCCGCGCAGTGAGCTGTACGCATTCGACTTCAAGGGCACCGGCGACTTCGGCGCCCTCGAACCCGTCTGCCACCGCTACCGCGCCGGCGAAGAAGACGACGACATCGAATACGTCGTGGACTCCCTGCGGGAGCTGAAGGCCGAGCTGCGCCGCCGCGCCCAGGTCATCAAGTCCCTCCCGCGTTCCCGCTGCCCGGAGTCGAAAGTCACCTCCAAGCTGGCCGACGACCCCGCCTTGCGGCTGCACCCGATCGCGGTTGCCCTGGATGAGTGCCAGGTCGCGTTCGAGCACCCGGAGCACGGGGCGGAGATCGAGGCGATCTGCACCGACCTGACCAAGCGCGGCCCGGCGCTGGGCATCATCGCCATGTTCGGCACCCAGCGCCCCGACGCGAAGTCCCTGCCCACCGGCATCAGCGCCAACGCCGTGCTGCGGTTCGCGCTGAAGGTCATGGGCCAGCCCGCCAACGACATGATCCTGGGCACGTCGATGTACAAGGCCGGGTACCGGGCCACCATGTTCTCCCGCTCCGAGCGCGGCATCTGCTGGATGGCCGGCGAGGGCGACGACCCCCGCATCGTGGCCACCGCGTTCGTGGACGCCGTCGCCGCCGAAACCATCGTCGGCCGCGCCCGCCAGATGCGCGAAGAGACGGGGAACGTCACCGGCCACGCCATCGGACACGGACCGGAGAAGACCGGCGCGGAGTTCGACCTGCTCGCCGACCTGCTGACCGTCATCCGCGACGACGAGCCGAAGGTGTGGAACGAACGCCTCGCGCAGCGTCTCGCCGACCTGCGCCCCGAGGTCTACGCCGGGTGGGAGGCGAAGAACGTCACCGCGGCTGTCCGCCCGCACGGCATCAAGGCCGCCGACGTATGGGCCACCACCGACGACGGCGAAGGCACCACCCGACGCGGTCTCGTCCGCGCCGACATCACCGCCGCCATCACCCGCCGTAACCAGAACGCGGGCTGACCCACCCCCGAGCAACGCTGCTAGGTCTAGCACCCCCGGCTGCTAGACCTAGCAGCCCTGCTAGCACCCAAAACACGCCCTGGCCTGCGACCTAGTACCTAGCAGCCGACCTGCGGAAACCCCCGGAAACCCGCCCTGGAAGGGGTTGCACACCCTCATGCTCGCCGCTTGCCTGCTCATCCTCGCCGCCCTCATCGGTTACGCCCTGCGATCGGCCGCCCAGCCGTTCCGCAAGCTCCCCGACGGCACCCACCGCCTTCGTACCGGACGCCGCATCCACAACGCGGCCCGCCGGCGCCGCCGGAACATCACCAGCTGACCCACGCCCCGCCCCGCCGCGATCCCGGAGGTGCACCCCATGTCCGCGATCCCCGTCTACCCCTACCGCCTCGCCCCCGACGGCCTCATGACCCGCCGACAGCTCCGCGCCGCCGGACTGCGGCCCGGCGGGCACGACCCCGTCGCCGAACTGCGCTGGCGGCGGGGCAGGCGCTTCGCCCTGCTGTACGACACCGCCCGCGCGCTGCCGGTCCGGCCCATGACGCCGGGCCGGTGGCAGGCGCTGGCCGCCGCGATGCGCGCCCGCCGCACCTGCCCCGCCTGCCGCACCGACCGGGGCTACGTCATCCCCCGCTCGCTCGGCTGCTGCTGGCCCTGCTCCGACGGCGCCGCCACGGCCGCCTGATGGCCCCCGCGCCGCTGTTCGACTGGCGCGACGGCAAACACTACGACCACACCGGCGACCGCCCGTGCGTCCTGTGCGGGCGGCCCACGCCGCTGCGCTCCGACGCCGGGAAGCCCGTCCACAAGGTGTGCGCCGAGCACTGGACGCACGCCCACACCACCACCTGAAGGGCCCATGTCCATGCTTCGCCTGCGCATCCGACACACCACCTGGCCCCGCCCCGGGCTGATCCTCACCGACACCCCGCGCCCCGCCTGCCCGGACTGCCGTGGCACCGGCGGGTTCACACAGGACTACGGCGACTACGACACCGGCGAGTACGCCGGCACCGACTACTGGCCGTGCGAGTGCTGGGACGACGGCCGCCGCTGGCTCCTGCTGCCCCTGCCCCGCCGCACCAGGGGCGTCGTCCTCAGCGACGAACCGCCCTTCTGATTCCGCCCGGTACGGCCGCCTCGCTCGCCAAAGTTGAGCGGCCGTACCGGTTCCCACCTGTCCAGCAACGAACAGGAGAACCACCAGCATGACTCAACCATCCGTCCTGCTCAACGCCGCGCTCGATGCCGCCGCACACGGCTGGCCCGTCATCCCCCTGCGGCCCGGCGGCAAGGCCCCCGCCCTGCACGGCGAGCGTTCCTGCGCCCGCACCGGCCCGTGTGCCGGCGGGCACCGCACGTTCGAGCAGCGGGCCACCACTGACCCCGCCGTCATCGAACGCTGCTGGGCGGCCGGAGTCTGGAACGTCGGCATCGCCACCGGCCCCGCCGGGCTGGTCGTGATCGACCTCGACATGCTCAAGCCCAACGACAAGAAGGGCACGCCTGACGGCGTGGCGAACTGGTTGGCGCTCTGCGAGCGCGCCGGACAGCCCGTGCCCACGACCCGCCGCATCCGGACCGCGAGCGGCGGACAGCACCTGTACTTCACCGCCCCCGCCGGGGTCCGGCTGGGCAACACGGCGGGCACCCTCGCCCCCCGGGTCGACACCCGCGCATGGGGCGGACAGGTCGTCGCCCCCGGCAGCACCACCCCCACGGGCCCCTACAGCCTCATGGACGACGCACCCGTTGCAGAACTACCCCAGTGGCTTCACAACGCCCTGACGGCCCCTCAGGGCCGCGCGACGGCACCAACCCGGCTCATCCCCGCCCGCGACGGCGACCGGTTGGCGAACGCCGTCCTCGACCGCGAGACCGCCACCGTGGCCGGGACCGGGGAGGGCGGGCGCAACGCCGAACTCCTGCGCGCGGTCCGCGCCTGCGGCCGGTTCGTCGCCTGGGGCCACCTCGACCGCGGCTTCGTAGAGACGGCTTTTCAGGCGGCGGGCGAAACAGCGGGGCTCCCGGCGGGCGAGTGCCGGGCCACGATCCGCAGCGCCCTGGACTGGTCCATCCGCACCGCGCGCGCCCGGCCGGCCGCGTGAGCCCCGCCGCATCCCCCCGCCTGAAAAGCCACCCGAAAGGAGCCGGGCACGTGACCACCGCCCCGCCCGAGAACGGCGCCGACCTGCTCAACGAGGTCGAAGCCTTCCACCGCCGCTTCAACGTCTTCCCCCTCGAAGCCGCCTACGTCGCCGTCGCCCTGTGGGACGCCCACGCCCACCTCATCGACTGCTTCGACGCCACCCCCCGCATCGCCTTCCTCTCCCCGGAACCCGGGTCCGGCAAGTCCCGCGCGCTGGAGGTCATGGAGACCCTGGTGCCCAACCGGATGATGGCCGCCGACGCGTCCGCCACCGCCATGTTCCGCGCCGTCTCCGCCACGGAGACGCGGCCCACGATCCTGTTCGACGAGGTCGACGCCGTCTTCGGCCCCAAGGCGGGCGGGGACGAACAGCTCCGAGCGTTCATCAACGCCGGACACCGCCGGGGCGCCGGCATGTGGCGGTGCGTCGGAGACGGCTCCAACCAGACCGCCCAGGAGTTCCCCTCCTACTGCGCCGTCGCCATGGCCGGGCTGGGGTCCCTGCCCGACACGATCCTCACCAGGTCGGTCGTCGTCCGCATGCGCCGCCGGGCCCCGAACGAGGTGGTGGACCCGTGGCGGCGCCGTACCCACGAACCCCAGGGTCACGCGCTGCGGGAGCGGCTGGCGAAGTGGGCCGTCGCCGTCCGCAAGCAGGTCGACGGCGCTGTGCCGGAGATGCCCGAGGGGGTCACCGACCGGCCCGCCGACGTGTGGGAACCCCTGCTCGCCGTCGCCGACGCGGCCGGCGGGGACTGGCCCGAGCGGGCCCGCGCCGCATGCGTCGCGCTGGTCCTCGCCGCCCGGGCCGACGACAAGGCCAGCACCGGCATCCGCCTGCTCACCGACCTGCGCGACCACGTCTTCAACGGCACAGACCGCATGCCCACCGCCCACATCCTCGTCACCCTCAACGCCATGGACGACGCACCCTGGGCCGACCTCGCCGGCCGCCCCATGGACGCCCGCGCCCTCGCCAAGCACCTCGGCGAGTACGTCACCCCCGACAACCTCCCCATCAAGACCCGCAACATCAAGACCGCCGACGGCGTCGTCAAGGGCTACTACGCCATCGACCTCGCCGACGCCTGGCTCCGGTACTGCCCCCCACCCCCTGGAAAGTCCGCTACCTCCGCTACCTCCGCTACCTGACTCAACAAAACCCCAGCTGACCAGCAATAACGCGGTAGCGGACGCAGCGAGATCCCGCGCTACCCCATCCGCTACCTCCGCTACCAGGTAGCGGCACATCCGCTACCCGCTACCACATCCGCTACCAGAAACAGGCCCCTGACCTGCGCGGTAGCGGAGGTAGCGGAAGTAGCGGACTTACGGGAGAGGGGGGCGGACCCACGTCCGTCCCCCTCTCCCGCGTCGATTCCCGGCTTCCGCGAAGGAGCGACCATGACCGCCCCCAGCCCCGCCGCCCTCATCACGATTGACCCGACCCTGAGCCTGCTCACCGTCGAAGAGGCCGCCCGCCGACTTCAGATCGGCCGCACCACCTGCTACAGCCTCATCCGCTCCGGAGAGCTGGAGTCCGTGCCGGTCGGCCGCCTGCGTCGCGTTCCCGCCGACGCCATTCCCGAGTACGTCGCCCGGCTCCGCCGTGCGCAGTCCGTCCGCCTCGCAGCCTGAGGAGCCCCACCCGCATGACCGACGAATCGAAGCGCACCCGCAGGCCCAACGGGGCGTCAAGCATCTACAAGGGCAACGATGGCAAGTGGCACGGCCGGGTAACGGTCGGCGTCAAGGACGACGGCAAGCCTGACCGGCGGCATGTCGAACGCAGGACGCAGGCTGAGGTCATTCACGCAGTCCGCGAGTTGGAGAAGCAGCGGGACTCCGGCGCCGTCCGGCGGCCCGGGAAGCCGTGGACGCTGAAGGCATGGCTGACGCACTGGCTGGAGAACATCACCGCCCCGCCGGTGGTTCGGGCTTCCACCTACTCCAGCTACCGCGTTGCCGTGACCAACCACCTCATCCCTGGCCTGGGGGCTCACCGGCTCGACAAGCTAGAGCCGGAGCACCTGGAGGGGCTGTACACCCGGATGCAGCACAGAGGACTCAAGCCCGCCACTGCTCACCAAGCCCACCGAACCGTCCGCACCGCGCTCAACGAAGCCATGCGGCGCGGCCACGTCGTCCGGAACGTGGCGACGCTGGCCAAGGCCCCACGCATCACAGAAGAGGAGGTCGACCCGTACTCGGTGAAGGAGGTACAGCGCCTCTTGGAGGAGGCAGGGAGGCGTCGGAACAGCGTGCGCTGGGCCATCGCGCTGGCCCTGGGACTCCGGCAGGGGGAGTCGCTCGGCATCCAGTGGAAGGACGTGGACTTTGACGGCCGGATGCTCCGAGTGCGCCGGAACCGCCTGCGGCCGAAGTACAAGCACGGGTGCCCGGGAGACTGCGGGCGGAAGTACCCCGGGTACTGCCCCCTGCGAACGCGGGCGAACGCGGACACCGACGAGACGAAGTCACGGGCCGGGAAGCGCGTCATCGGGCTGCCGGAGGAACTGGCCGAACTGCTGAAGCTGCACCGCGACCGGCAGGCACAGGAACGCGCGGCGGCCGGCGGCCGGTGGCAGGAAGGCGGATGGGTCTTCACCACTGAGACGGGTGAGCCCATCAACCCACGATCGGACTACGACGAGTGGAAGGAGTTGCTGAGTGCGGCGGGGGTCCGTGACGGCCGTTTGCATGACGCGCGTCACACCGCGTCCACCGTGCTGCTGATCCTCGGGGTGCCTGAACGGACCGTGATGGCCATCATGGGGTGGTCGTCGTCCGCCATGGCCGCGCGCTACCAGCACGTCACCGACAACATCCGGCAGGACGTGGCGAAGCGTGTCGGGGGACTCATCTGGATGCGGCCGAACGGGGAAGCCGACACCGCCCCAGGAGAGCCGCAGGAAGGGTCCGTAGACCCCAACTGAGACGGGGACTGAGACGGAAGCGCGGATGGGGCCGCTGCCAAATTTGGTAGCGGCCCCATCCGTACAGCTCAGAGCGGTAGCGGTGGGATTTGAACCCACGGAGGAGTTGCCCCCTCACACGCTTTCGAGGCGTGCTCCTTAGGCCGCTCGGACACGCTACCGAGGGAGAGCTTAGCGGACGTCGGCCCGTGCGCCGAATCGGTTACCCGGCCGGGTTCTCGCGGCGCCCCCGGTCCGGTCCGCGGGAACGGAAGAACGCGGTCAAAAGCCGCGAGCACTCCGGTTCCAGCACGCCGGCGATCACCTCGGGGCGGTGGTTGAGCCGGCGGTCGCGCACCACGTCCCACAGCGAGCCGGCCGCGCCCGCCTTCGCGTCCCGGGCGCCGTAGACCACCCGGTCCAGCCGGGAGAGCACGATCGCGCCGGCGCACATCGTGCACGGCTCCAGCGTGACCACCAGCGTGCAGCCGGACAGCCGCCACGCGCCGACCGTCCGGGCCGCCGCGCGCACCGCCAACACCTCGGCGTGCGCGGTCGGATCGCCGGACGCCTCGCGCTCGTTGCGGCCGCGTCCGAGCACCGTCCCGCCGACGTCGAGCACGACCGCGCCCACCGGGACGTCCCCGGTGCAGGGCGCGCGCTCCGCCTCCCGGAGCGCGAGCCGCATCGCCGGCCGCCACGGATCGCGGACCGGATCGGCCGGCGCGGCCCCGGGGGCGCCGGACGGGCCGCCGTCGTTCAGCGGACCGCCTCCAGGATCTCGCCGCAGCCGAGCGCCTCCGCGATGCCGCTGAGCGCCTCACCGGCCCCGCCCCCGTGGCCGAGCGAGCGCAGCGTCGCCTCGGTGATGCCGAAGTCGTCGAGCAGTCCCGCCTCGCCGACCGGGCCGGCCGGGATCGGACCCAGGTCGGGCGCGGATTCGTCGTCCTCCCGCTCCGGCTCGCCGTCCTCGGTGCCGTCCAGGTCGAGCGCGTCGAGGTCGGCCAGTTCGTCGTCCGGATCGCGGCCGAGCAGTTCGTCGGTGAGCAGGATCTCGCCGTACGAACTGCGCGCCGCGGCGGACGCGTCCGAGACGTACACGCGCGGGTCGTCCTCTCCGTCCACCCGGACGACGCCGAACCAGGCGTCCTCCTGCTCGATCAGAACGAGCACCGTGTCCTCGTCGGCCGAGGCGTTCCGTGCGAGGTCCGCCAGGTCGGTGAGGGTCTCCACGTCGTCAAGCTCTGTATCGCTCGCTTCCCACCCGTCCTCGGTGCGCGCGAGCAGTGCGGCGAAGTACACCGTGACTCTCCCACTGGTCTTTAGGTGTGCCGGGTCGGACGGGACGACGCCCCGCCCACTCGGCATCGTGGCAGAAACCTGAGCATTGCGAGAGCTCTTCCGCACTGCGTCGTGCCAGGCCGTGCACGTTTTTCGGGATTCTTGGCCTGCCGCTGACGGGCGGACGGGTCCGAACCCGTGCTGGGTAAGCCGCGTTTCGCGGATCCGCCGCCTACCGCCGGCCCGGTCGCGCCCCGCTCGTCGCCCCGCCGGGCTTGTCCACCGGGTGGCGCACCCGCCCGCGTGCCGTGCGCGTCCCGGCCGGCGTCGGCCCCCGTGCGCCCCGGCGCGTCCGCCCTGTCCGCGCCGCGCCCGTTCGCGCTGGGTCGCCGCCCCCCGGGTCGCCGTCCCCCGGCCGATCGGTCATCCGCCGTCCCGCCGACTGGAGTTGGGCCGCCCGGCCGCCGGTCCGGCCGCCGCTTCGGACCGGGGGCGGCGGCGGATCCGGCGCGGGCGGCGGCGGACCGCGCTGCGCGGGCGGCGAGCCGGTGGGCGGCGACCCGTTCGCGCGTCGCGCACCGCCGCGAGCAGTAACGGCGCTCCGGACCGCTGCCGTGCGTGGCGAAGACCCGGTGGCAGCCGGGCGAGGCGCAGACGCCGCCCGGCGGCCGCTGCTCCTCCCACAGCAGCGTCGCCAGCGCCATGCAGGACGAGGCGAGGAACCACACGTCCCACGGCGCGTCGTCGTCCCGGTCCACGTGCGCGTGCCAGGGGGAGGCGCCGCCGTGCGCGGTCAGCCGCAGCGGGGCGGTGTGCTCGCGCAGCAGCCCGTTGAGCGCTCCGGCGGCCTCGTCGAGGCTCCCGGCGGCGAACACCTCACGCAGCCGTACGGCGGCCGCGCGCATCCGGGCCACGTCGCCGGCGCCGACCTCCAACGTGCCGGTCTCGCCGTACTCGCGCAGCAGCGCGACGACCTCCTCCGGCTCCGGGTCCGCCGCGCCGTCCGGTCCGCGGACGGCGAGCACGTTGACCAGGGCGGCGGCCCGGCGGGCCATGGCCGAGGCCGAGTGCCGGGTGGACCAGTCGTGCGGGGGGCAGGATGCCATGCGCCGACTGTAACGCATATTGCATTGTTTTCCGTTACCCCCCTACCGTTCTCGGGGTGACCTCCCGCCGCTCGCCACTCTCCTTCCTCGCCGGTGCGGCGACCGCCCGGACCGGGGACGCGATGTCCGGTCCCGCCCTGCTGCTGGCCGGGTTCGCCGCCACCGGCTCGGCCGCCGACGCCTCCGCGCTGCTCGCCGGCCTCACCGCCTCGGCGCCGCTGGGCGGACCGCTGCTGGGCGTGTTGCTGGACCGGGCAGCGTGTCCCGGTCGCCTGCTGGCCGGCGCGCTCGCGGCGTACGCGGCCGGTCTGGCCGGGCTGCTCGCCGCGCTGGGCCGGCTGCCGATGCGAACGCGGCGGCGCGGGCACCGCCGTCGCGGCCTCGGCGGTGCTGATCGCGCTGGCCGCTCCCGCCGCGTGGCGGCTGCCGCCCGCCGGGGCCCGGTCGGGCCGACCGGGCCGGTCGTGGCGGTCGGGGTGGCGGGGGAGCGTTCGCCGGTTCGCCGGCGACGTCGCGGCCGGTACGGCGGCCGTGGTCGGTGTCCCCCGGCTGGCCCGCGCCACGTTCACCACCGTCTTCTCCTGCACGGCCGAGGGCATGGCGACCGGCTGCCTGCCGGTGCTCGGCGTCCGCGTGCTGGGCGGTGCCGGCCACGGTGCGATGCTGCTGTCCTGCACGGCGTCGTCCGCGCTGGCCGCCACCGCCGTACTCGCCCGGTTCCCGCGCGCGCTCGCCCCCGACACGGTCATCTGGGCCGGCGCCCTCGTGCAGGCCGTCGCGCTCGGGCTGGCCGCCACCGCCCGCCCGGCCGGGGCGGTCGCCGGGGCGCTGCTCGCCGGGGTCGGCGAAGGACCGCAGTTGGCCGCGCTGTTCGCGGTCCGGCACCGCGAGGCGCCGGACCACCTGCGTGGCCAGGTCTTCACCACCGGCGCGAGTCTGAAGATCGCCGGATTCGCGATCGGCACAGCGGTGGCCGGCCCGGTCGCGACCCGCTCCCTGCCGGTCGCCCTGGCGCTGGCCGCCGCCGTGGCGCTGCTGGCGGTGCTCTGCTACGCGGCGGCCACCGCCGCGTTGCGCCGCCGTGGTCCGGAGCCCGCCGGACCCGGTGCGGCGATCCGCGCGCCGGAGGAGTGCCCCGGCTGAGCGGTCGCGGACCCGGCGCCGGGGGCGGGACTCGACTCGGCCGGCCGGCGTTCCGTGGTCGAGGCGTCGGGCGGTCGGCGTTTCGTGGTGGTCGGGGCGTCGGGCGGGCTTCGTGCCGTAGCAGCCGAGGGGCGTGCGTGGCGCGTGGTCGGGGGCCGGCCTCCCGCGGCGGAGCGGCGTGGACCCCGGCGGGCTGTGGGGTGCGAGGGCGAGGAGCGTCGGGCACGGCCGCCGGGGGGCCGAAGCCGGACCCGCGCTGGGCGCTCGGCACGGCTTCGACGGGCGTCCGGCGCGGGCGCCGCGTCCGGCGTCCGGCGCGAACCGGGCCGGTGGCGCGCTACCAGCGGAACGTACGCATCCGCATGTGCTGGCGCATCCGCGCGCTCCTGGCACGGCGCGGCTGCACCCTGGCCTGGAGCTCCTTGGCCTCCTTCAATTCCCTCAGGAACATCGCCCGCCTCCTGCGGCGCGCTGCGGCCCGTTCCGTGTCCTGCGGACTGACCGGGGTCGGTGCGGGGTCCTCGGGGCTCTGGTGGCTCTCGTGGTCCTCTGCCATGAGGAAGCGTTTTCCCCCGGGCCGCCCGTTTGATGCGGCGGGCGCTCGTGCGCGTCGGTCGGGCGGGCCGGTGCGGCGGGCTCGTGCGCGTCGGTGCGGCTGCGGCACGGCTGGCCGTGCGGGTGCGGGTGCGCACGTCTGGCCGTGCGGGCGCGGGTGGCGGGGGCGGGCGCGGTTGCGGGTGTGGGCGCGGTGCCGGGTGCGGTTGCGGCTGTGGTGCCGGCTGGGTGCCGGGTGGCAGGCGCCGCCCGCGTGCGGCTCGTGATCGCACAGGCTCTCGGTTACTGTCGTGGCCATGCGGATCCATGTCGTCGACCACCCGCTGGTGGCGCACAAACTCACCACGCTGCGCGATCAGCGCACCGAATCGCCCACCTTCCGGCGGCTCGCCGACGAGCTGGTCACCCTGCTCGCGTACGAGGCCACCCGGGACGTTCGCACCGAGCCGGCCGAGGTCACCACGCCGGTCGGACCCACGACCGGGGTGCGTCTGTCGTACCCCCGGCCGCTCGTCGTCCCCATCCTGCGCGCCGGCCTGGGCATGCTCGACGGCATGGTCCGGTTGCTGCCCACCGCCGAGGTCGGGTTCCTCGGCATGGTCCGCGACGAGGACACGCTGACGGCGTCCACCTACGCCAACCGGATGCCCGACGACCTGTCCGGACGGCAGGTCTACGTGCTCGACCCGATGCTCGCGACCGGCGGAACCCTCGTCGCCGCCATCAACACCCTCATCCACCGCGGCGCGGACGACGTGACCGCCCTGTGCCTGCTGGCCGCGCCGGAGGGGGTGGCCCACATGGAACGCGAGCTGTCCGGCAGCCCGGTCACCGTCGTCACCGCCGCCGTCGACGACCACCTCAACGACAACGGGTACATCGTGCCGGGACTTGGTGACGCGGGCGACCGCATGTACGGGACGGTCGGCTGACCGTCCGGCCCCCGTCCCCCCTCACGAGTTCCCGCGCGCCCTCGCGTTCCCTCACCCGTTCCCCGGCCGCGATGCCGTGGGCATCTGGGGGCCGGCGGGCGGCGACCCGCGGCGGAACCGGCCCGGACCCGGCCGGGACGCACCGCCCCGCGGCCCCGCGTACCGCCCCGGCCCGATGCGTGGGCCCGGCCGGCCGGACCGCCCCGCGGCCCCGCGTACCGCCCACGGAGGCAGGGCCGTACGGCTGGACCCGGATCGTACGAAGCCCGTTCGGAAGCCGGAGGGAGACCCGTCCGGGTCGTCCGGTCGGCGCCGTCGCCCGTCGCCGCCACGCGGTCGCCCGGTTGCCCCGTTGGTCCGTCGCCCGGTCGCCCGGTTGCCGCGCTTGTCGCTGTGTCGTCGAGTCGGCCCGCCTGCGCTCCGCCAGGTCAGGTCGACCGGTCGCCTACGTCAGGTCGACTGGTCGCTGCGCGGCACGCAGCCCTTCCCGGAGGCGGCCGGGGCAGGCTGCCTGAGGACGGCGAGGGCGTGGTCGGCGTTGCCCAGCGGGTCGAGCGTGCCGAAGCCCTTGCCGATGATCAGATCGACGTCCGAGGCGCCGGTGCGCGTCGGAACCGTCTTGATGTCGCCGGCCGACAACTGCGTGCCCAGCACCTTGAGGGCGCCGGCCGCCTGGGGGCCGCCGAGCAGGATGGCGGTGCCGGAGACCTTGTGGTCGTAGACGGCGGGAGCGTTGCCGATCTTGCCGATGGTGAAACCGCGCTTCTTGAGCGCGGCGGCGGTGTTCGCGGCCAGACCGGTGCGGCCGGTGGCGTTGTAGACGTTCACCGTCACGGCCGACGGCTGCGGAACGGCGGTCTCGGGCGTGGCCTTCGCGCCGACCGCGCAGTGCCCGGCGGCGGTGTCGTGACGGGAACCGCCGTCGAAGACGTCGATGAGCTGCACGGTTCCCCACGAGAGCACGCCGAGCACCGCGACGCCCGCCACTGCCGCCAGGATGATCCGGCGGCGATTGCTGGGGCGGCGCATTCGCGGGAAGGTCGTCCCGGTGATGCGGTACTTGCCGCCCATGCCAGGGGGAGTGAGCATGCTCATAACGGCAGCGTAGTGCGGGATTCCGCCAAGGCGTACTAGATGATCAACCTATGCGGGAGTGGCCAACCCGAAAGGGCCAAGGAACGCCCGGATTGGCATGATCAATCCATCTCCAGCACCCGGGCGTGCAGCACCTGGCGCTGTTGCAGCGCGGCGCGCACCGCCCGGTGCAGGCCGTCCTCCAGGTAGAGGTCGCCCTGCCACTTCACGACGTGGGCGAAGAGGTCCCCGTAGAAGGTGGAGTCCTCGGCGAGCAGGGTCTCGAGGTCGAGCTGCCCCTTGGTGGTGACCAACTGGTCCAGGCGTACCGGCCGCGGCGCCACGTCCGCCCACTCGCGGGTGCTCGCCCGGCCGTGGTCCGGGTAGGGTCGACCGCTACCGATGCGCTTGAAGATCACACGGAAAGCCTACCGGCCGAGCGCGGCCCGACGCAGCAAGGCCGCGTCTCCCGGCCCCACCCGCACCCGCACCGCGCGGCGCGCAGGAGAAGACCCCTCACGCACCCGCCAGAGCCCACCTACCCTTGCTGCCTTCCGGCCCTGGGGGGGTTCAGCGAGATAGCGCCACGTGAGGGGCTGCGCCCCACCTTACCCGATCCCCGCTTCCGGAATCGAGTTCGCACCCACCCCCCCGGACCCTGTACTGTTCCCCCCGGAGGATTCGCCTAGAGGCCTAGGGCGCACGCTTGGAAAGCGTGTTGGGGGCAACCCCTCACGAGTTCGAATCTCGTATCCTCCGCCATTGCTCTCACCGGGCAATACGTCGAAGGACCCCACCGGTCGCGGTGGGGTCCTTCGACGTTGTCTCAAGCCTCGTTGTCCTGGTTTTTGTCCACAGGGCGTTTGTCGGACGGTCCCCAGATCGCATTGGCGAGCTTCCGGGCGACGTCCTTGAGCATCGCATCTGGCACGTGCAGGTACCGCGCCCGCATCTGTGCGGAAGTGCCCGGCTCCCAGCCCATGATCTGGTCAATGACGCGGTCGGGAACGCCGAGCAGCATCAGCACGGTGGCGGCGGTGTGCCGGGCATCGTGCAGGCGGCCGTCGTGGACGTCGGCGTCGTCCAGCAGCTTCTTCCAGTCGTGATAGTCCGTGTTCGGGATCAGCGGACCCCCGAGCGGCTTGGTGAACACGTAGTCCGACTCCGCCCACAGGTTGCCGGCGGCCTTCCGCTCCCGCGCCTGCGCTTCGGCGTGGGACCGGAGCATGACCACCAGCGGCCCTGGCAGGGGCACCGCGCGGCGCCCGGCCTTGGACTTGGTGTTCTTGGTCTCCCGCCGCACCTGGACCCGGTCCGGGCAGTAGCCGGGCTTCCGCCCGCATGGCGAAGCCTCTCGGCACCCGTGCTCATACTTCGGACGGAGTCGGTTCCGCCGCAGCTTCAAGTACTCGTTGTCCAGGTCGACGTCGACCCACCGCAGGCCGAGCGTCTCGCCCTGCCGCAGACCGAGCGCCAGCGCCAGCATCCAACGGGCGCTGTTTCGCCGTCTGTTGACCTGGATCAGGAGGCGCTGAATCTCGTCCAGGGAGTACGGCTCGATCTCGTTCTCGTCTTGCTCCATCCGAGGCGGCTTCGCCAGCGAAGCGGCGTTCTTCGCCGCGTAGCCACGCCGCACCGCCTCACCGAGCGCGGTACGGCAGGTGCGGTGAACCTGATGGGCCGTGCCCGCCTTCCTGGCCCCGTTCGCCTGCATCCGGCGGTACAGGCTCTCCATGTGCTCCGGCTCCAGGCGGTCGAGGCGGTGCTGCCCGATGCCGGGGACCAAGTGGACGCGAACGGCCACCTCGTAGCCGTCGTAGGTGTTCTCGCTGACGGTCGGCTTGGCGATGTTCTCCACCCAGTGCAACAGCCACTTCTCAACCGTCCAGGGCTTCCCGGGCTGTTGGGCCGACCCTTGGTCGCGCTGCTTCTCCAGCCGCTTGACCTCTTCGACTACGTCCTTGCGCGTCGGGCGCGTGAAATGGCGGCGGTAGGGCGTCCCGTCGTCCTTGAAGCCCATCGGGACACGACCGTGCCAACGACCGTCCTTACCCAGGTAGATGGCTGCTTCGCCGTTGGCGCGGCGGGTGCGCTTCTTCTCGTCTGCCACTGGCAGGCTCCGGTTTCTCGTGTGCAGGCCGAAGCGGCGGCACCCCGGACGGGATGCCGCCGCTTCGGGTGTCGTCAAGCAGCTCGGTGGGTCGCGCGTAGGCGTGCGACGTACGCGGCCGGTGCGTCAGCCGGAACGCGCCGGAGCCGTCCGACGGGGACGGACTCCAGCTCTCCCGTGCGGATGAGCGCGAAGCAGGTGGTCCGGCCGATGCGGAGTCGGCGGGCAGCCTCTTCTACGGTGAGAAGGACCAGGGTTAGGTCGTCGTCGGTAGGTGTGCTCATGGGGTGCTGCCTCCTTCGGCAGACGGAAACCTTGGAACCCGTGACAGAACTGACAGAACTCGACCGCTAGGCCGTTGAGCTGCGGAGACGACCGTTTCGAGCAGCGTGACAAAACTCGAAAAAACTCTGACAGAACTCGGGTGGGCGGGGTTCTGTCACGACCGGCCCCGGGCGGGGTGCCCGGGGCCGGGTCGAGTTCTGTCAGAGTTTCCGGGAGTTTTGTCACAGCCATGAGCACGGCCGTTTCCGCAGGTCAGGCGGCAGGTGAGGGAGTTCTGTCAGTTCTGTCAGCGGGTTGGGGGTTTTCGCGCGGGGCGGTGGTCAGGCGGTGGCGGTGCGGGTGAGGCGGGGGTGGGTGTCGTAGCGCGGGGACGGTGGCCGGCCGCCGCCCCGGCGGGCGGGCGCGGGGCGTTGGCGTACCCAGCCGTGGTCCTCAAGGAGGTTCAGCGCGGGGTCGAGGTCGGCCATGACGGGGAAGTCGCCCCGGGACAGGCCCCGGAACAGCTCTCGGCGGGTGAAGCCGGTCAGTCCGGTCTCGCGCAGGTGGGTCAGGAGGGTGTGGGCGGTGTCCTGGGCGGGGTCGGCGGCCATGGCGTCGAAGACGGTCAGGGCGTGGATGGTGAAGTAGTCGCCCAGCCGTGTGGCCGCCGCCATGGTCGCGGCGTCGATGGGCTTGGTCCATGCGTCGCGGGGGTGCTGGGCGAGGTGCAGCAGGCCGGCGAGGCGGGCGACCGCGCCGTCCCGCTTGCTCGCCCACTTGACCACCGGGGCGAGTGAACCGCCCTTGCCGAGGCGGGATTCGGTGGTGCGCTGGTAGGCCAGCAGCACCGCGTCCGCCTCGGGAGAGAGCGTCAGCAAGGCCGGGTCGGTCCAGTCGGCCATGGCCAGCGTCAGCGCCCCCAACCGCTCCGTATAGGCGTCCGCGACATCCTGCGGCAGGAGTTCCGGGGTGAGGTTGCGGTGGCCGACAAGGGAGTCGGGGAGGGCGTAGAGGAAGCGGGCGAGCAAGCCGCGGCCGTCGGCGCCCTTGATGCGGCCGATGGACTCCAGGACTTCGGGCTGCACCGCCAGGCCCATGGTGACGGCGGGCTGTTCGACGTGCTGTGCGGGGCGGCCCTGGCGGTTGACGCGGACCATGTCGCCGGCATGGCCCTTGAGAAAGATTTCCATGTTCGGCGTGCCGGAGTAGCGGCCCGCGATGATCTCGAAGATCCCGCCTTCCGGTGAGAGCACCCCGATGCGGCCGTCCTGTTCGGTCAGGAGGGTGGCCAGGGATTCGGGGGTGACGTCGTCGGCGAAGAGCTGCGGGACGGCGGGGACGGTGGTTTCCTCGGCGGCCTGGGCGAGTGCGACGGCTTCGGCGGTGGCGGCGGCGCGTCCGGCGTCGTCGGCGTTCGCGGCCCGCGCGGCGGCCTTGTCGGCGGCGGCCTTCGCGAGCCGCGCGGTGGTTTCGGCCTCGGCGCGGATCGCGCCGGAGCGCTCCACCATGACCTTCTCCACCGCGAGGAGGGGTTCGGTCATGAGGGAGAAGACGGCACTCTTGCGGTTGCCGGGGTCGAGGGCAACGGCGGTGTAGATGTTGACCGGCTCCCGCCACCGCCCGCGTACGCACACGGTGCAGCGTCCGCCGGCGGCCGTGCCGATGACGGCCAGGGCGAGGCACCCGGCGAGGTCGGCCGGGGTCTGCGTCTCCTCGGCGACACCGTTGACCATGGCGGCCAGCCAGTCCGGCAGGGCATCGATGGGGAAGGCGGGAGGTCGCGGCGCGGGGTGAGGGGAACGGGTTCGTCCCACACGGGCGCGGTGTCGGCGGGGTCGGCGGCGGGGTCGAATCCGGCCCACAGGTCTTCGGACGGGGTGGTGGTCATGCGGTCCTCCTTCCGGCGTCGTTGAGGCCACGGGCGACGGCGCGTTCGGCGTAGGCGTGGGGGACGCCGACCCTGACCGCCTCGGCGACGAGTCTCGGCTCCGATGCGGTCGAGTCCGCAGGGGCCGGGGCACGCGGTGTGCTGGGCGGCGAGGAACGATGCGACGCCGAACGCCTTGGACCCGGCGCCGGAGTCGGGACAGGCGCGGACCATGTCCAGTCCCCGGTTCACGCCGGTGCGGACGTAACCCTCGGTGTGGCGGCATCCGGTGGCGACCGTGCGGTCCCAGGGCGCGGGTGCGGGCAGGGAAGAGACCACCCCCGCGCGGGCAGCTGTGGTGTCTTCCCGTTCGGTCAGCGCGCGGACGGCGTCCGGCAGGTCTGTCGCGGCCCGGGCCGGGTAGGGCAGGTCGGGCGTGAACCCGGGAATGGGGCCGAGGTGACGGGCGTAGGCCATGCGGGACTTGATGTCCACGCCGGGCCGCACATGATTCGCGGACGGCATGGCGCCCCGGTAGATCAGGTGCCGCCCGCGCATCGTCGTGATGGTCCAGGTGCCCGGCAGGTTCCGCCCGGCCCAGGCGATGGCCTCGGCGCTGTCGAGGTCGACGACGGTCAGCCCGGCGCCGCCGGGGTGGTAGGCGACGGCTCCCGCCCGGCCCCAGGCGTCGGCCCAGGCGCGGGAGGTGATGACGTGGGGGTCGGTGGTGGCGGCGGCCCAGCCGTGGCAGGGCCGGGGACAGGTGCAGGGGCCGGGGGTCTTCATGTTCGGCCGGCCGCCGCAGGCGTTGTCCCGGCAGTCGGGGCAGTTGCCGAACGGGACCTTCCCGGCGCGCAGGGGCAGGACCGGGATACCGGTCTGGGCGAGGTGTAGGGCGGTGCTCAGGGTGTGGGGCATGCTGGTGGTTCTCCTGTCCCTTCAGGGATGAGGAAGGGCCGGTACGGCCGCGTGACTTTGGCGAGTTCGGGCGGCCGTACCGGGCGGGGTCAGTTGTCGTAGCCGCAGTCGTCGCAGCCGCAGTAGTCGTCGCGCTGCTGGCAGTAGGGGCAGCGGGGACAGTCACAGCCGCAGACGTGGCCGCCGGGGCAGTAGCACAAGCAGCCGGACTCGCCGCAGGGGAAGTCCTCGGTGTCGGTGTCGTCGTGCAAGCCGAGGTGGCCGGCGGCGGAGTGGGCACGGCCGAGGGCGGTGGCGAGCTGGTCGGCGGCGTCCCGGGCGGTTGCCAGCGCGGTGAGGGTGGCGGTCAGGTCGGTGTCGAGCGTGTCGCGGTCGCTGTAGAGGTGGCCGCCACCGGCGAGGCCGGACAGCAGCATCCAGACCTGCCCCAGCGCCTGACTCGCCCCTCCGGCCATCTGGTTGAGGCTGCCGATCACCTGGTAGGCGTCGCCGGGAGACTCCCAGCGGTCGCCGGGGGTGAGGGTGGTGTGGTTGAGCTGCCGGATCGCGTCGGCGGCGGTCGCCGAGTGGTCGGCGGGGGGCTTGACGAGCAAGGTGGTCTCCTAGGCGTCGGGGTGGTCGGCGCAGTTGCACTGGTAGTCGAGCCAGCCGCAGTTCGGGCACCGGCCGGCGGCCACCAGTGCGGCGCGGGCCTCGGTGTCGTCGGCGTCGTGGTTGTGGGCGTTCATCAGGTGGCCCCGGTGAGGTCGGCGCAGGGGACGCAGGTGCCGAGCGAGGTGGGGATGACGTAGCCGCGGTCGGCCCGGCAGGCGGGGCAGGTGCGGCGGGCCGTCATGGCGGCGGCCACCGCGCGCCACCGGCCCGGGGTCATGGGCCGGACCGGCAGTGCGCGGGCGGTGTCGTAGAGCAGGGCGAATCGGAAGCCGCCGGTGTGGCGGGCTTTGCGGGAGCGCCAGCGGACTTCGGCGACCGGGTCGGCGCCGCCGGGGCGCAGGCCGGCCGCGCGGAGTTGGCGGCGGGTGGCCAGGCCCGGCGGGGCGAGGCGGTAGGGGTAGACGGGGATGTCGCTCATACCCGCCCCGGTCAGGCGGCGCGGCGGCGGGTGGCGATGTCGATGACCGGCGCGACCGGCGCCGCGTCCGGCGCGGTGGCGACGGGCCGCAGGATGACCGGCGGGCCGGGCACGTGCTCCGGGACGGGCACGGGCTCGCCCGGGCCGCCCGGCCCCGGCGTGAACGTCATCGTGACGGTGCCGCGCTGGGTGGCGTGGAGGTCGGCGAGCATGGCGCGCTCCGCGTCGGCTTGGCGGTTGGAGCGGTGCCAGGCGGCGGCGACGACCGGCAGGGCGAGGGCGCCGGGGCCGAACAGGACGGCCGCGGCTATCAGGTTGGTGTCCATGGCGGTTGGGGCTCCGTTCAGTGGCCGATGGTGTTGAGGGCGTGGGCGATGTTGGTGACGAGCTGGGTGATGACGGGGGCGGCGCCGGTGGCGGCGAGGAAGAACCCGAACATCACGGCGACGAACGCCGACCCGCCGCCCAGGGCACGGGACTTGAGGAGGACGGCGAGGGCGACGCCGAAGATGAGCACGGCGGAGAAGGTCAGGACCACGGGGTGTTCTCCTTCGGGGCCGGGACGGTGCGGGTGCCGTCGGCGTGGATGCGGGTGGCGAGGTGGTAGAGGTGGCGGCCGGTGCGGATGCGGATGCCGTGGCCGTTGCAGCGGCGGCAGTGCTTGCCGCGCTTGGGTCGGCCCTTGCGGTCGGTGGTGAGCGCGAAGCCGAGTCCGTTGCAGCGGCGGCAGCGGCCGAACGGCGAGGCCGCACACAGCGCGGTGTAACACAGCGTGATGAATGCGGCGAGGGCTATAGCGGGGAGGATGAGGGCCATGACGGGGCCTCCGGGCCTGTTTCGGGGTATGCCGAGGTCAGGCCGCTAGGAGCTAGCGTCCTGATCAATGGCCGGATGGGGTGCTAGCGGGGCCGCTAGACCTAGCGGGGGCGGGTGCTAGGTCTAGCGGCGGTCCAGAGTCAGCTCGCGTCGCGTTTTCCGTCACGCAGAGCGATCGCGGCGGGGATGTCGGCGCGGGTGATGCCGCGCCGGTTGGCGCCCTTGCCGTCCTCGGTCTTGCCCCACACCTGGCCGGTGCCGACGTGGTGCGGCTTGAGCGCGGCGGTGAGCTGCTCCGGCTCCCACCCGCCGTAGACGTCCGGGCGCAGGTCGGCGAGGCGGGCGACGACGGTCTCGTTCCACACCTTCGGCTCGTCGGCGGGGACGACGGCGAGGATGTCGGCGAGCAGGTCGAACCCGCCCGACGGGTCCACCACCGGCTCTTCGCCGAGGGCGTGGCCGGACAGTGTGCCGGCGGCGTCGCGGGCGGCGCGGGCGCGCAGGGAGATGACGTCGGCCATCGGCGCGTCCGCGTAGACGGAGCGGACGATGCGGGCGTCGGAGCCCTCGCCCACGAAGTAGTGGATGCCCTTGTCGCCCCAGGCGAACATCGTGGCGCGGATGCCGCGCTTGTAAGACGAGGTGCCCAGGACCATGTCGTTCTCCAGCTGGCCCATGACCTTCAGGCACCACCGAGTCGAGGCGTTCGCGGAGATACCGGTAGGCAGGGCCTTGGCGTCCGGACGCTGGGTGGCCAGCAGCAGCGTGATGCCCAGGGCCGGTCCGCGCTTGACCAGGTCGGTGCAGATCTCCTCGAACTCCCCGCCGTACTTGGGGTGCTCGAACCACACCTGGCACTCATCCACCCCCGCCACGATCGGGTGCAGCCCCAGGGACTTGTTGTCCGCGAGAGCGGAGGTGACCTTGGACTCCGGGCAGATGTCGCGGGGCAGGTTGCGGATCACCTTCGCCCGCCGGCGCAGTTCCTCGCGCAGGGCGCGCAGGTCGGCGATGGCGTACTCGATGTCCTCGTCGTCGTCACCCGCGCGGTAGCGGTGGGCGACGCGTTCCAGCGGGCCCAGGTCGCCGGTGCCCTTCAGGTCGTACAAGTGCAGCTCCGCACGCGGGTCCAGCGCCGCGATGAGCAGCAGCAGGCGGAGCAGGAACGTCTTTCCCATGCGGGGGATGGCGCCGATGATGCCGGAGATGTACATCAGCGTGACGTCGACCCAACGTCCACGCTGATCCGTGCCGAACGCGGCGGGCTTGAACAGGTCCACCGCACCGGCCTTGGCCAGCGGCCACGCGGGCTGCTTGGCCTTGGACATGTCCTGATCCCCGACCCACAGCACCAGGCGGCCGGTGTGCTCCTCGGGGACAGCCTCGGGCCACACGCACCCCAGCGGGCGGCGCAGGCCGGAGGCGAGGCGGTCGCGGCGGTCCATCACATCGGAGACGGTCACGCCGAACGGCAGGTCACCCTCCGCGCGCCAGCCGGGCCCGTCGCGGGTGATCGGCGCGGTGAACGCGAACCCGTCGCGGCCCTTGCCCATTGCCTGGTTGATCTGCGAGATCGACAGGGCACCGAGGGCGCGCAGGACGATGTCGGAGGTCAGGCGCTGCACCTTCGGCAGCTCCACCGCGCGGGTGGCCACCGGCTGATCCGCCGGGGTGCCGGCCGCGCCGAGGGCGAGCACGACGGCGGCCGTGGAGACGGCCAGCAGCCACTCCGGGGCCAGCACGTACAGGGCCAGGGCCGCGCCGAGGCCGAAGAACATGCCGAGGGTGGCCACCAGGGTCCGCATGCGCACACGGCCGTCGCGCTGCCGGGAGAGCTTCAGGTACTCGCCCGCGTCCTCGCGGCGGACCGCGGCGAGGCGGACGGGTTCGCCCTCGGCATCACGCACCCAACGGGCCGTCCCACCGACGAACTTTGCCGCGCCGGAGGGGGCGCGCAGGGCGAGCTTGGCGGCGTAGAGCGGGGAGCGGACGGCGTGGTATCCGACCTGGTGGGCGTGGTAGGCGGCCAACCACTTGGCCATGCCGGTCAGCTCCGCGCGAGACTTCGCCCAGGCCGGGACGATCGCGCGCAGCTGGGCGCCCGCGACGCGGTCGAGGTAGCCGGGCCCGGCCGGAGCGGGGGCGTCGACCGCGACGGGCGGCGGTCCGTCGAGGGTGCCGGAGTCGTGGGTGGACGGGGTCTTGCGGTGCTTGTCGAGGTCGACCACGGTCCCGTCATCGGGGGTGGCCATATCGGCTTCGAGGCGTTCGAACAGCTCGTGTTCGTCGTCGTGGTTCACTGAAGCGGCCTTCCAGAGGGTTGGGAGGATGACGGGCCCGGCCGGCGCTTTGGACGGCAGGCGGCCGGGCCCGTACGAGTGGTGGTGCGGTGTGGATCAGGCGGCGACCGGCGAGGCGTCGGCGGCCTCGGCGCGTTCGGCCTTGAGGGTGTCGCGGAGCGCGCGGGCCTTGTCCGGGGCGGTGCGCAGGGCCTTGCGGATCGCCTCGCCGGTCAGCGCGTCGTCCGCCCAGTCGGCCGTGAGCTTGCGCGCTTCGGTGAGCAGTTGCTCCGGTGTGCGCTTCGGCCGGGCCGATCGGGCGACGGTCGGGACACGACCGGTCGACCGGCGCGGGCCCGGCTTCGGGGCCCGCGTGGCGGCCGGTTCCGGTTCGGGCTTCGGGGTCGATTCCGGCGCGGGGCTGGGCTCCGGCTGCGGGTAGATCGGCGGGGCCGGGATCGGTTCGGCGGCGGGCTCTGGGACCGGCGAGGGATCGACCGCGTCCGGGGGCGTCTGATCGGTTGTCAGGGCTTTCGGGGCCGGGGTCGATACAGGCAGGTCAGACCCCGACTGATTTACGGTAGTCGGCCGTGTTTCCTCCTGGTTCGTTCCGAGGGCGGGCGGGGTGGTGTCGGCGGGGGTGAGTTCGCCGAGGCGGAGCAGGACGCGGTGCTGTCGTGGTGTCTTCGATCGCCACCGCCAGCCGTGTTCCTCGCGCAGATCGGCGCGGGCCAACTGCCGCTCCCGCTCCCGGTTCAGCGCGTCGTGGTAGGAGGTGATCTCCCACAGCGTCATCCGCCGCCACAGGGCGAACGTCGAGGGGAAGGCGAGCAGCCATCGGGACTTGCGGATCGACTCCATGCGCCGACCGGTCACTGCCCCGATGCGGGAGGCGTAGACGTGGGCGGCGACTTCCGACAGGCCGACCCACAGCAGCGGCATCGTGCCGTGCGCGACCTTCGCCGACAGCGACCGGCCGGCCGCCACGTTCAGCCAGCAGGTCACCAGCGTCAGCCCCCAGGGAATCCAGCGAACCCACGCCAGGGGCATGTCCATGCGGATCAGCAGCAGGCGCACGGCGGTGAAGACGGGGATGGCGGTGTCGATGCCGATGGGCAGGATCTGCGGGGTGGAGAACCCCCAGCGGGCACCTGCCGCCGTGACGGTCTGGAACGAGGACGCCAGCCCGAGGCCACCGACGCCAACGGCCAGGGCGGCGACGACGTAGAGAAGCCACGTCTCGCCCTTCCCGAGCTGGGGAACGGCCGGACGCGCGGCGGCAGGAGGCAAGAAGGTGGTCATCGCTGCCGTCCCTTCGCCGCGGCGGCCGGCGTGGCGATGGACGCGCGGTCGGAGACGGTGTCCAGGGCGCTGGCGATGACCACCAGGACGATGGCCAGCAGCCGGACGGGGACGGAGGGCATGACGCCGAGCAGCCAGGCGAGCCCGGCGAGCATGGCCAGCAGGCGCACCCGCTGGACGAACAGCACACTCGTACGGTTCACCACGCACCCTCTTCCGGTTCGTGGGTGCCCGGGCGGCCGGCGCGGCGGCCGTTGACCGAGGCGGTCAGGTCCGGCAGGTCGGCGGCGTGCAGGTCGACGACGTGCGTGCAGCCGTGGGAGCGCTTGGCGACGTACATCGCCTCGTCCGCGCGGCGCAGCGCGTACGACAGCAGGTCCTCCGTGTGGGAGCGGCGGCCGGTGTTGACGATGGCGCCGCCCACGGAGACGGAGACCGGCAGGTCAGTGCCGTCGTGGTTGAGGGCCTGGCACAGCAGGCTGCGCAGCGCGTCCAGGGTGAGGCGGGCGTGCAGGGGGTGGACGGGCAGGACGGCGGCGAACTCATCACCGCCGAGACGCCCGTAGACGCCGGACCGGTTCAACCCGCGCATGCGCCGGGCGACCGCGGTCAGGACGGCGTCACCGGCGGCGTGGCCGTGGGTGTCGTTGGTCTGCTTGAAGTCGTTGACGTCGGCCAGCACCACGACCGCAGCGCGGGAGCGCAGAAGGCGGACGGCCTGGCGGGTGAAGGCGGCGCGGGTGTGCAGGCCGGTGAGCGGGTCGCGGCGGGCGGCGTCGATGCGGTGGCGCATCCACAGGGTGTGGACCGACCACCCGGCAGCCAGCGGCCCCGCGCTCACGGCGGACAGCAGCATGCTCATGCCGCCACCCCCGAAGACACCACGCCCGGGCGGCGGTTGGTGGTGCGGCGGGTGCGGGCGGGCCGGCGGATCGGGGTGACGTCGATCAGGCCGGCCGCGAACGCGGTGACACGGTCCAGCAGCTCCGGGTCGTCGGCGAGGATGTCGCGCGCCGCGTCCAGGCGGGCCGCGCGCTCCTGCTCGGTCTCACCGTCCTCGCCCAGCCACAGGGCCAGCGGGGTGCCCAGGGCCAGTTCGAGGGCGTCGTTCGTGGTGCGGGCCTCGTGGCCCGCGATGAAGGTCTTCATCGTGCGATCTCCTGTAAGGGGACC
Organism: uncultured Actinomycetota bacterium; assembly: GCA_963711125.1. Lineage (GTDB taxonomy): Bacteria > Actinomycetota > Actinomycetes > Streptomycetales > Streptomycetaceae > Streptantibioticus_C. Next base: position 1,232,497 of record CAVQCY010000002.1, read on the forward strand.
GGCCCCCGCCCGAGTGGGCGGGGGCCGGTGCGGGGCGGGCGGTCAGGCCCGGCGGGCGGGGTGGCCGGTCGGCGGGGCGTCGTCCTCGCTCTTGCGGGGGACGTCGCCGCTGCCCTCGCTGCCGTAGGTGCGGGTGGGCAGGCCGGAGCGGTCCAGCGCGTGGCGCCGGGGGCGCAGCGTCATCGCACGCCTCCCCGGGCCCGGGCGTCGTCCTCGGACCGCTTGTTGGCGTCCGCGTTGGCGCGGCGCAGTTCGTCGGTCATCGCGCTCACCGCTGCCCGGAGCCGCCGCAGGCGGGGCAGTTCTTCCAGTACGACCGGGTCACGCCACCGCTGGTCTCGGTGACCGTCGAACCCTTCGCACCGCTGCAGGCCCCGCAGGTCTGCAGGGCGTGGTAACACGTGATCGCACGTGCCGTGATGTCGATACGATCCATGACGGATCGCCTCCCTGGTTCTGTCAGGTAGGGGTGGTCAAGGCCCCGGCCCGGTGTTGCTGCACCGGCCGGGGCCGCCTTGCTGTGTGGAGTCGAACTGTCTGGCTCCCCTCACCGCCCGGCGTGCTGGTTCGGGCGGATCGGGCAACGCGTCAGGCCGCGTCAGACGGTGGTGATGAGCAGGGCCGCGATCAGCAGCCACAGGTGGTGCCAGGACTGGTCGAGCGCGTAGGCGCCGGTGCCTATCGTGGGCGCGTACCCGCCGGTGGCGGTCGCGGGTGCGGCCGGGTGTGCCGGGGTGCCCAGCTCGTAGAACTCGCTGTTGCCCGTGACGCGGGCCAGGGCTGCCAGCGTGCTGCGGCGGTCCGCCCACCAGTGCGAAACCGCGTCCACCGCGAACCCGGTAACCACACCGGCCCACGCGAGGTGCAGGTGCAGCACCACGGCGGCCGGGGCCAGCAGCATCCCCTTGGTGGCGGTGAGGGTGGCCACGTGCCGGGTGTCGGCGAGGCGACCGGCCCAGCCGGGGCGGCCCTTGGCGGCGGCCTGGGCGCTGGTCTGGATCCAGTGGTCACCCACGCTGTGGGCGACGTACAAGACCGCGAAGACCGCGGCGAAAGTGGCAGCGGAAGCGGGCATGATGGTCTCTCCGTCTCGTATGAAGCGGGATGGGGGCCCGGGGCGGCCGGACGCTTGCCGGCAGGACGGCCGCCCCGGGGGTACTCAGCGGTGCTTGGTCGCCTGCTGGTGCAGCCGCGCCTTGGTCGCGGCCTCGTCCTTCGAGCGGCCGGAGCGGCTGTGCGCGCCGCAGGTGCACACGAAGTTGAAGTTGCCGAACCCGCAGTCCTGCACCTCAACGTCGTGGCTCTCGCGCTTGAACCAACCCATGGGGAACTCCTCAGCAATCTGGAACCGCGGTGACGCGGTGGCTGTTCGGTTGAGCAGCCACGAACGCGGACGCCCCGAAGGGGCCGCCCGCGAACGTGCGCGCTCAACGCGCACACCGCCCGCCGCCGGCGGGGCCGAAGCCCTGGCCAGTCGGCGAAGCGGGGAAAGTGACTCAGGCGGGGCACAGCCGTTCGCGCCAGTCAGGCACGGGCGGCGCCCCAGGTACATAAGCGATGCATCCGGATCTCCTTCCGGTGCGTCGGGACGTGACGTGCGCGGCCTCTTCCGCCGCGCGGGGCCACCTTTTGCGGGAGGTGACGTGCCCGGCCGGGTTTCTGGTCCGGCGAACCCTTCTGATGCGGACCTTGGGTCGCACTCCTCACGCATTGCTGCGCTCGCCGCCGCCGCACCTCCCGGTGGGGCACCGGTCACCTCCCCGCTCACCCCGCCGTCTCCGGCAAGGCCATGTCGGGGGTAGTCACCCGGGCTGTTGTCCGCATCTTCAGTTGTCAAAGAACAGGTGCTCCCCTACGTCCCCGTGACAGGGCTTCGGGCGCGTCAGAGCAGGTCAAACAGGCCCTACACCGCCTCAGACTCGAAGCGATGTAGGTATTACCTACATCTCTAAGGTGGCAGACGGGTTCCGCGTCGTCAAGTTCCTGAATTTCGACTCGGCCCCGGGCTGCCCCGTGGTGATGCCTCAACCATCGCCGGATCAACACGGCGGCGGGAGCGTGCACTTGGGGGTGCACTTGTGCACCCCCGCCCGAATCGAACTGCACCCCGTTCCTGACCTGCGTACAGTGGCCGCACGCGAAGCGAACTTCCGGACGCTGGGGGCCGTCATGGCAGACGCGAACGACAGACTCGCGGTGCTGATGCGGGATGCGGGCTTCTCGCACAAGTCGCTGGCCCGCGCAGTCGTCGTCGCTGCGGCACGTGCGGGTGAGAACGTCACCTGCGACCACACCTACGTCGCAAGGTGGCTCAAGGGCTCTATCCCCCGTGGGCGGATGCCGGAGTTCATCGCCGAGGCCGTCAGCGGCAAGGCCGGGCGTCGCCTCACCATCGACGACATCGGCATGGGCAGCGCGGCCGTGGCCTCCGTGAAGTCAGACCTCGGGCTCGACTTCGCCGACTCCGCCGAGATCACCGCGACGGTGGTGACCGACCTCTGGCGCGCGGATCTCGCGGAGGCCGGCGCCCTCACACGGTCGCTCCCCGACTCAGCGGCGTGGAACACCGCGTCGATCCGCTGGCTTGTGGCGCCGCCGGACGGCGACCTCACGCGGCAGGGGAATCGTTCCGTCGGCTTGGTGGACGTGGAGATGATCCGCAGTACGGCGGACGCGTTCAGCATGCTCGATGGCAGGTTCGGCGGCGGCCACGCTCGACGGGCACTGATCCAGTACCTGCACACGGACGTACGGCCGATGCTTGACGGCAGCTACTCGGACGCCATCGGCAAGCAGCTGCACTCGGCCGTCGCCGAGGCCCTGCTTCTCGCCGCGTGGATGTCGTACGACAGTGGCCTGCATGGTGTCGCCCAGCGGTACTTCATCCAGGCGCTGCGGATGACTCAGGCCGCCGGCGACCGCCTCCTTGGCGGCAGCGTGCTGTCCGCCATGAGTCACCAAGCCACGTTCGTCGGCCGCTACCAGGATGCCGCCACCCTGGCCAGGGCCGCCCTCGCCGGGCCCGCCGGCAGCCTTACCCCGACGCTGACCGCGCAGTTCCGCGCCATGGAGGCGCGCGCCCTGGCACGGCTGAACGACGCCCGCGGCTGCGACTTCGCGCTCACGGAGGCGGAACGGCACCTCGCGCTGCGCACACCGGACAGCGACCCCGAGTACATCGCGTACTTCGACGAAGTGGAGCTGGCGGCCGAGTTCGGCCACTGTTTCCGCGACCTCGGTCGCTCGGTCCAGGCGACCGAGCGCGGGGCGAACTCCGTCTTCGGCGACGGCGTCAACAATCGCAGTGACTTCTTCGCCACGATGGTCCAGGCCGAGGCGTACGTCGCCCAGGGCGAGATCGGCCACGGGTTCGAGGTTGCGTTCCAAGCCCTCCGGCTCGGGGAGGGCCTGAAATCCGCGCGATGCGCGCAGTACGTCGCGGAGTTCCAAGGGCGAATAACGGACGCAATGAGACGGACTTCAGAATTTCATGTCTTCACAGAAAAAGCAGCCGCCTTGCGTCTATGGAGACATGCCACCGTTGAATAGGACGGGAGCGCCCAGTGGGGGCTATTCTCCTCGCCCGTCCCGATGATTTGTCCGCCTTACCGAGATGACGTGGGCGACACTGGGGGGTTCCAGGGAGAGTTGCTTTCCACGTGAAAAGCTGACCTCTGTCAGGGCTCCGAAAAATCCCTCGGGCCCCGTGGCGGTAACTCTCCTAACTGAGCGCTTCTTGAATGCAAGCTCTGCGCGCACCTGCTCCGTCAACTCTTTGGAGACCTCGTGAGCGGCGGAGTAGCATCTCTGCAGCTCGCGATTTGCATCGGCGTATTTTATGGTGTCTCCATTCTGATGGATTAGGCATTTCATCATCAACCAGCTCCATCCGGCAATTGTGGCAAACCACAAATAGAATAGGTATCTCACTTCGTCGGAGGCGAATGAGTCGACGCGGGCTGAAAAATCCTTCCATTCATCCGAGTCGAAGTCGCGAGCGAAGATGTCAGTTCCGTTAGTTTCGTCTTCGCCGAGAGAGTGACTCTCCAAAATCCCTTCTGGGGATGGTCGTTTCGTCGGGTCCAAGTCTCGTAGTGTGCGCAATATTTCGGTGTAAGTGTCGGTGCGCTTCTCCCATGTTTTTGCTGAGAGTTCGCGCTCTCCATCCTCTTTGCTGGTTCTATGTGGAGAAATAACGGCTGCTGCTGCAATCGCCAGTGTCGCAGCTTGCGATATGTATGGAAGCGCCTCGGATAAGGAGCTGGCCACTAATTCACCTTCTCTGCTATTTAGGATGGCGCCCAGTCTCGCCGCGATCCGCCCGAAATTAGACTCTTCACGCGTTTTTCAAACTCCTTGGCGGCGCGCGGGTCGGTGGCTGCGTTCTGGGAGAGCCATGTAATCATCAGCAGTTCCCTGATGCTCCGCATGACGCCATAGTCATTCCATGTCCGGACATCCCAACCGTACCCAGCAACGAAGTCGGCGTACTCGGTTTCGCTGTGCCAACCGAAGCTGTCGTAGTACATCGCTGTCTGCATCAGGTCCCACTCGCGCGGTCCGATGGCGAAGCCGTCGAGGTCGATGACCTTGGGCTTTCCGGCGTCGTCGTGCAACACGTTCCCGACGTTGAAGTCCCCGTGGACGGGCCCGGCCGGCAGGGCGAAGTCGAGGTGGGAGTAGTCACCCTCCAGTTCCTCCGCGAGGGACAGGAGGTAGGCACGTGAGTCGCCGCTGATCTGCGCCTGTTCCAGCCGATCCCGGACCTTCTCGAACGGCCGGAGAGCAGGCAGGTCGAAGTCCGGCGCCTCCAGTTCGTGAAGCCGCCGTAGCAGTTTGCCCATCTCGCCGGTCGTGGCGTACGTGTCGCCGTCGGCCAGCCCCTCCCAGAACGTCACCGGGTGCCCGTCCACCACGACCGGCTGTTCGGCGGTGGTCACCAGCCGGGCGGCGGGGTACCTCTCGGCGGCCAGCCACGCGGCCACCCGCACCTCACGACGCACGGACGGCAGCCGTTCAGGCCCACGACCTACTCGGGCGATGGTGCGGCCGCCGTCGATGCGGAAGACCGCGTGGTCGCCCAACCGCAGCAGTTCGATGCCGTCGGGTTCTACTTCGGCGATGGCACACGCCCGGCGCAGGATGGACTTCGCAGCTTCCGGGCCGAAGGTGGTGCGCTCGCTGGACGTCACTCCGCTGGACTCCCTGGTTTCGCTGGCAGGGCGCGGACAACCCGGCCCCGTGGTGCGGTCTTGCCGATGAGCCCCTGACCCTCCAACTGGGCGATGGCGGAACGGACTGCGGTGCGCGACACGTCGAAGCGGTCGCACAGCTCCTTCTCGGTGGGGAACGGGTCACCCACCCGCACGTTGTCGGCCCGCAGGAGGTCGCTCATCCGCTCCACCAACGGCCGGCGGTCGCCAGTGCCGATCACGTACCACCCGGCCCCGGGCACGGACTCAACCTCGCCGGCATCCCGCAGCACGCCGAGGGCCCGTTCGATGGTGCTGCGGGCCACGCCGAAGGTCGCCATGAGCTTGGCCTGCGAGGGCAGCCCGTCGGCGTGCTTGCCGTCCCGGATCTGCTGGCGCAGCGCATCTGAGACCTGCAAGTACGTACCTCGCGCGTTCGCCTGGGGCACGCGTTTCTCCTGCTCTGAAGGGACGGCAGTGTCAAGCTTTCCGTGTCATCCTCCCCCACCTGTGTGCTTTGCGCACAGGGCGTGGCCGTGGGCAGCGTCGGTCTGCGCCAGCCACAATCGCGTGTCACGCGGGACCCTGCGGCGTGTGGCAACGCGCCCGAGCGTTGTTCTGGTTTTTGTTCAGTTCGCTGTCGAGCGCCGCCGTTCACAGGGATCCGCGAACCGCCTCTGAGCAGCCGTTTGAACCTCTGCGAACTGACCTGTACGGCCATGTGGACAGTTGGAAAGCGTGTTGGGGGCAACCCCTCACGAGTTCGAATCTCGTATCCTCCGCCATTGCCTACCAGGCAAAACGTCGGCCCGGACGCATCTGCGTCCGGGCCGATGTCGTTGTGAGGGTTGCAGTTTGGGTTGCAGTTGCCGAGATCAGGCGGCGGGAGGCTGCTGGTCCGGCCGGGTCCAGAGGAGTCCGCCGACCTTGGCAGCCGTGTCCTTGAGGACGCGGTCGGTCAGGTGCTGGTAGCGGCGGCGCAGACGGGCCGACTGGCCCGGCTCCCAGCCCATGATCGCGTCCACGACGGTGTCGGGGACTCCGAGGATCAGCAGGATGGTGCCGGCGGTGTGGCGCGCGTCGTGCAACCGGCCGTTCCGAAGACCGGCGGCTTCCAACAGCTCTTTCCACTTGTGGTGGTCCGTGTTGGGGTTCAACGGTTCGCCGGTCGGTGAGGTGAAGACGTATCCCTTCTCCACCCACAGGTCACGGGCGAGGCGGCGCTCGCGGTCCTGTTGGTCCCGGTGCTGCGCGAGGAGCTTCATCAGCTCGTCGGGGACGCCGATGGGCCGACGTCCGGCACGGGACTTGGTGTCCTTGGTCTCCCGCCGGACGTTGACCTTCTGCGGGCAATAGCCGGGCTTGCGCCCGCAACGGTCGCCGCAGCCGTGCTGGTACCTGGGCCGCAGCCGCCCCCGGTGGACGACCAGGACCCCGAGGTCGAAGTCGACGTCCGTCCACTTGAGCCCGAGAAACCTCACCCTGGCGAAGGCCCAGGGCCAGCGCGATGACCCAACGCGCGGCGTTCCGCTGCCGGTTGGCCACCTCCAGGAGGAGTTGGACCTCCTTGACGGTGTACGGCACCACCTCCCCCTCCTCCACGCGAGGCGCCTTGGCGATGCTGGCCGGGTTCTTGGTGAGGTGGCGGCGTCGCTTCGCCTCGTTGAGGGCTGCCCGCACGGTGCGGTGGACTTGGTGCGCGGTACCGGCCGAACTGCCGTTGTCCTGCATCTTCTTGTAGAAGCGCTCCAGGTGCTCGGGCTCCAGCTTCGTCAGCCGGTGCGCGCCGAGGCCGGGTAGGATGTGGTGGTAGACCGCGACGCGGTAGCCGTCGATGGTGTTCTCGGAGACGTGCAGGGCCGCGATGTTCTCGACCAAGTGGGTCAGCCACGATTCGACCGTCCAGGCCGGGCCGGCCTTGCGGACGCTGCCGGCGTCGCGCTGCTTCTCCAAAGCGCGGACGGCCTTGGTCACGTCGGCGCGAGTTTTGCGCTTGACGTGGCGGCGGTCGGATTTGCCGTTGTCCTTGACGCCGACGGTGACGTAGCCGTGCCAGTTCCCGTCCTTGCCGAGGTAGATCGAAGAGGCGCCGTTGGGCTGCCGGGACTTCGCCATGACATCCCCCTCAGGCCGCGAGGGCGACGGTCGAACGGGCGGGCTGGGTGCGGGCGGCGACGTAGTCCTTCAACGCCTCGGCCGGGATGCGGCGAAGGCGGCCTATGGTCACGGACGGGATCTCGCCGGAGGCGAGCAGCGCGTACATCGTGGTCCGGCCGACGCCGAGTCGGCGAGCCGCCTCCTCGACGGTGAGTGCGACCAGCGTGGGGTCGGGCGCAGTCTCGGCGTGGGCTTGGACGAAGCCGAGGAGTTGCTGCTGGGTGACGCCGAGTGCGTCCGCCAACAGGGCAATGGGCGTGGACGTTTCGGACATGGGGATACCTCTCGGCGGCGCGGGGGCAACGCGCCGTCGTGGTCACTGTGCGGGATGGGCGGTGTACAAGGGGGCCGCAAGGCGGCCCTCGACGTTCGTAGCGCCGGGGGACGCGCGGGAGATGGCGAGTGCGACTACTCGGTGGCCGGAGTATCCGCGTTCTTACGGAAGGGGTCCTCGGGCGAGTTGGGGGCCGGATAGAACGGCAGCTCGCCGCCCGTGGGCGTGATGTCGACGCCGAGGCGTTCGGCGATCTCGTCGTATTCGCGCTCGGCTTCTTCGAGGCGGGCCTTGGCGGCGTCGGCGAGGTCCTGGGCGGTTCTCCACTCCTTCTCGAGGTCCTGGAGGCGGAAGCCGGCTTCCTGGAGCTCGTAGTGGGGATCGTCCGGGCTCGCTACGGCCTCGGTCATGAAGTGCTGCGCAGGCAGGTTCAGTGCCTTGGCCAGGCCGAGGACTTCGTCGAAGCGGATCGGCCGGGTGCCGTTCTCGATCTTGGCGATCTGGGTCTGGTGGAACTTGAAGCCGAGGCGGTTCATGCGCTCGGCGAGGTCGTCCTGGGACAGACGGGCGGCCTTCCTCATGATCTTCAAGTTGTGGGCGACCAGGGCCTCTCCCTCACTGGGGATGAGGTTTCGCACCCTCGGCTTGTCCATGTCCACCTCCTCTCGTGCGGGCCAGCACGGCACCGGCTTCTGCGTAAACGTTACCAGCGTGAGATTCCCAACCGTCAAGCGCATGAAACCAGGGTGTGACGCAAGCCATAGAGTCGCCCTGACTTGTGTGTATGTTGCGAGAGGATCGAGATCCCAACCGCTTGCAGGTTTGACTTCGGCGCGTGGGGGCAGTAGAAATGTCGACAGAGCATGGCCATCCGAACCCGAAGGAGGTTGATGACGCGGCGGCTCGCCCTACTGCCGCAGAACGACGAACCCCCGGCGCTACGAACACCGGGGGTTGATCGGAAACCTCGACACCGCCCATCCCTGGACAGCTAACCAACGACGGACCGGGTTGCCCCCCGGAGCCGTCGAGTGAGGAGTCTCCGTGCATGAGAATACCCGCCCCATCCCCGTCCACACAGCGCATCCGCAGCGGGATGCCTCCGCAGGCGAGGGTGCGGCCCTCCTGGACCGGCTCAAGGCCGCATTGGCCGAGTTCGTGATCCTGCCCAGCGCGGAGGCGCTGGACGCCACCGTGCTGTGGATCGCCGCCACCCACCTGCAGACCTCCTGGCAGCACGCCCCGCGCCTGGCGGTGGTCGGCCCCGCGAAGCGGTGCGGGAAGTCCCGCCTGCTCGACATCCTGGCCGAGACGGTCCACAACCCCGTCATCACGGTCAACTCCACCGCCGCCGCCGTGTTCCGCTCCATCACCGGGGAGCCCCCGACCCTGCTGGTCGACGAGGCCGACACCATCTTCGGCACACCCAAGCAGGCCGAGAAGAACGAGGAGATGCGCGGCCTCCTCAACGCCGGGCACCAGCGCGACCGCTACGTCCTGCGCGTGGTCGGCAACGACCACACACCCCACCGCTTCCACACTTTCGCCATGGCAGCCCTGGCGGGCATCGACGACCTCCCCGACACGATCATGGACCGATCGATCGTGATCCGCATGCGCCGCCGCGCCGAAGGCGAACACGTCAGCCCCTACCGCACCAAGCGCGACAGCCCCGCCCTGCACGAACTGCGCGCAGGGCTCGCGCAGTGGGCGACACCCCTCAGCGAGCGGGCCCTGCTCCTGGAACCGGCCATGCCGGTCGAGGACCGCGCCGCCGACACCTGGGAACCCCTCGTCATCGTCGCCGACCTTGCAGGCGGCCCCTGGCCCGACCGCGCCCGCAACGCCTGCACCCGCATGGTCGCCGCAGAGGCCGAGGCCGAGCAGGACAACCCCAGCAACGCCCGCATCCTCGCCGACCTCCGGCGGATCTTCCACGCCAAAGGCGAGCAGGAACAGCTGAGCACGGACGAGATCCTGTACGCGCTGAACAGCGACCCCGAAGCCCCCTGGGCCGAGCACGGGCGCGGCGGCCTGACGCCGCGCGGCCTCGGAGCGATGCTGCGCGAGTTCGGCATCAGCTCGGGCAACGTGCGCGTCGGCGAGATCCAGCGCAAGGGCTACACGCGCGGCAAGTTCACCGACGCCTGGAAGCGCTACTGCCCCACCGTCCACCCCCTCGGCAGCCCACAGGCCGACGCGGGCTGACCGGCCGCTGGTCCCTGCCACCCGCGCGACGACCGCGCTGTCGGCAGGGACCAGCCCAAGCCGCACCCCCGTCTTCTGCCGTCCCAGACGCCAAACCGCAGGTCAACACCCCTGCAAGCGGGACGGACAGCCGTCCCAAGACGGATGGCTATCCGTCCCGACGCGCCACCGGCTGCCGTGCCCAACGTGCCTCGGGCCAGCCGGTCGCGTCTCCGTGCCGTCCCGGACGGCACTGCCCGCAGCCTGCCGTCCCGCCCTGACCTGCGGTTGCAACGGCAAGACGGCAAAGACGGCACATCGCACCCACCCCGCAGCCTCACCCGCAAGGACCCCTTCACGATGCCCGACACCGTCATACTCACCCCTGCCCCGGCAGCGCCGACCGCTCGCCATCGAGCCACCTGGTGGGACCGAATCGCGATCATCCTGCTCGGCGTCGCCGGATGCGCCCTGTCCTACGACGCGCTGCGGCAGATGGCCACAGCCGTCCACGTCCGCCACCAACTGACCTACCTGTTCCCCGTCGTCATCGACGGCTTCATCGCCTACGGCGTGCGCGCCCTGCTCGTTCTGCGCGAAGCCCCGCTGCCAGCGCGCCTTTACGCCTGGGCCCTGTTCATCGCCGCCACCGCCGCCAGCATCTGGGCCAACGGCCTGCACGCCCTCGACCTCAACCAACCCGGCACCGTCGCCCTCCATCTCGACGACACGACCGTCACGGTGCTGTCCGCCATCGCGCCGCTCGCCCTGGCCGGCGCCACCCACCTGCACATCCTGATCACCCGCTACGGCGGCACCGATCCCGCCCGAACCCCAGCGGACGAAACCACCGCACCGGTTCCGTACCGGTGGTACCAAACCGACGGAACCCCCTCGGAGGTCCCGCCGCAAGGGCGGAAGCAGCTCGAGCAGCACGACCTGCCAGAGCCCCAGCGGGCCGAGTCCGCGCTGACCGCCGAAGCGGAGGCGCTGGGCAGCCGGAGCTTCGCAGGCACCGATCAGGACAGCGACGCCGGAGCCGGTACGGCGTCCGAATCACCGCAGCGCGAGTCCGAGGATGCAGGTGAGGAGCAGTACGAAGGTTCCGTACGGCGGACCCAAGGCCGGGGCGGGCGCCCACCGATGGCGAGCCTGGAGCGACTGGCCGAGGTGATCGCGGCGGCGCACCCGGACCCCGACGCGATCACGCGTGACAGCGCCCGCAAGTCCCTGATCGAAGTCGGGCTCGGCGCCGCAACCCACCGCGTCACCGAGGCCATCGCCCTGGTTCGCAACCCCGCCCAGACCCGCCAACATCCCGACCGGCCGGAAGCCCAGCCGTCCCCCGCCGACCGGACCTGAACCCGTCCGGAAAGCCACGGCCCGCCCGAAGCAGAAGGCCGGCGTGGCTGCCGACACCCCCGGCAGCCGCGCCCCCACCGGCCCCTATCCCAGAACCGCGGCCTGGCCAAACCGCCGATCCCGACAACCATCGCCGCCACCGCCGACCCGCGAACGGAGCCACCTCGTGCGCAACCCCTTCCGACCCGAGACCGACCCTGACACCGGTCCCCTCGACCCACAGCGCCGGAATCGGGAGCAGGCCCTCATCGCTCCGGTAACCTCCCCGAGCGGCAGCGGCGTTGACCCAGGGCACGACAACGGCGGAGCGAGCTGGGGCGAAGTCCACATCGCCGGGGGCGATGCGGCCTTCGCGCTCGTGCCCGCCCCAGCGGGGGCGGACTCCGTCCGTGCCCAGCGGGGCACGGACCAGCAGGCAGGGGAGGCCGAGCGCGACCTCCCCCAGGACCAGCCTGCAGACGTCGTGCGCCTCGCGCCGACGATCAACGCCGACGCATTTGTGCACCACGGCGTCGCCGCCAACGACATCCCGGCACCTATCGACGACGCCACCGCACCCGGCTCCGAGCGTCGGCGGCGACTGAGCGAAGTCCTGTACCGGCCCCGCTCCGGGACCAAGCGCGACGTGCAGTTGACATGCTCTGCCGAACCGGCGGAACGCGAGTTCATTGACCGCGCTGCACGCGATGCGAAGCGCTCCCGCTCGGCCTACCTGATGGACGCCGCCCTCACGTTCGCCCACGCCTACCTGCCCGACCAACGGCCCGCAGGCGTGCCGGCGCTGCCGTCACCGCAGGCCACCCAGGACCTGATGGTTCTGTTCGGAAGGCTGATACGCGAGTTCCACCGGATCGGTAACAACCTCAACCAGATCGTCCGCGCACTCCATACCGGCGACCTGCCCGAGCACGCCGAGCAGATCCTCGACGAACTGCACCAGCTCGGACGCCTGGCCCGACGCGCACTGGAGCAGGTCCTCGCAGGAGGTGGTCGCCGTGGTGCCTGACGTCTCCACCGGGGACCGCACCCGCGGCCTGCTCTCCTACCTCTTCGGACCGGGCCGCCGCAACGAGCACACCGACCCGCACATCGTCGCCGCCTTCGCCATGCCCGGCATCACTGACCCCGGTCGCGTCCTCCTCGACGAGCACCAGGCCATGCTGACGGAACTGGCCGAATACCTCGACCAGCCGGTGCGACTGCGCGAGCAGCGCACCGGGAAGAAGGTTCCGCAGCACGTGTGGCACTGCCCCGTCCGCACCGCCCCCGGCGACCGCTACCTCACCGACACCGAATGGGCCGAGGTGGCCCGCCGCATCGTCCACGCAACCGGCATAGCTCCGGCAGGCGACGACGCGGGCTGCCGGTGGATCGCGGTGCGGCACGCGGAGGACCACATCCACATCATGGCCACCAGCGTCCGCGAGGACGGCCGCCGCCCTCGCAACAAACGCGACGGGCAGCGTGCCCAGGCCGAGTGCCGCAAGATCGAGGCCGAACTCGGGTTGCGGCGCCTGAAGTCCGGCGACGCGACCGCGCCGAAGACCCCGACCGGCGCGGAGGTGGCCAAGGCCGAGCGCCAGGGCCGCCAGCAGACAGCGCGGCAGTGGCTGCGCGAGCACGCCTACGCCGCCGCAGCCGCCTCCACCGACGAAGACGAGTACTTCGCCGTCCTCACCGCGTACGGCATCCAGGTCCGGCACCGCATCGGGCCCGAAACCGGCGAGACCACCGACTACAGCCTCGCCGCCCCCGGAGACACCGACGCCAAGGGCGAACCCGTCTTCTACAGCGGCTCCGCACTGGCCCCCGACCTCTCCCTCAACCGACTCCGCGAACGCTTCATCCCCGCCGACGACCAGTTCGCGACACAACCCCGGAAGCATCCCGCCAACCGCCGCGAGAGCGGGGACGCCTGGCGGCGGGCCGAGACCGAACTGCGCACCACCTACGCCTTCCTCCTCGACGCGCCGAAGGGAGAGGACACGGATGCCCAGGTGCAAGCCCAGGCAGCGGCCTTCGCCGAACTGCTCCACAACACCGCATCGACCGCGCCGCGCCAACTTCGGGCCGAACTGCGTGCGGCAGCAGTCGAGTTCGACCGGGCGAATCGCTCCGCGATCCGAGCGGAACACCAAAGCGCCAACGCGCTGCGGCAAGCGGGGAAGGAACTGATCCGCGCCCTGGGCGGCGGGGACGGCGGCGCCGTGGCCGCGCTGCTGTGCACCGCGATCTACACGCTGATCGCCCTGAACCGCTGGCACGAGCAGCGCGGGCATCAGCAGCAGGCCGCTGCCGCCCAACAATCGCTCATCCACCTCCAAGCCGCCTACCAGCAGACGGCACGTCCCGCGCTGGCCAGGCTCGCCGACCGCACCCCCGGAGCCGATGAGACCCGGCGCATGGCCACCACCGTCCACGCGGTGCTGCCCGAGCACGCCGGACGGATCCTCACCGACCCAGGCTGGCCCGCCCTGGCAACGGCCCTTGCCCAGGCCGAGTCCGCCGGCGTCGCGCCCCGGCAGGCACTTGCCGCTGCGGCCGGGCAGCGGGAACTCGACAGCGCCGACCGCCCGGCCGAAGTCCTCGTCTGGCGCCTCCGCAACGCCACGGCCGACCGGATCATCGAACGCGTCCAGGCCGCACGCGCCCGCAGCGGCCACGCCACGATGACACCCGCGTCCGCGACACCTTCTGTACCGGTCGTCGCCAGGGCCGCCAACGACCCCACGCGCCGACGCTGACCCGCTAGGACCAGGCCGACGGCAGGCGGGCGGCCACAGTTGATGGTCGCCGGCCCGCCCCGCCGCTCCATCGAAGTTCCGTCAGCCCTTGAGCGCGGGGTCCAGGTACTCCTGCACCGGCTCGAAGAGCCCGTACGGCACGTACTCGGGGATTTCAGCGAGTGCCACCCACGCAAGCGCGTCCAGTTCGTCGGTGTCCACCACCTCGGCGACGCCGCTGACGACCTCGCAAGCCGTGTACGACATGCGTCGGCCGGTCTTCGGGTGAACGCGCTCGCCCAGGAGCTTGACGGCGGCCACGCCCAGTCCGGTCTCCTCCGCGGTCTCTCGGACGGCCGCCTCCTCGGGGCCTCGCCGGGCTCGATCTCACCGGCCGGGAACTGCCAGGAGAGCTGGCCCTCGCTGAACCGTCGCCGGACCATCAGGACGCGACACTCGTGGACCACGATTGCGGCGGCGATTCCCGGGCGTTCCTCGGCAGTCTGCTGTGTCACGTCTGCTCCTCCAGGGAGGCCAGGATGGGCGGAAATCGTATCGGCGTCGATGAAGCAGGTCACCGAGTTCCGAGGAACACCGTTGACCGCCACGCTGGCCAGCGCGGAGAGCACCGACCAACGCGCCCGTGACGTCGTTGCCAGAGGACCGCCTGCTACCAGGCAAGCGACCCTCCCATGTCCCGGCGCTGGGCCAGCGCCTGCACTTCGGATTACGGCAGTTGAACCGCTCGTGTCGCTTCTTCTTTGGGGTGACTCCCACGGCCAGAGCTCGGGGAGGACGACAAGGCCGAGGCCCACCGGAGAGCAATCGCCAGGTGTTCGGGCAACAGGCCCATACGCGGGTGGGGCTGGATGAGCAGAGTCGGGATACCGCCGGAATTCCGTTCTGCCGCCCATGCGTGGTCGAGGGCGGTGAAGTCGTCGTCGATCCAGACGACGGGAGCGTCGGCGAGCCAGCCCTCGACGTAATCCCGCTTCCACAGGTAGCCGTTGGGGTGGCTGGTGGTGATCTGCGGACGGGGAAGGTCGACGTACGGGAATGGCGGAAGGCCGAGGATCGGACCGATGAGAGCGGCGGCGTCCTGGCGCCAACTGGTGCACCAGACAGGGGCGAGGAGGCCGCTGCGGACCACGTTCGTGAGCAGCTGGCCATGGTCGGGATTGAGCCAGACGGTCACCGGCTCGTCTGGCTGTCGTCCGGTGGGCAGGACGTCGTGACGGTTGTGGGTCGCGGGCGTGGCCCCATCCGGGGCCGGGAAGGGTATGAGGACGCCGTCGATGTCCAGGAGCAGGTAGGGCAGGGGCATCGGTTCCTCCGCAGGGGTCGTGGGTGCGGGCTCGGCGGATCTGCAAGCCGACGAGATCGACTCCGGTCACGAGGGCACCGTGGTAGGCGGCGAGGTGCGCGACGTTGTGGCCGGCGCCGCAGCCGAGTTCCGCTATACGCCTGCCGCGAAGGTCGTTGCCGAGTATCTCGGCACCGGGACCTTGCCCGGGGCGGGTGGCCCACTCCATGCGCTGGGGAGCGGCGAGGGGCTTGGCGGGCCCGGCAGATACGCGTTGTTGGGCGTGTGCGTGCCAGGGGGAGGTCTGGGCGAGCATCTAGACCTCCAGGAGGTGCACCACGTCGCTGAGGTGGCGTCGTACGGTCTTGATGTACGCGGGATCGCTGGTGGGGTCGTTGATCCAGCGGATGGCCTGTTCCATGAACCACTCCACCGCCCACATGCGATGCCAGCCGAGCGCCCACGCCTCGGTCGGCAGACCGCCGCGCCGCGTGAGGGCCTCGGGGGCGCCGCCGGCGGCGACGTAGCTTTCCAGCAGGCCGCGCAACCGAGCGGGGTCGGGAGCTTCGATGGTGCCGTGCCAGCTGGCGAGGTCGAGCAGGCCGGGGCCGGTAAAGGCGCGGGCGAAGTCCAGCAGCCGCCAGCCGGTGCGGCCGATGTGGAGACTGGTGGGGTGGAACTCGGAGTGGACCCAGCCGAACGGGCCGAGCATGGCTCCCTGGGCGCGGTAGCCGGCGGCCTGGGTGATCCGGCCGAGGGCGTCCTCGATGTCGCCGGTGTCCTCCCAGCGGGCCGCTTTGCGGAGGGCGTGGAGGTGTTCCAGAGCCCGGCCGGGGAGGGCCCGCAGCACGACCTCGTCGAGGACAGGCAGGGAGATGGCGCGTTGAGCGCCGTGAATGACCACGGCCGCGGTCAGGCCGTCGAGGTCGTCGGCCTCACGGTCCGGGGTGCCGAGGTCCTCGAGGAGCATGCCGAGCCAGCCCTCGCGGAAAGCGGAGGCGTAGACCTTGGGCACCGGGATACCCCGGTTGCGGGCATGCCGCAGCGCTTGGTCCTCCCGGTGGAAAGGCGCCTTGGCGTACTTGAAGATGGCCGTCGTCTCGTTGGGGAAGACCAGACGCTCGACTCCGGACATGGACCACACACCCACCTCCTCCCGCCGTGGTTCCGAACGGTCGGTCTGGGTGCACAGGTCGGCGAGCAGTTCGGCGGTGAGTGTCGGCTCCATGAGAAGGGTTCCGTTCTGGTAGGGCGTCCAGGGCGGGCGGCGCGGGGCCGGCCCGCCCTGGAGCCGTCGGGGCGATCAGGCGACGATCAGACTGCGTCGGTCACGCGGTGGACGTAGACCTGCTGGATCCACTCGGCCTTGAACCTTGCGAGGTCCTCGCGGAAGGCGCTCATCGACGCACCGTAGGGGGCGACGACGCCGCCCGACTGGTCCGGCACGGACTGGCAGCCGTGCACCAGTCGTCCGCCGAGCGCAGCGTGGGCCTTGATGGACTCGAGGGGGCGGTGCTCGTTGAACCAGCCGCCGTGGTAGACCTCGTCGAGCATGCCGCCCATCTCGTCGTCCAGGTCGAAGACGACGGAGGTGGCGGCCGGGAAGAACCAGCACGGGCCGACGTTCGAGATGTGCCCGTCCAACTCCACCTTGTTCAGCGCCATCAGCGTGGCCGCTTGGCGCAGCATCCGCAGGTGATCGGCGGTGAACCTCGGGAGGCCCAGCCCGTCCAGGTGCTCGTCGCGGAACAGGTGGGCGTACACCTCGTAGGCAGTGAGCAGTGTGCATCGTGAAAACTGCAGGTCGGGTGGGCTGGTGTGCGGAGGGTCGGGAGTGCTCGGGCTGGTCGGCGGCGGGTGTCCATGGTGAAGATCGTCTGACTGGTCGGCCGGGAGGGTTCTCTGGTTCTGCTGCGACTGCGTGAGCGGGCCGCCTACGATCCGTCACCGTGGCGGTATACGGGAGATCGTGGGGAGGTGCGGGGATGTCCGATCTGGAGCGGATTACGGCTCGCCGTGACGAACTGGACGCGCTCGCCGGGGAGTTGGCCAAGCGGCTAGGGGAGGTGGAGGCCGAGCGGGAGGAGCTGGGGATCGCCGAGCGGGTCCTGCGCCGCCTGGTCGAACAGGACTGGGCCGATACGGAGGCTGCTGAGGCGGCGGCTCCGGTGAAAGCGCAGGTGGCGGGGCGTGCGCTACTGATGATCCCGCACCGCGGTGAGACGGGGAACGAGGCCGCGTTGCCCGCCGACTACTGCCGGATCTTGGCGATCGTGCGGGCCGCTGGTGGCCCGGTGCAGGTCAAGGCGGTGGGTGAGGAGCTGGGGCTTGAGGTGGGGGTGCGCGGGAAGCTGGAGCCGCTGCGGGCGAAGATGACCAAGCTCGCCGATCGTGGCTGGCTGCACAAACGGCCGGACGGGAAGTTCACCGTGCGCCTGTAGCAGGGCCGGACCGGGGACGACAAGGGGCGTAACCGGCGGGCCCCCGACGGCAGTTGAGTTTGTGTGAAGAAAAACAACGATACCGTCGAGGGCCCTGACGGCCTTGTCTACACCGCCCGCCTGCCGCTGTCGAGTGCCACCCTGAACTGGCTGGCTGACCTGATACGCGGCCACTTGAAGAGGATCGGCTCCAGGTGGCGGGTCCTGCCCGCGGGGAAGATCGCCGGCATCGTGCTGGCGGTGCTGCGCTGTGACCAGCGGCCCGGCGATCTGGCCGGCGGCAACGGGGTGCATCGCACGACCGTGACACGGTGGGTCAGGGAGGTTGTGGGTCTGCTGGCCGCCCGCGCCCCTCGCCTGGACCGCGCCCTGAAGAAGATCGCCCGAAAGGGTGGCGGGGTGGTGCTGCTGGACGGCTCGGTGATACGCACCGGGGCCGAGAACCGCAAGAACTACTCGGGCAAGAACAAATGCCATGGCCTGCTCGTGATCGCGCTCACCGACGACCGGGGCCGGCTGCTGTGGGTCTCGGCGGCCCGGCCCGGGCGGACCTCGGAGATCACCGCCTGCCGCCACGACAAACTCACCGCCCATCTCCGCGCGGCCGGCCTCGGAGCCATCGCCGACCTGGGCTTCGTCGGCCTCGACGACAGCGGCCCGGACGCCGACCCGGCGGTGATCACCGGCTACAAGGCCGTCCGGAACCGGCCGCTGACCCGTGGCCAGAAGCTGTCCAACAAGGCACTGGCCGCAGTGCGCGCCCCGGTCGAGCACGGCTTCGCGCACCTGAAGAACTGGCGCGTCCTGGGCAAGGTCCGCACGGATCCGAGGCGGGCGACCGCGCTGGTGCGGGCCCTGCTGGTCCTCACGAACAAGGAAGTTGCCCGATGACCGACGATCTTGTCGCTGGACTACCGCCCCGGACCTGACCGAGCGTCCCGACGCCTACGCACACCAGCCTGCCCAACCTGCAGTTTTCACGATGCACACTGCCCAGTGCGCAGCACCCGAGCCGCGTCCGACGTGGACTCGCCGTGGGCCTTCACGAAGTCGAGCGCCATCTGCTCGACCGCGCTCTCGGTCGTCTCCTCGGCGGGCAGCAGCTGGGACTTGACCAGCTCCCAGTCGGCGACGAGCCAGGTGTGCGACTCGAACCGGAAGAAGTACTGGGCCGGGTCGATGGTGATGTGCTTGCCGTCCACCGTGATGCCGGGCAGTCGGCTCCAGCGCGGGTCGAACGCCTCGGGGATCTCGACCGAGATGGCCGTGGTGTCGATGGTGGTCACCGTGTCTCCGTCTCTTTCAGGGCACTTCGGGCACAGGCGTACCTGGACCCGGAGTCGGGTGTACGGATGGGGGCCGCCCGGATCTGGAGAGCCGGAGGGTGCTGTGGCTCCGTGTCCGGGCGGCTGATGATTAGTGAACCGCCCGGCGCTCACGGTGGGTACGGTAGAGAGCACCCGGGGTGGTATACGCGGTTTACAGCTCGGCCGGAGGGGATCGTGGCAGCTCCGAGAACCCAATGTCCGCTTACGCGAGGCGATCGCTGCCGCAGGCTGCACGTACGAAGCGCTGGCGAAGGACATCCGTCGCGTGGCAGCGGAGAACGGCGACGTCCTCCAGACGAACAAGTCCGCAGTCTCCCACTGGGTGAACGGCGCCGAACCCACCGGCCGGACAGGCCAGTACATCGCCGAGGCCCTCGCCCGCCGAGCCGGTCGGATCATCACCCCCGCGCAGATCGGACTACGGCAGGCGGAAGACCCCGCTCCGGTCGGTGCTGACCCTGTGGTCGCCGCCACCGACCTGGGCCGAGCCGATGTGGAACGCCGCCGCTTCCTGGCGATCGCGGCCTTCACGACCGCCGGCGTCGCCATGCCGCTGGGATACGACCACGAAGCCACGTCCCGCATGCTCCGCGCCCGTACCGGTCGCACACGCGTGGGCGTGGAGGACGTCGATGTCGTCCGGCAGATCACCGCTGTGTTCAGCGCCGCTGACGAACGCCTCGGTGGAGGCCACGGCCTGACCACCGTCACCGCCTACCTGGCAGACACCGCAGCCCCCATGCTCCGCGCCCGCTTCCCCTCCGACCACGTTCGCCGTCAGGCTTTCGGCGCCGTCGCGGAGTTGGCCTACCTCGCCGGATGGAAGCACCATGACCTTGGCCAGGAAGGCGCCGCCCAGCGCTACTACCAGGTCGGCTACCAACTCGCCTGCGAGGCGGACCCGTACGGCCACGCCTCCTGGATGATGCGCGCCCTCGCCCACCAGGCCCTCAGCCTCAAGCAACCCCACCACTGCGTCGACCTCGTCGAAGGAGCCCTGGGTCGTGGCATCGGCCACGTCGACGGCCAGACTGAAGCGCTGCTCCACATCACCCATGCCCGCGCCTACGCGGCCGTCGGCGAGAAGCCGTCCGCCGCCCGAGCCCTCCTGGCGGCCGAAGATGCCCTGATCCGTGAGGACGGCCCCCAGCCCAGCTTCTCCCTCGTCAGCGGCCCGGCCGCCGGCACCGTGGCCAGCCACACCGCCCGCACGCTGACCGATCTCGCCGACCACGTGGGCACGGAGCAGCAACACCGGGACGCGCTGGTGCGCTGGGACCCGGAGAAGTTCAAGCGTGTACATGCCCTCACGTACGCGGACCTCGGCGACAGCCTCGCCGCCCAGGCCCGAGCTGACGAAGCGGTGGCCGCTTGGTCGCAGGCCCTCGACCTGATGGCGGGCATGACCTCCGACCGCACCCGCAAAGCGATCTCCTCAATCAGGTCCACGCTCGCGGTGTACCAGCGACGCCGCGTTCCAGGCGCCGCGGATCTCGCCCGCCGCGCCCGCGAGGCGCTGGCCTAACATGCCCAACAACCCGGCGAACGAAGGGACCATCGTGGCCCACCAGAAGACCGACGAACCCCGCGCCCTCAAGCCCGCCCTCGACGCGATGACCCTCCTGGTCGCCGGCGTTATCGTCCACGACAAGGCCACCAACCGCGTCGTCCTCCTGCAACGCGGACCCAACGCCAAATTCGCCCAAGGCATGTGGGACCTACCGGTCGGCAAGAGCGAGTCGGGCGAGCCGATCACGGAAACGGCTGTCCGCGAGCTCTACGAGGAGACCGGTCTCACGGTCGAGCCCGAGGCCCTCAAGGTCGCCCACATCATCCACGGCGCCTGGGGTGTCGAGGCCCCCAACGGCTTCCTCACCGTCGTCTTCGCCGCCCACGAATGGTCCGGAGAGCCGGAGAACCGGGAGCCCCGGAAGCACGCGCAGGTGTGCTGGGTCGACGCCGGTGCGCTTCCTGAGGAGTTCGTACCGAGTACCGCCAGCGCGCTCCGGTGCTACCTGTCAGGAGGACCAGAGGTCTCCCTCAACGGTTGGCAGTAGCAGGACGAGCGACATTGCCATCTCTCGCAGGGGACATCCAGGCCCTCTCTGACAGCCTCGGCTGAGGCACCCGTTTTATCGGGTTAGCCTGGATGGGCGAGACAGGAGTACACCCCGGCATGGCCAGCACCACCACCCCCAGCAGCTTCGGATCGGATCCGGCGCCGCGTCCGAAACGGCGCACATTCTCTGCCGAGTACAAACTGCGCCTGGTCGCCGAGTACGACGCCGCCCCTCCCGGGGAGAAGGGCGCGATCCTGCGCCGGGAGCGGCTGTACCACTCGCACATCATCGAGTGGCGCCAGGCCCGCGAGGCCGGCGCCCTGGATGGCCTGGCAGACCGGCGGACCTCGGTGGTCCGGCCGAAGAAGGCCGCCGAGCAGGCCGAGCTGGAACGGCTGCGCAAGAAGGTCGCCCGACTGGAGAAGGACCTGGCCCGCCGCGACGCGGCCCTGGAAGTCATGGGAAAAGCCAACGCGCTCTTGGAACTGCTCTCCGAGAGCGCGGACTGAAGCATGCGGCCGCGCCGGTGGTCGATGAGGCTTTCGCCGGTGTCCAGGGGCAGTTGGGGACCACGGCGGCCTGCCGGCTGACCGGGCGTTCGCGTGCCACCCACTACCGCCACCTCAGCCCGAAGCCGAGGCCCGCACCGTCCCCGAGACCCGCGCCCGCCTCGGCCCTCTCACCGGCCGAGCGGGCCGCGATCCTGGAACTGCTGAACCGGCCGGAGTACGCCGACCTGCCCCCGCACAGGTCTGGGCACGTGAGCTGGACGCGGGCACCTACTGGTGCTCGGAGCGGACGATGTACCGGATCCTGTCCGCAGCCGGGCAGAACGGCGAACGCCGCCGCCAGGCCACCCACCCGCCCAGAACGATCCCCGAACTGGTCGCGAACGGGCCGTCGCAGGTCTTCACCTGGGACATCACCAAGCTGCCCGGCCCGGCCAAGGGCATCTGGTACCACGCCTACGTGATCATCGACATCTTCAGCCGCTACATCGTCGGCCACACCGTCGAACTGGCCGAAACAGCCGAACGGGCCGAGGAGTTGATCCGTGAGGCCATCGAACGCAACGGCATCGTGCCCGAGACCGTCCACGCGGACCGCGGGACCTCCATGACCAGCAAGAAGGTCTCCCAACTGCTGATCGACCTTGGTGTCACCAGGAGCCATTCCCGCCCCAGGGTGAGCAACGACAACCCCTACAGCGAGAGCCAGTTCCGCGCCACGAAGTACGCCGCCGACTACCCCGCACGCTTCGACTCCCTCACGCACGCCCGGGAGTGGATGGACGCCTTCATCACCTACTACAACCACGACCACAGACACTCCGGGATCGGCCTGCACACCCCCGCCTCCGTTCACTTCGGCACCGCCGAGGAGGTCCGGGACCAGCGGGCCGTCGCCCTCGCCGGGGCTTACCAACGCCACCCCGAACGGTTCGCCCGCCGACCGAGACCACCCGAGATACCCGGCCAGGTCTGGATCAACGACCCCGCCAATCGAAGAGAACCCGAACCACAAAGTTCATAGCACCACAAACGTCTCATTTGACTTGACAACTACCGGGCCCAGCGCCAGCAGTGGTGGCGCAAGTACTCAGCGGTGATCAACACCACCCAGTACGGGGGTTACCTGGCCCTGGAGTCCAGTGCGCTCGCCTTGCGCAACTACGAGACCGAGCTGATCCCTGGCCTGCTGCAGTCCGAGCAGTACGCGCGGCAGGTCATCACCTCCATGCGCGTCGACCTCACGCCTGGCCAGGTTGAGGCGCTGGTGCAGGTCCGCATGAACCGTAAGAAGCTCCTGGAGGGCCAGGACGCCGCCAAGCTGTGGGCGGTGATCGACGAGGCCGCCTTCCGCAGGATCGAGGGCACTCCCGAGGTGCTGCGCGGGCAACTGGAACACCTGCTGGAAGCGACGACGCAGACGCACATCAGGTGCAGCTGCTGCCGTTCTCCGCGGGATTCCATCCCGGCCTCGACGGATCCTTCGTGCTCATGGCCTTCCCCGAGCCGAACCCCGACGTCGTGTGGGTGGAGAATGGCCCCAACTCGGTGTACTTCGAGGGGCCGGCCGACGTGGAGCGCTACGCCGAGGTCTTCGACCATCTGCGGGCCCGTGCCCTCGGTCCACCCGAGACCCGCACCTGGCTCAGCGACATGTTGAAGGAGTTGTGAGTGAGCGCCACCAAGCCCGACCCCGCCGAACTGGACTTCTCCAGCGTCATCTGGGAGAAGAGCCCCTTCAGCGGGGGCAGTGACAACTGCGTGGAGTTCGGCGCGATCGGGCACTTGGTCGCCGTGCGTGACTCCAAGCGGCCCGAGCAGACCCCGTTGCTCTTCGACCGCGACGAGATAGCCGCGATGATCGTCGGGGCGAAGAGCGGCAGCTTCGACCACTTTGCATGACCCGCCCGCCCGCCACACCCCGGTCCCGCGCCCGCCTGACCGATCCGGGGCGGGAGAGGGCGCTCAGCGGCCGGCCTGCCCACGGGCGCTGACCGGGCGTCGGGCCCGGTGGTGGCTTCGGCAGGGTGAGGCCACCACCGGGCCCCGCGCAGGCGGGCCGCCGTCGGCGCGCCTTCCCGACGGGGGGCCCCGGCGTGCTCCGCCCGGTCGTCCTGACCGGCTTCGGCTGCCGGTTCCGGCGGTCGGTCAGTGCGCGCCGGCGAGGACCGGTGCGGACCAGACGTCGATCACGACCTGGTGCCGCCTCGGGCTCACCGCCGCCGCGTCCTCCGCGTAGTTCTGGTCGACCTGTGCCGCCTCCGCCGCGCTCGGTTTGGCGTTGGTGCACGACGTGCCGGGGCCGTGGCCGGACATCAGCTCCGAGCAGGGCCCGCTGTAGTCGTCGGGCAGCCCGAAGATGTGCCCGGTCTCGTGCGCCGCGATCCGGGTCATGTCGTAGCCCTCGTCGACGGCTTCCTGTCCCAGGTCCACCTCGCCCTTGCTGCCGCCCGGGAAGATCGGCCCGAGCGTCGTCTCCGGCCAGCCGCTGGTCGCCACGTAGACGAAGTCGGCCGAGCTGGGCGAACTGCTCGGCGCCAACTGCACGTTGTGCACCGCCGCGTTCCAGTTCTGCACGGCCTGCGTGACCGCGCCCGCCCACTGTCCCGCTTGACTGGCGTCGTAGGTCAAGGTGACCACCGACGTGGCCGCCTTCGGCGCGGGGTGCGCCGAAGCCGTACCGGACGCGACGCCCAGCATGGCCGGGATCAGCGCCGCCACGACCGCTATTCGCTTGTTCATGGGACTCGTTCGCCTCCCTGACATCTGTTGTCTGTGAGCCACAAGGGCACCACGCCGGCGGAGAGAGCCACAAGTACGCGATTGTCGAAGGGAGATGGGCGCGACCCCCTTGACCGTGGTCCGTCGCGCCGCGGCCCGGTCGCATCCGGCCGCGTCGCGTCCCGCCGTGTCGGCCGCCTCCCGCCGCGTCCGGCCGCCTCCCGCCGCGTCCGGCCGCCTCCCGTCGCGTCCGGCCGCGTCACGGCCGTCCGGCCGCGTCACGGAGCACCGCGGCGCCGACGGCGGGCGCCGCGACAGGGGGCCGGGCGGTTCCGTGCGGCGCCGTGTGGCGGATGATGGGAACCGACGGCGGAGGTGGACGGAGGGGTGGTGCGGTGGTGGACGGCGATTCCATCCAGGCGGAGTCGGACCTGCGGTCCGGGGACCTGCCGGAGTCCGGGCCGGGCGCCCGGCACGAGGAGGGTGTCCCGGGTTCCGCTCGGCGCCCGTCCGAGGAGGGCGTCCCGGGTTCCGCTCGGGACCAGCCCCGGCCCCGGCCCCGGCGCGGGCGACTGCGCGGGGCCGTGGTCCTCCTCGTCATCGCGGTGCTGTTCCTCCTGCCCTGGTGGACGCTGTTCGCCTCCGGCGCCGACTGGCCGTTCCCGGTCTTCCTCGCCGGCACGGTCGCCTTCGCCTTCTGGCTGGTGTCCTTCCCCTTCCTCATGACCGCGGGCCACGGCCGGCGGCGGGACGACCGGGCGGCCCGTGCCGCGGACGGCACCCTCGGGGTGGTCTGGGTGCTGTTCACCTGGTCGGTGCTGGGCGGCTCGGCCCACCTCGTGCTGATCGGACTCGGCGTCGGCGTCGCCGACCGGGCCAGGGGCGTCGCGGTGGGCGTCGCCGCGGTCTCCGCCGGGCTGCTGGCGTGGGGGCACCGCGAGGCCATGCGGGTGCCCCGGGTGAAGCGGCTGGACGTCCACGTCCCGCGGCTCGGCGGCGGTCTGGACGGAACCCGTGTCGTGGTGCTGGCCGACACCCACTTCGGGCCGATCGACCGGGCGGACTGGTCGACGCGGGTCGCGGAGGCCGTCAACGCGCTCGACGCGCACGTCGTGGTCCACGCGGGCGACATCGCCGACGGCACCCCCGCCCGGCGCCGGGAGCAGTCCGCACCGCTCGGGACGATCCGGTCACGGCTGGCGAAGGTCTACGTCACGGGGAACCACGAGTACTTCGGGGAGGCCCAGGGCTGGCTGGACCGCATGGCGGAACTGGGCTGGGAACCGCTGCACAATCGCCACGTCGTGGTGGAGCGCGGCGGCGAGACCCTCGTGCTGGCCGGGGTGGACGACGTGACGGCGGAGTCCTCCGGCCTGGCCGGCCACCGCGCGAACCTGCTGGGTGCGTTGGCGGGCACCGACCCGGAACGGCCGGTCCTGCTCGTCGCCCACCAGCCCAAGTTCGTCGCACAGGCCGCCGCCGCCGGTGTCGACCTACAGGTCTCGGGGCACACTCACGGCGGCCAGATCTGGCCGTTCAACTTCCTGGTCCGACTCGACCAGCCGGTGGTGCACGGCCTGAGCCGGCACGGCGAGCGGACCCAGCTCTACACCAGCCGGGGCACCGGCTTCTGGGGGCCGCCCTTCCGGGTCTTCGCACCGAGCGAGATCACGCTGCTGACGCTGCGCGCCGGGCGGGCCGCGCCGGAGCGCACCGCCGATCCCTCCGCGGCGCCCGCGGCGGGTCCGCGCGGCCCCCGCCCGGTCGGTCCGGGCCGGTTCAGGCGGGCGGCCGGCGGACCACGCGGACGTCGGTGACCTCCATCAGGCCGTCGAGGTCGACCACCGTCCTGGTCTGGCCGGGGTCGACCACGAGACCGTCGCGGCGTACGAGGTCCAGCAGCCGTTCGGCCAGCGGGAGCACCATGTGGCGGCCCCAGCAGCGTTCGTTGGCGTGGCCGAACGGCAGGTAGCCGGGGTGGGTGTCGCCGTCCAGGTCGTTCCACCGCTCCGGGCGGAACGCGTCCGGCTCGTCCCACAGCGCGGGGTCGCGGTGGCTCAGCAGCGGCAGCAGCAGCACGTCGTCGCCCGGGCCGATCCGTTCGTCCACCCGCGCGAACTCCGGCGAGGCGACCCGCAGGATGTTCCACGACACCGGCAGCAGGCGCAGCGCCTCCAGGATGACGTTGCGGTGGGGGACGTCGTCGTCGAACGGCGCGCCGAGCCAGAGCGCGTTGGTGACGAGGGCGGCCACCGTGAAGCAGATCGGCGCGGCGACCCGGCGGTAGAGGTACATCGCGTAGCGCCGCTCGGCGTAGTCCGGGGCGTTCAGGACCAGGCCGGCCAGCTTCGACATCGGCAGGTCGCGGCCGGGCCGGCGCAGGAACGCGGCGCCCGAGGTGACGGCGGACCAGGTGACCTTCGGCGTCAACTCCAGCCTGCGGTCGACCAGGACACGGAACCGGAGGCTCTCACGGCCGAACACCAGGTCGCGCAGGTACGTGTGCGGCACGTGCGGCCAGCGGCCGGTCAGGTCGGCCCGTTCGTCCGCCAGCGGTCGTTGCAGCGCGCGCCGCACGTCGGCGCCCACCGCCTGCATGAAAGTGGAGGCGTCGGCCCGGCTCACCTCACGACCCCACACCGGTTTGAACGTGGGCCTTTCCTCGGCGTTCGCCGGCCGGCTGCGGAGCACCCCGTCCATCAGGTCGGCGCCGGCAATTCCTACGGTGTCGGATTCCAGCCGGAAAAGCTGTTGGCCGCGATATCGGGTGAGGAGTTCCTCAATTCTCGGTGCGAACTCCACGACGCGGGTGGGCTGACCGGCGGTACGGTGCTTCGGCATCGGCGGACCTTCGTCGGCGGGACGGCCCGCGCCGCCCGGTTCACCCGGCCGGCGCGGGACTTGACGGGGAACGGCCCGATCAGATCCAGCCGTACCAGGCGTACGCCTTCAGGCTCTTCTGGGACCGGAGCTTCCTGGCGAGGCGAACGAGTTTCATGAATTCCTCCATGCCTGCTGGGTGCCGACGAATTCAGTGAACCGGTGGACGGATCGGTCCCGAGCCGCACGGAAGCGGAACGAAATCCATTCCAGCCACCCGGAAAGTGAATACCGGCTTGTTGAAGCTGTCAAGTGATCGATCTCACGTGGTGAATCGTCCACGGCGGGTTTTGAATTCTTCGCGATCGTCATTCGGCAGATATCGCGCAGAGTGCCCATGGAGTGTGATGCGGAGGCTCGCCGAGCAGCGGGCCCACGGCCGCCCGTCCGGCCCTGGTCCCGCGGGTTCCGGCCGCCGCCCGTCCGGCCCGGCGATGCCCGCCGCCGCCCGTCCGGCCCGGCTGCCCGTCCGACGCCCCGCCGCCCCAGCCGGCCGCGGCCGGCGGGCTCGCCCGGGCGGTCAGCCGGCGGTGTTCCCGCCGTGCGGCGCTCCGGACGCCTTGCCGATCTCCGCCCAGACCACCGCGCCCGTGCCGACCCGGTCGTGGCCGAACCGGTCGGCGCGGGCCAGTGCGGCGATGATGGCCGTCAGCACGTCCACGGTGACCTCGGTGGGCACGTCGGCCTCGACGCGGACGGCGTCCGCGGTCTCGACGGTGCGTGCCCGGCCGCCGGTCGCGACGGTCAGTCGTCCGGCGATCTCGCGGGCGCGGGAGGCAGGTGAACGCACGGGTGTCCTCAGGTGAGCCGGAGCCGATGATCACGCATCGTAAGACTACTTAAGCAGGTTGGACCTGATGCAGTAACTTTGTCAACGCAGTCAGAGCTTCGACGCAGTCAGAGCTTCAACCGGCAGGTGGGAGACCGCGGATGGAAGGCGAGGCCCCTTACCTGCGGGTCGCCGAGGACCTGCGGGCGCGCATCGGGCGCGGGGAATGGGCCGAGGGCGACCGCATGCCCTCCCGCGCGATGCTCGCGAGGGAGTACGGGGTCGGGCGCAACGTGACCCAGCGTGCGGTGGACCGGCTCATCGTCGAGGGCCTGGTCGAGGGCCGGGCCGGCTCCGGTACGTTCATCAGCCGCCCTCGCGAGCGCCGGCGGATGGTCCGCTCCCGGCCCGGCGCGCCGCGCGGCGGCAGTCCGTTCCACGCCGGCCCCGGCCTGGACGACCTGGGCGGCGAGCCGCACTGGGAGCACCACACCCAGGCGCGGGTGCCGGCACCGACCGCCATCGCCGAGCGGCTGGCGATCGCCGAGGGCGACCCGTGTGTGCACACCCGTTACGAGTTCATGGTCGACCGGCGCACGGTGCAGCTGTCCAGCAGCTGGGAGCCGATGGCCGTCACCCACGAGACGCCCGTGCTGCTGCCCGAGTTGGGACCGCTGGCCGGCAAGGGCGTCATCGAGCGGATGCTGAGCATCGGGGTGCGGGTGGTGTCCGCGCTGGAGATCCCGCGGCCGGCCCGGGCCACCGCCGCCGAGGCGGCCATGCTCGGCATCCTCCCCGGCGACCTGGTGCTGCACATCCAGCGCACCTACGTCGCGAGCGACGGCCGCCCGGTCGAGACGGCGGACATCACGGTGCCGGACGTGCGCTGGGAGATCGCCTACGAGGTCCCCACCCGGCACGACTGACCGCCCCCGTACCCGGGGCCGGTACGGGTTCTGGTGCGGCTGGGCCCCGGACCGCGGTGCGTGCCGGGCCCGCGGCGGCCGTCCGACCCGGACGGCGCCGGTCCGGCAGCCGGAGTGCGCGGCGGTCGTCCGCGGCCGGAGCGCGCGGTCGGGGACTGGGGGTCGGGGGCCGGGATCCGGTGTGACCTGGCTCATGGGTGATTTGTCCGCATCGGAGTGGGAAGGCTGGCATGTGAGGCACGCCGGAGGAGCGCGGCGGGGTCGGGGGGCGGGACGGCGCTCCCGAGCGGCGGAGCGGGACGAAGGGGGTCTCCGAGGAACGCGACCATGAACTCCTGTGAGGCGAGAGAGTTGCTGCCACCAGGCGACACGCACGCGTCGCACCGGGCACCGGGCGACGAGCGCGCCGCGGACGGCCAGGTGGGCGGCCGCGCACCGCGCGAGGAGGACGGCGGACCGCCGACCGTGGGCGACCGCGACCGGCTGCTGACCTCCGCGGTGGTACGCGTCCTGTCCGACCTGGAGGCGTCCGCGGTGACGGCCTACCTCTACGACGAGACGGCGGGAGAGCTGGTCTCGACCGCTGCCGCGGTCACGCCGCTGGGCACCGGTTCGGTGGAGCGGGTGCCGGTGGACGGTGTGGGCTACGCTTCGGCGACCGCCTTCCGGGACGACGAGGTCTTCACCGCCTACTCGGTGCACGAACTCGGCAGCCATCCGGAGCTGGCGGTCTTCGCGCCGTTCCCGTTCACGGTGAGTTCGGTGCCGGTGACGGCCGGCGGCGAGCGGTTCGGCGCGATCGCCACGTACTGGCCGCGGATGTTCCGCCGGCTGCCGGACCGCGAGCGGGCCTACCTGGAGCGCACCGGCGCCCGGGTCGGCGAGGCGCTGCGGGAACTGGCCGTGCGGGGGGTCTCGATGCGCCCGCCGCCGGTGCCGCTGGTGATCACCGCCGAGACGGCGGGCGCGGCCGCGCCGGCGGGCCGGCCCGGCGACCGGCGGTCCGCCGACAGCACCGCGATGACCGCGCCGCTCGTCTACCACCTGCACAAGCTGGCGAACCAGCTGGTGGGCACGGTGCGCACCGAGGACGCCGCCGCCAAGGCCGTGGAGCGCGTGGTCGATGGGTTCGGCGCGCGGGCCATGGCGATCACGCTGGTGGAGGGCGACCGGCTGCGGGTGGTCGAGGCGCAGGGTTGCTCCCGCTCCTACCTGCGCGATCTGGACGGGCGGCCGCTCGGCCGGCGCTCGCCGGAGACCGACGCGGTCAACGAGCGGCGCCAGACGATGCGCGGCCCCGGCGACACGCACCGGCCCGGCGACGGGCGGGACGCCCGCGCCGGTCCGGACGGCCCGGACGCCGGCACGGCATCCGACGCACCGGACGGCTCCGGCGCGGGCACGCCCGGCGACGGGTACGGCACCACCGGCGCGGAGGACGCGCCCGGCGCCGGGTCGGAGCCGGGCCGGCTGGCGTGGACGGTGCTGCCGCTGCTGGCCGGCGGGCACGCGGTGGGCAGCTGCTCGATCGGCTTCACCCCGGAGCGCAGCAAGGTGGTCAACCAGCACTCGGTGCTCGTCGCGCTGGCCACGCTGCTCGGCCAGACCTTCGAACGCACCCGGATGTACGACGCCAAGCACGCCCTGGCCCAGGACCTCCAGCAGGCGCTGCTACCGCGCATGCTGCCGCAACTGCCCGGCGTGCTGACCACCAGCCGCTACCGCTCGACCGGCGGCGGGATAGAGCTGGGCGGCGACTGGTACGACCTGATCAGCCTGCCGGACGGCCGGATCGCGGCGATCATCGGCGACGTGCAGGGCCACAACATCTCGGCCGCCGTGGTGATGGGCCAACTGCGCAGCGCGGTCCGGGCGTACGCGGCCGAGGGGCACGCCCCGGCCGACGTGCTGGCGCGCACCAACCGGCTGCTGGTCGAACTGGACACCGACCGGTTCGCCACCTGCTGCTGCGTGCGGCTGGACCCGCGCACCGGGGTGGCGGAGATCGTCAGCGCCGGGCACCACCTGCCGCTGATCCGCTTCCCGGACGGTCGCTACCCCACCCGGCACGTCGAGATCGGCATCCCGATGGGCATCGAGCGGGACGTTCGCTACCGCGCCACCCGGATCACGCTGGAGCCGGGCACGCTGCTCGGCCTGTACACCGGCGGTCTGCTCGGCCGGGACGAGCGGACGGTGCGGTCCGGGTTCGGCGACGCGGTCCGGGAGTCCGGCGGGGAACTGGAGACGCTCGGTGACCTGATGATCGACCGGGTGGCCGAGCGCGGTTCGCGCACCGACGACGCCGCGCTGCTGCTGATGCGCTACGAGGGAACGTCGGCGCAGGCCCGGCTGCACGTGCGGCGACTGGCGATCCACCGGCGCGACCTGCGCGGCGTGCGGCGGGCCCGGCAGTTCCTGCGCGAGTGGTTGCGCGGCATGGAGCTGTCCGGGCTGTCCGAGGAGGCCGAACTGCTGACCTCGGAGGTGATCACCAACGCGCTGGTGCACGGCGACACCGACGTCGACATCCGGGTGCGCCGCTACCCGGGCCGGGTGCGGGTGGAGGTCCGCGACTCCGACCCGCGGCACCTGGCGCTGCCCACCCCGGTCGCGTTGCGGGACGACGAGTCGGAGGGCGGGCGCGGCCTGCTCATCGTCTCGGCGCTCGCCTCGGCGTGGGGCAACTCGCCCAGCGGACGCGGGAAGACGGTCTGGTTCGAACTGCCCACCGAGACCTCGTCCCCGGTGGCGGAGCGGTCCGAGCGGCCGGAGCCGGCGGGCGAGCCGCGGCCGCCGCCGCCGACGGAGCCGGCGGGTGGGCCGCGGTCGTCGGCCCCGGCCTGAGCACCCGGGTCGCCGTCCCCGGGCCGCCCCGGCCATCCCGGGTCAGCCCCTCGGGCCCGGGCCGGGGTGGCCGGGGCCGTGGTGCGGAGCGCCGTGCCGGCCGGGGCCGGGGTGGCCCGGGCCGTGCGGCGGGCCCGCGCCGGGCGGCGGCGGGGGCGGCATCGTCGCCACGTCCGGCGCCGATTCCGGCCAGACCAGCAGGACCGGGCAGGGCGCGTGGTCCACGACGAAGCGGCTGGCCGGGCCGAGGCTGCGCGGGCCCAGGTGGCCGCGGTCGCCGTCCCGGGTCAGCACCAGCAGGTCGGCGCCGGCCGCCGCGGTCACCACCTCCCGTTCCACCCGGCCGGACCGCTCCACCCGTTCGCAGCCGCGGCCCAGCCGTTCGGCCGCCTCCCGCAGCAACTCGGCGGCCGACCGCGAGCCGAGTTCCTCCAGCGCGTCGCCCGGGTCGCGCTCCGGACTGCCGCGCCCGAGCAGCCCGGCGAACGCGCCGTGCGCCGCCTGCGCCGCGTCCGGCGTGCTCACGTGCAGCAGCACCACGTCCGCGTCCGCGGCCGCGTGCGCGCGCACCGCGTCCACGCACGCGGGCCAGGTCCCCTCGACGATCCACGCCACCACGGTCGGTGTGCCCGACGCGATCCCGATCCCGGTCATCCCCCCACCATGGCACGGCCGGCCACCGGACCGTGCGGGGCACACGCCGGGGCCGGTCAGGCCAGTGCGAGCGAGGCGGCCCACAGCGACAGCGCCGCCAGCACCAGCGCCGCGGGCACGGTGAGCAGCCCGAGCAGGGTGAACTCGCGGAGTCCGGCGGGGGCGTCGTGGTGGTGCAGGATCCGGCGCCACAACAGGGTGGCGAGCGAGCCGGCGTAGGTCAGGTTGGGGCCGATGTTGACGCCGACCAGCACGGCGAGCACGGCGACCGGGCCGTGGTGCGCGGTCAGCGGCAGCAGCACCAGCACCGCCGGCAGGTTGTTGATGACGTTGGCCAGCACGGCGGCCAGTGTGGCGGTGCCCAGCAGGGCCGCCGGTCCGGTGCCGTCCGGCACCAGGTGGCCGAGCGCGCCGGACAGTCCGTTGTCCACCACGGCCCGCACCACGACGCCCAGGCACAGCACGAACGCCAGGAACGGGAGCGCCGCCGCGCCGACCAGCCCGCGCGGTGTGGTGCGCCGGCGCAGCAGCGCGCGCACCGCCAGCACGCCGGCGCCGGCCGCGGCCGCCCACGCCGGATCGACCCCCGCCGCCGAGGCCGCGACGAAGCCGGCCAGCGTGCAGGCGACCGTGACCAGTGAGAACCGCGGCACCCCGGGGTCATCGGCGGCGGGGGGCGGACCCGCGCCGGCGTCCAGGTCGGTGGCGAACCAGCGCCGGAAGACCAGGTACTCCACCCCGATCGCCACCACCCAGGGCAGCGCCATCAGCCCGGCGAACCGGGCGAAGGCCAGCCCGCTGGCCGCGAACGCCAGCAGGTTCGTCAGGTTGGAGACCGGCAGCAGCAGCGAGGCGGTGTTCGACAGGTGGGTGCAGGCGTACACGTGCGGCTTGGCGCGCGCGCCGAGCCGGGCGGAGGTGGCGAACACCACCGGGGTGAGCAGCACGACGGTGGCGTCCAGGCTGAGCACCGCGGTGATCACCGAGGCCAGCACGAAGATCGCCGCGAGCAGCCGCCGGGGCCGGCCGGCCGACGCGCGCGCCATCCACCGGCCGCCCGCCTCGAACAGCCCGTCGTCGTCGCAGAGCCGGGCCAGTACCAGCACGGCCGCCAGGAAGCCGAGTACCGGGGCGAGCCGGGCCGCCTCGGCCCGCGCGTCCTGCCAGCCGATCGCCCCGCAGGCCACCACGACCAGCGCGGCGGGCACCGCGAAGACCGCCTCCGGCCAGCCCTTCGGCCGTACCACCGCGCACGCCAGCACCACCAGCAGCAGCGTGACGGACAACGCCTCGGCGAACGCGGTGCTCACGGCGGCTCCTCACCGGGTCTCGAATGCGCCCATGGAACCAGACGAGCCCGGCGAATCGGTCCCGCGCCCCCGTGACACCGCTGGTCGGGCCGGCGCGGTGGGCGGGCGCGGGCGTGCGCCGCCGTGTCCGGTCCCGTGTCCGATCGCGGCACCGCGGGCCGCCCCGCCGACGCCCGCGGCGGCGCCCGGGAGCGGGTGCGCGCCGTGCGCCGGCAGGACGCCGCGTCCCGGGTCGTCCCCCGCTACCGGCGGACGGCCCCCTTCGCGGTGTCCGGCACCGCGAGGGCCGTCAGGCGCCGGCGTAGAGGCCGGACCGCTCCAGGGCGCGCAGCCGCCGGGTGTCCGCCTCGATGGCCGCCGGGTCGTCGGAACAGAGGTAGACCGCGCCGGGGCAGGTGGCCAGATCGACGGTCCGCGGCGCCGGGCCGCCCGGCCGGAGGTTCAGCGCCAGTCCGGCGAAGGAGCCGAGGGCGCGCACCGGGTCCCACCCCGCGCCGACCGGCACCACCGCGTCGTCCTCGCTGATCAGGTTGACGCAGCGCAGTCGTGAGCGCAGCCGGTACGGCGTCCGGGCGTGCCGCAGGAACTCCTCTGGCCGGGCGATGGACAGGGCCAGGGAGGCGACCTGGTCGGTTCCGACGCAGCGGGACAGCGCGTCCGGCATCTGCCCGCCGCCGATGCGCGCCCCGCACTCGACGAGGACCGGACCGTCGCCGGTCAGCATGACCTCCGTGTGCGCCGCGCCGTTGCGGATCTCCAACGCGTCGAGCACGTCGAGGACGTACCCGGCCACCCGGGAGCCCCCCGGCTCGTCCGGCGGCAGCAGGTCCTCGTAGTCGTTGATGGAACGGCCCCCCGGGACGGGCCGCTTGCGGTAGTGCCAGATCTCGATGATCCGGTGCACCCCGTCCCGGCTGACGGTGTTGACGTAGTGTTCCTCGCCCGCGAGGAACTGCTGCGCCAGGACGGTGGGGTTGGTGCGACCGTACCGGTCGGCGTCGGCCGTGATCCTGCGGTGTGCGGCGACGACCGCCGCCGGGTCGTCGCAGAAGATCACGTTGTCGGTGCCCGCGCTGGCCGGCGGTTTGAGCACGACGGGCCACCGGCCGCGGGCCCGCGCCCACTCCAGGATCACGTCGGCGGACGACGAGGTGACGCCGTCGGCGGCCGTCAGTCCCGCCGCGCGCACCGCCTGGTGCATGGCGTACTTGTCGCGGCGCGCCTCCGGTCGCGACATACCGTTGCCCGGGGTGCCGAGCTCGGCCGACAGTTCGTTGGCGAGGAGCACCCCGGACTCGGCGGCGGCGACGACGTGCCCCACACCCAGGCCGCGCAGCCGCTCGGCGGTGGCGGGCAGGTCGCCCTCGTGCCGCACCTCGACGGTGAAGTCCTCGGGGCGGTAGGCGAGTCTGGTGTCTGGGAACGGGGAGCGGACGTGCAGGAACTCCACCCCGTGGCGGCGCAGCGCCGGGGGCAGCAGGCGGCCGGCGCCGTAGGCGTCGACCACGGCGCAGGTCGTCCTCCCGCGCGACGACCCGGACTTCGGCACGTCGGCGCCGTCCGCCTCGGGGTTCGTCATCGGGCACCGTCCCAGGTCTTCGTGGGGTCGGGCGGGTTCGTCGGGAGGTCGGCCGCCGGAGCCGCCGACCGCCCCCGGCGGCGGTCGTCCCGGGCCCGCTGCACGATGCCCGCCGACACCAGGGTGATGAGCGCGAACGTGCACACCCAGCTGACCGGCGACGGCGTGAGCCGGCCGTCGAACAGTTGCAGGAGCAGGGTGACCAGGGGGGACGCCGACAGGAGCAGCGACGTGGTGATCGGCTCGGTGTGCCGGATGCCGATCTGCAGGACGTAGATCGGCAGGCCCACGCCGATGACCGCGACGACGACGGCGGGCCACCACGCCCGCCCGACGGCCGGCTGCTGGGTGAACGCGGTCATGACCCAGGCGACGGCGATCATCAGCAAGAAGCGGATGGCGAGGACGGACTGCGGCGTCTGGCCGGCCTCGCTGAGCCGCTTCATGTAGATGATGTTGGCGGCGGATCCGGCCCCGCAGGCGAGCGCCAGCAGGAACCCGGCGACGGCCTCCCCGCCGCTGATCGAGCCGATGGCGCTGTGGCCCGCGAAGGACTCCCACACCAGGACCGCGAGCACCGCGCAGACGCCGATCGACACGGTGGTCTCGGACCGCAGCGCCGTGCCGCCGCGACGCAGCACGGGCCCCATCAGGACCGTGAGGATCGGCCCGAGCGCCACCACCACGACGCTCACCACGGCCGGTTCGAGGTACTTGAGGGCGAACAGCATCGACAGCCAGGTCACCGCGGTGGTCACGTTGATCGCGGCCACGTCGTACGGGTGGTCGAGCAGCGCGCCCAGGGTGGAAGGCAGCCGGCCGAGCACCGCCTGCAGGGCGAGGAAGAACGCCGCGGTGAGCGAGAACGAGACCGCGGCGAGCACCTGGGGGCTGACGCGCTGGACCGTGCTGCCCCCGTAGACGTCGAGCGCGGCGGTCAGCACCGTGAAGCCGAGGATCGGCACGATGCCGCCGGCGAGGCGGGACGCCTGGGCTTGGGTGGGAGTGTCAGGCAATTACGGGGTCTCCGATACGGACGTGAGGACGTTCGGTGCGGCGGGGCCCGGGGCGCCGGGCGCCGGCGCCGTGGCCGTGGCGAAGTAGTGCGCTCCGGTCTCGTGGTTGTCGAGGTGGAGGTAGAAGCCGATCCGGGACCGGAACTCGTACGTCGTCGGGTTCGGCTCGGGAGGCGTCACCACGCCCGAGGCGAGCCGCTCGTAGGCCGCGAGGACGTCGAACGGGAACCGCACCGGTTCCCGGCTCACGTAGGCGTCGGCGTCCTCGTCCGTGCGCCAGCCGTCGGTCAGGCCCGCCCCCGGCGGCTGGTAGACCGGGCGGGAGAGCCGCTCGAAGCGGTACAGGTGCGGTCCGCACTCCCTCCAGGCCGACGGGAAGCGGGAGACGACCTGCTCGTTCCACCAGCGCTCGACCTCGGCGTCGAGTGCCGGGTCGGAATAGAGGATGCGGTGCCCGGCCGCGACGGCCGGCGACTCGGCGAGTACCGGGAACGCCTCGCGGAACGCCACCACGGACGGGTGGTCGCAGGCGTCGATCCACTCCAGCAGCGATCGGACCACCTGCGACTGGGTCATCCCGGCGAGCAGCCGGGCGGGGTGCCACAGCCGTTTGAAGTACTGGTTCTCGCCCAGGATGCGGGCGAGGAACATGAAGCGCTGCATCGCGAAGTTCTCGGCGAGGGTGGCGCTGCGGCTGGCGAGCACGTACTCGAAGTCGTCCGACTCTCCGCGCACGGTGACGAAGCCGTGGAGTTCCCGCTGCTCGCTGTAGGCGGTGTTGGGCAGGAGCAGCAGCGGGTAGACCGCGATGCGGGGCACCTTCTCGGCGATCCTGTCGTAGCCGTCGAGGAACGACTCCACGGTCTCCCCGGGGGCGCCCCAGATCAGCTCGACGAAGGATTCCATACCCTCGGCGGCCAGCCATTCGGCGAGGTCCTGCCACTGGTTGAGCTTCATGTTGCGGCGCCGCATGTCGGTGAGCGCCTCGTCGGAGAGGGTCTGTAGGGCGAGGGTGAAGGAACTCTTGAAGCCGTGCTTCTTCAGAGTGCGCACGATGCGGTGGAAGCGTTCGGACTTGTTCTTGGCCCAGTTGGCCTCCAGCGAGGTGGGGTACCCGTACTTCTCACGGGTCCTCAGCAGGTCCTCGGTGAACTCCTCGTCGGCTTCGAGCATCCCGAAGTTCGCGTCGCACAGGAAGACGGTGGGGACCTGGTGGTACCCGAACAGGTCCAGTTCGGCGGCGAGCCGGTCCCGGGAGAACGAACGCACCCGCTGGCCGGTCGCCCCGCCCCAATAGCAGAACGAACAGCGGTACGGACAGCCGCGGTTGGTCTCCATCAGCGCGAACTCGTACGGGAAGCGGCCCTTCCGGTCGAGCAGGGGTATCGCACCGGTGAGGAACGGGGAGGGGATGACGTCGAGGTCGTCGATCCTGGGCCGGTCGGTCGTGGTGGTGAACTCGCCGCCGCCGGTGCGGTACGACAGGCCGGGCACGGCGGCGAGGCCGGGGGCGCGGCGGTCGGACAGGACGGCCGCGACCAGTTCGCGGAACGTCAGCTCACCCTCGCCGTTGACCACGATGTCGACGGCCGGACACTCCCGGAACACCTTCTGGGCCTGGTGGCTCACGTGGTTCCCCCCGAAGACCGTGAAGCCGTCGGGTTTCAACTGCTTGTGGACGTCCGCGAGAAGGGAGAAGTTCCGGTAGTTCCACCCCACGACGGAGAACGCGAGGAGGTCCGGTACCTCCTTGTTGAAGATGACCCGTGCCATCTCGTTCACGGACCATCCACCGCGCATGTTGTGGATTCGTACCTCGACTTCGGGGCCCAGGTCGGGATCGGTGTCGAGTAACGCCTTCAGGTAGCCGGCGGCCAGCGGCATGGAATCAACGGGAAGGTCCCAAGCGCTCTGCTGGACCAAGCCGATCGTGAGCATGTCCGTCCACCTCCGTGACGAAGTCCGTGACACGTGCCGTTCTCAGTCGCCGGCCACCCAGGTGACCTCCGTGTCCGCGCCGTACCCGAAGTCGTACCGCGTCACGCTCCGGCTGTGCGGGGCCACCCGGTCCGCGAGTTCGTGCTGCGCCCGGGCCAGCAGGTCCGGGCCGATCACCGGGGCGATGCCCTCCAGGAGGAGCATCACGTCGCGGCTGTCGGGGGTGACCTTGGTGGTGTCCGCGTCCCGGTGGTTCCAGTGCCGCGTCAGGACGTGCGGACCGTCGCCGTAGACGACCTCGCCCCTGGCGGGCGTCTCCCGCTCGTCGGGCTTGCCCAGTGGCACGTGCGTGTCGCCGGGACGCGCGTAGCGCAGGCGGAAGCCGTCCGTGACGCCCCGCAGGTCGTACCCGCCGGTCGGCAGCACGTACCTCATGGACACCAGGTTGCAGGTGTCCACCAGCGGCGAGATGCGCGGCAGCCGACCCGCCTTCACGAGCCGGCGCCGCAGCGCGTCGACGCTCGGTCGTGTGCGCCGGGGGTTGGTTCCGAAGCTGCGGAGCAGGTCGTGCCAGACCGCGATGGCCGGATCGTCCTCCTGCGGCACCGTCCGTGTGCCGTCGCGCACTTCGGCCTCCAGACGCGACAGTTCCTCCTCGGTCTCCGGCCACGGCGCGGTGTTGCGCAGACCGAGTACGAGCACCGCGGCGGTGCGGCAGTCCGGGTAGCGGGCGGCGACGTCGGGGGACACGCCCAGGCGCAGGGTGCGGCGGGACCGCTTCGGCGTGTCGGCCGTACGGGCGCCGGTGTATGTCGGGTGGGTCATCGAGGAGGTTCCAGGACTTCCGGTGAGTGCGGGGTACGTGGCGCTCGGGGCGAGGTCGGTGGGCCGGTCGGGCGGACGACTGGTCAACGGGCGATCGGCTGCTTCGGACACGGGTGGCCCGGATGCACCGCAGGCCGCCCGCCGGGCGGCCTGTCTTGTTTCGCGTCACCCATTCCGCACGCCGGGCGTCCCGACGGCCGGGAGAAGGCGACCGACGTGGCCGTGGCGGCTCCGACTGTACGTGAGGAAGGATCGGCCGGACAGGAATCGGCACGGTCGCGGATTCGGAGCGGTGGGATTCGGCCACCGTTTACAAGTGAATATCGGCGTCAACCACGACATCGCCGAGAAGTGGGGCGGATGAAGGGAAGAGTGATTCAGGTCACATCATCCGGGGTGGGCTTGCTGTCCGCCCACAGGTACCGCACCGTGAAGTCGCGCAATCGGATCCGCTCGAGACGAAGGGCCGCATGAATTGAGCGCCATGCACGTCACCGGGGAGAACGTCGACTCAATTCTCCGTGAGCACATTGCCGCGGCGTTCGACGACGAACGCTTCAGGCGGGATTCGCAGAAATTCCGGCGCGAAGGCTACGTGAAGGTCCGCGAACTGGTTCCGGACGTGGTGTTCGAAGGTCTTCAGAAAGAAGTACGCGAGCTCATCGCGAAACACCAGAAGCGCATTGACGTGCACCTCCCGGAGACCGGCAACTCACCGCGCTACATGAGCACGGTGAGCGCCGCCGCCATCGCCAAGGACGGTGACCTCGTCCCCGCGGTCTACGACTCCCCCGCGCTCAGGGCGGCGCTGTCCAGGCTCGCCGCCGAGGACGTCCTCGCCTGCCCCTGGGACGGCGAGAAGTACGCGATCCTGCACCAGCACAAGAAGGGCGACACCCACGGCTGGCACTGGGGCGACTTCAGTTACGCGGTCGTGTGGCTCATCGAGGCCCCCGACCTGAAGTACGGCGGGGCCCTGCAGTGCATCCCGCACACCGACTGGGACAAGTCCGATCCGCGGGTGATGGACTACATCCTCGAAAACCCCATCCGAACCTACGGAAACGTCACCAGGGACCTGTACTTCTTCCGTACGGACACGACCTTGCACCGCACCATGCCGCTGTCGGAGGACAGGACCCGCATCATCCTCAACACCACGTTCGCCGCCCGGCGCGACATGGGCAAGAGCGTCACGCACGAGACGATGGGCGTCATGTTCGACGGCTGACGGCCGCCAGAGGCGGTCCGGGACGGATTCCGGGCCGCAGCCGCCTCCCGCGCAAGGCCGACGTGTGATCAGGAGGGGACTCCGCCGCTGTCCACGGACGGTCAACTTCTGTGCGTGGGAAAGGTTGGCGCCGAACCCGAGGTTGGGGTCCGACGGGGGACTTCACTACGATCCCGTGATGATCACAAGAAAGCGGCTGACTGCCTGGGTCGGCTGCGCTCTGCTGGCGGTGCTGGCCGCAGGGCTGCTCCCGACCCAGGCCGCGGCCGACGAACCACAGGCAGCGAACGGCACGCCCAAGGTCGAACTGGTCCTGGACGTCTCCGGCTCGATGAAGACCCGCGACATCGACGGGCAGTCCAGGATGTCGGCCGCCAAGGCCGCGTTCGACCGGGTGCTGGACTCCACGCCGCCCGACGTCGATCTCGGCATCCGCACCCTGGGCGCCAACTACCCGGGCGACAACCGGCTGGTGGGGTGCAAGGACACCCAGCAGCTCTACCCGGTCGGCCGGCTCAACCGCGCCCAGGCCAAGGCGGCGGTGGCCACCTTGCAGCCCACCGGCTGGACGCCGATCGGCCCGGCGCTGGAGAAGGCCGCGGACGACCTGCGCGGCGGCGGCGACATCTCGCGCCGCATCGTGCTGATCACCGACGGGCAGGACACCTGCGGCCCGCTCGACCCGTGCCAGGTGGCGCGCGACCTGGCCGCGAAGGGCACCCACCTGACCATCGACACCCTCGGCCTGATCCCGGACGCCCGCACCCGCGACCAGCTCAGCTGCATCGCCGAGGCCACCGGCGGCACGTACACCACGGTCCAGCACCGCACCCAGCTGACCAGCCGGGTCAAACAGCTCGTCGACCGCAGTACCGGCCCCGCCGTCAACCCGGTCGCCACGCACGGCGGTTCGAGCTGCGCCACCGCGCCGCTGCTCACCCGCGGCCTCTACACCGACCGCGAGACGTTCTCGCAGAACCGCTGGTACAAGGTGTCCGTCGCGCCCGGCCGCGAGCTGCGCGCCTCGGTCAGCGTCTCCGACGACCGCCGGGTGAACCAGGACTACGGCGTGCTGCTGCGCGCGGTCACCACCAGGGGCCGGGAGATCGTCCGGGACGCCGAGGAGGGCTCCGGCCGCACCGACGTGGTCTCCGCCGGGCTGCGCTACCCCAAGCCGGCCGCCTCCGACTCCGACGACCCGCCGCCGTCCGAGACGGTCTGCCTGGAGGTCGGCAACTCCTTCTCCGCGCCCGCCTCCGTGCGCACCTCGCCCGGCCTGCCCGTCGAACTCTCCGTGGACGTGGTGCGCTCCCCCGACCAGTCGTCCGACGTGGCCTTCTTCGGCCTCGGATCCGGCTGGTGGCTGCTGGGCGTCCTCACCCTGACCGGCCTGCTGGCCGGACTGCTGTGGGGCTGGATATCCCGCTGGCGGGTCGCCGTCTGGAGGACGAACTGATGCGTGGCACACGCTTTCTCGCCGGCGCGCTGCTGACCGCCGCCGCCCTCGCGGCCGGGCTGGGCGCGGCCGGGCCGGCGCTGGCCGACTCCGCGTCGCCCAGCCCGAGCCCGTCCGCCTCCGACGCGCCGCCGACCGAGGCGGGCACCTCCTTCCGGAACGCCGCGGTCTTCCAGCAGGGGCAGCGGGCCACCGCGAGCGCCTCCACCGGTGACTACCTCTACTGGGTCTTCCCGGCCGACGCCGGCCAGAAGGTCACCGTGTCCGCCACGGTCACCTTCCCCCGCTCGGCCACCCGCAGCGGCACCGCCACCTGGCAGCTCGACGTCTACGACGGGCTGCGCCGCCGCCAGCCGTGCCGGTACGGGACGAACACCCGGCCGGCGCCGGCCGGCGCGTCGAGCATCCGGCTGTCCTGCACGCTGCGCACGGTGCGCGCCTGGGCCGATCCGTGGTCCGACGAACCGCTGCGCGGCGCGTACTACGTGCGGCTGACCGTCACCGACGTGCCCGGCGCCGACCTGGGCCTGCCGGTCGACACCGCGGTCGAGGCGACCTCCACCGACGCCGGGGCCGCGCAGGCGGTGGACGGGCACGTCACGCCGGTCGTCTCCCGGTACGGTCCGGCGGTGCGCCCGGCGGACGGCTGGGCCGGCACGTGGTGGTCCACCCGCTGGCTGTGGACCGCGGCCGGCGGCGTGCTGGCCGCGCTGGCCGGGGTCGGCGGCTACGCCCTGACCCGCGGCTCGGGCCGACCGCGCCGGCTGCCGCCGGAGGTGTGACGCGCCGCGCCGGGCGCCGGGCGGCCACGCCGCGCCGCGCCGGGGGAGTCCCCGCCGCGCCGGCCGCGCTCCGGCCCGCCCGGTGCCCGCCCGGCCCGCCCGGCGCGCACCCGGCGCAGCTCCCCGGCAGCGCGATGCCCCCGCACGCGAAGGCGCCCGCCCG
The DNA here is from genome assembly GCA_963711125.1 of uncultured Actinomycetota bacterium. Taxonomy (GTDB): domain Bacteria; phylum Actinomycetota; class Actinomycetes; order Streptomycetales; family Streptomycetaceae; genus Streptantibioticus_C. Next base: position 1,275,130 of record CAVQCY010000002.1, read on the forward strand.
GAGATCCGGGCGGGCGCCTTCGCGCCGTCGGCGCGGTGCGGTACCGCGCCACCGGGCGGGCCGCGCCACCGACGGACGACGGCGCGAGGGTGGGTGCCGGGCGCCGCCGGCCCGGCGGGATGCGTCGGACGGGCCTACCGCACGTCGACCCGGCCGCCGCCGTCCCGGTTGCCCTCGCCGTACCGCTGGACCTCGCCGTCGCGGGCGCCCTCGGCGACGCCCCCGGCCGACGTGCCGCCCAGGTTGCGGCGGACCGAGTCCAGGATGGTCAGGCCCTGGCCCACCAGGCCGGCCGCGATCTCCCCCAGGCCGTCGGCGCCGTTGAGGACGTTGACGTTGGCGCCGGACAGGCCGCCCGCCGCCTCCTTGACGATCATCGGCAGCTGCTCGATGAGCATCCGGTCCAGCGCCACCCGGTCGTGCGAGGCGGCGGCCTCCGCCTGGATCTTCATCCGCTCCGCCTCCGCGGTGGCCAGCACCCGGATGCGCTCCGCCTCCGCCATGGCGGGCTTGACCACCTCGGCGACCAGCTGCTGCTGCCGCAACTCGGCCTGACGCAGCGCCAGCTCGGTCTGCGCGGCCAGCACCTTCTGCTGTGCCTCGGCCTGCGCCAGCGGACCGGCCTGCGCGGCCTCCGCCTGGGCACGCTCCACCTCGGCGTTGTACTGCGCCTGCACGACCGCGGTCTCCCGCGCGTACTGCGCCTGGTTGCGGGCCGCCTCCTGCTGTGCCTCCGCGGACGCCTGGGTGGCCTGCGCCTGCGCGATCTGTGCCTGCCGCTGGATCGCCGCCTTGTGCGGGGCCGACATCGCGTCGATGTAGCCGGTCTTGCCGTCGTCGATCGACTGGATCTGCAGCGAGTCCACGGTCAGGCCGATCTTGGCCATCTCCGCCTTCGAGGTCTCCAGCACCTCGGTGGCGAGCTTCTGCCGCTCGGTGACGATCTCCTCGACCGTCATCGAGCCGATGATGCTGCGCAGGTGGCCGGCGAAGATCCGCCCGGTCAGCACGGACATCTGGTCCTGGTCGGACAGGAACCGCTGCCCGGCGTTGACGATGCTCTCGGTGTCGTTGCCGACCTTGAACGCGATCACCGCGCGCACGGTCAGCGCGATGCCCTGCTTGGTCACGCAGGTCTCAGCGACCTCCGCCTCGCACATCGCGAGCGTGAGGAAACGTGTCTTGCGCAGGACCGGCAGCACGAACTTGCCGTGCCCGGTCACCACCCGGAAAGGCGCACCTCCCTGCCCACGCCGCCCCCCGGAGATCAGCATCGCCTGATCGGGAGCGGGAACGCGGTAACCCAACATGGTTCTCTCCTCAGCCTGCGTCGCCGGCTTCCCCGGCCAACGCGTCCAGCGGATCAGCCCATTCGATGACGTCGACCTGGCGTCCGCCGCGCGACTCGACCACGAGCACCCGGGTGCCCGTCGCCAGCGCATCGGCCGACCAGGCGAAGAACGTCTCCGTACCGCCCCTCACCTGAGCCAGCACCTCGCCCGGGCCCTGCGCGCCCCGCGTGCCGATCAGCAGCACTCCGGTGGCGCCGACCACGGCTTCGTCCGGCTCCATCGACGGGCGCCCCCTCTTCGTCCCGAGCCCCGGGCCGCGCGGGCCCGGGCTCCTGGTCTCCGACGATAGCGCCGCGCCGGAGGGCGGCCCATCCTTCCTGGGTCTTGGTTTCTCAGCGATTCGGCAACAAAGAGCAGTCGCCGCTTCCGGTCCGCCGCGCCCTGACGGTAGGGATGGGGACGTGCGCTTCGAGAACGTCCCTACACCCCCGGCGGTCGCGGACCGCCCGCGTGACCGGCGCGGCTACCCGGTGCCGGCGATCACGCCCTGGCAGGACGGCGAGCCGGTCTTCGCGCTCACCGACCACGGGCGCAGCGCGTGGTGCGCGCGAGGCCGGCGTTGCTCGGTGTGCGGCCGGCCGATGCCGGCCGGGCCGGTGTGGCGGGTGGTGGGCGCCGCCGAGTGCGCGGCGATCGCCGGGGCGCGGGCGGCCGGCCGGCCGTACCGCAACCTCCAGCCGACCCCGGAGGGGCCCGGCCACCGGGCCTGCATGCTGTACGCCTCGATGGCCTGCCCCTACCTCGCCCGTCCGAACGCCCGGCGCGGCGGGCCCGGCCGGCCGGACGACGAGCTGACCGGGCACGCGGTGCGCGGCGCCGCCCGCGGTGCGAGCGGCGCCGTGGTGGGGTTCGCGGAGTACGAGTACGCGGTCACCGGGAGCCGGGTGCTCTTCCGCTTCCTCGACGTGGTCGAGTTCCTGCCGCACACCACGTCCGACGCGCATCTGGAACGGCTGCGCGCCGAGCTGGCCGGCGGTGCTCAGCCCCGGTAGGCGGGCAGCCCGCCGTGGCCGACGACCAGGGTCGGTGCCGCGGAGCCGTCCGCCGGCAGGGTGACCACGCCGGCCGGGGTGCGGGCCGCGATGGTGGTGCCGTCCGGCGACCAGGCGGGCTCGGTGTAGTCGGTGCCGGCGTCCGGGGTCAGGTCCTTGGACCCCGTGAGGCCCCGGCCGGTCTGGGTCTCCAGGAACAGGTGGTCGTGGCCGCCGACCGAGCGGACGAAGACGATCTCCTCGTCGGCGGTGGGAGACATGGCCGGCTCGGAGCCCCGGGTGACCTCGCTGCCCTGCTGGCGCAGGTTGTCGTCGCGGAGGTAGACCTCGCCGGTGACGGTGTTGGCGTACACGGCGCTGCCGTGCGTGCCGCCGGCGGTCGGCCACACGTTGCCGGTGGCCGGGGGCGGCGGGTCGCCGCCGTAGCCGTTGAGGCCCGCCTCCTTCGGCGTGCCGTCCACCGCGGTGGCCGCGATGACGTCGAGCCGCGAGACGCCCCCGGACGCGGCCGCGAACAGCAGGTTGTCCTTGGCCGCCAACCCGTCGCGGGTGTCGCGCGCGGTCACCTGCCAGGTCGGGTGCGACCAGGTCTGGCCGCCGGGGTCGCGGGCCACCACCACCCGGTGGCCGCCGTCCGGGTCGGAGACCACCAGGTCGCCCGCGCCGTCCACGAAGGCCGCGTGCCGGCCGTCCGGCGACCAGGCGAGGTCGCGCACCTCGGTGCCGAAGTCGACCCGGGTGCCGTTCATCAGTACGTACCGGGTGCCGTCGCTGATCGTCAGACCGTTGTGCGCGGTGCCCTCGACATCGCCGTGCGGGTGGGCGGCGACCGGCGCCGCGGTGCGGTCCGATCCGCCGCCGGACCCGCCGCCGGCGGCCGTGCCGCCGTTGCCGGAGGCGGTGGACCGGGTGGGGCCGCAGCCGGTCAGCGCCGCGGTGCCGGCGGTGAGCGTGACGGTGAGTGCGATCGCGGTTCTGACGAGGCGACTGCGAGCGGACACGGCGGTTCCCCCTGGAGGTCTGTGCGACCCGCGCGGCTGTGCGCGGTGGCAGAAGCATGCCGCCACCAGGTCCGCGAGCGGTGCCCCGGCGGTCACGACCGTGCAACAAACAGCAGCCCGCCGCGCTCAGGCGTCCACCGGCCGGACCACCACGGCGTGGTCGGGGGCGCCCGCCGGCACCGGGCAGCGCGCCACCCGGGCGGCGATCTCGGTGACCCGCTCCAGGTTCGCGCAGTCCAGCACCCAGTAGCCGGCCAGCAGTTCGCTGGTCTCGCCGTACGGGTCGTCGGTGATCACCGGACGGCCGCCGGTGCCGGCGCTGACCAGCCGGGTGCGTGCGGGCGGCGCCAGGCCCTGCGCGTCGACCAGTTCGCCGGTGGCCTGCAGGTCGTCGTTGATCCGGTTCATGTACTGGAACATCGCCCGCCGGTCCTGGTCGCTCCAGGCCGGACTGTGCTCGGACGCCTCGCCGTTCATCGCCTCGTAGTCGGCCTGCGAGCCCTGCACCATCACCATGTACCGCATGCCCCGGCTCCCTCCTGCGCGTCCTCGTCGCCCCGCCGGCGGCCCGCGGCCGGGAACACCGCGGCCGGGCCCGGTTCCCTCCCCCCGAGTCTCCCGGGTTACCGCCCGGTACGCTCCCCGGGGCGCCGGCCGCCGGCCGCGGTGCCGTGTGCGTGCTGCGAGACGGCCGGGCCGCCGGGTCGCGCGGGTCTCAGGGTCGCGCGGGTGCTCCTCGCGGGCGACCGCTCCGTCGTGCCGGGCCCCCGTGGTGTGAGAGTGTGGGCGGGCCGCCGGGCCGGGCGGCGCCCCCGGCCGGGTCACCGGGCGACCGCCACCGGGCGACCGCGGCGCGCGGCGACCGCGGCGCGGCCCGCGGTGGCAGGCCCGCGGCACGCAAGACCGCGGCGCACCGGGAGACGCTCCGGGAAGCCGCGAGAAGGGGGAACCCGCACCGCCATGCCCACCCTCGACCCGCCGTGCGCGGTCACCGGCGGTCCGTCCGGCGGCTTCGCCCGGACGGTGCCGACCCGGCGGCACCCGGCCCTGGTCGACCGGGTCCTGGACGGCGTCCCCTACCCGCTGGAGCACGCCCGGGCGCTGGAGGCGCTGCGGGCCGAGACCGCCGGCGCCGCCCCCACCCCGCTCAAGGGCGACCTCAACCACCGCCGCCTCACCGGCGACCTGCGTCGGCCGGCGACCGCGCCGTTCGCCGAGGCCGCGGCGGGCTTCCCCGGCCCGCTGTGCGCGCTGCGCACCCTGGAGCCCGAGGTGGTCGCCGGCCGGTCGGCCGCCACCGTGGCCCGGCTGGACGCGACCGGCGCGCCCTGGCGCACCGCCGGCCCCCACGCCGTGCTCCAGGGGCGGCCGTGACCGGCGGCGACCGGCGGCGCGGCGGCCGTCCGGCCTCCCCGCGCGGCGTCCGGGTGCCCGAGGCGCTGGCCGCCCACCACGCGGACCACTCCGGCGCCGCGGGACGGGCCTGGATCGCCGCGCTGCCCCGGCTGGCCGCGGACCGCCTCGACGCCTGGGAACTGCGGGTGGACGGGCCGGCCGCGCACGGCATGGTCGCCCTGGTGCTGCCGGTGCGGCGTCCGGACGGCACCCCCGCCGCGCTCAAACTCCAGCCGGTGGACGAGGAGACCTCCGGCGAACCGGTCGCGCTGCGCGCCTGGAACGGCCGCGGTGCGGTGCGGCTGCTGGAGCACCACCCGGCGTCCGGCTCGATGCTGCTGGAGCGGCTGGACGCCGGCCGGTCGCTCGCCGGCGTGCCGGACGACCTCGCCGCGCTGCGCCTGCTGGCCGGGCTGCTCGGCCGGCTCACCGCGGTGCCGGCGCCCGCCGGGCTGCGCCGGCTCGCCGACCTCGCCGCGCCGTGGCCGGACCGGGCCGCCGAGATCCGCCACCGGTTCGCCGACCCCGCCGACCGCCGCGTGCTGGACGGCTGCGCGGCGGTGCTGCGCGACCTGCTCGGCGGGCCGCCGCCCGGCCGTGCGGGCGGCGGGGACTCCGGCGCGGCGGGCGCGGGCGCGGAGGCGTTGCTGCACTGGGACCTGCACTACGAGAACGTCCTCGGCGCGCCGGGCGGCGGGCCGGAACCGCGCTGGGTGGCGATCGACCCCAAGCCGCTGGCCGGTGATCCGGGCTTCGACCTGTTCCCGGCCCTGCACAACCGCTGGCCCGAGGTGCTGGCCGGCGGCGACCCGGCCCGTGCGGTGCTCCGCCGGTTCGACCTGATGACCGGGATCGTGGGCCTGGACCGGCGGCGGGCGGCCGGCTGGACGCTGGCCCGGGTGCTGCAGACCGCGCTCTGGGAGGCGGAGGCCGGAAGCACGGAGCTGGCCGAGGACCAGCGCGTGGTCGGCGCGGCACTGCTGGCCGCCCGCGTCTGACCCCGGCGGGGCGGCGCCCGCGCGTGGCCTTCGGGCGGGCGGCGTGGTCTTCGGGCGTGGCGCCCGCCGGCGTGGCGCCGGGGTGTGATGTGGCGCCGGGGGCGCCCGGCGGCGTGGCGCCGCGGTCGGGCGGGTGGCCGCCGGCGGGGCCGACGCCGCGGTCCGCGGTCACCCGGACGGGTTCCGCCCCGGGCGTTCCGGGCGTGCCGGGTGTGCGACCGGGTGATGGGGGGCATACCGGTCACAGGTGGTCGGCCGCGTGATCGGGAGTTCCGGATGGCGTACGACGAGGACCTGGCCCGGCGGGTGCGGGAGGTGCTGGGCGAGCGCCGCGGGGTCAGGGAGAAGAAGGTGTTCAGCGGGCTTGGCTTCCTCCAGGACGGCAACCTCGCGGTCAGCGTGCACGGCGAGGACCTGCTGGTGCGGGTGGGCGCCGCCGCGGCGGAGACGGCGCGGGCCAGGCCGGGCGTCCACGAGTTCGTCAACGGCGGCCGTCCGATGCACGGTTGGGTGATCGTCGAGGCCGCGGTGCTGCTGGACGACGTGGCGCTCTACGACTGGGTGGACGAGGGCCACGCGTTCGCCGCCGGTCTGCCCCCCAAAATGACCGCCTGACCGCCGTCCCGGCGTCGCCCGCGGACCGCGCGCGGACCGTTGCCTGCCGGCATGGTGTCATGTACGGTTCAGCCGCTCGCCAGGCGTGGCAGGCGCCTTCCACGCTCTACGCGCGGAGAGTCGGCACCGGCACCGCCCTCGGACACCCCCACTCGGAGGTCAGACGGATGCTCAGACGGTACAGACACCTGCGCGGCCTGGTCGCCGGCGCCGCGGTCCTCGCGGCGCTGACGGCGGGCGCGGCGACCCAACTGCACGCCGCGCCCGCCGCGCAGGCGGCCACTCAGATGAAGGTGCTCTTCGACGACACCAGCGCGGAGACGGCCGGCAACGCCGACTGGATCATCAGCACCAGCATGCCGAACCCGCTGGACGAGGACGCCAACCCCACCAACGAGACGGACTGGACCGGCGCCCTGTCCTCGTGGGGCGTCGCCCTGCAGCAGACCGGTGACTACACCCTGGACACCCTCGGCCCGGGCAACACCATCACCTACGGCACCGGCGGTTCGCTGGACCTGAAGAACTTCAACACCTTCGTCCTCGACGAGCCCAACACCCAGCTGACCTCCGCTGAGAAGACCGCCATCATGGAGTTCGTGCAGAACGGCGGCGGGCTGTTCCTCATCTCGGACCACAAGGGAAGCGACCGCAACAACGACGGCTGGGACTCGCCGGAGATCATCAACGACCTGATGACGAACAACGGCGTCGACGACAACGACCCGTTCGGCGTCAGCGACGACGACCTCGACATCTCCTCCGGCACCCCGAAGGCGATCAGCGACTCCTCCGACCCGGTCCTCAACGGCCCGTTCGGCACGGTCACCAGCAGCGAGATCGACTCCGGCACCACCTGGACCCTGCACCCCTCGGACAACTCCAACGCCAAGGGCCTGCTCTACACCTCCGGTTCCAGCGGAGACACCGGCGTCTTCTTCGCCACCAGCACCTACGGCAGCGGCCGGGTGGCGTTCTGGGGCGACTCCTCGCCGGTCGACGACGGCACCGGTGAGTCCGGCAACACCCTCTACAACGGCTGGGACACCGACAGCAACGCGGCTCTCGCGCTCAACGCGACCGCCTGGTTGTCCGGCAACGACTCCACCGGCGGCGGCTCGGGCGGCACCACGACCGGCGGCACCACGACCGGCGGCACCACGACGGGCGGCACCACGGGTGGCGGCGGCTGCACCGCCGGCCAGCTCCTGACCAACCCCGGCTTCGAGTCCGGCACCTCCGGCTGGTCGGCCACCAGCGGCATCATCAACACCAGCAGCAAGGAGCCCGCGCACTCCGGCTCGTACAAGGCGTGGCTGGACGGCTACGGCACGGCGACCACCGACACGGTCTCCCAGTCGGTGACCATCCCCTCCGGCTGCACCACGGCGGCGTTCGGCTTCTGGCTGCACGTGGACACCGCCGAGACGAGCAACACCACCGCCTACGACACGATGAAGGTCCAGGTGCTCAACAGCTCCGGGACCGTGCTCGGAACCCTGGCCACCTACTCCAACCTGGACGCCGCCAGCGGCTACGTCCAGCACTCCTTCAACCTGGCGAGCTACGCCGGGCAGACGGTCACCTTGAAGTTCACCGGTACGGAGGACTACGAGTACCAGACCTCGTTCGTGGTGGACGACACCTCGCTCAACGTGAGCTGACGCCTCCCCGGACACCCAGCCGTGACGGCCCGCCCGGCCGTCACGGCGGCCCGTCCGCTCCGCGACCGCGGGGCCGGCGGGACACGGGGGCCGGCGGGGACGCGGGGCCGGCGGGCCCGACATCGGCGTGCACGGCGGCGTGCCGCGCGGGATCATCGGGGCATGGAACACACCATCCGTCTCGCCCAGTCGCCCGAGGCCGACGCGCTGCTCGCCCGCAGTCCGCTGGCCGCCCTCGTCGGCATGCTGCTCGACCAGCAGGTGCCGATGGAGTGGGCGTTCCGCGGCCCGTACACCATCGCCGAGCGGATGGGCGAGGACGACCTGGACGCCGTCCGGATCGCCGGGCACGACCCGGAGGAGTTCGCGGCGCTACTGTCCGCGAAGCCGGCCGTGCACCGCTACCCGGGTGCGATGGCCGACCGGGTGCAGCGGCTGTGCGGCTATCTGGTCGAGCACTACGACGGTGACGCGGCGGCTCTGTGGCGGGACGTGCCGACCGGGGCCGAGGTGCTGGAACGGCTCCTGGCGCTGCCCGGTTTCGGCCGGCAGAAGGCGCAGATCTTCCTGGCGGTGCTGGGCAAGCGGTTCGGCGTGACGCCGCAGGGCTGGCGTGAGGCGGCCGGCCCGTACGGCGACCGGGACGCGTACCGCTCCGCGGCCGACATCACCGGCCCGGAGTCGCTGGCGAGGGTCCGCGCCTTCAAACAGGAGGCGAAGCGCGCCGCGAAGGCGGCGAAATCCCCCAAGCCGCCCGCATGACCGACCCCGGTGCGGCGCGACCCGGGGCGCGCCCCCCGGGAGCCGGGGCGCTGCCCGTCCGCCGGATGCCGCCCCGGGGGAGGGACGTCACGGCGTGAGCCGGGTGTCGTTCCGGCGCCTCCCCTATGCTGAACAGCAGTTCCATGCCCTCGTGACGGAGAACGGAGTCCTTACGCCGTCGCTGGAGCAGGCCGCCTTGCTGGCCGCGCGTCTGCGTGAGGCGGTTCATGGCATCACCTTTGCTTCTTCGGCCTGACAGATACCGGGCCGGTCAGGTCCGTACTCTCGCGGCGACGCTTCCACAAGGCCACGTCCAGGGCGTCCAGGCGGTCAGCGTACGTCGCGGCGGGAGATGAGGTACGCGGACAGGCTCAAGAAGACGACAACGTAGGCGGTCAGAACCAGGCTCGCGGTGAGTGGGCCGGAAACGGACACCACGCCGGGGACGGAGCTGTCGACGGTGCCGGAGGGGTCGAGCGCGGTGGCGAGCGACCCGGCGCTCGGTCCGACCAGGAGACGCTGCAAACCCTTCAGCAGCGGCAGGGCGCCGGCCAGCGCCGAGACCAGGTTCTCCAGTGCGAGCAGCCACAGCAGGCCCACCCCTATGGCGGCACCGGTGGCCCGCAGCAGTGTCGAGAGGAAGATGCCCAGACTCGCAGCCGCCATGCTGACCAGCCAGGCCGAGCCGATCCCGCCGAGGACCGACGCCGGGTCGGGCCATCGGGTGCTCCGCCCGCTGAGCGCCTCGATCAGTGCGCTCGCGGCGGCGCTCGCGGCCACGACCACGACGGTCACGCACAGCACTGCCACCGCGGCCGACGTCGCCTTGGCCAGCAAAGTCGTGGCGCGGCCGGGACGCTGGACCAGCAACGTGCCCCAGGTGCCCCAGCGGTACTCGCCGCCGGCGAACACCGCGCCGAGGATCAGCATCAGCGCGCTGCCGAACAGCGGGTACAGGCCGACCGTGCTGGACAGGAACCGGTCCGGAAGCAGCCCCGCGATGAGTTTCTGCGGATCGCTGGAGGCGCTGGCCGGCCGGTTCCTGATGGCCAGCCAGATGAGGTAGGGCACCACCATGCCGAATACCACCGCGAGCCCTGTCCAGGCTCCGCCGACCACCCACACGCCCGGGCGTTTGCGTGCCGACAGCAGTTCGGCCCGAAGGACGCCGTTCACGCGCTGCTCACCTCCGTGGGCACCGTCGGATCCTCCGGCCGGTCCCCTACCAGTTCGAAGAACGCGTCTTCCAACGAGAGCGTTCGGCGGCGCAGTTCGCTCACTGCCAGCCCGTTCTCGACCAGCAGTCGGTTGACAGCGGCGGCCAGGTCCGGGTCGACGGTGACGCGGACCACACCGTCCTCCACCGTGGCGGATCGGACGGCCGGCATGCCGTTCAGCACCTCCACGGCGTGCTCGGGGCGGTCCACGACCACGGACAACCCGCCTTCACCGGCACCGCGGCGCAGGTCGGCGACCGTGCCATCGGCGATCAGCCGTCCCTCGCGGATGACCCCCACCCGGTCGCACAGGTGCTCCACCTCAGCCAGAAGATGGCTGGAGAGCAGTACCGTGCGGTTCGCCCCGCGTAGCCTGCCGATCAGTTCCCGCATACTGGCCATGCCGGCCGGGTCCAAGCCGTTGGTGGGCTCGTCGAGAATCAGTAGTTCGGGATCCTTGAGCAACGCGGCGGCGACTGCCACGCGCTGCCGCATGCCGAGCGAGTACGCCCGGAACGGGACACCGGCCGCCTCGGACATGTCGACCTCGTCGAGCACCTCGTCCACCCGCGCATCGGACACGTCGGCATACCCGGCCAGCACGCGCAGGTTGTCGCGCCCCGACAGGTGCGGATACAGCGCGGGGGACTCGATCTGGGCACCGGTCCGGCGCAGGGCGGCGGAGCTTCCGGCCGGGTGGCCGAGTACCGTGGCGCTGCCCGCGGTGGGGCGCACGAGCCCCACGAGCATCCGCATGGTGGTGGTCTTACCGGAACCGTTGGGGCCGAGAAAGCCGTAGACCTCGCCGCGGTGGACCGTCAGGTCGAGGTCGAACACCCCGGTCTTCGAGCTGTACCGCTTGGTCAGTCCGGCGGTCCTGATCGCGGGGCCGTGCGGGTCAGCCATCGACGGCCTGCCGTTCCCCGTTTCGTGCGGCCGCAGCCAGCAACGCCGCCAGGAGCGCGGTCTCGGCGGCCAGCACTACCACCGCCCACACCGGACCGATCCACCCCCGCAGGCTCCCGTACCACCACCACACCAGGGCGGTGTAGGCCGGCACGAACACCAGCAGCGAGACGATCCCGTACGTCGCGTACGCGCGAGCATCGCGCCGCGGGTAGGCCGCCAGCCGTTCCCGGGCCGCGGCGTCGCCCCGGCGCAGGCGCAGGCGCCAGAACCTGGCGGACTCCCGTCGCAGGTCGACGAGGTCCATGGCGTGGGTGAGCATGACGTATCCGTCCGATCGCAGGAACGGCAGCAGGCTGGCCAGCCCCCCGCCACTGCCGAACAGCAGCAGGCCCGCAGGAAGGGAGCGTCCGGTGCCCCCGCCGGCCAGCCACCACCACACCGTCACCGGCACCAGGGCCAGCAGGGTGACGAACACCCCGGCGAACGCCGTGCCGACCCGGGCCCGGCGGCTGTGGAAGAGCACGATGTCGTCTGTGCGGCAGTAGGGCGTCAGGACGGGGAACCGCCAACTCACCCCGATTTCGGTGACCGTGCCGCCGAAGTGCCGACAGGCGACCCCGTGGGCGAGTTCGTGCGCCATGGTGACCAGCCAGAACAGTACCAGCGACACTGGCGTGGTGATCGCCCACGCGCCCGGATGGGTCGCCTGGTGGACGAGTGTCGCGGTGTGCGTCCATACGAACATCTGGCAGATGACGGCGAGGACGGCCGCTGGCACCAGGAAGACGGCGCGGAAGGCGAAAGCCAGCCGCCCCGCGAGCCGTGCGCACAGCCGGTCGGGGCGCAACATCACCCAGCGATTGCGCCACCAGCCGCGGCGCGCGGTGTCCCGGTCTCGTTGCCGTTGGCGCAGCAGGTCCAGGGCGGCCTGGTCGGTGTGCCCGTCCAGGAGTTGGTAGCGGCCGAGCATGGTGAAGACCTGCCGCCAGTGGTCCGGCCCCAGGCGTCGGTCGTACGCGTCGGTGTAGCGGCGTTCGATGTCCCGGAGGGTGTGCTGTCCGTCCATCAGCTGGATGATGAAGTACTCGCGCGGACCGACCCGGTAGAAGCAGCCGGTGCGTTCGTCCTTCACGTGGTGCACCGTGCGTGCCCCGATGCGGAGCGGAGGGCCGAGCGTCACCTCAGGTCGCAGCCGGGGCGGCGCCCCCGCGCCGGTCACCGGGTGTCCCCGACGGGTGCCAGATCCGCCAGCGCCTTGACCATCACGTAGGACAGGTAGATCTCGTCGAGGATGCTCACCCCGAGCCGGTTGTTGGTCATGTGAACGTAGGAGCTGAGCACGATCGCCAGAGCAGCCGGCGGATCGGGAACCGCACCGTCGCGGAAGGTCAGGGCGCCTGCTTCTGCCGACTTCAGCACTCTGTCGCGCAGTTCCGCGCAGTGCGCGAGCCACGAGCGCTCCAGTGGGGTGGGTGCGGCGGACGGGTCGTCGCGCGCACTGTCGCGCACATGCCTCATCCGTGCGACCAGCCGTTCGCGCATCCGTGCGTAGCTACGGTCGAACCGCTCGTGCTGGCCGTCGCTCGGTTCCTGGTAGGAGGTTTCCCACATGGTGCGGTACCGGGTCAGGAAGGTGGCCACCGCTTCCTCGTCGCCCAGAAAGGCGAAGCACAGCGCCGCGGTCGACTGCGCGGCCTGGCCCAGCAGCGCGGTGCGTACGTGCACGTTGGTGGTCTCCAGCAGGGTGAGCACCAGTTCGCTGGACTCCTGGAAGTGCCACTCGGCCAGTTCCATGCCGACCGGGCCGCCGTATCGGCTCAGCTCCCGCTCGTAGGGGATCCGCGCGACGCTGTTGTTGTCCCGGAAGGGCATCGTGCCGTCCCGTCCGTACAACTCGTCCCAGCGGTCCTGGCTGTACTCGGCCAGGAACATGTTCTTGTACAGATCACCGCTGGCGTCCCGGTCCTCTTCATAGAGGGCCGGCCTCCGGCGCAGGAAGGCGGTGAGCGCGTCCCGCGCGGTGCGCTCGACATCCTCGGCCGCCCCGGGGGAGGAGGGCAGCAGCCGCAACCGTACGTGCGGGCCCTCCAACCAGTAGCGGATGAAGAACCACGAGCGCAACAGCCCACGTCCACGCAGCTCCGCCACGAGTGGCCGCACGCACCGTACCAGGATCGGGTTTGCGTTCGCGGCGTAGAAGACGTGCAGGCTGATCCAGCCGTCGTCCTCGCCCGCGCCGCTGGTCGCCGCGTCCGTCATGCCGTCGATCACCGCGGGGAACCCCCTTCGTCGAGTCCGTCGAGTTCGACCATGAGCTCGGTGACGTACCGGTGCCGGCCGTCGCGCAGCCAGATCTGTTCGGGGCCGGGCAGCATTTCGCTGAACACCACCGGCGAGGTGGTCTTGCGGACCGCGGTGTCCAGCAGTCGCACGCACGCGTAGGAATCGAAATCCACGTACTGCGGTTTGTGCTCACCGCCCAGTGCGGCGAAGACGTGGCGGGGTAGGCCGGCCGCGCGGTGCCATTCCCGCCAGGCCAGGAACCACTCCTGCTCGGACTGACCGGTCACCACCGGCGGCAGCCGGTCCGGTGGGAAACGCCAGGACTTCCGCTGCAGGATCGTCCTGCCCAGCCGGATCCGCGGCAGGACGCCTTCCTCGCGGTCGGCCAGGCCGGTGCCCTCCCACAGGTCGAGTTGCGCCATGGTGGTGCAGGAGAAGTTCAGCAGGACCTGCTGGATCTCCGGGAGCGCCATGGGCAGCAGGAAGCCCAAATAGACCGGGATCACCTCGGTGCCGAGCCGGCGCGAACGCAGCAGGAGCCGATCGGTGGTGATGTCGTGCTCCACGACCAGGTCCTCGACCGGAATCTGCTCTTGCGGCGGCCGATGGCTGGTCTCGCCGGGACACACCACCTCGTACGGGGTCACCACCGGGTGCAGGTTGAGGTTGGTCGTGTTGTAGCCGCCCTTGAGCTCGGCGAAGACAGCCCCCGGAGGCACCGCGTCTTCCAGCGAGCGGCGCAGCGACCCGGTGAGGTCGTCGTCGAGGCAGTGCGCGAAGCGGGAGAACAGCAGCGTGAGACCGGAGTAGATCCGGTTGACGACGACCAGTGGGTCGTTCGTGCCGTCGTCGGCCACCTGAAGGAAGAAGGACAACGACCGTGGCCCAGTCGGGTGCGGCAGCAGGTTCTCGATCGTGCGGAGGAAGTCCTCGTCGAGTTCGATGTCGCCGCCGCCCGCCTCGTGACGCCGCACGACCTCCTCGGCGACCGCAGCCCGCGCCCGGTCGATGCCGGTGATCTCGGGTTGCTTGAACCAGTTGTCGTAGCCGCGCGGGGTGCCGCCGTCGAAGCGCTGGTGACGCATCAACCGCTGGTTGTAGTTGTCGTAGATGTCTTGGCCGAACTCGTGGGCGAAGGAGAGGAAGTCCGAGCACCGTCCGCCCTCGCCGTACCGCACCCGGAAGTAGCCCTTGGTCACGAGCCGGCGTACCAGGTTGGTGTCGAAGGCCGGCAGGACGCGTGCCACTTGCCGCAGTCCGAGGGCCGTCCGGTTGCTCCAGGCTTCGGCGTCCCCGGCCACGGCCACGCCCGGCAGAGTGGTGTCCTCGTAGACCAGTGTCCGGAGCACGGGAACGTCTTCGTGCCCCAGCTGGCGGTGTGCGCTGGCCACCGACTTGCGTACCCGGGCGAGCAGTTCACGTCGTTCCGGTAGGCCGGCGTCGGCGAAGCGCGCCACGTCCGAGCCCACCCGGGCCACGTGCTCTGCGAGGTCTTGGGCCCACTCGGCGTCCAGGTTCCGCAGCCCGGCGCAGTAGGTGGAGACCGGATCGGGGTCATGGATGTCCATGTCCAGCTCCGGCACGACGAGCAGGCCCAGCCGCAGCAGTTGGGCCAGGTACTGCTCCACCCCCTCCTGCGGCCGGTCCCGGCCCGCCGCGCACACCCGTCGCACCGCCTCGGCGAACCGCAGTGTGGTCCCGCCGGCGAAGAGCGCGAGCACGTCGGCCAGGACGTCGCCGGTGGGCAGGAAGAACAGGCTCTCGTGCACGGCGTCCAGGGTGACCGCTGCGTCTGCGTCGCCGTCCGCGCCGCGCAGCTTGCGCAGGTACCGCACCCGGTCGCGATCGACCTCGAGCCCGCTGGTGGCGCGTACCGGCAGGTCTCGGCGTACCCGCGGGGTTGCGGCCAGCAGGTCGGACAGGCGGGCCAGCACCGCGACGTTGAGCCGGGTGCTGCTGCTCTTGTGCCACCCGGATACCGAGGCCGCCAGCGGACGACCGCCGACATCAGTGAACGTGCCCGCACACACCGACGTCAGCGTGCTGAACGGGCTTGTCTTGCACGCCGTACGGAACAGGTATTCCAGCAGGGAGCGCTCCACCCGGCGTTCCCGTTTGCTGAGCGGTTCGTCGCCGCGCGACAGGTAGCCGTCCAGGTGCTCGTCGAGGGACGGTGAGGAGAGCTGCACGCCCAGCCGCAGGTCGCTCTCCCGAGCGATCCGGCGCAGCTCCCGCCGCATGGCCGCCACCTCGCTGGCCAGCACCTCGGCACCGGCCCCCAGCAGCGCCTCGTGCCGGGCCCGTTCGGCGTCCCAGTCCCGTAGCGCGGCGAGCGAGTCCGCCGGCAGCAGGGTCTCGGCCGCCGCCAGCGAGCGGGCAGGCCGGCCGTTGAAGACGTCGCGGCGCAGGTTGATCAGGGTACGCCGGGCAGCCGGGTAGTCGAGGCTCGCCGCCACCTGTTCCTGCAGGACGTCGGCGAGCTCGGCCCCGCTCTCGCGCAGCTTGTCCCGAGCGTCGAGCACCTCGTCGGTCCAGGCGGCCGCCGCCGGGGAGGCGAGAGCGGTGGCTGCCTCGAACGGCAGACCGCCGACGCGCAGCATGAACCTCGGCACCAGGTGCCATCGCGTCACGGGGCGCAGCGTGCTGGATGTCACGGATCAGCCCTCTCAGACCAGCCGGTAGTCGTAGTCCGCGCGGTCCGCGCGTTCGTGGCCCAGCAGCACGAACAGGAAGGTGCGCTCATCGCCGTCCGCCAGGCCCACCGCCTCGTCGATGGCGATGTTGTCGAAGCCGAGCACCACGCCGCAGCCGACGCCCAGGGCCGCGGCAGTGGTGTAGGCCGTCTGCGCCAGCCCGCCCACCTCGGCGTTGAGCACCCGGTAGCCGCGGGCTCCGTACGTCTCCAACGTGCTGCGCCACAATCCGGAGATGGCCAGCACCGCGCCGACCTGCTCCAGGTTGTAGTTGGTGAGGTAGTAGCTGCGTTGCAGCTTCTCCGCGAGCGGCATCTCGCGCACCACCCTGAGCCGGTGGCCCGCGGCGTCGTACCGGTAGGTACCGGACGGCAACCCGTCGACCCGGTTCGCCAGCACGTACAGCCCGGTCAACCCGACGTCTTCGGGCACCACGTCAGCGGTGTAGCGCTGGCCGGCCACCGTACCGGCCAGGACGGTCCCCAGTTCGTCCAGACCCAGGAGCCTGGTGCGCACGAACGAACCGAAACTCGTCCGCCGGGACCGGAGCACCTGCCCGACCCCCCGGCCGAGCCGGCCGTTCAACAGCGGGGGCAACGGCACCTGGACGTCCGACGGCCGGGGCACCGGAACGAGTGCCCGGGCTGACTCGGGGTCCGGGCGCTCCCGGCGGTCGCCGAGCACCGCCCGGTGCACCTGCTCGACCTGCTCGAAGACCCTTGTGCGCGCCGACCGTTCGAAGCAGGACCGGTCGACCGTCCAGTCTTGTCCGGCCGCCGCGACCGCGTGGTCCGCCGGTGGGGCACACGGCAGTGGGACGACCGCCAGCACGCTCTCCTCATGCGTGCGGAACCCCAACAGCCGGTTCAGCCGCTCGTCGTCGAACCACAGCACCCGCGACAGCCGTCGACCCGTCGCCCGGGCGACCACTTCCCAACCGGCCAGCAGGGCACCGACGTCCTGGGTCACCACGTGGTAGCAGAAACTGTTGTACTTGAAGGAGTTCTTCCAGAAGCGCACCGCGACCAGTAGGTAACCGTCGGCCGTACCGTGTGCGGGCCCGGGCCCGCACGCCGCACGGACCTCGTCGGTCGGATCCCCGGCGACCAGCCGTTCGAAGGCGTGGTGCGCGGTCGAGTAGTGGTAGAGGCCGGGCGTCAACGGGCTGCCGGGACCAGCCGCCCAGTACACCTCCAACGGGTACATTCCTCCACCCGAGGCGGCGCCGCGCCCCCACAGCGCCTCCGGGTAGAGCACCCGCACGTGGCTGTCCTGGTTCCAGCTCACCCGCAGCCGTCGGTCCAGCACCCCGTAGCACAGCCGCAGCATCCCGGCGAGGGAGTCCAAGGTCCACGGCGGGCCCGAACCCTCCGGGGGATCTCCGAACAACGCGTCGCCCGTGCCGGCCAGCGGCAGGTCGGCACCGGGCGGCAGCGGGAAGCGCCGCACCCCCAGGTAGGTCTTGTGCCGGGAGGGCTGGTCCGCCCAGTCCGGGCTGAATCCGATCGGCTCCATCGGCTCCCGGCCACGCCGGAAGACCGACTCCACGTAGCGGGTCACGACGCTCGTCGGCTCCTGCGACACGGTCTCTCCTCCTGCGGCCATTGAGCCTGGGCGGTCCGTCCGGTGACGGCCACGGGCGATCGGATCCATCACGGGAACGGGTGCGGTCTGGCGTTCAGGCCGGTCGG
Source organism: uncultured Actinomycetota bacterium (assembly GCA_963711125.1). Taxonomy (GTDB): domain Bacteria; phylum Actinomycetota; class Actinomycetes; order Streptomycetales; family Streptomycetaceae; genus Streptantibioticus_C. Next base: position 1,292,702 of record CAVQCY010000002.1, read on the forward strand.
GCCGTAGCCCGCACCGGCCGGGTGGACGGTGGCGAGCCGGCCGTCGAGGTAGGCACCCAGCCGCGGGTGGTCCAGCACCCGCTGCCTTTCCCAACCGAAATCGATCGGCACCAGGCCCGGTGCCATCACGCACAGCGTGTGGATACCGGTGCCCTCCTGCTCCGGGCACGTCTGGTCCACCGCGACCACGTCGCTGCCGATGGCGCGCAGCCGTTCCAGGACGAAGCGCGCGTCGTCCGCCAAGTCCAGGGTTGCCGGCCGCTGCTCAAGCCACGGCCGGTACAGTTCCTCCATCGGTCGCGATGGCGCCGCGTCCAGCAGGAAGTCCGCAGTGTGCGCCATCTCGGGCAGCCCGTACAGCAGGGCGTGGTGCGTCAGTTCGTGCACCCGGGTGTAGTCGCCGGCCATGGCCCGGAGGTCCGCGAGTCTTGCCTCCACCCGTTCGTCCATGCCCGGAATGTAGGAGGCGGTCTCCGCGATCGCCGCCCGGACCGCCTCGATCGGCTCCAGACTTGCCCCGCCCGCGAAGCACAGGCGCCCCAGACCCCCGTCCAGCCGCTCGGCCACCGCCATCACGGCCGGCACCGGGTTGTCCACCCTCATGTCGAACAGTCGCATGCGGTACCCGAGTCGGGCCACCCGATCAAGGACGAACCGGACCTCCTCGTCGTCGCAGGTCGACTGGTCGATCTCGGGCAGTCGCGCCCCTCCGTACCAGCACAGCAGGAACGCGTCCCGCTCGATCAACTCGAGCATGCCGTGCAGGAGCGCCTCCTCCGTGCTGGTGCCGCTGGCGCACCCGTTGGAGCACTCCTGGACGAATTTCCGGTCCGGACGGCGGTCGAGGTAGAAGACGAGTTGCTCCGGCACCAGCAGCGGCCTCCGCTCGCCGAAGGAGTAGCCCCACACCCAGTGCGTCGGGGTGTCCGGGTGGTAGGGCTGGTAGTAGTCGCGGTGCCCGGCGTAGAACTCCGGACGGTAGGAGCCGGTGGCCGCCGGGTCGAGTGCGTCGGAGGCCAGGTCCCGATAGCTGCCGTACACCGACGAGGTCTTGGACCGCGGGAACTGGCCCGCGTAGCGTTCCAGTCCCTCCAGCATCCCGTACCGCTCGCTGCTGGCCGAACTCTGTGACTGCCCGCTCCACCACATCTCGTGGAAGTCGTACTTGCTGCGCACCCGGAAGTAGCCGCTGACCGGAAGGGTCGCGCTGCACTGGTAGACCCGGCGCGCCGCTCCGGCCAGCGTCCCGCAGATCTCGTTGACCAGCCCGGCCGTCGGCAACTCCAGGTCTGCCGCGGCTGTGCCTCGGTAACTGGTCGGATGGACCTTCGGACGCGACCGCAAGGGGAGGGCGGCGTTTTCCGCGGTGTCCGGCACGGGGACGGCACACCGCTCGCACTCGGAGTCGGCGATCAGTTCGTGCCGGGACACCGTCAGGTCCCTGACGTGCAGTTCGACGATCCGTCCAGGTCGCCGGTCCCCCGGCGGCACGTCGCCGCCCGCTTCGGCGGCCGCTATCCGGGCGATCTGCTCCAGGAGGAACGGCGTCGGAGCCGGCGGACCGGCCACCATGAAGTCGGCGCCGTCCTCGATCGCCTTCCGCTCCTCGACCGGACGCAGGGCCAGCCACCGGCGTTCCAGGCATCGCACGCAGGGCCGACTGTTGCCGTCGGCCCGGTGGAGCGGACCCAGCAGCACGGTCTCGCCGTACAGTCGCACCGGATAGACGAGGTCGCCACCCGACGGTCCCGGGCGCCGACCGGGCGGCTCCGGCAGGCCGAGCACACCGACGTCGACCCGGATGCCGGTACCGACCGGTCCGGTGAGCTGGCCGCGGACCGCGTCGGCCACCTGTGCCAGGGGGTCGTCCGAGAGCGCCGCGGAGGCCGCCGCGTTCCACACCATCGTCATCGGTCCACCCAGTCGCTCGCTACGGGTTCGGTCAGGCACGGGTCGTTCCGTGATGGCGGACTGCCCGCATGGTCCGGCCCGGCCGGGTCACGCGGGCAGCCGCACGTTTCACACTGGACGGTCGGGCAGGTCACGCGGTCCGCCGCCCCCGACGCCGGGAGGCGTCAGCTGGTGCTGGTGCTGCAGGAGCAGCAGCTGCTGGTCGAGCAGGAGCAGCAGCTGGAGCACGAGCAGCTGGAGCTGGAGAACGCCAGCTCGACCGACTCGTCGGTCATCTCCTCGATCTCGAACGTCGCGCTCTCCAGAGCGCTCAGCTCGTCTCTCAGTTCAACGGACATGGCGATCCTTCCCTGTGTGGGATGAAACCTCGGAACGGCTGTTCCGAGAACCGTGGCGCGCCCCGAGGGCGCGGTCGGTGCGGTGGTCACGGGTACGCGGCGAGGAGGACCGTTCCGGTGACCATGCCTCGGACTGCGTGCAGGTCGATCGTGGTGGTGTCGGCGAACAGGGCCTGAGTACCGGCCCCGGCCAGTTCTTCGAGGACCCTCGCCAGTGGGAGGGCTGGGGAGTCGAACAACCAGCCGTTCTCGGTGCCCGCCACCTTCAGCAGCCTGGGGTCGAAGTCGGCCAGCAGAGGATCCCCGAGATCAGCCGGGGCCCCGTCGTCGTGCCGGCGCACCGCGCATCCGACGGCGTCGAGCACTGCCTGACGCACGGCGCCGCGTGCCGACAACGCCGCGCCGACCGCCCAGTCGGCCGGCCCCCCACCGGAGTCCTCGACGACAGCCAGGACCGCGAAGACCGGTGCCGCGCCCGGCAGGGCATACACCTGGGCCCGCCGTCCGATGTGTCGCACGCTGCCGAGTACGAAGGCCGCCTCCTCGTCCCCGGCCAGCCACCCGTCGGCGAGGGTTCGAGCCGGTGCCCCGCCGTCGACGGCGCGGACCAGTCCGCGCCGGGCCAGCGCGGAGGCGAGGCCGCGTTCCCTGACCTCGGCGAGGGTCCAGCCGACCGCGGCCCCGGCCGGGGTGGGTTCGAAGAGCAGGGCGCTGTTGGCCGGGGAGAGTGGATAGACGGCGGCAGTGGGCACCTGCCGGGTGGTGCCGCCGTGCAGCGACACCGCGGGCAGCCACCCGCCGTCGGGTCCGCCCGGCGGCACCGCCAGGCCGCTGGACAGTTCCAGCGACTCGGCCGGCACCTCCTCGCCGTCCTGCCGTGTGACGGTGTCCCGCGGTCCGGCCGGACCGAGCCGCCCCACGTAGCAGGAGACAGCCGACCGCACCGCGAGCGTGCGCGCGGCCAACGTGGTGTCGACGTCGAACGCGCAGATCTCCCGGGGGCCTTCGGCCAGCGAGCCGACCGGACCGAGCCGCACGCGGCCGGTCTTCAGCGGGATCTGGCGGACGGACTCGTCGGTCCACTCGGACAGGACTCCGAACCGGGGCGAGACCAGGACGGCCGCCCGACCGTGCGCCGCGCTGGTGTCCACCGGCGGGAGCGGCTCTTGCGGGGCCGCCTTCGCATGGCGTAGCGGACACCCCGGGTGCGGCAGAACGCGCTCGCGCTGGGACTCCAGCGTGGTGAGGTCCTGTACCACGGCATGCCGCTCATCGTCAGGCCGCAACTGCCCGGTGCCTAGGCGGAAGACCTCGAAGGCCACCGCGTTGCCGACCATGCTCCGGGTCACCTGGCCACCTGCGGTTGCGGGGTGCCCGACCGGCCCTATCGCCAGGCCGCGCCAGAAATCGGCGGCCAGTCGTGGGTCGGAGTTCGCGGCCAGCCGCAACTGGGCGCACATCCAGCAGGGTTGTTCCACCGACGCCCCGCTGATGGGGCCCAGTACCACCCGGCCGGGGTCAGCCACCACCGGGAACAGTCTTGGGGGGCGCTCCAGAGCACTCATGGTCCGGGTCAGTTCGAGCAGAGCCGCCGTGTGCGAGCTGTCGCAGGCATGGACGACGACGTCGAAGTCAGCCAGGTCCTGCCCAGCCCTGGGGCACACCACCACTCGGGCCGGCACACCGGACTCGGCCAGGAGGGAGATCTCCTTTTCGAACCAGCCGCCCCACGTCGTGTCGTTCAGGGTCACCTCGGCGAGGCCATTGCGCAGCAGACCCCGAACCGCCGCAGCGGACATCTCACCGGGCGGGCCGCTCACCAGCACCCGGAGGGACCGGAAGCGTGCGAACAGCTCCTGAGGCGTTCCGGGGTCCCCGTGCGTGAAGTGCTCGACGAAATTGACCTGCGACGCGAACCGACCAAGCACGGCCAGCGGCAGCGTTTCGCTGTCGGGAGCGGGTACCGCTCTTGCGAATCCACGTTTGAGGAGCGTGCTCATCAGCCCCATCGCGGTTTTCTGTCGGTTTTCGTCGAGTCCCTCGCACAGTTCCGCGACGGTTGACTCACCGGTCATCCGGGGGCCGAGGGCCGACATCCACTCGTATGCTCCCGGGCCTTTCAGAACGCAGGATGTCTCGGAGCTCCTGAGGTAAATTCCAGTATCGACCCGCAAAAACACGACGTCGTTACGGAGCCGGGGCCTAAGGCTCGCCAGGGGCATCTCACCGGCCGTTCTCATGCGGCCCCCTTCATAGGATCGGTCGAAATACCACAGTCAAAGAACGGGTAAAGTGCCTGCGTTCAACGGGGATTGTGACCCATCGGTGAAGGGGCGTCAACGGTTGGGTTCGAAATTGGCAGCACAATGCCGGGCATCACGTCGTGAACAAGTCACCTTGCCTGGAAAGAGATGTTCCTGTGCATTAGCCTCGATCTCTCGTGACGGCCGGTCGGATTCACTGGCGGGCCGTTTCGGCTGTTTGGGCTGGTGGCTGGCGGGTCCGTGGCCCGGCTGCCGCGTTCGTCGGTCCGGACGCGGGAGCCGCGGAGCAGCCGGCGATCGCCACGGGGTTCGAGGCGGGCGGCGGCAAGCGCCTGTCGTCACCGGAGAAGGTCGTGAACCAGATGACCAGGAGCCTGCGGGCACCGGTCGAGCACGGCTTCGCGAGCCTGAAGACCTTCCGGACGACGGTGCATGCACCCGCGGCACGCGACCGTGCCGGTACGGGACATGCTGGTGCTGACGCACCACCAGGTGGCTCGGTGACCGATGATCTCCCCGCGACGATCACCGTGGTGAGGTGCGCGAGTACCCCGACGACTCGTCACCAGAACCGTTGACCTGCACGAATCACGATGAACTCCCGCACCGGGGTGTTCCGGTGCGGGCGCGGTGCCAGGCGCCGTCGGCGAGCAGGCGCAGCCCGTTGAGGCCGACGATGACGGTGGAGCCTTCGTGGCCGGCGACGCCGAGCGGCAGTGGCAGGTGGCCGGCGAGGTCCCAGATGACCAGGCCGGTGATGAACACCGAGGCGATGACCAGGTTCTGCACCACCAGACGGCGGGCCCGACGGGACAGGCTGACAGCGGTGGGCACGGTGGCGAGTTCGTCGCGGACGATGACGGCGTCCGCGGTCTCCAGGGCGAGGTCGGATCCGGCCCGGCCCATGGCGATGCCGGTGTGCGCGGCGGCGAGTGCGGGTGCGTCGTTGACGCCGTCGCCCACCACCAGGACGTTGTGGCCGGCCTGCTCGGCTTCCTTGACCGCGGTGACCTTGTCCTGGGGCAGCAGGCCTGCGCGCACGTCAGTGATGCCGACCTCGTTGGCCAGGCGGGCGGCGGCACGCGGGTTGTCGCCGGTCAGCAGCATCGGACTGGTGCCGGTGAGCCGGCCGAGGGCGGTGACGGTGGCAGCGGCCTCGGACCGCAGTCGGTCGGCGATGCCCAGGACGCCGACCGGGCGGCCGTCGCGCTGCACCAGGACGGCGGTGTGTCCGCTGTCCTCCAGTTCGCCGACGACGACCGCGGCCCGGGCCGCGGTACTGTCCCGGCCCGGCTGCTTGAGCAGTCGGGCCGGGGCGCCCACGCCGATGGTGGAACCGTCGAGGACGGCGCCGACGCCGACGCCGGGGACGGAGACGAAGCCACTCACGGCCGGCACGTCCAGGCCGCGCTCGCGGGCCGCGCCGACGAGGGCGTGGGCCAGCGGGTGCTCGCTGGGATGCTCGGCTGCTGCGGCCAGGACCAGGAGGGTGTCGTCGTCCATGCCGGAGCCGGCTAGGGGGCGGATCGCGGCCACGCGGGGCGTGCCCTCGGTCAGGGTGCCGGTCTTGTCCATCGCTACGGCATCCACCTGCCCGAGGCGTTCCATCACCACCGCGGACTTGATGAGCACGCCGTGGCGGCCGGCGTTGGCGATCGCGGACAGCAGCGGTGGCATGGTGGCCAGCACCACCGCGCACGGCGAGGCGACGATCATGAAGGTCATGGCGCGCAGCAGCGACCCGGTCAGCGTCGCGCCGAACGCCAGCGGGATCAGGAAGACGGCCAGGGCCGCGGCGATCATGCCGAGGCTGTAGCGCTGTTCGACCTTCTCGATGAACAGCTGGGTGGGTGCCTTGGTCCGGGAAGCTTCCTCGACCATGGCCACAATCCGGGCGATCACCGACTCCGACGAGTCGCGCTCGACCTTGATCCGCAGTGCGCCGGTCCCGTTCAAGGTGCCCGCGAACACCTCGTCCCCGGCCTGCTTGGCCACCGGCAGGGGCTCTCCGGTGATCGTTGCCTGGTCGACGTCGCTCGACCCGTCCAGCACGCGACCGTCGGCGCCGATGCGCTCACCGGGGCGCACCATGACGGTGTCGCCGACCGCGAGCCAGCCGGTCTCCACGGTGGTCTCCGTACCGTCGTCGGCGAGCAGGCAGGCCGTGGTCGGGGCGACGTCGAGCAGCCCGCGCACGGCGTCCTGGGTGCGGGCGGTCGCCAGGGCTTCCAGGGCGCCGGAGGTGGCGAAGATGACGATCAGCAGAGCACCGTCCATGACCTGTCCGATGGCGGCGGCACCGAGCGCGGCGACGATCATCAGCAGATCGACGTCCAGCGTCCTGTCCTTCAACGCCTGCAGTCCCGCCCAGCCCGGCTCCCAGCCGCCGGCCGCGTACGTCAGCGCGTACGACGGTCCCCATGCCCATGCTGGGGTGCCGGTCAGCTGCAGCGGCAGCGCGATCAGGAACAGCACCAGGGCGGCGGTGGCCCAGCGGGCCTCGGCCAGAGCGAGCACCCGGGTGCGCCGCCGTGGGACGGCGGCAGGCGTGTGCCGGGACGGGGCCTGGACCGGACGCTGATCGAGGGCAGCGGGCATGGCGGGAGCGGTTCCTTCGCGCGAGGAGCGGGTAAGTCTCTCCCACCGTAACAGGAACACTTGAATAGCCGTTCATGAATTCATTCCTTAGGATGATGCCATGGGTCACGGAGCGAACACCACCGACAGCACGCCGCCGCGCACCCGTCTGACGACCGCCAACGCCGCGCAGGTCGCCACCACGCTGCAGGCCCTGTCCACACCCTCCCGGCTGCTGATCCTGGCCCGCCTGCGCGAAGGGCCGCTGGCCGCGACCGAGCTGGCCGCGGCCGTCGGGATGGAGCAGTCCGCGTGCTCCCACCAACTGCGCCTGCTGCGCAACCTCGGCCTGGTCACCGGCACCCGCCAGGGCCGCTCCGTTGTCTACGCCCTGCATGACCACCACGTCGCCGAACTCCTCGACCAGGCCGTCCACCACATCGAGCACCTGCGGCTGGGAGTCGTCGACGCCCCGAGTACGGTCAGCGCCGTGTCCGCGCCGGGGTCCTCGCTGTCCTGAACGTTCCCGCCGTGGTCCGAAAACAACTGCCGGGCCACACGGCACGACGTCGGCAAGACGGTCAAACGCGCCGAGTCGATCAAGGAACACCAAGCCCGCCGAGGACAAACGCCAAGCTGAGACGCGGCCTGGCGATGAGGGCGGCAGGGGCCCGGGGTCTGTGTCGGCTTTGGCCGTGGCGTTCGGCTCGCACGCGTGAGGACCCGGCGGAAAAGCGGGGTGGGCGGATCTTGGGGTCCGCTCCGCCACGGTCTGCGTTTCCGCAGAGTGCGGCGGAGGGCTCAGGCCGTGGCCAGCGAGACCCCGGTGGACTTGACCAGGGCGACCACCGGGGAGCCCATCTCCAGGCCGAGGTCGCGGACGGTCCGCTCAGGCGCGCGCGGCACCCCGCCCGGCCGGACCGGCGCCGGCCGCCGGCCGGCCGTGCCGGGACGCGCGCCCGCCCGGCCGTGCCGGGACGCGCGGCCGGCCGGGCGGTGCGGCGGCCCGGTCAGGCGGGGTGGACGTCCGTCGGGGCAGGCGCCCGGCCGATCGGCCGACGCGGGCGGGGCGAGGCGGCGCCCGGCCCGGTGGGACCGGTCGGCAGCCGCGCCGGCGGCGCGTCCGGTGTGCGCGGCGCGGTCGTCGTGCGCGCCCCGGGGGCGGACGGGCGCAGCGCACGGGTGCCGAGACCGGTCGGTGCGAAGGGGAACGATCCGCGCCGCGGCAGCACCGGACGGCCTCCCGAGCCGGGCACCACGCGCAGTTCGTCCTCCCGGTAACGACGGCAGTTCTCGTGCCAGTTGAGCACCCCGGCGAGCCAGTCGCGCAGTTCGCCCACGAACCCCTCCAGGACGGCCCTGGCTTCGGCGTCCAGACCGAAGTCGTCGTAGAGCACCGGCAGTTCGTGCTGGTGGATGTGCTGGAACTCGCGCAGCCGGGAGCGCATCAGGTCGTCCACCACGCGCATCGCGGTCGGCTGGTCGCAGTCGAAGAACTGCCGTGTGACGACGACGATGTTGTGGAACTCGCCCTCGAACTCGACCTCCTTCTGGTACGAGTACACGTCGTTGACGAAGCACGCGTAGTCCGCCGCGGCGTCCTCCAACGAGCGCATCGGGCCGCTCGCGTAGACCTCCGGCGGGACGGACTCGCCGTGTCCGATGCGGCACAGACTCATCGTCAGGTCGGAGCCGAAGGTGGCACGGCGCATCTCGATGTAGTCGACCGGGTCGGGGACGCGGTTCTGCGCCTGGTTGGCCAACTCCCACAGCCAACTGGCCGTCATCTTCTCCACCGCGGCCCGCAGGGCGCGCCGGTCGGCCGGTTCCATCAGGGCGGCGGTGCGCCGCCACAGGTCGGCGAGGGAGCGTTCGATCGCGTTGGCCGGGATCGGCGGCGGACCGGACGGGTCCGGCTCGATCGGCATGAACCGCCGCATCCGCTCGTTGCGCAGCCTCGCGCCGGCCAGGTCCCGGGTCCGGCCGAAGACCGCCGGGTAGTAGTCGTCCGCGTACGTCCCCCAGGCCAACCAGCCTGAGGACAGGTCGAGTTCGTCGGGGGTCGCATCCGGGTGGATGCCGGCCGCGCACAACGGCAGGTCGTGCGCGTCGAGTTTGTGCCCGTCCCACACGAACGAGCCGGGCACGCCCGGGTCGGGGGCGAGCATCCCCATCGCGGAGCACCACTCCCGCAGCCGGGCCCGGGCGCCGTCCAGGTGCGGCGAGAGGGTGAGCGGGAACGGCAGGTCGAAGTCGGGCAGCCGGGACGGCCCGACCCGCTCGAACGGCACGAAGCCGTACGCGCGCAGCCGCCGGTGCTCGCTGCCGGCGGCGGTGGGCGGCCGGTGGGCCGCGGAGGTGCCCAGGCCGGTCGGCGACTGCCAGGCGCCGGGGGCGGACGGGGCGTCCAGCGCGCCTTCGTTCATGTAGCGGCTGGAGCGCATGTGCCACTCGTGGCCGCCGGACTGCCAGTCCTGCAGCCCCTTGACGTACGCGGCGACGTCGGCGCAGCGGGCCGGCGTCAGGCCGTGCTCGGCGCAGAGCGGCGGCACCTCGGTGAGCGCGGTGTTCTCGAACTGCTGGAGCCGGGAGGTCAGCAGGTCGTTGACGGCCTCGGCGGCCTCCTGGGTGGTGCAGCCCAGGAAGGTCTCCAGCACCAGGACGCCGTTGGACAGTTCGCCCTCCTCGCCGACCTCGCGCTCGTAGGAGAACAGGTCGTTGCGCAGGTGGACGCCGTCGGAGAAGGTGTCGCGCAGCACCCGCATGGGTCGGCTGTCGGCGATCCGGGCCGGCACCTCGGCGTGCGCGGCGAACTCGATCAGCCCGGCGGACCAGGGGGCGCCGCCGACCTTGCGGCGCATCGCGATGTACTCCACCGGGTTGGCCACCCGGTCCGCGTTGATGTTCGACAGCTCCCACAGGGACTCGTTGAGCAGGTTGCGGGTGCTCTCCGCGAAACGGGTCCGCCAGGCGGCGGACATGGACGGGACGGTGCGCGCCCACAGGTCGGCGAGCCCGGCCTCGACCGGGTTGGTCGGCGCCGGCACCTCGACGGCGTCGTCCAGCGGCATGAACATCGGCAGCCGGTCCAGGTACGCCTTGCCGCCCACCCGGTCGCGGGAGCGCTTGAAGATCTCCAGGAAGTGGTCGTCGAAGAAGAAGACCCACACGTACCAGTCGGTGACCAGGCTCAGGTCGGGCCCGGTGGCGTCGGGATGGGTGTACGCGCACAGCAGCGCGTAGTCGTGCGCGTCGAGGTCGGCCTCCTCCCAGACGCCCGAGCCCTCCAGCATCCCCATGCCGCGCGCCCACTCCTTGGTGTGGGCGCGCGCCTGTTCCAGATGCGGATTGAGGCGTGCCGGATACGGCATGTAGAAATCCGGAAGTTCGAATGGCTGTGTCATACGCCGCCCGGCCTTTCTCGCAAAGGGCGCAGGCCGTTTCCGCGGCCTCCCTCTCATGAAGCCGCACCCACCCCTGTGATCAGCATTGCCCCTCCGGGCGGTGGATATCCGGAATCAGAAATTATTCGTACAATCGCAGCGCAGGTGTGGTACCCCTCTCGATCGGCCCGTTCCGGGCACGGCGGACCGCGCCCGGAGCCGACCGCGCCCGGAGCGGCGGGCCCGGAGCCGACCGGTCCGCGGCGCGGAGCCTCCCGTGCCCCGTGCCCCGTGCGCCGGGCGCCCGGGGCGACTGGGGCGGGGCGCCGACGGGGCGGGCGGCTGCGATCACCGGCGCCGCCTGTCGGTGGGCACCGATATCGTCGTAGGCGTGTCCCTCGCTCTGTACCGCCGCTACCGACCCGAGTCCTTCGCCGAGGTCATCGGGCAGGAGCACGTCACCGACCCGTTGCAGCAGGCGCTGCGCAACAACCGGGTCAACCACGCGTACCTGTTCAGCGGGCCGCGCGGCTGCGGCAAGACCACCAGCGCGCGCATCCTGGCCCGCTGCCTGAACTGCGAGCGCGGACCCACCCCCGACCCGTGCGGCGAGTGCCGCTCCTGCCGCGACCTGGCGCGCAACGGGCCGGGATCCATCGACGTCATCGAGATCGACGCCGCCTCGCACGGCGGTGTGGACGACGCCCGCGACCTGCGTGAGAAGGCGTTCTTCGGCCCGGCGGCCAGCCGGTACAAGATCTACATCATCGACGAGGCGCACATGGTCACCCCGGCGGGCTTCAACGCCCTGCTGAAGGTGGTCGAGGAGCCGCCCGAGCACCTGAAGTTCGTCTTCGCCACCACCGAGCCGGAGAAGGTCATCGGGACCATCCGCTCGCGCACCCACCACTACCCGTTCCGTCTGGTGCCGCCCGGAACGCTGCGCGACTACCTGGCCGAGGTGTGCGGACGGGAGTCGATCCCGGTCGAGGAGGGCGTCTTCCCGCTCGTGGTGCGGGCCGGGGCCGGTTCGGTGCGCGACTCGATGTCGGTGATGGACCAACTGCTGGCCGGCGCGGACGCCTCCGGCGTCAGCTACGCGATGGCGACCGCGCTGCTCGGCTACACCGACGCCGCGCTGCTCGACGAGATGGTGGACGCGTTCGCCGCGGTGGACGGCGCCGCCGCCTTCGGGATCGTGGACCGGGTGGTCGAGGGCGGCCACGACCCCCGCCGGTTCGCCGCCGACCTGCTGGAGCGCCTGCGCGACCTGGTGATCCTGGCCGCCGTGCCGGAGGCCGCGGGCACCGGCCTGATCGACGCGCCGGCCGACGTGGTGGAGCGGATGCGGGCGCAGGCCGGGGCGTTCGGCGCCGCCGAGTTGAGCCGGGCCGCCGACCTGGTCAACACCGGGCTGACGGAGATGCGCGGGGCCACCGCGCCGCGCCTCCAGCTCGAACTTATCTGCGCCCGCGTGCTGCTGCCCGCCGCCTACGACGACGAACGGACCGTCCAGGCCCGCCTCGACCGGCTGGAACGACAGGCCGCCACCGGCCTGCCCGCCGCCGGCGCGTCCGGCGCCGCCCGGTCCGTGGCGCACGAGGCGGCCCCCGGCCCGCTCGCCCCTGCGGCGCCGGTCCGCCCGGCCGAGGCGGCCGGGCGTCCGGCCGCCGGCCCCGCTCGGGCGGAGCACGGCGGGCCGGCGGACCGTCCCGCGCAGGCCGCGCCGCCCGCGGCGTCCTCCGCGCCGCCCGCCGCCGGACCAGCCGGGCCGGCCGGCGGAGACGTGCCGCAGCCCGGTGCCTGGCCGACCGGCACCCACGCTCCGGGCACCCACCCGCCGGGCGGCGGCGCCCCGGCGCGGCGTCCCGGCGCCTGGCCGACGGCGACCGTGCCCGGTTCCGTGCCGGCCGGATCCGCACCGGCGACCTCCGGCCCGCCCGCGGGGGCCGCCGCCCCGCCCGCTCGGCCTCCCTCGCCCTCTTCTCCCCCCTCGCCGCGGCCCGCGGCGGCCTCGGCGCCCCCCGCCCCGGCCGGCGGGCCCGGCGACGCCTCCCGGGTGCGGCAGATGTGGCCCGACATCCTGGAGGCCGTCAAGAACCGCCGCCGCTTCACCTGGATCCTGCTCAGCCAGAACGCCCGGGTCGTCGGTTTCGACGGCGTCACCCTGCAACTCGGCTTCGCCAACGCCGGCGCCCGGGACAGCTTCGTCGGCGGCGGCAGCGACGAGGTGCTGCGCCAGGTGATCAGCGAGGCCTTCCGCCTGGAGTGGAAGATCGAGGCGGTCGTCGACCCGTCCGGCGGCGCGGGCCCGGCCTCCGGCGGCGGCTCCGGCCCGTCCGGCGCCGGTCCGGCCCGGCCGTCGTCCCCGGTGCCCGGCGGCGGCGGTGCCGGTCCGGCCGCGCCGGACCGTCCGGCGCCCGCGGCCGGCCCCCGGCCCGCCGGCCCGCCGGCCGCCGGACCGGGGCCGGCCGCCCCGCCGCCCGCCGCCGGGCCGCCGCGGGCCGCCGCGGGGCCGGCCGCCCCGGCGGCGCCGAGGGTGGCCATCGAGGACGACATCCCGCAGGACGACGACCCGGACCTGGAGGACACCCCGCTGAGCGGGTACGAGCTGCTGGTGCGCGAACTGGGCGCCACGGTGATCGAGGAACTGCCGAACGGGTGACGGCGGCTTCACCGTCAGTCGTGGGTGTGTCGTCCTTCCGGCGTAGCGCGCTGGGCCGTTCGAGCACGTAGGCTCGCCCTACCGCATAGGTTGGAACGTCGTCGTACGGCAGGAGCGAAACCGTGAACCCCGGTGGTCAGCCCAACATGCAGCAACTGCTTCAGCAGGCCCAGAAGATGCAGCAGGACCTCGCGGCGGCCCAGGCGCAGCTGGCGCAGGCGCAGGTGCGCGGCAGCGCGGGCGGCGGTCTGGTGCAGGCCACGGTGAGCGGTTCGGGCGAGCTGCTGGGTCTGACCATCGACCCGAAGGCGGTGGACCCGGACGACACCGAGACGCTGGCCGACCTGGTCCTGGCCGCGGTCCGTGACGGCAACAACGCCGCCCACCAGCTCCAGCAGGAGAAGCTGGGCCCGCTGGCCCAGGGCCTGGGCGGCGGCGGGATCCCCGGCCTGGGGATGTGACCGGGGGCCCGGCCCCCGCCGCCCCGGGGGCCGCGGGCGGCTGAGAGGCTGACCGGGGCATCCGGCGGGTTCCGCCGGACCGAGAAGACCGAGAGAAGGCGCTGGCGTGTACGAAGGCGTGGTTCAGGACCTCATCGACGAACTGGGCAGGCTGCCCGGCGTGGGGCCCAAGAGCGCGCAGCGCATCGCCTTCCACATCCTGCAGTCCGACCCGGTGGACGTCACGCGGCTGGCCCGGGTGCTCACCGAGGTCAAGGAACGCGTCCGGTTCTGCGTGACCTGCGGCAACGTGGCCCAGGACGAGCGGTGCCGGGTCTGCCAGGACCCGCGCCGGGACCCCGGCGTCATCTGTGTGGTCGAGGAGCCCAAGGACGTCGTCGCGGTCGAGCGGACCCGGGAGTTCCGGGGCCGCTACCACGTACTGGGCGGCGCGATCAGCCCGATCGAGGGGGTCGGGCCCGACGACCTGCGCATCCGCGAACTGCTGGCACGGCTCGCGGACGGCGTGGTCAACGAGTTGATCCTCGCGACCGATCCGAATCTCGAGGGCGAGGCCACCGCCACCTATCTCGCGCGCATGGTGAAGCCCATGGGTCTGAAGGTGACGCGCCTGGCCAGTGGTCTGCCGGTTGGCGGCGACCTGGAATACGCCGACGAGGTCACGCTAGGCCGTGCCTTCGAAGGGAGACGACTGCTCGATGTCTGACACCGCCGTTCCCACCCCGCGCCCGGACAGCCCGCGGCCGGCGTCGCGCGTTCCTCAGGAGCACGCCGACCCCGGTGACTTCGCGGTGCAGATCGCCGACCAGATCGAGAGCTTCATCGTGGCGGTCCGCGAGGTCGCCAAGGGGGCCGAGCCGGACAGCGCGGTGCCGTTCCTGCTGCTGGAGGTCTCCCAGCTCATGCTGGCCGGCGGCCGGTTGGGTGCGCACGAGGACATCGTCCCGGACGAGCGCTACGAGCCGGACGCCGGGCCGGAGCCGGACGCCGACGAACTGCGTGAGCAACTCGCCGAACTGCTGGCGCCGATCGACGTCTACTCCGAGGTCTTCGACCCGTACGTACCGCGCAGCATGCCGGTCGCCTGCCGGATCTCCGACGACCTGGCGGACGTGGTCACCGACCTGTCGCACGGACTGGCGCACTACCGGGAGGGCCGGGTCACCGAGGCGCTGTGGTGGTGGCAGTTCTCCTTCCTGTCCAACTGGGGGCCGACCGCCAGTGCCTCGCTGCGCGCGTTGCAGTCCCTGGTGGCGCACGTGCGGTTGGACTCGCCGCTGGACGAGCTGGACGGCCTGGACACCGACGCCTCCTCGGGGGACGACGACCTGGCGGCGCAGGCCGGCGAGGTGATGGCCGCCGAGATCGGCGAGCCGCTCGGGCTGCCCCGCCGCGACTGACCGCTCCCGCGTCCGGCCGACCGGCCCGTACGCGGCCGACCGCCCCGCCTCGCCGCGGCCGACCGCCCCGGCCCCGGCGGGGGTGCCGACCGCCCCGTGCCGCCCAGCGCCGCCCCGCGCCGGGCGGATGATCGGTGCCATCCGGGGAAGGCGTGGTCCGGGCGCGGTGGGCGTGGCCGGATCCGACCGCCCGGAACCGGCCACGTTGCTCCGTTGGTGTGAGCTGCCTTACGACTTTGTGTGCCCCCGCGCGCAGCGGGCAGGCTCTCCCGCTGAGCGGCCAGGGCGGGTCCGGTGCACCGGTATGGGCTGATCATTGTGTGAGCTATGCGTCTCACGATGTGATATGTCCGGGTGGAACGCGGCCCGCTCGTTAGACTGAGCCGAACGCCTTCCCCCTGTCCGGGGGTCTGTGGGGGACACCCCCAGAAGACATGTTTCGAGGAGCGCACGTGGGCCTTGTCGTGCAGAAGTACGGCGGCTCATCCGTTGCGGATGCCGAGGGCATCAAGCGCGTCGCCAAGCGGATCGTCGATGCCAAGAAGAGCGGCCACCAGGTGGTCGTCGTGGTCTCGGCGATGGGTGACACGACGGACGAGCTGATCGATCTCGCCCAGGGGGTCTCGCCGATCCCGTCAGGCCGTGAATTCGACATGCTGCTGACCGCCGGGGAGCGGATCTCCATGGCGCTGCTGGCCATGGCGATCAAGAACCTCGGCCACGAGGCGCAGTCCTTCACCGGCAGCCAGGCTGGGGTCATCACCGACTCCGTCCACAACAAAGCGCGGATCATCGACGTCACCCCCGGCCGGATCCGTACCGCGCTGAGCGAGGGCAACATCGCCATCGTCGCCGGCTTCCAGGGGGTCTCGCACGACAAGAAGGACATCACCACGCTCGGCCGGGGCGGCTCCGACACCACGGCCGTCGCGCTCGCGGCGGCGCTGGACGCCGAGGTGTGCGAGATCTACACCGACGTGGACGGCGTCTTCACCGCGGACCCGCGGGTGGTCAAGAAGGCCCGCAAGATCAACTGGATCTCGTTCGAGGACATGCTGGAGCTGTCCAGTTCGGGTTCGAAGGTGCTGCTGCACCGCTGCGTCGAATACGCCCGCAGATACAACATCCCGATCCACGTCCGCTCGTCCTTCTCCGGACTGCGCGGCACCTGGGTCAGCAACGAACCGCAAGGGGACCTACCGATGGAGCAGGCGATCATCTCGGGGGTGGCCCACGACACCTCCGAGGCGAAGGTGACGGTCGTCGGCGTGCCCGACAAGCCGGGCGTGGCCGCGACCATCTTCCGGGCCGTCGCGGACGCCCGGATCAACATCGACATGGTCGTGCAGAACGTGTCGGCCGCGTCCACCGGACTGACCGACATCTCCTTCACCCTGCCGAAGGACGAGGGCCGCAAGGCGGTCCAGGCGCTGGAGCGGGCGCGTTCCGAGAGCGGCTACGACTCGCTGCGCTACGACGACCAGATCGCCAAGATCTCGCTGGTCGGGGCCGGCATGAAGACCAACCCGGGGGTCACCGCCACCTTCTTCGAGGCGCTGTCCAACGCCGGCGTCAACATCGAGTTGATCTCCACCTCGGAGATCCGCATCTCGGTGGTCACCCGGGCCGACGACGTCAACGAGGCCGTGCGCGCCGTCCACACCGCCTTCGGGCTGGACAGCGAGAACGACGAGGCCGTGGTCTACGGAGGTACCGGCCGATGACTTCCCCCACCACACCCTCCGGCGCGCGGCGCGGGCCCACGCTGGCCGTCGTCGGCGCGACCGGCGCGGTCGGCGGCGTGATGCTCGGCATCCTCTCCTCCCGCGAGGACGTCTGGGGGGAGATCCGGCTGATCGCCTCCCCGCGGTCGGCCGGCCGGATGCTCACCGTGCGCGGCGAGCAGGTCGAGGTCGTCGCGCTCAGCGAGGACGCCTTCGACGGGGTGGACATCGCGATGTTCGACGTCCCCGACGAGGTCTCCGCGCGATGGGCGCCGATCGCGGCGGCCAAGGGCGCGGTGGCGGTGGACAACTCCGGCGCCTTCCGGATGGACCCGGACGTGCCGCTGGTCGTCCCCGAGGTGAACGCGCACGCCGCCCGCAACCGGCCGCGCGGCATCATCTCCAACCCCAACTGCACGACGTTGTCGATGATCGTGGCGCTCGGCGCGCTGCACGCCGAGTTCGGACTGGCCGAGATGGTGGTCTCCTCCTACCAGGCCGCCTCCGGCGCCGGGCAGCCCGGCATCGACACGCTGCGCGAGCAGATCGCGAAGGTCGGCGGCACCAGCCTGGGCACGCAGCCCGGCGACGTGCGCCGCGCGGTGGGCGAGTTCGGGCCGTTCCCGGCGCCGCTGGCGCTGAACGTGGTGCCGTGGGCCGGATCGCTCAAGGACGAGGGCTGGTCCTCCGAGGAGCTGAAGGTCCGCAACGAGTCCCGCAAGATCCTCGGCCTGCCCGACCTGCGGGTCAACGCCACCTGCGTGCGCGTCCCGGTCGTCACCACCCACTCGATCTCGGTGCACGCGCGCTTCTCCGAGGAGGTCTCGGTGGCCCGGGCGCACGAGATCCTCAGCGGCGCCCCGGGCGTCGTGGTGTGCGACAACCCGGCCGAGGGCGAGTTCCCGACCCCCGCCGACGTGGTCGGCACCGACCCGACCTGGGTGGGCCGGGTGCGCCGTTCGCTGGACGACCCGCACGGCCTGGAACTCTTCCTGTGCGGCGACAACCTGCGGAAAGGCGCGGCGCTCAACACCGCGCAGATCGCCGAGCTGGTCGCCGCGGAACGCGCCGGCTGAGTCCTGCGGGCCCGCTCGCCGGCCGGGACGCCGGTCCCGGCCGGCCCGCCCGTCGTACCGGCCGTCGTGTGGCCGAAAGACGACGCCGGAGACTCTGTGAAGGTTCTGTGGCGAACTTGATGGTCTGAACCGCTTGATACCTGCCGCTCTCACGTTCGACAATTCGGCTCCCCGTCCCGCCGGCCCCGGCGGGACGGGGAGCGCGTTCTTTCGGGCGTGTCGGGGACCGGGGCAGGGAAAAGGGTTGGTTCGGATGGGGAACGCGTACAACCCCGGCGGGGGCGGAGACGTCCAACAGTCGTGGCAGAAGCACTCGGCATCTCGGCCGCCCTGGGAGCGTCCCTCGGCGGCACCCTGGTCGGATCGCCGCCCCGCCGCTCCGGCGGTCCGACGGCCCGGCCGGCCCGCGCCGCGGCGGCGGGCGGGCTCCCGGTGATCGCTCCCTGGCAGGCGGCCAAGCTGCCCGCGGACGCGGCGACCGGCGCGGACGGGACGACCACCGGCACCACGGTCGACCACCTCACCGAGACCTACCGGGCCCACTACCGCTCGCTGCTCGGACTCGCCGCGCTGCTGTTGGACGACACCGCCTCCTGCGAGGACGTGGTCCAGGAGGCGTTCATCCGGGTCCACTCCGCGCGCAGCCGGGTCCGGGAGGCCGACAAGACGCTCGCCTACCTGCGGCAGACCGTGGTCAACCTCTCCCGGTCCGCGCTGCGCCGCCGCATCCTGGGCCTGAAGCTGCTGTCCAAGCCGATGCCGGACATGGCGAGCGCCGAGGAGGGCGCGTACGAACAACTGGAGCGCGACCAGCTGATCAAGGCGATGCGCGCCCTGCAACGCCGGCAGCGCGAAGTGCTCGTGCTGCGCTACTTCGCGGACATGACCGAGGCCCAGGTAGCCCGGACGCTCGGCATATCCATAGGCTCAGTCAAGGCGTACGGGTCCCGGGGCATCGCGGCCCTCCGTATCGCCATGGAGGCGCCCGCATGACCCGCACCCCCTTCGAACCCGGCGACGGAACGCCGGAGCCCGACGAGCGGCGGGCCGCCGAAGGCCCCGCCGCCGGGAGTCGGGCCGCCGGCCGGCCGGACGCCGGCCGTCCGTCCGGCGGGCAGCCGCCCGGCCCGCTCGACGAACTGGCGCTGCGCCGCCTGCTGCACGACGCCGTCCGGGACGTCGCACCGCGCCGCACCGCGCTCGACGACCTCGCCCGCGCCGTCCCGGCCCGCCGTGCCCGGCGCCGCCAGGCGATGGTCGGCACCGCCGCCGGCGTGCTGCTGATCGGCACCGCCGTGCCGGCCGTGCTGCACCTGGCCGGCTCCGGAGCCGGCGGCGCGGCGCGCGCCGAGCGAGGCCCGGCCCGCGGCTCCTCCTCCGGCACCCCGGGCGGCGAACTGCCCGGTGACCCGTTCGACCACCCCAGGCTCGGTACCGACGGCGCCGGGGTCTCGCCGCGCGCCAGCGTCCCGGTCAGCGGCGCCACCGGCCCGGTCGGCGACCCGGCCGACACCCCCCGGTGCCGGCGCGGCCAACTCGGCCGGGGCAGCGCGAGCACCGGCAGCCCGGACGCCGAAGGCCGGGTGCGCGGGGTGTTCCGCGTCGTCAACGTCTCCGGCCGCAGTTGCGCGGTGGTGGGCGCCGGGCAGATCGCGGTGTCCGCGCGGGGCGACACCAGCCCGGGCGGCATCCAGGTCGTCGACCACACCGAGGGCGACCCGGCCACCGCCCTGCTGCCCAACCCGACCGAGGACCCGGCGGCCGTCGTCCTGCCGCCCGGCCAGGCGTACCAGGTGCAGTTCGCCTGGATCCCGGCCTCCGGGGGCGGCAGCACCGGCTGCGCGCCCGGTGCCTCCGGATCGGGCGGCTCCTCCGGCACGACCGGCTCCACCGGCGGCCAGGGCGGTACCGGGTCCGGCTCCACGGGCGGCTCCTCCGGCACGGCCGGCTCGGTCGGCGGCGGGCAGGACGCCGGCGACTCCGGGGCCACCGCCGGCTCCGGGGACGGCGGCTCGGACGCCTCCGACGCCCCGGACGCGCTGACCGCCACCTCGACGGTGGACGACGGCGGCACCCCGGGCGCCGCGGCGGCCGTCACCCCGTCGCCGACCCCGGCGAACGGCGGCATCGCGCTGTCCACCGTCCCACCGGAGGGCGGCCCGGCCGCGGCCACCACGGACATCTCCGGCGCCTGCGCCGGCACGGTGTACCAGACCGCGCCGCTGCCGACCGCGTAGCGCCGCGGCCCCACGGCCGCCCGGCACGCGGCGATCCGCCCGGCCGGGCCGGAGGCCGCCGGGCCGGTGGCCGTGCGCGGCGCGGGCCGGGGGCCGGGTCGGAGGTGACCGGCCGGCCGCCGTACCGTGGTCGGGTGTACCGGTTCCTGCTGACGCCCCGCTGGCTGGGCATCACCGCGTTCGCGCTGCTGGCCATCCCGTTCTGCGTGTTCATGGGGACCTGGCAGCTGAGCCGGTTCGAGGCCCGGGTGGCCGCGCACCGCGCCGCCGAACGGGCGCCGGCGCCCGGCACCGGCACCGCGGTCCCGCTGCGGCGGGTCTTCCCGCACCCCCGGTCGCGGGTCGACCAGGAAACCGCCGGCGCGGTGGTCCGGGCCACCGGGCACTACGACCGGGCGCACCCCTTCCTGGTCCCGGACCGCTACCTCGGCGGCCGGTCCGGCTACTACGTACTGGACCTGCTGCGGGTGGACGGCGGCTCCGCGCTGCCGGTGGTGCGCGGCTGGCTGCCCGGAAGCGCCTCGCACCCCGACGCCGTCCCGCCGCCGCCCGCCGGACGCGTGACGGTCACCGGCACGCTCCAGGCGCCGGAGGGCGTCGGCGACAGCGGTGTGGACTCCTCCGGCGACCTGCCGTCCGGCCAGGTCGGCATGATCGGTGCCGCGTCCCTGATCAACCTGGTGCCCTACGGGGTGTACGACGGCTGGGTCACGGTCACCCGCGCCTCCGCGCCGCTGAAGGCCGTCCCGCCCGCGTCCGCGCCGAACAGCGGTCTGGACGCGGAGGCGTTCCAGAACCTCGGCTACACCGGCGAGTGGTTCGTCTTCGCCGGTTTCGTGGTCTTCACCTGGATCCGCCTGGTGCGCCGCGAGGCGGAGGCCGTCCGCGACCTGGCGCTCGGCCTGGTCCCGGACGACGCGGACGGTGGGCAGGACGCGGACGGCGGGGGCAGCGGGGTCGACGTGCCGGGCGGAGGCGGTCCGGACCGGGAGCCGGGTCGCGCCGCGGCCGCCCGGGTGCCGGACCGGGACGGCGGGGCCGCCCGGCCGGCCGGCTGAGGCGCCGTCGGCCCGCCGTGCGGTGAGCCCCGGCCCGCGGATCCGACCACGGCCGACCCGGGGCCGGCCGGACGCGACCAGCGGCCGGTCGGCCCGGCCCGACCGCACCGGGCCGGGCGGACGGCGTTCCGGGTGCCGGGGCGGCCGGGCGGACCTACGATCGAGCCATGCCGGACCCAGGGACGGCCGCCGACGACGACGGCCTCGCGATCCGCGTGCACGGCCTGCGCAAGAGCTACGGGTCGAACGAGGCGGTGCGCGGCATCGACCTGGAGGTGCGCACCGGCGAGGTGTTCGGGTTCCTCGGCGCCAACGGCGCCGGCAAGACCACCACGCTGGAGATCCTGGAGGGCTACCGCAGCCGTACCGCCGGCGAGGTGCGGGTGCTCGGCGCCGATCCGGCCCGGCCCACCCGCGCCTGGCGCGACCGGATCGGCCTGGTCCTGCAGGAGTGCCGGCTCAACCCGTCCCTGACGCTCCGCGAGACGCTCGACCTGTACGCGTCCTTCTACACCCGGCCGCGCCGCGCCGACGAGGTGATCGAACTGGTCGGGCTGCGCGAGCGGCGCGACAGCCGGCTCGGCACGCTCTCCGGCGGCCAGCAGCGCCGCGCGGACGTGGCGGTGGCGCTCATCGGCGACCCCGACCTGATCTTCCTCGACGAGCCGACCACCGGGTTCGACCCCGGTGCCCGGCGCGAGGCGTGGCGGATGATCGAGGGGCTGCGCGCGCTCGGCAGGACCGTGGTGCTCACCACGCACTACATGGACGAGGCGCAGCACCTGTCCGACCGGGTCGCCATCCTTCGGGCCGGCCGGGTCGTGGCCTCCGGCTCACCGCGCGAACTCGCCGACACCGTCGGCCGCTCCACCACCGTCAGCTTCCGGCTGCCGGCCGGCGCGGACCTGGACGGGCTGCCGGTCGCCCGCGAGGACACCCACCGTGAGGGCGAGGCGGTCACGCTGCGCACCACGCGACCGCAACCCCTGTTGCGCGCCTTACTGGAGCGGGCCGACCGGGAGGGGCTGAGCCTCGCCGAACTGGAGGTGCGCCGTCCGACGCTGGAGGACCTGTTCCTCCAGCTCACCGACGGGCCGCTGCCGCCGGGCCGGCCGCCGGGCGAGCCGGGCGGCGAGCCGGAACGCGAGCCGGGGCGTCCGACGGCTCAGGCGCCGGCGGACGAGCCGGAGCCGTCCTCGGGCCCGGGCCCGAGGACGGACGCGGGGGCGCCGCGGAACGGGCCGGGGCGGCCGGCCGCCGAGCCGCCGCGCCCGCCGGGAGGCGGCCATGAGTGACGTGGCCGTCCTGCTCACCCAGACCCGCTACTCGCTGCTGTCGGCCGCCCGCAACGCGCGCGTCATCGTCTTCGGCGTGCTCTTCCCGGTGCTGCTGCTCCTGCTGTTCAACTCCGCGTTCACCTCCGGCGGCAACAGGACCACCCAGTTCGCCGGCGGCACCATCGACACCAAGGCGTACTTCACCGCCGGCATGGCCGCGTACGCCATCGCCATGCAGAGCTTCTCCACCCTGGTGGTCGGTCTCACCGAGCAGCGGGAGAGCGGGCAGCTCAAACGGCTGCGCGGCACGCCGATGCCCGCCTGGACGTTCATCGCCGCGAGCGCGCTGCGCGCCCTGGCGCTCACCGTCGTGACGGTCGTCGTGCTCTACGTCATCTCCGGCCTGGTCTACGGGGTCCGCCCGAGCGCCGCCGGCGTCGGCGGCATCGCCGTCTACGTGGTGCTGGGCACCGCCGCGCTGACCACGCTGGCCATGGCCGTCACCTCGCTGGCCAGGACGACCGACGCGGCGGCCGTGGTCGGGCCGTTCACGTCGGTCATCCTGTCGTTCGTCTCCGGCATCTTCATCCCGCTCGACACGCTGCCGGGCTGGCTGAGTTCACTCGGCCGGATCTTCCCGCTCTACCACCTCGCCGAGGGCCTGCAACGCGCCACGGCCGGCGCCGGGACGGGGATCGACGCCGGCAACGTGCTGGCGCTCGCCGCCTGGGCGGTGGCCGGGCTGATCGTCGCCGTGCGGCGGTTCCGCTGGGAGCCGATGGGCGCCGGCGGCACGTGACGGCTCGGCGTCCGCAGCGCCCGTCGCCGAGCCGTCGCCGGCGCCCGACCGGCCGCGTCGCCGGCGCCCGCCAGCGAGCCGTCGCAGGCGCCGGTCAGGCGTCCGTGACCCTCCCCAGGTGCCGCTCGGCGAACGCCAGCTCCAGGCGCAGTTGCTTGATCCGCTCCTCCACCACCAGCGATCCGTGCCCGGCGTCGTACCGGTACACCTCGTGCGGCTTGCCCGCCGCGGTCAGCCGGCGCACGTAGTTGTCGATCTGCCGTATCGGGCAGCGCGGGTCGTTGGTGCCGGCCGAGATGAACACCGGCGCCCGCACCCGGTCCACGTAGGTGAGCGGTGAGGAGGCCGCGTACCGCTCGGGGACCTCCTGCGGCGAACCGCCGAACAGCGTGCGGTCCAGCGCCTTGAGCGGCTCCATCTCGTCCTCGTACGCGGTCACGTAGTCCGCCACCGGCACCGCCGCCAGCCCGACCGCCCACGCCTGCGGCTCGGTGCCCAGCCCCAGCAGCGTCAGGTAGCCGCCCCACGAGCCGCCGGCCAGCACCAGTCGCGCCGGGTCGGCCAGCCCCTCGGCCACCGCCCAGTCGCGCACCGCCGCGATGTCCTCCAGCTCGATCAGCCCGATCCGGTGCCGCAGGGCGTCCGTCCACTCCCGGCCGTAGCCGGTCGAACCCCGGTAGTTGACCCGCACCACCGCGAAGCCGTGGTCCACCCAGGCGGCCGGCGCCGCGGCGAACGCGTCGCTGTCGTGCCAGGTCGGACCGCCGTGGATCTCGAAGACCGTGGGGAACGGCCCCCGCCCGGCCGGCCGCTGCACCAGCGCGTGCACCGGGCCGCCCGGCCCGTCCACCCAGGCGTCGCGCACCGGCACCGACTCCGGCGCGGTGAACCCCGGCGGCTCCAGCACCACCGCCCCGGTGCTGGAGCGCACCTGTGGCGGCTTGGCGGCCGACGACCACAGGAACTCCACCGTGCCGTCCGGCCGCGCCGTCGCGCCGCCGATCGATCCCGGCTCGGTCGGCACCCGCACCAGGCGGTCCGGCTCGCCGTCCGCGCCGAACTCGTAGCGCCACAGCTCGCTGCGGCCGTGCCGGGTGTGCTCCACCAGCAGCGCCGGGCCGCCCGCCGCGCCGGTCGGCGGGAACCACTCCGCGGCCACCTCGCCCGGCAGGTCGATCGCCAGCTCGGTCTGCTCGCCGGTCGCGGTGTTCCAGACCATCGGCTGCCAGCGCCCGCGCCGCTGGTGGCCCACCAGCAGCCGCGGGTCCCCGGCCACCGGGGCGAACCCCAGGCACTCCAGGCCCAGTTCGCGGGTGCCGCCCTCGGAGTCGTCCAGTTCGGCCACCGTCGTGCCGTCCAGCGCCACCACCCGCAGCGCCGCGTGCATCGCGTCGCCGTGCTCGGTGTGCTCGATCACCAGCAGCGTGCCGTCCTCGCTCAGGTCCCCCACGCTCGCCGACTCCGGGTGCCGGTAGACCTCCGCCGGCTCCGCGTCCGGCCGCACCACGTACACGCTGCTGCCCTCGTCGTCCGTGGAGCGCCCGACGACCGCCAGTCCGTCGCGGCCCAGCGCGATCCCGGCCGAGTACCCGGCCGGCACCCCCGGCGCCGCCGCCTCGTCCGGCCCGCCCTCGAACGGCTGCCGCATCCAGACCCCGAACTCGTCGCCGTCGGTGTCCGAGAACCACCACACCCACGCGCCGTCCGGCGGCAGCGCGCCGTCCGTCGTGCCGTTCGGCCGGTCGGTCACCTGCCGGCGGCGCCCGGTGTCCCGGTCCCACGCGTACAGCTCGAAGGTCCCGGTGACGTTCGAGACGAACAACGACCGTTGGGGGGCGTCCTCCGCCCACTCCGGCAGACCCACCCGCGGCGCCCGGAAGCGCTTCTCCCAGTCCGCCATCCCGCCCATGCCATCACTACTCATCCCCCCATCAAACCCGATCCCCGTGCCCCCGGCACCGGTGGCGGGCCCCGCCCGGGGGCGGGGCGCCGGGGATGTCGGTGGCCCGGAGGCGGCTCGCGGCCGGGGTGGCGCCGGCCGCGGCGGCTGCGGACCGCGGGCGGCGGTCATATCAGTGGACCCGCCGCTCTAGAGTGCTGAGGTCAGTGCCCGTCACCAGGTGACCCGAGAAGGACCAACGGATTATGCCGACCGAGACGTTCGAGTTTCAGGTGGAAGCGCGTCAGCTTCTGCAGATGATGATCCACTCGATCTACTCCAACAAGGACGTGTTCCTCCGCGAACTCATCTCCAACGCCTCCGACGCGCTCGACAAGCTGAGGCTGGAGAGCCTTCGGGACGACGCGCTCGACGTGGACACCTCCGACCTCCACATCGCCCTCGACGCCGACCCGCGGGACCGGACGCTGACGGTCCGCGACAACGGCGTCGGCATGTCCCGGGACGAGGTGGTCGACCTGATCGGGACGATCGCCAACTCGGGGACGGCGACGTTCCTGCGGGAGCTCAGGGACGCCGGCGACCCTGCGGCGGCCGAGGGCCTGATCGGCCAGTTCGGCGTCGGGTTCTACGCCAGCTTCATGGTGGCCGACGAGGTGACGCTGCTGACCCGGCGGGCGGGCGAGCGGCAGGGCACCCGCTGGACGTCGAGCGGCGCGGGCACGTACACGGTGGAGACGGTCGACGACGCGCCGCAGGGCACCTCGGTCGTGCTCCGCCTCAAGCCGGAGGACGCCGAGGACCGGCTGCACGACTACACCTCGCCCTGGAAGCTCCGGGAGATCGTCAAGCGGTACTCGGACTTCATCACCTGGCCGGTCCGGCTGGTCCGGCGGCCCGGGTCCGAGGCCGGCGCCGAGGGCGCCGGGCCGGCGGAGGGCGCCGACCGGCCGGCGGAGGGCGCCGAGCGGACCGGGGAGGACGGTGCCGCGCCGGCCGAGCCCGAGACGCTCAACTCCATGAAGGCCCTGTGGGCCCGCTCGCGCGACGAGGTCACCGACGACGAGTACCACGAGCTGTACAAGCACATCAGCCACGACTGGACCGACCCGCTGGAGACCATCCGCCTGAACGCGGAGGGCACCTTCGAGTACCAGGCGCTGCTGTTCATCCCGGCCCACGCGCCCCAGGACCTGTTCCAGCAGGGCGTCAAGCGCGGCGTCCAGCTCTACGTCAAGCGCGTGTTCATCATGGACGACTGCGAAGCGCTGATGCCGTCGTACCTGCGGTTCGTCAAGGGCGTCGTCGACGCGCAGGACCTGTCGCTCAACGTCTCCCGCGAGATCCTTCAGCAGGACCGGCAGATCCAGTTGATGCACCGCCGTCTGGCGAAGAAGGTGCTCTCGACGGTCCGGGACATGATGTCCGCGCACCCCGAGCGGTACGCCGCGTTCTGGCGGGAGTTCGGCCGGGTCCTGAAGGAGGGGCTGCTGGGCGACGCGGAGAACCGCGACGCCATCCTCGGCGTGTCCTCCTTCGCCACCACCCACGACGCGGAGCGGCCGACCACGCTGGCGCGCTACGTGGAGCGGATGAAGGAGGGCCAGGAGCACATCTACTACCTCACCGGCGAGTCCCGGCAGGCCGTCGAGAACTCCCCGCACATGGAGGCGTTCCGGGACCGGGGCATCGAGGTGCTGATGCTGACCGACCCGGTCGACGAGGTGTGGGCGGACACCGCCCCCGCGTTCGAGGGCAGGCAGTTCCGCTCCGTCGCCAAGGGCGAGATCGACCTGGGCACCGCGCAGGAGAAGGAGGAGGCGGAGACCGAGCGCGGGAAGCGGCAGGAGGAGTACGCGCAGGTGCTGGCCTGGATGACCGACCGGCTCGGCGACCACGTCAAGGAGGTCAGGCTCTCCTCCCGCCTCACCGTCTCCCCCGCCTGCGTCGTCTCCGACACCCACGACGTCACCCCGGCGCTGGAGAACCTCTACCGGGCGATGGGCCAGGAGATCCCGCACGCCAAGCGCATCCTGGAACTCAACCCGGAGCACCCGATGGTGATCGGCATCCGGCGGACCCACGCCGAGCGCCCGGACGACCCCGGACTGGCCGAGACGGCCGAACTCGTCCACGACCTCGCCCTGCTCGCCGAGGGCGGCGACCCGGTCGACGCGGCCCGTCTGGTCTCACTGATGGCCGACCGCATCGAACGCACCCTGTGAGCCCGCGGGCCCACGGCCGCCGCCGCGGGTAGCGGCCGCCCCCGGGCCCCGTGCCCCGGCCGCCCGCCGGGGCCCGGGGCCCGGGGCCACCGGGTCCGCCCCGCCCCGCCGGAACCCCGCGGAACGGCGGCCAGGACCCGGCACCGCGGAGCCGGAGGAACGCGGGCCGCACCGGCGTTCACGCCCACACAATTCGAATACGGCTGTCCGCGTGACAATAGCCGGTATCAACGCGCTGAATGCATATTTCGGAATGGCTCTTTATGTCCGATGGCACTATGGTGCCGTCGCGCCTTTCTGTGAATCCCTACTTCTCGGGTTCGGCGGCCTCGCCGGCCGGTTGACGCTTGACGACTTCTCCACGATCGGGTGATACTTGTGAGCCTTTTGACATTACTCGGTGCGCCTGTAAAAAGAGAGAGCTTATGTCAGAACAACCCGCCGTCCCGATATCACGAAGCGCCACCGAAGTCTCCCGAAGTGACCTGCCGGCCGTTCTCGACGGTTTCGACCTGAGTGACCAGGACCGGTTCGGCGACGGCTTCCCGCACGAGCTCTTCGCCCGGCTCCGCCGGGAGGCGCCCATCCTCCTGCACCCGCCGGGCCGCACCCGTGACGGCGAGAACTTCTGGGTGGTCTCCCGCCACGCCGACGTGGTCGAGGCCGCGGCCGACCCGCGACTGTCCTCCCAGGGCGGCGGCGACCGCGAGGGTGGCGGCACCCACCTCGACGACCTGCCCGCCGGCACCTACTCCGGCGGCATGCTGAACATGATGGACGACCCGCGGCACCAGCTGCTGCGCGACCTGGTCACCCCCTCGGTCACCGGCACGGTGCTGGAGGAACTGGCCCCGACCATCACCGAACGCGCTGAGCGGATCATCTCCGAGGTCGTCGAACGGGGCTCCTGCGACTTCCAGAACGAGGTCGCCGGCCGGTACTCGGTCGAGGTCATGGCCGCGCTGATGGGCGTGCCGCGCGCGGACTGGCCGCAGTTCGTGGACTGGACCGAGGTCGTGATGGGCTACGAGGACCGGGAGTCCGGCGAGTCCTCCTCGCGCAGCCAGGCCGCGCTGCTGGCGATGTACGAATACGGCGTCAAGCTGATCGCCGAGAAGCGCGCCAACCCGGCCCGGGACTTCCTGTCGGCGCTGGCCGCCGGAGACCTGCCGGAGGGCCACGGCGAACCGCCGCTGCGCGACTACGAGCGCGAGGTGTTCGTCAACCTGCTCTCGCTGGCCGGGACCGAGCCGACCCGCAACGTGATCGCGGTGGGCCTGCACGCGCTGGCCGAGCGGCCGGACCAGTGGCAGGCGCTGCGCGCGGACCGCTCCCTGCTGGACAGCGCGATCGAGGAGATGATGCGCTGGTCCACGCCGACGCCGTACAACCGGCGGACGGCCACCGAGGACTTCACGTTCCACGGCGTGCCCTTCCGCCGCGGGGACAAGGTGACGCTGTGGTGGTCCTCGGCCAACCGTGACGAGAGAGTGTTCAGCGACGCCGACTCCTTCGACGTGCGCCGGAACCCCAACCCGCACCTGGCCTTCGGCTGGGGGCCGCACGTCTGCCTCGCGGTGCGGTTGGCCCGCATCGAGCTGCGCACGCTGTTCGGCGTGCTGCTCGACCGGGTCGCCGAGGTACGGCTGACCGGTCCGGTGCCGTGGGCGAACAACAGCAAGCACACGGTGGCGCTGAAGGTGCCGGTGGAGTTCGTCCGGGCCTGACGCGCCGTACCGCTGCGCGCGGCGGCAGCCGTGGACCGCTGTCCACGGCGTACCGCCGCGACCACGACCGCCGCGGCGGTCCGGGACGCCGGTCACGACGGGGTGACCACGGCGGCCCGGTTCGGTCGGTGCCCGAGGGGCTCCGGTGCCGCCGCGCCCCGTGCGCGCGGGTGCCCGCCGGCCGGGCCCGCCGGGTGCGCGCGGCCGCACACCCCGGCCCGCCCGCGGCGTCGCGGCCAGTGTCCGTTCGGAGCGCCCGCCGGGCACCGGATCCGACGTGTCCTCGCCTACGAGGCGACGGGGAGGGGAAGCCCAGTGGGTGACCGAGTGGGTAACACCGCCAGCCAGGAACCGGTCGCGGTCGTCGGCCTGGCGTGCCGGCTGCCGGGGGCGGCGAACCCCGCCGAGTTCTGGCGGTTGCTGCGCGACGGGCGGGACGCGCTGGGCGAACCCGGTCCGCGGCGCTGTCACCCGGACGGCCCGGCCGTGCCGGTGCTGCCCTCCGGCGAGCCGGTGCGGGCGGGTTTCCTGGACCGGGTGGACGCGTTCGACGCGGGGTTCTTCGGCATCCCGCCGGCCGAGGCCGCGGTGCTGGACCCGCAGCAGCGGCTGGTGCTGGAGCTGGCCTGGGAGGCGTTCGAGGACGCCGGGATCGTCCCGGGCGACGGCGGTGGCGGCGACGACGGCGGCGACCGGGACGGCACCGGGGTGTACGTCGGGGCCACCTACGACGACTACGCCGCGCTGCGCGGCACCCGGCTGAGCCCCTACTCGGCCACCGGACGCAACCGTGCGATGATCGCCAACCGGGTCTCGTACGCGCTGGGGCTGCGCGGACCGAGCCTGGTGGTGGACAGCGCGCAGTCCTCCGCGCTGGTCGCGGTGCACCTGGCCTGCCGGGCGCTGGCGGCCGGGGAGTGCTCGGTGGCGCTGGCCGGTGGCGTCAACCTGAACATCGTCCAGGACGGCTACGACGTCACCCGGGCGCTGGGCGCGATCTCGCCGGACGGGCGCTGCTACACCTTCGACGAACGGGCCAACGGGTTCGTGCGCGGCGAGGGCGGCGCGGTGCTGGTGCTCAAGCCGCTGGCGGCGGCGCTGGCCGACGGGGACACCGTGCACGCGGTGATCCGGGGCAGTGCCACGAACAACGACGGCGGCGGCGACTCGCTGACCGCCCCGCGCCGGCAGGCGCAGCAGGAGGTGCTGCGGCTGGCCTGCGAAGCGGCCGGGGTGTCGCCGGCCGAGCTGGGCTACGTGGAACTGCACGGCACCGGAACCCGGCTGGGCGACCCGATCGAGGCCGCCGCGCTGGGCGCGGTGGCGGGCCGCGAGCGGCCGCTGCCGGTCGGCTCGGTGAAGACGAACATCGGCCACCTGGAGGGCGCGGCCGGGATCGCCGGCCTGCTCAAGACGGTGTTGTGCGTCGCGCACCGGGAACTGGTGCCCAGCTTGAACTTCCGCACCGCGAACCCGCGGATCCCGCTGGCGGAGCTGGGACTGCGGGTGGTCACCGAGACCGGGCCGTGGCCGGCTTCGGAGGGCCCGCTGCTGGCCGGGGTCAGCGCGTTCGGCATGGGCGGCGCCAACTGCCACGTGGTGCTGGCCGAGCCGCCGCCGGCCGGGCCGGCGCCGGACCGCGGCGCCGGGCGGTACGACGGCCCGGTGCTGGTGCCGCTGTCCGCGCGGGCCCCGGAGGCGCTGGCCGAACTGGCCGGCCTGCTGCGCGAGTCGGCGGCGGCGTCCCCGGTGGACCTGGCCTACTCGCTGGCCACCACGCGCGGCGGGCTGGAGCGGCGGGCGGTGCTGGTCGCCGAGTCGGCCGACGAGGTGCCCGACCTGCTGGAGGCGCTGGCCGGGGACGCGGCGAACGCGCGGGTGGTGCGCGGCACGGCCGCCGCCGGGCGGACGGTGTTCCTCTTCGCCGGCCAGGGCAACCAGCGGCCGGGGATGGGCCGGGAGCTCTACCGGCGCTACCCGGTGTTCGCCGCGGCGGTGGACGGGATCGCCGAGGAGATGCGCCGGTACCTGGCGCGGCCGCTGCTGGAGGTGGTGTTCGCCGAGGAGGGGTCGGAGCAGGCCGCGCTGCTGGAGGAGCCGACCTACACGCAGCCCGCGCTGTTCGCCGTCCAGGTGGGGCTGTTCCGGCTGGTGGAGAGCTGGGGGATCACCCCGGACGCGGTGCTCGGCCACTCCTTCGGCGAGCTGGCCGCGCTGCACGTCGCCGGGGCGATGTCGACGGCCGACGCGTGCGCGCTGGTGGCCGCCCGCGGCCGGCTGATGCACACGATCCCCTCCGGCGGCGCGATGGTGCTGGTGGAGGCGTCCGAGGCGGAGCTGCTGCCGGACGTCGAGGCGTCTGGCGGGCTGGTGTCGATCGCCGCGCTCAACAGCCCGACCGCCACGGTGCTGTCCGGGGACGAGGACGCCGCGCTGGCGATCGCCGGCCGCTGGTCCGGGCTCGGCCGGCGCACCCGGCGGATCCAGGTCCCGATGGCCAGCCACTCGCCGCACGTGGACCCCATCCTGGACGGGATGCGCGAGGCCGCGGCCCGGATCGACTGGCGCCGGCCTCGGGTGGCGGTCCTGTCCTCGCTGACCGGTGCCGAACTGGACGTGGCCGGGCTGGACTGGCCGGAGTTCTGGGCCCGGCACACCCGCGAGACGGTGCGGTTCGCCGACGCGATCGCCGCGGCCTGCGCCGGCGGCGCGCGCACGTTCCTGGAGCTGGGCCCGGACGGGACGCTCAGCGCGATGGGCCCGGGCAGCGCGCCGCAGGACGTGGCGTTCGTCTCCGCGCTGGCCGGCGGGGAACGCCCGGACCTGCGGTCGCTGCTCGGCGCGGTGGCCCGGGTGCACGCGCGGGGCGTGCCGGTGGACTGGGAGCGGTTCTACGCCGGGTCCGGGGCGCGGCGGATCCCGTTGCCCACGTATCCGTTCCAGCGGCGGCGGCACTGGATCGCCGGGGTGACGGCCACCGGCGGCGCGACGCCCGCCGCGGTGGGGGCGCCGGCGGCCGAGGAGCCGGCCCGCGCGGTGCCGGGGCCGGCCGCAGTGCCCGACGCCGAGCGGGACCAGGCGCTGCGCGCCCTGGTGCGCGCCGAGGTGGCGGCGGCGCTGGAGCTGGACCCGGCCGAGCGGCTGGACGGGCACCGCCCGTTCAGGGAGCTGGGTTTCGGCTCGCTGATGGCGGTGGAGCTGGGGCAGCGGCTGGCCGAGGTGACCGGGTTGCGGTTGCCGGCCACCGTGGTGCTGGACCATCCGACTCCGGAACGCCTCGCCGCCCACCTGGCCGCCGTGTCGGCCGCCGGGACGCCGGCGCGCTCCGCGCCCGCGCCCGCGCCCGCGGTGCCGGCGCCGGCCGCCGAGCCGATCGCCGTGGTGGGGATGGCCTGCCGGTTCCCCGGCGGGGTCGGCTCGCCGGAGGAGCTGTGGGACCTGGTGGCGGCCGGCGGCGACGCGGTCGGCGACTTCCCCACCGACCGCGGCTGGGACCTGGACGGGCTGTTCGACGCGGACCCGGAACGGCCGGGCCGCAGCTACGCGCGCACCGGCGGTTTCCTGCACGACGCGGCGGAGTTCGACGCGGGGCTGTTCGGGATCTCGCCGCGTGAGGCGCTGGCGATGGATCCGCAGCAGCGGCTGCTGTTGGAGACGTCCTGGGAGGCGTTGGAGCGGGCCGGCATCGACCCGCTGTCGCTGCGGGACACCGACACCGGCGTGTTCGCCGGGGTGATGGCGCAGGACTACGGCCCGCGGATGCACGAGGGCGCCGCCGGCCTCGACGGCTACGTGCTGACCGGCACCACGGCCAGTGTCGCCTCCGGCCGGATCGCCTACAGCCTGGGCCTGCGCGGCCCGGCGGTCACGGTGGACACCGCCTGCTCGTCCTCGCTGGTGGCGCTGCACCTGGCGGCGCAGGCGCTGCGTGCGGGCGAGTGCTCGATGGCGCTGGCCGGCGGCGTGACGGTGATGGCCACGCCCGGCATCTTCGTGGAGTTCTCCCGGCAGCGCGGACTCTCGCCGGACGGGCGGTGCAAGTCGTTCGCGGCGGCCGCGGACGGCACCGGCTGGGCCGAGGGCGCCGGGCAACTGGTGCTGGAGCGGCTGTCGGACGCGCGGGCCAACGGGCACGAGGTGCTGGCGGTGCTGCGCGGTTCGGCGGTGAACCAGGACGGCGCGTCGAACGGGTTGACGGCGCCCAACGGGCCGTCGCAGGAGCGGGTGATCCGCAGCGCGCTGGCCGCCGCGCGGTTGTCGGCCTCGGACGTGGACGTGGTGGAGGCGCACGGCACCGGCACGTCGTTGGGCGATCCGATCGAGGCGCAGGCGCTGTTGTCCGTCTATGGCCGGGATCGTGAGGGCGAGCCGTTGTGGTTGGGTTCGCTGAAGTCGAACATCGGTCACACCCAGGCGGCGGCGGGTGTCGCCGGGGTGATCAAGGTGGTGCAGGCGCTGCGGCACGGGGTGTTGCCGCGCACGCTGCACGTGGACGAACCGACCACCCACGTGGACTGGTCGGCGGGCGGGGTGCGGTTGCTGACCGAGGAGCGGGCCTGGCCGGAGCGCGGTCGGCCGCGCCGGGCGGGGGTGTCCTCGTTCGGCATCAGCGGCACCAACGCGCACGTCATCGTCGAGCAGGCACCCGTCCCCGCACCCGGGGCGGCCGCCGGGACGGTGGAACCGGCGGCGGCACCGGGCGCGGCGCCGCGGTCCGCCCCGGTGCCGGTGGTGCTGTCCGGGCGCGGCGCGGCCGCGCCGCGCGCCCAGGCCGAGCGGCTGGCCGCGCACCTGGAGCGGCGGCCCGAGGCGGACCTGGCGGACGTCGCCCGCGCCGCGGCCACCACCCGGGCCGAGCTGGAGCACCGCGCGGTGCTCGTCGCCGCCGACCGCGCGGACCTGGTGCGCGGCCTGCGCACCCTGGCCGCCGACGAGGAGGCGCCCGGCCTGGTGCGCGGGGTGGCCGACGT
The DNA here is from genome assembly GCA_963711125.1 of uncultured Actinomycetota bacterium. GTDB lineage: Bacteria > Actinomycetota > Actinomycetes > Streptomycetales > Streptomycetaceae > Streptantibioticus_C. The sequence goes on from CAVQCY010000002.1 coordinate 1,326,694, forward strand.
GGACGGTCGGACGGTGTTCGTGTTCCCGGGTCAGGGGGCGCAGTGGGTGGGGATGGCGGTGGAGTTGCTGGGGTCGTCGGTGGTGTTCGCGGAGCGGATGGCTGAGTGTGAGGCGGTGTTGGGGGAGTTCGTGGGGTGGTCGTTGTCGGGTGTGTTGCGTGGGGAGGTGGGTGCGCCGTCGTTGGAGCGGGTGGATGTGGTGCAGCCGGTGTCGTTCGCGGTGATGGTGTCGTTGGCGGCGTTGTGGGGGTCGTTCGGTGTGCTGCCGGACGCGGTGGTGGGGCATTCGCAGGGTGAGATCGCGGCGGCGTGCGTGGCGGGGGCGCTGTCCCTGCGCGACGCCGCGAAGGTCAGCGCGCTGCGCAGCGCCGCGCTGGGCGCGCTGTCCGGCACCGGCGGGATGATGTCGGTGGCGCTGCCGATCGCCGAACTGGAGCCGCGGCTGGCGTCCCGCGCCGACCGGGTCTCGGTGGCCGCGGTCAACGGGCCCGCCTCGGTGGTGCTCTCCGGTGAGCCCGGAGCCCTCCGGGAACTGGTCGACGAGCTGACCGCCGAAGGGGTGCGGGCCCGGCTGGTCGCGGTGGACTACGCCTCGCACTCCCCCCAGGTGGAACGGATCCGCGACGACCTGCTGGACCGGCTCGCCGGGCTGGAGCCGCGCCCCGCCGCGATCCCGTTCTACTCCACGGTGACCGGCGAACGGCTCGACACCACGGGACTGGACGCCGAGTACTGGTACCGCAACCTGCGCCGGACCGTCCGTTTCGAGGAGACCGTCCGCGAGCTGGACCGCGCCGGGCACCGGGTGTTCGTGGAGGCCAGCGCGCACCCGATCCTGACCGCCGCCGTGCAGGACACCGTCGAGTCGGCGGGCAGCTCCGCCGTGGTGGTCGGTTCGCTCCGCCGCGACCAGGGCGGCCCGGACCGGTTCCTGCTGTCGCTGGCCGAGGCGTACGTGCGCGGGGTGCCGGTGGACTGGACCGCCGCGTTCGGCGCCGGGGGCCGCCGCGAGCCGCTGCCCACCTATGCCTTCCAGCGGCGGCGCTACTGGCTGTCCACCCCGGCCGGGGGCTCGGATCCGGCCGGGTTCGGACTGGACGCCACCGCGCACCCGCTGCTGGGCGCGGCCGCGCCGGTGGCCTCCACCGGCGAACTGCTGCTGACCGGGGAGCTGTCCCGGCAGCGCCAGCCCTGGCTGGCCGACCACGCCGTGTTCGGCACCGTCGTGCTGCCCGGCGCCGCCTTCGTCGAACTGGCGGTGCGCGCCGGGGACGAGGCGGGCTGCGCGGTGCTGGAGGAGCTGACCCTGCACGCGCCGCTGCCGCTGCCGGAACACGGCGGCGTGCGGGTGCAGGTGGTGCTCGGCGCGCCGGGCGGGGACGGCGGCCGGGCGGTGGAGGTCTACTCCGGCACGGCCGGCGGGTCGCGGTGGACCCGCCACGCCAGTGGCAGGCTCGGGGTGGCCGAGGTGCCCGCGCCGGAGACCGGCGGCTGGCTGCCGGACGGCGCCACGCCGGTCGAGCCGGCCGACCGCTACTCGGCCCTGGCCCGGCTCGGCTACGGCTACGGGCCCACGTTCCAGGGCCTGGGCCGGATGTGGCGGCGCGGCGACGAGATCTTCGCCGAGGTCGCGCTGCCGGAGCCGGCGGCCGGCGAGGCCGGGTCGTTCGGGCTGCACCCGGCGCTGCTGGACGCGGCGCTGCACGCGGCCGTCCCGACCGACGCCGCCGCCGCCGACGCTTCCCGGGCCGCGCTGCCGTTCGCGTTCAGCGGGGTCCGGCTGTACCGGGCGGGCGCCGCCGCGGCGCGGGTGCGGTTGCGCCCGGCGGCCGGCGGAGCGGTGTCGCTCACCCTGACCGACGCCCAGGACGACCCCGTCGCGGTCGTCGACTCGCTGGCCTTCCGACCGGTGACCGCCGAGCAGTTGGCCGCCGGCCGGCAGGAGAACCTGTACCGCACCTCGTGGGTGCCGCTGGCCGCCCCGGCGAGGGACGGCGCGTGGGCCGCCCCGGGCGGGCTGGACGAGCTGGGCGAGGCGGTGCCCGCCGTGGTGGGCGTCGCGGTGGACCGGGTGGCCGACGCCCTCGCGCTGGCGCAGCGCTGGCTGGCCGAGGAGCGGTTCGCCGGCTCCCGGCTGGTGCTGCTCACCCGCGGCGCGGTCGCCGTCGAGCCGGGCGATCCGCCGGTCGACCCGGACGCCGCCGCGGTGTGGGGACTGCTGCGCAGCGCGCAGACGGAGAACCCGGACCGCTTCGTGCTGGCCGACACCGACGGGCACGCCGCCTCCGAGGCGGCGCTGCCCCGGCTGGCCGCCACGGGTGAGTCGCAGTTGGCGGTGCGTGGGGGTCGGTTGTTGGTGCCGCGGTTGGTGCGGGTGGTGGAGGTGGGTTCGGGTTCGCCGTGGTCGGGTGGTTCCGTGGTGTTGGTGACGGGGGCGAGTGGGGTGCTCGGGGGTTTGGTGGCGCGGCATTTGGTGGTGCGGCATGGGGTGCGTGGTGTGGTGTTGGCGTCCCGGCGCGGCCTGGACGCTCCGGGTGCCGCGGAGTTGGCTGCCGAGTTGCGTGGGTGTGGTGCCGAGGTGGCGGTGGTGGCGTGTGACGTGGCGGACCGGGGGGCGGTGGCGGCGTTGTTGGCCGAGCACCCGGTGACCGCTGTGGTGCACGCCGCCGGGGTGCTCGACGACGGGGTGCTGGCCGCGCTCACCCCGCGGCGGGTGGCCGAGGTGTTCCGGGCCAAGGTGGACGGCGCGCGGCACCTCGCCGAACTGACCGGCCCCGAGCTGAGCGCGTTCGTGCTGTTCTCCTCGGTGGCCGGCACGCTGGGCAACGCCGGGCAGGCCGCGTACGCGGCGGCCAACGCCGCGCTGGACGGGTTGGCCGCGCGCCGCCGCGCCGCCGGGCTGCCGGCCACCTCGGTGGCCTGGGGCCTGTGGGCCGAGGGCAGCGGGATGACCGGGCGGATGGCCGACGCCGACCGGGCCCGGCTGGCCCGGGCCGGCGTGCTGCCGCTGGAGTCCGCCGCCGGGCTGGAGGCGTTCGACGCGGCCACCGCGCTGGACGACGCGGTGCTGCTGGCCGCCCGGCTGGACCCGGCCGCGCTGCGCGAGCGGGCCGCCGAGGGCGTGCTGTCCCCGGTGCTGCGCACCCTGGTGCCGGTGGTGCGCCGTGCCGCCACCGACGGCACGGCCGCCGCGGACGGCGCCGACCGGCTGCGCAGGCGGCTGGCCGAGGGCGAGCCGCTGCGGGTGCTCCAGGACCTGGTGCTCACCCAGGCGGCGCTGGTGCTCGGCCACTCCGACCCGGGCGGGCTCTCCCCGGACCGGCCGTTCAAGGACTTCGGCTTCGACTCGCTGACCGCGGTGGAACTGCGCAACCGGCTGGGCCGGGCGACCGGGCTGCGGCTGCCCGCCACCGCGGTCTTCGACCACCCCACCCCGGCCGCGCTCGCCGGCCACCTGCACGGCGAACTGGCCGGCGGGGCGACCCCGGTGGCCGTGCCGGACGCCGTCCGCGCCGCGCCGGTCGCGGACGAGCCGATCGCGATCATCGGCATGGCCTGCCGGTTCCCCGGCGGGGTCGGCTCGCCGGAGGAGCTGTGGGACCTGGTGGCGGCCGGCGGCGACGCGGTCGGCGGCTTCCCCACCGACCGCGGCTGGGACGTGGCCGGCCTGTACGACCCGGACCCGGACCGGGCCGGCCGCTCCTACACCCGGCACGGCGGGTTCCTCTACGACGCCGGCCGGTTCGACGCGGGGCTGTTCGGGATCTCGCCGCGTGAGGCGCTGGCGATGGATCCGCAGCAGCGGCTGCTGTTGGAGACGTCCTGGGAGGCGTTGGAGCGGGCCGGCATCGACCCGTCCTCGGTGCGCGGCAGCCAGACCGGCGTGTTCGCCGGCGTGATGTACCACGACTACGCCACCACGCTGCGCGAACTGCCCGAGGGCGTGGAGGGGCACCTGCTCACCGGCAACGCCGCGAGCGTCGCCTCCGGCCGGGTCGCCTACGCCCTGGGCCTGCAGGGCCCCGCGGTCACGGTGGACACCGCCTGCTCGTCCTCGCTGGTGGCGCTGCACCTGGCCGCGCAGGCGCTGCGCTCCGGCGAGTGCTCGATGGCGCTGGCCGGCGGGGTGACGGTGATGGCCGAGCCGACCACGTTCACCGCGTTCTCCCGGCAGCGCGGACTGTCCGCGGACGGGCGGTGCAAGTCCTTCGCCGGCGCGGCCGACGGCACCGGCTGGGCCGAGGGCGTCGGCCTGCTGCTCCTGGAGCCGCTGTCCGCGGCGCGCCGGCGTGGCCACCGCGTGCTGGCGGTGGTGCGCGGTTCCGCGGTGAACCAGGACGGCGCGTCGAACGGGTTGACCGCGCCCAACGGCCCCTCGCAGGAACGGGTCATCCGCACCGCGCTGGCCAACGCCGGCCTGACCACGCGGGACGTCGACGCGGTGGAGGGGCACGGCACCGGCACGCCGCTGGGCGACCCGATCGAGGCGCAGGCGCTGCTGGCCACCTACGGCCGGGACCGCGAGGGCGACCCGCTCTGGCTGGGTTCGGTCAAGTCGAACATCGGGCACGCGCAGGCCGCCGCCGGAGCAGCCGGCCTGATCAAGGTGGTGCAGGCGCTGCGGCACGGGGTGTTGCCGCGCACCCTGCACGTCGACGAACCCTCCCCGCACGTGGACTGGACGTCCGGCGGGGTGCGGCTGCTCACCGAGGAGCGGCCCTGGCCGGAGCACGGCCGGCCGCGCCGGGCGGCGGTGTCCTCGTTCGGCATCAGCGGCACCAACGCGCACGTCATCGTCGAGCAGGCGCCGCCCGAGCCGTCCGGCGCGAGCGGTCCGGAGCGGCCGGACGCCGGGCCGAGGCCGCTGCCGGTGGCGCTGTCCGGGCAGAGCGAGGACGCCCTGCGCGGACAGGCCGCCCGGCTGGCGGCGCACCTGGCCGCCCACCCCGGCGGGAGCCTGCCGGACGTCGCCTGGTCCAGCGTGGCCGGCCGGGCCGCCCTGGAGCACCGCGCGGTGGTGCTGGCAGCCGACCGGGAGGAGCTGGGCGAACGGCTCGGCGCCCTGGCGGAGGGACGGGAGGTCCCCGGCGTGCTGCGCGGCACCGCGGTCGGCGCGGCGCGGCGGGTGGCGTTCGTCTTCCCCGGGCAGGGCGCGCAGTGGGCCGGGATGGCGCTGGAACTGCTGGAGGACGCACCGGTGTTCGCCGCCCGGCTCGCCGAGTGCGCCGCCGCGATCGAGGAGCACGTCGACTGGTCGGTGCTGGAGGTGCTGCGCGGTGCGCCGGGCGCGCCCGGACTGGACCGGGTGGACGTGGTGCAGCCGGTGACCTTCGCGGTCACCGTGTCGCTGGCCGCGCTGTGGCGCGCGCACGGCGTGGAGCCCGAGGTGGTGATCGGCCACTCCCAGGGCGAGATCGCCGCCGCCTGCGTGGCCGGGGCGCTCTCGCTGGCCGACGCCGCCGCGGTGGTGTGCCTGCGCAGCCGCGCGCTGACCGAACTGTCCGGCAAGGGCGGCATGATGTCGGTGGCGCTGCCCGCCGACGAGGTGCGGGCCCTGTTCGCCGACGACCGGCTGGGCGTGGCCGCGGTCAACAGCCCCACCTCCACGGTCGTCTCCGGGGACCCGTCCGCGCTGGAGGAGCTGCGGACCGCGTGCGAGTCGCGCGGGGTGCGGGCCCGGCCCATCGCGGTCGACTACGCCTCGCACTCCCCCCACGTCACCGCCGTCAAGGACAGCCTGGCCCGGCTGCTCGCCGGGATCAGCCCGCGGCTCGCGCCGGTCGAGCTGTACTCCACCGTCACCGGGCAGCGGTTGGACACCCGCGAACTGACCGGTGAGTACTGGTACACCAACCTGCGCCGGACCGTCCGGTTCGCCGACGCGGTGCGGGCCGCGCTGGACGCCGGGATCGGCACCTTCCTGGAGGTCAGCCCGCACCCGGTGGTCGCCCCCGGGGTGCAGGAGACGGTGGACGCGGCCGGGGCGCGGGCCACCGTGCTTTCCACGCTGCGCCGCGACGACGGCGGCTGGCCGCGGTTCGCGCAGTCGCTGGCCGAGGCGCACGTGCGGGGGGCCGGGGTGCGGCTGGCCGAGGTGTTCGCCGGCACCGGCGCGCGCCAGGTCGACCTGCCCACCTACGCCTTCCAGCACCGCTGGTACTGGCTGGCCGAGCAGGCCCGGTCCCGGTCCGACGGGTGGCGCTACCGCGTCGAGTGGCGTCCGGGCGGCGCGCCGGAGCGCACCGCGCCGGACGGCGAGTGGCTGGCCCTGGTGCCCGGCGCCGGCGCGGACCGCGAATGGCTCGACGCGCTCACCGGCGGCCTCCCGGTGCACGCCGTCACGGTGGACGCCGAACACGCCGACCGCGCCGCCCTGACCCGGCTGTTGCGCCGCGCGCTGGCCGAGCGCACCCCGCGCGGCGTGCTCTGCCTGCTGCCCGCCGACCGCCGCCCGCACCCGGAGCACCCGGTGGTGCCCGCCGGGGTGGCCGCCACCCTGGCGCTGCTGCAGGCGATGGGCGACCTGGACGCGGACGTGCCGTTGTGGCTGGCGACCAGCGGTGCGGTGCGCACCGGCGACGCCGACCCGCTGCGCGACCCGAGCGCGGCCCAGGTGTGGGGCCTGGGCCGGGTGGCGATGCTGGAGGGCCCGAAGTTCTGGGGCGGCCTGGTCGACCTGCCCGCCGAGTTGGACGACGCCGCGCTGGAACAGCTGCGCGGCGTGCTGGCCGGCGGTTTCGGCGAGGAGGACCAGGTGGCCGTGCGCGGTTCCGGCACGCTGCTGCGGCGGCTGGCGCACGCCCCGCTCGAGGGCGGCGCGGCCGGCGCCTGGCAGGCCAGGGACACCGCGATCGTCACCGGCGGCACCGGCGCGCTGGGCCCGGAGGTCGCCCGCTGGCTGGCCGGGCTCGGTGTGGGGCACGTGGTGCTGGTCAGCCGCAGTGGCGCGGACGCCGAGGGGGTCGCGGAGCTCACGGCCGAACTGGACGGCCTCGGCGTGCGGCTGACCGCCCGGGCCTGCGACGTCGGCGACCGGGCCGCGGTGGCCGCGCTGCTGGCCGGGCTGCGCGAGCAGGGCGAGACGGTGCGTACGGTGGTGCACGCCGCCGCGCTGATGCGGCTGGCCCCGCTGCCGGACACCGACCTGGCCGAGTACGCCGACGTGCTCACCGCGAAGGTCCGCGGCGCCCGGCACCTGGTCGAACTGCTCGACCCGGCCGAGCTGGACGCGCTGGTGTTCTACTCCTCGATCGCCGGGGTGTGGGGCAGCGGCGACCACGGCGCCTACGCCGCGGCCAACGCCGAACTCGACGCGCTGGCCGAGCAGGCCCGCGCGGCCGGGCTGCCGGTGACCTCGGTGGCCTGGGGCGTGTGGGACGGAGCCCGGTTCCCCGACGGGGTGGACGCCGACCAACTGCGCCGACAGGGCCTGCCGTTGATCGCGCCCGGGCCGGCGCTGGACGCGTTGCGCAGCATCCTGGAGCGCGACGAGACCGGGATGTCGGTGGCCGACGTGGACTGGGCGAAGTTCATGCCGCTGTTCACCTCGGCCCGCAGCCGGCCGCTGTTCGCCGAGATCCCCGAGGCGCGGCGCGCGCTGAGCGGCGACCCGGGGGCGGAGCGGCGGCCGTCCGGCTCCACCTGGTCGCAGCGGCTGGCCGCACTGCCGGACACCGAACGCCGCGACACCCTGCTGCGGCTGGTGCGCGAGCAGGCCGCCGTGGTGCTGGGCCACTCCGACGCCGCGGCGATCGGCGCCGACCGGGCCTTCCGGGACCTGGGCTACGACTCGCTGACCGGGATCGAGTTGCGCAACCGGCTCGCCGAGACCACCGGGCTGGCGCTGCCGGCCACGCTGGTGTTCGACCAGCCCACCCCGGCCGCGGTGGCCGAGTACCTGCGCACCCGGCTGGCACCCGCGCGACCGCCGCTGCTGAGCGAGCTGGACCGGCTCTCCGAGCGGCTGTCGACGAGCGACGTCGAGGCGGACCGGGACGGCATCGAAACCCGGCTGCGGGCGATGCTCGCGCTGGTCGGCGGGGACGACGACGATTTCGACCCGACGTCGAGCGAGGAGATGTACGACCTCATCGACCGGGAACTCGGGGCGAGCTGAGGAGGGGGCTGGACATGTCGGAGGAAGAGAAGCTCCGGGGATACCTGAAGCGGGTCATGGTCGACCTGCGCAAGGCCAACCGCCGCCTCCAGGAGGTCGAGCGGACCCGCACCGAGCCGATCGCGATCGTCGGCATGGCCTGCCGCTACCCGGGCGGCATCGCCTCGCCCGATGACCTGTGGCAGGTGCTGGCCGAGGGCCGGGACGTCACCGGCGAACTGCCCACCGACCGCGGCTGGGACGTCGAGGGCCTCTACGACCCGGACCCGGAGCGGTCCGGCCACTCCTACGTGCGGCGCGGCGGCTTCCTGGACGACCCGGGCGGGTTCGACGCGGGCTTCTTCGGGATATCGCCGCGTGAGGCGCTGGCGATGGATCCGCAGCAGCGGCTGCTGTTGGAGACGTCCTGGGAGGCGTTGGAGCGGGCCGGGATCGATCCGACCGGGCTGCGCGGCAGCCGCACCGGCGTGTTCGTGGGCCACAACTACCAGGAGTACGGCACCCGTCTGGAACACGCCCCGGAGAGCGTCGAGGGGCACCTGGTCACCGGCGTGGTCTCCAGCGTGCTGTCCGGCCGCGTCTCCTACACCCTCGGCGTCGAGGGCCCGGCGATCACCGTGGACACCGCCTGTTCCACCTCGCTCGTCACGCTGCACCTGGCCGTGCGCTCGCTGCGCGAGGGCGAGTCCTCGCTGGCCCTGTCGGGCGGCGTGACCGTGCTGGCCAGCCCCGGGCCGCTGGTCGAGTTCAGCCGCCAGCGGGTGCTGGCCGCCGACGGCCGGTGCAAGGCGTTCTCCGCCGACGCCGACGGCATGGGCATGGCCGAGGGCGTCGGCGTGCTGGTGCTGGAACGGCTCTCCGACGCGCAGGCCAACGGCCACCCGGTGCTCGCCGTCATCCGCGGCTCGGCGGTCAACCAGGACGGCGCGTCGAACGGGCTGACCGCGCCCAACGGACCCTCCCAGCAGCGGGTCATCCGCGCCGCGCTGAGTGCCGCCGGCCTGACCGGCGCGGACGTCGACCTGATCGAGGCGCACGGCACCGGCACGTCGCTGGGCGACCCGATCGAGGCGCAGGCGCTGCTGGCCGCCTACGGCGCGGACCGGGACCGGCCGCTGTGGCTGGGCACGGTGAAGTCCAACATCGGTCACACCCTCGCCGCCGCCGGGGTGGCCGGGGTGATCAAGTCCGTGCTGGCGCTGCGCCACCAGACCGTGCCGAGGACGCTGCACGCCGACACCCCGTCCCCGCACATCGACTGGTCGTCCGGCACCCTGTCGCTGGCCACCGAGGCGGTGTCGTGGCCGAACGGCGAACGGCCGCGCCGGGCCGCGGTGTCCTCGTTCGGCATCAGTGGTACGAACGCGCACGTGATTCTGGAGCAGGCGCCTGAGCTGGAGGTAGTGGCTGAGGAGGGTTCGGGTTCGGGTTCTGGGCCGGAGCTGGTGTCGGGTTCTGAGGTGGGTTCGGGGGTGTCGGTGTCGGTGCCGGTGCCGGTGGTGGTGGTGTCGGGGCGTGGTGTTGAGGGGTTGCGGGCTCAGGCGGGGCGGTTGCGGGATTTCGTGGTGGGGAGTGCTGGGGTGTCGGTGTCGGGTGTGGCGTGGTCGTCGGCCGTGGGGCGTGCGGGGTTGGATTGTCGTGGTGCGGTGGTGGCGTTGGGTCGGGATGAGTTGGTGGTGGGGTTGGGGGAGTTGGCTGATGGTGGTGTGGTGAGTGGTGTGGTGGGTGGTGTGGTGGGTGGGGAGGGGTTGACGTGTTTTTTGTTTTCGGGTCAGGGGTCGCAGTGGTCGGGGATGGGGCGGGATTTGGTGGGGCGTTTTCCGTTGTTTGCTGAGGTGTTTGGTGAGGTGTGTGGGTTGTTGGAGGTGGAGTTGGGTTGTTCGGTGCGTGAGGTGGTGTTGGGTGGTGGTGATCGGGTGGATGAGACGTTGTTCGCGCAGTGTGGTGTGTTTGCGTTTGAGGTGGCGTTGTTTCGGTTGGTGGAGTCGTTTGGTGTGGTGCCGGATTGTGTGGTGGGGCATTCGGTGGGTGAGGTGGCGGCGGCGTATGTGGCGGGGGTGTTGTCGTTGGGTGATGCGGTGCGTCTTGTGGCTGCGCGGGCGGGGTTGATGTCGGAGTTGCCTGGTGGTGGGGGGATGGTGTCGGTGGGTGCGTCGGAGGGTGAGGTGGTGGGGTTGTTGGAGGGGGTGGGGGGTGTGGTGGGTGTTGCGGCGGTGAATGGTGAGCGGTCGGTGGTGGTGTCGGGTGTGGTGTCGGCTGTTGATGAGGTGGTGGTTCGTGCGGAGGGGCGGGGTTGGCGTTGTCGGCGGTTGCGGGTGTCTCATGGGTTTCATTCGGAGTTGGTGGAGCCGGTGTTGGGGCGTTTTCGTTCGGTGGTGGAGGGGTTGTCGTTTGGGGAGCCGGTGTTGGGTTTTGTGTCGTCGGTGGGTGTGGGGTTGGTGCCGTCGTGTGCGGAGTATTGGGTGCGGAATGTGCGGGAGACGGTGCGGTTTGCTGATGCGGTGGGGTGTGTGGTGGGGCGGGGTGTGTCGCGGTTTGTGGAGGTGGGGCCGGATGGGGTGTTGAGTGCGGCGGGTGTGGGGTGTGTGTCGGAGGGGTCGGGGGTGGTGTTTGTTCCGTTGGTGCGTCGGGGGCGGGTTGAGGGGGTGTCGTTGGCTGCTGGGTTGGCGCGGTTGTATGTGCATGGTGGGTGGGTTGATTGGGGGCGGTATCTGCCGTCGGCGGAGCGGGTGGAGTTGCCGACGTATGCCTTCCAACACCGCCGCTACTGGCTGGAACCCGCCGAGTCCGCCGACCCGGCCGCGCTCGGTGCCCAGCCGGCCGGGCACCCGCTGCTCGGCGCGGTGGTCGCCCTCCCCGGCGCGATCGACACCGTCCTGACCGGCCGGTTGAGCCTGCGAAGCCACCCCTGGCTGGCCGACCACCGGGTCACCGACACCGTGCTGCTGCCCGGCACCGCGTTCGTCGAACTCGCCCGGCACGCCGCCGAACTGGTCGGTGCCGCCCGGGTGGACGAGCTGACCCTCGAGGTCCCGTTGGCGCTGCCCGCCGAGGGCGGCCTCGCCCTGCGGGTCGGCATCGGCGAGCCCGACGAGGCCGGACGCCGCGGCGTCGAGGTGCACTCCCGCCCGGAGGACGGCGCGCTGCCCTGGACCCGGCACGCCACCGGGGTGCTGGCCGACGCCGCCGGGGAGGACGAGGACACCGACGCCCGGGACGCCGCCGGTGCGGACCTGGTGGGGTGGCCGCCGGTCGGCGCGGAGCCGGTCGACCTGGACGGGTTCTACCCCCGGCTCGCCGAGGCGGGCCTCGGCTACGGCCCGGCGTTCCAGGGGCTGCGCGCGGCCTGGCGGCGCGGCGACGAGCTCTTCGCCGAGATCGCGCTGCCCGACCAGCAGCGCGTCCAGGCCGGGGAGTTCGGGCTGCACCCGGCGCTGCTGGACGCGGCGCTGCACGCCCTCGCCCTGCGCGGCGACGACGCGCTGCGGCTGCCCTTCGTCTTCCGCGGGGTCCGTTGGTACGCGCCGGGCGCCGCCGCGCTGCGCGTGCGGCTCACGGTCACCGGGGACGACGACGTGCGGCTCGACCTCGCCGACGGCGGCGGTGCCCCGGTCGGCACCGTCGAGGGCGTGGTCCGGCGCGCTCCCGCCGGCGGACTGCGCCCGCCCGCGCGGCTGGACTCGGTGTACCGGCTGGACTGGACGCCCGCCCGGGTCGGGCGCCAGCGGGAGACCGGCGACGACGTGCTGGTCCGGGTCGCGGACGCCCCGGTGGCCGAGCGCACCGCGGCCGTGCTGGAGCGGGTGCGCGGCTGGCTGGCCGAGGAGCCCGCGCCGGGTGCCCGGCTGGTCCTGGTCACCAATGGCGCGGTCGCCGCCACCGCCGAGGAGGTGCCCGACCCGGCCGGCGCGGCGGTGTGGGGCCTGGTGCGCTCGGCGCAGGTCGAGTGGCCCGACCGCTTCGTGCTGCTCGACGTCGCCGACCCGGCCGTCACCGACGCCGACCTGGCGGCGGCGTCGGCCACGGGTGAGTCGCAGTTGGCGGTGCGTGGGGGTCGTTTGTTGGTGCCGCGGTTGGTGCGGGTGGTGGAGGTGGGTTCGGGTTCGCCGTGGTCGGGTGGTTCCGTGGTGTTGGTGACGGGGGCGAGTGGGGTGCTCGGGGGTTTGGTGGCGCGGCATTTGGTGGTGCGGCATGGGGTGCGTGGTGTGGTGTTGGCGTCCCGGCGCGGCCTGGACGCTCCGGGTGCCGCGGAGTTGGCTGCCGAGTTGCGTGGGTGTGGTGCCGAGGTGGCGGTGGTGGCGTGTGACGTGGCGGACCGGGGGGCGGTGGCGGCGTTGTTGGCCGAGCACCCGGTGACCGCTGTGGTGCACGCGGCGGGGGTGGTGGACGACGGTCTGGTCACGGGGTTGACGGAGGAGCGGTTGCGGGCGGTGCTGGCGCCGAAGGTGCTGGGCGCGCGGTGGCTGGACGAACTGACCCGCGACCGCGACCTCACCCGGTTCGTGCTGTTCTCCTCCGCCTCCGCGACCCTCGGCAACGCCGGACAGGCCGCCTACTCCGCCGCCAACGCCCACCTGGACGCGCTCGCCCGGCAGCGCCGCGCCGCCGGGCTGCCGGCCACCTCGCTCGGCTGGGGGTTGTGGGAGCAACGCAGCGGTATGACCGGCGGGTTGGCCGAGGCCGACCTGGCCCGCATCGCCCGCAGCGGCATCGCCGCGCTGCCCACCGGGGAGGCCCTGGCGCTGCTGGACGCCGCCGTCGGGCTCGACGAGCCGGTGGTGCTGCCGATGCGGCTGGACACCGCCGCCCTGGGCCGGCTGGACCCGCTGCCCGCGGTCTTCAGCGGGCTGGTCCGCGGTCGCCGCCGTACCCGGCAGCGGTCCGGCTGGGCGGACCGGCTGCGCGCGCTGCCCGCGCCGGAGCGCCGCCGCGCGGCGATGGACCTGGTGCGTACCCAGGCCGCCGGGGTGCTGGACCTGGCCGGTGCCGAACAGGTCGGCACCGAGCAGTCCTTCGCCGACCTCGGCTTCGACTCGTTGACCGCTCTGGAACTGCGCAACCGGCTCGGCACCGCCACCGGGTTGCGGCTGCCCACCACGGTGGTCTTCGACCACCCCACCCCGGACGCGCTCGCCGGATTCGTGCTCGCCGAGGTCGGTGACGCCGGCACCGGTGGCGTCGCGACCGAACCGGGGAACGCCGTCCCGGTCACGGCGGTCGCGGCCGACGAGCCGATCGCGATCGTGGGGATGGCCTGCCGCTACCCCGGCGGGGTCAGCACGCCCGAGCAGTTGTGGCAGATGCTGGCCGAGGGCCGGGACGGGATCTCCGGTTTCCCCGTCGACCGCGGCTGGGACCTGGCCGGACTGCCGGTCGGGCTGGGCGGGTTCGTCGACGGGGCCGGCGACTTCGACGCGGGCTTCTTCGGGATATCGCCGCGTGAGGCGCTGGCGATGGATCCGCAGCAGCGGCTGCTGTTGGAGACGTCCTGGGAGGCGTTGGAGCGGGCCGGGATCGATCCGACCGGGCTGCGCGGCAGCCGCACCGGGGTGTTCGCCGGGCTGATGTACCACGACTACGCGACCCGGCTGTCGTACGTGCCCGAGGAGTTGGAGGGCTACCTGGGCAACGGCAACCTGGGCAGCATCGCCACCGGCCGGGTCGCCTACACCTTCGGGTTGACCGGGCCGGCGGTCACGGTCGACACCGCCTGCTCGTCCTCGCTGGTGGCGCTGCACCTGGCCGCCCAGTCGCTGCGCTCCGGCGAGTCCACCCTGGCGCTGGCCGGCGGCGTGACGATCATGTCCAGCCCCACGCCGTTCCGCGAGTTCGAACGGCAGGGCGGGCTGGCCGCCGACGGCCGGTGCAAGTCGTTCTCCGCCGACGCCGACGGCACCGGCTGGTCGGAGGGCGTCGGGATGCTGGTGCTGGAACGGCTCTCGGACGCGCGGGCCAACGGGCACGAGGTGCTGGCGGTGGTGCGCGGCTCCGCGGTGAACCAGGACGGCGCGTCGAACGGGTTGACCGCGCCCAACGGACCCTCGCAGGAACGGGTCATCCGGGCCGCGTTGGACGCCGCCGGCCTCACCCCGTCGGACGTGGACGCGGTGGAGGCGCACGGCACCGGCACCACCCTGGGCGACCCGATCGAGGCGCAGGCGCTGCTGGCCGCCTACGGCGCGGACCGGGACCGGCCGTTGTGGCTGGGGTCGGTCAAGTCGAACATCGGCCACACCCAGGCCGCCGCCGGCGTCGCCGGGGTGATCAAGATGGTGCAGGCGATGCGGCACGGCACGCTGCCGAGGACGCTGCATGCCGACGAACCGTCCCCGCACGTGGACTGGTCGGCCGGACCGGTGCGCCTGCTCTCCGGGGCGACCGACTGGCCGGGGTCGGGGGTGCGTCGGGCGGCGGTGTCGGCGTTCGGGGTGAGTGGTACGAACGCGCACGTGATTCTGGAGCAGGCGCCTGAGCTGGAGGTAGTGGCTGAGGAGGGTTCGGGTTCGGGTTCTGGGCCGGAGCTGGTGTCGGGTTCTGAGGTGGGTTCGGGTTCTGAGGTGGGTTCGGGGGTGTCGGTGTCGGTGCCGGTGCCGGTGGTGGTGGTGTCGGGGCGTGGTGTTGAGGGGTTGCGGGCTCAGGCGGGGCGGTTGCGGGATTTCGTGGTGGGGAGTGCTGGGGTGTCGGTGTCGGGTGTGGCGTGGTCGTCGGCCGTGGGGCGTGCGGGGTTGGATTGTCGTGGTGCGGTGGTGGCGTTGGGTCGGGATGAGTTGGTGGTGGGGTTGGGGGAGTTGGCTGATGGTGGTGTGGTGAGTGGTGTGGTGGGTGGTGTGGTGGGTGGGGAGGGGTTGACGTGTTTTTTGTTTTCGGGTCAGGGGTCGCAGTGGTCGGGGATGGGGCGGGATTTGGTGGGGCGTTTTCCGTTGTTTGCTGAGGTGTTTGGTGAGGTGTGTGGGTTGTTGGAGGTGGAGTTGGGTTGTTCGGTGCGTGAGGTGGTGTTGGGTGGTGGTGATCGGGTGGATGAGACGTTGTTCGCGCAGTGTGGTGTGTTTGCGTTTGAGGTGGCGTTGTTTCGGTTGGTGGAGTCGTTTGGTGTGGTGCCGGATTGTGTGGTGGGGCATTCGGTGGGTGAGGTGGCGGCGGCGTATGTGGCGGGGGTGTTGTCGTTGGGTGATGCGGTGCGTCTTGTGGCTGCGCGGGCGGGGTTGATGTCGGAGTTGCCTGGTGGTGGGGGGATGGTGTCGGTGGGTGCGTCGGAGGGTGAGGTGGTGGGGTTGTTGGAGGGGGTGGGGGGTGTGGTGGGTGTTGCGGCGGTGAATGGTGAGCGGTCGGTGGTGGTGTCGGGTGTGGTGTCGGCTGTTGATGAGGTGGTGGTTCGTGCGGAGGGGCGGGGTTGGCGTTGTCGGCGGTTGCGGGTGTCTCATGGGTTTCATTCGGAGTTGGTGGAGCCGGTGTTGGGGCGTTTTCGTTCGGTGGTGGAGGGGTTGTCGTTTGGGGAGCCGGTGTTGGGTTTTGTGTCGTCGGTGGGTGTGGGGTTGGTGCCGTCGTGTGCGGAGTATTGGGTGCGGAATGTGCGGGAGACGGTGCGGTTTGCTGATGCGGTGGGGTGTGTGGTGGGGCGGGGTGTGTCGCGGTTTGTGGAGGTGGGGCCGGATGGGGTGTTGAGTGCGGCGGGTGTGGGGTGTGTGTCGGAGGGGTCGGGGGTGGTGTTTGTTCCGTTGGTGCGTCGGGGGCGGGTTGAGGGGGTGTCGTTGGCTGCTGGGTTGGCGCGGTTGTATGTGCATGGTGGGTGGGTTGATTGGGGGCGGTATCTGCCGTCGGCGGAGCGGGTGGAGTTGCCGACGTATGCCTTCCAACACCGCCGCTACTGGCTGGACGACACGGAACCCGTGCGCCGGGACGGCCATCCGCTGCTGGACGTCGCCGTGGAACTCGCCGAGGAGGACGGATTCCTGCTGTCCGGCCGGCTGGCCACCCGGGCGCAGCCCTGGCTTGGTGAGCACGCCGTGCTCGGCGCCAAGGTGGTGCCCGGCAGCGTGTTCGCCGAACTGGCCCTGCACGCCGCCGCGGCGGTCGGTGTCGACGGCGTCGCCGAACTCACCCTGCGGGAGCCGTTGGTGCTGCCCGAGCACGGCGCGGTCGAGGTACAGGTGCGGGTCGGCGCGCCGGGCGCGGCGGGTGACCGGCCGCTGACCGTGCACGCCCGCCCGGCCGACGACGGGGTCCCGTGGACCTGCCACGCCAGCGCCGCGCTCGGCCCGGTGGAGGCCGCGTCGCAGGCCGGTCCGGCCGACTGGCCGCCGCCGGGCGCGACCGCGCTGGACGTCGGCTCGGCCTATGCCGACTCCGCCG
Source organism: uncultured Actinomycetota bacterium (assembly GCA_963711125.1). GTDB lineage: Bacteria > Actinomycetota > Actinomycetes > Streptomycetales > Streptomycetaceae > Streptantibioticus_C. The sequence continues at coordinate 1,343,159 of CAVQCY010000002.1, forward strand.
CCGCCGGGCTGGAGTACGGCCCGGCGTTCCGGGGGCTGCGCGCGGCCTGGCGGCACGGCGACGAGATCCTCGCCGACGTCGCGCTGCCCGACCTCACCGACACCGGCCGCTACGGGCTGCACCCCGCCCTGCTGGACGCGGCGCTGCACGCCATGCGCTACCTGCACGGCGAGGACGGCGACCGCACCCTGCTGCCGTTCGCCTGGAACGGGATCGCGCTGCGCCGCCCCGGAGGGTCCGCGTTGCGGGTGCGGATCTCCCCGGTCGCCGCCGACGCGGCCCGGATCGAATTGGCCGACCCGGCCGGCACCCCGGTCGGGGTGGTGGCGTCCCTCGCGGTACGGCCGGTCTCGGCCGAGCAACTCGGCCACCACGAGGCGCTGTACGCCGAGGACCTGGTCCCCGCGACCCTGCCGTCCGGTCCGGAACCGGCCGTGCTGGCCTGCGCCGATCTGGCCGATCTGGCCGACCGGGAACCGCCCGCCGTGGTGGTGCTGCCGGCCGGCGGCGGGACCGACCCGGCCGCCGCCGCCGGGCGGGCGCTGCACGCGGTGCGCACCTGGCTGGCCGAGGACCGCTTCGCCGGCTCCCGGCTGGCGCTGTGCACCCGCGACGCCCGTACCGACCCGGCCGCCGCCGTGGTCTGGGGCCTGCTGCGCTCGGTGCAACAGGAACACCCGGACCGTTTCCTGTTGGCGGACGTCGAGGGCCCGGACGTCGAGGGCCCGGACGCCGGGGGCCCGGACGCCCACGGGCCGGACGCCGGGGGCCCGGCCGGCGCCCGGATCCCCGCCGCCGCGTGGAACGTCCCCGGCGGACAGGTGGTGCTGCGGGACGGCGCGGTGCTCGTGCCCCGGCTGACCCCCGTCCCGCTGTCCGCGACCGCCGGTCGGGACGGCGCCCTCTGGGACCCGGACGGCACGGTGCTGGTCACCGGCGGGCTGGGCGCGCTCGGCGCCGCCGTGGCCCGGCACCTGACCGCCGACTGCGGGGTGCGGAAGCTGGTGCTCACCGGCCGGCGCGGCCTGGACGCTCCGGGTGCCGCGGAGTTGGCTGTCGAGTTGCGTGGGTGTGGTGCCGAGGTGGCGGTGGTGGCGTGTGACGTGGCGGACCGGGGGGCGGTGGCGGCGTTGTTGGCCGAGCACCCGGTGACCGCTGTGGTGCACGCGGCGGGGGTGGTGGACGACGGTCTGGTCACGGGGTTGACGGAGGAGCGGTTGCGGGCGGTGCTGGCGCCGAAGGTGCTGGGCGCGCGGTGGCTGGACGAACTGACCCGCGACCGCGAGTTGACCGACTTCGTGCTGTTCTCCTCCGCCGCCGGAGTGCTCGGCGCGGCCGGCCAGAGCGCCTACGCGGCGGCGAACGCCGCGCTGGACGCGCTCGCCCGCGGCCGGCACGCCGCCGGGCTGCCTGCCGTCTCGCTGGCCTGGGGGTTGTGGGAGCAGCGCAGCGGCATCACCGGCGGGTTGGCCGAGGCCGACCTGGCCCGCATCGCCCGCGCCGGGCTGCGGCCGTTGGCCACCGCCGAGGCACTGGAGCTGTTGGACCTGGCCCGGGCCGCCGGCGAGCCGGTGCTCGCGCCGATGGGGCTGGACCGGGCGGCCGTGCGGGCCGGCGGGCCGGTCCCGGCGGTGCTGCGCGGCCTGGTACGGGAAGCCCCCGCGTCGGCCGCCGCAGCTGGAACCGGGGCCGCGCCCACCGCCGGGCCGGCCGCGTTCTTGGGACCGGACCGGGAGAAGGCGCTGCTGGCGCTGGTCCGCACCGAAGCGGCCGGGGTGCTGGCCTACGACTCGCCGGCTGCCGTGGCCGAGCAGCGCACCTTCGCCGAACTCGGCGTCGATTCGCTGGCCGCGGTGGAACTGCGCAACCGGCTCACCGCGGCCACCGGGCTGCGGCTGCCCGCCGCGGTGGTGTTCGAGTACCCGACTCCGGCGGCGCTCGCCGGGCACCTGCACGCGAGCATGCCCGCCCCGGACGGCGCGCGGCCCACGTCGGTGCTCGGCGAGCTCGACCGGCTCGAAGCGGCGCTGACCGGTGCCGAGCCGGGCGCCGTGGACCGGCCCGAGCTGCGCATGAGGCTCACCGCGCTGCTCGCCAAGTACGCCGGCGAGGACCAGACCGGGTCCGCGCCGGAGCAGGACCTGTCGTCGGCCTCCGACGACGAACTGTTCGGCCTCGTCGACGACCTCGGCGCCAGCTAGGGGCAGGAAAGGATTCCGCGTGGCAAACGAGGACAAGCTCCGGGACTACCTCCGGCGCGCACTGGCCGAGGCGAAGAACGCGCAGCGCAGGCTGGCCGAGGTCGAGCAGGCCCAGCGCGAGCCCGTCGCGATCGTGGGGATGGCCTGCCGCTACCCCGGCGGGGTCAGCACGCCCGAGCAGTTGTGGCAGATGCTGGCCGAGGGCCGGGACGGGATCTCCGGTTTCCCCGTCGACCGCGGCTGGGACCTGGCCGGACTGCCGGTCGGACTGGGCGGGTTCGTCGACGGGGCCGGCGACTTCGACGCGGGCTTCTTCGGGATATCGCCGCGTGAGGCGCTGGCGATGGATCCGCAGCAGCGGCTGCTGTTGGAGACGTCCTGGGAGGCGTTGGAGCGGGCCGGGATCGATCCGACCGGGCTGCGCGGCAGCCGCACCGGGGTGTTCGCCGGGCTGATGTACCACGACTACGCGACGTTGACGGACGACGTTCCCGCGGAGTTGGAGGGCTTCATCGGCAACGGGAACGCCGCCAGCATCGCCACCGGCCGGGTCGCCTACACCTTCGGTTTCGAGGGGCCTGCCGTCACGGTCGACACCGCCTGCTCGTCGTCGCTGGTCACCCTCCACCTGGCGATGCAGTCGCTGCGCTCCGGGGAGACGTCGCTGGCGTTGGCCGGCGGGGTCACCATCATGTCCACCCCCGGCACGTTCGTGGAGTTCGACCGGCTCGGCGGGCTGGCCGCCGACGGCCGGTGCAAGGCGTTCTCCGCCGACGCCGACGGCACCGGCTGGTCCGAGGGCGTCGGGATGCTGGTGCTGGAACGGCTCTCCGACGCGCGGCGCAACGGCCACCCGGTGCTGGCCGTGGTCCGGGGTTCGGCGGTCAACCAGGACGGCGCGTCCAACGGGCTGACGGCGCCCAACGGCCAGGCGCAGCGCCGGGTCATCGTCGAGGCGTTGACCAACGCCGCCCTGTCCCCCCGGGACGTCGACATGGTGGAGGCGCACGGCACCGGCACGTCGCTGGGCGACCCGATCGAGGCGCAGGCGCTGCTGGCCGCCTACGGCGCGGACCGGGACCGGCCGCTGTGGCTGGGGTCGGTCAAGTCGAACATCGGCCACACCCAGGCCGCCGCCGGCGTCGCCGGGGTGATCAAGGTCGTGCAGGCGATGCGGCACGGGGTGCTGCCGCGCACGCTGCACGTCGACGCCCCCACCGGGCACGTCGACTGGGCCGGCGGACCGCTCGAACTGCTCGCCGAGCCGCAGCCGTGGCCGGAGTCGGAGTCGGGGTCGGGGGTGCGTCGGGCGGCGGTGTCGGCGTTCGGGGTGAGTGGTACGAACGCGCACGTGATTCTGGAGCAGGCGCCTGAGCTGGAGGTAGTGGCTGAGGAGGGTTCGGGTTCGGGTTCTGGGCCGGAGCTGGTGTCGGGTTCTGAGGTGGGTTCGGGTTCTGAGGTGGGTTCGGGTTCTGAGGTGGGTTCGGGGGTGTCGGTGTCGGTGCCGGTGCCGGTGCCGGTGCCGGTGGTGGTGGTGTCGGGGCGTGGTGTTGAGGGGTTGCGGGCTCAGGCGGGGCGGTTGCGGGATTTCGTGGTGGGGAGTGCTGGGGTGTCGGTGTCGGGTGTGGCGTGGTCGTCGGCCGTGGGGCGTGCGGGGTTGGATTGTCGTGGTGCGGTGGTGGCGTTGGGTCGGGATGAGTTGGTGGTGGGGTTGGGGGAGTTGGCTGATGGTGGTGTGGTGAGTGGTGTGGTGGGTGGTGTGGTGGGTGGGGAGGGGTTGACGTGTTTTTTGTTTTCGGGTCAGGGGTCGCAGTGGTCGGGGATGGGGCGGGATTTGGTGGGGCGTTTTCCGTTGTTTGCTGAGGTGTTTGGTGAGGTGTGTGGGTTGTTGGAGGTGGAGTTGGGTTGTTCGGTGCGTGAGGTGGTGTTGGGTGGTGGTGATCGGGTGGATGAGACGTTGTTCGCGCAGTGTGGTGTGTTTGCGTTTGAGGTGGCGTTGTTTCGGTTGGTGGAGTCGTTTGGTGTGGTGCCGGATTGTGTGGTGGGGCATTCGGTGGGTGAGGTGGCGGCGGCGTATGTGGCGGGGGTGTTGTCGTTGGGTGATGCGGTGCGTCTTGTGGCTGCGCGGGCGGGGTTGATGTCGGAGTTGCCTGGTGGTGGGGGGATGGTGTCGGTGGGTGCGTCGGAGGGTGAGGTGGTGGGGTTGTTGGAGGGGGTGGGGGGTGTGGTGGGTGTTGCGGCGGTGAATGGTGAGCGGTCGGTGGTGGTGTCGGGTGTGGTGTCGGCTGTTGATGAGGTGGTGGTTCGTGCGGAGGGGCGGGGTTGGCGTTGTCGGCGGTTGCGGGTGTCTCATGGGTTTCATTCGGAGTTGGTGGAGCCGGTGTTGGGGCGTTTTCGTTCGGTGGTGGAGGGGTTGTCGTTTGGGGAGCCGGTGTTGGGTTTTGTGTCGTCGGTGGGTGTGGGGTTGGTGCCGTCGTGTGCGGAGTATTGGGTGCGGAATGTGCGGGAGACGGTGCGGTTTGCTGATGCGGTGGGGTGTGTGGTGGGGCGGGGTGTGTCGCGGTTTGTGGAGGTGGGGCCGGATGGGGTGTTGAGTGCGGCGGGTGTGGGGTGTGTGTCGGAGGGGTCGGGGGTGGTGTTTGTTCCGTTGGTGCGTCGGGGGCGGGTTGAGGGGGTGTCGTTGGCTGCTGGGTTGGCGCGGTTGTATGTGCATGGTGGGTGGGTTGATTGGGGGCGGTATCTGCCGTCGGCGGAGCGGGTGGAGTTGCCGACGTATGCCTTCCAACACCGCCGCTACTGGCTGGAGTCGACGGCAGGCGGCAACGTCGCCACCGCCGGCCTGCTCCCGGCCGCCTCTCCCCTGCTGAGCGCGGTCACCGCGCTCGCCGGGTCCGACGCCTACCTGCTCACCGGCCGGATGTCGGTGCCGTCCCAGCCCTGGCTGGCCGACCACCGCGTCTCCGGCGCGATCGTGCTGCCCGGCGCGGCGTTCGTGGAACTGGCCGTGCAGGCCGCCGACCGGGTCGGCTGCGACCGGGTCGAGGAGCTCGTCCTGCGGGCGCCGCTGGTGCTCACCGAGACCGGCGCGGTCCGGCTGCAACTGGCCGTCCGCGAGGCGGGGGAGACCGGGCGCCGCTCCGTCGAGATCTACTCGCTGGCCGAGGACGCGCCCGAGGACGAGCCGTGGACGCTGCACGCCACCGGCACCCTCGCCACCGGCCCGGACCAGCCGGTCACCGCGGAGGAGACCTGGCCGCCGCGCGACGCCACCGCGCTGGCCGTGGACACCGCGTACGCCGACCTCGCCGACCGCGGCCTGGGGTACGGCCCGGCGTTCCGGGGGCTGCGCGCGGCCTGGCGGCGCGGCGACGAGATCCTCGCCGAGGTCGCCCTGCCCGACGAACACCGGGACCGGGCGGCCGGGTTCGGCCTGCACCCGGCGCTGCTGGACGCCGCCCTGCACGCGCTCGCGCTCACCGACGAGACCGGCGTCGCGCGGCTGCCGTTCTCCTGGTCCGGCGTTCGGCTGCACGCCGCCGGGGCGTCGGTCGCACGGGTCCGGCTGACCCCTGCCGGGGAGGGGACCGTCACGCTGGAACTGTTCGACGCCGCCGGCTCGCCGGTCGCCTCGGTCGGCGCGCTCACGCTGCGCGCCGCCACCGGCCGGCCCGTCGCCGGCGGATCGCGGGACGCGCTGTTCCGGCTGGACTGGGACACCGTCGCGGTGCCCGCCGAACCGCCCGCCGGCCGGTGGGCGCCGGCCGGTGCGCTGCCCGGGGCGCTCGCCGCCGGCCTGCGCGCCGCCGGGGCCGACCTCACCGAGGACGCCGGCGGTGGTCCCGCCGAGGTCACCGTGCTGGCCGTGCCGTCCGCGGACACCGCCGAACAGGCCGCCGCCGGCGTGCTGTGCCGGGTGCAGGACTGGCTGGCCGCCACCCCCGCGCCCGCCCGGCTGCTGGTGGCCACCACCGGCGCCGTCGCCACCGAACCCGCCGACCGCCCGGCCGACCCGGGCGGCGCGGCGGTCTGGGGGCTGCTGCGCGCCGCGCAGGCCGAACAGCCCGACCGGATCGTGCTGGTCGACCTCGACGACACCGCCGAGTCCCGCCGCAGGCTGCCCGCCGCGCTCGCCACCGGGCTGCCACAGGTGGCACTGCGCGGCGGTGTGCCGCTCGCACCGCGGCTGGTCCACCCCGACCTGGTGCCGCCGGCCGACCCGCACTGGCGGCTGGCCGTCACCCGGCCGGGCAGCCTGGACGACCTCGCGCTGGTGCCCGCCCCGTCCGCCGCCGCCCCGCTGGAACCGGGCCAGGTGCGCATCGCGGTGCGCGCCGCCGGGCTGAACTTCCGGGACGTGCTCATCGCCCTGGGGATGTACCCGGGCGACGTCGCGCTCGGCGGCGAGGGCGCCGGCGTGGTCACCGAGGTGGCCGGCGACGTCACCGACCTCGCCCCCGGCACCCCGGTCACCGGCCTGTTCGGCGACGCGTTCGCCCCGGTCGCGGTGGCCGAGCGGGCCTGCGTCGCGCCGATCCCGGACGGCTGGACCTTCGAACAGGCCGCCGCCATGCCGATCGCGCACCTCACCGCCCGCCTCGGCCTGGTCGAACTCGCCGGGCTGCGGGCCGGCGAGTCGGTGCTGATCCACTCCGCGGCCGGCGGCGTCGGCATCGCCGCGGTGCGACTGGCCCGGCACCTCGGCGCCGAGGTCTACGGCACCGCCAGCCCGGGCAAGTGGCACGTGCTGCGCGAACTCGGCCTGGACGACGCGCACATCGCCTCCTCCCGCGACACCGGCTTCGCCGACAGGTTCGGCCCGGTCGACGTGGTGCTCAACTCGCTGTCCGGCGAGTTCGTCGACGCCTCGGCGCGACTGCTGCGCCCCGGCGGCCGGTTCCTGGAGATGGGCAAGACCGACCTGCGTGACCCGGCCGGCTTCCCCGAGATCGACTACCGGCCGTTCGACCTGATGCGGCTGCCGCCTCAGGAGATGCAGCGGCTGCTGGTCGCGGTGCTGGAGCTGTTCGCCGACGGCGCGTTGGCCGCGCCGCCGCTGTCGGTATGGCCGATCGCCCGCGCCAAGGACGCGTTCCGGTTCCTCAGCCAGGCCCGGCACACCGGCAAGCTGGTGTTCACCCTGCCGCGCGCGCTCGACCCGCGGGGCACCGTGCTGATCACCGGCGGCACCGGCACCCTCGGCGGGCTGGTCGCCCGGCACCTGGTGCGCGAGCACGGCGTCCGGCACCTGCTGCTGACCAGCCGGCGCGGCGGCGCCCCCGAACTGGCCGCCGAACTCGCCGGACTCGGCGCCGAGGTGCGCGTCGCGGCGTGCGACGCCGCCGACCGGGACGCGCTGGCCGCGCTGCTGGCCGGCATCCCGGCCGAACACCCGCTGACCGCCGTGGTGCACGCGGCCGGGGTCGCCGACGACGCCTTGTTCACCGCGTTGACCCCGCGGCGGCTGGCCGCCGTGCTGCGGCCCAAGGTGACCGCCGCGCTGCACCTGGACGAGCTGACCCGCGGTCAGGACCTGGCCGCGTTCGTGCTGTTCTCCTCGGCCACCGGCACCCTCGGCGGTCCCGGCCAGGCCAACTACGCGGCTGCCAACGCCTGCCTGGACGCGCTGGCCGCCGGCCGGCGCGCCGCCGGGCTGCCCGCCCAGTCGCTGGCCTGGGGCCTGTGGGCGCCGCCCAGCGGCATCACCGGCGACCTGTCCGCGGCGGACCTGGCCAGGATGGCCCGCGCCGGGGTGCAGGCGTTGAGCGCCGAGGAGGCGCTGGCGCTGTTCGACACCGCGCTGGCGGTGGACGACCCGGTGCTGCTGCCGGCCAAGGTCCGGTTGCGCACCGCCGACCCGGCGCTGCTGCCGCCGCTGCTGCGCGGCCTGGTGCGCGCCCCGCAGCGCCGGGCCGCCGCGACGGCCGCGCCCGGTGCCGCGCGGCCGGCCGAACTGACCGCCGACGAACTGCTGGCCCTGGTGCGGGCCGAGACCGCCGCTGTCCTCGGCCACGCCGACGCCGGCGCGGTCGACCCGCGGGCGCAGTTCCGCGCGCTGGGCGTGGACTCGCTGTCCGCGGTGGAACTGCGCAACCGGCTCAGCGCGGCCACCGGTGCCACGCTGCCGGCCACCCTGGTGTTCGACTACCCGACCCCCGCCGCGCTCGCCGACCACCTGGGCCGGGACCGGGCCGAGGAGCCGGCGCCGGCCGCGCGGCCCGCGGCCCGCACCGCCACTGCCACCGACGAGCCCATCGCTATCGTCGGCATGGCCTGCCGGTTCCCCCCGCGGATCCGCACCCCGCAGGAGCTGTGGCGGTTCCTGCTGGACGGCGGCGACGGCATCACCGGCTTCCCCACCGACCGCGGCTGGGACCTGGACTCGCTGTTCGACGCCGACCCCGACCGGCCGGGCACGTCCTACACCCGGCACGGCGGGTTCCTGCGCGACGCCGCCGGCTTCGACGCCGAGTTCTTCGGCATCAACCCGCGCGAGGCGCTGGCCACCGACCCGCAGCAGCGGCTGCTGCTGGAGACCTCCTGGGAGGCCTTCGAACGCGCCGGGATCGACCCGACCTCGGTACGCGGCAGCCAGACCGGCGTGTTCGTCGGCGTGATGCGCCAGGACTACGGGCCGATGCTGCACCGCGCCGCCGAGGGTGTGGAGGGCTACCGACTGACCGGAAGCGCGGCCAGCGTCGCCTCCGGCCGGCTCGCCTACACGTTCGGTCTGGAAGGTCCCGCGCTGACCGTCGACACCGCCTGCTCGTCCTCGCTGGTGGCGCTGCACCTGGCCGCCCAGGCACTGCGGCGCGGCGAGTGCGACCTGGCGCTGGCCGGCGGCGCCACCGTGATGGCCACCCCCGGGCTGTTCGTGGAGTTCTCCCGGCAGCGCGGGCTGGCCGCCGACGGCCGGTGCAAGTCGTTCTCCGCCGACGCCGACGGCACCTCGTGGTCCGAGGGCACCGGGATGCTGCTGGTGGAGCGGTTGTCCGACGCCATGGCCAACGGGCACGAGGTGCTGGCCGTGGTGCGCGGTTCCGCCGTCAACTCCGACGGCGCGTCCAACGGCCTGACCGCACCCAACGGCCCGTCCCAGCAGCGGGTGATCCGCACCGCGCTGGCCGGCGCCGGCCTCACCCCGTCGGACGTGGACGCGGTGGAGGCGCACGGCACCGGCACCACCCTGGGCGACCCGATCGAGGCGCAGGCGCTGCTGGCCACCTACGGCCGCGACCGGCAGGGCGAGCCGCTGTGGCTGGGCTCGGTCAAGTCCAACATCGGGCACACCCAGGCCGCCTCCGGCGTCGCCGGGATCATCAAGGTGGTCCAGGCCATCCGCGAGGGGCTGCTGCCCCGCACGCTGCACGTCGGCGAACCGAGCCCGCACGTGGACTGGGCCGGCGGCGCGGTGTCCCTGCTGACCGAACCGCGGCCCTGGCCGGAGACCGGCCGGGCGCGCCGCGCCGCGGTGTCCTCGTTCGGCGTCAGCGGCACCAACGCGCACATCATCATCGAACAGGCGCCCGCGCCGGCCCCGGCCCGGTCGGCGCCCGCCCGGCCGCCGCTGCCGCTGCCGCTCGTGGTGTGCGCGCGCACCGCACCGGCGCTGCGCGAGCAGGCCGCCCGGCTGCTGGCCCGGCTCGGCGAACACCCGGCCGCCGAACCGGCCGCGCTGGCACACGCGCTGCTGACCACCCGCGCCGCGCACCCGCGCCGGGCCGCGGTGCTGGCCGACCCGGCCGCCGGGCTGGCCGCCCTCGCCGAGGGCACCGCCGACGCCGACGTGGTCACCGGCTTCGCCGCCGACGCCGGGAAGCTGGCCTTCCTCTTCCCCGGCCAGGGCTCCCAGCGCCTGGACGCAGGCCGTGCGCTGGCCGCCGAGTTCCCCGCCTACGCGGCGGCGTTCGACGCGGTGTGCGCCGAACTCGACCCGCACCTGCCCCGGCCACTACGCGAGGTGCTGTTCGCCGCCGAGGGCAGCTCCGAGGCCGAACTGCTGGAGCGCACCGACTTCACCCAGCCCGCGCTGTTCGCCGTCGAGGTGGCGCTGGTGCGGCTCGCGGAGGCCTGGGGCCTGCGGCCCGACCTGGTGGCCGGCCACTCGGTCGGCGAGGTCGTGGCCGCGCACGTCGCCGGGGCGCTGACGCTGTCCGACGCCGCCGCGCTGGTCACCGCCCGTGGCAGGCTGATGGCCCGGGCCACCCCCGGCGGCGCGATGGTCGCCGTGCAGGCCACCGAGGCGGAACTCGCCCCGGCGCTGGCCGAACACGCCGGACGGGTGCGGCTGGCCGCGGTCAACGGCCCGACGTCGGTGGTGGTCTCCGGCGACGCCGACGCGGTCACCGCGATCGGCGCGCACTGGCGTGGACGGGGCCGCCGCACCCGGCGGCTGCGGGTCACCATGGCACCCCACTCCCCGCACGTGGACGGCATCCTGGACGAGTACCGGGAGATCGTCGCCGGCATCCCGATCAGCGCGCCGCGGCTGCCGGTCGTCTCCACGGTGACCGGGGCACCGCTGTCGGAGCGGGAGATCACCGACCCGGAGCACTGGGTGGCCAACGTCCGGGACGCGGTACGGTTCCTGCCCGCGGTGCGCGCCCTCGCCGAGGCCGGGGCGACCGCGTTCGTCGAGGTCGGCCCCGGTGCGGCGCTGACCGCGATGGCCCGAGACTGCCTGCCGGGGGCCGAGGCCGAGGCCGAGGCCGGGACCGAGTCCGGCGCCGAGCCGGCCGTGCGGCGGGTCGTGCTGCCCACCCTGCGCGACGGGCGGGAGGAGACGCCGGCGCTGCTGGACGCGCTGGCCCGGCTGCACGTGCACGGTGTGTCCCCGGACTGGGACGCGGTCACCGAGGGCCGGGCGCCGGAACCGGTCGCGCTGCCCACCTACCCGTTCCAGCACCGCCGGTTCTGGATGACCGGCGAGACCGCCGCCGACGCCGGCGCGGTCGGCCTCGGCCCGGTCGGGCACCCGCTGCTCGGCGCGGCGGTCGCGCTGGCCGACGGCGCCGGTGTGCTGTTCACCGGGCGGCTGTCCACCGCCACCCAGCCCTGGCTCGCCGACCACGTGGTGGCCGGCTCGATCCTGCTGCCCGGCACCGCGTTCGTCGATCTGGTCGCCCGCGCCGGGGACGAACTGGGCTGCGGCCGGATCACCGAACTGACGCTGGACGCGCCGCTGGTGCTGGCCGAGCGGGGCGGCGCGACGGTGCAACTGGTGCTCGGCGCGCCCGACGAGCGGGGCCGCCGCGCGGTGACCCTGTACTCCCGGGCCGAGTCCGGCCCCACCGACGAGCCGTGGACCCGGCACGCCGCCGGCACCGTCGAACCGCCGGCCGGCGCCGCGCCGGCGCGGGAGGAGTGGCCCCGGGCCGGGGCGGACGACGCCGCCGACGCGGCCGGCACCGACGTCGACGGGCTGTACCCGCTGCTCGCCGACCGCGGCCTGGCCTACGGACCGGCCTTCCGCGGACTGCGCGCGGTCCGGCGGCGCGAGACCGCCGGCGGCACCGAACTGCTCGCCGAGGTGGAACTGCCCGCCCCGGCCGAACCCGGCGGCTTCGGGGTGCACCCGGCGCTGCTGGACGCCGCGCTGCACGCGCTGGCCACCGACCCCGGGGCCGGCGACGCCGCACTGCCGTTCTCCTGGACCGGGGTGACGGTGTGGCGGTCCGGCGCCGAGGCGCTGCGGGTCCGGCTGACCCGGGTCGACGGCGGCGTCGCGATCGCCGCGTTCGACGACCGCGGCGCGCCGGTGCTCACCGTGGACAGCCTGGCGCTGCGCCCGGTCCCGGCCGGGACGGGCACCGCCGGCGGCGGCACCGAGGCGCTGCACGCGGTGGAATGGCGTCCGGCGCGCACCGGCGAGGAGGTGTCCGAGCCCGCCGTACTCGGCCCGGACCTCGACCTCGCCGCGGTGGCCGAGCCCGGCCCGTGGCTGCTGGCCGCGCTGCCCGCCGTCGAGGACGACCCGGCCCGGATCGCCGCCGCCACCCACCGGGTGCTGGCCCTGCTGCGCGCCTTCCTGGCCGAGGACCGGTTCGCCGGCAGCACGCTGGTGCTGCGCACCCGCGGCGGCACCGACGGCACCGACCTGGGTGCCGCGGCGGCCTGGGGCCTGGCCCGCTCGGCCCAGTCGGAGAACCCCGACCGGATCGTGCTGCTGGACAGCGACGGCACCGTCCCCGACCCGGTCGCCCTGGGCACCGGCGAAGCCCAACTGGCCGTCCGCGACGGCGCGGTGCTCGTGCCGCGGCTGGTCCGCGGCAGCGCCGGGGAGCCCGCCGACTGGCACCCCGAGGGCACCGTGCTGATCACCGGCGGCGCGGGCGCGCTCGGCTCGGTGCTGGCCCGGCACCTGGCCGCCGAGCACGGTGTGCGGCACCTGCTGCTCACCGGCCGCCGCGGCCCCGGCACCCCCGGCGCCGCCGAACTCGTCGCCGACCTCGCCCGCCTCGGCGCCACCGCCGAGGTGGCGGCCTGCGACGTGGCCGACCGGGACGCGCTGGCCGCGCTGCTGGCCGGCATCCCGGCCGAACACCCGCTGACCGCCGTGGTGCACGCCGCCGGCGTGCTGGACGACGGCATGCTCGCCGCACAGACCCCGGAACGCGTCGACCGGGTGTTCCGGCCGAAGGTGGACGCCGCGCTGCACCTGGACGAGTTGACCCGTGGTCAGGAGCTGGCCGCCTTCGTGCTGTTCTCCTCGGCCGCCGGGATCCTCGGCAGCCCCGGGCAGAGCAACTACGCCGCCGCCAACGCGGTGCTGGACGGCCTCGCCGTCCGGCGGCGCGCGGCCGGCCGGCCCGCCGTGTCGCTGGCCTGGGGCCTGTGGGCCGGCGCCGGCGGCATGGGCGACGACGCGGACGGTGCCGCCCGGCAGCGCATCGAACGGCTGGGCGTGGTGCCGCTCGACCCGGCCGAGGGGATGCGACTGTTCGACGCCGCCGTCCCGGGCGCCGGCGCGCTGGCCGTGCCGGTCCGGCTGGACCTGGCCGCGCTGCGCGAGCAGGCCCGCACCGTGCCGCCGGCCCCCGTGCTGCGCGGCCTGGTCCGGGTACCGGCCCGGCGCACCGCGGGCACCGGCGCGCTGGAGGCCGCGTTCGCCGGGCTCGACGAGGCCGCCCGCGGCAGGCTGGTGCGGGAGACCGTGCGCACCGCGGTGGCCGCCAGCCTCGGCCACGACGACGCGGCCGAACTCGGCGACCGGCGTGCCTTCACCGACCTCGGCTTCGACTCGCTGACCTCGGTGGAACTGCGCAACCGGCTGGCGGCCGGCACCGGACTGACGCTGCCGTCCACGCTCGCCTTCGACCACCCCAGCATCGCGGCCGTCGCCGAGTACCTGCTGGGCCGGCTCAGCACGGCCGCCTCCCCGGCGCGCACCGCGCCGCGCCGCACCGGCCCGGCCGACGAGCCGATCGCCATCGTCGGCATGGCGTGCCGCTACCCGGGCGGGGTGCGCTCCCCGGAGGACCTGTGGCGGCTGGTGGCCGGCGGCGGGGACGGCATCTCGCCGTTCCCCGCCGACCGCGGCTGGGACACCGAGCGCCTCTACGACCCGGACCCCGAGCGGGCCGGGCGCACCTACCTGACCTCGGGCGGTTTCCTGCACGACGCGGCGGAGTTCGACGCGGGGCTGTTCGGGATCTCGCCGCGTGAGGCGCTGGCGATGGATCCGCAGCAGCGGCTGCTGTTGGAGACGTCCTGGGAGGCGTTGGAGCGGGCCGGCATCGACCCGCTGTCGCTGCGGGACACCGACACCGGCGTGTTCGTCGGCGTGATGTACCACGACTACGCGACCCGGCTGCCCAGCACGCCGCAGGACGTGGAGGGCTACCTCGGCGCGGGCACCGCGGGCAGCGTCGCCTCCGGCCGGGTCGCCTACACCTTCGGTCTCCAGGGCCCGGCGGTCACGGTGGACACCGCCTGCTCGTCCTCGCTGGTCACCCTGCACCTGGCGGCGCAGGCGCTGCGTGCGGGCGAGTGCTCGATGGCGCTGGCCGGCGGCGTGACGGTGATGGCCACGCCCGGCACCTTCATCGAGTTCTCCCGGCAGCGCGGTCTGGCCGCCGACGGCCGGGTGAAGGCGTTCTCCGCGGCCGCGGACGGCACCGTCTGGTCCGAGGGCGTCGGCCTGCTGGTGGTGGAGCGGCTGTCGGACGCGCGCCGCAACGGCCACCGGATCCTCGGTGTGGTGCGCGGTTCGGCGGTGAACCAGGACGGCGCGTCGAACGGGTTGACGGCGCCCAACGGGCCGTCGCAGGAGCGGGTGATCCGCAGCGCGCTGGCCGCCGCGCGGTTGTCGGCCTCGGACGTGGACGTGGTGGAGGCGCACGGCACCGGCACGTCGTTGGGCGATCCGATCGAGGCGCAGGCGCTGTTGTCCGTCTATGGCCGGGATCGTGAGGGCGAGCCGTTGTGGTTGGGTTCGCTGAAGTCGAACATCGGTCACACCCAGGCGGCGGCGGGTGTCGCCGGGGTGATCAAGGTGGTGCAGGCGCTGCGGCACGGGGTGTTGCCGCGCACGCTGCACGTGGACGAACCGACCACCCACGTGGACTGGTCGGCGGGCGGGGTGCGGTTGCTGACCGAGGAGCGGGCCTGGCCGGAGCGCGGTCGGCCGCGCCGGGCGGGGGTGTCCTCGTTCGGCATCAGCGGCACCAACGCGCACGTCATCGTCGAGCAGGCACCGGTCGCGCCGGCCGCGGGGCCGGCGCCCCGGCAGGTGGTGCCGGTGCCCCTGTCCGGTGACACCGAGGCCGCGCTGCGCGCCCAGGCCGGCCGGCTGCGCACCTGGCTGGCCGCCGAGCCGGACACCGGTCCGGTCGAGGTGGCCGCCACCCTGGCCGCCGGGCGCTCCGCGCTGACCCACCGCGCCGTGGTGGTCGCGGCCGACCGCGAGCGGCTGCTCGCCGGGCTGACCGCGCTGGCCGCGGGCGACGCCGCGCCGCACCTGGCCACCGGAACCGCCGGGTCCCCCGGTCGGACGGTGTTCGTGTTCCCGGGTCAGGGGGCGCAGTGGGTGGGGATGGCGGTGGAGTTGCTGGGGTCGTCGGTGGTGTTCGCGGAGCGGATGGCTGAGTGTGAGGCGGTGTTGGGGGAGTTCGTGGGGTGGTCGTTGTCGGGTGTGTTGCGTGGGGAGGTGGGTGCGCCGTCGTTGGAGCGGGTGGATGTGGTGCAGCCGGTGTCGTTCGCGGTGATGGTGTCGTTGGCGGCGTTGTGGGGGTCGTTCGGTGTGCTGCCGGACGCGGTGGTGGGGCATTCGCAGGGTGAGATCGCGGCGGCGTGCGTGGCGGGGGCGCTGTCCCTGCGCGACGCCGCGAAGGTGGTCTGCGTGCGCAGCGCCCTGATCGCCGGGGAACTGGCCGGACACGGCGGGATGGTGTCCGTGGCGCTGCCGGCCGACGAGGTGGCCGGCCTGCTGCCGGCCGACGGCGGGGTGTCGGTCGCCGCGGTCAACGGCGCCGCGTCCACGGTGGTCTCCGGCGATCCGGCCGCCCTGGACGCGCTGCTGGCCGACTGCGCCGAGCGCGCCGTGCGGGCCCGCCGGATCGCGGTGGACTACGCCTCGCACTCAGCGCAGGTGGAACGCATCGAGGCGGGACTGGTCGAGGCGCTCGCCGAGGTGCGCCCGCGGGAGGCGGAGGTGCCGATGTTCTCCACGGTCACCGCCGACTGGGTGGACCCGGCCGCGCTGGACGCCGGGTACTGGTACCGCAACCTGCGCCAGGTGGTCCGCTTCGAGGAGGCCGTCTCCGCCCTGGCCGGACAGGGACACCGCGGGTTCGTCGAGGTCAGCCCGCACCCGGTGCTGACGCCGGGGATCGACCAGACGCTGGAGGACGTGACCGTCATCGGTTCGCTGCGTCGCGACGAGGGCGGCATGGACCGGTTCCTGCTCTCCGTCGCCGAGGCGCAGGTCGCCGGGGTGCCGGTGCGGCTGGCCGCCGCCTTCGACGGCCTGCGGCCGGCCCCGGTGGACCCGCCCACCTACGCCTTCCAGCGGCAGCGCTACTGGCTGTCCGCCCCGGAGCGCACCGGCGACGACGCGGTGGACGGCGCGTTCTGGTCCGCGGTCGACGGCGCGGACCCGGCCGACCCGAAGGAACTGGCCGCCCTGCTCGGCGTCCCGGCCGAACCGCTCGCCGAGGTGCTGCCCGCGCTGGCCGCCTGGCGCACCGCCAGGGAGGCGGCCGCCACCACCGACGGCTGGCGCTACACCGTGGGTTGGCGGCCGGTCGAGGCGGCCGAGGCGGTGCTCACCGGCGACTGGCTGGTGGTCGCCGGCGACGGGCCGGCGCCGGCCGCGGACTGCGCCGCGGCGCTCACCCGTGCCGGGGCCCGGGCCCGGGTGGTCGGCCCGGAGGAGGTGCCCGCCGCGCTGGCCGGGGTCGGCCCGGTGCGCGGGGTCGTCTCCCTGCTGGGGCTGGCCGACGGCCCGCACCCGCGGCAGCCCGCCGTGCCGGCCGGACTCGCCGCCACCCTGGACCTGGTCCACACCCTGACCGGCGTCGGCTCCGGCACCGGCGGCGGCGCCGACTCCGACACCGTGCTGTGGCTGGTCACCACCGGGGCGGTCGCCGCCGCCCCGGCCGACCGGCTGCCGCACCCCGAACAGGCCATGCTCTGGGGCCTGGGCCGCACCCTCGCGCTGGAACACCCGCGGCTGTTCGGCGGCATCGTCGACCTGCCGCAGGACCCCGGCCGGGGGCTGGACCGGCTGGCCGCGCTGCTGGCCGGCTCCGAGGACCAGGCGGCCGTGCGGGACACCGGGGTGCTGGTGCCGCGTCTGGCCCACGCCCCGCTGCGCGGGCGCACCCCGGCCCGGCGGTGGCGGCCCTCCGGCACCGTACTGGTCACCGACGGCCTCGGCCCCATGGGCCTGCCGGCGGCCCGCTGGCTGGCCGGCAACGGTGCCCAAGCGCTGGTGCTGACCACCGACGACCCGGCCGCCACCGCGCCGGACGACCTCGGCGTCCCGGTCACCGTGAGCACCTGCGACCCGGCCGACGCCGCCGCGTTGGCCGAACTCCTCGCCCGGATCCCGGCCGACGCCCCGCTGACCGCGGTGGTGCACGCGGCGGGCACGCTGCGCTCCGGCCCGCTGGCCGGCACCGACCTCGCCGAGGTCGCCGCCACCGTCGACGCCAAGGTGCGCGGCGCGGCCAACCTGGACCGGCTCACCGGCGGCCTGGAGGCGTTCGTGCTGTTCTCCTCCGTCGCGGCCACCTGGGGCGGTAGCGAGCAGGGCGCGTTCGCCGCGGCCAACGCCTACCTCGACGCGCTGGCGTGGCAGCGGCGCGCCCGCGGGCTGCCCGCCACCTCCGTCGCCTGGGGTCCGTGGGAGGGCGCCGGGCTGGGGGCCGCGGACGCCGACACCGAGGCCCTGCGGCGCGAACAGCTGCGCCGCCGCGGGGTGCTGGCGCTGGAGCCCGGGCAGGCGCTCGCGGCGCTGGCCGACGCGGTGCGGCACGACGACACCGCGGTGACGGTGGCCGACGTGGACTGGGCCGGCTTCGCGCCCGCGTTCACCGCCGCCCGGCCCAGTCCGCTGCTCGGTGAACTGCCCGAGGTGCGCGACAGCCTCGCCGCCGCCACCGTGCCGGCCGCGGCCGAACCCGGGCTGGCCGCCCGGCTCGGCTCGCTCCCCGAGGCCGACCAGCAGCGCGAACTGGTGGAGCTGGTGAGCCGGGAGGCCGCCGTCGTGCTCGGCCACGACGGCGGCGACGCGCTGCCCACCGGGCGGCCGTTCACCGAGCTCGGCTTCGACTCGCTGGCCGCGGTCAACCTGCGCAACCGGCTCGGCGCGGCCACCGGCGTGCGGCTGTCGGCCACCGCGGTGTTCGACCACCCCACCCCCGCCGAACTCGCCGACCACCTGCGCCGGCAGCTGGTGGTGCCGGCGGCGGCGGCCGTCGGCTCGCTGGACGAGGAACTCGACCGGCTGGCCGGCGTGCTGGCCGAGGTGTCCGGAGAGGACGACCGACGGCGCGCGCTGACCCGGTTGCAGGGCCTGGTCGGTCGGCTCGCCCCGCGCTCGGACGGCGACCGCGAGTCGGTCACCGAGCAGCTCGGGAACGCCAGCGACGAAGAGATATTCCGGTTCATCGACTCGGAGTTGAGCTGAACATGAGTGACGTCGACCGCCTTCGCGACTACCTGCGCAAGGTCACCGCCGACCTGCACGAGACCCGCCGCCGGCTGCGCGGGTACGAGCAGCGCGACGCCGAGCCGGTGGCCGTCGTCGGCATGGCCTGCCGCTACCCGGGCGGCATCGCCTCGCCCGAGGACCTGTGGGAGGCGGTGGCCTGCGGCCGCGACGTGATGTCGGCCTTCCCCACCAACCGGGGTTGGCCGCTGGAGAGCATCTTCGACCCCGACCCGGACCGGCCCGGCACCACCTACGTCAAGGAGGGCGGGTTCCTGCACGACGTGGCCGACTTCGACGCCACGTTCTTCGGGATATCGCCGCGCGAGGCGCTGGCGATGGACCCGCAGCAGCGGCTGCTGATGGAGACCTCCTGGGAGGCGCTGGAGCGGGCCGGCATCGACCCGCTGTCGCTGCGCGGCAGCCAGACCGGCGTGTTCGTCGGCAGCGGCGCGCAGGACTACGGGATGCTCGCCGCCCGGGCGGACGAGGACCTGGAGGGCTACCTGCTGACCGGCAACGCGATCAGCGTGCTGTCCGGACGGCTGTCCTACACCCTCGGCCTGGAGGGCCCCGCGCTGTCGGTGGACACCGCCTGCTCGGCCTCGCTGGTCGCGCTGCACCTGGCCCGCCAGTCGCTGCTGCGCGGCGAGTGCTCGCTGGCGCTGGCCGGGGGAGCGTCGGTGCTGTCCACCCCGGCCGGGTTCGTGGAGCTGTCCCGGCAGCGCGGGCTGGCCCCCGACGGCCGTGCCAAGGCGTTCGCCGAGGCCGCCGACGGCACCGCCTGGTCCGAGGGCGCCGGGGTGCTGGTGCTGGAGCGGCTGTCCGACGCGCGCCGGCGGGGCCACCGCGTGCTGGCCGTGGTGCGCGGTTCCGCGGTGAACCAGGACGGCGCGTCGAACGGGTTGACCGCGCCCAACGGCCCCTCGCAGGAACGGGTCATCCGCGCCGCGCTGGCCGACGCCGGCCTGGCCGCCGCCGACGTCGACGCGGTCGAGGCGCACGGCACCGGCACCGCGCTCGGCGACCCGATCGAGGCCAACGCCCTGCTGGCCACCTACGGCCGCAACCGGCCCGCCGACCGTCCGCTGTGGCTGGGCTCGCTGAAGTCCAACCTGGGCCACTCCGGCGCCGCCGCCGGCGTCGGCGGCGTGATCAAGATGGTGATGGCGCTGCGCGGCGACCACCTGCCGCGCACCCTGCACGTGGACGCGCCCACCTCCGAGGCGGACTTCTCCTCCGGCACGGTGGCGCTGCTGACCGAGCCGCAGCCGTGGCCGCGGGCCGGGCGGCCGCGCCGCGCCGGGGTGTCCGCGTTCGGCATCAGCGGCACCAACGCGCACGTCCTGCTGGAGCAGGCCGACGAGTTCGCCGCGCCCCCGCCGGAGCGGGACGGCTCCGCCGCCGGCGCGCCCGCGCCCGACGCCGCCAACACGCCCGCGCCGGGCGGCACGGGCGGCACCGCGGCACCCGCCGGGCCGGGCGGTCCGGTCCCCCTGGCGCTGTCCGGCCGCACCCGCGAGGCGCTGCGCGCCCAGGCCGACCGGCTGCTGCCGCTGGTGCGGCGCGGCACCCCGCTGCCCGACCTCGCCGCCGCCCTGCTGCGCACCCGCTCCGCGTTCGAGCACCGGGCCGTGGTCGTCGCCGGCGACGCCGGCACCGCCGCCGAGGGACTGTGCGCCCTGGCCGAGGGCCGGCCGCACGACGCCGTGGTCAGCGGCACCGCCGCGCCGACCGACCGGGTGGTGTTCGTCTTCCCCGGCCAGGGCTCGCAGTGGGCCGGCATGGCCGCCGAACTGCTCGACTCCGCCCCGGTGTTCGCCGCCCACCTGGCCGAGTGCGACCGCGCGGCCCGCGCCTTCGTGGACTGGTCCGTCACCGACGTGCTGCGCGGCGCGCCCGGCGCGCCCTCCATGGAGCGCATCGAGGTCCTGCAACCGGTGCTGTTCGCCGTCATGGTCTCGCTGGCCGAACTGTGGCGCTCCTACGGCCTCACCCCGGCGGCGGTGGTCGGCAGCAGCCAGGGCGAGATCGCCGCCGCGTACACCGCCGGGGCGCTGTCGCTGCACGACGCGCTGAAGATCGTGGTGCTGCGCAGCCAGTTGTTCGCCGACGAACTGCTCGGCAACGGCGCGGTGGTGTCGGTGGCCGCCCCCGAGCGGCAGGTCCGCGCCCGGCTGGCCGCCCAGGGCGAGGCGTTGCACATCGGCGGGGTCAACGGGCCGAACGCGGTGACCGTGGTCGGCCCGCTCGACGGGCTGGAGCGGTTCGTCGCCGGGGCCACCGCCGACGGGCTGCGCGCCCGGCTGGTCGGCTCCACCGTCGCCTCGCACTGCGACCAGGTCGACCCCTTGCGCGAACGCATCCTGGAGATGTTCGCCGACGTGCGGCCCACCGCCACCGAGGTGCCGTTCTGCTCCACCGTCACCGGCGGCTTCACCGACACCGGCTCCCTGGACGCGCGGTACTGGTTCGACAACGCCCGCCGGCCGGTGGCCTTCGACCCGGCGGTGCGCACCCTGCTCGGCGCCGGGCTGCGCTGCTTCGTCGAGGTCAGCCCGCACCCGGTGCTGGTCACCGCGGTGCAGGAGATCGCCGAGGACACCGGGGCCGAGGCCGTCGCGGTCGGCTCGCTCCGCCGCGGCGAGGGCGGACCCGACCGTTTCCTGCGCTCGGTGGCCGACGCCCACACCCGCGCCGCCCCGGTCGACCTCGGCGCCGCCCTGGCCGGCCGGGACACCGCCTGGGTCGACCTGCCCACCTACGCCTTCCAGCGGCGGCGCTACTGGCCCGAGCCCGACACCGCCGCCGCGCCGACCGCCGACCCGGTGGAGTCCGGCTTCTGGGAGGCGGTGGAGAACGCCGACCTGGCCGGCCTCAGCGAGGCCCTCGACCTGGACGCCGAACCGGTGGCGGCGGTGCTGCCCGCGCTGACGGCCTGGCGGCGGCAGCGCCGCGAGCGGTCCGTGGTGGAGTCCTGGCGCTACGCACTCGACTGGCGGCCGGTCCCGGACCCGTCGGGCGTCCGGCTGTCCGGCGACTGGCTGGTCGCCGTGGAACCCGGGCACACCGGGCCGGAACCCGACGTGCCGGCGCGGCACGGCGCCCGGGTGATCCGGGTCGAGGTCACCGACGGTCCGCCGGACCCGGAGGCGCTGCGCGCCGCGCTGGCCGGCACGCGGCCCGCCGGCGTGCTTGCCCTGCTGGGCTGGCCGGCCGCCGTCTCGCTGGTCCGCGCCCTGGTCGACCTCGGCGTGCGAGCCCCGATCTGGTTCACCACCACCGGCGCCGTGGCGTTGGACGGCGAGCCGGACGGCGACCCGCGGCAGGCCGCGCTGTGGGGACTGGCCCCCACCGTGTCGCTGGAGCACCCGGACCTGACCGGCGGCATCGTCGACCTGCCCGCCCGGCCGGACGAGCGGGCGCTGACCCGCTGGTGCGCGGCGCTGTCCGGGCTGACCGGCGAGGAACAACTCGCGGTCCGCCCGGCCGGGCTGTTCGCCCGCCGCCTGGTGCGCGGCCCGAGGCCCGCGCTGGCCGGCACCGCCTGGCGGCCCTCCGGGACCACCCTGGTCACCGGCGCGGACACCGCCGTCGGCGCGGCCGTGGCACGTTCGCTGGCCGCCGCCGGCGCGCCCGCGCTGCTGCTGGCCGTCGACCCCGGCGGCGCGGTGCCCGACGACGCCCTCGCCGAACTGCGCGGGCACGGCACCGAGGTGCGCGCCGCCGCCTGCGACCTGGCCGACCGGGACGCGGTGGCCGCCCTGCTGGCCGAGGTGCCCGCCGGTCAGCCGCTCACCGCGGTGCTGCACACCGCCGTCCCGCTCGGCGAGGCACCGCTGACCGCCCTCGACGGTCCCGCCGCCGAGGCCGCGCTGCGCCCCGGCGTCACCGCCGCGTGGCACCTGCACGAGCTGACCCGGGACGCCCCGCTCACCGCGTTCGTGCTGTTCTCCTCCATCTCCGGCACGTTCGGCGGCGTCGGCCAGGCCGGCTACGCGGCGGCCACCGCCGCGCTGGACGCGCTGGCCGAGCACCGCGCGGCGGCCGGACTGCCCGCCCTGTCGGTGGCCTGGGCGCCCTGGGCCGACCCGGACGACACCACCGGCCCGGCGGCCACCCGCCGCGAGCGGCTGGCCAGCCGCGGCATCGGCGTACTGGACGCCGAGCGCGCGCTCACCGCGCTCGGCGACGCGCTCACCGCCGGGGACACCCGGCTGCTGGTGGCCGAGGTGGACTGGCCGCGGTTCCGCGGCGCGTACACCCTCACCGGACCGCGGCCGCTGATCGAGGAGTTCGCTCCCGACCGGGGCCACCGGGGGGCCGCCGGGCCGGACACCCCGCGGGCCGGGGACCTCGCGGCGCTGCCCGCCGCCGAGCGGTTCGGCGCGCTGCTGGCCGCCATCACCACGCAGGCGGCGGCCGTCCTGGGCTTCCCGGACGGCTCCGCGATCGACCCGGCACGCCGGTTCCTGGAACACGGCTTCGACTCGCTGACCAGCCTGGAACTGCGCAACCGGCTCTCGGCGGCCACCGGGGTGCGGCTGACCGCCGGCACCCTCTTCGAGCACGACACCTCCGAGGCGCTGGCCCGGCACCTTCAGGGCGAACTCGGCCCGGACCCGGCGACCGCCGCGGCGGCCGAACCCGCTTTCGTGTCCGGCCTCTACCGCCGGGCCGCCGAAACCGGGAAGATCGGCGAGTTCGTCGAACTGCTCGGCGCCGCCGCCAGGCTGCGCGCCACCTTCGGCTCCGCGGAGGAGGCCGGCACGCTGCCCGAACCGGTGGAGCTGACCACGCACGAGGAGGGCCCGGTACTGGTCTGCCTGCCCACCGTGCTGGCCACCTCCGGCCCGCACCAGTACGCCCGGTTCGCCGCCGCGCTGCGCGGCCGGCGCGCGGTCTCGGCCATCGCGCTGCCCGGCTACCTCGACGGCGAACCGCTGCCCGCCGACCGGCCCGCCGCGGTCGAGGCGGTCACCCGTCAGGTGCTGGCCGCGGCGGGGGACCGGCCGGTGGTGCTGGTCGGCTACTCCTCGGGCGGGCTGCTGGCCGACGGCGTCGCCGCCCGGCTGGCCGGCGCCGGCCGCCCGGCCGCCGGCCTGGTGCTCGTCGACACCTTCGTGTACGGCCCCGAACTGACCACCGCCGGCGCCGCGCTCTTCGAGCAGATGTTCGCGCGGCTGGGTGACGCCGGCGGGGTCACCGACGCCCGGCTCACCGCGATGGGCGGCTACCTGCGGCTGTTCGCCGACTGGGAACCGGTCGACTCCGCGACGCCGATCCTGCTGGCCGGCGCCACCGAGCGGCTCGCCGGGTTCGACCGCCCGCCGGCCACCTGGCCGTACCCGCACGACGCGGTGGGGGTGGCCGGCGACCACTTCACCGTCCTCGAAGAGCACGCCTCCCGTACTGCCCAGGCGGTGCACGAGTGGTTGGAGAAGCGATGACACGACACACCACCGTCCTGGTCGTCGGCGCCGGTCCGTGCGGCCTGGCGATGGCCGCCCAACTGCGCCGGCTCGGCGTCGACGTCGCGGTGGTGGACGCGCAGGACCACGCGCACACCGGCTCCCGGGCGATCCTGCTGTGGCCGCCGGTGCGGGAGGTGCTCGGCGAACTCGGGCTGGCCGAGCACGCCGCCCGGGACAGCGTGCGGCCCGCCGCGCTCCACTACCACCTCGGCTCCGGCGGCAGCGTCAGGGTGCCGCTGACCGAGGCCAACGCCCCGCTGGTGCTGCCGCAGGAGCGCACCGGGCGGCTGCTGGCCCAGGCGCTGGCCGACCTCGGCGTCGACGTCGAGTGGGGCACCCGGGTCACCGAAGTGGTCCCGCACGAGGGGTCGGTCACCGTCACCGCGACCCGGGCGGACGGCGGCGACGCCGAGATCGAGGCCGACTGGGTGATCGGCGCGGACGGGCTGCACAGCCGGGTGCGCGACCAGTTGGGCATCGACTTCTCCGGTGCCCGGTTCCCCGCCACCTTCCTGCTCGCCGAAGGGCGCGTCGCAGGACAGGCCAGCACCGAGGAGATCCACTACTTCCTCGCCGACACCGGCGTCGCGCTCCTCGCGCCGCTGCCCGGCGGCGAGTTCCGCGTCTCCGGCGCCGTCCCGGCGGGCACCGAGGCCACCGCGGAGCAGGCCCAGGCCCTGCTGGACGAACGCGGACCCGGTGGGCTGCGCTTCACCGAGGTGCGCACCGTGACGCTCTTCTCCAGCGACGAGCGGGTGGCCGGCGCGCTGCGCTCCGGCCGCTGCTTCCTGGTCGGCGACGCCGCGCACGTGCACAGCCCGATCGGCGGCCAGGGCCTCAACCTGGGCATCCCGGACACCCGCAACCTGGCGTGGAAGCTCGCCGGAGTGGTGCACGGCCGGCTGCGCGAGTCCGTGCTGGACAGCTACGACCCGGAGCGGCGGGCGGCCATCGGGCAGACCCTCCAGGCCACCGGCCGGATGGCCCGGCAGGCCGTGGTCGGGCCGGTGGCCCGCCGGGTGCGTGACGCCACCTGGCGGCTGCTCCAGGTCTCCGGCGTGCTGGCCCGCGGCTACGCGCCGATGCTGGCCGGCTGGCGCAGCCGCTATCCCGACGTGCTGTTCGGCGGCCCGGCCGGTGGTACGGACCGCTCCCGCCCGCGCCCCGGGACCCGCGACCCCCGGTGGGTCCCCTCCCCCGCCGACGACCTGGCCGGCCGCTTCCAGCTGATCACGCACGGCGGGCCGGACGGAGAACTGGCCGCCGCGGCCGCCGCGTTGGCCGACCGGCTGCCCGAACTGGTCGCGCACGTCACGCGGGACGGCACGACGCGCCGATTCGTGCTGCTGCGCCCGGACGGCTACGTGGCCGCCTCCGGTGGCGCCGACCGGCTCGCCGACGTCGCCGCGAAGCTCGCCGCGCTGGCACCCACCACGTCATCCCCGGCGGCGACCGCCCGGTGATGGACGAGCACAACGATGAAAGGACACGACATGCCGAAGCACGACGGTGATGTGGCCGCCGGCTGTCCCGCGCACGCCGACCCCGCCGCGGGCCCGCGCCCGTGGGCGCCCGGGCTGCCCGAGCCCCGCCCGGTGGAGCGACTGCTGCTGCCGGACGGCAACCCGGTGTGGATGATCACCCGGTACGAGGACGCGTTCGCCGCGCTGAACAACCGCAAGCTGAGCAAGCACTTCGACAACGCGCGGCCCGAACTGTGGCCCTCGCTGGGCTACGACGGGCGCAAGTCCATCCTCAACCAGCACATGAACCTGGCCGACCCGCCCGAGCACACCCGGCTGCGCAAGCTGGTGTCCAAGGCGTTCACCCCGCGCCGGGTGGCCGACCTCGGCGAGCGGATCCAGCAGATCACCGACGAACTGCTCGACGCGGTCGCCGAGGCGGGCACCGCCGACCTGAAGGACTCCTTCATCTCGCCGCTGATCTCCACGGTGCTCTACGAGATGCTGGGCGTGCCGCTGGCCGACCGCGACGAGTTCGAGCGCAACACCTACATCTTCGTCGGGCTGGGCAACTCCTCCAGCCCGGAGGAGGTGATCACCTCGGTCGGCTGGTTCGAGGAGTACCTGACCAACCTGACCGCGCAGCGCCGCGCCCACCCCGGCGACGACCTGATATCCGGCCTGGTGCAGGCCAACGAGGACGGCGACGCGCTCGCCGACCTGGAGATCCGCTCCACGGTCATGCTGCTGCTGCTCGCCGGCGCGGAGACCACCATCAACCTGCTGTCCAACGGCATCCTCCAACTGCTGTGCAACCCCGAGCAGCTGGCCGAGCTCAAGACCGGCGACCCGGACGCGCTCGGCCGCGCCATCGAGGAACTGCTGCGGCTGACCAGCCCGGTGTTCACCGTGGTGTACCGCTTCGCCAAGGAGGACATGGTGCTGGGCGGCGCCCAGGTCAAGGCGGGCGAGCACGTGATGATCTCGCTGGCCGCGGCCAACCACGACCCCCACCAGTTCCGCGACCCGGAGACGCTGGACATCCACCGTGACGCCTCCCGGCACCTGGCGCTGGGCCACGGCACGCACTTCTGCATCGGCGCCCCGCTGGCCCGGCTGAAGGCCCGCATCGCGCTGCGCACCCTGTTCGACCGGTTCGACGACCTCCGGCTGGCGGTCCCGGAGGCCGACCTGACCTGGACGCCCAGCCTGGTGGCGAACAGCCTGGACCACCTGCCGGTGACCTTCACCGCGGCCACCCCGGTCGCCGCCGGCTGACGCCCGGTTCGGCCCCCGGCCCCCGCCACCCGCACCGCCACCCCCGAACCGAGATCAGAGACGTCCGCGCGGGACCGTCGTCCCGCGCGGGGTTGGGAACACAGCCATGACCGAAGCACCGATGCTCGACCCGGGCTTCATCGCCCAGTTGCTGCCCTTCGACCCGTTCGACCCGGACTTCCTGGTCGACCCCTACCCGAGCTACGCGCAGGTCCGCGAGGCCGGCCCGGTGACCCGCACCCCGCTGGGGCTGTGGGCGGTCACCGGGCACGAGGCGTGCTCCGCGGTGCTGCGCGACCAGCGGTTCGGCTGGGGCGACGGCGCCACCGTCGCCGACCACTTCCGCACCGAGCCGGACGGCTCGGTGGTCCGGCCGTTCATCTTCGCCGACCCGCCCGAGCACACCCGGATCCGCGCCCTGGTCAGCAAGGCGTTCGCCGCGCGCCAGGTGGACCGGATGCGCGCCACCGCCGAGCGGGTCGTGCGCGAGCTGATCGAGACCGCCCGCGCCGAGGCCGTCGACGGCACGATCGACCTGATGAGCGCGGTGGCGCACCCGCTGCCCGGCCGGATGCAGAACGCGCTGCTCGACGTCCCGGCCGAACACGCCAGCCGGTTCGACGAGTTGTCCGGCGACATCGCCCGCGGCCTGGACCCCAGCTTCCTGCTCGCTCCCGAGGAGGTCGCCAAGCGGGACGGCGCCCGCGCCGAGTTGTACGAGTACATCGGCGAACTCGCCGAGCAGCGCCGGGCGAAGCCGGGAACCGACCTGATCAGCGAGCTGGTCTCGGTCGAGGAGGGCGGGGAGAAGCTGACCCCGCACGAGCTGGAGGTCACCTGCACGCTGCTGCTGTCGGCCGGGTACGCGACCACGGTCAACCTGATCGGCAACGGCATGTTCGCGCTGCTCAACCGTCCCGACCAGCGGGACTGGCTGCGCGCCGACCCGGGCCGGGCGGCCGCCGCGGTCGAGGAGATGCTGCGCTTCGACGCGCCGGTGCAGATGATCGCCCGGGTCGCGCTGGCCGAGGCGGAGATCGCCGGGCAGACCGTCCAGCCGGGCGAGCAGGTCATGCTGATGATCGGCGCGGCCAGCCACGACCCGGCGGTCTACGACGAGCCCGACCAGCTCAGGTTGGACCGGCCGGCCAGCCGCAACCTCGGCTTCGGGCTGGGCATCCACTTCTGCGTCGGCGCGCCGCTGGCCCGGCTCACCGCGCAGGCCGCGGTGTCCGCGCTCGCCGCGCTGGACCTGGAGCTGGCGACCGAGACGCCGGCCCGGGTGCCCAACATCATCATGCGCGGGCTGGCCGAACTGCCGGTCCGGATCACCGGCTGAGGCGCACGGCGCCGGGCGGACCGCGGCGCCGCCGGGGGTTCCGCCCGCGCCGGCACCGACGTCGCCGCGACACGTGCCCACCGCCGCCCGCGGTGGGCACGTCCGCGTTCCGGAGCGGGGCCGGCCGTCGGCTGCGGGCACGGCGGGCCGTCGGCCGCGGAGCGGCCCGCCCGCCGGCCGCCGTGTTCCCGGCCGCCGTGTTCCCGGCCGCCGTGTTCCCGGACGGCGCGTTCCCGGCCGCCGTGTTCCCGGACGGCGCGCCGGTGCGCAGAGCGCGCCGGTGCGGAAGGCGCGGCCGGCTCCGGGGTTCCGGCCGCGCGCGACCGGCCGTCAGGTGCGGCGGAAGCGGTTGATGGCCTCGACGTGCTCCGCGCGCAGGGCCGGATCGTCCACCCCGCCGCCCTCCCGGGGCGCCAGGCACAGCACGCCGACCTTGCCGTGGTGCCGGTTGTGGTACACGTCCTCGACCGCCTGGCCCACGTCGTTCAGCTCGTACACCTTCGACAGGGTGGGGTGGATCCTGGCCTTGGCCACGAGGCGGTTGGCTTCCCATGCTTCGCGGTAGTTGGCGAAGTGGGAGCCGATGACGCGTTTGAGGGACATCCACAGGTAGCGGTTGTCGTACTGGTGGGTGTAGCCGGTGGTGGAGGCGCAGGTGACGACGGTGCCGCCTTTGCGGGTGACGAAGACGCTGGCGCCGAAGGTCTCGCGGCC
Organism: uncultured Actinomycetota bacterium; assembly: GCA_963711125.1. Classification (GTDB taxonomy): domain Bacteria; phylum Actinomycetota; class Actinomycetes; order Streptomycetales; family Streptomycetaceae; genus Streptantibioticus_C. Next base: position 1,371,778 of record CAVQCY010000002.1, read on the forward strand.
GGGGTGTTCGAAGACGATGTCGACGTCCTCGCCGCCGGTGAGTTCCCTGATGCGTTGGCCGAACCGCTTCCATTCGCGGGGGTCCTGGGTGTGGTCGTCCTTCCAGAAGCGGTAGTCCTCCGCGGTGCGGTCGATGACGGCTTCGGCGCCCATGGAGCGGCAGATGGCGGCTTTCTGTTCGTTGGAGACGACGCAGACGGGGGTGGCGCCGCCGGCCAGGGCGAGTTGGGTGGCGTAGGAGCCGAGTCCGCCGCTGGCGCCCCAGATGAGGACGTTGTCGCCCTGTTTCATGCCGGCGCCGTTGCGGGAGACCAGTTGCCGGTAGGCGGTGGAGTTGACCAGTCCGGGGGCGGCGGCCTCCTCCCAGCTGAGGTGGGCGGGCTTGGGCATCAGCTGGTTGGACTTCACCAGGGCGATCTCCGCCAGGCCGCCGAAGTTGGTCTCGAAGCCCCAGATCCGCTGTTCCGGGTCGAGCATCGTGTCGTTGTGGCCGTCGGAGGACTCCAACTCCACCGACAGGCAGTGCGCCACCACCCGGTCTCCCGCCTTCCACCTGCGGACGCCGGGACCGGTGCGCAGCACGACGCCGGCCAGGTCGGAGCCGATGACGTGGTACGGAAGGTCGTGGCGCGCGGCCAACCCGCCCTCCCGGCCGTAGCGTTCCAGGAACGTGAAGGTGGGCAGCGGCGAGAAGATCGAGGTCCAGACCGTGTTGTAGTTGATCGAGGAGGCCATGACGGCCACCAGGGCCTCGCCCGGGCCGAGTTCCGGCACCGGCACGTCCGTGACGTGGAGCGACTTGCGCGGTTCCCGCTCGGTGACGGGCAGCCCGTCGAACATGTGCTGTTCGTCCCGGAAGACAGCCGCCGCGCGGTAGGACTCGGGCAGCGGGACGGCCGCGAAGTCCTCGGAGGCGGCGTCCGAGGACTCGACCAGGTCGAGCAGGTCCTTCAGCACGTGCGTGTTCCCCATGTCATGCGCTCTTCTCGCGGAGGCGGGTGATGCGGGTGATGCGGCCGGCCGCTGCGGGCCTGCCGGGACCGGCGCCGTCGGCGTGCCGCGGCCCGCGCGGCCGCCGTCCGACGGCGGTCCGTGCCGGTCGCCTGCCCGCGGTGCGCCCGGACGGGCGGTCGGACGGGCGCCCGGACGGGCGGTCGGAACCGCTGCGCCCTCCGCCCGGTGGGTGCGCGGACGGCCGGACGGTTCGCGCGCGGTGCGGCGTTCGGGCCGGACGGTCAGCGCGGTGCGGCGTTCGGGCCGGTGGGCCGCCCGTGCTGCCGGTCCGGCGGGCGGCCGGCCGCCCGGGCTCCCGAGACCGGTGGCCACCGGATCGCCCCCGGCAGGCGTCCCGGCGGGCGCGGCCGCGCGGTGCGGCACCGCGCGGTGCGCGGGTGGGGCGGGTCCGGCCGGCCACGGTGACGGCGTTCCGTTCGTCGTGCTGCGCCGCTGGTCAGTGTGCCGCCGTCGGCTCGGCCCGGCGCGGCGGCGGATCCGACAGCAGGCCGACGACGGCGTCGGTGAACTCCTCGGGGCTGGTCTCCAGGTAGAAGTGCCCGCCCTGCAAGACCCGCAGGTCGAAGGGGCCGGTCGTGACCTCCGACCAGCCGGCGGCCTGGTCGGCTCCGACCTGCGGGTCGGACGCGCCGACGAGCGCGGTCACCGGGCACGACAACAGCGGCCCGGGACGGTGGCGGTAGGCGTGCAGCGCGGCGTAGTCCGCGCGCAGCGGCGCCAGGACCATCGCCAGCACGTCGGGGTCGCCCAGCAGTTCGGGACTGCCGCCGACGCGCTCCGACAACTCGCGCACCAGCGCCTCCTCGTCCCGTGCCGCCACCGGGTCGCTGCTCTGCAACGCCGGCGAACGCTGTCCCGAGACGATCACCCGGACCGGCCCCGGCACGTCGGACGCCTGGAGCAGGCGGGCCAGTTCGTAGCCGATCGTGGCGCCCATGCTGTGGCCGAACACCGACAGCGGCCGGTCGGCCCACCCGGACAGCTCCTCGGCGATCCGCGCGGCGATCGACTGGATGTCCGGCTCCGCGGGCACCGTCCGCCGGTCCTGGCGGCCAGTGTACTGGACGGCGACCACCTCGACGCGCGCCCGCTCGGCCAGGTCCTTGGAGAGCGTGAAGTAGCTGCTTGCGGAACCCCCGGCGTGCGGACAGCACACCAGGCGTGCCACCGGGTCCGGCACGGGATGGAAACGCCGCAGCCAGCTGTCGGTCGGCAGGTTCACCGGTCTCAGCTCCTCGTCCGGGCAGAGCAGTGCGTACGTGGTGCCCCGGTGATCATATGTTCGTGGCGGGCGGTGGTCCAGGGCCGCGCCTGACGCACGCCGCCGCCGACGCGTCCGCGACGGGTTCGGCCGCGACCGTACCGCTTCTGGCTGGCGTTCCTCGGTCCGCACATGGCAGGGATCGAGCGCATGCGGCGTCGATCGCAGACCTGTGGCGCGGTCCGGCGCGGTGGCGCTCGTCTCCGCCGGGGCCGGTGCGTTCGCGGGCATGCGGCACCGCCTCACCGGCCGCGTGCCGCGTGTGGCCTCCGGGTGTGACCGCTGGGTCGCGGAAGGAGGGTGTTTTCCCGACGTCCTTTACGGGGTGGGCGCCCGCGGCACCGGCCGTCGGCCGCGTTGGGCAGGACCGTGAAGCCGCGCGCACGGCGGATACGATGGATCTGCGTCGGGAGTTCTGGCTCCTTGTGCCGGACCCCGGAGCGTTGGCGCGCGGCCGGGGTCACCCTATTGGGGCGTTCGGCGACGGAACGTACCGCGCGATTCGCCCGTGATCGACATGAAGACGAGCGCACTCGCGGAACGACTTCGTGCCGCGCAGGACGCTCTCCGGGACAGCGCGGGCTGACGACGGGAGAACAAGGCCGTGTACTACAGCAGCAGATCTTGTGACGGGTGATCGGTGCTGTCGTTGAGTGGTCATGCTGGTGGATGTGACGGAAGAGCACCTCGGGGTGTGGGCTGAGGAACTGGCGGCGCTGACGGAGGGGTTGGGGGATCTGTTCGCGCGGCCCGAGCCGCGGGAGGTGTTCGCGGACCTGGTCGACGGCCTGTTGGCGGGGCTGGGCCGGGTGAACGGGTGGACGCTGTCGGCGTGGGCGGGGCATGCGACGCCGGACCGGGTGCAGAAGTTCCTGAACGCCGCCTCGTGGTCGGCCGATGACCTGCGGGACCGGGCGCGCGGGTACGCGGTGGTCGGGATCGGCGACGCGGAGGCGACGCTGGTGCCGGACGACACTCAGGTGCAGAAGAAGGGCACCCGCTCGGTCGGGGTCGCCCATCAGCACTGCGGTCTGACGAAGGACGTGCGCAACTGCCAGGTGATGGTGATGCTCACCTACGCCGCTCCGGGCGGGCACACCTTCATCGACCGGGCCCTGTGCCTACCCGGGTCGTGGACCGCGGACCGGGACCGCTGCCGGGCGGCCGGGGTGCCCGAGGCGGTCGGCTTCGCCACCAAGCCGCAGCTCGGGCTGAGGATGCTGGAGGATGCGATGGCCGCAGGGGTCCCGTTCTCCTGGGTGGCGGCCGACTCCGGCTACGGACGCGATCGGGAGTTGCGAGCCTGGCTGCACGCCCGGTCCTTGCGCTGCATGCTCGCGGTCCCGGTCGACCTGCCGCTGGACGGGCCGCCCGGCCAGCCGTGCCAACCCAAGGTCGACAAGGCCGGCGACCTGCGGCACTACGCAGTCAGCCGGGACCAGTGGGAGCGCCGCTCGTGCGGGGAGGGCTCGCGGGGTGCCGCCGCGCTCGGGGGCGGATCAGGGGGAGCGCCGCCCGTGCGGGGAGGGCTCCAAGGGGCAGCGGTTCTACGACTGGACCGCCTTCGAGGTGCGGGTCACCGGACAGGAACCGGCGCCCGGGTTCGCGCACCGGCTGCTGATCCGCCGCTCGACGGAGAAGAAGCAACTGGCCGGCGGCCGCATCGACTACGAGTACGCCTACTTCCTCGCCCACGCCCCCACCGCCACCCCGGTCCCGGAGATGATCTCCCGGGCCGGTGTGAGATGGCAGATCGAGGAGGACAATCGCGAGGGAAAGCAGCTGGTGGGCCTGGGCGGCTACCAGGTCCGCACCTGGACCGCCTGGCACCGGCACGTCACCTGCGCGATGCTCGCCCTGGCCTTCCTCGTCGTTCAACGGGCCCAGCACCCCGACCCCGGGCCGCAGACCAATCCCCCGGCCGATGCCCCGGCCGAGATCCCCGCCCAGCCCGGGCACACGGGAAAAGCCCAGACCGTGACGCCAGCCCCCAAGGCCCGTTGACCTCACGGTTCACCCCAGCCCGAGCCGCCCAGGCCCTGCTGCCCGGCATCCGGCTCACCGTCCCAGCACTGGCCACGATCCTCGCCCTGACCGTCCTGACACCCCATCACAGCGACGCCTACCAACTCCAGCAACACCACTGGCGCACCGAACACCAGACCCGAGCCGCGGTCGCGCACTACCGCCGCCACGACGACCCACTCCCCACCCGACTCCGCCCCTGGAAAAACACCGACCAGAAACGGTCACAGCTTCAAGATCTGCTGCTGTAGTACATGGCCGGGTGCGCCCCTACCGAGAAGGGCAGTACCCGAACGGTGATGTTGGGGCGGTCGGCCAGGTCGTTGATGGCTTCAAGTTGGCGCTTCATGACGTCCGGGCCGCCAACCGGACGTCGGAGCACCGCCTCGTTCAGGATGATCGACACCTCGGGGGCGAACGCGTCCCTGGGGGCTGACGATCAATAACTCCTTGATTCGTTGGGATGTTCAGGGCGGAGGCGGACGCTGTCCCGCGATGGCTGCGAGCTGGTCGTGGGAGGTCACCTTGATCGCTCCGGTGGTGATGGTGTGGCTGAGTGCGTCGAGGTCGGGGGTGGTTTCGCGGACGGCCCTGCCGATCCTCGCCTTGGAGACGCCGAACAGGGTGGCCAGGGTGGCCTGCTGCAGGGACCAGCGCTTGGTGAGGACGGTGGCGAGTAGCTGGTCGGAGGCGGAGAGCAGGCTGGTGCCGGTGTTCCCGCCCCGGTGACGGCCGGGGATGACGACCGGCGGGTGGTCGGTGCGGTAGCGGGTGTAGCGCTCGAGCAGGTCGGCCCAGGCGGCCGGTTCCAGGCCGGTCAGGCTCGGATGGGCGAGCCAGGCGGGAGCTTTGTCTCCTGCCGGGAAGCGCCCGAACTCCACTGCTGGTGCTGGGCGTTGAGGCGATAGAGGCTCGGGGCGCAGGGTGTAGTTCCAGGTGCCGTGCCAGTCGTGCGGGGTGAGGGGGAGGCGGTCCATGACGTCGTCGGGCACATTGACGCCGGTGGGGTAGGCGCCGGGATCGAGTTCGGCGTGGATGGCCAGGCCGGTGCGGGTTCGGGTCGCACCGATGGTGTTGACCACGACTTCATGGCTGGTCAGGGGCCTGCCACGCCAGTTGATGCTGATCTGGGAGAACAAACGGTGTTCTATCTTGTTCCACTTCGAAGTCCCCGGCGGAAAGTGACATACAGTCACCTCTAGGCCGCTCTCGTGGGCGAAGGCGGCGAGCTCCTTCTTCCAGGCGCGGACCAGGTAGCCGTTGGAGCCGCCGGCGTCGGCAGTGATCAGCAGCCGGGAGGCGTGCGGATAGCGGTCTCGTCCCTGTCCGTGCCACCAGCGGCGCAGCGTGGCCACGGCAAAGGCGGCAGTGTCGCCGTCGCAGCCCACCGACACCCAGCCGGCGTCCGCGCCGATGTCGTAGATCCCGTACGGCACCGCCTTCTCGGCTCCCTTCTCAGGGAAGTCGTGGGCGCGCACGCGGACCGGCTGCCCGACCCGGTGCCACTCGCGCCCGGCGACCGCATACTCACCCAGGGTCTCCTTCTTCTTCGCATCCACACTGATGACCGGCTGCCCGTCCGCGAGATACGCCGTGGCCTGGTCGTTGATGTAACGGAACTGGGCGTCGCGGTCGGGGTGGCGGGCTCCCTCGGTGGTACGCGAGGTGCCCTGCAAGGAAAACCCCTCGGCCTTCAACAGTGCGGCCACCGTGTCGTGACCGACCCGGTGCCCCTGGCGGGACAGCTCCACGGCCAGGGCACGGGTGGACTTCACGGTCCACCGCAGCGGCGACTCCGGATCTCCCCGCTGGCCCGGCTCGACCAGCACGAGCAACGCAGGGACCAGCTCCGGATCGAGATCCCGCAGCCGCTTGCGACCCGCGCCCACCGCCCGCACCCGACCATCGGGCTCTCCACCCCGTTCGAGCTCGCGCAACCCCCGCGACACCGTGGACTCCGCCACCCCCGCAGACCCCGCCACCAGGCGAATCCCACCGTGGCCCCGCACACGGGCAGCAGCCCCCAGCACCAGCCGCCGCTGCCGCTCGTCCAGATGCGGCAGCAACAGCCCCAGCACCTCCGCCAACCCCGCCTCAATCCCCTCCGACACACCCACATCCTACGGACCAACAGGCTACAGAAACCAAGGAGTTATTGATCGTCAGCCCCCTGAGTCTCAGGGCTGATGCGTTCTCAAGGCGTGTGACCTGTTGAGGCCCGAACCGAGCCGCTCGAACCATCTTGCACTCCACTCCCCCGTTCATCAGTCAGGGAAGCGAAGCATGGGCCATAGGTCTCCCTCTCCCATCGCCGCCCACGCGCGTCTCGACGCCTGACATGCTGGAGGCTTCCGCGGCGAGAGGGGCTGGGACGGATGCGGTGGGAGATCCACGGTGAGCGGCAGATCTACAGCAACCCCTGGGTAAACCTGTGGTTGGTGGACGTGCAGCAGCCGGACGGGCACCGGTGGGAGCATCACGTCGTGCGGATGCGGCATCTGGCGGTGGCGGCGGTGGTGGACGACCGCAAGCGGGTGCTGATGATGTGGCGGCACCGGTTCATCACGGACACCTGGGCGTGGGAGTTGCCCATGGGGTTGATCGAGGCGGACGAGACGCCGGAGCAGGCGGCGGTGCGGGAGGTCGAGGAGGAGACCGGCTGGCGGGTGGGGTCGGTCAAGCCGCTGGTGTACGGGCAGCCGGCGAACGGGATCACCGACTCCGAGCACCACGTCTTCCGTGCCGACGGTGCCACGTATGTCGGGCCGCCGACGGAGAAGAACGAGTCGGACCGGATCGAGTGGATACCGCTGGCGGACGTTCGCGGCATGATCGACCGGCGTGAGGTCGTGAGCAGCGGCTCGCTGATCGGGTTGTTGTACCTGCTGCTGGACGAGGCCACCTCGGGTTAGGGGAGGGCTTCCCGCATCCGGGCCTCGAAGGCGGTCACCGCGCTCGCGTTAGCGAAGGGGCGCAGGTGGGCGTGGAACTCGCGGACGTGTGCGGCCACTCGGGGGGAGTCGACGCCGGCCGCCAGCTCGAGCGCGACGCCGGCGGTCGCGCACGCCTGGTCCAGTGCGCCTCGTTGCAGCTGCGCCATCGCGAGCCAGAAGGTGTGGAAGGCCCGGCCGCGCTGCTGCTGGGTGTCCTCTAGGCGCAGGCCGTCGGTGATCAGGCGTTCCGCGTCGGCCGGCTCGCCGAGCTGTGCGAGGGCGATGCCGCTGTCGACGGCCAGTTTGGACTCGTCGAAGTACCGGACCCAGGTGGGGGCCGGGTCGTCCTGTGCGGCCAGTTCGAAGTGGCGGTGGGACTCGGCGAGGGCCTGGTGGCAGGCGGTCGCGTCGCGGAGGGTGGCGTGGGCGAAGGCCTCCCGCATGTGGAGCATGGACAGTACGAGCGCGGAGGCCGGTGTGCCGCGGGCGGAGTCCTGGGCGGCGCAGGCCAGGGCGGCGGCATCGCGGGCGTTGCCGTCGTAGGTGGCCTGGAGGCTCAGGCAGGACAGGACGTTGGCGATGAATTGCCGGTCGCCGGTGTCGCGGCCGAGGGCGAGGGCCTGGGTGAAGTAGGAGCGGGCGGTGCTGAACTGCCGTGCGTCGAAGTAGGCCCAGCCGGCGAGCCGTGCCAGTTCGGCGGCGAGGGATTTCAGAGTGAGCCGCAGGTCGCTTTGCGAAGTGTCGCCGATGAGCCGTGACACGTGGCGGAACTGGCCGACAACCGCAGGACGCAGGGAGGCGCCGCCGTGCTGGTCGTCGTGGCGCCAGTAGTGCTCGATGGAGGACTGGATCGCGGCCAGGGTGGACCGGGTGACCCGCTCCCGGCCCACCAGGGAGAGGATTGCGTCCAGTTCGAAGGTCTGATGCTCCAGCGCTGCCGGTTCGCCCGGCTCGGCGGGAGCGTGCTGTGCTTCCGGTAAGGCTGCCGGGGGAGGCGTCTCCCAGGGCCGCTGGGCGAGGCCAAGCATGGATCCGGGAATGTGCAGGCCGTCCGCGACCCGTTCGATGACGTCGATGTAGGCCAGTTTGCGCCGGCCGTCGATGATCTCGCCGACCCGGCTGGGGGTCATGCCGCACAGCGCGGCGATGCGGGACGGGTAGATGCCTGCCCGGCGGCGCACCAGCGTGAAGATCGCCGCGAAGTCACGGCTCCGGCACGCCCGGACCATCTCCGGGTCGTCGAGGAGCACGGCGGGCAGGGCAACGGGCTTTCGTAATCCGGGCATCGTCGGTCGCCCTTCCTCTCCGCACTTTTGAAAGAGCCTCAACCACGCGCAGGGACGGTCAGGTTACCCAAGGTGGGTAACCACGTGGACCTTCTTCGTTCCCCTTCCTCCGGCCGAAGCTGTCCTGGCCGGTCTACCGCTATGGGGGTCGGCCACGATCCGAGACGGAAGGCAACGCGATGAACGAACCCCGCACCACGCCCGAGAAGAGCGGCGGCAGCCCGCTGCTGATCGCCGTGGAGCAGTTGGCCGCTGCCCACAACCGGGGACCGGCGATGCGCTCCGACGTCACCAGCTCGCAGAACAGCGCGGGCGACGACGGTGAGAACCGCGACCTGAACATGCCGAAGGAGTAGGGGCACCCATGGAGCACCGGCTCGTCACCGCTGTTGAGAAAGCCCTGGGCTGGGACGGGCCGGGCGCCGTGGGGACCGCGTTCGCCCGCGGTCACCTGGCGGACCAGGACCTGCCGGCCCGGCTGATGACCCCGTACCGGCTGCTGGACCTGGTGAAGCGACGGCACCTGGCCAACCCCCAACTGCGCTGCTACGCCGACGGACAGGACCTGCTCCCGTCCAACTACCTGTCCACGACCGTGAACCGCCGCAGGCAGTCGTTCACCCTGGCCAACTTGGAAGCCCTCGGCCGGATCCTCGGCAAGGGCGGGACGATGGTGCTGGACAGCGTCGACACCTTCGACCCGACCTTGGAGACCGCCTGCCGCGCCTTCGGCTGGTGGTCGGGGGAACTCGTCTCCGTCAACACCTACCTCGCCGTCGGCGACACCCCGGGGTTCAACCTGCACTGGGACGACCACGACGTGATCGCCGTGCAGTTGTCCGGCGAGAAGGCCTGGGAGGTGCGGGGACCCTCGCGGCGCGTGCCCATGTACCGGGACGCGGAGCAAAACGTCACGCCGTCGGAGCAGGTGCTGTGGGCGGGCACGATGACCGCCGGCGACGTGATGCACATTCCGCGCGGCTACTGGCACACCGCGACGCGGGTCGGCTCGGGCGAGCAGGGGCACTCCCTGCACGTCACCTTCGGCATCACCAAGCGCACCGGCGTGACCTGGGTCAACTTCCTGTCGGACGCCGCACGGGCCGACGAAGCCTTCCGGACGGACCTGGAGACGTCCGAAGGCGCAGCGGGCACGGAGCGGCTGACCGAGAAGCTGGCTGCGCTGGCGGAGTCCTACGACCCCGCCCGGTACCTGGCCGACCTGCGCGCGAACACTCCGCCCGCGCGCCGTATGCCGCGGATCCCGGCTATTGGGCTGCCGTCGCACGTGGCCGCCGCCACCGAGTTCGAGCCGGTCATCACACGGGAGGACGGGACGGTCCGGATCGTCGCCGGCGGCAAGCGGCTCACCATCGACGGGCGTGCCGAGGGGGAGGCACGGGCCCTGCTGTCCGGGCACCCGGTGCGGCTGGCCGACGGCAGCGACGACCTGATCGTGCTGGCTGAACATCTGATCGAGGAGGGGCTGTGCGAACCGCTGACCGACGAATCGCTCTCGGGCTTTACCGGTCTGGTCACGCCCGTGACCTTCTAGAGGCCGCCCTGGCCCTGGGCGTGACCGACCTGGACACCGCCGCCAACTACCGTCACTTCACCTCCCATTCCACGCTGGCCAGCATCGCGGCCGACCTCCTGCCCCGGTTCACGATCTCCACGAAGGTCGGCTTCTTCCCCGAGGGACATGACCTGTCACCACAGCGCCTCCGGTCGGCGGTCGAGCGGACGGTCGCCGACCTCGGACGGGTGCCGGACGCCGTTCTGCTGCACAACCCGGAGTGCTCGCCGGACGCGTTCGCACCGGCCTGCGCGACGCTCCGGGTGCTGCGGGACGAGGGGCTGTGCGACGCCTGGGGTGTCTCCACTTGGGATCCGCGGCCTCTGCTGGGGATCCCGTGGGAGATCCCGGCGGCAGACGTGGTCATGGTCCGGGCCGGCCTCTCCGTACCGGGCGAGGTCCTGGACGCCTCGGAGGCGTTCGCCCTGCGTAGCAGCGCACGGCAGTTGTGGGGGATGGCTCCCTTCGGCGGCGATCCGGCAGACCCGGTCTGGACCACGGTCGACACCTCGCTCTTTCTGGAGAGCGGGCAGATGGCCGGTCCGCTTACCGCCGCCCTGGCCGCATCCTTCGCGATCCCCGCCGTCTCCCGGATCGCGGTGGGAACCTCGCGGCCGGACCACCTCGCTGAACTCGTTCACGCAAGAACGCTGAACGTGACCGCGGACGTGGTGCGCGAGTACCGGTCCCTGCTGCGCTCGAAGGCTACGGTGAGTTGATGACCCACACCACGACGGACGAAGCCGTCCAGCCCTCCATGGACGACCTGTCCACCGTTCCGATCGATGACGTCCTGGACGACGTCGAGCAGCGGCTGAAGCGCCAACTCGTCCGCCCATCAGGCCACTTCAGCCGGTACAACGGCACCGCCGGATTCCCGACGGACACCGGCACCTGGGTCCGGCTGGCTTGGCGGCGAGCGGGGCAATTCGACACGCAGGCGTGGACCGGGTTCGAAGCGGCGGCCGGAATCGAAGGGGTGCCGCGGCCGGAGTGGCTAGCGGCGGCGAGCTGGACTGACGGCGGCCGGGGTGTGGTGTGGCGGGCGGATGAGATGACTCTCGTGCCTGATCCGGCGATCTCGAAGAGAGCCGACGTCGCCGAGGATCCGGGACTGCCCGACCAGTGGTGGGACGATCTCCGGTCCGCTCTCGCGAGTCTGGCCGGCCACCCTACCGACCGGGTGGCCATGGGACAGGAGCACCTGTCCCGGCGGATCCGGGAGGTCTACGGCAACGGGATCGATACCGAGGTCACCGACTGGGCCTGCGCCCACGGGGATCTCGGCTACGCGAACGTCTGCGGGCCGCGTCTGGCACTCCTGGACTGGGAGAGCTGGGGCATGGCGCCGGCCGGCTGGGACGCCGCCTGCCTGTGGTCCGCGTCCCTGGCGGTGCCCGAACTGGCCGAGCGCGTTCTCGCCGTCTTCGACGACGTCCTGTCCACCCGCTCCGGCCGCCTGTCCCGGCTGCTGCTGTGCGCCAACGCCGAACGCGCGCACCGGCGAACGGGAAAGCCGGGGCCGTTGACAGAGACACTGGCCAAGGCCGCTGTGGCGCTCATCGAGGAGTTGGAGAACAGCTGAGTGTCGCAATCGGGCGCGAGGGGTTCCGAGACCGATCTCGCGCCCGGTGCGGGGTTCAGCCCTCCAACGAGTCGAGCTCGCCTTTCGCGACCTCGACGACGAAGGACTGCCAAGCCGCAGCCGGGAAGGCGAGCTGAGGTCCGGTTCGGCCCGCCTTGGAGTCGCGGACACGGACCACAGCGGCAGACTCCCTGGCAACCTCCACGCAGTCGCCGCCCGTTTGCCCGCTGTAGCTGCTCTTGCGCCACGTGAGCTGGTCATTCATAGTGAACTCCTTGTCCGGTCGGTGTAGTCAATATGCCCGTCACTCGCACCGGCGAGCGAACCGGAACCGGCCGTCGTTCCGGCAGGCACCGTGTCCGTCTACCTGTGGTGCGCGATGCTCTTCCGGGCCGGCTGCCTTCACCGCAGCCGGGCGGGCCCTACAGCCCTTCCACCGCGGAGCGGATCATCTCCGACGACACTGACGGAGACGCCGCCAGGCCGAGCAACTCATCGAATGTCTCGACGAACGGCGTGACGAGACGCGCCTCGGACAGGACACCGGCGTCAACGCGGTTCTCCAGGTACACGAGGTCGCCGACCGTCTCGTCGAGGAAGTTCAGCACGGTGAACGGGCCGTGCATGGCCGGGTGGGCCCCTGTCGAGAAGGGCAGCACGCGAACGGTGATGTTGGGCCGTTCGGCCAGGTCGCCAACGGCCTCAAGCTGCCGCTTGAAGACGTCCGGGCCGCCGACCGGACGTCGGAGCACCGCCTCGTTCAGGATGATCGACACCTCGGGGGCGAACTCGTCCCTGGTGAGGATGCTTTGCCGGTTGGCCCGAATCTGTGCCTGCGCATCGATTGTGGCTTCGTCGGCACCGGAGAGCCGGAGGATCGCTCGCGCGTAGTCCGGGATCTGTGCCAGGCCAGGTACGAACTCGGACTGGTAGATGCGGATCCCGTTCGCCGCGGACTCCAGCCCCAGAAACGCCAGGAACCACTGCGGGACCTTACCCTTGAAGGGCTTGATGTCCCACCAGTCCTTCCGCGTCTTGGTGATGAGCGCGTAGCCCTCCAATTCCTCGCGCAACTCCCGTGGCACCTCGTAGAGATCACACAGCAGGCGTACGTCGCCGACTTCGACGGCCGTCTCCTTGGTCTCCAGCCGTGTCATGCGCGCGGTCGACCAGCCGTACTGCTGCGCCACGAAGGACGCGCTGAGGCCCTTCTGCTCGCGGAGCCGGCGCAGTTGCAGCCTGAGCAGGATGCGGCACAAAGCCACGGACCTGTCGCCGGAGACTGCCATCGGTACTCCTTCGTCCGGGGAGCGTCGTGAGCCGTTGGGAGGAGCTCACTCGGGGGATCCGGTGTTCGAGGTGACGATAGTCGCGTTGCGGCACCATCGTTACCGCGTCAGCTCGTTGCGAAATTTTCGCAGATTCGATTTACGAAGCGATACTCGCGCTGAGATACTCAACTCAGCGGCGCTGGACTCATGTTGGATCTCTGCCGCTGATCCGACGCGGGCCCGAGCTGTCCGCGCGCACCGATCGACTGCGGCCCTATCTCGGGGGCACTCCGTACGGCCGCACTGAATGGGGAGGTGGCCGGCGTGCCGGACCGGCGCATCGAGATGACCTTTACTGCCCGGGCGGACCAGGTCGGCGCGGTGCGCCGAGCGATCCGGTCCTTCCTGGCCTCCTGGCAGGCGAGCCGACTGACCGGTGACGCCGAACTGCTGGGCACCGAACTGGCGTCGAACGCGATCGTCCACGCTGGCGGAGGCAGCTTCGGGTTCGCCATCGAGATCGATGGCGGTCAGGTGCGTATCGAGATCCGGGACGAGTCACCCGAGTTCCCGGCGTTACGTCGAGCAGATCCGGACGCCGAGAGCGGTCGAGGAATCCTGCTGGTATCGGCTCTGGCCAAGGAGTGGGGAGTTGGGGTCGATGGCGGCGCCAAGACGACGTGGTGCGTTCTCGGCACGTGACCGTCCCACGAAGGGGTCGGCCGCGCGATCATGTGCTGACGGTGGGGGAAGCCGCCCGGGCGGGACACGACGGAGCCCCCCGTCGACCGGCACCCGGCTCGCGATGATGCGTCGCAGCGGCCGGTGGAGGAGGACGTGGCCATGGGCAGATATTCGAGGTACTCGACCGCCACACATTCGGTAAAGTCGCCGCTTCCAATCCCATACTGGTCAGCCAGCTGTCCGACCCAGGAGCGTATACGCGCCATGAGCCGTTTGTGAGTCTGTCACCCGTGTCATGCACATCCTCGACGGTGCGGACCTGGGCGCGGACTATACGGTCGCGCAACTGCTGGGTGAGACGACAGCGCGGCGCTCCCTGGACCTCTCCGACCTCTCCCCCCAGGAGCAGGCTGCCCTGGTCGAGGGGCGCGCGATCAACCTGATTCCCTCGGCGACGGTGCTCGCCGAGAAGATCGAAGCCGCTCAGGCGGCGGGACGGCCCTTCGTCGTCAAGTACGGTATCGACCCCACCTCGCCCGATGTCCACCTGGGCCACGCGGTGCCGATCATCATCGCCAGCCGGTTCCAGCGGATGGGCCACCACGTCGTCTTCATCATCGGCGACGTCACAGCCAAGATCGGCGACCCGTCTGGGCGGTCCTCGGAGCGACCGCCTCTCACCGACGAGGACATCGCCCACAACCTGAGCGGCTACCAGCAGCAGGTCACCCCGTTCATCGACTTCGAACGTGCCGACCTGCGCTTCAACGGCGAGTGGCTCAACAAGGTCTCCCTGCCGGAACTCATCAGCGTCCTCGCCCGGGTGCCGGTCTCCATGACGCTCCAGCGCGAGGACTTCCGCACCCGCCTCGCCGAGGGCCAGGGGCTGTCCGTCGCCGAGTTCGTCTACTCCGTCGTCATGGCCTGGGACTCCGTCGCCATCGACGCCGACGTCGAACTCGGCGGTGTCGACCAGCTGCTGAACCTCCAGATGTGCCGCAAGGTCATGGAGATCTCGGAGCGGACCCCCGAGGTCGTCATCACCACCCCGCTCATCGAGGGCACTGACGGCACGGGCGCCAAGATGAGCAAGAGCAAGGGCGACTACGTGGGCCTGTCGGCCTCGCCCGACGAGGTCTACGGCAGGCTGATGTCCATCCCGGACCACCTCACCGAGCCTTACCTCCAGTTGCTCACCGAGTGGACCGACGACGAGATCCGCGTGATCACCAAGGGCTTGGAGGCGGGAACCACCCACCCGATGGCGGTCAAGCGCCTCCTCGCCGGCGAGGTCGTGGCCGCTCTCCACGGCCTGGACGCCGCCGCGGCCGCCCGCGCCGAGTTCACGGCACGCTTCTCCAAGCGCTCCTTCGGCGACACCCAGAACCTCCCCGTCGTCTCCCTGAAGGACCGCGCCGACGACACGCTCGGGACGCTGATCACCCGCACGCTGGACTTCGCACCCAGCATCTCCGCCGTACGGCGGGTGGCCCAGCAGAACGGTCTCCGCCTGATCCGTGAGGTGGAAGGTGATCAGCAGAGCACGCCGCTCACGGAGGCGGCTGTTCAGCAGACGCTGGGTGCGGTCGTGAGCGAGGGCGGGGCGGTCGAAGGGGCCGAGCTGTACTTGAAGGTGGGCCGCAAGGTCGCTCGTATCGACGCCTGAGTTCGAGTCACGGCGCCGACCCACGTGTGGGTCGGCGCCGTTCTGTTGGTTTCTATCGGCGTTGTCGATGCTGCTGCTCGGCGGCTGCCGCGGCTGCCGCCCAACGTTCCTGGTCTCGGGTCTGCCGGGCGGGGACGGCAGTTGCGTTCGTTGAACGCATGCGGGCAGCTTCGGCGGTGCGGTTGGGGGCGGGGTTGCGGCTGGTGTGCTGGATGCGGGCGATGAGGACCTTGGCGGGCAGACGGGCGGTGGTCAGTTCGCGGCGGCCGGCGGCTTCGGTGAGGAGTTGGTGGGGTTGGTGGCCGCCTGCTTCGGCGTCGGCGAGGACGGTGGCGAGGGCGGGCCAGTTGGGGTCGGCCAGGATGCGGTCGGCGTGGTCGGGGACGGCGGTGCGTACGTCGTTGGCGAGGGTTGCGCAGGACCTCCTTGGGCTGGCGGTGGAGGAGTTCGGCGATGTGCGGGGCGGCGGCCTGGTCGTAGGCGGCCTGGAGGTGCTGGACGGTGTGGCGGGCGGCTTCGGCCTGTTGGGCGTGGCCTCGGGCCTGGTGCCAGCGTCCGGCGAGGATCACGGACCAGACAAGGGCGGCGATCAGGACGGCGAGGGCGCTGCCGTCCTTGCCGCTGCCTGCGTTCACCAGGTCACGGGCGGCGGTACGCAGACCGGCCGCAGCGGCGTGGTCGGCGCGGACCTTGGAGCGTTGGGCGCGGACGAACGCCCTTGTGGCGGCTCGAAGTTCGGCGCGGAGGGCTTCGGGCGCGGCCTGGGCGGTGGCCTCGATCAGTTCGCCGAGGGCGGTGACCTGGGCCTGGGCTCGTGCGTCACCACTGCCACCGGCTTGGTCGCCGTCGCCGGTGTCGATGCTGAAGGTGTCGAGGGCGTCGGTGGCACGCTGCCAGGGGGTGCTGGGCCGGTTGCGGCGGGCGGTGGGGTGTTCCTCGGGCTTGCCGGCTTCGAGGAGGGCTTGGAGTTTGGGCAGTGAGAGGTCGGGAGCGATCTTCCCGCCAGGGATGTAGTTCGGTGCTCCGTTGGCCTTCAGGTCGCCGGGGCGGGCGACGGAGTAGCCCTGGAGGTCGCCGGAGGGGAAGCGGCGGATCTTGACCTCGACGCCGTCGGCTTGGAGGTAGGCGAGGAGTTCCTCGGCGTTGGCGGAGTGGGGGATGGCGGCGCGGATGCGGTCCTGGAGCCATTCGCGGCTGGTCTGTTCCCAGCCGAGGCGGGCGGCCTTGTGCATCTCGCCCTGGGTGGGGCGGCGGCTGGCGGTGCCGTCGCCAGTGGAGAGTCGGCGCAGGCCGTAGTCCTTCTCGATCGACGGCGACCTGGCGCAGGGCGTTGAAGGACAGCACGGAGCCGCAGGCGCCGAGGGCGATGATGATGATCCGGTCGAACCACAGCGGGCGGCGCGCGAACCTCTCGCCCGGGGTGGTCGCGGCTGTGGCGGTGAACGGCGGGCTGGTTGAGGGCATGCGGACTCCAGGCAGGCGCGATTGAAGGCAGGGGTGTGCGTGGCAGCGGGACGGTGTGGCGGTGCTCGGGCATGGTGACGAGCGTCGGGGGCGCGTCAGGTGTGAGCGCGCGGCGTTCCGGGGCCGGGGGAACGGCGGGTCAGTATCTGCCGGCGGCAGCGGCGGTCAGCGGGCCGGACCGGCGGCCGAGGAGGGCAGCGCGGACTTGGGCGATGCCCCGGGCGGCGGTCTGGGCGCGCTCGGTGTCGTCGGGGCGGACTCCGAGGCCCGCGCAGGCGCGGCAGATGCCCGGGTGCTCGGTGGGGCGTGCGCAGGTGGCGCACTCGTGGGTCCAGCGCGGCTTCGCCGCCACGGCGGGTTCGCGGGGCGGTGGCAGCTTGCGCGTGAGCCGGTCTCGCAGGAGGGCCTGGACGCTGTGCACTCGCTTCGGCAGGCCGTCGAGCAGGGCGTCGGTGAGGTCGTGTTGGCCGTAGCCGCGTTCCAGCCATGCCGCGACCAGCGGTGCCAGGCCGATGGCCTCGGGCGCCCCGAGCCGTAGCCGCGGTTCGGGGCCGATGACGCGGTACAGCAGGGCGACTGCGTCGCTCACGGCGCTGTCCTGCGTCGCGGCGACGTCCACCGGGCCCGCCGGCACCGACGCGGTTGCGGGCGTCTCCCGCAGCCTCGCCGTACGCGTGCCGCGCACAGCGTCCGCGTGCGACCGTTGAGCGGGGAGGGAGGGTGTTTTCCCCACGTCCTTTACGGGGTTGGCGCCTGCGACACTGACCGTCGGCTGACCGGGACCCGGAATCCTGGGCGCCGGTGTCGCCGTGTGCGGGGTGTCGTGGACGTGGGCCTCGCTGACGAAGGTTCCGTCGGTGCGGCGGGTCTTGATCACGCGGTAGTAGCCGAACGCGGCCAGCTCGCGCAGCGCCTTCGCGACCGCGATGCGGCCCTGCGGGCTGCTGTCGGCCATGCGGCGGCTGTCCTCCGACCAGCCGTCGGGCCGGGACAGGAGGTCGGCCAGCAGGCCGCGGGCGGTGTAGGACAGCCGCCGGTCCTGGAGGATCGCGTTGGGCAGGACAGTGAAGCCGCGCGTATGGCGGATACGATGGATCTGCATGAGGAGGTACCACTCCTTGTGCCGGACCCCGGAGCGTTGGCGCGCTGCCGGGGTCACCCTATTGAGGTGTTCGGTGACAGAACGTACCACGCGATTCGCCCATGATCGACTGCTCTTAAGCGCCTTGATGCCCGGCGGAATGTGCCTCCCGCGAGCGAGGACGACAGCACGGTTCTGAGATGGGTGCACGGCGCCCTCCCTCTGTCAGCGGCCCGGTGGTGGGAGCGGACGGTACACCGTTTTCACGGTTCGCCCTCCGGGTGCCGGCTTCGGCGCTCGTCTCGGGGGAGGCCAGGGGCGGTCACTCGTCGTCGATCCGCTGGAGGATCTTGTCGAAGTCGTCTTCGTCGAGCACGCCGGTGATCGCTTGGGTCATGTTGTCGATGCCGGGCTCGCGAACGATCAGACCGTCCGAGCACCAGAAATAGCGGCCACCCGCTGCTTCGCCGGTCTGGGCCCGTCTCTCCATCAGCCGCTGTACCTCGGCGACCGTGAACACGGTCGCGCTCCAGCGTGATCCGTCCGTCAACCGGACCTCGACGTCGACGTTGCATACCGCGTCCAAGTCCTCGCCGGCATTGGGCAGGAAGGACGCCATGAACCTGTCCGTCCGGACCCGGTACCAAGGCTCGTCCCACCAGCGCTCGGTGGTCTCCGAGGCGCTGTCGTTGGTCATCGGGCGAGTATCCCGAGCGGATCGCCGGCAGCTCAACCGACTTCCCGCAGCGACCCGGGGCGTGTTCGGGATTCCGTGCTACCGTCCCGCGACGGCCGCCCGACCGGGCAAAAGTCGTACCCGAATCCGCTTCCGCACGGTGGTGACGGCGAGGTACAACAACACCTCCGTCACCGACCGCCCGTGCACATATCGCCGAGAGAGGAGGGCTCATGCGTTCGCCAGTCCTGTCGCCTCGGGCCCTCAACTGGCTTCTCAGAGAGTCGATCTGACGTACGTCGGTCGACGCTGCCCAGCCTGACCGCCGGTGCGTCGACGCCTCATCCCGCCACTTCCGCCCGTCCGTTGGCAGCCCGCCGTGTCAACGGAACGTATCCGCACGCCCTCGCGAGGATCCGCCATGCCTCCTCCCTCTCCCGACAACCTGCCCGTGCTCTATCGGCCCGCCCAGATCGCCGACGTCCTCGGCTGCTCTGAGTGGTGGGTCAAGGAGCAGGCCCGGCGCCGCCGGATCCCGTTCACCCGGCTCGGCGGCAGTTACCGCTTCACCGCCGATCACCTCGCGGAGATCATCCGCATCTTCGAGTAGCGGCCGCTCGCGCCGCCCGACGCCGGCACCCTGCCGTCCGCCAGGTCGCCGTACCGCCCGGCTCGCGCAGCGACCGCGCCGGTCGAACCCCGACTCGACGCCCGCCCGCCGCGACGACGGCGGTCACCCGCAGGACCCGCAACGACCACCCCGGAAGGAGCCAGAGATGGGATACGGCGAGAAGCGCGGCGACTACTGGCGTGCCCCGCTACAAGATCGCGCCCGGCAAGTACCGCACTCTTGCCGACGCCAACGGCGAGGTGCTGCGCTTCCGCACCAAGCGTGCGGCCGAGCAGGCCGCAGGTGAGGAGGAGGCGAAGGTACGCGGCGGTCGGTGGCACGACCCGGCGGCGGCCCAGGCCACCTTCGGTGAGTACGCCAACCGCTGGTACGCCGGCCAGGACCTGGCTGCCTCCACCATGCAGAACTACCGGCGCCACATTGAAGAGCACCTGCTGCCGCACTTCAACGACATGGAGGTCGGCGCCATCACGAAGCACGACGTCGATACTGGGAGCGGCAGGAACGCCAACGCGGTTACGCACCCGCCAGCATCAAGACCTGGCGCAGCACCCTGCACCTGCTCCTGGGCGACGCCGTGGACGACGGGCTGCGCGAGACCAATCCCGCCACCCGGCGGCGTGGTCGCGGTAAGCGGGCCGGACGGTCCCGCAACCGTGGGCCGGAGAAGGTCATCACCGACGCGCTCGGCATCCTGCTGATTGCCGAACGCGCTGCGCTGCTCTCCGGCCGGGACGACGAGTTCGTCGCGTGCGTCACCAAGGGCTACACCGGCATCCGGTGGGGCGAACTCATGGGGCTGGAGGCGCAGTTCATACGTCCTGGCACTCTCCGGGTCGAGTGGCAGCTACGAGCTGGACGGCGGCGAGCTGCACCGCTGCCCGCCCAAGGACGACTCCTACCGCACCATCGACACCCCGGACTTCCTATCCGGGCTGCTCTCACGGCACGTCGCCGCCAAGCGGCCGGAGCCGTGCGGCTGCCACGGCCTTCGGTACGCCTTCAACGGCTACAGCGCCGCGAACGGCGCGGCTCGGCGGCCGGGCGCGAAGCTGGTCGATGTCGCCCGCAAGGCCGGGGTCTCGGCCGGGACGGCCTCCAACGTCCTCAACCGCTCTGAGGCCGTGTCGGAGGACAAGCGGGTGAGGGTCGAAGCGGCGGTCGCTGAACTCGGCTACGTGCGCAACGCGACCGTGGGCCGGGCCGCCGACCACTGGCGGCGCAGCGGCTTCGGCTCCTGGCTGTTCCAGCCCGCGACCACCGGTGCGTACCCGAAGCGTGCCCCCCACGAGGCGCACCCGGTGCCGCTGCTCGCCGAGCCCTGGCCAGGCATCCCGGCGCGGGAGAGGGGCGCTGCCCAGCGTGCGCAGGCCTGCTGGGTGCCGATCGCCCCGGGCCTGACGCCTCATGGGCTGCGGCACACGCACAAGTCGATCATGGAGGAGGCCGGGACCCCGCCGAAGCTCATGGACGAACGCCTCGGGCACGAGGACGGTTCCGTCCAGGCGCGCTACTCCCACGTCACCCCGCGCATGCGCGCCCGGCTCATGGACGCGCTCACCGAGCAGTGGGAGGCAGCCCTCGAAGTCCGTCGCGCGATGGCCCCCGGCTCGCCGGTCGCGGCACTGGACGCGCTCCTCAGACCGAGCGCGGGACCTGGAGAAAGGCGGCCCACACATCAGGGCCTCGGGAGAGACCGACCAAGATCTTCTCCCAATTTTCTCCCAAAGCCGCCCCGGAACGCCGTGAGGGGCGGTCTTCCTGATCGGAAGACCGCCCCTCACCTGCGTGTTCACCAGTCGGGGTGGCGGGATTTGAACCCACGGCCTCTTCGTCCCGAATGAGGGCCTGCCCGCCCGCTGACCTGCGGGATTTGCGAAGCCGCAGGTCAGGGGGTGGGGGTTGGTCTGGGTGGGTCTCGGAAGGCGGCTTTTCCATGATCGTCTCCAAATTTTCTCCCAGAGTCCCTGGGCTTGACGTGCTGCTTCGCCCGTATCGCGGATTCGGCATCGGCCTGCGCTGGGATCCGACCCCGGCGCGGACTCGATCTCCCCGATAACCGGCCGGTGCGATCGCGGTGTCCCGGGTGCGGCCAGAAACCGTGGCTTTGCGCAGGACGGGAGCGCCGCCCCTGGGTCGTCGATTTCCGTCCTGCCCCGACCGCCGGGGAGGGCGGGCATGATGGTTGCAGTGTAGATAGTATCTATCCTGCTACTCTCTTTGTAGATACTATCGACGCAAATCACTGGGGCATGTATGCATCGGTTCATCGGCCGGGAACGGGAGCTCCGCGCCTTGACGCGCGCGCTCGAGGACGTGCGCAGTGCCGCAGGCAGTGCCACTCAGCCCGGCCAGTGCTTGCTCATGCGCGGGCGGCGGCGGGTCGGGAAGTCCACGCTGGTCGAGGAGTTCCTACGGCAAGCGGAAGTCCCCCATCTGTTCTTCACCGCCGCAGGCGGCTCTGCCGACGACGAACTGGCGGAACTGCTCGACGCGGTGGCCACCTCCACCCTGCCGGAGAGGTCGCTCTTCGCTGAGGAGGCGCCGGAGCAGTGGAACGCGGCCTTCCGGCTGCTCGCGGAGATCCTGCCGGACGACTCGCCGAGCGTGGTGGTGATCGACGAGGTGCCCTACCTCATGGAACGCGTCGACGCATTTGAGGGAATGCTCCAGCGGACATGGGACCGACTGCTCAGCCGCAAGCCCGTTCTCCTGCTGCTGGTCGGCTCGGATCTGTCCATGATGAAGGCGCTCGACAGCTACGACCGGCCGTTCCACCAGCGCGGCCTGGAGATGGTCGTGGGACCGCTCAACCCGGCCGATCTCGGCGAGATGCTCGAACTGGAGCCGGCCGCTGCTTTCGACGCCGCCCTCATCACCGGAGGCCTCCCCCTGATCTGCCGGGAGTGGCCGCCCGGAGCCACGATGTGGGAATTCCTCGAGGCGGCACTGGAGAACCCGATCTCCGCCCTCCTGGTCTCCGCCGAGCGGTCACTCGCCGCTGAGCTCCCCCCGCAGGCGATGGGCCGGGAGGTGCTGCGGGCCATCGGCGCCGGCGAGCGGACCTTCACCAACATCGCCCGGGCGGCGGGGCGCATCGCCCATTCCACGCTCACCAGGGCGGCGGACCTCCTCATCGAGAAGCGCGTAGTGGCGGCCGAACTCCCCGTCTCACTCCACCCCTCGAAGGAGCGCCGCTACCGGGTGGCGGACCCTTACCTCCGTTTCTGGCTGGCGTTCCTCGGTCCGCACATGGCAGAGATCGAGCGCATGCGCGGCGACCTGACCCTGGCCCGGATCAGGGAACGATGGACGAGCTGGCGCGGACGCGCCGTCGAGCCCCTGATCCGCGAAGCCCTCGCCCGCATCCTTCCGGACGGCGAACTGCCAGCCGCCCCCGTCGTCGGCGGCTACTGGACCCGGAGCAACGACGTCGAGGTCGACATCGTGGGCGCCGATCGCGAGCCCGTCGCCAAGCAGTTGCTCTTCCTGGGGTCGATCAAGTGGCTGGAGACTTACCCGTTCGACGCACATGACCTGGCCGCCCTGCACAAGCACCGAGCCGCCCTCACCGACGACCCGACCCCGCTCGTGGCCGTCTCCCGAAGCGGCGTCAACTGCTCGGGCCTCCAGGCCACCTACGGACCCGAGGACCTCCTCGGCGCCTGGCGCACCCGCTGAACGCGGCGCGTGCGCCCTTCTACGTGCTCGGCCTGTACGACCTGGGTCATGGCGGAGGCCGCCCGATGCATCGGCGCAGGCCCGCCGGAGCACCGGGTCTGTCCAGCCATCGGCTCTGTCCCGTAATCGGTGGTGACGCTTCGGGTTGCCTACTGGAGCAGGATCCGTTGGCGCAGGAGCGGGAAGCCGGCACGGCCGTGCATCCGCCTCATGATCTTCTTGGTTCGGGTATTGACGCCTTCAGTGCGGCCGTTGTGGTACGGGAGGGTGAGGCCGGCGTCGACGGCGGCTCGGTCGAGTTCGAGGCCGTTCGTGAAGGATTGCAGGTGGGGCAGGTCGACGGCGCGGATCTGGGTGATCCAGTCGGTGCGTTTGGCGTCGTTGCCCTCGGCCGGGGTCAGGAGCCCGGCGAACTCGCCGACGAGGCGGGCAAGTTCGGTCATCTCGAGGCAGGTGGTGGTGAGTTCCCGCAGGAGTTCGGCGTCTTTGTCGCGCAGGTCGTCGGGGCGGGTCAGCAGGAGCCGGGACAGGCGCCGCGCGGTCATGACGGGCTTGTCGCCCTCGGCGCGGCCTCGGGTGATGTAACGGACCAGGAGGTTCGCACTGCCGTGTGTAGCCCAGTTCCTTGATCTCGCGCAGGAGGTGGGCGACGGGCACGGCGGAGTCCTCGGCCCGGCGTCGGCGCAGGTGGTCGCGGTAGGGGTCGACCAGGGTGGGCCGGTAGAGGGGTGCGCGGCGCTCGGCCGTGGGCTCCTGCATGCGGGCGTAGCGCTTGACGGTGTTCAGGGCGAGGTCCAGGCGGCGGGCGCATTCGAGCAGCCCGACGCCCTTGCCGAGCAGGTCGTGGACCTGCTGCCAGCGTTCCCGGGTGGTCTGCTCGCGTACCCCGCCCGGCCGGGCCGGGTTCACCGCGGTGGCCCAGCAGGCGGTGTGGGAGCGGACCTCGGCCAGGGTCTTGTCGCACAGGTTGGACCAGAGATGCCAGCGGTCGCTGACCTGCACCGCTTCCGGCAGGGCCCGGCGGTCGCCTCGCCGTACGCGCCGGAGCCGTCACGGCACACGTATTCGGCGCCGGGGTGCTCGCGCAGCCACTTCGCCACCGTTTCGGCACTGCGATCAGGCAGGACGTCGATCCGCTCGCCGGTCTCGGCGTCGATGACGATCGTGGCGTAACGGCGCGGCGCTTGAGGGCGAAGTCGTCGATGCCGATCATTCGGGGCACGCGCAGTGCCGGTGTCGGCAGGCGTATGAGCATCCGCAGAGCTGTCGAACGGGAGATACCGCAGGTCAGGGCACGGGAGAGGCGGGCGCCCGCCCGGCCCGCTAACTCTTTGACTATCGACCCGAGCTGGCTGGCGGTGGCTCCGACCCGAAGACCGACAGCGGCTTCCGCGTGGTCGCCCTCGACGACGACACGGTCGGCGTCCTGGAACGGCACCGCAAGCAGCAGGAAGCCGACCGCGCGGAGTGGGGCTCGGCCTGGGTGGAGACCGGCCACGTCTTCACCCAGGAGGACGGCTCCTGGCTGCACCCCGGCTAGATCACCGACTCCTTCGAACGGCTCGTGGCCTCCTCGGGTTGCCGCCGATCCGGATGCACGACCTGCGCCACGGCGCCGCGACGCTCATGCTCGCGGCCGGCGTCGACGTGAAGGTCGTCTCCGACACCCTCGGCCACAGCGACACCCGGATCACGCGCGACGTCTACCAGAACCCTCGGGAATTGCATCAGACGGGCGAGAAACCGCAGGTCGCGAGGTCAGGACGATGTTCGGCGAGGTCTCCATCCTCCTACAACTTGGCGGCTTGAGCTGGGAGTTTGGCAATCAGATCCCATCTGATGCAAGATTTGCCCTCCGGAAGGGAGGGCGGAAGTGGGTCTTCAGCGACGTGCCGACCTGGCTGGGGCGGCTCACCTGGAGCTGGTCTCCGGGGTGGTCCAGCTGCGTCCGCAGGATGCGATGGTCGAGGCGATGCTGCGGGGCTGGCGGGCCCAGCAGGCCGCCCGCGGGCTTCGTGAGGACACGGTCACCGCCCGGGAACGGCTCGTGCGCCGGTTTCTGGAGCACACCAACGAATACCCGTGGGCCTGGGCGCCCGGCCACGTGGATGAGTGGTCACTGTGGCTGACCAGCGAGAAGCATCTCGCGCCGTCCACGATCCGCAGTTATCAGGGCAGCCTGCGCCTGTTCAGCGAGTTTCTGATCGACGGCCGTTACGGCTGGGCGGTGGCCTGCGAGGACGCCTTCGGCACCCACCCGGTGGCCATATGTCATGAGTGGAACACCATTGCCCATCTCAACGACTATGAGGGGCGTCCTGAGGCGAGGCCGTTCACCCGCGAGGAGATCCAGCGGTTCCTCGACTACGCCGACGACCAGGTCGAACGGGCGGTACGGGCCAAGCGCAAGGGAGCCCTCGCCGCCTACCGCGACGCCACCCTCTTCAAGGTCATCTACGGATGGGGGCTGCGCCGGACCGAGACGTCGAAGCTGGATGTGGTGGACTTCGGACGGAACGCGAAGGCTCCGCAGTTCGGCCGGTACGGCACGCTCAACGTCCGCTACGGCAAGGCGAAGAAGGGGCAGCCGCCGCGTCGTCGCAACGTGCTGTCGGTGATGGACTGGGCGGTGGAGGCGGTCGCCGACTATGTGGAGAACGTGCGGCCGCGGTTCGGCTGCGAGGATCACCCTGCGTTGTGGGTGACCGAGCGGGGCGGCCGGGTCAAGCCGGCGGAGATCAACGCCCGGTTCGTCGCCTACCGCGACGCGCTGAAGCTGCCGAAGGAGCTGACCGTCCACTCCGCTCGCCATGCCTACGTCACCCACCTCACGGAGGACGGGGTCGACCGGCGGTTTCTGCAGCAGCAAGTCGGTCACGAGAATGACAGCTCCACCGCCATCTACACCCACGTCAGCGACGACTTCATGAACACCATGCTCCACAAGGCACTCGCGCCCGCGCTCGCCCCGACCTCCGCAGACAAGGACCGCTGATGGCCGCGAAACTCGACTACCACTGGCACCTGCGCAAGATCATGGCCGACCGCGGGCTGTTCTCCACCACCGACCTCATCCCGCTGCTGGACGAACGCGGCATCACCCTGTCCTCCAGCCAGGTCTACCGGCTCGTCGTCGAGCGCCCCGAGCGACTCAGCCTGAAGATCCTCATGGCCCTGCTCGACATCCTCGACTGCACCATGGACGACCTCATCGAACCTGTGGCTGCAGCAGGAGCTGGATCAACTGCCAGGATCAAGAAGGCAGTTGGCGCCGAGACCAGCGTCGGCGACCTACGGCCCAAGCGGGCCCGTATCCGCGGTGTCGAGCGGCCGTGACCGCACAGGAGTCCTCCGATCGAGCCGTCTTGGACCCGATCGGGCTGATCGTGGACCTGGTCGCGACCGTCGAACGTGAGCTGGATCCCGACCAGATCCGCACCGTGGTCACCAGCGTCGCGGGTGGCCGCGCGAAGTCACGTCGCCTCGCATCGCATCTGGCCGAGCATCCCAGCGTGCTGACCGAAGGCCGCTCTCCGGCACCCCGGGCCGCCGGTGACCTGCTCATCGCCTTGCGCGAGGCCGGAGCCCAGGCCATCTCGCCTCCGTGTTGCGCCGAGTGCGGCAGACAGATGCGGACCCTCCAGCGCCGCGGCCAGGACTGGTACTGCGGGAACTGCGGGAACTGCGGACCGCGGCCCGAGCCCTGCGCCGTCTGCGGAAACACGCGCCGGGTCGCCACACGGGATCGGTCCGGGAGGCCGCGATGCGCCAAGTGTCCGGACTCCGACGGACGCGATCCCATCGCGGTGATCCACGCCCTGATCGCCGAACTGGACCCTCAGGCCGGGCAGGAAGTAACAGCCGATGCGGTCCGCCGATCGGCTCCTCGCCCCTCCTACCAGCAGAAACTCGCCTGGACCCTGGAATCCAACCCCACCCTGCTGACCGGAGACGGCCACCTCGCCCCCCACCGCGCGATCCTCCGGTTGATCGACCTGCTACACGCGGCCGGCGTCGCCGGGATCGTCCGACCCTCCTGCCCCCGCTGCCGCAGAGTCGTACGCATCGACAAGCCCCTGGACGGACAGCGGGTCTGCCGCACCTGCATCGCCCACTCCCGCATCGAGGAGTGCTCAGGCTGCGGAGCCCTCCGGGAGCCAGCCACCCGCGACGATCAGGGGCGGCCGCTGTGTCCGAACTGCCTCGTCAACGACCCAGCGAACCTGGAGACCTGCATCAACTGCGGCAGACGAAAGGTCGTGAACACCCGCGCGCCGGACGGTCCGCTCTGCTCGAGCTGTCCCTCCCTGCAAGTCACGGCCTGCAGCATCTGCGGCGAGGAGAAGCCCTGCGGCACCTCCCGCACCACGGGCCGACCCTGGTGCCCCGTCTGCCAGCGCCGCTCAGCATCATGCTCGGGATGCGGGAGATTCGCGGCGGTCCTCTCCGGCACGCTCGACCAGCCCCTTTGCCCGGACTGCACCGCCCCAGAGGTCTGGCACACCTGTCCCACCTGCAACGATCCCGACTACCCGCACCCTGGCCAGTGCGCTCGCTGCCTCATCAACCGGCGCCTCAACGAACTGCTCGGCCCTCCGTCCGGTGCTCTCCACCCCGGCCTCGAAGCCCTCCGGCACAACATCGCCACCACCGAGCATCCCATCACCGCCAGGCGGTGGCTGAACAAGCCGTCCGTCTCCCCAGTCCTGTCCGACCTCGCGGCCGGCCGACGAGCTCTCACCCACGAGGCCCTGGACGAACTGCCCGATAGTCCGCCCCTCGCCCACCTGCGCCAAGTCCTCGTCGGCGTCGGCGCCCTGCCCGAGCGGGACGAGTACATGGTCCGCCTCGAACGCTTCCTCACCGGCCTTCTCGCAGCCCAGCCGGACCCCGAACGACGCAAAGTCCTGCACCGGTACACGATCTGGCACCTGGTCCGGCGGCTTCGCCGACGCAACAACGGCCGCCCGCTTACCCCGCAGCAGTTCATATCCGCACGTCAACGCACCAACGCGGCCGTTGCCTTCCTGAATTGGCTGGCTGCCCACGACCTCACGCTGGACACCTGCCAGCAAGCCGACCTCGACCGGTGGCTCACCGATGACTCCGCCACCTACCGCCAGACGGCCGGGCATTTCATCCGCTGGGCCTGCACCAACAAGCTCACCACCGTCCATGTCCCCGCCGTCCGCTGGAACGGCCCCACTCAGCCACTCGATGACGAGCACCGCTGGAAGGTTGCACGCCGGCTCCTGCACGACGACGCCCTCAAGCCCGAGGACCGGCTCGCAGGGCTACTTCTCCTCCTCTATGCCCAAGGGCCATCGGCGATCCACCGGTTGACCATCGAGGATGTTGAGGTCGGCTCCCAGGAAGTACGTCTCCACCTCGGCGATGCACCCGTCCAGCTGCCCGAGCCCGTCGCCGCGCTGGCCCGCACCGTCGCCGCGAACCGCAAGGGCCACGCGACCATCGGCGCCCTGACCCCATCTCCATGGCTCTTCCCCGGCGGCCAGCCCGGACGCCCGATCAGCACCACACAGCTGACCCAGCGGCTGAACCAGCTCGGGATCCGACCCAACCAGGCCCGCAGCACCGCGCTCTTCCAACTCGCCACCGAGATCCCCGCCGCGATCCTCGCCCGCACCCTGGGCATTCACACCGACGTCGCCGTCGCCTGGCAACGTCTCTCCGCGGGCGACTGGGCCACCTACGCCGCCGAAGTCAGCCGGCGGCCGGTGGGGACAGATCAGCACCCAGCATCGAATACATGATCATGTCCCGACGCTCCTCGCCCACCTGCTGCCAACTACGGAGCACACCCTCACGCTGAAAGCCCACACGCTCAGCCGTCCGCTGCGACGCGACATTCCACGGCTCGACATACAGCTGAAGACGGGGAACCTGCAGGTCAACAAGGGCCCAGCGGACAACAGCCCGGAGGGCCTCCGCCGCAACCCCTTGACCACGAGCCGACTCGGCAAGCCAATACCCCAGCGATGTTCGTCCCTCGCCCCGGTCCCTCAACCAGAGACCGACCATCCCCAGCGGGCGGCCATCCGCGATCCGCACGACGACGAACGGATACCCGCTACCAGTAGACGCCCGCTCCCACTGCCGCCGGACGAAGGCTTCGCCCGCCGCCTGCGAGTACGTCGACGGAACGGTCGTGATCAACGGAATGTAGTCGTCGCTCGACGCCTCCCGGACGAGAGGCAGATCCCCGAGCTCCCAGGCACGCAGCAGAACACCGTCACCCGCAGCCAAGCGCGGGACATCCAAGGGGGCAATCATGCCCGCATCCTGCCGGGACCGTCGCCTCAACGCACTCCAGTTTCTGCTGCCACCAGGGCATTCGGACAGTTCCAATACCCGACGTCACCATTAAGCGTCTTCCCCGAGGTCGCCAAGGACGCGGCCGAGGCGACCGCGAAGCTCGTGCCACTCCAGCGCAAGACGGAGGCAGAGGAAGCCGCTCGTGCGACCGAGAAGGCCCGGAAGGCCGCCAAGAAGGCGAAGAGCACGAAGAAGGACCAGGCCAAGGCCAAGGAGACGGCCAAGCTGAAGAAGCCCAAGAAGTAGGTCCCTGGCCCGCTCCGCTCACGCATCGCTCACGCAAGCCGTTCGCCGGCGCATCGGCCGCGCGCCCCGCCATGCCCCGAGCAACAGAAAACCCCAGGTCACGGGCTGTGTGACCTGGGGATTCGCGGAGCCGCCTAAGGGAATCGAACCCTTGACCTACGCATTACGAGTGCGTCGCTCTGGCCGACTGAGCTAAGGCGGCGGGTCGTCGGCCCGGAGGGCGTGACAACGCGGGTAAGTCTACATGGGGACGAGGGGTGCTCCGCACGGCGGTTTCGCCGGGAACAGCCGGAACCGACGCCCCGGCGCCCGTCCGCACAGCGGGACCCACGAGGCCGGCTCCCCCCGGGCGCACGCCCGCCCACACCGACGCACCCCGGGCCCCGCGCCCGGGGCCCGGGCCCGGGCCCCGGGCCCCGCGCCACGGGGGGTGCGCGTACGGCGGCCCACGGGCGGCCGCACGGTGGCGTCAGGAGCAGCGGGTGCCGGGGCGTGGCGGGCGGCCCTGGAGGAGGTAGGTGTTGACGGCCGTGTCGACGCAGTCGTCCCCGTTGGCGTAGGCGGTGTGCCCGTCGCCCTCGTACGTGAGCAGCGTGGCCGACGAGAGCTGATGGGCCAGCGACCGCGCCCACGCGTAGGGGGTGGCCGGGTCGCGCGTGGTGCCGACGACCACGATGGGCGCCGCGCCCTCGGCCGGGATGCGTTCCGGCCGCCCGGTCGGTTTGACCGGCCAGGAGGCGCAGCTCAGGCTCATCCAGGCGAAGTCGTCGCCGAAGTGCGGTGACGCCTTGCGGAACGCCGGCAGCGCCGCTTCGACCTGCGCCGGGGTTTCGGCCGCGGCGGGCAGGTCCAGGCAGTTGACGGCGGCGTTGGCGGTCATCAGGTTCGAGTACCTCCCGTTGCTCCCGCGTTCGTAGTACTGGTCGGACAGGGCGAGCAGCGGGCCGCCGTCGCCGTGGTTCGCGGCGGTCAGCGCCTGGCGCAGCACCGGCCACAACTGCTTGGAGTACATCGCCTCCATCAGTCCGGTGGTGCCGAGCGACTCGACGAGCCTGCGGCTCTGCCCGGTGGCCAGCGGACGGCTGTCGAGCCCGTGCAGGAAGCGGGTGATGTACCGGCCGGCCGCGGCGGTCGAGTCGCCCATCGGGCAGTCCGGCTGGTGCACGCAGTCCGCGGCGAACGCCTGGAACGCGGTCTCGAAGCCGCCGGCCTGCGTCTCGCCCATCCGCAGCGCGGTCAGCGACGGGTCCATCGCGCCGTCCAACACCATCCGGCCGACCCGGCTGGGGAAGAGGCCGGCGTAGGTCGCGCCGAGGAACGTGCCGTAGGACTTGCCGACGTAGTTGAGCCGCCGGTCGCCGAGCAGGGCGCGCAGCACGTCCATGTCGCGTGCCGAGTCGACGGTGCTGACGTGGCCGAGCAGGGCTCGGGAGTGGGCGCGGCAGCCGGCGCCGAACTCCTTGTCGGCCTTGACGACGGCGTTGATCTGGGCGGGGTCGTCCGGCGTGGTGTCGACCTGGGTGTAGGCGTCCATCTGCCGGTCGGTCAGGCAGTGCACCGGCGCGCTGCGGGCCACGCCGCGCGGATCGACGGCGACCATGTCGTAGCGGGCCCGGACCGGGGCCGGGTAGCCGAGGGCGGCGACGTGCAGGTAGTCGATCGCGGAACCGCCCGGCCCGCCGGGGTTGACCAGCAGCGATCCGAGGCGGGCGCCGGGGCCGGTGGCCTTCTTGCGGGACACGGCGAGCTTGAGGTCATCGGCGGCGCGCGGGTGCGCGTAGTCCAGCGGCACGCGCATCGTGGCGCACTGGAAGCCGCCGGACTCACAGGCGTGCCAGTGCGGCTTCTGCCGGTAGTACGGCCGCAGGTCGGCGGGGATCGCGGTGGGCAGCGGTTCGAGGTCGGCGCCGGCCCGAGCGGTGGTGGCGGTGTGCCGGTCGGACGGCGAGGAGGCCGCGGCGCCGTGCCCGGCGCCGCCCGCGGAACAACCGGACAGCGTCAGTCCGGCCACCGCCAGCACGGTCGCGGTGGTGCGGAGCAGTCGCCCGGTGTCCATGGATGCCACAGGTCCTCCCGTCGGATTGTGCGAGCGTATCCGGACGGTGCCGGAGTGTGTGCGTTCGACCCGACCCGTACGGGTGGTTCCCCGGCGGTCAGCCGTCGGTCGTCCGGGCCGGTCCGTCCAGGTGTTCGGTGAGGTACTGGGCGGCCACGGCGAGCGCCCGGCGGCGTCCGCCGCCGCCGAGCCGCGGATCGGGCGCCAGGCTGTCGACGATCCGCGCCCGCACGCCGACCGCGCGCAACGCGGTGCGCAGCGCGTAGGCCGACCGGCGGGCCGTCAGCTCCCGGACGCCGCTGGTGAGCAGCAGCCGCGGCGCCGTGCTCGGCGCGGTCCGCGGCACCGGGACGGCCGAGCGGTCGTAGCGGCCCGAGACGCCGGCGAACGCGCCGAACGTCCCCGGGTGGGCCAGCGCGGCGCGTACCGCGCAGGGCGCGAGCGGTCCCTCGCCGAGCATGCCGCGGCCGGTCACCGCGGCCAGCAGGCGGTAGCGGCGGGCCGCCTCGGTGAGCGCGGCGAGCGGGTCGGCGGCGCAGCCGGCCGGCTCGACGACGACGAACGGGTCGGCCTTGGCCAGCGCCACCTGCCGGGCCAGCGCCGGGTAGAGCTCCTCGTCGCGCGCCGCCACGACCGGCAGGTAGGCGACGACCACCGGGAACCGCAGGTCGGCGGCGGACCGGCGGGCGTACTGCGGAGGCAGCCACACCCGCGTTCCGTCCGGCAGCGCCACCAGGGTGCCGCCGGCCGGCAGGCCGATGGTGCGCGGCGCGGCCCGCCCGCCGTCGGACGCGGCGTCCGGCGCGGGGGACGTCGGGCGGACCGGTGCGGCGGAAGGGCGTGCCCGGTGGCCCGGGCGGCGCACGGGACGGCCGGGGCGGGCGCCGCCCGGGCCGGCCGGGTCGGCGAGCGGCGCGGGGGCCGGCTGCGCCGGAGCGGCTGCGCCGGAGCCGGAGCCGGCGGAGCCGAGCCGGACGCAGGGCAGCGCAACGGCGAGCGCCGCCCCGGCGAGCAGCACCGCACCGGCGGAGACCGCGCGCCGCGCGGCGGGACGGTAGTCCTCGGGCAGCTCGTAGGCCCGGGCGGCGCGCTGTGCGGACCAGCGGACCGCGGCGGAACGGGCCAGCAGCACGGCGCACACCAGGGCCGCGGCGGGCGGCAGGACCCGGAGGACCACGGAGACGGTTGACACCGGTGCGCACCACCCTCGGGGAACGGCCGGGCACGGCACGGACGCCCCGCACCTCCGCCGACCCGCACGGAAGCCTGCCCGTCGCCCGGCGGGCGGCACCACGGGTCCCTCCAGGATCACCCGAAGGAACCAACGCCTGCCCGCCCGCAGGCCGACGGCAGGCCGACGGCAGGCCGACCGTACGCCGCCACGCCGACGCCGACGGCACACCGACCGCACGCGGAGGCGCCGACGACCGTGCCGGCGAGCGCTCCGACCGCGGGCCGCCGCGCGGGCGTCCGCCCGGTCAGCCGGTCCGCAGGGCCATCGCCATCGCCTCCACCGCGAGCAGCGGAGCGACGTTGGCGTCGAGCGCCTCGCGGCAGGCGAGGATCGCCTCGATGCGGCGCAGCGTCTGCTCGGGACGGCCGGCGCCGGCCGTCCGGTGGACCGCGTCGGCCTGGTCGCCGGCGAGCCCCGCGCCGGATCCGAACTGAACGGCGAGCACGTCCCGGTAGAAACCCGCCAGGTCGGTCAGGGCGACGTCCAGGCTGTCGCGCTGAGTACGGGTGGCACGGCGCTTCTGCCGGTCCGCCAGCTCCTTCATCGCTCCCGCCGTGCCGCGCGGCATGCGTCCGCCGCTGCCGGCAGCGGCGCCGAGCGCGGCGCGCAGCTCCTCGGTCTCCTTCGCGTCCACCTCCTCGGCGACCTGCTTGGCGTCCTCGGTGGCGGAGTCCACCAGGAGCTGGGCGGCCTTCAGGCAGCCGCCTATGTCGCCGAGCCGCTGGGGCAGCCGCAGCACGGCCGCGCGGCGTTCGCGGGCGCGTTCGTCGGTGGCCAGCCGGCGGGCCCGGTCCAGGTGGCCCTGGGTGGCGCGGGCCACCGAGGCTGCCAGCTCCGGCCCGACGCCGTCCCGGCGGACCAGCACCTCGGCGACGGCCGTCACCGGCGGGGTACGCAGGCTCAGCAGCCGGCAGCGCGAGCGGATGGTCGGCAGCGCGTCCTCGACGGAGGGCGCGCACAGCAGCCACACGGTGCGCGGCGCGGGCTCCTCCACCGCCTTGAGCAGCACGTTGCCGGCGCCCTCGGTGAGCCGGTCGGCGTCCTCCAGGACGATGACCTGCCAGCGACCGTTGGCGGGCGACAGCGAGGAGCGTCGCACCAGGTCACGGGTGTCCCTGACGCCGATCGACAGCTGGTCGGTGGCCACCACCTCGACGTCGGCGTGCGTGCCCACCAGCGTGGTGTGGCAGCCGTCGCAGAAGCCGCAGCCGGGGACGCCGCCGAGCGCCCGGTCCGGGCTGACGCACTGCAGGGCTGCGGCGAACGCCCGGGCGGCGGTGGCCCGGCCGGAGCCGGGCGGGCCGGTGAACAGCCAGGCGTGGGTCATCTTCGACACGGCGGGCGCCGGGCTCGCGCCGCCGGACGCGGCGGCCGTCACGAAGGCGTCCGCGTCCCGGGCGGCGGGCACCAGCTGTTCGATGACCGGGCCCTGCCCGACCAGGTCGTCCCAGACCGTCATCCGCGCCCCGTCCCCTTCCTCGGCCGGTTCCTCGGCCGGCCGACACCCGTGGGCCCGACGTCCCCGCACCCGTGCGTGCCCGCCGGCTCCGCACCCGTGTGCCCGGCCGCCGGCCGGCCCCGTCCGTCGTGGGTGACCATCATCGGCCATCCCACCGACAACCGGCGACCGGCCGGCCGGTGGCGGGGCGGGTCAGCGACGGCCCCCGCGACGGCCTCCGCCGTCCCGACCGGGGCCCCCGTCCCGGCTCCCGGGGGCCTCGTCGCCGTCATGGTCGAACGACTCGTGCGGGCCGAGCAGTTCGTCCGCCAGCGAGGGCAGGTCGTCCAGCGGGGTCTCCTCGGCCCAACTGGGGCGGGGCCGCTTGCGCTCGGCGGTCCGCTCGCCCTCGGCCGGCACCTGCGGCAGTTCGCGGGTGCGCTCGGCCGACGGCTGGCCGCCGGGCCCGTCCGCCTCGCCCGCGGCCCAGGACGGCCTGCGGTCGGAGGGCGCGGCGTCGCGGGGTGCCGGCTCACCGTGCGGGTCGACCCGGGGCAGCACCGTGGTGCGTTCCGGGTCGTCGACGCGCGGCAGCACCGTGGTCTCCTCCGGGTCGGCGATCCGCGGCACCTCGACGGTGCGGGTCTCCTGTCCGAGGCCGTCCGGGGACGCGGGACGCGGTGCGGCGCCCGGCAGGACGTTCTCCAGGGTCCGGGTGTACGCGTCGGACGGACCGCCGCCCGACGAGCCCTCCGGCCCGGTGGACCCGGCGGCGCCGGACGGACCGAACGGCTCGTCGGGTCGCGCGGTCCCCACCGTGCGCGCCGGGTCGTCCCCGTCCGCGGGGCCGGAACCGGCGTCCTGTCCGTCCTGTCCGGACGGTCCCGGCCGGGTGGTCTCCTCGGCGCCGTCCCCGGCGGCCGGGCCGGTCCGTTTCACGAAGTCGGCCCGCCGCGGCCCGTCAGGAACGGCGTCGGACGGCTCCCGCCCGGCGTCCCGGGCGTCTCCGGCCTCCCCGGCGGATCCGGCGGACCCCGCCGCCCCGGACGGTCCCTCGGACCCGGACGGCTCGGCCGGCGGCCGACCGCCCTCCGCGCGCAGCAGCGCCTCCTCCGCCCTGCGCTGCTTCTCCAGCCGACGGGCGGCCGCTTCGGCGCGCAGCCGGTCCTGCTCCTCCTTCTGGCGGCGCAGCCTGGCCTGCTCCTCGACGTGCTCCCGCTCCTCGGCCTCCCGGCGGGCGCGTTCCCGCTCGGCGCGCTCGTGCTCGTCGGCCTCCCGGCGCAGCCGCTCCTCCTCGGCGAGCCGGGCCTGCTCCTCGGCGCGGCGCCGGGCCTCCTCGGCCTGGGCCTCGGCCTCCTCCTGGCGGCGGCGCTCCGCGTCGAGGCGCTCGCGCTCCTCCTCCTCGGCACGCAGCCGGGCGATCTGCTCCTGGCGTTCGCGTTCCTGGCGCTCCTCCTCGGCGCGGGCGGCGGCCTCCTGCTCGGCGCGCCGACGGGCCTCCTCGGCGGCCAGCCGCTCGGCCTCGGCACGCGCGGCGATCTCCTGCTCGGACAGCGGCAGCATCCGGTCGAGCCGGTGCCGGGCCAGCCGGGTGAGCGCCTCCGGGTCCTGGCCGGCGTCGAGCACGAGGTAGCGGGCGGGGTCGGCGGCGGCCAGGGTGAGGAAGCCGCGGCGGACCCGTTCGTGGAACTCCGCGGGCTCCGACTCCAGCCGGTCGGGCGCCTCGGTGAAGCGTTCCCGGGCGGTGTGCGGCGGGATGTCCAGCAGCACGGTCAGGTGCGGCACCAGACCGTCGGTGGCCCAGCGCGAGATGCGGGCGATCTCGGTCGGCGGCCAGGTCGCGTCCGGCGCCCTGGTAGGCGACGGAGGAGTCGATGTAGCGGTCGGAGATGACGACCGCTCCGCGCTCCAGCGCCGGGCCGCACCACGGTGTCGACGTGTTCGGCGCGGTCGGCCGCGTACAGCAGCGCCTCGGCGCGGTGCGACAGGCCGGAGCTGGAGACGTCGAGCAGGATCGCGCGCAGCCGCTTGCCGACCGCGGTGGCGCCCGGTTCTCGGGTGACGACGACCTCGTGGCCCTTGGCCCGGATCCACTCGGCGAGCGCCTCGACCTGGGTGGTCTTGCCGGCGCCGTCGCCGCCCTCGACGGCCAGGAAGAAACCGTCGGGCGCCGGGGCGCACGCCGGCTCGCCGCCGCGCAGCGCCTCGCGCAGGTCGCGGCCGAGCGGTACGCCCTGCCGGTCGTCGAGCCGGCCGAGCACCAGGGCGGCGACCGGCAGCAGCAGCGCGCCGACCAGCATCAGGGTGAACGCGGCGCCGCCGTGCGTCGAAGGTGAACGCGCCGTCGACCACCCGGTGCCGCCCGATCACGGCGGCCACCACCGGCGCGCCGACCGCGGCCAGCGCGGTCGCGACGCGCACCACGGCGTGCAGGTGGGCGGTGGTGCGGGCCCTGCGGACCTCCTCGGCCTCCTGGTCGATGAGGGTGTGTCCGGTGTTGGCGGCGACGCCCGCGGCGCAGCCGGCCAGCAGGGAGAGCATCAGCACGGTGGCCGGGTCCGGCACCAGGCCGGTCGCCAGCAGGGACACCCCGGTCACCGCGACGGCCAGAGCCATCAGGCGGCGGCGGGACAACGCGGGCAGCAACCGCGGCGCGGCGCGGATGCCGAGCACGGTGCCACCGGCCAGCGCGAGCACCAGCAGGCCGAAGCCGACCGGACCGCCGCCGAGGTCGGCGGCCTGGAGCACCGCGACGGACACCGCGGCGGCGACGGCGCCGGACACCGCGGCGCAGGCGAACACCAGCATCGGCAGCGCCTTGGTACGGCCGCGTTCGGCGCCCACCGGGCCCTTCGGTCGGCGCAGCCCCTCCAGCGGGGAGCGCGGCCGGGGGGTGACGACGTCGGGCAGTTCGAGGAAGAACAGCAGCGCCACGGAGGCGGCGAACAGGCCGGCCGCGACGTAGGAGGCGAGCGCGACGTGGTGGATGTCGAACCACGCCGACCACACGCCCAGCACGTTGTTGACCAGCGCGGCCAGCACGAGCACGGCGGCGGCGATCGGCAGCGCGACGAAGCCGGTGCGCAGGTCGAGGCGGCGCAGCGCGGCCAGGTGGTCCGGTCCGGGGCGCACCCCGTCGCCGGTCTGCGCGGGCAGCAGCGCCGGGGAGGCACCGTCCTTGGCGATGGTCCACACGCGTTCGGCGACGCCGGTGACGAAGACGGTGACCAGCAGCCAGGACAGCGCGGTGGCCGGCACCCAGTCGATCCACAGCGGCGCGACGACGAACAGCGCGAGCCGTACCGCGTCGGCGCCGATCATCGTCCAGCGGCGGTCCAGCACGCCCTGCGGCGAGGTGAGCGCGGCCAACGGGCCGAGCAGCACGGCGCCGAACAGCAGGCCGGCGAGCAACCGCAGCCCGAACACGATGGCGATGGCGAAGCCGACGCCCCGGTAGCCGCCGCCGAGGGCCTGTTGGACCGCCTCGGCCTGCACCGCCAGCGCCAGCAGGGCGAGCACGCCCAGCCGGTCGCCGACCGCGCCGGTGAACTGAGCGGTCCACAGTTTGCGCAGCGTCGGAACGCGCAGCAGTGCGCCGACGGCCCGCTCGCGGGAGTCGGCGGCGAGTGCGTCGGTGGGATCGTCGGGCTGGCCCGCTCGCTCGGCACGCGTCATTCTGCCAGCCTAACCGCCGGCACGGACTGTCATTCGCCCTGACCGAACGCGCGGACGATGCGGATACCCGACCGTGACCGGATGGTCATCCGGGCGTCCCGAAACCGGGCCGGCGGGGCGGTCGCGAGTCGGCCGCGGGCGGCCGATCAGCCGGCCGGCTCCGCCGGCGCGTCCCGATCGGCCGCCGCGTGCCGTTGCGTCAACGCACTCCGGCCGGTCACTCGTCCCGGTCGGTCGCGGGGCCGCGGCCGGCGCTCGCGGCGGCACGGGCCGCCGCCGTCTTCTTGACGGCGGTCTTCTTCGCCGCCGTCTTCTTGGTGGTGGCGGACTTCGCGGCCGTCTTCTTCGCCGTGGTCTTCTTCGCCGCCGTCTTCTTGGCCGGCTTCTTCGCGGTCTTCTTCGCCGGGCCCTTGGCCCGCTTCTCCGCGAGGAGTTCGTAGCCCCGCTCGGCGGTGATGGTCTCCACGTCGTCGTCGCGGCGCAGGGTCGCGTTGGTCTCGCCGTCGGTGACGTAGGGGCCGAACCGGCCGTCCTTGACCACCACCGGCTGCTCGCTGACCGGGTCGGTGCCCAGCTCCTTCAGCGGCGGCTTGGCGGCGGCCCGGCCGCGCTGCTTGGGCTGGGCGTAGATCGCCAGCGCCTCGCTCGAGCGTGATGGTGAAGAGCTGCTCCTCGGTCTCAGGGAGCGCGAGTCGGTGCCCTTCTTCAGGTACGGGCCGTAGCGGCCGTTCTGCGCGGTGATCTCGACGCCGGACTCCGGGTCGGTGCCGACGACGCGCGGCAGCGACATCAGCTTCAGCGCGTCCTCCAGCGTCACCGTGTCGAGCGACATGGACTTGAACAGCGACGCGGTACGCGGCTTGACCGCGTTCTTGCCGGTCTTGGGCATGTCCTCGGGCAGCACCTCGGTGACGTACGGGCCGTACCGGCCGTCCTTGGCCACGATCGGGCGGCCGGTCGCCGGGTCGGTGCCCAGTTCGAAGTCGCCGCTGGGCTTGGCGAGCAGTTCCTCGGCTAGGTCGACGCTGCAGCTCGTCCGGCGGCATGTCCTCGGGCACGTCGGCGCGGCGGGGGTCGTCCGTCGCCCTCAGCCGCCTGCTCCACGTAGGGGCCGTAGCGGCCGACCCGCAGCACGATGCCGTCGCCGACCGGGAAGGAGGAGACCTCGCGGGCGTCGATCGCGCCCAGGTCGGTCACCAGTTCCTTGAGCCCGCCGAGGTGGTCGCCGTCGCCGTCGCCGGCCGCCGGCGGCCACCGCGACGCCGCCGCCGTCCTCGCCGAAGTAGAACCGGCGCAGCCACGGCACGGACTGGGCCTCGCCGCGCGCGATGCGGTCGAGGTCGTCCTCCATGCGGGCGGTGAAGTCGTAGTCGACCAGGCGCCCGAAGTGCTTCTCCAGCAGGCCGACCACCGCGAAGCTCAGGAAGGAGGGCACCAGCGCGGTGCCCTTCTTGAAGACGTAGCCGCGGTCCAGGATGGTGCCGAGGATCGTCGCGTAGGTCGACGGGCGGCCGATCTCGCGCTCTTCCAGCTCCTTGACCAGCGATGGCCTCGGTGTAGCGGGCCGGCGGCTTGGTGGCGTGGCCGTCGGCGGCGATCTCCTCGGCGGTCAGCGCGTCGCCCTCGGCGACCTGGGGCAGCCGGCGCTCGCGGTCGTCCAGTTCGGCGTTCGGGTCGTCGGCGCCCTCGACGTAGGCCTTGAGGAAGCCGTGGAAGGTGATGATCTTCCCGGAGGCGGAGAACTCGGCGTCCCGCCCGTCCGCGGCCCGGCCGCCGGTCTTGACGGTGACGGACTGTCCGACCGCGTCCTTCATCTGCGAGGCGACGGTGCGCATCCAGATCAGCTCGTACAGCCGGAACTGGTCGCCGCTCAGGCCGGTCTCGGCCGGGGTGCGGAACCGGTCGCCGGACGGCCGGATCGCCTCGTGCGCCTCCTGCGCGTTCTTGACCTTGCCGGTGTAGATGCGCGGCCGCTCCGGGCAGGTAGTCCGCGCCGTACAACTGGGTGACCTGGGCACGGGCGGCGTTGACCGCCGTCTCCGACAGCGTGGTGGAGTCGGTACGCATGTAGGTGATGAAGCCGTTCTCGTACAGCTTCTGGGCGACCTGCATGGTCGCCTTCGCGCCGAAGCCGAGCTTGCGCGACGCCTCCTGCTGCAGCGTGGTGGTGCGGAACGGCGCGTACGGCGAGCGGCGGTACGGCTTGGACTCGACCGAGCGCACCGAGAAGGCGCTGCCGGCGAGCGCGGCGGCCAGCGACCGGGCGGCGGCCTCGTCGAGGTGCAGCACCCGCGCGCCGTCCTTGAGCCGGCCGGACGCACCGAAGTCCCGGCCCTGGGCGACCCGCGTGCCGTCGACCGCGGAGAGCCGGGCGGCGAACACCGCGGGGTCGGTGGGGTCCCCGGCCCGGCCGGTGGCGAACGTGCCGGTCAGGTCCCAGTACGCGGCGGAGCGTGAAGGCGATCCGCTCGCGCTCTCGCTCGACGACCAGCCGGGTGGCCACCGACTGCACCCGGCCGGCCGACAGCCGGGGCATGACCTTCTTCCACAGCACCGGCGAGACCTCGTAGCCGTAGAGGCGGTCGAGGATGCGGCGGGTCTCCTGCGCGTCGACGAGGAGCTGGTCGAGCTCCCGCGGGTTGCGCACGGCGGCCTGGATGGCGTCCTTGGTGATCTCGTGGAAGACCATCCGGCGCACCGGGACCTTGGGCTTGAGGACCTCCTGGAGGTGCCAGGCGATCGCCTCGCCCTCGCGGTCCTCGTCGGTGGCGAGGAGGAGTTCGTCGGCGTCGGCCAGCAGCTCCTTGAGCTTCCTGACCTGGCTCTTCTTGTCGCTGTTGACGACGTAGACCGGCTGGAAGTCGTTGTCGACGTCCACTCCGAGACGGCGCACCTCTCCGGTGTACTTCTCGGGCACCTCGGCCGCCCCGTTGGGCAGGTCACGGATATGCCCGACGCTGGCCTCGACGACGTACCCGGGGCCGAGGTAGCCCTTGATCGTCTTCGCCTTGGCGGGCGACTCGACGATGACGAGGCGGTGGCCGCCCTGTGCGGTGTCGGTGGTCGGGGACAACTTCGGCTCTTCTCTCCGGTCGAAAGGGTGACGCTGCGGAGTGTGACCGTAACCCAGCCCCCCGTGTCAAACGGGAAAAGTCCGCAACGCCACTCGAACGGTAACCCGACTTTCCGCTCTTCCGCCCCACGGACCGGGCGGTCCGGCCTGTCGCGCCGTGCCGTGCGCGGGGGCGCGGATCACTCCTGCGGGAGCAGGAAACCCTGCTCCACCAGCGAGCGGATCGTCGCCGGGGTACGGTCGCGCAGGACCACCGGATCGTCGTCCGAGCAACTGTGCGATCGCGTCCAGGATGCGCCCCGCGGTGAGCGATCCGTCACACACCCCGGCGAACCCCGCGCCCACCGTGTCCACCCGGGTGGCCCGCCGCATGCCCCGGTCGGCCCGCAGCACCACGTGTTCCGGGTCCTCCGCTCCCGGCGCCCCGACCTGCTCCTGGAGGACGTCCTCGGCGAGCCGGAACCGGGTGTCCAGCAGAGCCGCGTCGTCACGTCCGCGCAGGAAGTCCTGCGCGGCGAACCAGCGCGCGACCTCCGGACCGAGCGGCTGTTCGACCGGATGCGGCCATTCCTCCACGGTCACCGAGGGCGCCCCGGCGTGCGACGCGCGGACCGTGATCCAGCCGAAGCCGACCCCCTTGACCCGGTGTTCCTCGAACTCCGCCAGCCAGGAGTCGTACCGTTGGGCGTAACGGTCCGGGTCCGCCCGGTGGTCGCCGCCGTCGCGCAACCACAGCTCCGCGTAGGCGGCCGGGTCCTGCACGTCGCGCTGCACGATCCACGCGTCGCAGCCGGACGGCACCCAGGAGGCCACCCGCTCGCGCCAGTCCTCGCCCTCGACGTGCTGCCAGTTGGCGAGCACCTGGCAGAACCCGCCGTCGCGCAGGTGGTCGGCCGAGCGGCTCACCAGCGTCCGGCACAGGTCGTCGCCGGCCATGCCGCCGTCCCGGTAGACGAACCGTTCACCCGGTGAGATGACGAACGGCGGATTGGAGACGATCAGGTCGAAGCGCTCGCCGGCCACCGGTTCGAACAGGCTGCCCTCCCGCAGGTCCGCCCCGGCGAACCCGGACAGCGCCAGGGTGAGCGCGGCGAACCGCAGGGCCCGCGGGTTGACGTCGGTGGCCGTCACCCGCGCGCGCCGGCCGGCCGCGTGCAGCGCCTGCACACCGGAACCGGTGCCCAGGTCGAGCGCGGTGCCGCCGGAGACCGGCACGGTGACGCCGGCCAGCGTGGTGGAGGCACCGCCGACGCCGAGCACCAGCCGGGACCGGTCCGGCCGCGCGGCGCCCTGCGGGCCGCCGTCCGCCGCGCCGGCACCGCCCGCGCCGCCCACGGCCCGTCCCAGGTCGGAGACGATCCACCAGTCCTGGCCCTCGCCGCCCGGGTACGGGCGGACGTCGACCACGGCGCGCACCGCGTCGCCGTCCGGCGCCAGCCAGCCGCCGGCCAGCGCCTCCTCGAGCGGCAGCGCGGCGGCGGCCCGGTCGCGCGGCACCGGCCGGCGCAGCAGGAACAGCCGCACCAGGCTCTCCAGCACGCCGCCGCCCCGGGTCGCGCGCAGCGCCGGCACCGCCTCGCCACGTGACAGCGCCGCCCACGCGGTCGCGCCCAGCAGCTCCAGGCAGCCGTCCGCGGTGAAGTCGGCGGCGAGCAGCGCGTCGCGCAGGCGGGCGGTGGGGTCGGGGTCCGGGGTGGGAAGCGTCGGCTCGGTCACCCGGCCCATTCTTCCGGATCGCCGCGGCCCGCCGCGCCCGCCGCCGGGGCGCCACGCACCGGGGGCGGGCACCCGGCTCCCGGGGGGCGCACCGGCCGTCGCGGGGCGGCGGGCCCGGCGCCGCCTCGTACCACGCCGGCGTGGCGCGGAGGTCGTGGCGCGGAGGTCAGGTGGCGTTCGAGGAGGCCGAGGCGGAGGGCTTGGCGCAGCCGGGCTGCTTGGCCATGGCCTTGCCGATGTCGCCTGCCTGGAGCGCGGCGAGCGCGCCGCCGCCGTTCTTGCTCAGCGCGCTGAGCTGGTCGGAGACCGACTTCAGACCCTGGGCGAACTTGCCCTGGTCGTGTGTGTCGAGGCCGTCCAAGGTCTTCTTCAGCCGGACGTAGGAGGCGGCCATGTCGTCCAGCTGGCGCACGGCGTTCTTCTGCAGGGTGGCGCCGTTGTCGACCGGGGACGGGCCCGCGGCCTTGACCGCGTCGCCGAGCGCGCGGTAGGCGTCGGCCATCTGCCCGAAGGCCGCCGAGTCGGTCTTCTGCACGTCGGACGGGCTGCCGGTGGAGGAGACCGAGGCGATCGCGCTGGTGGCCTGCTGGATG
Source organism: uncultured Actinomycetota bacterium (assembly GCA_963711125.1). Classification (GTDB taxonomy): domain Bacteria; phylum Actinomycetota; class Actinomycetes; order Streptomycetales; family Streptomycetaceae; genus Streptantibioticus_C. The sequence continues at coordinate 1,414,979 of CAVQCY010000002.1, forward strand.
TTCTTCTGCTGCGGGTGGACCTGGTCGCAGACCTTCTTGGCGTAGGCGTCCGCCTTGTCCTGCGAACTGCCGCATCCGGCGACCGCGAGCGTCGCGATCACCGCGCAGCACAGAGCGGCCGTGAGCTTCTTGGTCACCGGGCGGTTCCTTCCGTGTGGTGCCGTGTCGTGGGTGGCTACGGCGGAGGAACATACACGGCGAATGGCTGTCCGGCTATGAGGTGATCGGACGGTACGACCGGTAATGGCGCACTTTGCACCAACCATGTCAGGTCCGCCGGGCCGGCCCCGCCCGGGGCGCGGAAGCGGGCGACACGCCCAACGCGTACCGCCCGCCGCCGTATTGACGCCGTGCCGGATCGCACGGGTTACGACACCACCGCCGGGTCGGCGGTCCGGGTCGCGGTCTCGTTGTTGTCTTCGTCACCCACGGCGATTCCGCGCCGCTTGGACAGGTAGACCGACCCCACGATCACCAGCAGCGCCGCCAGCGCGACCCCGACCCGCAGGCCGATGTTCGCCTTGTCGCCGTAGCTGTAGGTGACGATGGCCGGTGCGATGAGCAACGAGACCAGGTTCATCACCTTGATCAACGGGTTGATCGCCGGGCCAGCGGTGTCCTTGAACGGGTCGCCCACCGTGTCGCCGATCACCGTCGCGGCGTGCGCCTCGCTGCCCTTGCCGCCGTGGTGTCCGTCCTCGACGAGCTTCTTCGCGTTGTCCCAGGCGCCGCCGGAGTTGGCGAGGAAGACCGCCATGAGGGTGCCGGTCCCGATCGCGCCGGCCAGGTACGCGCCGAGCGCGCCGACGCCCAGCGAGAAGCCGACCGCGATCGGTGCCAGCACCGCGAGCAGGCCGGGCGTCGCGAGCTCCCGCAGCGCGTCCTTGGTGCAGATGTCCACCACGCGTCCGTACTCCGGCTTCTCGGAGTGGTCCATGATCCCCGGGTGCTCCCGGAACTGCCGGCGCACCTCGAAGACCACCGCCCCGGCCGACCGGGAGACCGCGTTGATCGCCAGGCCGGAGAAGAGGAAGACGACCGCCGCGCCCAGCAGCAGGCCGACCAGGTTGTTGGGCTGGGCGATGTTCAGGCTGAGTCCCAGTCCGTGGGCCGCCGAGCCGACCTTGGCGACCTCGTTGTTGATCGCGTCGGTGAACGACCCGAACAGCGCGGTCGCCGCCAGCACGGCGGTCGCGATGGCGATGCCCTTGGTGATCGCCTTGGTGGTGTTGCCGACCGCGTCGAGGTTGGTGAGCACCTGGGCGCCCGCCCCCTCCACGTCGCCGGACATCTCGGCGATGCCCTGCGCGTTGTCGGAGACCGGGCCGAAGGTGTCCATCGCCACGATCACGCCGACCGTGGTCAGCAGACCGGTGCCGGCCAGGGCGACCGCGAACAACGCCAGCGTGAGCGATCCGGCGCCGACCAGGAAGGCCCCGTAGACCGCCAGTCCGATCAGCACCGCCGAGTAGACCGCCGACTCCAGGCCGAGCGAGATGCCGGAGAGCACCACGGTGGCCGGGCCGGTCAGCGAGGTCTTGCCCACGTCGCGCACCGGACGGCGGCTGGTCTCGGTGAAGTAGCCGGTCAGTTGCTGGATGAGCGCGGCCAGCACGATGCCGATGGCGACCGCGACCAGGGCGAAGATCCGCGGATTTCCGCTGTGGCCGGTGATCGCCGCCGGAACACCGTGCAGATCGGAGAACCGGGACGGCAGGTAGACGAACACCGCCACGACCACCATCACGAGCGAGATCCCGGCCGAGATGAAGAATCCGCGATTGATCGCCGTCATTCCGCTGCGATCCGCCCGGCGCGGCGCCACCGCGATGATTCCGATCATCGCAGTGATCACTCCGATGGCCGGTACGAGCAACGGGAACGCCAACCCGGAATTCCCGAACGCCGCCTTGCCCAGGATGAGCGCGGCGACCAGGGTGACCGCGTAACTCTCGAACAGGTCGGCCGCCATCCCCGCGCAGTCGCCCACGTTGTCGCCCACGTTGTCGGCGATGGTGGCCGCGTTGCGCGGATCGTCCTCGGGAATGCCCTGCTCGACCTTGCCGACCAGGTCCGCGCCGACATCCGCCGCCTTCGTGAAGATTCCGCCGCCGACGCGCATGAACATCGCGAGCAGCGCCGCTCCGAAACCGAACCCCTCCAGCACCTTGGGGGCGTCCGCCTTGTAGACCAGCACCACGACCGAGGCGCCGAGCAGGCCCAGCCCCACGGTGCACATGCCGACCACACCACCGGTACGGAACGCGATCTTCATACCGCGGTGCGACACCGCCGTCAGATCCGCCTCCGGCTGCCCGGGCCCGGGTGTCGCGGCGCGTGCCGCGGCGGCCACCCGGACGTTGCTGCGTACCGCCAGCCACATCCCGACGTAGCCGGTCGCGGCCGAGAAGACCGCGCCCACCAGGAAGAAGATCGAACGCCCGGCGCGCTGCGACCAGTCGTCGGCGGGCAACAACATCAGCAGGAAGAAGACCACCACAGCGAAGACACCGAGGGTGCGCAACTGCCGCTGGAGGTAGGCGTTCGCCCCCTCCTGAACGGCCGCGGCGATGCGCCGCATGTTCTCGGTGCCCTCGTCCGCCGCCAACACCTGGCGCACCAGGACCAGGGCGACCAGCAGCGCGATCAGCGCTACGGCGGCGATGACCACCACGAGGGAGCGGTTGCCGCCGGTGAGCACGGCCGCCGCTGCGGTTGTTCGATATGCGTGAGGGGTGAAAGGCCCCGCCATTCGTCCTCCTTGACGTTGGCACACGGGCGCGCCGCTCCTGCGACAGCGAGCAGCGTCGCTCTGGCGATCTGAATCAGCGCCGGGCCGTCAGGGCCGGCAAGCTGAGAGCAAAGATGAACGGAATTGTAAGGAGCGCGAACCGATCGAAACAGAGCGCGGGATCAACAATCCGCCGACGACCGAGGCCACCGGGGGGTCACGTTTTCATGTCCCGCCGCAGAAATCACCGGTAAAGGTGAGGTCAGGAACGCCAAGTAGACCCTCGAACGGATCACCGACGGCCCTCGCGCCGCCCGTCGCGCACCCGTTCCGATACTTGCGCGGCGCGTGAACAACGCGCTTGGCGGTAATAAAGTTATTCATGGGACGTGTGTGAATGTAAGTTTTTCGCTGAGCGCGGTCATGACCGTATCGGAATCGGAAGAACTCCACGCGGCGGCCGGCCGGCCCTGGGCACGCCGCGGCGGCGGCACCCCGCCTCCCGCTGCCGCCGCGCACGGGCGCACCGCTGGGACGCGGCGGGTATCGCGGCGTGTCGTCCGACGCGGACGCGTCGCGGGGCGCGTCTGGCGGGACGTCGCCCGGCCGCGGATGCGTCGCGGGAGCGCGCCGTCGTGCGGCCCGGGGCGTGTCCACAGGCCGGGCGGACGGGGCGACTGCCTCAGGTAGCTCAGGGGCTCAGGGGCTCAGGGCCTCGGCGGCCGGTGGACGGCGTGGACGGTGACCGGACGGCCCAGCAGGACGTCGTCACACAGTGGCGAGAGGCCGAGCCGCCGTGACGGGGTTCCGGGACGGGCCGGACACGGCCTGGGAGTCGGCCTAGGAGAGCTGGACGACCGGCGTGGTGGGCCAACTCATGCGGATCGTGCCGCCGGCGGGACCGTCCATGACGTCGACGTCGTCGACCAGACCGCTGATGACCGCGAGGCCCATCCGACCGTCGTCCTCGGCCTCGTCCGGGGAACCGTCCCGTTCCCCGGCGCCGGCCGTCGGAGCGACCGGGACCTCGTCGGCGACCTCGATGGAGAACTTCCTCTCCTCCTCGGTGAGCCGTACCCGGACCGGCCGGTCGACGTGGTTGAGCCGGTGCAGACCGACCGCGCGGCTGCACGCCTCGCCCACCGCGAGCCGCACCTCGTCGAGCACGGCCTCGTCCACTCCGGCTCTGCGCGCCACGGCCGCGGCGACCAGACGCGCGGTGCGGACGTGTTCGGGCAGGGCGCTGAATAGCAGCTCAACGGTGGCCATCGGCTGGCTCCCCTTTGGTCCTCAGGGCGTGCGCGACAGGGCCCGGGACAGCCGGCGTGGCCGGCCCGGGCGCCCCCGCTCGGGGCGGTCACGGCGCGGCGCGGAGGCGACCGACGCAGAGCCGGTCGCCACACGCCACGGCCGCGTCAGTCCGTCGCCGAGACAGCCTCTTCGACCGAGGTGTGAATCGGGAACACCTTGGTCAGACCGGTGATACGGAAAATCTTAAGAATGCGCTCCTGGTTGCACACCAGGCGCAGCGAGCCTTCGTGCGCACGTACTCGCTTCAGTCCGCCGACAAGCACCCCCAGGCCGGTGGAGTCGAGGAAGTCCACGCCTTCCATGTCCACGACCAGGTGGTAACTGCCGTCGTTGACGAGTTCGACCAGCTGCTCGCGCAGCTTGGGCGCGGTGTACACATCAATCTCGCCACCGACCCGGACAACCGTACGGTCGCCAACGGTCTCGGTCGACAGGGACAGGTCCACGGATCCTCCAGCACCTTGCATCGAGCGGTCGCCCCCCATGGATCGGCAGCCGCGATGGCATTCAATCACTTACCAGCGGGCAAGGACGACGCTTACAGCGTTTGTACGTCACACCGGTGACACACTGAGTGCCGATGGCCCACGATCCCGCACCGCGACATCGGCACGGTCGGCCCGCTCCCGCAACGGTCCTGGACAGGATCGCGGCAGGCACGGGCCGCGCCGCGCGCATCACTCATACGGAGCACCTGCCCCCGAGTGACGGCCGGCATGCCGAATGGCCCGGCCGGATCCGGGAAGAAGTGATCGCGGCCGTGCGCGCCGCCGGGATCGAGCGCCCCTGGGAGCACCAGGCGTGCGCCGCGGAACACGCGGTGCGGGGCGAATCGGTCGTCATCGCCACCGGAACCGCGTCCGGCAAGTCGCTCTCCTACCTCGTCCCGGTCCTCAGCGCCCTGCTCGACGGCGCCGACGCCGTGTCCACCCGAGCGGCCCCGCGCCCGGCGCGAGAGGTGCCCCCGGTGTCCCCGGCGCCCCCAGCGGCAGGGGCGGCAGGGGCGGCCTCCGGCCGGGCGCGAGAGGCGTCCCGCGGGGCACGGGCCGGGTCCGGCCCGACGCGGGCGGAGTCCCAGCCGGCCCAGTCCCAGCCGGCGCCGGCGGCGCACCAGGCGTCAGGAACCGGGACCGGTGCCGGTGCCGGTGCCGGTGCGCGCCGCGCGGACGGATCCCCCTGCGGCGCCGGAATCGCCGGGCGCCTCCTCCGGGCCCCGGACCGCTCCGGGGAGGCCGGCGCGCCCCCCGCGCCCGGTCCGGTCGGCGGGCCGGAACGGGTGACCGGGCGCGGCGCGACCGCGCTGTACCTCGCGCCGACCAAGGCACTCGCCGCCGACCAGCGACGGGCGGTGGCCGAGCTGGCCGCGCCGCTCGGCACCGCCGTGCGGCCGGCCGTCTACGACGGCGACACGCCGTTCGAGGAGCGCGAGTGGGTCCGCCAGCACGGGACCTACGTGCTCACCAACCCGGACATGCTGCACCGCGGCATCCTGCCCGGCCACGCCCGCTGGGCCTCCTTCCTGCGCCAGTTGCGCTACGTGGTCGTCGACGAGTGCCACACCTACCGCGGGGTGTTCGGTTCACACGTCGCCCAGGTGCTGCGCCGGCTGCGCCGGATCTGCGCCCGGTACGGCTCCGCCCCGGTCTTCCTGCTGGCCTCGGCCACCGTGGCGGACCCGGCCGAGGCCGCCGCCCGACTGACCGGCGTGCCGGTCACCGCGATCACCGAGGACGCCTCACCGCGCGGCGCACTGGTCTTCGCGCTGTGGGAGCCGCCGCTGACCGAACTGAGCGGCGAGCGCGGCGCCCCGGTACGCAGGACCGCGACAGCCGAGACGGCCGACCTGCTGACCGACCTGGTGGCGCAGGGCACCCGGACGGTCGCGTTCGTGCGCTCCCGGCGCGCCGCCGAACTGATCGCGCTGCTGGCACAGGACCGACTGGCCGAGGTGGACCGCTCGCTGCCCTCCCGGGTGGCGGCGTATCGCGGTGGGTACCTGCCCGAGGAGCGCCGGGCGATCGAAGGCGACCTGCACAGCGGCCGGCTGCTCGGCCTGGCGTCCACCACGGCGTTGGAACTGGGCGTGGACGTCTCCGGGCTGGACGCGGTGCTGCTGGCCGGCTACCCGGGCACCCGGGCGTCGCTGTGGCAGCAGGCGGGCCGGGCCGGCCGCCGTGGCCAAGGGGCGCTGGCCGTACTGGTCGCCAGGGACGATCCGCTGGACACCTACCTGGTCCACCACCCCGAGGCGCTGTTCCGCCGACCGGTCGAGTCCACCGTCCTCGACCCGGACAACCCCTACGTCCTGGCACCGCATCTGTGCGCCGCCGCCGCCGAACTCCCGCTGACCGAGGGCGACCTGGCCCTGTTCGGCCCCGAAGCGCCCGGCCTCGTTCCGCAGTTGGAGAAGCGCGGGCTGCTGCGCCGGCGGGCCGGGGGCTGGTACTGGACCCGTCGGGAGCGGGCCGCCGACCTGACCGACATCCGCGGCGCGGGCGGCCGTCCGGTCCAGGTGGTCGAGTCGGCCACCGGCCGGCTGCTGGGCACGGTGGACGCCGCCGCCGCGCACAGCAGTGTGCACGACGGCGCGGTCCACCTGCACCAGGGCCGCACGTACCTGGTGCGCCGGCTCGACCTGGAGGACCACGTCGCACTGGTCGAGCGGGCCGACCCGACGTACTCCACGATGGCCCGCGACACCACGGCCATCTCCATCCTGGGCACCGAGACCGAGCAGCCGTGGGGCGCGGGCCGGTTGTGCTTCGGTTCGGTGGAGGTCACCCACCAGGTCGTCTCCTTTCTGCGCCGCCGGCTGATCACCGGCGAAGTACTGGGCGAGACCACGCTCGACCTGCCACCGCGCACCCTGCGCACCCGCGCCGTGTGGTGGTCGCTCACCGATGACCAGGTGGAGGCGGCCGGTGTGCTCCCCGAAGAACTCCCCGGCGCTCTGCACGCCGCCGAGCACGCGTCGATCGGCATCCTGCCGCTCTTCGCCACCTGCGACCGCTGGGACATCGGCGGGGTGTCCTTCCCCCTGCACCCGGACACCGGCCTGCCGACGGTGTTCGTCTACGACGGCCACCCGGGGGGCGCGGGCTTCGCCGAGCGCGGCTACCGCACCGCGCGCGCCTGGCTGGCCGCGACCCGTTCGGCCATCTCCTCCTGCGAGTGCGACCACGGCTGTCCGTCCTGCGTCCAGTCGCCCAAGTGCGGCAACGGAAACGACCCGTTGGACAAGCGTGCCGCCGTCCGGATCCTGCACCGCCTGCTCTCGGGCGCCGGTGCGAGTGAGGGTGCGGGCGCCGGTGCGAGTGAGGATGGCGATACGGCTGCCGGTGCCGGCGCTGATGGGGATGCCGGTGCCGACGAGGGCGCGGGCGAGGCCGAGGGCGGCCGCTGACGGTGGTCCGGCCCGGGCCCGCACTCGGGCCGGACCGGTCGGGAACGGCGCTCGGCCGCCGTCCGCCCGGGCGACGACGTCCGCCACCTCGCCCCGCACCGCGCACGACACCAGGCGGGCGCCCTGCGCCCGGGCGACCCGGGTCGCGAGCGCGCAGGCCGCCCGCTCGCCCTCGAGCGCGTGATCGGCTGCTGCCAACGCCGCCAGGTCGGCCGCCCCGGCCGCCCGGTGGCGTAGGGCGACCGCCTGGCCGAGCGCCAGCAAGGCCGCGAACACCGTGCACAGCGCCGCGGTGGTGACCGCCGCCCAGACCGTGGCCGAGCCGCGGTCACCGCACCGCCGGCTCATCGCACGGTGTCTTCCGCGAGGGCGGCGGCCCGCGCACCGACCGTCACCGACAACGCCCCCGCCAGCCGGCCGGGCCCCAACGACCGTGCGGTGACCCGGACCCGGACCAGGTCGCCGTCCCGGACCAGCGTGACCCGTGCTCCCCGCGGTGCGGCGGCGGTGGCGGCGGCCAGCGCGACCGTCCGCGGTTCGGACCGCGCCGCCGCCCGCGCCCCGGCCCGGGCGGCGTCCACGCACCGGATCTGCGCGGTCGCGGCCGACAGGCCCCACAGGAGCATCCCGGTGAAGACCACGAGCAACGGCAGCACCACCGCCGCCTCCGCCGTCACGTAGCCGTCGTCGGCGGGCCGGTCCGAGCGCCGGAGAGCGCGCGGAGTGCCTTGGCGGGCGGGTGGAGAACCGGGGCGGGCAGGCGCAACGGCCGACCCGGGGTCCCGCGGGACCGCGTCCCCGGCGTCAGAAGGACACATGAAGCGCCCTCTTGATGATTCCGGCGAGCGCGGAGCTCACGGCGGAGCTGGTGACCACCTTGTAGAGCACGGCTGCGAACGCGCATGCGGCGACCGTCCCCACCGCGTACTCCGCCGTGGACATCCCGGCGTCGGCCGCAGCGCCGCGCACCGCGCGCACGCGGACCAGCACCCCGTACCGCCAACGGGCGCGGGCGGAGAGCCCTTCGCGCCCACCAGTCGCCCCCCGCCTCCGCCGCCTCGGCCGGCGCCGACCGCCGGTGGCCGGCGTACCGCAGTCGGCGGCCGAGCCCGGACCACCCGGCGTGGCAGGGGCGATCGGCGTGCTCGGCACCTCTGCGACGGGGGTGGCGGGCGTGGTCGGGGCGGCCTGCCGACTCCCGGCACCGTCCCGGACGTCGAGCGGGGCCGCACTGGTGAAGGCCGCGCTGGTGAAGGCCGCGCTGGTGAAGGCCGCGCTGGTGAAGGCTGTCGTTTCGGTCATGGCTTCTCCTGCTTCCGCTGGTTTTCCTGCTGAGTGAGGTCTGGGTTCGGGTACGCCGTCTCCGGAACCCGCGTCGTGGGCCGTCCGGCCCCTCGTCATCGCCCGCGCGTCATCACCTCCGCGAGTCCGATGACGACCGGGACCACGCCCACCGCGAGGAAGGCCGGCAGGAAGCACAGCCCCAGCGGCGCGGTGGCCAGCACCGCGGCGCGCCGGGCCCGGGAACCGGCCGCACGGGCCCCGGCCGCGCGGTACTCCCCCGCCAGCCGGGCCACCGCCTGGACCGGCGCCACTCCGGTGGTGGAGGCACGCGCCATCCACCGGGCCAGGTCGTGGGCGTCCGGCAGGGCGGCGAGCCGCTCCCAACAGCGCGCCGGGTCGCCGCCGAGCCGTATCTCCGCCGCGACCCGCCGCAACGACCCGCCGAGCGGACCGCCCACGGTGCGGCCCACCGCCTCGGCCGCCGCACCCGGCGCGGCGCCGGCGGCGAGGCAGGCGGCCAGGAGCTCCGCCACCAGGGGCAGTTGGCGCCTGGCGCGGTCCGCCTCCGGCACGGTGCGCGCTGCGACCGCGCGTCCACGGCGCCGCACGGCGTATCCCGCCACGACACCCGCCAGGCATCCGACCGGGCCTCCGACCAGCACGGCGAGGGCGAGCCCGGCGACGCACGGCACCGCCCAGCGCCGCAGCACCGGCCGTGCCACCGCGCCCCACCGGGGCGCGCACGGCGAGCGCCGGCGTTCCGCCCCGAGCAGCACCGCTCGCCTCCGCCGGGCCGCCCGGGCCCGCAGCGTCCGCGACGCGACCGCCCCCGAACCGGCCAGGCCGGCCCCCGCCGCCAGCGCCGTCCCCAGGCTGTGGACGACCGAGCCACTCATGACGCCCCCTCGGCGGCCCGCACGATGCGCGAGGTCCACGCCAGTCCGGCCCACTCCAGCGCCGCGCCGACCAGCAGGCAGCCCAAGCCGGCCGGGGTGTGCAGCAGCACCCGCAACGGATCGGCGCCGAGTGACACTCCGAGCAGCACGCCGAACAACGGCAGCAGCGCGAGCATGCCCGCCGTGGCCCGAGGCCCCGCCAACTGGGCACGCAGGTCGTCTCGCTGGTCGCGTTCGGCTCGCAGCGCCGCGGCCACCCGGTCCAGCCCGTCGGCCAGCCCCGCCCCGCCGTCGACCGCGACCTCCCAACAAGCCGCCGCCCCGGCCAGCCCCGCCGCCCCCGGTGCCGTCGCGACCTGGCGCAACGCGCCGGGCACGTCGCCGCCGAACCGCGCAGCCGCCAGCAACGGCGTCAATCCGTCACACCAAGCCTCCGGTCGCCGAGGGCCCGCCCGGTGCCCGCCACCGGACCTCCCGTGTCCGGCGGCACCGCGATCCTCCGCGGAGCTCGGCGGTTCGCCGCGCAGCCGCTCGACCGCCTCGGCCAGCGCGGCCTCCGGTGGCCGCCCCGCCCGCAGCTCCCCCGCGAGGGACGCGCACAGCCCGGCCACGCCCTCCTGACGACTCTCCCGGACCCGCCGGGCCGTCCGGCCGCGCACCACACGCCCCGCGTACGGGGTGACGAGCGCTCCCGCCACCGCCGGGACCGGCGAACGGGTGGCGAGCGCCAGCACGATGCCCAGCGGCAGGCATCCCGCCTCCGGGCCGACCCGGACCCCGAACCGTGCTTCCAGGCGCGTTCTGGCGCCGTCCAAGCCTCCGGCGAGCGCGGCACGCGCGCGGGGGCCCAGCGCCCGACAGCGGTCCACGCAAGCCTGCGGTGACGCGCAGGCGCCCGAGCCGGCCAGCAGCGACCGGGCCCGGCGCCGCGCATCGTCCTGACGGTGCGCCAGCCAGACGGCCGCCCCGGCACAGCAGGCCGCGCACCAGGCGGCGACCAGTTCGGCGTTCACCGCACCCTCCCCCGTTCGCACAGAGTGGCGAACCGGTGCCAGCCGCGTTCCCGCTCGAACCGGCCGCCGGCGCCGCGCACCAGCGCGGGCACGGTGGCGACCAGCCCGGCCGCGTCCCGTTCCAGCACGTGGATCTCGGCCACCCTCCGGCAGCCGGAACGGTCCCTGGCCAGGTGCACCACGACCGACAACGCCGCCGCCAACTGACTGTGCAGCGCGCGGCGTTCCAGGCCTGCCGTGGACCCCAGCGCCTCCAGCCTGGCCGGCACGTCGCACGCCGCGTTGGCGTGCACCGTCCCGCACCCGCCCTCGTGTCCGGTGTTCAACGCGGCCAGCAAGTCGAGCACTTCCGGTCCGCGGACCTCGCCGACCACCAGCCGGTCCGGCCGCATCCGCAACGCCTGGCGCACCAGGTCGCGCAGGGACACCAGGCCCACGCCCTCCTGGTTGGCCGGCCGGGTCTCCAGACGCACGACGTGCGGATGCGCCGGGCGCAACTCGGCGGAATCCTCAGCCAGGACGATCCGCTCCGTAGGCCCGACCAGGCCGAGCAGCGTACTCAACAGCGTTGTCTTGCCACTTCCGGTACCACCGCTGACCAGGAACGACAGCCTGGCGTCCACCACCGCGCGCAGCAGCCCCGCCGCCGCGCGGTCCAGCGTCTCGGCCGCGACCAGCTCCTCCAACGTGAACGCCCTGGTGCGCACCACCCGCAGGGACAGGCACGGCGCGCCGACCGAGACCGGGGGCAGCACCGCGTGCAGCCGGGTGCCGTCCGGCAACCGGGCGTCCACCCACGGCCGCGCGTCGTCGAGGCGGCGTCCGGCCGCCGTGGCCAGCCGCTGGGCCAGCCGCCGCACGGCCGCCGCGTCGCGGAACCGCACCCCGGCGCGTTCCAGTCCGGCGCCCCGGTCCACCCAGACCTCGTCCGGCCCGTTGACCAGCACATCGGTGACACCTGGCTCGGCCAGCAGTGGTTCGAGGGGGCCGGCGCCGACCATCTCGGAGCGCAGTTGGCGGGCCACACCGAGCACGGCGGTGTCGCCCAGCAGCCGGCCCTGGGAGCGCAGCGCGGCCGCCACCTTGGCCACGGTGGGCTCCTGGCCGGACTCGGCCAGGTGGAGCCGCACGGCCTCCAGCAGACCGGTTCTGGTGCCGTCCGGCAGGCTCCCGAGGGGTTTCGGCTCCGCCCGTGCCGGGCGGGTACTGGTGAGGGCGGAGGCGCGGGGGGATGCCGTTGCCGCACCGCTCGTGCCGTCGGGGTTCACGCCGGCACGCTCCCGTCGTGCCGCGCCACCTCGTCGAGGAAGGCGGCGCAGAACCTGGACAGCGGTCCCCTGGCCTGCGCACCGGGCGGCCGACCCGCCTCGATGGCCTCCAACAGCCCCTTCTCCGTTGGGAGTTCGCCCGCCAGCGGCAGCCCGAGCAACCTGGCGAGCTCCGACTCGTCGAGCCCGCGGCCGAACGGGGAGCGCGCCACCACGCGCAGGTCGCGCACCACCATGCCGATCCGGGACGCCACCCGGTCCGCCGCCGCCACCGCCCGCAACTCGGCCGGGACGACGAGCAGTCCGACGTCGGTCTGCGCCAGCGCCTCGACCACCGCGTCGTCCACGCGGCGTGGCAGGTCCACGACCACCACGCCGCCACGCCGCCGGGCCGCCGCCAGCACCGAGCGCATCGCCTCCGGCGTGATGACCACCGAGTCGGTGCGATCCCAGCTCAGCAGGCTCAGGTCGTGCAACCGGGGCAGCGCCTCCTCCAGGGCACCGCCGCTGACCCGGCCCTGGGCGTCCGCCAGGTCGGGCCAGCGCAGACCCGCCGCACGTTCCCCGCCGAGCAGGACGTCCAGCCCACCGCCGAGCGGATCGCCGTCCACGAGCATCGTCCGGTGTCCGGCGCGGGCTGCCGTGACCGCGAGGGCGCAGGCCAGGGTGCTGGCGCCGGCCCCGCCGCGGCCTCCGACCACGCCGATGGTCAGCGCGTTCTCGCCGACCCCCTCGACCACGTCGGCGATGCGGTCCACCAGCCAGGGTTCGGCGTCCGGGAGGAAGAGGACGTGGTCGGCCCCGAGGTCCACGGCCCGTCGCCAGACGTCGTGGTCGTCGAGGTCGCGTCCGATGAGCAGCACCCCGGGCCGGCGGGCAGCACGCCGAACCGCGTGGGCGCAGTCGTCGCCGACCAGGACCAGGGGCGCCGCCTGCCAACTGCCGGGCTGGGACGGCGGTCCGAAGGACACCTCCGGCTCCGCCCCGGCCGCCGCGCACAGCCTCAGCAGGTCGTCGAGCAACTCCTCGTCCTCGGTGACGATCAACGGCGTACCGGACCGTCCGGCAGTGCCGCGGCGTTCGGCGGAGCAGCCGGGCCCAGCGGCGTCGGCCGTGTACTCGGCCGGCGGTTCGGACCACGGCGGGGCGTCCGGCGGCCCGGCCGTGGCCGGTTCCCCTCGCGGAGGCCCGGCTACGGCCCAACCGGGTGTCGGACGGGCCGGGAAGGGCGGTCCTGCCGCCGCTGGGCCGCCGGCACCCGGGCCGGCCGGAGGGCATCGGTGCGCGTGCGGCGGGGCGTCCCCGGGGTACGGCCGCTGGACCGGGGTTCCCCCTGCCACCCGAGCGGGCATTTCGAGCCGGGCGCGTACGGCCTCGCCGACCGTGGTCCGGCCGAGGCTCGGGCCGGCCCCGGCACGGCCGTCGGCGGGCGTCCACGTCCGCCCGGGGTCCGGCACGTTGATCGGCTCGTGGCGGTCCGCTTCGCTACACCCGTCGCGTTCCCCCGCGCCGGGCGGGACGGATTCGACCATGGCCCCTCACTTCTCTCGTTCAAGCCGCGTACCTCGCGGCTCTTCACGGTGAGGGAGGTTCTGAAATCGTGTGGATCTTGGTAGAAAACAGTGGATAACTCAGGCGTTGTGGAGAACTTCACCACCCGGACGAGTGACTTTCCACGGCAGCGCACCGATTACGTACGGTCACCCGTCGTACGTGCCCCGGAGGGTCGCCGGCGGCGACTCGATCATGAAAACGCGGCGGCACGGACCGGGCCAGGCGGTCGGAAAAGTATCCGGACATGCGACGACCCCCGCCGGGGGGGAGAGCGGGGGTCGTCCCCACGGCCGACTCGGGGGGGGAGGAGTCGGGCCGGGTTAGCACGGTCGCGAACGATCCGTGACTTCCATGGTGTACCCGAAGGCCTTCTCAGGCAAACCCACGCGCCAGAGCTTACGCCGAATGGTGGGTGCCTATGCTCATCATCGTGGAAAACCACTCCTTGCCGCGGACCGCCGCCTTCTTTGATCTCGACAAGACGGTCATCGCGAAGTCGAGCACGCTGGCCTTCAGCAAGTCCTTCTATCACGGTGGGCTGATCAACCGTCGGGCCGTGCTTCGTACGGCCTACGCGCAGTTCGTCTATCTGCTCGGCGGCGCCGACCACGATCAGATGGAGCGCATGCGCGAGTACCTTTCGGCGCTGTGCAGGGGCTGGAACGTGCAACAGGTGCGCGAGATCGTGGCCGAAACGCTGCACGACCTGATCGATCCGCTCATCTACGAGGAGGCCGCCTCGCTCATCGAGGAGCACCACACGGCGGGCCGCGACGTGGTCATCGTCAGCACCTCCGGCGCCGAGGTGGTGGAACCCATCGGCGCGATGCTGGGGGCCGACCACGTGGTGGCCACCCGCATGGTGGTCGAGGACGGCTGTTACACGGGCGAGGTGGAGTACTACGCCTACGCCGAGACCAAGGCCGAGGCGATCATCGAACTGGCCGCGTCGCAGGGGTACGACCTGGCCCGCAGCTACGCCTACAGCGACTCGGCGACCGACGTTCCGATGCTCTCGGTGGTGGGCCATCCGCACGTCGTCAACCCGGACCGCTCCCTGCGCCGCGAGGCGGCTTCCCGCGGCTGGCCCGCGCTGACCTTCGAGCGCCCGGTACGGCTGCGCCAGCGGATCCCCCCGATGCCCAGCCGCCCGGTGCTGGCGGTGACGGCGGCCGCCGCGGGAGCGGCGCTGACCGCCGGCCTGGTCTGGTACGTCTCCCGGCGGCGCAGGCCGGTTCTGGCGTAGCGACCACCCATACGAGGAATTTTGCGAGCGTTTACCGCCAATAGAATATTTGATTATCAAATGAGATCAAGGTAAAGAAGCGTAATCGGGGGTTCCGGTTCACTGTGTGGCGGAGTACAAAGGAGTCAACGGCCCGCGAGACCACGGACATCCGAAAGGAACCTTTGTCGATCAGGCCCCACGGACCGAGCACGAACACCGGGCACCCACGCGAAGCCAGCCCGCTGACCGGGCAACCGCACCAGGCGAAGGGCGAAGCTCCCCACCTGATGGGTATATGAGAGCACGCATGGTCACCTGATGGACGTGCCAGCGGCGGCACCGCGCGGTGCCGCCGCATCTCACTCTCCGCTCATGTCCGTCTCGGCGCCGTCGTCGACGGCCACCGCCCGGGCCGACTCCCCGCCCGGAGAGCGGCGCCCGGCCCGTCCGTACCGCTCATCGAGACTCACCCGCGGCGACCGGCAGCGTGCCCCGTGCACATCGCATCGACGGTTTAAGGGCACGAACGGCGCACCCGGCACCCGCGGATCACGCGGCACCGCGCTGCAGCGCCTCGCAGACGGCCGTACTCTCGCGGGCGCCGAGTGCCGCCGCCTCCGCGCAGTGCGCGATCCAGAACGCCATGCCCTCCGGCGTACCGGACAGGTACGCCTCAAGTGCCTTCAGATAACCCGCCCGACCGACCTCGGCGTGGCCGACCTCCGCCGGACACACGGCCTTCGGGTCGAGCCCTGAGCCGACCAGCACGACACGTTGCGCGGCTCGCGCCACCGGGCCGTTGCCCGAGGTGAACGGCCGCAGCGCCAGCAGTTCACCGTGCACGACCGCGGCCACCACCAGCGCCGGTGCCTCACTGCCCGACCGCAGCAGGCCGGCCAGTCCGTCGAGCCGCGCGGTCACCTCGGCGGCGTCCGGCAGCGGGAGCGCCGTCAGTCGCTCAAGGTCTGCCGGCTCATCACCGACCCCCTCGCCTTCCCGGCGCGGTCTCCCCACGGTCTCGTCCGGCGCGATGCCGCCCGCCGCGACCAGGTGCAGCCTGGCCAACGCCTGCACCGGTGACTGCCGCCAGACGCCCAGCAGTTGCCCGGCCTCGGCCGTCAGCCTCAACGCGGCGCCCACCGTGCGGGCCTCGCCGTCGCCGCCGAAGTCGCTCCGCCGGCGCACCTCTTCCAGCGGCCAGTCCGCCCCGGCGAGCGCGGCGGACCCGCGTGCTCCGCGCAACGCCGCCTCGGACGTCACCTCGTTGGAACGCCTGCGCATCACCCGGTGACCGTAGACCCGGTCCACGGCCTGCCGCACGGAGTTCACCGCCTCCTCCACGCCCGGGAGCGAGCCGAGCACGGCGAGCGGATCGGAGGCCGCCGAGGGGCCGGGGCTCGTCCCCCGGGAAAACGCACTCATGCCCTCGACCCTACGCACCACCTCCCCGCAGCTTCCAGCACACCCGGCTGCCTTCGTCCACCGCCCCGGTGACGGGCGGCATCGGCCGTACCGAAGCGCCGGCGAAACCGGTACCCGGGGTCCGCCCCTCCGCGGACCCGCCTCGTGATCGCATTGCACTCCCCACGACCGCCGGGTCGGTACCGCCAACCGTGTGAACTCGGCCTGTTCCGGCACGACCGGCCCTACCCGTCGGGCTCCGCCCGGCCCCTCCACAAGCCCACGGGGACAGGAGGCGGTCAAGGCGGCGTCCCCCTTCCCCGCAGGTCACCCGCCCCTCACCCAGACCGGCGAAGACGACCCGGCGCGAACCGACGAAGCGGGCCCAGCGCCAGGGCAGGCGAGCAGTCCGCCCCAACGACCCGGAGCTCGCGGACAGCGGACAGCGGACAGCGGACAGCCGGCACGACGTTCGCAGCTCGTGCCGGTTCCCGAGACAACCGTTTCGGCGCTCCGAGCCAGGCCCGGCCGTGCCCGGAGCCGACGTGGAGGCCCGGACAAGGACAGGGCGGGTGTCGAGCCAACGCCGTCCGGCTGCACGCGACGGCCAGCCGCTCTCCCCGGGCACGCCCGCCCCGAACGTCGTCGGTCCACCGGACCGACGACGGCAATGCCACGACGACCGGACGACGTGACCCGGCGCGGCCCGGCGATGGCAGAGGGAGGTCGTCCACTGCCTGGCGGGAGCCTCCCGGCGACGCCCCGGGCCGAAGTCGTTCGTCGGCCAGAACCCGACGCCAGGGCCACCGCGGGCGACCCCGGGCTCGGCGGGCACACCCCGGCCGACGCACGGGGGCCCCTACCCCGGCCGGTTCCCCCGGCACGGCAGGCGACTCCGCCATCGGCTGGGCCACCCCCGCCCCCGGCGCCACGGACACGACCGGGCGCGGGCACGCCCACCTCCGCCGGGCAACGCCCCCCTCCACGGGCCGGCCGCCGGCCTCCGCAGCGATGCCGGCCACCACCCGGCCCAGGCACCCCGGCCAGCACGGGCCCGGCGGGCACGGCCGGCCCAACCGCCACGGCACCCACCGCCCTACCCCGACCCCGGTCACGACCAGGTCACGACCCCGACCGGAACAGGCAACACGGTCCCCGCGGGCACGGCGTGGTCCACGGCCCCGAGCCGTCGCACCCGGCGGTGGTCATGCCGGCACCCGTTCGCGTTCACTCGAACGAATGGTTGAGATCTCGTACACCCATTCGGCCCTACCCAGCGTCAGAAACACCCGCATAGCCTCGCCGTATCAGCACCGAGAGTGACGAAGCCGGCGAGCCCGGACCATCGGCCGGACCGACCGGCCGGGACAGCGATCGCAGCGAAACGGACAGGAGCCGTCATGTCGAATCACAGCCACCCCTTCGGACCCCGCCGTCGGCGGCCTCCGGCCTTCGGATGCCGCACGGGCCCTCCGCGACGACGGCGACCGCGGCGGGCGTCCGGGAGCGGTCCGCGCGCCGACCTCGCCGGCCCGAGCAGACGGCCCGGACCACCGGGTCGACCGGCACAGCCGTCCCTCGCCACCGGATCGGAGGAGGCGGTGCGGCGGTTCTCACGGGGAGGTCCGCCAACCGCTCCGCGGTCGCCGTGGTCCCGGCGACCGGGACCGCCCGGTCGCGCCGGACCGATGGCGGCGTCGCAAGGCCAGGCAGACGACGGTGCCGGGCGCCGACAGCGGCAGGAACGGCATCGAAGGGAGAGGAGAGGTCTAAACCAATTGTGTGGCCAGCCTTGTCAGCGCGCCCGCATCCTGATGAGCTAGGGATCGTCCTGTGGATCAGGGTCGGAGCCTGCCATGATCCACCGGATGTCCCCCGGCGTCATGGGATTCCGCGCGACGACTTCACAGGCATCGTTCGGGCCACCCGCGGACAGGCGGACAGGCGGACAGGCGAGCGGACAAGAGGAGATGGCGTGAGCAGCAACGAGAGTCTGGCGAACTTGCTCAAGGAGGAGCGTCGTTTCGAGCCCCCCGCCGAGTTGGCCGCGGCCGCGAATGTCACCGCCGAAGCCTACGAGAGGGCGGCGGCGGACCGGTTGGACTTCTGGGCGACACAGGCACGGCGGCTGACCTGGGCGTCCGAGCCGACACAGACCCTGGACTGGTCGAACCCACCCTTCGCGAAGTGGTTCGCGGACGGCACGCTGAACGTGGCGTACAACTGCGTCGACCGCCACGTGGAGGCCGGGCTGGGCGACCGGGTGGCGATTCACTTCGAGGGCGAGTCCGGCGACGGGCGAGCGGTGACGTACGCCCAGCTGAAGGACGAGGTCTGCCAGGCGGCGAACGCGCTGACCGAGTTGGGGGTCGGCAAGGGCGACCGGGTGGCGGTCTACCTGCCAATGGTCCCCGAGGCGGTCGTGGCCATGCTGGCGTGCGCCCGGATCGGCGCGGCGCACTCGGTGGTGTTCGGCGGGTTCTCCGCCGACGCGTTGGCCACCCGGATCGAGGACGCGAGCGCGAAGGTCGTCATCACCGCGGACGGCGGATTCCGCCGCGGCAAGCCGAGCGCGCTCAAGCCGGCTGTGGACGAGGCCCTGACCCGGCCCGGGACGGACTGCGTGAGCCACCAGCTGGTGGTGCGGCGCACCGGCCAAGAGACCGCGTGGCAGGAGGGGCGCGACCTGTGGTGGCACGACGTGGTCGGCCGGCAGTCCACCGAGCACACGCCCGAGGCGTTCGACGCCGAGCACCCGCTGTTCATCCTCTACACGTCGGGCACCACCGGTAAGCCCAAGGGGATCCTGCACACCTCCGGCGGATACCTCACCCAGACCAGCTACACGCACCACGCGGTCTTCGACCTGAAGCCGGAGACCGACGTCTACTGGTGCACCGCCGACATCGGATGGGTGACCGGACACTCGTACATCGTGTACGGGCCGCTCGCCAACGGTGCCACGCAGGTCATCTACGAGGGGACGCCCGACACCCCGCACCAGGGGCGGTTCTGGGAGATCGTGCAGAAGTACGGCGTCACGCTGCTGTACACCGCGCCCACCGCGATCCGCACGTTCATGAAGTGGGGCGACGACATCCCGGCCGGGTTCGACCTGTCGAGCCTGCGCATCCTGGGTTCGGTCGGTGAGCCGATCAATCCCGAGGCGTGGATGTGGTACCGGGAGCACATCGGCGGCAACCGGTGCCCGATCGTGGACACCTGGTGGCAGACCGAGACCGGCGCCATGATGATCAGCCCGCTGCCGGGCGTGACCGCCACCAAGCCCGGCTCCGCGCAGACGCCGCTGCCCGGCGTGACCGCCACGGTGGTGGACGACGAGGCCACCGAGGTGCCGAACGGTTCCGGCGGCTACCTCGTCCTCACCGAGCCGTGGCCGTCGATGCTCCGCACCATCTGGGGCGACGACCAGCGCTTCATCGACACGTACTGGTCGCGTTTCCCCGAGCGGTACTTCGCGGGAGACGGCGCCAAGAAGGACACGGACGGCGATCTGTGGCTGCTCGGCCGGGTCGACGACGTGATGCTGGTGTCGGGCCACAACATCTCGACCACCGAGGTGGAGTCCGCCCTGGTGTCGCACCCCAAGGTCGCCGAGTCCGCGGTGGTCGGCGCGACCGACGCCACCACCGGGCAGGCCATCGTCGCCTTCGTGATCTTGCGCGGCACCGTCAAGGACGACGACGAGAACCTCGTCGCCGAACTGCGGGACCACGTCTCGAAGACCCTGGGCCCGATCGCCAAGCCCAAGCGCATCCTCACCGTCGCGGAGCTGCCCAAGACCCGGTCCGGCAAGATCATGCGCCGACTGTTGCGCGACGTGGCCGAGAACCGGGAGCTCGGTGACGTCACCACCCTCACCGATTCCACCGTGATGGAGCTGATCCAGTCCAAGCTCCCCAGCGCTCCATCCGAGGACTGAGCACGGGTCCACAACTGCGTTCCTCGGGGGCGTCCGGCGCGGTGCTGCCGGACGCCCCCGAGGCGTCTTCGGGCGGCGTGATCGTCGGACCGTCGCCGTCGATCAGGCAGCGGCGGCCGGACCGTACGGTTCCCCCACCCGGCGCAACGCCGCCCGCCGCCCCGGACCACCCACTCGGAGGCGACCCCACAGCCACGGCCCACTCCTGCATCGCCGCTCCCTGCATCGCCGCTCTAGCATCGCCACCTCCTGCGTTCCCCTGGCCCGGACTCCACGGACCCGTCCGCGCGGCACCGCCACCGGCGCCCCGGCCCGGCCGGGGCTGCCACCGGTCCGTCCGGGCCGCCACCGGTGCGGCGCGTCCGCCGGCTCGGCCGCAGGTCCCGTCCAGCCGGCCGGCCCGTGGGCCGGGCGTCCACACCACGCGCCCGGGCGGGTCACGGCGCGCGGAACTGGCCCGGCGGGGCGGATGCGGCGACGATGGTCCAGCATGATCCCAGCGGGAGTCCCACGGACGGCGGGGCAGCCGCTCCGGCGGGCATCCCGCGGCGGGAACGCCTCAGCAACGGAAAACGGAGGACGCGATGAGCGCAGCCGAGCGGACCGATGAGCGAAGCATCGGCCAATTGTTCGCGACGGCCACGTCCGAGATGTCGGCACTCATCCACGAGGAGATCGCACTCGCCAAGGCGGAGCTGCGGCAGGACGTCAAGCGGGCCGGGATCGGGGGCGGCGCAGGGGCGGTCGCGCTGGTGTTCGTACTGTTCGCGCTGCCGGTGCTGAGCTTCGCGGCGGCCTACGGCATCCACAACCTGGGGCTGGGGCTGGCGTGGTCGTTCCTGATCGTGGGCGGGGCGTTCCTCGCGCTGGCGGCGCTGCTGGGACTGCTGGCACTGGCGAAGTTCAAGCGGGTCCGGCCGCCGGAGATGTCGATCGCGTCGGCGAAGGAGACGGCGGCCGTGCTGCAGAGCGTCAAGCCGCATCCTCGGACGGGGTCGCGGGCCCTGCCGGTCGCCGCTGACGAGGGACGACCCGGCGCGGCCAGGGCGATGGAACGCACGAGGGCGCGCCAGATGTGACACGCTCGACGACATGACGGTCGCGGAATCATCGGTAGTGCGCCTGGACGGTCCCTGGACCCACCGGGAGGTGGCCGCCAACGGCGCGCGGTTCCACATCGCGGAGGCGGGCGACGGCCCGCTGGTGCTGCTGGTCCACGGGTTCCCGCAGTTCTGGTGGACCTGGCGGTACCAGCTCACCGCGCTGGCCGAGGCCGGTTACCGCGCGGTGGCGATGGATCTGCGCGGGGTCGGGGGCAGCGACCGGACGCCGCGCGGTTACGACCCGGGCAACCTCGCGCTGGACGTGACGGGCGTGATCCGTTCGCTCGGCGAGCCGGACGCGGCGCTGGTCGGGCACGACCTCGGCGGCTACCTGGCCTGGACGGCCGCGGTGATGCGGCCGAAGCTGGTGCGGCGGCTCGTGGTGTGTGCGATGCCGCACCCGCGCCGCTGGCGCTCCGCGATGCTGGCCGACGTACGGCAGACGGCCGACAGCTCGCACGTGTGGGGCTTCCAGCAACCGTGGCTTCCGGAGCGGCGGCTGGTGGCGGACGACGCGGAGTTGGTGGGCCGGCTGATCCGGGACTGGTCGGGCCCGGTGCCGCCGGACGAGGAGGCGGTACGGGCGTACCGGCGGGCGATGCTGATCCCGTCCACCGCGCACTGCTCGGTCGAGCCGTACCGGTGGCTGGTGCGTTCGATGGCGCGGCTGGACGGGGTGCAGTTCTACCGCCGGATGAAACGACCGGTGCGGGTTCCGACGCTGCACCTGCACGGTTCGCTCGATCCGGTGATGCGGACCCGCAGCGCCGCGGGGTCGGGACGGTACGTGGAGGCGCCGTACCGCTGGCGGCTGTTCGACGGGCTCGGGCACTTCCCACACGAGCAGGACCCGGTCGCCTTCTCCACCGAACTCGTCAACTGGCTCCGCGATCCCGAACCCGACCGCTGAGGCCAGAGGTTGACGGCTCGTCGGGCGAAATGGCCGAGTACGACGGCGATGGGACCGGGGAAGGTTATGGACCGCATATGCCGGGCACGTAGGTCGGTATGAGCTGGACGCACGACTACCGTGATGTATCCCGCAAACGCCACTCCACCGTGTCGGCCGACGGACCGTCACCCTCCACGGCGCTCGCGGACCCGTTCCAGGACCGCGAGCAGCTGCTCGCCATCCCCCGCATCCTGCGGCGCCGAGCGCGCTGGGTGGGAGCGAGACTGCGGCACTCCTCGCGCAACGGCTGAGGTGCCCGCTGCCCGAGCGGCCGGGCACGGGGCGGCGACACCGCCCGCCCGGCCCACCGGGCCGACCATCGCACCGCCCGACGGGCCACCACCACCCCCGGTCCGGTCACCACCCGAGCCGACCGGCTCCACGCGAACGCCACCGGCCCGGACCACACCGGTGCCGGTGCCGGCACCGGCACCGGCCGACGCAGCGGCACCACCCGACGCACCGGCGCGCCCGGCGAACACCTGCGGAGCGGACCGTCCTACAGGGCGCAACCCTGGGTGCTGACCGGACGGACCGCAGTGCGGCCGGCGACGACGTCCGGATGGACCTCGTTGCCGGTGAGGGCGTAGCCGGTCGTGTCGTCGTCCAGGGACTTGGCGAAGACGACCCCGTACACCTGGCCGGCCGGGGTGAGCAGCGGGCCACCGGAGTTGCCCTGGCGCACGACGGTGTAGAGGGAGTAGACGTCGCGGCTGACGTTGCCGCGCCGGTAGATGTCCGGGCCGTGCGCCTGGATGCGCGCGCGGACCCGGGCGGCCTGCACGTTGTACGAGCCGTTCTCCGGGAAGCCGGCCACGATCGCGCCGTCGCCGGTGTGCGCGGCCGGGCCGGCGAACGACAGGGCGGGCGCGCTCAGCGCGGGCACGTCGAGCACTGCGACGTCGCGCTGCCAGTCGTAGAGCACGACGGTGGCCGGGTACCGCCGGCCCGTGCCGCCGATCTGCACGGTGGGGTGCCGCACCCCGCCGACCACGTGCGCGTTGGTCAGGACGTGGTGCGGTGAGAAGACGAACCCTGAGCCCTCCAACACCTTGCCGCAGCTGTCCGCGGTGCCGACCACCTTGACGATGCTGCGCCGGGCGCGGGCCGGCGTGGCGGTGGCGGTGAGCTTGGGGTCGGGCGGCGGGACGTCGGTGATGGGCTCGGTGGAGAACGGGGTGAACACCTGGGGGAAGCCGTTCTGGGCGAGCACCGAGGAGAAGTCGGCGAACCAGCCGTCGGCACGGGTCGGGACCATCCGCGACACGCCCGTGAGCACCTTCGAGGAACGCACCTCGCGGCCGATCGTGGGCAGCGAGGTGCCGGCCAGCGCGGAACCGATCAGCCAGGCGACCAGCAGCATGGCCAGTACGTTGACCAGGGCGCCCCCGGTCGCGTCCACCGCGCGGGCCGGGGACCAGGTGATCCGGGTGCGCAGCCGGTTGCCGAGGTGGGTGGTGAACGCCTGGCCGATCGAGGCGCACACGATCACGATCACCACGGCCGCCACCGCGGTGTACGTGCCGGGCCGGGAGCCGGCGCCCACGGCGTGGTCCCAGAATATCGGCAGGACGTAGATCGCGATCAGGCCGCCACCGAGGAAGCCCATCACCGACAGGATGCCGACCACGAACCCCTGCCGGTATCCGATGACGGCGAACCACACGGCGGCGAGCAACAGCAGGATGTCCAGCACGTTCACCGGGACACCGTCTCACGCCAGATCATCGAGCGAGGATTCCCTTCCCCGGTCCCAGGGCACTTCCCACCCCGAGAAGTGCAGGATGCGGTCGAGCAGGCCGGCCGTGAACCCCCAGACCAGGAGGTCCGCCACCCGGAACGCGGGGCCGCGGGTGCCGCTGGGGTGCCGGGCCGTCACCCGGTTGGCCGGGTCGGCCAGTTCGGCCACCGGCACGGTGAACACCCGGGCGGTCTCGGCCGGGTCCACCGCGCGCACCGGGCTGGGCTCACGCCACCAGCCCAGCACCGGTGTCACCACGAAGGCGCTCACCGGGATGTAGAGCCGGGGCAGCACGCCGAAGACCCGCACCCCGGACGGGTCGAGCCCGGTCTCCTCCCGGGCCTCGCGCAGCGCCGCCCGCAGCGGCCCCTCGCCCTCCGGGTCGCCGTCGACCGGGTCCAGCGCGCCGCCGGGGAAGGACGGCTGACCGGCGTGCGAGCGCAGCGACCCGGCGCGTTCCAGCAGCAGCACCTCCGGGCCGCGCTCGCCCGCGCCGAACAGGATCAGCACCGCCGACTGACGGCCGCCGTCCTCCGGCGGCAGGAACCGGCTGAGCTGTTCGCCGCGCACCTCGGCCACCGCGTCGGCCACCGGCGTCAGCCAGGGCGGGAGGCCCCGCCGGTCGGTGCCGGGCACCTCGAAGGACCTGGTCACTCCGACCCCAGCGGCGGCGCCGCGGGGCCGGGGAAGTCCGGCGGCGGCACGAGCCGCTGGCCGGGCAGCCCGGCTTTCTCGTACTTCAGCAGCTTCTCCGCCTTGGCCGGGTCGGTCTCGCCCTCCCCGTAGGAGGGGCACAGCGGTGCGATCGGGCAGGCGCCGCAGGCCGGCCTGCGGGCATGGCAGATGCGGCGGCCGTGGAAGATCAGCCGGTGCGAGAGCATCGTCCAGTCGGTCTTCGGGAACAGCCCGGCGACGTCCTGCTCGACCTTCTCCGGGTCCTCCGCCGCGGTCCAGCCGAAGCGCCGCGCCAGCCGGCCGAAGTGGGTGTCCACCGTCAGACCGGGCACGCCGAACGCGTTGCCCAGCACCACGTTGGCCGTCTTCCGCCCGACGCCGGGCAGGGTGACCAGATCCTCCAGGGTGCCCGGCACCCGGCTGTCGAAGCGGTCGCGCAGCGCCGCCGACAGGCCCATCACCGACCTGGTCTTGGCCCGGAAGAACCCGGTCGGCCGCAGGATGGCCTCCACCGCCTCCGGGTCGGCCGCGGCCAGCGCCTCCGGCGTCGGGTACGCGGCGAACAGCCCCGGCGTCGTCTGGTTCACGCGCAGGTCGGTGGTCTGGGCGGACAGCACGGTGGCGATGAGGAGTTGGAAGGGGCTGGCGAAGTCCAGCTCCGGATGGGCGTACGGGTAGACCTCGGCCAGTTCGCGGTTGATCCGCCGGGCCCGACGGACCTGCCCGGTCCGGGTCTCCGGCTTCCCCACCCTCTTGATCGCCGGACCGCTCCCGGTCCCGGCCGCGCCTCGCTTCGCCATGCGTGCAGCCTACGGGGACCGGTGAGCGGCCGGCCAAGGCCGCCCGGCACCGGCCGCGGGCCGGACGCCCGCACGGGATCCGCCGGGTCGGCGAGTGTTCGCCCAGAGCGTAATACCCGGTGCGATCACCCGTTCGGCCGCGTCGGGCGCTCACCCCGCTCAGCGGGTCCCGCAGCATGGGCGGACCGCGCCGCCGGCGCCCTGGGGCTCTCTGGGAGCGGGTGGCGCGGAACCTCGCGAGGCGGTGAAATCCGACCCCAGGGGGCCCGTGTGCCTCGGCATAGGTCACACTTGTGATCGATAGCACTGATTTACCGTCCGGCACGCAAGGAGAGACCTCGTGGACGACGTTCTGCGGCGGGCGCCACTGTTCGCGGCGCTCGACGACGAGCAGGCGACTGAGCTGCGCGCCTCCATGACCGAGGTCACGCTCGCCCGTGGCGACTCGCTCTTCCACGAGGGCGACCCGGGTGACCGGCTGTACGTGGTCACCGAGGGCAAGGTCAAGCTGCACCGCACGTCTGCCGACGGCCGGGAGAACATGCTCGCGGTTCTGGGGCCGGCCGAGATGATCGGCGAGCTGTCGCTGTTCGACCCCGGCCCGCGTACCGCCACCGCGACCGCGCTGACCGAGGTCAAGCTGCTGGCGCTGGCGCACGGCGACCTCCAGCCGTGGATGAACGCCCGCCCCGAGGTGGCCGTCGCCCTGTTGCGGGCCATCGCGCGCCGCCTGCGCCGGACCAACGACAGCATGTCCGACCTGGTCTTCTCCGACGTGCCCGGCCGGGTGGCCAAGGCGCTGCTCGACCTGTCGCGGCGTTTCGGCGTGCAGTCCGACGAGGGCATCCACGTCGTGCACGACCTCACCCAGGAGGAGCTGGCCCAACTGGTCGGCGCCTCCCGCGAGACGGTGAACAAGGCGCTCGCCGACTTCGCCGGGCGCGGCTGGCTGCGCCTGGAGGCCCGCGCGGTCATCCTGCTCGACGTCGAACGGCTGGCCAAGCGCAGCCGCTGACCCGGACCGGCGACCCGGGCCGACCAGGACGGAACGGGACACGCAGCGGCCGGCCGGCGGGCCGGAAGCACGTCGGATGACCGGCCGTGCGGTCTCGGGCCTGGCCGCCTGGGCGGACCATCCGCCCGGCGCCGCGAACGGCGGGCACACGACGTCGGCCACCGCGGCCGGTCGGCCGTCCCGGGACACACGCCGCAGCCGGTCGGCTCCGGGGACGGATCGGCTCGGCGGACGGATCGGCGGCCGGCCGCCCCGGGTCGGCGCACACCGCTGACCGCCTGCGGCGTCCCCGGCCCCGGCCACACCACCGGGCCCGGATCTCCGGCGCACCCGGTCGGCCTCGGCCGCACTCGGTCGGCCCCGGCGGGCACCGACCATCACGCCGCCGCGGGAACGGCCGCGCCCGGGGACGCCCCCGGCCGAACGCCGTTGCCCCACCGATCGGGCGACGCCGGGCCCGCGTCCACCGGCATACCGCCAGATCACCCGGCCGGGCGATACCCCCGGCGGGCCGCACAGGCAAGACTGGTCGTGCTCGGCGCCGGTCGGCCACCTCCGCCCCAGGTCCGTACCCCGCCCGGGCAGCGTCGGCCGGCCGCCCCCGCCAGGCGTCCGGCCGCGTCCCGCCCCACGCCGGATGCGCCGGATGCCGTGCGGACGTCGTGCGCCGACCGCTCCCGCTCGGCGGTCGCGGTCCCGGCAGCCGAACGGACACCGGCCCGGCGCGGCTGGGCCGGGCGCGACCCCGCCCGGCCTAGTCCAAACGGTCGCAGAGTTCAAGCGGCCCAGCCTGGACGGTGGCGTCCGGCTCGACGTCCGCGCGAGCACCGGGGTGCACGGTGCCACGCGGGTCCGGGCGTCCCGCGCGGGCGATCGGGGCGTCCAGGCCGGACACCACCGGCCGGGCGGGTCCGTGCCGCCTGCCGCGCCGCACACGGGCAGGGCAGGGTGCACGGTCCGCGCGCGGGCACACCGTCCCCGCCCGGGCGCCGGTCGGGCGTCAGATCAGGCCGTGCTCGGTGAGGTAGTCGAGCTGGGCGCGGACCGACAGCTCGGCGGCCGGCCACAGCGCGGTCGGGACGTCCGCGTAGACGTGCGCCACCACCTCCTCGGCGGTGCGGTGGCCGCGCTCGACCGCGGACTCGACCTGCGCCAGCCGCGAAGCGCGGTGCGCGAGGTAGTACTCCACGGCGCCGCGCGCGTCGGCCAGGACCGGTCCGTGGCCGGGCAGAATCGTTTCCACATCGCCGGTGTCCGTCATCCGGCGCAGCCGGCGCAACGAGTCCAGGTAGTCACCGAGCCGCCCGTCCGGGTGGGCGACCATCGTCGTGCCCCGCCCCAGCACGGTGTCGCCGGTGAGGATCGCCGCGTCCGCGGTCAACTCGAAGCACAGCGAGTCCGAGGTGTGGCCAGGGGTGGCCAGCACCCTCAGTTCCAGTCCGCCGGCGGTCACCACGTCGCCGGGTGCCAGCCCCTCCTCGCCGAGCCGCAGCGCGGGGTCGAGCGCGCGCACCGGGGCCCCGGTCAGCTCGGCGAACCGCGCCGCGCCCTCCGCGTGGTCGGCGTGACCGTGCGTCAGCAGGGTCAGGGCGATCCGCCTGCCCGCCGCCTCGGCGGTCGCGACGACGGCGCGCAGGTGGTCCTCGTCCAGCGGACCCGGGTCCACCACCACGGCGAGGTCGGAGTCCGGTTCGGACAGCAGCCAGGTGTTGGTGCCGTCCAGCGTCATCGGCGACGGGTTCGGCGCCAGCACGCACACCGCGCGCGGCGTTGCCGGACCGCCGACCGAGGCACGGGGCGCGCCGGGAGGTATCGCCGGGCTCACCGGCGGCCGTCCTCGGCGGCGGGGGCGGACAGGCCGGCACCCGGACTCCCGGAGCTCGGACCCGCCGCACTCGGGCCCGCGGCGGACGGCCCCGACGGGGCCGACGGGGCACGGGACGGGATCCGTACGGTGAACTCGTCGTGGCCCGGCCAGGTCACCACGATCTCGTCGTCCACGACCGCCAACCGGGCGAGCACGGCGGCCATGTCCCGGCCGGCGCTCGCGGCGAGGGCGTCCGGCACGGACCGGTGCCCGGTCAGGGCGCGCAGGGTGGCGATGGTCGGGGGCATCATCAGCAGTTCGCCGCGGTCGTGCCCGGCGGCGGCGTCGGCGGCCGTGGTCCACACCGTGCGGTCCGCCTCGCCGGAGACGTCCCGGGTGCGCTGGCCACCGGGCAGCGCGGCCACGAAGAACCAGGTGTCGTAGCGGCGCTCCTCGAACTCCGGGGTCGTCCAGCGGGCCCACGGGCCGAGCAGGTCGGAGCGGAGCACCAGGTCGCGGCGGGCGAGGAGGTCGGCGAACGACAGTTCCTTGGCCACCAGCGCCAGCCGGTCCGCCTCCCACTCCGCACCGGTGGTGTCCGCCACCACGGACGAGCCGTCCGGACCGGCCAGCAGGACCCCGGCCTCCTCGAAGGTCTCGCGCACCGCGGCGCACACCACGGCCTGCGCGGCGTCCGGCCGGTCCAGTCCGAGCCGGTCGGCCCACCAGGACGGCGGGGGGCCGGCCCAGCCGACCGACCGCTCGTCACGCGGGTCCACTCCGCCCCCCGGGTAGGCGTACACGCCGCCGGCGAACGCCATCGACGTGCGGCGGCGCAGCATGTGCACCTCGGGCGGACCGGCGTCCGCCTCCCGCAGCAGCAGCACGGTGGCCGCCCGGCGCGGGGCGACCGCGCTCACCCGTCCGGCGGCGAGCGCCCTGATCCGCTCGTGCCAGGAGTCCGGAAACCACTGCCCGCCCCGCGTCATGGTCATGGCCAGATGGTAGACGCCGGGCCCGGGATGCCGAAGCCCGCCGGCCGGCCACCCGTGGCCGGAGCGGCACGCGTCCGCCGGGCCGGCCGGTCGGCCTGCCCGCCCGTCGTCCGGCACGCCGGCGCACGGCCCGCGACCGCCATGCGGGCGACGCGGTCCGGCCCGGCCACGAGGACCGCGTCGCCCGGCCGGAGCGGCGCGCGGCGGTCCGGCCCGACGGCGGAGGTCCGCGGCGGCGACGGCCCGCGCGCTCCGGCAGGAAGGGTCAGCCGGCCAGTTCGACGACCATCTCGACCTCGACGGGCGCGTCGAGCGGCAGCACCGCGACGCCGACCGCGCTGCGGGCGTGCACCCCGGCGTCGCCGAGGACCCGGCCGAGCAGTTCGCTGGCGCCGTTGACCACACCGGGTTGGCCGGTGAAGTCGGGGGCGGAGGCGACAAAGCCGACCACCTTGACCACCCGGGCGATGCGGTCCAGGTCGCCGATGACCGACTTGACGGCGGCCAGCGCGTTGAGCGCGCAGGTCGCGGCGAGCTCCTTGGCCCGCTCCGGGTCGACCTCGGCGCCCACCTTGCCGGTCTCGGCGAGCGCGCCGTCCACCATCGGAAGCTGGCCGGAAGTGTGCACGTACGAGCCGCTCAGCACGGCCGGCTGGTACGCGGCCAGCGGGGCGACGACCTCCGGCAGGGTCAGGCCGAGGGCCTCCAACTCCTCTTCCAGCGCGCTCATGCCTGCTTCTCCCGCTTGAGGTAGGCGACGAGTTGCTCGGAGTTGGGCCCCGGAACGACCTGGACGAGCTCCCAGCCGTCCTCGCCCCAGGTGTCCAGGATCTGCTTGGTGGCGTGCACGAGAAGCGGCACGGTGGCGTATTCCCACTTGGTCATGGGTGCGACTGTAATGCCTCCGCCGAGCGGCCCCGTAGCGTAGCCGCGGCCCCGACTGGTTAGGCTCGGGAGGGTGAGCGCCCAACAGCCGGCTACCGGCCGGACACCGGCCCGACCTCGGTTCCACATCGTCACGGGCAAGGGCGGCACCGGGAAGACGACGGTGGCCGCCGCGCTGGCGCTGGCTCTGGCCACCGAGGGCAGGCGCACCCTGCTCGTCGAGGTGGAGGGTCGGCACGGCATCGCCCAGCTGTTCGAGACCGAGGCCCTGCCGTACGAGGAGCGCAAGATCGCGGTCGCGCCCGGCGGCGGTGAGGTCCACGCGCTGGCCATCGACCCCGAACTGGCGCTGATGGACTACCTGGAGATGTTCTACAAGCTGGGCCGGGCCGGCCGGGCGCTGAAGAAGCTCGGCGCCGTCGACTTCGCCACCACCATCGCTCCGGGCCTGCGCGACGTGCTGCTCACCGGCAAGGCGTGCGAGGCGGTGCGCCGGCGCACCTCCAAGGGCGGCGCCCGGGTGTACGACGCGGTGGTGATGGACGCGCCGCCCACCGGCCGCATCACCCGGTTCCTCAACGTCAACGACGAGGTCGCCGGACTGGCCCGGTTCGGCCCGATACACCACCAGGCCCAGGCGGTCATGCGGGTGCTGAAGTCCGCGGAGAGCGCGGTCCACCTGGTGACGCTGCTGGAGGAGATGCCGGTCCAGGAGACCGTGGACGGCGTCGCCGAGCTGCGCTCCGCCGGGCTGCCGGTCGGCGCGGCCGTGGTCAACATGCTGCGCCCGGTCCTGATGGACGGGGACGCGGTGCGCGCCGCCGCCGGGGACCGGCGCACCGCGGTGGCCAAGGCGCTCTCGCAGGCCGGGCTGGGCGGCGCGCGGCGCGGCGGGGTGGCCGAACGGCTGGTCGGCCCGCTGCTGGAGGAGGCCCGCGAGCACGCCGAGCGGGTGGCGCTGGAGAGCCGGGAGCGCGCCGAGATCGAGGGGCTGGGGCTGCCGGTGTACGAACTGGAACTGCTGGGCGACGGGGTGGACGTGGGCGGCGTGTACCGGCTGGCGAACGCGTTGCGCGGGCAGGGGATGGGCTGATGGCCTGGGAGACACCGCGGCTGCGGATCGACCCGCTGCTGGACGACGCCGGCACCCGGATCATCGTGTGCTGCGGCTCCGGCGGGGTGGGCAAGACCACGACCGCCGCCGCGCTGGGACTGCGCGCGGCGGAGCGGGGCCGCAAGGTGGTGGTGCTGACCATCGACCCGGCCCGGCGGCTGGCCCAGTCGATGGGCCTGACCGAACTGGACAACACCCCGCGCCGGGTGGCCGGCATCGACGAGTCGGCGGGCGGCCGGCTGCACGCGATGATGCTGGACATGAAGCGGACCTTCGACGAGGTCGTGCTCAGCAACGCCGATCCGCAGCGCGCCCGGGCGATCCTGGAGAACCCCTTCTACCAGTCGCTGTCGGCCGGGTTCGCCGGCACGCAGGAGTACATGGCCATGGAGAAGCTGGGCCAGTTGCGGGCGCGCCACGAATGGGACCTGATCGTGGTGGACACCCCGCCGAGCCGGTCCGCGCTGGACTTCCTGGACGCGCCCAAGCGGCTCGGCTCGTTCCTCGACGGGCGGTTCATCAAACTGCTGACCGGGCCGGCGCGGGCCGGCGGGCGGGCCGGGATGCTCTTCCTCAACGCCGGGATGTCGATGATGACCGGCGCGCTCAACAAGGTGGTAGGCGCCCACCTGCTGCGCGACGTCCAGACGTTCGTGGCCGCGATGGACACCATGTTCGGCGGCTTCCGCAAGCGCGCGGACGCCACCTACCGGCTGCTCCAGGCGCCGGGCACCGCCTTCCTGGTGGTGGCCGCCCCGGAGCGCGACGCGCTGCGCGAGGCGTCGTACTTCGTGGAACGGCTGGACGCCGAGTCGATGCCACTGGCCGGCCTGGTGCTCAACCGGGTGCACGGCAGCGCCGCCGCCCGACTCACCGCGGAACGCGCGCTGTCGGCGGCCGAGGAGCTGGAGGAACCGCTCGGCCCGCACGACGGCGACGGCCCGGCGGAACCGGGCCCGGCCGGCCCCGGAGTGGCGGCGGGCGGCGCCGCGGACGGGCCGTGGCCCGCGGAGCGACTGGCCGCCGGGTTGCTGCGGCTGCACGCCGAACGGATGCAGGTGGTGGCCCGTGAACGGCGCACCCGGGACCGTTTCGCGTCCGTACACCCCGAGGTTCCGGTCGCCGAGGTGGGCGCGCTCCCCGGCGACGTGCACGACCTGGACGGGCTGCGCGAGGTCGGCGAGCGCCTGGCGGACGGCCGGCCGGCCGAGCCGGAGGACGCCCCGGCGTAAGGACGCCCGGCGTGAGGCCGGCGCGCGTGAGGCCGCGCGGGCACGGGGTGCGTGCGGGCGGCGTCGTCCGGCCGTACGACGGGCGTCGGGCGCGGCCCGATCCGACCGGGGCGTGCGGCACCGACGTGTCGCACGCCGTTCCACGGGGCCCTGAACGGCGCCCGGCCCGGGCGGCGGGCGGCGTGCGCCGCCTCCCGCGGGTCGGGGCGGCAGGTGGATCCGGTGCGCTGTCGCGTGCCCGAGGGGTCCCTCCCCGGTCTCCTCGGGCGACGACGTCAGCCGGCGGCGGCGTAGTCCTCTTCGACGTCGCCGGTCAGCAGGCCCATGCTGCGCTCGTACTCGTGACGCGCCGTCTCCAGCAGCATCCGCCACGAGGTGACGGTCGGCCTGCGCCGCAGCAGTGCCCGGCGCTCCCGCTCGGTCATCCCGCCCCACACACCGAACTCGACGCGGTTGTCCAGGGCGTCGGCCAGGCACTCGGTGCGGACCGGGCAGCCGGTGCACACCGCCTTGGCCCTGTTCTGCGCCGCACCCTGGACGAAGAGCTCGTCCGGGTCTGTCGTGCGGCACGCCGCCTGCGCGCTCCAGTCGGTAACCCAGCTCATGCTGTCGCCGTCCTCTCCCGAATCGGGGCTCCCCCACGGCGGCAGCGGCATATTCACCGCTGCCAGTTGAGGACGTTACGGAAGCAGGGCACGGCACAACAGCCCTTTCAGGCCCAATCTTGAATGGCCCGAAAGGACTATGCGTGCGTATGACGTCACCCAACGGAGTGATGATGCCGCCGTTGCGGGCATGTGGGACATCTCGTCGGGTATATATGGGACATTGAGGACAGTTGGGGCGCGGTCGGGACCGGGCGGTCGCCCGAGTTCCGGCATATGCCGGAAATGCGGTTCGGCTCTCATCACCCACAGGAGTGAGGACGAGGGACGGGCAACGCCCGGAGGACGACCCGCCGCCCACAGGGTAGGCGAACAGGTGGCCGCATGTCCCCGGAATCGCAACGTACGCTGTTGCCCATGGGTTACACGCGTTCGAGTGGGGCCGGGTCGGCGGACGGATCCTCCAGGGCGTCGCAGGTGGTGAAGTTCCTCGGCGTCAGCGTCGCGGCCGGGGTCGTGCTGGCCGGCATCACGCTGCCCGCCGCCGGGGCCATCGGGCTGTCCGCCAAGAGCAGCGCCACGGAGTTCGACAACCTTCCGGGGGAACTGCGGCGGCCACCGTTGAGCCAGGCCTCGCACATCCTGGACGCCGACGGCGGCCTCATCGCCACCGTCTACTCCAGGGACCGCACGGTCGTGCCGCTGGACAAGGTGAACCCGACCATGCGGAAGGCCATCGTCGCCATCGAGGACTCGCGCTTCTGGCAGCACGGCCCGGTCGACCCCAAGGGCATCCTGCGCGCGGCCACCACCAACGCGCAGGACGGCGGCGTCGCCCAGGGCGCATCCACCCTCACCCAGCAGTACGTCAAGAACGTCTTCATCGAGGAGGCGGGCAACGACCCCAAGGCGGTCGCCGAGGCCACCCGGCAGACCCTGGGCCGCAAGATCCAGGAGCTGAAGTACGCCATCCAGATCGAGAAGGAACTCGGCAAGAAGAAGATCCTGGAGAACTACCTCAACATCACCTTCTTCGGCGAGCAGGCCTACGGCGTCGAGGCCGCCGCCCAGCGGTACTTCAGCACCCACGCCTCCGACCTCACGCTGGACCAGTCGGCGCTGCTGGCCGGCCTGGTCCAGTCGCCCAGCGGCTACGACCCGCTGGCCCACCCCAAGGACGCGCTGCGGCGCCGCAACACCGTGCTGATGCGGATGGCGCAGCTCGGCGACGTCACCTCCGCGCAGGCGCACGCCGCCGAGGCCAAGCCGCTCGGCCTCAAGCCCAGCACGCCGAAGAACGGCTGCATCACCGCGGTGCGGGCGGCCGGCTTCTTCTGCGACTACGTGCGCGAGACCTTCCTCAACAACCCGATCTACGGCAAGACCGCGCAGGAGCGGGCCAAGCTGTGGAACACCGGCGGCCTGACGATCAAGACCACGCTGGACCCCAAGGCGCAGAACGCGGTCCAGGCGGCGATCGCCAAGCACGTCTACAAGACCGACACGGTCGCCACCGCGGTCAGCCTGGTCCAGCCGGGCACCGGCAAGATCCTCGCCATGGGCCAGTCCCGCCCGTACGGCTTCGGCACCGACGAGACCCAGATCAACTACAACGTCGACCACGACATGAGCGGCGGCAACGGCTTCCCGACCGGTTCCACGTTCAAGCCGATCGTCGCCGCCGCCGACATCGACCAGGGCGGCGACCCCAACCAGGTGTTGCCCGCGCCGTACTCGATGCCGTACCCGAGCCCGGTCGACACCTGCGGCAGCCCGTGGGTCGGCAACGGCGCCAAGGTGCAGAACGAGAGCAAGTCCGAAGTCGGCCCGATGAACATGAAGAAGGCGATGGCCCTGTCGGTCAACACCTACTTCGTGCAGCTGATCAGCAACATGGGCATCTGTCCGGCGGTGCACATGGAACAGAAGATGGGCGTGCGCCAGGCGAACGGCAACGCGCTCTCCCAAGTGCCGTCCATCACCCTCGGCGTGCAGAGCATCGCCCCGCTGACCATGGCCAACGCCTACGCGACCTTCGCCAACAACGGCGTCTACTGCACCCCGGTCGCCATCGAGTCGATCACCGACAGCAAGGGCAAGGCGCTCCCGGCGCCGAAGTCCCAGTGCAGCCGGGCGATGTCGGTCAAGACCGCGCACACCATCAACACGCTGCTGCGGGGCGTGGTCGAGGACGGCACCGGCACGCTGGCCGGCCTGAAGGACCGGGACAGCGCGGGCAAGACCGGTACCACCGACAACCTCAACGACGCCTGGTTCGTGGGCTACACCTCCGACCTGGCCGGCGCGGTCTGGGTCGGCGGCCCGAACTCCAACGTGTCGATGTACAACATCACCATCGGCGGCGTCTACCACCAGCAGGTCTTCGGCGCCGACACCCCCGGCCCGATCTGGCACGACGCGATGTCCGGCACGCTGGCCGGCACCACATCGCCGCCACTGCCGACCGTCAAGCTCGGCTCCGGCCACCACGGCGGCAAGTCCGCCCCGCCCGGCACCACGACCCCTCCGTCACCGCCCGCCGGTGGCGCGGCCGGCGGCAGGGGGGCGGTCCGGCGGCGGTCCCGGCGGCGCGGCGGGTGGCGACAACGGCGGCGTGATCGGCGGCCTGCCCGGCGGCAACGGCGGCGGGAACGGCAACGGCGGCATGGAACCGTCCGGCGGCGGCGGCAACGGCGGCGTCCACTAGGGCCGCCCCGGCCAGCACCGCTCCCGGCCGTCGCCCCGGAACCGACGAGGTTCCGGGGCGACGGCATTCGATGTCGCGGCGGGGAGCCGGACGCGGGCGCGCGGGAGCGCGGGAGCGCGGGAGCGCGGGAGCGCGGGAGCGCGGGAGCGCGGGAGCCACGAGAGGGACGCGGCGCGACGCCCGGGAGCGCGAGGTGACGCAGCGCGAGGTGACGCGCCGGACCCGGCCGTCGCCGCCCGGAGCCGGGGCGGCCCGGGCTCCGCGCCGCCCCGACGGGCGTCAGCCGTTGAGCAGCCGCTTGACGGCGGCGGCGACCCGGCCGCCCTCGGCACGCCCTGCGATCCGCGGCGTGGCGATCTTCATGACCGCCCCCATCGCGCGCGGGCCCTCGGCGCCGGCCGCGGCCGCCTCCTTCACCGCGTCGGTGACGATCTCGGCCAGCTCCTCGTCGGAGAGCTGCCGCGGCAGGTACGCGGCCAGCACCTCGCCCTCGGCCCGCTCCCGCTCCGCCTGCGGGCCGCGGCCGCCCTGGGCGAACGCCTCAGCCGCCTCCCGGCGCTTCTTCGCCTCTCGGGCGATGACCTTGCGCACCTCCTCGTCGGACAGCTCACGGGCGGTCCTGCCCGCGACCTCCTCGTTGGTGACGGCGGAGAGGGTGAGCCGGAGGGTCGCCGAGCGCAGCTCGTCGCGGCCCTTGATGGCGGCGGTCAGGTCGTCCTGCAGCCGCTGCTTGAGCGTGGTGGTCATGACAGCGAGTGTGCCACGGGGGCAGGCGGCCACGGCCGTGATTTCCCGCCGCCCAGCGCGTCTGCGACCATGGTCCGATGCGCGCTCGTTATGCGATCCCCCTGGGAATGACGGCCGCCGGCGCGGCAGGTGTGGCGTACGCGGCCTGTTTTGAAGTGCGTTCCTTCCGATTGCGGCGGGTCTCGGTACCAGTGCTGCCGCCCGGGATGCGCCCGTTGCGGCTGCTGCAGGTCTCCGACGTCCACATGGTCCGCGGCCAGGCCAAGAAACGGCGGTGGTTGCAGTCGCTGGCCGGGCTGCGCCCCGACTTCGTGATCAACACCGGCGACAACCTCTCCGACCCCGAAGGCGTCCCCGAGCTGCTCGACGCGCTCGGGCCGCTGACGGACTTCCCCGGCGCGTACGTCTTCGGTTCCAACGACTACTACGGGCCCAAGCCGCGCAATCCGGCGCGCTACCTGATGGAGCGGGTCCGGGGCCAGCACGGTCTGAACGGCAACCCGCCGGCCGGCGGCGCGATCCACAACCCGTGGCAGGACATCCGCGACGCGTTCGACTCGGCCGGCTGGGTCGGGCTGAACAACGCGCGGGGCCGCCTGAAGCTCGCCGACGGCACGCAGGTCGCCCTCACCGGGCTGGACGACCCGCACATCAAGCGGGACCGCTACCCCCGGGTGGCCGGCGGTCCCTCCGACGACGCGGACCTGGCGCTCGCCGTGGTGCACGCGCCCTACCTGCGGGTGCTGGACGCGTTCACCGCGGACCGCTACCCGCTGATCCTCGCCGGGCACACGCACGGCGGCCAGCTCTGCGTCCCCTTCTACGGCGCGCTGGTCACCAACTGCGACCTGGACACCGACCGGGTCAAGGGCCTGTCCACCCACCGGGCGGGCGGCCGGGAGGCGTTCCTGCACGTCTCCGCCGGCTGCGGCACCAACCGCTACACGCCGGTGCGCTTCGCCTGCCCCCCGGAGGCGACGCTGCTCACCCTCACGCCACGCACCCGTCCCTGACCCGCGCCGAAACGGATTTCGCCTCCGCCTCCCGGTCCGCTAGAGTAGTCCTCGTTGCACCGGGGTGTGGCGCAGCTTGGCAGCGCGCTTCGTTCGGGACGAAGAGGCCGTGGGTTCAAATCCCGCCACCCCGACTGGTGAAACTGCAGGTGAGGGGCGGTCTTCCGATCAGGGAGACCGCCCCTCACGGCGTTGCGGGGCCTCTTTGGGAGAAAATTGGGAGAAGATCTTGGTCGGGGGCTCTCTTCTTCCGCCTTCTGGCCTGGTCTTTCTCCCGATCTGAGGAGCGCGTCGAGGGCCGCGACCGGGGAGCCGGGGCTCATCTGACGCCGGACTTCGAGGGCTTCCTCCCACTGCTCGGTGAGCGCGTCCATGAGCCTGGCGCGCATGCGCGGGGTGACGTGGGAGTAGCGGGCCTGGACGGAGCCGTCCTCGTGGCCGAGCCGTTCGTCCATGAGCTTGGGGGGTGTCCCGGCCTCCTCCATGATCGTCCGGTGGGTGTGCCGGAGGCCGTGGGGCGTCAGGCCCGGGGCGATGGGCACCCAGCAGGCTTGGGCACGCTGGGCAGCGCCCCTGCCCCGGGCGGGGATGCCGGGCCAGGGGTCGGCGATCAGCGGGACGGGATGGGCGTCGCGAGGAGCCCGGGTCGGGTAGGAGCCGGTGGTCGCGGGATAGAAGAGCCACGAGGCGAAGCCGCTGCGCCGCCAGTGGGGCGCGAGTTCCCCTGAGCTGGCGTTTCGGACGTACCCCAGCTCGGCGATAGCGGCTTCCACCCGCGCCCGCCTGTCCTCCGAAACGCTATCGGGCCAGTTGAGGACGTTGGAGACGGTCCCGGCGGAGACCCCGGCCCTACGCGCCACGTCGACCATCTTCGCCCCGGGCCGACGGGCGGCGCCATTGGCGGCGCTGTAGCCGTTGAAGGCGTACCGCAGCCCGTGGCAGCCGCAGGGCTCGGGCCGCTTGGCGGCGACGTGCCGTGAGAGCAGCCCAGACAGGAAGTCCGGCGTGTCGATGGTCCGGTAGGAGTCGTCCTTGGGCGGACACCGGTGGAACTCGCCCCCGTCCAGCTCGTAGAGCTGCCACTCGACGCGGAGTGAGCCGGGCCGTATGAACTGCGCTTCCAGCCCCATGAGTTCGCCCCACCGGATGCCGGTGTAGCCCTTGGTGACGAGGGCGACGAACTCGTCGTCCCGCCCGGTGAGCAGGGCGGCGCGCTCGGCGATGAGCAGGATGCCGAGCGCGTCGGTGATCACCTTCTCCGGCCCGCGGTTTCGAGAGCGTCCAGCACGCTTACCGCGCCCCCTGCGCCTGGCAGCTGGGTTCGTCTCGCGCAGCCCGTCGTCCACGGCGTCCCCGAGAATCAGGTGCAGGGTGCTGCGCCAGGTCTTCAAGGTGGCGGCCGCGTATCCCCGCCCCCGCTCTTGCCGCTCCCACTGCTCGACGTGGTGCCGGTTGATCTCGCCGACCTCCAAGTCGTTGAAGTACGGCAGCAGGTGCTCCTCGATGTGCCGCCGGTAGTTCTGCATGGTCGAGAGGGCCAGGTCCTGGGCGGCGTACCAGCGGTTGGCGTACTCCCCGAAGGTGATCCGCGCCGCGGTGGGGTCATGCCACCGCCCTCCGCGTACCTTCGCTTCTTCCTCGTCGGCGGCCTGCTCAGCAGCCCGCTTGGTCCGGAAGCGCAGCAATTCGCCGTTGCCGTCGGCGAGGGTGCGGTACTTGCCGGGCGCGATCTTGTAGCGGGCTCGCCAGTAGTCGCCGCGCTTCTCGCCGTATCCCATGTCTGGCTCCTTCCGGGGTGGTTGAGGGTCCTGCGGGCGCCCGCCGTCGCCGCGGCGGCCGGGCGTTGAGCCGTGACTCGGCCGCGGCGGGCGCGGCGCGGGCCGGTCGGTACGCCGACCTGGCGGACGGCAAGGTGCTGGCCTCAGGCGGGGAGAGCGGCCGTTCCTCGAAGATGCGGATGATCTCCGCGAGGTGGTCGGCGGTGAAGCGGTAGCTGCCGCCGAGCCGAGTGAACGGAATCCGTCGGCGCCGCGCCTGTTCCTTGACCCACCACTCGGAACAGCCGATGACGTCGGCGATCTGGGCGGGCCGGTAGAGCACGGGCAGCGGGGAAACGGGAGGGGACATGGTGGGACCTCAGGACGAGGGAGGGGCAGTAACAGGCGCGCGGAGGCTGCGGTTGCGCAGCGGGGACATTGCTCAGACGCTCGGCGCGGAAGGGCGCAAGGGCGCAAGGTCAGCAGGCGGTTCTCCAGCGCCGGTTGAGGTCCCGACACGGCACGACTGGCAAGCGCATGGTCCCTCCTTCGTCGGCGTTACGGGTACGGCGGCGGTCAGCTGGCGGAGGTGCTGTTGTACCTCGCCGTCGCGGCCCTGCGGAAGCGGATTCGCGTGCGACTTCGCCCTGGTCGGGCGGTCGTCGCGGGACGGTAGCACGAAATCCCGGACACGCCTCGGGGCGCCGCAGGAAGTCCGTTGATCCCCCGGCGATCCGCTCGGGATACTCAGCCGATGACAGACGAACCGCTTGAGTCGGCCGAAGGCTGGTGGGACGAGCCCTGGTACCGGGTCCGCACCGACAGGTTCGTGGCGTCCTTCCTGCCCAGTGCGGGCGAGGACTTGGACGCGGTGTGCAACGTCGACGTCGAGGTCCGACTGACGGACGGCTCACGCTGGAGCGCAACCGTATTCACCGTCGCCGAGGTGCAGCGCCTGATGGAAAGGTGGGCCCAGACCGGCGAGGAGGCGGGAGGTCGCTACTTCTGGTGCTCGGACGGGCTGATCGTTCGCGAGGCCGGCGTCGTCAACATGGCCGAGGCGATCAGCAGCGCACTCGACGAGGGCGACTTCGAGAAGATCCTCCAGCGCCTGGACGACGAGTAGCCGCCCCGAGGCCGATCCGGAAAAAGGGTGTAGCGTGCCGCTCCCACCGCCGGGTCGAGCCCGGCCGCCGACCGAGGGAGGACGCCGTGCGCATGCTTCTCACCCTCGGTGCCGCCCTCGCTCACCGGAGGAACGTTCCGCCGGGCAACAAGACGCCCAAGAGCAGTCGATCTTGGGCGAACTGCGTGATACGTTCTGTCACGAGCGAACTTAATAGGGTGACCCCGGCAGCGCGCCAACGCTCCGGGGTCCGGCACAAGGAGTTGTCCCTCCTCATGCAGATTCATCGTAGCCGCCATGCGCGCGGCTTCACGGTCCTGCCGAACACGCTGCTGCAAGATCGGCGGCTGTCCTACACCGCCCGCGGCCTGCTGGCCGACCTCCTCTCCCGCCCCGACGGCTGGCGCGAGGACGGCCGCCACATGGCCGACACCAGCCCGCAGGGGCGCCTCACCGTCGCGAAGGCCCTGCGCGAGCTGACGAAGTTCGGCTACTACCGCGTCGAGCGGGTACGCCGCCCGGACGGCACCTTCGTCAGCGAGAGCCACGTATACGACTCCCCGCAGGTGGGACCGGGTGCCGTACGTCCGGGCTCCGGTCGACCGGCCGTTGGTTCTCGTGACGCCCACCCCGTAAAAGACCGTGGGAAAGAACCCACCCTCCCCGCGCAGCGGACACCGATCGGCGCCGTACCCGACGCGGGTCGGGGAGGGCGGCGGGAAATCCCGTCCACGCCCCTCTCCCAGGCCGAGCCGCCGAACGCGACGAGCGCCGAGGCGGCGGCCCTGCTCCACCGCGTGACCGCAACGGAGCCGCGCCTCCGCCTCGGCGCGGCAGAGGCCATGACGCTCGCACCCCTGGTGACACCCTGGCTGGAGCGCGGCCTCGGCCCGCGCGACCTCTCCCCCGCCC
Organism: uncultured Actinomycetota bacterium; assembly: GCA_963711125.1. Lineage (GTDB taxonomy): Bacteria > Actinomycetota > Actinomycetes > Streptomycetales > Streptomycetaceae > Streptantibioticus_C. The sequence goes on from CAVQCY010000002.1 coordinate 1,456,197, forward strand.
TGCTCAGCGGCCTGCCCGAACGGGTCCACAGCGCGTCGGCCTTCCTGCGCGACCGCCTCACCCGCAAGCTGCCTCCGGTACCAGAGCCGATCACCGCGCCGCCGAAGCCCCGCTCGCACGAGTGCGCCACCTGCGCGCGCCCGATCCCGTACGAGGGCACCTGCCGCACCTGCGCCGAAGCGGACACCCCACCGCCCGACGCCGTAGACGAGCGCGCCCGTACCGCCTCCCGCGGCCGAGCCCTCGTCCGCGCTGCCCTCAACAGCCGCCCCGGCACGCTGACCGGCGCGAGAGCCTGACCTCCCCCTTCACGGCCAACGCCGCCCCGCGCCCGTCCCTGCCCTGACGCGCGCCTCTCCCCCCGACCCGCTGGGCGATGCCGCCTGCCGCGCTGACGCGCGCGCCGCGCCGCCCACCGCCATGCCTGGAGTTCCGCATGTCCACGTCCGTGTCGCCGACGCCCTCCGCCCCGATACCCGAGCGCGCCCGACGGCGCCGTGCTCGACCGCTCGACAGCCTCGCGATCCTGCTGCTGGGCGGCTCCGCGTGCACGCTCTCCTTCGACGCCCTGCGCCAAGTCGCCCTGGCCGCCCACGTACGACCCGTCCTCGCCTACCTCTTCCCGATCATCATCGACGGCTTCATCGGCTACGGCGTCCGCGCGATCCTCCTCCTGCGGGACGCCCCGCCGAGCGCCCGCCGCTACGCCTGGACGCTCTTCGCCGCCGCGAGCACCGCCAGCCTCTGGGCCAACGCCCTGCACGCCATCCGCCTGAACTCCCCCGGCACCCACACCCTGGTCCTGGGAAACGCCCCCGTCGGAGTCCTCTCCACGATCGCCCCGCTGGCACTCGGCGGCGCCACGCACCTCCACATCCTGGTCACGCGACACGCTCCCTCGCCGGAATCCGCTTCGGCCGGAACCCCCAGCCCGGGTCCGGCCGTTACGGAGCAGGTTCCGGCGGCCGCATCGCCGGTGCCTAGCGGGAAGGCACCGGCCGAAACCTCCGGCCGGAAAGCGGCGCCCACCCGCCGTACTGCACCGAGCCGTCCACGCACCCGGACCGGCAACGGCCGCCCCGGACGACGAGCCGACGCCAGCATCAATGAACTGGCGACCGTCATCGCGACCGCGTACCCCGATTCGGCCCAGGTGAGCCGGGCCGAGGCCCGCGAGGCGATCCAGGCCGCCGGGCTCTCGGCCGGCAACGACCGCGTCGCCCAAGCGGTCGCCCGCCTCGCAGAGAGCCGGGGCGAACAGGCCCAACTGCCCACGGCCTGAACCCCTACAGAAGGCGGGGCGTCCGCGTAAGTGGCCCTACCGCCACCGCAGACGCCCCGCCCCGGCAACCGAGAACCCCCGCCGTCCCCAGGAATCGCCATGCCGCACCACCCCAGCAGCAACCGCCTGACACCCGCGCCAGGTCAGGCCTGCACAGAAGCCCCCAGCACCACCAACGCACACGACGACGGACCGCACGGCGGAGCAAGTTGTCCCGGGATGAGTCATCCCGGGAAGGCGCCCGCCCCGGGGGTGGCGGACCGGCCCGACGCTGCCCTCCCCAAGGGGGCGGCGTCGGCTCTCGGCCCAGGGGTGCCGAGCAGGACCTACGACGACACCGCGCCCACGCCGCACCCCACCGCTCCCTCGACCTTCAACCCCACTGAAGCCGCCGCGCACCACCGCCGACGCCTCGTCGTACCGCGCCGCCACCGCGTCGACCCCTGCTTCAGCGACGACGAATGGACGGAGATCACCACGGCGGCCACGGCGTGCCAGCTCACACCCGGCGGCTTCACGAGCGCCGCAGCCATCGCCTACTCCCGCGCCGACCAGGCCACCGGTCCCGGCGACGAACGCCACCGCCTCGAAGCCCTCATGGAGGCCAACACCGCCCTCCACGCGATCGGCGGCCAGCTCAACTCCCTGGCCCACTTCCTCAATTCCGGCGGCACCCCGAGCCCGGTTCCGGCCGTCCGCCTCCTCGAACGCGTCGCCCTTGCCGTCGCCCACGTCACCTCGGCCGTAACCACCCTCCCCACCGCCGGAACGAAACAGCCGCCCCACCCGACAACGCCAGCCGCCGACATCACCCGCCACCACCGACAGCGATCTCATACCGCCCGCCGGAACCGCACCCACCCCTGCTTCAGCGACAGCGAATGGGCCGACCTCACCACCGCGGCGAGCGCCCGTGGCCTCAAACCCGGCGGGTACGCAGCAGCTGCGGCACTCCTGGCCGCACGCGCACAGAACCCGCGGGCGGCCATCGCCGACACACGCCGCCAGCTCGAAGAGCTGATGCACTCCAACCGCCAGCTCGCCGCCGTCGGCAACAACCTCGCCCAGCTCCTCCCGCACCTCCCCACCCCCGACCTCCTTCACGATCAGGCCCAACGCGCCCTCGCACTCGTCCGCGACACCCTCGACTCCGTCGACACCACCGCAGCCGCCATGGCGGGGAAGTAGCGGATCGGTGATCCCCAAGATCACGACAGGCACCGGCGGCACGTACGGCCTGCTCACGTACCTCTACGGCCCCGGCAAGGCCAACGAGCACACCGACCAGCACATGATCGCCTCCTGGAACGGCTTCGCCCCCGACCCCGGCCCCACCGCCGACCGCGAGGCCATCACCAAGCTCGCCCGCCAGCTCGACCTCCCGGTCAAGTCCCTCCCCCGCGAACAGCGCCCGAAGACGACCATCTGGCACTGCTCCGTCCGCACCGCCACCGACGACCGCCCCCTGACCGACGCCGAATGGGCCACCGTCGCCCGCCGCATCGTGCACGCCGCCGGCATCGCGCCCGAAGGCGACGCGAAGGCCTGCCGCTGGGTCGCCGTACGCCACGCCCCCGACCACATCCACATCGCCGCCACCCTCGTCCGCGAAGACGGCCGCACCGCCCGCCGCAACTTCGACAAGCGAGCCGTCCAGACCGAGGCCCGAGCCATCGAGAAGGACTACGGCCTGCGCGAACTCCACCCCGGCGACGGCACCGCAGCGAAGCGCGCCACCAGCGCAGAACGCCGCAAGGCCGACCGCCGCGGCCTGGACCGCCCCGCCCGGGACCAACTCCGCGACGCCGTCCGCCGCGCCCTGGCAGGAGCGGCGACGGAGGAGGAGTTCTTCCACCGCCTCACCGCGCAGGGCATACGGACCACCAAGCGCGTGGCCCCGTCCGGCGACGTCACCGGCTTCACGGTCGCCCTCCCCGGCGACCGCAACCGCGAAGGCAAGCCCATCTGGTTCTCCGGCTCGAAGCTCGCCCCCGACCTGTCCCTCCCCCGCATCCGCGAACGTCTGGCCGCCGGCGAGTCGGCCACCGAGAGGTTCACGAACCCGGCCCAGGCGCGTCGAGCGAGCACCACAGCCGCAACGGCTGCCCTCCACTCCCTGAACCGCACCGACAGCGATTCCGCAGCCGACCAGCTCACCGGCTTCGGCGAAATCCTCGACGCCCTCGCCCAGACGAGCGCGGCCCCCACCCGCACCGAACTCCAAGCGGCAGCACGCACCTTCGAACGAGCCACCCGCTCCCACATCCAGGCGGCGAACACCCACAACCAGGCCCTGCGCAGGGCAGCCCGAGACCTCGTCCAGTCCGGCCCGGCGTTCGGCAAGGGCGAGGACGGCACGGCAACGGCCATGCTCCTGAGCGTCCTGATCACGGCCGCCGTGATGGCAGCCCACTGGCACACCGCCTGCGGCCACGCCCAACAAGCAGCAGCCGCCCGCGAGACGGCCACCCACCTCCGCACGGCCTACCAGACAGCAGCCGCCTCGCCCCTCACGACGATGCGCGCCACAGGCCAGACGCTCCCAGCCCCCGCCCGAGGCCAGGCGGCGGCAACCGTCCAAGCGGTGCTGCCCGACGAGGCGGCGCGCATCCAGGCCGACCTCAACTGGCCCGCCCTGGCGGCCACCCTCACCGAAGCCGCCCAGGCCGGCCACAACCCGTCACCCTCCTCCACAGGGCTGTGGACAACCGCGAACTCACGACAGCCGCCTCCCTGACCGACGTCCTCCTCTGGCGCCTCCGCCACGAGGCCAACCTCCCGGCAGCCCCGACGCCCGCACCTCAACGCCAAAGCCAGCGCTCGACCCCTCCTGCCGCGCCCGCGCTCCCCCTCCCGAGCCAGGCACCAACTCGAAGGAGGTGAACGTTCCGCCCCGGCGCCCTCAGTGCGGAGACCGCTCTTTCCGATGCTCGGTCGGCCGGGCAAACGGGGTGCTACGGTCGCGTTCATGGCGCTTTCGGTGTCCTCAGCCGTCGCGGTCGACCTGCGGCGGGAACCGGCCGACGACGTTCTCGCACATGTCGAGCGTGCTCTCCAGGTCCGCCTGGACTGGGAAACCGTGGTGCGCAAGCGCCGCACCATCGGCGCCCGGACGGATCGCGCCACATGGGTGCGCATCGAGCGACGCCCCGTCAACCGGATCCGCGAGCAGGGGTGGAACGGCGCCGAGAGCGCCGCACACCTCGAAGGCGTCGTCCAGCCGACATGGCGCGCGGCGGTGTCGTGGCGCGGCGAGGACGACGCCGCGATGTGGCGGGCGGACGAGCACGATCTGCTGCCCTCCGCTCCGGTGAAGCCGGGCGGCGTCCTGACGAAGGAGCCGGTGCTGCCGGACGAGTGGTGGGCAGGACTGAACGGCACGTTGGATGCATTGGCCGCCCACCGCACCAGCCGGATCGCCACGCCGGACACGGTGACAATCACCAAGGCCCACATCGCCGAGGTCATCCAGACCGCCTTTCCCGGGTCGCCGAACACGACGATCGAGCCGTGGGCTCCCGCGCACGCGGACCTGAACTGGCACAACGTCACGGCCCCGCGATTCTGCCTGTTCGACTGGGAGGACTGGGGCATGGCGCCCCGGGGCCTGGACTCGGCGGCCTTGTGGGCGCAATCCCTCGGCGTCCCGGCGCTCGCGGACCGGGTGCAGCGTGAGCGTGCCGGCGATCTGAGCAGCCGGGACGGCAAGGTGATGATGCTGTTCGCGTGCGCCAAGATCGCCGGACCGTCCGCGCACCCGCAGGACCCGCGCCTCGCGCCGGCCCGGGCGGCGTCACAGCGACTGCTGGACGAGCTTCAGGCCGGCTGAGGGTCTGCGCCTCACGGCCGTGAGTGTCCATAGCCGCGGCTGGCCTGCTGGCCCAGGCACAGCGTGGGCGACGAAACGCCCGTACGTACTGGGCACCGAGTAACCCCGAGTGGGCTACCTCCGAGTACGGCGGTGCTTGGCACCGTGGCGCTTCGCCGGGGGGCTCGTGACCGGCGCTCGCCAGTCCGGATCGTCCGCGGCGAGAATCGCCTGCCACACCCGCTCCTGAAGCTCCCGGATACAGGGCCCGCACGCGTACATCGGAGCCTGCGCTCCGGCCACCATGGCAGGGCCTATCCACAGCACTCGCGTCCACTGCTGGCCGCAGAACAGCCAGCAACAGCCGTCGGTCCACTGGTTGCCGTCGTCGGTGGTCGCCGGTTCCGGTGGCCCGCCTCTCGCGAATGCCGCAATCCCGGGTATCACCACGTGAGGCAGCGGGACGTCCGTCACCCGTTCCTCACCTCCGACTTCACTGCCCCGGCGCCTCGGGCAGCGAGCACCGATCGCTCGCTGCCCGAGGCGAAGAGAAGGGTGGGCTCGGCGAGGATGTCCCGTCCTGCCTCGCTCTTGTAGGTCATGTCGACGCTGCCGAACCGGGCTTCGCCGTAGTCGAGTCCCAGAAGGCCGACGGCTTCCGGACGGACTGCTCGTCGCGCAGCCGCATCCACCGGGCACCGTCGAGAACGTCGCACTCGAAGATCTTCCGTGTGAGCAACGTCCGCGGGAAGGTCTGGACGGCGCCCAGGTCCGCAAGCTTGGTCCGGAGACCGACCACGTCGACGGCCGGGAACTTCGCCTCGTACTCGTTCTTCATTACCGCCTTCTTGCCATGCGGAGGGAAATGGGGGCCGGGTCCCTACCCGTTGACTCAGCCGACGAGTTCCCGGCCCAAGGCAGCCGAGAGAGCACGTTCGTGGACCAGGCCGGCGCGCACCAGGCGGGCCTCCGGCGTCGCGCAGTCGACGATGGCGAGGTGGTCGGCGGCCGGGCAGACGCCGCCGTCCAAGACGACGGACACCGGTACGTCGGTGAGCTTGAGGAAAGCCTGGACCTCGTCAACGGTGATCGACGGTCCCGGTGCGTCCGCGTGCGCGTCTCCGGAGACGTTGACCGTGGTCGCGGCGACGGGGACGGCGGCTGCTTCCGCGAGCTTCCCGAGAGCGTCGGAGGAGCGGGTGACCAGGGCCGGGGCGCCGACCGCCGTGTACCGGGCGCTGGTCTGCTCGTCCCGCCACGGCAGGAGGAGGGCGAGGTCGCCGGGCCAGAACGCCTCCATGAGCTGCCGGGCCTCGTCGTGGACGACGAAGTGCCGCTCGCAGTGGTCTGCGGAGGGAGACACGAGCACCAGGGACTTCGTGAGGGGACGCTGTTTTGCGTCGAAGATGCTGCGGCAGGCGACGTCGTTGGTGGCGTCTGCGCAGATCATGTACCAGCGCCGGGTGGGCACGATGACCAGCCCACCCGCCTCGACGGCGCGGGCGGCTTCGTGAATCCGGTCTAAGGAGATCGATTGCACGGGACTTCCTTTTCTGGGGTCGGAGTAGGAGGTCGACCGGGACCTGTCTGGCCCTTCCGGGGCGAGTGGCTCCCGTGCCGAGGCAGGAGTCATCGCCGACGACGGTCGGCGGGGTGATAGAGCTACGCCGTCTCTTCCGACAGCAGCGCCGACAGGGTCGGATAGTCGAGCCACGGGTTCTGCAGGGCTCGGGTCCTGCGCTCGGCGTGGTGGATGTGCGAGACACGGAAGTAGGCCATGACGCGGGGCTCGGTCCCGGTGTTGCGGCCCACGGCGTGCGGCACGAGGTGGTGCATCAGCAGCAGGTCCCCGGGACTGCCCAGGAACGGGGTCCCGCCCTGGGCGTCGACCTCCGGCGGCACCTGGTCCGTGACGCCGGAGGCCCACTCGTCGCGGAACCACCGCGACATCTCCAGGTGAGCGCCGGGCTGGACGTGCAGCGCACCGCCCCGGGGATCCCTGACGTCGGACAGCACCACACCCACGAGCAGGGAGAACGTCCGGAGTTCTTCCGGATCCAGATGTGGGCAGGCGACGCCGTCAACGTGCATCGGTTTGACCGGCTGGGCCGTCGGGAGGAGGTGCTCCGGAAGACGGATCTGGACCTGGACCGTGGTGACCGGCTCGATGTCTCCGCAGAGTTCGACGGCGAGCTGGGCAGCTCCCGAGTGGGTGAAGAGGGCGAGCAGGTCGGGGTGGCTGCCCAGCTCGGGAGCGAAGGTGCGCTGGGTGTACTGGTCGACGAGAGTGTCGTCCATCGCCTCGCGGCACCAGTCGTCGATGAGCGCTCGGGCACGGGTGACGAGTGCGGGGTTGACGGCGTTGCGCCTGACGATCAGGCCGTCACGCAGGAAGTCGTGCTTGTCGTCGGCGGTGAGGACCATGGGCAAACTCCTGGAAGGCTCGGCCCTACGGGCGGTGGTTGGTGAGCTGTTCGAGCACGTCGACAGCGGCGTCGAGAGCTCCGGCCAGAACGGACTGGCCGTGCTGGGCGGAGGCGCAACGCGGATCGCCGCCGATGACGCCGTGGGCCGCGATAGTGGCGTCACTTGAGGACCAGGGCCAGGTCGCACCACGGTCGAGCACGATCCGCCGGCTCGTTTCCGGGTTTTGGGAGCCAGGGAAACCGTCGGCCGGCAGGCGGTCGAGATGCACGTCCTCCGGCGCCAGGGCCAGCATCAGCGAGGTCTCGCGCACGCCGGCGTGGACTTCCGGGACCGACCCTTCCGTTCGGACAGAAGACAGCGCGGTCGGGTGGATCACGCACACCGCAACCCCGTACGCGAGGCGCAGCTCGTGGACCGCGGCCTCCAGAACTCCCCGGTTGCCTCCGTGGCCGTTGACGATCACGAGATGCCTGGCGGGGGTGGCCCGCGTGTACTCGCGGACCACCTCGTCCAGCAGGGACAGGAATGTCGCTGCCCGGAGCGTCACCGTGCCGGGCGCCCAGAGGTGCTCCGGTGAGAGTCCGTACGGCATGGCGGGCAGCGCCCACAGATCATGGCGTTCGCCGTAGCGCTCGACGAGGAGTTCGGTGAACGCCTCGGCTATGACCGTGTCCGTGTTGAGCGGCAGATGCGGTCCGTGCTGTTCGCACGAGCCGATCGGCAGGCACAACACCGACGTCTTCGTGAGGGCGCTGGTGATCTCCGGCGCCGCCAGCCGACCGTAGTTCCGGCGGGCGACAGCCGTGGCGGTCCCGGTCATTCCCGGGGCCTTCGGCCGATGCGGATGAGGAACTCGTTGTCCTCGGGGAAGGTGTCGTCGTCACTGTGCTCGGCGAGTACCGCCTTCACGGAGGTCTCGAACTCCCCGAGGCGGTCGCCGAAGAGGTGCGGTGCGGCGAAGGTCGTGGAGTACAGGTAGCCGAGCACGCTCTCCGCGGTCCAGGTGCGGTGGACCGGTACCCGGATCTCCTCGACCGCGGAGAACGGCGACTCGGCCATGATCTCGCTGTACGGCCGGTCGTGGTGCTTGAAGGTCCCGGCGCCCGCCCTGCGCTTCTCACCGAGGAACTCCTGGACGACAGCACGCACGTCCCGTTTCCAAGAACTGTCCGCGGCCCAGAAGCTGTTGTCTCCGAAGACGGCCACGGCCCCGTGCGGGGTGACCTGCCGGTCGAGGAGCCAGAGGACGGCGGCCTGGTCGAGCCAGTGGAAGGCCCGGCAGATCGTGACGAGGTCGGCCCGCCATCCGGTCGGGGGAACGAAGTCCTCGGCGGTCGTCTCGACCAGCGCGAGCTCGCTTCCGGACGGCAGGGCGGGGCGGAGCGCGGATTCTGCCGCGGCGAGCATCTCCGCGTCGTTGTCGATGGCGATGATGTCGTCGAACCGGCCGAGCAGGGACTCGGCAACGAGCCCCGTACCAGTGCCGATGTCGAGCAGTCGGCGCGGGCGGGTGTGCGGGGCGGCCTGGTCGAGGACGGCTGCGACCTCCTCGGGGATGCCCGGACGGTACTGGCGGTAGAAGCCGACGGTGCCGGTGAACAAGGTCATGAATCGCTCCGTGTGAGGTGGTGCCGGACATGGGTGACGGCGTCGACGAGATCGTGGGCGACCCGTACGCGCTGTTCAACGAGAAGCCGTGGGGCGGGAACGGTGCGGCCGTGCGAGATCCAGACCGCCCTCGCCCCCGAGGCCGTGGCTCCGTGGACGTCGCATTCCCAGTCGTCCCCGACGTGGACGATGCGCGACGGCTCCACCCCGCACGTCTCGGCAACCGTCTGGAACGCACGGGGGTCGGGCTTGGCGTAGCCGGTGCGGCAGGAGGGGAAGTGCGCGTTCACCCAGGGCGAGAGCAGATCGAGGACGCGCTCCGGGTCGGCTTCGGTGCACGTCACGTTCGAAAGCGTCACGACGGACGCCATGTCGCTCAGCGCCTGCAGGGCCTCGACGGACCCGGGAAACAGCACCAGGGGGCTGGCGGGGAGGTCGCGGGGGAAGTCGGACGGCTCGATGCGGAGCGCCCGGCAGACCCTGTCGACCACGGCCTCGGTGATCTCGGGCACGGTGTGGAGGACGTCGCGCATGACGCGGCGGGCTTCCCTGGGGCCGAGGGGCGACGCGGCAGCCAGCCGGGCCGCGAGACCGGGTCCCTGCGCTTTTCCGAGCGTGCCCCCGATGTCCAGGCTGATCAACGCTTGGGGCTTGGTCATCACGCCGCCTCGGGGTGGGACGGCGGCAGGGCGGAGACGATGGCCTCGATGCGCGCTGTCCGGATGGCCTGGGTGGTGGCTTCGCCGAGGAAGGTCAGTGCGTAGCGCAGTTCGGCCGGGTCGAGCGCGGCAACGTCGCGTGCACGCTCTCTGGCCGCGTCCGTGAGGTCGGCGGGGATTCTGCGCGGGCGTGCTCCGTGCGGCAGGTGCAGGACACCGGTCCAACGCGAGGCAAGGACGGGTACCGCTTCGGTGGGCCGCAGGACGGTGACGTCGTCGAAGCTGATGATCCGCACAGGGACGGACTCCTGGCCGAGGTCGAGTCGGCCGGTGAGGAAGGTGTCGTGTCCTTCGACGTGCTGTTCCAGCACGAGCAGCAGGCCGTTCTCGTCGTGGCGGGTTGTACCGCTGACAGGGAGCGTCTCGTTGGTGGAGGTCACTGTGGTCTCCGGGGCTCGGCGCCGAGGCCGGCGGATGCGGGTGAGAGGAAGGCGCCGTGTTCGGGCGTCCAGGGCTCGTTGTAGAACTGTTGGCGGGGTGGCTCCCACTGGCGCCGGTACTCGACCGCCGGGACGGCGTCCGGGAACGCCGCAGCGAGGTGAATGCCCGGCACGAGCGAACGGCCGTGCGGGTAAAGGGGAATGCCTGCCTCCTGCGCCATGGAGGCGATTGCGACGGCAGGGGTGAGTCCGCCGCAGCCCACGACGTCGATCGTGAGAGCGGCAGGGCGGATCTGGCCAAGGAGACGCGGCAGGTCCTCCTCGGGCATGAGCCTTTCTCCGAGTGCCAGGGGGAGGCCGGTGGAGGCGAGTCGTCCGTAGACCGGCAGGTCGTGCTCGGGCAGCGGGTCCTCCAGCCAGAGGAGCGTCGAGGCGTCCACCTCGACGGCGAACGCGCTGCTGAGCTGGGGGCTCCACGTGCCGACCGCGTCGACGGCAAAGCCGGTGCCGGTGTGCTGAACCGCTCGCTGTATGGCGACCACGAGATCACGGACCTCGGAGGCGATGGTCGGTCCCGGCTGCCTGCGCAGGCCCCACTTGGTGAACGCCCAGCCCTCCTCGGCCACTTCCGCCAGCACTTCCGGCGCCTGTGAACTGGCGAGGTCCATCCGGAGCCACGAGGCGTAGGCCGGGATCTGCGTGCGGGTGCACGGCTGTGCCAGAAGTTCGGCCACCGGCTTGCCCAGCAGCCGTCCGTGCAGGTCCCAGACCGCGCAGTCCACGGCACCGACGGCCCACTGTTCGAGCGGCCCGCGTCGCACTCCCCCAGCCGCCGTGCACAGCCGCTGCACCAGGCCGCAGTGGTCGCTGACGGGGGTACCGGCTACGGCTGCCGCGATGACCTCGACAGTGCGACTTACGCCCTCACTGACAGGCCCGTACCAGCCGACGTCACCACCGCCGTGCACGGCCACGAAGGCTGTGTCGTCTCCGGGGCGGGCAGCCTCCGTCGTGTGGACGACCTCGGTCTTGACGAGTGCGGGGTCCGCCATCACGCCGCCCTCCGCTTCCGGTCCACCAACCGGCCGGCCGCACGCAGCAGGCCTGCCGGGTCGAGTCCGAGCTCGTGGGCCAGCACTGTTTGTGGCGCGGGTCGGGCCGGCTCCCGCCAGCCGATGACCTCGACGGGGCGCCGGAGCCGTCCACCCAGCAACCCCCACACCGCGGCCGGGTGGCCGAGGGTGACCACGAGCACGGGTGCGTGCTGCCCGAAGTAGCGGTCGAGGTCGGGCTGGGCCAGTCCTCGTGGCCAGACGGCCGGGTCACCGAGGACCGTCAGGTCGAGGATGCTCACGACGCGGACCCGGCATCCGAGCTTCTCCCGGATGACAGGCACCGAAGCGGTGGCGACCTCGGCGGGGAGGTCCCCGGCAACGACGACCGTCAGGGCAGGCTCTCCGTCGTCGCTGAGGTGCGGCCAGACGGCCAGGCCGTGCGTCTGCTCCTCGCTGATCGTGGCGGTGGGGTGGTTCACGGTGGCGTGCTTGCCGGCGATCAGGACGTTGACGCGGCCGACTGAACCCAGCAATTCGTCCAAGGCTGCAGCTGCCCGCCGCGGATCCGCCGGCGTCAGTACGCGCACGGCTGGGTCGCCGGTGGCGAGGAGTGTCGTGGCCAGGGAGGGATCGCCGTGCGTGTACACGTTGTGCCAGCCGTACGAGGTGAGCAGCAGGTTGAGGCTGGGGGACGGCTTGCCCACGGCGAGACGCCGGTGCTTGAGGTGCCCGACGATGCCTGCGGCGAGGAGGGGCGAGAACGCCTCGTAGGAGATCAGGACGCCTCGCCGCCCGCTGGCCGTCCATCCGGCAAGCCAGCCCAGGAGAACCTCCTCGGCCAACACCTCCGACACCCAGGGTTCGTCCTGCAGCCCTGCAAGGTGGTTCGAGGCGAGTTCGTCGGGGCTGAAGACCCGGAGTTCTCCGGCGGCGGCATGGCCGCGCAGGACCCGGGCGATGGCGTTCCCGAACCTGCCCCCGCCGGAACTCCCCGTGTGGAGCGTGCTGGGCCATGACGTCATGGCTGGCCGAGCAGCCGAGTGCCATCTGGCCGCGTCCAGTGCGTCGGCGAGGTCGCCCACGGGGTGTCCCCTGCCGTCGAACAGCTCGACGGGTCGGTAGGAGGCCAGCCACTCCTCCAGCTGCTTCCGCTCAAGTTCGTCGTACCGGGCGTCGCTCAGCGGCGTCTTGTGGGCGTGGGCCGTGCCCAGTACGCGTTGCCCACCCACGGCCTCGGGACCGCTCCACCCCTTCACACACCGGAGGAACACGGCTGTCCGGGCGCCGCCGGCGGACTCCTCGAGCGCGTCGGAGAGCGCCGTACGGAAGGCGTGGTGTTCGTCGTCCGAGCCAGCCGCGACATCGACCACGCGGCCCTGCCAGCCCAGCCCGGCCGCGTACGCGCGGAGCTGCGCGTCGTCCATGCCGCCCAGCAGCGATCGGTCACCCATCCTGAAGCCGTTGACGTGCACGACAGGCACCACCGCGCTGTTGCGCAGTGCGCGGGCCGCGAGCCAGGAGGCCGCGGTCGTAGGGGTCTCGCACTCGCCGTCGCCGATGACGGGGACCACGACCCGGCCCGAGCCGTCGGCGGCCAGGCCGTGGCCGAATGCCAGTGCACCGCCGAGACAACCTCCTGGAGCGGCTCCGGCCGCCAGGAGCGGGTGGACCTCGGAGCCGAGCCCGTCGGTCTCGGGGAAGTCGCGGGCGAGCCTGGCAAGCCCCTGGGCGTGGCGGGAGTACTGGGGACGAAGGATGGCGAGCTCGCCGGTCAGCCACGCGAACGCCAGCTGGACGACGCCTGCGTGGCCCGCGCCCAGTACCGGAACGATTTCGCGACCGGGCGGCGCTTCCCCGGCCGCGAGCGCCGTGTGCGCGAGAGCCCACGCGGTGCCGGGAACGGTGCCCCAATGGCCTGACGGCAGCGGCTTGACGTGCCGGGCCTCCAGCGGCTCGGCCAAGAGGACGTTGTCGTTCAGGTGGAGGAGCACCACCGACACGTAGGTGGCGGCCCGCCACAGCACGGCCGCGTGGTTCGTCACGATGCCACCAGGCTCTCGTCACCGAAGGTGAAGTACCAGAGGGGCCGGTAGCACTCCCACGCCTTCGGACGCAGACCGGTGGGCCCGGTGATCTGCTCGATCTCCCGCCTGGCTCGCAGGTAGAAGTCCAGAGTCTCCGAGCCGTCCGCCCGTAGCCCGGCCATGATCGCGTTGTGGGCCTGATACACCTGGAAGTTGGGGAATTCCGTGGTGAAGGGCATCAGCTCGCTGACGCCCCTACGCAGCTCCTCCTGGGAGTCGAGGCCCACGACGTAGGTGAACGACGTCCCGTGGCCCGCCTGCATGGCCCGCCGCAGGACGTGCGGCATCTCGCCGGCGGTCAGGGCCGCCTTGCTGGCTTTCAACAGCAGGTCCCGTCGGCTGAAGCACTCCGCTGTGAGCCGCAAAACGAATGGCGCCACGTGCTCGCCCAGCTCCTCGAACGCCTGAGTGCTGGTGATCACCGAGCTGAGGAAGCCGATCCGGGCGCCGACACCCTGCGCGGTGAGCACCTCGCGGAGGCCGATCAGGTGGTCGACGGCTGCACGCTCCCGCTCGAAGCACCCCGTCGAAACGGTGACCTCGACGAGCTCTCGTAGGTTGCGGCGAGGGTGTTGCTCGGTCATCGCGGCCAACAGCTCGTTGAGCTGGCGCTCCTCCGCGAGCCGGGGATCGGCTGCGGCCTCCAGTGTGTTGGGGCAGAACGCGCAACCAACGCAGCGGCTGCGGGCGTTGGGGTTGAGGGTCGCTGCACGCCCGTCGTCACGGAAGTACCCGCCGACCGCCTCGTCGGCGGCCACCCGCTCGACGGTGCCGACCGGAACGCCGGCCAGGGACAGCTCGTCACCCCGTAAGGAGAAGGGAGACGTCTGCGCGTTCAGCGGAACGATCACCATCCACGGAACGTGCGGACGGGAGGCGAGACGTATGGACACGCGCGCCCTGTGCCTGCCGTGAACGGATGCGATCCCGAACAGGTTGATCGCGATGAGTAGGGCATCCTCCACGGGGACGTGGTGCTCGTCTGCCATTCGCCGGACCGCGGAGAGTGCGAGCGGCGCCGACGTCTTACTCAGGGTTGCGGTCATGGACCCTCCGAAGGGGTGCGTAGCGGGGCTTACCGAGTCCAACGATGTGCCCGTCCTGCGGCTGGTGGCTGGGGGCAGGCTGTCTCATGGCGCGCTGGTCACGAGCTCGGCCCAGACGGTCTTGCCTCTCGGCGTGTTGAGCACGACGCCCCACCGCCCGCAGAGCGCCTCGACCAGGCGAAGCCCACGGCCCGTCTCCACCGCGGAACCCGGTACCTTCTGGCGGGGGAGGGACGGGCCGGTGTCCGCCACCTCGATCCTGAGCCGCCGGTGCCCCGGCCTGAGGCGCACATCGAAGCAGTCGCAGTCATCGGCCTGAGCGTGCAGCACTGCGTTGGCGGTGAGCTCGGATGCAACAAGCTCGGCATCATCGATGAACTGCGTCTCGTATCCCCACACACCGATGACCCTCCGCACCAGGGCGCGGATGGCGGGCACGGAGCTGGGCGAGTTCACGAACGTCATCTGCAAGGCCACGCAGCCGCCGTCAGCGTCGAGTAACCCGTTCATGGGAACGCCCCGGCCCCCTGCCGGACTGTCCCGCGCCGACCCGTGGAGAGGCACGCGCGGACCGTCCACAGCAGCGGAACCGGCGGAAGGAACGCGCCTCATCTGCTGACTCGACCGGTCCATCGACTACGCCTTCCTCATCTGGAACAGCTCGTGCTGACGACTGCTTGATGCCACGTCAGAACGCTAGGAGGATGAACCGCGAGGAACCCGGAAATTTCTTCCGGGGTCTATGAACCGGGCAACGCCAGGCTGGAAGCATGCAGGGGATGACCGACAGTTTGAGCATCGGCGAACGTGTCGCCTGGTACCGGCGGCGTCGAGGCATGCCGCAGGAGGTGCTCGCCGGATTGGTCGGCAGGACTGCCGACTGGCTTAGTAAGGTGGAGAACAACCGGATCGACCTCGACCGGCTGTCGGTGATCAAGGTCCTGGCGGACGCCCTTGACGTGCAGCTCGGCGATCTTCTGGCCGAGCCCTCGCTGCTGGACTGGGCAGGGGACAGCCAGGCCGGCGCGGTGCCCCGATTACGCGAAGCGCTCATGGACTACAAGCGCATGTCGCCCCTGCTCGCGGCCGACGAGCCGAATGGCCTCCCAGACCTGGAGATCCTGCGTGCCGAGGTCGGATCAGCGTGGTCGGCCTACCAGGATGCCAAGTACACCCGGGCCACCCGGCTGATACCCGACATCCTGGCAGACGCGCAGCGGGCCGCACGTGGATACGAGGGAGACGCCCAGCTGCAAGCGAAGGCGCTGCTGGCGATGGCGTACCAGGGCGCGGCCATGGTACTGACGAAGATCGGCGAAGCCGATCTGGCCTGGATGGCAGCCGACCGAGGCCTTGGGGCAGCGCAGGAGTCGGGGAACCCCGTTGTTACCGGCTCACTCTTCCGGTCCGTTGCCCACTGCCTCCTCTCCAATGGCCGACTCACCGCAGCCCGCGACCTCGTCACCGACTCCGCCGGCTACCTGGAGGGCGGGCTCCCCGACGCCTCGCCGACGTACGTATCGGTCTACGGCACTCTCTTCCTCGTGGGGGCTGTCGCCGCGGCCCGCCTCGACGACCGGGCAACCGTCCGCGCATTCCTAGCGGAGGCCGATGCGGCAGCCCAGCGCCTCGGGCAGGACGCCAACCATATGTGGACGGCCTTCGGCCCCACCAACGTGGCCATCCACCGCATTTCCACCGCGATGGAACTCGGCGACGTCCAGGTCGCCGCCGACCAGGGGCCGCGAGTGGACTCCTCCACCCTTCCCCTGGAGCGCCGCGTCCGCCACACCCTCGAAGTCGCCCGCGCCTACAGCGCCCAGAACCGCACCGATGAGGCCTTGGCCCTCGTCCTGGACGCCGAGGAACTCGCCCCTGAGCAGGTCCACTACCACTTCATCTCCCGCCACCTGGTGACGGCCTGGGTCCGGCAGCAGAAGGGGAAGCCGAGCCATCAACTCGCGGGCGTGGCCCACCGACTCCGCATCGTTGGGTGACGGGCACAGCGACTACAGTCGTCGCCATGAGCGAGTCCCAGGCCCAAGAGGAAGTAGCCCAGCCTCGCACCGCTGCCGGCGTGCTCATCTTCGACGAGGAGGGTCGCGTCCTCCTGGTCAACCCGACCTACAAGCCGGGCTGGGAAATCCCCGGCGGGTACCTCCACCCCGGGGAGACTCCGAGTGAGGGCGCCGCCCGCGAGCTCAAGGAGGAGCTGAGCCTCACCACCCCCATCGGCCGCCTACTCGTCGCCGACTGGGCGCCCCACCCGAGCGAGGGCGACAAGCTCCTCTTCGTCTTCGACGGCGGCCTCGTCACCGACGCGGACCGCGCCCAGATCACCCCCGACGGCGTGGAGATCGGCGAGTACGCCTTCTACGACGAGGCCCAGCTCGACACGGTCTTGATCCCTCGCCTCGCCCGTCGTATCCACGCAGCATTCGCGGCGAGAGCGGACGGAAGGACCGCCTACCTGGAGCGCGGCACAAGCGGGTAGAAACTATTCAGGCGCCATCAGCACCCTGCACTAGGCTATAGCGCCATCGAGTTCGTTTTGCCGGACCGGTGTCCCGGAGGGGGAATGCATTGAAGGTCGTGAGCAACCGGGGTGGCGACCGATTGATCGATGCGGTGCGGCCGAGTCTGCAGCCGGGCGGTGCATTGGACCTCGCCTCGTCGACCTTCTCGGTATACGCGTTCGAAGAGCTCCGCGACGAGCTGGCCAAGTTGGAGCAGGCTCGACTTCTGCTACCGAGTGTAGCCGCCGATCTGCACCTACTGGGCGGCGAGCATGATCGCGCTGCCCGCAACCGCCTGTCGAGCCGCTACCTTGCTGCGTCGTGCGCCGAGTGGCTGGCCCGGCGGGCCGAGGTGCGGCATGCGGCGTTTCATGCTATCCCCCAGGGTGTTCTGGTTGCCCGAGCGGCCTCGGGTGAAGTGATTTCGCTGGCCCAGGGCTCTTTCGGCTTCGATCGCGCCGGCCTCGGCCTGGCCCCTGGTAATCCGTAC
Organism: uncultured Actinomycetota bacterium; assembly: GCA_963711125.1. Lineage (GTDB taxonomy): Bacteria > Actinomycetota > Actinomycetes > Streptomycetales > Streptomycetaceae > Streptantibioticus_C. The sequence continues at coordinate 1,473,612 of CAVQCY010000002.1, forward strand.
ACGTCGATCCTGCGCTCCGACAACGAGAGCGAGGCGGCCGCTCTCGCTCCTGCACTCTTCCAGGCGATGTGGGGGGGCACACCCGCTTCTCTTGAAGCGGGCCCGCTGCTGGAGCAGATGCGTGCCCTCGGGCGCTATCGCGACCCGGAGCGCATTTACCACCTCATGCTCCACCATCTGTTTAGCACTGCTGGCGGGGAGCTGGACGAGGACACGGTCATCGATGCGAAGACCGGCATCCACGACACCGTGGTGTGGGGAAAGCTGTACAAGTTCCAGCGGGACGGCGTCATCGGTGCGATCGACAAGCTGAATCGCTACGGCGGCTGCATCATTGCGGACAGCGTCGGCCTGGGGAAAACCTTCGAGGCGCTCGCCGTGATCAAGTACCACGAGCTGCGCAACGACCGGGTACTCGTACTCTGCCCGAAGCGGCTGCGAGACAACTGGACGATGTACACGGCGAATGACCGCCGGAACCTCCTCAGTGCAGATCGCTTCAACTACGACGTGCTCAACCACACCGATCTGTCCCGTGAGTCCGGCAGATCGGGCGACATCGACCTTGCGCACGTCAACTGGGGTAACTACGACCTGGTAGTCATCGATGAGTCGCACAACTTCCGTAACGCCAACTCGCCGAAGCAGAACGGCGAGACTCGCTATGACCGCCTGATGCGCCAGATCATTCAGGAGGGCGTGAAGACCCGCATCCTGATGCTCTCGGCAACCCCGGTCAACAACCGGCTTGCGGACCTGCGCAACCAAGTCGCCTTCGCTACCGAGAACGACGACACGGCCTTGGCGCCGTATGGTATCGCCAGCATCGCCGAGACCGTCCGCGTCGCGCAGCGCCAGTTCAATCGGTGGCAGGAACTTGACCCAGAGGGGCGTACCCCAGCCCTTCTCGTGGACATGCTGGGCTTCGACTATTTCACGCTGCTCGACATGCTGACCATCGCCCGCTCGCGCAAGCACATCGAGAAGTACTACGGAACTGCCGAGACTGGATCCTTCCCCGAGCGCCTCGCACCGCTCAACGTGAAGTCGGATATCGACACACAGGGCGACTTCGGCGCCATCGGAGAACTCAACGACCAGATCCGCAAGCTCAATCTGGCCGCTTACTCGCCCATGCACTACCTGAGACCGGACAAGCGGGCCGAGTACGCCGACAAGTACGCCACCCGCCTGAAGAGCGGCAAGGGTAGCTTCCAGCAGGCCGACCGGGAGCAGAGCCTGGTCAACCTGATGAGGGTGAACATCCTCAAGCGGCTGGAGAGTTCCGTCCACTCCTTCCGGTTGACGGTGAGCCGGCAGCTGGAGCGCATCGACGCGCACCTGGGTGCGATCGACCGCCACGAGACCTACTACCGCCCCGACTCTCTCGACGAGGAGGAGCGCGACGACCTGCGCTCGGACGAGCTGGCAATCGGTGGTGGCAAGATCAGGGTTCTCATCGCGGACATGGATCTGATCCGCTGGCGCCAAGACCTCCTGGAGGACCATGAACGCCTCTCCGCGATGCTGTACAGGGCCGAGCAGGTGATACCGGAGCGTGACGCGAAACTAAGCCACCTTAAGCGGCTAATCGCGGATAAGGTTCGCAACCCCGTCAACCCGGGCAATCGCAAGGCCATCGTCTTCACTGCTTTCGCGGACACCGCCGCCTACCTGTATGAAGAGCTCGCCGAATGGGCGCGGGTCGAACTCGGAGTCGAGGCTGGCTTGGTGACGGGATCCGGGAACAACCGCACCACGCTCAAGCTGCGCCGCGATCTTCCCGCCATCCTCTCTGCGTTCTCCCCACGCTCGAAGCAACGCCCGGACGATCTGGCTGGAGAGGGCGAACTCGACCTGCTCATCGCCACGGACTGTATCTCCGAGGGTCAGAACCTGCAGGACTGCGACTGGCTCGCGAACTACGACATCCACTGGAACCCGGTGCGCATCATCCAGCGCTTCGGCCGCATCGACCGCCTCGGTTCGCGCAGCGCTCGGATCCAGCTCGTCAACTTCTGGCCGCAGATGGACCTGGAGGAATACATCGGCCTCGAGCAGCGAGTCACGGGCCGCATGGTGCTCCTCGACATCTCCGCCACCGGCGAAGAGAACGTCATCGAGACCAGCGCCGGCGACCCGATGAACGATCTCGAATACCGGCGCGCACAACTCCTCAAGCTCCAAGACTCCGTCCTCGACCTTGAGGACCTGTCGACCGGCGTGTCCATCGCTGACCTCACCCTCACCGATCTGCGCATCGACCTCGCCGATTACGCCAAGCGACACCCCGGCGAGCTGGATGCGGAGCCACTCGGAGTTCACGCGGTCGCGGACACCGATGGCGACGTCCCACCCGGACTGATCTTCTGCCTACGTGCCGAAGGCCAGGCGGCCGATCGGGCCGTGCAGGCCGGCGACCCACTTGCCCCTCACTACCTCATCCACGTCGGGGAGGAAGGGGTGGTGCAGCTCAGCCATACCCAGACCAAGCGCATCCTCAACCGGCTGCGCAGGGTCAGTGCCGAGCAGGGCCAGGTTGACCCGGGGCTCACTGCGCTGTTCGACGCCCGGACCCGGCGCGGCGCCGACATGGGGGCAGCCCGCAAGGCTCTTGCCGCCGCTGTACGCTCCGTCACTGGCAAGGAGGAAGAGCGCGCGGTTGCCAGTCTGTTCAGCCTGGATGGCACCCAGGCCGCCGCGGCAGGAGGCTTCGCCGGGACCAATGACTTCGAAGTACTCGCCTTCCTTGCTGTTTTGCCCCGTGGCGACGCCGATCCAGCGGGATCCGCTGACCAAGGAGCCCAGCGATGACTCCGGACGACGTAGTCGACGCGCTTCGGCTGCCCGCCGACTGCGCAGTGGATGTCCGGGTGCCCAAGACCCAGTTGCAGGCGCACTCCGACTTCAGCGCCGCTGATCGGCGATTGCTGCAGGATGGCATCGATACCCTGCGCTGGGCCGCCGCGATACGCCCTGATGCCGTGGGAATCCCTGCCTACACGGCCCCGGACGGCAGTCGGCGCATTCCTGAGCTCCACGTCATGACTCTGCGGACCCGGACCGGAACCAAACTCACTCGCTTGGAAGAACTCCTCCATCGAGCCGTGCCATACCCGATCCTCCTTGTCAGCGAGCAGGAGTCCGGTCCCCGTGTTTCGGTTGCCCTCAAGCGCATGTCACACGCGCGGAACGATGAGGTCACACTGGAGAGTCCACCTGTGAGTGCTTCCGTCGGAGACGTCCCCGCACCGGTTGGCGATGCTTTCCTGAGCGCTCTTCAACTCGACCGGCAGCCACGCAGCGACCTCAGTGCCGTCTACGACGGTTGGCTGGCCCGAACGGTTGCCTTGCGTGTTGCTGCGGTGCTTGGGGAGTTTGCGCTCGCGGGCACCTTGGGTGCGGCGCAGACTCAGCTGTCTGCCCTGGCAGAGAGCACCCGACTCGAGGCAGAGATCAACAAGCTGGTCGCCCAGATCAAGAGGGAGAAGCAGATCCCTCGCAGGATCGAGCTACAGGACCAGATCAAGGTGAAGAGAATCGCTTTGTCAGTGGCGCACGATAGGTTGCGTCTGGCGTAGCAACGCAGGAAGAACGAAGAGCACGGTCAAGAAGAAGGCACCGGTTGAGCCGGACGGTGCCGTAGTCAAGCAGGGGACGAACAGGGTGACGATGCACACGGTTGAGCCGGGGGATCCGGAGACCCACTCCAAGGACCTCGTGGCGGAGAACCTCGAACAGCTCCGGAAGATCTTCCCGTCTGCCTTCGCGGAGGGCAAGGTCGACTTCGACGCTCTGCGCGAGCTGCTTGGCGACGCCATCGAACCCGGCGACGAGAGGTTCGAACTGACCTGGTTCGGCAAGCGCAACGCCCGCCGCGTTGCCCTCAAGCCGAGCACGGCGACCCTGCTGCCCCGCCCGGACGAGTCGGTGGGCTGGAACGCCACCCGGAACATCATGGTCGAGGGCGACAATCTCGAAATTCTCAAGCTTCTACAGAAGAGCTACGCCGGTAAGGTGAAGCTCATCTACATCGACCCCCCGTACAACACGGGCAACAGCGACTTCATCTACCCGGACACCTTCCAGGACAGCATCCGGAACTACCTCGAACTCACCGGACAGATCAACAGCTCCGGCGGGCGGATCAGCAGCAACGCTGAGGTCGTCGGACGTCGCCACAGTGCCTGGCTGGACATGATGTACCCGAGGCTGATGCTGGCCCGGAATCTTCTGCGCCAAGACGGAGTCATCTGCATCTCCATCGACGACGGAGAGCAGGCCCACCTCCGTAGCATGTGCGACGAGATCTTCGGCGAAGAGAATTTCGTGGCGAACATCATGTGGCAGAAACGCTATGTCTCGAACGTCACCGCCAAGTGGTTCTCGGACATGCACGACTTCGTCGTGGTGTATGCCCGCGACCGCGGGTCTGTCAGGATTTCCGACTGGGAGCGCAACGAGGACCAGTTGGAGGCGTACAAGAACCCCGACAACGACCCGAGAGGTCCCTGGCGGGCGCAGGATCTGTCGGCGAGCAAGCCCTATGCCGCTGGCATGTTCGAGATTACCGGGCCGACTGGCAAGAAGTTCAACCCACCCGCAAACCGCTACTGGCGGTGCAATCGGGAGAAATTCGACTCTTGGAACTCGGACGGCAGGATCTGGTGGGGCAAAGATCGCGACGCCCGTCCCATGCTCAAGGCGTTCCTGCAGGAATCGGAGCGAGGGATCAAGCCGCACACCTGGTGGGACTACGGCTTCGCGGGCCACAACAAGGAGGCGACGCTCGAGCTGAAGAGCCTCTTCGGTGGCGATGCTCCTTTTGACACTCCCAAACCGGTCAAGCTGGTGCGCCGGATCATCGACGCGTTCTGTAACGACGGAGATCTGGTCCTCGACTTCTTTGCTGGCTCTGGTGTTACCGGGCACGCTGTCATGGACTGGCAGGCTGACAACTCTGCAGCGCTACGCTTTATTCTGGCCCAGCTGCCTGAGAAGACAGGTCGACCGGATTACCCGACAATTTCCGAAATTACGCGCGAGCGCCTGCGGCGGGCTTCCCAGACAATTCAGAAAAGGCCCTCGGACGGTGAATTCTCTGGGGATTTCGGATTCCGCTCCTTCGTTCTTTCCGATGGCAACGTCGTCCGCTGGGACACCTCCCGTCCGGACTTCGAGCAGCAGGCGTTTGAGCACATCGACAACGTCCGCGAGGGACGCTCCGAACAGGATGTCCTCTTCGAGTTGCTGCTGAGCCAGGGGCTCGACCTCGCTTCGGCGGCGGACGCGCGGACCTTCGCGGGCATTCACGTGTTCGCGACTGGAAATGGTCTGTTGTTCGCCTGCCTGCCTTCCGCCGGTTCGATCACTAAGAGCAATGCGGAAGAGATCGCCGAGGGTATCGTTACTTGGCGTGACGAGCTGCAGCCTGAGGCGGATGTGACCGTCTTCCTCAAGGACGTGGCTTTCGCTGACGATGTTGCCAAGGCGAACCTCGTGGCGATCCTCGAGCAGCATGAGTCCCCCTTCGTCGTGAAGAGTCTGTGAGCCGAGGGGACGTCAGGATGAAAAAGCCCAAGCTTCATTTCGATTCCGAGCTGTCACATCAGAAGGCGGCTGTGGATGCGGTATGCGATCTATTCCATGGGCAGGAGAGCGGGCGCAGCCTGTTCACTGTCGGAGGGGACAATGACGACCTGTTCACCCCGGCGGCTGGCGTCGGGAACCGGTTGCGGATCCTGCCTGATCAGCTGCACGCGAACCTGAACGAGGTCCAGGAGCGTAACGGTCTGCCGCTCTCCTCGCTCCCCGAGTTGGCGGACGAGCGCGATCTGAATTTCACGGTCGAGATGGAGACCGGTACCGGCAAGACATACGTATACCTGCGTACGGTCTACGAGCTGAACAAGCGTTACGGCTTCACGAAATTCATTGTTGTCGTGCCATCTGTGGCGATCAGAGAGGGCGTCCACAAGTCGCTGCAAATCATGGAGGATCACTTCAAGGCCCTCTATGACGGCACCCCGCTGCACTACTTCCCCTACGACTCGGCGCAGCTGGGCCAGGTGAGGAATTTCGCCTACAGCTCCGGCATCGAGCTAATGATCGTGACGGCCGCCGCAATCAATAAGCAGGCGACCGCGAAGATCTACCAGCGGAGTGAGCAGACCGGTGGCGAGGCGCCGATTGAATTGATCAAGCAGGTGCGGCCGATTCTCATCGTTGACGAGCCGCAGAGCGTAGACGGTGGCCCCCAGGGCCGGGGGCGACAGGCCCTACGCGCGATGGATCCGTTGTTCAGCCTGCGCTACTCGGCGACACATGTCGACGTGTTCAACATGGTCTACAAGCTGGACGCCGTCGACGCCTACCAGGCGGGACTGGTCAAGCAGATCGAGGTGGCCGGCGGTACCGTGGAGCACGCGCACGGCCGTCCGTATATCCGCCTTGAGAAGGTCAGCACGCGCAAGGACGACTACACGGCGACCGTGGAAGTCGACGTGATGGTGTCCGGGCGCGTCGTGCGCCGAACCGAGAGAGTAAGCCCCGGAAGCAGCCTTGAGGCGATCACCGACAATCGTGTTTACGAGGGCCTGTTGGTCGGCGACGTCACAAAGGGCCGTGGCAGGAGTGAGTCGGGGTTCATCCAGGTCCACGGTGGCGGAATCGACGAGTACCTCAGGGAAGGCGAGGCTTACGGCGACATCCCGGTGCTCGAGCGCGCCCGGCATCTGATTAACAAGACCATCCGGGTGCACCTTGATCGGGAACTGGAGCTCCGCTCCAGGGACATCAAGGTGCTGAGCCTGTTCTTCATCGATCGCGTGGACCGCTACCGCGCCGAAGATTCGGATGGCGCTTCGGTACCGGGCGAGTACGTGAAGATCTTCGAAGAGGAGTATGCGCAGCTCCAGCGCAACCCCCGCTACTCGACCCTCTACGGCGAGGTGGATCTCGACTCTGAGCCGAGCGCCGTCCACGAGGGCTACTTCGCCAGGGATGCCAAGGGCAAGCCCAAGGACATCAAGGAGGGAGCGGCCCAGGACGGGGCGGACGCCGAGCGCGCGTATGACCTGATCATGCGGGACAAGGAGCGCCTGCTCAGCCTCGACGAGCCGGTGAAGTTCATCTTTTCCCACTCGGCGCTTCGAGAGGGCTGGGACAACCCGAACGTCTTCCAGATTTGCAGCCTGCGGGAGATGGGCTCCGAACGGCAGCGTCGGCAGACCATCGGCCGCGGTCTACGGCTCGCAGTGAATCAGGAAGGCCAGCGGCTCCATGGCTTCGACGTAAACACCCTTACTGTCGTTGCGACTGAGAGCCTGGAGCAGTTTGCCACCTCACTCCAGACCGAGTACGAGCAGGACGCCAAGGTCAGCTTCGGTCGAATCGAGCCGCACCAATTTTCCAGCCTTCTCCTTCCCGACAACGATGGGAAGCGGCTCGGTAGCGAGGGCTCGCAACGGCTCTTCGCTGCTCTGCAGGAGGCTGGCTACATTCAGGGCAACGGCAAGATCGACGCGCAATTGCTCCAGCAGGCTCTCGCGGAGGACACGTTCACACTGCCCGTGGAGTTCGCCGGCCTGGAGTCTGTAGTTGCGGAGCGGCTCCAGCAGCGTGCCAAGGGCGTCACCATCAACGACCGGGATGAACGACGAACGGTCAAGGTCCGTAAGCAGGTCTTCGAGAACCCACAGTTCCACGAACTCTGGAACCGCATCAAACAGAGGAGCACCTACCGGGTGGACTTCGACCCGGAGAAGCTGATCGCGGACGCAGCGGGTGCTCTGAAGGAGGCCCGCCAGATTTTTCCTGCCCGCATGGTGTGGACGTCAACGACGTTGGCCATAAGCGAGCGTGGCATCGAAACCGGTGCTGAGTCGACCTCGGCCCCGCAACTGGTCGAGCAGGGAGACATCCCGCTACCGGATATCCTCGGCGAGTTGGCTGAGCAGACCAAGCTGACCCGGCGCACCATCCACCGGATCCTCTCTGAGAGCGGCCGCTTCCGGGATTTCCAGCGCAACCCGCAGGAGTTTGTATCCCTCGCCGCCGAGAAGATCACAGAGGCTCGGCGTGCGGCGCTTGTCGACGGGATCAAGTACGTCAAGCTCGGGGAGAGTGACGTCTACGCCCAGGAGCTCTTCCTTACCGAGGAGCTGCACGGCTATCTCGGCAAGAACCTGACCCCTGCGGCGAAGAGTGTCTACGAGGAAGTTCGTTACGACTCCGAGACCGAGCGCAAGTTCGTCGAGGATCTGGAGTCGGCGAGCGACGTCGAGGTGTACGCTAAGCTCCCGTCCTGGTTCAAAGTCCCCACGCCGCTCGGCACATACAATCCGGACTGGGCTATCGTGCGACGCCTTCCCGACGGTGAGCAGCGCCTTTACCTGGTGATAGAGACCAAGGGCACCCAGCAAGAGAGCCTTCTCCGACCGGAAGAGCTGGGAAAGATCAAGTGTGGGCGCAAACACTTCGAGGCCCTGGGCACCAATGTCACCTTCGAGCAGACGGATGTCTGGCGCCACGTGACGTTCACCGCATGAGCGATGCCGTGCTGGGACGGGCGTGCGTCCCAGCACGGGAATCTCGGTTCCGCGCCTGCATGGCAACTGGCGTCACTGGCTGAGGCGCTGCGTGTCGCAGCGAGTCTCCTCATGCCTGAACGCGGTGTGGGGGGCCTCCGAGGTGCATCATTACAATCTGGTGGGCACGCCAGCCATCCGGGAACTTGGGTGGGACATCGAGGTGGACCGGCTGGGTGGAGGGGTGGCGGTCCAGAAGCTCGGTGATGCCCGCACGGGCGAAGACCAGGCAGGCGTGGCGGTGGCGGGAGAGGAGCACGCACAGGCGGCCGGTCTCCAGGTGGAAGGCGCTGGCGTCGACCCGGCCTGAGAGGGGATGCCAGACGAGGGTGACGTCGAATTCGCGGCCCTGGAGGCGGTTGGCGGTGTCCACGGTGATGCCGGCCAGCTGCGGGTCCGCGGCGAGACGGGTGCGTACGGCTTCGGCCTGGTCGTTGTGCGAGACACCGATCGCGATGCGGGCGGGGATAAGGAGCCGCCCCTCTGGCGCCTGCTCGCAGTACGTTGTAGTGCCGCGCGTCAGCAGCCGTAGAACCGATTCCACAAGGGCCTCAGCGAGTTCGCGATCGGTCCGCAGGGTCTGCCGACCGGGGAGTTCCAGGTATCCCCAGCCCGTTTCAGCAGCGGCATCGAGCGCGCGGTCGACCGCGCTGCGTCCGATCGTCGGCAGGAGTGTCATGCGCCGGTCCCTCGGGCCCGTGCCGGCGACGAAGCGGGTGAAAGGGTAGAAGGCACGTTCGGTCAGTTCGGCCGCCGAAGCCGGTAGCCGCCAGGAGACAGGCAGAGCGTGGAGCTCCATCGTCGGGTTGTGCGCCAGAGCCACGTCCACCGCGTTGTTCAGGGGATTCCAGCTCAGTCCGTGCCAGCGCTCGGTCGCGACGGTGCTGAACGGGTCGAGTTGGCCGGGGTCGCCGACGAACAGAGCCTTGTCGAATAGGCCCGCGCAGGCGAGGAGGACGTCGGAGCGCATCTGGTACGCCTCGTCGACGATGGCCAGTGGCCAGTGGCCCTGGTCGTCCGTGATCCAGGCCCACTTCGCGGCTGTCGCGATGACGATCGGGGGCCGCGTCTGGAACTCGGCCATCCGTCGGGCACCGATCACCCTGTCCAGGGTGTCGAGCCGGGGAGACAGCACACCGGTGCTCTTGAGTAGACGCCCCACCGTCAGGCCCGGGTGCCGCTCGACCAGCCGCACGGTCAGATCGTCGACCTGCTCGTTCGTCTGGGCGACGATCACCACCTCGCGGCCTTGTGCGACGAGGTGGCCGGCCGCCCGAACTACAAGCGTGGACTTGCCTGCACCGGGCGGAGAATCGACCACGAGTCCACGCGAGGAGCTGGTCGCGAGTGCGTCGACGCCTGCCAAGATCGCGTCGACAGCCGCGTCAGCCTGCTCTCCGGGCGTTGGGAGAGATGAGGGAGCCGTGGTCATTCCCATGCCTCGTTGGCGTCGTCGTCGGTGGGTTGATGAGGCGGCGGCGGGCCGCCGTGTGTCCAGGGCGTGGCCTCGTCGTCGGGGAGTGCGGCGGGCATGCTGAAGAAGGACATGGACGTGTAGCAGACCTCCTCCCCCAGCACGGGTATGGACCCCGGCGGCGCGGGAGGTCGCTGCGAGCGCCCCATGCCTTTGCTGAGCTCCAGGTCGATCTCGTACGGTCCGTCGCCGGCACCGCGAATGGCCATGATGCGGGCGTCCTGGGTCTGCCGCGCAGGGCTTCGGACGTCGTCGCCGACACGGAATCGTCCGATGCCGGGCACAGTCAGCGTGATCAGCGGTCGCAGGGATGTCCGGTTGGACGCGCTGAGTACAGTCCGGTCGGGCTCACCGCCGGTCACCGTACCGGCCACCGCCTCGCCGGTCAGTTCGTACTCGGCCATCACCAGGGGGTCGTCGAGTGCCCGTTCGACCTCGTACCGGGTGGTGGCGTCCTCCAGCCACGCGAGGCGGCGGGCGGCGCTGGAGGCACGGTCCCGCCGAGCCTGGGGAAGGCCGCCCGACGCAAGATAATCGGCGAAATTGGTGAACCGGTCGCGGTCGTTCTGCCAGCGGGACGCGACCCGGCTGCCAGGTGTCACGGCTCTGAGTATGTCCACGGCTCGCCACATCAGGTCCCACGTGGGTTGAAGCTGTGGGAGCAGCTGCGCTTCGAGTTGCCGGAGTGCGGCGGCTCGGTGCCGGGCGTCGGGAGCCTTGTCCACGGCCGCGTAGAGGTCGACCAAGACGTGATCGAATTCGGGATCGGTCGCGGGTCCCGCCGGGGGGACATTGGCCGGGTCCTCCGCCCAGCGGGCCGCTGTAGGCCCGTCCGATCCCTCGGGCGGGTCGATCCAGGCCATCAACGCGGGCAGGTGCGCGTCCTCGACTGGGCTCTGTCCAGTCGCCCAGTGTGCGGAAAGCACCTGGGTAAGTGCGAGTTCCAGGCTGGAGGTCGGGAATTCCCCCTGGTCGGCGAACCAGGTCAGCCATTGCCCCAGCCTCGGTACTCCCCGGTCGACCGCGAAGGCACCCTCGGTGCGGCGGAATCGGGTGGACCGGCCGAGCAGGCGCAGGAATGACGCAGCCGCCGAGTTGGGCACGATGAGCTGAGGGGCGTCGGTACAGCGCACGCGCTGCTCCTTCTTGGCACCGCGGCCCGCTTCGTAGGTCTCCGTGGTGGCGGTGAAGCTCTCCACGTAGGGGAGCAGCAGCTCGGCAAGATGGGCGGTGAGCTGGAAGCGGTCGGTGCGGTTCTTCGGCTGGGGCGCGAAGAGCAAGCTCGGTGTATCGCGGGACCCGCCGACGAGAGCAGCGAGGGGAGCACATGCCTCGCCAGCGAGGCCGAGGGGTATGACCATGAACGGCCGGTCCGAGATATGGGTGTGCCGTACGGATGTGAGGGGCACGGCACGTCGGTCAACCGCGGCCTGCAGCGTGGCGATGACTTTGAGCGCACTCACGCGGCACCTCCGCCGAGTCGACGGGTCCGAAGGTCGGCGGCGGATCTGAGCAGAGCCACGACTTCCTCCTGCGCCTCGGCGGCTTGTCCTTGGCCGTGAGCGAGAGCATGAGCGGCAGCGGTGTTCTCAAGTCCGGGAAGGCTGTCTCGGACCGTACTGCCCAGGTGGGCAGGGTCACCGTCGGCTACGGCCGAGTCCCGGCAGTAACGGGAGAGTTCGCACATGTCGAGGCAACGCGGACCGTAGAGATGCGGAAGTTCCTCCACTGTCTCGAACAGCTGCTCCGCAGTGGCCGCCGGTCGGCCCTTCTCGTCGTGGGACACGTCGAGCGTGGCGCGCGGTGAAAGCGCCGCAGCCCTCGACTCCACCGAGGCCAGACGCGTCAACTGGTGTTGAACTGCATCGAGTTGCTGCCGCAGATCGACCAGTCGACCGTATGGGCGATTGCTGAAGTCCTTCGGCAGAACCAGGAGGAAGCGGTCCGAAACCAAGCCGGCGTCCACGCCCACGCTCTGGAGAGTCTGCCGGAGGGCGAGGACGTAGACGGCAGCCTGCTTGGCTGCCTCAGCGACCTTTCCGGGATCCGCCTGCCCGTCCACGGCGGCGAACGATCTGATGAGGACGATGTAGAGCTGATCTCCGATGCGGTGGCTGACCGCATCGGGCTCCAGATGAGCGGACGTGCCGGCGACGTTCAGGGTCAGGATGGGATGGTCGAGGATCAGCCGGAACTCCCGGTCCTCCGCTATCGCGCGCAGCAGATTCCTTGTTTCCGCCGCCCTTGGCGCCTCTTCCTCGTTACCGCCGACGTCGTTGAGGTCCGCGACCGCTGCCTCCGCCACGGGGACGTCCAGCTCGGCCCGCAGTAGAGTGATCAACTCGGCGTACCCGTAGGCCTTGAGCTGGTCGACGAAGCCCCGCTGCCGCGCGATGGCCAGTGGGGACTGACCGAAGGGGGCCGGCTTTCCAAGTCGGCGAGCAAGCTTCATCTTGTCGACGCCCGCCCCGTCGACCACCGCGCGGCGTTCGCACCCGGGGTTGACGGTCAGGGCGGTGATCTTGCGGGCGGTGTACGGCTGTCGCGGCTCGTTTCCACGGAGCCGGTTGAGTAATCCGCCACCGGTCGGGGGTGCGGGTGGTGTCGCCATGTACCTCTCTCAGACAGTGCGCGGAAGGCCCACACGAGGTGGACCCCCTACCCGTGAACGGGATCGGGCACAGGAGAGGCGGCGGGACACTTTCTCACCGGCCGCTCCACAGCGGTTATCGATTCTCGGACCCCGTGTCGGCCCTGTCGACACCGCCGACTCTGACGGCACCGAACAACAGACGCGCGGGATCGGTTAGCTGCTCACGGGCACGGACAGCTGCAGCTTGCCTGGTCGCGGTGTCCGTGTCTGCGTGAACCGCGGCCTCTGCGTCAGCTGCCTCCACCACGCGAGTCGCATCCGGACGACCGTACCCCTCGTAGGCCCCTGGGATGTTCAGGGCAAACCTTCTCAGCAACGCCCATGCGGGAAGAGTTGGTTGGTGGCCGGCCTCTTCAATTCGTGCCACCTGCTGGCCGACACGTCTGGCGTGCGTCAGAAAGTCGACGCGGGGACCGAGCGGTCCGGAGATCCGTTGCTCCAGCGGCCAGGTGGACACCGCGAGCAGACCTCGAACGGGGGTGAACCTGTCGTGGGTGAGCGCGGGGCAGATGTAGTACGGACGCGCGAACGGCTGTGCCACGAAAGAGCGTTCCTCGTCCCGTCGCAAGGAACCCAGCCGGGCGGTGACAACGGGCTCCGACAGGAAGGCCGCGTGGGCCGCTGCGATCAGCTTGGGACCCGCCGGAGCATCGAGAATGGTGAGGGCCTGGTGGGCCTGCTCGCGGATCGGGACGGACCCCGAAGAGGACGGCGGGCCGCCGGAGACCGGGGCGCCCGGCTCAACGGCATGGGGTTCGTCCGGGCCGCCGAGTTCCTCGCCTTCGTCCATGACCCGGGCGTACTCCGCCAGAACAGACCGGAGTTCGCCACGCAGGCGCTTCACCTCGTCTTTCTCACCGCGTCGGTTCGATTCGCCGATGGCGGTGCGGTACTCCACCATCCGCGCTTCCAGCTCTTCCAACGATGCGGTCATGGCAGCAGCCTACCGCTCTCCCAGTCGATGCTTCAAGATCCCAGAACTTCCAATAATTTGCGTCAAAACGCGGGAAGTGGTTTTCTGGGCGCATCGGCTGCTCCGGCAGGTCCCCACCGGGGCTCGAGCACTCGGCACAGCTCACTCCTGGTCCCAGTGCGCGCGGCCTCAGGGCCGTCGCCCCCGGCGCCGAGCTATCGGCGCACGACCCTGCATGTCGGCACCGCTTAACCACTGGAGCAGCACAGCCATGTCTCAGTTCCTCCCTGAACCCGTTCCCCCCTCCACCTCCACGTTCAACCGAACCCTCTACCGTCTAACCGGCGTCGAGCCGACAATCGAGGCCATGCTGGACTGCGTCCCTGCCGAGAAGCTTGACGACATGGGCGCCGAGCTGCGCATCCTCGACGACTTCGGCGTCCCCGCAGTCGCTCTGTGCGGCAGCTTCGCCAAGGAGGAGTCCGGTTGGTGCGCGGGCTTCTCGCGCCTGACGGGCTGGGTGGTGCGCGAGCCGTCGCGGCGCGGGGCGGCGCTTGTCATGCTCGCGGTCGACGGCGAGGTGTACGTCCTCACCTTCGGTGACGGCTTCCGACTGATCCCGCCGGCGTTCAAGGACCGCCGATTCGGGTTGCGGTTCGTGGTCCGCGCTGTCGATCCCGGCGACATCCGAGCGGCCGTCGCCCGCACGCCCGGCCAGGGGCGCACTGACATCTCGATGCTGCCGGGCGGCGCACCCATCGGTGTTCTCGGTTTGGACACCTTCACGAAGCTCGTGGACAAGCTCGCCGGTCGTTTGAACCGGCCCGAGATGACTGTTGAGCAGAGCGGCGCCGGGCGAGTGCGCAGCGTCGAAGGCGGCAGCGGGCTGCGGCTCCCCTACGGCGCAGACCCAGCAACGCTTATCCGGGACATTCGCGTCATCGCCCAGGTGTCCAGAATGGAACTCCCTCTTCCGGAGCTGGAGTTCGTCGAGTCCGTGGCGTCGGTCCAGGAGCAGGAGACGATCGCCTCGCTCAACCTCGAGCTCGACCACGCGCTCGGCACCGTCGACGGAGTGCGCGCCACCGCGACCGTGCCCACCGACTGCCTCGAAGACATCGGGCGGGTCCGTGCCGTCGGCATCCGATTCGGCCCCGACGAGGACCAGCACTTCAACGACGCCTTCGACCTCGACTACGTCCTCGGCCGGCTGCGGTTCCACCGCCCCGGCCGCCGGGTCCCGGCGCTGTACGACGGCCAGGTCACGCTGTACTCCGACAGCCGCGCCCGGCCCAGTGACGTCATCCGTACCGACCCGCTCGCAGTGTGGGTCGAGGCCGACATGCCCTTGGGAGACGGGCGCCGCTTCGTTCTCCTGGACGCGCGGTGGCACGAGTTCGACCAGGCGTACCTGGAGGGGCTGGCCCTGACCACCCGCCGCCTCATCACGCCCACGCCTTCGGTGGACCTGCCGCCCTGGCGGGACGGCGACGACGAGCAGGCCTACAACAAGAGCGTCCAGCGCGAGCGCCCCGGATTCCTCTGCCTCGACCGGAAGAACGTCCGCACGCCGCTGCACCGGAAGAACGGCGTGGAGGTGTGCGACCTCCTCACCCCCGACAACACCTTGGTCATGGTCAAGCGGGCCAGCGGCTCGGACGCGCTCAGCCACCTGTTCAGCCAGGGCGTCGTGGCCGTGGACGCCCTGCTCAACCAGCCCGAAGCGCGGGCCGGGTTCGCGGCCAAGGTCAAGGAGCTCGGTGCCGGCCGGCGCCTGCCCGAGGGTTTCCTTCCCCGCCGGGTGGTCTTCGCGATCCTCCTGAAGGGACACGACGCCCTGACCGTCGACACCCTCTACCCCTTCTCCCAGGTAGCCCTCGCGTACGCGGCGCGTACGCTCCGGTCGTACGGGGTGGAGGTGGAGGTCGTAGGTATTCCGTCGGAGGGCGAGGTGGAGGCGGGGCAGCAGGCGGCATGAGAGGCCGGGGTGTGTCCGGATGAAGCCGGGCACACCCCGCACGTGTTGACGCGGTGAAGCTTGTCAATCTTGGGCGTGAGCAGACGCTACTGCTGCAGGCCCCACTCTTTGACCAGTAGGGCAACAAGGTTTTTTTGCTGTGTCGCTAGCACGTCCGGAGTCCAGTCGTCGTGCTGAAGCACCTGGCTGGTGAGAGCGAACGGAACGGCGCCGTTGCGGCCAGTGAAGTACTTGGCCTTTTTCTCAGTGAAGTCGTAGTTCTGAGCGGCTGAATTCTTCACCCGGTTGAGTAGGACCAGGTTGCCGAGCCGGTGGGTCCAGTACTCGCGCTGGCGGTCATCGAAGACGTTCATCCATCGAGACCCGTCACCGGGGTGCTGCGGCAGCACATGCTCGACGGTGATGAGCGGTAGATCGTACTTGACGCCATGGGCCTCGGAGAGCAACTCATCGACGCGGAGCAGCACGTACTTACGGATCCTGCCGACGAGATAAACCTCGCCTTCCAGTCGGGCGCGCGTCTCGGCCTTCTCTGTATCCGTTAGCTCGAAAGCGGTGGAGTCCAGGCCCTGCCCCTGGTCAAGCTGACGAAGGAGTTCGGCATAGCGTGTCACGCGCGGCGTGGTGTAGACACGGCGTACGAACATGCTGGCGGACAGCCGCTCCAGGGATTTCAGAAAACTGTCGAGCCAGTCCGGGTCGTTTTCGTGATTGCGCAGCGCCCACAGTGCAGCCGGCCGCCAATCGTTGTTGTCGACCTGCTGAAGGCGCTTGAACCATGCATTGACCTTCTCCGCGCCGAATGAAGCCTCATAACGCGCGTCACGAATCTGGGCGTAAGCCTCGGCGTACGGGACCACGACGTCGTTGACGAAGACCTGTGCGCGGTCGGGCAAGTACCTATTGAGGACCTGCGTGGGAAACTCCTTCAGCAGCTCCCGTTCCGCCCGCTTCTTGTCGTAGATCATGCGCAAGTGGAGGAAAAGATCGGCGAAGTCATCTCGCCCCAGGGTTTCTTCGGCATCCTCCCACTTGCGCGCACAGTCCTCCGACTCTTCGTCGTCCTCCAGAGCTCCGATGATCTGTGACTTGAAGATGTCGGTTGGTGACAGGTCGAGCCCGCGGGAGTTCATCACGCTGAAGATCCGGTGTGCGCTCTCCAGGTCAGGTGTCGCTACGACGACCAGATAGGTTCGCTCACCGAGCATTCGGACCAATTCAAGGCGCCGCTCCTCGGACCAGGTCGCCAACTCCGCATGCAGGGCCTTGGCGTTGTCGCGTACAGCTTTCTGCGCATCTGTTGGCAGGGTGGTCTTGTCCAAGGCCAGCAGCGTCTCGACGGCTCCACTGGTCTGGACATACTTACGAAAGAAATCGGCGTCTCGCCTGCGTGGAGTGATCCTTGGCTGGGGCTTGAGGCCGAGGATCAGGTCGCCGGGTTGGTTGACCAACCGATGTAGAGCATCGCGGAGCTCAGTGGTGGTCGTCAGATCGCGAAGGACCGACAGCAGGATAGTGAGAGTGGTGAGACGCTGCTGGCCGTCGATGACGTCTGCCCGCGGCTCACCGCTCTTCTTTACGAGAACCAGTGAACCGAGGAAGTAGGGCTCGCCCTTCCCTCGGTCCAACGCCTCCGCCAGGTCCGTGAGAAGTTGGACCGCTTGCTCTTCCTGCCAGGCGTACGGGCGTTGGTAGTCCGGGATCTGGAAGTCGTAGTCGCTGCTGAACACCTTGTGCAGGGGCATCTCGTGGGCTTCGAGCTTTTGCATGCGCCCATGATGGCGGCGATCCCTGCCAGCTGCAGCCGATATGTCCGATCTCCTCGCCCCAGTCTTCGCGCGAAGCTGCGTCCGCGGACCACGGGCCTGTGGACAGGTTTTGGTCTTTCTGGCTGAGTCGCGCTCTACCCCGGTTTCCTCTGGTCTGGTGCCATGGCAGGAAGTGTGCGGAGGACACATCGGCCAGGGGGAGCTGTGGGGACATCCACGCGGTGGCGAGGTCCGAGCGGTGATCGTTGGACAGCTGCGGGAAAGCGGTTAGCACGCTGGCATCCAGGCCAACACAATGCGGATCGACGGCTGGAGGAGATCGCTGCCGATCATCTGCGCGCCCTTCAGGACTCAGTTCGCGCTGATCGGTCGGCCTTCGGGCTGTACGACACAGCCTGTGCGGCCGGTGAGCGCCTCGTCGGTGCGCTTTGCTCTCTAGCCACCGATGGTGCTGAGTCCGAGGAAGCGCTCGTCGTCCGGCTCGTCTCACAAGTGGGTGGAAGCGGTGGGACACTCGCGGACGCGGCAGTGCGCCGCGCGGTGACCGCTGCGGTCGGCAGTGTCTGTCGTATGCATCCGGAGCTGGGCGCCGCCATGCAAGGCCCCGGGACGGGCGGCGGATTCGCTTGGGACATTCTGTGCGACCTCTACCAGTTCTTCTTCGCCGACATAGTGGGTGAGTTCCTTCGGTCCGCAGTCGCGGAACACGTGAAGCTGGCCGTGCCGGTACTCGTCGTGGTCGATCCGGAGAGCCGGATCGCGGACTGGGTCGCAGACAAATTGGTGGACCTGGTGCCGAACCCGTGTGAGGAGTCCGCAGAGGCAGCAGGTCTCGCGGAAGCCTACGGCGCCGCGGAATCTGCGGTGGTGGCCGTACAGAACCCAGCCACCGTCCTCACCCGGACCGCCCAGTGGCTGGTGCCTCGGGCGGTAGGCAAGGTGCTTGGTCTGATCGATGAGGAGCCCGCCAAAGAGCCCGGAGCTGCGGCATGACTGACTCAGTCGATTTCGTGTGGTGGCGTGGGCACCGCCGGGACGTGCCCCAGGACTCGCGCTGGATGGAGATCGGCGAGGAATCGTTCCAGGAAAGGTCGGAGCGCGTGAGCGGTCGTCACCGACTGCCCGGCCCGGTGCCGGACTGGGCCGAAGACCTCTTCCGGGTCGCCAGAGCCGTCTTCATCACGGACAAGTACCTCCGCCGCACCGGCTCTCCGGATCGGTGGACTCGCCGTATCCGCCTCTCCGTCCCGGTGACCGGAGATGAGCGCTGGCGAAGCACAGGAGCAAGCACGCACCTCACCCCGCTTCTTCAACTCCTGACCGGAGACCTCTGGGAGCTCGACTTCCGACACCTCACACTCCATCCCATTCAGGAGGCGATCGCTGACGCCACCCAGCGGCAAGCCTCGGAAGTCGCTCTGTTCTCCGGCGGCCTGGACTCCCTTAGCTGGGCCGCCACCCGCGCCGGCGCGGACGACGCCAGGCCCCTACTTCTTGTGATGTTCCGGGAAATCGGACTGCTGCGCTTCCAGCACACTGTCTTCGAAGCGGTCCAGAAACTTGAACGAACTCGAGACCTGCTGCTCCTGCCGATGAGCCAGACGCCACAGGGCGATGGGTCCGGAACACGGCTGGAAACCTCCTCCCGCACCCGCGGTCTGTTGTACGCAGCCGGAGCGATCCGTGCCGCGATCGGACACGGCGTGACGACCGTCCACATCCCCGAGAACGGCCAGCTCGCGCTCAATCCGGCCCTGACACCGGCACGTTCGGCAGCCTTGTCCACTCGGTCCGTGCACCCATGGACCCTGCACCATCTCAATGGCCTGGTGACCGCGGTTGCCGAAACCGACGACGCGGTACAGGTAGTGAACCCCTTGGCGCTCTTGACCAAGGGTGAGGTGTGCATGGATGCGCGTGGCGCAGGCCTGGCCGCGTCGGCCCTGGAGTCCACCCTGAGCTGTGGCAAGCCGCCCGCCCGCCGCAGCAAGGGCCCGCGCCTGGCCAACTGCGGTGTGTGCTTCCCCTGCCTCGTTCGCCGCTCCGGGCTGCTGCATGCGAACGACGGGGACGGCACCGAGTACGAGGCGCTGCCGTGGGCGAAGAGCCTCCCCTTCCCCCGGACAGCCGACTGGCGTGCACTCCAGCAATGGTTGCTCAACCCGTTCTCCCTGACCACCCTCCTTACCGACCGCCCCCTACCTCCGTCTGCGGACACCGCCGCAGCACACGACGTAGTTCAACGCGGGCGGAAGGAGCTGGCCCGGCTGCTTTCGATGGCGGACAGCACGAGCGCGTAGGACAGAACACCGTAGACCTGATGACTGGATGTAGTAGCCACCCCAGCATTGGGCTTGATCCGCTCTGACGGACATCCCGAGATCAGGGGTTCTGCCCCGGAAGATGTCCATCATGGATGAGCATGGGGAAGAAGAAGCCACGTGCTCGCCGTTCGTTCACGCCGCA
The DNA here is from genome assembly GCA_963711125.1 of uncultured Actinomycetota bacterium. GTDB lineage: Bacteria > Actinomycetota > Actinomycetes > Streptomycetales > Streptomycetaceae > Streptantibioticus_C. The sequence goes on from CAVQCY010000002.1 coordinate 1,493,453, forward strand.
GTTCAAGGCCGAGATCGTCGAGCTGTGCCCGGCGCGACGGCCTGCACAGCAGCCTCGGCTACCTCAGCCCCGCCGACTACGAAACCGCGCTCGCAGCCTAACCAACAAGAGGTTCCGTCAAAGTGGAACAAGCTCACAGTATCCGCCACGCAACGAGGCACTCACCGGTCGAGAGACGACTCTAGTAGTCGTCATCCTCGTCGAAGTCATAACCGTTCTTCGCGGCCTCGGCTCCGTCAAGGAGGCCGTGGGCGTAAGCCGCCGCGTTCGCCATACGTGCGGAGTTTCGTGTCGCAACGAGGGTGACGACGACTGCGCCCACTGCAGCGACAGCATAGCCGCCGGCCGTTACGGCAACCTGCTTCCAGGACGGTCCGGACTTGGCCGGGTCGACTTTGGCTTGGGCAGCCTCGCCAGCTACAGGGCCGGATGCCCCAGACGCCATCTCTTCACCGTTATCCGGGACCTTGTTCACCAGGCTGCACCTTCCAACCGCCCTGGCAGCCAGGACGATACGACTGCCTTCCACTCATCCACACCCACATTGTGGGTCATTCGCCTAGTGCGGCACCACCTGGTTCGGTCAAGTCGATCCTGTCTGTTACCCGACACTGGAGTGGAACTTGCCCTTCCGTGCGGACGGCTGGCACTCCCAGTGCTCAAACGACCTCCGGGCAGTCCCCAGCCCGGCCGCCTTCGCAATCCCCTCCAACAACATTCCCGGCCTTCCGGCGGCGCATGAACGCCGCACGCACCGGGCCTGACAGAGCGAGCAGAGCGCCTGTCGCGCCGGCCGACTCAGCTGATCCGGATGGGCTGCTCTGACTCGTGCCCCAGGGCCCTTCTGGCCCTCGTACGGAAAGCCAGCACTGCTGCTTGGTGCCGCAGGGCCGCGTCGACACTGTGGTCCAGGACCATGGCATCTCCCGCGTCACGTGGCTCACGCGCAATCCAGAAGCGACTGCGACCCGCACAGAAAGGACACGTCAAGCCAGGAACTTCTGGGAGAAAATTGGGAGACGATCATGGAAAAACCGCCTCCCCACACCCACCCAGACCAACCCCCACCAATCCCCTGACCTGCGGTTTCTCGAATCCCGCCGGTCAAGGAGGGGGCAGGGCCTCATTCGGGAGGAAGAGATCGTGAGTTCACCCCCCTGTGCGCAGCCACTGCCCAGCTGGGTCCGAGGCCCCGGCACGCAGAGCGCTGCGGGCGGCCACACAGCATCGCATCGAAGAGATCGAGAGGTGGCTGAAGTGGGTCACCGAATTGCCGCGGAGATGGGCAGATGCGTGAGCGATGCGTGACCGGACGGGGCAACACCAGCTGGATCGGGTGCCACCGCCGTGACGCCGACAAGTCCCTTACCAGGGAAAACGGGATTCGGCGGCACCACCCCGCACCACCCGTCACGATCCCGCACCCCCTCGTGATGTGTAGGTCAAGAGTTCGATTCCCTTGGGCGGCTCCATGGTGAACCCCAAGTCGGGCATTTGACCTGGGGTTTTCTCTTTTGGTTGACCTTGGAATTCGGGCAGATCGGTCACTTGCGGTCTGTGCGTCGCAATGCGTCGGTCGCGGGTTCCCCCCTGTTGCCGACGAGCCCCTGGCAAGGCTCTGGCCGGCTGTTTTGGTGCATTGAGCCCTTTGGTCGGCCGTGCAGGCAAACGCTCCGGTGGACAGTCGGTGGACAAGCGTGCGTGACGGCTCGTCGGAGTCGCCTCGCCGCCCCTGGGGGAGCCCAGGGTTTCGAGTGCCTTGGGGATGGTGGTCGGCGGCGTAGGGCTTGTGCTGTTCCGACAGGCTGGGGGAAACCCTGGCTGTCGAGGGGCGACGTCACTGGTGGGGTTCCCGGCGCATCGTCGCGCCCGGACGGGAGCCCGAGTCCGTGGGAGGATCGGCAGGTGGGCCGGAGTGCGGCGGAGGCGACGGCGTTGGTGGCGGACGAGGCGATGGCGCAGCGCCTGCTGGGTTGGCTGGTGCTCGATGGTGACCCGCTCGTCGCGCTCTCGACGGCCGAGGTCGAACGCTTCTGCTGGTACGAGCTGCCCCGTAAGTAGGGCGCGGACGCGCGTGAGCAGCAGCGGGCCGTCGCCGTCCTGGCCGACCTGCTGACCGGAGCGGATCGGTGACGGCATCACCCTGACCCAGGGCTGGCTACCTGCCGCGGGAACTGGTGGCAGCCGCGTTCGCCCGCTACCCGCACTGGTACCCGATCGGCAAGGGGCCGCGCTCGGAGGCGGACCTGTTCTAGCCGGCCGGCCTGCACGAACTCGCCGGCATCTACCGGCTGGTGACCAAGCGCCACCGTACGCTCAAGCTCTCCGCAGCCGGCCACACCCAGCTGACGGACCACCAGTCGCGTCAGCGCACGGCTGCGCTGGCCCGGCTCGGCACCACCGCGGCTGAGCGGCAGGTGGCCGAGTGCGCCCTGTGCGCCTTGTGGGCGGGGCCCCGGCTCCGCGAAGACCTGCGCGATGCCGTACATCCGGTGCTTGCGGCGGGCTTCACCCACGGCGACGGCACCGCGATTGAGGGGAAGGACACCGAGCGGCTGCTGTGGAGGTTCTGGCACACCGGCCGCGAACTCGGCTACCTCGACCAGCGGGAACGGTCCTCGACGCCCCGTTTTCCCTGTCCGCCACCGGCCGCCCAGCCGCCCTCGCCGCGCTCCGCCTCCTGGCTGAGGGCCCACGCGACCACATCTGAGCCGCCTCAGCGGGGTGTCAGGCCGGCGTCGGTGAAGCGTCGCATCAGCGAGGACTTGCCGCGGTGCTGTTCGCGCATGTCGGCCAGGCGCCGGGCGAACTCCTCATAGGTGCCCGCCCGGTCGTGGACCTCGCGGAGATCCTTCAGAAGGGTGACGGCGGCGTCGTAGGGGCCGGGCTGCTTCTGCCCGATCAGGTGGGCGATGTCCTGCCAGGCTTGCTCGGTGTTCCCGGCCAGGCGGTCCAGGTGGCTCTCGCGAGCCCGCTGCTCGGCTCGGCGGGCCTGGGCGCGGGCCTGCTCTTGCTGCCGGGTGTGCTCGCTGCGCACCTCGTGGGCGGCGTCGAGGAGCTCCGCGGCTGAGCGGCGCCGTGTGGCGGTGGACGGTTCGGCCGTACCACGGGACGCGGCGCGGTGGCGGGCCAGCAGAGTGGGGCCCGGTTGCCGGGCGGTGCCCAGGGCAGCGTCCAGCAGCAGGGTGTCCTTCTCGCGTGGTGGCAGGGCGCGTATCCATGCGGCGAGCGCGTCCTTGTCGATTGCCTGGGAAGGGGCGGCAGCGCTGGCGCGGGCAGCCGCGGTGAGCAGATGCGGGTCGACGTGAAGGAAGTCCGCCAGGGCCTGCTGCGGGCCGGTGAGCCGGGCAAGGCCGGCGGGTACGGGCGGCTCGACGGTGGAGGTGTACTCCTCCTCGTCGACATCCTCCTCCAGCTCCCAGCGGGTGAGTGCGGAGAGCCAGGCCAGATAGAGGGGGCGCAGGTCGCCCGCGGCGAGTTCGGTACGCAGGGTGGTGAATGAGGCGAGGGTGAAGGAGGTCTCGAAGTCCCACTCGCCGCCGTCCTCGGCCTCGTAGGAGAATTCGAGCAGCAGGTGTCCTTTCCTGGTCCAGCAGGTCAACGCGTCTTCCGCGCAGTACGGTTCGGCGCTGCGGGCGGGCAGCAGCGTGGTGGGCAGGCGCAGCATCAGGCGCCGCGAGCCCCAGTTGGCGAAGTACAGGTGGGCGTCGTACAGCTGCTCCATCAGTTTGCGCTCGTCGCCGCGGAAGTCGCCGTAGTGGTACTCGTTGACGAAGTGCGTCGCGCTGATCCGGGCCCGGCTCGACAGGGTTCGCACCCCTTCGAGTTCGTCCTTGGTCAACGGTCGGTCGATGGCCTGGAACTCGTAGCACTGGTACTCGCTCACGTCCGCGCACACTACCGACAGGCGCTGCGGCTCATCTCACCGGACTTGGACGTGATCCCTCGTTCGGGGCCCATCCACGGTTACGGTCCTGACGGTGCAGTCGATAGGCTGGTCCGCGCGGGTGACGGAGCGTGCCCGTTCCCATCCGTTCCGCTGCTCCCCGAGCGAGGTCGCTTGAGTCCCGCCACCATTCGCCCCTCCATCGCTGACGGCTCGGCTCCGCGGCCCGAAGGGCTGCCTGACGCGTTCGCGGTGCTGTTGGCCAAGATGGGCGCGGCTCCGGTGGATCCGGTCACCTCGGTGCTGGTGGATGCGGCGGTGGAGGTGTGGCGCAGGCCCGGTTTCGACTCCTTCCTGTCGCTGCCGCAGCTGTCCTTCGTGCCGTTCGGGTACCAGATGCAGACCGCTCAGACGGTGCTGCGGCGGATGCGCGGCCGGACGATCCTTGCCGACGAGGTGGGGTTGGGTAAGACCATCGAGGCGGGTCTGGTTCTGTCCGAGCTGCGGATGCGCGGGCTGGCGGATCGGACGCTGGTGCTCACCCCGGCCGGGTTGGTGGAGCAGTGGCGCGAGGAGTTGGAGCGTAAGTTCGGCCTGCCGACGGTGATCGCCCGGGGCCGGGACTGGGAGGAGGCTGACGCGGAGCGGCCGGTGGTGCTCGCCTCGATCGCCGCCGCGCGCCGGGAGCCGCTCAAGTTCCGGCTGACCGCAGGGCGGTGGGATGCGGTGGTGGCGGACGAGGCGCACCGGTTGCGCAATCCGCGCAGCGCCTCGGGGAAGCTCGCCCGGGCCTTGCGTGCCCGCTATCTGCTGCTGCTCACCGCGACTCCGGTGGAGAACCGGTTGCAGGACCTGTACGAGCTCGTGAGCCTGGTCGCACCCGGATTGCTGGGTACCCCTGCGCAGTTCCGCCAGCGGCACGTCGGAGCCGGGACGGATCCTTCGGCACCGCGCAATCTGGACGCGCTGCGGGCCCGTACCCGTGAGGTGATGGTTCGTCACCGGCGCAGCGAGGTCGAGGTGCTGCTGCCGCAGCGGCTGGCCGAGACGGTGCTGGTGGCGCCCTCGCAGGAGGAGGCGGAGCTGTATGCGGGGATTGCGGCCAGGATCAGGGCGGAGGCCAGGGGCGCGTCCTCGGCGCGGCTGCTGACCTTGCGCGGGCTGACCCGGCTGGCCGGGTCGAGCCCGCAGGCTGCCGCGCCGACCCTGGCCAAGGCTGGCTGGCCGGACCTGGCGGCGCTGGCTCGGGAGATCGAGGGGTCCACCAAGGCCGATCTCCTGCTGGAGCGGTTGCGCCGGCACAACGGACAGGGGGAGAAGGTATTGGTGTTCACCGCCTTCCGGCAGACCCTGGACGCGCTCGCCGCGCGGCTGGAGCGCGAGGGCGTCCAGGCGGCGGTCTACCACGGCAGCCTGTCGCGCCGGGACAAGGAAGCGGCGGTGGCGGCCTTCCGCGATTCCGCGCCGGTGCTGCTGTCCACGGAGTCCGCCGGCGAGGGCCGCAATCTGCAGTTCTGCCATGTGATGGCCAATGTGGACCTGCCGTGGAACCCCATGCAGATCGAGCAGCGCCTGGGCCGGCTGCACCGGGTGGGGCAGGAGCACGACGTGGTGCTGACAAATCTGGTCGCCCGGGGCACCATCGAGCAGCGGATCCTGCACGTCCTCGAATCCAAGATCAATCTGTTTGAGCTGGTCGTCGGCGAGCTCGACATGATCCTGGGCCGGGTGGACGAGGACTTCGACTTCGAGGCCTCCGTCTTCGACGCCTTCGCCACCGCAGAGGACGACGCGGAGTTCGCCGAACGCCTGGAGCGCCTGGGTGAGCGGCTGGTCAGTGCCCGCACGGACTACCTGGACAGCCGCGGCGCGGTCGACGCACTGGTCGGCGGCGATGACGAGCAGGAGCCGGGCCGGTGATCCGGAAAGAGGCTGGGCTGGCCTTCTGGCTGGACTGGGTCGAGCACCGCGGCGGGCTGTGGGAGGACGCCGGGGACACCGCCCTGTCACTCCTGCCCGCAGCCCTGGCGAGTGAGCTGGAGCTGCCCGAGGAGACCGCGGTCACCGCCGACCCCGATGTCGCCCGCGAAGATGGCGCCCTGCTGCTGGTGACCGGGCACCCGGTCGTCGCCAGGGCCGCCGAGAGTGTTCTGGCGGCGGGCGACACCGGCACCCTCACCCTGGCCGCGCCGCGCTCCGTGCCGCCCGATGCCGCCACGTTGCTGGCCAAGGCCCGAGAGCATCTGCCGGTCGACCACGGTCGCCTGGATCCACGCGCCGGCGCCACGCCCGAGCGGGCCCTGCGGCCGGTGCTGCGCGTGGGCGCCCTGGTGGGCTACGAGCTCTCCGCGGAGGACCACTTCCAGGAGCAGGTCGAGGTGTTCGTCGACGTACCCAGCCGTCTGCAGGTGCCGGCGAGGGCCAGCGAGCGCCTCTCCCGCACCGGCCATGCCCCGCGTGCCGAGACCGCACTTCCGGCCGGGCTCGCCGCCACCCTGGACTACGCCTCCTCCAGCCGGCCGGACCTGGCGGCGGCCCTCGCCGAGGCCCACCGGATGCTGGAGGCAGCCGCCGAACTGCGCCGTGACGGACTGGCCGGGCAGATCGCCGACGTGCACGCCAAAGAGCGCGCCCGCGCCGAGGAGTACTACGCCGCCGCCGTGGACTCCTTGGAGCGCCGTGCCGCCACCGCGCCCGAAGACCGCGCGGCGTTGCTGCGCGCCCGTATCGAGAGCACCCGCGAGGAGCGCGCCCGCCGCCTGGCCGAGATCGCCGAAAAACACCGTGCCCGCCACACGCTCACTCCCTACCGGCTGCACCTGCTGAGAGTGCCAGTGCTACGTCTCGCGCTGGACGTCCGCAGGGGCGAGCGGCGCTACCCGCTGGACCTGGACTGGCTGTTGTCCGCCGGAGAGTTTGCCCCACTGCGCTGCCCGGCCTGCGCCCAGAGCGGTGCGCCGCTGGTCGCGGCCAAGACCCACCTGGGCTGCGCCCGATGCCTGGCCGCCAAGCGCCCCACCCCGCATCCAGCCCCGGAGTCCGTACCTCCTCCCCGCGACAGCGCCGCCGCGCACGCTGCCGCATCCGCGGAACGCGCGGTGGCGCCGGGGCGTGCGGGCGCCACCGTCGCTGTGGGGCCGTCGGCTGCACGAAACGCCGAGGCCGCAGGCGGCGCTGCGCCGCGAAGCAGAGGCGAAGCGAAGACCGGGCGAATCGCCGAGTCGTCCGCAGCGCGCGCCGCCTCTGCCCGGCCCGCCGCACCCGGCCATGCCCAGTCCCCGCCGCAGCGTCGATCTGTCGATCCCCGGACCCTGCAGAAGCGGGCCCTCACCTTCTGGGAGCACGCCGCAGGGGGCGACCGCCGCAAGCTGGAGCGGTTGTGCGCCCCAGACTCGCCCGCCGCCGCACTGCTACGGCTGTACGGCGCGGCCGGGCCGCTGTACGGGATCGGCGTCGGCTTCCGGGAGCGGGTGGAGTCCTGCAGCGTAGCGGTCTTCCCCGCCGAGGGACGACGCGGCTGGGACAGTGCCGGAGGCGAGGTCCACACCGACCGGGGACGCCATGACTACCTGCTGCGCTGGTCCCTCGGGCCCGACCGGCTGATCGTCGAGGTCCTGCCCCACCGGACTCCCTACGCGATGAATGCCAGCACCATGATGGCGCGCTACCGCTCGGGTGGTACTGAGCCGGCCACCCGCCTCCCGCGCACCGGTGCCGAACTGGACCCGGTCGCCCACCTGCTGTGGCAGCGCACCCCTGCCCGGCACGGGGCGCACCTGGCCGCACGGGCCCTGGCCTCCTGGTGGCGGCTGACCGACCCGCAGGCGTTGCGGGAGCGTTACCCGGCTGCGGTCCTCGCTGCCGCCGCCGAACGGTCCGCCTGCTACTGGAGCGGCGTCGGCGGAGGCGGCTACGGCGACGCGGCACTGCTGTGGCAGGCCCCCGAGGCCGACCTGCGCAAGGCTGGCACGCACCTGCAGCGCCTGCTGAAACTGACCCAGGACCAGCCCTGGTAGTCGCGCACCGCGCCCGGAACGAACGGACTCCGAGCCCCACAGGCATGTGTTGCCGGAGCGAGTTCAGGGCGGTCACGATTGATCGGGACGACGGTGGTCCTGCGGTCAGCTCAGGGGGCGGCCTCGCCTTCCCCGCGGCGCGGCTCCCGTGCTTGGTCGCGGGTCGAGGCGTCGCTGACGAACACCACAGCGACCGGCGGACAGCGCGCGGGCGGGGGCATACTGGGCGCATGGAGTCACGGGTGCGGTACGCGGAGATCCGGCCCTGCACGGTTCCGGAGACGCTGGAGGAGCTGGCCGGTCCGGCAGCCGGGGTGGTGGTTCTGCCGACCGTGCCGGACTGGACGCCGAAGCGCGTCTACGACCTGTCGGACGACGTTGACCTGCGGATGCTCTACGAGACGGTCATCCGTGAGGCCATGCATGTGGAGGAGCTACGGCAGGTCCTGGACCCGGTGCTCCTCTCGGCCGTGTGGTAGAGGCTGTGGCTTCCGCCGCGCGCACGGTCGATGCGGGAAGGGCGATTCCCGCAGCTGGCCCGCAGGGCTGCGTGGTATTCACCCGCATGGATCCGTTTCACGCCCGACTTGCCCGTATCGGTCTTGGAGCCGCCGCGAGATACGGCTTCGTCCTGGCTGGCGGGTACGCAGTTCAGGCGCACGGGTTCCTGGAACGATTGTCCGATGACGTCGCCCTCTTCACGGACTCGCCGACCCTGTCGCCTTCTCCGAGGCCGTCGAGGCGGTGGCTGCGGCCTACCGGGCGGCAGACCTGACCGTTGAGGTGGAGAAGTCCGCCGGGTTGTTCGCCCGGTTCGCGGTTGGTGATGAACAGGGGCACGTGGCAAAGGTGGAGCTCGGGTGCGACTGGCGGGCTCGGCCGCCTGCAGTGGTGGAGATCGGTCCGGTACTGCACCCCGATGACGCGGTGGCCAACAAGGTGACCAGGACGGGCTGCGCCACGGGATTACCCTGCGCGTCCACCGGCGCCGTCAGGAGTCCGGCAGGCGACAGACCCGGGAGACGGCCTACGCCGTCACCAGCCTCGATACCCACCATGCCAGCTCCGCCGAACTGGGCAGACACGTCCGCGGGCACCGGGCCACCGACGACTCCAGCCACCACATCAGAGACGTGGTGTTCACCGAGGACGCCTCCACCGCCCATACCGGCAGCGTGCCGCGGGTGGCACGGTCCGGGCTCAGGCCGGGAGTCCGAGATCCGGACCGGCTGGTGCGTCCCTGGACGCCCCTTCGGCGGACGGCCGGTGAACGGACGTCGGCCTTGGCCGGTGACCCGATGCGCCCGCCGCGAGACGGGCCCGCCACACTGAACGGGGCGCGTCACCTCTGACCCGTACCCGTCCCCGCACCCGGCCCGGGAGAAGGTCCTCCGTGAACGAGAACCCGCGCTTCGGCGTCTACCTGCCGCCCTTCGGCCCGTTCGGCGACCCCAACGTCCTCGTCGAGTTGGCGGTACGAGCGGAGGCCGCCGGATGGGACGGAGTGTTCCTGTGGGACCACGTGGTCACCGACGCGATGCCCGTCGCCGACCCCTGGACCACGTTGGCGGCTGTCGCGCACGCCACCGAGGATCTGCTGCTCGGCCCCATGGTCACGCCGCTGGCCCGGCGGCGGCCCTGGATGGTCGCCCGGCACGCGTCCACCGTCAGCAGGCTCTCCCGGGGACGGCTCGTCGTCGGCACCGGGCTGGGCGTCGACGAGTCCGGTGACTTCGGCAGCTTCGGGGAGGCCGGCCGGCCGGCGATCCGGTCGGCGATGCTGGCCGAGGGGCTCGGGGTGATGCGGGCGATGTGGGCCGGCGAGGCCATCGAGCACAGGGGCCCGCACTACCAGGTGAGCCTGGCGGCGACGGATCCGGAGCCGCACCGCATTCCGGTCTGGATGGCCGCCTCAGGCACCCACCCCCGGGTGGTCCGCCGCGCCGCCGGCTGTGACGGGATCTTCCCCAACCCGGCCGACCACGAGTTGACCCCGGAGGAGATCGCCAGCCTCCGCCGGGAATTGTACCGTGCGGGTCTGCCGGCCGAGCGGCCGTTCGACATCGCCGTGCGCGGCAACGCCAGTCCGGCCTGGCAGGAGGAGAAGAACGTGGACCTCACGGGGCTTGTCCGGGCCGGCATGACCTGGTGGATGGAATCGCTGATCCACTTCGACCCGCTGGAGCTGTCGATGGCGGTCGTCGACGCCGGACCGCCCCGCGTGTGAGCGGATCGCAAAACGCCGGACCGCCCCGCGTGTGAGCGGATCGCGGGGGCGGCGCTGCCACCGCTGCTCCCTCCGGGGCGGGGCCACACCGTCCGTCGCGTGGTCGGCCGCCGTCACGCCGCCCGGCGCGGGAGCGCGGCCGCCGGCGCGGCGTCAGTAGTTGCTGAGGCCGTCCGCCGAGGAGTCGAGGCGTTCGCGGTCCTCGTCGTCGAGGAACGGGATGACGACCCCGCAGTCCCGGCAGGCGCGCGCGAGGTAGATCTCGAAGCGCGGACGCAGCTTGTACCTCCTCTGCCGTGGGAACTTCAGCCGGATGCGGTCACTCGCGTTCTGGCTCGCCCGCAACTCCCCTATCGGACTCAGTCGTTCGGAACCGCAGACCCCACAGCGCATGCCGGGGAGCATAGCTGCCGCGCTGACCAGGCGATCACCCGGATCACCGTGATCGTCCGGAGCCGGCCCGGATCACCCGGAGCAGCCGCAACTGGCGCGGCGGGCCAGGGAGACCGGGAGCATCACGGACCGTGGTTCGCGTTCCCGGTCCGCCAGCCGGGCCACCAGCAGGTCGACCGCCGTCTCGCCGACTCGGCCGGCCGGCTGCCGCACGGTGGTGAGGGTGGGCCGGACCAGCCGGCTCAGCGGGATGCCGTCGAAGCCGGCCACCGTGACGTCCCCCGGCACGCGCAGCCCGTGCCGTTCCAGGACCTGGAGCGCCCCGACCGCCATCTGGTCGTTGGCGAACAGCATGGCCTGCGGGAGCGGTCCGCCGCGTTCCAGCAGCCGTTCGGTGGCGTGCCGGCCCTCGGACCGGGTGAGGCCGCCGCGGACGTCGGGCGCGTCGGGCACCGGCAGGCCGGCCTCCCGGCACGCCTGCCGGAAGCCGAGGAAACGCGCCTCGGCGTCCGGGGAGTCCGCGCCGCCTCCTATGAAGGCGAGCCGGGTCAGTCCGTGGTCCCGGACCAGGTGCCGGGTCAGTTCCGCCTCGCCGTCGAAGTTGGCCACCTCCACGTGGTCGAGGTGGTCGATCTCCCGGGGCCCGGCGATCATCACGACCGGCAGCCGTCGTGAGACGATCTCCAGTTCCTCGGTGGAGACCGTCCTGGCCAGTACCGCGAACCCGTCCACCCGGCCGGCCACCTTCGCGACCAGGCTCTCCGCGCCGCCGGACAGCGACGCGGCGATCAGCAGCGCGTAGCCGTGGCGGCGCGCGGCGCGTTCCATGCCGCGGATGATCTCGTCGGAGTAGAGCATCATCTCGGCGCCGTCGCCGTCCGTGTCGGCGTCGTCGTAGTCCGGGAAGCACAGCCCGAGCACGCCGGTGGCCCGGCTGGCCAGTCCGCGCGCGCTGCCGCTGGGCACGTAGCCGAGCCGGCGGGCCGCCGCCATCACGCGGTCGCGCGTCACCTCGCGCACCGTGTCGGGTTTGCGGAAGACCCGGGAAACCGTGGCGATCGACACCTGAGCCTGCTCGGCCACGTCGTACACCGTGGGGGCACTCACCGCACGACCGTCCACTCCCGCTCACCGCGTTGTAAGCGCATTCATCGTTGGGTCGGCAACGTAGCGTGGAACGCCCTTTTGTGGCAAGGAATCCGCCGACTTGCGCTCTCGCATGCTGCCATCACGGGAGGGTTTTGGCGAGGTGCGTCGAGCATCGCGCGCATCAACTCCGCACTGCTGGGAGCGGGTCGACGCGGCCGCCGGAGCGGCTCGGCGAGCGGCCCGCCGATCGTGGCGTGGCTTGATCGCGACCTTGCCGAAAGGCGTGTTCCGCACGGTCCGGCGTGGCGCGGTGCCGACCGGCGCGCCTTCGGCGGGGGCCGACCTCGGCGTGGGGCCGGCGGAGCGGGGGTCGGCCTCGGTGCGGGCTCGGCGGAGCGGGGCCGGCGGCCAAACGGCCGCTGCGCGACGGGCGATGGGGCGGATCGGGCGTTTCGGGCGTCGCCGAGCGGGTGGACGAGCGGGACGCGTCACACGCTCGGGCGGGGGTGAGTTCCGGCCGTAGGGGCGCTCATCAGCGACGACCGTCCGAAGAGCACCCCCGCCTGCATGCACAGGTTAGGCATGCCTTAGCTTGCTGGGTATGACGTGGACAGACGCGCTTCCCAATCTGCTGATCGGGCTCAGGGAGGGCCTGGAGGCCGGCCTCGTGGTCAGCATTCTGCTGGCTGCCCTGCGCAAGACGGCCGGTGACGGCCGCCGGGTCTCCTCCGCGCCGGTATGGCTGGGCGTGCTCGGCGCGGTGGCGGTGTCCGTGGCGTTCGCGACGGTGCTGACGTTCTCCACGAGCGCGCTGTCCAGCAGCGCACAGGAGGCGGTCGGCGGCGTGCTCAGCGTGCTGGCGGTCGGGCTGGTCACCGCGATGGTGTTCTGGATGCGCCGCACCGCCGCGACCCTCGCCGGCGAGCTGCGGTCCCAGGTCTCGGTGGCGGTGCGGACCGGAGCCGGGGCGCTGGCGGTCACCGCGTTCCTGGCGGTGGGCCGCGAGGGGCTGGAGACCACGCTGTTCCTGTGGACGGCGGTCAAGGCGTCCGGCCAGACGCTGGCACCGCTGCTGGGCGCGGCGGTCGGCCTGGCGGCGGCGGTCACGCTGTGCTGGCTGCTCTACCGGCAGGCGGTCCGGATCAACCTCGGGGTGTTCTTCTCCCGCACCGCGCTGGTCCTGGTGGTGATCGCGGCGGGCGTGCTCGCCTACGGGCTCGGCGACCTCCAGGACGCCGGCCTGCTGCCGGGCCACGCCTGGGTGGCGTTCGACGTCAGCGGCACCCTCGCGACGAACTCGTGGTGGATGACGCTGATCACCGGCGCGACCGAACTGTCGCCGCGGATGACCGTGTTGCAGGTCGCCGCGTGGCTGGTCTACCTGGCCGTGGTGGTGCCGCTGTTCGTGCGCGGCCGGTCCGCCGCGCCCGCCACCGCCGCGCCGAAGACCGCCGCGCCCGCCACCGCCGGTCCGGAGCCCGCGGCGGCGGAGCCGGCGGAGTCGCCGGCCGGGCGGGAGACGGCGTCCGCGGCCGAGGAACCGGGCCCGCGGGAGCCGGTGGCGGCCTCGGCCTCGGCCGCCTCGGCACCGGCGGCCGGTGGGGAACCGCCGGCCGGGCGGCCGGAACGCTGGGGCTGGCTGGGCCGGCGCAGCCCGTTCACCATCGGCGCGGTGCTGGTCGTGGTGCCGGCGCTGGCCGCCGCGGTCGCCATCGTGGCGCTGCCCTCGGCGTCCGCGCGGGCGGCCACGGACATCGACGTGACGGCGTCGTCCTGCGCCGGCGGCTGGGACTCGGCGCACGCCGGCGACCAGACGTTCGACGTCGACAACCGGTCGGGCAAGGCGGGCGAGATCGACCTCGACGACGCGGCCGGCGCGGTGGTCGCCGAGATCGAGACGCTCGGCCCGGCCACCAGCGCGCAGATGACCGCGCACCTGAGCCGGGGCAGCTACGTCTTCCGCTGCCTGATGTCCGGCCAGGCGCCGACCGTCTCGCAGACCGTGCGGGTCGACGGCAGCGCCAAGCAGTCCGGGCCACCGCCGGTCAAGCCGGTCACGCTGGCCGACCTGCGGCCCGCCACCACCGCGTACCAGCACTACGTGGCGCCGAAGCTGGCCACCCTGGCCCGCCAGGTCGACACCCTGCGCGGCGACCTGAAGCACCACAAGATGGCCAAGGCGCGCACCGACTGGCTGTCCGCACAGCTCACCTGGGACCGGGTCGGTGCCGCCTACGGCAGCTTCGGGGCGCTCGGCGACGCGGTCGACGGCCTGCCGGAAGGACTCCAGGGCGGCGTGCACAGCGCCGAGTTCACCGGCCTGCACCGTCTGGAGTACGGGCTGTGGCACGGTCAGTCGGCGGGCGAACTCCAGCCGGTGGCCGCGAAACTGGCCGACGACGTGGCCACCTTGCGCAAGAAGCTGCCGCAGTTGACCTTCGATCCGACCAACCTGCCGATCCGCGCCCACGAGATCCTGGAGGACGCGCTGCGCGACCGGCTCTCCGGCATGGCCGACGAGGGCTCGGGTGCCGCGTACCCGGAGACCTACGCCGACCTGCAGGGCACCCGCGTGGTGCTGTCCGAGCTGGCGCCGCTGATCACCGCCCGCTCGCCGCGGCTGGTGGCCACCGCCGACCGGCAGCTCGACACGCTGGCCGACGCGTTGCGGGCCACCCGCCACGGCAGCGGTTGGACCCCGTTGGACCAGGCGCCGCGGGCCGAGCGGGAACGGGTGGACGCCGCGATCGGCGCCGTCCTGGAAACCCTCGACGCGGTGCCCGACCTGCTGGAGGTCCCGCCCTCGCGCTGAACCGCCCCACCGGCCCGCAGGCCGGAGCCGAACCACCCGACGCCGCCGTCGCGGCCGGCCGCACCGGCCGCGGCCCGTCCAGAGAGTCGAGACCCCCATGAATGTCAACCGACGTGCCTTCCTGCGAGGCGGTGTCTCCGGCGCCGCCGCCACCGCGCTCACCGGCGGACTGCTGGCCGGCGGCGCGCGGGCGGACAACAGGGCGGCCGGCGGCGACGGCCTCGCCGTCGCCGACTCCTACCCGTTCCACGGCACCCACCAGTCCGGGATCCTGATGCCGGGCGCACCCGACAAACAGCCCTACTCCTGCTTCGCCGCCTTCGACACCACGACGGGGGACAAGGCCGGGCTGGCCGACCTGATGCGCACGCTGACCGCCCGGGCCAGGTTCCTGACCGGCGGCGGCACACCGCCGGACCTCGGGGTGGGCGAGCCACCGTCGGACAGCGACGTGCTCGGACCGGACGTCCCGTCGGACGGGCTGACGTTCACCGTGGCGGTCGGCCCGGACCTGTTCGACGACCGGTACGGGCTGGCCAAGCGGAAGCCGGCGAAGCTGACGCCGCTGAAGACCTTCCCGAACGACTCGCCCGACCCCAAGTGGATCGGCGGCGACCTGCTGATCCAGCTCTGCGCCAACCACCCGGACACCATCCACCACGCGATACGCGACCTGGCCAAGCACACCCGCGGCGCCATGCAGACGCGCTGGCGGATGGACGGCTTCGGCTCCCCGCCGCGCCCGTCCGGAACGCCGCGCAACCTGCTCGGCTTCAAGGACGGCACCGCCAACCCGACCGGCTCCACCCTGACCCGGCTGGTCTGGATCGACGACCCGGCCGAGCCGGCCTGGGCGCACGGCGGCAGCTACCAGGTGGTGCGCCTGATCCGGATGCTCGTCGAGTTCTGGGACCGGGTGTCGATCAACGAGCAGGAGAACATGTTCGGCCGCCGCCGCGACTCGGGGGCGCCGCTGGACGGCGACAACGAGTTCGACAAGCCCGACTACCACGCGGACCCCAAGGGCCAGGTCATCCCGCTCGACTCGCACATCCGGCTGGCCAACCCGCGCACCTCCGCCACCGCCGACCAACGCATGCTGCGCCGCAGTTACAACTACGACCTCGGGGTGGACGAGAACGGCAACCTCCAGGCCGGCCACATCTTCTGCTGCTTCCAGCAGGACGTGCGCCGCCAGTTCGAGACCGTGCAGAAGCGGTTGATCAACGAACCCCTGGTGGACTACGTGCAGCCTTTCGGCGGGGGGTACTTCCTGGCGCTGCCGGGTGTCCGGGACGGCCGGGACTGGTTCGCCAGCAAGCTGCTGGCCTGACCCGCCGCACGGACCGGGGCGGCGGGCCGGCCCGGCCCGCCGACCGCCCGCGAACGCCGGGCGCGTGGAGCCGGCGGGCCGGGCGGCGGTCAGACCGGCGGCGTCCGGGCGGCGCGGCCGGCGCGCTGGCGCGCGGCCTCGTAGAGCACGACGGTGGCGGCGTTGGCCGCGTTCAGCGAACTGGCCGCGCCGGCCATCGGGATGCCGACGGTGTGGTCGCAGGCCGCGCGCCACGCCGCGCTCAGGCCGGCCGTCTCGTTGCCGACCAGCAGCAGCACCGGCCCGGTCAGGTCGAACGTGGACAGTTCGCTCTCCGCCTGCTCGTCGGTGCCCACCACCGCCACCGGTCGCCCGGCCGCGCGTTCCGCCGCCAGCCAGTCCAGCACGTCGCGCGGCGCGGCGGCGCGTACCACCGGCAGCGCGAACAGCGAACCGGTCGTGGCCCGCACCGCCTTGGGGTCGTAGACGTCCGCGGCGTGCCCGGTGACGATCACCCCGTCCGCTCCGAAGGCGTCGGCGGACCGGACCAGCGAACCGACGTTGCCCGGCTGCGTCGGCCGGTCGAACAGCACCCCCAGGAAGTCCGCGTGCACCCGGATGCGGCCCAGGTCGTCCGGCGGTGTGCCGACCACCGCCACCATCTCCGGGGCGGCCTGCGGCTTCTCGCACAGCTCGGCGAGCAACTCCGGCTCCATGGCCACGTGTTCGGCGCTGCCCGCCTGGCGCAGCACGTCCCGCGCCCAGCCGGACAGCGGCCGGCTCGCGTCGTACACCAGCGCCCGCAGCGGCCAGCCGTGCTCCACCGCCAGGGTGATCGGGCGGACGCCCTGCACGAGGAACTCGCCGGAGCGCTGCCGCTTGGCACGGTTCGACAGCAGGGCGTGCCACTGCTGGAACCGCGCGTTGCGCGTCGAGATCCGCTGGAGCGGCACCGTCGTCTCCCCATCCGCGAGGCCGGGCGTGTCCGGCCATCCGCGAGGCCGGGCGTGTCCGGGCCAGTCAACCACCCCGGCCCGGCCCCCCGCCCGGCCGTCCCGGCCCCCCGCGGCTGCCTCCTCGCCCGATCGCCCGGGGGTGGGAGGCGCCGGCGGGGGGCCGCGCGGGTGTCTGTGAGGCGTGCGGGGTGCCGTGCGACGCCGGGGCGGGTCAGGAGGCCGGCGGCATCAGGACGGTGTCGATGATCTCGACGTTGGCGTTGGCGGTCTGGACGTTGCCGCAGACGACGTCGGCGGTCTTGTTCACCTTGTAGCTGGTGCCGGACCCGGAGGTCGTGAGCTTCTGCTTCTCCAGCGTGGTGTAGCTGCCCATGGCGAGGTCGGCTGGGGTCAGGCGCTTGCCGACGACGTGGTACGTGAGGATCTTGGTGAGCATCGCCTTGTCGCCGAGGACCTTGGCGAGGGTGGCCTTGGGGATTTTGGCGAAGGCGGCGTTGTCGGGTGCGAAGACCGTGATGTTCTGGGCGGAGTTGAGGGTGTCGACGAGCCCGGCCTTCTTGACGGCGCTGACCAGGGTGGACAGCGCGGGGTTGTTGGAGGCGGCGGTGGCGACCGGGTCGGTGGCCATGCCGTCGAAGCTGCCGGCGCCGGTCTTGGGGACGGCGGAGCAGCCGGGGCCGAAGGGCTTCGCGCCGCCGGCGGTCGAGCTGGCGGTGTGCTGCGCCGCGGTGGGGCTGGAGGAGGCCGAGGCCTTTGAACCGGACGAGCCCTGGCAGGCGGAGGCGGTCACCGCCAGGGTCGCGGCGGCGGCGAGGGCGAGGGCGACACGGACCGTCCGGCGGGTCGAGGTCATCACGGGATCTCCTTGCATCGGTGTTGTCGCGGGGTATTCGGCGTGCCGGGCGGAGCGGATTGGTCCGGGCGCACGGACGTCTCGCCGGCACGACGCGACGGCCGGTCGTCGTGGGTCCCGTTGTCCCGACCACACGGCGGAACCCCTCGAACCGGTCGCCGCCGGCGTCGAGTTGACGCCAGACCGGCCCGAGTCGACGCGAGGCCGGGCCCGAGTCGGCCGGACCGGGACCGCCCCGGCCCGCTCGGCCCGGAACCGGCCCGGCGCCGCGCGCCCGGCCGGTGCGCGGGCGGACCCGGCCTCGCCGCGACCCGCGGCGTCGCGTCACCGGATCACCAGGTCGTCCGGGCACCGCGGGACGGCCCCGGACCGCCGGTGAACCCGACATCCCGGCCGTGACGGACGGGTGTCGCCGCCGGGTGGCGGCGGATGGTCTCATACGGGCATGCGCGTGATCGCCGAGAGCAGCGAGGATGAGATGATCGCCCGCTTCCTGCTGGGTGAGCTGACGAGCGAGAGCTTCGGCGCCGGGGTCAGCGAGGCGCTGGAGGCGGCCGGCCGGTCCGAACGGGTCCTGACGGAGCCCGACCTGACCGATGACGACGCGAACCGCGCACGGCGCGAGGTGCCGGGGCCCGGGTCACCCGACCGGGTGCCGGCGGCGGCGTGTGGCAGGCTGGGCGGTGCCGCGCCGGGTGCGCGTCCGCGCGGGTGCGGGCGGTCGGCCGCGGCGGAGGGAACGGGTGCGGTGGGCGTCGAACTGGGCGTGGCGGTCCTGACGATGGGCACACGGCCCCGCGAACTGGCCGCGCTGCTGGCCTCGGTGGCGGCGCAGACCCACCCGCCCGCGAAGGTGGTCGTGGTCGGCAACGGCTGCGCGCCGTCCGACCTGCCGGACGGGGTGGAGGGCGTCGCCCTGCCGGAGAACCGCGGGGTGACCGGGGGCCGCAACGCCGCGCTGGAACGGCTGCGTGACGTCGACGTGGTGATCGACCTGGACGACGACGGCCTGCTGGTGGCGGACGACGTCTTCGCCGGGGTCGCCGCGCTGTACGCGGACGACCCGCGGCTGGGCGTGGTGAGCTTCCGCATCGCGGACGAGACCGGCTGCACCCAGCGCCGCCACGTCCCCCGGCTGCGGGCCGGCGACCCGATGCGGGGCGGCGACGTCACGGCGTTCCTCGGCGGGGGGCACGCGCTGTCCACCGCGATGCTGGCCCGGATCGGCGACTGGCCGGAGGCGTTCTTCTTCGCGCACGAGGAGACCGACCTCGCATGGCGGGCGCTGGACGACGGCTGGCGGGTGACGTACGCGCCGCGGCTGCTGCTCCAGCACCCGCGCACCAGCCCGACCCGGCACGCGTTCTTCCACCGGGTCAACGCGCGCAACCGCGTCTACCTGGCGCGCCGCCACCTGCCGGCCTCGCTGGTGCCGGTCTACCTCGGGGTGTGGGTGGCGCTGACGCTGGCCAGGACCCGGAGCGCGGCCGGGCTGCGGGCGTGGTTCGCCGGCTTCGCCGAGGGCTGGCGCACGCCGTGCGGCCGCCGGCGGCCGATGCGGTGGCGCACCGTGTGGACCATGACCCGCCTGGGCCGGCCGCCGATCATCTGACGGTGCGCCCGGCGGTGCCCGCAGGCCGGGCCACGGCGTCGGCGGCGGGCGTGCGGCACGCCGGCCGGGCGGCCGGGCCGTGCCGGTCCCGCCGGTGTCGACCGGCGGTCACCGGCGCGGTCACTGGTAGGGGAAGCCGGCCTGGCGTTCCGCGGCGATGTTCGTCGACGCCGTGATCGGGGCTCCGGCGGCCACCCAGAGCGCCCTGGGCCGCAGGACGGTGTAGCGGCGGTTGGCGGTGCTCAGGACGCCCTCCGCGCGCAGTTCCCGCAGCGCGTTCTCCACGCTCGCCCTGCTGAGCATCAACGCCTCGGCCAGTTCGGACTGCGTGGGTCCCAGCACCACCAGCCGTGCGACGGTCCCGCCTGCGGGATGGCTCCATTCGGCGAGGTGGAAGAGCAGGCAGGCGACCCGCTGCAGGGTGGGGTTGCGGACGTTGAGGTAGATGTTCTCGATCTCCGCGACCCGTCTCGCCTGGGAGGCGAGGAGCGCTCTGTAAACGATCGGCTCGACCTCGGCGAGAGTGCGCAGTCTCGCGATGGACAGCGAATATGCCGTCGTCACCGTCAGGCAGACCACCGTTGTCGAGAACAGCGCGAGGTCGAACTCGGATTTCGGTTCCGTCATGGGCGGCGCGATCAGGTCGTCCTCTCCTACGAGCGCGCCTGCCTGGTGAAACCTCAGGGTGCTGAGGCGTTGTGTCCTGACCCGTTCGGCGACACATCCGTGCGCGACGATGTGCGCCTCGGAAGCCCGCATCCCTTTTAATCGCAGCACGCTGCCCTTGCGGTACACCGATTCCCGCACGCCCTCCATCACCGTCTCGCGCAGGGCCCGGGGCAGGTTCGCGAGGAACACCGGCTCCTTCACGCCGCGCCGGACCCTGCGTAGTTCCACCAACCGCACCCAGTCGGAGGCGAAGTCGTCCCCGGGGGATGCGGGGCGCGGCGCGGGGGCGGCGTTCACGCGCCGCCTGCCGCGGCGGTGGCCAGGGGGGACGCGCCGGCCGTGGCGCAGGCGCCGGTGGCCGGGGCCGCCGACGGCTCGGCCGGCGCCGGGGACGGGCTCCGGTCGGCGACCGCGGCGGCCGAGCACTCGGTGGCCACGGTCGCCGACGGCACGGAGAGCGGTGCCATGACGCCCCTCGGCGGCTCGCCGCCGTGCAGTTCGCTGACGAGCGGAGCCAGCGAACCGAACAGACCGCTGAGCCCCACGAGTACGGCGGCGATTCGGACGGGGTGGTTCCGCAGATTGCGGATCGCGAAGACGGCGACGGTCGCGGTGATCCCCGAGATCACCACGGCCGCACCGAGAAAGCCCAGGTACGCAGACACGTCGATCTTCTCCTTCGAAGCGTGCTCGCCAAGGTCTACGGCAACCGATTTCCCGCGGTCGGGAATGCGCCTGTTGGTGGCAGGCCCCGACCGTGCGATACCGGTGACCGACGAATATAACCGAACGAGCGTCACCTGCCGAACTCCGCCCGCCCGCCGCACCGTTGGGCGCCGCCCGGTGTGATCGGCGTGCCGGGCGGCGGGAATCCATGTGTCGTGGGTGCGTGATAGGTTGCCGGGTTCGCCCAAAAGCGAGCAATGGCCATGACCTCGAAGGTGCGGGTATGATTTCCCCGCGATGTCCCTAGTTTTAGGGGTAATCAGCAGGAGAAGATCAGAACCCCTATCAATGGGGAGTCCGGAGCCGGATTCTGTTGTTACATATGCAGCGCTGAACGTCGACTCGCCAAGGTCTACTCAGCACTGACCGCGGGGGGCTCCGGGGGTGGTGCCCTGGAAGAACCCGAGGTGCCGGCGGCGCCCCTGGTGACCCGGGGGCGCCGTACCGGGGGTCGGCGCTGCCCGGCGCTCTCGCCCACCCCCCGCGGCGGCCGGCCGGCCGCCTCCCGGGCGCCGGCGTGCGGGTGAAGCCCCGTCGACGCGCCCGCCGACTGTGTCTCTCGTCACATCCGCTGTTCCGCATCCGCCGCGCGCCGTCCGGCATCCGCCGCGCGCCGTCCGGCACCCGGCGTGCGCGGTCCGGCACCCGGCGTGCGCCGCGCGGCCGGTGCCGCGCACGCGGTTGCCGGAACGGACCGCCCGCCCGGCGCCGGACACCGGTCCCGCCGGACACCCGCCCCGCCGGGCGGCGGCGGGACGGCGGACGGGCGTGGCCGCCGGAGCCGGCGGGCGCCCGGCCGGGGCGACGCCGGTCAGTCCCAGGTCATGACGACCTCGCGCTGGAAGTCGACGTAGCCGGCGCGCCGGAAGGCGTCCGCCATGGGGGAGTTGGCCAGGTCGGTGGAGGCGCGCACCCGCGGCACCCGCTGGTCGGCGAGCACCCGGGTGCCCTCGGCGAGCAGGTCGTCGACGTAGCCGCGGCCGCGGTGCTCCGGCAGCACGCCCAGGTAGGCGATGATCGGGTGGTAGGCGTTCCGTGCCGGGAGCACGAAGCCCACCGGTCCGCCGTCCGGGAGCACGCCGACCCGCCACCAGGAGCGCGGGCTGGTGTAGCGGGCGAGTTCGTCCGCGTAGTGCCGTTCGGCCGCCTCACGGGGCGTCAGCCGTGCCAGGTCGGCGCGGCTGTGCGCGTCCAGCGTGCCGTCCAGCGTCGAGGTCATCAGGTCCAGGAGTTCGTCCGGGCCGCTCGGCGACCGGAAGGCCAGCCGTCCGCGCGGAGGGGCGACCGGGGTCCCGGCCCGCCACTCCAGGCGCAGCCGTTCGACGAACAGTCGTCCGCCGTTGCGCTCGACGATCGCCATGCGGGTCTCGACCGCGTCCCGGTCGGCGGCCCGCTCCCGCCAACGCGCCGGCACGAAGCGGCTGTACGGGGGCCGCGCCGCGCCGGGCGGCAGCACGGCGGCGGTCGCGGCGCGCAGCAGTCGGCCGCCGACGTCGACCCGCTCGTCGCGCGACAGGCCGCCGGCGTCACCGCCGTCGGCGTCGAGCACGTCGAGCACGTCGAGCAGGAACGGCGTGCCGGTGCCCGGCCGGCTCCACCAGGCGAGCCGGGCCAGCGGCCGGTCGCCGCGCAGTGCGAGCCACATCCACTGCGGGCGCCGCCGACCGTGGGCGAGGTCGTCGGCCAGTTCGTCGTCGAGGGTGTACGTCAGGCGGTTGAAGAGGCTGAGTTCCTCGCGTCCGCGCAGCGGGCGCAAGGTGATCGGGGGGTGTTCCACGGTCTCGGGCACGCTCCGTTCGGGGGCGCCGGTCCGCTCCGGGGTCAGGCGCGAGCCGTGCTCCGGGGGGAGCCGAGCGCGGGGGGTACGGCGTCCATCGGGCGGCTCCTCCTTCCTGTGTCGTGGCCCCCGGCCGGAAAGCCGGAGATCCCGCCGTCACTTGTACCGAACGCCGGGTGCCGCCGCAATCGGGTAACGCCTCCGGCGAGCGCGCGGCCGCCGGGAGGGGAGCCCGCGCCGGGCCCCGGCGCCGCCCCGCCGGGAGCCCGCGCGCCTGCGGGGAACGCCTGACCCCTCGCGCGGACCCGGCTGCCGCACCGCCGAACTGCCGGTCGGACGCCGCCCCGGCGCCGCCCCGTGCCCGCCGGGGCGCGCCTGCGCCTCCGCCCCGGTGACGCCCCGCCCTCGCCCCGTGCGGGAGCCCGCGCGCACGTCGGCGCCGGCCGGCCCACGTACCAGCCGGCCCTGCCCGCGTCCACGCCCGCGTCGAGTCCGGCGCGCCCGCGTACCGCCGGCCCCGTCCACGTCCACGCCCGGTCAGGCCGATGGCGCCGGCGCCGGGTGGCGTCCATGCGGCCCCCTTTCGGATCGATGCTTCCGGCAGGTAATGTATGCGCTTACAGGCAGCGCGTGCATTCGTCGCCCCGAGAGGCTGGTTACGTGACCCACAGTGCCGAGAAGAGCGAGGCCCGTGCCGACTGGGAGGCGCGGATCGGTCGGCCCAGCGAACGACCCCTCACCGGGACGTCGACGTTGCCGCCGCCGAGCGGCGTGGCGGCGGTCGGCGGGACCGGGCACGTCGCGCTGGCGTGGCGGCCGGTGGACGGGGCGCTGGGCTACCTGGTGCAGCGGTCGGACCGTGAACGGGGGCCGTTCGAGCCGCTGGACCACCTCGGCGGGGACGTGCTGGCGGTGCCGCACCCGCCGTACGCGGACACCCTGGCCGAGCCGGGCCGCACCTACCACTACCGGGTCGCGTCCTGGAGCGACGGCGCCGCCGGGGAGCCGTCCGCGGTGGTGTCCGCGGCCGCGCTGCCGCCCGGTGACCGGCCGGCCGCCGCCCGGGTGACCGTGGACGCCGCCGCGCCGACGGCCGAACTGCCGGACGTGTGGCGGCGGATGATCGGTGCCGAACACTTCTCGCTGCTGGTCTGGGAGGAGCCGGGCGCCGGCGGCTCCGACGTGGCGGCCGAGTACGCCGAGGCGCTGCGCATCGTGCGCGACGAGATCGGGGTCCGCTCGGTGCGGGCGCACGGCACCTTCCTGCCGGAGACGGTGGCGGTGCGTGAGGACGGCGGGTTCGACTTCTGCGGGCTGGACCGGGTCTACGACCGGTTCCTGGCCACCGGACTGAAGCCGGTGGTCGAACTGTCCTTCCTGCCGGTCGAGTTGAGCTCCGACCCGCACTACACGGTCTTCCAGTACGAGGCACCGGTCGCGATCCCCTCGGACTGGTCGCGTTGGGGCGACCTGTGCCGCGAGCTGACCGTGCACCTGCGGGAGCGCTACGGCGCCGACGAGGTGGCCACCTGGGAGTTCGAGGTGTGGAACGAGGCCAACCTGGAGGTGTTCTGGAGCGGCACCCAGCAGGACTACCACCGGCTCTACGAGGTGGCGGTCCGCGCGGTCAAGGGCGTCGACCCGCGCATCGCGGTGGGCGGCCCGTCGTCCGCCGCGGCCGGCTGGGTGGGCGCGCTGCTGGAGTTCTGCCGGGCCGAGGACGTGCCGGTCGACTTCGTCTCCACCCACACCTACGGCAACGCCCCACTGGACCTGCGCCCGTTGACGCGCTCGTTCGCCGAGACGACCGGGCGGCCGGAGCCGGAGGTCCTGTGGACCGAGTGGGGGGTGACGCCCACCCACTTCAACCCGGTCAGCGACTCGGTGTTCGCGGCACCGTTCGTGCTGCGCGGCATGAAGAGCGCGCTGGCCTCCACCGACTGCCTGGCGTACTGGGTGGCGTCCGACCAGTTCGAGGAACTCGGCTGGCCGCCCCGGCTCTTCCACGGCGGCTTCGGCCTGCTGACCGTCGGCAACCTGCGCAAGCCGCGCTTCTGGGCGCTCCGCCTGCTCTCCGAACTGTCCGGCGGCCGACTGCCGGCCCGGGTGTCGGGCGACGGCGCCGAGTCGCTGGTGGAGGCGTTGGCCACCCGGGCGCCGGACGCGGGCACCGTCGACGTGCTGGCCTGGAACGGCACCCTCGACCAGTCGAAGTCCGGGGGCGCGGCGGCGTTGGACCGCGCGGTGACCGTCGAGGTGACCGGGCTGGAACCGGGCGCCGGCTACGCGGTGTCCTGCCGCCGGGTCGACGAGGAGCACGCCAACATCCCGCGGGTCTGGCGGGAGATGGATGGCGGCGACTGGCCGACCCCGGCGCAGTGGTCGGCGCTGCGGGAGGCCGACCGGCTGCCGGTCGAGGAGTTGCCTGCGGTGACCGCGGACGCCGCCGGCACCGTCGCGGTCGCCTTCGACCTGCCGATGCCGGGCATCCGGTTCCTGCGGTTCACGCGTTCCTGACGCCCCCGGTCCCCGCGGGGCCGGCCGGACCTGACGCCGGCCGGCCCCGCGGGTCTCACCCGGACGGTCAGCCGGCCGCCCGCTCGGCGAACGGGTTGGGCACCGCGTCCAGCGGCAGCCGGGTGCAGGGGTCCCGGGCGCCGTTCACGACCTGCTCGGTGCCGCCGCTGGGCCGGGTCGGCCGACCCGGCCGTCTGCGGCAGCGCGACCGCCCGGTCGGCGGCGCCTGAGCCGGCCGACCGCCCGGAGACCGGTGAACCCCGGCCGCCGCCCGCTCCGCGAGGAGCCGGGCGGCGGCCGGGGTTCAGGTGCGGGACGGGGGACGGTCGGGCGGCGGTACGGCGGGCCGGTACGGCCGGTCAGGACGCCTCGGCCGCGGCGGTGGCGGCCGGCCGCTCGTCCTTCTTCCCGGCGGGCTCGGGCGTGCGGAACGCCCAGCCCATGTGCGGCTCCATGACGAAGCGCAGCGCCTTGCGGAACGGCGCGGTGCACAGCACGGTCACGGCGACGCCGGCGGTCAGCGTGCAGAACAGCTCGCCCGCCGGGGTGCTCAGCCAGGGGTAGGTGTCGAAGACGTTGAGGTAGACGGCGGACTTGATGACGAATCCGTGCAGCAGGTAGCCGTACAGCGTGCCGGCGCCCAGCGTCGAGAACCAGGTGGTGCGGCTCGGGACCAGCGCCAGGAAGCACGCGGTGAGCACCAGCGCGCAGCCGAACAGCGCCAGCGTCATCAGCGGACCGGTCCACCAGGGGGCCGCCAGTTGCTGCACGGCGTCACGGTGGTAGAACCAGGCGGAGTTCATCCGCGGCGCCGCCCAGTAGGCGAAGACCACCGCCGCGGCGAACACCGGCAGCGCTGCGACGCGCGTCCAGCGGGTGCGCACCATCTGGAAGTGCTCGCGCCGCATGCACAGCCCGAGCACGAAGCACGGCAGGAACTGCAGCACCCGCTGCAGGTCGAAGTCCTTGCCTATGGAGGGGGAGATCGAGGCGAGCATCGCGATCAGGAGTGCGAGCGGCAGCGGCCAGCGCACCAGGCGCCAGATCGGGGTGGTCAGCCGCCAGATGAACAGCGAGGCGAGGAACCAGGTCAGGAAGTAGGGGTCGACCAGGCTGATCGGGTGGCCCGCCTCGCCGCCGGCCCAGCGGGCGAAGAGGCTGTACGCGGTCTCGAAGACCACGTAGGGCACCACGACTCCGGTCAGCAGCCGTTTGATCTGCCGAGGCGTGCCGGTGAAACTCCGCGAGAAGTAACCGGAGATGATGATGAAGGCGGGCATGTGGAACGCGTACACGACCATGTACACGGACTGGAGCGCCCTGCTGCCGCCCATCAGGGGTTCCCAGGAGTGGCCCATGGCCACCAGAACGATGGCGAGATACTTGGCGTTGTCGAAGAAGGGGTCACGCGTCTTCGGCGCGGCTGTGGTGGGCACGACCTCCCGTTGAGCGGCAGAGGTCGTGGAGGGATCCGTCCTGTGCGTGGGAAGCATTTAGGCACGTTACCCATGCCTGAGCCAACGGCTGGTAAAAAAACAATGAAAGAAGTGTGAGATCACTAGTCGAAGATCATGGCTGGGGTTTCGGTCCCACGGGTTAAATCTGACTAAAATCTTCCGGGCTGCTCTGTAAATTACCCGCCTGAAGACGCTCGAATCATCCCAAACAGCCCACCTTGACCATCGTCTCGGACAAGTACCGTCCCCGAGACATCGAACGCTCCATCGTTAGGCAGGCATCGTGCCCTCCAAGACGCACGCTTCCCGTGCCACCGCTGTCGTCCTCGCCGGAGGCACCGGACGACGCATCGGGTTGGACATTCCCAAGCAACTCCTCAAGATCGCCGGTAAGACGATCCTGGAGCACACCCTCGCGGTGTTCGATGCTGCTGAGGAGATCGAGGACGTCATCGTCCTGATGGCGCCGGGCTGGGCGCAGGACGCCCAGCGGATCGTCGACTCGGCCGGTTTCGGCAAGGTCACGCTGGTGATGGAGGGCGGGTCCACCCGCAACGACACCTCCGTGGCCGCCATCGAGACCCTCAGCTCGCGTTACCCCGCCGACGGCGAGGACCGCAAGGTGCTCTTCCACGACGCCGTGCGCCCGCTGCTCGACCCGCGGATCATCACCGAGTGCGTGGCCGCCCTCGACCGCTACCAGGCGGTGGACGTCGCGATCGCCTCCGCCGACACGATCATCGTCACCCGCACCCACGGCGAGGACGGCGAGTTCATCACCGACGTCCCGGACCGCTCCCGGCTGCGCCGCGGCCAGACCCCGCAGGCGTTCCGGCTGTCCACCATCCGCCGCGCCTACGAGCTGGCCTCGCGCGACCCGAACTTCCAGGCCACCGACGACTGCTCGGTGGTCCTGAACTACCTGCCGGACGTGCCGATCCACGTGGTCGAGGGCGACGACACCAACATGAAGGTGACCCGGCCGCTGGACGTGTTCCTGGCCGACAAGCTCTTCCAACTCGCCTCGCAGACCGCCCCGGTGCTGACCGAGGAGGGCTACCGCGAGCGCCTGGAGGGCCGCACGGTGGTGATCTTCGGCGGCTCCTACGGCATAGGCGCCGACATAGCCGAGATCGCCCGGTCCTACGGCGCGAAGGTCTTCCCGCACAGCCGGACCTCAACCGGCGTGCACGTCGAGGAGCCGGACCACGTCACCAAGGCGCTCACCGCCGCCCACGAGGCCACCGGCCGGATCGACTTCGTGGTCAACACCGCCGGCGTGCTGCGCACCGGCAAACTGGTGGAGACCGACACCACCACCATCGACGAGATGCTGCGCATCAACTACCTCGCCCCGGTCCACCTGGCCCGGCTGGCCCACCCCTACCTGGCCGCCACCAAGGGCCAGCTGCTGCTCTACACCTCCAGCAGCTACACCCGGGGCCGGGCCGACTACAGCCTCTACTCCTCCGCGAAGGCCGCCACCGTCAACCTGACGCAGGCGCTCGCCGACGAGTGGGCCGCCGACGGCATCCGCGTCAACTGCGTCAACCCCGAGCGGACCCGGACCCCGATGCGCGAGGCCGCGTTCGGCGCCGAGGACCCGCAGACCCTGCTCTCCTCCGAGATGGTCGCCCGCACCTCGGTCGACGTGCTGATCTCCCGGCTCACCGGCCAGGTCGTCGACGTCCGGCGCTCGGACCCCACCCGGGTGCCCGCCGCGCGGGAACGGGTGGGCGAGTGACCCGGCCGGCCCCCGCCCCCGAGCCGGCCTCCGCCGCCGCCTCGCTCCCGTCCCCCTCCCCGGCCCCCGACGACCTGCCGGCGGCCGCCGACGGCACCGCACCGCGGGACCCGGCCCGGGCGGCGGTCGCCGACACCGAGGCCGCGGCGCCGCCCGCCGCCGAGCCGGTGCGGAGCACGCCCGGTGCGCAGCGCCCCATGGTGGGCCCGATCGGCGACCGGCTCGGCACGCCGGCGCAGTCCGTCGCCGCGGCGCTGCTCGCGCTGAGCTTCCCCGGCGCGCTGGCCGCCGCCCTGCTGCCCTCCTGGTGGCTGATGGCCGTGGCCATCGGCGTCGGCTACGGCGTCGAGTGGTACCTGCGGGCCACCGACAGCCCGGTGGTCCGGCAGCTGCGCCGGGCCCGGTTCGGCATGTCGCTGCGGATGGCCTGCCGCCACCTGACCGTGCTCGGCGTGCTCGCCCTGGCCCTGCACGGCCGGGACGGCGACGGCGTGCTGCGGCTGTGCGTGGCCACCCTGTTCGTCGTGCAGGCCGTGCAGGCCGGCTACGTGGTGGGCATGCGGATGGTCGTCAAGCGACGCCAACTGCCGGTCGTCACCCGCAACATCGACGTCAAGGGCCTGCGGATCGGCAACGGCCCGGTCCCGGCGCTGGTCGAGCGCGGCGGCGAACTCGTGCTGTTCTTCGACCTGTTCGCGGTGGCCGGCGTGATCGCCTCGGCCGCCACCCGGGACGCGCTGTGGACCGTCGTCGGTTCCGGCACCACGCTGGCCGTGCTGCTCGGCTGCTGCCTGGCGCTGCTGCCGCACGTGCTCGGCCGGCGCGGCCCGGTCGGCCGGGAACGCGCGCTGAGCTGGCTGGACTCGTGGATGCGCGAGTACCGGCCGACCACCGTGCTGTACTTCTCCGGCTCGGTCGACTCCGCGTACCAGGCCGCGATGTGGCTGGAGCCGCTGGCCCGGCTCGGCGAGCACGAGCGGCCGGTGGTGCTGCTGCGCGAGCGCCTGCTGGTGCCGCCGCTGGAGCTGACCTCGCTGCCGGTGGTGTGCGTGCCCAGCGCCGTGCACCTGATGAACGTGGACCTCTCCAGCGTCCGGGTCGCGCTCTACCCGGCCAACGTCGGCAAGAACATCCACCTGTTGCGGGTGCCGCACATCAAGCACGTCTTCATCGGCCACGGCGACAGCGACAAGCTCGCCAGCGTCAACCCGTTCAGCAAGGCGTACGACGAGGTGTGGACGGCCGGCCGGGCCGGGCGCGACCGCTACGAACTGGCCGAGGTGGGAGTCCGCGACGAGGACCTGGTCGAGGTGGGCCGCCCGCAACTGCACGACGTGAGCCGGCGGTCGCCGGACCGCGAGGTGCCCACCGTGCTGTACGCGCCGACCTGGGAGGGCTGGACCAACGACCCGGGCAACACCTCGGTGCTCGGCGCCGGCGAGCGGATCGTGCGCGAACTGCTCGCCGCCGAACCGCCGGTGCGGGTGCTCTACAAGCCGCACCCGTTCACCGGCACCGTCAACCCGGCGGCCGGAGCGGCCCACCGCCGGATCGTCGCCCTGCTGGAGCAGGCCAACGCCGAGCGGACGCCCGGCGGCACGGTCCGCACCCCGGCCCCGCCGGAACTGGCCCGCATCGAGGCCGAGCTGCGCGCGCTGTGCACCACGGCCCGGCCCGGCGCGGACGAGGCCGAGTGGTCCCGGGACGGCAGGATCACCGCCGAGAACATGGGGCGCATCCGCTCGCTGCGCCGCCAGTGGGCCGACGCCTACTGGGCGGCCACCCCGGAGCGCGAGCACCGGGTCGTCGAGGGCCCCGGGCCCGACCTGTTCTCCTGCTTCAACCAGTGCCACCTGATGGTCGGCGACATCTCCTCGGTCGTCTCCGACTTCGTGGCCAGCCGCAAGCCGTACGCCATCGCCGACGCGGCCGGGCTGGGCGCCGAGGAGTTCCGGCGCCGCAACACCGCCGCCCGCGCCGCGTACGTCCTCGGCCCGGACGGCTCCGGCGTCGCCGAACTCGTCGCCGTGCTGCGCGGCGAGGCACCGGACACCATGGAGCCCGCGCGGCAGGACCTCAAGGAGTACCTGCTCGGCACCGACGAGCCGGACTCCCAGAGCCGCTTCGAGGCGGCGATCCGCGACCTGGGCGAGCGGGCGTCCGACCGGCTGCGGCGTCTGGAGGGCATCGACGGCCTGGAGGCCGGGGCGGTCCCGGTGGACTGAGTCCCCGTGGACCGGGCCGGTCCGACGAATCCCACCCGGGCGGCGGTGCCCGGCACACGGCACCGCCCACCGGACGGCGCCGGGCACCGGTCACGTCGGCGGCGTCCCCCGACCGGGGCGCCGCCGACGGTCCGTGCGGGGTGCCTCGGCCGCGTCCCCGGCGGTACCTCTGGATGGGCGCAGAGGAAAGGACCGTAAACTCGGGCAGATGGACGTATCACTCACCGGGCCGGTGGCCCGGTCCGTCGACGAACGGACCGGTCAGCGGCCGGGCCGGCCGGCACCGGGCACCGTCCACCGGACAGTGACGGTGCTCGCCGCGATCAGTCTGTTCGTCGGGATGCGCGGGCTGTGGAACGCGACGATCATCAGATTCCCGCTGCTGGCCGGGCTGTTGATGGCCTCCTACGGGCTGGTCGTCATCTGCGCGGTGGCCGCGCTCGCGGTGCGCACCCCGCGCGCCCTGCGGGCCGCCGAACTCGTGCTGCTGGCCGTCGGAGTGCTGCGCGCGGCGGCGTACTTCATCTCCACCGCCGACAACCGACCCGGGTACGTCAGCGACGAGGGCACCCTCGTGCAGGAGGCCGCGCACGGCCTGCTGGGCGGCGGCCACGTCTACGGAACCGCCCTCCCGCTGCCGCCCACCGGCGTGGACGTCACCAAGCTGATGAACGGCGGTATCGACCACACCTTCGGCTACCCGCCGCTGTCCGTCCTGCTGACCGCCCCGTTCGCCCGGCTCGACCTGCCGGCCGCCGGCCTGGTGGCGATGACCGGCCTGGTGGTGGCCGGCCTGCTGATGTTCCTCGTGCTGCCGCCCGCCTGGCGCTCGACCGCCACCGCGGTCTGCTTCGGCCTCGGCTACTACCTGTTGATGCCCAGCGCCCGCCAGGGCTACCCGACCATGGTGGCGCTGCCGTTCCTCGTCGTCGTGGTGACCGGCTGGAGCCGCACCGGGCGGGGCGGCGCGCTCGGCCGCGGCGGCACGGCGCGCGCCGTCTGTCTCGGGGTGGCCGCCGCCACCCAGCAACTCGCCTGGTTCCTCACCCCGTTCCTGGCGGTCGGGATCTTCCTGGCCCGGCGCCGCGAGATGCCGCCGCGGGCCGCCGCCCGGATCACGCTGCGCTACCTGGGCGTGGCCGGTGCCGCCTTCGCGCTGATCGACCTGCCGTTCCTGCTGCAGGGGCCCGGCGACTGGCTGAGCGGCGTGTTCACCCCGCTGCTCCAGCACGCCGTGCCGCATGGCCAGGGGCTGATCGACATCGCCTACTACTTCCGGGACGGCAGCGGCGACCTCGGCCTCTTCTCGGCCGCCGGACTGCTGCTGCTGGCCGCCCTGCTGGTCGCGCTGGCCTGCTTCCCGAGCCGGCTCGGCCCGGCCGCGGTGATCCTGCCCTGGCTGTCGTTCTACCTGACCACCCGCTCCCAGGACGGCTACTACACGCTGCTGGTCCCGCTGTGGCTGGTCTCCGCGCTCACCACCGACGTCGGCGACTTCTCCGCCGCCGGGCTGGCGGCCTGGCTGCGCCGCTGGCACCGGGACCCCGATGCTCCGCCGTCCCGGTGGCGGGACCCGCGGCGCTGGGCGGTGCTGGTGCCGCTGGCGGCCAGCGCCGGCTGCCTGGCCGGGGCGGTGCTCACCCCG
The DNA here is from genome assembly GCA_963711125.1 of uncultured Actinomycetota bacterium. Lineage (GTDB taxonomy): Bacteria > Actinomycetota > Actinomycetes > Streptomycetales > Streptomycetaceae > Streptantibioticus_C. Next base: position 1,525,369 of record CAVQCY010000002.1, read on the forward strand.
CCGCCGCTGCACATGACGGTGACCCACGTGCGCGCCGGGTCGATGCCGGACACCCTCACCGGGCTCACCGTCACCGTCAGCAACACCTCGGACTCCCCGGTGCGCCCGCACTTCGCGTTGACCACGAAGGGCCCGGGACTGACCAACTTCTGGACGGTGGACGCCGGCCCGGCCACGTTGCCGGCGCACCACACCGCGCGCTACCGCCTCAGCACGGCGCGCGGCCCCTACCACCGCGGCCCGGGCGGACACGTCACGCTCAGCGCGGTCAGCGACGGGCCGATGACCGTCAGCACGACCGGTGTGCCGATGGCGTCGTGAACCGACCCGGCGCGCCGCGCTGACCGGGCGCGCCGCGGTTTCGCGGCGCACCGCCGCCGACCTGGGGCCGGTCCGGGCCGCCGCGCCTTCGCGGCGGCCCGTCGGCCGCCGTGGTGGGTGCGGGAGGGGCGGGCGAGGTTAGGGTGAGGACCTGGCGAGGAAGAGTCACGAGGAGACGCCGGTGCCCGACAGCTTCGTCCATCTGCACAACCACACCGAGTACTCGATGCTGGACGGGGCGCAGAAGCTCAGGCCCATGTTCGCCGAGGTCGAGCGGCAGGGGATGCCCGCCGTGGCGATGAGCGACCACGGCAACATGTTCGGGGCGTACGAGTTCCAGCAGATCGCCAAGGGCACCGGGGGCGCGGTCAAGCCGATCATCGGCATCGAGGCGTACGTCGCGCCCTCCAGCCGGTTCCACCGGAAGCAGGAGTTCTGGGGCGCCGGCGGGCAGCGGGCGACGTCCGACGACGGCGAGGGCGGCAAGGACGTCTCCGGCGGCGGCCGCTACACCCACATGACGATGTGGGCGCGCGACGCGCAGGGGCTGCGCAACCTCTTCCGGATGTCGTCCACGGCGTCCTTCGAGGGCCAGTTCCCGGCCGGCAAGCCGCGCATGGACCGGGAGCTGATCGCCGAGCACGCGCAGGGGATCATCGCGACCACCGGCTGCCCGTCCGGCGAGATCCAGACCCGGCTGCGGCTCGGCCAGTTCGACCTGGCCCGGCAGTGCGCCGCCGACTACCAGGACCTGCTCGGCAAGGAGAACTACTTCCTGGAGCTGATGGACCACGGCCTGGACCTGGAGCGCAACGTCCGTGAGGACCTGCTGCGCCTGGCCGGGGAACTGGACATCCCGCTGCTGGCCACCAACGACGCGCACTACATCACCGAGGACCAGGCGGACGCCCACGACAACCTGCTGTGCATCGGCGTCGGCAAGAACAAGGACGATCCGAACCGCTTCCGGTTCAACGGCTCCGGCTACTACCTCAAGACCGCCGAGGAGATGCGGCGGATGTTCCGCGAGCTGCCGCAGGCGTGCGACAACACCCTGCTGGTGGCCGAGCGCGTCGGGTCCTACGACGAGGTCTTCGACTACGTCGACCAGATGCCGCAGTTCGACGTGCCCGAGGGCGAGACGCAGGAGTCGTGGCTGCGCAAGGAGGTGCTCACCGGGCTGGCGGCGCGCTACGGCGAGCCGGTCCCCGAGCACGTGCTGGACCGGTTCGAGACCGAGATGAAGGTCATCGGCCCGATGGGCTTCTCCAGCTACTTCCTCGTGGTCGCCGACATCTGCAAGTACGCGCGCGACAACGGCATCCCGGTGGGTCCCGGGCGCGGTTCGGCGACCGGCTCGATCGTGGCGTACGCGACCCGGATCACCGAGCTGGACCCGCTGGAGCACGGCCTGCTGTTCGAGCGGTTCCTCAACCCCGAGCGCATCAACCCCCCGGACGTCGACCTCGACTTCGACGACCGCCAGCGCGACCAGATGGTGCGCTACGTCACCGAGAAGTACGGCGACGCCTACACCGCCCAGGTCAACACCTTCGGCACCATCAAGGCCAAGGCGGCGGTCAAGGACTCCAGCCGGATCCTGGGCTACCCGTTCGCGATGGGCGACCGGATCACCAAGGCCATGCCGCCGGACGTGATGGGCAAGGGCATCCCGCTGGACGGGATCTTCAAGTCCGACCACCCGCGGTACGGCGAGGCCGGCGAGATCCGGCAGATGTACGAGAACGACCCCGACGTCCGGAAGGTGATCGACACCGCGCGCGGCATCGAGGGCCTGACCCGCGGCACCGGCGTGCACGCGGCAGCCGTCATCCTGTCCAAGACCCCGCTGCTCGACCTGATCCCGATGCACATGCGGGCCAAGGACGGGGTGAAGATCACCGGCTTCTCGTACCCGCAGTGCGAGGAGATGGGCCTGATCAAGATGGACTTCCTGGGTCTGCGGAACCTGGGCATCATCGACCACGCCGTCAAGGTCATCAAGGACAACCGCGGCGTCGACATCCGCACGGACCGGATCCCGCTGGACGACACCCGCACCTACGAACTGCTGGCCCGTGGCGACACGCTGGGCATCTTCCAGCTCGACGGCGGCCCGATGCGGGAACTGCTGAAGCTGATGGAGCCGACCCGGTTCGAGGACATCGCGGCGGTTCTGGCGCTGTACCGGCCGGGCCCGATGGCGGCCAACGCGCACACCAACTACGCGCACCGCAAGAACAGCCGGCAGGAGATCTCCCCGATCCACCCGGAGCTGCGCGAGCCGCTGGAGCCGATCCTGGGCACCACGTTCCACCTGCTGGTCTACCAGGAGCAGATCATGGCGATCGCCCGGGAACTGGCCGGCTACAGCCTGGGCGGCGCCGACCTGCTGCGCCGCGCGATGGGCAAGAAGAAGCCGGAGGTGCTGGCCAAGGAGTGGGACAAGTTCCACGCCGGCATGCGGGCGAACGGGTACTCCGAGGAGTCCATCAAGGCGTTGTGGGACGTCATGCTCCCGTTCTCCGGCTACGCGTTCAACAAGTCGCACACCGCCGGCTACGGGCTGGTCTCCTACTGGACCGCCTACCTGAAGGCCAACTACCCGGCCGAGTACATGGCCGCGCTGCTCACCTCGGTCGACGACGACAAGGACAAGGCCGCCGTCTACCTCGCCGAGGCCCGGCGGATGGGCATCAAGGTGCTCTCCCCGGACGTCAACGAGTCGGTCGCGGACTTCTCCGCGGTCGGCGACGACGTGCGCTTCGGCCTGAAGAGCGTGCGCAACGTGGGCACCAACGTCATCGACTCGGTGGTCAGGTCCCGCAAGGAGAAGGGCAAGTACAGCACGTTCTCCGACTTCCTGGACAAGGTGGACCTGCCGGCCTGCAACAAGCGGGCGGTGGAGTCGCTGATCAAGGCCGGGGCCTTCGACTCGCTCGGGCACGCCCGGCGCGCGCTGTGCGACGTGCACGAGACGGCCGTCGACGCGATCGTTCCGGTCAAGAAGCAGCAGGCGATCGGCCAGGACGACCTGTTCGGCGCGCTGGACACCGGCGACGGCGGCGGCGACGCCACCGGGTTGAACATCGCGATCGGCGACCACGAGTGGCCGCGCAAGCAACTGCTGTCCCTGGAACGGGAGATGCTGGGCCTGTACGTCTCCGCGCACCCGCTGGACGGCGCCGAGCACATCCTGGCCCGCAACCGCGACACCTCGATCGCCGAACTGCTCGGCTCCGGCCGCACCCAGGGCGACGTGAAGCTGGCCGGGTTGATCACCGGCGTGGAGCGGCGGATCACCAAGCAGGGCAACGCGTGGGCGATCGTGCACCTCGCCGACCGGGACGCCGGCGTCGAGGTGTGCTTCTTCCCGGCCTCCTACCAGCTCGTCGCGCCGCAGCTGATCGAGGACAACGTCGTGTCGGTGCGCGGCCGGATCAACCCGCGCGACAGCGGCATCAACATCGCCGGGCAGGAGCTGGGCACCCTCGACATCGCCTCGGCCGAGCACGGCGGTCGGCCGCCGGTGCTGATCGTGCTGCCGGAACACCGCATCACCCAGCCGGTGCTGGGCGAGCTCAAGCGCGTCCTGGTGGCCCACCCGGGTGACACCCCGATCAGGGTGCGGATGGAGGGCCGGCGCCGCACGGTGCTCTTCGAGCTGCCCTACCAGGTCAACCCGGACCACATCGCGTCGGACATCAAGGGGTTCCTGGGCGCCTCGGCCTGGGCCGGAGTGCAGTGAGCGGGCCGCGGCCGCCCGTACCGCCGACGGCGGTACGGGCGGCCGCGGCGGTGCGGTGCGGCGGGCGGCTCAGGCGGTGTGCTGCTGGTCCTTCACCGGTTCGGCCACCGGGGTGGCCGGCTTCTCCAGGGCGTCCTGCGGCCGATCGGCCGCCGAGCCGGACGAGGAGGCCGGCGCGGAGTGCCCGCCGTGCGCGTCCTTGGCGTCCTTGCCCTCGTCACGCAGCGCGCGGGTCTCCGACTTCAGGATGCGCAGCGACTTGCCGAGCCCGCGGGCGGCGTCTGGCATCTTCTTGTAGCCGAAGAGCAGCACGAACACCACCACGACCAGGATGACGTGCCACGGTTCCAGCCCGTTCCTGAACATCTAGCAGCCTCGCTCTCACCAGGGGGTGTCTCCGGCTCTTCATGTGGCTCCGACAGGGAGTATCACCCGCAGGGAGTGATATCCGGAAGCGTTCCAGGGAAAACCGCAGGGAAAACGTTGTGCGCCTCGCGGCGTGCCCGACCCTCGGAGGCAGACATGAGCGGGTTCCTCGATCGTGCCAGGGAAGCGGCCCAGCGCGGCCTGGACGCCGGGCGGGAGAAGGTCGAGGAGGTGCAGGCGACGCGTGCCGGGCAGGACCTGACACGCAGGCTCGGCGCCGCCTACTACGCCGAGCAGCGCGGCTCCGGCGGCCACGAGGCGGTGACCGCCGCCTTGGGCGCGCTGGAGGCGCACGTCCGCGAGCACGGGGACGCCTGCCTGCGCGGCACGCTGCCGAACGGCGGCGGGCCGACCGCCTGACCCGGGCCGGCGCGGCCGTCCGGCGGCGGGCGCGGCCGTCCGGGGGCGCCGGGGCCGGCGGTCACACCCGGGTGGACTCCTCGGCGGGCGAGCGCCGCCGCGCCCTGCGGACCTCCAGCACGACCGGGATCAGGGACAGCGCCACCAGCACGGCGATGATCGGCAGCAGGTAGTGGTCGATGTTCGGCACCGACGAGCCGAGCAGGTGGCCGGCGAGGGTGACGCCCAGCGACCACACCAGGCCGCCGGCCAGCTGCCAGCCGGTGAAGGTGCGCACCGGGACGCCCAGCGCCCCGGCCATCGGGTTGAGCACGGTGCGCACCAGCGGGATGAAGCGGGCCAGCACGATCGCCTTGCCGTAGCCGTACCTCTCCAGCAGTTCGCCGGAGCGCTCCACCGCCTGGCGGACCCTGGGGTTGTGCGACCGCTCGACCAGCGCCGGTCCGCCGCGGCGGCCGATCAGGAAGCCGGTCTGCGCGCCGAGCAGCGCCCCGGCGCCCGCGGCGGCCAGCACCCAGCCCAGGTCGAGGTGGACCACGGCGTGCGCCCCGGTCGTGGTGAACAGCCCGGCGGTGAACAGCAGCGAGTCGCCGGGCAGGAAGAAGCCCACCAGCAGCCCGGTCTCGGCGAACAGCGCCACCAGGATGCCCAGCGCCCCGAACGACGACAGCAGCGAGGTGGGACTCAGCACGTTGACGGCGAGTCGGGACGAGTGGGTCAGTGCGTACATGGGGGCCTTTCTGCTGGTCCCGCGGCCCGGGTCCGGGCGGTCGCGGCCGGCCGGTGCGGCCGGTCGGTGCGGCCCGGCCGGGCCGGTGCGCGCCTACCGGAGTGTAGACGTCCCGGCTCTGTCCCCGGCCCGGCCGGGCAGGCCGCGCGGCACCCGCTCGTCGTCGGCGGGCAGCCGGGAGACGAACCGTGCCGGCACCCCGGGGCGGTCGGTGTCACGGTCGAGTTCGGAGGGCGTCCGCCGGGCGGTCAGCGCCGCCCTCCTCCACCACGGCGGTGTAGCGGTAGGCCCGGCCGGACCGGGCGCGCCGCGTGGCGGAAGGGTGGTTCCGGTGGTGGCGGACGGCCGGTACGCGGTGCTCGTCTTCGACGGCGCCCGGATCGACGGCGGGCTGTCCGGCGCGGTGACCGGGGCTGGCCGCGCAGCGCGCCCGGCGGGGCCCTGACGCGGCCGCGGCGGACGTCCGGCGGCGCCCCGGCCGAGGACCGGGTTCCGCGCGCGGTTGGTCATACTGGAGAGGTCCGCCCGCCGACCACGACCAGGAGTGCGCCCAGCCGTGACGACCCTTGCCCTGGGCCCCGCCTGGCTCACCCCGGACCAGCTGATCCAGTCCTTCGGGCTGCTCGGCATCATGACCGTGGTCTTCGCCGAGTCCGGACTGCTGGTCGGGTTCCTGCTGCCGGGCGACTCGCTGCTGTTCACCAGCGGGCTGCTGGTGGCCGGGCACCGCTACCTGCACAACCCCCTGTGGGTGGTGTGCCTGGCGGTGGCCGCCGCCGCCGTGCTGGGCGACCAGGTCGGCTACCTGTTCGGCCGCAAGGTCGGGCCCTCCCTCTTCAACCGCCCCGACTCGCGGATCTTCAAGCAGGAGAACGTGGAGAAGGCGCACGCCTTCTTCGAGCACCACGGCCCCAAGTCGATCATCCTGGCCCGCTTCGTGCCGATCGTGCGCACCTTCACGCCGATCATCGCCGGGGTGAGCCGGATGGACTACCGCACGTTCGCGGTCTTCAACCTGGTCGGCGGCAGCGCGTGGGCGGCCGGCGTCACCGTGCTGGGCTACTACCTCGGCCAGCTGGCCTTCGTCGGCGCGCACATCGACCTGATCTTCGTCGCCATCGTGCTGGTCTCGGTGCTGCCGATCGGGTTCGAGTACCTGCGGGCCGCACGCCGGGCACCCGCGCCGCCGCCCGCCGGCCCCGGCGAGGGCGTGCCGGTGCCGGCCGTCCGTGCCGCGGCCCGTTCCGCCACCCCGCGCCGGGGACGGCACCGAGCGGTCAAACGATGACCGACCGCGACACCGCCCGCACGCCCGCCGAGCGCACCGGGGAGCCCGACACCGGTTCGGCGTTCACCCCTCCGCTCGGCGTGCCGCTGCCGCCCGTCCCGGAGTGCGAGGGCTCCGCGTTCCGCCCGCCCACGCTGCCGTCCGGCGCCGGGTCCTCCGGCGCGGCGTCCTCCGGCGCCACCACCGGCACCCACCGCCTCCCGGCGCAGCAGTCCGGGTCCACCACCGGAGCGCACCGGCTGCCGTACGGCCTGGCGGCGTTCACCCCGCCGGAGGGCGTGCCGCTGGTCCGGCTGGGCGTGGACGCGCCCTGGCAGGACCGGATGCGGGCGATGCTGCGGATGCCGGTCGCCGAGCGGCCCGCGCCGGAGACCGCCGCCCGACCCGAGTCCGGCGGCCCCGCCGTGCCGCGCATCCTCGACCTGACGCTGCGGATCGGCGAACTGCTGCTGGCCGGCGGCGAGGGCGCGGAGGACGTCGAGGCGTCGATGTTCGGCGTCGCGCACGCCTACGGGCTGGACCGGGTCGAGCCGACCGTGACGTTCACCCTGCTGTCCATCAGCCACCAGCCGTCGCTGGTCGAGGACCCGGTCACCGCCAGCCGCACGGTACGCCGCCGGGGCACCGACTACACCCGGCTGGCGGCGGTCTACCGGCTCATCGACGGGATCACCGCGCAGGAGGCGTCGCTGGAGGACGCCTACCGCCGGCTCGCGGAGATCCGCCGCAACCGGCACCCCTATTCGGGCTGGCTGCTGACCGGCGCCGCGGGGTTCCTGGCCGGCGCGGGCAGCATCCTGGTCGGCGGCGGGCCCACGGTCTTCTTCGCCGCCATGCTCGGCGCCATGCTCGGCGACCGGCTGGCGTGGCTGTGCGCGGGCCGCGGGCTGCCGGAGTTCTACCAGTTCACCGCCGCCGCCACCCCGGCCGCGGTACTCGGCGTGCTGCTGGAGCTGGGCGGGTCCCACCTGCCGGGCGCCGGGCACGTGCAGGCCTCCGCGGTGGTCACCGGCGGGCTCTACGCGCTGCTGCCCGGCCGCGCTCTGGTGGCCGGCGTCCAGGACGGCCTGACCGGCTTCTACATCACCGCCTCGGCCCGCCTGTTGGAGGTGATGTACCTCATCGTGGGCATCGTCGCGGGCGTCACGCTGGTGCTCTACGCGGGCGTCACGCTGCACGCCGACCTCAACCCGGACGCGTCGCTGCGGGTCTACGACGACCCGCCGGTGCAACTGCTCGCCGCGATGGGGCTGACGCTCGCCTTCGCGGTGCTGCTGCAGTGCGAGCGCTCGGTGCTGCCGGTGGTCACCCTGAACGGCGGCGTCGCCTGGGTGGTGTACGCCGCCCTGCACTACCAGGTGATGATGTCCCCGATCGCGGCGACCGCGGTGGCCGCCGGGTTGGTCGGTCTGTTCGGCCAACTGCTCGCCCGCTACCGGCACGCCTCGGCGCTGCCGTACGTCACGGCGGCGATCGGCCCGCTGCTGCCGGGCAGCGCCACCTACTTCGGGCTGCTGGCCTTCACCCAGGGCCGGCAGGACGTCGGGGTCGCCTCGCTCGCCAAGGCGGTCGCGCTGGCCCTCGCGGTGGCCGTCGGCGTCAACCTCGGCGGTGAGATCACCCGGATGATGATCCGACTGCCCGCCGACCGCCAGAACCGCCGCGCCGCCAAGCGCACCCGCGGCTTCTGACCCCGCCCGCCGCCCGGCCGGGCGGGGCGGTGCGGCCGGGCGGTGCGGCCGGCGCCCCGACGCCGCGGCTCCGACGCCGGAGCCCCGTGGCGCGGCAGGCCCCCACCCGCGGGTGGGGGCCTGCCGCGCCGGACGGCTCAGCGGTGGTCGCCGCCGGCCGCCTCCAGCCGCTTTATGGACGCCTCCACCTCGGCCTCGGCCTCGGCGCGGCCGACCCAGTCGGCGCCCTCGACCGACTTGCCGGGCTCCAGGTCCTTGTAGACCTCGAAGAAGTGCTGGATCTCCAGCCGGTCGAACTCGCTGACGTGGTGGATGTCGCGCAGGTGCTCCACGCGCGGGTCGGACGCCGGGACGCACAGCAGCTTGTCGTCGCCGCCGGCCTCGTCCGTCATCCGGAACATGCCGATCGCGCGGCAGGTGATCAGGCAGCCGGGGAACGTCGGCTCGTCCAGCAGGACCAGCGCGTCCAGCGGGTCGCCGTCCTCGCCGAGGGTGTTCTCGACGAAGCCGTAGTCGGCCGGGTAGCTGGTGGAGGTGAAGAGCCGCCGGTCGAGACGGATGCGACCGGTCTCGTGGTCCACCTCGTACTTGTTGCGCGAACCCTTAGGGATCTCGATCGTGACGTCGAACTCCAAGGCTCTCCTCCATCTTCGGTCGGCCGTGCACCGGCCGTGACCCGCTACCCGGTTGTTGTGGCCCAAGTGTCGCTCACCCGGATGGCCGGGCGCCAAAGGGGTCCGCGCCGGCCTGCGGGGGGCGCGCTCCGGGCACCCAGGGAGTGCTGGTTAAGTGTGATCGTCGTTTCGCGGAGCACCGCGGCGGCCGGCATCACGGTCGGAATCACGGAACGGGAATCGGGTGGTCGAGGGTGCGAGCGGCCGGGGCCGGATCGGGCTGGAGGGCGCGGGCGGCGGTGCTGCGCGGGGTCGCCGTACGCGCCGTCGCGGCGGCGCGGGCCACCGCGGCCAGGGCCCTCGACGCCGGGCGTGCGGCCGCCGCCGGGTCCGGCCGGCGGGCCCGTGCGGCCGCCGCCGGCCGGACCGGCGCACGGGCCGCCGGCGCGGCGCGGACGGCCGCCGGCGGTGCGGTCGCGGCGGTGCGGGCCGCCGGGGCGCGATGGGCCGGGTCCGTGCGGGCGGCCGGGAACCGGTCCGGTCCGTGGACCGAGGCCGCCGGCACGTGGCGGCTCGTCGCGGCGGCGGCCGCGCTGGGAGCGGTCGCGGTGGCCGCCGCCGTCCCCGCGGCCGGACCCTGGCAGGGCGGCCAGCGCCGCGCGGAACGCGCCTGGGCCGCCCGGCACGACGGGATCGGCCGCACCCCGCCCGGCGCCGCGCGGCGCCCGCCGCTCGCGCCGGCCGTGCTCGCCGGGATCGGCCCGGGTGCCACCGGCGAGACCCGCACCGCGCTGGCCGGGGTGCCCACGCCCACCCCGCGCGGGCTCGACGACGTGCTGGCGCCGCTGTTCGCCGACCCCGCGCTGGGCTCCCTGCACACCGGCGCCGTGCTGGACGCGGCCACCGGGCGGCAGCTGTTCGCCCGGAAGGCGGACACCCCGTCACTGCCCGCCTCCACCACGAAGATCGCCACCTCGGTCGCGGTGCTGGAGACCCGCGGCGCCGACTACCGCATCCCCACCGTCGTGGTACCCGGCGCGCGGCCCGGCACGATCGTGCTGGTCGGCGGCGGCGACCCGACCCTGACCGCGGCGCCGGCCTCCCCGCACGCCGACCCGGACGCCACCCCCGCCTCGCTGGCCGCGCTGGCCGACGCCACCGCCAGGTCGCTGCGCGAGCGCGGTGAGAAGAAGGTCGGCCTGGAGTACGACACCTCGCTCTACACCGGACCGCGCATCCACCCCATCGGCGTCAACGACAACATCGCGCCGGTCACCGCGCTGATGGCCGACGAGGGCCGGATCGACCCGCACTCCACCGAGAACGCCCCCCGGTACGCCGACCCGGCCGGCTCCGCCGCGCACGCCTTCGCCGACCTGCTGCGCTCCCGCGGCGTCTCGGTCGCCGCCGTCCGGCCCGGCCGGGCCCCGCAGGGCCGGGAGGCGCAGATCGCCGAGGTCGACTCGATGCCGGTGTCCGCGCTGGTGGAACGCATGCTGACGCACAGCGACAACGACATCGCCGAGGCGCTGGCCCGGCAGGTCGCGCTCGGCACCGGCCACCCGGTCAGCTTCGCCGGGGCCGGCGCGGCGATCCGCTCGGTGCTCGCCCGGCTCCACCTGCCGTTGGCCGGCACCAGCTTCAACGACGGCTCCGGCCTGGACCATGCCGACCGGCTCACCGCCGCGCTGCTGACCCGGCTGCTGGTGACCGCCGCCTCGCCCGCCCACCCGGAACTGCGTCCGGTCCTCAGCGGGCTCCCGGTGGCCGGCTTCACCGGCACGCTCAGCGACCGGTTCCGCAGCAGCGAGGACGACCACGCCAGGGCCGGCGGCGACCCGGCCGGCGCGGCCGGACTGGTCCGGGCCAAGACCGGCACCCTGACCGGCGTGAACACCCTCGCCGGGATCGTGGTGGACGCGGACGGCCGGATGCTGGTCTTCGCCTTCCTCGCCTCCGGCACCGGCGGCCCGTACGCCGCCGAGGCCGCGCTGGACCGGCTCGCCGAGGCGGTCACCAACTGCGGCTGCCGCTGACCGGAGCGCGGGCCACCCCCGGAAAACCCTGAAACCGGCGCCGAGCGGCCCGAAGTGCCGCCATCCCACGTACGGTGAAGCCATGACGAGCATCGGTGGAGCGGAGATGGTCGACTGGAACCTCGCGGTGGCGACCGCGACCCGGCTGGTCCGGCCGGGTCCTGAGGTCAGCCGCGACGAGGCGCGCGCCGCGGTCGCCGAACTGCGGGAGCACGCGAGGTCGGCCGAGGCGCACGTACGGGCGTTCACCGCGATGTACGGATCGCAGGAGCCGGACGGCGAGCGCCGACCGGGTGACGGCACCCCGGTGCTGGTGGTGGACCGGCCCGGCTGGATCAAGGCCAACGTGGCCGGGTTCCGCGAGGTGCTCCGGCCGCTGTTGCAGAAGATGGCCGCCCGCCGCGCCGCGGTGCCCGGCGGCGCGGTGCTCGGCGCGGTCGGCGGCAAGGTGACCGGTGTGGAGGTCGGCGCGCTGCTGTCGTTCATGGCCTCCCGGGTGCTCGGCCAGTACGAGACGTTCGCCCCGGCCGACCGGGACCTGCCGGCCGGTCCGGCCGCGCCCGGCCCCGGCGAGCCGCGCACCGGCCGGCTGCTGCTCGTCGCGCCGAACATCGTGCACGTCGAGCGGGAACTGGAGGTCGACCCGCACGACTTCCGGATGTGGGTGTGCCTGCACGAGGAGACGCACCGCACCCAGTTCACCGCCGTGCCCTGGCTGCGCGCGCACATCGAGGGCGAGATCCAGGAGTTCCTGGCCCAGACCGAGATCGACCCGGCCACCCTGCTGGAACGCGTGAGCAGGGCCGCCCAGTCGCTGGTCGGCGGCCGGGGCGAGGAGGACGAGGAGGCGGAGACCGAGGGCCTGAGCGTGCTGGAGGTGGTCCAGACCCCCGCCCAGCGGGAGATCCTGGCCCGGCTGACCGCCGTGATGTCCCTGCTGGAGGGGCACGCCGACTACGTGATGGACGGCGTCGGCCCCGACGTCGTGCCCTCGGTCGGCGAGATCCGGGAGAAGTTCCAGCGCCGCCGGGCCAGCGGCGCCGGCCGGCTCGACCAGGCGCTGCGCCGGCTGCTCGGGCTGGACGCCAAGCTGCGCCAGTACCGGGACGGCGAGCGCTTCGTGCGCGCGGTCGTCGACGAGGTCGGCATGGACGGCTTCAACCGGGTGTGGACCTCGCCCAACACGCTGCCCACCAAGGCGGAGATCGGCAAACCGGCGGACTGGGTCACCCGGGTGCACCGCCGCCCCGACGCCTGACCGGCGCGCACCACCCGCCGCCACGACGCCCGTTTCACCCGTCCGAGGGACCATGGCCGATGGGTAGGCGTGCGATGCTCGGGTAACGCGTGGTATCTGTCACCATCCAGATACGCTCCGTCATCGCACCGCCCGCCCGCTCCGTCGTCCGGGGCGCGCGGCACTCCAGGAGGAAATGGACATGGGTCCCCATCCCGCGGTCGCCGCGATACGCCTGGCGGTCCGCCGCGTACTCCACGACGTCCTTCATGACCTGCGGGACGCCCGGGTCCCGCACGACTCCGCCCCGCACGCCCCGGGGCACGGCACGGCCCCGGCGGCGCGCCGGAGCGCGTCCGACGACGCCCCGCTCACCCCGGACGCCTGCCGCTGCGGGCCGGCCGGGGCCGGCGCCCCCCGGGTCGGCTCCGCGCGCCGGCGCCGCGGCCGCGACGGCGTGCCGCGGGCGGACCGCCCGCTGGTACTGGCCGCGTGCAGCGGCGGCGCCGACTCGATGGCGCTGGCCTCCGCACTCGCCTTCGAAGCCGACCGGGCCGGGGTGCGGGCCGGCGGCGTCACCGTCGACCACGGCCTGCAGGACGGTTCGGCGGCCCGCGCGGTCGATGTCGTCCGCAGGATGCGCGACCTCGGACTCGACCCGGCCGAGGCGGTCGGCGTCACCGTCGGCCGGCAGGGCGGCCCGGAGGCCGCCGCGCGCGACGCGCGCTACGCGGCCCTGGAGTCCACGGCGGCCTCGCTCGGGGCGGTCGCCGTGCTGCTCGGCCACACCCGCGACGACCAGGCGGAGACCGTGCTGCTCGGGCTGGCCCGCGGGTCCGGCACCCGCTCGCTGTCCGGCATGCCCGCCGTCTCCGGCCCCGGCGGCCGCTACCGCCGGCCGTTCCTGCTGCTCGACCGGGACACCACCCGCAAGGCGTGCCTGGTCCAGGGGATCGACGTGTGGGAGGACCCGCACAACGCCGACCCCTCCTACACCCGCGCCCGGGTGCGCCACGAGGCGCTGCCGGTGCTGGAGAAGTCGCTCGGCCGCGGGGTCGTCGCCTCGCTGGCCCGCACCGCGCAGCTGTTCCGCGACGACGCCGACGCGCTCGACCAGTGGGCCGAGGCGGCCCGTCGGCAGGCCCTCGTCGAGGGCGACCCGGACCGTGCGCTGGCGGTCCGCCGGCTGGCCCCGCTGCCGGCCGCGGTGCGCCGCCGGGTGCTGCGGGCGGCGGCCGTCGAGGCGGGCAGCCCGGCCGGTTCGCTGTTCGCCCGGCACGTGGTGGAGGCCGACCGGCTGGTCACCGACTGGCGTGGCCAGGGGCCGCTGAACCTGCCCGGGGGCGTCGTGGCCCTGCGCACGGATGGCAAACTGGTGTTCCGGCGTTCGACAGCAGCCGAATGACCGAACGACGTTCCGAGCCGGCAGGCCATGCAGGAAGTAGCGCGGGTGAACGAGAGGGACCTGGGCACCGACCTTGAGAAGGTGCTCATCACAAAGGAAGAGATCGATGCCAAGCTGGCCGAGCTGGCGGCCGAGATCGACCGGGACTACCAGGGCCAGGACCTGCTGATCGTCGGCGTCCTGAAGGGCGCGGTGATGGTCATGGCCGACCTGGCCAGAGCGCTGTCCTCGCCGGTCACCATGGACTGGATGGCCATCTCCTCCTACGGCGCGGGCACCAAGTCCTCCGGCGTGGTGCGCATCCTCAAGGACCTGGACACCGACATCGACGGCCGGCACGTGCTGATCGTCGAGGACATCATCGACTCCGGTCTGACCCTGTCGTGGCTGCTGTCCAACCTCAGCTCCCGGCACCCGGCCTCGCTCCAGGTGTGCACGCTGCTGCGCAAGCCGGACGCGGCCAAGGTCGCCATCGACGTGAAGTACGTGGGCTTCGACATCCCCAACGAGTTCGTCGTCGGCTACGGGCTGGACTACGCGGAGAAGTACCGCAACGTACCCTTCGTGGGAACGCTCGCCCCGCACGTCTACGGCGGCTGACCCCGCCGGGCGGTCCCGGGGGCGCCCGGCGGTCCGCGACGGCGGACCGCCATTCGGCGGGGGCACGGAACCCAACGCGGTTTCCTGCCGTTGGAGCAAGGGAAGAGGGGTTTGTTAACGGTCCTCGGCGGCCAGGAGCGACAATGCTGAGGTACCGTCCGAAGGTCGGGTCATACACCTAGCTGGCGCACGGCGGCGACAGGGTCGCCGTGCACTCACTGTGGCAGGAGGGACGGGGCGGCGACGCCCCGCATGGATGGACGTCAAACGATACTTCCGTGGGCCGGTCATGTGGATCATGCTGGCCGTCCTCGCCGTGGTCGTCTTGATGCAGGTCGTCAGTTCCTCGGGCGGCTACAAGACCGTGGACACCGGCCAGGTCATCAGCGCGATCGACCAGGGACAGGCCCAGTCGGCCAAGATCACCACCGGCGACGACCAGACGATCTCGATCCAGCTCAAGCCGGGCACCAAGGTCGACGGCAAGGACCTCGGCGACAAGCTGAAGGCGAGCTACATCGGCAGCCAACAGGGCACCCAGATCGCCCAGAAGCTGCAGACCCAGGTCAACGACCACGCGCGCGGCGGCTCGCAGCTGCCGCAGGGGTACACGGTGTCGCCCTCGAAGCAGAACCCGTTCGTCGGGATCCTGCTCTCGCTGCTGCCCTTCGTGCTGATCGTCGTGGTCTTCCTGTTCCTGATGAACCAGATGCAGGGCGGCGGCTCCCGGGTGATGAACTTCGGGAAGTCCAAGGCCAAGCTGATCACCAAGGACACCCCGAAGACCACGTTCTCGGACGTGGCCGGCGCCGACGAGGCGGTCGAGGAGCTCCAGGAGATCAAGGAGTTCCTCCAGGAGCCGGCCAAGTTCCAGTCGGTGGGCGCCAAGATCCCCAAGGGCGTGCTGCTCTACGGCCCGCCCGGCACCGGCAAGACGCTGCTGGCGCGCGCCGTGGCCGGTGAGGCGGGGGTGCCCTTCTACTCGATCTCCGGTTCCGACTTCGTCGAGATGTTCGTCGGCGTCGGCGCATCCCGGGTGCGCGACCTGTTCGAGCAGGCCAAGGCGAACGCCCCGGCGATCGTCTTCGTCGACGAGATCGACGCCGTCGGCCGGCACCGCGGCGCGGGCCTCGGCGGCGGCCACGACGAGCGCGAGCAGACCCTCAACCAGCTGCTGGTCGAGATGGACGGCTTCGACGTCAAGGGCGGCGTGATCCTCATCGCGGCGACCAACCGGCCCGACATCCTGGACCCGGCGCTGCTGCGCCCGGGCCGCTTCGACCGGCAGATCGCGGTCGACTCCCCCGACCTGCAGGGCCGGCTGGAGATCCTCAAGGTCCACCAGAAGGGCAAGCCGGTCGCGCCGGACGTCGACCTCCAGGCCGTCGCCCGTCGCACGCCGGGCTTCACCGGCGCCGACCTGGCCAACGTGCTCAACGAGGCGGCCCTGCTCACCGCGCGCAGTGACAAGAAGCTGATCGACAACCACTTCCTGGACGAGGCGATCGACCGGGTGGTGGCGGGTCCGCAGAAGCGCAGCCGGATCATGAGCGAGAAGGAGAAGAAGATCACCGCGTACCACGAGGGCGGACACGCCCTGGTCGCGGCGGCCTCTCCGAACAGCGACCCGGTGCACAAGATCACCATCCTCTCCCGGGGCCGGGCCCTGGGCTACACGATGGTGCTGCCGGACGAGGACAAGTACTCCACCACGCGCAACGAGATGCTCGACCAGCTCGCCTACATGCTGGGCGGGCGCGCCGCGGAGGAGCTGGTCTTCCACGACCCGACCACCGGCGCGGCCAACGACATCGAGAAGGCCACCGCCACCGCGCGGGCCATGGTCACCCAGTACGGCATGACCGAGCGGCTGGGCGCGATCAAGTTCGGCTCGGACAACACCGAGCCGTTCCTCGGCCGGGAGATGTCCCACCAGCGCGACTACTCCGAGGAGATCGCGGGGCTGGTGGACGAGGAGGTCAAGAAGCTGATCGAGGGGGCGCACAACGAGGCCTGGGAGATCCTGGTCGAGAACCGCGACGTGCTCGACAACCTGGTGATGCAGCTCCTGGAGAAGGAGACGCTGAACAAGGAGCAGATCGCCGAGGTCTTCAAGCCGATCGTCAAGCGCCCGCCGCGCCCGGCGTGGACCGGTTCCTCGCGCCGCGCGCCCTCCACCCGCCCGCCGGTGCTCTCGCCGCGCGAGCTGGCCCTGACCAACGGGGTGGCCGGCGCCAACGGCGTCACCCCGCCGTCGGTCTCCACCGTAAAGAAGCCGGCCGTCGACCCGGTCGAATTGCCGCCGGACGACAACCGGGGCCCGCAGGTCTGACCCGGCCGGAGCGCCCGAGGGCGGTCCGGTGCGAATGCCGCGTCCACCAGGTCCTAGCCTGGTGGGGCGCGGCATTCGCCATGTACGCGCTCGGTGACCGCACCACAGGAACGAGGCTGAGCCATGACCGACCGGGTGACGCACGCCGGCCCGTCCGTCGTCGGCGGGTTCGACGCGGCACGGGCCGAGAAGGCCGTGCGCGAACTGCTGATCGCCGTCGGGGAGGACCCGGACCGCGAGGGGCTGCGGGACACCCCCGCCCGGGTGGCGCGCGCCTACCGGGAGATCTTCGCCGGGCTGTGGCAGCGCCCCGAGGAGGTGCTCACCACCACCTTCGACCTGGGCCACGACGAGATGGTGCTGGTCAAGGACATCGAGGTGCTCTCCAGTTGCGAGCACCACCTGGTGCCGTTCGTCGGTGTGGCGCACGTGGCGTACATCCCCTCGGCGGACGGGAAGATCACCGGGCTGTCGAAGCTGGCCCGGCTGGTGGACGTCTTCGCCCGCCGCCCGCAGGTGCAGGAACGGCTGACCACCCAGATCGCCGACTCGCTGATGCGGATACTCGAGGCGCGCGGGGTGATCGTGGTGGTCGAGTGCGAGCACATGTGCATGTCGATGCGCGGGGTGCGCAAGCCGGGGGCGAAGACGGTCACCTCGGCGGTGCGCGGCCAGTTGCGCGACCCGGCCACCCGCGCCGAGGCGATGAGCCTGATCATGGCCCGCTGACCGGCGCCGGCACCGCGGGCCCGCCTCTCCCCGCGCCCCCCTGCGCTCCCGGCGGCGGGCGGCGGGCCCCCGGACGGTCCGGGCCGGCGTGCGCGGCGGCGCGGGTCACTGCGTCAGGTGGCGGCTCAGCTGGTCCAGCGCGGCCGGCAGCTCGCGGTCCCAGGTGGTGAAGTTGTGCCCGCCGCTCGGCAGGATGATCGAGGCGATCCGCATCGGCGGCCGCACGGCGCGGATGAAGTGCATGGTGGACCGGTAGTCCGCCTCACCCACCCGGCTGCTGGTCACCAGCGCCCACACCGACGGCACCGGCCGGTGGCGCAGTCGCCAGAACAGGTCGTTCTCGTCCTGCAGCAGCCGGCTGTGGTCGAACAGGCTGCCGGTGGTGGGGTCGTCGTGGGTGGCGTAGTAGCCGGACAGCGACACCGCCGCGCAGAAGTCCCGCGGATGGCGCATCGCCAGTTTCAGCGCGCAGTACCCGCCGGTGGAGTCGCCCATGACGCCCCAGTTCAGGCCGTTGAGGCCGACCCGGTAGTTGGCCGCGATCACCCGGCGCAGATCGTCGGTGAAGAAGGTCTCCACCTGCGGCCCGTGCGGCACGTTCACGCACTCGGTGTCGCGCGGCGGCACCACCGCCGGGCGCAGCATCACCATGATCATCGGCTGCATGCGGCCGTGCCGGATGTGCTCGGTCGCGGTCTGCGGGTACCTCATCCGGGTGATCAGCGACTCGGCCGTGCCCGGATAGCCGGTCAGGACGACCGCGGCGGGGAAGTTCTCCTTGCGAAAGCCCTTCTGGAAGTATTGCGGGGGCAGGTAGACGTACGCCGGCACGGTGATCCCGGTGGTGGCGCCGTGGATCTCCACCCGGTCGATCCGGCCCGCCTCGGCCGGGTCCGCGCCCTTCGGGACGCCGACCGACCGGTGTCCCATCTCCTCCAGGCCCTGGCCGCCGCCGTCCGCCGTGGAGTAGTCCACCACCTGGCCGGGCGCCTGGTCCGTGCCGAGCAGGTCGGAGAACGACGCGTAGAACCCGAAGTAGGAGTTGATGGCCAGTCCGAGCGCCGCCAGGATCGCGGCCTGGCCGCCGAGCACCACGGCGACCCGGCCGGCGATCTGCCGGGCGCCGTTCCGGGACAGCCGGGGCCACAGCCAGATCGTCGCGACGAATCCGGCCAACGCGATGAGGACGACCACGACCAGGAGTTTCTTGCTGGTGAGACCCATGAGGCGCTTTCCGTTCGAGGGACCGGTCGTCCGCGCCGCGCGAGCGGAACCCGGGGGCCCGAGGCCACGTCCTAGAAGACGCCTATCGCACCCGCACGGGTGCTTCGAGCCGGTAGATCCGCTTATCGGGGCTTGGAGACCGATGTCTGCACACGAAGATGCCGATTGCCTCACGAGGGTTCCGTCCGCGGGCGGCACCGATGACTGAGCCGCCCGGGGGCCAGCCGCTGCTGGCACGGTTCACGCCCAGTTCGAAGGCGCCCTCCGTGATCGGCACCATGTGCGCGTTCATCGGGCTGCTGGACCTGGCGGCCGGGATCATCCCCCGGCTCCGCCACGGGCGTATGCACACCCTGGCGGAGTACCTCCCAGGGGCCGTGAGCAGCATCGCCGCCGCCGCGTCGGTCATCGTGGGCCTCCTGCTGCTGATGCTCGCCCACGGCCTCAAGCGCCGCAAGCGGCGGGCCTGGGCGGCGGCGGCCGTGCTGCTGCCGGCGGGCGTGGTCGCCGAGTGGCTGCACCACCGGGTGTCGCTGGTGGACACCGCGCTGTCGGTGGGGCTGTTCGTGGTGCTGCTCACCCACCGCGGTGAGTTCGCCGCGCTGGCCGACCCGCGCAGCCGTTGGCGTGCCGTCTTCAACTTCTTCGGGCTGGGCACCGTCAGCTTCCTGCTCGGCCTGGTCATCGTGAGCGTGCACCCCAAGGCCGAGGTGGGCGCCCCGACGTTCGCCGACCGGTGCCGGTCGGTGCTCTACGGGTTCTTCGGGCTCGCCGGCCCGGTGCACTACCTGTCGGACCGCGCCGCCGACCTGGTCGGCTACACCCTGGGCGGGCTGGGCATGCTCATCCTGTTCAGCACCGCCTACCTGGCGCTGCGCCCCGAGCACCCGACCGCGGTGCTCGGCCCGGACGACGAGGACCGGTTGCGCGTCCTGCTGGCTCGGCACGGCCGGCGCGACTCACTCGGCCACTTCGCGCTGCGCCGGGACAAGAGCGTGGTCTTCTCGGCGACCGGCAAGGCCGCCGTCTCCTACCGGGTGATCTCCGGCGTCATGCTCGCCAGCGGCGATCCGATCGGCGACGTGGAGGCCTGGCCGGGCGTCATCGAGCGGTTCATGGAGGAGGCCAGGGCGCACGCCTGGATCCCGGCGGTGGTCGGGTGCAGCGAGAACGGCGGTGAGGTGTGGACCCGGGAGACCGGACTGGACGCGCTGGAGCTGGGCGACGAGGCGATCGTGGAGACGGCCGGCTTCTCGCTCTCCGGCCGCGCGATGCGCAACGTGCGGCAGATGGTCAAGCGGGTTGAGCGCGGCGGCTACAGCTGCCAGATGCGCCGGGTCTCCGCGCTCAGCGAGCAGGAGCGGGCCCGGATCCGGGCGGCGGCGGCCGACTGGCGCGGCACCGACACCGAGCGCGGCTTCTCGATGGCGCTGGGCCGGTTCGGTGACCCGCAGGACGAGGACTGCGTCGTGGTCACCGCGCACCGGGCCGAGGAGGACGACCCGTCCCCGCACGGCGATCTCAAGGCGGTGCTGCACTTCGTCCCGTGGGGTCCGGACGGCATCTCGCTGGAGCTGATGCGCCGCGACCGGGCCGCGGACGCCGGCATGAACGAACTGCTCATCGTGCACGCCCTGACCCGGGCCGCCGACCTGGGCATCACCCGGGTGTCGCTGAACTTCGCGATGTTCCGCTCCGCGCTGGCCCGCGGCGAGCGCATCGGGGCCGGGCCGGTGCTGCGGTTCTGGCGGGGCATCCTGGTGTTCCTCTCCCGCTGGTTCCAGATCGAGTCGCTGTACAAGTTCAACGCCAAGTTCCAGCCGGTGTGGGAGCCGCGGTTCATGGTCTTCCCCAACAACCGCGACCTGCCGCGGATCGGCTTCGCGGTGATGCAGGCCGAGGCGTTCATCACGCTGGAGCTGCCCGCACGGGTGCGCCGCTGGATCCCCGGGGTGCCGGACGAGCCGCGCTCCAAGGCGCCGGTCCGGTCGGGCGACCAGCACGACCAGCAGGTCACCGCGGTCGGCGGGCACACCGCGTGACCGTGCCGGGCCGGGCGATCCGGCGCGGCCGGCCCGGCGGCGGACGGCCGCCCGGGTGTCCGGGACGCGGCCGGTCCCGGCACAGCGCATACGCTTTGACCATGGGTGCGTTGCGAGGCCGGGTGGCGGGACTGCCGGAGTGGGACCGGTGCGCGGTGATGGGCGTGGTCAACGTCACGCCGGACTCGTTCTCCGACGGCGGACGGTGGTTCGACGCGGAACGGGCGGTCAAGCACGGCCTGGACCTGGCGGCGGCCGGCGCCGACCTGGTGGACGTGGGCGGCGAGTCGACCCGCCCGGGCGCGCACCGGGTGGACGAGGCGGAGGAGCTGCGCCGGGTGGTCCCGGTGGTGCGCGAACTGGCCGCGGCCGGGGTCGCGGTCAGCGTGGACACGATGCGCGCCCCGGTCGCCGAGCGGGCGCTGGCCGCCGGCGCCCGGCTGGTCAACGACGTCAGCGGCGGGCTGGCCGACCCGGCGATGGTGCCGCTGGTCGCCGACGCCCGGGTGCCGTTCGTGGTGATGCACTGGCGCGGCGCCAGCGTGGACATGAACAGCCGCGCGGTCTACCGGGACGTGGTGTCCGAGGTGGTCGTCGAGTTGGGCCGCCGGCTGGAGGACGTGGTGGCCGGCGGGGTAGACCCGCGGCGGGTGGTGCTCGACCCGGGACTGGGGTTCGCCAAGAACGCGGAGCACGACCTGGCGCTGCTGGCCCGGCTGGACCGGCTGCGGGAGCTGGGCCGGCCGCTGCTGGTGGCGGCCTCCCGCAAGCGGTTCCTGGGCCGGGTGCTGGCCGGCGACCGGGAGGTCCCGCCGCCGGCCCGGGAACGGGACGCGGCGACCGCGGCCGTCTCGGCGATCGCGGCGCGGGAGGGCGCCTGGGCGGTGCGGGTGCACCAGGTCCGGCCGACCGCGGACGCGGTCCGGGTGGCCCGGGCGATCGAGGGGGCCGCGTGACGGCGGACCGGCCGGACCCGGACCCGGAGCGGGACGCGGTCGAGGCGGCCAACCAGGCGTTCTACGACGCGGTGGAGACCGCCGACCTCGACGCGCTGGAACGGCTGCTGCTGGGCGGCGCGGCGGGCGAGGGGGTCAGCGTGGTGCACCCGGGCTGGCCGGTGCTGCGCGGTCGGGGCCACGTGCTGCGCTCGTACGCGCTGATCATGGCGAACACCGACTACCTGCAGTTCTTCCTGACCGACGTGGAGGTGGCGGTGGCCGGCGACACCGCGCTGGTCACCTGCACCGAGAACATCCTCAGCGGCGGCCCGGCGGAACCGGACGGCTCGGCCGGCGAACTGGTCGGCGGCCTGGTGGTGGCCACGAACGTCTTCCGGCGCACCGGGCACGGCTGGCGGATGTGGTCGCACCACGGTTCCCCGGTGCTGTCGGAGGGCGCGGAGGGGGCCGACGACCAGGCCGCCCCGCCGGGGGAGTACGGCCCCGGCGAGCCGGGCGGCGACGGCGGAACGGATTAGTCGGACGGGTGGGAGCGGCGTACTTTCTCTCCGTCACCACGCGGTGGAAGATGCTCATATCGCGTTCCGGACGCCGGACCGGCCACCCTTTCGGGCCAACAACCCGGCCTGACAGGCGTGGGCCGGTGCACCTCGGGTAGGGGCGGCTGCACCGGGCACCCCGTTGGCACGGGCGGTCAGCATCCGAAGGTAGATTCGACCCGAGCGTGACAGGAGCGTGCCGGGCCCGGCGGGTTCGGCGGGAGGCGAAGGGAGTGGTGCCGGATGGATCGCGTCGCACTGCGGGGTATCCAGGCCCGGGGCCACCACGGAGTCTTCCCACAGGAGCGTGAGGCGGGTCAGACTTTCCTGGTCGATCTGGTGCTCGGACTCGACACCGCGCCGGCCGCCGCGACGGACGACCTGGACCGGACCGTGCACTACGGGGTGGTGGCGGAACAGGTCGTGGACGTCGTGCGGGGCGAGCCGGTCAACCTGATCGAGACGCTCGCCCAGCGCATCGCCGATCGGTGCCTCGCACACGAGGCGGTGCGGGAGGTCGAGGTGACCGTCCACAAACCGCACGCGCCGATCAGCGTTCCGTTCGGCGACGTGACCATCACCATTCACAGGAGGCGCCCGTGAGTTCCGACCCCACCGTCCAGCCGGTTCCCGCCTCCGTCGAACAGCGCGTCGACGCCGCCGACACCACCCTGCACAACCCACAGCGCGCGGTGGTCTCGCTCGGCAGCAACCTCGGCAACCGCCTGGAGACGCTGCAGGGCGCCATCGACGCGCTCGCCGACACGCCGGGCCTGCGGGTCAAGGCGGTCTCCCCGGTCTACGAGACCGACCCGTGGGGCGTCGAGCCCGGCAGCCAGCCCGACTACCTGAACGCGGTCGTCCTGATCAAGACCACGCTGCCGCCCTCCTCGCTGCTGGAGCGCGCGCACGCGATCGAGGAGGCGTACTTCCGGGTGCGCGACGAGCGCTGGGGGCCGCGCACCATCGACGTGGACATCGTCTCCTACCAGGGCGTGGTCTGCGAGGACCCGGTGCTCACCCTGCCGCACCCGCGGGCCCACGAGCGGGCCTTCGTGCTCGTGCCGTGGCACGACGTCGACCCGGACGCGGAGCTGCCCGGCCGGGGACCGGTGGCCGACCTGCTCGCGGCGGTCGACCGCCGCGAGGTCCGCACCCACCAGGACGCGGAACTGCGGTTGCCGGAGTGACGTTGTCCCGGTGACGGCCGGTGCCGCCGCCGTCAGCGACGGCCGGCCCGGTGGCCGGGGAGCCGGCGGAGCCGGGTGGAGAAGGAGAGACGTGAAGCAGCTGCGGTTCCGGGTGCTGGTCGGGCTGTTCCTGGTGGCCGGCGTGCTGTCCTGGGCCGGGTCCCGGCTGTGGGACTCGTTGGGCACGCTGCCGAGCGTCCCGCTCGCCGCGCCGGTGGTGCTCGGCCTGATCGCCGTGGTGCTGGCGGCCACCGCGCTCTCGCTGCGCGCCCGGCTGCGCGCCCAGCGGGAACGCCACCCCGGCGCCAAGGGCGTCGACCCGATGCTGGCCGCCCGCGCGGTCGTCTTCGGCCAGGCGTCCGCCCTGGTCGCCTCGCTGGTCTGCGGGGTCTACGGCGGGGTCTGCGTCTTCCTGGTCTCCTCCGAGCTGGACATCCCGCCCCGCCGCGACCAGGCGGTCTACTCCGGCTGCGCGGTGGTCGCCGGCGTACTGGTGGTGGTCGCCGCGCTCTTCCTGGAACGGGTGTGCCGGCTGCCCGACGACGAGGACGACGCCGAGGGAGGCCGGCCGGGCGGCGGCGCCCGGGCCTGAGCCCGTCCCGGCCAGCCGGGCACCGCCCACCGGTCGCGCCGCGGCGGCCGGGCGGGCCGCCGGCGTCACACCCCGGTCACCGTCTCCAGCTCCACCGCCGTGCGCGGCACGTCGCGGGCGTCGGCGTCGATCGAGCGGCGCAGCGCCTCGTGCAGCCGTGCCGGGGTGAGCACGCCGCGGAACCGCGCGGTCGGCGAACCGCTGTCCAGCACGGCGACCCAGCCCGCGTCGTGCTGGAGCATCGCGCTGAACGCCTGCTTGAGCGTGCCGCCCAGCGGCAGCCATGCCTCCATCCGGCGGGCCTGGTCGCCGACCGTGCCCTCCCGCAGCGACTCGGTGGCCACCCAGCCGTGCAGCTGCCCGTCGCCGTCCAGCACGACCGCCCACCGGGCGTCCTCGCCGCGCAGTCGGGCGGCGGCCTCGGTGGCCACCTCGTCCAGCCGGACCACCGGCGGCTGCTCCAGGTCGCCGGGTTCGATCGGGGTCACCGACAGCCGTTTCAGGCCCCGGTCGGAGCCGACGAAGTCGGCCACGTAGGGGGTGGCCGGGGTGCCGAGCACGGTCGCCGGGGTGTCGAACTGCTCCAGGCGGCCCGCGCCGTAGACCGCGATGCGGTCACCGAGCCGGACCGCCTCCTCGATGTCGTGCGTGACGAACAGCACGGTCTTGCGGACCTGCTGCTGGAGGCGGAGGAACTCCGACTGCAGCCGTTCGCGCACCACCGGGTCGACGGCGCCGAACGGCTCGTCCATGAGGAGCACCGGCGGGTCGGCGGCGAGCGCGCGGGCCACGCCGACCCGCTGGCGCTGGCCACCGGAGAGCTGGTCGGGGTAGCGGTCGCCGTGCACCGCCGGGTCGAGCCCGACCAGGTCGAGGAGCTCGGCGGCCCGTTCGCGGGCCCGGCGGCGCTGCCAGCCGAGCAGGTGCGGCACGGTCGCGGTGTTCTCCAGCACGGTCTTGTGCGGGAAGAGGCCGACCTGCTGGATCACGTAGCCGATCCGCCGGCGCAGCGCGACCGGGTCGAGCCCGGCGATGTCCTCGCCGTCCAGCAGGATGCGTCCGGAGGTCGGCTCGATGAGCCGGTTGACCATCTTCATCGTGGTGGTCTTGCCGCACCCGGAGGGCCCGACGAGGGTGACCAGTTCGCCGTCGGCGACCTCGAACGACAGGTCGTCCACGGCGGTCGTGCCGTCCGGGTAGCGCTTGGTGACGTGCTCGAATCTGATCATGTGTCCTCGCAACCGGGTGGTGGTAACCGTACCGTGCCCCCTCGTGTGACAGGCATGTCGTCATCTCATGTGACAGGGATGTTGCCGTCTGCCGCCGAACCGCCCGGTTGTCGGTGGGCGGGGTTAGCATCTGCGGACCTGGAATTCGGCGGGGTCCGCCGGCATGACCGTCCGGGGACAGGGGAGACGAGCGAAATGGCCGGCCGCAACTGCCTTGAGGCGAACGACTGGATCTGTGGTACGTACGTCCACACGCGCGTCCACGAGCTGACCGACGCCACGGTGCAGCACGTGTGGATCACCGCGCTGTCGGTGGCGATCGGCCTGGTGGTGGCGTTCCCGCTGGCGTTGCTCGCCCGCCGCTACCGGCCGGTGGCCGGGCCGGTGCTGGGCTTCACCACGATCCTCTACACCATCCCGTCGCTGGCGATGTTCTCGCTGCTGCTGCCGGTCTTCGGCCTGGCGCCGTCGGTCGTGGTCACCGGGCTGGTGCTCTACTCGCTGACCATCCTGGTGCGCAACATCCTGGCCGGGCTGCGCGCGGTCCCCGAGGACGCCCGGGAGGCGGCGCGCGGCATGGGCTACGGCTCCACCCGGCTGCTGTTCGAGGTGGAACTGCCGCTGGCGCTGCCCGCGATCATGGCCGGGCTGCGGATCGCCACGGTCTCCGCGGTCTCGCTGACCACGGTCGGCGCCATCGTCGGCTACGGCGGGCTGGGCAACCTCATCTACTCCGGCATGAACAGCCTGTTCAAGGCGCAGGTGCTGACCGCCTCGGCGATCTGCGTGGTGCTGGCGGTCGCCGCCGACCTGCTGCTGCTCGGCGCGCAGCGGCTGCTGACGCCCTGGACCCGGTCGCGCGGCGCCGCGCGCGGCACGCGGACCCGCGCCCGGCTCGGCGGCGCCCCGACCGGGAAGGCGACCGCCTGATGAACGCGGTACCCCAGGCGTGGACCTGGCTGACCACCGGCTCCGACTGGTCCGGCGCGGACGGCATCACGCACCGGCTGGTCCAGCACCTGGTGCTGACCGTGGTCTGCCTGGCCATCGGCTGCCTGCTCGCGCTGCCGGTCGCGATCTGGCTCGGACACCTCGGCCGCGGCGGCGCGCTCGCGGTGAACGTCTCCAACGTCGGTCGCGCGGTGCCCACCTTCGCGGTGCTGGTGCTGCTGGAGCTGAGCCCGCTGGGCCGGGACGGCGAGTGGCCGACGATCATCGCGTTGGTGCTGTTCGCGATACCCCCGCTGCTGACCAACGCCTACGTCGGCATGCGCGAGGTGGACCGCGGGGTGGTGGAGTCCGCCCGGGGCATGGGCATGACCGGCGGCCAGATGCTGCGCCGGGTCGAGCTGCCGCTGGCCTTCCCGCTGGTCATGACCGGCGTGCGGACCGCGGCGGTGCAGGTGGTGGCCACCGCGACGCTGGCCGCGCTGCCCGGCGGCGGCGGTCTGGGCCGGCTGATCACCGCCGGCTTCGCGCTACAGCGCACCTACCAGGTGGTGGGCGGCGCGCTGCTGGTGGCGCTGCTCGCGCTGCTGGTCGAGGCCGTCTTCACGATCCTGCAGCGGTATGCCGACCCGTTGCGCCGGCGACGCCGCGGCCGGACGCCACGCGGTACCGAGCACGGAACGAGTGGACTGTTCAAGAGATGGGTGACCCCATGACAATCGGCCTTCGCGGCATACGTGTCGCAAGTGCGGCGGCAGCGGTGGTGGTGCTCGCCGCGGGACTGTCCGCGTGCGGCGGCAAGAGCCTGGAGAAGAGCGGGCCGGGGTCCTCCTCCGGCGGTTCCGGTTCCCAGGGCTCGCTGGTGATCGGATCGGCCGGATTCACCGAGAGCACCGTCCTGGCGCAGATGTACGCGCAATTGCTGGACCACGCCGGCTACCACACCTCGGTCAAGACGGTGGCCAACCGCGAACTGTACGAACCCGCCCTGGAGAAGGGCCAGATCGACGTCGTGCCGGAGTACGCGGCGACGATGGCGGAATTCCTCAACCAGAAGGCGAACGGCGCGAACGCCCACCCGGTGGCCTCCTCCGATCTGGCCTCCACGGTGGCCGCGCTGAAGAAGCTGGCCGCCCCGCGCGGTCTGAAGGTGCTGCCGGCCGGCCGGGCGGTGGACCAGAACGCGTTCGCGGTCGCCCGGTCCTTCGCCACCGCGCACCACCTGAAGACCCTCAGCGACCTGGGCGCCTCGCACCTGAAGGTGCGGCTCGCGGCCGGCGACGAGTGCTCCGACCGCCCGTTCTGCGAGCCGGGCCTGAAGAAGACCTACGGCATCGACGTCACCGGGATCGACCCGAAGGGCGTCGGCACCACGCAGGCCAAGCAGGCGGTGAAGGACGGCAAGGACCAGATGGTGCTGACCACCAGCACCGACGCCACGCTCGACCAGTTCGGGCTGGTGCTGCTCAAGGACGACAAGAAGCTGCAGAACGCCGACTACGTGCTGCCGGTGGTGAACGCCCGGCACGCCGGCTCCGCGAAGGTGGCCGCGGCGCTCGACAAGCTGAACGAGGTGCTGACCACCGCCGACCTGACCCGGCTGGACAAGGACGTGGACGGCGAGCGCCAGCAGGCGTCCACCGTCGCGGCCGACTACCTGAAGTCCAAGGGCCTGGTCTGACCCGACCCGGTCCCGACCCGGCACCTCCCGGTCGCCGCCCGAACGCCTCCCGGCGGCCGGGCGGCGGCCTGACCGGGAACGGAGGAGGAAGAGGGGGAAAAGGTGTCCTTCATCTGATGTGTTACTGAAAGGTGAGTGATAAAACGGACCGCTGACTCCCACTCGCCCGATATCCACGCTAGGTTTTCTGACATGCCCCGTGGACGACACCGTGTCTCACCGCCGTTGCACCGGATGCTGTCCCCGTTGACGCTCGCCGGTTCCGCTTCGGCGGTCGCCGCCGCGGCGTGGTTCGTGCCGCTCGGCGTGGACGGCCGGTGGACCCGGGTCCTGGTCGCCGTCGCGGCCGCGGTGGCGTGCGCCGGGGCCCTCCTGCTGCGCCGCTGGGACCGGGCGGCCGGCCGCCGGATCGGCGAACTGCTGGCGCTGCGCACCCGGGACGAGTGGCGCGCCGACGAGCGGATCGCCGAGCTGGAGAACGACGTCGAGGAATCCCGCGAGATCCGCCACCGCCTGGAGGCCGACCTGCGCGCCAGGCGGGCGGAACTCACCCGGCTGCGCAACGAGCACGCCGAACTGCTGCGCCGCTACGCCAACGCCGAGACCGAGCGGGCCCGCGCGCTGGAGAGCCGGCGCCGGCTGGCCCTGGAGGCCGGCGCCCCGCCGCGCCGGGCGATCGAGGCGCCCGCCGGACCGGTCGGCGCAGCGGCGTACCGGCGGGCCGACGCCGCGCTGACCCGGCTGGCCGGGAACGCGGCCCGCCAGCAGGCCGCCCGCACCGTCGAGGCGGCCCGCCGCCGGGAGGCCGCCACCGGCGACGCGGACGAACAGCCCGGCCGGCACGCCCAGCGGGCCGACCGCCCGGCGCCCGCACCGGCCGTCCCGGACCGGCGCCACCACCTGGTGCCCGCCGCGTCGGCCGTGCTGCCCTACGCCCAGCCGTCCCGCCCGGCATCCCGGGCACAGGGCGGCTTCGACTTCTTCGGCGTCCACAAGCAGCAGGCCGCCGGTCGCCCCCGGCCCGCCGAGCCGCGGCCGGAGCAGCCCGAGGTGATCGACCTGACCGCGCACGACGACACCGAGCAGCTGGACGTGAGCGGGCTGCGCGCCCACTCCTGACCCCGGAGGCGCTCCGCCGGGGGCGGCTCGGCCGGGGCAGGACCGCCGGGACCGGGCGCGGGGCGGCGGGCGGCCGCTCACTTGTCGATGTCGCCCACCACGAAGAACATCGAGCCCAGGATCGCCACCATGTCGGCGACCAGCGTGCCGGGTAGCAGTTCCACCAGCGCCTGGACGTTGTTGAAGGACGCCGAGCGCAGCTTGAGCCGGTACGGGGTCTTCTCGCCCTTGGAGACCAGGTAGTAGCCGTTGACGCCGAGCGGGTTCTCGGTCCAGGCGTAGGTGGCGCCCTCCGGGGCCTTGAGCACCTTCGGCAGCCGCTGGTTGACCGGGCCGGGCGGCAGTTCTGCCAGCCGGTCCAGGCAGGCGTCGGCCAGGTCCAGAGCGTTGTGCGTCTGCTCCAGCAGGCACTCGAACCGGGCCAGGCAGTCGCCCTCGGCGCGGGTGACCACCTTCAGGGTGCCGGCCAGTTCCGGGTAGGCGAGGTAGGGCTCGTCGCGGCGCAGGTCGAAGTCGACGCCGCAGGCGCGGGCGATCGGCCCGCTGACGCCGTAGGCGTGCACGGTCCCGGCGGTCAGCACGCCCACGCCCCGGGTGCGGGCCCGGAAGATCTCGTTGCCCAGCACCAGACGGTCGAAGACGTCCATCCGGCCGCGCACGCCGGCCACCGCCCGCCGGGCCCGGGCGCTCCAGCCGTTCGGCAGGTCCTCCTTGAGGCCGCCGACCCGGTTGAACATGTAGTGCATGCGGCCGCCGGAGACCTCCTCCATCACCGCCTGCAACTCCTCGCGCTCGCGGAAGGCGTGGAAGACCGGCGTGATCCCGCCCAGCTCCAGCGGGTAGGAGCCCAGGAACATCAGGTGGTTCAACGCCCGGTTGAGCTCGGCGAGCAGGGTGCGCAGCCACACCGCGCGGCGCGGGACCTCCATGCCCAGCATGCGTTCGACCGCGAGCACCACGCCGAGTTCGTTGGCGAACGCCGACAGCCAGTCGTGCCGGTTGGCCAGCATGACGATCTGCCGGTAGTCCCTGGCCTCGAAGAGCTTCTCCGCGCCGCGGTGCATGTAGCCGATGACCGGCTCGGCCGAGCGGATCCGTTCGCCGTCCAGCACCAGCCGCAGCCGCAGCACGCCGTGCGTGGAGGGATGCTGCGGCCCGATGTTCAGCACCATGTCGGTGCCCTCGGCGGCGCCGCCGATCCCCACCGTCGTCTCCGTCATGGCTCCAGTCTCTCAGTCGCCGTCCCGGGCCGCGGCAAGCGGCCCGGGCAGCGCGACGCCCACCGGCTCGGCCAGCCAGACGAACCCGCCGAGCCCGTCCGGATCGGTCAGCTCCGCCGCCTGCCCGGCCGACGCCAGCGCCCGCAGGTAGCCGGCCGGATCGCTCGACGCCAGCGCCAGCGGCGGCCGGCCGCCGGTCACCCCCAGCGCCCGCAGCGCCTCCCGCTGGGTCAGCCGCACCGCTCCCGGCCCGGCGCACGCGTCCAGCGCCACGTGGCAGGTCAGGTCGCAGGTCCCGTCCGGCACCGGCGGCACCGCCCGGCCCGCCCGGTAGCCGGCCAGGGTGCCGTACGGCGGCCGGTCGCCGCGTTGGTGCGCGTAGTCCACCGCGACCGCCAGCCCCCGGCGCACCGAGCCGACCGCGCCGGCCCAGGCCCGGTCCCGGGGCAGGCCGATCTCCGCGCGGGTGCCGGGGGCGGCGCCGGACAGCGGCCACCAGCGGGCCAGCCACCGGGCGTCCGGCCCGGTCACCGGCTCGCCCAGCCGTTCCCGCCCGCCCCGGTCGACCAGTACGTAGCGCGGCACGCCCGACGCGTCGGTCTCGGCCACCTCCACCGGCACGTCGTCCAGCCACTCGTTGGCGAAGAGCAGCCCGGTGACGCCGTCCGGCACCCGGTCCACCCAGCCGATCCGCTCCGGCAGCCCGGCCGGGCGCGGGGCGCGCTCCACCGCGTACGGGCGCACCCGGGCGGCCACCGGCGCCGGCAGCGCGTCCAGGACGCCGCACAGCAGCTCGCCGCGTCCGGCACCGACGTCGACGAACGCCGTCCCGGCCGGTCCGCCCAGCGCCGCGTCCACCGAGACCAGCAGCCGGGCCACCGCGGCGGCGTAGTGCGGCGAGGCGTGCACCGAGGTGCGGAAGTGGCCGGCCGGACCCGACGGGTCGCCGGGGCGGACGAAGAACCCGCCGGGGCCGTACAACGCCCGCTCCGCCGCCGCCCGCCAGCGGCTCCAGCCGTCGCCCGGCCCGCCCTCCGGCGCTCCGTCCGACGCCTTCCCCGGCGGTACCCGCGGTCCGCCGTCCGCCGCCTTCTCCCACTGGTCGTCCGGCGCGTGACGCGGCCGGTCGCCCGCTGTGCCGTCCGGCGCGTGCCCATCCGTGCTCACCGCTCCACGGTAGAGGGCGCCGCGGCATCCACCCTGCGGAGTAGATGATCGTTCACGTATCGCTCTACCGGTTGACCCCTTCCCGAGCACGCCGTACCTACGCTGGGTGACGTGCAGCGCCTCTACGACTTCTTCCGCCTCCATCCCACCGGGGTGGACGGTTTCTGGGCAGTCGTCCTGCTCGGTCTGTCGGCGGTGGAGATCCAGGCCAACACGGCCGACACCCCGAACCGGTGGCCGCTGTCGGTGCTGGCGGCGCTGTCGCTGTGCGTGGTGATGGCGCTGCGCCGGCGCGGCCCGGAGCGGATGCTGGTGCTGGCGCTGGCCACCGGCGTGGCGCAACTGGTCGCCGACGTGCGGGTGCTGCCAGGCGACTTCGTGCTGCTGGTGATCGTCTACACCGTGGCGTCAACCGGCAGCCGCTGGGCCCGGCGACTTGCGCTGCTGCTCGCGCTGTGCGCGCCGGCGCTGGCCGAGTCGCGCTGGCCCGGCTCCTACGACACCGGCTGGACCCGGGTGGTGCAGGCGGTGTTCCTGACCATCCCGTTCGCACTGGCCTGGGTGATCGGCGACAGCATGCGCACCCGCCGGGCCTACTACGCGCAGTTGGAGGAGCGCGCCGAGCGGTTGCAGCGCGAGCGCGAGGCGCAGTCCAAGGCGGCGGTCGCCGCCGAACGCGCCCGTATCGCACGGGAGCTGCACGACGTCGTGGCGCACAACGTGTCGGTGATGGTGGTGCAGGCGGACGGCGCGGCCTACGTGCTGGACGGCTCGCCCGACCAGGCCAAGCAGGCGCTCGGCACCATCTCGCAGACCGGCCGGCTCGCGCTGGCCGAGATGCGCCGGCTGCTCGGCCTGCTGCGCGAGTCGGACGACAGCGGCGGCGAGTACGTGCCGCAGCCGGGCGTGGAGCAGCTCGGCGAACTCATCGAGCAGGTGCGCGGCGCCGGGCTACCGGTCTCCTTCCGGGTCACCGGCGCCGCCCACCGGCTGCCCAGCAGCGTGGAGTTGACCGCCTACCGGATCGTGCAGGAGGCGTTGACCAACACCCGCAAACACGCCGGTCCCGGTGCCTCGGCGACCGTACGGCTCTCCTACGGCGAGCAGGAGTTGACGATGCTGATAGAGGACGACGGGTGCGGCACGCCGGACGCCCCGCCCGAGGAGGGCGGCGCGGACGGGCTGGGCCAGGGTCTGATCGGGATGCGCGAGCGGGTCGCGATGGTCGGCGGCACCCTGCACACCGGCCCGCGCCCCGGCGGCGGCTTCCGGATCCGGGCCGCGCTGCCGCTGCGCCCCGCCCGCTGAACCGCCGCGGCCCGCGCGCCTCCGGGCGCGACCGGCGGGCGCGGCACCGGCGACCGGCCGCCGGCACCCGCCGGCACCACCCCCCACCCGCGACACCCCCCACCCGCGACACCCCGACGAGAGAACAGGCGGCAGGCAGATGGCGATCCGCGTGATGCTCGTGGACGACCAGGTGCTGCTGCGCACCGGTTTCCGCATGGTGCTGGAGGCGCAGCAGGACATGGAGGTGGTCGCGGAGGCCGGGGACGGCGCCGAGGCGCTGCGGGTGCTGGAGAGCGCCGAAGGCGCCGCCGGCCCCGGGGTCGACGTGGTGCTCATGGACGTGCGCATGCCCCGGATGGACGGGGTGGAGGCGACCCGGCGCATCCGCGACGGCCGGTCCGGGGACTCCCCGAAGGTGCTCATCCTCACCACGTTCGACCTGGACGAGTACGCCTTCGCCGCGCTGCGGGCGGGCGCGGCCGGCTTCCTGCTCAAGGACGTGCCGCCGGCCGAGCTGCTGCACGCGGTGCGTGCCGTGCACAGCGGGGACGCCGTGGTCGCGCCGAGCACCACCCGGCGGCTGCTGGACCGGTTCGCCCCCCTGCTGCCGCGCGGCGGCGCGCCGGCCGACGCCCGGCTGGACCGGCTGACCGACCGGGAGCACGAGGTGCTGCTGCTGGTCGCGCAGGGCCTGTCGAACGGGGAGATCGCCGCCCGGCTCGTGCTGTCCGAGGCCACCGTCAAGACCCACGTGGGTCGCATACTGACCAAGCTGGAGCTGCGCGACCGGGTCCAGGCGGTGGTGCTGGCCTACGAGTCCGGCCTGGTGCGCGCGGGCGGAGCGGGCTGAACGCGGCCGGCCCCGGCCGGAACGGCTCCCTGCCCGGCCGCTCCCGCCGCGGACCCGGCCCGCCCCCGTCGCGGAGGCGGTGAGGGGCCCGCACGGCGCGCACCGCGCCCGGCCGCTCCCGCCGCGGGGGTCCGGGGCGCGGTCCGCGTCACTCCACGCGGCGCAGGATGGCCGCCACCGCGTCGGCGACGTCCCGCCCGGTCCACTCCAGGCCGCCGGCGGCCACCCTCACCTCGGTCATCGCCATGCCGGGCGGGCCCGGCTCCCACCACGCGGGGAGGAGGTCCACCCGGTCCTCCTCCGCCTGCCGCGGCCCGGCCTCGTTCAGCACGTCGGCCGGGTACGGCAGCCAGACCCTGGAACTGGTGCGTGTGCGGCTCGGCCGGGTGCACCCGCGACCACGGCGCCGCCGCCAGCGCCGCGCGCATCGCCCGCGCCACCACCTTGGCGTGCGCCACGTAGTGCGGCAGCCGGGGCAGTTCGCCGGCTGGCCCGGCCAGCGCCGACAGCGCCACCGGCCACTGCTCGAAGACCTGGCCGCCGTAGCGGTGCCGCCAGGCGCGCGCCTCGGCGACGAAGTCCGCCGGTCCCCCCAGCGCGGCGCCCGAGACGCCGCCCAGCGACTCGGATCCTCGCGCATCGGCCCGGGCGCTGGAGGCAGACCATGGGGAACGGTGTCGAAAGCTGTTCGCGTAGGATTGACGAAAAGAGACGTCCGGTACCCCACGGGGCTGGAACGGAAGGCCGCAGCAGCGTGAACGCATCCCCCCGCCCCGAGCCGGGACCCCGGCCCGCGGGCGTGTCCGACCGACCCGGCCGGCTGGCCGTCGGCGTCGTGGGCGCCGGCCGGGTCGGGCCGCCGCTCGCCGCCGCCCTGAGCCTGGCCGGCCACCGCCCGGTCGCCGCCTCCGGGGTCTCCGAGGCATCCCGGCACCGGGCCGCGGCCCTGCTGCCCGGCGTGCCGCTGGTGGAGCCCGCGCAGGTGCTTGCCCGCGCCGACCTGGTGCTGCTGACCGTGCCGGACGACGTGCTGCCCGACCTGGTCGCCGGGCTGGCCCGGACCGGGGCGGTCCGCCCCGGCCAGCTGCTGGCGCACACCTGCGGCCGGCACGGCACGGCGGTGCTCGACCCCGCCACCCGTCGCGGCGCGCTGCCGCTGGCGCTGCACCCGGTGATGACGTTCACCGGCACCACGGTCGACGTGCAGCGGCTGGCCGGCTGCTCGTTCGGCGTCACCGCGCCCGCCGAACTGCGCACCGCCGCCGAGGCGCTGGTGGTGGAGATGGGCGGCGAGCCGGAGTGGATCGCCGAGGAGTGCCGCCCGCTCTACCACGCGGCGCTGGCGATCGGCGCCAACCACCTGGTCACCCTGGTCGCGCAGGCGCGCGAACTGCTGACGGCCGCCGGCGTCGAGCACCCCGGCCGGATGCTCGGCCCGCTGCTCGGCGCCGCGCTGGACAACGCGCTGCGCTCCGGCGACGCGGCGCTGACCGGCCCGGTCGCGCGCGGCGACGCCGGCACGGTCGCCGCGCACCTGGCCGAACTGCGGGCCCACTCCCCGCAGACCGTCGCCTCCTACGTCGCGATGGCGCGCGCCACCGCGGACCGCGCGCTGGTGGACGGCATGCTGCGGCCCGAGGCGGCCGAGGCGCTGCTGGACGCGCTGGCGCACGGCCCGGAGGAGGGCGGTGCCCGGTGAGCGGCCAGGACGCCGGCGCGCGGTACGTGGACCGGCCGGCGACCGCGGCGCCGACACGGCCGACGACCGCCAGGCCGGTGCACACCGCGGCCGAACTGCACGCCGCGCTGGAGGAGTTCACCGGCCCGGTGGGCGTGGCACCGACCATGGGCGCGCTGCACGAGGGGCACGCCGCGCTGATCCGCGCCGCCCGCGCCCGGGTCGGCGACGGGCCGGTGGTGGCCACCGTGTTCGTCAACCCGCTGCAGTTCGGGCCGGGGGAGGACTTCGACCGGTACCCGCGCACCCTGGACGCGGACCTCGCGCTGGCCGCCGCGGCCGGCGCCGACCTGGTCTTCGCGCCCCCGGCGGCCGAGATGTACCCGGACGGCGGCGCGCTGGTGCGGCTGTCCGCCGGCCCGATGGGCGAACGGTACGAGGGGGCCAGCCGCCCGGGGCACTTCGACGGCATGCTCACCGTCGTCGCCAAGCTGCTCCACCTCACCCGCGCCGACGCGGCGTTCTTCGGCCAGAAGGACGCCCAGCAACTCGCCCTGGTCCGGCGGATGGCGGCCGACCTGGACTTCCCGGTGGAGATCGTCGCGGTGCCCACCGTCCGGGAACCGGACGGCCTCGCGCGCTCCAGCCGCAACCGCTACCTGTCCGGACCGGACCGCCGCCACGCGCTCGCCCTGTCGCGCGCGCTGTTCGCCGGGCGGGACGCGCTGCCCGGCGGCCCGGCGGCGGTGCTGGCCGCGGCCCGCGCCGAACTGGCCGGCGCGCCGGGCGTCGCGGTCGACTACCTCGCGCTGGTCGACCCGGCCGGCTTCACCGAGGCGCCGGCCGACCACACCGGCCCGGCCGTGCTGGCGGTGGCCGCGCGGGTCGGCGGCACCCGGCTGATCGACAACCTCCCCCTGGAGTTCGGAGAACCCGGATGACCCGGATCGGTGGCATACCCCTGCGCGCCCCCGCGCCCGGCTGGACCCTGCGGGCCGACGTGGTGGTGGTCGGCTCCGGAGTGGCCGGCCTGACCACCGCGCTGCGCTGCGCCGCCGGCGGCCTCGGGGTCGTGGTGGTGACCAAGGCGTGCCTCGACGACGGCTCCACCCGCTGGGCCCAGGGCGGCGTCGCCGCCGCGCTCGGCGAGGACGACACCCCCGAGCAGCACGTGGCGGACACGTTGGTGGCCGGCGCCGGGCTGTGCGACGAGGACGCGGTCCGGCTGATGGCGGCCGAGGGCCCGGGCGCGGTCAGCCGGCTCATCGCGGCCGGCGCCCGGTTCGACACCGGAGACGGCGGCGCGATCCTGCTCACCCGCGAGGGCGGCCACCACCGCCGCCGCATCGCGCACGCCGGCGGGGACGCCACCGGCGCGGAGATCTCCCGGGCCCTGGTGGCGGCGGTCAGGGCCCGGGGCATCGAGACGGTGGAGAACGCCCTC
The DNA here is from genome assembly GCA_963711125.1 of uncultured Actinomycetota bacterium. Lineage (GTDB taxonomy): Bacteria > Actinomycetota > Actinomycetes > Streptomycetales > Streptomycetaceae > Streptantibioticus_C. Next base: position 1,562,058 of record CAVQCY010000002.1, read on the forward strand.
GTCCTCGACCTGCTCACCGACGCGGCCGGCCGCGCGGCCGGGGTCACCCTGCACGTGATGGGCACCGGTCGGCGCGACGGGGTCGGCGCGGTGCGGGCCGGCGCGGTCGTGCTGGCCACCGGCGGCATGGGCCAGGTCTTCTCCGCCACCACCAACCCGGCCGTCTCCACCGGCGACGGGGTGGCGCTCGCGCTGCGGGCCGGGGCGCAGGTCAGTGACCTGGAGTTCGTGCAGTTCCACCCCACGGTGCTGTGGACCGGCCCGAACGCCGAGGGCCAGCAGCCGCTGGTGTCGGAGGCGGTGCGCGGCGAGGGCGGCCACCTGGTGGACGCCGACGGCGTGCGGTTCATGGTCGGTCACCACGAGCTGGCCGAACTCGCGCCGCGCGACATCGTCGCCAAGGCCATCACCCGCCGGATGCGCGAGACCGGCGCGGAGCACATGTACCTCGACACCCGGCACTTCGGCGCCGCCATGTGGGCCGAGCGCTTCCCCACCATCCTGGCCGCCTGCCGCGCGCACGGCATCGACCCGGCCACCGAGCCGATCCCGGTCTCGCCCGCCGCGCACTACGCCTCCGGCGGGGTGCGCACCGACCGGCACGGCCGCACCACCGTGCCGGGCCTGTACGCGTGCGGCGAGGTGGCCTGCACCGGTGTGCACGGCGCGAACCGGCTCGCCTCGAACTCCCTGCTGGAGGGCCTGGTGTTCGCCGAGCGCATCGCCGCGCACGTGCTGGCCCACCCGGCCCGGCCCGGTCCGGTGGCGGCCGCGGCCGGGCCGGGCGGACCGCTGCTGGAGCCGGCGGCCCGGGCCGAGATCCAGCGCGCCATGACCGGCGGCGCCGGCGTGCTGCGCAGCGCGCGGAGCCTGGCCGCCGCCGCGCGGACCCTGGACGGCCTGCACACCCGGGCCGCCGAGGCGCCGGAACACGGCGGGAGCACCGCCGGGCCCTGCGTGGAGAGCTGGGAGGCGACCAACCTCGGCCTGGTCGCCGCGGCCCTGGTGGCCGCCGCCCGCCGGCGCGAGGAGACACGCGGCTGCCACTGGCGGGAGGATCGCCCCGAGCGGGACGACGCCGCCTGGCGGTGCCACCAGGTCGTCACCCTCGCCCCCGGACCGGACCCGCGGGTCCGGCTGTCCGTCAGCACCACCCCGGGCACCGGCTTCCCGCCGGTGCCGGGGTCCGAGCCGCACCCCGTGGAGAGCCGTTCATGAGCACGCCCGACCTTCCCCTCCTCCAGATCGGCCTGCCCGGCCAGAGCCCGGCCCCGCAGGCCGGCGGCTGCGGCGACGGCTGCGGCTGCTCGGCGGCCGACCCCTACGGCCTCGACCCGCTGGAGTGCGGGCTCGACCCGGACCTGGCCGGGCTGCTGGCCGCGGCCGGGCTGGACCCGGTGATGGTCGAGGACATCGCGCACATGGCGATCGAGGAGGACCTCGACGGAGGCGTGGACGTCACCACGGTGGCCACCGTCCCGCCCGACGCGGCGTGCGTGGGCGACTTCACCGCCCGCGAGGACGGCGTGGTGGCCGGCCTGCGGATCGCGGAGGCGGTGCTGTCGGTGGTGTGCACCGACGCGTTCGAGGTGGAGCGGCACGTCGAGGACGGCGAGCGGGTGGCGGCCGGGCAGGTGCTGCTCACCGTGCGCACCCTCACCCGCGACCTGCTGACCGCCGAGCGCTCCGCGCTGAACCTGCTCGGCCGGCTGTCCGGCATCGCCACCGCCACCCGGGCGTGGGCCGACGCGCTGGAGGGGACCGGCACCCGGGTGCGCGACACCCGCAAGACCACGCCGGGCCTGCGCGCGCTGGAGAAGTACGCGGTGCGCTGCGGCGGCGGGGCCAACCACCGCATGTCGCTGTCGGACGCGGCGCTGGTCAAGGACAACCACGTGGTGGCGGCCGGCGGGGTGGCCGCGGCGTTCCGCGCGGTGCGCGAGGAGTTCCCCGGCCTGCCGATCGAGGTGGAGGTCGACACCCCGGAGCAGCTGGCCGAGGTGCTCCGGGCCGGCGCGGACCTGATCCTGCTGGACAACTTCGACGTGTCGGACACCGCGCGGGCGGTCGAGGCGGCCGCCGGGCGGGCCGTGCTGGAGTCCTCCGGGCGGCTGTCGCTGGAGAACGCGGCCGCCTACGCGCGGACCGGCGTTGACTACCTGTCCGTCGGGGCGCTCACCCACTCCGCGCGGGTCCTGGACATCGGCCTCGACCTGCGGGCGGGGGCCTGATGCTGCTCACCATCGACGTCGGCAACACCCACACCGTGCTCGGCCTGTTCGACGGCGACGAGATCGTCGAGCACTGGCGCATCTCCACCGACGCCCGCCGCACCGCCGACGAACTCGCCGTGCTGCTCCAGGGCCTGATGGGCACCCACCCGCTGCTCGGCGACGCGCTGGGGGACGGGGTGGACGGCATCTCGATCTGCTCCACGGTGCCCTCCGTGCTGCACGAACTGCGCGAGGTCACCCGCCGCTACTACGGCGACGTGCCCTCGGTGCTGGTCGAGCCGGGAGTGCGGACCGGGGTGCCGATCCTCGCCGACAACCCCAAGGAGGTCGGCGCGGACCGGATCATCAACGCGCTGGCCGCCGTCCACCTCTACGGCGGCCCGTGCATCGTGGTCGACTTCGGCACCGCGACCACCTTCGACGCGGTCTCCGGGCGCGGGGAGTACGTGGGCGGCGCCATCGCGCCGGGCATCGAGATCTCGGTGGAGGCGCTCGGCGTGCGTGGCGCCCAACTGCGCAAGATCGAACTGGCCCGCCCGCGCAGCGTCATCGGCAAGAACACGGTGGAGGCGATGCAGTCCGGCATCCTGTTCGGCTTCGCCGGCCAGGTGGACGGCATCGGGGAGCGGATGGCCAGGGAACTGGCCGACGACCCGGACGACGTGACCGTCATCGCCACCGGCGGCCTCGCCCCGCTGGTGCTCGGCGAGGCGTCGATCATCGACGAGCACGAACCGTGGCTCACCCTGATCGGGCTGCGCCTGGTCTACGAGCGCAACGTCACCGCCTGACGCGGCGCGGGGGCGCGGGAGGGCCGGGCACGGGCGGGTCCGGGCGGCGGCCGGCCGACCACCGCGACATGCCCGGCCGGTGCGGGACATTTGTCCTTTTAGTACGTAAAGTCAGGCCATGCCCACGCCACACGGATCCCGAGGCGGTATGGCGTTCAGCGCGGACGAGCTGCGCGTCCTGCGGCGCGCCCTCGCCGAGGCCCTGCACCACGCCCCCTTTCCGCCGGCCGCGCTGCGCCGGGCCCCGGCCGTCCCGGCGCCGGCCGGCGAACCGGTGTCGGCCGCCGTGTACCTGCGGCTGACCGACGCGCTGGACGAGGCGGTCCGGGAGAACGCCCGGCTGGCCGCCTTCCGGCTGGCCGAGCTGGCCCGCTACCGGGCCGCGCTGCCCGCCGCCGCCGCCGGCTACCTCGACCGGCTCGCCGAGGCGCTGGACGCCGGCCACCAACCCGTGCCGGAGGACCTGGCGGCGCTGCGCGCCCTCGCCGCGCTGCCGTGTGGGCCGGTCGAGGCGCGGCACCGGGCCGGGCTGCTGCGCCGGTGCGCCGGGCTGCTCCCGCCGGCCGACCGGCCCGCCGCCCCGCGGCCGGCCGGCCAGGACCGGGCCCGGCTGCTGGCGCTGCCCGGCGGGCGGGCGACCGCGCCGGCCCGGGCCGCCGGGCGGGCCGCCGTCGAGCGGCCGCCCGCCCGGCCGGCCGGGCCGGACCGGCCGGACCCCGGCCGCCGGGTGCCGACGCCGGCCGAGGTGTGGCCGCCGCGGCGCCGGGAGCCGCCGGCCGAACCGCCGCACCGGGCGACCGGCTGAGCGCCGCGGGTGCGCGGCCGGGCGGGCCGGGCGGGGCGGATCGGGTGAACGCGGCGCCGGCCGCACCGGGGGCGCGGCTGTGGGATCGGGTGAATTTCGCAGTACGGGGTTGACGAGGCGGGGAGGACGCTCCGGCCCGGGCCGGGACCTGCGGCGCGTTCCGCCGGGGTGCCCGCCGGTCGGGCGGCCGCGCGGCGCCCGTCGTGGTCGGCCTGGGCGCGTGCCCGGATCCGCGGCGGCCTGGACGCGCCCCGACGCGTCCGGCGGCGCCTGCCCGTCCCGGTGTTCCGCCACCTCCCGGCGGGGCCGGAAGCGGGCCTGGTTACGCTGGTGCGACCGAAGGTTTCCGCAGCCGCCCGGGTGTCGGGCGCCGGAGAAGGAGTTGGGCGACCGTGGACTACGTCTCCGCGCTGGTGCCGCCGCTGGTGATGGCGGTGGCCTTCACCTGCCTGGTGGTGACGATCATCAGGAACCAGGGCGGCACCAACCGCGGCAAGGAGGACGCGGCGGTGGACGCCGCGCTGGCCCGGGCCGAGGCCGACCGGAGTCCCGGCGCGGCCGCCGGCACGGAGCGGGTCCCCGCCGCCCGCTCCGCCGCCGAACGGCAGTCCGAGGCCTGATCCTCGAAAAACGCCGCATCCGTGACATTTGGCTCTACAATTCGAGATGTGCCACGGCCATTGGGAGATCTCGAAGACGCGGTCATGACCCGGGTGTGGCAGTGGAACCGCCCGCTCACGGTCCGCGAAGTCCTGGAAGACATGCAGCAGGAACGGTCCATCGCCTACACGACGGTCATGACCGTAATGGACAACCTGCACCAGAAGGGCTGGCTCCGGCGGGAACACGAGGGGCGGGCCTATCGCTACGAAGCGGTTTCCACCCGGGCCGCGTACGCAGCCGCCCTGATGCACGAGGCGTGGGCCGCGAGCGACAACCCGGCCGCGGCCTTGGTGCAGTTCTTCAGCATGATGTCGCCGGAACAACGAGAAGCCTTGCGGGACGCTTCACGCATCGTGGCCCCGGAAGCCGGGGCGGAGGAAGTCGCACAGCCCGCCCGGACGCCGGAGGACGGCGGACGATAGCGTCGCGCCATGTCGTGCGCGCCACCCGAGAATGTCGTGACCGTCCGCCGTGCCAGGACCGGTGATGTCCCGGCGCTGCGCCGCCTGCTGGACGGCTATGTCGGGCGCGGCATCCTGCTGGGCAAGCCGACCGTCACCCTTTACGAGGACGTCCAGGAGTTCTGGGTCGCGGAACGTGACGCGGACGCCGAGGTCGTCGGTTGCGGCGCGCTGCACGTCATGTGGGAGGACCTGGCCGAAGTGCGCACCCTGGCGGTCCGCCCCGACCTGCACGGCAATGGCGTCGGCCACCAGGTGCTCGGCAAGTTGTTGCAGACCGCGCGCTGGCTGGGTGTGCGGCGCATTTTCTGTCTCACCTTCGAAGTGGACTTCTTCACCAAGCACGGGTTCGTGGAGATCGGCGAGACTCCGGTGGACGGTGATGTCTACAGCGAGCTGCTGCGTTCCTATGACGAGGGCGTCGCGGAGTTCCTGGACCTCGAACGAGTGAAGCCGAACACCCTCGGCAACAGTCGCATGCTGTTGCATCTGTGATCGGGTTTGTCCGAATCGCGCCCCAGTCAAGCCGGTTCTCACGCAAGCATGCGCAGGCTTCCCTCGTCCAGGGGTTTGAGTTTTCCGGGGAAAAGGGGTTTGCTTTTACTCGTACCTCTTTATGCCGGGGACTCCCCGGACCATATCGAAGAAAGGGAAGCCCGTGGCACAGAAGGTTCAGGTCCTTCTCGTTGACGACATGACCGGCGGCGAGGCGGATGAGACCGTCACGTTCGCCCTGGACGGCGCCAGCTACGAGATCGACCTCACCACGGAAAACGCGGACAAGCTGCGTGGCCTGCTCGCCGATTACGTGGAGGCGGGCCGCAAGACCGGCGGGCGGGCCTCTCGCGGCCGCCGGGCCGGTCGCGGCTCCTCCGCCGGCTCCAGTCAGGACACCGCCAAGATCCGCGCGTGGGCCAAGGACAACGGTTACGAGGTCAACGACCGCGGCCGGGTGCCGGCCGGCATCCGCGAGGCGTACGAGAAGACGCACGGCTGACCGTGAGCCGCTCACCCGAGTGGTTCCCGGGCGGCGCGGAGTCGTCCGTCCGGCCGGTCGGCGTCCGGAGGATCGGGGAACGGTGGCGGCGTTCGGCCGCCGTCCCGATCGGCGGGCCCGTCGGACCGGCCCGCCGCCCCGTCCGGCGGCCCGCCTCCGGACGGGGCGGCCCGCGGCCGGAGCGCTCCCCCCGGCCTCCCGCCGGGGCGCGGCGGCCCACGGCCGGAGCGCGTCCCGCGCGGTGTGACCGACGGCCGGCGCCTTCCCGGGCGCGGTGAGTTCCGGCGTGGTGGGACCCGGGCGCCTGGATCCGGCCACCGCGTCCGCCGGCGGCGTACCGGCGCCACCCGCCCCGTGCCGGCGCCACCCGCCCCGTGCCGGTCCGGCCTGCCGGGCGGCCCCGGACCGCGTTACCACCGGTTCGGCCGCGGCGGCCAGGGAGGGTGCGCGGTGTTCGCTGGTAGCAGACACACCGGCCGGGCACGGCATGGATTGTCGGTGCGGGCGGGTAGGAAACCCCCAGCGGGACGAAGGGGCGACGAGGAAGTCGGCGAGGCGGCGTTCGCCACGGGCGTACGCGATCCAGGGGAATCCGCTTGGCCTGCGGGAACATCGCCTCGCACCATCGAGTTGGAGCTGTAGTCGGCTTGGCGGGGGCGGAACTTTCCGTGCGGCTGGTCGACGATTGGAGTGAGCGGTCCTGCTCGCCGGGACTAGCATGCGGAAGGACAGGGAGGGGACCGGCCCCGATCTGCCTGACCGCTCTGAGGAGCGATTAACGATGTTCGAGAGGTTCACCGACCGTGCGCGGCGGGTTGTCGTCCTGGCTCAGGAAGAAGCCCGGATGCTCAACCACAACTACATCGGCACCGAGCACATCCTCCTGGGCCTGATCCACGAGGGTGAGGGTGTCGCCGCTAAGGCCCTGGAGAGCCTCGGGATCTCGCTCGAGGCGGTCCGCCAGCAGGTGGAGGAGATCATCGGCCAGGGCCAGCAGGCCCCGTCCGGCCACATCCCCTTCACCCCTCGTGCCAAGAAGGTCCTGGAGCTCTCGCTCCGCGAGGCCCTCCAGCTCGGCCACAACTACATCGGTACGGAGCACATCCTGCTCGGCCTGATCCGCGAGGGCGAGGGCGTCGCCGCCCAGGTCCTGGTCAAGCTGGGCGCCGACCTGAACCGGGTGCGCCAGCAGGTCATCCAGCTGCTGTCCGGGTACCAGACCGGCAAGGAGTCGGCCACCGCCGGCGGCCCCGCCGAGGGCACGCCGTCCACCTCACTGGTCCTCGACCAGTTCGGCCGCAACCTGACCCAGGCCGCTCGTGAGACCAAGCTCGACCCGGTGATCGGGCGCGAGAAGGAGATCGAGCGGGTCATGCAGGTGCTGTCCCGCCGTACCAAGAACAACCCCGTCCTGATCGGCGAGCCCGGCGTCGGCAAGACCGCCGTCGTGGAGGGCCTGGCGCAGGCCATCGTCAAGGGCGAGGTCCCCGAGACGCTGAAGGACAAGCAGCTCTACACCCTCGACCTCGGCGCCCTGGTGGCCGGGTCGCGCTACCGCGGCGACTTCGAGGAGCGCCTGAAGAAGGTGCTCAAGGAGATCCGCACCCGCGGCGACATCATCCTGTTCATCGACGAGCTGCACACCCTGGTGGGCGCGGGTGCCGCCGAGGGCGCGATCGACGCCGCCAGCATCCTCAAGCCGATGCTGGCCCGCGGCGAGCTGCAGACCATCGGCGCGACCACGCTGGACGAGTACCGCAAGCACCTGGAGAAGGACGCGGCTCTGGAGCGCCGCTTCCAGCCGATCCAGGTGGCCGAGCCCTCGCTCCCGCACACCATCGAGATCCTCAAGGGACTGCGCGACCGGTACGAGGCCCACCACCGGGTCTCCATCACCGACGCCGCCCTGGTCGCCGCCGCCACGCTGGCCGACCGCTACATCTCGGACCGCTTCCTGCCGGACAAGGCGATCGACCTGATCGACGAGGCCGGCTCCCGGATGCGGATCCGCCGGATGACCGCCCCGCCGGACCTGCGCGAATTCGACGAGAAGATCGCCGACGTGCGCCGCGAGAAGGAGTCGGCGATCGACTCCCAGGACTTCGAGAAGGCTGCCTCGCTCCGCGACAAGGAGAAGCAGCTGCTGTCCGCGAAGGCCAAGCGGGAGAAGGAGTGGAAGGCCGGCGACATGGACGTCGTCGCCGAGGTGGACGAGGAGCTGATCGCCGAGGTCCTGGCCACCGCGACCGGCATTCCGGTGTTCAAGCTCACCGAGGAGGAGTCCTCCCGGCTGCTGCGCATGGAGGACGAGCTCCACAAGCGCGTCATCGGCCAGAAGGACGCCATCAAGGCGCTCTCCCAGGCGATCCGCCGGACCCGTGCCGGTCTGAAGGACCCGAAGCGCCCCGGCGGCTCGTTCATCTTCGCCGGCCCGTCCGGCGTCGGTAAGACCGAGCTGAGCAAGACCCTCGCCGAATTCCTGTTCGGCGACGAGGACGCGCTCATCCAGCTCGACATGTCCGAGTTCAGCGAGAAGCACACCGTCTCGCGCCTCTTCGGGTCCCCGCCCGGATACGTGGGCTACGAGGAGGGCGGCCAGCTCACCGAGAAGGTGCGCCGCAAGCCGTTCTCGGTGGTCCTGTTCGACGAGGTCGAAAAGGCGCACCCGGATATCTTCAACTCGCTGTTGCAGATTCTGGAGGACGGCCGGCTGACCGACTCCCAGGGCCGGGTCGTCGACTTCAAGAACACGGTCATCATCATGACCACCAACCTCGGCACCCGGGACATCTCCAAGGGCTTCAACCTCGGCTTCGCCGCCGCGGGCGACGTGAAGTCCGGGTACGAGCGGATGAAGGCGAAGGTCAGCGAGGAGCTCAAGCAGCACTTCCGGCCGGAGTTCCTGAACCGTGTGGACGACGTGGTCGTCTTCCACCAGCTCGACGAGGACGACATCATCCAGATCGTCGACCTGATGGTCGCGAAGGTGGACGAGCGCCTCAAGGACCGCGACATGGGCATCGAGCTCAGCCAGGAGGCGAAGTCCCTGCTGGCGAAGAAGGGCTACGACCCGGTGCTGGGCGCCCGGCCGCTGCGCCGGACCATCCAGCGCGAGATCGAGGACGCGCTCTCGGAGAAGATCCTCTTCAGCGAGCTGCGCCCGGGTCACATCGTCGTCGTCGGCACCGAGGGCGAGGGCGAGGAGAAGACCTTCACCTTCCGTGGCGAGGAGAAGGTGACCGTGGCCGACGCCCCGCCGATCGAGGCGGCCGGCAGCGGTCCGGGGCCCAACCTCAGCAAGGACGTCTGACCGGCGTCCCGCGCACCGGTACGGAAAGGCCGCCCCCGCCCGGGGCGGCCTTTCCGCTGCCGGGGCCCGCCGCCACACCTGCCGGGTCCCGGCAGGACGCCGCCCGGCCGCCCGCCGCCCGGCGCCGGATCAGCGCGCCTCCCAGCCCTGCCCCGCGTCGAGCCGCCGCACCTGCACGCCGGAGCCGGTCAGCCCCTCGTGCCCGTCCGGGGCGGCGCCGCGGACCGTCACCGAACGCAGCGCCGGCAGCCCGCCCAGGACGCCGAGCGGGACCGGGCCGGTGCCGTCCGGGTACCCGAGCCGTACCTCGCGCAGCCCGGGGAGGGCATCGGCCAGCCACTCCAGCCGGGCGGTGGCCGGCAGGTCGTCCAGGGTCAGCAGCCGCACGTGCGCGGCACGGCCGGCCGGAGGCGCGGCCAGGTTCCCGGTGTGCCGCAGGTGCAGCACCGCCAGCGACCCGGGCAGCACGTCCAGCGGCCGGCCGGGCAGCACGCTGCCGGGCGTCGTGCTGACCAGGAGCCCGCGCAGCGGCAGCGCGGACAGCGCGGACAGGTCGCGCAGCGCGTCGCAGCGGCGCAGCCCCAGCGTGCGCAGCCGACCGAAGCCGCGCAGCACCTCCAGGTCGGTCAGCGACCGGTTGCCGACCAGGGACAGCGCGGTCAGCCGGTCCGGATCGAGGTGTGCGGCGAGTTGTCCGGCGGTGAAGTCGCCGCGCAGGTCGAGTGCCGCGCACCGGTCGGCGTCGTGCAGCAGGCGCAGGTGCCGGGTGGACCAGGCGACGTGCACCAGGTCGGCCGGCGGCAGGTGCGAGACCACCTCGTCGAAGTAGCGCTGGTCGTCGAACCGGTGCCAGGTCCAGGCGAGTTGGGAGCGCACCGCCAGCGAGGGGTGGCGGCGGTAGCGGCCCAGCAGCGACAGGGCGGCGTCGGTGCCGACCATCGAGGCGGTCACCACGGTGGCCAGCGCGGCCTGCTCGTCCGGGCACTCCCGCGGTCCGGGCAGCAGTTCCAGCACCATGGAGCCGATACCGGCCAGCGTGCGGGCCTGCGCCAGGTCGCGCGGCGGGACGAACTCGTAGGCCCGCTCGGTCACCTCGCGGCGGACGGCCGGGTCGAGCTCGACGGCGTGCTCCAGACTGGCCATGGCCAGCAGGCTGACCCGGGCGCGTTCCGCGTCGGTGGCGTCGGCCCGTCCCAGCAGGCCGCGCAGCAGCAGGGCGCGTTCGCGCGGGCCGGCGTGCGCGACCGCCATCCGGACCACGTCCTCCCACTGCGGATCGGGCGCCTTGTCCACCAGCAGCCCGATGTCCCACTCCTCGACCGCGCGCCGGGCGGCCAGGTAGTCCTGGAAGGTGCGGTGCACGAAGTCGACGGCGCCGTGCGGACGTTCGCGCAGCAGGCCGCTGCGCAGCAGCAGGTGCCGCAGCACGGCCGAGGCATCGCCCTGCGCGGCGGCGGCCGGCACCGCGGGCAGCGCCTCGGCGACCAGCCGCCGGGCCTGGTCGTGGTCGAGTTCGGAACGGCCGTTGCGGATCAGCCAGTACGCGAGCCGTTGCAGCAGTTGGATCTGGGCCGGCGCGGTCAGTTCCACACCGTCCAGCGGGCCGAGGCGGCGGCGCCGGTCGCGGCCGGCGACCAGGGCGTCCAGCGCGGCGTCGTACAACTCCTTGCGGGCCTGCGGCAGGTAGCCGCCGCGGTCGCGGTGCAGGGCGCAGATCATGCCGCACATCAGCGGGTTGGTGGCCAGCCGGGCCAGGTCGGCGGTGGTGCGCAGTGCGGTGAGCAGCGTGTCGCGGTAGCCGTCGAGGCGTTCGGCCTCCCGCGGTCCGGCACCGGCCCGGGCGGCCCGGTGCCAGCGGGTGACGAAGGCGGTGGTGTCGTCCCCGCTCATCGGGGAGAGCGTCAGCTCGGCGAAGCCCTCGTGGGCCAGCCACCCGTCGTGCACGGCGGACGGCCGGGAGGTGACCAGCCAGCGGTTGTCCGGGTGCAGCGGCAGCAGCGCGGCCAGCCAGTCCTGCACCAGGTCGCGCTGCCGGCCGCCCACCTCGTCCATGCCGTCCACCAGGACCAGCGCCCGCCCGGCGGCGAGCACCCGGACGGCCCAGCCGGGCGGCTGGGCGCCGGCCAGCGGATTGCCGGCGGCGACCAGGAAGCCGTCCGGACCGGCCGGCAGCGGTCCGGACCGGACCAGGGTGCGCAGCGGCAGCACGAACGGCACCCGCCCGGCGGGGTGGCCGAGCCCGTCCGGCAGCCGGCCGTGGGCGGCGCACACCGCGAGCCACTGCACGAGCGTGGTCTTGCCGGAGCCGGCGGCACCGCGTAACAGCACCCGGTGGTGGCCGGCGAGCGCCTGGTCGGCGGGGAGCGACGCGCGCGGCAGGGCGTCGTCGTCCGGGACGGGCGGCTGCGGCGCGGTGGCGGTCAGGCTGACGTAGCTGGCCTCCAGCGGCCAGTTGACGGCGGACCGGTCGCGCAGGTCGAGCCCGAAGATGGACAGCGTGCCGTGCTGCCGGACGAGGTAGCGGCCCAGGTCGCGTTCGAACGCGGTGTCCGCCCCGGCGGTGCCGCCGACCCCGACCGGCGGCGGGGGCGCCAGGCCGACCCCGGCCAGCGCCGCGCGCGGCTCGTCACGGCCGAGCACCAGGGCGGCCGGCACGGCCTCGACGCGGCCGTGCGCCCAGCCGTGCGGATCGGCGCGCACCACGCCGAGCAGCACGTCGCCGTGGAAGAGCGCGGCGCCGGAGAACCCGGCCCACGGCGAGCCGCCGTCCGGCCGGGCGGCCGGCGGGGTGTACGCGCTGTCCAGCACCAGCAGGCCGCCGATCAGCGACGAGCCGGGCTTGACGGTGCCGAGCAGCTGCTCGCTCTCCAGGACGCCGCCGGGGCCGCGCCGGGCGTGCGGGAAGCCGACCGCCTGGCAGCCGGTGAGCGGCTCCAGGCCGGCGTGCGTGCCCCAGTCGACCGGCGGCAGCGGTCCGGCGGTCAGGTCGTCGGCGGCGAGCAGCAGGGCCGCGTCGTCGTGCGCCGGGTCGCCCTGCCACAGCACCCGGCAGCCCACCTCGCCGGGGCCGTCCGGGACCGCGGCCCGGATCCGGGCGGCGCCGCGCACCACGTGCGCCGCGGTGAGCACCACCCGCGGCGCCAGCAGGTAGCCGCTGCCCTGGCGGCCCTCGGCGAGCACGGCGGCGACCCGCTCCCTCACCGGTGCCACGTGCGGCCCTCGTCGTCGTGCGCGATGCGCCACTCGCCGCCGTCGCCGGCCCGTCGGGGCCGCAGCGTGAAGCTGACCCGGTGGGTGTGCGCCCGGCTGGTCCCGGCTTCGGCCCCGACGTCCACCACCCAGGCCCGCACGCCGCCCCTGGCCCGCGCGTCGCGCCGCACCTCGACGGTGAACTCCATCTGGATGTCGCCGAGTTCGAACCGCAGGGGCTCGTCCTGCGCCCGCTCGGCCGCGGCGGCCAGCTGCGCGCGCACCGCTTGGACCGCGTCGGCGAGCTCCACCCGCTCCGGTTCGTCGTGCGAGGTCGTCGTCAACCGTTCCCCCCGGTCCCGTCGTCGTGCCCGCGCCCTGTGCCCAAACCCTAGGCCCTGTCCGATGGGTCCCCCCACCGCGCGGCCGAGCCGGCCCCCCGTCCGTGCCGGCCCGCGTCCGCGCCGGGCGCCGACACCGGCGGGCGCGGCCGGGCCGAGCCGGGCGTCACGGCGTCGCCGGTCCCGCCTCGTCGGCGTCCGGCCCGGCGGTCTCCCGCAGCAGCAGCTCCGCCACCGCGCCGCCGTCGTTGCGGAACGTCAGCGCGGCGCCCAGCACCCGTGCCTGGCCGGCCGCGATGGTCAGCCCCAGACCGTGGCCGTGCCCGGACCGGTCGCTGCTGCCGGTGCGGAACCGGGACGGCCCGTCGCGCAGCAGTTCGGCCGGGAACCCCGGGCCGTGGTCGCGCACCCGCAGCAGCGGCCCGTCGATCTCCACCTCCACCGGCGCCCGGCCGTGTCGCCCGGCGTTGGCCAGCAGGTTGCCCAGGATCCGCTCCAGCCGCCGGGTGTCGGTCTGCACCCAGGCATCGCGCAGCACCCGCACCCGGGCCTGCGGGGCGAGCCCGCGCACCCGGCGCACCACGAACTCCGGCAGCAGCACCTCCTGGAGTTCGGCCCGCTCCTCCGCGCCGTCCAGCCGGGAGACCTCCAGCACCTCCTCCACCAGCTGCCGCAGCGCCTGCGCCCGGTCCTGCACCAGTTCGGAGGGCCGGCCCGGCGGCAGCAGCCCGGCGGCAGCCACCAGGCCGGTCACCGGGGTGCGCAGTTCGTGCGCGATGTCGGCGGTGACCCGCCGCTCCGCCTCCAGCCGGTACTGCAACGCGTCCGCCATCGCGTCCACCGCGCGGGCCAGTTCGTCGGTCTCGTCGCGCACCCGGCGGCCGATCGCGTCGCGCACCCGGATGCCGGGCGTGCCGTCGGCGACCCGCCGGGCGGCGAAGGCGGCCTTGCGCAACCGCCGGGACAGCTGCCCGCCCACCAGCACGCTCAGCGCGGAGCCGGCCAGCACCACCGAGGCGCAGCCGGCCACCAGCACGCCGTTGAGGTTGTTGAGGATCGCGGTGGGCTCGCTGAACCGGCTGCTGATGGAGAGGATCTTGTTGTCCGGCATCGGGGTGGACGCCCACACCACCGGTTCGCCGTCCACCGTCTCCACGTCGGTGGCCCGCTGGCCCCGCGCGGCGGCCACCTGCAACCCGCGCGGCAGCCGCGGGTCGTCGATCCGGGCGCCGAACATCAGCCGGTGGGTGGCGATGTAGTTGCGCGACGCCACCTCGACCCGCTCGTCCTGGAGGTTGCGGGAGTTGGTGAGCATGCTCAACGTGGCCGCGTTGCGCACCACGACCGCCATGGAGAGCGCGACCAGCGTCGACACCAGCGCGATGGCCGCGGTCAGCTTCCAGCGCAGGCCCGGCCAGCGCAGCCCGGGCACCGCGGGGGTGCGCGGTCCGCGCGGCAGGCCGGGCAGGCTCAGCGGCGTCCTCACCGGTCAGCCCCGCAGCTTGTAGCCGAACCCGCGCACGGTCTCGATCCGGTCCTGGCCGATCTTGCCGCGCAGCCGCTGCACGTGCACGTCGACCACCCGGGTGTCGCCGCCCCACTCGTAGTCCCACACACTGGTCAGCAGCCGGTCGCGGGAGAGCACGGAACCGGGCGCGGCGGAGAACTCCAGCAGCAACCGCATCTCGGTCGGGGTGAGCGAGACCGGCGCGCCGTGGCGGCGCACCTCCATGCCCGCGGTGTCGATCTCCAGGTCGCCGAAGCGCAGCGGCCCGTCTCCGTCGGCCGACCCGGCCCGGCCGGCGTGCCCGAACCGGCGCAGCACCGCGCGGATCCGGGCCACCAGCACCGCGCCGTCGAACGGCTTGGTCACGTAGTCGTCAGCGCCGGCCTCCAGGCCGAGCACCACGTCGATGGCGTCGGCGCGGGCCGAGAGCATGATGACCGGCACCGTGGAGTCGTCCCGGATGCGGCGGCACAGGCTCACCCCGTCCAGCCCGGGGACCATCACGTCCAGCAGGGCGATGTCCGGCCGGCGGGCCCGGAACGACTCCAGGCCGGCCACCCCGTCGGGCACCGCGCTGACCTCGAACCCGTCCCGCTCCAGGGTGAGCTGGGTGGCCTCGCGGATCACGTCGTCGTCCTCGACGAACAGCACGTGGGTCTCGCTCATCCGGTGCTGGTCCCGTACTCGTTGTGGGTGTGGGAGGTCACCACGAAGCGCCCGCCGCTCCAGCGGTACATGATCACGTCCTCTCCGGACGGGCAGCAGACCGCGTCGTCGTGCGCGTACACCTGCCGGGTCAGCTCCAGTTCGCCCTGCTCTATGTCGATGTACACCGGCGGCTGCTCGACGCCGAAGACGTCGGTGTACCTGCCCTTCTCCATACGGTAGACGTAACTGCCCAGACCGACGCCGTCCCGGCAGGTCGAGACGTTTATCACCAGGTCGGGCACGGTGTCGCCGGTCACGCTGCCGAACGAGGTGTCGACGGGGTATTCGGCGCCGCCGCACGGCCGCAGGTGGTCCTTGATGTCGTCGTCCACCTTCGGGTCGTCGCGCAGCAGCCGGACCGGGTCGACGTGCGGGGTGGGCGAGGTGTGCGCGGGGGACGGCGGGATCACCGAGGCGGGGCCGGCGCCCTCCACGCGGACACCGCCGCCCTCGGCGCAGCCGGTCACCAGGACGAGCGGCATGAGGGCGGCGGTGCACAGGGCACGCCGTGCCGGGGTTATGCGGCGCACGCTCCCTCCCTCAGCTCCGGTACCCGTTCCCCGTCACGTCCGAAGGCGTTCCGCTCCAGTTCCTCGCGCAGCCGGGCCAGGGCGCGGTGCAGGGTGCTCTTGACGGTGCCGGTGGACATGCCGAGGGCCTGGGCGGTCTCCTCGGTGCTCATCTGCTCCCAGTGTCGCAGTACGACGACCTGGCGCTGCTTGGGGGCGAGCACCGCGAGCGCGCCGAGCAGCACCGCGCGGTCCGCCAGCCGTTCGGTGCCGTCGTCCACGCTGGCGTCCGGCAGCTTGTCGGTGGGGACCTCCTCCAGCTTGCGGGAGCGCCACCACTCGGTGCGGGTGTTGATCATCACCCGCCGCATGTACGCGTCGGCGAGCGACTTGTCCGCTATCAGCTCCCAGCGCGGGAAGGTGCGGCACAGCGCGGTCTGCACCAGGTCCTGCGCGTCCGACGGGTCGGGCACCAGCCGGCGGGCGCTGCGCAGCAGCGAATCCTGCCGGGACCGCACGTACTCCTCGAAGTCGAGGGTGGTGCTCTCACGCCTGCCCGCCGGGCTCGCCGTCATGGCAGCCGCCTCCATCCATGCCGCAGTCCCGTTCACGTGGGGAACGGTAGGCAGGCGCTGTTGCGGAATGGCCGCCCGCCGGTGCACGGGAACCCCACGGCGTTCCGTCGGTTGTGTAACAACCGGAGGGGACCCGGGGTCACGAGGCACGGGCGGGCGGGCGCGGGCGGCGGGCGGACGCCGTGCGCGGCGCGGCGGCGGACGGCGCGCGGTCAGCCGGCGGGCAGCCGGTAGACACCGCGCGCCAGCGGCTCCACCAGGCCGTCGGCGACCAGCGTGTCGAGCGCCCGGGCGCGCTGCACCGGCTCGTCCCACACCGCGTCCAACTCCCGTCGCGTGACCGGCCCGGTGGCCTCGCGCAGCACCGCCAGCAGCCGGCCGCGCGCCTGCCGGTCGGTGCCCGCGTAGCTCTGGCCGCGGCGTGGCGGCCCGTCGTGCGCGGGGAAGCCGGAGCGCCGCCACGCGCACCGGGTGGCGATCGGGCAGCGTCCGCACGCGGGGGCGCGCGCCGTGCACACCAGCGCGCCCAGTTCCATGGTGGCCGCCGCCCAACGCGCCGCGGTCGGCTCGTCGTCCGGCAACAACCGTCGGGCCAGACGCCGTTCGGCCGCCGTGGTGGCGTTCGCCGGGTACTGCGCGCCGCTCACCGCGCGGGCGAACACCCGGCGCACGTTGGTGTCCAGCACCGCGTGCCGCCGGCCGTACGCGAACGAGGCGACGGCCGCCGCGGTGTACTCGCCGACCCCGGGCAGCGCCAGCAGCGCGTCGTGGTCGGACGGGACCCGGCCGCCGTGCCGTTCGGTGACGGCCACCGCCGCCGCGTGCAGCCGCAGCGCCCGGCGCGGATAGCCCAGCCGCCCCCAGGCGCGCACCGCCTCGCCGGACGGCACGGCGGCCAGGTCGGCCGGGCGCGGCCAACGGGCCGTCCACTCCCGGTAGACCGGCAGGACCCGGCTGACCGGGGTCTGCTGGAGCATGAACTCGCTGACCATCACGCCCCACGCGCCGGCCTCCGGACGCCGCCAGGGCAGATCGCGGGCGGCGGTGTCGAACCAGGCGTTGACGGCGGTGTGCAGGGCGGTGGGGTCGCCGGGCGGCGCGGGGATCACAGTCATGGCGGAACCGATCCTGGCACAACGACCGACATGCCCCGATCCCACCCGGATGATGATCAGGAAAAATGCCTTCGGCTGGCGAGTGGTGCTCCAGGGTGACGTCGATCTCCCCTAGAGTTTGCGCGTGGGCAACGTGCGCAACCCGGTGGGCCCCCTGCCTTCCTCCATCTACTGGCGGCGGCGGGCAGTCGTGCTGTGCCTGTTCGCACTCGTCGTGGCGGCCGCGGCGTGGGCGGTGGTGCCGCACGGCGGCGGCTCGTCCGACTCCGCCAAGGGCCCCGGACCGAGCGGATCGCACACCCCCTCCGGCGGACGGCACCGGCACACGCCGCTGCCGTCCATCACGCCCGGCCCGTCGACGAGTCAGACCGGCATCACCGCCGAACCGGGCGGCCGCGGCCCGGTCGGCAGCGGCGGCAGCGGCGGCGGCAGCGGGCCCGACGGCTCCGGCGGCGGATCGCAACTGCCGCCCGGCACCAGCGTGCCCGACTGCTCCGGAACCCACGCCACCCTGGCGGTGCGCAGCGTCCGGCACACCTACGCACCGGGCGAGAAGCCGGAGTTCGCGGTGTCGGTGACCAACACCGGTACCGCCCGGTGCAAGGTGAACTTCGCCGGCTCCTCCACCGTGGTCACCGTCGCCACCTCGGGCGGCCACCACGTGTATTCCACCGGCGACTGCCCGGCCGACCACACCCCGTACCTGCTCTCCGTACCGGCCGGCCGCACCACCATCTTCGACGCCACCTGGAACCGCGCGGTCAGCGCCCCGGACTGCGCCACCCCCTCCGGTGCCACCACCCCCGCGGCCGGCGGGTACCGGGTGACCGTGGCGGTGCCCGGCCTGGGCAGCGAGCACACCACGTTCCGGCTCTCCTGACGGCACGGCGTGTAGGGAAAGGCGGTAACCATGTGGCGCGAGACGCTCGACCGGCTCGGGGCCGGCCGGGAGTTGGCCGAACCGGTCCCCGCCGAGACCCTGCGGCTCGCCGAGGAGCGCCTCGGGCAGAGCCTGCCGGCCGACCTCAAGGACCTGCTGCTGGTGACGAACGGCGTCACCGGGCGGTACGCCACCGCCGTGGTCTGGCCGGTGCAGCGGATCGTCGCGGACAACCTGTCGTTCCGCTCCGACGCCTGCCTGGGCGACCTCTACATGTCCTTCGACCCGCTGGTGTTCTTCGGCGACGACGGCGGCGGCGACCAGTACGCCTTCGTCCGCACCCCGGAGCGCGACGACGTCTTCGTGTGGGAGCACGAGACCGACAGCCGCAACTGGTACGCGCCCCGGCTGGAACGGTACCTGGCCCGCTGCCTGGCCGACGGCGCCTGACCCGGACCGGGTGACGGAGGGTCGAGGCCGGACGGGCCGGCGGGACGTCGACCCGGCCGGGCCGGCGGACGTCGGACGACGTCAGACGTAGCGCTCCAGGATCGAGGACTCCGCCAGCCGGGACAGGCCCTCGCGCACCGACCGGGCCCGGGTCTCGCCGACCCCGTCCACCGCCTGCAGGTCGTCCACGCTGGCGGCCAGCAGCTTCTGCAGCCCGCCGAAGTGCTCCACCAGCCGCTCGATGACGCTGTTCGGCAGCCGGGGCACCTTCGCCAGCAGCCGGAAGCCCCGCGGCGAGACCGCGGTGTCCAACGACTCCGGCGAACCGGTGTAACCCAACGCCCTGGCCACCGTGGTCAGTTCGATCAGCTCGCTCTGCGGCAGCGCGTCCAGCTCGGCCAGCGCCTCGGCCACCGTGCGCAACCGTTTCGGCGTCGGCTCCGGCACGTAGTCGCGCGCCACCAGCTCGCGGTCCGGTTCCACGCCCGCGATCAACTCGTCCAACTGCAACGCCAGCAGCCGCCCGTCGGTGCCCAACTCCACCACGTACTCGGCGATCTCCACCGCGATCCGGCGCACCATCTCCAGCCGCTGCGCCACCGCCGTCACGTCCCGCACCGTGACCAGGTCCTCGATCTCCAGAGCGGAGAGCGTCCCGGCCACCTCGTCCAGGCGCAGCTTGTAGCGCTCCAGGGTGGCCAGCGCCTGGTTGGCGCGCGACAGGATCGCCGCCGAGTCCTCCAGCACCCGGCGGTGGCCGTCCACGTACAGCGCGATCAGCCGCATCGACTGGCTGACCGAGACCACCGCGAACCCGGCCTGCCGGCTCACCCGGTCCGCGGTGCGGTGCCGGGTCCCGGTCTCCTCGGTGGGGATCGACGGATCGGGCACCAACTGCACCCCGGCTCGCAGGATCTTGGTGATGTCCCGGTCCAGGATCAGCGCGCCGTCCAGCTTGCACAGCTCGCGCAGCCGGGTCGGGGTGAACTCCACGTCCAGCACGAAACCGCCGGTGCACAGCGACTCCACCGTGCGGTCCATGCCGAGCACGATCAGCCCGCCGGTGTTGCCCCGCACCACCCGTTCCAGCCCGTCCCGCAACTCGGTGCCGGGCGCGACCGCGCTGAGCGCCGAGCGCATCATGCTGTCGGCCGCCGGACTCATACCACTCCTGCCGGGAGCCGCTGGCCGGTCATTGGCTGCCACTGCTCTCCTCCGGTAGTACGGGCGCCACATCCTACCGGCGGGGGCTCCTACGGCGGCCTGCGCGCGGCCCGCGCGCCCCGCCGCCGCCCCTCGTCCGCGGCGGCCGGCCGGGTGCCGGCCCTCCGTGGCGTCCCCCCTCTGCGACGCCGCGCGGCCGCCTCCGGTTCCCGCCCCGCGGCCGGCCTACCGCTCGCGGCGCGGCAGCACCCGCAGCGCCTCGCCCACATCGGCGACCTCGGTCACCCGCATCCCGGCCGGCACCCGTCCCGGGTCCTGCGGGACCAGCGCGTGCGTGAACCCCAGCCGGTGCGCCTCGGTCAGCCGGCGCTGCACCCCGGTCACCCGTCGCACCTCGCCGGCCAGCCCCACCTCGCCGATCGCCACCAGGTTCTTCGGCAGCGGTGTGTCGCCGGCCGCGCTCGCCAGCGCCAGCGCCACCGCCAGGTCGGCGGCCGGCTCGGACAGCCGCACCCCGCCCACCGTCGCGCTGTAGATGTCGCACTTGCCGATCTGACGGATCCGGCCGCGCTGCTCCAGCACCGCCAGCATCATCGACACCCGGGAGGTCTCCAGGCCGGACGTGGTGCGCCGGGGGGAGGGGATCTGCGAGGCCACGGTGAGCGCCTGCACCTCGGCCACCAGCGGTCGGCGGCCCTCCAGCGTCACGGTCAGGCAGGTGCCGGGAACCGGTTCGTCGCGCCGGGTCAGGAACAGCCCGCTGGGGTCGGCGAGCCCGGTGATGCCCTCGTCGTGCAGTTCAAAACAGCCCACCTCGTCGGTGGCGCCGTAGCGGTTCTTCACCCCGCGCACCAGCCGCAGTCGGGCGTGCCGGTCCCCCTCGAAGTGCAGCACCACGTCCACCAGGTGCTCAAGCAGCCGCGGTCCGGCGATCGCGCCGTCCTTGGTGACGTGTCCGACCAGGATGGTGGAGACGCCGCGCTCCTTCGACGCCCGGATCAGCGCGCCGGCCACCTCGCGCACCTGCGCCATGCCGCCCGGCGCGCCGTCCACCTGCGCGGACGCCACCGTCTGCACCGAGTCCAGCACCAGCAGCGCCGGCTTGACGTCGTCCAGGTGCCCGAGCACCGCGGCCAGGTCGGTCTCCGCCGCGAGGTACAGGTGGTCGTCGATCGCGCCGATCCGGTCCGCCCGCATCCGCACCTGCCCGGCGGACTCCTCGCCGGTCACGTACAGCGTGGGCGACCGCGGGCCGGCCGCCCGGGCCGCGACGTCCAGCAGCAGCGTGGACTTGCCCACCCCCGGTTCGCCGGCCAGCAGCACCACCGCGCCCGGCACCAGCCCGCCGCCGAGCACCCGGTCGAGTTCCGGCACCCCGGTGGACCGCGCGGTCGCCCGCCGGGCGTCCACCTGACCGATCGGCAGCGCCGGCGCGCTGACCCGGCCGGCCACCGTGGTGCGCACCCCCGGTGTGCCGTACTCCTCCACGGTGCCCCACGCCTGGCACTCGCCGCACCGGCCGAGCCACTTGACGGTCGTCCACCCGCACTCCGTGCAGCGGTAGGCCGGGCGGTCCTTGGAAGTCGTGCGCGTACGGGCAGCCATGGCAGCCACCGTAGCGGCGGGGAGCGACACCGCGTCCGGCCGCCGGCCGGGTGGCCGTCCGCGCCGCCGCCGGGCGCGTCCGGCCGACCGGGGGGTGGACCACCCCCGTCACCCGTACGAATAGCTCACCTGTCCCCTTATATCGAAGAAGTCCACCCGAAAGGGTTAAAGGTGGCGCGGATGGGTGAGACGGGACGAGCCCTCCGTTTACCGTCGCCGGGTGATGAGCAGGTCTGAGCACAGCACGCGGCAGCAGCAGGGCACCGGCGCACACCGGGCGGTTCCGCACGCCCGGCGGCGCGCCCTCGTACCGTCCCCGGGCCGGCCCCCGATCGACTACCAGCCCCACCTGGACGGGCTGTTCACCTACTGCCTGTCCGTCCTGTGCGACCACGACGCCGCCGTCGCGGCGCTCGGCCACGCCCTCGCCGTCGCGGAACGCGCCCACGACCGGCTGCGCGACGCCCGAACGCGCCGTCCCTGGCTGTACGCGCTCGCCCGCTGGAGCTGCCTGCGCCGGCTCGACGGCGGCCACCCCGCGCCGACCGCCGGACGCACCCCCGAGGCGCTGGCCGAGCACCGGCGCGAACTGGCCGCCCTGGCCTGGCCGGAGGCGGCCGGCACCACGCCCGAACAGCGCGAGGCCATCGAACTCGCGGTGCGCCACCAGTTCGGCGGCCCGGAGATCGCCGCGGTGCTGCGGATCTCCCCGGAGACGGCCCGCGCCCTGCTCTCCCGTGCCGCCTGCGAGGTGGAGCGCACCCGCACCGCGCTGGCCGTCCTCGACCTCGGCGCCTGCCCCGCCGTCGCCCGGCTCGCCGGCGACGACCAGCCGCTGCTCGGCACCGCGCTGCGCCGCGAACTGGTCCGGCACGTCGACGCGTGCCCGACCTGCCGGCTCACCGCCGAACGGGTCGTCGCCCCCGGGCCCTGGCCGGGCAACGCCACCCCCGACACGCTCGCCGTCGTGCGGGCGCCGCGCCGCGCCCTGGACGCCGCGACCGCCCGCTCGCTGCGCGTCATCCGCTCCGGCGCCCGCGGCACCCGCGTCCTGCCCCACCTGGACCGGCGCGGCTTCCCGCTCGACGAGAAGGACCGCGCCGCGCGCCGCTCCCTGCTGCGGCACCGCGCGCTCACCACCACCGTCGTCGCGGCCGTGGTGTGCGCCCCCTCGTTCGCCCTGTGGGCCGCCTACCGGCACGACCCGCAGAGCGGCCAGAACCCCGGCGGCGCACCGGTTACCGCCAACGACGGGGAGAACGGCGGCAGTTACGCGTACGAGAACTCCGGTGACGCGGGCGCCGTGCGGCCCGGTCCGTCCGCCGCCCGGACCGGCGCGCCCTCCGCCCGGGCCTCCGCGCCCGCCGCGTCCTCCTCCGCTGACGGCGCCGCGCCCCCGGTCGGGCCCGGCTCCCCGCCGTCCGGCGGGCACGGCGGCGCGGCCGGCGGCCACGGCACCTCGCGGCCCGGTCGGATCACGGTGACCGCCGCGCCGGACGGCGACACCACCGTCATCACGATCACCGCCGCCGGCGGCGCCCCGGTGAACTGGTCGGCCGCGGACGGCGCGCCGTGGCTGCGGTTGAGCGCCTCCTCCGGCGTGCTGCGGCCCGGCCGGCAGGCCACCGTCACGGTCACCGCGGACCCGACCGCAGAGCCGCCCGGCGCGTGGAGCGCGCGGATCACCTTCACCCCGGCCGGCGGTGTGGTCACCGTGCGCGGCGAGGGGCCCACCCCGAGCCCGAGCGCCAGTGCCACCCCGACGCCCACCGACTCGGCCTCCGCTCCGGTCGCCGCCCGGCGCCGCACGGCCCGGCACTGACCCGCCGGGCGGGCCGGCGGGCCGGTGGCCGGAGCAGCGGATGCCGCCGGGCGGCCGGGTGCCGGGCCGCCGCGGTCACCCGCGGTCGGGATCCGCCGGGTGCGGCGCCGTCGGCGGCGCGGCCAGCCGCTCCTCGCACAGCCCGGCCAGCCGCTCGTAGGCCGGCGCGCCCATCAGCTCGGTCAGCTCCGCCCGGTAGGAGAGGTAGACCGGCTTGCCCGCGCCGTGCGCCGAGACCGCCCCGGTGCACCACCAGTGCAGGTCGTGGCCGCCCGGTCCCCAGCCGCGCCGGTCGTACTCGCCGATCGAGATCACCAGCACCCGGCTGTCGTCCGGCCGGTCCACCCAGTCGAAGGTCCGCCGGACCGGCAACTGCCAGCACACGTCCGGCTTGGTCTCCAGCGGTTCGCGGCCCTCGCGCAGCGCCAGCGTGTGCAGTGCGCACCCGGCGCCGGCGCCGAACCCGGGCCGGTTGAGGAACACGCACGCGCCGTCCACCCGCCGGGTCTGCCGCTCGCCGTCCTCGGACAGCTCGGTCCAGCCCTCCGGCCCGGTTCCGGTCGCGTGGTACTGCCACAGCCGCGGCGTCAGCCGCGCCACGTGCCCGGCGACCCGCGCCTCGTCGTCCTCGTCGGAGAAGTGCGCGCCGAGCGTGCAGCAGCCGTCGTCGGCCCGGCCGGCCTCGATGCCCTGGCAGCCCGCGCCGAACACGCAGTTCCACCGGGAGGTCAGCCAGGTCAGGTCGCAGCGGTAGACCTGCTCGTCGTCCGCGGGGTCCGGGAACTCCACCCACGCCCTGGGGAAGTCGAGATCCACCTCGTCCGTCACCCGGATCCCGAACTCGGGGTCCGGGCGGCGGTTCTCGGTGTTCTTCTTGTTCTTCTTGGACTTCGCCTTTGCCGCATTTGCCACGCCACCCAGCGTAGAGCGAGACCCGGCCGACCGGCGGACGCGGATCGCGCTAGCGTTCATGACCATGCGACTCGGTGTGCTCGACGTCGGGTCCAACACCGTGCACCTGCTCGTGGTGGACGCCCACCCCGGGGCACGGCCGCTGCCGGCCTACTCGCACAAGGCCGAACTGCGCCTGGCGGAACTGCTGGACGACGACGGCGCCGTCCACCGGCGCGGCGTGGCGGCGTTGTGCGCCCAGGTGGAGGACGCGCTGCGGGTGGCGGAGGACAAGGGCGTCGAGGAGGTCCTGCCGTTCGCCACCTCCGCGGTGCGCGAGGCGCGCAACGGCGAGGAGGTGCTGGAGCGGGTCGGCCTCGGCCACCGGCACCGCGCTGCGGGTGCTCTCCGGCGAGGAGGAGGCCCGGCTGACGTTCCTGGCCGCCCGCCGCTGGTTCGGCTGGTCGGCCGGCCGGCTGCTGGTGCTGGACATCGGCGGCGGCTCGCTGGAGATCGCCTGCGGCATCGACGAGGACCCGGACGCGGCGGTCTCGCTGCCGCTGGGCGCCGGCCGGCTCACCGCATCCGACCTGCCCGGCGACCCACCGAGCCGGGAGGACACCCGGGCGCTGCGCCGCCAGGTGCGGGCCGACATCGCGCGCACGGTCGCCGAGTTCAGCCGGCTCGGCACGCCCGGACCACGTCGTCGGCACCTCGAAGACCTTCCGGCAGCTGGCCCGGATCGCCGGCGCCGCGCGCTCCGCCGAGGGCCTGTACGTGCAGCGCACCCTGGGCCGGGCCGACCTGGAGGAGTGGGTGCCGCGGCTGGCCGGCATGACGGCGGCCGACCGTGCCCGGCTGCCCGGGGTCTCCGAGGGCCGGGCGCCGCAACTGCTGGCCGGGGCGCTGGTCGCCGAGGGCGCGATGGACCTGTTCGGGGTGGACGGGCTGGAGATCTGCCCGTGGGCGCTGCGCGAGGGCGTCATCCTGCGCCGCCTCGACCACCTCCAGTAGCCGGCGCCCCCGCCGGCGCGGACGGCCTCCGCGCTTGGCCCGGCCGCCGAGGCCGGGGCCGGGTCGCCGGGGCAGGCGGGGTCCGGGCCGGCCGGGTGAGCAACGACACACCGCGGGCCGGAGACCGCACGCCGGGGCCGGTCGCGGCCTCCCGGCGCCCGGGGCAGCGCCCGCTCGCCGCCGGACGGCCCGCGTAGGCTGTCGCCGTGGCCGACCCGTCCGCAGCATCCCCTGGGCCCCGGAGACCTCCGGGGGCGAAGATCGCGCTGTCCACCGCGTCGGTCTACCCGGAGTCCACGGCGAACGCCTTCGAGATCGCCGCCCGGCTCGGCTACGACGGCGTCGAGGTGATGGTCTGGACCGACCCGGTCAGCCAGGACGTCGAGGCGCTGCGCCGGCTGTCGGACCACCACGGCGTGCCGATCCTCGCGGTGCATGCGCCCTGCCTGCTGATCACCCAGCGCGTCTGGTCCACCGACCCGTGGACCCGGCTGCGCCGGGCGCACGCCGCGGCCGACCGGCTCGGCGCCTCCACGGTCGTGGTGCACCCGCCGTTCCGCTGGCAGCGCGGGTACGCCCGGGACTTCGTGCGCGGGGTGTGGCGGATGGCCGACGAGACCGACGTGCGGTTCGCGGTGGAGAACATGTACCCCTGGCGCTACCGGGACCGCGAGATGCTGGCCTACGCGCCCGGCTGGGACCCGACCGAGGACGACTTCCGGCACTTCACCGTGGACCTGTCGCACACCGCCACCTCGCGCGCCGACGCGCTCGCCATGATCGACCGGATGGGCGACCGGCTGGCGCACGTGCACCTCGCGGACGGGCGCGGCTCCGCCAAGGACGAGCACCTGGTGCCCGGCCGCGGCACCCAGCCGTGCGCCGAGGTGCTGGCCGGACTGGCCGCCGGCGGCTTCACGGACACGTCGTGGTCGAGGTCAACACCCGGCGCGCGATGTCCGCCGCCGAACGCGAGTCCGACCTGGCCGAGGCCCTGGCGTTCACCCGGGCCCACCTGGCCGCGCCGGCCCGGGTGGGCGGCGGATGACCGAGCCGCGCCGGCGCGGCCGGCCGGCCGGCGCGCGGGCCGGGGAGAGCGGCACCCGGGAGAACATCCTGTCCGCCGCGCGCGCGGTCTTCGCCGAGCAGGGCTACGACCGGGCCTCGGTGCGGGCCATCGGCCGACGGGCCGGGGTGGACGCCGCCCTGGTCCACCACTACTTCGGCGGCAAGGAGCAGGTCTTCGAGGCCGCGGTGGAGGTGTCGCTGGCCCCGGCGCTGGGCGGCGTGCCCGACCTGCTGGCGCGGGGCCCGCAGGACGTCGGCGAACGGCTGGCGCGGTACTTCCTGGCGGTCTGGGAGAACCCGGCCACCCGGGCGCCGCTGCTGGCCGTGCTGCGCTCGGCGTTGACCAACGAGGCCGCCGCGGCGGTGCTGCGCGGCTTCGTGCTGCGCCGGGTGCTGCTGCGGGTGGCCGACGAGCTGGACCTGCCGCAGGCCCGGCTGCGGGCCGAGATCGCCGCGTCGCAGATGGTCGGGATCGCGCTGCTGCGCTACGTGATCAAGGCCGAGCCGCTGGCGTCCGCGGAGCGCGAGGAGATCGTGGCGTTCGTCGCCCCGACGCTCCAGCGGTACCTGACCGAGCCGTGAGAGGGACGTCCGCATGCCGGACAGCCCGTCCGGGTCCCGGTCACGGCGGCGTAGGCTCGGCAGGATCCGGACGGTCGGATATCTGACGGATTCGAGGAGCGTCGCATCGTGCCCGAGCTGAGGTCCCGTACGGTCACCCACGGTCGCAACATGGCGGGGGCGCGCGCGCTGCTGAGGGCCGCCGGAGTGGAGCGGGAGGACTTCGGCAAGCCGATCGTGGCGGTGGCCAACAGCTTCACCGAGTTCGTGCCCGGCCACACCCACCTCCAGCCGGTCGGCCGGATCGTCTCCGAGGCGGTCAAACGGGCCGGCGGCGTGCCGCGCGAGTTCAACACCATCGCCGTCGACGACGGCATCGCGATGGGCCACGGCGGCATGCTCTACAGCCTGCCCTCGCGCGACCTGATCGCCGACTCGGTGGAGTACATGGTCCAGGCGCACTGCGCGGACGCGCTGGTGTGCGTCTCCAACTGCGACAAGATCACCCCGGGCATGCTGATGGCCGCGCTGCGGCTGAACATCCCGGCCGTGTTCGTCTCCGGCGGCCCGATGGAGGCCGGCCAGGCGGTACTGGTGGACGGCACCGTGCGCAAGCTGGACCTGGTCACCGCCATCGCGGAGTCCGCCAACGACGCGGTCTCCGACCAGGACATGGCGCTGATCGAGGAGAACGCCTGCCCGACCTGCGGCTCGTGCTCGGGGATGTTCACCGCCAACTCGATGAACTGCCTGACCGAGGCGATCGGCCTGTCGCTGCCCGGCAACGGCTCGGTGCTGGCCACCCACACCGCGCGCAAGGCGCTCTACCAGGACGCCGGCGCCACCGTGGTCGACCTCGCCCGGCGCTACTACGACCAGGACGACACCACCGTGCTGCCCCGCTCGATCGCCTCGCGCGCCGCGTTCGGCAACGCGATGGCGCTGGACATCGCGATGGGCGGCTCCACCAACACGATCCTGCACTTGCTGGCCGCCGCGCAGGAGGCCGGCGTCGACTTCGGGCTCGACGCGATCGACGCGGTCTCCCGCCGGGTACCGTGCCTGTCGAAGGTCGCCCCGAACGGCGCCTACTACATGGAGGACGTGCACCGGGCCGGCGGCATTCCGGCCATCCTGGGCGAGCTGTACCGGGCCGGCCTGCTCGACGAGACCGTGCACGCGGTGCACGCCGACTCGCTGGCCGACTGGCTCAAGCGCTGGGACGTGCGCGGCGGATCACCCGCGCCGGAGGCGGTCGAGCTCTTCCACGCCGCGCCCGGCTGCGTGCGCTCGGCCACCGCGTTCTCGCAGTCCGAGCGGTGGGATTCGCTGGACGCCGACGCCGCCGGCGGCTGCGTGCGCGACGTGGCGCACGCCTACTCCACCGAGGGCGGCCTCGCGGTGCTGCGCGGCAACATCGCCGAGGACGGCTGCGTGGTCAAGACCGCGGGCGTGGACGAGTCGGTGTGGACCTTCGAGGGCCCGGCGGTGGTCTGCGAGTCGCAGGAGGAGGCCGTGCGGCGCATCCTCGGCAAGGAGGTCGCCGAGGGCGACGTCGTCGTCATCCGCTACGAGGGCCCCAAGGGCGGGCCGGGCATGCAGGAGATGCTCTACCCGACCTCGTTCCTCAAGGGCCGCGGCCTGGGCCGGGCCTGCGCGCTGATCACCGACGGGCGGTTCTCCGGCGGGACCTCCGGCCTGTCGATCGGCCACGTCTCCCCGGAGGCGGCGGCCGGCGGCGCGATCGCGCTGGTCCGCGACGGCGACCGGATCCGCATCGACATCCCCGGCCGCCGCGTCGAACTGCTGGTGTCCGACGAGGAGCTGGCCGAACGCCGGGCCGCGCTGGGCGGCCGCTACCGGCCCGCGTCGCGCACCCGCGAGGTCTCCGCCGCGCTGCGTGCCTACGCCGCGATGGCCACCAGCGCGGACCGCGGCGCGGTCCGCGACGTCACGCTGCTGGACCGCTGACCATCGGCCGGCCGCCGACCGGCGCCGGCGCGGCGGCCGGGGCCGGTCGACACGGTGGCACGCCGGCGTCCGGGGCGGCGCTGCCGCGGGTCAGGCCCCGTCGAGGTAGGCGAGCACCGCCGGCACCCGCCGGTTGTCGTCGTCGGAGGCGGTCAGGCACAGCTTGCCGAAGATGCTGGTGGTGTGCTTGCCGAGCGCGCCCTCGCTGATCAACAGCCGCTGTGCGACGGCCGCGTTGGACCGGCCCTCGGCCATCAGCTCCAGCACCTCCCGCTCGCGCGGCGTCAGCGCGGCCAGCGGCCCGTCGCCCGCGTTGCCCCGCATCAGCTTGGCGATGACGTCCGGGTCCATCGCCGTCCCGCCGCCGGCCACCCGGCGCACCGCCTCGGTGAACTGGTCCGCGTTGAACACCCGGTCCTTGAGCAGGTAGCCCACCCCGCCCGAGCCGTCCGCCAGCAGCTCCCGGGCGTACAGCTGCTCGACGTGGTAGAGGTCCTCGGCCAGGACGACGCGCACGGCAGCTCCAAAGCGACGATGGTCGGTCCACCCGGCGGACTGCTGACCGCCAGCACACCGCCGAACGTACCGAGCCGGCGCTCGATTCCGCGCAGCCCGCCGCCGCTGTCCGCGGCCGGGTCCGCCCCGCACGCCGCGCCGGAGCGCGGCGGCCCGTTCCACCGCCCGCCGCCGGCCGCGCGCCCGGCGCTCCTCGTGCTCCAGCCGGCGCTGCCGCAGGTGTTCCGCGCGGATCCGGTGGTGCTCGGCGCTGATCCGGGCGCGCTCCATCCACCGTTCCTCGCGCCGGGACCGCTCCTCGCGCAGCCGCTCCTCGCGCTCGTCGCGGTACCGGCGGTGCTCGCGCCGCGCGGCACGCCGCCACTCCAGGTGCTCCCGGTGCCTGCCGGGCCGCTCCGTGTGCCCCATGCCGACCAGTCTCCGGGCGCCGGCCGGCTTTGGCACTGCCCCGGCCGCCCGGACCGGGGTGGGGCCATCCCCACTCCCCACGGCCCGGCCGGACGCGGGCGTCCGACGGGCGGGGCGCGCACCACCCCTGGCCCCGACCCGCTCCCGGGGAATATATTCATCGCATGATGAATTTTCGCGCGCCCGACGCCGCCGCCGCACCGGCCGTCCGGGCGGACGGCCTCACCGTGCTGCGCGGCGGCCGCACCGTGCTGCGCGGCCTCGGCTTCACCGTGCCCACCGGTCAGGTCACCGGAGTGCTCGGCCCGAGCGGCTGCGGCAAGTCCACGCTGATCCGGGCCCTGGTCGGCGCCCAGGCCCGGGTCACCGGCAGGCTCACCGTGCTCGGCCACCCCGCCGGCCACCCGGCGCTGCGTGCCCGGCTCGGCTACGTCACCCAGGCGCCCTCGGTCTACCCGGACCTCACCGCGCGGCAGAACCTGGACTACTTCGCGACCGTGCTCGACCCGGCGGCCGGCCGGGCAGCGCGGCGCGACGCCGTCAGCCGCGCGCTGGCCGACGTGGGGCTCACCGACCACGCCGACGCGCTGGTCTCCCGGCTCTCCGGCGGCCAGCGCTCCCGGGTCAGCCTGGCCACCGCCCTGCTCGGCACGCCCGACCTGCTCGTCCTCGACGAACCCACCGTCGGGCTCGACCCGGTCCTGCGCCGCGACCTGTGGCGGCTCTTCCACCGCCTCGCCGCCGAACGCGGCACCACCCTGCTCGTCTCCAGCCACGTCATGGACGAGGCCGAACGCTGCCACCGCCTGCTGCTCCTGCGCGACGGCGTGCTCCTGGCCGACGCCGCCCCCGACGCCCTGCGTTCGCGCACCGGCGCGCCCACCGTCGAGGAGGCGTTTCTGCGCCTCGTCGAACAGGCCGACCCCGCACCCGAGGAGACCGTCCGATGACCACCCCGGCCCACGCCCGCCCCGACGCCCCGGACGACGCCCCCGCCGAAGGGCCCGCCGAAGGGCCCGCCGAAGGGCCCGCCGAAGTCCGGGGCGGCGTCCGGACCGGTGCCCCGGCCGGTCCGAAGACGGCCCCCAGCGGCCCCGCCCGCGCCCGGCACGGCGTCAGCGCGGTGCGCACGCTGGCCACCAGCCGCCGGGTGCTGCGCCAACTGCGGCACGACCCGCGCACCGTAGCGCTCATGCTCGTCGTCCCGCTCGTGCTGATCACCCTGCTGTACTGGGCGTTCCACAGCACGCCGGGTGTGTTCGCCCGGGTCGGGCCGGCGCTGCTCGGCGTCTTCCCGCTCATCGTGATGTTCCTGGTCACCTCGATCGCCACGCTGCGCGAACGCACCTCCGGCACGCTGGAACGCCTGCTGGCGATGCCCGCGCACAAGGCGGACCTGATCCTCGGCTACGCCCTCGCGTTCGGGCTGCTCGCCGTCGTGCAGGCGTCCGCCGCCACCTGGCTCGCCACCGGCGCGCTGCACATGGCGCCGGCCGGCCCACTGTGGGCACTGCTGCTCGTCGCGGTGCTCGACGCGCTGCTGGGCACCGCGCTCGGACTGTTCGTCAGCGCGTTCGCGGCCAGCGAGTTCCAGGCCGTGCAGTTCATGCCCGCGGTGATCTTCCCGCAACTGCTGCTGTGCGGCCTGTTCGTACCGCGCGACCGGATGCCCGGAGCGCTGCGCCTGGCATCCGACCTGCTGCCGATGTCGTACGCGGTGGACGCGATGGACCGGGTCTCCGGCCGCACCGGCGTCGGCGGACCCCTGCTGCGCGACCTGGCCGTGGTCGCGGCCTGCGGGCTGCTGGTGCTCGGGCTCGGTGCGGCCACCCTGCGCCGGCGCACCGGCTGACCGTTCCCCGGGCCGGCCGGCCCGGTCCGGGACGGGCCGGCCTCCGGGCGTTCGGCCGCCGGCCGGAGCGGGTGCCGGCCGCGGTGTCGCGCGGTGCGCCGGGGGTGCGCCGGGGGCGCTCGGACACGGCCCGAGGGGTAGGACGTCCGAGCGCTCCGGCCGGCCGCGGTGCGAGGATGAGCGGGCGGACCGCACCGGGCGGGTCCGCGGGCAGTCTTCGAGGTGAACGGTTCACATGACCCAGAAAGTCGCCGTACTCGGCACCGGCAAGATCGGCGAGGCGCTGCTGTCCGGCATGATCCGGGCCGGTTGGGCGCCGGAGGACCTGCTGGTCACCACCCGCCGCCCGGAGCGGGCCGCCACGCTGACCGAACGCTACGGCGTCACCGCGGTCGGCAACGCCGCGGCCGCCGCGGCCGCCGACACGCTCATCATCGCGGTCAAGCCGCAGGACATGACCGCGCTGCTGGACGAACTCGCCCCGCACGTCCGGGCCGACCGCCTGGTGATCTCCGCCGCCGCGGGCATGCCCACCTCGCTGTTCGAGGAACGACTGGCGGACGGTGTCCCGGTGGTGCGCGTCATGCCCAACACGCCGGTCCTGGTGGACCAGGGCATGTCCGTCATCTCGGCCGGCAGCCACGCCGACGAGAGCCATCTGGTCCGCGCCGAGGAGATCTTCCAGCCGGTCGGCAAGACGCTGCGCGTCCCGGAGTCCCAGCAGGACGCCGCGACCGCGCTGTCCGGGTCCGGCCCGGCCTACTTCTACTACCTCGTCGAGGCCATGACGGACGCGGGCATCCTGCTCGGCCTGCCGCGGTCGCAGGCGCACGACCTCATCGTGCAGGCCGCGATCGGCGCCGCCGTCATGCTCCGGGACAGCGGCGAACACCCCGTCAAGCTGCGGGAGGCCGTCACCTCCCCGGCCGGAACCACCATCAACGCCATCCGCGAACTGGAGAACCACGGCGTGCGGGCCGCCCTCCTCGCCGCCCTGGAGGCGGCCCGCGACCGCAGTCGCGAACTGGCCGCCGACAACGGCTGACCCGCGCGGCACCGACCGGCTCCGGCGGAGCCTCCTGCCACGGTCGGGTGCGGTGGCGCTGGCCCGGGGCGGTCGGCCGGGGTGCCGGGCCGGTGCGCGGACCCGTCGGTGGATCCGTGCGGGAGCGCCGGTTCCGGCGGCGGCGTGGCGCAGGCGGCACGGGCGGCGGCGCGGAGCGGTCGTGGCGGGCGTCGGGTGCGCTGGGCCCGGACGGCCGGCCGACCGGCCCGGCGCACGGCCGCCGAGCGGCCTCTGGGGGTGCGTCGTCCTGGGCCGACCCGGTGCGGCGGTTCGGCGGCCGCGGCGCACGCCTCCCGTTGTGCGTTCGCTCCGCTGACGATCGACCGCGCGAGGCCCCGGCGCTCTCCGCCTCCCGCGGTGGGCCGCCGGACCGGTCGAATCGCCCCGGGCGACGGTCCGGGGAGGCGAACCGGAAGCCGGGCGGCGCGGGGTCCGGCGCCGGTGTCCGTCCCCGCGTTCCGTCCCGCGCA
>CAVQCY010000002.1:1597500-2120000 GCA_963711125.1 uncultured Actinomycetota bacterium
GCGATAGTCCCCGGGGAGTTGTCAACCGAGCTGTGATCCGGGGGTGTCCGAATGGGGAAACCCGGCAGTCGTCATGGGCTGTCACCCGTGCTTGAACACATAGGGCATGTGGAGGGAACGCGGGGAAGTGAAACATCTCAGTACCCGCAGGAAGAGAAAACAACGGTGATTCCGGGAGTAGTGGCGAGCGAAACTGGATGAGGCTAAACCAGTCACGTGTGATACCCGGCAGGGGTTGCGTGGTTGGGGTTGTGGGAGTGGGCTTCAGTTGTCTGCCGGCGGCTGGGCGAGTGAGAAACCGTATGGGTAGGCGAAGGGCATGCGAAAGGCCTGGCGTAGAGGGTAAGACCCCCGTAGCTGAAATCTGTACGGCTCGTTTGTTCATTTCCCAAGTAGCACGGGGCCCGAGAAATCTCGTGTGAATCTGGCGGGACCACCCGCTAAGCCTAAATATTCCCTGGTGACCGATAGCGGATAGTACCGTGAGGGAATGGTGAAAAGTACCGCGGGAGCGGAGTGAAATAGTACCTGAAACCGTGTGCCTACAAGCCGTGGGAGCGTCGCATGGCAGGATTTTTTCTTGTTGTGTCGTGACTGCGTGCCTTTTGAAGAATGAGCCTGCGAGTTTGCGGTGTGTTGCGAGGTTAACCCGTGTGGGGTAGCCGTAGCGAAAGCGAGTCCGAAGAGGGCGTGGAGTAGCATGCTCAAGACCCGAAGCGGAGTGATCTAGCCATGGGCAGGGTGAAGCGGAGGTAAGACTTCGTGGAGGCCCGAACCCACCAGGGTTGAAAACCTGGGGGATGACCTGTGGTTAGGGGTGAAAGGCCAATCAAACTCCGTGATAGCTGGTTCTCCCCGAAATGCATTTAGGTGCAGCGTCGTGTGTTTCTTGCCGGAGGTAGAGCACTGGATAGGCGATGGGCCCTGCCGGGTTACTGACCTTAGCCAAACTCCGAATGCCGGTAAGTGAGAGCGCGGCAGTGAGACTGTGGGGGATAAGCTCCATGGTCGAGAGGGAAACAGCCCAGAGCATCGACTAAGGCCCCTAAGCGTATGCTAAGTGGGAAAGGATGTGGAGTCGCAGAGACAACCAGGAGGTTGGCTTAGAAGCAGCCATCCTTGAAAGAGTGCGTAATAGCTCACTGGTCAAGTGATTCCGCGCCGATAATGTAGCGGGGCTCAAGTATACCGCCGAAGTCGTGTCATCGCAGCGTGAGGGTTAACGCCTGTTGTGATGGGTAGGGGAGCGTCGTGTGCCGGGTGAAGCAGCCGTGGAAGCGAGTTGTGGATGGTTCACGAGTGAGAATGCAGGCATGAGTAGCGATTCACACGTGGGAAACGTGTGCGCCGATTGACTAAGGGTTCCTGGGTCAAGTTGATCTGCCCAGGGTAAGTCGGGGCCTAAGGCGAGGCCGACAGGCGTAGTCGATGGATAACCGGTTGATATTCCGGTACCCGCTGTGGAGCGTCAAACATTGAATCCTCTGATGCTAAGCCCGTGATGCCGCCCTCTGAGTCTTCGGATGAGGGGGGAGTGGTGGAGCCGGTGGTCCGAGGGGGTAGTAGGTGAGTGATGGGGTGACGCAGGAAGGTAGTCCAGCCCGGGCGGTGGTTGTCCCGGGGTAAGGGTGTAGGACGAGGGATAGGTAAATCCGTTCCTTGTGTGTCTGAGACCTGATGCCGAGCCGATTGTGGTGAAGTGGATGATCCTATGCTGTCGAGAAAAGCCTCTAGCGAGTTTCATGGCGGCCCGTACCCTAAACCGACTCAGGTGGTCTGGTAGAGAATACTGAGGCGTTCGGGTGAACTATGGTTAAGGAACTCGGCAAAATGCCCCCGTAACTTCGGGAGAAGGGGGGCCGTTCCTGGTGATCTCTCTTGCAGGGTGAGCTGGGGGTGGCCGCAGAGACCAGCGAGAAGCGACTGTTTACTAAAAACACAGGTCCGTGCGAAGCCGTAAGGCGATGTATACGGACTGACGCCTGCCCGGTGCTGGAACGTTAAGGGGACCGGTTAGTGGGGTTTCGATTCCGCGAAGCTGAGAACTTAAGCGCCAGTAAACGGCGGTGGTAACTATAACCATCCTAAGGTAGCGAAATTCCTTGTCGGGTAAGTTCCGACCTGCACGAATGGCGTAACGACTTCTCGACTGTCTCAACCATAGGCCCGGTGAAATTGCATTACGAGTAAAGATGCTCGTTTCGCGCAGCAGGACGGAAAGACCCCGGGACCTTTACTATAGTTTGATATTGGTGTTCGGTTCGGCTTGTGTAGGATAGGTGGGAGACTGTGAAGTCCAAGCGCCAGCTTGGGTGGAGTCGTTGTTGAAATACCACTCTGGTCGTGCTGGATGTCTAACCTGGGTCCCTTATCGGGATCAGGGACAGTGTCTGATGGGTAGTTTAACTGGGGCGGTTGCCTCCTAAAGGGTAACGGAGGCGCCCAAAGGTTCCCTCAGCCTGGTTGGCAATCAGGTGTTGAGTGTAAGTGCACAAGGGAGCTTGACTGTGAGACTGACGGGTCGAGCAGGAGCGAAAGCTGGGACTAGTGATCCGGCGGTGGCTTGTGGAAGCGCCGTCGCTCAACGGATAAAAGGTACCCCGGGGATAACAGGCTGATCTTCCCCAAGAGTCCATATCGACGGGATGGTTTGGCACCTCGATGTCGGCTCGTCGCATCCTGGGGCTGGAGTCGGTCCCAAGGGTTGGGCTGTTCGCCCATTAAAGCGGTACGCGAGCTGGGTTTAGAACGTCGTGAGACAGTTCGGTCCCTATCCGCTGTGCGCGTAGGAGTCTTGAGAAGGGCTGTCCCTAGTACGAGAGGACCGGGACGGACGGACCTCTGGTGTGCCAGTTGTTCTGCCAAGGGCATGGCTGGTTGGCTACGTTCGGGAGGGATAACCGCTGAAAGCATCTAAGCGGGAAGCCTGCTTCGAGATGAGGGCTCCCACCCACTTGATGGGGTAAGGCTCCCAGTAGACGACTGGGTTGATAGGCCGGAGATGGAAGCCAGGTGACTGGTGGAGTTGACCGGTACTAATAGGCCGAGGGCTTGTCCTCAGTTGCTCGCGTCCACTGTGTGGTTCTGAAACCACGAACTGTTGTGTTGGTTTCGTTGTGTTTCGGTGGTCATAGCGATGGGGAAACGCCCGGTTACATTCCGAACCCGGAAGCTAAGCCTGTCAGCGCCGATGGTACTGCAGGGGGGACCCTGTGGGAGAGTAGGACACCGCCGAACCGTTTGTGAGGGCTCCCGCCCCCTGGTCTCGTACCGGGGGGCGGGAGTCTTTTCTTTTTGGTGTGTCCGGATGTCATGGGAGCGGGCATCCTTTCCGTTGGCTCGGGATATGCCGGTGCCCGGAACCGGAACTGCCGGCGGTTCGCCCGGGTATGGCACCGAGACGATGCCGACGGCGACTCCGCCGGCCACAGCATCGAGCCGCCCCGGTCGAACCTCCGGAACGGACGGCGGCGGTCTCACAGGTCGACGCGGTGGTCGGCGTTCTGCCAGAGGGCGCGGACGTCACGGCTGGGCCAGCGGTGCCTGGCCTGCTCCTCGGAGCGCAGGACGGCGAGCACGGGCATGCCCAGCGCCGGGCCCTCGGACATCAGGGCCGGCAGTTCGGGGAGCGGGGCGACGGTCGCGACGTCGTCCAGGACGCAGGTGACTGGTGGGTCGAGCCGGCCGGGGGATGACCCTGCGGCCATGCGCCGGCCGTGCTCGACCACGCTGGAGGCAAGTGCGGTGAGCATCGGCATCGCACCCGGGTCGGTGCGCGGGTCCTCCCGCGGCGCACCGACTATGTAAAGCGTTCCCCGTTCTCTGGCAAACGATTCCAGGTCCAGGACATCCGAACGGCCCGGTCCGCAGGCGTCCCTGATGTGCAGTGAGGAGAGTCCGGACAGTGCGCGGCGCACGGTGTCCAGGGCGGTGTCGCGGCGTTCCGG
The DNA here is from genome assembly GCA_963711125.1 of uncultured Actinomycetota bacterium. GTDB lineage: Bacteria > Actinomycetota > Actinomycetes > Streptomycetales > Streptomycetaceae > Streptantibioticus_C. The sequence goes on from CAVQCY010000002.1 coordinate 1,601,448, forward strand.
GTGCGCGTGCAGCGTGGCGTCGAGTTCGCCGCTCCAGCCGGCCGCGGCGTCGCGCGCGGTGCGCAGGACGCGGAGGGCGTCGCCGGAGCCGGAACCCGAGGCCCAGCGGTGGAGCTGGCGGAACGGCCGGCCGTCGACCGCGGCGGCGTGCAGCCAGCAGCGCAGCAGGGTGGCGGCGGCGTCGTCGGCGGTGACGTCGTGGGTGCGCATCGGGGCGAGCAGGGCGCGGGACCGCGATGCGGCGGTGGCCGGGTCCTCGCAGCCGCTGTGCGGGGCCCAGCGCATCCGTTCGGTGGTGTCCACCAGGTGCTCGGGGTCGAAGACGCGCACCGGCCCGATGGCGGCGCGCGCGGCCGCGGTCCGCTGCCAGGTCGCGTCGCCGGCGCAGGTGACGAGCACCGCCCCTACGGCGTCCAGCACGGCCGGCCACACGGCGCGCGGGCCCTTGGCGGTGCGTCCGGCGCCGGCGCCGGTGAACAGCACGCGGGAGCCGGTGCGCGGCGCGGTCAGCGGGTCCGGTGCGGCCGGGGCGGGCTCCCGGGGCACGGCCGCGTCCGGCGGAACCGGCGGCCCGGGCGGAACCGGCCTGGCGTGGACCGCGGGCCTGTCCGGCGCCGCCTCGATCCCGCTGCCCGGCAGGCCGGCTGAGCCGCCCGGGGGCCGGGACCGGGTCGCCGGTGCGGCGCTCCACGGCGTCCCGGAGCCGTCCGGCGCTCCGGCCGGCCCGGCGGACCGTAGCGCCGCGGAAGCGGCGGTGTCGGAAGCGCCGGGCGGGCCCGCCGCGTCGGGCGCCGTCCGGGGCCAGTGGGGAGCGGCCCGGCCCCGATCGCGGTCGGCCCGCCGTGCGGCGCGCAGTGCCCGGTAGCGGGCCACCGTGCCGATCGCGAAGACCAGCAGCACCAGCAGGACGAGTACCTCGCCGACCAGGACGCCCCAGAAGAGACCGGGGCGGGGCAGGTCGCCGTGCGCCACCTGCGGCCAGGCGGCGGTGATGTCGCCCGGCCGGGTGGCGAGTTGGCGGATGGCGACGGGGGTGCGGGTGAAGTGCAGGCCGGTCGGCCAGCGGCCGCGCTCCACGAGCGCCGCCAGCCCGGTGCCGGTCCACACCAGGACGGTGACGCCGAGCAGTAGGCCGATGAGGGCCAGCAGCAGCCCGTCCGGCACGCCGCCCTCGCGGCGGGACGGGCCCGACTGGCGCGGCCCGTGGTCCCCCCGGCCGGTGCCCGGCGGCGGGTACGGGCCGCGCGCGGCGGGCGGTCCGGGCCGGTCCACCGGATCCGACACGGCCTCAGGCCACCACGTCGTCGGCGAGTTGCTGCTCCAGCGCGACCTCGTCCTCGGTCCGGGCCGCCGGGTCCTGGTCGCGCACCGACGCCTCGGTCATCGCGCGGTCGGTGTAGACCAGGGGGCGTTCGGTCTCGGTGATCAGGTGTTTGACCACCTGCACGTTGCCGTTGACGTCCCACACGGCGATGCCCGGGGTGAGCGTCGGGATGATCTCCACCGCCCAGCGCGGCAGGCCCAGCACCCGGCCGGTGGCGCGGGCCTCGTCGGCCTTCTGCGCGTAGACGGTGCGGGTGGAGGCCATCTTGAGGATCGCCGCGGCCTCCTTCGCGGCGGCACCGTCCACCACGTCGGACAGGTGGTGCACGACGGCGACGAACGACAGGCCGAGCCGGCGGCCGAACTTCAGCAGCCGCTGGAAGAGCTGGGCGACGAACGGGCTGTTGATGATGTGCCAGGCCTCCTCCACCAGGAAGATGCGCTTGACCCGGTCGGGGCGGATCCAGGTGTGCTCCAGCCACACGCCGACGATGGCCATCAGGATGGGCATCGCGATCGAGTTGCGGTCGATGTGCGACAGGTCGAAGACGATCAGCGGAGCGTCCAGGTCGATGTCGGCCGAGGTCGGCCCGTCGAACATGCCGCGCAGGTCACCGTCGACCAGCCGGTCCAGCACCAGGGCGACGTCCAGACCCCAGGCCCGTACGTCGTCCAGCGCCACGTTCATCGAGTCGGCGGACTCCGCCGCGGGGTGGCGCAGCCGCTCCACGATGTCGGTGAGGATCGGCTGCCGTTCGGTGATGGACGTCACCACGTGCGCGTGCGCCACCTTCAGTGCGAACCCGGACCGCTCGTCCAGACCGTGCCCGAGCGCGACCTCGATGATGGTGCGCAGCAGCGCCAGTTGGCCGTTCTGGGTGATCGCCGGGTCCAACGGGTTGAGCTTGGTTCCGCCGTCGAGCGCGGCCATCGGGTCGAGCCGGATGGGCGCTATCCCCAACTGCTCGGCGATCAGGTTCCATTCGCCGACCCCGTCCTCACCCTGCGCGTCCAGGACGACCACCTGGCGGTCGCGGAAGCGCAGTTGGCGCAGCACGTAGGTCTTCTCCAGCGCCGACTTGCCGTTGCCGGACTCGCCGAGCACCAGCCAGTGCGGGGCGGGCAGCTGCTGGCCGTAGAGCTGGAACGGGTCGTAGATGTAGCCCTTGCCGGAGTAGACCTCGCGGCCGATGATCACGCCCGAATCGCCCAGCCCGGGCGCCGCGGTGGGCAGGTAGACGGCCTGCGCCTGGCCGGTGGAGGTGCGCACCGGCAGGCGCGTCGTCTCCACCTTGCCGAACAGGAAGCCGGTGAAGGCGTCCGTCAGGGCGGAGATCGGGTCCAGCATGGCCATGGCGCAGCCTCCTCAGCGGCGGATGCCGGTAGCGAACGGCAGCGTGTTGACGAACGCCCGGTGGTGTTCGCGGTCGCACCACTCCAGTTTCAGGTAGGACTTGCCGGCCGAGGCGCGGATGGTGCGCTTGTCGCGGGCCAGCGCCTCCGGGGAACGGGAGGAGACGGTGATGTAGCCGACCAGGTTGACGCCGGCGGCGCCGGACGCCAGGTCCTCGCCGCGCTGGTCGACGCGGGAGGTGTGGTGCACGTCGCGCGGGTCGACCACCCGGTTCATCTTGGCCGCCCGGGACGCCTCGGCGTCGTCGTTGGTCTTCTCGGTCAGCATGCGCTCGATGGCCAGGTCGGTCGGCTCCAGGTCCATGGTGACCGCCACCGTGCGGATCACGTCCGGGGTGTGCACCAGCAGCGGGGCCAGGAAGTTCACCCCGACCGGGGTCATCGGCCATTCCTTGACCCACGCCGTGGCGTGGCACCAGGGGGCGCGGGTGACCGACTCGCGTGTCTTGGCCTGCAGGAACGTCGGCTCGGTGGCGTCGAGTTCGGCGGGCCAGGAGTTGCGGCGGGTCATCGCCTGGATGTGGTCGATGGGGTGGTCCGGGTCGTACATCGAGTGCAGCAGCGACGACAGCCGCGCCTGGCCCAGCGGTTGGCGTACCCGGATGTCGGCCTCGGCCAGCCGCGCGCAGATGTCGTTGAGTTCGCGGGCCATGACGATCGCCAGGCCCTCGTCCCGGTCGTGTCCGGTGGCGCGGGCCATCGTGTGGGCCTCGGCGGCCAGTTCGCGGGTGTAGTGCATGCACGCGACCAGGTAGGCGCGGTGCTGCTCGGACGAGGTGGAGACCATCGACTGCAACTGCTCGTAGGAACTCTGCAACCAGGCCGGGGAGTCGGTGTCGCCGCGCTGGGAGACGTCCTTGGCGTGCGCGTCCGGGTCGGCGGGCAGGGTGCGCGCCAGCATCTGAATGCGCGTCACGAAGCCGTCCCCGTTGGCCACGTGCTTGAGCAGCGTGCCGAACCGTTCGACCAGCGCCTCCTGGTCCTCACTGTCGCGCAGCCCGACACCCGGGCCCTCGATCTCGATGACGGCCGTCGCGGTGCGCCGGTCCAGGTGCAGCAGGACCGCGACCTCGTCCGGACCGAACGGCGCGGACAGCCAGTTGACCCGGCCGATGCCCGGCGGCGGGCCGATCTCCACCTCGCGGCCGTCCAGCGCGACGCCCGCCTCCATCACGCCGGAGCGGTAGGCGGCCCCGGTGCGCAGCGTGCGGCGGTAGGTGCGGTTGATCTCGAACCACCGGTAGAACGTGCGGTGCCGGTACGGCATGAAGACCGCCGCGAAGGCCAGCAGCGGGAAACCGACCAGGCCGGCGATGCGCAGCGGCAGCAGCGGGATCAGCAGGCCGCACATCATGCCGAGGAACGCGCCGACGACGATGAGCGTGATCTCGCCGGTCTCGCGGTTCTTGCCGACGATGGCGTTCGGCCGGGCCCGGCCGATCAGGTAGGTGCGGCGCTGGGTGAACGACTGGCTGGTCACCGCCGGTCCCCTCCGTTCTTCCGGTCCGAGGTGCGCGGTGCGGGGGCGGCCGGCGGGGCGGCCGGAGCGGGAGCGGCGACCGGGCCGGTCCCGGCCTGCGGGGCGGCGGGACGGCCGCCGCGGGCGCTGTGCGCGGCGATGCCGCCGGTCATGGCGCCGGCGCCGGCCGGCGCGCCGGTGCCGCCGCCGGCGGCCTGCTCCTCCGCGCCGCCGCGGGTGCTGTGCGTCTTGATGCCCTGCTTGACCAGGGAGGCGGTGGAGGCGATGACGGCGGTGCCGGGCGAACCGGCCGCCTTGTGGTCGGCGCGCAGTTTCACCACGTCGTCGCCGAAGCCGGGCACGAAGCGGTAGATCATGGCGCTGGCGAAGATGGCCAGGATGATGATCGACAGGCCGGAGACGACGGCGGAGAACGACGTGGGGCCGTTGGTGCCGGACAGTGCGCCGGCCAGGCCGAGCACGATCACGATCACCGGTTTCACCAGGATGACCGCGATCATGATGCCGGCCCAGCGGCGCACGTGGTGCCACATGTTCTTGTCGACCAGGCCGGCGTAGACGGCGGTGCCGAGCAGCGCGCCGACGTAGAGCAGGGCGGCGCGGATCACCAGCTCCAGCCAGAGCACGCCGGCCGCGAGGACGGAGACCATCGAGACCACGATCAGCATGATCGGGCCGCCGCCGATGGCGTTGCCGCGTTCTGAGCGTGGAGGCGAACGAGCCGAAGAAGACGTTGCTCTGGCTGGCCGTGCCGCGGCCCACCACGTCGGTGACCGCGTCGGTGGCCGACACCACGGTGTAGAGCACCAGCGGGGTGAAGGCGGAGGCGAGTACCGTCAGCCACAGGAATCCGACCGCCTCGGTCAGCGCCTCGGTCAGCGGCACGCCGCGCACCGCCCGCTTGGCGACCGCCAGCAGCCACAGCACGAGGGTGAGGATCGTCGAGGCCGCGAACACGACGGCGTACTGGCGCAGGAAGGTGGGGTTGGTGAAGTCCACCTGCGAGGTGGAGGTGATGGCGTCGCTGAGCTTGTCGATGATGCACGCCGCCGCGTCGGCGCAGCCCTTGGCCAGGGTCCTGAGCGGGTCCAGGGCCCCCGCCACCCCGGAGGGATCCGGCACGCTCCCCTTACCGCCGCCGCCTTCGCAGTACTGCTTGGCGGGGCCGGAGATCAGCCCGCACGGGTCGCTGGAACTGCTCGGAGTGGGTGACGGCGATGCGGGTGCGGCTGACACCTGGGTGGCGAGCAGGATGAGCCCTGACTGAAGGGTGATCAGCAGACTGCCCAGCATGGAGGCGCGGTGCCGTTTAGCGAGCATAGGTGAACCCTCCGAACCCCTGTACCGCGTTGGCGATCTCATTCGCGCCGGAGACCGTGTCGTCATCGGCCACCGGAGTGGGGCCCTTCGACTGGACAGCTTTGAGGACCTTCCAATCCTTGCCGATCCATCCAAGGGTCAGATCGACGGTGAACCAGCCGCTGGTCACCGGATGCGTGGAGCTGTCTCCGGCCATCCCAAAGAGGCCGGTGCACCAGACGGACACTGATGCGGCGCCCGACGTGTACTTCCGGGCCTTTGCCCCTACCGGGACTGTTCGGTTGACGAAGGTCAGCCCTTGGGGAGCACTGCCGTCCGGGTTGAGTCCCACGTGCTTGAGGAAAGCAGCCGAGTAGTCGGCATCGAACCCCGATTGCAGATGGTTCACCGCTGACGAAGCAGCGACCGCTGCCACGATCTCGTGGCGGCGGGTGGTGTTGAACATCCCCTCCCCGCCCAGGGCGACCGCGTAGTTGGCTGCGGCGGACTGGGCGCCTTCGCGGGTGTGGGGGTAGCCGGTGGGGATGCCGGAGGTACGGGTGATGGTGGGACGGGTGCCGGTGGGGGCGGTGCCGGTCGGGTGTGGGGCGCCGTCGGAGCCCGCGCCGGTGCCGGCGCGGTCCGCCGAGCCGGGGCCGCGGGTGGCGTAGGCCAGCGCGGCGATGAGGACGACGACCACGCCGACCACGGTCACCAGGGTGCGCGAGGACCGGGCCGGCGGACGGCGGGTCGCCGATCCGCCGTCCGGCAGCCTGGTCCGGGTCGTGCCGGCCGGACCGTCGTCGGGGTCGTGGTGGCTCGGGTGAGTGGGCATCAGCACGCAGCCTAGGTAAGAAGCCGGGGACCGGAGGGGCCCCACCGGGGCCCGCGGGACGGGAAGGGCGGCTAGACCGCCATCCCGTACACGATCGTGAACAGTGTGCCGAGTGAGCCGATGATGAAGACGCCGGTCAGGCCGGCGATGATCAGACCCTTACCCTGCTCGGCGCTGAACGTATCGCGCAGGGCGGTCGCCCCGATCCGCTGCTTGGCCGCGCCCCAGATGGCGATGGCCAGACAGAGGAGGATCGCCACGGCCATGACGACCTCGACCATCACCCGTGCCTCGTTCCCCAGGTCGCCGAAGGGACCCCAGTTCGGCGCGATGCCGCCGATGATCGTCGAGATGTCGCCCTTCGAGGCTGCCAGGAACATGGATAACTCACCGCCCCGCATCATCAGTTGCGAACCCTCGCGGGGTGCGGGGGCTCAGACTCTATATTGGCCGACGCCGGCTGCTTGGAACGTCACCGGGCTGACATTCTCGACGGATCCAGGCGGATCCCGGCGGATCCCGGGCCGATGTCGCGAACGAATCCCGGCTGATTGCCGGTGTGATGCGCGTCCCGGCGTCCACACTGGTGCGCAGACGGGTGTCCGGCGCGGGGGTCCGCACCCTACTGTGTGTATCACGGGTAATAGCACAGAGCAACGATCCGGGAACGGAAGGGCGACGGATGGGCGGGTTCGGCCGTGGCATGCGCAAGACCTGGCTGTTCGTCATCGCCGGGGGGACGGGGGCGTTCCTGTTCATGGCCCTGCTCGTGGTCGGCACCTTCTCCGCCGCCGCGTCCATGACGGCCGATCAGACGCTCGCCCTGGCGCCCGGCGCGGTTCCGGCGGTCTACCAGCCGCTGGTGGAGAAGTGGGGCTCGCTGTGCGCCACGTTGACGCCGCCGCTGCTGGCGGCGCAGATGTACCAGGAGAGCGGCTGGAACCCCCGGGCCCGCAGCTCGGCACCCGCCCTGGGCATCGCCCAGTTCACGCCGGGCACCTGGGCCACGCACGGGTTCGACGCGGACGGCGACGGCAGGGCGGACGTGTGGGACCCGGGCGACGCCATACCCTCGGCGGCTGCCTACGACTGCCAGCTCGCGCGCGACGTCAAGAGCGTGCCGGGCGACCCGGTCGACACCATGCTGGCCGCGTACAACGCCGGGCCGGAGGCCGTGATCGACGCCGGCGGAATCCCGCCCTTCACCCAGACGCGTGACTACGTGTCACGGATCCGCACCCTCGCACGGAGCTTCGCCGCGCCGGTCGGCCGGGTCGCGCCGTCCCAGCAGGCGGCCGGGGCGATCTACTACGCCCAGTCCAAGCTCGGCACCCCCTACCTGTGGGGTGGCACCGGCACCGCGGCGGAGCGGGGACGGTTCGACTGCTCGGGCCTGACGCAGGCGGCGTACCGCTCGGTCGGCATCCGGCTGCCGCGGGTGGCCGACGACCAGTGGAACGCCGGGCCGCACCCGTCGCGCGACCAGTTGCTCCCCGGCGACCTGGTCTTCTTCGCGACGAACCTGCACGACCCGCGCACCATCCACCACGTGGGGATATACGTCGGGGGCGGCTACATGATCGACGCCCCGCACACCGGCGCGGTGATCCGCTTCGACCCGATCGACGAGTCGGACTACATCGGAGCGACCCGGGTGACCCAGGCGGGTGCGCGGGCGCTGCCCACCCGCAAGCCCTGAGCGACGGCCGTGCGCCACGGCCCGGCCTGTCGGGTCACGCCGCCCGGCGCCCGGCCCCGGTCACGCCGCCCGGCGCCCGGCTGTCGGGTCACGCAGTCCGGCGCCCGGCGCGGACGGAGTCGGGCGTGGGCCCGGTCAGGAGGACGCGGCACGGGCCGGGGCGGACCAGGCGCCGAACCGGGGCCGCCCGGGTCGGCACGCGCCGCCTGCTGTCCGGCCGCCGGGTCCCTCCGGCCGCCGTGCCGGCTCCGAGCCGGTGCTCCTCCAGGGCGCGCCGGAAGGGCGGATGCGCCCCCTTCGCGCTCTTCGTGCTTCCGTGCGCCGGTGAGTGGGCGTCAGTTTGTGCGGACTTTCCCGGCGGTCCGGCGTCTCCCTTCGGTAACTTCCTGGTGATCTTCCGGTAAGGGCGCACCCTTCGGTACCGGTGAGCCCGTTCAATGGAGTGGCGCACTTACGACGGGGGTAGACAGTCGGGCCGACGCGAGACGACCGGTTAAGGGGAATGCGGAATGCCTGAGTTCGCCTTCGACGGCTCGAACCCCGACGTCGGTCTGCTGCACCGGATCAACGGGCTGGCCACCCACCTGCCGCACTGGGCGGGCCGCACGGTCGGGTTCCTCGGCGAGTACGGGCTGGTGGCCGCGGTCGCCGCGTTGCTGGTGTGGTGCTGGTGGCAGGTGGCCAGGCACCGGGCGGAGGACGCGCCGGCCGCGGTCGCCGGGGTGTTGTGGGCCGGGTCGTCCGCGCTGCTGGCGGTCGCGCTGAGCGTGCCGATCCGCGCGGTGGTGCAGCGGCCCCGGCCGTTCGGCGGACAGGGCGACCTGCACGTGCTGCTGTCCGGCGCGTCGAAGTACTCGTTCGTCAACGTCCACTCCGCGCTGGCCATGGCGGTGGGGGTCGGGCTGTTCCTGGTGCACCGCAGGGCGGGGCTGGCGGGCATGGGCCTGGCGCTGCTGGAGGGCTTCACCCGGATCCTGATGGGCGTCAACTATCCGACCGACGTCATCGGTGGTTTCGCGCTCGGCACCGCGACCGCGCTGTTGCTCGCGCCGCTCGCGCAGCTCGGCCTGGTTCCGCTCGTCCGCCGGGTGGGCCGCACCCGCGCCGCCGTCCTGGTGCGCGCCCCGCTGCGGCTGGCGCCACGCCCGGCCTCCGCCGGCCCGGCCGCGCCGGACGGCCGTCACCCGACCGCGTCGTCCTGCGAGAGCGACCTGGCGGCCTGACCCACGCCCCGAGGAGCCGATACCCCGGGAGCCCGCGGGATCCGGCGCCCGAGGACCGCAGGCCCGCACGAGGCCCGGGTACCGCGCGGTGCCGGGACCGCCGCCCGGCGTCCGCCGGACCGCGTCGCGCGTCCGGGCCTCGCCCGGTCCCCCCGGCGCGCTCCGCCCGCGCCACCCGGGAACCGGGGCGAGTGCGGCGCGCATCTCCACAGCAGCGGGCACGGGCCCGCCCGGTGGAACGAGCGAGGGGGAGGACCCGATGGCCGACCGGCGGACGGTGTTGCGGAGCGGCGCCGTGCTGGCGGCCGGGATGTGGCAGGCCGGATGCGGCCCGGACGGCGGCGGCACCGGCGGCACCGGCGGCGGGCACCGCACCCCGCCGGCGGTGAGCCGCGGCGCCACGGCCACCGGGTCCGGTGCGCCGGTCCCGGCGGACTGGACGGCGCTCGGCCGGGGGCTGCACGGGTCGCTGGTCCGGCCGGGGGACGCCGACTACGCGACGGCGCGCCTGCTGTACAACACGCGGTTCGACGGGCTGCGTCCGTCGGGCGTGGCGTACGTGGCGCACGCAGGCGACGTCGCCGAGTGCCTGGCGTTCGCCCGGCGCACGGGGGTGAGGGTGGCGATACGCGGCGGCGGGCACTCCTACGCCGGCTGGTCGTCCGGGAACGGGCGGCTGGTCGTCGACGTGTCGCGGCTGGCCTCGGTCGCGGTGTCCGGTTCGGGCTCCGGGGGGTCGGCGAGGGTCGGGGCCGGCGCCCGGCTGATCGACGTCTACGACGCGCTCGGCGCCAGGGGCGTGACGGTACCGGCCGGGTCGTGCCCCACGGTCGGGGTGGCCGGGCTGGCGCTCGGCGGCGGGCACGGCGTGGCCTCCCGGGCGTACGGGCTGACGTGCGACAGTCTGACCGGCGCCACCGTGGTGACCGCCGACGGCCGGGTCCTGGAGGCGGACGCCGACACGCACGCCGACCTGTTCTGGGCGCTGCGCGGCGCGGGGAACGGCAACTTCGGCGTGGTGACCGCGCTGCGCATGCGCACCCACGCCGCCCCCGCATGCGTGACCGGCTACCTGCGGTGGCCGTGGTCGAAGGCGGCCGAGGCGATCGCCGCCTGGCAGGAATGGGGGCCCGGCCAGCCGGACGAGATCTGGTCGTCGCTGCACCTGGACGGCGCCCCCGGCGGGTCGCCGCGGCTGTCGCTGGCCGCGTTCTCCCTCGGTTCGTACGACGGGCTGCGGGACGCGGTGGACCGGCTGGCACGCCGGATCGGCCCGGCCGCGGAGGTGTCGCTGCGTCGGCACTCCTCCTACGCCGAGGCGATGTACGCCTACGCGGGGTGCGCGGGGCGGTCGCGCGCCGAGTGCCACCTGCCCGGCCGGCTGCCGGGCCGGGACGAGCGGGGGCGGCTGGACCGCGAGACGTACACCGCCCGTTCCGACTTCTACGACCGGTCGCTGAGCGCCTCGGGTGTACGGGTGCTGGTGGACCGGGTGGCGCGGCTGTCCGGCACGGGCCGGGGCGGCGCGGGCGGCGTGGCGCTCACCGCGCTCGGCGGAGCGGTCAACCGGGTGCCCGTCACCGCGACCGCGTTCACCCACCGCTCGTCGCGCTTCCTGGCGCAGTACGTCGCCTCCGGGCCGCTGTTGCGCACCGACTGGCTGTCCGGCCTGTACGCGGCGCTGCGCCCCTACGCGTCCGGCGCCGCCTACCAGAACTACGCCGACGCCTCGCTGTCCGACTGGCGTTCCGCCTACTACGGCCCGGCCGCCCCCCGGCTGGCCGCCGTCAAACGCGCGTACGACCCGCACCGCCTCTTCGACTTCCCCCAGGCGATCTGAGGCCGCCGCCCGGCCCCGGCCGCCGCCCGGCCCGGCGGTGCCGCCCGGTCCGGACGCGGCGCCGGCTCAGGCCAGTTCGGCGGCCCACGGCGGGTCGGCGCCCGGCCGGGAGCAGGTGACGGCCGCGGCGCGGGCGGCGAACCGCAGCGCGGCGCGCCAGTCCGCCGCGGACAGGTCGTCCAGGTCCCGCGGCCGGAGGGCGTCCCGGGCGGCCAGCCAGTGCAGGACGGCCGCGTTGACGGTGTCACCGGCTCCGATGGTGTCGACCAGCGGCAGCCCGGTGTGCGCGGGTTCGCGCAGCACGCCGTGCCGCCGGGTGAACGCGGTCAGCCCGCGCGGTCCGTCGGTGAGCAGCACCGCGCGCGGCCCGCGTTCCAGGCGGCGCAGGCAGCCGTCCCGGATCGCGCCCGGGTCGTCGGTTCCGGACAGCCAGCCGGCGTCCTCGGCGGACAGCTTGAGCAGGCCCACGTGCGGCAGCCAGGCGGCGAACCGGTCGCGGTAGCGGGCCGGGTCGGCGATCAGCCCCGGCCGGATGTTGGGGTCCAGCGCGGTGAGCAGTCCGTCGGCGGACGCCGCGCGCAGCACCGACTCGTAGGCGGCGGCGCCCGGTTCCAGCACCAGCGAGCAGGTGCCGAACGCCACCGCGCCGACCTCCGGCGGGAGCCGGTCCGGGGTGGCGAACAGCCGGTCGGCGGTGCCCTCGACGTAGAAGGTGTAGCGGGCCGAGCCGTCCTCGCCGAGCGTCGCGGCGGCCAGCGTGGTCGGTTCCGGACCGCGCTGCACGAGCCGGGTGTCCACGCCCGCGCCGGCCAGTCCGGCCATCAGCGCCTCGCCGTACGGGTCCCGGGAGATACGGGAGAGGAACGCGGTGCGGGTGCCCAGCCGGCCCAGGGCGACGGCGGTGTTGTACGGCCCGCCGCCGGGACGCGGCGACAACGGCGCGAGGGCGCCCCGGCCGTGCGGGACGAGGTCGATGAGGGCTTCGCCCGCTATGACGATCTTCGGCATCGGTTCCGGGTCCTTCCCGGCGCCGTGACGGCGGCCGGCGCGACGGGCGGTCGAGCCACCCGGCAGGCCCCGGGCGGCACGGCCTCACGCTACCCGCCGCCCGCCGGCACGACGCGGGAGCGGTCCGCCCGCCGCCCGGGATCACGCCGGCCCCGGTCCGACCCCGGCCGGTCCGCCTGCCCGGCCCCGGCCCGACCCCGTCGCCCGGCCGATCCCGCGCGGTCCCGCGCCGGTCCGACCCCGCCGCCCGGCCGGCGCGGTCCCGTCCCGCCGACCGTCGGCCGGCGGGACGCCGGTGGGAGATCGCCCGGCCGCCGGGGTCGTCGTGGCACTGGGTGTCGTGTTCGTCCACAGTCCGTGGCGCATGTCGCGCGGACGGTGTCCACCGGCTTGTGGAAAAACGTTCCTCCAGCGTGTTCCGGCGTTCCGAAGTGGTGTGGAACACGTCCGCGCCGGGCGAAATGGCCCGTACGTGCCATGCGCCGGCCGGGCGGCGCTCCCTAGTCTGTGGACTCCGGCGGGACGGCAGGCCGCCGTTCTCGGGCGAGGAGGTGGCACACGTGACGCGTACGGGCGGGACGCCGGTGGCGGAGCATCAGGAGCACGTGGCCCTCGCCGAGATCGAACTGTGCACCGAGTTGATGATCGCGGCGGCGGCGGTCCAAGAGGAGCGGCTCAGCCCCGCGCTGATCGACGAGGTGCTCGACGTCCCGCGCCGCCGCGCGCCGCGGGTGCCCGGGCAGCGGGCCGGCCGGCCGTGACCCCGCGCCACCGGGACCCTTCCGAGGGCTTCCCGCGCCACGGGGGTCCCGGCGCGCTCCGGTGCGACCCGCCGCCGCGGGCGGGTGCCCGGCGGCGGTCCGGTGCTCAGGTGCGCAGCAGTCGGGCGATGGCGGCGGTGGCCTCGGCGACCTTGTCGTCCGCCCGGTCCGGCCCTTCGGCGCCGCGGCCGTCCGCCGTGGCCCGCGCGGACTCGATGACCGCGGCGGCCACGCAGTGCCGCAGGTGCTCCTCGAGCAGTTGCAGTGCGAAGGACTGAAGCGCCTTGGTGCCCGCCGAGACCTGGGTGAGGATGTCGATGCAGTAGACGTCCTGCTCCACCATGCGCTGCAGTCCGCGGACCTGGCCCTCGATCCGGCGCAGCCGCTTGAGGTGGGTCTCCTTGCGCGCGCTGTACCCGTGCGGTCCGGCCGGCTCCGCGGAGCCGGCCGGACCGGCCGCTGCGGACGCGGTGGCCGGGGTTCCGGCCGGCGGTGCCGGGTCGTGGCGTTCCGGCGTTCCGTCCGGTGCGTCGGTCATCGCGTCCTCCGTGGCGTCACCATCGTCCGAAATACCCCCTGCGGGTATATGGTACCGAATCATCCCCGTGTTCGATAAACCACCCGTACGGAGTACGCTCCCGCATGGGCGACACTGGGTGCCGCCGGTTACCCCGGCGCGGTGGTGCGCCTAGCATCATCGGGACCACTCGCCAGGCATCCATCCGCAACGCACGCAGAGGAACTCCCAGTGCGCCTTCGTCTGACCCCCCGGGAGACGAGCTTCTACGACCTGTTCGCCGCCTCGGCGGACAACATCGTCACCGGCTCGAAACTCCTGATGGAGCTGCTCGGGGCGGACGCCTCCGGACGCTCCGAGATCGCCGATCGCATGCGGGCCGCCGAACACGCCGGCGACGACGCCACGCACGCGATCTTCACCCAGCTCAACTCGTCGTTCATCACCCCGTTCGACCGGGAGGACATCTACCGGCTGGCCGGGTCGCTGGACGACATCATGGACTACATGGAGGAGGCCGTCGACCTGGTCGTCCTCTATCGGATCGAGCAGCTGCCGAAGGGGGTCGAGCAGCAGATCGAGGTGCTGGCCAGGGCGGCGGAGCTGACCGCGACGGCGATGCCGAACCTGCGGACCATGAAGCACCTGCCCGAGTACTGGATCGAGGTCAACCGGCTGGAGAACCAGGCCGACCAGATCCACCGCAAGCTGCTGGCGCACCTGTTCAACGGCAAGTACGAGGCCATGGACGTGCTCAAGCTCAAGCAGATCGTGGACGTGCTGGAAGAGGCGGCGGACGCGTTCGAGCACGTGGCGAACACCGTGGAGACCATCGCGGTCAAGGAGTCCTGACCGACGTGGAAACGTTCGCCCTCGTCGTCGTCATCCTCATCGCGCTGTCGTTCACCTACACCAACGGCTTCCACGACTCGGCGAACGCCATCGCCACCTCGGTCTCCACCCGGGCGCTGACACCGAAGGCCGCGCTGGTGATGGCCGCCGTGATGAACGTGGTCGGCGCCTTCATCGGCACCGGGGTGGCGCAGACCATCAGCAAGGGGATCATCGACACCCCCTCCGGCGAACACGGCCTGGGCGTGCTGTTCGCCGCGCTGGCCGGGGCCATCGTCTGGAACCTCATCACCTGGTACTTCGGGCTGCCCTCGTCCTCCAGCCACGCCCTGCTCGGCGGGCTGGTCGGCGCGGCGCTGGCCGGGGCGAGCACCGTGCACTGGGGCGGCGTGGTCGACAAGGTCATCATCCCGATGGTGGCCTCGCCGGTGGTCGGACTGGTGGTCGGCTACCTGGTGATGGTGCTGATCCTGTGGCTGTGCCGGCGGGCCAACCCGCACAAGGCCAAGCGCGGCTTCCGGATGGCCCAGACCGTCTCCTCGGCCAGCATGGCGCTCGGGCACGGCCTGCAGGACGCGCAGAAGGCGATGGGCGTGGTGGTGCTGGCGCTGGTGACCGCCGGCCACGACCCCCAGGGTGGGATCCCGTTCTGGGTCAAGATCGTCTGCGCGGGGATGATGTCGCTCGGCACCTACGCCGGCGGCTGGCGCATCATGCGCACCCTGGGCCGGAAGATCATCCAGCTCGACCCTCCGCAGGCGTTCGCCGCCGAGATGACCACCTCGTCGATCCTCTACACCACCTCGTACATCTTCAAGGCGCCGATCTCCACCACGCACGTCATCACCTCGTCGATCATGGGCGTCGGCGCGACCAAGCGGGTCAAGGCGGTCCGCTGGGGGGTGGCGAAGAACATCGTGCTCGGCTGGTTCATCACGATGCCGGCCGCCGCGCTGGTCGCCGCGCTGGTCTACGTCGTGCTGCGGCTGGTCTTCTGACCGGCCGGGCCGCCGCCGCCCCCCCGTGGCACCCGCGCACGCTCCCCGGTGCCGCGCCCCGCTCCCCGGTGCCGCGCCCGCGGGCGCAGGCTCAGCCGAACCGGCCGGAGATGTAGTCCTCGGTGGCCCGCACCGAGGGGTTGGAGAAGATCCGCTGGGTCTCGTCCACCTCCACCAGCCGGCCGGGGCCGCCGGCCTCGGAGAGGTTGAAGAAGGCGGTGCGGTCCGAGACCCGGGCCGCCTGCTGCATGTTGTGCGTGACGATGACGATCGTGAAGCGCTCCTTGAGTTCGCCGACCAGGTCCTCGACCGCCAGCGTGGAGATCGGGTCCAGCGCCGAGCACGGCTCGTCCATCAGCAGCACGCGCGGCTCGACCGCGATCGCCCGGGCGATGCACAGCCGCTGCTGCTGGCCGCCCGACAGGCCGGCACCCGGTCGGCGCAACCGGTCCTTGACCTCGTGCCAGAGGTTCGCGCCGCGCAGCGAGCGCTCCACCACGGCGTCCAGGTCGGCGTGCCGGGCCAGGCCGTTGAGCCGCAGGCCGGCCGCCACGTTGTCGTAGATCGACATGGTGGGGAACGGGTTCGGCCGCTGGAAGACCATGCCGACCGTGCGGCGCACGGTGACCGGGTCCACGCCCGGGCCGTACAGGTCCTCGCCGTCCAGCAGCACCCCGCCCTCCACCCGGCCGCCCGGGGTGACCTCGTGCATCCGGTTCAGGGTGCGCAGGAAGGTGGACTTGCCGCAGCCGGACGGGCCGATGAACGCGGTCACCGAACGCGGCTCCATGGTCATGGAGATGTCCTGTACGGCCACGTGGCCGCCGTAGGAGGCGGACAGGCCGCTCACCTCGATGCGCATGGCCATGGGTTCCCCCACTCCTCTCGGTTCTCGTCGGTTCTCATCGGTTCTCTCGCGGGTCGATCGGTCCGCCCGGGGGCGGGGTTCCCGGGTCCGCCCGGGTCGCGTGCCGGGTCAGCGGCGGGTGGGCTTCGGGGAGGTGAAGCGGGCGATGCCGCGGGCCGCCAGGTTGAGCAGCATGACGAAGGCGATCAGCACCAGGGCGGCGGCCCAGGCCCGGTCGTAGGAGGCGCCGTTGCCGTTCACGTACTGCTCGTAGACGTAGTAGGGCAGCGACGACTGGGCGCCCTCGAACGGGTTGAAGTTGATCAGCTGGTTGCCGAAGACCAGCAGCAGTACCGGGGCGGTCTCGCCGGCGACGCGGGCCACCGCCAGCATCACGCCGGTCAGGATGCCGCCGGCCGAGGTGGGCAGCACGACCTTCAGCACGGTCCGCCACTGCGGCACGCCCAGCGCCAGCGACGCCTCGCGCAGTTCGCGCGGGACCAGCTTGAGCATCTCCTCGGTGGAGCGGACCACCACCGGCATCATCAGGATGGCCAGCGCCAGCGAGCCGGCGAAGCCGGAGTAGCCGAAGCCCAGCACGATGATCCAGAAGGAGAGTACGAACAGCCCGGAGACGATCGACGGGATGCCGGTCATCACGTCCACGAAGAACGTGACGGCGCCCGCGAGCCGGCCGCGGCCGTACTCGACCAGGTAGATCGCGGTGAACAGGCCGACCGGAACCGCCAGCGCGCAGGCCAGCGCGACCTGCTCGACCGTGCCGACCAGCGCGTGGTAGACGCCGCCGCCCGGGCCGGAGGTGATCACCCCGGCCATCGAGTGCGTCAGGAAGGTCCCGTCCAGGTCCTTGACGCCCCGCGCGACCGTGGTCTCCACCAGGGAGTACAGCGGGATGACGGCGACCGCGAAGCAGCACCAGACCAGGCTGGTGGCCACCCGGTCCCGCGCCTGCCGACGGCCCTCGACCGCCGCGGCGCACCCGTAGGTGAGCAGCACGAACAGCAGCAGCGCGACCAGCCCCCACTGCACGTGGCTGCGCAGGCCGGCGGCCGCGCAGCCGCCGGCCGAGAGCAGCACGGCGGCCGGCACGGTGGCGGCCGGTGCCCAGCGCGGCAGCCGGCGGTGCGCCAGCCCGCCGGGCCGCGGCACGGCGTCGTACGGTCGGCGGGTCGGGAACCTCATCGGGCGGCCTCCGAGTACTCCGCGCGGCGGGCGATGATCAACCGCGCCGCGCCGTTGACCAGCAGGGTGATCACGAACAGCACCAGGCCGGAGGCGATCAGCGCGTCCCGGCCGAAGTCGGTGGCCTCGCCGAAGTGCGCGGCGATGTTCTGTGCGAAGGTGCCGCCGGCCGGGTCGAGCAGGTGCGCGCTGAGCACCGGCGAGGAGGACAGCACGGTGGCCACCGCCATCGTCTCGCCGAGCGCCCGGCCCAGGCCCAGCATCGACGCGGAGATGATCCCGGAGCGGGCGAACGGCAGCACCGCGACCCGGATCACCTCCCAGCGGGTCGCCCCCAGCGCCAGCGCGGCCTCCTCGGTGGCCCGCGGCACCTGGCCGATGACCTCCCGGCTGACGTTGCTGATGATCGGCAGGATCATGAGTGCGAGCAGCACGCCGGCGGTGAACAGCGAACGCGCCGCGGTCCCCGGGGCGGACTGCCGGAAGATCACCGTCCAGCCCAGGTAGTGGTCCAGCCACAGGTCCAGCCCGCGCATCCGCGGCACCAGGAACAGCGCGCCCCACAGGCCGTAGACGATGCTGGGCACCGCGGCGAGCAGGTCCACCAGGTACGACAGCGGAGCGGCCAGTCGGCGCGGGGCGTAGTGGGTGAGGAAGAGCGCGACGCCGAGGGAGACCGGCAGCGCCAGCGCCATCGCGATGACCGAACTGACCACGGTGCCGTAGGCGAGCACCGCGATGCCGAAGACCGGCGGAGTGGAGTTCGGGTTCCACTCGAACGTGGTCAGGAAGTCGCCGTGGTCCCGGGAGACCGCGCCGACCGCCCGGACGGTGAGGAACAGCGCGATCGCGGCCATCACCGCCAGCAGCAGCACGCCGGAGCCGCGGGAGAGCGCCAGGAAGACGCGGTCGCCGAGGCGGGTGGTGCCGGCGGCCCGCGCGGGCCGGGGGAGGGCGTCCGCGGTGCCGGGGGGTGCGGAGGGGGCGGCGGTGTCCAAAGGGGTCACTCCGGTCGGGGTGGGCTGGCCGGGCCGCGGAGCACCGGGCCCGGCCGGCCGGACGGTCAGGACAGCTTCGCGATGGCCGCCTCGACCTTCGCCTGGATGGCCGGGGGCACCGGCGCGTAGCTCTCGCCGCCCAGCGGGTGCTGGGCCGCGTCGCTGGCGATGTAGTCCAGGAACGCCTTGGTCGCGCTCAGGGTGGCGGACTTGTTCCCCTTGTCGCACACGATCTCGTTGGTGACCAGCACGATCGGCCAGGCGCCGGGCGCCTTGGTGGCGTAGTTGAGCTTCAGCGCCAGGTCCCCGCCGGTGCCGACGATCTTCGCGTCGGCGATCGCCTTGGACGCGGCGGAGGCGCTGACCGCGACCGGCTGGGCGGCGCCGGTGGCCAGCTTCACCGTCCGCAGGTCGTTGGAGGTGGCGTAGGACAGTTCGTCGTAGGCGATGGAGCCGGCGGTCTGCTTGACGCCGGCCGACACGCCCGAGGAGCCGGTGGCGGACTGGCCGCCCTTCGCCTGCCACGCCTTGCCGCCCGAGTACGGCCAGTCGGTGGTGGCCTTCAGGTACTTGGTGAAGTTGTCGGTGGTGCCCGACTCCTCGGTGCGGTGGTACGCCTGGATCGGCATCGAGGGCAGCTTCACACCCGGGTTGAGCTTCTTGATCGCCGGGTCGTTCCAGCGGGTGATCTTCGCGTTGAAGATCTTCGCGACCGTGGGGGCGTCCAGCACCAGGTTGTCGACCCCGGGCAGGTTGTAGACCAGGGCGATCGGGCCGCCGACCATCGGCAGGTCGATCGCCTGCCCGCCCTTGCAGACCGACTTCGACTGGGCGATCTGGGCCGCGGTGAGCGGCGAGTCGGAGCCGGCGAACGCGGTGCCGCCCTGGAGGAACTCGGTGATGCCGGCGCCCGAACCGGTGCCCTTGTAGTTGATCTGGGTGCCGGAGCAGGCCGCCATGAAGTCGCGGACCCAGACGTTCATCGCGTTCTGCTGCGCGGTGGAGCCGGAGGCCAGCAGGTCGGCCTTGGAACCGCAGTCGACGTGGCCGGCCGCCGGGACGCCGGACGCCGCGCCGGTGGAGCCGGCGGCGGAGTTGTCGTTGGAGCCGCAGGCCGTCAGGGCCAGGGCGCCGGCCACCGCCGCCGCGACTGCGGTCAGGGCGCGCGGCCCGTTCTTGCGCTGAAGCTTCACTTTCGCGTGGTCCTTCCTGGGGCCGGCCGTCTCCGGCGCGGCTGCGGGTCGGGTGCTGCGTGTCCCGGTTCCGGCCGAGTGGCCGTCCGGCACGGCCGACGCTAGGCAGCGCAGGTGAAGCACCCGCCCGAGCCGGGTGAACGCCGGATGAACCGTCCGGGACGCCCGGACGTCCCGTGCCGTGCGGCAGCCGGGGACTTCCGGCGCGCGTGCGGCGAGCCGGGCCCGGCCGGCGGCATCCGGCCCGCAGGCGTGCGTGCGGCATCCGGCGTCCGGCCCGGCAGGCCGGCGTGCGGCCTGCGGCGGTGGCCCGGGGCGGGGCCCCGCGGCGGTCGGGGCGGACGTCGGCCGACGCCGGCCGGCGGGGGTCAGCGGCCGGCGTCCAGGGCGCGCAGCGCCGCGTCGACCAGCGGACGGTCGCGGTCGTGGGTGAGCGCGGCGCGGGCCGCGCCGGGAGCGAACCAGACCAGCCGGTCCACCTCGTCGTTGCGGGCGAACGCGCCGGCCACCGCCTCGGCGGTCCAGTACCGCACCCGCTTGGCGCGCCCGCCGACCCGGTAGCCGGTGCCGGGCAGTTCGGCGCCCAGCACGCACTCCATGCCGGTCTCCTCGCGCACCTCGCGCAGCGCCGCCTCGGCGTGCGACTCGCCGGGCCCGAGCTTGCCCTTCGGATGCGACCAGTCGTCGTAGCGGGGCCGGTGGACCAGCGCGATCTCGATCCGCCCGGCGCGCCCGGTCCCGGCCGGGCGCCACAGCACCGCGCCGGCCGCCCGGACCACCTCCGCGCCCGCCGCACCCGCCATCGGCCCTCGCCCCCTCCCGGTCAGCCGCCGGCCGGGGTCCGGCGGCGGCGGCGCGCGTCGATCAGCGTCTCCTGGATGTTGCGCAGCGGGCTGCCGTCCGCGTCGGTGCTGTGCCGGGTCCACTCGCCGTCCGGGCCCAGCCGCCACGACGAGGTCCCGTCCGAGACGCCGTTCTCCAACAGCCGGTCGAGGGCCGCCCGGTGGCCGGGGTCGACCACCCGCACCAGTGCCTCGATGCGCCGGTCGAGGTTGCGGTGCATCATGTCGGCGCTGCCCAGCCACACCTCGGGCTCCCCGCCGTTGCCGAACACGAACACCCGGGAGTGCTCCAGGAACCGGCCGAGCACCGAGCGGACCCGGATGTGCTCCGACAGGCCGGGCACCCCCGGGCGCACCGCGCAGATGCCGCGCACCCAGATGTCCACCGGCACCCCGGCGCGCGACGCGCGGTAGAGCGCGTCGATCACCGCCTCGTCCACGATGGAGTTGACCTTGATCCGCACGAACGCCGGGTGACCGGCGCGGTGGTGCGCCACCTCCTGCCGGATCCGGCCGACCAGCCCGTCGCGCAGTGAGCGGGGCGCCACCAGCAGCCGCCGGTAGGAGTCACGGCGCGAGTAGCCGGAGAGCCGGTTGAACAGGTCCGACAGGTCCGCGCCCACCTGCGGGTCGGCGGTCAGCAGCCCCAGGTCCTCGTACAGACGCGCGGTCTTGGGGTGGTAGTTGCCCGTACCCACATGCGAGTACCGACGCAGGGTCTCGCCCTCCTGGCGTACCACCAGCGACAGTTTGCAGTGCGTCTTGAGCCCGACCAGCCCGTACACGACATGACAGCCCGACTCCTCCAGCTTGCGTGCCCACTTGATGTTCGCCTGCTCGTCGAAGCGCGCCTTGATCTCGACCAGCACCAGGACCTGTTTGCCGGACTCGGCCGCGTCTATCAGCGCGTCCACGATCGGCGAGTCGCCCGAGGTGCGGTACAGCGTCTGCTTGATGGCCAGCACGTCCGGGTCGGCGGCGGCCTGTTCCAGGAACGACTGGACCGAGGTGGAGAACGAGTCGTAGGGGTGGTGCAGCAGCACGTCGCGCTCGCGCAGTGCCGCGAAGACGTCCGGGGCGCTCGCCGACTCCACCTCCGCCAGGTCCCGGTGGGTGCCGGCGATGAACTTCGGGTACTTCAGCTCCGGCCGGTCCAGCGAGGTCACCCCGTACAGCCCGGTCAGGTCCAGCGGGCCGGGCAGCGGGTAGACCTCGGCGTCGGAGACCTTCAGCTCCCGCACCAGCAGGTCCAGCACGTACGGGTCGATGGACTCCTCCACCTCCAGCCGGACCGGCGGGCCGAAACGGCGCCGCATCAGCTCCTTCTCCAGCGCCTGCAGGAGGTTCTCCGCGTCGTCCTCCTCGACCTCCAGGTCCTCGTTGCGGGTCACCCGGAACATGTGGTGCGCCAGCACCTCCATGCCGGGGAACAGCTCCGCCAGGTGCGCGGCGATCACGTCCTCCAGCGGCACGTACCGCTGCGGGCCGGCCTCCAGGAACCGCGACAGCAGCGGCGGCACCTTCACCCGGGCGAAGTGCTGGTGACCGCTGGAGGGGTTGCGCACCACCACCGCGAGGTTCAGCGACAGCCCGGAGATGTACGGGAACGGGTGGGCCGGGTCGACCGCCAGCGGGGTCAGCACCGGGTAGATCTGCTGCCGGAAGAGGGTGAACAGCCGGGTCTGCTCCTTCTCCGTCAGCTCGTGCCAGCGGATCAGGTCGATGCCCCGCACGGCCAGCTCCGGCGCCACGTCGTTCTGGAAGCAGGCGGCGTGCCGTGCCATGAGCTCGCGCGAGCGGCCCCAGATCCGCTCCAGCACCTCGCGCGGCTGCAACCCGGAGCTGGACCGGGTGGCCACCCCGGTGGCGATGCGCCGCTTGAGGCCGGCCACCCGGACCATGAAGAACTCGTCCAGGTTGCCGGCGAAGATCGCCAGGAACTTCGCCCGCTCCAGCAGCGGTGTCGCCGGGTCCTCGGCCAGCTCCAGCACCCGTTCGTTGAACGCCAGCCAGCTGCGCTCGCGGTCCAGGAACCGGTCGGGCGGCAGCTCCCGCGCGTCGTCGTCCCACCCGCCGGCCGCCTCCGGAACGCCGCCGAGGTCGTCGACCACGTCGCTGTCGCTGTCCAGCCCGGCGTCCGGGCGGACCCCGTCCAGCTCGTCCAGGCCGGACACCTTCGCCGCGCCGGCGGCATTCATCGCGGACATCTGCACGCCACCTCGTCGCCGATCCGACAGATCCTCCCATTCTCCGCCCCCGCCGCCCGGTCCGGCAGGTCGCGGCGGTGGCCCGGGGCGGCGCGTCGCGCCCGCGCCACCCGCGGGCCACTCTGCCGTGCCCGGTCGAACCCCCGGTGACGGGCCGGCGGCGACGCGGTGGCCGGCCGCCGAACGGGTGAACGCGGCGCCCGGCGGGGACCGGCCGCCGCCGGGCCCCGGCCGGGCCGCGGCGCCGCTCCGGCGGGCCAGGGCGCTACCCCTCGGTGCGGTACATCAGGTCCACCGTGTGGACGCTGAAGCCCAGCCGCTCGTAGACGTGGACCGCGGCGTGGTTGTCGGCGTCCACGTAGAGCATCGCGGTGGGCAGCGAGCGGTCGTGGGACAGGTGGCGCAGCCCGATCGCGGTCAGCGCCCGGCCCAGCCCCGAGCCCTGCTCGTCCGGGTGCACCGCGAGCACGTAGACCTCGCCGAGCCGGTCGGCGGAGTGCACCTTCGTCCAGTGGAAGCCCACCAGCGCCCCGCCGCGGTGCGCCAGGAAGAAGCCGTGCGGGTCGAACCACGGCTGCGCCGCCCGCTCCCGCAGGTCACGCAGGGTGAGCGAGCCCTGCTCCGGATGGTGGGCGAAGGCCAGCGCGTTCAGCTCCAGCCAGTCCGCGTCGTCCTCGCCGGGCCGGAACGGCCGCACCGTGACGCCGTCCGGCAGCCGCGGCTCGGGCAGCGGGTCGCCGGGCAGCGGTCGGCGCATCTGGCGCAGCTCGCGGAAGAGCGCCAGGCCCAGCCGGGTCGCCAGGTGCCGGGCCGCCGGGTGCCCGCCGTGCGCCCACACCCGCAGCCGGCTGCCGGACATCTCCAGCAGCGTGCGGCCCAGCGTGCGGCCGTGGCCGCGGCCGCGGTGCGCCGGGTGCACCACCAGCTCGGCGGCCGGCGCCTCGACCGGGTCGCCGTCCTCCAACTGCCCGTAGCCGACCAGCACGTCCGCGAGGTGCACCAGGACGTGCCGGACCCCGGGCCGGCGCCCGCCGGTCAGGTTGAGCCGACCCTGCTCGGAGACCGCCGACTGCCCGTCGGCCCCGGCCGCCGCGCCGATCAGCTCCAGCACGTCCGCCACCGTCCCGGCCGACAACTGCTCGGCGGTGTCGATCCGTCGTACGGCCGGGGTGCGCGTCGGGTCGCTCATGGGCGGAAGTTTATGCGCCCGCCGCACCCGGTTCCCACGGCGTGACCGCCGTCACTCCGGCGGCGCGGCCGGCGCCCCGGGCAGCGTGACGACCGCGACGGTGCCGCCGCCCCGGGCCGGCTCCAGCGCCACCGAACCGCCGGTGCGCGCCACGGTGCGCGCCACGATGGACAGCCCGAGCCCGGAGCCGGGCAGGCTGCGCGCGGACGGTGAGCGCCAGAAGCGTTCGAAGACGTGCGGCAGTTCCTCCGCCGGGATGCCCGGGCCGTGGTCGCGGACCCGGAACTCGCCGTCCGCCAGCCGCACTTCCACCGTGCCGCCGGCCGGGCTGAACTTCACCGCGTTGTCCAGCAGGTTCACCAGCGCCCTTTCCAGGGTGGCCGGTTCGGTCCGCACGTACCACGGCGACAGCTCGGCGCGGACGGTCAGGTCCGGGCCGCGCAACCGGGCGCGGGCCACCGCCTGTTCGGCGATCTCGTGGACCGCCGCGAACTCCACCGGACCGCCGTCGGGGGAGGCGTCCGGGCGGGAGAGCTCCTGCAGGTCGCCGATGAGCGCGGCCAGTTCGGCCATCTGCGCGCGGACCGAGGCCATCAGCGCCCGGCGGTCCTCCGGCGGGATCGGGCGGCCGGTCTCCTCGCTGCGGGCCAGCAGGTCGATGTTGGTGCGCAGGCTGGTCAGCGGGGTGCGCAACTCGTGTCCGGCGTCGGCGATCAGCTGCTGCTGGCGCTCCCGGGAGGAGGCCAGCGCGGCGGTCATCGAGTTGAACGCGGCCGACAGCCGGGCGATCTCGTCCTCGCCCTCGACCGGGATGCGGATCGCCAGGTCCTCGGTGCGGGCGACGTGCTCGACCGCGCCGGTGAGCCGGTCCACCGGGCGCAGCCCGGCGCGGGCCACCACGAGACCGGCGGTGGTGGCGCCCAGCACCCCTATGCCGGCGACCAGGGTGAGGATCAGCGCCAGCCGCTCCAGCGGCACGGTGACCTGGCTGAGCGGGGCGGACACCGAGATGGCGACGTTCTGCCCGGAGGAGGTCACCAGCTGCGAGATGTGGGTGTAGACGCGCACCGGCGTGCCGGTGGAGTCCACCGCGTCGTGGTACGAGTCGGTGGCCCGGCCGTCGGCGACCGCCTGGTCCTGCGCGCCGGGCTTGAACAGGTTGCCGCTCACCCAGCAGGTGCCGCCGGGGGAGAGCAGGACCTGTATCGAGGCGCTCTGCCCGGAGACGAACGGGCCGCGCCGGGTCGGGGCGCCGCTCGGCCCGGACACGCAGCCGGTCACGTCCAGCGAGTCGCGCACGTAGCCGACCACGCCCTGGTTGGAGGCGCGCAGCGAGTCGTCCAGCCGGTCGACCAGGGTCTCGCGGGTGATCAGCCAGGCGGACAGCGCGACCGCGGCCACCGCGACCGCGACCGCCGCGGCCACCAGCACCGCCAGCCGGGAGCGCAGCGGCCGGGACCGGAAGCCCCAGCGGCGCCCGGCGCGCGGCGGGCGCGGCGTCACGGGCGGCCCTCGGCGGAACGCAGCACGTAGCCGACGCCGCGCACGGTGTGCACGATCCGCGGCATCCCGCCGGCCTCGGTCTTGCGCCGCAGGTACATCACGTAGACGTCCAGCGAGTTGGAGCTGGGTTCGAAGTCGAAGCCCCAGACGGACTTGAGGATCTGCTCGCGGGTGAGCACCTGGCGCGGGTGGGCCAGGAACAGTTCCAGCAGCGTGTACTCGGTGCGGGTCAGCTCCACCGGCCGGCCGGCCCGGCTGACCTCGCGGGTCGCCGGGTCCATCCGCAGGTCGCCGAAGACCAGCGCGTGCTCCTCGCCGGCCGCGCGTTCGGCCGCCGCGGCGTAGGAGCTGCGCCGCAGCAGGGCGCGCAGCCGGGCCAGCAGCTCGTCCAGCTCGAACGGCTTGACCAGGTAGTCGTCCGCCCCGGCGTCCAGCCCGGTGACCCGGTCGCCGACGGTGTCGCGGGCGGTGAGCATCAGGATCGGCGTGGTCACGCCGGCCGCGCGCAGTCGCCGGGCGGTGGTGAGCCCGTCCATCCGGGGCATCAGCACGTCCAGCACGATGACGTCCGGCCGGGCGGCCTCGACCTGTTCCAGCGCGGCCAGTCCGTCGGCGGCCAGTTCGGTGTCGTAGCCCTCGAAGGCCAGGCTGCGCCGGATCGCCTCGCGCACGGCCGGCTCGTCGTCGACGACCAGGATCCGGGCGGTCCGTTCGGCGCTGTCCGCTGGGCTCATCGGTGGTGTTCCTCGAAGTCGTGGTGTCTCGGGTGGTGGGGGAGTCTCGGGTGGTGGGGGCGGTTCCGCTCAGCGTCGCACGATTCGGCTCCGGGCGGCGGGCGGCTCCCGCGCGCCGGCCACCGTGCCGGGGCCGCTCGCGGCGGGTGGCCCCCGGCGCGCCGGCCGGCCGGGAGGTCACGCCCGCCGCCCGCCCGCTTCCGCCGGGCCGCCGCCGCGGGTGTCGCGGAGCCGGCCGCCGGGTCCGTGGCGGTGTGCCGGGTCCGGGCTCGGCGGGCCGGCGGTCGCACCGGTCACACCGTGTAACCGATGTGGTGGCCGGTGAGGAACGCCTTGACGGTATTGACCGGGATCGCGAAGCCCAGTCCCACGCTGCCCGCGGAGTCCGACCCCTGCGACGAGTCGCTGCTGGAACTCGGCGCGTACATGGCCGAGTTGATACCGATGACCTGGCCGGCCATGTCGATCAGCGCGCCGCCGGAGTTGCCCGGGTTGAGCGAGGCGTCGGTCTGGATGGCGCGGTAGCTGGTGGTCTGCGACCCCACCCGGCCGTTGTACTGGCCGCCGCCGAACTCGAACGGCCACTGGTCGCCGGACCGGCCGCGCCCGAACCCGCCGCTGCCGCCGTTCGAGCCGCCGCTGCCGCTCCCGTCGCCGTCGGAGCCCTCGACCGGTACCGTCACGCTGCGGTTCAGCGCCGAGACCACGCCGGAGGTGACCGTGCCGGCCAGCCCCTCGGGGGAGCCGATCGCCACGACCTGGTCGCCGACCGCCACCCGCCCGGAGTCGCCGAGCGTCGCCACCTTCAGGTGGCCGGCCCCGGAGACCTTGACGACCGCGAGGTCCTTGGTGGGATCGGCGGTGACCACCCTCGCGGCGTCCGACGTGCCGTCGCTGAAGGTCACCTTGACGCTGTCGGAGTCGGCGATCACGTGGTTGTTGGTGACGATGTCGCCCGCGGAGTCCACCACGACGCCGGAGCCGATCGACTCGCCCTCGCCGTTGTCCGCGGTGATCTCCACGATGCTCGGCGCGTCCGCCGCGACCACTCCGGCGACCCCGTCGGTGACGTGGGTGGACGCCGTGCTGACCGCCACCGACGAGGTCGAGCCGCCGGTGTGCGAGACGTGGCCTATGAGCGCCGCCGAGCCGCCGCCGACCACGCCGGCCACCAGCGCCACCGCGGCCACCAGTGCCGCCGTGCGCTCGGTGCGCCGGCCCGGTCCGCCGTGGTCCGCGCCGCCGTC
This sequence comes from uncultured Actinomycetota bacterium, assembly GCA_963711125.1. Lineage (GTDB taxonomy): Bacteria > Actinomycetota > Actinomycetes > Streptomycetales > Streptomycetaceae > Streptantibioticus_C. The sequence goes on from CAVQCY010000002.1 coordinate 1,628,659, forward strand.
CGGCGCGGCCGCCGGCTGGTAGGGCGGGGGCGGCGGGACGGCACCGCCGCCGTGCACGTGGGGCGTTCGCGGACCGTCGCCGTACGGGGAGGTGTCTGTCATGTCACCGACTCTGCGCCGCGTTGATGAGAGCCGTCTGAGGTCCGGCTGAGAAGCCCGACAGAAGCCTGTATGCCCGAAATAAAGGCGGTCGGCGGCGCGTTCAGCGGCAGCCGCAGGAGCGCCTGACCACCAGCCTGGACGGGAACTGGCGCAGCCGCTCGCGCCGCGACCCGGCCGTGCGCAGCCCCTCGTCGAGCACCAGGTCCACCGCGGCGCGTGCCATCGCCTGCCGGTCGGAGGCCACCGTGGTCAACGGCGGATCGGTGAGCCCGGCTTCCTTGACGTCGTCGAAGCCGACCACCGCCAGTTCGCCGGGCACGTCCAGCCGCAGCTCGCGGGCGGCCCGCAGCACGCCGATCGCCTGGTCGTCGGTGGCGCAGATCAGCGCGGTCGGCCGGTCCGGGCGGCTGAGGATGCCCAGCGCCACGGTGTAGGCGTCGTAGCGGTTGTAGGGGGCCTGGAAGAGCCGGCCGTCCAGCGGTAGCCCGGCCTCCAGCATCGCCCGGCGCCAGCCCTCCACGTGGTCGGTCACCGGGTCGCCGAGCACCGGGGTCTTCTCGGTCCCGCCCAGGCAGGCCACCGAGGGGTGGCCGTGCTCCAGCAGGTGGCGGGTGGCCAGTCGGGCGCCGCCGATGTCGTCGGTGACCACCGCCACGTCGTCGATCGCCTCCGGCCGCCGGTGCAGCAGCACCACGCGGGCGTCCCAGGCGTCGATCTCGGCCGCGGCGTGTTCGCTGGGGCCCTGGCTGATCAGGATCAGGCCGGAGACCCGCATCCCGAGGAAGGCGCGCAGGTAGTGCACCTCGCGGTTGTCGAGGTAGTCGGAGTTGCCGACCAGGACCATCTTGCCGCGCTCGGAGGCCGCCTGTTCCACCGCGTGCGCCATCTCCGCGAAGAACGGCTGCCGGGCGTCCGGGACGACCAGGCCTATCAGGTCGGTGCGGCGGCTGGCCATCGCCTGCGCGACCCGGTCCGGGCGGTAGCCCAGCTGCTGGATCGCGGCGAGAACCCGCTCGCGGGTGGCCGGGGCGACCGGCCGCGGTCCGTTGTTGATGACGTAGCTGACGACCGCGGTGGAGGTCCCCGCCAGCCTGGCCACGTCGTCGCGCGTCACCTTGGGCACGCGCGGCAGTCTACGCGGGTCCACCGCCGTCAGGACCGGTCCTGACGGGATCGGGAACGGCTTCCGGCCGCACCGGCCCGCTCGTCCTCGCCGGAGCGCCCGCCGGACCCACCGGAGCGCCCGCCGGACTCGCGCCGCTCGCCGCGCTCCGGTTGCTCCGGGGTCACGAAGCGGTAGCCGACGTTGCGCACCGTGCCGATCAGCGACTCGTGCTCCGGGCCGAGCTTGGCGCGCAGCCGCCGCACGTGCACGTCGACGGTGCGGGTGCCGCCGAAGTAGTCGTAGCCCCACACCTCCTGGAGCAGCTGGGCGCGGGTGAAGACCCGGCCCGGGTGCTGGGCGAGGTACTTCAGCAGCTCGAACTCCTTGAACGTCAGGTCGAGCACCCGGCCCTTGAGCTTGGCGCTGTAGGTCGCCTCGTCCACCGACAGGTCGCCGTTGCGGATCTCCGGCGGGACGTCCTCGCCGGCGTTCTGCAGCCGGCCCACCGCCAGCCGCAGCCGGGCCTCCACCTCGGCGGGGCCCGCGGTGTCCAGCAGGACGTCGTCCGTGCCCCAGTCCGCGGTCACCGCCGCCATGCCGCCCTCGGTCACCACCAGCAGCAGCGGGCAGCCGGGGCCGGTGGAGCGCAGCAGCCGGCACAGTCCGCGGACCTGCGGCAGGTCCCGGCGGCCGTCGACCAGGACCACGTCGGCGCCGGGCGCGTCCACCAGCGCAGCGGCCTCGGCGGGCGCCACGCGCACCTGGTGCAGCAGCAGACCGAGGGCGGGCAGGACTTCGGCGGAGGGTTGGAGCGCGTTGGTCAGCAGCAGGAGTGAGCTCATCCGCAGGGCTCCCGGGGTCTCGGAAAGCACGAAAGGACCCGAAGGCGACGCTGCCCGGATCCTCTGACTAGGAGAATAGCCGACATGGACTGTGTTGGTCAGGGCGCGACCGCGCCGCCCGCTGTGTCGTCACCCACCTCCGGGCCCCCGCCGGCCCCGTCCTCGCAGGTCTTGCTGACCTGCGACGGGGTGCGGATCGAGGCCGCCCACCACCGCGGCCCGCAGGGCGGCCGGACGGCCGTGGTGCTGGCGCACGGCTTCACCGGCTCGCTCCGCCGCCCCGCGATGCTGCGGGCCGCCCGGATCTTCCAGGAGTACGCCGGCGTGGTCACCTTCTCCTTCCGCGGGCACGGCGGGTCCGGCGGGCGCTCCACGGTCGGCGACCGCGAGACGCTCGACCTGGACGCGGCGGTCGGCTGGGCCCGGCGGCTGGGGTACGGCGCGGTGGCCGCGGTCGGCTTCTCGATGGGCGGCTCGGTGGTGCTGCGGCAGGCCGGCGGGGCCGGGCGGGAGCCGGTGGACGCGGTGGCCGCGGTCAGCGCGCCGGCCCGCTGGTACTACCGCGGCACCGCGCCGATGCGCCGGGTGCACTGGGCGGTGACCCGGCCGGTCGGCCGGGTCGTCTCGCGCTACGGGCTGCGCACCCGCGTCCACCCGTACGACTGGGACCCGGTGCCGCGCTCGCCGGTCGAGGCGGTGCCGTTCATCGCGCCGACCCCGCTGCTGATCGTGCACGGCGACCGGGACTCCTACTTCCCGCTGGACCACCCGCTCTCGCTGGCCCGCGCGGCCGGACCGGACGGCGCCCGGCTGTGGATCGAACCAGGTTTCGGGCACGCCGAGAACTCCGCCGAGCCGTGGCTGCTGCACCGGATCGCCGCCTGGGCCGCCGAGGCGGCCGCGTCCGGCACGGTCACCCCGTCCGGCACGGTCACCCCACCCGGTGCCGCCGCGTCGCCCGGCACGGTTCGCTCGGCCGGCACGCCTGCGGCGCCCGCCGCCGCGTCGCCCGGCACGGGCGGGTTGCCCGGCATCGCCCGGCAGGGGCCATCATGGAGCGCGCGGGAGCCCGATCGCCCGCCGCGCGCACCGCGCCGACCGAGCCGGCCCGGGCGCGCCGACCTGCCGGAGGAACCGCATGGCCGCCAGTGACCCGGTGCGGCACGCCGCCCCCGCGGCGCCGTGCGGCGTGATCCGCTACTGGGCGGCGGCCAAGGCGGCGGCCGGCACCGGCGAGGAGACCTACCGGGCGGTGACGCTGGCCGACGCCCTCGCGGCGGCCCGCGGCCGGCGCACCGGCAGCCGCCGGTTCGCCGACCTGCTCGGGATCTGTTCGTTCCTGGTCGACGGCGAACCCGTCGGCACCCGTGACCACGCGACCGTACGACTGGCCGAAGGCGGAACCGTCGAGGTGCTTCCGCCGTTCGCCGGAGGGTGAGCCCGACCGCATGACGACACCGACCCCGCAGCCGCCGTACCCGCCGCAGCGCCCGGCGGCCGCCGCGGAACTGCCCCCGCAGGCCGCGCCGGCCGCCGCCGGGCCGCCGCCGGCCGCCGCGCGCCGCACCGGTTCGCCGATCATCCCGCCGGGCCCGGCGCCCGCCCTGCTGACCGCGGCGCTCGCCGCGCTGCTCGCCGGCGCGGCGCCGCTCGGCCGGCCGGTGCTGGCGGTGCCGGTGGTGCTGCTGCAGGCGGTCACCGCGGCCGGCTGGTTCCGGCTGAACGGGATGTGGCCGGCCCGGCAGGGCATCGCGCTGGCGTTCCTGGCCGGGGTGACCGCCGACGTGGCGCTGCTGTTCGCACCGGCCCGGCAGGCGCCCACCGCGGTGCTGGGCACGCTCGGGGTGTGGATCCCGCTGATCCTGGTACGGCAGATGCGGCACGGCGGCGGCTCGGACGAGCGGCTGTCCGCGCTCACCGCGACCGCCGCCTCGACCGTGCTGACGGTGCTGGCGGCCGGCTACCTGGCCGAGGGCGGCCACCCGGTGGCGGTCGGCGCGGTCGCGGTGGCGGCGGCCACCGTGGTGCGCGCGCCGAGGCTGCCCGCGGCGGTGTCGCTGCCGCTGGCCCTGCTGGCCGCGGCCGGCGCCGGGTACGGGACGGCGCACCTGCTGGGCATGGCGGCGGCGGCCACGGCGGTGGCGGTGGCCGCCGGGGTGTGCGCGCTGGCCGGGCTGCGGGTGGCCAGCTACGACTGGCCGTCGCGCTTCGTGCACTTCACCGCCGGGGTGGCGCTGCCGCTGGCGCTGGCCGCGCCGGTGGTGTGGACGGTGGCGCACCTGCCGGGGGTGTGACCGCCCGGGCGCCCGGAGAGGTCCGCGAACCCGGTACGTCGCACGCCTGAGCGGATAGGCTCGCGCGGGCGTGGTCGTCGGAACGCCACCACCGGCCGGGAGTGGGGAGTCACATGCGTCGCGGGGTACGGATCCTGATCGTGGCCGTCGTGGTGCTGGCCGGGCTGTTCGTGGCCGCTGACCGCGTGTCGGTCGCCTACGCGCAGTCCCGGGCCGCCCGGCGGATCCAGTCCGGCCAGGGCCTGACCCGGCGTCCAGCGGTGTCCATCAAGGGCTTCCCGTTCCTGACCCAGGTGCTGGCCCGCAGGCTGACCGAGGTCACGGTCACCGCGACCGACGTGGAGACCGGCGCCGGGGCCACCGAGAGCGGCACCGGAGACGGACGGCTGCGGCTGGCCGAGCTCACCGCCGACCTGCACGGGGTGGAGCTGAAGGGCGGATTCACCGGGTTCGTCGCGGACCGTGCCACCGGCACCGCGCTGGTCTCCTACGCCGACCTGTCGGCCGCCGCGCCGGACGGCGTCAAGGTCTCCTACGGCGGGCACGGTTCGTCCGGCAAGAGCCGGGTGAAGGTCACCGGCAGCCTGTCGCTGCCGGTCCTGGGCACCGTGCGGCGCAGCGTGACCAGCACCGTCGACGTGACCGGTGGCGACACCGTGAGCCTGCACGCGGACTCCATCCCGGACGCCGGCACCATCCCCGGCCTGGAGCACCTGGTGCGCTCGCGGATCGACTTCTCCCGGCGGCTGTCCGGCCTGCCGAGCGGCATCACGCTGGATTCGGTGCGCGCCACGCCGTCCGGTGTTCGGATCTCGCTGACCGGCCGGCACGTGACGCTGAGCCGGTGACGTCCGGCGGGCGGCGCGGCGGCGGGCGCGGCGCAGCGTGCCGTCTGCCGAGCAGGTTCCGGATCGTGAGACGAAACCGTCCGTCGTGGCGGGGTTCGGCCGGTTTTCATCCCACCGTATGGGTGATCGTGTCTCACACTTTGATATGCCGGTGACACTCCGCCGTCGGCTTCCCTACGATCGAGTCATGATGCGACAGGCGGACCTCACGAAGCGGCGGGCAGTCGACCTGTGCCGTGTCGCCGCCATGCTCTGTCGCGCGTCCTGACGCGGCGGTGCCCCCGCGATCGACCCCGGCGGCGTGCCCCGCGCGCCGGGACCGCGCCGCCACGCGCTGACCGGGCCCGTTCCCGGTCGGCGCCGGTCCGGTCCGCTCCTCGCGGCCACCGGCCCCGCTCCCAGCGTCTCCACCCCACGGCGACCGCACGCCACGGCGCCCTGCCGCGTGCGCGCCGCCGGTCCCGCACCACTCGCCGCAACTGCCCCGGAGGAGAACCGCAATGAGCCGAAGCGACGTACTGGTCGACGCCGACTGGGTCCAGGCCCACCTGGACGACCCGTCGGTCGTGCTGGTCGAGGTCGACGAGGACACGTCGGCCTACGACAAGAACCACATCCGCAACGCGGTGCGCATCGACTGGAAGAAGGACCTGCAGGACCCGGTGCGCCGCGACTTCGTGGACCAGTCCGGCTTCGAGGAGCTGCTGTCCGCCAAGGGCATCGGCGACGACCACACCGTCGTGCTCTACGGCGGCAACAACAACTGGTTCGCCGCCTACGCCTACTGGTACTTCAAGCTCTACGGCCACCGCGACGTCCGGCTGCTGGACGGCGGCCGGAAGAAGTGGGAACTGGACTCGCGCGACCTGGTGGAGGAGGTGCCGGTCCGGCCGGCGACGCGGTACGCGGCGCAGCCGCAGGACACCTCGATCCGCGCCTTCCGCGACGACGCGGTGAACGCCATCGGCACCCTCAACCTGGTCGACGTGCGCTCGCCCGACGAGTTCAGCGGCAAGCTGCTGGCCCCGGCCCACCTGCCGCAGGAGCAGTCCCAGCGGCCCGGCCACATCCCGACCGCGCGCAACATCCCGTGGTCGAAGTCGGCCAACGACGACGGCACCTTCCGGCCCGACGCGGAACTGAAGGAGATCTACGAGGGCGCGGGCGTCGACCTGTCCAGGGACACCGTCGCCTACTGCCGCATCGGCGAGCGCAGCGCGCACACCTGGTTCGTGCTGCACGAGCTGCTCGGCCAGCCGAACGTGAGGAACTACGACGGCTCCTGGACCGAGTACGGCTCGCTGGTCGGCGTGCCGATCGAACTCGGCGCCAACTGACCCCCGACCGGACCCCAGGCGTAAGGAAGACCCATGTGTGGAGCGACGGCCGGCGGCCCGGCCCTGACCGGTGTCGATGTGGCGGGCGAGACGATCATCCAGGGCTCGCTGATCCGCGACGGTGAGCCGGTCTCCGGCTACGTGCGGCTGCTGGACGGCGGTGGCGAGTTCACCGCCGAGGTGCCGACCTCGGCGACCGGGCAGTTCCGGTTCTTCGCCGCCCCCGGCACCTGGACGCTGCGCGCGCTGGTGCCCGGCGGCTCGGTGGACCGCACCGTGGTCGCCCGGCGCGGCGCCCCGGCGGAGGTCGCCATCGCCGTCTGACCCCGCCCGACCGGTCCGCCGGGCCCGTGCCCCCGCCGGGGCGCCGGCCCGGCGGCGTTCGCGCGTCGGGGCGGTGCGCGGACGCCCGGCGCTCCCCGCCGGGGCGTCGGGCGACGTACCGTGGAGCTATGTACGCGCGGCGCAAGCACCGGTACATCGCCATGATGATCGTCTGCGTCACCTTGTTCGTCCTGGCGTGGGGGGTGGTGCGGCTGGTCTCGGTGCCGGCCGCGGTCGCCATGTGCGTGGTGGCCATGGTCATCCCGCCGTTCGCCGCCATCGTGGCCAACCGGCGCGGGCCGGACGACTACTGGTGGGACGAGCCGAACGACGAGTGGCTCAGGGACGACCCCGAGGACGACAGCTGGAAGCGGGACGAGAAGGCGGCCGTGGACCGTGCCACCGGTCGGTCCGCCGGCCACGGCGATTCCGGCGACAAGGACGGCGGCGACGAGCACTGAGCCGGCCAGGACCGGCCCTCGCACCCCCGTCGTCGCACGGACGCCTGCCCGCCCGGTGCCGTGCCGGACGGCTCCGCCGGGGCCGCCGCCGCGTCGACGAACGGGTCCGGTGCGCGGGCGCCCGGGTGGTGTCGGGCGGGCCCGCTCAGTAGACGAGCGCCTGGGTGCCGTCCGCCGTCGCCTCGCGGACGAAGACCTGAGCCCCCGCGATCCGCACGCCCTCGATCACGTCCGCCTCGGTGATCTCGCGCCGTGCCGCGCACTGGGTGCACAGCGTCAGGCTCCCGGCGGCCAGCACGGCGTCGATCAGGTCGGGCAGCGGCGCGGCGTGCGGCAGGTCGAACGCCGCGGCCCGCCCCGGCAGCGCGAACCAGGCCGCCTCGCCGGTCAGCCACAGCGACACCTCGACCCCGCTGGCCACGGCGACCGCCGCCACCGTGAACGCCTGGGAGCACCGTTCGGGCGCGTCGGCGCCCGCCGTCACCTTGATCACAAGTCGCTTCGCCATGGGGACAGTCAACCCGATGGCCGAGTGTGGATGCCTCGCGCGCCGCTCCCTCCTGCCGCTGGGCCACTGCGGCGGCCTCCAGCGGATGGTGCGCCGGACGACGAGGGCGACCCGCTGGTCGGCTTCACCGCGCAGGGCGTCGCGCCGACGGCGGCTGTGGCGGGCCGTGCCGCGTTGGGCCGCCGCCGTCGCGTTCGCCGCCTTCGCAGCCGGCGCCGCGTAGTGGTCCGCGTGCCGCACCGCTGGGACCCGCCGGGGCCGGGCACCCCGCCGGACGGTCGGTGGGACTACCCGAGCGGCACCACCCACATCCGGTACGGGTGGGTCCTGGCCGGCGACACCGTGGGACCGGTGGTCCGGACCCACCCGCGGCGCACCGCCGACGTGCCGTTCCGGCAGGCCGTGGTGCTCCGGGCCCAGCCGCTCGGCTGACCGGACGGCGCACTAGACTCGGCGCGGGTACCCGACCGACAACCGCCAGCGTAGGAGCACCGACGTGCTTGAGGTCTTCTTCGAAATCCTTCTCGTCCTGGTCGCCGTGGGCGTCCTGGGGTTCACGGCGCTGACCGTGCGCAAGCTCTACCAGGGCCAGCGCTGACCCGATGATCGAGATCCCCTCCGACCTCCACCCGGACCTGCTCCCGCTCGCCTTCCTGCTCGGCGACTGGCAGGGCGCCGGGGTGTTCGACTTCCCCGGCGCCACCAAGTGCAACTTCGGCCAGGAGGCCACCTTCACTCACGACGGCCGCCCGTTCCTGGAGTACGTCTCGCACACCTGGGAGCTGGACGGCCAGGGCGGCAAGGTGCGCCCGCTGGAGACCGAGAGCGGCTACTGGCGGATCGACGCCGACCGCAGGGTCGAGGCGGTGATGTCGCGCGACGCCGGCGTCATCGAGATCTGGTACGGCGAACTCGCCGAGGGCAAGCCGCAGATCGACCTGGTCACCGACGCGGTGGCCCGGCTCGGCTCGGCCGACCCGTACTCCGGCGGCAAACGGCTGTACGGCTACGTCAAGGGCGACCTGATGTGGGTCGGCGAGAAGTCCACCCCCCGGGTGGAGCTGCGCCCCTACATGTCGGCGCACCTGAAGAAGGCCGTCGACCCCTCCGAATGGGCCAAGGACCTCAAGGACCTGCCGGACGACGGGATCGCCTTCTTCAAGTGACCGTCCCGACCCACCCGCGGAGTCCCTACACTTGACACCGTGGTGCGCGTCGACTGGCAGAAGGATCTGCGTGAGCGGGGTTACCGGCTCACGCCGCAGCGGCAACTGGTGCTGGAGGCCGTCGACCGCCTGGGGCACGCCACCCCCGACGACATCCTGTGCGAGGTGCGTCGCACCGCCAGCGGCGTCAACGTCTCCACCGTCTACCGCACGCTGGAGCTGCTGGAGGAGCTGGGCCTGGTCAGCCACGCCCACCTCGGGCACGGCGCTCCCACCTACCACCTGGCCGACCGGCACCACCACATGCACCTGGTCTGCCGGGACTGCGACGCGGTGGTGGAGGCGGACGTCTCGCTGGCCGAGCCGTTCACCGCGGCGTTGCGCGAGCGGTTCGGCTTCCACACCGACATGAAGCACTTCGCGATCTTCGGTCGGTGCGCCGACTGCGCGGCCCGCGCGGCCCCGGACGGGTCGTAGCCTCCCGCGCTGCCCCGGACGGGTCGTAGGCTGGGGAGCATGATCCCCAGTCCCCTGCTCTCGCTGCCCGGCGCGGTCCCCGCCGAGGCGCCCGACGAGGGCGTCGCCGCCCACTACGGCGACCTGTTCCGCGAACAGCGCGCGCTGGCGGGCGGCGACGGCTTCGTGGACCTGTCGCACCGCGGCGTGCTGACCGTCGCCGGCGACGACCGGCTCAGCTGGCTGCACCTGCTGCTCACCCAGCACGTCAGCGAGCTGCCGCCGGGCCGGGCCACCGAGGCGCTGATCCTGTCGGCGCACGGCCACATCGAGCACGCCCTGTACCTGGTCGACGACGGCGCCACCACCTGGATCCACGTCGAGCCGGGCACCCGGGACGCGCTGCTGGCCTACCTGCGGAGCATGACGTTCTTCTACCGGGTCGAGGTGCGCGACGTGACCGCGGAGCGGGCGGTGGCGCACCTGCCCGCCGGATCGATCACCGAGGTGCCGGCCGACTGGCCGGTACGGGAGACCGCGGCCGGCCGGGACGTGTTCGCGCCGCGCGGCGAACTGGTGGAGTTCGCCGGCCGGGCCGGAGCGCCCGCCGGGGTGCTGGCGCTGGAGGCGCTGCGCATCGAGGCGCGCCGGCCGCGGCTCGGCCTGGAGACCGACCACCGCACCATTCCGCACGAGCTGGGCTGGCTGGAGTCGGCCGTCCACCTCGACAAGGGCTGCTACCGCGGCCAGGAGACCGTCGCCCGGGTGCACAACCTGGGCCGGCCGCCGCGCCGCCTGGTCTTCCTGCACCTGGACGGCAGCGAGGTGAAGTTGCCCGGGCACGGCACGCCGGTCCGGGTGGCCGCCGACGGCGCCGACGGGCGGCAGGCCGGGATCGTCACCTCCTCGGCGCGCCACTTCGAGCTGGGCCCGATCGCGCTCGCGGTGGTCAAGCGCAGCACGCCGGCCGACGCGCTGCTGCTGGCCGACACCGTCCCGGCCAACCAGGAGATCGTGGTCGCGCCCTGAGCGCCGCCCGGACCCACCGGTGCGGCGGCGCTGCCCGGACGCGCGGGACGGCCCCCGGGTCAGACCTCGACCAGGACGGTGAACGGCCCGTCGTTGGTCAGCGAGAGCCGCATCGCGGCGCCGAACCGGCCGGTCTGCACGTGCGCGCCCAGCCCGCGCAGCGCCGTCACCACCTCGTCCACCAGCGGCTCGGCCACCTCGCCGGGCGCGGCGGCGTTCCAGGTGGGCCGGCGGCCCTTGCGGGCGTCCCCGTAGAGCGTGAACTGGCTGACCACCAGCAGCGGCGCGCCGACGTCGGAGCAGGACCGCTCCTGCGGCAGGATGCGCAGTGACCACAGCTTGCGGGCCAGCCGTGCCGCATGATCGGGGGTGTCGTCGTGCGTCACCCCGACCAGCACGCACAGCCCGGGGCCGGTGATCGCCCCCACGGTCTCGCCGTCCACGGTCACGGCTGCTTCGGTCACACGCTGGGCCACGGCTCGCATCCGCCCATTGTGGCGCGGCCCGGTACCGCACCACCCGCAGGGGTGAATCGCGACCGTTCGCGCCCCCGCGCGCGAGCCGGGTCGGATGGTGTGAAGCCAAGAGCGCCGGGGCCGTTCGGGTGCAGAGGCGCTGCGCGACGTACCGCGGCAGTGGCACGATCTGATGCGAGGCGATGACCGGGGCCGTACGGCGACGCCCCGACCGGAGGGGACGTACGACCCATGACCACGACCGGGGCAGGACGGACCCGCGCCGCCACACCAGCGGCACCACCCGCAGTGGCTGACACAGCCCGGACCGAGGAAGGCCGCATGCTGCAGGCCGACGCGTTCAACCCCCGCACCCCGCGCCCGCGCGCCGGGCAGGCGCCCACCGCGGACGGCCCGGCAGGCGCCGTCGCGGCCGGGGCCGCCGGGCCGCCCGCCCTCGACGGGCTGCGGCTGTCCGAGCTGCGCACGCTGCGCCGCGACGCCCAGCAGGAGGAGGCCGACCTGTCCTACCTGCGCCGGCTGCTGCAGGGCCGGATCGACATCCTGCGCGCCGAACTGGCCCGCCGGACCGCGCCGGAGGGCACCGTTCTGGACCGGTTGCCCGAGATCCTCACCGACGGTCCGTCCCGGGTCCGCTCGTCCGCCCGCCATGTGACGTTGGGCACGCCGCACGGCGAGCCGTACCGGGCACTGGCCGACGCCATGCTGGGCGAGGTGGAGCTGTCCGACCTGTCGGCCCGCACCGACCAGGAGTTGCGGGCCGCGATGGGCCGACTGGTCCGGCACGAGCAGGAGGTCTCCGGGCGCCGCCGCCGGCTGCAGGCGACGGTGGACGGGTGCAGCGCCGAGATCGCCCGCCGGTACCGTGAGGGGGAAGCGCACATCGACGACCTGCTCTGCGACGGCTGACCGGCGCGGGGAGGCGGCCCGGCGGGCCGGCGGCGGGTCGCGGCACCGCTTCGTCCCCGCACGCCCACACCATCCGGAAGGCCCCCGATGTCGTCCCGCACCGCCCCGTCCGCGTCCCGCCCCGACGTCCCGGCCGGCCCGGCGCCGTCCGCGCCGCCCGTGCTCGCCGAGGTGGTGCGCTCCGGTTTCGTGGAGGGCCACCACCGCGGTGCGCTGGTCGTGCTGGACGCGGACGGCGGTGTCGAGCTGGCGCTCGGCGACGTCACCGTCCCGGTCTTCCCGCGCTCCAGCAACAAGCCGATGCAGGCCGAGGCGGTGCTGCGGGCCGGCGCCGCCCTGGAGGGGCCGCTGCTGGCGCTGGCCGCCGCCAGCCACTCAGGCGAAACGTTCCATCTGTCCGGTGTCCGCCGGATCCTGGCGGGCGCCGGGCTGGACGCCTCGGCGCTGCGCACCCCGCCGGACCTGCCACTGGACCGGGAGGCCGCCGAGGCGTGGCTGGCGGCCGGCGGCACCCGCGAGCCGCTGCTGATGAACTGCTCCGGCAAGCACGCCGCCATGCTCGCCGCCTGCGCGCGCAACGGATGGCCGCTGGAGAGCTACCTCGACCCCGGCCATCCGCTGCAGCTCCTGGTCGCCGACGTGATCCGGGAGGCGTCCGGCGAGCCGGTCGCGCACATCGGCGTGGACGGCTGCGGCGCGCCGCTGATGGCGCTGAGCCTGACCGGGCTGGCCCGAGCCTTCCGCGGTTACGTGCTGGCCGAGCCCGGCACGCCGCGCCGCGCGGTCGCCGACGCGATGCGCGCCCACCCCGAGTACGTGGCGGGCACCCGGCGGCCGGACACCTGGCTGATGCGCGCGGTGCCGGGCGCGCTGTCCAAGGTGGGCGCCGAGGCGGTGCAGGCGGTCGCGCTGCCGGACGGCCGGGCGGTGGCGTTCAAGATCGACGACGGTGGGGCGCGGGCGCTCGGCCCGGTGCTGGCCCGCGCGCTGGGCCGGCTGGGCGTGCCGGACGAGGCGCTGCGGCGGGTCGCCGAGGCGCCGCTGCTGGGCGGCGGCCGGCCGGTGGGCGAGGTCAGGGCCACGTTCTGACCCGCCGGTGCGGCCGGCTCCCGGGCCCCGGCGGCGGCTCGCCGGAGCCGGGCCGGCGGGCCCGGCGCCTGACGCGGCGGCCGCGGCGGCCGGTCGTACGGCGGCCGCGGCGGTCCCGGGCGCTCCGGTCGCCCGGGACGGCTGCGGCGGGTCGGGGGGAAAACCGGGTGCGCTCCCGCGGAGCACCGACCTACCCTGCGCTCATGAGCACCGACGTCCAGGTCAGGCGCATCACCCGGGACGAGCGGGCCGAGTGGATCGGAGCCTGCCGCCGGGGGTTCCTGCGCCCACCGGGCGCGGCACCGCACGAGACCGACCTCGTCGCCCGGATGCTGGACCTCGAACCGGACCGCACCTGGGGCGCGTTCGACCGGGGCCGGTGCGTCGGCACGTTCCGCTCGATACCGCGCGAACTGACCGTGCCGGGCGGTGCCACCCTGCCCGCCTCCGGCGTCACCTCGGTGACCGTGACCTCCACCCACCGGCGGCGCGGCCTGCTCAGTCGCATGATGGACCTCGACCTGGCGGCCGCCCGGGAGCGCGGCGACCCGGTCGCCATCCTGATCGCCGCCGAGTACCCGATCTACGGGCGCTTCGGCTTCGGCCCGGCGACCTGGACCACCGAGTGGAGCGTCGACGTCCCGCGCGCCCGGGTGAGCGGGACCGGCCCGCCCGAGCACGGCCGGATCGACCTGGCCGACTCCGCCGAGCTGCGCAAGGCCGGTCCGGAGTTCTTCGACCGGGTGCGCACCGCGGTGCCCGGTATGGTCGACCGCCCGGACAGCTGGTGGAGCACGGCGACCGGGGAACTGCGCCACCCCGCCGAGCACTGGGAGGAGCCGTTCCACGCGGTCTACCGGGACGCCTGCGGCAGGGTCGACGGCATCATGACGTACACCGTGGACCGGGAGCGGCGGTGGGACCACAAGATGCCGCAGCACACGCTGACCGTGAAGCGGGCGGAGTTCGCCGACCCGCGCGCCGAGGCCGCGCTGTGGCGGCACGCGCTGTCGGTCGACTGGATCACCACGCTGGTCAGCGGCTTCCGGCCGCCGGACGACGTGTTGCCGTTGCTGCTCGGCGACCCGCGCGCCGCCCGGGTCCGGTTGCACGCCGACTACATGTGGCTGCGGGTGCTGGACGTGCCGGCGGCGCTGCGGGCCCGCGGCTACGGGGTGCCGGGCAGCCTGGTGCTCAGGCTGCGTGACCGGGCCGGTCACGCGGACGGCACCTACCGGCTCGACGCGGCTGTCGGGCCCGGCGCGAGCCGGGTGGAGGCCAGCACCGAGGAGCCCGAACTCGCCATGGACATATCCGAGTTGGGCACCCTCTACCTGGGTGGGGAGTCCGCCGTGCGGTTGGCCGCGGCGGGCCGGGTGACCGAGCTGGCCCCCGGCGCCGCCGCCCGTGCCGACCTGATGCTGCGCACCCCGCGCAGCCCGTGGTGCCAGGACGAGTTCTGACCGTCGCGGGGTGCCCGGCGACCGGGACCCACGGTCCGCCCGCCGGAGCCGGACGGCCCGAGCCGGACGCCGCGGGCCGGACGGGTCGCCCGGAGAGCCCCGCGTCCGGGCGGCGTTGACGGCGCCGGCCGGGCGGCGGGCCGGCTCAGTTCAGCGTGATCGGCAGGAAGCCGTGCACGGTGGCCGCGTACTCCAGGGGCAGCGTCCGGTGGATCTCGTGGCCGCCGGGTATCGTCACCAGCCGCCCGCCGGGGATGCGCCGGGCCATCGCGGCGAACGGCGCCTGCGGCAGGTGACCGCGCAGCCCGCCGGCCAGCACCAGGGTGGGCGCGGTGATCGCCCCCAGCCCGGACCGCCAGTCCGCGGCCGGCTCGGCGAGTTGGGCGTGCAGGGCGGTCACCGCGTCCCAGTCGAAGTCCGCTTCGCCCACCGGACGCCGCGGGTCCGGGTGCACGTGCGGTTCGGGCCCCGGCGCCTCCTCCAGCACCAGCCGCTCCACGCGTCCGGGGTAACGGGCCGCGTACAGGTACGCCAGCACGCCGCCCATCGCGTGCCCGACCAACGTGACCCGGTCCAGTTCCAGCGACTCCAGCATCGCCGCGAGGTCGTCGCGCATCAGCTCGAACGAGTACCGCCCCGGCCGGCCGCTGCGGCCGTGGCCGCGCAGGTCGGGCGCGTACACCCGGCGCCCGCGCCCGAGTCGCCGATGTGTGCCACCGCCAGCCGGAACCCGGACCCGGTCCACGGCAGCGCGGTCAGCGTGGCGCCGCCGGTCCGGGCCGCCCACCGCACCGCCCACCGGGCGGGGCAGGAGGTGCGTGGCGCGAGCGCCGGGCGGGGCGGCGGCGCCGGGCGGGCAACGGCGCCGGGCGGGGCGGCGGCGCCGGGCGCGCTCGGTGACGTACGCCACATATCGACGCAGATGCCGGATTCCCGCCTACACTTGCCGGGCCCGGCGGAACCGTCCGGCAGGCTCCGCACGGTTTCGACGCGGGCTCCGCACCACCTTCGACGAGGGACGCGACGACGTGGGAACGACGCACCGCCCGCCGGTCGGCGCCCTGGACCTGGAGGGCGTGCGCACCGCGGTGGACGAGGTGCTGTGCGACTTCCTGGCCGAGCGCACCCGGGACCGCGCCGACCCCTCGCTCGCCCGGATGGCCGGACTGCTCGACGCCTACCTGGCCGGCGGAAAACGGCTGCGGCCGCTGTTCTGCGTGGCCGGTTGGCACGCGGGCGGCGCGGGCGGCGCCGCCGAACCGGTGCTCGGCGCTGCGGCGGCGCTGGAGCTCTTCCACGCCTTCGCGCTCATCCACGACGACGTGATGGACGACTCCGCGCTGCGCCGGGGCCGGCCCAGCGCGCACCGTGTGTTCTTCGCCGCGGCGCCCGCGGCGCTGCCCGAGCCGGAACGGCGGCGGTTCGGCGTCAACAGCGCGATCCTGCTGGGCGACCTGGCGCTGGTGTGGTCCGACGAACTGCTGATGTCCTCGCTGGCCGGCCATCCCCGGCAGGCCGCCGTCCTGCCGCTCGTCGGACGGATGCGCACCGCGCTGGTGATCGGGCAGCAGCGCGACCTGCTGGCGACCGGCTCCGGCGCCCCGGCCGACCGGGTGCCCCGGCAGGACGCGGGCGCGGACGCCGAGTTGGCCGCCGCGTTCGAGACCATCCGCCACAAGACCGCCGGCTACACCGTCGAGCACCCGCTGCTGCTCGGCGCGACGCTGGCCGGTGCCCGGGACGGTGTGCTGCGCGTCTGCCGCGCCTACGCGGGCGCGGTCGGCGAGGCGTTCCAGCTCCGCGACGACCTGCTCGGCGTGTTCGGCGATCCGTGCCGCACCGGCAAGCCGTCCGTCGACGACCTGCGCTCCGGCAAGCGCACCCCGCTGGTGGTGCTGGCACGGCGTGCGGCCGGTCCGGCGCAACGGCGCGTGCTCAACGCGCACCTCGGCGACCCGGGGTTGGACGCCGCCGGGGCGGAGGCGGTGCGGCGGGTGCTGCGCGGGACCGGCGCGGTCGAGGCGGTGGAGCGGATGATCGCCGACCGCCGGGACGCCGCGCTCGCCGTGCTGTCCGATCCGGTCGTCCCGCCGCCCGCCCGCCGTGCGCTGGCCGACCTCGCCCGCGCCGCCACCGACCGCGAACGCTGACCGAAGGCCGCTGGCGGCAGGCCGCCCGGACGCGTAGAGCACCCGCACCGGCGGTTCGGCGGCGAGCAGTGAACGCTGACCGCAGGCCGCTGGCGGCAGGCCGCCCGGACGCCCCAGGCCCAAGCCGCACCACCGCACCACCGCGCCGCCTGGCCGTCCCGTGCCCGTGCGCGTACCCGCTCCCGGGAACCGTCCGCGCACCGCGTTCCCGCCGCCGTCCCGCGTGGCTCCCGTGCCCGTCCCGGAGGTCCCGGTCCTTGCCGCGCCGTGGGGAGGGGGCTCAGGCGAGGGCGGTGACCAGCAGGGCGAAGGCGGCGACGATGACGGCGACGCGGACGTAGTGGAAGCGGTCCCAGCGGTTCATCTGCTCCTTCCAGTCCTGGGGCCGGTTCTCCGGGGTCCACGTCCTGCCCCGGTTGTTGATCGCCTACCTCGACTTCGCCGAACGCGACCCGGCCGTCTACGACGCCGTGTTCCATCTCGACGGCGGGCTGGCCTTCGCGGCGGAGGACACCCCGGAGCCCCTGAAGGACGGCTTCGCCGCCCTGCTGGAACGCCTCGGCGAGGTCGCCGGGGACGGCGTCCACCCGGGACTGTTCACCGAGGTGTTCTGGGCGGCCCTGCACGGACTGGCCACCCTGACCCGGGCGGGCCGGCTGCCGCCGGCGGGAGCCGGGCGGAGGGTGGAGTTGCTGGTGGACCGGCTCGCCGTCCTCTGACGCGCCGCCCCGGTTCGCCGTCGGGGTGCCTGCCGGGGCGCGCACGCGCACACCGGGGTCCCGGGGCTTCCCGTCGCGCGGCGGAACGCCGCCCGGGCCGCCCGGGTCGCCGGGGCGTGCGCTCGCGTCGACGGGTACGGACTCCGCCCGCGCGGGAGACCCCGGCACCGGGCGGTGGCGGGTGCCGGTCCGCGCGGCGGACGGAGAAGCCCGGCGAATGCCGGGCATGGCTTCCCGTCCGACCCGGTCCACGCCAGCCGGAACGGCCGCGAAGCCGTGCCCGTCATCAGCGGATCGAAGCCGAGCGGCATCAGGCGGTCGCGCTCCAGCCACGACTCACGGCTCAGCGGCATGCTCCTGGCCCCGCTCGGAGGGAGATACGGGCCACTGAACCCCGGCCTCACGCCGCGCCGCACACCAGCGCGGATGGTCTATGACAACCCGTGGGTCCTGACTGGATCGACGCGATACTGCCCGCAGTGTCTTGCTGCAGACGGCACCGCCATTCAGGTTCTCCATGGCGGCGCATGCAGGTGGCTCCGGCGTCTCCCGGTGAACTTCCTCTGCCTCCAGCACCGATGCCTCCTCCAACAGCAGTGCCCCAGTTGCGCAATGCCCGCCCACTTCGCCGCCACAGGGCACGCCGTTGCCCGGCCTACCGACGGAGGACGTCAGGAGCGCCGGCCTCGTTCGAGCGTGGGGGCGAGAGCGGCCAGGACGTCGACGGCTTCGCGGACGTAGCGGTAGCCTCGGGCTTTCATGAGCGTGTCCGTCCACGCCTTGGTCAAATAAGCAGAGAGTGCCTCTGAACGCTGCATGGAAAGTTGCACTCTCCAGGTGAGCAAGCGCATCGGGTTCCACCCGCGTGTCCGCGTCGAGGGCGGCGGCGCCGGACGGTTTCGCAGGCCGGGGCGGTGCTGTTGGTCGAGACCGTCCGTAAGTCCGGTCTGGACACCGCAGTATCGGCGGCACTGGCGCCGTGGCGCAGGCCTCGGGCGGTGCACGCCCCGGGCAAGATCCTCCTGGATGTGCCCTTGGCGGTCACACTGGGCGGGGACTGTCTCGCGGACGTGAGCATGCTGCCGGCCGAGTCGGGTGTGTTCGGTCCGGTGGCATCAGACCCCACGGGCTCCCGGCTCATCGACGCCCTCGCCGTAGCCGGACCGAAAGCACTCGCCGCGATTCGCTCGGCCCGAGCCGAGGCACGCTCGCTGGTCTGGGAACTGGCCGGGACGAGCAGTCCGGCCGTCGACGGCCGGGTGACCGTGGACATCGACCGCGTGCTCGTCCTCGCGCACTCCGAGAAGCAGGACGCCACCGCGACCTGGAAGAAGACCTCCGGGCACCATCCCCTCGTCGCGTTCGTCGACCACGGCCAGGCCGGCTCCGGAGAGGCGGGTGGCCGGAACGGGGCATGAGCGCGAGTTCAGTCTCGGGCTTGGCATCGCCGTTTCGCTTGGGTTTGGCGGCTGTCGGGGCGGAAACGCGAAAGTACCTTCCTGAGCTGGGACGAAGAACCTTGCTGAGGGGTTCTGTCGGTCCAGCCGGAGGGCTGCTCCGCCAAGCGTCTGTCTTGTCGCTCCGGAGCAGGCCTTATGGGCTGACCGAGGCTGTGTGGGCAGAGGAGGACGCGGAGGAACTGCGCAGGTCTGCCGTCGTGGCGCCCACCACGGCAACGGCACCGAGGCAGAGCAGGCCACCGCTGACGAGGGCTGCTGCTCCCGAGGTGACATCTGCCACGAGGCCGCCGCGCATGTTGCCGATGTCGGGTCCAGCTTGCCCGACGATCTGTTCAGCTGCGCTGACGCGGCCGAGTAGCTCGTGAGGTGTGTGTGTCTGGACGATGGTGCTCCGGGAGACGACGGAGACGGTGTCGGCGGCGCCGGCCATGACGAGGAAGGCCAAACCGACCCATGGGTTGGGTGACATGCCGAACAGCGTCAACGCTGCTCCCCAGGCGGCGGAACCACCGAGCATGACCAGGCCGGGGCGGGGGAAACGGGTGAAGGTTCCCGAGAAGAGTGACGCTGCGACCCCGCCGACGGCGATGGCCGTGAGGAACAGTCCGAGGGTGCGTGGGTTGCCGCCGAACCTTTCGGCGTTGATCAAGGGAAACAGGCTGATGGGCATCGACAACACGGTGGTGGCCAGGTCTGTGAGCAACGCTCCGCGAATGACGGGGGTGCGGCCCAAGAAGGCCAGGCCGTCCAGTACTCCACGCAGGCCGGGCCGTGCGGGCTCGTCTCCGGGGTGCATCTGCGGCAAGCCGAAGGCACCGTAGAACGAGGCGACGAACGTCAAGGCGTCGATCAGGTAGCAGGCGCTGACTCCCGAGCCGCCCACGATCAATCCGCCGAGCGCGGGGCCGAGCAGCATGGCGCCCTGGAAGGCGATTCGTCTCAACGCCAGCCCCGCGGCCAGTTGGTGCTTGGGCAGAAGGTGCGGAATGAAGGTGCGCGAGGCCGGGCCGCCGCCTGCGCCGAAGCAGGACTGGAGTGCGAGGAGCCCCAACACGCCGGCGGCAGGGACGACCCCGAGGAAGCCTTGGAGTGCGAGGAGGAGCGAACACACGGCTTGTCCGCTGGTGGTGAGCAGGTAGAACTTCCGGCGGTCCACTCGGTCGACCAGCGAGCCGGCGAAGAGTCCGAGCGCGATGAGCGGAATCGCCTGGGCCAGTCCGACGGCCCCCGTCCATGTAGTGCTCTTCGTCATCTGCCAGACCTGGAACATGACGGCGATGAGCGTCATCTGGCCGCCGAAACCGGACAGGGTCTGGCCGAGCCACAACCGTCGGAACGGTGGTGACGACCGTAACGGAGTCACGTCGATCAGCGTGCGCTTCAGTCCCACGCGGGATCCTCGGCCAGCTTCTCGGCGATCCGGTCGTGGAAGCTCTTGCGCGCCAGGGCTTGCTCGATATCGGTGACGACCCGGGAGAGCGGGTAGGGAATCTCGGCCTCCAGGTCGGCGAGGGCGGCCTCGGTGGCCCGCCATTCCGCCGCCAGGCGACCGACGACGCGGCGGGCCTTGCCGGTGAGCGTCACCTTCTTGGTGCGCGCGTCGTCGCCCACGACGGTCTGGACCCAGCCGGCTGTGCGCATCGCGGCGACCTTCTGGCTGAGTGCCGAATGTGTGCGCTGGACCGAGTCGGCCAGTTCCGCGATGGTCATGGGTCCGCGGGCGTGGAGGCGGAGCAGCTCCATGACGAAGCTGGTCTTGAGCCCCTCGATCTGTTGCTTGGAGTAAATCCGGGCGATGTCGGCGTCGATTGATGCCTGCAGCAGACGCAGGGGCCGCCAGAGGCTCTGCTGCGTCGGGTCGAGCGCGTGGGTGTCGGCCATGCGCGGATCATAACAGCATTTATATAAGGACTGTTGTTTTCTGCTCTCGGCTGTCGATGGACCTCAAACTCTCGCCTCGTTGCTGTCGATCGTGCTGGCGAGCTGGTCGGCGTACTCCGTCAGGAGTGGCTTGAGCTGGGCGTAATGGGTGTTCTGCCCCGGACCGGCGAGGGAGTAGGCGATCGATCCCCAGTGCTTGCGATGCCGTAGCTGGGGCGGAAGGGCGGGGGTGAGCGGGGCGAGTGCGCGTTCCCTGCCGGTGACGCGTGACCAGACGAATTCCGAAGCGGCCTGGTGCTTCCGTGAGCTGTCGTGAGGCTGGGTGGTGCCGAGCCTCGGGGTGACCTGGCCCCAGATGGTGGCCCAGTCTCGTTGCGGGAGGGTCCAGGTTGTCAGGCTGATCCGGCGGTGGTGGTGGTCGGTTGTGCAGGTGGTGTCGCTGATGACGTTCATGCTCATGAAGGCGTGGATCAGATCGAGAGTGTCTTGGTCGTCGGCACGGTGCATGCGCAGGCGGGTGATGTCGTCCAGAATCAGGGCCTTGGTGCCGTGGTCGTCGAGGGAGTCGGCGACCTGCCGGATCAGCTGCGGCAAGGTCAGGCGCCCGGTCTCTGCGCCGAAGAAGCCCAGGATCGACTGGCAGGTGCTCTTCGGTTTCGCCGTGACGGGGGTCTGGACGTAGGCGACGGGTGCCTGCAGGTCCCGGGTGCCGTCCACGGTGCCGGGGCGACGGCCTGCTCGACACTGCGGGCCTGCTCGGACCAGGGCAGGACCTTGCTCTCGACCGGATCTTCCGCGGCCGTCTTCGGGCGGTCGGTGCCGGCGGTGCGGGCCTGGTCCGCCTGGCGGGAGCGGGCGGTCCGCTCCCGCCAGGCCATCTGCGTCGGCCACTTCTCCACCGGGATCACCGAGCCGAGCAGGTCCAGCAGGACGGGGAGGTGCTCAGCGTCCGAGCGCGGAGCCAGGTTCCGCCGGCGGACCTCCGCCAGCAGAGCCTCGGCCGTCTTGTCGGAGAACGCCGGGACCTCACCTTCCGGCGGCAGACCGGTCCAGCGCAGGACGTACCACTTCTCCGGTGCAGCTTCGTCCTGGAAGAACACCGTCCGCCGGTCGCGGCGGTCGGAGCGGATGACCCACTTGCCCTCCGGGTCGGCGCCGCGGTCGGCGACGTCTCCCCGGTGAAGCCCAGCAGGCGCTCCAGCAGCATGCTGTTGATCGCGGAGAACGCCCGCTCGACCGCTGGAGGCACTCGCGTCTCACCGCGAAGATCGCCTCACGGATCTCCTCGGTGACGCTCGGATGCCCGCCGCCCCGGCGGGTCCACCGGCCATCCGCGCAGCCTCGCACGATGTGCTCGAAGCTGCCGGTCGCCTGTGCCGCCGCAGCGTGCGCTCGCTCATGCGAGCCACCGGATCGGGCGGCGCTGCACCTCACCTGCGGCACCCCGGAGCACCACGGCTCCGGCCTGCGGCTCGAGGTCCTCAACGGCCCACTCGACACCGTGGAGCCGGATCCCGGCTCGAACCCGTGGTGCCGGCCCGTGGAGACCATGAACTGCGGCCCCGGCCGGTGCCGCTGCCGGGTCCCCCATCCGAAACGGCGTACCGGCTGCGACGTGGACAACGGCACCGACTCCAGATCCCGCGCCGCCCAGACGACCTCGTCCCCGTCGAACTGCCAAGTCGTCATCCACCGCCCCAGCCAGCCGTGGCCCGGCGACAAACTCGTCTGTACGTCCTCGCCGACGGCGTACGGCGCGACCAACGGCTCCAGCCCGCACCCGTCCGAGGCCACCCCGGTAGTTGTCAAGTCAAATGAGACGTTTGTGGTGCTATGAACTTTGTGGTTCGGGTTCTCTTCGATTGGCGGGGTCGTTGATCCAGACCTGGCCGGGTATCTCGGGTGGTCTCGGTCGGCGGGCGAACCGTTCGGGGTGGCGTTGGTAAGCCCCGGCGAGGGCGACGGCCCGCTGGTCCCGGACCTCCTCGGCGGTGCCGAAGTGAACGGAGGCGGGGGTGTGCAGGCCGATCCCGGAGTGTCTGTGGTCGTGGTTGTAGTAGGTGATGAAGGCGTCCATCCACTCCCGGGCGTGCGTGAGGGAGTCGAAGCGTGCGGGGTAGTCGGCGGCGTACTTCGTGGCGCGGAACTGGCTCTCGCTGTAGGGGTTGTCGTTGCTCACCCTGGGGCGGGAATGGCTCCTGGTGACACCAAGGTCGATCAGCAGTTGGGAGACCTTCTTGCTGGTCATGGAGGTCCCGCGGTCCGCGTGGACGGTCTCGGGCACGATGCCGTTGCGTTCGATGGCCTCACGGATCAACTCCTCGGCCCGTTCGGCTGTTTCGGCCAGTTCGACGGTGTGGCCGACGATGTAGCGGCTGAAGATGTCGATGATCACGTAGGCGTGGTACCAGATGCCCTTGGCCGGGCCGGGCAGCTTGGTGATGTCCCAGGTGAAGACCTGCGACGGCCCGTTCGCGACCAGTTCGGGGATCGTTCTGGGCGGGTGGGTGGCCTGGCGGCGGCGTTCGCCGTTCTGCCCGGCTGCGGACAGGATCCGGTACATCGTCCGCTCCGAGCACCAGTAGGTGCCCGCGTCCAGCTCACGTGCCCAGACCTGTGCGGGGGCAGGTCGGCGTACTCCGGCCGGTTCAGCAGTTCCAGGATCGCGGCCCGCTCGGCCGGTGAGAGGGCCGAGGCGGGCGCGGGTCTCGGGGACGGTGCGGGCCTCGGCTTCGGGCTGAGGTGGCGGTAGTGGGTGGCACGCGAACGCCCGGTCAGCCGGCAGGCCGCCGTGGTCCCCAACTGCCCCTGGACACCGGCGAAAGCCTCATCGACCACCGGCGCGGCCGCATGCTTCAGTCCGCGCTCTCGGAGAGCAGTTCCAAGAGCGCGTTGGCTTTTCCCATGACTTCCAGGGCCGCGTCGCGGCGGGCCAGGTCCTTCTCCAGTCGGGCGACCTTCTTGCGCAGCCGTTCCAGCTCGGCCTGCTCGGCGGCCTTCTTCGGCCGGACCACCGAGGTCCGCCGGTCTGCCAGGCCATCCAGGGCGCCGGCCTCGCGGGCCTGGCGCCACTCGATGATGTGCGAGTGGTACAGCCGCTCCCGGCGCAGGATCGCGCCCTTCTCCCCGGGAGGGGCGGCGTCGTACTCGGCGACCAGGCGCAGTTTGTACTCGGCAGAGAATGTGCGCCGTTTCGGACGCGGCGCCGGATCCGATCCGAAGCTGCTGGGGGTGGTGGTGCTGGCCATGCCGGGGTGTACTCCTGTCTCGCCCATCCAGGCTAACCCGATAAAACGGGTGCCTCAGCCGAGGCTGTCAGAGAGGGCGCCGTCGATGACCACCACAGGCCCGGCAGGTGCCGCTGGCCCTTGTACGAGTGGAACTCGCGAACCGGAGCAGCGTCCTCGAACTGCACCGCCCACATCCGTCAGCGGTCGTCGCAGCTCAGAGCCACACGGATCTAGGTAAGCAACCTCGAAACCCTCGGTGGGAGGACCAACCGCCCCACCGCGTACCCCGCGCAGTTCAACCACCACGCCGGAGCCAACGCCACCGCGATTCGCAAGGTCACGCCAACACTCGCAAGTCCCCTCGCAAAGTTGGTGTCCTGTCCCAGATAGGTGTGGGTAAGCCGGAGCTCCGACCTGCGGTGCCTACGGTTGTGTGGGACAAGTTGGTGGGTCGGTGTCCCGCTCAACCGTAGGCAGCGTGATGGTTCACCCGCGGAGCCAAGCCAGCAAGCGCCGTGGAGTCGGGTGCTGTGTATTGGCCAGCATGGTTCGAGGAGCCGATCTGGCTTTCCTGGCTTGCTGGGCGAGTCGGTATTCGTCCGCCTCGCGGATGAGTTCGTGGGAGCGGACCTGGTGCAACTCGAAGTGCATGCCGCTCGCTCCTACTGCTGGAGCTCCATGACGTCGGCGACCACGCAGCTGACGTTGTCGGGGCCGCCGGAGCCGTTGGCGACGGCGATGAGTTCGCGGACCGCCTGCTCGGGCTTACTGATGCCGGAGAGCACTCGGCGGATTTCTTCGGTCGGCACGACGGTGGACAGGCCGTCCGAGCAGAGCAGGTAGCGATCTCCCTGCTGGGCGTCGTGCAGGCGCATGTCGGGTGTGGAGTCAGCTCCTTGGCCCAGGGCACGGATCAGCAGGGACCGCTGAGGGTGGGAGGCGGCTTCTTCCGGGCTGAGGCGCCCTTCGTCGACCATTGACTGCACCATGGTGTGGTCGTGAGTGATCTGGAACAGCTCTCCGTCTCGCAGGAGGTAGACGCGGGAGTCGCCGATGTGGACGAGGGCCAGCTGCGAGCCGGTCCAGAGCATCGCGGTGAGTGTGGTGCCGGCGTCCTCGGAGGAAGGGCCGAGTCCGGAGATGCCGTGCACGGCCTGCTTGGCCTGGTCGATTGCGTCTTCGAGGACGTTGAGGAGATTGCCGGCCGGGATGCTGTCGGTTTCGAGGCTCTTGAGCGCGTCGACAGCGGCGGCGCTTGCGGGGGCACCTCCGCTGCCGAAGCCGTCGGCGACGGCGAGCAGGCGGGACCCTGCGTAGGCGGTGTCCTGGTTGCTCTCTCGGACAAGGCCGGTGTCGGAAAGGGCGGCGTAACGGATACCCAGGGGCTTGGCGGTCGGGGACATGGCAGGGTCCTTCCAGGAGAGGTGGTCGATGAGGAAGGTGGCCAAGTCCCGCCGTGCGGCGGTGTCGGCTTCGACCTGGGCCCAGAACGCGCGGATCTCTTCGGCTGCCGGACCTGCCTCCAGCGTGCAGACCTGTTGGATGCGGGCGAGAGGCATCCCCAGCCGCCGGAGCCAGGCAACCAGCCGGGCCTGATCCAGTTGCTCCGGTGCGTAGAGGCGGTAGCCGGTCACCGGGTCGACGCGAGCGGGAGTCAGCAGGCCGAGCTCGTCGTAAAGACGCAGCGCCTTCTGCGACAGCCGGGACGCCTTCGCGAACGTCCCGATGGTCAGCAACCCCATGCTCGTTCCTCCTCATGCCAGGCACGTCGCCCGGCCCCACTGATGCTGTGGGCTCCCCCAAGGTGAAGGTCAACCAAGGGCTCCATTCGGCCCGTCTGGATGGTCTCCTACTCGGTCGGAGGCTGCGTGACCAGCCGGGGACACTGGTCCGCCGTTGGGCTCACTGGGCAGGCCCAAGAGCGCTTCGATCTGTGTTGCTGTGGCGGTGATAGTCGTGCTGAGCCATGTGCGGCTGGTGCCTCGCAGGGGCGTCTGCAACGGGAAACGGCGATGGAATTCGGCGAGGGCCTGCGTGGCGGCGAGGAGGTCGTCGCTGAGGATGGACCGCCTCCAGTGGACTTGCGCGAACAGGCTGATCAGCGTGATGTGCTCCGGATATCCAGCGGCGATCCGCCAGGGGGCCTTCCTGTCCGGTTCAACTGTCGGTCCCTTGACTCGGACCAGATCGTGGAGGAGTTCGACCCGGCGGTTGAGCCGGTAGTGGCGGTGGGCCAGGCCGCTCCAGAGCTTGCTGGTGGCTTCCTGGCAGATATCGGTGACGCTTGGGCCGTAGCGTCGTCGGAGCCGCCAGTAACGTCGTTGAGCGCGTCTGACGTCGGGGGTCCGGGACAGGTCGAGCTGCTGCTCGGGGGCGAAGACGTCCTGGCCGATCCAGAGGTTGTGACGGAGACAGACCTCGTCGTGGACGCAAGCCCAGGCACGGACGGGAAGAGTCCATCCGGTGCGTGCGGCGACGCAGCGGCGGCAGGCCCAGCGAAGAACGTGATCGTCCGGGATGGGGGGCCGGGCCGGGGGGAGACCTTCGGTGTAAAGGTCGGGGATCGTGCGGGCCAGGTGCTCTCGGGACTGGCCGCTGAGGATGCAGAGAGTGTCTGCGGTGGCCAGGTGGGGCTTCAGCCAGCGTGACGGGGCCCGAAGCCGGGCCAGGGGGACACGGTTGGCTTGGGACAGCCGGTCCCAGTAGGACGACTCGCACTCGCCGGGAAACGGCGGCAGCTGGATCGGCAGAGGACGAATCAGGGCCGGGCGGAACACGTTCACCCCGTGCGGGGCAGAGACGAGGGGCGGCCGTGGCCGGACGACTCGCTGCTGTGGTCGATGCGGATGTTCTTGATCGTGGCTCGCGTGATCCGCTCGCTCTGGTCGAGGATCGCGGAGATGGCCGCAGCCCGGACGAGGTGGGAGAGGCTTCCGATCATGCCGCCGGTGCGCTGGTGGAGGTACTTCGCCATCGTCACCAAGGTGCTCGGCTCGTGCCGGTGGAGACGGAGAGTGGTCTCCATGGAGGCGATCAAGGACCGCCACTCGGCGTTGAGGGGGAAGGGGCCGGTGCGGACGAGGACGCAGCGGCCGGCGAGCTGCTTGCCGCGGATACCGGTGAACAGCCCGGATTGTTCGACGTTGATGCCGGCATAGACGAAGGTCGCGGGCAGGTGCTCGGTGAAGTACTTCAGGTGGTCGGAGAGGTCTTCACCAGCGATCGTGGCGTGGTTGAGCAGGTGGATTTCGTCGACCAGGACCAGGTCTGTGCGGGCCTCGATGAGCACCTGGCAGCCGGCGCTGGTGACGTCGATGGTGTTGTGCCTCGGGCCGATCACCGGTAGGCCGAGGAACCGGGCGAACTCCATGGCGAGTTTGCGCGGGGAGCCCTTGGGCGGGGCGGTGATGTAGACGACCGGGATGCGGTCGCTGCCCGGGTAGCGCTGCCGGACGCGCAGTTCATGCAGGCGGCCGAGCTGCTTGAGCGCGGTGGTTTTCCCGGTGGTCCATTCGCCGGAGACGATGAGTCCACGGCGGGCGCCGTGCTCGCGCTGGTTGAGCAGGGTCAGCAGCCTTCCCTGGTGGGCGATGTCCTTGACCGTGGACGTGCGCACGACCTGGAGTTCGGAGTGGTAGGCGATGCGGGCCTCGTCGTAGGCGTCCCGCATCGGCGGGCTCAGGGCCTGCCACTGCTGCTCGGGCAGCAGGTCGAAGACCGCCGGGTCTTCTTCGACGAACCGGCGCCAGCCCTCCAGCCGTGTCGACGGGTCCGTGCGGTCCTCGCCAGGCTCCGGTACTTCCTCGCCGTCCAGGTTCGGTGCGTTCACCACCACCTTTCGGCCTCCTTGCGTGCGTCGAAGATCTCCAGCGGGATCACGTCGGCAAGTTCGTCCTCGTCCGTCTCCACCGATTCGGCAACGGGCTCGGCGGCCGGCTCGTCCGGCCGGGGCCAGGAAGGCTCGGCGGTGGCCCGGGTGCGGGCGGCGACCTTGTGGTCCCGGCCGCTGCGGCGCGATGCGCGGGACGGTTTCGCGGGTTCGTCCTCCGGGCCGTCGGCAGCGCGGTCCAGCAGGGCGACGGCGGCCTGGGCGATCTCCTCTTCGGTCGCCGGGTCGGTGCCGCGCTGGGCCAGGATGCGGCGGGCGTGGTCCCAGGCGAGCTCGCCCATCGGCATCGGGGCAGTACGAAGGTGCCGCCAGATCACGGTGATCCAGCCGCCCTCGCGGTGGTTGCGTACCCAGACGCGGGAGATGTCGTAGGGGTCGTAGTGGACCTCCCAGCTCCGCCCGTCCGGGCCGGCACCGGACGGCTGGCGGCGGAGCGGGTTCAACTCCGCGCTGTCGTAGGTGCGGTGACCCAGACGGATGCCGTAGGAGTTGATCCGCCGCCGACAGCGGGGCAACAGCTCGATGTACTCGTCCGGGCTGAGCGGGACCGGGACGTGCCCGGCCGCCGCGACCAGGGCGGCGTACTTCTCGTTCGGAGTCAGCGCCTTTCCGGGCATCAGTGGGTCCCGCAGCCCGTCGTGGGGCCGGTTCTGCCAGTGGACGATCCATTCCTGGAGCAGTTCTTGAAGCTGGTGAATTGTCCAGAGGGCTTCCGCGGCAGGATCGGTGCCCCGGTGTTCGGTGCTGCGTCCCTTGTAACCGGGAAGGTGCTGGACGAACATCGTCGCCACCGAGCCCAGCATCGTCTCGATGTGCGGTTTGTCCGTCGGCGAGTCGGGATGAGCGGGCTGGAAGGAGATCCCCAGCGACTGGCAGGCCGAGCGGAACGTGTCGGAGATGTAGGCCTTGCCGCGGTCACAGACGATCGTCTCTGGCGTGATCACGGGGACGGCTGCCGCCTGGGCCAGACGTTCGTCCAGCGCCGTGAGTGAGGCGTGTGGCAGGACTGAGCGGGACATCCGCAGGGCGTCCGCCCAGCCGGGCCGCATCGGTTCCGGCGTCATCGCCCGCGCCAGCAGCAACGCTGCGTCCACTGCTTTCGTCGACGGCCGCAGCACCGCAGCGGCCAGCGTGCGGGTGGCGATGTCGATGATGCCGGTCAGCTCGACGGTGTCCACCGTGCCGTCATCGTGAACGACCAGCACGTCCAGAGGAGTCGAGTCGATCTCCATCACCTCGCCCGGCCGGACCGCCGTGAGCTGGCCGAACATGCCGTCCGGCTGCTTGGCCAGCGAACGGCGGGTGCGGGCCGAGCCAAGCGTGTGCCGTCCGGAGCTCACCGCCTTCAGCAGCCGGTAGAACGCTGTGCGCGACGGCAACGGCACCACCCCGGGACCGTGTTCGGTCTCCAGAAGGCGTTCCATCCGGCGCCGCAGCACCTGCGCGGAGACCGTGGACCGGCCCGTCTGATCCTCCACGACCTTCCGCAGGGCCTCGACCACCCGCCGGTCGACGCGGCCCGTGCCGTCCGAGGCTGCCCGCAGCCGCGGATCGACCAGGCCCAGCACTCCTTCGTTCTCGAAGCGGCGCCGCATCCTCTGGATCATCGCCAGCGACGTACTGTTCCCGGCCGCGGCCAGTTCGGCGGCCTTGGCCAGCTCGCGCTGCCGCAGCGACCTCACCACCGGGTCGTACTCACATCGCACCGGCCCCTGCGGATCATCCAGCGGACGGCCCGTGAGCATCTCCATCAGGTGTCGCTGCCACCACTCGGCCCGCTCCACCGCCTTGGCTGGAAGCCCCTCCAGCACCCCGGCCGCCGGCACTACCATCCGCACCGAGGCCGGTGTGACCACCTCGAAGCCGCTGGAGGACAGCAGGTGGGCCAGCATCACCACGCTCGCCGACTGTGCCTCGTCGACCAGCCGGATCGCGGTCCCCTCTAAGGCGGCCACCGTGTGCAGCCGCCCGTCGAACCGGACCACATCACCCGCTCGCAGCAGCCGCGGACGCGATGGCACCCTGGCCTCCTTCCCGCACCACGGCGAGCCGGACACGTGTGTCCGCTGACAACAGCCCGGCCTCCAGATCCACGGCCAGGGCCCGGCGCCAGAGCAGATGGAACAGCACCGGCAGTACCGCGATCTGATCACCCACCCTCCGAGCCCCGGCCAGCAGCCCACCGCCGTCGGCGAACGCCTCCAGCAAGCGCGCGGCGACCTCCGGGCGGTGCACCCGCGGGTGCCGGTAGCCGGCCAGCCACCGCACGTTCGCCATCAGCACCGCATCCGGCGTCCCCACCCGCACGAAGTCCCAGCCCACCGACCGGCAGGCCGCCGCCGTCACGGTGAACTTCGCCGCGTCATCCGGCTCGATCCGCTCGTCCGGACGCACGTCCACCACCAAGCCCGTGCCGTCGGCGCGGCGTACGAAGAAGTCCGGCGTGTGCCGCACCCGCTTCCCGCCCGGGCCGGTCCACGACAGCTGAAACGGCTGTGAGGACATGCCCGTCACCAGCGGATCGAAATCGAGCAGCATCAGGCGATCGCGCTCCAGCCACGATTCGTAGCCCACATGCCCGCCGCACGTCGCCGACCAGTACCAGCCGCACCAGTTGCCCTGACCACGAAATGCCGGGAACCGGCGCTCAGGCCGTACCGACTCGAACCGGACCGGCCACAGGCGCCCCAAAGATCCCCGTTCACGGATGCCAGCCGCGCTGACGTACTCCAGCTCGACGTTCTCCGCCGACACCTCGTGCACACCCATCCGGGCCTCCGGTACGACGCCGACCAGCCACCGACCGTAGAAGCGCCGTGACCGCCGTACCTACACAAGACCGGAACTCTTCAGAACTTGCCTACACAAGACCGGGACCCGGCCGCGCATGCCTACAGAAGAGCGGGACTGCCTACACATCGCAGAGACAGGACAGTTGAACTGGAATCCGCAAGGTTCGGCCTTAACGGACAACTATCGATCGACGTCACACGGCGGGAAACGACACTGTTGCAAGCGCAATGCTTGCAACAGTTAGCACCATGTGGCACCGTCGGGGCATGGGATCGCTCCACGTCGGGAACCTCGGTGAGTACCTGCGCGAGCAGCGGCGCGGTGCGCGGCTGTCGCTGCGGCAGCTCGCGGACGCCGCCGGGGTGTCGAACCCGTACCTGAGCCAGATCGAACGCGGCCTGCGCAAGCCGAGCGCGGAGATCCTGCAACAGCTGGCCAAGGCGTTGCGGATCTCCGCCGAGACGCTCTACGTCCAGGCCGGGATCCTCGACGAGCGGGACCGCGCCGGGGTCGAGGTGCGGGCGGCGATCGTCGCCGACGCCGCGATCAACGAGAAGCAGAAGCAGGTGCTGCTGCAGATCTACGACTCGTTCCGCCGGGAGAACGCCGCCGCGGACGACGACGGGGTCGTCGCCACGGCGCCCGACGCGGCCCGGGGCGCGGTGCGGCCCGACCCGGCCGCCGACCCCGCCGCCGTGTCGCGACCGGCGGGCGGCACCGCCGGGGAGCCGGCCGCCCGGCCCGCCGGCCGGACCCGGCGCAGGGCCACCCGGAAGGCCGAGGCCGATCCGGCGATCCCGCCGCGCACCGCCGCGAAGCGGGCCGCCGCCAAGGTGGCGGACGCGGTCGCCGACACCGTCGCCGCGCGGTCCCGCGTGCTGAAGGCGATACCGGCGCCGGAAAACCAGCACAATCAGGGAGACAACCGTACGAAGCGCCGCGCGGGCGGCGACGACGTCACCGGCGCCTGACCCGGCGCACCCCCGCGCACACGCGACCGACCCAGACCTGTTGCACGCCATCACGCCTTACCGGAGGACCCTCATGGCGATCGAAAACGTCCGCAAGGCCCTGACCGAGTCCCGGCCGTTCTACGCCGCGGCCGGCACCGTGGACCTGGCGGCCGAGAAACTGCGCGGCGTCCAGCCGCTGTTCGAGAGGGTGCGCGAGGGGGCCCCCGAGCGCATCGACCGGCTCCGCTCCACCGACCCCAAGCGGGTCCAGGACCGGATGTCGCGTCAGGCCAGGGACGCGCGGACCCGGCTGACCGGGGCGATCGGCAGCGTCGAGGTGGACCTGCGCAAGCTGCGGGACAACGCCCAGGACTTCGCGATGCAGCAGATCGGCCGGGCCGCCGAGTACGCCGTCAAGGCGGGCGAGACCTACAACGGCCTCGCCGACCGGGGCCGCGGCGCGGTCCGCACCTGGCGCGGCGAGGCGGCCGACGGCATGCAGGAGTTCGCCGTCACGATCGAGCCGGAGCCGGCCCGGCCGGCGGCCGACCGCGAGTCCAACGGCCAGGCCAAGCCGAACGGGCAGACCAAGCCGAACGGGCAGACCAGGGCGGCGAACGGCCACGGTGGCCGGAACGGGTCGTCCCCGAAGCAGGCGGCCAGGCCCGGAGCCCCGCGGAAGTCCCCGCAGGGCAAGTGATCCCCGCGCGACGTGCCCCGGTGCCCGGCGGGGCCGGGACGCGCCGCGCGGAGCCGGTACGGCGGGCCGGGCACTCATCGGGTGCCCGGCCCGTTGTACGCGGTGAGCCCCGACGGGGTGGTGCGGCGGGGCCCGTCGGGTAGGTTGACGGCGACGATCGGCCGTGACCCGCGGTTGAGCGACGAGACGCGGAAGGCGGTGGCGGGGGTGCTGGTCGAGGGCTTCGGCACGATCCTGGGGTGGGTGCAGCTCGCGCTGACGGTCTACGCCGTCCTGGCCTTCGCGGACGCGGCCGTCCGCCGGGAGGACGCCTACCGCGCGGCGGACAAGAAGACCAAGCCGTTCTGGCTGATCGTCCTGGGCCTGTCGGCGCTGGCGACGTACTTCATGCCGCTGCTGTCCTTCCTGCCGGTCATCGCCATGATCGCGGTCGTCGTCTACACGGTGGACGTGCGGCCGGCGCTGCGGGCGATCACCGGCGGTGGCGGCCGGCGGGCCGGCGGCAGCAGCAGCGACGGGCCCTACGGTCCGTTCAACGGCCGCTGACGGCGGGCGGACCGGGCCCGGGGGCGCACCGGACGGATCCGGCGGCGCACGGCGCGCCTGCTCGGCCGGGATCGGCAGCAGACCGGGCCGGCCGCGGTGGGGCGTCGCACCGACCGGGAGCACCTAGCCCGACGGGAGACCGTGCTCCAGCAGGATGACCGCCACGTCGTCGGTCAGCTCGCCGCCGTTGAGGCGACGCGCCTCGGTGACGGTGGCGTCCAGCAGTTCCTCGCCGGCCAGGCCGTCCAGCAGCCGCTGCTCGACCAGCGCGATCATGCCCTCGGTGCCCAACCGGACGTTGCCCCGGCCGATCCGGCCCTCGATCAGCCCGTCGGTGTAGAGCATCACGCTCCACCCCTCGCCGCGGGCGCCCAGCTCGACCCGCATCGGGTGCCACCGCGACTCCGGCAGCAGGCCGAGCGCCGGACCGCCCTCCGCGTACGGCAGCAGTTCGGCGGTGCGCCCGTCGCGCACCAACAGCGGCGCCGGGTGGCCGGCCAGGCAGAGCGCGCCGTGCCGGCCGTCCGGCGCGATGTCCAGGGTGCACAGCGTCGCGAAGATCTCGTCGTCGGGCCGTTCGCACTCCAGGACCTGCTGCAACGTGCGCAGCAGCGCGTCGCCGCTCAGCCCCGCGAAGGTCAGTGCGCGCCAGGCGATGCGCAGTTCGACGCCGAGGGCGGCCTCGTCCGGGCCGTGCCCGCACACGTCGCCGATCATGGCGTGCACCGTGCCGTCCGGGGTGCGGACCACGTCGTAGAAGTCGCCGCCGAGCAGGGCCCGGCTGCGCCCGGGGCGGTAGCGCGCGGTGAAGCGCAGGTCCTCCGCGCCGTGCAGCAGCGGCGTGGGCAGCAGGCCGCGCTCCAGTCGGGCGTTCTCCTGCGCGAGCAGCCGGGTCTCGGTGAGCTGGACGTGCGCGAGGTCGGCGCGCTTGCGCTCGACCGCGTACCGCATCGCCCGGTTGAGCAGGGAGGCGTCCAGCTCGTCGCGGAACAGGTAGTCCTGCGCGCCGACCCGCACCGCCTCGGCCGCCAGTTCGGCCGCCTCCTCGCCCCCGGCGAGCGCCAGCACGGCCGTGGCGGGCGCGATCCGCAGCAGACGGCGCAGCGCGTCGAGCCCGGCGCAGGGCAGCCGGTGAAGCGTTTCCGCGCCGCCGGGAACCGGCAGATGCAGGTCGAGCAGGACGCAGGTCACGTCGTCGGTGAGCAGCCGTTCGGCCTCGGTGAGGTTGCGGGCCCGGCGGATGCGCACCCGGTTGCCGGAGGCGTCCAGCAGGTCCGGCACGCCGAACGAACCCGTCGGGTCCTCGCCGACGACGAGCAGGGTGAACGCGGTGGCCGTGCTCGCGACGGGCTGCGGCGCGGCGTTCCTGCCGGGCCCGGCCGGCGCGTCGGCGGACGGCTGTGGGGTCTGGTCGTCCTGCCCGGCGGCGCGCTGCCGCGGGAGGGCTACGGGGGGCGGACCAGGCGTCCCTTCGGCGTGGGGGCCTGGCTGCCGGTCGGTGGGCCGCCCGGTAGCGGACATGGCGTCTGGTTCCTTCCCTCCCCCGAGGGGTGTGGCGGCCGGTTGCGGGGGGCGCCGCCTGGCACTGCCACGTGACCATAGCGGCCCCGGAGGGCGTCGGGGGAGTCCGGCCGGTGAACCGACCACCGGCATATGCCATGGCCGGAGGGGGTTTTCGGGCGACTCGGGCCGATTCGGCCATGACGTACGTCACGAGCGCCGGCGGGGCGGAACGCCGCGAACACGCGCACCGGCGCGTGGAGCGGACCCCGCCCGCCCGGCGCCCGCCCGCCCGGCGCCCGCCCGCCCGGCGCCCGCCCGCCCGGCGCCCGCCCGCCCGGCGTGCGCCCCGCCCCGCGTCCGCACCCCGCCGGCGTCAGCCGCACCCACCCGGCCCGGGCCGGAGCGTGCCGCGCGGGCGCCTACCGTCCGGCGCCGTTCGGGGCGAGCGCGTCCCAGCGCAGCGTCACCTCGCCGTGCCGCCAGCGCGCCGGGCCGTCCAGCACCGGCCAGCCGGCCTGCCGCAGCGCGGCCACCGCGTGCGCCCAGCGCTGCCGGGCGCCGAGCGCGGCGAACGGCGCGGCGCTGGCCCACGCCCGGTCGAAGCCGGTGAGGAAGGCGTGCACCGCCTCCCCCGGGACGTTGCGGTGGATGAGCGCCTTCGGAAGGCGTTCGGCCAGGTCGGACGGGCGGTCCAGGTAGGCGAGCCGGGCGGCGAAGGTCACCGTGCGCGGGCCGTGCGGCCCGAGCGCCACCCACACGTGCCGCCGGCCGATCTCGTCGCAGGTGCCCTCGACCAGCAGCCCGCCCGGCGCGAGCCGCCCGCACAGGCCGGACCAGACCGCCGCCACCCGGTCCTCGTCGTACTGCCGCAGCACGTTCGCCGCCCGGATCAGCAGCGGCCTGCGGCCACCGGGCAGCGGTACCTCGAAGCCGCCGTGCAGGAACGTCAGGCCCGGCCGGGCGTACCGCGCGGCCGCGGCCACCCGCTCCGGGTCGATCTCCACCCCGACCACCTCGGCGTCCGGGCGGACCGCGCGCAGCCGGCCGAGCAGTTCGACGGCGGTCCACGGCGCGGCGCCGTAACCCAGGTCCACCGCCAGCGGATCGTCCGAGCGCCGCAACCCGGCCGCCAGCCGAGCCGCGATCCACCGGTCCATCCGGCGCAGCCGGTTCGGGTGGGTGGTGCCGCGGGTGGGCGTGCCGAGCGGGCGGTGGGGCATGCGGCCACGTTAGGCCCTGTCGGTGACCCCCGTCCGGGTGGTGCCCGGTCGGCCCGTCCGGGCGGCACGCCGGTCCGTCCGGTGCCGGGCGGGGCGGACGGGAACAACCCCGGGCCGTGCGTGGTTGCCGTCTGCGGACGGGCGGCCGCCGGCCGTGCGCGGGCGCGCCGGACGAGGGCGCCGGCCCGGGGGGAGCCGTGGTGGACGCCGACGTCGTGAACGCCGAGGGAGAGCAGGTGGGACAGCCGATGCCGGGTGCCTTCTGGCGGCCCGCGGGCCGTGCGCGCGGGGCCGGCGCAACGGTGCGCAGGGTGGCGATGGTCAGCGTGCACACCTCTCCGCTGCACCAGCCGGGCACCGGGGACGCGGGCGGCATGAACGTCTACGTCGTGGAGTTGGCGAAACGTCTCGCCACCGCCGGTGTCGAGGTCGAGATCTTCACCCGCGCCACCACCGGCGACCTGCCCGCCACCGTCGAGCTGGCACCGGGCGTGCTGGTGCGGCACGTGGCCGCAGGGCCGTACGAGGGACTCGCCAAGGAGGACCTGCCGGCCCAGTTGTGCGCGTTCACCCACGGCGTGATGCGCGCCGAGGCGTCCCAGCGTCCCGGCCACTACGACCTGGTCCACTCGCACTACTGGCTCTCCGGGCACGTCGGCTGGCTGGCCGCCGACCGCTGGGGCGTGCCGCTGGTGCACGCCATGCACACCATGGCCAAGGTGAAGAACGCCGCGCTGGCCCGCGGCGACGCGCCGGAACCGGCCGCCCGGGTGATCGGCGAGACGCAGATCGTGGAGGCCGCCGACCGGCTGATCGCCAACACCGACGAGGAGGCGCGCGACCTCCAGCGGCACTACGCCGCCTGCCGCGACAAGGTCGCCGTGGTCCACCCGGGCGTCGACCTGGAGCGGTTCCGGCCGGCCGACGGGCGGGCGGCGGCCCGCGCACGGCTCGGCCTGCCGCCGCACGCCACCGTCCCGCTGTTCGTCGGCCGCATCCAGCCGCTGAAGGCGCCGGACGTCCTGGTCCGGGCGGTCGCCCTGCTGCTCGCCGAACGGCCCGTGCTGCGCGAGCGCCTCGTGGTCCCGGTCGTCGGCGGGCCCAGCGGCAACGGACTGGCCAGGCCGGACCGGCTGCACAAGCTCGCCGCGCGGCTCGGCGTGGCCGACGTCATGCGCTTCCAGCAGCCGGTCGGCCAGGAGCGCCTCGCCGACTGGTACCGCGCCGCGAGCGTGCTGGTCATGCCGTCGTACAGCGAGTCGTTCGGCCTGGTCGCCCTGGAGGCCCAGGCGTGCGGCACCCCGGTGATCGCCGCCTCGGTCGGCGGGCTGCCGGTGGCGGTGCGCGACGGGGTCAGCGGCGTCCTGATCGACGGGCACGACCCGGCCGACTACGCCCGCGCGCTGCGCCGGTTCGTGGACCGCCCGGCGCTGGTCGGCGAGCTCGGCGCCGGCGCCGCCCGGCACGCGCGCGACTTCGGCTGGGACGCGGCGGCGGCCACCACCACCGAGGTGTACGAGGGCGCGGTCCGCCACCACCGGCTGACCGCCGGGGCCTGACCGGCGCGGCGCCCTACCATCGACGCCATGGCTGACGCTGAGCGCACGGTGTGCCGGATCGTCGAGGAGACGCTCCGCGAGGCGGAGTTGACCTGGGAGCACCCGGAAGGGGCGGAGCGGACCTACGTGGTGAGCCTGCCGGGCACCCGTAAACTCGCCACCACCTGTTCGCTCGCCGTCGGCCGGCACACCCTCTCCGTCAACGCCTTCGTGGTGCGCCACCCGGACGAGAACCACGCGGCCTTCTACCGCAGGCTGCTGGAACGCAACACCCGGACGTACGGCGTCGCCTACGCCGTCGACGCGCTCGGGGACGTCTACCTGACCGGCCGGCTGCCGCTGGCGGCGGTCTCCCGCGACGAGGTGGACCGGTTGCTGGGCGCGGTGCTGGAGAACGCGGACGGCGCCTTCAACACGCTGCTGGAGCTGGGGTTCGCCTCCGCGATCCGCAAGGAGTACGCGTGGCGCACGTCACGCGGCGAGTCCACCCGCAACCTCGACGCCTTCCGCCACCTGACGGGCGGGGACGCCGCCGCCGGCGGCGGGGCGTCCGCCGGCGGTTCCCCCGCCCGGCGCGCCGGAGGGTCCGCCCGGTGGACGCCCGGCGGGCGGCGCGAACCGGTCGATTAGGCTCGCGGGCATGGCTGCTGCTCCGTACAAGCTGATCCTGCTCCGCCACGGCGAGAGCGAATGGAACGCGAAGAACCTGTTCACCGGCTGGGTCGACGTCGACCTCAACGACAAGGGCGAGAAGGAGGCGGCCCGCGGCGGCGAGCTGCTGAAGGACGCCGGAGTGCTCCCCGACGTGCTGCACACCTCGGTCCTGCGGCGCGCCGTGCGCACCGCCCAGGTCGCCCTGGACGTCGCCGACCGGCACTGGATCCCGGTGCACCGCTCCTGGCGGCTCAACGAACGCCACTACGGCGCGTTGCAGGGCAAGGACAAGGCGCGCACGCTCGCCGAGTTCGGCGAGGAGCAGTTCATGCTCTGGCGCCGCTCCTACGACACCCCGCCGCCGGAGCTGGCGGACGGCACGGAGTTCTCGCAGAGCGACGACCCGCGCTACGCCGCGCTCCCCGCCGAGCTGCGCCCGCGCACCGAATGCCTCAAGGACGTGGTCGCGCGGATGTTGCCGTACTGGTACGACGGCGTGCTGCCGGACCTGCTGGCCGGCCGCACCGTGCTGGTCACCGCGCACGGCAACTCGCTGCGCGCGCTGGTCAAGCACCTGGACGGGATCTCCGACGACGACATCGCCGGCCTGAACATCCCCACCGGCATCCCGCTGCTGTACGAACTCGGCGCCGACTTCCGCCCCGTCACCCCCGGCGGCGCCTACCTCGACCCGCAGGCCGCCGCGGCGTCCATCGAAGCGGTGAAGAACCAGGGCAAGAAGTAGCCCGGCGAGGCGTGCGGGCCCCTGTCCACGGGGACGGCGCGGGTGGTCGGGCACGGGGACGCGCCGCCGGCCGGCCGCCGGGCCAGGGCCGGGCCCCGGTCCCGGGCCGGCCCGGCGTTCGTCCACGGCGTTCGTCCCGGCGTCCGGTGCCGCCTCAGGGGGCGGCGTCCGGTCCCCGGGGGCGGGCCGGTGCCGGGGACCGGGCCCAGGCCCGGGACCGCTGTCAGGAGCAGTTGCCCCCGCACTGGCACGAGCCGCCGGACTGGCAGCCGCAGCCGCAGCCGGAACCGCAGCCACACGCTGCCACGATCGGCAGCGGGGTCCGCGCCCGCCGGGCACGCGGCCCGACCTCCGGCCGTTCGCTGCCGGTCGGCGTGCTGGGGGAGTCGGTCATGGTGCCTCCTCGGTCCGTTCGCCTGCTGTGCGTCGCGTGCCGCACCCTTCCCACCAGTAAGGCCCTTGGCGGGCGCCCGTTCAAGGGCGCGCGGGAGCACGCGGCGTGCCTCCGCGCGCCGTGCGCCCGGTCCGCGCCCCCGCCGAGCCCTCGCGTCGCGCCCCGTGTCGCGCGCGCTGGGCACGGCGCCCCGCGCCGCACCGGGCCGGCCGTCCCGCACCGGATGGGGGAGTTCCGCGCCGGTGACGCGGAGCCGGGAGCACCGGACCGGCCGCTACGCCCCCGCGGTCGGCGCCGGGCCGTGGAGTTCGTCGGCGCGTTCGCCGGTGACCAGGTAGACCACCCGGTTCGCCACCGAGACCGCGTGGTCCGCGAAGCGTTCGTAGTACCGCCCGCACAGCGTGACGTCCACCGCGGTCTCCACGCCGTGCCGCCAGCGGCCGTCCAGCAGGTGCTGGAAGAGCACGCGGTGCAGCTCGTCCATCCGGTCGTCGGCGCTCTCCAGCCGCAGCGCGGCGTCCACGTCCCGGGTGACGATCACCTCGGCGGCACCGGACATCAGGCGCTGCGCGAGCGCGCCCATCTCCCGCAGGGTGCCGTGCAGTTCGTCGGGGACCGCGGAGTGCGGGTGGCGCAGCCGGGCGAGCTTGGCCACGTGCCGGGCCAGGTCGCCGGCCCGTTCCAGGTCCGCGCTCATCCGCAGGCCGGCCACCACGGTCCGCAGGTCGGTGGCGACCGGCTGCTGGCGGGCCAGCAGGTCGATCGCCCGGTTCTCCAGGCCGCGCTGCAACCCGTCCACCCGCTCGTCGGCCGCGATGACCTCCTCCGCGACCCGCAGGTCTGCCTCCAACAGCGCGGTGGTGGCCCGGCCGATCGCGGAATCGACCAGCCGGGCCATCTCCACCAGGCCGTCCGCGACCAGGTCCAGCTCCTCGTGATAAGCGTCCCGCATCGTGCTCCCCTCGCACCGGCGTCCGGCCGGCCTCCCGCCGGTCCCGGCCGGGTCCAAGCGGCGTCCGGCCGACCACCCCACCGTGCGGCCTCCGCGCGACCTGGCCGGACATCCCGGATGAACCGGCCCCGACCCCGCGGTGAACTCTTGGCGACGAGTGCCGGGAGCCGGGTCGGCGGGACTGTGGCGTGTCGGTCCTGCCGCTTAGCCTGTTCGCATGGACGTGAACGCGGCCGTCGCCGCCGTCAGCGCGGTGGTCGGTGCCTGCACCGGCGTCGTCGCGATGCTCGCGTTCCGCTGGAGCGAGCACGAGCAGACCCGGCCGCCGGCCGGCCCGCACCCGGACGGGGTGCTGCCGCCCGGGGTGGACACCGTGCTGTCCGTCCTGCGGTCGTCGGCGGTCGTGCTGGACGACGCCGACCGGGTCGTGAAGGCCAGCTCGGCGGCGTACGCGCTCGGACTGGTGCGCGGCGGCCGGCTCGCGGTGGACCGGATGCTGCGGATGGCGCGGGAGACCCGGCGGGACGGCGAGATACGCCAGGTCGAGCTGGACCTGCCGCGACGGGGCGGGCGGGGCGAGCCGCTGGCCGTCTCGGCCCGGGTCGCGCCGCTCGGCTCCCGGCTGGTGCTGCTGCTGGTGGAGGACCTGACCGAGGCCCGTCGCATCGAGGCGGTCCGGCGGGACTTCGTGGCCAACGTCAGCCACGAGCTGAAGACCCCGGTGGGGGCGCTGTCGCTGCTGTCGGAAGCGGTGATGGACGCCAGCGACGACCCGGAGGCGGTGGTGCGGTTCGCCGGCCGGATGCAGACCGAGGCGACCCGGCTGACCAGCCTGGTCCAGGAGATCATCGACCTGTCCCGGGTGCAGAACGACCACCCGCTGGAGGACGCCGAGCCGATCGCGGCGCGCGACCTGATCGCGGAGGCGGTCGACCGCTGCCGCCACCAGGCCACCGCCCGGCAGATCACCATGGCCGCCTCCGGTGACCACCGCCTCCACGTCCGGGGACACCGCGGCCAGCTCGCCGCGGCCCTGGGCAACCTGGTGGAGAACGCGGTCAACTACAGCCCGGCCCGCACGCGGGTCGGCATCGCCGCCAGCCGGGTGGTGGCCGGCGGCACGGCGTACGTCGAGATCGCGGTGACCGACCAGGGCACCGGCATACCCAAGGCCGACCGGGAGCGGATCTTCGAACGCTTCTACCGGGTCGACCCGGCGCGCTCCCGCGCCACCGGCGGCACCGGCCTCGGGCTGTCCATCGTCAAGCACGTGGCCGCCACGCACGGCGGCGAGGTCACCGTCTGGAGCGCCGAAGGCCAGGGCTCCACGTTCACCCTGCGGCTCCCCGAGGCACCGGGGTCCCACCGGGCGGGGTCCGGGGGAACCGAGGACGGCGCACCCGGCCCCGCCGACCCGGCCACCGGCGCCCCCACGGCCGGGCGTCCGGCCGACCGGGCCGACGACGGCACGTCCGGCGGCCGCGCCGCGCCGGCCGCGCGCGTCGACGGCGGTCGGGGCGACGCTCCTCAGGCCGAGCGGGCGCACGACGGCTCCTGCGAGACGTGTGGCCGGGCGGGCCCGTCCGGCCCGGTCCGGCCGGCCGACCGGGTCACCACCGCCGGCGGCGCCGGCGACCGCCCGGGACCGCGACCGCCGCGCGGCCCCGGGGCCGCGCGGCGCGCACTTCCCGGGGCCGCCGGCCCGGCCGGCGCGCCCACCGCCGACCCCGGCGGTCCGCCCACCCCGCACCGGCCGGAGCGCGCCGCGCGCGCGGCCCGCCCGGTGTCCCGAACCGCCCCGGAGGTCCGTCCGTGACACGCGTGCTCGTGGTCGAGGACGAGGAGTCGTTCAGCGACGCCCTGTCCTACATGCTGCGCAAGGAGGGCTTCGAGGTCGCCGTGGCGGCCACCGGCCCGGAGGGGTTGCAGGAGTTCGAGCGCAACGGCGCCGACCTGGTCCTGCTCGACCTGATGCTGCCCGGTCTGCCCGGCACCGAGGTGTGCCGCCGGCTGCGCGGCCGGTCGAACGTGCCGGTGATCATGGTGACCGCCAAGGACAGCGAGATCGACAAGGTGGTCGGCCTGGAGATCGGCGCCGACGACTACGTGACCAAGCCGTTCTCCTCGCGGGAGCTGGTCGCCCGGATACGGGCGGTGCTGCGCCGGCACGGCGAACCGGAGGAGCCGGTGGTCGCCGCGCTGGAGGCGGGACCGGTGCGGATGGACGTGGACCGGCACGTGGTGACGGTGGCCGGCGGCAAGGTGGACCTGCCGCTCAAGGAGTTCGACCTGCTGGAGATGCTGCTGCGCAACGTCGGCCGGGTGCTGACCCGCATGCAGCTGATCGACCGGGTCTGGGGAGCGGACTACGTGGGCGACACCAAGACGCTCGATGTCCACGTCAAACGGTTGCGCGCCAAGATCGAACCCGACCCCGGGGCGCCGCGCCACCTGGTCACGGTCCGCGGCCTGGGCTACAAGTTCGAGCCCTGAGCACGGGACTTCGAGCCCTGAGCACGGGACCGGGCCGGCGGGCGTCCCGCGCCGGGCCGCGGAGCACGCCCGGCCGCCCGCTCGCGGGCCGACCGGGCGCGGAGCGCGGACGACCGGCCGGTCAGACCTTCGGGCTGGTGGAGGAGGCCGGCTTGTGCGCGGTGCCGGTCTTCGCCTTGGCGGCGGTGCCCGCCGTGGACGCGGACGCCGAGGGGGCGCCGGAGGCCGACGGTGCCGGGGCGCCGGACGCGCCGGCCGCCGGAGCTGAGGCCGAGGCGGACGGGGAGGCCATCACGATGGGTCCGAACGGCTGGAAGTAGCGCGCGGCCGGGACCACCGAGGGCGACAGCGAGACCTGGCCGGTGTGGCTGAAGTCGAAGACCGTGTGCTGGAAGTCGCCCGCCACGATGCCGCCGTCGCTGGCCAGTTCGGCGGACGGGTTGCCCTTGCCGCCGAGGGTGATCGCCGAACCGCCGGGAATGGTCACCGGGCCCGGCGTTCCGTCGCGTCCGGTGAGCTTCACCGGGGAGGTGGCGCCGTGCACGGTGATGGAGGTCAACTGCTGGGCCGTGGACCCGTTGTTGAACACCCGCGCGGTGATCGCCGCCGGCCCCCCGCCCTTCGGTTCGGTGACGATGAACGCGTTCTCGATCTGGATGGAGCCGACCGAGGCGGCGACGGAGTCCGGCTTGATCTCCAGCGTCTGGGGACTGCTTCCGGCGCCGCACGCGGCGGCGAGCGGGGCGATCGTGATGGCGAGGACAGCGGCGAGGGCGCCGCGTCGAAGGCTGCGGCTCACGGCGGCGGCATCTCCTTGGACGGCTTCGGGATCTTCCAGCGGGCTAAGGTTACCGACCCGCCGAACCGGCCCCGCACCGGGCCACCCCTTAACGCCCGCCGCCCGCCGCCCGGCTCGCCGGCGGCGCCCTGACCGGCCGTCACGGATCACGCCCTCCCGCGCCCCGCTCCGACGGCGCACGAAGATCGAATTCACGGATGTTCCGATCAGCGCGGGAGCCGTGCGGGCCGAAGCCCTTCGCGGGGTTCACGGCGGTGTTCGCGCAGATGTTCGCCGGTGTCCTTCACCGGTTCCGGTCGTGGTTGCGGTCACGGTGCCGGGACGGTGCCGGCCGGGGTTGCCGGGCCCTCCGCCGCTCGCAGCGACAGCCCGATGATCGTTCACCGGCATAATCCGAAACTGGCCGAATATCGATCACCTGGCCGGGTGCAATGCGGTATTT
This sequence comes from uncultured Actinomycetota bacterium, assembly GCA_963711125.1. Taxonomy (GTDB): domain Bacteria; phylum Actinomycetota; class Actinomycetes; order Streptomycetales; family Streptomycetaceae; genus Streptantibioticus_C. The sequence goes on from CAVQCY010000002.1 coordinate 1,672,150, forward strand.
CATGCGAGCATCCCATCGGTACTCGGCGGGGAGGGGCCCAAGGTCACCCGCATCGGGGCGATCCGGGCGGCATCCGGACGCCGGATCTCCGAACGGAGTAGCGGAACCGGGCCGAACCGGGGCCGAAAAATCGGGTGGAAACGCCCGGCTCGCGAAATCCCCGGGTGTGTGACCGGCGCGTTTCACCCCGTCCCCGCAGGTGCTCCGACCTGCGAATTCCCCGTGCGCGGCGCGCCGCGCAGCACGATCCGGGCGTTCTTGTCAAGCCCCGAGATATGCCCTGACCTGCGAAAACGCCATTCAGATGCGGGCGTTCCCGTGTTACCCTGGATAGCCACGGAAGGGGTACCTGTCACATGACGTTCAAGGTTGGCGACACCGTGGTCTATCCCCATCACGGGGCCGCGCTGATCGAGGCCATCGAAACTCGCCAGATCAAAGGCGTGGACAAGACCTACTTGGTGCTCAAGGTCGCCCAGGGCGACTTGACGGTGCGCGTGCCCGCGGACAACGCGGAGTTCGTCGGTGTGCGCGACGTGGTCGGTCAGGAAGGGCTGGACCGGGTCTTCGAGGTGCTGCGCGCCCCGTACACCGAGGAGCCCACGAACTGGTCCCGCCGCTACAAGGCGAATCTGGAGAAGCTCGCTTCCGGAGACGTCATCAAGGTCGCCGAGGTCGTGCGTGACCTCTGGCGTCGTGAGCGGGAGCGCGGCCTGTCGGCCGGCGAGAAGCGCATGCTCGCCAAAGCCCGCCAGATCCTGGTCAGCGAACTCGCTCTCGCCGAGAACACCAACGAGGACAAGGCCGAGGCGCTGCTCGACGAGGTCCTCGCCTCCTGACGGCGGTCCCGTCCCCGGCCCGGGGGGTGTTCCGGCGCGACGCGCCGTCGCGCCCGCCCGTGCTCCGGGGCCCTGCCCGGGCCCGTGGGGCCGCGTGGCACGGCTGACGCCGTGATCCGGGCGCGGGTCCGCGCCCGGTGCCGTACACCGCTGAGCCCTGCCGCCGTCCGGGCAACACGTGGACCTCCGACCGTTCGACGGCGTACGTGCCGACTGCGCCAGACGCCGCATGACGCGGCACGCCGGTACGCGTGACGACGCCTGCGGCCGACCGCCGCCGGGCACCGCCGCGGCGCGGCCGGGCGACGAGGCGCGGCCCGCCGCGCGACAACGGCGCCGTACCGCCCGCTCCGGAGCCGGCCGGTGCATCGGCCGCGCCACCCCGCGCCACCAGAAGGGCGCGGGCGCGCAGGCCGACACGCGGCGCCGTGCGCCCGCCGATGCGGCAGGCTGCGCCGCAGCGCGCACGGCGGGTCACCCTCAGGTGCCCGCGGCACACGTTCGTATGGCACGGTGGGCACCGCCCGCCGCACCGCGCGCCTGGTGTGCCGGGCCGAGCAGCGTCCCCAGGGCTTCACGGAAGGGGCCCCGGGGTGGTTCTGCCCGGCACGTTGAGGCGATACCCAAATCGGCCAAGGACACAAACCTGACTACCACACCCCAGTCCGCGCGGCAGACGGTCGCCGCGGTCATCCCCGCCGCGGGCCGCGGCGTGCGGCTCGGCCCCGGTGCCCCGAAGGCGCTGCGGACCCTCGGCGGCGTCCCCCTGCTGGTGCACGCGGTGCGGGCGATGGTACGGGCCCGTACCGTCTCGCTCGTCGTCGTGGTCGCCCCGGTGGACGGCGTGGCCGAGGTACGGGCGCTGCTGGACTCCCACGGACTGCCCGAGTCCAAGGAGATACGGGTCGTCCCCGGGGGCCGGACCCGGCAGGACTCGGTGCGCCTCGGCCTCGCGGCGCTCCCGGACGACGTGGACACCGTGCTGGTGCACGACGCCGCCCGGCCGCTGGTGCCGGTGGAGACCGTCGAGGCGGTCGCGGCGGCGGTCGGCGCCGGCACGCCCGCGGTGGTGCCGGCGCTGCCGCTGGCGGACACCGTCAAGGAGGTCGCCCCGGGCTCGCCAGGTTCACCCGAACCGGTGATCGGTACCCCGGAGCGGGCCCGGCTGCGCGCGGTGCAGACCCCGCAGGGCTTCCGCCGGGCGGTGCTCGCCGACGCCCATGCGAAGATCGCGGCGGACGGTGAGGGCGCCACCGACGACGCCGGGATGGTGGAGCGGCTCGGGGTGCCGGTCGTGGTGGTGCCCGGGCACGAGGAGGCGTTCAAGGTCACCAGGCCGCTGGACCTGGTGTTGGCCGAGGCGGTCCTGGCGCGCAGGAGGGCGAGTGATGTCTTCTGAGATCCCCCGGATCGGGGTCGGCACCGACGTGCACGCCTTCGCGGCGGGCCGCGAGATGTGGCTGGCCGGGCTGTGCTGGCCGGACGCCGGACCCGGGCTCGCCGGGCACTCCGACGCCGACGTCGCCGCGCACGCCGCCTGCGACGCGCTGTTCTCCGCGGCCGGGCTCGGCGACCTCGGCGCCCACTTCGGCACCGACCGGCCCGAGTGGTCCGGTGCCTCCGGCGTCACCCTGCTGGCCGAGGCGGCGCGGATCGTGCGCACCGCCGGGTTCACGGTGGGCAACGTCTCCGTCCAGGTCATCGGGGTGCGGCCGAAGATCGGCAAGCGGCGGGCGGAGGCGCAGCGGGTGCTGTCCGAAGCGGTCGGCGCGCCGGTGTCGGTGAGCGGCACCACCACCGACGGGCTGGGCCTGACCGGGCGTGGCGAGGGCGTGGCCGCGATCGCCACCGCCCTGGTGGTCCCGGTGGCGGGCTGAGCGCCGGGCCCGACGCCCTGCCGTCCCCCGGGCGGGTGCGGGCCGTGCCGCGCTCCGGCGCGGATGGCGGAACGGCCGGGGCGCCCGGGCGGTTCACGGCGGAATACGCGTGGCGGATCCGGCGTTGGGTACGGATCGTAGGCGTGCCGCCGCACGACGTCACGGCGTCCCGCCGGCGCCGCGCGGCATCGTGTCGGCTCCGTGAGTCCGGCGGGAACACACACCGGACAGCGCGAGGGAACGCGGGAGACGCCAGGCACCGAGAACCGAGAACCGAGAGACAACGAGAGAGAAGGGGACAGGCCCGGCCATGGCAGCCGTATTCTCCGACGAACTGAAGAAGATCCTCGACGGCAAGGCGTTCGTGACGGTCGCCACCGTCCAGCCGGACGGCAGCCCGCAACTGTCCGTGGTGTGGGTGGCGCGGGACGGCGACGAACTGCTGGTCTCCACCACGGTCGGCCGCCGCAAGGAGACCAACCTGCGCCGCGACCCGCGGATCACCGTGCTCGTCAACCCGGCGGACGCCCCCTACACCTACGCGGAAGTCCGCGGCACCGCGACGTTGACGCCAGACCCGGACGGCGAGCTCATCGACGAGTTGTCCCGCAAGTACACCGGCAAGGACTACGCGGACTTCAACCCCGCCTCGGGCGACGACGCGGAGCGGGTCGTCGTGCGGATCAGCCCCCGCAAGGTCGTCGGCCGCCTCTGACACCGGTTGCCGGACGGGCCGGCGGCCACCGGGCCGGCGCGCCGGGCCCCACCGGTGCACGCGGCGGGCGGGTCCGGCCTCGGCGACCTCCCGGCGCTCCGGCCGGGCGACGGGCGACCGGCCGGAGCGCCGGGGCCCGGCGGCCCACGGCACGAGGATCGGCCGGGCCGCGAGCGCCGCGGTTCCGCTCGGCCCCGCCGGGCCGCGAACGGTCCCGCGAGGACGACGAACGGGTGTCCGCGCGGCGGAACCGTCACGTGGCACCCCGCCGCGCCCACTACCCTGGTGGCGTGACTATTCGCCTGTACGACACCAGCGCACGTCAGGTCCGTGACTTCACCCCGCTCGTCCCGGGCTGCGTCTCGATCTACCTGTGCGGCGCCACCGTGCAGGCGGCCCCGCACATCGGCCACATCCGCTCGGGGCTCAACTTCGACATCCTGCGCCGCTGGTTCGCGTACCGCGGCCACCGGGTCACGTTCGTGCGCAACGTCACCGACATCGACGACAAGATCATCGCCAAGTCGGCCGAGCAGGGCCGTCCCTGGTGGGCGATCGGGTACGAGAACGAGCGCGCGTTCAACGACGCGTACGACGCGCTCGGCTGCCTGCCGCCCACGGCGGAGCCGCGGGCGACCGGCCACGTGCCGGAAATGATCGAGATGATGCGGGAGTTGATCGGCCGCGGGCACGCCTACGCCGCGGACGGCAACGTCTACTTCGACGTGCGCTCCTTCTCCGACTACCTCTCGCTGTCCCACCAGGAACTGGACAACCTGCGGCAGCCGGAGGGCGAGGGCGAGACCGGCAAGCGCGATCCGCGCGACTTCGCGATGTGGAAGTCCGCCAGGGCGGGCGAGCCCCGTTGGCAGACGCCGTGGGGACCCGGCCGGCCCGGCTGGCACCTGGAGTGCTCGGCGATGGCGCACAAGTACCTGGGCGAGCGCTTCGACATCCACGGCGGCGGCATCGACCTGGTCTTCCCGCACCACGAGAACGAGATCGCCCAGGCGCGCGGCTTCGGCGACGCGTTCGCCCGGTACTGGGTGCACAACGCCTGGGTCACCATGAGCGGCGAGAAGATGAGCAAGTCGCTCGGCAACTCCGTGCTGGTCTCCGCGATGGTGCGCCGCTGGCGCCCGGTGGTGCTGCGCTACTACCTGGGCGGCCCGCACTACCGCTCCACCATCGAGTACAGCGAGGAGGCGCTGCGCGAGGCCGAGTCGGCGTACGCGCGGATCGAGGGCTTCGTGCGCCGGGTCACCGAACTGGCCGGGGAGCCGGTGCCGGCGTCCGGGGACGTGCCGCCGGCGTTCGCCGAGGCGATGGACGAGGACCTGGGCGTCCCGCAGGCGCTGGCGGTGGTGCACACCACCGTGCGGCAGGGCAACTCGGCGCTCACCGCGGACGACAAGGAGTCGGCGGTCGCCCGGTGTGCCGAGGTCCGCGCGATGCTCGACGTGCTCGGCCTTGACCCGCTCGACCCGCGGTGGTCGGGCCCCGGCGGCGGGGAGGGCGACCGGCTGCACGGCGTGGTGGACTCACTGATCCACCTGGTGCTGGAGCAGCGGCAGGCCGCCCGGTCCCGCAAGGACTGGGCGACCGCGGACGCCATCCGGGACCGGCTGCAGCGCTCCGGCCTGGAGATCGAGGACACCCCCTCGGGCCCGCGCTGGACGCTCGCCGACCGCTGACGTCCGGCGGCCCCGGGCGAGCGCCCGGTCCGTTCCCTGACGTCATATATGTTCATCAGGTTTTACGCAGAACGCGCAGACCGCGCAAAAACGCGCGACGACGAAGTGAAGGTGCCCCATGCCCGGCAACAGCCAGCGGCGCAACCGCCGCACCTCGCACAAGAAGGGACCGCAGATCGGCAGCGGCGGACAGCGCCGCCGGGGCCTGGAGGGCAAGGGCCCGACCCCGCCCGCCGAGATGCGCAAGGGGCACGCCAAGCAGCGCGCCGCGCAGGCCAAGGCGAAGCGCGCGGTCGCCTCGCAGCGTCGCGCGGCCGGCGGCAGGGGCGGCCGGTCGCCCTCCGAACTCGTCGTCGGCCGCAACCCGGTCGTCGAGGCGCTGCGCGCCGAGATCCCGTGCACCGCGCTGTACGTCCTGCAGTACATCGACAACGACGACCGGGTCCGCGAGGCGGTCAAGCTCGCCACCGAGCGCGGCGTGCCGCTGATGGAGGCGCCGCGCCCGGAACTCGACCGGATGACCGGCGGCATCAACCACCAGGGCCTGGCCCTGCAGATCCCGCCGTACTCCTACGCGCACCCCGACGACCTCAGCGCCGCCGCCGCCGACCTCGGCGAGGACCCGCTGATCGTCGCGCTCGACGGGGTCACCGACCCGCGCAACCTCGGCGCGGTCGTGCGCTCCGTCGCCGCGTTCGGCGGCCACGGTGTGGTGGTGCCCGAGCGGCGGGCGGCCGGCATGACCGCCGGTGCCTGGAAGACCTCCGCCGGCACCGCGGCACGGGTCCGGGTCGCCCGGGCCACCAACCTCACCCGCGCGCTGGAGGCGTACCAGAGGGAGGGCCTGACGGTGATCGGGCTCGCCGCCGACGGCGAGGTCGAACTCGGCGACCTGGAGGCCCTGGACGGCCCGGTCGTCGTGGTCGTCGGCAGCGAGGGCCGCGGCCTGTCCCGGCTGGTCGGCGAGACCTGCGACCTGCGGGTGCGCATCCCGATGCCGGGCGGCGCGGCCGAGTCGCTCAACGCGGGCGTCGCGGCCGGCGTGGTGCTCTACGAGGCGGCGCGCAGGCGGGCCTGACCCCGGCGCCCGGCTCCCCCCCGGGTCCCGGACCGGACGTGGGCGGGCGGCAGGCGGCTCCCGCCTCTCCGGCGCCCGCACACCCCGGGCGCGGCGCCCGCGCGGGGCGGCCCGCGGGCGATCCCGGACCGCCCGCGGGCCCACGCCCAGCGGCGATCTTGACGGGCCTCGGACATTTCCCCACGCGTCAGGCAGTGTCCTATCCGGGTGTCACTCGGTTAGATGAGTGTGGACACCAGAACACCCCGATCCCCTTCGGGGGGACGGTCGCCAGGGTTCGACGAGGACGTGCTGAACACAGTGCGGGTCCCGAGCGATCCCGCACAGGTCATCGTCAACCACGCGAGCTTCCGGGTGAGGCTCGGCGACATCGCCGGGCCGCGCCGCCACGCCGGGGGCGGGGGCGTGGCGGCACCGGTCCTGCCCACCTCCGTACGCTCCGCAGCCGAGGCGCGCACCGGCAGGCGCCGCGCCGCGCCGCTGGTGTGGTCCGGGCACACCGACCCCGGCGACCCGGCGGCCGCCCAACTCCTCCAGGCGGTGCGCGGCGCGAGCGCCACCCGGCTCCTGCCGCGCGTCGCCGAGCCGCTGCCCCGCGGGGAGACCGACGAGGGCATGCCCGCGGTGCGCCCCGCGGTGATCGCCCCGCGCTCCCCGCTGGTCGGCCCGCCCCCGGCCGGCGGCGGCCGCACCGTCCCGCGCCCCGGCCGCGCCCCGCACGGCGACCGCCCGTCCCGTGCCGGCCGAGCCGACCGAGCCGCCGAGGACACCTACGACATCGCCCTCGACCCGGAGCTGACCGCCGACCCCTACGGCGACGGCTCCGGCCGCTACCGCGACGAGACCGACCGGGCGCGGCGTGAGCGGCGGCGTGGCGAACCCGTGCGGCACGCCTGGTACCCGGGCCGCCGCATGAACCTCGGCGTGGTGCTGCTGCCGCTGCGCGTCTTCCTCGGCCTGATCTGCGTCTACGCCGGACTCGGCAAGCTGTGCGACCCGGTGTACTTCGACGGCGGCGCGCGCGGCTCGATGGTGCACTGGCTGGGCTCGCTGCACCCCTGGTCGGCCGCCGAGCCGCTGCGGTCGGCCGCCCTCTCCCACCCGGTCGGCGCCGGCCTGACGGTGGCGTTCCTCCAGGTCGTGGTCGGCGTGCTGACCGTGATGGGGCTGTGGCAGCGGATCGCCGCGGCGTTCGGCGCGCTGCTGTCGGCGGCGCTGCTGGTGACGGTGAGCTGGCGCACGGTGCCGGTCTACGACGCGCCGGACATCGTCTACCTGGCCGCCTGGAGCCCGCTGGTCATCGCCGGAGCACCGGTCTACTCGATCGACTCCCGGCTGGCCGGCGAGGCGTGGCGCCGGCTCGGGCCGCGCGCCCCGCTGTGGCAGTTGCGCCGGTTCGTGGTGCGGCGCGGCGTCGTGCTGGCCACGCTGGTGGCCGGCGGGGCGCTGGTGGTCGGCGCGCTGTTCGGCAGCGCGGTGCGCGCGTCCTCCTCGCACGTGCGGACGCCGTCCCTGCCGAGCGGCCTGCCGACCAACGACCTGCCCGGCTCACCCGGCCCGGTCAGCCCCGGCGCGGTGCCGCCCGGCGGGCACGGGCAGCGGCGGGGCGGCCGCGGTTCGGCGTCCCCCTCGCCGGACGCCAGTTCCAGCGCCCGCCCGCACGGGTCGGCCCCGCCCCGGACCGGCGCGACCGCGGGCACCCGCCCGGTCGGCCGGCAGCCGGTGCACACGCCCCGCCAGCCGGCCGTCCCGCTCCACACCGTGCCGGCCGACCCGGCGTCCCCCAGCGGCGGCGCGTCCGGTGGCTCCGGCGGGTCCGGTGACTCGGGCGGGTCGCTCGGCGGCCTGCTCGGCATCAGGCCGACCTCCGGCTACCTGCTCGGCATGCCAGGCGGCCACCAGGGCACCGGCACCCGTCCCGGCGTCGCCTGACGCTCCCGGTCCGGCCGGCCGCGCCCCCGCCACACCCGGCGGGGACGCGGCCGGCCGGCGTTCCGGCGCGGACGCGGTCCGGGGGCCCGCGGGCCGGGGGCGCGGGCGGGGCGGGTGGCTCCGGGCGGCGGCGCGGCTCCCGTCGTCCCGGTACGCGCGGTCTCAGGAGCCCCGGTCTCAGGAGCCGGCCTTCAACTCCTTGGCGGCCTCGGTGAGGTCCTTCGCGGTGTCGATGGCCCGCCAGTAGGACCCCTGCGGCAGCCGGAAGCCGGCCAGTCGGCGCTCCCGGGCGAGTTGCGGGAACGTGGTGCGCTCGTGGTCACCGCGCTCCGGCAACAGGGTGGTGAACTCCGGCGTGAAGACATACACCCCGGCGTTGATCAGATAAGGCGACGGCGGCGCCTCGATGAAGTCCAGTACCTGGCCGAACTCGTTGGTCTCCACCGCCCCCCACGGCATGTTCGGCTGCGCCAGCGCGAGCGTCGCCGCAGCGCCCCGCTCGCCGTGGAAGGCGGCCATCGCGCGCAGCGAGAAGTTCGTCCAGATGTCCCCGTTGGTCGCGTACCAGGGCTCGTCGGGACGCGGCAGGGAGGCGGCGGCGTACCTCAGCCCGCCGCCCCGGCCGAGCGGTTCGCTCTCCACGACGACCCGCGCCTTCACCGGCAACGCGGCCGAGTCCAGCCAGTCCTGCAGTACCTCGGCGAGGTGACCGCAGGAGATGACGACGTCGGTCACCCCGTCGGCGGCCAGCCACTCCAACTGGTGGCCGATGATCGGGACCCCGGTGCCCGGGATCTCGACCATCGGCTTGGGACGGTCGTCGGTGTACGGGCGCAGCCGCGAGCCCTGGCCGCCCGCCAGCACGACGGCCTGGGTGATGGCGGCGGTGCGATAGTCACCTGTGGTCATGGTCGGCACGATACGACGTCCCGGCAGCCGCCCGAGGGACGGCCGGGCGCGAGGTGTGCCGCCGGGGCGCGCGGGGACGCCGGCCGTGCCGGCCGATCCGTGTTGCCGGGGTGTGCGGCGGCGCCGACCGGTCCGTGCCGGCCGGGGTCAGCCGGCGGACGCGGCGTTCGGGCCGGCCTCCGCGTCGTCGTCGCCGGCCCTGGCGACGCCGGTGGCGAACGAGGTGTCGCACACCGGGCGGGACCACGTCTGGGCCCGCTGCGGCCCGTACTTGGCCACCGCCGCCCGGCCCAGCGCGCGGGCGATCTCCCCGCAGTACCGGGCGAGGGTCGGCCGTCGGGCCATCTCGGTCTGGAGACCGGTCAGCGCGACGGAGGGGTTCTGGCGGCGCAGTTCGGAGACCAGCCGACTCCGCAGGACGTCCTGCGGAGCGTGCGACGGCTCGGTGCCGCGTTGGGTGGACGCGGTGAGCACCTGCGCCTCGGTCGGCGCGGTGGCCCACGGAACGCGCGCCACCGCCAGCGTCCCGGACAGGACGAGGACGACCGGGAGGACGAGTGCGAAAGTCTTGCCGATACGGCGGGCTGCCTGGTTCACGTCCGTGATGGTAGCGACATGTAATCGCCCCACGACAATTCGTCACCCCTGAGGGGGAACGACGTCACCGGTTCGGAGGTCGCGCGTTGACGTGTGGCGCGGGCGTTGACGTGTGGCGTGGGCGCCGGAGTGGGTGTGCGGGGTGTGCGGCGGGGCCGGGGTGGCGTGGCGGCGGGGCCGGCTGCGGGGAGCGCGGGCCGGGACGGGAACGGCCGCCCGCTCCTGGTGCGGAGCGGGCGGCCGCGTGGCCAGCCCTGGGGCGCGGCGTCGGGGGCGTCGGGCCCGCCGGGTCAGTCGCTGAGGCGCTCGCCGCTGGAGGTCGAGAAGACGTGCGTCTCGCCGGCCCGCGGGACGACGTGCAGCACGTCGCCCTTCATCGGGACCTGGCGGCCGCCGACGCGTACCACGACGTCCTTCTTCTCGCCGGAGATCTCGGCGGTGCCGTAGACGTACCCGTCCGCGCCCAACTCCTCGACGACGTTGACGCTCACCGCGACACCGGCCGGCTCGTCCTTCGACGTCGACGCGGCCTCGCCGTCGACGATGTCGAAGTGCTCCGGGCGGACTCCGACGGTGACCGTGCGGTCGCCCTTCTGCGCCGCGGTGTCCAGGGCCTCGCGGTTGACCTGCACGATGCTGTTGCCGAACTTCACGCCGCCGTCGGTGATCGGGACCTCGACCAGGTTCATGGCGGGCGAGCCGATGAACCCGGCGACGAACAGGTTGGCCGGCCGGTCGTACATGTTGCGCGGCGAGTCCACCTGCTGGAGGAGCCCGTCCTTGAGCACCGCCACCCGGTCGCCCATCGTCATGGCCTCGACCTGGTCGTGGGTGACGTAGACGGTGGTGGTGCCCAGCCGGCGCTGCAGGCTCGCGATCTGGGTACGGGTCTGGACGCGCAGCTTGGCGTCGAGGTTCGACAGCGGCTCGTCCATCAGGAAGACCTGCGGCTCCCGGACGATCGCGCGGCCCATCGCGACACGCTGCCGCTGACCGCCGGAGAGCGCCTTCGGCTTGCGGCCCAGGTACTCGGTCAGGTCGAGGATCTTCGCCGCCTCCTCGACCCGGGTGCGGATGTCCGCCTTGTTGACGCCGGCGATCTTCAGGGCGAAGCCCATGTTGTCGGCCACGGTCATGTGCGGGTACAGCGCGTAGTTCTGGAACACCATCGCGATGTCCCGGTCCTTGGGCGGCAGGTGGGTGACGTCGCGGTCGCCGATCCGGATGGCGCCCTCGTTGACGTCCTCCAGGCCGGCGAGCATGCGCAGGCTGGTCGACTTGCCGCAGCCGGACGGGCCGACGAGCACCAGGAACTCACCGTCCTCGATGCCGATCTCCAGCTTGTCGACGGCGGCCCGCTCCGCCCCGGGGTAGACGCGCGTCGCCTTGTCGAACGTGACTGTAGCCATGCTGGTGTGGTCCCTTCACCGGCAGGAACGTGCCGGACGATCCGAGTAAAGGCCCTCGTCCCGGTATGCCGGAAGTCCGGTACACCGGGAGGTGAGGTCTGGTCCACTCAGGCGCGGTGAACTCTCCGTGACGCTACCTTCCGCTCCCACCGTTTGTCAGCACGCGCCGGGACATATTTCGCTCCGGGGACCCTGCGGCGGAAGGGAGCGCCGCAGGTAGCGAGGGGCGGCCCGCCCGTCGGGGGTGGTCGGCGTCGGGCCGTGGGGGGAGCGGGCGTCGGTGGCGGGCGGAGCTGGGACGGGCCCGTCGGGTTCGGTCGGCTCGCTGGCGCGGTGGTCTGACGGGGCGCGGCCGGCCGGTGTTCGCGGGCCGGGCCGGGCCGGTCGGCGCCGGCGTTGGGCGGCCGGCCCGGCGGGCGTCGCGGGCGGTCGGGCGGGGCCTCGGTCCGGTGGCGTTGCGGGAGCGATCGGACGGGGTGGGCCGTGGTGGGCTTTGGCCGGTTGGCGTTGCGGGGGCGTCGGGGCTGGGCAGGTGGGGGTCGGCTGTGGCGCTGCTCGTGGGCTGGGCTCTGCTCGGCCGACTTCCCGCCGCTCCCTTGGTACGCTTCCCCCGGATCCGCCGCCGCGCCGGAGTGCGCCAGGTCGGGTCCACGCCTCCTTAGCTCAGCTGGCCAGAGCACCGCTCTTGTAAAGCGGGGGTCGTCGGTTCGAACCCGACAGGGGGCTCTCCGCAGAGTCCAGGTCAGACGTTATCTGACCTGGGCCTTTTCTCCTTTCTTTGGTCTTGGTGGCGATGCTTGCCCCCGCTCAACGGCTCTGTCCGAAGCCTCCGGTGGCCGAGCGGTGGCCGAACGTGCAGAGGGCCTGCACCGGCGGTGGCCAGAGGTGCGGGCGGAGTCGTCACCGCCTGCTCGCTGCGTTGTTCGATCTGCACAAACGCGGTGCAGGAAGCTTGCGATGACATGCATCGAACCCACCCGCCTCGGCGGTGGCGTGGGTCCTTGCACCCAGGGCCTTTCCGCGGATCAGTGGTCGCGGGCCCGCCAGCGCCCAGCCACGCAACAGAAGGCGCCCCCCGAATCCCAGCAGCGTGACGGACGAACCGGCCGGGACCACGCCGGACAGCCCCCGCAGGAGCTCGCTTCCCGAAACCCTATCCCGTCCTTATGCCGTTCTGGCTGACGCGGGTGTGGCGTGAAGGGCTGCCTCGCACCCGTTGGCCATGGCGCGTTGCGACCCAGCGAAACGGCCTGAATGGCAATAAGATCTCCGAACTGAGTATTAGGGGGCAAGGTGGCCATCGACAGAGCCGACGCACTCAGGTTCGTGGAGACGAACCGACGGAGGCGGAAGCGTCTGCTTGAGTGCCAGGAGGAGGAGCTCGATCAGCGGGCCGCCCAGGAGAACGCCGCCCTGCAGAAGGTACGGCAGGCGCTCTACGACGAGGCCCTCGTACCCTTCCGCGACGTTTTTCTGCGTCTCAAGCACGTCGATCTGATCGAGCTGGCCGCGATCGCGAGGCCAACCGCCGGAGGCGAGGTGGGCATCGACGTCTGGCGGCCGCGCAAAAGTGCCGTGCCGGCCGCTGTCGGCATGCTGGTAGGCGGCGTGCTCCTCGGGGTAGTCGGCCCGCCCGTCGTTGGTCACGTTGCCAAGGCAGGCTCCTATCGCGCGGTGCGAGCCTTCGGCTCCGCCTCCACCGGCAGGGCGATTAAGAGGCTGTCCGGGGCGGCGGCCCGCAACGCCACGGAGGCGTGGTTTGGCCGCAGATCTGGCGCCGCGGGCGGTGACTGGAGGGCGGCCGGGAAAGGGGTGCTGTCCACGATCGAAACAACTTCGGCCAACCTCTCGCGGGCTGTCATCGTGAAGTGGCAGATCCAAACGCTCAGAGACGGCCAACAGAAGAAGGCACGGGACCTGGAGCGGCGCGAGAGGAAGATGAGCGAGAAGCAGGACGCGGCGCCTGCGCTGCACGAGCGCAGCAGGGATGTGCAGCGCGTCCTGCAGGGTTTCCGGTCCGAGCTGATGAGACGGCTCCCGTCATTCACCATGCTGCTCGATGCGAGCGACGACTTCGCCCGATACGACTCCCGTCAGCGCGCAGAGGTGGCGGCGATGGTGGAGCTCGACGGCCTCGCCGTCAGAGTCATGAATTGCCCGATCACTGACGCGGAGGGTCGGATCACCGAGGATTCGGGGTGGGTCGTCACCGACGCCGAGGCCCGACTACGGGCGATGGAATCCGAGACGTGAGTTCCGCACCTCGGCTTGGGACTTGCTGGTGGGCGCGCGACAGTTGAATACGCAAGCCCACCAGTACCGGACCCCTATCCGGGCCGCCGCGGGACCGGGCTCACGCCACAGTGCCGACGTCTGGTCCAGTGGGCAGGCTCTGCTGGAACCCGTCTCGGTAGCGGTCTCCCAGGCGGGACCCGGCAACGCGAGCGTCCGTCGTCTGCCCGAGGCGCTAACTTGAACCATGCCTGATCCTCTCTCTGCAGGGGCCTCGACGCTCACGGGAGCTGTGGGGCGGCGTGTGCATGATTGGGAGTGGCGCACCACACGCGGGAACCCCGGTCAGATTTGGGCTAACCGGGGCTCCTTTACGGTGTGTGTTCAGGCGGAGCGATCCCCCGGCACGCTCGCCGGACCTGAGGTCTTCCGCGTCTTGCTTTTGGCTGCGGGTGTGGTAGGGCTGGACCCCCGAGGGGGTCGCTTGTGGGCGTGCGGCACGAGCTGCACGACCTTCTCGGCGGCATCGCGGGCGAGTTCGTCCAGAACGGACTGGTAGATCTCCCGGGTGACTCGGGTGTCGGAGTGCCCCAAGGTCTCCGCCACGACCTTGGCGTCGATGCCGGCCGCGAGCATCAGCGTGGCGGCGACATGGCGTAGATCGTGCAACCGGATCGGCGGCAGCCCAGCGGCGGTGACGAGCCGCTCGAACAGGTCGGACAGCTTGCCGGGATGCAGCAGCGAGCCGTCTTCCTGGGTGAACATGCGGCCGGTGTCCTGCCAGGTTTCGCCCCAGGCCAGCCGCTCGCGGTTCTGGCGCTTCCGGTGGGCCAGGAAGACGCGGATCGTCTCGTCGTCCAGGGCGATGAGACGACTGCCGCTGTCCGTCTTGGGGGTGTCCTCGTAGACGTCCCATCCGTCCTGCACGAGTTGCGTCGCGATGGCGAGGGAGCGCTGGGCGGCGGAGAAGTCCTCCCAGCGAACTCCGCATGACTCGCCTCGGCGCGTGCCTCGAAAGGCGATCAGGCGCCACAGCGGGTAGAGGCGATCACCGGAGACGAAGTCCAGGAACCGGCCGGTCTGCTCCGGAGTCCAGACCATCACGGGCGAGGGCTTCTCGCCGGTCTTCTTCCACCGGGCGACGCGCTCGTCGTTCCAGACAAGGGCCTTGGGCTTCGTTCCCGGAGTGAGTTCGACGTGCACGGCCGGGTTGAAGGCCGGCATGACCTGCTGTGCGATGGCGACGTTCAAGGCCGCACGCAGGGTGATCTTGATTCGCGGCTGAGTGTTCAGCCCCGTCATTCGCCTGAACGGCGGCATGGTGTCGCGCTGGGCCTTCAACCACTCTCGTCGAGCCCGGTTCTCGGCGCCCTTCCAGGGCGTGGCGGAGAGTTCTCGGACGATGGCCCGACGCTGCGCGTTCTGTTCCTGGATCTCGATGTTCTTCTCGTTGATCGCCTCGAACATTGAGTTGACGTGGTGCACCCGCAGCTTGTCCAAGCGCAGGTGTCCCAGATGGGGCTTGAGGTGGATCCTGATATCGCTTTCGTAGCGGTTGTAACCGGAGACTCGGAGTCGCTTGCGGCTCGCCAGCCATGTGTCGAGCCACTCGGCGACGGTCGTCTTGCTGTTGAGACTCTGACCGCTCTTGAACTTGCGGAGCGTCCCGTCGTAGTCGGGGAGCGGTTCCTTTTCCTTGACGCAGTTCTCGAGGAGGTCACTGATCTTGGTCTTGCCCCAGGTGTCGTCCGCGTCGGGTATCGCCATGAGGGCGCGAACCTTGGACAGCTCCTTCTGGGCCTCGCCCGAGCTCGGGAAGCCGCCCCGACGGAACCTGCGCCGCCGTCCGTCCTGCGCCGGTTCCAGTTCCTGAACAACGGTCCAGTTGCCATGCCTGGAGCTCTTGAGTTTCGGGCAGGAGGCCCCGTACTCCTTGCCGGAGTCCGGATCAGTGCACCGGCACCGCCGGATGGTGTTGCCGCTCTTCACTCGCTGTCCTCCGGATGGATTTCGGGTTCGGGCTGGTCGACGAACGCAAGGTCGTCGGGCAGGGCGGGCGGAACGAGGTCCCGCTCTCGCATCCGGCCCCGGAACGCCCGCAGTTCCTGACCGTCCTCGAAGGCGTGCTCCTCGTAGCCCTCGGCGCGCTGTAGGAGGGTGGCGCGGCGGTCCCGGTCCAGGGTTGTGCTCGCCATCCGTCGCCGTTCCCTGGCCAGGGCGTAGGACGAGGTCGCGGCGGCCACCAGGTCGTTGTGGTGACGGAAGAGGTCGAGGACGTCCCGGGCACTGCCTTGGGCGGCGGGCTCGTCCAGGGTGGTCTCGCCGGTGAACCAGGCGAGCGCGTCCCAGGTGGAGACTTCGCGGCCGGGAAGGGCATCCACCGTGGCGGAGGTGCCGAGCGGAAAGAGGAGGGTTACCGGCGGTGCGCCGAGGACGTCGGCCAGGACGAGGAAGTCGGCGATCGTGATGCTGCTCTTGCGACCGGACTCCAGGTTCTTCACGGAGTGTTCCGTGATGTCCGCGAGACCGCGGTCGGCGCAGCCGCGGGCCACCTCCGCCATGGTGAGGCCGGCGGCCCGTCGTGCTTCGCGGATCCCCTGGGCGATGCGGGCCGTGAGGGCGGTCGGCCATTGATCAGGTGTCATGGCAACACTTTATGATTGAAAAAAGCGCTGCCGCAACTACGTGATACATCTTTGGCATCACCGCTACACCAATAGATCGCATGGAGGGCATCATGGCGGGAGCCGCATCGTCTCGCGAAGCGCGCGGGATGACGACCGACGAGGTGCTGGCGCTGCCGGCGGTGATCGACCTCGACACTGCCAACCGGGCACTGATGATCGGCCGGTCCACCGGGTACGGACTCGCCAAGCAGGAGGAGTACCCCGTCAAGGTGCTGCGGCTGGGGAACGCGTACCGCGTTGTGACCGCCGACCTGCTGACGTTGCTGGGGCTGGCCCGGCTGCCACCGTTGGATGGACAGTCCGGTGCTGAAAGTCAGCACGGCCTCTGCGCGTGAGGCGGTCGCGGCGGTATCTCGGCACTGCTCGCACAGGTGGAACGGGCGGCGAATCAGGTCGCCCGGCGCAGGCTCTCGAACGCGGCCTTCACGCGGGACGGTCCGTACGCGGCGAGCGCCCACAGAGCGGTGATCCTTGCTGCTCCGGTCCACAGGCTCTCAGCTGACATGGGTAGCCGAAACGGGTGGACGTTGAGACGCCGTGCCGCGAAGGGGCGGCTGTCGAGGTAACGCAGGCCCCCGGTACCGCAGAGGTAGGTGTCGGCGCCGACAGCGGCCGTGAGGTCGGCCAGACGTACGGAGCGGCCCGGGGAAACGGCCAAGTCGCTGCTGCGTATCACGGTGCCGCGCCAGCCCAGGAGATCCAGCAGAACGCGAGTGCTGGTCTCAGCGACGATCGCCATACCGACGGACCCGGCGACAGCAGAGGCGACCGGTTCGAGCGCAGTGTGGAGCGAGTGCCAGTGCGGGCTGGTCCGGTAGTGCTGGGCGGGAAGTTGGACGAGACGGCGGGCGGCACGCAGCGGGTCGGCGAGTCGCGCGTCGCGGATCAACGTCGCGCGCCCGTATGGCAGGTGGGTTTCGACGGACAGCCACTGCTGCTGGTGTGGTGCGTCGAGTGCGGCGAGGCGAGCGCGGTGCTGGTAGTCGCGTCGGGTGAACTGGACGTCGTCGAGGACGACCCAGACGTCAGCCGCGTAGAGCTTCGCCAGGGTGGAAAGCCGTGGCAGGAGGTTGGGCTGATGGACCGCGCAGGAGCGCACCGTCCCCGTCGGCGCGTTCGGGAGCGCAGCACTGCTAAGCGGGCAGGAGCCAGGTGTCATAGCCGCGTGCGCGGAGGCGGTTGAAGGCATCGCGGACCCCTTCTGGGACGTGCTGCTCGATGGCGAAACCGCGCTTCGGGTACTCCATCACCCGCTCCATGTCGCCCATCAGCATGTCGATGAACTGCTTGTCGCCATCGTGGGTCTTGGCGTACTCGTCGAAGGTCAAGGGCTGGGAGACGCAGACCGGTTCCACTTCGGGCCACAGCTTGCGACACGTGGCGTAGGCACGGCGCTGCATGTAGGGCATGGAGATCAGCAGCACGGTGGTCACCGCGATTCCTGCGTTCTCCAGCACCTCGCGGGAGAAGCCGATGTTCTGGCCGGTGTTGGTGGCTTTCGGCTCCATCAGGATGGCCTTGTCCGGCACACCGAGGGACAGAGCGTGCTCACGGAAGTGGACTGCCTCGCCTCGGGGGAACCGCTCCTCGGTGGCGGCGCTGGTATCGCCGGTGAACGTCACGACCGGGAACATGCCGGCATGGTAGAGGTCGGCCGTGACGGTGGCCACGCCGAGATCGAGGCTGCCGAGGGTGATCGCGGCGGAGCACGGCCGCAGCTCGTGGTCCATCTGGTGGAAGTCCCAGATGGTGTTGGCGTCGGCACGGTCCGCGTCACTGATCACGGCATCCTGGTGGCCGGTCACGTGTACTCCTCGCTGTTGCGGATGGTTTTGATGCTACGCAGTTGGTGTTTCAGGCCGTACCGGGTGGCGATCTCCGAGGCCCGGTCGAGTACGGCCTGCCCCTCGCTGCGGGTGGCCGGGTCGGTGACCAGGATGTGGGCGTGCGCGGTGTCGATCTGGATGCGGTGGAGGGGGGTCTCGAATCTGCCGTTGCTGCGGGCGGTGTCGATGTAGGCCAGGGCCCTTGTGAGATCGCCGGCGCCGCGGTGGGCCAGCGCGAGCTTCTGTTGGGCTGTTGCCCAGTCCTCGGGCTCGTCCAGTTCCTCGAATCGCTCGGCCGCCTGGCGCATGACCTGGATCGCGAACTCGTTGCGACCCTCCTTGGCCTGGGCGGTGCCGATCCACAGGAGGGCACGGGTGCGGTCGAGCAGGCCGAGCCGTTCGTCGCCGGTGAGTTGCTGGTAGCGGGTGGCTGCGGGAGTAAGGCTGCCAGCCATTTCGGTGACCACGGCGATGGAGAGTTCGATCTGCGCGGCTCGGCGGGGGATGTTGAGTTCGGTGAACACCTCGTGCGCGTCGGAGTAGAGCCGCTTGGCGGTCATCAGGTCCTGGACCGTGCCCTGGAGGCGCCGCAGATCGCCGGACAGGACCAACGAACGCCCGTACAGGTACATGCCACGGTCGTCGAGGTTGCGGGGATGGGCGTGACGGAGCCAACGTTCCAGCAGGGTCGCGGCGAAGGTGAAGTCCTGCCGGTCGAGGGACACCACGATCCGCTCCAGGTCCTCCGCCCAGGTCTCGTGATCGGCGAGCGCAGGCCGAAATGATGCGCTCGGTAGCGGCTCGGGCGACACCTGGGCGAGGAGTTGTTCGAAGCGGGCGCGGGCGGCAGCATCAGCACGGGCCAGGGCCGTGTCGAGGATGGCCTGCGTGTCGGGCTAAGGGGACGTGGCCGTACCGAGCTTCTGCCACTTGGTGACGGTGCGGGCGCCGACGCCGAGCTGTTCCGCGTAAGTACGCACGCTCAAGCGCAGCGCCTTCCGCAGCAAGACGGCCTCCCGGCCGGTCCACTGACTCACGGTCACCACATGGCCTCCCTCCAGCCGTAATGGAAACACGGCCGTCAGGCAAGGGGGCACGGAAGTGCCACAAAGGTGCTACGGCCGTTCATTCCCAGCGGACCGGGGGCGCGTCAGTCTCGAAGGGTCCTGCTCCGCCCGCCCCGTTGTGGAGGTCATCCGCGTGGTCACCCTCACCGAGCGCCAGCCCGTCCCTCGCCCGGACGTCTACGGCTTCATGCGGCTGACGCGCACTGCACCGTCCCGCCGCCGCGCCTTATCGGCGGCTCTGGATGAATACTGCCGGGCTCACGAGTTCAGGATGGCCGCCCTGTTCGTGGAGCACGCCCCGGGTGATCTCTACTCCCCGGCCTTCGTCGGGCTCCTCGACACCCTCGCCTTGCCTGACGCCTACGGCGTCGTCGTTCCTTCCCTCCGCCACCTCGGCCCCAACCGTACGGCTGCGGATCGCGCCCGGATCATCCTCGGCGCCGGCGCTCGGCTGATCCAGGTGCGGTTGGCCCCCGCCAGGCCATGTCGCGCGAGTGCGGCAGCAGCCGCCGCTGAACGGGGGGCTTCCGCGAAGCTGCCCCGCTTGGCGCGCGCTGTACGTGAGGGGCCGGTCTCATGAGCCGGGTAGCGCACTCCACGAGCATCACCACCCCCGTCCCCCACTTGACCGCTCCCATCTGCGACGACTTCGCGGAGCGGATTCCCAGGGGCGCCACGCCGAACAGCGCCCACGAACAGGTCCTCGACTCCCAGTGCGTCGGACGGCTTCGCCGTATGGGTGCGGCGAGGCTCCGCCCCTGGGGGCTGGCCGCGCTCGTGGACGACGCCCAGCTCCTGATCAGCGAACTGGTCACCAACGCCCTGCGGTACGGCGAGGGAGACGCGATCGAGTTCCGCCTCGTCGTCACCCGGCGGGGAATGCTGATCACGGTGAACGACGGCTCCGCCCGCCGGCCACACCTGCGGATGGTCGGTGCCTCCAGCGAGACCGGCCGCGGGCTCGTCCTCGTCGCGGCCATCGCCGATGCCTGGGGCGTCAGCCCCGACGGCACGACCACCTGGTGCACCCTGAGTCTTGCGGGGGCGGGCCGATGACCGTGCTGACCTGCCGCCCCTTGGCAGCGATCCCCAAGCGGACCAGGCGGCAGGGTGCCGAAGCCGAAGCGTGGAAGTCACCGCTGAACGCCGACGGCCTGCACGAGGTGCTGGGCCTGCTGCGCCGATGGGCGTGGACAGCGGGGGACAGCGAAGCCCTCTTGGACGACGTCGCCCGCGCGCTGGACGACGTCGCTCCCAACGAGGAGGAGATCGAGGACATCGTCCAGCGATTCCGTGGCCACCTCATGTCGCTGGTGGACATCGCCATGTCCACCCAGGCGTCGCAGCAGTCGGCCTACGCCGGAACCCTCGTTCAGCGGTCCCGTGCCGTTCGGGCCGTGGAAATGCCCGGGGACCACCGTCGTGCCGTGCTGCACCTTCGACAGATGGGATGGCTCGTCAGCGAACTGCTGGACCAGCTCGTCGCGCTCGACTTCGTTGAGGGGGCGGCGTGACCACCACCCGTCAAAGTCGTCGGATCTGGAGGATCTTGTGCCCGCCGCGTAGACCGCCGGCCGCCGGCCCAGACACGGATCGGGCCGGACGGGCGGTCTCAACAGCACTCGAAGAGGTTTCCACCGCAGTTCTGCAACCGGCTGCGAGTCAGGCGAACGACGGCGCCCCCGTCGGTAGCCTCCCGACTGGCCAACACGTTCCGCTCTTCAGCGGACACACCACGTAAGTTCGAGCGAAGGAAGCACGCCACATGACCCACACGACCGTCGAGTCCGACGAGGCCACCCGCCTGCGGAACAGCGTGGTGGACACCCTCGTCGCGGAGGGGTGGATCACCTCCCCCGAGGTCGAGGACGTGATGCGCAGGGTCCGCCGGCACGCGTTCGCCCCCGAGGCGAGCCTGGAGCAGGCGTACCAGCCGTACGCGGCGGTGATCACCAAGACCGACGAGCACGGGGTGCAGCTCAGCTCGGTGTCCGCGCCGCAGATCCAGGCCCTGATGCTGGAGCAGGCGCAGGTTCGGCCAGGGATGAGGGTGCTGGAGATCGGGTCGGGCGGGCTGAACGCGGCCTACCTCGCCGAACTCGTCGGCACCGACGGCGAGGTCACCACCGTGGACATCGACCCGGTGGTCACCGACCGGGCCCGCCGTCTGCTGGACGAGCACGGCTACGGTCGGGTCGACGTCGTGACGGCGGACGCCGCCGAGCCCATCCCCGGCCTCGGGCCGGTGGACATCGTGATGGTGACGGCCGGCGCCTGGGACGTCCCGCCGGCCTGGACCGCTCAGCTCAAGCCGGGCGGGCGCCTGGTGGTGCCGCTGCGGATGCGCGGCCTGACCCGGTCGGTGGCGTTCACCCTGGTCGGCGACCACCTGGAGAGCGAGTCCGCGAGGATCTGCGGCTTCGTGCCGATGCAGGGCTCCACCGCCCACAACGAGGACCTGCTGCTGGTCAACGGCACCCCCGAGATCGGCCTGCGGTTCGACGACGGCCTGCCCTCCGACCCCAGCCTGCTCGACAACGCGGTCACCCACCCGCGGTTCGAGACCTGGACCGGCGTGACCATCGGCGTCAGCGAACTGCTGGACACCCTCCAGATGCACCTGGCCATCACGCTGCCGGGCTTCTGCATCATGGCCGTCGACCCCGACCTCGACTCCGGGACCGTCACCCCGAACAACAAGGGCTTCACCCTCGCCGCCGTGGACGAGCAGGGCCGCACCTTCGCCTACCTCACCACCCGCCGCACCGAGGACAACAAGCACGTCGAGTTCGGCGTGCACGCCCTCGGCCCCGACTCCGCCGCCTTCGCCGAGACCATCGCCGGTCACCTGCGCGACTGGGCCGGCGAACACCGCGGCGGCCCCAGCCCGGTCATCCGGGTCTACCCCTCCGGCACGCCCGACGACCAGGTCACCGGTGACCGGGTCATCGACAAGGTCCACAGCCGGATCTCGCTCTCCTGGCCCCCGCAGCAGTAACGGTCGCCAGGTACCCGCACCATCCACAACGAGAGGAACAGGCACATGACCACCGCCCTTCTGGACCGGCCCGTCGGCATCCCCACGGCGGCCCCGGACGACGACTTCGCGCCGCTCGACGTGAAGGTCGTCCTGGCCGCGCACCCGCTCGGCAAGCTCGCCTGCAGCACCGGCGACGGCTGCGGCAGCACCTGCTCCAACGGCGCCTCCGCCTGCAGCTCCTTCGTGGAGGACCCCGCCTGACCCCAGGCATCCCTTCGACCGGTGGGCCGGGCGCACGCCCGGCCCACCGGCCTCCATCCGCCCGTACCGGAAGGGAAACCCATGGCCCCCCGAGCGGCCGTCAGCTACCGCTGGCAGGGCCCCGCGATGCTGCGGGCGACCACCAGCCCCGGCCCCGCCGACCTACCCCACGCCCTCGATCTGGACGACGCGACGGCCACCTGCGAGTGGCTGCGCCGCACCTGGCAGCAGCCGGCGTTACGCGACGCCCTCCGCGCCGCGTCGCCCGTGCTGTCCGCCAGCGGTCGAGGCCGTCGTGGACGGGGACCACACCCAGCCACGCCAGGTCCGCCGAACCGCGCTGTCCACGATCTCCTACCTGCTGCGGTGGCAGAACCGTCCCACCCCGCACGGCCTGTTCGCCGGCGTCACGACCGCGGGCATCGGCCCGGCCCACGCCCAGTGGGGCGACAAGCACCGGCTGCTGGTGCGCGCCGACGCCGAATGGGTCACCGACGTCGTTCTGCGCCTTCAGGATGACTAGGCTCTGCTGAGACGGCTTCCCCTCATGGCCAACAACACCGCCCGCCCGCGCGGTGACCGCCTCGTCGCCGTCGGCCCGCCCGCCGACGCCTACGCCCGGTTCATGGCCCCCATCGAGATCTCCGTGCGCAACGCCCGCCCGGTGGCCGCCGCCGTCGAGGCCGCGCGCCGCCCGATCGCGTACGACGACCTGCACCGGCACCTGCGCACGCTCTTCCCGCAGGCCGACGCCGACCAGATCGACCGGCTTCTGCGCGACCTGACCGGGCAGCAGATACTCCTGACCAGCCTGTGGGCGCCGATGACCGGCATGGACGCCCTCGCCCAGGTGTGCGCCGAGCTGGAGCGGGTGTCCGCCGACTCGATCCCGGACATCCGCGACCTGGTGACCGCGCTGTACGAGGTCCGCGACGAGATCACCGCCCGCCCGGCCGTGGCCGCCCCGGCGCTCGACCGCCTGACCGGGAAGATGCGCGCCCTGTCCCAGGCGACCCCGACCCCGCTGGTCCTGGACACCGGCCTCGACTGCGACGTGCGGATACCCGCCGCCGTCCTGGACGAGGTACAGGCCGCCGTCACCGCGCTGTACCGCACCACCTCACAGCCCTACGGCTACCAGCACTGGCGCGACTACCACCGCCGCTTCCGCGCCCGGTACGGCGTCGGTGCCTTGGTGCCCGTCGTGGAGCTGGTCTCCGACAGCGGGCTCGGGCTCCCGGCCGGCTACCTGGGCTCGGAGCGCGGCCGGCCGCCGAAGCTGCTCACCGACCGGGACGAGGCGCTGCTCGCGCTGCTGCAACCGGTGCTGATGGAAGGACGCGGCGAACTCGTCCTCACGGACAAGGTGATCGACGCCCTGGCGGACGCCGCCGGCACCGAGCCGCACTTCGTCCCCCGCGTCGAGACCGCCTTCGAGATCCACGCACCGACCGTCGCGGACCTCGCGCGCGGCGCCTTCGAGATCGTGCTCACCGCCGTGCCCCGGCCCGGCAGCAGCATGGCCGGCCGGTTCGCTCACCTCCTGGACCCCGCCGACCAGGACGCCCTGGCCGTCGGCTACCGCACCGACCCCGACGCCCTCACCGCGCAGCTGAGCTTCGCACCGCGCAAGCGCCGCAACGAGAACGTGGTGCGCACTCCCCGACTGCTGGACCACGTCATCGCCCTCGGCGAACACACGCCCGCCGCCGCCGGAACGATCAGCCTGGACGACATCGCCGTAACCGCCGACGCCCGCCACCTCCACCTGGTCCTGCGCTCCACCGGCCGCCGCCTGGACGTGCGGGTCCTGCACGCCCTGGAGGCCGTCACCCAGACCCCGGCGCTGGCCCGCTTCCTCGCCGAGGTCGCCGGCGCGCGGTACGCCGCGTACAAGCCGTTCGACTTCGGGGCCGCCGCCCGCCTGCCGTACCTGCCCCGCGTCCGCTACCGCCGCACGGTCCTCGCCGCGGCCCGCTGGCTGCTCACGGCCGAAGACCTCCCCGCCCGCGCAGCAGACCAGAGGACCTGGGACCGGGCGTTCACCGCCTGGTGTGAACGGCTGCGCGTGCCGGACGCCGTCAGCATGATCGAGCACGACCAGCGACTTCCGCTCGACCTGACCCACCCGGTCCACCGCCGCCTGCTGCGCTCCCTGCTCGACCAGAGCGGCCGGATGGAGCTGCGCGAGGCACCCGCCGCCGACGCGCACGGCTGGATCGGCCGCGCCCACGAGGTCTGGGTCTCCCTCCGCGACGCCGGGCCGCCCCCGTACCGGGAGGACAGCGACTGGTCCCGGGCGGTCGGCACCGAACCGGCGCCGCTCCACCTGCCCGGCGCCGACGGCGTGCTGCGCGCGCGGCTGCGCGCCCACCCGGCCCGGTACGACGAGATCCTGACCCGGCACCTGCCCGCCCTGCTCGCGGCGTTCGGCGACAACGTGCCGATGTGTTGGTTCACCCGGCACCGGGAGACCGCGCGCCCGGACGCGGACCAGTACCTGGACCTCGTCCTCCACCTCACCCCCGGCACCGGCGCCGCCGCGGTCGAACACGTCCGGCACTGGGCGGACGTTCTGCACGGCTCCGGCCTCGCCGCCGGACTGGTCCTGTCCGACTACCGGCCGCAGACCGGCCGGTTCGGCCACGGGGAGGCGATGGACGCCGCGCACCGGGTGTTCGCCGCCGACTCCGCCGCCGCCCTGACGCAGATACGTTTCACCGACCGCGGCGACGCCGTCTCCCCGCAGGCCCTCGCCGCTGCGAGCGCCCTCGACCTCGTCCAGCACCTCGCCCCCTCCGAGGAGCAGGGCGCCGACTGGCTGGTCCGAGAACTGCCGCAGGGCGCCGGCCGGTTGGACCCTCGCCTGCGTGACCAGGTCCTCGACCTCACCAGCCCCGGCGGTCGGGACGCGCTGAGCGTGCTCCCCGGAGGACAGGCGATCACCATGGCCTGGCAGACCCGCGCCGCCGCCCTCGACGCCTACCGACTCCGCCTGGCCGGCGCCGACCCGCTCCGGGCCGCCCGCTCGCTGCTGCACCTCCACCACGTCCGGGCGCTCGGCGTCGACCCCACCGCCGAAACCCTCACCCTCCGGCTCGCCCGCACGGCGGCCCTGCGCCGGCAGAAGGCTCTGCGATGACCACGATCACCACCAGCGCCACCGAAACGGTCCGCCAGTCCGTCCGGCACCTGGCCGAACCCGTGCCCCCTCACCCGGACGAGCCCTGGTCTGTGCAGTCCCTCGCCGACGGGGCCGCCGGAACCGCCCTCCTCCACGTAGAGGCCGCGCGCCGCCACGCCGAGCCGTGGCGCGCCGCCCACCGCTGGATCACCGCCGCGACGGCCGGCCAGGTCATCGCCGCCGACACCACCGGCCTCTTCCTCGGCGCACCGGCCATCGCCTTCCTGCTCAGCACGCCGCCCGCCGAGTACGACCACCTCTACCTCCAGGCCCGGCGCCGCGTGCACCAGCACGTGGTGGCGCTCGCCCACCGCCGTGTCGAGGCCGCCATGGCCCGCATCAACGCGGGTGGAGCTGGCGGACTTCGCCGAGTACGACGTCTTCTACGGCCTGACCGGCATCGGCGCCTACCTGCTGCGCGTCAGCCCCGAGGGCGGAGCCCTCGAACGCGTTCTGCGCTACCTCGTCGCGCTGACCCGCCCCCTCGCCTCGGGAGACCGTGGCCTTCCCGGCTGGTGGGTGCGGCACGACCCACGACGGGGCGACTCCCCGCACTTCCCCGGCGGGCACGCCAACCTCGGCGCCGCCCACGGCATCACCGGCCCGCTCCTCCTGCTCGCCCAGGCACTGCGGCGCGGCATCGAGGTCGACGGCCACCGCGACGCCATCCGGACCATCTGCGACCATCTCGACACCTGGCGCCAGGACACCGACACCGGCCCGTGGTGGCCAGAACACCTCACCCGCCGCGACCTCGAACACCGCCGTCCGCACCGGCCCCACGACGCCCGCCCGAGCTGGTGCTACGGCACCACCGGCATCGCGCGGGCCGGACAGCTCGCCGGCATCGCCCTGCGGCACGCCGGCCTCCAGGCGTTCTACGAGGACGCCCTGCACCGGGCCCTGAGCGATCCCGCCCAACTCGCCAACGTCACCGACGCCGGCCTCTGCCACGGCTGGGCCGGCATCTACCAGACCGCCAGCCCGCGCCGCCGCCGACGCCCTCGACGCACGCCTTCACGGGCTGCTGCCCGCGCTCGGGAGACGCCCTCCTCGAACACGCGCAGCTTCGACCCCGCAGCAGCGCCCGGGTTCCTGAACGGCGCCGCCGGCACCGCGCTCGCCCTGTCCACCCTCGCCACCCAGCAGCCCCCGACCACCGGATGGGACGCATGTCTCCTGATCAACTGACCCAACCGACGCCGGGCCAGGCCGAGCGCGCGGTCCTGGCCGTGCTCGCCGGACAGACCGCTCACCGAGGCAGCCGCCGAGGCCCGGATGGACCCGGCGAACCTCTCCGACGCCCTCCAGGTCTTCCGCCACGCCGGCCGCGAAGCCCTCGCCGGGCAGGCGGCACAGACCACGTGGTGGCACGCCTACCTCCACTTCACCGACTGGGCGAACGCCGACCGCACCTTCACCACCCACGTCCTGCCGCTGCTCCGCACCGCCGAGGCCGACGGCGCGATCACCGGCTGGTGGTACACGAGGAAGCACCCGTGCTGGCGACTGCGCCTCCGCCGCGCACCCGGCGCCCGGACCATGATCTCCATCGGGGACGGTCTCGACGCCCTCGCCGCCGAAGGCCACCTGCACCGCTGGTGGTCGGGCATCTACGAACCGGAGACCGCGGCATTCGGCGGCCCCGCGAGCATGGACACCGCGCACAGCTCTGTTCGTCGCCGACAGCCGCGAGATCCAACGCCTGCCTCCGCCAGGAGAACTTGGCCCTCGGCCGCCGAGAGCTGTCCGTCCTCCTGTGCACGGCCCTGATGCGCGGCGCCGGACTCGAATGGCACGAACAGGGCGACGTCTGGCACCACGTCATCACCGCCGAACACCGCTCCAGCCTCGCGGACCTCCCGCGCGAACGCCTGGAGGTCACTGCGGCGGAGATCCGGGCGCTCCTCGTCGCCGACCTCGACTCCCTGACGAGCCCCGGCGGCCCGCTGGCCCCGGTCGCCGAGTGGGTGACGGCCTTCCGCGACGCCGGCCGCTCGCTCGCGGAGGCCGTGCGACTCGGAACGCTGGACCGCGGGCTGCGCCAAGTCCTCAGCTACCACGTCATCTTCCACTGGAACCGGCTCGGCCTCTCGCTCCGCGCACAGAGCGCACTCGCCTGGGCAGCCCGCACCGCGATCCTCAACCCCGCTTCCTCACCCGATGAGATCGACGGGGCAGCGAATGACTAGGCACTGTCTGGCGGATCTTGTGACCATCCCATGATCGGTTCGTTGGCTGGTCATGGGGCGGGGTGTTGGGTGCGTTTGGGGTCGGTATCGGCAGCTTCCGCCGGCGCACATCCTCGGGATCCGCCTTCGGTACTGGAACCCCGTCACCCGTCGGTATGCCGAGCCTGCGGCCCTCAGGGGCGCCGACCGTGTGAAGGACTCGGCGCTCATCGGGATCGGCTTGTAGTCTCGCCGACCGCCCCAGCAGCGCCCCGGCCGAGAACCTCGGGGCGCTGCGCCGTGTGGTCGGCTCTACGGCTCCGTGGTCTGTGCTTCCTGACGTGCTCGGCGTGCTGCTCGCCCGCCGTTCCCGGCACGGTTCTGGGCAGCTTCGAGTACGGCCCAGTCGGGTTCGTCGCCGATGTCCTGGGCGGGGAGCTTCCGAACATCGAGGCCAGCGATGCGCCCGCGGGTGGCCTGGCTTGTGTCGCAGGTGAGGAAGATGACCCGCTTGCCGACGAGGGCTTGGACGGCCGCCGCCCGGTCGATTATCTCGTCATCGGGGTTGGACAGGCGGACATGGCCAGGAGGGTCGAGGAGGACTTCGACTGCGACTTCACCCCGGATGTCGAAGGAGGGGCTGGATTGAGTGAGCTCCCGCCGACTGAGGAAGCCGGTTCCTATGTCTGATAGCACTCCGTCGAGGAGGCCGAGGGTGTGGCCTGCGCGCCAGCGGGCACGGTGTTTGCCGGATTCCTTAAGGTCGTCGAGTTCTTCGATGACGACGATCGGGAACATGAGGCAGATGTCTTCCCCCGTGGGAAGCTGCACAGCTTCGTGGACTCCCACGTCGGCCAGCTTGGTGGGACTCTGGACGTAGAAGCTGGAGTCGGCGATGACGATGAAGTCCGCCCGCTTCCAGCGTTCAATGGTGGCTTTGAGCGTCTCGATGGCCTGGCTGATGGCTTCTGTGCGTTCGTCGAGTTCGAGGGTCACGAGGCCGTTAACAAGGGCCTGCTGGCTTGCTTCGGCGAGTCCGCTGGCGGCGCCCGACAGGAGGGCGTAGTAGCGGGCGGTGAAAATCAGGGTACTGAGGTCGCGGTCGCTGATGGCGTAGCGAAGTTGTTGAGCCGCCGCTGTGGCCCACTGAAGGTAGGCAAGGAGACGCTGGTAGGCATCGCGGCCTTGGCCTGCCCCTCCCCGGATGCTCTCTGCGGTGCGGTGCGCCTCTTGGAGTGCGCTGAGGATGTTGTCGCGGTTGGCGCCGGGCCTCGACGTGATGAGCATATGTGGATGATGTCAGGAAATCGTGAAGCTGGTTGGCTGGATCGCCCGTTGACCGGCGCTCCGGCCGAGGGCGGTGGTGGTCCGGTGGGCTGGATCCCGCTGGCGTGCCGCAGGGATACTCGCGCACGTGAATGCGTTCTGGTCGGCCCTGTGGGGCGGCGTGTTGGCGCTGGCGGGTTCAGCGATGGGCATCTACCTGCAGGGGCGGATGGAGCGGCGGGCGCGGGGGGAGGAACGGGCAGCGGAAGAGGCGAGCCGATTGCGTGATCGGCGTGCGGAACTGTACGTGGACCTCCTGCGAAGGCCACCCGGAACGGAGCAGGAGAGGCGAGCGTGGGAGAGCGCGCTGGCGGCGCGGTCGGCAGCCTTCGGTTCGGTCCGGGTCGACGAGTTGCTCCGATCGGCAGATGAAGCGGCAGAGGCCGTGAGCTTCTACGCAAGCGAAAATGGCTTCATGGATTACGAGCATCACTTCGGGGTTGCTCCCGAGCCCGACGATGAGCTGAAGCGGTTGATGAAGATCCGTGATGACGTTGGGAGGGAGCTCCGCGCCCAGGTCCGGGCCGAACTAGGCACGCCAGACTGAGCGGGCGGATGCGACTACTCTGACAGGACGACGCCCCGGCCGTCTGCAACGGCCGGGGCGTCGTGTTGTGCGGGGTGGGCTACGGCGGGTTAGGACGCCCAGGAAGGACTGATGGCGTCCTCTTGCGGAGTCGTCGCGCGGAAGCGATGTCGTCGGTACCCATCTCGTCCCGGATTGCTCGTTCGAGAGCCCGCGCGATCTTGTCCACCTCCATGAGCACGAGGGTCCGATCGGTCGGGCTCGGGTTGGGGACGAGCAGCCTGGCCTGCAGGCCGATCCGATTGAGATGTGTTCATCCTGAACGTGCAGGTCATGGGGGTGGCATGGATGAGTGCTGTTGCGCTCACGCTGGTCGCCGGGAGCTGTCTGGCGTGAAGATCGTCGGTCAGCGGGCGATTTCTCGCTGGGTGAGGATCATCAGCGCCCGCACCAGCCGGGTGGCCCACTTCACGTCGAGGCGGAGTTTCGTCAGCACGCGCCAGTTCTTCAGGTGCGCGAACGCGTGCTCGCATACTGCCCGTTCAGCTGCGATCAGCTGGTTGACCAGCTTCTTCGCGGGCGGGAGCTTCTTACCCTTGGGTTTCTTGTAACCGGTGATGACCGCCGGGTCGCCCATCTCGTCGTCCAGGCCGACGAAGCCGAGGTCGGCGATCGCGGCCAGGCCCGCCTCACGGAGTCGGCCGACCAGGTCGTCGTGTCGGCACGCGGTGATCTCCGAGCCGCGCGCCGGGCGGGCGGTGGAGGTCCACAACAGCCGCCCGCGCACGTCGGTCAAGGCGATGACCAGCAGCCCGTGCCGCTTGTGCTTCGCCGACCAGCGGCGCCTCATCGGCAGTCCGGTGCGGCGCTGGGTGGGTATCAGCGACCCGTCGAGCAGCACGACGCTGCCACCCTCACGGGCGATTTTCGCCAGCACCCGCTCCAGCCTCGGCGCCTTCGCGGCCAGCAGCCCGATCATCTCCTTCAGCCAGCGGTCCACGGTGGTGCGCGAGACGTCGTTGCCGCCGGCGAGATCGGAAAGGCGCTGGTCATGCCGCAGCGCAGCCAGCACGATCACCGCGATCCGCCCAGCCGGCAGCTTCCGCCACCGCGAGCGGATCCTCTTCAGACGGGCGGACAGCAGCCCGGTCAGGAAGGTCAGGGTCCGCGTGGACAGCGGCAGCCGGCACTGATACACAAGCTCACTACGGTCCCCGGCCGGGATGGTGTTTGTAGGCATACTGCGTCAACTCGGGCCGGCGACTGCCGGGTTACGGGTCTGCACCCCGCAGTTTCACGCCCGCGCGGTGAAGGTGCCGTTCGGCAGTTTGTGCAGCCAGCCCCGCCCGGCCAGCTTCGACAGCTTCCCGCGCAACGGCTCCAGCCGGCCCGGCGCCGAAGCGTCGATCCCCAGCTCAGCGCCGACCTCCTTGACCATCACCGGCCCGCCCGCCTCCTTCACGATCTGCAGCATCCGCTGGTAGTCGCCGGGCAGCGCGGACGCGCCCGCTACCTCGCTGCGGTGCGGCACTTTCAGCACCGACCGGCCCGCGACCTGCACCAGCTGCGGTGACACGGGCCCAGCAGCCCCAGCTTCGTGCTCGTACAGCCGCCGCAGCACCCGCTCCGCGACCGCGAGTTCCTCACGTTCGGCGTCCACCTCGGCCAGCTGCTTGGCCAGGGACTCCGACAGCTCGTCCAGCTCAGCCCGGCGAGCGGCGATCTTCTCCAGCGACGACACGGTTGCCCTCCCGAACGGCGCGGCACCGCTCTCGCCCGGGATCGTAGAAACCCTGTCGCACACGGCGCGGCCGAAGCAGGAAACCCCCATCCGCGCCGTGTCGGATGATCTACGCTCCAGCCTCCCGCCCCCGACCAGCGCGAGCACGCCACCGGTCTCCCACGCCAGCACGGCTGACCGGCAGAGATTCAGGATGTGCAGGGCTCAGTGGGTTCGCCGTACTCGGCCCTTCGGCATCGAGAGCCGGATCGAGTTCCACCTCGTACCGGGCGGCCCGCAGCATCTGAGCCGCACGGGTGGCGATGGCGGCGCGGTCGGCAAGCGGCGTACTGGTCGGAAGGCGGTGTCGTCGCCCCCGCCAGTCCTGGATCTGCTGGAACCCGGCGTGCTTGAGGAGATCGCTGGACAGGTCGTCGAAAGCGCCGTTGGCCGAGACGCTGCCCGTCGGCTGCAGCGTGATGATGACGCGGAGGTGGGCGGGGGGCACGTGATTCTCCTGAGGAAGCGGGCGACGAGCGGTGGGGAGGTGGCCGAGGGCCACCGCGATGCGCTGGCACTCCCGTTGCAGACGGAAGGCGTCGCGGCCCGGATCGTGGATGCCGCCGTCCTCGCGCGCCCGGGTTGCCACGACGACCAGCCGGTGGCCGTCGTTGCGCAGGGCGATCCAGCGGCAGGCGTCCGGGTCGCCGGGCGGGGCCACCCCGGTAGCCGCAAGCAGTCGGCGGGCCACCGCGGACCACCCCGCGTCGCTCAGGTCGGGATGCCGGGGATCGGCCTGGACCGAGCAGAACCAGACCGGTCGATCCGGCGCCCGCTGGCCCAGGCGCTCGACCGGGCCGTTGAGAGCCTCGGCCAGGTAGCGCACGGCGTCGTGGCGCGCCAGCATTCCGAGCGGGACACCATGGCAGTCACCATCGATCAGCCGGGGGACGACGCGCTGGTCCCCGTTCCCCGCCCCCAGTTGATGGGCGAGCAGACCGGCGGTGTTCTGGAGACGTTGCAGATACGCGATCACGACGTTGACCTCGGGGAAACGGCGACAGCGGGCCCGGGGATCGGGCTGTGGAGGTCGAGGATCCGCACGATCCGCGAGTTGGCCGTGCCGGAAATCCCTGGTAGACGCGACGAGAGCCACGCCGTCCGCTCTGCTCACCCGTCGGGCGCCGGCGTGCGGCGCCGCTCGGGGATCGGTTCAACGTGGACAACTGGCGCCTCAGCGGCGTGCCTTGCGCTGCTTCCCGGCCGGAGTACGGGATGATGTGCACTGAAGTCTCGCGTCAGACGCGGGGATTAAATGAAAAGAAAGTGACGCAGGCGGGAATTTGGAGAACTGGCTGAGGAGCCACCACCGCAGCGGGTGTTTTAACACCTACTGAGCTGCCGGGCTGCCCAAAAAGTCGAGAGTTCTCCCCGCAAGATAAAGCAATTGGCCCCCCTCGTGAGGGCGTAAAGACCGTCCGGGCACTCCACCCGGCCCCCCTGGAACACCACCGGCCCGCCCTTCGGCGACGCCGGTCCTCGGCGTGCTCGCACGCCGTGGCGCTGACGCGCCGCCTCCACTTGTCACCGCCAGCTTCTGCTGGCCGGCCAGGCACGAGGCGGCACCGCCGCGGTGTGCCGGATGGGCACACGCGATGAACCTCCCCTCCCTGTTCTCGCCCAAGGGCTTCCTGACGACGCTTCCGGCTGCGGTTGCCGGCGCGCTGGGAGGAGCCCCGTGGTGGGCTGTGGGGACCATCCTTCTGGTCGGAAACATCGCTGTTCCCATGACAGGTTTGATCTTGGAGCACATACGTCTTCGGAAAGGGGACGCGCTCGACGAAGGGGTCGTGGCTGCAATCCGCGAGATACAGGATCCCGAAAGAAGAATCCAAGCGATATTGCAATACAGACAGGCAACTGCGGCAACAACCCTGCCACCGCCTCCTCCGGAGCCTCCCCCCGGATCGCCACCGGACTCCTCCGACAGCACCGAGTAGCCCGCGGCGCGCAGGAACCGCCCTGGTTGGCGGACAGCGGGTCGGCCACCTCAGCGAGCCCTGTTCGCTGGGCGTCCACGGAGCCAGTAGTCGGCGCAGAGGATCTCTCCGAAGGAGTGCCTGGGTAGGCTCCCTAACTCAGTCAAGCGGAGCAACGGGCGCTCCAAACAGGCCGGTTGAGAGACATGGGGGCGCGCATGCCGTTGCTGATGGTGGCCGCGACGGTCTATGGCGTTCTCCAGCTGGTGGTGCTGGGGTCGGCAACGCGGTCGGTGCGGGTATCCACCGTGCTGCTGATGATCGTGGTCGGCGTGTACGGCAGCGGGGTCTTAGCGGCGCTGCTGGAGTTCGTCTACACCAGGTGCTCGGCACAGATCACCGGTCAGCCGATGGCCCTGGTGGTCGCCACGGCGAGTTACACGGTCGACCCGGTCATCGAGGAGCTGGCCAAGGCGGCCCCCCTTCTGCTGCTCGCGCTGAACCGCCGGATTCGCGTGCAGCTTGGCCTTACGGACTTCGTGGTCCTGGGTGCCGGGTTGGGCGGGGGCTTCGGCCTGCTGGAGGGCATCGCGCGGTACGGCCTCGACGCGCACCGAGCCATCGCGCAGCCGGGTGGCGGCTGGACTGTGCCGGTCAGTCTCTTCCCGCCTTATGTCCCCGGTGTGAGCCAGGTGTTCGGTTCGTGGCTGCCGGCTCCGGTCGCCACGTTCGAGAGCACCGCCGGCGTCACCGTCGTAGCCACCAACCAGCATCTGGTCTGGACGGCTCTCGTCGCGCTGGGCGTGGGACTGCTGGTGCGGACCCGCGGTTGGACCAAGGTCGCCGCGATCGTCCCGCTCGTCGCCGCGATCACCCACCACATCCTGGAGAACTACACCGCCGTACACCCCTACGGCTCGACGCAGTCCCTCAGCGACACCCTCGACAACTGGCTCTGGGCGGCGCCCCTCGTCGCCCTGGGCCTCGGCACCGCTTTCGATCTGACCCGCATTCGCGCCGCCAAGCGGCACCTGCCGGATGTCGCCCTCGCCGCAGAGCTTTCCGGGAGCTCTGGGTTCCTCGCTCTGGCCGGCTACGCAGCCTGGTGCGTGCCGTGGACCACGCTGATTGCCTGCCGGTTCGCCCGGCTGCGCCGCGCGCT
Organism: uncultured Actinomycetota bacterium; assembly: GCA_963711125.1. Lineage (GTDB taxonomy): Bacteria > Actinomycetota > Actinomycetes > Streptomycetales > Streptomycetaceae > Streptantibioticus_C. The sequence goes on from CAVQCY010000002.1 coordinate 1,706,321, forward strand.
CGCTTACGCCAGCGCGACGGCCCGTCCCGAGGACGCGGCCCCGCTGCGTGCGATCGTCTCCGGGATCGCCGGTCTGATGAACGCCTCGGACCGGGAGGAGGCGTGGCGGGGGCTCGACGTTCGCGGTATCCGGCGCGGTGCCCGGCCGAGAACCTCGGCGCGCCGGTGGCTGGTGGTCGCCTCCTGGGTGCTGGCGCTCCCGGCGCTGGTGTTGCTCGGCATCGGGGGCTTCCCTGCTGCCGCAGGCGTGCAGACCTACCTCGGCGAGGGTCCTTGGCCAGCGGTCCTGACCGCGCTCGGCTGCGCGGGCCTGGTCCTCGTCGGCGCTCGTCTTGTCCTCCTGGCGCGACAGTGGGCCGGCACCCGGGACCATCCGGTGGGCGAACTCCGAGCGCTCGTACGCTTTCGCCTCTGGACCGCGACCGGAGCCGCAGTCGCAGGAATCGCCCTGCTCTCCCAAGCGGTAGAAGGCCCCGGGCCGAACGCACCGCTCATCTCGAACTTTCACCTGCTCCAGGCGCTGTCCGACTTCGAGGTCTGGCTCGGCTTCGCCATGCTCCTTCTGGCGCTTCTCGTGCTCTTCCCACCGGGCGGGCTCCTCCTGGCCGGCGCCGGTGGAGCGGCAGCGGCTGCCGGTGCCGCAGCGCCGTCGCTGGTGGCCGCCGCCGCGCTGGGCGGAGCCGGCGCCCTGCTGATGGCCGCCGGGGCCCGGGGATCCGGCGGCCCGGACCCCGGCGACAGCGGAGACAGCCCGACCACCAACCCCCGGGACATCCACCACGCGGTCCGCCAGGGACAACGCCAGGTGGATGAGCAGGATGTCTGGAAGAACGGCGATCTCTACTTCGACACCAACAAGGGCAACATGATCAAGGTGCTTGATCGCGGTGACGGTACTTCCGACGTTGTCATCAAGGACCCGTCGAACCCGAGCGGGAAGCCGATCACGCAGATGAACGTGAAGAACAGCTACGTCGAGAGCCGCATCGAGTCGGGAGCATGGGAATGACGGAGAGCCAGCGACCCCCGGCCGACCCCACCCGCGACCAGGTCGCCGCCTTGTGGGAGAAGGTCATCGCGGGCGAGGAGGCGAGAGAGACGGCGCACGCCTTCGCGCGGCAATGGGTTGGTGTTGAAGACGCCGACGTAGCCGACCCCATGGTGGACGGTGCGCTGCTCCACCTCCACGGGTTCACCATGGTCGAGGCGGACGAGGCCGCCGACAGGACGAACTACACGCACACCATCGAGGACATCGCCGCTGCCTACGAGCGCTGGCGGACGGACTGCGCGAAGTTCGACGAGGACCCGGTCGCCTTCATCGCCGAGAAGCGCCGCCTTGTCGCGGAGTACCTGGCCAGGGAGAAGCGAAACGAATCGGACGAATAATCGCAAGGCGCTGGAAATCCTGCCTCCCGGTGCGGTGGAATGCCAGATGAGGCGGAGGGGGAATGGATGAGGCGAGGCACGGCGGAGTACGAGGCGGCCCAGGAGGCCATGGCGAACATCCTGCTGGAGCGGGCCCGTGGAGGGGCCTGGCGGATCGAGTACGGGCAGCTGAGTCAGCTATTGGCGGAGCTGGGCCACAACGTCCACGCCCACAGCACTGAGATGGATCATCTCCTGGCGGACATCTCCCGTCAGGAGAGTCCGGACGGCACGAAGGCGATGCTCTCCGCGATGGTGATACTCAAAGGTAAGCAGGAGCCCGGCGCGGGGTTCTACCGCCTGGCGCGAGAGCAGTTCGGCCGAAAGGGCGACGACCTGACCATCTGGTGCGAGGAGATGAAGCTCCTGGCCCGTGACTACGGCGGAGAGCCATCTCGCAACTTCGCATAGCCAAATCCTCAACAACGATCCTGAATCGACATTTATGTGAGGTGAAGTCAGCGACTGCGGGAGAAGGCGATGCGAGGGTCCGCAGACCGAGACACGGTGGCGGCGGCTGCTGGCGCGGGGACAGGCGCCCTGCCTGGCAGACCGGTCCGCGCGGGGCTGGCCGCGAGCGCGGCGGCGCTGATGGGAGTCACACGGGCAGCGCGGTTCTCACCGACGCCGGGGCGTGACCCGGGTGTGGGTGCCGGTAATCGCCGTTCGAGAACGTCCTGCGCGAGCAGAGGCTCCACGGCCACCCGGAGGCCGGCCCGCTGCATCGACAGGGTGGAACTGGTGACGTTCCCGAGGGCCTCGTCACGGCTGGTGATACTGGGGAGCGCGTAGATGTCCAGCAGCGGGTCCCGCCGCCAGCCGTGTTTCTCCAGGAGGAGGTGGGCGCCGGGCCTTGAGGCGGCTGCGATGACGCCCAGCCGCGGATGCTCGGCGAAGGCGACATCCGGCTCGGCGTGCTGAAGTCGGTCCCGGACGGGTGGTCCCGGCGATGGGCCGAAGGCGGCATCCGCCTCCACCTGGTAGCCGGCCTTCGTCAGCGACGCCACGGCGCGGGTGGCGCGGTCCTGGCTATCGCGGTGCTGGTCGTCCAAGGCGTGCAGGGTCGGGTGATCGGGGACGGGCCGGAAGCCGAGCCTGTGCAACATCCACTTGGTGGCCGGCAGTTGCTTGGGGTTCGCGGCGACGATGCCGTACTCGGGGTGGTGGCCGACGACGACGTCGGGGCGGTAGTCGCGTCCGGGGGAGGGCATGGGGGATCCATCCGGGAGTCGTAGGGCGGGAGGGACGATCGGAAAGCGGGACGGTTCTGCTGACGCGGTGCATGCGGCGGCTCCGGGAATCTCAGCGACGGGGCGCGGACGGGCGGCGGGGAGATGAGCCCGTAGGCGTAGCGGTTGCTGCCGTGGGGTCGACTTCGCGTGCCCGATGGGCCGTTGGCGATACGGCTCGGGCTGCGGTGACGCGGGGGTCGGCGGAGTGTGATGAGGGGAGGGCGGTGGCCGGGTGCGTGGTGTGGCGGTCGGCCAGTTCGCCGCGCAGGGCGCGGATTTCGCGTGCGTACGAGTCGAGGCGTGTGGTGATGTACCGGAGACGGTTCGCGTGGGGAAGATCGGTGGGGTTGTCCAGCCCGGCCCACCAGTCGGCGGTCGCGTCCAGCGTTTCGACGAGGCGCTCCAGCACGCCGTCACCCGGCGCGGTCAGTTCGCTGAGCGCGCCGGCGACGTCACGGGTGTGCCCCGCAGAGCGGATAGTCGTGGCCAGACCGACGAGCCCATCGCCGACGGCGAGGACGTCGTCGGCGCCTACCGGAGTCGTGAAGTCGACCAAGCGGTCCGGACACGCATGGCGGATGCCCTCGGCGTTCAGCATGTCGATGGCCTTGGTGACCGTTTGGCGCTGTTCGGTGGGGTCGGTCATGCCGGTGGGCAGGCGGTGGAAGCTGTCGGGGTGCCCATGGACAGGGACGAAGCCCGCACGGTGCAGAACGGGGTCGACGACGGCGGCGCGGGCGTGATTGCTGGAGTCCGGAGCGTGCCGGAACACCGAGCTGGTCCAGGCGGGCCTCGATAGCGGCGAGCAATGCCGGGACGCTGCCGCGCTGGTGGGCGTGGGGGCCGTCGGTCTCCGAGTCGTAGATGACTTCGTAGAAGGTGGGGTCCTCCGCGTGGTGGAGGGTTACCAGCCAGCTCGTCCGGGTGACCCGGGCGGTGGTCTGTGGCCGGCTCCTGGGGCGGGGAGATGACGAGGGAGCGGCCGTCCGGCAATTCGGCGTGGACGACGTAGTCGCTGAGTCCGAACTCTACGAAGCACTCCAGGCCGCGCTCCGCAGCGGGGTGGTGAGGTGGCCATAGGGAGAGTCGACGGCGCCGTCCGGAACGGATGGGCCGTAGGTCCGCGCGGTGACGTGTGGGCCCTCCGTTCGGAAGGTGACCAGGAAGTGGTCGGGCTGCATGCCGACGCCTTCGGGAGCGTGGGGATCGGGGTGGATCGGCCCAGGCGGGACTGGCGGTGACTGGCGCCCGGGAGGGAGGGGAGTCACAGGCCGAGGGGGAACACAATCAGCCGGTCATCCGTGCGTCCGTGTCGAACAGCTCCCGCTCCAGCGGGTGGAGCAGGTGCTGGGTGATGAAGCTGCGGCCGGCGACCTTCCACAGGCCACGGCCCTTGGTCAGCGCGGAAACGGCCTGCGTCTCGACGCCGGTCAGGCCGAGCAGGCCGGCAGCGGTGGCGAGCTGGTCGGGTTCCTGGCGGTAGATGATGCGGGTGGAGCAGTCGGCCAGGAGCCCCTCGGCCAGGACGCGGCCCCGGGAGCCGGCATCTCCGGCGGACAGCAGGTCGGAGAGGCGGTGGATGACCATGAGGTTGGCGATGCCGAGGCCGCGCGAGAGCTTCCACTGGGACTGCATGCGCTCCAGCAGGCCGACGTGGCGCATCACCCGCCACGCCTCGTCGTAGATCACCCAGCGCCTGCCGCCGTCCGGGTCGGCGAGCGCGGATTCCATCCAGGCGCTCGCGCAGGTCATGGCCAGCACCAGCGCGGTGTCGTCGCCGGAGCCGCCGAGGCGGGAGAGGTCGATGGAGAGCATGGGCGTCGTCGGGTCGAAGTCCACCGTGCTCGGGGCGTCGAACATGCCCGACAGGTCGCCGTGGACGAGGCGGCGCAGGGCGTGGGCGAGGTCCTGGGCGGCGGAGCCGATGTGCCCGGCCTGGTCGCCGAGGGCCTGGTCGAGGCGCCCGGCGGACCCGAGGGCGTGGGCGATGTCGCCGAGCAGGGGCACCGTGCCGTTCGCTCTCGGCCTCGGTGACGACCAGGTCGAGCGCGAGGTCCAGCGCGGTGTGCTCCATCGGCTGGAGGTCCCGTTTCAGCACGGTGCGGGCGAGGCCGGCCAGCAGCAGGAGGCGTCGCTTGCGGATTTCGTTCGCCCAGTCCGTTTCGCTGACCGCCGCGGGCCGGGCGGGGGCGTCGAGCGGGTTCAACCGGCCGGTGAGTCCGGGGCCCAGCGCGATGGTGCGACCGCCGAGGGCCTGGGCCACCGCCGTCCACTCGCCCTTGGGATCGCACGGTACGTAGACCCGGTAGCCGTGGGCGATGGCCCGGGTGGCGATGGACTTGGCCAGCGCGGACTTGCCCATGCCGATGATCCCGGCCAGCACGGCGTTCGGGTTGGTGAAGCCCTCGATCCTGCCGCTGCTGTAGAGGGAGAACGGGTCGTAGCAGAACGCGGCCTCGGCATGAACGTCCCGGCCGATGAAGATGCCCTCGGCGCCCAGGCCCCCTTCGGCCAGGAACGGATAGGCGCCGGAGACCGTGGCGGTCGTCATCCGGTGCGCGGGAAGCCGCAGCTTCCCGCCACGGGCCGACGCCGGGCCGGGGCGCCCCGACCGCGGGTAGGTCGGCCGCAGCTCCGGGTCCACTGCTTCCGCCTCGCGCTGCCGGGGCGGGGCACCGGCGAGCCGGGCCTGTCGGCGGGCTTCGGCGAATCCGGCGCGGGCGGCGCGCTGCTGGGCGCGGGAGGCTTTGCGGGGGACGAACAGGGGGGTGGCGCTGGCGCGGGTCCTGGGCATGGGCGTGGTTCTCCAGACGGGTGGCGCGGTCAGTGGCGGACGTCGCCGGTGAACGGCGCGTGCAGGTCGGCCGGGGTGGTGCGGCGCCGGGCCAGGCGCGCGGCGGCCTGGTGGCGCTGGCAGATGGTCAGCTTCGGCGCGCCTTCCGGCAGCCCGGTCCGGCACGCCTCCCGGTCCGGCATCTCGCCGGTGCCGTCGTGGGGAGCCGCGTGGAACGCGGCGTGGACGCGGTCGGTGGCCAGCCAGATCCGGGCGCGGGCGGCGCGCAGGCAGTCGCCCTCGGCCGGGACGGCCACGCTGGTGCGGACGGCATGTGCGTCGAGCAGTTCGTGCAGAGCGACCAGGTGTTCGTGCAGCGAGTCGAGTTCGGCGCGGCCGGCGGCGAGCGGGCCGGCGGGGAGGTTGGGCACGCGGTGGAAGTCGAGGGCGGCGGTGGCGAAGGGCACGAAGTCCTGCGCGGGCGGAACAGGCGAGCGGGGCATGGCGGTGCGCTTTCGGCAGGACGGCGGAGGCTGGAATCAGGCGGCGAGGGCGAGCGGCAGGGCGGCGGCGGTGAACGCCTCCGCCTGCTGCCAGCGTGAGCCTCCGCAGGTCGAGCTGCGCGCCGACCGCCGCGGTCTCCACCACCGCGCACGCGGACCGCAGTTCCTCCTCGGAATCGGCCGAGACGGTCAGCAGGCCGGTCAGCGCGACGTCCGCGTGGCCCGCGATGAGCTGGCGCTCGCGCATCTTGATGTCCTGGTACTCGATCGAGTCGGCCTCGGAATCGACCTGGCCGCGCCGGGCCCGCTCGGCGGCGTCCGCGATCACGCTCGCCTTCTTGCGCTGGACATCGCGCAGCGCGGCATCCAGGCCCTTCGGCTCGTAGGACAGCGACAGGGTCCGCCGCACCCCGGCGGTGAACAGCAGCTGGTGCAGAAACCCGGCAGAGGTCTCGATGCGCGGCCAGTTCTCCACCCAGTAGGTGGCGTGCACGGCGGAGTCGGTCGCGATGTGGTCGGCCTTCTCGACCACCACGACCGGCCCGGCCGCCGCAGGGTCCGCCGCGGATCGGCCGGAGGACGACCAGCGGTCCAGCGCGGTGAGCGCCTTGGGGTCGTAGGCCGTGCGCACGACGGCGGCGACCTCGGAAGCGGTGAGCCAGCCGGCGGGATTGAGCCCGGCCGTGCGCGCGGCCTGCTCGAAGGTCGAGGTCAACTGAGCCAGGACGCTGAAGGACCCGGTCAGACCTCCGCCCGCCTGGTTGATCAGACGGCGCGCGGCCCTGGCGTCCAGCGCGATGGCGACGTACGCCTCGTGCGGAGCCGCCGCCGGCCCCGCGCTCGCGATCAGGTCGTTGTAGATCGTCCCGGCCACCGGGGCGTCGGGGCGGCCGTGCTCCTCCCAGTACCGGCGCAGGGCGTCACCGGAGTCCGGGACGGTGCGTTCGATCACCTGGACGCGGGCGACGTGCCCGGTGCGGGCCAGCGCGGCGAGCGCCCGCCCCCATCCGCCCACGTTGGCGCTCTGCGTGCCGGGGTCGAGCAGCGCGTAGGCGCGCGAGGAGACCTTCACGACGGCGGTCAGCGAGCCGGTGTGCGGGTCGTGGACCGCGCCGTACCGGCCGTCGGGGGCGGTGACCACCCGCAGGCTGGCGGCGGTGCCGGGCAGGTGGAGCAGCCCTTCGCGGACCGGACGGCGGGAGGGCCGGACCAGCCAGATCAGCTGGCCCCGCATGCGGCGCAGCACGTACCGGGTGACGATCGGCGCCCAGTCGGCCAGCGACCGACCGCGGTGGCGGACGAAGGTGAGCAGGGCGATGACGGCCCACAGCGGGATGAGTTCGAGCGCGCCGGCCACGCCCCGGGTGACGATGACGGCCAGCAGCAGGAGGCCGGTGAGGCTGACGACGACCAGTTGCGGGGCGGTCAGGCCCAGCAGGACACCGCGCCTGCTGCGGTGGGGGAACTTCACGGTGGGCGCGGTGGCTTCGGCCCGAGAGGGGTCAGACATGGCGATTCCAGACGGGAGAGAGGGCGGGGCGGAGGAGAAGCAGACGGGGCGCTCTGCGGAAGTTCACGGCGGCGCTCCGGAGCGGTGGACGAGGACGGCGGGCAGGCTGCGGTCGACGGGCGGCTGCCTGCCCGCCGTCGTGAGTCAGGAGTCGGACGGTGGCTTGAAGACCCAGCTCGTCGGCGTCGGGGAACCCGCTGCGGACGGCCCGCTCATGCCGGGTGCGGCCGTGCTCTTGGCTCCCGCGTGATTCAGCGTGCCGCCGACGGCCGACGCACGGCTGCCGGGGCCGACGGCGTCCCCCTCTACGCCCGGTGCGCTGGCCGCGTCGTCATCGGGGCGGGTGATCAACGGCGGGATGCCGGGGCGCTGGAGGAGCGCGCGGCCCTTGTCGCCGGCGGCGTCGGCGTTTCGCCGAACCGGAAGCTGGTCTGCTGCCGCGGCCCGGCGTTGATGCCCTCCTTGCTCAAGGTGCCGCCGGAGGGATCGATGCCGGAGGCGACCCCGTTGCTGTCGGCGCCCGGGACCTGGCTCGGGCCCTGCGGCGCGCGGGCGCCGCCGATGCCGGACTGCATGGCCAGGCTGCCTGCGGTCTTCGCGGCGCCGGCGATCACCGTCGCGCCCGCGACACCGGTGCGGTGCAGGTCGTCGTGGCCGCCGCCGTCGCTCGCCCAGTGGACGAACTTGTAGGTGGCGTACGGGCACAGCAGCACCAGGATCATCACGACGAGGCCGGCCAGCGCGTCGGACAGGGCGGCCATCCCGTCGTGGGCATCGGACTTCCCCATCGCCGAGACGCCGATCAGGAAGACCACCGTCATCAGCAGCTTCGAGACAACCAGGGTCGCGGTGGCCTCGATCCAGCCGCGCCGCCAGCGCTTGGCGACCTCCCAGCCGCCACCGGCTCCGGCGAAGACGGCCAGGGCGACGAGGATCAGGACACCGACCTTGCGGGCGACCATGACGCCCCAGTACATGAACGCGCCGATCGCGCAGCCGAGGGCGACGAGGGCTGGCACAGCCCAGCCCGAGGCCGTACATCGCCCCCAGCTCGTCCACCTTCGATGACGCGGCGGATCGCGTCGTCGACCGAGCTGTCGGCTGCCTGGAACAGGCCGTTCGACAACGCGTCCACCACCGTGATGGCCACGGAGGTGAAGGCGATGGCGCAGAAGGAGAACAGGACTCCGGTCATGGTGCCGATCGCGGCCTGGGCGAGGGACCGTTCGTCCCGTCGCCAGGCGGCGAACATCAGCTGGATGCAGAACGTCCCGACGGTCAGGGCGAGGCCGATGGGCAGCAGCAGCTCGTAGTTGTCACGGAACCAGCCGGCGTTGAGATCGATGGCGGTGGTCGCGTTGACGGCCTCGGCCGCGAGGTTGGCCGCGCTGGCGGCCAGTTCACCGGCCGACTTCGCGATCCAGGCCCCGATCCCGTCGGTCACGGATCCGGCGGGGTTGCTGGCGAAGTCGACGGCGTCGCAGACGGTGCTCATCAGCGGGAGGTCGCAGACTCCCATGGCGGTACCTCCTTTCGGGAAGGCGGTCAGGGCGCCACGGCCGGCAGGACACCGGCCAGGGCACAGGGCTTGGAGGGGCGGCACTGGACCGCGAGGGTGGTGACGCGGTTCTCGGCGCCGCCCGCGGGCGAGCCGTTCCACGAGATCGACTGCTTGCCGGAGACCGTCACGGCGTAGACGTACGCCTGGGTGATGGCCCCGGGATCCGCCTGGAGGGCCTGGGTGAACGAGTCGGGGAAGTGGCCCTCGTTCACGGTCGCGGTGGCGAACTGGCCGTTGGCGGCCATCTCCTTCCACACCGTCGGCGACGGGATGAGCGCGTCGATCGACGCCGGGTCGGCGTACTTGGCCTCGCCGGTCAGCCAGCCGTGCAGGGCGGCCACGCAGCTGGTGCTGGGAGTAGGCGCGGGTGTCGTAGGACCACAGCGCTGCCGCTGCCGCCTTGCCGAAGACGATCGGGCTGTGGGTGGACGGCGGGACGGGCAAGGCGGCCCGCTCCGTCGGCGTGGGCGAGGCCGAGACCGCACCGCTCGGAGCGGTGGCGGGAGCCGAAGTCGTCGCGGTGAGCATGGGCCGTGGCGGCGGACCGCCCGCCGCGGGTGAGGTAGGCGGCGAGGCCGGCGAGGGTGACGAGCACCAGCAGCACAGCGGTGCCGAGCAGCGCCCGGCGGCGAACGCGAGAGCCGCCGCCGGGATTCGTGGGGCGGGGAGACATCAGTGGACCTGCCCGCCCAGCGTGCTGAAGAAGGCCACCACGCCGTTCGCGGCGCCCAGCAGCAGCGCGGCGCCCGCGCTGACCAGCACGCCCTTCTTGCCGTTGGCCTCGGCCTGGTGGCCGCCGGAGTGGTGGCCCCAGGCCCACACGCCCGCGCTGACGGCGAGCGCACCGACCACGGCGATGATTCCGAACAGGTTGACCGAGCCCACCACCTGCTTGAGGACCGACAGGCCGGGGAGCCCGCCCTCGTTCGGCTTGATCCCCGGGTCGTAGGCGAGCCGCACCAGCTTGTCGGCGAGATACATCAAGGGAACTCCAGTTCGATTTAGTGCACGCCGAAGCCCGAGGCGGCGAACGGCGGGGTGGAGAAGGGGAGGAGGGGAGAAGCGCCGGTCAGACGACTCGGCGGGCCGCGAGGATCTGCGGCTTCCAGAACGCCAGGGTGTCGATGGAGACCACGGCGCCGGTGTGCGGGGCGTTGATGATCAGGCCCTGGCCGATGAACATGCCCGACGTGCTCCGGGGCGGCGGCCGTCCCCTCGGTGAAGACGAGGTCCCCGGGCCGCAGGTCGTCGACCGACACCGGCTTGCCCTGCTTGACCTGCGTGTACGTGGTGCGGGTGAGGGAGACCCCGGCCGCCTTGTACGACTGCTGCATCAGCGAGGAGCAGTCGCACCGGCCCATGGGATCGGGCCCGTGGGAGTCGGTGCAGCTCCCGCCCCACTGGTACGGGGTACCGAGCTGGCCCATCGCCCAGCGGATCGCCGTCCGGACCTTCGCCGGGGCGTCCGCCGGGATCGTGTATCCGGCCGGCACCGTCCCGGGCGGGATCACCCCGAAGTCCGTCCCGTCGCCGCCCGGCGTGCAGCCGTCCGCTCCGCCCGGCGAAGTGCCGTCGGTGCTGCCCGGTCCGGAAGGAGACGGATCCGGTGCCGAACCGTCGGCCTTGGCCAGCAGCGGCGCGATGGCCTGCTGCAAGGCGGTGGCCAGCGGCTCCCACTTGGCGTACGCGTCGGGGAAGCCGGACTTCTGCACCGCCTGGGCGGCCTGGGCCACCGACAGGGACTGCCAGCCCGGGACCTTCTCCAGCGCCTCGTAGAACATCGTCGAGGCGTGCACCGGGTCCAGGATCTCCTCCGGCGTCCCCCAGCCCTGCGACGGGCGCTGCTGGAACAGGCCGAGGGAGTCCCGGTCGCCGTAGGTGAGGTTCCGCAGACCGCTCTCCTGGAGCGCGGTCGCCAGGGCCACGATCTGCCCCCGGGCCGGGATGTTCATCGCGATGCCGGTGGCCTGGATCGTCTCCGCGTTGGCCACCTGCTCGGCCGGGTCGGTCAGGCCCGGCACCGAGACCGCTCCCTTGCCGCCGTGGTCCAGGATCTCCTTCACCTGGGCGGCGACGGCGGCGGTGTCCACAGCCTGTGGACCACCGGGCGAGCAGGAGGCCGAGGCGCTTCCGGCCGCGACACCGAGGATCGGCACGGCCAGCAGCAGCGGGGCCGCTGCGACGAGGCCGACGACGGCTCCCGCGGTCTTCTTCATCGCGCCCGCCGATTCTCGGCGCGGACGACCCGGCCCGGCGGACGGAGCGGGTCGGGGCGTGAGCGTTTCAGGGTGGGCTGCATCGCAGCGGCTCCTCGCGGTTCGTAGGAGACGCGGTGCCGGCTTCTCGTGCAAAGCCGCCGGCACCGCGCCGATGTGCGTCCGCCGCTCAGGGCGGGCCCGCGTCAGGGGAGTTGGTAGCTCCGGGACCCGGGCTCAGGGTCGTGCGCGGCAGCCGGCCGCGCTCGTAATCTCAGGTGGAACACCGGTCTCCTCGAAGGGCGTCGGCAGAAGGGGCCAACGTGCTGTCGGCCTGCCGGAATTGGACGCGGCAGCACGTATCAGCACAGGTCAGAAGGGGTGGAGTGGGGCTCCGCCTCGGCTGACGTGGCCAGAGAGTAGATCGGGATTCCGGCCGCGCCAAACAACCCCGCAGGCACCCGCCGAGCAGCGTTTCGGCCCGCTGGGTGCGGCCGGAAAACGCGGATACCCTCCGGCGCATCCCCCCGCTCCGCACAGGTGACGTCGCGCACCCGTCCGAGCGGTCGATCCCCACGATGCTCAGGAAGAGGCCCCGCGCCATGAGCTACACCCTGCACCGAGGCGACGCCCTCACCGTGCTGAAGACCCTCCCGGACGAGAGCGTCCACGCCGTCATCACCGACCCGCCGTACAACAGCGGCGGACGCACCAGCTCGGACCGCACCGGCCGCACCGCCCGCGCCAAGTACGTGACCGCCGGGTCCGGCGCACGACCTGGCGAACTTCCCCGGTGAGAACCGCGACCAGAGGAGTTACCGGTCCTGGCTGACCGCGCTGCTGACCGAGGCGTACCGGGCCGCGGTCGAGCACTCGGTCGCCATGGTCTTCTCCGACTGGCGCCAGGAACCCACCACGTCGGACGCGCTGCAGATGGCGGGCTGGACCTGGAGCGGGACCATCCCCTGGATCAAGCCCGCCAGCCGGCCGAGGAAGGGCGGCTTCAAGCAGGCCGCCGAGTTCATCACCTGGGGCGTCAAGGGCACCCTCGACAAGGACCGGGACCTCTACCTGCCCGGCCACTTCATCGCCTCCCAGCCCCGCAAGGACCGGGTCCACATCACCCAGAAGCCCGTCGAGATCATGCAGCAGCTCGTGCGGATCTGCCCCGAAGGCGGCGTCGTCCTCGACCCGTTCACCGGCAGCGGCTCCACCGGCGTCGCCGCGCTACGCGAGGGCCGGCGGTTCGTCGGGGTCGAGCTGTCCTCGCACTACGCCGAGGTCGCCGAGCAGCGGCTGCGCGCGGAGCTGACCCAGGACGACTTCGAGCTGGCCGGGCCGGAGGCGTGAGCGTGAGACCGGACAACCTGGAGTCGGTGGGCCGGAGACGCGGAAGGGCGGCCGGCGCACCGTGAATCCGGTGCACCGGCCGCCCTTCTCCCAGCTCCTCCCGAGCCCTTGCGCGACGTGTCGTTCTGGGGGTTCGCCCCTCGACGAGAGTGGTTGGGCGCTCTGGTGCGGAGGACGTAGATCAGCGTGGTCTTCGATTCCACCCTGAGACGGCATCGCTGGTGCTGGTCAGGCGAGGGTCCCCCGGGGGCGGCTCCAGGCGGAGGTGGTGTCGAAGGTGAGCGAGCAGGTCGGGGACGTTGTGGAGCAGGCCGTCCAGCATGCTGATGTGCAGCCCTTCCGGAATCCCACCGTAAACCTGGAGGCCATAACAGTCTGTCCCTCGGGCGTAGGCCAGACCGATATCGACCAGGACATCGGGATCGGCGCCGTCCAGAATTGCGACGAGAAAGTCGGATTGCGCGATCGTGGCGACCCGTGCGTCCACGGCTTCACACAGCGAAACCGTGGAGCTGAACCCCTGACTTTCAAGGGCACCTCGGTGATGAGTGTGCCCTCGGCCAGCACGGTCATAGCCCCCAGCGACCTTATGGCAGAGGCGAGTTCATTGGCGAGCATCTGGTAGGTGGGAATCCCGGCCGGAGCTGTGATGAAGGCGAGCACGGAGTTTCACGCCTCGGTTCTGTCGGTGCGGTGGGAAGTCGGTTCTCGCACGGATGCCTCCTGAGGAAATGTTCAGTCCTGCGGTGGCCAGTTCCGCGCGGATGTCCACCACGGTGCAGCGACTCAGTCGCGCGACGGGTTGGATGGCGACCATCCACGGAAGGAGCTTGAGGTCCTCGTAGGCGCAGCGGTTCACCTCGCGGACGAATTCGGGCCGGCCGTCCGCGCCGAGCCGGTACCCGTTGCCGTAGACACCCCATGGCTTCGGGTTGCGCACGCGAAGCGCCGGGGCCTCCTGAACGAACGAGCAGACCAGCATGGCCTGGTAGGCGCACGGCAGGCAGACGGGCGGGTGATGGGTGAACTCAACGTCCGGCCAGCTGAGGTTGCGGCGGGAGGGGTCCGGCTTGACGAAGAACAGGGTCCCCTGGCGATTGCGATCAGGGTCGCCGTTGCAGCCCTGACACCGCATGTCGAGCATGGCCGCCCCGGCACGCCGCGGGTGCACTTGCCGGAACATCGGAATCACCCTGCCCGGCGCCGGCGGTGCGGTACGCACCCACAGGGCACCACGGCGGTCCCGGTCCTCCGGGGTCTCGTCACGGAGCATCAGGCCCGGGCCGTCGGGCCTGACGACGATGTTGTCCTGCGACAAGGGCCGTTCGCCCTTGAGCGGGGTGATGTGCGGGATGAAGCGGTTCGTCCCACGGCTTACCGGGCAGGTGGATGCCTCCGCACCGGGCACATTGCTGACAGCGGCGGGGCAGAGGGAGGTCGTCATGCGGACCGCCGGTGAACGCTGTCGCGGTGGGAAGTTCCGGCGGCCCGGGGGGCGTTGTCCTTCGTTATCGGTGGAGTGCTCACAGCGTGTTCTCCATTGGGTGAGAATGAATGGCGGCTGAAGCCGACGGCTGGCGCCTTCCGGCCTCACCTCACTTCACCAACCGGATTGCGGGTCGCCCAGAGGTCTCTGACGTGAAACCCGTGAAGTACGTCGGCGGGGGCGTGAAAACCCGTGAAATCCGCCCTCGTTACGTGCTGTGGCGTAGCGTGACGGTGTGGCGACTGAAAGCCTTCCCTCGCGCCCGCACCCCGCCGTACTTGAGGAAGCGCTCGCCCGCGCGAACTGGTCGGCCCGGGACCTGGTCAAGACGATCAACCCCCGCCTTCGCGCGATGGGGCATCCCGACGTGAGCAGCACCACGGGGTACAAGTGGTTGCGGGGGCACGTCTCGCGTTCCGCAGCGGTACGCGACATCGTCGGGGTCGTCCTGTCCGAGGTCACCGGCCACCGCTACACGACCGCCGAACTGTGGGGCGACGCGTACGCCTCCGCGAGGTCCACCGGGACCGGGGAGACCGAAGAACTGCTCGGCCCGCTCCCCTTGGAGAGCGTCCTGCGGACCGCGTCCGCATGGACCAGCGGCACAGCGGAGCCCGCCCTGCTGCACCCCGCCGACGACGAACGGCTCACCTCCGCAGTGTGGGACGCCACCCGCCAGGCCCCCGCCCAGATGCTGACCGGCCACGGAGGCGGAGAATTCGTCGCGCCGGAGTTCGTCGACATGCTCGACGAGCAACTCGCCGCCTTACGCCGCCTCGACGACCGCACCGGGGGCGGCCCCCTCAGCCAGCGCCAGGCCCGCATCGCCCTGCACGACTCCCTGACCCTCATCCACGAAGGCCACTACACCGCCGCCACCGGCAACCGCCTCCTGCGGCACGCCGCCGGCGCCGCGCAACTCGCCGGGTGGATGACCTTCGACGCCGGCCTCGCCCCGGCCTCCCACCGCTACCAGCTCCTGGCCATCCGCATCGCTCGCGCGGCCGGCGACACCACCACGGTCTCCAATGCCCTCGGCATGCTCGCCTATCAGCACGCCGCCGACGGCAACCCGACGCTCGCCCTGCGTTTCGCGCACGCCGCCGTCGAGCACTCCCAGGGCGGCCTGCCCCTGGTCCAGGCGCGGGCCTGGGGACGCCTGGCCACTGCTCAAGCTGCCGCCGGCAACCTCGACGACTTCCGTCGCGCGACCGACCAGTGCCGACACCTGGTGCACAAACGCCACAGTGACGACCCGCCCTCGCTGTACTACCTCACCCCCCAGCAGATCGACGCCGAGTCAGGCCAGGCACTCGTCGACCTCGCCGCCCACCTCCCCGGGAAGCGGTCCGTGCTGCTGCGCGAGGCAGCTAGCCTCCTCACCCCGATCGCTGGCCAGGGCCCCACCACAGGCTTCCGCCGTTCCGGCATCCTTCACGGCATTCACCTCGTTCGCGCGAGCATCGGCGCCCGCAACGCCGAAGCCACCGCCCGCTGGATCACCGCCCTGGCCGACCACGTCCCCCACGTCCAGTCCCTCCGCTGCCGCGCCCTCCTGAAGGCCGTCCGCGTCAGGGCCGGCAATCCGCTCCGCGCCGCAGGCCGCACCGATGCGCTCGAGGCCATCGGCAGGGCACTATCACGTACATGACCCACCTGCTGCCGACTGCAGATCGACCGTGGACGATAGCCGCCGTCTCCTACACCAGCCCGGCCGCCCGAGAACTCACCCAGGCCCTGCACAGCGAACAAGTGGCGACCTACGGCCGGGCCGACGACCCCGAGGCCATCGACGCCACCGAGTTCGACCCCCCGAACGGAACGTTCTTCCTCGCCCTCCGAGCGGACAGGACCGCGCTGGCCTGCGGCGGCTGGCGCACCGTTAGCCCCGGCACCGCCGAGATCAAGCGCATGTACGTGGCCCCGGCCGCCCGTGGTCACGGCCTCGGACGACAGGTCCTGCAGGCCCTGGAGGACGACGCCCGCCGGCACGGGATGAGCGAGGTGATCCTGGAGACCGGCGTCAACAACCTCGCCGCGCTCGCGCTCTACGCCCGCTGCGGTTACGCCCGCGTCCCCTCCTACGTCCCGGGCCGCGATCTGCAGATCAACCGGGCGCTGGGCAAGTCCCTCGTACCGTCGGGCTGACGATCGCGACTCGACGGCTGCGTGCTTTCCCGAACGCGGGCGCCTTGTGCTCAGGCCGCTTCGAACGCCCGCCGGATCAGCGGTCCCGCCTTCTCCAGGTCGGCCGCCGAGGCGATGCGCACCTCCAGGTCCCCCGTGCCGTGATGCCCGATGCCGCGCATGTCGCGGGTGAAGCCCTCCTCCAACTCGACCGTGTCCGGTTCGAGTCTGAGATAGAGCAGGATCACCTGGTGTTTCGGCCGGAAGACCACCGACGCGAGGTTCACGATCCGCCGGTACGCGATGTAGTGCAGCAGCGGCACCACCTCGACCTCGCCCCACGTGGCGAGGACCTCGTCCAGCTCGGCGTAGAGATCCCGCAAGCAGTCGGGGACCGTCCCCGCGCCTCCGGGAACTGCCGGGGCGCCGTCGGTCGGAACCGCCACCTCCTGCTCGCGACGCTGCCGCCGGGCCGGTGAGGGACGCGCTGCCCCGGCGGCGGACTCGATCAGCACCATGCTCAGCAGCCCGCCGTCGAAGACGCGGTAGCGCACCAGGTTGATTCGCTTCCCGAGGTTTTGCACCGCGACCCGGTCGTGATAGGAGAAGCTGGCTGCGATGCAGACCATCCGCGGGTTGCGCCAGTCGATCCCCTCGGCCGCCTCGGCACCCAACTTCTCCTTGACCAGCGCCTCGAACTCGTGCTGCGCCGAGCCGAGCCAGGTCAGGTAGGAGACGGCCTGCGACACGACGCCGCTGTCGGAGCCCTTCTTGTACTCGATCACCACCGGGGTGTTGTTCTCGTCCAGCCCGAGCGTGTCGATCCGCCCCCGGTGCCACGGGCCCGTCGGGTACTCCGACGCCAGGAACCGGATGCCGAGCATCGACTCCAGCCCCGCCTCGACCCGCCGCTGAAGCTCCACTTCCAGCGGCACGGTTGAACCCCGAAGCTCGACGTCCCGGCCGTCGGCGTCCTGCCGGAACAGCTTGAGATCGGTCATCTGTACGTTCCCCTCGTGGTCCTCTCGGAAGATTCAATCCGAAGGGCATCCGCGAAATTCCTACTCCCCAGCAGGCCGGGAGCAGACCTCTGAAGTCACAGGCTGAGAAACCAAGTTGGGCGATTCAGCCTTGATCTTGCTCGTCACTTGCCCGAATCGGACCTCGGCTGGATCGAGTTAATTCGTCTATAGGCTCTTGTCTTATATCGGATGAATGCCCTGGTTGAAGAGGAATCGTTGTCGGCGCGCCCGCTTCGCGTGGTTGTTGTTCTACCCCGGTGGCCTCAGGCATCATTCATGTCACACAAAACTCTCTGTCAAGGACACTCAGTAAAGTGAGATGGAGGAGTGACGGTGCTTGATGCTGTCTCGAGCCGACGCCGCACCACGCTGGTCAGCGCAGCTATCCGCATCGGCTACGCCTGGACGGTTCGTCGTGAAGAGCCGCGGGCCTGGCGCGAGATCATGAGCATGGCAGGTGTGATCAACGCACTTCTTGGTCCAGGCAGGACCGCGCTGACACCGACCGAACTCGTGGACCGGTTGTCGCAGTACACGTTGCGGCAGATCGCACCTGAGGTGTTCGGGGATGACCCGCTGGGGACGCTGACGGTGCTCGACTGGGGCGAGCTCAGCGACGACGTCTACTCCGACGGATGCTCGGCGATCGTCTCGCTGCTGGAGCAGGGTGACCGCGGGCGGGGATGGATGCCTAGTTGGACCTGGCTCCAACAGGAAATCGTGCAGAACGATGCGTTCCTGAAGATCAAGACCGGTGCGAGCGACGCGGACTATGTGGCCCGCCGGAGGCACGTGATCGAGAATCCGGTCGGGGAGCTGGAAGCAATCGCCGACCAGTGCAGCGATGCCGGTATTCAGCCACCGGTCCGCTACGTGCCGCTCCCGGCGGACCGGGTCCATCAAGGGCGGTACTGGTGGCCGTGTCCAACGTGCCGCTGGCCCATGCGAGTCAGCGGTACGACGGTGCGCTGCAGCTATCGGGCGCACAACGCCGAGTACGCCATCCGCGATCTGGAGGACGGCCGGCCGCCCAAGCTCCGACCGCGTGACGACACCGTAGGCCGTCAGCCTGCGGCTCGGCTGCTGCGCACTGACAGTGTTCGACGGACGGTGTGTGTGGAGTTGCCGGTTTGGCGGTACATCGTCGTTCCCGGCGTCGAAGAACTCGCGCTGTACAAGAGGTGGCACGGCAAGCCGCTTCTGGATGTCAGCCTGTGGCCGCACCAGGACGCCTACGACCTGAAGTTCACCATCGAGTCACTGCAATGGACGCTGACGGTCGACCTCAAGGATGTCGCCAGTGCCAGCGCGCTGGCTGATGAGGTCACGAAGAAGCCTCTCGCCGCCAAGACCATCGTCCTCCCGGACCATCGGGGGATCGCGCAGCGCCAGGAGCTACAGGACCTTCTGCCCGACTACACGGTGCTACGGGTCGAGGATGTGAACCGGATCGTGAAGAAGAAGCTGTCCGAGGCGAGGCGGGCTCTGTGACCGACGGATATGAGTCTCTCAGCGAGCGTGAGTCCAGGCTTCTGCCTCGTGTCGTCGCTTGTGCCTGCGCTTGTGCACAGGTGCACTTCCCCGCGGAGGGCCGATCGGGGACCTCGTTGACCGCTGCCCAGTTTCTGCTCACAGGGAAGTTCGACGCCTGGGACCAATACGCCGGTCTATCGCTGGAGGACCAGCATCGACTCAGCCGGTTGCTGCGCCACCGGCCAAACGAGCTTGCCAACGAGACCGCGTTCCGCCACGCGTGCGACTACTTCATGAGAGGCGACATCCCAGGATTCCGGCTGCTGGACGACCAGGAGGGGGTGAGCGTACATCATGGCCTTAACCCTCGCGATTGCGCTGACCGACTACTTACCGAACTGGACGACATCCGGGCCTCCATGTTGGTCGCCAGTCCTCGAGCGAAGCCGGGTGAGTACACCCACACTCTGCGCGTGCCGATGGCCGGGCGCCAAAGTGCTCCGGTGCTCGCCTATTACACCTTCGAGGAACATCACGCCCCGCCGCCGTCACGGACTGAGCGTCTGCGCACTGCTCCTGAACTTGGGGAGGCAGTGCTCAAGGTTATGGATTTCCTGGACTTGAACGCCCAGCTGGACGAATCGCCGGGCAAGCCCTTCCGTGTTGAGACCCTCATGCCCTTCTTCGAGAAGATGCGGACCGCGCGGGGGGAAGCCGTCGGCGATGCACTGAGGCTGCCGGTAGGCGCAACGCGAGTACTGAGCGCCCCCACGGGCTCCGGCAAGAGCGTCATGCTCCGGAGCTACGGGTCGTGGGCGGTGCAGGAGGGGCACACCGTCGCCCTGGTCGTTGACACGAACGCCAACGCCTTGAAGCTTGCTCACGCCATCGAGCAGGACCTGAGGAAGTTGGACGTTCAGAAGCGACTGGGGATGGACCCCTTGGAGGTGGTCGTGCCTCTCATGTCGCCGAACAGCCTCATGCGGGAGTTGGAGCGGGCGGTCAAGGGGTCGGACAACCCTGAGTACGTCGACTGGGTGTTCGCCCGGATCGGCTACTCTTGCCAACTGCCCGCCCTGGCCTGGGTTGACGAAGCGGTCGACACCTGGGTGCCAGGCGGGGAACCGTGTACCACGCTGACCTCGGTACGCCCGGAGAGAGGCGAACCTTACCGGAGCATGCCGGCGCCGAAGGTCTGCCCCTTCAAACAGGGCTGCGGCAAGTTCCGACTGGCCCGCCAGGCATGCTCGGCCCGGATCATCGTCACCACACATGCCAACCTCTACGCGGGCAAGATGCACATCCCACTGGAACTGGACGACGGGACGGTGCACGAGAAGGTCAGCGTGGAGCAGTTCATCCTGGGCCGTTGCCAGGTCGTTGTCATCGATGAACTCGACGCCTTCCAGTCGACGGTGATGGACCGGTCCGGGCGCGGGCTGACTCTGGCATGGGGAGACCGTGGACACGACCGGCCGCTGATCGATGTGGATACACAGCTCGTTAGTACTTTCGGTCGTCTGCCGGCAGCCCTGGAAGAGCGAACCCGCTCCAACGTGTTGGAGTGCCGGCGCCTGGCCGAGACCTACACGATGCACCTGTCCCGAGGCGACCTGACTCTCAGCGATCAACTCCCCGACGAACCGGGGAACAAGCGTCGCAAGAGAGACGGGAGCAGACGGTGGATCGTGCCGCAGCGCTGGGACGGCTGGCTGGCCGGCCAGTTGGCGGCCTTTTTCCTGAACGACGCCACTCAGGTGTCCACCGAACCTGATCCTGCGCTGAGTTCGGGAGCGGCAGCACTTCTGGAAGCAGTCTGCGATCGGAAGATCGCTTCACACCTGCTGCCCGACCACGTGCGAGAGTTCGCACGGGTGATCCGGGCCATCACGGAGACCAGTGACAGCGCCGGAGTCCTGGAGCACGTACGCGGCAGGCTCTTCGAGATGCTCGTCTCCTGGGTTCCGGTGGCGAAGACCCGTGCCGCAGTTATCGACCGGCTGGTACGCAGGATGTTCCTTGTACCGCTCCGGGCGATGTTGTACGGCTTCGTTCACGACGCCCCGCAACTCAAGCTCGCTGGAGTACCGGCGGCGGAGGCCATCGCTCAGGCCGTAGGCGGTTACGAAATCTGGCGCGCGATTCCTCACGGCCCGCTCGGACGACTGGTGTTCGCCTTCACCGAGGACCACAATCCCAAGGCTCCACAGGACACCAAACTCAGCGCTGCCGCCTTCGGCGGCGACCCGCACACCTACATCACATCACTAGGCCAGATCACGGCACTGGCTCAGGCGGGGCGTCGGCGGGTGGTGCTCGGACTGTCGGCGACGGCCTACATGCCGGGGGCACACCGGCACCATATTCACGCCCGGCCCGCGTTCGTCGTCCCGGATGAAGGCTCCGAGGTAACGATTGATGCCCGTCCCATCCCCGGCCTGGAAGGTGAGTTGATCCGAATCTCGGGCCTGTCCGGCAAGCAGAGGCGCGAAGCCACCAGACAACTCGGCATGAAACTGTGGAGTGAGCTGTCACGTGAGCTGGAAGGGCTCGCAGCAGACAACCAGCCCGGCATCCAGGATGCGATCCTGCTCGCCACGACGTCCTACCAGAGCTGCCGCGACCTGGCCGAGGGCATGCGTGCTGCCGGCGCACCACCGGGCCTGATCGCCGTCGCGGTACGTCCGGACACCGACGGCGGAACCACCGACGGTCAGGAGGACGACGACCGCCCCTGGATCGAGATCGCCGGGGACCAGCTCGAGGACTTCGGTGCGCGCGCCCATGCCCGCATTCTCATCGCCCCACTCAAGCGTGCCGAGCGCAGCCTCAACATCCTCTCGCCCGGCCAGCGCCGTTCCCGCATCGGTTCCATCTGGCTCGCCGTGCGCCCCATGTCGATCGTCGATGATCCGGACGAGCTGCTTGCCCATGTGGGGGCCATGGCACTGGATGATCGGCGTGATCACGCTCACCCCTGGATCGAGCTGGACCGGTCCAAGAGGGCCGCTGGAAAATACTTCGATGAGCTACTGAGCAGCCGACGCTACTTCAGTGCGCTACCGCACCGCGCCAAGAAGGCGATTGCCGCCGAACTCATCGCTTCCATCATCCAACTGGTGGGCCGCGCCCGGCGCGGTGGTACTCCCGGACGCCTCCGGCTTGTCGACTACGCGTTCCTCGACCCCAAGGGCAACTCCGACCTGCCCAGCCTCGTTCGTCAGCTCCGTGCCGACTGGGCCCGCAGCGGCGAACTGGACGTCCTTCTCAGCACCAACGGCGCCGCCCTCCGGGCGTTCTTCGCCTTCGCCGACAACTACACCGCCAGTCGCAACTCCTTGGACACCGCATGCTGACCACCCTGGCCTACCTCCTGGACCCCGAGCGCCTCGGCTCGGCGGTGTTCTACCCACTGAGCGAGGACTTCGCTCAGGCATGGAGCGAGCTGCCTCGCTTCCGGGAGAGTGACAGTTCGAAACCCCTCAAACCTGCTTACGCCGGCCTTGCCACGGCGCTGTCTGCCGTGACCAACCAGCCGGTCGTCATCATGCCGGACACCCTCGACCCGCCTGAAGACGATCTCGCCGTACCCGCGGTGCTGGTCACCACCGCGCCCATCGAGCCCCGCCTTCTCACCCGGGCCGTGCGCAGTTGGGAACGGCACATCCGAGGCGGAGCGGACGACAACACCCTTGCTCCCCTCCTGGCCCAGTCCGCGAAGTACAAGCGTGACCTTGGGTCCTTCGTAGAAAACGCGGACACGGGACGGCCCCGCGCACCGCAGTGGTTCTACAGGGTTGCGGCATGGAACTTCGCCGCGAGCATCGCCAGGACGCCGCTCCACCTTCCTGGTGCCTCCGCACCGAGCGGCGGACGGCGACTCGACTGGCGTATGGACACCAACGGCAGTCTGCTCGCCTGGGACGACATCCTGGAAGGGAAGACGGAGAGGCCGGCCAGGGTCGGGTACGCGATGCATAAACTCGACTTTCGTGTCATCACTCTGCCTGGTGAGTCCCGGATCGGCATTCACGTTCTGCCGACCTTCAGCAGGCTCGCCACTCACTGGGCCAGTACGCGCACCGCATTCGTCGCCCGCGGCGAGGACACCGTGCTGCGCTTGCCCATCGGCCACCGCCGCACCAGTGAGGGCTGGGAGCCCTACACGCGCAATTTTGCCGCCCAGGTCGTAGAAGCCTGCAAGGTCGAGGCCATCGCCCTCGGTACCAACGAGACACTGGCCACCATGGACGGTCCGGTGCGAGTTCTGGTCCCCGGCCCAACCGAGCACCCGCTCGGCAAGGGAACCGGAACCCGCTTCAACCTCTACCTCGCCAACCACATCAAGAAGGCAGCCGCCAACTTCGGTCTTGAACAGGTTGCATACGAACGCAGCGACGTCGAGGTGACTCGCACCGTGAAGGGGCCGGTCGTGCGGGACGACCTCGACCAGGCACTGAGTGGGACAGGCCACGATCAGGTGCGCATTCTCGCCCTCTACGACCACGAGTACACCCGCGAACGCATGATCACCGCCCTGACTCCCTATCTCGAAGAACCGGAGCAGGCAGCGGACTGGGACGACAACCACGATCACCAACTCACCGATCGGCTCCGTGTCCGCCTCCGCCGCACGCCGGCGCTGGTCTCTCACACGCCCGTCGACTGGGACCAGGAACTCGCTTTTCTCTCCGACCTGGACGGCGCTGCTCTTACCGGCGTATGGGTCGAGACGATCTGGAACCCAAGGAAGCGCACCCCGCGTCGGGGCCAAACCCCGGACCGGTACGACCCGAAGCGTGACCTGCGTAGACATTTCCATCGGCGTGGAATGGTTTCCCAGTTCATTGCCCAGCGTCCTCGACCAAAGCCCCCCGAGCCTGACGACCTCGCAGACACGGCCGAGGGCCTGGCCCTCCTGGCGCTGGAGACCGAACTCGAATCTCCGGAGCAGGCCGGGATCGCCGAGGGCGAACCCGCCCCTGACAACGAGGACGCTAAGAAGCCGAAGCGAACCCGACCTCGGGTGGACTACCCGGCCATCAACGGGCTCCGCGATCTGTTCCTGCGCCTCGGAGCGGTCGACGGACGTCTGGCGCACGGCGTGACCCTCGACCGCCCCACGATCCTTGTCGGCCTGCACCTGCGTCAGCAGCGTGTCAGCACGAAAGCATTCGGAGCTGCCAACAAGACGCAGATGGTCGAAGTCCTTACCGCCCTCCACACACACCCGGATCCGCAACAGCCCTGGCGCATGGAGATGTACAACCGCCACACGCATTCCTGGCAGCCCCTACCCCGCGGGGAGTCCGCCTTCGGCGCGGGACCGATCGGTGTGGAAGGACACGCCCGACACAAGGAAGGCGCGGGGCTGGTCCGTGAGCACATCAAGGCAGCGTTGCGCATTCTGCCGGCCCAGACCCCACTCGTCATTTTCGTCGACACCGAAGCCTGCCGGACCATCTGGCCCGGGTTGCAGCACGCCCAACTCGGCGACGGCCCACTTCCAGGGGACGGCCTTGACGAGGGCGGCCGGCCGATCGCCGTCGTCAGCATCAACACCTCGTATGGCGAGGTCCCCACGCCTGTCGATCGCTCCGACGCCCGCCGCCGTGACCCCGAGCGGCCCGCAGCTCCTGATGACTGGCTCCACCAGCGCACCACGGCAGACACAGATGTCACCAGCTGGTACCTCGCCCAGAAGTCACGCACCTACGACGGCTTCGGACAGACCAGTATCAATGGCAGTACGTGCACCCGCTTCACCATCCCTGAAGAGCTTCAAAAGGCTCTGCTCCGTAAGGACTGGCACAGCTTCACCGCGACCCAGATCACCGTGCCGCGGCCGGACGGCCACCGACCACAGGACCTAGCCGCGCTAGCCGCCGCGCTCTGCCATCAGTCCCTCGCCTGGGACGCCCGAACCCGCCACCCGGTCCCCCTCCATGTCGCTGGCGCGGTGGACCGCAACCACCCGGAGTACCGCGGTGTCAGCTTCGAGACCGAGGCAACGGAGGAAGGCAGCGAGGACGCATCCTGACTGGTCCGCCGGCGAGGACATCCGTCAGCCGTGCGAGGTCTGTGGGAAGTCGACAAACCTGATGATCTGGTTCCCTGCCGCCAACTGCGCACTCTCCGGTGGCCATCCGGTGGCCGGACGCCTTTGGACGGTGCAGCACGAGGTGGTACGGGCCAACCAGCTGCACGTTCTCTGATCAGGCAGAACGTCACCAGAGAGCACGAACAGGCACTACGCAGCACGATCGCTCCCGGACTTGTAAAGCGGGGGTCGTCGGTTCGAACCCGACAGGAGGCTCTCCGCAGAGTCCAGGTCAGACGTTATCTGACCTGGGCCTTTGTGTTTTCCGGGCTCGTAAGACCCCTGCGGGGTGCGGCGTCGTCCCCGTCATGATCGCCGCCGGTGGACGGCCGGTGGACGAGCGTGCAGTCAGCGTGCGCAGCGGTGGACGGGCGGGTGAGCCCTGTAACCATTTCTGGGGACGCCGCCCGTGGTCGGCGTCGGCCCGCGGGGTGCTGGTGCGCCGGGATGCTCTTGGAGGAGTTCCACGGAGGCGGTGCTCCTCGACAGTGGTGATGAAGACCGGTGGTTGGGGCCACCGCTGAATTCATGTGCTCCTGGCCCTTCAGTTGGAGATCGACTGGTCCGCTGTAGTTCGGTGAGGGTGAGGAGGTGGTCGTGCATCGGTGGTCGTGAGGGCTTTGTTGCGGTTGTGTCGGCGGTGGCAGGCGTGGGCGGGGGTCTGGTGGCAGCGGCGCCATCGTGACCAGTGCGGTGTGTGTCGGATGCGCTGGGCCGGGGCGGGCTGCGGGGTCGTGATCGTGAGCAGGCGGCGGATCTCATAGGCGGTCAGGGGAACCGGGGCGAGGCTGCTGTTTCTGGTGGGGCCGGGGTGGGGCCCCCTCTCTGCGCCGCCGGTTCGGCGAGCCGGGCGAGGCGCTCGAGCGGATCACTGTCAGGGCCGAGACCGCCGTCCTGTTCGTTGGCGGCTGCGGCGGCCTGGACGGCCAGGAACGCGGCGGCGAGCTGGGCCAGGGTGATGTGCCGGTACCAGCCGTGCCAGGAACGCACCTCGTAATCGGCCATCCCCGCCGCCGACTTGGCCAGCTTGATCCCCTCCTCCACCCGCCACCTGGCCCCGGGCACCTGGACCAGCTCCTCCACGGTGGTCTGCTCCGGCCCCCAGGCCAGGTCGTAGTCACACTTGGAGGGATCCTCCTCACGCGGGCGGCGGCGGGCGATCACCCACCGGGCCCAGTCCTGCCCGCCGGTGCCGATGAGCGCCGCGGGGCCGGGGAGGCGGCGCACCCACCACTGCCACCAGCGGGAGTCCGGCTGGCTGGGGCCGGCCGACAGCTGGACCCGGTCCTCATCGGCGGCCACCTGCTCGATCAGGCGGGCCAGGTGACGCCAGCCCGGACGCGGCAGCACCGTCTGATCGGACGGCACGTTCACCACGTACGGCAGCTGCCGCTCCTCCAGGAAGGCGCGGAAGGCGCCGTCACGGCCGTAGACCGCATCGGCAGCCACCCACACCCTGCCCTTGCGGCAGGTCGGGCACGATCCGGGCGATCATCTTCTCGGCCGGACGGGGCTTGGTGGCGAAGCCGACCTCGTCGGGGACGTGGGCGGCCCGGCAGCGCGCCCGGTCCGAAGTCCATTCCCCGGGCAGGTACAACTCCCGGTCGATCAGGGCCTGTCCGCGTGAGGTCGCCCAGGCCGCCATCACCCCGATCTGGCAGGGGAAGACCCCGCCCAGCGTGCCGGTGAACTGCCGCGCGACCCCGGCCGAGGCCCGGCCCTTCTTCGCGAAGCCGGTCTCATCCACCACCAGCACCCCGGCCCGCCGGCTCGGCCCCCCGCCGTCGTCCAAGCCGGCCACCACCTAGCGGCGCACGAAGTCCCGCAGCTCATCGGCCTCCCAACGGGCCCGGTCCAGCAGATGCTGCATGCCGTCCGGACTGGCCTGCCCGGCCCACTCGGCGATGGTCCAGCAGTTCTTGCGCGGCAGGTCCGACAGCAGCCCCAGCACCAGGTCCCTTACCCGGCGCCGCGGTTCAACCCGCACGAACCGGCCCGCTATCCGGGACATGAGCACATCGAACGCCTCCTGCCAGCGGGCAGGGTCTACGCTGTGGCCGGCGGCCACCGTATAATCTTCAGTCTTCACACACCGATGATCAGCGGTGGCCGTACTCATCCCCCCGCCGGCCGACCAACGACCTGCAACGCCCTTCCATACTTCGATACTTGTTGACAAGTATCCGCGACTCCTCATACTTTCATGCAAGTATCCAAGTATATGAGGAGTGGATGGACATGCTGCAGATCCTGATGGGGCCTGAGCGACCCGCAGCGCCCGACGACGAACTGGGCCGCTCCTACGTCGGATGGCGTCCGGGGATGACCGAGAATGAGGCATGGGAAGCTGGCAGAGGGTGCTGGAAGTTCAAGGCCGACCGAGCACTCGCCGAGGATGAAGCCCAGATCATCAACACTGCGGGCACCGTCCTGGCCGTTGCCAGGATCACTGGCATCACCAAGTGCGGGGACCGCTGCGCGATCGAGGGCGAACTGCTGAGAGGCGATCCCCGGGTCGGACAGCGGACACCGACACCGCACCCCTCCCGCAACCCCGTCGCCTACATCTGAGTCAGATTGGGATCGTTTCATCATGAACTTGCAGGTCGTGGGACTGGTGTGAGTCTGTGATGCGGTCCTCGTGCTGGCAGGCGGAGTGATCGTCGTCGGGCGATCGTCTGTCATCGTCTGACTTCGCGGTTCGCCAGAACGAGCAGGGCCCGTAGCAGCGTGGTGGCGTGATGGGCGTTCATGCGGACCTCGGTCAGGATGCGCCAGGACTTCAGGTTCGCGAAGCCGCGCTCGACGGCGGCGCGTTCACGGCTGACCAGCCGGTTCGCCTCCTTCTCGGCGTCGGTGAGGCGGTGGGAGCGGGTCGCTTTGCGGCCGGTGATGATGACCGGAGCATCGTCGGGGTCGTCGTCGAGGCCGACGAAGCCGAGGTCGGCCAGGGCGCCGAGGCCGGCCTCGCGCAGACGCCGGGTGATGTGGTCGTGGCGGGCGGCGGTGATCTCGCTGGCCCGGCCGTGGCGGACGGAGGAGATCCAGATCAGGTAAGCGAGCAGGCCGAGGACTTCCAGGACCCAGCGGCGCACGGTGGAGGCGGAGACGTCGTTGCCGCCGGCCATGTCGAGAAGCGGCTGGTCGTGACGGAGCACGGCGAGCACGATGATCGCCTGGGTCCCCGGGGTGACCTTGCGCCAGCGGGTGCCGAGCTGCTTGCGCCGCCCGCGTATCAAGCCGGCGACGGGTTCGATGGTTCGCTTCGACACGGGGAGCCGAACCTGGTAGACAGCGTCGCGAGTGCCCTCGACGGGGCGGTGAGTCTTCACACCCGGACCAACTCCCGCCGAGGGCCCCCGCGTGACGGCGGGAACCGGCCGGTCCGCTGCCTCCCACCGGTCAGCGTGGCAGGTAGCGCCCCGATCCGGTCCGCTTCAGCCAGCCCCGGTCGGCGAGTTTGCGCAGCTGGCCGCGGACCGGCTCGACCTTGCCCGGCGTGAGTTCCCGGCCCAGTGCCATCGCGACGTCCTTGGCCATCACCGGACCGTCCGCCCCGGCCACGATCTCCATGATCCGCTGGTACTCCGAGGTCAGGGCCTCCAGCCCCATCCCCTCGACACGGTCCGGCACCAACCGCATCCCGCCCGCGCCCGGCCAACTACGACACGCTCCGGCTCCACGATGCCCGACAGCCGCCGTCCCCCGTCGGTCGCCTCGGCCCACTGACCGAACACCACCTCAGCCGCCTCCAGCCGGCCCAGCTCGGCGTCAATTCCGCCAGCTCCTTGCGCAGCGACTCGGCCCGCTCAGTCAGTCGCATCCGCCGCTCGATCGTCCACGTCAGCACGTCCACCATGCGTCTCCCTCCCGCTGCGGAACCTACGAGACACCCCAGGCGGGACCACCCCAGAACCCGCGAACCGGCCCGTGACAGACGATCACCTGCTAATGATCACGTCCGAGACCAGCACGAGCGCGTCAATCCCCACCCACACCAGCGGCCCGACCTGCGAGTTCAAGATGAAACGGACCCATTGCAGGTGGAAGGCCATGGGGTGGGTGGCGAGGGTGGCGGGCAGGTCCCGCAGCAGGTTGGTGAACAGCTGGAACAGGCGGCGGGCCCCGGTGACGGTCAGGGCGGTCTGTCCGAAGTCCGTGGGTGCTTCCTCGGTGGGGCTGGTTGGCAGGACCGGGGCGGGATGGTCTCGCCGGTCCAGGCCGGCGATCACGCAGAGCAGGGCGAGGGCGGCCATCGCGAGGACGATGTGGCGCCGCCAGGAGCGGTAGCGGCGGGCCTGGGTGTGATCCAGTCCGACGGCGGCCTTTCCGTTGGCGAAGTCCTCCTCGACTGTCCATCTGATCCCGGCGATCGCCACGAGGTCGTCCAGGGCCGTCGAGCGGCCTTCGGGTGCGTAGGCGTAGAAGTAGGCCAGGTCGGTGGGGTCGGCGAGGGAGCGGCGGATCAGCAGGTGGTGGCGTGGGCCGGCGGTGGCGACCAGGGCCCGGTCGTAGACGCGTGGTCCTTTGGCGCCCTGTCCGCACGAGAGTCGGTTCCAGGCCCGCTTGGGGACCTTCTTCGCTGCCAGGTCATCGGCGCGGATCGGCCCGACGCCGGTGGGTACGGCGAAGTTGACGCCGACGGCGAAGACGTAGCCGATGGCGTGCTCCTCGAAGAAGCCGCGCAGTTTCGCGCTGCGGCCATAGACCTCATCGCCCGCCGCCCAGTCCACCGTGACGCCGGCCGCGACGGCCCTCTGGGCCTGCTGAAGGGCGATGGCGGTCTTGGTGCGGAAGGTGAAGTTCCCTCCCAGTCCGGCCTGTTCGCATCGCCGGGGGCTGGGTCGTGCGCTCCAACCCCCACCTCGTGGTCCAATTCGAGTGCCTTCCCGGTGAGGGAATCAGACCCGGATTCGGGCGCAAAGAGCGTGGAGGAGTGTCCGGTGTGGTGCGCGTGTATGAGGGCGCCCTTCGATGTCGTCGCAGGGGAAATGCCTCAGCCGCCGAACGGCGTTGGCGGCGAAGCCGAGCATCTGGGCCCAGCCGGCGGTGAAGTCCAGGAACCGGCCGGGCTCCACGAGCCGGGCGGCGGGGCCGGGCGCGGTGAGGCCGCCGTAACCGAACAGCGGCCCGGTGGCGACCGGCAGCAGCGGCACGAGCCGCCAGCGGGTTATGCGGGTTGGTGCGTGGCGGTGGCCGGGACGGCTGGACGGCGTGCTGGCGGTGGGGTTCGCGGTGGTGGTGGTCTGGGGGACCGCCATGGCGGCGACCGCCCAGGTCTGGCACTCGCGCTGGGTGGACCGCAGGCTGGACGCGGTGGCTGTTCTGCTGCCGGCGGCGTCCGCCCGGCCGTTGGCGGTGGCCTGGGCCGGCAGGTGCTGGTGCGCGTCACCGACCGCGGCCGCGCCACGACCGGCACGGTGCGGCTGCCGGGGTGGGGCCCGGTCGATGCTGCGCCGCGTCGAGGAGCCGGACGGCCGACTTGAGGCCGGCTCCCGGGCCGTCTGCGGTTTCGAGGTCACCATCCGGCTGCCGGTGACACGGCCGGAGGTGGCGCGGCACGAGGCGGCGCGGTGATCCGGGTGCTGCTGGTCGACGACCACGATCGAACGGGAGATCGCGGGCTGGGTCGCCACCGGACGCTCCAACGCCGAGGTCGCCGAGGTGCTCTTCCTGTCGCCCGCCACGGTCCGCACCCACGTCGGCCGCGTCACGGGCAAGCTCCACGCCCGGTCCCGGGCGCGGTTGGTGGTGCCGGCGACACGCGCCGGGCTCACCGGCGGGCCGGTCCGGTACCGGCGGCACCGACCCGGGTCAACAACCCTGCGGGGCGATACGCCCGGGCGGTCGGTCAGGGGGCCGTCCGCCCCCGATCGGCGACCTGTTCGAGCAGTTCGGTCAGGTCGCCGAGCCGGTCGAGCCCCCGGACGGCCCGGGCGGTGCGGTGGTTGCCGGCCAGCAGGTCGCGGTGCCGGTGCAGGAAGGCCCAGTAGCCGGCGGTGTACGGGCAGGCCCGCTCGCCCACCCGCTCGGTCGGCCGGTAGGCGCAGGGGCCGCACAGGTCGCTCATCCGGTGGATGTACGCGCCCCCGGACGTGTAGGGCTTGGTGGTCATCCGGCCGCCGTCGGCGTACTGCGACATGCCGACGACGTTCGGCAGCATCACCCAGTCGTAGCCGTCGACGAAGCAGCGGTGGAACCAGTCCGTGACGGCCACCGGGTCCCAGCCGTCCTGGAGGGCGCGGCTGCCGAGCACCATCAGCCGGGGGACGTGGTGGGTCCAGCCGGTGTCCCGGACCTGCGCCAGCACGGTGGACAGGCAGTGCGCGGTGACCGCGCCGGCGTCCAGGTCGCGGAACCAGTCGGGCGGCGCCGTGGTGTGGCGCAGCGCGTTCCGCCCGCGGTACTCCTCCCCGAAGTACCAGTAGAGCTGCCAGACGTACTCCCGCCAGCCGGCGACCTGCCGGACGAAGCCCTCCACGCTGTTGAGCGGCGCGGAGCCGTTCCGGTAGGCGCGCTCGGCCCGAGCCGCGCACTCGGCCGGGTCGAGCAGGCCGAGGTTGAGCGGCGCGGACAGCAGGCTGTGGCTCATCACCGGGTCGGCGGCGAGCATCGCGTCCTCGTGGCGGCCGAAATCCGGCAGCCGGTGGTCGAGGAACCGGCGCAGCGCGCGGAGGGCCTCGTGGCGGGTGGCGGGGAAGAGCCGGGGGCCGTCGTTCCCGACGAAGGCCACCCGCCCGTCGCGCTCCCAGCGGTCGAGGTCGTGGCGCACCTCCTCGTCGACCTCGTCCTCGCGGGGGCGCCAGGGCCCCGCGACACCGAGGGTGTCGCGCCCGTGTGGCGGGGGTTCGCGGTTGTCGTGGTCGAGGTTCCACCGGCCGCCGGCCGGGCGGCCGCCGTCCATCAGCAGACCGCTGCGTTCGCGGACCCAGCGGTAGAAGTCCTCCAGCCGCAGCCGCCGCCCTCCGGCGCGGTCGGCCCATCGTGTGAAGTCGGCGTGCGGCACCAGGAACCCCCTCGGCGGCAGCACCCGCACGCCGTCGAGCGCGCGGACGAACTCCAGGGCCCGCCGCGAGGTGGGGTGGTGGACCGTCAGGCGGTCGCCGACGCCGTCCTCCCGCACGCCGTCTCCTCCCGCACGCCGCCCGGGTCCGCGGACCCGGCGAGGCGCGCCGCGGTCCGGCGCCCGAGGGCCCGCTCCAACCCCTCGGCGTACGTCTCGGACCGCACGTAGGTGACCCGGTCGCCGAGTTCGGCGGCGCGGTGCCGCATCGCCGACAGCACGAGGTGGGCCTTGGCGCGGTGGAAGCGGCGGCGGCGCAGCACCGCGCGCGCCTCGATCATCACGACCGGGGCGTCCGGGTCCGGGCCGCCGTGCCGCGGGTCGAGGAAGTGCGGCCCGAGCTGGTCCCCGAACAGCCAGTGGGGGCGCGCCGCCGTCATGTGGTCCCGCCTCTCCCGCTCGCGTGCCCCGCACGGTGGCCGGGCCCCGCACGGTGGCCGGGCCGGGCTCGGTGGCCGGGCCGAACCCTCGGCCCGCGTCCGGGACCGGGGCCTTCCCGGGGGCGGGCCAGCCGGCTCTCGGGCCCGATGGTGCCAGCAGCCACCCGGACCGACCCGGCGCCACTCCGGCGTCCGGCCGGCGCGTCCCTCCCCGGGCGGTGCGGCGGGGGCCGGCACCGGGCCGGCGCCGACCGGCAGACGGTGCGGCGGGGACGGCCGGACCGCGCCGAGCCCGCCGGCGCGTTCGCGGGTCGGGGCGCGCCTCCCGCGTGCCCGGTCGGCGCCCGGCCCCGCGCAATTCGCCGCCGGTACCCCGTGCACCCCGAGCGCCCCGCGCCGTTCGTCGCCGGTACCCGGCGCCCGCACCCCGCGCCCCGAGCCCGGGCACCGCACCCCGCGCCCCGCGCCGCCGGTACCCTGCGCCGCACCCCGCGCGCCCCGCCCCGGGGTCCGCCCCGGGCCCGCGCCTCGCGCCTGGGTGCCGGGCCGACGTCCTATCTGGCGACGCCTACCTGCCGTCCTTGCCGTGCAGCCACGCCGCGGAGTCGAGGACCCTCAGGACGCTGATCTCCTTGCTCAGACCGGCGGCGGTGCGGGCGTCCTGGAGGTGGGCGACGAGCCGGCGGTCGTCCTGGCGCAGTGCCCGGCGCACGTCGGTCCAGAACGTCACGTCCTTGGGCGGGCGGGTGAAGACCTTCTTGATCACCGTGTCGTACACCGGCAGCAGGCGGGGCCGTTTGCGGGCCAGCAGTTTGCCGGCGCCGACCGAGCCGATGCCCCGGGTGTCGCACAGCAGGTCCCACAGCCGCCAGGCGGCGCTGCCCTCGCCGACGTGCCGTTCGTCGGCGTCGGCGAGGTCGATCCCGGTGGGGATCTTGCGCAGCAGGACGGTGTAGTGGTTCACGCCGACCGGTTCGAGGACGTGCAGTACGGCCCGTACCGGGATGTTCACGCTGAACGTGCTGACCGCCAGGAAGTCCTCGGCCGTGAAGCGGTTGGCCACCTCACGGCGTTCGCCGCCCCCGCCGAGGCTGTCGAAACGCGAGCCGGTGTAGGCCGGCGAACCGTCCGGCAGGTCGGCCCAGTAGCGCCGGAGCAGGTCCGTGACGTAGCGCTCGTTCCACAGACAGGGCGGTATGTGCAGAGTCACGAATCCTCCTGGCGCGGCACGGAAGGTGCTGGCGAACGTGGTGGCCCGGCGACCGGAACCCGGTCATCCTGGCACGCCGCCGCTGATCCGCCGACCTCCGCCGCCGCCCGGGCGCCCGGGGCCCGTCGTGCCGCCGGCCGGCCGACTCCCCTACCGTGGACCGCGTGATCGTGGTGCCGGAGAAGTTCGCGCGCAGTACGGCTGCGCGCGAGGGACGGGCCGGGACGGACTGGCTGGCGCGCCTGCCGCGCCTGGTCGACGACCTGCTGGAGCGGTGGGGGTGCGTGCCGGACGGCGTGGTCGGGCACGGCGGCGTCGGGCTCGTCGTGCCGGTCGCGCGACGGCGCTGCGGGACGCGGGCGGTGTTGAAGGTGTCCTTCCCGCACCCGGGGAACGTCCACGAGCCGGACGCGTTCGCCGTGTGGCGCGGGCGCGGGGCCGTGCTGCTGTACGAACGCGACGACGAGCGGTTCGGCATGCTGTTGGAACGGGCCGGCTCCGTGCCGCTGGCGGGTCTCGCCGACGGCGACGCGCTGGTGGCGGTGGCCGGCCGGGTCAGCCGCCGGCTGGCGGTCCCGGCGCCGCCCGGCCTGCCCCGGCTGTCCGGTCTGGTCGGCGAGTGGCGGGACGAACTGCGGGAGGGCGCGGCGCGGTCGCCGCACACGATGCCGGCGTACGCGGTGGACGCGGCGCTGGCGACCGTCGAGGACTTCGGCCGGGACCAGCCCGACCTGATGGTCCACGGCGACCTGCACGCCCGCAACATCCTGCCCGCCGAGCGGGAGGAGTGGCTGGCCGTCGACCCGAAGGGCTACGCGGGCGATCCGGCCCACGACGGCGGCACGCTGCTGAAGTCGCGGGCGTTCGCCCTGCTGGAGGCGGACGACCTGGGGCGGGCGGTGCGCCGCGTGCTGGACGTCTTCGCGGAGCACGCCGAGGTGGACCGCGAACGGCTGCGGCGCTGGGCACAGTTCCACGCCGTGCAGACGGCGCTGTGGGGGCGGCGCCACGGGTTCGGGGTGGCGCGCGGCGGGGCCCGGCTGGACCGGTTGACCGATCTCTGCGACCGGTTGGCCGGAGTCCTCGTGCGCGGCTGACGGTCAGGGCGCGGTGAACAGCGCCGGGAACCGGGGCGCCAGCCAGGGCCGGCGACCCCAGGACTGGATGTGGCCGCGGGCCAGCGCGCCGGCCGGGGTGCGGCGGCCGAGGGCGATGAGGAGGAACGTGACGGGCTCGGCGAGGATGGTGCAGTCCGGGCGGCGCGGGGGAGTGTCGGTGACCTCGGCGACGCCGTCGGTGAAGGTGACCGCGCGCCGGACGCCGCCGCGCACCCGCAGCGCGTAGCAGGCGTCGTGCCCGGCGGCGGTGGCCGGCTCGACCACCCGGGGCATCGCGGCGAACAGGAACGGCAGGCACAGGGCGGCCCGTTCCCGGGTGACCATGTGCCGGCGGCGCAGCGCCACGGCCACGTCGTAGCCGTGGCCGAGCATGTGGGTCAGCAGGTACGAGCCGAGGGTGTCGAGGTCCATCGGCCCGAGCGGGGCGGTCACCGGCTCGTCGCCGCGGCGCGTCCCGGCGGCGGCGGTGAACGCCCGCGCGTGCCGGACGATCTCCTCGGCCAGCACCGCCGGATCGCGCTGCGGGTACGCGTCGAGCGAGGCGGCGTTGGCGGCGGCCAGCGAGCCTGGGGTGCCGTCGCCGTACGGGCGGGACTCGCCCGCGCCGAGTCCGGCCATCAGCTCGTTGGCCGTCGCCAGGTGCGCGGCGGCCTCGGCGACGGTCCATGCGGCGCCGGGTATGGGGACGTCCGCGTCCGGGCAGCCGCGCAGCAGCGCGGCGATGTCCTCGGCGGTCGCGTGCACCGTGTCGAACAGCCGCGCGCGGTGGTCGTCGGCCGGTGCGGTGGGCTCGGGGGTTCGGGGCGTCATGCCCCGGAAGCCTGGCCGATGCCGGCTGTGCTGTCCAGCGCCGCTCGCCCGCCCGCCGCTCGCCCGCGCCCGCCGCCCGCTCGCCCGCCGCGCGTGGGCGGCCTGCGGGGTGTCGGGCCGCGGCGGGTCAGGCGCTGGCGGGGGTGAGCACCACGAAGTCCGCGCCGGCCGGGTCGAGGCAGACCGCGAGGCGGCCCACGCCCTCGGCGTCCTGCGGGCCCATCTGTATGGTGCCGCCGTTCTCGGTGGCGGCGGCGACGGCGGCGTCGGTGTCGCCGACCGCGAAGACCGGGTGCCAGTACGGCCGGCCCCGGGTCAGCGCGAGGTGCTCGGCGGGCAACTGCATGATGCCGCCGTGCATCCGCTCCTCGCCGGCGCCGGCCGGCGTCACGATGGTGTAGGTGCCGGACGGGTCGCCGGGCAGCGGCATGTCCTCGCTGGTCCAGCCGAACAGTTCGCCGTAGAACGCCTTCGCGCCGGCCGCGTCGGTGGTGTACAGCTCAGTCCAGGACAGTGCGCCCGGCGCGTCGGCTATCTCGAAGCCGGCTGTCCCGGCGGGCTGCCAGACCGCGAACTGGCCGCCCTGCGGGTCCGTCAACTGGGCCATGCGGCCCATCTCCCCGGCGTCGGCGGGCGCCATCCGCACGGTGCCGCCGAGCCGTACCGCGGCCGCCGCGGTGGCGTCCGCGTCCGCGGTGGTGAAGTAGACCATCCACGCGGACCTGGCGCCCCGTTCGGTCAGCCGGCCGACCGCACCGACCGTCTTGCCGTCCATGGTGAACCTGCCGTACCGGGCCGCGTCCTCGCCGTGCGGTTCGAACCCCCAGCCGAGCACGGCGGTGTAGAAGGACGCCGCCCGGTCGACGTCCGGGGCGCCGAGGTCGATCCAGCACGGCGAACCGTGGATGAAATCCGTGGTGATCATGGCGACTCCCTTCGCGGATCCGTTACGGAATCAGCGTCGCACCGACCACTGACAGCCGCCTGCCGACGGCGCGCCGGTACCCTCCTGCCGGTCGGCGGGTCCGCCGGGGCCGACGCCGCTCCCGCCGCCCGCTGCTCGCCGGCCCGGGCGCCGCCGGCTACTGGCGGCTGATCCTGGCCCACAGCCCCTCGCGCGGGCCGCGCACCGTGACGTTGCCGCTGCGCAGCATGCCGGAGACGACGATGTGCAGTGAGACGGCGGCGCCGGGGACGACCTGGGTGCGGTCCCGTACGGTGCCGCTGCGCAGCGCCACGGCGTCGGTGTCGACGACGACGCCGGGCGGCACGACCAGGGTCAGGTTGCCGCTGCGCACGTTCACCGACAGGTCCAGGGTGGAGTGCGGGACGGACGCCTCGGTGAAGTCCAGGAGGACGCTGCCGCTGCGCACCTCGACCTCCATGCGGCGCGGCACCGCCCAGACGCCGGTCCGCCGGATGCTGCTGCTGCGCGACTCCAGCCGGACGTCCTCCTTGGGAGGCAGCGCGGGTGCCGCGCGGCCGGCCGTGGCCAGGGCGGCGCCGGTCCGGCCGGCGGGCAGGTCGGCGACCAGAGGCTCCAACTCGCCGTAGGTCTGGGCGGTCAGCGCCGCCTCGACGCGGTCGGAGAGTTCGTCGGCGGTGAGCCGGCCGTCCCCTGCGGCGTCCCGCAGGACGTCCACCACCTGGTCGCGGTCCGCGTCGGACGCGCGCAGCGCCCGGCGGTCGGGGAGAGACTCGCTTGACATGCCCGCACTGTAGCCAGGTCCGGGCCGCACGCGCCCCCCGGATGGCCGTTTCCACCGTTTTGGTGCCGCGATCCGATCGGGAGCCGGCGGCGGCCGATCCGTCGGCTCCCGACCGGGCGCGGCCCCGGCGCCCGCCGGGGCGCCTCCCCGGGGCGCCGCCGCCGTGCCCGGCGAGGCCCGGCCGCGGTCGGAGGCCCGCGCCGGGGTGGCCGGCGCCGTGCGGTCACTCCTCCGGCAGGTGGTCCCAGATCTCGCCCTCCTGGACGAGGTAGAAGCCGGAGGCGGTGGCGATCCGCCGGGCCTGCTCCTTGCTCCGGACGGGGGACTCCCGATGGGCGTCGGAGGTGGCTTTGCCGCCCGCGGGCGCGCTCCGCCACACCTCGTACACGACGTTCCCTTCCTGGTCGCGCATGAGGATCATGATGGGGGTGTGGTCCTCCGGCGAATCTCCCATGGTGGGACGATATCTCCCATTCCTGGGCTTCGCATCGCTGAGAGCTACAGCATCACCACGGACCGCAGCACCGTGCCCTCCGCCATCCTCGCGAAGGCCGCCTCCACGTCCTCCAGGCCGATCCGCTCCGAGACGAAGGCGTCCAGGTCGAGCCGGCCCTGGAGGTAGAGGTCGATCAGCATCGGGAAGTCGCGGGACGGCAGGCAGTCGCCGTACCAGGAGGACTTCAGCGCCCCGCCGCGGCCGAACACGTCGAGCAGCGGCAGGTCGAGCCGCATCTGCGGGGTCGGCACGCCGACGAGCACCACGGTGCCGGCCAGGTCGCGGGCGTAGAACGCCTGTTCGTAGGTCTCCGGGCGGCCGACCGCGTCGATGGCCACGTCCGCGCCGAAGCCGCCGGTCAGCTCGCGGACCGCCTCGACGGCGTCGCGTTCGCGGGAGTTGACGGTGTGGGTGGCGCCGAGCCGCCGGGCCCCGGCCAGCTTGGCGTCGTCGACGTCGACCGCGATGATCCGGGCGGCGCCTGCCAGCCTGGCGCCGAGGACCGCCGCGCTGCCCACGCCGCCGCAGCCGATCACGGCCACCGAGTCGCCGCGCGTGACGCCGCCGGTGTTGACGGCCGCGCCCAGACCGGCCATCACGCCGCAGCCGAGCAGGCCGGCGGCGGCCGGGGAGGCGGCCGGGTCGACCTTGGTGCACTGGCCGGCCGCCACAAGCGTCTTCTCGGCGAACGCCCCGATGCCCAGCGCCGGCGAGAGCTCCGTGCCGTCCTCCAGGGTCATCCGCTGCCGGGCGTTGTGCGTGTCGAAGCAGTACCAGGGGCGCCCGCGCCGGCAGGCGCGGCACTGGCCGCACACCGCCCGCCAGTTGAGGATCACGAAGTCGCCCGGCTCGACCTCGGTCACCCCCTCGCCGACCGTCTCGACCACGCCGGCCGCCTCGTGGCCGAGCAGGAACGGGAACTCGTCGTTGATGCCGCCCTCGCGGTAGTGCAGGTCGGTGTGGCAGACACCGCACGCCTGCACCCGCACCACGGCCTCGCCGGGTCCGGGACCGGGCACCACGACGGTCTCGATCCGCACCGGCTCGCCCTTGCCGGGCGCGACCACGCCGCGTACTCGCTGCACCATGTCAGTTCCCCTTTTCCCGAGAGTTTCCGACGGCGGTCCGGGGGCCCGGGACCGGCGGACCACCCGGTGATCAGGATGTCAGGCCGCTCCCCCTTTCGTCAGCGCCCGCACCCGATCCGGCGAGCGGCGCGGCGGCGACCGGCGTGGCGGGAGGCGGGGCGGTCCGGCGCGCGCGAGGTGGCGACGGCGGCACGGTCCGGCGGAGGCCCGGCGGAGGCCCGGCGGGCCCACCCGCGGGGGAAGCCGTGCGGCCGGGCCCGCCGGCCGCTCCGCGCACCCGGTCGGCCGCTCCGCGCACCCGGTCGGCCGCTCCGCGCACCCGGTCGGCCGCTCCGCGCACCCGGTCGGCCGCTCCGCGCACCCGGTCGGCCGCTCCGCGCACCCGGCCGGGCGGCGGCGTGGACCCGGCCGGGCGGGGTCGTGGACCTGGTCGGTCGGCCGCGGCGCGCCGCTCAGTGGCCGGCGGCCACCTTCACCGAAACGATGATCACGCCGACGGCCAGGTCGGCCAGGCCGGCGACGACCGCCGGGATCGGGCCGCCGCCCAGCCGCAGCCCGCCCAGCACCCCCCAGGCGAACAGCCCGGCCAGTTCCACCGCCACCGCCGTTAGCAGCGCGGTGGGCAGTGCGAGCAGGCCCAGCGCGGCCCCCGCCGTGCACAGCAGCGGAACCACCGCGCTGAGCAGCATCGGCGCGCTGGTGTGGAGCATCACCCGCAGGTGCTCCCCGCGTGCGAGCGCGTGGTGCACCACCCGGAACGACTGCTGGTCGGCCACGAGGGTCGCCAGCCACACGCCGAGCGCCGTGCCGCTGATCGACCACGCCGCGTCCGGCGCGGTGATCGCGGTGTCGTCGGAGAGCGCCACCACCACGGCCACCATGGTGATCACGGCGTAGATGCGCTCCTTGAGCCGGATGCCCTCGACGCGCGCCGCGTCCGGCTCGGTCGTCGGGGCGCCGGGCGGCGGTGGGAGCGGCGGGGTCACGGCGTGGTCATCCGGCGAAACTCACCGACTCCAGCGCCATCGGCCGGGCCCGGCCCTCCAGCATCGCGCCGAGGCCGCGCACCGCGCAGCCGCCCGGGTCGTCGGGGATGGACACCGGCATCCCGGTGGTCGAACGAAGCATGGTGTCCAGGCCGGGCAGCTGGGCGCTGCCGCCGGCCATCGTGATGCCCCGGTCGGCCAGGTCGGCGACGAGGTCGGGCGGGCAGCGGCGCAGCACCGAGCGGATGCCGTCCAGCACGGTGTTGAGCGTGGGCCGGATCGCCAGCCGTACGCTCGCGGTCTCCACCTGGACGCAGCGCGCCAGGGTGCTGGCCGCGTCCATCCCGTGCACCTCGATGGTCTCCGGGGCGGGGCCGCCGGCGCCGTCCAGCATCTGGTGCAGCGAGCGGACCGACTGGCCGGGCAGGAGCAGGGCGTGCTGGTTGCGCAGGTGCTGCACGACCGCCCGGTCGATCACCTCGCCGCCGACCGGCACCGTCTCGGCGGCCACGACGGAGCCCAGCGACAGCACGGCGATCTGGGTGGTGGCCGCGCCGCACACCATGATCATGGTGGCCTCCGGGAACTCCACCGGAAGTCCGCTGCCGACCGCCGCCGCGATCAGGGCGTCGACCAGTTCCACCCGGCGGGCGCCCAGACCGGTCAGGGTCTCGATGGCCGCCCGCTGCGTCATCGGCTCGCTGCCGTTCGGCACGCACATCGCCGCGCGCAGCACCGAGCGGCGCCGCCAGGCCCGGCTGAGCTTGTCCCCGATCAGGTGCCGCAGCATGCGCTGGGCCATGTCCACGTCCACGATGGCGCCGCCCGAGACCGGGCGGACCACCCGGATGTGCTCCGGGGTGCGCCCGGTCATCTGCTCGGCCGTGTCGCCGACCGCGACGAGCGAACCGGTGTGGCAGTCGATGGCGGCCACGCTGGGCTCGTCCACCACGACGCCGGTGTTCTTCAGGTAGACCCGGGTCCGGGAGGCTCCCAGGTCAACGGCGACGGTGCAGCGGCGAAGCTGGTCGAGGCTGGCGGTCATGGGCGATCCATCCTGGCCTTTTGTCGGACGATATGCCATTAATGTTCCACGGCGTACCGCTTCGCGACGTGCCCGACCCGCCGAAATGGGCCTCTTGGGGGACCGCCCTGCCGGCCGAGTCCACCCGCCTGTCCACCCGTCCACCCGCCGCGCACCCCGTCCTCGCCCTCGCCCCGCCCGCGTTCGCCGGACCCGGGCCTCCCCCGGTGCGGCGCGCCGGGGCGCACGTGGCGGACGCCCGCCGCGCCGACCGCGCCCATCGGTCCGGGGCGCGGGGTCAGTGCGCGGCGGCCGACGCCGAGGCCGACGCCGAGGCGCGCACCTGCCGCGCGTACGTCGTGGCGTACTGCGGCATCAACTCCTCGATGCGCGCGACGTAGTTGCGGGTCTCGTT
Organism: uncultured Actinomycetota bacterium; assembly: GCA_963711125.1. GTDB lineage: Bacteria > Actinomycetota > Actinomycetes > Streptomycetales > Streptomycetaceae > Streptantibioticus_C. The sequence continues at coordinate 1,747,380 of CAVQCY010000002.1, forward strand.
TATCCGCGGTATCCCGCCCGCGTCGAGCACGGCGGTCGGACCGGCGTTGTATGCGGCCAGCGCGAGCTGCGTGGGGTCGCCGCTGACGCCCTTGACCTGCTTGAACAGCGCGCACATGTAGGCCGCCTGGGAGGGGATCGCGTCCTTGGGGTCCCACACGTCGCTGCGGCCGTCACCGGAGTAGTCCTTGCCCCACTCCGACCAGGTGGACGGGTAGAACTGCGCGATGCCCTGCGCCCGCCCGGAGTCCGCCTCGGGGTTCCAGTGGCTCTCCGCGTCGATCTGCGCGGCCAGCAGCGGCACGTTGAGCTGTGGGCAGGTGCGGGCCGCCGAGCGGACGGTGCCGAGGTAGGTGTCCGGGATGGTGGGCAGCGGCGGTGGCCGGTTGAGCCAGTCCAGCCACAGATGCAGACCCACGGCCGCCGCCGAGACGAGCGCGGCCACGAGGAGCAGGGCACCCACCAGACAACCGCGGCGCCGTCCGGGGCGCCCGGTCTTCTTCTCCATGCGAGTCCTGGGCCTAACGGGGAGGTGGAGGTGGACAGGGGAGGCGTGCAACGGGAGCGTAGCGGCTGGTTCCGGCCTCGTGCTCCGCCCCCCTATACACGGGGGAAACGGGCTCGAAGGTTCCACACGACGGGGTTGGCGCCCAGATCGTCGTGCAGGTCCACCAGATCGGCCAGGACGTCGTGGAGGAAGTCCCGCGCCTCGCGCCGCAGCGCGTCGTGCCGCACGACCAGCGGCGGCTCGCGCGGGGTCCAGTCCGCCGTGACGTCCACGTGGCCGAACCGGCGGACGAACCGCAGCGGTTCGGTGGACTGCGTGAAGTCCAACTCCGCGTGCTGCGGTCGGGCGGCCCGGCCGCCCAGCGGGTCCCGGTCCAGCGTCTCCACCACGTCGCACAGCGCCCAGGCGAAGTCCAGCACCGGCACCCAGCCCCACGCGGTCGCCAACTCCCGCTCTCCCTCGGCGAGGTAGACGTCCCCGCAGAACAGGTCGTACCGCAGCGCCCGCACGTCGGCCGACCGGTAGTCGGTCTGCGGCGGGTCGGGGAACCGGCGGGAGAGGGAATAACCGAGGTCGATCACCCGAAAATCCTAGATGCCGAGGCCGCTTCCGCCCTCAAGGACCTCGTCCTCGCGGGTTTCGCCACGGGGAAGCGGGGCCGCGAGCTCCATCGGGGCTCGCCCGGGTCGTCGTCCCACGCCTCGATGAACGGCGACTCGATGAACGGCGACATGCCCGTCACGCGTGCCCGTACCGCCGGATCGACGGCCCGTCGAGATCACGACGCACTCCCACCGGGCAGGACCAGGAACAGTCAGGAAGCGAACGCCGGGGCTCCGGCGTCGAGGTCCACGACGACGTGATCATCGAGGCGAAACATGAGGACCTGAGCGATGACGAATCGGATGCGCCAGTCGTCCCGCCTCACCGTCTCGAATCCCAGGTTCCGGAAGACATCGTTGCCGTCCGGCACAGAGACCAGGCCGTACACCCCGTGGATGCGACGTGACGTGGCGCGTAGCGGCACGTGGTCCCGCAGGTGCGGGCGGCGCCGGACTTGAGCGTCAGAAGGACCCGGCCGGGTCTGCCCTGCGCTTCGGGGCTGACGCCTGGGCCGCGTTCGTCGGGAGCGTGGCCGCCGGGGAGTCCGACCGCACCTGAACGCCGTCGCCGAAAACGCCCCTGCCCTCCCCCGAGCGAGTCGGGGGCGTCCGGGCGACCGCTACGGCGGCGCGAGACCATGCCCGGGCACCGGAACGCGGCCGCGGCTCGGGCACGTACGGCCACCCGCTCGCGGACGCCGACGAGAAGCGCCGGAACGCCCTGGGCGCGGCGCTCGCCCAGGGCGTCGGGACGCCCCCGAGCACCGCGTCGTGCCCACGGCCGCGGCGGCGTAGCGTGGCGCCGCGGGTCTGGGGCACGGGAGCGGTCACCTCACACGTTGACGCCGAAGTCCTGCGCGATGCCGACCAGGCCGGAGGCGTAGCCCTGGCCGATGGCGCGGAACTTCCACTCGCCGTTGTTGCGGTACAGCTCGCCGAAGACCATCGCGGTCTCGGTGGCCGCGTCCTCGCTCAGGTCGTAGCGCGCGATCTCGCCGCCGCCGGACCGGTTGACGATGCGGATGAAGGCGTTGCGCACCTGGCCGAAGTTCTGGTTGCGGCTCTCGGCGTCGTAGATCGAGACTGGGAAGACGATCTTGACGACCTCGGCCGGCAGGGCGGCGAGGTTGACGTTGATCTGCTCGTCGTCGCCCTCGCCGTCGCCGGTGAGGTTGTCCCCGGTGTGCACGATGGTGCCGTCCGGAGTGGACTTGTTGTTGAAGAAGACGAAATGACCGTCGGAGTGGACCTTCCCGGCCGCGTTCACCGCGATGGCGCTGGCGTCCAGGTCGAAGTCGGAGCCCGTGGTGGTGCGCACGTCCCACCCCAGGCCGACGGTGACGGCGCTCAGGCCGGGCGCCTCCTTGCTGAGCGACACGTTGCCACCCTTGGACAGGCTTACAGACATTGCAGGTCCCCTCTGGGCCGGTTCTCGTTTCCACGCGGAGGCGATGGCCTTCACCCGGCACAACGTGACCGCGCGGGCCCATGGTTCCAAATTGCCGTGACACGAACGAGGGATTCGCGGGATCATGGGTGACATGTCCGGGCCTCTTGTCATCCGCGGTTCGGTCTCCGTCCCGGAGGCCGAGCTGGTGTGGCGCTTCTCGCGTTCCACCGGACCGGGCGGCCAGCACGTCAACACCAGTGACACGCGGGCCGAGTTGAGGTTCGACCTGGCCGGCACCAAGGCGCTGCCGCCGGTGTGGCGGCAGCGCGCGCTGGAGCGGCTCGCCGGACGCCTGGTGGACGGCGTCCTCGTGGTGCGTGCCGGCGAGCACCGTTCGCAGTGGCGCAACCGCGAGACGGCCGCCGTCCGGCTCGCCGCCCTGCTGGCCGCCGCCACCGAGCCGCCGCCCCGGCGGCGCCGCCCGACGAAGGTCCCGCGCGGGATCAACGAACGCCGGCTGCGGGAGAAGAAGGCGCGCTCCGACACCAAGCGGTCCCGGTCGCCGAAGCACTGGGACTGACCCGCCGCGGGACGCCGACCGCGCCCCCGCGCCCCCGCCCCCGCCCCCGCCCCCGCCCGCGCCGCGCCGCCCGCCGTGCGCGCGCCGCCCCGGCGCCCGGCCGCTCCCGCGCCGGCTGGCCCCGGGCCGCGTCCCCGCTCCCGCGCCCGCCTTGTGCCCCCGGCCCCGCCCGCCGCCGCCGCGTGGGCTCGCGCGCCGCTCAGCCCAGCGGGTGGTACCTGCCGCGGAAGTGCAGCAGCGGACGGCCGCCCGGTCCGGGGGTGGCGGCGGTCAGCACGTCGCCGAGCACCAGCGTGTGGTCGCCGGCGGTGATCCGGCGGTGGGTGCGGCACTCGATCACCGCGAGCGCGTCGGGGACCAGCGGCGCGCCGGTCGCGGCGCCCCGGTCCGGACCGAGGTCGGCGAAGAGCAGTCGGTCGCTGAGCCGGCCGCGCATGGCGAAGCGGCCGGCGATCCGGCGCTGCTCCTCGCCGAGCACGCTGACCGCCCACAACGGCCGCCGTTCCAGCACCTCGTCCATCCGCGACCCGGTGCGCACCGAGACCAGCGCGATCGGCGGGTCGAGCGAGACGGACATGAAGGCGGTCGCGGTCATCCCGACGTCCTCGCCCGCGACGCCCTCCTCCGGGTCGTGGGCGGCGAGCAGCGCGACGCCCTCCGCGAGCCGCGACATCGCGGAGCGGAACTCCTCCTCGGTCGCCCGCGGATCAGGCACGCCGTCGTTCTCCTCACCACTCGTGGACCGCCGGGCGCCGGGCGCGCCCGATCCCGCCGGACGCCCCCGCCGACCCGCCGGGAACGCCCCCCGCGGCGGTCCACCGGAACGGCGGGCCGGGCCGGCGCGGGCCGGCCCGCGCCGGCCCGGCCCGCGGGGTGCGGCGGCTTCCGGAACGGTGCGAGAAGGGTACGTCGGGCGCCGGGGCGGGCGGGGAGGGCGCAGCACGATGCCGTACGCTCCCGAGGCGGCGCCGCTGGCCCGACTCCGCAGAAGCTTTCCGCATGAAACCACTTGACGTGTTCAACTTCCGGGCGGTCGATGTGACCTCCGTCACAAGCGGAAGTTATTGTTGACCCTGTGTACCGGCCGGGCTGCTCGCTGTGATTCAGTTGCGGTGGAAGTCAGACGATAGGAATACAGCACAAGCCAGCGTCGATCCGGGAAGGCTCGCCGGGCGGGGGTGACATGGACACCGAGTCGGAGCCGTACGTCCGCCTCGCGACGCTGCGGCAGCTGCACCAGGTCGTGGCGGACCTCAACACCCCGCGTAGTCTGGCGGACACGCTCCAGGCGGTGGTCGACGGGATCGTCAGCGGCCTGGGCTACGGGCTCGCCGTGGTCAACCTGGTGCGGCCCGACGGTGACCTGATCGTGGCGGCGGTCGCCGGCGACCCGGGCGCGGAGGCGCTGCTGGCCGGCCGGGTCGGGTCGCGCACCTCGTGGGAGCGCTGGCTGTCGATGGCCCAGCGCTGGGACGCGCTGCGCTTCATACCGCACGACGAGGGCTGGATGCTGGACGGCGACGACGTGCCGCAGTGGCGTTCGGACGGCCCGGCGCCCCGGTTCGCCGACGAGTGGCACCCCGACGACCGGCTGTTCGCCCCGATGTACGCGGCCCCCAGCGGCAACCGCGAGCTGGTCGGCGTCATATCCGTGGACAAGCCGGCCAACGGCCGCCGGCCCGGCGCCTGGTCCCGCGAGGCGCTGCAGATGTACTCCTTCCAGGCGGGCGTCGCGATCAGCAACGCCCGGCTGCGCGCCAACATGCAGCGCGCGCTGGTCCGGCTGGAACGCGAGCAGCAGGCGCTGCGCTCCAGCGAGGAGTCGTTCCGGCAGGCGTTCGAGTACGCGCCCAGCGGCATGGCGATCGCCGAACTCGACGGCCTCGACGGCGCCCTCGCCGCGGACCACGAGCCGGGGCCGCGCGGGAAGCTGGTGCGGGTCAACGACGCGCTGTGCCGGATGCTGGGCCGCCCGGCCTCCGCGCTGCGCCGCGGTTCCTTCGCCGACCTGGTCCACCCCGAGGACCTGGAGCGGCTGGAGCGCACCTCCGCCGAGGGCGGCCGCGCCGAGTTGCGGCTGGCCCGCCGGGACGGCGCCTACCTGTGGGTGGCGATGCGCAACTCGGTGGTCGCCGACACCACCGACGGGCCCCGGTTCCTGCTCAGTCACGTCGAGGACATCGAGGAGCGCAAGCGCCACGAGCTGGCCCTCGCGCACCGGGCGAGCCACGACTCGCTCACCGGGCTGCCCAACGGCGCGGAACTGCGCTCCCGGCTCAGCTCGCGGCTCTGCGACCGGCCGCACGCCGCCGGTCCGGCGGCGGCCGGCGCCGGCACACCCGGCGAGCCGGTCGGCCTCGACGACTTCGGCTACGACTTCCCCGCCCCGGCGCTGTCGTACGACGCGCACGTGCACGCGGTGGAGCCGGCCGGCGCCTCCGGCGGCGGGCCGGGCGGCACCGGCAAGGGGTTGGCGGTGCTCTTCTGCGACCTGGACGGCTTCAAGTCGATCAACGACCGCTTCGGGCACCACGCCGGCGACGCGGTGCTGATCGAGGTCGCGCACCGGCTCAGCAGCGTGGTGCGCGACGGCGACACGGTGGCCCGGCTGGGCGGCGACGAGTTCGTGGTGCTCGCCGACGGGCTCGACCCGCAGGACGCGCAGGACCTCGCGGTGCGGCTGCGGGACGCCATCGTGCCGCCGATCCGGATCGAGGGCCGGGCGGTGCGGGTCGGAGCCAGCTTCGGCATCGGCTGGGCGGGCTGCGGGATGACGGTGGAAGAGGTGCTGCACAGCGCCGACCAGCGGATGTACGACCAGAAGCGGCGCGGCAAGCAGCAGCGCCGGGCCGGCTGACGGGCTCCGGCGCGGTCCGGTGGGCGCTCGCGCGGACGCACGAGTTCACCGGATCGGGGTAGGCTCGCGCGGGTCCAGTCTTGTCCGGTCCCTCGGCGACCGGACGCAGTGGGGAGTGAACAGCGGATGACCGCCGGCAGCAACGGCACGCCCGAGACCGGGGATGACGACCCGTTCGGGTACCTCTACCGCGGTGAGGGCGACCAGGCCCCCGCGGCGGACCGCCCGGGCGTGCCGCGTACCTCGTACCACCAGGTCGGCCGGGTCGGCGAACGCCGGCAGGCCCCGCCGCAGCAACAGGGCGGCGGCTACGGCTACCCGCAGCAGCCCGGCCGGCAGGAGTACGGCCAGCCCGGGCAGCAGGCGTACGGCCAGCGGCCCGGCCAGCCCCCGCAGCAGGCCGCCCCCGGCCAGCGGCGGCCCGGCTACGGACAGCCGGACGGGTCCCCCCAGCAGGGGTACGGCCGGCCGTCGCGGCCCGGATACACCCCGCCGGACCAGACGCAGCGGATGGCGCCCGGCGGCGGCCACGGCGCGCCCCAGCGCGGCGGTGGCGACGGGGGCGGCAACCGGCGTGGTCTGATGATCGGCGCGATCGCGGTGGTGCTGGTGGTCGCGGTCGGCATCGTCATCGCGGTGGAGACCGGCGACCACGGCGGCAGCCCGCAGGCCGGCCCGACCACCTCGCCGACCAGCCAGGGCACCGGCCGGCCCAGCGCCCAGGCCAGCACCGACCCGAACGCCTCGCTGCCGCAGCGGTTCGCCGCCTCGGTGACGCTGGCCGGCGGCGCCAAGACCGACAACAACCACAAGGGCGCCAAGGGGCCGAACGGCACCTTCGTCGACGGCATGAACACCCCCGGCGCCACCGCGACCTGGAACGCCGACGTGGCGAAGGCCGGCACCTACACGCTCTGGGTGCGTTACGCCAACGCCCGGCCGGACGACGCCAAGACCACCGTCGTGGTCGACGGCAAGCCGCTGGACTCCAAGATCAACCTCAAGGACTACGGCACCCCGGGCAACTGGGACGAGTGGTTCACCTCCTACATCTCGGTGAACCTCACCAAGGGCGCCAACACCATCGCGCTCACCTGCGGCTCCGGTGACGTCTGCCACTACAACCTGGACCGCTTCGGGCTGACCGTGGACCCGAGCCACCACCCGACCGGCTGGTAGCGGCCGCCTGCCTCCGGCGCGCCGTCCGCCCGGCGGCGCCTCAGCGCCCGGCGACCACCCGCAGGAAGGCGGTCACCGTCCGGGCCATCGCCTCGCGGGCCCCGGCCAGGTAGCCGCGCGGGTCCACCGCCTCCGGCCGCTCGGCCAGGGCGGCGCGCACCGCGCCGGTGAACGCGGTGTTGAGCGCGGTGCCCACGTTGATCTTCACCATTCCGGCCGCCACCGCCCGCCGGATCTGCTCGTCCGGCACCCCGGAGGAGCCGTGCAGCACCAGCGGGACCGGCACCGCCGCCCGCAGCCGCCCGATCAGCGCGTGGTCCAGCGCGGCGGTCCGCTCGGTCATCGCGTGGGTGCTGCCGACCGCGACCGCGAGGGCGTCCACCCCGGTGGCCGAGGTGTACGCGGCGGCCTCGGCCGGGTCGGTACGCACCCCGGGGGCGTGCGCGTCACCGGCCTTCCCGCCGACCGCGCCCAGCTCCGCCTCCACCCACACCCCGTGCGCCCGGCCCCAGGCGACCGCCCCGGCGGTCGCCTTCACGTTCTCCTCGTACGGCAGCCGGGAGGCGTCGAACATGACCGAGGAGAAGCCGTGCCCGGCGGCCGAGCGCAGCAGGGCCGGCTCGGTCACGTGGTCCAGGTGCAGCGACAGGTCGGCCGCCGCGTCCCGGGCGATCCGCCGCGCGGCGGCGGCCAGCGGTCCGAGCCGGCCACCGTGGAAGCGCACCGCGTTCTCGCTGACCTGGAGCACCGCGGCGACCCCGGCCTCCCGCGCGCCGGCCGCCACCGCCTCGGCGTGCTCCAGGGTGATGACGTTGAAGGCGGCGAGCCCGTGGCCGCGGCGCCGGGCCGCCTCGACGAGTTCACCGGTCGTAACGAGCGGCACGGCCCTCTCCCCTGCTCGGCGCGGCGCGGCGGCGGCCGCGCGGTGGGGTCCGGCGCCGGCGCGTCACGCCGCCCGCCCGAGGCCGTCCACGGTGACCCGCGGCAGCAGATCGGCGTAGGCGCCGGGGTCGAACCCCCCGTCCCGGTCCGCCGGACCGGCCGCCGTCGCCCGGGCCAGCCGGTCCGGCCAGGCCAGACCGTCCGCGACCCCCGACAGCAGCCCGGCCACCGCGGCCTCGCCCGCCCCGGCCGGATCGCCGGCCGGCGGACCCGGCAGCGCCGAGCGCCACGTGCCGGCGTCGGTCACCGCCAGCAGCGCGCCCGGCCCGGAGGCAGCCACCACCGCGCGCGCCCCGCGTCGACGCGCCCCGCCGGCCGCGCGCGGCGGATCGGTCAGCCCGGTCAGCCGCGCCAGCTCGGCCGGCTCCGGGCAGACCGCGTCCGGCCGGGCCGCGATGCCGCGGCGCAGCGCCGCGCCGCCGGTGTCCAGCAGCACGAACGCCCCCGCGGCCCGGGCCACCCGCACCAGGTCCGCGTACACCCCCACCGCGACGCCCGGCGGCAGACCGCCGCACAGCGCCACCGCCCGCGCGCCGTCCAGCAGTTCACGGTAGGCGGCGAGGAACGCCGTCCACTCCCGTGCGGTGACCGGCGGGCCGGGCTCGTCGAACACCGTGCGCCCGCCGGTCGCCTCGTCCACCACGGTGGTGCTGCGCCGGGTGTCGCCGCGCACCGGAACGAAGGCGTCGGCCACGCCGGGCGCGGACCGGGCCAGCCCGTCCCGCAGCGCCTCGCCGGCCCGGCCGCCGGCCAGGCCGGTCGCGGTCGTCTCGTGGCCCAGCGCGGCCGCCACCCGGGCCACGGCCACGCCCTTGCCGCCCGGCCGCTCCACCACGTCGGCCACCTGGTGCGGCCCGTGCGGCAGCAGCCGGGGGACCCGGTAGGTCACGTCGAGCGCGGCGTTGAGCGTGACCGTCAGTATCACCGCGAGCACCTCTCCCTGAGCGGCCGGAGACGGCGCGCCCGCGCCGCCGCCGCTTATCGTCCCAACCCGCACCCGGTTCCAAACACCGGACGCCCCCGGCTCCTCAGACACCGGCCGGCCGCACCAGCCACGCGCCGCGGCGCATCACCCCGGCGAGCGCGAACTCCTCGTCCAGCACCACCAGATCGGCGTCCTTGCCCGGCTCCAGCGAGCCCACCCGGTCGTAGCGGCCCAGCAGCCGGGCCGGGTTGGCCGAGACCGCCCGCACCACGTCCGGCACCGGCAGCCGGTCCACGGTCACCGCGCGGCGGAACGCCACGTCCAGCGTCAGCGTCGAGCCGGCGATCGAGCCGCCCTCCACCAGCCGGGCCACCCCGTCGGCCACCTCCACCTCCATCGGGCCGAGCGGGTAGCGGCCGTCGCCCATGCCGGCCGCGCCCATCGCGTCGGTGACGAACGCCACCCGCCCGGCGCCCGCCGCCCGCCAGGCCAGCGCCAGCGCGGCCGGGTGCAGGTGGGTGCCGTCGTTGATCAGCTCCACGGTGACGCGTTCGTCCTCCAGCAGCGCCGCGACCGGGCCGGGCGCGCGGTGGCCGAGCGGCGGCATCGCGTTGAACAGGTGGGTGGCCACCGTCGCGCCGGCCCGGACCGCCTCCAGCGTCGCGCGGTAGTCGCCGTCGGTGTGGCCGATCGCGGCGACCACGCCCGACTCCGCCAGCAGCCGCACCGATTCCAGCCCGCCGGGCAGTTCCGGCGCCAGCGTCATCATCACCGCGTGGCCGCGGGCCGCCTCCACCAGCTTGCGCACGTCCGCCGGGTCCGGGTCGCGCAGCAACCGCGGCTGGTGCGCGCCGCAGCGGTGCGGGGAGATGAACGGGCCCTCGAAGTGGATGCCGGCCAGCTCGCCCTGCTCCACCAGTTCCGAGAGCACCGCCGCCTGCCGGGCCAGGTCGTCCAGGTCGCCGGTGACGGTGGACGCGGCCATCGTGGTGGTGCCGTGCCGCCGGTGGGTCCCGATCACCGTCAGCGCCTCCTCGGCGCTGCCCGCCGAGAACGACGACCCGCCGCCGCCGTGCACGTGCGTGTCCACGAACCCGGGCACCACCCAGTGCCCGGTCAGGTCGCAGGTGCCCGGCTCGTCCGGGCGGGCCGGAACGATCGAGGTCCCCTCCACCGCCAGGGCGTCGTGCACCACGCCCGACGGCAGGACCACGCGCGCCCCGCGCAGCACCTGGCGTTCGCTGTTGCTGTCTGCGGCCATCAGCCGGAAACCTCCATGTCCGCGTTCTCCTCGTCCCCGTCGGTCCGTGTCCGCTCCGCCGGCGACCGGTCCCAGGCGAGCAGACCCGCCCCCAGGCAGCCGGCCGCGTCGCCCAGCGCCGCCGGGACGATCACCGGCGGTGTCTCGAACGTCAGCCGTTCGCGCACCGCCGCGCGCAGCGGGTCCAGCAGCGTCGAGCCGGCCCGGGCCAACCCGCCGCCGACGATCACCAGCCCCGGGTCGAGCAGCGTCACCGCGGTCAGCAGCCCGTCGGCCAGCGCGGCCACCGCGTCCCGCCACACGCCGGCCGCCAGCGGGTCGCCGGCGGCCACCGCCGCGGCGCAGTCGGCGGCGGTGGCCGCCGGCCGGCCGGCGGCGCGCGCCCACGCCCGGCCCACCGAGGCGGCCGAGGCGACGGTCTCCAGGCACCCGGTCCGCCCGCACGGGCAGCGCCGGCCGCCGGGCCGCACCACGACGTGCCCGATCTCGCCGGCCTGTCCGCCGGCGCCCGGGTCGATCCGCCCGGCGGTGCCCAGCGCGGCGGCGATCCCGGTGCCCAGCGCCACGAACAGGAACCGGTCCCGGCCGCGCCCGGCGCCCAGCCGTCCCTCGGCCAGCCCGCCGCAGCGCAGGTCGTGCCCGAGCGCCACCGGCACCCCGGGCAGCCGCTCGGCCAGCAGTGCCCGCAGCGGCACGTCCCGCCAGCCGAGGTTCGCCGAGTAGCCGGCCACGCCGGCCGCGTCGTCCACCACCCCGGGCACCGCCACCCCGGCCGCGACGGCCGGTTCGCCGAACTCGCGCACCCCGCGGGCCCGCAGGTCGGCGGCGAAGTCCACCACCGACGCCACCACCGCGTCCGGGCCGCGCTCCCGGCCGGTCGGGCGGCGGTCCTCGTGCAGCAGCGCTCCGCCGGCGCCGATCAGGGCCGCCTTCATGCCGGTGCCGCCCACATCCAGGGCGATGACGTGTCTCACGCGGTCCAGTCTGGCCCGTGCTCCCCAGAGAGGTCTAGTCCACCTCGGGGGGCGCGCCGGAGCGGACGCCGGTCAGCCGAGCACGACGCTGCGGGTCAGGTTGCGCGGGCGGTCGGGGTCCGCGCCGCGCGCCTCGGCCACCGCCACCGCGACCCGCTGCGCCCGCACCAACTCGGCCATCGGGTCGAGCTCGGGGGCCAACAGGGTGCCGCCGACCCGCTCGATCTCCCGCGGCAGGTTCGCCGGCGGCTCGCCGAGCGCCCAGACCACCCGGCCGGGACCGGTGACCGCGATCGGGCCGTGCCGGTACTCCATCGCCGGGTAGGACTCGGTCCAGGCGCCCGCCGCCTCACGCAGTTTCAGCGCCGCCTCCTGCGCCAGCCCGTAGCTCCATCCGGTGCCCAGGAAGGTGATCTGGTCGGCCGCCAGCGCGGCCGGCGGCAGCGGGCCGGACAGCGCCCGCCCGCAGTCGAGCGCCGCGTCGGCCAGCGTGCCCACCCCGGCCGGCGGCGGTCCGAGCCGTTCCAGCCCGGCGCGCAGCAGCGCCAACGCGGTGGTGGCGAACCGGGTCTGCACCACCGACTCCTCGTCCGCCCGGTCCAGCGCCACCACCGCGTCGGCGGCGCCGGCCACCGGCGTGTCCGGGTCGGCGGTCAGCGCCGTGGTAGCGGTGCGGCCGGACAGCGCGGCCAGCAGGTCGAGCACCTCGGTGGTGGTACCGGACCGGGTGATGACCACCACCCGGTCGTACGAACGGCCGCGCGGGAACGCGGAGGCGGCGAACGCGTCCGTCTCGCCCTGGCCGTACGCCTCGCGCAGCGCCGCGTACGCCTGCGCCATGAACCACGACGTCCCGCAGCCGGCCACCGCGACCCGCTCGCCGCGGGCCGGCAGCCCCGCGGCGGCCGGGAGCAGCCCGGCCGCGTACCGCCACAGGTCCGGCTGGGTGGCGATCTCCGCCGCGGTACGGGACGGACTGTCCGGGGTGTGCTCGGCGCTCATGCGGCTCGACTCCTTGCTCGGTGTGCGGGTTCGGGGGGTACGCGTCCATGGTTCTCCGTCCGAGCCCGGGAGTAACGTCTGCCCGATGGACGAGGAGCGGCTCGGCGAACGCGAGCGCGCCGTGCTCGACCTGGCCGGGCGCCAGTGGCCGGGGCCGGGCGCGCGCGAGCGAGCCATCCGCGAACGGCTGGGCATCTCGCCCACCCGGTACTACCAGGTGCTCAACGCGCTGCTGGACGACCCGCGGGCGATGGCCCACGCCCCGGTCACCGTACGCCGGCTGCGCGAGGCGCGGCAGGCCCGGCGGGAGCGGGACTGAACCGCCGGGCGGGCCTGGTCCGCGGACCCGGGGGACGGCAGAGCGCGCGGTCCGGTGCCGGCCCCGGGCGCCGCGCCGGCCGGTCGGCCCGGGGCCGGCGTCGCGCGCGGACGCCGCCTCGGGGGCCGGGCCCGCCCGGGGCCGGTAGGGTCGGCGCCATGGGTCGTCCACCGCTCCCCGTGCCCGGGACCGCGTGCGGCCGCGACGGCCTGGCCGCGCTGCTGCGCGCCCCGCGCCGCGCGCTCGTCGTGCTCGACTTCGACGGCACGCTCGCCCCGATCGTCCCCGACCCCCGGCGGGCGCGCGCCCAGCCCGGCGCGGCCGGCGCGCTGGCCGCGCTCGCGCCCCGGCTCGGCTCCCTGGTCGTGCTCACCGGCCGGCCGGCCGGGACGGCCGTCGCGCTCGGCGGGTTCGACGCGGTCCGGGGGCTGGTGGTGCTCGGCCACTACGGCGCCGAGCGGTGGGACGCCGCGGTCGGCGCCGAACCGCACCACGAGGACCCGGCGGTGGCCGCCGCGCGGGCCGAACTGCCCGCGCTGATCGAGCACGCGGGCGTGGCCGCCCGGGGTGCCTGGGTGGAGGACAAGGACGGCAGGGCGGTCGCCGTGCACACCCGCCGGGCCGCCGACCCGGACGCGGCGCTGGCCGCGCTGCGCGGGCCGGTGCGCGCGCTGGCCGAGCGGAACGGACTGCGGTTGGAGCCGGGCAGCATGGTGCTGGAACTGCGGCCGCCCGGCACGGACAAGGGCATCGCGCTGCTCGGCCACGCCCGCGCGGTGGACGCCGGGGCGGTGCTCTACGCCGGCGACGACCTCGGCGACCTGGCCGCCTACGACGCGGTGGACACGCTGCGCGCCGAGGGCGTCCCCGGGGTGCTGGTGGCCAGCGCGGGCACCGACGTCCCGGACCTGGCGGACCGTGCCGACCTCGTGCTGCCCGGCCCGCCGGCCGTGGTGGAGCTGCTGCGGGCGCTGGCCGGCGCGCTGGAGTAGCCGATGCGGACGTCCGGCACGGCTCCGGCCGTGGTGGAGCCGTGCCGGGCGGCGGCCGACCCGGTCCGGCGGCCGTCCGGTGGCGCGCGCGGCGGCCCCCGGCTCAGTCGTCCAGGGCGTGCAGCTGGTCGAGGAACCACCGCTGCGGCGGCAGCGCGGTCGCCGCGGCGGCCAGCCGCTCGGTGCGCGCGGCGCGTTCGCCCTCCGGCATGGTCAGCGCGGCGTGCAGGGCCCGCGCGGTGGCGCTCACGTCGTAGGGGTTGACCGCGATCGCGTCCCCGCCGAGTTCGTCGAACGCGCCCGCCTCCCGGGAGAGCACCAGCGCGACGCCGTGGTCGGAGAGCACCGGCACCTCCTTGGCCACCAGGTTCATGCCGTCCCGGATCGGGTTGACCAGCGCCACGTCCGCCATCCGGTAGGCGGCCAGCGAGCGGGCGAAGTCGTCCTCGACGTGCAGGATCAGCGGCTGCCAGTCCTCGGTGCCGTGCCGGGCGTTGATCTCCTCGGCGACCCGGCGCACGGTGTCGGTGTAGTCGCGGTAGACCGGCAGGTCGTGCCGTGAGGGGTAGGCGAACGCGACGTGCACCACCCGGCCGCGCCACTGCGGATGCTCGGTCAGCAGCAGGTCGTACGCGTACAGCCCGCGCACGATGTTCTTCGACAGCTCGGTGCGGTCCACCCGCACGACGACCTTGCGGTCCTGGCCGATCCGCTCGCGCAGCGCGGCCATCCGGTCGGCGACGTCGGGGCGGTGGCCGCGCTCGCGCAGGAAGCCGGCGTCCGCGCCGAGCCCGTGCACCCCGATCCGGGTGGTGCCGCCGTCGTGCGCGACGGTGAGTTCGGCGCCGTCCTCGTCCACCCGGGCGCCGAGGACCTGCTCGCAGCAGTCGGCGAAGGCGCGGGCCCAGCGGTGGGTGAGGAAGGCGGCCCGGTCGGCGCCGAGCATGCCGAGCAGTACCTCGGCGGCCACGTCGTCCGGCAGCAGCCGGAAGTAGTCAGGCGGCGCCCAGGGCGTGTGGCTGAAGTGGCCGATGCGCAGGTCCGGCCGGCGCTCGCGGAGCATCCGCGGCGTCAGCGCCAGGTGGTAGTCCTGCACCAGTACCGCCGCCCGGTCCCCGGCCTCCCGCGCCAGCGCGTCGGCGAACGCGGCGTCGTACCCCCGGTAGCCGGACCACTGGGCGCGGAAGTCCGGGCCGAAGGCGGGTTCCAGCGGGGTCTGGTAGAGGAGGTGGTGGACGAACCACAGCACCGAGTTGGCGACGCCGTTGTAGGCGTCGGCGTAGGTGCGCGGGTCGATCCCCAGCATGCGGACGCGCTGCCCGCCGGTGTCGGCCGGGTCCAGCCGGCCGTCCGGGGACGCCGCGACCGCCTCCCGATCGCCCTCGGACAGCGCGGCGCACACCCAGACCGCGTCGGTCTCCGGGCCGATCGCGCTCAGTCCGGAGACGAGCCCGCCGCCGCCGCGCCGGGCGGTCAGCCCGCCGTCCTCACCGCGCCGGAACGAGACCGGTCCCCGGTTGGAGGCGACCAGCACCTTCGCGGTGCCGGGCTCGGGTGTCTCGTGCGCAGCGGCCATATCGGGCAGCCTAGCCAGCGCCCGGCCGGGCCAAACCGACCGGACCGGGCGGTGTGCCGGGTGTCGCCCGGTCGGCGGGCGGGACGCCGGCGGGCGGGACGCCGGGGGCGGCGGTCTCACCGTGGCGTCTCGCTCCTCGGACAACCGTCTCAGGGGCGCGCGGTCGTGGGCTACAGTCAGGTGCAGTGCCACAAACGCCCGGACCGCCCGTCCGGTGCCATACCGCTCATCCAGAGGGGCAGAGGGAACGGCCCGTTGAAGCCCCGGCAACCCTCCCGCCGGCCGCGAGGTCACGGTGGGGACGGTGCCAATTCCGTCTCGCGGTGAGATGCGCCGCGAGGAAGATGAGGAGAGGACCTCGCCCCATGGCTGTCCAGACCGCCGCGGCGGACACCGCCGCCCCCGCACCCCCCATCGACGCGCGGCCCGGCTCCGCCTTCGGCCCGGCCGTCGCGCTCTCCTGTCGCGAGTGCGGCGAGCGCACCGCGCTGGGCCCGGTCTTCGCCTGCCAGGAGTGCTTCGGCCCGCTGGAGGTCGCCTACGACTTCCCGTCCGGCGACCCGGCCGCGCTGCGCGCCCGCATCGAGGCCGGGCCGCGCGACATCTGGCGGTACGCGCCGCTGCTGCCGGTGCCGGCCGACGTGGCCGCCAGGCCCACCATGAACCCGGGCTTCACCAAGCTGGTGCGCGCCGACCGGCTGGCCGCCGAACTCGGCGTCACCGGCGCCCTGCACGTCAAGGACGACTCCGGCAACCCCACGCACTCCTTCAAGGACCGGGTGGTGGCGATCGCCGTCGAGGCGGCCCGCGCCTTCGGCTTCACCACGCTCTCGTGCTCCTCCACCGGCAACCTGGCCGGCGCGGTCGGCGCGGCGGCGGTGCGTGCCGGTCTGGACAGCTGCGTGTTCATCCCGGCGGACCTGGAGGCGGGGAAGGTGGTCATGGCGGCCGTCTACGGCGGCCGGCTGGTCGGCATCGACGGCACCTACGACGAGGTGAACCGATTCTGCAGCGAGCTGATCGGCGATCCGGCCGGCGAGGGCTGGGGGTTCACCAACGTCAACCTGCGCCCGTACTACGGCGAGGGGTCGAAGACGCTCGCCTACGAGATCTGCGAGCAGCTCGGCTGGCGGCTGCCGGACAACATCGTGGTGCCGGTCGCCTCCGGCTCACAGCTCACCAAGATCGACAAGGGGCTGCGGGAGCTGATCGCCCTGGGCCTGGTCGAGGAGAAGCCCTACCGGATCCACGGTGCCCAGGCGGCCGGCTGTTCCCCGGTGTCGGCGGCGTTCCGGGCCGGGCACGACGTGGTGCGCCCGGTCCGGCCGGACACCATCGCCAAGTCGCTGGCGATCGGCAACCCGGCCGACGGCCCCTACGTGCTCGACGTGGTCCGGCGCACCGGCGGCGCGGTGGCCGACGTCACCGACGAGCAGATCGTCGCCGGCATCAAGCAACTGGCCAGGACCGAGGGCATCTTCACCGAGACCGCCGGCGGCGTGACGATCGGCGTGCTGCGCGAGCTGATCGAGACCGGGCGGCTGGACCCCGCCGAGGAGACCGTCGCGATCAACACCGGCGACGGGCTGAAGACCCTGGACGCCGTCGCCCCCACCACCGGCCTGACCGCCGTCATCCGTCCCTGCCTTGACTCGTTCCGAGAGGCTGGTCTCGCATGAGCGTCACCGTCCGTATCCCGACCATCCTGCGCACCTACACCCGCGGCCGCTCCGAGGTCGAGGCCGAGGGCGGCACCCTGTCCGAGGTGCTGGCCTCGCTGGAGAGCGACCACCCCGGCATCGGCGCCCGCGTGCTGGACGACCAGGGGCGCCTGCGCCGGTTCGTCAACGTCTACGTCGGCGACGACGACGTCCGGTTCAGCGAGGGGCTGCTCACCCCCACCCCGGACGGCGCCGGCGTGTCCATCATCCCGGCGGTCGCCGGCGGCTGCTGACCGCGTGGCGGGGCGGGCGGGAACGGCGGCGATCCGGACAGCCGTAATTTCCCGCCGCCCCGTTGTTTGCGATTGCGGTACCCGGGGCACGCGCAGCTTCTCGGCACGGTAGAGTGACCGGCGACAGCTGTTGTTCCTCTTCTCGACACGACACTCTGAGCTGTTCAAACGTGAAATCCGGCCAATATGCCGGACGCGCCACACCGTTCCACCCAGGGATGCCGGCACCGTGCATGTGCCGACGACACATGAGAACGCGATGTTTCACACGCCAAATTCGGCAGTGAATTGTCGTGTTGGTCCGCTCTGCCCGGCCCGGGTTGCCCCGGGTTTCCTGAGTTCCTCCGCAAATCACCGATCGGGCGCCCCAAGAATTCCCTGACGCATGCTCTGTTGCACAGGGCGTCCGTGCAGATACATTCGGCCGCGGTCGACGCGTTCCGGCGCACGCCCCCAGATCTGATCCGGGGGTGAGGTCTGACCCGGGCCCGCGGAGGGCGGGCCCGCGCAAGGGCCAGTAATAGGGGAGTTTGGGATGGCTCAGGGCACCGTCAAGTGGTTCAACGCGGAGAAGGGTTACGGCTTCATCGCGGTCGACGGTGGTGCGGACGTCTTCGTGCACTACAGCGCGATCCAGATGGACGGCTACCGCACCCTCGAGGAAGGTCAGCGGGTCGAGTTCGAGATCTCGCAGGGCCAGAAGGGGCCGCAGGCGGACATGGTCCGTCTGGCCACCGCGGGCTGACCGGCCGCGTCACTCGTCCACGTACCCACACACGCACGCAGGGCCCGAACCCCGACCGGGGTCCGGGCCCTGCGTGCGTCCGGGTTCCGCCGCGCGCCGGTGCCGCCCGGTGCCGCCCGGGGCGGGACGCCGCGGACGGCGGGCCGCGCTTCCGGCGCCCGGCGCGCGTCCGTGCCGCGGGGCGGGGCCGGCGCCCGAGGACGCGCCCGAGGCTCGGCGTGTCCTCGCGCGCCCGGCGTGCGGGCCCGCGCGGGACGGCGGCGGGGGCCGGACCGCCGGGCCCGCACGGACGGCGGGGGGCGGGACCGGGGCGGCGGAACCGTCGGAGCGCGAACCCGCACGAAGCGCCCGGAGCCGCTTGCACTCGCAGGGGGTGAGTGCTAATCATTGGCGTTAGCACTCTGAGGTTGAGAGTGACAACAGGGACCGGTTCGGTGAGGTCCGTGCGCACGCCGGGGAAGGAACCGGCGGGTGGCGGGCCGTCCGTCGCGGGCGCCAGCCCGGTCCGGAGCAACCCCGTCCGGGAGGACCACTTCACATGGCCAAGATCATCGCGTTCGACGAGGAGGCGCGGCGCGGCCTCGAGCGCGGGATGAACCAGCTCGCCGACGCCGTCAAGGTGACCCTCGGCCCCAAGGGCCGCAACGTCGTCCTCGAGAAGAAGTGGGGCGCCCCCACGATCACCAACGATGGCGTGTCCATCGCCAAGGAGATCGAGCTGGAGGACCCGTACGAGAAGATCGGCGCCGAGCTGGTCAAGGAGGTCGCGAAGAAGACGGACGACGTCGCCGGCGACGGCACGACGACCGCGACCGTCCTCGCCCAGGCGCTGGTCCGCGAGGGCCTGCGCAACGTGGCCGCCGGTGCCAACCCGATGGCCCTCAAGCGCGGCATCGAGAAGGCCGTCGAGGCCGTCTCCGCCCAGCTGCTCGAGCAGGCCAAGGACGTGGAGACCAAGGAGCAGATCGCCTCCACCGCCTCCATCTCCGCCGCCGACAGCCAGATCGGCGAGCTGATCGCCGAGGCCATGGACAAGGTCGGCAAGGAAGGCGTCATCACCGTCGAGGAGTCGCAGACCTTCGGGCTGGAGCTGGAGCTCACCGAGGGCATGCGCTTCGACAAGGGCTACATCTCCGCCTACTTCGCCACCGACATGGAGCGGATGGAGGCGTCGCTCGACGACCCCTACATCCTGATCGTCAACTCCAAGGTCTCCGCGGTCAAGGACCTGCTCCCGCTGCTGGAGAAGGTCATGCAGTCGGGCAAGCCGCTGCTGATCATCGCCGAGGACGTCGAGGGCGAGGCCCTGTCGACCCTGGTGGTCAACAAGATCCGCGGCACCTTCAAGTCCGTCGCCGTCAAGGCCCCGGGCTTCGGCGACCGCCGCAAGGCGATGCTGAACGACATCGCCATCCTCACCGGCGGCACGGTCATCTCCGAGGAGGTCGGCCTCAAGCTGGACAACGCCGGTCTCGACCTGCTCGGCCGGGCCCGCAAGGTCGTCATCACCAAGGACGAGACCACCATCGTGGACGGTGCCGGCGACAGCGACCAGGTCGCCGGCCGGGTCAACCAGATCCGCGCCGAGATCGAGCAGTCGGACTCCGACTACGACCGCGAGAAGCTCCAGGAGCGGCTCGCCAAGCTGGCCGGCGGCGTGGCCGTCATCAAGGCCGGCGCGGCCACCGAGGTGGAGCTCAAGGAGCGCAAGCACCGCATCGAGGACGCGGTGCGCAACGCCAAGGCCGCGGTCGAGGAGGGCATCGTCGCCGGCGGTGGCGTGGCCCTGATCCAGGCCTCCACGGTGTTCGAGAAGCTGGAGCTGGACCTGTCCGGCGACGAGGCCACCGGCGCCGCGATCGTCAAGCTGGCCCTGGAGGCCCCGCTCAAGCAGATCGCCGTCAACGGCGGCCTCGAGGGCGGCGTCGTGGTGGAGAAGGTGCGCAACCTGCCCACCGGCCACGGCCTGAACGCGGCCACCGGCGAGTACGTCGACCTGGTCGCCGACGGCATCATCGACCCGGCCAAGGTCACCCGGTCCGCGCTGCAGAACGCCGCCTCCATCGCGGCGCTCTTCCTCACCACCGAGGCCGTCATCGCCGACAAGCCGGAGAAGGCCGCCCCGGCGGGCGACCCGACCGGTGGCATGGGCGGTGGCATGGACTTCTGATCCGCTCGCGGATCGACGTCCCGCAGGACGGACGAGGGCGGCACCCCTTTCACGGGGGTGCCGCCCTCTCCTCGTTCCGTCCGCGTTCCGCGGCCCTCCCCCTCCGCCGCTTCCGGTCCGTTCGCCGGCCCGCCACGTCCGGCGGTGCCCGTGCCCGGCGGGGGCGCCGGCCCGTGCCCGGCGCGCCGCCCCGCCCGGTGCCGTCAGCCGGGCAGGCCGCCGACCGGGGCGACCACGGTGCCGCGCGCCGCGCACACCCAGTGCGGGTCGGCGCCGAGTTCGGGTTCCACCTCCAGCGCGTGCGGCTGTGGGCAGGCCGGGCACAGCGGCCAGCGCCCGCGGTGCTCCAGCAGCGCGTCCTGCACGTCCTGCGCCACCAGTCCGGCGACGAACGGCACGCCCTGCGGCCACTGGCCGACCCACCAGCGGCGGTGGGTGACCGCCTCCTCCACCAGGGAGACCACCCGCGGATCGGTCGCCCCGCGGGCGGCCAGATCGGCGAGCACCCGGGCCCGCGCGTCGTGCAGGGCGGCCTCCAGCGCGTCCGGGCCGTCCGGCGCCCCGCCGCCGGGCCCGGCCGGGCCTTCGGGGCCCGCCGGTCCGGCCGGGCCTTCGGAGTCGTCAGCGTTCATGACCCCAGTGTCCCGCGAACGGCCGCGCGGGGCCTTGACGCTCCCGGTGCGTGAAAATATCTTTCGGATGTGACGCAGCAAGCGAAAGAAAGTTTCCCACCCCGCGCCGCGGGAGGCGGCTCCGCGCTGGCCGCCAAGGTGCGCACGCTCGGCTCGTCCATGACCCGTTCGATGCAACGGGTCGCCGACGCCGTCGCGGGCGATCCGGCCGCCTGCGCCCAGCTGACCGTCACCGGGCTCGCCCGGCGCACCGGCACCAGCGAGGCGACGGTGGTGCGCACCGCCCGCATCCTGGGCTACCCCGGCTACCGCGACCTGCGCCTCGCGCTCGCGGCCTTCGCCGCCCAGCAGGAGGCCGGTGCGCCGGCCGCGGTGACCGCCGACATCGCGGTGGACGACCCGCTGGCCGACGTGGTCGCCAAACTCGCCCGCGACGAGCAGCGCACCCTGGCCGACACCGCGGCCGGGCTGGACGTCGCCCAACTGGAGTCGGCCGTGGCGGCCCTCGCGGCCGCCCGGCGCATCGACGTCTACGGGATCGGCGCCTCCGCGCTGGTCGGACAGGACCTGGCGCAGAAGCTGCTGCGGATAGGCCTGATCGCGCACGCCCACAGCGACCCGCACCTGGCCGTCACCAACGCCGTGCAGTTGCGGCAGGGCGACGTGGCGCTGGCCATCACGCACTCCGGCAGCACGGTGGACGTCATCGAACCGCTGCGGGTCGCCTTCGACCAGGGCGCGACCACGGTGGCCATCACCGGGCGGCCGGACAGCCCGGTCGCCCAGTACTCCGACCACGTGCTGACCACCGCCAACTCCCGCGAGAGCGAGCTGCGCCCGGCGGCGATGTCCAGTCGCACCGGCCAACTGCTGGTGGTGGACTGCCTGTTCATCGGCGTCGCGCAACGCACCTACGAACGGGCGGCGCCCGCGCTGTCCGCGTCGTACGAGGCGCTGGCGCACCGCAGGCCGGCCCGCTCGGCGCGGCCCTAGGGGGCGTGGTTGCCGACCATGGCGGGTCCGCGCCGCCGCCCGGCCCGCACGTCCGCGGCGCCGTCGCACGCGGTGCCGCCGCGCCCTCCGCCGCCGCGCGGCCGACGTCCTCCGCCGCCGGGTGGCCGCCCGCACACGACACCGCTGCCCTGACCATCCCGATCGCCCCCGGGCGACCCGACGCCCCCCCAGAGCCCCGTGCTCCCGCCGGACCGTGACCCACCACGAAACGCAAAGGAACACAAGCCGCCCTATGCCCAGCAACGACGCCCTGCGCCGCGAGTTGGAGACGTTGACGACGGAGGCGTTCCGCCCCGAGTTGGCGGAGATCGACCGGCTGCCCACCACGGACATCCTGCGGATCATGAACGGCGAGGACTCCCGGGTCCCGGCCGCCGTCGCCGCGCAACTGCCGAACATCGCGGCCGCCGTCGACGGCGCCGCCGAGCGGATGGCCCGCGGCGGCCGCCTGGTCTACGCCGGCGCCGGGACCGCCGGCCGGCTCGGCGTGCTGGACGCCAGCGAGTGCCCGCCGACCTTCAACACCCGCCCCGGCCAGGTGGTCGGACTGATCGCGGGCGGGCCGGGCGCGATGGTGACATCGGTGGAGGGCGCCGAGGACTCCAAGGAGATGGCCGCCGCCGACCTGGAGGCGATCGGCGTCGGCGCGGCGGACACGGTGGTCGGCGTCTCGGCCTCCGGACGCACCCCCTACGCGGTCGGCGCGGTCGAACACGCTCGCGGCCGGGGCGCGTTGACGGTGGGGCTGGCCTGCAACGCCGACTCGCGGCTGGCCGCGGCGGCGGACCACGGCATCGAGGTGGTGGTCGGCCCCGAACTGCTGACCGGCTCCACCCGGTTGAAGTCCGGCACCGCGCAGAAGCTGGTGCTCAACATGATCTCCACCATCGTCATGATCCGGCTGGGCAAGACCTACGGGAACCTCATGGTCGACGTCCGGGCCTCCAACGAGAAGCTGCGGGCCCGCTCCCGGCGGATCGTGGCGCTGGCCACCGGTGCCCGTGACGAGGAGATCGAGGCGGCGCTGAGCGCGACCGACGGCGAGGTGAAGAACGCCATCCTGGTGCTGCTCGGCGAGGTGGACGCGCGCCGCGCCGCCGCCCTGCTGGACGCCTCCGGCGGTCACCTGAGAGCGGCCCTGGCGGCCTCCGCCCAGGACGGTTAGCGGGCGGTCGGCACGGAACGACGGTCGGCGGCCCCCCGGCCCCCCGGCCCCCGGCGGTGGCGGACGGCGGGCCCGGAACGCTCAGCGGCCGGCCGGTCCCCGCGCACCCGGGCGGGTGGCCCCGGGCGCACCGTGCCGCGGCCCGCCGTCCTGCGCCGCGCCGTCCGGGTCCGGCCGGGTGAGCAGGGCGATTTCGGCGGTGAGGTTGCGCCGTGCCGGCGCCTCCCAGCGGGCCGCGCCGTAGGGGGTGCCGAACAGCGCGGGCAGCGCCAGCAGTCGGCGCAGCACCTCGGCCCGCGCGGCGCGGAAGACGGGGCCGGGCACCCGGGCGTACTCCTCGCGGACCGCGGCGGCGTAGCGGGCGTAGCCGTCCGGGTCGGCGGCGAGCACCGCGAGGTCGGCGTCGCACAGGACCCGGCCGTCGCGGTCGTCCGACCCGGGGGAGTGGGAGGCGGTCAGCCGTACCAGCCGGGCCACCGCGGCGACCCGGTCGGCGGCCAACCCGGCCTCTGCCAGGGCGCGTTCGGCCAGCACGGCACTGCGCTCCTCGTTCTCCGAGCGGTCCGGACGGTGCACCGCGTCGTGGAACCAGGCGGCCAGCCGGACGGTGTCCGGGTCGGCGGCGTGGTCGGCCAGCCGGTCGACGTGGCCCAGCACGGCGGCCAGGTGGTCGACGGTGTGGTAGCGGCGGTGCGGCTGCGACCAGCGCTCCAGCAGGTTCGCGGCGTAGGGCGCCGGGTCCGCGGTGCCGCCGGCGCGGCGCAGCAGCCGGGCGAACTCCGCGTGCAGGGCGGGGTGGGCAGGGTGCCTCGGCGCGCCGTTCATACCCGGAGCGTATGGCAACCGGCGGCGCCGGTGTGGCACCCTGACGATATGTCTAGACCAATTTTGGAAGTCATCGCCCTGGGACCCGACGACGCCCGTGCCGCCGAGTCGGCCGGAGCGGACCGTCTCGAACTGGTCGCGGACATGGCCGCCGACGGACTCACCCCGGCGCGTGCCACGTTCGCCGCCGTCCGGGCGGCCGTCGGCATCCCGGTCCGGGTGATGCTCCGGGCCGGCGCCGGGTTCTCGGCCGGCGACGGCAGGGAACGCGACGCGCTGTGCGCGGCCGCCGCCGCACTGCGCTCGGAGGGCGCCGAGGAGTTCGTGATGGGCTTCCTCGACGCCGGCGGCGGGCCCGACCTGCCCGCGCTGCGCGCCCTGCTCGGCGCGGCCGGCGCCACCCGCTGGACCTTCCACCGGGCCATCGACCACGCCGCCGACCGGGCGTCACTGCGGGCCCGGGTCGGCGGGCTGCCCGGACTGGACGGCTACCTCACCGCCGGCTCGCCGCACGGCGTGGCCGACGGGCTCCCGGTGCTCACCGCGGAGGCCGCCGAGGCCGCGGCGCGCCCGGGCCGGCACACCCCGCTGCTGCTGGTCGGCGGCGGGCTGCGCGCCGAGCACCTGCCGGCGCTGCGCCGGGCCGGGGTGCACGGCTTCCACGTGGGCGGCGCGGTCCGGTTCGCCGGCTGGTCCACGCCGATCGACCCGGGCGCGGTGCGCGACTGGCGCGCGGCGCTGGACAGCCCGCTGGAACCGGCCGTCGCCGGCTGAGCCCGGCGGCTCCCGAGGCCCCGCGCGGGCGCCGGGGCGGTCACACGTCGGTCAGCGGCTCCGGCAGCGGCCGGGCGTGCAGCACGACGAGGCCGGAGACCGCACGGGTGAGCGCCACGTACAGCCGGCGCAGCCCGGTGCGGACGTCCGGCTCGGCGTCCACGATCGCGGCCGGCTCGTCGAGCACCACGTAGTCGTACTCCAGGCCCTTGGCGAGCGACGCCGGCACCAGGGTGGTCCGCACCCGCTGGGAGGTCTCCTCGCCGGGCGACAGGTGCGGCAGTCCGGCGGCGTCCAGCGCGGC
This sequence comes from uncultured Actinomycetota bacterium, assembly GCA_963711125.1. Taxonomy (GTDB): domain Bacteria; phylum Actinomycetota; class Actinomycetes; order Streptomycetales; family Streptomycetaceae; genus Streptantibioticus_C. The sequence continues at coordinate 1,772,069 of CAVQCY010000002.1, forward strand.
GGACACCGCGGCGACCCGTCGATCGGCGGCGATCAGGCCGATCGAGCCCTCGTGCCGCAGCGCCGCCCGGCAGGCGCCGACCACCGCGTCGGTCAGCCGCTCCGGCTCGACGGCGCGGACCCGCAGGTCGCCCGCCGACTCCCGCACCGACGTGGCCGGCGCGAGCATCGGGGCGATCCGCGGCAGCAGTCGGGAGGCGTAGGCGATGACCTGTCGCGGCACGCGGAACCCGCTGGTCAGCTCCTCCACGACCGCCTCCGGCTTGCCCAGGTGGGTCAGCGCCTCCGCCCAACCGCCGGTCGCCCACGGGGTGGTGCCCTGGGCGATGTCGCCCAGCACGGTCGCCGAGCCGGTCGTGCAGCGCCGGCCCACCGCGCGGTACTGCATCGGGGAGAGGTCCTGCGCCTCGTCCAGCACCACGTGGCCGAGCGAATGGGTGCGCCGCACCTGGTCGGCCGCCTCATCCACCAGCACCGCGTCGGCGGCCGACCAGCGCGCCGACTTCGGGCCGCGGGCCGGCTTGTCCCACAGCACCGCGCGCTGCTCCTCGCCGGTCAGCACCCCGTCCGCGCAGGACGCCAGGAACCGCTCGTCGGACAGCAGCCGCAGCACCGTGCGGACCGGGTCGACCGGCGGCCACATCGCCTTGACCGCCGCCCGCACCGGCTGCGAGCGGGCCACCGCGTCCTGCACCCGGTCGTCCGGCGCCTCGCCGGCCGCCTCCATCCGCACCAGCACCGCGTGCGCCAGGCGCTGCGGCAGCGCCTCGGCGGCCGATCCGTAGCGCATGTCACGGCCCATCAGCTCGCGCACGATCTCGTCGAGTTCGTACGCCGGGACGCGCCAGCGGCGGGAGCCGCGCACCACCACCAGCGGTTCGGCGGGCATCGTGATGCCGGCCCGGACCGCGCGGCGCACCACGGTCGCCATCCGGGCGTCGCCCTTGACGATCGCGGTGGCGGCCGGGTCGGCGCCGCGCACCTCCACGTGCCCGACCAGGTCGTCGACGGTGGACTGCTTGACGTGCAACTCGCCCAGCGCGGGCAGCACCTGCTCGATGTAGCGCAGGAAGGACCGGTTCGGCCCGATGACCAGCGTGCCGGTGCGCGCCAGCCGCTCGCGGTGCGCGTAGAGCAGGTAGGCGACGCGGTGCAGGCCGACCGCGGTCTTCCCGGTGCCGGGGGCGCCCTGCACGCAGACCGTGCCGCCGATCGCGGACCGCACGATCTCGTCCTGCTCCGGCTGGATGGTGGCCACGATGTCGCGCATCGGCCCGACGCGCGGGCGCTCGATCTCGGTCTGCAGCAGCCTGCTGGCGGTCTGCCGCTCGTCCGGGTCGGTGAGGTGCTCGTCCTCGTACGCCGTCAACTCGCCGCCCGTGTAGCCGAACCGGCGGCGCAGCGCGACGTCCATCGGGGCCTTGCGGGAGGCCCGGTAGAACGGCTGGGAGACCGGCGCGCGCCAGTCGATCACCATGGGGTCGCCGTCCGCGTCGTGCACGTGCCGGCGGCCGATGTAGAACCGTTCGCCCTCCGCGCCCTCGGCCCGCTCCGCGCCGACCGTGTGCAGGTAGTCCAGGCGGCCGAAGAACAGCGGTGTGTGCGCGAGGTCGGCGAGCGCCGCGATGCGCTCGCTGATCTGGTTCTCCAGGACCTCGGCGTTGACCCAGTTCGCGGTCACGTCGCGGATGTCGAGCGCCTCGACGTCGGCCCGCATGGCACGCAGGGCGGTGCGGGAGGCGGCCAGGTGCGCGCGTTCCCGCTCCAGCGGGCCGCGGTCGGTGGTCTGGGTGGACACGGTGGTGACGCCTCCGGGGGTTGGCGCGGGGCGGGTCGCGGCGTGCGGGGGCGTGCGGGCACGGCCCGGCGTCCGGCTGCTGCGGCCCGCGCTGGCGGTTTCGACTCGGATACCGGCCGGTTTCCGTCCGGCCGGTGCCCCCGGCTCCGCGTGCGCGCGGTCGGCCCAGGAGGCGGCAAGGGCGAGATTCTACGCTGACCGCCCGGGGTGCGCGAACGCCTTTCCGTCCGCCCCGCGGCTCCGTCCGCCCCGCGGTTCCGCCGGCCCGGTCCCCGGGGTCGGCGCGGGCGGCCACCCCTGCGGGCGATCCCGGAGGCGACCCTGGTGGCGCCCGGGCCCGCCGTGATCCGGCAGGCGTACCGCCCGGGCCGCCACGTTCATCCGTTCGAACGATGTACGTCAAGGGGGTGGAAAACCTACCGTGGAGGACATGACGGCTGAAACCATGAGTCCCATTCGCGGCAGCACCGCCTCCTCCGCGATCCCCGGGCCCCGCACGCCCGGCGCGCCACCGGGTCCGACCCCTCCCCGGCCGGCCGGCCAGGCGCGCAGCGGCCTGGGCAACGCGCTGCGCGTCATCGGCGTCTTCGTCGACACCGCCTTCCGGGTCGTCGTGCTCGGCACCGACGGCACCCGGCAGCCCGACCCGTCCCCCGCAGCGCGTCGAGCCGGTCGCGCCGGGGGCGCCGACCCGCGCACGGGGGCGTGACCGGCGCCGCCCGCGGCCGGGCCGGGCCGGCGGCGGAGCCGGTCGGGGCCCCGACCGGCCGGAGCCGGCGGCCAGAGCCCGGGACGGACCGCCGGGCGGGTCACGCGTCGTCGCCCGCCAGCACCTCGTCGGCGTCCACGATCCGGTAGCCGTAGCCCTGCTCGGCCAGGAACCGCTGGCGGTGCGCGGCGAAGTCCTGGTCGATGGTGTCGCGGGCCACCACGGAGTAGAACCGCGCCTCGTGCCCGTCCGCCTTCGGGCGCAGCACCCGGCCCAGCCGCTGCGCCTCCTCCTGCCGTGACCCGAACGTGCCGGAGACCTGGATGGCCACCGTCGCCTCCGGCAGGTCGACCGAGAAGTTGGCCACCTTGGAGACCACCAGGACGCCGATCTCACCCCGCCGGAACGCCTCGAACAGCTTCTCCCGCTGTCCGTTCGGCGTCTCCCCCTTGATCACCGGCGCGTCCAGGTGCTCGCCCAGTTCGTCGAGCTGGTCGATGTACTGCCCGATCACCAGCGTCTGCAGGCCCCGGTGGCGGCGCACCAGCGCCTCGGTGACCCGGCGCTTGGTCGCCGTGGTCGCGCAGTAGCGGTACTTCTCGTCCGTCTCGGCGGTGGCGTACGCCAGCCGCTCGGACTCGGTGAGGTTGACGCGCACCTCCACGCAGTCGGCCGGCGCGATGTAGCCCTGCGCCTCGATCTCCTTCCACGGCGCGTCGTAGCGCTTGGGACCGATCAGCGAGAACACGTCCGACTCGCGGCCGTCCTCGCGCACCAGGGTGGCGGTCAGCCCGAGCCGGCGGCGGGCCTGAAGGTTCGCGGTGAACTTGAACACCGGTGCGGGCAGCAGGTGCACCTCGTCGTAGACGATCAGTCCCCAGTCGCGCGAGTCGAACAGCTCCAGGTGCGGGTAGACGCCCTTGCGGCGGGTCGTGAGCACCTGGTACGTCGCGATGGTGACCGGCCTGATCTCCTTGCGGGCACCGCTGTACTCGCCGATCTCGTCCTCGGTCAGTGAGGTGCGTCGCACCAGCTCGTGCTTCCACTGCCGGGCCGAGACGGTGTTCGTCACCAGGATCAGCGTGGTCGCCGCGGCCCGCGCCATCGCCCCCGCGCCGACCAGGGTCTTGCCGGCGCCGCAGGGCAGCACCACGACGCCGGAGCCGCCGTGCCAGAAGCCCTCCACCGCGTGCCGCTGGTACGGGCGCAGCTCCCAGTCGTCCTCGCGCAGTTCGATCGGGTGCGCCTCGCCGTCCACGTACCCGGCCAGGTCCTCGGCCGGCCAGCCCAGTCTCAGCAGCACCTGTTTGATCTGGCCGCGTTCGGAGGGGTGGACGGCCACGGTGTCCGGGTCGATGCGGGCGCCCACCAGCGGCTGGATCCGCTTCGAGTGCAGCACCTCCTGGAGTACCGGCCGGTCGGTGGTCTCCAGCACCAGGCCGTGCGTGGGGTGCTTGACCAGCCGCAGCCGCCCGTAGCGCGCCATCGTCTCGGCCACGTCCACCAGCAGCGCGTGCGGCACCGGGTAGCGCGAGTACGCCACGAGCGCGTCCACCACCTGCTCCGCGTCGTGGCCGGCGGCCCGCGCGTTCCACAGCCCCAGCGGCGTCACCCGGTAGGTGTGGATGTGCTCCGGCGCCCGTTCCAACTCCGCGAACGGCGCGATGGCCCGCCGGCACGCGTCCGCCCGCGGGTCGTCCACCTCCAGCAGCAGCGTCTTGTCGCTCTGGACGATCAGTGGTCCGTTCACGTGTGGTCGCCTTTCCGTCTCGTCCGGCCCGGCGGGGGCAAGCCTCCAGTGTCACCCACAGCCGCCGGGGCGGCTCCGGCGCCGGACGGATCAGAAACCGGGCGGCCGAAGGGAACGCCCGGGACACCAACCCCTGGACCGACGTCGACCTGCTGGTCGAGGTGTTGCGGGCGGCCCGCCGCGGACGACGGCCCGCCGGAGGGCGGAACCCGCGCCGGTCGCGGAGCGCTGACCCGGGCGGGCCCGTCCGGCACGGCGCGGCGGGGGCCGGGCGGTCGTGCCGGGCCGGTCCCGGCATTCGGGACGGCGGCATCCCGGGGGGATCGCGGGGTAGGCGAGGTGTCCAGGAGTCGTCGTTCACTCGAAGGTTGGGGGCAGCCGTGGCAGGGCTCGCAGCGTGGCGGAGAGGACGGGGGAAGAAGAAGCCGGGAGCGCGCGGACCGGCCAGGCGGCCGGCGCGCAAGCGGGGCAAGGCGACCTCCGGGAGAACACCCCGGCGTACCGCGAAGGGCGCCGCGTCCGGCCCGAAGTCCGCGTCCAAGGCGAAACGCGCCTCTGCCGCGAAGCGGAGCACCGCCGGCTGGCGGGAGCGGCTGTCCGGGCGCCGGCCGCGGCCCGCGCCGGCGTCGGACGCGCGGCGCCCGCCGCTGGCCGGGTTGTCGCGCTGGCTGGTGATGCTCGTCGCGTTCGCCTGCATGGTGGGCTTCGCCGTGCTGCTCGCCAAGGTGACGCTGGTGCCCTCGCCCGCGTCGGTGTCGCTGGTGCACCCCAACTTCACGCCCGGGGCGTCGATCCGCGCGTACACCGACCAGCCCGCGGTGCGCGACACCGTCAAGCAGATCGGCGGGAACGTGCTGCTGGGCCTGCCGTTCGGCTTCCTGCTGCCAGTGGTCTTCCCGCGCGCCCGGGGCCTGCTGCGGGTGGTGCTGGTGACGGCGTTCGTGATGCTGTGCGTGGAGACCGCGCAGGGCACGATGGTCGCCGGCCGGGCGTTCGACATCGACGACGTGATCCTCAACACCTTCGGCGCCCTGCTGGGCTACCTGGTCGCCGGCCGCAGGCTGAGCCGCAGCGTGCACCCCCGCCGCCGGCACTGGTGGCAGCGCCGCCCCGCCTCCGACACCGGCTGACCCGGCCGCGCCCCGGACGATCCCGCCGCCCACCTCCCTGCGCCGCGCCCCCACCCGCGCCGCGGCCTTCCGCCGACGGCCCCGCGCGGCGCGGTCAGGGAGTCTCGTCGGCCAGCTCCCGCACCCCGGTCACCCGGTGCAGCGCGTAGGTGCGCACCGACTCCGAGGTCCGGTCGTAGGCCGTGACGTAACCACCCTCCACCCGCACCGGTTCGATGACCCGCTGGGTCGCGGCGCCGTCCGCGTTGACGTAGCCGATCCACACCGCCTCGCCGGTCAGCACCGCGGCCTGCACGGTGGCCAGCGTCTCGGCGGCCGTGGTGCGCGGCGGCCGCCCCGCCGCCCGCGACCCGGGCGCGGCCGGTTCGCCCGTGCCGCCCGGACCGCGCGGCGCGGGCGGGCGCACCGCGGCGGTGGCCGCCCGGTCGCCGGCCAGGACCGCCCTGACGGCCGCGGCCAGCAGCGTTTCGTCGGCCACCGGGGGGCGCTCCGGAACCGGTACCGGAGCGGTCCTGGGCGGCGTGCGCCGGGCGTCGGCCCGGGTGATCAGCACGCCGCCGTCCTCGGCCTCGGCGGCCGGCGCGAAACCCATGTCGCGCAGTCGTTCCAGCAGGGTGTCCGGCGCGACCCGCGCGGCCAGCACGGTCGGGGCCAGCCGCCGCAGGCCGAGCCCCGCCGACCGCTTGTCGGCCAGCACCTCGGCCAGCACCGCCGTGTCGTCGCAGCGCAGGTACGCCCCCGCCGGGCCCACCCGCAGCCGGCCGTGCCGCCGGGCCACGTCGTCGATCAGGTAGCTCAACGGCTGCGGGACCGGCGTGCGGGCGTGCGCGGCGAGGAAGGCGTGCAGGTCGTCCGCGGTGCGCCCGGCGTCCAGCGCGCGGCGCACCGAGCCGGGCGTGAACCGGTAGACGGTCGCCCCGCCGGTGGACTCCACGTCGGCGGCCACCCCCAGGAACTCGGCGAGCGGGGTGTGCAGCGGGCCCGGCGCCACCGCCGTCAGGTCGGCCTGGAGCAGTACGTGGTCGAGTGGTTCGGGCAGCAGCGGCGCGAGCGCGTCGGCCGCCGCCGCGAAACCGTCCCCCGCGCCGCGCTCGGATCCGGCCCGCGCGGTCAGCGAGCCGCGCGGGTAGGAGGCGAGCGCGCCGCGCCCGGTCAGGCCGAGCAGTTCGGCCTCCTCGACCGTCCAACGGACCAGCCGGGCCCGCAGGTCGTCCGGCCCGCCGCCCGGCCCGGCCGTTCCGGTGCCCGCGGCCCGCCCGGGGCGTTCCCAGCGCAGCCGTTCGAGCAGCGCCAGCGGGTCGGCCGAGGCGCCCTCCGGCAGTGCGGCGAGCAGGTCCAGCACCCGCAGCCGCACCCGCGGCGCGGCGGGGCGGTCCAGGTCCGGGCCGAGCGCGGCCAGCGTGCGCCCCCGCGCGTCGCGCCGTCCCACCTCGCCCGGGGCGCGGGTGGCGGCCAGCCAGCCGGTCACCAGCGCCGCCCAGCGCCGCTGGACCGGCAGCGGCAGCCACGCGTCGTACGCCGGGGTCGGCGCGAACGCCTCGTCGGTCTCGCCGTCGGAGGCCACCAGCCCGGCGGCGTAGGCGAGCTCGACCCAGAACGCGGCGCGTTGCTCGCCCACGTCCAGCACGGCGGCGGTGCGCTTGAGGTCCCGCACGCTCAGGCCGCCGGCCCGCAGCACCTGCGGCCCGCCGGTCTGCCACGCCTTGAGCAGCTTCTCCACGGTGCGCACCGCGGTGAACGCCTCCGCCGCGGCGGTGGCGTCCACCGTCGCGACCGGGTGGACGGCCAGCGGACCGACCTCCGGCGGCAGCGGTTGCGGCCTCAGGTGCGCGCGTCCGGCGCGCAGGTGCAGCGCCACCTCACGCGGCATCACCACGGTGTGCCCGCCGGCCGGCAGCAGCAGGCCGCGGGCGAGCAGCCACTCCACCGGGCCGGCCGCGTCCGCCGCCCGCACCCGGGCCGACGCCCGGGCCACGTCGCCGTACGGCGGCCCCCAGGTCAGCTTGGCCAGCACCTGCGCGGTGCCGTCCGGCGCGGTGGCCAGCAGCGCGGCCGTCCGCTCCCGGTCCTCGAACAGCGTGCGCAGCGCGGCGACCGCGCTCACCGGGTCGTGCGTGGCCGGCAGCCCGGTGTCCGCCAGGACCTCCTGGAGCCGGCCCGGCGACATGCCCGCGCACGCCTCCGCGAGCGCCGGGCCCAGCCCGGTCGGCGACGGCGCGCCGGCCGACGGTGCCAGCAGGTCGCGTGCGGTGCGCACCAGCCGCAGCTGTTCCGGCGGGCCCCACACCAGCGCGTTGGCGCGCAGCACGGCCACCGCGCCGGGCAGCGCCGCCGCCACCCGCGCCGCGTCTGACGGGTCGGCCCGTGCCGCGTCGCCGGCCATCAGGGCGAGCAACCGCTGGTACGGGCAGGGGCCGGCGGCGACCGCCAGCGCCTCGGCGGTCTGCACGGTGAAGCGGTCGAGGTGGTCCAGCGCCCGCAGCACCGACACGCGGGTGCCGGCCCGGGTGGCCAACTGCGTCAGGTCACCGGGGACCGGGTTCATCAGGTCGGGGCGGGCGCGCAGCAGCGCGGCCACCGCGTCGTCGCCCCGGGCCCGCAGGTCCTCGGCGAGGGTGCGCGGTGCCGAACCGCCGTCCCGCGCGGCGTCACCGGTGGATGATCCGGCCACGTACGCCTCCCGCTCGTTGGTCACGTGCTCATCCGTCCCACATTACGGCCTCCGGGGCGGGCCGTGCCGACGGGCGCGGGACGGCCGGTCCGCGCACCGGACGGCCCCGCTGGACCCCGGTGTGCCCCGCGCCGCGGCGCTGCGCGGGGCGGTACCGTCAACAGCGCGCCGACGCACGGACTGTGGACCGACGCACGGACAGCGGACCGACGCACGGACAGTGGGGTGGTGTGCGATGGGAATCGAGAGCGACAGGCTGGTCTTTGACTACCTCAGCAGGGTCGGCGACCTCGCGCAGACCGAACTGCCCGCCGCCGTCCGGATGCGCCTGGTGACCCGACTGCGCGAGGAGATCGACCGGTCCCGTGGCCGGAGCGCGGGCGGCAGCCCGGCCGCCGTGCGCCGCGTGCTGGCCCGGCTGGGCGACCCCGCCGAGGTGGTCCGGCAGGCCGCGCGCGCCCAGCGGGCGCACGAGCGGGCGACCGCGCCGCCGCCCGCCGAGCCGTCCGTGCCGCCCACCGCCGCCCCGCCGGTCCCGGCGCCCCCTGCGCCCCCCGCGCACCCGCCGCAGGTCGCCGTGCCGGGCGGCGGGTGCCGCGAACCGCAGGCCGGTCCGGTCGGCGGCACGGCAGGCTCCCCAGCGGACGTCCGGCCGCCGGACGCGTCCTTCGGTCCGGCCGGACCTGAGGAGCCGGTGGCCCGGCGGGCCGCGTCACCGCCGGCGTCCGGCGGACCGGACGCCGTGCCCGGACCGGCGGTCGGGCCCGATGCGCCCGGGCGGGAGCCGGCCGGACCGCCGGACCGCGCCGCCGCGCCGGTGTCCGGAACCGGGCCGACCGCCGCCCCGGAGCCGGACGCCGCCCGGGAGCCGGAGGTCGGGCCGCCGTGGCAGGGCGGCTGGCCGCTGCGGGAGATGTTCGTCAAGCGGCCGCGGTCCGCCGGGCCGGAGGCGGCGCCGCCGTCCGGCCCGGAACCGGCGGACGACCGTCCGTCCGGCCCGCGCGGCGCGGACCGGGTCGCCGGGCCGGACGCCGGCGCCGCGTGGTGGAGCGGTGGCGGCGCGCCCGGCGGGCCCGGCGGCGGGCCGGCCGTCCCGGGCACCGGCTGGACCGGTGGCCTGATCACCGGCCAGTTCGCGGACCTGGACGAGCGGCCCGGGGCCCGCGAGCGGTCCGCCGCGCCGAAGCCGGCCGTCGAACCGGCGCCCGCCGTCGAGCCGGAACCGGTGCCGGAGGCGGCGCCCGCCCGGCGTTCCGGCGGCTTCCGGTTGCCGGTGCGCATGCCGTTCCGCCGGCCGGCGCCCGCCCCGGTGGTGGTCGCCGAGGCCGAGCCGGCCCGGCGGACGCTGCCGGTCGGACCGCTGGAGGTGCTGGCGGCGGTCGCGCTGGTGGCCGGCGCGGTCATGACCAACTACGTCCTGCTGGCGGCCGGCTGGCTGCTCGCGTACGCGTGCAACGGGATCGGCCGGCGCCGGGCGCGGTTCGCCGCGGCCGGACTGCCCGGAGTGGTGCTGCTCTGCTCGCTGCTGTGGTTCTGGGGGCGGGCCGCCGGCCGCTGGGGCGCCCGGCTGCCGCACGGGCAGATCGGCACCGCGATGTCGGCCGACTTCCCGGTGATCGTGCGGGTCGCCGCGGTGGCGTCCGCGCTCTACCTCGTGTGGCGCGGGGTGCTCAGGCGCGGTTGAGCACCCCGCCGGACGGGGGCGGGCGCGCCCCGTCCGCCGGGCCGCCCCGTCCGCCGGGCCGCCCCGGGCCCGGCGGCCCGGCGGCGGGGCGCGGGTGTGGCGGGCGTCGCACCGCCCGGCGGCCCCGGACGGCGTTCGGCCCGGCGAGAATGGGCGCCATGGCCCACCACCCTCCTGCCCTGACGGTCGGGTTCGACCTCGACATGACCCTGATCGACTCCCGCCCGGGGATCGGCGCGGTCTACGACGAACTGGCCCGCGAGACCGGCGCGTACATCGACTCCCGGCTCGCGGTCACCCGACTCGGGCCGCCGCTGGAGGAGGAGTTGGCGCACTGGTTCGACCCCGGGGAGGTCGTCGCGATGGCGGCCCGCTACCGCGCGCTGTACCCGGACCGGGCCATCGCGCCGACGCTGCGGCTGCCGGGCGCCCGCGAGGCGGTCGAGGCGGTGCGGCAGGCCGGCGGGCGCACGCTGGTGGTGACCGCCAAGTACGAACCGAACGCCCGGCTGCACCTGGACCACCTGGGCATCCGCCCGGACGCGGTGGTCGGCGGGCTGTGGGCGGAGGACAAGGCGGTGGCGCTGCGCGAGCACGGGGCCGCGGTCTACGTCGGCGACCACGTCGGCGACGTGCGCGGCGCGCGGCGGGCCGGCGCGCTGTCGGTCGCGGTGACCACCGGGCCGTGCGACGCCGACGCACTGCGCGCGGCCGGCGCCGACGTGGTGCTGCCCGGTCTGGAGGGGTTCCCCGGCTGGCTGGCGGGCTACGCCGCCGGGCGCGCCGAGGCGGCCGCGCGGGTCTGACGCCGCTGGGCGCGGGCCGAGCGCAGCAGACCGCCCAGCGCCAGCCCGAAGCCGACGCCCATCAGCATGCACACGAAGTACGCGGGGGTCGGCAGCGGGTGGGCACCGATGAACAACGGCGTCATCGTGGCGAGCGTGGCGACCGCGCCGACCGCGAAGACGATCGCGCCGATCCGCACGAGCAGGTCGCCGGGCATCCGGGTTTCACTGGTCACCCCCACAGGGTAGATCCCCGTTCGGGCGCCGTGGGTGTGCCGGGGCGTCTTGTCTCTCGCGCACCGGCCGTTAGCCTGTGTGGCGGGCGGGTCAGGAATGGCCCGCCGCACTGCGTTCCAGCGCTTTTTCGGCGTCCGGTCCGGGACCTCCGGCGCGGTGCCCCCAGGGATTGCTTCGAGTGACAGGACGAGGTCGCAGGTGCCAACCGGCAAGGTCAAGTGGTTCAACAGCGAGAAGGGCTTCGGCTTCCTCTCCCGCGACGACGGCGGCGACGTCTTCGTGCACTCGTCCGTGCTGCCCGCCGGCACGGACGCGCTCAAGCCGGGCCAGCGGGTGGAGTTCGGGGTGGTGGCCGGCCAGCGCGGCGACCAGGCGCTGTCGGTCACCGTGCTCGACCCGGCCCCCTCGGTCGCGGCGGCGCAGCGCCGCAAGCCGGACGAGCTGCTGCCGATCGTGCAGGACCTGACGACGCTGCTGGAGGACGTGGCCCGCTCACTGCAGCGCGGCCGGTACCCGGAGCGCGCCCACGGCCGCAAGATCGCCGGAGTGCTGCGCGCGGTCGCCGACCAGCTGGACGTCTGACCGGCCGTTGGTGGCGGGTCGGCGCGGATCCCGGGGCCGGGTCGCTGCGGCGCGGCCCGGTGCCGCCGCGTCCGCGCCGGTCGGGGCGGTCCGGTGGGCGGCGGTGCCGGCGGGTTCAGGACGGGAACGCCAGCGCGGTCGGCGGCAGCGGCGGGACCAGCCCCTCGGCCGCCGCACGGGTCAGCAGCCCGCGCACGGCGGCGTATCCGTCCTCGCCCAGGTCATCGGTGAACTCGTTGACGTAGAGCCCGATGTGCCGGCGGGCGACCGCCGGGTCCATCTCCTGCGCGTGCGCGAGCACGTACTCCTCGCCGGCCGCCGGGTCCCGCCAGGCGGCCCGTACCGACGCCCGCGCGCTGTCCGCCAGCCGGGTCAGCGCCGCCGGGCCCAGTGACCGCCGGGCGATGATCGCGCCCAGCGGGATCGGCAGCCCGGTGGTCTCCTCCCAGTGCTCGCCCATGTCGGCCAGGCAGGAGAGCCCGTAGTCCGCGTAGGTGAAGCGCGCCTCGTGGATCACCAGGCCGGCGTCCACCCGGCCGTCGCGCACCGCCGGCATGATCTCGTGGAAGGGCAGCACCTCGACCCGGCCCACCCCGCCGGGCACCTGGGCCGCCGCCCACAGCCGGAACAGCAGGTAGGCGGTGGAGCGTTCGCCGGGCACCGCCACCGTCGCGCCGGACAGGTCCCGCGCCTGCCGGGCGGCGTCCCGGGCCAGCACCAGCGGGCCGCAGCCGCGCCCGAGCGCCCCGCCGCACGGCAGCAGCGCGTACCGCTCCAGCACCCACGGCAGCACCGCGTAGGAGACCTTCAGCACGTCGCCCTCGCCGCGCTCGGCCATGCCGTTGGTCACGTCGATGTCGGCGAACGCCACCTCCAGCGCGGGCGCGTCCGGCACCAGCCCGTGCGCCCAGGCGTGGAAGACGAACGTGTCGTTCGGGCACGGCGAGAAGGCGATGCGCAGCAGTTCGGTCACGGACGCTCCAGAAGGGGGACCAGGGCGCGGAACGCGCCGGAGAGCGCGGCCAGCGCGTCGCCGATCCGCCAGGCGGTCCGGTCGCGCGGGCCCACCGGGTTGGAGACGGCACGCACCTCCAGTACCGGGACGCCGTGCGCGGCGGCGGCCTCGGCGACCCCGAAGCCCTCCATCGCCTCGGCCAGCGCCCCGGGATGGCGGTCCGTCAGCTCGGCGGCGCGCTCCGCGGTGCCGGTGGCGGTGCACACGGTCAGCACAGCTCCGAGGGCGCCGCCGGTCAGGGCGGCCGCCTCCCGCGCCGGTCCGGCCGGCGGCAGGTGGCGCACGGTGCCGAAGCCCAGCTCCGTCACCGGCACGAAGCCCTCCGGCGCGTCGGCGCCCAGGTCGGCGGCGACGATCGCGTCCGCCACCACCAGCGAGCCCACCGGCGCGGCGGGACGGAACCCGCCCGCGATGCCGGCGGCCACCACCAGCCGGTACGGGACGCCGTCCAGCGCGGCCGCGGTCAGCGCGGTCGCCGTCCCGGCGGCCGCCGCGGCCGGTCCCACGCCGCCGGCCAGCAGGTCCGCCACCCCGCGCTCGCCCAGCGGCAGCCGCAGCGCGGTGGTGGCGCCGCCGGCCACCGGGTGCTGCAGGCCGGCGTTGGCGTCGCCGTCCGCCCCGGACAGCCCGCGCGCCACGGCGTCCCGCTCGGCCGCGACCGCGGTCACGACGAGCAGCCGCGGCGGTGCGGCCGGCCCGGTCAGTTGTCCAGCTCCAGCTTGAAACGCCACACGCCGGTGACCTTGTTGGTGGTGCCGTCGGAGGTCTCCACCAGGTCCAGCACCGCCGACTTGGCGCTCGCGCCGGTCGCGCTGTTCTGGAACAACTGCGCGCCGCCGAAGGTGCGGTAGGTGTCCTTCATCACGTCGGTCACCCGCTGGCCGTTGGTGAACAGGTACCAGCCCTTGTCGCTGATCGCGGTGTCCACGCCGATGTGGAAGTTCTGGAACGACTTGATCTTGATCGTCGTCCCGGTCTTCCCGCCGGTGCACGTCCGCACGGCGCCGGTGGTCAGTACGTTGCCGTCCCGGTAGCAGGCGGCCTGCGTGTGGACCGAGTTGTCGCCGACCGTCACGGTCGCCAGCGGGGTCGGCTTGGAGCAGGCGGACAGGGCGGACAGCCCGACGACGACGGCGCCCAGAGCGGCGGCACAGCGGCGAATGGTCATGGCGTGAGGCTACCTGGCCGCCCAGGTCACGCCGCGCGCGGGTGCGCCGGGCCGGTGCCGCGCCCGGACGGCGCCGTCCGCTCCCCGGCCGCGCCGCGCCCGGCTCCCGGGCCGGTGCCGTCCGGCCGTGCCGCGCCAGGTCGCCAAGAGCCGCGGGCGGCGTCCGGCCGCGGGGGCGCCACGGCGGTCACGCCGCGCGCGGGTGCCCGGAGCCGTGCCGGGCCGCCGACAGCAGCCCGCGCGCGGTCAGCGCCACGCCCGCCGCGATCACCGCCGCGCCGACCGCCAGCCCCACCGTTCCGTTCAGCGGCAGGCAGATGCCGATGCCGCCGCCGACCACCCAGGCCAGTTGCAGCACCGTCTCGGACCGGGCGAACGCCGAGGTGCGCACCGCCTCCGGGACGTCGCGCTGGATGCACGCGTCCAGCGCCAGCTTGCCCATCGCCTGCGTCAGCCCGGTCACCGCCGCCGCCAGCGCCACCGCCACCACGCCGTAGGACAGCGCCGTGAACACCAGCGTGCCGAGCACCACGAACTGCACCGTCGTGATGATCACTTCGGGTGCTCGGGAGCGCAGCCACGACCCCAGCAGGTTGCCGAACGCGTTCCCGCCGCCGGCCGAGACCGCCACCAGTCCCAGCGAGAACGCCGCGCTCAGGCCGCCCACCGGGTGCTCGCGCAGGGTGAACGCGAGGAAGAACGTCAGCAGTCCGGAGATCCCGCGCAGCCCGCAGTTCGCCCGCAGCGCGTACAGCACCGAGGAACCCACGGTGCGCAGCCCCGGCCGCGGTTCCCGCCGCCGTTCGTCACGCCGGGCCGCCCCGCCGTCCGCGTGCAGCACCGCCTTGCCCTCGCCCTTGGCCGAGTCGACCGTGTGCGGCAGCGAGAAGCACGCCAGCGCGCCCAGCCCGAAGATCACGAACGCCCCGTACAGCGGCCAGGCCGGGCCGATCATGTGCAGGAGCCCGCCGACCGGCGCCGCGGCGGCCGTCGCCAGCAGCCCGGACAGCGTCATCCGGGAGTTCGCCTTGACCAGCGAGATGCGCGGCGGCAGCAGGCGCGGCACGACCGCGCTGCGTACCACGCCGTTCGCCTTCGAGGCCACCAGCACGCCCAGCGCCGCCGGGTACAGCGCCAGGCTGTCGCCGGTCACCGCCGTCGACATCGACCAGGCCAGCACCGCCCGGGCCATCATCGAACCGGCCATCGCCGCCCGCCGGCCGTGCGGTATCCGGTCCAGCAGCGGGCCGATCACCGGCGCCAGCAGCGTGAACGGCGCCATCGTGATCAGCAGGTACAGCGCGACCCGGTCGCGCGCCTCACCGGTCGGCACCGAGAAGAACACCGTGCTGGCCAGCGCGATCGTGATCATCATGTCGCCGGCCGAGCTGACCGCCTGCAGTTCCAGCAGCTTCGCCAGCCCCGTCTCGCCGGCGCCGTGCGCGTGGCTGAGCCGGTGGATCAGCGACGTCACGCTCCGGCCGCACCGGCCGGCCCCGCGCGCGAAGGACCGGCCGGCCCGGCGCAACGGCCCGGCCGCCCCCGGAATACGGACGGCTTCCACGTGTGGCATCCTCCCCCCATTCACGGCGTGCGGCATCCATTTCGCCCCCTACCCCCGCATGTCGCGCGGAAGCCACCCCCGCGGCGGGGGTCAGGACGCGCCGCCCGGAGCCCGGTGCCGCCACCCCCGACTTCCCGCACGGACCGCGGACGGGTAGCGTGCGTCACGCGCGGCCGACCATCCGTATCTCGCCGTGTGCTACCGGCTCTTCCCGCAGAATGGGAGACGAGGCCCGGTGCGCCCGAGGACATCCGGGCGGCGACGTCGACGCGGTCCACCGGTCCGCTCCGTCGCCCGCTTCCGATGATCCGGCCGGCGCGCTCGTAGGACGGCGTAGGAGAGAATCGATTCTTGTGAGTGCTGCGATGCGAAGCCGGACAGCGGACCGCCTGTGCGCCGAGGCGGTCGACCTCGCCCGAGCGGTGGCCGAGGAGACCGCCGGGCCCCGGCTCGTCGGGGGCCACCTCGGCGCCGTCGCCGAGGGGGACCGCGTCGTCACGCACTCCTTCGCCTGCCAGGACCCCGCCTACCGCGGCTGGCGCTGGGCGGTGACCGTCGCCCGCGCCTCCCGCTCCAAGACCGTCACCGTCGACGAGTGCGTGCTGCTGCCGGACGCCGACGCCCTGCTCCCGCCCGAATGGGTCCCCTGGAGCGAACGGCTGCGCCCCGGCGACATGGGCCCCGGCGACCTGCTGCCGACCGAGGAGGACGACCTGCGGCTGGAGCCCGGCTGGCTGGCCCCGGCCGACGACGGCGCGGAGCCGCCCGCCGGGGGCCCGGCCGCCGAGGCGCCGGACGCGGCCGGCGGACCGGACCGCACCAGCGCCGCGCTCGCCGAGGCGCTCGGCCTGCGCCGGGCGCGCGTGCTGTCCCGCTTCGGCCTGCACACCGCCGCCGACCGCTGGGACGAGTCCTTCGGCTCCGGGACGGCGATGGCCCAGGCAGCCCCAGCGCACTGCGTCAGCTGCGGGTTCCTCGTCCCCGTCCAGGGCTCGCTGCGCCAGGCGTTCGGCATCTGCGCCAACGAGTTCAGCCCGGCCGACGGCCGGGTCGTCTCCCTGGGCTACGGCTGCGGCGGCCACTCCGAGGCGGCGGTCATGCCGCGTACACCGCAGCCCCCGCCCCCGGTGCTCGACGAACTCGGCGCCGACCCACTGCGCTGAGCCCATCCGGCGACCGGCGCCCGTGCCGCCGCCGGTCCGCCGCGCCCGCGAAGGCCCTGGCCGCCGCGGCGCGGTGCCGGCCGGGTCCCGGCGGCCGTCCGGCCCGACCCGCGGCAGCGGGCGGCGCGGTACGGTCTGCCGAGCGATGGCGGAGCCGAGCCGGAGGAGACGATCGTGGACGGTGCGCAGGCGGACCCGTTCGGGACCGGGCGGTTGCGGCGGAACGTGCTGGACGCCTGGACGGCGTCGCCGGCCCGTTTCCGGGAGGACGCGAACGCCGAGGAGGACCTCGCGCTCGGCGGGTACCGCGACCGGGTGGTGGTGGAACTGGCGCAGAACGCCGCGGACGCGGCGCTGCGCGGCGGCGTGCCGGGGCGGCTGCGGCTGACGCTGGCCGCCGGGACGCTGGTCGTGGCGAACACCGGCGCCGCGCTGGACGCGGCGGGCGTGGAGTCGCTGTCCACGCTGCGCGCGTCGGCCAAGCGCGGGTCGGACACGGTCGGCCGGTTCGGCGTGGGTTTCTCCGCGGTCGTCGCGGTCAGCGACGAGCCGGCGGTGATCGGCCGGGACGGCGGTGTGCGCTGGTCGCTGGAGCGGGCCCGGGAACTGGTCCGGGAGGCGGCGCGGGGGGTCCCGGGGCTGGCCGAGGAGGCCGGGCGGCGCGACGGCCAGGTGCCGGTGCTGCGGCTGCCGTTCCCGGCCGGCGGCGAGGTGCCGGACGGGTACGACACCGCGGTGGTGCTGCCGCTGCGCGACGCGGCGGCCCGGGACCTGGTGGCCGGCCTGCTGGCCGGGGTCGACGACGCGCTGCCGCTGACCCTGCCGGGGCTGGCCGAGGTGGTGGTCGAGACGCCGGACGGGGTGCGGACGCTGACCCAGCGCCGGGCCGCGGACGGCGTGGTCGTGGTGGAGGACAGCGTGGCGGGGGTGTCGCGCTGGCGGGTGCGGTCGCAGGAGGGCCCGCTGGACGCGGCCCTGCTGGCGGACCGCCCGGTGGAGGAACGGGCCCGGCCGGTCTGGTCGGTGACCTGGGCGGTGCCGGTGGACGAGCGGGCGGTGCCGGCCCGGCCGCGCACCGCGCCGGTGCTGCACGCGCCGACGCCCACCGACGAGCCGCTGGGCGTGCCGGCGCTGCTGATCGCCTCCTTCCCGCTGGACCCGACCCGCCGCCGGGTCGCGCCGGGCGCGCTGGCGGACTTCCTGGTCGAGCGGGCGGCCGACGGGTACGCGCGACTGCTGGCCGGGTGGCCGCAGGTGGGCGGCGCGGTCGTCGACCTGGTGCCCGGGCCGCTGGGCGGCGGCGCGTTGGACGGGCGGTTGCGGAGCGCGCTGCTGGAGCGGCTGCCGGGCACCGCGTTCCTGCCGCCGGCCCGGCCGCCGGCGCCGGGGGAGGAGTTCCAGCCGCTGCGACCGGACCGCGCGGAGCTGGTGGAGGGCGCCTCGGCCGGGACCGTCGAGGTGCTGGGCGAGGTGTTCCCCGGCCTGCTGCCGGCCGGGCTGGAGCGGCGGGTCGAGCTGCGCACGCTGGGCGTCGCGCGGCTGCCGCTGGCGGACGCGATCGACCGGCTGGCCGGCGCCGAGCGGCCGGCCGGCTGGTGGTACCGGCTCTACGACGCGCTGGCCGGGACCGATCCGGACCGGTTGAGCGGTCTGCCGGTGCCGTTGTCGGACGGCCGTACCGCGGTGGGGCCGCGGCAGATCCTGCTGCCGGCACCGGACGAGAAGCCGCGGCCGGGGCTGGCCCGGCTGGGGCTGCGGGTGGTGCACCCGGACGCGGCGCATCCGCTGCTGGAGAAGCTGGGCGCGCTCCCGGCGACGCCGCGCGCGGTGCTGACCACGCCGCAGGTGCGGGCCGCGGTGGCGGCCTCGCTGGACGCCCAGGAGGTCTGGGACGACGAGGACGCCGGGCTGGACCCGGACGAACTCGCCGATCTGGTGCTGGCGTTGGTGCGGGACGCCGGGCTGGCGCCGGGTGACGAGCCGTGGCTGGGCGCGCTGGCGCTGCCGGACGACGAGGGAGAGCTGGCCCCGGCGAGTGAACTGGTGCTTCCCGGTGGGGAGTTCGAGCAGATCATCCGGCAGGACGAGTTGGCCCGCTGTGATCCGGACCTGGCGGACCGCTGGGGCGCGGGCCCGTTGGCGGCGGTGGGCGTGCTGGCCACCTTCGCGCTGGTGCGCGGGGCCGACGTGGTGCTGGACCCGGACGACCTGGAGCCGCGGGACGCCGACTGGGCGGAGCCGGACGACGCCGGTCTGCTGGACGCGGTGGACGTGTGGTGCGAGGACGTGCTCGACCAGTTGCCGCAGACCGACGTGCCGCCGGTGGCCACCGAACTGCTCGGGGTGCGCGACCTGGACCTGGTGGACGACGACGCCTGGCCGCGGGCGCTGGGCCTGCTGGCCCGACCGCCGCTGCGGGACGCCATCACCACGCCGGTGCGGGTGCTGCTGCCGGACGGCACGACGCGCTCGGTCCGCCCGTACACCGCGTGGTGGCTGCGCGACCACCCGGTGCTCGACGGGCGCCGGCCGGTGGGGCTGCGGGCGGCGGGCGGTGATCCGCTGCTCGCCGGACTCTACGACGAGGCGGACACCGCCGTGGCGGACGAGGCGGTGCTGCGGGCGCTCGGCGTGCGCACCTCGGTCGCCGCGCTGCTGGACGAGCCGGGCGGCGCCGCGGAGCTGCTGGGCCGGCTGGCCGATCCGGACCGCGCGGTCACGCCGTCCCAACTACAGGGCCTCTACGCGTGGTTGAGCGGCCTTGACCCGGAGTCGGTGACGCTGCCGGAGGAGGTGCGCGCGGTGCGGGACGGTGAGGTCGTGGTGGTGGACGCGGCGGACGCGCTGGTCGCGGACGTACCGGACCTGATGCCGTTGGCGCGCGGACTGGCGCTGCTGCCGGCCGGCCCGCGGCACGCCGCGGACCTGGCGGAGTTGTTCCAGGTGCGGCGGCTGAGCGAGGCGGTGGCCGCCCCGGTGCTGACCGCCGGCGCGTCGCGCGGGGTGCCGGACGCGGTGCGCGAACTGCTGCCGGACGCGCCGGAGTCGTACGTCGAGCACGAGGAGTTGGCGGTGCACGGCCCGGCCGGCCGGACCGAGGTGGACTGGCGGCTGGTGGACGGCGTGCTGCACGCCGCGACGCTGGAGGGGGTGGCCGCCGGTCTGGCCTGGGCGGCCGGCGGGTGGCGGCGCCGGTTCGAGGTGGCCGCGCTGCTGGAGGACCTGTCCCGGGCCGGTGAACTGGCCACCGCCCGGTGGTTCGACTGACGGCGCGCCGCGGGGGTTCGGCGGCCGTCGTCGTCCGAAGGGCGGTCGCGGGGCGGTCGCCGGGGCGGTCTAGCCGGACAGGGAGCGCAACTTCGCTATGCCGATGACCACCAGCACCAGCACCGCCAGCGCGATCACCCAGCCGGCGGAGCTGCCGCCGTGGCCGTAGCTGTGGGTGTGGGTGGTGGTGTGGTAGTAGGTGTGGTGGTAGTGGTGGACGGTGGTGCTGCTGTGGAACAGCGAGTGGCTGCTGCTTGAATGACGGTGACTCAGGTCGAAGGCCATGAGGCCGGATCTTAAAGTGTCCCCATCCGTGACGTAAAGGCAAGGTCATGTCGGGGGTGCACCGTCGCCGGACAGCCCGCGGGAGGCTGCCGTACAGCCGCCGCGCGGCCGGCGGCGAGGGTCCGGACGGCTGCCGTGCCCTCGCCGCCGGCCGGGTCGGCCGCCCCGTCGCGGGTCAGTCGTCCGCGTCGTCGCCGCGCTCCGCGCGGGAGCGCCGGATGGCGTCGCGCCGCCGCCGGGTGTAGACGATGCCGATGCAGCCGAGCCCCGCGCCGGCCAGGCAGCACCACACCCACCAGGCGTGGCCGTGGTCGGCGAACCTGCCGTAGAAGGGCAGTTGCCCGAGGAAGAGGACCAGCCACACGACGGTGCCGCCGGTGACGATCGCCACGTCGTCGGCCTCGAGCGGCTCGGGCGTCTCGTGGCGCGGCGTCCACGCGGTCATCTTCATGCGCTCAGCTTACGGCCGCCCGCGCGCGCCGCCGGAGCGGACCGGGGAGCGGGCCGGGGGAGCGGGGCCCGTGGCGGGTGCGGAGGCCGGTTCCGGGAGCGGCCCGGGCGAAGCGGCTCCCGGGCCCCGGGGCGGAGGCGGCCGGCGGCCGGGCCGGGGCCTGCCCGGCTACCCGGCGTAGAAGCGTTCGGTGGCCTGCACGGCGGCCTTGTACCGCTCGTCGAAGTCGTCGCGCACCAGCGTCTGGACGACGTAGTCCTGCACGCTCATCCCGCGTCTGGCGGCGTGTGCGGCGATCCGGTCCAGCAGTTCGGCGTCGACGCGCAGGCTCAGCACTCTCGATCCACCGGGTCCCATGCGTCCTACGGTCCACGCCATGGTCCCGAGCGCCACCCGTTCGGGCTGCGGATCACTCGTTCGGGTGAGTTCGGACACAGAAACGTTTCCAGGACCGCACCGCGTTTCTTTAGCGTAAGTAATGAGGTACGCTAATGGATCGTGACCGAGCCACCTGAGACCGACCTCGCCGCCGTCAGCTCCCTGCGCTCGGGCGTGATGCGCCTGGCGCGACGGCTGCGCCACCAGCGGGTCGACGAGTCCCTGAGCCCCACCGAGATGTCGGTGCTGGGCACGCTGGCCCGTTGCGGCTCGGCCACCCCTGGTGGGCTGGCCCGCAAGGAACACGTCCAGCCGCCCTCGATGACCCGGATCGTCGCGATGCTGGAGGCCAAGGGGCTGGTGCGCCGCGACCCGCACCCCGAGGACCGCCGGCAGGTCCTCGTCAGCCGCACCGAGCAGGCCGAGGCGATGTTGGCCGAGAGTCGCAGCAAGCGGAACGCGTGGCTCGCGCGACTGGCGGAGGGTCTCGACGATGAGGAGTGGGAGCTGCTGCGCCGGGCCGCCCCCGTACTGGAGAAGCTCGCCCAGCTGTGAACGGGCGTGCGCGGCCGGGCCGGCGGGCGGCCGGCCACGCACCGCAGGAGAACGTGAGCCCGCAGGAGAACGTGAGCGAAGGAGAACCACCGTTGAGTTCGGCCCCCGGAGCAGACGCCGCACCCGGATCGAACCCCACCCCCGACACCGACCCCGGCCCCGCCGCGCTCGCCGCGGCCGGCCGGCCGCGCACCTTCAGCTCGCTGCGGGTGCGCAACTACCGGCTGTTCGCCGGCGGAGCCGTGATATCGAACACCGGGACCTGGATGTCCCGGATCGCGCAGGACTGGCTGGTGCTGAGCATCACCGGCTCCTCCACCGCGGTCGGTGTCACGACGGCCCTTCAGTTCCTGCCGATGCTGCTGTTCGGCCTGTACGGCGGCGTGATCGTCGACCGCTACTCCAAGCGCGCCCTGCTGGTGTGCACCCAGTCCACGATGGGCGTGCTCGGCCTGGCACTGGCCGTCCTGACGCTCAGCGGCCACGTCCAGGTGTGGCACGTCTACCTGATCGCCTTCCTGCTCGGCGTGGTCACCGTGGTGGACAACCCCACCCGGCAGTCCTTCGTCGTGGAGATGGTCGGACTGCGCGACGTGCGCAACGCGGTCAGCCTGAACTCGGCCAACTTCCAGACCGCGCGGCTGATCGGCCCGGCCGTCGCCGGCGTGCTGATCACCGCGGTCGGCAGCGGCTGGGCGTTCCTGATCAACGGCCTGTCGTTCCTCGCCCCGCTCACCGGCCTGATGCTGATGCGCCCGACCGAGCTGTACCGGGTCCAGCGCACCCCGCGCGGCAAGGGCCAGTTGCGCGAGGGGCTCGCCTACGTCGCCGGGCGGCCCGACCTGGTCTGGCCCATCGTGCTGATCGGCTTCATCGGCACCTTCGGCTTCAACTTCCCCATCTGGCTCTCGGCGTTCGCCCACACCGTCTTCCACTCCGGGGCGGGCACCTACGGCATGTTCAACACCGCGATGGCGGCCGGATCGCTGATCGGCGCGCTGCTGGCGGCCCGCCGGGCGACCGCACGGATGCGGATGCTGCTGGGCGCCGCCGCGCTGTTCGGCGGGCTGGAGATGACCACCGCGCTCTCGCCGTCGCTGTGGCTGTTCACCGGGCTGCTGGTGGTCGTCGGCATGGTCGGCATCACCATCAACACCACGGCGAACTCCTCGGTGCAGCTGGCCGCGGACCCGAACATGCGCGGCCGGGTGATGAGCTTGTTCATGATGGTCTTCGTCGGCGGCACCCCGCTCGGCGGTCCGCTGGTCGGCTGGCTCACCGACACCTACGGCGCCCGCGTCGGCTTCCTGCTCGGCGGCGCGGTCTCCGCCACCGCGGCGCTGGCCATCGCGCTGATCCTGGTCCGGGTCGGCGGCTACCGCGTCGCGCTCGACTGGCGCCGTGGCCACCACCACCTCGCGCTCGTGCCCCGGGCCGACGCGGCGGCACGCGGCGAGGAGCCGGAGCCGGAGCCGGCCGTCGCCGCGGTGTGACCCGTGAGGCTGTTCGTCGCGGTCGTGCCGCCGCCGGCGGCGCTGCGCGACCTGTCCGCCACGGTGCGCGGGCTGACCGCGGACGCGGACGGCACGCCGCCGGGCCCGGCGGGAGCGCGCTGGACGGCGGACGGCGACCGGCACATCACGCTGGCGTTCCTCGGCGAGGTCGGACCGGACGTGCTGCCGGACCTGACCGCCCGCCTGGGCCGGGCCGCCGCCCGGCACCGGCCGCCGACCCTGCGGCTGGCCGGCGCGGGGCACTTCGGCGACCGGGTGCTGTGGTGCGGGGTGCGCGGCCAGACCGAGCCGCTGGCCCGGCTGGCCGCCTCGGTCACCGCCGCCGCCCGCCGGGCCGGGGTGCCGGTCGAACCCCGGGCCTTCCGCGCCCACCTCACGCTGGCCCGGCGGCGCGGCCCCGGGAGCCTGAGCGGGTACGCCGCCGCGCTGGCCGGCTACGAGGGCGCCGACTGGCGGGCCGAGGCGGTCGAGCTGATCCGCAGCCACCCGCCGCGGTCGGGTGTGCCGGGAGAGCGGCCGCGCTACGAGACGCTGCGCCGCTGGCCCCTCGCCGGCTGAGCCCGCCGGGGCGGCGCGGGGGCCGGGCGGCGCGGGGGCTACGCTCGCTGCCGTGGACCCCAAGACCCGCACCCGCGTCATGACCGCCGCCCTCGTCGTCCTGCTGGCCGTGGTGATCGTGGCCGCCGTGGTGCGCTGAGCCGCCGCCTACCAGGCGAACGCCTCGGGCGCCGGGCCGACCGGCGGGAAGACGTCGTCCAGCGCGGTCAGGAACTCCTGCGGCAGCGCCAGCCCGATCGCCCGCACCGCCGACTCCCACTGCGCGGCCACCCGCGGTCCCACGATCGGCCCGGTCACCCCGGGGCGGGTGAGCAGCCAGGCCAGCGCCGCCTCGCCCGGGTCGAAGCCGTGCTCGCCGCACAGGTCCTCGTACCGCTGGATCCGCTCGCGCCGCTCCGCGTTCTTCAGCGCCTCGGCGCTGCGGCCCTGGCCGGAGCGGGCCGCACCGCCCTCGCGCTCCTTGCGCAGCGCACCGCCGAGCAGACCGCCGTGCAACGGCGACCACGGGATCACCCCGAGCCCGTAGGCCCGAGCGGCCGGCAGCACCTCCATCTCGGCCCGGCGCTCCACCAGGTTGTACAGGCACTGCTCGGAGACCAGGCCGAGCGCGCCGCGCCGGGCGGCGGTCTCGTTGGCGCGCGCGATGTGCCAGCCGGCGTGGTTGCTGGAGCCTGCGTAGAGCACCTTGCCCTGCTGCACCAGCACCTCGATCGCCTGCCACACCTCCTCCCACGGGGTGTCCCGGTCCACGTGGTGGAACTGGTACAGGTCGATGTGGTCGGTGCGCAGCCGCCGGAGGCTGGCGTCCGCGGCCCGGCGGATGTTCAGGGCGGACAGTCGGCCGTCGTTGGGCCACCCGCCCATGTCGCCGTAGACCTTGGTGGCCAGCACCGTGCGCTCGCGCCGACCGCCGCCCCGGGCGAACCAGCTGCCGATGATCTCCTCGGTGCGGCCCTTGTTCTCGCCCCAGCCGTAGACGTTGGCGGTGTCGAAGAAGTTGACGCCGGCCGCGTGGGCGGCGTCCATGATGGCGTGGCTGTCGGGTTCGTCGGTGTGCGGGCCGAAGTTCATGGTGCCCAGCACGATGCGCGACACCTTCAGCCCGGTGCGTCCCAGCTGCGTGTACTCCATGTCCCCAGCCAAGCACGTTCGAGCGGACTCCAGGCAAGGGCCCGCCGGATCCCGGACCGGCCGGACCGCCCGTTCCGGCGCGCCACCGGCCGGCCCGTCAGCCGTCCGGGTGCACCCCGCCGGCCGGCGGCCCTGCCGGGTCGCCGGACGTGCCGGCCCGGCGGTCCGCGCGCGACCGGCGGGCGCGGCTCGCGTCCGTCGGGTCGGCCCCGGCCTGGTCGGCGGCCGCGCGCGACCGGCGGGCGCACGACCGGTGGTCCGACCCCAGCCGCGCCCCCGTCCCGGAACGGGCCCCTACGGCAGCGCGTACCGCCCGCCGACGTCCCACGCCTGGTGCATGGCGTCGGCGAACGCGGCGGCCAGCCGGTGTTCGCCGCGCTCGGTGGGGTGGGTGCCGTCGTAGGTGTCGCGCGCGAGGTCCCAGCCGGGCGGCGGGGAGGCCAGCAGCAGCGGGGAGCGTCCGGTGTCCAGGTCGCCGACCAGCTTGGCGGTGAGGGTGTTGAACCGCGCGCACTGCTCCGCGAACCACGCGTCGCCGTACGCGCGGGTGTTGGGGATCACCGGCAGCAGCACCATGCGGACCGCCGGGTTCGCCTCGCGGGCGCCGGCCACGAACCGCCGCACGTTGCCGAGGGTCTGCTCGGCGTCGGTGTAGAAGCCGAGGTCGATCAGGCCGAGTGAGACCAGCAGCACGTCCGCCCGCTGCGCCCGCGTCTCCGCGCCGATCAGCGGTGCCAGGTGCAGCCAGCCCTCACCCCAACCGGCGAAGTGCCGGCGGGCGCCGGCCGGGAAGCCCGGGGCGGCGTAGTCCTGCGAGTCGGCCAGGCCGGCGGCCCTGTCGTAGAGCCCGGAACGCGAACCGGTCACCGTGAACGGTCCACCCATGGTGCGGCACAGGTGGCGCCACATCCGGTACCGCCAGGTGTGGTCGCCGGCGGCGCCGATGGTCATCGAGTCGCCCACGAACAGGAAGCGCATCCCGGCATCATGCCGGGCCCGGCCGGGGTCGCCGCGCCAGGGGTGCGGACCGGGCCAAGTGGCGGCGCCGGCGCGGTGGCAGGCTTGGCCCATGCGAATCGCCTCCCGGATCCTGCCGGCCCTGGTGCTGGCGGCGGTGTGCGCCGCGCCGACGGCCTCGGCGCTCGCCGCCGCCGACGGCCCGGTGGTCGCGTTCACCCTGCGCGACCCGCGGATCACCGAGTCCAGCGGGTTGGCCGCCAGCCGGCTGCACCGGGACGTGTACTGGACGCACGACGACAGCGGTGACGGCCCCTACGTCTACGCGGTGGACGGCCGCACCGGGCGCACCCTGGCCCGGGTGACGCTGCGCGGGGTGACCGCGCGGGACTGCGAGGCGATCTCGTCGGGCCCGGACGGCGACCTCTACCTCGCCGACATCGGCGACAACCTGGGCGGCGCCTGGCCCAGCGTCCGCGTCTACCGCTTCCCCGAACCGCGCGCGCTGCACGACCAGTCGGTCCGGGTGACGACGTACACCGTGCGCTACTCCGACGGGCCGCGCGACGCCGAGGCGCTGATGGTGGATCCGCGCACCGGCCGGGTCTACATCGCCAGCAAGAACATCCGCGGCGGCCGCCTGTACCGGGGGCCGGCCCGGCTGTCCGCCGCCGCGGTCAACGTCTTCCACCCGATCGCCGACGTGCCGTGGGTGACCGACGGCGCCTTCTCGCCGGACGGCAGCCGGCTGCTGCTGCGCGGCTACTTCGGCGCCACCGACTACCGCTGGCGCGGCGGGCGCCCGCGCCTGCTGGACACGGTGGACCTGCCCGCGCAGCCGCAGGGCGAGTCGGTCACCTACACCCCGGACGGCCGGGCGCTGATGGTGGGCAGCGAGGGTGCCGGCAGCCGTGTCTGGCGGGTGCCGCTGACCGGCGCCGACCTGCCCGACGCGGACACCGCCCCGGTCTCCGCCGCCCGGCGCGCCGGGGCCGGCGAGTCCGGGTCGCCGCCGCCCCCGGCGGGCTCCGGTGCCCGGCACGGCGGCGGGCCCGGCGGCTACCCGGCGGCGGTGGCGGCGCTGATCGCGGCCACCGCGCTCACGGCGGGCCTGCGCCGACTGCTGCGGCGCGGCGCGAACGGCCCTTCCGGAAGGCCGTGAGCCACTTGCGGCCGGTCGGCAACCGCGCGGCGCCCGGCGCGCGTGTCCCGCCGGGAGGGCGGCGGTACGCGCCCGCCACGAGGGGGAAGGAACCGTTCACATGCGCAGCATCCGAACCACCCGCGCCCGGCTGGCCGCCGTCGCCGTGCCGGCGCTCGTCCTGGCCGCCGCGGTGGCCGTCCCGGCCGTCGCCGACACCGCCGGACCGGCCCGGCCGGCGGCCGCCACCGTCCGCGCCGCCGCCGGTGCCGCCGTGCGGGCCGGCAGCCCGAACTCCACCGTCGACCGGGTCGCCGACTTCTACGGCGCGTACATCGACGCCGTCTCCGGCGACACCGGCCACCTCTCCGACCAGTTGCGCGACGCCTACCTGACGCCGGCGCTGCGCACGCGGCTGGCCGCCTGGGAGGCCGACCAGCACGCGGACGGCGTGCTGCGCGCCCAGGACGTGCCGGTCGGCTGGAGCGCCAGCGGCGACGGGGCCGGCGCCGGGCACGCCTTCAGCACGGTGACGCTGACCTGGGGCTACGGGCCGCACCCGGAGGTCACCCGGCTCGCGGTGCGCAGCGACCTGGCCACCCGGCTGATCTCCGACATCGAACCGGAGTGACACGCGCCCCGGGCCGGCCGCGCCGCGTGGGCACGGCCGGCCCGGCGCCGGACGCGGACGGCGTCAGAGCCGTTCGATCACGTAGTCCACGCAGGCGGTCAGCGCCTCGACGTCGTCCGGCTCGACGGCCGGGAACATCGCCACCCGAAGCTGGTTGCGGCCCAGCTTCCGGTACGGCTCGGTGTCCACGACGCCGTTGGCCCGCAGCGCCTTGGCGATCGCCGCGGCGTCCACGCCGTCGGTGAAGTCGATGGTGCCGACCACCTGGGAGCGCTTGGCCGGGTCGTGCACGAACGGCGTGGCGTGCTCCGAGGCGGTGGCCCAGCCGTACAGCCGGTTCGAGGAGTCCGCGGTCCGCTTGACCGCCCAGTCCAGCCCGCCCTGGCCGTTGATCCACTTCAACTGCTCGTTGAGCAGGAACAGCGTCGCCAGCGCGGGCGTGTTGTACGTCTGGTTCTTGCGCGAGTTGTCGATCGCGGTCGGCAGGTCGAAGAACGCCGGGACGTGCCGGCCGGACTGCGCGATCCGCTCCACGCGCGCCAGCGCCGCCGGGGAGAACGCCGCCAGCCACAGCCCGCCGTCCGCGGCGAACGACTTCTGCGGCGCGAAGTAGTAGACGTCCGTCTGCTCGATCTCCACCGGCAGCCCGCCCGCGCCGGAGGTGGCGTCCACCAGGACCAGCGCGCCGTCGTCGGCGCCGGCCACCCGGTGCGGGGTCATCGCGACGCCGGTGGAGGTCTCGTTGTGGGTGAGCGCGTAGACGTCCACCCCCTCCTCGGCGACCGGGTCCGGGTGGCTGCCCGGCTCGCCGGCGACCACCGACGGCTCGGCCAGCCACGGGGCCGCCTTGGCCGCCTTGGCGAACTTCGAGGAGAACTCGCCGAACGTCAGGTGCTGCGACTTCGACCCGATCAGGCCGTGCGTCGCCACGTCCCAGAACGCGGTCGAGCCGCCGTTGCCGAGGACCACCTCGTACCCGTCGGGCAGCGAGAACAGTTCGCGCACGCCGTCGCGGACCTCCCCGACCAGGTTCTTGACCGGCGCCTGCCGGTGGGAGGTGCCCAGCAGCGACGTGCCGGTGGCGGCCAGGGCGTCGAGCGCCGCTGTCCGCACTTTGGACGGCCCGGACCCGAAACGTCCGTCGGCGGGCTTCAGGCTTGCGGGGATCTGGATATCGGCCACGGGCCGAGCCTAGTGCGTCAGGAGGTCGATGCCCCAGGTGTTCCGCTGGATGAGACGGAATTTCCCGGGCCGTCTCCCGCTTCGTCCCCGTTCCGTCCCCGGTGCCGTCCCCCGGCCGGTTCCCGTTCCGCCCCCGGGCCGTTTCCCGCGCCGTCCCGGACCGCGACCCCGGACCGCCGCCCGACCGCCGTCCCGGCCCGCGTTTCCCGGCGCGGTCCGGGACCCCGTCCGGCTGCCCGCCGGGCGCCCTCCGGGGGAACGCCCACCCCCGTGCCGCGCCGCGATCGACTGCCGGACGCGGTCGGGGGCAGGCTGGGGCCATGGACAAGGTGAGCCTGGAACTGGAACGGGACCTGGGCGCCGCCGTGCGCGGCGAGGTCGCGGCCGACGCCCGGACGCGGGCGCTGATGACCATGGACGCCTCCAACTACCGCAGGGTGCCGTCCTGCGTGGTGGCTCCGCGGGACGCCGACGACGTCGCCGCCGCCCTCGCGGTGTGCCGGGCGCACGGCGTGCCCGTGGTGCCCAGGGGCGCCGGCACCTCCATCGCCGGACAGGCCACCGGCGTCGGGGTGGTGCTCGACTTCACCCGGCACATGGACCGCGTCGTCGAGCTGGATCCGCAGGCGCGGACCGCCGTGGTCCAGCCCGGGGTGATCCTGGACCGGCTGCGCGCCGAGGCGGGCCGGCACGGGCTGACCTTCGGCCCCGACCCGTCCACCCACAGCCGCTGCACGATCGGCGGGATGATCGGCAACAACTCCTGCGGCTCGCACTCCGTCGCCTGGGGCACCACCGCCGACAACGTGCACGCGCTCCAGGTGGTGACCTACCGCGGCGAGCGGCTGCTCGCCGCGCAGGGCGGCGACGGACTGCCGGCCGCGCTGCGCGACGGGATCCAGGAGTTGACGGACCGCCACCTCGCCCTGCTGCGCACCGGTTTCCCCGAACTGCCGCGCCGCATCTCCGGCTACGCGCTGGACCGGCTGCTGCCCGAGCACCGCCTGGACCTGGCCCGCGCGCTCACCGGCAGCGAGGGCACCCTCGCGGTGCTCACCGAGGCGAGGGTGCGGCTGGTGCCGGCGCCCGCGTCCCGGGCGCTGGCGGTGCTGGGCTACCCCGACGAGAGCGCGGCGGCGGAGGCGGCCGCCGGGCTGCTCCCGCTCGGCCCGCTCACCGTGGAGGGCATGGCCGCCGACCTGGTCGGGGCCGCGGCCGACACCCTGCCGCGCGGCACCGCGTGGCTGTTCGTCGAGGTCGGCGGCGCCGACCCGGCCGAGGCGGCGCACCGGGCGCGGGAGGTGTGCCGGCACGCCGACGGCGCCACCGGCACCGCGGTGGTCACCGACCCGGCCGGCCAGCGCGTGCTGTGGCGGCTGCGGGAGGACGCCTCCGGCACCGCGACCCGGTTGCCGGACGGCAGCGAGGCGTGGCCCGGCTGGGAGGACTGCGCGGTGCCGCCGCCCCGGCTCGGCCGCTACCTGCGCGACTTCCGGGCACTGCTCGCCGAGCACGGCCTGCGCGGCCTGCCGTACGGGCACTTCGGCGACGGTTGCATCCACGTGCGCATCGACTTCGACCTGCTCACCGCGCGGGGCGTGGCCCGGTTCCGGCGGTTCTCCGAGGAGCTGGCCGACCTGGTGGTGGCGCACGGCGGATCGCTGTCCGGGGAGCACGGCGACGGGCTGGCCCGCGCCGAACTGCTGCCCCGGATGTACGGCGACCGGCTGGTGGGCCTGTTCGACGCGTTCAAGGACCTGTGGGACCCGGACGGCGGGCTCAACCCCGGTGTGCTGGCCCGCCCCGCGCCGCTCGACGCCAACCTGCGGTTCGCGCCGCTGCCGTCCCGTCCGGTGGACGTGGAGTTCGGCTACCCGCACGACGGCGGCGACTTCTCGGCCGCCGTGCGCCGCTGCGTCGGAGTGGCCAAGTGCCGCACCACCGCCGCGCCGGACGCCGGTTCGGTGATGTGCCCGTCGTTCCGGGCGACCGGAGAGGAGGCGCACTCCACCCGGGGCCGGGCCCGGCTGCTGCACGAGATGCTGGCCGGCGAGGTGATCACCGACGGCTGGCGCTCCCCGCAGGTGCGCGACGCGCTGGACCTGTGCCTGTCCTGCAAGGGCTGCCGTTCGGACTGCCCGGTCGGAGTGGACATGGCCACCTACAAGGCCGAGTTCCTGCACCACCACTACCGGGGCCGGCCGCGCCCGGCGGCGCACTACTCGATGGGCCGGCTGCCCGGCACGCTGCGGCTGGCCGCCGCCCTGCGGCTGTCCGGCGCGGCCAACGCCCTCGCCGGGATCGGCCCGCTGGCGGCGGCGGCCAAGAGGCTCGGCGGCATCGCCCCGGAACGCGCCGTCCCCCGGCTCGCCACCGAGCCGTTCACCCGCTGGTGGCGGCGGCGCGGGCCCTCACCCGCCGCACCCGGGACGGGCGAGACCGTCCTGCTCTGGCCGGACACCTTCACCAACTACCTGCGCCCCGAGGCGGGCCGGGCCGCGGTGCGGGTGCTGGAGGCGGCCGGGCTGCGGGTGGTCGGCCCGCCCGGTCCGGTCTGCTGCGGCCTGACCTACGTCTCCACCGGGCAGCTCGACCGGGCCCGGCGGGTGATGCGGCGCACCCTGGCCACGCTGGAGCCGGTGCTGCGCTCCGGCGTCCCGGTCGTCGGCCTGGAACCCAGCTGCACCGCCGCGCTCCGCACCGACCTGCCGGAACTGCTCGGCGGCGCGCCGGCCGGACGGCTGGCCGGATCGGTGCGCACCTTCGCGCAGGCGCTGGCGGAGTACGCGCCGGACTGGACGCCGCCGCGGCTGGACCGCCCGGTGACCGGTCAGACGCACTGCCACCAGAACGCGGTGCTCGGCGACGCCGCCGAGCGCCGGCTGCGGGAGGCGGCCGGGCTCACCGGCGAACTGGTCGGCGGCTGTTGCGGGCTGGCCGGCAACTTCGGCTTCGAACGCGGCCACTGGCAGGTCTCCACCGCCTGCGCGGAGGAGCGGTTGCTGCCCGCCGTGCGGGACGCCGCCGCCGGCACCCCGGTGCTGGCCGACGGCTACTCCTGCCGCACCCAGCTCGCCCAGCTCGCCGGCGTGGACGCCCGGCACCTGGCCGAACTGCTCGCCGAGGGGTTGCCGGACCGGCCGCCGCGCTGACCGGGCCGGCGGCGCCCGGCAGCCCGGCGGCCGGGCCGGCCCCCGGGAGGGCGTCGCCGGGCGGTGGGCCCGCGCCGGGCGTCAGACGGGGAGCGCGGAGCCCTCCACGTCGCGCGGGTCGCGCGGACCGGGGCCGACGTAGCGGGCGGACGGGCGCACCAGCCGGCCGGTGCGCTTCTGCTCCAGGATGTGCGCCGACCAGCCCGCGCTGCGCGCGCAGGTGAACATCGAGGTGAACATGTGCGCCGGCACCTCGGCGAAGTCCAGCACGATCGCCGCCCAGAACTCCACGTTGGTGGCGAGCACCCGGTCCGGGCGGCGGTGGTGCAGCTCCTCCAGCGCCGCCTTCTCCAGCGCCTCGGCCACCTCGTAGCGCGGCGCGTCCAGTTCCTTCGCGGTGCGCCGCAGCACCCGGGCGCGCGGGTCCTCGGCGCGGTAGACGCGGTGCCCGAATCCCATCAGGCGCTCGCCGCGGTCCAGCGCGCCGCGCACGTAGCCGGCCGCGTCCCCGGTCCGCTCGATCTCCTCGATCATGCCGAGCACCCGGGAGGGCGCGCCGCCGTGCAGTGGGCCGGACATCGCGCCGACCGCGCCGGACAGCGCGGCCGAGACGTCGGCGCCGGTGGAGGCGATGACCCGGGCGGTGAAGGTGGAGGCGTTCATGCCGTGCTCGGCCGCCGACGTCCAGTAGGCGTCCACCGCCTTGACGTGCCGGGGGTCCGGCTCGCCGCGCCAGCGGATCATGAACCGCTCGACGATGCTCCCCGCCTTGTCGATCTCGCGCTGCGGCACCATCGGCAGTCCCTGGCCGCGGGCGGACTGCGCCACGTAGGACAGCGCCGTCACCGCGGCGCGGGCCAGGTCGTCGCGCGCCTGTGCCTCGTCGATGTCCAGCAGCGGCCGCAGCCCCCACACCGGGGCGAGCATCGCCAGCGCCGACTGCACGTCGACCCGGATGTCACCGGAGTGCACCGGGATCGGGAACGGCTCGGCCGGCGGCAGGCCCGGGTCGAACCGGCCGTCCACCAGCAGGCCCCAGACGTTGCCGAACGAGACCCGGCCGACCAGGTCCTCGATGTCTACCCCGCGGTAGCGCAGCGCGCCGCCCGCCTTGTCCGGCTCGGCGATCCGCGTCTCGAACGCGACGACTCCCTCAAGTCCGGGTACGAAGTCGGACATCGGGCGGCTCCTCTGGTGTGGTCGAGGGTGGCTGGTGGCACCCGGTGCCAGGGCGGTGCCGGGCATCGGGAGCGGGTGCGGCGGGCCGGGCGCGTTCGGGTGGCGGTCCGGCCGGTGCCGCCGCCGGCGGCGGCCCGTGAGGGTGCCGCCGGGAGCACGATAGCCGCCGGGGGCCGGTTCCCACAGCGGTCGTGCCGGTCATCCGGACGGCCGGCCGGGCGGCGGTCCGGCGGCGGTCCGGCGGCGGGACCGGACGGGCCGCACGGCACACCGTGCCACCCGGCGGCCCGGCTGCCGCGGTCGGCGCCCGTACTGCAAGATGAACGGATGTCCCATCCCGATCTTCCGGCGATGCGCGCCCGCTACCGCGCCGACGGCCTGGCCGAGCAGGACCTGGCCCCCGACCCGTTCGAGCAGTTCTCCCGCTGGTTCACCGACGCGGTCGGCGCGGGCGTGCCCGAGCCCAACGCCATGGTCGCCTCCACGGCCGCACCGGACGGCCGGCCCAGCTCGCGCACCGTGCTGCTGAAGGGCTACGACGAGCGCGGGTTCGTCTTCTACACCAACTACCACTCCCGCAAGGGCCGCGAACTGGAGGCCAACCCGTACGTCTCGCTGCTGCTGCCCTGGCACCCGATCGCCCGCCAGGTGATCGTCTGCGGCCGGGCGCGGCGCACCGGCCGTCCGGAGACGGCGGCCTACTTCCGTTCCCGCCCGCACGGTTCGCAGCTCGGCGCCTGGGCCAGCGAGCAGTCCGCGCCGATCGGCTCGCGGGCCGAACTGGAGGCGCGCTACGCCGAACTCGCCGCCCGGCACCCGGAGGGGGAGTCGGTGCCCGCGCCGCCGTTCTGGGGCGGAGTGCGGGTGGTCCCTGACACCGTCGAGTTCTGGCAGGGCCGCGACAACCGGCTGCACGACCGGCTCCGCTACGAACGCGCCGGCGACGCCGGCTGGGCGGTGGTCCGGCTCTGTCCCTGACCGGCCGGGGCGGCGGGTCGGCCCGGGCGCCGGTGCGGCGTCCGCGGCTCGGGAACGCGGACGACCCGCGGGCTGCGATCCGGAGAACCGGATACCGGCCGGACGCGTCCGGCGAGCCCGCGGGTCGGGTGACTGCGTTGGATTCGGCCCGTGCCGCGCTACACGCCACAGGCGAGGAGCGCGGAACTAGCCCGCAGCCACCTCACGCGTCCGATGTGCACTCATGCGACGGACCACCTCCCTTCATGTGTACCGCCAGCCTAGGAACCGCTTCGCGCCGGGACAACCGATTTTCGCGAAGATGATGTGTGCTGCGTCACAGAGGGGTTGAATGGGGATTTGTGCAGCCTTCCGACGCGCACTCCGCCCAGCCGCTGAGCGGCGGCGACGAGCAGCTCCTCGCCGCGCTCCTGGAGAGCATGGACGCCGCCCTGTGCGCGTTCGACGCGGACGGCGTCGTCACCCACTGGAACACCGAGGCGACCCGGGTCCTCGGCTGGAGCGCGCGGGACGCGGTCGGGCGGCGCGGACTGGCCGGCTGGGCGGTGCGCAGCGCCGACGCCGACCAGATCATGGGCCGGCTGCTCGGCGCCATGACCGGCCAGGGCCGCCAGGTGCACGAGTTCGCCCTGATCACCAAGGACGGCCGCCGGGTGCTGGTGCGCGCCCAGACCTCGCCGGTGCCCGGTCCGGACGGCGGCGCGGTCGGCGTCTACTGCGCGTTCTCCGAGGTGCACGCCCAGATCGGCCTGGAACGCTCGATCGCGCTCAGCGACGCGCTGTTCCACCAGGCGCCCTGGGGCGTGGTGCTCATCGACGCCGACCTGCGGCCCGCGGTGGTCAACGGCTACGCCGCCCGGGCCCTCGGCGCCGGCAGCGACGCGCTGCTGGGCCGCCCGCTGCGCGACGTGCTCGGCCAGGGCGTGGAGGAGCTGGAGGGGGCGCTGCACCACGTGCTCGCCGAGGGCGCGCCGCCCACCCCGGTCGACCTGTGGGCCACCCTGCGCGGCGACCCCGAGGCCGTCCGGCACTGCTGGCACAGCGGCTTCGTACGGCTCGACTCGCCGCTCGGCGAGGAGCCCGCGCCGCTCGGCGCCGGCTGGCTGTTCTCCGACGTCACAGAGGCCCGGCAGACCGCCCGGGAGGCGGCGCGGCTGCGGTTCCGCACCAACCAGTTGCGCCGCGCCGCGGGCGTTGCCGCCGAGTGCGAGGACCCCATGGAGGCGGCCACCGCCTTCGTCGACTACGCGCTCGCCGGGTTCGCCGACCACGCGCTGGTCGACCTGACCGGGCCGGCCGGCAAGCTGGTCCGCGCGGCCGGCACCCCCGGCGGCCCCGGCCCCTGTCTGCCGGTCGCATCCGGCGGCATCCCGGCCCGCTACGAACCCGCCCACCCCGCCGTGCAGGCCCTGGAGCGCACCGGCTCGGTGCGCACCCGGGCGCTCACCGCCCGGCGCGCCGCCGAGTTGGGCTGGCCCGAGGGCACCGTCTCCGCCCTGTGCTCGGTGCTGCGCAGCCGGGGCCGCACGCTCGGCGTGCTGACCTTCCTGCGCGGCCCGGCGCGGCCCTCCTTCGACCGGGCGGACGCCGCCTACACCGAGGACGCCGCGGCCCGGGTGGCCGCCGCGCTGGACACCGGCGGGGCGTGGCCCGGTCAGTGGTGGTAGTGGATCCGGTCCCGGAAGTCGGCCATCACCCGACGGTTCCACTCGTGGCCGCCGTCCACGTTGCCCGAGCGCAGCATCGGCGGGGTGACCCCCAGTTCGGCGAGCGTGGCGACCGCGGTGGCCACCACCGCCTGGGTCAGCGCGCACGCCACCACCGTCGAGGCGGGTCCGAACGGCGCCGGTACGCCCTCCTGGGCCAGCTCGGCGTCGCCCACCGCGATCTTGGTGTCCACCACCACGTCGCAGTGGTCCTTCAGGAACGTGCCGTCCGCCGCCCGGGACCGGGTCTCGCGCGGGTAGGCCAGTGACGTCAGGCCGATCACCCGCATCCCCCGCTCCCGCGCGCCGGCCGCCATCTCCACCGGCAGCGCGTTGCGGCCGGACAGCGAGACGATCAGCAGCACGTCGCCCTCGCCGGCCGGCCCGGAGTCCAGCACCGCCCCGGCCAGCCCGTTCACCCGTTCGAGCGCGCTGCCCAGCACCGCGGGCCGCACGTCCACCCCCACCGCGCCCGGCACGGCCAGCAGGTTCACCAGCGCCAGGCCGCCGGCCCGGTACACCACGTCCTGCGCCGGCAGCGAGGAGTGGCCGGCCCCGAAGGTGAACACCCGCCCGCCGGCCGCCACCGCGTCCGCGATCAGCGCGCCGGCCGCCGCGACGTTCCCCGCCTCCTCGTCGCGGGCCCGCTCCAGCAGCCGCACGGCCGCGTCGAAGTACCGTCCGGCGATCTCCCCGGCTGCCATCCGCGCCCCCTCGGTCGTGAGTCGCCGATCACCGTGGGGGCTCGTGGCACACACTGTCAACACGCTGGGCTGCGATGTCGACGGGATCCGGCAGAATTGGCGCAGGGCCACCGCACGAGCAATGAGGGGCAAGCATGTCGGGACACCTCATCGATACGACCGAGATGTACCTCCGCACCATCCTGGAGCTCGAGGAGGAGGGTGTGGTCCCCATGCGAGCCCGCATCGCCGAACGGCTCGACCAGAGCGGTCCGACCGTGAGCCAGACGGTCGCCCGGATGGAGCGGGACGGACTGGTGCGGGTCGCCGGCGACCGCCACCTGGACCTGACCGAGGACGGCCGCCGCCTGGCCACCCGGGTCATGCGCAAGCACCGGCTCGCCGAGTGCCTGCTGGTCGACGTGATCGGCCTGGAGTGGGAGCAGGTGCACGCCGAGGCGTGCCGCTGGGAGCACGTGATGAGCGAGGCGGTCGAGCGCCGCGTCCTGGAACTGCTGCGGCACCCCACGGAGTCGCCGTACGGCAACCCGATCCCGGGGCTGGAGGAGCTCGGCGACGGCGTCGCCGACCCGTTCCTCGGCGAGGGCACCCTCAGCCTCGCCGAACTGGGGCCCAACTCGGTTCCCAAGCAGGTGATCATCCGCCGGATCGGCGAACCCATCCAGACCGACGAGCAGCTCATGCACACCCTGCGGCGGGCCGGCGTGCAGCCGGGCGCGGTGGTCTCGGTGACCTCCGCCACCGGCGGCGTCCTGGTCGGCAGCGGCGGCGAGGCGGCGGAACTCTCCCGGGAAGTGGCCGGGCACGTCTTCGTCGCGCGCAACTGACGCCGCCGGCCAGCCCCGTGCTCCGCGACCGGCGGCTCCGTGTCGCGCCGGCCCGGCCGCCCTGGGCCCGTCCGGTCCCGCAAGGCCTGTCCGCCCGGCGGGGAGCGGGGTCGTTCCGCACGGAACGCGGGAGCGGCCCCGGCATCGGTGATGCCGGGGCCGTCGTCACCCGGAACCCCGAGCTGTCCGGGTCCTCCCCTGGCCGGCGGAGACGGTCCCTCCCGCCGGAGTCCTCCCCGCGGCGATACGGCGTGACACTTGACAGACGTCACCCGAAAGGGCGGTTTCCCGCGCGCGGGGCGTTGTTCGAAGATGAGTTCGATAAAATGCGGGGGCCCGGCCACGGTGGTCGGGCGAACGGCACACGGTCACCCGGGGGTGCCCAGATGGTGCGACGGATCGAGGTGAGCGGAGCGGGCGGGGTGCGGCTCGCCGCCTGGGACTTCGGGCAGGGCGTGTCCTCCGCCGGACCCCGCGCGTACGCCGGGCGCTCCGGCCGTGCCCCGCGCGACACCGCCCGGGGGCGCCGCCCGGCCGGCCCGGCGCGGGGGCCGCGCCCCGCCTCCCGCGGTCGGACCTGCCCCGGCGGGACCGACGCGCCGCCGGCCGTGCTGCTGCTGCACGGACTGACCGGCCGGGCCTCGCAGTGGGCGGTCACCGCGGACGGGTTGTCCGGGCGGTACCGCCCGGTCGCGCTCGACCAGCGCGGGCACGGGTGCTCGGCGAAGCCGCCGGACGGCTACGGCCGGGAGGAGTACGTGCGGGACGCGGAGGCGGCGATCGAGCAGCTGGGACTGGCGCCCGCCGCGCTGGTCGGGCACGCGATGGGCGCGCTCACCGCGTGGCAACTGGCCGTGCGGCGGCCCGACCTGGTGCGTTCGCTGGTCATATGCGACATGCGTGCCTCCGCGCTGGGGGAGGCCAGCCAGCGCGAGTGGGAGCGGTGGTTCGCCTCCTGGCCGCTGCCCTTCGCCACGCTCGCCCAGGTGCGCGCCTGGTTCGGCGAGCTCGACCCCACGCTGGAGCGGCCGCGGCCGACCCGCGGCGCGTTCTACACGCAGGTGATGGAGCGTCGCGAGGGCGGGTGGTGGCCGTCGTTCTCCTTCGACCACGTGCTCCGTTCGCGCGAGCCGTGGATGCGGGACGCGCACTGGGAGGAACTGGCCGAGGTGGCCTGCCCGACGCTGGTGCTGCGCGGCTGGGACGGGGAGCTGGGCCGCGCGGAGGCGCAGGAGATGGTCCGGGTGCTACCGCGCGGCCGGTACGCCGAGGTGCCGGAGGCGGGCCACCTGGTGCCGTGGGACCAGCCGGAGGCGTGGCAGCGGGAGGTGGAGGCGTTCCTGGGCCCGGCCTGACGGCCGCCGTCGTTCGCCGGCCGTCGCCGCGGCCGTCGTTCGCCGACCGGCCGCCTACGCCGACCCCAGCCGGCCGCGCGGGTCAGGACATCGGCACCGTCACGGTGCGCGGCGTGCCGTCGCCGAGGTGCAGCAGGGCGCGGCCGGGGGTGACCGGGCCGCCGGTGGCGGCACGCGAGAGCCGTAGGCCGACGAGTTCACCGCTCATGCTGGACTGCGGCGACAGCAGCACGCCGCGCCGGGCCTTCTTCGCCTCGACCTGCCAGCCGGAGAAGCCGGAGCAGACGTCCTCCTCGTCGCCGGCCAGGACGACCGCGCGGCCGGACTCCGCGCCGCGCGAGACGATGTCGCGCAGCAGGTCGCCGGCCGCGCAGTCGCGCAGCAGCTCCGCGTCGTCGACCAGCACCACGACGGGCGCGCCGTCGCCGGTCGCCCGCTCCAGCGCGGCGGACAGCGCTGCCTCGGGGACGTCGGTGTCGGTGAACAGCGCCAGCACGCCCTCCTCGCCGTCCAGCCGGCGCAGCGGGGAGGGCCGGGGTGCGGCCAGCACCAGCCGGGTGCCCCGGGCCAGCCAGCCGCGCGCCAGCGTGACCAGCACGCCGGACCGGCCGGACTTGGCGGGCCCGGCGACCACGAAGGAGGCGAGCCCGTCGGACAGGTCCGGTCCGTAGGCGGTCAGCTCGTCGCCGCCGACGCCGACCATCGCCCACAGCGCGGAGCCGCCGGCGGCCGGGTCGCGCATCGCCCACGCCTCGTCGAAGGTGAGCCGGGAGGGCAGCACGTCCACCCGGAACGGGCGCCGCTCGCGGGGCAGGTCGGCGTCCCGGGCGGTGGCGTCCGCGCCGATCGCGGTGAGCGCCGCGGCCTGCCCCTGGCCGGTGACGTCCGCGTCCAGCAGGGCGACGTGGGTCTCCACGCCGGACTCGTTGCGGTAGGCGCGGCCGGCCGGGATCCCGTCCGGCAGCTTGCGGGGGTTGACGCCGATCAGCGAGAAGTCCGAGCGGTCCGGCAGCCGGAAGGAGATCTTGTCCTCGCTCAGCGTGGCGACCCGCCCGGACAGCAGCGTGCGGTCGCCGGTGACCACCAGGTGCATCCCGACGCTCGCGCCCTCGCGCAGCAGGGTGAACAGGTCGTTGGTCAGGTCGCCGTTGTCGACCTCGCCGAGGGTGGGCAGCCAGCCCTCCCACCGGTCCAGCAGGACGACGATGTGCGCGAGCCGGTCCGGCTCGGCGGCGGCAGCGCGCTGCTCGCCGACGTCCGCGTGCCCCTCGCCGGCCAGCACCTCCTGGCGGCGGGCGAGTTCCGCCGTGAGGCGACCGACCAGCCGGACCGCGCGCTCGGTCTGGTTGCGGGCCACCACCGCGCCGCAGTGCGGCAGCCGGGTCAGCGCGGCCAGCGCGCCGTTGCCGCAGTCGATCCCGTACAGGTGCAGGTCGGCGGTGGACAGCGTGCGGGCCAGCGAACCGGCGATGGTGCGCAGCAGTTGGGAGCGCCCGGAGCGCGGTCCGCCGGCCGCCAGCAGGTGGCCGAAGGAGCCGAGGTCCACCGCGACGGTCCGGCGGGCCTGTTCGGCGGGCAGGTCCTCCACGCCCCACGGCGCGGCGGGCAGCTCGCCGGTGGCCGGCGCCGCCGGCGGCAGGTCGTCCAGCAGCACGCGTTCGGCCAGCGCCGGCAGCCAGGGGCTGTGCTGTGCGGGGATCCCCAACCGGTCGTTGGCCGCCCGGACCGCCTCCACCAGCACCTTCAGGTCGGTGATCTCCTCGTCGTCGCGCCCCTCGGGCGGGGCCGGACGCCGCGCGGCGGGCCGTCCCAGCGCCCGCCACTCCAGCGGCGCGCTCCACGGCGCGACCGCCGTCGGTGCGGCGGTGCCCGGCCGCCGCCCGCCGACCCGCCCGGACTGGAACGGCACCAGCGAGGCGTGCCCGAGCCGCACGTAGGCGCGGCCGGGGGTGGACTTGGCGATGTGGCCGGCGTCCGGGGCGTCGATGACGTCGGTGGACTCCGCGGCGTCGGTGACCCGCAGCGCGATGCGCAGGTTGGTGTTGGCGCGGATCTCCGGCGAGACCACGCCGGACGGCCGCTGGGTCGCCAGCAGCAGGTGGATGCCGAGCGACCGGCCGCGCTGCGCGATGTTGACCAGGCCGGTGACGAAGTCCGGCAGCTCGCGCACCATGGAGGCGAACTCGTCGATCACGATGAGCAGCCGGGGCAGCGGGTCCAGCCGCGGGGAGCGGGCGAGCAGGTCGGTGTAGTCCTCGATGTCCTTCGCGCCGGCGGCGGCCAGGATGTGCTCGCGCCGCTTGAGCTCGGCGCCCAGCGACTCCAGTGCCCGCTCCACCAGGTGGGCGTCGAGGTCGGTCACCATGCCCACGGTGTGCGGCAGCAGGACGCAGTCCTTGAACGCCGAGCCGCCCTTGTAGTCGACCAGCACGAAGGTCATCGCCTCCGGGGTGTTGGCGACCGCCAGCGAGGCGACGATGGTCTGCAGCAGTTCCGACTTGCCGGAGCCGGTGGTGCCGGCGATCAGGCCGTGCGGCCCGTCGCGGCGCAGGTCGAGGGCGAACGGCCCGTCGTAGGACTCGCCGACCACCGCGGTCGTCGAACGTCCGCCGAGCCGCCAGCGGCCCACCACCGCCTCGCCGGTGGGCGGTTCCAGGTCCAGCACGTCCAGCAGCCGGCTGGCGCCGGGCAGTCCGGCGTCCTCGGTCTCCCCGCTGATGTCGCGGATCGGCGACAGGCAGCGGGCCAGCCGTCCGCACCAGGCGGGGGAGACCAGGTCGGGCCGGACCCCGCGCAGCCGCGCGGTGCCGGTCTCCTCCACCCGCAACCGCAGCCGTCCGCCGGCCGGCCGCGTCCCGGCCGTCGCGCCGGCCGGGCCGGTGCCGCCGGGCGCGGCGGCGGGGGCGGCGCCGGGCGCGGCGGCGTACCACGCGGACAGCGAGGGGAAGCCGGCGGCCGGCTGCCCGGCGGCGTCCGCCCGCCCGCCGCCGGCCGGACCGGTCCGCGGTGCCGGTCCGGCCTCCCGCGGCTGCTCGTACTCGGCGACCACCACCGCCTGGCACTCGCCGGGCAGGAAGCGCTCGTCGGTGTCCAGGCACAGCGCGTGGATGCCCACCGAGGGCCCCTCGCGCAGCAGTCGGATCACCCCGGGCAGCGAGCGCAGCCGGCGCGAACCGTCCAGCACCGCCACGACGTCCGGCTCCTTGAACACCGTCTGCCGGGTGCCGGTGCCGCCCGCCTCGCGCACCGCCTTCTGCCGGGCGTCGAGTTGGGCGGACAGCTCCGCCACCCGGGCGGCCACGGTCTCCGCGTCGCCGCCGACCAGCACCTCGGGTCCGCCCGCGTCGCCGCTCCTGGCGTGCGGCAGCCAGCGCACCCAGTCCCAGTCCCGCTCCGCGGTCGGCTCGGTGGTCAGCAGGTAGACCCGCAGGTCCATCGGGCTGTGCAGGGCGGCGGCCTGGGCCAGCGCCCACCGGCCCAGCGCCTGCCCGACGCCGTCCGGACCGGCCAGCCCGACCACTCCCAGCCGGCGCAGCGACAGGGTGACCGGCGCGTCCTCGACGTCCCGGGCGACCCGGCGCCGGTGCTCCTCCTGCTCCGGGTCGTCCAGCACCACCTGGGAGGGGAGCGTGCCGGTGCCCACCCGCAGCATCAGGTGGTCCTCGTCGGCCCGGCGGCGCTCCCACAGCCGGGTGCGCGGCCCGGTCGCCGCGTTGAGCACGGTCGCCGGGTCGGGCGCGGCCAGCAGCCGGTCGGAGCGCTCGGCGGCCAGCGCCTGTTCGGCGTCGGCCTCGATGGCGGCCTTGCGCGCCCGGTAGTCGGCGAGCGTTCTGGCGTGCGAGGTGCGGCCGTTCCTCTTGTCCAGCACGTGGTTGCCGATCATGACGACCGGGCTGACCAGCGCCACCATGAGGTAGGCCATCTCGTCCATGGTGAGTGCCATCGTCACCGACATCACCAGCGGTGCCAGCGCCATCAGCCACGGCAGCGGGCGGCCGCCGGGGTCGCCGGGCGGGGACGGCAGCCGGAACAGGGTGGCGCGTTCCGGCGGACGCAGCCGCGGCGGCCGGTTGTAGTCCAGCGTGACGCCGTCCTCGCCGGGGTGCAGAGCGGCGTCCGGCGGCAGGTACCGGTCCAGCTCCAGTACGGTGTTGCCGAGCACGCGCTGGCAGCCGAGCGGCCAGTCGTCGGTCCGGCCGTCCACCGTCAGCCGGCAGGCGCCGTCCATCGCGACGGTGAGCGCGCCGGCCCGCTCGGCCATCTCCGGGTCGTCCACCCGTACCCGCACGCCCGGCCCGCGGCCGATCTCGGCCCGTCCCACGCCCAGCCGGTGCACCGCGCCGGCGTCCGGCCCGCCGGCCACCCGCAGTTCCACCAGGCCGGTCGGCTCGCCGGCCAGGCAGCCCGCCGGGTCGTAGAGGCTCAGCACGGCGCCGTCGCGCAGCGGGGAGGCGGCCACCGTACGGGCCGGATCGAGCGCGAAGCCGTCGACGTAGGCCGTCGGCACGCCCGGGGAGCGCGGCGCGGAACCGCCGCCCGGCAGCAGCGAGATGATCTGCGCGCCGCCGTCGGCCCCCGCCCGCCGCTCCACCTCGCGGACCACCTCGCCGACCGCGGTGTCCGGTTCGGCGTCCACGACCACGTCGGCGCTCCGACCGCCGAGCGGGTCGACCACGGTCAGCGTCAGGCGCACGATCGTCCTCCGGTATTACCGCCACATTGTCGTTCAGGACGATATCCGGCGGCGGTCGGCGTGGGGTTCAGCGCACCACGGTCTGGATCTCGCGTACCGCCACCGCGCGGCGGTAGGTCGACAACCCGTCCGGCAGGGCCGGGCGTTCGGCCGGGCCGTCGGGGTCGCGGGAGGCGGTCCAGGTCACCTTCCAGGTGATCCGCGCGGTGAGCGGGTAGCTGCCGCCGCCGGTCGACCTGCGGTAGGTGATGTTGCAGCCGGCGTGCCGGGAGTCCACCCGGTACCCGCCGCCCGCCGCGGTCAGCGGGTACGTGCAGGAACCGGGGGAGGCGTCCGCGGTGCCGGCGTCGACCCGCAGCGAGACCGGGGTCGCCACGGTGGTGGCGGCGATGTCGACGCCGAGCTCGTGCAGCGAGGCGGTCACCCACACCCGCCGCAGCGGCGCGGCGAACGACACGTAGGTGGGCAGGTTGACGACCTGTTTGGCCGGCGACGGGCTCAACGTGACCGGCGGGGCCGGGAGACGGGTGGCGGAGTAGGCGATCCGGGACAGTTCCTCGGGGGTCAGCGCGCCCGGCGGCGGCGTCGGGTCACCGGTGGGCACCCAGATCGTGTCGTCCTGGTAGGGGCAGTCGTCGAGGGCGGTGAAGGCGGGCATCGAGGTGTTGTAGTCGAGCTGCCACCACAGGCCCTTCTTGCCGATGTTGTAGTGCTCGCCCTCCAACGTGTCGAGCTGCTTCTTGACGTAGCTCTTGCCGGTGTCCCAGCCCACCAG
Organism: uncultured Actinomycetota bacterium; assembly: GCA_963711125.1. Classification (GTDB taxonomy): domain Bacteria; phylum Actinomycetota; class Actinomycetes; order Streptomycetales; family Streptomycetaceae; genus Streptantibioticus_C. The sequence goes on from CAVQCY010000002.1 coordinate 1,815,743, forward strand.
GCTCTGGCGGTAGTAGACGAGGTACTGCTCCGGCGTGAACCGCGGCTCGTACCAGCACGGCGGCGGCGCGTAGGAGGCGTCGGAGGAGACCAGCGGGGCGCCGTCGCCCGGGGAGTCGCCGTGCACCACCACGTGGGAGTCGGCGGTGGCGGAGATGGTGCTGCCGTCGCCGGAGCCGCCGCGCGTGGAGCCGCTGCCGCCGTTGCCTCCGTCGCCGGCCCAGGAGGCGGCCGGTGCGAGCAGCAGGGCGGCGGCGGCCAGGCCCGCGACGAGGCCGGCGCGGGCCGTTGAGGTCACCCGTTGACGCATGTGCTGTCCCCCTGTTTCCAACTCTCCTGGTAGATCTGCCAGGTGCCCGCCGCGTCCTTCCTCATGAGCGCGGTGAACGCGTAGAAGTCCTTGTCGCTCGGCGCGGTGCGGTACACCTTCCCGGTCGTGACGTCCTTGGCGAACGCCTCGCGCTGGTCCTCGCAGAAGGTGGCGGTCGCGGCGGAGCCGCCGCGGGTGCGCACGGCGATGTCGTAGTACCGGTAGGTGCCGGTGATGGTGCGGCCCCGTGCCTTGTCCCGCGCGATGCGCGCCGACCAGAAGAGGCCGGCGTCCGACGCGTAGGCGTGCACCATCGGCGCGACCTGGCCGTCGTCCTTGCTGAAGCCGTCCCGCAGCGCCCGGATCGCGTACTCCAGTCCGGACGCGGCCGCGTTCGCCTCCGCACCGCCCGGGGCCGGGGCGGCGATGTCCACCCTGACGTCGGACGGCAGGCGGAACGACGGCGCGCCGGGCGGGTCGGACGCGGGGGCCGAGGGCGCGCCGGAGGAACCGGAACCGGACGCGGCGCCGGCGATGCCGTGCCCGTGGTGCGGCGACGCCGAGGAGCCGCAGCCGGTCAGCAGCAGCACGGCTGCCGGGACGAGCGCGAGGGCGGACGGCGTGCGACGGGCCAACGGACTCCCCCTGCGGCGCGTGTGACGGACCAGGCCGCGAGCACCGTACCGGGCGGCCGGTTGAGCGGCGCGGGCGGTGGCCGGTCCGTGACGGCATTACACCGGACCTTCACGCTCCGCCCGTTATGGCGTGCCCGCACCGTCGTGAAGGTCCCGTTACGAACCGCGCCTTGAGGGCGTGATTCGGCCGCTGGTACGGTGCGATGGCTTGACGGCCCGGGAGGCTGGCGGCATCGGGAGCCCGCGGGGCGGGTGAGAAGGCGTGGGCGGCGGAACCGCGGCCGGAGGCCGGTCGGCCCGCTGTTGCGAAACGCATCGGCGATCACGGGGAAGTCACGGGGAACTGGCGTTGAAGACCAAGGAACGCACCGCTGTCGGCGGTGCCGGGCGGGCGGCGCACGACCGCACGGGCGGCGGCGACCGGCTCCCGGTGGCGCCGCGGGAACGCAAGCCCGCGCTCGCCGCGCTCGCCGTGCTGCTGATCCTGGTCGGCGCGCTGGGCGCGACCGTCCTCGTGCTGCGCGCGGGCGACAAGATCGAGGCGGTGGAGATCACCCAGCGGGTGCCGGCCGGCCAGTCCGTCCCGGCGTCCGCGATCCGCGAGGTCGAGGTCGGCGACGGCAGCGGCCTGGACTACGTGCTGTGGTCCCAGCGCGGTGAACTCGCCTCCTACCGGGCGGCCACCGACCTGCTGCCGGACACCCCGCTGGTCGGCCAGATGCTGACGCACAGCAAGGGGCTGCCGAGCGGGAAGGTCGTGGTCGGCCTGTCCCTCAAGCCGGGCCAGTACCCGCAGGGACTGCGGGCGGGCGACCGGGTGTCGGCGTACCTGGTCGAGACCGACGGCGAAAGCGGCGGCGACACGGGCGGCGGCAAGTCCACCGGGCTCGCCGGCGGGGCGCTGGCCTCCGGCGCCACGGTGCGCTCGGTCACCCCCTCCTCCGACGCGTCGGGCGACGGCGGCGACCTGCCGGTGACCCTCCTGGTCGACCGCGGCGACGCGCCCGCGCTGGCCCAGGCGTCGTCCAGCGGACAGGTCGCGCTGGTGATCGTGCCGACCGGTAGCGGCGGCTGACCGTGGCCCTCATAGCCGTTGCCGCCGACAAGGGGGCGCCGGGCGTCACCACGACCGCCGTGGCGCTGGCAGCCGTCTGGCCGCGCCGCGCCCTGCTGGTGGAGGCCGACCCGGCCGGCGGCGACCTGGTCTACAGGAGCGCGGCCGCGCACGGCGGCCCGCTCGACCCGAACACCGGCCTGCTGTCGCTGGCCGCCACCGCCCGCCGCGGCCTCGCCGCCGAACAGGTGTGGGACCACGCCCAGCCGTTGGCCGGCGGCCTCGAGGTGTTGGTGGGGCTGTACAACAGCGAGCAGGCGGCCGGATTCTCCGGGCTGTGGTCGTCGCTGGGCCGGGCGTTCGCCGGGCTGGCCGAGTCCCCGCAGGGCGCGGCCGACGTGATCGCGGACTGCGGCCGGATCGGGGGCGACACCGCGGTGCTGGAACTGCTGCCGCACGCCTCGCTGGTGCTGTTGCTGGCCCGTACCGAACCGGAGCAGCTCGCCCGGGTGCGGGACCGGGCCGGCGCATTGTCCGCACGGTTGCACGGCTCGCACCGTGGCGCGGCGCAGCTGGGCTTCCCGCCGATCGGGATCCTGCTGGTCGCCGAGGCCGGCCGCGGCGAGCGGATCGCCGGGCAGGTCAACGACATGCTGGTGGCCGCGCGGATCGGCGCGCGAGTGGTCGGCACGCTGGCCGACGACCCGGCGGGCGCCGCGCAGTTGGCCGGGCGGCGGCGCGGACGGGTGGACCGGGCGCTGCTGGTGCGCTCCGCGCGGCAGGTCGCCGCCGACGCCTTCCAGCACTTCGACCTCGCGCAGTCCTACGGCGGTTCGGCATCCGGTGGCCTACCGGACGGCCGAGCGCACGCCGCGCCCCCGCACGCTCCTTCCCCGCAGGCCGCAGGGCCCGCGCACGCGGCCGCCGCGGCGTACGCCCCTTCCCCGCAGCCGCAGCCGCAAACGCAGCTGCCCGGGGCGGGTGGCGCCGCGCCGCAGCCGGCCGGGTACCAGGACGCCGTCCGTCCGTCCCGGCCCTGCCACCCCGACCCGTCGCCGTCCCACGGCGGCCGGCCGTCGCCCGCCGAGCGGCCCGGCACGCCGGCCGGGGGCCCGCCGCCGGCCCGGGACACCCGATGAGCGCGGTCGACCACCAGCTCGTCAAGCGGTTCCGGCAGGAGGCCGGCGACCGGATATCCGAGCAGCGTCGCCAGGACCAGGCGGCCGGCTACCGGCCGATGTCCGCGGAGGACGAGCGGCAGTTCGCGCGGGCGGTGATCGCGCAGATCCTGGAGGAGTACGCGCGCGCCGAGATCAACGTCGGCCGCACCCCGCCCGACGCGGAGTCCGAGGAGGCGTACGCCGCCGCCGTGCACGCGGCGCTGTTCGGCGTGGGGCGGTTGCAGCCGTTGCTGGACGACCCGCTCGTGGAGAACATCGACATCAACGGCTGCGACCAGGTCTTCGTCGGGTACGCGGACGGCCGCGAGGAGCGTGCCGAGCCGGTCGCGGAGTCCGACGAGGAACTCGTCGAGCTGATCCAGGTGCTGGGTGCCTACTCGGGGCTGTCCTCACGCCCGTTCGACACCGCCAACCCGCAGCTGGACCTGCGGCTGCCGGACGGCTCCCGGCTGTCAGCCGTCATGGACGTCACCCGCCGCCCGGCGCTGTCCATCCGGCGCGCCCGGCTCGGCAAGGTCTTCCTCGCCGACCTGATCGGCAACAACACCGTCAGCCAGGACGTCGGCACCTTCCTGGCGGCGGCGGTGGCGGCCCGCAAGAACATCATGATCGCCGGAGCCACCAACGCCGGCAAGACCACGCTGCTGCGCGCGCTGGCCAACGAGATCGGCCCCGCCGAGCGGCTGATCACCGTGGAGCGCGCGCTGGAACTCGGCCTCGACCAGTTCCCCGAACTGCACCCGAACGTCGTCGCGTTCGAGGAGCGCCTGCCCAACTCCGAAGGCCAGGGCGCCATCTCGATGGCCGAACTGGTTCGCCGCTCGCTGCGCATGAACCCCTCCCGGGTCATCGTCGGCGAGGTGCTGGGCGACGAGATCGTCACCATGCTCAACGCCATGTCGCAGGGCAACGACGGCTCGCTGTCCACCATCCACGCCAACTCCTCGGCGGAGGTGTTCAACCGCATCTCCACCTACGCCCTCCAGGCACGGGAGCGGCTGCCCATCGAGGCGTCCCAGATGCTGGTGGCCGGCGCCATCGACTTCGTGGTCTTCATCGAGCGCCGCAACGACTTCGCCCACGGCGGCACGCTGCGCCGGCTGGTCACCTCGGTCCGCGAGGTGAACGGCGTGGACGGCCGGGTGCTGTCCAGCGAGGTGTTCGCCGAGGGGCCCGGCGGACAGCCGCGGGCCCACGCGCCGATCTCCTGCCTCGACGAACTCCTCGCGCACGGCTACCGGCCGGCCGGGAACTGGTGAGGCTGGTGACCACGCGATGAACCCCACCGGGGTCTTCTCATTCCCCGTCCTCTACGGCCTGCTGGCCGGAGCGGCCGTCGGCGGCGGCGTCGCGCTGCTGGTCGCCGCACTGCGCGGACTGCCGGTGCGCGCCGGCGGCCCGCGGCGCGACCCGAGCCGGGTGCTGCGGCTGCTCTCGCGGCGCGCCACGGTCGCGGTGGGCGCCGGCCTGGTGGTGCTGGTGATGACCCGTTGGCCGGTCGCCGGGATCGCCGCCGCCGTTCTGGTGCTGGCCTGGAACCGGCTGTTCGGCGGCGCGGGCGAGGAGCGCGCCGCGATGCGCCGGGTGGAGGCGCTGGCCGCCTGGACCGAGTCGCTGCGCGACACCATCGCCGGCGCGGTCGGCTTGGAGCAGGCCATCCCCGCCTCGGCGCGCGGCGCCGGACCCGCGCTGCGCCCGCACCTGGACGCGCTGGTGGACCGGCTGCGCTCGCGCACCCCGCTGCCGGAGGCGCTGCACCACCTCGCCGACGACCTCGACGACCCGTCCTCCGACATCGTGGTGGCCGCGCTCATCCTCAACGCCCGGCTGCGCGGTCCCGGCCTGCGCGAGGTGCTCGGTGCGCTGGCCAAGTCGGCCCGCGAGGAGGTCGACATGCGCCAGCGGGTGATGGCGCAGCGGGCCAGCACCCGGCGCAGCGTGCAGATCGTCGTCGGCGTCTCGGTGGCCTTCGTGCTGGCGCTGTCGGTGTTCAACCGCTCGTTCGTCCAGCCGTACGGCACACCGGTGGGGCAGGTGGTGCTGGCCGTGGTGTGCGGCCTGTTCGCGATGGGTTTCTGGTGGCTGCGCAAGCTGTCCCGCATCGAGACGCCGGACCGGTTCCTGACCAGGGAAGACCGTGACGAACCGCCGGCGACGGCCGGGCAGCGGTGGGAGGTTCCGGTCCGATGACGCTCACGGTGCTGTTCGGCGCGGTCGCCGGGCTCGGTCTCTACGTGCTGGTCCGCGCGCTGCTGCCGTCCCGGCGCGGCGCGGTCGCGCAGGTCGCCCGGATCGACGCGCTGCGCGCCGCCCGGCCGTCCGGCGGCGCCGCGGCCGGGCCCGGCGGGGTGCGCGAGCGGATCGGGCACCGGGTGGCCGCCTTCTACCTCCAGCAGGGTTGGCAGCAGCGGTCGTTGCGGGCCGACCTGGCGGTGCTGGAGCGCGGCTGGGAGGGCTTCCTGGCCACCAAGGTGATGCTGGCGGCGTCCGGCCTGTTCTTCGGCCCGTTCCTGTTCTCGGTCGCCTGGACGCTCGGGGCCGGCTCCAGCCCGGTCGTGCCGGTCTGGCTGGCCGCGGTGTTCGCGGTGGTCTTCTTCCTGCTGCCGGACCTGGAGGTGCGCAGGGACGCGGCCGAAAAGCGCCGGGACCTGCGCCGGGTGGTGGGCGCCTACCTGGACCTGGTGGCGATGAACCTGGCCGGCGGGCGCGGACTGCCCGAGGCGCTGCTGGCCGCCGCCGAGGTCAGTGACGGCTGGGCGCTCAAGCGGATCCGCGAGTGCCTGCACGACGCGCGGATCACCGGCGTCAGCCAGTGGGAGGCGCTCGGCGACCTCGGCGCCGAACTGGGCGTGGAGGAACTGAAGGACCTCTCGGCGTCGCTGGCGCTGGTGGCCGACGACGGCGCGAAGGTGCGCGAGTCGCTCGGTTCGCGGGCGGAGACCATGCGGCACCGCGAACTGGCCGAGATCGAGGGCAGCGCCGGCGAGAAGTCCCAGTCCATGTTGGTCGCCCAACTCCTGCTGTGTGCGGGCTTCCTGGTGTTCCTCATCTACCCGGCGGCGATGCGGGTGTTCTCCATGTGAACCGGCCGCCGTCGCAACGAACCGCGTGAACCCCTCCGAAGGACGTGAAAGTGATGACTCGTCAGGACGTGGACTTCCTGCTGTGCTTCCTGCGGGCCCGCCTGGAGCGCGCCCGCGGCGGCGAACCGGACCGCGGCGCCTCCGCGGTCGAGTGGGTGATCATCTCCGCGGTGGTGGTGGCGATGGTCGGTGTGGTCGCGTTCATCATCAACGACGCGCTGCGGCACGGTGCCAACAAGGTCAGCCACTGCATCAAGGGCGCCTCGGCCAGCAGCACCTGCTGACGGACGGCACCACGGACGGCACCACGGACGGGACGAGGGGGGACGGATGACGCGCAGCGAGCGGGACGGCACCACGGGCGGGACGGCCCCCGCCCGGTTCCGCCGCGCCCACCGACGGCGTCCGCTGCCGCGGTCGCGTTCCGCGTCCGGGCCGGTTCCGGCGCCCCGGGCGTCCGGGCGGCGTACGGCGTCCCCGCTCCGGCGGCCGGCCGGGCCGCGGGGCGACCGCGGCATGACGGCGATCGAGTTCGTCTTCCTCACCCCGGTGCTGTTCTTCATGATCTTCGCGACCGTCCAGTTCGCCCTGTACTTCTTCGCCGACCACGTGGCGCAGGCGGCCGCCCAGGCGGGCGCGCGCAAGGCGCGGGCGGAGGCGGACCCGGACCCGGCCACCTGGCGGGGGACCGCGACCGCGACCGCCGACCGGTACGTCCGGGAGTTGGGGCCGAGCCTGTTGACCGGCGTCCACGTGTACCCGCTGCACCCGTCGGCCGACCGGGTCGGGATCCGCGTCACCGCCGGGGTGCCGTCCGTCTTCCCCGGCCTGCACCTGACCGTCGACGAGCGGTCCGAGGGACCGGTCGAACGCTTCGTACCGGACGGGCCCTGACATGCGGCGGGCCGAGCGCGCAGGCGGCGCGGAACCCGCGGCCGCGCACCGGGCGGCCTGCGGGGACGCCGGGTTGTCCACCGTGGAGGTCGTCTTCCTGGCGCCGGTGATGATGCTGTTCGTCCTGGTCATCGTGGCGTTCGGGCTGCTGGTCGACGCCCGCGGCCAGATCGACGGCGCCGCCCGCGACGCGGCCCGCGCCGGTTCGCTGCAACGCGATTCGGCCACCGCGATGCGGCAGGCGAGGCAGGCCGCCGAGGCCGACCTCACCCGCACCTGCGGCGGCCCGGTGACGGTGCGCAAGACCAGCGCCGGGTTCCGGCCCGGCGGACTGTTCACCGTCGAGGTCAGCTGCCGGGTGCGCGGGCTGGACATGCTCGGCCTGAACGTCGTCAAGACCCTGACCGGGCGCTCCTCGGCGCCCCTGGACCCCTACCGGAGGGCGGATTGAACCCCCCGCGCGACGACCGGCGCCGGCCCGCCGCCCGGCGGGCCGACCCGGCCCGGCGGGCGGCCGGCGGGCGCGGCCGGCTCCCGTCGCGGCGCGCGGACCGCGAGCGCGGCTCCGGAGCGGCCGCCGTGGTCATCTTCGGGTTCGTCTTCCTGGCGCTCGCCGCCTTCGTCATCGACGGCGGCCTGTCGATCTCGCAGCGCGAACGGGCCGCCGACATCGCCGAGCAGGCGGCCCGGTACGCGGCCGAGGACGTCAACCAGGCGGACCTGCGCGCCAACGGCAAGGTGGTCATCGACTCCGCGGACTGCGCGGCCCGGGTCCGGCGGTTCGCCGTCGACTCCGGCCTCGCACCGGCGGACGTGGCCGCCTCCGGCTGCACGTCGGCGAACGCCCGGCAGGTGACAGTCGTCATCCGCCTCACCTACCGTCCGGTGCTGACCGGCATGTTCTACTCGCACCCGTTGCACGTGACGGGGACGGCCCGGGCCGACCCGCTCACCGGCTGAACCGCCGCCCGACCGGGCGGCGGCGCACCGCAGTGACAGCACGAGCGCGGCGACCGGCCGCGGAAGGCAGGGATCGACCATGGCACGCGCCGGCACCGCTGGACGGCCGACAGGACCGGTGCGCCCGGCGCGCACCACGGGCGACGTGCTGCGCGCGGCCGGCGCCGCCCTGGCGCTCGCCGTGCTGGTCGTCGGGGTGCCGGCCGCGCTCGCCTGCTTCATCGGCTGGCCGCTGCCGCACCGCCTGCCCTCGCTGGACACCCTGAGGTCCCCGATCACCTCGCAGACGTTCGTACGGGTGCTGGCGGTCGTGGTGTGGCTGGCGTGGGCGCAGTTCACGGCGTGCGTGCTGGTGGAGACCAAGGCGGCGGTCTCCGGCGTCGGGGTGCCGTTCCACGTGCCGGTCGCCGGTCCCAGCCAGTTGCTGGCCCGGCAACTGGTGGCCGCCCTGCTGCTGGTCGGCGCGACCGCGGCGAGCCTGACCCCCGGTCTGTCGCAGCTCGGCCGGCACGACGTCGGCCCCCGGCCGGCCGGCCCGGCCGTCACCGCGCAGCGGCTGCCCGGGCAGTACGCCCGGCAGCAGGCGGCGGAGCACACCGCCGCACCGGCCGGCGAGCGGGGCCCGGCGGACACCCACCCGGTCCACCAGGGCACGGACACCGCGAAGGCCACGAAGTTCTACCGGATCGACCCGCCCGAGGGCCGGCACCACGACTCGCTGTGGGACATCGCCCAACGCCACCTGGGCGACGGGCGCCGCTACAAGGAGATCTACGAACTCAACAAGGACCGCGCGCAGCCCGACGGCTCGCGCCTGTCGCAGGCCAGCCTGATCCGGCCCGGCTGGATCCTGGAGATGCCCGCCGACGCGCGCGGCGGCGACCTCGTCGAGGTCCCCGACCCGTCCTCGCACCTCACGCCGCGCGTCGAGCACGAGGTGCGGCGGTACGCGGAGACCGGCTCGCGGGCGTCCGCCGCGCAGGGCACCGCCGCCGCGCGGGACGCGTCCGGCGCGCACGGGGGCGGCGGCACCGCCCGGCAGGCCGCCGGCGGCGGGACGGCCGCCGCGGCGACCGCGGCCGGCGATCGGCGGGACGTTCCGGCGGCCACCGCCGCCGCGACCGCGTCCGCCACGGCCGCCGCGCGCGGTGACGGACCCGGCGCGCTGCCCGAGGCGCTGATCGGCTCGCCGCTGCTGGCCGCCGGCCTGCTGTTCGCCCTCGGCCGAAAGCGGCGCACCGCGCTGCTGCGGTCCGCCGCCGCCGGCCTGCGCACCGCCGTGCGCGCCGCCGGCACCGGCCCGGAACACGACGCGGACGAGGCGCTGCGGATCGGCGCCGACCCGGACTCCGTCGCCTTCCTGGACCGCGCGCTGCGTGCGCTGGCCGCCGGCCTCTCCGACGCGGGCCGGCCGCTGCCCACCGCGTACGCGGCCTGGCTGTCGCCGGACGCGCTGCACCTGCAACTCGCCTCCCCGGACCGCGAACCCCCCGCCCCCTGGCGGCTCGGCCAGGACCAGACGTTCTGGCGGGTGGACCGCGCCGACCTGCCGGCCGCCGCCGACGGCCCGGCCGGCACGGACCCCTCCGGCCCGGCCGGAACGCCGGCCGACGGCGCGCCGGACGCCGAACGGCCGGACGACGCGGCGCCGTTCCCCGGTCTGGCCTCGCTCGGCACGCTGGACGGCACCCGGCTGCTGCTCAACCTCGAAGCGGTGCCCGGCATCGTCACGCTCTCCGGCGCCGCCGCCGACCGCGAGGCGGTGCTCGCCTCCCTCGCCGCCGAACTGGCCACCAACGGCTGGTCGGACCGGATGACCGTCACCCTGGTCGGCTTCGGCGAACGGCTCACCGCGCTGGCGCCCACCCGGATGCGCCACCTTTCCGGCCTCGACGACCTGGTGGAGGCGATGACCGCCGAGACCGGCGGGCGGCGCGGCGCGCTCGGCACCGCCGGGCACGAGACCGTGCTGACCGGCCGCACCGGCCGCGCCCGGCACACCCAGTGGGCGCCCCACCTGGTGCTGGCGGCCGCCGAGCCCACCGACGAGCAGGCCGAACGCCTCGCCGAACTCGCCGCCGACAGCGCTCGGTTGGGCATCGGCTACCTCATCGGCACCGAACGCTCCGAACTGCCCGGCACCGCTTGGGAACTGGAGGTCACCGCCGACGGCCGGCTGCTCGCCCCGCTGCTCGGTCTGGAACTCGCCGCCCAGGAACTGCCGCGCGCCCAGTACGACGCGCTGATCAGGCTGTTCGAGGCCGCCGACCGGGGTGAGCCGGCCGGCGCCACCGACCCGGCGGGCGGCGCCTCCCCGGTCCGGGTCGACCTGTCCGACCAGGGCCGCCCGGCCGTCTACGCCCGCCTGATGGGCCCGTTCGAGGTCGTCGGGCCGGCCGCGCTGGACGCGGACCGCGCGGTGCTGGCGCACGAGGCGCTGGCGCTGCTGCTGCTGCACCGCGAGGGCGTCCACCCGCGCGTGCTGGCCGCCGCGCTGTGGCCGCGCGGTGTGACCGAGGACGTGCGGGACGCGGTGGTCGACCGGGTCCGCGACTGGCTCGGCGCCGACCCCGACGGCACGCCCCGGCTCAGCGCCGACGACTCCGGCCGTCTGGTGCTGACGCCCTCGGTGGTCTCCGACTGGGACGTGCTGCAGACGCTGCGCCACGACGCCGAGGCCGGCGGCAGGCGGCGCGACCCGTCGTTGCGCCGCCGCCTGCTCAAGGACGCGCTGGCGCTGGCCCGCGGGCCGCTGCTGGCCGGCCGGCCGGCCGGCCGTTACCGCTGGCTCGCGCACGAGATCGCGGAGGCCCAACTGCCGCTGCTGGTGGGTGACGTGGGCCTGGCGCTGGCTGAAGAGTACCTCGCGCTGGGCAAGGCCGGGTCGGCGGCGACCGCGGTGCGTGCCGCGATGCGGGTCGCGCCGGACGACGAACGCCTCTGGCTGTGCCTGCTGCGGGCCACCCACGCCACCGGTGACGACGAGCAGGTGCGGCTGGCCGCCGAGGAGTTGGCGTCCCGCTCCGCGCACCGTGGCCTGCCGCCGCGCACCCAGGCGCTGCTGGACGAACTGCTGCCCGCCGGCACCTCCCCGGACGAGATCGCCAACTAGGCCGTGCCTTGTGGAGCGGACGCCGCTCCCCGATCCACCCGTTCCACAAGACACGGCCCAGCCCCGGTCCGCCGAACCGCGTCGCCCGCCGGACCGCCGGCCGGGGTGCCCGGCCTCCGGGTCCCGCGTGCCGAGGACACGCGGGGGCGCACGGATGCATGTCCCGGAGCGCACGATAGGGACCGGTCGCGGTGGGGTAGTCCTTCTTCGGCGAGTTGGGGGTCTCGTGACACAAAGAACCCAAAAATCGTCTTCGACGGCATATTCACCCCCGTCGGCTGGGCAGAGATCCCGCAGCAGGTACAGACCAGGCCAGGGAACCAGACCGTCCGGCGCGCGACCGGCCAGGACGGCGTGGACGAAGGGGGACGGCGATGGCCGCCCGACCGCTCGTGGCGCGACAGCCGAACGAACGGCTGCAAGCCCTCATCCAGGAAGCGGCGTGCTCCAACGCGGGGCTCGCCCGCAGGGTCAACATGTGCGGCGCCGAGCACGGATTGGACCTGCGCTACGACAAGACGTCGGTGGCCCGCTGGCTGCGCGGGCAACAGCCCCGGGGGCGTGCGCCGTCGATGATCGCCGAAGCGCTCGGCCGCAAGCTCGGCCGCACGGTCACCGTCGACGAGACCGGCATGGCCAACGGCAAGAACCTCGCCTCCGGCATAGGGCTGCGCTTCGCGCCCACCATCGACGGGGCGGTGGAGCAGGCGTGCGAACTGTGGCGCGGCGACGTGGCGCGCCGGGACTTCCTGACCGCCTCGGCCGCCGCGTCCTCCGCGCTCGTCGAGCCCAGTCGCGACTGGCTGATCACCGGCTCCGACCCCGTCGTCGCCCGCACCGGGGGGCCGCGGGTGGGCATCGGCGACGTGGAGGCGGTGCGGGCCACCACCCAGGCGTTGATCGACCTCGACCACCGGTTCGGAAGCGGGCACATGCGCCCGGTCGTCGCGCACTACCTCAACAGCGTGGTGGCCGGACTGCTCGCCGGCTCCTACCGGGAGTCCACCGGCCGGCGGCTGTTCGCCGTGGTGGCCCGGCTCACCGAACTCGCCGGCTACATGGCGGTCGACACCGGCCGTCCCGGGCTCGCCCAGCGCTACTACATCCAGGCGCTGCGACTCGCCCAGGCGGCCGGCGACCGCGGCTACGGCGGCTACGTGCTGGCGGCCGGCATGAGCCACCTGGCCGCCACCCTGGGCAACCCGCGCGAGATCACCCAACTCGCCCGCGCCGCCCAGGAAGGCGCCCGCGGCCAGGTCACCCCGACCGCGCAGGCGATGTTCCACGCCGCCGAGGCGCGCGGCCACGCGCTGCTCGGCGACGCGCGGGCCTGCCAGACGGCCGCCGGCCGGGCGGTCGACGCGCTGGAGCGCGCGGTGCCCGCCGACGACCCGGAGTGGATCGCGCACTTCGACCACGCCTACCTGGCCGACGAGCTCGCCCACTGCCACCGCGACCTGGAACAGCCCGGACCGGCCGCGGAACGGGCCCGGCAGGCGCTGGCCGGCCATCCGCCCGGCCGGGCCCGGCGCCGCGCGATAGGGATGCTGGTGCTCGCCTCCGCGCAGGTGCAGGCCCGCGAGGTGGAGCAGGCGTGCCACACCGCGACCGGGGCGGTCGAACTGCTCGGCCAGCTGCGCTCCGCGCGCGGCGCCGAGTACCTGGACGACTTCCGCCGCCGCCTGGAGCCGTTCGCGGCCGAGCCGGCCGTGCGCCGGTTCACCGCCGGCCCGACCGGGAACGAGGTGGCGGCATAGCGGGGCGAACGTGACGAAAGCCCGGATCGCGCCCCGGCCCGGGCCCGTTCACAGCCGATCACAACGCAATCGTTACGTGACCCGCGCGGCGGTCCCCACCTGGGCGGACGTCAGGCGGGCCGGGCGTCGTCCCGGCCCCCCCGGAACCGTCGCCCGGACGCTACCGTCCGGTCACCTCCCGGCCGCGTGGTGGGCACGCCGACTCACCCGGTAGCGTGAACCGGTGTTCTGAACGTCCGGTTGGGGCCTTGGGCGCGAACCGCCCCGGGGATCACGCAGTAGGCAGGAGTTCCGGTGATGCACAGCGGAGACGGAGAAGAGGCGTCGGGCAGCGTCCACCGGCCGCTGCCCATCCCGCGTGATCAGCACCCGTCGCCGGAGTCCGAGCCCCGCGAGGGGATGGTGCTGCCCTCCAAGGGCGGGCGCTGGATCCCGCCGTCCGAACTGCGCGGGGCCGAGCAGCCCCCCGCGCAGCCCGGCCACCCGGCGCCGGAGCCCTCCTGGGACCGGCGGCCGGACGCGGGCCACGGCTGGGACGCCGCCGGGCACGACCCGTACGCCCAGCAGCCGGCCGCCCCCGGCTACGGCAACCCGCCGCAGCCCGACTACCCGTCCGGACACGACGCGCGGGTCACCCACCCGCTCGACCCCTACGGGCAGGCCGGCGCGGGCGGGCACCACCGGGCAGGCGACGACTACCAGGGCGGCTACGACGCCTCCTACGGCGGCGCCCAGCCGTCCGGCGACGCCGACCGGACGCAACTGCTGGCCCCCTACGGCGGCGACCTGCCGACGGGCGGCCAGGACGCCGACAGCACCCAGCTGCTCGCGCCGTACGCCGGCCACGGCGCCGACCTGCCGCCGGGGGACGGGACACGGCAGCCGCTGCCGCCGGAGCAGCGGTTCAACGCTCCCGTCCCGCCGCTGCCGACCGGTGAACCGCCCCGGCCCGACGAGCCGCAGGCGCCGCCCATGCCGTCCGGCGCGCCGTACGCGATCCGGCCGGGCGCGCCCGCCGACCAGGCGTCCGCCGCCTACGACGCCGCACCGCCCACCCAGCGGCTGCCGCGCGTGGAGGACCAGTGGCAGCAGGGCGCCCCGCCGTCCGGCGGATCCGGACCCGCCGACGACTACGACTTCCTCTACCGCCGTGACGACCAGCCCGCCGCGCCGGCCGGACCGCACCCGGCCGCCGCGGGCCAGGCCGGCGCCGGCCAACCGCCGCGCACCGGCCGCCCGCAGCAGCACCCGCAGCCCGGCCGGGCCCCCGACGCCCCCGGTCCGCGGGCCGCGCAGCGCGCCGCCGCCAGCCGCCGCAAGCCGTCCCCGGTGCTGCTGGCCGGCGCGGCCGTGGCGGTGCTGGCGGTGGTCGGCATCGGAGTCGGCGCGATCATGGGCGGTGGCGGCGGATCGCCCAAGACCGGCACCAGTGCCTCGGCGTCCACCGCCACCACCACTTCGGCCGCCGCCGAGGCCGAGGCGCGCCGTCTCGACTCGCTGCTCGCCAGTGCCAACGACAGCCGCACCTCGGTGATCAACGCGGTCGCGTCCATCAAGGGCTGCAAGAACCTCCCGGCGTCCGCGGCGGCCCTGCGCTCCGCCGCGGCCGAACGCGACCGGCTGGTCAGCCGGCTGTCCCAGATGAGCCTGGCCGACCTGCCGAACGGCAGCCAGCTGTCCAGCCAGCTCTCCCAGGCGTGGAACTCCTCCTCGGCCGCCGACAAGTACTACGCGGCATGGGCCGGCCAGGCCGGCAAGCCCAAGGGCTGCCACAAGGGCAAGGCGAAGATCACCCTGGCGGTGCAGCGCGGCAACCTCGCGAGCGGCGAGGCCACCATCGCCAAGCAGAAGGCCGCGCAGATGTGGAACCCGATCGCCAAGCAGTACGGCCTCACACAGCGGCAGTACACCCAGATGTGACCCGGGCCCGGCACCTCGCGGGCCGTCGCGTGCCGCCGCGGACGGCCGCCGCCGGCTGCCCGGGAAGGCGGCGCGCCGCCGGGGGGTGACGGGGCCGGGCACCGAAGAACGTACGATCGATTGTCGTGCAAGGTTCGGAGAAGACTTCCCGGCAAGGTGCCCGCTCGTCCACGATGGAGGGTATGCCGCTCAACGACATGCCCTGGTGGCGCTGGCGCAGCAACGTGCGCTCCGCGCTGCACATGATCAGCGATCCGGTCTTCCAGCGTGACTGCTGGCTGGCCGGCCTGCCCGGCTACGGTGACGTCACCGACGCGGTCTACCGGCTGGTGGAGGACACCTGGCTGGACAACTGGTCGGCGGAGAAGTACGTCGGGACCATCTTCCGGGACGCCCGGGAGGCCGCCCTCGTCGACGCCGCCGTGCTGCGCGTCCTGCGCATCCTGCACGAGGTCGGCGCGGACGCCCCGGCGCGCACCTACCTGGAGCACCCCGCCTGGCCGGAGGCCGTCCAGGCGGCCCGCGAGGCCCACGTGCTGCTCGCCGGCAACGACGGCGACGACGTCGACGCCCCGCCGCGCTCCCTGGACGTCCTGGCGATCTACACCCGTTCGCGCTGAACTGTCCGCCCGGCGCCCCCGCACCGAGCCGGCACCGCCGCGCCGGTGCGTGCCGGGTCGCCGGGCGCCGCCGCGCCGACGCCTGGGTGGGTGGGCGGGTCGCGGGCGCGGGGCCGTTCGCGGTCACGGGGCGGTGCCGGCGGCCGCCGCGGTCTCGGCCGGTGGACGGCCCGGGGCGCCCGGCGACGGTTGTGGGAGGCTGGCCGTGTGAGCGAGGCCAACGCGGTGGACGACGCCCAGTTCGTGCTGACCCTGTCCTGTCCCGACAAACAGGGCATCGTGCACGCCGTGTCCAGCTACCTGTTCATGACCGGCTGCAACATCGTGGACAGCCGGCAGTTCGGCGACCGGGACACCGGCCTGTTCTTCATGCGCGTGCACTTCTCCACCGAGCGCGACGGCTACGCCGCCGACCTGGGCGCACTGCGGGCCAGCTTCGCCGCGATCGGCGAGAGCTTCCGGATGGAGTGGCAGATCCACCCGGCCGGCCGCCGGATGCGCGTCCTGATCATGGTCAGCCGTTTCGGCCACTGCCTCAACGACCTGCTGTTCCGCGCCTCCATCGACGCCCTGCCGGTCGAGGTGGCCGGCGTGGTCTCCAACCACCGCGACTTCGCCGAACTGGCCGGCTCCTACGGCGTCCCGTTCCACCACGTCCCGGTCGGCCCGGACGACAAGGCGGCCGCCGAGGCCCGGCTGCTGCGGCTGGTCGAGGACGAACGCGTCGAACTGGTGGTCCTCGCCCGCTACATGCAGGTCATCTCCGACGACCTGTGCAAGCGGCTGCCCGGCCGGATCATCAACATCCACCACTCCTTCCTGCCGAGCTTCAAGGGCGCCAAGCCGTACCACCAGGCGCACGCCCGCGGCGTGAAGCTCATCGGCGCCACCGCGCACTACGTCACCGCCGACCTGGACGAGGGCCCGATCATCGAGCAGGAGGCCGAGCGGGTCGGCCACGGCCTGACCCCCGAGCAACTCGTCGGCGTCGGCCGGGACGTCGAATGCCAGGTGCTGGCCCGTGCGGTCAAGTGGCACAGCGAGCACCGCGTGCTGATCAACGGCACCCGCACCGTCGTCTTCTCCTGAGTCCGGGGGCCGCCCGCGCGGTGGCCGGACCACGCCGCCGGCGCCGTCAGCGGCGGCCGACGGCGCCGTGTGGGTGGCGCCGACTACATGCGGGACAGGCCGGCGGCCGCGGTCAGGACGTCCTGGATCGCCAGGTGGTCGCCCTCCTGGCCGGCCGCCAGGTCATCCGGCAGCCGGTGCCCGGCCGCCAACTGGCAGAACTCCAGCTCGTCCAGTGCGACGTGCGCCACGCTGCGCGCCTTCGACCCCTCGGCCGCAGGCGAGTCCAGCGGGATGTACCACTCGCCGCCACCGGCCCCCTCCACCTCCAGGCAGAGCGAACGCCCCTGCTCGCCGGCCGGCACCAGCCGCCCTGGCGAGTCCGCCAGCCCGGCGCGACGGCGGTCGGCGATCGCGTGCGGCAGCATCCGGGCCGAGAGGTCGATCATGCGGTGCAGGTCACGCGGCGCCGGCGCCGGATAGGGGTAGCTCACCGCGTCGGCGATGTCGCCCGCGTGGATCCAGCACTCGAACGCCCGGTCCAGGAAGGCGTCCCGCAGCGGCAGGCTCGTCCCGCCGTAACTGACGTCCAGCCCGCCCACCGAGCGTCCCGCGAACGACACCGTGCGCAGCAGCGTGTTGCCCTGCTCGCGCCACGCCTCCCGGACGTCCCGCGCCGGGAGCCCGGCGAACCTGCGCCAGTACTCCTCGGTCCGCGCCTCCGGCTCGCGCGGTACGTCGGCCCCGGCGCCCAGCGGTTCGGACAGCCCAAGTGCCACCGCGATCAGGCCGTCCACCGCCGTCAGGTGCCCGATCACCTCCGCCACACTGGTCACGTGGCTGCCGGCGTGCCAGCGCAACCGCACCGGCTCGTACCAGTCCTCCGATCTCAGACTGCGCAGCAGCGCGTCCAGCCGGGCCGCTTCCGCGTCGTAGGGCCCCGCCCACTCGGGCACCGGGGTCCGCGGTGGCCGGCGGCCCAGACACGTCTCCAGCACCCGGTTGCGCAGCATCGGGTCGAGGTCCAGCGGGTCGTACGGCTCCAGCAGTTCCACCGCGTTGCGCAGCCGGGCCGCCTCGTCCGCGCAGAGCGCGCAGCCCGGCAGGTGTTCCTCCACCGCCGCGCTCTCCTCGGCGGAGCACGCCGCCAGCGCCCACGCGCCCAGCAGCGACTTCAACGTCGGATGGTCGTACGACGGCGGCACCGCCCGGACCGGCGGCGGGCCCAACTCGCCGTTCTCCACCGCGTCGCGTGGCAGCGGCACCCGCGGCACCGGCACGCCGTGCGGCGGGGTGCCCCCGTCCCGTCCGCCCTCCTCCCACGAGGAGTCGTCGGCGGGACCGTCGCCGAACGGCCCGTTCGGCCCCGTCACCGGGCGCTTCCCGACGCGCCGGGCTGCTGGACGGCCGTGGAGAGCATCTGCAGCCCGAGTCGCAGACGCCGCCTGGCCTCGACCGCGGTGAGCCCGAGCTCCTCGGCCGCCTGCCGGTAGTCGCGCCGCTGGAGGTAGGCGAGGTCCAGGGCCGCGCGGATCGAGGCGGGCATCGAGTCACGTATGAAGTCCGCGCGTGCCGCCGTACTCGCCTCCCGTACCCGGTCCTCGAACCGCTCCGGACCGCCCGGGTCGTCGCCGCCCGGCCGGTCGTCCTCGAACCGGCGCAGCCGCTCGACCGACTGCCGCTGAGTGAGCTTGGCCACCCACGCCCGCATGGTGCCGTCCTTCGGATCGTAGGCGTCCGGGTGCTCCCAGACGTAGCCGAACACCTCACGGGTGACTTGGTCGGCGGACGGCTCGTCACCCACGATCCGCTGCGCCAGGCTGTGCACGAGCGACGCGAACCGGTCGTACAGCTCGCTGAGCGCCGCGGCCTCGCCCCGGGCGAGCCGCTGCTGCATCCGGCGGTCCCAGCGCGGTGGCGCGGATGTCGCCATCATGCCGCCCCTTCCCGGCTCTCCTGCCACGTCTGTCCGTCCGCCGCGGTCGCGACCTCCTGTCGAATGTAACGGCCGGGTACGACGCCGTATGGCCCTTTGCGGCAACGAGCCACCAATTGACTTCGTTTCCTCACCCACCGTGAGCATTCCTGGCAGGGTGTTGTTCGAGTATGACCTGGCGCCGGCGGGGAAGGGATCGGCGCCGAGGAACGGCGGGGGAGAACGGCTCGCCGGAGCGGCCCCGTGAGCGGAAGCGGAAACGCGGAGAGACAGGCGAGACCCAGTGGCACTGAGCGTGACGACGGACGAACGAGACGGGTGGACCGTGCTACTGGTCCGCGGCGAACTGGACCTGGTCACCTCCACCGGTGTCCGGCAGCATGTGCACGAGGTCGTGGCCGAGGGCCGCCGCGCACTGGTCATCGACCTGTCCGCCGTCCTGTTCTGCGACTCCAGCGGGGTCGGCGTCCTCGTCGCCGCCCGCCGCCTGATGCGTTCCTGCGCCGGCCGGCTGCGGATCGTCCTGCCCGCCCAGGGCGCCATCGACGGCTCGCACGTCAACCGGGTGCTCGCCGCCCTCGGTGTCCGCCGCCTCTTCGACGTCTTCCCCGACCTGTCCACCGCCCTCGACGAGAAGGCCAGCCCGATCTCGGCGTAGAGCCGGTCCGGGTGCGGGCCGGTCTGCCGGCTGGCCCGGGGCGCTCCGGGGCTCGACCCGCGCGTCGGGTCGGCCTGGCGTCCCTGCCGGGCCGGCGGTGGGCGGCGAGGACGGTGGCCCGCCGGGGCCCGCCCCCGGGGGCGCGGCGGGTGGGAGCGAGGTGACGTGGCGGCGCGGTCCGCCGTCGTGCCGCGCTGGTCGAAGAGCTGACCGAGCCCCTCCGGGAAGATCGCCGAATTCCGGCCACATGTGGTCATCGCTCGCCGCCCTCCGGCGGTTGCCGGAGTGCCGCGCCCTCCGGCGGTTGGCGCGCCTGGTCCCGGCAGGGGGCCGTCGCCCGGCGCGGTGCCCGCACCGGTGCGCCCTGCGGCGCCCTGCGGCGCCCGTCCGGGCCGGCGCCCGTCCGGGCCGGGCCGGCCGTGGTCCGGGCACCGCGCGCCCGTCCCGGTGGCGACCGGACGGCGACTTCCGACGCGGGGCGGCTCCCGGCCCGGACGGCGTGGCGCGGGACGCCCCCGGACGGGCGTCCCCGGAGGGCGCGTCGGGGCGTGACGGGCGCGGAGCATGTCGGCGCGGAGCAGAATCAGGGCATGGTCCGCATCGAACTGGTACTGGGTGACATCACCCGCCATACCGCCGACGTGATCGTGAACGCCGCCAATTCCTCGCTGCTGGGCGGCGGAGGCGTGGACGGCGCGATCCACCGGCGCGGCGGCCCGGAGGTCCTGGACGCCTGCAGGGCGCTGCGGGCGTCGTCGTACGGCGGGGGACTGCCCACCGGTCAGGCGGTGGCCACCACCGCGGGGCGGTTGCCGGCCCGCTGGGTGGTGCACACGGTGGGCCCGGTGTGGGCCGCCGGTGAGGACCGCTCCGGACTGCTCGCGTCGTGTTACCGCGAGTCACTGCGGGTCGCGGGCGAACTCGGCGCGCGTACCGTCGCGTTCCCGGCGATCTCCACCGGCGTCTACGGCTGGCCCATGGACGACGGTGCGCGCGTCGCGGTGCGCACGGTGCGTGAGACGCGGACCACGGTGGAGGAGGTCGCGTTCGTGCTCTTCGGCGAGGAGGCTTACGGGGAGTTCGCGCGTGCGGTCGCCGACCCCGCACGCTGAGCGAGGGTGTTGGAGCGCGTTCGCCCCGACGCGGGGGCTCCATGGCCCGTGATGTCCGCGGGTGTCCCGCATGTGACTCGTTACCGCATGGAGTCGTCGGCCGCTCGGGTACGCTCCGTCGGGTGCGAGTGGTACGGAATCGACACAATCACGGCGACGTCCGCCGATGGGCCGGTGCGGCGGTCCTGAGTGCCCGTCTCCTCCGCGCCGCATGTGTCATGCCTGGTCAACGTGCCGGTTGCCGGACCGTTGGCGCGGTCGGACCGTGCGGGCCCTCGCACGGTCCGACCGCCTCGTCGCACCGGGGCGTCCCGGAGCCGCCGGCGGTGGTGACGGAACGTCAATCAGTCCCGCCCGCGCCGCCGTCACGTTCCGTGAGCGGGCGACGCGATGCCGGGTGTCCGCGAGTTCGGATGGTGTGAGCGGTGCAGGCAGAGCAGGTGCAGATGGAGGTCGGTCCCGACCCGGCGGAGGTCGGGCGGGCCAGACGATGGGCGCGCGCCCGGCTGCTCGGCTCCGGAATGGGGGCCGAGGAACCGCTCGCCGACACTCTGCTGCTTCTTGTGTCGGAACTGGTCACCAACGCCGTCGTGCACACGGGATGTCCCGCCGTGCTGAGCATGCTGCTGCCGGCCGCCGCCCTGCCGGAGCGTGGCACGGTGCGCGTCGAGGTCGCCGATGCCAGCACCCTCCCGCCCACGCCCCGGCACGCCCGGGGCGACGAGACCGGTGGCCGGGGGCTGGAACTCGTCGAGGGGCTCTCCGACCGCTGGGGCTGGCACAGCGAGGGCGCGGGGAAACGTATCTGGTGCGAGGTGGACCGCGTCACCAACGCCGTGGCCGCCAACGCCGTGGCCGCGCTCGGCGGCTGGAGTCGTCCCGCCTGTCGGAAAGGTTGAACGTCCGTCCGCCTCCGTCCGCCTCCGTCCGTCCCAGGCATTCGTCTCCGGTTCGCCCGTCGCTCGTCCTGTCGGGCGGAGCCGGGTGCGGCGTCGGGGCGTCGCGGCGGTGGGCTGGCGGTCGGCGGACCCCGGCGGGGTGGTCAGGGGTGCGGGCCGTGTTCCCGCTTGCGGCGCATCAGGCCGACCGCGTTCAGAGCCTGGATGATCGACACGACCGTCAGCAGCGCGCCGAGGACCTCGTGCATCGCGGTGCCGTCGCTCCAGAACTCCCAACTGATCCACAGAAGGGCGAGCAGGCTCCAGACCACGGCGTGCAGGCGCAACTGGAGCCAGGAGCTGTCCGCGGTCGGGGAGAGCCAGCGCATGAGGCCGCGGGGCGGGTTCTTCTGCTGCATGCCTCGATGATGCCCCGGTCGGAGTGGCGCGGGTGCGCCCGGTCCGGGGGCGGGCCGCGCCTCGCCGCCGGGGCCGGGCCACGCCAGGGCGCCGGGTCGCGTCGGGCCGGGCCGCGTGGGCGGGCGAACGGCGGGGTGCGGACGCGCGAACGCGGGCGCCCCTGCGGCGGCCTGTTCCGGGGCCGGACGGGACGCCCGCGTCGGTACGCAGGCAGGACGGAAGGACGCACGGCGCCGGGCAGCGGACGGTGCGTGGGGCGGGCTACCGGGTCGGCTTCCGGCCGGTCACGCCGAGGTGGACCAGGAGGGCCAGGCTGGGCTTGAGATCGGCCTGCTTGACGCCCCAGGACTGGAAGCCCTTCTGGTGCGCCGCGACGCCGGCCAGCATGACGACGAGCGAACCGGCGAGGGCCGCCGCGCTGGCGGACTTGTCGACCCTCCCCTTGTCCTGGAGCTCCTTGATCGAGTCGGTGAGGGAACCGGTGACGGCGTTGAGGATCTTCATGCGGATCTTGTAGAACCGTTTGTCCCCCTCGGCCGCTCCGAGGTCCACGACGCGCAGGATGGCGTCGTTCTTCCGCCAGAAGGCGAGGAAGCCGTCCACCAGGTCCTCGGCGGTGGCCCAGCCGGCTCTCCCCGCCCAGCTGCGGTCCGCCACGAGGCCGGTGAGGCTCGCGCCTTCCCGGGCCATGTCCTCCGCGAGCTCGAGGACGGCGCCCTCCACGTCGGGAAAGTACTGGTAGAACGTCGCGGGAGAGGTCCCCGCCATACGGGCGACGTCGATGACCTTGACGTCCCGGTAGGGCGAGGTGCTGAGCATCTCGCTGAGGCATTCGAGCAGCTTCTGCCGCGTCGCCTGCCCGCGGCGCCCGGCGACCCGACCGTCGACGGTGCGAACTTGTCCTGTCATGCCGTCAGTTTACCTTCGGGTGATCAGAGCGCGATTCGGCGGTCAGCAAACGGGTCGAGCGCCAGTACCCTCGATGAAATTGCAGGTCAGAGCGGCGTGTCGGAGCTGTCGCCGATGCCGGGCCGGACGCTTCGAAGCCCGGGAGCGGTGTTTGACGAGGTGAGGGATACCGGGCGTCCGGTAGGATTCTGGGGTGATTTATGAGGCAGATCGGATCTGTCGACTGAGATTTTCGGCCGCCTTGACCTTTCAGGCCTGAGGGTCCGAGAATCTGCGAACGTCAGTTCGAATGATCGTTTGCTCTCGCGCCTCGGCGGCGGCCCGTGGAAAGTTGTCCACAGGGTTGTCCACAGGCGTGGACGGATCGGGGTGTGCCCCGCGGACAGGGTCTAACGTGGTGATCGTGACGTTTCGCCGCACCGGACGAGGCGACGGTGGCCGGTGGGCGGAACGAAGCTGGCGAACGGAACGACGCGCACGGGGAACGACGCGACAGGGAACGCGAGCGGAAGGGGGACGGGCATGCCGGTCTTCGCCGAGGGGGAGCCGTGCTGGGTGGACGCCCTGCTGCCTGACGTCGAGGCGGGCAAGCGGTTCTACGGGCCGCTCTTCGGGTGGACGTTCGGCGACCACCTCCCGGAGCACCACGGCTACACCTTCGCGCTGCGTGACGGTGTGCCGGCCGGCGCCCTGGCGGCCAAGCCCGACGGGCGGATGCCCACGGTGTGGAACCTCTACCTCGCCACCGTCGACGCGGCGGCGTGCGCCGGGAAGATACGCGACGCCGGCGGCGAGGTGTTCATGGGTCCGCAGCGGGTGGGCGACCTGGGCACGATGCTGATGGCGGCCGATCCCACCGGCGCGGTCTTCGGTGTCTGGCAGGGCGGCGGCCACCCCGGGTTCGGCACCGGTGGCGGCCCCGGAGCCTTCTGCTGGGCCGAACTCCTCACCCGGGCCCCGGAGACGACCGATCCCTTCTACCGCGAGGTGTTCGGTGTGCGCGGCGAGCAGATAGGCGAGTCCGGCGGCGACTTCGACTACGAGGTGTGGAGCGCCGCCGGCGACCCGGAACACCGCCCGCTGGCCGGACGGATGCGGATGGGTTCCGATGTCCCGCGTGAACTGCCGCCGCACTTCGGCGTGGTGTTCGCCGTCGGCGACTGCGACGCCGCCGCCGACGCGGCGCGGGCCGGGGGCGGCCGGGTCGCGTCGGATCCACGCGACACCCCGTACGGCCGGCTCGCCGAACTCGTCGACGACCAGGGCGCCCACTTCACGGTCCTGGACCGTTCCAGGGCGACCCGGTGAGCGGTCCGCCGGCGCCGCTGGGCACGGCGCCCCGCGGCCAGGGTCCGCCGACCGTCCCGGAAGCGGACATCCGGCCCGAGCGGCCGGTCGGCCGGCCGGTCGGCGCCGGGTCCCGGAGGGCCGGTGGACGGGCCCGGACCCCGGCCGCCCGGAGTCGTCGAGGCCGCGAGACCGGAAGCCGGAGGTCGGGCGGTGGCCGGTGACCCCGCCCGCGCCGGCGGGGTCACCGGCCACCGCCCGTGACCCCGCCGGCGCGGGCGGCCGGCGGGAGCGGCCCGGCCGCCCGATCACCGGACGGACGTGCGGTGTGAGGCACGGGCGGCGGGCGTGAGGCAGGAGGTCGGAGACCGGCAGGACGCGGGCGCCAGGGGCACACGACGAGGGGACATATCGCTGAACGAGTGACGATGTGAGCGCAATCGCCCTCCGCGTTCGCCACCCGGACCCTTCCCGGGGAGAATCAGGCCCCCGTGCCGGGCCTGACGACGGTGAGGGCCGGAGCGGGGCTGTAAGAATTCGGGGGACGGGGAGGTGGCACCGCAGTGGAGCAGCTGACGCAGCACGACCCGAGACGCATCGGCCCTTTCGAGGTCCTCGGGCGGCTCGGCGCCGGTGGTATGGGTTTGGTCTACCTGGCTCGCTCGGCGTCCGGCAGGCGGGTGGCGATCAAGACCGTGCGGGCGGAGCTGGCGGAGGACCAGTTGTTCCGGGTGCGGTTCACGCGTGAGGTCGAGGCCGCCCGCGCGGTGAGCGGCTTCTACACCGCGGCCGTGGTGGACGCCGATCCGCGCGCGGCGGTGCCGTGGCTGGCCACCGCCTACGTGCCCGCGCCGTCCCTGGAGGAGATCGTCACCCAGACCGGGCCGCTTCCCGCACGCGGTGTGCGGTGGCTGGCCGCCGGGGTCGCCGAGGCGTTGCAGTCCATCCACGGCGCCGGGCTGGTGCACCGGGACCTCAAGCCGTCGAACGTCCTCGTGGTGGAGGACGGCCCGCGCGTGATCGACTTCGGCATCGCCAGCGGGGTGTCCAACACCCGGCTGACCATGACCAACGTCGCGGTGGGCACGCCCGCGTACATGTCGCCGGAGCAGGCGCGCGACTCCCGCAGCGTGACCGGGGCGAGCGACGTCTTCTCGCTCGGCTCGACGCTGGTGTTCGCCGCGACCGGGCATCCGCCCTTCCGGGGCGCCAACCCGGTGGAGACGGTCTTCATGCTGCTGCGGGAGGGCCCCAACCTGGCCGGCCTTCCGGACGAGTTGCGGCCTCTGATCGAGTCGTGCATGCGGATGGAGGCCGAACACCGGCCGTCGCCGGCCGAGCTGCAGGAGCAGTTGGCCCCGCACCTGTTCTCCCCCGCCGACGACACCGGCTCCGCCTCGGCGTGGCTGCCGCCGGGCGCGGTCGCGATGATCGACCAGCGCAGCGGACACCGCGCCGCGCCGGCCGCTCAGCGGCCGTCCCCGCCCTCCGCACCGTCCCAGCCGCCACCCCGACCGGCCGTGCCGCCCCGGCCGGCCGCCCCGCCGCTCCGGATGCCGGAGCCGCCGTGGCGGGAGCCGCACGCCGATCAGGCGGGTGGGGCGGGCGGTGTCCAGCTCGCCGGTTCGGTGCCGATAGGGCCGGGACCGCGCGCGGAGGGCAAGGAGGGCTTCGCCGAGGAGGGCGCCGCCGCGCCCGGCCCGGGACTGTCGTGGGCGGCGCGCGGCCAGGGGCGTCCGACCGCGCCGCCCCCGTCGCCCGGTCCCGTCCAGGTCGGGCCGGTGCCGGGAGGCGCCGCGCAGGTCGCCGCGCCCGGCCCCTCCGCGGTGAGCGCCGCTCCGGTGAGCGCCGCTCCGGTGGGCCCGGCCCCGATGAGCGTGGCGCCGCCGGACGTCGCCGGGGCCGGGGCGCCGCCGTTGACCGGGCCGGTCGCGACCGCGCCGTACGCGGCGGCGTCCGCCGCGCCGGCCGCCGTCGGCGCGCACGGCGAGGGCCGGCTCGCGCCTCCGCCGGTCGGGGAGCCGGCCGGGGTGCGCTGGCGACCGTGGCGCTTCCGGATGTCCAACGACGTGTGGGGTACTCCGGTGGTGGCCGGCAACCGGCTGTACGTCACGTCGTTCGAGGTGCACGCGCTCGATGTGTCCACCGGGCAGCGGCAGTTCAAGACCAGCGAGGTCGCCTGGACGATGGAGGTGGCCGACGGGCTGATCCACGCGTCGGACGGGGACCGGCTGTTCGCGTTCGACGCCTCGGACGGTTCGCCGCGCGGCAGCCAGGAGCCCGGCGGTTGGGTGTACGCGCTGCGGGCGGAGGACGGCGTCGTGGTGACCGGCGCGCGCGGCGGCGTCGTCGAGGGCTACGAGGTGCTGCGCGGCGGGCTGGGCGGCCGGTTGTGGGAGCGGTTCGACGGGCAGACCGCGTTCGAGTCGCCGGACGCCGGGCCGGCGCTGGTGAACGGCACGGTGTACTACCGCGGCGGCGGCCGGCTGTACGCGCTCGACGCCCGGACCGGCGCGGAGCGCTGGTGGTATCCGGTGGGCGACGCGGAGGCGGCCGGCGGGGTGCCGGTGCGGCC
This sequence comes from uncultured Actinomycetota bacterium, assembly GCA_963711125.1. Taxonomy (GTDB): domain Bacteria; phylum Actinomycetota; class Actinomycetes; order Streptomycetales; family Streptomycetaceae; genus Streptantibioticus_C. The sequence continues at coordinate 1,842,111 of CAVQCY010000002.1, forward strand.
GGTCGTGGCGGACGGCCGGGTCTTCCTGACGGCGGGCTGCCGGGTGCTGGCGCTCGACGCGGCGGACGGCGCGGAGCTGTGGCGCTTCGACGCCCCCTCGGTCTTCTTCTCGCCGCCGGCCTGCGCGCCGGGCGGCGTCTACGCGGTCGACTACCTCGGCATGGTCTACGCGCTGTCCGCGCACACCGGGGCGGAACACTGGCGGGTGGCCACCGAAGCGCGGCAGAGCGTGGAGCCGCTGCTGGTCACAGGAGGGCTGGTGCACCTGGGCAGTGGTGGCGCGCTGTACTCGCTGGACGCGGCGGCCGGCACCCCCAGGTGGCGGTTCGCGACGCAGGGCGACATCGTCGGCGCACCGGTGGCGGCGGACGGGCGGTTGCACTTCGGTTCGATGGACCAGTGCCTGTACGCCGTCGACGCGGCGAGCGGGCAGTTGCGCTGGAAGCTGGAGACCGGCGGAGCGATCAGCGGTTCGCCGCTCGTGCGGGACGGCGTGGTCTACGCATGCAGCAAGGACCGCTGCGTCTACGCCCTCGACGCGGTCAAGGGCACCGGGGCGGCCCCTCGCCGCGGTTGAGCGGTCGTCGGCGTCCCGCGGCGGCCGCTGCCCCGGCGTCCGCCACGCCGAACGCCGGCGGCACCGGTTCGCCGGCCAGGTACAGCCGTTCGGCGCCCCGACTGTCGGCCACCCGGGCTTCCAGCGCCTGCCGGAAGCCCTGCCCCGCGCTGACCACCACCGCGCCGCGCAGCGCGGGCGCGGCGCCCGCCGCGGCTACCTTCCGACCGGGCCGGGTCGCCGCCCGCGGCGGCAGTGCCGGCGCCGGCGGCCCCGCAGCCGAACCGGCTCGGCGTCCGGCTCGGCTGCGCTCCGGCCCCGGACCGGGCCGGTGCTCGGAACGGTTCCGGGCTGCCTTCCCCCTCCTCCGCGCCCGCTTCCGCGGCGCGGATCCGGGCTGCCGGGCTCCGGCCCGGGGCCCGGCGGGGCGGGGCCGGAACGCGCGAAGCCGGCCGTGACGCCCCCTCCACGTCACGGCCGGCTTCGCGCTCCCCCGGCCCGCGCCCCTCCGCACCGGCGGAGGAACGCTCCGGCAGGCCGGAGCGGTCAGGGGTTGAGCCAGTTGTCGGGCTTGACCGTCGAGCCGTCCCCACCCGGCTCCGGATCCGGCTGGTCCGGGGCCTGCGAAGTGCCGGCGGTTCCCGGGGCGGTCGGATCCTGCGGGGCCGTCGCGTCAGCCGACGAGTCGGTGGCGGACTCGACGTCGTGCTCTCGTGATCCCGAAGCGTCGTTGGTCATACGAATCTCCCTGTTTGCGGGCTGTGCACAGGTGCGGAGCACTCGCCCGGTGAAGACCCCCGTACGTCACCAGGCGAGTGGCTTGCGACGTGATGGAATCCTGGCAGGCGTCAATAATCAATCGATAAACGGAGACCGCTTCCGCTGCGGCCGGCGGAGACGGCACGCGGCACCCGGCGCCATCCGGCCACGGCACGTGGTCGCCGTGTGGGATCCGCGCCCGGCGCGGCAGGCGTGCCGGGCGCAGGCCGCCGTCCGGCGCGGCGGGTACGCCCCGCAGCCCCGGGCCCCGGCCCGGGCGTTGCCGTCCGCTGCGGGCGGCCGGGTGCGCGCCCGGCGGTCCGTCAGACGGCGACCGCCGGGCGGCCGGGCGGACCCAGCAGCCGGCGCAGGCGTTCGGCGGCTTCGCCGTTCGGGTCCGGCAGCATGTTGAGCGCGTCGTGCCAGCAGGCCCGCGCCCGGTCCGGCTGGCCGATCCGGCTCAGCGCGTCGCCGAGCGCGGCAAGCACGTTGGCCTTCTGCCACTGGCCCGCCGAGTCGTTGAGCAGGGTGAGGGCCTGTTCGGCGTGGGTGGCGGCCTGCCGGTGCCGGCCGGCCTCCAGGTGGGCCTCGGCCATCCGGAAGAGGGTGACGCCCTCCCACACCCGCTGGCGCGACTCGCGGAACAGCAGCAGCGCCTCGGCCAGCGCGGTCAGTGCCTCGTCGGCCCGCCCGTCGGCGGTGAGCGCCACGGCGAGCGTGTACAGACCGCCGGCCAGCCGGAAGCCGGAGTTCAGCGCACGGTAGACGGCGAGCGACTCGTCGGCCGTGCGGACCGCCGCGGCCGGCTCGCCGCGTTCGGTGTGGATACGTGAGAGGTTGGCGAGCGCCGCGGCGGCGGCGTACTGGTTGCCGTCCTCCAGGAACGAGGCGAGCGCCTGGCCGTAGTGCTCGGTCGCGTCGCTGAAGCGGCCCTGGTCCTTGGCGATCAGTCCGCGCAGGTTCATGGCGTAGCTCGAGGTCAGCGGGTCGCCCGCGGCCTGCCCGAGGAGCTGGGAGCGTTCCGCCTCCCGGTCGGCCTCGGCGTACCGGCTGGTGGACCAGCTCAGGATCCGGCCGAGCAGGATGCGGGCCCGGCCCTCGACCAGGGCGTCACCCCGCCCGGCCGCCGCGCCGGCGACGGCCTGCGCGCAGTGTTCGAACTGCCGTGCGTGGGCGCCGGACTCCATCAGGTCCTGCCCCGCCCACAGCAGGTCGACCGCCTGCCGCAACCCGACCGGGTCGACCACCCCGGCGTCGCCCGCGCCAGCGCCGCCCGCCACGTCGGTGCCCGCCGTGCCACCGGTGCCCGCCGTGCCACCGGCGTCCGCGTCGGCGGCACGGCCGAGCACGGCGGACAGCAGGCCGGGCGCCTCGGTGTACAGCCAGTCCAGCCCGGCGTCGCGGCTGGTGAACTCCAGCCCGGGCCGGGCGGTGCGCAGCAGGTGGTCCAGCGCGCGGTCGCCGGGGTTCTCCAGTGCGTACACCCGGGTGGCGGTGGCCAGGTAGAAGTCGTTGAGCCGGTGGACCGCGGCGGCGCGCTCGCCGGCCGGCTCGTCGCGGCCGGCGCAGGAACGCGCGTAGAGCCGGACCAGGTCGTGGAAGCGGTAGCGGGCCGGGGCCGGGGACTCCAGCAGGCTGAAGTCGACCAGGGACTCGGCGATCCCCTCGGCGTCGTGGCGGTCCATGTCGAGCACCGCGCCGACCGCGTCCAGCGACAGGTCGGCGCCGTCCGGCAGGGACAGCAGCCGGAATGCCCGTGCCTGACGTAACGTCAGGTGACGGTAGCTCAGTTCGAAGGTGGCGGTGACCGCCAGGTCGCCGGCCTTCAACTCATCCAGCCGGTGCCGTTCGTCGCTGAGCTTGCGGGCCAGCACCGACAGGGTCCAGGCCGGCCGGCTGGCCAGCCGGGAGGCGGCGATCCGGATCGCCAGCGGCAGGAAGCCGCAGGCGGCCAGCAGGGACAGCGCCATCTGCCGCTCGGCCAGCACCCGTTCGGCGCCGACGACGCGGATCAGCAGGTCCAGCCCCTCCTGGGGGCGCATGACGTCCAGGTCGAGCAGGTGCGCGCCCTCCAGGTCGATCATCCGCGTCCGGGAGGTGATCAGCGCCGCGCACCCGGGCGTGCCCGGCAGCAGCGGCCTGACCTGGGCGGCGTCCCGGGCGTTGTCCAGCAGCGCGAGCACGCGGCGGCCGGCCAGCAGCGAGCGGTAGAGCGCGGCGCGCTCCCCGGTGCCGTCCGGGATCGAGCCGTCCGGGGTGCCGAGGGCTCGCAGGAAGGCGGCGAGCACGGTGTCCGGGTCAGCCGCGCGGTCCGACTGCCCGCGCAGGTCCACGTACAACTGGCCGTCGGGGAAACGGTCCTTGGCGGCGTGCGCCACGTGCACCGCGAGTGCCGTCTTGCCGACGCCACCGATGCCGGCCATCGCCGACAGCGCCATCACCCCGCCGCCGTCACGGGTGAGCCGGTCGACGAGTTCGTCGACGAACTCGGCCCGGCCGGTGAAGTCCGGCACGCTGGCCGGAAGTTGGGCGGGACGCACCATAGCCGTGGCCGTCTCCCGCTCGGTGGCCGGAACCGGCAGTGCGGCCAACTCAGGGTCACCGCACAGGATGCGCTGGTGCAGCGCGGCGAGTTCCGGGCACGGCTCGACGCCCAGCTCCTCGTTGAGCAGCCGCCGGGTGTCGGCGTAGACGCCGAGCGCCTCGGCCTGCCGCCCGCCGCGGTAGAGGGCGAGCATCAGCAGGCCGCGCAGCCGCTCTCGCAACGGGTGTTCGGAGGTGAGCGCGGTGAGTTCGGAGACCACCTCGGTGTGGCCGCCGAGGTCGAGGTCGAGGTCGAGGTCGAGCCGGCTCTCCAGCAGCGACAGCCGCCACTCGGCGAGCCGTACGCGCTGCGCCTGCGCGTACGGTCCGGGCAGTCCGGCGAGTGGTTCGCCGTCCCACAACCGCAGTGCGGCGTCGAGCAGTTCGCGGGCACGGGCCGGCTGGCCGGCCGCGCGGGCCTGCTCCGCCCCGGCGGCGTGCCGTTCCGCGACGGCGACGTCCAGGGCGCCCGGCGGGGTGCGCAGCGCGTAGCCGCCGGAGACCGAGGCGAGCGCGGGCGCGCCGAGCGCCTTGCGCAACCGGAAGGCGTAGGTGCGCAGCGCGGCAAGCGCGCTCTCCGGCGGCCGCTCGCCCCACAGCGCGTCGATCAGCTCGTCGGCGGTCGCGGTGCGGCCGCCGCGCAGCACCAGGGCGGCGAGCAGGGCGCGTTGCTGGGGGGAACCGGCCGGCAGCGGCTTCTCGCCGCGCCAGACGCGTACCGGGCCGAGCAGGGCGAAGCGCAGGGCCGGCGCCGGCTCGCCGTCCATCACAGGCTCCATCCGGCGCCGCCCGCGGGCGCCTTTGTCCGTCGCGTATATCGATCGTTCATCGCGGGCCGGGACCATCTCCACAAGGCGTGTGCGCATGCGTGGACGGTCAGTTTGCCCTGCCGGACCACGGATGGTCACGCCTTGGAGCCCAGTCGCACGGCATCGCCACGAATTGACCGGAATGCGATGTTCAGCCTGTGATACCTGTGGGGGAAGGGAGTGACGGACCTGTCATGTGCTCGTGGTGCAGGCAAGACAGCCGGCCTGTCCGGCTCGTGCACGGCGGTCGCGCCGGCCCGGCCGGCCGGGGGGAGCGAGCGGTCGTGACCCCGGGAGCCACCCTGCGCAGGCGGGCGCGCGAGACGCCGCTCGCGGTTCCCTACGCCGGGTTGCCCGGCGTGCCGTTCGCGGCCACCGCCGGCTGTAGCTACGCCGAACTCGACCGCCTCTCCCGGGCGGTCGCCGCCCGGCTCGGCGGTGAACTGCCGCCCGGCAGCCGGGTGCTGCTGGTGTACCGGCACGGCCCGGACCTGGCCGGGGCGCTCTACGGCTGCCTGTACGCGGGGATGGTGGCGGTGCCCTGTCCGCTGCGCGGCGGCGCGGACGGCGCCGGCCGGCCGGTCGGCGGGCGGTGGCGTTCCGCGGAGCTCGACGTGGTCGGCCCGGCGGTGGAACGGGTCACGCCGGCCGCCGTGCTGACCTCGTCGGACGGTTGGGCCGCGCTGCCGGTCGACCTGGAGCGGGTGCCGGTGCTGGAGGCGGACGGCGCCCGGGTGGACGGCCGCCAGGCGGGCCGGCTGGCCGCGCGGTGGCGGCCGGTGGGCGTGTTGCCGGGCGCCGACGCCTACCGCCGCTACATGCCAGGACTGCCCGGCGATCCGGCCGGCGGTCGGCTGGAGCCCGCGCTGAGCCACGCGGACCTGCTGCACGTGCTGCGGGAGCTGCGGGACGCCCGCCGGCTGGGCGCCCGGGACGACGAGCTGAGCTGGATCGCGGCGGTGCAGGGGATGGACGACGTGATCTGGCGGCTACTCCTGCCGGTGCACGAGGGCCACGCCGTGTGGGAGGCGGGCGGGCCCCTCGGCCCCGGGCGGGAGTAGCCGCCGGACGGTCGCGGCCGGGCCGGGCGGCGGCGGGTCAGGCCGAGCGGATCACGAGGTCCACTGCGCCCAGCTGAGGTTGAAGTCGGCGTAGCCGTTGTCCGGCGCGGCCTTCTGCGGCTCGCCGGTGACGGTCACCGGGTCGCCCTGCCCCATGTAGTCGTAGAACCACTTCGCGTCGCTCAGCGACAGGTGTATGCAGCCGTGCGAGTCGTTGTCCTCGCCGGGGTTGGTGTCGCCGGTCGAGTAGTGCACGTAGGTGCCCGAGTACGTCAGGTGCACGTCCCACGGCAGCGTCAGGTCGTAGTAGTTCGGGCTGCTCTTGCTGCACGCGATGCCCACGCTGCACGAGGTCATCCGCACCTTGCGCGACTTGTCGATCACGGCCATCGTGCCGCCCCAGGTGGAGAACCCGGGCTTGCCCGCGTCGGCCGGCAGCGACCGCACCAGCGTGCCGTTGCGGTAGACCTTCATCCGGTGCGCGTGGGTGTCCGCGACCGCCTCGATGTCCGCGCCGATGGTGAAGTGGTGCACGTAGCCGTGCACGCCGTAGCGGCCGTAGCCGTCGTTGACGCCGTTCAGTTCGGCGTCGAGGGTGACCTTCGTGCCGGACTTCCAGAAGTGCTCGGGGCGCCAGTCCGCCCGGGTGCCGCCGAACCAGTGCCAGGCGCCGGTGACCGCCGGGGTGGTGGTGACCTTCATCTGCTTCTCCACCGTGGCCCGCGCCTTGCTGGCGACCGGGTGCGAGAAGACCACCGAGATCGGCATGGCCACGCCGACCGTGGCGCCCTTGGCCGGGGCGATGGAGTCCAGCAGCATGCTCTTGGACGGCGTCTCCACCGTGAAGGACTTCTGCTTGGTGGTCGGCTTGGCCTTGCTCTTGCCCGGTGCGCTGGCGGTCGCCCGCACCGTGTAGTTCATCCCCACGCCGAACGGCGAGTCCGGGGTCCAGGTGCCGGTGCTCTGGTCGAGCGAACCGGCGATCGCGTTGCCCTTGGAGTCGGCGACCGTGACCGACGCCAGCGTGCCGTGCGTGACCGAGACCTCCACCGGCTTGTCGGGGATGACGTCACCGGAGGAGGTCTTCTGCAGCGTGAAGCTGATCTTCGCCGGGTTCGGCGGCGGGGCCGCCTTCGCGTCCTGCCCCGGTGCCGAGGTGGAGCAGGCACTCACCCCGAGAGCCAGAACCGACAGCCACGCTCCCGCGACCGCCGCACGCCTGCCGCGACCCGCGGCCCGGGCGGGCCCACCACCTGTCCGTATCAACGCATGCTCCTCGATACACCACGTTCTGTCCGACATCAGCAGGGACGTCCGGACGTCCGTTCCGGTTCCCGACGTCCCCGCGCTGTCGCCGACCCTGCCAGGTCAACGGTACTCGGCCCCGCTGTGACCACCGCCGGGCCGAAATCGCAAACCAGTCTGCCGCTTGACCCGTTCGACCCCCGGGCGGGAGCCGTGCGCCCCGGCGACGTGCGGTCCCGCGCGGCGCGGCGCCCGCGGCACCCGTCACCGCCCCTGCCCCGGCGGACCGCCCGTGACCCGTGTCACGTCGTTTCCGTCGACGTTCCGTGGCCGATTCGTGCCCGTACCGTGCCCGGAGCCCACCCGCCCGTCCGGCCCGGAGCACGCCCGCCGGTCGGTCGGCGTCCGGTGCCGGGTCGGCGTCCGGCGACGGTCAGTGTCCGGCGGCGCGGTCCGCGGGCCGGGCCGCACCCAGCCGCACCGGGTTGGTCAGCGCCGCCATCGAACCGTCAGCCGCGTGCCGCACCTCCGCGCGCACGTACGCCGACGCGGACGCGGTCGTCACCCACTCCACCCGGCACGCGCCGCCCGGCGGCACCATCTCCAGGTGCGCCTGCCCCTCGTCGGTCACCAGCCGCACGATCGGGTCCGGCACCCCGGTCACCTCCAGCACCACCGCCAACGGCACGTCCGGCGCCGTCTCCAGCCGTTCGCCGACCCCCGCGGCGCGCCCGTCCGGCGCGGTCACCGTGAACGACAGGTCGACGCCGGCCGACTCCGCGATCCAGCTCCGCCCGGCCCGGATCCCGGCGAGCAGCGCGTCGCCGTCCAGCGCGTCGGCCAGGACCACGGTCTGCGGGTGCCCGACCGCCTGCGGCTCGCGGTGCGCGTCGGAGTTGCCCATCGCCGGCAGCCAGCGGTGCCCCAGCAGGTTGTCCCAGGTGGCCAGCGCCCCCTCGTCGTCGAGCGTCCAGGTGCCGTTCCACACCTCCAGCGCGTCGGCGTGCCGGTAGCCGAACTTCCAGCCGCTGCCCAGGTGCGGCCCGTACGGGTGGGCCGGCACCGCGATACCGCCCGCCGCGTGCACCGCCTCCACCGTGCGGCGGTGGCCGTCCGCGTCCCGGGCCCGGAAGCGCCAGTCGAACCAGACGCCCGGCCGGGTGCCCAGCGCCAGCAGGTGCCCGTTGCGGGTGGTGATCTCCTCGCCGGTCAGCACCAGCAGGTCGTCGCCGGCCAGCGGCCCCCACACGCCGTGCGCGGAGGTGGTGTTGTGCTCGGTGCTGACGATGAAGTCCAGCCCGGCCTCCCGGGCCGCGGCGGCCAGCTCCGTCGGGGTGCGCTCGCCGTCTGAGTGCACGGTGTGCAGGTGGCAGTCGCCGCGGTACCAGGCGCGGCCCCGGCCGGCGGCGGAGCGGGGCGGGTGGTGCGGGGCGGGCACGGCCGAGGACGGTTCGCCGTGTCGCAGCGTGACGGTCACCTCGTAGGCCAGCCCGCCGCGCGCCACGGTGTACGGGCCGAGCAGGATCCGCCACTCGCCCGGCTCGACCGGGCCGGCCAGGTAGCCGGGCGTGGCCCGCTCCGCGCCGACCACGAATCCGTCCCGGGCACCGCCGGACCAGCCCCGGAAGCCGTCCGGGCCGAGGATGCCGATGTCGCACGCGTTGCCCTGCGCGCCGGGCGCCGGCTCCGGCCGGTCGTAGCGGTAGGAGACCTCGATCTCCCGGACCCCGGCGGGAACCCGCACCGGCAGGGCCACGAAGTCCCCGGCCCCCGGGTCGAGCCGTCCGGTCAGCACCATCGTCCCGGTCGCGTCCGTCATGCCGTCAGCGTACGGCGCGCGCCCTCCCGGCAGCGGGGTGAGGACCGGCGGGGGCGGCCGAGGCGCGGCGCGGTCCCGGCGGTCGGGCGGACCCCGGCGGTCCGGCGGCGGCCGGCGCGGCGCGGCACCGGCGGTGCGGAGGACGTCCGCGTCGGCCCTTGCGGCGGCGCCGCGCACCCCTCCTATGCTTCGGCGCATGGATGACAGCCAGCCGCACCCCCAGCAGCCAGTCGGAGCGCCGGACGAACCGCTGCCCACCGCGAACGCGACGCGTCGCGCCCTGGGCCGGGCCCGGTCCGGGGTGGCGCTGGACGTCACGGAGGCGGCGGTACTGCTGCTGGCGCGCGGGGCGGACCTCGCGGAGTTGTCGCGGATCGCCGCCCGGGTGCGGGACGCCGGGCTGGAGGCGGCCGGCCGGCCGGGCGTCATCACCTACTCGCGCAAGGTCTTCATCCCGCTCACCCGGCTGTGCCGGGACCGCTGCCACTACTGCACGTTCGCCACCGCGCCGGGCCGGCTGCGCCGCGAAGGGCACGGGATGTACCTCTCGCCCGACGAGGTGGTGGACATCGCCCGGCGCGGCGCCGCGCTCGGCTGCAAGGAGGCGCTGTTCACGCTCGGCGACCGCCCGGAGGACCGCTGGCCGCAGGCCCGCGCGTGGCTGGACGCGCACGGCTACGACGACACCCTCGCCTACCTGCGCGCGATGGCGATCCGGGTGCTGGAGGAGACCGGGCTGCTGCCGCACCTCAACCCCGGCGTGCTGTCCTGGACCGACCTGCAGCGCCTGAAGCCGGTCGCCCCCTCGATGGGCATGATGCTGGAGACCACCGCGACCCGGCTGTGGTCCGAGCCGTGCGGCCCGCACCACGGCTCGCCGGACAAGGAGCCGGCGGTGCGGCTGCGGGTGCTGGAGGACGCCGGGCGCTGCAACGTGCCGTTCACCACGGGTGTGCTGATCGGCATCGGCGAGACCACCCGGGAACGGGCCGAGTCGCTCTTCGCGCTGCGCCGGGTGGCCCGGCTCTACCACGGTGTGCAGGAGGTCATCGTGCAGAACTTCCGCGCCAAGCCGGGCACCGTGATGCGCGGCATGCCGGACGCCGAACTCGACGCCCTGGTGGCCGCGGTCGCGGTCGCCCGCCTGGTGCTGGGCCCGGCCGCGCGGGTGCAGGCGCCGCCGAACCTGGTGGACGGCGAGTACGCGGCGCTGATCGACGCCGGCATCGACGACTGGGGCGGGGTCTCGCCGCTCACCCCCGACCACGTCAACCCCGAGCGTCCCTGGCCGCAGATCGAGCGACTGGCCGCGCACACCGCGGCGTCGGGCTTCACCCTGCGCGAACGGCTCACCGTCTACCCGGAGTTCATCGCGCGCGGCGAGCCGTGGCTGGACCCGCGGCTGCTGCCGCACGTGCGGGCGCTCGCCGACCCGGAGACCGGCCTGGCCCGCGAGGACGCCGTGCCGGTCGGACTGCCCTGGCAGGAGCCGGACGAGGTGTTCACCGCCACCGGCCGCACCGACCTGCACCGGGCGATCGACACCGAGGGCCGCAGCGCCGAGCGCCGCGACGACTTCGACGAGGTCTACGGCGACTGGGAGGCGCTGCGCGAGCAGACCGAGCGACCCGGCGCCGCGCCGCCCCGGCTCGACCTGGACGTGCGCGGCGCGCTGGCCACCGCCGCCGACGACCCGACCCGGCTGACCGACGACGAGGCGCTGGCGCTGCTGCACGCCGACGGCCCGGCGCTGGACGCGCTGTGCCGGATCGCGGACGCCGTGCGGCACGACACGGTCGGCGACGACGTCACCTACATCGTCACCCGCAACATCAACTTCACCAACGTGTGCTACACCGGCTGCCGTTTCTGCGCGTTCGCGCAGCGCCGCACCGACGCCGACGCCTACACCCTGTCGCTGGACCAGGTCGCCGACCGGGCCGAGCAGGCGTGGCAGGTCGGCGCGACCGAGGTGTGCATGCAGGGCGGCATCCACCCGGACCTGCCGGGCACCGCCTACTTCGACATCGCGCGGGCGGTCAAGGAGCGGGTGCCGGGCATCCACGTGCACGCGTTCTCCCCGATGGAGGTGGTCAACGGAGCCTCTCGCACCGGGATGCCGGTCCGCGAGTGGCTGGCCGCCGCCAAGGAGGCGGGGCTCGGCAGCCTGCCGGGCACCGCCGCGGAGATCCTCGACGACGAGGTGCGCTGGATCCTCACCAAGGGCAAGCTGCCGGCCGCCACCTGGGTCGAGGTGGTCCGCACCGCCCACGAACTGGGCCTGCGCACCTCCTCCACGATGATGTACGGGCACGTGGACCAGCCGCGGCACTGGCTGGGCCACCTGCGGCTGCTGGCCCAGATCCAGCGGGAGACCGGCGGGTTCACCGAGTTCGTCACGCTGCCGTTCATCCACACCAACGCCCCGGTCTACCTGGCCGGCATCGCCCGTCCCGGCCCGACGTCGCGCGACAACCTCGCGGTCACCGCGATGGCCCGGCTGCTGCTGCACCCGCACATCCCGCAACATCCAGACCAGCTGGGTGAAGCTGGGCGCCGAGGGCGCCGCGCGGATGCTGCGCAGCGGCGCCAACGACCTGGGCGGCACCCTGATGGAGGAGACCATCTCCCGCATGGCCGGCTCGGGTTACGGCTCCTACCGCTCCATCCGCGACCTGGTCGCGATCGCCGAGGCGGCCGGCCGCCCGGCACGGCAGCGCGGCACGCTCTACGGCGAGGTGTCCGCCGAGCGGCGGGCGACCGGGCTGGAGCACGACGGCCGGCTGCCCGACCTGCTGCCGCTGGCCGTCGACTGACCGGGTGCGCACCGCTCGGTTACAGTGCTGCGCCGGGGGAACGGAGGGGAGCCGGGGTGACCGGGATATGGGGCCGCGCCCAGCAGCAGGACTTCCGCGCCAGGGTGCGCGGCTGCCTGCTGGGGGGCGCGGTCGGCGACGCGCTGGGCGCGGGGGTCGAGTTCGCGTCGCTGGAGGACATCCGCGCGGCGCACGGCGAGCAGGGGGTGACCGACTACGTTCCGGCGTTCGGCCGGCGCGGCACGGTCACCGACGACACCCAGATGGCCATGTTCACCACCGAGGGGCTGATCCGGGCGCACGTGCGCCGGGAGGCCGGGCACTGGCACCCGCCGACCGACGTGCACCGCGCCTACCTGCGCTGGGCGGCCACCCAGGCCGACTGGGGACCGGACGAACGCCGCAAGGACACCGGCTGGCTGGCCCACGAGGAGTGGCTCTACGCCCGCCGGGCGCCGGGCCGGGCCTGCCTCAGCGGACTCGGCGACGACCGGATGGGCACCCTGGACGCGCCGAAGAACCCCGACTCCAAGGGCTGCGGCACGGTGACCCGCTCCGCGCCGTTCGGCCTGCTGGTCGGCTGGGAGCCCTCGCTGGTCTTCCAGTTGGCCGTGGAGTGCGCCACACAGACCCACGGCCACCCCACCGGCTACCTCGCGGCCGGCGCGTTCGCTGTGGTCGTGCACGCGCTGGCGCACGCCGAACCGCTGGAGGGCGCCGTGCACCGCGCGCTCGGGCTGCTGGCCGGGCACCCCGGCCACGAGGAGACGACCGGGGCGCTGCTCGGCGCGCTGCGGGCGGTCCGGCTGGGCTCGCCGGGCGCCGAGCGGGTGGAGGACCTGGGGGAGGGCCGGACCGCGGACGAGGCGCTGGCGATCGGCGTGTACTGCGCGCTGGTGGCCGAGGACGCCCGGCACGGCCTGCTGCTGGCCGTCAACCACTCCGGCGACAGCGACGCGACCGGCTCGGTCTGCGGCAACCTGCTGGGCGTCCAGCACGGCGAGACCGCGCTGCCGCCCGCCTGGGTGGTGGGCCTGGAGGGCCGCGGCACGCTGCTGGCGCTGGCGGACGACTTCGCGATGGAGATGACCCAGGCGCCGGCGGTCAACGCGGCCGCGGACTGGCTGGAGCGGTATCCGCCGGCCTGACCCGGGGGAGCGGGCCGGGCGCGGCCGCCTCCCGGCCGGGACGACGTGCCGACCGGGAGGGGCGCGGGCTCAGCCGATGCCGGGCGCCGCCGTGTGCGGGCCGGTGGCGAACGCGGTGACGAACGCCGACCACTGGACCGCGCCGAAGGACAGCGTCGGCCCGTGCGGATCCTTGGAGTCGCGCACCGCGACCCTGTCGGGACCGGGCACCCGGACCTCCACGCAGTCTCCGTGCGCACCGGAGTACGACGATTTCCGCCACTCCGCCGAGACACCATGCCTGATGTGACGCTCAATCATTTCCGCTCCAGGTGGGTCGAGTTGCTACGGGGATGGGGGAGACGCGGTGTTGCGTCAAAAACGCTACCCGCCAACTCCGTTAAGCGGAGGGGGCATTCACTCGACCGGATGGCATGTGTGAAGAGGGTCTTTGTAGGTCGCGACGGCGGATGTAGAATTCGCGGTTCTGCGTTTACCGCCCCAATTCCGTCGTCAGCCGCTGTATGAACTGCCGGGACGGATCGGGGCCGAGTGCCAGAGCCCGCAGGTGTTCGTACATCATGCTGTAGTCGTGCACCTCGTTGGGCTTCTCCAGATACAGGTCGCTGGTGACGCCCTCCAGGTAGACCACCGTCGCGTCCGAGGCGTCCTCGAACTCCAGGATCGCGAACTTCCCGTACATCCCCGGGTGGGCGCCCATGCTGTACGGCAGCACCTGCAGCGTCACGTGCGGCATCGTGCTGCGCTCCACCAGGTGGCTCAACTGGTCGCGCATGATCCGCTCGTCGCCGGCCACCCGGCGCAGCGCCGCCTCGTCCAGCACCGCCCAGTAGCGCACCGGGTGTTCGGGGTCGGTGATGCGCTCCTGGCGCTTGAGCCGCACCTGCACCCGCTTGTCGACCTCCGAGCGGGTCGCCTCCGGCCACATGCCCTCGATGACCGCCCGGGCGTACTCCGGGGTCTGCAGCAGCCCCGGCACCACCAGCGACTCGTAGACCCGCAGTGACGCCGCGTCGGTCTCCAGCCCTATGTACACGCTGTACGGCACGTCGCCGAACGCGTGCCACCAGCCCTGCTGCCGCGACTCCTTGGCCATCTGCATCAGCGACTCGACGACCCGGGCGTCCTCCACCCCGTACACGCCGCACAGGTCGCGCACGTCGCGCTGGCTGATGCTGCGCCGGCCGTTCTCCAGCCGGCTGATCTTCGACTGCGACACCAGCAGCTTGGAGGCGACCTCCTCGGCCGTCATCCCCCTGGTCTCCCGCAGCCTGCGCAGCTCGGAACCCAGGCGCCGCCGTCTGACAGTGGGGTTGACGTTGGACGCCACGGAACTGCACCTCCGACTAGGAACCGCGTCCGGACCCGGTTCCGGCGCTCGGCACTACAACGGGTGTCCTACCAGCAAGCAGCCCGCCGCCACCCGTCGGGTGCCGGTGGCGGAACGACCGGGACGCCGGACGGGCGCGCACCGGCCGCGGTGCCCGCGCGGGCACCGCGGCCGGTGCGTCCGGCCGGACGGTTCAGCGCACGCCGAGCCGGGCGACCATGCCGCGCGGCGTGCCGCCGCGGGCCGGCTGCGGCGTGCCGCGCCGCGGCGGCACCGCGACGCCGTTCTGCACGTCGAGCACGGCGTGCGCCACCAGTCCGCCCATCGGGTCGTAGCGGATCAGGTCGCGCAGCCGGGAGCGCGAGGACCGGCCCTCGTTGCCCGGGTAGAGGTGCTTGCCCAGGCCGACCGCGTGGGCCAGCGCCGCCAGCGCGGCGGTGCGCGGGTCCGGCGGCACCCCGGTGCGGATCGCGTTGTCCAGCCGCACCCGGATCTCCCGGCTGACCGCGGTGTCGGTCGCCTGGTAACGGGTGGTGGGCAGCACCCCGCACATCTGACCCGGGACGGCCTGCACCATGTGGCAGCGCTCCAGGTGTGCGAGGTACGTCTGGCGCAGCCCGAGTCGGGGCCCGCCGATCCAGTGGACGGCGCGCACCGGACTGCCGCGGCGGCGCAGCAGTTCGAGCGCGGAGTCCAAAGTAGGATCTCCTGTCGGCCGTGGATGGACCACGGCGATACGATCCCCGTCAGGGGCTATCCGTCCCGCCAGGGCCAGCTCCACTAGCTGAGCCCCGGCCAGACCTAGGTCGAGCGACTGCGGCTGCGCCGTGGTCCCGGTGGCCGGGTCCAGGGCGAGCAGCAACAGCTCTTCCGGGATTGTTCTGCGGCTCTTGCCCATCCATGCCTCCCCGCGTGGATGAATGACAGGGTGACGCCTCTCACACGATGTGTCGAGAGCGCGTGCTCTTTATGTGAGGGAACCGGTAGCTATGTCGTTCTCGTCTTCCGGGCGGGTGGTGTCGGGCGGCGGCCCACGGCGGGTCTGACGCGGCGGGCACAGGGGCGCACAGGAGACTGGGCGGTATGACGGGTGGAACGGGGCACCGCGAGCCGGGCCCCGTCCGGACTACGGGAGGTTTGTGTGGCGGGCGATTCCCCCGGCGGGGCGGAACGGCAGGAGTCCTTGGGGGAGGCGACGGGGAAGGCGGCGGACCCCCGGCTCCCGGAGCCGGAACGCCGCGGCGCGCGCGGGGCGGCGCCGGTCGCGCTCGACGGGGCGGGCGGTCCGGGCGGAGCGTCGGGGACGAACGGCGACGGGACGAACGGCGACCGGACGGGCGCGGACCGGGCCGGGGGCGGCCGGACCAACGGTGACGCGGCGGAGCGGGACGCGCGGCCGCGCGGTTCCGGTCGCGACCGGACCGGGCCGGCCGCCGGGACCGGGGAGCCGACGCGTGCTGAACGGTCCTCAGCACCGGAACGACCGGCGGCACGGCGGACGGAGGCGGGTCGGACGGAGGCGGGTCGGACGGAGGCAGGGCGTCCGCCGGGAGCCGGCCGGGCGGCGGCGGGCGGGAGGACCACCCCGGCCGGGCCCGAGCCCGGTGCGGACGCCGCCGGTGCGGACGCCGGCGGGCCCGACGGCGCGGGCGGGCGGGACGCGGACGCCGACGCGCGGGCGGCCGCCCGGACGCGGGTGGACGCCGCCGGACCGGACGGGAAGGCCGCCGGGAACGGGAAGAAGGCGCCCGGCGCGACGGGCACGGGTGCGAAGAAGGCGACGAGCCCGAAGGCAGGGAAGGCCGGGAAGAGCGCGACGGTTGGCGGGGCCGCCGGGCCCGGGGGCAGCGGGCGGGCCGCCGAGCCGGCCGGCTCCGGAACGTCCTCGGCTGGTTCCGGTGGCCCGGCGGCGGAGCGCGCGACCGGCGACTCGACCGGCTCCGGCGCGGAGGCTCCGGCGCGCGAGGGGGCCACGGCGCGCGAGGGGGCCGCAGGCGCCGCCGGGCGGGCCGCCGGGCCCGCCGGTGCGTCCGGGCCCGCCGCACGGCGCCCTGGGCCTGCCGGAGCGCCGCAGAAGGCCGCCGAGCCGGCCGCCGAGCCGGCCGCGGGCGGCGTCGGCCGGGAACCGTCCGCCGCCGCGGCGGCGCCCGCCGAGCCGGCCGGGAAGCAGGCGCCCGCCGCGCCGCTGCCGCCGGCCGCGCCCGCGAGCGCGTCCGCCGCGCCGGCCGCCGCCCCCGCGGCTCCGGCCGGCGCGCCGGTCCCGCCGCCGCCCATGCCGCCGCCCGGCCGGCCGTCCGGTGCCCAGCAGGTGCCGGCGTACGGTCCGGGCCGGCCCACCGAGCCGGAGCGCACCCGGCAGCAGCCGCTGCCGCCTGCTCCCGAGGAGCCGCTGAAGCTGCTGGCGGCGCTCACCAACACCCCGCCGCCGCAGCAGACGTTCTGGCGCTCCGGGCTGCGCCGGGTCAAGATCTGGACGCCGCTGGTCGTGCTGCTCGCCCTGGTCTTCGTGGTCGTGCAGTCGTTGCGCCCGCTGCCCGGACCGACGCTGGCGCTCACCGCCCCGGCGTCGTACACGTTCGGCGGTGCCAAGCCGGTCATGCCCTGGCCGTCCGAGGGGCAGGCCGCGCTGGAGGTGCGGGGGCTGGGCAGCCTGGGCACGTTCGGCGCGCAGAAGCCGGAGCCGATCGCGTCGGTCGCCAAGATCATGACGGCCTACCTGGTGCTGCGCGACCATCCGATCAAGCCGGGTGGCACCGGTGCCACGCTGACCGTGGACCAGCAGGCCGCCGCCGACTACAAGCTCGGCGCCGAGGGCCAGTCGGTGGTCAAGGTCTCGGCCGGCCAGCGGATCAGCGAGTTCGAGGCGCTCGAGGACATCATGATCGCCTCGGCCAACAACATCGCCCGCATGCTGGCCCGTTGGGACGCCGGGTCGCAGCCGGCGTTCGTGCGGAAGATGAACGCGGCCGCCAAGTCGTTCGGCATGGACCACACCACCTACACCGACCCCAGCGGCCTGACCGCCACCACCGTCAGCACCGCGAGCGACCAGCTCAAGCTCACCGGCAGGGTGATGGCCGACCCGGTCTTCCGCAAGGTGGTCGCCGAGCCGAGCTACCGCACCGCCGGCGGCGACACCTACCACAACTGGAACCACCTGGTCGGCACCAACAACGTGGTCGGCGTCAAGACCGGCACCTCCACGGCGGCCGGCGGCAACCTGGTCTTCGCCGCCACCAAGCAGGTCGGCGGGACCACCCAGCTGATCATCGGCGTGGTGCTGGGCCAGTACAAGCCGTCGATCCTGGACACCGTGACCGCCGCCAGCCTGCGCCTGGTGCTGGCCGGCCAGCAGTCGCTGACCTCGGACCGGGTGATAAGGAAGGGCGACGTCGTCGGCTACGTGGACGACGGGCTGGGCGGGCACACCCCGGTGGTGGCCACTCGCGACGTGCGGGCGGTCGGCTGGCCGGGGGTGCGGGAGCCGATCGCGCTGAAGGCGGGGAGGATCCCGCACTCCGCCCGGTCCGGGACCAGGGTCGGCACGCTGACCGTGGGCAGCGGACCCGGCGCGGAACGCGTCCCGGTCGCGCTCGGCTCCGCGCTCACCGCGCCCGGCTTCGGCGCGAAGCTCGGCAACCTCTGACCGGCCCGGGACCCCGGCGGTCCCGGCGGCGCCCGCCTGGAGCGGACGGGGACGGCGGTCCACCCGGGACCGCCGTCCCCGTCCGGGGCACGGCCCGGGCTCAGCGACCGCGCAGCGCCCGGTAGCGCGCGACCAGCCGCCGGGTGGAGGCGTCCAGCCCGGGCACCTCGGCACCCTCGCTGAGCGCCGGCTCGACCCGCTTGGCCAGCACCTTGCCCAACTCGACGCCCCACTGGTCGAACGAGTCGATGTCCCACACCGCGCCCTGCACGAACACCTTGTGCTCGTAGAGCGCGACCAGTTGGCCGAGCACCGAGGGGGTCAGCTCGGCGGCCAGGATCGTGGTCGTCGGGTGGTCGCCGCGGAACGTCCGGTGCGGCACCAGGTCGGCCGGCACGCCCTCGGCGGCCACCTCCTGCGGCGTCTTCCCGAACGCCAGCGCCTGCGTCTGGGCGAAGAAGTTCGCCATCAGCAGGTCGTGCTGCCCCGCCAGTTCGCCCAGTTCGGCGATCGGGCGGGCGAAGCCGATGAAGTCCGCCGGGATCAGCTTCGTTCCCTGGTGCAGCAACTGGTAGTACGCGTGCTGGCCGTTGGTGCCCGGCGTGCCCCAGACCACCGGTCCGGTGCTCCAGTGCACCGGCCGGCCCTCGCGGTCCACCGACTTGCCGTTGGACTCCATGTCCAGCTGCTGCAGGTAGGCGGTGAACCGGGACAGGTAGTGGCTGTAGGGCAGCACCGCGTGCGACTGCGCATCGTGGAACCCGCCGTACCAGACGCCCAACAGGCCCATCAGCAGTGGGGCGTTGGCCTCCGGCGGGGCGGTGCGGAAGTGCTCGTCGACCAGGTGGAACCCGGCCAGCATCTCGCGGAACCGCTCCGGTCCGATGGCGATCATCAGCGACAGTCCGATCGCCGAGTCGTAGGAGTAGCGCCCGCCGACCCAGTCCCAGAACTCGAACATGTTGTCCGGGTCGATGCCGAACCCGGCGACCTTCTCGGCGTTGGTGGACAGCGCCACGAAGTGCCGGGCCACCGCCTTCTCGTCGCCGTCCAGCCCGGCCAGCAGCCAGCGCCGCGCCGCGGTCGCGTTGGTGATGGTCTCGATGGTGGTGAACGTCTTGGACGCCACGACGAACAGCGTCTCGGCCGGGTCCAGTCCGCGCAGCGCCTCGTGCAGGTCGGCGCCGTCCACGTTGGAGACGAAACGGAACGCCAACTCCCTTGCGGTGTAGGGCCGCAGCACCTCGTAGGCCATCGCGGGGCCCAGGTCGGAGCCGCCGATGCCGATGTTCACCACGGTACGGATCCGGCGGCCGGTGTGGCCGGTCCAGGAACCGGAGCGCACCCGCTCGGAGAAGACCGCCATCTTGTTGAGCACGGCGTGCACCCGGGGCACCACGTTGACCCCGTCCACCTCGACGACCATGTCAGAGGGGGCGCGCAACGCGGTGTGCAGCACCGCGCGGTCCTCGGTGACGTTGATCCTCCGGCCCTCGAACATCGCGTCGCGCAGCCGGGCCACCCCGCGCGCCGCGGCCAGGTCGCGCAGCAGCCGCAGCGTCTCGTCGGTCACCAGGTGCTTGGAGTAGTCGACGTGCAGGTCGCCGACGTCCACCGTGTAGCGCTCGGCGCGGCCCGGGTCGTCCGCGAACAGCGCGCGCAGCCCCACCTCCGCCAGCCGCTCCCGGTGCGCGCCGAGCGCCGCCCACTGCGGCGACCGGTCCAGCCGCTCAGGCCGCTCGTCGGGTTCTGCGGGGGTCCCGGACATCGTCAACTCCTCGTCGTCGACCGGCGCGGCGGCCGGCCGGACTGCGCCCGGTGCCGCCGGCTCTACTGCGCTCTCACCCTACGTCCGGGCGTCCGCCCGCCGCGTCCGACGCTCGGCGACGTCCGGCACGCCCGTGCCCCCGGTGGGCAGCGGTCCCGGGCGGCGGTCCCCGGCGGCGGCGCGGAGCGGCCGGCTACGCCGGGTCCGCGGCGCGGAAGCGGCGCAGCCGCAGGCTGTTGGTGACCACGAAGACCGAGGAGCAGGCCATCGCCGCGCCCGCGATCATCGGGTTGAGCAGTCCGGCCGCGGCCAGCGGCAGCGCCGCCACGTTGTAGCCGAACGCCCACCACAGGTTCGACCGGATGATCGCCAGGGTGCGCCGGGACAACCGGATCGCGTCCGCCGCCACCAGCAGGTCGCCGCGCACCAGCGTCAGGTCGCCGGCCTCGATGGCGGCGTCGGTGCCGGTGCCCATCGCCAGGCCCAGGTCCGCCTGGGCCAGCGCGGCGGCGTCGTTCACGCCGTCCCCGACCATGGCGACCCGGCGCCCGCGCTCCTGGAGCCGCTTGACCACCGCCACCTTCTCCTGCGGAGACACCCCGGCGAACACGTCGCCCGGGTCGATCCCCACCTCGGCCGCGACGGTCCGGGCGACCGCCTCGCCGTCGCCGGTCAGCAGCACCGGGACCAGGCCCAGCGCGCGCAGCCGCCGCACCGCCTCCGCACTGGTCGGCCTGACCGTGTCGGCCACCACCAGCACCGCGCGCACCCGGCCGCCCCAGGAGACCGCCACCGCCGTCCCGCCCTGCCGACCGGCCCGTTCGGCGGCGTCCGCCAGGGCCGGCGGCAGCGGCGCACCGGCCCGGCCGACCTCCACCACACGGCCCTCGACCGTGCCGCGCACCCCGTGACCGGCCTCGGCGGCGAACCCGGAGACCGGCGGCAGCGGGCCGGTGCGCTGCCGGGCGGCGTGCGCCACCGCCCGCGCGATCGGGTGCTCCGAGGCGTCCTCGACCGCGCCGGCCAGCCGCAGCACCCGCTCCTCGTCGACGGCGTCCCGCGCCGGCCCGGGGTCCGCCAGGTGTACGGCGGTGAGGGCCATCGCGCCGGTGGTCACGGTGCCGGTCTTGTCCAGCACGACGGTGTCCGCCCGCCGAGTGGACTCCAGCACCTCGGGCCCGCTGATCAGGATGCCGAGCTGCGCGCCGCGCCCGGTGCCCACCATCAGCGCGGTCGGCGTGGCCAGACCCAGCGCGCACGGGCAGGCGATGATCAGCACGGCCACGGCGGCGGTGAACGCCGCGCCGGCGCCCTCGCCCAGCGCCAGCCACACGGTCAGCGTGCCGAGCGCGATCAGGATGACGGCCGGCACGAACACCGCCGAGACGCGGTCCGCCAACCGCTGCGCCGCGGCCTTGCCGTTCTGCGCCTCCTCCACCAGCCGGGCGATCCGCGAGAGCTGGGTGTCGGAGCCGACCCGGGACGCCTCCACCACCAGGCGCCCGCCCTGGTTGACGGTGGCGCCGGTCACCGGGTCGCCCACGGCCACCTCGACCGGCACCGGCTCGCCGGTCAGCATCGAGGCGTCCACCGCCGAGCTCCCGTCGCGCACCACGCCGTCGGTGGCGACCTTCTCCCCGGGCCGCACCACGAACCGGTCGCCGACGGCCAGCTCGGTCACCGGCACCCGTACCTCGGAGCCGCCGCGCAGCACCGCGACGTCCCTGGCGCCCAGCCGCATCAGCGCGGTCAGCGCGGCGCCGGCCCGGCGCTTGCTGCGCGACTCGACGAACCGGCCGGTCAGGATGAACGCCGTCACGCCGGCCGCCGCCTCCAGGTAGATCGTGTGACCGCCCCGGCCGGGCGTGACGGTCGGCTCGAATGAGTCGCGCATGCCCGGCACCCCGGCGCCGCCCAGGAACAGCGCCCACACCGACCAGCCGAACGCGGCCAGGGTGCCCATCGAGATCAGGGTGTCCATGGTCGCCGTGGCGTGCCGCAGGTTCGTCCAGGCCGCCTTGTGGAACGGCCACGCGGCGTAGCAGACCACCGGCGCGGCGAGCACCAGCGACAGCCACTGCCAGTAGGTGAACTGCCAGGCCGGCACCATCGCCAGCACCACCACGGGCACCGCCAGCGCCACGGCCGTCACCAGCCGGTCGCGCAGCGGGTCCCGCCCGCCGGGCGCGCCGTCCCCGTCCTCCTCGGCGGCGGGCGGTGCGGGCGGCGCCGCGGTGTAGCCGGCCGCCTCGACGGTGGCGACCAGGTCCTCGACCGCCACCCCCGCGCCGTACTCCACGGTGGCCCGCTCGGTCGCGTAGTTGACGCCGGCGGTGACGCCGTCCATCCGGTTCAACTTCCGCTGAACCCGGGCGGCGCACGACGCACAGGTCATCCCGCCGATCGTCAGCTCGATGCGGCCCGAGGTGTCCGGAGTGCCGCCGGCGGTCGCTGTCGTCATCACGCACCCTCCCGTTGCGGTCGTGTCGCACCGGAGACAACGCTATACCCCATGGGGGTATTCCGCCCGCGGGGTGCGCCTCCTCGGCGGTGCGCGCCCCGCGCCGCGTTCACGCCTCCTCGTCCGGCGGCGGCTCGTCCCACCGCGGCTCCTCCGGCGGGCCGTCCCACAGCCCGTCGCCGACGGCTTCGGCCGGGGCCCCGCCGGAGGCCGGAACGCCGGCCGTCGGCGAGCCCGGAGCCGCCGCCGCACCGACGGCCGCTTCCCGTGCGCCCGCCTCGCCGGCCCCGGCCGCCTCGCCGGCCCCGGCCGCCTCGCCGGCCCCGGCCGCCTCGCCGGGCCCGGCCGCCTCGCCGGGCCCGGCCGCGCCGGCGGACGACAGAGCGTCGAGCACCGCCTGCCCGTACTTGGCCAGCTTGCTCTCGCCGATGCCGCTGATCGCCCCCAACTCCTCCAGCCGGGCCGGAGCGGTGGCGGCGATCTCCCGCAGCGTGGCGTCGTGGAAGACCACGTAGGCCGGCACGCCCTGCTCCTTGGCGGTCGCCGCCCGCCAGGCGCGCAGCGCCTCGAAGACCGGCACCGCGTGCTCGGGCAGGTCGGCCGCCGCGGTGGCCCGCCGCGCCGCGCCGCCGGACCGCTCGGCGCGCGCCTTCGCGGGCCGCTCCGGCTCCTGCCGCATCGACACCCGCCGGTTGCCGCCCAGCACCTCGGCGCTGGCCGGGGTGAGCACCAGCGTGCCGTAGTCGCCCTCCACCGCCAGCAGGTCCTGGGCCAGCAGCTGCCGCACCACGCCGCGCCACTGCGCCTCGTGCAGTTCGGTGCCGATGCCGAACACGCTGAGCGCGTCGTGGTCGAACTGGATCACCTTGGCGGTCTTCCGGCCCAGCAGGATGTCGATGACCTGGCCGGCTCCGAACTTCTGGTTCCGCTCCCGCTTCAGCCGCACCACCGTGGACAGCAGCTTCTGCGCCGCCACCGTGCCGTCCCACGAGCGCGGCGGATCCAGGCACGTGTCGCAGTTGCCGCACGCCTCGGCCCGCTGGCCGAAGTACGCCAGCAGCCGCACCCGGCGGCACTCCACGGTCTCGCACAGCGCCAGCATGGCGTCCAGGTGGCCGGCGAGCCGGCGCCGGTGCGTCTCGTCGCCCTCGGAGGTGTCGATGAGCTTGCGCTGCTGCACCACGTCCTGCAGCCCGTACGCCAGCCACGCGGTGCTCGGCAACCCGTCCCGCCCGGCCCGGCCGGTCTCCTGGTAGTAGCCCTCGACCGAGCGCGGCAGGTCCAGGTGGGCCACGAACCGCACGTCCGGCTTGTCGATGCCCATGCCGAAGGCGATGGTGGCGACCATCACCACCGCGTCCTCGCGCAGGAACCGCGCCTGGTGCTCCGCCCGGACGCGCGCGTCCAGCCCGGCGTGGTACGGCAGCGCCCGCACGCCGTTCTCCACCAGGAACGCGGCCGTCTTCTCCACCGAGGCGCGCGACAGGCAGTAGACGATGCCGGCGTCCCCGGCGTGCTCCTCGCGCAGCAGCCGCAGCAACTGCCGCTTCGGCTCGGCCTTGGGCACCACCCGGTACCGGATGTTGGGCCGGTCGAAACTCGCCACGAAGTGCCGGGCGCCGTCCAGCCGCAGCCGCCGCGCGATCTCGTCGTGCGTCGCCTCGGTGGCCGTCGCGGTCAGCGCGATCCGGGGCACGTCCGGCCACCGCTCGTGCAGCGCCGACAGCGCCAGGTAGTCCGGGCGGAAGTCGTGGCCCCACTGGGCGACGCAGTGCGCCTCGTCGATGGCGAACAGCGCCACCCGGCCGCGGTCCAGCAGCCGCGCGGTCGCCTCCACCCGCAGCCGTTCCGGTGCCAGGTAGAGCAGGTCCAGCTCGCCGGCCAGGAACTCCGCTTCCACCAGCCGCCGTTCCTCCAGGTCCTGCGTGGAGTTGAGGAAGCCGGCCCTCACCCCGAGCGCCCGCAGCGCGTCCACCTGGTCCTGCATGAGCGCGATCAGCGGGGAGACCACCACCCCCACGCCGTCCCGCAACAGGGCCGGGACCTGGTAGCACAGCGACTTGCCGCCGCCGGTCGGCATGAGCACCAGCGCGTCCCCGCCGGCCGCCACGTGGTCGATGATCTCCCGCTGTTCACCGCGGAACGAGTCGTAGCCGAACACCCGGCTCAGCACGCCGAGCGCCCGGTCCACCTCCCGCCCCGCGGCCGTGCCGTCCTGCCCGGTGCCGCCGTCTGAGGGTGTCATCCGCCCATGCTATGACCCCGCCAGGACACCCCCGGAGACGCGTCCGCGCAGCTCCGGCGCCCGGCGCCGGGGGCCGTGCTTCACCCGGACGGGCGCGCGGGCATGGCCGTCCGTTCACCGTGCGCATTCACTGGTGTCGACACACAGCTGAGAACGGGAGAAGTGGTCACGATGCTTTCGGCGCGCAGCCTGTTCCAGGAGATCCACGACGACGACGCGGCGTTCCGGCTGTTCTGCAGCATCGCCGCCAAGGGCGAGTACCAGGGCGGCTGGGAGAACGGCCGCATCGGCGCCCTGGTCGGCGACCCGGAACTCGCGCCGAAGATCGCCCGGCACGGCCGGGACGAGGACAAGCACGGCCGGATCTTCGCCGCCCTGCTGCGCAGACGCGGCCTCACCCCCTGCCCGGTTCCCGAGGCGACCGACTACACCATGCTGCTGGAGCGCCGGGGCATCGGCCTCACGCACGCCCGGCTGCGCCGCGACGAACCGCTCAGCGAGCGCGACGTGATCATCTACCTGGCACACAGCCGGGTGACCGAGCAGCGCGCCTCGGAGCAGATGCGGCTGCTGAAGCGGATCTTCGGCGACCACCCGGACGTCGGCCGGGCGGTGCGGATGATCTCCGCCGACGAGGACAACCACCTCGCCTACTGCCACGAGGAGCTGCTGCGCTTCGCCGCGGCCGGGCACGGTCGGCTGATCCGGGCGGTCCTGGAGCGCACCGCGCAGGCCGAGATCAGGGTCTACCGGGACGTCAGCCTCGCGGTGACGGCCCGGATGGGACGCCTGCTGGGCTGGCCCCGGCCGAAGGCGGGGCTGCTGGCCGCGGCGATCCACGCCACCTACGGCTACGACCGGCTGGTCGGCCGCCACCGGATGACCAGCCTGCGGATGCCGGAGCGGCGCGACGCGCTGGGCGGGCCGACCGCCCCGGTCGGCGCGGAGCCCGCCTGACCCGACCGCACCCGCCCGCCGCGCCGCACGGCCGAACGGCCGGGCCGTGCCGGGGTGGCGCGGGGGTCGTGGGACCGGGCGGGACCGGTGCCGCGGGTCGGGGAACCCGCTGCGGCCGTCCGATCCGGGGGGACGGCGCCGCTCCCAGGCCCGGTCAGGCGGCGGCCACGTACTCCGACTCGCGCCAGGCGGCCACCCACTCGCGCTGCCACTCGGCCAGCTCCAGCCGGTCGGCGGGGCTGAGCGCGCCGTCCCGGCCGGTCAGGGCCCGTATGCGCTCCTGGGCGTGCTCGAGCCGCACGGCCGCGGGCAGCGCGGCGGGCGTGGGGGAGAGCGGCGAGGAGTTCGACTGCATACCCAGCAGCCTAAGGGAGTACACCGACAACGCCCGTCGTCCGCCGTCCAGCGGCGCGGCGGCGGACGACGGGCGGACGGGGTCGGCCGAACCCGATGTGCTCCGCGTCGCACACCACCGCGCCCGGCAGCCGCCGGCGCAGCGGGTACGCGGTCTGCGTCCCGCCGCCGAACGGGCCGTCGACCCGGATCAGCGGGGCCGCACCCGCGGCGGGCGCCGCCGTCCCGGCCGGTCAGCCACCGTCCACCGCCATCTCGCCCAACGCCGACCAGCCGTCCTGCGGGACGTCGGCGTTCACGATGCGCGGCGTCTCGGCGAGGTGCGGCGGCAGCGTCCGGCGCGCCTCGGCGAAGTGCGCGGACCCCACGTGCGCGGCGCCCGCCTCGCCGTCCCGGAACGCCTCCACCAGCACGTACTCGGCCGGGTCGTCCAGCGAGCGCGACCAGTCGAACCACAGGCAGCCGGGCTCGGCCCGGGTGGCCCGGGTGAAGTCCGCGGTGATGCGCGGCCAGTCGTCGGCGTGCTCGGGAAGAACTCGGAACTTGGCGGTGATGAAGATCATCTCAACCCCGGTCTGCGGCTCGGTCCGGTCTGGTGACGGCCCACCACACGCCACGTCGCCCCCACGCGGTTGCGCTATGGTCGGCACCCACGGAACGGTATCGCTCAACGGTGTCGAAACGCCGCCCACCCGGTCGAACGCGGACGGGAGGCGCTCACGGGGCGGAGGGGAGAGCGCGTGGACGGCTACGACGGGCATGGCTCGCCCGCCCCGCACGGCGGCGCGGACTGGCCGGACGACCCGGCGGACCAGTGGATCCTCGACCCGGAGACCGGCGAGTACCGCATGCGGCTGCCCGGCGAGCGCCCGCCCGCCGCCCGGTCCGGGGACGCCGGCCCGCCGGCCCGCCGCCCGGTCGGCGCCGAACTCGAACTGCGCTCCACCCGCACCGACCTGGAGCCGGTGCGGCCGGCGGTCGGCCCGCGCTCCGCCGCCCGTGCCGCCGACCGCGGCGCGTCCCGCACGTCGGACCGCACCGCCTCCCGCACCGCCTCCCGTGCCGCCGACCGCCGGTCCCGCCGGGGCGGTGGACGGCGCCGCGGCACCTCCTCCTCCGGCGGCGGGCTGTGGCTGGCCGGCACCCTCGGCCTGATCGGCCTGCTCGGCTGCGGTACCGGCGGCTACCTGCTGGTGCACCACGACGCGACCAGCCGGACCGCCTACTGCGCGGCCGCGCCGAACGCCTCCGCCCCGGCCGCCCCCTCGCCGCACCAGACCGGGCCCACCCTCGGCCCCGGCCCGTCCGCCACCCCGATCGAGGTCCGGGTCACCATCTACGACGGCAGCGGGCACTTCGGCGAGGCGGAGACCGTGCTGAGCTGGATGCAGAACGAGCAGGGCTACACCCGCACCAGCAACGGCGGCCCGGTCAAGCAGCGGGCCAGCACCTCGCTGGTCTACGCCCCCGACCACGCCTCGCAGGCCCGCACGCTGGCCGCCGCGATGCACCTTCCGCCGTCCGCGCTGCACGGCACCGGCAAGGGCTCCGGGTACTACGACCCGATGATCCTCACCCTCGGCCGGGACTTCCGCGCCCCCGGCGTTCCGCTCACCACGCCCTCCATCCCGGCCCCGGCGACCTCCGGCACGCCGGCCGACTGCGCGCGCTGACACCCCGTCCGGCGCCCGGCCCGCGGCCGACCGTCCGGGCACCCGCCGGCCGCCCCGCCGCCCGGCAGTCGTGGGCCGGGTCCGGGAGGGCCGTGTCCCGCCGTCCTGTCGGCCGGGTCAACTCCGCAGCGCCCCCCAGGTCTGCGGGCCCACCTGGCCGTCCACCTCGATGTGGCGCGAGGTCTGGAAACGCTTGACGGCGGCCAGCGTGTCGGGCCCGAACTGGCCGTCCACCCCGCCGGCGCCCACCCCGAAGCCGCGGGCGACCAGGATGCACTGCACCTCCTTGACCGCCGGGCCGGAGTCGCCCTTCTCCGTCAGCGCGGTGCCCGAGTAGTAGGTGCACGACGCCCAGGGCGCGGGCTTGGCGGTGGGCTTCGGTTTCGGCTTCGGGGCGGGCGCGGACGTCGCCGCCGGCGCGGTGGTGCGGGGCGCGGACGTCGCCGTGTGCCGGGCGGGCGCCGGGCGCCGGGTGTGGGCGGACGCGGAGGCGCTGGGCGTCAGCGGCGGAACGCTCACCACGGTGTCCTTCGGACCTGCCACGGTGCCCTCCAGCCGGCCGCTGCCGGAACCCCCGCTCATCGCCCACGCCGCGCCGCCGCCGGCCAGCAGCACGACGGCGGCCAGCGCGCCGACGACCAGCCGGCGCGACCCGGCGCGCGCCGGCTCGACGACCGGCTGCGGCGGCGGGGCCGGCTGCGGCACGCCCGTCGCGGTCGGCCCGGTCGGCGGGCGCCAGCCGGGTTCCGGGCGGGTCGTATCCCGCGTCGTGCCGCCCGGCACGTCGCGCGGCCAGGCCGCCCCGAACCCGCCGGCGGGCCCGCCCGCCGCCGCGCCGGCCGGATGGTCCGCCGGCCCGCCCGGGTGCACCGGAAGCGGGCGCGTCGGCCCGGCGGCCGCACCACCGCCGGCCACCGTCGCCGGCCCGCCGACCGCGGCCAGCATGCGGCTCGCGCTCCGGGCGTCCGGCCGGCCGGAGGGCTCCTTCGCCAGCAGCTCCCGCAGTACCGGGCCGAGCGGCCCGGCCGCCCGCGGCCGCGGCGGCGGACCGGTCACGATGGCGTTCAGGGTCGACCACGTCGACTCGCGGCGGAACGGCGCGGTGCCCTCCACGGCGGCGTACAGCATCGCGCCCAGCGACCAGACGTCCGAGGCCGGTCCGGGCCGCATGCCCTGTGCCCGCTCCGGCGCCAGGAAGTCCAGCGACCCCACGAGCTGTCCGTCACGGGTGAGTTGGGAGGGCGGCCCGTCGAGCGGGTCCTCCACCGTCGCGATGCCGAAGTCGGTCAGGACCACGCGGCCGCCCGGCCCCAGCAGGATGTTGCCGGGTTTGACGTCGCGGTGCAGCACGCCCGCCTCGTGCGCCGCGCCGAGCGCGTCGGCGACCTTCGCGCCGATCGCGGCGGCCTCGTCCGGGGGCAGCGCGCCGCGCCGTCGCAACACGTCGTCCAGCGAGGGTCCGTTCACCAGTTCCATCACGATCACCGGGCGCGCCGCCGGGTCCCCGCCCGGCCCGGCCGCGTCGTCCGGCGCCACCACGTCGTAGACCGCCACGACGCCCTCGTGCTGCACCCGCGCCGCGGCACGGGCCTCCCGCCGCATCCGCTCCCGCAGCCCGGTCAACTCCTCGCCGGAGGTGTCCTCGAACGTGCGCAGCTCCTTGAGCGCGACCTCCCGGCGCAGCACGGTGTCCACCGCGCGGTAGACCACGCCCATGCCGCCGCGCCCCAACTCCTCCACCACCCGGTACCGCCCGGCCACCACCGAGCCGTCCGCAACCACCACGCGCCCCCTCGATCCGCCCATCGGTAGGCGCCCACGGTACGACGCCGGGCGGACCCGGCCGCATCACGGGTGAGGTGCCCGGACCCGGGCGCCGGCCGGCGCTCCGTGCGGACCCGGGCGCGAAGCCGCCGCCAGCGCCGCTCGCCGTTCCCCGGCGGGTACCCGGCGCGGTCGGCGGCCCGCTGACCGGTGGTGCTCTGCTCGGAGCCGACGCCGGCGCCGGCCCGCCCGGGGTCCGCCCGGCGCGCCGGGCGGACGTCGTCGGGAGGACCGCGTCAGGACCAGCCGGTGTCGTGGACGGACCGGGGCGCACGGTCGGCTGCGACGAGCCGGACGGCGTTCGGGGTGCGGGCCGGTCGCTCGACGGACGTCGAGCTGCGTCCGGCGTTCCGCTCGGCTGCGCTGTGTGACCGCATCATCTGCTCCGTGCTCCTCAACTAGCGTGCGTTTGGCGATAGTTGATCGCAGAGAGAGCGACCCGCCGGGTGCGGGTGGGCCCGGCGGCGCGCTTCCCGGTCGGCCCCCGGATTGCGGAGCCGATGGTTGAGACTGCCAGCCGTTCGGTGGGGGCGCACCCAGTCTCCGGATGGTATTCAGGTCATTCGTAAATACGACAGGAGGACAAATGAATGCATTCTCTCCGGACGGTGCCGCCACCCGCCCCGAACTCGACGAGGAGGCGTTAGAGGTCTACCGGTACGGCGTCGGCCAGGTCCAATTCACGGCCGCGGACCTTCCCGGCGCGCTCGGCGTCACCGCGGGCCAGGCGGCCCGAGCGGTCGCGCTGCTGGAGGAGTTGCGGCTGGTGCGCCGGGACGACCGGGAGCCGGCCCGTCTGGAGGCGGTGCCGCCGCGGCTCGCCGCTCGACGACTGCTGTCCCCGATCGAACTCACCATCCAGCGGGAGCACGAGGAACTGGAGCGACTACGCCACATCTTCGAGACGCTGGTGCCGCACTACGACAGACGGATGGCCGAGATCCGGGCGTCCTGGGGCCTCGAACTCATCCCCGACCTCGACGACGTCCGGATCACCATCGAACGCCTGACGGCGCGTTGCCGTACCGAACTGCTCGCCGCGCAGCCCGGCGGCGCGCGCGACCCCGAGGCGCTGGAGGACGCGCTCGCCCGGGACACCGCCATGCTCGGGCGCGGCGTGGCGATGCGCACGCTCTACCAGCACACCGCCCGCTACAGCCGGCCCACCATCGCCTACGTCGAGCGGATGGCCCAACTCGGGGCCGAGGTGCGCACGGTGAGCGACGGCTTCAGCCGGATGCTGATCTTCGACCGGGAGGTGGGACTGCTCAGCGTCGAGGGCAACTCGGGCGGGGCGCTGCTGGTTCACGAGCCCAACGTCGTACGGTTCATGATGGCCGCCTTCCAGCACGCCTGGCAGCGCGCCGAGCCCTTCCCGCTGGTGTTCGACCGCACTTGGGCCAAGCAGATCTCCGGCGAGATCGAGCGCAGCATCGTCGAACTGCTGGGCGAGGGCCTGGAGGACAAGGCGATCGCCCGGCGGCTGGGGATGTCGGAGCGGACCTGCCAGCGGCACGTCTCGGAGATCATGCGGTCGCTGGGCGCCAAGAGCCGTTTCCAGGCGGGCCTGTTGATCGGCCGGGGCCGCACGGCGACGGCGCGTCGGGAGGGGTGAGGCGCGGTACGGCGCGGTCACTGCGTACCCTGCGGTTCCGGGGCGCCGGTGCCCGTCGCGCCGTGCCCGGCCGTTCGCCGCCCGCTGTTCCCCGGCTCCGCGTCCCGTCCGGCCGTCGCGTCCGCGTCCCCGCGTGGCCCGCCGTTCCCCGGCCGGCCGGCGGACCGGCGCCCGCCGACCGTGCTCAGCCCGGCCAGCGCGCAGCCGCCGGCCAGCGGCAGCCAGACCAGCGCCGGCGAGCCGAAGTGCAGCAGCCCGACCCCGATCGACGGACCGAGGAAGGTGCCCACTCCCATCGCCGAGTTGCACAGCGCGCTTGCCCGGGTCAGCTCGCGGTCCGGCACCCGGGAGATCAGCCACGGGTGGAACGAGCAGGAGTACGCCGCCTCGCCGAGGCCGAACAGCACGCCGAACAGCATCAGCCCGGCCAGCCGCAGCACCCCGGACCCCAGCGACAACAGCCCGACCGACACGAAGCCCGACACCCACAGGGCGACCGCGGAGCGCAGGCCGAACTCCTCCGGCCGGCCGCGCAGCAGCCGGGTGGCCGATCCCTGCGCGACCACGATCACCGCCACGTTGATGGTGAACATCACCGACACCGAGCTGAGCCCGGTGTGCATCAGCCGGTCGGCGACCAGCGGCGCGGTCGCCTCCGTCTGGCTGAAGGCGAACAGGTAGACGCCGAACTGGAAGAGCGCCGCGGCGGCCGAGATCCGCACCAGGCCCCGGGTCGCCATCGGCCGGCCCGCCGCCCGCCCGCCGGGGCCCGCCGTCCCGTCCGCGTCGTCCCCGGTCCGGGCGGACCGCCGCTCGCCGGCCCTGATCGTCCCGCGCGCCAGCAGGAGCGTCCCGGCGAGCGGCAGGTAGCCGGCCGCGTTGACGACGAACAGCCACGGGACGGCCGCCCGGGAGAAGCCCGCCACGCACAGGCCGGCCACCATCGAGCCGGCGCCGAGCGTGCCGTTGAGTATCTGGTAGCGGCGCGCGAAGACCTGCCGCCGCCGCTCGGCCGGCACCAGCGCGCTGACCACCGGGATGATCGCCGTCATGAAACAGCTCTGCCCGGTGCCGGCGGCGCACGCGGCGGCGGTCGAGCCGGCGAGCGTGTGGACGAACGGCAGGATGAGGAAGGCGGCGCTGAGCAGCCCGAGCCCGCCCGTTCCCAGCACCGTGCGGGACAGCCGGACGGCGCCGGTGGCCAGCAGCAGCGAGACGACGACGTTCGCGACGCCGCACACGGCGTAGTACAGCGCCACGCCGCCGGTGCCGATCCCGGGCCGCCCGGCCAGGTAGATGCCGATGAACGGCAGGGCCATGCCGTAGCAGAACGAGGTCAGTCCGTGCAGGACGAGGATCGACCAGACCGTCGTGCGCTCACGGCGCTCCTCGGCGGCGGGGGCGGGCTGCATGGGTCACTGCCTTCCAGGTCGGCCGGGACGGTCGGGGGCGGAGCCGGCGGCCGGCCCGGCTCCGCCAGCGGGTCAGGACGCCTCCTCGACCAGCGCCAGGACCCGGGTGGGGCTGCCGGAGCCGCCCACGATCGGAAGTGGGGAGGCGATCACCAGCGCGCCCTGGGGCGGCAGCCGGTCCAGGTTGCGCAACTGCGTCAGGCCGTACTTCCCGGCGCCGTGCAGGAACCAGTGGCACGGGAACGGCTGGTCGAAGTCGTTCGCCTGGCCGGCGTCGGTGCCCACCGTCTCCACGCCGAGCCCGAGGACCGGCGTGGACTCGGCCAGCCAGCGGGCGCACCCCGGTGCCACGCCCGGGGTGCGCTTCCCGTTGAGGAACGCCTCCGGGTCGCCGCTGCGCGCGTCCCAGCCGGTCCGGTACAACAGCCAGCCGCCGTCCGGTAGTTCACCGTACTCGCGCACCCACCGCTCGACGTGGTGCCGCTCCAGCAGGAAGTCGGGGTCGGCGGCCGCCTCGCGCGAGAAGTCCAGCACGGCCGCCGGTCCCACCAGCCGGGCCGGCGGCACCGAGGCGACGTCGTCCAGGTCCTTGCCGGTCAGCCAGTGGACGGGCGCGTCGAAGTGGGTGCCGGTGTGCTCCGAGAGCCGGATGTTGTTCCAGTACACCGTCGGCCCCGCGGCGTCGTAGTGGCTGATCTCCTCCCGGCCGAACGGCCACGGCTGACCGCGGTCCGGCGGCAGGTCGATGATCGCGGTCCGCTCCGAGAGCGGGGTGGTCAGGTCGACGACCCGCACCGAGCCGTCGCGCAGCCCCTCCCGCAGGGCGTGCAGCACCGACATGTCTCCTCCTTCGAACGGAATTCCTCTCCGGAGGCCGCCGTCCCGGGCGGCCTCCGTACCGCGGACCGGTCGCCGCCCGGTCAGGGCGCCAGGCGTACCGGGGTGTTCCAGTGGCGGTGGGCGGGCGCCCCGGCGCGGGCCGCCTCGTCGTAGAGCGACTGCAGCTTGCGGGTGACGACCCCGGGCGTGCCGTCGCCGATCGGGATCCGGTCCACGCTGGTGATCGGCTGGATCTCGGAGAGCGTGCCGGACAGGAAGACCTCGTCCGCGGTGTACAGCTCGGTGCGGTCGATCTCCCGGCGCTCGGTCCGGACGCCCAGGTGCTCGGCGGCCAGCTCCGCGACGGTGGCCACCGTGATGCCCTCCAGCACGCCGCTGGTGCCCGGCGGGGTGACCAGCGTGCCGCGGTGCAGCATCACCACGCAGGAGCCGGGCGCCTCGGAGACGTTGCCGCGCTGGTTGAGCAGCAGCGTGGTGTCGAAGCCGTTGCGCACCGCCTCGTGGTGGGCGAGCCGGCTGTTGTGGTAGTTGGCGCCCGCCTTGATGCGCGGCGGCATGCTGTCGTCGCTGATCCGGCGCCAGGAGGAGACGGACGCCGCCACGCCCTGCTCGAAGCCCCGGCCGCGCGGCGCGGGGGTCGAGGTGATGTGCACCCCGGTCTCGGTGGTGTGGCTGAGCGGGTCGAAGTGCGGGCCCATGCCGAAGTAGGCGACCACGCACAGGTGGACGTCCTCGGTGAAGCCGTTGGCCCGCACCAGGTCGGCGGCGGCCTCCCGCAGTCGGTCGTCGTCGTAGCGCACCGGCATGTGCAGCGACTTCATCGAGCGGGCGAGCCTGGCCAGGTGCTCGTCCACCCGGAACAGGCTCACCTCCCGCTCGGCCGCGCGCCAGTACCCGCGCAGCCCCTCGAAGACGTTGGCGCCCCAGAACGCGCCCTGGGTGCGGACGTGGACCACGCAGTCGTCCCACGGGACGATCTCGCCGTTGTGCCAGGCGTAGGGCGGCGGCGTGTCGGGCATCAGGGACTCCTCGCGGTACGGCCGGCCGGGGGAGGGCCGGGGGAAGCGGTGCGGGACGCCGGACGCCGGTGGCGGCGCGGCGTCGGGGGCGGGTCAGGCGGGGACGGCGGCCGGATCGCGGTGCGCGGTGCCGTCCCGCCGGGCCGGCCCCCCGGCGCACCGGACGACCGCGGCGGCGAAGGCAGCCGGGTCCGGCGCGCGCAGCATCGCGCCGAGGTGGCCGTCCGGGCGCACCACCCAGCAGGTGTCCGGCTCCGCCCGGTACGCGCGCCGCAGCGAACCGTCGGGGTCGGCGACCACGGTGACGCCGGCCGGCAGGCCGGTGTCACCGCCGGCTCCGGCGTCCGGCAGCACCAGGACCATCCCGGTCGCCGACCGGGCCGCCGCGAGTGCCTGCCGCGCGAACGCCACGGCCTCCTCGCGCTCCTGGTGGAACGACAGCCCGGTGAAGCCGGCGCCGAACAGCCGGCGCAGCCGGTCCGCGCCGCCGGCGTCGACCGGCGCGTCCGGCGCGAAGCTGCCGGCCAGCGGGTGGACGGCGGGCGGGTCCACGATGCGCGAGTCGTGGTAGACGTACGGCTCCGCCATCCGGCCGCTGTTGACCCGGTCGCGGGCCGCCTTGAACGGGTGGGAGAGCCGCAACAGCACCGAACGGGCCAGCCGACGAAGGCGGTTGGGCGGCACCATGAAGCGGATGGTCGCCTCGGTGATCCGCAGGTTCTCCTTCGCGGCGGCGAACCGCTCGTCGTGGTAGGTGTCGAGCAGCGAGTCCGGCGCGGTGCCCTCCAGCACCATGGCGAGCTTCCACGCCAGGTTGTCGGCGTCCTGGATGCCACTGTTCATCCCGCGCGATCCGTACGGCGGAAGGGAGTGCGCCGCGTCGCCGGCGAAGTAGACCCGGCCGAGCCGGAAGTCGGCCACCACCCGCTGGTGGAAGCGGTAGGTGCTGACCCAGTCGACCTCGTACGGCAGGTCGCCGATGACCGCCCGCACCCGGGCGTCGAACTCCCCGGTGCTCCGCTCCCGTTCGATGTCGGCGTCCGGCGGCAACTGCCAGTCGATGCGCCAGATGTCGTCCGGCTGCGGGTGGATGACCAGTTGGCGGCCGGGGTTGAAGGACGGGTCGTAGTGGAAGTGCCGCTCCTTGGCCAGCGGCAGCCGTACCCGCAGGTCGGTGATGAGGAAGCGGTCCCGGTGGGTGTAGCCGGTCCACTCCACCCCGGTGATGCGGCGGATCTCGCTGCGCACCCCGTCGCAGGCCACCACGTGCCCGAAGCGCATCGCGCGCACTCCCCCGGGGGTCCGCACGGTCAACGTGACCCCGTCGGCGTCCTGTTCCAGCCCGGTGACGGTGTGCGACCAGCGGACCTCGCACAGCGGGTCGGACTCGACCCGGGCCAGCAGCACCTGCTCGATGCGGTACTGCGAGATGTTCACGAACGGGCCGTAGCCGATCGGGCGCGGGTACTCGACCCGGCGGATCTCGCGGTCGTGCACGTAGGTCCTGGCCACCGTCCAGGTGACGCCCTCGTCGCCGATGGTCCGGGCGCAGTCGACGGTGTCCAGCACCTCGAGCACGTCGCCCTGGATCAGGCACGCCTTGGACCCCTGCCTGCGCAGGTGCGGGTCGAGGTCGAGCAGCACGCTGCGGACGCCGAACGACGCCAGCCTGGCCGCGGTGATCAGTCCGACCGGCCCGGCGCCCACGATGCCCACCGGCGCCACCTGGTCGCTCCGGGCCTGCCCGCTGCGCTCGCTGCTCATCGCTCCTCGTCTCCTGCCGCCTCGTCGATGTGTCGGAAGACCGGGATCCCGCGTACCTCGCTCAGGTACGGGGTGCCCTGGGTGTAGCCGGTGCCGGACCGCTCGCCGAGCATCCGCAACGCCAGCCGGTAGTGGGTCCGGCGCCAGCGCCCCAGCGCCGCGGCGAACCGGCCCATCGCCGCCGACAGCAGGGCCCGGTCGTCCGGGCCGTACCGGGGGTCGCCGAGCGCGTCCCGGTAGGCGTCGTCCACGCTGCGCTGACCGGCCCGGACCCGGGCCTGCACCGGTGGCGTGGAGGAGTACGCCGCCGACTCCAGCCGCTCCGCGTCCGGGTTGCGGCACAGCGACTCCAGCAGCTTGTAGTTGCGCGACTGGATGGCGCTGGCTCCCTCGGTGAACTCACGGAAGGTGCGGAAGGAGACGACCTGCATGGTGGCCAGCAGCGAGAACAGCGGCGCGGACTCGACCAGCAGGGCGGCCGCCGCGTCCAGGCCGTCCGCCGCGGCCGCCGGATCCGCCCGGTCGGCGGCCGCGATGGCCGCGCGCATCCGCACCGCCATCGCCGCGAAGGTGGTCTCGAACGTCTGGAGCACCCGGATGAACAGGTACTCGTCGTGCGAGACGTAGACCGGCAGCATGCTCCGCCGCAGGGCGCCGCGCTCGGCCGGGTCCGCCTCCCGATCGGCGACCTGTTCCAACGCGCGTGCCGCCGCGGCCGGTTCACCGTCCAGCGCGGTGCCGACCCCGAGCCTGGCCAGCGCCGGGCGGGCCACCCGTACCGCCAGCCGGTACCGCTTGGCCACCAGGTCGGGTGCCGGGCGCATCTCGGGCAGCAGCCCGGTACGGCCGTCGGCCGCCGCGCGTTCGAAGGCCACCGCGTCCGCGAGCAGCAGCGCCACCATGCGGTCCCGGCGCCGCGCCACCCGCCCGGCGTCGTCCGGGTCGTGGTCCGGCCCGGGCAGGTCGAGCATGGCCAGGGCGGTGTAGGTCAGGTAGTCGTACACCCCGTCGTACTTGTCGAGCGCGATGTCCAGGAACCGCAGCAGCCTCTCGCGCTCCCGCCCGACCCGCGGCGGCGTCCCCGCGCCCGGCGGCTGACCCCGCAGCAGGTCGCGGGCGCGGGCCAGCGACTTGAGCGGTCCGTCGGCGACGAAGTGCTTGCCGGTCCGCTGGAAGGTCCCGACCACCTCGTCGTAGGGGAACTCCTCGGGCCGCGGGTCACTGAGCCATCCGGTCAGTCTTCGCACGGAAACCTCACCTTCGAAGGCACCTGTGGTCGGGTGGGCGGGAGGCGCACGCGGGCGCGGCGGGCCGATCAACCGCCGGCGCGGTGCTCGGCGAGCGCGGCGCACAGCGCGTCGACGTCGTCGGGCACGTTGTAGTAGTGGAAGGCCAGCCGCACGACCGGACCGCGCGGGCTGACCGCGATGCCGCGCCCGGCCAGGAAGCGGGCGAGGGCCGGCGGGTCGGGATCGAGCAGGGCGAGGTGCGCGCCGGGGCTCTGCGCGGTCCACAGCCGCTCGCCGGCCCCGGCCAGCGCCTCGGCCGCCCGCCGGCGCAGCCCCGCCACGTGCCGTTCGACCGCGCCGGGGTCCAGGTCGGCCAGCAGCCGCAGCGCCGCGTTGGCCGCGTACAGCGAGGGCACCGCCGGCGTGCCGGTCTCGAACCTGCGGGCGTCGTCGGGGAAGTCCAGCCGCCGGGGGTCGAACGCGAACGGCTCGCGCCGGGCGAACCACCCGGTCAGCGTCGGGTCGGTGTCCCCGGCCGCGCCGTCACGCGCGTACAGGAACGCCAGCCCCGGCAGCCCCAGCAGGTACTTCGAGGTCCCGGCCACCAGGTAGTCGCAGCCCAGCGCGCGCACGTCGACCGGCAGCACGCCGGCCGCCTGGTAGGCGTCCA
Source organism: uncultured Actinomycetota bacterium (assembly GCA_963711125.1). GTDB lineage: Bacteria > Actinomycetota > Actinomycetes > Streptomycetales > Streptomycetaceae > Streptantibioticus_C. The sequence goes on from CAVQCY010000002.1 coordinate 1,879,714, forward strand.
CGAAGGTACGTGCCCCCGACTGCCGCGCGGCGGCGGCCAGTTCGGCCACCTGCGGGCGTTCCGCGTACTGGTAGGTGGCGAGCGGCACCGAGACCAGGGCGGTCCGTCCGTCCAACGCCGCGAGGTAGTCCTCGGTGCGCACCCGTCCGTCGCCCGCGCCGGTGAACGTCACCCGGGCGCCGCGCGACCGCTGGGCGAGCCAGACGTGCGCGACGGACGGGAACTCCTCCGCCGTGGTGAGCACCCGGTCGCGCCGGGTGTAGTCCAGCGTGGAGGCCACCTGGTAGGCGCCGGTCGAGGCGTTGGGCAGCAGGGCGATCTGGCCCGGTTCCGCGCCGATCAGCGCCGCGAACCGCTCGCGCGCCAGGCCGACCTGCTCCTCGAACGCGTCCCAGGGCGCCCCGCGTTCCGCCATCGTCGCCAGCATCGTGCGCAACGCCTCGTCCACCGCGGTGGAGCGGGCCCCCAGGCTGCAGTTGGCCAGGTGCACCACCTGCCGGAGCATCGGGAACCCGGCGCGGAACGCGGCGGCGGACACCGCGGCACCGGTGGTCATGCCGAACCCGCCATGGACGACACCCCGGCCCCTGCGGCCGACGCCTCGTTGGCCGCCATCGGACCGGTGCGGGTCAGTTCGGTGCGCACCTGCCACAGCTGCGGGAAGAACTTGTGACCGATGAGCCGGGCCAGCACGTCCACCGGGGTGCCCTTGGTACCGGTCACCGCGTGTCCGATGACCCGGGTGGCCATCTTGTAGTGCAGCACCCGCCAGGCCGAGATCCGCTCGTCCCAGTCGATCATCGCCTCCGCGAGCCGGTAGGCCGGGGTGTCCGGGCTGGAGCGGTAGACCTCGGCGAGGTCGACGCCGTCCCGCTCGACCATCGCGGCGAACGCCTCGCCCACCGACTCCGAGACCGCCCGGGCGCCCGTCCAGCCCGGCGACTCGAAGCCGGAGCCGTGCCCGAGGATGGTCCGGATGGTCTGGAAGTCCCACGGCGACAGGTGCCGCATCATCTCCAACTGGTCGGTGCACAGCCGCACCGCGAGCGACGCGCGACCCAACAGGCGTGCGGCGCTGTCCAGTCGGCGTTCCTCGGTGATCAGCCGGGCCGCCTCGGTCACCTCCGAGCAGGCCAGCTTCAGCCACAGCTCGGTCGACTGGTGCACCACCTGGAAGAGCAACTCGTCCCGGTGGACCACCTCTTCCGGCCCGCGCTGCAAGGACAGCAGCGTGTCGGTCCGCATGTACCGGGTGTAGTCGTTCTCGCCCTCACCGGGCAGGATCGGTACGGAGTAGTCGATGGACACGGCGGATCTCCACTCGGTATGGACGACATGACGAGGCGTCACACATGGTTGAGGGGTTGCCGGACACCGGCCGCCCCAGGACGGCCGGGCGGGGGGAGCGGTCAGCGCGTGGCGTCCCCGTCCGGACAGGTGAAGACGCAGGCTGCGCGGGTGCCGGGGTTGCCGAACGAGATCACCGAGCCGTCCCCGGGCTTGAGCGCGCGAACGAAGGCGCCGGCGTAGCCCTCCTCGGAGGCGAAGATCCCCCAGTTGGCCATCCAGTCGTGCACCTCGCCGGTCTCCCGGTCGAGCACCGGTTCACCGGCCGGCTCCACGAGCTCCTGGGCCACGTAGTCCCGGCCGCGGGTGGCGTCGAGCGCCCGCCGCCACTCGGCGTCGGTCAGCTCGCGGCCGATCACCACGCCGTCCGCGCTGTACCCGATGCCGGGCTTGAGCACCAGCGACGCGCGGTGCGCGGCGGCGTACGCGCGGCCGATCGCGAACTCGGCCTCGGCGTCCGTGTCGTCCCCCCGGCCCGCGCCGCCGATCGTCCAGGTGCGCGGCAGCACCCGGTCCACCACGGCCCGTTCCCGGTCGGTCAGCACCGAGCGCACCCGGTGGCCGTGCAGCAGGCCCAGGCTCGCCTTGCTGGTGAAGAGCGCGGAGTCCAGCGGGGTGAACAGCGCGGTGCGCCGCTCGGCGTGCGACCTCATGATCATCTCGTACGTGTCGACGCCGTCCTCGTCGCCCATGTCCTCCAACAGCTGCGAGGTGACGAAGTAGCGCAGCACCACGTCGAGCGCCGTCCCGTGCAGGGTGAGTTTGCCGCCGCGCAGCCGCAGGTCCTGCACCTCACCGAGGACCAGGTCGATACCGCGCCCGCGCATCGCCTCCCGGATGGAGGTGAACACCCCCTCGTGGTCGCGCAGTCCACCCGGTCCCTCGACCAGCGCCACCACCGGGTCGCGGTCCGCCGCCACCGGCGCCGCCGCCCTGCGCAGTCCGGCCACGAGGTGGTCGAGCGTGTCGGTGTAGCCGAGACCGTGCGCGTCGGCGAACGCCCGGAACGCCTCCACCCGCAGGAAGGAACGGTTCAGCTGGGCGTAGTCCACGCCGCCCAGTTCGCTGCCCACGTTGAACTCCAACAGCCTGAAGGAGGTTCCGTCGTGGTAGGCGTCGGCCCGGGCGTACAGCTCGGGCCGCCCGGCGGCACCGATCCGCATCACCGCGGCCAGCCGCTCGTCCAGCCCGATCGCGGCGCCGTAGCGGTCCAGGTCGCCGTCGAAGACCCGCTCGGGCACCGAGGTCATGATGCGGAACAGCTCGCGCAGGTCCTCGCCGAACGCCTCGATCTCCCGCCGCCCGACGATGATCGGCCGGTCCAGCATGACCTTGCGGTACGACGCGTCGAACAGTGCCGGCAGCACCGCGTCCCGCGCGAGGTGGCGCAGCCCGTTCCCCTCGGCGGCGCAGGCGGAGAGATAGCGGTGGACGGTGTCGCTCACCACGGTGGGGTCCCCCTTCGACGGCTGCGCGCGACGGCGGGGTGCCGTCGGCGACACAACTGTTCGGGTACCGGTCGGATCCCGGCCCGCCCGTCACTCTGGCACCAGATCCGGCCGTTCGGTCAGCTCCGGGACGACCTCGGATTCGCGCGTGGCGGGTACCGGAGGGGACGCCCGGGCGGTCCGGTCAGCGGCCCGCCCGCCGCCCGCCGTCGGCCGCCGACTCCGCCCAGGACAGACCGCCGACCGGGCGCAGTTCGGCCAGTTCGAAGTGGATGGTGACCTCCAACTGCCGCGTCTCCTCGCGGATCACCTCGATCTCCAGACCGCTCTGTGCACACAGCTCGCGCAGCAGCGGCCAGTTGCCCACGCTGCTGAAGCCGAGCATGAGCCGCCCGCCCGGTGCCAGGTGCCGCGGTGCCTCGGCCAGGTAGCGCCGGTGCGCCGCGTAGCCGGGGTCGAAGAACGCGTGGTGCAGGTCGGTCTCGTTGACGAACTCGGCCGGCGGCTCGGCGAACGCGGAGTTCCAGAAGACCAGGTCGAAACGGTCGCGTTCGGACAGCGCGTCGAACAGGTCGCTGCGGGTCACCGTCACCCGGTCCTGGACGCCGTGCCGGATGACGTTGCGCCGGGTGTTGTCCACCGCGGCGTCGCTGATGTCCAGCGCGGTGACCGCCCGACAGCCGGACAGCGCCGCGGTCACCGCGGTCACCCCGGCGCCCGAGCCCACCTCCAGGAAGGTGCCGTCCTTCGGGTACGGCAGCCACCCGGTGAACAGCCGGGTCACCGGGGTGTACGAGGGGGAGAAGACGCCGTCCAGCAAGTCCCAGGACCGGCCCAGGAGTTCGAACTCCGTCGGCCGTTCCGGATCGTCCAGGTGGCGTTGGAAGAGCGCGTATCCCCGGCTGAAGCCCGAATCACCCACGGATGCTCCTTCTGCGTGACGGAGCCACCACCCTGACCGGCCGCGCCGCGCGGCGGGGCGGCGGTCAGGGGGCGGGTTTGCGTGCGGCAGACATCCGACAGGGGCGCAAATCGCTCACCCGCCGGGCGTCCCACGGCTGCCCATCGTTCACGCGCCGGGCGGTCCCACGGCTGCCCCGGCGACGCCGGCCACCGCCTGCACCGGTTCCCCGGGCCGGGCGGCCGGATCTCCCGGGCCGGGCGCCGGATCTTCCGGGCCGGGCGCGGGCCGCCGGTCCACGGGGTGCCGGCTCCACGTGGCGGGGCGTCGCGTGCCGGATCGCCATCGGCCCTCGCCGGTCAGGGCGCGCCGGCCACCGCGGGTCGCCGGCCGTCCGCGCAGCGTAACGCCTTCATTGACACGTCATGGAACAGGTTCTACCGTCGGGGACGGCCCGACGCCCGCCGCGCCGTCAATGCGATTGGACGTACGGCGGGTTCACGCGGAAGGCCCCGAGACCGGACCCGCAGCATTCCCGCAGAAGGGGAAGAGCGCCCATGCGCCGCGTGCACGTCATCGTCGGAAGCAACCGCCCAGGATCGGCCGGTCGGCCGGTCGCCGACTGGGTCGCCCGGCACGCCGGGGCACGCGGGAACCTGGACATCACGGTGGTCGACCTGGCCGAGGTCGGCCTGCCCTTCCTCGACGAGCCCGAGCACCCGTCCGGCGGCAACTACGTCCACCAGCACACCCGGGACTGGAGCGCGACCGTCGCGGCGGCCGAGGGCTACCTGCTGGTGATGCCGATGTACAACGGGGGCTTCGGCGGCGCCCTGAAGAACGCGATCGACTTCGTCTACAACGAGTGGGCCGGCAAGCCGATCGGCATCGTGAGTTACAGCGCCGGCCCGTCCGGGGGCGCCCCGGCGGTCGAGATGCTCAAGCCGGTGCTCGCCCGGCTGTCGCTCACCCCGACGGCCACCTCGCTGAGCATCCCGGGCATCGCCGAACGCGTCGACTCCGACCGCCGGTTCCGGTCCGACGAGGGCCTGGACAAGGAACTGGCCGGCATACTCGACGAGTTGACCGGCCTGCTCGCCGAGCAGCCCGAGCCGACGGCCGGCTGACGCCGCGGCCCCCGGCGGGGCGAGGTCGACGCCGGTCGCACGGGGCGGCGTCGGCGCGGCCGCCGTCCGGCCGGGAGCGGCGGGCCGGCGACGTGGGGCTGACGCCGCGACCGCCGGGCGGGCCGGGGCGCGTCGGGTAGGCCGGGGTACGTAGGGCGACGGTGATCCGGCGGTGACGGCGTCGGCGCGGCCGCCCGGACGGAGGACGGCCCGGGCGTCGGGTCCGGCCGAGCACTGGGCGCCCGGACGGCGTTCCGACAACGGTGTCCGGACATGGACCCCGACGACTGGCTGGCCGACACCCGGACGTCCTACGACACCGTCGCCGACGCCTACGCAGACCAGGTGCGCGACCTCCTGGATCGAACCCCCTGCGAACGGGTGTGTCAATTTAACGGCTGAACTTGGTTGTTGGGGGTTCAGTTGGCGGCCGGGGTGAGGCGGCCCTGGAAGGCGGCCTGGAAGGCGTTCGGGGGTGCCGTCGTGTGCCGTGAGGCGCTGTTGATTCGAGTGGGGGTGAGGGGCCGCCACCGTCGGGCCGTCGCAGCGGTCCGGCAGGAGCTGAGGACAGCCTGTCCCGGGAGACGCCGGGTCGGGTGGGAGCGGTCCTGACAAAGCCGGGGTGGGCAGAACTGCCAGATGTCGTAGGTCCGGTGAGCTGGTCGCAGTGGAGTACGCGAGGAACCGATGCCGTAACGCCCCTCAACGCTCGTACTGGCTCACATATGGCGGATATGGGCCGGGAGCTGCGGGTACCCGTCCGTTGCGGACGGGGAACTTCCGGGAGTCGTGAAGCCCGTTCAATTTCGTGCACGACCCGGCGACGCTGCTCGTGGCGTTCGAGCGGGTCGCGGGCAACCGAGGTGCGAACGCTCCCGGCATGGACGGTCTCACGGCCGCCTGGGTCGAGGAGCGCATCGGGGCGCCCGGGTTCCTGGAGGATCTGCGTGGCGCGCTGAAGGTGGGGACGTTCCGTCCGCTGTCGGTGCGCGAGCGCGCGGTTCCGAAGCCCGGTGGCTCGGGGAAGGTCTGCAAGCTGGGCATTCCCACGATTGCCGCCCGGGTGGTCCAGGCGGCGTTGAAGCTCGTGCTGGAACACCCCTCACTGACGGTGGAGCCGGGCCGGCGGGTGGCCGCCGCCGTGGAGCACTGGGCCTCGCCGACGGCTCCGGGGCTACGCCCACCGGAGATGCTGCCGCCCCCACTATTCGGTGGTACCGTATAGTGGTACTCGGTAGCACGTAGTACAGAAAGGCTGAGGAGCATCCGCGATGGAGGACCTGACGGAGATGTTGAAAGGCACGCTCGAAGGGTGCGTGCTCGAAATCATCGGCAGCGAGGAAACCTACGGGTACGCCATCACCCGCCAGCTGAACGAGCTCGGCTTCGCCGACGTCATCGAGGGGACGGTGTACACCATCCTGCTGCGGCTGGAGAGGAACGGGCTCGTTCAGGTGACGAAACGCCCCTCCGTGGTCGGTCCGCCGCGCAAGTTCTACGCGCTCAACGACGCCGGACGCGATGAACTCGCGAGGTTCTGGGCGAAATGGCAGTACCTCTCATCACGCATCGACAAGCTCAAGGAGGGCGGGAGATGAACTTCTGGGAGAAGGTCACAGGCAGCGATCTCACCAGGGAATGGAAGGCGTTCGAGGCCAGGGCCGAGGCCCTGCCGGACGGCTACCGGGCGGCGTGGGGTCAGGTCAGCGCCCACCTTTTCCCCTACGGGGACTTCACCGGTCGCAACCTGATGCCAATCCTCGACTCCGCCCTGGGGCTGCTCGAAGTAGCAGCGGCGGATGGCCAGAGCGTCCACGAGGTGCTCGGCGAGGACATCCGAGGCTTCTGCACCGCGCTGGCCGGCGGAGCAGGGGCCCGGACTTACCGCGACCGGTGGCGCGAGCAGTTGAACAGGAACGTTGCGAGGAAACTGAGCCGGCTGGGAGGCTGACGTGAGCATCCAGGACATCATCGAAGGCAAGAAACAGTGGCGGGCGCACGTGGCCAGGGTCAAGGCACTGCCGTCGGACTACCAGATCGTCTACAAGGAGATGCAGAAGTACCTGTTCAAGGTCGGACCGATCAGCCTGTCTGACGGGCCCCTGCTCCCCGGGATCGTCGACTTCTTCGAGGAGGGCGTCGCCGCAGGCAAGGGGGTCGTGGAACTCATCGGCACCGACGTCGCCGCGTTCTGCGACGACCTAGTCAAGGGCTCCCCGACCTACGCGGATGTCTACCAGGCATCCATCAGCGCGGAACCCGGCGCGGACGAGAGGTGACGCCCGCCACCCGGGTGCCGGCCGAAACCGGGGGCACCGCGTAACCGACCGTCGAGCAGTAACCTCGCACTCACTCCTCGCCCTCTTCGTCCACATCCAGCTCGGGCGCATCCGGGTCACGCAGTGCACGCAAGGCACCGGTGGCAGTGCGCGCGGCTGGGGGATACCCGGGGGTCACCTCACTATGTGTATTGCCCCTCTGCGCTGGCACCGGATGCGTCAGACGACCGCTCTCGGCAGCCTGGAGCCAAACGGCTACGTCTTTGCCACCCGCACCGGCAACCCCGTCGAACCGCGGAACCTCTACCGCTCGTTCACCCGCGTCGCCCAGGACGCCGGCCTTCGCGTCGTCCGGCTGCACGATGCTCGCCACGGATGTGCGACGCTGCTGACAGCGGCCGGAGTAGCCCCGCGCGTGGTGATGGAGATCCTTCCGGAGTCCCTGCCGTTCGAGGAGGCCCAGCGCGAGGCCATCAGCCATATGGACCGGCTGCTCAAGCGGCGTGTTGTTCGTGGCTGACCGCCACCGTTGATGTCAGAAGCGGATGTAAAATGCCCCGGAGCATGATCGCTCCGGGGCGTTCGCGCTGGTGCCCCCGGGCAGATTCGAACTGCCGACACCCGCTTTAGGAGTGGGATCGAATCCTTGCCGGGGGATGCCCGAGGCTGCCGCGTGGTGCTGTCCTACCTGGTCAGCGCCACGCGGCTTAGTGCTCGGTCCTGCTCGGGACACCTCGTCCCGGACCATCCGCTCACGCATCGCGCACGCAGACCGTGGGCCCGACCCGCAAGACAGCGGGCCCTACAGCAGCAACGTCGTCCGTGCTCGGGCACCGATGGGCATGACCCTCGGCCCTATAGAGGCACGAGTTCATGGTCCCTCCGCAACGACGAGGGCCCGACGGTATGGCGATCAGGGTCCTCGTCTGCCCTTGCGGACGGGCGCGGAGGATACAAGATTCGAACTCGTGAGGGGGTTACCCCCGACACGCTTTCCAACTGTTCGCCCGGGGGGTCGGTGGGATCCGTCGGCGTTCTGACCTGCGGCGAGAGGGGCTGATTGCCACCGTCCGCATGAGGTTGAACGGGGGTGAATGCAACTCGAACTGCAGCCCTCGGGCTGTCCTCCGGCGCACCCTCCTACCGCAGGCACGTGGGCGAGGAGCACTCACTCCCTGAAGTGAGCAGTCGAATCGCCAGCGCCGAGCCGTCCCGGCGGATCGACACCGGGCCGCCCCAGGAATCGTCCCACCCGACGCGGGGCAGGTCCGACCTTCGGTCGTGCACGTCGGCTCGGTACTGCTCGACGTCGCCCTTCACTAGGTGCGCGAAGAGATCTTCCGCGACTCCTGAGAACGCTTCGACGCGGGTCCTGTTCAGTCGGAAGACGTGGTCGGTGCCGACGAACGGGCCGCCCATCAACTTATGCCGGGCGTCGCGCACGCTGCCGACAGTCGCGTCAGCGAACCCGCTGAAGCGTTCACTTCCTTGCCGTTTCGTGAGGTATTCGGCGGTGGTGCTGCCGTCGCCGGCGAAGGCGCCGAGTCCGGCGGCGGCCGTACGGGCGACTACTTGCTGGAACCACCGGTAGTGCCCTTGTTGCACGTGGTACCCGAGCTCGTTGTCCGGGGCCTTGTCGCCTTCGGCCGGAGGCTGGATACCCGGGAAGATGTTCTGCTCCTGTACCTGCTCGTCGAGGCTGGTGCCGGGAGTGTCCGTCTTGGCACGGAGCCAGCCGCCGGTCCCCGGTGCCTGCAGGGCATGGACGGTGAGCGGGCCGTCGACGGGTATCTCGGTGCTGAAGATCAGAGCGGGGGTCTCGTTCCATGCGCCGATGTGCACGGCCTCCACATGAGCGGACGCTGACGCCAGCTGGTCGTGGGAGGTGGCGGCGTTGCTGTGGTTGCCCTTGCACTTGATCGGGATGACCCGCGACGGTTCCCCGGGCTTCCATACTTCGGCGAAGAACTGCGGACGATAGCGGTAGCCGGAGCGGTGGCCCTTGTCTCTGCTGGTGAGGGCCCAGCCCGCACGCAGAGCGGTGTCCGCGGGGACGATGGAGACGGAGTGATCCGGGTAGCGACGTTCGAGAAGGCGCTCGGCGAGTACGAGACCGAAGCCGACGCCGAGTTCGTCCGACTGGAGGGCCTTGTAGTACTCCGCCGTGTCCCTGCCCTCGGTGGACAGGGCGAGGAACGAACCGGCGTTGCCGGTCAGGGCTTGGTTGTACTTCAGGCAGCCCCAGTGCTCGGCGAGGCCACGTCCGGCGCCTCTTCGGGAGAGCGCCATAGAGCTGCCGAGAGCGTGCAGCAACTCCCAGGGTGTCAGCCGGACGTGGCGTGCCAGTTCTCTCTCCGGGATCGGCGCGAGGACGGGCTTGCGGCGGAGCTTCTCCGTGTCAACGCCTTTCTTCTGCTTCTTGTCCTCTTGTTCCTGCTTCTGCTCTCGTGTCTTGTCGTCGGCTCTGGCGGCGGCATCCACGCGGCCCACCAGTTCACGGCCCGAATCGACTGAGATGCTGGAGAGTTGCACGAGATCGTTCAGAACCTGCTCGGCCGGCTTCAACCCATTTCCCCCTGATTGGCGCGGAATGGCAGACGGGCTGAAACGTACGCGATGGGCCAGCGGTCCACGTAGGGCGCATCCGGGGCGCATTCGAGCATTCCGACGCTGGGGCGGCTATTGGGCGCGTTTCCATCAATCCGGCTCATCGCGACCGAAGGTGCAGGTGGACCCGAATCCGCCGGCTGCAGACGGCGCCCGGCTCACCGTCAGTGCATGAAGCTTTGACGAGGTCGCCACCGACAAGGCGGGAACGGCTCGCGTCACGTGTCAGCGGCCAGTTGAGATTCCCCGTTGGCGGACACTTCTGCTCCCCACTGTGGCCACTTCGATTCCCCACCGGTGGCCAACATAGGAACGCAGCGTGACCGTCAATGCCGGCCGTGCGCGCCCCACCAGGGCAGGATCGGCGGGAGGTCACTGAGCCCCTTGCCGGGCTTCTTCGGCATCGGGGCCTCCCCGTCGTCTCCGTCCCAGCGCCGGCCGTACTGGTCCGGCAGGCTTCCCCAGCCCCAGTAGGGAGCGGGGCCGTCGGGCACCCCCCCGAACTCGTCGACGGGGTCGATACGCTTCTCTGCCACGGTGCACAGATGGGCCCAGTCGTCACCCATGTCGAAGACGTAGGCGAACTGCTCGCCGGGCTGGAGCTTGCTGAGCTTGGTCGTTTCACCGTCGACCGTACCTTCGGGGGCCTCGCCGTCCCACCACCCCAGAGGGCTGACTCCGGTGCCGTCGGAGAGGGTGAACATGTGCAGGTGGGCCAGATCCCAGCGGCCGAAGGCGAGGTCGATCGCCGCGGCGAGGTCGGCGAAAGAGTGCGACCGTGCGGCGGCCAGCACGCGGCCGGGGCGAGGCCACAGATCGACACCATGTCCCGAGACGAGCTCCACGCGAACGGACAACCACGTACGTGCCACGGACCCTGGTCCTTCCACCGTCAGCTAGAGGAGCAACACAAGGCTACTGATTGTGACTGCCCGGTGGGGATCTGAACTGTCCGTCCGTGGGGAAAAGTTGCTGGCCGCTGACAGTCACGCCTGTCGAGGTACGGGTCCAGCCCAAACCGTCCACTGGTCCGGCCCAGAGGGAGCCCACGTGGCTGCCGGTCGCCGCCCTCTCAGCTTTCTTCATCGTTCCCGCGCAGCCGGAGAGCTCGCTCGGCGATCCCGCTGGAGAGCTTGCCCGTCGCCGATCTGGCCCGGCCGAGGGTTTCGTTCCCGAGGCGCCGGGCGGCATCGACGCTCTCTGCCCCTGTCTCGAACACCTTGTCCCTCACCTCCTCGGCCGCGTCCACCCATCGTCTCGCCTGCGACGACCGTCGACCGGACTCGATCCCGATCCCCTCGTGGAAGCCGTGGATGCTGGTGGCGACATGGTTGATCGACTGGACCAGGGCCGGGGACTTGGTCGGATTCAGCAGCACTCTCGCATTGGCCATGCCGGCAGCCTCATTCATCCTGGCCACCAGACGCTCGGTAGTCCGCGAGATGTGCTCCAGCCGGGCCTGCCGGGCGGCCTTCAGTCCGAGGCGATGCCCGTTCAGCTCCTCCGGAGACGCGTCCAGCACCCGGTCGAGTTCGAGCACGGTGATCGCGTCCTGCAGCTGGAAACAACGAGCCAGAACGGCGAGCCACTCCCCAACCGCGGTCTCGGCTTCCTTGGCCGTCGCGGCGAGATCGCCGATCTTGGTCTTGCACTCCATCTTCTCCGCATATGCATCGATTTGACGCAAAGCGTACGCCTGGGTGTCCGCAATCGTCGTCGGCGCGTTCTGCACCTTCGACCACATGACCTCGTCGACCCTGCCTTTCTCGCCTCGGATGATCATGGTCTCCTCAAGGACGAAGCCCACTCCGATCATGCGGGCCAACGCGGCGTCCTTCTGGGCACGAAGCACGTCGTCGACCTTCTCGTCGATCGTGGCGAGGTAGTCGGTGATCTCGGTCATGCTCTGTTGCATCGCGACCTGCGCCATGATCCCCGCAGCACCAGCAAGAAGCGCCGGGCTGGTCAGAAGCGATCGGGGCGCCTTCGTGAATTCGACGAATCCCCCGATCTGGCCCTTTCGCCCCTTCACCACACCTGTGCTAAACCCCGACTTCGAGCTGTCCCTCAGCCCGTACTTCTTGACAACCTGTGCCGACTCCCGCGTCAGCTTCACCCAGCGACCGGAGTCGGCGGCGATCTCCGAACCCGCCTGCGCGATTACAGCCCCGGTGCCGAAGACGGACTTGAGCCGTTGCAGTCCGAGGTCCCTCGACGACAGCCCCTCCGAGACGAGGAAGCGTTCGACCGCCGTTGGGTCCCCAATGACCGCCAGGCCATCGCCGTCGCTGATCAGCTGAATCTCGTTGTCCATGGTCGCCTCCTTAAACGATTCCTGCCGGGTCGGCATGGCCCCGACGCACCCGGGGCCGGTGTGCCTCCAGGTGCGGGCGGGGCACAGCAACCCCAGTCGTGCCACCCGTACGGACGGTCACTTCCCCGCGGTGCCGTCCTGGGACCACTCGTTGGCGAAGTGCTCCATCTGCTTCAGGACCAGGTTGATCGCCTCGACTTCCTGGTCCGGCGGGTAGTTGTGGCGGGCCAGGAGGCGCTTGATGGCGCTGCGGAGGCGGGCGCGGACCGGTTCGCGGGCGATCCAGTCGGGCTTGAGCTTGCTGCGGAGCTCGGCGACCAGTTCGCGGGCGATGCCGGCCAGCACCTCGTCACCCATCACCGAGCGCGCCGTGCCGTGGTCGGCCACCGCGTCGTAGAAGGCGAGCTCGCGCCAGTCGAGCGGCGGCTCGAACTTCTCGCCGCGACGGGTGTCGTCCATGACCTCCTTCGCCATCTCGACGAGCTTGGCGATGAGTTCCGCGCTGGTGTACTGCTGCCGCATGTACCGGACCATGAGGTCCTGCAGCCGCTCGGAGAACGTCGTCCGGCGGACGACGTTGTGCCGGGTCACCTCGCGCATCTTCTTCTCGATGAGCCGCCGCAGCGCCTCCGCCGCCAGGTGCGGGGTCTCGCTGTTCTGCAACTGTGCGACGAGCGCGTCGTTGAGGTGCGTGAGGTCGGCCGTCTCCAGGCCGGCCTCGGCGAACAGGTCCGTCACGCCGCCGGTCTCGACGACCGAGGACGTCAGCTGGGACAGATACAGCTCGACATCGCGGGCAACGGGCAGGCCACGGGCCTCGCGGTCCATCGCGTCGAGCTTGGCCATGTAGGCGCGGGCCTCGACGAAGAACTGGATGTCTCGGCGCCAGGTGGGGTGGTCCGGGAAGCGCTCGCCGATGTTCGTGGCACTGCCGGACAGCGCGTAGAAGCGCTCCAGGCGGTGCGCGTGCTCGCGGAAGCGCCGGCCGAGGGTCTGGCGCGGGTCGTCGAGCTTGTCCGGGTCGTTGCCCGGGGTGCGCGGGTCCCGCAGGTAGTTGGCGGTCTTCATCGCGGCGTCGATGAACGCCGTCTTGGTCGGCTGGGTGAGCCGTGCCCGCCAGTCGAAGGCGCGCAGGATGTTGGCGAGGATGTCGTACTCGTTGCGCAGTTCGTCCAGGGCCCGATCGAGGTCCTGGCCGAGGGTGCGGTCCTGCTGGTCGGCGTCGGTGTACTCGGCGATCGCCCGCTGAAGGTTCTCGGTCAGCGGCGCGTAGCCGACGAGGAGGCCGTCCTCCTTGCCGTGGAAGCGGCGGTTGACGCGGGCAAGGGCCTGCATCAGGTTGGCGCCCTTGAGCGGCCGGTCCAGGTACATCGTGTGGACCGGCGGGGCGTCGAAGCCCGTCAGCAGCATGTTGTTGACAATGAGCAGTTCCAGCTCGTCGTCGGGGTCCTTGGCCCGGTTGATGACCGCCTTGCGCTGGCTGTCGGGCAGGGCGTGGGTGAGAAGGTGTTTCTGGTCCTTACGGGAGTTGGAAGAGAAGACGATCTTCATGGCGCCCTTGTCGACCTCGCCGCTGTGCCACTCGGGCCGCAGCTCGCGCAGCGCGTCGTAGACGCGGACGCAGATCTCGCGGGTCGCGCACACGACCATCGCCTTGCCGGCCGCGCCGCCCTCCTCGGAGACGCCGACGAACGGCTTCATCCGATCGCGCCGCGCCTCCCAGTGCTCCACCAGGTCCCGTGCGAGGTCCCTTATGCGGGCGGGCGCACCGTACATCGCGTTCATGGTGGCGACAGCCTGCTCGACGCGGCGGCGTTCGGTGTCGTCGAGGCCATCGGTGATCCGGTCGGCCTCCTCGTCGATCTTCGTCGGGTCGACATCGCCATCCAGGACGAGCTGGATGACGCGGCCCTCGTGGAAGACCTTGACGGTCGCGCCGTCGTCCGCGGCGCGCTTGAGGTCGTAGACGTCGATGTAGTCGCCGAACACCTCGCGGGTGTTTCGGTCGGCCTCGGAGATCGGGGTGCCGGTGAAGGCGAGGAGCGTGGCGTGCGGGAGCGCGTCGCGCAGGTGGCGGGCGTAGCCGTCGAGGGAGTCGTAGTGGCTGCGGTGCGCCTCGTCGACGACCACCACGATGTTGCGGCGGTCCGACAGCAGCGGGTGATCTGCCCCGGACTTCTTCTCCTCCTTGGTCTTCCCGAACTTCTGGAGGGTGGTGAAGAGGATGCCGCCGACGCGCTTGGCGGCCAGTTCCTCGCGCAACTCCGCCCTGGTGAGGACTTGCTTCGGGGCCTCCGGGAGGATCTCGCTCTCCAGGAAGGTCGAGTACAGCTGATCGTCGAGGTCCGTACGGTCCGTGATGACGACGACGGTCGGGTTCAGCAGCGCCGGGTCACGCATCACCATCGTCGTGGTGAGGACCATTTCCTCGGACTTGCCGGAGCCCTGCGTGTGCCAGACGACGCCGGCCTTCCCGTCGCTCGCGGCGGCCTTCCGGACGGCCTCCGCGGCCCGGGTCACCGCGTGGTATTGGTGCGGCTTGGCGATGCGCTTCATCCGCTTCGACGGGACGAAGTTAATGAAGGACTGGATGAGGGAGAGGAAACGCGGCTGGGTGAACAGACCGTACAGCGCCAAGTTCTGGCCCGAGTCCCATATGCCCTCAGCGTCGAGCGCGTCGACCCGCGCACCGAACTCATCCGTGTTCCACGGCGCGAAGTGCTCGTACGGCGTGAACGGCGTGCCGTACTTCGCCGTGATGCCGTCGGAGAGCAGGACGACGGCGTTGTAGCGGAACGCGGTCGGGAACTCCTCGACGTAGCGGGCCACCTGTGCGTGCGCGTCCTGGAGGGTGGCGTCCTCGTCCCCGGCGCGCTTCAGCTCCAGGACGGCGAGCGGCAGGCCGTTGACGTACAGCACGACGTCGAAACGGCGGTTCTTCTCGCCGTCGATGACAGTGACCTGGTTGAGGGCACGGTAAGTGTTCGCGTCCGGGGCGGCCAGGTCGACGAGGCGGATGGTCGGGTTGTGCTCGGCGCCGAAGGAGTCGGTGTACGTGACGGAGCGGATGCCGGCCGCCAGATACGTGTGTGCGGTGCGGTTCTCCTCGTACGTGTCCTGCGAGGCCGGAGTCACCGCGATGGCGACGGCTTTGAGGACCGCTTCCGGGGGCAGCTCGGGGTTCAGCCGCTCGATCGCCTCGCGGAGGTCCGGGTAGAGGATCAGGTCGTCCCACGACTTCCGGTGCCCGGACCCGGGCGCGAACTCGTTGCCGGGGGACGGCTGCCAGGCGAGTTCGGCCAACCCGTCGAGGGCGAGCAGCTCCCAGTCCGACTCCAGGGGGCGGTGGTTCTCGTTTCTTCCGCTCTCGTCGTCGTGCGTCATGCGTGGTCCTCGACAATCTTCTCGGCGTCTTTGACGCGGAGCCGGCCGGACATGAGCTGAGGGAGGAGGGTGTCGCGGAGGGAGGCGAGGGTCAGCGACTCTGCCAGGGCCTGATCGGCCCGTTCCTCCAGCGCATCGAGCTTGAGGCGAAGGCGCTGTTGCTGCGTCACGCCGGGCAGGGTGATCTCCAAGTCGCCGAGTTGAGCGCGACCGAGTTCGGTTTGGCCAGTGCTGCCCTCGCCCATTGCCTCAATCTCAGGCTGGGCAAGAAACAACGCAAACCCTGCGCAGACGGGGTCTACTTGTGCCTCGTCAAAGCGCACGATCGTAATATGCGAGTCAGCAGTCGCCGAATTATCGGAAGTCCACCGCGCGACTCGACCTAGAGTCCCGACACCCGTCGAATTTACCAGTACGTCGTTTCGGCGGAGAAGCTTCGGACCCTTGACCTTCTCAGACAGCGTGCGGCGCGCAGGAACCAGGCTCACGCGGCCACCACGAATACATTTTTGGTTCAGGACTACAAGATCCTCGGCAGATTCCGAATACTTGGGGGCGACTCCTCGCGTGACCGCGCTGGAAACGGATTTGACATCGACCTGTACAACGTCGCCCGCAAGCAAGACCTGGTTGAACAGAGCCAAGCCAAGCTGGCGAGCGGTAGCCGCGACGCGCTCGTTGACGGCGATCTTGTCATCCAGCGCCCCGAGCACCGACACGACCGCTCGCTGTTCGATAAGTTCGGGAAGGCGGATGGGCCACATCGGGAGGCCAACCAGGGGAATCCTGTCCACCGTGGCGCCATGAATCGTCCGGGCGGAAATTGTTTTTTGAAACTCTGGGCCCAAATACGCATAGAGCAGGAATTGTGGATCTACGCAACCTGGCTTCGGGCGAAGGATTCCCATGCGTCGACCAAGGCATGCCCGAATTCCCGAGGGCATGAGTGCAGCTTCACCGAGACGTGTCTCGTAGGAGAAAAGAACGTCACCCTCTCGCGGGGTTACTCGGCGGGTCCAATGCCCGAAATCCTCTTCAGAGACGTGAGCCGACTCAGCCAAGTTGAGGTGCCCCTTGTCCAAGCTGGAAATGCTGAGGAACCATGGGCCTGTCTCAGTCTTTTTGGGGGTGGCATGTGGTCCGTCGAAGACGGTGGCGACGTCACCGATGGTGGTATGAATCCACTCAGACATCGACCCTCCCCAACTGCTCCCGAACCGTCTTCTCCAGCTTCGCCGACCGCTCGAACAGCCCGTACAACTCCTCTGTCAGCGAGGCGATCCGTTCCGCCACTGCCTCCGCGTCCTCTTCTTCAGCCTCGACGGCGCCCACGTACCGCCCCGGCGTCAGCACGTACCCGTGCTCTCGGATCGTCGCGAGGTCCGCCGAGAAGCAGAAGCCCGGTTCGTCCGAGTACGTCAACCCAGCCTCACGAGCCGACGCTGTACCCCGCCATGCGTGATACGTGCCCGCGATCTTCGCGAGCTCGGCGTCTGTCAGGATGCGCTCAGTCCGGTCGACCATCTCGCCCATGTCCCGAGCGTCGATGAAGAGGATCTCGCCGCGCCGCTCTGCCAGGCGCTTCGCGCCCTGCGGGGACTTGTCCTTGGCCAGGAACCACAGACACGCCGGGATCTGCGTCGTGCGGAACAACTGCGACGGCAGCGCGACCATGCACGCCACCAGATCGGCCTCCACCAGCGCCTGGCGGATCTCTCCCTCACCGCTCGACTGGGAGCTCATGGAGCCGTTGGCCAAGACGACGCCGGCCATGCCCTTCTCGCCCAGCTTGAAGATCATGTGCTGGAGCCAGGCGTAGTTCGCGTTACCCCTGGGCGGCACCCCGTACTTCCAGCGCGGGTCGCTCTCGTCCCTCGCCCAGTCCTTGATGTTGAACGGGGGGTTGGCCATGACGAAGTCGGCCTTGAGGTCGGGATGCTTGTCGTCGGCGAAGGTGTCGCCCCAGCGGGGGGCGAGGTTGCCGTCGATGCCGTGGATGGCGAGGTTCATCTTGCCGAGGCGCCAGGTGCGTTCGTTGAGTTCCTGGCCGTAGATCGAGAGGTCGGCCTTGTGGCCGCGGCCCCGGTGGGCCTCGATGAACTTGGCCGCCTGTACGAACATGCCACCCGACCCACACGCCGGGTCGTACACCCGGCCCTCGTACGGCTCCAGTACCTCCACGATGAGCCGCACGACGCTGGCGGGCGTGTAGAACTCGCCGCCTCGCTTTCCCTCGGCACGCGCGAAGTTGCCGAGGAAGTACTCGTACACCTCGCCCAGCACGTCCTGCGCGGGCTTGTCCGCGTTGCCGCCGAAGCGGGCGTCGCTGATGAGGTCGACGAGTTCGGACAAGCGCTTCTGGTCGACGTTGTCGCGGTTGAAGATCTTCGGGAGGACGCCGGTCAGTGCCGCGTTCTCCCGCATCACGGCGTCCATCGCGTCGTCCAGGAGCTTGCCGACGCCCTGGCTCTTGGCGTTGGCGGCGATCCACGACCAGCGGGCGATCTCCGGGACCCAGAAGACGTGGGCGCCGGCGTACTCGTCGCGGTCTTCCAGGAAGTCGGCGAGGCGGTCCTCGGCGATGCCGTCCTCGGCGAGTTCCTTGGCCAGTTCGGTACGGCGCTCCTCGAAGGCGTCGGAGACGTACTTCAGGAAGATCAGGCCGAGGACGAACTCCTTGTACTGCGCGGCATCGATGGAGCCGCGCAGCTTGTCCGCGGCCTTCCACAGGATGTCCTGGATCTCCTTGGCGGTGGAGGCGCTGAACAGCTCCGCCTGGTCGGCGGGCTTCTTCTGGCCGGGAATCATGAGGTGGAGCGTCTCCTTCATCGGTCGGTTCCGGGGAGGTTCTGGATGGTCAGCGTGCCGTCGACGATGCCGGCGGCGGTCACGCGTGCCAGGTCGTCGAGGGCGGCGGACTGCTCGCGCAGGAGGGCCGCGCGGCTCTCGATCTCGGCGAGCACGGCGTCGTACCGCTCGGCCTCGTCGCGGCTCAGGTCGGGGATGAGGAGATCCTCGATGCTCCGGGAGGCTCGGACGGCGCCGCTGGTGCGCGCGTACTCGGAGGCCGCCGCCCGCAGCAGGGCCGCCAACACCCGGGGCAGGACCGGGGGGTCGGCGTCGGGGTGTACGCGCAGGATGCGGGCCGGGGCAGCGACGACCGACAGGCCCTCGGTGTCGACGTGGACGCCGAAGCGGGGGTTGGCGGTGACGATGATGTCGCCCGGCTCGGTGAACTGGGCGTGCTCGTACGCCGTGAGGAGTGAACCGCGGTCGATGCGGTGGCTTCCCAGGCGCGCGGCGCCCAGGATCTCGTCCGGGGTGAGCACGGGGTAGTGGCCCTCGGTCGTGAGGTGCTCGCCGGCGATGCGGTGGCCGGGTCGCCGGCGCAGGCGGCGCTCGTCGAGGAGTCGGCGGACCGTGGTGCGCCGCACCGGCTGGTCCTCGGGACGCAGGACGGCCTGGATACGCAATGCCGCGCGCAGGTCGGCCTGGTGACGCGCCCGTTCGTGAAGGTCCGTCAGGCGCCGTTCCAAGTCGCTGATGCGGGAGGGGCGTTCGATCACACTTCGGGTGTAGCGGGCCTCGGGCGGGCGGTGCTGCGGGGTGAAGGCGGCGCCCGGCCGGTCGTCGAGGTCCTTCGCGGGGATGATCACCGCGTGGCGGGGCGCGTGCCGCGGGTCCTTCCGCCATCTGGAAGCGCGCCAGATGGCGATGTCCTCGGCAAGTGTGTCGACGACCGGTTCGGTGAGCGGTTTCGCTGAGAAATCGGCAAGGAGGATCAGGCCCGTGCGGTGTTCCTTCGGTGTGCGCGCCAGTACCCACACCGCCGTGCGGTAGCCGGGACGGTAGGGATACGCACCGTCGGGGAGGCTGATCGCGGCCTTGAGTAAACCGTTCTGGAGGAAGGACCGGCGCAGGCGGTTGGCTTCGCCGTGCCGAGGGAGCGGGCGTACGAACACGTCGGCGGGGCCGAGGACGACTGCCGAGGATCCGGTGTCGAGGTAGTCGGTGAGCGTCTGCACCCGTTCCAGGACGGCCTGCGGGCTGCGGGTCTCCGCTGCTTCGTACGGCAGGGCGCAGACCAGCAGGTCCGGATATGCCCAGTCGTCGGCGGACAGGTCCTCGCCTTGTATGACGTCGAGTTGGAACTCGTTCACCCCGCGGACGAGCATCCGCCGGCGGACGAGGCGGACTCGGACCGGTTCTTCGTCGGCGGCGAGGTAGGTGTGGCCGGAGCCTTCCGGTGCCTGGGCGTGCAGTGCGGCGAGGAGGTCGCCGGCGCGGGCGTACGGGGTGGCGATGACGGAGCCCTCACCGAGAGTGTCGATGCCGGACAGGGCGGCGAGGGCGTGGGACACCACCGGGGCGAGCTCGCCGGCTGCCAGCTCGTGGGAGCCGATCCGGCGGCGGGCTTCCACCGTCCAGTCGAATGCCTCGGCGGGGGTGTAGGCGGCCTCGGTGAGTTCGTCGGCCAGGGCAGCGAGCACGGGGCCGATGTGTTCCGGCACGGCACGCAGTTCGGCCAGCAGGAACGTGTCCTCGGAGTCGAGGCGGGCGGCACGGCCCAGGATCGCGTCCCAGCTCCGGTCCGACACCTCGGTGTCGAGCTGCTGGCGCAGGCAGATGAGAGCCGTCAGTGCACCCAGCAGGACGGGAGCGGACAGCGTGGGCGTCCGCCAGGCCGACAGGGTATGCAGGGCAAGCTCCGCACACAGGTGGCGCGGATCGGCGTTGCCGTGACCCGTCGTCGTGAGCCAGTCGACGACCGCGCGGGCGTCGAACAGGGGCCGGCCGTCCTCATGGGCGACGGGCGCGGGGAAGCCCGGGTGCCTGCGACTCCAGGTAGTGGGGACGGGCCGCTGCACCTGCGCGAGGGCGGCGATTTCGGTATACGTGATTCGCCAGGCCGGCATCTCGGGCAGGATGGGCGACACCACATCGCGCGCAGTCGCCATCGGTACCCACCCCCTGCCTCTCGCGTGTCAATCCGCCTGCGAATCGGGGCGAATCGTTCGGCTCCCGCGCAGATGTCAGAACTGTACAGCGACCCGAATCATCGACATCCGCACCGTGTGATAACCGGGGTTACCACCATTCTTCATGCCTTCCGATGCCGGCGGAGACCACGCTGGCACCGCCTGCCGCACCGCGCCCGAACGACGCGACGATCCGGAGGGTCCCTGCCGTTCGAGGAGGGCCCACGGAATCCAGGCCAGGCGCCCTGCCCCTCTCTGACAGCCTCGGCTGAGGCACCCGTTTTATCGGGTTAGCCTGGATGGGCGAGACAGGAGTACACCCCGGCATGGCCAGCACCACCACCCCCAGCAGCTTCGGATCGGATCCGGCGCCGCGTCCGAAACGGCGCACATTCTCTGCCGAGTACAAACTGCGCCTGGTCGCCGAGTACGACGCCGCCCCTCCCGGGGAGAAGGGCGCGATCCTGCGCCGGGAGCGGCTGTACCACTCGCACATCATCGAGTGGCGCCAGGCCCGCGAGGCCGGCGCCCTGGATGGCCTGGCAGACCGGCGGACCTCGGTGGTCCGGCCGAAGAAGGCCGCCGAGCAGGCCGAGCTGGAACGGCTGCGCAAGAAGGTCGCCCGACTGGAGAAGGACCTGGCCCGCCGCGACGCGGCCCTGGAAGTCATGGGAAAAGCCAACGCGCTCTTGGAACTGCTCTCCGAGAGCGCGGACTGAAGCATGCGGCCGCGCCGGTGGTCGATGAGGCTTTCGCCGGTGTCCAGGGGCAGTTGGGGACCACGGCGGCCTGCCGGCTGACCGGGCGTTCGCGTGCCACCCACTACCGCCACCTCAGCCCGAAGCCGAGGCCCGCACCGTCCCCGAGACCCGCGCCCGCCTCGGCCCTCTCACCGGCCGAGCGGGCCGCGATCCTGGAACTGCTGAACCGGCCGGAGTACGCCGACCTGCCCCCCGCACAGGTCTGGGCACGTGAGCTGGACGCGGGCACCTACTGGTGCTCGGAGCGGACGATGTACCGGATCCTGTCCGCAGCCGGGCAGAACGGCGAACGCCGCCGCCAGGCCACCCACCCGCCCAGAACGATCCCCGAACTGGTCGCGAACGGGCCGTCGCAGGTCTTCACCTGGGACATCACCAAGCTGCCCGGCCCGGCCAAGGGCATCTGGTACCACGCCTACGTGATCATCGACATCTTCAGCCGCTACATCGTCGGCCACACCGTCGAACTGACCGAAACAGCCGAACGGGCCGAGGAGTTGATCCGTGAGGCCATCGAACGCAACGGCATCGTGCCCGAGACCGTCCACGCGGACCGCGGGACCTCCATGACCAGCAAGAAGGTCTCCCAACTGCTGATCGACCTTGGTGTCACCAGGAGCCATTCCCGCCCCAGGGTGAGCAACGACAACCCCTACAGCGAGAGCCAGTTCCGCACCACGAAGTACGCCGCCGACTACCCCGCACGCTTCGACTCCCTCACGCACGCCCGGGAGTGGATGGACGCCTTCATCACCTACTACAACCACGACCACAGACACTCCGGGATCGGCCTGCACACCCCCGCCTCCGTTCACTTCGGCACCGCCGAGGAGGTCCGGGACCAGCGGGCCGTCGCCCTCGCCGGGGCTTACCAACGCCACCCCGAACGGTTCGCCCGCCGACCGAGACCACCCGAGATACCCGGCCAGGTCTGGATCAACGACCCCGCCAATCGAAGAGAACCCGAACCACAAAGTTCATAGCACCACAAACGTCTCATTTGACTTGACAACTACCGTGCGGATGCCGTATCCGCAGCAGCGAAAGGGGAGGGACCCTCGATGAGCACCAACTACCCCGGCCAGCCGCAGGGACCCGGTTGGGGTCAGCAGCAGCCCGGATTCCAGCAGCCGGGCCACCCGCAGGCTCCCGTACCCCCGAAGAAGCGGTCCAAGGCCATGCTGGGCTGCCTCGGTTGCGGTGGCGTTTTGGCTGTCGTGATCGCCATCGGTGGTGTCGCGGCCGTGGCGGGATCCGGTTCGGGCGACCCCTCGCCCAGCACCACGTCTTCCTCCGTGTCCTCCGGTTCCCCGAAGGGCACCGGTTCCTCCACGTCCGCGCCCCAGCGATCCGACGTCGACGCTTTCAAGGCGTACGTGAAGCAGCACGAGTCCGCGAAGACGCGGGAGGCCGCGGCACACGTCACCAAGATCCAGGGTGCCGACGAGAACAACAACATCCTGGACACGGCCGACATCTACACGGACTACACGGGCGACATGACCAGCGCGGATGCCGGCAACGCCAAGCTGCTCGCCTCGGCCTTCGCGGACTTCCAGTCCAGCTGGGGGAAGACCAGCAAGAACGGCCTGGTCACCGTTTACAACGCTGACGGCGACATCCTGAGCAACGGCAACTACTGATTCGGTAAGCCGGTTTTCCGCAGCGGGATCGGAGCCCGGACAGCGCCGCGATCAGGGGCGCAGGGCCCGGTCCCGCCGACGCGAAGCGCAAGAAACGCACGGCAGGGCAATCGGGCCTATTCGACGGCTGCGATCCATCTGGGAACGACCATCGAGTCGCCAATTGCCGTTCAGCTTTGGATAGTTGATAACCCGGGTTATCAACTATCTATTGAAATAGCAGACTTCGCTCGTCCTATGGTCCGTCTCGTCGGCAGAGCGGCGCGGGACGCACTCCGCGATCGCACACCGGCGTCCTGCCCCTCCGCACCGAGCCCCGGATCCTGGGAGACACCTCATGACCGAAACGGAACAGCCCCAGCAGAACGCGCACCACTCTCCGCACTCCGCCCAGCCATCCCCAGCCGGCCAGTCCGTCCCCATCGCCGAACTCGTGGCTGCTCGTCTGGCGGAAGCAGAGCTCAGCGAGCCCGTCAAGGCGCTGCTCAGGGAGGCGCTGGGCGACACGGAGGCCCAGGGAATGTCCCGGGCCCGCCGGATCTACCTCGACTCCGTCGCCGTCGTCGGGTTCCGCGGCATCGGTCCCCGCGCCTGGCTGAACCTCAGCCCCCGGCCCGGCGTGACCCTCGTCGTGGGCCGCAACGGTTCCGGCAAGTCCAGCATCGCCGAAGGTGTGGAGACGGCCTTCACCGGCACGAACCTGCGCTGGCAGGGGCAGGACGCGGCGCGGAGCAGCAACTGGCGCAATCTCCACGACGGCGCCGAGCCGCAGATCGCGGTCAAGCTCGCGATCGAGGGCGACGCCGGCCGCAGCACGCTCACCCGCACCTGGAAGGGGGACGACTTCGCCGACTCCGAGGGAGAACTCAAGCGGCCCGGACACGGCCGTATCCCTGTCGACCAGGCGCCCTGGAATCAGGCGCTGGCGGACTACCGGCCCTTTCTGTCGTACGCCGACCTCGACCGCATGCTCAGCGGCAAGCCCTCCCAGATGTACGACGCCATCGCCACCATCCTGGGCCTGGGCCACCTCAGCACCGCCGACGGCCGGCTCCAGAAGCAGGAGAAGGAGCTGAACGACAAGGTCAAGGCGGCGAAGGACGCGGTGCCGGGGATCAAGGAGGCGTTGTACGCGCTGGAGGACGACGACCGCGCGCTTCAGGCGCTCGTGGCCATCGACACCAAGGGGAAGCCCGACTTCGAGACCCTTGAGGCGCTGGTGGCCGGACTGCCCGGCGCCGACGACGGGCTTCTCGCCGAACTGCGTGCCGCGGTCGACCTGCAGGGACCCGACATGGCGCAGGTCGGTCGGGCGGTGGAACGGCTGCGCATGGCTCTCGCCGATATGGAGGACGTACGCGCGACCGGGGCGGAGGATGCCCTCCAGCGTGCCGACCTGCTGGCCAGGGCCTTGGACCACAGCAACCGGCACCCCGACGAGGAGTCCTGCCCGGTGTGCGGGACGGACCGGATCCTGGATGCCTCGTGGGCCGATAGCGCCGCCGCCCAGATCTCCGTACTGCGGCAGGAGGCGAAGACCGCCGAGGACGCGCGCAGCGAAGTGCGGTCGGCCGCAAGGGAGGTACAGAACCTCATCGAGACGCCCCAGCGGATCCCGACTGCCCTGACCGACCCGTGGGTCGCCTGGATCGCCTGCCGGGCGATCAGTGACCCCAGCGAGCTCGCCCGGCGCGCCGGCGACTGCGCCGCCACCCTGGCCGACGCCTGCGCGTCGGTGAAGGAGTACGCCGTCAAGGAGCTGGAGAAGCGGGATGAGCGGTGGCGCCGGCTCGTCACCCGCCTGGCGAGTTGGACGGAGGAGGCCCGCCGAGTGGAGGAGGGCAAGGACCGGCTGACCCAGCTCAGGAAGGCCCGTACCTGGATCAAGGCGCTCTCGGCCGAGCTGCGGGAACAGCGCATGGAGAGCTTTGCCGACCGGTCGCAGCAGATCTGGGAGAGGCTCCGCCAGGAGAGCAATATCGACCTCAAGGCCGTGAACCTGCGGGGCAGCGAGAAGGCCACCGTCCGCAAGCTCGTCATGGACGTCACCGTCGACGGTGAGAAGGCATCGGCGCTGAGTGTCATGAGTCAGGGAGAGCAGCATTCCCTCGCGCTGTCCCTGTTCCTGCCCCGGGCCGCCGCAGCCGACAGCCCGTTCGGCTTCATCGTCATCGACGACCCCGTGCAGTCCATGGACCCCGCCAAGGTCAATGGGCTCGCCCAGGTCCTGCACGAGCTCGGTGAGCGTCGGCAGGTCGTCGTGTTCACCCATGACACCCGGCTCCAGCGCGCGTTCACGAGCCAGGAACTGCCGGTGACGGTGTTCGAGGTCGAGCGGGGCACTTCCTCCAAGGTGAAGGTCAAGCCGGTGACCGACCCGGTCCGGCAGGCCCTCGACGACGCGCGTGCCCTCGCCAGCACCCCGGACCTGCCCACGGCGGCACGCACCCATGTGCTGCCCAGCCTGTGCCGCATCGCTCTGGAGAACGCCTTCATCGAGGCCGCCTGGATCCGTCACCACCGCTCGGGCGGTCCCGAGTACGAGTTGCAGGCCGCAGTAACCGACGCGGACAAGCTCATGAAGGTCGCGGCTCTGGCCCTGTTCGGCGACGTTGAACGGACCGGCGAGGTCTACCGGGGACTGCGCGCCCTCTGCGGAACGCGGGCGGTGGATCTCCTCAAGCAGTGCCAGGACGGCGCCCACGCCACGGGGACACAGATCATCAACCCCCACCGCTTCGTGGACGACATCGAGGCCATCGCGCAGAAGGTGCGCAAGCCGGAGGTGACCGCGTGATGCCCTCCAGCGCTTCCGTCGAAGGGCTATTCGCGACGGCGGACCGGCTGCTCGACGGCCACCTTGGAGCCACGTCCGCAGGCCGTCACCGCGGAGCATCCCTCGCCCTGCGAACCGCCTTGGAGATCGCCGTCGACCGCACGCTCAACGCGGCGGTACCGGGGCTCGCCGATACCAATACGCGGGCCAAGATGCTCTGCCTGCGCTGCTACACCGCAGCGAACACTGCCCGCCGCGCCAACACCGTCTGGTCGCACCTCTGCCTGGGGTGCCACTACCACCAGTACGAGATCGGCCCCACTCGCGAACAGGTCCGCTCCTGGCGGGCCGAGGTCGGCGAGTTGGTCAAGGAATTGGCTATCTGACTGTTTGTTACCACTGGTCTCTGATAGGTCTTTCGCCGGGGTAGTGGCATCTGCCCGGCGCAGCACCCTTCGGGGGCGCTGCAAGGGAGGGGGATACGCATGGGCACTGCTACGCGCAAAGAGATCATCGCCATCGAGCAGAAGGCCGTCGCTCGCGCCTACGACTGCTATGCCGAACGGCTGGCCGAAATGACCGGAGGGGCGGTCGCCTCAGCTTCCGCGAGCGGCAAGGACAGTGTCGCCAACCGGCTTGCGGCCGAAGAGCGGGCGCAGGAGTACGGCGATCTCGGCAACGAGTCCCTGGTCATCAGCCGCATCGATGTAGGGGACAGTCCGGACGGCCCCGAGACCTGGTACGTCGGCCGACGCGGCGTCAGTGACGCCGCCACCGGCGAGCGGGTGGTCCTGCTGTGGACCAGCCCGCTCGCCAAGAAGTGGATCGAGGCGCAGCCGGACGCCCCGGGCGAGGTGCTTCTGCGTCGGCGACTGCGTTGCACCGAGCGCGTTGTCGAGGACTACTTCGACGAGATCGCCGTCGCCGTCCCCGGCCCGCGGCCTGCCGCACGCGGCGCCGAACAGGTGGACGGGGGCTCCCACGACGCCGTCGCCCAGCGGCAGGGCAAGACGCAACCGTCCGTCCTCACCCCGGCTGACATCGCCCACCCCCATCGTCAAAAGCCCCAGCAGCCCGACGACTTCCTCCTGCGTGAGCTCCAGCGCTCGCGCAGCGGCAGCATGCGGGACATCGTCGAGACCATCCGCCGTGACCAGATGGCTCTTGTCACTGGTTCTCCCTCCGACATCCTCGTCGTCCAGGGAGGACCGGGTACCGGAAAGTCCGCGGTCGGCCTGCACCGCGTGACCTGGCTCGTCAACAACGAGCACTTCAAGGCTCAGGAGATCCTCGTTGTCGGTCCTCACCAGCAATTCCTGGACTACGTCAGCCGCGTCCTGCCCACGCTCGGCACCCGAAACGTCAACGCTGTGCAGGTGACCCGCCTGTGGGATGGCGAGATCCTCGGCGACGACACCTCACGGGCTCGGCTGGTGAAGTCCGACGAACGCATGGCGGCCGTCCTGCGGCGACGCGTCGAGATCGAGTGCCGGCCGGAGGCCCTCGACGACTTGACCACCACCCCGTCCTACGAGGACGCCACGCCGGAGTTCACCGTCACGGCCGGCAGCACGACCCTGCGCGTCCCGCGCTCCGAGGTTCTCGACATCTTCGAAGAAGTACGCGAAGGCGACGGCTCCTACCGTGAGCGCCGTGACCGCTTCCGCAGCCTGCTCGTCGACCGCCTGCTGCGGGAACTCGTCGCCATCGCCCCGCGCCGCAGCCGCGAAGACACGATCCGCCGTGACCTGGGGCGCAACCGCCAGGTCGAGCGCCTGATCGACCGTGCGTGGCCGTCGCCGAGCGCCAGGGAGGCTCTCCGAAGCCTCTACGATTCGCCAGCCATCCTTCGCATCTGCGCCGACGGCGTCCTCGACGACGAGGAGCAGGCCGACCTGCACCGTCCCCGGGCCGACAAGGCCGACGACGACCCCTGGACCCTCGACGACCACGTCTGCCTCGAGGAACTGCGGTACCTCATCACCGGGGAGACCCCGCAGCGCTACGGCCACATCGTCGTCGACGAGGCACAGGACCTGACACCGATGCAGGCCCGCTCCCTGCGCCGACGCTCCGCGGTGAACGGCTCAATGACCGTCCTCGGCGACCTCGCCCAAGCCACCGGCCCCCACACCTACACGGATTGGGACCGCCTCGGCACGATTCTCTCCGACCACGGCGACTGGCGGGTCGCCGAACTCAACATCAGCTACCGCGTGCCCACCGAGATTATGGAGTTGGTCGCGCCCCTGGCCCGCACGGTCGCTCCCACGCTGCCCTACCCGCAGGCCGTCCGCACGGCAGGTGAGAACGCCGTCCGGACGATCCCGACCGAGCCGTGGAAGCTCCTTGACGAGACCGTCACCCAAGCCGTCCGCCTTGTCGGGACCAGCGACGGGCACACGCTTCGCTCCGTCGCCGTCATCGTCCCGGACGACTCGGGCTGGCTCGACGAGATCAGCCGCCACCTGGACCAGGCCGACGGCATCACGGCCCAGGGGCGTGAGGCGGTGTCCGTGCTGGCCGCCGCCCAGGCCAAGGGCATGGAGTACGACCACGTCCTCGTCGTCGAACCGGCCACCATCGCCGACCGCGGCCCGGCGGGCTTGCGCCAGCTCTACGTCGCCCTCACCCGCAGCACCCAGAGCCTGACCGTCCTGCACACGTCCCCGCTCCCGGAGGCCCTCACGAACACCGACGGCACCCCCGAAGAGACGACTGCCGAAGCCGAACGGAACGTGGCAGACGGTGAGGTCCCCGAGATCGGCACCGACATCCGGGTCCGGGTGACCGGCCAGGGGCCCGGCGGCCGCTACTGGGTCAAGGCGCTGTCGCCCGCCGTCGACGGGCCCCTGGTCCTGACCGTCCGCCACGGCTCGGTTCCGCCGCGTCCGGGCGACGAAGTGGACTGCTGGGTGTTCGCCCACGAGACGAACCACTGTCTGCTCACGGCGGACCAGCGCGGTCGTCAGCCCATCTCACCCAGGATGGCGGAACGTTACGTGGCGGCACTCGACATCCTGGACGAGCTGACCGGCGGAGGCTCCGTGCCGGAGGACGCCCGCGATCGTCTCTCCGAACTCAAGGGTATGGCCAACCGCGTCCTCCGCCGCGACCAGGCGGACTGGGTGGACCTGCGCCGCGTTCTCGGTTCCCCGGACCGGCACCGTCTGGGCCTCTTGCGCGATCTCGCGGTAAGCACCCACCGCGCGCTCAAGGACAACGACCTGGACGTGAGCCGACTCCAGGACGATCTGACACGTGCCGGTTGGTCCCAGGCCCTGGCCGAAGCCCGGGAGACACTCCAGCGCCGGTTGGCCGCCGTGGCCGAACCGGAAACCGAGAACGCACCCGCCTCCGCTGTGCGGCAGCCCCAGCAGAAGGAAACCGAACCCGTGACCTCCGTCGAAGACGAGTCGGCCAGGCCGGCAGCGACCGCGAAGGGTCTCCTGACAGTGCTGGAGACCGCGGCTGCCGCCGACCGCACATGCAAGAAGCACGAGGCGGTGCGCCACGCACTGATGTCCACCCTGCTGTGGTCGGACCTGCAGCCGACCGACTCCCCGATCATCGACGTCAGCCGCGTCGCGGAGGACGGTCACTTCCTCTACGAGGTCCTCGGAGCCGGCCACTCCACCCACGCCGACCTGCGCTCGGGAGCCGCCCGTCTCCTGGAGATCAACCACACCCTGCCCACCCATGCCGACCGCCTCTACCTGGTCCTGTCCGAACCGCCCGCCGAGGACTGGTCGGCCGACGCGTTGCGTGGGGCATTCGGCGTTCATGTCCTGTGGCGTACCCGGGACAGCTGGTGCGGCCAGGACGCAGAAACCGCTCTGGGATCCGACCGGGCATAGTCACGTCTTCGACGTATCCACCCGGCCCGGCGCCCTACGGCACGCTACGAGCGGCCAACCCGACCGCGTCCCGCTACCCCCATACAAGTCGGCGGTTCACCGATGCGGGCCCCGGAAGCCCCGTGCGGCGGCCGGCGGACTGGGACGCCCCTTCCGGCCGGGGCCTGTTCCTGGTGGGCGAGATCGCGGACGGATGCGGTGTGGAGGAGCACGCGGTGGGCAAGACGGTGTGGGCCGAGTTCCGACGCCGTGCCGATGCGACGGAGAGCACGGAGGCGCGGTGTTGAGCCGTCGGCCGACTCACTCGACTCTGTAGCCGACTCCCGGGGGCGGCCCCGGCTGGGTCAGTAGCGAGCATTTCGCAGATCCGTCCGCCACGGCTCGTCCGGGTGCGCATCCCAGTGCCGGCGGAGGGCGACTTCCCGTGGGGCGTAACGGCCCTGGTGGCACAGGCCGCCGTGGGAGATGGTGAGGCTCATGGCGATGCGGGATTCGCTGGAGACCCAGTGCGGGGTGAGGAGATGGCTCCAGAGCAAATCGCCGGCGCCCATGCGAATGGACTGACGCTGTCGGCGATCGTGCCGAGGTGGGTGTTCGGCGGTGATCTCACCGCTGATGGCGGCGGTCACCGGAGCGGCGAGATCGGGGTCCAGGTAGCTGTGGAAGGTCTTGGTGCCCTCGATCTGCCACACGAGCCCATGGGAGTTGTCCGCGTGGTAGGTGGAACTGCCGCCGTGGGTGGAGATGAACAGAGTTGGGGCGCAGCGTTGCCAGGTGAAGCCCTGAGCGGACAGAAAGGTGCGCCAGGGGATCATCACCTGCGCCTGGAAGTCGCGTAGGAGATCGCCGTAGAAGCGGCTGAGATTGAAGTGGACGAGGCGGAAAGGCCAGGTGGTGATCTCGTCGAGGGGTGCGGTCCGGAAGGTGAGGGACCGCGCGGTGCGTACGGCCGGGTCGGATGTTCCGAGGAAGGTGACGCGGGTCTCGGGATCCTGGCGAAGGGTGTCCAGCACTTCATGGACGCTGGGGAAGCGCCGTCGAAACGGGGCCAGTTTGCCAGCCACGCGGAAGTTCGGTGGTGTGTACCAGCGAGAGGTGAATTCGGCCTCGGTTTCGACGGCCCTGTTCATGTCCCGGCCTCCGGGTTCAGGCCGCCGCGCGGCACAGCGCGGCGCAATCAGGGGTGATCTTCTCCGTGCTCGGCCCTTCGATGAACCGAGAGATGTCGGCACGCGGGGCCGTCACGTTGACTCCCTGGTCTCCGTACGGGCAGCGCCGGAGTTCGCCGTCCGCCGAGACGTAGAGCGTCGTCGAGCGGCAGGTGGACCGAACCGTGGTGGAGCTCAACGATTGCAGGATCTCCAGATGCTGCCGGAAACCGGTGCCCAACGCGTAGTGCCGGCTGATGAGGTCGACGTCTCGCCGCTGCTGTTCCTGGTAGGCGGTCGGTGTGAGGCCGGCCCGGAGCAGAGCGGGTCCGTCCAGGACGACGGGGCTGAGCTGGAGCGTTGCCCCGGTCTCGGCGACCGCCTGCGCGATCTTGCGGCATTCGTTGTTCGTGAGGCTCCAGTAGGTCAGGTGAAGGACCGCCTCGACGTCGTTGATTCGCGCCAGGGTTCGAGCGGCGGAGGAGACGGACCGTGTGGTGCGGCCGAGCCGCATCGCCTCGGTGGAGTCCGCGGAGATCGTGACGTTCGTCAGCAGGTGGTTGATCTCTTCGAGACGACGTACCTCGGCCTCGGCGCGAGCCGACGTGACGACCGAGACCGGCAAGCCGAACTGGTGAGCGAGACGTACGAGCTGGCGGAGTTCGGGGTGGTGGGTCGGCTCACCGCCGGTGAGACAGACGGCTACCACCCCGAGCTCCTTGAGCCGTGAGAGCGCTCGGGTGTACGTGGCGATGTCGAGGAAGCCGTGCGCGCGGTCCGCCCGGAAACAGAAGCCGCAGGCCACCGCGCAGTGACCCGCGGTGCTGATGAGGGCGGAGCGGTATCGCGCCACCTTGGCCTGGGTCATTGGACCCCCGAGTTGTCCCAGAGGGCGATCTCGACGGTCTCGCGGTAGAAGGCGCACATCTGAGGGTCAGGCGCGTCGCCTCCGATGAGGAGTTGTTCGTTGCGGGAGGGGCCGCCGCAGACGGCGAGCGCCGGGCAGTCCCCACACGCCGGAATGGGCGCCACGGCCTTGGCGACGGTGCCGAGGACTTCCGGGTGGTGACGCAGTTCGTCCAGGGTGCAGAGGAAGTCGGGCTCGGTGAAGTTGATGTCGCACAGGCTGATCCGCTTGCCTGGCAGGTAGGCGGCGTTGAGCGTTCGGTCGCCCTGCATGTGGTCGTAGAGCATGGGCCGGCGCGTGTCGAGGGCCTGGAATGCCCGGTCGAGTACGGAGAAGAGCAGGGCGCCCTTGCTGAGGGCGACCAGACGCGCCTCGTACAGCTCGCGAGCCAGGTCTGATCCGCTCACCCGCCATCGTCCACCCGTGGGGATCGGGGTGTTGACGTAGATGAACGTCAGCCCGAGCGTGTCGATGATCCAGGCGACGGATTCGGCGAGGCGTCCGATGTTGGCGGCAGTCGGGGTGAGGTTGCCGCCGACGTGGACGGCTTTGGCCTCGACGAGGCGCCGGATGTTGCGTCGGATGCGGTCGTCGGCGGGTTGGCCGCCGAGGAGGAGGCGGTTCGCGGAGTTGATGTCGGGTGGGCCGTCGATCGAGATGCCGACGCCGTATTCGTAGCGGATGAAGTGCTGGAGGGCTTCGTCGGTCAGCCGGGCGCCGTTGGTGACGACGGTGCGGCGGATGCGTTTCACGTGGTGCTCGGCGGCGAGGCGGTCGGCGAGTTCGTCGCCGTACCGCATCAGGTCGAATCGGATCGTGGGCTCGCCGCCGAACCATTGGATGGAGACCTCGTCCTGTCCGGCGTTCTCCTCGAAGAGGTAACGCAGGCCGTCTGCGAGTTCGTCCTCGGTCATGTCCGGCTTGCCGGTGTTCGTGTCGACGAAGCAGTAGGTGCAGGCCATGTTGCAGCGATCGGTGAGGACGATCCGCAGTCCGCTGATACGGCGAGGTGCGGCATCCAAGCCGATGTCGTGGAGCCGCTGGTGGAGTGCTTCGCGCCGGTCGCCCGGAGGGGCCTCCGGGGTGAAGCCGAGCTCGGCGAGAGCGTGGTGGGTCGCGGTCGGGGGGACCACGGAGAGGTCGGTGGCCTCCCCGTGGTCGAGGTAGCAGCTGTTCAGCGCGACCGGGTCGAGGAGGGCGGTCTCCCCGTCCCGGTCGTACTGAAAGTACTTCCCCCACAGAAGGCGGGTCGCTGCCATGGTGGTCAGGCGGCGACTTCTTCGGCGATGCCGAGGTCGCTCATCACCTTGCGGACCAGGTCCTCGCCGTTGGCCTGCAGGTGTGCGGACGCTGCCGGCGAGCCTCCGTCCGCGAGGACGATCAGTCCTGGGAGGGTCGGGTTCGGCGCGATGAGCGTGATGCCGGCCGGCGCGGTGCTGATCACCATGATGGCGTCCTGCAGCGGCACCCAGTCCAACTTGTCCTTGAGCTCTTCGAGGATCGAGTAATTGTCAAGAGTTGTGGATCAGCAGGGTTGTTCAGGCTGCGGTGACTTCGGGGCGTTCGACGAGGTGACCGTTCTTGAAGCGGGCGCCATCGCGGACGAGGGCGACGAGGTGGGGTGCGGTGATCGCGCGCCAGCGGGCCTGGGCGGACTCGACGAGCTTGAACACCATCGCCAGGGCCGCGGCCGGGCTGCCGGCTCCGCGGGTCACCTTGGTCCGGAGCTTCACGGTGCTGAAAGTACTCTCGATGGGATTCGTGGTCCGTAGGTGCACCCAGTGCTCGGCGGGGAAGTCGTAGAACGCGAGGAGCTCGTCGGTCTCGTCGGTGACCTTCTTGGCGGATTTCGGCCACTTCGCGCTGTAGGTGCGCTCGAAGTCCTTGATCGCTTTCTCTGCGTGGTCGCGGTCCTCGGCGTTGTAGATCTCCTGCAGGGCCTTCTTCGCGCCGGGCTGAGCCGACTTCGGTAGCGCGTTCATGACATTGCGGATCTTGTGAACCCAGCACCTCTGGTGCCTGGCCTGCGGAAACACTTCTGCGAGGGCCCTCCACAGGCCCATCGCGCCGTCGCCGACGACGAGTTCGGGATCGCGCATGCCGCGCCGCCGGCAGTCACGCAGCAGGTCCGCCCACGACTCGGTCGACTCGCGCAGGCCCTCGGCCAGCGCGATGAGTTCCTTGCGGCCGTCCGCGCGCACGCCCATGAGGACCAGGACACAGGAGTGGGCCTGGCCGAGGCGGACCTTGGGGTGGACGCCGTCGGCCCACACGTAGACGTAGTCGCGGTCCGACAGGTCGCGGGCCTGGAAGGCGGTGTGGTCGTCGGTCCACTGCTTCGTCAGCCGGGTCACCGTCGCCGGCGAGAGGCCGGCCGCGGATCCCAGGAACTGCTCCATCGCGGGCACGAAATCCCCGGAAGACAGTCCGTGGAGGTAGAGCAGGGGCAGGACCTCGCTGATCTTCGGTGACTTCCGGCACCACGGCGCGAGGATCTTCGACGAGAACCGCTTGCGCTCACCGGTCTCCTCGTCGACGCGCTTGTCGTTCACACGGGGCGCCGTCACCGCGAGCGGCCCGGCGGCGGTGGTCACCGTCCGTTCACGATGATGGCCGTTGCGGACCACCAGGCGCCGGCCGGCCTCGTCCCGTTCGCCGGCCAACTCTGCTATGTACTGGTCGACTTCGGCTTCCAAGGCCGCGGCGAGCATCCGCCGGGCACCCTCACGGACGATGTCGTCCATCAGGGATCCGGTCTCGGTGGTTCCGTCGTCGTTGACTACGCTGAGCACGGGCGTGCCTTCCCGACCCGCGCTGCGAACGCGGGCCTACTCGATGACCAGAAGTCGACCACTCGGGAAGGTACGCCCTCCGCCTTTCGCGAAGCACCTCTCCCGAGACCGATCCACAGGTCTTGAGCATTGCTCTCGAGGATCTGGCGTTGCTTGTCCTGGAACGAGGCACGTTCCCCCATCCAGACTCCGGCCTTGGTCTTGGAGTCCACGACGTCGGCGTGGATCAGGTGATCGGTCTTGGTTCGACGGGGCGTCGGCATACCGTTTCTCCTTCGGACTGTGGAACGTGGTGAACCGCAACGGGCTGGTCAGGGGAGTTCCGCTGACAGCTGCGGGTCGGACTCAGAAGGCTGCCCGCTGGAAGCCGCCGACGGGGATGTCGGCGTGCCGCAACGTCGCTGCAGCCGTGTTGCGAGGGTGTCCACAGAGGTGTCGGAACTTGTCGGCGATTGGCTGCCTCGAACTGCTGCAGCGCTGCCGAACGGGTGCTGAAGGGAAGGAAGTTCGGCCCTGGTCACGCCGCCCTACGCTGTTAGCGTTGGCGGCGTCGGTCGAAGGAGCCTTGGTGGGCACGGTGCAGCGATGGACCGGACGGGAAGCCCGAGCGTTACGGCAGGCGACGCGGCTCAGCGTGCGTCGCTTCGCCGCCCACCTGGGAATCAGCGATCGCACGGTGTCCAACTGGGAGGCCGGCGGCGAGGACATCGAGCCCATGCCGGACTCCCAGGCACTCCTCGACACGGTCCTGGAGCAGGCCGACGCTGCCGTGCGGCAGCGGTTCCGGGAACTCCTCGGAATGCCGTCCCCGATGGAACCGCCCGTGCTGGGAAGCTTCGTTCTCGTACCGCCCCCGGAGCCCTCATTGGTTCACAGGTCCAACGATTTCGAGAGCCTGGTCTCCGTCATGGAGGAGGCGTCGGGCGCCGACGGGGCAGCGGTGGTCGCTGTCTGCGGGCCTGGTGGCTTCGGTAAGACGACGCTGGTGACCCAGGTGTGCGACGACTCACGGATGCGAGAGCGTTTCCCGGAGATCCTGTGGGTGGAGACGGGCGAAGAGTGCTCGGCTGCTCGCGTGGTTCAGTTGATCTCCGACCTGTGTGTGCACCTCAACGGGAACCGTCCGGCGCTCACCGACCCCGAGCAGGCGGGATTCCATCTCGCCCGGCTGCTCCAGGGGCGGAGAGTTCTGCTGGTCATCGACAACGTGTGGTCGGCGGCCGATCTCGCCCCGTTCCTGCTGGGCGGGGACGGCTGCGTGCGCCTGGTGACGACGCGTAACGTGCGCGTCTGCCCGTCACCGTCGCGAGTCGTCCGTCTCGGGCCCATGTCAGCGGGCGAGATCAGCGAGTTGCTGACTCGGAACGTCGCTGCTCTCGGTCAGCCGGACGCCGCCCGGCTTGCCGAAGCGTGCGGCGGCTGGCCGCTTCTGGCCACCGTCGTCAGCGCCACCGTCTCGCAGGACGTGGGGGCGGGAGCCCGCCCCGAACGGGCGGTGACGGAGGCGGGAGAGGCACTCCGCGCGGAGGGACCCCAGGCGTTCGATGTCTGGGATGCCGACCAGCGCAGGAACACGATCGGGCAGGCCATCGCGTCAAGTCTGAGCAGCCTCGGCGACAGCGTCGTGATCAACGGCGGTTCGGGGCTGCGCGAGCGGTTCCTGTCCCTGGCGGTGTTCCCGGCCGCCGTGCCCATTCCGCTGAGCGTTCTGACGAACTGGTGGCAGACCGCGTACGGATGGACGCCCACAGCCGTCCGGCAGTTCTGCCGGCTGCTCGCCGACCGCTCGCTCATCAGCGGGTATCTCGCCGATCGCGGGGCGATCGTGATTCATGACGTGTTCCGCGCCTACATGCGGCACATGGTCGGCGACGACTGGGTGGCGCAGCACAGGTCGTTGGTCGAGGCATACCGCGCGATGGCGGATGGACCGTGGGAGGCGTTGGAGGGATCCCACACCTACCTGTGGCAGCACTTGCCGTACCACCTGCACGAGGCCCGTCTCGACGATGAGTTGGTCGAGCTGCTGGCCTCGCCCTCCTACGTCGTACGCAAGGTCGGCCTCGTCGGGCAGCAAGCGCTGGTGGCGGACGCGAGCATTCTCGATTCGCTGACGGCGTGGCGAGGGGAAGAGCATCCAAGGCATCGTCTCTGGGCCGCGGCAAGGACCATGGCCGGAGCCGGGTACCTGCTGAGCGGGCTCGAGCGGCCAGCCGATGTCGCGAGCACGCTCGGCGTCGCGTTGCAGCGGACGGCGGATGGGGAAGCCGTGGCCGTGCTGGCTGACGCGATGGGCTTTGAGCCACGCGTGGTTCGGACTGCCGACGGAGATCTGCCTGACGGGCACATCGGTGCCGTCGTCAGCGTCGCCTCGGCGGGCGCCTTGGTCGCCTCGGGCGGCGAAGACGGTGTCGTTCGGCTCTGGGACCTCGCGGAACGTCGCCTCGTCCGGGCGCACCGGGCACATACCGGATGGGTCTTCGCGGTCGCGCTGTCCCGCGACGGGCTGATCGTCGCCTCCGCCGGTGACGACGGGATGATTCGGCTGTGGCGCACCGACACGGGCGTGCCCCTGGGTGTCCTGAGCGGGCACAGCCGACGCATCCGCGGACTCGCCTTCTCCGGGTCCGGCGCGTTCCTCGTGTCGGGGGCCGAGGACGGACGGGTATGCGTCTGGGACGTCGAACGGCTGGCTCTGGCGCGTTCGATGAGGACGGTCGGGACACCGATCTGGTCCGTCGCGGTCGGATGCGATGACTCGGTGGTCGCGGCTGTCGGCGAAGACGAGTTCGTGCGTCTCTTCGATCTGGGCACAGGCCAGTTACTGGACGAGCGGGTGGCGCACCGCGATTGGGTGCGCTCGGTGGCGTTCGCGCCCGGCTCGTCGGTGTTGGCCACCGGATCGGGTGACCGCTCGATCGTCGTGTGGAACGCTGCTGACCAGCGTCTTGTCGCCGTGCGGCGGATCGAGGACGTCAAAGCCCGGGTGCGTGCCGTCGTCGTTCTCGAAGGCTCCGATGTGGTCGTCGCCGCGACGGAGGAGCCCAGGATCCACGCCTTCGGTGTGGACGGGTCGGTCGGCGAGGCGCGGATGCCGCCCGGTGTGGACTGGGTGCGCTCGGTCGCCCCAACGGACGAGGGCCTGGTGGTGGCGGGCTGCGAGGACGGAGCGGTACGGCTGTGGGGCGGGACCGGCCGGGGGCGGTTGGAGACCATCGGCAGCGGCTCGAACACGGTGTGGTCGACCCAGTTCGCCGACGACGGTCGCATCGCCGTCATCGGGGACGGCTCCGGATTCGTGGATCTGATCGGAATGTCGTCCGGGGAGGCGCCTCGACGACTTCGAGCCGGCCGGGGCCGCGTCTGGTCCATGGCCATCGGCGGTGAGTTCGTCGCCGCGGCATGCGGAGACGGACGGGTGCGAGTCTGGTCGTGGCGTGACGCGCCGTGGACCCGGACGCTCAACGAAGACGCAGCCCGGACCTGGGCCGTAGCCATGGCACGTGCGGCGCCGCGCCTGGCTGCCAGTACCGGCGACGGTCACATCCGATGCTGGGATCTGCCGTCCGGCGAGCTGCTGTGGACACAGGATGTCCGCGCCGGGCGGCTGCGTTCTATCGCCTTCGACGACGCCGGCCGACTGGTGGCCGCGTGCGGTGGCGACGGGTCGGTGCGCGTCTGGCAGGCCGAGACCGGCGAGCACGTCAGCCGGTTCAGCAACGCGAACGGCTGGGCTCGTACCGTTGCCCTTGACGCGGCGGGGCATCGGGTGGCGGTGGGTTCCGGGACCGGTGAGGTATCCGTACGGGATCTCGGCGGCGAGAAGTTCACCGCCCACCTCGCGGGACACACCGGACGCATCCTGATGTTGGGCTTCACCGACGACGGTGATGGACTGGTGTCGGCCGCGGCGGACGGAACCGTACGGCACTGGTCGGTCAGCCGGCAGCGACAGACGGCAGAGGTACGCGTCGACGCTTCGTTGCATTGTGCGGCCTTCGACCGCGCGACGCGTCAGGTACTCGTCGGCAGCGCCGCCGGCGTCGTTGCCCTGACTCTCAACGACCGGACACTGGTAGACGAAGGAACTCGGTAGACGATGTCCGATGCAGCAAACGCCCCGACTCATGGCGCGCCCGTGATCACCAGCGACACGCCTGGCTCCTTCGCCTGGAACGTCCTCGACAAGCGGCACCCGGCCCTCATCCAGCAGGTCCGCGACGCCTTCCCGTACTCGCCGGAACAGCACCGCGCACTCGACACGCTCTTGGCGGAGATCACCGAAGGGGTCATCGAGCCGCTCCCGACCGGCGTTTGCGACTACGAAACGTGGATCGAATGGGGGAGGGAGTACTTCGGGTGTTCCTGGTTCGACGTGCCGTTCCTGTGGTCGGAGAGCTACTTCTACCGCAAGCTCCTCGCCGCGGTCGGCCATTTCGAACCGGGCCCGTGGCAGGGCATCGATCCCTTCGCACCGTTCAAGCGCGCCGAACTGCTCGGGGAGGCCGTCACCGAGGAACTGGCGGCACTCGACGACGTGGCCGCTCTAGCGCGCGACGCCCAGGACCAGGCCCTGCTGCACGGGGCGTTGTGGGGCAACCGGGCGGACCTGGGCTTCCGGGTCTCCTCTGGCGAGATCGCGCAGGGGGCTGGGAAACTCGTGGTGGACGACAGCGGCCTGCTGTGGGAGTGGTTGGACGCGTCGCCTGGGGCCACGGTGTGCGTGGTGGCGGACAACGCCGGCCGCGAACTCATCCCTGATCTGATCCTCGCCGACCACCTCCTGCGCACCGGCCGTGCCGCCAAGGTCGTGCTGCACGTCAAGCCGTACCCGTACTACGTCTCCGACGCCACCATGGCCGACGTCATCGACTGCCTGCGCCGCATCACCGAAGCCCAGGGGCGCGCCGCGGAGATCGGCACCCGGCTGTGGGAGGCGATGAGCAACGGGCGGCTGACCGTGCGAGCACACCCCTTCTGGTGCGCACCGCTCCCCTTCGCGGACATGCCGGATGACCTGCGCGACGACTTCACGCAGGCCACGCTGACCGTCTTCAAGGGCGACCTGAACTATCGCCGCCTGGTCGGCGACCAACTGTGGTCCGCGACGACCTCGTTCGCCGCGCTCACCTCGTACTTCCCCAGCCCGGTGGTCGCGCTTCGCACTCTGAAGTCCGACGTGATCGTCGGCCTCGCACCGCGGACGCTCGCCGGGCTCGAAGCGACCGGGGAAGCGTGGCGGACAAGCGGCACGCACGCCGTGATTCAGGGTCGGCTGTAGCCGGTCCGGCTGCCCGGGCGACATGAGGCCGCCCGGGCAGTGCTGCGTCCGTCAGGGCGTCAGCCGGTGCAGGTCGCGCGGGAACAGTGTGGTGCGGCGGATGTTGTCCGCGCCGGTGAGGCGTGCCGTCCACCGCTCCAGGCCGAGCGCGAACCCGCCGTGCGGGGGCATGCCGTGCGCGAACGCGGACAGGTAGCTCTCGTAGGGCTCGGCCGGCTCGCCCCTGGCAGCCAGCGCGGCGACGTAGTCCTCGTACCTGTGCAGCCGCTGACCGCCGGTGACCAGCTCCAGGCCGCGGAAGAGCAGGTCGAAGCTGTTGGAGTAGGCGGGTCGGCCCGGTTCGGGGTGAGTGTAGAAGGGGCGTTTGGCCATCGGATAGCCGGTGACGAACAGGAACTCGCTGCCGTGCTCGCGCAGCGCCCATTCGCTCAGGAAGCGTTCGTGCGCCGGGGCGAGGTCGGGCTCGTCCGTGCCCAGCATGGTCATGGCGTCGGCGAAGTGGATCTGCGGGATCTCGGCCGGCACCTCGGGCAGCTTCACGCCGAGGGTGTGGGCGGCCTCGGCGGCGCGTGAGGCGACCGCCTCGACCATCCCGGCGACGGCCTCCCGCAACACCGCCATGACGTCGCGGTGGTCGGTGATGAAGCCCAGCTCCGCGTCGAGGCTGGTGTACTGCGCCAGGTGCCGGGCGGTGTCGTGCGGCTCGGCGCGGA
Organism: uncultured Actinomycetota bacterium; assembly: GCA_963711125.1. Taxonomy (GTDB): domain Bacteria; phylum Actinomycetota; class Actinomycetes; order Streptomycetales; family Streptomycetaceae; genus Streptantibioticus_C. The sequence continues at coordinate 1,919,978 of CAVQCY010000002.1, forward strand.
AGACCGGACCGGTCTCGTAGACCCGCTCGAAGGCCCCGACCATGGCCTGCTTGAAGAACTGCGGGGACTGGGCGAGGTACGCCTGCCGGCCGAACCAGTCCAGCGTGAAGACGTTCGCCCCGGACTCGGTCGCCGAGGAAACGACCTTCGGGGTGTGGATCTCGGTGAAGCCCAGACCGTCGAGCGCGGCCCGGAAGCCGGCGACCGAGGCAGCCGAGATCTGGAACGGGGCCCTGAGCTGAGGATGCCGCAGGGTGACGGGTGCGTGGTCCAGGATCGTCGGCAGGCCCGCGGGCACGGTGGGCCGGTACAGGTCGAACGGCGGAGCCTGCGCGAGCGTGGACAGCGGCTCGATCTCGGGTGAGGTCAGCTCCACGCCACCGGGCGCCTGCGGGTTGGCGGTCACCGTTCCGCGCACACGCAGCACGGTCTCTTCCGGGACATCGGTCGCGGCCCCGGCCATTGTGAGGACGATCTGGGCGAGGCCGGAGCGGTCCCGTAGGACCAGGAAGGTGACGGTTTTCAGCTCACGGCGGCGGTGCAGCCAACCGGATATTTCAACGGTTTCGCCTACGTGTTCTGGCAGCTCGGCGGCCAGTACGCGGGTCGTAGGGTGGATCATCGCGGCCCTCCAAGGGCTTCGTGGTGATCCCTTGGGGGTGCGGGCGAGAAGGGGACTCGCTGTGCCACCGCACCTTCGCCGCCGTACGGGTACGGCGGCCTCGTTCGGGCCCGATCACGGGGGCCAGCCGGCGGGGCATTGGGCCTGGCCCTGTCCGGGCGGCCGTTCCTCCCCGCGCTCGGGAGGGTCTTCACCCCGGCTCGCGAGACCGCCTTCTCAGCTACCGGCAGCTCTCTCAGCTCGCGTGATCCCTGGGCTACTCGTCTCCGTCAACGCGTTACTTCGGGATGATACGGGTGGCTGACAGGGCGCGACAACGAGATAACCCCCTGTGGCGAAAATGGGCTGAGACCCCGGCTGGCGGCCCGTCAAAGTGACCGCACGAACGCTGCCGTCGGTGCCTTCGACGCCGTCAGAGCAGTTATCCGATCCAGGAGCACATAGGTGCCATGATCTGTTTGAGTGAGTTATCACCCGTGTCATGCACATCCTCGGCGGGGCGGACCTACCTCCCCGTCGTCTCGCTGAAGGACCCTGCGGAGGATGCGCTCGGAGCGCTGATCAGCAGCACGTTGGACTTCGCCCCCAGCATCTCCGCCGTGCGCCGTGTGGCCCAGCAGAACGGTCTCCGTCTGATCCGTGAGGCGGACGGAGACCAGCAGACCACCCCTCTCACGGAGGCTGCCGTTCAGCAGACCCTGGGCTCAGTCGTGAGCGAGATCGGGTCACTCGACGGTGTCGAGTTGTACCTCAAGGTGGGACGCAAGGTGGCCCGTATCGACGCCTGAAATCAGACACGGCGCCGGCTCACCTGCATGAGTCGGCGCCGTTGCGCTTGCTCACGACGTCCGGTCGCCGCGCTGGTAGCCCTCCCACAACCGGCCGCCGGCCTGCTCCAACACCTTGTCCACCACACCGACGAGGGGCTCGAGGTGGCCGTCCAACACCTCACGAGCGGCGTGGTGCAGGCGCATGCTGAGCCCTGGTGTCGTGGCTTCGAGGCGACGGGCCAGCCATTTCCCGCCGCCACCCCAAGACCCACCGATGGCCAGGGCCAACTCACCGGTTCGTCGAACCAGTTCGGTGGCGATGAACAGTCGCTCGCCCTGGTCGGTGCTTCCCGAGAGGTCGTCGAGGAGGTCGGTGATCGCGTAGCGGCGGTCCTCGATCTCCTCGGCCGACGCGGCGGGCGGTCCCGCGGCGACCAGTCGCTGGGCCTCAGCAGCGAGGCGAGCACCGCACCCATCGGTGTCGCAAAGCAGCACTCCGTCGGCACACATGAAGAGCAGCGGTGACCGGCGCTTGCTGACTTCTCGCTCGACGTACCCGTGCCACGTCGCCTCGGTGTGCACGAACAGTTCCACCGGCCAGTCACCGTGCCGGAAGCTCGCCCGGTAGGGGGCCGGAGCTCCGTGGAGCAACACCACGATGTCGAGGTCAGACGTCGCTGTGCGGCGGCTCGTCACCACGCTGCCGCCCAAGAACGCGGCCCGCGCGTCAGGGTGGCGTTCCTCTACAACGTCATGTGCGGCGTCAATCGGGTCCATGGAGCAACTATCGGCAGCGGCGGCGTGGGGCGCATGGGATTTCGCGGTTGAAAAGTGGTGGAATCGGACGGTCTGCCAGGCTCACCGCCACGGCAACGCCCTCGGGCTGCGGAGAAAAGCCGTTGGGCTGCCCAACTTGCTTCACGCATGATCGGCTCGTGGACACCTACCTGGAGACCGAGCGCCTGGCCCTGCGCCGCTTCACCGCCGATGACGCGGACCTGCTGATCGAGCTGGCCAGCGACCCGGCGGTGATGCGCTACCTGACCGGCGGCAGTCCGACCGCGCCGGAGGTCGTCCGCGAGCGCTACCTGCCGAACATCCTCGGCGGCTACGAGAAGTGGGGCGGCAACTTCGGACTATTCACCGGGCTCCGAGCATGGAGGCGTCCGGTACGAGATCACCAAGGAGCAGTGAGGTTTTCTCAGCGAAATGATCTCCGCGAAGCGGTGTGAGGTACTCGTAAGCGGTCGGATCAGACGATGGAACCCTGGGTGCAGGCAGACGTAAAGCCTCTGGTAGGACGGTTCTCTCTCACAAGATCGTCCGCTGCGACACCAGAGGCTTCACGTTGGTCACCTATATTGCCACGCTCGACGTCCCGCGCCATGTCGTGGACCACCTGTCCCGTCTACTGGCCGGCCACCGCCGACGCATCGGCACCCCGCGTGGCAGTCGCGCGCTCGGCACGTTCCGTCAGGCAGTGCTCGTCCTGCGCTGGTTCCGCGAACACCGCTGCGTGCACTGCCTGGCCCGGGATGCCGGCGTCTCCCAGGCCACCGGCTACCGCTACCTGCACGAAGGCATCGACGTCCTCGCCGCCCACGCCCCGGACCTGCACGAGGTCCTGGACCGTTGCCGACGCGAGGGCATGACCCACGTGATCCTCGACGGCACGCTGATCGAGTCCGACCGCGTCGCCGGTGTCCGCGACAACGGCAACGACCTGTGGTTCAGCCAGAAGCACAAGGCGTTCGGCGGCAACGTGCAGTTCCTGTCCGCTCCGGACGGCACCCCGCTGTGGGTCTCCGATGTCGAGCCCGGCAGCGTCCCCGACATCACCGCCGCCCGCATCCACGCACTGCCCGCGCTGTACAAAGCCGCGGCCGACGGCCTGCCCACCCTGGCCGACAAGGGCTACATCGGCGCCGGGATCGGCATCCTCGTCCCGGTCCGCCGTCCGAAGGGTCAGTCCGAGAAGGCCCTGCACACCGACACTCGAACCACGAACAGCCTGATCAGAAGCATCCGAGCCCTCGGCGAGCGCGCGGCAGCCGAACTCAAGCAGCGCTGGCGCACATTGCAGCACGTCACCCTCAGCCCCAGCCGGATCGGCGACATCACCCGTGCCGCCCTCGTCCTCAACGGAATTTGGAAGTGATCACCGTTGAGAAAACGTCAGTGGGAGCAGTGGGAGTGACAGTAGCCACGGTGCGAACAGCCGTTCTCCATCCACGCCCACCCGGAACCGTTGCTGTCCGCTGCCCGCGCACCTTTCGGGCGCAGGCAGCGGACGGCTTCCTTCACCGGCGTCGACTTGGCCCAGCGGCTGGACCAGACTGGTGTGACGAGACCGGCTCGACGGAGGTCGGATGTGTCGCCCGTGCGGAGAGGGTTGAACGGGCTTGGGCGGCGCGGGCTCGTGCACTGGGCGCCGACCGCCGAGCGAGGCGGTGCACGCGCCAGGTGAGGACTTGGGCGGGGGAGCGGGCGTCGTCCAGTGTGCGCTGGCTCGCTGCCTGTCGGAGGAGCCTGGTGGGCTCGTGGCCGGCCGCTTCGGCTTCGGCGAGGGCACCCGCAAGGGCGTCCCAGGCGGTATCGCCGAGGATTTGTGCCGCGTAGCCCGGGACGGCCTGCCGTACTTGATCGCCGTACTGCTTCGCCTGCTGTGCTGGCGACTTGCGCTGGGCCATGGCGGCCAGGGGTGCCGCGGCGGCTTGATCGTAGGCGGCCTGCAGGTGGTGCAGGGTTTGGCGGGCGGCGGCGACCTGCTGGTCGTGCTGACGCATCTCGTGCCAGCGGGCGATGACCATCACGGCGAGGACGGCGGCGTCGAGGAACATGGCCAGGACGGCTCCGTCACCTGCTGCGGATTGCCTGCTCATGGCCTTGACTGCGCTGCGCAGGGCGCGGGCGTGTTGGTGGTCGGCCTTGATCCTGGAGCGGGTGGCGCGTTCGAAGACGGAGGCGGCTTGGCGGAGTTGGGGCCGGATCTGCTTGGGTGCGAGGAGGGGCAGGGTATCGAGTGCTTCGCCGAAGGCGGCGATGTGGGCTTGGGCGGCCGGGTCGTCGTCCTGGTTGAGGATGGCGGGGATGCGTTCGGTGGCGGCGGTGGCTTGGTGCCAAGGGTTGGCCCGCCGGGCGGTGGAGGTGGTGGGCCGAGGCTCGGTGGCGGTGAGGCGTTGGCTGATCTGGGGGAAGGACAGGTCGGGGGCGAGGGTGGAGCCGGCGAACCAGATGGGATCGCCAGCCGCGTTGGTGTTGCCTTCCAGGGCGACCTTGTAGCCGCGGATGTCCCCGGAGGGGAAGCGCTGCAGCTCGACCAGGATTCCCTCAGTGCCGGAAAGAACGGTGACGAACTCCTCCGGGCTGGCGGCGATCGAGATGGCGGTGCGGATCGCGGTACGCAGGGTCTCGCGGGGTGTGCGCTGGCGACCTGCGCGGGTGGTCTTCTCGGTCTCGGCGCGGGTGGGGCGCTTGGCGGCGGTGCGGTCGCCGCGTACGACTTGGTGGAGTCCGTATTCGGTCTCGATGGCGGCGAGTTCCTTGTCGGCGGTCAGGTAATCGTTCCAGTGGCGGGCTGGGCGCAGGTCGCCTCGGACTTTGGTGGCGGCGATGTGGATGTGGTCGTCGGCGTGGCGGACGGCGACCCAGCGGCAGCCGTCCGGGTCACCCTCGGGGGCGATGCCGGTGGCGTGGACGACGCGGCGGGCGATGTCGGCCCACTGCTCGTCGGTGAGGCTGCGGTCGGTCTTGGCGGCGCGGATCGAGCAGTGCCACACGTGTTTGTCCGGGGCGAGGCCGAGTCGTCGGGCCTGCTTGACGTGCAGGTCGAGATCGGCGACGAGGAGCTTTTTGGTCGCTTCGAAGTCTTCGGTGCGGCCGGGGTCGGGGGCGAAGCCGTCCCAGGAGGCGACGAGGTGCGGGTCGGTGTGGTCCTTGGCCTTCTTCGTGTCGAACAGGTAGCGGATCAACCCCGAGGTGCTCTTCCCACTGCTGATCTTCGCGATCACCGGGGCTTCCTCTTGGTGAGGGCCTGGTCGGCGACTGCCGCGATGTGGCGGACGGTGGCGCCGACCGTGGCCAGTGTGCGTTCGGCTTGGGACAGGAGCGCGGTGTCCCCAGGGTGTGGATGGCCGCCGGAGTTGAGCTTCTTGGCGATCTGGTTGATGTTGTGGCCGATCTTGGCGACCTCGCCACGGAGGGCGGTCAGCTCGTCGATGAAGTCGTCGAGCTCGGTGCGCTGGCCGGGCAGGGCAAGGTCGCCGTGGACGTGGGCCATGACGACGGCGCCGACGTAGTGGGCGCCGGCGATGTTCAGCGACCGGGCCATGCGCACGATGGCCTGCTTCTCGTCGGCGCTGTAGCGGGCGTCGACACGCTGCTTGCGTTGGCCGTTCGGGTCGCGGCGGCGTCGGCGGGCGACGCGGTGCAGCGCGGCGGCTTCGGCAGCACGCGGCAAGGGCGGGACGGCGGTGTCGAGGGGCTGTTCCTGCTCGGGTACCCCCTGGTGCCCGAGTGCCTGCGCCACCCCCGGGGCGGAGGTTTCCCCGTGGGACCGGCCGTTGGACGGTCCAGCGGGATACCTTGCTCCGCCGTTCGTGGGGGTCGCGGTGGTCGTCTTCTGATGCGTGGTGAGGAGTTCGCCGTTGGTGCCGGTCACCGAGTCGTTCCTTCGTACGGTCGGACGGAGGCTCCGTTGCTGTGGCTGGCTCCGGGCCTGCGCCCCGTCCCCGACAGCCGCGCGGGGACGGGTGTGGTTGCGTGGGTGCGGCTTGCGCGGTGATCAGGCGGGGGCGTGGGCCCTGTCCGCTTCCGCTTGCAGCAGGCGGGTTGCCTCGGTGAGGCGGTCCTTGCCGACGCTGTGGCCCTCGGCGCGGATGGCGGCTTCGACGACGCGGCGTGAGATGCGGCCGTCGCGTCCGCGAGGGGCCTGGCGGCCGATGGCGAGGAGTTCGTCGAGGGTGGCGCTGGGCTGTCGGCCCTTGGGCCTGGCGGAACGGTCCGCGGCTTCCGCCACATCGGCTGCGGCTTCCGCCACGTCGCCACCGCTTTCCGGCGCAGCCGGTCCTTGGTGCGTCTCCGTTGCCGCCGGAGCGGCCTGCGGACTCTGGCCCCCGTCACCGGGTGGCCTGCCGGTGGCGGAAGCGCGGAGCGGGGCGGCCTGGCGGCGGACGACCAGGTACAGGTGGACCGCCCCGGCGAGGGCGAGTGGTGCGATGGCGGACAGAGCGCCGACGGTGGGGTCGCCGAGGTGGAGGCCGGTGTGGCGGAGTTGCTCGTTGAGGCGGACGGCGTGCAGGGCGTTGGCCCAGATGCTGGTGAGGGTGGCGATGCCGACGAGGGCCCAGACGTAGAGGCGGGAGTGCAGTGGTGCGGTGCGCAGGATGAGCAGGGCGTCGATGCCGATGGCGATGAAGCCGTCGATGACGAACGGGAAGGCGTACGTCAGCGGCTCGGTGATGTGGGCGGCGACGGCCATCTGGCGCAGGGCGTTGTAGGACAGGGCGAAGCCGATGGCGCCGAGCAGGGCGATGCCGAGGCGGATCGCGGTGGTTCCCGGTATGGCGGCGGGGGCGGCGGGCGTGGACATGCGGAAGGACTCCGGTGCGTGTTCGCGGGCCGTCCGCCGGGGAGGGCGTGGCAGACGGCGGGGACTCGTCCCACCCGTCGCATCCCTGGTCAGGGCTGGTACGGGTCGGATGGTGATGTCGGGTCGACTCGTTGCGGCGTTCCCACTCGTCCCCGCGCTGACCTGCGCGGGGACGAGTGGGACGGGTCGTGCCGGGTCAGCTCCCGGTGGCGGCTGGTTCGGCGGTGGGGCAGTAGCGGGCCCAGGCGTCCGCGAACTGTGTGCGGGCGAAGCCCTTGGCCTGGGTGCCGCCGGGGAAGCGGTGGTTGGCCGAGCCGATGCCGTAGTCCCGCAGCAGGAGCTGGAGTCCGCGCGGTGTCAGGCCCTGGGCGCTGTACTCCGCCCACGGCGCCTCGGGGTCGGCGTTGAGCTGCTGGATGAGGCGGCTCGTGCGCAGGGTGGCGGGGTCGCCTTCGGCGGCGAACACGCGGCGGATGTCGGCCAGGATGCGGGTGCGCAGGCCGGCGTCCTCGTCCTGTCCGGCCTCGTGGGCGGTCATGATCCGGCACGCGGCGCGGGCGGCGGCGGGCCATGTGCCGCCGGCGAGATCCGCCACAACGATCAACGGCTCCCAGGTGTCCGCCGCCCGGTCCTCGACGGGCATGACCGGTTCCGCGTTCATCGCCCGGTGGCGCAACGGGCGCAGCCAGGTGGCGAGTTCGTCGCGGACGGCGTGCAGGGCCGGGGTGTCGCGGCCGGTGCGGAAGGCGGCGACGCGTTCGCCCGGCGCCCGGCGGCGCATCCGGATGACGACGGAGCGGTCCATGATCGTGTCGGGCAGGTCGCCGATGCCTGCGAGAGCGGCCATCGCGAAGGTTGGGAACGCGACCGGTGTGTGCTCCGGTCCGGTTACGCGCAGGGTGGGCCGGTTGCGCTGGTGCCCGGCGTTGAGCAGGCCGCGCAGGTCCTCGTTGCGCTCGGCGGCCTTGAGCGTCCCGAAGAGGGTGTCGGCCTCGTCGACCAGCAGGGTGGGCGGGTTCTTCTCGGTGATGGACCGGAAGATCGCCGCCGGGCTGGCGTTGACGGTGATCAGCGGTGCGTGCACGGTCTCGGTCACCACGTCCAGCAGCCGCGACTTGCCGCACCGCTTGGCCGGACCGACCACCGCCAGCCGGGGTGCGTGCTGCCACGCGGTCTGCACGTGCGTGGCGGCGACCCACAGGGTGACCGCGATCAGGGCTTCGTCGCTGGGCATGACGACGAACCGCTGGATCTGGAACCGCAGTTGGGCCAGCACCTGTTCGCCCCTGCGGGCTTGCGGATCCCCTGACGATGGCCGCACATCGGACCGGTGGCCGTCAACAGCGCAGTCACCGGCGATGTCGTGGGCGGGGGCGGAGCCCTCCGCGTCGATGACCGCTTCGGGCGCGCGGTGGCCAGACACCTCGGCCAGAGGCCACCCTGCCGGGGCAGGTGCGTGGTCAGGGTCGGGTGTCGTAGGTTGCACGGGGCAGCTCCTTATCCGGTGGCTTCGGGCATGTAGGCCCGGGCCACGCAGGTCGTTCGTCGGAAGGCGGGCAGAGGGATGCGCTGAGCGTCCGGCGTTGGCCCGCCGGAGGCTTCCTCGCCTCCTTGATCGGGGCGAGGGACCACGGACAGTACGTCCACGCCCGGACACAGTCCAGTGGTTCTGTGTCAGCTCAGCGCAGAAATCTTGGCCCGGCGCACGCGTGGTCATGCGGCCAGGCCCAGCAGGTCCAGCAGGTCGGCCGTCACCACCCGGTACGCCTTGCCCAATCGCAGGACCTTGCACGGGTACTGGCCCCGCTTCGCCAACTCGTATCCCTTGCTCCGCCCCAGGCCCAACGCCCGGTTACTGGTGTCCAGGTCAATGGAGACCGGCAGGGCCAACAGCTCCTCGCGGGCCATGCCCTTCGGCCGGTCGGCCACCTCGTTGTCGCGCATGCGGCGCTCCTTCATTTACAGCCTTCGGCGAACGCGGAAACACATCCGGCTCCAGGCCAGTAATAACCAGCATCGCCAAGCTAATGTGTCTTCATGACACATCGCGGTAGCGACGATAGAGATGAAGAAGACGACGCCGTTCCGGAGTGGGTTGACCAGGTCATGGCCACCGTGGCCGGCGAAGTCCGACGTCGAAGGAGGGAACTAGGCATGAGCGCTCAGAACTTGGCCGACGCGTGCGTGGAGATCGGCCACCCGATCCCCCGCAACGTGATCGCCAACATGGAGTCCGGTCGGCGCGCCAGCCTCCCCTTGGTCGACGTCATCGTCCTGGCGGCGGCCCTGGACACTTCGCCGATCCTGCTGCTCTACCCGCTCGGGCACGTCGACGAGGTCCAGAAACTCCCGCTCAGCAACCCGGTCTCCACCTGGGACGCGCTGCTGTGGTTCAACGGCGAGGAAAGCGGCCTCTTGGGCGGGGAAGACCTGATGCTGCGCAACTTCCGTGCCCACCAGCACCACCAGGCCGCGGCCCGCACCGCCGCACGGGACGTCGACCGCGCACGCTGGCAGGCCCGTACCGCCAACACCCCCGAACGGCGCGAAGACGCACAACGCGACGCCGAGCACTACGCCGACAAGGCCGCCCACCACAAAAGCCAGCTACGCGTTGCCCGCGCCTTCATCAGGGACGAGGGCGGCGCCCCACCCCACCTGATCGACCCCACACTCCGCGACATCGACGACACCGCACCACCCGAGGAGCATTCTTGAAGGGATCCACCCACCGCCGCTGCTACTGCCGCGACCCGGAAACCGGCAAACCGCTCGGCAAGAAGTGCCCGAAACTCACCAGCCGCAAGCACGGCACCTACTCCATACGCCAGGAACTCCCACCCCGCCAGGACGGCACCCGCCGCTCCTTCAGCCGCGCCGGCTACGACAGCCTCAAAGCAGCCCAGACCGACCTCGACCACGCCCGCGCCCTCATCGGACTCGCCGACGCTGACGACCCGGAGGGGCTGGCCCAGATCGCCGACCTGCTGGAGAAGGTGGCCGACGAGAAAGCCTCGCTGCCGGACATCGAGGCGACCCGCCGGCGACTCAGCCACGGCCTGGACCTCACCAGTCGGCTCATGGTCGGCGAGTGGCTGGACATGTGGCTGGCGGGCAAGAAGGGGCGGCAGAGCGCCATCAGCCGCGACGAGAGCAACATCCGTGTCCATCTCAAGCCACGCATTGGACACCTCCGGCTCGACCGGCTGCGGGTCGCCCATCTCTCGGAGGTGTTCGAGGCGATAGCCGAGGCCAACGTCGAAATCGCCGAGGGCAACGCCGCGCGCCGCAAGGCGGTCGAGGACCTCGCCCAGATCCCCTGGAAGGGGCGCGAGCCGCGTGCCCGCCGCAAGGCGATGAAGGCCGCCATCGCCGAGATGGACCCCTACCGCCGCATCGTGGGCCCGGCGACGCGCCAGCGCGTCCGCTCCACGTTGCGGGCTGCGCTGAACGCCGCGATCGCCCAGCAGTTGATCACCTTCAATCCGGCCGCCCACGTCGAGCTGGATGCGGGCAAGCGCCCCAAAGCTCTCGTGTGGACCGAGGAACGCATCCTGCACTGGAAGCGAACCGGCGAGAAGCCCTCGCCAGTCATGGTCTGGACGCCGGAGCACACCGGCCGCTTCCTTGACCACGTCGCGGAGGACCGCCTGTACGCGCTGTTCCACCTGATCGCCTTCCGCGGTCTGCGGCGCGGCGAGGCATGCGGCCAGAGGTGGACCGACACCCGCCTCGACGCCGGGCTCATCACCGTCGCCAAGCAACTCGTGGTGAACGGCTGGGAGGTCTACGAGGACGACCCCAAGACCGACGCCGGCGCCCGCACCATCGCACTGGACACCGACACGGTCCAAGCCCTCAAACAACACCGCGCCCAACAGGACAAAGAGCGCGAAGAATGGGGGAATGCCTGGGTGGAGACCGGCCGTGTCTTCACCCGCGAGAACGGCGAACTTCTCCACCCCGCCAACATCACACGGCGGTTCATCGAACTGTACGAGGAAACCGGCCTCCCGCCGATCCGCCTCCACGACCTTCGCCACGGCGCCGCGACCCTGGCCCACGCGGCCGGCGCCGACCTGAAGGACATCCAGGAGATGCTCGGCCACTCCTCGATCACCATCACGGCGAACACCTACACGAGCCTGCTCCCCGAGGCGGATCTGGCGATCGCCGAGGCCGCGGCCCGGCTCGTACCGCGCGCCCGTGCCACCTCCGAGAACACCGCCCCCGAAGCGCAGTCAGAGCCTGACGGCACGGAGAAGTCCGGCCCGGATTCCGTGCCGGATGGTGCTGATCCGTCGGGAGAAACATCAGGGGTTGGCGGCCCGTCCGCTCACGCACCGCTCACGCAAACGGCCCCGGACGAGGAGTCCGAGGCCGGTTAAGGCACTTCCCTAGGGTAGAAACCCCAGGTCAGAGCGGTAATGCGCTGTGCCCCCGGGCAGATTCGAACTGCCGACACCCGCTTTAGGAGAGCGGTGCTCTATCCCCTGAGCTACGGAGGCGGGGGCTTGTAAAAAAGCTTGGCGAAAACCCGGGGATGGGTCGGCGCCTAGCTTCTTCGAAAGCCCTGGTCAGGCGAGGTGCTAGCCCCAGAACGGCACGGCCTGGGGCCTGCCGCGGCCAGAGTGTGCTTGGGCGCGCCCGACCGCCTACAGCGTAGCGGATCGGGGGCGCACCTATCCCTTCGACGAGCCAGGGCGTGCAGTCCAAGGCTGTGACCTGCGGCTTGTCCGTGGCAGAGGAGGGGCGCGGAGCTGGGTGCGACGGAGCGGAGGACGTGGATCCTGGCTGGAATGTCCGTTCCGAAGTTGATCTCCGAAGATGGGTGGAAACGGTACGGGTCCGGTGCGGGTTAAGGACCCCCAATCGCCGGAAAGCGGTCCCCAGATCAGCGGCGCAAGGGCCACATCGGCTGCGCCATGAGGGGTGCGGAGGCTGCCGCCTAACAGACCGCCTAGGCGCCGTGGGCCGCTGCGCTGGCACCTCGTTGGTTGCAGCAGATAGGTCTCGGCGCGGGGTGTCGCTCAGAGGATGCCGTCGGCTGACCCGTGCGAGGCGCTCGCGCATAGCGCGGTGACCGGCAAGTCCGTGCGAGGCAGGTCGCCCTCCTGGGCACCACCAGCACCTGCAGCGTCGACGTCGCGAGCACACTCGACCCAGGACGAGGGAATCGTCACCTAGGGGTCGTGCTCGCCGTAGATCCGTTCCGCGTCTGCCGGCGTGTCCCGCGCTTGAGTACCTTGCTGACCAGGGCCGGAAGCAACTGACCAAATACCGTTGTCACACGGTGTCTTGGCATCCGCGCGAGGGTAGCCTGACCTCGGGCCAGTAGAGTCGTTACCGGTATCAGGGGGACTGTTGCGGCGGGATGTTCGAGGCCACTACGAGGGTCTGGCTGCTGAGTACGACGAGCACTGGGTGTATGGGCCGAACTACATCGCCTGGATGTCCGCGCGGATAATGGAGACGCTGCGGATCTCCCCCACTGATCGGATCGCTGACATCGGCTGCGGCACCGGCCTGTTCGCACGCGAAGTTGCGCGAATCGTCGAGCCGGAGCGCGCCCTCCTCTGCCTGGACCCTTCCGAGGCGATGCTGCGTCAGATCGGCACACCGTCGCCTGCGGGCCTCACGCCGATCCTGGCCTCCGCGGAGGACGTCGCAGAAGGTCGCGTGCACCTGCCGTACGAGCAGCTGGATGCGATCTGGCTGAAGGAGTCGGTGCACCACGTGGTGGACCCTGCCCGCACTCTGGCGGGTTTGGCCGATCAGCTCGCTTCCGGCGGGCGGTTGCTCGTGGTCATGCTGCCGACCACCATCCAGTATCCCTTGTTCCAAGCCGCGCTCGACCGCTTCGAGGAGCTCCAGCCCGATCCCGTACATATCACACGGCATCTGGAGGCGGCCGGGCTGCAGACCCAACTTCTTTACGCTGAGCATGAGTTGCAGCTCGATCGCGAGCGGTACTTCGGCATGGTGCGCGCTCGCTACATGTCGTTGCTCTCCACGTTCAGCGACGGCGAGATCGAGAAGGGAATCGAAGAGATGAGGGCCGCATATCCGGATCCGGTTCTTGTCTTTCCCGACCGGTTCGCCTGCGTCTTGGGCGTGAAGCCCCGAGTTGGGGGATGAACATGGTGGTGGACGAACGGCTGCGACGGTTGCGCAGCGAGTTGGAGGATCATTCCCGCATTGCCGATCGCCTCGGGCTCGACCTCGAACGTCCGTTACGCAGCCTGAACGACGGCTATCCGGAGAATGCGATTGCTCTCGTGGGAAAGCTGACGGAGAAGCTTCTCAAGGAGCTGTGGCGGCACCACGGCATCGAGGGTGACCCGTCAGGTCGAGCGCTCAATGACCTGGTCAAACGGTGTCAGCCGCATATTCGCAGTAGCACGGTGCTGAATGCGCTGGATGACATCCGCCGTCTTCGCAATCGGTCGACGCACGACGGCTACGACATCTCCGACGAGGACGGCCTGCTGGCTGTGCGCCGCCTGGTCGATGTCCTGGTCTGGTTTACGAATACCAGCAGCTCTGCGCTTATCGGTGGCGAGCCGCACATGGCTCCCGAGGTCGCCCTGCGCTGTGAATTCCTTGCCGGCTTGTACGTGACCCTGGGGTACCGGCAGGCCAAGCGGTTCGTCCTCACACCGGACACGGTCTACCAGCTCTTCTGCCGTGAATCGGGCATGCGCCTTGAGTACGTGGAACTGATGGTCTCGCAGGACGCGAACGACCTGCGCGCCGTTCTCACCTCCGGCGGCGGCGAACTCCTACGCACGCGTCTGCCAAAGCTCACCCGGTTCGTCATCTTGGACGAGGCCGAAAACGACCGCACAACGTCGAACCCGCTCCATGAACTTCTAGGGCAGGACTACCGCATAATCCGGTACGACAGCTTCGTCGACACCCTCGTTGACCTCGACGTCCACCTTGGCCCCATCGCGTCCGCTGGCCCCGCCGAACCACGGACTGCCCTCACAGCCACCATGCTGTCCGCCGACCCGCGCACGGGCGAATCCCGCCTCCAGGCTGCCGAAGACGCCGCCGACCTTCTCGGTCGCCTCGCCCGCGGCCCGGCGAATGTCCTGGTCATCGGCCGCCCCAGGGGGCTGACGATCAATAACTCCTTGATTCGTTGGGATGTTCAGGGCGGAGGCGGACGCTGTCCCGCGATGGCTGCGAGCTGGTCGTGGGAGGTCACCTTGATCGCTCCGGTGGTGATGGTGTGGCTGAGTGCGTCGAGGTCGGGGGTGGTTTCGCGGACGGCCCTGCCGATCCTCGCCTTGGAGACGCCGAACAGGGTGGCCAGGGTGGCCTGCTGCAGGGACCAGCGCTTGGTGAGGACGGTGGCGAGTAGCTGGTCGGAGGCGGAGAGCAGGCTGGTGCCGGTGTTCCCGCCCCGGTGACGGCCGGGGATGACGACCGGCGGGTGGTCGGTGCGGTAGCGGGTGTAGCGCTCGAGCAGGTCGGCCCAGGCGGCCGGTTCCAGGCCGGTCAGGCTCGGATGGGCGAGCCAGGCGGGAGCTTTGTCTCCTGCCGGGAAGCGCCCGAACTCCACTGCTGGTGCTGGGCGTTGAGGCGATAGAGGCTCGGGGCGCAGGGTGTAGTTCCAGGTGCCGTGCCAGTCGTGCGGGGTGAGGGGGAGGCGGTCCATGACGTCGTCGGGCACATTGACGCCGGTGGGGTAGGCGCCGGGATCGAGTTCGGCGTGGATGGCCAGGCCGGTGCGGGTTCGGGTCGCACCGATGGTGTTGACCACGACTTCATGGCTGGTCAGGGGCCTGCCACGCCAGTTGATGCTGATCTGGGAGAACAAACGGTGTTCTATCTTGTTCCACTTCGAAGTCCCCGGCGGAAAGTGACATACAGTCACCTCTAGGCCGCTCTCGTGGGCGAAGGCGGCGAGCTCCTTCTTCCAGGCGCGGACCAGGTAGCCGTTGGAGCCGCCGGCGTCGGCAGTGATCAGCAGCCGGGAGGCGTGCGGATAGCGGTCTCGTCCCTGTCCGTGCCACCAGCGGCGCAGCGTGGCCACGGCAAAGGCGGCAGTGTCGCCGTCGCAGCCCACCGACACCCAGCCGGCGTCCGCGCCGATGTCGTAGATCCCGTACGGCACCGCCTTCTCGGCTCCCTTCTCAGGGAAGTCGTGGGCGCGCACGCGGACCGGCTGCCCGACCCGGTGCCACTCGCGCCCGGCGACCGCATACTCACCCAGGGTCTCCTTCTTCTTCGCATCCACACTGATGACCGGCTGCCCGTCCGCGAGATACGCCGTGGCCTGGTCGTTGATGTAACGGAACTGGGCGTCGCGGTCGGGGTGGCGGGCTCCCTCGGTGGTACGCGAGGTGCCCTGCAAGGAAAACCCCTCGGCCTTCAACAGTGCGGCCACCGTGTCGTGACCGACCCGGTGCCCCTGGCGGGACAGCTCCACGGCCAGGGCACGGGTGGACTTCACGGTCCACCGCAGCGGCGACTCCGGATCTCCCCGCTGGCCCGGCTCGACCAGCACGAGCAACGCAGGGACCAGCTCCGGATCGAGATCCCGCAGCCGCTTGCGACCCGCGCCCACCGCCCGCACCCGACCATCGGGCTCTCCACCCCGTTCGAGCTCGCGCAACCCCCGCGACACCGTGGACTCCGCCACCCCCGCAGACCCCGCCACCAGGCGAATCCCACCGTGGCCCCGCACACGGGCAGCAGCCCCCAGCACCAGCCGCCGCTGCCGCTCGTCCAGATGCGGCAGCAACAGCCCCAGCACCTCCGCCAACCCCGCCTCAATCCCCTCCGACACACCCACATCCTACGGACCAACAGGCTACAGAAACCAAGGAGTTATTGATCGTCAGCCCCCTGTGCCCTGAGCGGGCCAAGTGCACTCCAGGCCCGTTTCGCAGCCTGTACTTTCCCACCCGCCGCCTGCACGAACTCCAAACCAAGAACCGCGCCGACCAGCAGGATGCGGACTGGCGCCGGCTCTACGGGCGACGCTCGGGGGCCGGAGACACCATCGAGGAGTTCGCGGACGGCCACCGCGGACGCCGGTGCCGCTACCGCGGCCTGGCCAAGACGCACGTCCAGCACGTCCTGACCGCGCTCGCGATCAACGTCGAGCGGCTGAGCCTTCAAGAACCCGCCGACGGCTCGTACCGGCCCCGCCCTCCCACGGCATTCCAGCAGTACCTCGACGCCCGCGACTTACCCCGGCCGCTGTGGTGGCGCCAAGGGAAGTGACGCCCGTCCTCAAGATTCCCGACAGAGTCCCTCAGTAGGCTCGAAGACCGATCAGCGCACTGGCATCGCGGTACTGATCACTGACGTTTTCTCAACGGTGATCACTTCCAAATTCCGTTGAGGACGAGGGCGGCACGGGTGATGTCGCCGATCCGGCTGGGGCTGAGGGTGACGTGCTGCAATGTGCGCCAGCGCTGCTTGAGTTCGGCTGCCGCGCGCTCGCCGAGGGCTCGGATGCTTCTGATCAGGCTGTTCGTGGTTCGAGTGTCGGTGTGCAGGGCCTTCTCGGACTGACCCTTCGGACGGCGGACCGGGACGAGGATGCCGATCCCGGCGCCGATGTAGCCCTTGTCGGCCAGGGTGGGCAGGCCGTCGGCCGCGGCTTTGTACAGCGCGGGCAGTGCGTGGATGCGGGCGGCGGTGATGTCGGGGACGCTGCCGGGCTCGACATCGGAGACCCACAGCGGGGTGCCGTCCGGAGCGGACAGGAACTGCACGTTGCCGCCGAACGCCTTGTGCTTCTGGCTGAACCACAGGTCGTTGCCGTTGTCGCGGACACCGGCGACGCGGTCGGACTCGATCAGCGTGCCGTCGAGGATCACGTGGGTCATGCCCTCGCGTCGGCAACGGTCCAGGACCTCGTGCAGGTCCGGGGCGTGGGCGGCGAGGACGTCGATGCCTTCGTGCAGGTAGCGGTAGCCGGTGGCCTGGGAGACGCCGGCATCCCGGGCCAGGCAGTGCACGCAGCGGTGTTCGCGGAACCAGCGCAGGACGAGCACTGCCTGACGGAACGTGCCGAGCGCGCGACTGCCACGCGGGGTGCCGATGCGTCGGCGGTGGCCGGCCAGTAGACGGGACAGGTGGTCCACGACATGGCGCGGGACGTCGAGCGTGGCAATATAGGTGACCAACGTGAAGCCTCTGGTGTCGCAGCGGACGATCTTGTGAGAGAGAACCGTCCTACCAGAGGCTTTACGTCTGCCTGCACCCAGGGTTCCATCGTCTGATCCGACCGCTTACGAGTACCTCACACCGCTTCGCGGAGATCATTTCGCTGAGAAAACCTCACTGATCACACCGCCCCGGAAAGTGGTGACACAGCATGGGTACGGTCGGTTCGCCCGGCATGCAGGAAGCCAAGCTGGCACGGGTGGCCCATCAGTCCCGAACTTCGGCTTTCTACTGCCGCACCTATCCCTGCTTGTGGCCTACGGGGCTGCTGCCGAGAGTTACGTCTTCAGCGACCCCAACACCTCCTTGATCAAGTCTCGGCAGTTCGGTGAGGCACTTGCCGCGGACCTGGTTCGCAGGGCCCGGATCAGGAACGCGGGAACCACGCAGTTCGAGCGGCTGAAAGCCCTCGATAGGGAGGGATACCTGCATGGAAACGTCGGGGCCGCTTTCCATGAGGTTCGCACCCTCGGCAACGACGCCAACCACAGTGACCACGACAACTCTGACGATGCCTTCCGTGCCCTGCAGGCCTGTTTCCGACTCGGTGTCTGGTACCACCGCCTGCTGACGGGCTCGCGCGAGCAGATCGCATTTGTACCGCCGGATCCGGACAGCACTCCGGCCGCACGCAACCAGCGTTTGCGGGAGGAAGTGGCCCAGGCCCGCAAGACGCTCGAAGAAGCCCGTCTCACCTACCGAGGCCAGGCGTCCAAGGCCGAGGCCGAGCAGGCTGCCCGGGACGCAGCCGAACGGGAACTCGCTGAGAGCAGGGCCGAGCGGGAAGAGCTGGCCCGTGCGATCGCAGCGGAGATTGGGCTGACAGGCTGGGCGACCGGCACAGAGTTGTCGGGAGCGCGGACGCGTACGTCACTCGGACCGTCAGCAGCCACGCTGGCCAAGGCCTCTACCTGCGCTTACGCGCTCTCCGTTCTGGGGCGCGGGCCAAACCGTTCTGCCGATCCAAAGGGACACTCGCTTGACCTGGGACGACGTGGTTTTCTGCAAGCCCCACGGAGGCGGGGGCGGCCGTCGGAACAGCGGCGTGGGACAGGCTACCGGATGCGGCCGCCCGCGCGGGGCCGCATCCGTGTGGGGGCCGGGCGCGTCCCACGGCGCAACTGTGAACGCCGCTCCGCGCCCACCGCCGCCGCATCGCCACGTCGGCACCCGGCCGCGCCGCCTCGATTGCCGCGCCGCCCCGCGTCGGCTACCCGCCCGGCCGCGCCGTGCCTTCCCCGCGCCGTGCCTTCCCCGCGCCTCGCCTCCCCACCGCCACCGTGCCGCTGCGCGGTCGGCCGTGCCGCGTAGCCTGGGGGCGCCTCGTCCGACACACGACCGGAGGTCACCATGTTCGGGGGATCGCGCTCCGCGCGGGTGCTCGCGGGAACGCTGGCTTCGGCCGGGATCGCGCACTTCGCCGTGCCGGAGCGGTTCGACCGCGTCGTGCCGGCGTCCCTGCCCGGTCCGGCGCGCACCTGGACCTACGCGTCCGGCCTGGCGGAGCTGCTGGTCGCCGGGGCGGTCGCCTGCCCCCGGACCCGGCGGGCCGGCGGCGTCGTCGCGGCCGGGCTGTTCGCCGCGGTCTTCCCCGCCAACGTCAAGATGGCCTACGACTGGCGGGGCCGTTCGCCCGGCCAACGGGCTCTCGCCTACGGGCGGTTGCCGCTCCAGATACCCCTGGTCGCCTGGGGTCTCGCGGTCAGCCGCGGCGCCGACCGGCGCACCCGCGCCTGACCCGGCCCCGGCACCGCGTCCGCCGCCCGCGCTTCACCCCGCACCGCCGACCACCCCGCACGCCGACCGTGCCCCGCCCTGCGTGGCGCGTGACCGCGCACTACGCGGTGGCCGGGCCGTGGGTGTGCAGGGACGCGGTGTGCTGCCGTACCTGATCTACCGTCATGTACTCGTCCGTGTGCTCGAAGTCCCTTAGCGTGGGCGGGCGTTCGGCCAGGAACCCGGTGCGCACGAAGTCGTCGCCGGCCACCGCGTTCAGCAGCCAGCTGGTCAGCACCCGGGTCTTGGCGACGTTGGTGCGCAGCGCGGACCAGTGGTATCCGCGGGCGACCGCCTGGGCGGGTAGGCCGCGCAGTTCGATGCCCATCGGCTTGGAGACCGCGTCGGTGCCGCCGAGGTCGACGACCAGGCCGAGGTCCTTGTGCACGTACGAGGTGGGCCGGCGGCCGCGCAGCGTGGCGAGGAGGTTGCCGGCGAGCGCGCGGCCCTGCCGCATGGCGTGCTGAGCGGTGGGCGGGCAGATGGCCCCGTCGCCCTGGGCCAGGTCCGGTACGGCGGCGGCGTCCCCCGGGGCGAACACGCCCGGCAGCCCGGGCACCGTCAACTCGGGGGTGACGAGCACCCGGCCGCGCACCGTCTCGGCGTCCAGCGTGGCGACGAGCGGGTTGGCGGCGACGCCCGCGGTCCAGATCAGCGTGCGGGTGGGGACCACGCGGCCGTCGGTGAAGGTGACGCGGTCGGCCTCCGCGCGGGCGATGGACACCCCGAGCGACACCTCGATGCCGCGGCCGCGCAGCACCCGCAGGGCGCTGGTGCCGAGCTTTTCGCCGAGTTCCGGCATGAGTTTCGGGGCGATGTCGATCAGGTGCCAGCGGATCAGCTTCGGGTCCAGCCTCGGGTAGCGCCGGACCGCGCTGGTGGTGAGCCGTTGCAGGCACGCGGCGGTCTCGGTGCCCGCGTAGCCGCCGCCGACCACCACGAACTGCAGCCGGCACTCGCGCTCCGCCGGGTCCTGGCTCGCGTCGGCCAGGTCGAGTTGCGCGATGACGTGGTCGCGCAGGTAGGCGGCCTCGGCGAGGGTCTTCATACCGCGCGCGTAGTCGGTCAGCCCCGGGATGTCGAAGGTCCGGGTGACGCTGCCGGGCGCGAGCACGATGTAGTCGTACGGCTCGTCGAGGGTCTCGTCGGTGATCTTGCGGATGACGCAGATCTTCTTGCGGGCGTCCACGCCGATCGCCGCGCCCGGGATGATCCGGGTGCGGTGCTTGCGGCTGCGGCGCAGCGAGACGGCCACCGACTGCGGGGGCAGCACCCCCGAGGCGACCTGCGGCAGCAGCGGCAGGTAGAGCTGGTAGGACAGCGGGGTGACCAGGGAGATGTCCGCCTCCCCGGGCCGCAGGCCGCGTTCCAGCCGGCGTACGCAGGCGATGCCGGCGAAGCCCGCGCCGACCACGAGAATCCTGGGCGTTGCCACGGTGTCCGTCCCTTCTCGGCCCTTCCCGGCCCGGTGGGGTCCTTCCTGGCTCCTCCGCCCTCCTGCCCGTGACCGGCGTGATCAGTGCCCATCTTCACGGGCCCGGTACGAATCCGCCCGCCGGACGGGACGCGGCGTGCCCCGCCCGGGGCCGCCGGTGCGAAACGGCGGCCCCGGGCCGGCCGTCGACGTCCGGGCCGGTCGGGGCCGCCGTGCCGCGGTCCGTCCCGGGGCGGCGGGCGGAGCGCGGCGTCAGATCGCGGTGTGGGTGCCGTGCACCATGTCCCACGCCTCGCTGGTGTACCGCTCGCGCTCGTCGTGCGACAGGGTGGGGAAGTAGTCCTTGAGCCGCGCCACGACCTGCGCCTCGGATTCGTGGCAGTCGCGCAGTAGGAAGATCGCCTTGTGCAGGATGGTGTTGTCCACGGTCACCTCGGTGTCTCTCACGTGCCTGTTCCGCGTTCCGCCCGGTCGGGGGCCGCTTGGTGCGCCCGGGTGCCGCGCGGCCCGCCGGCCGGCCGGGTGCGCGGTGCCGCCGGGCGGCTCACAGTAGCCACGCGGCCGGCCCGGGACCGCCGTCCGGCGGACCACTGTGTCCGGTGCCACAGCCGACCCGGCGGTTTCTTGCCCTGCGCTTTGCCCGGCCGCTCCGCCGCTTTACCGGTCCGTGGGGCTCCCGTGGCCCGGCAGCAGTCGGACCGGTACGACGACCTCGCGGGCGCGCAGGTACTCGCCGAGGGCCTTGGCCTGCGGGTCCGCGCGGACCGAGGCGGCCACCCCGTCGCCGAGGAGCCCGTGCACGACGAAGTTGACGGCGCGCAGGTTCGGCAGCTCGTAGCGGCTGATCTCCAGCTCCGCGGCCTCCGGCAGCAGCAGCCGCAGCCGGTCGGTGTCGAGGTACCGGCGCAACCAGGCGTGGACGGCGTCGTCGCGGGCCCACAGACCGACGTTGGCGTCGCCGCCCTTGTCGCCGGACCGGGCGCCGACCAGCCTGCCCAGCGGCACCCGTGCCGTGTGCTCGGTAGCCTCGTCGCGCGCCGGGACGGCGGCCGGGCCCGGCCGGTGAGCCGGAGCGGGGCGGGGCGGAGCCGGGCGGCGGGGCGGTTCGGGAACCGGCGCCCGCCGCCCGCCGGGCAGCACGACCTCGGCCGGCACCGCGCCGGCCGGCACCAGCGCCGGCCAGTGCACGGCGAACCGGGTGGCGCGTGGTGACGCCTGCTCCAGGTGCAGCCCCGGATAGCCGGACAGCCCGGTCTCGGCGATGGCGGAGAAGAACGCCCGGCCGGCGGTGTCCGGGTCGCGGTCCTTGACGGTCACCGTCAGCCGCCCGGCGTCCGGGCCGTACTCCACCCGGGTGTGGAACGCGTCGAACCGCTGCCGGCCGCCGACCGCGTCGAGCAGCGACTCCTCGGCGAACCGCGCCTTGGCGGGCAGGTCGAGCCCGGTGAGGACGAAGACCGCGCTGTTGCGGTGGCCGCCGTCGTGGTTGACGCAGACCTTGAGCGTCTCGGGCGCCGGTTCGCCGCGCACCCCGCTGATCCGGACCCGGTCCGGGCCCTGCTGGGCGAGTTCGGCGGTGTCGAACCGGGCCACCACGTCCGGGCCGGGGTAGGCCGGGTCGCCGATCTCGTAGAGCAGTTGCGCGGTGACCGTCCCGGTGGTGACCGCGCCGGGCGTGCCGGGGTGCTTGGTGACCACGCACGAGCCGTCCGGGGAGATCTCGGCGAGCGGGAAGCCGGGCCGCACCGGCCGGTCGATCTCGGTGAAGAACGCGTAGTTGCCGCCGGTGGCCTGCGCGCCGCACTCCAGGACGTGGCCGGCCACGACCGCCCCGGCCAGCCGGTCCCAGTCGTCGAGCGCCCAGTCGAACGCCCAGGCCGCGGGGCCGACCACCAGTGCCGCGTCGGTGACCCGGCCGCAGACCACCACGTCCGCGCCGGCCCGCAGCGCCTCGGTGATGCCCCACGAGCCGAGGTAGGCGTTGGCGGTCAGCGCGGTGACGCCGTCCTCGGCGAGGGTCCGTCCGGTCACCGCGTGCACCGGGGGTGTGCCGGCCGCGTCCAGCTCCGCCAGCCGCGGCATCAGGTCGTCGCCGGTCAGGTGGGCGATGCGCGGGTGCAGCCCGGCGTCGGCGGCGGCCCTGCCGAGCAGGGCGGCCAGCCCCGCCGGGTTGAGCCCGCCCGCGTTGGCGACGACCTTGACGCCGCGTTCCAGGCAGCTGCCGAGCACCTCGCGCATCTGCGCGGCGAACGACACCGCGTACCCGGCGTCCGGGTCGCGCCGGCGGGCCTTCCACAGCAGGTGCATGGTCAGCTCGGCGAGGTAGTCGCCGGTCAGTACGTCGATCGGGCCGCCTTCGACCATCTCCCGCGCGGCCGAGAGGCGGTCGCCGTAGAAACCGGAGCAGTTGGCCACCCTGAGCAAGGACCTCGTGGACGTCATGGCTCCCTTGTAGCGGGCGGCCCGGGTGGCTGTCGCCGGTTCGGCTCAATAGTCGCCGAGCGGTAGCGATCCGCCGGACGGACCAGCACGGCGGGCGGCCGGCGGCCCGGCCACCGAGACTGGGCGGTGCGCGCCGGGCGGAGGGTCCGGCGGCCGGCGGAGCGTGCGCCGGACGGTCACCGAGGAGGGAGCGCCATGTCGCAGCGCGGGAGGACCTGGTCACGGCGTGGCGACGCCGGACTGCTGCTGTTGCGGGTCGCGGTGGGCGGGACGCTGGTGGCGCACGGCACGCAGAAGCTCCTCGGCTGGTTCGGCGGCGGCGGCCTGGAGGCCACCGGCCGCGCGATGGAGACGATGGGCTTCCGGCCCGGCCGCCGCAGCGCGGTGGCCGCGGGGCTGGGCGAGGCCGGCGGTGGGACGCTGCTGGCGCTCGGACTGGCCACCCCGGCCGGCGGGGCCGCGGCGGCGGCCACCATGGCCACCGCCTCCTCCCTCCTTGCTCCGAACGGCTTCTTCGCCGCGGACGGCGGCCTGGAGCACCCCGGCGTGCTGGGCGCCGCGGCGGTGGCGCTGGCGGTGGCCGGCCCAGGCCGCTTCTCGCTGGACCACGCCACCCGGCACGTGCTGGACCGGCCGTGGATGCCGGCGGCCGCGCTGGCGGTGTGCGCGGCGGCCGCGACCGCGGTGATCGCCAAGCGGGAGCGTGAGGCGGCGGCCACGCAGGAGTGAGGCGCGGGGCCGCAGCCCGCCGGGCGCGGCCCCGGCGGGACGGGTGTGCGGGCGGTGTCCGGCGGCGGGTCCGCGGGCACCGCCCTCGTCCGCGTGCCGCGCGTCCGCGGACCGCTCCGCCGGCCGTCCCGCGCCCGGCGTCCGTCCCGCCCGTTGTCCGTCCCGCGCCCGGCGTGCGCCACGGCTGACCCCCCTCGCGCGCACGGCGGTCGGACCGCGTCTGCCGACCGGGCCCCGTCCCGGCGTCCGCGGTCCGCCCGACCGCGCCCGCCCCGGCGTCCGGCTGCGGGTCGGGGCGCCGAGGCCGCCGGAGCGGGGGGCGCCGCGCGGGACGCCTCCGCGGGACGCGGGAACACGGGGCCGCGGGAACCGTTGTGCCCTGTTTCGCGTTTGATGTTCCGAGTGGGGTGTGTTGCGCCGGGCGGGGGAAGGACGTCGGCGGCGTCGCGTGGCGGGCCGTCGCTCACGGTGCGTCACGGACCGTTCCGGCCGCGCTGACCTGCTCGGATGGCGGCGGCCGGGGTCCGGTGAGCCGCGCAGGATACTGCATGATCACAGAGTTCCGGGCTTGGCATGGGAATTCTGTCCGATTTCCAGTCGTTGTTTTCCACAGAGTGGGCACGCGATCCGTGGGGGCGGCAGGTCTCCGGCCGACACGCGTTCCGTGGACCGCCGTCCGACTCCGATCAGCCGACATCAGCCGACACCGACCGAACCAGCACAAGAGGGAGTACGCATGGCAACCCGGGCAGTCGCCCGCCGTCGTCCCGACGGGCCCAGCAGCGTTCGCGCCACCGGCAGTGAGGTGGCGGACCGCGATCTGGTCGGTATGTACCTCGACGAGATCGCGCGCACGCCGCTCCTGGACGCGGCGCGCGAGGTCGAGCTGTCCAGGACCGTCGAGGCCGGGGTCTTCGCCGAGCAGCTCCTCGCGCGGGGCGAGAGCGCGGCCGGGGCGGACGAGGACGAACTGCGGGCCGTGGCCGAGGCCGGCGCGCGGGCCAAGGACGTCTTCATACGGTCCAACCTCCGGCTGGTCGTGGCGGTCGCCCGCCGCTACCCGCGCAGCGGGCTGCCCCTGCTCGACCTGATCCAGGAGGGCAACGCCGGCCTGGTGCGGGCGGTGGAGAAGTTCGACTACGCCAAGGGCTTCAAGTTCTCCACCTACGCGACCTGGTGGATCCGGCAGGCCATCACCCGTTCCATCGCGGACCAGTCGCGCACCATCCGGCTGCCGGTGCACCTGGTCGAGG
Organism: uncultured Actinomycetota bacterium; assembly: GCA_963711125.1. Lineage (GTDB taxonomy): Bacteria > Actinomycetota > Actinomycetes > Streptomycetales > Streptomycetaceae > Streptantibioticus_C. The sequence continues at coordinate 1,944,786 of CAVQCY010000002.1, forward strand.
AACTGGGCAGGATCCGGCGCGTGCAGCGGGAGTTCAACCGCGAGCAGGGCCGGGACCCGGAGCCCGCCGAGATAGCCGGGGAGCTGGCCACCACGCCGGAGCGGATCGCGGACGTGCTCGACTGGGCGCGCGACCCGGTGAGCCTGAACATGTCGGTGGACGACGAGGGTGAGACGCAGTTCGGCGACCTGGTCGAGGACACCTCGGCGGCCTCGCCGGAGGACTCGGTGCTGGTGATGCTGCGCCGTGAGGAGCTGGAGCAGCTCATCGGGCGGCTGGACGTGCGCACCGCCTCGATCATCCGGGCCCGCTACGGCATGGAGGACGGCAAGGAGCGCACCCTGACCGAGGTGGGCAAGCAGCACGGCCTGACCCGGGAGCGGATCCGGCAGATCGAGAAGCACGCGCTGTTGGAGCTGAAGCGGATGGCGCACGCCACCGGTTTTGACCACGAGGCCGCGTGACGCAGGCCCGCCAAGGGCCGTCCCGTCATCCGCGGTGGATCGGCGTGCGGCGTCGGACTCGGTGCGTCGCACGGCGGGGGTGTCCTCATCCACCGGGTGTGTTCGGGCGACCCGACAACGCGGCGAGGCGCCGTGGCCGTCGCCGCGTGCCCGCCGGGGATCACGGGACTGCCCTTAGGCTGGGCGCATGAACGAGAGATCCGAGCGGCCGGAGGCGGCACCGCCGACCGCGCTGGTCTTCGACGACCCGCTGGACCGCCCCGCCGCCGACGACACCGACCAGGCATGGGGGGACCGGCCGGGTGGCGCGGCGGCCGACCTGAGGCGCTTCCTGGACGAGAAGCCCCCGCACCACCTGTGAGCCGCACCCGGCCCGCCGCCCGCGCCGCAAGGCGCCGCACACCGGGCCGGTCGGCCGGGTCCGGCCGGCCGCGCGGGCCGGTCAGCCGGAGAGCCGGTCGAACTGCCGCCGCATCAGCGCGACGGCGGCGGGCCGGTCGGGTGCGGCGGCCGTGTAGACCTTCACGTAGACCACCAGGTGGCCGCGGACCGCGGCCACCTTGGCGTTCGCGTTGCCCAGCGAGTCCAGCGCCGTGGTGGACTGGCCGCTGCCGTGCACGGCCGGGTCGGAGAAGTCGGTGACCGAGGACGCCGGGTGCTTCCAGGCGGAGGTCAGGCCCAGGTACATGCTGCGGGCGCCGACCGCGGTGCGGAAGTCCACCAGCCACACGTCGTCCTGAGCGCCGTCCGACCCGATCCAGGCGTGCCGCGCGGAGCTGACGAAACCGCGCCGGCGCATCAGCCCCTCCTCGGACGTCCAGGCGCTCTTGACGTAGAACTCCCGCACGAAGGGGGCCAGGGCGAACGTCCCGGTCCGGTCGGCGCTCCACGGCCGGGCCCCGGCCGGGTACGGCACGAGTGCGGACAGCGGCCCGCCGTGCCGGTCGGAGCCCGACCCGCCCGAGCCGGAGGCGGGGGAGTCGATCGCCGATCCGGCGCCGGACCGGCCGCCGGTCGCGGACGGCGCCGGCGAGCCGGACGGGGCGGCGGTGTGCCCTCCCCCGGTCAGCGGCGAACAGGCGGCGAGCGCCAGCAGGGCGGCGACGGCGGACACGGACCTCATCCGGCGTGCGAACGACACGGCGGAACCCCCTCGGGTGCGACGAACGGAACGGGCTCCGCGACCCCCCGGCGGGCCCGCTCCGGATCATCCTGCAACCGGCATGGGCATGTCCAACGGCCTGCCGCGCCCCCGCCGCCTGCCGTTACGCCGGGCCGTCGCGTCCCCCGCCGCGGTGGCCGTTACGCCAACTGCCGGCCGTCCGGTACGCGTGGCGGGGGCGCCGGGGGCGCCGGGGGCGCCGGGGGCGCCGCGGTGCGCGCCGCCCGGCGTGCCACCGCCGTACGTCCGGCTACGCGGACGGCTCGCGTCGGTTGACCAGTTCGTCGCGGATCTGCCGCAGCAGCGTCACCTCGACCGACTCGGTCTCCGCCGGGACCGCCGCCTCCTTGTGCACCTTCGCGGCCCGGCGGGCCAGGAAGCGGGTCATCGGCAGGACCATGAAGAAGTAGACGACCGCGCCGGTGATCAGGAAGTTGAGCGCGGCGCCGAGCACCGAGCCCCACAGGATGTAGACGCCGCTGGTCACGTGCCCGGCGGCATCCGCGTGGCACGGAGCCTTCAGGCAGGAGCGGTACGTCGACAGGTCCTTGGTGCCCAGCGCGCCCACCACCGGGTTGATCACGCCGTTCACCACGGAGTTGACGACCGTGGTGAACGCGGCGCCGATGACGACGGCGACCGCGAGGTCGACGACGTTGCCGCGCATCATGAAGGCCTTGAAACCGTCCAGCAGGGCGGGCTTTTCGTCCGTGGGGTCACTCACCGGGAAGTCCTCGTTCGTTTCGGTTCGTTGTCGGTTCGGGTGCGCGTCGCCGGTCCGCCGCCGGTCAGCGGGGGAACGGCGACGGGACGCCGGTGTCCACGCCGTCCAGCGCGTGCGCGCACAGGCAGTCCCGCCCGTCGCCGGCCGGCAGCGCCCCGACGACGTCGAACAGCACGGTGCGCAGCCGGTCGACGTTGGCGGCGAAGACCCGCAGCACCTCCTCGTGGGAGACGCCCTCGCCGGTCCCGGCACCCGCGTCGAGATCGGTGACGAGCGTCAACGACGTGTAGCACAGGCCGAGTTCACGCGCCAGCGGAGCCTCCGGATGACCGGTCATCCCGACCACCGACCAGCCCTGCGCGGCGTGCCAGCGGGATTCCGCCCGGGTGGAGAAGCGCGGGCCCTCGACCACCACGAGCGTGCCGCCGTCCACCGCCTCCCAGCCGCCCTCCCGCGCGGTGCGCACCGCGACGGCCCGGTCCCGCGGGCAGTACGGGTCGGCGAACGCGGCGTGCACCACGTTGGGCGCCGAGCCGTCGGCGAGCGGCTCGCCGTCGTAGAACGTCGCCGCACGCGCCTTGGTGCGGTCCACGAGCTGGTCGGGGACGAGCAGCGTGCCGGGTCCGTACTCGGCGCGCAGCCCGCCGACCGCGCACGGGCCGAGTACCCGGGTCACGCCGACCGAGGCCAACGCCCAGAGATTGGCCCGGTAGTTGATGCGGTGCGGCGGCAGGTGGTGCTTGCGCCCGTGCCGAGGTAGGAACGCCACCCGGCGGCCGGCCACCTCGCCGAGGAACAGGGAGTCGCTGGGGGAACCGTACGGGGTCTCGACGGTGATCTCGGTCACGTCGTCCAGGAACGAGTAGAAACCGGAGCCCCCGATGACCCCTATCTCCGCCTGGGCGCTGCTGTGCGGCGTCGTCATGGGCGTCACCCTATGCGGTACCGCCGGGACGCCGAAGACCCCGCCGGGGCGGACCGGCGGGGTCGGGCGGGACGTCGGACCGGGTACGCGGGAGCCGCGCGCCTCCCCGGTCAGGCGGCCGAGGAGCCGCCGCTCGCGGCGGACGCACCGGCCGGCTTGGCGCCGCTCTTGCCGGAGGACGTCGAACCGCCGCCGTCGGAGCCGGACGTCGACGTGCCCTTGGTGCTCTTGGCGTCGGACGGTGAGTCGCTCTTGGATCCGTCCTTCGGCTCGCCCTTCGAATCGCCGTTGGCGGGCGAGCCGCTGGACGACGCGCCGCGGCTGTCGTTGCGGTAGAAGCCCGATCCCTTGAACACGACGCCGACCGCGGAGAACACCTTCCGCAGGCGTCCGGCGCAGCTCGGGCACTCGGTGAGGGCGTCGTCGGTGAACTTCTGCACCGCCTCGAGCGCTTCGCCGCACTCGGTGCACTGGTACTGGTAGGTCGGCACGTACTCCTCCTGGCACTCTCACTCATTGAGTGCTAACGACGCTCCATAGTGCAGCATTCCGCCGCGTCAGTCCACTGCCGCCGGTTCGCGTCCGGCCGCCGCCACCGCCGCGGTCACCCGCACCCGGCTCGGCGCGGGCCGCACGGCCAGGTGCCGGCGCAGCGCCACCAGCACCGCCAGCGCCGGCAGCGTGCCGGCCAGCGGGACGGCGAACGCCGCCGCCGGGGAGAACAGGTCGGCCAGTCGGCCCGCCGCGGTGGCCGCCACCGCCTGCCCCAGCGCCACCGCGCCGGTCAGCCAGGTGAACGCCTCGGTGCGCGAGCCGGCCGGGACCAGGTCGCCGACGAGCGCGTAGCCGTTGACCAGGGTCGGGGCGACGCACGCGCCGGCCACCAGCCCGAGCGGCGCGAGCAGCGCCACCGACCCGGCCGCCCACAGCGTGCAGCAGACGAGCACCAGCGCGGCGTACGCGGTCAGCAGCCGCCCGCCCGGGGTGCCGCGGCGGCCGGCCAGCGCACCGCAGAGCGCGCCGGAGAGCATGTTGCCGGTCGCGAAGACCCCGTAGAGCACGCCGTTCGCGCCGGGCCGGCCGATGTCCTGGGTGAACGCGGTCAGCGCCACCTGCATGCCGCCGAAGACCGCGCCGATCCCCCAGAACCCGGCCACCAGCGCCCGCACCCCGGGGATCGACGTCGCCGGGGCCGCGCCGGAGCGCGCCCGGTCCGGTCCGGCGGCCCGGGCCGGCTCGGGCGCCGCGGTGCGCCGGGCGGCGAACAGCAGTCCACCGGCCAGCGTCAGCCCGGCCTCGGCCAGCAGTCCGGCCGCCGGGTGCACCGCGGCGCACAGCGCGGTCGCCAGCACCGGCCCGATCACGAAGGTGAACTCGTCGGTGACCGACTCGAACGCCGCCGCCGTCATCAGCAGCGGCGAACCGCCCAGCGCCACCGCCCAGCGGGCCCGCACCATCGGGCTGATCTGCGGCACCGTCGCGCCGGCCGGCAGCGCCGCCAGCAACAGCGTCCACAGCGGGTCGTGCCGCAGCGCCAGCGCGATCAGCGCCAGCACCGCCGCCGCGTGTGCCGGCACCCCGGGCAGCAGCACCGCCCGCTGGCCGAACCGGTCGGCCAGCCGCCCGGCGCGCGGCGCGGCGAGCGCCATCGCGGTGCCGGTGACCGCGGCCACCGCGCCGGCCGCGCCGTAGGAGCCGGTGGCGTGCCGCACCAGCAGCACGATCCCGATGGTGAGCATCGCGAACGGCTGCCGGGCGGCGAACCCGGGCAAGACGAAGGACCACGCACCCGGGGTGCGGCAGAGTTCCCGGTAGCCGGGGGGAGAAGTGACCGTGGACGCCACGGCCGGGCCTTTCCGCCGCCTGGTAGCGCCGTCGGCGGCGCCGAAGGCCGTCCTCTCGCGCGTCGCCGCGGTCAGCCGCGGTCGCGCCGGCCCTGCGTCAGGAGGAGTCGAATGTGTGCAACCCGCTCATCGTACCGGCTCGACGGCTTTCCGCAGGTCCGCCCGCCCCCGCCGGCGTCCACCCGCCCGCCGGCCGGCCCCGCCGGCGCCCGCCGGTCGGCCGTCGCCCGGCGGTGGGGTGCGGCGTTCAGCGTCGGCGGCCCGGCCCGGCCCCGTCCCGCCGGATCAGCCGGCCGAGCGGCGCACGGCCGCGCCGGGCCCAGGAGGCCGGGGTCGAGCCGGCGCGCCTGCGGGCCTGCGCCGCCGGCTCCAGCCAGTCGGCGAGCTTGCCGCCCCGGCTGACGGCGCGCAGCCTGCGCTCGGTCCGGTCGCGGACCGGATCGGTGGCCACCACCAGCAGTTCGTCGCCGCGCTGCAGCATCGTGGTGCGGTCCGGCACGAAGCTGTGCCCGTCCCGCACCACCAGGGTCACCGCCGCGCCGGCCGGCAGCCGCAGTTCGGCCACCTCGACGCCGTGCATCCGGGAACGCTCCGGGATGGAGACCGACAGCAGGTGGCCGCGCAGCCGTTCCAGCGGCGCGGACTCGACGCCCAGGTCCGCCGTGCCCTCGGGGTCGGCCAGCCGCAGCCGCCGGGCCAGCCACGGCAGGCTCGGGCCCTGCAGCAGCGTGAAGACGATCACCAGCACGAAGACGATGTCGAACACCCGGCGGCTGTCCGGGAGCGCGTAGACCACCGGGATCGTGGCCAGCACGATCGGCACCGCGCCGCGCAGTCCGGCCCACGACAGCAGCACCTTGTCCCGCCAGGCGGTGTGGAACGGCCACAGCACCGTGAAGACCGACACCGGCCGGGCCACCAGCGTCAGCGCCACCCCCACGGTCAGCGCGGCCGCCAGGTCCGTGCCCAGCTCGGCCGGGTTGACCAGGAGCCCGAGCAGCACGAACATGCCGATCTGGGCCAGCCAGGCCACGCCCTCCGCGAACCCCCGGGTGGCCGGCCGGTGCGGCAGCGGGGCGTTGCCCAGCACCATGGCCGCCAGGTAGACCGCCAGGAACCCGCTGCCGTGCGCGAACGCGCCCCCGGCGTACGCCAGCACCGCCAGCGCCATGACCGCGATCGGGTACAGACCGGAGGCGGGCAGCGCGACCTGCCGCAGCGCCAGCGCGCCCAGCTTGCCGACCGCCAGTCCGATCGCGGCGCCGATCGCCAGTTCCAACGCGATCCGGCCCAGCAGCGTGGGCCACGCCTCGATCGGGCCGTGCGCGCAGAAGGCCACCACCAGGATCACCACGGGCGCGTCGTTGAACCCCGACTCGGCTTCCAGCACGCCGGTCAGCCGGGCCGGCAGCGGAACCCTGCGCAGCACCGAGAAGACCGCGGCGGCGTCCGTGGAGGAGACCACCGCGCCGATGATCAGCGCCTGCCGCCAGTCGAGGTGCACCAGGAAGTGCGCCGCGGTGGCGGTGATGCCCACGCTGACCGCGACCCCCGCGGTGGCCAGCGCGGCGGCGGCCGGAACCGCCGGCCGGATCTCCCGCCACCGGGTGCCGAGGCCGCCCTCGGCGAGGATGACCACCAGCGCCGCGTACCCCAACACCTGGGTGAGCCGGGCGTCGTCGAACCGCACCCCGATCCCGTCCTGCCCGATGGCCACGCCGATGCCCAGGTAGAGCAGCAGACTGGGCAGGCCGCTGCGCGACGACACCCGTACCGCCGCCACCGCGACGAGCAGGACGAGTGCGGAGACCAGCAGGATCTCGTTGAGGTGGTCGACAGACAGGGGCGGGCCTCCTGGCGGGTTCGAGCCGCCGGCGCGGCGGGGCGGCCCGGACGGTGCGTCACGTCATGGTCGGGTGCTGGCAGCCATTTTACCCGTCCTTGGCACATCGGCCCGGAAGTCCGCCGCCCGCCGCCCGCCCGGGGTCCGCCTGCCCCGCGCCCGCGGCAGCCCCATAGGGTGGCGTCAGCACTTCGGTCCACCCCTTGCCGCTTAAGGACAGCGATGCCCGCCAACACATCCGCTCCGCCAGCGAGGAAGAAGGGCCGCCGGGCACGCGTCGTCGTGATCGCCGTCGTGGTCCTGCTCGTGGTGGGGATCGGCTTCGGCTCGTACTGGAGCGTCAGTACGGTCCGTGCCTCCTTCCCGCAGACCACCGGTTCGCTCCGACTGCCGGGCCTCTCCGGTCCGGTGCAGGTGATGCGGGACGCGCGCGGCGTACCGCAGATATACGCCGACTCCCCGCAGGACCTGTTCCGTGCGCAGGGCTACGTCCAGGCGCAGGACCGGTTCTACGAGATGGACGTGCGGCGGCACTTCACCTCCGGCACCCTCTCGGAGATGTTCGGCGCCGGCCAGGTCGCAAACGACGCGTTCCTGCGCACCCTGGGGTGGGACCGGGTGGCGAAGAAGGAGTGGGACACCGAGCTGTCCGCCACCACGAAGTCGTACCTGACCGCCTACTCGGCGGGCGTCAACGCCTACCTGGCCGGCCACCACGGCTCGGCGATCTCGGTGGAGTACGCGGTGCTGGGCCTGAAGTACCACTACACGCCGAAGAAGTGGACGCCGATCGACTCGATCGCCTGGCTGAAGGCGATGGCCTGGGACCTGCGCGGCAACATGCAGGACGAGGTCGACCGGGCGCTGATGACCCGGCGACTGACGTCCAGTCAGATCAAGCAGCTCTACCCGCCCTACCCCTACAGCCGCAACAGCCCCATCGTGGACGGCGGTTCGGTGACCACCGGCGCGGACGGCACCCCGACGTTCCAGCCCGGCACCGGCAGCCCGGCGCCCGGCCCGCAGGAGAAGGCCGCGCTGCGGCGGGTGAGCGGCCAGCTGAGCACGCTGGACGACGTGGTGGACCGGCTGCCCGCGCTGCTCGGGCCGAACGGCACCGGCATCGGCTCCAACTCCTGGGTGGTCAGCGGCCGCTACACCACCACCGGCAAGCCGTTGCTGGCCAACGACCCGCACCTGGCTCCGCAGATGCCCTCCCTGTGGTACCAGATGGGCCTGCACTGCCGCACGGTCAGCGCCTCCTGCCCGTTCGACGTGGCCGGCTACACCTTCTCCGGCATGCCGGGCGTGATCATCGGCCACAACCAGTCCATCGCCTGGGGCATGACCAACCTCGGCGCCGACGTGACCGACCTGTACCTGGAGAAGGTCACCGCCGACAGCTACCTCTACGACGGCAAGCAGGTCCCGTTCACCACCCGCCGGGAGACCATCCACGTGGCCGGCTCGCGGCAGCCCCGGGTGATCACCGTGCGGCTCACCCGGGACGGCATGCCGATCGTCTCCGACCGCAGCGACCAGCTCGCCGACGTGGGCCGCACCTCGCCGGTGGGCAACGCCGCACCGGACCGCGGCACCGGCTACGCGGTCGCCCTGAAGTGGACCGCGCTCACCCCCGGCAAGACCATGGACGCGCTGTTCGAGCTGGACAAGGCCACCGACTTCGGCCAGTTCCGGGCCGCCGCCCGCGACTTCGCCGTCCCCTCGCAGAACCTGATCTACGCCGACACCAAGGGGAACATCGGCTACCAGGCGCCGGGCCGGATCCCGATCCGGGCCAAGGGCGACGACGGCACCTACCCGGAACCCGGCTGGGACCCGGCGTACAGGTGGCAGGGCTACATCCCGCAGTCCGCCATGCCCTGGGAGTACAACCCGCAGCGCGGCTACATCGTCACCGCCAACCAGGCGGTCACCGGCAAGGACTACCCCTACCTGCTCACCGAGGACTGGGACTACGGCACCCGCAGCCAGCGGATCACCGACCTGATCAAGTCCAAGATCGCCGGCGGCGGCAAGATCTCGATGGACGACATGCAGTCCATGCAGATGGACGACAACAGCGAGATCGCCGAGCTGCTGGTGCCCTACCTCCTCAAGATCAACGTCTCCGACCCGTACGTGCGCCAGGCCCAGCAACTGCTCCAGGGCTGGGACTTCGACCAGGACGCGGACTCGGCCGCCGCCGCCTACTTCAACGCGGTCTGGCGCAACACCCTCAAGCTCGCCTTCGGCAACAAGATGCCCAAGGAGCTGCGCCCGCAGGGGCAGTGCCTGCGGGTGCCGCCGGTCGGGTCGGGACCGGTGGACAACCTCGACGGCACCCAGCGGGTGGTCACCGAGTGCGGCACCGCGCAGCCCGAGGCGGCCCAACCGGACGGCGGCGACCGGTGGTTCGAGGTGGTGCGCGGCATCCTGCCGGACGCCCACAGTCCGTGGTGGAACGTCTCGACGACCGCCACCAAGAACCCCACCGACCGCGACCAGCTGCTGCTCAAGGCGATGACCGACGCCCGCTACGAGCTGACCTCCAAGCTCGGCAAGGACATCTCCACCTGGAGCTGGGGCCGGCTGCACACCCTGGAACTGCGCAACCAGACGCTCGGCAGCTCCGGCCCGGCCCTCGTCAAGTGGCTGCTCAACCGCGGCCCCTGGCAACTGTCCGGCGGTGAGGAGGCGGTGGACGCCAGCGGCTGGAACGCCGCCGACGGCTACGACGTCGACTGGGTGCCCTCCATGCGCATGGTGGTCGACCTCGCCGACTTCGACGGCTCCCGGTGGATCAACCTGACCGGGGCCTCCGGGCACGCCTACGACCCGCACTACTCCGACCAGACCCAACTGTGGGTCGAGGGCAAGCTGCTGCCGTGGCACTTCTCGCGCACGGCGGTCACCGCGTCCACCCAGGACACGCTGACCCTCACGCCGTGACGCCGCGCCCGGCGGAGCCGGGGCGTCCGCGCCCGGCCGCCTCCGGTGCCCGGCCCCGGCCGCCCGGCGGCGGCCGGGGCGCCACCGCCGCCGCCCGGCCGCCACGGGTCAGGCCGGGCCCAGCCGCCGGGCCCCCTCGGGCGTGACCACCGCCAGGACCGGGTGGTCGTGCGGTTCCCTCGGGACCCGCGCGACCACCTCCTCCGGGTAGAGCAGCACCACCAGCGCCGGACGTGCCCCCGCCCCGGCCAGCCGGGCCAGCACCCGGTCGTAGGAGCCGCCGCCGCGCCCCAGCCGGGTGCCGGCCGGGTCCACCGCCAGCCCCGGCAGCAGCACTGCGTCCGCCGCGAGCACCGCGTCCCGGCCCAGCCGCGCACCGGCCGGCTCGCGCAGCCCCCGGGGCCCGGCCACCAGCGACCCCGGGCCCTCGTACACCGCCCAGTCCAGGTCGTCGTCCGGGCACAGCACCGGCAGCAGCACCCGGGCGCCGCGCCCGCGCAGCGCGTCGATCAGCTCCCCGGTGCCCGGCTCCCCGCCCACCGAGACGTACCCGGCGACCGTGCCCGCCCCGGCCAACTCCGGCAGCCGCAGCGCCTGCCGGGCCAGCGCCGCGCCCGCCTCCCGCCGCACCGGCGCCGGGCGCTCCCGCCGCGCGGCCAGCAGCCGCCGCCGCAGCGCGGCCTTCGCCGCCCGGTCCGCACCCGCACCCGCGCCCTGCTCCGTCATCGCGCTCCTCGGCCCTCCCGCCGCACCCCGGCCGCCCGGGGCTCCGGCACCGATCATGCCCGGCCCGCGACCGCGGCACCCCGCCCGCGCCGTCCCCGCCGGCTTCGCCCGCGTCGCGCGTCCCGACCCCGGACCGGGCGCCCGAGCCCCCCGGCGGCCCGCGACCCGCGCGTCAGGCGGCCCGGCGCCCGCGCCCCCGCCGACCCGCCCCGGTCGACCGGACGCCGCCGCCGGGCCCGGCGGACCACCCGGCCGGCGGATATCGTGCGCGTATGACTGACCCGTGTCCCCGGATCACCAAGGCCGTCGTCCCCGCCGCCGGCCTCGGCACCCGGTTCCTTCCGGCCACCAAGGCCACGCCCAAGGAGATGCTGCCGGTCGTCGACAAGCCGGCGATCCAGTACGTGGTCGAGGAGGCGGTCGCCGCCGGGCTCTCCGACGTGCTGATGATCACCGGCCGCAACAAGCGTCCGCTGGAGGACCACTTCGACCGCAACCACGAGCTGGAGGACGCCCTGGTCCGCAAGGGCGACGAGGGCCGGCTGTCGAAGGTCCAGGAGTCCAGCGACCTGGCGACCATGCACTACGTGCGCCAGGGCTCGCCCAGGGGACTGGGCCACGCCGTGCTGTGCGCCGAGCCGCACGTGGCCGGCCAGCCGTTCGCCGTCCTGCTCGGTGACGACCTGATCGACCCGCGCGACCCGCTGCTGACCCCCATGATCGACGCCCGCTACCGGTTCGGCGGCAGCGTGCTGGCGCTCATGGAGGTGCCGGCCGACCAGATCCACCTCTACGGCTGCGCCGCCGTCGAGCCGATAGCCGGCAGCGACACCCTGGTGCGCGTCACCGACCTGATCGAGAAGCCCGCCGCCGCCGACGCCCCCTCCGCGTTCGCCGTCATCGGCCGCTACGTGCTCGACCCGGCGGTCTTCGACGTGCTCAAGCAGACCCCGCCGGGCCGCGGCGACGAGATCCAGCTCACCGACGCGCTGCGGGAACTCGCGCGCGGCGACGCCCCCGGCGGCCCGGTGCACGGCGTGCTGTTCTCCGGCCGCCGCTACGACACCGGCGACCGCGCCGCCTATCTGCGCGCCATCGTGCGGCTGGCCTGCGAACGCGAGGACCTCGGGCCGCAGTTCAAGGCATGGTTGCGGGACTGGGTGGCCGGCGGCATGCGAGAGTGAGCGGCATGGCTCACGACGCGCACGGCGACCGCCCGGACCGGACCTGGTCGGTGGAGGAGCACCTGGCCGACGTCCTGGGGCGGTTGGTGCCGAGGGCGCCGGCCGCGGTGCCGCTGCTGGACGCGCACGGCTGCGTGCTCGCCGAGGACGTCACCGTCCCCGACGCGCTGCCCCCGTTCGACAACAGCTCGATGGACGGCTACGCGGTCCGCTCCGCCGACCTCGCCGGCGCCGGCGCGGACCGCCCGCGGCCGCTGGAGGTCATCGGCGACGTGGCCGCCGGCGACGGCGCCCCGCCCACCGTCGGCGCCGGACAGGCCGCCCGGATCATGACCGGCGCCCCGCTGCCGCCCGGCGCCGACGCGGTGGTCCCGGTCGAGTGGACCGACGCCGGCCTCGGCGGCGGGCCGGCCACCGCGATGCGCGCGCACAGCACCGATCCGTCGGGCGCCGGCGGCCGGGTCCTGGTGCACCGGCCGGCCGGCCCCGGCGACCACGTCCGGCGGCGCGGCAGCGACGCGCGGGCCGGCGAGCCCGCGTTGGCCGCCGGCACCGTGCTCGGCGCGCCGCAGATCGGCCTGCTGGCCGCCCTCGGCCGGGACCGGGTGGCGGTCCGGCCCAGGGTCCGGGTGGCGGTGCTGTCCACCGGCTCCGAACTCGTGCCGCCCGGCGAGCCGCTGGCGGCCGGCCGGATCCACGACTCCAACAGCTACGCGCTGGTCGCCGCCGCCCGTGAGGCCGGCGCGCTCGCCCACCGGGCCACCGCCGTCGCCGACGACGCGGCCGGACTGCGCGCCGCGCTGCGCTACCAGCTCGACCGGGCCGACGTGATCGTCACCAGCGGCGGCGTCAGCGTCGGCGCGTACGACGTGGTGAAGGAGGCGTTCGCGCACCCGTCCCCCGGCGGCGCGGCGGGCGTCCGGGACGGCGAGGGGGCCGCGCCGCGGCGCGCCGCCGGCACCGGGGCGGCGGACGACCGGATCGCCGGCACGGTGGACTTCCGCCGGCTCGCCATGCAGCCGGGCAAGCCGCAGGGCTTCGGCCTCATCGGACCGGCCGGCGTGCCGCTGCTCGCGCTGCCCGGCAACCCGGTCAGCGCCTACGTCAGCTTCGAGCTCTTCGCCCGCCCGGTGATCCGCACCCTGATGGGCCTGGCCCCGGCGCACCGCCGTACGGTACGCGCCCGCTGCGCCGCGCCGATCGACGGATCGCCGCTCGGGCGGCGGCAGTTCCTGCGCGCCTCGCACCGGCCCGCGCCGGACGGCGGCCCGGGTACCGTCACGCCGGTCGGCGGCGCGGGATCGCACCTGGTCGCCGCGCTCGCCCGCGCCGACGCGCTGATCGTCGTCCCCGAGGAGACGGCGGCCGTCGCGGCCGGCGAGGAAGTCGACGTGGTCCTGCTGGGCTGACCGGCGGTCGGGGCCGGTACGGTTGGCCCGCACGGCAGACGTACCGGGAGCACACCGGGAGATCCATGAACCGCCCGCAGGACCACGACCCCGCCCCGCCGGCGGACCGGCTGACCCACCTCGACGAGGCGGGCGCCGCCCGGATGGTGGACGTCTCCGGCAAGGACGTCAGCGCCCGGGCCGCCACCGCGACCGGCCGGGTGCGGGTCGCGCCGGCGGTGGTGGACCTGCTGCGCGGCGCCGGGGTGCCCAAGGGGGACGCGCTGGCCACCGCGCGGATCGCCGGGATCATGGGCGCCAAGCGGACCCCGGACCTGGTCCCGCTCTGCCACCCGCTGGCGCTGTCCGGTGTCACCGTGGACCTGGCGGTCGCCGACGACGCCGTCGAGATCACCGCCACCGTGCGCACCACCGACCGCACCGGTGTGGAGATGGAGGCGCTCACCGCGGTCTCGGTGGCCGCGCTGACCGTCGTGGACATGGTCAAGGCGGTCGACAGGGCCGCCGTGATCACCGACGTGCGGGTGGAGGCCAAGACCGGCGGCGCCTCCGGAGACTGGAGCCGGCCGTGACCGGCCCCGGCTACCGCGCGCTGGCCGTCACCGCCTCGAACCGCGCCGCGGCCGGCGTCTACCCCGACCGCGGCGGCCCGCTGATCGTCGAGGCGCTGAACGGACTCGGGCTGCGCGCCGACGGGCCGCGCGTGGTGCCGGACGGCGACCCGGTGCGGGCGGCGCTGCGGGAGGCGGTCGCCGAGGGCTACGACGTGGTCGTCACCACCGGCGGCACCGGCCTGACGCCCACCGACCGCACCCCCGAGGCCACCCGCGCGGTGCTCGACTACGAGATCCCCGGCATCGCCGAGGCGATCCGCGCGGCCGGCCGCGCCACGGTCCCCACCGCCGCGCTCTCCCGTGGCGTCGCCGGGGTCGCCGGGCGCACCCTGGTGGTGAACCTGCCCGGTTCCACCGGCGGGGTGCGCGACGGCCTGGCCGTCATCGCGCCCCTCCTGGTGCACGCCGTCGAGCAGATCCGCGGCGGCGACCACGCTTCACCCGGGAGATCGCACTGAACGGATCCTGGCCCGCCGAGCTGGTGGACGCGGACGTCAGGCTGCGGCCGATAAGGATGCGCGACCAGCGCCCGTGGCGTGAGGTCAACCGGCGCAACCGGGACTGGCTGCGCCCGTGGGAGGCCACCGTGCCCCCGGGACCCCCCGGCCACCTGGTGCAGCGTCCCACCTACCGGCAGATGGTGCGCCACCTGCGCTCCGAGGCGCACGCCGGGCGCATACTGCCGTTCGTCATCGAGTACGAGCGGCGCCTGGTGGGGCAGTTGACGGTGGCCGGCATCACCTGGGGCTCGATGTGCTCGGGGCACATCGGCTACTGGGTCGACCGGTCGGTGGCCGGCCGCGGGGTGATGCCCACCGCGGTCGCGCTCGCCGTCGACCACTGCTTCGGCACGGTGGGGCTGCACCGCGTGGAGGTCTGCATCCGCCCGGAGAACCGGCCGAGCCGCCGTGTGGTGGAGAAGCTCGGATTCCGCGAGGAGGGGCTGCGCCCGCGCTACCTGCACATCGACGGCGCCTGGCGCGACCACCTGGTCTACGCGCTCACCGTCGACGAGGCGCCCGGCGGTCTGCTGGCGCGCTGGCACGAGCGACAGGCCGATCCAACACGAAAATAAGAATAGGTGTTCGAAATTGACCGCTGAATGGCCGTATTCGACACCCGGACAACTCGACCATCACAAAAAATGCTCGATCTATCAGCCTGATCGTGCGACACACCGCGTGAAATTACTGTTGGGCCGTCCTCGTGGCCCCTACGGTGTTGGGCGTGAGCAGCAGCGGCCTCATCTACGCAGTCATCGTCGGGGCCTGGGCTGCCTATCTGGTGCCGATGTGGCTCCGTAGGCAGGACGAACTCAACGAGGCGCGCCCCACGGAGCGCTTCTCCACCGCGATCCGCCTGCTGTCCGGCCGCGGCGCCATGGAACGCCGGTACGCCAGGACGCGGGAGCGCGAGCGGCCCGGCACGGACGGGCCCGCCGACCCGCACGGTCCGGAGCACCACCCGGAGCGGGCGGACCGGACCGGCGGCCCCGGGGACCCTGCCGACGTGGACGTCCGCGACCTGGCGGTGCCCGCCGCGCAGATCGCCCCGACCGAGCACCACCGCCCGGACCACGAGCACGCCGACCGGGCCGGCCGGCCGGCCCGGGCCAAGGTGCTCGCCCGCCGCCGGCGGATGACCACCGTGCTCTTCCTCGCCTTCACCGCCGGCTCGATCGCCGCGGCGGTGGGCGGGTTGGCCTACCTGTGGGCGCCGGCCGCGCCGGGCGTGCTGCTGACGCTCTACATCGCGCACCTGCGCCGGGCCGAACGCCGCCGGTTCGAGTTCACCATGGACCAGCGCCGGGCCGCCGAGGCCGCCCGCCGGCTGCGGGACCGCCCGTCGGTGCCCCGGCCGTCCGGCGCCGTGGCGGACCGCCGTGCGGTGGTGGAGCAGACCGATCACGCGGAGTGGGTCGACCAGACGCAGCTGCCGCCGGACGACGGCTGGGAGCCGGCCCCGGTGCCGCTGCCGACCTACGTCACCGCGCCGGTCGCCCCGCGGGCGCACGGACACGCACACGGCCAGCACGGATCCGGGCAGCAGGGGCACGGGCAGCACGGCGGCCCCGGGCACGGCCCCGGCCGGGCGGCCGGGTCGCCGGACGCGTGGAACGCGGCGCGCCCCGCCCCGACGGCCCGTTCCGCGGCGGCGGCGTCGGAGCGCGCGGTGCGGGACCGCACGCCGCTCTTCGACCAGTACGCCCCGCCGTCCGCGCCGCTCGCCGACCCCCTGGACCGTCCCAGAGCAGCCAACGAGTGACCTGGCTGTCGGCCGCCGGCCGCCGGAGCGATTCACGCCCGACCCGGCCGGGATGCTAGAGTCTCCCACGTCGCAAGGGCCTGTAGCGCAGTCCGGTAGCGCACCTCGTTCGCATCGAGGGGGTCAGGGGTTCGAATCCCCTCAGGTCCACCGCAGGGCCGTTCTTGAGATGACTCGGGAGCGGTTGACGAGATCCCGCCGATCACGCTGATCGGTCGGGATCTTTGTCGTTTTCGGGACTTTTTCGAGGGTGTTCGGGGCGGTGGATGCCAGTGGGCTGCGGCCGGGGGCGTGCTTCTCTGCCATCTGGTGTGCATGCGGGCATGACAGCGAGCCCCGGGGGGCGAGGGCTGGCTGTCATGGTGTTCTGTGGCTGTTGTCCAGGTGGGTCAGCCGGCGGGCGGTGGTGGCCGCCCGGGACTCGCAGGCCGATCGGCGCTCACGATGGTCGCTGGGGCGTCGGCCGTGTAGTCGGTGTCGGTGAGTTCGGTGCCGGTGCGCTGGTAGAGCCAGGTTTCGAGGATGTCGAGGATGTCGAGGTTGCCAGCGGTGACCAGGATGGCGACCAGGAGGTTCTGGGCGGTCTGTCCAGCGACTGGCTCTGATCCGTAGTCGGTGGTGACGGTCGATGGCAGTCATCGGAGCAGGATGCGGTGGCGGAGGAGGTCGAATCCTGCTCGGCCGTGCATCTGTCGCATGATCCTTTTTGTCGGGTATTGACGCCCTCGGTGCGGCCGCTGTGTTCTGGGTCGGTTCGCCCAGGTGTCCGGGCGAGCAGCACTTCCCGCGCGGGCGCGGGAGCGGGAGCGGGCGTGGCAGGCTCGGCGAACAACGGGGCTCCGCGGACAGATGTCTTGGTCGACTCATGTCCTACGCGGAGCACCACCCTCGTGTCCCCAACTTTCCCCAAACTGCTGGCGTCGAAGGTCAGCGGCCTGACTGCGAGGTGTTGGGAGTTAAACCGAAGGCCGTACAGACCCTGGGACGCCTGCCGGTCGGGGCTTCGGGAAGCGTCCCCTGATCGTTCCGGCAGGAGCCGAAGGGGTGGGCTGGCGGTCAGCGGGGATTGTCGAGGAGGTGTTGGAAGGTGCGGGCGTGTCCGGCTTCGTCGGCGGCGTTGTGGCGGAAGAGGCGGGCGGCTTGGTGGTCGCCGGCAGTATCCGCGCGGTCGGCGAAGGTGGGGTACATGACCGTTGCCTCGTAGGTTTCGCCGGCGATGGTCTTGACCAGGTTGTGGTGCGTGGTGGCGACCAGGCCGTACAGCACGGCTTCGCCGGCGAAGTGCTCGCGTAGTTCGACCTGTCCGGTGCCCTGGAACAGGCGGCCGAGGGCCGGGCGCCCGTAGGCCGTGGCGTGTTCGCCGTACAGGGTGTAACGGGCGTGCGCGAGGGCTTCGCCGTGCAGGGCGGTGTCGAGGTTGGCCAGGGTGCGGGCGGCGTGGACCTTGGGACCGCCGGCCGGGACCTGGACCGGGTCGGCGGACGGCGGCGCGGGGATGTGGCCGCGGCCGGTCTCCACGACCTGCAACGCTGCCTGGAACCTGGCCAGGTGGCCGGCTTCGTCGTGGCCGATCTCGGTGAACAGGGCGGCGGCGTTGGTGTCGCCGTCCTGCGCGGCCTGCCGGGCGAAGGCGGGGTACATGGTGGTGGTCTCGTAGGTCTCGCCGGCGATCGCGGCACGCAGGTTGGCCGCATCGCTGCCGACCACGCCCGCCATGTCGGCCTCCGCGCGGAAGTGCTCGTCGAGTTCGACCGAGGCGGTGTTCCGGTACGCCCGTGCGGTGATCGGCAGGTGCTCGCGGTCGGCCTGGGCGGCGTAGAAGGTGTACGAGGCGTTGGCGAAGGCCTCGCCGCGCATGGCTGTGTCGAGGTCGCCCAGCGTCTGGGGGTTGAGTGCGCGGGGGCCGGGCGCGGTGGTGCTCGCGGTAGCGCGGGGCGCGGCCCCGGGGGGGACGGTCGGGGTCGTGGCCGACGCGGGGGCGGCGAGCATCACGGCCGCTGTGGCGGTGGACAGGCAGGCGAGGGCCGTCCGTGTGACGAAGCGTGTCATGGTCTTCCTCGGGTGAAGGTCGTCAACTCCCCCCGACTGCGACCCCATCACCGTCGGTAGCCAGGTTGCGAGTTGAAATCGGCCATTGGCGCGATCCGTGGGCGAGAATCCACCCGCCTGACCTACCTCACCTGCATCGACGGGGTCCGGTCCGCCGCGGGCAGGGGCGCCCGCGGGTTACGGGGGTCGGCAGCGGCGCGGGTGCGGGCAGGGGCAGCGGGGCTTGCGTACTGCGTCCGGGTGTAGGGGAGTGTGCGCCGTCGCTGGCCCCCGCTGCGAGCCCTCCGTGGTGGCCGGGCCCTTGCCGATCTTGGAGCCGATGTGGGAACCACGACGATCAACGGGATTCCGGCGCATCCGGTGGCCCTCGATGGTGAACTGCTTTGCGCCAGCGCCGTACCGTGTCCACCACTCAGGGGGAGGCCCTCCTGCGCGTGGACCCTGCGATTTGCCGCTCTCCGGGACGCGGACGTCCGCCTTCCAGGTTGCCCGATCCCTTCGAACCGCTCGTGCGCATGTACGAGCGAGGCGGTGCGTTCCTCCTGACGGCACGGGGTTCGTCCAAGTCGACGCCGCTGCCGTACCGCTTCTGACGCGGGGCCGGCGCTCGCCCAGCCCGAGCTCTCCCTCACCGACGTGGAGCTCGACGCCTGACCTCTTCCGGAACGCCGTTCGCGGGCTCAGGAGGGTGGCGGGCCGGGCTCGTTGACCATGCGGACGGTCTGCTCGGCGCGCCGGGGGAGTTCGGCGAACACGCAGTCCCAGCGGGCGCCGAGCTCCGCCAGCGCCGCCGCCGACGGCGAGCCGGCGGTGGCGGCGTTCAACTCGGCCATCTCCACGAAGAACCCGTCCATCGCGGGAGAGGTGATGAACAGGAAGCGCACCGGCACGCTCCCCGTGTTGTACGGCCGGTGCACCGTTCCGCGTGGCACCATCGCGTACTCGCCGGCCCGCAGCGTGACGGTGCGGTCATCGACGTCGAGGGTCAACTCGCCCTCCAGCACGCGGAACGCCTCATCGTGCGCGTGGTGCACGTGCGGCGGCGGGCCGGGCGCACCGGCCTCGTGCCCGTACTCGATCAGCGCGTACGCGCCGCCCGTCATCCCGCCGTCCAGCTTCACCGCCATCGGCGCGCCGGTCGGCCCCGGGAGCAACCGTCCCTGCCCCGCCGCGACGACCACCGGATCGCTCATGCCCCACCCCGCGCGCGTCGTACCCCGTGCGCCGCGCCCCGCCTTCTGGTGCGGCTCGTGCCCGTGCACCCTACGCGGCGGGACCGTGCGCTTCGCGCCGCGGTGCGAGCGGCCCGTTCCGCGAAGGCCGCCGGGGACGCCGCCTGCCCACCCGGTACCGGTGGGGTGCCGGCGCGACCGGTACCGGGCCGCTGCCGGCGGCCCGGAACGTCATCGGTTCTCGCTCCGACCGAACCTGAGGTAGGCGGCGAGGCCGAAGACGTTTCCGAACGCGCAGAGGGCCAGCCACGCCTGGGCGGACAGGCTCCGGGTGTCCGGGTGCCGGGAGACGTCGAGCATGCAGTAGAGGGCGGGGACGACCGCCACCAGCGGCGCGATCGCCGCCAGGAGTTGGAGGGTCGACGGGGCAGGTGAACCGGTGTGCATCGCATGTCCTTCGCGGGAGGGGTGCGGCTGTCGGGCGGGCGTGCCCTACGGGGTGTCGGGCGGCACGATGACGAGCCCGGCGACCTTCTCGTCCGTGTCGAAGGCGACCCGGGCCTTCATGTCGCCCGCCTCGTAGCGCAGCGGTACGTCGACGAGCGTGTGGTCGCCGACGCGCCGGACGAACGGCTCGGCGTCGCCGAAGCCCTCGAACGCCCCGACCAGTCCGGTCACCGTGGCGAGGCCGTCGCCCCGCACCTTGTCGGTGAACGCCTCCAGCACCTGGGCGTTGAAGGTCCGCCTCGCGTCGTCCATGCGGTTCTCGAGCACGTCCGTGACGATCCTGACGGCGCGTTCGGCGGCGTCGGCCATGTGCACGGTCTTGTCCATGGGTTCTCCCGTCCGGGGGTCGATGGGTCTGCCGAACCGCTGGAAGGCGGCCTGCCGGGTGACTCCGAGCAGGTCGCCGATCTCCTGCCAGGTGTGGCCGGCGTCCCGGGACTGCTGGACGCTGAGCTTCAGCACCTGCTCGGCCATGCCGTTCACGCTCAGCGAGCGGCGGACCAGGTCGAGGTAGGCGGGCGGGGCCAACGGGTTGGACGTCGACCCGGCCAGCGCGGCGGCCTCATCGGCCAGCCGGGAGCTGAGAGCGGCGAGGCTCGGTGGGGGTTCGGCCATGTGTAAAGAATGCCTTTACGCCGTGGTGCTGTCAAGGAATCCTTGCGCGCGCTCCAGGAGATGGGCCGCCCCCACCGATGCCTCCCACGACGTCGTCCGGTGACCGCGCCCCACGACGTCGTCCGGTGACCGGTGCCGTCAGCGGGGGACGCGGGCGCGGGTCGGGTAGTGGTCGGCCACCACCCGGGCCATCGCACCGGTGGGGTCGGCCGCCACCTGCGTCGCCGAGAAGTAGACGTTCCCCCGCACCCGCGGCCACGCCCGGTCGAACGTGAGGTGGCGGCTGAGCTCGGCCGGGTCCTGCCACGCCGCCGGCTGGCCGGGCGCGCCCTGCTTGTAGAGCGCTTCGCCGACGCAGAGGAGTACGCCGGTGCCCTCGACCGCCTCGGACCACCACGGGACGAGTTCCGCGTAGTCGGCGGCGGCGAAGCCGATGTTCCAGTAGATCTGCGGGCAGATGTAGTCCACCCACTCCTCGCGGACCCAGCGCAACGTGTCGGCGTACAGGTCGTCGTAGGTCTGGACGCCGGCCGTGGTGTCCGAACCGCGAGGGTCGGTGGCGGCGTTGCGCCACACGCCGAACGGGCTGACGCCGAAGCTCGCGCGGGGCCGCAGCGCGCGCATCCGCTCGGCCGTCTCGCGCACCAGCAGGTCGATGTTCTCGCGGCGCCAGTCGCCCCGGTCGGTGAAGCCGCCGCCGTAGCGGGCGAACGCCTCGTCGTCGTCGAAGGTCTGGCCGGCGACCGGGTACGGGTAGAAGTAGTCGTCCCAGTGCAGTCCGTCCACCGGGTAGCGCTCGACGGCGTCCAGCATCGCGTCCTGCACGAAGCGGCGCACCGCGGGGACGCCCGGGTTGTAGTAGAGCTGCCCGCCGTAGGCGACGACCCACTCCGGGTGCCGGCGCGCCGGGTGCCAGGGGACGAGCGCGTCGAGGTCGCCGGTGACGGAGACGCGGTACGGGTTGCACCAGGCGTGCAGTTGCAGTCCGCGGCGGTGGGCCTCCCGCACGGCGAACCCCAGCGGGTCCCAACCGGGTGACGTGCCCTGCGTACCGGTGAGGTACCGCGACCACGGCTCGTACCGGGACGGCCAGAAGGCGTCGGCGGTCGGCCGGACCTGGAGGTAGACCACGTTGAGCCGGCGGGCCACCGCGGCGTCCAACAGCGCGGTCAGCTCGGCGCGTTGGCGTTCTGCCGGCAGCCCGGGCGCCGAGGGCCAGTCGTCGTTCGCCACCGTGGCGATCCACATGCCGCGCAGCTGTTCGGGGAGGCGCCGCCGGCCGTCGGCGCGTGCCGGAGCCCCGCCGGCCAGTACCGCCGCGGCGGTGCCGGCGGATACCGCCGCGAAGGTCCTGCGGCTGAGGTGTGTCATCAACGCCCCCCTGAACGAATCGACGTTTCGCCGTGTGCTCCACCTTGCGTCCGCCCGATCATGGGCCAGCGCCGGTCGGGGGGCAATCCCCGGGAGGGACCATCCGGCCGGCGGCGGTCCGGGCGTGGCCGGGGCGGCACCGGCCGCGCGGCCGGCCACCGGCCGTGCTGCCGCACGGGGGCCGCCGCTCCGTGGCCGCCGGGCGGAGCGGCCGGGTGCCGCTCCGTGCCCGCCGGGCCGGGAGCCGTCGCACGGGTGGGCCGCGGCCACGCTACCGTCCGGAGTCCGTCCCGGGCCTGCGGTGCCCGGCGCCGGATGGCGCGACGAAACCGTCAAGGTCGTCTGTTTCCCGCCTGCCGGGAAGCCGCCTACGGCGCGGCGTGGTGCGCATAGGGTCGGGGGCACCGCGGCGACGTGCCCGGAAGCACCGCGCCGGAAGGGTTCCGTCGCGCGGGACGGGGGCGCGGCGACGGAGACCGCCGCCACCGCACCAGGCCCACGAGGCCCGAAGCGCTTCCGCACCCGGCGGCTGGAGAGGGCCATCCGTCCCCCCGCCGACGAGGAGCACCGGTGCCGCCACTGGTCCGACCCGGACAAAAGGATCCAGTGGAGGAGTGCTCCGGTTAAGATTCAGACAAGCCGGTTTGGTTGGCACGGGGTTACGGAGATCACATGGCGCAACAGGCACGGGCGGTCAGAACACGACGCGCGATCCTGGAAGCGGCGGCGTCGGTTTTCGACGAGATGGGCTACGAGGGCGCCAGCACCACCGAGATCCTCGCCAGGAGCGGCCTGACCCGTGGCGCCCTGTACTTCCACTTCCCCTCCAAGGAGGCCATCGCCGACGCGGTGGTCGACACCCAGTCGGAAGCCCTGGTGCCGCCGGAGAACCCGGTCCGGGTCCAGGCCGTCATCGACCTGACCCTGGCGTTCGCCGAACGGCTGCGCACCGACGTGGTGTTGCGGGCAGCGGTGCGGCTGAGCGTGGAGCATGCCTCGTACAAGACCCCGACCGCGGCCGCCTACCGTGGCCCGGCCGACGTGATCGCCCGCCTGCTCACCGAGGCCCGGCGGGCCGGCGAACTGCTGCCCACGGTGGACCCCGAGGAGGCCACCCAGCTCCTGCTCGGCGCGTTCACCGGCATACAACTGCTCTCCCAGATGTACGCGCAGCGGCGCGATCTGCCGCGCAGGATCTCGGTGTTGTGGAAGTACCTGCTGCCGTCACTGGTCATCCCCGGGCTGCTGCCGCACCTGAACGCCGAAGCGGAACGCGGCCGGTTCGCACTCGCGGCGGCCCGGGCAGCCCTCGCCGCCGGGCAGGGCGACGCGCCGGAGGGCGACGCGCCGGAGGACGACGCGCCGGGCACCGGGGAGGACCGGTCGGGGACCGCGGGCCCGGCGGGCGGCGGCGGGAGCGCGGGTCGACCGCGGAAAGGGCTGGTCCGGCAGGCCGCCGGGGCCGCACCGGCCGCGCCGGAGGACTGAGTGCCGGCGGCGGCGCCGCCGAGCGCTGCCCGGCCCGGTGCGGAACCCGGACGCACCAGCCCGGCCGGGACCGGCCCGCAGACGACGGCCCGCAGGCGGCGCCGACCCACGCGTGAGCCCTTCGGCCGACCCCGTGCGCAAGCCGGTGAGCCGTCGGCCGGCCCACCGGCGGCCCCTCCGCGTCGACCGCCGCGTGAACCCTCGGCCATCCGCCGGCCGCCAGCCGCCGATCCCGACGGCGCCCTCGTCCGGCGGTCGCGGGTGCCGGCCGGTCGGACGGTCGGTGCCGGTCGAAGGGTCAGTGCCGGGGGTCGTAGTGGCAGGCGCGGGCGAGCACCGGTTCGCGGTCGGGCGAGCCGCCCTGGGCGGGCAGTCTCAGCACGGCGGCGTCGTCGACCGGCGCCGAGGGGGCGCCGGGCCGGGGGCGCCCGTCCGCCGGTCCGGAGCCGCCCTGCGGGTCGGCACTGCCGCTCCCGTCCGCCGGTCCGGCGCCGGGGGGCAACTCCCGCAGCGTGTCCCACACCTGGGCAGCGGTCTCCTCGTCGGAGCCGGTCAGCGAGAGCAGCAGCCGCCATATGCCGGTGGTGACCCGCGGCTCCCACCAGTTCTCGTTCTGCCGGCCCAGCGACTCCAGGCCGACCGTCACGGCGGCCACCAGGTTGGCGGTGGCCTCCGGGTCGGCCTCCGGACGCAGCCGGCCGGCCTCCGCGTCGGCGGCGAGCCGGGCGCGCAGCAGCGTGAGCCAGTCCTCGCGCAGCGACGGGCCGCCGACGGCCGCGCCGACGGCGCCCTCCGACTCCAGCCGCAGCCCGGCGCGCAGCACCGCGTTGTCCCGCATCCGCCGGGACACCGCGACCGTGAAGCGGGCGGCGCCCGCCAGTGTGGAACCGCGTTCGTCCAGGCACTCGTCGGCCAGGGCCAGCACCTGACGGCGCGCCTCCTGCCGGACCGTGGCGACCAGTTCGTCCTTGGAGGTGAAGTGGAAGTACAGCGCGCCCTTGCTGACGCCGGCCGCCCGGCTGATGTCGAGCAGTCCGGTGCCCTTCATGCCCCGGTCGTCGATCAGTTCCGCGGCGGCCAGGATGAGGGCCTGACGGGTTCGCGCGGCTCGTACCTGCATGGGTGGGGACCTGTCCCTTCCGGGGGAATCATGACGGAAACGGGATCGCTGCGCCGTTTCTGTGGGCATCCTTCCACCGTCCGGGGGTAAAACAAACAATGCTGTCGGGTTGCTTGAGGCAACTGACGGGGGGTTCGGGTCAGTCGAAGCGCTTTCGTCCGGCTTTTCGGACGACAGATGGCGTGAAATCTCCGTCGTGATCCGGCCTGTCCGCGGCCAAACGGACAGCTCGGTTTGGCGCGTCGGCGGCCCGCGAGGTCCGTCCGCCACCGGCGGCGGACGGGGCGAGCGACGCGTCGCCGCCGTCACCGGACCGGCCGGCCACGGCCCTCGGCGCGGTGCGCCGGTGCCGCCGTCCGCCTGACGGCACCTCAGGGACGACGGCCCCGAGCCGTCCGTCAACTGGGGTGCCGGGACGGGAGGCCGCGTGCCCACGGCAGGCCGCCGGCCGCCGCCGCGGGTCGCCGGCCGCGCCCTGCGCCGCTCCGGGCCGCCGCGCCGCCGGGGGAGAGGAGCCGCCGGGCCGTGATTCGGCGGCACCGCGCGCCGCCCCGGCCGCGGTTACGTCGGCCCCGACGTACCCCGGCCCGAACGGGCCCGCCACGGTGGCGTGTTGTCGGCCGAGCGGGTCCGCCTGGCGCGGCGGCCGGGGGCCGGACGGGCCCGTCGTGGCGATGCGCCGCCGACCGCGTGCTCCGGGCGGGCCTCACCGAGCCCCGAGCCGGTGCCGCGACCCGGCGTCCCCGACGGCCCCGCCCGACGCGGGCCCACCCGGGTGGGCTGGGCGGCGCCGGGAGGCGCGGCGCCCCGCCCGCGTGCCACCCGCCCGTGGCCCCCGGCGGCGGCGCCGGGGGCCACGGGCGGTCGGCCGGTGCGGCACCGGGACGCGGTCCGCTCCGGGGCCGGTGCGGGGGCCGCCGCGGCTCAGGCCGGCCGGGAGCGTGCGCCGGCCGGTGTCGTCAGCCCTGGTCCGGGGCCTCTTCGGCCTTCGCCCGCACCTCGTCCATGTCCAGGTCGCGGGCCTGCTGGATCACGCTCTCCAGCGCCTTCTCCGGCAGCGCGCCGGGCTGGCCGAAGACCGCGATGTTGTCGCGGATGACCATCAGGGTGGGGATCGAGGTGATGTCGAACGCCGCCGCCAACTCCGGCTGCGCCTCGGTGTCCACCTTGCCGAACACCAGGTCGGGGTGGCGCTCGGCGGCCTTGTCGTAGACCGGGGCGAAGGAACGGCACGGTCCGCACCAGGAGGCCCAGAAGTCGATCAGGACGAAGTCGTTGCCCGTCACGACCTCGTTGAAGTTGTCCTTGGTCAGTTCGACCGTGCCCATCGCGTCTCACTCGCTTCCGCTCGCCGGGGGGACCGCCGCTCCACGGTGCCACAACCCGGGACACGGCGCGGGTATTCCGCCGGGTCCGCCCGGCAGCGTGGTCTGATGGCCCGGCGGGGGCTCCGGACGGGACCGGACGGGACCGGACGGGACCGGACGAGAGGACCGAGGGGACCTGCATGCGGCTGGCGACGTACGAGTGGGGGGCCGGCGGGCGGGTCGCGCTGCTGGTGCACGGGCTGATGGGGGACCACCGGCTGTGGCGGCGGGTCGGGCCCGCGCTCGCCGGCCGCGGCTACCGGGCGGTCGCGGTGGACCTGCGCGGCCACGGTGCCAGCCCGCGCGCCGACGCCTACCGCCCGGGGCTGTTCGCCGACGACCTGGTCGAGACGCTGCCGCACGGTGCCGACCTGGCGGTCGGCCACTCGCTGGGCGGGCTCGCGCTGCTCCTGGCGGCCGAGCGGCTGCGCCCGCGCCGCGCGGTCTACTGCGACCCGGCCTGGCACGCCGCCGACCCGGCCCGGCGCACCGGCCCCGAGGTCTTCCGGCAGTACGCCGCGCTGGGCCGCCGGCAGATCGCGTTCCTCTCGCCGCGCTGGTCGGACGGAGACCTGGACGCCGAGGTGGCCGCGCTCGGGCTGTGGGACCCGGCCGCCGCCGGCTTCCTGGACGGCCGGCCGCCGACCGGGTTCCTGCCGGAGCGCGCGGTGGTGCCCTCGCTGGTCCAACTCGCCGGCGCCGGCTCGCTGCTCGGCCCGCGCGAAGCCGCCCTGCTCGCCGCGCGCGGCTTCGAGGTGCGCAGCGTCGAGGGCGCCGGGCACTGCGTCATGCGCGACGACTTCGACGGCTTCATGGCCTCGCTCGACGGCTGGCTCTGACCGCCGTCGGGCCGCCGTGTCCGGCCCCGCGAGCGCGAGCGGCCGCGGCCGGCGGCGGCAGCCGCTCAGAACAGTCCCCCGCCGGCCCGGCCGGACTCCAGCGCCAGCAGGAACCGCTTGCGCTGCACGCCGCCGCCGTAGCCGGTCATGCCGCCGTCGGAGCCGATCACCCGGTGGCAGGGCACGACGATGCTGAGCGGGTTGCGCCCGTTGGCCAGCCCGACCGCGCGGGACGCCGCCGGGCGTCCGATCCGGCGGGCGAGTTCGCCGTAGGTGACCGTGCTGCCGTACGGGATCGTGCGCAGGCCCGCCCACACCTCGTGCTGGAACGCCGTCCCGGCGGGGGCGAGTTCGAGGTCGAAGGTGGTCAGCTCGCCGGCGAAGTAGCCGCGCAGCTGTCGTTCGGCCGCCGCGAAGCCGGCCGGGTCACGCGGGCCGAACGTCGCGGGGTCGGGCCGGTGGCGGTGCTCGTTCATGAACAGCCCGCACAGCCGGCCGTCGTCGGCGACCAGGGTGAGCGGGCCGATCGGGGAGTCGGTGACGACGTGGGTACGCATGGCCGTGATCAGTCCTCCGGTAGGCGGTTGACGGGGTGGTCGAGGGTGGACCACAGGTACTGGTTGGCGTAGGCGCGTCACGGGCGCCACGCGGCGGCGTGCCGGACGAGCGCGCCAGGGGTGCCGGGCAGCCGCAGCGCGCGGGCGGCGCGCCGGGTGCCCAGGTCGGTCGGGAGGAACGCGTCGGGGTCGCGCAGCGCGGCCCGCGCGGCGTCCGGGTCGGACCCGGCGGACAGCTCCAGCCGGCCGTCCACGAGCGCCGCGGTCAGGGCGGCGAGCGTGGCCCGCCGGGAGCGCGGCACGGCGAGCGTGCCCGTGCCCGGCCCGGTCCGCGCCGGGCGGACCGGGCCGGGCGGTTCCGCCTCGCGCCCGGTGCCGTACCGGCGGACCCCGGTCCGCGCGGCGCGGGCCGGCCGGCTGTCATCTCGTCGCACCACCCCAGCATCGTCGCCCGTCAGCGCGGTCGGCTAGCGGAAAAAGGACGTCGTGACGGATGGCGGGGCCGTTCCAAGGGCAGGGGCCAGAGGTCATATATTCGACCTGCGGGTCAACAGTGGCCAAAATGGTCAGGTGGTGGAACCGATAGGGGAATGGTGGGCGTTTTCTCCGGTATGAACCTGCTCGATCTGGTGCTCGTCCTCGCGGCGGTCGCGTACGCCGTGTCCGGGTACCACCGGGGGCTGGTGGCGAGCTGCATCCTGCTTGCCGGATTCATCGGCGGCGCGGTGGCCGGGCTGTGGGCGCTGCCGTTCGCGCTGCGCCCGTTCACCCCGGGAACGGTGTCGGCGTACGCGGTGGCGATGTTCGTCGTGCTCTTCCCGGCGGCGGTGGGGCACGGGCTGGCCGGGAAGCTCGCCTGGCAGGTGCGCCGGCGCCTGGAGTGGGGACCGGTGCGCTGGATGGACGGGGTCGGCGGCGCGACCACCGGGGCGCTGTCGCTGCTGGCGGTCGGCTGGCTGGTGGCGAGCGTGCTGGTCACCTCCCCGCTGCCCGGGCTGAGCCGGGAGATCCGCGGCTCCGCGGTGCTCGGCTCGGTGGACCGGGCACTGCCGGAGCAGACCCCGACCTGGTTCAGCCGGGCCACCGAGGCGCTGTCCGGGGCCGGCTTCCCCCAGGTGTTCAACCCGTTCGAGACCGAGCCGACGACCGGCGTGCCGGCGCCGTCCGGCGACCAGGTGACCGCCGCGGCGACCACGGCGGCCAAGCGCAGCGTGGTCAAGATCGAGGGGGTGGCGCACGTCGGTGGCGGGGTGCGCGGCCAGGAGGGCAGCGGTTTCGTCTACGCCTCCGGCCACGTGCTGACCAACGCGCACGTGGTGGCCGGGGTGAGCGCGCCCACCGTGCAGGTGGACGGCGTCGGGATGCCCTACCGGGCGCGGGTGGTGCTCTTCGACCCGGAGACCGATGTCGCGGTGCTCGACGTCCCCGGGCTGTCCGCCCCCTCGCTGCACTTCGCCGGCCGGGCGCACCGCGCCGACCCGGCCGTGGTCGCCGGCTACCCGCAGAACGGCGGGCTGGACCTGCGCGCCGCCACCGTCGCGAACCGGATCACCGCCACCGGCCAGGACATCTACGGCGACAACTCCACCACCCGCGACATCTACCAGTTGCGCGCCGACGTGCGCCCCGGCAACTCCGGCGGGCCACTGCTCACCCCGGGCGGCCGGGTCTACGGCATCGTGTTCGCCCGCTCGTCCACCGAGTCCGACACCGGGTACGCGCTGACCGACGGGCAGGTGACGGCGGACGCGCACCGCGGCGAGCACGCCACCCGGCCGGTCTCCACCGGCGACCGCGCCGCGCTGTGACCGGCCGGCCCCGTCCGGTCGGCCCCCGTCCGGTCGGCCCCCGTCCGGTCCGGACGCGCCCCGCGCGAGGTCCCCGCGCCCCGCGCGCCCCGGGTCCCGCGTGCCGTGTGACGGGACGCCCGCGGCGGTCACCGGGGCGTCCCGGGGGCGTGCTCGGACAGCCAGGAGTCGAGTTCGGCGCGCACCCGGCGGTCCATCGCCATCGACAACTCCGCCTCCACCACGTTCGCCGCCAGCGGCCGCAGCCGGTCCAGCGCCTCGGCGATCCGGGCCGCCTCGCCGGGCGCCCGTACGTCCCGGCCCGGGTCGATGACGTGCGTCCGGGTCAGCACGGTGAACAGGTCGGCCAGCGCGTCGACGTGCCGGCGCACCTCGCGCCCGGCGGCGAGCACCTCCGCCAGCGGCACGCCCTCGCGCACCAGGGCGGCGGACGCGTCGAGCAGGCGGCGGCTGATGTGCGTCACCTCGTCGCCGTCCACCGTGACGTAGCCGATCTCCAGCGCGGTCCGGAGGGTCTCCGCGGTCACCTCGGCGCCGAACAGCTCGTCGAGCTCGGCCGCGGACAGCCGGACCGGGGTCTCCCGCGACCAGGGCGCGGAGATCGCCTTCTCCAGGCCGAGCAGTTCGCCCACGTCCCGGCCGTCCTGCCAGGCGGCGATCAGCTCGGCGATGCCGCCGAGGGTGTGGCCGCGCTCCAGCAGCGCGGCGATGGTGCGCAGCCGGGCCAGGTGCGCCTCGCCGTACCAGGCGACCCGGCCCTCCTTGCGGGCCGGCGGCAGCAGCCGCCGCTCCCGGTAGAAACGCAGTGTCCGCACGCTGATCCCGGCCTCCTCGGCCAGTTCCGCCGTCCGGTATGCGCGCGGTCGCTCCCGCGGCGTGCCTGCTTCCGCCACCCGGCCAGCTTACGGGGCCGGTGCCGCCCGGCTGATGGGAGAACGATCGCACGATCCCACCTATCGACGAAAAGGGCATTCGGCTCCACCTGGGCGTATCCCGGCACAGAATGCTTCGTTGGACGGGCGTGACAACGGTGAACGAGCCATGAGGCAGGACGGCTGGCCGGGGCCGGACGATGAGTGGGACGCCGTCATCGGGCGGCACGGGACGGCGACCGGGCCGTACGAGTCGTACCCGTCCCGTCCGGGCTCCGGAGCCGGGCGGGAGCACCACCCGGCGCCTGCCCTCGAATGGGAAGAAGAACCGTTCCGGCGCCACCCGGTCGGGGAGTCCAACACCCTGCCGCGCGGGATGGCGGCCCACGAGGCCCCGGACCACCCGCAGTTCGGCTTCGCCGAGCCGCCGCCGGACGTCCCCGGGGAGGACTCCTACGCGACCTCCTGGGAGTTCGAGGAGGGGCTGGCCCGGCTGCTGCGGACCTCCGCGCCCGACCCGGCGCCGCCGAAGATCCCCCGGCAGCGCTACGCGCACCGCAAGCGCCGGCGCCGGCTGGCCGGCCTCGCGGCGTGGGCCGGGCGGCTGGCGGGTCGCCCGGTGCCCTGGCTGCGGCTGGTCAGCTGGGCGATCGCCGCGCTGACCGCGCTGATCGTCGCCGTGGTGAGCGGGCTGAGCGGGGTGATCTCCTACGACCCGCTGCGCCGGCTGGCCGCGCACGGCCGGGCCGGTGTGCTGGCCGACCTGTGGCCGCTGCTGGTCTACGGACCCTGGCTGGTGGCGGCGCTGTCGATCCTGCGGGCTGCGCTCTACCGCCGGCGCGCCGCGCACTCCTGGTTCGTCGTGGTGCTCTTCTCGGCGGTCGCGGTCTACATGTGCGTGGCGCACGTCGGGCACGGCCCGGTGCGGCTCGCGGTCGCCGGACTGCCGCCGGTCACCGCGCTGGTCTGCTTCCACCAGTTGGTGCGGCAGGTCACGCTGACCAGCCCGCCGCGCGCGGTCGGGCGTCGGCCCCGGCACACCGCCCGGCGCGGCTGACCGCCCGTCGGGCCGGGAGCACCGGCCGCCTCCCGCCCGCCGCCCGTCGGGTGCGGGCGGGAGGCGGGCAACCGCCCGCGTTCGACCCCTACCGCCGGTAACCCAGGTGTTCTACGCTCCAGAACGTGCCAGTGATCGCTGGCACGGTGTGGCGAGGGAGGCGGTATGGCGACGACGGGCGACGGCGTCCGGCACGTGAGGGTCGCGGTGATCGGCACCGGGTTCGGCGGACTGGGCGCCGGCGTACGGCTGCGCCGCGAGGGCGTCACCGACTTCGTCATCCTGGAACGCGCCGGC
The DNA here is from genome assembly GCA_963711125.1 of uncultured Actinomycetota bacterium. Classification (GTDB taxonomy): domain Bacteria; phylum Actinomycetota; class Actinomycetes; order Streptomycetales; family Streptomycetaceae; genus Streptantibioticus_C. The sequence goes on from CAVQCY010000002.1 coordinate 1,976,017, forward strand.
TCGGTCGGCGGCACCTGGCGGGACAACAGCTACCCCGGCTGCGCCTGCGACGTCCCCTCCCACCTGTACTCCTTCTCCTTCGCGCCCAACCCGGCCTGGCCGCGCGCCTTCTCCGGCCAGCCCGACATCCGCGCCTACCTCGAACACGTCACCGACACCTACCGGCTGCGGCCGCACATCCGGTTCGACAGCGAGGTCCTCCAGGCGCGCTGGGACGGGCGGGCGTGCCGCTGGCGGCTGCACACCACCGGTGGCGACCTGACCGCCCAGGTGCTGATATCGGCCGGCGGACCGCTGTCCGACCCGCGGGTGCCCGACATCCCAGGTCTCGACGGCTTCCCCGGCCGGGTCTTCCACTCCGCGCGCTGGGACCACGACTACGACCTGACCGGCAAACGGGTCGCGGTGGTCGGCACCGGCGCCTCCGCGATCCAGATCGTGCCGGCCATCCAGCCGCTCGTCGAGCGCCTCACCGTGCTGCAGCGCACCCCGCCGTGGGTCATGCCGCGCCTGGACCGCCCGATCCGGGCCGTCGAGCGCCGGCTGCACTCCGCGGTCCCCGCCACCCAGGCGCTGCGCCGGCGACTGCTGTGGCTGGTCCGGGAGTTCCAGGTCGGCGCGTTCACCAGGCGCCCGCGGTTGATGAAGGCCGCCGAACAACTGGCCGGCAGCCATCTGCGCCGCGCGGTCAAGGACCCGGACCTGCGCGCCCGGCTCACCCCGGACTACACCATCGGCTGCAAGCGCATCCTGCTGTCCAACACCTACTACCCGGCCCTCACCCGTCCCAACACCGAGGTGGTGGCCGCCGCGTTGAGCGAGGTGCGCGGCTCCACGCTGGTGGCCGCCGACGGCACCGAGCGCGAGGCCGACGCGATCGTCTTCGGCACCGGCTTCCACGTCACCGACATGCCGATCGGCGACCGGGTGCACGGCGCGGACGGCCGCACGCTGGCCGAGCACTGGAAGGACGGCATGGCCGCGCTGCGCGGCTGCACCGTCGACGGCTTCCCCAACCTGCTGCTGATCATCGGGCCCAACACCGGCCTCGGCAACAGCTCGATGGTGCTGATGATCGAGTCCGCGCTCAACTACGTCGCCGACTACCTGCGCACCCTGGAGCGCACCGGAGCCGGCGCGCTGGACGCCCGGCCGGAGGCGGTCAGCGGCTGGAACGCCCGGTTGCGGGACCGGATGGCCCGCACCGTGTGGAACACCGGCGGCTGCCGCAGCTGGTACCTCGACGCGGCCGGCCGCAACACCACGCTGTGGCCGGGCACCACCGCCGAGTACCGCCGCGCCACCGCCCGCCTGGAGCCCGAGGAGTACGACCTGCTTCCCGCGGCGTCGCCGGACGCCGCGCCCGCCCCCCGTGAGGTGACCGCATGACCGACCGCACGCCGCCCGTCCCGCGCCGCGAGGGGTTCGCCACCTCCGCGGACGGCACCCGGATCGCCTACCAGGAGCACGGGCCGGCCGGTGCGCCGGCCGTCGTGCTCAGCCACGGCTGGACCTGCTCGACCCTCATGTGGGCGCCGGTCGTGCGCGACCTGGTCCCCGGGACCCGGGTGGTGGTCTACGACCAGCGCGGCCACGGCCGCAGCGCGGTGCCGGCCGAGCGCGCCCGGTACAGCACCGACGCGCTCGCCGACGACCTGGAGGCGGTGCTGGCCGCCGCGCTGCCGGACGGCGAACGCGCCGTGCTGGCCGGCCACTCCATGGGCGGCATGACGCTGATGGCCGCCGCCGACCGGCCCGCGGTGCGTGACCGGGCGGCGGCGGTGCTGCTGATCAGCACCGGCAGCGCGGACCTGGTCGCCGAGTCGCTGGTGCTGCCCGCCCGGATCCGCCGGCCCGCGCTGCGCCGGGCGTTCCACCGCGCCATGCTGTGCTCCGCCGCACCGCTCGGCCCGCGCGGCCGGTTGCTGCGCGCGGCGCTCAAGTACGGTGCGATGGCGCCCGGATCGACCCCGGAGCAGGTGGCGTTCACCACCCGGATCGTGCACGCCTGCCAGCGCCGGCCGCGTGCCGCCTGGGGGCGGGTGCTGGCCGGGCTGGACCTGACCGCCGCGCTGGCCGGCCTCACCGCGCCCACCGCCGTGCTGGTCGGCACCGCGGACAGGCTGACCCCGCCGGTGCACGCCCGCCGGCTCGCGGACGCCCTGCCGCACTGCCTCGGGGTGACCGAGCTGCCCGGACTGGGACACATGACGCCGATCGAGGACCCGGACGCGGTCGCCGAGTCGGTCGGGGAGCTGGTCGCCGCATACCTGGCATTCCGTCAGGAACCAGTGCGGCAGGAGGAGTCGGCATGAGCCGCAGCCTGCGGGGCCAGGTCGTGGTGGTCACCGGAGCGGCCCGCGGGATCGGCGCGCTGCTGTCCCGCACCCTCACCGAGCGCGGCGCCCGGGTCGCGCTGGTCGGTCTGGAGCCCGACGAACTCGCCCGGATCGCGGACGAGTTGGGCACCCGTTACTGGGAGGCCGACATCACCGACCAGCAGACGATGGCCCGGGTGGCCGACGAGGTCACCGCCGCCTTCGGCCGGGTCGACGTCCTGGTCGCCAACGCCGGCATCGCCACCGGCGGCCCGTTCCTGGACGCCGAGGCACGCACCTTCGACCGGGTGATCGAGGTCAACCTGCTGGGCAGCGTCGCCACCGCCCGCGCCTTCCTGCCCGCGCTGGTCTCCTCGCGCGGCTACTACCTGCAGATCGCCTCGCTGGCCGCGCTGACCCCCGCGCCGATGATGGCCGCCTACTGCGCCAGCAAGGCCGGGGCCGAGGCGTTCGCGCACAGCCTGCGCGCCGAGGTCGGTCACCGGGGCGTGCGGGTCGGGGTCGGGTACCTGAGCTGGACCGACACCGACATGGTGCGCGGCGCCGACCAGGACGAGGTGCTGCGCGCGTCGCGGGCCCGGCTGCCGTGGCCCGCCAACCGCACCTACCCGGTGCGACCCGCCGTCGAGCGGATCGCCGACGGCATCGGCCGCCGCTCCGCGCACGTCTACGCCCAGTGGTGGCTGCGCGGGATGCAGTCGGTGCGCGGCTACCTGCCCGCCCTGATCGGCACGGTGGGCCGGCGCGAGATGCGCCGTGCCCAGCCGGGCCTGCTGGCCACCGCCGACCGGCGGCGCGGCCTGGTCGGCGCGGGCGGCCGGGCGGACGAGGACGCCCGCGCCGCCGGCCGGCCGGATCGGGAGTAGCGCCCGCGCCGCCCGTGCCGCCGGAGCGGGTGCGCGGGCGGCGCGGGGCCGGCGCGACGCCCTCGGGGCGCCGGGCGGGCCGGCCGCGGCGCCGTGCCCTCGTTCCGCACGGTCGGGTGGCGGAGTGCCCCGGGGGACCGGAACGGGCGAACCACCGCGAACCGCCCGCCGCGCCGGGGCCGGCGCGGCGGCCACCCCGGGCCGGGGGCGACCGGGACGGCCGTGCACCATGGAGGGGGTCGGGCAGGCGGGCGGGAGCGCACAGTGGTGGACGTCCAGGGGACGGTGGCGGACGGCTTCGAGCCGGTCCGCGCCGCGTTCGTACGCAATTTCGCCGACCGCGGCGACGTCGGCGCGGCGGTGGCGGTCTACCGGGACGGGCGCCCGGTGGTGGACCTGTGGGCCGGCGAGGCGGAGGCCGACCGGCCGGGCCGCCGCTGGCTGCGGGAGACCGTGCAGGTCGTCCGGTCGGCCGGCAAGGGCCCGGCGGCGGCCGTTCCGCTGCTGCTGCACCAGCGCGGGCAACTCGACCTGGACGCGCCGGTCAGCACGTACTGGCCGGCGTTCAAGGCGGCCGGCAAGCACGGCGTCCTGGTGCGCCACCTGCTCACCCACCGGGCCGGGGTGCCGGCGCTGGACACGCCGCTGACGGTCGGCCGGGCACTGGACGGGGTCTCCGGCGCGCGGGCGCTGGCCGCCCAGGCCCCGCAGTGGGAGCCGGGCGCCGACCACGGCTACCACGCGCAGACCTACAGCTGGCTGCTGGGTGAACTGGTGCTGCGGGCGACCGGTCGCACGCTGGGCCGCTGGTTCGCCCAGGAGATCGGCCAACCGTTCGGCCTGGACCTGTGGTTCGGGCTGCCGGCCGATGTCGGCGGGCGGGTCGGCCGGATCGCGCCGGTCGAGGCGCCCCCGCCGCCGGCCTCGCAGGGGCTGCGGGCCCGCCCGAAGCGGTCCGTGGTGGAGGCCTACGCCGACCCCGGATCGCTGACCCGACGGGCGTTCGGCGCCATCGAGGGGCCGGTGGACGAGAACGCCCCGGAGTACCTGGCCGGCGAGCTCGCCGCCTCCAACGCGGTCGGCACCGCGCGGTCGCTGGCCCGCTTCCACGCCGCGCTGATCGGCCCGGTCGACGGGCGGCCGGCGCTGTTCGCCCGCGCCACCCTGACCGCGGCCCGCAGCGCCGAGTCCGAGGGAGCGGACCGGGTGCTCGTGGTGGGCACCCGCTTCGGGCACGGCTTCATGCTGCACGGCCCGTCCTGCCCACTGCTCGGACCCGGTGCCTTCGGCCATCCCGGCCGCGGCGGCTCGCTGGGCTTCGCCGACCCCGAGGCGGGCGTCGGGTTCGGCTACGTCACCAACGGGCTGCAGAGGTCGGTCACCGCCGATCCGCGCCCCCAGGCACTGGTGCGGGCGCTGCGCGGCTGCCTAATCTGACGGTATGACAGCCGATTCGCGCTTCGCCGGCCACCGCGTCCTGATCACCGGTGCGGGCCGCCGGCCCGCCGCCCGGCCGTGCGGACACCCGCCCGCGGGACGGGCTCAGTGCAGCATCAGGCCGATCCCCAGCACCATCACCGCCGCGCCCACCAGCCGCGGGCGGCCGAACCGTTCGCGGAAGAAGACCGCGCCGATCACCGCGCCCACCAGGATCGACGACTCGCGCAGTGCGGAGATCGGCGCGAGGTCGCCACGGGTCTGCGCCCACAGCACCAAGCCGTACGCCAGCACCGACAGCGCGCCGCCGAGCAGCCCCCGGGCCGCCGCCGGACGCAGCCAGCGGGCGAAGCCGCCGCGGTGCCGTGCCAGCGCGAACAGCGGGATCACCCAGCCCTGGGCCAGCAGCAGCCAGCCGGTGTAGCCCGCCGGGCTGCCGGACGCGCGCACCCCCACCCCGTCCACCACCGTGTACGTGGCGATGGTCAGCCCGGTGCCCAGCGCCGCCAGCAGCGCCGGCCACCCCGGCGGGCCGGACCGGCCGCGCAGCCCCCACAGCGCCACGCCCGCCAGCCCGCAACTGGCCAGTGCCACCCCGGCCGTCTGCCACGGCCCGGGCCGCTCGCCGACGAACACCGCCGCCAGCACCGTCACCACCAGCGGCGCGGTGCCGCGCGCCACCGGGTAGGTCTGGCTGAAGTCGCCGAGCCGGAACGCCGCCATCAGCAGCGTCAGGTAGAGCAGGTGGACCGCCACCGACGCGCCCAGGTACGGCCAGGCCGCCGCGTGCGGCATCGGCGCGCACACCGCCAGGACCGCGCCGCACGCCGCGCCGCCCAGCCCGACCAGGGTGAACGCCCGCAACTGGTCGCGTATGCCGTGCGCGAGCGCGTTCCAGGTGGCGTGGATGACGGCCGCGACCAGCACGGCCGCCGCGATCGTCCAGGTCATCGATGCCCTCGGCGGGCTCCGCGTGGACGGGCGGCGCGGGACGGGCGGATGGGGGGCACGCGCCGACGCTACCGGTCGCCGGCGCGCCGGCACCAGGGGATATCGCGCCGGGCGGCCCGGCGGGACCCGCTCGCACCGGCGACCGCGACCGGCGACCGGGACCGCGACCGGCGCGGCGGGTCCGCGACCGGCGCGGCGGGTCCGTGCGGGACGCCGCCGCGACCGGGCCGGTCAGCTCGCGGCGAGGATGGCGGTGACGATCTTGCCCGCGTACTTGTAGCCGTCGCCGGTCTTGGGCACCACGGCGGCCGCGGCCACGTCGTCGCGGTAGGCGATGAACCAGCTGTTGGGCTTGGTCTGGCCGTCCACCTCGGCGGTGCCGGTCTTCGCGCCCACGTCGCCGCTCAGGCCGCCGATGGTGGGCGCCGCGGTGCCGGCCCGCGCGGTCAGCGACATCATGGACCGGATCTCGGAGTCCACGGTGGAGCTCAACCGGCGCGGGGCGACGGCGAGGTGGCGGTGGTCGACGGAGTCCGGCACCAGCACCGGCTGGCGGAAGACCCCGGACCTGGCGGTCGCGGCCACCGACGCCATGTTCAGCGGGTTGACCTGCACCTCGCCCTGCCCGATGTAAGTGGACGCCTTCAGCGCGCCGGTGCCCGCCGGGACCTTGCCGTCCCAACTGGACACCCCGGTGTTCCAGGTCAGACCGAGGCCGAAGACGTCGTGCGCCTCGCTCTCCACGGCGCCGTCCGGCAGCACGTTGGCGGTCGAGATGAACGCGGTGTTGCAGGAGGCGGCGAAGTCGGTCGCCACCGTCCTGGCGTTGGCGAACGACTCGCCCTCCACGTTGTGGAAGGACCGGCCCCCGTAGCTGATGGTGGTCGGGCAGGCCAGCGGGCTGTTCGCGGTGTACTTGCCGGTCGACAGCAGGGTGGAGGCGGTGATCACCTTGAACGTGGAGCCGGACGCGTACTGCCCGAGCATCGCCTTGTTGTAGCCGTCCGCCGGGTTGTCGGCCACCGCGAGGATGTCGCCGGTGCTCGGCTGGACCGCCACCACCGAGGCGTCCGGGCCCTGGGTGGTGACCGCCTTCTCCGCCTCGGCCTGCAGCACCGGGTCGATGGTGGTGGGCAGCGGCTTGCCGGCCTTGCCCTGCGCCAGGGTGTGCAGGATCGTGCCGGGCTTGCCGTCGGTGCCCTTGACCCGTATCGCCATGCTCGGCGTGCCGTGCACCACGGTGCCGTAGCGGCTGCGCAACTGGTCGATGATGCCGGCCAGCGACGGATAGGCGGAGGCGGTCAGCGCCTTGCCGCGCCGGTCCACGACGGTGATCGGCGGCTCGGCGGTCTTGGCCGCCTCCAGCGTCTGGCCGGCCGTCAGCTTCGGGTAGAGCACCGAGGGCTGCCAGCGCACGACCGGCTTGCCGGTCCCGGTGGCCCGCACCACGGTCAACGACGAGTCGTAGCGCCACTCGGTGTGCTGGCCGGAGTAGTCGAAGCGGGCGTCCACCGCGAACGGCACCGACGTCGTCGCGCCGGCCGCCCCGGCGGCGGTGCCCGAGCCGTCCGCGCCGCCGTCGGCGCCACCGGTCCCACCGTCGGCGGCGGCGGACGCCGCCGCGGACGGGGACGCCGTCGTGGGTGTCAGCGCCAGGCCGGTCAGGTGGGTCTGCTTGCCGAACGCGTCCAGCGCCGCGCCGGCCTGGGCGGCGTCGTCGGTCAGCCCGGCGGCCTTCGTGGTGTCGCCGGACGCCCAGGCGGTCAGGAACGCCCTGCTCGCGCCGTGCACCTCGGCCGCGGTGAGCGGACCGGTGGTGGCCGGCGCGGCCGCCGCGTGTGCCGAGGCGGCCGGCGAGCCGTCCAGCAAGAGGTAGCCGCCGTACGCTCCCCCGCCGAGCAGCACGACGCACACGCCGGTGATCACGGCGCCCTTGGTCCCTCGCTCCATCTTCTGCGGTCCCCTCCCCGGACGGTGCGGTCGCGCCGGGCCGGCGGTGAACACGGCACACGGCGCGGGGGAACTCTATGGCACCCGGTCGAACGCCGGACCGCCTCCGGGCGACGGGACCGGATCGCGCACCAACCGGTACCCAATCGCGACCGGGCCGGCCGCGTTCAGCGCCCGATGCCCGCCACGAAGCCGGCCAGGTCGACCGTGAACGCGTCGATCGGCGCCGCCGCACAGGTAGAGGCCAGGAAGAAGCCGAACATCGACGCCACGAAACACGAGCCGGCGCTCAGCGACTTCGTCCTGAGCAGGAGACAGACGAAAAAGCCGAACAGCACCACGGCCGAAACCGAAACGAGCACGGCGCACTCCTCATCGACAGGGCAGTGTCCCCCACCCTGCCGTCCGCGCCCCCTGGAACGCGGTACGCGCCCTGCGACACCCGCGCACGGCGGCCGAACGGGCGACGCCGCCGCGCGCCGGCCGTGCGGACCGCCCGCCCGGCCGGGGGCCGGCGGCACCGCTTTGTTCGAACGATCGAACGGAGATCTCATCAGGTAGCTTTTCGGTATGTTCACCCATAGTGTGCATCCTCTCTGACAGGGTCGATCATGTGGAGGACGGCAAGGAGCGGTGCCGGCCGGCCGGGCGGGGGGCTGGTACGGCACCTCGCGGTCGCCGGGACCGTGCTGGCCCTGCTGATCGGAGCCGCCTTCGCGGTGCTGCTCGCCTCGATCAACGACCTGCGCGACTCCTCCCAGGCGACCAGCCACTCGCTGACCGCCCTCGCCCAGTCCGCCAAGGTCGAGGACCTGGTGCTGGACGTGGAGGCCGGCCAGCGCGGCTACGTCATCACCCACCAGGACCGCTTCCTGGACCCCTGGCGCAGCGCCCGGGCCGCCTTCCCCTCGGAGTCGGCCGAACTGGTGCGCGACAGCGGCAACGGGCAGCGCGTCCTGGCCCTGCGGATCCAGGCAGCCGGCACCGCCTTCATCAACGACTACTCGGTGCCGCTGGTCCGCGACGCGCAGCGCGGCGCCCCCTCCGCGCACAGCGCCGAGGCCACCGAGCGCGGCAAGATCCTGGTGGACGCCATGCGGGCGCGCTTCGCCCGGTACGACGCGGTGGAGAAGAGCCTGATCGACGGCAACCGCGCGACCGCGGAGACCAACGCGCAGGACGCGATCATCGGCGGCTCACTGGGTCTGGGCGGATCGATCCTGCTCATCGGCGGCTTCGCCGCGTACCTGACCCGCTCCATCGTCTGGCCGGTGCGCCGGGCGGCGGCGGTGGCCAACCGACTGGCCGACGGCGACCTGTCGGTGCGGATGCCGGAGACCGGGCGCGGCGAGATCGGCGAGCTGCAGACCGGCTTCAACGTCATGGCCGGATCGCTGGAACGCAGCCGCGAGCAGGCCCGGCTCGCCCACGAGCGGCTTCGGCTGCTGTATGACGCGAGCATGTCGGTCGGCACCGCGCTGGACGTGGAGCAGACGGCGAAAGAGCTGGTCAGGGTCGCCGTCGGGCGGTTCGCGGACTTCGTCACGGTGGACGTCGTCAACGCCGTGCTGCAGGGCGAGGAGCCGTCCGCCGCCTCCGGCGCCACCCGGACCCGCCGGCTGGCGGTGGGCGGGGTGCGCGACGACTCCCCACTGTTGCCCGAGGGCACCGTGCTCACCACCCACCTCACCCTGGACCGGCACCCGGACCGCAAGGACGGCTTCCAGCCCGACCTGGCCGCCGCCATCGGCTGGCGCTCCCGCGACCCGGAGCAGGCCCAGCGCCTGGTGGACTACGGGCTGCGCGCGCTGATCACCGCGCCGCTGGCCACCCAGGGCGCGCTGCTCGGCGAGGTCAGCTTCTGGCGCGCGCACGACTCGCCGCCGTTCCAGCCCGAGGAGGTGGCCGACGCCGAGGAGCTCGCGGTGCGCGCCGCGGTCGCCATCGACAACGCCCGCCGCTACCGGCACGAGCGCTCCACCGCGCTGACCCTGCAACGCAGCCTGCTGCCGGAACGACTGCCCGGCCAGCCCGCCGTCCAGGTCGCCACCCGCTACCTGCCCTCCGACACCAAGGCGGGGGTGGGCGGTGACTGGTTCGACGTGATCCCGCTGTCCGGCACCCGGGTCGCGCTGGTCGTCGGCGACGTGGTCGGGCACGGCATCCACGCGTCGGCCACCATGGGCCGGCTGCGCACCGCGGTGCGCACCCTCGCCGACGTGGACCTGCCGCCCGACGAGCTCCTCACCCACCTCGACGACCTGGTCATCCACCTGGACGACCTCATGGTGCGCGACCCGCCCGAGGACGGCCGGGACACGCCGCCCGGCGCCCCGATGACGGTCGGCGAGGTCGGCGCCACCTGCCTGTACGCGGTCTACGATCCGGTCTCCCGGCACTGCACGTTCGCGTCGGCCGGCCACCCGACGCCGGTCGTGGTGGCGCCGACCGGGCGGGCCGAGCTGGTGGAGGCCGACGTCGGGCCGCCGCTCGGCGTGGGCGGCGAGCCGTTCGCGGCCACCGACCTGCACCTGTACCCCGGCACCGTGCTCGCCCTCTACACCGACGGCCTGGTGCAGTCCCGCCGGCGCGACATCGGCGAGGGCCTGGCCCGCCTGCGCCAGATGCTCACCACACCTCCGGCGTCCCTCGACGACGCCTGCCAGAACGTCATCGACGCCATGCTGCCCGAGCACCCGGAGGACGACGTCACCCTGATGCTGGTGCGCACCCGCGCGCTGCGCCCGGACCACGCGGTCACCTGGCAGCTTCCGTCCGACCCGGCCGCCGTCGGCCAGGCCCGGCAGCTGGCCGCCGACCAGTTGGAGGCGTGGCGGCTGGGCTCGGCCTCGTTCGTCACCGAACTCGTGGTGAGCGAGTTGGTCACCAACGCCATCCGGTACGGCGAGCCGCCCATCCAGTTGCGGCTGATCCGCGACACCGTGCTGATCTGCGAGGTCTTCGACGCCTCCAGCACCGCGCCGCACATGCGGCGGGCCCGGGTGCTGGACGAGGGCGGGCGCGGGCTGCTGCTGGTCGCCCAGCTCACCCAGCGCTGGGGGACCCGTCCCACCCCGGGTGGCAAGGCGATCTGGTGCGAGCAGCCGCTGCCGGCCCCGGACGACCCCACCGCCCGCTGATCGCCGCCGACGGCCGCCGCCGACCGCCGCCGCCGACCGGCGGGCACCGGGGAGGCGCCTGACCGCACCTGGCGCCGGCGGACGGGCGCCAGGTGCGGGGCGCGCCGGCACCGGCGGCCGGGGCGGGTGCCCCGGCGGGGCGGAACCCGGCCGGCGCCGGTCGCGCCGGCGGCGTCAGACCGGTTCCCTGTACATGTGGACGTCCTGCGTGCCGCCCGGGATCCCGAGTGTCCGGCCGGTCTCGACGTATCCGTGCCGCTGGTGGAAGCCGGGAGCCTGGAAGCCTAGATCCAGGTGTCGATCCACATCCGGTTCCGCCAGGCGTCCAGCGGGATCGTCATGCCGGTGTAGAGGGGGAAGAAGTAGATGAAGTTCCACACGATGAGCAGCACCAGCGTGCCCGCCCCGACCGCGCCCCACATTCTTCGGCGTTCCGTCGCGCCGCGTGGACCGAGGGCGGCGCCCAGCGCCATGGCGAGCGCCAGGCACAGGTAGGGCACGAAGATGACCGCGTAGAAGTAGAAGATCGTTCGCTGCTGGTAGTTGAACCAGGGCAGGTAGCCGGCCGCCACGCCGCACAGGATCGCGCCGGCCCGCCAGTCGCGGCGCATCGCCCAGCGGTAGAGCAGGTACACCAGCGCGAAGCACGCCGACCACCACAGCAGCGGGGTGCCCAGCGCGAGCACCTCGCGGGCGCAGCCGCCGGCCGCGGTGCAGCCGTCCTGGCCCGCCTTGGGCGACTGGTAGTAGTACGAGACCGGCCGGCCCAGCACCAGCCAGCTCCACGGGTTGGACTGGTAGGTGTGCGGCTGGGTGAGGTGGATGTTGAACAGGTACACCTGGTACTGGTAGTGCCACAGACTGCGCAACGGCGCCGGGATCCACGCCCAGGTGCCGCCGCGCCCGTCCGCCCAGTGCCGGAAGTAGCCGTCACCGGTGACGAACCAGCCGGTCCAGGACAGCAGGTAGGTCGCCAGCGCCACCGGGACCAGGGACAGGAACGTCGGCACCGCGTCCCGGCGCAGCGTCGCGGTGAACGCGTTGCGCGCCCCGGCCACCCGGCGCGCGGAGACGTCCCAGAGCACCACCATGACGGTGAACGCCAGCAGGTAGAACAGCCCGTTCCACTTCGACGCGCAGCCCAGGCCCAGCAGCACGCCGGCCGCCAGCCGCCACGGCCGCCCGCCCAACCGGGCGCGTCCGCCGACCCCGGCGTCCGGGCGGCCGTCCGGTGGCAGCGCCGCGGCCAGCCGTTCCCGGGTGCGGTCCCGGTCGACCAGCAGCGCGCCGAACGCCGCCAGCACCCAGAACATCACGATGAGGTCCAGCAGCGAGGTGCGGCTCATCACGAAGTGCAGCCCGTCCACCGACATCAGCAGCCCGGCCAGGCAGCCCAGCGCGGTGGAGCGCATCAGCCGGCGGCCGATCCGGCACAGCATCAGCACCGACAGCGAGCCGAGCAGCGCCACCATGAAGCGCCAGCCGAACGGGTTGAGCCCGAAGGCCCACTCGCCCAGCGAGATCACCCACTTGCCGGCCGGCGGGTGCACCACGTAGGACGGCGCCGAGCTGAGCGGGATCGTCTGCGGATGGCGCAGGATCAGCGTGTTGGCGTTGCTCGGCCAGGTGCCCTCGTACCCCAGGTGGAACAGCGCCCAGGCGTCTTTGGCGTAGTACGTCTCGTCGAATATCACCGCGTGCGGGGAGCCCAGGTGCCAGAAGCGCAGCACCCCGGCGAACAGCGCCACCAGCAGCGGCCCGCCCCAGCCGGTCCAGCGCGCCGCGCGCCGCGCCGCCCCCGGCCGCAGCCCGAGCAGCGTCCACACCCTCGTCCCCGGCGCGGGGAACGGTGCGACCAGCCGGTGCGCCGCGGACGGGTGGGCCCGCGCCGTGTGCCCGAAGCGGCGCAGCCGCGTCTCCCACGCGCTGGGCCGCGCCGGTTCGTCCGGTCCGCCGGTTCCGGTCACTCCTCGTGCCGCGTCGGTCGCGGTGTCAGCGGTCTCACTCGTCACCGGGCCATCGTAGGGAAGCCGTCCGGGAGCCGACCGGCCGCTCCCGGAACGGACCGGAAAACCCCGCCGGACCCGCCCGCGGCCCGTGCCGGCGGCGGGCCGGGGGAGACTGGGGCGCGTGACCGACCCCGTGAACCCCACCGCCCCCGGCCCCGGCTCCGCGCCCGGCGCCGCGCACCCCGCCGCCCCGGGCCCGGGCTCCGGCCCCGGCGTCCTCGTACTGGCCGGGACCCCGATCGGCGACCCGGGCGACGCCTCGCCGCGACTGGCCGCCGAACTCGCCGCCGCCTCGGTGGTCGCCGCCGAGGACACCCGCCGGCTGCGTCGGCTGGCCGCGGCGCTGGAGGTCGTCCCGAGCGGCCGGGTGGTCTCGTACTTCGAGGGCAACGAGAGCGCCCGGACCCCGGAACTGGTGGCCGCGCTGGCCGGCGGCGAACGGGTGCTGCTGGTGACCGACGCGGGCATGCCCTCGGTCTCCGACCCCGGTTACCGGCTGGTGGCCGCCTGCGTCGAGCGGGGCATCCGGGTCACCGCGGTGCCCGGGCCGTCCGCCGTGCTCACCGCGCTGGCCGTCTCCGGGCTGCCGGTGGACCGCTTCTGCTTCGAGGGCTTCCTGCCGCGCAAGGCCGGCGAACGGCGGGCGCGGCTGCGCGAGGCGGCCGGCGAGCGGCGCACGCTGGTGTACTTCGAGGCGCCGCACCGCATCGCCGACGCGCTGGCCGCGATGGCCGAGGCGTTCGGCGGCTCCCGGCGCGGCGCGGTCTGCCGCGAGCTCACCAAGACCTACGAGGAGGTGCGGCGCGGCACGCTGGCCGAGCTGGCCGGCTGGGCGGCCGACGGGGTGCGCGGCGAGATCACCGTCGTCGTCGAGGGCGCGCCGCCGGCCGCCCCGGCCGAGCTGACCGCGCGGGAGCTCGCCCGGCTGGTCACGGTGCGTGAGGAGGCCGGGGAGGTCCGCAAGGCGGCCATCGCCGCGGTCGCCGCGTCGGCCAACGTGCCCAAGCGGCGGGTGTTCGACGCGGTGGTGGCGGCGAAGTCGGCCCGGCGCCCCGGCGGCCCCGGCGGCCCGGCGGCGTCCCCCGGCCCGGAGCGCCCGGCGGACGGCCAACGCGGGTGACAGCGCGGGCAAAGGTGCGCGACCGAACGTTACGGCGAGCAAAGCCCCGGACCACAAAGACGCCAAATCTGACCCAAATGACGGTGCCCGCCGCTGCGCCGCGGCCCGGGGAGGCGTTCGCTGGTAGGTGGAAGTCCCGTTCCGGGCAGGCTGCCCGGAGGGCACCTGGAGCTGCCATGAGCGACACCCACGGCACCGGTCGGCGACCCGCCGACGGTTCCCCGGCCGAGACCGTGCACGAGGCCTACTCCTTCGCGTGCATGAACTGCGGCCACGGCTGGGAGGAGTCGTACGAGATAGCGCACCGTACCGACGAGCACGGCCACACCTCCTGCGTCTACTACGTGGGATCGCGGGCGGTGCCCTCGCCGCTGACCAGGCCGACCTGCGGGAACTGCGGTGGCCACCTGGTGCGGATCATGCGCTCCGGCCGGGTCTCCGGCGCCCGCTGGGAGGGCCCGACGCGCCCCGCGCGGGCGGTGGTCCCCGGCGGCCGGGACGCGGCGGCGGGGAGCGCGTGGAGCGCGGCCGGCACGATGCTGGCGCCCGCCGCGCCCGCCGGCGAGGACGACGGGACCGGGACGGCGGGCGACCGGCCGGCGCGCGACGAGGGCGAGGCGGACCACCCGCACCGCGCCGCGCACTGGCTGGCCGACCTCTTCGCGCGCTTCCACCGCCGTTCCGGCGCGGGCGCACAGCACCACGACCGCGCCGCCTGACGCCGCCTCCCGCCTGGCCGCGCTGTCCCGGCGCCGACGTGCCCTGCGGGGGACGGCGATCCCGCGCTCGCCCCGCCCTCCGGCGGCCCGGGCGTCCCCGGCGGCCGCGGTGCGGATGGCGGGCGGCTCGTAGACTCCGGCGCATGGCCCGAACCACCGCCCCCGACACGAGCGCGGCCCCCGAGCCGCCCGCCCCGCTGGCCGTACCGGTCGCCGACTCCCACACCCACCTCGACATGCAGGACGAGACGGTCGAGGAGGCGGTCGCCGCGGCGGCGGCGGTCGGGGTGACCACACTGGTGCAGGTCGGCTGCGACCTGGCCGGCTCGCGGTGGGCCGCCGAGACCGCCGCCCGCCACGAGGCGGTGCACGCCACCGTCGCCCTGCACCCCAACGAGGCGCCGCGCATCGTGCTGGGCGACCCGGACGGCTGGTCCCGGCAGGGCGAACGGGCACCGGGCGGTCCGGCGGCGCTGGACGCCGCGCTGGAGGAGATCGCCGCGCTGGCCGGACTGCCGCAGGTGCGCGGCGTCGGCGAGACCGGGCTGGACCACTACCGCACCGGCGACGAGGGCCGGGCCGCCCAGACGTACTCGTTCCGTCGGCACATCGACATCGCCAAGCGCACCGGCAAGGCGCTGGTGATCCACGACCGCGACGCGCACGCCGACGTGCTGCGCGTGCTGGCCGAGGAGGGCGCGCCGCCCACCGTGGTCCTCCACTGCTTCTCCGGCGACGCCGACCTGGCCCGGGAGTGCGCGCGGGCCGGCTACCACATGTCGTTCGCCGGGAACGTCACGTTCAAGAACGCCCGACCGCTGCGCGACGCGCTGGCGGTGGTGCCCGCCGAACTGCTGCTGGTGGAGACCGACGCGCCGTTCCTGACCCCGGTGCCGTTCCGCGGCCGACCCAACGCGCCGTACCTGATCCCGCTCACGCTGCGCGCGATGGCCGCGGTCCGGGGTGCCGACGAGGACGCGCTCGCCGCCGCGATCGCCACCAACACCGCCCGCGTCTTCGGACGTTGACGGTCCGCCGGCCGGTGCGCCGGGACCGGATGGCCGGGACCCCGCCGGCGACCTGGACCGGGGACGGCGGAGCCGGACGCCGCCACCCGAGTGACACGGTGTGACGGTAATACTCCGAAACGTGACACGGCGGGGTTAGGGTCCCACTCCCGGCACAGCGGTCGCATGGGTGTGCCGGGACCGCGAGCCGTGGAGGCGCCGTGAGTGGCAGTGGATCGCACAGTGGAGGACGGAAGGGCGTTCATGCCAAGCGGGTGACGCCGGTACCGCAGGACGGGCTGCGCCGGCTGATCCCGCGGGCGCTGCTGGTGGCCTGCCTGGCCGGCGGCACCTGCGCCGCACTGGCAGCCGGGCGCCACCACCCGCCGGTGCCCGACCAGCGGGTCCCGGCCGCCGAGCAGGCCCCGCCCGCAGACCCGGCCGGGCCGCTGCGCACGGCCGACGTCGCGCACGCCGAGTCCGAGCCGCTGCCCAGGCGACTCGTCGTGGCGGTCCGCCTCTACCCGTCGTCCGCCCAGGACCCGTCCGCCGCGCCGGACCCGGCCCGAGGACCGTCCGCCGCGCCCGGTCCGACCGGCCGCCCGCCGGCGCACGCCGCCGGCCGGGGGCACCACCACCGGCACCGCCGGCGTTCCGCGCACGCTCACCGCGCGCACCACGGGCGGATCCGGCACCCGCACCCGTTCGGCGCCGCCCACGACCCCGGCCGGGCCGCCGTGCGACTCCCCGACGCGCCGGGAGCCGACCCGGCGGAGGCGGCCGAGGGGCTGGCCGCCCGGGCCTCCGGCGTCGTCGCGGACCTGGACTGGCAGGGCCTCGCGCACTGCGAGGCGGGCGGCCGGCCGACCGCGGTGGACCCGACCGGCACCTACGGCGGGCTCTACCAGTTCGACGTGCGCACCTGGCACGCGGTCGGCGGCCGGGGCCGTCCCGAGGACGCCCCGGCGACCGAGCAGACCCGGCGCGCCATGCGGCTGTACCGGCGGCGCGGCGCCGAGCCGTGGCCGGTCTGCGGCTCCCGGCTGTTCCACTGATCAGCTGGGCCCCGGCCCGCCGGACCCGCCCGGGACGGCGCCCGCCGTCCCGGGCGGAACCACGCGGCGCGGACCGCGGCCGGGCGTCCCCCGCACCCCCTCGGCGGCCGGGCCCGCGGGCGCCGGCGCCGCCGGCCGGCCGGCGGCGCCGCACCCGGTTCTGGGTACCCGGGAGGTTCCGTACGCTTACGGGGTGAGCAGCACCCCCCCGACCCCCCCGACGCCCCCGCCCGCCGCCCCGGACGCGCCGGCGGCGCCCGGCCCGGCACCCGGGCCCGGCGACGCCGGCCCCGGCGCGCTGCTGGGACCCGCCGACGTCCGCGAACTCGCCGCCGCGCTCGGGGTGCGCCCCACCAAGCAGCTCGGCCAGAACTTCGTCATCGACGCCAACACCGTGCGGCGCATCGTGCGCACCGCCGGGGTGGGCCCGGACGACGTGGTGGTGGAGGTCGGCCCCGGCCTCGGCTCGCTGACCCTCGCCCTGCTGGAGAGCGCGCGGGCCGTGGTGGCCGTCGAGATCGACCCGGTGCTGGCCGCGGCGCTGCCCGCCACGGTGGCGGCCCGGCTGCCGGAGCGGGCCGACCGCTTCGCGCTGGTGCCGGGGGACGCGATGCGGATCACCGCACTGCCCGGCGAGCCGCCCACCGCCATGGTCGCCAACCTGCCGTACAACGTCGCCGTCCCGGTGCTGCTGCACATGCTCGCCACCTTCCCCACGGTGCGCCGCACGCTGGTGATGGTGCAGTCGGAGGTCGCCGACCGGCTCGCCGCGCCGCCCGGCTCCAGGGTCTACGGCGTGCCCTCGGTCAAGGCCGCCTGGTACGCCGAGGTCCGCCGGGCCGGCGCGATCGGGCGCACCGTCTTCTGGCCGGCGCCCAACGTCGACTCCGGCCTGGTCTCGCTGGTGCGCCGCACCGAGCCGGTGCGCACCCGGGCCACCCGCGACCAGGTCTTCGCCGTGGTCGACGCGGCGTTCGCCCAGCGCCGCAAGACCCTGCGCGCGGCGCTGGCCGGCTGGGCCGGCTCGGCCGCCGCGGCCGAGGCGGCGCTCACCGCCGCCGGCGTGTCGCCGCGGGCCAGGGGAGAGGCGCTGACCGTCGAGGAATTCGCCCGTATCGCCGAACAGCACGGAGCCGCCGCATGACCGCCCACCCGCTCGACCCGGCACCCGGCGCCGAGCCCCCGTCCGTCACCGTGCGGGTGCCCGCAAAGGTCAACGTGCAACTGGCGGTGGGCGGCGCCCGGCCCGACGGGTTCCACGACCTGGCCAACGTCTTCCTCGCGGTCGGCCTGTACGACGAGGTCACCGCCACCCCGGCCGAAACGCTGCGGATCACCGTCTCCGGCGCCGACGCTGCCCAGGTGCCCGCCGACCACGGCAACCTGGCGGCCCGCGCCGCGATCGCGCTGGCCGCCCTGCACGGTCGGGAACCCCGCGTCCACCTGCACATCGCCAAGGACATCCCGGTGGCCGGCGGCATGGCCGGCGGCAGCGCGGACGGCGCCGCCGCGCTGGTGGCGTGCGACGCGCTGTGGGGCACCGGCGCCGACCGGCCCGAACTGCTCCGTCTGTGCGCCGAGTTGGGCAGCGACGTGCCGTTCAGCCTCGTCGGCGGCGCGGCGTTGGGCCGCGGACGCGGCGAACTGCTGGAACCGCTCGCGGTCGGCGGCACCTTCCACTGGGTGTTCGCGGTCGCCGACGGCGGCCTGTCCACCCCGGCGGTCTACCGCGAGTGCGACCGGCTGCGGGCCGCCTCCGGCGCGGGGTGCGCGGTCGGTGAGGTGCCGGAACCGCGCCCGGCGGCCGCGCTGCTGGCGGCGCTGCGGGACGGCGACCCGGTCGCGCTGGCCGGCGCGCTCGCCAACGACCTCCAGGCGGCGGCGGTGTCGCTGCGCCCGTCGCTGGCCGCCACCCTGCGGGCCGGCACCGACGGCGGGGCGCTCGCCGCGCTGGTCTCCGGCTCCGGCCCGACCTGTGCGTTCCTCGCCAAGGACGCCGAGAGCGCCGGGCAGGTCGGCGAGGCGCTCCGGACGTCGGGGACCTGCCGCGCGGTGCGGATCGCCTCGGGGCCGGCGCCCGGCGCCACCGTGGCCGGCTGACCCGGGCCCCGGCCGGCGCGCCCGGCCCGGCGGCGGCGCCCGGCCCGCGGCCCGCGGGGCGGCCGGTGGGGCGGCGGCGGCACGCCGACTACGCTGGGGGACCGGCAGGACACCCCCTCAGGCATGGAGTGACATGGCGGTCAACCTCGTCAACGCCGAGTCCGTCGGCAAGGTGTACGGCACCCGTACGCTGCTCGACGGGATCTCCCTCGGCGTCTCCGAAGGCGACCGCATCGGGGTGGTCGGCCGCAACGGGGACGGCAAGACCACCCTGATCCGGGTACTGGCGAAGCGGGAGGCGCCGGACCGCGGGCGGGTCACCCACGTCGGCGACCTGCGGTTCGGCGTGCTGACGCAGGCCGACTCGCTGGACCCGGCGGCCACCGTGCGCCAGGAGGTGGTGGGTGCCCGCGCTGACCACGAATGGGCCGGTGACGCGGCGGTCCGCGACGTGCTGACCGGGTTGTTCGGCGGGCTGGACCTGCCCGGACTGCCGCAGGGGCTCGACACGGTGATCGGGCCGCTGTCCGGCGGGGAGCGGCGCCGGATCGCGCTCGCCAAGCTGCTCGTCGCCGAACAGGACCTGCTGGTCCTGGACGAGCCCACCAACCACCTCGACGTGGAGGGCATCGCCTGGCTCGCCCAGCACCTGCGGGCCCGCCGCTCCGCGCTGGTGTGCGTCACGCACGACCGCTGGTTCCTCGACCAGGTGTGCACCCGGATGTGGGACGTGCAGCGCGGCGCGGTCCACGAGTACGAGGGCGGTTACTCCGACTACGTCTTCGCCCGCGCCGAACGCGAACGCCGGGCGGCCACCGAGGAGTCCAGGCGGCAGAACCTGGCGCGCAAGGAACTCGCCTGGCTGCGCCGCGGCGCGCCGGCCCGCACCTCCAAGCCGCGGTTCCGCGTCGAGGCGGCCAACGAGCTGATCGCCGACGTCCCGCCGCCGCGCGACTCCGCCGAGCTGATGCGGTTCGCCGGCTCCCGGCTCGGCAAGACGGTCTTCGAGTTGCAGGACGTGACGGTCACCGCCGGGTCCAGGACGCTGCTGGAACACCTGACCTGGCAGCTCGGTCCGGGCGACCGGATCGGCCTGCTCGGCGTCAACGGCGCCGGGAAGACCTCGCTGCTGCGGGCGCTGGAGCGGGCCGCCCGCTCGGCGGGCGACGAGCAGCCGAGCGCCGGCCGGATCGTGGTCGGCCGCACCGTCAGGCTGGCTCACCTGTCCCAGGAGGTCGCCGAACTCGACCCGGCCTGGCGGGTGCTGGAGGCGGTGGAACGGGTCCGGCAGCGGGTGGACCTGGGCCGGGGCCGGGAGATGACCGCCTCGCAGCTGTGCGAGCGGTTCGGGTTCACCAAGGACCGGCAGTGGACGCCGGTCGGCGACCTGTCCGGCGGCGAGCGGCGCCGGCTGCAGATCCTGCGGCTGCTGATGGACGAGCCCAACGTGCTCTTCCTCGACGAGCCGACCAACGACCTCGACATCGAGACGCTGACCCAGTTGGAGGACGTGCTGGACGGCTGGCCCGGCTCGCTGGTGGTGATCAGCCACGACCGCTACTTCGTCGAGCGGACCACCGACCGGGTCTTCGCCCTGCTCGGGGACGCCGCGCTGCGCATGCTGCCGCGCGGGGTCGACGAGTACCTGGAACGCCGCCGCGCGGTCGTCGAGCGGTCCGCCGCGCCGGCCGCCGCGCCGGCCGAGCGGGCCGTGGCCAAGCCGGGCCCGTCGTCCGCCGACCTGCGGGCCACGAAGAAGGAACTACAGCGCATCGAAAGGCAGTTGGATCGGATCGGCAGCAAGGAGTCCGAGCTGCACGCCCGGATCGCCGACAACCCGACCGACTTCACCGCGGTGGCCGAACTCGACGGGGAACTACGGGGTCTGCGCGACGAGCGGGACGAACTGGAGATGCGCTGGCTGGAGTTGGCCGAAGAGGCGTGATCCGGGCGGTCCGGCCGCGGCCGCCCGGCGCGCCCCGGGCCGGCCGGTGACCCGCCCGGCCCGGGGCGCCGTCGGCCGCCGGTGGTAGAAAAGGGCTCGGCCA
The DNA here is from genome assembly GCA_963711125.1 of uncultured Actinomycetota bacterium. Taxonomy (GTDB): domain Bacteria; phylum Actinomycetota; class Actinomycetes; order Streptomycetales; family Streptomycetaceae; genus Streptantibioticus_C. Next base: position 1,996,758 of record CAVQCY010000002.1, read on the forward strand.
TCCGGGGCCGGTGTGTCCAGCCGAGCGAGTTCTCACGGGGGATTTTCAGCCATGTCGCAACCGCCACAGCCGCCGCAGCCCCCGAGCAACCCGCCGGACCAGCCGTACGGCTACCCCCAACAGCCGCCCTACGGTTACCCGGAGCAGAACCCGTACGCCCAGCCGGCGCAGCCTCCCCAGCAGCCGTACGGCTATCCGCAGCAGCCCGGACAGCAGCCGTACGGTTACCCGGAGCAGAACCCGTACGCCCAGCCGGCGCAGCCTCCCCAGCAGCCGTACGGCTATCCGCAGCAGCAGCCGTACGACCCGGCCGGCTACGGGCAGCAGCCGCCGGCCGGGCCGCCCGCGCAGCAGCCGGGCGCACAGCCCCCGTTCGCCGACCAGCCGGCCCACCCGCCGCAGCCGCCCGGCACGCCCTACCAGCCGGCGCCGGACGGCGGCCCGAGGATGAGCGGCGGCAAGCTCGGCGCGATGATCGCCGGGATCGTGGCGCTGGTGGTGGTGATCGGCGGCGGGATCTGGATGCTGACCTCCGGCGGCTCCTCCCACGACCAGGCGACGGGCGGCGGGGGCGGCGGCGGTGGCCGGCACACCGTGACCACCGGCAGGCTGCGCTGGACCGTGGACGCGCCCAAGGTCTCCACGTCCCAGATAGTCAGCCCCACCCCGGGCATGTGGTTCTCCGGCGACGACGTGGTCAAGCAGTCCACCACCGACGTCGCCGGATACGAGCTGTCCGGCGGCAAGCGGGACTGGGCGGTCAAGGTGCCGTCCGGCCACATCTGCGACGCCTCCTCCACCGCGTCGGACGGCAAGGTCGCCGTCCAGTACGGCACGCACTGCCAGGACGTGATGGGCATCGACCTGGCGCACGGCACGTCGCTGTGGCACCAGGCGCTCAAGTCCCCCGGCGGCGAGAGCTTCTCGTTCACCGACGCCGACATGGCGGTCAGCGCCGACACGGTCGCGATCACCTGGAGCCAGAACACCGCGGCGTTCGACCTGACCACCGGCAAGCCGCGCTGGCACGCCGCGAGTTCCGGCGGCGACTGCCACGACCAGGGCTTCGCCGGCGGCTCGCGGATGGTCGAGGTCTACCAGTGCGGCTACATGGAGAACGCGCCCTACCACGTGCGGGTCATCGACCCGGCGACCGGCAAGTCCAAGTGGACCTGGGACGCCCCCTCGGACACGAAGGTCACCAACGTGATCTCCGTCGACCCGGTGGTGGTCGGCATCGGCGCCGGCGACTCGCTGATCACCGACGTGTGGGACATCGACGGCGGCCGGCTGCACGGCAAGATCTCGCTCGGCCGGGGCGGCGACGACCTGGGCAAGTACGCGATCAGCTGCCCGCCGGTGCAGATGACGCCGTGCCGCGACGTGGTCGTCACCGACGACACCCTCTACATGCCGACCCGGACGCACACCGGCAGTGGCTCCGGCCAGACCAACGAGATCGCCGCGTTCGACCTGGACAGCGGCAACCCCAAGTGGCTGTCGAAGGACAGCACGGCGCCGCTGGACCTGGTGACCACCGCGGGCAAGTCCCTGGTGTGCTACGAGGAGTCCGGTTACGACTCGCCCGGCAGGATCGTCCACGTGGCGATGTCCGGCGGCGGCCTGTCGACGTACACCGACTTCTCCTCCGACACCCAGCAGCGCGAGCACACCGCCTACGGCCCCGGCGCGTCCGGTCTGGCCGAGGGCTGGTACCACGACACGCTGGTCTTCTCGCTCGCCGAGGTCGACACCAGTGGCGAGTACAAGGTGCTGATGGCCGCCTTGCGCTGACCCGGCGTGTTCCGCGCCCCGCCGCGGGGGATGCTTGCCTCACGACCCGTCAGCACCGACCGGCGGACGGGAGCCGAAGGGGGACACGCACGTGGAACCGGTGAGACCGGGAGCGCTTCCGTCCGGCGGGGAGGGCGGCAAGGGCCGGATGGCGGTCCGGCTCGTGGTGGTCGACGACCACCGGCTGCTCGCGGAGGCGCTCGCCTCGGCGCTCAGACTCCGCGGCCACCGGGTGCTGGCGGCGGGCGCCCCCGGCGCGGGCGCCGCGGACCTGGTGATCGCCCGCGCCCCGGAGGTCTGCCTGCTGGGCACGGCCGCCCCGGCCGAATCCGGCGCCTTCGACCCGGTGGTACGCATCCGGCGGGAGGCGCCCGGCACCGCGGTCGTGGTGCTCGGCCCGGTGCCCTCGCCGCGCGGGATCGCCGCCGCCTTCGCCGCCGGAGCGGCCGGGTACGTGCGCCACGACGAGCGCATCGAGGGCGTGGAGCGGGCGATGGCCAAGGCGCGGGCCGGCGAAGCAGCGGTGTCGCCGGCGCTGCTGCGCGGCGCGTTCGCCGAACTGCTCGACCCGTCGGACCAGCCGGACGACGAGGGCAGCCGGCTGCTGGCCGTGCTCACCCCGCGCGAGACCGAGGTGCTGCTGCGCGTCGCGGAGGGCGAGGACACCCGGCGGATCGCGGCGGGCATGGCGATCGCCCCCAGCACCGCGCGCACCCACGTGCAACGGGTGCTGATGAAGCTCGGCGTGGGATCCCGCCTGGAGGCCGCCGCCCTCGCGGCGCGCACCGGCCTGCTGGACCGGATCGCCCGCGTCGCCGCGCCGGAGCACACCGTCCGCTGACCCGCCGGCACCTCCCGCGCCGCGCCGGGATCGCCGTGCGCGGCGGGCCCTTCGCGCCGGGTCCGCCGGGTCCGCCGGCCCGCCGCCGCTGCGCACCGCGTCCCGCCGTTGTGCCGCCTCCCGTCGGAACGCCGCCCTGCCGAGCCGCCCCGTCGCGCCGTCGCGCCGCGCCGTGTCCGGGCCGGCGCCGACGCGGGGCCGGCATTGACGCGACTGTTGGCTTGTGGTTCATTGTGTTCGCTTCTGTTGGACGGGTGAGGGGCCGGTGGGGTGAAGAGGACGACGACCCGGCTCGCCGACGGTCGTGAACTGATCCACTACGACTCCCGCGACGACGTGGTGCGCGACGCGGTGGACCGCCGTCCGCCGGACACCGTCGCCCCCGGTGCCGAACTGCGGTACGACGCGCTGCTCGGCGAATGGGTGGCCGTCGCCTCGCACCGCCAGAGCCGCACCTACCACCCGCCGGCCCGGGAGTGCCCGCTGTGCCCGTCCCGGCCCGGCGCGCCGAGCGAGATCCCGGCCGCCGACTACGACGTGGTGGCGTTCGAGAACCGCTTCCCGTCGCTGGCCGGGCCGCCCGGGCCGACGGTCGCGGACGACCCCGCCGGGCTGTTCGCCCGCCGTCCGGGGGCCGGCCGCTGCGAGGTGGTCTGCTTCACCGCCGACCACGACGCGTCGTTCGCCGACCTCGACCCGGAGCGCGCGGCGCTCGTGCTCCAGGTGTGGACCGAGCGCAGCCGCGAGCTGGGGCGGCTGCCGGGCGTCGAGCAGGTCTTCGTCTTCGAGAACCGGGGGCGCGAGATAGGGGTCACCCTCAGCCACCCGCACGGCCAGATCTACGCCTACCCGTTCGTGACCCCGCGCACCGCTGCCGTGCTGCGCTCGCTCGGCGGGTACCGCGAGCGCACCGGGCGCAACCTGTTCGACGACGTGCTCGCCGCCGAACGCGAGGCGGCCGACCGGATCGTGCTGCGCGGCGCGCACTGGACCGCCTTCGTGCCGCACGCCGCACGCTGGCCCTACGAGGTGCACCTGCACCCGCACGAGCGGGTGCCCGACCTGCCCGCGCTGGGCGAGGCGGCCCGCGCCGAACTGCCCGGCCTGTACCTGGAACTGCTGCGCCGCTTCGACCGGCTCTTCGGACCGGGCGAGCCGCCCACCCCGTACGTCTCGGCCTGGCACCAGGCGCCGGTGCGCGACCCGTTGCGCGGCGAGTTCGCACTGCACCTGGAGCTGTACACGGTCCGCCGGGGCGCCGGCCGGCTGAAGTACCTGGCCGGGTCGGAGTCCGGCATGGGCGCGTTCGTCAACGACATCCCGCCGGAGGAGGCGGCGGACCGGCTGCGGCGGACCGCCGTCCGCGGCGGGCCGCAGGACGCCGGCGCCCGGCGTGCGGCGCCCGACGACGCCCCCGGCAGCCGCGGTCCGCACGACCCGCCGCCGTTCTGCTGACCGCAGCCGCACCGCACGACGAGAGGGCGACACCCCGTGAGCGATCCCACCCCCGGCCGGTACCTGGTGACCGGCGGCGCCGGGTACATCGGCGGCGTGGTCGCCGCGCACCTGCTGGAGGCCGGCCACCGGGTGACCGTGCTGGACGACCTGTCCACCGGGCACCGGGCGGGCGTGCCGGCCGGTGCCCGGTTCGTGCGCTGCCGGGTGCAGGACGCCGGCGGGGTGCTCGCCGACGGGTACGACGCCGTGCTGCACTTCGCCGCCTTCTCCCAGGTCGGCGAGTCGGTCGCGGACCCGGAGAAGTACTGGCGCAACAACGTCGGCGGCACCCTCGAACTGCTCACCGCGATGCGGGAGGCGGGCGTGCGCCGGCTGGTCTTCTCCTCGACCGCCGCCACCTACGGCGAGCCGCGCGCGATCCCGGTCACCGAGGACGAGTCGACGCGGCCCACCAACCCGTACGGCGCCGGCAAGCTCGCGGTGGACCACATGATCGGCGCCGAGTGCGCCGCGCACCGCCTGGCCGCGGTCTCGCTGCGCTACTTCAACGTCGCCGGCGCCTGGACGGCGCCGGACGGCACCGCGTACGGCGAGCGCCACGACCCGGAGAGCCACCTGATCCCGCTGGTGCTCCAGGTGGCACGCGGCGAACGCCCGGCGCTCCACGTCTACGGCGACGACTACCCGACCGCCGACGGCACCTGCGTGCGCGACTACATCCACGTGGCCGATCTGGCCGACGCCCACCTCCTCGCGCTCGGCGCCGCCCGCCCCGGCGAGCACCTGGTGTGCAACCTCGGCAACGGCAACGGCTTCTCGGTGCGCGAGGTGGTCGCACCGCCCGCGCCGTGACCGGCCGGCCGATCCCGACGATCGCGGCGCCGAGGCGGCCCGGCGACCCCGCCGTCCTGGTGGCCTCCGCCGAGCGCGCCCGAGCCCGGCTGGGCTGGCGGCCGGCCCGCGCCGACCTCGCCTCGATCATCCGCGACGCCTGGAACTTCGCCCGGTCCACGACCGCCGTGCCGCCGCTCCTCACCTCGCACCGGGAGAACGGCCGGTGACCGCGCGGGCGTTCCGGCGGACCCACGGATTCACCCCTTCGGGGGTGTGGGCGGCGCCCGGCCGGGTCAACCTCATCGGCGAGCACACCGACTACAACGACGGCTTCGTGCTGCCCTTCGCCCTCGGGCAGCGCACCGAAGCGGCGGCCGCCGCCCGCGACGACGGCGTGCTGCGGCTGAGCTCCGGCGCGGAACCGGACGCCGGGGGCACCGAGGTGCGCCTGGCCGACCTGCGCCCCGGCGCGGTGACCGGGTGGGCCGCCTACCCGGCGGGCGCGGTCTGGGCGCTGCGGGACGCCGGATTCCCGGTCACCGGCGCCGACCTGCACTTCGAGAGCACCGTGCCGATCGGCGCCGGGCTGTCCTCCTCGCACGCCCTGGAGGTGGTCACCACCCTGGCGCTGTCCGACCTGTTCGGCCTGGACCTGCCCGCCTGGCGGCTGGCCCGGTTGTGCCAGCGCGCGGAGAACGTCTTCGTGGGCGCGCCGACCGGCATCATGGACCAGACCGCGTCCGCCTGCTGCGTCGCCGGGCACGCGCTGCTGCTCGACACCCGCGACCTGTCGCAGCGCCAGATCCCGCTCGACCTGGGCGGGCACGGGCTGCGGCTGCTGGTGGCCGACACCCGGGTGCGGCACGCGCACGCCGGCGGCGGCTACGGGCGGCGGCGGCGCGGCTGCGAGCGGGCCGCCGCCGCGCTGGGCGTGTCGGCGCTGCGCGACGTCACCCCGGAACGGCTGCCGGACGCCCTGGAACTGCTCGGCCGGGCGGGCGTCGAGCCGGCGGACCGGCGGCTGGTGCGGCACGTGGTGACCGAGAACGCCCGCGTGCTGCGGGCCGTCGCCTGCCTGGAGGCCGGTGAGCCGCGCCGCCTCGGGCCGGTGCTGCTGGCCGGGCACGCCTCGCTGCGCGACGACTTCGCGGTCTCCTGCCCGGAACTCGACCTCGCGGTGGACAGCGCGGTCGCCGCCGGGGCGCTCGGTGCCCGGATGACCGGCGGCGGCTTCGGCGGCTCGGCGATCGCGCTGGTGGAGGCGGCCGACGCGGACGCCGTCGCGCGGGCGGTCGCCGAGGCGTTCGCGGCGGCCGGCCACCGGGAACCCCGGATCCTCGACGCGGCGCCCGGCGACGGCGCCCGGCGGTTGTCCTGACCGCCCGGCCGGCCCGGCGTGCGCGGGCGCGGCACGGCGCGCGGCCGCCCCGCGCGCGTCGCCCGGTGGCGCGGGCCCGGCGCGGGCCGGGCCCGGGAATCCGCCTATTGCATCAACGGACCCGTTACGCAACCGAGTTGGTCAATTCCTCAGCAGGTCATGGTCGACCGCCTTACGCTTCTCACACACCATCCGGTAGGGGGAGCCGGGCACCTAAAAGGGGCGACACGGCGGATAGCGCACCCCCGGATCGGGTAGGAACCCACCCTGGACCGACCGCCCGAGCGGCGTGGGCACTCCCGGAGCGGGCCGCGCCTCCACCGGCCCGCGCCCGCCATCCTTCAGGGGGAGTGTGATCGCATGGCCCGCATCCGTGTCCTGGTCGTCGACGACCACCGCATCTTCGCCGAATCGCTCGCCGCGGCGCTCGCCGCCGAACCCGACGTGGAGGTCCTCGCCACCGGCGGCGCCACCGCCGCGCAACGCTGCCTGGACCGCGCGGAGGCCGAGAACAGACCCTTCGACGTCGCCCTCGTCGACGCCGATCTGGCCGCCGGGCCGCCGCCGGCCGCCCACCTGCCGGCGCCGCGCGCCCCGCGGTCCGACGGGCCCGCACCGGCCGGCGGGCCGGTGCGGGGCGAGAGACCGGGCCCGTCGCCCGCCGCCGGGAGCGAGCCGGCGGGCGACGGCATCGCCCTGGTGGAACGCCTGCGCGCGGCCCGCCCGGGCCTGCGGATGGTGGTGCTCGCCGAACGCGACGACGCGCGGCGCGCCGCCCGCGCCCTGCAGGTCGGGGCCCGCGGTTGGGTGGCCAAGGACAGTTCGCTCTCCCGGCTGCTGGCCGTGGTGCGCGGCGTGCTGCGCGACGAGACGCACCTGCCGCCGGCCCTGCTGACCGGCGTGCTGCGGGAGTTGACGGCTGCGCGCCGGCACCGTACCGAGAGCGAGCGGCTGGTCGGCTCGCTCACCCCGCGCGAACGCGAGGTGCTGCGCTGCATGGTGGCCGGCCTGGGCCGCAAGGCGGTCGCCGAACGCCTCTACCTGTCCCCGCACACCGTGCGCACCCACATGCAGAACGTGCTGGGCAAGCTCGGCGTGCACTCCACGCTGGCCGCGGTGGCCCTCGCCCGCCGGGCCGGCGTCGGCCCGGCCGACCTCGCCGTGCCGGCCGGCAGCGGCGGTTGACGCCGGCCGGGCACGGCCGGCCCGGCGCGCCGGGCCGTCGCCGCCGAACGGCCCGGTCCCGCTCCGGCGCGCCGCCGAACGACTGCCGCCAGCCGGCCGGCGGCCGCGCCCGGCCGGACACGGCCGAACCGCGGGGTCACGGGGAGGTCGTCGAAGGGCGCCTCGCAGCGTCCACGGGCACACCGGACGACCGGGCGCGTCACCCGGGGAGGTTGTCGAAGGGCGCGGTCAACCGGCGCAGCAGCCCGGCGAGTTCTCCGCGCTGTCCGGCCGACAGCGCGCCGAGGATCGCGTGTTCCTGGACCAGCAGCCCGGCGAGCGACTCGTCGGCCCGGTCGCGCCCCTCCGCGGTCAGCCGCACCAGCACGCCCCGCCGGTCGCTGGGGTCCGGCAGCCGCTCCACCAGTCCGCGCTGCGCCAGCCGGTCGATCCGGTTGGTCATCGTGCCGGAGGTCACCAGCGTCTGCGTGAGCAGCTGGCCGGGCGAGAGCTGGTACGGCTCGCCGGCCCGGCGCAGCGACGTGAGCACGTCGAACTCCCACGACTCCAGCCGGTGCTCGGCGAACGCCAGCCGGCGCGCCCGGTCCAGGTGCCGGGCCAGCCGGCTCACCCGGCTGAGCACCTCCAGCGGCCCCACGTCGAGGTCCGGACGCTCCCGTCGCCATGCCGCGACCAACCTGTCGACCTCGTCCTCCATGCGATCAGTGTAACGGTTGTGTCGATATGAAGTCTCTTGACATCAAGAGACTTTCGGGGTGAAGGTGGGGGCGGGACGACATCCGGACCACGCGGCCCGTCGCGTCGCCCCGACCCGTCCGCGCACCGGCCGAAAGGGCACGCACCATGGAGCAGGCGACCTGGGACCCGGGCCAGTACCTCCGGCACGCCGACCACCGCACCCGACCGTTCCTGGACCTCCTGCACCGGGTTCCGGACCCGGCCGGCCGGCCGGCGCACATCGCCGACCTCGGCTGCGGCCCGGGCAACGTCACCCGGCTGCTCACCGACCGCTGGCCGGACGCCCACATCACCGGGCTGGACTCCTCACCCGACATGCTCGCCGAGGCCGCCCGGCTGGCCGGGCCCACCCCGGGTGGCGGCAGCCTGGACTTCCGCCGGGCCGACGCCGCCGACTGGACCCCGGAGCGGCCCTACGACCTGGTCGTCTCCAACGCCGCGCTGCAGTGGGTGCCGAACCACCCCGACGCGCTGCCCGACTGGCTCGACCGGCTCGCCCCCGGCGGCAGCTTCGCGCTCCAGGTCCCGGGCAACTTCGGCGAGCCCAGCCACGTGCTGCTCGACGAGCTGTGCGAGGCGCCGCGCTGGCGGGACCGGCTGGCCGGGCACGGCCGCCGCCGCACCGGAGTGCTCGACCCGGCCGGCTACCTCGACCTGATGGCCGGCCCCGGCCGCCGGGTCGACGCCTGGGAGACCACCTACCTGCACCTGCTGGCCGGCCCGGATCCGGTCCTCAGCTGGACCCGCGGCACCGCGCTGCGGCCGGTGCTGACCGCGCTGGCCGACGACCCGCGCGCCGTCGAGGAGTTCACCGCCGAGTACCGCGACCTGCTGCGCACCGCGTACCCGCCCGGTCCGCACGGCACCGTCCTGCCGTTCCGCCGGATCTTCGCGGTGGCCACCAGGGACCCGGACCCGGCGGCCGGCCGGGACGTCCCCGCCGGCCGGGAGCGGGGCGCCGCGATCACCGCGCTCGACCACGTGCAGCTCGCCGCCCCGCCCGGCACCGAGGACCTGCTGCGCGGCTACTACCGGGACGCGCTCGGCATGGCCGAGGTCGCCAAGCCGCCGGTGCTGGCCGCCCGGGGCGGCTGCTGGTTCGCCCTCGGGCCGGTCCAGCTGCACCTCGGCGTCGACCCGGCCTTCACCCCGTCCGCCAAGGCCCACCCCGGTTTGCGGGTCACCGGCATCGACGCCGTCGCCCGACGCCTGCTCGACCACGGCGCCGACGTCACCTGGGACCACCACCTGCCCGGCCACCGCCGGTTCACCTCGCACGACCCGGTCGGCAACCGGCTGGAGTTCCTGGAGCCCACCGGCTGACCGGCCACCGCCGCCGGCCGTCGCTGACCGCCACCGCCGACTGCCGCCGGTGGTGCGGGCCGGGCGGTGGCGCGGGCGCCGTGACGCGCGGACGGGGGCGGCACGCCGGGCCCGGGTCAGGCCTTGCGGTGCCCCACCAGCCGGGGGCGCGGCTCCAGCCCGGACAGCCCGTTCCAGGCCAGGTTCACCAGGTGCGCGGCCACGTCCGCCTTCTTCGGCCGCCGTACGTCCAGCCACCACTGGCCGGTCAGCGCCACCATGCCCACCAGCGCCTGCGCGTACATCGGCGCCAGCTTCGGTTCGAAGCCGCGCTGCTTGAACTCCATGCCCAGGATGTCCTCCACCTGGGTGGCGATGTCGCTGATCAGTGAGGCGAAGGTGCCGGTCGACTGGGCGACCGGCGAGTCGCGCACCAGGATCCGGAAGCCGTCGGTCGACCGTTCGATGTAGTCCAGCAGCGCGAACGCCGCCTGCTCCAGCAGCTCGCGCGGGTGCCCGCCGGTCAGCGCGCCGGTCACCATGTCCAGCAGCATCCGCATCTCGCGGTCCACGACGACCGCGTAGAGCCCTTCCTTGCCGCCGAAGTGCTCGTAGACCACCGGCTTGGAGACCCCGGCCTGGTGCGCGATCTCCTCCACCGAGGTGCCTTCGAACCCCCGTTCGGCGAACAGGGCGCGGCCCACGTCGAGCAACTGCTCGCGCCGTTCCTTGCCGGTCATCCGGACCCGGCGCGCGCGCCGGGCGGGCTTGGCCGCCCCGGGCGTCACCGGGGGCGCCTTCCCGTCGTCCTTCGTGATGCCCTCGGTAGCCACACCACCCATCATGCCGCCTTGGCGACCTCTTCCCGGCGCCGGGCGGAAATCCGCTCCGAGCTGGGCCAGCGCACGTCGTGGGCCCAGCCGAGGCGCTCGAACCAGCGGATGATCCGCGCGCTGGAGTCCAGCTGGCCGCGGAGCACGCCGTGCCGGGCGCAGGTCGGGTCGGCGTGGTGCAGGTTGTGCCACGACTCGCCGCAGGAGAGCACCGCCAGCCACCACACGTTGCCCGACTTGTCGCGCGACCTGAACGGGCGCTTGCCGAGCGCGTGGCAGATCGAGTTGATCGACCACGTCACGTGGTGCAGCAGCGCCACCCGTACCAGCGAGCCCCAGAAGAACGCCGAGAGCGCGCCCCACCAGCTCATCGTCACCAGCCCGCCGACCAGCGGCGGGATCATCAGCGACACGGCGGTCCACAGCACGAACTGCCGGGAGACCGCCCTTATGGCCGGGTCCCGGATCAGATCCGGCGCGTACTTGTGCTGCGGGGTCTGCTCCTCGTCGAACATCCACCCCATGTGCGCCCACCACAGCCCCTTGACCAGCGCCGGGACCGACTCGCCGTACCGCCACGGGGAGTGCGGGTCGCCCTCGCTGTCGGAGTACTTGTGGTGCCGCCGGTGATCGGCAACCCAGCGCACCAGCGGGCCCTCCACCGCCATCGAGCCCGCGATGGCCAGCGCGATGCGCAGCGGGCGCCTCGCCTTGAACGAGCCGTGCGTGAAGTAGCGGTGGAAGCCGATCGTGATGCCGTGGCAGCCCAGGTAGTACATGAACACCATCAGGCCCAGGTCCAGCCAGCTCATCCCCCAGCCCCACGCCATCGGGATGGCGGCCAGCAGGGCGAGGAACGGCACCCCGATGAACAGGCCCAGCGTGATCTGCTCGATCGATCCCTTGCTGTCGGCGCCCAGCGTCGCCTTCGGCAACGGTGAGCCGTCGGCACCCCGCGGCGCGGGGTCCCCGGATTCGGTGATCAGGTCCGGCTGTGTCGTCATGGTTTCCCTCGGAGGGTGGGGGGCACTGCGGTCAGCCGATGTGGCTACGGAACCGTAACCTACGACGGCGTAAGTATGGCAGGGGCCCGCGCCGCGCCCCGTACCACTGGACGCCGTCGGCCCGCCCGCGGCACCCCGACGGGTGATCCTCGGACGCCGCGGGCCGAACGGGTGCCCGACGGCGGTGCCGCGCCGTCGCGTCCGGGGCGGGCGGTACGGCATAGTGGAGGCCGGCAAGCGGCGCGGGGCCCTCTCGTGGCCGCTTGATCAGTGATCCCCTGTGGTGTAATTGGCAACACTGCTGGTTTTGGTCCAGTCATTCCAGGTTCGAGTCCTGGCGGGGGAGCCCGGCGCCGTGTGCCCGGCGGTCGTACGCCCACCCCGGGCCCCGCGCGGCTCACGGGCCGCGTCCCTCGCCGCGCACCCCCTCCGAGCCCGCGCACCCCCGTCCCGGGGCCGGGCGGCGTTCGGTGCGGGCGGCGCCCCGCGCCCTCGGTATCCTTTTCGTTACCCGACCCCCCGATGCCGAGGAGCCTCCACGTGAGCCCGACCAATCCGGCTGCCGTTGTCGTTCTCGCCGCGGGGGAGGGGACCCGCATGAAGTCGGCCGTGCCGAAGGTGCTGCACGAGATCTGCGGTCGGTCGCTGCTCGGCCACGTGGTCGCCGCCGCCCGCGAACTGGCCCCGCGCGAACTGGTCGTGGTGGTGGGCCACGAGGGCGAGCGGGTCGCCGCGCACCTGGCCGGCGCCGACCCGCGGGCCCGGGTCGCGGTGCAGGCCGAGCGGCACGGCACCGGCCACGCGGTCCGCACCGCCCTGGAGGCGCTGGCGGCCGAGTCGGTCGCCCTGGACGGCACCGTCGTGATCACCTGCGGGGACACCCCGCTGCTGACCGCCGGCACGCTGTCCGCGCTGGTCGCCGCGCACGAGCGGGGCGGCAACGCGGTCACCGTGCTGACCGCCGAGGTGCCGGACGCCACCGGTTACGGCCGCGTCGTGCGCGAGCCGGACGGCTCGGTCGCCGCGATCGTGGAGCAGAAGGACGCCGACCCGGCGCAGTGCGAGATCCGCGAGATCAACTCCGGGGTGTTCGCGTTCGAGGCGAAGGCGCTGGCCGAGGCGCTCTCCCGGCTGACCCGGGAGAACGCGCAGGGCGAGGAGTACCTCACCGACGCGCTCGCGATCCTGCGCGCCGCCGGCCGCCGGGTCGGCGCGGCGGTGGCCGCCGACCACGAGGAGGTCGCCGGGGTCAACAACCGGGTGCAGTTGGCGCGGGCCCGCCGCTCGCTCAACGACCGGCTGCTGCGGGACGCGATGCTGGCCGGCGCCACCGTGGTGGACCCGGCCTCGACGTGGGTGGACGTGACGGTGGAGTTCGCGCCGGACTGCCTGGTGTTGCCGGGCACCACGCTGCGCGGCGCGACCCGGCTGGCCGCCGGCGCCGAGGTGGGCCCGCACTCGCAGTTGACCGACACCGCGGTGGGCGAGGGCGCCCGGGTCGCCTTCACGGTGGCGGACGGGGCGGAGATCGGCCCGGAGGCGAACGTGGGGCCGTACGCGTACCTGCGGCCGGGCACCCGTCTGGCGCGCGCGGCGAAGGCGGGCACCTACGTGGAGATGAAGAACGCCTCGATCGGCGAGGGCTCGAAGGTCCCGCACCTGAGTTACGTGGGCGACGCCACGATCGGCGACCACACGAACATCGGCGCGGCGAGCGTCTTCGTCAACTACGACGGCGAGCACAAGCACCACTCGAGGATCGGCAGCCACTGCCGCACCGGTGCGGACAACATGTTCGTGGCGCCGGTCACGATCGGGGACGGGGTCTACACGGCGGCCGGATCGGTGATCGTCAAGGACGTCCCGCCGGGAGCGCTCGCCGTCGCGCGCGGACAACAGCGCAACATCGACGGCTGGGTGACGCGCAAGCGGTCCGGGAGCGCCGCGGCGAAGGCGGCCGAGCGGGCCGGACGGGGTGAGTGATCCGTGGCGATCGGGTGGTGATCGGGCGGTGACGCGCTGGTCACGGCCTTCGCCCGGTTGTGGGCGGGTGCCGCGCGGGGCGTACCGTGTGGCGTGCACGTGAGGAATCCGCCGGCGCGCCGTACCGCGGGCGACGCGTGGTCGAACACCAGCCGAATCATCGAGGAGACGGTTCAGTGACCGGGATCAAGACGACCGGTGAGAAGAAGTTGATGCTCTTCTCCGGCCGCGCTCACCCCGAACTGGCGGAGGAGGTGGCACGCCAACTGGGAGCCCAGTTGGTGCCGACCAGGGCCTTCGATTTCGCCAACGGTGAGATCTATGTGCGGTTCGAGGAGTCCGCCCGGGGCTGCGACGCGTTCGTGATGCAGAGCCACACCGCGCCGATCAACCAGTGGATCATGGAACAGCTCATCATGATCGACGCGTTGAAGCGCGCCTCGGCGAAGCGCATCACGGTCATCGTGCCGTTCTACGGCTACGCGCGGCAGGACAAGAAGCACCGCGGGCGCGAGCCGATCTCCGCGCGGCTGATGGCGGACCTGTTCAAGACCGCCGGCGCGGACCGGATCCTGACGGTGGACCTGCACACCGACCAGATCCAGGGCTTCTTCGACGGGCCGGTGGACCACCTGTTCGCGCTGCCGCTGCTGGCGGACTACGTGGGTGCCCAGGTCGACCGCGACATGCTGACGATCGTCTCGCCGGACGCCGGACGGGTGCGGGTGGCCGACCGGTGGTGCGACCGGCTCGGCGCGCCGCTGGCGATCGTGCACAAGCGGCGCGACCCGGACGTGGCGAACCAGGTGACCGTGCACGAGGTGGTCGGCGACGTCGAGGGCCGCATCTGCGTGCTGGTCGACGACATGATCGACACCGGCGGCACGATCTGCGCCGCGGCGGACGCGCTGTTCGCCAACGGCGCCCGGGACGTGATCGTCACCGCCACGCACGGCGTGCTGTCCGGCCCGGCCGCGGACCGGCTGAAGAACTCCCGGGTCGGCGAGTTCGTCCTCACCGACACTCTGCCCACCCCCGGCGAACTGGCCCGGTCACTGGACAAGGTGACGGTGCTGTCGATCGCGCCGATGGTGGCCAGCGCGATCCGCGAGGTGTTCGAGGACGGCTCGGTGACCAGCCTGTTCGACGGGGCCTGAGCGGTCCGCCCCCGACCGCGCCGTCCGGGTGGCGGGCGGCGCCCGCCGCCCGGGGCGCCCGATTTCACCGGCCGCCCGGCCGCCGGTTAGACTTCCCGGGTTGCTCGGCGAGGGAGGCCGTGGCCGCCGGACGGCGGCGGCGCTCCGTTATCGACGCGCTTTCGAGGTTTCGAAGCAGGTCCGTCGTGGACCGAGCGGCAGAGGTCCTTTCCGTCTCGTCCACGAGGAGTGCTCCATGTCCCAGGTGAAGATCGCCGCCCAGACGCGGTCGGAGTTCGGCAAGGGCGCCGCGCGCCGTACCCGCAGCGCGGGCCGCGTACCCGGCGTCATCTACGGCCACGGCGCCGACCCGGTGCACGTGTCCCTGCCCGGCCACGAACTGATGCTCGCGCTGAAGACCCCCAACGTCCTGATCAGCCTGGACATCGACGGCACGTCGGAGCTGGTGATCCCCAAGGCCGTGCAGAAGGACCCGATCAAGGGCTTCCTGAAGCACATCGACCTGCTCCAGGTCAAGCGCGGCGAGAAGGTCACCGTCGAGGTGCCGGTGCACGTCGAGGGCGACCTGGCTCCGGGCGGCAACCTGATCGAGCACGTGCTGGGCGCGCTGCCGGTCGAGGCCGAGGCCACCCACATCCCGGACGGCGTCACCGTCTCGGTCGAGGGCCTGGAGGCCGGTGCCTCCATCCTGGCCCGTGACATCACGCTGCCGAAGGGCACCACGCTGACCGTCGAGGACGACGCCGTCGTGCTGCAGATCGTCTCGGCACAGGTCGAGACCGCCTCGGGCGACGAGGAGGAGGTCGAGGAGGCCGGAGCCGGCGTTCCGGCCGCCGCCGAGGCCGCCGAGGGCTGACCGGGACCGGTTTCCGGTGGACTCGGTGCTGCCGCCCCGCTCGCGCCGAGCGGGGCGGCAGCCCGCGTGTGCGGTGGCGCGCACCGCGGGCGGAACGTGGCGGACGGAACGCGGGAGCGTGGCGGGATGACGGAGACCGAGGGACCGTGGCTGGTGGCCGGGCTGGGCAACCCCGGTCAGGGGTACGAGGGCAACCGCCACAACATCGGGTTCATGGTGGCCGACGTGCTGGCCGCCCGGACCGGCGGGCGGTTCAGGGCGCACCGCAGCCGGGCGCAGGTGGTGGAGGGCCGGCTCGGCGGCCGGCGGGTGGTGCTGGCCAAGCCGATGACGTACATGAACCTCTCCGGCGGCCCGGTGACCGCGCTGCGCGACTTCTACAAGGTGCCGCTGGAGCGGATCGTCACGGTCCACGACGAACTCGACATCGACTACGCCGCGCTGCGCCTCAAGCGCGGCGGCGGCGACAACGGCCACAACGGCCTGAAGTCCGTCACCAAGTCGCTCGGCCCCGACTACGCGCGGGTGCGCTGCGGCATCGGGCGTCCGCCGGGCCGGATGGAGGTGGCGGCGTTCGTGCTGCGGGACTTCTCCGCCGCCGAGCGCAAGGACCTGGAGTGGTTCGTGGACCGCGCGGCCGACGCGGTGGAGGCGCTGATCACCGAGGGGCTGGAGCGCGCGCAGAGCGCGTACAACGGCTGACCGGTACGCGTCCGGTGCCCGGTGGCGCCGACCGGTTGACCGTGGACTCGGTTATGGCCAAGGATCGCCGCCATGGTCAAACGGAGCCGGGCCAGACGGTTCGCCGAGAGTACGTACGGCCTGCTGCTGCTGGTGAAGGCGGTGGTGGCCGGGGCGCTGGTGTTCGCGGTGCTGGCGGCGGGCGTGTGGCTCTCCTGGGGCCCGGTCGAGGACGCGCTCGGCCACCGGGGCCTGGAGCGCGGTGTGATGACGGTCCGTAGCTGCGGCACGTCCTGGTGCCGGGGCACCCTGGCGCCCTACGGCCAGGGCCGGGCGATCCCCACGGTGCGGGTGGACCGGCTGGTGACGACCGGCACCGGGCAGCGGTTCCCGGTGGCGGTGCGGCGCGACTCCACCGAGGTGGTGCGCACCGGCCCGGCCGGACTGCTGTTCGCGCTGCGCTCGGTGGCCGGCGCGCTGCTGCTGGCCGCGCTGGGCCTCGGCTTCGGGCTGGGGCTGCGCAGGACGGCGTGGACGGCCGCGGCGTTGGGGGCCCTGCTGGTGGCGGTGCCCTTCGCACTGGGCTGAGACCCCCTCCGGAGGCCCGTCCCCCCGGGCCGTCCCCCGCCGGGGAACCAGCGTCCGGCCCCTCCGGATCAGGGTCGCGGCGGCGATGCGCGGCTGTCCGCCGAGCAGGCGCCGGCCGGCGCCATGGCCGCCCGTGCGGCCGCGCGGGTCGCTCCGGCGCCGTCGGACACCGCCCGCCGCGCGTGGTCCGCCGCGGGCCGCCGCCCGCCGCCGGGTCGCCCGCCGGGCAGCGGGGCGGCGGGCAGGGCCGGTCGGCTCCGCTCCCGGTCAGCCGGTGTTGCGCAGCCCGGCCGCCACACCGTTGACGGTCAGCAGCAGCGCGCGGGCGAGCGCCGGATCGGGCTCGTCACCGCGCGCCGCGGCCTCGCGCTGGCGGTGCAGCAGGGCGACCTGGAGGTAGGAGATCGGGTCCAGGTAGGCGTCGCGCACGTGGAAGGTCTGCTTGAGCACCGGCGAGGCGTCCAGCAGTTCGCGTTCCCCGGTCAGCCGCAACACCTCGGCGACGGTGAGCCGGTGCTCGGCCTCGATGGCCGCGAAGACGTGTCGCAAGCCGTCCGGGACCAGGGTGTCGACGTAGTGGCGGGCGATCCGCAGGTCGGTCTTGGCCAGCGTCATCTCCACGTTGGACAGGAAGTTGCGGAAGAAGTGCCAGTGGCCGTGCATCTCCTCGAGGTCGGCGTCCAGCCCGGCCTCCCGGGCGGCCCGCAGGCCCGACCCGACGCCGTACCAGCCGGGCACGATCTGCCGCGACTGGGTCCAGCCGAACACCCACGGGATGGCGCGCAGCCCGTCCAGGCCGGCACCGGAGTCCGGGCGGCGCGACGGCCGGGAGCCCAGGTGCAGTTCGGCGAGCTGGTCGACCGGGGTGGAGGCGAAGAAGTACGCCGGCAGGTCCGGGTCCTCCACCAGCGCCCGGTAGGCGCCGTGCGCGGCGCGCGAGACCTGCTCCATCGCCGCGTCCCAGCGGGCCAGCGCCTCGTCGGACTGGCGCGGCGCGGTGTGCAGGGCGGACGCCTGGAGGGTGGCGGACACCGTCAGCTCCAGGTTCTCCCGGGCGAGCGCCGGGACCAGGTACTTGTCGGAGATGACCTCGCCCTGCTCGGTCACCTTGATCTCGCCCTCCAGCGTGCCCCACGGCTGGGAGAGGATCGCCTCGTGCGAGGGCCCGCCGCCGCGGCCGACGGTGCCGCCGCGGCCGTGGAAGAGCCGCAGCCGCACCCCGTAGCGGTGCGCGACGTCACGCAGCCGGCGCTGCGCCCGGTGGATCTCCCACTGGCTGGTGGTGATGCCGCCGAACTTCGAGGAGTCGGAGTAGCCGAGCATCACCTCCTGCACGTCGCCGCGGAGCGAGACGAGCTTGCGGTAGGAGGGGTCGGCCAGCATCTCGTCCAGCAGCCGGTCGGCGATCCGCAGTTCGTCGGTGGTCTCCAGCAGCGGCACGATGCCGATCCGGGCGACACCGGCGTGCAGGTCGACCAGCCCCGCCTCGCGGGCCAGCACGGTGGCGGCGAACACGTCGTCGGACCCCCGGCACATCGAGATGACGTAGGACTCCACGACCTCAGGGCCGAAGCGCTCCAGCGCCTCGGCGACGGTGTGGAAGACCCCGAGGGTGCGACTGCCCTCCTCGTCCAGCGGTGCCGGGCTGGGCGCCAGCGGGCGGCGCGAGCGCAACTCCTTGGCGAGCAGCCGGCGCCGGTCGTCGCGCGGCATGTCGGCGTAGCGCCACGACTCCTCGCCGAGCCGGTCGAACAGCTGGCCCAGCGCGTGGTGGTGGGCGTCGGCGTGCTCCCGTATGTCCATGGTGGCCAGTTGCAGCCCGAACGCGCCGAGGGTGCGGATGGTGCGCTCCAGCCGGCCGTCGGCGATCAGCCCGCCGCGGTGCGCGCGCAGCGAGTCCTGGAGCACCTTCAGGTCGGCGATCAGTTCACCGGTGCCCAGGTAGTCGCGGCCCGGGCGGTGCGGCGCGCCGGCCGCCAGCCGCTCGCGGGTGTTGACCAGTTTCTGCCGTGCACAGGTCGCCTTCAGGCGGTACGGCTCCTCCGCGTTGAGCCGCTTGTAGCGCGGGGAGATCTCCGGCAGCACCGCCAGGTCGCGGTCGAGGGAGGCGAGCAGTTCCTGGTCGGCGCCGCAGTTGCGGATCGAGTTCGACAGCGCGCCGCGCAGCACGTCGACCAGTTCCAGGGCGTCGGTGATGCCGTGCTCGTGCTGGAGCAGCAGCACCTCCCGGGTCACCTGCGGGGTGACGTTGGGGTTGCCGTCCCGGTCGCCGCCGATCCAGGTGCCGAAGGTGAGCGGCCGGGTGCCGGGCGGCAGCGGCGCGCCGATCCGCTCCAGCTCGGCGGCCAGGTCCTCCAGCACGTCGCCGGCCGCGTTCTGGTGCAGTTCGTCAAGGTAGTAGACCGCGTTGCGCGCCTCGTCGGCCGGCTCGGGGCGGACCACCCGCAGCTCGTCGGTCTGCCACAGCAGGTCGACGTACTCCGCGATCCGCAGGTCCTGGCGGCGCTGGCCGTCCGCCCCCTCGGCCGGCGCGTCCAGCAGCTCGGCGATGCGGCGCAGCTTGGTCAGCACGCTGCGCCGGGCCGCTTCGGTGGGGTGCGCGGTGAACACCGGGCGCACCCCCAGCCGCCGTACCGTCCCGCGCAGGTGCTCCGGGTCGGCGTCCTTGAGCCGGTCGGAGGTGCGCGCCAGCAGACCGCCCTCCCGGGCCCGGCGGGCGCGCAGCTCCCGGCCGCGGTGGACCTGCTCGGTGACGTTGGCCAGGTGGAAGTAGGTGGAGAAGGCGCGCACCAGCTTGGTGGCGGTGGGCAGGTCGGTGCGGCCCAGCAGCCGGGCGGCGGCCTCCCCGTCGCTGCGGGTCAGCGCGCGCACCCGCTCGACCAGGTCGAGCAGTTCGGCGCCCTCCTGCCGCACCAGGGTCTCGCCGAGCAGGTCGCCCAGCCGTCGTATGTCGGCGCGCAGCGCCGTGTTGTCGGTGGGGCCGGGCGGATCGGATGGGTCGGGACGGTGGTCGGCGACGCTCACGGATGCGGCTCCTCGCGGTTCCGGTGCGATGGGGTGCGGAACTGGCTCCTGGTGCGGACCGCGCTGTCCGAACGGGACCAGGATAGGCGGGACCGCCGCCGGCCCGGCGCGGACGCGTCCGCCGCGTTCCCTGCCGTCGCCGCTCCGGCGGCCGGTAGCCCCGACCGCCGTCGGTCGGTCCGACCGGCCGCCGTCCCCGGTCCCGGCGCGGCGGCGGACGCCGGCGCACCGGGCGAGGCCGCCCCGCCCAGCGGGTGAACGGCGCGGTGCACCGGACAGCACCTAGGCTGACCCGTATGACGTCGACGGGGGACACCGGATCGGCCGATCCGGAAAGGGTGCAGCGGACCGGTTTCTGGTGGTGGCCGCGGCGGCGCGGCCTGGTGCTGGACGCCGCGCTGGCGGCCGTCTCCGCGCTGGAGTGCGCGGTCGAGGGTGCCTGGTTCGGCTACGGGCACGGCGGGTGGCCGGTCCTGGGGGCGGTGGCCGGGCTGCTGGTCGGCGGCACGCTGCTGCTGCGCCGGCGCTGGCCGATCACCGTGGTGCTGATAGCGCTGGTGGTCACCCCGGTGCAGATGGGCATGGTGATGGGGGTGGTCTCGCTCTACACCCTGGCCGCCTCCCGCCTGCCGCGTCGGATCATCGCCGCACTGGTCGCGATGACCGCCGGCGGAACGCTGATCGTGGCGTACGTGCAGATGAACCGCGACCTGGTGCACGAGAGCACGTCGCAGTGGATCATGATGCTCTTCTCCCTGCTGGTGGCGGCCGGACTGACCGCGCCGCCGGTGCTGCTGGGGCTGTACGTGGGCGCCCGCCGCCGGCTGGTCGAGACGCTGCGGGACCGCGCGGACGACCTGGAGCGCGAACTGGCGCTGCTGGCCGAGAAGGCCGGGGAGCGGGCCGAGCGGGCCCGGATCGAGGAGCGCACCCGGATCGCCCGCGAGATGCACGACGTGGTGGCGCACCGGGTGAGCCTGATGGTGGTGCACGCCTCCGCGGTGCGCGCGGTGCTGCGCACCGACCCGGAGCGCGCCGAGGGCAGCGCGGAACTGCTGGGGGAGATGGGCCGGCAGGCGCTCGGCGAACTCCGCCAGATGCTGGGCGTGCTGCGCACCGGCTCGGCCGGCCCGCTGCCCGACCCGGTCCGTCCGGTGCCGGCCCCCCGCCCGGCGGCGGTGGCGGCGGCCGACCGGTCCGGCGCCGGTGCCCCGGAACCCGTCGGCGGCGGCCCGGCCGCGGCCGGCGGTGGGCGCGGTCGGCGCACCGGGCCGGACGGCCGCGACGACCCGGCCGGGCCGAACCTGGCGCAGCTCGGCGTGCTGGTCGAGCAGTCCCGGGCGGCCGGCATGGCGGTGACGCTCTCCGAGGAGGGCGACCGCCGGCCGCTGGCCCCCCGGGTCGAGCAGGCCGCGTACCGGGTGGTGCAGGAGGCGCTGACCAACGCGCACAAACACGCGGTCGGCGCCGCCACGCTGGTGCGCGTCGCCTACCGCAGCGCGGAGGTGGCGGTCCTGGTGGAGAACGGCCCGCCGGCCGGCGAGCCATCGGCCGGCCTGCCCAGCGGGGGCAACGGACTGGTCGGCATGAAGGAACGGGTCGCCGCGCTGGGCGGCGGCTTCGTGGCCGGCCCGAGCCGGGCCGGCGGCTTCCGGGTCTCCGCGGTGATCCCGGCCGACGCGGACGCGGACGCCCCGTGATCCCCGCCCCCGCCGCCCGCCCTTCCTCCGCGTGATCCCCGCCGCCCGCCCCGACGCCCCGCCGCCGGGTCGGCCGCACACGCCGCCGGGCCGGCCGTGCCCGTCTTCCGCCGCGCCGGACGCACCGCGCGGCCGGGCCTGCCGGGTTGACCGGGCCGGCGGCTGACGCGCCATCCGCGTGCGGACCGCGCCCGGTCCCGGCCGGAAGGGTGCGCCGACCGGCCGCCGGCGGTGTTGCCACACCCCATAGGCTGTGCGGAAACGCCAGATCCAGCAGGGGGCATCCGCCATGACGACAGGTCGGCTAGGGGCAACGGCCGCCCCGCCGAACGCGGCTTACGCCGGACAGGTCGTGCACTTCCCCGATCCGCTCCGCGCCGCCCGCCACCCGGGCGGCGTGCGGGTGGACGACGACGGTTACCCGGACTTCTCGCCGTACGCCGCGGCGGCGGCCGAGATCGCCGACCCCCCGGAGGGTTTCGGGCTGGACGAACTGCGGCTGACCGACTACGTCTCGGCCAACGCCGCGCAGCACCGCGCGGGCCACGAGCTGTTCCGGGGCCCGTCGCCGGTCGCCACCCCGCACGGCTGGACCTGGCACCACGTGGTCGGCGGCCGGCGCATGGAGCTGGTCCCGGTCGAGGTCAAGGCGCTGCTGCGGCACCACGGCGGGCTGGCGGACTGCCCGGCCGACCGCGACAAGCGCGGCACCCGGCCGTTGCAGGACCCCTTCCCGGCGCACTTCGCGCTGGAGCCCGGCGTGCCGCCCGGCGGCGCGGAGCGCGAGTCGGCGCTGCGCGACCTGGAGGAGGACCTCGGCTACCGGCTGCCCGGCGCCTACCGCGACTTCCTCAAGGCGGCCGGCGGCCGGGCCCCGGTGGGCGCCGCGTTCGACCCGGAGCTGGGCCTCCTGGTCGACCAGCCGTTCTTCGCGCTGCGCGACCGGGCCGAGCTCGACGACCTGCGCTACGCCAACAAGTGCCTGCGCGACCACCTCACCAAGGACTACCTGGGCATCGGCTACGTCCAGGGCGGGTTGCTGGCGCTGAAGGTGCGCGGCGAGCGGACCGGCGGCGTCTGGTTCTGCCCGTACGACGACCCGCGGGACCGGGACGGTGCCTGGGAGTCGGCGCGGGAGCGGGTCGAGGCGCTGCTGGTGCCGTGCGGCGACGGCCTGGACGCGTTCCTGCTGCGGTTGGCGGGCGGACCGCCGGAGTTGGAGACGGTGGCCAACCTGATGGTGGACGGCGGCTTCGCCCGTGCCGTCCCGGTGAAGGAGTGAGTGGGCCAGTGGTGACGTTGGCGCAGGCGCGGGAACGCGCCGAGAGCTGGGTCAACGGCGGGGTCCCCGGCAACGAGCGGCGCGACCCCCGGGTCACCGAGTTCGACCTCGGCTACGTGGTGTGGGCCGAGGACCGCGCGGACGGCCCCACCTCGGACGGCGGCGGTTGCCGGCTGGTCATCGCCCGGGACGGCGAGACCACCGTGTGGCCCGCGCTGCCGGTCGAGGAGCTGGTCGAGCGCTACCGCGCGGAGTACGGCTCCCGGGTCCCGGAGCCGAGTCCGCCACCGCCCGCGCGGGTCGACTTGGAGGCCACCTCCTTCCTGCTCAGCCCGCCGCAGTGGCTGCAGGAGGCCGCGGACCGGGTCGGCATCCCCGACCACCGCCCGGCCGGGGTCCGCGCCGCGGGCGCCGCCGCCCCGAAGGGCCCGCCCGGCGCGGCGGCCGGCGCGGCGGCCGGCTCGGCGCTCGGGGCCGCGGACGCCGCGGCCGGGTCCGGCACGGACCCGCAGGCGCCGGACACCTCGAGTCCGACCTCGGCGGTCGACACCCCCGACACCCCCTCCTCGCCGGACCCGTGGGACGTCCCGGAAGCCGGCCCCCCGGGACCGGGAGCCCTGGACGGCGGCGCCGCGGACGCGGGCGCCGGACACGCGGGCGGCTCCGCCGGCGGGGAGACGTCCGGCGGTGGTTCGGCCGGCGCCGCCGCGGGCTCCCCTGCGCCGGCCGGCTGGTCGGACGCGAACACCGGGCAGGGCCCGGTCGACCCGCTGCCGCCCCCGGCGTTCAGCGGTGCCGACGACGAGCCGGCCGACGCCGTGCCGAACGAACGCTCCGAGGCCAGGACCACGCTCATGCCCGGTGGTAGCGGGCTGCCCGCGACCGCCGTCGCCCCGGCCCTCGACCCCGAGGCGGAGCACACCCCGGTCCCCGGCGGGCCGGCCGTGCCGCCGATGCCGCCCGCGCCGCCGTCCGGTGCCGGGGCGGCGCTGCCGCCGCCCACCGGCCCGGCAGCCGACCTCGCGCCGCCGACCGGTCCGCCGGCCCCCGGGCCGGCACCGGACGGCGCCGCGGACATCGCGGACGCCGAGACGGCGAAGGCGGCAGCGGGCGGTTCGCTGCCGCCCCGGGCACGGCACCCCGAGCAGAGCGGCCCGGCCGGGCCGCCCCCGGCGCCCGGCGCCGCCGGGTCGCCCCCGATGGGGTACGTGCCGACCCAGATGGTGCCGGCGCTCGACCTGCCCGCGGCGTCGCCGTTGGGGGCGCCGCCTCCGGTGCCGGGTGGGCCGGGGCCGTCGTCGGGTGGGGGTGGTGGGCAGGATCCGCATGCGGCGGCGACGATGCTGGCCCGGCCGTCCTCGCCGCCCCCCGGCCCGGGCGCGCCGCCCCCGCCGCCCCCGGCACCGGGCGTTCCCGGTGCGGTGGGCCAGGGGACGTCGCCGTCGGCGTCGCCGTTGGGGGCGCCGCCTCCGGTGCCGGGTGGGCCGGGGCCGTCGTCGGGTGGGGGTGGTGGGCAGGATCCGCATGCGGCGGCGACGATGCTGGCCCGGCCGTCCTCGCCGCCCCCCGGCCCCGCCGCGCCGCCCCCGCCGCCCGGCACGGCCCCCGGGGTACCGGGCATGCCGCCGCCCCCACCCCTCCCGCCGGCGCCCGGCGGGCCCGGCCCGGTGCCGATGGGCCCGATGGGCACGGCCCCGCCGCCCCCGCCCGCGGTCCCGCCGCCGGCCGGCGGCTACGGCTTCCCCCAGCCGCCGCAGGGCGTGCCGGTGGTCGGCCCCGGCTACATGGCGGTGCTGCGCTACCGCGCGGCCGACGGCTCGGAGCAGCAGATCATCCGCCGCAGTGCGCCGGGCACCCCGCACCCGGAGTGGCAGATCCTGCACGAGCTGCGGTCGCTGAACGTGCCGCCGCAGCAGGTGCTGGAGCTCCACACCGAGCTGGAGTCCTGCGACCTGCCGGGCGGTTACTGCGCGCGGATGGTGCGGGAGAACTGGCCGCAGGTGCGGGTCAGCCACACCGCCGGCTACGGGCGCGACCACGCCTCACGGCAGCAGGGCGTGCGGCACCTGCTCACCCACCAGGGCGAGCTGGCCCAGGTGGCGGACGGCCCGGCCCGGCCGCACCCGCAGCGGGTGCCGCCGCCGGACCCGGGCCAGGTGGGACGGGTGCCGGCCATCCCGTTGGACGGCATCGGGTACGAGCTGGCGCAGGCGTTCGGTCCGCAGGCGGTCTTCCGCTTCGACCAGCGCGCGGTGGCCCGGCAGGGCGTCCCGGACCTGGTCGCCCAGACCCTGGTGTGGTCCGGACTGCCGGTGGACTTCGGGCCGTTCTTCTGGGCCCGGGCCCAGCCGGGCATGCCGGTGCCCACCCTGGCCGAGGTGGCCGCGGAGCGCGGGGTGGCCGCCGCGCCGGACGCCGGGGCGTACCTGGTGATGGGCAACGACTTCGGCCGGCAGCTGTGCGTGCAGTACGGCACCGCGAACATCATGGCGGTGCCGCTGGAGGCGGTGCCGGGCACGCCCGCGAGCCCGGCGCAGTACGTCAACAACTCGCTGCCGGAGTTCGCCCGCTGCCTGGCCCTGCTCGGCCGGATGTGGCGGCTGCGGCTGGGGCTCACGCCGGACCAGGCCGGACGCTGGACGGTGGACTTCCAGGCGCAGTTGGCCGCGCTGGACCCGACCGCGCTGGCCGCCCCGGACCACTGGTGGGCGGTGCTGCTGGAGCAGATGTGGGACGGCCTGCTCTAGGTCCCGTCCGAGACGTGGCGCGGTCCGCCCGCGGGCGTGGCGGCGGTGCCCGGCGCGTGCCGTCGCCCGGCGAGGGGTCGTCGCCGCGGCGTCCCTGCCCGGCCGGTCGCCGCAACCCGGCGACCACGCGCGCGCCGGGCCCCACCGGGCTGGTCGTGCCGGGCCACCCCGTCGGGCCCCCGCCGCCAGGCCGCCGGCGCCCAGGCCGCCTACCGGGCGTCCGGGAGGCCGGCCGCCTCGCGGGCGGCGCGCTCCGCCCGGACCCGCTCGGCGGCCCACCAGGCGGCGTCGCCGGGCGGCAGGTTCTCGCCCGGAGCGAGCCGCCCGGCGACGCCGTCGATCAGTTCGCGCACGATGTCGGCGTGCCCGGCGTGCCGCTGCAGTTCAGCCGTCAGGTGCACCAGGACCCGGTGCAGCGTCACCTCGGCGCGGTCCGCCGGCCACCAGGGCACCCGGCCGGCGGCGTCCAGCGGCAGCGCGTCGATGACGGCGTCCCCGTGCTCCCGCACCCGCCGGTAGAGCTCCACCAGGTCCTCCTGGGACTCGCCTGGGCCGGCCCGCAGGTCGGCGTTGGGGTCGTCCGCGTCCCCGTACGCCGGCAGTGTTCCGGGGAACGGGCGTCCGAAGACCTCGCCCAGGTATCCCGCCTCGACCAGGGCGGCGTGCTTGACCAGACCCAGCAGGTTCGTGCCGGTCGGGGTCAGCGGGCGGCGCGCGTCGTAGGGGCCGAGCCCGTCGAGTTTCCCCAGCAGGACGGAGCCGGCCTCACGCAGCGCGTGGCGCAGGTCGGCCTTGGGCCCGCTGTCGTTCCGCGTCATGCCCCCAGTCTCGTACCGGTGCGGTGCCGCGCCGCGCGGGACGGCGGTGCCTCCCGCCGGCTCCTGACCGGCCCCGGGCCGGAAGGCGCGGCCTGGCAGGAGGGCGGATTACGGTGAATCTCGGGTAGGAGGTGCGCCGAGAGGCGTTGCGACCGTGCAAGCGTGCCCCGAATCGGTTAAAAAGGGGCGGCGAACTGCGGTCGGCGGGCATCCGCCGGCCGGGCAGCCGGTAGGCGGAGAAGGGGCAGGGCATGGCTCAGTCGGTGACTCCAGAGGACTTCAACGTGGTCCGGGGCCGTGGGTACCACCCCGACCAGGTCGACGCGTACACCGCCGACCGCTGCCGGGAGCGGGACGCCGCCGAGGAGCGCTGCGCCCGGCTGTCCGCGCGGGCCGAGGCGATGGAGTCCGAGGCCGCCGCGCTGCGCACCGCGGCCGATTCGCTCGACCCGGTCGGCTACGAGGCGCTGGGCGAGGGCGCGCAGGAGCTGTACCGCATGGTGTGCGCCGAGGCGGAGGACGTGCGCGACCGCGCCGAGGAGGCCGCGCGGGCCGCGTACGAGGAGGCAGAACGCGATGCGCGGGCCGCGCGGGAACGGGCCCGCGCCGACGCCGACGCCCGGCTGACCGCGGCCGACGAGGCGGCGCGGGAGGTCCAGGAGGCGGCCCGCCGGCATGCCGCCGACATCGTGGGCGCCGCGCAGAGCGAGGCACGGCGGCTGGACGCGGACGCCGAACGGGCGCTGGAGGGCGTCCGCCAGGACATCGCGCGGAGCCTGTCGGAGCTGGAGAAGGAGCAGCGCGGCCGGCTGGAGGCCATGGAGCGGGAGCTCGGCACGCGGGAGGCGGACGTCGACGGCCGGCTCGGTGAGCTCACCGCACGCGCCGAACGGCTGCTGGCCGAGGCGCAGCGTCGGCACGTCGAGGCGGAGGAGCACGACCGCCGCCTACAGGCCAAGGCGGAGGAGAAGGCGGCCGGCCTGATCGCGCAGGCGCGCGCCACCGAGGAACGCGTCAACCTGGAGAGCGAACGGGCGCTGCGTGCCCACGGGGCGCACCGCGACGAGATCCGCTCGCACCTGGCGCACGTGCGCACCAGCCTGTCCGCGCTGACCGGCCGTACGCCGCCGCCGGAGGACGGCGCTGAGGACTGATCCGGCATCTGATCCGGCGCCGCCCGGCCGGACGGTGGCCCCGGTCCGCTCCGGGGCGGGGCGCCGCGCCGCTTCGCGCGCGTCGGTTCGCGCGCGTGCCGCGTGCCGGGGCGGCTGGGGAGCCGCCCGCGGGCCGTGGGCGCCGGGGGCCGTCCGCCGGGGATGGGAGCGCCCGTGACACGGTGGCCCGCCGGACCTTGGCGCGGTGATCGGCCCCTCGGCCGGACCTGGGTCCGAACCGCCCACCGGGCCGGTCACCGCGCCCCCTGCCCGGTCACCACCGATGAAGCGGCTACCCCGCCGCACTCCGGTCATGCGTCCGGCCGCACGACCGCTTCCCGGGAGCCTCGGATCGGCGGGCGGCCCCCGGCCCGCCGGACCGGAGTGGCGGCGTCCCCCGGCACGCCGGATCCGGGACCGCCCGGATCCGGCGGCCGCGCACCGCCCGTTACCCCTAGGGGTGCCCTCATCCTCTTCTCTGCCCGCGGTTCGTCCCGGCGGATGACGAGTGCGCCCCGGGGCGTTGCCTACGCTGGTACAGCCGAAAGCGACACGGGGGGACCGGGAGGCACCCGGTCGGGCCGGGGCCGGTCCCCGCCCGGCCCGCCGCGCCCAGCACGTCCGTGCACCGCCGTCCAGCACGTCCGAGGACGCGCCAGCGCGATCGGCCACTCGGATCCGCCACCAGCATCGAGAGCACAGGAGAACCAACGTGACCACGGCTGCACAACTTCCCCGGGCGGACGGCAGCGGAGGACACACAGCCGTCGCCGCGAAGGCCCGCCAGGTGACCAAGTCCTACGGCCAGACGGACGAGACGCGGGTGGTCGCGCTCGACACCGTCGACGTGGACATCGCCCGGGGCCGGTTCACCGCCATCATGGGTCCGTCCGGATCCGGCAAGTCGACCCTGATGCACTGCCTGGCCGGGCTCGACACCGTCACCTCCGGGCGCATCTGGGTGGGCGAGACCGAGATCACCGGTATGAAGGACAAGCAGCTGACCAGGCTGCGCCGGGACCAGATCGGCTTCATCTTCCAGTCCTTCAACCTGCTGCCCACCCTCAACGCCATCGAGAACATCACCCTCCCGATGGACATCGCCGGCCGCAAGCCGGACAAGGAGTGGCTGGAGACCGTGGTGGAGACCGTCGGCCTCGGCTCGCGGCTCAAGCACCGGCCCACCCAGCTCTCCGGCGGCCAGCAGCAGCGCGTCGCCGTCGCCCGCGCGCTCGCCGCCCGTCCGGCGATCATCTTCGGCGACGAGCCGACCGGGAACCTCGACTCGCGGGCCGGACACGAGATCCTGGGCTTCCTGCGCCGCTCGGTCGACGACCTCGGCCAGACCATCGTCATGGTCACCCACGACCCGGTCGCCGCCTCCTACGCCGACCGGGTCCTCTACCTCGCCGACGGCCGCATCGTCGACGACATGGCGCACCCCACCGCCGAACAGGTCCTGGAGCGCATGACGACCTTCGACGCGCGCGGGAGGACCTCGTGACCGTCTGGAAGACCTCGCTGCGCAACTTCTTCGCGCACAAGGGCCGGATGGTGCTGTCCGCGGTCGCCGTCGTGCTGTCGGTGGCCTTCGTCTGCGGCACGCTGGTGTTCACCGACACCGTCAACTCCACTTTCGACAAGCTCTTCGACAGCACCGCCGCCGACCTGACGGTGCAGCCGAAGTCCACCGCCGCCGACCAGGGGCCGGGCGCGCCGCCCGCGATGATGCCCGCCTCGGTGCTGCGCCGGATAGCGGCGGAGCCCGGCGTGGCCAAGGCGCACGGCTCGGTGCAGATCCAGTCGGTCACCCTGGTCGACCCGCGCGACGACAAGGACCTCGGCCCGACCTCCGGCGCCCCGACCATCGCCGGCAACTGGTGGGTATCGCCGCGCCCGGCGCTGACCATCACCTCCGGCCACGCCCCGCGCGGCTCCGGTGAGGCGATGATCGACGCCGACACCGCCTCGCGCACCCACGTGCACCTCGGCGACACCGTCGAGATCATGGACGCGCACGGCACGTTCCCCGAGAAGATCAGCGGTATCGCCACCTTCCGCACCACCAACCCGGGCGCCACCCTGGTCTTCCTCGACACCCCGACCGCGCAGCGCGAACTGCTCGGGCGGACCGGCGCCTACACCGAGGTGGACGCCTACGGCGACGGCACCCGGAGCGACACCGCGCTCAAGCACGAGGCGCTGGCCCTGTTCGGCCACCGCTACAAGGCACAGACCGAGGCGGAGTCGGCGGCGGCCAACAAGTCGCAGGTGGCCGGCTTCCTGAACGTCATGAAGGACGCCATGCTCGGCTTCGCCGGCATCGCGGTGCTGGTCGGGATCTTCCTGATCGTCAACACCTTCTCGATGCTGGTCGCCCAGCGCACCCGGGAGATCGGCCTGATGCGCGCCCTGGGCGCCTCGCGCCGCCAGGTCAACCGGTCGGTGCTGCTGGAGGCGGTGATCCTGGGCGTGCTCGGCTCGGCGATCGGCATCGCCGCCGGACTGGGCATCGCGGTCGGCCTGATGGACCTGATGAACGCCATCGGCATGCACCTGGACACCTCGCAGATCACCTTCGAGCCGCGCACCCCGGTGGTCGGCGCGGCGGTCGGCGTCATCGTCACGCTGGTCTCCGCCTACCTGCCGTCCCGCCGGGCCGGCAAGGTCTCGCCGATGGCCGCGCTGCGCGACGTGACCGGCGGCCAGGCCACCACCCGCTCCACCGTGCTGCGCAGCGTCCTGGGCCTGGTGGTCACCGCGGCCGGCGGCGCCGCGCTGTTCGCCGCCGCCCGCTCCGCCGCGCCGAAGGCCGGCAGCGGCTACCTCGGACTGGGCGTGCTGCTCACCCTGATCGGCTTCGTGGTGATCGGCCCGCTGCTGGCGGCCGGCGTGGTACGGGCGCTGGGCGCGGTCGCGCTGCGGCCGTTCGGTCCGGTGGGCCGCATGGCGCAGCGCAACGCCCTGCGCAACCCGCGGCGCACCGGGGCCACCGCCGCCGCGCTGATGATCGGACTCGCGCTGGTCTCGGGGCTGTCGGTGGTCGGCTCCTCCATGGTCGCCTCGGCCAGCAAGGAGATCGACAAGTCGGTCGGCGCGGACTACATCGTCCAGGCGCAGGCCCAGGGCCTCACCCCGGACATCGTCAAGGCGGTCAAGGACACCCCCGGGCTCGGCCACGTCACCGACTACAAGGTGCTCCCCGTCACCCTGCGGATGCCGGACGGCGGCACGGCGCACACCGACCTGTCCGCCACCTCGCCCACCTACACCCAGGACCTGCGGGTGCCGGTGGTCTCCGGCAGCGTCGACGCCGCCTACCGGGACGGCGGGATGACCGTCGGCCAGACGTTCGCCGACAAGCGGCACCTGAAGGTCGGCGACCGGCTGCACGTCACCTTCCGCCAGGGCGGGCACAGCGCCGACCTGCGGATCGACGCGGTCACTTCGAAGGACACCTCGCTCGGGCAGGGCGCGATGTACGTCGGCCTGTCCACCGCGGAGCGGTACGTGCCGGCCGCCGCCATGCCGCAGGACGTCATGGTGCTGGCCACTGCGGCCCACCATGCCGACGTGGACCACGTCTACCGGTCGCTGAAGGCCGCCACCCACCGGTTCCCGCAGGTCAAGGTGCGCGACCAGGCGGACTACAAGACGCTGCTGCGCAAGCAGATCGGCCAACTGCTCAACCTCATCTACGGGTTGTTGGCGCTGGCCATCGTGGTCGCGGTGCTCGGGGTGGTGAACACCCTCGCCCTGTCGGTGGTGGAGCGCACCCGGGAGATCGGCCTGATGCGGGCCATCGGGCTGTCCCGGCGGCAGTTGCGCCGGATGATCCGGCTGGAGTCGGTGGTCATCGCCCTGTTCGGCGCGGTCATCGGCCTGGGGCTGGGCATGGCCTGGGGCATCGCCGCGCAGAAGCTGCTGGCCCTCAACGGCCTGGGCACGCTGTCCATCCCGTGGCCGACCATCGGCTCGGTGTTCGTCGGGTCCGCGTTCGTCGGCCTGCTCGCCGCGCTGCTTCCGGCGCTGCGGGCGTCCCGGATGAACGTGCTGGGCGCCATCGCCACCGACTGACCCGACCGGTCCGGTCCACCGCGCCGCCCGCACCCCGCCCGCCGGGGTCCGGGCGGCGTCGGCGTGCCGGGACCAGGCGGATCGGCGCACGGCGGACGGACGGCGCCGGCCCGCCGCGGCGGCGTCCGCGCCGCGCCGGACCGCCGCACGCACGTCACCTGGCGGTTCGCGCGGGGCGGCGGCCGGCCAGGCCCCGCGCGCCACGGGGGCCGGGCGGCAGCGTTTACGCTGGCGGACATGAGCGTGAACGGGCTGGTGGACGTCGTTGTCGGGGATGCCGCGCTGGCGGAGGCGGTGCGGGCCGCGGCGGACGGCGACCGGGCGTGGCTGGACCTGGTGGGTCCGCCCGGTGCGCGCCCCTTCGTGCTGGCCGCGCTCGCCGCCCGGGCCGGCCGGCCGCTGCTGGCGGTGACCGCCACCGGACGGGAGTCGGAGGACCTGGCGGCGGCGCTGCGCTCGCTGCTGCCCGCCGACAGCGTGGTGGAGTACCCGGCCTGGGAGACCCTGCCGCACGAACGGCTCTCGCCGCGCTCCGACACGGTGGGCCGGCGGCTCGCGGTGCTGCGCCGGCTCGCCCACCCGAGCCCGGACGACCCGGCCACCGGACCGGTGCGGGTGGTGGTCGCCCCCATCCGCTCGGTGCTGCAACCGCAGGTCAAGGGGCTCGGTGACCTGGTGCCGGTGAGCCTGTCCGGCGGGCAGAGCGCGGATCTGGGCGACGTGGTGGACCGGCTGGCCGCCGCGGCCTACGCGCGCGTCGAACTCGTCGAGAAGCGCGGTGAGTTCGCGGTGCGCGGCGGCATCCTGGACGTCTTCCCGCCGACCGAGGAGCATCCGCTGCGGGTGGAGTTCTGGGGCGACGAGGTCGAGGAGATCCGCTACTTCAAGGTCGCCGACCAGCGCAGCCTGGAGATCGCCGAGCACGGACTGTGGGCGCCGCCGTGCCGGGAACTGCTGCTGACCACCGAGGTGCGCGAGCGGGCCGCCCGACTCGCCGAGGAGCACCCGGAGTTGGGCGAGCTGCTTGGCCGGATCGCCGAGGGCGTCGCGGTGGAGGGCATGGAGTCGCTGGCGCCCGCGCTGGTCGACGACATGGAGCTGCTGATGGACGTCATGCCGGCCGGCAGCATGCTGGTCGCCTGCGACCCGGAGCGGGTCCGCACGCGGGCCGCCGACCTGGTCGCCACCAGCCGGGAGTTCCTGGAGGCGTCCTGGGCGGCCACCGCGGGCGGCGGCCAGGCGCCGATCGACCTGGGCGCGGCCGGACTGCGCACGCTGGCCGAGGTGCGCGAGCACGCCGCGGACACCGGCATGCCGTGGTGGTCGGTCAGCCAGTTCGCCGCCGCCCCGGTGGCCGGTGGGACGGCGGACGACGCGGCGGCGGGTGGCGAGGCGGACGGTGACACCCTGGCGCTGGGGATGTGCGCGCCGGAGAACTACCGCGGCGACAGCGCCCGCGCGCTGGCCGACACCAAGGGGTGGCTGGCCGAGGGGTGGCGGGTCGTCTTCGTCACCGAGGGGCACGGTCCCGCCGCCCGCACGGTGGAGGTGCTCGGCACCGAGGGGATCGCGGCCCGGCTCGATGTCGACCTGGCCGGTCCGCCGGCCCCGGCGGTGGTGCACGTGGCCTGCGCGTCGGTCGAACACGGCTTCGTGGACCCGGCGTTGAAGCTGGCGGTGCTGACCGAGACCGACCTGTCCGGGCAGCGCTCGGCCAGCCGCGACATGGGCCGGATGCCGTCCCGGCGGCGCAAGTCCGTCGATCCGCTGACGCTGCGGGCCGGCGACTACATCGTCCACGAGCAGCACGGCGTCGGCCGCTACCTGGAGATGGTGCAGCGCACCGTGCAGGGCGCCACCCGCGAGTACCTGCTGGTGGAGTACGCGCCGGCCAGGCGCGGGCAGCCCGGCGACCGGCTGTTCGTGCCGACCGACCAGTTGGAGCAGATCACCAAGTACGTCGGCGGTGAGGCGCCCACCCTGCACCGGCTGGGCGGCGCGGACTGGACGAAGACCAAGGCGCGGGCGAAGAAGGCGGTCAAGGAGATCGCCGCCGACCTGATCCGGCTGTACTCGGCGCGGATGGCGGCGCCCGGGCACGCGTTCGCCCCGGACACCCCGTGGCAGCGCGAGTTGGAGGACGCCTTCCCGTACGCCGAGACCCCGGACCAGCTGACCACCATCGCCGAGGTGAAGCAGGACATGGAGAAGTCGGTCCCGATGGACCGGCTGATCTGCGGCGACGTCGGCTACGGCAAGACCGAGATCGCGGTGCGCGCGGCCTTCAAGGCGGTGCAGGACGGCAAGCAGGTCGCGGTGCTGGTGCCCACCACGCTGCTGGTGCAGCAGCACTTCGGCACCTTCAACGAGCGCTACGGCCAGTTCCCGGTCCGGGTGCGGGCGCTGTCCCGGTTCCAGACCGACCACGAGGCGAAGCTGGTGGTGGAGGGACTGGGCGACGGCTCGGTGGACGTGGTGATCGGCACCCACCGGCTGTTCGCGGCCGGCACCCGGTTCAAGAACCTGGGCCTGGTGATCGTCGACGAGGAGCAGCGTTTCGGCGTCGAGCACAAGGAGCAGCTGAAGCAGCTGCGGGCCAACGTGGACGTGCTGACCATGTCCGCCACGCCGATCCCGCGCACCCTGGAGATGGCGGTCACCGGCATCCGCGAGATGTCCACCATCACCACGCCTCCGGAGGAGCGGCACCCGGTGCTGACCTTCGTCGGCCCGTACGAGGACAAGCAGATCGCCGCGGCCGTCCGACGCGAACTGCTGCGCGACGGCCAGGTGTTCTTCATCCACAACCGGGTGGAGTCGATCGACCGGGCCGCCGCCCGGCTGCGCACCCTGGTGCCGGAGGCCAGGATCGCCACCGCGCACGGCCAGATGGGCGAGAACGCGCTGGAACAGGTGGTGGTGGACTTCTGGGAGAAGCGGTTCGACGTGCTGGTCTCCACCACCATCGTGGAGTCCGGCATCGACATCGCCAACGCCAACACGCTGATCGTGGAGCGCGGCGACACCTTCGGCCTCAGCCAGCTGCACCAACTGCGCGGCCGGGTGGGCCGCAGCCGGGAGCGCGGCTACGCCTACTTCCTCTACCCGCCGGAGAAGCCGCTGACCGAGACCGCCCACGAGCGGCTGGCGACCATCGCGCAGCACACCGAGATGGGCGCGGGCATGTACGTGGCGATGAAGGACCTGGAGATCCGCGGCGCCGGCAACCTGCTCGGCGGCGAGCAGTCCGGGCACATCGCGGGCGTCGGCTTCGACCTGTACGTCCGGATGGTCGGCGAGGCGGTGGCCGACTACCGGTCGGCGCTGGAGTCCGGCGCGGTACAGGAGGAGGCGCCGCCGGAGGTGAAGATCGAACTGCCGGTGGACGCGCACGTGCCGCACGACTACGCGCCCGGCGAGCGGCTGCGGTTGCAGGCCTACCGCGCGATCGCCGCCGCCAACTCCGAGGAGGACGTCACCGCGGTCCGCGAGGAGTTGGCGGACCGCTACGGCAAGCTGCCGGAGCCGGTGGAGAACCTGCTGCTGGTGGCCGGGCTGCGGTTGCTGGCCCGCCGGGCCGGTGTCACCGACATCACCGCGCAGGGCGGCAACGTCCGCTTCCAGCCGGTGGAGTTGCGCGAGTCGCAGCAGTTGCGGCTCAGGCGCCTGCACCCGCGCAGCGTGCTCAAGCCCGCGGTCCGGCAGGTCCTGCTGCCACGGCCGACCACCGGCACCATTGGGGGGAAACCGGTGGTCGGCCGTGAACTGCTCCAGTGGACGGCGGAGTTCCTGGAATCCGTCATCCTCCAGAACGCGGCGGGGAAAACCGCCTCCTAGTAGGGGCCGTTGACGTTGTCGATCGAACCGTACACGTGGTACGCGTAGTTGCACGCGGCCACGATGTTGGCGACCGGGTCGTAAATGTTCCACGAGGTTCCGGCCACGTGGTACGCGTCGAACGTCGAGTCGATTGTCTGGAGCAGGCCCTTGGACGGGTGGCCGGCGGCCGCATTGCTGTCCCAGAGGTTGATCGCGTTCGGATTGCCGCTGGATTCCCGCATCACGTTCCGGTAAATGCCGTTGTACGTGCCGGGAATGTGGTTGGCGGCCATGATGGCGAGCGCGTGCTTGATCCAGCCGTCCAGGTCGTTCGCGTAGACGGTGCTGGAGGTCGAGGTGGTCGAGGTGGCGGAGGCCGGGGTCGCGGTGGCGGCCTTCGTCGCGGACGCCTTCGTCGCGGACGCCTTCGTCGCCGCGGCCTTCGTCGCCGCGGCCTTCGTCGCCGCGGCCTTCGTCGCCGCGGCCTTCGTCGCCGCGGCCTTCTTCGCGGCGGCCTTCTTCGCGGCCTCCGCCTTGGCCTCGGCCTCGGCCTTCGCCTTCGCGGCGGCCCTGGCCTTCGCCTCCGCGGCGCACTTGGCCTTGGCCTTGGCCTCGGCCTCCTTCTTCAGCCACCAGCTGTGGTGCGCGCGCCAGTACTGGCGGGCCAGGTCGTGGTGCTGGGCGCCGTAGTACTCGTGCGCGTTCGTGACGAAGGCGGCGGGTACCGCGGAGACGGCGGAGCCGTCGGTGCCGTGCGCCTGCGCGGTTCCGGGTACGACGGTGAATGCGAGAGCCGCGGCTCCGGCGGCGGCGACACTCGCTGCGGTGATTTTGTGAGCCATCTTGAGGCGAATGCGGGCGTGTCTGGGCATGTGTGAGCGGCCTTCCAGTTCTAGACAGCATTCGTCGCCCGGGGTGGGACCGGTCAGTTGATCGCCGTACGGCGTGAACTGGTGCGACGGAAAGTCCGGGATTCGATTCCCGGACCTTCGGGCTCGGCAATGTCTAGCCCTCCGAAAAACGCCTGGCAATACGCGTTCCTACTATTTGGCTTCGTGTGCGCAGGACGCCGGGACTGCCGGAATCGCCGTATTCGGCGCTTACCACGGCTTTATTCGTCCACTAGCCGGGACCGTATGTGACCTGCGTCATATGGGAAGCGTCACACAGGTTGTCCGGTCAAATGCCCCATGTCGGCGCGTCGTTCGCAAATGTCCGGTTCGCAGCCTTGGGTGGGTTGTGGGCGTTTCGGTCGCCGTCAACCGCAGGCCGGAGGGCCGGCGGTGCCCGCACCCATGTCCGACGTACGAAGACGCATCGGACACCGGCGGCGGCGCCGCGCGATCTCGTTTCGCGGAGTAGTGGATATCACGCCCCGCGAGTCCCTATTCTCGATCAGCGCCAGGTCGCCGCACCGCCGCACGAACCCCTCGCCAGGAGGCTCCATGGTCCGCCGCCGTACCGCAACGCTCTCCTTGTCCGCCGCATCGCTGTTGCTGGCTGCCCCGCTGATCACCTCGTGCGGCACCGCGCACGCCGGTGCCGCGGCGGTGGTCGGCGGGCAGGCCATCTCGCTGGCCGACCTCCAGGGCCAGGTCAAGCAGGTGCGGTCCGCCCAGTCCGACAGCCCGCAGTCGGCCCAACTGATCAGCGCGACCAGCGACCTGGACCGCTCGACGCTCAACAGCATGGTCTTCGACAAGGTCCTGGACCGGGCCGCCCACGACACCGGGGTGTCGGTCGACCGCGGCGACGTGCAGCGGCTGGAGCAGTCCGCGATCCGGCAGGCCGGCGGGCGCACCGCGCTCGACCAGGCACTGCTGCAGCGCTACAACGTCGCGCCGGGCCAGGCCCACGCCTTCTTCCGCTCCCAGGCGCAGGCACAGGGCATCGCCCGCGCGCTCCACGTGGACCTGTCCAGCCAGCAGGGACAGGAGGCGGTCACCAAGGCGCTGACCACCGCCTCGCGCCGGCTGCACGTGGACGTCAACCCGCGCTACGGCACCTGGGACTCCAAGACCCTCACCCTCGGAACGGCCCCCGAGCCGTGGCTGCGGCAGGCCGCCTCCACCGCCGCGCCGACCACCGGCACGCCTCAGAGCTGACCGCGGGGCGGCGCGCGGCCGGCGGCCGGGAACCGGTCGGCCCGTCGGACCCGTCCTCCGCCCGGCCCCGCACGGCCCGCCGTGCCGGGTAGGTTCGAGGGGTGGACGAGAACAGCGGCTCCCCGGGGGCCGGACGTGTGGTGCTGCTCACGACGAGTCACCGGGTGGCGCCCGGCCTGCTGTCGTGGCGGGCCTGGGAGACGCTGCGCGGGGCCGACGCGGTGCTGTGCCCCGACCCGGAGCACCCGCAGCTGCCGTACCTGCGCGAGGCCGGCGTCGCGGTCGAGCACGGCCGGGTGACCGGCCGGGAGCTGGTGGACCGGGCGGCCGGCGGGCGGACCGCGGTGTACCTGCCGGACGCCGGCGGCGACCCGGCGCTCACCGACGAACTGGCCGCACTGGCCGGCTCCGGCCGGGTGCGGATGCCGGAGCTGGAACTGCTGCCCGGCTGCTACGACCTGCCCGGCGCCCGGCTGCTCGACCTGGTCCAGGTGATGGACCGGATCCGCGCCGAATGCCCGTGGAGCTCGACCCGCACCGGCGAGGGCCTGGTGCCCTACCTGATCGAGGAGGCGTACGAGCTGGTCGAGGCGATCGAGACCGGCGACCGGGACGCCTACCGGGAGGAGTTGGGCGACGTGCTGCTCCAGGTGGTCTTCCACGCCCGGATCGCGCAGGACGACGCCGAGCGGCCGTTCGGGATCGACGAGGTGGCCGGCGGGATCGTGGAGAAACTGGTGCGCCGCCACCCGCACGTGTTCGGCGGAGAGCGCGCCGAGACGCCCGAGCAGGTCCAGGAGCACTGGCTGCGCACCAAGGACGCCGAGAAGCGCCGCGGTTCGGCCACCGACGGCATCCCGCTGGACCAGCCGGCCCTGGCGCTGGCCGCCAAGCTCGCGGCGCGCGCCCGCCGTGCCGGGCTCGACCTGGCGGCCGGCGACCCCGCGCCGGACGCCGACCCAGGTGACCGGCTGCTGGCGCTGGCCGCCGAGGCACAGCGGGCCGGCGCAGACCCGGAGAGCGCGCTGCGCGCCGCCGCGCGGCGGTACCGCGACGCCATCCGGGCGGCCGAATCCGCGCGCTGACCCCTCCGCACCGCGAGGGCGGTGGTCCGGTCCCCGATACACTCGTGCGCCATAGCGGACGAAACGCACCAAGACGGGAGAACGGGATGACATCTCGCGCGGTCCGGAGCCGGCTGTCCCGGCGCACCGCCCTGGCCGTCGGGTCGGTGGCGCTGGCCGTCGCGGGCCCGGCCGGCTGCGCGGTGCCGGGCACCCACCCCGACGCGCTGCCGCCCGCCCCGCGCGGCCGCGCCGCGGTCCGGCACACCGTCGTCTACCGGGTCACCGGGCCGGGCACCGCCTCCGCCCTCAGCTACCTGGACGGCGGGCCGGCCCAGGTGACCCGCACCGACGTGCCGCTGCCGTGGTCCACCACGCTGCGGCTGCCGGCCGGCGGCCGGTCCCGGGCGCTGTCGCTGGTGGTGGACTTCGCCGAGGTCGGCGGCGTCCCGCACCGGGACTCCATCACGGTGGACGGCCGGGTGGTCACCCGGGGCGCGGTCGGCGGTGACGGCCCGGGCCACTCGGCGCTGACCGGCGTCCTGGGGGGCTGACGGACGGGCCGGCCGGCCGCCTCCTACGCTGCCGGCATGCGCATCGACCTTCCGCACGCCTGGCCGCGCGACGCCGAGCAGGCAGCCGCCATCCAGGAGCGCCTGCGGCCGCTGGCCGACCACATCGGCCCGGGGCCCGTCGCGCCGCGGCTGATCGCCGGGCTGGACGTGGCCTACGCGGGCGACGGCACCGGCGCCGCGGACCGGGTGGCGGCGGCGGTCGTGGTGCTGGACGCGCGCACCCTGCGGCCGGTGGAGCGGGCCGGGGCGGTCGGCCGGGCCGGCTTCCGCTACGTCCCCGGCCTGTTCGCCTTCCGGGAACTGCCGCTGCTGATCGAGGCGCTGGAGCGGCTGGAGCGGGTGCCCGACCTGCTGCTGTGCGACGGGCAGGGGCTCGCCCACCCGCGCCGGTTCGGCCTCGCCTGCCACCTGGGCGTCGTCACCGGCCTGCCCACCGCCGGCGTCGCCAAGACCCCGTTCACCGGCCGCTGCGACCCCGACCTGCTCGGCCCGGAGCGGGGCGCGACCGCGCCGCTGCTGGACGGCGGCGAGGTCGTCGGCCGCGCGCTGCGCACCCGGGCCGGCGTCAAGCCGGTGTACGTCTCCACCGGCCACGCCATCGACCTGGACACCGCCTGCCGGCACGTCCTGGCCGCCGCGCCCGACTACCGGCTGCCGCAGACCACCCGGCTGGCCGACCGGTTCAGCCGCGACCTGCTCGCGCGGGCCGCCGGCTGAACCGGCCGGAGCGGTCAGAAGAAGTCGCGCTCGACGACCTCCTCGCGCTCCACGACCTCCTCGCCGCCCAGCAGGCCGCCGAGGAAGCCGCCCCGCTCGACGACCGTCTCGCGCTCGACGATCTCCTCCCCGCCGAAGAACCCGTCCCGCTCGACGACCGTCTCGCGTTCGACGATCTCCTCGCCGCCGAAGAACCCGCCGCGCTCGACGATCTCCTCGCGCTCGATGTACTCCTCGCGCACCCTGTCTCCTCAAGGTCGGTTGGCCGCTGTACGGGTCGCCCAACGCCCGCTGTGCGCAGGTGGGTTGACGACCCGGAGGTGATCATAGGCGGGCCGGGGGCGGAGATCGCCGCAGCCCGGCGGGGCGGCGGCCGATACCGTCGCGGGTGTGGACGCCACCGACCCCGAAGCGATGCCGGACCTGTTCACCTGGGAGTTCGCCGC
The DNA here is from genome assembly GCA_963711125.1 of uncultured Actinomycetota bacterium. Taxonomy (GTDB): domain Bacteria; phylum Actinomycetota; class Actinomycetes; order Streptomycetales; family Streptomycetaceae; genus Streptantibioticus_C. The sequence goes on from CAVQCY010000002.1 coordinate 2,036,918, forward strand.
CGACCCCTACCCGGCCTACGCCTGGCTGCGCGCGCACGCACCGGTGCACCGCACCACCCTGCCCAGCGGCGTCGAGGCGTGGCTGGTCACCCGGTACGCCGACGCCCGGCGGGCGCTGGCCGACCCGCGGCTGAGCAAGGACCCGCTGCGCCACTCGCCGGGCGCGCACGCCAGGGGCAAGGTCGGCATCCCCGGCGAGCGCGGCGCCGACCTGATGACGCACCTGCTCAACATCGACCCGCCGGACCACACCCGGTTGCGCCGCCTGGTGTCCGCCGCGTTCACCCCGCGCCGGGTGGCCGCCTTCGAACCGAGGGTGCGGGAACTGGCGGACCGGCTGATCGACGCGTTCGCCGACCGCGGCCACGCCGACCTGATCCACGAGTTCGCCTTCCCGCTGCCGATCCACGCGATCTGCGACCTGCTCGGGGTGCCGTCCGAGGACCAGGACGACTTCCGCGACTGGGCCGGGGCGATGATCCGGCACGGCGGCGGCCCGCGCGGTGGGGTGGCCCGCGCGGTCAAGCGGATGCGCGGCTACCTGGCCGAGCTGATCCACCGCAAGCGCGCCGCGCCCGGCGACGACCTGATCTCCGGCCTGATCCGCGCATCCGACCACGGCGAGCACCTCACCGAGGGCGAGGCCGCGGCGATGGCGTTCATCCTGCTGTTCGCCGGCTTCGAGACCACCGTCAACCTGATCGGCAACGGCGTGTACGCGCTGCTGCGCGACCCCGGCCAGCGCGCGGTGCTGACCGGCGCGGTCCGCGGCGGCGACCGGACGCTGGTGGCCGGCGCGGTGGAGGAACTGCTGCGCTACGACGGACCGGTGGAACTGGCCACCTGGCGGTTCGCCGCCGAGGACCTGGAACTGGCGGGCCGACCGGTGGCGGCCGGGGACCCGGTGCTGGTGGTGCTGGCGGCGGCGGACCGGGACCCGGACCGGTTCGCCGGGCCGGACGTGCTGGACCTGGCCCGCCGGGACAACCCGCACCTCGGCTTCGGCCACGGCATCCACTACTGCCTCGGCGCGCCGCTGGCCCGGCTGGAGGGGCGGGTCGCCCTCAGCCGGCTGCTGACCCGACTGCCGGAGCTGCGCCTGGCGGTGGAACCGGACGCGTTGCGCCGGCGCGGCGGGCTCATCATGCGCGGCCTGCGGGAGCTGCCCGTCACGTTCCGCTGACCCGTCCGCACCGGGCGCCGGGTGACGGGACGTCAGGTGTGTGACCGTGACGTGATCCGCGCTACATCGGGCTGTGACGACCCTGCCGGGCTGGCTACGCTTCCGGCGGTCGCGTCGTCCAGGGAGGGCACCTCAATGGTCATGTCGGGGAACGGGCAGCACAGACGGCCGCGCAGGGCGTCGCGGATCGTGGTGACCGCCGGGGTCGCCGGCGCCGGGATCGCCATCCCGTTGCTGACGTCCGCCACCGCCCACGCGGCGACCGTCTCCACCTGGCAGAAGGTGGCCGGCTGCGAGACCGGGGCCCGGTGGGGCTCGGCCGCGGACGGCTTCCACGGCGGCCTCGCGCTCACCCAGGACGTGTGGCTGACCTACGGCGGCGCCGCCTACGCCGGCAGCGCCGACCTGGCCGACCGCGACCAGCAGATCGCGGTCGCGCAGCGGCTGCTGGACGCCCGGGGCCCCGGCTACTGGACCGGCTGCGCGGCGCAGGCCGGCCTGGCCTCCGGCGGCCCGGCCCCCGACGTGCACCCGACCGCCCCGGCCGAACCGGCCCCGCTCGGCGGCCTGCTGGGCGCCGGTCCGTCCGCCGCGCCGCCGGACGCACCGGCCGGCGTGCTCGGCACCGCCGCACCGACCCCCTCGGCCGCCGCCACGGCGCCCGCCACGTCGGCGCCCGCCGGCTCGGTCGCGCCCGTCCCCCCGCCGTCCTCCGCCACCCCGTCCCCAGGTGCCACCCCGCCCGGCACCGGCCCCGCCGGGCGGCACGCCGGGACGCCCGCCGACGAGAGCGGGCCGCAGGAGACCGGGCCGGCCGGCGGCGCCCGGGGCGCGCACGCCGGGCCGGCCGGCCGCTACACGGTGCGGCCCGGCGACACCCTGGAGGCGATCGCCGCCCGCCACGCGCTGCCCGGCGGCTGGCGGGCGCTCTACGACGCCAACCGCGGCACCGTCGGGCGCGACCCCGGCCTGATCCGCCCCGGGCAGCGGCTGCGGTTGCGCTGACCCGGGAGCGCGCTCCCCGGCCGGACACGCGTTCCCCCGAGCGTGTCCGGCCGGGGGCATTTCGGGACATTGCCCCGGCCCGACGGGCACCGTCTGCCGGTCGGGCCGGTTCCGCCGGTTAGGCTCGTCCCGCGAAGAACCCGCACCGGCGAGTGCACCACGTTCCGAAGGAGATGCTCGTGCCGTCCATCGACGTCGTCGTAGCCCGGGAGATCCTCGACTCACGAGGCAACCCCACCGTCGAGGTCGAGGTCGGCCTCGACGACGGCAGCACCGGCCGGGCCGCGGTGCCCTCCGGCGCGTCCACCGGTGCCTTCGAGGCACTCGAACTGCGGGACGGCGACACGTCCCGCTACGGGGGCAAGGGCGTGGAGAAGGCCGTCCTCGCCGTCATCGAGCAGATCGGCCCGGAGCTGGTCGGCTACGACGCCACCGAGCAGCGCCTGATCGACCAGGCGATGCTGGACCTGGACGCCACCCCCGACAAGTCGTCGCTGGGCGCCAACGCCATCCTCGGCGTCTCACTGGCCGTCGCGCACGCCGCCTCCGAGGCGTCCGACCTGCCGCTGTTCCGCTACGTCGGCGGCCCGAACGCGCACGTCCTGCCGGTGCCGATGATGAACATCCTCAACGGCGGCAGCCACGCGGACTCCAACGTGGACGTCCAGGAGTTCATGATCGCGCCGATCGGCGCCGAGTCGTTCTCCGAGGCGCTGCGCTGGGGTGCCGAGGTCTACCACACCCTCAAGGGGGTGTTGAAGGAGCGCGGGCTGTCCACCGGCCTGGGCGACGAGGGCGGCTTCGCCCCGGACCTGGACTCCAACCGGGACGCGCTCGACCTGATCGTCGAGGCGGTCAAGAAGGCCGGCTTCCAGCCCGGCCAGGACATCGCGCTCGCGCTGGACGTGGCGGCCTCGGAGTTCTACAAGGACGGCGCCTACCAGTTCGAGGGCCGCACCAGGTCGGCCGCCGAGATGAGCGCGTACTACGGCGAGCTGGTCGACGCCTACCCGCTGGTCTCCCTGGAGGACCCGCTGCACGAGGAGGACTGGGACGGCTGGAAGACCATCACCACCGAGCTGGGCCACAAGGTGCAGATCGTCGGCGACGACCTGTTCGTCACCAACCCCGAGCGGCTGCAGCGCGGCATCGACAACGACACCGCCAACGCGCTGCTGGTGAAGGTCAACCAGATCGGCTCGCTGACCGAGACGCTGGACGCGGTCGAGCTGGCCCAGCGCAGCGGCTACAAGTGCATGATGTCGCACCGTTCCGGCGAGACCGAGGACGTCACCATCGCCGACCTGGCGGTGGCCACCAACTGCGGCCAGATCAAGACCGGCGCGCCGGCCCGTTCCGACCGGGTCGCCAAGTACAACCAGCTGCTGCGCATCGAGGAGATCCTGGACGACGCGGCGGTCTACGCCGGCCGCAGCGCGTTCCCCCGCTTCACGGCGTGACGGCGCCCGGACCGCGGGCCGTCCCGGTCCCGCGGTCCGCGGCGTAACGCGCGCGAGCGGATGCCGGCCCCCCCGCACCCGCTCCCGTACCGTGAGCGGGGAGGCCGGCCCGGCAGTCCCGCGGGCCGCGGACGAAAGGGAGAGCGACGTGGCGCCCGAGCGGTTCCCCACGGCGGTGCGGCTCAAGGCCCTCGGGCAGCAGGCGCAGGCCCGCGTCTACCGCGCCACCGGCCGCACCCAGCGCCGCAGCAGGCTCACCGGCCGCGCGGCGGTGCTGGCGCTGACGGTCTGCGCGCTGGTGGTGGCGCTGGCCTACCCCACCCGGCAGTACATCGCGCAGCGCTCCCAGATCGCCGGCCAGCGCAAGCAGGCCCAGCAGGCCCGGCGGCAGGTGGAACAGCTGCGCGAGCAGCGGGCCCGCTGGGCCGACCCGAGCTACGTCAGGGCCCGGGCGCGTCAGGAGCTGCACTACGTGCTGCCCGGCGAGACCGCCTACGTCATGCCCGGCGGCTCCTCGGCGGACGGCTCCGCCGACGGCTCCGGCTCCTCCCGGGCCGCCGACCGGCCCTGGTACGACAACCTGTGGGACGGCGTGAACTCCTCCGACGCCTCGCACTGATCCCCGCCCGCGCCCGCACCGCGCCGGACCGCCGCCCGCGCCCCGGCGGTCCCGTGCCCCGGCGGCGGTCCGCGGCGCTCGCCCGGTCGGTCGGCACACCGCCCGCGGCGGACGGCGGCAGGGCGCGATCCAGCAGAATGACCCCCATGGAGACACCGCCGCCGCCCACCGAACCCGCCCCGCCCACCGAGGCGGACACCGCCGCCGTCCGCGAACAGCTCGGCCGCCTGCCGCGCGGCCTGCGGGCGGTCGCGCACCGCTGCCCGTGCGGCCTGCCGGACGTCGTGGAGACCGCGCCGCGCCTGGAGGACGGCACGCCGTTCCCGACGCTGTACTACCTGACCTGCCCGCGCGCCGCCTCCGCCATCGGCACCCTGGAGGCGGACGGCGTGATGCGCGCGATGACCGAACGCCTCGGCACCGACGAGGAACTGGCGGCCGGCTACCGGGCGGCGCACGAGGACTACCTGGCCCGCCGGGACGCCGTGGAGGTGCTGGAGGGCTTCCCCAGCGCCGGCGGCATGCCGGACCGGGTCAAGTGCCTGCACGTCCTGGTCGGGCACGCGCTGGCCGCCGGACCGGGGGTCAACCCGCTCGGCGACGAGGCGGTCGCGCTGCTGCCCGAGTGGTGGCGCAAGGGACCGTGCGTCTGCCGCGGGCAGCAGCGGTGACCCGGGTCGCCGCGGTCGACTGCGGTACCAACTCCATACGCCTGCTGGTCGCGGAGGCCGACCCGCGCACCGGCCGGCTGACCGACCTGGACCGGCGGTTGACCGTCGTACGGCTCGGCCAGGGCGTGGACCGCACCGGGCGGCTGGCCCCCGAGGCGCTGGAGCGCACCTTCGCCGCCTGCCGCGAGTACGCCGGCGCGATCGCCGCCCTCGGTGCCGCGCGGGTGCGGTTCGTGGCCACCTCGGCGTGCCGGGACGCCGAGAACCGGGCGGAGTTCACCCGGGGCGTCAAGGAGATCCTGGGGGTGGAGCCCGAGGTGGTCAGCGGCGCCGAGGAGGCGGCGTTCTCCTTCGAGGGCGCCACCCGGGAACTGGCCGGGCGCCGGGACCTGGCGCGTCCGTTCCTGGTGGTGGACATCGGCGGCGGCTCGACGGAGTTCGTGCTCGGCGACGACGCGGTGCGGGCCGCCAGCTCGGTGGACGTCGGCTGCGTCCGGATGACCGAGCGCCACCTGCTGCGCGACGGCCGGCCGGAGGACCCGCCGAGCGCCGGGCGGATCGCCGCGGTGCGGGCCGACCTGTCCACCGCGCTGGACCGCGCCGCCCGCGAGGTGCCGTTCGAGCGGGCCCGCACCCTGGTCGGGCTGGCCGGCTCGGTCACCACGGTCGCCGCCATGGCGCTGGGCCTGTCCGGGTACGACGCGGCCGCCGTCCACCACAGCCGGATCGGCGTCGAGCAGGTCCGCGAGGTCACCGCGCGCCTGCTGGCGGCCACCCACGCCGAGCGGGCGGCGATCCCGGTGGTGCATCCGGGCGCCGTCGACGTGATCGGCGCCGGCGCGCTGGTGCTGCTGTCGGTGATGGAGCGCACCGGCGCCCGCGAGGTCGTCGTGTCCGAGCACGGCACCCTCGACGGCATCGCCTGGAGCGTCGCCTGACGCTCCGCCGGACACTCCCCGCGGCGGCCGCGGGCACGCCCGCTGAGCAGCGGATCGTTCGTCTGAGCGGCCCCCGGTGGGGCGGGTGGCCGGACCGCCGGCGAAGTTCGTGAATTTCTTCACATGAAGTTCCCACCCATCGGGCGGGATTCCCGGCCGCGGGCTGCCGTGCCGGGATCGCGAGGGGCCGGGCGGGGGTGGCGCGGGTCACTCGGCGCGTCCGGCGCGTCGCCGCCGGGCCGCCGGCGCGCAGCCGATACCCGCTGTTCACCGGGGGTGGTCGACGCGTATGGATGATCATCGGTTCCCCGGGCGGACTGTGCGTTCGCTCACGTGGCGGCGCAGGGTAGCACAAGGGCCGGGGTTTCTTGTGAAGGGGCTCACGAGGGGGTGGCCCCGGTGTGCTGGATACTCGACGTCATGAGCACCACGGAGCGTCCACGGATCCTCGTCGTAGGCGGCGGTTACGTCGGCCTGTACGCGGCGCGCCGCATCCTGAAGAAGATGCGGTTCGGCGAGGCGACCGTCACGGTCGTCGACCCCCGCTCGTACATGACGTACCAGCCCTTCCTCCCTGAAGCTGCGGCCGGCAGCATCTCCCCTCGCCACGTCGTCGTCCCGCTGCGACGCGTGCTGCCGCGGGCCGAGGTGCTCACCGGCCGGGTCACCTCGGTCGACCAGGACCGCAAGGTGGCCGTCGTCGAGCCGCTCGTCGGTGAGGCGTACGAGCTGCCGTTCGACTACCTGGTCTGCGCCCTCGGCGCGGTCTCCCGCACCTTCCCGATCCCGGGCCTGGCCGAGAACGGCATCGGCATGAAGGGCGTCGAGGAAGCCGTCGACCTGCGCAACCACGTGCTGGAGCAGCTGGACCTGGCCGACTCCACCCACGACGAGGACGTCCGTCGCAAGGCCCTCACCTTCGTCTTCGTGGGCGGCGGCTTCGCCGGCGCGGAGACCATCGGCGAGGTCGAGGACATGGCCCGCGACGCGTGCCGCTACTACACCAACGTCAAGCGCGAGGACATGCGGTTCGTCCTCGTCGAGGCGGCCAACCGCATCCTCCCCGAGGTCGGCCCGGAACTCGGCAGGTGGGGCCTGGAACACCTGCGCGAGCGCGGCATCGAGATCTACCTCGAGACCTCCATGACGTCCGCCGTCGACAAGCACGTGGTGCTCGCCAACGGGCTCGAGGTGGACGCCTCCACGATCGTGTGGACCGCGGGCGTCAAGCCCAACCCGGCGCTGGCCCGCTTCGGCCTGCCGCTCGGCCCGCGCGGCCACGTCGACACCGCGCCCACCCTCCAGGTCAAGGGCTTCGACTACGTCTGGTCGGCCGGCGACAACGCGCAGGTGCCCGACCTGGCCTCCGGCGAGGGCGCCTGGTGCCCGCCGAACGCCCAGCACGCGCTGCGCCAGGCCAGGTTGCTCGGTGACAACGTGATCTCCGGGATGCGCGGCTTCCCGCAGCACGAGTACAAGCACAAGAACATGGGTGCGGTGGCCGGCCTCGGCCTGCACAAGGGCGTGGCGCTGCTGTTCGGCAAGGTCCGGCTCAAGGGCCGGCTGGCCTGGTACTGCCACCGCGGCTACCACGGCATGGCGGTGCCGACCTTCAACCGCAAGTTCCGGGTGCTCGCCGACTGGACCCTGGCGACCTTCCTCAAGCGGGACGTCGTCGCCCTCGGCGCGCTGGAGAACCCGCGCGAGGTGTTCTACGAGGCCGCCGCGCCGGTGACCGCCGCGGCCGCCGCCGCCAAGGCCAGGGCCGCCGCCGAGGCGAGGGCCGCCGCCGAGGCGAAGACCGTCGCCAGGGCCGACGCGTAGCCCGTCCGTCCCCGGGCCCGGCGCCGGCCGGCCGGCCGGCGGACCGTACCGACGCCGAGGGCGTCCGCCATCCGTGGGGCGGGCGCCCTCGGCGTTTTCGCGTGCGATCGGGCGTGGTACGCGCTTGGGGGCTTCCCGGGACGAGGACGCCGGGCCATGGTGTTCGCATCCGGGAGGAGCCCTCGGAAGACCGACGGATGACGCGTCCTTGGAGGTACGCACCATGGCGGACGTCGCCGGAAGAATCGCCGCGATCACCCGGGACGTGCTCGCCGTCCCGCTGCCGATCCGGCTGCGTGCCTGGGACGGCAGCGAGGCCGGTCCGCCCGACGCCCCGGTCCTGGTGCTGCACGACCGCCGCGCGCTGCGCCGGGTGCTGTACCGGCCGGGCGAACTGGGCCTGGCCCGCGCCTGGGTGGCCGGCGAACTGGACGTCGAGGGCGATCTGTACGAGGCGTTGGACCGGCTGTCCGGCCTGTTGTGGGAGCGCGAGGACCCGGCCGGCGGCACCCGGTCCGCGGTGAGCGGCCTGATCGGCGCGGTGCGGGGGCTGCGTGACCCGGCCGCCCGCCGCGCGGTGCGTCGGGCGTTCGCGCTGGCCGGCCCCGGACTGCCGCCCCCGCCGCCTGCCGAGGAGATCCGCCGGGCCCCCGGCGCCCGGCACAGCCTGGGCCGGGACCGCCGGGCGATCAGCCACCACTACGACGTCGGCAACGCCTTCTACGAGCGGGTGCTGGGCCCGTCGATGGTGTATTCCTGCGCGTACTGGGAGGCCCCAGGCGGCACCCTGGAGGACGCGCAGCGGGCCAAGGTGGACCTGGTCTGCCGCAAGTTGGCGCTGCGCGAGGGGCAGCGGCTGCTGGACGTCGGCTGCGGCTGGGGCTCGATGGTGCTGCACGCGGTGCGCGAGTACGGGGTGCGCGCGGTGGGCATCACCCTCTCCGGCGAGCAGGCCGCCTACGCGCGCAAGCGGATCGCGGAGGCCGGGCTGACCGACCGGGTGGAGATCCGGGTCCAGGACTACCGCGAGGTGGACGACGGGCCGTTCGACGCGATCTCCTCGATCGGCATGGCCGAGCACGTCGGCTCCGCGCAGTACCTGGCGTACGCGCGGACGCTGTTCAAGCTGCTGGTGCCCGGCGGCAGGCTGCTCAACCACCAGATCGGCCGGCGCCCGCAGCCCGACGAGGAGACCTACCGGCTGGACGCCTTCATCGACTCCTACGTCTTCCCGGACGGCGAACTCGCCCCGCTGGGCCGCACGGTGGCGCTGCTGGAGACCGCCGGGTTCGAGGCGCGCGACGTGGAGGCGCTGCGCGAGCACTACGCGCGCACCCTGCGCGCCTGGGTGGCCAACCTGGAGGAGCACTGGCAGGAGGCGATCCGGCTGACCACGCCGGGCCGGGCCCGGGTCTGGCGGCTCTACATGGCGGCCTCGGCGTTGGGGTTCGAGCACAACCGGATCGGCGTCAACCAGGTCCTCGCGGTGCGGCCGACCGCCGAGGGCGGCTCCGGCATGCCCGCCACCCGGGCCGCCTGGCTGGAGCGCCCGCGCGGGCGGTGACACGGCGCCGGGCGTCGGGCGCCGGGTGTCGGCCGCCGGACGCCGGACGCCGGGCGGCGGGAGCCGGGTGCCGGCCGCCCACGACGGGCGGCGGGAGCGGACGGCCGGGCGCGGGCGGCGGGCACGGTCCGCCCGTCGGCCGGCGGCCTCCCCGCGACGGCCGCGAGGGCCGCGAGGGCCGCGGCGCAGGACGCGCGGTCGGCCGGTCCCGGACCGGCCGCCGAAACGTGTCAGCGGTGATATTCCCTGAGCCATCTCGTCCGTGTGATGGGGAACGTCGGTGAATTCCCGTCATATGTGATGAGCTGAGTTGTCTCGCTCGCGGGGCGGAATCCGCTCAATATGGCCGGTGGCGGTACGGACCGGGGCGGCCACCCGGTTCTGATGCGACGTCATGTATCCCTAAAATCAGACAACATGGCCTTGGCTTTCACCTGATCGGAGGCCGGACCGGGCTAGGATTTTTGCTGCCCGTAGAGCGTCCCACCGAGGTGTCCCGGGGGGAGTTCGGCATGCCCGGGTGGTGGAATGCAGACACGGTGAGCTTAAACCTCACTGACCTTCGGGTCGTGCCGGTTCGAATCCGGCTCCGGGCACGACGGGCAGGGCACCCCCGGCGGCGGACAGCGGCCGCAGGGGTCCCCGCGCGGACCGGACGGCGATCCCGGCCCCGGAACGGCGCGATCCCGGGGGCCGCGCCGGGTGTCCGGAGCGGCCCGCCGGGATCGGAGCGGGCGGGGGCGGGTCAGAGCAGCTTGCGGGCGGCCCGGCGCAGGTCGTACTCGTGGACGAGTGCCTTGGCCTGTCCGTAGGAGAGACTCTCGTGCTCGCGGCGGAGCCAGTTCACCTTCTCGTCGAAGCGCGACAGTGCGGGACCCTCGTCGAGGGCGTGCAGCCAGTCGCCGATTTCTCGGCCGGTGCACTGGGGGATGCGGGAGAGCAGGTTCCGGTGGGTTTCCTCGGAGAAGGTCATCTGGGACATCGGCGCCTCCGGTGGTGCGTTCCGTTACCCCACCGTGCCTGAGCCGTTGGGCGTTGGCAACCGTCCCGGGCGCGGCGACCGATTCACCCGGCCGAATCCTCGCCGGTAACCCCCGCGCGCCCCGAGCCCGCGCGCCCGGGGCGGGACGCCGCCCGGCGCGCCCCGCGCGGTACCCGGATAGGGTCGCGGCATGCCCGACGCGATCTCGCTGCGCACCGCCGTGGAACGACTGGCCGACCGCTTCCGGGCACTGCCCGCCAGCCGGCTGCGCCCGGTCGCGGCGGCCGGCCTCGCACTGGCCAGGGACCTCTCCGGTACCGCCCAGCGGCTCGAACACCCGGACCGCGAGCCGCTGTTGATGCCGGACGAGGGGATCTACCCGGTGGCGGACCAGATCGCGGTGGCCGGTCACGACCTGGCGGCCGCCCTGGAGGGCCGGCCGGACGGTCACGCTCTGTCCGTCGCGGCGGCGCGGAAGGTGGCCGACGTCGCCCGCCTGTTGTGAGCGGCCGGCCCCCGGGCGCGGCCGGCCGCGTGCCGGGCGGGGAGCCGGCTCCCGGGCGGGTCAGAGCGAGGCGACCACCCGGTCGGCCAGCACGAAGACGGACTCGTCGCCGAAGGTGAAGGTCAGCGCGTAGGCGCCGGAGATACCGCTGCCGCCCAGCAGGACCGGCGTCTCGCCGCGCTCCAGCGCGTCGGTGAGCCGGTCGGCGGTCTCGCTGTGTCCGGGGGTCAGGCAGAGCGTGGTGCCGTCGGTGAACACGTACAGGTCCAGGGTGCCCAGCGGGCCGGGCCGCACGTCGGCGAGCGGGGTGCGCGCCTCGGCCAGCTCGCCGAGCCGGGCGATGGTCTGCTCCGGGTCGGCCACCACCGGCGAGGGCGCGAAGTCCGGGTCGGAGGGGTGTCGGCGGCGGCCGGGCCGGGCGCCGTCCCCGGTCAGCCGGTCGGTCTGGCGCGGCAGCGGCGGAACGGGCGGCAGGACGTCGAAGGCGGGCAGGTCCAGGTAGGCGGCGTCGCCCGGCCCGTCGGCGTCGTCTGCGGACTCCGGCCCGCCCGGGCCGCCGGGGAACCGGGCGTCCTCGTCCGCCCGCCCGCCCTCGTGGGCCGGCGTGCCTGCGGCCTCCCGGGCCTCGTGCGCGGCCCAGAAGGCGCGCGCCTCGGCCAGCTCGCGCTCCCGTTCCTCGGCCAGCGCCGCCGCGACGGCGGCGCGTATCTCCTCGTCCCGCTCGTCCCGCTCGGCCGACCGGGCGGCCGGCAGCCGTCGCACCGCCTCGGCGGCCCGCGCCGCCGCGCCGTCGACCCGCTCGCGGTGGTCGGCCAGCTCGCGGCGGATGGCGGCCAGCTCTCGGCGCGTCCGCCGCACGGCCAGCAGCGCGGCGCAGGCCACTGCGGACGCGGTGGTCGCCACCAGCGGCGGCACGATCGGGGGGAAGGCGCTCACTGACGTAACTCCAAGCTGATGTGGAGACTGCTCTCCTCAGAACAACACTCTGCCGGGTAACCCTTGGCCTTCGCAGTGCGGAACGTCACGAATGACGCAAGATCTTAGGGCACCCGGTGCCGTCCCCGCCCGCCGGGTACCGTCGCGACCTGGGCAAACCATGATCCCCCGAGCCTGGCGGCGGCTCGGGGGATCCTCGGTCCGGTTCGTGCTTCACGCTTCACGTTCGGGCTTCGCGCTTCACGGCCGGCCGTGCGCGACCGCCTGGCACGGCCCGTGCGGGACCGCCCGGCACGGCCCGGCCGCGACCGTCCCGGCGCGCCGGTGCCGCACCGGCCTCAGCTCAGCCGCTCCAGCACCATTGCCATGCCCTGGCCGCCGCCGACGCACATGGTCTCCAGCCCGAACTGCTTGTCGTGCCACTGCAGCGAGTTGATCAGGGTGCCGGTGATCCGGGCGCCGGTCATGCCGAACGGGTGGCCGACCGCGATCGCGCCGCCGTTGACGTTGAGCCGGTCCAGGTCCACGCCCAGGTCCCGGTAGGACGGGATGACCTGTGCGGCGAACGCCTCGTTGATCTCCACCAGGTCGATATCGCCGATCGTCATCCCGGCCCGGGCCAGCGCCTGCCGGCTCGCCTCCACCGGGCCCAGGCCCATGATCTCCGGGGAGAGCGCGCTCACCCCGGTGGAGACCACCCGGGCCAGCGGGGTCAGGCCGAGTTCGCGCGCCTTGGTGTCGGACATCACCACGACCGCCGCGGCACCGTCGTTGAGCGGGCAGCAGTTGCCCGCGGTGACCAGGCCGTCCGGCCGGAAGACCGGCTTCAGGCCCTGCACGCCCTCCATCGTCACGCCGGGACGCGGGCCGTCGTCCGTGGCCACCACCGTGCCGTCCGGCAACGTCACCGGGGTGATCTCGCGCTCCCAGAACCCCTCGGCGATCGCCTTCTCGGCCAGGTTCTGCGACCGGACGCCGAACTCGTCCATGTCCTGACGGGTGACGCCCTTGAGCCGGGCCAGGTTCTCCGCGGTCTGGCCCATGGCGATATAGGCGTCCGGGACCAGGCCGTCCTCGCGCGGGTCGTGCCAGCCCTCGCCGCCGTTCTCCGCGCGGGCCGCGGTGCGCGCCTCGGCCTCGGCGAACAGCGGGTTGTGGGTGTCCGGCAGGCCGTCCGAGGTGCCCTTCACGCCGCGCGAGACGGTCTCCACACCGGCCGAGACGAAGACCTCGCCCTCGCCGGCCCGGATCGCGTGCATCGCCATCCGGGTGGTCTGCAGCGACGAGGAGCAGTACCGGGTGATCGTGCAGCCCGGCAGGTGGTCCATGCCCATCTGGACCGCCACGATCCGGCCCAGGTTGTGGCCCTGCTCGCCGCCGGGCAGGCCGCAGCCGAGCATCAGGTCGTCGATCCCGCGCGGGTCCAGCTCCGGGACCTTCGCCAGCGCGGCCTCGATGACCAGGGCCGTCAGGTCGTCGGGGCGCATCTCCTTGAGCGACCCCTTGAACGCCCGCCCGATCGGGGACCGGGCGGTTGAGACGATTACGGCTTCGGGCATCGCGCACTCCGTGGGTCGGCACTCGGCGGTCGGCAACTACCTGAGCGTACGCTTAGCGCTCGGCGCCGAGCCAGCGCGCCGCGGCGTGACGACCGCCTCACCCGGCGCCACCGTCACCGGCCGCCGCCGCGCGCCCGGCGGGCCCGCCCGCGCGCCGCCGCGCGCCGGCGGTCAACCGGTGGCGAGCGATCCCTCCGACGAGCCCCGGGCGGCACCCACCCGGCCGGCCCGGCGGAGGGTCAGCAGCGCCCAGGGGCGCCGCGCGGCGCCGGGGGCGGCGCCCCGCGGCACGGGGCTCTCCGGGGCGACCACCTCGGTGCCCGACTCGGCGGCCGCGGCCACCGCCGCCTTCGCCACCGGCATCCGGACGTCCGCCCCCGCCTCGTCCGGCCACAGGCCCAGCGAGGCGCACAGCGTGGGCAGCACGGCCATCGCGGCGGTGGCGTATCCGGCGGCCGACGGGTGGTAGCTGTCCGGTCCGAACAGCTCCCGCGGCCGGGCCTCGAACTCCGGGCCGAGCAACTGGCCGAGCGAGACCGTCCGGCCGCCCCGCTCCACCACCGCGATGGTCTGCGCGGCCGCCAGCTGCCGGCTGAGCCGCCGGGCCAGCCAGCGCAGCGGCTGGTACACCGGCTCGATGGTGCCCAGGTCCGGGCAGGTGCCGACCACGACCTCGGCACCCGCCCCGCGCAGCGCCCGCACCGCGGCCGCCAGGTGACGCACCGAGACCGCCGGCGGCAGGCGCTCGGTCACGTCGTTCGCGCCGATCATGATCACGCACACGTCCGGCGCCGGCCCGTCCAGCAGCAGCCCGACCTGCCGGTCCAGGTCGGCCGAGGTCGCCCCGGACAGGGCGACGTTGACCAGGTCCACCGGTCGGTCGGCGACCGCCGCCAGGCCGGAGGCGAGCAGCGCGGCAGGCGTCTCGCCGGCCCGGTGCACCCCCTGCCCGGCCGCCGTGGAGTCGCCCAGGAACGCCATCCGCAGCGGTCGCGGCCCCGGGCCGGCGGCCCGGTCCGGCCCGACCGGGCCGCCGGCCAGCGGATCGTCACCGCCCAGGAACGCCCCGTAGCGGCCGTCCGCCACCGGCGGCGCGTCGCGCGAACCGCCGACCGCGCTGCGCGCCAGCCGCACCTCCGTGAACAGCAGGCCCACCGCCGCCCCGCCCAGCAGCCCGATGCCGCCGCCGCCGACCGCCGCCGCCGCCGCGATCCGCCGCGCCACCCTCGCCCTCGACATGGCACCCCGTCCTCTCCGCGTCACCATCGTTGTGCCCAGCCGCCGCCGACCATGAACGCCCGGTCGTGCGGACGGTGAACGCCCGGTCCGGAAACGTGACGGAGGCCCGGCCCGGCGCCGCCGGCGCCGCCAGCCCGTAGGCTGCGACCACACACAGGGACACTTCCGGAGGACGTCGTGCAATACCACGACTCGATGATCAGTCTTGTCGGCAACACCCCGCTGGTGAGACTCCACAGCGTCACGGCCGGCATCCAGGCCACGGTGCTGGCCAAGGTCGAGTACTTCAATCCCGGCGGTTCGGTCAAGGACCGCATCGCCCTGCGCATGATCGAGGCGGCCGAGAAGTCGGGCGAGCTCAAGCCGGGCGGCACCATCGTCGAGCCGACCTCCGGCAACACCGGGGTCGGGCTGGCGATCGTGGCCCAGCAGAAGGGCTACCACTGCGTCTTCGTCTGCCCGGACAAGGTCTCCGCGGACAAGATCAACGTGATGCGGGCCTACGGCGCCGAGGTGGTGGTCTGCCCCACCGCGGTCGACCCCGAACACCCGGATTCCTACTACAACGTGTCCGACCGCCTGGTGCGTGAGACGCCCGGCGCCTGGAAACCCGACCAGTACAGCAACCCGAACAACCCCCGCTCGCACTACGAGAGCACCGGTCCGGAGCTGTGGGAGCAGACCGAGGGGCGGATCACCCACTTCGTGGCCGGCGTCGGCACCGGCGGCACGATCAGCGGCACCGGCCGCTACCTCAAGGAGGTCTCCGACGGCCGGGTCACCGTGGTCGGCGCCGACCCGGAGGGCTCGGTCTACTCCGGCGGCTCCGGTCGCCCCTACCTGGTGGAGGGCGTCGGCGAGGACTTCTGGCCCTCCGCCTACGACCGCGGGGTCACCGACGAGATCGTGGCGGTCTCCGACAAGGACTCGTTCCAGATGACCCGCCGGCTCGCCAAGGAGGAGGGCCTGCTGGTCGGCGGTTCGTGCGGGATGGCGGTCGCGGCGGCGCTGCGGGTCGCCGAACGGCTCGGCCCGGACGACGTGGTCGTGGTGCTGCTGCCGGACAGTGGGCGCGGCTACCTCAGCAAGATCTTCAACGACGAGTGGATGGCCGACTACGGCTTCCTGGAGGACGAGGGCCCCCAGTCCCGGGTCTCCGACGTGCTGCTGCACCGTGGCGGCGGCATCCCCGAACTGGTCCACATGCACCCGGAGGAGACCGTCGGGCAGGCCATCGAGGTGCTGCGCGAGTACGGCGTCTCGCAGATGCCGATCGTCAAACCGGGCGCCGGCCACCCGGACGTGATGGCCGCCGAGATCGTCGGCTCCGTGGTCGAACGCGAACTGCTCGACGCGCTGTTCGCCCAGCGCGCCGACCTCGGCGACCCGTTGGGCAAGCACATGAGCCCGCCGCTGCCGCAGGTCGGCTCGGGCGAGCCGGTCGCCGACCTGATGGCCGTGCTGCAGGACGCCGACGCGGCGATCGTGCTCGTGGAGGGCAAGCCGCGCGGAGTGGTCAGCCGGCAGGACCTGCTGGCCTTCCTGGCCAAGGGCGCCAAGTAGCGCCGCCTCCCGCTCGCCTCCCGCCGCCTCGCGCCCGCCGTGCCGCGGCCCGGGAGCGCCGTGGCCCGCCGCGCCGAGGGACGGTGCCCGGCGGGCCGGCCGGGCCGGGGCGGCGTGCCGGGCGGCCGGCGGGTCAGTCCCAGCCGTCCGCCCGGCCGCCCCCGCGCCGTTCGCGGCGGGCGGCGCGCGACGAGTCCAGCGAATGGGCGACGTTGACGCCCACGATGCCGGCCCAGGTGATCAGCAGGCCCGGCAGGTGCGCGTTGACCACGCCCACCGCGGACAGCGGGATCGCCAGCACCAGCGAGATCCCGGCCAGCCCGAACCGGCGGTTGCGGTTGTCGTGGTGCCCGGCGCGGAAGCGGCCGGAGGCGTGGCGGTCCGGCGGGCCGTCCGCCATCCCATCGGCGAGTTCGCGGCGCACCCGGCTCTCGACCCGGGCGTCGAGCTGCCGGGCGGTCCGCTCCAGGAACGAGTCGATCAGCTCCGACTCGTATGCGGGTCCCAGGTCCTTGCGGGCGGCGAGCGTGGCGTGGAGCTCCTTGCGGAACTCGGGGTCGGGGTCACTCATGCCCCCGACGCTAGGGGAGCCGCCCGCCGCGCGGACCCGGGCCGACCCCGAATCACCCCCGAGCCGCACCCCGACCCCGCGTCAGGGGAGCACCGGTTCAAACCCGTTCGGTAAAACGGTCACCAAGTCTGCACGATGGGTGCAACTCCCTGTGCGCCCGCTGTGTCTAGCGGTGGAGAGTCAGCAGACTCGACGAATCGTCATCGTCGTGGCCGGCCGGGTCCCACCCGCCGGCCACGACGCCTCTCCACCGGAGAATTCATGCGTATACGCGCAACCACGGCCGCCGCTCTCGTCACCGGAGCCCTCGCGCTGACCGGTGCGGTGGTGCCGGCCGCGCAGGCGGCCGGCCACCCGGCGGCCCACGCGGACTGGCGGCTGGCCCGGCGGGCCCGCGCCGAGCGGCCTGCCGGCGGCGTTCGCGCCCTGGACGCCCACCCGGGCGACGGCCAGCCCCTGCCGCTCGACGTCACCTTCTCGGACGTCTCGGCGGACAGCGGCAAGAAGGCCGTCCCGGTGGGCATCAGCAACACCGTGCACGTGCCCTACGGCTTCACCGTCACCGGCCAGGACGCCCAGATGCGGCAGCCGGACTTCTACGCCGGCGTCGACCTCTACCGCGGCCCGGCGGACGACCCGGACAACGACCTGTCCGGCGACGACGCCCCGACCTGCACCCTGGTGTCCGCGAGCTCCGACGGCACCGACACGGTGCACTGCTCGGGCACCGTGGACATCCACCCCAAGACCGACCTGACGCTCTCCGACGCGGGGGCGAGCTGGCACGCGGTCGTCTGGGCGATCGCCTTCAACGGCCAGGACCCGAGCGACCCCGACATGAGCCGGGTCGGCTACGCCGAGCAGACCGGACACACCGCCCCGACCCTCCAGCGGTACTCCAAGCTCACCGTCAACGCTTCGCCGGAGCCGGTCACCAAGGGCCACACGGTGACCGTCGTCGGCAAGCTCAGCCGGGCGAACTGGGACAGCCACGGCTACTACGGCTACACCGTCCAGCCGGTCAGGCTGCAGTTCCGCAAGAAGACCAGCGACACCTACGGCACGCTCAAGACCGTCAAGACCGACGGCCACGGCGACCTGAGGACCACGTCCAAGGCGACCGTCGACGGGTACTGGCGCTACTCGTTCGCCGGCACCGCGACCACCCCGGCGGTCTCCGCCACCGGTGACTACGTCGACGTGCGCTGACCGGCTCCGGTGCGGCGCGCGGGAGGGGAGCCCGCGCGCCGCACCGGTCCGCCCCCCGGGGACGGCCCCGCCCCCCCGGGACGGTTCCGCCGCCCGGCGCGGCGCGGCACCGGACGCGGGCGGTAGCGTCGGGCCATCCGTTCGACGAGGGAGCAGTGATGGGACCGCTGACCGCGCTGGAACAGGCCGGCACCGACCGGCCGGACGCCGTGACCGTGGCCGGCCGGTCCCTGTCCTACGAGCGGCTGCACGGCGCGGCCGGCGCGGTGGCCGCCCGGATCGCCGGCGCCCGCGCGGTCGCGGTGCACGCCGGACCGGTGCTGGAGACGGTGGTCGCCGTGGTGGCGTGCCTGCGCGCCGGGGTGCCGGTGGTGCCGCTGCCGCCGGACGCCGGACCGGTCGAACGCGGCCACGTCCTGCGGGACTCGGCGGCCGAACTCCTGCTGTTCCCGGCCGGCGGGGACGCCGCGGCCGACGACGGCGTGCCGACCGTGCCGGTGGACCCGGCCGAGTGGGCCGACCCGCCGGCGGCCGCCGAACCCGACCCGCGGGCGCCCGCGTTGGTGCTCTACACCTCCGGCACCACCGGTGCGCCCAAGGGCGTGCCGGTCTCGCGCGCCGCGATCGCCGCCGACCTGGACGCGCTCGCCTCGGCGTGGGCGTGGACCGCCGAGGACACGCTGGCGCACGGCCTGCCGCTGTTCCACGTCCACGGCCTGGTGCTCGGCGTGCTGGGCGCGCTGCGCACCGGAAGCCGCCTGGTGCACACCGGCCGGCCCACCCCGGCGGCCTACGCGGCGGCCGGCGGCACCCTGTACTTCGGCGTGCCCACCGTGTGGTCCCGGCTGGCGGCCGAACCGGACGCGGCCCGCCGGCTGTCCGGCGCCCGGCTGCTGGTCTCCGGCAGCGCCGCGCTGCCCGCGCCGGTCTTCCGCGACCTGGCCGCGCTGACCGGGACGGCGCCGGTCGAGCGGTACGGGATGACCGAGACGCTGATCACCGTCAGCGGGCGGGCCGACGGCGAGCGCCGGCCGGGCTCGGTGGGGCTGCCGGTGGCCGGGGTGACGACCCGGCTGGCCGGCGAGGACGGCGCGCCGGTGCCGTACGACGGCGCCACGGTCGGTGAGCTCCAGGTGGCCGGGCCCACGGTCTTCGCCGGCTACCTCGGCCGGCCGCGGGCCACCGCCGAGGCGTTCACCGCGGACGGCTGGTTCCGCACCGGCGACATGGCGGTCGTCGAACCGGACGGCACGCACCGCATCGTGGGCCGGGCGTCCACCGACCTGATCTCGTCGGGCGGCTACCGGATCGGCGCCGGCGAGGTGGAGAACGCGCTGCTCGACCACCCCGCGGTGCGGGAGGCCGCGGTCGTCGGCGCGCCGCACGACGACCTCGGCCAGCAGGTCGTCGCCTACGTGGTGGCCGACGGGATCGCCGAGCGCGAGCTGATCGACTTCGTGGCCGGCCGGCTGTCGGCGCACAAGCGGCCGCGGGCGGTGCGCTTCGTCGACGCACTGCCGCGCAACGCGATGGGCAAGCCGCAGAAGAAGCTGCTGCCGCCGCTGTAGCCGGCCGGCCGGGCGCCCCGCCGCTCCGCTGGAGCCGGCCGGCGTCCCGGCCCGGACCGGGCGGGCGTACGGGTCCGCCGGGCCGCGACTGTATGGGTTCATGCACAATCGTGGCAGGCTGAATGGACGACGGCGCGAACCCTGCCAGGAGGTGCGGATGACCACGCAGCACGGGGGAGCGGCCCGGCTGACGCAGTTGTTCGACGGGCACCGGCTGACGCCGACGCAACGCCGCATCGCCCACTGCCTCACCCGGCGGGCCGCCGACGCGCCCTTCCTGTCCAGCGTGGAGGTCGCCGAGCTCGCCGGGGTCAGCCAGCCCTCGGTGACCCGGTTCGCTGTGGCGCTCGGGTTCGACGGCTACCCGGCGCTCCGCCGCCAGCTGCGCGACGTCGCGCCGGTACCGCGTACCACCGAGGAGGAGGCGTACAACGAGTACCAGCAGGCGGTGCACGCCGAGATCGAGAACCTGCGCCACCTGTCCGCGCTGCTCGCCGACCCCGAACCGGTGGTCCGGGCCGGTCGGATGCTGGCCTCCTCCCGGCCGCTGCCGGTGCTGGGGCTGCGGGCCGCCGCCGCACAGGCGCGTGGGTTCGCCTACTTCGCGGCCAAGGTCCGCCCCGACGTGCGGCTGCTGGACGAGGGCGGCACCATGCTGGCCGACCGGATCGACGACGCGGTGCTGGCCGGGGCGAGCGTGCTGCTGTGCTTCGCGCTGCCGCGGCACCCGCGCGAGGTGGTCGAGGCGCTCGGCTACGCCAAGCGGGCCGGGCTGACCGTGGTCACCGTCGCGGACAGCTCCTTCGCGCCGGTCTCCGCGCACTCCGACGTGCTGCTGCCGGCCGCGGTCGGCACCGCGCTGGTCTTCGACACCCCGTGCGCCGTGATGATGCTGGGCCGGGTGCTGCTGGAGGCGATGTGCGACGACCTGCCGGACGCGCAGGCGCGGTTGGAGGAGTTCGACGCGCGGGCCGCGGCGCGCGGGCTGTTCGTGGACTAGCCGGTGTCCGGGGCGCGGTGGCTGCGGGCCGTCGTCGACGGCCCCGTCCGGCCCGCCGGGTGCGGCACCGGCACCGCCCCGTCCGGGCCGGCGGACCGGCCGGGTGCGGGCCCGACCCCGGGGCGGTGGACCGGGGCCGGCCGACGTGCGGCCGACCCCGGTCCACCGGGCGCGTCCGGCGTCAGTCGACCATCGCGACGCTGGAGCCCATCTCGGTGGCCGAGTTCTGCGGGGTGACCAGGGCCACCGGAGCGCCCTGGCAGTCCGGCATCGCGTAGACCACCGCGGCCCGGTCGGTGAGGTTGAGCAGCTGGATCACGGCCGGCGAGGCGCTGTTGGTGATGCAGCCCTGCGGATTGGTCTGCTGCACGCCGTTGATGATCAGCACTCCGTCCGCGGCGTGGGCGCCGGCGGCGGGGACGGCCAGGGCCAGCAGCACGCCGGCGGCGAGGGATCCGAGGGACGTCGTGAGACGACGCATGGAGGACTCCGTTCGATGCGGGGGGTCAACGTGAGCGGGTGGCCACCCGGTGCGTACCGTAGCAAATTGATAACTCGTTGTAACTGACCCGAGGTGCGTCGTCCTTCGTGGCCGATCGGCCGGAGCCCTGTTCGGCGCTGCCGGCGACGGCCGCCGGCGACGCGGTGCCGGCGCCTACCGCGGTGTCGCCGACCGCCGGCCGGCCCGGTCGCGCGCCGCCGTGCGGCCCGCCGCTCCGGCGGCCGTCCCGGTCCCGGTCGCCGGCACCGGGGCGACGGCCACCGTGCCGGGTGCGACGGCGAGTTCGGCCAGCAGGCGGCGCAGATGGCCCAGCGGGCGGACGAACGGCGGCAGGACGTCCGGGTGCGCGCCGTACCGGTGGTGGTCGGGCGGGACGGCGCGCGGCGCCGGCACGGCGGCTGTCCGCGCCGGCGGAACGGCGTCCAGCAGCGCCCGCCCGGCGGCCTCCAGCAGGCCCTCCACCTCGGCGGCCGGCCGGGCGGCGGTGACCGCCGGGCCGGCCGCCAGCCGCCCGGCCGCCGCGGCCAGCGCCCGGCAGGCGGCGGCGGGCGCGGCGGATCCCGCCCCGGCCGGCAGTCGCCGCGGCGCGCCGGCCAGCGCCCGGGCGTGCCGGGTGACGGCGGCGAACAGCGTCAGTCGGTGCCGCACCAGGCGGGGGTCGTTGCCCCACACCATCGGACGAGTCAACGGACGTGCTACCAGGGTGAGTTGCTGGAGCCGGTGGTCCAGCGCCCGTACCAGCGCGTCCAGTTCGCCGTCGGAGGCGGTCCGGCCGCCCGTCCCCGCACCGCCCGTCCCCGCGCCGTCGCCGCTCCCGGTGGCGCCGGCGCCGTCGTCGGAGGGCGGGCCGAGCCGGCCGGCGACGGCGTCCAACACCTCGGCCAGCGCGGCGAGATAGCGCCCCCGCGCGGTGGTCACGGTGTCCCGGGTGCTGGTCGGCAGCACCACGAGCGCCACCGCGATCCCGATCGCGGCGCCCACCGACGTCTCCTCCAGCCGGAGCACCAGCAGCCCGGCGGAGAACTCGTGCAGCACGCTGTAGAGCTGCGCCACCATGATCGTGACGAAGAAGATCATCGAGCCGTAGGAGACGTTCACCAGGTAGAAGCCGCACGACATACTGGCGACGATCACCACCAGCACCCACATCGTGTGCCCGGCCGTCAGGTGTGCGAACACGATGCCGGCGCCCAGGCCGACCAGCGTGCCCAGCACCCGGTTGACCGCCTTGATGGTGGTCTCCGAGCGGGTCGTGGTGCCGGCGAACGCGATGAACGCGGCGAGCACGGCCCAGTAGTAGCGCACGGTCGACACCTCGCGGCCGGCCAGGATCGCCAGCGTGCCGGCGACCGCAACCTGTATCGCCTGACGGGTCGTCAACGGCATCCGGCTCAACGGGTTCCAGCGGTGGCCGCGGGCCGACACGTCGCCGGCCACCGCCGCCGAGCCGGGCAGCATGCCCTGCGTCAGGGTGACGGCCGGCTCGAACTCCGCGGCGCCCGGGGCCGCCGCTCGCCGGATCCCGGCCGCGCCGTCGAGGACCGCCGGGTCGCCGGCCGGCGGGAGCCCGGCCGAGGCGGCGACCTCGGCCAACTCGCCGATCGCGGCGGCCAGGTGCCGCACCGGCCGGTCCCCTCGGCCCGTGCCGCCCGGTCCGGTGGCGCGGACCAGCGACAGCGCGGCCCGTCCGGCCGCGCGGTGGTCGCCGAGGGCCACCAGCCGCACGACGCCCGCCGCCGCGGCGGCCGGAGCGCCCTCGGCGGCGGCCAGCGCCTCGGCGGCGAACGCCAGCGCGTCCACCGCCAGGTGGGCGTCCAGCAGTCGCCGGCGCAGCGCCGGGCCGGACCAGCCGCGGGGCAGCGCGCCCGGCTCTGCCGACCAGCCCTCGATCATCAACGCCGCTTCGGCGAGACGCATCTGGCGGGCGTGCAGCCGTTCGCGCAGCCGGGCGGCGCGGCGCGGGTCCGGCCGGCCGTCCGCCGCGAGCTCCAGCAGTTCGGCGCAGGCCCGGGCCACCGCGCGGGCCCGTACGCCGAACGCCCGCCGCACCCGGCGCAGGGTGCGGCGCGGGTTGGTGCGCAGCACCGTGACCGACAACAGCAGCACCCATGCCGTCGCGACCCCGACCGCGGCGAGCAGCCCCGGCACCGCGGACAGCGTCGCGCCGAGGAACGCGGCGAAGAAGTAGCCCATCCAGAACATGAAGCCGTAGAAGAAGAACGCCAGTCCGAACCGGCGGACGTAGACGGCGACGAACATCACGGCCACGAACGCGCACAGCATCAGGTCCGGGCGGCCGGCGACCAGCGCGCCGATCACCATGCCCGCGCCGATCGCGACCGGGAAGAACACGGCGGTGCGCACCTTGGGCAGCACCTCGCTGCCGGCCAGCGCCATCGAGCCCATCATCGCCATGACGGTGCCCAGCAGCATCGCCACCAGCGTGCCCTGGGCACCGGCGTGCGTGGCGCGGGCGTAGCCGTACTCCAGACCGAGCGTGGAGGACATCGCGACCGCCGCGGCCAGCGCCATCCGCAGCCGGTTCAGCCCCGGATCGGAGGCCGCCACCCGGTCGCCGGCCGCCCGCCACCAGCTCCGCGATCCCTCGGTCATCCGGGGTGAACCTCCGATGCGTGTACTATACCGATAATCAAATGTATCGTACCGACATCCCGGGGGAGCCGATGCCGAACCCGGCGAACCGCCCGCAACCAGCGACCGATCGCGCCCTGGACGTGATCGAGCACCAGACCGCCGTCCTGGTACGGCACTTCGAACTCCTCTACCGCCGCGGTGCCACCCGCGGCACCCTGGACCGGGCCGAGTACCTGCTGCTGCGCACGCTGGCCGGCTGCGGTCCGATGGACATCAACACCCTGGCCGCCGCGCTCGGCGTCGACCCGTCCACCGCCGGCCGCCAGGTCGGCGCGATGCGCGGAGCCGGACTGGTGGCCGGCGAGCCCGACCCGGCCGACCGGCGCCGCACCGTGCTGACCCCCACCGGCGAGGGGCTGCGCCGGATGGACGCCGTGCGGCGCGACCGCACCGGCGGCATCGCCGACCTGCTCGCCGACTGGAGCGAGGCGGACCTGGCCACCCTCGGCGAGATGTTCCGCCGCTACAACCGCGCGGTGGCCGCCCGCTACCTGACGGCGCCCGCCCCGGAGGACGGCCGGCCGGCGGCGCCGCCCGCCGCCGGGACCGGCCGGGGTCCGCGCGGGCGCCAGGACGCGTTCGGCGCACCGTGAGAACCGGCCGGTGACCTCCCGTCGCGCGGAGCCGGGCGGCAGCCGGGCCCGGCCGGCCGGGTCAGGCGCCGAACGGGCCGCTCAGCGCGTCGGCCGCGTCCGCGCCGGACTCGGCGGCCAGCTCCCGCAGGGTCTGCGGCGGCCGGACGGTGGCGAACCCGACGCCGCCGCCCGGCGCGTCCGCGTAGCCGTACACGCCCGGCCGGGGCAGCGCGTTGTAGGCGAAGTGGGTGGAGAAGTAGTACGCGCCGGTGTCCAGCAGCGCCACGTGGTCGCCGGCCGCCAGCGGCGGCAGGTCGCGTCCGGCGGCCACGACGTCACCGGCGAAGCAGCACGGCCCCGCCACGTCCTGGGTCACCGGCGCGCCGGTCTTCGGCGCGCCGTCCGGGTCCAGGGCGACCACCCGCAGCGGCCAGGCGTCCGGGGCGAACACGGTGCGGGTGGCGACCTGGGCGCCCGCGTGCGTGACCGCGATCGGCCGGCCGCCGGCCGACTTGGCGTACTCCACCCGGGCCAGCACGGTGCCGTGCTTGGCCAGCAGCGACCGGCCGAACTCGGTGACCAGGCCGTAGCGGCCGTCGAACAGCCCGGGGACGGTGGCGCGCAGCAGGTCGGCGTACTCGCGGTAGGACGGCGTGAACGCGTCCGACTCGAAGTCCACCGGCAGCCCGCCGCCGATGTCCAGGGTGTCCACCTGGCGGCGCCCGGCCGCCTCGTTGATCCGCTCGGCGAGCGCGTAGGCGGCGTGCACGCCCTCGGCCATCAGCTTGAGCGGGCACCCCTGCGAGCCGACGTGGCAGTGCAGCCGGTTCAGCCACGGACGTTCGGCGAACGCCCGCAGCACCCACTCCTCGGCGCCCGGGTCGCGCAGCGCAACGCCGAACTTCGAGGTGGCGGTCGCGGTGCTCATCGCGCCGATGGACCCGCCGCCGACCTGCGGGTTGACCCGGATCCCCAGCGGAGAGGCGGGCACCGAGCCGGCCACCAGGGCGTCGACGCGGGCCAGCTCCTCGGGGTTGTCGACGTTGACCGCGATCCCGGCGGCGAGCGCGTCGCGCAGTTCCCCGGCGGTCTTGGCCGGGGAGTCCAGCACGGTCAGCGACGCCGGCACGCCGGCGGCTCGGGCCAGCGCGAGTTCGCCGGGGCTGGCCACCTCGCAGCCGACGCCCTCGTCGCGCAGCAGCCGCAGCACCGGCACCAGCGAGGCCGCCTTGACCGCGAAGGTGTGCGTGATCCGCACGCCGGGGGTGGCGAACGCGGCCCGCAGGCCGGCCGCCGACCCGCGGATCCCGGCGACGTCCAGCAGGCCGACCACCGGGCGGTCGTCGTCGACCAGGCCCCGGCCCACCGCCGCCCGCAGCGCGCGCGCCCGTCGCGCGGCCAGGCCGCCGCCGTCCAGCTCGTTGGTCATACCGGCGCTCCCGCTCGTCGAGGTCCGTGCTGTCGGTTCCGGATCGTCGTGCCCCATCGTCCCATCCCCGCCGGACGGTCCGCCGGGGGCCGCTGTTGACTGGATCTATTCAGCGGGGAAGTATGTTGAATGACCCGATCCAGGTCCGGGACCGGGCCGGAGACCCGCGAGGAGGCGACCCGCATGTCCGCACCGGAAGCAGCGAACGGCTCGCAGCACGAGCCCCGTCCGGTAACCGCCCCCCGGGGCACGCGGCTGTCCACCCGCGGCTGGCAGCAGGAAGCCGCGCTGCGGATGCTGCACAACAACCTCGACCCGCAGGTCGCCGAACACCCCGACCAACTCGTCGTCTACGGCGGCACCGGCAAGGCGGCCCGGGACTGGCGCTCGTTCGACGCCATGGTGCGCACCCTGCGCGACCTGCGGCAGGACGAGACGATGCTGGTCCAGTCCGGCCGCCCGGTGGGCGTGATGACCACCCACGAGTGGGCGCCGCGGGTGCTGATCGCCAACTCCAACCTGGTCGGCGACTGGGCCAACTGGGAGGAGTTCCGCCGCCTGGAGGCGCTCGGCCTGACCATGTACGGGCAGATGACCGCCGGCTCGTGGATCTACATCGGCACCCAGGGCATCCTGCAGGGCACCTACGAGACGTTCGCCGCCGTCGCCGCCAAGCGCTTCGGCGGCACGCTGGCCGGCACCGTCACGCTGACCGCCGGACTCGGCGGGATGGGCGGCGCCCAGCCGCTGGCCGTCACCATGAACGACGGCGTCGCCCTGTGCGTCGACTGCGACCCGCGCGCCATCGAGCGGCGCATCGAGCACCGCTACCTCGACGTGCGCGCCGACTCGCTGGACCACGCGCTGCGGCTGGCCACCGAGGCCCGCGACGCGCGCCGGCCGCTCTCCATCGGCCTGCTGGGCAACGCCGCCGACCTGCTGCCCCGGATGCTCGCCATGGGCGCGCCGATCGACGTCGTCACCGACCAGACCTCGGCCCACGACCCGCTCGCCTACCTGCCGTCCGGTGTGGACCTCGCCGACATGGCCGGCTACGCCCGCGACAAGCCGGCCGACTTCACCCGGCGGGCCCGCGAGTCGATGGCCCGGCACGTGGAGGCCATGGTCGGCTTCCAGGACGCCGGCGCCGAGGTGTTCGACTACGGCAACTCCATCCGCGGCGAGGCCCGGCTCGCCGGGTACGGCCGGGCGTTCGACTTCCCCGGCTTTGTACCGGCGTACATCAGGCCGCTGTTCTGCGAGGGCAAGGGCCCGTTCCGCTGGGCGGCGCTCTCCGGCGACCCGCGGGACATCGCGGCCACCGACCGGGCCATCCTGGAGCTGTTCCCGCGCAACGAGTCGCTGGCCCGCTGGATCAAGCTCGCCGGCGAACGCGTCCACTTCCAGGGCCTGCCGGCCCGCATCTGCTGGCTCGGCTACGGCGAGCGCGACCGGGCCGGCGAGCGCTTCAACGACATGGTCGCCTCCGGCGAGCTGAGCGCGCCGGTCGTCATCGGCCGCGACCACCTCGACTGCGGCTCGGTGGCCTCCCCCTACCGGGAGACCGAGGGCATGCTGGACGGCTCCGACGCGATCGCCGACTGGCCGCTGCTGAACGCCATGGTCAACGTGGCCTCCGGCGCCTCCTGGGTCTCGGTCCACCACGGCGGGGGCGTCGGCATGGGCCGCTCGATCCACGCCGGCCAGGTCACCGTCGCCGACGGCACCCCGCTGGCCGGCGAGAAGATCCGCCGCGTGCTCACCAACGACCCCGGCATGGGCGTCATCCGGCACGTGGACGCCGGCTACCGGCAGGCCGAACAGGTCGCCGCCGAGCGCTCGGTGCGGGTGCCGATGCGGGAGGGCGAGTGACCGCGACCGCCCGGCGGGACAGCGCCGCCGCCTTCCTGGCGATGTGGCGCGAACTGGAGCCGGTCGGCCGGCACGCCGGCTCCGGCGGCTACCGCCGCTACGCGTGGACCGGCGCGGACGCCGAGACCCGCGACTGGTTCCGCGAGCGGGCCCGGGACCGCGGCATGGCCTACGAGACCGACCGCAACGGCAACCAGTGGGCCTGGCTGGGCGACCCGTCGGCCGGCGGCGCCGTGGTCACCGGCTCCCACCTGGACTCGGTGCCGGACGGCGGCGCCTTCGACGGCCCGCTCGGCGTGGTCTCCTCGTTCGCCGCGGTCGACGAGCTGCGGCACCGCGGCGCCCGGCTGACCCGACCGCTGGCGGTGGTCAACTTCGGTGACGAGGAGGGCGCCCGGTTCGGGCTCGCCTGCGTCGGCTCCCGGCTGACCGCCGGCGCGCTCACCCCGGCCGACGCGGCACGGCTGTGCGACGCGGAGGGCGTCACGCTGCCCGCCGCGATGGAACGCGCCGGCTACGACCCGCAGGCCATCGGCCCGGACCCCGAACGCCTCGCCCGGATCGGCGCGTTCGTGGAACTCCACGTCGAACAGGGCCGCGCGCTCGACCTGAGCGGGGACCCGGTGGGGGTGGCCTCGGCGATCTGGCCGCACGGACGCTGGCGCTTCGACTTCCGCGGTGAGGCCAACCACGCCGGCACCACCCGGCTGGCGGACCGCCGCGACCCGATGCTCACCTACGCCACCACGGTGCTCGCCGCCCGCAAGAAGGCCCGGCTGGCCGGCGCGCTGGCCACCTTCGGCAAGGTCGCCGTCGAGCCCAACGGCGTCAACGCCATCCCGTCCCTGGTGCGCGGCTGGCTCGACGCGCGCGCGGCCGACGAGGGGACGCTGGCCGCCGTGGTCGCCGGGATCGGACGGGCCGCCGCCGCCCGCGGCCGGCTGGACGGCGTCGAGGTCGGCGTGGTGCGCGAGTCCTTCACACCGGTCGTGGAGTTCGCCGGCGACCTGCGCGACCGGGTGGCCGCGCTGCTGACCGCCCGGGACGGCCGGCCGGTGCCGGTGCTGCCCACCGGCGCCGGGCACGACGCGGGCATCCTGTCCGCCGCCGTGCCCACCGCGATGCTCTTCGTGCGCAACCCCACCGGCGTCTCGCACTCCCCGGCCGAGTCCGCCGCCGAGGACGACTGCCTGACCGGGGTCGGCGCGCTGGCCGACGTACTGGAGGGCCTGGCGTGCCGCTGACCGCACCCGCCTACTGGGCCGAGCACGCCTGGCTCGGCGACCGCGCCGAGGCCGGCGTGCTGATCACCACCGACGGCGCCGGCCGGATCGCCGCCGTGCGCCCCGGCACGCCGCACCCGCCGCCCGGCGCGGTCGTGCTGCGCGGCCTGACCCTGCCGGGGCTGGCCAACGCCCACTCGCACGCCTTCCACCGGGCGCTGCGCGGAGTGGCGCAGACCGGCGGCGGTACCTTCTGGACCTGGCGCGAGGTGATGTACGCGGTCGCCGCCCGGCTCACCCCGGACACCTACCACGCGCTGGCCCGCGCGGTGTACGCCGAGATGGCGCTCGCCGGGATCACCTGCGTCGGCGAGTTCCACTACGTCCACCACCAGGCCGGCGGCCGGTCCTACGACGACCCCAACGCGATGGGCGAGGCGCTGATCGCCGCCGCCGCGGACGCCGGCATCCGCGTCACCCTGCTGGACACCGTCTACCTGCGCGGCGGGCTGACGCCGGACGGTTACCGGCCGCTGGGCGAGGTCCAGTCCCGGTTCGCCGACCCGGACGCGGACGCCTGGTACGCGCGCTGGTCGCGACTGGCCCCGCGGCCGCACGCCCGGATCGGCGCCGCCCTGCACTCGGTGCGCGCCGTCCGCGCCGACGACGGCTACGCCGCGTTCGCCGAACGCGTCCGGCACGCGCCGGTCCACGTCCACCTGTCCGAGCAGCCCGCCGAGAACGAGGCGTGCCTGGCGGTGCACGGCGTCACCCCGGCGCGGCTGCTCGCCGACCACGGCTTCTGGGGCCCGCACGCCACCGCCGTGCACGCCACCCACCTGACCGGTGACGACATCCAGCTGCTCGGCCGGGCGTCCGTGACGGTGTGCATGTGTCCCACCACCGAACGCGACCTGGCCGACGGGATCGGCCCGGCCGCCGCGCTGGCCGCCGCCGGCTGCCCGCTGAGCCTGGGCAGCGACAGCCACGCGGTCATCGACATCCTGGAGGAGGCGCGCGCCACCGAGCTGGGCGAACGGCTGCGCAGCCACCGGCGCGGCCACTTCGGCGCCGACCGGCTGCTGCGCGCCGCGACCGCGGACGGCCACGCGAGCCTGGGCTGGGCCGAGGCCGGGCGGATCGCGCCCGGCGCGCTCGCCGACCTCACCACGATCGCGCTGGACTCGCCGCGGACCGCCGGAACGCTGCCGGCTCCGGGTGCGGAGACCGCGGTGTTCGCCGCGACCGGCGCGGACGTGCGGCACACGGTGGTCGGCGGCGGCCACGTGGTCCGCGACGGGGTGCACCAGCGGGTGCCGGACGTGCCGGGCGCGCTCGCCTCGGCCGTCGCCGCGCTGCGGGAGTGACCCGCGCTGCGCCGCGGCGGCCGGCCAGCGCCGGTCCGCCGAGGAGGACGAGGACGCCGACGAAGGAGAGGCCGCCCACCATGAAGCCGACCACCGCCAGCACGGCCACCGTGACGACGGCCGTCACGAACATCGGCACCCTGGTCACCGGCGACGCCTCCTCGGGGCACGGCCCTCTCGGCCTGGTACGGGACGCGGCCGTCGTCACGGACGGCGACCGCGTGGTCTGGATCGGCCCCGCCAGCAAAGCACCCGCCACCGACACCCGGGTCGACGCCGAGGGCCGGGCGATGATCCCCGGCTTCGTCGACTCCCACTCCCACCTGGTGTTCGCCGGCGACCGCACCGAGGAGTTCAACGCCCGGACGCAGGGCCGCCGCTACAGCGCGGGCGGCATCCGCACCACCGTCGCCGCCACCCGCGCCGCCGCCGACGGGGAACTGGAGGCCAACCTCGTCCGGCTGGTCGGCGAGGCGCTGCGGCAGGGCACCACCACCCTGGAGACCAAGTCCGGCTACGGGCTGACCGTGCCCGACGAGGTCCGCGCGCTGCGGGTGGCCGGCCGGCACACCGAGGAGGTCACCTTCCTCGGCGCGCACATCGTGCCGCCGGACGAGCGGTGGCGCGACGACCCGGCCGGCTACGTGGACCTGGTCACCGGGCCGATGCTGGACGCCTGCGCGCCGCTGGCCCGCTGGATCGACGTCTTCTGCGAACGCGGCGCCTTCGACGGCGACCAGGCCCGCGCCGTCCTGACCGCCGGCGCCGGGCGCGGTCTGGTGCCGCGGGTGCACGCCAACCAGCTGGGCCCCGGTCCGGGAGTGCGGCTCGCGGTGGAGCTGGCCGCCGCGTCGGCCGACCACTGCACGTACCTGGACGACGCCGACGTCGAGGCGCTGGCGGACAGCGGCGGGCGGACGGTCGCCACCCTGCTGCCGGGCGTCGAGTTCTCCACCCGCTCGCCCTACCCGGACGCGCGCCGGCTGCTGGACGCCGGCGTCACCGTCGCGCTGTCCACCGACTGCAACCCCGGCTCGTCGTTCACCAGCTCCATGCCGTTCTGCGTCGCGCTCGCGGTGCGCGAGATGGGCATGACCCCCGACGAGGCGCTGTACGCGGCCA
The DNA here is from genome assembly GCA_963711125.1 of uncultured Actinomycetota bacterium. Classification (GTDB taxonomy): domain Bacteria; phylum Actinomycetota; class Actinomycetes; order Streptomycetales; family Streptomycetaceae; genus Streptantibioticus_C. The sequence continues at coordinate 2,068,059 of CAVQCY010000002.1, forward strand.
CCGCGGGCGGCGCGCGGGCGCTGCGCCGCACCGACGTGGGCCGGATCGCCGTCGGCTGCCGGGCCGACCTGGTGCTGCTCGACGCGCCCTCGCACGTCCACCTGGCGTACCGGCCCGGCGTGCCGCTGGTCCACGCCGTCTGGCGGCGCGGCGTGCGCGCCGTGTGACCGGCCCCGCGACGGCGGACCGCCCCCGGCCGGATCGGCTCGGGGGCGGTCGCAGGTCGCGCCGTCCTTCGCCGGCGCCGCGCAGGGGCGCCGGCGCGGTCTCACTCCACGACGAGCAGACCGCGACGCAGCCGGTTCAACGTGCGGGTCAGCAGACGCGAGACGTGCATCTGCGAGATGCCCAGCTCCTCGCCGATCTCGGACTGGGTGAGGTTGCCGACGAAGCGCAGCGAGAGGATCCGGCGGTCCCGCTGGGGCAGCCCGGCGATCAGCGGCTTGAGGGACTCCAGGTTCTCGATGCCCTCCAGCCCGTGGTCCTCGTAGCCGATCCGGTCGGCCAGCGCGGCCTCGGAGTCGTCGTCCTCCGGCTGGGCGTCCAGCGAGGCGGCGGTGTAGGCGTTGCTGGCCACCATCCCCTCGACGACCTCCTCGCGCTCCAGGTGGAGGCGCTCGGCCAGCTCGGCGACGGTCGGCGCGCGGTCCAGCTGCTGGGCCAGCTCGTCCCCGGCCTTGGCCAGGTCCAGCCGCAGCTCCTGCAGGCGGCGCGGCACCCGCACCGACCAGGAGGTGTCCCGGAAGAAGCGCTTGATCTCGCCGATGATGGTCGGCATCGCGAAGGTGGGGAACTCCACGCCGCGGCTCAGCTCGAACCGGTCGATCGCCTTGATCAGCCCGATCGTGCCGACCTGGACGATGTCCTCCATCGGCTCGCTGCGGGAGCGGAAGCGGCCGGCGGCGAACTTCACCAGCGCCAGGTTCAGCTCGACCAGCGTGTTGCGCACGTAGGAGTGCTCGTGGGTGCCCTCCTCCAGCGTCTCCAGGCGGGCGAAGAGGGTCTTGGACAGGGCTCGTGCGTCAACGGGTCCCACCTCGTCGAACGGCGGGATCTCGGGGAGACCGTCGAGAGCTTCCGGTTCGTCCTTGGCCTGTGCGGCTTCCGTTTGCGCGTCGAGCCGGGTCATGATCTCCTCCCTCACACCGACCCGCTCCGGGCGGGGCTCCGGGCCGGCGTCACGTACACCTTTCCCTCAGCCCTACCCGCTGGGCGGCGTTCATGGCAAGTCCCGTGTGAAGTACTCGCGGGGATTGTGCGAAATGCCTCACCTGAGCGGCGGAGCGCGGGATTCCGCGCCATCCTTGGGCATATGCCCCGTATCCGGAGTCCGGGGCCGGCCCGCGGCGCACCACGTGCGACTACCGTACGGTGCACGGACGGCGTAGGGTTGCGGGGCGCAGGCACAGGCAACCAGGAGGAATGCGCATGGACCGCGGGATGGTCGGCACGACCGGCCGGGACCGTCTCAGTGTCGCCGTGCGGCGGCAAGAACACTGTGCGATCTTCACACCTGCCGGCGAGCTGGACCACCATACGGCGGATCTCCTACGCGAGCCGATCGAACAGAGTGTGGACGACGGGTGCACGAAGCTCGTCGTGGACTGCTCGCAGCTGGAGTTCTGTGACTCGACGGGTCTCAACGTGCTGCTCGGCGCCCGCCTGCGGGCCGAGGCGGCCGGCGGCGCCGTGCACCTCGCCGCGCTGAAGCCGGTGGTGGCCCGGGTCTTCGAGATAACGGGGGCGGAAGCGGTCTTCGCCGTGCACGACACGCTGGCAGACGCCTTGGACGGTTGAACCCCGGCGGTGATCCGGGCCGGCCGGCGGTCCGCGGTCCCGGCAGCCGGTGGGAATCCATGGGTGTCACGTGGGATCTCCCGGGCAGGAGACATCTCGAACTGTCGGACATCGGTGAGGTGAAGCGCTGATGAGCACCACCCGGCCATTCGCGCCGGACGACCGTGGGCCCGACCACGGCGATCCGGGCGACCCGGTCGACCCCGTGAACGGCCGGTCAGGGCTGCCCGCCGACCCCGGACGCAACGCGCTGCGGATCTCGCTGTCCGATGCCAGCGGGGTGGTGCCGCTCGCCCGCGACTTCACCCGCCAGGCGATGCACGAGTGGGGCTGGCTGCCCTCCACCACCGCGGACCGCAGGGCCAGCGCGGAGGACATCCTGCTGGTCGTCTCGGAGCTGGTCACCAACGCCTGCCTGCACGGCAGCGGCCCGGACGAGCTGCGCCTGCACCGGGCCCCGAAGCTGCTGCGCGTCGAGGTGACGGACGGCGGCCTCGGCGAGCCGTCGCCGCACACCCCGCACCGGGCCGGGCGGCCCGGCGGGCACGGCATGTTCATCGTCCAGCGGCTCTGCCTGGACTGGGGCGTCGTGCGCCGCACCGACGCCGCCGGCAAGACCGTGTGGGCCGAGCTGGCTTGGCCCGCCTGACCTCCTCCCCCCCAGCCGTACGTCCCCGCCTCCCGCGGGCACCCGTCGACCGCGACTCCGGCGGCCTTTCCGGCCCGCGTCCGGGATCGCGCCGCCGCCGTCACGCCGCGCTTTGCCCGTCCGGAGTCGCGCCGCCGCCGTCACGCCGCGCTTCGCCCGTCCGGAGTCGCGCCGCCGCCGTGCGCGCCGCGCGCCGGCCGTCCCCCGCCGCGCTCCGCCCCCGCCGCGCTTCGCCCGTCCGGAGTCGCGCCGCCGCCGTGCGCGCCGCGCGCCGGCCGTCCCCCGCCGCGCTCCGCCCCCGCCGCGCTCCGCCCCCTCCGGGTTCCGCCCGCCGTCACGCAGCCCCGGCCGCCGGCCGGGCGACTCGCGCCCGGCCGGCGGCCCGCGCGCTACCGCACGTCGCCCATCATCGCGACGACGCGCCTGCGGTAGGCGAGGAAGGCGACGCCGGTGAGGGCCACCACCCCGCCCTGGACGGCGAACGACGTCTCCGACAGGAACGCGTCGCCCGCGATCAGCTGGATCAGCGCGGCCACGCAGTCGCCCGCGGTGACCGCGAGGAACCACAGGCCCATCATCTGGCCGGCGTACTTCTCCGGCGCCAGCTTGGTGGTGACCGACAGGCCGACCGGCGACAGGCACAGCTCGGCGACCGTCTGGATCAGGTAGACCACCGCCAGCCACAGCGGGCTGACCCTGACGCCGCCCGCCGCCGCGGCCTGCGCCAGCATCATCACGCCGAACGAGACGCCGATGCCGATCAGGCCGAGGGCGAACTTCACCGCCGTGCTCGGGTTGCGCCGTCCCAGCCGCACCCACAGCATCGCGACGAACGGCGCCAGCGCCATGATGTAGAGCGGGTTGAGCGACTGGAACCAGCTGCTGGGGAAGTGGATGCCCCACAGCGTGCCGGCGGTGTCCCGGTTGGCGAAGACGGTCAGCGTCGAGCCGGACTGGTCGTAGATCATCCAGAAGACGGCCGCGGCCACGAAGAAGAAGACGTACCCGGTCACCCTGACGCGCTCGTCGCCGGACAGCTCCGGGTCCCGGCGCATCCGCACGAAGTAGTACGCGGGCAGCGCCAGGCCGGTCAGCGACAGGGGCCACAGCACCCAGTTCACGGTGAACGAGTGGGTGAGGGTCACCGCGCCGTAGAAGACCACCGCGGCGGCGAGCCAGGCGACGCCCCGCCTGAGCAGCGCGGTCCGCTCCGGGGAGGTCAGCGGGGTGGGCACCTCGGAGCTGACCGGGGCCAGGTGCCGCGAGCCCAGCAGGTACTGGGTCAGGCCCAGGCCCATGCCGACCCCGGCCAGGGCGAAGCCCAGGTGCCAGTCGACCTGCTGGCCGACCGTGCCGATCACCAGCGGAGCCCCGAAGGCGCCCAGGTTGATGCCCATGTAGAAGACGGTGAATCCGCCGTCCCGCCGCGGGTCGTTGCGGTCCGGGTACAGGTTCCCGACCATCGTGGAGATGTTGGCCTTCAGCAGGCCGGAGCCGACCGCGATGAACACCAGGCCGGTGAAGAACGAGCCCTCGAACGGCACGGCGAGCATGAAGTGCCCGCACATGATCACGGCACCGGCCACCGCGACGGTGCGGCGCGGGCCCCACAGCCGGTCGGCGATCCAGCCGCCGGGCATGGCGAGCAGGTAGACGGTCGCGTTGTAGACCGAGTAGATCGCGGCCCCGGTGGCGGCCTTGAAGGCCAGGCCGCCCTGTGAGGCCGGGGCCACCAGGTAGAGCACGAGCAGGGCGCGCATGCCGTAGAAGCTGAAGCGCTCCCACATCTCGGTCATGAACAGGGTGGCCAGCCCGCGGGGGTGGCCGAAGAAGGTCTTCTCGCCGGACGCGGGGGTCGCCCGCCGGTCCGATCCCTTCGTCACGCTGGAACGCATGTGGGGTCCTCGGTGGGCCGGAGCTCCGGGCCGGCGGCTCCGACGTGTGACGGGCCCGGCGCGGAGCGCGACCTTCGACGCGCCTGCGACGAGGGCTTCCGGCTGCGTGGTCGGTTACGGGTGCAGGGCCACGGTAGGGGCGACCAGTGGCGATTCAACCCATTTGAGATGATCCTCACACCGTGTCCCGGCGGGCGGACGCCGCGGCGCGAGCCCCTCGTGATCCGGCCGGCCCACCGGGTCGGCTGCCCGAACGCCCGCAGGTCATGCCGCGCGGACTACCATCAGCCCATGACCCGAGTTCTGCTCGCCGAGGACGACGCCTCCATCTCGGAACCGCTGGCACGCGCTCTGCGCCGCGAGGGATACGAGGTCGAGGTGCGCGAAGACGGCCCGACGGCGCTGGACGCCGGACTGCAGGGTGCGGTGGACCTGCTGGTCCTCGACCTCGGCCTGCCCGGAATGGACGGCCTGGAGGTGTGCCGCAGGCTGCGCACCGAGGGCCACGGCTTCCCGGTGCTGGTGCTGACCGCCCGCGCCGACGAGGTGGACACCGTCGTCGGGCTGGACGCCGGCGCGGACGACTACGTGACCAAGCCGTTCCGGCTCGCCGAACTGCTCGCCCGGGTGCGCGCCCTGCTGCGGCGCGGCAGCACCGAGGCACAGCCGGCCACCCAGGGCGTGCGGATCGACGTCGAGTCGCACCGCGCCTGGATCGGCGACGACGAACTCTCCCTGACCGCCAAGGAGTTCGATCTGCTGCGGGTCCTGGTGCGAGACGCCGGCCGGGTGGTGACCCGGGATCAGCTGATGCGCGAGGTCTGGGACACCACGTGGTGGTCGTCGACCAAGACCCTCGACATGCACATCTCCTGGTTGCGCAAGAAGCTCGGCGACGACGCCGCCAACCCGCGCTACATCTCGACGGTGCGCGGTGTCGGCTTCCGCTTCGAGAAGAACTGACCCGCTGACCGGCGATGCGTCGACGCCTGATCAACTCCACCCTGGCGGTGGTGCTGGTGGTGATCGCGGTCTTCGGCATCTCGCTGGTGATCGTGGAGAGCCGCACCATCGAGACCAGCGCCAAGGACAGCGTGCAGTCGGACGCCGTCCAACTCGTCGGGGTGGTGGAGAACCGCCTCGTCGCCGGCGAGCCGGTCTCGCCGCGCGCGCTGAGCCGGCAGATCGACCAGGACCGGTACGCGGTGATCCGGGTCCCCGGCCAGCCCGACATCACCCTGGGCCGCCGGCAGGCCGGCAAGGTCATCTCCGCCACCCGGATGGAGCGCACGGCGAGAGCGCCACGGTCTCCGAGTCCCGCGACGCGGTGAGCCAGCAGGTCGGCCGCACCCTGCTGGTCATCCTGGCGGTGGCGCTGATGGCGGTCGCCGCCGCCGTGGTGCTCGCCATCCAGCAGGCCAGGCGGCTGACCGCGCCGCTGATCGACCTGGCCGAGACCGCCGAGCGGCTGGGCTCCGGCGACCCGCGGCCGCGGCACCGCCGCTACGGCGTGCCCGAGCTGGACCGGGTCGCCGACGTGCTGGACGCCAGCGCCGAGCGGATCGGCAAGATGCTCACCGCCGAACGCCGGCTGGCCGCCGACGCCTCCCACCAACTGCGCACTCCGCTGACCGCGCTGTCGATGCGGCTGGAGGAGATCATCGCCACCGATGACCACGACACCGTCGAGGAGGAGGCGTCGATCGCGCTCGGCCAGGTGGAACGGCTCACCGACGTGGTGGAGCGGCTGCTGACCAACTCCCGGGACCCGCGGTCCGGCTCGGCGGTCGCCTTCGACCTCGACGAGGTGATCAAGCAGCAGTTGGAGGAGTGGCGGCCGGCCTACCGCAAGGAGGGCCGCGGGATCTCCCGGTCCGGCACCCGCGGGCTGCGCGCCGTCGGCACCCCGGGCGCGGTCGCCCAGGTGCTGGCCACGCTGATCGAGAACGCGCTGATGCACGGCTCCGGCGCGGTGGTGATCCACACCCGGGTCACCGGCAACCAGGCGGTGGCCGAGGTGACCGACGAGGGACAGGGCGTGCCGCGCGACCTGGGGTCGCGGGTCTTCGAGCGCACGGTCAGCGGCCGCAACTCCACCGGGCTCGGCCTGGCCGTCGCCCGGGACCTCGCCGAGGCCGACGGCGGCCGCCTCGAACTGCTCCAGCAGCGTCCGCCGGTCTTCGCGCTCTTCCTCGCCCGGGAGGCCGGCCCGCGCGACGACGGCGAGGAGCGTCCGGCGGGCGGTGCGGAACCGGTCCGCTGAGCGGGCGCGGACCGGCGGGCGGCGGACCGGGGGCCGCACGGCGCGCGCCGGCGGCGGACGGGTCGGTGCCTGGCGGTGTCGTCCCGCGCGGAGGGGCGCCCCGGGCCCGACGGCCCCCCCGGGCCAGCCCCTAGCGGCGCAGGCGGTTGGTGCGCTCGGCGGCGGAGAGGATCGCCTCGGCCTGCGCGGTGGCCTTGCCGTCCAGCGAGCGGAACACCCACGTGCGGTAGGACCAGAAGCGGAACAGGGTGGCCACCCCGATGCCGGTGAACTTGAAGAAGTTGTTCGCCAGCGGGCCGTGGAAGCCGAGCGGGTAGGTGGCGACGTACAGCACGCCGTTCTCGATCACGGCGCCGATCACGCTGAAGAAGAGGAAGAGCCCGAACTCGCGGCCGAACCGGCCGGACTCCCGGTCCCGATAGGTGAAGTACCGGAAGCCGACGTAGTTGAAGATGATGGAGACGGTGGTGGCGATCACGCTGGCCCGCACCGTCTGCAGGTCGGTGGCGCCGCGGAGCAGGTTGAACACCAGGAGGTTGACGCCGATCCCGGCGATGCCCACGATGCCGAACTTGGCGATCTCCAGATAGAGCAGTCGCAGTCTGGCGTGCAGTGTGCGCAATCGGCTCATGATGTCGCTGGACCTTCTGTAGGGGTCAGGTCGGTCGGTGGCGTCGGGCTGTGCGCACAATCCCCGCGCTTCATGTTACCCGGCGCGGTCGATTGATCGCCTGTCGAACGGTTCCGCCGCCGTCGGCACGGATGCCGGGGATGTCGGGAGAGGGCCCCGCCTACGAGTAGGACGAGCCGGTGGGCCGAGAGGTTCGCCGCCGCCGCGTGAAGTTCCCCTTAATCCGGGACGCGCCCGTCCGCCCGTTCCGTGCGGTCCCCCGACCGGGCCGGTCGGTTTTCCGTGCCCCTGCGAACCGGCGTCCGGTCCGGACGGCACGGCCGATACCCTGTGGGGGTGACGTTTCCGGTAGTCGGCATGGTGGGCGGCGGACAGCTCGCCCGTATGACGCATCAGGCGGGCATCCCGCTCGGTGTCCGCTTCAAGCTGCTCAGCGACACCGTGCGGGACTCGGCGGCCCAGGCGGCCGGCGAGGTCGTGGTGGGGGACTACCGCGACCTGGAGACCCTGCGCGCCTTCGCCCGCGGCTGCGACGTGGTCACCTTCGACCACGAGCACGTACCCACCGAGCACCTGCGCGCGCTGCGCGACGAGGGCGTCACCGTGCGGCCCGGCCCGGAGGCGCTGGTGCACGCCCAGGACAAGGGCGTCATGCGCGCCAGGCTCGACGCGATCGGCGTGCCGTGCCCCCGGCACCGGATCGTGGCCGACCCGGCGGACGTGGCCGCCTTCGCCGCCGAGGGCGCGGACGGCGCGGCGGACGGCTTCCCCGTGGTGCTCAAGACCGTGCGCGGCGGCTACGACGGCAAGGGCGTCTGGGTGGTGCGCGACGAGCGGGAGGCCGCCGAGCCGTTCCGCGCCGGGGTGCCGGTGCTCGCCGAGGAGAAGGTCGACTTCACCCGTGAGCTGGCCGCCTGCGTGGCGCGCTCCCCGCACGGCCAGGCGGTCGCCTACCCGGTGGTGGAGTCGGTGCAGGTCGCGGGCGTCTGCGACACCGTGACGGCTCCCGCGCCCGGGCTCCGTCGCGACCTGTCCGCGCACGCCCAGCGCCTGGCGCTGCGCATCGCCGCCGAACTCGACGTGGTCGGCCACCTGGCGGTCGAGCTGTTCGAGACCGGGGACGGCCGGGTGCTGGTCAACGAACTCGCGATGCGCCCGCACAACAGCGGCCACTGGACCCAGGACGGTTCGGTCACCTCGCAGTTCGAGAACCACCTGCGCGCGGTGCTCGACCTCCCGCTGGGCGATCCCCGCCCGGTGCACCGCTGGACCGTGATGTCCAACGTGCTCGGCGGGGACTTCCCGGACATGTACGCCGGGTACCTGCACTGCATGGCCCGGGACCCGGGACTGAAGATCCACATGTACGGCAAGGACGTCAAGCCCGGCCGCAAGGTGGGCCACGTCAACACCTTCGGCGACGACCTGGACGACGTGCGCGCCCGTGCCCGGCACGCCGCCGACTACCTGCGCGGCACGATCCAGGAGTGACAGTGACGGACAACCAGCCGCTGGTCGGCATCGTGATGGGCTCCGACTCGGACTGGCCCGTCATGGAGGCGGCGGCCACCGCCCTGGAGGAGTTCGAGGTGCGCTACGAGGCGGACGTGGTCTCCGCGCACCGGATGCCGCGCGCGATGCTCTCCTACGGCGAGCGGGCGGCCGGCCGCGGGCTGCGGGTGGTCATCGCCGGCGCGGGCGGCGCCGCCCACCTGCCCGGCATGCTCGCCGCGGTGACCACGTTGCCGGTGATCGGCGTGCCGGTGCCGCTGAAGCACCTCGACGGCATGGACTCACTGCTGTCCATCGTGCAGATGCCCGCCGGCGTGCCGGTGGCGACCGTCTCGGTGGGCGGCGCGCGGAACGCCGGGCTGCTGGCGGTCCGGATGCTGGCCGCGTTCGACGCCGACCTGAGCGAGCGGATGCGGCGGTTCCAGGACGAGCTGAACGAACAGGCCACCGAGAAGGGCCGACGGCTGCGGGCCCGCACCGGCGGCGACGCGGCCGGATTCGGTTTCGGCGGCTGACCGCCCGTCGGCCGCCCCCGCCCGGCGCCGCCCGTCCGGTCCGGACGCCGACGGTGCCGCCCGGAGTCCGTCTGCCCCCGACCCGAGCGGGACGGAGAGCCCGACCGCGACCGAGAGGACCCCTGACCATGGACCACCTGGCCCACGCGCGTGAACTGCTGGCCGCCCACCCGGTCGTGGACGGCCACAACGACCTGCCCTGGGCGCTGCGCGAGCAGGTCCGCTACGACCTCGACCGGCTCGACGTGGCCGGCGACTGCTCGGCGACCCTCCACACCGACCTGCCGCGGCTGCGCGCCGGCGGAGTGGGCGCGCAGTTCTGGTCGGTCTTCGTCACCTGCGACCTGGCCGGCGACGACGCGGTGAGCGCGACGCTGGAGCAGGTCGACGCGGTCCGGCAACTGGTCGACCGCTACCCGGACGACCTGAGCGCGGCGTTCACCGCCGCCGACATGGAGCGGGCCCGCGCGCAGGGCAGGATCGCGTCCCTGATGGGCGCTGAGGGCGGACACTCCATCAACTCCTCGCTGGCCACCCTGCGCGCGCTGTACGCCCTCGGGGTGCGCTACCTGACGCTCACCCACAACGAGAACGTGCCGTGGGCCGACTCGGCGACCGACGAGCCGAAGGCCGGCGGGCTGACCGCGTTCGGCGAGCAGGTGGTGCGGGAGATGAACCGTTGCGGCATGCTCGTCGACCTCAGCCACGTCTCCGCCGACACGATGAGGGACGCGCTGCGGGTCACCGAGGCGCCGGTGGTCTTCTCGCACTCCTCGGCCCGCGCGGTCTGCGACCACGTGCGCAACGTCCCGGACGACGTGCTGGCCCAGCTGCCGGCCAACGGCGGCGTGGCGATGGCCACCTTCGTGCCGAAGTTCATCCTGCCGGAGGCCACCGACTGGACACGGGGCGCGGACGCCAACATGCGCGCGCACGGCCTGCACCCGCTGGACCTGACCGGGGAGGGCCAGCGGGTGCAGCGCGCCTACGAGGCCGAGCACCCCCGGCCGGCGGCCACCGCCGCCACGGTCGCCGACCACCTCGACCACATGCGCGAGGTGGCCGGCGTCGACCACGTCGGCATCGGCGGCGACTACGACGGCACCGCCTTCGTGCCCGCCGACCTGCCGGACGTGGCCGGCTACCCGCGGCTGCTGGCCGAGCTGCTGGGCCGCGGCTGGTCGGCGGCCGACCTGGCCAAGCTCACCTGGCGCAACGCGGTCCGGGTGCTGGGCGACGCCGAGGCGGTGGCCCGCGACGTCTCCGCGCGGCGCGGCCCGTCCAACGCCACCATCGAGCAGCTCGACGGCGCGGCGTAACGGCCCGCGGACCCGGTGCCGCCGTGCACCGGCCGGGCAACGGCGGGAGCCGCCGAGCGCGGGCGCACCGCGGCCGGCCGGCGCGTTCCGGAGCCCGGTGCGGGCCGCGGGCCGGGCGGGTCAGGCGTTCGGGCGGCCCATGGCGCGGAAGGTCCAGCCGGCCTTGCGCCAGACGTCCGGGTCGAGGGCGTTGCGGCCGTCGAGCAGGTGCCGGACCGCGGCGACCTCGGCGAGCGCGGCCGGGTCGAGGTCGCGGAACTCGCGCCACTCGGTCAGGTGCAGCACCACGTCGGCGCCGCGCACCGCCTCCAGCGCGGAGGGCGCGTAGCCCAGGGTGGGGAAGACCTTGGCGGCGTTCTCCATCCCCTTGGGGTCGTAGACGGTGACCTGCCCGCCCTGTAGGTGTATCTGCCCGGCGACGTTCAGCGCCGGGGAGTCGCGCACGTCGTCGGAGTCGGGTTTGAAGGTGGCGCCGAGCACCGCGATCCGCTTGCCGAGGAAGCCGCCGCCGCAGGCCTCGCGGGCCAGCTCCACCATGTGCCCGCGGCGCCGCATGTTGATCGAGTCGACCTCGCGCAGGAAGGTCAGCGCCTGGTCGGCGCCCAGCTCGCCGGCCCGGGCCATGAAGGCGCGGATGTCCTTGGGCAGGCAGCCGCCGCCGAAGCCGATGCCGGCGCGCAGGAACTTCGGCCCGATCCGCTCGTCGTGTCCGAGCGCCTCGGCGAGCCCGGCCACGTCGCCGCCGGACGCCTCGCACACCTCGGCCATCGCGTTGATGAAGGAGATCTTGGTGGACAGGAAGGAGTTGGCGGCGTTCTTCACCAGCTCGGCGGTCGGGTAGTCGGTGACCACCAGCGGCGTGCCGGCGGCGATCGGCGCGGCGTACACCTCGCGCAGCAGCGCCTCGGCGTTCCCGCCGCGCACCCCGAGGACGATCCGGTCCGGGCGCAGGGTGTCCTCGACGGCGAAGCCCTCGCGCAGGAACTCCGGGTTCCAGGCCAGCTCGGCGCCGGTCCCGGCGGGCGCCAGCCCGGTGAGCAGGGCGGCCAGCCGGTCCGCGCTGCCGACCGGGACGGTGGACTTGCCGACCACCAGCGCCGGGCGGCCCAGCAGCGGGGCGAGCGTGCTGAAGGCGCGGTCCACGTAGCTCATGTCGCAGCCGTACTCGCCGCGCTTCTGCGGGGTGTTCACGCAGACGAAGTGGACGTCGCCGAAGTCCGCGACCTCCTGCCAGGAGGTGGTGAAGCGCAGCCGCCCGGTGGACCCCGCGATGCCGGCCACGTGCCGGGCGAGCAACTCGTCCAGACCGGGCTCGAACATCGGGCCGCGACCGGAGGCCAGCGTCTCGATCTTCGCCGGATCGATGTCGAGGGCGAGCACCTCGAAACCCAGCTCCGCCATGGCGGCGGCGTGGGTGGCCCCGAGGTAGCCGGTGCCGATCACGGTGATCTTGAGCGTCACGGGGGAAGCCTTTCGGGTGCGGCCGTGCGGGTGCCGATCTGGCGACAGCGAGCATAACCGGCGCCCTGTAGGCAAGCTCACCTATCCGCTGTCCGTGCGGGGGTTCTAGAATTCTGTTACTTAACGGTAGTTAGCAGATCTGGGGAGTGAGGACACCTTGGCGGGATCCACTGATTTCGACCTCTACCGGCCGTCCGAGGAGCACGACATGCTCCGCGAGACGATCCGCTCGCTCGCCGAGGCGAAGATCGCGCCGTACGCCGCCGAGGTGGACGAGCAGGGCAGGTTCCCGCAGGAGGCGCTGGACGCGCTGGTCGGCGCGGACCTGCACGCCGTCCACGTGCCGGAGGGCTACGGCGGCGCCGGCGCCGACGCGCTCGCCACGGTGATCGTGATCGAGGAGGTGGCGCGGGTGTGCGCGTCCTCCTCGCTGATCCCGGCGGTCAACAAGCTCGGCTCGGCGCCGGTGATCCTCTCCGGCTCCGATGAGCTCAAGCGGCGCTACCTCACCCCGCTGGCCAAGGGCGACGCGATGTTCTCGTACTGCCTGTCGGAGCCGGACGCCGGCTCGGACGCCGCGGGCATGAAGACCCGCGCGGTGCGCGACGGGGACGGCTGGGTGCTCAACGGCGTCAAGCGGTGGATCACCAACGCCGGGGTGAGCGACTTCTACACCGTGATGGCCGTCACCGACCCGGAGAAGCGTTCGAAGGGCATAAGCGCCTTCGTGGTGGAGAAGTCCGACCAGGGCGTCTCGTTCGGCGCGCCGGAGAAGAAGCTCGGCGTGAAGGGCTCGCCGACCCGCGAGGTCTACCTGGACGACGTGCGCGTCCCGGCGGACCGGATCATCGGCGAGGAGGGCACCGGCTTCGCCACCGCGATGCGGACGCTGGACCACACCCGCATCACCATCGCCGCGCAGGCGCTGGGCATCGCACAGGGGGCGCTGGACTACGCCAAGGGCTACGTGCGCGAGCGCAAGCAGTTCGGCAAGCCGATCGGCGACTTCCAGGGCGTGCAGTTCATGCTCGCCGACATGGCGATGAAGCTGGAGGCGGCGCGGCAGTTGACCTACGCCGCCGCCGCGCGGTCCGAACGGGTCGCGCTGGGCGGCGGCGCCGGCGAGCAGCTGACGTTCTACGGCGCCGCCGCCAAGTGCTACGCCTCCGACGCGGCGATGGAGATCACCACCGACGCGGTGCAACTGCTCGGCGGCTACGGCTACACCCGCGACTACCCGCTGGAGCGCATGATGCGCGACGCGAAGATCACCCAGATCTACGAGGGGACGAACCAGGTCCAGCGCATCGTGATGGCGCGGAACCTGCCCTAGGTTCTGTCCGAGGAATCCCGCCCGGGCCGCGACGCCCGGCAGGCACGCCCGCCGCGTCGTCGGGGCCGTCCGAGCAGTCGCACGACGAGGACGACCCTCCGCCGTGCGGTCGCACGCACCGGACGCCGCGGCCCCGCCCCGCGGGTGGACGGCGCCACGTGTCAGACACGACCCAGCGGCGGTCCACCGGTCGAGGCCCGGCCCCGACCGGTGGCCGCGTCGGAGGAACCGGTGCCGGACCGCTCCCGGCCGCGCCGCCCGCACCGCTCGAAAGGCGGGGCGGCCCCAGAACCGTTGGGGGCCGCCCCGCCTTTCAGCCGGCCGGGAGTGGCGTCGGCTGAGCCGGACTCCGTCCCGGCGGCTCTCGCCGACACCGGCAGATGGTGCTCAGAAGGCGAATGTGGGCGTGCACTGAGAAAGCAGTGTCCCACCCTCGAACGTGCCTGACTGAACTCCGACGTCGATGATGCCGTTCACGTCGTCCTCGGCGTGCGTATTCCACGTCTCCTCGTAGCCGAATCCGCCGTAGTTGTCGTGCCAGGACCAGAAGTGCAGGCTCATGCTGGTGTCCATCGTCACCAGCCGCACCGCGGCGTGGTGCCCATCGGCGGTGTCGTCCTCGGACGTCAGCGATATGTTGTTGACGGTGTTGCTCCCGTCCCAGCTCGGGACGTTCACCCAGGCGCTCGACCCGGTCGTGTCGCATTCCGCGTAAAGGGAGCGGGTCGCGGCACTCGCCGGGCTGGTCCCCAGGGTGGCCGCGCCCAGAATGCAGGCGCCGACGAGCGTTATGGAAAGGCGTTTCTTCAAGAATTCCTCCCGTTTCTTCGGCGAGCCTACCACCTCGACTCCCGGCCCAGAGATGCGTTGTGGACGTCGCGGACGTTGTCTCGAAACCGATTGGGTTCGGAAATTCAGTTGCGCCGCTCGATTGGTTCCGGTAAATCGCGCTGTGCGCGGCGGGTGACGTCGCGGAGCGGATCGTGGGGGCCGGTCACCGGGACGCCGCGGTCGGTCGGGCGCGCGGCGCGTCGTCGGTGGCGGACGCACGACGGGGCCGGCGGGGCACGGCCGGCGTTCCGGCGAGGGTGCGTCCTCCGCTCCCGCGGCCGCGTCCTCCCGGCGGCGCGAACGGTCTCGGGGCCGCGCCGGCGCGATGCCGGCGGCCGGGCGGACCGGCGGCGGTGGGCCTGCGGGCCACCGCCGCCGCGGCGTTCCGTGGCGTATTCCGGCTACGCATGACGCAGGAGTGCGGCGGTCGCCCGGCGGGGGCGAAAACAGGACGGGAAGGACGTTTGGGCGGCTGGAGAGCCGGTTTTGCTTTGTCATGCCCATGAGTTGGCCAAGCTTTTCCCCGGATACGGGTGGCGAAGGTAAAGCGGAGGTCGATCTTCTGGGCCGCGTCTTGTTGATCGGGCCATGCCAAAGTACGTTCTGCGCCAGCCACCACGCGCCGTGGTGGCACCTCGCGACTGACGAAGGCACAACCCCCGTTCACTCCCTTCAGGAGGATTCCGTTGCGCACCCCCCGCACGGCGCAGACGCGCCGTATCGCGTACTCGGTCATCGGCGCCGCGGCTCTGGCCGTATCCGGCCTGGCCGTCTCGGCCCCGTCCGCCACCGCCGCCTCGACGCACCACGTTTCCTGGACTCGGTCATGCGCCACCCCCACCAGAGCCGGCGAGATGGCGTGCAACGCGCTGCGCGTCACCAACGTCAAGGAGATCGCCCCGCTGGGCGTGCACCCGAACGCCACCCCCTCCGGCTACGGCCCGAGTGACCTGCGCAGCGCCTACAACCTGCCGGCCAACGGCGGGGCGGGCGAGACGGTCGCCATCGTCGACGCCTACGACGACCCGAACGCCGCCTCCGACATGGCCGCCTACCGCTCGCAGTACGGCCTGCCGTCCTGCGGCAGCGGCTGCTTCACCAAGATGAGCCAGAGCGGTTCCACCACCTCGCTGCCCAGCGCGGACGCGGGCTGGGCCGAGGAGGAGTCGCTCGACCTCGACATGGTGTCGGCGATCGCGCCCGACGCGCACATCATCCTGGTCGAGGCCAAGTCGGCCACCATGGCCAACCTGGGCAAGTCGGTGAACCGGGCGGTCAGCGAGGGCGCCGAGTTCGTCTCCAACAGCTACGGCGGCGGCGAGTCCTCCTCCGACACCTCCTACGACACCAGCTACTTCGACCACCCCGGCGTCGCCATCACCGTCTCCTCCGGTGACAGCGGCTACGGCGTCGAGTACCCGGCGGCCTCCCGCTACGTGACGGCGGTCGGCGGCACCTCGCTGTCCACCGCGTCCAACTCGCGCGGCTGGACCGAGAGCGTGTGGTCCACCTCCAGCAGCGAGGGCGCCGGCTCCGGCTGCTCGGCCTACGACGCGAAGCCGAGCTGGCAGACCGACACCGGCTGCTCGAACCGCACGGTGGCCGACGTCTCCGCGGTGGCCGACCCGGCCACCGGTGTCGCGGTCTACGACACCTACGGCGGCGACCCGGGCTGGGAGGTCTTCGGCGGCACCTCGGTGGCCTCGCCGCTGATCGCCGCGGTCTACGCCGACGCCGGCACCCCGTCGTCCGGCTCCACCCCGTCGTCCTTCCCGTACGCCCACACCGGGTCGCTCTACGACGTGACCAGCGGCTCGACCGCCAGCTGCTCCCCGGCCTACCTGTGCCACGCGGAGAGCGGCTACGACGGCCCGACCGGCCTGGGCACCCCGGACGGCCTGACCGCCTTCACCGGCTGACGACCGCCTGAGCGCACCACGCACCACGCGCGGCCCCCGGCGCCACACCGCCGGGGGCCGCGCCCTGTCCCGTCCGGCGTCAGCTGCCGGAGACCGTGACCGGGTCGTCGTCGCGCAGCTGTTGGAACAGCTGCCGGGCCCGGGTCTTGTCCCAGCCCACCGCGTCGCCGTCGGTCGGGGTCCGCAGGTTCGGATCGGATATCGGCACCGTCATCGACTTCCCCTCGCCCCCGGAGACGCTCTTCATGGCGAAGAACATCCGGCCCAGGTCGTACAGGCTCATGCCCTTGTCCACCTCCAGCGTCTCCAGGCCCGCGCTGAGCACCGGGTAGAGCTTGAAGGGGTTGAGCACGGTGGACGGGGTGGCGGCCTGGTGGGCCAGCGCGGACAGGAACTTCTGCTGGTCCTGCATCCGGCCCAGGTCCTGGTTGGCCATCGCGTGCCGCTCCCGCACGAACTCCAGGGACTGGCGGCCGTCGAACGTCTGGCAGCCGGCCTTGAAGTCCGCCCCGGAGTACTTGGTGTCCACTATCGCGTGCGGTAGGCACATGTCGACCCCGCCGAGCGCGTTGACCAGGTTCACGAAGCCGGTGAAGCCGATCTCGGCGTAGTGGTCGATGTGGATGCCGGTGTCGTGCTCCACGGTCTGCGTCAGCAGGGCCCCGCCGCCCCAGGCGTAGGCGGTGTTGAGCTTGTGCCGGGTCGCCGGGTAGTGCCGGCCGGAGGCGCCGGTGAACGCCGGTATCGTCACGTAGGAGTCGCGCGGCAGGCTCAGCAGGGTGTCGCCGTGGTCGCCGGTGTGCAGGATCATCATGGAGTCGGTGCGCTTGCCGTCCGCCGAGCCGGTGTGCAGCTCCTTCTTCTCAGCCGCCGACATCCCCTCGCGGCTGTCGGAGCCGACGATCAGGTAGTTGGTGCCCTTGCCGGAGGCCGGCCGGTCCGGCAGCGCGTTGAGGTCCACCGTCCGGTCGAGCTTGCCGTTCGCCCACACGTACGTGCCGATCGAGGTGCCCAGCAGCACGACGACCAGGGCCAGCACGCCGTAGGTGACGCGCTTGCGCCAGTTGGCCGGCCGGCCGCCCCGGCCGCCGCCGGCGCCGCCGCGGTAGGTCGTGCCGTCCCCGTACCCGCCGTCGCCCGGCACCTGTCGCGGCACCCGGCCGCCGTGCGGTCCGCCCCGGTAGGGGGAGAGCTCCGGCGGCAGCGGTGGTTCGCCGCGCGGGGGCGGCGGCTGCCGGTACGACGATCCGCGGTCGTCGTGCGACCGCGACGCGCCCCGGTCAGACCGCCGCACGTGCGGCATCACGCGAGCGTCCTCCGGCTCGCCGTCGTCCGTCCACCCATCGCGCCATCCGTCCATGTCCAGCAGTGTGCCCCGACGCCCGTCCGGCATGGACGACGGGGACCGTTCTGTAGCAGACCTGATGGATTGGTGACGCGGGGCGTACCGTGTGACCCGTTGTGCGCGGTACGTTCCGGCCGGTCCCCACAGCCGGCGGCGGCGCGGACCCGGGGCGGACCGGACCGCGCCGCCGCCGGTGGCTCACCCGCGGTGGTCGACCGGCGACGCGACGCGCGCGGTGCCCATCCGGACCCGCCCGCGCCGCAGGTAGGCCTCGACCCGCTCCGGCGGCGAGCAGCGCGGCAGCGGATCCAGCCCGACGACGAGCGCCACCGGGCCGCCCGCCGCGACGAACGCGGTCCACTGCGGCCCCACCGCGAGCTCGACCGCGTAGGGGCAGCCGTCCAGCCGCAGCCGGGCGTGCGAGCCGCTGACCGTCACCCGCTCGCCGACGTACGGCATCCGGCGGGACGGCTCGGCCAGCCGCAGCGCCCGGGCGAACCGCTCCGCCCGCGGTCCCCCGACCGGGTGCGCGGCCAGCACGAACGCCACCCGCCCGACCGCGGTCGGCTCCAACCAGGTGTACGTGGCCAGCGAGTCGATCAACTCCCGGGTCAGCGGCGGCAGTGCGGTGAACGGGGTCACGACGGCTTCTCCTCCAGACGCAGCGCGAACCAGATCTCCTTGCCGCCCGGGGTCGGCAGCGCGCCCCACTCGTGCACCGTCTCGCTGAGCAGGAACAGGCCCCGCCCGCTCTCCGAGAGGTGGTCGGGTTCGCAGACCACCGGCATCCGCGGTTCGCGGTCCGCCACCGAGACCCGGACGCCGTCCTCGGTCCTGCGCAGCGTCAGCACGCACTCGGGGGAACGCGCGTGCCGGTGCACGTTGCTCAACAACTCGGTGACGCAGACGGCCGTCGGTGCGGCCAGTTCCTGGCACTCCCAGGCGTGTAACTGTCCGCACACCAGTCGGCGGACGTCGTGCAGGTCGCTCGGTTCGACGCGAAGGGCCAATCGGCAATGCGTCGCGCTCAGCTGAACCGGCACGACGCTCGAAGGTGGATCCGGCATCATGAGCGTTACGATTCCCGCCCGGGACCGCTCTGACCAGTGCTGGAGCGGGTACGACCAGGTCGTACGGGGCAGGGTGCGAGGAGTACGAGCAGGCGGGGCGAATCCGCCCTCCGCGTGCGGTAAAGGGGTGACTCCCGCCGCGCTCCCAGCGTTTCACGGATGGTCCCCGGACGGAATACCCGGGCGCCGGTACGCCGTTCGCACGCTTTTTCGGGCGTATTAGGGTTGCCGCATGAGCGAATCCCTTTCCGCGAAACCGACTTCCCTCTCGCGGGTCACGCTGTCGCACATCATGACCGCGCAGCACACCAACCTGCTGGGCACGGTGCACGGCGGCGTGGTCATGAAGTTGGTGGACGACGCGGCCGGCGCGGTCGCGGGCCGGCACTCCGAGGGGCCGGCGGTCACCGGGGCGATGGACGAGATGGCGTTCCTGGAGCCGGTCAGGGTCGGCGACCTCGTGCACGTGATGGCGCAGGTGAACTGGACCGGCCGCAGCTCCATGGAGATCGGCGTGAAGGTGATGGCGGAGCGGTGGAACGAGTCGGCCCCGGCCACCCACGTGGCCAGCGCCTACCTGGTGTTCGTGGCGGTCGACGACGGGGGCGCGCCGCGTCCGGTGCCCGGCGTGCTCCCGGAGACCGACCGGGACCGGGGGCGGTTGGAGGAGGCGCAGATCCGGCGGACCCACCGGTTGGCGAAGCGCCGGGCGATCATGGAGTCGCGGGACCGTGCCGACCGCCGTGCGGAGGACGCCGACCGACCCGGCGGGTGAGCGGCGGCGGCGCGATGGGCCGGCTGCCCGCCGGCCTGTGGCCGACGGCGACCGAGGCCCACCGCGCTGTCGCTCAGGTTCGGGGTTCGGCCTGCTCACCCCTGGCGACGGTGTACGTGGCCGCCGGTGGCGGGGCCGGTAACCCCGCGATGGTGGGGCGTCGCCGGTCGTGTGGCCGCTTCGTGGTGGTCAGTCGGTGGCGAGTTTCTCGATGAGGTCGAGGGAGTCGCGGGTGGTCATGGCCTGGGCGCGGATGATGCCGTAGCGGTGGCGCAGGTGGCTGACGGTGCTGGGTGTGGTGATCCATTCGCTGGTCTCGCCGCGTTCGCGGTGGGCGACGTGGTGCCATTGGGCGGTCTCGATCAGGGCGAGGGAGCCGTGGAGTCCGGCGTGGTCCTCGCAGTCCAGTGGCAGGACCTGGAGGGTGACGTTGTCGCGTCGGGCGAGGTGGGCGATGCGGGTGAGCTGGTCGGCGAGGACGGTGCGGCCGCCGAGTGGGCGGCGTAGGGCGCACTCGTCGATGACGAAGCCGATCCGTGCGGGGGGCGTGCGGCCCAGGACGGTACCGCGTTCGAGGTGGGCGGCCAGTTGTGCGTCGTCGGGTGTGGGGGTGGGGGCGCCGAGGACGGCTCGTGCGTAGGGCTCGGTGTGCAGTAGGGCGGGGATGGTCATGGTGTCGAAGAAGTCCAGGCTGACGGCCTCTCGTTCCGCTTCCGGCAGTTCGGTGGTCAGGACCGGGCGCCTGGCCTCGATGGACAGGTGGGCCTGGGCGGCCAGGATCGCGCCGTGGGCGTTGAGTACCTCGTCCGCTCGGGCGAAGAACCTCCCGCGCGGTACCCGGCGTCCCTGTTCGATCGAGGCGATCGTGTCGACCGCGTACCCGACGTGCCTGCCGAACTCCTCCTGCGTCCAGCCCAGCAGTCCGCGCCAGTGCTTGATCTGGCCGCCGAACAACCTGAGCCCGTGTGCTGTTCCCTCATCGACGTCGGACCTCATGGCCGCCTCCTCGTGTCCTTCACGGTCGGGGTGGTCGTGCCGGGATCGCTCATCTCGTTCCTCTCCGTA
This sequence comes from uncultured Actinomycetota bacterium, assembly GCA_963711125.1. Classification (GTDB taxonomy): domain Bacteria; phylum Actinomycetota; class Actinomycetes; order Streptomycetales; family Streptomycetaceae; genus Streptantibioticus_C. Next base: position 2,088,439 of record CAVQCY010000002.1, read on the forward strand.
CGGGGATCAGCGGGTGATGACGCGCGCGTCGCCGAACACCGTGCGGCTCGTGCCGACGGTTCGATGGATGACGCCTCGCGGTCCGTCGGCCGCGCGCCGTGCGGCAGCGGGCCGAGTCCCGCACCCAGCAGCACGCAGCCGAGCGCAACCAGCGTCGGACCGTCCGCGCCAGGCAGGGCGAGTCGCGTCATGGAGTCGGCGCCGTCGAAGTGCGGCCGAACATCGCCCTCCACGACCGTGGCCCGGGCGCCCTTGCCGGGGATCACGTCGGACGCCGGAGCGGCGCCGAGCGGCGCCGCGACACCACGCATGCGTCGCTCGATCGCTGCCTTGGCCCCCGGCTGCGGCTGGGGTGGGTAGGTGAGCGGCAGCGAGCCGAATACGTCGACGCCGGACCGGGCGGTCCTTACGGCGACGTACGCCGACAGGCTCGCGATCAGGCCGGCCGTGGGAACGGGCAGCATCATGTCGACCGTCACGGCTGGGCTACCGGGCTGGTCGGCGTGCGCGTGTAGTGGATCTGGGCGCCCCGGTCGGAGAGCCATCGCGCCAGCGCGGCCCTCTCGGTGGGCAGGTAGGCGGCCATCGCGGGGTATCGGGTGACGATGCCGTCAGCGCGGTCCTCCGCGATGAGCGATTTCGCGGTCAGAAACTGCGGCCGGTGACTCTCGGACGTCGCGCCGGTGAAGTCGGCGAAGGCACCAGCGACTTCCCACCCGTGCTCGACGGCGTGCTTGTGCAGTTCGGCGAGGATGCCGGCGGCGTCGCCGCCGGCGGTGGTGCAGGCGTAGAGAACGACACGGTGGTGGGCAGGCATGGCGGCTCCCTGGCATGACATGCGTGGTGATCTGCACACAGAGAGTTTGTGTGCTAGCTCACGGTACGACCTGAGCTAGTACAGCACAAGTAGTCCTGTACTAGTACGCTGGCTCGTGAGCTAGCTCAAAGGAGGGACGCTGATGCCGGACACCCCGCCCTACATGCGGATCGCCGCCGAGTACCGGACGCAGATCATCGACGGCATGTTGTCGCCCGGTGACCGGCTGCCTACCGTCAAGGCGCTGTCGCAGCAGTGGGGGGTGGCCACCGCCACCGCCGCGCGCGCCCTCCAGCAGCTCACGGTCGAGGGCTACGTCTACACCTCACCCAGACAGGGCACGTACGTCTCCGACACCGCCTACGCGGCGTCATCTCCGCGCGATCGGCTTGACCGTGCACACCGCACCGGCTCCACCCACGGTGCCGGCGAGACCATCCGTGTCACCGCTGCTGAACTGGTCGTGCCGCCTCTGTACGTCAGCGAGTTGTTCGGCCTCGACCGGTCCATGCAGGTGGTGCGCCGTGAGTGGGTATCGGGCCGAGGACACTCCCGGCTCATGCTGGCGGTCTCCTGGTGGCCGGCCGAGTTCGCCGCGCAGGTGCCGGACCTGCTGAGCAAAGCACCCTATGCCGGCGGGGATTTGATCGCTCAGGTCCTCCACGTGACGGGACGTGTCATCACGCACGCCCGGGACGACATGCACGCCAGGACCGCGGACGAGAGGGAAGCGAAGCTGCTCGCGGTGCCACCGCACGCGACGATCCTCGCCGGAGCGCACCGCTGGTCGGATCACCTCGGGCTGATCGAGTACGGCGAATGGTGCCTGCCCGAGCGGCACACGATCGGCTACGAATACACCCCGGCCCTGTAGCCGAACGCACGTGATGGCGCAGGTGAACTGGACCGGCCGCAGCTCCATGGAGATCGGCGTGAAGGTGATGGCGGAGCGGTGGAACGAGTCGGCCCCGGCCACCCACGTGGCCAGCGCCTACCTGGTGTTCGTGGCGGTCGACGACGGGGGCGCGCCGCGTCCGGTGCCCGGCGTGCTCCCGGAGACCGACCGGGACCGGGGGCGGTTGGAGGAGGCGCAGATCCGGCGGACCCACCGGTTGGCGAAGCGCCGGGCGATCATGGAGTCGCGGGACCGTGCCGACCGCCGTGCGGAGGACGCCGACCGACCCGGCGGGTGAGCGGCGGCGGCGCGATGGGCCGGCTGCCCGCCGGCCTGTGGCCAGGGGTGATCGGGGGCCACCGAGCGGTCGTTGCGTCCTGGCCCAGGTCACCGAGACCACCACCGACACCACGCCGTCCCCCGCCGACCACCAGCCTCGCTGAGGAGCACCCCATGCAGCACCTGACCCTGAACAACGGCGTGACCATGCCCGCCCTGGGCTTCGGCGTCTTCCAGACGCCCCCCGACGTCACCGAACAGGCCGTCACCTCCGCCCTGGAGAGCGGCTACCGACTCATCGACACCGCCGCCGCCTACGCCAACGAACGCGAAGTCGGCAACGCCATCCGCGACTCCGGCCTGCCACGCGACGAGGTCTTCATCGAGACCAAGGTCTGGATCAGCGACTACGGCTACGACCAGACCCTGCACGCCTTCGACAAGAGCGCCGGCAAACTCGGCGTCGACACCATCGACCTGTTCATCCTCCACCAGGCCCTCCCCGGACGCTTCGACCTCACCACTGAGGCTTACCGCGCGCTGGAGACCCTGCTCGCCGACGGCAAGGTGCGTACCATCGGCGTCAGCAACTTCATGCCCGACCACCTCGACGCCCTCCTCAAGCAGGCAACCGTCGTCCCGGCCGTCAACCAGGTCGAGGTCCACCCCTTCTTCACCCAGCCCGCCGTCCAGGCCGCCAACGCCGCCCACGGCATCCTCACCCAGGCGTGGTCCCCCATCGGCGGCATCACCAGCTACCGCGGCACCGGGACCAGTACCTTCGACGACCCCGCCATTACCGCCGTCGCCACCGCCCACGGCAAGACCCCCGCCCAGGTCATGCTCCGCTGGCACCTCCAGCAAGGCCGCAACGCCATCCCCAAGTCCGTCCGCCCCCAGCGCATCACCGAGAACATCGACGTCTTCGACTTCCAGCTCACCCCCGCCGAACTCGAAGCCATCGACGCCCTCGACACCGGCACCCGCGGCGGCCCCGAGCCCGAAGCCATCACCCTGGAAGCCTTCGGCCGCGACATCCCCGAAGCCTGACCACCCCTCGGGCTACAAGCTCCGGTGGCACCTGGGCCCCGCCCGCAGGACCAGGTGCCCCACGCCGTGTAAGCACGGCATGTTCGATTCTCAGGAGCAATCAACTGCTGCTGAAACTCGTGAACAAGTGCTGTCAGTATTCGTGAACAAAGCCATGGGCGAATTATGTGGAGCCCGGGCGGCACGTCGTGCGCTCGCTCGCAGAAGCTCCCGCAGAAGCGGACAGCCGGCCTCCCGCGAAGCCCACCGCGACTGATCACCGCGGCCCTGAGTCCGGTCAGGGCCGCCAAGAGGTCACCGAGCCCTCGGTTCTTGGCGACCCCCCGTCACGGGGGCAGCGGAGGCGTTTTCCGGCGTTCTCGGCGGCCACGGCCGTTTCGGAGAGTATTGCGACCCCTCCTCAGCAGGGTGAAGCCGCCGATCCAGAACACGGCGTAACACACGCTGATGATGAGACCGAGCGGCTGGCGGCTCCCGGCCAGGAAACTGGCTGCACGAGTGATCAACCCCAGTCCGAGCATCGTGGCACCCCATCCCGCATGAGTGCCCATGCGACGGTGGTGCTGCCGCCAGACGAACAACGCCCCGAAGGCCGTGCAGAGGAGACCGCCCACCCCCAGGACCACTTCATTGATCATCCCCGCCTCCCCAGAAAGGGTATCGATCGACAGCAGAGTCAAGCACCCAGGGTGGGAGCTTCGGCGGGTGTGACCATCTCCACGAGACGCTGCGGGACCGCTCTTGATCGTCTCGGAGCCGGTGACCGATGCGGTGCGGCTCGATCGCCGCGGTGCGACGTCCGATCGTGGCCGGCCGGGCCACCACGCCCGGCCGGGCCACCACGCCCGGCCGGTCCGGCCCTGGCACGCCCGACCGGGACCGGGGGCGGTTCGTGGAGGCGCGGATCCGGCGGATCCACCGGCTGGCCGAACGCCGGGCGATCACGGAGTCACGGGACCGCCCCGACCGCCGTGCGGAGGACGCCGATCGACCGGGCGGGTGAGCGGCGGCGGCGGCGCGATTGGCCGGGTGCCCGCCGACATATGGCTAACGGCGACCGGGCGTGTCTACGCCCCGATGAGAGGAACGTCATGCATCGCACCACCGTTGGCGCGGTCGCCGTGCTGGCCGCTGTCGGCCTCGGCGTCGCGCTGCCGGCCACCGCTCAGGCCGCCCCGCACCACCGTACCTGCCCCTCCGGCTGGGTCCCGGGCTTCGCGATGACCAGCCAGGGCCTGTTCCAGGCGTGCGTGGTGGCGGACGAGACCGCCGACCCCGGGCTGACCGCGGCGCAGCTCGACCCGGCCCGCATGCTGCGCCAGTCGCGGCAGCACCAGAACGCGGCCAAGCCCGCCAAGCCGGCCCGGCACCTGACGCCGGCGCAGCGCAGGCAGCAGCAGGCGCGGCGCGAGCAGGCCGCCCGTCAGCAGCAGGCCCGCCGTCAGGAGCAGATGAAGCGGGAGCAGACGGAGCAGCGGCAGATGAAGCAGCGGCAGATGAGGCAGGACATGGCGATGAACCAGCACCGCGTGGCGCCGGCCCGGCACATGGGCTGACGCCGGTCCGTCGCGTGAGCGGGCGGGCCGCCCCCTGGCGGGGCGGTCCGCCCGGCGCGCTGTCCGGCGCGTCGTCCGGACTGGGCGGACGCGGGGGCGCCCGGCCGGGCTACGGGCAGCTCTCCTCGGTGCCGGAGACCGTTCCGCCGGTCGCGCCGCCCGGGTCCGCGCCACCGGCGATCTGGCTGAAGCGCACCGGGCGGACCCGGGCCGCCGCCCGGCCCAGGACGACCCGCAGCACGCCGCCGAGCCGGGGCACCGCGCGCAGCCGCGCGGCGGGCAGGGCGGTGGCCAGCGAACGCGCGCTGCGGTCCCAGCGCGGGTCGTAGCGGATCACCGGGCGGCCGTCCGGGCCCGGCCCGGCGGCCCGCCCCCGCCCGGACCCGGCCGGGGCCCGGAGGGCGAACCCGGTGCCGCGCAGCGCGGCGGCGGTCCGCCGCACCGCGTCCCGGTCCGCACCGGTGACCTCGACCCGGACCGCGGCCGGCGCCACCGTGACCAGGGTGGCGGACGGCCGGTGCGCGTCGCGCCCGGCGGCCGGGGCGGGCAGCGGGCGGTCGTCGCGCAGGTCGGCGAAGAGCGCGGCGGCCCGCCGCCGGTCCCAGGTCACCGCGGTGCCGCCGCCGGGCAGCCGGCGGTTGAGCCGGGTCAGCGGGACCGAGGCGAACCGCGAGTCGGCGGGCGTCAGTTCGCGCAGCGCGGCGGCCAGCCGCACCAGGTCGGCGCTGCCCAGCCCCGGGTCGGCGCGGACCGAGCGCAGCGCGGTGCCGACCGCGGCGCGCAGCCGGTCCGGGTCGAGCAGCACGCCGGAGCCGGCGGCCCGCCTCACCAGGGCGGCCAGGAAGCGCTGCTGGCGCCGCATCCGGCCGAGGTCGGCGGTGCCGTCCAGATAGCGGGCGCGCACGTACTCCAGCGCCCGGCCGCCGTCCAGCAGGGTGCGGCCGGCCGGCAGGTCCAGCCCGGAGCGCGGGTCTCGCAGCGGGACCGGCGTGCACACCGGGACGCCGCCGAGCGCGTCGACGGTCCGCATGAAGCCGGCGAAGTCGACTTCCAGGTAGTGGTCGACGCGCAGCCCGGTGAGCCGTTCCACCATCCGCACCGTCAGCCGGGGACCGCCGCGCGAGTAGGCCGAGTTGAGCTTCCCGGGGCCGGCCGGCAGCCCGCCGGCGGCCGGCAGCCGTACGGAGGTGTCGCGCGGGATGCTCACCACGCTCAGCCGGGAGCGGTCCTGGGACAGGTGGGCGAGCATGAGCGTGTCGGTGCAGTGGCACGGCGCTCCGCCGAGCCGGTAGCCGCGGCGCTCCTGCGGGGTGATCCGCTCCCGGCCGTCCGTGCCGACCAGCAGGAAGTTCTCCCCGCTGCCGTGCGGCGGGCGGTTGTCCAGGGCGCGGAAGGCGTCCACCCGGCCGATGCCGGCGCCGATGCCCGCGATGGCGATGTTGCCCAGTCCGCTGGAGGTGAGGACCGCGAGGGAGAGCGCCCCGGCGATCCGCATGAACCGCCGCTTGCGCAGCCGCGGCCGGCGCCGGGGCGCGGCCCGTGCCGGCCGTCGCACCGGGGCGGGACGCGGGGGGCGGCGGACGGGCTGGGGCATGGTGGGAACCTCCGCGGACGCGGCGCACGCGTGGTCGGCAGGCCGCACGGGACGGCACGGCGGATCAGCACGTTAGGCGCGACCCGCGCGCCGATCGGCGCCCCCACGCCGTCGGGGGCCGCCGGGCACCCGCCCGGAGCGCGCCCGGCTGAGCCGTTCGCGGTAACGTGTCCGCCGATGAACGCCCACCACACCCCCGCCCCCGGCACCGCCCTCCCGGCCGTGTCGGTGATCATGCCGGTGCTCGACGAGGAGCGCCACCTGCGCGAGTCCGTGACGCACATCCTCCAGCAGGAGTACGCCGGCGAACTGGAGGTCGTCATCGCGCTCGGCCCCTCCACCGACCGCACCGACGAGATCGCGGCGGCGCTCGTCGCCGAGGACCCGCGGGTGAGTACCGTGCCCAACCCCTCCGGGCGCACCCCGGCCGCGCTCAACGCGGCGATCCGGGCCTCCCGGCACCCGGTGGTGGTCCGGGTGGACGGCCACGGCATGCTCTCGCCCGACTACATCGCCACCGCCGTGCGGCTGCTGGAGGAGACCGGCGCGGCCAACGTCGGCGGCATCATGCACGCCGAGGGCGAGAACGCCTGGGAGCGCGCGGTGGCCGCCGCCATGACCTCCCGGATCGGCGTGGGCAACGCGGCGTTCCACACCGGCGGCGAGGCCGGCCCGGCCGAGACGGTCTACCTGGGCGTCTTCCGGCGCGCGGTGCTCGAACGCCAGGAGGGCTACAACGAGGAGTTCGTCCGCGCCCAGGACTGGGAGCTGAACTTCCGCATCCGTGAGGACGGCGGCCTGATCTGGTTCTCGCCCGACCTGCGGGTCTCCTACCGGCCGCGGCCGAACGTGCGCGAACTGGCCCGGCAGTACCGCAACTACGGCCGCTGGCGGCACGTGGTGGCGCGCTTCCACTCCGGCTCGATCAACCCGCGCTACCTGGCGCCGCCGGCCGCCGTGCTGGCCATCGCGGCCGGCGTGCTGGTGGGGGCGGTGCTCAGCCCGATCGGCTGGATCGTGCCCGGCGGCTACCTGGCCGGCATCGTCCTGGGCTCGCTGCCGGCCGGCCGCGGTCTGGACGCCGGCGCCCGGCTGCGCGTCCCGGTGGCGCTGGCCACCATGCACATGTCGTGGGGCTGGGGCTTCCTGACCAGCCCCCGGTCGCTGGCGAGGAGGGTCATCGCCTCCCGCCGCCCGGCCCCCACCGCGACCGGGGCGGCCTCCGGAGCCGAGGCGGGCGCTCACCAGCGGTAGGGCCGGTAGACCTCCATGCACGCGTGCGAGTCGGAGACGCTCAGCCGGTCCGCGTCGCGCGGCAGCGCGCCGGCCGACGGCAGCACGGTCGCGTAGTCGGTGCCGGACGTCCAGTCCGCGCCGACCGTCACCGTGACGCCGGCCGCCTTCTTCGCCGCCTTCACCGAACTGCCGGGTACGTGCAGCGCGTGCGCCACCGACAGCGCGTCGGCGCGCCCGGCCGCTCCGTCCGCCGCCGGGTAGACCACTCCGGTGGACGCCTGCCCGGCCAGCGACTGGCTGGCCCGCGCCCGGGTGAAGCCGTCGTGCGCCAGCGCCGCGGCCACCGAGGTGGCCCGGCCGGATATCGCCACGCCGCCGTCCCCTGCCGTGCCGTTGACCACCTGGACGGCGATCGCGTCCCGGGCGTGCGCCGGTGGCCCGGAGGGGGAGGGCGAGGCGCCCGGCGCCGTCGCGTCCCGGTCGTCGAACGGGATGTCGGCGCGCAGCATCGCCCACAGCTTGGGCGCGTCCACCGGGTCGGGCAGCAGGTGGGCCCGCGGGTCCCGCGGGTCGGGGACGTTCGGCATGGTGGCCATGGTGATGCGGTCCGGCGGGATGTTCCGCAACTGTTCGGCCAGCCCGTACAGCTTGCTGACGCTGCCGATCTCCCGCGAGACCTCGATGGACCTGGTGGCGGTCTCCGCCAGGCCGGTCAGCCGTGCCGGGTCGGTGAACAGGTTCTGCGAGCGCAACTCGCGCAGCATCGAGGCGAGGTACATGTGCTGGGCCTGCGCGCGGCCCAGGTCGCTGCCGAACGCGTCCCGGGTGCGCAGCCACTCCAGTGCCTGCCGGCCCTTGATCCGGTGGGTGCCGGCGGTCAGCTTCAGTCCCGAACCGCCGTGCGGAATCGCCGGGGTGGGGTGGTCCCACAGGTTCTCCCGCACGCAGACGTCCACTCCGCCGACGGCGTCGGCCATCCGCACCACGCCGGCGAAGTCGACCATCATCCAGTGGTCGATGTACAGCCCGGTGAGGTTCTCCAAGGTCGCCAGGGTGCAGCCGGGTCCGCCGCGGGCCAGCGAGGCGTTGATGATGGTGTCGACCGGCGGGTAGGTCACGCCGGTCGTCGGGTCGGTGCACTCCGGTACGCGCACGCGGGTGTCGCGCGGCACGCTCACCAGCGCGGCGTGCCGGCGGTCGGCGGAGACGTGCAGCAGCATCTCGACGTCGGCGCGGGCCGGTCCGCCGGCCGTGGAGCGCGCGCCGCCGAGTGCCAGGTCCGCCGCGGTGTCCCGGCCGTCGGAACCGATCAGCAGGATGTTCAGCGGCGTCTGCCCCGCCGCGTTGGGCTTCGCCCGGTGCACGGTGGGCGCGGTGCGGCCGATGCTGCGCTGGCCCTTGCGTATGTTGCCGTTCAGGTGCCGGTAGTACGCGTAGCCGGTGGCCGCCGCGCCGACGACGACGCACGCCGTGACGACGGCGAGCCACTTCAGCACCCGGCGGCCGCGGCGCGGGCCGGAGGCGCGGACGGGGACGGAGCGGACGGCGCCGCTGCCCGCGGTGCTGTCGTACATGTGGCCTCCTGGGTGTCAACCGAGTAGGACAGACGGCACCCGGGAGTGGTTGCACGGATTCGCCGCCGACCGCGGCCGGGCGGCGTCCGCCGCCCTGACCGTCACGCCGCGCGCCCGGCCGGACCGCCGCGGTCACCCTCCGCACCGGGGCGGCGCCGTGCGGGCGCGCCGGGCTCCCGGGGAGGGTGCCGGCGCGGACCGGGGCGGGGCGTGCCGGGGCCGGCGCCGACCCGGGATCAGGCGTGCCGGGCGGGGCGTGCCGGGGTCAGGGCCGCGCGGGCGCGGTGTGCGTGACCCGTTCGCTGGCGCGGCGGCGTTCCAGGGCGTCCGGCTCCAGTCGGTCGAGGTGGCGGCAGAGCACGACGGAGGCGCCGGCGGCCAGCGGCGCCAGGAGACCGGCCGACAGCCCGGCCCAGCCGTCGTAGCCCTGCCCGGACAGCAGCCGGGAGCCGGCCGCGAGGCCCCACGCGGCCGCGTCCGCCCGCGCCCGGTCGACCACCTCGGCACCGGTCAGCACCCGGCCGTCCGGCAGGGCGAGCGCCGGGTCGCCCGGCGCGGGCGGCGCGAACGGGGTGAAACGGTCTCCCTGGCCGGGCACGTCCACCGCGTAGTCGGCGAACCCCGGCGGCGGCTGCGGGAAGCGGGCTCCCATCGGCCGCAGCGACAGCGCGACCCGCTCGCCCCGGCAGGCCCGCGCCGCCTCCAGCGTGTCCGGCCCGCTCACCACCAGGTCCGTGGCGGCCGGGTCGCCGCCCGGCGCGGCGACCACCCCGGCGCCGAAGCAGGCCAGCAGCCACGCCGCGCTCTGCCAGTGCGCGGGCAGCAGCAGGGCGACCCGGTCGCCCGGCTGGGCGCACAGGTCGCCCTGGAGGAGGTTGGCGGTCTTCGCCACCCAGTTGGCCAGGGTGGCCACCGACAACTCCACCCGCTCGCCGGTCGCGTCGTCGTAGAACGTCAGCAGCGGGCGGGCCGGGTCGGCGGCCAGCGCGGCGGGCAGCAGGCCGGCGGGCGCGGCGGGGTCGTGGGTCACGCGGTCAGCCTACGGGGGCCGGCGCTCCGGCCGGTCCGCCGGGAGCGGACGGCCCGTCAGCTGACGATTCGCGAGATCGGACCGGTATGTGCATATTCTCGGTATGCGTGCCCACCTCGCCACCACCACCGTCGCCGCCGCCTGCGCGTGCGCCACCGCGCTCGTCCTCCCGCTGGTCTTCCCCGGCGCCGCCCCCGCCGCCGGTCGGCACCCCGCGGCGGCCGGGCCGCGGGCGGCGGGCGCGGCGAACGGCCGGGGCGCCGCCGGTCACGCGGCCGGGCCGGCCGGGACGCCGGGTGCCACCCGGACGATCGCGCTCACCCCGCTCACCGGGCCCGGCTCCTCGCGTACCCGTGCCGCGTCCGTCCCGCGGGGTGTGCCCGCGCGGACCGTCCGGCCGTTCTCGCTGCTCGGCGTCACCTGGAACGACGACCGGGCCCCGCTGGACGGCACCGTCGAGGTGCGCACCCGGGCCCGGAGCACCGGCACCTGGTCCGGCTGGCGGCGGCTGGAGCCGAACGACGACCAGCCGGACCCGGACTCCCCGGAAGGCGCCGCCGCCCGCACCCGCGGCGGCACCGCGCCGCTATGGGTCGGCGACGCCGACGGCGTGCGGGTGCGGGTCGTCCCGCGCGCCGCCGGCGGCCGGGCCGGCATCCCCGCGGTGCTGCCCGCCGGGCTGCGGGTGGACCTGGTCGACCCGGGCGACCCCGCCCCCGTCCGCACGGCCGCCGCGCGCGCCCGCACCGCCGCCTCGCCGGTCGCGGACCGCCCGCGCGCCCGCACCGCGGCGGCCCGGCCGGCCATCGTCACCAGGGCCGGCTGGGGCGCCGACGAGAGCCTGCGGGAGCGGGGCTTCCGCTACACCGGCGCGGTCCGGGCGGTCTTCGTCCACCACACCGGCACCGGCAACGACTACACCTGCGCCCAGGCGCCGGCCGTCGTGCGCGGCATCTACCGCTACCACGTGCACAGCGAGGGCTGGCGGGACATCGGCTACAACTTCCTCATCGACACGTGCGGCACCGTCTACGAGGGCCGGGCCGGCGGGGTGGACCGGCCGGTGCTCGGCGCGCACACCCTGGGCTTCAACGCGGACACCACCGGTGTCGCCGTGATCGGCTCGTACGCCACGGCGAACCCGTCCGCCGCCTCGGTCCGCGCGCTGGAACGGCTCGCCGCCTGGAAGCTCTCGCTCGCCGGGGTGAGCGCCGACGCCACCACCACCCTGGTCTCGACGGCCGGCACGAAGTACCCGGCCGGCAGCCGGGTGCGCTTCCGGACCGTCTCCGGCCACCGCGACGGCTACCCCACCGACTGCCCCGGCGCCCGGCTCTACGACCGGCTGCCCGCCGTGCGGCGGGCAGCCGCCCGGCTCCAGGGACGGTGACGCGGCCGACCGGCCGACCGCCGACGTCGCCCGCCGGTCGTACGGCGGCCGGTCCGGGCCGCCGTACGACCGGCGCCGGGCGGGCCGTAGTCTCGGGTCGTGGACGGCGGACGGGTCGACGGAGCGGTGCGGCGGTGGCGGCCGGCCGGCCCGCTCGACCTGGCGCTGACCCTCGGGCCGTTGCGCCGGGGACCGGGCGACCCGGCCTTCCGCCACACCCCGGACGGCTCGTTCTGGCGGGCCAGCCGCACCCCTCGCGGGCCGGGCACGCTGCGGGTGCGGGCGGTCGGCGGCGAGGTGGTCGCGCAGGGGTGGGGGCCCGGCGCCGACTGGCTGCTCGACACGCTGCCCGGCCTGCTGGGAGCCGACGACGACCCGGCCGCGTTCCGGCCCCGGCACCGGCTGGTGCACGAGGCGAACCGTCGGCACCCCGGACTGCGGCTGGGCCGCACCGGCCTGGTGCTGGAGTCGCTGGTCCCGGCGGTGCTGGAGCAGAAGGTGACCTCCGACGAGGCGTACCGCGCCTGGCGGCTGCTGCTGTGCCGGCACGGTGAGCCGGCGCCCGGGCCGCTGGACGGGCTGCGCGTGATGCCGGACGCGCGGACCTGGACGCTGGTGCCGTCCTGGGAGTGGCACCGGGCTGGCGTCGACGGCCGCCGGGCGGCCACCGTGCTGCGCGCGGTGCGGGTGGCCGCCCGGCTGGAGGAGACGGTCCGCACGACCCCGCAGGCGGCCGCCGCGACGCTCCGGCTGGTCCCCGGCATCGGCCCGTGGACCGCCGCCGAGACGGTGCAGCGCAGCCACGGCGCCCCCGACGCGATCACCACCGGCGACCTGCACCTGCCGCACACCATCGGCTACGCACTCACCGGCCGGCGGCGCACCGACGACGCCACGATGCTGGAACTGCTGGCGCCCTACCCGGGGCAACGGCACCGTGCGGCGCGGCTCATCCTGCTGCTGGCCCCGCGCGTTCCGCGCCGCGCCCCGCGCTTCTCGCCGAACGACATCCGGATGATCTGACCACACGCCTGCCGCCGCACGCCCCGCCGCACGCCGACGGGTCGATCCGGCCCGCCCGCGGACGGCGGGCGCCGCGTCGGCGTGCTCAGCGCACCACCGTGAACGCGCCGGCGTCCCGGGCCGGCCGGGCCGGCGGCGCGGTGGCCGGGCGGCCCACGGCCACCGCGCCCATCGGGTCCCAGTCGTCCGGCAGGTCCAGCGCCGCGCGCACCACGTCGCGGCAGAACATGGTCGACGACACCCACGCCGAGCCCAAGCCCTCGCCGGCCAGCGCGACCAGCAGGTTCTGCACGGCGGCGCCCATCGCCACCACGAACATCTCCCGCTCGGCGGCCGACCGCCGCGGGTCGGGATAGGCGTGCGCGCCGTCCGCCACCAGGCACGGCACCACCAGGCAGGGCGCGCCGCGCAGCACCTCGCCGCGCCGTACCCGGCGGGCCACCGCCTCCGGCGGGAAGCCGTCGCGCCGCAGGTCGGCGACCCACGCGTCGCGCATCGCGTCCAGCAGTCCGGTCCTGGCCGTCGCCGACTCCAGCAGCACGAAGCGCCACGGCGTGGTGTGGTGCGGCGCCGGAGCGGTGACCGCGGCGGCCACCGCGCGGCGCAGCGCGCCGGGGTCCACCGGTTCGTCGGTGAACTCCCGCACGGTGCGCCGGGTGGTGACCGCCAGCCGGACCGCCTCGGAGGTACCCAGCCGGAACATGTCGTCGGCCGCGCCGCGGGCCAGCGCGCGGGCGCCGGGCCCGTCCTCGTCCGGACCGGTCACCGTGTGCGGCAGACCGCGCACCACCGCGACCGGGACGCCGGCGGTCTTGCCCTTGACCAGGTCGGCGGCGCCGGCCAGTTCGTCGGCGAGGGCCACCACCGTCGCGTTGAGCTGGTTGCCGTGGCTGTCCGGACCGCCGCGCAGGTCGTCCAGCACCCGCAGCCCGGCCGCGCCGATCGCGATGTCGGTCAGCCCGTCGCGCCACGGCCGGCCGGAGGTGTCGGTGAGCACCACCGCGACGTTCACCCCGAGCACCTCGTGCACCCCGGCGCGCAGCCGGCGGGCCGAGGCGTCCGGGTCCTCCGGCAGCAACAGCACGGTCCCCGCAGGCGTGTTGGAGGCGTCCACACCGGCCGCGGCCATCACCAGGCCCTGCCGGTTCTCGCCGATCCGCAGCGTGCCGCGCCGGGCGACCAGCCGGACCATCTCGGCGTCGATGGCGGCCTCCCGGTCCGCGGCGGCCACCACCCGCCCCTCGGCCTTGCTGACGATCTTGGAGGTGACCAGCAGCACGTCGCCGTCGGCCAGGTCCGGCGCCGCGTCCGCGACCAGCTTGGCCAGGTCGTCCCCGGGCCGCACCTCCGGCAGCCCGGGGACGCCGCGCACCTCGTACGCCGCGGCGGTCACGCCCGCACCTGCCCGGCCAGCTCCAACGCCTCGCGGGCCATCGCGGCGGCGGCCGCCACGTCGGTCATCAGCAACGGCACCGCCCGGCAGCGGATCCCGGCGTCCTCCACCGCCGCCACCCGCCCGGCGTCCACCGTGTCGACCAGCCAGCCGTCCAGCAGCCCGGAGCCGTAGTACCGGGCCACCGCGTCGGCGGTGGACTCCACGCCGACCGCCGCCAGCACCTTGTCGGCCATCCCGCGCACCGGCGCGTCGCCGACGATCGGGGAGAGCCCCACCACCGGCACGCCGGCGTCGGCGATGGCCTCGCGCACGCCCGGGACCGCGAGGATGGTGCCGATGCTCACGACCGGGTTGGACGGCGGGAAGAGCACCACGTCGGCCGCGGCGACCGCGTCCAGCACACCGGGGGCCGGCGCGGACCGGTCGGCGCCCACCGGCAGCACCGCCGCGGCCGGCGGTTCGGCGCGCAGCCTTACCCAGTACTCCTGGAAGTGCACCGCCTTGCGGCCGTCCTCGGGGTGGTCGATCACCACGTGGGTCTCGACCCGGTCGTCGGTCATCGGCAGCAGCCGCACCCCCGGCTGCCAGCGCGCGCACAGCGCCTCGGTGACCGCGCTGAGCGGATAGCCGGCCGCCAGCATCTGGGTGCGCACGATGTGGGTGGCGAAGTCCCGGTCGCCCAGGCCGAACCACTCCGGGCCCACGCCGTAGGCGGCCAGCTCCTCCTTGACGGCGAACGACTCGTCGGCGCGGCCCCAGCCCTGCTCCTCGTGGATGCCGCCGCCGAGGGTGTACATCACGGTGTCCAGGTCGGGGCAGACCTTCAGCCCGAAGAGGTGGATGTCGTCGCCGGTGTTGCCCACGACGGTGATCTCCGCCCCCGGCGCCGCCGCCTTCAGGCCGCGCAGGAAGCGCGCCCCCCCGATACCGCCTGCCAGAACCACGATGCGCATGCGGCACAGTCTGTCAGGAGGCGGCGACATCCGACCGGGCGGGAGTCCCGCCGGACGCGTACCGGGGCATCTCGGTCAGCCCGGGGAAGTACACGTGCAGGCTCACCGCCGGCTCCAGCGCGTCGTTGACCACCTCGTGCACGTGGCCGGGCGCGAAGAAGCGCTGGCGGCCGGCGGCCAGCGGTCGGCGGACCGGGCCGTCCGGGGCGGCCACGTGCTCGGTGAGGCTGCCCTGGAGCATGGTCAGCACCGCGCTGGAGCGCCCGTGCCCGTGCCGTCCGCTGCCCTGGCCCGGCACCCAGCTGAGCAGCCAGACCTCGAAGCCGGGTCCGGTGCGCAGCCGGGCGTACCAGCGGGTGGTGGCGTCGTAGCGCACCAGCGGACCCCAGTGGCCGCGGTCGGCGGCGATCGCGCGGGCCAGCGCGGCGAAGCCGGCCAGCGTGCCGGGGTGCCGGGGGGCGGCGGGCAGCAGGTGCGGGAGGGCGAGCGGGTCGCCGCCGATCGTGATGTCGGAGGGCTGGACGCCCGGAAGGGCGTCGAAGGCACGGGGCACGGGCGTTCCTCGGGCGGTGGGCGCGAGCGGCGGGCGGGGTGCGCGGCCGGAGGGCGGCGCGGTCTCCTGCGGGGTCGGCGGACCGCCGGTCGGATGGACGGCGGGGCGGACCGGGGCGGCCGGGTGGGCCGGGGACGGTCAGCGGCGACAACAGCGGCGGAGCGCGGAGCCGGGGACCGGTGCGACGGCGCGGCGGCACTCGCGGGGGCGAGGCGCGGCGGGCACGGGGGTCGTCGGCATGGGTACAGCAGAGCGGTCCGCGGTTCGGCTGTCAACTCGCCGCACGTTCGCGCGCGAATGCTTCACCTGATCCGGTCAGTCCGGGTGGCAGGGCGTTTGGGTGGCGATGATCACGGATACCGGTGCGGCATCCGGTGGGAACGCCGCACGGGTCCCGTCGCGTCCTCCATCCCGGAGCGGGACCGCACAGCACCGCGCGGGACCGCACACGACGGGACCGGCGGACACCGGCCGACGGCGGGAGGGACCAGGGATGCCGCAGGCGGGCGACCGGGTCGATTTGAAGACTTTCCCCCCGCTCTTGGTTCCGCAGGGTGAATAACGGACCCAATAGCAGATCTCGGCTTGACTGGCCCGGATCGGCACACTTGTAATTTCACTCGTGTCGTTTACGGGTCAGGCGGCCTGTGAGCCCACGGGGAAGCGACGACGGACGAGGGGCGCGCGCATGACCGAGCAGTTCCAGCTACTGCTGGCCGGGGAGGCGGAGGAAGAACTCGGATGGCAGGAGCGCGCCCTGTGCGCGCAGACCGACCCCGAATCCTTCTTCCCCGAGAAGGGCGGCTCCACCCGCGAGGCGAAGAAGGTCTGCCTCGCCTGTGAAGTCCGCTCCGAATGCCTGGAGTACGCCCTCGCCAACGACGAACGCTTCGGCATCTGGGGCGGGCTGTCCGAACGCGAGCGGCGCCGCCTGAAGAAGGCCGCCATCTGACCGTCCGGTGCACCCCGGCGGGCCGCAAAGCGCCCAGGTGCCGCGTGACGCCCGGTCCGCCTCCCGTGCCCAGCGCCCGGGAGGCGGACAGACGCCGCCGCCGAGCCGTTAGTGTGGGTGGCCGTCCGAGACGCGCGCCAGGCGCCTCGGCGTGCCGCACCCGTGACGGCACGCCCGCACCCCGGCGCGCGCGTCCACCGCAGTCCAGCGAACCGGGGCCCGCACCTCGATGTCCGTGCACAGCCAACAGGGCACTTCCGCTCCCGCCGCGGTGTTCACACCCGCGCACCAGGCGGTGTTCTCCAACGCCCATCCACCGGAGTTCCGCCGCCACATCGTCACCGCGGTCCTCGTCGCCCACGACGGTGCCCGCTGGCTCCCCGACGCGCTCACCGGCCTGCTCGGCCAGGAACGCCCGGTGCAGGACGTGTTGGCCGCCGACACCGGCAGTGCCGACGACACCTCGCGGCTGCTGACCGAGTCCCTCGGCCAGGAACGGGTCCTGCACCTCGCCCGCCGCACCGGGTTCGGCAGCGCCGTCGCCGAGGCGGTCCGCACCGCGCCCCCCGTCGACCCGCACGACCTCGCCTACCTGCAACGGCCCAGCGGCTGGGACCCGGTCACCCGCACCTGGAACGACGACGTCTACGACCAGCCCGGTCTGGAGGACCTGGACGTCGTCCAGTGGCTGTGGCTGCTCCACGACGACTGCGAACCGGCCCCCGACGCGCTGGCCGAACTGCTGCGCGTCGCCGACTCCACCCCGTCCGCCGCCGTCATCGGCCCCAAGCTGCGCAGCTGGTACGACCGCCGCGCGCTGCTGGAGGTCGGCGTCACCATCGCGCGCAGCGGGCGGCGTTGGACCGGGCTGGAGCGCCGCGAACAGGACCAGGGCCAGCACGACCAGATCCGCCAGGTGCTCTCCGTCTCGTCGGCCGGCATGCTGGTGCGCCGCGACGTGTGGGAGGAACTCGGCGGCTTCGACCGCCGGCTGCCGCTCATGCGCGACGACGTCGACTTCTGCTGGCGCGCCCAGTCCGCCGGCCACCGCGTGGTCATCGCGCCGGACGCCGTGCTGCGGCACGCCGAGGCCGCCTCCCGGGAGCGCCGCACGGTCGACTGCGCCGGCCGCTTCTCGCAGAACCCGCACCGCGTCGACAAGTCCGGCGCGGTCTACACCCTGCTCGCCAACACCCGTGGCGCCCTGCTGCCCTACGTCGCACTTCGCATCGTGCTCAGCACCCTGCTGCGCACCCTCGGCTACCTGGTCGGCAAGGTGCCCGGCCAGGCGCTCGACGAGATCGCCGGCCTGGTCGGCGTCCTGCTGCGCCCCGGGCGGGTGCTGGCCGCCCGCCGGAGCCGCGGCCGCCCCGAGGTGCCGCCCGCCGAACTGCGCGCGCTGTTCCCGCCCACCGGCGCCACCCTGCGCGCCACCGCCGAGCAGGTCTACAGCAACCTGTCCGGCCGCTCCGAGCCCGAGACCTCCTCGGCCGGCCGGCACGGCGGCGGCATCGAGTCGGGACCCGGCGAGGACGACGCGGACTTCCTGGAGATCGAGCAGTTCGCCCGGCTGAAGCGGATCGCGCGCAAGCCCGGTCCGATGCTCTTCGCCGTCCTGCTGGTGGTCTCCCTCGTCGCCTGCCGCGGACTGCTCGGCGGCGGCTCACTGATGGGCGGCGCGCTGCTGCCCGCACCCGCCTCCGCCGCCGGCCTGTGGGGCTCCTACACCGGCGCGTGGCACGCGGTCGGCACGGGCAGCACCCAGGCCGCGCCGCCCTACCTGGCGATCGTGGCGATCGTGGCCAGCCTGCTGCTCGGCAGCACCGGCCTGACCCTCACCGTGCTGCTGGTCTGCTCGGTCCCGTTGGCCGGCGTCACCGCCTACTTCGCCTCCCGGCCACTGGTCGACTCCCGCCTGCTGCGCGCCTGGGGCGCGGTGATCTACGCCTTCCTGCCCGCCGCCACCGGCGCGCTGGCCGGCGGGCGGCTCGGCACCGCGCTGCTGGCCGTCGTGCTGCCGCTGATGGCCCGCGCCGCGGTCGCCGCCAGCGGCCTGACCGCCCGGTCCGGCGCCCCCGCCGGCTGGCGCGCCGCATGGTCGTACGCCCTGCTGCTCACCGTCACCACCGCGTTCACCCCGGTGGTCTGGCCGGTGGCGCTCGGCCTGGCCGCGCTGTCGCTGGCGGTACGGGTGCTGCGCCGCCAGGTCGCGACGCTGCTGCCGCAGGCCGCCCGCTTCGCCGCCGTGCTGGTCACCCCGCTGGTGGTGCTGGCGCCCTGGTCGCTCACGCTGCTGTCGCACCCCGGATCGTTCCTGCGTGAGGCCGGGCTGCCGTACCGCGGCGGCGCCGCGAGCGCCCTCGACCTGTTCCTGCTCAGCCCCGGCGGCCCCAAGGCGACCACCGGGCTGCTGATGGTCGCGCTGGTGCCGGCCGCGCTGGCCGCGCTGCTGAGGGCCGAACGGCGGCTGGCGATCCTCACCGCCTGGGCCGCCGCGCTGGCCGGCCTGCTGGCCGCCGCGGTGCAGAACTCGGTCGCCTGGGCCGGACCGGGCACCCTGGTCTACGGCATCGGCCTGCTGGCCGCCGCGGCCGTCGGCGCCGAGGGCGCACGCGAACGCATCTCCGCCTCCGGCTTCGGCTGGCGGCAGCCGGCCGCCGCCCTGGTGGTCGCCGGCACCGCGCTGGCCCCGCTGGTGGCTGCCGCCGGCTGGATGGTCAACGGCGCCGCCGGCCCCCTGCACCGGGGCAACCCCGTCCAGGTCCCGGCGTTCGTCGCGGAGGAGGCGTCCACCCGCGATCAGGCCAGGACCCTGGTGCTGGACGGCTACTCCGGCCACGTCCAGTACGCGCTGGTGCGCGGCGCCGGTGCGCAGATGGGCGACGGCGCCGTGATCTCCGAGTCCGGCTCCGACCCGCGGCTGGACTCCATCGTCGCCAACCTGGTGGCCGGCTCCGGCGCCGACCAGGCCGACCAGCTCGGCGGCTACGCCGTCGGCTACGTCCTGCTGGAGCACGGCGCCCCGCAGGACGTCGGACCCACGCTGGACTCCACCCCCGGCCTCAGCCGGCTCAGCCAGGCCGGCGGCACCGAGCTGTGGCAGGTCGGCACCGAGGTCTCCCGGATCGCCATCACCGCCCCGTCCGGTGCCGGCGGGGACGCCGCACGGACGGTGCCGGTGGCCGCCGGCACGGTCGACGCGCACACCACCGTGCCGTCCGGGCCGGCCGGCCGCACCCTGCGGATCGCCGACTCCGCCTCGCCGGACTGGCGGGCCAGCCTCAACGGCAGCCCGCTCACCCCGGTCACGGTCGACGGCTGGGCGCAGGGCTTCCGGCTCCCGGCGTCCGGCGGCCGGCTGGACCTGACCTACGACACTCCGCTGACCCATGTCGGCTGGCTGGTGTTGCAGGGCTTCCTGGCCCTGGTCAGCGTGGTCATGGCGCTGCCGGGCCGGCGCGACCGGGTGGACGACGACCTGCCCGAGGAGGGCGCCGCCGCGCTCGCCGGGTTCGTCCCCGCGCAGGACGGCGGCGAGGGCCGCCGGGCCCGCCGACTGCGGGCCGCCGCCGAGGCGGCCGACGCGGGCGGCGGCGCCGGCGCGGGTGAGCCCGCCGCGCCGGCGCCGGTCCCCGACGGGGAGCCCGCCCCGGACGTGCCCGCGCCCGACGTGCCCGCGCCGGCGACCGACCCCGGGCCGGCCGACCCCGGGCAGGCCCCGGACGACGCGCCGCAGCCGGCCGGCCAGGCGGCCACACCGGGCTACGACGCGTGGGGCGACGCCTACGGCTACCCCCAGCAGTACGCCGGCTACCCGGGCCAGGACACCGGCCAGTACGCCGCCTACCCGGGCGGCGAGTACGCCTCGGGGGAGTACGCCTCGGGGGAGTACGCCACCGGGGAGACCCCGGCCGCCGGCTACCCGGCCGGCTACCCGTCCGGCGAGTACCCGCAGAACGGCGGCTACCCGCAGAACGGCGGATACCCCGGCGGCGGGTACGCCTCCGGCGAGTACGCCACCGGGGAGTACCAGGGCGGCGAGTACCCGTCCGGCGAGTACCCGGCCGGTCAGCACCCCCCGTACGAGCAGAACGGCGGCTACCCGGCCGAGCCGTACGCCTATCCGCAGCAGGGCGGCGAGTACACCGACCCGTACGGCTATCCGCAGCAGCCACCGCAGCCGGGCCACCCCGCCTACGACCCGGCCCGCGGTGAGGGGAGCGACCAGCAGTGAACCGCACCACCCTGTCCCTGATCGGCGTCCTGGCGGCACTCGCGGCCATCTTCGGCATCGCCTCGGCCGCCACCCCCGCGCCCACCTCGCGCACGGCCGCGCCGGACACCCAGGACGTGGCGGTCGCCGCGCAGCGCAAGCCCATCCAACGCTCCACGCTGGTCTGCCCGGCCGTCACCGGCAACGACTACGCCAGCAGCGACTACACCGCCTACACCCCGGTCGCCTCCGGCTCCTCCGGCTCCTCCGGCGGTACCGCACGGATGCGGCCCGTCGTGCAGACCGACGGAGTCGGCGACCCCATCGCCAAGCCGTCCGCCAAGGCCAAGCCGGTCGTCCCGCTGTCCACCCCCGGCAAGCCGGCCACCGGCCAGTCCGGCAAGACCCTCTACCCGCTGATCGGCTCCGCCGACGGCCGCTTCGCGCCCGGCTGGACCGTGCAGGAGACCAGCACCATCGACGTCGGCCGCGGCCAGGGCCTGCTCGGCACCGACTGCCAGCGCACCGGCACCGACTTCTGGTTCCCCGGCGCCAGCCTGTCCACCCACCGCCAGGACTACGTGCACCTGACCAACCCGGACAGCACCGCCGCGGTCGCCGACATCGAGCTCTACGACCACAAGGGCCGGGTCAAGGCACCGCAGGGAGAGGGGCTGACGGTCCCCGGCGACTCCAGCGTGCCGGTCCTGCTGTCCACCCTCACCTCCTCGCAGAGCGCCGACGTCACCGTCCACGTCGCGGTGCGCACCGGGCGGCTCGGCGCGGCCGTGCAGTCCCTGGACAACACCACCGGATCCGACTGGCTGAACGCCACCTCGGCACCGGCCGACAGCGCCGTGCTGCCCGGCGTGCCCTCGGACACCGCCACCGCGCGTCTCGTGGCGTACCCGACCAGTTCCAGCGACGTCGACCTGAAGGTGCGCCTGCTCACCCCGACCGGGCCCATCAGCCCGGCCGGACACGAGACGCTGCACCTCAAGAGCGGCACCACCACCGCCATCGACCTGCCCAAGCTCACCGGCGGCCAGCCCGGATCGCTGCTGCTCACCCCGACCGACTCCGGGGGGGCGGCGCCGTTCGTCGCCGCCCTTCGGGTCACCCGCAGCAAGGACCACAGCCAGGAGTCGGCGTTCATCCCGGCCACCGACCCGGTCGGCCCCCGGGCCAGCGCGGTGGACAACCACAGCGCCAAGGGCAGCGTGCTCTCGCTGGTCGCCACCGGCCGGCCGGCCACCGTGCGGGTGACCACCTCGGCCACCACGCACGGCGGCTCGCCGGTCAGCAAGACCGTCCGGCTCAAGCCCGACACCGCGGTCGCGATGCCGCCGCCCACGCCGGGCGGCTCCGGCACCTTCGCGATCACCGTGCAGGTGCTCTCCGGCGGACCGGTCTACGCCTCGCGGGAGCTGAAGGAGTCGTTCAGCGGGCTGCCGGCCTTCACCATCCAGACCATGCCGGACGACGGCGGCTACGTGGACGTGCCGCAGGCCGACCAGGACCTGTCCATCCTGGAGCCGGCCGGATAGGCGCTGTCCGGCGCCTCGCGCCCGGGTAGGCGGTGCCCGGCCCGCCCCCCGGCCGGGGGAGCGGGACCGCGCCGGCCGGGTCAGTCCTCGCCGTAGCGCGGGTCGACGGTCTCCGGGGCCAACCCGAGCAGCTCGGCGACCTGCTCGACCACCACCTCGTGCACCAGCAGCGCCCGCTCCTCGCGGCCCTTGGCCCGGATCTCCACCGGCCGCCGGTAGATCACGATGCGGTTCGGCGAGCCCGGCCCGCCCGCGCCGGCCGGGACCAGCCGGCCCAGCGGCACCACGTCACCCGGACCGTCCGGCTCGTCGGCGGCCGGCGGCGGAGGCACCTCCTGTACCGCGAACTCCACCTCGGCCAGCCGGGGCCACCGGCGCTCCAGCCGGTCGGCCGCGTCCCGCACCAGGTCGTCGAAGGCGTCCGAGCGGCTCACCGACAGCGGGACCTGCGGGGGTGCGATCGGCCCGCGCATCCCGCGGCCGTGCCGGTCCCGGCGGTGCGGCGGGCGGCCCGGCGCACCGGCCGCGGCACGGTCCGCCGGGGGTGCGCCGGCCGGGACCGGCGGCTGGCCGGGACCCTGCGGCTGCCCGGGAGGCTGACCGGAGTGCGGGTCCGACGCCTGACCGGGCGCGTGGGGCGGTACGGGGATGTCCATCATGTGCAGCGTAGCCGCCGCTCTCCCTTCGCAGCAGTCCGTGCGGACCGGCCCCCGGACCGCCGGGCCGGCGCATGGCGTACAACCTGGGTGATGTTCCGCAATGCGCGTTCCCTACCCAAAACGGAACGAACACATCCGCCCCGGCGGCCACCCGGCGTGCGGGACCCGGCACGCGTCGTGACCGACCCCGCCCCGCCCGGCCGCACCCGCCCCCGCCCGGTCCTGCACGCCGCAGATCGGGCCGGACGTCACGGGATCGGACCCGCCGCAGACCTCAGACGACACGAGAGGGTGAGGTCATGGAGAGTCGTCGCGGCCCGCTCAAGAGTGCGGTACCGTCCAACGTCGTGAGCCCTGTACGTCGTTGTTCGCGTACCGCGTGCGGTCGACCCGCCGTCGCGACGCTGACGTACGTCTACGCCGACTCCACCGCCGTCCTGGGACCACTGGCCACCTACGCCGAGCCGCACTGCTACGACCTGTGCTCGGAGCACTCCGACCGGTTGACCGCGCCGCGCGGCTGGGAGGTGGTCCGGCTCTCGGTCGACACCGGCCCGGCCCGCCCCTCCGGCGACGACCTCGAAGCGCTCGCCAACGCCGTGCGCGAGGCGGCCCGCCCGCAGGAGCGCCCCGGCCCGCCCGGCGCCCGCGAGGGTGACCCGGTCGAGGTGGCCCGGCGCGGCCACCTGCGCGTGCTGCGCTCCCCGGAGCAGTAGCCCGCGCCGCCGCCGCTGCCCCGTGCCGTGGCCCGCCTGGCCCGGTATGCCGCCGGCAACGCGCGCGCCGTACGCGTCGGCCGTCCTGGCGCGCTCCGCGGCCGCGGAGCGTCCCCGCCCCGTTCCCCGGTCTGCGGCCCCCGGCCGGGTAGGTTGGAGCGCGGCACGAGCGCCGCGCCGTCCCGGCGCGGGGTGCCGGGCCCGCACGGGCGCCGCCCGAGCCCCCGGACCGCCGGCCGCCGCACACCACCGAGTCACCCTGGAGCCGCAGTGCCCGACTTGACGCAGATCGTGAAGGCCTACGACGTCCGCGGCGTCGTCCCCGACCAGTGGGACGAGACGCTCGCCGAACTGTTCGGCGCCGCCTTCGCCACCGTCACCGACGCCGCCCGGATCGTCGTCGGCCACGACATGCGCCCCTCCTCGCCCGGCCTGGCGCACGCCTTCGGCCGGGGCGCCGCCACGCGCGGCGCCGACGTGGTCGAGATCGGCCTGTGTTCCACCGACGAGCTGTACTTCGCCTCCGGCGACCTCGGCATCCCCGGTGCCATGTTCACCGCCAGCCACAACCCGGCCCAGTACAACGGCATCAAGATGTGCCGGGCGGGCGCCGCCCCGGTCGGCCAGGACACCGGGCTGGACCAGGTCCGCCGACTGGCCGAGGAGTGGGCCGGCTCCGGCCTGCCGGCCACCGGCGCCGAACCCGGCACCCTCACCCGGCGCGACGTGCTCGGCGACTACGCCGCCTTCCTGCGCGGCCTGGTCGACCTGTCCGGCATCCGCCCGCTCAAGGTCGTGGTGGACGCCGGCAACGGCATGGGGGGCCACACCGTCCCCACCGTCATGGAGGGGCTGCCGCTCGACCTGGTGCCGCTGTACTTCGAACTCGACGGCACCTTCCCCCACCACGAGGCCAACCCGCTCGACCCGAAGAACCTGGTCGACCTTCAGGAGAAGGTCCGCGCGACCGGCGCCGACATCGGCCTGGCCTTCGACGGCGACGCCGACCGCTGCTTCGTCGTCGACCAGCGCGGCGAGCCCGTACCGCCGTCCGCCATCACCGCCCTGGTCGCCACCCGCGAACTCGCCAAGCACCAGGGCGGCACGGTCATCCACAACCTCGTCACCTCCTGGTCGGTCCCGGAGATCGTCGAGGAGCACGGCGGCACGGCGGTGCGCACCCGGGTCGGCCACTCCTTCATCAAGGCCGAGATGGCCCGCACCGGCGCCATCTTCGGCGGCGAGCACTCCGCGCACTACTACTTCCGCGACTTCTGGAACGCCGACACCGGCATGCTCGCCGCCCTGCACGTGCTGGCCGCGCTCGGCGAGCAGGACGGCCCGCTGTCCGACCTGGTCTCCGCCTACACCCGCTACGCCGCCTCCGGCGAGATCAACTCCGTCGTCCAGGACAAGGACGCCCGCACCGCCGACGTCCGCGCCGCCTACCGGGACCGGACCGGCGTCACCCTCGACGAACTGGACGGTCTGACCGTCTCCGGCGACACCTGGTGGTTCAACCTGCGCCCGTCGAACACCGAGCCGCTGCTGCGCCTGAACGTCGAGGCCACCGACCCTGCCGACGTCGGCCGGATCCGCGACGAGGTCCTGGGCATCGTCCGGGCCTGACCACGGGGCGTCGGCGGCGCGGTGGCGGGCGGGTCGGCGGAGCCCCCGGTGGCCGTTGCCCGGTCGCCGGCCCCTGGTCCCGCGGTGGGCCATCGGCGGTAGTCTGGCCTGGCTGCCGGGTCCGGGCCGTCCGGGCGCCACCGCGCCCCGGCCCGGACCCGGGCAGCCCGTACGGCACCGCGCGTACGGTCCGCGACGCACCGCCGAATAGACGCACCGCCGAATAGGGGAGCCCATGCCGCTCGAAGCCAGCCTCCTGGAGATCCTGGCCTGCCCGGCCTGCCACGCCCCGCTCCGGGAGGGCGGCGAGGAGGCCGACTCGCCCGAACTGGTCTGCACCGGCGAGACCTGCGGTCTGGCCTACCCGGTCCGCGACGACATCCCGGTGCTCCTCATCGACGAGGCACGCCGCCCGGCGTGACCGGCGGCACCCCAGGCGGTTGAGCGACGGTACGAGGCCGGAGGCACGATGTTCGACGAGTCCCTGCTCGACGACCCCGGCGCCCTCTCCCGCGCCGACACCTCCGCCCTGCTGCGCGGCACCGCCGAGGCCGGCGCCCGGGTGCGCAACGCCGCCCGCTTCGCCGCCGAGGCCGGCGTTCCCGACCTCACCCCGGACGGCCGGCCGCGCTGCGTCCTGATCGCCGGGCCGGGGCCCGCGCCGGCCACCGTCGCCGGCCTGATCGGCGCGCTCGCCTGCTGCCCGGTGCTGGCCGTCCCGACCGGCGGCGCCGCACCCACCACCGGCGATCGCCGCTGGACGCTGCCCGGCTGGGCCGGGCCGCTCGACCTGCTGCTGCTCGCCACCGACGACGGCCGCGAACCCGGCCTGACCGACCTGGTCGAACGCGCCTACCGGCGCGGCTGCCAGGTGGTGGCGGTCGCCCCGGCCGGCGGTCCGCTCGCCGAAGCGCTCACCCAGGCGCGCGGTCTGGTCCTGCCCTACCCGCCCACCCCCTACCGCGACCCGGTCCCCGAACCGCGGGCCGGATCGGTCGCCGACCACCGCGACCCGGGCGTCCTGTGGGGACTGATGGTGCCGCTGCTCGCGCTCGCCGACCGGCTCGGACTGCTGACCGCGCCGCCGAGCGCCCTCCACGCGGTGGCCGACCGGCTGGACACCGCCGCCGAACGCTTCGGCCCGGCCGCCGAGACCTACCGCAACCCGGCCAAGACCCTCACCGTGGAACTCGCCACGGCGCTGCCGCTGTTGTGGAGCGAAGGTCCGCTGGCCGCCCGGGCCGCCGACCGCTTCGCCGGCCTGCTGGCCGCCCGGGCCGGCCGCCCCGCGCTGGCCGCCGCACTGCCCGAGGCGGTCGGCGACCACGCGGCGCTGCTCACCGGTGAGGCCGGGGCCGCCGGCGCCGGCGGCCTCGACGACTTCTTCCGGGACCGCGTCGAGGACCCGGCCGCCCCGCGGCCCCGCGTCGTCCTGCTCCGCGAACCCGGCGGCCGGAGCAGGACGACCGCCGTCGCCCACGACGCGGCCGCCCGGCACGGCGTACCGCTCAGCGCCATCGACGCCCCGCCCGGCGGCGTCCTGGAGTCCCTCGCCGAACTGCTCGCCCTCACCGACTTCGCCGCCGCGTACCTGGCACTGGCCACCGGCGAGAACCGCACCCCCTGACACCGACCGGCCCGCCCGGGAGCACCCCGCGGGAATCCCGGAAACGCCCCAGCAGGAAGAGGAAGACCGCACCGCATGGACCGCCTCGACAACACCGTGCGCACCTACGCCTGGGGCTCCACCACCGCCCTGCCCGACCTGCTCGGCACCGAACCCACCGGCGAACCGCAGGCGGAACTGTGGATGGGCGCGCACCCCGGCGCCCCCTCCCGCCTGGACCGCGGCACCGGGCCCCGTCCGCTCGACGAGGTCATCGCGGCCGATCCGGCGGGCGAACTCGGCGCCGCCGCCGTCGCCCGCTTCGGCCCGCGGCTGCCGTTCCTGCTCAAGGTCCTCGCGGCCGGCGCCCCGCTGTCGGTCCAGGTCCATCCCGACCTCGACCAGGCCCGGGCCGGCTACGCGGCGGAGGAGGCCCGCGGCGTCCCGGCGGACGCCCCGCAGCGCAACTACAAGGACCCCCACCACAAGCCCGAGATGATCTGCGCCCTCGGGCCGTTCAGCGGTCTGTGCGGCTTCCGCCCGGCCGCCGAGAGCGCCGACCTGCTCGAACGGCTCGGCGTCGACGGGCTCAAGCCCTACGTCGACCTGCTGCACGCGCGCCCCGAGCAGGACGCGCTGCGCGAGGTGCTCGCCGCCGTCCTCGACGCGGATCGCGCCGCCCTCGCCGGTACCGTCGACCGCGCCGCCGAGGCCGCCGCCCGGCTCGCCGCGCAGCGGCCCGACACCGCGGACGGCGCCGCGTACGCCGCCTACGCCCGCGCCGCCGCGAGCTTCCCCGGCGACCCGGGCGTCATCGCCGGCATGCTGCTCAACCACGTCACCCTGGAGGCCGGCGACGCGCTCTACCTCGGCGCCGGCGTCCCGCACGCCTACCTCGACGGCCTCGGCGTCGAGATCATGGCCAGTTCCGACAACGTGCTGCGCTGCGGACTGACGCCCAAGCACATCGACGTCCCCGAACTGATGCGTGTCGTGCGCTTCACGCCCGGCGGCCCCGGACTGGTCCGCCCGCGCGCCGCGGACGACGGATCCGGCGAGGAGGTCTACGACGCGCCCGTCGACGACTTCCGGCTCTCCCGCCACCGGCTCGACCCGGCCGGGCCGGCCCGCCCGCTCGACGACCGCGCCGCGCAGATCCTGCTGTGCACCGCCGGGCGCGCCACCCTGACCGGCGCCGACGGCCGGCACCTCGACCTGGCGCCCGGCCGCAGCGCCTACCTCAGGGCGGGCGAGTACGCCGACCTGCGCGGCGACGGCACGGTCTTCCGCGCCACTGTGCGGCTGTGAGCCGCGCCGCGCAGCCCCCCAGCACCCCGGACCGGAAGGGACAACCCACCACATGAGCGCCTCCGGCGGAACCAGGGCGATCATCGCCGCCCTCGGCGCCAACCTCGCGATCGCCGCCAGCAAGTTCGCGGCCTTCGCCTTCAGCGGCTCCTCGTCCATGCTCGCCGAAGGGGTGCACTCCCTCGCCGACTCCGGCAACCAGGTGCTCCTGCTGATCGGCGGCAGACGCTCCGAGAAGCAGGCCACCGCGGAACACCCCTTCGGCTACGGCCGGGAACGCTACGTCTTCGGCTTCCTGGTCTCCGTCGTGCTGTTCACCGTCGGCGGCCTGTTCGCGCTCTACGAGGGCTACCGGAAGATCAGCCACCCGCACCCGGTGGACGACTGGTACTGGCCGGTCGGTGTCCTGGTCTTCGCGATAGCCGCCGAGGGCTTCTCGTTCCGCACCGCCATGCGCGAGGCCGGCGAACTGCGCGGCGACCAGAGCTGGATCCGGTTCGTCCAGCGGGCCAAGGCGCCGGAGCTGCCGGTGCTGTTGCTGGAGGACTCCGGCGCCCTGGTCGGACTGTTGTTCGCGCTGCTCGGCGTCGGGCTGTCGCTGCTCACCCACTCCGGGGTCTGGGACGGCGTCGGCTCGCTGTGCATCGGCACCCTGCTGGTCGCCATCGCCCTGGTGCTCGCCGCCGAGACCAAGTCGCTCCTGCTGGGGGAGTCGGCCGGCCCGCAGGAGGTCGCCGCCATCCGTGCCGCCCTGGTCGACGGCGCCACGGTCACCCGCGTCATCCACCTGCGCACCCTGCACCTGGGCCCCGAGGAACTGCTGGTCGCCGCCAAGATCGCGGTCCACCACGACGACACCGCCGGCGAGGTCGCCCGGGCCATCGACGCCGCCGAGGCCCGGATCCGGCACGCGGTCCCCATCGCCCGCGTGATCTACCTCGAACCCGACATCTACGACGCCGCGGCCACCGCCGGCGGGCCCGCCGACTGACCGCCCGGCCCCGCCTCCCGGCCGCGGCACCGCACCCGGCGTGCGGGACGCCCTGGGGCCCGCGGCGCCCTTCGGTGTAGATTCGACACCAGCCAGACGTCGCTGCTGATGGCGGTCGGGCGGCCCGGCGCACGCCGGACCGGCCGAGGGAGAGAGGGCCTCCGACGGGCTGAGCTGCGGTGACGGGGCCGGAGAAGACCGGCTCCTTTTCGGCGTGGGCCGTTCGCCATGCCGTGACGCCGTGGCGCCCTGACCGATGCCCACCCTCGACACGACCTCCGAGGAGCACTCCGTATGACCTCGAACGCGCACGACTTCAAGGTCGCCGACCTCTCCCTGGCGCCGTTCGGCCGCAAGGAGATCACCCTCGCCGAGCACGAGATGCCCGGCCTGATGGCGATCCGCGAGGAGTACGCCGCCGCCCAGCCGCTGGCCGGCGCCCGGATCACCGGCTCGCTGCACATGACCGTGCAGACCGCCGTCCTGATCGAGACCCTGGTCGCGCTGGGCGCCCGGGTCCGCTGGGCCTCCTGCAACATCTTCTCCACCCAGGACCACGCCGCCGCCGCCGTCGCGGTCGGCCCCGAGGGAACCCCGCAGGACCCGCGCGGCATCCCGGTCTTCGCCTGGAAGGGCGAATCGCTCGAAGAGTACTGGTGGTGCACCGAGCAGGCGCTCACCTGGCAGGACAGCCCGACCGGCGGTCCGAACATGATCCTCGACGACGGCGGCGACGCCACCCTGCTGGTCCACAAGGGCGTCGAGTTCGAGAAGGCCGGTGCCGCGCCCGACCCGGAAACCGCCGACAGCGACGAGTTCCGCATCATCCTCCGGCTGCTGAACCGCACGCTGAAGGACGCCCCGAACAAGTGGACCCGGTTGGCCTCCGAGATCCGCGGCGTCACCGAGGAGACCACCACCGGCGTGCACCGCCTCTACGAGATGCAGCGGGACGGTGTGCTGCTCTTCCCGGCGATCAACGTCAACGACGCGGTCACCAAGTCCAAGTTCGACAACAAGTACGGCTGCCGCCACTCCCTGGTCGACGGCATCAACCGCGCCACCGACGTGCTCATCGGCGGCAAGGTCGCCGTCGTCTGCGGCTACGGCGACGTCGGCAAGGGTTGCGCCGAGTCGCTGCGCGGCCAGGGCGCCCGGGTGATCATCACCGAGATCGACCCGATCTGCGCCCTGCAGGCCGCCATGGACGGCTTCCAGGTCTCCACCCTCGACGACGTCGTCGGCACCGCCGACATCTTCGTCACCACCACCGGCAACAAGGACATCATCATGGCCTCCGACATGGCCAGGATGAAGCACCAGGCCATCGTCGGGAACATCGGCCACTTCGACAACGAGATCGACATGGCCGGCCTGGCGCGGATCCCCGGCATCGTCAAGGACGAGGTCAAGCCGCAGGTCCACACCTGGACCTTCCCGGACGGCAAGAAGATCATCGTGCTGTCCGAGGGCCGGCTGCTCAACCTGGGCAACGCCACCGGCCACCCGTCGTTCGTGATGTCCAACAGCTTCGCGAACCAGACCATCGCCCAGATCGAGCTGTTCACCAAGCCGGAGGCCTACCCGACCGACGTCTACGTGCTCCCCAAGCACCTGGACGAGAAGGTCGCCCGCCTCCACCTGGACGCCCTCGGCGTGAAGCTCACCACCCTCCGCCCCGAGCAGGCCTCCTACATCGGCGTGCCGGTGGAGGGCCCGTACAAGCCGGACCACTACCGCTACTGACGCCGGCGGTCCTCCCGGACCGTCCCGATCACCGCGCGCTGGCCCCCGTCGGTACCACCGGCGGGGGCCGTGCCGTTCGGCCCCCCGAACCGCGCGCGGCACCCACCCGGCGAACCGAAAGCCCCGACCATGCCACGCGGCCGCTACTCGTTCCACGACACTCACGACGACACCTTCCTCGGCGAGGAGCAGTTCCACTGCGCCACCGGCCCGACCGGCTGGCGCTACACCGCCCGGACCAGCACGCCGACCGGTGGGGACCACGGCTCGGTCGACCTCACCATCGACGCGCTGGGGCGTCCTATCCGCCTGGAGGTGCGCGCCGGCGACTGGCAGGTGCGCGGCGCCGCCCTCGACGGGGTCACCTGGGTCCGCTCCGGGGCCTCCCCCCACCCCGCCGGGAACGACGCGGCCGAGGGCAACGCCCCCGCGCACGGCTTCACCGGGGCTTCCCCGGCCTTCCTGGTCGCCACCGCCCGCCTGCTGCGGCTGGCACCCGCCTCCCCGGCCACCCGTGTCCGTCTCGTCGCACTCACCCCCCCCGTCCTCGCGCCCCG
This sequence comes from uncultured Actinomycetota bacterium, assembly GCA_963711125.1. Classification (GTDB taxonomy): domain Bacteria; phylum Actinomycetota; class Actinomycetes; order Streptomycetales; family Streptomycetaceae; genus Streptantibioticus_C. Next base: position 2,119,709 of record CAVQCY010000002.1, read on the forward strand.
GACCGTGGACCAGTCCTGGGCCCTGGTCGACAGGACAGCACACCCCACTGACAGCGATCCCCTGGTCGTGGACGAGTACCTGGTCACAGCCCTGGACACCGGGGAGGAGCAGCGGGTCCACCTCGCCGGCGACGTGGTGCTGGCGGCCCCGGGCATCGAGTTGGAGGACCTTGAGTCGCCCCCCTCGTCCTTCGGGATGTGCGATGAGGAGCCCTGACCTGCTAACGTTCCTTCTGCCTCGCGAAACTCGTTGACACGGGCTGAGGGGGGAGGTAGGTTAGTACGGTTGTCG
>CAVQCY010000002.1:2122500-2125579 GCA_963711125.1 uncultured Actinomycetota bacterium
TTGGGGTTGTGGGAGTGGGCTTCAGTTGTCTGCCGGCGGCTGGGCGAGTGAGAAACCGTATGGGTAGGCGAAGGGCATGCGAAAGGCCTGGCGTAGAGGGTAAGACCCCCGTAGCTGAAATCTGTACGGCTCGTTTGTTCATTTCCCAAGTAGCACGGGGCCCGAGAAATCTCGTGTGAATCTGGCGGGACCACCCGCTAAGCCTAAATATTCCCTGGTGACCGATAGCGGATAGTACCGTGAGGGAATGGTGAAAAGTACCGCGGGAGCGGAGTGAAATAGTACCTGAAACCGTGTGCCTACAAGCCGTGGGAGCGTCGCATGGCAGGATTTTTTCTTGTTGTGTCGTGACTGCGTGCCTTTTGAAGAATGAGCCTGCGAGTTTGCGGTGTGTTGCGAGGTTAACCCGTGTGGGGTAGCCGTAGCGAAAGCGAGTCCGAAGAGGGCGTGGAGTAGCATGCTCAAGACCCGAAGCGGAGTGATCTAGCCATGGGCAGGGTGAAGCGGAGGTAAGACTTCGTGGAGGCCCGAACCCACCAGGGTTGAAAACCTGGGGGATGACCTGTGGTTAGGGGTGAAAGGCCAATCAAACTCCGTGATAGCTGGTTCTCCCCGAAATGCATTTAGGTGCAGCGTCGTGTGTTTCTTGCCGGAGGTAGAGCACTGGATAGGCGATGGGCCCTGCCGGGTTACTGACCTTAGCCAAACTCCGAATGCCGGTAAGTGAGAGCGCGGCAGTGAGACTGTGGGGGATAAGCTCCATGGTCGAGAGGGAAACAGCCCAGAGCATCGACTAAGGCCCCTAAGCGTATGCTAAGTGGGAAAGGATGTGGAGTCGCAGAGACAACCAGGAGGTTGGCTTAGAAGCAGCCATCCTTGAAAGAGTGCGTAATAGCTCACTGGTCAAGTGATTCCGCGCCGATAATGTAGCGGGGCTCAAGTATACCGCCGAAGTCGTGTCATCGCAGCGTGAGGGTTAACGCCTGTTGTGATGGGTAGGGGAGCGTCGTGTGCCGGGTGAAGCAGCCGTGGAAGCGAGTTGTGGATGGTTCACGAGTGAGAATGCAGGCATGAGTAGCGATTCACACGTGGGAAACGTGTGCGCCGATTGACTAAGGGTTCCTGGGTCAAGTTGATCTGCCCAGGGTAAGTCGGGGCCTAAGGCGAGGCCGACAGGCGTAGTCGATGGATAACCGGTTGATATTCCGGTACCCGCTGTGGAGCGTCAAACATTGAATCCTCTGATGCTAAGCCCGTGATGCCGCCCTCTGAGTCTTCGGATGAGGGGGGAGTGGTGGAGCCGGTGGTCCGAGGGGGTAGTAGGTGAGTGATGGGGTGACGCAGGAAGGTAGTCCAGCCCGGGCGGTGGTTGTCCCGGGGTAAGGGTGTAGGACGAGGGATAGGTAAATCCGTTCCTTGTGTGTCTGAGACCTGATGCCGAGCCGATTGTGGTGAAGTGGATGATCCTATGCTGTCGAGAAAAGCCTCTAGCGAGTTTCATGGCGGCCCGTACCCTAAACCGACTCAGGTGGTCTGGTAGAGAATACTGAGGCGTTCGGGTGAACTATGGTTAAGGAACTCGGCAAAATGCCCCCGTAACTTCGGGAGAAGGGGGGCCGTTCCTGGTGATCTCTCTTGCAGGGTGAGCTGGGGGTGGCCGCAGAGACCAGCGAGAAGCGACTGTTTACTAAAAACACAGGTCCGTGCGAAGCCGTAAGGCGATGTATACGGACTGACGCCTGCCCGGTGCTGGAACGTTAAGGGGACCGGTTAGTGGGGTTTCGATTCCGCGAAGCTGAGAACTTAAGCGCCAGTAAACGGCGGTGGTAACTATAACCATCCTAAGGTAGCGAAATTCCTTGTCGGGTAAGTTCCGACCTGCACGAATGGCGTAACGACTTCTCGACTGTCTCAACCATAGGCCCGGTGAAATTGCATTACGAGTAAAGATGCTCGTTTCGCGCAGCAGGACGGAAAGACCCCGGGACCTTTACTATAGTTTGATATTGGTGTTCGGTTCGGCTTGTGTAGGATAGGTGGGAGACTGTGAAGTCCAAGCGCCAGCTTGGGTGGAGTCGTTGTTGAAATACCACTCTGGTCGTGCTGGATGTCTAACCTGGGTCCCTTATCGGGATCAGGGACAGTGTCTGATGGGTAGTTTAACTGGGGCGGTTGCCTCCTAAAGGGTAACGGAGGCGCCCAAAGGTTCCCTCAGCCTGGTTGGCAATCAGGTGTTGAGTGTAAGTGCACAAGGGAGCTTGACTGTGAGACTGACGGGTCGAGCAGGAGCGAAAGCTGGGACTAGTGATCCGGCGGTGGCTTGTGGAAGCGCCGTCGCTCAACGGATAAAAGGTACCCCGGGGATAACAGGCTGATCTTCCCCAAGAGTCCATATCGACGGGATGGTTTGGCACCTCGATGTCGGCTCGTCGCATCCTGGGGCTGGAGTCGGTCCCAAGGGTTGGGCTGTTCGCCCATTAAAGCGGTACGCGAGCTGGGTTTAGAACGTCGTGAGACAGTTCGGTCCCTATCCGCTGTGCGCGTAGGAGTCTTGAGAAGGGCTGTCCCTAGTACGAGAGGACCGGGACGGACGGACCTCTGGTGTGCCAGTTGTTCTGCCAAGGGCATGGCTGGTTGGCTACGTTCGGGAGGGATAACCGCTGAAAGCATCTAAGCGGGAAGCCTGCTTCGAGATGAGGGCTCCCACCCACTTGATGGGGTAAGGCTCCCAGTAGACGACTGGGTTGATAGGCCGGAGATGGAAGCCAGGTGACTGGTGGAGTTGACCGGTACTAATAGGCCGAGGGCTTGTCCTCAGTTGCTCGCGTCCACTGTGTGGTTCTGAAACCACGAACTGTTGTGTTGGTTTCGTTGTGTTTCGGTGGTCATAGCGATGGGGAAACGCCCGGTTACATTCCGAACCCGGAAGCTAAGCCTGTCAGCGCCGATGGTACTGCAGGGGGGACCCTGTGGGAGAGTAGGACACCGCCGAACCGTTTGTGAGGGCTCCCGCCCCCTGGTCTCGTACCGGGGGGCGGGAGTCTTTTCTTTTTGGTGTGTCCGGATGTCATGGGAGCGG
>CAVQCY010000003.1:0-560000 GCA_963711125.1 uncultured Actinomycetota bacterium
CTGACCCCAGATACTGCAGTTGGCAGGCCGGGGGCGGCTTCGACGATGTCGCTCACTCTCGCGGCGGTCAGGGCGGCGAGTTGAACGTCGTTCCTCATCCTGAAGCACCGGGCGGCCCCGACCGACAGAAATCAGCCAGCCTTGCGGTGAAGGCCCTAAACTCCTCTCGGGACCAGCCCACATACTCCTGGAATACGTCGTCGGGCGCCACCAAGGCGTCTGCCCACCCGAACGCCGAGATCACCATGACGATCTCACGGCGATCCATTCGCAGAACGAACTTCTCGTCTTCGTTTTCCATTTGCACGCCGATCAATTCCTTTCACATGAGGAAACTTCGCCGCCGTTCAGCGCTCCACGTAACGAGCACCAACGGCATTCGCCCACTGTTCCGCCGTGTAATTATAGGCATGCACATCTTGAGGCGTTCGGATCATAAGAATATGGTTGGACGAATCATAGGAGATTGAATTTCCCGTCGAACTGTCACATAAGGGAATTTGCGAGGCCCGGCAACATATCGGGCAGTCGCTTTCGCGTCAGTTCCTATTCCATTGAGGGCGTGAGGGTCGCACCCGGATCATATCGGGAAATATTGTATTCCACTCCCTGGGCCACCGCCGGGCCATAGGTGTCGTAAATATCGTCCAGATCATCGTCGGATGCCGACCAACACGGCGTCAGGCCGGTCGGATCAGTCCATCTCAGCGGGTTGAGTACGTAGCCGTGCTGATTGTCCGCAGGCGCAAGCCCAAAGGATCAGGCGATACATATCCAGCGATCGCTGGATCGTAGTTTCTCCGTAGATTGTGATAAAGGCCGGTTTCCGCATCAGCGTATTGACCCGGGAAGCGCAATGGGCAGTCTACCCCTCCGCCTGCCGCCGCAGGGAGGGCCGTACCCCACAGCGTCCGGCACATTATCCCGACCACAGCGCCGTCCAGGGCTACAAGTTCCGTCGGTGTTCCTATCACGCTGGTGATCACTAGGTGAAAGCGGGCGGCGCCAGCCGGGGTTATCAGGCGGTCGATGAGGGTGGCCGTCTCGGCGTGGTGGGTCGTCTGGGCTATGACCTTGTGTGTACCCGGGGTGTAGTCCCACGTCTTTGCCGTACTATCCGCGGTCACCTCTTCCGCCAAGCGCTTGCCGTCCCAAGTGAACTCCGTCCGGTCGACGGGCGAACCGTCGTCGTCCAAGCGCCACTTGGCCGTCCGCCGGCCCAGCGGGTCATACGCGTACGCCCACGTCTCGCCGTCCGGGTTCGTGGCGAGCGTCAACCGGCTCTTCGGCGTTCCAGGCGAACGTCCACTCCCGCTTCTGGCCGTTCAACAGGGAGAGCCTCTTCCGGACCAGCCGCCCCTGCGCGTCGTGCTCGTACCGGGTGCGGCCCGAGCGGCGAATCAGGGTGCCGTCGAACTCCCGCGCCCCGGGGTCAGGATGCCCGGGGGCCTCCGCAGTCGTGACGTTGCCGGCGCCGTCGTACGCGTACCGCTCGCGCCAGCCGTTGGCCCGCACCGCCGTCACCCGGCCGAGGGGGTCGAGGTCGAAGCGTCGGATGCCGGTGGTCAGGTCGCGGATCTCGGTGATGTACCCGTCGGGTCGATAGGCGTACGTGCGGTGCTGGAGGATGCGGTGCGCGTCGCCCGTGACCGTCTGCGTGGTCAGCCGGTCTGCGGCGTCCCACTCCTGCGTCAGGACCGCGCCCCCGCCCAGGCGCCGTTCGGTTTCCCGGCCCGCCGCGTCGTAGGCGAAGGCCAGCGTGCCGATGCCGTTGGACAGCCCTACCGGCTGCCCGGCCGCGTCCCAACTCCACGCCGATGTCAGCCCGGTGGGCGTCGTCCGCGTCAACGGGCGGCCCAAGGCGTCGTAGGTGTACGTGGTGATCGCGTCGTTGACCGACTCCGAGAGCACCCGACCGACCGCGTCCCGCACCAACTCGATTCGGGCATCTGGGTTCACCGCGGACAGCAGGTCACCGTCCGGCCCGTAGCCGAACCTCGTCACCGCACCGTCCGGCAGCCGCTGTTCGGTGATCCGCCCGAGCGCGTCCCGCGTGATCGCGATCGTCTCGCCGGCGTCGTGGCCGTAGGTGAGCGTCCGCCCGTTGAAGTCGGTCTCGGACATCAGCCGTCCGGCCGCGTCGTAGACGTAACTCCACGTCCGTCCCTGCGGGTTGGTGACTCCCGTCAGCCGCAGTTCGGTGTCATGCGTGAACGTGTACGTCACCCCGTCGGCGTCCGTACGGGAGGCGGGCAGGTCGAACGTGCCGACCTCGTGGACCGTCGTGCCGCCGTTCGCGTCGGTGTGGGTCAGCAGGTTCCCCTCGCCGTCCCACGTCCACGATTCCCGTGCACCGTCCGGAGATTCACGCCAGGAAGGCTTGCCCTCCCCAGTCCACCCGAGCCGGGTGACCTGACCCAGCGGGTCCACCGCCTCCACGATGCGCCCGAACGCGTCCCGCCGCACCACAGTGCGACGACCGAGCTGGTCGGTGATCGACAGGGGCAAGCCCGCCGCATCGCACTCCGCCAGTTGGACGCCACCCAACGCGTCCGTCACCGACACCAGGAAACCGGACTCGTCGTACGTGTAGGCAGTGACCGCGCCCAGCGGATCGGTCTCCGTCAGCAGGTTGCCGCGCTCGTCGAAGCTGTTGCGGGTGACCGCACCGGACGGCGCGATGACCTCCACCGGCAGTCCCAACCCGTTGTAGACCGCTCGCGTAACGCTGCCGTCCGGCGCGGTCACCTGCGTCAACCGCCCCGCCTCGTCGTAGGCGAAGGCGGTCGTATGGCCCAGCGGGTCGGTGACGGTCAGGCGTTGCTGGGTGACCGGATCCCACGTGGTGCGGGTGACGTTGCGGAGCGGGTCGGTCTCCTCCGTCACCACACCGTGGGCGTTGTGGCGGAAGCGGGAGCGGTGGCCGAGGGAGTCGGTGTACGTGGTGACGCGTTCGGCGTCGTCGTAGGCGAACGCACCCGACATGTATCCGCCGGTGCCCTCGGTGCGCACCACCCGGCCGGCCGCGTCGTAGGTGTAGGTGAAACGGGTGCCGTTGGTGTCCTCCCAGGAGGTCACCCGCCCCAGCCCGTCGTACCCGAACTTCGTCGGCTTGCCGGAGGAGTTGGTGACCTGCGTCAGGCGGCCTTCGGTGTCGTAGCCGTAGGAGACGATCACCGTGCCGTCGTCGGTGTGCTCGGCCGGTCGTACCGCTCGTAGAGCGACGGCGCCTCCTCAAGCAGCCGCAACGCGGTCACCCGCGGGCCGAGGGTGTCGACCGCCACGAAGTAGCCGCCCGAGTGGCGCAGGGCGGTCGGGGTGCCGTGCTGGTCGCGCTCCACGTCGATACGGTGGCCGTTGCGGTCGCTCCACGAGGCGACCGGCACCAGCACGGCCCCCGGCGTGCGGGACTCGACCGGCGTCTCGAACGAGCGGACCACACCGGTGTCGGGGTCGGTGACCGTCAGCACGCCGTCGGGGCGGCCGTCCCACTTCAGCGGCCACCGCGCCCCCACCCGCGGGAGCACCGCAGCACCGGCCTGCGGCACCGGATACACCAGCCGCACCCCGTCCGCGCCCGCGAACACCACACCCTCGGCGTCGAGTTGCACGCACTCGTCCAGCGTCGACATCCAGCTCTGCCCGAACGAACGCCCGATCGAACAGGAGGAGAAATGCGTGCGCCGGAGGACCAGCGGCAGGGCGCCGGGCAGTTCCAGATCGGTCTGCGGCAGCAGCATCTCCCCGGTCGCCACATCCACCGGGTCCCCGCACTGCTTCACCGACCCCGGCGGACGCGAGACCAGCGGCTCGTCCAGCGGACCCGGCCGCATCTTCGGGGGCCGCAGATACTTCGGCACCCCCATGAACGGATTCGCCAACTCCCCCCGCGCACCTGACGCCAGCACCCCGCCGCCGAAGCCGAGCGCCCCGCCGAAGACCATCCCGCTGTCAGCTGCCTGGCCGACCTCCTTGAGACTGTAGGAATCCTGCAACCCTGTGGCGATCTTCAACGGCTGGGCGACCACCGCGTCCAGCGTCATGGACTCCACACCGCCGAAGGCTGCCGCCGTCAGCGTGGTGCCCATCATCGAGGCTGCCGTGGCCGACAGCTCCACCCCCAGCGATGAGGCCAGTTCGATGATCCCCGCCGCGGCTGCCCCTGCCGCAGCGTCCGACAATCCCGCGGTGAGGATCGTCAACCCCACACCGGCGACGATCACCGTGGCACTGATGCCGATCGCCGTCCACAGCTGGTCGATCGCCTTGTCGACCGCGTCGGCGAACTTCTCCAGTCCCTCGGCCATCGACCGGGCCGCCGCCGCGACCTCCTTGAGGTACCCGCCGTCCTTCCCGCGGGTGTACCGGCCCCAGAAGACGATGAACGCGTCGATCGCCGCACCGCGGTTGTTGTGGATCACCCCCTGTGCCGCGTGATCGGAAGCGGTGTGCACGTCGTCCACCGCGCTGGCGAACGTCCGCCACGCGTGCGCCGCCTGCCGCAACCGGCCGGAGTCCGCCTCAGACCACCACATGCCCATATCCAGCAGAATGTCGCGCGCTCGCGACTCGACACTCACTTCCCCGTGCCGCCGTCCTTCGTGAACACCGCAGCCACCGCGGCATCCTCCGTGCCGAACCCCGCCGCCAGATCCGCCATCGCCTCATGAACGCTGGTCAACCCCAGCACCAACATCCCCGCCGCCGACTCCACCTTCTTCACCGCCGGCGCGTAATCCTTCTCGAACGCCCTGCCCTGAGGATCCTGCCCCCAGGGCCTCCCCAGACCGTCGAGCGTGCCGATCAGCGCCTGCAGAGCGCCATCCAGCTTCTGCGCCTGCGCCTGGAACACCGGCGCCGACGCCTTCAGATCAGTGGTGGTGATATCCAGCACCTTGCCGCGGCCCCCGTCACCCATCCCCGGACCCCCGTCAACCGTCGTTGACGAAAACGGTAACGGACCCGGCGACAGGACCGCGGGGCGGTTTCCGAACGTCCAGCAAGGAGCGTCGCAGCATCATGAGCATGCCACCCGTATCCGTGGTCGGGACCGCGATGTGCGCACCGCTCAGCTCCGTCGTCCACTTGACACCCACCATGCAGTTGACGCGCTTCCGGCCCGCCGACCAACAGCATTACGGGTGCCCGCAGGGGCCTCTCACAACTTCTCACATGTGAAACGGACAATACGCACGCCAAGAGTCCGTCCCCATCTAGCGGAAAACCGGCCCTCACCTGCGAAAACACCGTCGGGACGACAGGATTTGAACCTGCGACCCCTTGACCCCCAGTCAAGTGCGCTACCAAGCTGCGCCACGTCCCGGCGCGGGGCGCCCGGTGTACGGGTGACCTCGCGAGAGGAACAATACCGCATGTGGGCGGCCGGTCGCTCGCGTGGCGGTCAGGGGGTCGCCGGGGGCGGATCAGTGGTGAGGTACCGGGCGCCGGGGCCGGCGTCGGCGGCCGTGTCGTCGGGGTTGTGGAGCCGGCACGCGGTGAGCGACAGGCAGCCGCAGCCGATGCAGCCGGTGAGGCGGCTGCGCAGCCGCCGCAGGTCGGCGATCTGCGCGTCGATGCGCTCCTGCCAGGAACGGGCCACCTCGGCCCACTCCGCGGCGTTGGGGGTGCGGTCCTCGGGCAGCCCGGACAGCGCGGCACGGGCCTCGTCCAGGGAGAGGCCGACCCGCTGGGCGGCGCGGATGAAGGCGATCCGGCGCAGCGTGGCACGCGGGTAGCGGCGCTGGCCGCCGGCCGTGCGCTCCGCGCTGATCAGGCCGAGTCCCTCGTAGTAGCGCAGCGCGGAGGCGGCCAGGCCGCTGCGGGCGGCCAGCTCCCCGATGGTCAGGCGGGCGCTCTGGTGCGACATGCCGGCACGATACCGGCTTGACTTCAAGTCGGCTTGAGGTCGCACGCTCGTCGCATGACTTCCGATCTCGCGGGCCGCCGGCTCGCGTACCAGGACCTCGGCCGCCTGATGTCCCTGATGACCGGGGACGAGAAGCACGGGCCGGCCGCCACCTCGACCCTCGACGTGCTCTGGGTGCTCTACGACCGGGTGCTGCGGGTCACGCCCGCGACCATGGACGCGCCGGAGCGGGACCGGTTCCTGATGTCGAAGGGGCACGGGCCGATGGCCTACTACGCGGTGCTGGCCGCGAAGGGCTTCCTGCCCGAGGCGTGGCTGCGGGACTTCGCGACGTTCGAGTCGCCGCTGGGGCATCACCCGGACCGGGTGCTGGTGCCGGGGGTGGAGATCGGCTCCGGGTCGCTCGGACACGGGCTGCCGCTGGCGGTCGGGACCACGCTCGGGCTGCGCGCGACCGGCCACGGCGGGGCGTGCACCTGGGTGCTCGTCGGCGACGCGGAGATGGACGAGGGAAGCAACCACGAGGCGGTCGCCTACGCCGGCGCGGTCGGACTGGAGGACCTGCACGTGGTGGCGGTGGACAACGCCTCCTCGACCCACGGCTGGCGGGGCGGACTGGCGTCGCGGTTCGAGGCCGAGGGGTGGTCCGCGCTGACGGTGGACGGGCGGGACCACGACGCGCTGTACGCGGCGTTCACCGCGCCGCACCCGGCACGGCCGCACGCGGTGATCGCACAGGTCGAGCCCAAGTCGGGCTGACCCCGGCCCCCGCGCCGCAACGGCCACCGCCACCACCACGGGCACGGCCACCACCACGGCACGGTCACCGCCACCACGAGCACGGTCACCGGGACGCCCGCCGCCGACCACCGCCGGGGCGCACCGCCACCAGGCCGCACGCCTGCACGCCACCTGGGCGCCCCCACGCCGACGCTCCCGCCGCCAAGGCACGCCCCATGCCGAGGCGCACGCCGCCCGGGCCCACACCCGCCGCACCGCCGGGGCGCACCACCCGCCACGCCGCACCCCACGGCGCACTCAGCACGGCCCGGACCCGCGTCACCGCCCCGCGCCGACCGGCATCGCCTTCCGCTTCCGAACGCCGATCCACAACGAGCCGATCCACATCGAACAGAACGACCTCACCCATCAGAAAGGCGACGTATGGACACCATGCGTGAACGCTTCACCGCCGTGGCCTCACGGCTACTGGACGAGGACCCCCGGACCGCCGTGGTGCTCGCGGTCATCTCGTCCGACCGGTTCACCGACGCGGCGCGGGCCCACCCGGAGCGGGTGATCGACGTCGGCATCCGGGAGCAGTTGCTGGTCTCGGTGGCCGGCGGACTGGCGCTGGCCGGGATGCGGCCGATCGCGCACTCCTTCGCCAGCTTCCTGGTGGAGCGGCCGTTCGAGCAGGTCAAGCTGGACCTCGGGCACCAGGACGTGGGGGCGGTGCTGGTCAGCGCCGGCGCCTCGTTCGACATCGCGTCCGGCGGCCGTACCCACCAGGCGCCCGGCGACGTGGCGCTGCTGGACACCCTCGACGGGTGGACGGTGCACGTGCCGGGCCACCCGGACGAGGCGGAGGCCCTGCTGCGGCACGCGGTGGCGGACGGCGACAGCCGGGCCTACCTGCGGCTGAGCGAGCAGTCGAACCGCGCGGCGCTGCCGGTCCGGCCGGGCGCCTTCCACCGGGTGCGCACCGGTCGGGACGGCGTGGTGGTGGCGGTGGGCCCGACGGTGGACGCGGTCCGCGAGGCGGTCGAGGGGCTGGAGGTGACCGTGCTGTACGCCGCGACCGTGCGGCCGTTCGACGCCGGTGCGCTGCGGGAGGCGGTCGGCGGCGGCGCGGCGGCCGACGTGGTGCTGGTGGAGCCGTACCTGGCGGGCACCTCGGTGCCGTTCGCCGACGACGCGCTGGCCGACCTGCCGCACCGGGTGCTGGGGCTGGGCACCGGGCGCCGCGAGCTGCGTCGCTACGGGACCCCGGCGGAACACCTCGCGGCGCACGGCCTGGACGCGGCCGGGCTTCGGGAGCGGATCACGGCCTTCCTGCGCTGAGGCCCGCGCCACCCGTTCGGGACGCGGCGCACGCCGACCGCGCCCGGCGCCGCCCGAGCCGGTTCCGCTCCCGCCCCCGCTCCCGGCTGCCCGCGCCCCTCCACCGGCGCCCGAGCCGACGGAGCGCCGGCGCTCGGGCGCTCCGTCAGCCCGCCTCCCTCGGCCGCCCGGCCACCGAGCCCGGGTCACCGAGCCCCTCCCGCGAGGGCGGGCGACGGCCGGCCGCCGGACGGGTCGTTCCCTGCCCCGCCGTCCCGGCGCGGCGCGCCACCGGCCCCGGTCGGCGGCGGGGTGATCAGCACCGGGCACACTGGGGCGACCGCCCGTCCGGACCGCACCCCGAGGACCGACCGCATGCGCATGGCACGTCTCACCATCCGGCCCGGTGCCGTGCCGACCGGCCCCCGGATCGCGCGGCTGCGGGTGCCGGCCGCCGTGCTGGCGCTGGCCGTGGTGGCGGTGGTCGCGGTGACCGCGGTGGCGTTCGGGCACCGGACGGTGGCGGTGCGCCGGGAGAGCCGGTTCCTGACCATGCCGCGCACGCCGGGCAGTGAGGCGACCGTGCGGATCGACACCTCGTTCTTCACCCCGGCGGACGGCGGGCGGCACCCGGCGGTGCTGCTGGCGCACGGGTTCGGGGGCAGCAAGGACGACATGACCGGGCAGGCGGAGCAGCTGGCCCGACACGGCTACGCGGTGCTGACCTGGTCGGCGCGCGGCTTCGGACGCTCCAGCGGGGCGATCGGGCTGGACGCGCCGGATCGCGAGGTGGCGGACGCGCGGCGGCTGGTGGACTGGCTGGGCCACCGGCGGGACGTCCTCCAGGACGGCCCGGACGATCCGCGGGTCGGTGTCGCGGGCGCGTCGTACGGCGGGGCGCTGGCGCTGCTGGCGGCCGGCTACGACCGGCGGATCGACGCCATCGCGCCGCAGATCACCTGGTGGAACCTGCCGCAGGCGCTGTTCCCGCAGAACGCGCTGGGCGAGCCGGCCGGCTCAGGGGTCTTCAAGAAGCTGTGGGCCGGGATCTTCTTCACCACGGGTTCGGCTGACCCGTCCGGCGCCGGTGCGACGGGAGTGCCCCCTGGCGGGAGCGGCGCCGCGACCGCGCCGGGCACCGGAGGCACCGGAGACGGTGAGGGCGCGAGCGGAGGCGGCTCCACGGGCCGGGCGGCCCCGGCGGAATCCGCCGCGCCGGTCCGGGGCGCGAAGGCGGCCGAGTCGGCCGCGACGGCCACGGCCCCCGCCCGAGGCTCCGCGTCCGACCCGGCCACGGCCCCTGCCCGGGGTACCGCGTCCGGGACGGCCGGCAGCTGCCGTTTCACCGCGGCGTTGTGCGCGCTCTACCGGCACGCGGCGCTGACCGGGCGGGTGGACGCGGCGGGGCTGGCGTTGCTGGAACGCTCCAGCCCGTCGTCGGTGGGCCGACGGATCCGGGTGCCGACGCTGCTGGTGCAGGGCCAGGACGACTCGCTCTTCCCGCTCGGCCAGGCGGACGAGGCGGCCCGCGCGATCGCGGCCAACGGCGCGCCGGTGGCGGTGGACTGGACGGACGGCGGGCACGACGGCGGGGACCAGGAGACCGCGCGGGTGGACGGCCGCGTGCTCAGCTGGTTCGACCGCTACCTCAAGCGCGAGCGGGTCGACACCGGCCCGGCCTTCCGGGTGACCCGGCAGGGCGGTGTCGACACCACCAGCGGGCGCGAGGTGCTGGACGGCGCGAGCGCGAGCCGGTACCCGGGGTTGGACGGCCGGCGCAGCACGCGGCTGGCGCTGTCCGGGCCGCCGCAGCGGGTGGACAACCCGGCCGGTGGTTCGCCGCCCGCGGTCTCCGGGCTGCCCGGGCTCGGCTCGCTGGACGAACTGGCCGGCGCGGCGGACGGGTTGTCGGTGGACTTCCCCGGCCAGTACGCGGTCTTCTCCACGCGCCGGCTGCGTGCGCCGCTCGTCCTGACCGGCGCGCCGCGGGTGCGCGTGACGGTCTCGTCGAACGCGCCGGGCGGCCAGGCGGTGCTGTTCGCCAAGCTCTACGACGTCGGGCCGGACGGCGGCCGCAGCCTGCCGCGGCGGTTGGCGGCCCCGCTGCGGATCACCAGCGCGGAACACGGCCGCACCGTGACGGTTTCGCTCCCGGCGGTGGACCACGTCTTCTCCGCCGGGCACCGGTTGCGGCTGGTGCTGGCGGCCACCGACCTGGCCTACTCCTCGCCCGCCGCACCGGCCGTCTACCGGGTGGCGCTGGCGGACGGGCCGGCGGCGGACACCGGGACGCTGACCGTGCCGACGGTGCCCGGGCTGGCGTCCGGGGGCGCCGCGCTGCCCGTCTGGACGTGGGCGCTTCCGCTGCTGGCGGTGCCGGCGGCGGCCGGGCTGCTGCTGGCCGGCCGGCGCCGGGGTGGCGGGCCGCGCGGCCGGCCGATCGGGGGCCGGCGCGGCGGCGTGCCCGGCGGGCCGGGCGACGCGGACGTGCCGCTGGAGATCGCCGGGCTGTCCAAGCGCTACCGGGGAGCGGCGGACCGCTACGCGGTGCGGGAGCTGACGTTCCGGGTGGAACGCGGCCAGGTGGTGGGGCTGCTGGGCCCGAACGGCGCCGGCAAGACCACGACGCTGCGCATGCTGATGGGGTTGGTCAGGCCGGACGCCGGACGGATCACGGTGTTCGGCCGGCCGGTGGCGCCTGGCGCCCCGGTGCTCTCCCGGGTGGGCGCGTTCGTGGAGGGCGCGGGCTTCCTGCCGCACCTGACCGGCCGGGCCAACCTGGACCTGTACTGGCGGGCCACCGGGCGGCCGGCGCAGGACGCCCACTTGGCGGCGGCGCTGGAGATCGCCGGCCTGGGCGAGGCGCTGGACCGGCCGGTGCGCACCTACTCGCAGGGCATGCGGCAGCGGCTCGCCATCGCGCAGGCCATGCTGGGCCTGCCCGACCTGCTGATCCTCGACGAGCCGACGAACGGTCTGGACCCGCCGCAGATCCGTGAGATGCGCTCGGTCGTCAGCCGGTACGCGGCCACCGGGCGCACCGTGATCGTCTCCAGCCACCTGCTGTCGGAGGTGGAGCGCGGCTGCACGCACCTGGTGGTGATGGACCGGGGGCGGCTGGTGGCGTCGGGGCCGGTGGGCGAGATCGTCGGCCGGGCCGGGGAGATCTTCGTGGGCGCGCCGGACGCGTCGGGGCAACGGCTGGCGGAGGCCGCACGGTCGCTGCTGGCGGTGCCCGGCGTGCCGGCCGCCGAGCCGGCCGAGGGCGGTCTGCTGGTCCGGCTGGACGGGCTGCCGGTCGCGGACCTGCTGACCGAACTGCTGCGGCTGGGCGTACCCGTGGAGCGGGTCGGCCCGCACCAGCGGCTGGAGGACGCGTTCTTGGACCTGATCGGAGGACCGGCATGAGCGACCGGTCGGGCACCGGCACGAGCGGCGGCACCGGCGGCGGTGCCCGCGGCGGCCCCGGGGCCGGCGCGGCGGACGGCGCGGCGGGGACGCCGGGCACGGCCGCGGGGACGCCGGGCGGGGCGGCGGACGGCTACCGTCCGCGGCGCACCCTGCCGTTGCGGGTGGAGGCGGTCCGCCAGGCGCGGCGGCGCCGGACACTGGTGGCGTTCGCGGTGGTGCTGGCGCTGCCGGTGGTGGTGTGGGCGGCGTTCGCGATCGGCGGGACGCCCGAGGACGGCACCGCGTTCCCCACGCTGGTGGACGTGGCGACCTCCTCCGGGCTGAACTTCGCGCTCGCGGTGGTCTTCGTCTCCAGCGGCTTCCTGCTCACCCTTCCGGTGGCGCTGTTCTTCGGCGACACGGTGGCGTCCGAGGCGGGCTGGGCGTCGTTGCGCTACCTGCTGGCCTCGCCGGTGCCGCGGGACCGGCTGCTGGCCGGCAAGGCGCTGGTGGCCGCCGGGTTCAGCGCGGCGGCGGTGCTGGCGCTGCCGGCCGCCGCGCTGGCGGTGGGCACGGCCGCCTACGGCTGGGGCGGGGTGCGGCTGCCGACCGGCGGTTGGCTGCCGGCCGGCACCGCCGCCGGGCGGTTCGCGGTGATCGCGGCCTACCTGCTGGTCAGCCAACTGGCGGTGGCCGGGCTGGCGTTCTGGCTCTCCACGGTCACCGACGCGCCGCTGGGCGCGGTGGGCGGGGCGGTCGGCGCGGCCATCGTGTCCAACATCCTGGACGCGATCACGGCGCTCGGCCCGGCCCGCGACCTGCTGCCGACGCACTGGCAGTTCGCCTGGCTGGACGCGCTCGGCCCGCACCTGGCGTGGAGCGGGATGGTCAAGGGCACGTCGGTGGCGGTCTCCTGTGCTGCGGTCACGACGGCGCTGGCGTTCCGGCACTTCCGGGCCAAGGACATCGTTTCCTGAGACGACGCGGCGGCGCGGCGGCGGGCCGGACGCGCCCCTTGCCGGGCGGGCCTGCCGGGCGGGCCCCCTTGCCGGGCGGGGAGGGTGCTTCCAGGATGGGCGCGTCGACCCCCGCACGCCGAGGAGCGCCGCATGGCCGCTGTCCCCCCGCCGCCGTACCTGCCGCCCGACGACCGGGTGCTCTCCCCGTACACCGGCTGGACCCGGGCGCACTGGGAGGCGCTGGCGGACCGGCTGCTGGACGCGCTGGTGCCGTACGCCTCGCCGGGCGGCGCGCAGTACCGGCTGCCGGGGCGCACCAGCCGGTCCGGGGAACGCTCCGACGGACTGGAGGGCTTCGCGCGGTCCTTCCTGCTGGCCGCCTTCCGCGTCGCGGGGGCGCGGCACGACCCGGACGCGGCGGACCGGGTGTCGGCGCTCGCGGACCGCTACGCGCGCGGCCTGTCGGCGGGCGCCGACCCGGACGCGCCGGACGCCTGGCCGCGGATCACCGAGCGGTCGCAGCCGATGGTGGAGGCGGCGTCGGTGGCCGTCGGGCTGCACGAGACGCGCGAGCTGATCTGGCAGCGGTTGGACGACCGCGCGCGCCGGCACCTCGTCGACTGGCTCGGCGGCTTCGTCGGCAAGCGCCCGGTCGACAACAACTGGCGGCTGTTCCAGGTGGTGGTGGAGCAGTTCCTCGCCTCCGTCGGCGGCCCGTACCGGCAGCGGGAGATCGACGGCGGGCTGGACCGGATCGAGGACTGGTACCTGGGCGACGGGTGGTACTCGGACGGCGACGGCCGGGCGTTCGACTACTACAACGGCTGGGCGCTGCACTTCTACCCGCTGTTGTGGGCGCGGATCGCCGGCGCCGCTCCGGGCGGCGCCGACCCCGCACGGGTGGCCGTGCACCGGGAGCGGCTGCGGCTCTTCCTCGACGGCCACCAGCACTTCTTCGGCGCGGACGGCGGGCCGGTGCACCAGGGGCGGTCGCTGACCTACCGGTTCGCCTCGGCCGCCCCGCTGTGGATGGGGGCGCTGACCGGCGCGACGCCGCTGGCGCCCGGCCTGACCCGGAGGCTGGCCTCCGGTGCGGCCCGGCACTTCACCGACCGGGGCGCGCCGGACGAGCGGGGCCTGCTGCGGCTGGGCTGGTACCGGCCGTATCTGCCGATGACGCAGACCTACTCCGGTCCGGCCTCGCCGTACTGGGCGTCGAAGGGTTTCCTGGGCCTGCTGGTGCCGGTCGCGGACCCGGTCTGGAGCGAACCCGAGCTGCCGTGCGCCGTCGAGGAGTCGGACACCCGGGTGGTGCTGCCCGGGCCCGGCTGGCTGCTGCACGGCACCCGGGCGGACGGGATCGTCCGGCTGCTCAACCACGGCAGCGACAACAACCTGCCGGACGATCCCGACGCGGCCGACGACCCGCACTACAGCCGCTTCGCGTACTCGACCCGGACCGCCCCGCTCACCGGGCCGGACGTGGCCGCGGACCGGGTGGACGGGCACTTCGCGGTGCTGGCGGAGGACGGCACGCCGTCCCGGCGCACGGTGGTGCGTCCGCTGCGGGTCGGCCCGGACGCCGTCTCGTCCTGGCACGAGGCGCGGCCGGCCGGCGGCGGGCCGGGCCGCCGGGTCACCACGGTGGCGCTGCCGTCCGGGCCGTGCGAGGTGCGCGTGCACCGGGTGTCGGCCGCGGCGGGCGCGGTGCCGCCGGGTGCCGGGAGGACCGCAGCCGGGGCCGGGGCCGGGCCGGCCGTACGGGACGGCGGGTACCCGGTGGCCGACCGGACGCCGCCGCGGGAGGAGCGCGGCGACGGCTGGGCGCTGGTGCGCGGCGCGGACGGGCTGTGCAGCGCGGTGGTGGCGCTGCACGGCTGGCGGGACGCGGCGGTGCGCCGGGCCGAGGACGCCGACGCGTTCGGGGTGTGCTCGGCGGTGCCGTACCTGCGGGCGCCGCTGCCGCCGGACCGGGCGGCGCTCTACGTCTCGCTGGTCGTGCTGTCCGGAGCGCCGCTCGACGTGCCCACGCTGCGGGCCGGCTTCGAGGTGGCGGTGGATGGCACGCGGGTGCGGATCGGCTTCCCGGACGGCACCGAACGGCGGGTCGACCTGCCCGGCGGGACGGTCCCTGCCGGGCCGCCGCGCCCCTGACCGGGACGGCCGCCGCGCGACGTGCGGGTCGGTCGTGACCGGCGGGTGCCCGCGGCGGCCGGGCGCGGCGGGCCACGGCGCCCGGGCGCGGGAGCCGTGGCGTCCCTCGCCGGAGCCGGGCCGGCGCGCTACGCGGGGGCGTGGTCCGGGCGGGCCGGTTCGCCGGGGGCCGCCGCCGGCGGCGCCGGGCGGGCCGCGACGGCCGGTGCGGGCGCCGCGGCCTCCCGCCACCAGGGCCGGTCGGGCAGGTCGCCGGACGGTTCGAAGGGCAGGCCGGGCGGCGGCACGGCGATCCGGGCACCACTCGCCCGCGCCGCGGCCAGCGACCGCTCGGCGGGCTCCTCCCACGGGTGCAGGGCCAGGTTGAACGTGCCCCAGTGGATGGGGAGCAGCGCGCCGCGGGGGGTGCCGCCGGACAGGTCAGCGTGGCTGCGCAGTCCCTCCTCGGGGGTCATGTGGATCTCCGGCCAGTAGTCGCTGTAGGCGCCTATCTGGATCATCGTGGCGTCGAACGGGCCGTAGCGCGCGCCGACGTCGGCGAAGCCGGGGAAGTAGCCGGTGTCGCCGCTGTGGTAGATCCGGTGCTCCGGGCCGCGGACCACCCAGGAGGCCCACAGGGTGTGCTGGGTGTTGCGCAGGCCGCGGCCGCAGAAGTGCCGGGCCGGGGTGGCGGTCAGGGTGAGCCCGGCGACCTCGGCGGACTCGTGCCAGTCCAGTTCGGCCAGCCGGTCCGCCGGGACGCCCCAGCGCTCCAGGTGCGCGCCGACGCCGAGCGGCACCGCGAACGCCGTGCCGCCGCGCACCAGCCGGCGGACCGTCGGCATGTCGAGGTGGTCGTAGTGGTCGTGGGAGATCACCACGGCGTCCAGCGGCCCGAGTTCGGCGAGCGGCACCGGCACCGGATGCACCCGGCGCGGCCCGGCGAAGGCGAACGGCGAGCAGCGCGCGCTCCAGACCGGGTCGAAGAGCACCCGGCGGCCGTCGATCTCGGCGAGCACGCTGGAGTGGCCCATCCAGGTCAGCCGCAGCCCGGAGCCGGCGGGCCGGGCCAGGTCGGAGAGGGTGAACGGGTGCACCGGCACCGGGCCGGCCGGCTTGCGGCGGATCCGCCCGGCCTTGTCGAGCGCCTGCCGCAGCAGCGCCAGGCGCGGGACGTCCGGTGGCCCCGAGGGGCCGGTCGGGTTGACGAAGACGCCGCCGGCGAAGTGCGGGGAGCGGCGGATGCGGGCCATCCGCTCCCCGGTGGGCTCGGCGCCGAAGGCGAGCGGGCGCGGTGCCCTCATGTCCGCTGCCTCAGCCCGTAGACGCGGTCCACCGCGATCCGCAGCACCAGGCGCCGGTCGGCGACCATGGCGGCGCGGTACTCGTCCCAGTCCGGGTGTCCGCCGTGCACCGCGCGGTAGAGGGAGACGAGTTCCTCGACGGCGTCGTCGTGCGGGTCGGCGGCGACCGCGGACAGTTCCGCGCTGCCCTCGGCGACCGCGTAGTTCCACCGGTCGCCGCTGGTCACGTGGTAGCTGACCCGCGGGTCGCGGCGGACGTTGGCCACCTTGGCGCGTCCGTCCGTGACGGAGACCCGGATGAGCCGCCGGGCCGGGTCGTAGGCGTGGTTCACGTTCGACAACTGCGGCCGGCCGTCCCGCTTGAGGGTCACCAGCACGCCGCCGTCCGTCTCGGAGAACAGCCTCAGCAGGGCGTTCGTCTCGTCGTTTGCCGTCATGTGACGCTCAACGTCCGGACTCGACCAGGTGTTCCAGTGCGTACCGTGCGTCACTCGTTCGGAGCGCCGGGCAGGCCGCTGACCCGCAGCGTCACGTTGAGCCGCCCGGTGAGGTCGAGGGCGGCCGGCGCGGTGCCCGGCCGGGTGCGCGGTACGCCGTGGTACGCGCGGCGGGCCGGACCGCCGAAGACGAACAGGTCGCCGCTGCGCAGCGCGACGTCGGTCCACGGGCGGGAGCGGGTGCGGGTGTTGCCGAACCGGAAGACGCAGGTGTCGCCGAGGCTGAGTGAGACCACCGGCGCGTCGGAGGGCTCGTCGGTGTCGCGGTGCATGCCCATCGCCGCCCCGGCCGGGTAGTGGTTGACGAGTGCGACGTCGTACCGCCCGGCGGCGAAGTCCTGCCCGAGGGCGTCGGCGACCGCCGCCCGGGCCAGGTCGCCCAGGCACGGCGGGAACGGCTTGACCGGCGCGCCGTCGCCGTCCACCGCGGTCGCCGCGTAGCCGTACGGGTACCAGTGCCGGCCCAGTGAGAACTGGCGCACCGACATCGCGCCGCCGCCGGGCATCCGCACGGTGCGCAGGCCGGCCGGCGGCGCGGCCCACCTTCGGCAGGCGGCGACCAGCCGCTCCTGGGCGGCGGCGTCCAGCCAGCCGGGCAGGAGCACGGCGCCCGGCGCGATCTCGGTGGGGCGGCCGGCCGGCTCCGGGAAGAGCCCGTCCCTCACCGGTGCCCGCCCGACCGGGTCGGGCTCGGCGCCCGGGGTCAGCGCCCGATGCCCCGGCGGTTCGACAGCCCGCGCAGCCGGCGGCGCTGGGACTTGTCGAGCATCAGGTAGCCGGCGGTCGGCACCCCCACGAAGACCAGCACGACCGCCCACAGCGGCACACCGAGAACCAGTAGCAAGATCGCGATCGCCACGCCGCCGACAGCGACCCCAGCACCCTTGGACATCTCTTCCCGCCTCCGTCCGCGGCCCGTGCCGCGCCCGCGCGCGTCCATCACCCGCTGCCTGGAAGAACGCCGCCGGGACCCGCAAGGTTCCCCGTGCCGCCGGCCGGCGGCGGTGGGGGCCGGCCGGCGAGGCGCGGGCACCGCCCCCCGGGCCGACGCGGGGGCGGCGCGGGCCGCCGAGCGGCGCGGGGGGGCGGCCCGGCGTCACCCGGACGACGGGCACTGTGGGCCGAACGGGGGGATACTCCTGTGACGAACGTGACCGACGAGCTTCCGTGACGCCGGCACGGGCCGGACGGGACGAGCAGGCCCCGCCCGGCCCGGCGTCACCCGGGCGATCGTGGGAATCACCGGGCTCTCAAGGCCCTCACACGGGATTCTCATGAGCGCTGTCAAAGGATCCGGCCGGGGGCGGCCCCACCGCTCCCGGTGTCCTTCGGCAGGAAGGGTCCCCGATGTCGCTCAGGCTTTCCAGGTCCCGGTCCGCCGCGCCGGGGCACCGCGGAGCACGGCGCGCGCGGCGCCGTGCGGCGCTGCCGCTGTCCTGGCTGGTGCTGGTGGCGGTGGGCACCGCGTCCAGCGCGAGCGCGGTCGCGGCCGCCGGCCCGGCGCCGGGAGTCCCGTACACGGTGCACGACACCCGGCGCACCTCGGAGGTCGGCGCGGTCTTCCGCGGCCCGGTCCGCCCCGGCGGGCACTTCTGCACCGCGAGCGTGGTGGACAGCCCGCACCGCGACCTGGTGGTCACCGCCGCGCACTGCCTGGGGGGTGGCACCTCGGGCCTGCGCTTCGTGCCCGGCTACCACGACGGGATCGCGCCGTACGGGGTCTGGCGGCTCGGCCGGATCGTCGCCGACCGGCGGTGGACCGAGCGGCAGGACCCGCGGCTGGACGTGGCGTTCGCGACGGTGCGGCGCGCGCACGGCCGCCGGGTGCAGGACGTGGTCGGCGGGCACCCGCTGCGGGTGCACGCGGCGCCGGACGCGGTTGTCCGGGTGACCGGCTACCCGTCGGCCGCCGAGGCACCGCTGACCTGTGTGAACCGCGCTCTGGCGGTGTCCGGCGGCCAGCAGCGCATCACGTGCGCCGCGTACACCGGCGGCACCAGCGGCAGCCCCTGGCTGGCCGGGGACGGCGCGGTGGTCGGGGTGATCGGCGGCTACCAGCAGGGCGGGGACACCGCGGACGTCTCCTACAGTGCGCGGTTCGGCGACGCGGTGGCCGCGCTCTACCGGCGGGCGAGCGGCACGGCATGAGCGGCGAGCGCCGCCGCCGCGGCACCGCCACGCGGGCGCCACGCCGCCTTCCGGTGCCCGTTGCGCACGGGCGCCCGGCACGCGCACCGTCCGGCGCCGCGCCGGGCGGCGGCCCGGTGCGCCGTGCGCGCGGCTCACTCCCTGACGCCGGCGCCTCCGTACATGGCGATCCGGCGCAGTTCGTCGGCCTCCGGCAACGGGCCGTCCGGGTGCCACAGCGGGACCTGCACCAAGCCGGGGTCGACCAGGTCGAAGCCGTCGAACAGCGGCAGGATCTCGTCGTAGGAACGGGTGCTGAGCCGGGCGGTGGCGTTCTCGTAGACCTCGCGGGCGTCGCCGGAGTCCAGGCCCCGGTGGAAGTCGAGGGTGCCGTGGGTGATGACCAGCCGGCTGCCTGGGGCGAGCCGCTCGGTCAGCGCGGCGACGATGCCGGCCGGGTCCTCCCGGTCCTCCACGAAGTGCAGGACCGCGATGAGCATCAGGGCGACCGGCTCGTCGAAGTCGATCATCCCGGTGAGCACCGGGTGGTCGAGCACCCGCGCCGGGTCGCGGACGTCGGCGAGCACGAAGCCGGTACGGGCGGCGTTGGTGAGCTTCGCGCCGGCGTGCGTGGCGACGATGGGGTCGTTGTCGACGTAGACCACCCGCACGTCGTCGCGGACCGAGGCGGCGATCTCGTGGGTGTTGGGCGAGGTGGGGATGCCGGTGCCGATGTCGATGATCTGCCGGACGCCGTCCCGCACCACCCGGCGCACCGCCCGGTGCAGGAAGTCGCGGTTGGCCCGGACGCTGACCCGGGCGTCCGGGGCCAGGTCGACGACGCGTTCGGCGGCCCGCCGGTCGACCTCGTAGTTGTCCCAGCCGCCGAGCAGGTAGTCGTAGATCCGGGCGGGGTGCGGGGTGCTGGTGTCGATCTGCTCGGCGGGGAAACCGCCTTCCGGGATGGCGTGCTCGGTCATGCCGTCTTCCAATCGGTACGCAGACTCGGCGACGCGAGGAGGAAGTCGGCAGCGCCGGCCTTCGCGCCCTGGATGAACGTCTGTATCTCGTGCGGCGTGTAGATCAGCGCCGGCCCGTCCGGGTCGGTGGACTGCCGGATCGCCACCCGGCCGTCGCGCAGCTTCATCGCCTCGACGCAACTTCCCCCGTTGCCACCGCTCCACGGCTTGTGCCAGCCCTCGGTACCCAGTTCCCTGGCGGGCATCCCGTTGTAGATGCGCTCTCCGTACTGGTGTTCCCCCTGTGGGTGCGCACCGTCCCCCTTGTGCCTGCGGTCCATCGGTCAGATCTCCTTGCGAACGCCACCAAGGAAGGCCTCGGTGCTCTGTGCGGGGGTTGCCTGCGCGCTCATCCGGTCCAGCGCCTCCAGGAAGGTGGACACGTCGTCGCGCTCGTCGAAGTACACCGCCCCCACCAGGGACTCGGCGCAGACCATGTCCGGCAACTCCTTGATCGGGAACCGGAAGATGTGGAACGGCCCGTACATGGCGGGGTGCGGGCCCGCGGCGAACGGCATCACCTGGAGCCGGACGTGCGGCAGCGCGCAGACCTCGATCAGTCGGTCGATCTGGGCGCGCATCACCGCCGGAGAGCCGATCGGCCGGCGCAGCACCGTTTCGTCGACGACCGGCCACAGCAGCGGCGGCTCCTCGCGTTCCAGCAGGGCCTGGCGTTCCCGGCGCAGGGCGACGCCGCGTTCGACCGCGTCCTGCGCCGCGTGCGGGTTCCCGGCGCGCAGCACGGCGCGCGCGTAGTCCTCGGTCTGCAGCAGCCCGGGGACGTAGTGCGGCTCGTAGGCCCGGATGACGTGCGCCTCGCCCTCCAGCGCGACGAAGGCGCTGAACCACTCGGGCAGCACGTCGCGGTAGCGGTGCCACCAGCCGCGGCGGTTGGCCTCGCGGGTCAGCGCGAGGAACCCCTCGACCTCGGCCGGGTCCCGGACGCCGTAGGTGTCGAGCAGCTTCTCGACGTAGGGCAGCTTGAGCCCGACCTCGGCCTTCTCCATCCGCCGGATGGTGGCGTGCGTGACGTCGAGGGCGGCGGCGGCCTGGTCGTAGCCGATCCCGGCCTTCTCGCGCAGGTCGGCGAGGCGCTTGCCCAGCACCACGCGCAGGACGGTGGGGGCGGCCGGAGAGCGGGCGTCCGGCACGGATGGCTCCCTTCGTGGCGCGACCGGGTCAACTGGGAATGCGGCACAGCAGTGTGGCATGCCGTCAGGCATATGACAGCAGTTTGAATATGCAATTCTGCAAATTACAGAACGCATCTTGCCATCTGTCGAGTGCTACGCGCATAGTGTCCGAGTGCCTTCCTCCTACGACGCTCTGCGGCTGGAGCGCCCGTCGGGCCTGGACGCCCGGCGGCGGTCGAGCACGTCCCGCATGGACGTGTTCCGCCTGCCCGCGCTCGGGTCCTGCGTCGCCGAGGCCCGGAGGCGGCTTCGAACCCTGCTGATCCAGCAGGGGGTGGACACCGAGGCACGGGACGACGCCGGGCTGATCCTGTCGGAGCTGTTCACGAACGCGATCCGCTACAGCGACAGCGAGCGGATCACCTGCGCGCTTCGCGTCACCGGGACCCTGCTGCGGCTGGAGGTGGCCGACCAGGGACGGGGGCTGACCGAGCCGCACAGCCGGCAGCCCACCGCGGAGGAGGAGTGCGGCCGGGGCCTGCTGCTGGTGAACGCGGTGGCCCTGGCGTGGGGCGTGCAGACCCGCCGGGACGGCAGGGGACGCCTGGTGTGGGCGGTGCTGCGGCACCACGGCGGCGGAGCGTGACGCGTACCGCCCACCGCGGCCGTCGCGTTCGGGCTTCGTGGGCCTGACCTCGCGGGGGTGGGCCGGGCCCACGAACCGGTCCGGCCGGACCGGAGCGCCGTCCGCTCCGGCGGCGCGCGGCCGGCCGGCCGCGCGCCGGGCCGCTCCGTGACCGCCGACGGGCGCGGACGCGCGGTGGCCGGATTCCGCTCGCGTGCCCCCCGCACGGGATTCACCGCGGGGCTCTCGGTGTCGTAACGTCGCGACGAACCCGCCCAGCCCCCGAGGAGACGCGTTGAACCATCCCACGCCCCCCACCCCGTCGGTGTCCGCCGCACCGGAGCTGACCGGCGTACGCAACTTCCGCGACGTGGGCGGGCTGCCCGCGGCCGACGGGCGCCGGGTGCGCCGCGGGCTGCTCTTCCGCAGCGGCCACCTGGCGCACGCCGACGAACGGGACGCCGCGTTCCTCGCCTCGCTGGGCCTGCACACCGTCTTCGACTTCCGCAACGCGGCCGACATCGCGCTGGAGGGCCGGGACGTGCCGCTGGCCGGGGTGCGCAACCTCACCATGCCGCTGAGCGACCCGGCGGCCGGCGCGGACCTGTGGAAGGTGGTGCGGGACGGCGACGTGGCCACGCTGCGCACCGCGCTGGGCGACGGGCAGGCGGCGCGCGGCATGAGCGGCTCCTACCGCCGGCTGGTGCTGGAGCGCACCGCGGAGCACGGCCGGCTGCTGGCCGAGCTGTCCGGCGGGGCGCTGCCCGCTCTGCTGCACTGCGCGGCGGGCAAGGACCGGGCGGGCACCTCGGTGGCCGTGGTGCTGCTCGCGCTGGGCGTTCCGGTCGAGGAGATCGAGGCGGACTACCTGCTCAGCAACGACCTGCGCCGGCGCTACCGGATCCAGCGCGGCCCGCGGGCGGAGCCCGCCACCTCGCCGGAGGTCAGCGAGCTGATCGGGCCGTTGTTCGAGGCCCGCGCCGACTACCTGCGGGCGGCGTTCGAGACGATGCGGGAGCGCTGGGGCTCGACCGACCGCTACCTGTCCGAGGGGTTGGGACTCACCGACGGGCGAAGGCGGCGGCTGCGGGACCTGCTGCTGGAGGAGGACAGCCGCTAAGGTCGGCCGGGTGACCCCGACGAACCCCTTCTTCACCGTGAGCACCCTCCCCTACCGGCTCCCGGACTTCGCCGCGCTGCGCGACGAGCACTACGCCCCGGCGCTGGAGCGGGGCATGGTGGAGCAGCTCGACGAGGTGGCCGCGATCACCGGCGACACGCGGCCGCCGACGTTCGACAACACCGTGCTCGCCCTGGAGCGCAGCGGGCGGCTGCTGCGCCGCACGGTGTCCGTCTTCGGCAACCGGGCCGCCAGCGACAGCTCGCCACTGATCGAGGGACTGGAGGCGGAGTACCTGCCGAGGCTGGCCGCGCACGAGGACGCCGTCCTGCTGGACCGGGCGCTGTTCGCCCGGCTGGACGCCCTGCACGCGGTGCGCGCCGAGCTGGGCCTGGACCCGGAGTCGCTGCGGCTGCTGGAGCACCACCATGGGGCCTGCGTGCGGGCCGGCGCCCGGCTCAGCGACGAGGAGCAGGAGCGGCTGCGCGGGCTGAACACGGAGCTGGCCGCTGCCGAGGCCGCCTTCCAGCAGAACCTGCGGGCCGACACCCGGGCCAGGGCGCTGGTGCTGGACAGCGCGGCGGAGCTGGCCGGGCTGTCCGGCGACGCGGTGGCCGCGGCGGCGCAGAACGCCGAGGCGCTGGGGTACCCGGGCCGCTACGTGCTCAGCCTGAAGCTGTTCTCCAACCAGAGCGAGCTGGCCTGGCTGGAGGACCGCTCGGTGCGCGAACGGCTGCTGACCGCCTCGCTGGGCCGCGGTCTGCCGGCCAACCGGGACGTGGTGGTGCGCATCGCCACGCTGCGGGCCCGTCGGGCGGCGCTGCTGGGCTTCCCGCACCACGCCGCGTGCGTGCTGGAGGACCGCACCGCCGGCACCCCGGACGCCGTGGAGGAACTGTTCGCCCGGCTCGTGCCGCCGGCGGTGGCCAACGCCCGCCGGGAGGCGCGGGCGCTGCGGGCGGTGCTGCCCGAGGGCGAGACGCTGCGCGCCTGGGACTGGAGGTTCTGGGCGGAGCGGCTGCGCACCGCGGAGCAGGACCTGGACGCCGCCGCGCTGCGCCCGTACTTCGAGCTGGAGCGGGTGCTGGCGGAGGGCGTCTTCCGGGCCGCCCGGGAGGCGTACGGGCTGCGGGTGGCCGAGCGGACCGACCTGGTCGGCCACCACCCGGACGTGCGGATCTTCGAGGTCAGCGAGGAGGACGGCACACCGGTCGGGCTGTTCCTGGGCGACTTCTACGCGCGCGCCAGCAAGCGCGGCGGCGCGTGGATGAACTCCCTGGTCGACCAGTCCCGTCTGTTCGACGAGCGCCCGGTGGTGGTCAACAACCTCAACATCGCCAAGCCGCCGCCCGGCGAGCCGACGCTGCTCGTCGTCGACGAGGTGCGCACCCTCTTCCACGAGTTCGGGCACGCGTTGCACGGCCTGCTGTCCGACGTGCGCTACCCGTCGTTCTCCGGCACCTCGGTCAAGCGGGACGTGGTGGAGTTCCCCTCGCAGGTCAACGAGATGTGGCTGAGCCGTCCGGAGATCCTGGCGCACTACGCGGTGCACCACGAGACCGGTGAGCCGCTGGCGCCGGAGACGGTGGCGCGGCTGGAGGAGGTGCGCCGGTTCGGCGAGGGCTTCCGCACCGCGGAGTACCTGGCCGCCGCCATGCTGGACTGGGCCTGGCACACCCTGGCGGACGGCGAGGACCCGGGCGACGCGGAGGAGTTCGAGGCGGCGGCGCTGAAGGCGGCGGGCCTGGACCTGCCGGAGATCCCGCCGCGATACCGCAGCACGTACTTCTCGCACGTCTTCTCCGGCGGCTACAGCGCGGGCTACTACTCCTACGTCTGGAGCGAGGTGCTGGACGCCGACATGGTCGACTGGTTCGACCACGACCCGCGGCCGGTGCGGGAGCGCGGCGAGGCGTTCCGCCGGGGCCTGCTCTCGCGCGGCGGCAGCGTGGAGATGATGGACGCCTACCGCGCGGTGGTCGGCCGGCGGCCGCGGATCGAGCCGTTGCTGGCCCGCCGCGGCCTGACGGCCTGATCCGCCGGCCCGCGCCGGGCGGGCGGTCAGCCGTTGCCGACCGCCTGCCTGACCAGCGTGCGCCCGAAGTCCCACATCAGCCCGCCGCCCTGGTGCGCTTCGTCCATGACGGCCTCGAAGGCGGTCACGAAGCGGTCCACCTCCGGTTCGCCGATGATCAGCGGCGGGATGAGCTTGATGACCTCCAGGTGGTCGCCGGAGACCTGGGTGAGGATCCGGTGCCGGCGCAGCAGCGGCACCACGACCATCTGCGCGAACAGCCCCTTGCGCGCCGCCTGGAGCATCGTCCAGCCGCCGCGCAGCTTCAGCGACTTCGGCCGGCCGAACTCGATGCCGATCATCAGGCCGCGGCCGCGCACCTCGCGCAGCATCTCGTAGCGGTCCACCAGCGCGGCCAGCCGGGTGCGCAGCAGGTCACCGGTGACCCGGGCGTTGCGCACCACCTCCTCGTTCTCCATCACCGACAAGGTGGCCAGCCCGGCCGCCATCGCCTGGGCGTTGGCGCCGAAGCTCGCGGAGTGCACCAGCACCCGGTCCATGGAGGAGTAGACCTTCTTGAAGATCCACTCCTTGCCGAGGGTGGCGCCCACCGGCACGTACCCGCCGGACAGCGCCTTGGCCGCGCAGACCAGGTCCGGTTCGACGCCCTCCTCGTGCTGGTAGGCGAAGAAGTCGCCGGTCCGACCGACGCCGGTCTGCACCTCGTCGGCGATCAGCAGTGCCTTGTGCCGGTGCAGCACCTCCTGGGCGGCGCGCAGGAAGCCGGGCGGGGCGGCGTGCACGCCCTTGCCCTGGATGGGTTCGACCACGAACGCGGCCACGTCGCCGCGCCGCACCTCGCGCTCCAGCGCGTCCAGGTCGCCCAGGTCGATCGCGGTGTCCGGCAGCAGCGGGGCGAAGCCGTCCCGGAAGCCGTCCTCGCCGTTGACCGACAGCGAGCCCGTGGTCAGCCCGTGGAAGGCGTGGGCGCAGTACAGCACCCGGGGGCGGCCGGTGGCGTAGCGGGCGAACTTCAGCGCGGTCTCGATCGCCTCCGTTCCGCTGTTGCCGAAGAAGACCCGGTCCAGGTGGGGGGCGTGGGCCAGCAGCCGTTCGGCGAGCAGTCCGGGCAGCGGCGGGCAGTCGAACCGGGTGAGGTCCGCCAGGCCGGCGTCCAACACGTCGTGCAGTGCCTTGCGCACCACCGGGTGGTGCCGGCCCAGGCCCATCACGCCGAAGCCGGCCAGCATGTCCAGGTAGTCGTCGCCGTTCTCGTCCCAGAAGTACGCGCCCTCGGCCCGCTCGTAGACCTTGTCGAAGCCGATGGTGTGCAGCATGCGCGGCAGCTGGTGGTTGAGGTGGCGGGCGTGCAGTGCGTAGCGCTCGGCGGACCGCTCGGCCAGCAGCCGTCCCAGGTCGAACTCCTCGGCGGCCCGTGCGCCGTCACGCTCCTCGGCCATCGGCCCTCTCCTTCTTCTGCGGGGTCTGCCGCGCGGTCCTCTGGCCGCGCTGGCGCGGCGCGGCGGCACGGGACGCGGCCGGCGCGGGCACCGAGCCGCCGCCGGGCACGGCGGGGTGCCCGCCGGCCGGTGCGGCGGTGCGGCGCAAGGTGGTGCCGATCCGGCCGGCGATCTCGGCGGGGGTGAGTCCGAGGTCGGCGAGCACCTCGGAGCGCTTGGCGTGCGCCAGGAACCGCGGCGGGATGCCGAAGTCGCGTACCGGCACGTCCACCTCGGCGTCCCGCAGCGCCTGCGCGACGGCCGCGCCGACCCCGCCGACCCGGCCGTTGTCCTCCACCACGGCGACCACGCGGTGCCGGGCCGCCAGCGGCACGAGGGCGCCGTCGACCGGCTTGACCCAGCGCGGGTCGACCACCGTGGCGCCCACCCCGCCCTCCGCCAGCAGCTCGGCGGCCCGCAGGCAGGTGGCGGCGAGCGCGCCCACCGCGACCAGCAGCACGTCGGGGCGCTCGCCGCGGTGCAGCACGTCCATCCCGCCGACCCGTTCCAGCGCGGGCAGCGGCGCGCCGACGTTCTCCTTGGGGAAGCGCAGCACGGTCGGCGCGTCCTCGACGGCGACCGCCTCGCGCAGTTGGGCGCGCAACTGGTCGGCGTCGCGCGGCGCGGCGATCCGCAGCCCGGGCACCACCTGGAGGATCGACAGGTCCCACATGCCGTTGTGCGACGCGCCGTCCGAACCGGTCACCCCGGCCCGGTCCAACACGAAGGTGACACCGCACCGGTGCAGCGCCACGTCCATCAGCACCTGGTCGAAGGCCCGGTTCAGGAACGTCGCGTAGACCGCCACCACCGGGTGCAGCCCGCCGGTGGCCAGCCCGGCCGCCGAGACGACCGCGTGCTGCTCGGCGATCCCCACGTCGTAGACCCGCTCCGGGAACTCCTCGGCGAACGGCGCCAGGCCGACCGGCTGGAGCATGGCGGCGGTGACCGCCACGACGTCGCGCCGCTCCCGGCCGAGTTCCAGCAGGGCGTCGCCGAACGCGGCGGTCCACGAGCGGCCGGCCGAGGGGGTGAGCGGGGCGCAGGTGAGCGGGTCCATCGCGCCGACCGAGTGGAAGCGGTCGGCCTCGTCCCGCTCGGCCGCCGGATAGCCGCGGCCCTTCTCGGTCAGGCAGTGCACGAGGACCGGGCCG
The DNA here is from genome assembly GCA_963711125.1 of uncultured Actinomycetota bacterium. Lineage (GTDB taxonomy): Bacteria > Actinomycetota > Actinomycetes > Streptomycetales > Streptomycetaceae > Streptantibioticus_C. The sequence goes on from CAVQCY010000003.1 coordinate 26,884, forward strand.
CGGAACCGCTTGGCGCGGCGCAGCGCCGACTCCACCGCGGCGGTGTCGTGCCCGTCGATCGGGCCGACGTACTTCAGGCCCAGGTCCTCGAACATGCCCTGCGGCGCGAAGGCGTCCTTGAAGCCCTTCTTGGCACCGTGCAGCGACTCGTACAGCGGCTGGCCGACCACCGGGGTGCGCTGCAGGACCTCCTTGCCCCAGGACAGCACCCGTTCGTACTCGTTGGTGGTGCGCAGGGTGGCCAGGTGGTTGGCGAGGCCGCCGATGGTGGGCGCGTAGGAGCGCTCGTTGTCGTTGACCACGATGATCAGTGGCCGGTCGCGGGCGGCGGCGATGTTGTTGAGCGCCTCCCAGGCCATACCGCCGGTCAGCGCGCCGTCGCCGATCACCGCCACCACGTGGTCGTCGCGGCCGAGCAGCTGGTTGGCCTTGGCCAGGCCGTCCGCCCAGCCGAGCACGGTGGAGGCGTGGCTGTTCTCGATGACGTCGTGCTCGGACTCCGCCCGGGACGGGTAGCCGGACAGCCCGCCCTTGGCGCGCAGCTTGGAGAAGTCCTGCCGGCCGGTGAGCAGTTTGTGCACGTAGGACTGGTGCCCGGTGTCGAACAGCACCTTGTCGGCGGGCGAGTCGAAGACCCGGTGCAAGGCGATGGTCAGTTCGACCACGCCCAGGTTGGGACCGAGGTGCCCGCCGGTCCTGGCCACCGCGTCGATGAGGAAGGCACGGATCTGAGAGGCGAGTTCGTCCAGTCGTCCGGGATCGACGGCCTTGAGATCCCTCGGACCTCGGATGCTCTCCAACAACGACATGGTGGGGCCTCCTTTCGCTGGTTTCTCACGAACCGGTCGCCGGGTGGGCGGCCGGTTCACACGGCGGTCACCGCCGGTTCGCCGGAGCCGACGCCTCCTCGGTCATCCGCTCGGCGATCCTCATCGCCTCCTCGACCGACGTCTCGACGATCTTCGACTCCGGCACCGTCTTGACCACCTCCCCCTTCACGAAGATCTGCCCCTTCCCCGTTCCCCGACGCCACCCCCAGATCCGCCTCCCGCGCCTCCCCCGGACCGTTCACCACACACCCCATCACCGCCACCCGCACGATCCGACACCCCGACGCCGTCAACTCCGCGATCTGCTGCGACGTCGCACCCACGTCCGCCGTCACCGACGTCGTCATCGACTGCGCCGACACCGGCGCGTCCCCACCCACCGCCACCGACCCCACCTGGATCCGACGACTCCTACGCCGATCGGCCGGCTTCCACGGAACGGACGGCATACCGAGCGGGACGGACTGCGTCGTGGTCATCTTCGTTCACCCTCGATTCGAGGCGACGGTCTCCCGCGCGGCGCGCAACGACTCCTTGAGCGACCCCATGGTGGCCAGCACCGCGGTCGGCTCGTACCCGCAGTGCGCCATGCAGTTGGCGCAGCGCGGGTCCCGGCCGCGGCCGTACGCCTCCCAGTCGGTCTCCTCGACGAGTTCCCTGTACGTCGGCACGTAGCCGTCGCTCATCAGGTAGCAGGGACGCTGCCAGCCGAACAGCGAGTAGTTGGGGATCGCCCAGGCCGTGCAGGGGAAATCCACCTTGCCCTCCAGGAAGTCCAGGAAGAGCGGGCTGTGGTTGAGGCGCCACTTGCGGCGGTTGCCGTCGGCGAACGCCTTGCGGAACAACTCGCGGGTCTGCTCCACCCCGAGGAAGTGTTCCTGGTCGGGCGCCTTCTCGTAGGCGTAGGCGGGCGAGAGCATCATCTCGTCCACCCGCAGTTCGTCGTTGAGGAAGTCGAGCACCTCGACCACGGTCTGCGGGGTGTCGGTGTTGAAGAACGTCGAATTGGTGGTGACACGGAACCCCCGCGCCTTGGCCTCCTTGATCGCGGCCACGGCCTCGTCGAACACCCCTTCCCTGGCAACCGACTCATCGTGCCGCTCGCGCAGCCCGTCGATGTGCACGGCGAAGGCGAAATAACTCGAAGGGGTGAACTTGTCCAACTTCTTACGCAACAACATCGCGTTCGTGCAGAGGAACACGTACTTCTTGCGCTCCACCAGCTGCCGGACGATCTCGTCGATCTGCGGGTGCATCAGCGGTTCGCCGCCGGCGATCGAGACCATCGGCGCGCCGGACTCCACCACGGCGCCGATCGCCTGGGCCACCGGCATGCGCTGCTTGAGCACCCCGGCCGGGTGCTGGATCTTCCCGCAGCCCTCGCACTTCAGGTTGCAGGCGAACAGGGGTTCGAGTTCGACGATGAGCGGGAACTTCTCCCGCCTGCGCAGCATTCTCTGCTGGAACAGATAGGTTCCGACCCGGACGGACTGACGAAGCGGCATGGCCATCTGGCTCACCTCCAGGAGAGCGCGTAGGAACGGTGCCAATCGAGAAAGGCGGGCATGAGAGACCTCAGCACGCCGAAGGCGGTGAACCCGGCACGCAGGGTCGCGACGCGCGCGAGTTCGTACTCGGGGGTGTCCACGACGACGCGAACGGCCGCAACCGGGCGCGGTCCGGCGGCCAGCGCCGCCTGGAGGACCGCCTCCGACTCCATGTCCACCGCCAGCGCCCCGGCCGCCGCCCACCGGGCCCGCTCGGCTCCGCGCACCAGGTGCTCGGAGCCGGCGATCCGGCCGGTGCGCACGGCGGGACGGCGCCCGGCCCGGCCCGCGCCGGCCAACCGGCGGGCGACGGCCTCGGCCAGTCCGGTCGTGTCGTCGGCCCGGTCGTCGACCACCACGTCGCCGGGCGCGGTCCGCGGCCCGACCCCGGCACAGAACCCGGTGACCAGCACCGCCGCGCCGGCCAGCGCCGGGTCCCGCAGCGCCCCGCCGACCCGCTCGCGGGCCCGGACCGGGCCCATGCCGGTGCGCAGCACGGCCACCGGGCCCGCCGCGCCGGCCCGCCGCGCGCCGCGCAGTGCGAAGCGCTCCACGCCCAGCGCGCACACCACGAGCAGCGGGCCGGGTGGTCCCGGCATCACGCGGCCTCCGCCGGCAGCGGACGCCCGGCGCCCTCGCCGTGCAGGTAGCGGCCGAGCGCGGTGAGCGGGAAGACCATCCGGTACAGGTGGTAGTTGATGGAGAAGTCCCACGGGAAGCCGGTGCCGGTGAAGTACGGCTCGTCCCACGAGCCGTCCTCCCGCTGGGCGCCGGCCAGCCAGCGGACGCCGCGCTCCACGCAGGGCGTGTCCCGCTCCCCCGCCGCCAACAGCGCCATGAGCGCCCACGCGGTCTGCGAGGCGGTCGACTCCCCCCGGCCGGCCCAGCCGGACTCCGGGTAGGAGCGCAGGTCCTCGCCCCAGCCGCCGTCCGCGTTCTGCACGCCGCGCAGCCAGTCGACCGCCCGCCGGATCGCCGGGTGCGCGGCCGGCAGGCCGACGGCGAGCAGGGCCGGCAGCACCGACCCGGTGCCGTAGACGTAGTTCACGCCCCACCGGCCGAACCAGGCGCCGCTGGGCTCCTGCTCGGCGAGCAGCCACCGCACGCCGCGCCGGGTCCGCGGGTCGTCGGCCATGCCGACCGCCGCCAGCATCTCCACCACGTGCGCGGTCACGTCGGCCGACGGCGGGTCGATGACCTCGCCGAAGTCGCAGAACGGCAGCCGGTTGGGGAAGGAGCTGGTGTTGTCCACGTCGAACGCGCCCCAGGCGCCGTTCCTGGACTGCATGCCCAGGTTCCACCGCACCCCCCGGTCGATGGCGGTGCGCAGCCGCTCGCGGTCCGCGGTCTCGACCCGGGTGAGCGCCAGCACCACCTCGGCGGTGTCGTCGATGTCCGGGTAGTTGGTGTTGTGGAACTCGAACGCCCAGCCGCCGGCCGGCAGCCGGGGCCGGCGCACCGACCAGTCGCCGCGCCGCAGCACCTGCTCACCGAGCATCCACTCGCCGGCCCTGACCATCGCCGGGTGGTCGGGGGGCAGTCCGGCGTCGGCGAGCGCGATGGTGGCCAGGCAGGTGTCCCACACCGGGGACTGGCACGCCTCGATCATCCGGCTGCCGTCCCGCTTCCACACCGCGAACCGGTCGAGCGACTCCAGCCCGGCGCGCATCACCGGGTGCCCGATGTCGTAGCCGAGCAGGTGCAGGGCGATCACCGAGTAGACCGCCGGTGGCTGGATCCCGCCCCAGCAGCCGTCGTTCTCCTGGCGCTCGATGATCCAGCGGGCGCAGACCCCCAGCGCGGTGCGGCGCAGCGGGCGGATGGTGACCCGGCGGTAGGCGTGCAGGGCCCTGTCGAGGCGCTGGAAGAACCCGTCCCAGCTGGCCAGTGGGGCGGCCGGGCGCGGCGGATTGGGCACCGCGGGGTCGGCGTGCAGTTCGTCCAGCGAGAACGGCACGGGCCGCACCGGGCGGTGGGCGGCCACCACGGTCAGCGGGACGATGGTCTGCCGGGCCCACTGGCCGAACGAGTAGAGGTTGAGCGGGAACCACTTGGGCAGGAAGATCAGCTCGGGCGGCAGTTCCGGCAGGTCCTCCCAGCGCCACCAGCCGAAGAGCGCCAGCCAGATGCGGGTGAAGACCCGGGTGGCGGCGATCCCGCCCCGCTCGCGCACCCAGCCGGCCGCGGCCGCCATGTGCGGCGCGTCGGGCGCGTCGCCGGCCAGCCGCAGCGCCACGTACGCCTCGACGGTGGTGGACACCTCGCCCGGACCGCCGTAGAAGGTGGCCCAGGTGCCGTCCTCACGCTGCTGGGACCGGATCCAGCGGGCCGCGGCGGTGAGCACCTTCTCGTCCTGGATGCCGAGGAACTGGCGCAGCAGCAGGTCCTCGGCGTCCATGGTGACGTTGGTCTCCAGGTCGCCCTTCCACCAGCCCCGCTCGTCCTGGGCGGCGAGCAGGTTCGCGGTGGCGCGCTCGGCCGCCCGGGCGGCCGCCTCCCGCAGCGGCTCGGCGGCCGGCCCCCCAGGTGCCGCCGGCGCCCCGTCCGGCCGGTCGTCGTGCGGTGCCCCGGAGCCGTGCTGCTCCGCGGCGCCCGGGGCGTGCGCGGCGGAGTCGTGCGGATCGGTCGTTTCGCTGGCCGCGGTGGCACCGGACCAGGCCGGCCCCGTGCTTCCGTCGGTCGTCGCTGTCATGGCTTCCCCTTCTGCAGCGTGGACTGCGCCTGTGGGGCTGCGTCGGCCGTCGTCAGGTAGTCAACGTCCGGTCGGCGACCGCGATTAGGCAGTTGTAGTTGTCATCTTTCTCGTACCACAACGAAGTCCGCCAGCGCGACCAGGTTTTGCCTCGTCTCCTGCGACATCACGACTCCGTTCAGCGCGTCGAGCGCGGTGGCGTACTGGCGGCGGGCCTCCTGGAACGTCCACTCCCGGCCACCCGCCTCCTCGATCAACGCGGCACGATCGGCGAATTCTTCCTCGCTGAAGTCGTCGGCGTCCGGGTTTTTCGCGTCGGCTGCCAGGAGTTCACCCAGTCGCTCGGCGGCCGGTCCGTCCCCGGCCAGCGCGGCCACCACCGGCAGCGACTTCTTGCGCTGCCGCAGGTCGCTCCAGGTCTGCTTGCCGGTCACCTGGGACTCGCCCCAGATGCCCAGCAGGTCGTCCACCGCCTGGAAGGCGAGACCGAGGTGGTAGCCGTACGCCTCCAGCGCGTCCGCGGTGGCCTCGTCCGCGCCGCCGAGCACCGCGCCGATGGAGCTGGCGCAGGCCAGCAGGGCACCGGTCTTGTTGCCCTCCATCTCCAGGCACTCGGCCACCGTGACCCGCTCGCGGTGCTCGAAGGAGATGTCCTGGGCCTGACCGTCGATCAGTTTGCGGGTGGCCGCGGTCAGCCGGCGGGTCGCCCGGCCGGCCTCCACCGTGCCGCGCTCCAGCAGGATCTCGTTGGCCAGCGCGAACAGCGCGTCGCCCACCAGGATCGCCTGCGCCGGGCCGTGCACCTTCCAGACCGCGTCGCGGTGCCGGCGCTGCTCGTCACCGTCCATCAGGTCGTCGTGCAGCAGCGAGAAGTTGTGCATCAGCTCCACCGCGACCGCCCCCGGCACGCCGACCTCGGGTCCCGCGCCGGCCGCCTCGGCGGAGATCAGCGCCAGCGCCGGGCGCACCGCCTTGCCGCTGTCGCCGGCCGACGGGTTGCCGGCCGCGTCGATCCACCCGAAGTGGTAGGCGGCGACGGTGTCCATCGGGGGCGCGAGCCGGTCGACCGCCGCGCGCAGCAGCGGCGTGGACAAGGCCCGTCCGCGCTCCAGCAGCGCACTGACGCTGTCGCGCCGGTCGGGCGCTGCTACCTGCTCGTGGGCCGGGATCACGGGCTCTCCTCTGGTTCCGGGTGGGGATGGGGCGCTCATACGGCTTCCAACGCCCCCTGCGGGGCCTGCCTGCCGAGTCGTGTCAGTGCTCGGGTCGCGGCACGCAGTCCGCTGCGCACCGCGGACTCCATGGTCGCGGGCCAGCCGGTCGCCGTCCACGCGCCGGCCAGGAAAACGCCCGGCGCACTGGTGGCCGCCTCCGGGCGCAGCCGCCCCACGCCGGGGGTGGGCGCGAAGGTGGCGGTGCGTTCCCGGGTGACGAAGAAGTCGCGCACCGCCGCGGATCGCGCGCCGGGCAGCAGCCGTCGCAGTTCCGGCAGGTAGCGGGCGCGCAGCGCGGCCACCGGCAGGTCGATCTCGTCGTGCGCGGCGGACTGCGAGACCGCCAGGTACTGGCACCCGGCGGCGCCGGGCAGCGCCGCCATACCGGAGGAGGCCGTACGGTCGAAGACCCATTGCACCGGTGAGCCGAGCGCCGCCAGGAACGGCTCGTCCAGCACCCGGCGATCGTAGACCACGTGCAGGTTGAGGATGGGCGCGGTGCCGATCCGGGTCAACTCCGACGGGTCGGGCAACGCCCCTTCCGGCAGCAGCCGGTGGGCCTCGCGCTGCGGGACCGCCAGTACCACGGTGTCCGCGCCCAGCGTCTCCTCGCGGCCCGGCCCGTGCGTGACCGGGACCCGCCAGCCGCCGTCCGGGCCGCGGACCGGCCGCCCGGCCCGGCCTCGCAGCACGGTGCGCACGCCGGCCGCGCGCAGCGCGTCCCCGGCCCGGCCGTGGTGCAGGTCGCCCAACGGCGCGCCGGCCCAGCCGATGTCCGCGGCGCCGGGGTCGGACAGCAGCCCGGTCTTGAAGACCATCGCGGCCAGTTGGAGCGAGGACTGCCCGGCGGTGGCGTTCAGCGTCGCCACCCCGACCAGGTCCCACAGCGCCTCGATGGCGCGGGCCGACTGGCCGTGGCGGCGCAGCCAGGAGGCGAAGTCGGTGCGGTCCAGCGCCGGGTCGTCGAGGTCGAGGCCGCGCAGCGCCAGCGCGGCACGGCCGACCGATGCCCGCTCGGCCAGCGACAGGTGGGGGTAGCGGGCCAGTGAGGCGGCCAGGTGCAGCGGCACCGGCAGCGCGGCACGCCGCAGCCGGCCGAGCCGGCCCGAGGCGGCGTCCAGCACCGGAACGTCCAGCCGGTCCTGCAGCGTGACCAGGCCGGCCGCGCCGATCCGGTCCAGGAACCAGCGGTAGGCGGTGCAGCAACGCAGGAAGACGTGCTGGCCGTTGTCGACGCTCAACTCCCCCACCGAGGTGTCGCGGTGGAAGGAGAACGCCAGGCCGCCGAGGCGCGGGCGGCCTTCCGCCAGCGTCACGCGCACGCCGGCGTCGGCCAGCGTGAGCGCCGCGGTGACACCGGCCAGACCGCCGCCGACGACCACCGCCGTCACGGCGTCCCGGTCCGGCAACGGGCCGTCGTTCACCTCTCGCTCCTCTCGCCGTGGCCCGGCAGCCCGGTGCCCGGCCCGGTGCGGCGGCGGGCCGGCCGGGGGCCTGCGGTCGCGTCGGCGCGGACCGGACCGGAGCCGGGTGCTGCGGGCAGGCCGGAACCCCCGGCCCCCGCACGTGCTGGGCAGAGCATCAGGCGGTCCTCCTGGCGGCCTGCCGCGCCTCCAAGCCGGCCAGTCCGCGCAGCGCCACGAACGCCTTCTCCCGGCCGGGCAGCGAGACGCGGCCGCGCAGCACCGCCGACGGGTCGGCCTCGATGCGCTCCAGCAGCCGCCGGTAGATGCCGGCCATCGCCGCCACGCACGCGCCACTGCGCCGGTCCAGCATCGGCAGCAGTCGGTAGCCCTCCTCGAACAGCGCGCGGGCCCGCCGCACCTCGTGGTGGACCAGTCCGGCGAAGTCCCCGCCGGCCGGCGGCAGCGGCCCGTCGAAGCCGGCCGAGCAGCCGAACTTGGCCAGGTCGTCGGCGGGCAGGTAGGTGCGCCCGTTGCCGGCGTCCTCGCGCACGTCGCGCAGGATGTTGGTGAGTTGCAGGGCGAGCCCGAGGGTGTCGGCGTAGGACTCGGCGTGCTCGGTGTCACGCGCCCCCGGGACGGTGCCGAACACGCCGAGCGAGAGCCGGCCGATGGCGCCGGCCACGCAGCGGCAGTAGACGGCCAGTTCCTCCCAGGTCCGGTAGGTCTCGCCGGTCAGGTCCATCCAGACGCCGTCGATGAGCTCGTCCAGACCGTCCAGCGGCAGCGGGAAGCGGTGCGCGGCGTCGGCCAGCGCCACCGCGACCGGGTCGGTGTCCACCTCGGTGACCTCGCCGGAGCGCACCCGGCCCAGCACGGCCCTGGCATCCTCCAACCGGGCGCGCTTGCTGGAGATCTCCAGCGCCCCGTCGCCGATGTCGTCGATCCGCCGGGAGAAGGCGTACAGCGCCGACATCGCCTGCCGCTTGGCGGTGGGCAGCAGCCGGATGCCGTAAGCGAAGTTGCGCGCCTGCTGACCGGTCACGGTCTCGCAGTACCGGTACGCGGCGAGCACCGGCGCGGACCGGTGCGCGAGTCCGTCCACCGTCCGGCTCACCCCTTCCCTCGCAGTGTGGAGGCCACCTCGCGCAGCAGGGCGGCCCGGGTGGCCTTCGGCGCTCCCCGCAGCACGTCGTAGCGCGCCGCCGCCACCGCCGTGAGCGCGGCCCGGCCCCCGGCCACGAACCCGGCGAGCAGCAGCCTCAGCCTGCCGTGCACGCTACCCACCAGCCCGAGGCCCTCGTCCAGCATTCCGCGGGCGCGATCCGCCTCGTGCTCGATCAGCGCGCGCAGCGGCGGTCCCGCGGAGGGGGCCGCCAGGTCCGCCTCGCCGACCCCGAACCGGGCCAGGTCCTCGGCGGGCAGGTAGATCCGGTCGCGGGCCAGGTCCTCGGCGACGTCCTGGAGGTGTTCGACGATCTGCAGCCCGGTGCACACCGCGTCGGAGCGGCGCACCCGCTCGGGCGTGGCGGTGCCGGTCACCTGGAGCACCAGGCGGCCGACGGGGTTGGCGGAGAGCTCGCAGTAGCCCAGCAGCTCGTCCCAGGTGGCGTACCGGCTCACCCGCTGGTCGTGCCGGTTGGCCTCGATCAGCCCGAGGAACGGCTCGGGGCCCAGCCGGTGGCGGCGTACGGTGGGCACCAGGGCACGCAGGATCGGGTGGCCGGGCCCGGCGCCGGAGGCGAACACCCGGCGCAGGTCGGCCTCGAACGCGTCGAGCATGGCGGACCGGTCGCCGGCCGCGGCAGGCTCCAGGCCGAGCCACCGCGCGTCGTCGCGGCCGGGCGGCAGGTCGCCGTCGCCGATGTCGTCGACCAGCCGCGCGTACCCGTAGACGGCCATCAGGTCGTCCCGCCACGCGCGCGGCAGGAAGAACGGCGCGACGGGGAAGTTCTCGCGGGCGGCCTTGTCGAGGACGGCGCGGGACTGGGCCGCCTCCGCCGCGCCGCCCGGCGCGGGCCGGCCGGCGGCGGAACGCTCCGCCGCGCCGCCCCCCGCGGTCACCATGAGCTGCCCCCGGTGCGAGCGGCGGACGTGCCCCGGAGCAGGATCGTTCCCGTCGTCATGGCCGCCACATCCCCCGTTCTACACTGAACGCCAGGCACTTCCCATTTCGGACACGCCGCACCCAATACCGCCCTCCCGTTCCACCTCGGTCGGTGGTCAGCGTACGCCGTACAGGGATCCGGTGTACGCCCGGGTGCGAACGGCGCGCGGCCGCTTCCACAACACCCGTGTCATAAATCCTCCCGCACGCCGGACCAGTTGTCCGGTTCACACGTACGGCCCCCGCCGGAGAGCCGGCGGGGGCCGCGGCGCGAAGGCGCAGCCGGGCGGTCATTTACCGCCGGTGTATTCCTCGTAGGCGCTCAGGACTTCCTCGGTCGGGCCGTCCATCCACAGCTCGCCCTTCTCCAGCCACAGCACCCGGTCGCAGGTGTCACGGATGGAGTTGTTGTTGTGGCTCACCAGGAAGACCGTGCCGGCCTCCTTGCGCAGTTCGCGGATACGGGCCTCGGAGCGGCGCTGGAAGGACCGGTCACCGGTGGCCAGCGCCTCGTCGATCATCAGCACGTCGTGGCGCTTGGCGGCCGCGATGGAAAAACGCAGCCGGGCCGCCATACCGGAGGAATAGGTACGCATCGGCAGGGAGATGAAATCCCCCTTCTCCTTGATCCCGGAGAAGTCCACGATGCTCTGGTACTTCGACCGGATCTCCTCCTTGGACATGCCCATCGCCAAACCGCCGAGAATGACGTTCCGCTCGCCGGTCAGGTCGTTCATCAGCGCGGCGTTCACGCCGAGCAGCGAGGGCTGCCCGTCGGTGTAGACCCGGCCGCTCTCGGCGGGCAGCAGCCCGGCGATGGTCCGCAGGATCGTCGACTTGCCGGAGCCGTTGGAGCCGATCAGGCCGACCGCCTCGCCCCGGTAGGCGACGAAGCTGACGCCGCGCACGGCGTGCACGATCCGCACGCTGGGCGACGCCTTGCGGGTCACGATCCGGCTCAGCGCGGCGGTGGCGCTGCCCTTGCCGCTGCCAGCGCCGTGCACCCGGTAGACGATGTGCACGTCGTCGCAGATCACCGTGGGGATCTGCTCGCCGGTGGCGGTCTTCGCGACCGGCTGGGGGGCGCTGTCAGCCACGTCCATAGCTCTCCTCCGCCTTCCAGAAGAAGATGAAGCCGCCGACTCCGGCGATCAGGGACCAGGCGAGCGCCGCGAGCCACACGTGCCGGGGCAGCTGCGCGCTGGTGAACGAGTCGATCAGCGCATAGCGCATCAGGCCGATGTAGACGGCGGCGGGGTTGAGTTGCAGCAGCACGCCCGCGGCGCCCGGCAGGTGCTTGACCACGTTGGCGATGCTGTAGAAGACGCCGGAGACGTACATCCAGGTGCGCAGCAGGAACGGCATCAGCTGCGCGAGGTCGGTGACGTCGGCGCCGAGCCGGGCCACCACGAGCGCGACCCCGATGTTGAAGATCGCCTGCAGGATGAGCGCCGGGATGATCAGGAACCAGGACATGTCCGGGAGTTCACCGGTCATCAGCACGATCGCGACCAGCACGATCATCGAGTACAGCAGCTGCTGGAGCTGGATCAGGGTGACCGCGATCGGCATGCAGGCGCGCGGGAAGTGCAGTGCGCGGATCAGTCCGAGGTTGTCGGAGATCGCCCGGGTGCCGGCCAGCACCGAGGACTGCGTGAAGTTGAACACGAAGATGCCGGTGACCAGGTACGCGATGAAGTTGTCGATACCGCGGTTGGTCTGCAGCAGGATGCCGAAGATGAGGTAGTAGACCGCCGCGTTGAGCAGCGGTGTCATCACGTTCCACAGCTGGCCCAGCCGCGCCTTGGTGTACTGGGCGCTCAGCCGGGCCACCGAGTAGGCGGCGATGAAATGCCGGCGTCCCCACAGCTGGCGGATGTACTCCAGCAGGTTCGGCCGGGCGCCGCTGACCGTCAGGCCGTGCCTGACCGCCAGATCGGGCAGGGGCAGACCGTAATCCCGGGCGGGCACCCGAGGGTGGTCCCCCGGGGCGCTCACGGCGACCGCACCCTTGTGCGTGATATCGCTCACTGTTGACACTTTCGTCCTGGTGGTGTGCGCCGGGGCGGGATCCCGGGTCACGTCCGATGCCTTCGAACCGAGCTTGTCAGATGATCGGCGGGCGTCCTAGTCGGGTCAGTCGCCACACCGTACGCCACCTCATGGGCCGCCGTGCGCCGCAGGGCGCCGTCCAGCCCTCCTTGAAGCCGCCCAGCCACGCCCGCAGCGCCGTCGGGGACGGTCGGCGGGCCAGGGTGAGCAGGATCCAGGTTCCCAGATAGAGCGGGACCAGGAGCGCCGGGAGGTTGCGGCGGGCCAGCCACACCCGGTTCCTGGCCACCATGCGGTGGTAGACCGCGTGCCGGCTGGGCGCGGTCGCCGGGTGCTCCAGCACCATGTCCGGCCGGTAGTCGATCGACCAGCCGGCGTCCAGCGCCCGCCAGGCCAGGTCGGTCTCCTCGTGCGCGTAGAAGAACTCGTCCGGCAGCCCGCCGACCTGCCGCAGCACCTCGGTGCGCACCGCGCAGGCGCCGCCCAGGAAGGTGGTCACCCGGGAGGGCCGCAACGGGTCGGAGGCGCGCAGCCGGGGGACGTGCCGGCGCTGGGTGGTACCGCTGACCGGGTCGGTGATCCGGAAGCTGACGATGCCCAACCCGGGGTCGGCGCCGAACGCCTCGCGCACCAGGCGCGCGGTGTCGTCGCGGGGCAGCAGCCCGTCGTCGTCCAGGAACAGCACCGCGTCCACCTCGTGCCCGCCGGGGCCGAACGCCTCGACGCCCACGTTGCGGCCGGCCGGGATGCCCAGGTTCTCCGACAGTTCCACGGTGCGCACGCCTCCCGGCAGTTCCGGCAGCCGGGCACCGTTGCCGACCACCACGACCGGCACCGGGTCGCCGCGCTGTCCGTCCACCGAGTCCAGCAGGGCGCGCAGTTCCCGCGGACGGTTCCCCATGGTCAGTACGACGGCACCGAGCTTCATCGGAGCACTCACCTCAACCTGCTCGACGCGAGAACGGACACCAGGTGCAGCACGGTCTGGGTCACGGCGACGCCCGCCAGGACCGCCACCGCGAGCCGGGAGAAGAACAGGTCGCCGTGGCCGGCGTGCCGCCAGAGGGCGTCCGCCACGGCGGCGGCCAGCACCACCAGCGACGCCTCGACGCCGCCGACCAGCCGGTGCAGCCCGAGCGCGGCGGCGGCCCGGCGGGCCAGCGCCAGCCGGGAGGAGCGCGGCACGGCGGCCGCGTCCGGGACGGCCGGCAGGCCGCCGCGGGTGCGGGCGACGTCCACCAGGTCGGTCTCCGCCTTGATCAGCACGGCGCCCAGGGCGCACAGCGTGCCGAGGAACGCCCACAGCCACTGCCGGCCGCCGAAGACGTCCGCCGCCCGCAGGCCGAAGCCGGTCAGCAGCGCCGCCTCGGACAGGTAGTGCCCGACCCGGTCGAGGTAGACCCCGGTGACCGAGGTCCGCCCGGTCCAGCGGGCCAGTTCGCCGTCGACGCAGTCCAGCAGCAGGTAGACCTGGATCAGCACCGCGCCGAGCACCGCGCCGGCCGGCCCCGGGACGAGCAGCGCGGCGCCGGCCGCCACGCCCGTCAGGACCATCAGGCCGGTGAACCGGTTGGGCGACATCCGGGTGTCCACCAGCAGCCGGGTGCAGCGCAGCGAGACCTCGCGCATGTACATCCGCCCCGCCCAGTGCTCCCCGCTGCGCCGGTCCTTGACCCCCGGTGGGTGTGCGACCGGCCGGAGCTCAGCTACCGATGGCTTTGACATAGTCGGCGTACGCATCCCTGATCGCGTCGAGGTCGAGGTCGAGGTGTTCCAGGATCGTGTACCGCCCCGGGCGGGTCTGCGGGGCGTAGCGCACCACCTCGGCGAACTCCTCGTCGGAGAAGCCGATCGCGCCGGGCAGCACCGGCAGGCCGTGCCGGCGCAGCACCTCGGCGATGGTGCCGCACTCCTCGGCCGCGCCGCGCAGGTGCATGGCGAAGGCGGCGCCGAGACCGCACTGCTCGCCGTGCGAGGCGGCCCGCTGCGGGAACAGCAGGTCGAACGCGTGGCTGATCTCGTGGCAGGCGCCCGAGGAGGGCCGGGAGTCGCCGCTGATGGACATCGCGATGCCGGTGAGCACCAGGCCCTCGGCGAGGGTGGTGATGAAGCCGTCGTCAGCGATGGTGCCCGGGTGCCGCAGCACCGACTCGCCCGCGCTGCGCGCCATGGCGGCGGCCAGCCCGTCGACCCGCTCGCCGGTCTCGCGGTGCGACAGCTCCCAGTCGGCGATGGCGGAGATGTTGGAGACCGCGTCGCCGATCCCGGAGCGCACGTAGCGGCTGGGCGCCTGCCGGACCACGTCGAGGTCGATCACGAGGGCGACCGGCGAGGGCACACCGTAGGAGCCGCGGCCGTTGTCGTTGTCGAGCGTGGCGACCGGCGAGCAGATGCCGTCGTGCGCCAGGTTGGTGGCGACCGCGACCAATGGCAGGCCGACCCGGGCGGCGGCGTACTTGGCGGCGTCGATGATCTTGCCGCCGCCGAGTGCGACCACCGCGTCGTAGCGCTTGCCCTTTATGGCGTCGGCCAGCCGGACGGCGGCGTCGATGGTGCCGCCGGCCACCGTGAACCACTCCGCGTCCGGCAGCGCGGGCGCCAGCCGGTCGCGCAGCGCGGCGCCGGAGCCGTTGCTGATGGCCACCGCGACCCGGCCGGAGGAGGAGATGCGCTGGTCGGCCAGGAGGGCCACCAGGCCGTCCAGGGCGCCGCCGCGGATGTCGACGACGACCGGCGAGGGGATCAGCCGGGTCAGTACTGGCACGCGATCTCCCGGGCCCGCCGCAGGTCGTCGTGGTTGTCGATCTCCACCCAGGGCACGTCCCCGATGGGTGCCACGTCGATCCGCAGCCCCCGGTCGACGAGTTCCTGGTAGCCGTCCTCGTAGTACAGCTGCGGGTCCCGCTCGAAGGTGGCGCGCAGCGCGTCGGCCAGCGGTTCGGCGGCCTCCGGTTCGATGAGGGTGACGCCGATGTACTCGCCGGTGGCCCCGGCCGGGTCCATCAGCTTGGTGATCCGGCGGACACCGCGGGCCGGGTCCGCGACGACCTTCATCTCCTCGTCGGCGAGCCGCTTGACCGTGTCCAGCGCGAGGGTGACGCGCCGGCCGTCGCCGCGGGCGGCCAGCAGGGCGCGCTCCACGGAGACCGGGTGGACGGTGTCGCCGTTGGCCAGCAGGACGCCCTCGGCGAACAGCTCGCGGGCGCACCACAGGGAGTAGGCGTTGTTCCACTCCTCGGCCTTGTCGTTCTCCACCAGGTGGAGGGTGACGCCGTGGGCCTTCTCCAGGGCCGCCTTGCGCTCCCGGACCGCCTCGCCGCGGTAGCCGATGACCACGGCGGCGTCGGTGATCCCGACCTCGGCGAAGTTGCCCAGCGTCAGGTCCAGCACGGTCGCGGTGCCGCTCCCCTCGGGGTCGACCGGGACCAGGGCCTTGGGCAGGGTGTCGGTGTAGGGGCGCAGACGCCGTCCGGCGCCGGCCGCCAGCACGAGGCCGATCATGTGGGTTCTCCTGTTTCGTCATGGACCGCGGGCGCTCCGGCCGAGACCCAGAAGCGGACCGACTCGGTGAGCACCGTCAGGGCCAGCACCGCCGCCAGGGCGGCCAGCGCGGTGGTGAGGGCGGTCCGGGTGCCGATCAGCACCGCGAGCACGGTGACCACCAGCAGCCGGCCCTCGTGGCCGCCGGTCGCCCGGACCAGCCCGCGCGGCGGCGCCCCGGTGCCACCGCGGATGCGGTACACCGTGTCGTAGTGATGGTAGGCGACCGCCGCCACCAGCCCGAACGCCGCGGGCAGCGCGCCGGGCACGCCGCTGCGCGCGGCCAGTGCCAGCACCACGAGGTACTCGGCGGCCCGGAGGAACGGCGGGATCAGCCAATCGAGTGCGCCCATGAGCGGGCCGGCCACGGATATCCCGGAGGTCACCACGTAGCACGCGGCGGCGGCGACCGGCCACCAGCCGCCGTACGGCGCCAGCCAGGCGGCGGCCACCACGGCGGCGGCACCGGCCAGCGCGAGCACCGGCGCGGCCGTCGGCGGCAGCCGCCGGCCGACCAGCCGGGCGACGGCCTCGGCCAGCGGCCCGGAGTCGGCGAGTTCGGCGAGCGCCCGTGCCGCGCGGTCGGTGCGCCGGGCCCGGCGGGTCACCGAGCGCAGCACCCGGCCCGCGGTGGTGTAGCAGGCGGCCAGCGAGCAGCCGGCCAGCAGGGCGTAGAACACCACGCGCGGGGTGGTGGCCGCGGTGAGCACGGCGATCATCGCCCAGCGTTCGCCGATCGGCAGCACGACCATCCGGCGGGCCCACACCGTCCAGCCGACGCTGTCGAGCCGGTCGGAGAGCGCGGCGGTGGGCGAGGTGTTGGCGGTGGCGTCGTGGTTGGCCTCGTTGAAGGAGAAGTCCACGACGTGCCGGCAGGTCTGGAGCACCATCGCGCCGAGCGCGAGTGCCCACACGTCGTCGCCGCCGCGCGCCGCGCCCAGCGCCAGCCCCGCGTAGTACGCGTACTCCTTGATCCGGTCGAAGGTGGCGTCCAGCCAGGCGCCGAGCGTGGAGTAGCGCAGCGCGTAGCGGGCCAACTGCCCGTCGGTGCAGTCCAGCACGAAGGAGGCGAGCAGCAGCACGCCGGCCGCCACGTAGCCGGCCCGGGTGCCGGTGGCCGCGCAGCCGGCCGCGACCAGCGCCACCAGCAGCGAGGCGGTGGTGACCTGGTTGGGCGTCAGGCCGCGCCGGGCGCACCAGCGGGCGATGTAGCGGGAGTAGGTGCTGACGCAGAAGGTGGTGAAGAAGCCGTCCCGGGCCTTGACCGCCGAGCGCAGCCGCACCTTCTCCTCGTCGACGGCGGCGGTGGCCGCCCGGGCCTCGGCGAGCGCCGGCCCGCCGTCCGGCACCCGGGCCACCAGGACGCCCAGTTCCGGGCGGTGCACGGCGACACCGGCCCGTTCGACGGCCGTGGCGCACGTGTCCGGGTCGAGCCGGCCGGCGGCGGCGCCGGCGGTCAGTTCCTTGACGGCGACGGCCAGCTCGCGGCGGGCAGGTCCGGTGACGGCGAGCGCGCCGGGGACGGCTCCGGCCGGGAAGCGGGGGTCGGTGAGCGCCAGGCGCAGCGCGTGCCGGTGGCCGGTGAACCGTGGGTCGACGACGGCGACCCGGTCGGCGGCGGGCACGGCGGCCAGCCGGGCGGCCAGCTCGTCGGAGCCGTCCGCGACGGCGACGTCGAAGCCGAGCCGGCGCAGGTCGTCCGGCAGCGGGGAGTCCGCGGCCGGTTTACCGGTGAGGATGGCGGTCGACAGGCGAACTCACTCCCTGAGGCGATGGCGACGGCTCGGTCGTCGGGCGGTGGCGGCTCCCGGGCGGGCCCGTGCGGGCCGGCGCCGGGCGCGGCGTGCGAGGCAGCCGTGACCCGGAGTGTCCGGACCGGCTCGACGGCAGAGGGTATCGGATCCCCGGAAGCCCGCGTGCGTCACGGGTTCGCCGGGCACCGGGGCGCGTTCATCATGGCACGGCCGGTCCGCGGGGCGGGTGCCCGGCCGGTCCGACCGCCCGGGTCGTGCGGCGGGGGCGCCCGGCGACACGGCGGCACGGGGCGCTGACACGGCCGGGCGGACGTCGGCGGCCACCGCCGGCCGCGCGGTGCGGTGCGGCAGACTGGGCCCTCCCGGCGCGGGGCGGCACGGGCTCCGTGCGCCGCGCGGCGGCGACGAGCACGCCACGCCCCGTGCGGGCGTCGGGCGTCACCGGTCCAACAGTGAAGGATGGCCATGCCGATCAGCCCCGTCCCCGGTTCCCCGTCCACGCGCTCCGCGGAGCCGACCCGTCATGCCGGCGCGAACGGCGCCGGTGCCGACGAGGCCGGTCCGAGGGGCGCCGGTGCGAACGACGGCGCGGAGGCGATCCTGCTGGAGCTGGTCGACGAGTCCGGGGCCACCGTCGGGACGGCCGAGAAGCTGTCCGCGCACCAGCCGCCGGGCCGGCTGCACCGGGCGTTCTCGGTCTTCCTCTTCGACGCCTCGGGCCGGCTGCTGATGCAGCGCAGGGCGCTGGGCAAGTACCACTCCCCCGGTGTGTGGTCCAACACCTGCTGCGGCCACCCCTACCCGGGCGAGCAGCCGTTCGTGGCGGCGACGCGGCGCACCGCGGAGGAGCTGGGGGTGGCCCCGGCACTGCTGCGGGAGGCCGGCACGGTCCGCTACAACCACCCGGACCCGGCCTCCGGCCTGGTGGAGCAGGAGTTCAACCACCTGTTCGTGGGGCTGGTCGCGGCCGAGGTGCGGCCGGACCCGCGGGAGGTCTGCGCGACGCGGCTGGTCACCCCCGGCGGGTTGGCGCGGCTCGCCGCCGACACGACGCTGTCGGCGTGGTTCGACACCGTGCTGGACGCGGTGCGCCCGGCGGCCCGCGAGCTGACCGGGGCGGCGGCCGGCTGGTGACCGCGCGGGCGCCCGCGCCGCGTTCGATCTCCGCGGTGATCCGGTGATCCCGTCCCGCGCGCTGTCCCGGCCCGCTCGGGGACACCCGGGGTGCGGCCCGTACGCTCGCCGGGGGGCGGAACGGCGGCCGGCCGGCGGCCGGCCCCGTCCGTCCGGTTCCCCGGGAGGTGTCCGCATGGCCGAGGCCGGTCTGCTGCTCGACCGCGACGGCGCCACCGCGACCGTCACCATCAGCAACCCCGCCAAGCGCAACGCGATGACCCCGGCGATGTGGCGGCGACTGCCGGAGCTGCTGGACCTGCTGGCCGCCGATCCGGCGGTACGGGTGGTGGTGCTCACCGGGGCCGGCGGGACGTTCTGCGCCGGGGCGGACATCGCGGGGCTGCGTGGGAGCGCGGATCCGGGGACCACCGCGGTGGCGGCCGAGGAGGCGCTCGCCGCGTTCGGGAAACCGACGATCGCGCTGGTGCGCGGGCACTGCGTGGGCGGCGGCTGCCAGTTGGCGGCCGCCTGCGACCTGCGCTTCGCGTCCGAGGACGCGCTCTTCGGGGTGACGCCGGCCCGGCTGGGCATCGTCTATCCGGCCGGCTCCACCCGGCGGCTGGCCCGGTTGGCGGGTCCGTCGACGGCCCGGTTCCTGCTGCTGTCAGCCGAGCTGATCGACGCCGGCCGGGCGCTGCGCACCGGTCTGGTGGACGAGGTGCTGCCGCCGGAGGCGCTGGACGCGCGGGTGGCCGCGTTCGCCGCGACGCTCGCCTCCCGGTCCCGGCTGACGCAGGCGGCGGCGAAGGAGTTCACCGCGGGCGACCCCGACGTGCCGGTGGCCGCCGACCGGGTCGCGCACTGGGAGCGGCAGGCCAGGGAGAGCGGCGAGGCGGCCGAGGGGGTGGCCGCGTTCCTGGAACGCCGTGCGCCGCGCTTCACCTGGAACGGCTGAGCCGCGCTCCCGGCGCTCACCGGGGCCGCCGGGCGCGCGGCGCGGGCGGACGGTTCACCCGGACGGGGGCGGCGTTCACCGCCGGCGCGTGGCGTTCCGCGCCGGCGCGCGACACCCGGGCGGGCCGACACCGGGGGCCGGGCGCCGGCGGTCCGCGCGGCCGCCCGGCCCCGCGGACCGCACCGCGCTACCGGTGGGTAGCGTAGCGCCATGACGACGCTGACCCCGCGCGCATCCCGGCGCTGCCACCAGACGCTCAACCCCCTGCACTCCGCGGTCTACTTCGCCCCCGAACACGACGAGCGGTTCGCCGCCATCGGGCTGGAGCGCGGCGCCATGGCCTACTTCGCCGGGCGTGCCGCGCCGATGGGGGCGGTCGGCCCGGGAA
The DNA here is from genome assembly GCA_963711125.1 of uncultured Actinomycetota bacterium. GTDB lineage: Bacteria > Actinomycetota > Actinomycetes > Streptomycetales > Streptomycetaceae > Streptantibioticus_C. Next base: position 46,482 of record CAVQCY010000003.1, read on the forward strand.
CGGTGACGGCGACGTTCTACAACTTCAGCCCCGAGCTGATCGCCCGGGACCTCCCGCGCGCCTGGGATCTTGCCTCGCCGCAGGCCGTGCTGGCCACCCGGCTGGAGATCGCCGACGCCTGTCTGTGCCGGCTGCTGGGCGCGGACGCGATCGGTTCGGACCGGATGCGGGAGGCGGCCGGGCTGGCGCTGCGCGCCGCCGAGGCGTGCGAACGGCCCGGCCGGCCGCTCTACGCGGGCAACGCCGACCTGCCGGTCCCGGACGCGCCGCACCTGGCGCTGTGGCACGCCGCCACGCTGCTGCGCGAGCACCGCGGCGACGGCCATCTGGTCGCGCTCGCCGAGGCGGGGCTCGACGGCCTGGAGTCGCTGGTCAGCCACTCCGCGACCGGCCGGGGCTTCACCCCGTACTTCCTCCGGGCCAGTCGCGGCTGGTCGGCCGAGGAGTGGGCGGCGGCCGAGGACCGGTTGAGGGAGCGCGGGCTGCTGGACCCGGCGGGCGATCTGACCGGCCCGGGCGACGAGCTGCGCCGGGCCGTGGAGGAGGACACCGACCGGCTCGGCTTCGCGCCGTACCGGCACCTCGGGGAGGAGGGGACCCGGCGGCTGGCGGAGCTGGTGGCGCCGTTCACCCAGGCGGTGATGGCCGGCGACGGCATCCCGTCGAGGCATCTGGGCCGCGGCTGACCCGCCGGCGCGCCGGGGCACGGGTCCCGGGGCACGGGCGGGCCGCAGCGCGGGAGTCCCGCGCACGGCACGGCCCGGCCGGTGGGCGCGCGGCACAGTCAGTGGCGCAGCGGGTGGTGACGGCGCTGGGCGAGCGCCGGTTTCGGGTCGCGCTGCGCGCACCGCCCCTCCGGCATGGCGGGGTGGCTGCCCAGCAGCACGATGCCGGCCACGATCGCGGCCAGCCCCATCGCCTGCCAGGCCAGGGCGCCCGCGGTGACGCGCAGCGTGTCGCCCAGGAACCCGACCCCGCAGGCGATGCCGGCCAGCGGTTGGGCCGCGGTCAGGGCGGGCAGCGAGGAGCGCAGCGGAGCGGTCTCGAAGGCGCTCTGCACCAGCAGCAGCCCGGTCAGGCCCAGCGCCACGATGACGTAGGGCTGCCAGTGGGTGAGCAGCACGCCCGTCCCGTGCTCGTCGGCGATCACGCCGGATCTGCGGGTCAGGGCGTCCTGCAGGCCGTAGAGCAGGCCGGCGGCGAGTGACAGCACCGTCGCCTCCAGGGTCGGCCGCAGCCGCCGGGCCAGCGCGGTCAGCAGCAGCGCCGCCCCGATGACCGAGCCGAACAGCAGCCAGTGCCGCAGCGGACCGGCCGGCTGGCCGCCGGCAGCCGGCCGCCCGGCCACGATGAAGGCGGTGACGCCGAGTGCCAGCAGCGCGACGCCGGCCCAGCCGGTACCGCCGAGCGGCTGCCCGGTCAGCCGGCGGGAGAGCGCCATGGCGAACAGCAGGTTGGTGGCGGTCAGCGGCTCGACCAGGGAGACCTCGCCGTGTGCGAGGGCGAGCGCGCCGAGCACCAGGCCGGCGACCATGGCGGCGATGCCGATCACCCATTCGGGCACCCGCACCAGGTCGAGCAGGAGGCGGAAGGACAGGAAGTCGGACAGCGGTGCCCGCTGGGCGGCCCGCTGCTGGAGCACGAATCCGACGCCCAGGCAGCAGGCGGCGCCGATCCCGAGCAGGAACACGGCCACGACGTCACCCCTTCCCAAGGGTCCGGCCTTCCCGTGGTCGGTGCGCGGTGGGACACCGCGCACGGCCGGCCCGCGCGTCGGGCCGGGCCGGGACCCGCCCGCCGCGCGGCGCGGCCGTACCGGCGGGTGCCGGCGCACGGCACCCGACCGCGCGCGACCACGCTGGTCGCTGAACGTTCCGGCGGCGGTGCCGGGTTCCGCACGGACGCGGCGCCCCGGGCGCGCCGGCCGCACCGCAGCCTGACCGCGCTGACCCCGCGCGGTCGCACGGGTACCCGACGCGGTCGGCCCGCGGTGCCGACGGCACCGGCCCCCGCGGGCCGGGCCGGGCGGGTTCACACCTCGGTGACCGCACCGCCCGCCACCCGCAGCCGGCGGGTGGTGCGCACCGCCTCCAGCATCCGCCGGTCGTGGCTGACCAGCAGCAGGGTGCCCGGGTAGCCGGCCAGCGCCGACTCCAGCTGCTCGATGGCCGGCAGGTCGAGGTGGTTGGTGGGCTCGTCCAGCACCAGCAGGTTCACCCCCCGGGCCTGGAGCAGGGCGAGCGCCGCGCGGGTGCGCTCGCCGGGCGAGAGGGTGCCGGCGCCGCGCAGCACGTGTGCCGCCTTCAGCCCGAACTTGGCCAGCAGGGTCCGCACCTCGGCCGGGGCGAGGTCGGGCACCTGCGCGCCGAACGCGTCCAGCAGGGCGGCCGAGCCGTGGAAGAGCCGCCGGGCCTGGTCCACCTCGCCGACCACCACCCCGGGGCCGAGCGAGGCCGCGCCCGCGGTCAGCGGGATCCGGCCGAGCATCGCGCCGAGCAGGGTGGACTTGCCCGAGCCGTTGGCGCCGGTGACGGCGATCCGGTCGGCCCACTCGACGCCGAGGTCCACCGGGCCGAGCCGGAACGACCCGCGGTCCACCTCGGCACCGCGGAGCGTGGCGACCACCGCTCCGGAGCGCGGGGCGGCGGCGATCTCCATCCGCAGTTCCCACTCCTTGCGCGGCTCCTCGACCACCTCCAGGCGTTCGATCAGCCGCTCGGTCTGCCGTGCCTTGGCGGCCTGCTTCTCGGTGGCCTCGGTGCGCGCGTTACGGCCGATCTTGTCGTGGTCGGTGCTCCTGCGCCGGGCGTTCCTGACGCCCTTGTCCATCCAGGCGCGCTGGGTGCGGGCGCGCTGTTGCAGCGCCGCCCTGGTGCCGGCGTACTCCTCGTACTCCTGCGCGGGCGTGCCGGCGGGCCACCTCGCGCTCCTCCAGGTACGCCTCGTAGCCGCCGCCGTAGGCGTTGACCTGCCGCTGGGCCAGGTCAAGTTCGACGACCCGGCTGACGGTGCGGGCCAGGAACTCCCGGTCGTGGCTGACCAGGACGGCGCCGGCGCGCAGTCCGGTGACGAACCCCTCCAGCCGTTCCAGGCCGTCCAGGTCCAGGTCGTTGGTCGGCTCGTCCAGCAGGAAGACGTCGTAGCGGCTGAGCAGCAGTGACGCCAGTCCGACGCGGGCCGCCTGGCCGCCGGACAGCGAGGTCATCGGCGTGTCGAGGCCGATGTCCAGGCCGAGTTCGGAGGCCTGCGCCCCGGCGCGTTCGTCGAGGTCGGCGGCGCCCAGCGCGAGCCAGCGCTCCAGGGCGGTGGCGTAGGCGTCGTCGGCGCCGGGCACGCCGTCGGCCAGCGCCCGGGTGGTCTCGTCCAGCGCGACCCGGGCCGCCGCCACCCCGGTGCGGCGGGCCAGGAAGGCCGCCACGCTCTCGCCCTCCCGGCGTTCCGGCTCCTGCGGCAGGTGGCCGACGACCGCGCCGGGCGGGCTGAGCCGCACCTCGCCGTCCTCGGGCCGGTCGAGCCCGGCGAGCAGGCGCAGCAGGGTGGACTTGCCGGCGCCGTTCGGGCCCACCAGGCCGATCACGTCGCCGGGCGCGACGACCAGGTCGAGCCCGGCGAACAGTGTGCGGTCGCCGTGTCCGGCGGCCAGGTCCTTGGCGACGAGAGTGGCACTCATAGGCGGCAGATCCTACCCGGCCGCAACCGGGGCGGCGTGCGCGGACGGTGTCCGCATCGGCACCCTGCGGAGTCGCGGGCCGGCGTCGTCACACATCATGCAAGCACGCTTGATTGTTCCGCCCCGCGGTGCGAACCTTCCGGGGCAACCCAGTCGCTGACCGTCCGTCACCCGAGGGGCCGCCGTGCCGTTGACGCAGGCCGCACAGACCGTGCTGGCCGACCTGGACGCCGAGAGCGCCGACCTGGACGCCCTGGTGGCCGGGTTGACCGGTGACCGGTGGCGTTCCGCCACCCCCGCGCCGGGTTGGACCATCGCCCACCAGATCGCGCACCTGGCCTGGACCGACGAGCGGGCGCTGCTGGCGGTGACCGACCCGGGGGCGTTCGCGGCGGAGGCCGCCCGGGCGTCCCGAGCGGCGGCCGCCTTCGTCGACGACGCCGCCGCCGAGGGCGCCGCGCTGCCGCCGGCCGAGGCGCTGCGCCGCTGGCGGTCCGGACGGGCCGCGCTGGGCGAGGCGTTGCGCCACGGCGCGCCGGACGCCCGCTACCCGTGGTTCGGGCCACCGATGAGCGCGGCGTCGATGGCGACCGGGCGGCTGATGGAGACGTGGGCGCACGGGCAGGACGTGGCGGACGCCCTCGGGGTGCGGCGGGAGCCGACCGCCCGACTGCGGCACGTGGCGCACATCGCGGTGCGGGCTCGTGACTTCGCGTTCGCCGCACACCGGCTGGCGGCGCCGGACGAGGAGTTCCGGGTGGAGCTGGTCGCGCCGGACGGGCGGCTGTGGGCGTTCGGCCCGGCGCGGGCCGGCCAGCGGGTGACCGGTCCGGCGCTGGACTTCTGCCTGTTGGCGACGCGGCGCCGGCACCGGGACGACCTGGCGGTGCGCGCGGTGGGCGCGGACGCCGAGACCTGGCTGGAGGTGGCGCAGGCGTTCGCCGGTCCACCCGGCCCGGGCCGGGCACCGGGCGGTGTCGGGTGACCGCGGACGAGCGGTCCCGGTACCGCGCGGCGATGCTCGACCGGCTCGCCGGGCTGGAGGCCGAGCACGCCAAGGCGGTGGCCGGCGGCGGGCCGAAGTACGTCGACCGGCACCGGGCGCGCGGCAAACTGCTGGCCCGCGAGCGGGTGGAGTCGCTGCTCGACCCGGACACGCCGTTCCTGGAGCTGTCCCCGCTGGCCGGCTGGGGCAGCGACTACCCGGTGGGCGCCTCGCTGGTCACCGGGATCGGCGTGGTGGAGGGCACCGAGTGCGTGGTCACCGCGAACGACCCGACGGTGCGCGGCGGCGCGAGCAACCTGTGGACGCTGAAGAAGGCGCTGCGGGCGAACGAGATAGCGCTGGCGAACCGGCTGCCGCTGGTGAGCCTGGTGGAGTCCGGCGGCGCGGACCTGCCGAGCCAGAAGGAGATCTTCATCCCCGGCGGCGCGCTCTTCCGCGACCTGACCCGGCTGTCGGCGGCCGGCGTGCCCACGGTGGCGGTGGTCTTCGGCAACTCCACGGCGGGCGGCGCCTACGTGCCCGGGATGTCGGACCACGTGGTCATGGTCAAGGAGCGCGCCAAGGTCTTCCTCGGCGGCCCGCCGCTGGTGCGGATGGCCACCGGCGAGGAGAGCGACGACGAGTCGCTGGGCGGTGCCGACATGCACGCGCGCGTCTCCGGACTGGCGGACTACTTCGCCCACGACGAGCCGGACGCGCTGCGCACCGCCCGCCGGATCCTGGCCCGGCTGGGCTGGCGCAAACGGGGCCCGGCGCCGCGCCCGGCGCCGGAGCCACCGGCGTTCGACGAGGACGAGCTGCTCGGCATCGTGCCGGACGACCTGCGGGTCCCGTTCGATCCGCGCGAGGTGGTGGTGCGGGTGGTGGACGGCTCGCGGTTCGACGAGTTCAAGCCGCTGTACGGGCCGAGCCTGGTCACCGGCTGGGCCGAGGTGCACGGCTATCGGGTGGGCGTGCTGGCCAACGCGCGCGGGGTGCTGTTCAGCGAGGAGTCGCAGAAGGCGGCGCAGTTCATCCAGCTGGCCAACCAGCGGGACGTCCCGTTGCTCTTCCTGCACAACACCACCGGCTACATGGTGGGCCGGGAGTACGAGCAGGGCGGCATCATCAAGCACGGCTCGATGATGATCAACGCGGTGGCCAACTCCCGGGTGCCGCACATCTCCCTGCTGATCGGGGCGAGTTACGGTGCCGGGCACTACGGGATGTGCGGACGCGCCTACGAGCCGCGGTTCCTGTTCGCCTGGCCGAGCGCCAAGTCGGCGGTGATGGGCCCGGCGCAGCTGGCCGGGGTGCTGTCGATCGTCGCCCGCCAGTCGGCCGCGGCGCGCGGCATGCCGTACGACGAGGAGGCGGACGCCGCGCTGCGCGAGACGGTGGAACGGCAGATCGAGGCGGAGTCGCTGCCGGTGTTCCTGTCCGGCCGGCTCTACGACGACGGGGTGATCGACCCGCGCGACACCCGGACCGTGCTGGGGATCTGCCTGTCCGCGGCGCACAGCGCGCCGGTCGAGGGAGCACGGGGCGGTTTCGGTGTCTTCCGGATGTGAGCGAGGAGGCGGCACGGTGATCCGTTCCGTACTGGTGGCCAACCGCGGTGAGATAGCCCGCCGGATCTTCCACACCTGCCGGGAGATGGGCATCGCCACGGTGGCGGTGCACTCCGACGCGGACGCGGACGCGCCGCACATGCGGGAGGCGGACGCGGCGGTGCGGCTGCCGGGCGACGCGCCGGCCGAGACGTACCTGCGCGGCGCGGCGGTGGTGGCGGCGGCGCTCGCGGCGGGGGCGGACGCGGTGCACCCGGGCTACGGGTTCCTGTCGGAGAACGCCGGCTTCGCGGCCGGGGTGCGGGACGCCGGGCTGACGTGGATCGGTCCGGCGCCGGAGGCCATCGCGTCGATGGGCTCCAAGACGCGCGCCAAGCGGCTGATGGCCGAGGCCGGCGTCCCGGTGCTCGACGCGGCGGGTGCCGGGGCGCCGCTGCTGGTGAAGGCGGCGGCCGGCGGCGGCGGCCGGGGCATGCGCGTGGTGCGCGACCCGGCCGCCCTGGACGAGCAGTTGGCGGCGGCCCGGGCCGAGGCGCGGGCGGCGTTCGGCGACGACGAGGTCTTCGTCGAACCGTACGTGGAGGACGGCCGGCACGTCGAAGTGCAGGTGCTCGCGGACGCGCACGGCACGGTGTGGACGCTCGGCGAGCGGGACTGCTCGTTGCAGCGCCGGCACCAGAAGGTGATCGAGGAGACGCCGGCGCCCTGCCTGCCGCGGCACACCCGGCGAACGACTGCTGCGGGCGGCCGAGCGGGCCGCCCGCGCGATCGGCTACGTGGGCGCCGGAACGGTGGAGTTCCTGGTGGCGCCGGACGGCGAGCCGTACTTCCTGGAGATGAACACCCGGCTCCAGGTGGAGCACCCGGTCACCGAACTGGTCACCGGGCTGGACCTGGTGCGCTGGCAGATCCGGATCGCCGAGGGCCGCCGGCTGGCCGGGCGGCCACCGCGCGCCGAGGGGCACGCGGTCGAGGCCCGGCTGTACGCCGAGGACCCGGCGCACGGCTGGCGGCCGGCCGACCGGCACGCTGCACCGCTTCGCCGTGCCGGCCGGCCCGGGAGTGCGGGTGGACTCCGGGGTGGCGGACGGCGTGGCGATCGGCGTGCACTACGACGCGATGCTCGCCAAGGTGGCCGCCCGGGCCGGCACCCGCGAGGAGGCGCTGCGGCTGCTGGCGTACGCGCTGGAGCGGGCGACGGTGCACGGCCCGGTGACCAACCGGGACCTGCTGGTGCGGCTGCTGCGCCACCCCGAGGTGCTGCGCGGCGGCGTGCCGACCACCTTCCTGGAGCGCGCGCTGGCGGAGTTGACCGCCGAGCCGGACGGCGCCGGGCAGCGGGTGCGGCGGGCGGCGCTGGCCGCCGCGCTCGCCGACGCCTGCGGCCGGCACCCGTTCGGCGGCTGGCGCAACGTGCCCTCGGGCCCGCAGGTCAAGCGCTACCGCTCGGAGCCGGACGGCGCCGAGCACGAGGTGCGCTACCGGCTCGGCCGGGACGGCCTGTGGGCCGACGGCCACGACGGCGTGCGGCTGGTGCGGGCCGCACCGGACGCGGTGCTGCTGGAGTCGGACGGCGTGCGGCGGCGGTTCGCGGTGTCGGTGTACGGCGACGCGGTGTACGTGGACGCGCCCGACGGCTCGGTCGCGCTCACCGCGCTGTCCCGCTTCCCTGACGCCGGCCCGGCCGCCGAGCCCGGTTCGCTGCTGGCGCCGATGCCCGGCACGGTGCTGCGGGTCGCCGACGTGGCGGTCGGCGACCGGGTGGCGGCCGGCACGCCGCTGGTGTGGCTGGAGGCGATGAAGATGGAGCACCGGGTCGCCGCCCCCGCGGACGGCACGCTCACCGCGCTGCACGCCGAACCGGGCGGGCGGTGGAGGTCGGCGCGGTCCTGGCCGTGCTGACCGAGGTGTCCGACGGTGCGTGACGGTCCTGACGGGCACACGGAGAGGGAGACCCCATGAGCGCCACCTTCGACCACGCGCTGCTGGAGAGCGGCGAACGCCGCACGCTGCGCGAGGCGGTCGCCGCACTGGGCAGGCGCTACGGCCGCGAGTACTTCACCGCCGCGGTCCGCGAGGGACGGCAGACCGACGCGCTGTGGCAGGAGGCCGGCCGGCTGGGCTACCTCGGCGTGAACCTGCCGCAGGAGTACGGCGGCGGCGGCGCCGGGCTGTACGAACTGGCCATCGTGCTGGAGGAGTTGGGGGCCACCGGCTGCCCGTTGCTGCTGATGGTGGTCTCCCCCGCGATCTGCGGCACGGTGATCGCCCGGTTCGGCACCGAGGCGCAGAAGCGGCGCTGGCTGCCCGGGCTGTCCGACGGCGTCGCTGCGGATGGCGTTCGGCATCACCGAGCCGGACGCCGGCTCCAACTCGCACCGCATCACCACCACCGCGCGGCGCGACGGCGCCGACTGGCTGCTGTCCGGGCGCAAGGTGTTCATCTCCGGGGTGGACATCGCCGACGCCACACTGGTCGTCGGCCGCACCGAGGACGCCCGCACCGGGCGGCTCAAGCCCTGCCTGTTCATCGTCGAACGCGACACCGCGGGCTTCGAGTTCCGGCCCATCGACGATGGAGCTCTCGGCGCCGGAGAAGCAGTTCCAGCTCTTCCTGGACGACGTGCGGCTGCCCGCCGAGGCGCTGGTCGGCGACGAGGACGCCGGGCTGCTGCAGTTGTTCGCCGGGCTCAACCCGGAGCGGGTGATGACGGCCGCGTTCTCGCTCGGCATGGGCCGCTACGCGCTGGAGACGGCGGTGCGAGTACGCCAGGACCCGGCAGGTGTGGAAGGAGCCGATCGGCTCGCACCAGGCGATAGCCCACCCGCTGGCGCGGGCCCGGATCGAGCTGGACCTGGCCGCGCTGATGATGCGCAAGGCCGCCTTCCTCTACGACGCCGGCGACGACACGGCGCGCCGGCGAGGCGGCCAACATGGCCAAGTACGCGGCGGCGGAGGCCTGCGCCCGGGCGGTGGACACCGCCGTGCACACCCTCGGCGGCAACGGCCTGACCGAGCGAGTACGGGCTCGCCTCGCTGCTGACCGCCTCCCGGGTGGGCCGTATCGCGCCGGTCAGCCGTGAGATGATCCTCAACTTCGTCTCCCACCACACGCTCGGCCTGCCCAGGTCGTACTGAGGAGTGAGCACGCCCGTGTCCGACGCACCGCTCGTCCGCCAGGAGCACGACCGCGGCATCGCCCGGCTGGTGCTCGACTCGCCGCACAACCGCAACGCGCTGTCCGCCCGGCTGGTCGGAGAGTTGGGCGAGGCGCTGTCCTCGGCCGGCCGGGACCCCGGGGTGCGCGCGGTGCTGCTGACGCACACCGGCACCACCTTCTGCGCGGGCGCCGACCTGACCGAGCGGGTGCCCACCGGGCCGGCCGCGCTGACCGGCCTGCTGCGGGCGGTGGCCGCCCTCGACAAGCCGGTGGTGGGGCTCACCCTCGGCCACGTGCGGGCCGGCGGCGTCGGACTGCTGGCCGCCTGCGACATCGCGGTCGCCGGGCCGGCGGCGACCTTCGCCTTCACCGAGGCGCGGCTCGGGCTGGCACCGGCCGTCATCTCGCTGACCGTGCTGCGCCGGATGCACGCGGGGCACGCCGCCCGCTACTTCCTGACCGGCGAGGTGCTGGACGCACGCGCCGCTGCGGCGGCCGGCCTGGTGGCGGCCGGGGAGGAGGAGCTGGACGGGGTGCTGGACGGGCTGCGGGCCGCCTCGCCGCAGGGACTGGCGGAGTCCAAACGGCTCACCGCGGCGCCGGTGCTGGCGGCGATCGACGCGGGCGGCGCCGGGATGGCCGAGCTCTCGGCGCGGCTGTTCGCCTCGCCGGACGCGGCCGAGGGCGTCCGCGCCTTCCGGGAGCGCCGGAAGCCGTCGTGGGCGGCGCGGTGAGGGCGGCGGCCCGCGCCGACCGTCCCGAGCCGGCCGGTCGGGGAGAGCGGGCCGACCGCTCCCCGAAACAGGACCGCGGCCGCGCCACCCGGCTGCGACTGCTGGAGGCGGCGGTCTCCTGCCTGGCGGAGCGCGGCTGGAGCGGCAGCACGGTGGCCGTGGTCGCCGAGCGCGCCGGGGTCTCGCGCGGCGCCGCCCAGCACCACTTCCGCACCCGGGAGGACCTGTTCACCGCGGCGGTCGACCACATGGCGGGCGAGTGGCGGGTCTCGATCCGGGCGACGGCGGACGGCCTCCCGCCGCACGGCCCGCGGCGCACCGCGGCGGTGGTGGACCTGCTGGTCGAGGCGTTCACCGGGCCGCTGTTCCGGGCCGCCCTGCACCTGTGGGTGGCGGCGGCCGACCTGGAGGGGGCGGACCGGCTGCGCCCCCGGGTGGCCGGGCTGGAGAGCCGGATCGGCCGCGAGTCGCACCGGCTCGCGGTGGAGTTCCTGGGCGCGGACGAGAGCGTTCCCGGGGTGCGCGAGAGCGTGCAGGCCACCTTGGACATGGCGCGCGGACTGGGCCTGGCGACGCTGCTGCGGGACGACTCCGTGCGCCGGGCGGCGGTGGTGGCGCAGTGGTCCGCGGTGCTGGAGGGCGTGCTGCGGTCGGCCGGCCGCTGAACGGCGGGCGCTCCCGCGGCCGGCCCCCGGCCGGCCGACCCGCGCGGTAGCGTGGCAGGGGAGGCGTGTGCCATGCGCACCGGTTACGAACCCGTCGAGGCGCGGAGCCCGCTGCGGCTGCGGCTGGGCCTGATCGCCTTCGGCCTGCTCTGGGCGATCGTCGGTGTGACCGGCTTCGCGGAGACCGGCCACCCCGGCTGGGCGGGGGTGTTCGGCGCGATCATCCTGCTGGCGCTGGCCGACCTGGCGGTGGTGCTGCACCGGGTGCGCCAGGGCCCGCACTACCAGCCGGGCCGGGACGTGCCGCCCTATCCGCCCGCCGACCGCGACGCGCCGCGCCCGGCGCCCCCGCGACGCCCGCCGGGCGCACCGCGCCGTTGACCGCGCCGCCGCGTTGACCGCGCCGCGCCGTCCGGCGGACCCGCTCCGTCCCGGCGCCCGTAGCGGCACGGCGGCCCGCCGGCAGGCCCGCGCGCCCGATCCGTGGCCGAACGGGCGGAAGGTCCTCGGCCGCCCCGGTGGCAGCCGCGAGGCCTCGGAGCTGCTCGGCGAGTGACCGCGCGACGGGCCTGAGCGGGCCCGCGCACGCCCGGCGAGGGACGTGCGCGGGCGGCCTCCGCACATCGCGGGCCGGGACCGGATGTCCCGGCCCGCCGCCGCGTCCGGGCCCGGCTCGCCGGCGGGTGCTGACGGGTCGCGCGCAAAACCGCTGATTGGCCGTCAACTCAGCGCGATTCCACCCCCCTTCGCAGTGGCGTACCTCACAATCCGGCCGGTCCGCCAACACTGGGGGCCGGTGGGACGTATTCATGACGGACGCGTCGAAGGGCTCGTCGCGTGTCGTCGCTCCCGCCGGCGTTCCGGGCGGGCGTTCCGGGGAGAGAGCATGCACGACGGCTGCGCACCACTCGTGGTACCCGAACTCCTGTGCCCGACCGCGCCCGCCGTCAGCCCGTACGCGGCACGGCTCGACCTGGACGCGGCGGACTGGGCCGGGGTGAACGGGCTGTGCCCGGACCCCGAGCGCGCGCGGCGGCTGTCCGAGGCGCGGCTCGGCACGCTGGCCGCCCGCACCTGCCCGGACGCCGACCTGGAACGGCTGACCCTGTACACGCGCTGGTGGACGTTCGGGTTCTTCTGGGCCGAGGAGTTCTTCGGCGGCCCGGACGGCGGGCACCGCTGGGGCCTGCCGGCCCGGCTGGTCGGCGGGAACGGTCCGGCGGCGGACCGAAGACGGGCGGCGGCCGACGCGGCGATGGCGACCGTCTCCGCGCGGGTGCCCGGCGGGATGCGCTCCGGCCGCCCGCTCACCGGCGCGGTGCGACGGGCCCACCGGCTGGACCTGCTCGACGACCTGCTGTCCGGCACCGCCCGCTGGGCCCGCTGCGAGCAGTTGAGCCGCTTCGGCACCGCGATCAACCTGTGCCTGTCCCGGCACGCGCGCCGGCCGCCCGCTCCGGAGGACCCGGAACCGGTCCCGCCGTTCGTCGTGCTGGCCGAGATCGTCACCGGCTGCCCGGCCGAGGGGCCGGCGCTGGCCGCCGAGGACGTCCAGCGGCTGACGCTGCTCGCCCGGCAGCGCGCCGCCTGGTGCGAACGGCTGCACTCCGCGGCCCGGCACGGCTGCTACGCCGACCTGGTGGCGAGCCTTCCGGCCGCGATGCGGCTGAACGCCGACGCGCACCCGCAGCGCGCTCTGGACCGGGCGGCCCGGGTGCACGACGAGGCGGCCCGCGCCTACCTGCGGCTGGCCGGCTCGGTGGCGGCGGGGGCCGACCCGGCGCTGCGCGCCTACCTGGACCTGCTCTCCCGCTGGCTGCGCGGCCACCACGACTGGTGCCGCGACACGCTGCCCCTCCCGCCGACGGCCGAGGACGTCCCCGGCGCGGGGCCCCTCCCGCCGGCCGACCCGCCGGCCGGGCCGCGCACCGGCGTGCCGGTCCCGCGCGGCTGCTGACCCGCGCCGGCGGGACGCGGGGGCGCGGAGCGGCCGGGGTGGCGCCGGGCCGGACGCGGCGGCGGACCCCGGTGCGTGCCGGACGGCGGACGGCGGCCGACCGGTACGCCCCGGGGCCGCTGCCGCGCGCCCCGGTGTGCGCCCTGCCGGGGTGCTCCGCCGCCTGCTGTGCTGGTGCGGCGCTGCGGGGTCCCGTCCCGCGGATGGCGTGCCGACCGCGTGCGGAGGTGGACCGTGGCCGCCCTGACCGTCCTGCGCCGTGACTACTGGATGGGCAAGGCACGGGCGAAGAAGAACTCGCCCTGGCTGAAGGTGGTCGCGGTCTTCGCGGCGCTGTGGGTGTGGGGGCACGTCAACGGCTCCGGCACCTCGCACGCGCACTCCGCGACCCCCCGGCCCGGCGCGTCCGCCTCGGCCCGCCCGCACCGCTGACGCCCGGGTCCGGCCCGCCCGGCCGCAGGGACCTGGGCGGTCAGAGTTCGGCGAGCGCCGCGGGCAGGTCGCCCAGGCCGTAGGAGCCCAGGCGCAGCGCCTTCATGTGCCAGGACTTGAGATCGAAGGCGGCGCCGCGGCGTTCCATCGCGGCCCGTCGGCCGCTCAGCCAGGCGCGTTCGCCGAGTTTGTACCCGATGGCCTGGCCGGGCCGGCCGAGGTAGCGCACGATCTCGGAGTCGCGACGGGCCGGCGCGCTGCCGTGGTGGGCGGCCATGAACGCGGTGGCCAGGTGCGGGGTCCAGCGCCGCCCGGGGTGGAAGCCGGAGTCGGCCGGGATCTCCAGCCGCAGGTGCATGCCGATGTCCACGATGACCCGGATGATCCGCAGCATCTGCTTGTCGAGGTACCCCAGGCGGCGGGCCGGGTCGGCGAGGAAGCCCAGGTCGTTCATGAGCCGCTCGGCGTAGAGCGCCCAGCCCTCGACGTTGGCGCTGATCTTGCCCAGCGTGACCTGGTAGCGCGAGAGCGCGCCGGCCGCCGCGGTCCACGAGGCGATCTGCAGGTGGTGGCCGGGGACCCCCTCGTGGTACCAGGTGCTGACGATCTGCCAGGTGGGGAAGGTCCGGCGGCCCAGGGTGGGCAGGTAGGTGCGGCCCGGCCGGGCGAAGTCCAGGCTGGGGCCCATGTAGTAGGGCGCGGCGGCACTGCCGGTGGGCGCCAGGCAGGACTCCACGCGGCGCAGCGGGCCGGTGATGTCGAAGTGCTCGCCGTCCAGCGCCTCGACCGCCTCGTCCATGACGTGCTGCAACCAGTCGCGGATCTCCTCCTGGCCGTCGATCCGGTGGCCGTGCTCGCTCAGGTGCGCCATCACCTCGACCGGGCTGGCGCCGGGAAGTATCTCCGCGGCGACCTCGCACATCTCGGCGCGGGTGGCGTGGAACTCGCTCCAGGCCCAGGCGTAGGCCTCGCCCAGGTCCAGGTCGGCGCCGGTGGCGTTGCGGGCCAGCACCAGGTAGCGGTCGTGGCCGACGGCGTCCGGGGTGCCTTCGGTGGCCGGCGCGTACTCGGCCCGCAGCCAGTCGCGGAACGCGGCGACCGCGGCGGTGGCCCGTCCCGCGGCGGCGTCGAGTTCGGCGCGAAGGCGGTCCGGCGCGGGGGCGGTGAGCCCGGCGAACCAGTCGCCGCCGCCGTCCTCGCCGGTCCACGCGGTGAGCTGGTCGATGACGACGGCGGCCTGCCGGGGCGCGGCGAGCAGGCCGCGCCGCACCCCCTCGGCGAGGGTGGCGCGGAATCCGTCCAGTGCGCCGCTGACGCCGCGCAGCCGGCCGGCGACGGCCGCCCAGTCGTCGTCGGTGGCGGTGGGCGTGAGGGTGAGGACCTGCCGGACCTGGTGCACCGGGGTGTCGAGGTTGGCGAGCGCGCGGAAGTGCTCGCCGGCGTCGAACGCGGCCAGCCGGGCGGTGAGCCGTTCGCGCAGCAGTCGGGCGCAGGCGCGCTCCGCCGGGTCGTCGTCGGCTCCGGCGGGCAGCGCGTCGAGCGCGGCGAGCGTGTCCCGGGCGAGCGCCGCCTCGGCCTCGAACCCGGCCGGGCTGAGGTCGGGCTGCCGCCGGTCGTCCGGGTGCAGGCCGAGCCAGGCGCTGGTCGCGGGGTCGTGGGCGGCGACCCGCCGCACGTGGTCGTCGGCGATCCGTCGCGGGGTCATCGTGGTGTCCGGCACACCGACATCCTGTCCCATCGGCCGGGCGGGCGGAGCCGATCCCCGGAAACCGATGGTTACAGTAGATTGATAAGTCTATAGTTACTAACTATGAATGCCAGAGAGCCCAGTGACGACGCGGCCGAGGCCGGGGCCGGGATCCGGCTCGCGGTCGGGCGGATCGCCCGCCGGCTGCGGCAGACCCACGCCGAGGGCGACATGACGCACTCCGAGATGTCGGCGCTGGCCCGGGTGGACCGGGACGGCCCGGTCTCCCCCGGCGCGCTCGCCGAGCGGGAACGGGTGCGTCCGCAGGCGATGGCGGTCATCGTCGCGAGCCTGGAGGAGCGCGGGCTGGTCGGCCGCCGCCAGGACGCCTCGGACGGGCGCCGGGCGGTCATCAGCCTCACCGGAGCCGGCCGCCGGATGCTGACCGACCGGCGCTCGGAGTCGGTCCGCCGGCTGACCGCGACGCTGGACCGGGAGTTCACCGCGCGGGAGCGCCGCGAACTGCTCGCCGTTCTGCCACTGCTGGACCGGCTGGCGGACCGGCTGTGACCGTCGGCCGGCCGGCCGCGCCCGGCTCCGACGACCGCTACAAGTGGGTGGCGCTGTCCAACACCACGCTGGGCGTGCTGATCGCCACCGTCGACGGCTCCATCGTGATCATCTCGCTGCCGGCGATCTTCCGCGGCATCGGGCTCGATCCGCTCGCCCCCGGCAACATCGGCTACCTGCTGTGGATGATCCTCGGCTACCTGCTGGTCTCCGCGGTGCTCGTGGTGGCGCTCGGGCGGCTGGGCGACATGTTCGGCCGGGTGCGGATGTACAACATGGGCTTCGCGATATTCGCCTGCGCCTCGCTCGCCCTCTCACTCGACCCGCTCCGGGGCGGCGGCGGCGCGCTGTGGCTGATCGGCTTCCGGATCGTCCAGGCGTTCGGCGGGTCGATGCTCACCGCCAACTCGGCGGCCATCCTCACCGACGCGTTCCCCTCCCGGCAGCGCGGCATGGCGCTCGGGGTGAACCAGATCACCGGGCTGGCCGGGCAGTTCCTCGGCCTGCTCGCCGGCGGCCTGCTGGCCGGCATCGACTGGCGCGCGGTGTTCTGGGTCAGCGTGCCGATCGGCGTGGTCGGCACGGTGTGGTCCTACCGCAGCCTGCGCGAGACCGGCAGCAGCCGGCCCGGGCGGATCGACTGGATCGGCAACATCACCTTCACCGCCGGCGCCGGCGCGCTGCTGGCCGCGATCACCTACGGCATCCAGCCCTACGGCGGCCGGTCGACCGGCTGGACCAACCCCGCGGTGCTGGGCGGCCTCGCGGCGGGCGTGCTGCTGCTCGTCGGCTTCTGCCTGGCGCAGAACCGGGTGGCCGAACCGATGTTCCGGCTCAACCTGTTCCGGGTGCGGGCCTTCGCCGCCGGGAACCTGGCCGCGCTGCTGACCTCCGTCGCCCGCGGCGGCCTGCAGTTCATGCTCATCATCTGGCTGCAGGGCATCTGGCTTCCGCTGCACGGCTACGACTTCGAGCGCACCCCGCTGTGGGCCGGCATCTTCATGCTGCCGCTGACGGTCGGCTTCCTGGTCGCGGGACCGCTGTCCGGCCACCTGTCGGACCGGTTCGGCGCCCGGCTGTTCTCCACCACCGGCCTGCTGCTGGTGGCCGCGGCGTTCGCCGGACTGCTGTCGCTGCCGGTGGACTTCTCCTACCCGTGGTTCGCCGCGCTGCTGGTGCTGAGCGGCATCGGGCAGGGCATGTTCTCCGCGCCCAACACCTCGGCGATCATGGGCAGCGTGCGTCCGGAACAGCGCGGGGTGGCCTCCGGCATGCGCTCGACGTTCCAGAACTCCGGCACCGCGCTGTCCATCGGCCTGTCGTTCTCGCTGATGATCGCGGGACTGTCCGGCTCGCTGCCGCACGCGCTGGCCTCCGGTCTGCGCGGCCGGGGAGTGCCCGGCGGCGTCGCCGAGCAGGTCGCCGGTCTGCCGCCGGTCAGCACGCTGTTCGCCACGTTCCTGGGCGACAACCCGATCCGGCACCTGCTCGCCCCCAGCGGCGTGCTGCGCACCCTCCCGGCCTCCCACGCGGCCGCCCTGACCGGGACGCGGTTCTTCCCGCGCCTGGTCTCCGGGCCGTTCCACCACGGCCTGGTCACCGTCTTCGGCGTCGCCACCGCGATGTCGCTGGTCGCCGCGCTCGCATCCGCGCTGCGCGGCCGCACCCGGCCGGTACCGCCGGCCCCGCCCGCGGCCGGCGGTACCGGCCGCGCCGACGACCCGCGCGGTACGCGGGACCCCGAGGACGACGGACTCGGCCGGCCGCCCGCGCGGCCCGGCCGTCCGGAGAGAGGACTGTGAACATGGCGGACGGCGCCCTGCTCCTGATGGACCTCCAGCAGGCGATCGTGGACCGGTTCACCGAGGACACCGGCTATCTGGTCCGGCTGGGCGAGGCGGCCGACGCGGCCCGCGCGGCCGGCCTGCCGGTGGTCCACGTGACCGTCGGGTTCCGCGCCGGCCACCCGGAGGTGGACCCGCGCAACCCGGTCTTCGGCGCGATGACCGGCGGCGCCCGGTTCACCCCCGGCGACCCGGGCGCCGCCATCCACCCGCTGGTCGCGCCGCGCGACGGCGAGGTGGTGGTGGCCAAGAAGCGGGTCAGCGCGTTCGCCGGCAGCGACCTGGAGATGGTGCTGCGGGCCTCGGGCGTCCGGCACCTGGTGCTGGCCGGCGTGGCCACCAGCGGCGTCGTGCTGTCCACCGTGCGCCAGGCCGCCGACCTGGACTTCACGCTGACCGTGCTGCGCGACGGCTGCCTGGACGCCGACCCCGAGGTGCACCGGGTGCTGACCGAGAAGGTCTTCCCCCGCCAGGCGGAGGTGGCCGGCACCCGCGAGTGGATCGAGGCGCTGCGCGGGTAGCCGCCGGTGAGGCGGCCGCCGTGCTCCCGCCGGACCCCGTGCCCCGCGGGCCGGGCCCGGCGGTGCCGTCCGCGGGGGACGACCGGCGCGACCGGAACCGGCGCCGCCCCGGGGACCGACCGGCTGCGCGGCGGGTTCTGGCTGTGGGGCGGCTGGCTGGCGGTCGTGGGGCTGGTCTTCAGCGACATGGGCTCGATCCCGCACACCGCCTACGTGGCGACGCTGGCCCCCGCGCTGGCGGCGTTGGCCGGCGCCGGCGGGGTGTTGATGTGGGACGCGTACCGCAAGGGCGCGCGCAGCGGCTGGGCACTGCCGGTCGCGGTGGCGGCGGAGGCGGTGTGGAGCTGGCACCTGAGTTCGGGGTCCTCCGGCTTCCTGCCCTGGCTCCGTTGGCTGGCGGCCGCCGGCTGCCTGGTCGGCGTGGTCGCGATGGTGTGCGGCCGGCTCGCGCCCCGGACCCGGACCCGGGCGCTGACGGTGGCGGCGCTGGTCGGCCTGGCCGGCGCGGTCGTCACGCCGGTGGCGTGGTCGGCGTGCGGGGCGGATGGGGATGCCGGGCGCGGCCGGCGGACCGTCCGCGGGGCGGATGGGGATGCCGGGCGCGGCCGGCGGACGGTCGACGGACCGGTCCGGGCGGTCGGCGGGCGGCCTCTCAGGTCCGGGCGGCGAGGTCTCCACCGCGCTCACCCAGGACGAGCGCAAGCTGTACGACTACGTCAAGGCCCGCCAGGGCGGCGCCTCCTACGTGCTGGCGACGGACGGCTGGACCACGGCGTCGCCGTACGTCCTGGCCACCGGTGACGCGGTGCTGCCGATGGGCGGGTTCAGCGGCTCGGTGCCGCAGCCGTCGCTGAGCGGGTTCACCGCGCTCGTGCACGGCGGCCGGCTGCACTACGTCCTGCTCTCCGGTTCCGCCGGTTTCGGCGGGATGCGCGGCGGCGGCTCCGGTTCGGTGGCGTCGATCGGCACCTGGGTGCGCGCACACTGCTCGGCGGTCCCGTCGAGCGCGTACGGGGTCGCCGTGCGGTCCACGACCGCCGCCTCGGGCACGGCCGGCGGGCCCGGCGCGACGGGCACCTCCGGCACGGTGGAACGGCCGGGCGGGTTCGGCGGGTTCGGCGGCGGGGGCGGCACGGGCAGCCTCTACCGCTGCACGACGGCGTCCTGACCGCCGGCCCCGGTCCGGCTCCGGGCGGCGGCCGCGTTCCGCGAGCCGCCGCCCGGGGCCGGACCGGGGAGGGTCAACCGAGGTCGAGCAGCTCCTCGTGGAAGCCGCCGAACCCGCGCTCGCGGTCCACCAGGTGGATCTCCAGGATCCAGTGGCACCGCCGCCCGGCGCCGTCCCGGCGGCGCATCACCCCGGTGCTGCCCGGGGTGATGTACGACTCGGTCTCGGCGCCGTCGATCGTCGCGTGCGGGAACTCCCCCACCAGGTGGCCGCTGTGCCGGCCGCCGAAGTCCCAGCCGGCCTCCCGTGCCAGCCGCACCACCTCGGCGTACAGCCGCTCCCCGGTGATGTCCGCACGGGCCCGGAAGACCTCGCGCCCGGCGGCGAAGACCCGCGGCAGGTCGTCGCGCAGCCGCCGCTTGACCGGATCGTCGCCCAGCACGTAGGTGCGCCCGAAGTCGGCCTCCCAGTCCTGGAAGATCGGGCCGAAGTCGGCGAAGACGATGTCGTCCGAGGCGATGGCCCGGTCGGGCGGGTTCTCCCGGTAGGGCTGGAGGGTGTTGGGGCCGGAGCGCACGATGCGCTTGTGCCAGAAGCGCCGCACCCCGAACATCTCCGCCGCCAGGTCACGGACGGCGTCGCTGACCTCGGACTCGCGCCGGCCGGCCGCGATCAGGCCGCGGGCCTCCACCTCGGCGAACAACTCCCCGGCGCGGGCCTGTGCTTCCAGCAAACGCGCCACGCGTTCCGACTCGTCCGTCACGCCTGGCACGCTAGACGGCGGCGTGCGGCGTGGCAACCACGCCGCCGCGGGTACCGGCCGCCGCCGTTCGGCCTCCTCCCCTCGCGCGGGGAGGGCGGACGGCGGCACGCTCGGGGGGCCGCACCGGCATCCCCAGGACGGAGGTTCCATGCGAACGGCTGACTTCATCACGGCGTTGGCCCGGGACGGCGAGCGGCTCGCCGATCTCGCCGGCCGGACCGGCTGGGACGCCGGGGTGCCGACCTGCCCGCGGTGGCGGGTGCGCGACCTGGTCGTCCACACCGGCAGCGTGCACCGCTGGGCGGCGGGCTTCCTGGCCGGCCGGGAGCGGCCCGCGCCGCTGGAGCCGGCCGGTCCGGACGACGACGCGGCGCTCGACGGCTGGTTCCGCGAGGGGCACCGGGCCCTGGTGGAGCGGCTGTCCGGCGCGCCGGACGACCTGGCCTGCTGGTCGTTCCTGCCGGCACCGTCGCCGCTGGCCTTCTGGGCCCGGCGGCAAGCGCACGAGACGGCGATCCACTGGGTGGACGCGGAGGCGGCGGCCGGCGTCGCGCACCAGCCGTTCGACGCGGACCTCGCCGGCGACGGCGTGGACGAGTTGCTGGCCGGCTTCCACGTCCGGCCGCGCAGCCGGGTCCGCACCGACCGGCCGCGCACCCTGCTGGTGCGCGCGGGCGCCGCCGGCCCGGGCGGAGCGCGCGCGTGGCTGCTTCGGCTGTCCGCCGAACCGCCGGCGGTCGAACGGCTCGCCGATGCCGGTGGGGTGCCGGCCGACTGCGTGCTGAGCGGCCCGCCGCCGGCGCTGTACCGGGCGCTGTGGAACCGCGGCGGCTGGGACGAGGTGGAGGTGGCGGGCGACGCCTCGCTGGCAGCCTTGTGGCGCGACCGCTCCGGCGTCTGAGGCACGCCGGCCGTCCGCTCGCGGCCGCGCCCCGGGGACCCCTCCCAGTCTCCGTTCGGGACCGCCCCAGGCACTTTCGTATGATGGGCAGACGGTATGACGGTCTCCGCCGGGTATCCATGGTGTTTCGCCACCGAACGGGCGGAATCCCTACGGGGCGGTACGGTCACGCCGCGCGAGACGGCGGCGCGGGCGCGCCTGCGCGGTGACGCGCACCGCCGCCGGCCCGATCCGCACGGGCCCGGCCGCCCCGGCACCCCACCACCCCGGCCGCGCCGGAGGCCCCGGGCGCGCGAGCGGTGACGGGCTCCGTGCCGACGCGCCCCGGGGGTGGTGGTCGACCGCTCGGCGAAGATCGATATCATCGCGCGCATCGCGCTTGCTCTCGCCCCGCGCGGGTGCGGCCGCGGCGCAGGGCCCGACCGGTCCGCAGCCGCTGACCGATCCGCCCCTACCACCCACCCGTGTCTTGGGCGAATGTGGATACGACGGCAATCGTGCCCGGTTGGCCGACCCCCGCGGCGGCCGGCCGCTCGGTGCCCCCGAACGGCCGGGAAGGCCGCGGGTGACGGGAGACGCCCCATGGCGCGAAGTGTGCGCACCGACGACGGCCGACGGCTCGTGTACGAGTGGTGGGGGGACCCCCGGGGCTACCCGGTGTTCCTGATGCACGGCACGCCCGGCAGCCGGCTCGGCCCGCGTCCGCGCACGCTGGTGCTCCACCAGCTCGGCATCCGCCTGATCGCCTACGACCGGCCCGGTTACGGCGACTCCACGTCGCTCAGGGGCCGCCAGGTCGCGCACGCGGTGCACGACGTGCTGGCGATCGCCGACGCGATGGCCGTCGGTCGCTTCTCGGTGGTCGGCCGTTCCGGCGGCGGTCCGCACGCGCTGGCCTGCGCCGCGCTCCGGCCGGACCGGGTACGCAGCGCGGCGGCGCTGGTGAGCCTGGCGCCCCGGGACGCCGAGGGTCTGGAGTGGTTCGAGGGGATGGGCCCGCTCAACGTCGAGGAGTACACCGTCGCGCGGCAGGACCCGGAGGCGTTCAGCCGTTCGGTGGCGCGCAACGCGGACGCGATCCGCAACGACCCCGGCATCCTCCTGGCCTGCCTGGACGAGGAGATGCCGGCCAGCGACCGGCTGGTGGTCGCGGACGCCGGCATCCGCGGGTGGCTGCGGCGCAACTACGAGGGGGCGCTCAGCGACGCCGGGAAGGAGGGGGCCGGCTGGGCCGACGACGCCATCTCCTTCTGCCGTCCGTGGGGCTTCGATCCGGCCGTGATCCGGGTGCCCACCCTGGTCTGGCACGGCGAGCGCGACGTCTTCTCCCCGCTGGGCCACTTCCAGTGGCTCGCCGAACGGATCCCCGGCGCGACGGCCGTCCTCCAGCCGAGCGCGGCGCACTTCGACGCGGTGACGGTGCTGCCGCGGGTGCTCGCCTGGCTGCGCGCCACCCCGGCGGCCCACGGCTGCCGGGCGGACACCGCGCCGGGGCGGCCGGCCGGCTGAGGCCCCGGAACGCCGAGGGCCGCGGGGCTGCGCCGCGGGGCGGTCAGATCGGGTGCGGGTCGAGCGTCAGGCCGACCGGCACCCGGTCGCGCAACTGGGCCACGAGCGGATGCTCCGCGCCCAGTTTCTCCGCCAGCACGTGCTGCGCCCGGCCGCCCGCTTCGTCCTGCTGCCGCGTCCCGGCCCGGCGCGGCAACAGGTCCAGGTCCGCCTCGCACAGCAGGACCGCGGGGTGCCCGGGCCCGAGCAGCCCGCGCAGTCCGTCCAGCGAGCCGCGGTAGAGGCGTTCGGCCGCCGCGAGGTCGCCGCGCGCCGCAGCCGCGTTGGCCAGGTCGACGTCGCAGGAGAGGGTGAACGGGTGGCCGGCGCCGAGCAGGTCCCGCAGGGCGGCGCCGGTCCGCTCCGCCATCGCGTGTGCCCGCTCCACCTCGCCGGCGCCGAGCAGTTGGACGCAGTAGTTGGCGGCGCAGGCCAGGGTCAGCGGATGGGACTCGTCGAGTACCGCGACGAAGTCGGCGTGCAGCTTCTCCAGCAGGTCGCGGGCCTCCGGGAAGCGCCGGGCCACCGACCAGTGGCCGGCCAGGCCCATCCACACCACCAGCGTCTCCGGCGAGCGGTCGCCGAGCCGCCGCCGGCAGCTGTCCAGCACCTCCCGGGTGAGCCGCTCGGCCTCCTCCAGTTCGCCGGTGCGGCGCAGGCTCAGCGCCAGCGCCTTGGCGGCCCGCTGCGCCAGCGGGTACTCGTTGCCCAGGTCGGGGTGGCCGCAGGCGCGTTCGTAGATGCCGCGCAGCATGGCGGCGGACGCCGTGTAGTCGCCGCACGAGCGCAGGTCCCGCCCGAGGTTGACGGCGGAGAAGTGGGTCAGCGGGTGGTCCGGGCCGAGGGTGTTGTGCCGCGCCTCCAGCGTCCCCCGGTCGACCTCGCGGGCTTCCTCGCACCGGCCGGCCATCCGCAGGGAGACCGCGTAGTTGTTGGCCGCCATCAGGGTGCGCGGATGGTCGTCGCCGAACAGGTGGACGAACCGGTCGCGGGTGGTGCGGTCCAGTTCCAACGCGTCGGTGAAGCGGCCGACACCGCGCATGTCGGCGGTGACGCTGCTGGCCGTCATCAGGGTGTGCAGGTCGTCCTCGCCCAGCGTCTCCTGCTGCCGTCCGAGCACGTCGAGGTTGAGCTCCAGCGCCTCGGCGTACCAGCCCTGGGCGCGCAGCACGTTGGCGATCTGGAAGCGCATGTGCAGCGTCCAGCGGTCGTTCTCGCCGGTGTGCGGGGTCCAGGCGGCGACCAGGTCCTCGCCGAGTTCCCGGGCGGAGGCCAGCTCGCCGCGGCTGCGCAGGTAGGTCATCCGGTCCACCATCAGCTGGCGGACCCGGTTGTCGCGCGCCCTGCCGGTCCACGGCACGACCAGGTGCGGCCAGATGGCGGCGTAGGTGGCCCAGTTCTCCGGGCTCTCCACGTCCCCCTGCGACGGGCGGGCGCCGAAGAGCACCCGGTGCACCACGCGCACCGCCTCCCGCTGCCGCTCGTCGGACATCGAGGAGCGCACCACGGCCTGCACCAGCCGGTGGATCTGCAGGCTGCGGCCCTTGCGGTCGACCTTGACCAGCGCGAAGCGGCTCAGCTCCTGGATGGCGCGGGCCAGCATCAGGTTCTCGTCGAGTTCCCGGGAGTCCTCCCGCAGCGCGTCGACCATCTCCTTGCCGTACAGCAGGTCCAGCGAGACCGGGTCGGCGCCGAAGCAGGAGCAGAACTCCAGCAACCGCACCGCGACCGGGTACTTCTGGCGCAACTGGTCGATGGACACCTGCCAGGTGGCCGCGACCGCCAGCGGCGACTCCCCCGGCGCGCCCTGCTCCACCCGGCCGCGCACCGAGTCGAACTGCCGGTTGAGCAGGTCGAGGTAGACGTCCGCGTCCAGCGCGGTCTCGTTGAGCCAGGCGGCGGCCTGGTCCACCGCGAGCGGCAGGTCGCCGATGGTGTCGGCCACCCGGTCGGCGGCCTGCTGGCCGATCGAGGGGACCCGGCGCGCCAGGTGCTGGACGCTCTCCGCCCGGGAGAAGACGTCCACCTCGAGCGGGGCGGCGACCCGCTCCCACCCCTCCTTGCGCGCGGTGATGACGACGTGGCCGCCGCCGTTCCCGCTGACCAGCATCGGGGCCAGTTCGGCCGGGTCGCGGGGGTTGTCGAAGACCAGCAGCCAGCGGCCGTACGGTTCGCCGCGGCGCAGCGCCTCGCGCACCACCTCGACGGTCCGGCCGATGGAATCGCCGGGTTGCAGGCCGAGCGGGCCGGCCAGCTCGGCGAACTTCTGCCGACCGGCGTTGTGCCGTTCCGCGGGGATCCACCAGACCACGTCGTAGTCGGTCATGAAGCGGTGGGCGTACTCCAGCGCCAACTGGGTCTTGCCGACGCCGCCCATGCCGTGCAGCAGCGCCGGAGTGCCGTCCTCCAACCGCTCGCGCAGCCGGTCGAGGAGTTCGGCACGGCCGGTGAAGGTGGAGTTGCGCAACGGCACCGACCACACCGGAGGGACCGCGCCGGGGTAGCGCGGGCCGCCGCGCTGCTGGTCGGCCGGGTGCGGCTGGAGCTGGTGGGGGGCATCCATCGCCCGCAGCAGCGTCTGCCGGGCGCCCTCCTCCTCCAGCGGCGAGAGGTCCACCGGGCTCAGGTCGGAGAACGGCCGGCGCAACCGCACGTCGCTGACCCGGACCGGGACCAGGGAGCGCCGCGCGCCCATCGGGTCGCTGGCCGCCACCGACTCCCAGACCGCGCGCGCCTCGGCGGAGTTCTGGTAGTTGGCGGACAGCACCGCGACCGTGCGGGAGGCGGCCTCCACGTGCTGCTCGGTCTCCTGCCGCAGCGGGCTGCCGGCCGTCTCCCCGCCGCCGAACCGCTCGTGCCGGACCGCGAACCCGGCGTCGCTGAGGACCGCGGCGATCCAGTCGGCCCACATCCGGTCCTCCGGCACGTAGCTGAGGAAGACGTCGATCGGGCCGGGCGGCCGGCGACGGATGAAGGAGTCCAGGTAGGTGCGGCGCAACTCCTCTTTCATCGGGGCGAGTTCACACACGTCGCCGTCGGTGATGAAGGAGGTGAGCCGTTCGCAGGCGGCCAGCAGCGTGGTGGGCGACCCGGGCGCCTCGCGGAACGCGGCCAGCACCTCCTCGTAGGCGTAGGCCGCCTTGTACGGCATCTCCACCGCGCCCCAGTAACGCTGCGGGTCGAGTCCGGAGGCGGCCAGCACCCGGCGGAAGCGGTGCCGGACCTTGGCGCGGGCCGCCTCCAGACGGTCCGCCTCGGCGTCCTCCACCCGGGTCGGCACCGGCAGCACCCGGATGCGGCGCTTGCCCTGGTAGAGATCGCCCACCCGCTCGGCCACCTTGAAGGCACCGTTGATCGACTGGTCGTTGAGGGTGAAGCAGTCCACGACCGTGTCCGGGAGCTGGATGGTGCAGATGTCCGCGACGTCGCTCAGCCCGGTGCGGCTGTCGATCAGCACGTAGTCGTAGTCGCGGCTCATCTCCGCGCGCAGGGCGTCCAGGAACTCGCCGCCGTAGCAGTAGTCGAAGAAGTTCGACCATTCGACGTGCGAGAAGGAGGCGGAGTAGTCGCGGTTCAGCCTGCCGGGCGAGAGGTAGTCCAGTCGGCCGCCGGCCGCGAAGTGCCTCCAGTCGACGTTCAGGATCCCGCGGCCGACGCGGGCGTGCGGCGCGATCCACCGGGCGCGCCGGTCCGCGTCGTCGTCGATCCACGGCGACCGGCCCGACGCGCACTCCTGGCCGAACGCCAGCATGTAGTCGGTGAGCAGGTTCACCACGCCCGGCGCCTCGTGGAGGCGCTGCTGGTCCAGGAACGGGTGCAGGAACCGGTCCAGCCCGGGGGCCTCGAGGTCCCAGTCCACCACCAGCACGCGCCGGCCGCGCGAGGCCAGGATCCAGGCGGTGTTGGCGAGCGCCATGGTGCGGCCGGTGCCGCCCTTGTACGAGTAGAACGTGATGATCCTGCCGGCCGTCTCGCCACTCGTCATCCTGTCGCCTCCGGGCCGCCGCCGTCACCTGGTTCGTCCGTGTCGTGCACGGTCAGCGGGTCGATGTCCAGTCGTGGCCGCCCCGCCGCCGGACCTGACCGGCGTGGGCGGAATGGTACCTGAGCGCCCATCAGGAACCGCAGGCCCGCGGACTCCACCAGTTCGGCGAAGACCCGCCCGAACGCCTCCGAGTTGGGAATGCCGCCCACCGCGGCCCGGTCGACGGTCCGGCCGCCGGCGGACCGCCGGGGCAGCGCGGAGCGCAGTCGCCGGCGCAGTTCCTCCCGGCACCCGGCGGTCTGCGGGTCGTGCTCGGACAGCGCCGACATCACCACCGCCCATGGCTGCTCCAACGCGTCGAACCGGCGCAGCAGTCGGACCGTCGCCTCGTCGTGGAGCGTCCAGGGGTCGACGAGCACCACCCACGGGCCGGTCGGTTCGGGCGAGCCGAACAGCTCGCCGAGCGAGCCGTCGAAGACCCGGATCCACGGGGCGAAGCCGAGGTTGCGGGCGAGCCCGGCCATCCGCTCGGCCAGCGGGCCGCGGGCCGGTCCGCCGTACGGCCGCCACTCCAGCGCGGTCGCGCCGTACGGCCCCGGATCGCGGTCGGCCGGCAGCCGGTCCGTGGTGGGCGCCAGCACCGCGATGCCCAGCCGCGGCCTGGGTGGAGCGGCGGCGAAGGCGTCCGGCATGCTCTGCGGCGGGCCCCACCGCACGCTGTCGACCTGGGCGGCCGGGGTGTGGCGGGCCGCGTGCACGATGCGCTCGGCGAGCCGGCGCACCACGCTGCGGTAGGCCCGGTCGTCCTCCTCCAGCGTGATCAGCGAGTAGAGGCCGCCGGCCGCGTACCGGCGGGCCGGCAGCCGGCCCGGGTCGGGCCAGACCGGCAGCAACCCGCCCGGCAGTTCGCGCACCGCGGTCGGCTGCTGGGCGAGTGCGACCGGCGCCCACAGCGCGGGGACGACGGCGTGTTCGGCGTGCGGTCGGTGGGTGAAGGCGTACCACTGCCGCCCGCAGGAGGCGGTGGTGAAGTAGCGCGGCGAGCACAGCGGCACGAAGACCCGGCTGCGGGCCAGCGCCTCCAGGGTGCGGCCGGGCGGGTGGCCGGGGCGCTGGGCGTAGCCGACGGCGCCGCCCGGTGGCAGGCCGGCCAGCCGCTCGACCTGCCGGCTCAGCTCGGCGTGGAACTCCAGGACGAGCTTGTCCGGGTCGAGGTCGTGCTCGTCGAGGGTCGGCGGGGTCGGGGCGTAGCTGAGGAAGAACACCGGCGCCGGACCGGTCAAGGCGGTGCCCGCGCCGCCGTTCGACGTGACGTGGGGCCTCACGGTTCCTCCTCGAAGGCGTTGCCGAGCTCGTCGAAGAGCGTGGTGGCGCAGGGCGCCAGCCGGGAGCTGCGCGCCACTTCGACGATGGCGCGGGCGAGGGCGAGCGTGGTCTTCTTGTAGATGCTCCACCGCCCGGCCGCCATCAGGGCGTACAGCCCCTCCTGTTGGTAGGCGTGGCCCACGCCGTCGTCCACGTACTGCACACCGCGCAGCACGGGTGGCAGGTCGTCATCCGGAAGGGGCACCCACACCACCGGGACCACCGCGTTGCGGGTGAACGCGTCCTTCTCCCGCTGGGCCTGCTGGCGGCGTTCGAACGCCTGCCATTCCTTCCCGCACCAGGTGCTGGCCACGAAGCGGGGCGAGTACACCGGCACCAGCACCTGGCACTGGGCCAGTTCGTGTTTCAGCTCCGCCTCCCAGGCCGACCCGATCTTCGTGAGGCGGTCGAGGTAGCCCGGCGCGACGCCCTGGCACAGGTCGGTGAGCTGCATGATGTGCCGGGACAGGTCCTGGTGGAAGCGGACCAGGTTGCGGTCCGGGTGCTGCTGGTCGCCCTCCAGGGGCGGGGTGCGCCCGTAGCTGAGGAAGAAGTAGGGAGTCTGGGTGCCCCGGCGGGCCGAGGCCTCCTCGGAGACCATCGGCCTACCCCCCGTCCGGCGCGGCGAGACCGCGGTATTCGGCCATCCAGCGCACCGCGGCGTCCACCGCGGCGCGCAGCGGCAGCAGCCGGGCGGTCGCCGCGCCGACCGGTCCGCGGGCCACCAGGGCGTGGCGCGGGCCGGCCTCCAGATGGCGGCCGATCCGGTGGAAGTCGCCGTCGTCGAGGTCCACGTCCTCGAAGTCCCGCCACAGCGGGGTCCCGGTCGCGCCCGCCAGGCAGGTGTAGCGGCGGCGCGGCGGGTTGCGCACCCGGTACTCGGCCAGGTGGAAGGCCGTGCAGGTGCGGAAGCCCACGCCGAGCAGCAGCACCCGGGCGCCGGCCTCGTACAGCCGGGCCAGCGGGGAGCGCTCGCCGAGCAGGCAGTCGTCGGCGTGGTCGGCGACGATCCGGGCGGCCCGCGGTCCTATCGCGGTGAACGAGGTCGTGGGGTGCGTCGAGCGCAGCGCGCCGGGCGCGGTCCTGAGCAGTTCGGCGATCCGGCCGGTGTCGGCGGCCGGCGAGGTCCTGGGGTCGAACGGCCGCATGGCGGCGAGGTAGGCGGCCGCGTCGGCCGGCGTCATGCCGCGGACCCGGCGGCGGTGGACGCGGGAGGTCAGCGAGTTGGCGGCGGTGAAGGTGGGCGCGACCAGGGTGCCGGACGGTCCGATGGCGGCCCGCAGCGCCCGGACCACCGCCGCGCCGCCGCCGTCCACCGGCCCGAGGCTGCGCAGCGAGGCGTGCACCAGCACGGTGTCGCCCGGGACGAGTCCGAGCCGTTCGAGGTCTGCGGTGATCTCCCGCTGGGTGCCCACCGGCACGTCACCTCCGCCCGGTCGCGGTGCCGGTCGCCGGTCCGGTGGCGGCCAGCACGCCGGCCAGCAGCCGCCGGCCGAGCGGGGTGAGCGGCAGCCGGGAGAGCGCCGCGGGGTCGGCTGCCCCGGCCGCGACCGGGGCGTGGGGGTGCGCGGTCCGGACGTACGCGTCGCGCAGCAGTGCCTCACCGGACCGCCGCGCGGACCGGGACGGCCGGTCGGTGACGTCGGCGACCGGCCTCCGCGGTACGGCCGGGTCTCCCGGGCCGTCCGGGGCGAGCAGCGGGAAGACGTCCAGCAGCGCGCCGAACTTGACCGACTGGACGGCGTCGACCAGCAGCCGTGCCAACGCGGCGGGGTCGGCCGGCCGGGCCAGCCCGACCGCGCCGAAGCACGGCCGTGCGGCGTCCGCCCTGCCGGGGCAGGACCGGTCCGCCAGCGGGGTCAGCGCGAGCGGCAGGGCGGCGACGCCGGCGGCCTGGCCGGGGTGGCGGGAGCGGACCTGCTCCCAGGCCCCGTCCAGCGCCCGCTGCCAGCGCTCGGCCCGCGCGGCCGCCTGCCGCCGCGAGCCGCGCGGCGCGGGCGGTGCGGCGAAGACGTCCCGGTAGGGGTCGGTGTCCTCCAGCGGCACCGGCCGGCCGCCCAACGTCAGGAACGCCACCGGCTCCCAGCGGGTCCCCGGCGGGCCCGCGCGCACGGAGACGGCCGACGCGCCGCCGAGCAGGAGTTCACCGCCGCGCGCGGTCAACTCGACGGCCGGGGACGGCTCGCACGGCGGGTCCAGCACCACCAGCCGTCCCAGCAGCGGGAGGTGGACCGCGCCGCGGCGCAGCGGGACCCGCAGGCTCAGTTCCGCGCCGCAGCGCACCGCGGCGGCCAGCGCGATCTCCGCCGGGCGCCCCGGGTCGGGAGGCGGTGCGGCGCCGCCGCCGCAACGGCCGTCGGCCGCCAGGACGCCGGACGCCCAGGCGCCGAGGTAGGGGTGGGCCAGCACCCGGGAGACCGCCTCGGGGTGCCGGACGTCGAGCGCGGTGAGCGCCTGCCAGGCCGGGTCTGCCGCGCCGCCGTAGTGCTCCCGGACGTTCCCCAGCAGCCCGCGGCGCAGGCTGGCCTGGGCCTCGGCCAGCCCGGCCAGCGCCCCGGCGCCGCCCCGGCCTGCGGCGAGTTCGTCGAACGCCGCGCCGGACATCCGGTGTGCGCCGCGGCCCCCGCGGCCGGCGGGCCGGCCGCGCGGAGCCGCTGCCTGCACGTGGGTGACCAGCCGGAACAGGTCGGCGCAGTACACCGACGGGTTGTCGAAGCCGCTGCCGGAGCGGTAGCGGTGGCCGTACAGGCCGCCGCCGCAGGTGCGCACGACCGGACAGCCGCGGCAGGTTTCCGACAGCCCGTCCAGCCCGGCGGCGCGGGCCAGGAACCCGGGGTGGGCGGCGGCCTCGGTGAAGCTGTGCCGGTCCACGTGGAACCCGGTGGCCGGCGCGCCGTGCGCCACCACCTTCAGCCAGTCGGCCTGCTCGATCGCGCCGTCGGTCTCCACCACCGCCAGGTCCGGGCTGTCCAGGCCCATGGCCTCGGTGGTGGCGGCGGCGCCCAGCAGGGCCCCCTCGATGAAGTCGAACAGCCGGACCGGGAACGGCCGTCCGGCCGCCGCCCACCGGTGGTGGACGGCGATCAGCCACCGGGCGTACTCGGTGCCGGCGTCCGCGCCGGGTTCGCCGCCGCGCGGCGGCGGCCGGTCCCAGGTGGCGTGCGGCAGCAGCAGGTCGACCCGCGGCGGGTCCAGCGCGGCGAGCCCGTCGTAGACCGCGGCCGGCGGGTTGCGGACGTCCACCGTGCACAGCAGGCCGGCGAACGCCGACCGGTAGGAAGGCGAACCGAGCAGCCGCACCGCCCGCACCACGTCGGCGTGGCTCCCGGAGCCGTCCGGGCGGCGGCGGTGCCGGTCGTGCGAGGCCCGGTCGCCGTCGATCGACACCCCGGTGCGGATGCGCTGCTCGACGAGCATCGCGCAGAACGCGTCGTCCAACAGCAGGCCGTTGGTCTGCATCCGCAGGTCGAGTTCCACCTCCGGCTCCAGCGCGGCGCGCAGTTCGCCGGCGATGCGGCGCAGCCGCTCCCGGCCGGCCAGCAGGGGTTCGCCGCCGTGCAGCACCACGTGCACCCGGCGCAGCCGGTGGTCCAGGGCGTGTTCGGCGATCCGCCGCGCGGTGCGGCGCACGACGTGGTCCGGGACCACCCGCGGCCGGCCGGCCCAACTCTGGTCGGCGTGCCGGTACACGTAGCAGTGGTCGCAGGCCAGGTCGCAGCGGCTGTGCACCTTCAGGACGAACTGCCGGAAGGGGCGCCGCTGTTCGGCCGGCCGGCCGGCGGCCGGTCCGGCATGGGTTCCCCGGGTCAACGGGTCACAGCGCCGAGTTGAAGGTGGTGCCCGGGGAGCGGTCGGCGGAGGTCACGGGGGCGGGCGGTCCGAGACGATCCAGCGGAACGCCCCTCAGGTCGGGTACCGTGCTGCGTATCGCGGCCGGGTCGCCGCGTCCGCTCGGATCCACCCCCTGGTCCGCCAGGGGGTCAACGGCTCGAATCATGACGCTCACCTCGCACGTACCGACGCGGAGTTCGAGGACCTCGGCACAGTCCTCGCCTTCCATGCTCACCCCTGCGCGACGGGGTGACAAGGAGGTGACAAGCCATCGGACACGGCGGGAAAAGGCTGGTGAACGGCGCCTCGGAGCGCGAGAATGGGGTCGTCGCGAGGAAAAAACCGGCGTATCGGTCCGATGTTCGGCGGTCGAGGCACATGCGCGCAACCGGCCACAGCACTCCCTCCGTTCCCCTCGTCCCGCCGGCGGCCGGACGGCACCGTGCCGGGCCGGAGTCCGCCGGGCCGGACCGGGCGATCCGGATCGGGGTGACCGGCCACCGCGACATCCCGCCCGAGGCACGCGGCCGGGTCCGCGCCGGGCTGGCCGACGCCCTCGACCGGTGCCGCGGCAGTCGTCCGCTGGAGGCGCTGAGCGCTCTGGCGGCCGGAGCCGACCAGATGTTCGCCGAGGCCGCGCTCGACCGCGGCGCCGCCCTGACCGCGGTGCTGCCTGCCGCCGACTACGCGTCCACGTTCGCCCCCGGCGACGCCGCCCGGTTCCACCACCTCGTGCGGCGGGCGCACCACCGCGTCGTCCTCGACCACGCCCAGGTGAGCGACGAGGCGTACTACGCGGCCGGCCTGTACATCGTCGAGCACAGCGACCTGGTGCTCGCCGTATGGGACGGGTTCCCGGCCCGTGGGCGCGGCGGCACGGCGGAGATCGTCGACCTCGCCCGCCGCCGCGGCAGACCGGTCTCGGTCATCTGGCGGCCCGGCGTGGTCCGCGCGTAACGGGTCGCCCGGTGCCGGACGGCGCCGGCGTCAGCCGTTGTGCCGTGCCAGCCAGGCGGTGTGCTCGGGCGAGATCGCCTCCTCGGCCGACGCCACCCCGGCCGCCCACCGCGACTCGGCCGCCGTGGCGTCCAGGGTGACCGCCATGGTGCTCAGCTCCTGGGCCACCGTGGCGTGTGCCGCGATCAGCGGGTGGTACTGGCGCAGTTCGCTCCACGCCACGCCGGCCGCCGCCACCGAGGAGGCCAGTCCGGCCAGGTCCATCGACGAGCCCCACTCGTACGCCTTGGCGGCCGCGAACGCCAGCGCCGCGACGGTGCCGACGGCGGTCAGCGCCTGCCACCGGGCGAGGGCGCGCCGGGCCTGCGCCGCGCGCCGGTGGTACCAGTCGCGCTGCTCGCGCACCCGGTCGCGCACGTAGACCTCCTGACGCACCGCGAACGGCTTGCCGCGCAGCGCTCGCATGGCGGGGGTGATCAGCTCGTGCTGTCGGCCGGCCGGCCCGGACCGGCCCGGGTCGCGCCAGCCCAGCGCGCGCAACTGGTGCAGGCCGTCGGTGAGGCGCGCCGCGAACAGCGCGTCGGGGTCCGGCACCGAGCGGTCGAACGGCGCGCCGCACACCGCGTAGCGCCAGCACTGCGAGCGCAGCAACTCGGCTGCACTGCGATGCAGTTGCCATTTGCCCCGGTCGTTGTGGCGGCCAGCCCGCCAGCCGAACCAGAGCGTCCCCGCGTAGGCGCAGGCGCTCGCCAGCGCGATCAGGTCGACGTGGCCCACCGGCAGCCGCCACGGCACCGCGGAACCGGCCGCCGCGGCGATCAGCAGCGCGAGTTGCCGCTTGACCCAGTAGCCGGCGGACTCCCGCCGCCGCACCGCCGCGGTGTCGGCGTAGCCGAAGAGCCGGGGCAGGTCGTCGTTGCGGAAGACCGTGCTCGGATTGACGTCGCCGTTCAGAACGCTCACGTCCGCCCCCGTCCCGCCGCCCCCGGCCGGCGGCTCCGGGCGCCGGAAGGTCCGCCGGGGCCCGTCCGGCGGGTGGCGGCGCGGGCGCCGGCGCCGAACGGCCCGCTACCGGGCGAGTCGCTCCCAGGTTACCGCCGGTCGCACCGCCGGCGGAACAGCGCCGCCCCGGCCCGCTGTCGCGGAGCACCGCCACCGACGGCCGGTGGCCGCCGGGTCCCGCACGGCACCGGCGCGGCGCCCCGGGTCGCCTGCCGGGCCGCCGGCGCACGGCCGCCCGAGCCGGGTGCCGGCGGCGGAGGCGTGCCGCGGCCCCGGCGGGGCGGGGGTGGGACCCGCTCCGCCGGGGCGTCACCGCTGGCCGGCGGCGGTCACGTCACCGGGAGCCGGGCCGACGCGCCGGCCGACCGGCTCCGACGGGTGCCGGTCAGGCGGTGTTGTTGGCCAGGGCCAGCAGGCGGGCGCTGGTGCCGTTGAACTTGTCCCGGTCGACGGCGCCGGAGACGCCGTTCACCGAGCCGGAGTCGGTGTACTGCCAGATGGTGGCGTACGGGAAGCCGCTGGGGATGGTGGGGTTGGACGCGGTGGTCCAGTCCGCCACGAACAGCGGGCTCTTGGCTGACATGCCGCTCCAGCCGCCGGTGCAGGAGTTCCACCAGCTCGGGCTGGTGTAGATCACCACGTCGCGGGTGGTCTTCGCCTTGTAGGTGTTGTAGAAGTCGAGGATCCACGAGCGCATCGCCGAGGTGGACAGGCCGTAGCAGCCGCCCTCCAGGTCCAGCATGCCCGGCAGGGTCAGGTTGTCGGCCGACCAGGCGCCGCCGTGGCTGGCGAAGTACTTCGCCTGCGCGGCGCCGCTGGAGGAGCCCGGCTGCGCGAAGTGGTACGCGCCCCGGATCACCTTGGCGTTGTAGGCGTCCAGGTAGTTCGCGTTGAACTTCGGGTCCTTGTACGTGGTGCCCTCGGTCGCCTTGATGTAGGCGAAGGAGATGCCCGCCGCCTTCACCTTGGACCAGTTGATCGAGCCCTGGTAGTGCGAGACGTCGATGCCCTTCGGGCCCCAGGAGGCGTCCGGGTGCATGAGGTCCGGGGAGTTGAGGTCGAGCTTGCGCGAGTCCTGCTTGAACGCCTTCGCGTCGTGGAGGTAGCCGACGCCCATGTAGCCGTCGCCGAGCGGGACGATGCTGCCGCGCGGCATCGGCTTGGCGGAGGCGGTGGCGGTACCCGCCGTCATGGTCGCGGTCAGCGCGACGGTGGCGCCGAGGACGCCGGCCACCAGCAGTCTTCGCTGCACGGACTTGGCGTTGCGGAGTCGGGAGATCAAGGCTTCCTCCTGGCACTGGGTGGTGGTGTGCGGGGCGAGGGTCGCGGGGGTGCCCGGCGACCGGGTGGTCCTGGCCGCGCGGCCTCCGACGCGCCGGTGAGCGAGACCGGTGGTACGGGGGCGGTGGGCCGTGCACGGGGTCCGGAAGCGATCCCGGACCCTCGGTCGATCAGGGGCAGGGCGCCGATGGGCGCCCGGACCGGCGCGCGCTCCCGGCCGGCTCCCGCCGCGGGGGTCCGTTCGAACGCAACGATTCCTCCTGATCGCGTCAGCGCGGTGTGGTTGCATGGACGCGTCCACTGATGCGGAGCGCGTGTGGTGGTACCGCGTGTGACGTGAGAGTTGACGTGTACACGTCACGAGTCACCCATGAATCGCCCACGAGGTAAAGGGTTTTCACATGACCCCCGGGGTCGACCCCGGGACGGAGTCCGTGGACCTGCGGCGATGACTACCCATCGGTAAAATCTTCACAACGTGAAGATCCGCGCGGGGCCCGGCCGCCCGACCCCGCCCCCGGGGAGCCCGACGCCCACCCGGGCGGGCCACACCCACGCCCACACGCGGTGTCACCTCCCGTGCGCCGCAGCGCGGTTGACGCTCGCGACGGCTGCGGATCGGAAGCGGCGATGGGGCGTCAGGCGACGAACGACTCCGGCGCTTCGGGGGCGCACCGCTCCTCGGGCGCCCGCCGGCGCGCCGAGAGCCCCGGCTCGCGGTGGTAGCGCAGGAACGCCTCCAGCGCCGCCCGGCCCCCGCCCCCGAGCCCGTACGACCAGACGTCGCGGCCGAGCGGGTCGTGGGCCTCATCCGGCCGCGGGGTCGGCCGCGGCGGCGTGAAGCGCAGCGCCGACGCGTCCCCGGCGACACGCGCGGCCGCTTGCCGGGCTCGTCGCCGGACGCCAGGCCCGGCCGCCGGCGCCGCCTCCAGGACGCCAGCGCCCCGGCAACCGCTCCCGGCCGCCAGCCCGCCGCCCGACCAAGGGAACACCCCGGTCAGGTCAAGAGCACGTCACGGACGTCCCACGAGCGCCATGGACGTGCAGCCCTTTCGTCCGCATAGCGCCGGTTCCGTCCCCACGTTGACATGAACTCGACACCAATTCGTCACAAAGGATTGCCCGGCACGAATCTATCCGCATAGAACGACGGACCGTCATCCTGTTGCGGCGACCCACCCAACACCCCCCACAACGGGAGAGGCTCCGCATGTCCAGATTCGGCCAGACCCGGCTCCGCCGTACCGTCACCGTGCTCGCCGCGTTCGGCCTCGCGGCCGGCGGACTGCTCGCGACCGGGACGCCGGCGAACGCCGCGCTGCCGGTGACGATAGCCGCGTCCACCGCCCGCACGTACCTGTCGGAGCTGACCGTCGCCAGCGAGTCGCACGCCTCCAGCTACGACCGCTCGCTCTTCCCGACCTGGATCACGATATCCGGCACCTGCAACACCCGGGAGACGATCCTCAAGCGGGACGGCACCGACGTCGTCACCGACTCCTCCTGCGCCGCGACGAGCGGCAAGTGGACCAGCCCCTACGACGGGGACACCACGACCAACCCCTCGACCTTCGACATAGACCACCTCGTGCCGCTCTCCGAGGCCTGGGACTCCGGCGCCTGGGACTGGACCACCGCCCAGCGCCAGGCGTTCGCCAACGACGTGACCCGGCCGCAACTCCTCGCCGTCTCCGCCTCCAGCAACCGCTCCAAGGGCGACGACGACCCCGCCGAATGGCTGCCGCGCTCCTCCTACCAGTGCACCTACGCCCGCGCCTGGGTGCAGGTCAAGCACTACTACGACCTCACCGTCGACAGCGCCGAGAAGAGCGCCCTGTACGGCGTCCTCGACGACTGCTGAGCCGCCGCGGCCCGGTGCCCAGGGCCCTGACGCCGCGCCGGGTGTCCGGCCGCCGGCCGGCCTCCACCGCGGCGTCCGCGCCGGCCCGGGCCCCGCGACGCGCTGCCCGAGGCGCGCGCCGCGTCCGCCGGCCGGTCTACGAGGCGGACTGCGGGCGGGACTGGTCCGGCACCGTCCGGCCGCGGCCCGCGCGCCCGCCGCCAACCGGTGCGACCGAGGCGCGCGGGACCAGCCGCGCCGGCGGCATCTCCACGTCCGCCGCCCGCTTGCCGTCGATGAGGTCGAGCAGGGTACGCGCGGCGGCCCCGCCCCAGCCGAACGGATCGCTGCGCACGCTGGTCAGCGCGGGGCTGACGTGGGCGGCCAGTTCGGTGTCGTCGAAGCCGGCGATGGACAACTCGCCCGGCACGTCGACGCCGTACTCGCGGGCCACCGTCAACCCGGCGATGGCCATGACGTCGTTGGCGTAGACGATGGCCGTCGGCGGGTCGTCGACGTCCAGGATCGCCCGGGTGGCCTGCGCGCCGCCGGCGGCCGAGAAGTCGGAGACCACGCACGGCCCCGGGGGCAGCGCGGCGTCGGACAGCGCCGCCTCCCAGGCGGCCCGCCGGGTGAGGCCGTGCAGGAACTCCGCCGGGCCGGCCACGTGCGCGACGCGTTCGTGCCCGAGGTCGATCAGCCGGGCCACCAGCGCCGTGATCGCGGACCGGTCGTCGACCAGCACGGCCGGGAACGGGCTGGGCACGTCGGGTCGGCCCAGCGTCACCACCGGCACCCCCAGCTCCTTCAGGAGGGCGACGCGGCGATCGGCGACCCGCAGGTCCAGGAGGAATAAACCGTCCACCCGCCCGTCCGCGGCCAGCCGGCGGTAACTGTCCTGCTCCGACCGCCGGTCCGGCGCGACCTGCAGGACGAGGGCCTGCCCGTGGTCGGTGAGCACCCGCTCGACGCCGGCGATGAAGTTGATGAAGAACGGGTCGGCACCGAGCGTCTCCGGCGGCCGCGCGATGACCAGCCCGACGGCGTACGCGCGGGAGGTGGACAGCGCCCGGGCGCGGTGGCTCGGCGTCCAGCCCAGCACCCTGGCGGCCTCCAGGATCCGGGCGCGGGTCTCCTCGGCCACCCCGGGACGGCCGTTGAGCGCGAAGGACACCGCGCCCTTCGACACCCCGGCCGCCCGCGCGACCTCGGCGATCGTCGGCCGAGCCCGTTCCGCCACCCCGATCCCCCTCTGCCTTCCCGCCCGTGACCGGTCGTCGGTCCGCGGGCCCTCCTCGCCGGGTCGTGCGGCCGACTAGAACTGGGTAACACAGTGTGGCACGGCATCGGGTGACATCAGCGCGTCCAACGTGTCGAGGGCGTCCGGCGAACCGGCGGTGATCCGCCCCGCCGCGGCGAGGTCGGCCGCGCTGGCTCCGCCCAGGTAGAGCGAGCCGAGCGTCGAGACGTCCATCGACACCTCCCAGGGCGCCGCGCCGGCGGACGCCGCCGTCACCGTCGCGCTGCCCCCGCGCACCGCCAGCCGGTAGACGCCCGGGCAGATCCCCAGCGGGTCGCGGACCGCGATCCGGACCACGCCGTCGGCGCGGTAGGGGCGGGCGCGCAACGCGGCCGCCGGGTCGAGGACGCGCAGCCAGACCGCGTCCTCCTCGCCGACCACCCGGAACGCCCGGCGGTCCGTGATCGCCCAGGGCAGCGGGTCCGCCACCGGTGCCTGCCGGTGCTCGACCAGCGTGACGAGATCGATCGACGCCAGGTACTCCCACAGCCCGAAGTACGCCTCCTGGGACGCCGCGACCAGGTCCACCACCTCGATCGCCGCCGGCCGACCGGGCCGCTGCGCGAAGCGGTGGCTGACGTAGCCGTCGACCCGGCCGGCCGGGTCGTAGTGCAGCGCGGCACGCACCGACGGGTCGCGCAGCGGCCGGTCCTCCGCCCAGATGCCGGCGATCTTCGACGGGTAGAACGACTGCCGGGTGATCGAACCGGGCGTCCGCGCGTGGAACAGGTCGAACACCGGCGGCGACACCGTGAGCAGGGTGGCCGGGTCGGCCACCTCGACGCGGCCGGCGGTCGGGCGTCGCAGCGCGAACCGGCCGCCGGTGTCGAGTTCCACGTGCCGGCCGAAGACCGCGGGTCCGAAGCCGAAGCGTTCGTAGATCGTCGCCTCCGAGGCGCGCAGCGCGGCCATCGGCACGCCGGCGGCGGCGGCGCGCCGCAGGTCGGCCGAGATGATCGCGCGCAGCAGGCCGCGGCGCCGGTGGGTGGCGCGGACCGTCACGTCGGCGACGAGCCGCACGTCGAGGGCGTTGCCGCCGCCGACGTTCATCGACTTCACGAAGGTGGCGTAGGTCGCCACCGGCCGACCGGCGTCCCACGCGCCCGGCGGGGCGTCGGCGGTGTACGCGCCGGTCAGCACCCGGCCCTCCGCCGCGAACGACGCCGCGACCCGCGCCGCGTGCTCGGCCGTGGGGGCGGGTTGGTGGAACGTCAGCGCGACCGCCTCCAGCCAGCCGGCGGTCTCATCGTCGGCCGCGTGGTCCGGGCCCGGCCGGAACGACCGGAGCCGGTAGCCGGCGTGGCCGTCCGCCGGTCCGGGCCCCGAAGGCCGCGGGCCGCCGGGGCCCGGACCGCCGCCGGGGCGGCCGGCCGCCGCGTCCGCGCTCACGCCGGCCCCGGGGCCGGCGTGGCCCGCGGCAGGCCGCGCCCGTCGAGATCCCCGACCTCCGGGTGGACGCCGTACCCGGCCTCCCGCCGGGCCGGGGCGGACCTGCCGCGACCGGCGCAGGCGCACCGTGCCGATGTCACGTCGGCTATCCCTTCACCGCGCCGACGACACTGCCGACGAGGAATCTCTGGAGGAAGGCGTAGGCGGCCACCAGCGGGGCCGCGACGATGATCGTCGCGGCGGCGAGCAGGCTCCACTGGCTCGAGTGCGTTCCCTGGAAGGCGAACAGACCGAGCGTGAGGGGCGACTTGCTCTGGTCGGGCAGCAGGATGGTGGCCAGGATGATGTCGTTCCAGGCGCCGATCGCCTGGAAGATGAAGACCGTCGCCAGCGCCGGTTTGATCAGCGGGGGCAGGATCCGGAGCACGAACCGCCAGTACCCGACCCCGTCGATCGCGGCGGCCTCGTCCAACTCCTTGGGGACCGACTTCACGTATCCGGTGATGATCAGCGGACCGACCCCGAGCCCGGACGCCAGGATCAGGATGTACCCGAGGGCGGTGTCGTACAGGTGCAGCCGCAGCACCAGTTGGAACTGGGTCATGAGCGCGTTGGGCAGGAACAGCATCGACACGAAGACGCCGTACCACACCCGTGCGTGCCTGACGTAGCCGCGGGAGACGGGGAAGCCCACCAGCACCGAGACCGCGGTGCTCAGCGTGGCCGCCGACGCGGTGTACTCCACGCTGTTGAGGAAGAAGGCGCCGAACTGGCCCTTCTGCCACGCGGTGGCGAAGTTGCCGAACTTCAACGAGGTGGCGATGCCGCCCGGGTTCGCGAAGAAGTCGGCGTTGCTCTTGAGCGCGGTGTTGACCAGGAACCCGAGCGGGAAGAGGTACACCACCATGATGATGGCGACGAGGAGGTAGTTCAGCAGCCGGCCGGCGCTGACGGAGGGGCGCTGCCTCGTCGCGCGGGGCGCCGGGCGCGCCGGCGCGGTGCCGGGTGCCGTCGTCGTGGTGGTCACAGCTTCGCCTCCCGCTTGCGGAGATAGGTCAGCACCGCCAGCGTGATGACGCCGACGACGGCGAACTGGACCATCGAGATGGCCGCGGCGTAGCCCTGGGACTGGCTGCTGCCGCCGAGCGTCCCGCCGCCGAACGACTGGGTGAACACCGCCAGGGACAGCACCTGCGTCGAGGAGCTGTTCGGTCCGGTGAGCACGTAGATGAGCTGGTAGCTCTGCAACGAACTGACCAGGCAGAGCAGGACGTTCGCCGTGACGGACGGCGCGAGCAGCGGGATGGTGACCCAGCGCAGCCGCTTGCCGGCGCCCGCGCCGTCGATGGTGGCGGCCTCGTACAGCTCCTCGGGGATGGCCTGGATGCCGGCGATGTAGATGACGACGGCGAGGCCGAGGCCCGCCCACACCTGTACGAGGATCACCAGCGCCATCGCCATCCGGGGATCGCCCAGGAACGCGGAACTCGCGCCGAACCAGGACCAGATCGACGCGGCCGGGCCGGCCGACGGGTTGAGGATCAGCGACCAGATGAGGCCGATGACCGTCACGCCCAGCACCGTCGGCATGAACACCACGGCCCGGTAGAAGGTCCGCCCGCGCAGCCGGCCGCAGAACAGCACCGCGACCAGCAGCCCGACGAGGTTCTGAAGGATCGTCACAGCGCTCGCGAAGACGAGGGTGTTCTTCAGGGCCAGCGTGTTGTAGCCGATCTTCGCGGCGGAGAAGAACGTCGCGTAGTTGGCCAGCCCGACCCAGTGCACCGGGATGTAGGGCAGCCCCCGGATGTCGGTGAACGAGATGCCGAGCACCGCCGCGGCCGGTGAGACGGCCAGGGCGAGGATGAAGGCCATCCCGAGACCGAAGGTGATCCGCATTCCGGTCCGTTTGCGGAAGGGCATGAACTCCGACACGTAGCGCTCCGTTCCTGTGGTCGGTCGTTCCGGCGGCCCGGCCCCGGCGTGGGCCGGGCTCGCCTCGTCGTGACGGTCAGAAGGCGGCCGACCAGTCCTTCTCGGCGGCCGCGGCGGCCTGTTGCGGGGTGTCGCCGCCCACCGGTGCCACGTCCACGTAGTCGAACGGGAAGCCGGCCTTGCTGCCGGCCTTCGGATTGGCGATGAACACCGTGTCCCAGGCCGGTGAGAAGGTCTTGGTGTAGCGGCTGATCGAGTTCAGGAACGCGCTCGCCGGGATGTTCGGCTCGGCCGACGCGAACCCGGACAGCCGGACGAACGTCTTGTAGTTCTGCGGCTGGGTGAAGAAGTCCAGGT
Source organism: uncultured Actinomycetota bacterium (assembly GCA_963711125.1). Taxonomy (GTDB): domain Bacteria; phylum Actinomycetota; class Actinomycetes; order Streptomycetales; family Streptomycetaceae; genus Streptantibioticus_C. The sequence goes on from CAVQCY010000003.1 coordinate 87,901, forward strand.
ACGCCAGCGCCGCGGTCTTGTTGTGGGCGTGCGCCGGCACCGCCAGCGTCAGTTCGACCTTGCCGCCGAGCAGCGCGTTGTCCGCCGCGGTGGTTCCGGTCGGGATGGGCATGTAGCCGAAGTCGAACTTCTTGCCCACCGCCGCCGCGATGGTGGGCGAGCTCCACGTACCGTCCGGCACCATCGCGAAGTCGCCGTGCGCGAACCCGGACGGGATCGCGCTGTACGGCACGCCCGCGAAGTTCTTCTGCGCGAAGCCGTACATGGTGGACACCCGGTCCAGGACCTGGACCGCGCGCGGGGAGGTGAGCCCGGTGTGCTTCGTCCACAGGGTGCGGTTGAGGTCGTCCTTGTCCTGCGCGGTCGGGTACAGCCCCTGCACCGAGGCGAGCATCGCCAGCCCCGAGGTGTCCTTCCCGCTCATGCCCAGCGGCGTGACGCCCTTGCTCCTGAGCGTCCTGCACAGCGCCACGAACTGGCTCCAGGTCTTCGGCAGCGCCAGGTGGTACTTCGCGAAGATGGCCTTGTTGTAGTAGGCGCCGGTGTAGTAGCTCGCGCCGGTCGCCACGTCGTACTGCTTGCCCTTGAACTCCGTCTTCTTCAGGATCGACGGGGTGAGCCGCTTCATGAAGGGCTGCTTGCTCAGGTCCAGGTAGACACCGGCCTCCGCGGCCCGGGCGTCGTCCCCCTCGGAGTCCTGCGGCACGTAGGAGGGGAGTTGCACCGGACCGGCGAGGGTGAGGTCGACGTTCCCGGCGGCCAACCGGGAGGCGCTGGTGGCCGCCCAGTCGTCGTTCGGGATGGCCGTGAACTTCACCTTGACGTCGGGGTACTTCTTCATGAAGGCCGCGTTGACGGCCCGGAAGGCCGAGTCGGACGCCGGCGCGCTCGACACGATGAACTGGAGGGTCCCGGAGGGCTTGCCGCCCGTCGACCCGGTGGCACCGGTACCGGACGAGCCGCAGGCGGCGAGCAGGAGGCCGGCGGAGAGCAGGGCGCCGAAGCGCAGTGGGTGGCGGAGCGATCGTGTGGGCATGGGTGCTACCTCGTCTCATTCGTGGCGATCAGGGGGTTCCACTGGCAGGGCTCGACCGCCCCGGTGCGCGCGGACCGCTGGGCGGCGGCCATGATCGCGGTGGTCCGCACGCCGACGTCGCCGTCCGGCTGCGCGGCACGGCCCGTTCTGATCGCGCTGACGAACTCCTCGATCATCAGCGCGTCGAAGTCGGGCCCGTAGGACAGCCAGACCGCGCCGTCCGGGCCGTAGCCGCCCACGTGGGTGCCGAACGGCGCGATCCGCACGCTGCCGTTCGTGCCGACCACCTCCAGGGACAGCCCGCCCCAGGTGGGCGCGGTCCGCGGCTGGCTCCAGGAGCAGTCGACCGTGGCGACGGCCCCGCCCGGGTAGGAGACGGTGACCAGGCCGCCGGTCTCCACCGCGGTGGTGACGTCCGCGTACAGGATCCGGTTGGTGACCGCGTACACCGACGAGGCTCCCTCGCCGAGCAGGCAGTCGATCATGTCGGCGCAGTGCACGAGGTGGTCGACGAGCGAGCCGCCGCCGGACAGCGCCGGGTCGGTGAACCAGGCCCGGTCGAGCGGCAGCATGCCGTTGTTGGTCCCGACGATGCTGCGGACGGTGCCCAGTTCACCGGAGCGGACCCTGGCCCGCAGGGTCTGGAACGCCGGGGAGAAGCGCACCGGGAACGCGACCATCAACTGCACGCCGGCGGCCCGCGTGGCGGCGAGCATCGCCTCGGCGTCCGGCACGGTCGTGGCCATCGGCTTCTCGCACAGCACGTGCGCCCCGGCGGCCGCCGCCCGCTCGACCAGCTCCCGGTGGCGCGTGTTCTCCGAACACACCACCACCGCGTCCGGCCCCCAGTCGAACACCTGCTCATAGGTGTCCAGGTACCGGACGCCGAGCCGCTCCGCGTACCGCGGCCCCCGGGAACCGGGCTCGGCGGCGAGCACTCCGTCCGGATCGGAGGCCACCAGCTCGACGTCCTCCCGACCTGCCAGGCCGCGCATGTAGCCGCCGGCGTGGCCGTGCGCGAAGGAGACCACCGCGACCTTGGTCCTGGGCGTACTCACCCGTCCGCCCCTTGGAGGTCGAGCACGTCGGCGACGTCGAAGTCGACCGGCGCGCCGGTCTCGACCGACCTGCGGGCGGCTTCCGCGAGGGCGACCGCGACCACGCCGTCGTCCAGGTGGACCCGTGGCGCCGGGCCGCCCTGGAAGGCGGCCGCGCACTCGCGGATCTCGGTGAGGTACGGACTCTCCTCCGCCAGCGCGGGCGGCAGGTAGGACGGCTCCCGTTCGGTCCCGGCCAGGTTCTCCAGCACGGTCCGGGAGGTGCGGTGGTCGAAGCGGAGCGTCGCCGCCTCACCGGCCACGTCGAACGCGGTGGGGAAGTCCATGCCGGGCGGGCCCCAGGCCCCGTGGAGGTGCGAGATCGCGCCGTTGCCGTGCACCAGCGTGACGTGCGCGGCGACGGTGCGCGGGACCCGTCCGCCGACGGTGGGCGGGTTCTGCACCGCGAACACCCGGACGACCTCGCCGGCCACCCAGCGGGCCTGGTCGAGATCGTGGATCATCAGGTCCAGGATGAGGCCGCCGGACGCGGCGTCGTCGAAGAACCAGTCCGTGGTGGGGCCGGCCCCGCCACGGCTGAACCGCAGTACGGCCGGCCGGCCGATCAGCCCGTCCGCGACCGCCCGGTGCAGCGTGGCGTACTCGGGGAAGTAGCGCACCACGTGCGCCGGGTAGACCCGCACCCCCGCCTCGCGGGCCGCCGCGGCGACCTGCCTGGCCTGCTCCAGCGTCCGGCCCAGCGGCTTCTCGCAGAGCACGTGCCGGCCGGCCGCGACGGCCGCCAGGGCGACCTCGGCGTGCGTCGAGGTCGGCGTGCAGATGTCGACGACGTCCACCGCGCCGAGCAGGTCGTCCAGGGTGGGTACCACGGTCAGCCCGTACCGGGCGGCCAACTCCTCGGCGCCGTCGAGGGAGAACACGCTCACCTCGGCACCGAGGGCCACCCAGTGTGGCGCGTGCGACCGGGACACCGATCCCGAACCGATCAATCCGACCTTCAGTACTGCCATGAGCGGGCTACCTGTTCCTCTCGGGGTGGGCTGCGTGTGGAGTGGAGGGGACGAGCCCGGTGGACGGGCGTTCTCGGTGGACGGAGTCGGGGGTGGGCCGGCCGGCCCGTCCGGCCGCGGCCCGGAGGCGGTCTCCCCGGGCCGCGGCGGACGCCGCCGCGGCGGTCCTCAGTTCGTGGACACGGTGGTGAACCCCCCCGCCACCACGAGGGCGTCGACGTGGCCGCCGCGGCCCTGGGCCGTGCTGACCAGCCGGCCCTGCGCGTCGTAGGAGTACGCGGTGACCGGACCGCTGCCCAGCTGGACCGCGTGGTGGCGCGGCACGCTCGCGAAACTGCGCAGCAGGGCCTGACCGCCGCCCGGTCCGCCGAGCGTGACCCACTCGACCTCCGGCTGGAGGAGCACCCCGTCGAGCCGGGCCGGTCGGCCGTCCCCGACGTACGCCGCGGTGACCGTGGTGTCGCCCGCCGGGACCGGTCCGGAGGTGGGCCGCCGCCCGACGTCGAGGTAGCCGGGGACGCTGCTGGTCCCCTGCGGTCCGGCGCCGCCCTGTTCCTGCACGCCCGCGGGGACGCCGCCCACGGACAGCCGGGTGCCCACCGAGTCGGCCGGGGCGATCTGCCGGTCGAACACCGGCATCACCAGGTAGCGGTCCTCGACCGGCGCCCGGACCGGGATCGCGACCGAGCCGCCGGTGCCGAGCCGCACGTACTGGCCGCCGCTCCACTGGCTCTCGCCGGTCCACGGGTCCGCGGGGGTGACCACGCTCGCCGCGCCGGACAGCGTGCCCGACTCGGCCTCGGTGTAGCTCCAGGTCACCCGGCTGGTGACGGTGGCCTGGCGGGCCCGGGCGGCGACGTCCGGGGCGGCGTCGAGCGCCAGCATCGACATCACGCCGTGGATCGTCGACTCGGCTCCGGAGTTGAGGTTGACCTGGCCGTCTGCGCTCACCCCGTCGTAGGTGACTCCGGTGGCCGGGTCGTACATGGGCGTTCCGGCCGGGTTGTCGCCGAAGTACCAGCTGGCGGCGAGGCCCGCGAGCTGCCGGAACGAGGCGCGGTGCGTGGCGTTCGCCGTGGCCAGCAGGTTGCGCAGGGTCACGTCGGCGCCGTACGCGATCTGGTCCCGGTAGATCGGCGCCGGCAGCCACTCGTTGTCCGGGCCGCCCTGCACGATGAGGTGCGGGGTGAAGCTCGCCTCCTCGCCGACCGCGGCGCGTACCCAGTCGGCCCGGCCCAGCTCAGCACCGGCGGTCGCGAGGGCGCCGGCCATCTCGGCACCCCAGGAGTGCCACATGGACCGCGAGGTGGACGACGGCATCAGCGCTCCGTACGGCCAGCCGGTGGTCCGCATCGCGGCGATGCCGTCGGCGAGCCGGGTCAGGTCGCGTCGGGCCCGCTCGTCACCGCTGGCCCGGACGTACCGCAGCAGGCCGTAGAGCGCCTCCGAGCTGATGTCGGCGCCGCCCGCGATGAGCCACGAGGGCCAGCGCAGCCCGTCGAACGACCTGCCACGTGCCGTAGTTCTTCAGGTCCTGCCGCTCCACGGCGCCCAGTGCCAGCCGGAGCCGGGCGCGCAGGAAGGCGGCGAAGCCCGGGTCGTCGTGGACGAAGGCGGCGTAGCCGGTGCCCAGTGCCCAGATGGTGCGCCCGAGCCAGAACGAGGAGCCCGCGTCGGACGGGTTCGGGTCGTCCGGCGGGGTCGGAGTGCGGTTCAGCGTGCCGTCCGGCTGCATCCACAGCACGACGTCGCCGGCGTCCGGCCCGGAGTCGGTCTGCAGGTAGGTCAGGCCGCGCAGCAGCCGGTAGGCGTGCTCGCGCGCCTGCTCGTCGCCGAACTCACGCCAGGCGTCCAGGTACGCGACCGCCGCCCGGCTGATGTCGTCGGCGTCGAAGGCGCCCTGGCCGTAGGTGTCGGTTGCGGCGTCGTAGTCGCCGCCGCCGACCCGGGTGTAGCCGCCGTCGGACCGGTGGTTGGCGTACACCCACAGCACGCCGACGCCGGGGTCCTGATCCAGCCGGTAGGTGGTGTGGCCCTTCTGGCTCGGGGGGTCGACCGTGGCGGTCAGGAAATCGAGGTGGGACAGGTTCGTCAGGTGGCCCGACGCCGCCGGGGCCACCGCGGCGGATGCCGGTGTGCCCGTCAGTCCCAACACCATTACCAGCCCGATGAGACCGGCGATGGCCGTCCTCGTGCCGTGTCTTCGTACCGACCAGTTGTGCTGCACGCTTGACCTCCGGTTGGGCGGCTGAGAGGTGTCGCCGAGCGCCCCGCGGCGGCGCCGTTCGTCCAGGTGCTCCTCGGCGAATGGCTGGAACGCTCCCACTAAACTGGTTTAGAAGCAATATGCGCGGCGCCGGATTTTCCCCGCCCCCCGATCCGGCGGACCCCGCGCGTCCGCCCGGCGCGTTCCGGCCCGGGGGGCGGCCGGGCGCCCACGCGGCCAGGAACCGGGTGGGCCTCGTGGCGCTCGGCGGGCGGCCGGACCGGTCGGCATCGGTATCGTGACGGCGACCGCGCACGGCAGTCCGCATCGCATCCGCCGCGAGGAGCATCGATGGTCGACGCAGGTGTCGAGGCGATACGGGTACCCGTCGGCACCGACTCGGCGCGCTGGGCCACCCGCGGCGGGCTCAGGCGCGTGCTGTTCATCGTGCACAACGTGACGTCGGCGACCCGGCTGCTGGACGTGCTGCCGCTCTTCCGCGACGACCTGCGGGTGCAGATGCTCGCGACCTGCACGGGGTCCTCGCCGTTCCAGGCGGGCGTGGTGGCCCTGCTCTCCGCGATCGGGATACCCGTCCTGCCCTGGAGGCAGGCGGTCGACACCCCGGTGGACCTGGCGATCTCGGCGAGTTTCGGCGGGCAGCTCCACCGTGTCCGGGGGAAGCTGCTGGTCCTCTCGCACGGCGTCGGGTACAACAAGCGGCTGGCCGGCGGTCGGCGTCCGGCGACCGCCGGGGCACCGGTCTTCGGCCTGTCACCGGACTGGCTGCTGGCACCGGACGGTTCACCGGTGGCTGACGTCATGGTCCTCTCGCACCCGGAACAGCTGGACCGGTTGCGGCGCGGCTGCCCCGAAGCCGTTCCCAGCGCGGTGCTGGGCGGCGACCCGTGCTTCGACCGGATGCTGGCGGCGAGGATCCACCGGGACCGGTTCCGCAGGGCCCTCGGGGTGCGGGACGGCCAGCGCCTCGTCCTGCTGAACTCCACCTGGAACCCGGAGGCGCTCTTCGGCGACGGCGGGGGCGAGGACGTGCTGCCGGTCCTGCTGCCCGCCCTGGCGTCCGACCTTCCGGTGGACGAGTACCGCTTAGCCGCCGTCCTGCACCCCAACACCTGGAACGGCCACGGCCCCGGGCAGATCAGGACCTGGCTGGACCGTGCGCGGCGGGCCGGGCTGGCGCTGGTCGACCCGCTTGAGGGGTGGCGACAGGCGGTGATCGCGGCCGACGCGGTGATCGGGGACTTCGGGTCGGTCAGCTACTACGCCGCCGCGCTCGGGGTGCCGGTGGTGCTGGCGGCGGCGAACGAGACGGCGCTGGACCCGGAATCACCGGTCGCCGCGTTCGTACGGCAGGCGCCGCGGCTGGACGCCGGGGCCCCGCTGGAACCGCAGCTCGACGTGCTGCTGGCCGGTCACCGGGCGCTGCCCGGACCGGCCCGCTTCACCACCTCCGCGCCCGGCGGATCGGCCCACCTGCTGCGCGGGGTGTTCTACGCGCTCATCGGGATCCCGGAACCGGCCGGGCCCGCCCTGCTCGACCGCCTGCCGCTGCCGCCCTGCGAACCGGCGGTGCGCACGGCTCCGTTGCGCGTCGTCACCCGGGTCGGGCCGGGGCACACGGTCCGGGTGAGCCGGTACGCCGACCCCGGCTACGAACCCGACGGCCCGGCGGGAGCGGTGCACACCTCGGTGCACGAGGACACCCTGGACCCCGGCAGCCTGGCGTTGGCTGACCTGGTCCACCGTTCCGGGCCGTGCGACGACCCGCGGCTCGGCCCGCCCGGGGACTGGGCGGCCGAGGTACTGGCCCGGTATCCGCAGTGCGCGCTCGCCGCCTACGTCACCGGGCCGGGTGAGTGCGTCGTGCGCGATCGCGTCGGCCTCCTCCTGCGGCTGACCGGCGCTCCCCGGGCCGCCGATCCCGCCGCCTACGCGTCAGCGGTGCACGCCTGGCTGGCCCGTGGCGGGACCGCGCACGAACTCGTGACCGGCGGCCTGACCGTACGGACCGGCCGGACCGCGCATCCGGTGACCGTCACGGCGCTGGGCTGACGCAGCCCTCCCGCAGTGCCCGCAGCCGTTCCACGTGGAAGGCGGCCCGCTGGGAGGCGAGCGTGGCGATGGCCTCGTCGATCAGCGGCAGCGCGGCGTCGTAGGCACGGACGTCGAGTTCCACCTGCGCGAGGTCGGTCAGGGTGCGCCCGGCGTTGTAGACGTCCCCGGTGTCTTGGAAGAACCGCAGCGCGGAGCGCCCCCGCGCCCGGGCCTCCTCCCAGTGGCCGAGCCCGCGCGACGCCCGGCCGCCGTGGCGCTCCAGCAGCGCACGCGCCCGGGGCGCGGCCCCGCTCCCCTCGCCGGTGTCGCCGACGGCGTCGAGCACCGAGGACGCCTGCCTGAACAGCTCCAGCGCCTCGGCGAAGCGCCACTGCCGCAGGCGCAGCAGGCCCAGGGTCTCGACCGCCGTTGCCTCGCCGAGGAGGTGGCCCGCCGCCCGGCAGGCCCGCGCGGCGGCCAGCAGTTCGCTCTCCGCACCGCCGTACTCCCCGCGTTCGGTCAGTGCCAGGGCGAGTTGGGTGTGCATCCGTCCCGCCGCCCGGGAACCGGGGTCGAGCGCGTCCGCCGCCCGCACGCCGATGCGCAGCGCCGGCAGCACCTCGTCGTGCCGCCCGGCCCGCAGTTGGGCCGCCCACATCGCCTCGCACAGTTGCCATACCCGGTCCCGATCGCCGAGTTCGTCGGCCGCCCTGACCGCCTCGACCAGGTTGTCCAGCTCGGTGACGGCCGCCGCCAGGGCGTCGCCCGGACCGGCGTACCCGCCCGGCGGAAGCGTCCCGTAGAGCGGGTTGAGGGTCCAACGGTCCGGATGCGCCGACCGGTCGGCGGTGACCGCGAACGTCAGGAACCACGCCACCAGCCGGCCGACGGCCGCGGCGCAGCCCAGCACGCCGTCCTCCCGGACCGCCGCCCACTCGGCGTGCCGGCGCACCGCGGGCCGGTAGCGGTGGCGGACGCCGTCGTCGGTCTCCAGCAGCCGGCGGTCCGCGAGTTCGGACAGCAGCCGTCCGGCCTCGTCCGGCGGGATCTCCAGGGCGCACGCCGCCGCCTCGGCGGTGAGCCCCGGCCAGGGCCGCAGGGACAGCAGCCGGTAGCACCTGGCCGCGTCCGGCGCGAGGTCCCGGTAGGCGTCCTCCACCGCGTTCCGCACCGGATCGCCGTCCTGACGGTCGGCGCCCCCGGCCCAGGCCCCGGTGGTTCCGGCCGCGGCGAGCCGGGGGGCGGCGGCCCGCAGCGCGTAGGGTGAGCCGCCGCAGCGGGCCAGCACGGAGGGCAGCGTCCGTTTGGCCGCCGCGACCGCCTGCTTCCCGGCCAGGTCGGTGAGCAGCCGCACCGCGTCCCGGTCGGTGAGCGGCCCGACCGGCACCGGCACCGCGTCCAGTCCGGCCGGCGGACGGCGGGAGACCACGATGGTGAACACCCCGGGCGCGGACACCAGCAACGGCCGTACCTGCGCCGCGGAATGCACGTGGTCGAGCACCACGAGGATCCGGCGTTCGGCGACCTCGGCGCGGAACCGGTCGATCCGGTCCGCCGGGGCCGGCGGGATCTCACCCGGCGGCACGCCCAGCGTCCGCAGGAAGTACCCGAGCACCGCCGCGGGTTCCAGGGCGCTCTGCGCCGAACCGCCCCGCAGGTCCGCGTAGAGGCGGCCGTCCGGAAAGCGCTCCGGCTTCAGCCGGCCCCAGTGCACGGCCAGTCCGCTGGTGCCCACCCCCTCCGGTCCGGAGAGCACGACCACCTTGGGCGTGCCGTCGTCCTTGCGTCCGTACTCCCGGTCCAGCGCCTTGATCGGGTGCTGCCGGTCGGTGAAGAACCGCACCGAGGGCGGAAGTAACTGCGGCGCCGCGCCGCCCCGCCTGGGCGCCGGGACGCCGCGTGCCAGCAGCCGCCAGTCCCGGGCGAGCGCTCCGTCGCGCTGGATCGCCTCGTGGAGCATCCGGCCCACGGCGGCGCGCTCGCCGGCCCCGGTCGGCGCGGTGACCTCCCGGCCCGCGATCCGCCGGACGAAGCCGCCGACGGACTCGCTGGCCGCACGCCCCACCTCGCCCGCCATCCCGCCGCCCACCGCGCTCAGGACCGAAGTGACCGCCGCCATCGACAGGGGATCCATCATCCCGAGCCACACTCCCGCGCTCCTCGCGGCGCGTTGTCCGCCACCGCATCCGCCACGTCGTGCCCACGGTAGTGGGCGGCAACAGGGTTCGGCGGCGCGACACTTGAGGAAGGCCTGCTTTCCGCTCCGGGCCACCGCTCCGACGGGGTCGGCCAGGGCCTCGCGACACCGCGCCGGCCCCCGCGCCGGTCGGCGGCACGCCCGCGCGGCGGTGCCGACCGGGAGGTCATGCCGGGCCGGGCGGCGGAGCCGGCGGTCAGTGGGCGCACGGCGCCCGCCACGGCTCCACCGGCTGGACGAAGCCGTCCTCCAGGACGATCGCGGAGTCCACCCGGGCGTCGGCCGGGACCCGCGCGCCGGGCAGCAGCACGCTGTGGACCACCCGCGCGCCCGGCATGACCGTCACCCCGGGGAAGACGACGCAGTGTTCCAGCGACCCGGCGTTGTCGAGGTCGTCGGCGACGACGCTGCGCACGATTCCCGGGGCCCCGACCACCCGCCGGCGGCCCACGGCGGGCCGCACGGTCAGCGGCATCCGCCCCAGCTCCATCGGCGGGCGCGCCGAGGCCAGGGCCATGTGGGCGCGGTGGTACCGGTCCACCGTGCCGATGTCCTCCCAGTACCCGGCGACCGGGTAGCCGCGGATCCGCTCACCGGCGGCGAGCATCGCCGGTATCACGTCGCGACTGATGTCGTGCTGCCAGTCCGTCCCGTCCAGCTCCTCCAGGAAACGGTGCAGGACGTCGGCGTCGAAGACGCAGAACGCCGCGAACACCAGGTCACTGGTGGGGACTTCCGGTTTCTCCACGAACCGCGTCAGATTGCCCCGGGCGTCGAACTCGACCATGCCGAACAGGCTGACGTAGGTGCGTTCGATGCGCTGGTAGGCCAGGGTCAGGGCGGCCCCGGACTCCCGGTGCCGCCGTATCATGTCGCCGTAGTCGCAGTCGTACACGTGGTCGGCGTGCAGCACCATGACGTCCGACGTGCCGCCTCCGAAGACGTAGGGTGCCTTCCTGATCAGCGCGTCGGCGGTGCCGCGCTCCGAGGGCCGGTCCCGAGGGGGGAGTTCCCGCGGCACCCGGTCCGCCGGGACGTCCCGGTACGCGGGGTCGTACGGCCCGAAGTGCACGCGGAACGCCGTCGAGGAGTTCCACGTCGCGTGCAGGTCGTCCATGAGTTTCTTCTCTTCGTACTGCGGGAGCAGGAGCACCTCCGGGAACCCGGACCGGCGGGCGTTCGCCAGGCTGAAGTCGATCAGCCTGCTGGTGCCGCCGAACGGGACGAGGGGCTTGAGGCGTCCGGCGCCCAGTCTCCCCATGCGGCGGCCCTCGCCGCCAGCCAGCAACACGGCCCTGACCTCGTGCACGATGCCTCCGGGGGGTTGTCCAGACCGACGGGAGGTGCTTGCCCGCCGGGCGGTCCGGCCCGGGCCGCCCGGCGGCGGTCAGCCGAGGCCCATGCTGCGGCGACCGGTCGCGTTGAGCTGGTCCGGGCCGAAGCGGCCGGTCCAGTCGCGTTCGTAGTGCTCCTCGGGGAAGTCACTCGGACTTGACCCGGTGGCGAAGGCTTCGCGGACCACGGCCGCGTAGGCCTCGTTGCGCGGGCACCAGGGGGCGGCCGGGATGTACATGACGTTGCCCCAGCCCTTCTGGCCGGTCACCGGCGCGACGCTGTGGATCATGTCGCAGTGCCACCAGACGGAGTCACCGGCCCCGACGTCCGGGATGCCGGTCAGCGCGGACAGCAGCGGGGCGTGCCACCTGCGGCTGATCGGGAACGCCTGGTTGACGGTGACCCCGCACATGTCGTCGTCGGGGACGTCGGGCAGCAGCGGGCGCAGCATCAGGTAGGCCATGGCCTCGGGAACGGGCACCGTGTGCAGCACGCCCTGGTCGCGGTCCATGTCGGACAGGGCCGTCCATCCCTGGAAGGTGCGGAACGCCGAGCACATGGTGGAGCCCGGGTACTGGGGGCCGGTGGTGCGGTACGCGGCGTCCCACGGGCTGTAGTCCTCGACGCTTCCGTCGAACAGGTGCCGGAACGTCAGCTGGTACTCCCTGGTCATCCACAGGTCGAGGGTGCCGGGGTCGCAGTGGGCGCCCAGGCCGCCCGAGTCGGTGCCCGGCGGGCGGCGGCGGATGCGGTCGGGGTAGCTGGCGGCACGCTCCGGGTCGAACCACCGCGCGCCCTGCGACTGGTGCGTCCACAGGGAGTTGAGGAAGGACTGGACCCGGGTCATCCGATCGCTCTGTCGGGCCTCCATCTGGGCGGGCGACCAGTAGAGCGGGTAGATCTCGGGTGTGGAGCCGACGCTTGCGAAGAAGTCGTCACCGGGCCCCGCGTAGTTCTCGAAGAACGAGTTCCGCTCGGCGTAGGCGACGATGTCCGCGTCCCAGGCGCGTGCCCGCTCGGGCTCGAAGTGGCCGCGTACGACCAGGCAGCCGCGCCGCCTGACCCTGTCGAACCGCTCAGGGGCGACGGATCCTGCGGCGATGTCCGCGTAGTCGATGACCGGCCACACCTGTGCTCCGCGCTCCCGGTCCGCCCTGATCTCCTCGACCCGGGCCGCGATCCGGTCCTCCACGACGGCGAAGACCTCGTGCACGCCGCGGCCGGACGCCTCGATGCGGGCGCGCAGCGCGGACTTGACCCGGCGGATCGCGGCTGGCAGGTCGTCGGGAACGGTCTGCCAGTACGGCAGCGGGGGCAGGGGCTGCTCGGCGGTGGTCGGCATCAGCACAGATCCTCACAACCAGGTGGCGTTCCAGAGCCTTTCGCCCGGAGCGGGAGACGGCGGCGGACGGGGTACCAGCGAATCGAACTCCGCCCGGGCCCGTAGGTGGGCGGCGGATTTTCCACGACTGCGGTCGGAGGACGGGGATGATTCGGCCTCCACCTTTCCGGATGGCCGCGCCGTCCTTTCCGGATGGCCGTCCCGAGCGTTCATCCCACCCGGGACGACGAACATGGTGGCAGTAAAGAACGCGGCGGCGAAAGCACCGGATCGCCATCTGGCCGAAAGACGACGCAACGGCTCCGGCCGTCCCTTGACAGCCCGACACGGACTGGGCCAGCCTCGGCGAGGGGCCGTCGGGCCCGCGGCCCCGCGGAGGACAGCCCTGCGGAGTTCAGGTGGCAGCGTATGTGCTGGCCGTACACACACGGCCCGCTCCTGGCATGGAAGACGAATATCACCGCTGGTACGACGAATTCCACCTCGATGAGGTGCTCCGCGTTCCGGAGTTCGTCTCGGCCGAGCGATTCGCGCTGGTCGAGGGCGACGGTCGCCAATCGCTCGACGGCAGGAGCCACTTGGCGGTGTTCGCCGTCACGTCGGAGGACATCGACGCCACCATCGCGGCCTTTCGACACGCCCAGCTCTCCATGCGCGTGCCCGCGTGCCTGGACGGCGACAGCGTCACGTTGTCCTGGTGGCGCCGGATCCACAGCCGCCATCCGACGAAAGGGTGACTGTTGCGCATCATCGAGTGCCACTTCGAGTTCAGCGGTTTCGACGACCGGCTCGTCAAGGCCGGCACCTCCGTCTACCTGTGGAACCTCGTCCGGCAGTTCAGGGCGGCCGGGCACCGGACCGGGGCGGTCACCGCGGCCCACGGCCTGCTGCCGTCCATCGCCGAGAAGCACGACGTCACCGAACTCGACTGGTGCGTCCACGACCGGATACCCGTCCGGCTGGACCCCGCCGTATGGGCGGGCCGGCCCGAGACCGTCACCCTCGACGTCACCGCGCGCGCCCACCGGATCACCGTGGAGGGCATCGACATCGTGATGCTGAGCGGCGGCGTGCTCGACGCCTTCCCGGACAGCTTCCACCCGCCGCGCGAACTCAAGGGCCGCAGCCTGGACTTCCTCAAGCCGCTGGTCTTCCAGGTGCTGGCCGCCCGCTACATCAGGGAACGGGTCCCACGGGGGACCGTCGTCCACCTGCACGAGCCCTTCCACCACTACCTGGTCCCCGGCCTGCTCGCCGGGCACGGCTTCCACGTGGTCTCCACCGTGCAGACGAACATGGCGGTCAACACCAAGGTGTACGGCCCCGAAGTGCGCGCCGTGCTGGAGCACATGGGCTCGGACGTGTCCGTCGCAGACGGGCTCGCCGATCCGCCGCTCGACGCGCCCGCCGAGCGCGCGATGCGTGCCTTCCTGCCGCGCACGCTGCTCTACCAGGACTACCCGGAGCGGCCCGGGCACGACTACCTCACCGTGCTGGGGCTCGTCGTCCGGTCGGTGGCCGCGATGGACTTCCTCTCCGAGGGGCAGCTCGACCACGCCCTGACGCAGGCCGGGACCCCGTTCGAGCAGCTCTTCCAGCGGCTCGCCGTCCGGCGGGAACTGCGGGAGCACGAGAGCCTGCTGGTGGTCGCGGGGTGTGCGATCGGCGACGCGTGGCTCGACGTCCGGCGCGACGACCTCGCCCGCGCGCGCACCCTCGCCGCCCTGGGGCTCGATCCCGCGCTCGCGACCGTCTACCACAACGCCCGCTACTCCGTCGAGCACAAAGGGCAGCGGGAGCTGTTCCGCGGCCTCCGCAGACTGCTGGCCGAGGGCCACCGCTGCAACGTGCTGCTGCACTGCCTGGCGCCGCGGCCCCCGGACGACGAGGACCTGGCGGCACTGGTCCGCGACCGGCCGGACCTGGTCCGGGTCGAGACCGGCCCGATGAGCACCGCGCGGCTGAAGGAATGGGCCGTCGCCAGCGACTTCTGCGTCTTCCCGTCCAAGTTCGAGATGGACACCTTCCTGATGGCGATGGGCGAGGCGATGGCCTGCGGCTCGGTACCCGTCGCCACGGCCCAGCGCGGCATGCGGCACTTCCGGCACTCCTTCGACCTCGACGCGCCGCAGGCCACCGGGCTCGCCCTCCCCCGCTCGTTCCGCGTCGACGACCCGCTGCTGGCGGACGCGGTGTACACCGGGCTGGTCCGCATGCTGGACCTGTGGCGCCTGGACCCGGGCCGCGTGGCGTCGTTGCGGGCCAGGGCGGTCGAGGTCGGGCGCGGCTTCACCTGGAGGGCCGTGGCCGAACGCTTCCTTGCCGTGTTCGCCGCCTGCGTGGCCGGCACCAGTCCCGCGAACGCCCTTCCCGCGTGCGGCGGCGTGCGGCGTCCGGGGGACCCGTCCGCCGGCGCCCCCGACGTCGGGCGGGGCGGCGCCGACCCGGCGGACGGCGCGGTCAGGGTGCGCTGGCACGGGCGCGACGCCGTCCGCGTCGAGATCGTGCCGACCGAACAGGGCGCCGGCACCACGGTGTTGGCACCGGACGACGCCGTGCCCGGGAGCTTCACCGGCAGCGTGCCGCCGCCCCCCGACGGCGTTCTCGTCCTGCTGGTCACCCACCGTGACGGCCGCTCCACCTGGGCGGAACTCGCCGTTCACCGGCCCGCCGGACGATCGGCCGAGCCGGCCGGTGGAACGCTGGAGCGCCGCGGCCGCCCGGCGGAGCCGCTCCGGCCACCGGACCCGACCGGCTGACGACCGGAGGCGGCGGCCGAGCCCGCGTTCAGCAAAAACCGGTTCAGCGAATCATCCGGCGATGGCCGAAAAATAGCCTTCTTCGTTGACAATTCGTTGCAGCCCTTTCTAGCGTCTACCCTCGTGCACTCACGGGGTCCCGTGCACTCGATGCGCTCAAGGGGGAGGGGGTTCGTGCATGCCGAATGACTGCGGCCAGGACGGACCACACGACCAGGGTGCACACGGCCCCAGCGGAGCGAACGGCGTACGTCAACTCGACAGCCGGGAGGTGTACCGCAATCCGTGGATGCGGGTGCGGGAGGATCGGATTGTCCACGCCGACGGCTCGCCCGGCATCTACGGAGTCGTCGAAAAGCCGGACTACGCCCTGATCATTCCGCGCCAGGACGAGGGGTTCCACGTGGTGGGCCAGTACCGATATCCCGTCGCGGAACGCTGCTGGGAGTTTCCGCAGGGTTCCTGGGCGGGCGACGGCGCGGGACGCCCGGCGGAGCGGCTCGCGCACGCCGAACTGCGTGAGGAGACCGGGCTGACCGCCCGCTCGCTGCGACGGCTCGGGCGCGTGCACGTCGCGTACGGGTACTCGACACAGGGATGCCAGGTCTTCCTCGCGGAGGACCTGGTGCCGGGACCGCCCGCCCGGGAGCCGTCGGAGTCCGACATGACGCGGTGCTGGGTGAGCGCCGCACGACTGGACCGGATGATCACGCGGGGCCGGTTCGCGGACGCCGCGTCGCTGGCCGCCCTCGCACTGCTCGCACGCAGCGCCGGCGGGTGACCGCCGGCCGTCGGTCCGGTCGGCGTGCCGACCGGAAAGCGCGATGAGGTGTTTCCGCATTCCGCCCGCCGCATGGGAAACCTGCTCGGCGGACCGTTCCCCGGCCTCCGGGCCGAACCGCACCACCGCACCACGGCGCGATGGAGAATTCACAGCAAGGCCGTAAAGGAGTTCACCGCGTCGCGGCCGACTCCTCACGGCATCCTGACTGCCTTATGGCCGTCGGCGGCGCCCCGCGCCCGACTCGGCGGCACCGGCCGTCGGTTCGGTCGCTAAGTTCTCAGATGCGCCGGTCCGAATCTCCATCCGAATTCCACGTACTGCTCTTCGTGCCTCGGCTGAGTGATGTCGCAATGGAAGTGGGGAGAAGGATGGTGAATCCGACCTGGGTGATCCGGCCCGGCGTGGAACGGCGACGGCTGGTACACGTCAACGCCACCGCCACCGGCGGCGGTGTCGCCGAGTTGCTGCACAACCTGGTACGCGGCCAGCGGTCGGGCGGGACGAACGCCGGCTGGGCGGTCATCGGCGGTGACGCGCGCTTCTTCGCGGTGACCAAGTTCCTGCACCACCTCCTGCACGGCATGGCCGAACCGGGCCTGTTGCAGCCGGATCTGTTACGGACCTACCGCGAGGTGCTCTCGGCGCAGACCCCCTGGTTCACCGAGCGGATCGGCCGTGGCGACGTCGTCGTACTGCACGACCCGCAGACCCTCGGGCTCGCTCCGGCCCTGCGGGCCGCCGGCGCCCGGGTGGTGTGGCACTGCCACGTCGGCGCCGACGTCCCGCCGGAGCGCGGACCCGGCCCGGTCTGGCGGGCCTTCACGCCGGAGCTCGAAGCGGTCGACGCCCTGATCACCACGTTGCCCGAGTTCGCCCCGCCGGGCGTACCGCGGGAGAAGCGGTTCGTCTCGGCCCCGGCCATCGACCCGGACGCGCCGAAGAACGCGTTCCTGAGCGCGTCGGAGGTCACCGAGGCGCTGGACGCGGCGGGGCTGACCGCCGAACGCGAGCCCTCCGGTGTGACCGTCGTCCAGCAGCGGCCGGTGCCCCGGGACGCCCGCGTCGTCCTGCAGGTGTCGCGCTGGGACCCGCTCAAGGACATGCCGGGCGTGGTGCGCTGCGCCGCCGCCCTGCCGCCGGACGCGCACCTGGTGCTGGCGGGCACCGACCCCACCGAGATACCCGACGACCCCGAGGGGGTGGCCGTCCTCGCCGAGGTGCGCTCCACGCTGGCCGGGCTGTCCCCGGCCGACCGGGCGCGCGTGCACCTGGTGAGCATCTCGAACAGGGTTCCCGAGCGCAACGCCCTGCTGGTCAACGCCCTGCAACGGCGGGCCGACGTGGTGCTGCAGAAGAGCCTGGAGGAGGGCTTCGGCCTCACCGTGACCGAGGCGATGGTCAAGGGACGTGCGGTGGTGGCCGCCGCGGTGGGCGGGCTGCGCCGCCAGGTGGCCGACGGCCGCAACGGGCTGCTCGTCGACCCGACCGACCTTCCCGGGGTCCGGTCCGCCGTCAACCGGCTCCTCGACGACCCCGGACTGCGCCGCCGGCTCGGCGAACAGGCCCGGCAGGACGCCCTGCGGCGGTACACGATGCCGCGGCTGGTCGCCGACTACGCGGCCGTCACCCGTTCCCTCGAGGAGGCCGTCGCGTGAGCGTCGCCGTCGTCACCGCGGCCGCCGGCGAGATCGGCCGCGCGGTGGTCACCGCCCTGCTCGCCGAGAAGGTGGTCTCCCGGGTGATCGGCCTCGATGTGGCCGGAGCACCCGAACCGCTTCCTGAGGGAGCCGAGTTGATCCGCGGCGACCTGCGCACCGACCAGGACCTCGCGGGTCTGGCCGCGGCGCTGCCCGACCGGCTCAGCGTGCTGGTGAACGTGCTCGGCGGCGAACGGCAGCCGCCGGTCGAGCCGATCCACGACGTGGCCTGGCCACCGACGCGGGTGTGGCAGGACATCGTCGACCTCAACCTCACCAGCGTCTACCGGATCACCCGGCTGCTGGAGGACCGGCTGGTGCCGGGTGCCGCGATCTGCAACGTCAGCTCCATCGCCGCCGTCATGCCCTGGGCCGTCTCGCCCGCCTACGGCGCGGCCAAGGCCGCACTCGAGCACTGGAGCCAGTCGCTGGCCGTGCTCCTGGCCGACCGGGGCGTGCGGGTCAACCTGGTGCGGCCCGGCTTCGTCTGGAGCCGGCAGTGGCAACTGGTGGACCGGGCCGAGTTCGAGGCGGTGGTGCGTGACCGGGTCCCGCTCCGCCAGGTCACCGGGGTGACCCCGACCGATCGCGAGCAGACGGCGGAGGACGTCGCCCGGGCGGTGGCGTTCCTCTGCTCGCCGGGGGCGGCTCACGTCACCGGCCAGGCCATCAACGTGGACGGCGGCGCGGTGTTGGTCCGCGCCGCCCGATGAGGGGAATTCGTGGCAATCACCGTTCAGGCTCCACAGGCGGCACGGCTGCGCAGCGGCACCGTCTTCCTGGCCTTCGGCGCGTTCGGACTCCTGTGGGGCCTCTACTCGGCCGCCCTGCCGGAGATCAAGAGCAACACCGGGGCCACCGACGGCGAGCTCGGCACCGCCCTGGCGTGTGTGGGGCTCGCGGCGGCGCCCGCGATGTTCCTGCTCGGCCGGTTGCTCGACCGCTACGGACGGCCGGTCGCGATCACCGCGCTGTGCCTGTTCGCCGTGGCGGCGCCGTTGCCCACGCTCGCCGGCTCCCCCGCCGCCCTGGTCGGGACACTCCTGCTGTTCGGGTTCTGTTCCGGCTCGTGCGACGTGGTCATCAACAGCCTCGCGGCGACGGTGGAGGCCGAATCCGGTGAGCGGGTGCTCAACCGCGCCCACGCCCTGTTCAGCGTCGGGCTGCTGGTCGGTTCGATAGGCACCAGCGCGACCCGTGGCAGCGGCGTCTCCGCGGTCTGGCCGCTCGCCGTGCTCGGGGTGCTGACCGTCGCCGGTGCCTGGCTGCTGCGGGCCCGGGTGCCCCGGCGGCTGTCCCGGGGCGAGCGGCCGCGGGCGGGCACCGCCCGGCGCAGGATCGACGCGTTCGTCCTGGGCTTCGGCGCGCTGGCCGCGCTGGCCGCGCTGGTGGAGAGCGGCGTGCAGCAGTGGAGCGCGGTCTTCCTCGAGGACGGTGTCGGCGCCACGCCGCGGCTGTCCGGTCTGGCACCGGGCGTCTTCGCCGGCTCCATGGCCCTCGGCCGGCTGGCCGGGCACTGGGTGGCGACCCGATGGTCGGACCGCTTCGTCCTGCTGCTGTCCGGGGTGGTCTCCGGCCTCGGTGTGCTCGTCGTCGCGGACGCGCACCAGCCGCTGACCGCGCTGGCCGGGTTCGCCGTCACCGGCGTGGGCATCTCCGTCGCGGCGCCCACGGTCTACAGCGTCGCCGGCCGCGCGGCACCGGCCGAACGGCGCGGCGGGGTCATCGGTCTGACCGCTTCGGTCGGCTACACCGGGCTGCTGCTCGGGCCGGTCGTCGTCGGCCAGATCGCCGGCCTCACCCGGCTGCGCACCGCCATCGGCTCGCTGGTCTTCGTCTCGCTCGCGCTGAGCGTCGCCTCCCTGCTGGTCAGGGCGGCCCGGCGGGACCCGCGGCCCGGTCATTAGAGTCCGCCGCCTACTCCCGAGGGGCTTAGCGTGAACGCCACCGGAACTCCGGTCACCGTCTTCGACGTCGGGGGGACCTTCCTGCGCCGGGCCCGCTGGTCACCGGACGACGGCCTGGCCGCGGTGCACCGCGCCCCCTCCCCGAGCCGCACCACGCTGCCCGGCGCACCGGTGGCGGAACTGCGCTCGGCCCTGGTGCGGGCGTTGGCCGGCCCGGTGCCGGGCGGAGGCGTCGCCGGGGTGTCCCTCGGCGCGGCCCTCGACCACCGCACCGGGGTCGTCTACGGCTCCGCACCGCTGTGGGGCGCGCACGACGAGCCGTTCGACCTGCTCGGGGAGTTGCGCAGGGCGCGCCCCGACGTCAGCTGGCACCTGGTCAACGACGTCACCGCCGCGCTGCTGCACCTGGCGGACTCGCCCGCCGCGGTGACGTGCCGCAAGATCCTGCTCGCGACGGTCAGCACCGGCATCGCCTGCCGCGTCGTCGACCGGCGCACCGGCGAGATCCCGGTCGACGGTTGCGGCCTGCAGGGCGAGATCGGCCACCTGCCCGCGACCGTGGTCCTCGACGGGAGGCCGGTCGACCTGCCGTGCGACTGCGGCCGGCCCCGGCACGTGGCCGCCTTCTCCTCCGGACCCGGCATCCGCCGGCTCGCCGCGGTCGTCCGGGACCGCGACCCCGGCAGGTGGGCGGCCTCCGGAGCCGGTGCCCGGCTCGCCGGCGGGGAGCCGTTCGAGATCGCGTTCGCGGCGGCCCTGGGCGAGGGCGACCGCACCGCCACGGCCCTGCTGGACGCGGCGGCCGGCCCGGTGGCCGACGTCGTGCGCACGGTGTTGTGCCTGGATCCGCAGATCGACCTGATCGCCTTCACCGGAGGCGTCGCTGCGGGCCTCGGCGACCACTACCGCGACGCGCTGCTCGGCCACCTGCGACGGCAGGGCCTCTACCTGACCGGCGAACGGCGGCCCGACTGGGTATCCGACCGCGTGCTGGTCTGCCGTCCGGGGCAGGCGGACGGCCTGGTCGGCGCGGGCCTGGCGGCGATCCGGGGGCAGGACCGGTGACCGCCGTCCACCGGGCGGTGGTCCGCAGCGCCGGCACCGTTTCGGTCCGCACCCGGCCCACCGCCGTGCCGGGCCCCGGCGAACTGAGCGTCGCACCGCTGTGCGCCGGGTTGTGCGGCACCGACATCCAGATGCTGCGCGGCCTGCGCGACGACCCGGCGCCGGTCATCGGCCACGAGGGGATCGCCCGGGTGGCGGCGGCCGGCCCCGGCGCGCCGGACTGGTGCGCGCCGGGCACGCTCGTGGCGGTCAACCCGACCCATCCGACCGACCCGGGATTCCTGCTGGGGCACAACGTCGACGGGCTGCTGCAGGAGCGCACCCTGCTGCCCGCCACGGCGGTCTCCGGCGGCGTGGTGCTGCCGCTCCCGGCGGCGAGCGACGTCTCGCTCGCCCCGCTGCTGGAACCGCTGGCGGTGGTGCGCTACGCCCTCGGCGCGCTGCGGGCCTTCGCCCCCGGGACGCTGATCGTCGTCGGGGACGGCACCGTCGGGCACCTCGCGGTCCGGGCGGCGCCACGCTGGCTCGGCCCGGACGTGCGCACCGTGCTGGTCCACCACACGGCCGAGGGACGCGACTTCAGCCGGTCCCGCCCGATCGGGGCGGAGCCGCTGCTCCTGAACGGGCTGGCGGACCTGCGCCCGGCCGGGCCGGTGGCCGCGCTGCTGGCCACCCCGCGGGACGCCACCGCCGACGCGCTCGAGGCGGTGCTCGCGGTGGCGGGCCGGGACGTGGTCGTGGACATGGTGGGCGGACTGCCCGCCGGTGCCGGCGTGCCGTCCCTGCCGGGGCTCGACCTGGCCGCGGTCCGGGCGGCGAACTGCGGCGGCGTCCCGGACCCGCCGCGCGTCCACACCGCCGCGCACGGCGTCCGGCTGTTCGGCCACCGGGGCGTGGCGAACCGCCATCTGCTCGACGCCGCCGCGGAGTTGGCCCACGACCCTGCGGGCTATCGCGACCTGATGACCCATCAGACGGACCTCGACGGCGCCGCGCGCGTGATGCGCGCGCTGGCGTCCTCCCGTCGCCGCGCGGTGGACGGGCGGCGGCTGGTCAAACTCGCGGTACACATCAACGACTGGGAGAAGACGTGAGCGAGTCCCCCCTGGCCGGCCGCCGGACGCTGGTCGTCGGCGGTTCCACCGGCATCGGCCGCGGCATCGCGGAGGCATGGGCCGCCGCGGGCGCCGAGGTGGTCGTCTGCAGCCGGAGCCGCCCCGCCGGGCCGGGCGCCGAAGCGCTGCGCTGGGAGCGGCTGGACCTGACCGAGCCGGACCGCTGCCGTGCGACGCTGGGCCGGCTCGCGGCCGCCCCGCTCGGCGCCGTCTGCTTCTCCTCCGTGTACTACGGCGCACGGCGCGCCGCCTTCACCGAGGTGAGCGAGGCGGACTGGCGCCGCCAGCTGGAGGTCAACACCACCGGGCTGTGGTTGACGCTGTCCGGCACGCTGCCGGCCCTGCGGGCGGCCGGGCCGGGCCTCTTCCTCGGCGTCTCCTCGGAGGTCGCCTTCAACGCCGGCCCCGGACGGTCCGGGTACGCCGCGTCCAAGGCGGCCGCCAAGGTCCTGCTCGACTCGGTCGCCCAGGAGGAGGACGGCACGCGGGTGCGCATCGTGCAGGTCCTCCCGGCGGGGATGGTCGACACCCCCGGTATCCGCCGGCGCCGGGCCGCCGACTTCGACTACGGCTCCTACATGCGGCCCTCGGCCTTCGGGCCGGTCGCCACGGAGTTGGCCGCCTCGGCGGGAGCGGACCACCACGGCGACACCCTCGTGGTCGGCGACGACGGCACGTGGTGGTCGGCCCACACCGCGGCACCGGTCTCCCAGAGCAGGCCGGTGCGGTCATGAACCACCTGACGGCGTTGGCCGGCTGGCGGCTTCCCGGGCCGGCCGCCGAAGCCCTGCGACTGGCCCGGGAGGTCGGGGCCGACGGCGTGCAACTCGACCTCGGCGGCCCGGGGCGCGGCGAGTGGCTGGACGCGCCGGGGCGCCCCGCCGACCTGCGCGCGTGGGCCGAGTCCACCGGCGTGCGGCTGTTCGCCGTGGCCGGCAACCACCTCAACGACGTCGGACTGACCACGCCGGCGGCCCGGCCGGTGCTGGAACGCCTGGTCGAGACCGCCCGGTCGCTGGCGGCGCCGTTGGCGTTCGTGCCCAGCTTCCGGCGCAGTGCCATAGACGGGCCGGACGCCTTGCGCCGGACCGCCGAGGTGCTGCGCTGGGCGGCCGGCGAGGCCGAGGCCCGCGGCCTCGTCCTGGCCAGCGAGAACGTCCTGCCCGCTCCGCTGGCCCGGGAGTTGGTGGAGCGGGTCGGCTCGCCGGCCTTCCGGCTGGTGCTCGACACGTTCAACCCGGTCGCGGCCGGGCTGGCCTGCGACGCCCTCGCCACCGAGTTGGGCGACGTCCTGGCCGACCAGGTGCACCTCAAGGACGGGCCGCCCGCGGTGGGCGCCGGCCCGCCGCTGGGCGCCGGGAGCGGTCGGGTGGCCGAAACGGTCCGGGTGCTGCTCGAACGGCGGATCCCGGTGCGCGTCTGGGTCCTGGAGAACGACTACCGCGACGGTGACCGGGCGCGGCTGCTCGCCGACCTGGACTGGGTGCGACGGCGGGTGGGCGGCCCGGTCGCCGGACAGCCGACGGGAGCCGGCCGGTGAGCCCGGCTCGGCTGCCGGTGGCCTTCACCGCCTCGGCCCTGCTGTTCGACATGGACGGCACGCTGGTGGACTCCACCGCGGTGGTCGAGCGGACCTGGCACCGGTTCGCCGACCGGCACGGCCTGGACGGCGCGGTCGTCCTGGCCACCGCGCACGGCCGCCGGACCCGGGACACCGTGACCCGGTTCGCGCCGGAGGGGGTCGACGTGGACACCGAGGCCCGCCGGCTGATCGCCGAGGAGGTCGCGGACACCGACGGGATCGTGCCCACCCCGGGCGCCGCGGAGCTGCTCGCCGCGCTACCGGCGGACGGGTGGGCCCTGGTGACGTCCGCCGGCCGCCGGCTGGCCGAGACCCGGATGCGGGCGGCCGGCCTGCCGTTGCCGTCCGTGCTGGTCAGCGCGGACCACGTCACGCGGGGCAAGCCGAACCCGGAGGGCTACCTGGTGGCGGCCGGACGGCTGGGGTGCTCCGCCGGGTCGGCCGTCGTCTTCGAGGACGCCGAAGCCGGTATCGCCGCCGCCCGGGCGTCGGGGGCGAGGACCGTCGTGGTCGGCCCGGGCGGCCGTGCGGCCGCCGCCGGACTCGACCGGGTGCCGGACCTGCGCAGCGTCCGCGTCGAAGCCCGCCACCCGACGGGCCGACTGCGCCTGTCGTTGCTTCCCCCCGCACCACCGGCCCGTCCCGCGGCCGGTCCCGCGGCCGGTCCCGCCGCCGGTCCCGCAGTGCCTACCGCGGTCGATCCCGCGGTCGATCCCGCCACGAAGGAGACAGCACGATGAACGCGACCGACCTGAGCGCGACCGCTCCCGGCCTGTACGCGGAGAGCACCGAGAAGTGGCTCATCCGGTCCGAGAAGCAGGTGGGGTACGAGATACGGATGCGGGACGGGGTGTTCCGCCCCGAATGCACCGACCTGCTGGAGGGCGCTCCCGTTCCCGGCGGCGTCTTACGCCGCTTCGTCGTGATGGACGCCAACGTCGACCGGCTGCACGGCGACCGCGTCCGGGCCTACTTCGACCGGCACGGCGTCGAGTGCTCGATCACGGTGGTCGAGGCGGACGAGACGGTCAAGGACTTCGAGACGGCGAGCCGGATCGTCCGGGAGATCGACGCGTTCGGGATCGCCCGCCGCAGGGAGCCGCTCATCGTCATCGGCGGCGGCGTGCTCATGGACATCGTCGGTCTGGTGGCGAGCCTGTACCGCCGCGGTGCGCCGTTCCTGCGGGTGCCGACCACCCTCATCGGGCTGGTGGACGCCGGCGTGGGGGTCAAGACCGGCATCAACTTCAACGGCCACAAGAACCGGTTGGGCACCTACGCGCCGGCCGACCTGACCCTCCTCGACCGCCACTTCCTGAGCACCCTCGACCGGCGGCACGTCGGCAACGGCCTCGCGGAGATCCTGAAGATCGCCCTGATCAAGGACCACGCCCTGTTCGACCAGTTGGAGCGGTACGGTCCCACGCTGCTGGACGAGAAGTTCCAGGGCACGACCGCCGCGGGCGAGCGGGCGGCGAAGTCCGTGCTGCGCGCCGCCATCCACGGCATGCTGGAGGAACTGCAGCCCAACCTGTGGGAGGCCCGGTTGGAGCGGTGCGTGGACTACGGGCACACCTTCAGCCCGACCATCGAGATGCGCGCCCTGCCCGAACTCCTGCACGGTGAGGCGGTCTGCGTCGACATGGCCCTCACCACCGTCATCGCCCGGACCCGGGGGCTGCTCAGCGAGACCGAGTGCGAGCGGATCTTCGCCGTGATGAACGCGCTGGAACTGCCGAGCTGGCACCCGATCCTCGAGCCGGGCGTCCTGGCGCAGGCGCTGCGGGACACCGTCCGCCACCGCGACGGACTCCAGCGCCTGCCGCTGCCGGTGGGCATCGGCGACGTCGCGTTCGTCAACGACGTCACCGTGGAGGAGATCGAGTCGGCCCTCATCCTGCAGCAGAAGGTGGGCGCGGAACGGGTCCCCCCGGCGGCGGACCGCACGGGTCGGCGGCGTCGGGCGGCCGACGCCTCCGCCGCCTGAAGGGCGCCGGCCTGCGGGCGGACCGCGGGTCCGTCCCGCCCGCGCGACCGGGAGCGAGAACCGGCGCCCAGGACGGCGGCTGTGTTGAGCAGGGCGCGGTCCGCAGCGGTGGGCTTCCCGAGTCGAGGGCCAGGTCGCCGCAGACCTGCCAGTCGCCCGCGGGCCCGGGCGCAGCACTTCGGCCGTGAGCATCCCGCTGAGCGGTTCCTCAACCACGAACGGATCGCCGTCGGCGTCCTCGACGAACGCGGTGCCGCCCGGGCGAGAGGCGACCGGCGTGGCGGGCGAGCGCCACCAGGCGGGCCGCCAACTGGTCGGCGGAGCAGCGCGACGCTCCGGGTACGGCCGTCTGCCGCGGGGGCGTCCCGTCCCGCCCGGCAGAGGCGAACCCGGGGAGACCCGCACAGTCCCTGCCGAAAGCACTGCCGGTTGTTCTCTCGTTCCGGCGGAATCCGGCAGCGAGCCTGACGCGTATGACTGCGAACCCTTCCGCCCCCTCCGTGCCCGCCGCTCGCCCCGGGGACGCCGCGGCCATCGACTCCGCGCTCCCGTTCGTCCTGTCGGCGCCCGCGCAGGGCGTGCCGGTGGCCGAGTTCCTCGCCGGCGGCCGCCGCCTGGTGCGCGAGCGGCTGCGCGAGCGCGGCGCGGTCCTGCTGCGCGGGTTCGGGATCGGCGGGGTGGACGGGTTCGAAGGCGTGGTCCGATCGGTGTCCGGCGATCCGCTGGCGTACGCCGAGCGGTCCTCGCCCCGTAGCACGATCAAGGGGCAGGTCTACACCTCCACCGACTACCCGCCGGCCGAGGAGATCTTCCTGCACAACGAGAACTCCTACCAGGCGGACTGGCCGATGACCCTGTTCTTCTACTGCGTGCGGCCGCCGGAGACCCTCGGCTCGACGCCGCTCGCCGACACCCGCCGCATCCACGACGCCATCGACCCGGCGGTCCGCGAGGAGTTCGCGGCCCGCGGCTGGATGGTGGTACGCAACTTCACCGAGGGCTTCGGCGTGCCGTGGCAGCGGGCGTTCAACACCACCGACCGAGCGGCGGTGGAGCGGTACTGCGCGGGCAACGGCGTCGAGACCGAGTGGACCGCCGGCGGGTGCCTGCGCACCCGGGCCCGCCGCGAGGCCGTGCGCCGGCACCCGGTCACCGGCGAGACCGTCTGGTTCAACCACGCGACCTTCTTCCACGTCACGACCCTCGCCGACGAGGTGTGCGCCGGGCTGCGGGAGATGTTCGACGAGCAGGACCTGCCGACCAACACCTACTACGGCGACGGCTCGCCCATCGCCGACGACGTGACGGACCACCTGCGTGCCTGCTACCGCGCCGAGCAGCGCCGTTTCGACTGGGAGCCCGACGACGTGCTGCTGGTGGACAACATGCTCTGCGCACACGGCCGCGAGCCCTTCACCGGGCCACGCCGGATCGCGGTCGCGATGGCCGAGCCCTGGTCCGTCGAGCGGGCCCGATCGGACGCGCGGTGACAGCCGCGTGAACCCGCGTCCCGGCAGCACCGCCGGGGCGCTCCGGCCGTGGGACGGCCCGGTACGCGTCCCCCCACCCGGCCCGGGGTCATCCACCGTACGCACAGGAAGGCGAATGATGAGCACGAGCTCCACTTCCCGCGCGGAGCTGCTGCGGCAGCGCCTGAGCGGCCGGAAGGCGGCGAGTCCCGGAGACGGGATCACCGCGGTGGGCCGGGAGGGCACGTTGCCGCTGTCGTTCGCGCAGCGCCGACTCTGGGTGCTCGACCAGATCTCGCCCGGCGGCACCGAGTACCTGATGGCACTGCTGCTGCGGCTGGCGGGTCCGGTGGACGACGAGCAGCTGCGCCGCGCGCTCGACGAGATCACCACCCGGCACGAGGTGCTGCGCAGCCGCTGCCTGACCGTGGACGACGAGCCGGTGCAGGTGATCGACGCGCCCGGGCCGATCGCCTGGGAGGTGGCCGACCTGTCCGGCGCGGTCCCGGAGACGGCCGAGGCGCGGCTGGACGCCCTGGTGGCCGCGGCCGGCGAGCGGCCGTTCGACCTGGCGGCCGAACACCCGGTACGCGCCCTGCTGGTCCGGCTGCCGGGCGGCGCCCACGCATTGCTGCTGACGCTGCACCACATCGCCTCCGACGGCTGGTCGGAGTCCATCCTGCTGTCCGAACTGGACAGGCTCTACACCGCGTTCGCCGCCGGCGAGCCGTCGCCGCTGCCACCGGTGCGCCTGCAGTACGCGGACTTCGCGGCGTGGCAGCGTGAGCGGCTGTCCGGCGACCGGCTCGCCGGACAGCTCGACTACTGGCGCGGGCGGCTCGCCGGCCTGGAGCCGCTGGCGCTGCCCACCGACCGGCCACGCGGGCCGGTGCGCGACGCCACGGGCGCGGTGGTCCGCTTCGAGGTGCCGACCCCGCTGGCCGAGGCGGCCGTCCGGCTGGGCCGCGAGCACGGTGCGACCCCGTACATGGTGACGCTGGCCGTCTTCCAGCTGCTGCTCGGCCGCTACTGCGGGCAGACCGACGTCGCGGTCGGCTCGCCGATGGCCGGGCGTGACCGGCCCGAAACGCACGGCATGGTCGGCCTGTTCACCAACACGGTCGTGATGCGCACCGACCTGTCGGGCGACCCCTGCTTCACCGAGCTGCTGGCCCGGGTGCGCGAGGACGCCCTCAGCGGCTACGAATACCAGGAGACGCCGTTCGAACTCCTGGTCAACGAGTTCGCCCCGGTACGGGACGCCTCGCGCGGACCACTGGTCCAGGTGCTCTTCCAACTGGACGGTGACGGCGGCGCGCCGGACGACCCGTCGGGGCTGGTCCGGGAGCGGCGGCAGGTGGAATGGCCCACCGCCAAGTTCGACCTCGGCCTGGCGCTGGCCCCGCGTGCGGACGGTTCGCTGGGTGCCCAGGTCGAGTACGCCACGGCGCTGTTCGACCGGTCGACGGTGGAACGCCTGGTCGGCCATTACCTGCGACTGCTGGAGAGCGTGGTGGCCGCCCCGGAACGGCCGGTGAGCCGACTGGAGATGCTGACCGCGCCGGAGCGGGAGCTGCTGCTGACCGAGTGGGCAGGCACCGGCGGGAGCGACCCGGTCACCGGGACGATCCCCGAGGCGTTCGCCGCCTGGGCGGCACGCACCCCGGACGCGATCGCCGTCACCTGCGACGGTACCGGCCTGACCTACGCAGAACTCGACGCCCGCGCCAACCGGCTCGCCCACCGTCTGCGGTCGTTCGGCGCCGGCCCCGAACGCCTCGTCGGCGTCCGTCTCGAACGCGGCCCCGACCTCGTCACCGCCCTCCTCGCCGTCCTCAAGGCCGGCGCCGGCTACCTACCCCTCGACCCCGGCCAACCCGCCGCACGCCTCGACCACATCCTGCGCGACGCCGCCGTCACCCTCCTGGTCTCCGACGAACCCGCCGGCGACACGATCACCACCGTCTCCCCCCGCGTACCCGCCGACGAACTGCCCTGCACCGCACCCGAACCCACGACCGCACCCGACGACGTCGCCTACGTCATCTACACCTCCGGCTCGACCGGCCGGCCCAAGGGCGTTCCGGTGACACACGCCAACGTCCTGCGGTTGCTGCGCTCCTGCCAGGCGGACTTCGGCTTCGGACCCGACGACGTGTGGACCCTCTTCCACTCCTACGCCTTCGACTTCTCCGTCTGGGAGCTGTGGGGCGCCCTCCTGCACGGCGGCCGGGCCCTCGTCATCCCCCACGACGTCTCCCGCTCCCCTGCCGACTTCCTCAACCTCCTCATCACCGAACGGGTCACCGTCCTCAACCAGACGCCCTCCGCCTTCCGAATCCTGGGCGAAGCCGTCGCGGAGGCGGACGTACGGCCCGGAACCCTGGCCTTGCGCACCGTCGTCTTCGGCGGCGAAGCACTCGACGTCACCGAACTGGCCTCCTGGTACGACCGTTTCGGGGACACCTCCCCTCGCCTGGTCAACATGTACGGCATCACCGAGACCACGGTGCACGTCACCCACCGCCCCCTGGAGGCCGCCGACACCACCGGCAGGCCCAGTCCCATCGGGCGCCCCCTCGCCGACCTGCGGATCTACCTCCTCGATGACGACCTCAACCCCGTCCCCGCCGGACTGCCCGGCCAGATCTTCGTCTCCGGCCCCGGACTCGCCCGCGGCTACCTCGGACGCCCCGCCCTCACCGCCGAACGCTTTGGACCCGATCCCTTCTCCACCGTCCCGGGCTCCCGCATGTACCGGACCGGTGACCTCGCACGCTTCGCACCCGGCGGCGACCTCGAATTCCTCGGACGCGCCGACGACCAGGTCAAGATCCGCGGCCACCGCATCGAACCGGGCGAGATCGAAGCGGCCCTCACCCGCCATCCCGGCGTCGACACCGGTGTCGTGCTCGCCCACCGCGGCTCCGGCGAACGCGAGGCGCGGCTGATCGCGTACGTCACGCCCGCGGCCGGCCGCGAACTCACCGTGGACACGCTGCGCGAGCACCTCGGGGCGCTGCTGCCGGGGTACATGGTGCCCGCCTACTTCGTCGTTCTGGACGTACTGCCCGTCACGGCCAACGGGAAGACCGACCGCCGCGCGCTGCCCGACCCGGCGGCGGAGCTGCTGCTGTCCGGCGGCGAGTACGTGGCGCCGCGCACCGAGACCGAGCGAGTCGTCGCCAGCTGCTGGTCCGACGTCCTCGGGGTCGCACGGGTTGGTGTACACGACAACTTCTTCGCGCTGGGCGGCGACTCGATCCGCGCGATCCGGGTGGTGGGCGCGCTGCGCCGGCGGGGCGTCGGGCTGACGGTGCAGAACCTGCTGGTGCACCAGAGCGTCGAGTCGCTGGCCCGGTTCGCCACGACGACCCCCGAGACCGGGGACAGCCCGGAGGAACGGCGGGTGGCTCCGTTCGCCCTGCTGACGGCAGAGGACCGGGCGAAGGTGCCGGCGGACGTGGTGGACGCCTACCCGATGTCCATGGTGCAGGCCGCCATGGTCTACCAGATGCTCTCCGACCGGGACGAGAGCCCGTACCACAACATCACCCTCTTCCCGTTCACCGACGACGCCCCCTTCTCGCCGACCGCGATGCGCCGGGCCGCGGCGCTGCTGGCCGAGCGGCACGAGATCCTGCGCACCAGTTTCGACCTGACCGGGTTCGAGCAGCCGATGCAGCTGGTGCGGGCCCGGGCGGAGGTGGAGGTCGGGTACGACGACCTGCGCGGGCTCGGCGCCGACGTGGTCCAACGGGAACTGCGGGAGTTCACCGCCCGGGTCCGCAGCGACCCGTTCGACGTGACGCGCGCTCCGATGCTCCGCTTCCACGTGCACCAGACCGCCGACGACCGCTGGACGTTCTCGTTCATCGAGTGCCACGCCATCCTGGACGGCTGGAGCCACCACTCGCTCATCGGCGAGCTGATGGACGGCTACCGGGTGATCCGGGCCGGCGGGGAACCCGCCGGCCCCACCACCCACACGGTCCGCTTCGCCGACCACATCGCCCTGGAGCGGCTCTCGCTGGCGTCCGAGCGGGAGCGCGGCTTCTGGCGGGACCAGCTCGCCGAGTTCGACCGGGTGGAGCTGCCGGCGGCCTGGGCGGCGGACCCGGCGGACCACGAGTCGGCGTACCGCACGACGGTGCGGTACCGCGACCTGGAGCCGGGTCTGCAGCGGCTGGCGGCGGCGGCCGGCGCGCCGCTCAAGAGCGTGCTGTTCGCCGCCCACCTCAAGGTGCTGTCCATCGTCAGCGGTACCCACCGCTTCCACACCGGCCTGGTCTGCAACGGACGCCTGGAGACGGCGGGCGGTGACCTGGTGCGCGGCATGCACCTCAACACCCTGCCGGTCGGCGTCGAGCTGACCGGGGCCGACTGGACCGAGCTGGTGCACCAGGTCTTCGCCGCCGAGGTGGCGGTCTGGCCACACCGCCGCTTCCCGCTGCCGGAGATGCAGCGTGCGTGGGGCGGCGGCACCCCGCTGATCGACGTGGGCTTCAGCTACCTCGACTTCCACGTCCTGGACCACCGGCCGATCGAGTTCGAGAAGGTCGTGGACGTCAGCCCCAACGAGTTCGGACTCGACGTGTGGACGTTCCCCGGCGAGTTGTTCCTGCTGGCCAGGCCGGAGCGGATCAGCCGGGCCAACGGTCTGCGGCTGGCGGCGACGTACCGCCGGGTGCTGGAGGCCATGGCGGCCGACCCGGCCGGCGACGCCCGCACCACGGCGCTCGACGGCACGCAGCGCGAGCGGCTGCGGTCCTTCGCCACCGGCGCCGACGCCACCTACCCGGACGTGTGCCTGCACGAGCTGTTCGAGCAGCAGGTCGCCCGCACCCCGGACGCGGTGGCGCTGCGCTGCGCCGACGGCACCGCGGTGGACTACGCGGAGCTGAACGCCCGGGCCAACCGGTTGGCCCGCCGGCTGCGGTCGCTCGGCGCCGCACAGGAGTCCCGGGTCGCCGTGCTGCTGCGCCGCGGCCCGGAACTGGTCGTCGCCCTGCTCGCCGTCCTCAAGTCCGGCGCCGCCTACCTGCCGCTGGACCCCACCCACCCGGCGGAGCGGCTGTCCGCGCTGGTGGCCGAGAGCGGCAGCCGGATCGTCGTCACCCGGACCGAGCTGGCCGGCCTGCCCGCCGGCGCGCCCGCCGAGCTGTGCCTGGTCGACGCGGTCCCCGCGATCGCCGGCCCGCCGGACGGAAACCTCGGGCCGGTCACGACGCCGGACTCACTGGCGTACGTGATCTACACCTCCGGCTCGACCGGCCGGCCGAAGGGGGTGATGATCGAGCACCGCAGCGTGGTCAACTACGTGTGCTGGTCGGTGGAGAACTGCCCGCCGCGCAACGGCACCGGTGCGCCGCTGTACTCGTCGATGGCCTTCGACATACCGGTGACGTCGCTGTTCCCGCCGCTGGCGTCCGGCCAACCGGTCACGCTCACCGAGGACGACGGCACCCCCGGGATCGACGCGCTGGTCGCGGCGCTGGAAGGCGGCGGTTTCGGCAACCTCAAGCTGACGCCCTCGCACCTGGCGCTGCTCAACCAGTCGCTGTCACCGCACGCGCTGCGCAACGCCGCCGGGCGGCTCATCGCCAGCGGCGAGGAGCTCACCCGGGAGGTGGTCTCCCGCTGGGCCGAGCACGCCCCGGACGTCCTGGTCGGCAACGAATACGGGCCGACGGAGGCCACGGTCGCCTGCTCCTACCTGGAGGAGCGGGCCGGCGCGCTGGCGGGCGGCGCGGTGCCGATCGGGCGGCCGTTCGCCAACACCGCGATGCGGGTGCTGGACCGCTCGCTGGAGCCGGCCCCGGTCGGCGTGGTGGGTGACCTGTACGTCGGCGGCGCCCAGGTGGCCCGCGGCTACCTGGCGCGTCCCGGGCTGACCGCGGACTGCTTCGTCCCGGACCCGTTCTCCGACGAGCCCGGGGCGCGGCTGTACCGCACCGGCGACCTGGCGCGGTTCCGCGAGGACGGGGTGATGGAGTACCTCGGCCGGGCGGATCGGCAGCTGAAGATCCGCGGCTACCGGATCGAGCCGGGCGAGGTTGAGGCGGCGCTGCGCCGCGAGGCCCCGCTACGGGAGGCCGCGGTCCGGATGGTCGTCTCGGCGGGCGGCGAGAAGGAACTGGCCGCCTACCTGGTGCCGGCCGAGGGCGCGTCGCTCGACCCGGTCGCGCTGCGGGAGCGGCTCACCCAGGTGCTGCCGGCCCATCTGGTGCCCGCCCGGTACCTGGTGCTCGACGAGCTGCCGCGGACCCCGAGCGGCAAGACGGACCTGAAGGCGCTGCCGCAGACCACGGAGCCGGCGCGGACCCGCCGGTACCGGGCACCGCGCACCGCGGTGGAGAACATCCTGGCGAAGGCCTGGGCCGCGGCACTGGGGCTGCCGCTGGTCGGGATCGACGACAGCTTCGTGGAGTTGGGAGGGCACTCGCTGACCGTGATGCGGGTGATCACCAAGCTGCGCGCCGAACACGGCTACCAGCTGTCCTTCCAGGACTTCTACCGGCACCGGACGGTCGCCGAACTGGCCGTGGCGGTCACCGACGTGATGGCCGCGACCCCGTCCGGGGCGGAGGCGGCGGACACGATCGTGTGGCTGCGCCGCACCGGGACCAGGCCACCGCTGTTCTGCGTCATGCCCAGCAGCTCGCACTGGTTCGCCCCGCTGGCCGAACACCTCGGCCGGGACCGGCCGGTGGCCGCGATGGAGTGGCCGGGGCTGACCCGGGCGTACCCGCCTCCGGAGAGCATCGGGCACATCGCCGCCCTCAACCTGGCCGAAATGCGGCGGATCGCGCCGACCGGGCCGTACCACCTGCTCGGCTGGTGCGGCGGCAGCCAGATCACGACCGAGATGGCGCGCCGGCTGCACGCCGGGGGCGAGGACGTCACGCTCATGCTGCTGGACCCTGCACTGGACACCTACGAGCGCGAGAACATGCACGACTTCGTGCGGCGGTTCCTGCACACCGAGGAGGTGTTCGCCCAGCTCGCCGAGGCGCCCGAGGACGAGGTGCCGGATCTGCGGCAGAAGGCGGCCGACGTGCTCAACGACGTCATCACCGAGGGCGAGATCGACCTGCCGCTGCCGGGGGACGACTTCTGGCCGTCGCGGGTGCGGGTGTGGCGCGAACTGCTGCAGACCCGGCTGGACTACCGGCACACCCCGTTTCCCGTCCCGCTGCACCTGATCGCCGGCGACGAACTGGCCTCCGGCGAGCACGAGGTGGCCGTCGGGGTGAGCTTCGCGGACTACACGGCCCGCTGGACGGAGCTGGCCGCCGGGGGCATGGAGGTGCACCGGGTGGGCGGCAACCACCTCGGTGTGCTCAAGGCTCCCCACGTGGCCGAGGTGGCCAAGGTGGTCACCATGCTGCTGGACGACGACCGCCCGGCCGCGACGACCGCGACGGAGGCGAACTGATGCGGCCGTGGCGGCTGCCGGAGCGCACGGCGCCGTGACGGCCCTCGACGGCTGGGGGTGGCTGACCGCCGCACCGCTGCCGCTCGCGAACCGGTCGGCCGGCGGTCCCGACCGGATCCGCGGCACGGGCCGGCCGGCGCACGAACCGCCGCCGGGACGGCGCACCTCGCTGTCCGGCACCTGACGGGATGAGCCCCGACCAACCGAGGAGGAGCCCATGGAGCGGGCCGTCCTGTACGGCGTCCGCACCTCGCCCGGCATGGCCCGGATCACCGTGACGGGTGATCGCGGCCTGCCACCGGCAGCCGCCCGCGTCCTGCGGACGGTGGCCGGCCTGGGAGTGACGGTGACCGGGGTGACCTGCTGTGGCGACCCGGCCGCGCTGGCGTTCGGCGTGGCCGGCCAGGACGGTCCGGCGGTGGCGGCGGCACTGCGGGCGACCTGCTGCGTCCGGGTACGGCTGGACGAGGACGTCGCCGGCGTGGCACTGCTCGGCCACGGCCTGCGGTCGGCGCCCGCGGTGGTGGCGACGTTCTGCGAGGCTCTGGCGGCCGCCGGTGTGCCGCTGGAGAACCTGTCGGTGGCGGCGGACCGGGTCGCGTCGGTGTGCCCGCTCACCCGGGCGGCCGCCGCCGGCCGGGCGCTGTGCGAGGCGTTCCGGGTCGGGATGCTCGCCGCCGGGCCGGCCGACCGGTCGACCCCGCCGGACCCGTGCCTGACGGCGCCCACCCGATAGGGCCCCGCGGCCGGCCGGGTTCAGAGCCAGCCCTGCCGTACGGCCAGCACCCCCGCTTCGAACCGGCTGCGGGCGCCGAGTCTGGCCATCAGGTCGGACGCCATCCGGCGCACGGTGCGCAGCGAGACCCCGAACCGGCGACTGACGACCTCGTCGGTGTGCCCGTCGGCCAGCAGCCGCAGCAACTCGCGCTCCCGCGGCGACAGCCCCCGGCCGTCCCGCGGAGCGGGCCGGCTCCAGGGGGCGCCGACCGACCACAACTGCTCGAAGAGCACGGTCATCGCGGCGACCGCGCCCGCGCTGCGCAGTTCCAGTGCCCCGGCCCGGCCGTCGGCGGGATCCAGCGGCACGAGGGCGGTCTCCCGGTCGACGACCACCATCAGCATCGGCAGGGAGGGGACGGTCCGGGTCTCGCCGCCGAGCCCGGCCAGCCACCGCACGTACGCGATGGTGGCCGCGTCGTTGCGGAAGCTGTCCTGGTAGATGCTGCGCACCACGACGCCGCGCTCCAGGGCCTGCTGGTCGAGCGGTTTGCTGGCGTCCATGGTGTCGGGCTTCTGCGCGCCGCCGGGCAGGAACGACAGGCACTCGCGGCGGGCGAACTGGGCCAGTTCCCTCAGCCGCCTCCGGACGGCGTCCAGTCCCTCAAGGCGGTCGACCAGGTCCGACAGGTACTCGCGGCGCGGCACGTACCGGGCGGTGAACTCGGCGACCGCCGCGCGACCGGCCTCGATCTGCTGCTGGCGGCGCACGAGTTCGGTCTCCCGGCGCGACAGCAGCACGGACAGTCCCAACTCCGGGCTGACCGGCCGCATCTGGCCGGGCTCGTCGCTGTCGGGGCGCATCAGCTTGAGGTCGACCAGCGCGTCGAGGGCTTCCCGGACGGCGGCCTCGGTCCAATGCAGGTGCTCGGCCAACTGCCTGATTCCCCGTTTCGGTTCGTCGAGGACTAGGCGGTAGACCGTCTCTGCCGAGGGCTGTAACCCCAAAGCTTCAAGCAACGTTCCCCCTAGGCGATGTGTCGAGCCGGACGAACTGCTTAACGGGGAATTGTGCCGGGCGGACTCGGTGGCGGGCAAGCGGTCAGAAGGTGCCGTCGCAGCGGCGCCGTCGGGCCCGGCGACAGGGTCACCCCGGCTGCACCATCGCGCCAGGACGGTTCGCGCCAGTTCCCGAGCGTGACGTGAGACCGGGCGGTCTGCGAGTCTGATGCAGCGCGAGGCGGTCCCCGGAAAACACGGATGACTTTCTCGCAAAGCACCGGCAAAAAACTCTCGGAAAATCCCCCTGACCGTCGCACGGGAACGCCGGAGGAATCCGATGATTTTTCGAGCTCGGCATGAATTCACCGACCGTTGCGGAGGAAACACCGTGAATTGGTTCACCCACGCGTTCCGGATCTTCGCCCTCTCGGTCGCCGCTCTCGCCGTCGGCGTCGTCTGCTGCCGGGCCCCGGGTGCTCCGGGGCCCCAGAACCGGACGGCGGTCGCCGAAGCGGCCGAGTCGGCGCCGGCCGTCCCGGCGACGCCGCCCGGCGGCGACGGCTTCTCCTGGGGCTGACCGTTCCGGCCCTCCCGCAGCCCCATCCCGGAGGCAACGTGTACATCGTCGAGGCCGTGCTGGTACCGCCGACGGGAGCGGAGGCTCCCTGGCCGCCCGGCTGCCTCGTCCAGGACGTCTTCTGGCCGCTGACCCGCCCGGAGGACCGCCTGGAGCACCTACGGGCCCGGAGCAACCCGGCGGACATCGTCGTGGTGCTGTTCGTCGTCTCGACCGACGAGCACGGGGCCGTGCGGTCGGCGCGCACGCTGTGCGAGCGCGTGGCCCGCACGGCCCCCCTACTGGCCGGCTGGGCCGTCGCCCGTTGCGCGCCTTTCGATCCCCCGGCGTGACAGCACCGCCACGCGGTTCGGAAATTCGCTCGGTTCCCGGAGCCGGCGGGCCGGCGGCCGGCACCGGAGGCGTGTCCGATCCGTGCGAGGTGGTGTGAATACTAAGGAGAGTGTGATGGAAATAACCATTCCGGAACGACACGATCCGCCCGTGCGGTCCACCGCCAAGCGGGTCCGGGTGAATGTGGTCGCCCTGGACCCGCTGCTGGAGGCCGGCGCGACGAGCGCGCTGCGCGGCTGCCCGGAGGTCACCGTGGTGCTCCCCGATGAGGCGGCGGAGGTGACGGTGGTGATCGTCGACCGGGTGACCGACCAGGTGCTCGACACGCTGCGCAGGACCCGCAACGCCGGCCACCGCCCCGACGCGGTGCTGGTGGCGACCGATCTGGTGGCGGCGGAGGCGCTGCACGCGATCACCGCCGGGGCGCGGGGGCTGCTGCGACGCTACGAGGCGAGTGCCGCCCGGCTGGCCCGCATGGTGCTGGCCGCGGCGAGCGGGGACTGCACGGTGCCGCCCGACATGCTCGACGACCTGCTGGAGCAGGGCGTCGGCGGCCACGCCTCGGCCGGGGCGCGGGCCGGGTTGGCGGGCACGGGGCTCAACGAGCGGGAGCGCGCGGTGCTCCGGCTGGTCGCGGAGGGTCGCGACACCGACGAGATCGCCCGGGCGCTGTCGTACTCGGCACGGACCGTCACCAGCGTCCTGCACGACGTCACCAACCGCTTCCGGCTGCGCAACCGCGCCCATGCGGTGGCCTACGCGCTGCGGGCCGGTCTGCTGTGAGCGCGACGCCGAGCACGGAACGGCTCCGGGTGCACGTGAGCGCCACCGACACGACGGTGCGTGACGGGATGGCGACGAAGCTGCGCGGGATGGGGATCGCGGTGGCCCCCACACCCGGCGGATCGCCCGGCGACGTGGTGGTGGCCACGGCCGGCACGGTCCACGACGCGCTCGAGGCGGCTCCGCCGGCCTGCCGTTCCGGGGAGTGCCGGCTCGTGGTGGTCGCCGACACCTTCTGCCCGTCGGAGGTCCGGCAGGCGGTACGGCTGGGCGCCCGGGTGATGCTCCGCTCGGACCGGGCGAGTTCCACCCGGCTGGCGGCTGCCGTGCGCTCCGCCGGGCACGGCGACGGCCAGCTGCCGTACGAGGTGCTGGTCCGGCTGCTGCGCGGCAAGGAGGAGAGCGCGCGCGACGAACCCGCGCGCTGGCCGCTGACGGCCCGGCAGACCGCGGTGCTCACCCTGATGGCCGAGGGCCACGGCAACGCGGCGATCGCGCGGGGGCTGTCCTGCTCGGAGCACACGGTGAAGAACCTGGTGCACGACCTGATGGCCCGTCTCCAGGTGCGCAACCGGGCGCACGCGGTGGCCAGCGCGGTCCGGGCCGGCCTGATCTGACGGGCGCGCCTCTTCGGTCCGGGCGGTACGGCGTCGCCCGGACCGGCGCGGTCCCAGGGTGCTCGGCCGGGCCGCCGTCCGGTCCGCAGAGCGT
This sequence comes from uncultured Actinomycetota bacterium, assembly GCA_963711125.1. Classification (GTDB taxonomy): domain Bacteria; phylum Actinomycetota; class Actinomycetes; order Streptomycetales; family Streptomycetaceae; genus Streptantibioticus_C. The sequence goes on from CAVQCY010000003.1 coordinate 126,066, forward strand.
GCCCGCCGGCACCGCGTCCGGAACAGAGAGGAACACGCAGCAGGACCGGCAACCGACCACTGCCGCTCCGTCCCTGGTGGGCGGAGGCCGGCGCCAGCAGTCTTCGCAGCGGACGTGGTGTGCATCGTCGGGATCGTGGAGGTAACCGGTGAGCAACGTTGACCCCCTTGGCGGCGGCCGGGTGGTGTCGTTCGCGCAGGAACGGTTCTGGTTCCTCGACCAACTGCGGCCCGACCAGGCCGGGTTCCTGCTCCCGATGGCGCTGCGGATCCGCGGCGACCTGGACCCGGCGGCGCTCGCCGGTTCCCTCGCCGCGGTCGTCGAGCGACACGAGGTGCTGCGGAGCCGGTACGCGGTGGTCGACGGCGAGGTCGTCGCCCACCCGGTGCCCGGGGCCGTTCCCGAACTGGAGCGGCACGACCTGGGCGCGCTGCCGGCGGACGAACGCGAGCGCGCCGGGGGCGAGATGGTGGTGGCCGGGCTGCGCCGCCCGTTCGACCTGGCGGCGGCACCGCAACTGCGCGCCACCCTGATCCGGCTGTCGGCCGGCGAACACCTGCTGCTGATCGTGGTGCACCACATCGCCTTCGACGGGCTGTCCTGGGAGATCCTCGGCGCCGAACTCGCGGCCGGCTACGCCGAACGCACCGGCGGTCCGGCGGCCGACCCGGCACCGCTGCCGATGAGCTACGCCGACGTGGCCGCCTGGCAGCGGACCCGGCTCACCGGGGAGCGCCTGGCGAAGCAGCTCGACCACTGGCGCGGCCGGCTGGCCGGCCTGGCGCCGCTGGAGCTGCCCACCGACCACCCCCGGCCCGCGGTGTGGGACGGCGCCGGCGACGTGGTGCGCTTTGAAGTGCCCGCCGCCACGATGGCCGAGGTGGACCGGATCGGGCGCCGGCACCGGGTCACCCGCTACATGGTGGTACTGGCCGCGTTCCAGGCGCTGCTGGGACTGTGCACCGGGCAGTCCGACCTGGCGGTGGGCACCCCGGTGGCCGCCCGGCCCCGCAAGGAGGCCGAGCGGCTGATCGGCGTGTTCGTCAACACCGTGCCGCTGCGCACGGACCTGTCGGGCGCACCGTCGTTCGCCGAACTGCTGGCGCGGGTCCGGTCGGTGGCGCTGGACGCCTTCACCCACGCCGAGCTGCCGTTCGAGCTGCTGGCCGGTGACCTGGCGGCCGGACGGGACCTGGTACGCGATCCGCTCTTCCAGGTCTCCTTCTCGCTGCGCACCTCCCCGGCGGCCGCGGTCACCCTGCCGGGGCTGGACGTGGAGCAGGTGCGCACCACGCTGGTGGGCACCCCCTTCGACCTCTCGCTCGACACCGACGTGCTGCCCGACGGCCGGCTCAACGCGCGGTTGCAGTACGCCACCGCGCTGTTCGAGCGGAGCACCGTGGAACGCCTGGCCGAGGCATTCCGGCTGCTGCTGGACGGTGTACTCGCCGACCCCGCGCTGCCGCTGGTCGAGTTCGCCCCGCGGCTGGCCGACCTGCCGGTGACCGGCGCTCCCGCGCCGACCGTCGGAGACGACGACGTCCCGGCGGCACCGCCGCCGGCGCCGCTGCCGCTGGAGCTGCCCACCGACCGGCGGCGCCCGCCGCTACCGGACGGGGGCAGCGACCGGGTGGCCGTGCGGCTGCCGGCGGAACTGGTCCGGGCAGTCGGGCAGTTCGCCGAGCAGGTGGGCGTACGCCCCTCGGTGGTGCTGCTGGCCGCGTACCACGCGCTGCTCGCCCGCTACGGCGGCCGGCCGGACGTGGCGGTCGCCACCGCGGGGCCGGACGCCGCTCCCCTGCTGCTGCGCGGGGACGTGAGCGGCCGGCCGTCGTTCGCCGCACTGCTGGACCGGGTCCGCGCGGCGGAGCCGGAGCCCGTGCCGCCGGGGTCGGACCGGGACGGCGGGGCCGGCGGCGACCCGCTGCTGCGCGTCGGTTTCCTGACCGGCGCGCCGGACGCCCCCGGCATCGGCTCCGACCTGGCGCTGGTGGTTCCCGGCACGCCGGAGTCCGGAGCGGGGTGTGCCTTCAACTACGCCACCGCGCTGTTCGACCGGTCCACCGTGCGGCGGATGGCCGGACACTACCGGCGGCTGCTGGCCGGCGCGCTGGCCGCACCGGACCGGCCGCTCGACGGCGTCGGGATGCTGGACGCGGACGAGCGGGCCCTGCTGACCGGGGGCGGGAGCGACACCGCCCTGGAGGCGCCGCGGGAGTGCCTGCCGGAGCTGATCGCCGGGCAGGCGGCGCGCGCCCCGGACGCGACCGCGGTGGTCTTCGGCGAGGAGTCCCTCAGCTACGCGGAGCTGGACGCCCGGGTGGACCGGCTCGCCCGTCACCTGCGCGCGGTCGGGGTGCGCGCCGAGACCCCGGTCGCGGTCGTGCTGCGCCGGGACACCGACCTGGTGACCGCGCTGCTGGCCGTGCACCGGGCGGGCGGGGTGTACGTGCCGATCGACCCGGCGCACCCGGCGCGGCGCCGGGACCACGTGCTGGACGACAGCGGCGCGGCCGTGCTGATCGGGCAGGGGTGGATCCGCGCCGAGCTGGGCTACCGGCCCGGGCTGCGGCTGGTGCTGCTGGACGAGGACCGGGAGGCCATCGCCGGCGCGGCCGCCTGCACGCTGCCGGCGACCGACCCGGACGGCGCCGCGTACATCATCTACACCTCGGGTTCCACCGGGCGGCCCAAGGGCGTGGTGGTAGCTCACGCGGCGATCCGCAACCGGGTGCTGTGGACCGTGCGCACCCACGGCCTCGGGCCGGACGACCGGGTGCTGCAGAAGACCACCGTCGGCTTCGACGCGTCGTTGTGGGAGTTCCTGGCGCCGCTGGTGTGCGGCGGCACGGTGGTGGTGGCCGGCGACGGCGTGCCGCGCGACCCGGCGGCGATGGTGCGCGCGGTCGCCGGGCACCGCGTCACGGTGCTCCAGCTCGTCCCCTCGGTACTGCGCTCGCTGGTCCAGGAGCCGGGGCTACCGGAGTGCGCTGCGCTGCGGCTGGTGTTCAGCGCGGGCGAACCGCTCCCGGTCGAGCTGTGCGAACGGCTGCTGGCCGCGGTGCCGGTGCGGCTGGTCAACACCTACGGCCCGACCGAGTGCGCGATCGACGTGACCGCGCGGGAGTACACCGGCGAGGAGCGCGGCGAGGTCGTGGCGATCGGCCGGCCACTGGACAACACCCGGATCCTGGTGCTCGACGCGGACGGCGGGCTGTGCCCGGTCGGCGTGCCGGGCGAGGGTTGCGTGGTGGGCGCCGGGCTGGCCCGCGGGTACGCCGGACGCGGCGGCCTGACGGCCGAACGGTTCGTGCCGAACCCGTACCCGGCGGCGCCCGGTGAACGGATGTACCGGACCGGAGACCTGGTGCGCCGCCGGGCCGACGGCGTCCTGGAGTACCTGGGCCGGCTGGACCGGCAGGTCAAGGTGCGCGGGGTGCGGATCGAGCCGAGCGAGATCGAGGCCGTGCTGTGCGAGCACCCGGACGTCGCGGCCGCGGCCGTCGGGGTCTACGGCGACCAGCAGTTGGTCGCCCACGTGGTGGCGGCCGGCGGGACGCCGGACACCGTCGGGCTGCGGCGGCACCTGGCCGAGCGGCTGCCCGAGTCGTTGGTCCCGGCGCTGCTGCGGGCCGTCCCGGCGCTGCCGCTGACCGCCAGCGGCAAGGTGGACCGGGATGCGCTGCCGGGCCTTGCCGGGCGGGAGGACGGCCGGGGCAGCGCGCCGCGCACCCCGGTCGAGGCCACGATCGCGGCGGTCTTCGCCGACCTGCTGGACCGCGAGGGGATCGGCGTCGACGACGACTTCTTCGAACTGGGCGGCCACTCCCTGCTGGTCACCCGCCTGGTGTTCCGGATGAAGGCGGCCTTCGGGGTCGTGGTGCCGGTCGGCGAGGTCTTCGCCCGGCGCACCGTGGCCGGGCTCGCCGAGTTGCTGGCCCGCCCGCGCACGGCGGCCGACGACCCGCGCCGGCGCGGTGGTGCCGGTGCCCAGGACCGGACCGCTGGCGCCGTCGTCGGCGCAGCGCCGGCTGTGGTTCCTCGACCAGCTGGAGCCGGGCAGCTGCGAGTACCTCGTGCCGGTGGTGCTGCGCCTGCGCGGCGCGCTGGACGGCCCGGCGCTGTGCCGGGCGGTGGACGACCTGGTGGCCCGGCACGAGGCGCTGCGCACCCGTTACCTGGCGCCCGGGGGCTCACCGGTGCAGGTGGTGGACCCGCCGGCACCGCTGGGCCTGCGTCCGGTGGACCTGTCGGACCTGCCGCGGGACCGGGCCGCGACGCGGGCCGCGGAACTGGTCCGGGCCGAGGCGGCCCGCCCGTTCGCCCTGGACCGGGAGATCCCGGTGCACGCCGCGCTGGTGCGGGTCGCGCGGGACGAGCACCTGCTGTGCCTGACGTTCCACCACATCGCGGTGGACGGGTGGTCGATCGACCTGATCACCCGTGACCTGGGCGCCGCCTACCGGGCCAGGACCACCGGCGGCACCGCGCCGCCGCCGTCCGCGGTGCAGTACGCCGACTTCGCGGCCTGGCAGCGGCGCTGGGCCGAAGGCCCGCGGCCGGCCGCGCACCTGGCGTACTGGCGCGACCGGCTGGCCGGTCTCACCCCGCTGGAGCTGCCGGCCGACCGGCCGCGGCCGGCGGAGCGTGATCCGCGCGGCGAGGTGTTCGCGGTGGACGTGCCCGCCGATCTGGCCGAGGCGGTCACCGAGTTGGGGCGGCGCCGCGCGGTGACGCCGTTCATGGTGCTGCTGGCCGTCTTCGAGGTGCTGCTGGCCCGCTACACCGGTCTGGACGACGTCTCGGTGGGCACGCCGGTGGCCGGGCGGACCCGGCCGGAGACCGAGGAGGTCGTCGGCTCGTTCACCAACACCGTGGTGCTGCGGACCGACCTGGGCGGTGATCCGGGTTTCGGCGAGTTGCTGGACCGGGTGCGCCGGGACGTGGTGGCCGCCTACTCCCACCAGGACCTGCCGTTCGAGCAACTGGTGGACGTGCTCCAGCCGGAGCGCGACCCGTCGCGCAACCCGCTCTTCCAGGTGATGTTCGACCTCCAGCACGCGCAGCGCACCCCGCTGCGGTTGGAGGGAGTCGAGGCCGAGCCGGTCCCCACGCCGTGGCGGACGGCGAAGTTCGATCTGACGCTCTCGCTGGGCCGGCGGGCCGACGGCAGCCTGCGCGGCGTGTTCGAGTACGCCACCGCCCTGTTCGACCGGGAGACGGTGGAGCGGATGGCCGGCCACTACCTGCGGCTGCTGCGCGGTGCCCTGGCGGACCCCGGGGCGCCACTGAGCCGGCTGGCCGTGCTGACCGACCCCGAGCGGCGCCGGCTGCTGCACGAGTGGAACGCCCCCGATCCGGTGGGCGTCCCCGAGGGGGTGCCGGAGGCGTTCGCCCGGCGGGCCGCGGAACGGCCGGAAGCCGAGGCGGTCGCGTTCGGCGGGCGGAGCCTGAGCTACGCCGAGCTGGACCGTGCCGCCAACCGGCTCGCGCACCACCTGCGCGCCCTCGGGGTGGGCCCGGAGTCCCGGGTCGCGGTGTGCCTGCGGCGCGGCCCCGAGGTGGTGGTGGCGCTGCTGGCGGTGCTGCGGGCCGGCGGCTGCTACGTGCCGATCGACCCCGAACACCCGGGCGAGCGGCTGGCGTTCATGCTGGAGGACGCCGATCCCGCGGTGGTGGTGACCGCCGACCGGTTCGCCGGCCGGCTGGCCGGGGCGGGCCGCACGCTGGTCCGGGTGGACGGTGACGCCGCGTCGATCGCCGGACGGCCGGAGACCGTGCCCACGCCGGCGGCCGGGCCGGACGGCCTGGCGTACATGATCTACACCTCGGGTTCGACCGGCCGGCCGAAGGGGGTGTTGATCCGGCACGGCTCCTACGCCCACCACTGCCGGGTGATCGCCGAGCGGTACGGCATCGGCACCGGCGACCGGGTGGTACTGCTGTCCGCGCTCACCTTCGACGTGGCGATGGACCAGATCGCGGCGACGCTGCTGGCCGGTGCCACCGTGGTGGTGGCCGATCCGCTGTTCTGGAGCCCGGCGGAACTGCCGGACCGGGTGGCCGAGCACCGGATCACCATCATGGAGATCACCCCCGCCTACTACCGCGAGGTGATGCGGCACGTCGTGCCGGACGACCCGCGGCTGCGGGGGCTGCGACTGATGAACGTGGGCAGCGACGTGGTGACGGTGGACGACGCGCGGGCGTGGCTGGCGACCGGGCTGCCGGGCCGGTTCCTGTGCAACTACGGGCCGACCGAGGCGACCGTGACCTGTGTGCTGCACCCGGTTCCGGCGGCGCCGTCCGGCCGCGGCGAGGCGGCGCTGCCGATCGGCCGGCCGGTGCCCGGCACCCGGGCGTACGTCGTGGACCGCGTCGGGGAGCCGGTGCCGGTGGGGGTCCCCGGCGAACTGCTGCTGGGCGGGGTGCGGCTGGCGCGCGGTTACCACCGCAGGCCGGCGCTGACCGCCGAACGCTTCGTGCCGGACCCGTTCGGCGACCAGCCCGGGGCGCGGCTGTACCGCACCGGTGACCTGGTGCGGCTGCTGCCGGACGGGACGATCGAGTTCCTCGGCCGGATCGACCAGCAGGTCAAACTGCGCGGGTTCCGCATCGAACTCGGCGAGATCGAGGCCGTCCTGGCCCGGCATCCCGGGATCCGCGCGGTGGCCGTCGTGGTCCACGAGGCGGCGCCCGGCGACCGCCGGCTGGCCGCCTACCCGGTGCCGACCGGTGACCGGCCGCCCGACCCGGCCGAACTGCGCGCCTTCGTGGCGGAGCGGCTGCCGGACTACATGGTCCCCTCGTCGTGGACGCCGCTGGACGACCTGCCGCTGACCTCCAGCGGGAAGGTGGACCGCAAGGCGCTGCCGGAGCCGGCCGCCGGCCGGCCCGAGCGTCCGTACACCGCGCCGCGCGATCCCGCCGAGGAGATCATCGCCGAGGTGTGGGCCGCGCTCCTGGGTGTCGACCGGGTGTCGGTGCACGACGACGTGTTCCTGCTCGGCGCGCACTCGCTGCTCGTCACCCGGGCGCTGGCCCGGATGTGCGAGGACTTCGGCGTCGTGATCCCGCTGCGCCGGCTGTTCGAGGCCACCACGGTGGCGGCGCACGCCGACCTCGTCCGCGAGGCCGTCGAGGCCGAGATCGCGGGGCTGTCCGACGACGAGGTGGCCGCGTCCCTGTCCGAGGCGAGCGGTCGATGAGCGCCGCCGTCCCCTTGACCCGCCTGCTTGGAGCCGAAATGACCAGCGTGGTGTCCGCCCCCGCCGACCTGTCGGTCTTCCACCACTGGGAGTCCGAGGTCCGGTACTACTGCCGCAAGTTCCCCGTGGTCTTCGAGCGGGCCAAGGGCGCCGAGTTGTTCACGCGCGACGGGCGCCGGTTCATCGACTTCTTCTGCGGCGCGGGCAGCCTCAACTACGGGCACAACCCGGACGGCGTCAACCGCCGGATCTCCGAGTACCTGGCGGCCGACGGCGTCATGCACGGGCTGGACATGCACACCGTCGCCAAGCGGGACTTCCTGGAGGCGTTCGGCGAAAGCGTGCTGCGGCCGCGCGACCTGGACCACAAGGTGCAGTTCTGCGGGCCGACCGGCACCGACGCGGTGGAGGCGGCGCTGAAGCTGGCCCGCAAGGCCACCGGACGCAGCGGGATCATCGCGTTCACCGGCGCCTACCACGGCATGTCGCGCGGCTCGCTCGAGGTGACCGGCGGCCGCCGTGCCCGCCGGGCGGGCGGCGTCACCGGCGGGGACGTCACGTTCGTGCCGTACGAGGACGGTCCGTTCGGCGATTTCGACTCGCTCGGTCTGATCGAACGCCTGCTGGCCGACCCGTCGTCCGGGGTGGAGACGCCGGCCGCGGTGATCCTGGAGCCGGTGCAGATGGAGGGCGGCGTCTACGTCGCCTCCGACCGCTGGCTGCGCGACCTGCGGGCGCTGACCGAGCGGTACGGGGTGCTGCTCGTCCTGGACGAGATCCAGACCGGCTGTGGGAGGACCGGGGACTTCTTCGGCTTTGAATCCTCCGGAATCGCCCCGGATCTGGTGACCGTCTCCAAGTCGATCAGCGGCTGCGGTCTGCCGCTGTCACTGACCCTGTTCCGCCGTGACCTCGACGTCTGGGAGCCCGGCGAGCACACCGGCACCTTCCGCGGCAACCAACTGGCGTTCGTCGCCGCGACCGCCGGGCTGGAGCTGTGGGGGCAGGACGCCTTCCACGCCGGCCGGCGGGAGGCCGGGCACCGGTTGGCCGCCTTCGGCACCGCGGTACGGGCCGCCCACCCGCGGGTCGCGGTGCGCGGCCGGGGCATGGCCCTCGGCATCGACCTCGGCCGGGCCGGCGGGCCGGAGCGGGCCGGCCGGGTCCAGCGGTACGCGTTCGACCACGGACTGATCGTCGAACTGTGCGGGCGCGGCGACGAGGTCGTCAAGGTGATGCCGCCGCTGACCGCGGCACCGGAGCTGCTGGAGAGCGGGTTCGACGTGCTGCTCGCCGCCCTGCTGGCGGGCTAGGGCGTGTCCGGCACATCGCGCCGTCCGCCCGCGGGGCGGGGTCCACGGCGTCCGGTGCGGTGCGATCGCACGGCGGAGGTTCGTCTCGTGGTGACCTACGTGGACGAACCCGACAACGCGGCGAGCGTACCTGCCGGACGTCGCGGGCCGGGCGGGCTGTGTCAGACACGCACCAGGCCCGGTACCGAAGAGGAAACAGGAGGAATCCCCATGCGTGACGTGCCCCGCCGCGACCTGATCTCGCTCGACGATCTCGACGACGGCGACCTCGCCCGGATCGTGGCCCGTGGTGTCGCCCACGCCGCCGGCCGGGCCGAGGACGCCCGGCCGCTGCACGAGGAGGTGGTGGGTCTGCTGTTCCGCAAGACCTCCACCCGGACCAGAACCGCGTTCTCCGCGGGCGCGCTGCGGCTCGGCGCCCGGCTGATCACGTACGGGCCCGGTGACCTGCAGGAGAACACCGGTGAGACGGTCGAGGACACCGCCGCGGTGCTCAGCGGCATGCTCGACGTCCTGGTGGCGCGGACCGTCGGCACCGAGGCGGAGCTGCGGGCCTACGCGGCCGACGCGCGGATGGCCGTGATCAACGCGATGAGCGCCGGTGAGCACCCCACCCAGGCGCTGGCCGACCTGACCACCCTGACCCGCCGGTTCGGCCGGATCGAGGGGCGCTCGGTGCTGTACGTCGGCGAGGGCAACAACACGGCCTCGGCGCTGGCCCTCGCGCTGTCGCGCTACCGCGACACGACGCTGCACCTGCGCACGCCGCCGGGATACGGGGTGGAGCCGGACTACCTGGAGCGAGCCGCACGCAACGCCAAGCGGAGCGGCGCGCGGATCGAGGAGCGGCACGACATGGACGACCTGCCGCGGGTGGACGTGGTGTACACCACCCGCTGGCAGACCACCGGCACGCGCAAGCACACCGCCGACTGGCGGGAGGTCTTCGCGCCGTTCCAGGTGAACGCCGCCGTCATGGCGACCAGTCCGGGGGCGCTGTTCATGCACGACCTGCCCGCCCACCGCGGCGAGGAGGTGACCGCCGAGGTCCTCGACGGCCCGGCGAGCATCGCGTTCGAGCAGGCCGAGAACAAATACCACAGTGCGCGGGCGGTCCTGGAATGGGCGGCCGGCCACCTGGCGAAGGAGCGGTCAGCCGATGCCTGAGGAGATCACGCTGGCGGGTGGGTGGCGGTTGTGGGAGCAGTTCGCGCTGCGCGGGCCGGGCTTTCCGGCGGCCGGCGTGCTGCGGCTGGCCCCGGACGGCCTGCCCGCCGCCGCCGACACGTTCGACCCCGCGGACCGCCTCACCGGCCCCGCCTGGGACGCGTTCGAGACCACCTTCGCCACCGCCGCCGTCGAGACGGCCCGCCGGCTCCAGGACATCGCCGCCGACCCGCGTTTCCGGGCCGCCGTCGCCTGGCAGAACCGGCAGGTGCTCAGCACGGGGATCGCGCCGTTCCTGAAGTGGACGCCCACGGCCACCAGCCGCAGCAGCATGCCGCGCCAGCGGGAGGAGCTGGTGGCGCACTACTGGCAGCGGTTCTGCGTCAAGAACGACACCATCGGCTTCTTCGGCCCCGTCGGCTGGGGACACCTCGACCCCACCCGACCCGGCCTGACCACCGACCCAGGCGACACCCTCATCGCCGAGACCAACGTCTACTACTCCAGCTGGGCCATCGACACCCTCGCCCGCACCATCACCGACGACCCCGCCGTCCACCCCTGGATCCCCCCACGCCGCATCCCCTTCATCCGCACCACCCCCACCACCGCCACCATCCCCGGACGACCACCCCAACCCCTCACCCCCCTCGAACACACCGTCCTCCACCTCTGCGACGGCACCCACACCCCCACCCACATCCACCACCGACTCCCCCACACCACACCCGAACAGATCACCACCACCCTCCACCGACTCCACACCCGCCGCCTCATCACCCGGCGCCTCGACATCCCCGCCGACACCCACCCCGAACACCACCTGCGCACCTGGATCAACACCATCACCGACCCCGACACCCGCACCCGCGCACTCCACACCCTCGACACCCTGGAGGCGGCCCGGGAACGGGTCCGGCTGGCCGCGACCGACCCGGCCGAACTACCCGCCGCGCTCGCCGCGCTGGAGAGCGACTTCGCCGAGTCGACCGGTTCGGCGGCGGCCCGCGAGAAGGGCGCCAGGACGGCCCCGTGCCGCGCGCTGGTGTACTCCGACAGCCGGCGCACCGCCACGGCGCGGGTCGGCTCCGCGGTGCTGGAGGAGTTGACGCCGCTGGCGCTGTGCCTGACGGCGGCCCGGTGGATGACGAACCGGTTCGCCGAGGCCGCGCGCGTCCGCATCCGGGAGGCGTACGACCGGGTGCTGGAGCGGGAGGGGTCGGTGGACCTCGGGTCGCTGTGGTTCGCCTGCCTGCCGGTGCCGTTCCCGGAGTCGGTGGACGACATCGACCGGATCCAGGCTGAGTTGCGAGCGCGCTGGGCCCGGATCATCGACGCGCCCGCCGGTGCCCGCCGCGTGCACCTGGCCTCCGCCGACATCGCCGACCGGGTCCGCGAGGCGTTCGAGGAGCCGGGGCGCGGCTGGAACCTGGCGCGATACCTGAGCCCGGACCTGATCGTGGTGGCCGACGACGCGGCCGCGGTGGAGCGCGGTGATTTCGAACTCGTCCTCGGCGAGCTGCACGTGGCGATGAACACCGTCGGCGCGTCGCTGTTCGTGATGCAGCACCCGGACCGTGCCTCGCTGATGGCGGAGACGGCGCTGGACTTCCCCGGCCCGCGGGTGATGCCGATGCTGCACAAGGAGAAGCCGCCGCGCTGGTCGGCCCGCAGCCGGCCGTCGCTGATCCGCCCGGAGGACTACTTCGTGGGCCTGGTCGACTACTCGGCCGACCCGCACCGCCCGCGGGTGGTGATGAGCGCCGACGTCCGGGTGGAGGTCCACGGGGACCGGCTGATCACCGTGCTGCCGGACGGCGCCCGCTTCGACGTGCTGGACGTCTTCGGCAACGCGCTGACCAACCGGGTGATGGACCGGTTCAACCTGCGTCCCGAGGGCGGCCGTACGCCGCGGGTGACGGTGGACCGCATGGTGGTGGCCCGCGAGACCTGGCGGATCCCCGCCCAGGAGGTCACCTTCGCCGACGAGAAGAACGAGGCCCGCCGCTACGTCCGCGCCCGCCAGTGGCGCACCACCCACGACATGCCCCGCCACGTCTTCATCGTCTCCCCCACCGAACCCCGCCCCTTCTACGTCGACTTCGACAGCCCCGTCTACCTCAACATCCTCGCCAAAGCCACCCGCCGCCTCGCCCGCACCGACCCCCACGCCACCCTCACCATCACCGAAATGCTCCCCGACCCCACCCAGACCTGGCTCACCGACCACCACGGCCACACCTACACCTCCGAACTCCGCCTCGTCGCCGTCGACCGCACGGTCCAGGACGGGGTGGAAGGGTGAACGGCACGTTCGTCGACGACCTGCGGGCGCACGCCGACCGCACACCGGACCGGCCGGCCGTGGTGGGCACCGGCGGCACGCTGACCTTCCGCGACCTGGCGGAGCGGATCGAGCGGCTGGCCGGACGGCTGGCCGCGGCCGGCGTCGGACCGGAACGGGTGTGCGCGGTCGCGGTGGAGCACGGCGCCGACGCCGTGCTGGCGGTGGCCGCGGTGCTGCGGGCCGGCGGCGCGTTCCTCACCCTCGACCCGGGGTCGCCCGCCGAGCGGCTGGCGGCCATGGTGCGCGGCGGCCGGGCGGAGTTCACCGTCACGACCACGGCGCTGGCCGCCCGGCTGAAGCTGCCGGCGGACGGTCCGACGGTGCTGGTCGACGGCGACGGGCCGGGCGGCGCGGTGCCGGCCGGCCGGGTCGACCCGCGGTCGCTCGCCTACGTCAGCCACACCTCCGGGAGCACTGGCACGCCCAACGCCGTCCTGGTGGAGCACCGCGGGCTCGACTCGTACCTGCGGTCCACCGCCCGGGCCTACGGCCTGGGACCGGGGACCGTGGCGGTGCAGCTGGCGCCGCTGGGCTACGACGCCTCGATCCGGGACATCTTCGCTCCGCTGCTGGCCGGCGGCCGGCTGGTGGCGGTGGCCCGTTCGGCGCAGCTGCGGGCGCAGGAGTTCCTGTCGGTGCTGCGGGAGTTCGGCGTGGACACCGTGCTGAGCGTGACGCCGACGTTCCTGACGTTCCTCGCCCGGCAGGACAAGGTGCTCGACCTGCGGCTGGTGGTCTCCAGCGGCGAGTCGCTGCGGCCGTTCCTCACCATGGGCGGCCGCGGCACGGTGGCGGGCCGGCTGGTCAACCAGTACGGACCCACCGAGTGCACGATGACCTCGACCCGGTTCGAGGTGCCCGCGGTACCGGAGACCGGCACCGACCTGGTGGGCGGGCCGATCGACGGGGTGTCGGTGCGGCTGCTGGGCCCCGACGGACGGCCGGTGCCGGACGGCGAGGTGGGCGAGGTCCACATCGGCGGCGTCGGGGTGGCGCGCGGCTACTGCGGGCGGCCGGCCCTGACCGCGCAGCGGTTCCTGCCGGACCCGTCCGGCACGGAGCCGGGGGCGCGGGCGTACCGCACCGGCGACCTCGCGCGGCGGCGGCCGGACGGCTGCCTGGAGCTGCTGGGCCGGTCCGACCGGCAGGTCAAGATCCGCGGCTACCGGGTGGACCCGGCCGAGATCGAGGGTGCGCTGCTCGCGCATCCGGGGATCACCGGCGCCGTGGTGGTCGCCGGCACCGACGAGCAGGGCCGCGGCCACCTCACCGCGCACATCACCGGCCGGCTGGACGACGTGACGGACGGGCAGCTGCGCGGGATGCTGGCGCGGACCCTGCCGTACTACATGATGCCGCGGCGGTTCGTACGGCTGGAGCACATCCCGACGACCACCAGCGGCAAGGCGGACCGCGCCACGCTGGGCACGGCCTGCGGCGGCGGCAGATGACGCCCCCCGGCATCCGGCTGGGTCCCGGTGACGTGCGGGTGGCGGCCGAACGGCTGGCCGGGCGGGTGCGCCGCACCCCGCTGCTGGCGGCCGACGCGCTGCCCGGGATCCTGCTGAAAGCCGAACACCTCCAGCGCGGCGGCTCGTTCAAGCTGCGCGGCGCCGCCAACGCGATGCTGGCCCACGGCGGCGCGGAGGTCGTCGCCGGCTCCTCCGGCAACCACGGCATCGCGGCGGCCATGCTCGGCCGGGAGCTCGGCGTCGGCGTCTCCGTCGTCATGGCCGCGGGGGCGAGCGCGGCGAAGGCGGCCCTGCTGCGCCGGTTCGGCGCCCGGGTGCTGTGCGTGGACGGCGGTGTGGTGGAACGCGACCGGTACGCCCGGGAACTGGCCGAGGGGACCGGTGCCGCCCTGGTGCCGTCCTCGGACGACGAGTTGGTGGTGGCAGGCCAGGGCACCGTGGGCCTGGAGGTGTTCGGGGACGCGCCGGACACCGAGACCGTCTTCGTCCCGACCGGGGGCGGCGGCCTGCTCGCCGGGGTCTGCCTGGCGGCGGAGGCGCACGGCGGCGCGGTGCGGATCGTCGGTGTCGAGCCGGCGGCGGCCCGGCGGTACGCCCGTTCCATCGCGGCCGGGCGGCCGGTGGAGCTGCCGCCGTCCGACACGGTGGCCGACGGCCTGCGCGGCCAGCGTCCCGGTGTCGTTCCGCTGCCGATCATCCGGCGCCGGGTGGACGAGCTGATCGCGGTCACGGACGCCGAGATCCTGCACGCGATGCGGCTGCTGCACGCCGCCGGGATCCCGGCGGAGCCGAGCGGCAGCGTCGCGCTCGCCGGGGCGCTCGGCCGCGGCCCGGCCGTCCGTGCCGTGGCGATCGTCTCCGGCGGCAATCCGGCCGCGGCCGCTGCGGCCTTCCCGGTCCCCCGGCACGATCCGGCCGCTCCCTGACTCCCCGGACCCGCGGCCGGCTCGCGGCGGTTGTCCCGCTGTTCCCCGATTCCCTGTCCGTCCTTCTCCCGTGGAGGCCCACGATGGCGACGACGTCCGAGAGCACGACCGACCTGATCACCGACTTCTACCGCGAGACGCTGGGCGACGGGAGTCTCGACGCCGACAGCGACTTCTTCGAGGCGGGTGGCGATTCCCTGGTCGCCTTCCAGATCACCGCTCGGCTGCAGGAGGCCCTGGACGTCGAGGTGCCGGTGGCGCTGGTGTTCGCCTACCCCTCGCCCGCCGACCTGGCGTCCGTCGTCGCGGCGGACTACGTCGACGCCTGAGGAGCCGCGCAGACCATGGACAGCTCACTCGTGCTTTCCGGTGGGTGGCGGTTGTGGGAGCAGTTCGCGCTGCGCGGGCCGGGCTTTCCGGCGGCCGGCGTGCTGCGGCTGGCCCCGGACGGCCTGCCCGCCGCCGCCGACACGTTCGACCCCGCGGACCGCCTCACCGGCCCCGCCTGGGACGCGTTCGAGACCACCTTCGCCACCGCCGCCGTCGAGACGGCCCGCCGGCTCCAGGACATCGCCGCCGACCCGCGTTTCCGGGCCGCCGTCGCCTGGCAGAACCGGCCGCTGCTGGCCCGGGCCGTGGACCCGTTCATCCGGTGGACGCCGACCGCGGCCGGCCGGACGGCCAAGCCCCGCGAGCGGGAGGAGCTGGTGGCGCACTACTGGCAGCGGTTCTGCGTCAAGAACGACACCATCGGCTTCTTCGGCCCCGTCGGCTGGGGACACCTCGACCCCACCCGACCCGGCCTGACCACCGACCCAGGCGACACCCTCATCGCCGAGACCAACGTCTACTACTCCAGCTGGGCCATCGACACCCTCGCCCGCACCATCACCGACGACCCCGCCGTCCACCCCTGGATCCCCCCACGCCGCATCCCCTTCATCCGCACCACCCCCACCACCGCCACCATCCCCGGACGACCACCCCAACCCCTCACCCCCCTCGAACACACCGTCCTCCACCTCTGCGACGGCACCCACACCCCCACCCACATCCACCACCGACTCCCCCACACCACACCCGAACAGATCACCACCACCCTCCACCGACTCCACACCCGCCGCCTCATCACCCGGCGCCTCGACATCCCCGCCGACACCCACCCCGAACACCACCTGCGCACCTGGATCAACACCATCACCGACCCCGACACCCGCACCCGCGCACTCCACACCCTCGACGTCATCGAGCGGGGACGCGAGCGCCTGCGGCAAGCCGGCGACGCCGAAGCGCTGTGCGCCGCGCTGGCCGTGCTGGAGGACGACTTCACCGCGCTGACCAGCGCGGTGTCGGTGCGCCAGAAGGCAGCCACCACGGCGCCGTGCCGGGCGCCGGCGTACTCCGACTGCCGGCGCGGCGCGACCGTGCGCCTCGGGAGCGAGGTCCTGGCGGCGCTGGAACCGCTCGACCCCCTGCTGACCAGCGCCGCCTGGATGACCGCGGCGCTGGCGGAACGGGTGATGGAACCGGCCCGCGAGGTGTACGCACGGCTCGCCGCGCAGGGCCCGGTGGACCTGGCCGCCTTCTGGTTCGGCTGCATGCCGATCCTGCACGGGCGGGCGGCCGGTGAGGCGGCGGCGATCCAGGAGGAGTTCCAGCGGCGCTGGGCCCGGATCATCGACGCGCCCGCCGGCGCCCGCCGCGTGCGGCTCGCCGGCGACGACGTCGCCGACCGGGTCCGCGAGGCGTTCGGCAAGCGGGGGGCGGGATGGCCGGCGTCGCGCTACCTCAGCCCGGACGTGATGATCGCCGCGCCGGACGAGGCCGCCATCGCGCGCGGCGAGTTCGAGGTCGTGCTCGGTGAACTCCACCTGGCCAGCAACACCCTGGGCGCCTCCCTCTACCTCCACCAGCATCCGGCCCCCGCGGAGCTGCTGGCCGAGACCGCCCGCGACCACCCGGCGCCGCGGCTGCTGCCGCTGGTGGCCAAGGAGAACAAGTCGCGGCTGTCCGCCCGGATCCGGCAGTCCCTGGTCCGCCCGGAGGACTACCTCGTGGCGCTGGTCGACCACACCGCGGATCCGCACCGCCCACGGGTGGTGATGAGCGCCGACGCGACGGTCGAGGACGACGGGGGCCGGCTGACCGTCGTGCTGCCGGACGGCGCCCGATTCGACGCGCTCGACGTCTTCGGCCACGTGCTGACCACCCTGGCGATGGACCTGTTCCGGATCCTGCCCGAGGGCGGCCGTACGCCGCGGGTGACGGTGGACCGCATGGTGGTGGCCCGCGAGACCTGGCGGATCCCCGCCCAGGAGGTCACCTTCGCCGACGAGAAGAACGAGGCCCGCCGCTACGTCCGCGCCCGCCAGTGGCGCACCACCCACGACATGCCCCGCCACGTCTTCATCGTCTCCCCCACCGAACCCCGCCCCTTCTACGTCGACTTCGACAGCCCCGTCTACCTCAACATCCTCGCCAAAGCCACCCGCCGCCTCGCCCGCACCGACCCCCACGCCACCCTCACCATCACCGAAATGCTCCCCGACCCCACCCAGACCTGGCTCACCGACCACCACGGCCACACCTACACCTCCGAACTCCGCCTCGTCGCCGTCGACCGCACGGTCCAGGACGGGCGGGGGTGACGGCGGGCGGCCCTCCGACGCGGGCCGCCCGGACGCGGCCCAGATGCGGCTCGGGTCCGGTCCGGATGCAGGCCGGATGCGGTCCGCAGTGGTGCGCGGGCGGTTCAGGCGCGGGCCGGCTCCGGGTCGGATTCCGGGTCCGGGTCGCCGGCGGAGGCCGCGCCGGGCACGGTCCGCACCGCGGGGCTGACGGTGGCCATCACCGCGAGGAAGACCATCCACACGGACAGCGCGACCACCGTCGCCGTGGTGCCGACCGACCGCAGCAGCAGGCCGCCGGCCAGCGAGCCGAGCGGGATGGCACCGAAGTCCACCAGCCCGGCCGCGCCCAGCACCCGGCCGCGCAGCCGGTCGGGGGTCACCGCGAGCTGGTACGCCGACACGACGACGTTCCACACCGGTCCCACGAAGCACATCCCGGCGTAGACCGCGCCGATCAGGTAGGGATCGCGGACCAGCAGCAGCACCGGGACGAGCAGGGCCCACGCCCAGTTCGCCCACACCACCACGGCGCGCATCGACATCCGCCCGCGCAGCGCGGGCGCGACCAGGGAGCCGACCACCCCGCCGACGGCGGCCACTCCGAACATCACGCCGATGGCGCCTGAGGAACCGCCGCCGTCGCGGGCGATCACGATGATGGTCAGGAACAGGGCCTGGAAGAGCAGGTTGCTGCCGGCGATCAGCAGGGTGGTGGTGCGCAGGAAGGGCTGCCGCCACAACCAGACCACCCCCTCGGCGATCTCGGCGCGCATCCGCCGCCCGCGGACGACCGGTTCGGCCCGGAACTCTCGGCGGATCAGGAGCAGGGTCACCAGCGACCAGACGTACGTGCAGGCGTCGAAGAGGAACGGGACCGACCGTCCGACGCCGAACAGCAGGCCGCCGAGCGGCTGGCCGATCATGGCGGCGCCCCGACTGCGCGCCTCGTTGCGGGACGTGGCCGACGCCACCTGGCTGGGGTGCACGACGTTCGGCACCGCGGCGATGGCGGCGATCCGGAAGCACACGGTGAGGGTGCCCTCGACGAAGCCTACGACGAGGATCTGCGGCATCGACGGCACCCCGCCCAGCAGCGGGGGGGCCACGATGCTGCCGATGGCCAGCGCCCGCAGGACGTCGCACCAGATCATCGTGCGGCGCCGGTTCCACCGGTCGACCAGTGCCCCGGCGTGTAGCTGGAAGAGCAGCTGGGGCAGCAGCGCGACGAAGCCGGTGAATCCGGCGTAGGCCGGCGAACCGGTGAGGGCGAGCACCAGCAGCGAATAGGCGACGGACGTGGCGTTCGAGCCGAGGCCCGAGACGGCGGCGCCCTGCCAGAGCAGCAGGAAGTCCCGATTGCGCAGCAGCGGCTGCACCGTTTTGGTCATGGACCGATGCTGCGCGGGGCCGCTGCGGCGGGGCAGAGAAGGACCGGCAGTCCTGCGGGCAGACACCCCGCCCCGCCCGCCGGGCGGCGCCGGAGCCCCCGGTCGGGGCCGGTCACACCGGGACCCTGCCGGGGCCGTTCGGCTCGACGCGGCCGGGTTCCCGTGACCGGGACGCCACCAGCGCGTAGTTCGTGGCGAGGACGGCGGCCCGGCCGGCGGCCAGCGCCGTCCGCAGCAGCTCCGTCCGGTCGGCCGGTGAGCACGCCGGGGGCAGCTCGTCCACCAGCATCAGGTGCAGCGCCGCCTCCAGCACGGCGACCTGCGCCTCACCGTGGGCGTGCCGCCGGTCGATGGTCCTGATCAGCGACTCGATGGCCTCCCGCGCCGCCATCCGCTCCCGGAGCACCCGTGGTTGTCCCATCCGGCGAGGCAATCACCCCGCCGGGCGGCGCGCCATAGACGGGATCGGCAGTGATCCGTCCGCCGCGGGGCGGAAGCGCCCTCTGCCCGCGGGCACGTCGCGGTCGGTCCGGCCGGGGGGCGGCGGCCGGTCGGGCCGGCCGGGGCGGCGGCCGGTCAGGCCCGGAAGAGAAGGACCGGCAGTTCTGCGGGCGGCCACGCTGCGTGTTCCTCGGCCGGATCTTCCCTACGGCGACGGTCCCCGACCGGCGAGTCTCCTTCCAGGCGGCCGAGTCGCGGCGCCGGTCCTGTGCGGAAGGAGAGCGGAATGGCTGACGAGACCACCGACGAGCGCACCTACGGCGTCGTCCGCAACGACGAGGAGCAGTACTCGATCTGGCTGGCCGACCGCGAACTGCCCCTCGGCTGGCACCGCGAGGGCACCGAGGGGTCACGGCAGGAGTGCCTGGACCACATCGACACCGTGTGGACCGACATGCGGCCGCTCAGTCTGCGGCGCCGGATGGAGCAGGAGAGCCGGTCCGCGTGAACCACCAGGTCGGCCGTCCCGCGGCGGCGCCCCGACGGTGCGGGCGCGAACCCGTCGCGGAGGGGGTGTCCGGCACTCCGGAGGCCGTGGCCCCGGAGTGCGGCGCTCGGCGACTGGCCCACGCCGACCCGGACGCCCGGGCCGAGCAGGTGGCCGCGCCACCCAGGGAACGGGGAGCCGGACCGGGGCCGCGGTGGCCGTCCGCGCGGCGGGCGGTGGAGGTCGCGGTCGCTCGGCTCGGCGGGCTCAGGACCGACGGCCTCGACATGCCGGGCAACCCGCGCCACCCGCTGGGGCGGCCGGCCTTCCGGCCCGCCGGCTCCGGCGTGCCGCTGCTGCCGGCGGCCACGCTCGCCGACCGCCTCCCGTGCTCGCGGGTGGAGACGGTCCCCACGGATCCGGGGCGGACGGCGGGCGGCGACGTGCCGCCGCCCGCCGTATCGCGAGTCCTCCTCGGGCGGGGCGTCGAGGTCGCCGACGTCACGGGCCCGCCGCGTCCACGCCGACGTGCTGCGCACCGCGCCACGTCACCACCGGGGAGTTCCGCGGACCGATCCCGATCGGCACGCCGATCACCCGCACCGGCGTCCACCTGGTGGACGAGGACGGCGCGCCGGTGCCCGCCGGGGCGGCCACCGAGGTGCCGGTGGGCGGCCCGGGCGCGTCCCGGGGCCGCCGGAACCGGCCGGCGACCGCACCGGGAGCCGGTCTCGTGACCGCGAACGCCCCGGTCCGCCTCCCACCCGACGTGACGACAGGAGTCCCGCGGTGACCCGCACGCTGTTTGAGCCGACGATCCACCGGGCCGAGGCGGCCCGGTCGGATCTGCACGCCGTTCCCGGCGAGCCCGTGAGGGCCCGGTGAGGGCCGGACTGCCGGGGGCGGGCCCCGGCGTCCTGTCCGCGGTCGGCGGTACCCCCCTGGTGGAATTGGCCCGGCTCTTCCCCGGCAGCCGGTTCAGGACCTTCGCCAAGCTGGAGTCGCAGAACCCCGGCGGCAGCGTCAAGGACCGCTCCGCGCTGAGCATGCTGGCCGACCGGGTACGCGACGGCGCGCTGGTGCCGGGCAGGTCGGTGGTGGTGGAGTCCAGCTCCGGCAACCTCGGCATCGGGCTCGCCCAGGTGTGCCGGTACTTCGGTCTGCGGTTCGTCTGCGTGGTCGACGCCCGCACCAACGCGCAGAACATCGCCGTGATGCGGGCGCTGGGCGCGGAGGTGGAGGTGGTGGCCGAGACCGACTCGGCCACCGGCGAGTACCTGCCGGTGCGCATCCGCCGGGTGCGGGAACTGGTGACGACCGTGCCGCACGCCTACTGCCCCGACCAGTACGGCAACCCACTCAACGCGCGGGCGCACCGCGAGACGATGCGCGAGATCATCGAGGACTTGGACGGTCGGCTGGACTACCTGTTCTGCGCGACCAGTTCGTGCGGCACCCTGCGCGGCTGCTCGGAGTACGCCCATGAACTCGGTATCCCGGTGCGGATCGTGGCGGTGGACGCCGAGGGCAGCGCGATCTTCGACCGGCCGCCGGCGCCGCGGCTGATCCCCGGCCACGGCGCCTCGGTGCGACCCGCGCTCTACGGCGCGCACCTGGCCGACGAGGTGATCCACGTCGGGGACCTGGAATGCCTGGTGGGCTGCCGGCGGCTGGCCGGCCGGGAGGCGATCCTGGCCGGCGGCTCGTCCGGAGCCGTGGTCAGCGCGCTCGACAGCATCCGCTCGCGGGTGCCGGCCGGCGCGGTCTGCGCGGTGATCCTCCCCGACCGGGGCGAACGCTACCTGGACACCATTTACAACGACGACTGGGCGGCCGAGCACTTCGGTGCGGCGAGCCACCTGTGGAAGGAACCCACCGTGGAGGTGGCAGCATGCTGATCCTGGGCAACGACGACGTCCTGCGGGCGCTGGAGGACCGGGAGGACGATGTCCTGACGGCGGTACGCGAGGCGTACGTACAGCACTCCCGGGGGGCGAGTTCGGTGCCGCACTCGGTCTTCCTGCGGTTCCCCGACGACGAGCGCGACCGCATCATCGCCCTGCCCGCCTATCTGGGCGGGGACGAGCCGGTGGCCGGGGTGAAGTGGATATCCTCCTTCCCCGGCAACCTCGCGCTCGGTCTGGAGCGCGCCTCGGCGGCGATCGTCCTCAACTCGATGCGCACCGGCCGTCCGGAGGCGCTGATCGAGGCGTCGGTGATCTCGGCGCGACGCACCGCGGCCTCCGCGGCACTCGCGGCGGCGACGCTGGCCGCGGACGACCCCGACACCGGGGTGTCGCTGATCGGCTGCGGAGTGATCAACTTCGAGGTGCTGCGATTCCTGCGCCGCGCGCTGCCCGGGTTGGCGTCGGTCACCCTGTTCGACCAGGTCCCGGACCGGGCGGCCGCGTTCGCCGAGCGGTGCGCGCCCTGGAGGCCTGATCTGCGGGTGGAGACCGCCGAGCGGATCGAGGAGGCGATGGGCGCCCATCCGCTGGTCTGCCTGGCCACCACCGCCGGCACCCCGCACCTGGGAACCGAGCACTGCCGGCCGGGCGCCCTGGTGCTGCACCTGTCGCTGCGCGACCTGACGCCGGAGTCGGTGCTGGCGGCGGTCAACGTGGTGGACGACACCGACCACGTCTGCCGCGCGGCGACCTCGCTGCACCTGGCGGAACAGCGGGTGGGCGACCGTGACTTCGTGGCCGGCTCGATCGGTGCCCTCCTGGACTCCGACCGTCCGCACCGGCGGGACGCGGAGCGGGTGACGGTCTTCTCCCCGTTCGGCCTCGGCGTCCTCGACATGGCGCTGGCCGACCTGGTGCGGCGCACGGCCGAGAAGAACGGCGACGGCACCAGGCTGTCCGGGTTCCTGCCCGGCGGCCCGGCGTGACACCGGGGCCGCCGTCTCCGGCGGTCACGGCGGTCACGGCGGTCACGGCGGGTCCCCCACCGGGAGACGTCATGCCGCCCGGCGATGGGCGCGGCGGGGGGAGTGTTCGATGATCGGCGGATCGGATGATCAAGGAGACGCCGGACGAGGGACGGGAGCGTCGCCTGAATGCCGTCGCCGGGAGTGTCCGATCAACGGCGGACCTGCTGATCATGGGAGAGACGCCAACTGAGTGAGACGACGATCGAGCACGAGTCCGTTGGGGAGCCGGCCGGTGCGGCCACATCCGACGAGCAGTTGATCGCGATGCTGGTCGACCGGGCCCGGAGCGAGGGCCTGCGGTTGACTGGTGAGGGCGGGCTGTTGCAGCAGCTCACCAAGCGGGTGCGGGAGTCTGCCCTGGAGGGCGAGATCACCGATCACCTCGGCTACGGCAAGCACGACTTCGAGGGCCGCAACAGCGGCAACAGCCGCAACGGCACCCGGGCGAAGACCGTGCTGACCGACGTCGGGCCGGTCGAGGTCAAGGTGCCGAGGGACGTGGCCGGCACCTTCGAGCCGCAGATCGTCAGGAAGCGGCAGTGGCGGCTGACCGGCGTGGACGAGATGGTGCTGTCCCTGTCCGCGAAGGGCCTCACCCACGGGGAGATCTCCGCACACCTGGCCGAGGTCTACGGCGCCGAAGTCTCCAAGCAGACCATCTCCACGATCACCGACCAGGTGATGGAGGGCATGGCCGAATGGCAGAACCGGCCGCTGGACCGCGTCTACCCGGTCCTGTTCGTGGATGCCATCAACGTGAAGATCAGGGACAACAAGGTCGTGAACCGGCCCATTTACGTGGTCATGGCGGTCACGACGGAGGGCCACCGCGACATCCTCGGCATCTGGGCCGGCGACGGTGGCGAGGGCGCGAAGTACTGGCTGCAGGTGTTCACCGAGCTGAAGAACCGCGGCCTGGACGACGTATTGATGCTCGTCTGCGACGGGCTCAAGGGCCTGCCGGACGCGGTCTAGACCGTCTGGCCTCGAACAATTGTCCAGACCTGCATCGTCCACCTCCTGCGCAACAGCTTCCGCTACGCGGCCCGCCAGGACTGGGACAAGATCGCCAAGGCGCTCAAGCCCGTCTACACCGCCCCGAACGAGAGCGCGGCAGCCGAACGCTTCGGAGAGTTCCAGGACGCCTGGGGCAAGAAGTACCCGGCGATCGTCCAGCTGTGGGAGAACGCCTGGGCCGAGTTCGTGTCCTTCCTCTCCTTCGACGTCGAGATCCGCAAGGTCATCTGCTCGACGAACGCGATCGAGTCCGTCAACGCCCGCATCCGCAAGGCCGTCCGCGCCCGCGGACACTTCCCCAACGAAGCCGCGGCCATGAAGTGCGTCTACATGGCGCTCATGTCGCTGGACCCGACCGGCAAAGGACGTAAGCGGTGGACCATGCGCTGGAAGGCGCCCCTGAACGCCTTCCAGATCGCCTTCGAAGGCCGGCTCACCCCGGCCAACAACTGAACCCTCAACAACCAAGATCAGCCGTTAAATTGACACACCCCCGCGAGGACGCCATCCTCGAGCCGCTGGACACGTGGCTGGCCGCGGAGCGTTCTCCCCGCAGACCCTTCATGATTCGATCGCACGGCTTGAGGCGTCGCAGCCGGAGGTCGACGTCCAGGCGGACACCGCCCGCCGCGCCCTGGAAGAGGCGGACCGCAAGCTCGGCCGGCACCGGGCCGCTCTCGAAGCAGGAGCCGACCCCATGCTCGTCGCGCAGTGGAGCCGAGAGGTCCAGGCCGAGCGGGCCATCGCGGAAGCGCGGCTCGCCACGCTCGGCGCCGGCCAGGCCCAGGGGCGGATGAGCAAGGAGCAGATCCGCGACATCGTGGACGCTCTCGGGGGCCTACTAAACGTGCTCCAGCGTGCGGAACCGGAGGACAAGGCCGAGGTCTACCGACAGCTCGGCCTCACGCTTACCTACGACCACGAAACGCAAAAGGTGCTGGTCGAGAGTCGACCAGCACCTATGGGCGTAGTGCGCGTGTCCGAGGGGGGACTTGAACACTACGCCCACGCGCTGGGACGGCGGGCGACGTTCAATCTCGCCTGAGGAGCAAAAGTCGGTGCCGCCGGTGCCGGCCCGGGGGGCCTGCGAGCCGAAGCCGAGTCCTGCTGGTGCATAGAAGGGCAGGGGCCCAGCGGGCTGTTACCGTCTGTCGGGTGCCACCCGGTGGGTGCCAGGCATTGCTCGGACGGGACCTGGCGATATGGGGTTCGGGCTGCTAAGAGTGCTCCTGATTCCAACGAACGCGGTGACAGCCCCTCTCCGCAAGTCTTCACGTCCCGCGCCCTGGACAGCCCAGGGGCCGTCCTCACGGATTTGTCAGTGCCACAGCGCAGACTAGAGATGTGCCAGATATCAACCCTAGACGGCCCCCGGCCTCGACGCCGTCCTCGTCCCCAGCCGACACGGATGCGCCCGACACCACATGGCAGGACTACCTGCAAGACCCCGCCCTGAAGGCCTCGCCCGCGCCGGGTACCCCGGGCAACGCGCCGCCCGGCGAGGACCTCAACCTCCACATCGGCTGGGACCGCTTCGAGAAGTTGATGCTCGCGATCTGCCGAAGCGGTCTGGGGCTTCACCGGGTCAGGTTCCGCCGCTACGGGGTACAGGGACAGCCCCAGCACGGAATCGACCTTGCCGGACGCGGCCCGGACGGCACCACGGTGGTCCAGTGCAAGGACTATCAGCAGTTCACTCCTGCCTTTCTGCGGGCAGCAGTTGAGAAGTTCGCCACGGGTCGGCGGCCGTTCGGCGCGACGCATCTCATCGTCGCGACATCGGGATCCACTGAAGCCACCCAGTTCGCCGAGGAGCTCGATGCCCTCGAAAACGAGTACCCCGATCTTGACCTGGAGCTGTGGGGATCCGAGCAGATCAACGAGCGTCTTCGGTCACTCGGCAATGTGGTTGCCCGGTTCTGGACACACGAGACGGCCAGATCGTTCTGCACGGATGCTCCTCTCGCTGGGGTTCCGGTTCCTCTACCCGATCGTCTTGAGCAGGCTGAGAAGATCCTCATCGGCCCCCTGATGACCAGCGAGGTGGCTCCTTTGCTGCGGCAGGCGGAGGAGCAGCGCAGCACGGCGCCCGAAGTATCCGCAGGCCTGTACGCGGATCTGGCCGGGCGACTGGAGGCTACTGGCTTCCGGGGGCACGCCACTGTCCTGAAGCACAGGCAGTTCGAGTCACTGAAGGCCGCCCGCTTCTTCGAGGCGGCGGCGGAGGTGGCCGCGCGGCTGGCGGTCAGCGCCATCCAGGTTGGCGAACAGCACGACCTTCAAGCCTTGGTCGGTCAACTCGAACGCATCGCGTTGGAGGCGAGCGAGGCCGGCAGCGAGGCGGCACCATTGGTCAGGCGCCACGCCGATCTGGTGCGCACCGCGCGCGAGGTGGTTGCTCACCCGCTTGGGCAACTCGACGGGCTGCGGACGGTTCTGGAAGACGCCACAGAATCCGAGCCGGAGTACCGGCCTGCCCTGGTGCTGCTGCTTGCCGAGGACACCCTCGTCTGGGCTCCCGAGTCATTGCCGGCGCTGGACACACTCATCCGAGGCGCCATCGACGAGCTGGGAACGCGGGGACCCGACGCTCAGGACACGATCATGCGCCTGCGTCTTGTCCGAGCCGATTACGACCCGGGTGAGCGCACCGAATTGCGGCGACTGGCCCGTCAGCATCGATTGTCGGGACGGCCGGCCGCCTGGGTGAACACGCGAGAGGCCCGTCGGTGCGTGTGGGAGAGCAGCGCCGATGCGGCCGTGGACCACTGGCGCGATGCCGTGCAGGACGCCATCCACCAGGGGCTTGCCGAGGAGGCCGCAGACTGGTTGTACGCGATCCGCGCAGTGAACGGTCTCTTCGGTCCTTGGGGAGGTTTGGACGACGAGCACCGACTCGCGCAAGCCCTACGCGGCACAGCGGCAGCCCACCTACTGGTGCGTGCCCGGAATCCTCGCGAGCGCGCCCTGTCCGCGAAGGAGAACGCCAAACCCATTGAGGCGGTGCTGGCGGGACGTCGCTGGCTTGTGGATGCCGTTGTGACGGGCGACTGGGGCGGCGAACTGGAGGCGATGAGGTTCCTTGCCGACCTCTACGCCGCGAACCAGGAGCCGGACCTGGCAGCGAACCTCTACGCCCGCGCCGGCCGGACAGAGAAGTTGCAGGAATTGACCGCCGCCGTGGGCGATCGGCTCCTGCCCATTACCCCGTTCGGTGATGAGCCCTGGTGGGTTCTTCAAGCTGGTGCCGCACTGGTCGAGGCCCAGGTCGATCTCATCGACGACGAAGTGGCGCGGGATCTCATGAGTGCCGCGACTTCTCTCGCCGAGCGAGGCCGCGCCGGCGAGCTGACCGAGTCACCCACCCGTGCGCTCACTCGTCAGGCAACCCGGACCGCCTGCTCGCTCGGTAGTTGTCAAGTCAAATGAGACGTTTGTGGTGCTATGAACTTTGTGGTTCGGGTTCTCTTCGATTGGCGGGGTCGTTGATCCAGACCTGGCCGGGTATCTCGGGTGGTCTCGGTCGGCGGGCGAACCGTTCGGGGTGGCGTTGGTAAGCCCCGGCGAGGGCGACGGCCCGCTGGTCCCGGACCTCCTCGGCGGTGCCGAAGTGAACGGAGGCGGGGGTGTGCAGGCCGATCCCGGAGTGTCTGTGGTCGTGGTTGTAGTAGGTGATGAAGGCGTCCATCCACTCCCGGGCGTGCGTGAGGGAGTCGAAGCGTGCGGGGTAGTCGGCGGCGTACTTCGTGGCGCGGAACTGGCTCTCGCTGTAGGGGTTGTCGTTGCTCACCCTGGGGCGGGAATGGCTCCTGGTGACACCAAGGTCGATCAGCAGTTGGGAGACCTTCTTGCTGGTCATGGAGGTCCCGCGGTCCGCGTGGACGGTCTCGGGCACGATGCCGTTGCGTTCGATGGCCTCACGGATCAACTCCTCGGCCCGTTCGGCTGTTTCGGCCAGTTCGACGGTGTGGCCGACGATGTAGCGGCTGAAGATGTCGATGATCACGTAGGCGTGGTACCAGATGCCCTTGGCCGGGCCGGGCAGCTTGGTGATGTCCCAGGTGAAGACCTGCGACGGCCCGTTCGCGACCAGTTCGGGGATCGTTCTGGGCGGGTGGGTGGCCTGGCGGCGGCGTTCGCCGTTCTGCCCGGCTGCGGACAGGATCCGGTACATCGTCCGCTCCGAGCACCAGTAGGTGCCCGCGTCCAGCTCACGTGCCCAGACCTGTGCGGGGGCAGGTCGGCGTACTCCGGCCGGTTCAGCAGTTCCAGGATCGCGGCCCGCTCGGCCGGTGAGAGGGCCGAGGCGGGCGCGGGTCTCGGGGACGGTGCGGGCCTCGGCTTCGGGCTGAGGTGGCGGTAGTGGGTGGCACGCGAACGCCCGGTCAGCCGGCAGGCCGCCGTGGTCCCCAACTGCCCCTGGACACCGGCGAAAGCCTCATCGACCACCGGCGCGGCCGCATGCTTCAGTCCGCGCTCTCGGAGAGCAGTTCCAAGAGCGCGTTGGCTTTTCCCATGACTTCCAGGGCCGCGTCGCGGCGGGCCAGGTCCTTCTCCAGTCGGGCGACCTTCTTGCGCAGCCGTTCCAGCTCGGCCTGCTCGGCGGCCTTCTTCGGCCGGACCACCGAGGTCCGCCGGTCTGCCAGGCCATCCAGGGCGCCGGCCTCGCGGGCCTGGCGCCACTCGATGATGTGCGAGTGGTACAGCCGCTCCCGGCGCAGGATCGCGCCCTTCTCCCCGGGAGGGGCGGCGTCGTACTCGGCGACCAGGCGCAGTTTGTACTCGGCAGAGAATGTGCGCCGTTTCGGACGCGGCGCCGGATCCGATCCGAAGCTGCTGGGGGTGGTGGTGCTGGCCATGCCGGGGTGTACTCCTGTCTCGCCCATCCAGGCTAACCCGATAAAACGGGTGCCTCAGCCGAGGCTGTCAGAGAGGGCATGCGCGCCGATCGCCTCGTGCTGTCCTTGCTGACTGCACAGGCATTCACCACGCTTGTCACGGTGGCGTTCGTCGTCTTCGGACTCGTGGCAATTGCCCGTCAGGCCTTGCACGGGACCGAGCCCGTCCAGCGCGCCGCTATCCTGCGCGCCATCGCCGAGATTGCCCGTGCACTACTGAGCCGACGGAGGTAGGCATGCCTTCGGTGCCCAGTTGCTCCCTGGCCAGGCGTTACGCTCCGGCGCGGGGCATCAGGAGACGAAGGGCGCTCCAATGCGCCATCGTCAAAGAGACGGCAGCAGTTGACCGCGGGGTGAGGTCCGTTGTGCCATGCTGCGGCAACTTCACCATTGAACGGTCCTGACAGGCATGGGCTTCGCTCTCCGCTCGTCCGACGTGTCCATTGGGCGCTGCCGCCGTGTCTGTTCCAACAGCGTCATCACCATCCGCACCACCACCGGGGTCTCTCTCGTAGAGGCTGCCGCGGGCCTGCTGGAGGATTCGGTCCCTGCTGGGTGCGGGCCCACGCGAGTAGTTCGACCTCGTACCACCAGGAACCGTCCGATGCCCGGCGACGCCGGTGACGACGACCCGGGCCTCCTGGCCGTGCGGCAGCGTGGCGCGGGCCCAGGGGCCGGCGCCCCGCCCAGGGATCTGCGTCGACTGGGGTGGCCATTTTCTTGATGGTACAGACGTTCGAATTGTCGTAGTGGACTATTCCACCAGCTGCACAGGGCCGCGCCGAGTACCCACCGACCGCCCCAGCCTCGGGTGACGCCGTGCTGGCCTGCGGCCTTGTGGATTCGCGACAGCCGCGGCGCCAGTTCGATGGCCACGCGGTGACGTTTCAGTCCGTGGACGATGTAGCACCTTCTCAGCGCCAGATGTACGTCTCATCCGTGATGGGCGGCAGTGTGACTGCCCCGGCTCCGCGCACCCGGTGCAGCGCCGCCCCGACCGCAGGATAGAGGTGCAGTCCGGACGCCCTGTCAAGGTCCACCCAGACCACTGACGCCTGGTCCTCGGCGTCCTGTTCTGTGGAGGCGAGGGAGCGCCGCGCGTCGTCGGGCAGGTGGAGCTGGTGGATGAGATGGAGGCGGCGGAACATCCCGGGCCGGCCGGGTCGGGTGGTGTGCTGGTCCTGGACCCAGCGCAGCTGCGGCGCTCGCGGCAAGGAGGGGGCATCCAGGTCGAGTTCCTCGTGCAGTTCCCGGGCGAGGGCGTCGGCCACGTGCTCGTCGGCGTTGACGGTGCCGCCGGGCAGGGAGTGCTGGTCGCCGTCGGGGCGTCGGCGGCGGATGAGGCAGACCTCGTCGCGGTTGAGGATGAGGGCGCAGACGCGGACCGGGATGCCCGGCGGGGTCATGAGGCGGTGCCGGCGCGGAGTTCGGCGGCGGCGTTGTTGGCGGAGAGCCAGCCAGCGGGGTTGCCGCAGTCGTGGTACTGACCGGTGACCGGGTAGATGAGGACGTCGTGGTCGCGGGCGAAGGCGGCGATGGCGTCGGTGGCCTGGTACTCGCCGTTTACCGGCGAGGGCGTCAGCTTCTCGAAGTACGGCAGCGCGGTGGCCGGCAGCAGGGTGCGGCTGATGTTGATGAACGCGGTCGTCTCGGCGTAGTCGGCGGGCTTCTCCAGCAGGCCGTCGAGCACCGGGTGGCCGTCGCTGGTGCGAGGCTGGAGGATGCCGTAGCGGTGGGCGGTGTCTCCGGGGACGGTGGCGGCGGCGATCGCGCCGGGTGTGCCGGCCGCGGTGCGGGCGGCGGTGAGGTCGGCGAGGTCGGAGCCGTCGGCGCGCAGCAGGAGGTCGTCGCCGGCGATGAGGAGGAAGTCGTCGTCGCCGACGAACTCGGCTGCGGCGATGGCCGGCAGGGCGGTGCCGTAGCGGCCGTCCTGCGGTTGCTCGATGAAGGTGAAACGGGCCTGGTCGTGCAGGTGGGCGAGCGGGGCGTATTTCTGCTGCCAGCCGCGTTCGGCGAAGAAGTCCCGCAGGGCGGTGTCCTCGGTGAAGTAGTGCTGCACCTGGCGGCCGGTTTCGCCGCTGCCGTGGACGATGGCGATCTCGCGGGCGCCGGCGGCCACTGCGTCGGCGACGGCGTAGGCGATGACGGGCAGGTCGAGGATCGGCAGCATGCACTTGTTGAGCGTCTTGGAGATGGGGAAGAAGCGACTTCCCATCCCGGCGACGGCAATGACAGCCTTGAGCACGCCCAGCCTTTCGGTTGTCCGGTTCCCCGACCCGGTACGGCGACGGCGGGTCAGCTTAAGACGTGTCAGTTTACGCAAGCCCGGCGCCCGGATCCCGGTGTCGCGCCGGGGTCCGGGCAAAGGTCGGCCCGCCGGAGCACGCTCCGGCGGGCCTCGGTGAGGTCAGGGGTCAGCGTGGTCCGGGCACGGCGCCGAGGTTGAGGCGAGCTGCGGCGGCCAGGGAGCCGGCCTGGCGGATGCGGTCCCAGGTGGGAGTGGCGCGTGCGTCCGGGTCGAGGCCGAGCCGGATGGCCTGGTCGCGGACTGCCGTGAGCATGGCGTCGTAGTCCCGGGGCGTGCCGACCTGTCCATCCACGTAGCGGTGGAGGGCGGCGATCCCGACTTCGGCGACGTGGTGGCCGGCGGCCCGCACGACGGCGAGGACTTCGGTGTCGAACGCGAGACCGCGATCCGCGACGCGCGGCAGCGCTTCGAGCAGGGCATCGGCGGTGAATGCCTTGAAGCCGGCCTGGGGGTCGGTGACATTGAGATCGAGGAGTTCGCTGACGGCGCGACGGTAGAGGTTCGTGGCGGAGGTGGGCCCGGCGGGCGGGTAGTAGCCGTGGGAGTCCCGCAGCCGCCGGGAGCCGATGACCGCGCCGGTGCCGGGGCGGTCGAGCGCGGTGACGAGCAGGCCGAGCTGGTCGACGGGGTAGGTCAGGTCGAAGTCGGTGTAGGCGACGATGTGGTGCCCGGCCTCCAGCAGCTGCCGTAGGCCCCAGAGCACGGCGCCGCCCTTCGCGCTGCCGGCGTCCGGCCGTACGGCGGCGGTGACGTTGATGCCGGGGTGGTGGAGGGCGAGTTGCTGGGCGGACTGGGCTGTTGCTCCGTCGGCGGCCTCGTCGACCAGCAGGACGGTGGCGTGGGCGTCCGGGCAGCTGCTGAGGAGCCAGCTGAGCTGGGCGAGCTTGGCCGTCAGCGGATTGTCCAGGCCCCCGTTGCCGGTGAGGCGGTGGGCCTCGTCGCGTGCTGGGATGACGATGCCCAGGTCCGTTCTCACCACCCGGGTGAGGAGGGCGGTTTTGGAGCGGGCGGCCTTGATGGCGGCGATGAGACCGTGGTGGTGCAGGGCGCCGGGGATCTTGTCGCGGCGGTTCTTGGCGAGGGCGCGGACGAAGCGGATGAGCTGGGCGTCGTCGAAGTGGACCAGGGGGCTGTGTCCGAGGTACCAGGTGAGGTGGTCGGCGACCTCGTGCAGCAGCGGGCGGCCGGCGGGGTCGGCCGCCCAGCACGTGTCAGGGGTCGGCGGGGCGCTGGCGTCCGGATAGGTGGTCCGGACGTGGTCGGCCATCAGGTCGTAGCCCCCGATGAGGGCGCGCTGTGAGGTGTCCCAGCGTGAGCCGTCGGCGTTGGCCGCCGCCCGCGACCACGCGTCGTCCCACCGGGTCGCGTTCTCCTGCGACCGGTGGGCGAGGAGCTGGTTCCACCGGCGGTGGACGCCCGGCCACGGGCATGCGGCGGCTTGGCCGGTGATCAGCGCCGGGGCGGCGACTACGGCGAGGGCCAGGGCCTGGCCGGCCTGTTCCGGGGTTTCGGCAGCTGTGGTCAACGCGTCGTACCAGCACTCGGCGGCGAGGGTGAGCCCGCCGGTGTGTTCGGCGATCGCCCGGATCGTCTCAACGCGCAGTGCCGCGAGGGCGGCGGTCAGTCGCGTTCGCCGCGTCCGCTCGCGGGCGGTAGCCGCCGCACGGTCGAAGGCCGTCGGCGGCAGCTCGGCGCGGGCGTTCAGCAGCGCGCCGAGGGCGGCGTCGACCGGGCCGGCGAGCGGGGCCGTGGTGAAGAGGTGTCCCAGCAGGTCCAGCAGCGCGGCCGGGTCGGCTGCCGCGGCGGCGGCCTGGAATTGTTCACCGGCGAGGTGTTGGTGCTGGAGGGCGTCCGGACGGTGGGCGACGGCGGCGACGGTGCGGGCGAAGGTGTGGCACGCGTCGGTCCGGTCGGGGAACAGCACGTTCTTCAGCTGGGCGGTGGCGTGCCGGAGGTCCGGGCGGTGGGCGACGAGCCGGGCGAGCAGTCCGGACGGCAGGTCGGTCCGCTCGTCGAGGGCTGCGGCGATGCGGTCGGCGGCGGCCGGGTCGGGCACGGTCAGCAACGTGGTGATGGACTGCGGGGTGAGGGCGGAGTGCCGGGCCAGGCCTTCGGCGAGTTCGGCGGTGCCGTCCTGCTGACCGGCGCCGGTGACCAGCGGTGAAGCCGACAGTGGCCGGAATTCCCGTGTGGTGGTGGTCATCGGGCGAGCCTTCCTGCGGCGAGGTCTGCGGCCTGCGGTGCGGTGTGGACGGGGAAGAGCAGGTTCTGCCGGAGGAAGGTCCGTTCGAACGGGCTGAGGTCGGCGTGGACGACGACGGTGGCCGGCCTGATGTCGACCGGCGTTCCGGTGCGGCCGATGCGCGCGAGCAGGTCGCGGATGGTCGACTCGTTCGGCACCTTCGCGTCGGCACACTTCCGGTGCTGGGCGGTGGGGCAGCGCAGGCGGCAGTTGACGTCGGGCTGGTCGAAGTGGGCGTTGTAGTCGGGCAGGTGGCTGCCGCGTTCCACGGTCCGGCCGCAGGAGGAGCGCTTGAGGACCGCGGGTCGCTGGTGGTCGGGGACGTCGGCGTAGACCTCGTGGAAGATCCGCATGATGCGGTCCTCGGTCTCGCGGGTGAGCAGCTTCTTGCCCGGGGTGAACGAGCCCTGGGGCAGCGGGAGTCCGTAGTCCATGAAGGAGCGGACGTGGTCGTCGCCGAACTTCAGGCCGCCGAGGACGACGGTGCGGGCGCCGGCG
Source organism: uncultured Actinomycetota bacterium (assembly GCA_963711125.1). GTDB lineage: Bacteria > Actinomycetota > Actinomycetes > Streptomycetales > Streptomycetaceae > Streptantibioticus_C. The sequence goes on from CAVQCY010000003.1 coordinate 159,343, forward strand.
TCGCGGTAGACCTGCCAGACGTGCCGGATGTGGGCGTCGGTGGTGTTGATGCCCTCGGCGATCGGCCGGTAGTAGGCCAGAACATTGATCTTGTCGGACTGGAGGATGCGGCGCAGGAAGTCGATGCGCCGCTGCCGGTTGGGCGGTTCGATGGCTTCGGGCATCGCGGCGTAGCAGACGTTGACGTCGAGATCGACGTTGCGCAGGGACTCCAGGCAGCGGATCTGCTCGTCGGACAGGGTGTACTTGGTGATGCACGAGACGCGGTTGGTCAGCCCGAGGCCGTCCAGGAGTCGTAGCGCCTCCCAGGTGCGCGGCCACAGCTTGGGCAGGAACGCCTCGCTGGTGGACATGTGCAGGCCGATCGGCGTGACGTGCGGGGTGAACCACGGGTGCGCGAGCAGCCGTTGCACGACCTCGTCGGCCGGCAGGAAGCCGGTCGGCTCCCAGGAGCCGAGGTAGCCGTCGACGGTGTCGCCCTCGCGCCGGTAGCAGTACGCGCACATCAGCGGGCAGCCGATGCCGAAGTCGGCGCTCATGCCGCCCTTCATCTGGCTGATCATGTACGCGGTGTTCAGCCCGTCCGGCCCGGCCGTCGCCTGGCTGGCCGCGATCTCCTCGGGCGTGGCGGCCGGCGCGTACCCGGCCGGGAGCTCCGCCTTGAGGGCGAACGGGGCGTCCGGCGTGCCGACGATGCCGGGGAACGCGAACGTGCAGCGCAGGGCGAAGCCGAGGGCGTCCGCCTGGTGCTCGGCGAGGCCGTGCGCCGCGACGAGACCGGTCTCGACCCGGGCGGGGAGTTCCTGCATCGGGATGCGGCGGCCGGACGGTTCGTGCAGGAGTCGCTTAGCGGCAATCTCCTCCAGGGCCCGGCGGACCGGTTCATCAGCCAGCTGGGCCGCGGCCGTGACCACCGGATAGGGGTCGGTGACGTCGAGAACGAACTGAAGGGAGCGGGCCACGGTGGTGCGCTGCGGGCCGCGTTCGAGATTCAAGGCGGTGTCCGGTAACCCCTTGCTGGAGCTGGTCATGGTGATCCTCCGATTCGGGCAGAGGTGAGGGGAACGAGAGGCGGTGCGCCGGCGGGCAGGTCTCCGGCATGGTTCAGTGCGTCGAGCACGTCGTCGTCGAGGGCGACACCATGTGTGAGTGCTGCGGAACGGGCCGACCAGGCGCGGTCGCCCGGCATGCGGGCACCGTCGTCCCGTACGGCGCGGGCGAGGGCTTCGACGCCCGCGGCGAGGTGGTCGGTGGTCGTCAGGCGGGCGGAGTCGATGGCCAGGCAGAACAGCCCGCGCCCTTCCTGGCCCGTGGGCAACGGCGAGGAACCCGTCAGCACGCCCACCAGGAGTTCCAGCGCGAGGGCGAGGGCTTGCGAGCGACCGTTCCCCGGAAGCAGGGCGGCAGCGTCGGCGTGTGACCGGGTGTGTCGGCCACGCTGGTCAACGGCAAGGCCGTCCGGCAGTTCGCGACCCGCGCGGCCGTCCTGGTGCAGGCGGCCCCAGGAGATCGGGCCGGCGGCGAGGTCAACCAGCACGGGGTGCTCGCCGCCGGGGAACGCGAGAGCGAAGGCGCTGTTGCCCAGGACCGGCGCTCCGGTTCCCCCTCGCAGCGCGAGGCTGGGGGCCGAGGTCTGGGCGCCTACGACGCCGATGAGGCCGCGGTCCGCCAGGCGGGTCGCGCCGATCCCGATCGCTCCGGCGTGGCCGGACCGGCGAACGGCGACCAGCCCGACGCCGCAGTCTTCGGCTCGTCTGCCCGCTTGAACGGTCGCGGCGCGCAGGGCCAGCGGGCCGGGCGCGTGGTCCGCGTCCAGCACGACGCCCACGCCGTCACGGCGTTCGACGGCGATGCGCGGGCGGGCGTTCAGCCTCCCGTCTCGCAACTTGGCCAGCAGGCCGGGAACGAGGCGGCAGCCGTGGCCGGGAATGCACCGCAGGTCGGCCTCGACATACGTCTCGGCCATGACTCGGGCGCCGCCGAAGGTCAGACCTGCGGCGCGGAACACGGCCTCGACGTGGACCCGCAGCTGCTCGCCACACACCCGCGTCACCATGGGCCGGCGTCCACGGGAAGGCGGCCCCCGCCGGCGCCGTCGCGCAGCAGGATGTCCGCCACCGCGGTCACACACTCCTGGTGCGGCGCGAACGCGGCCATGAGGATGTCGGCGGGCGAACCCGCCAGATCATCCAGGTCGCCGAACGCGATCTGCACGACCGGTATCCCGGCTCCCGCCAGCCGGGCGGCCTCCAGGGCGGCAGCACTCGGTTCGCTGCCCAGGCGGCGCGAGTGGTAGCTGTGCACGACGACCATCGAGCACCCGACCACGTCCCCGCCCGCTGGTACCGGCCGCACTGGAACCCGTTCGGCGAACACGGCGGGGACGAGGTCCGGTGCGTGCCGGGCGCTGTCCGCGCGTCGCTCCTCGGTGTCCGGGACGCTTACCAGTGCGACGGGTGCGCCCAGCAGCGGGGCCGGAAGCAGGTGTTGGCCGCGCAGCACGGTCACCGCCGAGCGGGAGATCCGGGCCGCCACGGTGTGCGCCGCCACATTGGCCGACTCCCAGTCAGGTAGCCCGGTCCCGGGACAAACCCCGTAGAGCTGGTGGAAACGACGGACCCGGCCCGCGGCATGCTCCACCCGCTCGCGGTCGATCCGGCCCGCCTCCACGGCCAGGATCAGCGCGTCGATGATGGCCGCCCGGCGGTGCGGCACGCTCCCTGTTCTGTTCGGACCGCCGCGTGAGACCTCCGAGTCGAACATGACGATGTCGACACCGGCCGCGACCGCTGCGACCGCGGCCTCCGCCACGCCGCCGAACCGGGTGTGGACGGCGGGCAGGGACAGGTTTTCGCTGACCACGACTCCGTCGAAGCCCAGCTCATCACGGAGCAGACCGAGCACGCGCCGCGAGGCGAAGGCGGGCCGGTCATCCAGGGAGCGGATCGTGTGGCTGCCAGCCATGACGCAGGCGACCCCGGCGTCCACCGCCGCACGGAATGGGAGAAGCGCCCCCGAGGGCAGATCCCGGACCACCGGCGCGCTCTCGTGAGGATCGGCTGTCACGCCGCCGAGCCCGGGGAAGTGCTTCGCGGTCCCGGCAACGCCAGCCCCCTGCAACCCCCGGACGAACGCGCTGACCAACTCCGCGACCCGCACGGGGTCCGCGCCGAAGGCCCGGGTCCCGACCGCCGAGGTCGAGGGCCAGGACGCCAGATCGCACACCGGAGCGAGATTCCACGCGAGCCCGACAGCGCGCAGCTGGCCCGCGACGGCCGCGCCTGCGGCCTCAGCGAGGGCCGAGTCATCGGCCGCACCCAGCGCCAGGGCACCGGGGAGCTGAACGGTGCCAGGCCAGTCCAGCGCGTTGAGCCGGCCGCCCTCCTGATTGACACTCACCAGCAGCGGCAGGTCGCCCGGCGTCACACGGTCAACGAGGTCACGCAGGCGTTCCGGGCTGGTGGCCGCGTCCTTGGCGATCCGGCCGGTGCTGTCGTCGCGGGCCGTTCCGGGCATCAGGTCGATGGGTCCCGGCCGGACCAACAGGTCCACGATCGCGCGCAGTTCGCTCGTAGCAGCCATCACGCCGCCGCCGGCAGGTCGTCGTGAACACCGTCGTGCCGGCCGAGTATCGCAGCCGGGGCGGGCGCGGCGACCTTGCTGAGGATCTGCTCGGCGATCTCCTCCGGCCGGAACCGTCCGGTGTCGAACGTCAGCAGGCGGCGGTGCCGAGGGCCGAGGTGGTGCAGGAGGGCGGTGTCGAAGCGGTGGGCGAAGCCCTCGTCCTCCACGCTCCGGCGGTCACCGGCGTCCGGGTGGGCGCGGTCCGCGATCCGGTGGCGGCGCACGTCCGGGGAGGCGTGCAGGAAGACCGCCAGGTCGAACGTGGCGAAGCAGCGGCTGGCCCACAGCGCGAGCGCGGCCGGCAGGTACGGGCCGCCCGCCAGGCCGACGGCCATGGTCCGGTCGGCGTAGCCCTCCTGGATCAGTAGCGCGCCGCCGGTGCGGGGCGGGTCGAACGGTACGAGGGCGGCGTCCACGGCGAAGCCGGCCGCCAGGTAGGAGGCGGTGATGCCGCTGGACTCCGCCTGCCGCGCCAGGGGCAGCTTCTTCAGCAGGCGCTCGAAGGGGTGGTGCTCGGCCAGCATGCCCCGGTGCCGGACCGCCGGGACGCCGCGCGCCGCCAGGCTTTCGAGCAGGGTGTTGACCAGCGTGGTCTTGCCGGACAGGTCGAGGCCGTCAACGAGAATGCGCACTTCGGCTCTCCTTCACCGTCATGCCCGGGCCCGTCATCGGGCGGTGCCCGGCCGGCGGATTGCGGTGCTCCCTGGACGGGACCGCCTCCACCGGAGCGACACCCCCATCAAAGGGGCGCGGAACAGGTCAAAGCGATGTCAGACCATCGGAAGAAGCCGGAAGGAACGATGAAAGAAGCCGCCTCCTCCTGCGTTGGGTCTGTCGCGCGCCGTGGCCGCGCCGCTACCGTCGATTGACGGAACGGCACAGCTCAAGGGGGTCGGATGCCCAAGCCGAACACCACCTTCCGGCGCTTACGCGAGCAGGAGTGGCAGGTCAGCAGAGTCGAGGCCGCGCAGAAGATCATCGCGAAATCCGTCGAACTCGGCGAACCGGTCGAGTGCAGCGCCAGGACCATCGCGTTCTGGGAGGACGGCGAGACCGCCTGCCCCCGCGCCATCTACCAGCGCGTCCTGCACGCCCTCACCGGCCGCAGCGCCGCCGAACTCGGCTTCACGCCCCCTTGGACCGCGGCAGCCCCTGTCCCGGAAGCCGAAGCACCACCGCAGGAGATCGACATGAACCGACGTCACCTCCTGCTCGCAGCCGGCGCCGCGGTCCTCCTGCCCGTGATCGACGCCGACCGCCCCGGCGCACGCCTCGGAGACCCGCACGTAACGGCCCTCCTCGACGCCGAGCAACGCCTCTATGACCAGGACCGCGCCCACGGTTCCGCGCAGCTGAACCGGGAGGCGACCGCCGCGCTCCACCGGGCCCATGACTGGCTGCGCCACGGTCGGTACGACGAGACGACCGGCCGTCGCCTCCACACCGCCACCGGCATGCTCTCGGTCGCCGCTGGCTGGCTCGCCCTCGACTCCGGCCGCACCGCCGATGCCCGCTCCCTGTACACCGAAGCCCTGGTCAGCGCCCGTCAGGCCGACGATCCCGGCCTCGAAGCTCACGCCTTCGCCTGCCTGTCCCTGCTCGCCACCTCGGCCGGCCGGCCCCGCGAAGCCGTCGCCACCGCGGAGGCCGCCCAACGTGCAGCTGCCGGACTCGGCTCGCCCCGCTGGCTCTCGCTGCTCCACATGCGCGAAGCCCGCGCCTGGGCCCTCCAGGGCGACCGCACCATCACCGAACGTGCTCTCGTCCACGCCTACGACCTGTTCGCCCACGGGAGTTCTGACGCCGACCCGGCCTGGCTGGAGTTCTACGTCCCCGGCGAACTCGCCGGCCTCGAATCCCTGTGCCGCGCCGACCTCGGCCAGCACGAACGCGCCAGCGCCGGCGCCGAACAAGCCGTCATGCTCTTCAGCGCCGACCACACCCGCAACCGCGCCCTCTACACCGCTGACATCGCCCTGCACCACGCCCGCAAGCCCGCCCCGGACCTCGATGCCGCAGCCGACGCTGCCCACCGCACCCTCGCGTACCTGACCGACGTCCGCTCCGAACGCCTGGAGCGCTCGCTGCGCGACATCGCCGGCACCCTCACCCCGCACAAGTCGGTGACCGCCGTCGCCGACTACCTCACCGCGTACCGCGAAGCCGTCCCCGCATGAAGGGCCCCACCGACGTGACCGTCCACGCCCCCGCCCTGCGCCGCTACGGCGCCGGCGACGCCCCGGCCCTCCTCGACACCCTCGTCGACATCTGGGCCGACGCACACACCGACGACCACGCCGTCACCGCGGCCGGCTTCACCCCCGATGCCCTGCGGCGCCAGATCACCGGCCACGCCCGCCGCGACGACTTCACCCTCATCACCGCCTACGCCGACGGCCACCCCGTCGGCTTCGGCTACGGCTTCCGCTGCACCCCCGGGTACTGGTTCGGCGAGGCACTGCTCCCATCGATCAACCTGGATGCCCGCACGACAGGGGCGTTGGCCGGCATCTGCGAACTCGCCGTCCGCCCCACATGGCAGGGCCGCGGCATCGGCGCTCGCGTCCACACCGCGCTGCTCGACGCGCTTCAGCCCGAGTGGGCGTCGCTGCTGGCCATGCCCGGCAACGACGCTGCCCAACGGCTCTACCACCGGCTCGGCTACCGCTACGCGGGGCCGTATCGGTCCGGTACGGAAGGGCCGGTGCTGGACCTGCTTCTCCTGCGGCGATCCGCCTGACGCCTTCTTCTCGAAGCCGTCAAGAGCCCACGAGCTTGGTGTGCAGGGCGGCGGTCATGACCCGAGACGCTTGAGGAAATCCGTCACGAACTTCTCAACATCGGCTTTTTGGGTCGTATCGCGCACGTCGAGGCGGTCGACGTAGCGGATACCGGCGTGTTGAAGGAGGCGATCCCTGCTTCGGTCGTCGGACGCGCGCCCCTTGTGGTGCGGTCCGTCAATCTCTATAACGCCGGCGTTGCCGCGGTAGGTGACGAGAAGGTCGGGCTCGAACGTGCGGCCACGGACACGCATAGCACCAAGCGGCATGATGCCAATGGTGTCGTTGTCGGGCAGAGCAGCCTGGCGCTCTTTGAGTATCAGGTACACCCCGTGCTCCCACCTGTTGGTGAAATGCAGGCCGTCTTCCATGGGGTGCTCGGGTTCCAGACGCACGCGTCGCGCCTGGTTGGTGGGCTTCGCTCCCGTCTCACCACGGAGTTGCTGCCGCCAGTCCGTTCCAACACGGGGAAGTACTGGTCGGACCACGATCTCGTCAACCGAGCCCTGATCGGCCAGGGCATGTTCCAGGGATCTTTCAATCCTGACCAGCACATCGTCGGTGAAACGAACCAGGAGATGCGGATCAACCTTCAGAACTACCTTGTAGCCAACGTAGTCGTCCTCGGTGTTCCACAAGATCGCCTCTAGCTCAGCAACCTCGGCCAGTAGTCCGGCGGTCTCGGTATCGCCCAACTGGTGCAGCAGGATCGCCCCGACGGCATGCAGCTGCTCACTGTCCAACTCATCTCGCATGGAGGGATTGTGGCAGTCGGAGCCGACAAGAAAACCTCCTCTGCTCGTCATGCGGGTCAGCATCAAGCCGCCGACAAGCATGTCCCCCGATCAGAGGATGTGCCACCGCAGGTCCGTGTCGCCGCGGCGCATGCCGGCGATGCGTTCCCGGACCTCGTTGATGGTCCCCGGGGTCTGTCGGGCCTTGCGGACGTTCGTGGTGATCATGCGCAGTTCCCGGATGTCCCGGAGGACGGGGTATCCCGGTGAGGTGCGGATGTCGAAGCCGTACGTCGCGGCGAAGTCCTTGTAGTGCGCGGGGGCGTAGCCGAAGCGGCGGCAGTGGACCTCGATCGTGACGAGGTCCCAGTCCGGCGCGCCCCAGGCGAGGGTGTCCCAGTCGCACAGGACGGTGCGGTCGCCGTCGCGCAGGGCATTGCGGTGCTGGGGGTCGCCCTGGACCACGCAGGCGGGGAAGGCGAACTGAACGTGCCTGAGGTCGTCTTCGAGTTGATCGGCACGATCGCTGAGGAACTGCATGTCGTCGTCGGGGAGGAGGGTGATGGCGGCGAGGGAGTAGCGGATCGCACCGATGTTGTTCAGCTCGCGCGGGCGGACGGGCGGGTCGGTGAGCGCGTGCAGGATGTGCAGCGGGCCGGCGAGGGCCTGGGCGGTGATCGGCTCGGCGGCGCCCTGCGGCAGGTAGGTCCAGAACGTTGCGGCGTGCTGCTCGTCGACCAACACGGGCTGCTGAACGGGATGCAGGGGGACAGTCGGGAAGTCCAGCTTCATCAGCCACTGCACGAGCGCGACGGTGCGGTCGGCGCTCGCGGTGGGTGAGCCCTTGGGGGCGATCTTGACGACGACGGGGTGGTGGCGCAGCCGGAAGACGGCGTTGGTGTGGCCGCGCAAGAGTTCGGCGCCGGTGGCGTCGAGTCCCGCCTGCGCGCAGGCGCGGTCGAGGACGTCGTGGAGTTCGGACTCGACGAAGCCGCCGTGCAGGGGCGCCGGTGCGGTCATGGGGCAAGGCTGACTGACCGGGGCTCCGGTTGTCACATCATGCGGGTGGAAGGGCAAGGACTTCGCCGAGTTCACGTGCTGCTCTCGCTGATCGCATGGCGGGGGGAAGGACGTCGATGATGTGCTGGGCGCGGGCGCCGAGGATGGGGGTGCGCTGTTCCTCGGGCAGCCGTAGGTAGGTGGCGGTGGCGAGCTGGCACGCCTCGGTGAGGCTGTGGTCCTGGGCCAGGCCGATGGCCTCCTCGATCCGCAGCAGGGCCGGGTCGATGCCCGTGCGCTCGGGGTACAGGCGCAGGGCACGCTGCTGGACGTCGCGGGCCTGCCGGGTCATGCCCAGGAAGGTGTAGGCGCCGCTGAGGTACAGCAGCAGCCGTCGCTCGGGAAAGGCGAACGCGTCGTCGGCCGAGCCGTGTTCGCAGCGTTCGAAGTCGGCGAGGGCGATCCGGATGGCCTGCTGAGCGCCGCCGGCGTCACCCTGCCGGGCGAGGGCCCGTGCTTCGGCCGCGGCGGCCAGGACACCCATGGGCGTCGGGCGGTGTCGGGACAGCAGCCGCGCTTCCCGCGCCAGCGCCACGGCCGACGGCAGCGGACCGTAGTAGTACGGCAGCATCGCGGCCTGGGCCCGGACGAGGACGCGCAACTCAGTGGTGCCACTGTCGTCGGCGGAGGTCCGGGCGGTGGCGTACCACGCGCGGCTGTCGCGCAGAGCGCCGAGCTTCATCAGGGCATCGGCGACCATGGTCGCCAGCAGTGCGATCATCTCCGACAACCGCTTCTGCACGGCGGCCGGCTGACGTTCCCCGGCGAGTTCGCGGACTTCGTCGAGTTCCGCGAGCAGCGTGCTCAGCATCGGTGCTGGTGCGGTGTACAGGTACTCGTGGCGCAGGCACATCAACCGTTCGTCGAGCGCGTCGAGTTGGACGGGCGTCACCGTTCCGCGCGCCAGGGTGCGGTCCAGCCGCTTACGGGCTTCTTCGGCCTGCCGCTCTATGGTGCCGGTCACCGCCGTTCCCTGCTGCGCTCCCGTTCGGGAGAGCGCCGTCGTGGCAGCGGCCTGCTCGCAATTCCGGTAGTCCCCGGTGAAGCCGAGCCCCTGGGCGTGGCTGTTGTAGAGCCGGCACAGCAAATCGATGGTGCCGGCCCGTGGCCGACGTTCGGGGTGGGTCTCCCACACACCGAGCTGGTCCTCATCGAGCTTCGGTGCGTTCGCCACGCCGTTGATGAGCTGTCGGGCCTCTTCAACGGCGACACGGAGCGTCCACCCGCGCGCCAGACGGTGCGCGCGCAGCGGCGTGACACCACAGCCGCGCTGGATCTCGTCGACCGTCCTCGGAAGATCCCAGCCCTCTTCGATGGCAGGGGGCTGACGATCAATAACTCCTTGATTCGTTGGGATGTTCAGGGCGGAGGCGGACGCTGTCCCGCGATGGCTGCGAGCTGGTCGTGGGAGGTCACCTTGATCGCTCCGGCGGTGATGGTGTGGCTGAGTGCGTCGAGGTCGGGGGTGGTTTCGCGGACGGCCCTGCCGATCCTCGCCTTGGAGACGCCGAACAGGGTGGCCAGGGTGGCCTGCTGCAGGGACCAGCGCTTGGTGAGGACGGTGGCGAGTAGCTGGTCGGAGGCGGAGAGCAGGCTGGTGCCGGTGTTCCCGCCCCGGTGACGGCCGGGGATGACGACCGGCGGGTGGTCGGTGCGGTAGCGGGTGTAGCGCTCGAGCAGGTCGGCCCAGGCGGCCGGTTCCAGGCCGGTCAGGCTCGGATGGGTGAGCCAGGCGGGAGCTTTGTCTCCTGCCGGGAAGCGCCCGAACTCCACTGCTGGTGCTGGGCGTTGAGGCGATAGAGGCTCGGGGCGCAGGGTGTAGTTCCAGGTGCCGTGCCAGTCGTGCGGGGTGAGGGGGAGGCGGTCCATGACGTCGTCGGGCACATTGACGCCGGTGGGGTAGGCGCCGGGATCGAGTTCGGCGTGGATGGCCAGGCCGGTGCGGGTGCGGGTCGCACCGATGGTGTTGACCACGACTTCATGGCTGGTCAGGGGCCTGCCACGCCAGTTGATGCTGATCTGGGAGAACAAACGGTGTTCTATCTTGTTCCACTTCGAAGTCCCCGGCGGAAAGTGACATACAGTCACCTCTAGGCCGCTCTCGTGGGCGAAGGCGGCGAGCTCCTTCTTCCAGGCGCGGACCAGGTAGCCGTTGGAGCCGCCGGCGTCGGCAGTGATCAGCAGCCGGGAGGCGTGCGGATAGCGGTCTCGTCCCTGTCCGTGCCACCAGCGGCGCAGCGTGGCCACGGCAAAGGCGGCGGTGTCGCCGTCGCAGCCCACCGACACCCAGCCGGCGTCCGCGCCGATGTCGTAGATCCCGTACGGCACCGCCTTCTCGGCTCCCTTCTCAGGGAAGTCGTGGGCGCGCACGCGGACCGGCTGCCCGACCCGGTGCCACTCGCGCCCGGCGACCGCATACTCACCCAGGGTCTCCTTCTTCTTCGCATCCACACTGATGACCGGCTGCCCGTCCGCGAGATACGCCGTGGCCTGGTCGTTGATGTAACGGAACTGGGCGTCGCGGTCGGGGTGGCGGGCTCCCTCGGTGGTACGCGAGGTGCCCTGCAAGGAAAACCCCTCGGCCTTCAACAGTGCGGCCACCGTGTCGTGACCGACCCGGTGCCCCTGGCGGGACAGCTCCACGGCCAGGGCACGGGTGGACTTCACGGTCCACCGCAGCGGCGACTCCGGATCTCCCCGCTGGTCCGGCTCGACCAGCACGAGCAACGCAGGGACCAGGTCCGGATCGAGATCCCGCAGCCGCTTGCGACCCGCGCCCACCGCCCGCACCCGACCATCGGGCTCTCCACCCCGTTCGAGCTCGCGCAACCCCCGCGACACCGTGGACTCCGCCACCCCCGCAGACCCCGCCACCAGGCGAATCCCACCGTGGCCCCGCACACGGGCAGCAGCCCCCAGCACCAGCCGCCGCTGCCGCTCGTCCAGATGCGGCAGCAACAGCCCCAGCACCTCCGCCAACCCCGCCTCAATCCCCTCCGACACACCCACATCCTACGGACCAACAGGCTACAGAAACCAAGGAGTTATTGATCGTCAGCCCCCAGGGCTTGATCAAGTTCCGTTGAGGTCGGGCTTGTAGGTGATGCCCAGGATGGGGAGGGCTCGTTCGGGTTGGTCGCGGATGGCGCGGGTGGTCTTGGCGATGTTGGTTGCTCCGAGGGCTTTGAGGGCTCCGATCGCGAGGTTGCGGAGGGTGGCCATGGCGCGGGGTGCGTTGCCGGCGTGGACGGTGGAGGCGTCTTCGGCGAAGGTGCGGTCGCGGATGTGGTGCTGGGCTTCCACGGTCCAGTGTCCGCGCAGGTGGGAGGCGAGTTCGGCTGGTTTCGCCTGGTGGACGTCGAGGCTGGTGACCGCGTAGATCGTCTCGCGGGTCTCCTTCCTTCCGGTCTCTTTGCGGCGACGGTGGACGCGGAGGGCGAGCTTCGCGTGCGGGAAGGCGATGCCGCCGAGGTTGTCGGCAAGGGCGAGAGTCTTGATCGAGCGGGACTCGCGACGGCCGTGTCCGCTGTTCGAGGCGGTGTGCTGGATGGCCACCGCATGCCAGTCCAAACCGTCCAGCTGAGCCCAGACGGTGGGCTGGTTGGGCTTGATCACGGCCACGTAGTGCGCCCTCTTGGTCTCGGCCAGCCAGGCGACGTTGGCCTTCACGGAGTGCAGCGCGTCGAAGGTGACCACGTCTCCGCCCAGGTCGAGCGGTGCGAGCAGGGACTGGAAGTGCCGTGTCTCGTTGGTCTTGAAGCCGACCTCGGCCTGGGCGAGGGTGACCGGGCAACCGTGGGTGACGGCGGACAGCAGATGTCGGCGGGGCTGGGCCAGGCCGGCGGAGCCGCGCAGTGCCTTGCCATCCACGGCGATCACCCGTCGCCTGCCCGGGGCTGCGCCGGTATGGCGGTGAGCCAGCCAGGCGCCCACGGCCGCATCGAGTGCGTCGGTGTCGAGACGCTCGAGGACCCTCCCGATCGCCGACCGGGACGGCACATGCCGCCACCGCAGCAGGCGCCGGCGCACGCCGAGCGCGGCGAGCAGTCCGGCGTCGGCGCGGGCGCCCCACTCCGCGAGTTCGTCGATGGTCCGGGCTCCCGAGACCGCAGCGGCCGCGCAGACCAGCAGGATCGAGGCCAGCGAGTACCAGCGACCCCGCCGGGAGCGCGGATCGGGCACCGCCTCCAGGGAGATGCGCAGGTCAACCGTGTCGTCCGGATCGAGCGGACCCAACTTGGCCAACACGGCAGGGATCGGGGAAGATGAGACAGCGGACACGGGAACCCTCTTGATCACTCGGCTTAGACACCTGAATGATCACGGATCCCGTGTCCGCTCTGTCGTCCACCCCCAACCTGCGGCACCTCCACCTCAGCTGGGCGATCCCGGGAACTCGCGCAAGCCCTGCCTGTCGGGGCGGAATAACGTCTGGGACGTCGCGCAAACCAGCCACCCCGAATCGCAGACGGCGCCGGGCTGGATGCTCAACGCCACCGAAAGGATCGTCGCGCATTATTCCCCGGCCGGGGGCAGGGTTCTGATTCTCGCCGCCGCGGTTGTTCCAGAACGGCCGGGAACCCGGGGCGTGCTGAACGGCGATGACGCGGCGCGGCGGCGAGGCCGCCAGATGATCCCGCTCATGGAGATCGCCGCCGCCGGCGCGCGCCTGGGACGCCACCTCGAAGTCCGCCTGCACCACGAACCCGAGTCCCGTCCAGCCGGAATTCCCACCGGACCGGACTCCGACCCACCCTCCGCCCCGACGCCTGGCGCAGCCCTGACCCTCGAGTCCGGCCTCGGTCCGGACTCGGGACTCTCGGCAGTCGGTTTCGGTGAGATCGCGGACGGCGTCACCACCACACCGTCGGACCTGGCTGCGGACCGCTTCGACACGGCGATCCTCATCGCCCACGCACCTGCTCCGGCCGTCGCGCCGCGCGTTACGTGGAGTCGCGTCCTACGTCCCGGCGGAACGCTGGCCGTCATCACGCACGGTTACGCGACCGGAAACCGGGCGGGGAACCTCGGCACGGCGATTCGGCAATCAGCCGCCGCGGACGGACTCATGCAGATCGACCGCATCCCGCTCCTCGAAGAATCGATTCGGCACGCCGCGCCGGCCCCTGGACGGCTTGCCGGGATCGCGGAACACGACGGTCCGCCATGGCCCCGCCGCCATGCAGACCTTTTCCTCTTCACCGCACCCTCTGCCGACGCGGCCCGTGAGACAGGAGCCTGCCGATGACCCTCCTCCGATCGGTGTGGGCCACCGGGCAGAGCAGCCCCCGCGGCCAGCTGCGGCAGGGCCTGTACGTCTCGGCCACGGCACACGACACCGACCGCGTGCCGCCCGCGGTAGCTCGCCTCGCCATCGACCACCTCACCGCGCCCGGTGACACCGTCCTCGACCCGGACTGCGGTGCTGGCACCGTCCCCGTCGAAGCCCTCCGCGCCAGCCGCCACGCCATCGCGATCACCGACACCCGGCGCTGGTGGTCCGTCGCCCGCGCCAACCTCACCGCCACCCGCCGCACCGGCACCCACACAGACGCCCTCCTCCTCGACGGCACCCCCGCCGCGCCGCCGGACAACTGGCCGGCGTCACCGGCACTGTCGACCTCCTTCTCACCAGCCTCCGGCTCACCCCGGCCCGTGGACCCGTCGACGCCCTGCGCCAGTCGCTCGGGTACTGCCTGCCGCTGATGCGACCTGGCGCGCACGTGGCTGTCGTCATGCGGACAGCCCGCGACGAGTCGGGCTTCACCGACCCGCTCGACGGGACCGCGGCGGAGGGCCAGGATGCCGGACTCGACCTGCTGGACCACTGCATCGCGCTCGACGGCCAGCTCGACCGTCTCCGGTCGCCGTCGGCCGACGCTGGCGGTGCCGGCTTCCACGACGTGCTGATCTTCCGCGTCCCCGACTGCCCGGCCGTGGCGACGGCAGCACGAAACATGCTGCGCGTGCGCTCCGCTAAACCGCTCCCGGCCAGTTCAGATCAGCTGCCGGAGATCGAGTGGGCGGCATGAGGAAAGCCCGGTGTGGTGAACGCCACGCGGTTCCCAGTCAGCTGAGCAGAAAAGCATTCTCAACCGCCGTTGCTCTGCATAGCGTTTCTGAACGTCCCGCAGTTCGCCATGTCTGACGGGCGAGGGTGTTCACCGGACGACCGACAGGAAGACATCCCGGTCACCGTCGTTTTGCCGGCGGAACCGCCCCTCCTGACCCCAGGCGCCGCCCGTGCGCTCCTGCGGCTGATCCGCACCGTTCACCAACAACACCACAACCAGCAATCCTTGCCGACTTCATCTCTGAGCGGAAAGGAAACACCAGGAAGGGAGGCAGCGGCATGAGCGTGAAATACGCCTTCGCCGGCCGATGCTCCACCGAGGACCAGCAGGACCCCGTCGCCTCACGCAACTGGCAATTCACCCGGGCGAACGCCCTCATCGAATCTCACGGCGAGATCGTCACCGAGTTCTTCGACATCGGCCAGTCCCGCTCCATCCCATGGAAGCGCCGACCGCAGGCGGCTCTCCTGCTGGAGTCCCTGAAGAACCCGAACCGCGGCTTCGACGCCGTGGTCATTGGCGAACCGCAGCGCGCCTTCTACGGCAACCAGTTCGGGCTCACCTTTCCCGTCTTCGTCCATTACGGCGTTCCGCTGTGGGTGCCGGAGGTCGGCGGCGCCGTCGACCCCGAATCGGAAGCGCACGACCTCGTCATGTCGGTCTTCGGCGGCGTCAGCAAGGGCGAGCGGAACCGCATCAAGATCCGGGTGCGGACCGCGATGGCCGCACAGGCGAAGATCGAAGGCCGCTTTCTCGGTGGCCGACCGCCGTACGGCTACATGCTGGTCGATGCCGGACCGCACCCGAACCCGGCGAAGGCCGCGGACGGCAAGCGGCTGCACCGGTTGGAGCCGGACCCGATCACCTCGGTGGTGGTCGAACGGATCTTCGCCGAGTACCTGTCCGACATCGGGATCTTCGCCATCGCCCAGCGACTGACCGCCGATGGCATCCTGTCTCCGTCCGCGTACGACGCGAAGCGCAACAGCCACCGCGATGGCATCGCGTGGTCCAAGAGCGCGGTCCGCGCCATCCTGAAGAACCCCCGCTACACCGGCCACCAGGTGTGGAACAAGCAGCGTAAGGAAGAACTGCTCATCGATGTCGAGGATGTTGCCCTCGGCCACGAGACCAAGCTCAAGTGGAACGACAAGAGCACGTGGATCTTCTCGGACAAGCCAGTTCACACCCCGCTGGTCAGTAAGACGACCTTCGACCAGGCGCAGCAGCGGATGGCCGGGCGGGGGCCGTCCTCCAGCGGGCGGCAGGTCGTCCGCACGCGTCACGCGTACGCGTTCGAGAGCCGAATCGTCCACAAGACCTGCGCCCGTCGCATGCAGGGGCACTGGATTCACGACGAGGGCTACTACCGCTGCCGCTTCCCTCAGGAGTACGCGCTCGCCAACAACGTCGACCACCCGCTCAACGTCTACCTGCGGGAGGACGACCTGCGCGGCCCGGTGGACGCCTGGCTGGCCCAAACCTTCGCCCCGTCCATGATCGAGCACTCGCTGACGTCGCTCGACGCCGCGCAGCCTAACAACGACTCCCGGCTTACTGACCTGAGGCGGCAGATCGCCGAGTGCGATCGCAAGCTCGACCGGCACCGGGCCGTCCTCGAAGCCGGCGGCGACCCAAAGCTCGTCGTCACATGGTCGCTGGAGGTCCAGGCGCAGAAGGCGACGGCCCAGGCCCAGCTCGCTCAGCTCGACGGGCCGGCGGGGCATGGGCGGCGGATGAGCCGGAGCGAGATCCGGGGAGTCGTGGATGCGCTCGGCGGACTGCTGAAGATCCTGCGCTCCGCCGACGCGGCCGACGTCGCCGAGGTCTACCGGCAGCTGGGCCTGACGCTGACCTACGACCATGAAACGCAAAAGGTGCTGGCCGAAGTTCAGCCAGCACCCGTAGGCGTAGTGTGCGTGTCCGAGGGGGGATCGATACCATAACCCCAGCAGCGCCATTTACCCTCAGTGGCGAACTACTGCTAAATTGTCACCCTACGTGACGTTTTCTCGATGAAGTGATCTCTCGAAGTGGCGTGAATCGCCTATGCGTGAGCCGACCGGACGAGCTTGACCCGGATGCAGACAGACGTAAAGCCGCTCAAGATCGTGTCCGTACCACCAGAGGCTTCACGTTGGTCACCTATGTTGCCACGCTCGATGTCCTGCGCCATGTCGTGGAGCGCCTGTCCCGACTGCTGTCCGAGCACCGACGGCGCATCGGCACTCCACGCGGCAGCCGCTCCCTCGGCCCGTTCCGTCAGACCATTCTCGTCCCGCGCTGGTTCCGAAGGCCCGCCGTTCGCCTCAGATCGCCGTCACCACCGAGCACGGTTACTGAGACGGCATCCCGCCCCGGGCGACCCTGTTGCTCGAACCCGTCCCCGACTGGCTGGACTCCTGGCTACGGTCCTCGGGCGACAACCCGCACGCCTGGACGTCTGCGGCGCGCACGAGGCGTTGAGGACCTGGAGCCCGTTTTGCGTCCCCGGCTGCTCAGGGCCGTGTTTTGAGCTGCGGCAGCCAGTACGCAGGGGGCTGGGGGTGCGTCGCGGGCCCCGCCCAGTCCTGGTCCGGTTGAGGTGACCTCGGCGCCCAGGTCCTGGGTTCAGGCAGCGCGAGCGCTTCTTGCACGCGCCGCTTCATCGCGGGGGTGAGGTTCCGCTCCAGCACGTTCAACAGCAGTGGCCAGCCGGACGGGTGCTGTCGTGGCGACGACGTCCGGTAGATCACCTGGCAGAATGCGTCGGACTCGAAAACGACACTCCGACAGTGCTTCGGTCCCTCCCGGTCCGACAGCCAGACCAGCCGGTCCCCGGCCACCAGGCGCTCCCGGCCCATGAGCACGAGGTTCCGCACGGTCTTTTCGCGGTTAACGTACGGCACCGGGTCCTCGTCGCCGCCCGGGTCGCCGTCGCTGAATCCCGCCACATGGCCGGGGTCGGACGTCGCGTGGATCTCCAGCAGGTCATTGTCGGAGTGCGCCTGCCAGAAGTCGAGCACCTCGGCGGAACCGCTGAACAGGTCGGGCCAAGCCGTGAGCGCGAAGACCTGGCCCGCCCCCAGAGGCAGAACGACGCGGTCTCCGGCCAACAGCCGGTGGAGGGTGGGCGGGGGTGCCCACCTGTGAATCCCGGTCACGGTGTGCAGGCAGTGATCGATCGCCTTGACAGTGGTCTCCAGGGAAACACGGAAGAATTCCCGATCGGCGGAGACCCGGTGGGCCGCCAGCAGTTGGTGCACCGCGTGCTCGATTTCGGCTGGGCGTGTTGTCGCCGCCCTGAAAAGCACTTCGAAAGGGTAGGGAACCGATGTGTCCGAGAGGGCCTTCGCGCGGTCCTCGGCCAGATGCCCGGTATAACCGATCTTGAGCATGTCAGAAAAGGCTGGATTCCTCTGTACGTAGACGAATCCGATTTTTCTGGGGGTCGCGGGGAAAGCTGTCTGCTCTGCTTTACGCTCCTGCTTCGGACGCTTTTCCTTCGCGTACCGGGAAAAATTTTTCAAGGACACCGGAGGGTCGTTGACCAGTGCCCGAAATGTCCCGGTACTGCCGATGCACGCGGCCGCGTTGATAGAGTGTGGCGTGGAGTACTCCCTGACCAGTGCACGACTGGAGTGCCGCAGTGCCTCCGCCCGGCACCGAGCGCCGCGCTGCTGCGGAACCGATCGACAAGTCCTGTGCAGATGTCCTTGATCCACTGATCGCGCGATCCCGTCATGGTCGTCGGCGAAGACGTCACGCCTGGCCCCCGTCCTGCTGTGCGTGGGCGGCCCGTTTCGGAGCCGCCCCGGTGAAGGGCATGACTCTAACGAAGAGCACTGACACTCGGCCCCACGCCGGCAAGCCTCCGTCGTTCAGCCCACGACGGAGGCGATCGGGAGGGCGATGGGTTCGATCCAGTCGTTCGCGTCGGTGATGTCGGCGTCGAGCACGGGCTTGCGCTCCGTCAGGGAGCCATTGGCGAGATCCGAGTAGCGGGCGATCTGGTTGCGCCGCTCGGTGAGGGAGGTGCACCGCTTCCTCCGCGTCTGCTCGGTCATCGACGTACGGCCGTGGTTCCACTCGTTGAGCTGGTCCGCGGCCCCACTCCAGGGATGGCCTTCGGCGGCCGGCTCGTCCTGACGGACCTGCGGCTGCTCTTCCACGCGCGCCAGTTCAACCTCACCCGGCCCGCGATCAACCGCCCGGCCACCGACGTCGTCGTCTGTGAGGGCTTCGGCATGCTGCGCAACGGGCTGACCGTGCGGTTCCGCGACTACGGCACCGAAACAGTTCCGAGTCACCGGCCGCGCCCGCTGGCTGAAACTGCTTGCGCCGGCGGCGGGCTACTGCTCCCCGGGCCCACCCGGCCCACCGGCGGGCCGCGTCGGCGCACGGGCCCGGGAGTCGGTCCGGCGGATTGCGGCCGGCGGGCCGCGCCCTGGCCGGGTGCGGCGCGGGGAACGGCGCACTTGGCTTCCGTCGGCAGGCGGACGGGCGCGAGACCACGCTCCCCTGCGGCACAGCGCGGCTTCGCCAGGGGCAGTTCCCTCATCGGTCTGTGCGGCGTTCTGTGCGGGAGCGGGCGGTACGTCTACCGTTGCGGTTGTCGGGTGTCCAGAACCAAGCCAAGGGAGCGGCATGGAAGCCGAGTTAGCGGCACTGGCGGCTTCGGGGGCCACTACGGTGGTCGGTCTGATGGCCACTGATGGGTGGAATGTGGTGAGGTCGCGGGTGGTCGCGCTGCTGCGGCGCGGCGGCCGGGCTCAGGACGACGCGGACCACGTCGAGGGCGAACTGGACCAGGAATGCAGCGAGGTGACAGCAGCACGGGAAGACGGCGACGCGACCGTGATCGCGGACCTCGAAGCAGTCTGGCGCACCCGACTACGCCGCCTACTCCGCGAGGACCCCGCCGCGGCAACCGCGCTGCGCGAACTGATTACCGAGAGCACCCCCGCCCCCGGGGCGGTCCACAACACCATCAGCGGCGGCGAGTTCCACCAGGCAGTCATCCAGACCGGCAGCATCCACGGAGACCTGCATCTGGGCTGAAACGAGGGATGCTGACGGAAGCGCGCGACCGCAGCGTGCGTTGTACACGCTGACAGGAACCCGGCATCTGGAGCGATCTGCTGGTAGCTCAGAGCAAGGGCATCAACCCAGGTCGACCACGACGCGGCCGGGGACCGTGTCAGTGCCGTGCGGCCTACTGCTCCAGCAGCCGGACAAGGCCGCCGTCTGGTGTTCGGCTCATAGCGGCCAGGCACCGAGCCGTCTCGACTGGTATTCGACCAGGCCGTGATCGGCGCGGAGGGCCGCCGTCGACGGCCGGTATGCGTGGCTGAATCGACCTCACTTCCGGTCGAGCCACGGCAGAAGGCGTTGCTCGCTCAGACTGACTGGTGTTTCTGCTGGTGGCCAGCGCGGCATGTCCCCGGGAATTCGTGCCCGCGCTGGTGCAGTCTCTCGGCCCCCGGCCCGGGCTGTTGCCGACCACCGCCACCGGCTGACCCCCCCGGGGACAGGCCGACCGCCAAGTCTTCATAGCGCCGCCCGACCGGCAGGTATGCTCTTGGCTCTGCCGCGTTCGGAAGGCAACTCTACGTCACCTCACCTGATTCAGGGACTTGTATCCCTCCCGGGCTGGGCGGAGGTGTCGTCGGGTTCTGGGGAAGCGGGGGTGTCGAACCGCTGGCGGAGCTTTTCCGCGATGTCACCGTTGCCGTGCCATGCAGCCGCGTCGGCCACCTGGCGTACGAACAGGGCTCGCCGCGGGTCATTGTCGGGGAAGCCGGCCGATCGTAGAAAGGCGTCGAAGCAGTCCTCCGCGGACAACTCGCGTTCCAGCCGATTCGTTGCCGCGTAACCGCTCTCCATGTTCGGGGTAGGCGCGGGGACCGGGAAGGGAACGAGGTGCCGGAACCGCTCGGGGACGTCCTGGTTGTTCGCTGCTGAGGAGAGCTGAGCGAGCAGCCCGAGGTCTTTCACCGTCTTCTCGACGTGGTCGTCGTTCCTGGTCAGCCACCAGACCACGGTGCTGCCGGCGTCTTTCAGCACGTCATCGCCAAGGTACGCGCGTTTGCTCTGCTCCCAGCGCCGCTCGTGTTCCCAGACCTTTTCGTCCTTGCGGACTGCTGCGAGCTTATCCAGTCGCTCCTGGTCGTGCGGGGTGAGGGTGAGGGTGACTGCCTCGGCCATGGCCTGTACCCGCTGTGAGAGGTCCAGTTCCATGGTGCCCAGCTCGCCGTTCAGTTCGTGCTGGACGAGCGAGCTTCTGCCTGGTACGCGCTGCTCGGTGATCCTGCGGGCCCGTTCGAGGATTGCGTCGGCCGCCAGCCCGCCGGGATTCACCAGGGGCATGTCCGCCTGCCCATCGGCTGGGCACCAGCGCACCGTCGCGGAGAACAGGAAGTCGTAGTCGTCAACGCCGCTTGGCAGAGCGACCTCAGTCAGGCGCAGCTCGCGGCGTTCCACCGGCGCGAGGGGCAGGTACGGCACCAGTTCGGGCGGCAGTCCGCCCGGGCGCCGGCGGCTGGCGGCCTTCACCTCCAGCACCGGGGCAAGCACGCATATGAGACCGAGCACTGGCCAGGTCCACTGCGGCCAGCCTGCGCACAGGTCGAGAATGGCGAGTAGCAGTCCGGCGATGCTGGTGAGGAAGACCGTCATGGTGGTGCGGCCAGAACTCATGGGGTGCTGTCTCCCTGATGCGTTGTCACAGCGATGATTCGACGGCTTGGCTGCGCTGAGCAGCGCTGATCTTCTGCAGCAGCCGGGTGGTGAGTTCGGTGCGGCGATCCCGCTGTTCGAACTCGGCGACCGTCCAGTCACGGGCGGTCGTATAGAGGCGGCCCAGGATGTCTGCGCGGGGCCCGCAACCGTCGACCAGAATGGCGAGGAGCAGGTCACTGTGCCGCTCGTCCGTGCAGGCCGCGAGCAGCCAGCTGGTCAGCGGGGCGGCCCATCCGTGGTGCGGGAGTTGACGGAATACGCCGGCCCATCCGGCAGCCAGTTGCTGGCGTACGGCTGCGTCGGCGAGGAGCGGTCGGTCACGGATCCTGGGTTCGGTGAGTGACGGCGGATCACTGAGTTCGAAGAACAGGTCGGTGTCAATCCGCCAGTCCGCTACGGTGAGGCCCCGTGCGAGCCGGTCGAGCATCCGCCGATGGAGCCAGTGATCGTCCCGGACGAGGCGGAGCAGAGCGTCCAACGCGCTGGTGCTCTCGCGCTGCCGTCTGGCCAGATGGTGCAGGCGGACCATGGCCTGGTCAGGGTAGGGCAGTGCCATCGCCTCGGCGCAGACTCCGACGAGTACCTGGGTGAGCTCATCCGTCAGGCCGGCTTTGCCGGACCAGTCGTAAATCGCCCTGCGGAAGAAGGCACCGTGCAGCTCGTCCTTGAGACCGTATTCGAGCACCTGGGCGGCAGCGCGCAGCCTCGGATCCCACCCCGCTGTCGCAGTCCACCGTTCCACCAGCTTCACCAATTCCTGCTGCTGGCCGATACGCAGGCACTGCTGGGCGAACCGCTCGACGAGCATGTCGCGGCTGCCCTGAGTGAGATCCTTCGATTCGACGGCGCGGCTCACCCATTCGCGCAGATGCGGACGGAGATCGGGCACGTTGTTCCAGAAGTGGGCGCGGACGGCGGCGTCGTAACCGAGCTTGGTGAATCGGACAGTGCCGTGGGCGTCGGTCTCTGCTTCGATCTCACCAAACCGTTGGGCGAGGTCCGGGCGTTCGAGCAGCGGGCGTTGGTCTGCCGGGTATTTCATTGTGCGGAGCAGTAGGTCGGTAGCAAAGTGAAGGTCATCTGGATGCGCCCCGGAGAGCATGCCCGTGGTCAGCAGCATGGCGCGCTGCGGCCCCGCGGAGAGCTTGGGGACATGCACGGCTACCTCCGCACCCCGGTCCTCCACCGCATGCAGGGCGTGCTCGCACCAGGCAGCAAAACCTCCCCGCCCCTGATCCTTGCGACGTGCGCTCTCGATCAGGGCGGCGAGTTCTGCGATCTCCCGCATCGGCGGGAGGCGATCCAGATGCTCGGACAGGACCGGTACCGGCTGAAGGGTCTCCGAGGCGTCGATGCCGGACTTCCGCAGGTACCTCTGCAACACCTCCATGCCCGACCCGCGGCTTATCTTGACGCGGAAGTCGGCGAGATCCGTGTGTATTTTTTCTGCTCGCTGGTGCGGGAGCACCACCACGAGATGGGCCTTACGCTCCACCACCGTGCTCCGGAACGATGAGAGTTCGTCCTGGACCTCGGCCCAGAGGGAGTCGTTTGCTGCCGACAGGTTCAGCACCAGCTTGGCGCCGTCCCCGACGACATCGGCATCGAGTCGGGGCCGTAACGTCGTGCGGAGCAACACTTCGTGGGGGGCACCGGCGGCGCCACGCTCGTGCAAGAGGATGCGCGCGGCTGCACTCCGGCCGGTGCCCGGCCTGCCGTAGAGCAGCACGGTTCCCTTGCGCTCCAGGGTCTCGCGTGCCTCGCCGAAGCCCGGGGGGTGGACGAAACGCTTGTACAGCCAGGCCAGTTGGTCCTCGGCGACGGCTCGTGGTCTTCGCCCTGTGACGTCGGCCAGCAGACTGGCGGGGTCGGTGCGGTCGAAGTTGAACACATGGCCGCTGCCGGTGTGCACGGTTCCCGTGGTTCCGGACACATGAGGGTTGCCCCAGTCGGTCACCTGTCGTCGCCCTCGCGCCTGCGGGTGCCGCCGAACTGGTGGCGGACTCCGCCCCGGTTGTCACCCGCGACATAGGTTCCCCCGTCTCCGGAGAAGTGCGGCGAGTTGTGGTAGATGTCGCCGGAGCCCGTATGGACTGCTCCCTGAGTGCCCTTGACGACGGTTCCCACATCACCGGTGATGTCGCGGGCCTGTACGACCGGTCCGTGTACCTGGCCGGTCGAGTTGTGCACGCTGCCGGGATCGGGTGGCTGCGCCGCATCACGATCGGCCGCCTTGAGGGAGGGCACCAGCTTGACGAGTTCGTCGCCGATACGGGCGAGGTCAGCGGGCGCATTGTGCCGCAGGTCCACGCGGATGGACTGGCGATTCGCGAGCCGGCTCAACTCCGTCGGCAGGTCCGCTTCGCGCAGCCGCTCGACTTCTCGTCCGTCCAGGACGGGGACGACCGTGATCCCGCAGCCGAACGCTTCAAGGATTTCCCTGCGGACCCAGTCCTCCTCGTTGCGCAGCAGCGGGGACTTCGCCCAGGAGGGGCCGACGACGGCGAGCAGAACGCTGCTTCGCCGCACATTGCGGATCAGTTCCTGGTCGAAAGACTCCCCGGCGCCGATGGACCTGGAGGCATAGAAGACCCGGTCTTTCCCGAAGCGGTTCGACAGCTCCCGCTCGATCGTGGTGGCGCTTTTCTCTCCGTCACCGGTGCGGTAATTGACAAAGATGTCCGGCATTGCACGTGTTCCTCTCTATGGGACGACGGGGTGCGTGAGCGAAGTAAGTTCAGGTGCCAGGGCGCGCACTGACGGATTCCGGGAGTGGCGGGCCAGGGTGTGCTCCAGGCGCCGCACATCGGCGGTGATCGTCGCGGAACTCACGGCTGCGATGGGGCCCAGCAACTCACGCGTCAGTGCACAGGCGTGGTCGACGTCCCCGGCTGCGGCATGGGCGAGTGCGCGACGTGCCCCGTATCGGGCCTGGGTACGCAGAGCGTCGGACGGCACCTGGGCGAGTTGTCGGTCCAGGGCCGCGGCGGCCTCGCGCGGCCGTCCCAGGTCGAACAGGCACCAGCCGGTTACCATTCCGACAGGATCGGACAGATGAGAGGTACCGATGACAGGCGCATCCGCATCCAGATCGTGCTGGTCGAACTGCGCCCGCGCCCGTTCCAGGCAGCGCATGCAGGCGTCGTAGTCACCTGCGAGAGCATGGCCCTGGGCTTCCCGCTGCGCAGCCAGGCCACGGATCCGCGGCGGCAGACCGCTGAGCTGCGCCTGCTTGGCCAACTCGACCGTCTGTCCCGCGTCCTCGCGGTACAGCGTGACCAGCCCGCGGCGGACCAGCGCGTAAGCGGCGAGATCGTGGTCTCCTCCGGCTTCCGCCAGTTCAACCGCGCGCCGTGTCCACGACAGCGCGGCCTGTTCATTTCCCGCCTCCTGCATCAGCCAGCCGACGTACTCGGCATACCGCGAGGCAAGCCGCAGGAGCCCCTGGCGGGTGGCCGCGCCGGCGTGGGCCGAGGTCTCCTGCAGCAGCTGCGTCTGCGTGATGAGTGAGGGCAGCACCAGACCGGGGCCCGTCGACTGCCCGAGCCGCCGGAATTCGTCAAACAGCGATCGGGACACTTCGAGCAGCCTCACCGCCCCCGACTCGGCAGCCAGCCCATGGCCGCCGACGCCCAGTCCTGCCGCCACGGAGGCTGCTCCTGCGGCCATCACCTGCCGACGCGCCATCGGCCGGAACCAACTCTGGCCGTCTTCTGACACGTGCATCACCCACACCTCCTCGTCGTCAGTGATCGTTCTTGCGGACTCCTCGCCCGCTCGCCGTGAGGGTGCCAAGGCGATAAGCGCGCCGTCGGCACCGAGAGCGGCATCACAGAGCCGGACCAGGTCCTGGCTGGGTACCTGGATGCCTCGCTCGACCTTGCTCAACTGGCCTTTGCTGTAGTGCACGATCCCGGCGAGGTGGGCAAGCGTGACACCGGAGGCCAGCCGCAACCTCCGCAACTCCTGCCCGAACATGTGCGGCTGCTGGACCATGTGATCCTCTGTCTCTGTCCGCCCGAGCAGCCGTAAGCCAGCGTGCGGCAGCCGCTGCGGGACGGACAAGTCGATTGCTGCAGTTTCCTGTTTCCAGATCGGATGGCAGCAGCCGGCATCTGATCCTGTCGAGACAGCCCGGCCTTTTCCGGACACCGATCGCTCGAATGGGTGATCCACAACTTTCCTTGTTCCACGGCTGGTTGGGCGGGCATCCATCTGGTGAGGGATGTGGCCAGCAGCACCAGAGGGGGCGGCCATGGGGACACCCGCGCATTTGGAGCTGTCGCTCGGCATCCCAGCCGCCGATCAGCTGACCGCCTGGGCGCGGCAGCCGGCCCGGGGACCGTGGCGCTCTCCTACTGCGGACGGGTTGCGGTTCGCGTTGCTACGGCCGGGTATCCACCGAAGACCACCAGAGCCCGGAAACCTCCCGTGGCTGGCAGGTTCAGCGCGCCAGGGCCCTGACCGCCGGGCGCGGGCGGATCGTGGCCGAGTTCTTCGACATCGGGTACTCCCGTGTACTGCCGTGGGCGCGCCGCCCGCAGGCCGCCGCGCTGCTGGCCGCCATGGCGGACCTGGACCGGGCATTCGACGCGATCGTGATCGGTTCCAGTGAGCGCACGTTCTACGGCAACCAGTTCACGGTGATGGCCCCGCTTGTTCGAGCATTACGGGATCGCCGTGTGGATGCCGGAGCTCGGCGGCCCGGTCGATCCGGCCCTCGCCGGCCATGAGGAACTCATGGTCCTGCTGGGCAGCACCCAGCTCATCGAGAAGTGCGCGCCATTCAGGCAGGGCCTGGTTGTCGTCGATCGTCTGCTTGCGGCTGCCGAGTTCCGCTTCGTGGACCAGGCGTAACGCCAGCTGGTCCACGTGGCTGACTTCGACACGGAACAGTAGGTCCTCGCCTCCCAGCTCCAACAGCTTGGGACCGCGGTCGACGGCGAGGTTCTTGTTGTACGTGGTGAGCGGTACCGGCTTCGTCCCCCTGTAGGGTGCCGAGAGTCACGCATAGCCTCTGATCAGGCACTTTGCAGCGCCTGGCGATCATGGCAGGCTCGGACCGTATGGTGTTGCGCGTGCTCTACCTGATCTTCCTGAGGCTCCGCGGACTGCTCCTGCTGCTCTCCGCTCGCCAGAGGGCCAGGGACGTCGAGCTGCTTGCGTTTTGCCATGAGAACACGGTGCTGCGCCGCCAGCTCGCGGTCCGGCCGCGCCTTGCCTGCCGGACCGCGCCGTGCTTGCAGCTCTGGCCCGGCACCTGCCGTACTACCGTCGGTCACCGTGGGGGCTTCTGGGAGGCGATCCACCTTTCGAAGAGCATGAGGTGCTCGCCCATCGCTCCCAGCGAGGAGGGGCTGCGCTCGTACTGCTCCGACAGCGCTACCTCGTAAACCTTGTACGCCTTCGGGGCCTCCTTGCCGGCGGAGTCGATGGCCGCGAGCGTTCGGAGTGCGTCCTCGATGCGACCTTGCTCTGTGCTGTGCGCGAGCTCAGGGCACAGCTCCTCGCAGATGTATTCGCACAGCTCCATGAGCTGCCGCCCGGCGCGGGTCGCTCGATCCTGGACGGCGTCGAACCGCGCGCTGTACAGGTGCTCGTCGAGTTCGGCAGCGTCATCCTCGGCGTACCAGATTTTGCGCAACGCCTCCTCACAGGACTCCAGTTCTCGCTCGGAGTCACGTATCAGCTCCTCCAGTGTGAGGGTCGGATGGCCGGCTTCAGCGGGAGTGATTTCCGGTAGGGACTCAAACGCTCCCGCGGCTGGGGGCGGTGTGCCGTTGTGGAGCGCCAGGAGCAGCATGGCTCGACGGACGAGGGGAAGCAGGCGATCTGCGTCGGTGGCCCCACGGATTTCGTACGCGGATTGCTCGACGGCCTGGTAGTCGTGGTCCGCGACGTACCCGTCGATGTCGAAGCGGCATTCGGAGAGCTTGGAGGAGATGGCGCGGATCTCGTCAAGCGTCTCCTCCGCGAGGTCCCAGAGGCGGTTGGCCACACCGTGGGCTTCTTTCGCCTCGCGGACCTCGCCCTCGAGCCGGGCGACGAGATTGACCAGCTCGCTCATGGTGTGCCCCTCCCGTTGCGGACTCGTGGGATCCCTCATGCCGTGCTCCGTGCCTCAAGAAGACGAGCCCACCAGGAGATTCCTTGTTGAGCTGGGGCTGAAGAAGAGCGGGCCCAACGATCTTAACTCGATATGGTGTTGACCCTGGGGAGCATTGATGGGAGTGGGGCATGAGCAAGCTGCACGTCGAGTACGTACGCAAGGCCATCGAAGAACGTTTCACGGGCCTGATCGACATGGCAGACCAGGCGAAGTTCTCCGAAAAGCAACGCCAGCAGGCGTTCCTGAGCAGGGGTCTTGCCGCCCTCGCCGTGCAGATCGAGCACCAGGCCAGTGCCCGTACCGCGGCCGTCTGCGTCTTCGACGGCCAGGACGACCGGGGCCTGGACGCGATGTCGGTGGAGATCGGCTCGCCGCAGCCGCGGATCTGCCTGGTGCAGGCGAAGTTGTGAACGATCACGTAATTCCCGGGCCGGGCGTCACGTAATTCCCCAGGTCCTGACCTCGTCCATGTCTACTTGATCGAGGGCTTGTTTGTCTTGTCTGGATTGCCTCCTCGAGGCCGCTTGTTGGGCCGGTAGCTCGGGCCGTTCATGATCACCTGGTGGCTGGTGTTGATGAGCCGGTCCAGGAGCGACTCGGCGACCACGGGGTTGGGGAATAGCGGATACCAGTCGCTCGGCGCCCGGTTGCTCGTCAGGATCAGCGACCGGCCCGTGCGCTCGGAGACCAGCTCGTAGAGGTCGTCGGCCTGCGCCGCGGTCAGCTGGCGCATCGCGAAGTCATCCAGGATGAGCACGTCGGGACGTACCAACTCCCGCAGCCGACGATCCCAGGTGCGGTCCGCGTGCCCGCCGGCCAGGTCCGCCAGGACCCGGCTGGTCTTCGCGAAGCGGACGTTCGCGCCCTGCCGGATGGCGAGGTGCCCGAGCGCCTGGGCGACGTGTGTCTTCCCGACGCCGACCGGCCCGAACAAAATTACAGACTCTCCGGTGTGCAGCCAGCGCAACGCGGCGAGGTCGCGGATCTGCGCGGCCGGGAGCTTCGGGGAGGCGGCGAAGTCGAACTCCTCCAGGGTGACCTGCTGCTCGAACTTTGCCCGGTGCAGGCGCCGTTGGAAGGCGACGGTATCGCGGCGGGTGATCTCGTCCTGGCAAAGCGTCTGCAGGAATTCGAGGTGTCCGAGCTCGCCGCCGTGGGCCTGGGCAAGGCGGGCGTCCAGAGTCTCCAGCATGCCCGACAGCTTCAGTGCGCGTAGCGCGTCGCGCAGGGCGGTGTCCATGATGCTCATCACGCGGCTCCTTCTTCGTGACGGTGGTCATCACGGTCGTCGTTCGTCATGTCGGGGGTCGCGGCGGCCTGGAAGAGCCGCTTGGGGCCGTGCAGGAAGGCCGCGGCTCCGCCGTCGCCACTGCTCTCGGGGGCGGGTTCGGTCTCGGTGCCGGCGACGAGGATGCCCTTGATGGTGCGGTAGGACGCGTCGCCGACGAGGGTGGCCTTGGCGCAGGCGGCTTCCAGCCGCCCGTCGCCGTACTTTTTGCGCAGTGCGATCACGCCCTGGGCGGCGCGGAGCCGGTAGAGCGCGTTGACTTCCAGCAGTTGGTCGATCACTCCGCGGCAGGTCGGGCCGACCTGTGCAGACTGGGTGCGGCACCACGTAGGGGTCCGCATATGGAAAGCGATCTTCTCCGGCGGGTAGTCGCCACCGTGGGTGCGCTTGCCCTGATCAAGTGCCGCATGAGTCTTGACCAGTTCGCCCTCGTGGAAGATCTGCACGAAGCCGGCGGTGGACCGGACGTCGACACGCTTGCCGATCAGTTTCCAGGGCACCGAATACAGGGTGCGGCCGGCCTTGATGTGGATGTCCGGGCCGACCGTCGCCGTTGACCAGCGGGCCAGCACGAACGGCGTCTTCGGCAGCGGCAGCAGTGTCTCGGCCTCGACGGCCTCGAACACCGACAGCGGGGACGCGCCTCCCAGCGGCCGGCACTGCCGGCGTCCCGCGACCTCGCTCGACCAGCGAACCGCGTCGGCCTGCATGTGTTGGAGGGAGACGAACTCCCTCCCCGCCACCACGAATCCCGTATATAGGGCATGGGGCGCTCGACTCTGGGCTTGTCTTTTGGCCGGCCCGCACGGGCTGGATCCACCAACGCGCCATAGTGGGTGGCGAGTTCGGCATACGCCTTGTTGATTTTGGGGTCGTAAAGGTCGGGCTTGTCGACCCCGGTACGCAGGTTGTCGGGCACGAGCCGCTGGGTGACACCGCCGAAGAAGCGGAACGCTTCGACGTGGGCCTCGGTCCAGGCGTACTGGTCGAGGTGGATGACCGGGCGGACGAACATGTGCCGCGAACACGCCAGGATCATCACGAACGCCCAGATCCGGTGCCGTTTCCCGCTGCGCGGGCTGATCCACTGGCCCAGGAAGCCGTAGTCGATCTGGGCCTCCAGGCCCGGCTCGACCTTGTCGCGCAGGACGGTGACCTGCGACCTTCTCGTCTCCTCGGGCAGGGTTGCCGATATCCACCGCCGCAGCGAGGACACCGACGCCATCAACCCGTGCTCGTCTCGCAGTCGTTGGTGGATCGTGGCGACCGTCACCGCCCCCAGCAGGCTCTTGATGTAATCGCGGTGCTTGTCGATCTCGGGCCAGGTCACCTGCCGCAGCCGGGCGTCGGCGAGCTCGGGGAACCAGCCCTTGATCAACCCTGCCCAGTCCTGCGCGGTCATCGCCGGCCCGCCCGGGGTCATCCCGGCGGCCTCCGCGGGGGCCAGGTACTTCCTGATCGTCTTGCGATCCAGTCCCAGCGACGCGGCCAGCTCGCTCTTCGAACGGCCCGCGTACCAGTGGACGTAGATCTCGGTCACATCGACCACGTTGAACGTTCTCCTTGCCATCGTGCGCTTCCTTCGACCTCGAACCACTGATCGAGAAAGCGTCCGTTGTCTCGACGGCCAGGACTATGACCTCCGCCACCCGTCGTCCCCATGGGGAATTACGTGACCGCGGGGTGGGGAATTACGTGACTCGGAACCCGCGTCCGGTGGGGAATTTCGTGATCGCTCACAGAAGTGGAGCAATCAGGGCAAGGGCGGCTTCGACGAAGAGGCCGTGCACAAGATGTTCCGCGGCCTCGACCTGCTCTTCGACCGTGCCTACTCGATGTTCAACAGCCGCTTCCAGCCCTTGGTGCCCGAGCTCCAGAAGGCGTTCGAGATCGGCATCCCGAAGGTGGCCCTGGTCCTGGCGCTGATGCGTACTGCGCCTCTCGACAAGAACGTGCACGCTCTGCTGATGGAGAAGGTCGACGAGCAGAACCGGGTCTCTGATGTCGTCGAAGTCAAGGTCCTCGAACTGCGCGACTTCCACCGAGCCATTCTGGGCGATGCCGCGGCCCCGAAGATCGACACCACGGTCCGGCTCGACGGCTTCGTGCAGGAGTCGATGCCGTACAAGGCCCTCTACGGCACCATGACCGCGCCCGACCTCGCCGACCTGTACGGCGAGCACCGGCGCGGACTGTTCGCCCGGAACATCCGGGACTCTCTCGACCTGACCGACGTCAACGTCAAGATCCAGAACACACTCCTGGAACAGCCTGAGCACTTCTGGTACTTCAGCAACGGCATCACCATGCTCTGCGAGACGATCAAGCCGGTCGGTCGGGCCGTCCCCGGTAAGGTCGGCGACTTCAAGATCACCGGTGCCAGCGTCGTCAACGGCGCGCAGACCGTGAGTGCCATCCACCGGGCGTTCACCAAGGACCCCGACACCGCGCAGATCGGCCGTGTCATGGTCCGGCTGATCTCCCTGGAGGACTGCCCGCCCGGGTTCGGCGACCAGGTGACCACCACCACGAACACCCAGAACCCGATCGAGGAGCGCGACTTTAAGTCCCTTGACCAGGGGCAGGTCCAACTGCGCGACGACTTCGCCCTGCTGCTGCACCGCAGCTACGTCATCAAGCGCGGCGAGCGTACACCTGAGCCGGCGCACGGCTGCTCGATCACGGAGGCCGCCGAGGCGCTGGCCGCCGTCAGTCCGAACGCGCAGCTCGCGGCCGTGGCCAAGCGCGACCAGAACCTCGCAGGTCTCTGGGAGGACGACGTCTACCAGGAGATCTTTGGCCCGTCACCGAATGTGTACCGAGTCTGGCGCTCTGTGGAGCTGCTCCGCGCGGTCCGCGCCAAGCTGCAGACGCTCCGCGATGGCCTGCTGGGGCGCGCGGACGCGGCCGCCTCTCACGGCGACCTCCTCGTCACCCATATCGTCTTCCGCCGCCTGGGCACCACCGCCATCGAGGACCCCGACTTCTCATGGGCGGCAGAGCTCGCCAAGGTGCCCGAGCTGGTGCAGGACACCCTCGCGTGGGTGCTACGGGCGATCGACGAGGAGTACAAGAAGAGCAGCCACATCATCGCCGCTGTCCGGAACACCGAGCGTATCGAACGCGTGGTACGGGCTGCGCTGAGGGGCCTGGACTCCGAGAGCCCCGCACCCGCCCTCGGTAAGGGGTACCAGGTCACTGCGACCGAGCAGGGCGGCCGGCAGGTCAACGCCGTCACCACCCTGACCGCCGCACGCCGCATCCTGGACGGCACGGTCCTGGAGTTCCGGCCATTCACCAAGCCGGAACGGCGCGAGATGACAGACTGGCTAGCCGAGAACCCTGAGCGGGCTCGCGCGACCTGGAGCAACGACAACGGCCGCAATCCGCTGCAATGGGAGGCGGACGGGGAGTGGTATTCGCCCAGCGGACTGGCCCGGATGATGCGCTTCGAGGCGTCCGGGGTGGACACCTCGGTGCAGGGCACCGTCCGGTGGTTCGTGGCCGGTGAGGGGTCCCTCGACGACCTCGCGTACGAGGTGCGGCAGCGTGACGGGCTCGATGTGGAGGACGGGTCGGCCAGCGGCTGAGCACGGTCCGGGCGGGGGCTCCGCGGCGCGCCGTTGGCATAGTGCCTTGCCAGGCGTGCCGCGCGTTCCTGGCGGCCCGGAACTCGGGGGCTGTCAGTGCCCGCCGATAGGCTCGCGGCGCACGCGCTGCCGGTCATGATCCGACCTCTCGGGAATCGCCGCCTGGCCTGCTGCCGTGCCCGTAGGATCGCAGGCGGCCGCCGTGACGAGGCGGGTACCGCCTGCACCGGGCGGCGAGCGCCGCCCCGCACCACCGAGCACAGGGAAGAAGTAGCACGCTGATGGAGGAACTGACCTTGGAGCTGGACATCCCGCAGCAGCCCGGGGACGAGGCCGGCCCGGCGGCGGAGGACACCCAGCCACAGGTCACCGCCCTGGAAGAGGGGCAGGTCGTCGATTACATCACCGGTAAGGCGATCAAGGAGACCCCGAAGGAGAAAGTCCGCCAGCGCATCGCCCGGGCCCTCGTCCACGAGCACGGGATCGACCCCCATGACATGGCACGTGACTTCGCCGTCACGGTCAGCGCCGAGGACGCTCCGCGCAAGCGGACGAAGAGGGCGGACATCGCGGTCTTCGAGTCCGGCGCCCCGCACACCACCGCGAACCTTCGACGCGTGGTGGTCTGCAAGCCCGAGCCCAAGCGCGGCAAGAATGTCGTCAAGCTCCGCGACCCCCAGGACGCGCAGAAGGACCTCGATGAGCTCAAGGAACTGATGGGCAACGAGGACCGCCCCGGGTGTGCGGACGGCATGTGGACGGACGGCGTCGACTTCTTCTTCCTCAAGAAGGTGATCGGCGACTTCGGCGCCGGCTACGAGGACCGCAGCGACTGGGAGGTTGCCGACGGCACCATCGGCAGCCGGACCGTCGCTTCGCACCAGCGGTTGCGCCGGGCCGAGCCGGAGATGCTCAAGACCTCGTTCAGCCGCTGTCACAACTACATCCACGGCAACGAGGGCATGTCGAAGGATGCCGCCTTCTGGCAGTTCCTCTACCTCCTCTTCGCCAAGACGTACGACGAGCGGGTCAGCCGTGGCACAGGGCGCGGCCGGTTCCGCACGGGCCTGAAGGAGATGTTCGAGGAGGGCGGGCGGGCCGCCATCAGCGAGCGCGTCAAGGAGCTCTTCGAGGACGTCAAGCGCGAGTACAAGGGTGTCTTCAAGCGGACTGACGAGATCACCCTCTCCGACCGCGCGCTCGCCTTCATCGTCAGCGAACTCGCCCCGTACGACCTCAGCGGCACCGACATCGATGCCAAGGGCATTGCCTACCAGGAGTTGGTCGGCACCAATCTGCGAGGCGACCGGGGCCAGTACTTCACGCCGCGCGGCGCGGTCGACCTGATGGTGGAGATCCTCGACCCGCAGGAGGACGAGACCGTCCTCGACCCCACCTGCGGGACCGGCGGATTCCTCCGGGCGACCCTCAACCACCTGCACGACACCTGGCAGAAGGCAGAGGATACTTACGGCTTCCCGGACACCGACGAGCAGCGCGAGCGCTTCCGGGACCGGCTGCAAGCGTACGCGGAGAAACACCTCTTCGGCTCGGACTTCGACCCCTCGCTGGTCCGGGCCACCACCATGAACATCATGACGCTCGCGGAGACCACCGGGAACGTCTTCCACATGGACTCGCTCGCCTTCCCGCGCGGGCACCTGCCGGGCGTCGAGCCGGCGAAGAACGCGATCCCGCTCGGCAAGGCCGTGGACGTGCTCTTGACCAACCCCCCCTTCGGCGCGGACATTCCCGTCAGCGACGAGTCGGTGCTCGGCTCCTTCCGTGAGGGCATCGCCAGATCGTGGGGACGGAACAAGGAGACCGGCGAGATCGAGGCGAGCGTCACCAGCCGGCCGGGCAGCATGGCGCCTGAACAGCTGTTCATCCAGCGCGCCATCGAGTGGGTCAAGCCTGGCGGTCGCATTGGCATCGTCCTGCCGAACGGCATCCTCTCCAACCCAGGCCCTACCGACGAGGCGATCCGCCGATACATCCTGGAGCGCTGCTGGGTCCTTGCCAGCGTCGAGCTGCCGGTGGAGACGTTCATCGTCGACGCCAACGTCAACATCCTTACGACGCTCCTCTTCCTGAAGCGGAAGACCGACCAGGAAGTGCGCAACCACCGGATGGGGACGGAGCAGCCGTATCCGGTCTTCATGGCGGTCGCCGAGAAGGTCGGCTTCGACCGACGGGGAGCCGACCTCTACAAGCGCGAGCCCAACGGGGACATCGTGGTGGAGACGACCGTCGATATGGAGCGGCTCCGCATCCGGGGCAAGGAGGTCACTCGGCCGCTGACGCGCAGCCGTCCGGTCATCGACAACGACCTGCCGGTGATCGCGGAGAAGTACCGGGAGTTCCGGGCCAAGCATCCGGTGCCCGGTGTGGAGCCGCGCAAGGGTGCGGGGGCGGGCGCGTGAAGGTCGCAAGTCCTTCCAACCCGGTGATGTCGGACTGGCTCGCGGAGCAGGGGTTCCGGCTCGACGCCAAGCCGTACATCTCGGGTGCGCTGGAAGCGAAGAAGATGCTGGAGCGGCTGCCGGACACGGTGCCGCTGGCGAGCGTGACCTCCGGGCACAACGGAGGAATCTTCAACGGACCCATGTTCCGGCGGGTCTACCTCACCGATCCCGAGCACAGCGTGCCGTTCCTCGGCACGAAGGACATGATGGCGGCTGACCTTACCGGGCTGCCTCGGCTACGGAAGTCCGACGCCACTTCGGCGGCCTTGTCGTACCTCCAGGTCAAGCCCGGTATGACCCTGATCTCATGCTCGGGTTTCAACGCCGGAAGGAGAGCATACGTCCGCCCAGACATGGGCGACTGCTGGTCTTCACAGGACACGCTCAAGGTCGAACCGGATGCAGAGAAGATCCACTCGGGATATCTGTATGTCTTCCTGCTCAGCCGGTTCGGTGAGGCGCTCGTCAGGGGGTCGGTCTACGGATCGGCCGTGAAGCACATTGAGCCGCACCACATTTCGGAACTTCCCGTACCTCGGATCGGCGCGGCGAAGGAAAAACGTATCCATCGGCTGGTGGAGCACAGCGCGCGGCTGCGGGCGCGGTACCAGGCGGAGCTGGTCGCCGCAACGAAGGACTTCTTCGACAGCAACGGGCTCTCCGAACTGAACGACGTCCGGTGGCACCAGCAGGAGCGGGACCTCGGGTTCGAGATCGAGAGCGTGCCCATCTCGCTTCGCGCACTGAATTTCGCCCCCCGCGCGCGGATCCTAATGGAGAAGCTCGCTGCCGTGCCTGGAGCGACTCTTGGCTCGATTTGCGCTGGCGGCCAGCTCAGCCGCGGAGTCCGTTTTAAACGCGTCGATAGCGATCCCGAGCATGGGGTGCAGTTGGTGGGGCAACGGCAGGCATTTTGGCTCCGGCCCGAAGGCCGTTGGATCGGGGTGTTGTCGAC
Organism: uncultured Actinomycetota bacterium; assembly: GCA_963711125.1. Lineage (GTDB taxonomy): Bacteria > Actinomycetota > Actinomycetes > Streptomycetales > Streptomycetaceae > Streptantibioticus_C. Next base: position 194,741 of record CAVQCY010000003.1, read on the forward strand.
ACCTGCGGAGGTGTTCGCCAGCGATGAGACGATCCTGGTCGCGGCACAAGGAACGCTCGGAGAGAACGAGGTCTACTGTCGCCCGATCCTGGCCACCGGGTCGTTCCTGCGGTACGCCTACTCGGAGCACTTCCTGCGTATCGTCAGCGGCGACCCGGAAATCCCCGGCGCCTACCTCTTCGCTTTCTTCCGCTCCGAGGCGGCCTTCCGTCTCCTGCGTTCCCTGAGCACTGGCGGCAAGCAGCAGGATATCCACGAGTTCCTGCGCGCAGAGATCCCGATCCCGCTCGCGCCCCCCGCCGACCGCGCCCGCATTGCCGCCACCGTCCACTATGCCTACCAATGCCGCGACCGGGCCGACGTCCTGGAGGACAAGGCGCTCGCGCTGCTCACCACTGCCATCGAGGAGGCCGCCGGCTGATGGGTGCCAGGATCGTTGCAGTTGGGGAGGCCGTCAACGATGCCGAGCGGAGGGTGATCGCGCACCTGCGTGATCACGCTTCCGATGACTGGACGGTCCTGCACTCCGTCGAAATCCCGCACCGGGACCGGCTGTTCGAGGTCGATCTCGTCGTGGTCACTGGGCACGCGGTGTACGTCATCGACGTGAAGGGCACGCACGGCCGGATCGAGGCTGACGGCAGCCGCTGGCACCCGTCGCGGCGGGCCCCGTTCCGCAGCCCGGTGCCCAAGCTCCAGAGCCACGCCCGACAGCTCAAGACGATCCTGGAGACTGCGCACCGGCCGCTGTCCCGACTCTGGACCGACGCCTTGGTGGTGCTCCCGGCGGCGGACGCTGTCCTTGTGGACAGTACGCCCCAGCAGCGCGATGCGAAGGCAACGGTCTCCCTGCCCGACCTGATCGGGCGGTTGGCCGACGTGGGTCAAGTCCCGGTGTCCTCCCGACGGTTCGACACGGATGTCTCGGCTCATCACCAGGTGATAGTGCGCACGGTCCGAGGCTCGTCGCGTGCGCCGTCCGGGCCGCTGAGGTTCGGCAGCTGGGAGGTGATCGAGCGGCTCAGCGAGTCCCAGCATGCCGAGGGCGTCGACGTCGTCGACGAGTACCGGGCGAAGAACGCCCTGGCCGTGCAGGGCTCGGGGACGGTCCGCCTGCAGGTCCGCAAGGCCGACCCGTACGCGGCTGAGGCCGACCGGCTGCTGCAGCAGAAGCGGATCGGCATCGCCTACGAGGCGCTCGGCAAGCTGCCCTCGCACCCGAACATCGTCGGGGTGCGGGACTTCTTCGCCGACGAGGGGCGGGACGTTTACGTCACCGTCTTCGACGACGTGCCCGGCCATGCGCTCAAGCTGCACCTGACCAGGGCCGCCGACCCGCTCACCGCCGACGCCAAGTTGCGGACTGTCCGGGACGTCCTGCAGGGGCTCGCCCACGCTCATAGCCGCCGTATCGCCCACCGCGAGCTGAACCCTTCGACCGTTCTGATCGCGCAGAACGGCCGGGCCATGCTGACCGGCTTCGAGTACGCCAAGACTGCGCAACGCCGTGGCCACACCGTGATGCACGAGGCGCGTCAGGTCGCCGACCCCGCCTATCTGGCACCCGAGTGCCACGCCGACCCCGCCGCCATGGGCATGCCCTCGGACATCTACGCGGTCGGGGTCATCGGCTTCCAGCTGCTCACCGGGGAGCTGCCGTTCACCTCGGCCACCGAGCAGGCGGGAGCGGCCGGGCGGCTGCCCGCTTCCGGCCTGGAGAGTGCTGGAGTGCGGGTGGAGCTGGCGCACTGGCTCCACACGCTGTGCGCGACGGACCCGGCCGCCCGGCCCACCGCCGTCGAGGCTCTGCGGCGGCTCGACCTGGCCATGGGCGCCCGGAAGACCCCGGCCAGGCGTATAGGCTCCTCCGCCGCCAGAGCGGCGGAGCATCCCGCCGCCGTCGCGGTCGGCCCGAACAGTCAGGACGGGCCGCGCGGACCGGAGTTCTACCGGGACCTGCCGGCTGACTTCCAGCTCGGCACGAAGTACCTGGTGCGGAGGAAGCTGGGCCGACCCGGGGCGTTCGGCGTGGCCTACCGGGTGTACGACACGATAAGGAGCGTCGACCGGGCGGTGAAGCTGGTCCTGCGGGACCGGGAGTCCGTCCTGGAGCGGCTGCGCCGCGAGGCCGACGTACTGCAGCGGCTCCAGAGCGCGCCGCACCCCAACGTGGTATCGATGGTGGACGCGGACCGACTGCCGTCACCGGACGAATACCCGTACCTTGTCTTCGAGTTCGTCGACGGCAAGGACGTCGCCGAGGTGATCCGCAGCGGGCGGATGGGCGCGGCGGACGTGCTGCGTCTCGCGATCGACACCGCCCGCGGACTGCGGCACATCCACGACCTCGGGGTGTGGCACTGCGACATCAAGCCGAGCAACTTGCTGTGGACCGACGATGGCGTCAAGCTCATAGACTTCGGGATCGCCAAGACCTCGGACTCCTCCGAGGGCCATACATACACCAGCCCGCGCTACACCCCGCCCGACCTGGACCAAGTGCCGGCCGACGCTACCGGGTACACCGACCGCGACCTGTTCGGGCTCGGCGTCACCCTGTTCGAGGCACTCACCGGCGGACAGTACCCGTGGGACGCCAACTGGCCTCTCCCCGGGGTCGCGCCGACCGACCCGCGGACCGCGTACAGCGGCTTCGGAGACCTCGCGCCCGGTTTCGCCGAGATCATGCTGCGGGCCATCTCTCCGTACCGGGGCGAGCGGTTCGGTACGGCCGAGGAACTGCTGCGGGCTCTAGAGGCCCTGGACTCCGCCCGGTCCGCCCCCCTGCCACCGCCGCTGCCAGAGCACTCCGAGCTGCCCTTGGCCCCACCGGCCGTCGACGGCGGTGACGAAGCCGCGCTCCCCGAGCCGAACAGCAACCCGTTCGTCGCGCACCTCCAGACCCTGTACAGCCAGAGCCGCCGCAGCAACCGCGGCACCCGTGGCCTCGACCCGCACACCATGTCGGTGTACGTCGAGACTGCCCTGGACCGTAAGCTCGTCCCCGCTCTCCGCCAGGGACGCCACGCGCTCGTCGTGGTTACTGGCAACGCGGGCGACGGCAAGACCGCCTTCCTGGAGAGCTTTGAGCACCAGGCCCGCAAACTGGGCGCCGACTTCGGCCCGAGGCGGCTCAACGGCAGCGACTTCACCCTGGAGGGCCACCGCTTCCGCACCAACCACGACGGCAGCCAGGACGAGGGGGACACCGACGGGGACGAGGTCCTGGAGGAGTTCTTCGCGCCCTTCTCCGGCACCGCCGAAACGGAATGGCAGCACGCTCAGGGCGAGACCCGGCTGATCGCCGTCAATGAGGGCCGACTGATCGACTTCCTCAGCCATCGCCACGACCGCTACCCCCACCTCGCCAAGCTCGTCAACCTGGGACTCTCCGGCCGGGACACCGGACAGACCGTCGCCGTCGTCAACCTCAACGCACGCGATGTGACCGCTCGGTCCGCCGGCACCGACGGCACCCCCCAGGACGGCGAATCGCTCCTTGAGCGGATGGTCGACCGTATGACGCACGAACGCTTCTGGGAAGACTGCGCCAGCTGCGACCTCGCCGACACCTGCTACGCCCGGCACAACGCACAGACCTTCCAGCACCCGTCGGCCGGCCCGCAGGCCAAACGACGGCTGCGCCGGATCTACGAACTCACCCAGCTGCGCGGCAAGCTGCACATCACCCTGCGCGACCTGCGCTCGGCACTCGCCTTCACCCTCACCTCGGGCCGCGACTGCGCCGAGATCCACCAGCTGTACGCGGCGGGAGACGCCCAGCAGATCCTCGACAGCTTCTACTTCTCTGCGTACCTGGGCACGCCTCCGGCCGACGATGGGACTCCGCAGGAGCGCGACCGGCTGCTCTCGCTGCTCCGCGAAGCCGACGTCGCCACCGCGCCCCGGCCCCGACTCGACCGCCGTCTGGACTACACCGGCCTTCTGGAAGATGGCGCCCTGGTCACCGTGGACGGACGCGGAATCCGCGACCGCATCCTGCTTGGTCGACAGTTCGAAGAGCTCGGCCGCGCGGGCGCCGCCCATGGAGCGCGGGCGGCGGAACACCGCCGTTACCTGGACGCCGCCCGTCGCCTGCTGTACTTCGAACTCCACGACGAGGACCGGGCCCAGCGGATGCTGCCCTACCCCTCAGTGCTGCGCTTTATGGAGCTCCTGACCACCGACCCATCGGTCGCCCAGGAGCGCGACACCGTCCTGCGCGCCCTCAACCGGGGCGAAGGGCTGATGGCACCAGAGCGCATCGGGGACGCACTCGCCCTGAAGGTCCGTGACGTGGCGGGCGGCTCCATCCGCAGCTTCCGCCGCTTCCCCGCCGAAGGGTTCCGCCTCGAGCCCGGAGCGGCACCCGCGTCCCCGTACATCGAATCCGGCCGCACTACGCTGCGCCTCAGTTACCGGGACCCCGCAGGCAGCCAGGGAGGCACGGCTGAACTGGACATCCGGCTCGACCTCTTCGAGCTGTTGCAACGGTTCGAGCAGGGCTACCGGTCCTCGGTCGCCGACCTCCAGGGGCAACAGCTGGCCCTCGCCGTGTTCAAGAACCGGCTGGCCGCCGTCCCGTACCAAGAGGTGCTCCTCACCACCCACGGGTACGACCTGCGCCGGATCCACCGCACCGAGGACTCCGTATTGCACATGGAAGACCTGACGGCCGCACTGGCAGACGACGAACCACCGGTCCCGGACGCCGAACATCAGCACAATACGGAAGCTGCCACCGATGGGGTGGAGGAAATGGCATGGCGCTGACCGGATCGCTCGGTACCTTCCACCACCCCGGCGTCAGCCGGGTCGACTACAAGCCCCTCGACATGGACCGGGTCCTTACCGCGCTGCTCGCGCGGCTATGGCATCGCGGCATGCCCAGCAAGATCAGCCGTTCCAGGACGCTCGACGTCGACGTGTTCGTCAAGCTGTTCCTGGAGAACTCCGAAGTATTCGACGGCTTCGACCGGGAGATCACCACCCGCTGGACCGCCACCCACCTCCTGGACCTGGTCAACCGGGGCAAGGCCGACGAAGCGGTGGCGGGTCCTCGGCCGCTGCACGGGTTCACCTACCGGTTCCGCAACAGCCGCAAGTCCCGCCCGTACGGGGCCGACGAACAGCTGTACGAGATGCTCACCGTGGACGAGGGAGCCCTCAAGGGGCTGCGTGAATTCTTCTTCTCCGACGTGGACCGCGCCACCGGCTCGATCACTCCCGGCGTAAGCACCGATGTCGAGACGCAGGCGCTGCTGCACCTGGTGGAACTGGCCGGAGGTCAGATGCAGGACCGGGCGGACACGGGGAAACCCCGCACCCCGTACCCCCCGCTCTGCGCCGAACCCGCACGGCTGCTCTGCCAGGACGTCATGCGACTGCTCTACCACCAGGACCACATGCCGCGTACTGTGCTGGTCGACTACCTCAAGGTGCTGTTCGCCTTCCACCTGTCGCTCTACCACCTGCGCATGGCGAAGCTGCTGCCCGCGGCTGTCGAGTCCGGCACGGTTCCCGCATCCTGCCGCAAGGGGCACGCGGGCAAGGCCGAGGCCGACCGCTGCCCGTACCGGGTGCGGCTCTTCCTTGACGCGGAGGGCACTCCGGGCACCCCGGCCGCCGCTCTGGCCGAACGCAGCGCGGACATCTGGTACCGGCGCATACCGCGCTTCATCCAGGCGACGTACCAGGTGAGGAAGCTCGACGATTTCGCGGAACACCTGGCGGACAAGGTGAGCACACTGAGCCGCCCCAGCGGAAGGAGCTACTTCACCCCGGAAGAAGCACTGCGGCTGCTCGGCAAGTCGTACCGCAAGGACCGGGACGCCTTCTTCTTGCTGCGGGTCAACCAGGTAAGGGACGAAGAAGACGAACTTCCCGCCGAGCTCAAACGGGTCACCCAGCTCGGACTCGACCCCTTCGACGAGTACACCGAGATGCTGATGTACTACAAGGGTCGCTACCACCGGGGCCAGTTCGTGAAGTGCCTCGACTCGATGCTGCTGAAGCACCGGCCCGGCGCCCTGCTCGCCCAGCCCCGAGGCGGCGGTGACGCCTCCGTCCGCCGGTTCGTCCTGGACGCACGCCTGCTCGAAGTGCTCCTCCAGGTGTCGCTGCTCCGCGAGGGCGACGACGGGTCCGGCAACCTCGCGACCTCGCCGATGCGGGTGGACGCGTTCCTCGCCCTGCTTCGGGACCGCTACGGGCTCTACATCGACCTCCTCCCCGACGGCGACGGCTTCACCGGCGCCCACCTCGACGACCAGGCGGCGCTGCGCGCCAACTCCGCCGCGCTCCTCAACCGGCTTCGCGAGATCGGCTACTACCAGGATATGTCCGACGCCTATCTGACGCAGACCATCACCCCCCGGTATGCCATCGGCACCGCGGCACGAACGGGAGCGCTTCCCCGATGAGCACCACCGGAATGACGGAGGCCACCCCCAAGGACCTCCGTGAGGCACTCGAAGGCGTTCTCGTGCCCCGGCTCGTCAAGCTCGTCGGCGAGCGAAGCGCCGGACACTGCATGCGGATCACCGAGGTGGCGGCAGAACTGGCGGCGTCCCTGGTGCGCCGCCTGCGGGGAGCGCTCAGCCCCGACGCCACCGTCTGCCTGCTTGCCACCACCGACGACCTCGCCCCGGACCGGCCGTTCCACGACGTGGGTGTCACCAGCACCAAGCTGGTCGAACTCCGCAACCGCACCGAGAGCGAGGGCATCCCGCCCGGACCGCTGCTCGTCTTCGTGCCGCCCGGCACCAGGGTAAGCGCCGAGGACTCCTTCGGCATCGCGACCTTCGAAGAGGTGCCGCTCGGCGACGCCTACGCGCACCTCGCCGACCACCTCCTCGACCAGGTGCCACAGCGACTGCGCCCAGGCGTCGACGAACTGCTCGCCGCTCTCCGCGGACCGCCCGGGACCCCGGTCAGGCGACCGTGCCGTCGCCTGGTACCTCCTTACTCTCCAGGCCAACAGCTACCGCGACCAGGTCGCCGGGGCGGCGGTGTACCACTTCGGACTCGTGCCGGACTTCGACCTGTTCGCTGACCCCTCCAAGGTCCGCGAGCGCGTCGAGCAGAACCACGGCATGGTGCGAGAAACTGACCACCTCACCCCGGTCGGAGCGGCAGCGCGTCCTGGACCTCGGTCTGAGCGACGGCGACTTCGCCGCCCGCCTCGCCGGCTTCGCCGACCCGCTGCAGCCTGGAGGACCCGGCGGCCTGGACCCGTCGTATCGTCGTCGACCGGGAGAACTGGGGGCTGTCCTTCGGTAACTGGCGCATCGACGAGCGGCAGCGCGTCACCGTCTCCATCGAGGTACGCGAACTCGCCCTCCCCGCGGCAGGCGACAACACCGAGGACGTCCGTGCCTATCCGGCGCTCTCGGCCATCACGGGCCAGCCCTATCTGCTCGCCGGCGAGAAGGGCGTACGCGAGATCACCGCGCGTTTCGCGGTACATCCGGTGCCTCGCAGGGTGGATAAGCTCGAACGGTTCCGCGTGGAGATCGTCTCCGAGAGCAGCGGCCCGGTCGGACGGGTCACACACATCCCCAAGGGGAAGGTCACAAGGGCCGAATACAAGGCGTCGCTGCCCCGCCTCAACAAGATCGACTGGGAGGAGGGATGGCACTACGTCCGCGTCGTCCCGCTCGACAAGGCCGACGAGCCCCTCGACGTCGCCCCCGCCGCCCACGACCTGCCCGGCGGCGAGAGCGAACGCTTCTACGTCATCCCCGACGGCGAGATCGAGGAACCCCCGGAGCGCAGCGTCGGACGCTTCGCCGGGGTCACCCAGGCACTGAGGTCCCTGCAACTCGACGCGCTGGCCGCCGGCGAGGACCCGGCACGGGTCGCCACCACCGACATCCGCTGGAGGGCGATCACGACGCGCAGCCCGCACAGGACCCTCAGCGTGAGGATCCGCCCTGCGGGCAGTGCCGAGATCAGGCTCTCCCCCCTGCTCGTACAGGCCCAGCAGGACCTCCTCGCGCGACCCGACGACACCACGCTGCGCCGCCTGCTCCTGCACCCCGACGGCACCGCCGAGACGCCCACCGGAGACGACGAGGACCTCAAGCACGCCCTGACCGGAAGGGCCGCCGAGGCATACGACGCCTTCCTCACGGCACGGCGCGCCTATTTCACCGTGATCGACAGCCGCAGCGAGGAGGCGACCGGCCAGGCGGACCCGGAGGATCTCCTGGTCAGCTGAGGCCGTCGACATCGAACGCGTACAGGACGAACTCGCCACCTACGTCGAGGCGTACGCCGAGCTGATCGACGCCCAGTCGCTCCACGTCGAGCGGACCCCCGACGACGAGTCGGGGCAGAGCCCTGGTGGCCCTGGCCCGAATCCAGCAGATCGACTGCGTCGCGGCGACCGTCACCGACGGCCTCGGACGGCGGGACACCGTCCTGCTCGTCTCGCCCACCCATCCGCTGCGGGCGCTGTGGCTGGCGACCTGGTCCTCCCTTGGCCTGGACTGGACCAGGCGGCTCGACACCGGGGACAAGCGGGCCGTACTCGCCGCCAAGGACTCGCTCCTGGAATCCCTGGCACCGCTCGGCTTTCCGTTCGCCGTCCCGCGCCAGGACGGCCGCCTCATGGCAGCCGCCGACAACCTCACCCCGTACTGGGGCGCCTACCTGCCCAGCGAGACCTCCGACCCGCGCGGACTCCTGGGCCGACTGGCCGCGGCACTGCGCCTCCCGGATGGGGGCGCACGCTCCACCAACGGCACCAGCGCGCTGTCCGGAACAGCCCTGGCCGACCGCATCGAACGGTACGTCCGCCTGCACCCGTACGTCCGTACCCTCGTCCTGAACATCGTCAACGCGGGCCGTGCGGAGATCGTCGCCGACGCCCTCCTCGAACTGCAGCGCCGCGCCCGGACCCGCGACCTCACGTACGACATCCGCCTGTGCGTGACCGACCCGGAGGCCCCGGAGACCGGAACGGCCCTGACGGAACTGCAGAGCGCCCAGAGCCAGATCGCCTCCGCCGAGGCCGAGGCGTTCCTGCACACGACCGGCCCGGCCCGTACGGCAAAGCTCGTCCACTCCGTACGGGCCGTGGAGGAGTTCATCCGGCAGCCCGCCGAATTCGACGCCCACCTCACCGTCCTGATCGACGCCTTCGGCGGCGAACAGCACTCCTCAACCCCGCGCCTGGACATCGCCCACGCCCCCGTACACGGCTTGGTGCAGACGACCGCCTCCACCTACGAGGAAAGCGACCAGCAGATCCTCTGGCGCACCACCCCCCGGCACGGCACGGCCCCGGCCATGGAGGACGCCGAGGACCTCGCCACCCTGATGAGCCGCTTGCCCGCGCTGCTCGCCACCGCGGCCGCCTGCGTGGCCACCGCGGGGCAGGCACCGCGGAACGTCCCGTGCACCGTCCTCTCCCTCGACACCCCCGATCGGGCCCTCCTCTACCAGGCCCACCAGACCGGCGACTGGGTCGTCACCATCGACCGGACCCTCGGCCTGGAATACTTCGACCACGCCGGACAGCACGGCAGGCCCGAGTACGTCATCGACTACGCTCCCTCTCCGGACAGCGGACTCGGGCACCAGATCATGGTGAGCTCCAACTCGATCGACGAGCTGCGCGCCCTGCTCGGTCCCACGGCCCGGCAACACGGCCTCGACGTCGAGGAACGCCATCTCAACTCCTTCTTCGACCAGCTCCGGCTGCTCTCCGGCAATCTCGCCTTCAAACTCGCCTCCACCGCGCCCAACCAGCGCACCGAGGTCCTCGGCCTGTCCCTAGCCCGCCTCTACCTCGACTACCAGGACGTCCTGCACAACCAGATCGTCGTTCCCCTCGACGCCCACCCCGAGCTGTACGCCGAAGCCCGCCGCCAGGCCCGCGAACTCGGCGACGCCTTCTCCTTCCAGCGCAGCGACCTCGCCCTCTTCCACCTCGACGCACAGGAACGGACCATCACCTGCCGCCTTGTCGAAGTGAAGTGCTACACCGCGCTCGACGACATCAGCGCCTACCAGCGCCTCAAGGCCAAAGCTGGCCGACAGCTGGAGCGGAGCCAGTCCGTCCTCGCCGAGTCCTTCGACCCTGCCCACAGCGCACCCGACCGCGTCGACCGCCCGGTCAAGAACCTCGCCCTCGGCTCCATGCTCAGCTTCTATCTGGAGAGGGCCGCCCGCCACGGCACCATGAACCTGACCGCCCGTACGGCCGCGCACCAGCTGCTCGACAGCCTCGACGACGGCTACCGGCTTCGGTTCACCCGCAGCGGCCTGATCTTCGACCTCGCCCGGACCGGTACCGACCGGGAGACCGACGACGGAGTGGAATTCCACCGGATCGGCAGCGACCTGATCGACGAACTGGTCCACGCGATCCCCACACTGCGACCCTGTGCGCTGGCCTTCCCGGATGCAGGGTCCGGCGGCACCGACGGTACTGGCGGGTCCTCGGCGGACGAAGACGACGCGGCACCGGATCTGGACGGAGCGGCCACCGCACCCACCCTGGCCCTGCTGCGGCTGTCCGTCCCGCGTCTCGCCGATGCGGGCTTCCGTGCGGAGGACCCTGCGGTGACGGAGGAGGAGGGAAGGGAAACGGGCTGGGCAGCGGCGGAGCCCGCGAGTAGCGCGGCTGCCGGACCGGCCCAGGCCGCCGAGGCCGACGCCCCACACCCCTCGGGAGAGCGCCACGTACCGCCGGTAGAGGACCGGCCGGAGTCAGAACAGCCAAGCGCCTCAGCGCTGGACGCCGCCGCAGCACCGGAGCCGGTACACCCGATGGCGGATGAGAACGAACGAGTGGAGTCCTCTCCCGGCAGACCGGCCGCCCCGATGCCCGAATCCGCCGATCGGCCCTCTCGATCTGCCATGGCGTTCGCCCCGCGGAACTTCCACGACGCGCCCGCCGATGCCCCGGGCCACGCCGCACCACCCGTACGTCCGCCCGTCACCGGAAGCCCGCAGCCCGAGGTCTTCCTCGGAGTCACCCGCCCCTCTCCCCAACACGGCGTGCTGGGTGAGGTAGCCGGACGCATAGTCGCCCTCGATCTCGACGAGACCCATACGATCAGCCTCTTCGGGGTCCAGGGAGGAGGCAAGAGCTACACCTTGGGCAGCATCATCGAGGCGGCCTCCCTGCCGGCCCCGCCGGTCAACAACCTCCCGCACCCGCTGGCCACTGTGGTCTTCCACTACAGCAAGTCCCAGGACTACGCGCCCGAATTCACTTCGATGGTGCATCCCAACGACGACAGCGCCCAACTCGCCGTCCTCAAGGAACGCTACGGGGCAGAACCGCGTGCGCTGACTGACGTCCTGCTTCTTGCGCCGGAGGCCCAGGTGGACGAGCGCCGAGCGGAGTACCCCGGGATCGAGGTGCAGCCACTGGCCTTCTCCTCGGCCGAGCTCAAGGCGGAACACTGGAAATTCCTTCTTGGCGCCGTCGGAAACCGGTCCACCTACATCAAACAGATCGCCAAGGCCATCCGTAAACGGCGCAACGACCTGAGTCTCGACGCGATCCGTCAGGAGATGGCCGACTCGCGGATGCCCGACCACATCAAGGACCTCGCCGAGGAACGGCTCGAACTCGCCGAGGAGTACATCGACGACAGTGTCCGGCTCACCAGCCAGATCCGTCCCGGCCGCCTCGTCATCGTCGACCTGCGTGACAATCTCATCGAGAAGGACGACGCCCTCGGCCTGTTCGTCGTCCTCATGCAGCTCTTCGCCGACGCCCGGGACGGCGACCGCCGCTTCAACAAGCTGGTCGTCTTCGACGAGGCACACAAGTACATCGACAGTCCCGACCTCGTGGCCGGCCTTGTCGAGACCGTCCGAGAGATGCGGCACAAGGGCATGAGCGTCCTTGTGGCGAGCCAGGACCCTCCCTCCGTGCCCGTCCAGCTGATCGAGCTGTCCAACCACGTGATCCTGCACAAGTCCACCTCCCCGGCCTGGCTGAAGCACTTGCAGAAGGCGAACGCGGCCCTGTCCGGACTCACCGCCGAGCAGCTGGCCCAGCTCGGCCCCGGCGAGGCGTATGTCTGGTCGAGCAAGGCCACCGACCCGGCATTCACGTACGGCGCCGTCCGTATCCGGTGCCGCCCCCGGGTGACCAAGCACGGCGGAGGAACCAAGACCGCATCAGGTGGGCAATAGTCCGGTCAACCTGCGAGTGCCGAAAGCCCCATCCATGGCCTGTGACGTGCAGATTTTCGTAAACAGCGCTTGTTCGACGGGCGCATGTGTCAGGCTGATGGATCGTGCTGCTGCGACTGCCCTACCTTGCGGTGTCGAGCGTGTTCGCCTTCATCCATCTGCTGGCAATGAGTGGCGTGGACAAGGATATTGCGACTTGACGCTGCGCCACCAACTCACGATCCTGCAGTAGCAGATCGAGAGGCCCCGGGAGACCCCCGTGGACCGCGCTTTCCTGGACACGCTCCTCCACCGGTTGCCTCGCGCCCAGTTGCGGCAGTTGCACCGGATCGTCATTCCGGAGACGATCTTGCGGTGGCATCGCGATTTCATGCGCCGCCGCCACGCCGACGCCTCCCGCCGCAAGCAGCCGGCCGGCCACCGACGCGCCGCTCTATCCAGGCCCTCGTTCTGCTCTTGGCCCGCGAGAATAGCGGATGGGGCTACAGAATAATCCACGACGAGTTCGCCATGCTGGGTATCAGGGTCGCGCCCTCGACCGTGTGGGAGATCTTGCGAGCGCACGGGATCGAGCCCGCACCCGAACGATCGCCAGACCTGGGCCGCGTTCCTACCCGGCCAGGCCCACGGGATCCTGGCTTGCGACTTACTAATCGGCACTCGCACCGCTCCAAGCGATTGGCCGCCCGCAGAGGCACGATGAAGGCCCTGGTTGCCATCGAGCACTCCATCATCACCGCGATCCGGCACATGCTCACGGATAACGAGCCCTACCACGAAGTCGGCGGCGCCTACTTCACGCAGCGCGATCCTGAACGCGCCACGCAGAGGGTCATCACCGCACTCAACCAACTCGGCTACCGCATCACCCTTCACCCTCAACCCCATCGACGCAACAGCCTGAGCACAGCGGCCCGCCACCCGACGGTCACTGCACGACCGCCGGGTCCCAGGTCTGCCCACACCCCATCTGACCAGGTTGCAATTACGGGTCAGAGTCAGGGTGCACGCCAATACCAGGTACTCAGAAGCCATCCACCAAGGGGATGAGCCCCGAGTACGTGGTTCAGCTGTCGGAGCCGTGCGGCGGTCATCTCGTCGCACGGCCCGGCACCGGGGCTGCTACGAAAGCTCCACATCAACCGTCAGTTCGGCGTCGTCATTGGCCCGCAACACGATTTCAGCCACATGGCCAACCGACTTGATGTCCTCGCTCACCAGGCCGATCTTGTCCAGCACATCGGTCGGAGCCTGCACCACGACCCGGGCGACCTCTGCGCGCATCGACACCTTGGCGGTGGACTTGGCCTTGCGGATGGCGGCAAGCACCGAAGAGGCAATTCCCGCTAGCTCAGGCTGCCCCTCCGAGGCGCCCGCACCGAGTTCATCGACCGTCGGCCACGGGGACAGACCTCGATTGCTCTGCGGTCGTGCCACGGTGATCGGTTCGGCTGGCTGCCCGGTTTGTCCTCGGCTGGTCGAGGGCGGGCCGTCGCGTGACGCTGCGGTGTGCGCCGGGTTCCACGTCCCGGTGGCGTGCGGGTCTGCTCCTTCCTGGTCTTCGTCGGGGTGGTGACCGGTCTTCAGGTGAGGGCCGGAAGTTGGGTTGCGTGCTGCCAGGCGGCTTCGAACGCTTTCGCCCAGGGCCAGTGCTGGTCCAGGTGGAGGGTGTGGCGGCGGGCGTGGGCGGTGAGGCGGGCGGGCAGCTGGTACAGCTTCGTGCGGAGCGTGGGTGGCTCGGCCCTGGCGAGTTCCGGAGCGTCGTGCAGCAACAGCAGCCGGGTCCAGGCGTCGAGGTCGGCCGCGATGGTGGCGGCCAGCACCCAGGCGGCGTTGACCTGCCAGGACTTCGAGGGCAGTAGTCCGAGCCCGACCCGCTTGATCGTTTTCACGCGGTCCTCGACCTCGGCGTGATCGCGGTACAGGCAGTCGAGGAACCACGCCTGCCCCGAGCCGGGCACACCGGAAAGTCCGTGGTGGGCGGGGATGTTGGTGGCCACGATCTGATAGCGCCACCCCGTCTTGTGCTCGAAGGCCGTGAGCTTCTTCGCATCGCGCCGCGATGGCTTGACCCGGCGCACGATCAGCCGCAGCCCCTCGGGCCAGCCCGCGAGGTCGCGCACCCCGGTCAGCTCGGCGACCTGGTAGGTGACTGAGGTGCCGTCCTCGCCCTTGATCTCGTGGACCTCGCCGTCCTGCCGCACAGCGTGCGCCCACACGCTCTCGGGCAGCAGGGCGATGGCCTGCTCATCGGTCTCGTTGATGGCCCAGCCGGTGACGAAGCGCACCCGGCGCCGGCTGGTGGTCAGAGCCTGGAGGTGGTCGAGGACGCCGTGGCTGAAGGCTGCCCCGTCGATGCGGACCAGTAGCTTCGACCACAGCGGCAGGGGGAGCTGGCGCAGGGCGGCAGCGAGCACCGTCTTGTGGTCGGCCACGTCGTTGGGAGCGGCGTTGCCCGACCGCAGCAGCATCGCGACGCACTCGCGGGTGTTGGCCAGCCAGGCCCCGAGCGGCATGTGTCCGAAGGAGCCCTTATAGGTGCCCGCCGCGCCGTCCTTCCTGCTGGTGCAGGTGACGATGGTCGCGTCGAGGTCGAGGACGTACCAGCCGGCCAGCTCCCGTCCGGCGACCGTGATCCAGGGGAAGCCGGCGGGCCGCAGGGCCAGCCGGGCCCACACCAGACGGCGTATTGCGGCACGGACGCGCTCGATCCGGGCGGCGGTCGGCGTGTCGATCGCCTCCAGCGTGCGCCGCAGGGTGCTGTCGGAGACCGGTGGGCCGAACAGGGGCAGCCAGTGGCGCTGGAGGCGTTCGGCCTCCAGGAGGTTCGTCGCGCCGAGCACGATCGCGCACGCGAGTTGCACCAGCGCGACGCCGCGGTCCCGCCATACCGGTCCGGTGCCGGTGGGCAGCGCGGCGGCGAGCGCGCGGGTCAGCCCGGTGCGATCGGCGGCCTTCCGTAGCAGCACGACGCCCGCGTGGCCGATCAGGTTCCTGCCGTCGGCCCGCATGTCGAGCCGGTGGTCCCAGCCGGTAGTCTTCACCCGTTGGGTGTCTCTTCCTCGCGACGGTTTTGATCTAGACAGTCCAGATCATCGCAGGTGGGAGGCACCCTTCTGCTGTCAGAACGTCAGTCACGGGTAAGCGAGCGCCGTAGCTGAATATCCGAGGCAGATGCACCGTGGACTCATGTGTCCACGACCACGTCTCCTCAGCCGTGTACGGGAGCACGGGCGCGAGCATACGCGTGACAATGTCGAGCGTGCGCCACAGGGTGACACGCGCCGACTCGGCACCCTCCGAACCACCCTTGCCGTACGCGCGCTCCTTGACCAACTCGACATAGTTGTCGCAGAAGAACCAGAAGAACCGCTCGATGTCGTCCAGTGCCGAGGTGTAGTCGAAGCCTTCGAGCGCCGCCGTCGCATCGCTCACGGTACCTGCCAACTTCGCGAGCAGCGCTTTGTCCAGAGGATCCGTTGTCTGCGCATCAGTGCTGGGGGCGGGAAGGGAGAGCACGAACTTGCTCGCGTTGAGCAGCTTCACGGCGAGCCGGCGGCCGATCTTCATCTGCTGTGGATCAAAGGCCGTGTCCGTCCCCGGGCGTCCGCTCGCCGCCCAGTAGCGGACCGCGTCCGCTCCGTACTCGTCCACCAGGTGGCCCGGAGTGACGACGTTCCCCTGCGATTTGGACATCTTCTTACGATCCGGGTCGAGGATCCATCCGGAGAGCGCGGCGTGCTTCCACGGTGTGGTGTCGGCCTCCAGGTGTGACCGGACCACGGTCGTGAACAGCCAGGTGCGGATGATGTCGTGCGCCTGGGGGCGCAGATCCATCGGGTAGACCTGCTCGAAGAGTTTCGGGTCGGAGAGCCAGCCGCAGGCGAGTTGGGGGCTCAGTGAGGAGGTGGCCCAGGTGTCCATGACGTCGGGCTCACCCGTGAAGCCGTTCGGCTTGTCCCGCTGGTCCTCGGTGAAGCCGGGAGGGCAGTCGGCGGACGGATCGACCGGAAGCATCGACTCGTCGGGAACGATCGGTTCGCTGTAGTCCAACTGGCCGTCGGCGTCCAGTGCGTACCAAAGCGGGAAGGGCACTCCGAAAAAGCGCTGCCTGCTGATCAGCCAGTCGGTATTGAGCCCCTGAACCCAGTCATTGTAGCGCGACTGCATGTGTGGCGGGTGCCACTGGATCTCGTTGCCACGGGCGAGGAGTTCTTCGCGGTGCTCGACGGTCTTGATAAACCACTGCCGACTGCTGACGATCTCCAGCGGCTTGTCGCCCTTCTCGAAGAACTTGACCGCTCGCGTCGTCGGCCGTGGATCACCGATCAGGCTGCCGTCGTTGCGCAGTTCCTCGACCACGATCTCCCGGGCGCTGTGCACCGTCTTGCCCACGATCTTGTCGTAGACGCCCTGGGCGCGCTGGGCGTTCTCGCTGGGCAGCACCTGGAAGTCCAGCGCCAGCATCCGGCCGTTGCGGCCGATGACGGTGCGGGTCGGCAGCCGGAGCTCCCGCCACCACATCACGTCGGTCATGTCACCGAAGGTGCAGATCATGGCGATGCCACTGCCCTTCTCCGGGTCGGCGGCCGCGTGGGCGACAACCGGTACCCGGACGCCGAACAGCGGAGAGACGACCTCCTCACCGATGAGTGACTGGTAACGCTCGTCGTCGGGGTGCGCTACCAGGGCGACGCATGCTGGAAGCAGTTCGGGCCGGGTCGTCTCGATGTGGACGTCTTCGGACCCTTGCTTGAATGCCACTCGGTGGTACGCCCCCGAGACCTCCTTCTCGACCACTTCGGCGTTGGCGACCGCAGTCTGGAAGGAAACGTCCCACATCGTGGGCGCCTCGGACTGGTACGCCTCACCGGAGCGCTCGAGGCGCAGGAAGGCAGCCTGCGAGACCCGCTGGGCTTCCTTTCCGATGGTTGTGTAGGTCATCGACCAGTCGACCGATAGTCCCAGCTTGCGCCAGAGCTCCTCGAAGACCAGCTCGTCCTCGGCGGTGAGCTTCTCGCACAGTTCGACGAAGTTCTGCCGCGAGATACTCAGCGCGGGGGCCTTCTTGTCCTTGCCCGTGCGCTCGGAGACGGGCACCGGTGCCACGAAGTCCGGATCGTATGCTAGCGATGGGTCGCAGCGCACTCCGTAATAGTTCTGCACCCGGCGCTCGGTCGGCAGACCGTTGTCGTCCCACCCCATCGGGTAAAAGACGTGTTTGCCGCGCATTCGCTGAAAACGGGCGACGATATCGGTGTGGGTGTAGCTGAAGACATGCCCCACGTGGAGTGAGCCACTGACGTTTTCTCAACGGTGATCACTTCCAAATTCCGTTGAGGACGAGGGCGGCACGGGTGATGTCGCCGATCCGGCTGGGGCTGAGGGTGACGTGCTGCAATGTGCGCCAGCGCTGCTTGAGTTCGGCTGCCGCGCGCTCGCCGAGGGCTCGGATGCTTCTGATCAGGCTGTTCGTGGTTCGAGTGTCGGTGTGCAGGGCCTTCTCGGACTGACCCTTCGGACGGCGGACCGGGACGAGGATGCCGATCCCGGCGCCGATGTAGCCCTTGTCGGCCAGGGTGGGCAGGCCGTCGGCCGCGGCTTTGTACAGCGCGGGCAGTGCGTGGATGCGGGCGGCGGTGATGTCGGGGACGCTGCCGGGCTCGACATCGGAGACCCACAGCGGGGTGCCGTCCGGAGCGGACAGGAACTGCACGTTGCCGCCGAACGCCTTGTGCTTCTGGCTGAACCACAGGTCGTTGCCGTTGTCGCGGACACCGGCGACGCGGTCGGACTCGATCAGCGTGCCGTCGAGGATCACGTGGGTCATGCCCTCGCGTCGGCAACGGTCCAGGACCTCGTGCAGGTCCGGGGCGTGGGCGGCGAGGACGTCGATGCCTTCGTGCAGGTAGCGGTAGCCGGTGGCCTGGGAGACGCCGGCATCCCGGGCCAGGCAGTGCACGCAGCGGTGTTCGCGGAACCAGCGCAGGACGAGCACTGCCTGACGGAACGTGCCGAGCGCGCGACTGCCACGCGGGGTGCCGATGCGTCGGCGGTGGCCGGCCAGTAGACGGGACAGGTGGTCCACGACATGGCGCGGGACATCGAGCGTGGCAACATAGGTGACCAACGTGAAGCCTCTGGTGTCGCAGCGGACGATCTTGTGAGAGAGAACCGTCCTACCAGAGGCTTTACGTCTGCCTGCACCCAGGGTTCCATCGTCTGATCCGACCGCTTACGAGTACCTCACACCGCTTCGCGGAGATCATTTCGCTGAGAAAACCTCACTGACCGACATCAGAGAGGTCTTGCAGAACGCCGCACCCGAGGACAAAGCCCGGATTTACGGCACCCTGGGACTGCGGCTGACCTACCACCCCACCCAACAAATCGTCCGAGCCGAAGTGAACCTCCACCCGAACGATGCTGGGGTTATAGTACGTGTCCGAGGGGGGACTTGAACCCCCACGCCCGATAAAGGGCACTAGCACCTCAAGCTAGCGCGTCTGCCATTCCGCCACCCGGACGAGGTGTACCACCACGGCTCGGCCGCAGCGACGCGTCAACGATACCAAGGATCCCCGGCACGTTTCACCTGCGACGGCGCGCGCCGGGCCACACGGTGTACCCGGCGGTAGCCGGCCTCCGCCGGACGGCGGGGGCGGCTACCGCCCCGGCGCCCATGTCGTCCGGGGCCCGGTGCCATCATCGGAGAGCCAGAGCCAGAGCCGGACCGGCCGGCGACGACTTGGGGAACGGGACGGTCACCATGGGACGGGTCACCGAACGGCGCCGGGTGCTGCGGATCCGGGAGAACGGTTCCGGCCACCGGGCGGACACCCTGGTCGCCGAGGAGCCCCTGGAGATCCGGCTCAACGGCAAGCCGCTCGCGATCACCATGCGCACCCCCGGCGACGACTTCGCGCTCGCGGCCGGCTTCCTGGTCAGCGAGGGAGTGCTCTACGCGGCTTCCGACGTCGCGAACATCGTCTACTGCGCGGGGGCCACCGCGGACGGCTCCAACACCTACAACGTGGTGGACGTCACCACCGCCCCCGGCGTGCGCGTCCCGGAGATCACCCTGGAGCGCAACGTCTACACCACCTCCTCGTGCGGCCTGTGCGGCAAGGCCAGTCTGGACGCGGTGCGCACCACCGCCCGGCAGCCCATCGACGACGCCCCCCCGGTGCGGCTCTCCCCCGGCACCCTCGCCGTCCTGCCGGACCGGCTGCGCGCGGCCCAACGGGTCTTCGAACGCACCGGTGGGCTGCACGCGGCGGCGCTGTTCACAGCGGAGGGCGGACTGCTGGACGTGCGCGAGGACGTGGGACGGCACAACGCGGTGGACAAGCTGGTCGGGCGGGCCCTCCAGCAGGGCGTGCTGCCACTGTCACACTCCGTGCTGCTCGTGTCCGGCAGGGCCTCCTTCGAGCTGGCGCAGAAGGCGGTCATGGCCGGCGTCCCGGTGCTGGCCGCGGTCTCCGCGCCGTCGTCACTGGCGGTGGACCTGGCCGCCGAGACCGGGCTGACCCTCGTCGGCTTCCTGCGCGGCGCGACGATGAACGTCTACGCCGGCGAACACCGGATCATCCTGGACGAACCGGCCGCCTCCTCCGGCACCTGACCCCCGCACGCCCCCCGCGCGCCCCGCCGAACGACCACCCGGTCCCCGTATAGCCGCCGCACGCCCCCGAACGACCGCCCGGCCGCCGAACGCCGCGGCCCACGGCCCACGGCCCACGGCCCACGGCTGCCGGTCCCCCGCCGCGCGCGACTCGGGCCGACCCGCCCCACCGCGCCGCCCGGCCCACCGCGTCCGCCCGTGCAGCGGCCCACGCCGGCTCCCGCGCCGAGGCCGCCCCGCACGCGCCCGCGCCGCCGCGGCGCCGCCCCGCCTCACCTCGCACCGGCTCCCCGATCCGCCTCCTGGGCCGGCCTCCTGGCGTTCGTCGCCCCCGGCGCCCGGCCGGTCCCGGCGCCGGCGTCCTGCCCGGTCTGCGGGAGCGCGTGCTCCAGCGCCGCCGGCCCCTCGCGGGCCCACCGTTTGGCGATCACCGCGCACACCATCAGCTGCATCTGGTGGAAGACCATCAGCGGCAGGATGATCAGCCCGGCGGACGGGCCGAACAGCACGCTGGCCATCGGCAGCCCGTTCGCCAGGCTCTTCTTCGACCCGCAGAAGACGATGGCGATCCGGTCGTCCCGCCCGAAGCGCAGCCGGCGGGCGGCCACGGAGGTCGCGGTGAGCGCCAGTGCGAGCAGCAGTGCCTCGACACCCACCAGCACCAGCAGCCGGCCGGGGGTCGCCTGGTGCCATGTGCCGTTGACCACGCCCTCGCTGAAGGCGGTGTAGACGACCAGCAGGATCGAGCCGCGGTCCACCAGTCCGAGCACCTTCTTGTGCCGGGTGACGAAGCCGCCGATCCAGCGCCGCAGCAACTGGCCGGCGAGGAAGGGCGCGAGGAGCTGTCCGCCGATGCCGATCAGCCCGTCGGTGGACAGGCCGGCGCCGCTGGAACCCAGCAGCAGCGCGGCGAACAGCGGGGTGAGGACCATGCCCAGCAGACTGGAGTAGGTGCCCGCGCAGATGGCGGCGGGGACGTTGCCGCGCGCTATCGAGGTGAAGGCGATCGAGGACTGGATGGTGGACGGCAGGACGCACAGGTAGAGCAGCCCGTCGTACAGCCGCGGACTGAGCGCGTACGGCACCAGGCCGCGGGCCGCCAGCCCGAGGAGGGGGAAGAGCACGAAGGTGCTGAGCACGACGGTCAGGTGCAGCCGCCAGTGGGCGAGGCCGGCGACCGCCTCACGGGTGGACAGCCGGGTGCCGTAGAGGAAGAACAGCAGGCCGATGGCGACGTCCGCGGCGCCGTGCGCGCCGGTGGCGGCGACACCGCGGGCCGGCAGCAGCGCCGCGAGGGCCACTGTGGCCACCAGCAGCACGATGTAGGGGTCGAGGGGCAGCCAGGGGGGCGGTGTGGGGCGGCGCATGCCCGACAGCCTGCCGCGCTCGACGGTGATGGTGAAGCCGGCTGGCCGCACTGACCGCCATCGCGTTCCGTGATGACCGCGGATAGCGTGGGGGCGTGTTCGAGCCGACGCGGTCGCGGACCTTCCTGGCGGTCGCCCAGACGCTGGGCTCCACCCGGCCGGGCGCCGGCTGGGGGTCGGCCAGTCCACGGCGAGCCAGCACGTGCGACGGCTGGGGGCGGCGGCCGGCCGCCCGCTGTTCGCGCGCGACACCCACGGGGTGGAGCTGATCGAGGACGGCGAGGCGACGCTCGGTTTCGCCCGCACGATCCTGTGGGCCGACGAGCGGGCGGCCGTGTACTTCGCGGGCACCCCGGCTGCGTGGGAGGCTGCGGTTCGGCGCCTCGGAGGACTTCGGGCGGGCCTGCGGACTCCGGCCGGAACTCCTCCCCCTGCTCGGCGGCTCCTCCCCCGGCCCGGGGGGCGAAGGCGCCGGCCCTCGGCGTCCGGCCGCCGGCGCCGACCCGCCGCGGCGCGCCCCGCCCGTCCCGTCAGCCCCCGGTCGGCGTCGCTCAGCGCGGGAAGTCGTGGGTGAGCTGCTTGATCTGGCGCAGCACCGGGACGGTCTCCACGTGCTGGACTCCGTCGAGGACGCCGACGCGGTCGTTGAGGTAGTGGTACAGCTCGCGGGTCGCCCGGAAGAGGGTGACGGCGACCAGGCTGGAGCTGCCGGTGACGGCGGAGGCGAAGACGACGTTGCGGTGTTCGCCGAGCGCGGTGCCGACGGCGGAGAGCGCGGCGGGGGCGACGGTGAGCCAGAGCAGGACGTGCAGGCCGTAGCCGGCCCGGGAGAGGTCGAACTGCATGTCGATGTAGAGCGCGCCGCTGCCGCGCAGGTTCTCCAGCCGCCGGCGCACGGCGGTCTCCGACAGGTGGGTGGCCGCCTGGAGTTCGGCGAGGGTGGCCCGGCCGTCCTCGCGCAGCACGGCGAGCAGGGCCTCGTCGACCGGTTCCAGGGTGACCGGCCCGGCCCCGCGCCGCGGGGGCGGCGGGCTCAGCAGGGCGACCTGGTCCGGGTCGAGGGCGCCGGACTTGGTGAACCATCCTTGCCGTCCGCCGTAGAAGTCGTGCAGCATCAGGTGGGCGCTGACCGAGACCACGCGCGGGGTGCGCTGGAGCTTGTCGAACAGCAGCGCGTCGCGCTCCGCGTCGTCGCGGGCGCGGACGGTGCAGATGACCTCGGTGCCGCCGGAGGCGAGACCCACCCAGGAGGTGTCCTCGCGGCGCGCGAGGGCTGCGGCCAGCGGTTCCGCGGCGTCCGGGGTACAGGCGAGCCGGACGAACCAGCGGGTCCGTCCGAGGCGTTCCTCGTCGGCGATGCCGAGCACCCGCAGCCCGGCCTCCGAGCGCAGCCTGCGGTAGCGGCGGGCGACGGTCTGGTCGGAGACGCCGAGCACCGTGGCGATCCGGCTGAACGGGGCGCGGCCGTCGATCTGCAGTGCCTGCAGGAGCTGGTGGTCGAGCGGGTCGAGGGAGATGGTTTTCACCGGTCGGCCCCCTCTCGGTGTCGGATTCCAGCGTTCTGCCGGGGCCGGCTGGTGTCTCCCGGCGTCCCCAGGTCATCGTACGAGTGCACGAGCGAGCGAGAACGAGAGGGACGAGGACCTGATGCGCAAATGGGGGCCGCTGATAGCGGTCTGCATGGGAACGTTCATGCTGCTGCTGGACGTCACGATCGTGACGGTGGCCCTGCCGGCGATGGCCGGGGCGCTGCACGCCTCGCTGTCCGACCTGCAATGGGTCATCGACGTCTACGCGCTGGCACTGGCCGCGCTGCTGCTGGGGGCCGGCTCGGCGGCCGACACGCTGGGCCGCCGCAAGGTGTACGCGGTGGGCACCGTGCTGTTCGCGCTGGCGTCGCTGGCCTGCGGGCTGAGCACCGGCGCCGGGATGCTGGTGGCGATGCGCTGCCTGCAGGGGGTGGGCGGCGCGGCGATGTTCGCCACCACCCTGTCGCTGCTGGGCGCGGCGTACCGGGGGCGGGACCGGGGGATCGCGTTCGGCGTGTGGGGCTCGGTGGCCGGCGGCGCGGCGGCGCTGGGACCGGTGATCGGCGGTCTGCTGACCCAGAACCTGGACTGGCGGTGGATCTTCTTCGTCAACCTGCCGGTGTCGGTGGTCGCGGTGGCGCTGACGCTGCGGTTCGTCACCGAGTCGCACGGCGCGCGCGGCCAGCGGATCGACGGGTGGGGCACGGTGACCTGGACGGTGTTCGCGGCGGCGGCGACGTACGCGGTGATCCGGGCGGACGTGGTCGGCTGGGAGGCCGCCCGCACGCTGGGGGTGTTCGCGCTGGCGGCGGTGGCGCTGGCGGCGTTCCTGCTCATCGAGCGGCGGGTGGCGCATCCGATGCTGGACCCGCGGCTGTTCCGCAGCGCGTCGTTCGACGTGGTGATGCTGGCGGCGTTCGCGATGAACGCGGCGGCCTTCGGCGTGCTGCCGTACACCTCGATCTGGTTGCAGACCGTGCTGGGGTTCAGCCCGCTCAAGGGCGGTCTGGTGCTGGTCCCGCTGGCGGCGTCGGCGTTCGTGGTGGCCGCGTTGGCCGGGCGGCTGACGCACCGGCTGCCAGTGCGCTTCCCGGTGGGCTTGGGGCTGCTGCTGACGGGCGCGGGCACGCTGGCGCAGGGCGTGCTGCACGCGGACTCGCACTTCGCCGCGCTGATACCGGGCCTGGTGATCGCGGGCGTGGGGGTCGGGCTGTGCAACCCGACGCTGTCGCAGGCGGCGCTGGAGTCGGTTCCGCCGCATCGGGCGGGTATGGCCGGCGGGGCGATGAACACCTTCCGGCAGTTGGGCTACGCGCTCGGGGTGGCGGTGTTCGGCACGATCGCGGCGAGCCGGATGGGCCGGTCGCTGACCGGCAGCGCGCCGCAGCCGCACCGTACGGCGCAGGCGCTGGCGGGTGGCGCGGCGCGGGAGTTGCTGGCGCACGTGCCGGTCGGCGAGCGCGCCGCGGCGGAGCACGCGATGCGCACGGCGTTCGCCTCCGGGCTGGACACCGCCGTGGTGTGGGCCGGTGCGGTGGGACTGCTGGCCGGCGTGCTGGTGCTGGTGTTCGTGCGGCAGCCGGCGCACCGGGAGGCGGACGGTCCCGACGCGGCGGCGGCCGAGTCGGACACCGCGCCCGCCGGGGTGTGACGGAGACCCCGGATCGGTCGCCGGCGTAGGCGGTGAACGCCGTGCCGGCGGCCGGCCGGCGGTAGGGCGGCGGGGGTACCGGGCGGCGCGGCGCCCCCGGGGCGGCGCGGGGGCGCAGGCGCGGGGAGCGCGGTCGCCGGGGGCGCGTCGGGGACGGGACCGTCGTGCGGAGAGGCGGCGGACTGGCGCCGGGGAACCGGGCGGACCTGCGGGCCCCGGCGGCCGGCGGGGCCCGCGCCACGGCCGTCGGCGGCGCTGTGACGTGCCGTGACCAGCCGCGACCCGGCGGGGGTTACCGGCTGTAACGCGAGGGTGAGCGCACCGGGGGGATTCGGTGCAGATCCACCGGGGCCGACAACCCGGCGACCGCGTGCCGAACGGCCCCGTTCCCGGCCCTGCCTGACGCTTCGGGCGTACCGACCGCCCTCCCGCCCGAAATCGGGCGATGCGCTCCCCCTCCCGCCGGGTGGCTCGATCAGGTACTTTACGGGCTCGCCCGTCACGCTCGCGTCTCCCGGATCCCTCCCCCGGCACGTCGGCCGTGCGGGCACAGCACCGCCGTCGCGGGCGCCGTGCGGGCGCTGCCGAGGGAGCCGAAATTGCGCGAGATCTCCGTCCCGCCCGTCGTGGCCGTTCCGCACGTCGGAGGACTGGCCGACACCGTGTTCCAGAACGCCGCCGAGGATCCGCACAAGGTGGTTTTCGGCCGAAAGGCCGACGGGCGGTGGCAGGACGTGACGGCGATGGCGTTCCGTGACGAGGTGATGGCGCTCGCCAAGGGACTGCTCGCGGAGGGCGTGCGGTTCGGCGACCGGGTCGGGATCATGTCCCGCACCCGGTACGAGTGGACGCTGTTCGACTTCGCGCTCTGGGCGATCGGCGCGCAGCCCGTCCCGGTCTACCCCACCTCCTCCTCCGACCAGGTCGCCTGGATGCTGCACGACTCGGGCGCGGTGGCCTGCGTCGTGGAGCACGAGGACCACGCGATGACGGTCGGCGCGGTGGTGGACCGGCTGCCCGGGCTGACCCGGCTGTGGCAGTTGGACGCCGGGGCCGTGCCGGACCTGGTCGCCCTCGGCACCCGTCTGGACGACCAGGTGGTGGAACGCCACCGCGCCGCGGTCCGACCGGGCGCGGTCGCCACCGTCGTCTACACCTCCGGCACCACCGGCCGGCCCAAGGGCTGTGTGCTCACCCACGGCAACTTCATGGCGGAGACCGACAACATCGTCGCCAAGTGGGAGCCGGTCTTCCACTCCAAGCCCGGCGACGAGGCGGCCACCTTGCTGTTCCTCCCGCTCGCGCACGTCTTCGGCCGCATGGTGGAGGTCGCCTGCGTGCGGGGCCGGGTGCGCATCGGCCACCAGCCCAGCCTGAAGGCGGCCGAGCTCATCCCGGACCTGGCCACCTTCCGGCCCACCTTCGCGCTGGCGGTGCCGTACGTGTTCGAGAAGATCTTCCACGCCGCGCGCCGCAGGGCCGAGGCGGACGGACGGCTCGGCCCGTTCGAGAAGGCGGTGGAGGTGGCGGTGCGCTACGCCCAGGCGCAGGAGGCGAGGGCCTTCGGCACCGGGCCGGGGCCGAGCGCGTCGCTGCGGGTGCAGCACCAGGTGTACGACAAGCTGGTCTACGCGAAGGTGCGCGACGCGCTGGGCGGGCGGATGCGGCACGGCATGTCCGGCGGGTCGGCGATGGAACGCCGGCTGGGCCTGTTCTTCGCCGGCGCGGGCGTGACGATCTACGAGGGCTACGGGCTGACCGAGACCACCGCGGCGGCCACCGCCAACCCGCCGGAGCGGACCCGGTTCGGCACGGTGGGCAAGCCGGTGCCCGGCACCACGGTGCACATCGCGGACGACGGCGAGGTGTGGGTGCGCGGCGGCCAGGTCTTCACCGGCTACCTGAACAACCCGCAGGCCACCGACGAGGTGCTGCGCGACGGCTGGCTGGCCACCGGGGACCTCGGCGCGCTCGACCAGGACGGCTACCTGACGATCACCGGGCGCAAGAAGGAGATCCTGGTCACCCGGACCGGCAAGAGCGTCTCGCCGGTGCCGCTGGAGGACCGGGTGCGGGCCCATCCGCTGGTCGGGCAGTGCGTGGTGCTCGGCAACGACCGGCCGTTCGTGGCCGCGCTGGTCACCCTCGACCCGGAGGCGGTCGAGCACTGGCTGCTGATGCGCGGCAAGCCGGCGCTCAACCCCCGGCAGCTGGTGCGCGACCCGGACCTGGAGGCGGAGGTCCGCCGTGCCGTGGTGGCCGCCAACACGGCGGTGTCCAAGGCCGAGTCGATCCGCACCTTCCGCATCCTGACCACGCACTTCAGCGAGGAGCGGGGGCTGCTGACCCCGTCCCTCAAACTGAAGCGCAAGGCGATCGAGGAGACCTTCGCCACCGAGATCGAGGCGCTCTACCAGCACTGACCCCGCGGGCCGGAACGTCCGGCGGCGGTGGCCGCGTCGGCGTCGCCGCACCCGTGGCGACGCCGACGCGCGCCGCACCCGTGGCCGATCGGACGGGGAGGCCATGGCTGGTGAGCGAGGTCCGCTCCGTCACCCCACAGCGGCCTGTCGACGCCGCAGCTCGGATGCGGCGTCTGGGCTGCCGGACTGCGCGCGGTGCACGCGGTGCACGGCATCGCCACCGATGCGTGGTCGCCGCTGAGCCAGGGCGAGGACCAGCCGCCCGGGTCCCGTCCACGGGGGGACGCGGGCGCGGCGGGTCCGGACGCGGCGCGGGTCAGCCGGTCTTGGTCGCGACCCGCTTGCCGCTGGCGCCGTCGAAGACCTGGCGCTTGCCCAGCGGGGCGTCGAGCGTGGTGCTGATCCGGGTGAGCCTCGCCATGTCGGAACACATCTGGCCGGTCTTGCGGTGGTCGGTGACCTGCACGATGAGCGTGACGCTGGCGCTGGACTCGTGCGCGACGAGCTCGTCGGTCCTACAGCCGGTGGCGGTCGCCGACACCGTCAGGGTGCGGCCGGAGTCGCCGACCGTGACCGGATGGGTGATGGGCTGCCGGGTCACCGGACCGCCGGTGGCGGGCGCCGAGGGGGTGGCCGGGTTGCGGCTCATGGGCGCCGAGGAGGGCTGGGAGACCGTCTTGCTTCCGCAGCCGGTCAACACGGTGGCGGCGGCGAGCACCGCGGTCACGCCGAGGGTGATGAGTCGTCCGTTCATGCCGCTTGGACGCACCCGGCCGGATCCGGGTTCCGCCCGCGCACCGGCCCGGTGGCCGCCGTGGCGTCGACCCGCGCGGGCGGCGGTTTCCGGCCGAGTCGGCGGCTCCGGCCACCGGGTGCCCGCCGACCGGTCTACGCTCACGTGCTGCCCGGGTCGGCCGGCACCGGGTTCCGAGACGATCCGGTGGGGGGACCCCCTGTGACCACCCGTGGCCCGCGCGCCCGCGCCGCCGTGACCCTGCTCGCCTGCGCCGCGCTGATCGCCCTGGCGGCGCCGGGTGCCCGGGCGGACTCCCCCGGCGGCTGGGTGCCGGCGGGCCGCACCGACGTGAACACACTGGTCGGCGGCGAGGGCGTCACCAGCGAGGCGGACGGCTCGCTGCTCTACCGTGGCCTCGCGACCATCCCGCTCGACCTGCGACTGTCCGGCTGGAACCACGTCGGCGACCCGGACGCTGCGGACGGCTACACCGTGGACGCCTACCAGGGCGGCGACACGGGGACGTCGAAGATGTTCGCCGTCACCACGCCGGACGGGCGGCGCTACGACTACACCCACCCGCTGGACGGCGGGGAGATGCTGAACAACTCCTTCGCCGCCCTCTCCCCCGACACCCGCTGGACGGTGTCCGGCGAGTGGGGCGCCGAGACCCGACTGCAGGTCTTCCCCACCCCGCTGCTCAACCCGGCCACCGCGCCGGACGGCGGCACCCTGGCGCAGGTCGGCCAGATCACCTTGAGCCGTACCGTCGACGACGTCCAGGGCTGCGACTTCGTCAGCGCCACCCGACTGGTGTGCGCCACCGACGACGCCGGACACGACGTGGTACGCGTCGACCTGCCGCACCCGCTGGACGGCACCCCGGTCACCGGGCGGGTGGGCACGCTCTTCCAGGTGCCGGCCGAGAGCGCGTGCACCGGCACCTTCGAGACCGAGGGCGTCGACTGGGACCCGGCGGCCCGGCTGCTGCGGGTGGAGATGATCTCGCCCGGGCTGTGCGAGCTGGATACCCGGGTGTACGCCTACCGGCCCACCACCGGCTGAGGGGGCGTCGGCGTCCGACGCGCTCCGGCGGCACGGGTCGTCCGGCATGCGGACGTGTTTCCCGACCAGCGAGACGGCCGTCTAGAGTCGTGGGGACGCGCCGGCCATCTCACCGAGGGGAGCCGCCCGTGACCGTCTACACCCACGGCCACCACGAATCCGTCCTGCGTTCGCACCGCTGGCGCACCGCGCGCAACTCCGCCGGCTACCTGCTGGAGCACCTGCGGCCGGGGATGCGGCTGCTGGACGTCGGCTGCGGTCCGGGCACCGTCACCGCCGACCTGGCTGCGCTGGTCACGCCGGACGGCGGCCGGGTCACCGCCTGCGACACCTCCTCTGACGTGCTCCGGGCCGCCGCCCGGCAGGTGGCCGAACGCGGCCTGGACAACGTGGAGTTCGTCATCGCCGACGTGCACCGGCTCGGCCTGCCCGACGGACGGTTCGACGTGGTGCACGCCCACCAGGTGCTCCAGCACGTCGCCGACCCGGTGGCGGCGCTGCGCGAGATGCGCCGGGTGTGCCGGCCGGGCGGGATCGTGGCGGCCCGCGACGGCGACTACCACGGCTTCACCTGGTACCCGGCGCTGCCCGAACTGGACGAGTGGATGGCGCTCTACCAGCGGTGCGCGCGCGCCAACGGCGGCGAGCCGGACGCCGGCCGGCGGCTCGCCTCCTGGGCCCGGGCCGCCGGGTTCACCGACGTCACCGCGACCGCGGGCGTCTGGTGCCACGCCGACCCGCCGGGCCGCGCCCACTGGGGCGGCATGTGGGCGGACCGGGTGCGCGATTCGGCGCTGGCCGGGCAGGCGCTGCGCGAGGGGTACGCCAGCCGCGCCGACCTGGAGCGGCTGGCGGACGGCTGGCGGACGGCTGGCGGCGCTGGGCGGCCGACCCGGACGGCTGGTTCGCCCTGCTGCACGGCGAGATCCTCTGCCGCGCCTGACCCCCGGCCCGGCCACCGCCGGCTGCCGGGGCGTTCGGTCCGGGACCGGCTGGGCGCCGGTCCGCGGCCCCGGCGTGCCGGTCGCGTCCTCGTGGTCGGCCGGCCCCATCCACTCCCGCAGCACCGCGTGCACCGCTTCGGCGCCGGTCAGCTCACCCTTGGGAAATGGAAGTTCACGTGGGTGCAGCAGGAAGGGCCGGCTCCGCGGGCCGCCCAGGCCGCCGTGCGAGCCGATCTGGTCCTCGAAGGCGTGCACCTCGCCGCTGGCCGGATCGCACACCGAGTTGACCATGATGTCCGCCGCGTGTTCGAAGCCGTCGGTGCGCAGCACCGCCGCCGCGGCCCGCGGGCCGAACGGCGCGAGCGGGTCGGCGCCGCCGCGCACCGTCCCGGTGGCCGGCTCACACTCGGCGCCACCGGCTCCGAGGACCAGCGGCCCGCGTTCGGCGTCGCGTACCAGTACGAACCCGATGCCCGGGTGGTCGGCGAGGGCCGCCAGCAGGCCGGGCGTGCGTTCCTCGATGCGCTGCCGGGTCGCCCGGCCGGGCAGGTCGGGGAAGGAGACCAGGCCGAGGTTGCCGGAGCCGAGCACCACCGGCTCGACTCCCGGCCTCCGCCCGGCGCCGCGTTCCGGCCGGCGCAGCGCCGCACGGGCCGCGGCACGCGACTCGCGTTCCTCCGCCCCCGCCTCGGCCGGCGCCGGGCCGGCCGGCAGGCCGCAGTGCGAGCGGACCAGGTCGCGCAGCCAGACGCCGAACCGGTCGGCGAACGGCTCGCCGGGGCTCTGCCCGTGCCAGGTCGCGGCGCCGTCCGGCACGAACGGCCGCGCGTCCAGCGCGACCCACAGCGGCAGCCCGTTGAGCACGAAGGCCAGCAGCCCGAGCACGTAGGCCGGCACCAGCAGCAGGGCGCGTACCGGCAGCGGCCAGACGAGCGCGTTGAGCAGGCCGAACGCCCCGGCGCCGGCCGCCGCGGCCCACGCGCAGGCGGACGGTCCCGAGCCGTCCGGACGCAGCGTCAGGCCGGGCAGCACGGCGCCGAGCACGGCCAGCGTCAGGCTCCCGGCCAGCCACACGGCCAGTATCCGCGGCACGGCACGGCCGGCGGCCCGCCAGCGCTCCCCCATCGCACCCCCTCGTCCCGGCCGGTCCTCGGGCGGGGCCCGCACGAGGAGCCTCATCAGCCTGTCACAGCCCCCTCGCCGGTCCTACGCTCGTGTGGTACGCCCCGGCGGGGGAAGACGCCGACCACGACGCGAGGTGAGGAGTGCCGGTGGAGATCACCCGGTGGGGGCACGCCACGACGACGGTGCGCGATTCGGGGGCGCGGGTGCTCACCGATCCGCTGTTCGCCCGGCGGCTGGCCCATCTGCGGCGCCGTCGGGGCGCGTTGCCACCGCCGTCGGCCGCGGTGGCCGACGTGGTGCTCGTCTCCCACCTGCACGCCGACCACCTGCACCTGCCGTCGCTGGCCCGGCTGGTGCCGGGGACCGTGTTGCTGGTGCCGCGCGGCGCGCCGGACGCGGTGCCCGGACTGCGCATGCTGCCGGCCCGGTTGGTGGAGGTGGGGCCGGGCGACGAGGTGCAGGCCGCCGGGCTGCTGGTCCGCGCGGTGCCGGCGGCGCACGACGGCCGCCGGCTTCCTTACGGGCCGCGCCGCTGCCCGACGCCGGGGTACGTGGTGCACGGCGAGGCGGTGACCTACTTCGCCGGGGACACCGGGCCGTACCCGGCGATGGCCGAGCAGGTGGGCCGGTGTGACGTGGCGCTGCTGCCGGTGGGCGGCTGGGGGCCGTTCCTCGGCCGGGACCACCTCGACGCGGCGCGGGCCGCGGCGGTCGCGGAGCGGCTCGCGCCCAGCGTGGCGGTGCCGGTGCACTACGGCACGTACTGGCCGATCGGGCTGGACGCGGTGCGCCCGCACGAGTTCCACGCGCCGGGCGAGGAGTTCGCCCGGCTGACCGCCCGCCGGGCGCCGGGGGTCGCGGTGCGGGCGCTGCGGCACGGGCAGTCGCTCGCCTGGCGGGCGGACCGGTGAGCCGGGTGCTGGTGGCGGCGGGCTCCGCCGCGATGGCCGGCGCGTCGGGAGCCGCGGTGGGCTACTGGTCGCTGTTCGGGCTGGTGGTGCTCGGCTCGCTGGTGCCGGTGGTGCCGACCGGCGCGGTGGTCAGCGGCGCGGCGGTGGTGGCGTTCCACGGGAGCGACCCGTTCGCGCCGTTGTTCGTCTTCGCGCTGGCGGCGCTGGCGGCGCTGGTCGGGGACGTGGCGCTGTACGGGCTGGGCCGGCGCGGCGCCCACACCGAGGGCGGCTCGCGGTGGCTGGAGCGGATGCGGGCGCGGGCCGATCCGGAGCATCTGCGGACCGCGCGGGACCGGTTGGCGCGGCACGGCACGGTGGTGCTGGTGCTCTCCCGACTGGTGCCGGCCGGACGGATACCGGTGATGGTGGCGTGCCTGCTGGCGGACACCCGGTTGCGCGCGTTCACCCGGGGGGACGTGGCGGCGGTGCTGGTGTGGGCGGCGGCGTACCAGGCGATCGGGGCGCTGGGCGGTTCGCTGTTCGGTTCGCCGTGGCGGGGCGTGGCGCTGGTGGTGGTCGTCACCGTGGCGATCAGCGCGGTGCCGTGGGCGGTGCGCCGGATACGCCGCCGGGCGCACGGCTCGTGACCCGGCGGAAGCCCCGCGGGGTCAGGCCAGCAGGGTGCGGCCGAGCCAGTCGTGGGCGTCGGTGACGCCGGGCAGCGCGTAGAAGTAGCCGCCGCCGAACGGCGAGACGTAGTCCACCAGCGGCTCGCCGACCAGCCGGCGCTGGACGGTGGTGAACTGCCGGTCCAGGTCCTGCTGGTAGCAGGAGAAGATCAGCCCGACGTCCAGGTTCCCGTTGGAGTCGGTGCCGTTGTCGTAGTTGTAGCCGCGGCGCAGGATGCGCTGGTCGGCGGTGGCCTCCGTGCGCGGGTTGGCCAGCCGGATGTGGCTGTCCAGCGGGATCACGTCGCCCTTGGGGTCGAGCGCGTAGCGGGGCCGGTCGTGCTCGTGGTCGCCGTCGAGCGGGGCGCCGTTGTCCCGTCGGCGGCCGAACATCCGCTCCTGCTCGACGATGGAGACCCGGTCCCAGAACTCCACCAGCATCCTGATCAGCCGGACCACCTGGTAGCTGCCGCCGGTCGCCCACTCCGGTTCGCCGGACCCGGCGCCCACCCACACCAGGGCGTCCATGGCCCGCCGGTCGTGGACGTCGGGGTTGGCGGTGCCGTCCTTGAAGCCCAGGTGGTTGCGCGGGGTGCCGGTGGGGCGCGGCGCGGCCAGGTAGCCGTCCATCCGCCAGCGCACCTGCATGCCGCCGCGGGTGTGCCGGGCGATGTCGCGCACCGCGTGCAGCACGGTGTCAGGGGAGTCGGCGCACAGTTGGACGCTGATGTCGCCGTGGCACCAGGCGGGGTCGAGGTCGTCGTTCGGGAAGGACTCCATCGGACGCAGCCGGCGCGGTGCGCGCCCGGCGAGCCCGAATCGGCCGTCGAACAGCGACGCGCCGACGCCGACGGTGACGGTCAGGCCGTCGGCGGGGACGTCGGTGCCGAGGGTGCCGGAGTCGGCGGGCGGCGCGGTGATGCCGGGCGAGGGCGGGGTGCCGCCGCGGGTGAGGAAGCGGGCCCGGTCGGTGAGCGTGCGCAGCAGGTCGGTGAGGCCGGCCCGGTCCTCGGCGGTCACGTCGAACGCCACGGAGGTCCCGCTGCGCGGCGCCTCGGTGGTGATGCCCGCCTGGTGGACGCCCTCGAACGGGACGCGGTCCGGCGCGGCCTGCGGCACGGCGGCGCGGGCGGTGCCGGCGCGCAGTGCGGCGGTGGCGGCGGTACCCGCGCCCGCGGCGGCCGCCCCCCTCAGGAACCAGCGGCGGCCCATGCGCTCGCTCACGAGGTCCTCCTGATGTCGAAGACGGCGGCGATGTCGGCGAGACGCTCCACCGCGTCCCCGGCGGCGGAATCGATCCGCTCCCGCCGGGTGCGGTCGAGCCGGTCCAGCGGGGTCCAGCGGCCGTCGTGCCGGCAGGCGTCCAGCGCGTCCCGCAACCGGTTCAGGGAGGCGTCGAGTTGCGGCAGCCTGGGGTAGCGGGCGGCCACCAGGGGGTGCAGGTAGCCGAGCACCGTGCGGGTGCCGTCGAGGTTGGCGCGCACGGTGGCCAGGTTGCTGCCGCTGCCGTAGTCGGTGCGCCCGGTCAGCTCGAACTGGACCGCGTTCTCCAGGATCTCGTGGGCCCGCAGGCCCATCTGCAGCGGGTCCATCCGGGCCCGCGGCCAGGAGGACTTGAGCGCGTCGACGTCCTTGACCAGCCGGTCGCCGTAGGGCCGCAGCCGGGCGGTGCCCTGGCCGTGCCACAGCCCGTACTCGATCCGGTGGAAGCCGGTGAAGTGCGGGTCGTGCAGGCCGCCCTTGAGGCCCGCCGTGGTGCCGTCGATCTTCCGGTCGGCGTCGCCGAAGGTGCCGTAGGCGGCGCCCATCCGCTCGTAGACCAGGTGGGCGGCCAGCCAGTCGGTGCGGGCCGCGGACGACGCGCCGCGGTCGATGTCGTCGCGCAGCCGGACCGACTTGGCGGCCAGCACGGACAGCTGGCGGCCGATCCACTTCTGGTAGGCCAGCGTGGGCGGGATGACGTCCTGTTCGGTGACGGCGGCGGCGGCCGGTCCGGCCGGGGCGTGGCCGGGCACGGTGGCGGTGGGGCCGAGGTAGCCGGGGTCGTCGTCCGGCAGGCACTTGAACGCGTACCGGCCGCCGCCCAGCGTGACCTGCATGGGTCGGGTGGTATCCGGTCCGAGGCCCTCGATCTCGCCGTAGACCAGGCCGGACGAGGGGTTGACGAGGTCGACCTCGGCGGCGACGTGCGAGTCGTTGCGGACGTCGAAGACCTGGTCGCCGGCGTGCGGGTGGGGCCACCGGCCGCCGCACGCGCCGAGGGTGACCCGGATGCCGGTGTGCGGCAGGCCGTCGGCCGGGTGGGCGGATGCGCTCTTCGGCCCGGCCGAGCAGCCGGCCAGCAGGACGCCGCACACGGCCAGCGCCAGCGCGCCGCCGGGGGACCCGGAACGGGCACGGCGCGTGGGTATGCGCGGGCGGTTCACATGCGGCTCCGACACGAGTTGGCGGACGGGCGGACGGCGGTCGCCCGCCGCTGCGCGGGGTCAGCTTAGTACCGGGGTGCGGTGCCGCGATCTTCCCGTGCGCCGGATTCGGCCCCCGCCCGCACGCCGCGCCCCGCGCCGGCCCGGGCACGCCGGGGTCAGTCCGCGCGGTGCCGCAGGACCCGGGAGGCCCCGACCGGCAGGTCCCACAGGTCGCCGGCCGGCCGCCCAGCGGCCCGCCACGCCGCCAGCACCCGGGTGAGCGGTTCCAGCGGCGGTTCGGCGGACAGCAGGAAGGCGCCCCAGTGCATCGGCGCCATGACCCGCGCGCCCAGGTCGCCGCAGGCGCGCACCGCCTCCTCGGGGTCGGTGTGCACCCCGCGCAGCAGCGGGCGCGGCTCGTAGGCGCCGATCGGCAGCAGGGCTACGTCGACGCCCCGGTGGCGGCGGCCGATCTCGCCGAACCAGTGGCCGTAGCCGGTGTCGCCGGCGAAGTAGACGCGCTGCCCGCCCGGGTCGGTGAGCACCCAGCCGCCCCACAGGCTGCGGCAGGTGTCGGTCAGGGTGCGCCGGCTCCAGTGGTGCGCGGGTACGAAGTCGAAGCGCACCCCGTCCAGCACGGCCGCCTCCCACCAGTCGAGCTCGGTCACCCGGGTGAAACCACGCCGCCGGAACCAGTCGGCCAGCCCGGCCGGGACGAACAGCGCGGTCCGCGCCGGCAGCCGCCGGAGGGTCGGCGCGTCGAGGTGGTCGTAGTGGTTGTGGCTGATGACGACCGCGTCCACCGGCGGCAGCCGTTCCCACGGAACGCCGACCGGGGTGACGCGTGGCGGGGTGGCCAGGATGCGCCGGGACCACACCGGGTCGGTCAGCACGGTGAGCCCGCCGATCCGCACCACCCAACTGGCGTGCCCGGCCCAGGTCAGCGCGACCGTCGCGGCGTCCACCCGGGGCAGCGGCGCGCGGTCGACGGGCAGCCGGGGCACGTCGGCCAGCACGTCGGCGCGGCGCGGGCGCAGCGCCCCCCAGCCGGCCCTGGCCATCGCGGCGAGCCCGGGCAGCGGTTCGCTGAGCCGGTCGGCGAACGTCCTGGGCCAGCTGCGCGGCTCGCCGAGCGGACGCGGCGGCGCCGGCGGGGCGGGGTGCGGCGCGGTGTCCTGGCCGGCGGCGTGGTCGGGGGGCGCCGGTTCTGCCCGGTCGGTCTGATCGGCCATCAGGGCTCCCCATCGTCCGCGCGGGTGGACGACGTCTCGGCGACACCATCCACGACCGATTAAGAGTGCAATGATAATAATGTCTGCATTGGGGAGTGCGAGGGAAAGCCGCCACACGATGAATGACGGTCGTTCAGACTGCCGTCCGCTCGGTGAGGGGCCGCTCCAGGTCCGCCAGCGCCTCTGCCAGATGGGGGACCCGCAGCGGGTCCTCTGCCTCCAGCACGGCCTGCCGGCGGGCGCCGGTGTCCCCGTACAGGGCCGGCACCGCGATCCGCACCCGCAGGTCGCGAGGGTCGTCGCCCATCCGGTGGCCGGCCAGCCCGCCGGGCAGCCGGGCCGCCAGTTCGTCCGCGCCGCCCACCCCGTGCCCGGCCAGCGCGGTCCGCAACGCGCCGAAGTCCGCGTACAGGTGGAAGCCGCAGCGCGGCGGCAGGCACAGCGCTCCCAGCCGCAGCAGTTCGGCGTGCACCGCGGCGGCCACCACGGCGTGCACGCGCACCGCGCCGGCCAGCGTCCGCGCGCTGCCCGGCGGCTCGGTCAGCGCCAGCGCGGCGGCCCCGCCGACCGGGCCGGACAGCAGCGCACGCTGGGCGTCCAGCATGGTGCGCACCGGGGCGCGCAGCGAGGCGGCCGGACCCGCGACCGGGAAGCGGGCCATCGCTGCCGGCCAGCCGGCCGGCAGCAGCCAGGAGGCCAGGTCGGACAGCACCACCGTGCGGTCCGGGATGATCTCGGACGGGCCCAGCACCACCGCGAGCGGGTCGTGCCGCAGGTCGCGGAAGGTCTCGTCGGAGACCACCAGCAGGTCCGCCGCGACCGCCGCCTCGCAGACCTCGTGCAGCAGTTCGGGCGGCGCGACGGTACCGGTCGGGTCGTCGGCACAGGCCAGCACGAGCAGCAGCGGCCGGGCGCCCTCGCCGACCGCGCGGCGCACGCTCTCCAGCAGCGCCACCGGGTCCGGCACCCCGCCGCCCTCGGCCGGGGTGGGCACGAAGCAGGCGCGCCGGCCCAGCAGCCAGGCGGCCGGGGCGTACCAGGGCGCGGCCGGACGGGGCAGCACCACGTCACCGCCGACCACGGCGAGCAGCCCGGCCAGCAGCGGCGCGGGGCCGGGCGCGAGCAGCACCCGGTCCGCGGCGGTGGGGTGGGCGCGGCGCTCCCAGTAACCGCACGCGGCCGTGCGCAGTTCCAGGTCCCCGCCAGCCGGCTGGAGCGGTGCGTCACCGCACGCGGCCAGACGGTCGGCCAGCCGTACCGGCACCGGGAGTCCGGAGTCGGTCAGCGCGGGCACCGCGTCGGCCGGGGAGGGCTGCATGCGCACCGTCTCGGGTCCCGCCGTGCCGGACCGGGCGCTCGCACCGGCCCGCCGCCCGCCGCTCATGCCGCGCACCCGCCGGCCGGTCCGGTCACAGTGCCCTCGCGCGCGCTCCGGAGCGGGTGCGGCCGGGGGCCGGGACGCGGTCGGGGTGGCGGCGCAGGTACTCGCCCTCCAGGGCGGCCATCCGGGAGGTGTGGGTGCGCAGCGCGTCCGCGGAGCCGTACAGCAACGTCTCGTGCCGGGTGCGGTGGATCGCCTCCAACGCCCTGATCAGGTGCCGCTCGTCCAGTTCCTCCGGGGCCACCCCGCTGTCGTGTCCGACCATGGTGTCCCTTCCCCGCGCCGGCCCCCACCGCC
Source organism: uncultured Actinomycetota bacterium (assembly GCA_963711125.1). Lineage (GTDB taxonomy): Bacteria > Actinomycetota > Actinomycetes > Streptomycetales > Streptomycetaceae > Streptantibioticus_C. The sequence continues at coordinate 232,246 of CAVQCY010000003.1, forward strand.
TCCAGTATCGCCGGGCCGACCGTCACCCGCACGGCGGTGGCACCACCCGGACGCGGGCGGTGCCGCCGTCCGCGCCGCGCGGAGTGGGATCACCCGCGGGCCGCGGCCGGGCCGGCGGCGGCCGTCTCGGCGGTGATCGCCCAGCGCTCGTGGTCCCGCCAGGCGCCGTCGACGTGCAGGAAGCCCGGCGACAGGCCCTCCTTGCGGAAGCCGGCGCGCCGGGCCAGGGCGAGCGAGCCGGCGTTGCCGGGCTGGATGTTCGCCTCCAGGCGGTGCAGCCCCAGCGGCCCGAAGGCGTACCCCACGACCAGGAGCACACCCTCGGTGACCAGGCCCCGGCCGCGCAGGAAGGCTGCGTAGCCCAGCGCGCCGCATCGGAAGGCGCCGTGCACGATGTTGTTGACGGTGGCGTAGCCGGCCAGTTCCCCGGTGCCGCGCAGGCAGATCGCGAACCCGGCGCGGGCCGGTTCGGCCAGCCGGGCCAGATAGGCGTCGAAGTCGGCGTCGGTGGCGGGCGGGAAGAGCCAGGGGCGGTGCGCCTCGGCGTTCTCCCGGGCGCCGCGGGTGAACGCCTCCCGGTCGCCGGCGTCCAGCGGGCGGATCGCGACCCGCTCGCCGCGGGCCAGGAAGTCGTGGGGCATCCGACGATGCTAGGCCGTGCCCGATGTGTCCCGCCCGGGGCGGCGGTGGGACCGGTGGCGCCGTCAGACCGTCGGGGCGCCGCGGGACGCGCCTCGCCGCACCGCATCCCCCGCGGAGCGGCGACGCGGCCACGGCGGAGCCGAGACGGGTGCGCGGTCCACGGCGGGTCCGGGACGCCCCGGCCTGGTGCCGGGGCGTCCCGGACGCCTCAGCCGCCGCTGGCGAGGCTGGCGAGCGCGCGCACGCCGTCGCCGCCCACCGTGACGGTGTCCGCGGAGCCGGCGTCGATGGACAGCGCCAGGTCGTCGGCGGGCCAGCCCTGGCCGAGCAGCGCGAGACGCACCGTGCGGTAGCTGCGCACCTGCGGCAGCGCCTGGGCGAGCCGGTCCTCGGAGGTGAACACCGGCACCAGGCGCACCCCGTCGCCCTGCTCGTAGACCGGCAGCTGGAGGCTTCCCGGCTCGGGTTCGGTGTCCGGACCCGGCATGTCGTCGGGCACCGGGAGCAGCACCTCGCTGGCCGCCAGCGTGCCCAGCGCCACGACATCGTTGCGGTCGGTGGCGAGCTGGTGCAGCGCCTGCTGCACGGGCTCGGGGTTCGCGTCCGGCACGTTCTGCGTCATGTTCGCTTCCTCCTCGGGTCGGACTCACGTCGGTGTGGCCCTGGAGACCGTCGAGTCGGCCCCCTTCCCGACGAGGGCCGGGTCATGCGCGCCACCGGGTAAAGCCCTGCCCGGACCGGTTCCGCCGCCCGGACTGGGGTGGCGCGTGGGGCGCGTGGTGGCCCGTGGCAGGGTGGGGCCATGCGATACGTGATCATCGGCGCCGGGGCCGTCGGCGCCACGCTCGGCGGCCGGCTGTCCGAGACCGGCCGGGACGTGGTCCTGGTCGCCCGCGGCGCGCACCACCGGGCGCTTGAGCAGAACGGGCTGCGCCTGACGCTGCCGGACCGCGAGCTGACCGCGCGGATCCCGGTGGTGGACGGGCCGGGGCGGCTGGAGCTTCGGCCGGACGACGTGCTGGTGCTCGCGGTCAAGTCGCAGGACACCGTGGCGGCACTCGACGCCTGGGCCGGCCGGCCGGTGGCCGGCGGCGGGAGCGCCGGCGAGCGGCTGCCGGTGGTGTGCGCCCAGAACGGCGTGGCCAACGAGAGGATGGCGCTGCGCAGGTTCCGCACGGTCTACGGCATGTGCGTGTGGCTTCCGGCCAGCTTCCTCGAACCGGGCGAGGTGGTCGCCTGGTGCGGGCCGCGCTCCGGGGTGCTGCACCTGGGCCGGTACCCGGCGGAGTCCGGCGCGCCGGACGGCACGCTGCGCCGGATCGCGGCCGACCTGGAGGCGTCCGGGTTCGGCGCGCCCCTGGCGGCGGACGTCATGGCGTGGAAGCACACCAAACTGCTGGGCAACCTGGGCAACGCGGTGGAGGCGCTGAGCGGTCCGATGGGGGGTGCGGCGGAGGAGCTGGCGCGGCAGGCGCGTGCGGAGGGCGCCGCGGTGCTGGCGGCGGCGGGCGTGGCGCACGTGAGCCAGGAGGAGTACGCGCGGGCCCGCGGCGACCTTGCGGCGCCCCGGGAGATCGCGGGGCGCCGGCGGCAGGGCGGTTCGTCCTGGCAGAGCCTGGCGCGGGCCACCGGATCCATCGAGGCGGACCACCTCAACGGCGAGATCGTGCTGCTCGGCCGGCTGCACGAGGTGGCCGCGCCGGTGAACGAGGCGTTGCGGCGGGCGGCGAACGACCTCGCCCGGCGGCGGGGCCGGCCGGGCGAGGTCTCGATCGCTCAGCTCACTTCAATGGTGCGTGAGTTGTCGCAGGCCTGAGCCGACGGCTCAGATGCCCGCCTCGAAGGCCGGCAGGTACGCGCCCGAGTGGCCGGCGGCCGTCGGGTGGTACGAGTCGGTGATCGGCCAGGCCAGGGAGTGCAGCCACTCGGTGGAGTCGCACAGTTCGTGGCCGCTGAAGCCGTTGCGCACGTCCGAGTAGGTGAAGTCGCCGTACTTGGCGACCTGGCCGGAGATGACGCCGTCGAGCGTGTCGGCGGCGTTGTCCAGCGCCACGTGGTCGGACTGGCTCAGTCCGACGCAGTCCGTGACGTTGAGGTCGTAGAACTCCGGGTAGCCCAGTACCACCACGTGCGCGTTGGGCGCGTCGCCGCGCACGTCGTTGTAGAGGGTGTCGAGGATGCCCGGCAGCTGGTTCTGCGCCTTGCTGACCGCTGCGGCGATCGCCGCCTGGCAGTCGCTGTCGGAGTCCAGGACGCAGGTCTCCATGACGTTGGAGAAGCCGACGTCGTTGCCGCCGTCGGTGAGGCTGACCAGCGTGGTGCTCGAGTTGAGGGCGCCGAGCTGGTTGGACTCGATGTCCGGGGCGGTGGCGCCGGAGCAGGCCTGGAAGCTGAAGGAGCTGACGCCCACCGAGTTGGCGTACAGCTCCGGGTAGGCCGCGGTCGACTGGTCACAGTCGTTGAGGTAGTTGCTCGTCGTGCCCACTCCGGAGGAGTAGGAGTCGCCCAACGCGACGTAGTTGTAGCTGCTGGCGCTCGCGGGCGCTCCGGAGACGGTCAGGGCGGCGGCAGCGGCGAGACCGGTGGCGGCGGCGAGCAGTGCGGATCTGCGCACGGTGTTCCCTCCACGGGGTGAGCGAAGAGATGGGGGGGATTTACTCGCGGGTAGTCGCGAGTGCACCAGGTAGGTAAGCGCATACGAGGTCAACGCGCATAGAGCATTGCCCCAAGATTCCCGAGAAGGGGTGAAGCATTTACTTGTCGTGCACACGTCCACCATGAACTTCAAAGGAACCTCCCCCGGCGCGGACCGGGCGGCCGGTTTCCCGCCGGGTGCGACCCGGAGGGGGAACCGGCCGCCCGGCGACCGCGGCCGGGCGGTCAGCCGCCGTAGCCGAGCGCGAACAGGTGTGACGACCCGTCGGAGTAGGTCGGCAGCGTCACCGACGCCACCTGCTTGCCCGGTGCCAGTGGCACCTTGACGGCGAACACGTAGGTGGCGACGGTGTCCCGGCCCCCGCTGTCCTCGTCGCGGTACGGCGTGCTCACCGCCGTCGCCTCGCCGGCGAACGGCTTGCTCGCCCCGGCGTTCAGCGTCCAGTCCGAGAAGCCGACGTGGGCCTGCGAGGTGGTGCCGTCGGTGTAGGTGACGGTCAGCACCCCCTTGGTCCCGGCGGCCGGCGCGTTGGTGCCCGCGCCCAGCAGACCCAGGTAGCCGGCCGAGACGCCGGCCGGGGCCGGGAGGGTCTGGCCGGCCATCTCGATGTTGTCCGGCTGCCCGTCGCCGAACGACGGCCAGGTGTACGTGATGCCGTCGACCGTCTGCCGGCTGCCGCTGGTGACCCCGGCGGCGGCCAGCGCCTGGCTGGAGTAGGCCCAGCCGTCACCGTCGAAGCCGCTGGTGAAGGTCGACCCGTCGGCCTGCACGCCGGTGCCGGTGTAGTACGGCCACAGCTCGGTCGGCCGCGCCACGGCCACTCGCAGTGCCGCCGTGCCCAACGCCGCGCCGGACGCGCCCTTCAGCGTGAACGCGACCGGGTAGGAGCCTTCCGTACCGCCCGCGGTGACCGTCACCGGCGCCGCGGCCCTGCCGCCGGCCGGCACCGTCACCGTGCCGGACGCCGGCCGCACGGTGACCCCGGAGGGGGCCTGCGCGGTCCACGCGACGCTCACCGGCGCGGCCCCGATGTTCGACAGGTCGAGCGAGCCGGCGCCGGACGCGTCCGGCGCGATCACCAGGCCGGCGCCGGACGGCGCGGCGGAGGCGAACACGTCGTGCTGGCCGGTGGCGTCGGACGGCGGCGCCGACGACGGCGACGACGCCCACCCGGTGTTCGGGCGGCTGCCGAGGGTGTAGTCCAGGGTGCCGCCCCGGCGCAGCTGGCCGACGGTGAGCCAGGCGTCGTCGTACGCCCTGCCGTCGACGTTCAGCGCCTGCACGTAGGGCGCGTCCGGCGCGGCCTGCGGCGCGTCGATGCGCAGCACCTTGCCGTTGCCCAGCGTCAGTCGGGCCTGCGGGAAACCGGGGCTGCCGAGCGCCAGCACGCCGGTGCCCGGGGTCTCGGGGTACATGCCGAGCTGCGACCAGACGTACCAGGAGCTCATCGCGCCCAGGTCGTCGTTGCCGAACGAGCCGACCGGCGCGTCGAAGTAGAGCTTGCGCTGCGCCTGGCGCACCGCGGCCTGCGTCTTCCACGGTTGGCCCAGGTAGTCGTACTCCCAGGGGATCTCCAGGCTGGGCTCGTTGCTCAGGTTGGCGTTGACCGACGTCGGGGTGGTGATGTCGGACAGCAGCGAGTCCAGGTAGCCCGCGTACGCCTGCCGACCGCCGCGGGCGGCGATCAGTCCCTTGAGGTTGAACGGCACCATCGGCGTGTACTGGGCCGAGGTGCCCTCGACGAAGCCGTTGGAGGTGCCGGGGGTGAAGCCGGCCGCGAACTCGCCGTCGGACCGCTTCGCCTGCAGGTACCCGGTGACCGGGTTGAAGACGTTCTCCCAGTCCTGGGCGCGGGAGGCGAACCGGGTGTAGTCGGCCTCGTGGCCCAGCGACCTGGCGAACGACGCGATCGCGTAGTCGGCGCTGTCGTACTCCAACTGCGTGGAGACCGGGCCGTAGAAGTTGCAGCACCCCCAGTCGGCGCCGTCGATCGGCAGGTACCCCTTGGCGTCCCGGACCGACTCGCCGGGCCGGTCGTTGTTGGCCGCGGTCGCCTCGTGGACCATCGCCGACAGCGCGTCCGAGGTGTCGAAGCCGCGGGCTCCGAACGCGTAGGCGCCGGCGATGATGCCGTCCGCCGGGTCGCCCACCATCACGTAGCTCTCACCGTTGTTCTGCGCCCACTTGGGCAGCAGGCCGGTCTGGTGGTAGCCGTTGAGCATCGAGGTGACCACGTCGCCGGCCGCCTTCGGGTCCACGGTGGCCAGCAGTTGGGTCTGCGAGCGGTAGGTGTCCCAGCCGGAGTAGTTGGCGTACTGCGCCTCCTGCCCCCTGGCGAGGTGGTGCACCTGGTCGTCCATGCCCATGTACTCGCCGTTGACGTCGGAGAAGACGTTCGGGTGCAGCAGGGCGTGGTAGAGCGCGGTGTAGAACTGCACCTGCTGGTCGCGCGTGCCGCCGCCGACCCTGACCCGGTCGAACAGGGCGTTCCACGCCGCGTGGTTGGCCGCCCGCATGGCGTCGAAGCGGTAGCCGTGCACCTCGGCGGCGAGGTTGCGGTGCGCGTTGGCGTCGCTGGTGTAGGAGATGCCGACGGCCGCGGTGACCGTCCGGTGCCGCGAGGTGTCGAACGACAGGTACATCCCGTTGGCCCCGGTGACCGGCGGGGCGGCGGCGCTGCGCCGGCCGGGCGCGGTGTCGCCGTGCAGCCGGGGCGCCTGCCCGGCCGGCACCGTGAAGTGCGGCTCGCGCATCGGCTGCGCGGACGGCGTGGCGGACTGCTTCTGCGCGGGCCGGCCGAGCCGAAGCCGGGTCGCGTCGGAGTTGATGGTCTCGCCCACCCAGGTGCCGCTGGAAGTGAAGGGGCGGTCGAAGGTGATGTCGAAGTGCAGGGTGTAGGTGTTGCCGGCACCGCAGAAGTGGCCGCTTCGCACCGCCCCGGTCACCTCGTGGTCGTTGACCACCTGCGCGCGGGTGCCGTCGACCCGGGTGGCACCGCCGCTCAGTTTGAGCAACAGGCTGGAGGCGGCGCCGGCGGGGAAGGTGAACCGGCCCAGGCCCGCGCGGGTCGTGGTGGTCAGCTCCGTGCTGACGCCCGAGGCGTCGGTGACGCCGTAGTAGCCGATCCCGGTGTGCTCGTCGGCGTGCCGGAAGCCCACCGAGGTACCGCTCAGGTCGCCGGATAGCGCACCGGTCACCGGCAGGATCGGCACGTCACCGCCGGCCGCGCACCCCGGGCCGGACAGGTGGGTCAGGCTGAACCCGGAGATCTTGCTGTCCTTGTACTCGTAACCGCCGCCCAACGCCCGGTCCGGGGTGGTGTCCGGCCCCCACTGGAGCATCCCGAAGGGCATGTCGGGACCGGGGAAGGTGTCGACTGCGCCGGAGGTGCCGATCAGCGGATTGACCAGTGAGGCCGGGTCGTCGACCAGCGAGTCGGCGGCGGACGCGCCGGTCGCGGAGAGCCCCTGGAGCGGCAGGAGCAGCATGCCCAGGACGGACACCACAGCGAGCTTGCCACGAACGCGGCGTCGGCTGGAGGGGGTTGGCGCAGCGTTGCGCCTCAGTCTTGCCATCACGTGCCTCCACGGCGGGGGTTGAGACTTCACGGATGACGTACGGGGGGTGTGCGTCGCCGCACCGCACGCATGGCGACGCCGCCCGGCCGCGTCGGCGGTCTGACAACGTTGCCAGTACGTACGAAGGAAGAGTCAAACCCCGAGTTGACTACATGTCAACACTCACAGCACGGCACCTCGCCGCCCGTGCCACTTACAGGTGACGCCCGGCAGCGCCGACCGGACGCTCGGACCGGCCCGGTCCGGAAGTCGTGGCTCTCCGCCGGCGGATGCGCGGCCCCGGACCGCGCGCACCTGCTCGGTCACCGGGCCGGAGGCCGGCCCGTCACCGGGCCGGGACCGGCCACCAGCCCGCCCGGCGACCGCGGACCGCTGCTCGGCCGCGGCCGGGGACGGCGCCGGATCGGGGACCGCCGCGTGCCGGCGTCAGGCTCCGGGCCGGGCCACCGCGACGGCGGCCCCGTAACCGGGATCGGCCCGCCAGTCCGTCAGCTCCCAGCCGGGCAGTTCGGCCGGCACGGTCGCGGTGCCGACGTAGTCGCGCGAGGTGGTGCCGGACAGGCCCTCGCCGGTTCCCTTCAGGTACGCCTCCTTGCGGGTCCAGCAGCGGACGAAGGCCGCCCGGCGCTCCTCGCCGTCCGTGATCGCGGACAGCTCGCGGTGCTCGTCGGGATGGAGATTCGTCGATATGTCGTTGACGAACTCCAGCTTCGGCAACGTCTCCACGTCCGCGCCGACCGCCGAACCGGCCACCGCGAACAGCACGAGGTCACCGCTGTGCGACAGCGAGAAGTGCGGCACCCCCCGCCCCCGCAGCGCCGGGCGGCCGTGCGGCCCGCCGCAGCACGGACAGGTGACGCGGGTGAACTCCAGCTCCCCCGGCTCCCCACCGGTGTACGCGGCGAGCAGCCGGCGCAGCCCGACGTGCGCGCAGCCGTAGCTGAGCCGGTCCCTGTCGCGGAGGAACGCCGTGTAGCGGCGGGACTCCTCGGTGTCCAGCAGCGACAGGGCGTCCGGCAGCGCGGCGGCGTGCTCGCCGACCCGCAGCAGCCAGACGTGCGGCGCCTCGTGCGCGCCGGGCGGGACGAGGGGGTGCGTCACCGGTCCGGGCGACAGGATGCGCGGGGGAAGGGGGTGCGCGCTCAGCGGTCCTCCAGGTGGGATCGGGTGGTGCGGGACGGCGGTCGGGTGGTGCGCAGGCCCGATGGTAGGACGCCACGCCGGTGTCGGCGTGCGCCCGGCGGCCCGTACGGCGGTCGGCGTCCCCGGCACCCGGGGCGAACACGTGGGTGCGGCAGGACCGGACTCACGCGCGGACCGGCGTCCCCGGCGCCCGGGCGGGCACGGACGGCGAACCGCGCGGGGGGACGGTCCGGGTACCGGCGCGGGCGGTGTCCGCCGTGCCGTCAGGCGGTCTCCGGCAGCTCCCGTTGCCGGTCCCGCGCCGAGCGGACGGCCGCGCCGGCCACCACCGCCAGCGCGGCGAGGCCGAACGGCCAGGCCTGCGCGGCGAGACCGCCCCGGTGCGCGGCGGCCTCCACGTAGAGCACCGTCGCGGCGGCGGGCACCGCCAGCCACTCCCAGCGGCCGTCCAGCGCCACCAGGGCCACCACGATCAGGGTGTACCAGTAGAACGACGGCGAGGTGGCGAGGAACGCGGTGCCGGTGACCAGCAGCGCTCCGTGCCACGGCCGCCCGGGGTCGCCGCGCCGCAGCACCAGCACCGCCACCGCGGCGACCGCCAGCACCGCGGCCGGGCCCGCCCAGCGGTCCGGCAGCAGCAGCCGTGCCAGCGCGAAACGGCCCACCCGGTCGCCGTCGTACCCCTCCTCGCGCAGGTAACCGGGCAGGTAGCCGATCACCCCGGCGCCGGAGACCAGCACGTAGGGCAGGTAGGCGGCGGCCGTCACGGCGAGCGCGGCGGCCGCGGTGCGCGCCGCCCGCCACCGGTCCGCCCCCCGGGCCGCCGCTCCGGCCAGCAGACCCGGCAGCGCCAGCGCCGGCAGCAGTTTCACCGCGATCGCGCCGCCGAGCAGCGCGCCGTGCCGGGCCCGGACCGGCACGCCCATCGCGAGCACCACCAGCAGCGCCCCGAGCGTGTCGACGTGGGCGTCGTTGACCGCCGCGAACGGCACGGCGGGGCACCAGGCCCACAACGCGGCCCGCCGGGTGTCCAGCCCGCCCCGGCGCAGCACGCGCAGCAGGGCGGCGGTGGTCGCCAGCACCAGTGCCGCGCCCGCCAGTTGCAGCGGCTTGTGCCGGCCGTCCGCCGGGGAGAGCAGGTGTACCAGCAGGTACCAGCCCTCGGCGACCGGCGGGTAGACGGTGTGCACCGCCGGCCGGTTGATGTGCGTGCACAGCCCGCCGGACGCGCGGTGCAGGTTCCAGGCGTGGCAGGCGGTGTGCGCCGGGAACAGCCATCCGTCGCGCAGCCGCGCCAGCGCCCCGGCGTCCGGGGCGTACGCGTACGGCGACACCCCCGCCGCCTGCACCCGGCCGTCCCAGGCGTAGCGGTACATGTCGTCGCTGGTGCGCGGCGGAGCGAGCAGCGCGGCCAGCGACAGCGCGGCGGCACCGGCGAGGACGAGCCGGGCCGCCGCCCGCTCCGGCACGCCGCGCAGCGACCGCACCGCGACCGCGAACAGCGCCCAGCCGGCCGCGTACCACGGCAGCAGGCCGCCCGGCGCGCCGAACGTGCCGCCGGTCAGCACCGTGGCGGCGGTGACGGCGGTGAGCGCCGCGAGGACGGCGGCGGTGACGGCGATGCGAGCTCCCACCCGGCCACCGTGTCAGCCGCCGGCCGCGATGTCGTCCCGCACCGCCCGGCGTCAGCGATCCGTAAGGAGTCGCAGCGGCCCTCCGGCGGGGTTCCCGGGGTGTGATGGGCGGCATGCGAGCCCTGCGTGAGTTCCGCCCGCCGCTGCCGGTGTTCCGGGGCGGGCCGCACGACGAGCGGACCGCGGTGGTGGTGGGCCGGCTGCTCGGCACCGCCGTCGCGGTGTGCTTCGTGACCGGCGTCGTCAGCCACTACCTGCAACAGCCGCCGGGCTGGGCGGCGAACGCGCTGCCCAGCCGCCCGGTGTGGGGCTACCGGCTCACCCAGGGACTGCACGTGGCCACCGGCATCGCGGCGGTGCCGCTGCTGGTCGCCAAGGTGTGGACGGTCTACCCGCGGCTGTTCACCTGGCCGCCGGCGCGTTCGTTCCGGCACGCGCTGGAGCGGCTGTCGATCGCGGTGCTGGTCTCCAGCGTGCTGGTCGAACTGGTCATCGGCCTGCTCGACACCGTGCAGTGGTACCCGTTCCCCTTCCCGTTCCGCCAGACGCACTGGGCGCTGGCGTGGGTGGCGGTCGGCGCGCTGCTGCTGCACGTCGCCGTCAAGGCACCGGTCATCGCCGCGCACTGGTGGCGCGGCCGGGCCTACCCGGACCCGGCCGGACGGCGTTCGCTGCTGGCCGCCGTCGGCGCGGCGGCGGGCGCCGCGACGCTGACCACGGTGGGCCAGTCGCTCGGTCCGCTCAAGCGCCTCGACCTGCTGGCGCCCCGGCAGCCGGACCACGGGCCGCAGCACCTGCCGGTCAACCGCACCGCCCGGCAGGCCGGCATCGACCCGGCGCGGCTGTCCGGCTACCGGCTGCGGGTCGCCGGGCCCCGGCCGTACGAGCTGACGCTCCGCCAACTGCGCGCGCTGCCACAGCACTCCGCGACGCTGCCCATCGCCTGCGTGGAGGGGTGGAGCCGCGACGCGCACTGGAGCGGAGTGCGGCTGCGCGACCTGCTGGACCGGGCCGGCGCGCCGCCCGGAGCGCGGGTGCGCTTCGTCTCGCTCGAACGCGGCGGCGACTACGCGGTCTCGGTGATGGGCGCCTCCTACGCCCGCGACCCGCTCACCCTGCTGGCGCTGTCGCTGAACGGCGAACCGCTGGACGTCGACCACGGCCGGCCGGCCCGGGTCATCGCGCCGGACCGACCGGGCGTGCTGCAGACGAAGTGGGTCACCAGGATCGAGGTCCTGGACGGGGACGGGGACCGGGCGTGAGGCTGTCGGGCGTGAGGCTGTTCCGGGCCGTCGCCGGCACACTGGGCGTGGCCGCGACGGCTGTCGGCGTACGCATCCTGCTGACCGACCCGCACATCCACCATCCGCCGCGCGTCGCCGTCTGGCTGGTCGCCGCGCTCGCGCTGCACGACGGGGTGCTGATCCCGCTGCTGTTCGGCGTCGGGGCCCTGCTGCGCCCCCGCGGCCCGGCGCGCGCCGGTCTGGTCGCCGCCGCCGCCCTCACCGCGATCGCGCTGCCGGTCCTGCTGGCGCCCCGGCACACCAACCGCACCGTGCTGCCGCTGGACTACCCGCGGGGACTCGCGATCGCGCTGGCCGGGGTGGCGGCGGCGACCCTGACGACGTCGGCCTGGACCCGGTGGGGTCCGCGCCGGCGGGCCCGTCGGACGCGACGGCCCGCGCGCCGGAGGCGATGAGACGGCCGTGCCGCCGCGCACGTGGACCCGCGCGGGTGCGTCAGCCGTGGGGCGGCGGCCTCGGTGGCGTGGGCTCCGTTGGCGTGGGCCCTGGAGGGGACCGCGGCGTGACGCCGCGTGGCGCCCGGACAGCGTGGGCGTGCGTCCGGACGGGCCGGGCGGTGTCGCCCGCCTCAGGGCCCGCCGACGGGCGCGGGCCGACGGGCGCGGGCCGACGGATCACGTCAACCGGTTGTCGGGCCCGCGCGGTGGGCCCGACCCGCGCCGCGCGAGGCGTCGGCGCGGTGGGCCGGGTCGGCGCGCAGGGCCACGAAGCGGCGGCCGGCCGCGCTCCAGCACTCCTGCGTGGCGAACCCGGCGGCCCGGGCGGCGTCCAGCACGGCGCGGGTGCCCAGCCGCGCCCACGGGAAGTCGGCGCCGTGCCGGCCGCAGGCGTCCTGCAGCCGTACGACGCACCGTTCGTCCACCTCGTGCCCGGCGGCCTCGACGAGCAACCGCCCGTTCGGGGACAGGAGTTGGCGGACCCGGCCGAGCAGCGCGACCGGGTCGCCGCCGATGCCGATGTTGCCGTCCGCCAGCAGCGCGGTCGCCCAGCGGCCCTCGGCCGGCAGCTGGTCGAAGACCGAGCGGCACAGCGCGCTGCCCCCCGCGCCGTGCGCGCGCTCCACCGCCGCCGGGCTCACGTCGATCCCCAACGCCGGCAGTCCCCGGGCGGCCAGCGCCGCCACCAGCCGCCCCGGCCCGCAGCCGACGTCCAGCACCGGTCCCCGGCAGCGGTTCAGCAACGCCCGGTCGGCGGCGTCCGGCCGGGCGCACCAGCGCTCCACCTCCAACGGCAGCAGCCGGCCGTCCGCGAGGCGCAGGAACAGCGGACCGCGACCGCCGCGCAGCGCGCGGGCGTACGGGTCGTCGACCCACGGGCGCGGCGCGGGCAGGACCGCCGGCCCGGGCCGTCGCGGGCCCCGGCCGGACCGTTCGGGCCCGGCCGGGGCCGGCACGAGCGGGCCCGGACCCTCCGACCGCACGGATCGCGCCGTCGTCATGACCGCACGGCGAAGTCGGCCAGCCGGCGGGCGAACCGGGATCCGGGCGCCTGCCGCGCGACCGCCTCGGCATCCGCCGCGTCGTCCACGTCGCGCAGCGCCGGCAGGTCGCGCACCCGCAGGCCGGCGTCGGTCAGCCGGCGGCGCTGCGCCCGGCCGGTCCACGCGGTGGACATCGGCACCCCGCGCACCAGCCCGGGGTCCGGTGCGGCCAGGCCCAGCGCCCAGAATCCGCCGTCCTGCGCCGGGCCGAACCACGCGTCGCACTCCCGCCAGCCGTCCGCCTCCAGCGCCGGCGCCAGCAGCCGGCGGGTCACCTGCGGGGTATCCATCCCGACCAGCAGCGCCGGCCCGTCCGCGTGCGCGGCGAACGCGGCGGCCAGCCGCTCGTCCAGTCCGCCCGGCGCCTGCGGCACCACCTCGAACCCGGGCGGCAGCCAGCGTCCCGGCGCGCCGTCCAGCACCAGCACCCGGCGGCGGGCCGGTACGCCCGCCAGGACGTGCAGCGTGTCGGCGAGCGCCGCCTCGGCCAGCGCGGCGGCCTGCGCCGGGCTGAACGGCGGTGTGAGCCGGGTCTTGACCCGCCCCGGGACCGGTTCCTTCGCGATGACCAGCAGCGTCGGGGCGGGGCGCCGCGCGCTCACCGCACGTCCCGCGCGGACCCGGGGCCGGTGCCGCGCCCGGCCGCCGCACGGCTCCCGCCGGCCGGCGCCCCGCCGGCCGCGGCGGCCGGGACGCGCGGCGGGCGGTCGAGGACGGCCCGCATGTCCCGTACCGCGTGCCAGGTGCCGCGCCAGGTGCCGGTGACCTTCGAGCGGCCGGTCCTCGGAGCGTACGGAACGTCCACCTCCCGCACCCGCCAGCCGGCGTCGGCCGCGCCGACCAGCATCTCCAGCGGGTAGCCGGACCGCCGGTCGGCCAGTTCCAGCGCCAGCAGCGCCTCCCGGCGGGCCGCCCGCATCGGTCCCAGGTCGCCCACCCGTACGCCGGTACGCCGCCGGATCAGCCGGGCCAGCACCCGGTTGGCCAGCCGGGCGTGCGCCGGCCAGGCGCCTCGCGAGACCGGCCTGCGCCGGCCGAGCACCAGGTCGGCGGAGCCGTCCAGCACCGGCCCCGCCACGCCCGGGAGCAGCGCCGGGTCCATCGAGGCGTCGCAGTCGCAGAAGCACACCACCGGCGCGGTCGCCGCGCACAGCCCGGCATGGCAGGCGCTGCCGAACCCGCGCACCGGTTCGCTGACCACCCGCGCGCCCAGCGAGGCGGCCAGCAGCGCCGATCCGTCGCTCGACCCGTTGTCCACCACGATCGCCCGCCAGCCGGGCGGAACCCGCTCCAGCACCCAGGGCAGCGCGCCCGCCTCGTCGAGGCACGGGAACACGACGTCGACGCCCGCCGGTCCGCCGGCTCCCGCACCGCCGAACGGGCGGGGCTCCACGGTGTTGTCAGTCACACCCGCCACCCTACGAAGACAAAAGCCTCGTAACGGACTTCGGATCCTTACGAAACGCGGACGTCCCCGCCGGCCGGCCGGCGGGACCGGCGCCGGCGGGCGCCCGCGGTGCGAGACTCGACGGCGTGACCGCGAACCAGCCCGTGCATCCGCCCCCCGGCGACGCCGCCACCGCCGGAGGACCGCGGCGCCGGGTGCTCGTGGTGGACGACGACCCGACGGTCGCCGAGGTCGTCACCGACTACCTGCACCGGGCCGGCTTCCTGGTCGAGCACGTCGCGGAGGGCCCGGCCGCCGTGGCACGGGCCGCCGAGGCGCCGCCGGACCTGGTGGTGCTCGACCTGATGCTGCCGGGCCTGGACGGCCTGGAGGTCTGCCGCCGGATCCGCGAGCGCGGCCCGGTCCCGGTGGTGATGCTGACGGCGCGCGGTGACGAGGACGACCGTGTGCTCGGCCTGGAGTTCGGCGCCGACGACTACGTGACCAAGCCGTTCAGCCCCCGCGAACTCGTGCTGCGCGTGGAATCCGTGCTGCGCCGGGCCGGTTCGCCGCCGGCGTCCGGCCCCTGGCTGCGCGCCGGATCGCTCGCGCTGGACCCCGCGGCCCGCCGAGCCACCCGCGCCGGCGCCGAGCTCGCCCTCACCACAAGGGAGTTCGACCTCCTCGCGTTCTTCCTGCGCTGCCCCGGCCGGGTGGTCGGCCGGGAGGAGCTGATGCGCCGCGTCTGGGGCTGGGAGTTCGGCGACCTGTCCACGGTCACCGTCCACGTGCGCCGGCTGCGCGAGAAGGTCGAGGACGACCCGGCCCGCCCCCGCCTGATCAGCACGGTCTGGGGAGCGGGCTACCGCTTCGACCCGCCCGCGCCGCGCCGGGTCGCCGGCCCGGCGACCGCCGCGGGACGGGCCGCGCCGAGCGGGACGGCCCCGGACGGCGCCGTGGACGCGCCGGACGGGGCGCCGCCGGAGTACGCGGGGCCTTCCGGGCCCCCCGGTGGCCCCGGCGGCTGGACGGGATCGAACGGCGATGCGTGACCTGCTGCTCATCGCGCTGTACGCGGCTGCCGGCGCCGCGGTCTCGGGGCTGCTCGGCGGCCTCGCGCTGCGCGCGCTGCGGCACCGCTCGGTGGCGGCGTCACTCGCCGTGGTGGCCGCCGTGACGGTGGCCGCGATGCTCACCGGCACCGTGTCGGTGGCGTGGGCGATGTTCCTGTCCTCGCACGACCTGCGGGTGGTGGTGCTGGTGTGCGCGATGGCCGCCGTCGTCTCGCTCGCCGTGGCGCTGCTGCTGGGGCGGCGGGTCGTGGCCGGCAGCCGCGCGCTGACCGAGGCCACCCGCGCCCTCGGCGACGCCGGCGGGATGGTCGCCTTCGCTGCCCCGGAGAGCGCGCTCACCGCCGAGTTGGCCGAACTCGCCCGCGAACTGGAGGCCACCAGCGCGAAACTCTCCGCCTCCCGGGACCGCGAACGCGCCCTGGAGTCCTCCCGCCGCGAACTCGTCGCCTGGATCTCGCACGACCTGCGCACCCCGCTGGCCGGCCTGCGGGCGATGGCCGAGGCGCTGGAGGACGGCATCGCCCGCGACCCGGCCCGCTACCACGCCCGAATCCGCACCGAGGTCGAACGCCTCAGCTCGATGGTCGGCGACCTGTTCGAACTCTCCCGCATACAGGCCGGCGCCCTGCCCCTGTCGCCGTCCCGCATGTCCGTCTACGACCTGGTCGGCGACGCCATCGCCGGAGCCGACCCGCTCGCCCGCGAACACGGCGTCCACCTCGTCGGCGACGGCGTCGAACCGGTCCCGGTCGAGGTCGACGGCCGGGAGATGACCCGCGTGCTGGCCAACCTCCTCGTCAACGCCATCCACCGCACCCCGGCCGACGGCACCGTCGCGGTCGCCGCCCACCGGGTCGACGGGTCGGTGGTGCTCTCCGTCACGGACGGCTGCGGCGGCATCCCGGCCGAGGACCTGCCCCGCGTCTTCGACACCGGCTGGCGCGGCACGGGCGCCCGCACCCCTCCGGCCGGCGCCGGACTGGGCCTGGCCATCGTGCGCGGCATCGTGGAGGCGCACCGCGGACACGCCGCCGTCCGCAACGTCCCCGGCGGCTGCCGCTTCGAGGTCGTCCTCCCCACCCCCGCGGGCTGAGCGCGCCGTTCCCTGGCCCGGGAACGGCGGCCGGGGAAGCCGGCCGGGGAATGCGGCCGGGGCCGAGGAGGGCGCCGGGGACGGCCGCGCCGACGGCCGGCGCCCCGTCAGCCCCCGGCGCCGCCCGCCTCCGTGCCGGTCGGGCGCAACGCCTCGGCCGCGAACCGCGCCATCCCGGTGGCGAAGTCCACGCGCGCCGACCAGCCGAGGTCGGCCGCGATCGCCCGCGAGGAGGCCGTGATGTGCCGGACGTCACCGAGCCGGTACTCGCCGGTGGTGAGCGGGTCCGGTCCGCCGTACGCGGCGGCGAGGGCGGCGGCCATCTCGCCGACCGTGTGCGGCGTGCCGCTGCCCGCGTTGTAGGCGCGCAGCGCGCCGGCGGGCGCGTCGGCGGCCAGCACCGCGAGGTTGGCGGCGGCGATGTCGCGCACGTGTACGAAGTCCCGGCGCTGCCGGCCGTCCTCGAAGACCCTCGGCGGCCGGCCGGCGGCCAGCGCGGACCGGAACAGCGAGGCCACTCCGGCGTACGGCGTGTCGCGGGGCATGCCCGGCCCGTAGACGTTGTGGTAGCGCAGCGACACCGCGGCCGACCCGGTGTCCCGCGCCCAGGCGGCGGCCAGGTGTTCCTGGGCCAGCTTGGTCGCCGCGTAGACGCTGCGCGGGTCGACCGGCGCGCCCTCGTCCACCAGGCCCGGCGCGAGCGGCCGGCCGCAGCGCGGGCACGGCGGCTCGAAGCGCCCGGCGGCCAGGTCCGCGACGTCGCGGGGGCCGGGCCGCACGGCACCGTGCCGGTCGCAGGCGTAGGCCCCCTCGCCGTACACCACCATGGAGCCGGCGAGCACCAGTCGGCGCACCCCGCGCCCGGCCATCCCGGCGAGCAGCACGGCCGTGCCCAGGTCGTTGCAGCCCACGTAGTCCGGCGCGTCGCCGAAGTCCGTGCCGAGCCCGACCATCGCCGCCTGGTGGCACACCGCGTCCACGCCGCGCAGCGCCTCGTCCACCGCCGGCCGGTCCCGCACGTCCGCCCGGACGAACTCCGCCCCCTCCGGCGGTCCGGGTGGCGGCACCCGGTGCGCGGCCGGCAGCAGCGCGTCCAGCACCCGCACGTGGTGGCCCGCGTCCAGCAGTTCGGTGACGACGTGCGAGCCGATGAAGCCCGCGCCTCCGGTGACCAGTACCAGCATGCGCCGACCGTACGGCCCCGGCGGCGGCGCACGGGCAGGACGGGCCGCCACGTCAGCGAACCGTAAGACCCGTCCGGCGATGCCCGTTCAGCGCACCGCCGGTATCCGCGGAGTGAGCGTGGCCGCGTCCGCGTCCAGGACGGCGGGCAGCCCCAGCGGCACGGTGAGGCAGCTGTCGCCGTGGCCGAAACCCAGTTCCTCGACGATCGGCACCCCGAGGCCGCCGAACCGGTCGAGCAGCAGCTCACGCACCGTCTCGTACGGCCCGCAGTCCCGCCACGAGCCGAGCGCGATCCCGGCCACCCCGTCGAGCGCGCCGCAGCGCAGCAGTTGGGTCAGCACGCGGTCCAGTCGGTAGGGCGGTTCGCCGACGTCCTCCAGGACCAGGAGGCCGCCCTTCCCCGACGTCCGGCCGTGCCGGGTGCCGGCTTCGGCGGCCAGCATGCTGGCGCAGCCGCCGAACGTCACCCCGCACGCCCGGCCCGGCACCAGTGTCGCCGCGGTCAGCGAGGTGAGCGCGGTCACCGTCTCCGGCTCGAACAAGGTGCGCCGCAGGTGCTCGCGCGACCCCTCGTCCCCGGTGAACGCGACCCCCGCCACCACCGGCCCGTAGTAGGTGGCCAGGCCCATCCGCCGGGCGAACGCCTCGTGCAGCACGGTCACGTCGCTGAGCCCGGTGAACACCTTTCCGCCGGCCGCCCGCATCGCCTCCCAGTCGAGCAGGTCCACCATGCGCTGCGCGCCGTAGCCGCCTCGCGCGCACAGCACCGCCCGGACCCGCGGATCGCACCACGCCCGGGTCAGGTCCCCGGCCCGCGCCGCGTCGTCGGCGGCCAGGTAGCCGAACCGCTCGTCGCGTCCGCCGGCGTGCGGCGCCACGACCGGGTCGAGGTCCCAGCCGCGCAGGATCTCCAGCCCGGCGTCCAGCCGCTCGGGGGCGACCGGGCCGCTGGTGGCGACGACCGCGACCCGGTCGCCGGCGCGCAGTGCCCGGGGTCGCTCCAGTGGCCGGACGCCCGTGGTCACCGGGACAGCTCCAACCTCGGCACTGACGGCGGGGTGAAGCCGAACACCTGTCCGTACAGGGAGAGTTCCGCCTCCAGGCAGGCGGAGATGGTCTCCAGGCGGCGGAATCCGTGGCCCTCCCCCTCGAAGGTGAGGTAGGCGTGCGGCACGCCGTGTTCGGCGATCCGGGCCAGGAACCGCTCGCACTGCGCCGGCGGGCAGATCACGTCGGCCAGTCCCTGCAACAGCACGAAGGGTCCGGCGATCCGGTCCGCCCGGTTGACCGGTGAGCGTTCCGCGTAGCGTTCCGGGACCTGTGCTATCGGGCCGACCAGCGACTCCAGGTAGCGCGACTCGAAGTCGTGGGTCTCACCGCCGGCTGACCAGCCGGTCAGGTCCAGGATCGGGTAGATGATCGTGCCGCAGGCGAAGGTGGTCACCGAGGTCAGGGCGGCGGCGGTGGTCCAACCGCCCGCGCTGCCGCCGCGGATGGCCAGCCGCGCCCGGTCCGCGGTGCCCTCGGCCGCCAGCGCCTCGGCCACCGCCACGCTGTCCTCGACGTCCACCACGCCCCACTGCTCGCGCAGCCGGTTGCGGTAGGCGCGTCCGTAGCCGGTCGAACCGCCGTGGTTGACCTCGACCACCCCGATGCCGCGCGAGGTGAAGTAGGCGATCTGCATGTCGAGGACGAGCGGAACACGGCTGGTGGGCCCGCCGTGCACCCACACCACGTAGGGCGGCAGTTCGCCCTCGGGCCCGGCGAACCCGGGGTTGTGCGGCGGGTAGAGGTGAGCGTGGACCTCCCGTCCGCCGGGTCCGGTGAAGGTGCGCTCGACCGGTTCGGGCAGGTAGCCGCGGTCCACCGGGGCGCTGTGCGGCGCGGCGACCACCCGGCAGTGCCCGGTGCGGGTGTCGAGCTCCACGACCTCGTGCCCGGTCGTGGCGGACGCCGCCAGTCCGATCACCCGGGTGCCGCTGACCGCGAGCGCGGCGTCCCACTCGGTCCACCGTCCCGGCGCGTCGGCGAGTTCACCGGTCGCCGGGTCGAGCAGCCCGAGCCGCGGCGACCCCTTGCCGTGCACCACGGCGAGCAGGTCCCGGTCCACCGGCGCGAACCAGCGCTGCCCCAGCCGCCAGACCGGCCCGGCGAACTCCTCCTCGCGCGGGCACACGTTCACCGCCTCGCCGGTCGCCCGGTCGATCCGGTGGATGTTCCACCACCCGGTCCGGTCGGTGGCCGCGTACAACGTGCCGTCCGGCCCCCACTCGGCCTGCGCGACCGACTCCTGCGGGCCGCCGGCGAGGGTGCGGGCGCCGACGAGGCCGGCCGGAGTGATCTCGGCGATCTTCAGTTCGGTGCCGTCCCACGGCATCAGCGGGTGGTCCCAGGCGATCCACACCGCGCTCCGGCCGTCCGGCGAGACCTTCAGCCCGGTGACGAAGCGGTTCGCGTCGTCGGTGAGCTCGCGCACCGCCGAGCGGTCCTCGGCCGCGGTGCCGTCCAGCGGCACGGCGGCCAGGACCCGGCGCACGTCGTGCGGCCCGTCCCCGGTGAACTCCTCCAGCACGCACCACAGCTCCCGCCCGTCCGGCGAGAGCCGCGGCTCGGCCCAGCGCAGCCCCTGCCCGACCGGGGACACCGGGGTCAGCGGCCGGGGCGGCTCGTCCGGAACGTCCGGCTCGAACGCGTAGAGCCGCTGGTCGGCGAAGTGCACGAAGGCCATCAGCGGCCCGCGCGCGTCGCCCGGCCGGTCCAACCCCAGCCAGGGGAACCCGCCGTACTCGATGACGCGGCTGCGCACGTTCCACGGCGCCGGAAGCGCCGACCGCTCGGTGCCGTCGGGCAACCGCCGCATGAGGGTGCGGCGGCCGTTCTCGGCGGGCCGCGGAGCGGTCCACCACACGTCCTCGCCGACGAGGCCGACCCACTCCGGACGGCCGTCCTGGGACGCGGCGGTCCTGGCGTCGACGGGTGACTCCCAGGCGCCGTAGGGGGCGGTGCGGACACTCATCTGTGTGCAACTCCTGTCGTGTGTCGGCCGAACGGTGCGGCGGTGGCAGGCCGGTCTCCCCGGCCCTGTGGTGGTCACCCGGCGGGTCGTCCGGACCTCATCCGGTGAGGAAGCGGTCGAGGACGCGCACTCCGAA
The DNA here is from genome assembly GCA_963711125.1 of uncultured Actinomycetota bacterium. GTDB lineage: Bacteria > Actinomycetota > Actinomycetes > Streptomycetales > Streptomycetaceae > Streptantibioticus_C. The sequence goes on from CAVQCY010000003.1 coordinate 252,573, forward strand.
GTGCAGCGCGTCGACCGGCACCCGTTCGTCCACTCCGTGGAAGAGCGCCTGGTAGTCGAAGCCCGGCGGCAGCCGCAACGGCGAGAAGCCGTAGCCGGTGATGCCGAGCCGGGAGAACTGCTTGGCGTCCGTACCGCCGGACATGCAGTACGGCACGACGTGCGCGCCGGGGTCGAAGTGCTCCAGCGCCTCGCGCATCGCACCGTAGGCGGGCGAGTCGACCGGTGCCTGCAACGGCCGCTCGCGGTGGTGGAACTCCCAGCTGACGGCGGGTCCGGTCAGCCGGTCCAGCGTCTCGACGAACTCCTGCTCGCCACCGGGCACCATCCGGCCGTCCACGAACGCGGTGGCGCTGCCCGGGATGACGTTCACCTTGTAGCCGGCCGACAGCATGGTGGGGTTGGCGCTGTTGCGCACGGTGTGCTTGACGAGCGCGGCGCTGTCGCCGAGCTTGCCCAGCAGGTCGTCCACGTCCCGCGCGAGGTCGTCGGACGCGTCGTCCAGCCGCGCCTCCACGCCGTGCAGCCGCGCCAACGCGCCCAGGGCAGCGCGCACGGTCGGGGTGAGTCGGACCGGCCAGCGGTGCTCGCCGATCCGCGCGACCGCCGCGGCCAGCGCGCTGACCGCGTTGTCGTGGTTGGCCTTGGAACCGTGGCCGGCGGTGCCGTGCGCGGTCAGCTTCAGCCAGGCGGTGCCGCGCTCACCGGCGGCCACCGGGTACAGCCGCAGTCCCCCTCCGGCGTGGAAGGTGAACGCGCCCGATTCGCTGATCCCCTCGGTGCAGCCGTCGAACAGACCGGGGTGCCGGTCGGCGAGGAATCCGGAGCCGTAGTCGGCGCTGTCCTCCTCGTCTGCGGTGAAGGCGAGCACGATGTCGCGGCGCGGGCGCCTGCCCTGGCGTGCCCAGGCCCGCACGGTGGCCAGCACCATAGCGTCCATGTTCTTCATGTCGATGGCCCCGCGCCCCCAGACCACCCCGTCCTCGACCTCTCCGGAGAACGGGTGGACCCTCCAGTCGTCGGGCTCGGCGGGCACCACGTCGAGGTGGCCGTGCACCAGCAGGGCTCCCGCGCCCGGGTCGGTGCCCTCGACACGGGCCACGACGTTGGCGCGGCCGGGCGCGGACTCCAGGATGCGGGAGGCGATCCGGACCTCGTCCAGGGCCCGCGCGACGTACTCGGCCGCCGGGCGCTCGACGCAGTCGCCGCCGCCCCGGTTGGTCGTGTCGATCCTGATCAGGTCCGAGGTGAAGCGCACCGCCTCGTCCAGTGCCTGCCGGTCGACCGGACCCGCGGGTCCCGGCGCCACGTGCTCAGCCATACTGCTCCTCCACAGCGGCCGAAACGAGCGTCGTGACGGCCTTGAAACACCGGATGCCCTCGTACATGGTCGCGGTGGTGTACCGGACCCGCCGCTCACCGCACCGTTCGACGGACGGGACGACCGTGGCGGCGCCCACCAGATGGGTGGCGTCGAACTCCAGCTCCACCGTGAACGGACCCTCCCGCGCCGGCTCGTGGCGCACCGCCAGGGCGGTCGCCTCACGGGCCGCCGAGCGGATGTCCGCCGCGGTGCGGGCCGGCGGACGGCACACCGCCGCGTAGCGCGAGACGTAGTCCTTGACCGCCACCGTACGGGCCCGCGGCGCGTAGCCGGCCGCGTCGGCGCCGGTCCGGTCGTCCCCGGTCACCAGCACCACCGGCACGCCGTACTCGGCGGCGACCAGGGAGTTGAGCCGTCCCTCGCTCGCCTGTCGCCCGCCGACCCACACGCCGGTGATGGAGTTGGCGAGATAGGTGTGGGCGAGGACGCCCTCGGTGCCCGCTCCCGCGTGGTAGCCGACGAACGCGATCCCGTCCACGTCCCCGTGCTGGACGCCCTCGACCATGGACAGGTCCTTGTGACGGCCGGTGAGCATCCGCGCCCGGTCGTCGAGCTGCTCCAGCAGGAGGTTGCGCATGGTCCAGTGCGCCTCGTTGACGAGGACATCGTCGGCGCCGCCGTCGAAGAAGCCGGCGATCGCCGCGTTGACGTCGGAGGTGAACATCTGCCGGCACCGCTGCCACTGCTCGGTGCCCGGCAGCACGTCAGCGGGCCAGGTCACCCCGGTCGCGCCCTCCATGTCAGCGGAGATCAAGATTTTCATGGTGCGAACGGTACGCGGCCGACCAGGGCGGCACCAGGGCTGTGGATAACTGCACAGGTCTAGACATCTGCCGTTATCCACAGGGCTGGCGCGACGGCCCGACCCCGCCCAGACTCGACGCCATGCGATCACTCTCCGTAGCACGATCCCTGTTCCCGGCCGAAATCCGCGCGGTGGGCCGCCTACTGACGGGTCCGCTGGCAGCGCGGCACCGGTTCGCGCGGCTGGGCCAGGCCGTCCGCCGCACCGTCCTCGACGGTTGCCGCGCCGCTCACGACCGGCTTCGCACGCTCAGATCCCGGGCCGCGCCGCCCGCCCGCGGCGTACTCCGACGCGGGGCCCGGCGGGCCACCGCCCTCGGACGGACCTCATGGGACCGCGTCCGCCCGGCCGCCGGACCCCGGGGCGACCTGCGGCACGCCGCGTCCCGTCCGTCTCCCCCGCCCGCCCGGCGTCCCCGCTCCCGGCCCCCCGGGTCCACGCCGGCACGGGCCCGCGAGCGAACACGCGCGGTCGTCCCCACGCGGCGTCTCCCGGCGACCCCGCGCCCGTGGCGCGGGCGGCGAGGGCTGTCCGGTTCCGTCGTCGTGCGGATCCACATCCCGCTCGCCCCGAACCGGTCTCGGGCGCGGCGACCGGTCGGGCGCGGGCACCGGGGTACCGGCGGAGTCCGGACCGGGCCGCGCGCCGCCCGGGGACGGCCGCCCGGGGTACCGCCACCGGGCCGGCGGGCCCCGCCGCACCGGGCCTCCCACCCCTTTTCCTGCCCGACGGACACACGGCGTGTTAGCGTCCGTTACGCGTACGGCAACTGGGCAAGACCGGGAGCAACCACGATGAGCACGCTCGAACGGGCTTCCCGCGCCGAGTCCCGGACCGGTTCCCGCGCCGTGGCCGTCCTGCGGCACCCGGTGGTGGCCGCCGTGCTGCTGGCCGGCACGCTGCACGTGGTCTGGGCGGTCTTCCTGGCCACCGACGGCGGCGACCTGGCCGCGCAGTACGCGTGGACCCAGTTCGCCGACCAGCACCCGGACTCGGCGTACAACCTGTCGTGGTACGGGGGCATGCATCCGTTCTCGTACAGCGTGCTGACGCCGTATCTGATGGCGGCGCTCGGCGTGCGCACGACCGCGGTGATCGCGGGCACCGCGTCGGCGGGGGTCTTCGCCCGGATACTGACGCGGGCCCAGGTGCGCCGGCCGATGGTGCCCGCGCTGTGGGGCGCGTTCGCCCTGTGGTGCGACAGCGCGTCCGGCCGGGTGACCTTCTCTGTCGGTACCTTCTTCGGGCTGGCGGCGGTCCTGGTCAGCTACGCGTCGGTGGGCGGCAGGACGGCGCGCGGCACGGCGGCGGCGCTGCTGGGGGCACTGGCGACGCTGTCCAGCCCGGTGGCCGGGTTGTTCGTCGAGGTGGTGGCGGCGGGCCTGTTCCTGACCGGACGGCGCAACGAGTCGTACGCGATGGCCGCCGGGCCGGTGATCGTGGTGGGTGCCACGACGATCTTCTTCCCGTTCTACGGGGTGCAGCCCTTCTCGGTCGGCGGGGCGCTGCTGCCGATCGCGGTGAGCCTGCCGCTGGCACTGTGGGCACCGAGGTCCTGGCGCCCGGTCCGGATGGGCGCGGCGGTCTACTGCGTGGGCGTCGCGCTCACGCTGGCGATCCCGTCCCCGGTCGGCAGCAACGTGGTGCGGTTGGCGCTGCTGTTCGCCGGGGCGCTCCTGCTGGCCGCCGCGGCGGGCAGGCGGCGGGCCGAGCCGCGTCGGGTGCTGGCCCTGTGCCTGGCGTTCGCGCTCGCGGCCGGCTGGCAGATCTTCAAACCGGTCCAGGACCTGGTCGCCACCGCGCCCGCCGCGGGCTGGCAGTCGTACGCCAAGCCCCTCGTCGGCGAGTTGAAGCGGCTGAAGGCGGACGAGGGGCGGGTGGAGGTCGTCTCGGCGCAGACGCACTTCGAGGCGGCCGGACTCGCGCCCTACGTTGATCTGGCCCGCGGCTGGAACCGGCAACTGGACGTCGAACGCAATCCGATCTTCTACGACGGCAAGCTGACCGCCGCCACCTACCACGCCTGGCTGCGCCGCTGGGCGGTGGACTACGTGGTGCTGCCGAACGCCGCCCCGGACAACGCGGCCGCCTCCGAGGCGCGGTTGGTGACCGGCGGCCAGAGCTATCTGCGCCCGGTGTGGCAGGACCGGCACTGGCGGGTCTACCACCTGACCGACCCGCTGCCGATGGCCTCCGCCCCGGCGAAGGTCGTCATGGCGGGCGCCAGCGTGCTGTCGGTCCAGGTGCCGGCGGCCGGATGGGTGATGGTCCGGGTGCCGTGGTCGCCGTGGCTCGGCGTGCTGGACGGCGGGCACGGGTGCCTGCGACAGGACGGGCCGTGGACGCAGTTGCGTGCCAAGACGCCGGGCCTGTTCCGGATCGGCGCCCGCTACCAGCTCCCGCGCGGCACCCCGTGTCAGACCCCGACGGCGAAGCCCTCCCCGCACACGCTGAGCTGAACCGGCGCCGCGCGGACCGGCCGGGACCCGTCGCCCCGCCCGGGAGGTCAGTCCGGGTGGGCCAGTCGCAGGTCGCGTCGGGCCCGACCGCCGGCGGCGACCCGCACCGCGTCGGCGGCGGGCGGGTACCCGGCGGCGATGAGCGTGTAGGCGCCGGTGGCCAGGTCAGCGAAGTGGAAGAGACCGTCGGGTGCGGTCAGGACCGTGTCGACCACGTTCCCCGCCCGGTCGAACAGGGTCAGCCGGGCGTCCTGCACGAGGTGCCCGCCGCCGGCCCGGACCACGCCGCGCAGCGCGGCTCCCGCGGTGAGTGTGACGTCCTGGCGGGCGTCCCGGGCGGACGGCAGCGACACCGGTAAGGCGGCCGGCCGGAAGGCGGGGGCACTGACCGCCAGCGTGCAGGCGCCGACCACGACCGCCGCGAGCACGAAGCCGCCCTCCGGTCCGCTGCGGGTGCGGGCGACGACGTCACCGTGCGCGTCGAGCAGGGTGACGGCGGCGTCCGCGACCGGCGCGCCCCACGCCGCCTGCACCGTTCCGACCAGCCGGCCCGCGGCGGCGAGCAGCACGTCGAACACCGCCGGCCGCCCCCCGGCGGTGACGGTGACCGCCTGCGGTCGGTGTCCTGCGGCCGCCGCGATCAGCACGTAGCCGCCGACGCCGGGCACGCCGAGCACGTACCGGCCGTCCGCGTCGGCCGTGCCGCGCACGACCTGGTGGCCCGCCGGGTCGACGAGCGTGAGCGCCGCACCAGGCACGGCGCGGCCGTCGACGTCGCGCACCGTGCCGCCCACCGCGGCGTGTTCCCGGACCGCCGGTTCAGGGGCGCCGTGCCCGGAGACGGAGTCGTGAGGTTCGTTCACCACTGCTGTCCCCCTGTCCGGGAAGGCGATCGGAGAACCGGCGACGCGCACCGGCCGGGCCTCGGAGGCGCCGAGCAGCTCGGTGGGCGGGCCGCGACGCGGGGGCACGGCGTCCCGCGGTCCGTTCCGCCGTTCCGGCCCATGTCGCTCCCCTCGGCACCGCGCGGACCCGTCTTCTCGTTGTGAGGGCGCACCGCGCTGGGCGGTTCCTCGCACGAGAGGATCCCCCGCATCATGCGACATCCGTGGCGCCCTGCGCGACGGGCCGGAGGCCGGCTCGGGCCGCACGCCGACACGCCGCGGCGCGAGGACCCCCCGGCGCCTGTCAGGACCTTCGCGGCGGCCGGCGCGCGACGGACAGGGAAGCGGGCGACGCGGAACAGGCGCACAGAACCACCCGATCCGGTGAACCAGGCAGCGCGTGCGGACGCCTGCGGGCCCGGCGCCCGTCCCGGCGCGCCGCCGCCGGGCGGCCGCGGGGACGTCGGGGGCCGGGCCGGCACGGTCGCCGCGGAGCGAACGGGACACGTGACGAGGTCGGCCGGTCGCCGGAGCCGACCGTGATGGCGAGGCGACCGGTTCGGTCGTAGGGGGCGGATTTGGGCGGCCGGGCACGCAATGGTTGGCTTGCCGGCAGGTCGGGCGTTGCCCCGGGAGGCCGATCCGGGGACGTGATCGCCCGAAGAGATCCGGAGGACTGAGAGATGGCGCAGGTCGAGGCCACCACGCGGCGAGTCGTCGCTTCAACGCCGGAGGCCGCGTTCGGCACCCTGGCGGACTACGCGCACGCCAGGCGCGAACTGCTGCCCCAGCAGTTCAGCGAGTACGAGGTGCGCGAGGGCGGCGCCGGGGCCGGGACCGTCGTGCACTGGCGGTTGCAGGCCACCAGCAAGCGGGTCCGCGACTGCCTCTTCGAGGTGAGCGAGCCGACCCCCGGCCAACTGGTCGAGAAGGACCGCAACTCCACCATGGTGACCACGTGGACCGTCACACCGGCGGGCGACGGCAAGGCCAAGGTCGTCGTGCAGACCACCTGGACCGGTGCCGGCGGCGTCGGCGGGTTCTTCGAGCGCACCTTCGCCCCCAAGGGGCTCAACCGCATCCACGACGCGGTGCTGGCCAAGCTCGCCGAGCGCGTGGAGAAGTGACGACGCGGGCGTGACCGGGCGGGCGGCGTCAAGCCGGCGCGGGTGACGCCCGTGCCGGCTTGACGCCGACGGCGTCCTGGCGGACGCGGCACCGGCACCCGACCGGCCGCCCCCTGCCCGGGCAGGTCTCCCGCCCGGTGCGGACCGCCCGCGCGGCCCTCGCCCGGTTCCTCGCAGCGGGCCCGGGGCCCGGCCCCCGCGTGGCCCGACCCCGGCCGACGATCCGCGCCCCGCGCACCGCCGGACGGCCACCACCGGGCAGGCGGGGAGGTCGGCGGGGCCGGCGGGGCCGGCGTGGCGTCAGACGGGCACGGCCTCACAGGTTGCTGCGGATGACGTCCTCCAGGGTGCCGGGCGGGATCTCGCCGCTCGGGGTGAGCCGGTCGATCGCGGTCGGCAGGAGCCGGGCGATCCGGTCGGCGGCCTGTTCCGGGGAGAGGCCCACGCGCTCGGCCGCGTGGTCGAGTGTCTGGTACGGCAACGCCTGGGCGATCTCCGGGCCGCCGACCGGCTGGTTGGCACCGTCGCCGACCCACGAGCGGGCCTGGCCGCCGAGGCCGCCCTCCTCGAGTTGCTGGACGAGTCCGGACAGCGATTGACCGCCGCCGCTGCCGAGCGCGACCAGCAGCGAGCCGAGCAGTTTCCCGCCGTCACCGTCGGAGCCCTCCTCCCCGAGCAGCCGCGCGAGGAGTGGTTCCAGTTCCGTTCCCGCCATGGCCCAGCCTTTCCGATGGGGTCGCCCGGTGGCGGGCCACGCGCCCTCGGCCCGTCGCCGAGGCTCACCCGGCGTGCCTCCGCCCGGTGCCGCGCCGTCGCGGAACACCGCTCGGGGCATCGCTCGGAGCACCGCCACCGACTACCGAATGTAACCCGATCGGGACAAAACAGCATATCTCCTGCTCGAAAATCACTCGAACGGTATTCGTTCGAGTGTTCTATTCTGGAGCCGAGGACATCCACTCCGACCACGGGAGGCCGGCCATGCGCTGGGACCATCTGAGCCAGAACGGCCGGGGCGGCCCCGGCGCGGCGGACCGCCCGGACGGGGGCGACGGCAGCGGGGGCGACAGGGCGGGAGCCGCCCTCTTCGGGACCGACGCGGTCTCGCGCACCTTCGACACACCGGAGTTCCGGGGCACGACCTTCCACGAGGTACGGGCCCGATCGATCATCAACCGGGTGCCGGGAGCGTCCCGGGTGCCGTTCGAGTGGACGCTCAACCCCTACCGGGGCTGCGGCCACGCCTGCGTCTACTGCTTCGCCCGCCGGACGCACCGCTACCTCGACCTGGACGCCGGACACGACTTCGACTCGCAGATCGTCGTCAAGGTCAACGCGCCCGAGCTGCTGCGCCGCGAACTGGCCACGCCCCGCTGGCGGGGCGACCACATCGCGATGGGCACCAACGTCGACTGCTACCAGCGGGCGGAGGGACGATACGCGCTGATGCCCGGCATCCTGGCGGCGCTGCGGGACCGGGCGAACCCCTTCTCGATCCTCACCAAGGGCGTGTTGATCCTGCGCGACCTGCCGATCCTCGAGGAGGCGGCGCGGGTGACGCGGGTCGCCACCGCCGTCTCCGTGGGCTTCACCGACCGAGGGCTCTGGCGCGACGTCGAACCGGGCACCCCGCCGCCGGCCAAGCGGCTTCAGGTCTGCCGGACGTTGAACGAGCACGGCATCCCGTGCGGCGTACTGATGGCACCGGTGCTGCCGTTCCTGTCCGACGCGCCCGCGCAACTGCGCGAGACCGTACGCGCCGTCGCCGCGGCCGGCGCCACCTCGGTCACCCCGCTCGTCCTGCACCTGCGCCCCGGAGCGCGCGAGTGGTACCTGGCGTGGCTCGCGGCGCGCCACCCGCACCTGGTGGACCGTTATGAGGCGATGTACGCGGGCGGCGCCTACGCGCCGAAGTGGTACCAGCGGCAGGTGACGCGCCGGGTGCACGAGTACGCGGCGGAGTTCGGCATGGGCCCGGTCCCGGCGGGCACCGCACGGCGGGACCGGGAGGCGCGCGGCGCCGGCCCGGTCGCCGGCACCGTGCGCACGGACCGGCGCGCGCCGGACTCCCCCGGTCCCGGTGACCGGGCCGGTGCCCGCCGCGCGGAGAACCCCACGCAACTCACCCTGATGTGACCTGCTGTGCCGGCCCCGTGGTCCGCACCCGCCGTTCCGGTGATCCGCCCGACGACCGAGCCGGACATCGACGCCGTCTCGGAACCGCACGTGCGCGCCTGGTGGTTCGCGTACCGCGGGCTCATTCCGCGGGCGCACCTCGACGGTCTGTCCGTGGCACGCGAAGCGGAGGCGCGCCGGTCCCGGTTCAGGGCCGCCGACCCGCTCACCGACGACCTCGTGGCCGAGGACCGGACGGCCGGCGCGTCGGCTGGGCCTGCCTGGGCCCGTACCGCGGGGACCCGGACGAGGCCGGGGAGCCGGTCGGCGACGGCGAGTTGTACCCGCTCCACCCGCGCCCGGAGTAGGTGGGCCGCGGAATCGGCCGGGCGATGACCGAGGCGGTCGCGCGCCGTGCCGCCGCCCGCGGTTTCCCCTGGTCGCGGCTGTGGGTGCTGACCGGTAACGCGCGTGCCCGGGCGCTCTACGAACGCGCCGGCTCCGCTTTCGACGACCGTCGCACCGTTCACGGTGGACGGCGCGGAGGTGCCCGAGGCGCGGTACCCGATGCGACCGCCCACCGGCCCGGACGGCCGCCCCGACACCGTCTCCCGGCCTGCGGCCTGACCGCCTCCCGCGAGCCGGACGACCTCACCACCGGCGCCCTCCGCCCGCCGGGGCCTCCCCGTCCGGTGCTCCGACCTCCGGCGGGCCCGCCCCCGCACACCGCCGCAGACGGCACGACCAGCGCTCATCGGGGAGCGGCGCACATCACATGGGCGCGGATCTGGCGCGCCGGTTACTGGCGGGTTACCGTGAGGGCGGAAGCCGATCCCGGACCGCCGACCCCGGCGCCCGGAACGGCTCCGGCGTGACGGCGGCCTGGTGACGCGACCGCCGGCGCGTGGACCACGCGGCACCACCACAGCGGTAAGGCGACGGACCGTCGGTTCGGTCACGCCTGGCGCGCTCCGGGACAGGGCGCGCCGTCCCCGGTTCGGTTCCCGACGGCGGGTGCCGCCGCGGCCGGTTCGCCGGCCCGCCGCACGCATCGGCCGTCCCCGTGGGCTCCGGCTTTGCCGGCCCGAGCGCGCACACCGCGCGAGGGACGCCGGCCGAGCGGGTGCGCGCGGGCCCGCGCCGGGGTGTTCCCAGCCGTCACGCCCCGCCGGCGGGGCAGTCCCCTCTGGAGTCCTCGATGGACCGTCCCACCGTTCCTCCCGCCCCCTGCGCTCCCGTCTCCCGCGCTCCCGCGGCCGCACGGGCCGCCGAGGCCACCGCCGCCCGGGTCCACCCGTCCCGGCCACCGGCCACCGCGACCGCCCCGGCCGCACCCGCGGCGGCCGGCGCGACCTCCACAGCCGCCACGACCGTCACCGCGCCGGCGGCCGGCGGCCCGCGCTCCCCGCTGCGCACGGTCGCCGTGGTGGGGCTGGGCACGATGGGCTCGGGCATCGCCGAGGTCCTGGCCCGCGCCGGACACCCGGTCATCGGGATCGACGTGCGCGGTCCGGCGGCCGACGCGGCCCGCGCGGCCCTGGAGGACTCCACCCGGCGTTCCGTGGAGCGCGGCCGGATCACCGCGGCCGACCGCCGCGACGTCCTGGCCCGGCTGCGGACGTCCGGCGCGTTGCGGGCCGCGGCCGACGCGGACCTGGTCATCGAGGTGGTGCCGGAGTGCTACGACCTCAAGCACGAGGTCCTGCTCGGGCTCGACGCGGTCGTGCGCCCGGACGCGGTGCTGGCCACCGGGACGAACGCACTGTCGGTGACCCGGCTGGCGGCCGGTACCGCACGGCCGGAACGCGTCCTGGGACTGCACTTCTTCGCACCGGCCCAGGCGATGAGGCTGGTCGAGGTGGTCTCCACCGTGCTGACCGCGCCGGAGGCGACCGCGGCGGTGACCGCGTTGGTGGACTCGCTGGGCAAGAAGGCGGTGCCGGTCGGCGACCGGCCCGGGTTCATCGCGGACGGCCTGCTCTTCGGCTACCTCAACCAGGCCGCCGCGATGTACGAGGCGCGCTACGCGACCCGCGAGGACATCGACGCGGCGATGCGGCTCGGGTGCGGGCTGCCGATGGGCCCCCTGGCGCTGCTGGACCTGGTCGGCATCGACACCGCGCGCACCGTGTTGGAGGCGATGTACGCCGTCTCGCAGGACCGGTCGCACGCCCCCGCGCCGATCCTGGGCCACCTCGCGGCCGCCGGGCTGACCGGACGCAAGGCCGGCCGGGGCTTCTACACCTACGACGCGCCGGCCGGCCGGCGGACGGTGCCGGACGCCGGCACGCCGGACGGCCGGCGGACGGGCGCGGCCGGTCGGCCGGTGGGAACGGTGGGCGTGGCCGGGTCGGGCACGATGGCGACCGGGATCGCGGAGGTCTTCGCCAGGGCGGGCTACCGCGTGGTGCTGGCGGCGCGCGGCGGGCGGAAGGCGCGGTCGGCGGTCGACCGGGTGGCTCGGTCGCTGGGACGCTCGGTCTCGCGCGGCCGGCTGTCCGAGGCGGACCGGGAGGCCGCGCTGGCCCGGATCACGCCGACCGGAACGCTGGAGGCGTTCGCCGGGGTGGATCTCGCGGTGGAGGCGATCGCCGAGGAACTGGCGGCCAAGCGGGAGGTGTTCGCGGCGCTCGACGCGGTGTGCCGGGCGGGCTCGGTGCTGGCGACCACCACCTCCTCGCTGCCCGTGGTGCGGATCGCCGCCGCGACCGGCCGGCCGCAGGACGTGGTCGGCATGCACTTCTTCAACCCGGCGCCCGCCATGAAGCTCGTCGAGGTGGTGCGCACCGTGCTGACCGCGGACGACGTGTGCGCGACGGTGCACGAGGTGTGCGCGTCGCTCGGCAAGCACCCGGTGGATTGCGGCGACCGGGCCGGCTTCATCGTCAACGCGCTGCTGTTCCCGTACCTGAACAACGCGGTGAAGATGGTTCAGGAGCACTACGCCGCCGTGGACGACGTGGACACCGCCATGCGGCTGGGCGGCGGGTACCCGATGGGCCCGTTCGAACTGCTCGACGTGGTCGGCCTGGACGTGTCGCTGGCCATCGAACGCGCGCTGCACCAGGAGTTCCGCGATCCCGCTCTCGCGCCCGCGGCGCTGCTGGAGCACCTGGTCTCGGCGGGCTTCCTGGGCCGCAAGACCGGCCGCGGCTTCCGCGAATACGCCGGGGCCTGAGGCCGGTTCAAGGTGGGCCCGCGTGCCGCTCCGGGCGGCCGGGGCCCGCCGCGTCGCCGACGGAAATGCAGTACGTTCCCCCCATGCCCCAGCCGCGTGCCAGCTCCCGTACCACCGCCCAGCGGCACCGCGTCCGCCAGGACCTGTCGGCCGCCGCGATGCGCCTGTTCTCCACCAAGGGGTACGAGGGCACCACGGTGGACGAGATCGCGGCGGCGGCGGGGGTGGCCCGCAGGACGTTCTTCCGGCACTTCCGCTCCAAGGAAGAGGCGATCTTCCCGGACCACAACGACACCCTGGTGCGCGTGCAGTCGGTGCTGGACGGCGCCGAGCCGCAGGAGCACCCACTGGACACCGTGTGCCGCGGCATCACCGAAGTGCTACGGATGTACGCCGAGTCGCCACGGGTGTCCGTGGAGCGCTACCGGCTGACCCGTGAGGTGCCGGCGCTGCGGGAACACGAGATCGCCTCGGTGGCCCGCTACGACCGGCTGTTCACCCGGTATCTGCTGGGCCACTTCGACGAGGCGGCGCACCGGGCGAGCGACGACGACCCGCTGCTGGCCGAGGTGGCGGCCTCCGCCGTGGTCGCCGCGCACAACCACGTGCTGCGCCGCTGGCTGCGGGCTGGCGGCAAGGGCGACGTGGAGGCACAGCTCGAACGGGCCTTCGGGGTGATCCGCGCGACCTTCGGCACCGGCATGGGGATAGGCGGCGCCGGGCCCCGCCAGCGGGCGAAGCCGGCGGCGGCCACCGGCGGCGGCAGGGGCGAGGTGGTGGTGGCGGTGGCCCGTACCGACGCCTCCCCCACCGAGGTGCTGCAGGCCGTGGAGAAGGCGCTCAAGGACGTCTGACCCGGCGGAGCCCTCCGCCCTCGTCGGCGAACCGTCCGCCGGAGGCCGTCCGCCGTCCGGCCCGCGTGCGGCCCTGCCCTCCGGCGGCCCCCGCGGCCCCCCTGCGGCCCGTGCCCGGCCGTCCGCCCGGCGCCCCCGCGCCCGGCGGCGCCGCGCGCGGAGGCGTCCGGCCGACACCGGCTGCGGCGGCCAGGGCTGCGGCGGCACCGGCGCCCCGCCAGCGCAGCCCCGGCCGCCGCCCCGGCTTCGGCCGGCCGTGCCCCTCACACCCCCGCCCACCTGGGCCGAGGCCTGCCGCCCGGCCGGCGGGACCCCGTCCGGCAAACTCATGGCACGGAGTGACTTTACGGATGGCACCCAGTGCCATTACCGTGGAGTCAGTCCGCACGGGCGGTGCCCGGCGCACGCCGGTCGCCGTCTGTCCCCGCGACGTGCGGACGCCTGCGTCACAGGCTCTCCCGCGCCACCGCGCGTGCTCTTCACCCGCCGAACCGACGGCACCCCGAACCCAGCGTTTCCCCCCAAGCGTCCGCCACAACGCTTCGCCGGAGGCTCCCGTGAACGACATCCTTGACGCCATCCTCGCGCCGGACACCACCGCCGAGGACATCGCGGCCCTGCCGCTGCCCGACTCCTACCGTGCCGTGACCGTGCACAAGGACGAAGTGGAGATGTTCTCCGGGCTGGCCACCCGGGAGAAGGACCCCCGCAAGTCGGTGCACCTCGACGACGTGCCGGTCCCCGAACTGGGGCCCGGCGAGGCCCTGGTCGCCGTGATGGCCTCCTCGGTCAACTACAACTCGGTGTGGACCTCGATCTTCGAGCCGGTTCCCACCTTCGCGTTCCTGGAGCGCTACGGCCGGCTCTCGCCGCTCGCGGCGCGCCACGACCTGCCGTACCACGTCATCGGCTCCGACCTGGCCGGCGTCGTGCTGCGCACCGGGGTGGGGGTCAACTGCTGGCGGCCCGGCGACGAGGTGGTGGCGCACTGCCTGTCGGTGGAGTTGGAGTCCTCCGACGGCCACAACGACACGATGCTCGACCCGGAACAGCGGATCTGGGGCTTCGAGACCAACTTCGGCGGCCTGGCGGAGATCGCCCTGGTGAAGTCCAACCAGCTGATGCCCAAGCCCGCCCACCTCAGCTGGGAGGAGGCCGCCGCCCCCGGACTGGTCAACTCCACCGCCTACCGGCAACTGGTCTCCCGCAACGGCGCCGGCATGAAACAGGGCGACAACGTCCTCATCTGGGGCGCCAGCGGCGGACTCGGCTCCTACGCCACCCAACTCGCCCTGGCCGGCGGCGCCACCCCCGTCTGCGTCGTCTCCAACGAACAGAAAGCCGCCATCTGCCGCTCGATGGGCGCCGAAGCCGTCATCGACCGCACCGCGGAGGACTACCGCTTCTGGAAGGACGACCACACCCAGGACCCCCGCGAATGGAAGCGGTTCGGCCAACGCATCAGGGAACTCACCGGCGGCGAGGACGTCGACATCGTCTTCGAACACCCCGGCCGCGAGACCTTCGGCGCCAGCGTCTTCGTCACCCGCAAAGGCGGCACCGTCGTCACCTGCGCCTCCACCACCGGCTACACCCACCAGTACGACAACCGCTACCTGTGGATGTCCCTCAAACGCGTCATCGGCTCCCACTTCGCCAACTACCGCGAAGCATGGGAAGCCAACCGCCTCGTGGCCAAGGCCAGGATCCACCCCACCCTGTCGCGCACCTACCCGCTGGAGGAGACCGGGCAGGCCGCCTACGACGTGCACCGCAACCTGCACCAGGGCAAGGTCGGCGTGCTGGCGCTCGCGCCACGGGAGGGCATGGGGGTACGCGACCCGGAACTGCGGGCCCGGCACCTGGACGCGATCAACCGCTTCAGGGACGCCTGATGGGCGCCCGGCAGCCGGCCGCGCACGCCAAGGACCGCCCCTGGCTGATGCGCACCTACGCCGGCCACTCCAGCGCGCGGGCCTCCAACGAGCTCTACCGGCGCAACCTCGCCAAGGGCCAGACCGGCCTGTCCGTCGCCTTCGACCTGCCCACCCAGACCGGCTACGACCCGGACCACGTGCTGGCCCGCGGCGAGGTCGGCCGGGTGGGGGTGCCGGTCACGCACCTGGGCGACATGCGCGCGCTCTTCCGGGACATCCCGCTGGAGCGCATGAACACCTCCATGACGATCAACGCCACCGCCATGTGGCTGCTCGCCCTGTACGAGGTCGTGGCGCAGGAGCAGGGCGCGGACGTCTCGCTGCTCACCGGCACCACGCAGAACGACATCGTCAAGGAGTACCTCTCGCGCGGCACGCACGTCTTCCCGCCCGGCCCGTCGCTGCGGCTGACCACGGACATGATCGCGTACACCGTGGCCCGGATGCCGAAGTGGAACCCGGTCAACATCTGCAGCTACCACCTCCAGGAGGCCGGCGCCACGCCGGTGCAGGAGATCGCGTACGCGATGTCCACCGCCGTCGCGGTGCTCGACACGGTGCGCGACCGCGGCCAGGTGCCGGCCGAGCGGATGGGCGACGTGGTGGGCCGGATCTCCTTCTTCGTCAACGCCGGCGTCCGGTTCGTCGAGGAGACGTGCAAGATGCGGGCGTTCACCCGCCTCTGGGACCGGGTCACCCGGGAGCGCTACGGCGTCACCGACGCCCGGCAGCGCCGGTTCCGCTACGGCGTCCAGGTCAACTCGCTCGGCCTGACCGAGGCGCAGCCGGAGAACAACGTGCAGCGCATCGTGCTGGAGATGCTGGCCGTCACGCTCAGCAGGGACGCGCGCGCCCGCGCCGTGCAGCTGCCGGCCTGGAACGAGGCGCTGGGCCTGCCACGCCCGTGGGACCAGCAGTGGAGCCTGCGCGTCCAGCAGGTGCTGGCGCTCGAGAGCGACCTGTTGGAGTACGACGACATCTTCCGCGGCAGCGAGGTGATCGAGGCGAAGGTGGCCGAACTGACCGACGCGGCCACCGCCGAGATGGACCGGGTGCGGGAGATGGGCGGGGTCGTGGCGGCGGTGGAGTCCGGCTACCTCAAGAGCCGGTTGGTCGCCTCGCACGCGCGGCGCCGGGCGCGCATCGAGTCCGGCGAGGACAAGGTGGTGGGCGTCAACTGCTACCGGACCAGCGAGCCGAGCCCGCTCACCGCCGACCTGGACGCCGCGGTGCAGACGGTCGACCCGGCCAACGAGGCACGGGTGGTCGAGGCGCTGGCGGCCTGGCGGGCGGAACGCGACGGGCCGCGGGTCAAGGCGGCGCTGGAGGCGCTGCGGGCCGCCGCGGGCACCGACGCCAACCTGATGGACGCGACGCTGGAGTGCGCCCGCGCCGGCGCGACGACCGGCGAGTGGTCGGACGCGCTGCGCGAGGTCTTCGGCGAGTTCCGCGCCCCGACCGGGGTGGGCGGCGCGCCGGTGGCGGTGGCGGCACGGGCCGGCGGTGACCTGGTGCGGGTGCGTGCCGCGGTGGCCGCCACCGCGCGGGAGCTGGGCGCGGGCACGCTGCGCCTGCTGGTCGGCAAGCCGGGGCTGGACGGCCACTCCAACGGCGCCGAGCAGATCGCCGTCCGAGCCCGGGACGCCGGGTACGAGGTGGTCTACCAGGGCATCCGGCTGACGCCCGAGCAGATCGTGGCCGCCGCGGTCGCCGAGGACGTGCACTGCGTGGGGCTGTCGATCCTGTCCGGCTCGCACCACGCACTGGTGCCGGAGGTGCTCCGGCGGCTGCGACGCGCCGGGAACGACGACGTCCCGGTGATCGTGGGTGGAATCATCCCCGAGGCGGACGCGGTCGCACTGCGCGAGGCCGGAGTGGCCGCGGTCTTCACGCCGAAGGACTTCGGCATCACCGAGATGATCGGGCGGATCACGGACGAGATCCGCCGCGCGCACAACCTGGAGGTCTGAGGATGCGGTTCGGGCGTACCTACGAGGAGTTCGAGGTGGGCGCGGTCTACAAGCACTGGCCCGGCAAGACGGTCACCGAGTACGACGACCACCTGTTCTGCCTGCTGACCATGAACCACCACCCGTTGCACCTGGACGCCAACTACGCCGAGCGGACGACCGACTTCGGCCGCAACGTGGTGGTGGGCAACTACGTCTACTCGCTGCTGCTGGGCATGTCGGTGCCGGACGTGTCGGGCAAGGCCATCGCCAACCTGGAGGTCGAGTCGCTCAAGCACGTGGCGCCGACGTTCCACGGGGACACGGTCTACGGCGAGACCACGGTGCTGGACAAGTGGGAGTCCAGGTCCAGCGACGACCGCGGCATCGTGCACGTCGAGACCCGCGGCTACAAGCAGGACGGCACCCTGGTCTGCGTCTTCCGCCGCAAGGTCATGGTGCCCACCGCCTCGTACACCGACAGGCGCGGCGGCGAGCAGCCCGGCCGCCCCGAGACGAGCGACCGGGAGGACGGCCGATGAGCCGGCTGCAGCAGACCGAGGGCCTGACCGAGGTCCAGCGGGAGATCCTGGATACCGTCCGCGACTTCGTCGACAAGGAGATCCTGCCGTACGCCACGGAGCTGGAGCACCGGGACGAGTACCCGACGCGGATCGTCGAGGGACTGAGGGACCTGGGCGTCTTCGGCCTGATGATCCCCGAGGAGTACGGCGGCCTCGGCGAGTCACTGCTGACGTACGCGCTGTGCGTGGAGGAGATCTCCCGGGGCTGGATGAGCGTGTCCGGGATCATCAACACCCACTTCATCGTCGCGTACATGATCAAGCAGCACGGCACCGGCGAACAGCGCGCCCGCTTCCTGCCCCGGATGGCGACCGGCGAGGTGCGCGGCGCGTTCTCGATGTCCGAGCCGGGGCTGGGCTCGGACGTGTCGGCCATCCGCACCAAGGCGGTCCGCGACGGCGCCGACTACGTGGTCGACGGCCAGAAGATGTGGCTGACCAACGGCGCCAGCGCCAACCTGGTGGCCGTGCTGTGCCGCACCGACGAGGGGCAGCCGCGGGACGCGCCGCCGCACCGGTCGATGACCACGCTGCTGGTCGAGAAGGAGCCGGGGTTCGGCCCGAACCCGGCGGTGCCCGGGCTGACCGTGCCGGGGAAGATCGAGAAGATGGGCTACAAGGGCGTCGACACCACGGAGCTGGTCTTCGAGGACGTCCGGATCCCGGCGGACATGGTGCTCGGCGGCGGCACGGGGCGCGGCTTCTACCAGATGATGGACGGTGTCGAGGTGGGCCGGGTGAACGTGGCCGCGCGCGGCTGCGGGGTGGCCCGCCGCGCCTTCGAGCTGGGCGTCTGCTACGCACAGCAGCGGCACACCTTCGGCAAGCCGATCGCCGAGCACCAGGCGATCCAGTTCAAGCTGGCGGAGATGGCCACCAAGGTGGAGGCCGCGCACCAGATGATGATCAACGCGGCCCGGAAGAAGGATTCCGGCCAGCGCAACGACCTCGAAGCCGGAATGGCGAAATATCTCGCATCCGAATTCTGCAAGGAGGTCGTCGAGGACGCGTTCCGCATCCACGGCGGGTACGGATTCAGCAAAGAGTACGAGATCGAGCGGCTCTACCGGGAGGCGCCGATGCTGCTGATCGGCGAGGGTACAGCGGAGATCCAAAAAATGATCATCGGACGAAGGCTTCTGGAGGAGTACCGAATCCAGGGTTAGATATCCGCTTTCACGGTGATACATCCGTGATGCAGATCACACGATCAACAGGGTTGGCCGGCCGCCGACTCGCCTCTGAGCTTGCCGAGTTGCTGGCCGCACCCGATACCATCGGTGAAAAGCCGCCGTCCCCGTTTTCCGCGCGGCATCCACCGCTACGAAGGTCCTTCATGCCCCACAGCCCATCCTCTGCACAACGCGGCCGGGTACGCCTCGCGCGCGGAGCGTCGCCGTGGCTCCTGCCGACCGTCGCCGCCGCGGCGGTCAGCCTGACCCGCGCCCGCCGCTCCGGACGCTGGGCGGCCGTGGCCGTGCCGACCACCGCCCTGGCGGCCGGCATGCTGTGGTTCTTCCGCGACCCGGAGCGCGAGGTCGGACGCGGCCGGGTCATCTCCCCCGCGGACGGCGTGGTGCAGAGCATCATGCCCTGGAAGGACGGCCGCACCCGCGTCGCGATCTTCATGAGCCCGCTGAACGTCCACGTGAACCGGGCGCCGCTGGCCGGCACCGTGAGCAGCGTGGAGCACGTCCCGGGCGGGTTCGTCCCGGCGTTCAACAAGGAGAGCGAGAACAACGAGCGCGTCGTCTGGCACTTCGACACCGAACTCGGCGACGTCGAGATGGTCCAGATCGCCGGTGCCGTGGCCCGGCGTATCGTGCCGTACGTGCCCCGGGGCAGCAAGGTCGAGCAGGGCGAGCGGATCGGGCTGATCCGCTTCGGCTCGCGGGTCGACGTGTACCTGCCGGAGGGTATCGAGGCCGATGTCGAGGTCGGCCAGCCGACACAGGCAGGGGTGACTCGCCTTGACCGTGATTGAACCCGACCGGCAGACCCCGTGGGTCGCCGACCTCGAAGAGGACGCCACCGACGACATGCCGTTGTCGACCCGGCTGTCGATAGCCGACACGCTCACGCTCGGCAACGCGACCTGCGGTTTCATGGCGGTCTACTTCACCACCACTGGCGTCCTCGTCCCGCACCTGATGGGGCAGACCGACGGCGGCATGACCCGGCACAGCGCCGCCACCGCCGTGATGCTGATGCTGCTGGCCTCGGTCTTCGACCTCTTCGACGGCCTGGTCGCCCGCAAGCTGCGCAGTTCGGCGATGGGCGCGGAGCTGGACAACCTCTCGGACCTGATCAGCTTCGGCCTGGCGCCGGCCTACTTCGTGGTCGTCTGGGGCATGGTCGCCGACGACGGCCACCAGCACGTCTCGGCGGTGACCGCCATCGTGGTGGTCCTGGCGGTCGTGCTGCGCCTGGCGCGCTTCTCCTGCACGACCATGAAGGACGGCATGTTCCAGGGCATGCCGTCCCCGATGGGCGCGTTGACCATCGTCTCGGCGACCCTGCTCCAGCTGCCCTTCGTGCCCACGCTGGTGATCATCGTCGGGGTGGCCTGGCTGATGGTCTCCCGGGTCGAGTACCCCAAGCCGCGCGGCCGGCTCGCGGTGGCCACCCTGTGCTGGATCTTCATCAGCATGGGCTGCCTCGGCGCCTGGGCGGTGGACGCGCCCGGAGCGCAGCGGCTGCTGCAGACCGGTGCCGCCCTACAGGTCGTCATGGCCGCGGTGATCCCGCTGGTGGCCGGCTTCCGCCGGGTCAGCACCATCCGCGGCAATCGTCGCGAGGCGCGCGCCACGCAGCTGCGCTGAGCCCCGCCTACCGGGCCCCGGACGGTCGCCGTCCGGGGCCCTTCGCCGTCCGGGGTCGCTCAGGCGTACCGGCGCCGCCCCTGCCGTGCCGAGGCCGCCGCCGGCCGCCGGGGGGCACGCCGGTCAGCGGCCCACGGCGTAGCCCTGCATGCCGCGCGGGTTGGCGGCGGCGGACAGCACGCCGGTCTCCGGATCCCGGGCCACCGCGCACACCCGCCCCTCGCTCCAGGCGTCGCCCACGGTGACGCGGTGACCGCGGTGCCGCAGTTCGTCGATCACCCGCTCACCGAGCCGGGACTCGACGACCAGGGCGCCGGGGACCATGCCGCGCGGGTGGAACGAGCTGGGGAAGGCGTCGGTGTGCCAGTTCGGCTCGTCGATCGCGCCCTGTAGGTCGAGGCCGCCGCGGACCTGGGCGCGCAGGGCCACCGCGAGGAAGAAGTGGAAGCTCCACTGGTCCTGCTGGTCGCCGCCCGGCGTGCCGAAGGCCAGCACCGGGCGGCCGTCGCGCAGCGCCATCGAGGGGCTCAGGGTGGTGCGCGGCCGACGGCCGGGGGCCAGCGAGTTGGGCAGTCCCTCCTCCAGCCAGACCATCTGCAGGCGGGTGCCGAGCGGGAAGCCGAGCTCCGGCACCACCGGGCTGGACTGGAGCCAGCCGCCGCTGGGGGTGACGGAGATCATGTTGCCGAACCGGTCGACCACGTCGAGGTGGCAGGTGTCGCCGCGGGTGACGCCGTCGGCGCCGACGGTGGGCTCCCCGGTGCCCGCGGCGGCGGGCGGCTCCTCGCCCTCCGGCGGCACGCCGGCCGCCGCCCGCAGCACGTGCTCCGGCAGTCGCGGGGTACGCCCGCCCGGCCGGCCGGGGCGCAGTTCGCGGGAGGCCACGCCGCCGGTCAGCCAGCGGCGCTCGGCGGTGTAGGCGGGGGCGAGCAGGTCGTCGAGCGGCACGTCGGCGGCGTCGCCGTACCATGCCTCGCGGTCGGCGAAGGCCAGCTTGGCGCCCTCGACCAGGGTGTGCACGTATCCGGCGGTGCCGCGTGCGAGTTCACCGCGGCCCAGGCCGCCGGGGAGCAGGGAGAGCTGCTGGAGGAAGGCCGGGCCCTGGCTCCACGGGCCGCACTTGGCCACCGTCCAGCCGTTCCAGTCGTGGCTGACCGGCGCCTCGAAGTGCGCGCTGAAGCCGGCCAGGTCCTCGCCGGTGAGCACGCCGGCGTGCCGTTCGCCCGAGCTGTCCATCGCCGGTCGGGCCGCGGCGGCGGCGATCGCCTCGGCGACGAAGCCCTCGCGCCAGACCCGGCGGGCCGCGTCGATGCGGTTCTCCCGGCTGCCGCCGGCCGCGTCGGCCTCGGATATGACCCGGCGCCAGGTGGCGGCCAGCGCCGGGTTGGTGAACAGCCGTCCGGCCACCGGCGGCCGGCCGCCGGGCAGGTAGACCTCGGCGGAGCTGGTCCACTCCTCGGTGAACAGCTGACGCACCGTCTCCACGGTGGCGCCGACCCGGTCGAGGACCGGGTGGCCGGACTCGGCGTAGCCGATGGCGTGGCGCAGCACGTCGGCCAGCGGCCGGGTGCCGTGGTCGCGCAGCAGCAGCATCCAGGCGTCGAACGCCCCGGGTACGGCGGCGGCCAGCGGTCCGGTACCGGGCACCAGCCGCAGTCCGAGCCCGGTGTAGTGGTCGATGGTGGCGCCGGCCGGGGCCGGGCCCTGGCCGCACAGCACCCGGACCCCGCCGCCGGCCGGGGCGATGATCGCAGGCACCTCGCCGGCCGGTCCGTTCAGGTGGGGTTCCACCACGTGCAGCACGAAGGCCGCGGCCACCGCCGCGTCGAAGGCGTTGCCGCCGTCCTCCAGGACGGCCATGGCGGACTGGGAGGCCAGCCAGTGGGTGGAGGACACCATGCCGAAGGTGCCCTGGAGGGTGGGACGGGTGGTGAACACGGGGCAGCTCCTCGGGAACGCGCCATGGGCGGGGACGGGCCCCTGGCAGCCTTGCCGCCCCTCGGCGCCCGCGTCAATGGGCGGGGTTCACCCGGTGGGCAGGTCGAACCAGCCGGTCAGCGCGGCGGCCAGCAGCAGGTCGCCGTCGGCACGCAGCCTGCGGGTGACCAGCAGCCAGGGGCCGCTCGCGGTGCCGGCGGCCAGCCGGAGCAGCTCCGGGCCGGCCATGGTGAGGGTCAGGCGCGGGACCCGGCCGGTGGCGTGCCCGGTGACGGCGAGCAGGCCGGCGGCGATCTCGGTCTCGAAGGTGTCCGGGCCGCCGGCCGGTGTGGTCACCTGCCAGCGGACCAGGGCCTCGCGGCCGCCGGCCGCCTCGGCCCGGAACAGCGCGGGCATCCGGGCGAACAGCTCCTCCAGGATCCGGCGGCGGTGCGGCCCGGCCATCACCTCGGCGGCCCGGCCGCGCGGCGTGGCGCGCACGATCCGGGCGAACCGCTCGGGCGTGACGGACGGCAGGTACAGTCCGTCCAGCTCCAGCCGGCCCGGTTCCGGTTCCGGCCGGTCCGGGCCCGCGTCCGGGCCGTGCGCCGCGTGGCCGGCACGGGCGCCGGGGTGGTGGTCGTGGGCCATGCGGCTGCCTTTCCGGGGAGCGGCCGGTACCGGCCGCCGGCGGGGACGGGGGTCACCTGCGGCGACGGCCGAGCGCGGCGAGCACCGCACGGGCCGCGTGGTGGCCCGACATGCCGTGCACACCGGGGCCGGGCGGGGTGGCCGAGGAGCACAGGAAGACCGACGGGTCGCCGGTCGCGTACGGCACCCGGCGCAGCGCCGGCCGGATCACCGCGCGCAGGCCGGCCGACGATCCGCAGCCGATGTCGCCGCCGACGTAGTTGGCGTTGCGGGCGGAGAGTTCGGCCGGTCCGCTGACCGCGCGGGCCAGGATCAGGTCGGTGAAGCCGGGCGCGAAGCGCTCGATCTGCCGCTCGATGGCCGCGGTGGCGTCGCCGCGCCAGCCGTTGGGCACGTGGCAGTAGGCCCACAGGACGTGCTTGCCGCGCGGGGCGCGCGAGGGGTCGAACAGGCTGGGCTGGGTCGCCAGCACGAACGGCACCCGGGGGGCCCGGCCGTCCGCCGCGTCGCGCAGCGCCCCGCCGATCTCGCCGAACGTGGGGCCCAGGTGGACGGTGCCGGCCAGGGCGGCCCGGGGGGCGGTCCACGGCACCGGGCCGTCCAGCGCGTAGTCGACCTTGAACGACGCCGGGCCGTAGCGGTAGCCGTGGTAGGCGCCGCGCAGTCCGGCGATGCGGGCCAGCGCGGTCGGCGAGGTGTCGAAGACGTAGGCGAGCGCGGGCGGCAGCTCGGACAGCGAGCGAACGGTGACGCCGGTGCGGATCACCCCGCCGCGCTCGGTCAGCACCGCGGCCAGGGCGTCGGAGACGGCCTGCGAACCGCCGCGGGCGAACGGCCAGCCCACCTCGTGCCCGGCCGCCAGGAACGTCAGCGCCCCGCCGGCGGTGAGCGGCCCGTCGAGCGGCCCGACCAGGTGGGCGGCGACGCCGGCCAGCAGTCCGCGCGCCCGCTCCCCGCGGAAGCGGCGGGCCAGCACCGACACCGGCAGCGCGCCGACCGCGCCGAACCGGGCCCACAGCAGCGGGTGCCGCGGCGGTCCGGACCACTGGGGGCGCAGCACGTCGGTCGCGAGGGCCGGCCAGCGGCCGGAGAACGGGGCCATCATCCGCCGGTAGCGTCCGGCGTCCCGGGCGCCGAGCGACGCGGCGGTGGCGCCGATCGAGCGGTCCAGGACGGCGGCCGTCCCGTCCGGGAACGGGTGCGCCATGGGCAGGTCGGGGTGCACCCACTCCAGTCCGTGCCGGCGCAGCGGCAGGGCGCGGAACGCCGGCGATCCGGCGCCGAACGGGTGGGCCGCCGAGCACGGGTCGTGCCGGAAGCCGGGCAGCGTCAACTCCTCGGTGCGGGCGCCGCCGCCGACCGTCGCGGCCGCCTCGTACAGCGCCACCGACAGGCCCGCTCCGGCCAGTTCGACGGCGGCCGTCAGCCCGTTGGGCCCCGCTCCGACCACCACGACGTCCACCGCATCCGTGCTCACGCCCCCACCGTGCCAGATCCGGGCCCGCGCCGGTGACCGAACGGCCGGGACGGCGCGGCCCGGCCGGCGGACGCCCCCGTGCGGCGCACGCCCCCGGCGCGCCGGCCACCGGCCGGGGACGGCTCCGGCACGGGGCCACTGGCCGGCGGGCCCGGCGGCTCGTAGCCTCGGGGCCATGGGCAGCGCGGCGGACGGCGGCGGACGGCCGCTGGTGGCGATCCTGACCGGTGCCGGCGTCTCCACCGACTCCGGCATCCCCGACTACCGGGGGCCGAACGGGGTGTGGCGGCGTGATCCGCAGGCCGAGAAGCTGGTGACGTACGCGTACTACCTGGCGGATCCGCTGATCCGGCGGCGGGCGTGGCGGATGCGGCTGGACAGTCCGGCGCGGCACGCGGAGCCGAACGCCGCCCACCACGCGGTGGCCCGGCTGGAGCGGTCCGGAGTTCCGGTGCGGGTGATCACGCAGAACGTGGACGGGCTGCACCAGGCGGCGGGGGTGCCGCCGGGCAAGGTGCTGGAGCTGCACGGTTCGTCACGGACCTCGGTGTGCGTCTCCTGCGGGGAGCGCGGGCCGATGGACGAGGTGCTGGACCGGGTGCGCGCGGGCGAGGAGGATCCGGCGTGCCGGGTGTGCGGCGGCATCCTGAAGTCCGCGACCGTGATGTTCGGCCAACGGCTGGATCCGGACGTACTGGGCCGGGCGGTGGCGATCGCCAAGGCGTGCGGGGTGTTCCTCGCGGTGGGCAGCAGTCTCCAGGTGCGCCCCGCCGCGTCCCTGGCGGGGATCGCGGCGGGGCACGGGGCACGCCTGGTGATCGTCAACGCGCAGCCCACCCCCTACGACGGGCTGGCCGCCGAGGTGGTCAGGGAGCCGATCGGGACGGCTCTGGCCCCGCTGCTGGAAACGCTCGGGTCAGCAGGACGTGGATGACCAGGGCGGAGACCAGCCCGACCGCCCAGCCGTAGTCGGCCAGCGGCTTGAGGAACGGGATGAGCCCGCCGGACGGGAACGGGCCGCCGCCGGGCGCGGAGTACGAGCCGCCGACGGCCAGCAGGCCGCCCACCGTGAAGGCGGTGACGGCCCGCCAGTTCCAGCCGCCGGTGTACCAGTAGCGGCCGTGCGCGCGGTAGAGGTCCGGCAGGTCCAGCCGGGTGCGGCGGACCAGCCAGTAGTCGGCGATCAGCACGCCGGCCACCGTGCCGAGCAGGCCGCCGACCAGGCCGAGCCAGGTGTAGATGTACACCTGCGGCGAGGACAGCAGCTTCCACGGGAAGATGGCGACCCCGACCACGCCGGTGATCAGCGCGCCGCCGCGGAAGGTGATGGTCTTGGGTGCCAGGTTCGACAGGTCGTAGGCGGGCGAGACGACGTTGGCCGCCAGGTTGCACGAGATCGTCGCGACGAGCACGGTGATCAGCGCGAAGGTGACGCCCGCCCAGTTCTGCAGGTGCGCGGCGAGTTGGATCGGGTCCCAGACCGCCGTTCCGTAGACCGCCTGGGAGCCCGAGGTGACCAGCACCGACAGCAGGGCGAAGGCGGTCATGGTGGTGGGCAGTCCGAGGGTCTGGCCCCACACCTGGGCCCGCTGGCCGGCTCCGAACCGGGTGAAGTCGGGGATGTTGAGTGACAGGGTGGACCAGAAGCCGATCATGCCCATCAGGGCGGGGAAGAAGACCGGCCAGAAGTGACCGCCCCAGCCGAGCTTGGAGGGCTGGTCGAGCAGCGGTCCGAAGCCGCCGGACTTGTCGGTGATCCAGATCAGCAGGCCGACCGCGCCGACCAGCACGAACGGCGCGGCCCAGTTCTCGAAGCGGCGCAACGTCTCCATGCCGCGGGCGATGATGGCCAGC
This sequence comes from uncultured Actinomycetota bacterium, assembly GCA_963711125.1. Taxonomy (GTDB): domain Bacteria; phylum Actinomycetota; class Actinomycetes; order Streptomycetales; family Streptomycetaceae; genus Streptantibioticus_C. Next base: position 278,569 of record CAVQCY010000003.1, read on the forward strand.
TCCAGCACCCAGAAGACGCCGAACGACAGCCACTGGGTCCACGGATAGCCGCCGAACGCGCCCGCGTGCGCCCAGCCGTGCCCGAACAGCTTGCCGGCCAGGAAGAAGATGCCCTCGCCGCCGATCCAGGTCTGGATGCCGAACCAGGCGCAGGCGACCGCGGCGCGCACCAGGGCCGGCAGGTTCGCGCCGCGCATCCCGAACGAGGAGCGGGCCAGCACCGGGAAGGGGATGCCGTACTTGGGCCCGGCGTGCCCGGTCAGCAGCATCGGCAGCAGCACGATGACGTTGGCCAGGGCGATGGTGAGCACCGCCTGCTTCCAGTCCATGCCGAGCGCGACCAGCCCGGAGGCCAGCGTCCAGGACGGGATGTTGTGCGCCATGCCGACCCACAGGGCGGCGAAGTTGTAGGTGCTCCAGTGGCGGTCGGCGACCGGCACCGGGCGCAGGTCGGAGTTGGCGAACCGGCCGTCCTCCGGCACCGTGCCCGGTGCGAGGTCTATCGGGCCGTCGGCCGGGCCGGCGGCCTGGGTGGCGCTCACCGGTCCGCTCCGAACCGCGGGATGACGTGCTCGGCGTACTGGTCGACGACCGCCTCGCGGGCGTCGTGCATGGCGTAGACCGCGAACTGGTCGACGCCCAGCGACCGCAGTCGCCTGAGCTTCTCCAGGTGCGCCTCCGGCGGACCGATCAGGCAGAAGCGGTCCACCACCGCGTCCGGTACGAACGCGGTGTCGGGGTTGCCGGTGCGGCCGTGGTGGGAGTAGTCGTAGCCTTGGCGACCCTTGATGTACTCGGTCAGCTCGCGCGGCACCATGCCGGAGCTGTCTCCGTAGCGCTCGACGAGGTCGGCGACGTGGTTGCCGACCATGCCGCCGAACCAGCGGCACTGCTCGCGGCCGTGGGCGAGGCCCTCCTCGGTGCCGTCGGTGACGTAGGCGGGGGCGGCCACGCAGATGCGGAGCGCGTCCGGATCCCGCCCGGCGTCGGCGGCGGCCTGCCGGACCGCCTTGACCATCCACTCGGTCAGGAACGGGTCGGCCAGTTGCAGGATGAACCCGTCGGCCTTCTGCCCGGCCAGCGCCAGCGCCTTCGGCCCGTAGGCGGCCATCCACACCGGCAGCCGGCCGTCGCGCACCCAGGGGAGCGTGACCGGGTTGCCGTCCACCTCGGCCTGCCGGCCCTCGGCGAGGTCGCGGATGGCGGTGATCGCCTCGCCGAGCCGGGCCAGGGTGTTCGGCCTGCGGCCGGCCACCCGCATCGCGGAGTCGCCGCGGCCGATGCCGCACACCGTGCGGTTGCCGTACATCTCGTTGAGCGTGGCGAAGGTGGACGCGGTCACCTCCCAGGTGCGGGTGCCCGGGTTGGTGACCATCGGCCCGACGACCATCCGCTCGGTGTGCTCCAGGATCCGGCTGTAGATGACGAACGGCTCCTGCCACAGCACCGCCGAGTCGAAGGTCCAGCCGTAGTGGAACCCGCCGCGCTCGGCGCGGCGCATGAGGTCGACCACCGCCGACGCGGGCGGATCGGTCTGCAGGACGAGCCCGAACTCCATTGTGGTGCCTTTCGCGAGTCTCCGAGGGGGTCACATCAGGTACTGGCAGGTGCCGCGCGGCTGGTACTGGCCGTGTCCGGCGTGTCCCACGTAGGAACGGGCGTCGATCACCAGCTCGCCGCGCGAGAGCACGGTCTCGACCCGGCCGGTGATCCGGCGGCCCTCGTACGCGCTGTAGTCGACGTTCATGTGGTGGGTCTCGGCGGAGATGACCTGCTCGGCGGAGGGGTCGTAGACCACCACGTCGGCGTCCGCGCCGGGGGCGATGGTGCCCTTGCGGGGATAGAGCCCGAACATCCGCGCCGGGGTGGCGCAGGCCAGTTCGATCCAGCGGCGGCGGGAGATGTTCCCGTCGACGACCGCCTGGTGCAGCAGGTCCATCCGGTTCTCCACCCCGGGCAGCCCGTTGGGGATCCTGGAGAAGTCGCCGCGGCCCAGCTCCTTCTGCCCGGTGAAGCAGAACGGGCAGTGGTCGGTGGAGACCACGGACAGGTCGTTGGTGCGCAGGCCGCGCCACAGGGCGGCCTGGTGCTCGCGCGGGCGCAGCGGCGTGGAGCAGACGTACTTGGCGCCCTCGAAGTCCGGCTCGGCGAGGTTGTCGGTGGACAGGAACAGGTACTGCGGGCAGGTCTCGCCGAAGACGTTGAGGCCCATGTCGCGGGCCTGGGTGAGTTCGGCGACCGCTTCGGTGGCCGAGACGTGCACGACGTAGAGCGGGGAGCCGGCCACCCGGGCGAGCTGGATGGCGCGGTGGGTGGCCTCGGCCTCCAGCAGCGCCTTGCGGACCTCGCCGTGGTGGCGCGGGTCGGTGCGGCCGGCGGCGAGCGCCTGCTCGACCAGCACGTCGATCGCGATGCCGTTCTCGGCGTGCATCATGATCAGGCCGCCGTTGCCGGAGGCGCGCTGCATGGCGCGCAGGATCCGGCCGTCGTCGCTGTAGAAGACGCCCGGGTAGGCCATGAACAGCTTGAAGGAGGTGACGCCCTCCTGGACGAGCTGGTCCATCTCCTTCAGCGAGTGCTCGTTGACGTCGGCGAGGATCATGTGGAAGCCGTAGTCGATGGCGCACTGGCCGTCGGCCTTGGCGTGCCAGGCGTCCAGTCCCTCGCGCAGCGCCCCGCCGACCGACTGGATGGCGAAGTCCACGATGGTGGTGGTGCCGCCCCACGCGGCGGCCCGGGTGCCGGTCTCGAAGGTGTCGGAGGCGTAGGTGCCGCCGAACGGCATCTCCATGTGGGTGTGCGCGTCCACGCCGCCCGGGATGACGTACCGGCCGGTCGCGTCGATCGTCCGGTCGGCGGTGACCGCCGGTTCGCCGCCGGGCTCCCGGTGGAAGAGCGCGGCGATGCGGCCGTCGTCGACGAGGACGTCGGCGTGCAGTTCGTCGGACGCGGTGATCACCAATCCGCCGCGGATCAGTGTGGTGGTCATACTTCCTCCGGTTGTCCTCGGGTCACGGCGTGCTGGACGGCGGCCTCGATGATCGCGGCCCCCTCCTCGGCTTCGGCCACGGTCAGCGTGAGCGGCGGCGCGATCCGCAGCACGTTGCCGTCGTGGCCACCCCTGCCGATGAGCAGTCCGCCCTCCCGGGCCGCCTCCAGCACCGCGGAGGCCAGGTCGGGCGACGGTTCGTCGGTGCCGGGCACGACCAGCTCCACGCCGATCATCAACCCGCGGCCGCGCACCTCGCGGATCGCGGGTGAGGCGGCGGCGACCGACCGCAGCCGCGCGGTCAGCAGGCCGCCGACCCGGCGGGCGTTGCCCTGCAGGTCGTGCTCGAGCAGGTAGCCGAGGTTGGCGAGCGCGGCCGCGGTGGTGACCGGGCTGCCGCCGAAGGTGGAGATGGAGTGGGCTCGCAGGCAGTTCATCACCTCGGCGCGGGCGACCACGCCGCCCAGGGACATCCCGTTGCCGACGCCCTTGGCGAAGGTGAGGATGTCGGGTGCGCCGGAGCCGGCGTGCGCCTGCCAGCCCCAGAAGTGGTCCCCGGTGCGCCCCCAGCCGGTCTGCACCTCGTCGGTGATCCACAGGATGCCGTGCTCGGCGAGCACGTCGCGGAACGCGGCGAGCAGACCGTCCGGCGGCGAGGTGAACCCGCCCACGCCCTGGACGGGTTCGGCGATCAGGGCGGCGACCGGGTCGGCCACCTGGCCGAGCAGGTCGCGCAGGTCGGCCACGCACGCCTCGACGAACCGCTCGTCGCTCAGATGTGCGAACGGTCCCCGGGTGCGCACACCTCCGTGCACGTAGAGCGTCTGCAGCGGCGACAGGCCGGTCGGCGACCAGGCGGAGTTGCCGGTGACGCCGATCGTGCTGAACGACCGGCCGTGGTAGCCGTTGCGCAGCGCCAGCACCTGGTGCGAGCGGCGGTACGCGGTGGCCAGCAGCAGGGCGGTGTCGTTCGCCTCGGTGCCGGAGGTGGTGAAGAACACCCGGGGGTCCGGGATCCCGGAGAGCGCGGCGATCCGCTCGGCGAGTTCCACGGCGCCGCGGCTGAGGTAGAGCGTGGAGCTGTGCAGGATGCGGCCGGCCTGGCCGGTCACCGCCTCGGTCACCTCCGGCAGCGCGTGCGCCGTCATGGTGGTGAGGATGCCGCCGAAGAAGTCCAGGTAGCAGCGCCCCTCGGCGTCCCACACCCGCCGCCCCTCACCGCGCACGATCTCGATCGGCCGCCGGTAGGAGGTGGCGAGCCAGTCGGGCATGACGGCGCGGTGCCGGGCGTGCAGGGCGGCGTGTGCGGTGGGCTCGGTCATGGCCGGTGTGCGGTCAGGGCTGGACGAGGTCGCCGTACGCCTCGGGGCGGCGGTCCCGGTAGAACGCCCACTGCTGGCGGACCTCGTCGATCAGGCCGAAGTCGAGGTCGCGCACGACCAGCTCCTCCTTGGTGTCGCTGGCCACGTCGCCGACGAACTGGCCGCGCGGGTCGACGAAGTAGCTGGTGCCGTAGAAGTCGTTGTCGCCGTACTCCTCCTGGCCCACCCGGTTGATCGCGGCCACGAAGTACTCGTTGGCGACCGCGGCGGCCGGCTGCTCCAGCTTCCACAGGTAGGCGGAGAGCCCGCGCGAGGTGGCCGAGGGGTTGTAGACGATCTGGGCGCCGGCCAGGCCCAGCGCGCGCCACCCCTCGGGGAAGTGCCGGTCATAGCAGATGTAGACGCCGACCCGGCCGACCGCGGTGTCGAACACCGGCAGTCCGAGGTTGCCCGGCTTGAAGTAGAACTTCTCCCAGAACCCCTTGACCTGCGGGATGTGGTGCTTGCGGTACTTTCCGACCACGCTGCCGTCGGCGTCGATGACGACCGCGGTGTTGTAGTAGAACCCGGACTGCTCGACCTCGTAGACCGGCACCACGATGACCATGCCGGTCTCACGGGCGAGGTCCCGCATGCGGCGGGTGGTGGGGCCGTCCGGCACCGGTTCGGCCCAGCGGTAGTGCTCCGCCTCCTGCACCTGGCAGAAGTAGGGGGCGTTGAAGACCTCCTGGAAGCCGATGATCTTCGCGCCCTGTGCGGCGGCGGCCCGCGCGTGCTCCTCGTGCTTGGCGATCATTGATTCTGCGTCACCCGTCCAACTCGCCTGGACGAGGGCGGCGCGTACGACTTGGGTCATGATCAGCTCCTCTGACACGCAACGTCAGGCGAGGTCTACGCACGTAGAACCCAGCCGAGGGGAAGACGGTATGTCGCAGACCCCACTCTGGCAATAGCGTCGCGGTTACTCAACGAGGCCGCCGCGCCTTTCTGTCCGGTGGCGCCCGGACCGACCGACCGGTCCGGGCGTCGTGCGGGCGGAACCGGCCCGCGAACAGGCACGTCCGCCGCTCGCGGAACCCGGCCGGAGGCGGTCCCCGCGAGGAGGCGCCGGGCCGGGGCCGCCACGTGACCGGGACCGGTGCGCACGGCCCGGCCGGCACCGCCGGGGTCCCGCAGGTGGCCCGGCGGACCCGGCGCGGCGTGCGTCGCCCGGCCGGGTCAGCCGCCGCCGGTGGCGCAGCCGAAGCCGGAGTCCCAGGACCACAGGTGGGTGCAGGCCGGGCACTGCAGGTGCAGCAGCCGGCCGGTGGTGGCCAGCAGGTAGCGCCAGTGGTCGCGGCAGGTGCGGCCGGCCGAGCAGGTGGCGCAGCCCAGGTGGTCATGGCAGTTGGGGCAGGGCAACCAGGCGCGGCGACCGATGTCGGCCTGCGGGTCAATCGGCAGCACGGCCGTCCTCCTCGCGCGGCGGCAGCACCCCGGCCGCCACCAGGCGGCGATGGGTCGCGAGCTGGTCCGTGTCGAGGCCGGAGTAGAGCATGCGGTGGGCCGCGCGCTCGCCCTCGATGACGGCGAGCGGGTCCCAGTCGTCGCCGAGAGCGGCGACCACCTCGGCCTGCCGCCGTGCCTCCTCGCGGGTGAGGTCGATCTCGAAGGCGTGGGGCTCGGGTATCGGGCCGGTCGAACCGTCGTCGGTCATGGTGCGCTTCCAGGGGGTGCGGCGTTCACGCGGGGCACGGTGTGCGGCCACCGCTGCTCTTGTTCCGTGTCTAACAAAGCGCGGCCGCATTCTGAAGGGATCGCCGGTGAATGCGACGCACGTCGCACCGCGGCGCCCCCGGGACCCGCCCCGCCCACCGGCCACGGCCCGCCGGCTCAGCCCGCCGGCCACAGCTCGCGAGGGCTCAGCTCGCCAGGCCGATGACCAGCCACATGAAGCCGGTGCCGGCCACCGTGCACAGCAGCGTGGACAGCGACGGGTGCGGGCTGTGCGCCTCCGGCAGGATGTCGGAGGTGGCCAGGTAGAACAGGAAGCCGGCGAAGAACCCGAGGTACAGCCCGAGGGCCCCTTCCGGGATGGTGAAGGCCAGGGTGATCGACGCCCCGGCGATCGGCGCGGCGGCGTCGCACAGCAGCAGGGCCAGCGCCCGCCGGCGCGCGTTCCCGTACAGCCGGGTGATCGTGTACGTGTTGAAGCCGTCCGCGAAGTCGTGCGCGATGACGGCGATGGCCACCACCGTGCCCACCGCCGAGCCCGCCTGGAACGCCGCGCCGATGGCGAAGCCGTCCAGCACGCTGTGGCCGACCAGGGCTCCGGCCGCGGCCATCCCCAGCGCCGGCTCGTCCTTGTCGCCGCCGCCGTGCCGGTGGCCGTGCGCGTGGGCGTGCCGGTGGTCGGCGTACTCCCCTTCGTGGGCGCGGTGCACCGCCACCGCCCGCTCGACGACGTGGATGGCCAGGAAGCCGGTGACGAACGTCAGCAGCGCGGCCGGCACCCCGAAGACCTCGGCGTGCTGCGCGTGCAGCGCCTCGGGCAGCAGGTCGAAGCCGACCACGCCGAGCATGAGCCCGGCGGCCAGGCCCAGCACGAGGTGCCGCCGGTCTCCGATGCGGTGCGCGACGACCCCGCCGATCAGAGTCATCAGGAACGCGCCCACGGCGACGACGGCTGCCATGGCCCCATCGTCCCGGGCGGCCCGCGGCGGCGGTGCACCGGGGTGGGCCGTCCGGGGCGAGCGGCCCACCGCGACCGCCCGGAGGGCGCGCGCCCGCCTCCCGGCGCGTGCGGGCGCCTCCGGCGGTGTGCGGGCGCCTCGCCCGACGTGCGGGACCTCCGTCGCCGCGCGGGCGCGTCCGGCAGCGCCGGCGGTCGCGGCGGCCGCCGCGACCGCCCCCGCGTCGGCTGGACCCTGCGGCGGACCGCACGGGCCGGGGAGCACGGCGGGGAGCGGGCGGGGACGTCAGTCGAAGACGCGCGAGGCGAGCCGGGAGCGTTCGTCCTGCGGGATGGAGGTCCAGCGGGTACCCCGGATGGCCCCCTCCAGGGCGAAGAGGGTGTGGCTGCGCGCGTCCTCCGGCAGCTCGCCGCTGATCTTGGCGAAGGCCGCCTCCGAACCGAGCCGGCGCAGCTCCGCCGCGTCGGACACCCCGGCGCCGCGCAGCCGGTCGGCCAGGATCGCGCCGATATTGGGGAGCTTTTCCAGGGATTTCATGTATTTCTCCCGGTCTGCGGTAGTTCGTGACCGGTCCTCATCATGCCCGTCCCCGGGCCCGATCCGGCGCACGCCGGGCCGTGCGGGATCGGGGCGTTGCTCCGGGGCGGGCGGTCAGCTGCCCTCAGCGGCCTCCGCGTGCGCCTGGGACAGCTCCGGCACGCCGTGCGAGACCCACTGGTGCCCGGTCTCCACCACGTCCAGTTCCCGGCCGGAGGCCAACCGGATCACCACGCGGCCGTCCGGGGTGACGTGCCAGCCGGCACCGGGCACGGTGCGGATGATCACGGTGCCCAGATAGAGGCCGGCGTCGTTGCCCAGCCAGTCGGAGCGCTGGGGGTCCTGGCGCCAGCGCGGCATCAACTGGTCGAGCCCGGCGAGCGACTCCGCGGAGTCGTCGAGCCGCACGCCCGCCCAGCCGGCCTGGTCCCGGAGCAGATCGCACTCCGCCAGCAGCGCGGTGATCCCCTCCGGGTCGTCCGCCAACGTCCCGGGCACCGCCACGGCGTTGCGCACGCCGGTGTCGCGCCGGAGCCACCTGTCCACGAAAGAGATCCCCATGCCCATCAGCCTGGCACCGCCATGTCCGTTCGTCACCGCAGGCGCGGCGATCCATGACCAACGCTTGCCCGTCCAGGACGCCGCCACACGGACGACACGCCGTCAGACCTCCAGGTCGACCACGACCGGCGCGTGGTCGGAGGCGCCCTTGCCCTTGCGCTCCTCGCGGTCGACGTAGGCGTCGGACACCGCTCCGGCGAACGGCGCGTTGCCGTACACCAGGTCGATGCGCATGCCCTTGTTGTGCGGGAAGCGCAGCTCGCGGTAGTCCCAGTAGGTGTAGGGGCGGTCGTACTTCAGCGGGCGCGGCACCACGTCGTCCAGCCCGCTGGCGCGCAGCGCGGCCAGCGCCTCGCGCTCCGGTCCGGTCACGTGGGTCAGGCCCTCGAAGGCAGCCGGGTCGTAGACGTCCTCGTCGGCGGGCGCGATGTTGTAGTCGCCGAGCACCGCGAACGGGCGCCGGCCGGTCGCGTCGCCGGCCACCGCCGAGCGCAGCGCGGCCAGCCAGTCCAGCTTGTAGCGGTAGTGGTCGTGGCCGACCTCACGGCCGTTGGGCACGTAGACCGACCAGACCCGCACCGGGCCGCAGGTGGCCGCCAGGGCGCGTGCCTCGGGCGCCTCGCCGTGGTAGACCGGCTGGCCGGGCAGTCCGGTGACCACCTCGTCGAGTCCGGCTCGGGAGACCACCGCCACCCCGTTCCACCGGCCGGTGGCGTGCACGGCGGCCCGGTAGCCCAGCTCGCGCAGCGGCTCGTGCGGGAAGGCGTCGGCCGCGCACTTCAGCTCCTGGAGGCACAGCACGTCCGTGCCGGACCGCTCCAGCCAGGCGAGCAGCCGGGGCAGCCGGGCGGTGACGGAGTTGACGTTCCAGGTCGCGATGCGCAGTGCCATGCCCGGCAATCTACCGCCGCCCGCCGACAGCCCACGAACCTCCCCGCGGGCCGGGCGGTGGCGGCCGCCCCGGTCAGCGGCCGGGCACGACGCTCTCGCCGGGCGCGAGGCGGCGGTAGCGGGCCGGGCCGATGCCGGGGCCGGCCGGTCCGAGGTTGCGGCCGTAGACGCCGAGGCCGTCCTCGTTGAGCAGCCCGTCGTGCACGGCGTAGACCTCCTCCGGGGCCACCTCGCGCACGTAGTCGGCGACCTCGGAGAACTTGCTCCACGGCGCGTGCAGCGGCAGCAGCAGCGTCCGGACCGGGCGGTCCGGCACGGTCAGCGCGTCGCCGGGGTGGAAGAGCGAGCCGTCCAGCAGGAAGCCGACGTTGGTGATCCGCGGCAGGTCGGGGTGGATGACCGCGTGCAGTTGGCCGTGCGTCTCGACCCGGAAGCCGGCCGCGGTGAAGGCGTCGCCCTCGCCGACCGTGCTGACCCGTCCGGGGAAGGCCGCGGCGAGCCGGTCGGCGACGCTGCGCAGCGTCCACACCCGGGCGGCCGGATCAGCCTCCAGGGCGGCCCGCACCCGGTCCTCGGCGAAGTGGTCGGGATGCTCGTGGGTGATCAGGACGGCCCGCGCGCCGACCGCGGCGTCCGGCTCGCTGAACGTGCCCGGGTCGATGACCAGCACCTGACCGTCCTTCTCCAGCCGGACGCAGGCGTGGCCCTTCTTGGTCAGCTCCATGCCCGTCATCCTGTCACCGCGGCGTCTCGTCGCCCGGCAACCGGGTCTCCTCGGCGATCACCCGGCGGGCCACCGCGAACGCCGAGTTCGCGGCCGGCACGCCGCTGTAGACGGCCGTCTGGATCAGCACCTCCTTGATGTCCCCGGGTGCCAGGCCGTTGCGCAGCGCGGCGCGCACGTGCAGCGCCAGTTCGTCCAGGTGGCCGCGGGCGGTCAGCACGGTCAGCGCGATGACGCTGCGGGTCCTGCGGTCCAACCCCGGCCGGGTCCACACCTCGCCCCACGCGTAGCGGGTGATGAACTCCTGGAAGTCGCCGGTGAAGTCGTCGGTGCCGGCCACCGCCCGGTCCACGTGCGCGTCACCCAGCACCTCCCGGCGCACCCGCATCCCCTCCGGGTACGGGTCGGGGCGCGGTTTGGGCGGCCCGCTGGGCGCGGGCGGCGCGCCGACCGGCGGCGGCGGGGGCTCCGCGGCCCGCGGAACCGGGCGGCGCACCGGGGGCGGCTGGGCGGCGGCCGGCGCCGGACGGTCCGCCCAGGCGGTGGTGAAGTGCCGCACCACCAGGTCGGTCACCGCCCGCGGCTGCTCGACCGGGGCGAGGTGCGCGGCGCCGGGCACCACGGCGAGCCGTGCCTCCGGGACGGCGGCCACCAGCGCACGGGCGTCGGCCGGCGGCGTCGCCGGGTCCTCGGCCCCGCCGACCACCAGGGTGGGGACCTCGACCCTGTGCAGGTCGTCGCGCGCGTCGTAGGCGGCCAGCGCCTCGCAGCCGGCGATGAAGCAGTCCGCGTCGGTGGTGCGCACCATCTGCACCGACCAGTCCACGATGGAGGTCTGCGCGGCCCGGAAGACCGGGGTGAACCAGTACTCGGGCGTGGTGTGCGCGATCCGGGCCAGGCCACCGGAACGCACCACCACGCCGCGCTGCCGCCACGCGTCGGCGGTCTCGAACCGCGCGGAGGCCGAGACCAGCGCGAGGGCGGCGACCCGGGTCGGGCGACGCAGCGCCAGCTCGATCCCGATCGCGCCGCCGAGGGAGCATCCGACGTATCCGAAGGTGTCGATGCCCAGGTGGTCGAGGGTGGCCAGCAGCCGGCCGGCGAGATCGGCGACCGAGGAGACCGGGTCGGCGGCGGCGCCGCCGTGGCCGGGCAGGTCGTAGCGCAGGACCCGCCAGTGCGGTGTCAGCTCGGGTATCTGCCGGTCCCACATGTGCCAGGTGGTTCCGAGGGCGGGCCCCAGCACGATCACCGGGGCGTGTTCCGGCCCGTCGGAGCGGTACTGCAGGGTCTTGGGCGTCGTCTCACTCACCCGGCTCACGCTCCCACATCTCAGGTTCTCCCACACGGCCCCCGGTGCGCGGCGCCGTGCGCTCCGCACCGGGAAGGCCGGCCGCCGCGCGGGTCCTGCGCACCGGCTCGGCGGGCCGGTGCCGGCCGGCCCGCGTCCTGCCCGCCCGCCGCCGCGCGGGCGGGCGGCGGCACACCCCGCGGTCCGCCGGGCAGGTCAGGCACGACGCGCGGGCATCGTACAGGTGTGCGCGTCGCGGCCGGGCGGCCGTCCCCCCGGGGCGCGGCCGGCCGGGCGCGGTGGACGGCGCGCGGGGCGGGTGACGACGGGCCGCCAGGCGCCGCCGCCGCCGCGCGGCGCCTTCACGGCGGCGCCCGGCGGCCGGCGCTCCGCCGCCGCGGCCGGCGGCGCGCCTCGCGGCGGATCAGTGGAAGACCGTGGTGGAGACCACGTAGACCACCGGGCGGTGCGGGCTGTCGAGGTCGACGGTGACCCGGTGGGTGAGCCGGGTGGGCGGCGAGGCCACCGTCAGGCCGGCCCAGCGGTGGCCGGGGGCGAACCGCCAGCCGACCACGGCCGCCTGGTCCGCCCCGACGGTGACCCGGCCGGCCCGCAACGCCGAACGCCCGGTACCGAGTTGGGCCAGGAAGGTGTCGAGGCCGCCGTCGGTGGTGGTGAACCGCACGTAGAGCGAACTGGCGTGCCAGCTGTTGGCCTCGAAGGAGCCGACGCCGGAGACGTCGTAGGGCAGCTCCACCCGGTAGATGCTGCGCTGGAGGTGGGAGGGCGCCTGGTGGAGCAGGCCGTGGTGGGCGGCCGCGCTGTGCCGGTCGCCGTCGCCCTCGCGGCTCTGCACGGCGGCGACCGCCGCGTAGCCGGTCGGGATGAGGACGAGCAGGACGATCACCAGGATCTGCAGCGGACTGCGGCGGGGCGGCGCGGGCGGCCCGGCCGGCGGCGCGGCGGGACGGGGGCGCGGCGGCAGTTCGTCGACCGGGGCGGACCGGTCCGGCGCGCCCGGCGTCTCGCCGGTCACCGGTTCGCCGCCCGGCCGAGCCAGGCCACCGACGCGGCGCGTTCGTAGCGTTCCACCCGGCGGCGGTTGGTGCGCCGGAAGCGGCGGGCGACCAGGCGGGCGAGGTCGGCGGCGCCGACCATCCCGGCCTCCGGACCCAGTTCGGCACGCGCGACGCGGGCCTCGGGGCGGTAGCCGCGGCCGGTGAGGTTGCGCCGGAACGCCTCCCGGGCCGGCCCGATGAGCAGGTCGCCGGCTGCGCTGACGCCGCCGCCCACCACGAAGCACGACGGGTCGAGGGCCGCGGCCAGGTTGGCCAGGCCGACCCCGAGCCACTGGCCGATGTCCTGGAACAGCTCCACGCACATCGCGTCGCCGGACCGGGCCAGTTCGGTGATCAGCGGCCCGGTGATCTCCCGGACGTCGCCGCCGACCCGGTCGATCAGCCCGTAGGCGACCGGCGACTCGGCGACGGCCAGTTCGCGGGCCTCGCGCACCAGGGCGTTGCCGGAGCTGTACTGCTCCCAGCAGCCGCGGTTCCCGCACGGGCAGCGGTGTCCGCCGGGCACCACCTGCATGTGCCCGAACTCGCCGGCCACTCCGTAGCGGCCCCGCTTGACCTGGCCGTCCTCCAGGATGGCGCCGCCGATGCCGGTGCCCAACGTGATCATCACCAGGTCCGGCTGGCCGCGGCCGGCGCCGAAGCGCCACTCGGCCCAGGCGGCGGTGTTGGCGTCGTTGTCCACCATGACCGGCACCAGCAGCCGTTCCGAGAGCCGGTCGCGCAGCGGCTCGTCGCGCCAGGACAGGTGCGGGGCGAACAGCACCCGGGAGCGCTCGGCGTCCACCCAGCCGGCCGCACCGATGCCCACCGCGTGCACGTCGTGCCGCTCGGACAGGTCGAGCACGATCTCCACGATGGTGTCCTCGACCACCTTGGGACTCTTGGACTTGTCCGGGGTCTCGGTGAGGACCTTCTCCAGGATCGCGCCGTCCGCGTCGACCACCCCGGCCATCACCTTGGTGCCGCCGATGTCGATGCCCACGGTCGGCACGCGGGGTGCGGTGAGGTGGGAGCGGCGCTCCCGGCGGCCGACCGTGCTCAGCACGGTCGCCCGCGTCGCGCCCGTGAGGTGGACGCGTTCGCGGTAGGCGCTCAAGGGTCTCTCCGGGTCGGGGGCTGCGGGGGCCAAATATACGGCAGCCCCCGGGACGCGGACCGGCTCGCCGGCGTGCGCCTGACACCAGGGGGAACGCCGCGGGCGGGGCCCGCGGTTCCCGGACGCCGGCCCGTGATCCCCCGGCCGGTGCGGCCCGCCGTCCGCCGCCGCCCGCCGCGGCGGGCGGCACGCGGGGCCCGGGGCGGGGTGCGCGGGTCAGGCGGCGCGCAGCGGCGCCACGCCGCGCAGTTCGAACAGGGCCTGGTCGTCGTAGCACCACCACCACGCCTCACCGGGTTCGAGGGAGCGGACCAGCGGGTGGCCGCTGGCCTCGTGGTGGGCGGTGGCGTGCCTGTTCTTCGAGGAGTCGCAGCACCCGACGTGCCCGCAGGTGGGGCAGGCGCGCAGGTGAAGCCAGTGGTCGCCGGCCGCGACGCACTCCGGACAGGTGTCGCGGCTCTCCGGGTCGACGTCGCGCACCTGGTCGAGGTGCCGGCAGACCGGCTGGTCGGCAGCCGCTTCGCTGGTGGTCATCGTCGGGCCTCCTCCCGCGTGGGGTCTCCCCGGGCCGACTTCCACCCTCGCACCGGCAGGCGCGCTGTCAAGTCACAGGTGCCGGCGGCGGGCGGCGGCGGCCCGTTCGTACTCCTCGCGCGCGGCGGCCACCTGCGGCCCGGTCCCGGTCTCGGCGACCGGCACGTCCCACCACGCCTGGGCGGCGGGGGCGGCCGGGCCGTCCGGCGCGCCGTCGGTCTCGACGTGGACGCAGGTGGCGCGGTCCGAGGCGCGGGCGGCAGCGAGGGCCGCCCGCAGCTCGCCGACGGTCCGCGCCCGGATGACGTCCAGGCCGAGGCTGGCGGCGTTGGCGGCCAGGTCCACCGGCAGCGGCGCCCCGGTGTAGCCGCCGTCCGGGTCGCGGTAGCGGTAGGCGGTGCCGTGGCCGCCCGCGCCGACGGCCCGCGACAGGCCGCCGATCGACGCGTAGCCGTGGTTCTGCAGGACGACCACGTTGACGTTGACGCCCTCCTGGACGGCGGTGACGATCTCGGTGGGCATCATCAGGTACGTGCCGTCGCCGACCAGCGACCAGACCGGCCGCTCCGGGGCGGCCAGCCGGACGCCGATGCCGGCCGGGATCTCGTAGCCCATGCAGGAGTAGCCGTACTCCACGTGGTACTGCCGCGGCGAACGGGTCCGCCAGAGCTTGTGCAGGTCGCCGGGGAGCGAACCGGCGGCGTTGATCACCACGTCCTCGTCGCCGACCACCGCGTCGAGCGCGCCGAGAACCTGGGTCTGGGTGGGCCGCGCGGTCGCGTCCGGCGCGGCGTAGGCGGCGTCCACCAGCTTCTCCCAGCGGGCCTTGGCGGAGGTGTACCCGGCCGCGTAGTCCGGCTCGACCCGGTGTCCGGCGAGCGCGCCGGTGAGGGCGTCGAGCACCGCGCGGGCGTCGCCCACCACGGGCTGCCCGGACAGCCGGGCGGCGTGCCGGGCGGCGACGTTGACGTTGACGAAGCGCACGCCGGGCGCGGCGAACAGCGTCGAGGAGGCGGTGGTGAAGTCGGTGTAGCGGGTGCCGACGCCGATCACCAGGTCGGCGGCGCGGGCCAGGTCGTCGGCGACCGCGGTGCCGGTGTGGCCGATGCCGCCCACGTCGGCCGGGTGGTCGTGGCGCAGCGATCCCTTGCCGGCCTGGGTGGAGGCGACCGGGATGCCGGTGGCGTCGGCGAAGGCACCCAGCGCGGACTCGGCGGCGCTGTGGTGGACGCCGCCGCCGGCCACCACCAGCGGGCGGCGGGCAGCCCGGACCGCCTCGGCCGCGGCGGCGAGTTCGGCCGGGTCGGCGGCCGGGCGGCGGACCCGCCAGACCCGGTCGGCGAAGAACTCCTCGGGCCAGTCGTACGCCTGCGTCTGCACGTCCTGCGGCAGTGCGAGGGTGACCGCGCCGGTCTCGACCGGGTCGGTCAGCACCCGCACCGCCTCCAGCGCGGCCGGGACCAGCGCCTCGGGCCGGGTCACCCGGTCGAACCAGCGGCTGACCGGGCGCAGCGCGTCGTTGACCGACACGTCGCCGGCGTAGGGCACCTCCAGTTGCTGCAGGACCGGGTCGGCCGGCCGGGTGGCGAAGGTGTCGCCGGGCAGCAGCAGGACCGGCAGGTGGTTGACGGTGGCCAGCGCCGCGCCGGTGACCAGGTTGGTGGCGCCCGGGCCGATGGAGGTGGTGACGGCCTGGGTGGCCAGCCGGCCGGACTGCCGGGCGAACGCGGTGGCCGCGTGCACCATGGCCTGCTCGTTGCGCCCCTGCAGGAACGGCATGGTGCGTTGCCCGGCCTGCGCCAGGGCCTGGCCGAGTCCGGCGACGTTGCCGTGGCCGAAGATGCCCCAACAGGCGCCGACCAGCCGCTGCCGGGTGCCGTCCCGTTCGGTGTACTGGTGGGCGAGGAACTCCACCAGGGCCTGGGCGACGGTCAGCCGTCGGGTCATCGGGTGCCTCCTGGGGGTGCCTGGTACAGCGGCAGGCGCGGGTCGGGGTCGGCGCCGGCCCAGGTGCCGCGGACCCAGCCGTGGTCGGGGTGGTCGCTGATCAGCCACTCGCGCCGGGCGCCCGGGCCGGCCATCACGTTGAGGTAGTACATGGTGTGGCCGGGCGCGGCGATGGACGGGCCGTGCCAGCCGTCCGGGACGAGCACCGTGTCGCCGTCCCGCACCTCGGCCAGCACGTCGGTGCCGGCGCCGCGCCCGGACGGGGTGACCCGCTGGTAGCCGAACCCGGGGGTGCCGTGTGCGGCGGCGATCTCGAAGTAGTAGATCTCCTCCAGCACCGACTCGCGGCCGGGCAGGTCCTCGTCGTGCTTGTGCGGCGGGTAGGAGGACCAGTTGCCGCCGGGGGTGAGCACCTCGACCGCGATCAGCCGGTCGCACTCGAAGGCGTCGGCGGCGGCGAAGTTGTTGACCTGGCGGGAGCAGGCGCCGGCGCCGCGCAGTTCGACCGGCACCGCCTCGGCGGGCACGTGGCGGACCGGCAGCCGCCGGGAGCAGCGGGCGCCGGTGAGGGCGAACCGGCCGCCGGCCGCGCTGCCGATCCGCGCCTCGGTGTCGCGCGGCAGGTAGACGAAGTCGGTGACCGCGTCGAACACGCCGGTGCGGCCCAGCAGCCGGTGCTCGGTTCCCTCGGCGCAGACGGTGGCGGCGCCGGACAGCGGCAGCACGATCCACTCGCTGTCGCCGGTGGCCATCCGGTGCGAGCCGCCGGGCGCCAGGTCCAGGACCCGCAGCGCGCTGTGCGTCCAGCCGGCGCCGGCCGGGTCGACGTCCACCCGGTAGGCGCCGCGCGCGGTGCTGCCGGCGGGCAGGTGGAGGGCGGTGCGGTCCATGGGTCGGTCCTCCTCGCGCGGTCCGGGGTTCACAGCAGTGCCACCGCGGTGTCCACGGCGTCCTCGACGCCGCCGGTCGCCGGGTACAGCAGGGTGCGCCCGGCGACCAGTCCCTGCACGGTGGGCAGCCGCAGCGCCTTGCGCCAGCGTTCGTACAGCCCGTCCTGGTCGGCGCGGGCCTCGCCGCCGAGCAGCACGACCGGCAGCGTGGAGGTCTCCAGCACGGCGGCCATGTCGTCGGCGTCCTCGGTGACCGGCAGCTTCAGCCAGGTGTAGGCGGAGGTGCCGCCCAGCCCGGAGGCGACGGCGATGGACAAGGTGACGGCGCGCGCGCTCAGGTCGTTGCGGACCCGGCCGGCCTGCCGGCGGGAGATGAACGGCTCGACGAAGACCGGCAGCCGCAGCCCGGCCATCTCGTCGATGACCCGGGCGGTGGACTCCATGGTGGCCAGCGAGCCCGGGTCGTCGTAGTCGATGCGCAACAGCACCTTGCCACCGTCGTAGCCGAGCCGGTCGATGTCGCGGGCGCGCTGGCCGGTGAAGCGGTCGTCGAGTTCGAAGGCGGCGCCGGCCAGCCCGCCGCGGTTCATCGAGCCGAGGACGACCTTGCCCTCCAGCGCGCCGAGCAGCAGCAGGTCCTCCAGGACGTCGGCGGTGCCGAGCACGCCGTCCACACCGGGGCGCGCGAGCGCGACGCACAGCCGTTCCAGCAGGTCGGCGCGGTTGGCCATGGCCAGGGCGCGGTCGCCGGCGGCCAGCGCGCCGCGCGCGGGGTGGTCGGCGGCGACGATCATCAGCCGGCCGCCCTCCGGCATCAGCGGGCGGCGGCGCCGGCGCCGGGCGGCCTCCTCGATCGCCTCCGGGTGCCGGGCCCGCACGGCCACCAGGTCGCTGACGCTGACGCTCATCCGGCGGCCCGCCCTCCGGCGCGGGCGGCGAGCAGGTCCTCGATCTCGGCGGCGGTCGGCATCGCGGAGGAGCAGGCGAGCCGGGAGGCGACCAGGGCGCCGGCCGCGTTCGCGTACCGCATGGTGTCCGCCAGCTCCCAGCCGGCCAGCAGGCCGTGGCAGAGCGCGCCGCCGAAGGCGTCGCCGGCGCCGAGCCCGTTGACCACGTCGACCGGTACCGGCGGCACCTGGGCGCGGGTGCCGTCCCGGTGCGCGGCCAGCACACCCCGCGGGCCCTGTTTGACGACGGCCAGGTCGACGCCGGCGGCCAGCAGCGCG
This sequence comes from uncultured Actinomycetota bacterium, assembly GCA_963711125.1. Taxonomy (GTDB): domain Bacteria; phylum Actinomycetota; class Actinomycetes; order Streptomycetales; family Streptomycetaceae; genus Streptantibioticus_C. The sequence goes on from CAVQCY010000003.1 coordinate 296,328, forward strand.
TCGGCGCAGGCCTCCGGTTCGCGGTGGCCGGTGGCGACGGCGCACTCGTCGAGGTTGCCGACCGCGACGGTGGCGTGTGCGAGGGCCTCGGCGTAGACGGCCCCGGCCTCGGCCGGGTCCTGCCAGAACATCGGCCGCCAGTCGAGGTCGAAGACGGTGGGCGCGCCGGGCCGGCGGGCGCGCAGCGCGGTGAGCGTCGCGGTGCGGCTGGGCTCCTGGCACAGGCCGGTGCCGGTCATCCAGAAGATGCCGGCCCGGGAGATGGCCGGCAGGTCGAGCTCGTCGGGGTGGATGACGAGGTCCGGCGCGGTGGGACGACGGTAGAAGTAGAGCGGGAAGTCGTCGGGCGGGAAGAGCGCGCAGAAGGTGACCGGGGTGGGGTGTTCCTGGACGGCGGTCACCCAGCGGTCGTCCACCCCGAAGTCGCGCAGCGCCCGGTGCAGGTAGTCGCCGAACGGGTCGCGCCCGGTGCGGGTGACGACCGCGCTGGCGCGGCCGAGGCGGGCGGCGGCGACCGCGACGTTGGTGGCCGAGCCGCCGAGGAACCTCGCGAACGTCTCGACCCGGTCCAGCGGTACACCGGACTGCAACGGATAGATGTCGACCCCGATCCGGCCCATGGTGATCAGGTCGTGGGGCTCGGTCATCGGGGGACTCCTCAGGGGACGGGCGCTGGCGGCGCCCGGCGGCGCGGAACCGGTCCTCCTGTCTAACGCCGGAGCGCGCACGCTGTCAATCATTTGTCATTACATTCGGACGTCTGCCACCCCCGCTGAGCAGGCTCGCGCCCGGCCCATGTCCCTTAGCCGTGATGTCATAACAAACCCTTGACAGAACCTCCTGACGGGGAGTTGGCTCCCATCCGCGGTGCCGCCGGCCGTCCGTACGGCGGCCGCCGCCATCCCCCTGCCCAACCGGCCCGGGTCCCACACTCCGGCCCCCGACAGTTCGTCAGCTCCCGACCCACTCCCCCGACGTGAGGTACCGGAACCGATGGAACGCACCCGCCACAGGCCCGCCCTGCGCACCGCCGTCCTCGCCGCCTGCGCGGCCGGGCTCCTGCTGCTGACCGGCTGCTCCAGCAGCCACGGCGGCAAACGCGCCGAACAGGGCGCCGACGCCCCCGCCGCGGGGCACGCCGGCACCCCGCGCATCAAGATCGCCCTGATCACCCACGCGGCTCCCGGCGACACCTTCTGGGACCTGGTCCGCAAGGGGGCGAAGACCGCCGCCGCCAAGGACAACGTGGACCTGGTCTACGCCGCCGACCCGAGCGCCTCCGGCCAGGCGGACCTGGTGCAGAACGCCATCGACCAGAAGGTGGACGGCATCGCGGTCACGCTCGCCGACCCCGACGCGATGCGCTCGGTGGTCGCCGAGGCGCAGCGCCACCACATCCCGGTCGTCGGCCTCAACTCCGGCATCGAGGACTGGAAGGGCATGAAGCTGCTGGAGTACTTCGGCCAGGACGAGGGCATCGCCGGCCGGGCGTTCGGCGAACGGCTCAACCGGCTCGGCGCCAAGCACGCGCTCTGCGTCATCCACGAACAGGGCAACGTCGGCCTCCAGGAGCGCTGCGCCGGCCTGAAGAAGGCGTTCAAGGGCCGCACCGACCTGCTCTACGTCAACGGCTCCGACATGCCCTCGGTCAAGTCGACCCTCACCGCCAAGCTCCAGCAGGACCACTCGATCGACGAGGTCGCCACCCTCGGCGCGCCGTTCGCGCTCACCGCGGTCCAGGCGGTCGCCGACGCGCACAGCAAGGCGAAGGTGGCCACCTTCGACCTCAACAAGGACATGGTGGCCGCGATCAAGGGCGGCACGGTGCAGTTCGCCGTGGACCAGCAGCCCTACCTCCAGGGCTACCTGGCGGTGGACGGGCTCTGGCTCTACCGGTTCAACGGCAACACCAGCGGCGGCGGCTCCCAGCCGGTGCTGACCGGGCCGGCGTTCGTGGACCGCTCCAACGTGGCGGCGATCGCGCGGTTCGCCGCGAACGGGACCCGCTGATGGCCGCGGACGGCGCCGCCGGGAGCGCCGGCCCGCCGGCGCCCGCCGCCGGGGCGGCGCCGCGGGCCGCCCGCCGCTCCCCGCTGCGCCGCGCGCTGACCCGCCCGGAGGCCGGCGCGCTGGTCGGGGCGGTCGCGGTCTACGCGTTCTTCTTCGCCGTCGCGCCGCCGTTCCGGCAGTGGGACTCGATGGCCACCGTGCTCTACCAGGCGTCCACCATCGGCATCGTGGCACTGCCGGTGGCGCTGCTGATGATCGGCGGCGAGTTCGACCTGTCGGCGGGCGTCGCGGTGATCACCTCGGCGCTCACCGCCAGCATGCTCAGCTACCAGCTCACCCAGAACGTGTGGGTGGGCGTGGTGGCGGCGCTGGCGGTCTCCCTGTCGATCGGCGCGCTCAACGGCTTCCTGCTGCTGCGGACCGGGCTGCCGAGCTTCCTGGTCACGCTGGGCACGTTCCTGATGCTGCAGGGCCTGAACCTGGCGGTCACCAAACTGCTGACCGGCAACGTGGCCACCGACTCCATCAGCGGCATGGACGGCTTCGGCCAGGCGCACGCGGTCTTCGCCTCCAGCGTGCCGATCGCCGGCGCGCAGGTGAAGGTCACGGTGCTGTGGTGGCTGGGCTTCGCCGCCCTGGCCAGCTGGGTGCTGTTGCGCACCCGGTTCGGGAACTGGGTGTTCGCGGTCGGCGGCGACCGGGACAGCGCCCGGTCGGTCGGCGTGCCGGTGGGGTTCACGAAGGTCGCGCTGTTCATGGCGGTGGGCCTGGCGGCGTGGTTCGTCGGGATGAGCCAGCTGTTCTCGTTCGACACCGTGCAGTCCGGCGAGGGCGTGGGCAACGAGTTCCTGTACATCATCGCCGCGGTCATCGGCGGCTGCCTGCTGACCGGCGGCCACGGCTCCGCGGTCGGCGCGGTCGTGGGCGCCCTGATCTTCGGCATGGTCACCCAGGGCATCGTCTACGCCAACTGGAACCCGGACTGGTTCAAGCTGTTCCTCGGCGTGATGCTGCTCGGCGCGACGCTGGTCAACGTGTGGGTACGCCGACAGGCGGCCCGGAGGTGAGCGCGATGCCCGACCCGACCCCCGCCCCCGAACGCCCCGAGGACGCCGCGGCCCCCGGCGGCGCCGGACCCGAGGGCCCCCCGGCCGGACCGGCAGGCCGCGGCGGACCGGCCGGCGCGTCGGGCTCCGCCGGCGCCGGGGCCCCGCCGCTGGTCGAGCTGCGCGGCGTCGGCAAGACCTACGGCAACGTCCGCGCCCTGCACGGGGTGGACCTGGTGGTGCGTCCCGGCACGGTGACCTGCGTGCTGGGCGACAACGGCGCCGGCAAGAGCACGCTCATCAAGATCATCTCCGGCGCGCACCAGCACACCGAGGGCAGCTACCTGATCGACGGGGAGCCGGTCCGGCTCGCCGACCCCCGGCAGGCGCTGGACCGCGGCATCGCGGCGGTCTACCAGGACCTGGCCACGGTCGCGCTGATGCCGGTGTGGCGCAACTTCTTCCTCGGCTCCGAACTCACCCGGGGCCGCGGTCCGCTGCGCCGGCTGGACGTGGCCGGGATGAAGGCCACCGCCGACCGCGAACTGCGCCGGATGGGCATCGCGCTGGACGACCTGGACCAGCCGGTCGGCTCGCTCTCCGGCGGCCAGCGGCAGTCGGTCGCCATCGCCCGCGCGGTGCACTTCGGGGCCCGGGTGCTGGTCCTGGACGAACCGACCGCGGCGCTGGGCGTGCGGCAGTCCGGAGTGGTGCTCAGGTACGTCGCCGCCGCGCGGGAACGCGGCCTGGGCGTGGTGCTCATCACCCACAACCCGCACCACGCCCATCTGGTGGGCGACCACTTCGCCGTGCTGCGGCTGGGCGCCCTGGAGCTGAGCGAGCCGCGCGAGCGGGTCGGGCTGGAGCAGCTCACCGTGCACATGGCCGGTGGTGAGGAGCTGGCCGCCCTCAAGCACGAACTGGCCCGCACCCGGGGCGTGGCGCTGGACGCGCTGCCGGACGCGCCGCCCTGACCGGCCGGGGCCGCGCGGCCGGCACCGCGCCTCAGGCCGGCAGCAGCCCCTCGATGGCTGCCGTCACCTCGGCGTCCTCCGGTTCGGTGCGCGGCCGGAACCGGGCGGCCACCGTGCCGTCCGGGCCGACGAGGAACTTCTCGAAGTTCCACTGCACGTCGCCCGCCTCGCCGTCGGCGTCCGTCGCGCCGGTCAGGGCGGCGTACAGCGGCTGCCGGTCGGCGCCGTTGACGTCGGCCTTCTCGTACAGCGGGAAGTCCGCTCCGTAGGTGGCCGAGCAGAAGGTGCCGATCTCCTCCGCCGTGCCCGGCTCCTGGCCGGCGAACTGGTTGCACGGGAAGCCCAGCACGCTGAACCCCCGCTCGGCGTACCGCCGCTGCAACCGCTGCAAGCCCTCGTACTGCGGGGTCAGGCCGCACTTGGAGGCGACGTTGACGATCAGCAGCGCCTTGCCGCGGTGCTCGGCCAGGGTGGCGGGCGTGCCGTCGAGGGTGCGCAGGGGGATGTCGTAGAGGGTGGTCACGATCGGGCTCTCCTCGCTCGCGGGATCGGTTCGGACACGTCAACCGTCCGGAGGCGGCGATTACTCCCGGCCGGCCCGCCGGACGGCTGCGGCCGGCGGGCCGGCCCGGGCGCAGCGGCCGCACCCGTGCGGCCTCAGTCCCGGCCCGCCCCGGCCAGTCTGCCCAGCAGGGCGACGGCGCGCTTGAGCACGGTGTCCCGGTCGCCCTCGGTCAGCCCGGCTCCGATCGCGCAGGCCACCGCGCCGGCCCCGATCCACTCCGGCGCCGTCTCGGCGGTCACCCCGCCGGTGGCGATCAGCGGGGCCTGCGGCAGCGCGGCGCGCACGTCCCGCATCCAGGACGGCGTGACGGCGGACGCCGGGAACAACTTGACCGCGTCGGCGCCGAGTTCGAGGGCCCGCACCACCTCGCCCGGGGTGGACGCCCCGACGAAGACCGGCACGCCGTAGCGGTGCGCGGTGCGGACCACCTCCGGGTCGAGGTGGGGCGCCGAGACGTAGCGGGCGCCGGCGTCCACCGCCAGCCGGGCGGACGCACCGTCCAGCACGGTACCGGCGCCGATCACCGCGTCGTCCCCCACCTCGCGCACCACGGTGGTGACCGCCTCCAGCGCGAACGGCGTGGTCAGGGAGATCTCCAGGGTGGTCAGCCCGGCCGACAGCAGGGTGTCGGCGGCGGCCGCGGCCTCGTCGTAGCTACCCGTCCTGATGACGCCGACGAGGCGTTGCGCGACGGCGGCGCGGGTGGTCTCCCAGCGGTACACGTGGCTTCACCTTTCAGCCGACGTCGGTGGAGAACAGGCCGCCGGACGGGCCCTGTTTATCCGGCCCCCGCACCTTGCGCAGGGCGTTCGCCAACCCCTCCAGGGTCATCGACTGCAGGATCACCCGGCCGTCGCCCTCCAGGGTGGCGAGCGAGAGCCCCTCGCCGCCGAAGACCGCGTTCATGACGCCCTGTCGGTTCAGCCGGCCGATCCGCTCGACACCGTAGCGGATGCCCTCCTCGAAGGCGACGATGCAACCGGTGTCGACCTCGATCCGACCGCCGAAATCGGCCGGGTTGAGGTCGATGAAGTTGCCCGCCCCGGCGATCACGACGGTGCCGCGCCCGGTGAACTTCTCCAGCACGAAGCCCTCCCCGCCGCTCATGCCCTGCCGGGCGCCGGCGAAGGCGATCCCGAAGCGCACCGTGGACTCGGCGGCCACGAAGGCGTCCTTCTCCGCGAACCACGCCCGGACGCCGTCCAGTTCGAGCGCGCGCATCTCGCCGGGCAGCACCCCGGCGAAGCCCACCGTGCCGTCCTGGCCGCCGGCGCAGGTGAAGTACTGGAAGGCCGCCGACTCGCCGGCCAGCATCCGCTGTCCGACCTGGAACGCGGTGCCCACCGCCTGCCGCAGCAGCCCGCCCATGCCGCCGCCCCCGGCGGCCGGCTGTCCGCCGCCGGAGTCGCCGGGCGCGCCGAGCCGGGTCTCCATCGAGACGTTGGCGGTCTTGAACAGGAACTTCCCCGCCTCGCAGTAGACGGTCTGGCCGGGGAGCAGCGTGCAGACCGCCACCTGCATCGCGGTGCCGACGATCTGCTGCTGAAGTGTCACGGTCGGCGCTCCTCGGCGTGCGGCGGGTCGGGGGGCACCGCGCCGCCGCTGCGCGCGAGCGCGCGGGCACCCCTGCCCGCTTGAACGCCCGGCCCCCGCCGATCGGTTCCGCCGGACGCCGGCGGATCCGCGGCGCGTTGCGGACAGCGTCCGCCGCGTTCCAGGAAACGCGACAGCGGCAGGGTGGCCGCGCCGACCGTGACCGCCTCGGGGCCCAGCGTGCTCATGTCGATGACCGCGCGGGCGCCCGGATGGCGCAACGCGTACCCGGCGGCGTGCTCGCGGACCGCGGGCAGCAGGCGCGGCCCGAGCAGCAGCCCGGCCCAACCGCCGAGCAGGATGCGCTCCGGGCTGAAGAGGTTGATCAGGTCGGCGATCCCGGCGCCGAGGTACTCGGCGGTCTCCGCCAGCAGTCCGGCGGCCCGCTCGTCACCGACGTCGGCGGCGGCCAGCAGCGCGGCCAGCGCGGCCTCCTCGGTGGCGCCGTCCGGCGCGCCGCCCCAGCGGGCCAGCACCGCTCCGGCGCCCACGTACGCCTCCAGACAGCCCGGCGCGCCGCACCGGCAGCGCCGGCCGCCGACCCGCACGGTGGTGTGGCCCCACTCGCCGGCGCCGGCGCCGGCCCGGGGGACGGTGCGCGGCCAGGTGCCTCCGGCGCCGACCACGCAGGCGCCCACGCCGGAGCCGATCAGCGCGATGACCGCGGTGCGCGCGCCGCGCCCGGCACCGAACCACATCTCGGCCTGGCCGAGGGTCTTGGCGCCGTTCTCGATGTGCAGCGGCAGGTCGGTGCCGGTCCGCAGCAGGGCGCCGAACGGGACCGCGTCCCAGCCGATGGTCTGGCCGTGCACCAGCGTGCCGTCGGCCGTCGGACCCGGCTCCACGATGCCGGGCACCCCCACGCCGACGCCGAGCACGTCGGCCGGGTCGGCCCCGGCCCGGCCGACCACCGCGGCCAGGCCGTCCAGCACCAGCGCCACCACGTGGTCCACGTCGTGCCCGCTGTCCGACAACGGAGCCTCGGTGACGGCGAGTTCGGTCAGGTCCAAGTCGAACAGGCCGACCCGCACCCGGGTCTCGCCGACGTCCACGCCGACCAGCCGGCCCGGCCCGGCGGCCACCTTCAGCAGGGTGATCGGCCGGCCGCCGTCCGAGTCGACCGCGCCGGCCTCCTCGACGAGTCCGTCGCCGATCAGCTCGCCGACCACGTTGCTGATCGAGCCGGCGCTCAGACCGGTGACCCGGCTGAGCTGCTGGCGGCTGAGCGGCCCCTCGAACCACAGATGGCGCAGCAGCGCCGACCGGTTGCCGCGGCGCAGGTCACGTACCGTGCGCTGGTTCCCCTCCGCCATGCCCGCTCCCGTCCTGTGCGCCCCCGGGCCGGACGGCCGCGCGCGAAGTACTGCGCGAGGTCTTGACTCCCGGTTTTCACGCAGTTTAAATCACGGCTTGAATTAAGGGGTGGGGGCGTTCACTTCCCGAACGCGCCGACCGGCGCCACGGCCTCTCCTCCGCTTCGCTCCCGCGCACCGCACCCGTACCGCACCCGACCCCGAACCGTACGTGTCTTCCGAGAGAGGTGCACCACTGTGCCGACCTTCAAGGCTTCCCGCGCCCTCGCCAGTACGGCGGTCGTCCTGGCGATGGCCGCCACCGCCACCGCGTGCGGCGGCGGCTCGTCCACCGACGGCAGCGGGGGTTCCGGTTCCAGGACGCTGACCTACTGGGCGAGCAACCAGGGCCCGAGCATCACGGCGGACAAGAAGATCCTCGGGCCGGAGCTGAAGAAGTTCCAGCAGCAGACCGGGATCAAGGTCAAGCTGGAGGTCATCGGCTGGCCGAACCTGCTCAACCGGATCCTGGCGGCCACCACCTCCGGGCAGGGTCCCGACGTGCTCAACATCGGCAACACCTGGTCCGCCTCGCTCCAGGCGACCGGCACGTTCCTGCCGTTCGACCACACCGCCATGGCCGCGATCGGCGGCGGGAGCCGGTTCACCCCCTCGGCGGTCGCCGCGGCCGGAGCGGCCGGCAAGGCGCCGGCGGCGGTGCCGCTGTACTCGCTGTCGTACGGGCTGTACTGGAACAAGGCCGAGTTCAAGAAGGCCGGCATCTCCGCACCGCCCACCACCTGGAGCCAGCTGGTGGCGGACGGCAGGAAGCTGACCACCGGACACCAGTACGGGCTGGCCGTCGAGGGCGCGAGCTACACCGAGAACGCCCACCACGCCTTCATCTTCGGCAAGCAGCACGGGGTGAACTTCTTCAGCTCCGACGGCAAGCCGCAGTTCGACTCGCCCGGCGCGGTGGCCGCCGTCAAGCAGTACGTCGACCTGATGGCGACCGACAAGATCGTCTCGCCCAGCGACGCCGAGTACGACCAGAACCAGTCGGTGACCGACTTCTCCTCCGGCAAGGCCGCGATGCTGCTGTGGCAGGCGGCCGGCCACGTGCTCACCTCGCACGGCATGGCCCCGAGCAAGTACGGGGTGGCGCCGGTTCCGTTCCAGACCGCGCACCCTTCGGCCGCCACCAAGGTCGACTCGATGGTGGCCGGCATCAACATCGCGGTGTTCAAGAACACCAAGAACCGGGCCGGCGCGCTGAAGTTCGTGAAGTTCATGACCAGCACGGCGGAGCAGAAGATCCTCAACAAGGAGTACGGCTCCATCCCGCCGGTGGTGGCCGCGCAGAGCGACCCGGCCTTCTCCACCCCCGAACTGCGCACCCTGCGCGGCGTGCTGGCCGACTCCTCGGCGCCGATGCCGCAGGTGGCCGACGAGAGCCAGTTCGAGACGCTGGTCGGCACGGCGATGAAGGGGCTGTTCGCGGACGCCGCGGCCGGCAAGCCGATCACCACCGCGGGCGTCAAGGCCGCCCTGACGAAGGCCCAGCAGCAGATGCCGCAGGGCTGAGGGCCGCACCGCGATGGCCGTCACGACCGAACCCGTACGCGGCGACACCGCGCCGGCGCCCCGGCGCCGCCGGCGCGGGCTGCTGCCCCCCGCGACCCGCCGCGGCCTGCTGCCCTACCTGCTGCTGGTACCGGCGCTGCTGCTGGAACTGCTCATCCACCTGATCCCGATGGTCGTCGGGATCGTGATGAGCTTCAAGCAGCTCACCCAGTTCTTCATCCGCGACTGGGGCTCGGCGCCCTGGACCGGTCTGGGCAACTACCGGGTGGCGGTGGACTTCCATGCCGCCATCGGCCAGGCGCTGCTGCACTCGTTCTGGGTGACCTGCGTGTTCACCGTACTGTCGGTGGGCCTGTCGTGGCTGTTCGGCACGGCGGCGGCCATCGCCATGCAGGACGCCTTCCCCGGCCGGGCGCTGCTGCGCGCGATCTTCCTGGTGCCGTACGCGCTGCCGATCTACGCGGCGGTGATCACCTGGGCGTTCATGTTCCAGCGCGACAACGGACTGGTCAACCACGCGCTGCACCAGCTGCACCTGGCCTCCGGCCACTCCTTCTGGCTGATCGGCGACAACAGCCTGACCGCGCTGGTGACCGTCTCGGTCTGGCGCAACTGGCCGTTCGCCTTCCTGTGCCTGACCGCCGGCCTGCAGAACATCCCGCGCGAACTGTACGAGGCGGCGGCGATGGACGGCGCCGGCGTGTGGCAGCAGATCCGCCGCATCACGCTGCCGTCGCTGCGGCCGGTCAACCAGGTGCTGGTGCTGGTGCTGTTCCTGTGGACGTTCAACGACTTCAACACCCCGTACGTGCTGTTCGGCGGCTCGGCGCCGCCGGCCGCCGACCTGGTGTCCATCCACATCTACCAGGCCTCCTTCATCACCTGGAACTTCGGCTCCGGCTCGGCGATGTCGGTGCTGCTGCTGCTGTTCCTGCTGGTGGTGACGGCCGTCTACCTCTTCTTCAGCCGTTCGAAGGACCCCGATGCCTGACACCCGACGCTCCCCGACGGCGGCGCCGCGCAGCTTCGTGTGGACCCGCCGGGTCCTGCTCGTCCTGCTGACCGGCTTCGCGCTCACCCCGCTCTACGCGATGCTCAGCTCCTCGCTCAAACCGCTCGGCGAGGTGGAGGGCCCCTTCGACTGGGTGCCGCACCACCTGACGCTGCGCCCGTACGTCGACATCTGGCACACCGTGCCGCTCGCCCACTACTTCATGAACTCGCTGATCGTCTCCGGCAGTTCGATGATCTGCTCGGTGGCCGTCGCTATCTTCGCCGCGTACGCGGTCAGCCGCTACCGGTTCCGCGGTCGACGGCTGTTCACCATCACCGTGCTGTCCACCCAGATGTTCCCGGGCATCCTGTTCCTGCTGCCGCTGTTCCTGATCTTCGTCAACATCGGCAACGCCACCGGCGTGGCGCTGTACGGCAGCCGCGGCGGGCTGATCCTGACCTACCTGACCTTCTCGCTGCCGTTCTCCATCTGGATGCTGGTCGGCTACCTCGACTCGATCCCCCGGGACCTGGACGAGGCGGCGCTGACCGACGGCTGCGGACCGCTGGGCGCGCTGTTCCGGGTGGTGATCCCGGCGGCGGTGCCGGGCATCGTCGCGGTCGGCGTGTACGCCTTCATGACGGCGTGGGGCGAGGTGCTGTTCGCCTCGGTGATGACCAACGACACCACCCGTACCCTCGCGGTCGGTCTGGAGGGCTACGCCACCCAGAACGACGTCTACTGGAACCAGGTCATGGCCGCCTCGCTCGTGGTGAGCGTACCGGTGGTGGCCGGGTTCCTGCTGCTTCAGCGCTACCTGGTAGCCGGCCTGACCGCCGGCGCCGTCAAGTGACGGGCCGGCCCCCACCGGACCGACTCCCTTCTGGAAAGGCCGTTGTGACAGACCTCCACAGCATGGACGACCTGACCGCCTTCCCCGCCGGCTTCGTGTGGGGCACCGCCACCTCCTCGTACCAGATCGAGGGGGCGGTGGCCGAGGACGGCCGTGCGGCGTCGATCTGGGACACCTTCTGCCGGGTGCCTGGGGCCGTCGACGGCGGCGACGACGGGGACGTCGCCTGCGACCACTACCACCGCTGGCCCGAGGACGTGGCGCTCATGCGCGAACTGGGCGTCGGCGCCTACCGCTTCTCGGTCGCCTGGCCGCGGGTGGTGCCGCAGGGCTCCGGCCCGGTCAACCGGGCCGGCCTGGACTTCTACGACCGGCTGGTGGACGGGCTGCTGGAGGCGGGCATCACCCCGCTGCTCACCCTCTACCACTGGGACCTGCCGCAGGCGCTACAGGACCGCGGCGGCTGGCCGGAGCGCGAGACCGCCGAGCACTTCGGCCGATACGCCCAGGTGGTGGCCGAACGGCTCGGGGACCGGGTGCACGACTGGGCCACCCTCAACGAACCGCTGTGCTCGGCGTGGATCGGCCACCTGGAGGGGAGCATGGCGCCGGGCCTGACCGACCTGACGGCGGCCGTACGCGCCTCCTACCACCTGCACCTGGCGCACGGCCGGGCGGTCGCCGCGATCCGGGCCGCCGCGCCGGACGCCCGGGTGGGCATCGTCAACAACCTCAGCCCCTGCGTGCCGGCCACCGACCGGGAGGCGGACCAGGCCGCCGCGGTGCGCGCCGACGGCCACACCAACCGCTGGTGGCTGGACCCGATCCACGGCCGCGGCTACCCGGCGGACATGGTCGAGCTGTACGGGGTCGACCTGCCGGTGCGCGACGGGGACCTGGAGGCGATCGCCGCCCCGCTGGACTGGCTGGGCCTGAACTACTACTTCCGCAACGTGGTCGCCGACGACCCGACCGGGCCGGCGCCGCACGCCCGCCAGGTCTACCTGCCGGGCATGCCGCGCACCGGGATGGACTGGGAGGTCAAGCCGGAGGGGCTGGAGGAGCTGCTGATGCGGCTCACCGAGGACTACGGCGCCCGCCGGATCCTGATCACCGAGAACGGCTCGGCCTACCCGGACACCGTCGGCGCCGACGGCGAGGTCCACGACCCGGACCGGGCCGCGTTCCTGGAGGCGCACCTGGCGGCCTGCGCCCGCGCGGTGCGCCGCGGCGCGCCGCTGGCCGGGTACTTCGCCTGGTCGCTGATGGACAACTTCGAGTGGGCCTACGGCTACGCCAAGCGGTTCGGCCTGGTGCACGTCGACTACGCCACCCAGAAGCGCACCATGAAGGCGAGCGGGCGGCGGTACGCGCAGATCATCGCCGCGCACCGGCGGCGCACCCGCCGGGCGGCCTGACCGGCCGCGGCGACCGCGGCGGCCGCGCCGTGCGGTGCGCACGGCCGCCGCGGACCGCCTGGTCAGGACAGCGCGTCGGCGCGCTCCGCGAGGCGCCGGGCGCCGGCCGGGGTCAGCGAGCCGTACAGCCGCAGCCGGGCGACGCCGCCGTCCGGGAAGATGTCCATCCGCACGTGGGTGGCCGGCGGCGGGCCGACCAGGAAGCGGTGCGCGGTGTCCGGGCGCAGCGCCACCCGCGGCGTGATCGGGAACCACTCCTCGGAGCCGGACAGCGCGTCGCGGCCCATCAGCCGCACCCAGCCGGCCGCGTTCCCCTTCAGGCAGGCGGTGTCGATCTCCACGGCCCGGACCAGCGCCTGCTCGCACAGCCGATAGCGCACCCAGTCGTGGCCGTCGTCGCGGCGCCGGCGGGTCTCCCAGCACTCGTCCATCCGCCGGGGGCGGCCGGGCAGGATGGTGTTGGACGGCGGCGAGTAGAAGCGGTCCGAGGCGTCCTCGGCGACCCCGCCGTTCTCCAGCGCGACCACGTCGAAGGTGCCCAGCTCGTCGAGCCAGCCGGGGTCCGGGACTACCTCGCCGTGCACCCGCAGCCGCGCCACGCCGCCGTCCGGGTACTGGCGCAGCCGCAGGTGGGTGAAGCGGCGTTCGGCCCGCACCGCGAAGGAGTTGGCGGCGTGGCCGCCGATCTCGGTGCGCGGCACCAGCACGGTCCAGCGGCCCTCGTCCGCGTCCTGGCCGAGCAGGTCCTCGGGGGCGGCGGCCAGGGCTGCGGTGGTGGCCTCCACGCTGACCGCGTGCGGGTGGTTGCCGCGGAAGTGGGCGGTGTCCACCACGACGCCGCGCACCACGCCGGGCGCGCCGAGCCGGACCAGTGCCCAGTCGTGCTTGCCGTCCGCCGGGTGCGGGTGGTCCGCGTCGGCGCCGCGCCGGCGGCGGGTCTCCCAGCCGTCCATGGCCTTGCCCTTGGTGCCGAAGCGCTCCGGGTCGAAGCGGGCCGGTCCGGGCAGCAGCAGGTTCTCCCGTTCGGCGAAGAACTCGTCGCCGGCCGCGATGACCGCGCCGCCCAGCCGACGGTCGGCCAGGTCGGTCAGTTCCTCGAACCCGGCCGGCTCGTGGCGGTAGTCGGCGTACGGGTCGCTTCCGGCGCGGTAGGGCCGGGCGGCGCCGGTGAAGCGTGTCATGCGCTCTCCTGGGGAATCTGGTCGCGGGCGGGCCGCTCGATGAGGCGTCCGGCGGGTGCGGCGGCCGGCACCCCGCCCTGGGCGATCCGGGTGCCGCGCAACCAGGTGGAGGTCACGACACCGCGCAGGGTCCGGCCGGCGTAGGCGGTGACCGGGTTGCGGTGCTGGAGCGCCGCCGGGTCGACGGTGAAGGTGCGCTCCGGGGCGAGGACCGCGAAGTCCGCGTCCCGGCCCGGGGCGATCGCGCCCTTGGCGGTCAGCCCGGCCAGTTCCGCCGGGCCCCGGCACATCCAGCGGGCCACGTCCGCCAGCCGGAAGCCGCGCCGGCGGGCCTCGGTCCAGACCGCGGGCAGGCCGAGTTGCAGCGAGGAGATGCCGCCCCACGCGGTGCCGAAGTCACCGCCCGCCGGCCGTTTGAGGGCGACGGTGGCCGGCGAGTGGTCGGAGACGACGCAGTCGATGGTGCCGTCGGCCAGTCCCCGCCACAGCGCGTCCTGGTTGGCCCGCTCGCGGATCGGCGGGCAGCACTTGAACTCGGTGCCGCCGTCCGGCACGTCCTCGGCGGTCAGCGTCAGGTAGTGCGGGCAGGTCTCGGCGGTCAGCCGCACCCCCCTCCGCCGGGCGGCGGCGACCAGCGGCAGCGCCTCGGCCGACGACAGGTGCAGCACGTGCACCCGCGCGCCGAGCCGGGCGGCGAGGTCGATCAGCCCGGCGACGGCGGTGTTCTCGGCGGACCGCGGCCGGGAGGCGAGGAACCGGGCGAAGGACGGACCGGACGGCGGCGGGGCGGCGTCGATCAGCGCCGGGTCCTCGGCGTGCACGATCAGCAGCGCGCCGAGCCGTGCGGTCTCCCGCATGGCGGCGGCCAGCCGCTCCCGGTCCAGGTGCGGGAACTCCTCGACCCCGGAGGGCAGCAGGAAGCACTTGAAGCCGAACACCCCGGCCCGGTGCAGCGGTTCCAGATCCGGCAGGTTGCCGGGCACCGCGCCGCCCCAGAAGCCGACGTCCACGTGGGCGGCGCCGGCCGCCACCGCGCGCTTGACGTCCAGTGCCGCGCGGTCGGTGGTGGGCGGAACGCTGTTGAGCGGCATGTCCACGATCGTGGTCACCCCGCCGGCCGCCGCCGCCCGGGTGGCGGAGCCGAAGCCCTCCCACTCGGTGCGCCCGGGATCGTTGACGTGCACGTGGGTGTCGACCACGCCGGGCAGCAGGGCGTCGTCGCCCAGTTCCACCACCCTCGCGCGCCGGCCCGGGTCCGCCCGGTGCGGCAGCACCGCGGCGATCCTGCCCGCCTCGACCAGGACGCAGGCCGGGCGCTCCCCCTCGGGCGTGACCACCCGGGTCGAGCGCAGGACCAGCGGCTCGCGCGCTGCCTCCGGCACGCTGCCAGCTCCCCTCATTCGGCGTCGCCGCCGGCGCCGCGACGGGATTTCAACACTTCGTTGACGCATCTTCGATCCGCGCCGCCCGGCCGGTCAAGGGCACCCGTGCGGCACGGCCGGCCGGGCGGCGGCCCCGATCGGCCGGACGGCGCGGGGGCGGATCGTTCCGGTGCCGCGGCAGGGAACGCGGGAGGGAGCACGGCAGGGAACGCGGGAGGGGGCGCGCGAACCGCGCGGCGTGCCGTCCGGATGCCGCCCGATCAGGCCGGGCCGAACAGGTCTATCGCCCGGTGCAACTGGGCCAGCGGCGCGGACAGCGCGCTCACCGAGCCCAGCGCGCCGGCCACGGCGAGCAGCGAGGCGCGCAGCGCGGGGACGCTGACGGTACCGGAGGCGGCGTGCGCGTCCAGCAGCGCCAACTCCTCCTGGGCCACCTGGCGGTCCGGCAACCGCGCCGGGTAGCCGGCCAGTTCGCGGCTGAGCCGGCCGACCGCGGAGCGCAGCGCGGCCACCCGCGGGTCCTCCCGCGCGGCGGTGGCGTCCAGTTCGGGTGCGCGGCGGCAGGGCGCGCACCGCAGGGTCCGCTCGTTCGACACCCAATCACTCCCTTCCGGGTGTCAGGCCGGTACGACCGGCGCGCGCCAT
Organism: uncultured Actinomycetota bacterium; assembly: GCA_963711125.1. Classification (GTDB taxonomy): domain Bacteria; phylum Actinomycetota; class Actinomycetes; order Streptomycetales; family Streptomycetaceae; genus Streptantibioticus_C. Next base: position 311,865 of record CAVQCY010000003.1, read on the forward strand.
CGGCGCGCCCGGGCCGCCGAAGAGGCCCTCGTGAGAGTCAGACCAGTTAATGACACGGTCCGCACAGCGCGCCATACGAAGAGTTAAAAAATCACCCCAAATCCCGCCGCGGTCCCTGTCCGTTCCCCCACCGGCGCCCGGTCCGCCGCCCCGCACGCCCTCGACGGCCGCCTCCGGCCCGCCCCCCGGACCACGACGCCCCCGGGACCGGATCCGGCGCCCGGCGGCGGGCCGCTCGCGCACGGCGGGTCCGCTCCGGTAGGCAGGAACCCATGGACCGTGCCGTGCACCCCGCCCCAGGACACCCCGACGTCCCGCCACCGGCCGCCGGGATCGTACTGGCGGCCGGCGGCGGCCGGCGGCTGGGCGGTCGGCCCAAGGCGCTGCTGCCGTACGGCGGTGGCCTGCTGGTGGAGCACGCCGCCCGGGTGCTGCGCGAGGCGGGCTGCCGACCGGTGCACGTGGTGCTGGGCGCGGCCTCCGCGCGGGTGCGGGCGCGGGCCGCCGGGCGCTCCTGGTGGGTGGCGGTGGACAACCCCGACTGGGCGTCCGGGATGGGCTCCTCGCTGCGCGCCGGGCTGGCCTCGCTGGCCGGGACCGGCGCCCCGGCGGCCGTGGTCACGTTGGTGGACCAGCCGGGGATCGGCCCGGAGGCGGTCCGGCGGGTGCTGGCCGCCGGGACCGGCCCTGCGGCGCTGGCGGCGGCGGCGTACCGGGGCCGGCGCGGTCACCCGGTGCTGCTGGGCGCGGACCACTGGGCGGGGGTGGCCGACTCGGCGCGCGGCGACCGGGGGGCGCGGGCGTACCTGGCCGGGTGCCGGGGCGGCGTCACCCTGGTCGAGTGCGGCGACGTCGCCGCGCCGGACGACATCGACACGCCTGAGGACCTGCGACTGCTGCACGGCGGGCGACCCCCGGGCGGGGAGCCGGGGGGCACCGGGGCCCGTTGATCTCCCACCGCGCGCTGCCTATGATCCGTTCAGGGGGATCTTCGGGGGGCCGTCGCGCGCGAAGGAGTGCCCGAGATGTCCGCAGGCGCGTCCCTGCCCCCGGCCGTCGTCACCGGCGCCCGCCCGGTGCCCCGCTCCGAAGAGGTGCTGACCGGCGAGGCGCTGAGCTTCCTCGGCGCGCTGCACCGCCGCTTCCAGCCGGAGCGCGCCCGGCTGCTGGAGCGCCGGGCGCGGCGGCGCGAGGAGATCGCCCGGAGCGGGACGCTGGACTTCCTGCCGGGGACCGCCGCGGTGCGCGAGGGCGACTGGCGGGTGGCGCCCTGCCCGCCGGCGCTGCTGGACCGCCGGGTGGAGATCACCGGCCCGACCGACCGCGGGATGACCGTCAACGCGCTCAACTGCGGGGCCCGGGTCTGGCTCGCCGACTTCGAGGACGCCTCCGCTCCCACCTGGACGAACGTGGTTGGCGGTCAGCTGAACCTGATCGACGCCTTCGAACGGCGCATCGACTTCGCCACGCCGCAGGGCAAGGAGTACGCCCTGCGGCCGGACGGGGAGCTGGCGACGGTGGTGACCCGGCCGCGCGGCTGGCACCTGGACGAGCGGCACCTGACGGTGGACGGCGAGCCGATGGCCGGCGCGCTGGTCGACTTCGGCCTGTACTTCTTCCACAACGCCCGCCGGCTGCTGGCCCGGGGCGCCGGACCCTACTTCTACCTGCCCAAGACCGAGTCGCACCTGGAGGCGCGGCTGTGGAACGAGGTCTTCGGGTTCGCCCAGGAGCGGCTGGGCGTGGAGCGCGGCTCGGTGCGCGCGACCGTGCTGATCGAGACGGTCACCGCGGCGTTCGAGATGGACGAGATCCTCTACGAGCTGCGCGAGCACGCCTCGGGCCTGAACGCGGGCCGGTGGGACTACCTGTTCTCCATCGTGAAGAACTTCCGGGACGGCGGCGCGAAGTACGTGCTGCCGGACCGTGACGCGGTCGCCATGACCGCGCCGTTCATGCGCGCCTACACCGACCTGCTGGTGCGCACCTGCCACTGGCGCGGCGCGCACGCCATCGGCGGGATGGCCGCGTTCGTCCCCTCCCGACGCGATCCGCGGGTCAACGAGGTCGCGCTGGAGAAGGTGCGGGCCGACAAGGACCGCGAGGCCGCCGACGGCTTCGACGGGTCCTGGGTCGCCCACCCCGACCTTGTCCCGGTGGCGCGCGCGTCGTTCGACGCGGTGCTGGGCGAGCGGCCGCACCAGAAGGACCGGCTGCGCGAGGAGGTCTCGGTCACGGCGGCCGACCTGCTCGCGGTCGACTCGCTGGACGCGCGGCCGACCGCCGCCGGGCTGCGCAACGCCGTCCAGGTGGGCGTCCGCTACGTCGAGGCGTGGCTGCGCGGGACGGGCGCGGTCGCCATCTTCGGCCTGATGGAGGACGCCGCCACCGCGGAGATCTCCCGCTCGCAGATCTGGCAGTGGGTCGACGCCGGCGTGGTGCTGGACGACGGCGAACGGGTCACCGCCGCGCTGGTCCGCTCGATCGCCGCCGACGAACTGGCCGCGGTGCGCGACGAGGTGGGCCCGGAGGCGTTCGCGGCCGGCGCCTGGCAACGGGCGCACGACCTGCTGCTGCGGGTGGCGCTGGACGAGGAGTACGTGGAGTTCCTGACACTGCCCGCCTACCAGCTGCTGGACTGAGCGCCGCCCGGGAACCGCCGCGCCGACGGTTCCCGGGACCAGCGCCCGGGCCGGCCCGCGGCGGCGGGCGTCAGGGGTTCACGCCGTCGAACTGCCGCACCCGGTACGGCGCGGAGCCGACGGTGCCGTTCCACTGCGAGACGATCAGGGTGAGAGAGGTGGCGCTCGCGCTGCCGGGGTGGAGGTGACCGGCGGGTTCCCCGGCCGGCGGGCCCGGACCAGGTGCCCCGAGGGGTCCGGACCGGTCGCGCCGGCGGCCCGGACGGCCCGCGCGCCGGCGCCGTCGGACCGGTCCCCGGAACGGAAGGGCGGCCACGGGCTCTTGACACGAGGGGCGGGCGGGCGTTCTCTGGTCCAGACCAAACAGTCATGGTCTAGACAACGCGCACCCACCCCCCACTGGTCCGGAGACGTCCGGACAGCGGTCCTTCGTCCAGCCGACTTGAGGGAGCGACCCCCGTGCTCAGACGATCACTTGCCCTGACCGCCCCGGCGATCCTCGGCGTCGGAGGCCTCGCGGCCATGTTCGCGCTGACCCCCGCGCCCGCCGCACACGCCGCCTCGGCCACCTGGCCCACCCACGTCTTCGCGCCCTACGTCGACACCGGCCTGAGCAACACCACGCTCACCAGCGTCGCCTCGTCCTACGGAACCAAGTACTTCACGCTGGCCTTCGTCGACGGCTCCGGCTGCCAGTGGAGCATGCCGAACCGGTCCGGCTGGCAGTCGCAGATCTCCGCGCTGCAGTCCGAGGGCGGCGACGTCAGCGTCTCCTTCGGCGGCTACACCACCGACACCGACGGCACCGACCTGGGCAACGCCTGCTCCTCGGCCGGCGCCATGGCCGCGCAGGTCGAGTCGGTGGTCACCACGCTGGGCGTCACCCACCTCGACTTCGACATCGAGTCCAACGAGCAGAGCGACCAGGCCGACATCACCCGCACCGCGCAGGCGCTCGCCCAGGTCCGCTCCTGGGGCAACTCCAACGGCGAGGACCTGACGATCTCGTACACCATCCCGGTGGCGACCTCCGGCCTGACCTCGACCGGCACCAACGTGCTCGACACCGCGGTCTCCAACGGCTTCACCCCGGACGTCGTGAACGTCATGACGATGGACTACGGCTCCTCCGGCACCGAGATGGGCTCGGCCTCCGACCAGGCTCTCGACGCGGCCGCCGGACAGGTCGCCTCCGCCTTCGGCATCTCCACCTCGGCGGCGTACGCCCGGCTCGGCAACACCCCGATGATCGGCCAGAACGACAGCTCCGGCGAGATCTTCACGCTCGCCGACGCCTCCACGGTGGAGTCGCACGCCGCGTCCGAGGGCATCGCGATGCTCTCCTTCTGGTCCGAGGGCCGCGACAACGGCGGCTGCCCCGGCCAGACGAGCGCCAGCTCCACCTGCAGCGGGCTGAGCCAGAGCACCGGCGCCTTCACCCAGGCGTTCCAGCCCTTCACCTCCGGCGGCGGCAGTGGTACCACCGGCGGCTCCACCACCGGCGGCTCCACCACCGGCGGCAGCACGACCGGCGGCAGCACGACCGGCGGCTCGGGCGGCGGCTGCGCCACGGCGTGGAGCGGCTCGGCCACCTACACCTCGGGCGACGAGGTCTCCTACGACGGGCACAACTGGACCGCGAACCAGTGGAACTACAACGAGGTGCCCGGCGGCGCCTCGGGCGCCTGGAACGACGACGGCGCCTGCTGACCCGGCCCGCGCGGCGCCGCCCGCCCCGGGGCGGGCGGCGCCGTGCGGTTCAGCGGTCGCCGGCCGCCAGCCGGGCCAGCCGGCCGGCCTGCTCCCGGGCGGCCCGGGCGACCGTGTCCTCCTCGACGGTGACCAGGTGCCCGTCCTCCACCACCGGGCGGCCGTCCACCAGCAGCAGGGTGAGCGGGGCCGCCGCCCCGAGCACCAGGGCGGCCACCGGGTCGGCGATCCCGGCGTGCCGGAAGCCGTCCAGCCGCCACAGCGCGAGGTCCGCGAGCTTGCCGGGCTCCAGCGAGCCGATCTCGTGCTCGCGACCGACCACCCGGGCACCGCCCATGGTGGCCAGCCGCAGCGCCTGCCGGACGCCGAGCGCCTTCTCCCGGTGCGCGCCGAGCCGGTTGATCAGCACCGCGTTGCGCAGTTCGGTGCCCAGTTCGCCGGACTCGTTGGAGGCCGTGCCGTCCACGCCGAGGCCGACCGGCACGCCGGCCGCCAGCATGTCCGGGACCCGGGCTATCCCGGCGGCCAGCCGGGCGTTGGACGACGGGCAGTGCGCGACGCCGGTGCCGGTCGCGGCGAACCGCTCGATGTCGGCGTCGCTCATGTGGACGCAGTGCGCCATCCACACGTCCTCGCCGAGCCATCCGGTCGACTCCAGGTACGCGGTGGGCCCCCGGCCGAACCGGCGCCGGCAGAACTCCTCCTCCTCGACCGTCTCGCTGCCGTGGGTGTGCAGCCGTACGCCCTTGTCCCGGGCGAGCAGCGCCGCCTCGCGCAGCAGGTCGGTGCTGACCGAGAACGGCGAGCAGGGCGCGACCGCGACCCGCAGCATCGAGTCGGGCGACGGGTCGTGCCAGCGGTCGATCGCCTCGGCGGTGGCCTCCAGCGCCTCGCCGGTGCCCTCCACCGCGAAGTCCGGCGGCAGACCGCCGTCGGCGGCGCCCAGGTCCATCGAGCCGCGCGCGGGGCTGAAGCGCAGGCCGGTCTCGGCGGCGGCCCGGACCTCGGCCCCGAACAGGTCTCCCCCGCCGCGCGGGAAGACGTAGTGGTGGTCCACCGCGGTGGTCACGCCCGAGGTGGCCAGGCCGGCCAGCGAGCCGAGCGCGGCGGCGTGCACCATCTCCTCGTCGATGCGCGCCCAGACCGGGTAGAGCGCGACCAGCCAGTCGAACAGGTTGCAGTCCTGGGCCAGACCGCGGGTGATCCACTGGTAGAAGTGGTGGTGGGTGTTGACCAGGCCGGGGGTGAGCAGGTGGCCCCGGGCGTCCACCCGGCGCACCACCCCCTCCAACCCCTCGGGGGCCGGTCCCGGGCCCACCGCCTCGATCCGGTTGCCGGCCACCACCACGTGGCCGCTTCCGTGCTCGGTACCGTCCGGGTCCACGGTGGCGACGTGGCAGTTGTCGATGACGAGGCGCTCGGTCACGGCCGCCCCCTTCAGTCGGTGGGGATGCGGGCCGGGGCGCCGTCCCGCAGCACGGTGCCCTCGATCAGGCCGTACGGCCGGTCGGCGGCGAAGTAGACGGCCGACTCCGAGGTGTCGTTCTCCAGCCCGAAGGGGGCCAGGTCCACCAGGTAGTGGTGCTTGTTCGGCAGCGACAGCCGCACCTCGTCCACCGCGGCGACCCGCTCGACCACCCGGCTGCCCATCGCGTAGAGGGTCTGCTGGAGGGAGTAGGAGTACGTGCCGGCGAACGCCTCCAGCAGGTGGCGCCGCACCCGCGCGTGCGCGTCGTCCCAGTCGGGCGCCTGCGTCCCGCCGTCCCAGCCGTACCGCCACCGCGCGGTGACCTCGGTGGCCAGCACCCGGTCGCGGGTCTCGGGGAGGGTGGTGTAGCGGTCCTTGACGAAGCCCCGGAACTCCGAGTCGGTGGAGTTGAGCACCACCATGTCCTTCAGTCCGGAGACGACCTGCCAGCCGCCGCCGTGGGTGACCTCGGTGGTGCGCGTCTCGCCGCCCTCGCGGACGAAGGAGTGCCCGCCCGGCGCACCCCCGCCGGGTTCGATCCGCCGCCAGCCGTACTGCTCGACCCGCACCCGGGCGCGGTGCACCGCCGGCTGCGAGGAGACGAAGTGCCGGGCGAGGCGTATCGCGAACTCCTCGGGGCCGGCGATGCCGTGTTCCTGCGCGAAGGCGAACACGGTGTTCTTGGTGGCGTCGGTGGTCAGCACGTTGGCGTTGCCGCCGCTGTGGTGCACCTCGTCCATGTCGCCGGACAGCGCGATCGAGACGTTGAGGTCGGTCAGGTGGTGGGTGCGCCCCTCGCGGGTGACCCGCACGACGTGGGTCTGCGCCTTGCCGTACTGGTTCTGGCCGAGAACGGTGGTCATGGTGGCTGCTAGCTCCCTCGGTACACGCTGTAGCCGAACGGGCTGAGCAGCAGCGGCACGTGGTGGTGCCCACCCGGTTCGACGGCGAAGGTGACGGACACTTCCGGGAAGAACGCGGCCCGCCCGGCGCCGAGGTACGGCTCGACCTCGAAGCGCAGGGCGGCGTGGCTGGTGCCGGCGGGCAGCGCGGGCAGTCCCGCGCAGCGCCCGTCGGCGTCGGTGCGGGCCTCGGCGTGGCCGGTCCACGGCGCGTCCCGGCCGGCCCGGACCGAGAGCCGTACGGCGACGTCCCGCGCCGGCCGGCCGGCGGAGGTGTCCAGGACGTGGGTGGACACCGTGGCGGAGGTCACGACGGGTCTCCTTCGACGAGGCGGGTGAGCCTGAGCCGGTTGATGGCGGCCAGTTCGGTACGGACCACCCGTTCCTCCTGCTCGGGGGTGTTGGCCAGCCGCGCGGCGGCGGCGTCCCGCATCCGGGTGCCGGACAGCCCGCTGGCGCAGATCAGGAAGACGTGCCCGAACCGCTCCTGGTAGGCCAGGTCGAGTTCCAGCATCTCGTCACGGACCGCCCGCGGGGCTCCGGTCATGCCGCGCTGCTCCCGGGCCGAGACCGGCTCGCCCGGCGCGGGCCGGCCGATCGCCGGGTGGCCGGCCAGCGCCTCGGCCAGGTCGTCGGCGTCCAGCGCGGCGGTCACCGCGTCGCTGGCGGCGAGCAGCGCGGCGGCGTCCGGGTAGGGGCGTCCGTCCAGCACCGCGCGGGCCCACCCGGAGGCGGCGCACACCGCGCGCAGCAGGTCGGCGGCGGCGGCCGGGTCGGCGTCGTTGAGGCGGTCGAGCCCGCTGGGCGGTGCGGCTGGCATCGGGCCTCCGGACTGGCTGGCGCGGACGGGGGCGTGCCGGAAAGCTAGGTCCTCGCGCCGCTCCGCGTCAACACTTTGTTGAAGTCCGGCGCCCACCGCACCGCACACGACGGCCGGCACCAGCCGCCGGCCGGGCCGCCGCGCGGCACGCGGCGCCGGTCAGTTTCCGGGCGGGTCCTGTCGGTTGAGGTAGTTGTAGACGGTGAACCTGCTGACGCCGAGCGCCGAGGCGACGGTCTCCACGCCGTGCCGCACCGTGAACGCGCCGCGCTCCTCCAGGATCCGCACCACCGACTGCTTCTCCCCGCGCTCCAACGCCGCCAGCGGCCGGCCGTGCCGGCGTTCCAGGCCGGCCAGCAGGCGGTCGAGCGTGTCCGCGATGTGCGGCAGCCGCACCGCCACCACCGGCTCGCCGTCCCAGTGCAGCACCACGTCGTCGCCGCGCGCCTCACCCGGCGGCAGCAGCGATCCGCCCAACGCGTCGGCCAGCGGTCTGACGGCGGCCACGAACGGGTGCTCGCCGGTCACGACAGCTCCCCCGGCTCACCGGGCACCACGTTCAGCTGGAGCGACACCCGGGTGGCGCCCGCGTCCAGCACCCGCTCCAGCAGTTCGCCGACCGCGGCCAGCACCGGCCGGGCCGCACCGGTCACCGTGTTGCCGAACGGCCCCACGTCCACGCTGTCCAGCTCCGCCGCCCCGATCACCTCGCGGGCCACCAGCGCGTGCCGGGGCGCCTCCTCCAGGTCGAACGGTTCGGTGGTGAACTCCACCCTCAGTCGCATCCCGCCGCATCCCCTCGCTGTCCGGTCCGGTCCTGCGCCCACCATCGTCGCGCGCCGGCCCGGCCGCCAGGGGTCCGCCGGCCCGGTCCAGGGCCGGTGCGTGGCGGCCCGCCGGTCGGGTTCCGGCCAGCACGCGGCCGATCCGGCCGAACCCGCCGGGCCGGGCCCCGGGCCGTCGCGCGGGTGTCGGCACCGGTGGCAGCATGGGCCCCGCGACCGTCCACCGGACCGGAACCCGCCTGGAGTTGCGCATGGCCGACAGCCTGCCCGTCCGCTGCCCGGCGTGCCACCGCGTGCACGCCGTCGCCCCGGCCGCGTTCCCCTGCCCGTGCGGCAGGCCGGTGACCGTGCCGGTGCTGCCCGGCGGGGCCCCGATCCAGGTCATCCAGCGCGGGTGGAAGAACTCCTGGGTGAGCGTGCGCTGCGCGGCGTGCGGGGACGCGCACGAGTGGCCGCACCCGCAGGTCGGCTGCGAGTGCGGGGTGGTGCTGCGACTGCCGGTCGACACCGCGGCGCCGCCCCCGCACCGGCCGGTCGGCCGGGTACCGCCGACCGCCGGCCAGCCGGTGCGCCGCCCGGCCTTCGCGCCGTCGGCGATCCGGACCGGGCAGGACGCGGTGCGCGCGGCCGGACGCTACCTTCGCTGGCTGGGCTACGCCGACGCGGCCCCGACCGGCGACCGGGACGCCACCGGCGCGGACCTGAGGGCGGACGGCCTGCTGGCCCGGGTCGACTCCTCCACCCGGCCCACCGGGATGCGCGAGGTGGAGACGCTGTGGCTGGCCTGCCTGCTCCAGGAGACGGCGGGCGCCTGCTTCTCACTGGCCGGCTACCCGCGCCCGGCCCGGGAGCAGGCCGACCGGCTGGCCGTCCCGCTGTTCGTGATGGACCTGACCGGCACCCCGTGCCCGGTCAACGACGCCGCGCACGCGCTGATCCGCACCCCGCCGCCCGGGGACTGACCCGCCCCGCGGCCGGCCGCGCCGCCGCGCGGACCCGGTCGGCCGCGCCGGGACGGCGGACCGGGACGGCGGCGGGCCGGCTCAGCACACGTCCCGCTCGTGGAACGCGGCGCCCTCCCCGGCGGCTGCCCGGTCCCGCAGGTCCACCCGGCGGATCTTGCCGGAGACGGTCTTGGGCAGGTCGGCGAACTCCAGCAGCCGGATCCGCTTGTACGGCGCCAGCACCGCCCGCGCGTGCTCGAAGATCGCCTTGGCCGTCGCCGCGTCCGGCGGCCAGCCGGCCGCCAGCACCACGTACGCCTTGGGCACGTTGAGCCGCACCGGGTCCGGCGAGGGCACCACCGCGGCCTCCGCCACCGCCGCGTGCTCCAGCAGCGCGCTCTCCAACTCGAAGGGGGAGATGCGGTAGTCCGACGCCTTGAACACGTCGTCCGCCCGGCCCACGTAGGTCAGGTAGCCCTCGGCGTCGCGGGAGCCGATGTCGCCGGTCCGGTAACAACCGCCGGCGGTCGCCTCGCCGGTGCGCTCCGGGTCACCCGCGTAGCCGGTCATCAGGCCGACCGGGCGCTCGCCGCCCAGGTCGAGGCTGATCTCGCCCTCGTCGGCGGGCTCCCCGGTGGCCGGGTCGAGCAGCACCACCCGGTAGCCGGGCACCGGGCGGCCCATCGAGCCGGGCTTCAGCGGCTGGCCCGGCGTGTTGGCGACCGCCACGGTGGTCTCCGTCTGGCCGAACCCGTCCCGGACGGTCAGCCCCCAGGCCCGCCGGACGTGTTCGATGACCTCCGGGTTCAGCGGTTCGCCGGCCGCGACCGCCTCGCGCGGCGGGGTGCGCAGCACGCCCAGGTCGGCCTGGATGAGCATCCGCCACACGGTCGGCGGCGCGCAGAAGCTGGTCACGCCGGCCCGGTCCATCTCGGCCATCAGCCGGACGGGGTCGAACCGGGTGTAGTTGTGCACGAAGACCGTCGCCTCGGCGTTCCACGGCGCGAACAGACTGGACCAGGCGTGCTTGGCCCAGCCGGGCGAGGAGATGTTCAGGTGGACGTCGCCGGGGCGCAGCCCGATCCAGTACATCGTGCTCAGGTGGCCGACCGGGTAGGACAGGTGGCTGTGCTCGACCAGTTTGGGCAGCGCGGTGGTGCCGGAGGTGAAGTAGAGCATCAGCGTCGCCTCCGAGCGGGTCGGCCCGTCCGGGTCGAAGCCGGTCGCGGCGGTGGCGCTGTCCTCGTACGCCAGCCAGCCGTCCGGGGCGCCGCCCACCGCGATCCGGGTGTAGTCGCCGGGCACGTCGTCGAACTTGGCGGTGTCGGACGAACGGACCACGACGTGCCGGGCGGCACCGCGTTCCACCCGGTCGGCCAGGTCGGCCGGGCCGAGCAGCGGGGTGGCCGGGATGACGACGGCGCGCAGCTTCATCGCCGCGAGCGCGGTCTCCCACAGTTCGGTCTGGTTGCCCAGCATCACCACGATCCGGTCCCCGGCGGCCACGCCGCGGGCGCGCAGCCAGTTGGCGACCCGGTCGGAGCGGTCCCGCAGCTCTGCGAAGGTGTGCCGGGCCTCGGTGCCGTCCTCCTCGACGATCCACAGCGCCGTGCGGTCGGTCCGGTCGGCGATCCGGTCGAACCAGTCCAGTGCCCAGTTGAAGTGCTCGGGGCGGGGCCAGCGGAACCCCTCGTACGCGGCCCGGTGGTCCTCCCGGTGTGCCAGCAGGAAGTCCCGGGCGGTCCTGAACCGCTCGGTCGCCGCGCTGTCGGACATGCGTGCCCTCCTCGTCGCTCCGTTCCTGACCATCGTGCCGGTCCGGCCGCCCGGTCTCCAGGGCCGGTCGCCGATCCTCCCGGATCGCCGGCCCGCGCGCCGGACCCGCCGCGGCGCGGCGCCGCGGGCCGGCGACGCGTGGGGCGCGGGCCGGCGGCCGGTCTCCGGGCGCGCCACGCGGTCCCCGGCGCGCCCCGGCGGCGGCTACCCGCCCGGGGCGGTCAGGGCACGCGCGGACTCCTCGCGCAGTTCGACCTTGCGGACCTTGCCGCTGACCGTCATCGGGAAGGCGTCCACCACGCGCAGGTGGCGGGGGACCTTGAAGTGGGCCAGCCGGCCGTCGCAGAAGGCGGCGACCTCCTCCAGGGTGGGCGGGTCGGCCGGGTCGCGCGGGATGACGCAGGCGACGACCTGCTCCCCGTAGTGTCCGTCCGGCACGCCGACCACCTGGACGTCGGAGATCTTCGGGTGGGTGTGGAGGAACTCCTCGATCTCGCGGGGGTAGACGTTCTCCCCGCCCCGGATGATCATGTCCTTGATCCGGCCGACGACCGCCACGTAGCCGTCCTCGCGCATCACCGCCAGGTCGCCGGTGTGCATCCAGCGGCCGGCGTCGATGACCTCCGCGGTGCGCTCCGGGTCCTGCCAGTAGCCGAGCATCACCGAGTAGCCGCGGGTGTACAGCTCGCCCGCGGTGCCGCGCGGCACGGTCACCCCGGTCGCCGGGTCGACGATCTTGACCTCGACGTGCGGCAGCACCCGGCCGACGGTGCCCGTGCGGCGTTCCAGGTCGTCGTCGCGGCGGGTCTGGGTGGAGACCGGCGAGGTCTCGGTCATCCCGTAGCAGATGGCGACCTCCGCCATCCGCATCTCGGCGACGACCCGCTTCATCACCTCCACCGGGCAGGGCGAGCCGGCCATGATCCCGGTGCGCAGGCTGCTCAGGTCGTGGTCGGCGAAGTCGGGGTGGCCGAGTTCGGCGATGAACATCGTGGGCACCCCGTACAGCGACGTGCAGCGCTCCTCGGCGACCGCGCGCAGGGTGGCGCCGGGGTCGAAGACCGGCGCCGGGATCACCACGCAGGCGCCGTGGCTGGTGGCTCCCAGGTTGCCCATGACCATGCCGAAGCAGTGGTAGAACGGCACCGGCAGGCAGACCCGGTCCTGCTCGGTGTAGGAGACCAGTTCCCCCACGAAGTAGCCGTTGTTGAGGATGTTGTGGTGGGAGAGGGTGGCGCCCTTGGGGAAGCCGGTGGTGCCCGAGGTGTACTGGATGTTGATCGGGTCGTCGCAGCTGAGGGCGGCCTCGGCGGCCGCCGGCCGGTCCGCGGGCACGTCGGCCGCGCCGGCCAGGAACTCCTCCCAGGACGGGTCGCCGATGTGCACCACCTCGCGCAGCCGCGGGCACTCGGGCCGCACCCGGTGGGCCATCTCGCGGTAGTCGCTGGTGCGGTAGACGGTGGAGGCGACGAGCAGCGCGACCCCGGCCTGCCGCAGCACGTAGGCCAACTCGTGCGTACGGTAGGCGGGGTTGATGTTCACCAGGATCGCGCCGATCCGCGCGGTGGCGTACTGCACCAGCACCCACTCCGGGCAGTTGACCGCCCAGATGCCGACCCGGTCGCCCTTGCCGACGCCCCGGGCGAGCAGCGCGCGGGCCACCTCGTCGACCGCACGGCCGAACTCCTCGTAGGTCCACCGCCGCCCGCTGGGCACGTCCACCAGCGCCTCGCGGCGCGGATGGGCGGCGACCGCGCGGGCCAGCGACCGGCCGATCGTGTCCCCCAACAGCGGCGTGTCCCCGGTGCCGCTCGCGTAGGACAGCGGGGTCGTCTCCGCCATGAATCCGGTCACCTGGACCCACCTTCCTGCCGTCGCCACGTCGGGCGGCGTGCCGTCACCATCGTGCTCCGGACGGTCGCCCGCGACCACCCTCCCGGCACGATGCCCGCGACCGGTCACGGCCCCGCGGGCCGGCCCGGCGGTCACCGGCGGCTGGGAGGCGTCCGGTCGGACGGCGGCACCGGGCGGGCCGGTCAGCCGGCGTCGCCACCGCCGTCGGCCTCCGCGCCGAGCCCGTCCTCGTCATCGGCCCGCTCCGGCTCCGCGGCGTCGAGGTCGTAGGGATCCGGCCCGGTGCCGCGCGGCGCGGCCGCGTCGGGCGAGGCGAGCGGGTAGGCCCGGCCGCGGGCGGGTCCGTGCGGTGCCGGGCCGGGCCGCCCAGCCGTCTGACGAGTCGCCGAAGTCCCACGGCACCCCCCGGAGACGTCACTACGCCGGGTCTCGCAGCCTACGTCCGGCGGTCCCGACCACCACGTCACGATCCGGTACCGGACGCGGTTCGTGGTGGATCGGGGTGTGCGCGCCGGTGAGCGGCAGGCCGGAGCCGCCCTGCCGGTGCGCGACGATGCCGGCCGCGATGGACAGCGCGGTCTCCTGCGGGGTGCGCGCGCCCAGGTCCAGCCCGATCGGCGAGTGCAGCCGGGCCAGCTCCGGCTCGGTCAGACCGGCCTCGCGCAGCCTGGCCAACCGTTCGAGGTGGGTGCGCCGCGAGCCCATGGCGCCCACGTAGCCGACCGGCAGCCGCAGCGCCCGCACCAGCAGCGGCACGTCGAACCGGGCGTCGTGGGTGAGCACGCACAGCACCGCGCGGCCGTCCAGCGCCTGGGTGTCCAGGTAGCGGTGCGGCCAGTCCACCACCACCTCGTCGGCCTCGGGGAAGCGTTCGGGGGTGGCGAAGACCGCGCGCGCGTCGCAGACCGTGACCCGGTAACCGAGGAAGGCGCCGATCCGCACCAGCGCGGCGGCGAAGTCGACGGCGCCGAACACCAGCATCCGCGGCGCCGGCCGGCTGGACTCGACGAGCAGCGTCACCGGCGCGCCGCACAGCCGGCCCTCCGTGCCGACCTCGACGGTGCCGGTCCGCCCGGCGGCCAGCATCGCCCGCGCCTCGGCCCGCGCCACCGCGTCCAGCCCCGGGGTGCCCAGGCCGCCCTCGCAACGGCCGTCGGCCCGCACGACCATGCCGGTGCCCGGGGTGCCGGCCGGCCCGGCCACCACCCGCACCAGGGCCGCCGACCCGTCCTCCAGCGCGGCCGGCCAGTCGGGGTCCGCCCGCTGCACGAAGACATCGATCACGCCGCCGCAGGTCAGGCCGACGGCGAAGGCGTCGTCGGCGGCGTAGCCGAAACTCTCCAGGACCGGCTCGCCGGTGCGCAGCACCTGCGCGCACAGCTCGTAGACCGCGCCCTCCACGCAGCCGCCGGAGACGCTGCCGAGCACCTCGCCGGCGGCGTCGACGGCGAGCGCCGCCCCCGGGCCGCGCGGCGCGCTGCCGCGCACCGAGACGACGGTGGCCACGGCGAAGACGCGGCCCTGTTCGGCCCACTGCCGCAGTTCCTCGGCGATGTCCAGCATCACGCACCCCTCGGACGGCCCCGGCCTCGGCCGTCCCGGCCGGGGATGGTGCGGCGGCCCGCGGGCCGCCGTGCGGGCGGGTGGCCGGTCGTGACCGGCCACCGGTCAGGTCCCGGTGATGTGCTCCGGGCGCACCGGCACGCGGCGCAGGTCGCGGCCGGTCGCCGCACGGATGGCGGCGACGACGGCGGGCGTCGATGACAGCGTGGGCGCCTCGCCGACGCCGCGCAACCCGTAGGGCGCGTGCTCGTCGGCGAGCTCCAGGACGTCGACCGGGATGGCCGGGGTGTCCAGGATGGTCGGGATGAGGTAGTCGGTGAAGGACGGGTTGCGGACCCGCGGCGTCCGGTCCGACCAGGATCTCCTCCATGACCGCCAGGCCCAGCCCCTGCGTGCTGCCGCCCTGGATCTGTCCGACCACCGACAGCGGGTTGAGCGCCTTGCCGACGTCCTGCGCGCAGGCCAGTTCGACGACCTTGACCAGGCCGAGTTCGGTGTCCACCTCGACCACCGCGCGGTGCGCGGCGAACGAGTACTGCACGTGCCCGAAGCCCTGCCCGGTGCGCAGGTCGAACGGCCGGGTGGGGCGGTGCCGGAACTCCAGTTCCAGGTCGACGGCCTCCTCGCCGAGCACGTCGGCCAGGTCCGCCAGCACCTCCCCGGAGTCGGTGACCACCTTGCCGCCCTCCAGCAGCAGTTCGGCGTGCGCCCACGCCGGGTGGTGGGTGCCGAACCGCCGCCTGCCCATCGCGAGGACCTTCTCGCGCACCGCCCGGCAGGTGTTGCGGACCGCGCCGCCGGTCATGTACGTCTGCCGGGACGCCGAGGTGGAGCCGGCCGAGCCGACCCGGGTGTCGGCCGGTTCGATGGTCACCTGGGAGACGCCGAGTTCGGTGCGGGCGATCTGGGCCTGCACGGTGACGCCGCCCTGGCCCGACCTCGGCCACCGCCGTGTGCACGGTGGCCACCGGCTCGCCGGCCACGTCTCCAGCCGCACCCGGGCGGTGGAGTAGTCGTCGAAGCCCTCGGAGAAGCCGACGTTCTTGATGCCGACCGCGTAGCCGACGCCGCGCACCACGCCCTCGCCGTGCGTGGTGTTGGACAGCCCGCCGGGCAGCGCGCGCACGTCCGGACCGGCGCCGGCGCTCTCCCACTGGCGCTCCGGCGGCATCGGCATCGCCTTGACGCGGCGCAGCAGTTCGGCGACCGGCGCCGGGCGAGTCCACGCGCTGCCCGGTCGGCATGACGGTCGCCCTGCGACATGGCGTTGAGCTGGCGGAACTCCACCGGGTCCAGCGCCAGCGCGGCGGCCAGCCGGTCCATCTGCGCCTCGTAGGCGAAGCACGCCTGGACCGCGCCGAAGCCGCGCATCGCGCCGCACGGCGGGTTGTTGGTGTAGAGGGCCAGCGCCTCGATGTCGACGTCGTCGAGCACGTACGGGCCGAGCGGACAGCGAGGCGGCGTTGCCGACCACGGCGGGCGAGGAGGAGGCGTAGGCGCCGCCGTCCAGCACGATGCGGCAGCGCACGTGGGTCAGCTTGCCGTCCCGGGTGGCGCCGTGCTCGTACCACAAGGTGGCCGGGTGCCGGTGCACGTGGCCGAAGAAGGACTCGAAGCGGTTGTAGACCATCTTGACCGGCTTGCCGGTGCGCAGCGCCAGCAGGCAGGCGTGGATCTGCATCGACAGGTCCTCGCGGCCGCCGAACGCGCCGCCGACCCCGGAGAGCGTCATGCGGACCTTGGTACTCCGGCAGGCCGAGCACCGGCGCGATCTGCCGCAGGTCGGCAGTGGAGCCACTGGGTGGCGACGTACAGGTCGACGCCGCCGTCCTCGGCGGGCACCGCGAGCCCGGACTCCGGGCCGAGGAACGCCTGGTCCTGCATGCCCGAACTCGTAAGTGCCGCTGACCACGACGTCGGCCCGGCGGGCGGCCGCGGCCACGTCACCGCGGATGATCGGCTGGCGGTGCACGACGTTGGGGTGCGGCACGTGGCCGGCGTGGTGGTCGTCGCGGTCCGGGTGCACCAGCGGCGCGTCCGGGGCGAGCGCGGTGGCCTCGTCGGTGCACGACCGGCAGCGGCTCGTAGTCGACCGCGATCTTCGCGGCGGCCCGCCGGGCGGTCTCCGGGTGGTCGGCGGCCACCAGCGCGACCGGCTCGCCGTGGTAGCGGACCACGCCGTCGGCGAGCACCGGGGTGTCCGGCGAACTCCAGCCCGTAGCGGGTCACGCGCGGTGGGCAGGTCGTCGTGGGTGAGCACCGCGTACACGCCGGCGTGGGCGAGCGCCTGGGAGACGTCGACGGACCGGATCCGGGCGTGGGCGTGCGGGCTGCGCAGCGTGTGGCCCCACAGCATGTCCTCGTGCCACATGTCGGAGGCGTAGGCGAACTCTCCGGTGACCTTGAGGGTGCCGTCCGGGCGCGGGGTGGAGGCGCCGATGCCCGCCCCGGTGCGGCCGGACTGGGTGAGGCGGCCGGGCGGTGGGGTGACTCCCATGGTCAGCGCGCCCCTTCGGTGCCGCGGGCGGCGGCCAGCCGGACCGCGTCGAGGATCTTCTCGTAGCCGGTGCAGCGGCACAGGTTGCCGGACAGCGCCTCGCGGATGTCGGCGTCGGTGGGCTGCGGGTTGCGCTCCAGCAGGTCGTCGGCGGCCACCAGCAGTCCGGGGGTGCAGAAGCCGCACTGCACCGCGCCGGCGTCCAGGAACGCCTGCTGCACGGCGGACGGGCCGCCGCCGTCGGCCAGGCCCTCGACGGTGGCCACCTCCCGGCCGTGCGCCTGGCCGGCGGCCACCAGGCAGGAGCAGACCGGCACCCCGTCCAGCCGGACCGTGCACGAGCCGCACTCGCCCTGTTCGCAGGCGTTCTTCGAGCCGGGCAGGCCGAGCCGTTCGCGCAGCACGTACAGCAGGCTCTCGCCCTCCCACACGTCGTCCGCGTCCCGGCGGCGGCCGTTGACGGTGAAGGTCACGCGCATCGGGCGCTCCTGTCCTCGCGGTACTCGTCCCAGGTCCAGCCGAGCGCGCTGCGGGCCATCACGCCCAGCGCGCGGCGGCGGTAGGCGGCCGAGCCGCGCACGTCGTCGATCGGGGCGGCGGCGGCCGACACCAGCCGGGCGAACTCGGCGGCGACGGCCGGCGGCACCGGCCGCCGGCCGTCCCACAGGCCCTCCTCGTCCAGCGCGGCGGCCAGGAACTTCTCGGCGGCGGTGGCCCGCACCGGGGTGGGCGCGGCCGAACCGATGCCGGTGCGCACGGAACGGGTGCGCGGGTGCAGCGCGACCGCGAACGCGCACACCGCGATGACCATGGCGTTGCGGGTGCCGACCTTGGAGAACGCCTGCGGCCCGTCGGCGACCGGCAGGTGGACCGCGCGGATCAGTTCGTCGGGTCGCAGCGCGTTGCGTTTGACGCCCAGGTAGAACGCGTCGATGGGGATCATCCGGGTGCCGCGCACCGAGGCGGCCTCCACCTCGGCAGCCGGCCGCGAGCAGCGCGGGGTGCGCGTCGCCGGCCGGGGAGGCGGTGCCCAGGTTGCCGCCGACACCGCCCCGGTTGCGGATCTGCGGGGAGGCGACGGTGTGGGCGGCCTGGGCGAGGCCGGGCAGCGGACCGCGCAGGTGTTCCATGATCTGGCTGTAGGGCACCGACGCCCCGAGCCGGACCGTGTCCTCGCCGGCCTCCCACGCGTACAGCTCGGGCACCCGGGTGAGGTCGAGCAGCGCGGCGGGCCGGCGGTGGTCGAAGTTGATCTCGACCATCAGGTCGGTGCCGCCGGCGATGGGCACGGCGTCGGGATGCTCGGCCTTGGCGGCCAGCGCCTCGCTCCAGCCGGCTGGGCGCAGGAAGTCCATGGGTGTCTCTTCTCGGCCGTCGGTGGGCTGCCCGCCCCGGGCCCCGTCGCGTGCGGGAGCCGGTCACGCGGGGCTCGGGATGTCCCTACACGCTGGGCCCCGCCAGTACACCGCCACTCCGCCGGCCGGGTGCAGTCACCGATCCGCCGAAGCCACCGCACGGGCTGTCGCCGGACCTTGTAGATTCCTCCGAAACACGATCCGGAAGGCGTGCCGATGCGGTTGCGAGCCCTGCTGGACACCGAGGCCCTGGGCCTGCGGCTGCTCGGCGGCGAGGAGGAGCTGGACCGGATGGTCCGCGGGGTGATGACCACCGACCTGCGCGACCCGAGCCGCTACCTGTCCGGCGGGGAACTGGTGCTGACCGGGCTGGCCTGGCGCCGGGGCCCGCGCGACAGCGAGCCGTTCGTGCGCCGGATCGCGGCGGCCGGGGTGGCGGCGCTGGCGGCCGGCGAGGCGGAGGTGGGAGGGGTGCCGCCGGATCTGGTGAAGGCGTGCGCCCGGCACCGGCTGCCGCTGTTCGCGGTGGACGAGCGGGTGGCGTTCGCGGCCATCACCGAACACGTGGTGCGGCAGGTCTCCAGCGGTCGGGCCGGCGACCTGGCGGCGGTGGTGGACCGGCACCGGCGGCTGATGGCGCCGGGTCCGGGCGGCGGCGGGCCGGACGCGGTGCTGGACCTGCTCGCCGGCGACCTGGACCTGCGCGGCTGGGTGCTGACCGGCACCGGGCGGCGGATCGCCGGCCGCGACGAGCTGCCCCGGCCGCTGCGCACCGCGCTCGCCGGCGAGGAGCTGGCCGCCCGCCGGGCCGGCCGGCGGGCCCCGCACCGGGTGCTGCTGGACGGCCGGTCCTTCGCGCTCTTCCCGGTCACGGCGCGGGACGAGGCGCCGGTGGACGACTGGCCGCCGGCCGAGTGGCTGCTGGCGGTGGAGGCGGACGCCGGGGACTGGCCGGCCGAACGGATCGGCCTGCTGCGCGGGGTGGCCCGGCTGATCGCCGCGGAGCGGGAACGCCACGACGCGGCCGGCGCGATCCGCCACCGCCTGGCGCAGGAGGTGCTGGAGCTGGTGGTGCGCGGCGCGCCGCCGGCCGAGGTGGCGGCCCGGCTGCGGCCCGCGGTGCCGGTGATGCTGCCCGGTACCGAGGAGGTGCCCGGCTGGCAGGTGGTGGTGGCCCGGTTGGAGCGCACCGCCGACCCGGCCGGATCCGGCCCTTCCGGTCCGCCGGAGGCGGTCGGGGCACTGCTGGAGGAGGTGCTGGCCACGGTGTACCCGGCGCGGCGGCCCGGCGGCGGGCGTGACCGGGCGGCGGTGGCGCACGACGGGCCGGACGCGGTGGCGCTGCTGCCGGTGGCCGCCGGGGACCCGGGGCTGGCGGCCGGGGCGCTGGCCGAGCGGGTGGCCGCACCGCTGGCGCGCGGTCTGGAGGGCGTGGGCCGGCTGACGGTGGGGGTGAGCGCGGTCGTCGGGTCGGCCGAGGGGCTGCGCGGCGCGCTGGAGGAGGCCCGGCACGCCCGCCGGGTGGCCGCGGCCCGGCCGGGGCCGGTGGGCGCGGCCGGGCACGAGGAGCTGGCCTCGCACGTGCTGCTGCTGCCGTTCGTGCCGGACGACGTGCGCCGGGCGTTCACCGCCCGGCTGCTGGACCCGCTGCTGGCGTACGACGCGCGGCACCGCGCGGAGCTGGTGCCGACGCTGCGGGCGTTCCTGGAGTGTGACGGCTCGTGGACCCGTTGCGCCGCCCGGCTGCACCTGCACGTCAACACCCTGCGGTACCGGGTGGGCCGCATCGAGCAGCTGACGGGACGGGACCTGTCCCGGCTGGAGGACACGGTGGACGTCTTCCTGGCACTGCGCATGCGGTGACCGGCCCGCCGCGGCCCGGCGGGGTGGCACGGGCCGGTCGTGACGCGGGGGCGGAGCGGCGCGGTGCGCGGTGGGGTGGGGTGGGGAAGACGGCGTGCGGCGTGGTGGGGAAGACGGCGCCGCGTCAAGAGGGCGCCCGTCAGGTACTTTGTGAATCCGTTCACCCACTTGCCGCGAACCCCTTGGCTGGGCCCCGCCCGGCGTGCTGAACTGCCGCATACGCTTCCGGCCGGGACGGGGAGGGGACTGTGGGGGACGCCTTCACGGCGCGCACGGAACAGGCCGACCAGCACGAGTCGGGGGCGTCCGAGGACCCGCCGGCGGTGTGGCGGCTGCGCTCACGCGGCTGCTGGACCGAGGCGGCGGAACTGCTGGCCGCCCGGGGCGCGACCGACCCGTCGGTGGCGCTGCGCCGCGCCGGGCTGATGATCGAGCGCTGCGTGTTCACCGGACGCGGTTGGGCGGAAGCGGAGGACGCGCTGCGCACCGCGGAGGCACTGGCCGGCACCGACGAGGAGCGCGGCCGGGCGGCCTGCGAACGCGGCCACCTGGCCTACGCCGCCACCGTCTCGCGGGTCCACGACCGGGCCGACGAGGCGCGGTCCGCGCTGGGCCGCACCGCCGCGCTGCTGCCGCCGGGCGGCCGGGACCGGGCGCTGCTGGACTTCCGGCGCGGCCTGGTCATGGAGCACCTCTCGGACGACCCGGCCGGCGCCCGGCCGGCGTTCCGGCGGGCGCACACGTGCGCGACGACCCACGGCGACCGGCTGCTGTGCTCGTTCACCTGGCGGCACCTGGCGGTGCTGGCGCTGCGGGACGGCGAGGTCGACGAGGCGCGGCACGGGTTCGCCGAGTCGCTGCGGATCCGCGAGGAACTGGGCTACCTGGTGGGCATCCCGCCCGCGCTGGTCTCGCTCGCCGAGGTGGAGCCGGAGCCGGAGGCGACCCGGCTGCGCGCCGAGGCCGGCCGGCTGTTTAGGCTGCTGGGCGGACTGCCGGTGTGGCTGGCCGACACGATCGGCGAGGCCGGAGCGGACGGCGTCGCGGGAGTCGCCGGAGCCGACGGCGCGGCCTGAGCGGGCAGGCCCGGCGGAGCGGGCAGGCCCGGCGGAGCGGGCAGGCCCGGCGGAGCGGGCAGGCCCGGCGGAGCGGGCAGGCCCGGGGCCCGGCCCCGGCCGGACCGACTCGGGGCCGCGACCGGGTCTCGGGCCTGCCCGGTCGGCGTCGCGGCCCGCCGGCCGGCTCCCGCGCGACGGGCGGCGGGCCGGGCCGGCTCCGCCTCCGGCCGCTGGGCCCCGTCTGACCCATCCCGTCCGGCCCCCGGCGGACGACGCCGTATGCCGGACAGGCTCCAGCTGTCCCGTGGTCCCCGGCGGGCACGCGACGACGGCATCCGCACCGCGTGGTCGGATCGCCCGAACACACCCGGCACGAGGTCGACCCTCCGCCGTGCGACGCACCACGTCCGACGCCGCACGCCGATCCACCGCGGCCTGACGGGACAGCCCTCAGGCGCCGGAACCGGCGGAGAAGTGCCCGCGCACCAGGGACTCCACCGTCCGCGGGTCGCGGCGGACCAGCGCGTCGAGCAGCACGAGGTGCTGCGTGGCGTCGGCCAGCAGGTGCGCCGGGCACGGACCGGGGCCGCCGGCGGCCGGCCACTGGGCGCGGCGGTGCAGTTCGCCGGCGACCGTGACGAGTTGCGCGTTGCCGTCGAGCGCGAGCAGCGCGCCGTGGAAGGCCCGGTCGGCCTCGGCGTAGCCGGCACGGTCGCCGTCCGCCGCGGCCGTGACGGTGGCCTCGGCCAGCGGACGCAGCCGCTCCCAGCACTCCGGAGCGACGGTCCGGGCCAGCCGCAGCATCACCGGGACCTCGATCAGCGCCCGGACCTCGGCGAGTTCCGCCAGGTCGCGGGTGGTGCGGGCGGCGACGCGGTAGCCGCGGTTGTGCACGACCTCCACCGCGCCCTCGCGCACGAGTTGCTGCATGGCCTCGCGCACCGGGGTGGCGGAGACGTCGAAGCGGGCGGCGAGCGCCGGGGCGGAGTAGACGACGCCGGGCCGCATCTCACCGGTGACCAGGGCGGTGCGCAGCCCGCACAACACCTGGTCGCGCAGCGAGTGGCGGCGCGGCGGCAGGCTCCGCGCCGGCCAGGGGTCCTGGACCGGCGACCGTTCCCTCAACTGCTCCACCGGCGTCTCCTCCGTCCCAACCGTGTCGGTAGTCAAGGCAGGCCACGGCAACCACCTGTTCGGGTGAATGCCCCCTATTTCACCACTCAACCCCGTGTGCTCGGGCCGCCCCCACAAGTCCTACTGGCGATGGACGCCGGATAAATGTAGATGACGTGTAGATGTCGTGACCACCTCGACACGTTCCCGACAACACCGCCACCCGGCGAAGGGTTTCACACCACCTGATAGGGTGCCGCGGATTGGATCAACTCTCCTGTTTTCACAAGGAAGTTCGATACTCCTGCATGCTCCTGGTGGCTCACGCCGCCCGTTGGCGTGGTCGTGCACCGAAATCCCTCCGGAATCGTGGGAGGTTCGTCAGGATGACGCGCAGCGCGAAGGCAAGCGACAGCTAAGGGACCCACGTGATGAGACTTTCGGATATATCGCTGGATTGGACGCTGTCGGCGCTGGTCGGCATCGCGGTGGCGGTCATGGCGCTGGTGATGATGCTGCGCGGCCGCAGGGCGAAGGCGGAGGCGGACAGCTCGATGGACTCCTGGGAGCGCAGCGAGGAGCGGCGGCGGCAGAAGGAGGCGCTGTACGGCAGCGCCTCCTACGTGCTGCTGTTCTGCTGCGCCGCGGTGGCCGCGGCACTGTCCTTCCACGGTCTGGTCGGCTTCGGCCGGGAGAACCTGAACCTGTCCGGCGGCTGGGAGTACCTGGTCCCGTTCGGCCTGGACGGCGCCGCGATGTTCTGCTCGGTGCTCGCGGTGCGCGAGGCCAGCCACGGTGACGCGGCGCTCGGCTCCCGGCTGCTGGTGTGGACCTTCGCGGCGGCGTCCGCGTGGTTCAACTGGGTGCACGCGCCGCGCGGCTTCGGCCACGCCGGCGCGCCGGAGTTCTTCGCGGGCATGTCGCTGTCGGCCGCGGTGCTCTTCGACCGCGCGCTCAAGCAGACCCGCCGCGCCGCACTGCGCGAGCAGGGCCTGGTGCCGCGCCCGCTGCCGCAGATCCGCATGGTGCGCTGGATCCGCGCCCCGCGCGAGACCTACAAGGCGTGGTCGCTGATGCTGCTGGAGAACGTGCGCACCCTGGACGAGGCGGTCGAGGAGGTCCGCGAGGACCAGCGCGAGCGGGAGGCCGACCGGGTCCGCCGCCGCGACCGGGACCGCCTGGAGCGGGCCCGGCTGAAGGCCATCGCCCGCCAGGGCCGCGGCTGGCGCGGGCCGGGCGGCGGCGGCGGCCGCCAGGTGGAGCTGCCGGCCGCGCCGCCGGCCGAGGCGGTCTCCGCGGACGCGGCCGAGGCGGCCGGCGACGAGCGCCCCGAACTGCCGTCCCGCCAGCGGCCGGCCCTGCAGTCGGTGCGCGGCGAGTCCCGTCCGGTGGTGGACCTGACCGCCGAGGACGACACCCAGACGCTGCCGCGGCTGGACTCGCTGGAGGCGAAGCTCAAGGACCTGGAGCGGCAGTTCGGCTGACCGGCCCGCGCGGTCCCGCACGCCGCGGGCTCCCGACCCTCCCGGGGCGGGAGCCCGCGGCGTATCCGTCACCACGTGCCCCCGTCACCGCGCACCCGTCACCGCCGGCCGCCGCGCGGCCGCCCACCGCCGCGGAGAGCACCGCCGGCCGGGCCGTCACCGCCCGGCGGACAGCTCGAACCAGACGGTCTTGCCCACCGGCAGGGCGCACACCCCCCAGGCGTCCGCCAGGGTGCGCACGATCAGCAGCCCCCGCCCGCCGCACGCCCGCTCGTCGGCGACCCGCGCCCGCGGCGGGTGCGCGGCGAAGTCGCGCACTTCGACCCGCAGCCGCCGCGGCGGGCCGGCGGTGGGCCGAGCGGTGAGCACCGCGCCGCGCCGGGTGTGCACCAGCGCGTTGGTGACCAGTTCGCTCACCAGCAGTTCCGCGGTGTCGCCGAGCCCCCTCATCTCCCAGCCGACCAGGTGCTCGCGCAGCCGGGCCCGTGCCTCGCCGACCGCCCGCAGGTCGCACCGTCCCAACCGGTGCCGCAACTCTCCGTTCCGGTGCGACGGCACCCCGTCCGGCGCGGCGCGCGTGGCGCCGTCCGCGCCGCGGCCCGGCGCACCCGGTCCGCGCCCAGCTGTCGGATCCGCTTCTGACCCCGCCACCGTGTCCCCCTCGCGATCGGCGTCGCCGAATCCATTTCCCGCCGGTCGGCGCTCCACTCCCGAAGCGGCCGCAATTCGGTGTGGGGCACGCCACCGCGCGGGGCGGACGCCGCACGTGACCGGTTCCTCTCCTCCGGGGGGATGCGCCCGGCCGCTGATCGGGGAAAGGTGGGGGTGAACGACTGCCGCAGCCGAAGCGGAGGATCCGCAGATGCACGACGACCGCACACTGGTCGAAGGACGCCTGGACCGTGCCGTGAACCAGTTCATCAGGCCGGCGCTCCACACCGCCCGCACGCCCCTGTCGATCACGGCGTGGCACGTGCCGGGTGAACCGGTGCCGGTGCGGGAGGCGTTGGCGGCCTCCTACGAACCGTTCGCCCCGGGCACCGCGTGGGGCGCGCCGTGGGCGACCAGCTGGTTCCGGCTGTCGGGCGAGGTGCCGGCCGGGTGGGCGGGCCGCCGGGTGGAGGCGGTGGTCGACCTCGGTTACAGCGCCGACCAGCCCGGCTTCCAGGCCGAGGGGCTGGTGTACGACGCGGCCGGCGTGCCGATCAAGGGCGTGCACCCGCGCAACCGCCACGTGCCGGTGGGCTCCCCGGCGGCCGGCGGCGAGCCGGTGCGGCTGCTGCTGGAGGCGGCGGCCAACCCGGCCGTGCTGCACGGCTTCGAGCCCACCGTGCTGGGCGACGTGCTGACCGCGGGCGACCGGCCGCTGTACCGCTTCGGCTCCGCCGACCTGGCGGTGTTGGACGAGGACGTCTGGCACCTCGTCCTTGACATCGATGTCCTGGCCGAGCTGATGCGCGAACTGCCGCTGCACGAGCCGCGCCGCCACGAGATCCTGCGCGCCCTGGAGTTCGCGCTCGACGCGCTCGACCTGCACGACGTGCCGGCCACCGCCGCCGGCGCCCGCGCCGAACTGGCCGAGGTGCTCTCCCGCCCGGCCCACGCCAGCGCGCACCGGCTGTCGGCCACCGGGCACGCGCACATCGACTCCGCCTGGCTGTGGCCGCTGCGCGAGACGGTCCGCAAGGCATCGCGCACCTTCGCAAACGTCACCGAACTGGCCGGGGAGTACCCCGAGTTCGTGTTCTCCTGCTCGCAGGCCCAGCAGTACGCCTGGGTCAGGGAGCACCAGCCGCACATCTGGGAGCGCATCAAGAAGGCGGTCGCCGACGGCAACTGGGCGCCGGTGGGCTCGATGTGGGTGGAGTCGGACGCCAACATGCCCGGCGGTGAGGCGCTGGCCCGGCAGATCACCCACGGCAAGCGCTTCTTCCGCGAGGAACTCGGCGTGGAGACCGAGGAGATCTGGTTGCCGGACTCCTTCGGCTACACCGCGGCCTTCCCCCAGCTCGCCAAGCTCGCCGGGGTGCGCTGGTTCCTCACCCAGAAGATGTCGTGGAACCAGTCGAACAGGATGCCGCACCACACCTTCTGGTGGGAGGGCATCGACGGCACCCGGGTCTTCACCCACTTCCCGCCGGTCGACACCTACAACTGCGAGTTCACCGCGGCCGAACTCGCCCACGCCGTGCGCAACTTCGCGGACAAGGGGCTGGCCACCCGGTCCCTCGTGCCGTTCGGCTACGGGGACGGCGGCGGCGGTCCGACCCGCGAGATGATGGAGCGGGCCCGGCGGCTGCGGTCCCTGGAGGGCTCGCCGCGGCTGGAGATCGAGAAGCCGTCGGCGTTCTTCGCCGCCGCGGAGGCCGAGTACGGGCAGCGCGCGCCGGTGTGGTCGGGCGAGATGTACCTGGAGCTGCACCGCGCCACCTACACCACCCAGGCCAAGACCAAGCAGGGCAACCGGCGCAGCGAACACCTGCTGCGCGAGGCGGAGTTGTGGGCCACCGCCGCCGCACTGCGGGCCGGCTCGGGGTACGCCTACCCGTACGAGCGGCTGGACCGGGTCTGGAAGACGGTGCTGCTGCACCAGTTCCACGACATCCTGCCCGGCTCGTCGATCGCCTGGGTGCACCGGGAGGCCCGCGAGACCTACCGGAGGGTCGCCGAGGAGTTGGAGGGCGTCGTGGCCGGCGCTCTGGAGGCGCTGGGCGCGGCGCGGGAGGACCCGGGCGGGCCCGGCGAGCCGGTCGTGCTCAACCCGTCGCCGTACGGGCGCGCCGAACCGGTCGACCTGCCGGACGGCCGGACCGGCTGGGTCGAGGTGCCGGCACTGGGCGTGGCCCGTCCGGGGCCGGCGCCGCGGGACGCCGCGGTGACCGCGTCCGCGGACGGCACCGGCCACCTGCTGGAGAACGCGGCGCTGCGCGTGGTGGTGGACGCCGACGGGCTGCTGGCCTCGGTACGCGACAAGGTGGCCGGCCGCGAGGTGCTGTCCCCCGGTTCCCGCGGCAATCTGCTGCAGCTGCACCCGGACCACCCCAACCAGTGGGACGCCTGGGACATCGACCGGCACTACCGGCGCAAGCACACCGACCTGACCGCCGCCGAGTCGGTCGAGCTGACCGAGTCCGGGCCGCTGCGCGCGACGGTCCGGGTGGTGCGGGCCTTCGGTGACGGCTCGCGGATCACCCAGGACCTGGTGCTGCGCGGCCGGCAGCCGCCGGATCGACGTGGTCACCGAGGTGGACTGGCACGAGTCGGAGAAGGTGCTCAAGGCCGCCTTCCCGTTCGACGTGCACGCCGAACGGGCCACCTCCGAGGTGCAGTTCGGCCATGTGCACCGGCCCACCCACACCAACACCAGCTGGGACGCCGCCCGGTTCGAGACCTGCGCCCACCGCTGGGTGCACGTCGCGGAACCGGGCTACGGCGTGGCGGTGCTCAACGACTCCACCTACGGCCACGACACCGGTCGGGTGCCGCACGCCGACGGCGCCGGGACCACCGTGCGGCTCACCCTGCTGCGCGCCCCGCACAGCCCGGACCCGGAGACCGACCAGGGCGTCCACCGGTTCCGCTACGCGCTGCTGCCGGGCGCCTCGGTGGGCGACGCGGTGGCCGAGGGGCTGGCGCTCAACCTGCCGCTGCGGGTGGCCGCCGGGACCGCCGGGCCGGTACCGGTGGTCGCGGTGGACGACCCGGCGGTGACCGTGGAGTCGGTCAAGCTGGCCGACGACCGCTCCGGCGACGTGGTCGTACGGCTCTACGAGTCGCACGGCGGCCGCGCCGCCGGCACGCTGACCACCGGTTTCCCGGTGGCCCGCGCCGAGGTGACCGACCTGCTGGAGCGCCCGGTCGCCGCCGCCGGGGCGGCGGCCGGCGGCGGGATCGCGGTGGAACTGCGCCCGTTCCAGATCCTCACCCTGCGGCTGTCGCCGGGCGAGTGAACCACCGGGGCGGGCCGCCGGTTCCCGCGGCGGGGCCGGCGGCCCGCCTCACCGCTCCCGGTCCTCCCAGACCGCCGCCGCGCACCGGTCGTCGGTGTGGCCCTGGACCCGGACCATGGTGTCCGCCAGGAACACCGGCAGCTCGGGCGCCCGGTCCCGAGCCCCCCAGCGCTCCGCCAGGTGGGCCGAGACCCGCGGCACCTGGCGCACCGCCCCGGCCAGCCCGGGGCCGCACACCAGCGTCACGTCGCCGGGCCGCGCGTCGTGGGCGGCGAACCAGGGGCCGGTGCCGCCGGCCCGGCCGTCCAGTTCCCGCCAGCCGCCGCGGCGCAGCTGGAACGCGCCGCCGGGCCCGGCCCCGAAGCACACCCGGGTGCCGCTGCCCGGGTCGGCAGGTAACAGCAGCGCGTGCAGGAACGTCCCCGGGCCGCCGCTGGGGTCGCCGAGGCGCTCGCGCAGTTCCCCGTGGGCCCGTGCCGCCAGGCGGCCGGTCCCGGCCCGCAGGGCGCCGCGCCGGCCGTGCCGCAGGTCGTCCGCCAGGGCCGCCGCGCCGCGGCCGACGGCACCGCCGACCCGCTCGCAGGCCGCCTGCGCCGCCGCGAGGACGCCGGGCGCGCCGGGCGGGCCGCCGGCCAGGGCGACGAACAGCAGCGCGGCGTGGCCCTCGCCGAACCGCGCGGTCAGCAGGGCCGCGCCGCGCGGTGCGCCGCGCCGCCGGGCGGCCTCGC
This sequence comes from uncultured Actinomycetota bacterium, assembly GCA_963711125.1. Taxonomy (GTDB): domain Bacteria; phylum Actinomycetota; class Actinomycetes; order Streptomycetales; family Streptomycetaceae; genus Streptantibioticus_C. The sequence continues at coordinate 340,377 of CAVQCY010000003.1, forward strand.
CGCGCACGGCCGCGGCGCACACCGTCAGCCGCCCGTAGCGTGCGCCGTCCAGCACGGTGTCCGGCGGGCCGGACGGGCGATCGGGGTCGGCGGCCGGCCAGGCGGCCGCCGGGGCGGCGAGCAACGCGGCGGGCGGCGGCCCGGCGGGTGCCGGGCGCGCGGCCGGCGCCCACCCCGGGGGAAGCGCGGGAGGGCGAGTCGCCGGAGCCGGCCCGGAGGGGGCCGGCCCGGGCACCGGCCCTGCGGCGGACGCGACCCCGGTGGGTCGGTCCGGGGCGGCACCCGGCCGGGCACCGGACGTCGGCGGCCGCGGCCCGGCGGCCGGGGGGCCCTGCGACGGCGCGGGCGGCGCGGCGGGCGGCGCGGCCTTCTCCAGCGACGGGCCCGGCCGGGCACCGGAACGCGGCTGCCGGGGCGGGGGCGGCGGCGCGGTCACCGGATCGCGGGGATCCGGACCGGCCGGCGGCCGCACGCCGCCGTCCGGCGCCGCGGGCTCCGGCGGGACGGGTTGCGGCGCCGGCCTGGCGGGTGGCCGTTCGACCGGCGGCGGCGCGGCGGACGGCTGCCGGACCGCGAGCGGCTCCGCGGTGGGGGCGGCGGCCGCGTCCAGCGCGGCGGCGACGTGCGCGTCGAGGCTCTCCTCCCCGCGCGCGGCGGGCTCGCGCGGATCGGCGGCGGGTGCCGGACCGGGTGACCCCTCGCCGTACAGCCGCCGCCACCACTCGTCCTCGGTCGGCCGGTCGCCCTTGGGACTCATGCGTTCCATTGTCCCCGCCGGCGTGCAGCCGGAAAACGCTCCCGGGGCGGCGGGCGGCCCGGGTTTCCGTCAGGCTGGCCGCATGGGATCCGCGGAGCTGGCCCTGGTGGCTCTGGCGATGCTCGGCGGGCTGCTCGGCGTGCTGGTGCCCGGCGTGCCGGGTCCGCTGGTGTGCTGGGCGGCGGTGCTGTGGTGGGCGTCGGCCGTGCACACCGCCACCGCCTGGTACGTGTTGTTCGGCTCCTCCGCGGTGCTGGTGCTCGGGCAGGCGCTCAAGTGGCTCGCGCCCGGCCGCCGGCTGCGCGACGCCGGCGTGTCGCGGCAGGCCCTGTTCCGCAGCGGCGTCCTGGCGATCCTCGGCTTCTTCGTGGTGCCGGTGGCCGGCGCGCCGCTCGGGTTCGTCGGCGGACTGTACGCGCGCGAGCGGGCCAGGCTCGGTGGCCACGGCCGGGCCTGGGCGGCGACCCGGATCGCGATGCGCGGCGTCGGCCTCGCGGTGCTGGCCGAGTTGTTCAGCTGCCTGCTGGTGGCCGGGGCGTGGCTGGGCGCGGCGGTGACCGGCTGAGCGCCGTCCGCCCGACACCCGGCCGCCCCGGTGGACGGCGGTTCCGGCGCGCGGCGGTCGGCCGGGGTCACTACATTCGTGCGGGAGGCGGGTCACGTCCGGCGACCGGTGGAGAGGACGGATGCCATGTTCGGCGAGACCAGGGCGTTCAGCGGATTCTCGGTGGACGACCTCGCGGCGGCCCGGAGGTTCTACGGCGAGACGCTCGGCATCGCGGTGCGTCAGGAGAACGGGCTGCTCTTCCTGCACGTGGCCGGCGGCACGCCGGTGCTGGTGTACCCCAAGGACGACCACGCACCGGCGTCGTTCACGGTGCTCAACTTCCCGGTCGACGACCTCGACGCGGCGGTCGACGAACTGGCCGCCCGTGGCGTGTCGTTCGCCTCCTACCCGGGTCTGGCGACCGACGAGCGCGGGGTGTTCGAGGGCGGCGGCGGGCCACGCATCGCCTGGTTCACCGACCCCGCGGGCAACACCCTGTCGGTGCTGCAGCGCGGATGACCGTCACCGTCCGGCCTGCCAGAGGTGGTTGACGGCGTACGAGCGCCACGGGCGCCAGCGCGCGCCGGCCGCCTGGTCGGCCGTGCGGGTCGGCAGGAACACGTCGGGGTCGCCCAGGGCCCGCATCCGCACGTAGCCGGCCGCCCAGGCGCCGACCCCCGGCAGCGCGCGCAGCGCGGCGGCCGCCTCGTCACGGTCGGCGCCCGCGTCCAGCCGGACGGTGCCGTCAGCGAGCACCGCGGCGAGCTCCCGGACGGCCCGCGGCACCGCGCCGTCCCCGGCCACCGCCGCGGCGGCGGGGAAGAGCAGGCTCAGGCCGCCGTGCGGACCGCCGGGCAGTGGCTCGCCGCGGCCGGCCAGCAGCGCGTCCCGCCGCGCGGCGTCGCCGGGCACGGCGCGCAGCGCGAGTTCGTGCGGGTCGGCGGCACCGGGTGAGCGCAGCCCCGGGTGCCGCTCCACCAGCGGACCGAGCAGCGGGTCGGGGCCGAGGACGGCGCACACCGCGTCCGGGTCGGCGTCCAGGTCGAACAGCCGACGCACCCGTTGGACGGCGGTGGTCAGGTCGCGCAGGTCGGTCAGGCGCAGCCGGCAGTCCAGCCAGTGTCCGGCGCCGGCGCGCTCCGACGGCTCGTCGACCTCGGCGATCCCGGGCCCGGCGGGCAGCCGCAGCGTGCGCCGGTAGGTGCGCGCGCCGCACGTGCCGGTCACCTCCTCGACGCCGGGAAGGGCGTGCCGGGCGAGCAGGTCGAAGAGCGGCCCGGCGGCGTACGGCCCCCGGTGCGCGAGCCGCAGCGGCACCACGGTGAGCCGGGCGTCGGCTCCCCGGTGCGGCCGCCGGGCGTGCCCGGGGGCGGCGGCACGCAGTTCGGTGGGGGTGCGGTCGTAGATCTCCCGCATGGAGTCGTTGAACTGCCGGATGCTCGCCCAGCCGGCGGCGAACGCGACCTGGGTGACCGGCAGCGCGGTGGTCTGCAGCAGGATCCGCGCGGTCTGCGCGCGCTGCGCCCTGGCCAGCGCCACCGGCCCGGCGCCGACTTCGGCGGTCAGCTGCCGGTGCACCTGGCGCTCGCTGTAGCCGAGCCGGGCGGCCAGTCCGCGGACGCCGTCGCGGTCCACCACGCCGTCCCGGATCAGCCGCATGGCACGGCCGACCAGGTCGGCGCGGCCGTCCCACTCCGGTGAGCCGGGCACCGCGTCCGGGCGGCAGCGGCGGCAGGCGCGGTAGCCGGCCCCCTGGGCCGCGGCGGCGGTCGGGTAGAAGGTGACGTTCTGCCGCTTGGGGGTGACCGCGGGGCAGCTCGGACGGCAGTAGATGCCGGTGGTCCGCACGGCGGTGAAGAACACCCCGTCGAACCGGGCGTCCCTGCTGAGCACCGCGTGGTATCCCGTGTCCGCGTCGATCACCCCTCCAGTGTCCACCTGGGCCGGGGCGGCCGGCTGGCGGGAATCGGACACCGGTCCCGGGCCGGTCCGCGGTGGGGTCCGCCACATCGGGGCGGGCCGGGGGTTGGCGGCCGGGCCGGCTGGGAATGTCACGAACGGATAGCGAGCGTGAAGAGGACGTGAAACCCCGTCAGTTCCTGGGAGGGCAGCATGGTTTACAGCATCGTGCTGGGTGTCGTGATCGTGGCTCTGGGCGCCGCCAGCGTCGTCTACACCTTCTGGCACGAGGGCAGCCCGCTCACCGGGCGCCGTCGCCGGCACGACGGCGCGGGCTGACCCCGGGTCCCGGAGCCGGCCCGCGCAGGCCGCTCCCGCCGGCCGCGCGCCGATCCGCCGGCGCGCCGGACCACGGTGTCGCGGCGCGGCAGCAGCGCGCGCACCACCGCCGGGTCGCGGCCGGGATCCAGCGCCGCCCGGTCGCCGGCGCACACCCCGTCGAGCGCGGGGTGCGGGAGGGGCACGGCTGCGGTACGGAATCGGGCGTCGCCCGGCACGGTGACCGTCACCGGCCCTCGCCTCCCCACGCGTCGGGTCCACGGACGCCGGTGCGTCCGGCCGCGGACGGCGGCCGGCCCGGCTGTGGCGCTAGCGATCGGGCCGTTCGCCGTCCATCGGATTCCGCCCGCCGGCCTCGCCCGGCCCCGGCCCGGGCGCCGGCCGGTCCGGATCGCGCTCGCGGCCCGGCCGGTCCGCCGGCTCCGGCGCCGTCTGCGGCGCCCCGCCCGGCCCCGGCCCGGGCTCCCGCTCCGCCGGGCCGCTCCGCCGGGCGACGGCGGACGGCCGGCCGGCCGCGCGGGCGGCGGCGGTGGCCGCCGACGGCCAGACCCGGTCGACGGCCGCGTTGACGGCCGCCCCGACCAGCACCGCGAACGCCGAGACGCCGATCCACAGCAGCACCGCGACCGGGGCGGCCAGCGAGCCGTAGATCGTGGGCCCGGCCACCGCGTGCATGAGGTAGAGCCGCAGCAGGAAGCTGCCCAGCACCCACATCACCAGCGCCACCAGCGCGCCCGGCACGTTCTCCGACCAGCGCGAGCGCGCCGGCACCGAGACGTGGTAGAGCGTGGTGAGGAAGGCCACCGACAGCAGCAGCACCACCGGCCAGTACAGCGCCCGCACCGCGCCCGCACTGTGCGGCACCCACCCGGTCACCGCGTCCGGGCCGGCCGCCATCAGCGGCAGCACGATCGCGCCGACCACCAGCGCGACCACGTACAGCCCGAAGGACAGCAGCCGGGTGTGGACGATGCCGCGCCGGCCCTCCAGGCCGTACATGATCGTGATCGTGTCGACGAAGACGTTGACCGCCCGCGAGCCGGACCACAGGGCGATGACGAAGCCGAGCGAGATGATGTCCGGCCGGCCACCGCGGAAGACCGAGTCGACCAGCGGGCGCACCAGTTGGTCGACCCCCCGGCCGGACAGCACGGTGGCCGACGCGCTGAGGATGGTGTGCCGCAGGCGCACGACGGCGTCCGCGCCGATCGCCTGGTCCAGGTAGCCCAGCGCGCCGACCAGGCCGAGCAGCAGCGGCGGCAGCGACAGCAGGACGAAGAACGCCGCCTCCGCGGCGAGCCCGGTGACCCGGTACTCCAGGCAGGTGGCGAAGGTGTCCTTCACCAGCAGCCACAGCACCCGGCGGCGCGGCACTCCGCGGAATCGGGCCCTGGCCGGGGCCGGGCGCCGTTCGGGGGGTGGCGGTGTTCCCTGCGGTGCCTCCACGTGCCTACGGTAGCTGTCATGGCAGTCCCCACACACACGGTGACCAACCAGGTACCGCCCCTGGTCGCGTACGACGTCTACGGCTGCGACCCGGCCCTGACCGAGGGGGTCGCGCGGCACGCCGCGCCGCGGAACCTCCCCGGGATCAGCGCGGAACTCGGCACGCTGGGCCGGGCGGCCGGCTCCGCGCAGGCGCAGCGCTGGGGCGAGGAGGCGAACGCCCACTCCCCGGTGCTGCGCACCCACGACCGGTACGGCAACCGCGTCGACGAGGTCGCCTTCCACCCCAGCTGGCACCGGCTGCTCGGGCACGCGGTCTCGGCCGGTCTGACCGACGCCTGGTCCCGGCCGGACGGGCACCTGCGGCGCACGGCGGGCTTCATCACCTGGACCCAGGCCGAGGCCGGGCACGGCTGCCCGCTGTCGATGACGCACGCCGCGGTGCCCGCGCTGCGCGCCGATCCGGCGCTGGCGGCCGAGTGGGAGCCGCGGCTGGGCTCCCGGGTCTACGAGCCGCGGCTGCTGCCGGCGCCGGAGAAGCCGGGCGCGCTGTTCGGCATGGGGATGACCGAGAAGCAGGGCGGCTCTGACGTGCGGGCCAACACCACCCGCGCCGAACCGCTCGCCGCGGACGGCGAGTACGCGCTGACCGGGCACAAGTGGTTCTGCTCCGCGCCGATGTCGGACGGCTTCCTGGTGCTCGCCCAGGCACCCGGCGGGCTGACCTGCTTCCTGCTGCCGCGCGTGCTGCCGGACGGCACCCGCAACACGTTCGCCATCCAGCGCCTGAAGGACAAGCTGGGCAACCGCTCCAACGCCTCGTCCGAGGTGGAGTTCTCCGGCACCTGGGCGCGCCGGGTCGGCGACGAGGGGCGCGGGGTGGCCACCATCATCGAGATGGTCGCCGCGACCCGGCTGGACTGCGTGTCAGGTTCCGCCGCGATCATGCGGCAGGCGGTGGCGCAGGCGGTCCACCACGCCGCGCACCGCAGCGCGTTCGGCGGTCCGCTGGTCGACAAGCCCCTGATGCGCAACGTGCTGGCCGACCTGGCGCTGGAGTCGGAGGCCGCCACCACCACCGCGCTGCGGCTGGCCGCCGCCCACGACGCCGACACCGAGCACGACCGGCTGCTGCGCCGGATGGCGGTGCCGGTGGCCAAGTACTGGATCACCAAGCGCTGCCCGGCGGTCGCGGTCGAGGCGCTGGAGTGCCTGGGCGGCAACGGCTACGTGGAGGAGTCCGGCATGCCGCGGCTGCTGCGCGAGTCGCCGCTGAACTCCATCTGGGAGGGCTCGGGCAACGTGCAGGCGCTGGACGTGCTGCGGGCGATGGGACGCGAGCCGCAGGCCCTTGCGGCGTTCCTGGACGAGGTGGCGCTGGCGCGCGGCGCCGACGACCGGCTGGACGGCGCGGTCAGGGCGCTGCGGGCGGAGCTGGCCGACGCCGACGGCGTCGAGCAGCGGGCCCGCCGGCTGGTGGAGCGGATGGCGCTGGTCCTCACCGGTTCGCTGCTGGTGCGCTGGGCGCCGCCGCAGGTCGCCGACGCCTTCTGCGCGTCCCGGCTGGGCGGCGACTGGGGGGTGGCGTTCGGCACCCTGCCGCGCGGGCTGGACCTGGCGGCCGTGGTGGACCGGGCCCGCCCGGCGACCGGCTGAGACCCCGGGGCGGTCCCGCAGGCGGCCCGGCCGGGTGGAGGCGCTCCGCCCGTGCCGAGCCGCGCCCCGGCTCCCGTGCCCCGGCTCCCGCGCCCCGGCCCGCCGGTCGGGGCCGGCCGGGTCCGGACGCGGGTTCCGCGCAGGGGTGCCGCGCCGCCGTCGGCGCGGCCGGGCGGGGTCCGGCGGGCGGGTCAGACCGCCATCGGCCGGTCGGCCGGCCCGACCGGGGCGGGCAGGTCGGTGCCCCCGGTCAGGTAGCGGTCGGCGGAGGAGGCGGCGGCCCGGCCCTCGGCGATCGCCCAGACGATCAGCGACGGGCCGCGGCCGGCGTCGCCCGCCACGAAGACCCCGGGCCGGTCGGTGCCGAAGCCGGCGTCCCGGGCGAACCCGCCGTCCTCGGCGAACCGCAGTCCCAACTGGTCGGGCAGCCCGCTGCCGCTCTCCGGCCCGTGGAAGCCGAGAGCGAGCAGCACCAGCTGGGCGGGCAGCAGCCGTTCGGTACCGGGGTCCGGCCGCCGGGTGCCCGGCTCGGTGTCGGCCAGCCGCAGCCCGGTGACCCGGCCGCCGGCGTCACCCTCCAGGCGCAGCGTGCTGGCGGAGAAGACCCGCACGTCCCGCTCGTCTGGCCGGCCGGAGAACTCCCGACCCTCCTCGTGGGCGGGCGAGACCCGGTAGACGCGCGGGTACACCGGCCACGGCTCGTCCCCGGCGCGGTCGTCACCCGGTTCCGGGTTGATGTCCAGCTGGGTGACCGAGCGGGCCCGCTGGCGCACCACGGTGCCCAGGCAGTCGGCCGCCGTGTCGCCGCCTCCGACGATCACCACGTCCTTGCCGCGGGCGGTGACCGGCGGCTCCTCGAAGTCGCCGTGCCGTGCCCGGTCGGCCAGCGCGAGGTACTCGATCGCCTGGTGGATGCCGGCCAGTTGGCGTCCGGGCACGCTCAGTTCGCGCCACGCGGTGGCCCCGGTGGCGACCACCACGGCGTCCGCGCGTTCCCGCAGCCACCGCGCGTCGAGATCGCTGCCCACCTCGACGCCGGTACGGAACCGCGTGCCCTCGGCCCGCAACTGCTCCAGCCGGCGGTCCAGATGGCGCTTCTCCATCTTGAACTCGGGGATGCCGTAACGCAGCAGGCCGCCGAGCCGGTCGGCCCGCTCGTAGACGACCACCGCGTGGCCGGCCCGGGTCAGCTGTTGGGCGGCGGCCAGCCCGGCGGGGCCGGATCCGATGACCGCCACCGAACGGCCGGTGCTCCGGACGGGCGGAGCCGGCCGCACCCATCCGGCCTGCCACGCCCGTTCGGCGATCGCCAGTTCCACGTCCTTGATGGCGACCGGGTCGGCGTCGATGGCCAGCACGCAGCCGGACTCGCAGGGCGCCGGGCACAGCCGCCCGGTGAACTCCGGGAAGTTGTTGGTCGCGTGCAGCCGCTCCGCGGCCTCCCGCCAGTCCCGGCGGCCCACCAGCGTGTTCCACTCGGGGATCAGGTTGGCCAGCGGGCAGGCGTGGTGGCAGAACGGGATGCCGCAGTCCATGCACCGCCCGGCCTGCTCGACGGCGAGCGGCAGCAGGTCCTGCCCCCGGTACACCTCGTTCCAGTCCCGTACCCGCTGCCGCACCGGCCGGCGGGCGCGCGAACGGCGCGGGGTCCGCAGGAACCCCGTGGGATCGGACATCGCGGCCTCCACAGCGCACGCCGGACACCCCTCCTCCCACCGTACGACCCGGTCCGCCACGGCGGGCCCGGCCGCCCGTCCGGGGCACCCGGGCAGGACGACGGCCGCCTCCCCACCTGGTGGGGAGGCGGCCGTCCCGTCGAACTACCGCCGCTTACCGCGGGTCACTCAGACGTCGCCACCCACACGGCGGCGCTTGAGGTACACGGTGCCGCCGGCCAGCGCGGTGGCCAGCAGGCCGCCGCCGAGCGCGGTCTGGGTGGTGTTCATCCCGGTGATGCTGCCGCCGAGTCCGGTCCGCGCGCCACGGGACGGGAAGTGGCAGTGCTTCCCGTGGCCGTCGTGGTCACCCGGGTCGCCCCAGTTGCCGGACTTCTCCTGCCCGGCGCGACCGGTCCACGCCTGGTCGTGGTCCCGGCTCATCCCGCGGCCCGGGTCGTTGTCACCGCGGCCCGGGTCGTTGTCACCCCGGCTGTGGTGGTGGCCGCAGTCCCAGCCGGAGACGGCCTGGACGGGGGAGAGGTCGTCGGCGAAGGCCACCGGAGCGGTCAGCCCGAAGGCCATACCGGCGAGCGCGGTGGCGGCGAGTGCGCGAGTCACGAACATGAGGATCCCTTTCGGTGGACACGCCTGGGGCGGGAGCCCCGAGTGGGGGGAGCGCGTCCGAGACGAGATTCACCCGGGGTCCGGGGCGCCGCATCCGGTGACCGGGCGCCGCCGTGTGCGCGGTGGATCTTCTCCGGAACGAGGAGTTCCTGGTCAGCGCGGTCAAGCACCGCGCGGCAGGTCACCGCCGCAATCACCCGGACAGCGGCGTACCCGAGGGGGCGGGGGCCACCCGTTCGCCGGTCACCCCTCGCCGCCGGCCGCCGCCGCGCCTAGCGTTCGAAAACACCGGGGGGTTGCCGGAGCACGCGTGCGGACCCTGAAGGAGGTGACGGTCATGACCGACGGTCGACGGCCGCGCGAGGACGACCAGTCGGCGGGCAGGCGGTACGCGTTCCCGGTGACGATCGCCGCGGTCGCCCTGCTGGCGGTCTCGATGATCCGGCACGGCAGTGCGGACCACGGCCCGCCGCAGCCGGCCGCCGGGCAGGCGCCCGCCGCCACCGCGAGCGGGCCGGTCGGCCCCGGTGGCGCGGACGACCCGGACGGGACCGGCGCGGCGGAGCCGGACCCGGTGCCGAGCGGACCGCCGCCGCCACTGGACTTCTCCGCGCCCACCGAGGTGCGCATCCCGGCCCTGCGGGTGGACGCACCGGTCACCACCGTCGACGCCGAGCCGGACGGCGAACTCGGCGCGCCGCCGGAGGACGACAAGAACCTGGCCGGCTGGTTTCCCGGCTCGCCCGCCCCGGGCGAGCGGGGCACCGCGATCATCGACGGCCACGTGGACAACATGCGGGGCCCGGCGGTCTTCTACGGCCTCGGCGCGCTGCGCAAGGGCAACCACGTCGAGGTGGTCCGCACCGACGGGCGCACCGCGGTGTTCACCATCTACGGGATCCAGGTGTTCGCCAAGAACGACTTCCCCGGCGAGCGGGTCTACGCCGGCACCGGGCGACCGGAGTTGCGCGTGATCACCTGCGGCGGCGGCTTCACCCGCAAGAACGGCTACGACAGCAACGTGGTGGTCTTCGCCCGGCTGAGCGCGGTGGAGTGAGGCGGCCCCGCCCGAGGGCGCGCGGGGAGGGCGCGGCGGGCCGGCGCGTGCCGGGCGCACGACGGACGGCGGCGCCGGGGTGCCCGGGCCGGTCGCGGCGGCCGGCCGTGGTTGGCTGGGTGCCATGGAGCCCCCCGCCGCCCGCCGGACCGGCCGAGCCGCCGGCCGCACCGCCGTCACCACCTGGTACCTGGAGCAGACCGCGCCGGCCGACCTGGCCCCGGCGGCGGCTCCCCCGCCGGCCGCCGGGGTGACCGTGGTGCGGGCCGAGGTGCCCTCGCCCGCGTTCAGCCGGTTCCTGTACACCGCCGTCGGCGGCGACCTGGCGTGGACCGACCGGCTCGGCTGGCCGCCCGACCGCTGGCGCGGCTACCTGGAGCGGCCGGGCGTGGAGACCTGGGTGGCGTACGAGCGCGGGACGCCGGCCGGCTACCTCGAACTGGACCCGGGGCAGGCGCCGGACACCGTGGAGATCGCCTACTTCGGGCTGCTGCCCGGCTTCCGCGGCCGGCGGATCGGCGGCCACCTGCTCTCCCACGGCACCGCGCGGGCCTGGGACCTGGCGGCCCGTTGGCCCGGGCGTTCCGCGACCCGCCGGGTGTGGGTGCACACCTGCTCGCTGGACGGCCGGTACGCGCTCGCCAACTACACCCGCCGGGGCTTCCGGTTGTACGACACCCGGACCGGGCCGACGGCCGGCGAGGCGTGACCCACCCAGAGGCTTCTCATCATACGAGATCCTTCGTTTCACATCGTGGATAGTGGTGGACTGGCGGGAGACCGCCGTGCCACGCTTCCGTCATGTCCCGCGCCGGAATCGCCTTGGTAGGTCGACGCCACGTCGACCTCGGCCGCATGTCCAGCGCCATCTGTCCGGTGAGCTGAACCGCCAGCGCCGTTCCCCCTCCCCGCCGGGCGCCCCCGCCGACGCCCGCGCGTTCACCGTGCCGTTTCCGCAGGTCGTCGCCGGCGTGTCGGCCGGCACGCCGCCGTTCCCCCGCCCCGCCCGTAAGGACGCGTACCGTCATGGCCACCACGCCGAACCCTCCCCAGCCGGCCGCGCCCACGCGCCGCAAGGCCGGCCGCCACCGCGGCGAAGGACAGTGGGCCGCCGGCCACCGCACCCCACTGAACTCCAACGAGCAGACCAAGAAGGACGACGACGGTCTCAACGTACGGACACGCATCGAGACGATCTACGCGCACCGCGGGTTCGACGCGATCGACGGCGCCGACCTGCGGGGGCGGATGCGCTGGTGGGGGCTGTACACGCAGCGCAAGCCCGGCATCGACGGCGGCAGGACCGCGGTGCTGGCGCCCGAGGAGTTGGAGGACCGCTACTTCATGCTCCGGATCCGGGTGGACGGTGGCCGGCTGACGACCGGACAGCTGCGCACCATCGGTGAGGTGTCCCAGGAGTTCGCCCGCGGCACCGCCGACATCACCGACCGGCAGAACGTCCAACTGCACTGGGTCCGCATCGAGGACGTGCCGGAGATCTGGCGCCGGCTGGAGGGCGTGGGCCTGTCCACCACCGAGGCGTGCGGCGACACCCCGCGGGTGATCCTCGGCTCGCCGGTGGCCGGCGTCGCCGAGGACGAGATCATCGACGGCACCCCGGCCATCGAGGAGATCGGCCGCCGCTTCGTCGGCAACCCGGCCTTCTCCAACCTGCCGCGCAAGTTCAAGACCGCGATCTCCGGGTCGCCGCTGCTCGACGTGGCACACGAGATCAACGACGTGGCCTTCGTCGGCGTGCGGCACCCCGAGCACGGCCCGGGCTTCGACCTGTGGGTCGGCGGTGGGCTGTCCACCAGCCCGCGGTTCGGCGAACGGCTCGGTGCCTGGGTGCCGTTGGCCGACGTACCGGACGTCTTCGAAGCGGTCGTGTCGGTCTTCCGGGACTACGGCTACCGGCGGCTGCGCAACCGGGCCCGGCTGAAGTTCCTGCTCGCCGACTGGGGACCGGCCCGGTTCCGGCGGGTGCTGGAGCAGGAGTACCTGGGCCGCGCGCTCACCGACGGGCCACCGCCCGCCGTGCCGGACCGCGCGGCACGCGACCACCTCGGCGTGCACCGGCAGAAGGACGGTCGCCGCTACGTGGGCTTCGCGCCGCGGGTCGGCCGGGTGGACGGCGGTACCCTCACCAAGGTCGCCGACCTGGCCGAGGAGCACGGCTCCGGCCGGGTGCGCACCACAGCCGAGCAGAAGCTGCTGGTGCTCGACGTCGAACCGGACCGGGTCGCGTCGTTCGTCTCCGCGCTGGAGGCGCTGGACCTGCGGGTCGCCCCGTCGCCGTTCCGGCGCGGCACGATGGCCTGCACCGGCATCGAGTTCTGCAAGCTGGCCATCGTCGAGACCAAGGCGCGCGGGTCCTGGCTCATCGACGAACTCGAGCGCAGGCTGCCGGACTTCGACGTGCCGATCACCATCAACCTCAACGGGTGCCCGAACGCCTGCGCCCGCGTGCAGGTCGCCGACATCGGCCTGAAGGGCCAGTTGGTGCTGGACGCGGACGGCAACCAGGTCGAGGGCTTCCAGGTGCACCTGGGGGGTGCGCTCGGCACCGGTGCGGCCTTCGGCCGCAAGGTGCGCGGCCTGAAGGTGACCTCCGAGGAACTGCCCGACTACGTCGAACGCCTGCTGCGCCGCTTCGGCGCCGGCCGCGAACCGGACGAGTCGTTCGCCGCCTGGGCCGCGCGGGCCGGACGGGAGGAGCTGTCATGAGCGAGCGCGCGGCCCCGTTCCACTGCCCCTACTGCGGCGAGGAGGACCTGCGTCCGTCCGTCGAGGGCCACGGCGCCTGGGAGTGCGCGGACTGCAACCGGGCGTTCCGGCTGTCCTTCCTCGGGCTGCTGTCGCGCGGCGTGCGCGGCACCGGCGTCGCGCCCGGCGCCGGCCGGGAGTCCCGGTGACCGGGCGGACCCGGCGCGCCGGCGCGCCGACCGAACCGCCGGCGGAGTCGGCCGAGCGGCTGCGGGCGCTGGCCGAGCGCGCCGGCAGGCGGCTGCGGGACGCCGACGCCCTGGAGGTGCTGCGCTGGACCGCGGCCACCTTCGGCCGGCGCTGGTGCGTCACCTCCTCCATGCAGGACGCGGTCGTGGCCCATCTGGCGTCCCGCGCGATGCCCGGGGTCGACGTGCTGTTCCTGGACACCGGCTACCACTTCCCGGAGACCATCGGCACCCGGGACGCGGTCGAGGCGGTGATGGACGTGCGGGTCGTCACCCTCACCCCCCGCGCCGGCGTCGCCGAACAGGACGCGGAGCACGGGCCGCGGCTGTACGAGCGCGACCCGGACCTGTGCTGCGCGCTGCGCAAGGTGCGGCCGCTGCGGGAGGGGTTGACCGGGTACGACGCGTGGGCCACCGGGCTGCGCCGCGACGAGTCGCCGAGCCGGGCGGACACCCCGGTGGTCGGCTGGGACGCGGAGCGCCGCAAGGTCAAGGTCTCCCCCATCGCCGGCTGGACCCAGGACGACGTGGACGCCTACGTGGCCGAGCACGGCGTGCTGACCAACCCGTTGCTGGCCGACGGATACCCCTCGGTGGGCTGTGCGCCCTGCACCCGGCGGGTGGCCGCCGGCCGGGACGCCCGCTCCGGGCGGTGGGCCGGACGGGCCAAGACCGAGTGCGGGCTGCACACATGACCACCACGCAGCGGCGGGAGAGGACGATGGAGACGGCAGAGCGCGGAGCCACCGTGTGGCTGACCGGACTGCCCAGCGCGGGTAAGACCACCCTGGCGAACACCCTGGCGGCGCGGCTGCGGGCGGGCGGCGCACGGGTCGAGGTGCTGGACGGCGACGAGATCCGGGAGTTCCTCTCCGCCGGGCTGGGCTTCGGCCGTGCGGACCGGGACGCCAACGTGCGGCGGATCGGCTTCGTGGCCGAACTGCTCGCCTCCCACGGGGTGCTGGTCCTGGTCCCGGTCATCGCACCGTACGCGGACAGCCGGCAGGCGGTGCGCGGCCGGCACGCGCTGCGCGGCACCCGCTACCTGGAGGTGCACGTGGCGGCACCGGTGGAGGTGTGCGCGACCCGCGACGTCAAGGGCCTGTACGCCCGGCAGGCGGCCGGCGAACTGACCGGGCTGACCGGCGTGGACGATCCGTACGAGGTCCCGGAGCGGCCGGACCTGCGCGTCGAGACGCACCGGCAGCCGGTGGCGGAGTCCGCCGCCGCGCTGGAGGCGCTGCTCGCCGAGCGGGGCCTGGCGGCGGGCGGCCGGGAGAGGGGGGCGGCGTGACGACCGTGGCCGAGAGCGCGTGGGGCACCGGGCACCCGTTCGCGGTGCCGCACCTGGACGCGCTGGAGTCCGAGGCGGTGCACGTCTTCCGGGAGGTGGCCGGGGAGTTCGAGCGGCCGGTGCTCCTCTTCTCCGGGGGCAAGGACTCCATCGTGATGCTGCACCTGGCGCTGAAGGCGTTCACCCCGGCACCGGTGCCGTTCGGGCTGCTGCACGTGGACACCGGGCACAACTTCCCCGAGGTGCTGGAGCACCGCGACCGGCTGGTGGACCGGCACGGGCTGCGGCTGGCCGTGGCGCGGGTGCAGGACTACCTGGACGACGGGCGGCTGCGCGAGCGCCCGGACGGCACCCGCAACCCGTTGCAGACCGTGCCGCTGCTGGACGCCATCGCCGCGGGCCGGCACGACGCGGTGTTCGGCGGCGGGCGACGGGACGAGGAGAAGGCCCGGGCCAAGGAGCGGGTGTTCAGCCTGCGCGACGAGTTCGGCGGCTGGGACCCGCGCCGCCAGCGCCCGGAGCTGTGGCAGCTGTACAACGGCCGGCACTCCCCCGGCGAGCACGTGCGGGTCTTCCCGCTGTCGAACTGGACCGAGTTGGACGTGTGGCAGTACGTCGCCCGGGAGGGCGTGGAGCTGCCCGCCATCTACTACGCGCACCGACGGGAGGTCTTCGCACGCGACGGGATGTGGCTGGCCGCCGGAGGCTGGGGCGGCCCGCGGGACGACGAGTCGGTGGAGCTGCGCCGGGTGCGCTACCGCACGGTCGGCGACATGTCGTGCACCGGCGCGGTGCTCTCCGACGCGTCCACCACCGACCAGGTGATCGCCGAGGTCGCCGCGTCGGAGCTGACCGAGCGCGGCGCCACCCGGGCCGACGACAGGCTGTCGGAGGCCGCCATGGAGGACCGCAAGCGCGAGGGGTACTTCTGATGACGACCACCCGCGAGGCGGTGGCGACCGCCTCGCTGCTGCGGTTCGCGACCGCCGGCTCGGTCGACGACGGCAAGTCCACCCTGGTGGGCCGGCTGCTGCACGACGCGAAGGCGGTGCTCGCCGACCAGCTGGCCGCGGTCGAGGCGGCCTCGCGGCGCCGCGGCGCCGCCGGGCCCGACCTCGCGCTGCTCACCGACGGGCTGCGCGCGGAGCGGGAGCAGGGCATCACCATCGACGTCGCCTACCGCTACTTCGCGACCGCGCGACGGCGGTTCGTGCTGGCCGACACCCCCGGGCACGTGCAGTACACCCGCAACATGGTGACCGGCGCCTCCACCGCCGAGCTGGCCGTGGTGCTGGTCGACGCGCGCGACGGCGTGGTCGAGCAGACCCGCCGGCACGCCGCCGTGGCCGCGCTGCTGCGGGTGCCGCACGTGGTGCTCGCGGTCAACAAGATGGACCTGGTCGGCTGGGCGGAGCGGGGGTTCGCCGCCATCGCCGAGGAGTTCACCGACTACGCGGCCTCGCTCGGGGTGCCCGGGGTGACCGCGATCCCGATCTCCGCGCTCACCGGGGACAACGTGGTGGCCGCCTCGGCGCACATGGACTGGTACGGCGGCCCGACGGTGCTGGAGCACCTGGAGAGCGTGCCGGAGGTCGCCGACCCGCGCCGCGAGGCGGCCCGCCTCCCGGTGCAGTACGTGATCCGCCCGCGGAGCGCCGAGCACCCCGACTACCGCGGTTACGCCGGGCGGATCGCCGCCGGCGTACTGCGGGTCGGCGACCGGGTGCGGGTGCTGCCGTCCGGCGCGGCCAGCACGGTGACCGGGATCGACGCGCTGGGCCGGCCGGTGCGGGCCGCGTGGGCACCGCAGTCGGTCAGCGTGCGGCTCGCCGACGACCTCGACGTCTCGCGCGGCGACCTGATCGCCCCGGCCGACGCCGCCCCCGAGGTCACCAGGGACGTCACGGCCACCATCTGCCACCTTCACGAACGCCCGCTGCGGGTGGGCGCGAAGGTGCTGCTCAAGCACGGCACCCGCACCGTCCGGGCGATCGTCACGGAACTGCCCTACCGGATCGACCTGACCGGCTCGTTCGCCCGCCGGGCGGCGCCGGAGCGGCTGGCGGTCAACGACATCGGCGGGGTGCGGCTGCGCACCGCCGAGCCGCTGCCGCTGGACCCCTACGCCGACTCCCGGCTGACCGGTTCGTTCCTCCTCGTCGACCCGGTGGACGGCTCGACGCTGACCGCGGGCATGGCGGGCGAGGCGTTCCCCGGCGGGCCGCTCCCGGCGGGCGGCGCGGGAGGGAGGGCGTAGTGCGCTCCACCGGACGCCCCGCGCCGCGCCCCGCCCGGCCCGCCCGGCCCGCCCGGACCCGGGTGGCCGCCGCCGTGCTGCCACTCCTGCTCGCCGTGCTCGCTTCCTGCGGCTACGGCTCGCACGCGGCGCCGTCCGGCTCCTCAGCCGCTCCCGCCTCGGGGAAGCGGCTGTCCGCCTCGACCGTCCGGATCGGCTTCTTCGCCGACGTCACCCACGCCACACCCCTGGTGGGCCTGGAGGAGGGCCTGTTCCAGGAGGAATTGGGGCACACCGCGATCCGCACGCAGGTCTTCGGCGCCGGCCCCGCCGAAGTGGAGGCGCTCAACGCGGGTGCCGTCGACATCGGCTGGCTGGGCCCCTCCCCGGCGCTCAACGGCTACACCGCCTCGCACGGCCGGGACCTGCGGATCGTCTCCGGCGCCACCTCCGGCGGCGCCTCCCTGGTGGTCGACCCGCGGCGCGTCCGCTCGGTGCCCGACCTGCGCGGCCGCACCATAGCCAGCCCCCAGCTGGGCAACACCCAGGACGTGGCGCTGCTGAACTACCTGGCCGGACACGGCTACCGGGAGGACCCGCAGACCGGCAAGGGCGACGTGGACGTCGACCGGGTGCCCGACGCCACCGTGCTGACCGCCTTCAAGCAGGGCCGGGTGGACGGCGCGTGGGTGCCGGAGCCGACCGCCTCCGAGCTCGTCGCCGAGGGCGGCGAGCGGCTGGTCGACGAGGACTCCCTGTGGCCCGGCGGCCGTTTCACGACCACCGACGTGGTCGTCTCGCAGGCGTTCCTGGCCGCCCACCCGGACGTGGTGCGCGCGGTGCTGCGCGGCTCGGTGGCCACCAACGCATGGATCCACGCCCACCCGGCCGCCGCGAAGCGGGCGATCGACGCCCAGCTGCGGAAGCTGACCGGCAAGGCGCTGTCGTCGCCGGTGCTGGACGCGGCGTTCGGCCAGATCCGGGTCGGCGACGACCCACTGGCCGCCACGCTGCGCGAGGAGGCCCGGCACGCCGTGACCGCCGGCCTGCTCGACCACCCGTACCTGCACGGCATCTACGACCTGAAACCGCTCGACGCGGTGCTCGCCTCGCGGGGCGAGCCGGCCGTCTCGGACGCCGGGCTGTAGGCCGTGTCCGACACGTGGCGCCGTTCGCCCGTGGGTCCAGGCGGGCTGTGTCGGACACGTTGGCTGCGGTGCGGCGCAAGGCACCGGGGCGTCCCGATGGTCGGTGTCATCGGGGCGCCCCGGCAACGCGGCGGTGTGCCGCGTCCGGGCGTCGCGGGCCCGCCGGGATCCGCCGGACGGGCCCTGGCGGCTCCCGGCCCGAACCCGAACCCGACCTCCAGGAGGTGACACCCATGGCGACCACCCTCGGCGAACCGGCGGTCCGCGAGGAGCGGACCGGGTACGCCGCGCGCATCGAGCACGTGTCGAAGTCGTTCGGACGGCCCGGCGCGCGTCTCGACGTGCTCGACGACGTCTCGCTCGACGTCGCGCCCGGCGAGTTCGTGTGCCTGCTGGGCGCCTCCGGCTGCGGCAAGTCCACCCTGCTCGGCATGGTCGCCGGGCTGGACCGGCCGACCGCCGGCCGGATCGGCACCCCGGGCGGCCGGCCCGCCCTGATGTTCCAGGAACACGCGCTGTTCCCCTGGCTGAGCGCGGGGCGCAACGTGGAACTCGCACTGCGGATGCGCGGCGTGCCGCGGGCCGGCCGCCGGGAGCGGGCGGAGGAACTGCTCGCCCTCGTCCGGCTCGGCGGCGCCCACCGCAGGCGGGTCCACGAGTTGTCCGGCGGGATGCGGCAGCGGGTGGCGCTCGCCCGCGCCCTGG
Source organism: uncultured Actinomycetota bacterium (assembly GCA_963711125.1). Taxonomy (GTDB): domain Bacteria; phylum Actinomycetota; class Actinomycetes; order Streptomycetales; family Streptomycetaceae; genus Streptantibioticus_C. Next base: position 358,697 of record CAVQCY010000003.1, read on the forward strand.
CGCAGGACAGCCGGCTGCTGCTGATGGACGAGCCGTTCGCCGCGCTGGACGCGATCACCCGGGACGTGCTGCACGAGGAGCTGACCCGGATCTGGCTGCGGACCGGCGTGTCGGTGCTGTTCGTGACGCACAACGTGCGCGAGGCGGTGCGGCTCGGTCAGCGGGTCGTGCTGCTGTCGTCGCGGCCGGGCCGGGTCATCCGGCAGTGGCGGGTGGACGTCCCGCAGCCGCGCCGCATCGAGGACGCCGCGGTCGCCGACCTGTCCGTGGAGATCACCACCCGGCTGCGGGAGGAGATCAGCCGCCATGGCCGGGCCTGAGGCCGGCGTGCGCGGCGGGCCGGCCCGTGGCGACCTCGCCGGACTGGAGGCCGGACTGGACGCGCTGGAGGCCCGTGCCGCCGGCCGACCCCCGATCGGACAGGTGCTGCGCGCCAAGGCGCTGCCGCCGGCGCTGGCGATCGCGCTGGTGCTGGTGGTGTGGCAGCTCGCCTACCACTTCCAGGTCAAGCCGCACTACGAACTGCCGTCCGCGGCGGACGTGGCCCGCTCGATACGCGGCATGTGGCTGCACGGCACCCTGCTGGGCTACGTGTGGACCTCGCTGTCGCGCGGCGCGCTCGGCTTCCTCGCCGCGGTGGTCGTCGGCACGCCGCTCGGGCTGCTGGTCGCCCGGGTGGCGCCGGTGCGCGCGGCGATCGGCCCGATCCTGTCGGGCCTGCAGGCGATGCCGTCGGTCGCCTGGGTGCCGGCCGCCGTCATCTGGTTCGGCCTGGACGACGCGACCGTGTACGCGGTGGTGCTGCTCGGCGCGGTGCCCTCGATCGCCAACGGCCTGGTGGCCGGCGTCGACCAGGTGCCGCCGCTGTTCCTGCGCGCCGGGCGCACTCTGGGCGCCAGCGGTGCGCGCGGGGTGCGCCACGTGCTGCTGCCCGCCGCGCTGCCCGGCTACCTCGCCGGGCTCAAGCAGGGCTGGGCCTTCTCCTGGCGGTCCCTGATGGCCGCGGAGATCATCGCCAGTTCCCCGCAACTGGGCATCGGGCTCGGGCAGTTGCTGGAGAACGCGCGCACCTACTCGGACATGCCCGGGGTGCTGTCGGCGATCGCGCTCATCCTGGCGGTCGGCGTCGGGGTGGAACTGCTGGTCTTCCGGCCGCTGGAGCGCCGGGTACTGCGCGGCCGGGGGCTGCGGCCGTGACCGGGCGTCCCGGGCCCGCGCTGCTGCTCATCGCACACGGCAGCCGCGACCCCCGGCACGCGCGGACCGTGTGGCGACTGGCGGCGCGCACCGCGGCGCTGCGGCCGGGGCTGGCGGTGGCGACCGCGTTCCTGGAGCACGACGGGCCCGACGTCGAACGGGCCGCGGCCGGACTGGCGGCGGCCGGGGTGCGGGAGGTGACGGCGGTACCGCTGCTGTTCACCCGTGCCCACCACGCCACCCGGGACGTTCCGGCCGCGTTGGAGCGGGCCGCCCTCGCGCACCCGGGGACCGCGTTCCGCCCGGCCGGGGTGCCGGGCCCCTCCCCGCTGCTGACCGGCGCGCTGGAGCAGCGGCTGCGGGAGGCCGGGGTGTCCGGCCGGCGGGCGTCGACCGGCGTGGTGCTGGCGGCGGCCGGCACCCGCGACCCGGACGCGGTGGCCGGTTTCGCCGAACTGGCCCGGCACTGGGAGCGGTCCGGCGGCTGGCGGGCGGTGCGCCCGGCGTTCGCCTCCGCCGCCCGGCCGGACACCGGTACGGCGGTCCGCGCGTTGCGGGCGGCCGGCGCCCGGCGGGTGGTGGTGGCGCGCTGCATGCTGGCGCCCGGCCTGCTGCCGGACCGGGTCGCGGCGCAGGCCGCCGAGGCCGGCGCGGAGCTGACCGGCCCGGTGCTGGGGGACGCCCCGGGTCTGGCGGCGCTGGTGCTGCGCCGGTACGCCGAGGCCGTCCGGACGCCGCCGGTGCCGCTCGCGGGGTAGCGGCTGCTACGGTCCCCGCCATGGACGGCGAGGTGTACGTGGGCAACGCCGGGGTGGACGCCCCGCTGGACCGGGGCTGGCTGCTCGGACGGTTCAAGGACGTCGCGGACCCCCGGCACAGCGAGGACGTGGAGATCAAGTGGGGCGTCCACCCGGCCGGCGACGAGCGGGCCCGGTGGGTCACCGGTGAGGAGCGCACCGCGCTGCTGGTGCTCGTCAGCGGCCGGTTCCGGGTCCTGCTGCCGGGCCGCAGCGTACTGCTGGCCCGGCAGGGCGACTACGTGGTGTGGGGCAAGGGGGTGGACCACTCCTGGTACGCGGAGGAGGAGTCGGTGGTGCTCACCGTCCGTTGGCCGTCCGTCCCGGGCTACCGGGTGGAGGACGCGTGAACGCCGGCCCGTTCACCCGGGAGCGGGCCCGTGCGGTGCTGCGGGCGGGCGGGGTGCCGGGTGCGGCCGGGGCGCGGGAGCTGGCGTTCGGCGAGAACGCGGTGTTCGCCGCCGGGGACCTGGTGGTCAAGGTGGGTCGGGACGCCGCGCTGCTGGAGCGGGCCCGCCACGAGGTGCGCGTCGCGCGGTGGCTGGCCGGCCGCGGTGTGCCGGCGGTGCGGGCGGCGGCCCGGGACCCGGAGCTGGTCGACGGGTGCCCGGTGACGTTCTGGCGGCGGCTGCCGCCGGCGGTGCGCCCGGCCGGCGGCGCTGACCTGGCCGCGCTGCTGCGGGCGGTGCACGCGCTGCCCCGCCCGTCGTTCCCGCTGCCCGGCCGCGACCTGCTGGGCGGGGTGGAGCGCTGGCTGCGGCTGGCCGGCGGCGCGGTCGACCCGGCCGACGCGGCGTTCCTGCGCGAGCGGCGCGACCGGCTGGCCGGCGAGGTGGCGGCGCTGCGCACGGCGCTGGGGACCGGCCCGGTGCACGGCGACGCGCTGCCGCGCAACGTGCTGGTCGGCCCGGACGGCCCGGTGCTGTCCGACCTGGAGACGTTCTGCGACGACCTGCGCGAGCACGACCTGGTGGTGATGGCGCTGGCCGTGGACCGGTACGGCACGGACCCGGCCGAGTACGCCGCGTTCGCCGCCGGCTACGGCGCCGACGTGCGCGACTGGCCGGGGTGCGCGGTGCTGCGCGGCGCGCGGGAGACCGCGAGTTGCGCGTGGGTGGCGCAGCACGCGCCGGCCGCTCCCGCGGCGGCGGCGGAGTTCCGCCACCGGGTGGCGTCGCTGCGCGCGGGCGACGCGACGGCGCGCTGGCACGCGTTCTGAGCGCTGTCCGACGGCTCCCGCCCGGGCGGCGGGCGGCGGGGCACGGTCGGGCCGCGTGGCAGCGGACGGGCGGGCCGCGCGGCAGCGGACGGCTCGGGCTCAGGAGACCGGGCGGGAGTCGGTCCAGACGCCTTCGAACTCCTCGCGGTAGGTCTCGAACAGCCCCGCGTCCCGGTCGGCGGGCGGTCCGCCCTCGTGCCGCACCGGACGGCGCCGCCCGCCGCGCAGCACCAGTACCGGGGCCTCCATGCCGCGCGCCCGGCGCAGGTAGGACTGCACGACGGCCAGGCCGTCCGAGCCGTCGCCGTCCACCAGGTAGGCGGTGAAGCGCGGGGTCTCGTCGTACACCCGGATCTCGAACGCCCCAGGGTCTCGCAGCCGGGCCCGCACCCGGCGCATGTGGATGATGTTCATCTCCACCGCCCGGCTCAGCTCCCCCCGTCCAAGCCCCAGTTCGCGCTCGCGGCGGCGGACCGTGCTGCTGGCCGGGTTGAGGAAGAGCAGCCGCACCCGGCTGCCGGACTCGGCCAGCCGCACCAGGCGGCGGCCGGAGTAGTTCTGCACGAGCAGGTTGAGTCCGATGCCCATCGCGTCCAGCCGCCGCGCGCCGCCGAAGAGTTCCTCGGCCGGCAGCCGGCGCAGCAGCCGCACCCGGTCGGGGTGCACGCCGACCACGTCGGCGTAGCGGTCGCCGACGATCTCCTCCACCGCGTCCACCGGCAGCCGGTCGGCGGCACCGGGCCGGCTCCGGCCGCCGCCGAGCATGTCGATCAGACGGGTGGCGGCCCGCTCGGACTGCGCCAGCACGGTCGGCGACAGCGCCCGGTTGCGGTTGACGACGTGCCGGGCGACCTCCAACTCGTCCAGGACGAGTTCGAGTTCGCGGCGCTCGTCGAGGTAGGGATCGAAGCACGGCCAGTGCTGGACGATCAGCTCGCGTAGTTGGGGCAGGGTCAGGAAACTGAGCACGTTGTCGTCGGCCGGGTCCAGCAGGTAGCCCTTGCGGCGGCTCACCTCCCGTACCGCACAAGCCCGTTGCACCCATTCGTGGCCGGCCGGACCGGCGGCGGCCACCACCCACTCCTCGCCGTGCACCGGTTCGTAGATCGGTCGCAGCACCGCGTCCACCACGGCGCGCAGCCGCTGTTCGACCAGGTTGAGCCAGACGTAGGCGCGGCCGGCGCGGCGGGCGCGGGTGCGCACCTCGTCCCAGGCACGGGCGTCCCACTCGAGGTCGGTACCGATCTGCAGCCCGGTCTCCGGACGGGCCAGCCGCACCGTCGCGCTCGCCCCGTCATCGGCGGCGTGGCCGTCCTGGTCACCGCCCCCGGGCAGCACCAGCCCGCCCGACGTGTCCACCGCGCCGCCTCTCCGCTCGTCCTCGCGCTCGCTCCCCCCGTCCACGATCAAGGAGACTACTGCGGCACCCGGAGCCGGTGCAGCCGAACGCCTCACGTGATCGCCAGGTTTCACGCTTCGGACACCCTACGGCCCCCTTGTCCCACTTCGCCGTCCGGACACCGATCCGCGCCCGGCCCGACACCGCGCGCCCCCGCACCCGTTCGGCGCCCCCGGCCACGCCGTCGGCCCGCGCCCGGCGGACGCCCGACCGGCGCCTCCGCGGACGCCCCGCCGCGGGGCCCGCCGGGTGGACATCGTGTGCCGCCTCCCGCCCGGAAAGGCGCACACCGCATTCCGAATCCGTCCCAGTGAATTAAAAGAGGGATGGAATAGATTCTCATATTGATTATCACCACTCTCGCTTTCCCCCTTGCGCACGGGAGACGTCAGCGGCGATGCTGAGGAGCGCGAAGTGAATTCCTCCCGGATTTCACTGCTTTCTTCCCGCAGGTAGGAGTGAAGTGTGCTGAACAAGATGAAGGGCCGTTTCGCCGCGCTGGCGGCGATCGGGATCGTGGCGACGGGCGGTTGCCTCGTGGCGGCACCCGCCGCCTCGGCCGCGGCCACCGCGGCCGTGCCCGCCGCCACGACCGCCCACGTCCCGCTCAGGCCGGCGAGTGACACCATCATTCGCCCGCGGGCGACGCTGTGCAAGAACCAGGCGTGGACGTCGGGCAACGGCCGGGCCATCCTGCGGATGCAGGCCGACGGGAACCTCGTCCTCTACAAGGACGGCCGGCCCGCCTGGCAGGCCCCGAACTCGTGGGGCCGCGGCAACTGCGCGGTCTTCCAGGAAGACGGCAACTTCGTCGTCTACGACTCCGCCAACGAAGCCGTGTGGGCTTCCGGAACCTGGCACAAGGGTGCTTACCTCGCCGTTCAGGATGACGGCAACCTGGTAATCTACAACCGGTCCAGCGAACCCGTCTGGGCCAGCAACACCGGCGACTGACCCGGCCACGGCCCGCCCTTCCCGGGCGGGCCGTGCGTATTCCCGGGAATTCATTTTCCGGGACCCGCCGCGTCACCGCCGAATCCGCCGCCCGCCCGTCGGCCCGCCCCCGCCGGCCGGAGCGGCCGGGCGCCCACGAGCACTGCCGCCGACGGGCGCGGCGCCGGTGCGGGCCGGCCGAGCCACCTGGCCCGGCGCCCCCGACGCCGCGCCGCCCGCCCGGCGCCGCTCGGGACCTGCCGAACGGCCGTGACGTCGAAGCCGGTTCACCGGGCCCGCCGGTCGCGTACCGTCGGACGCATGAGCGACGATGCGGCAATGCGGGTCGTCTACACCAAGTACGACGGGTCCCTGCACTGGAACCACGACGCGCTGCGGCTGGGCGAGGACGAGCACGGCGTGTGGGCGGGCTGCCCGACCGGCACCACGGCCCGGCGGGGGCACGAGCCGCCGGTCACCTTCCAGTTCGCCTTCGTGATGCTCTTCCCGCGCGACGCGTGGTGGACCGCCTGCTTCAACGCCGAGCCGAACAAGACCGAGGTGTACTGCGACGTCGCCAGCGTCCCCCGGTGGCCGGACGAGCGCACGGTCACCATGGTGGACCTGGACCTGGACGTCATCCGCCGGCGCCGCGGGCGACGCCGCGTCATCCTGGACGACGAGGACGAGTTCGCCGAACACCAGGTCCGGTACGGCTACCCGCCCGAGGTCGTCGCCGCCGCCCGCCGGTCGGCGGACTGGCTGCTGGCGGCGGTGGCCGGCCGCACCGAACCGTTCGCCGGCGGCTACCGCGACTGGCTGCGGCGGCTGGAGCAGCGCACCGCCTGACGCCGCCCCGGAACGGCGGCGGGGAGGGCCCGGCGGGCCGAGGCGGGCGGGTTCAGCGGGCGCAGATGCGGAAGGCGGACTGGCCGAACCGCACGGCGTCGCCCTCCTCCACCGTGACCTCGCCGATCACCCGGACCCCGTTGACCCAGGTGCCGTTCGTCGAACCGAGGTCGCGCAGCCGCCAGCACAGGCCGTCCGAGCGCAGCAGGGCGTGCGACCGGGAGACGCACACGTCGGCCAGGCGCAGGTCGCAGTCGTCGTTGCGGCCTATCCGCACCGGCGGGCCGGCCGGCTCCGGCAGCATCAGCCTGGGTAGCCCGACGGTCCGCCAGCGGCGGCGGACCCGGCGGGCGGCGGCGACCGGCAGGCCGACCAGCCGCGAGAGGGTGCGACCGGCCGCCCGGTCCGGCAGGTCGGCGGTCAGGGAGCGCAGTTCGCCGACGCCGCGGGCGGACAGCGCCAGTTCCATCCGACGCACGAACGTCTCGTGGGAGAGCCGACCGGCCGCCGCTCCGTCCCGGAGCACCTCAATGAGATGTGTTCATCCTGAACGTGCAGGTCATGGGGGTGGCATGGATGAGTGCTGTTGCGCTCACGCTGGTCGCCGGGAGCTGTCTGGCGTGAAGATCGTCGGTCAGCGGGCGATTTCTCGCTGGGTGAGGATCATCAGCGCCCGCACCAGCCGGGTGGCCCACTTCACGTCGAGGCGGAGTTTCGTCAGCACGCGCCAGTTCTTCAGGTGCGCGAACGCGTGCTCGCATACTGCCCGTTCAGCTGCGATCAGCTGGTTGACCAGCTTCTTCGCGGGCGGGAGCTTCTTACCCTTGGGTTTCTTGTAACCGGTGATGACCGCCGGGTCGCCCATCTCGTCGTCCAGGCCGACGAAGCCGAGGTCGGCGATCGCGGCCAGGCCCGCCTCACGGAGTCGGCCGACCAGGTCGTCGTGTCGGCACGCGGTGATCTCCGAGCCGCGCGCCGGGCGGGCGGTGGAGGTCCACAACAGCCGCCCGCGCACGTCGGTCAAGGCGATGACCAGCAGCCCGTGCCGCTTGTGCTTCGCCGACCAGCGGCGCCTCATCGGCAGTCCGGTGCGGCGCTGGGTGGGTATCAGCGACCCGTCGAGCAGCACGACGCTGCCACCCTCACGGGCGATTTTCGCCAGCACCCGCTCCAGCCTCGGCGCCTTCGCGGCCAGCAGCCCGATCATCTCCTTCAGCCAGCGGTCCACGGTGGTGCGCGAGACGTCGTTGCCGCCGGCGAGATCGGAAAGGCGCTGGTCATGCCGCAGCGCAGCCAGCACGATCACCGCGATCCGCCCAGCCGGCAGCTTCCGCCACCGCGAGCGGATCCTCTTCAGACGGGCGGACAGCAGCCCGGTCAGGAAGGTCAGGGTCCGCGTGGACAGCGGCAGCCGGCACTGATACACAAGCTCACTACGGTCCCCGGCCGGGATGGTGTTTGTAGGCATACTGCGTCAACTCGGGCCGGCGACTGCCGGGTTACGGGTCTGCACCCCGCAGTTTCACGCCCGCGCGGTGAAGGTGCCGTTCGGCAGTTTGTGCAGCCAGCCCCGCCCGGCCAGCTTCGACAGCTTCCCGCGCAACGGCTCCAGCCGGCCCGGCGCCGAAGCATCGATCCCCAGCTCAGCGCCGACCTCCTTGACCATCACCGGCCCGCCCGCCTCCTTCACGATCTGCAGCATCCGCTGGTAGTCGCCGGGCAGCGCGGACGCGCCCGCTACCTCGCTGCGGTGCGGCACTTTCAGCACCGACCGGCCCGCGACCTGCACCAGCTGCGGTGACACGGGCCCAGCAGCCCCAGCTTCGTGCTCGTACAGCCGCCGCAGCACCCGCTCCGCGACCGCGAGTTCCTCACGTTCGGCGTCCACCTCGGCCAGCTGCTTGGCCAGGGACTCCGACAGCTCGTCCAGCTCAGCCCGGCGAGCGGCGATCTTCTCCAGCGACGACACGGTTGCCCTCCCGAACGGCGCGGCACCGCTCTCGCCCGGGATCGTAGAAACCCTGTCGCACACGGCGCGGCCGAAGCAGGAAACCCCCATCCGCGCCGTGTCGGATGATCTACGCTCCAGCCTCCCGCCCCCGACCAGCGCGAGCACGCCACCGGTCTCCCACGCCAGCACGGCTGACCGGCAGAGATTCAGGATGTGCAGGGCTCAATGGCCCGGTCCCGCTCCTCGTCGGACGGGCGGACCGGGGACACCGAGAACTCCTGGGTGGTCACGAGGGCGATTGTGGGGTGGGCGGCGGTGGGGTGTCCAGCCTGCCGGGCCGTCAGCGCCCGCGCGGCGGCCCGAACCGGCCGACCACCGCGGTGGTCCGGACCGCTGCGGGACGACGGCCGGGCGGTCCGCACCGAGGACCGGGCGGGTCTCCGGCCCGACGACCGGTTCACGGACATCGTGTTCGGATCAACTCCCGTGCCACGCAAGAATGTTCGTGAAAGCATGGACCATCCGCAGGAACTGGGGTCCATGAGGGGGTCGCGACGTCCGACGTTCCCGACCTGCTCGGTGTCCAGGCGATCGAGGACCTGGTCAGGGACTGCTGGCGGCGGCCGTCGCACGACCCCGGCCGGCCGGACCGCGACCTGCCGGTGATCACCCTGCTGGGCCGGCCCGGCAGCGGCAAGACGGACCTGCTGCGCCGGCTGGACCACTTCACCTCCGCGTCCCCGAACGCCTTCTGGAACTTCGCTCCCGCGCCCGCCCGGCCGCACCAGGTGGCCGGCGGTCTGGCCTACCGGCTCTCCCGGCGGCTGCGCGGCCGCCGCCCGCTGCACTTCCCGCTGCTGACCGGCGGTCTGGTCGCGGTCCAGCCCGACCTGCGGATGGGCGGCCGGGACCGGCGCCGGGACCGCTCCGCGCTGAACGAGGCGATGCGCAGGGCGCGCAAGGCCGACGCCGCCGAGGCCGCCGAGATGATGGCCGAGGTGGTCGGGGTGATCAACGACATGAACGTCATCCGGTTCCCCGGCGCGGGACAACTGGCGTCGCTGCTGTTGCGCGACATCGCGCCGCGCCTGCTGTCCGCGCTCTCGCACACCGGCCTGGACTGGTACGCCCGCGGCACCACGCAGGACCCGCTGGACCGGCTGGTGGAACTCAACCAGCTCAGCCGCGTCGAGGACCCGTCCGCCGCCGTCGAGGTCGACCGGAAGCTGTGCGAGGCGTTCCTGGCCGACCTGCGCGCCGCCTACGCCCGCCGGTCGGGGCCCGGCCGCGAGCACAACTGCGCGGTCATGCTGGACAACATCGACCGGCACGGCGGCGCCGCCTTCGTGTCGCTGCTGCTGGAGGTGCGCGAGGCGGCCCGGCGCTCCGGCGAGGGCCGCGACCCGCTGCTGGTGGTCGCCTCCTGCTCCACCGCGCGGGCGGTGCCCGGGCCGTTCGACCCGGGTCCGGCCGGCCTGCGGATCCGTACCGTGCGCCAGGCGGGCCACGACGACTGGTCGTCCGTCGCGCCCTCCCCGGTCACCGGTGACGCGTGGTGGTACGCCGTGCGGCTGCCCGACCTGACGCTGGGCGAGGTGGTGCTGCTCAGCGAGAACGGCGGGTACCGGGTGGGCCGGGCCACCGAGTTGGTGCACCGGCTGACGTACGGCCACCCGCAGAGCGTACGGACGCTGCTGGAGCGGGCCAAGGGCGTGACCGGACGGCCCGACGCCGGCCAGCGGCCGCGCGACATCCTCAACGACGACCCTCCCGCGCACAGCGGCACGGCGTCGCCCGGCCGGGCCCTGGAGCCGTCCACCGGCCGGGAGTTGCTCGACTACCTGCTCAAGGGCGTGCCCGCGGAACGGCTCGCCGGGCTGGTCACCTGCGCGGCCGCCCGCGACATGGAGATCGCCTCCGACGACCTGGCCGGCATCAGCGGCCTGGTGCGCATCGCGCCGTCCAACTCCGACGAGGCGGCCGCCGCCGCGACGTACCTGACCCGGCACTACCCGAAGGCCAGGGTGCTGCTGGTGCGCGACACCCGCTCCGACGACCTGTACACCAGCACGCTGGCCCACTCGTTCCTGGCCAGCTGCCCCCCGTCGCTGATGGTGGGCCCGGCGATGCCCTACGACTCCTCGCGGGCCGCGGTGGCCACCTACTTCGTCGAGCAGATGGCCAACCTGTGCCGACGACCCGCAGGTGGTCTACTTCGCCGGGCGTGGCGTGGACCTGCCGGAGTTCCTCGGTCCGCTGGTGGAAGGGCACTGCAAGGACAAGAAGCTGATCGTGATCTCCGGCGACGACGCCTCGCAGGTCCAGCAGTCCTCCGGGGTCGAACAGGTCAAGCGCGCCCTGTGGTTCGGCGACATCCGGCTGCTCCGCACCGGGCTCGCGCACCCCGGCGCCTGGAAGCTGCGCCCGTCCGCGTTCGACCCGGCGGCCCCCGAGCCGTTCCGGCCCGGGGGCCGCTTCGACGCCGTGTTCCCCAAGGACCGGCTGGACGACGGCCAGGCGATCATGGGCTACGACGCGGTGCTCACCGCCGTCGACGCGATCCGGCTGGCGTCCTCCAGCGGCACCGGGCCGGCAGCCACGTCAGCGGCGGGGCGGTCCGGCAGATGCTCACCGCGCTGAACGGCAAGCGGGCGGTCTCCGGGGCCAGCGGGCTGATCTGCCTCGACAGCAAGGGCAGCCCGCGCGACAAGGCCATCCCGATCGTGGAGCTGAACAAGCTGGGCAACGTCAGCACCGTGGCGGTCTCCTCCCGGGACGGCGACCCGCCCACCAAGGACTCCCCCGGCTGCTGACCCGGCGCCCGCCCGTGCTCCGCCCCGCCGCCCCGTGTGCCGCGCCCGTCGTCCCGGCCCCACCGACCGGGGCGCCGCGCCGGCGGGGCCGGGACGGGCGTCAGTCGGCCAGCGCCGCGCCCTCCCGGGCCAGCGCGGTCAGCCGGGAGACGGCGCGGAAGTACTTCTTGCGGTAGCCGCCGCGCAGCATCTCCTCGTCGAAGACCGCGTCGAACGGCACGCCGGACGCCACCACCGGCACCTCGCGGTCGTAGAGCCGGTCGGCGAGCACCACCAGGCGCAGCGCGGCGGCCTGGTCGGCGACCGGCGCCACCCCGCGCAGGCAGACCGCCGTGACGCCGTCGCACAGCGCGCCGTAGCGGCTCGGGTGCACCCGGGCCAGGTGGTCGCGCAGGGCGCCGAAGTCGTCCAGCGACGCGCCGGGCACCCGGCGCGCGGTCTCCTCGACCACCGCGTCGTCGTACGGGTCCAGGGCCGGCGGCAGGCCGCGGTGCCGGTAGTCCTCGCCGTCGACGCGCACCGGACGGAACCGCGCGGACAGCCCCTGGATCTCCCGCATGAAGTCGGCGGCCGCGAACCGGCCCTCGCCGAGCCGGCCGGGCAGCGTGTTGGAGGTCGCGGCCAGCCGCACCCCGGCCTCGGCCAGCCGGGACAGCAGCGTGGAGACCAGCACGGTGTCACCCGGGTCGTCGAGCTCGAACTCGTCGATGCACAGCAGCCGGTGGCCGCCCAGCGCGCCGACCGTCTGCTGGAAGCCGAGCGCGCCCACCAGGTGGGTCAGCTCCACGAAGGTGCCGAACGCCTTGCACCCGGCCGGTACGGGCGCGGCGTGCCACAGCGACGCCAGCAGGTGCGTCTTGCCCACGCCGTACCCGCCGTCGAGGTACACCCCGCCGGGCCCGGCCGGCCGGGCGGCGGAACGGCGGAACCAGCCGCGCCGCGCCGCGCCGCCGGCCCCGCCGAGCCCGGTCGCGAAACCGCGCAGCACCTCGACCGCCGCGGCCTGGCCGGGCGCTCCGGGGTCCGGCCGGTAGGTGTCGAACCGCACCGCGTCGAACCGGGGCGGCGGCACCATGGCGGCCACCAGCCGGCCGGCGGGCACCTCGGGCCGGCGCGCACACAACGAGACCGGCTCTCCGGCGGCCCGCGAGGACCCGGACGCCGCGGACGGGGCGGGGGGAGGGACAGGGGAGGTCACGGGGGTCAAGCCTAGGCCCTGCCTGACGGCCCCCGCCGGGGGCGGCGGCCTCCCGGTGCGACGGTGCCACGGACGCGTGCGCGCCCGCGCGGTCCGGTTCGGCGCCGCGGGCGGCAGGCCCGTGCGGGCGCCCGGCCGACGGCGTCCGCGCCCCGCGGCGGGGCGGGGCGGGGCGGCGGCGACGGTGCACCGGGGGCGGGCCCGGTGCCGGACCGGGCACCGGGCAACCGTGCGAGACTGCGGCCCATGCGCCGCTTGTTCCCCGTGCCCCAGGACGACGAGACCCTCGAGACGCTGGACGCGATCGCCGACGCCTACGCCTATCCGCCGCTCGCCCCGGACCGGCCCGCCTGGCTGCGCGCCAACATGGTCAGCGCGCTGGACGGCGCCGCGCGGCACGACGGGGTGTCCCAGCCGCTGTCCAGCGCCGCCGACATGCGGGTGTTCGGGGTGCTGCGCGCGCTGTCGGACGCGGTGGTGGTCGGCGCCGAGACCGCCCGTCTGGAGGGGTACCGGCCGGTCCGGGCCAGGGCCGCGTTCGCCGCCCGGCGGGCCGCGCTCGGTCAGCCGCCCGCGCCGGCCGTCGTCGTGGTGAGCGGCCGGCTCGACCTGGACTTCTCGGCGCCGCTGTTCACCGAGGCGGTCACCCCGACGCTCGTGGTCACCGGCGAGGGGGCCGACCCGGAGCGGTTGGCCGCCGCCCGGCGGGCCGGGGTCGAGGTGCTGGCCGCCGGGGTGGGCCGGCGGGTGGATCCGTCGGCGGCGCTCCGGGCGCTGGCGGGCCGCGGGCTGGTGCGGCTGCTGTGCGAGGGCGGGCCGCGGCTGCTGGCGCAGTTCGCGGCGGCCGGGGCGCTGGACGAGCTGTGCCTGACGATCGCTCCGGTGGTGTGCTCCGGGACCGAACCGCGCATCATGAACGGCCCGCCGCTCACCGTGCCGGAGCGGATGGCGCCGGTCGGGGTGCTGGAGGAGGACGGCTTCCTGTTCACCCGGTACGCGCGCGCCTGAGCGCGCGGGTTCCGCCGGGCGGGCGCGGGGCGGCGGCCGGGGCTCCGGGGGGGCGGCTGGCGTGGTTCGCCCACGTGCGGCGCGGGCCCGGTCCGGTCGCGCACCGCGCGGCGCGGCACGGGAGCCGGGTTCCCGCGCGGTGGCCGGTCCGCGCGGGTCGGCGTGCCGCCTCGACGGGACGGCGCCGGCGGAACCGGCCCCGGGTTCGCACACCCGTGCCGGCGGGGCGGACCGCCGTGCCGCACGGGTGCGTTCCGGCCAATCCGCCGCGCCGCACCGCGCCCGTGCGTACCATCACTGGTCAGCCGTCCGAGCGCCCGGTTTGCCCTGGGGAGCGGCCGTGCGGCACGCCCGTTCGCGCCACGGAGGCAGGATGGGTGCCGTAGGAGCACCACGCAGGACCGTGAGAGAGAAGGACGAGTCCGTTGATCACGACCGTACTCATGATCGAGAAGCCGCTCGCCCCCGTCGACGTGCGGCTCGTGACCACCCTGCACAGCGATGAGCGGGTCTCCTACGTCGTCCTGATGCAGCCGCGCGGCGACCATGAGCGGCTGCTGCGCGCCCTGGACGACGTGGCACTGGGCGAGCTCCACGAGGCCGCCCACGAGGAGGAGGAGCCGGAGGGGGCCGACGCCCTCGCCCCGGCCCGGCTCTCCCTGGAGCACAGCCTCGCCGCGCTGCGCGGGACCGGCGCCGAGGCGACCGGCGAGGTGGTGGAGAGCGAACCGCTGGAGCACCTGCGCTCGGTCGTGGAGCGCAGCGGCGCCGACGAGGTCATCGTCCTGACCGCGCCGCACCTGGTCGAGGAGTTCTTCCACCGCGACTGGGCCTCCCGGGCCCGGCACACGGTGGGCGTGCCGGTACTCAAGCTGTACGCGCACACCGGCTGACCCCGCCGGCGGCCGGGATTGGCCTAACGTTGCCCCCGGCACGGGGTTCCCCGCGCCGGCCGGCCGGCACCGCGCGCACCACGCCCCCGCCCGCCGGCACCTCGTTCGAGCACCAGGAGATCGACGTATGGCATCCGCCGTCCCCGCCCCGCTGGACCGGCCGCACTTCATCGCCATCGGCGGCATCGGGATGTCCGGTGTGGCGAAGATCCTCGCGGCGCGCGGCGCCGCCGTCCGCGGCAGCGACAACCGGGACTCGGCGACGGTGGCCGCGCTGCGCGCCGCGGGGGTGGCCGTCTTCGTCGGCCACGACGCGGCGAACCTGGCGGCCGACGCCACCTGCGTGGTGGTCTCCAGCGCGATCCGGGAGGACAACCCGGAGCTCGCCGCGGCCCGGCGGCGCGGTCTGCCGGTGCTGCACCGAAGCGACGCGCTCGCCGCGCTGATGGCCGGATATCGCTCGGTGGCGGTGGCCGGAACGCACGGCAAGACCACCACCACCTCGATGCTCTCGGTCGCGCTGGGGGAACTCGGGCTCGGCCCGTCCTACGCGATCGGCGGCGACCTGCACGGGCCCGGCAGCAACGGCCATCACGGCGACGGTGGCCTGTTCGTCGCGGAGGCCGACGAGAGCGACCGCAGTTTCCACGCCTACTCCCCCGACGTCGCGATCGTGCTCAACGTGGAGCTGGACCACCACGCCAACTACGCCTCGCTGGAGGAGATCCACGAGTCCTTCGCGTTCTTCGCGGACCGGATCGCCCAGGGCGGCACGCTGGTGGTCGGCGAACACCCCGGCGCCCGCCGGCTCGCCGCGCACGCCGCCGCGGCCCGGCCCGACCTGCGCGTGGTGCGGGTCGGCGAGGACGCGGACGCCGACCTCCTGATCACCTCGGTCACCGCGCACGGCATGGCCGGCCGGGTCACGGTGCGGGCCGAAGGCGGCACGGCGCCGGAGCTGGCGTTCACCGTCTCGGTACCCGGTCGGCACAGCGCCCACAACGCGTGCGCCGCGCTGGCCGCCGGCACGGCGCTCGGTCTGGACCCGGCCGGGTTCGCCCGGGCGCTCGGTGCCTACGCCGGGGTCGGCCGCCGCCTGGAGCCGAAGGGCAGCGCGGCGGGCGTGCGGGTCGTCGACTCCTACGCGCACCACCCGACCGAGATCACCGCCGACCTGGAGGCGATGCGCGGCGCGGCCGGCGAGGGCCGGCTCCTGGTGGTCTACCAGCCGCACCTGTTCAGCCGCACCCAGCGGTTGGCGGCCGAGACGGCGCGGGCGCTGGCGCTGGCCGACGCCGCCGTGGTGCTGGACATCTACCCGGCCCGCGAGGACCCGGTCCCGGGCGTCACCAGCGCGCTGGTGGTGGACGCCGCCCGGCAGCTGGGCGCCGACGTGACCGCCGAGCACGACATGGACCGGATCCCGCAGGTGGTGGCCGGAATGGCGAAGCCGGGTGATCTGGTTCTCACCATGGGGGCCGGCGACGTGACCGACCTCGGTCCGCGGATCCTGTCCCGCCTGGCCGGCCCGGAGAGCTGAGGAGGACGCCATGCCGTACGACGTCGACAAGCCCGACCAGGAGTGGCGCGAGGAGCTGACGCCCGCCGAGTACGCGGTGCTGCGGCAGGCCGGCACCGAACCCGCCTTCACCGGTGAGTACACCGACACCGCCACCGAGGGCGTCTACGCCTGTCGCGCCTGCGGCGCGGAGCTGTTCCGTTCCGACACCAAGTTCCCCTCGCACTGCGGCTGGCCCAGCTTCTACGACCCGAAGGACTCCGACGCCGTCGAGCTGATCGAGGACCGCTCGCACGGCATGGTCCGCACCGAGGTGCGCTGTGCCCGCTGCGGCTCCCACCTCGGCCACGTGTTCGAGGGTGAGGGCTACCCCACCCCCACCGACCAGCGCTACTGCATCAACTCCGTCTCGCTGCGGCTGGCCCCGGCCGACGCCCCGTCCTGACCGCCGCGTCCGCGTGGCGGCGTTGCGATGCTGGCCCGGTGACCGGCACCGACCCCTTCACCGCCCCCCGCGACCCGGCGACCCTGGAGCGCGACGCCGCCGAGCAGTTCGTGCTGCCGCTGGTGGTCCGGGTGGAACGCGACGGACCGCCGGACCGCACCGACGCGCTGGAGACGTCGGCTCGCGCGGTGCTGACCTTCCTGGCCGACGGCCGGGCCCGGGGCGAGGGGCCCTGGGCGGCGGCCCACCGGGCCTGGGAGGACGCGCGGATCCGTAAGGTGGTGCGCCGGGCGAGGGGCGCGCAGTGGCGGCGGGCGGAGGCGCTGCCCGGCGTCACGGTCCGCGGCCGGCGGGCCGAGGTGCGGGTGTTCCCACCGGTGCCGCTGGACGGCTGGCCGAAGGACCTGGCCAGGTTGCAGGTCTCCGGCACCGACCTGGCCGACCCGCCGGGCGCCGTGCCGCCGCCGGCCGGACCCCCGGTGCTGTGGGTCAACCCGGACGTGCCGATGTCGGCCGGCAAGGCGATGGCGCAGACCGGCCACGCGGCCCAACTGGCCTGGTGGGAGCTGCCGGAGCCGGACCGCGAGGCGTGGCGCCGGGCCGGTTTCCCGCTCGCCGTGCGCACCGCCGGACCGGACCGCTGGCGGCGGTTGGCCGCCGCCGGGCTGCCGCTGGTGCGCGACGCGGGCTTCACCGAGGTCGCGCCCGGCTCCAGCACGGTGGTCGCCGACCACCCCGCGCTGCGCCGTACCCCCTGACCCGTCGCACCACCGCACCGCCCGCCCCGGGCGGGCGGGCGTCGGGGCGTGGCCGCGGAGCGCGGCGGCGGGCAGCGGCGGTCCGCCGCGGAGGACGCCCGACCCGCCGCCCGCGCGCGGTCAGGCCAGCGCGGCCACCAGTTCGGCGATCGAGCGGCGCCGCCCGGTGAAGAACGGCACCTCCTCGCGCACGTGCCGGCGGGCCTCGGAGCCGCGCAGGTGCCGCATGAGGTCCACGATCCGGTGCAGCTCGTCCGCCTCGAAGGCGAGGATCCACTCGTAGTCCCCGAGCGAGAACGACGCCACGGTGTTGGCGCGCACGTCCGGGTAGCCGCGGGCCATCCTGCCGTGGTCGGCGAGCATCCGCCGGCGGTCCTCGTCGGGCAGCAGGTACCAGTCGTAGGAGCGCACGAACGGGTAGACGCTCAGGTAGTCGCGCGGGTGCTCGTCCGCCAGGAACGCCGGGACGTGCGACTTGTTGAACTCGGCCGGGCGGTGCAGCGCCATGTTCGACCACACCGGCAGCAGGTGGCGGCCCAGCCGGGTGCGCCGGAAGCGGTTGTACGCCTCCTGCAGGTCGTCGGAGTCCTCCGCGTGCCACCAGATCATCAGGTCGGCGTCCGCGCGCAGTCCGGACACGTCGTAGGTGCCGCGCACCGTGACGCCCTTCGCGGCGAGCTGGTCGAACAGGTCCCGCACCTCGTCGGCCCAACCCGCCCGGTCCTCCGGGAGCAGGTCGCGCGTCCGGAAGACCGACCAGAGGGTGTAGCGGATCACGTCGTTGAGGTCCCGGGCCTTCTTGCCGGCGTGCGGAGCCTTGGCGGGGGCGGCAGCGTTCTCGGTCATACGGCTATTCTCCCGCGCCGTCCGCCGTGCCGGGCCCCGGGGTGGGTTCCGGCGCGAGGTGCGCCAGCACCCGGTCGGCCGCGGCGCGTGCGGAGGCCACGCAGGCCGGGATGCCCACCCCGTCGTAGAGCGCCCCGCACACCGCCAGGCCCGGCACCCCGGCCACCGCGTCGCGGATCCGGGCGACCCTGGCGACGTGCCCGACCGGGTACTGCGGCAGCCCGTCGTCCCACCGGGTCACCCGGGCCGCCACCGGCGCCGCGCCGATGCCCACCGCCTCGGTGAGGTTCTCCCGGGACAGCCGGACCAGTTCGGTGTCGTCCCAGGCCAGGTCGGCCTCGTCGCCGTGCCGGCCGATCGAGGTGCGCAGCACGAACGTGTCCGGCCCGGCCCGGTCGACCCAGCCCCACTTGCGGCTGGAGAAGGTGGCCGCCTTGATCGTGCGGCGGTCCACCGGCGGCACCAGCAGACCGCTGCCGCCGGGCAGCGCGAGCACGTCGCGGCGCCGGAAGGCCATCGTCACCAGCGCCATCCCCGCGTACTCCACGGTGCCCAACTCCGCCGCCGCGCTCGGGCACGCGTCGCGCAGCAGCCGGGCGGCGGCCGGGCCGGGAACCGCGACCACCACCGCGTCGCACCGCAGCGACGCACCGTCCGCGCCGGCGCCGTCGCCGCCCTCGGTGAGCACCGTCCAGCCGTCCGCGGTCCGCTTCAGGGTGCGCACCCGCACCCCGGTGCGCAGACCGGCGCCGGCGGCCCGGCAGGCGTCGGCCACCGCCACCGGCAGCCGGCCCACGCCGCCGCGGATCCCGGTGAAGACCGGGGAACCGGGGGCCGGGGCGCCGGGTGCCGCCGCGGCCTCCCGCATCGCGCCGCGCACGCTCTCGATCAGCGACCGCTCGGTGCGCACCGCCTGGAACAGCCGGGGCACCGCGGCACGCATCGAGATCCGGTAGGCGTTGCCCGCGTAGACCCCGCCCAGCAGCGGTTCGACCAGCCGGTCGACCACCTCGCGGCCGAGCCGGGCGGCGACGTACTCGCCGATCGCCACGTCCTCGCCGACCCGGGTGCGCGGCAGCACGTGGTCCATCGGCAGCCGTGCCAGCCCGGCCGGCGAGAGCACACCGGAGGCGGTGAGCGGGCCGAGGTCGCCGGGCACGCCCATCAGGTGGCCGCGCGGCAGCGGGCGCAGCCGGCCGCGGGTCCACAGCGCCGCCCTGGCCGTGGCCGGCGGCTCCAGGTCGTCGGCGAGCCCGGCCTCGCGGGCCAGTGCCACCGCCTCCGGGCGGCGGGCCAGCATCGATTCGGCGCCGAGGTCGACCGGTACCCCGGCGATCTCGTCGGCGTGCAGTTTGCCGCCCAGCCGGCCGGAGGACTCCAGCAGCGTGACCCGGGCGCCGGCCCGGACCAGGTGGTGGGCGGCGGCCAGTCCGGAGATCCCGCCGCCCACCACGACGACGTGTCGGGGACGACGAACCGGTGTGCCGCCGCCGGGTGTTGGGCTCATGGCGTCCACTGTGCCACCGCGCTCAGGCGGTCCGGCCCCCGCCCGCGCCGGCGGCGTGCACGTGCTCCACGAGCCGGGTGAGGGCGTCCGGGTCGGTGTTCGGCAGCACGCCGTGACCGAGGTTGAACACGTGGCCGGGCGCGGCCCGACCGGCGGCCAGCACCTCGTCGGCCTTGGCGCGCACCACGGTCTCGGGAGCGAACAGGACCGCCGGGTCGAGGTTGCCCTGCAACGGCTTGCCGGGCACCCGTCGGGCCGCCTCGTCGAGCGGTACCCGCCAGTCGACGCCCACCACGTCCGCCCCGGCCCGCGCCATCTCGCCGAGCAGTTCGCCGGTGCCGACGCCGAAGTGGATCCGCGGCACGCCGTGGCCGGCCACCGCGTCGAAGACCTTCGAGGAGGCGGGCAGCACGAACCGGCGGTAGTCCTCCGGCGCCAGGCAGCCGGCCCAGGAGTCGAACAGCTGCACGGCGCAGGCGCCGGCCTCGATCTGGATCGTCAGGAAGGCGGCGGTGATGTCGGCGAGCCGGTCCAGCAGCGCGGACCACAGGTCGGGGCGGCCGTACATCATGGCCTTGGTGCGCTCGTGGTTGCGCGACGGGCCGCCCTCGACGAGGTAGCTGGCCACGGTGAACGGCGCGCCGGCGAAGCCGATCAGCGGGGTGGCGCCGAGTTCCCCGGTGAGCGCGCGGACCGCCTCGGTGACGTGGGGCACGTCGTCCGGCTCCAGCGGACGCAGCCGGGCCAGGTCGGCGTGGTCGGCCACCGGGTCGGGCACCACCGGGCCGACGCCGGGCCTGATGTCGACGTCAAAGCCGATCGCCTTGATCGGCACCACGATGTCGCTGAAGAGGATGGCCGCGTCCACGCCGTGCCGGCGCACCGGCTGGAGGGTGATCTCGGTGACCAGCTCCGGGCGGGCGCACGACTCCAGCATCGTGGTGCCCTCGCGCGCCTTGCGGTACTCGGGCAGGGACCGTCCGGCCTGCCGCATGAACCACACCGGCGTATGCGGCACCGGCTCCCCCCGGCAGGCCCGCAGGAACGCCGAGTCGGCGACGCGGGGATCGGGGCGGCGGTCTGCGCGGGGTCGCTCGTTCGCACTCACGTGGGGAATCTTCGCATGGGCCGAAGGGGCGACCCGCCACGCCCGGCCTCCTCCCGTGGCTGGGCGGGCGGGCGCCCTAGTCTTCCGGGCATGGCAGCGGCTCAGGAGCACTCGGCGGACAGCGAACCCCCCGCCTTCCGGCAGGCGGTGGACGCGCTGGCGGCGGTGCGGGTGCGGCCGGAGGTGGTGCTGACGGCGATGCCGGCGCCCAAGCGGCTGGCGCCGTTCGCCTACGCGCTGCAGGCGGCGGTGGTCTCGGAGGGCGAGGAGCTGGCGGACGGCCGGCTGGTGCTGCTGCACGACCCGCAGCGGCAGGAGGCGTGGCAGGGCACGTTCCGGGTGGTCACGCTGGCCCGCGCGGAACTGGAGCCGGAGATGGCGGCGGACCCGCTGCTGCCGGAGGTGTGCTGGTCGTGGCTGACCGGGGCGCTGGCGGCCCGCGGCGCGCAGTACTCGGACCCGTCCGGCACCGTCTCGCGCAGTTCCTCGCACCACTTCGGCGCGCTGGCCGACCGGGTGGACAGCACCCAGATCGAGGTGCGGGCGTCCTGGACGCCGCGCGAGGCGGCCGGCGGCACACCGGACACGGCGGCGCACCTGACCGCGTGGTGCGAGATGCTCTGCACCAGCGCCGGCCTGCCGCCGGCGCCCGAGGAGCCGGCCTCCGGCGTGGTCTCGCTGCCGAACCGCCGCGGGCCGCGCTGATCCCGGGGCGGCGGACCGGCTGTGACCGGTTCTGTCGCGGTCAGGATCGGATGGCGATCACTTCGGCGCCTTCGACTGATCGCTCGGTCAGCGGATCCGGTCGAAACATTCCGGAACAAATGGCGATCTCTGCCTAAAGGCGTCTTCCGATACTGCCGAAGAGGACTGTGACCCTAATCCTCGCGGAACCGCCGGCCCTCCCCCTCACACCGGACGGGTTCCGCCACCCCACAGGAGGCCCGGTGTCGGTTCTTCTCGACCACCCCACAAGCCTGGTCGCCTACCGCCCGATCAAGCCGACGGCGATGGTCGTCGTCGCCGACCCGCGGGTCCGCAGCACCGTGACACGGCATCTGTGGGCCCTCGGCGTTCGCGACGTGATCGAAGCGTCCTCGATCGCGGAGGCCCGCCCCCGGGTCGGCACGCCGCGCGACATCTGCGTCGCCGACGTCCACCTGCCGGACGGCTCGGGACTGACCCTGCTGGCGGAGACCCGGGCGGCCGGCTGGCCCAACGGACTGGCGCTGTCGGCGGCCGACGACATCGGCGCGGTGCGCAACGCGCTGGCCGGCGGCGTCAAGGGCTACGTCGTGACCGGCACCCGTACCAACATCGGGCTCGCCCAGCGGCCCGGAGCCGCGCCGATCGGCGCGCCCGGCACCCGCATGCAGCGCCGCCCGCCGGGCGCGCCGGGCCACCCGGGCGGCTACCGCGAGCTGTCCGGCCGCGAGGTGGAGGTGCTGCGCCTGGTCGCCGAGGGACAGTCGAACAAGGCGATCGGCGTGTCCATGGGACTGTCCGCGCTCACCGTCAAGAGCCACCTGGCGCGCATCGCGCGCAAGCTCGGCACCGGCGACCGGGCGGGGATGGTGGCCGTCGCGCTGCGCACCGGAATCATCCACTGACGCCGTCCGACCCGGCCCGCCGGCGCCCGCGGACGGAACGTTTCCGTCCGCGGGCGCCGGCGTCGCGGACCCGGTCCGCCCGACGCGCCGCCCGCGACCGGCCGGATCGCGGGGACCGGTGCGCCGGCCGCCCGGCTACCCTTGACGGGTGACCGACGCCCGACAGACCGCAGCAAGCGAAGCCGCCCCGGCGCCGGTCCCGTTGCTGGACCCGCGCGAGGGCATCCCGCCGGTGACCGCGAGCCCGGAGGCCCTGGCCCGCGTGGCCGAGGCGTTCGCGGCGGGCACCGGCCCGGTCGCCGTCGACGCCGAGCGCGCGTCCGGCTACCGCTACGGACAGCGGGCCTACCTGGTCCAGCTGCGCCGGGCCGGTGCCGGGACCGCGCTCGTCGACCCGGTCGCCTGCGCCGACCTCACCCCGCTGGGCGACGCCGTCGCCGACGCCGAGTGGGTGCTGCACGCCGCCAGCCAGGACCTGCCGTGCCTGTACGAGGTCGGCATGCGCCCGACCCGGCTGTTCGACACCGAACTGGCCGGCCGGCTGGCCGGGTTCGCCCGGGTCGGGCTGGGCCCGATGGTGGAGAAGGTGCTCGGCTTCGCCCTGGAGAAGGGCCACTCGGCGGTCGACTGGTCCACCCGGCCACTGCCCGAGCCGTGGCTGCGCTACGCCGCGCTCGACGTCGAACTGCTGGTGGACCTGCGTGACGCGCTGGAGGAGGAGCTGCGCGGGCAGGGGAAGCTGGAGTGGGCGCTGGAGGAGTTCGCCGCACTGGCCGCCGCCCCGCCGCCCGCGCCGCGCACCGACCCGTGGCGCCGCACGTCCGGGATGCACAAGGTGCGGCGCCGCCGCCAGTTGGCCGCGGTGCGTGAACTGTGGACCGCCCGGGACGCGTTGGCCCGGGAACGGGACGTCTCGCCGGGCCGGGTGCTGGCCGACGCCGCGATCGTGGCGGCGGCGCTGGCCATGCCGCAGGACTCCGGCGCCCTGCTGGCGCTGCCCGGCTTCACCGGCCGCTCGGTGCGCCGCCAGCTGGACGTCTGGCAGGCGGCGGTGGACCGGGCCCGCGCGCTGCCGGAACGGGAGCTGCCGCAGCCGGGCGCCGCCGTGGCCGGTCCGCCGCCGCCGCGCTCGTGGGCGGACCGCGACCCGGCCGCCGCCGCCCGGCTGAGCGCCGCCCGGGCCGGGGTGACCGCGCTGGCGGAGCGGCTGAACCTCCCGCAGGAGAACCTGATCACCCCGGACACCGTGCGCCGGGTCTGCTGGGAGCCGCCGGACCTCCCGACGCCGCAGGCGGTCGCCGAGCGGCTCGCCGAGCGCGGCGCGCGCCGCTGGCAGATCGCGCTGGTCAGCACGGTGATCGCGGACGCGCTGCGGGCCCGGCCGGCGGACGGTGGCGGCCGGCAGGAGCCGGCGGACTGACCGGCGGGCCGCCGGTACGCCGGTCGGGCCCGCGCCCCGCACGGCCGCCGGGTGTGACCTTCGCCGCTTGGGGCGCGGGGACTGGGCACTTTGGTTACCCGCGAGTAGCATGGCGGGGAGAGCCGCCTGGACGGCTCCCCCAGCAGCGCCTCGCATTGGAGGAGAGCCAAAGTGCCGCGTACCGCAAGGGACGTCGTGTTCGTCGACGGTGTCCGGACCCCGTTCGGCAAGGCGGGTCCGAAGGGCATCTACCACGAGACCCGCGCCGACGACCTCGTGATCAAGTGCATCCGGGAGCTGCTGCGCCGCAACCCGGACCTGGAGCCGGGCCGGATCGACGAGGTGGCGGTCGCCGCCACCACGCAGATCGGCGACCAGGGCCTGACCCTGGGGCGCACCGCCGCCATCCTGGCCGGGCTGCCGTCCAGCGTGCCCGGCTACTCGATCGACCGGATGTGCGCCGGCGCGATGACCGCCGTGACCACGACCGCCGGCGGCATCGCGCTGGGCGCGTACGACGTGGTGGTGGCCGGCGGCGTCGAGCACATGGGCCGCCACCCGATGGGCGAGGGGGTCGACCCCAACCCGCGCTTCGTCTCCGAGAAGCTGGTGGACGAGTCGGCCATGTTCATGGGCATGACGGCGGAGAACCTGCACGACCGCTTCCCGCACCTGACCAGGCGGCGGGCCGACGAGTTCGCGGTGCGCAGCCAGGAGAAGGCCGCCAAGGCGTACGCCAACGGCCGGATCCAGCCGGACCTGGTGCCGATCGCGGTGCGGCGCACCACCCCGGTCGACGGCGACCCGGCCGCGGAGGTCGGCTGGGGCCTGGCGACCGCCGACGAGCCGATGCGGCCGGGCACCACGCTGGAGAACCTCGCCGGTCTGAAGACCCCGTTCCGTCCGCACGGCAACGTCACCGCGGGCAACTCGGCCGGCCTCAACGACGGCGCGACGGCCTCGCTGCTGGCCGCCGAGGAGGTGGCCGAGGAACTCGGGCTGCCGGTCCGGATGCGCATGGTCTCCTACGCCTTCGCGGGCGTGGAGCCGGAGGTGATGGGCGTCGGCCCGGTGCCGGCCACCGAGAAGGCGCTGGCCAAGGCCGGCCTGTCGATCGGCGACATCGGGCTGATCGAGGTCAACGAGGCGTTCGCCGTCCAGGTCCTCGCGTTGCTGGACCACTTCGGCATCGCCGACGACGACGACCGGGTCAACCGGTACGGCGGCGCGATCGCCTTCGGCCACCCGCTCGCCTCCTCCGGTGTCCGGCTGATGACCCAACTCGCCCGGCAGTTCGAGGAAGCGCCGCACGTGCGCTACGGGTTGACCACGATGTGCGTCGGCTTCGGCATGGGCGGCACCGTGGTCTGGGAGAACCCGCACTGGAGCGGCGCGACCGGATCGACCGAGTTCGAAGGGGCTGGCAAGTGAGTACCACCGCTGAGCTGTTGAAGGGCGCGGCCGAACTGTTCCCGGACGAGGTCGTCACGCAGGCCCAGGTACGCCACCTCGAACTGCCTGGAGTGCGCGGCCGGTTCGCGCTGATCACGCTGGACAACGGCTTCGACCACAGCAAGCCGACCACCTTCGGCCCGCAGTCGCTGGCCAACCTGGACGCGGCGATCGACCAGGTCGAGCGGGAGGCCGGCGCGGGCGGGCTGGCCGGTGTCGGCATCACCGGCAAGCCGTTCATCTTCGCGGTCGGCGCCGACCTCAAGGGCGTCGAACTGATCACCCGGCACGAGGACGCGCTGGCCATCGGCAAGGGCGGCCACGAGGTCTTCAAGCGGCTGTCCGCACTGTCGGTGCCCACCTTCGCGTACTACAACGGCGCGGCGATGGGCGGCGGCGTCGAGGTCGGACTGCACTGCACCTACCGGACGGTCTCGGCGGCGCTGCCGGCGTTCTCGCTGCCCGAGGTCTTCCTCGGCCTGGTGCCCGGCTGGGGCGGCTGCACGCTGCTGCCGAACATCATCGGCCCGGACCGCGCGGTCACCGTCATCATCGAGAACTCGCTCAACCAGAACCGGCAGTTGAAGGGCACCCAGGTCCTGGAGCTGGGGATCGCCGACGCGATCTTCGAGGGAGCGGACTTCCTGGAGCAGTCGCTGCTGTGGTCGGCGGCCGTGCTGCGCGGCGAGATCGAGGTGGTCCGGCAGCCGGTCGACCGCGGCGAGAGCTGGGACCAGGCGGTGGAGCGCGGCCGGTTCGTCGCGGACGGCAAGGTGCACGGTGCCGCACCGGCCGCGTACCGGGCGCTGGAGATCATCGCCGCCGCCAAGGACGGCGACGTCGAGGCGGGCTTCGAGGCCGAGGAGCGGGCGCTCGCCGACCTGATCATGGGCGGCGAACTGCGCAGCGGCATCTACGCGTTCAACCTGGTGCAGAAGCGCGGCAAGCGCCCGGTCGGCGCCCCGGACAAGAACCTGGCCCGGCCGGTCACCAAGGTGGGCGTGGTCGGCGCCGGGCTGATGGCCTCCCAGCTGGCGCTGCTGTTCGCACGCCGCCTCCAGGTGCCGGTGGTGCTCACCGACATCGACCAGGAGCGGGTCGACAAGGGCGTGGGCTACGTGCACGGCGAGGTCGACACGCTGCTGTCCAAGGGCCGGATCGGCGCCGACCAGGCGAACCGGCTCAAGGCGCTGGTCACCGGCTCGCTGGACAAGGCCGAGGCGTTCGCCGGCGCGGACTTCGTCATCGAGGCGGTCTTCGAGGAGATCGGCGTCAAGCAGAAGGTGTTCGCCGAGGTGGAGGCGGTGGTGCCGGCCGAGGCGATCCTGGCCACCAACACCTCATCGCTGTCGGTGAGCGAGATGGCCTCGAAGCTCAAGCACCCCGAGCGGGTGGTCGGCTTCCACTTCTTCAACCCGGTGGCCGTGCTCCCGCTGCTGGAGATCGTGCGCGGGGAGCGCACCGACGACGCCTCACTCGCGACGGCGTTCGCGGTGGCCAAGAAGCTGAAGAAGACCGCGGTCCTGGTCAAGGACGCCCCGGCGTTCGTCGTCAACCGCATCCTGACGCGCTTCATGGGCGAGATCCAGAACGTCATCGACGAGGGCACCCCGATCGACGTCGCCGAGCGGGCGGTCGAGCCGCTGGGCCTGCCGATGTCCCCGCTGGTGCTGCTGGAACTGGTCGGCCCGGCCATCGGGCTGCACGTGTCGGAGACGCTGCACGAGGCGTTCCCTGACCGGTTCACCGTCTCGCCCAATCTCAGGGCGGTCGTGGAGGCCGGCAAGCGCGGCTTCTACGTCCACGACTCCGGCACACCGGAACTGGACCCCGAGGTGCTGGCGCTGCTGCGGCAGGGCGAGGAGGTGCTCACCGAGGAGCAGGTGCGCGCCCGGGTGCTGGAGGCGGTCGCGCGGGAGATCGCCCTGATGCTGGACGAGGGCGTGGTGGCCGAGGCGCAGGACGTCGACCTGTGCCTGATCACCGGCGCGGGCTGGCCGTTCCACCTCGGCGGGATCACCCCGTACCTGGACCGCGAGGGCGTCTCGCAGCGGGTGGCCGGCAAGCCGTTCTTGGCTCCCGGCACGGCGAGCGTCCCGGCCTGACCGGCACGGCGGGCGACGGCCCCCGGTACGCGGCGGGCATGCGCGCGTACCGGGGGCCGTCGGGCGTCCGCGGGCCCGGCCGGCCCGGGCCCGCGGTCAGCCCAGCGGTGAGGTGCTGGTCGTGCCGTCCGGCGGGGTGCTGGTGAGGCCGGCCGGCGAGGTGCTGGTACCGGTCGGCTCCGCCGCGGTGGACGGCGACACCATCGACGACGGAACCGACGGGGCGGCCGACGCCGACGGACGGGCGGACGGCGGGGCCGACGGCGAGGCGGTCATGCCGGCCCGCTCGGTGGCCTTCTTCACCAGCGCCTCCAGCTTCGCCGGGGTCAGCCCCTTCATCGGCACCGTGACGCCGTTGACCTGGATGCGCGGCACCGCGCCCAGCCCCGCCCTGACGTAGTCGCGCTGCGAGGCGTCCACCCAGCCCTGGTGGTCCAGGCTCTTGACGCACGGCACGAACATGCTGGCCTGCAGGTCCTTGACCTTGCGGCCCAGCCGGTCCAGGTACGCCTGGTCGGCGAAGGCGTCGTCGGAGACCGCGGGCTGGTGCTTCCACAGCTCGCTGACGAGGCCCTGGAACTGCTTCTTGCCCTGGTCCTGCGCACAGCCCGCCGCGTTCGCCGCCTCCAGCGAGCCGCTGCCGCCCCGCGTGGCGTCGGTCTGCGTGACGAGCCGGTAGGCCATCTCGGCCCGGCCGGTGACCAGCAGGTGGTGGAAGGTCGGCTGCCACTGCGCGGCGAACGCCTTCGAGGCCGGGCTGCGGAAGTCCTCGAAGACCGTCACGACCACCGGGATGGCCGGCTTGATCGGCACCGCGAGCCCCGAGGGGCCGGTCGAGGGCATGCCCCTGGGCACCTTGACCTCGCTGGCCTCACCGGCCCGGACATGGGCGCCGATCACCGCGGAGACGGCGAAGACCGCCGCCACACCGATGATCGCCGCCGAGTAGGGCCGCCACCGGCTCCAACCGGTGCGCCGGGCCTCGGCCGGGCCCGAGGGCGTCGGCTCCCTCTGCGCCTCGGCGTCCTGCGACCCCTTGGACTTTGCCATCACGCGTCCCCATCGTTCCTGCGAACCGCCATATGCCGTACCGCGTCTGTATACCACCGCCTCGGCCCGCCGCCGTCTGGCAGGGTGGCCCCATGGACCCCGCCCCGCCCGCCGTTCCGCTCGTCGTGGTCGACGCGGCCAACACCGTCGGCTCGGTGCCGGACGGCTGGTGGCGCGACCGGCACGCGGCCACCGAGCGGTTGCGGGACGCCCTGGCGCCCTGGGCCGGACGCGGCCTGCCGGCCGGTCCCGGCGTTCCGGACTGGGCGTGCGGCCGGCCGGTGGAGATCGTACTGGTGGTGGAGGGAGCGGCGCGCGGGGTGGCCGCGGTTCCCGGGGTGTCGGTGCTGGCCGCGCCCGGCAGCGGGGACGACGCGATGGACGAGCTGGTGGCCGGCGCCGTGCGGCGCCACCCCGGCCGGCCGGTCCTGCTGGTCACCGCCGACCGGGAGTTGCGCGGCCGTGCCCGGTCGCACGGTGCGGTGTGCGCCGGCCCCCGGGCGGTGCGGCCCGGGGCCGGCCCCGGTCATCGGCGGGCGTAGAGCACCGCTCCGTCGCTGTCCGCGACACGGTGGTAGTGGTCGCGCAGCAGGTGCCCGAAAGCCGGGATGTGCGCGGGTCCGTAGGGCGCGCCGCGCGAGTCGTCGACCACCAGGGCGGGCGGGTGGTGCCGCATCTCGGTCCGGAAGGTGTGCCAGGTGCTGGGGACCGCGTACCGCTCCCCCACCCGGGCTCCGTCCCGACCGCCGCTGAAGTTGGTGAGGAAGCCGGCGGTCAGGAAACGGCTCGCCGGGGCGCGGCGGGCGAGCCAGTACTGCTCGGGGTGCATGCCCCAGACCAGCACCCGCTGGTCCGGCGCGGTGTGCCGGACCACCGCCGCGGCCACCGCGTGGTCGTGGTCGAGGTCGGGGTGCGGCGCGGCCAGCCCCCAGGCCAGGAAGCCGCACGAGGCCAGCGCGGTCCAGGTGAGCGCGGGGCGCCGGCGGCGCGGCGACCGGCTGAGCGCACCGGCGCCGAGCAGCACCAGCGGCGGCAGCGGCTGCAGGAAGTAGTGGCCGAAGAACTGGAACCCCGTCGCCACGGCGGCACAGGACGCGCCGAGCCATATCCACAGGTCCGCGTCGGCGAACCGGCGTCCGCGCCGGGGCGGCAGCGCGACCGCCAGCAACAGGCCCGCGCAGGCCGCGGTCACGATCCCGGCGTTCAGCAGGGCCCGGCCGCCCACCGCCGCCCACGCTCCGCCGGCCGACGCGTACGCACCGGAGCCGGTCACCGTCCAGAACAGGAAACGGCCGGGTCCGAGCGCCAGCGCGACGGCGGCCAGCGGGACGGCGAAGCCGGCCGCCAGGCCCAGCGCGCCCCGGCCGCGGTGCGGCTCCGGCTCCGGGACGCCCGCGTCGGGTGCCGTCCGGGGCGTGCCGGGGGCCGGGGCGGCGCCGGAGCGCCAGAGCATCCAGCAGACGGGGACGAGCGCCGCGCCGCCGGTCTGCTTGGTCAGCACCGCCCCGGCGACGGCGAGGCCGGCCCAGGTCCACCGCCGGCGGTCGGCGCACCAGAGCGCGGCGACCGTCCAGGGCAGCATGAACGTCTCGAAGCCGGCCGCCTGCGCGTCGGCCGGCGCGAGCCCGATGGAGACCAGCAGGTATCCGAAACCGGCCGTCGCCCCCGCCCGGTCGCCCCAGCGCCGGCGGGCGAGGGAGACCAGCAGCACGGCGGTCAGCAGGTGCGCGGCGAGCGCGGCCAGGCGCAGCGGCCACAGCGAGCCGTAGCCGAACAGGCCGAGCGCACCCTCGTAGAGCCAGGGCACCAGTGGCGGCTTGCGGTCCACGACGGTGCCGTAGAGCACGCCGCCGTGCGCGAGCTGACGGGCCTCGGTGGCCAGGAAGCCCTCGTCGGGGTTCCACACCGCGCGCAGGAACGACGGCAGGTGGGTCAGGGCGGCCACCACGGCCAGCGGGGGCAGCAGGGTGAGCCAGTAGTGCCGCCGGGACGCGACGGCCGCGCGCAGTGCCGCCGTCCGGTCGCGGACCCGCGGCGAGGGGGCCTTCGCCGTCGTGATACCGGTGCTGTGGGACGCGGCGGGCATGTTCTCCAACCTACCCGCCGGCCCGGCCGTCGGGCATCCGGTCCGGCGGCCGGGCCGGCGCCGCGGCGGCCGTTCGGAGCCCGGCCGTGCCCGCCCGGCGCCGGTGCCCGGCCGGTGTCACCCGCGGCTCACCCCCCGCGGGCCGACCGGCTGTGCCCGCGCCCCTACAGCGCGTGGACGAGCGGGCCGACCGCCGCCATCAGCATCCCTCCGGCGGACCGGGCGGAGTGCGGCGGCGGGGGTCCATCGGCGTACCTCCAGGTCGTCCTGCCCCTCATCGTGGTGACGAGGGGGTGGCGCCCGGCACCGGGCCGTCGACGTCACCGGTCGGCGCGCGCCGGCGCCGCCGGGCTGGGTGGACCGCGGCGGGTCCGCCCGGCCCGGGCCGCGCTCAGTCGCCGCTCACCTCGGCGGGTTCGGCCCTCACGGTGTCACCGTCGGCGGCCCGCCGCCCGTCGATCGTGGCGACCAGGCCGGTGACCTGCCGGGCGATGTCCGGCGCGGTCAGCCCGATGTCGGCCAGCACCTCCTTGCGGGAGGCGTGTTCGAGGAAGCGCCGCGGGATGCCGAAGTCGCGCAGCGGCACGTCCACGTCCGCGTCCCGCAGCGCCTGCGAGACGGCGGAGCCCACACCACCGGCCCGGCCGTTGTCCTCGACGGTGACCACCACGCGGTGCCGCGCGGCCAGCGCCGGCAGCGCCGCGTCGACCGGCTTGACCCAGCGCGGGTCGACCACCGTGCTGGAGATGCCCTGGGCGTCGAGGAGTTCGGCGGCCTCCAGGCACATCGGGGCGAGCGCGCCCACCGAGACCAGCAGCACGTCCGGCCGGTCGGCGCCGCCCGCCGGCCCGCGCAACACGTCCATCCCGCCGATCCGGGAGACCGCGGGGACGGCCGGTCCGACCGCGCCCTTGGAGTAGCGCAGCACGGTCGGCGCGTCCTCGACGGCGACCGCCTCGCGCAGTTGGGCGCGCAACTGGTCGGCGTCGCGCGGCGCGGCGATCCGCAGCCCGGGCACCACCTGGAGGATCGACAGGTCCCACATGCCGTTGTGCGACGCGCCGTCCGAACCGGTCACCCCGGCCCGGTCCAACACGAAGGTGACACCGCACCGGTGCAGCGCCACGTCCATCAGCACCTGGTCGAAGGCCCGGTTCAGGAACGTCGCGTAGACCGCCACCACCGGGTGCAGCCCGCCGGTGGCCAGCCCGGCCGCCGAGACGACCGCGTGCTGCTCGGCGATCCCCACGTCGTAGACCCGCTCCGGGAACTCCTTGGCGAACGCGGTGAGACCGACCGGATGCAGCATCGCCGCCGTGATGGCGACCACGTCCTCGCGGTCCCGGCCGATCTTGACCATCTCCTCACCGAAGACGGCCGTCCAGTCCAGCCCGGCCGCGGCGATCGGCAGCCCGGTGTCCGGGTGGATCGGGCCGATGCCGTGGAAGCGGTCGGTCTCGTCCCGCTCGGCGTGCGTGTAGCCGCGGCCCTTCTCGGTCAGGCAGTGCACGAGGACCGGGCCGCGGAACCGCTTGGCGCGGCGCAGCGCCGACTCCACCGCGGCGGTGTCGTGCCCGTCGATCGGGCCGACGTACTTCAGGCCCAGGTCCTCGAACATGCCCTGCGGCGCGATGAAGTCCTTCAGGCCCTTCTTGGCGCCGTGCAGCGTCTCGTACAGCGGGCGGCCGATGACCGGCGTGCGCTCCAGCAGCTCCTTGGCGCGGGCCAGGAACTGCTCGTAGCCGTCGGTGGTGCGCAGCGTGGCGAGATGGTCGGCGAGGGCCCCGATGGTCGGCGAGTACGACCACTCGTTGTCGTTGACCACGATGACCAGTGGCCGGTTCGCGGCGGCGGCGATGTTGTTGAGCGCCTCCCAGGCCATGCCGCCGGTCAGCGCGCCGTCGCCGATCACCGCCACCACGTGGTCGTCGCGGCCGAGCAGCTGGTTGGCCTTGGCCAGGCCGTCCGCCCAGCCGAGCACGGTGGAGGCGTGGCTGTTCTCGATGACGTCGTGCTCGGACTCCGCCCGGGACGGGTAGCCGGACAGCCCGCCCCTGCCCTTGAGCCGGGAGAAGTCCTGCCGACCGGTGAGCAGTTTGTGCACGTAGCTCTGGTGGCCGGTGTCGAAGAGGATGGCGTCCTTCGGCGAGTCGAAGACCCGGTGCAGGGCGAGCGTCAGCTCGACCACGCCCAGGTTGGGTCCGAGGTGCCCGCCGGTCTTGGAGACCGCCTCGACGAGGAAGCCACGGATCTCGGCGGCCAGTTCCACCAGCTCCTCCCGGCTGAGCCGGTCGAGGTCGCGCGGTCCCTTGATACGGGTCAGCAGCGGCACCCGTGCCTCCTTGGTCGCTGGTCGAGCGTGCCGTACGAAGTCGATCTGCCGAGTCTAGACTTCCGCCGCCGCCGGCCGCCCGCCCTGCGGCGCGACGTCGGTCACCCGAGCCGTGCGCGCCACCGCCCGGCACCGCGGGTCCGCGGTGCCGGGCGGTGGGCCGCCGGCGGGTCAGGCCCGGCCGGACGCCTTCTGGGTCCTGCGGGAGACGGAGTCGACCACGACCGCCGCCAGCAGCACCGCACCGGTCACCATGTACTGGATCGCGGTGTTCAGGTCCAGGATGTACATCCCCTGCTGGATCGAGACGATGACCAACGCGCCGAGCAGCGCCGACCAGGTCTTGCCCCGGCCGCCGAACAGGCTGGTGCCGCCGATGACGGCCGCCGCGATGGCCTCCATCAGGGTGTTGCCGCCACCCTGGGTGGACTGGGCGGAGTTGACCTGGCCGGCCAGGAACATGCCGCCGACCGCGGCCATCGTGCCGGCCAGCATGAACACCGAGATGCGGATCCAGGGCACGCTGATGCCGGCCCGGCGGGCCGCCTCGATGCCGCCGCCGACCGCGAAGATCTGCCGGCCGTAGCGGGTGCGGCGCAGCATCAGGTCGAAGCCGACCACGACGATCAGGAAGAGCAGCAGCGCCAGCGGCAGGCCCTCGGCCCGGTTGAGCTCCCAGGCCGCGACGAACGACACCACGGCGAGCAGCGCGCTGCGGATCGCGATGTCCAGCACCGGGCGGAACGGCACCCCTGCCCTGCGCCGCCGGTCCGCCTCGCGCAGCGCGAAGACGGCGTAGAGCAGCACCGCGACGGCGGCCAGCCCGTAGGCGTAGGCGACGTCGTCGAAGGTGTAGTTGTACAGGTTGTACAGCAGCCCGTTGTTCTGGAGGTTGATGGTGCCGTTCTTGCCGAGCACCTGGAGCATCGCGCCGTTCCAGGCCAGGAAGCCGGCCAGGGTGACGATGAAGGCGGGCACGCCGATCTTGGCGAACACGAAGCCCTGCAACGCGCCGATCGCCGTGCCGGCGAGGATGGCCAGCACCAGGGCGACGGGTTGGGAGAAGCCCTCCTTGACGCTGAGCACCGCGAAGACCGCGCCGGCCAGACCGCTGACGTAGGAGACCGACAGGTCGATCTCGCCGAGCAGCAGCACGAAGACCACGCCGACCGCGATCATGCCGATCCCCACCACGTTGAACGCGATGGTGGACAGGTTGCCCGGCGACATGAACGAGTGGTTCAGGCCGTAGAAGATGCCCCAGATCACGGCGAGCGCCACGACGACCGGGGTCATGCCCAGGTCTCCGCTGCGCAGCCGGCGGCTGAACTCGATCGCGTAGCCGGCCACGCCCTGCTCGCGGATGATCAGCCGGGGGTCGACGGCGACGATGGCGTCGGCCGCGGCCGGTTCGGCCGCCACCTCCCCGTCGGCCGGCCCGTCGCCGGCGCCCGGGTCGGTGACGACCGGGGCGCCGCCGCCCCGGGCCGGGTCGGTGGCGGCGGTCGGGTGCCGGCCGCCGTCGCCGGCGCCGGATCCGCCGGAGGCGTCCTCCGGCGGGACGTCCTTGGTGAGGTCGGTCACTGGTCTGCCTCCGCGATGCGCGACTGGCGGCGGGTCACGGCGTTGTCCGTGGCGCCGGTGATGGCGGAGATGATCTCCTCCTGGCTGGTGGTGCCGACCGGGAAGACGCCGTTGTTGCGGCCCAGCCGCAGTACCGCGACCCGGTCCGCGACCGCCTTGACGTCGGCCATGTTGTGGCTGATGAGCACGACCGCGAGACCCCGCTCGCGCAGCCGTTCCACCAGGTCCAGCACCTGCGCGGTCTGCTCGACGCCGAGGGCGGCGGTCGGCTCGTCGAGGATGACCAGCTTCGGTTCGCCGATCAGCGACCGGGCGATGGCCACGGTCTGCCGCTGCCCGCCGGAGAGCGAGGCGATCGGGATGCGGACGCTGGGGATGCGGATGGACAGCGTGTGCAGCAGTTCGCGCGACCGCTTCTCCATCTCGACCTCGTCGAGCACCCCCACCCTCTGGATCTCCCGGCCGAGGAAGAGGTTCTGCACGACGTCGAGGTTGTCGCAGAGCGCCAGGTCCTGGTAGACGGTCGCGATCCCCAGGGCCTGGGCGTCGTGCGGGCGGCCGATGCTGACCGGCCGCCCCTCCCACAGGAGCTGCCCGTCGTCGATCGGGTGGACCCCGGCGATCGTCTTGACCAGGGTCGATTTTCCGGCACCGTTGTCGCCGACCAGGGCGATCACCTCACCGGCGTGGATCTCCAGTTCGACATCGGTCAGCGCCTGGACGGCACCGAACCGCTTGGAGACTCCGCGCAACGCCAGCACGGGCGTAGCGGACATGAAACCATCTCCTTCGCCGCCTGACCGGCGGTGCGCCGCACCCGCCTCAAGGCGGCGGGCGCGGTGGATAGCGGTGGGCTGTGGAGCAACACACTAAGACGGTGTATCGCGTTCGCCCCGGCCGGAAACGTCGCAGGTCCGGGGCGGGTCATCCGTCCGGCGGTCCGTTCCCGGCAGCGGGGTTGTGACAAGGGGGACGGACCACCGGACAGGCTCCGCGGCCGGGTACCGGAGCGGGCCGCTCGGGCCCGCTCCGCCTCACCCGGCTCGGCTCACTTCAGGCCGATCTTGGCGCAGTCGGCCTTGAACTGCGTGGTGCAGATCGTCGGGATGGTGTAGAGCCCGCCGGCCACCACGGTCTGCTTGATGTTCTTCTGGGTCAGGATGGTGGTGGCGATCAGGTTGGACGGGATCGAGTGCTCGCTGCCGTTGTCCGCCTTCTGCGGCGCCACCGAACTGAGCGACTTGCCGGTGGCCAGGTCGACCGCCATCTGCGCCGCGGCGTTGGCTTCCTGGCGGTACGGCTTGTAGATGGTGAACGCCTGGGTGCCGGCCACGATCCGCTGGACGCCGTCGAGCTGCGCGTCCTGCCCGCTGACCGGGGGCAGCGGCTTGATGTGCGCGGCCTGCAGGGCGGAGATCACACCGGCGGCCATGCCGTCGTTGGCACTGTAGACGGCGGCGATGTTCTTGGCCCCGATGCGGCTGATCGCGCCGGAGACCTCCTTGTTCGCGTTGTTCGCCAGCCAGCCGGTGGTGTCGTACTCGGCGGCGATGGTGACCTTGCCGTCCAGCACCTTGTGCGCGCCGGCCTTGAACTGCGCGGCGTTCGGGTCGCCCTTGTCGCCGTTGACCATGATGATCTTCGACTTCGGGGTGGCCTTGGAGCCCATCGCGGCCAGCAGCCCCTTGCCCTGCTGCTCGCCGACCGAGGTGTTGTCGAAGGAGGTGTAGGCGTCGACCGGGCCCTGGGCCAGCCGGTCGTACGCGACGATCTTCACGCCCTTCTTGTGCGCCTTCTCCACCGAGGACTGGATGGCCTTGTAGTCCACGGCGTCCAGGATGATGACCTTGTCACCGTCGTTGATCAGCGTGTCGACCTGCTGTTCCTGGGTGTTGGCGCTGTTCGTGGCGTTCTCGTAGTTCACCGTGCACTTCGGGCACAGTGAATGGATCTTCGCCTGCATCATCGGGCGGTCGTACGCTTCGTAGCGCGCCGTCTGGTTCTCCGGCAGCGCGATGCCGATCTTGAAGCCCTTGCTCACGCTGGCGGCGCTCGAGCTGCTCCCGCCCGCCTTGCCGCACGCGGCCATGGTGAGGGCCATGGAAACGGCCGCGGTGGCGACGACGGCACGACGCAGAGTGGTGTTCACGGTTACCTCCCTGACATGGCCGCGACATTGCGGCCGAGGATGACGCGAGTCAACCCCGAGCACATCTTTGGCGTCAAGAAGTAAATCTTTAACGAGATGACAACGACACGTCTTGTTCTCTACCTGAACGCGGCGTGGCCGACGCCGGACGGGATACACGGGGCGAATCGCCCATCTCGCTGAGCACCAGCGCCAGCGCCCCCAGCACCTCGGCCCGGCCGCCCAGCGAGCCGGGCACCACCGACAGCTGCCGTGCCGCGCTCGGTACCGCGTAGCGGGCCACCGACTCGCGGATCGGGCCGAGCGCCAGCTCCCCGGACTCCGCCAGGTCGCCGCCGAGCACGACCCGGCTGGGGTTGAGCACGTTGCACAAGGTGGCCACCCCCATGCCCACGTGCCGCCCGACGTCCGCGATCACCCGGCGGCAACCCGGATCGCCCTCCCGGGCCAGCTGCACCATCCGGGGCACGGTCAGGTCCGGACCGTGCGAACCGCGCAGCAGTTCCAGCACGTGCCGGGCGGCGGTGAAGGTCTCCAGGCAGCCCCGGTTGCCGCACCGGCACACCGGGCCCGACTCGTCCAGCGTGATGTGCCCGATCTCGCCCGCGGTGCCGCCCGGCCCGCGGTAGATCCGCCCGTCGATCACCAGTCCGGCCCCCACCCCGCTGGCCACCTTGATGTACGCCAGGTCCCGTACCCCGCGCCCGCCGCCCCACACCATCTCGCCGAGCGCGCCCAGGTTCGCGTCGTTGTCGACGTGTACCGGCATGCCGAGCCGGCCGGCCAGCTCCTCGCGCGGGTTGATGCCGCTCCAGCCCGGCAGGATCGTGGTGGACCCCAGCACCCCGGTGGCCACGTCGATCGGCCCCGGCACGCCCAGCCCGACCCCGATCACCTTGTCCACACCGATCCCGGTGGCCGAGATCAGCCGGCCGACCAGGGTCTCCGCCCGGTCGAAGCCCTGCGCGGCGGAGGCGTCGACGTCGATCGGCTCGGTCTGCTCCGCCAGCACCTGGTGCGCCAGGTTGCCGACCGCCACCCGCAGGTGCGAGTGGCCGAAGTCGACGCCGACCATGATCCCGGCGTCCCCGGACAGCGAGACCGCCCGGGCCCGGCGGCCGCCGGAGGAGGTCGGGGTGACCTGCACGGTGCCGTTGTCGCGCAGTTCGCGCACGATGTTGGAGACGGTGGCCGCCGACAGTCCGGTGCCGCGCGCGATCTCGGCCTGCGTCAGCGAACCGGCCAGCCGTACCGCGCGCACCACGCGGTCCAGGTTCGCGCGGTGCAACGACGACTGGGATCCCGGAGTCTCCACCTGCCACCACTCCTGAGGTCGTCTACAACATGTGAACTCTAAGAAGAGCCTCAGGCGTTGCATCCCGTCAAGGGATTGACCGGCACGAACCGGGGAGAGTGCGCCACGGCGACCCCTGTGCACGCCGGGCGGCGGGGTGGTGACGGGAGGGTGACGGGGGTGCGGGAGGTTACTTCAGGGCGCCGGCGGTCAGACCCGCCTGGACCTGCCGCTGGAAGACCATGTAGACCACCAGGACCGGCAGCATGGCGATCACCAGGCCGGCGAAGAGCGCCGACCAGTCGCCCTTGTAGCCCTGGCTGACCGCCAGCGACGCCAGGCCCTGGGTGAGCAGCTTGCTGTTCGGGTTGGCCTGGTTGAGCGCCAGCGGCAGCAGGTACTGGTTCCACTGGCCGAGGAAGTTGAAGATGCCGATGCTGATCAGGCCCGGCTTGGCCATCGGCAGCATGACCTGGAAGAACGTCCTGGTGTGCGAGGCGCCGTCGATCATGGCCGCCTCCGCGATACTGCCGGGCAGCGTGCGGAAGAAGGACGTCATGAAGAAGACGGTGAACGGCAGCGAGTAGGCGATGTAGACCAGGATCAGGCCCTGCGGGGTGTTGAGGATCCCGAAGTTCTTCATCACGAAGAACAGCGGCACGATCGCCATGATGATCGGGAAGGTCATGCCGCCGACGAACATGAAGTAGACCACCCGGCTGCCCGGGAACGGGAAGCGGGCCAGCACGTAGGCGGCCATCGAGCCGAGCAGCATGGTGCCCACGACGGAGAACGCCACCACCACGATGGTGTTGGCGAAGAACTGGCCGATGTTCGCCTGTCCCCAGGCCCTCGACCAGTTGTCGAAGTGCAGGGTGTGCGGGAGCGACCAGGGGCTGCTGAGGATCTGCCCGGAGGTCTTGAACGAACTCATCAGCGCCCACAGCAGCGGTCCGGCCGCCATGACCGTCCACAGCACGAGGAAGGCGTGCGAGAAGACGTTGAGGGCGCGGCCCTCGGTGGCCTGGCGCCCGCCGCCCGGGGCGGGGATGCCGGCGGCCGGCGGCCGGCCGTCGGCGTCCGGGACGGTGGCGGTGGCCTGCGGCAGGTCTGCGGGCTCGGCGCTGGTCATCGGCTTGATGTCTCCCGACGTGGTCAGAACTCGATCTTGTCGCGACGGCCGAGGCCCATGGTGACCACGGCGAAGATCAGGCTGACGATCAGCATGGCGACGCCGATCGCGGTGGCGTAGCCGGCGTTGCCGTTCTGGAACGCCTGCTGGTAGAGGTACAGCGGCTCGACCAGGGTGGAGAAGTTCGGGCCGC
Source organism: uncultured Actinomycetota bacterium (assembly GCA_963711125.1). Classification (GTDB taxonomy): domain Bacteria; phylum Actinomycetota; class Actinomycetes; order Streptomycetales; family Streptomycetaceae; genus Streptantibioticus_C. Next base: position 397,544 of record CAVQCY010000003.1, read on the forward strand.
CCTGGTCGACCGACATGATCTGGACGATGGCGAAGCCGTCCAGCGCGATGATGCCCATGTAGACCCAGCCGGTCTGCACGGTGTCCCGGATCAGCGGCAGCGTGATCCGGAAGAAGGTGGTGACCCGGCCGGCCCCGTCGAGCAGCACCGCCTCGTAGATCTCCCGGGGCACCGAGCCCATCGCCGCGGAGAACAGCACCACGTAGAAGCCGACGTTCGCCCAGACCATGACCGCCGCGATGCAGATCAGCGCCACGTCGGGGTCGCCCAGCCAGGTCGACTGCAGCGACCCCAGCCCGACCGCGCTGAGCACGCCGTTGAGCAGGCCGCCGTCCGGGTTGTAGATGTACTCCCACAGGATCGCGATGATCGAGATGGACAGCACCTGCGGGAAGAAGTAGACGACCTTGTAGACGTTCGACCCGCGCACCCCGGAGACGGCCTCGCCCTTGCGCTTGCGTCCGCCCACGTTGAGCATGAACGCGAAGAACAGGCCGAGGCCGAGCGTCACCACCGGCAGCACCAGCAGCAGGATGACGTTGTGCCACAGCGCCTTCCAGAACAGCTGGTCGTGGACGAGCCTGCTGTAGTTCGCCATGCCGACCATGTCGAACGAACTGCTGTAGCCGGTCCAGTTCGTCAGCGAGTAGTAGAACGTCTGGACGAACGGAGACAGGACGAAGACGGCGTACAGGAGCACCGGCACCGCCAGGAACCCCGCGATGAAGCGGTACTTCACGAACTCCCGGTAGTGCCTGGAGTTCTTCAGCCCGCGACGGACGCCGTTCCCGGCTCCGCCGGGCCGCCCGGCCGACTGGCTCGTCGTCGCCATGCCCCGTCCCGCTCCGTGTCCGTACGAGTACTACCGACCCATGCTGACCGATACTGACCGAACGCTCTTGCGCCTCGACCCGACGTTACGTCAGGCGTGCTTGTACTTGGGGATGGAACTGTCCTTGGCCGTGTCGTCGGCGGCCTTCTGGATGGCCTTGATCGCCTCGGCCGGCGACATGCGGCCGGCCATCATCTCGCCGAGTGCCCCGCCGATGTTCTGCTTCTCCAGCGTCGGGTACCAGTCCGCCACCCGGGGGTTGACCACGAGGTTCTTGGCGGTCGCGGTGGCCAGCGCGGCGCTGGCGGACTTCAGGCCGGACGGCAGGCTCATGCCCTCGGTGGCGCCCTTGACGCAGGAGAGCGAGGAGACCAGCTTGGAGAAGTTGCCCGCGGACTTCTTGCTCAGCATTATGCGCAGCATCTCCATGCCGCCGGGCGCGTTCTTGGCCTGCTGCGGCACCATGTACGGCTCGCCGGCCTGCGCCCACAGGGTGCCGAACGGCATCTTGTCGGAGCTGTCCAGGCCGGAGGGCGGCGACATCGTCATCCGGAAGTCCGACGGGGTGGTCGGCTTGGCCTCGTTCTCCACCCAGGAGCCGTTCGGGATGAAGACCGCCTTGTACTTCGTCCACTGGGTCTGCGACTGGATGTGGTCGATACCCGGGGTGCCCTTGAGCACGTAGCCCTTGGAGTACAGCTCGTGGTAGGCGTCGAACGCCTTCTTGACCGCGTCCGCCTTCCAGGCGTTCGGCTCCAGGTTGTCGATGGCGTCGAGGACCCCGACGCCGCCGATCTTGCCGATGAAGCCGTACAGGCCGAACGGCAGGTAGTACGGGTACTTGCCCGCGTACGTCCAGCCGGCGATGCCCTTCTTCTTGGCCTGGGCGCAGACCGACATCATCTCGTCCCAGGTCTTCGGGTACGACCAGCCGTTGTCGTCCAGCAGCTTCTGCGAGTACCAGATGCCGAAGACGGTGTAGGCGTAGTTGAGCAGGTAGGTCTTGCTGCTGCCGAACTGGCCCATCTGCAGGGTACCCGGCAGCAGGGTGTCGCGGACCTTGGTGTTCGGGTCGTCGTACGAGGGCGCGTCCAGCAGCGGGCTCAGCTCGGCGACCTGGCCCTTGGAGATCAGCGTGGGACTGTCCATCGCCTTGGCACCGGAGTTGTCGATCAGGTCCGGCGGGTTGCCGCCGACGAAGCGCGGCTGGAGGGTCGGCGAGATGTCCTGGGTGGCCCGGTGGGTGACGACCGCCTTGGGGAACTCCGACTTGTAGATCTTCTCGGCGTCCTTGGCGTACTGGTCGCCGAAGCCGCCGTCGAAGATGACGACCTCCAGCCCGGCCGAGGCGTTCACCCCGAGCGGGTTCTTGGCGGACTTGGTGCCCTTGGCCACCTTCTTGCTGCTGTCGCCGCCGCCGCTGGCGCACGCCGAGAGCAGTCCGGCGCTGGGGACCGCGATCAGGCCCAGGGCGGTGGCCCGCTTGACGACATCGCGACGGCCGGGTTCGGGAGTGGATCCCATGCTCAAGTCCTCGCCTTCTCCAGGACTCAGGCGGCGCGCCAGGACCTGCGGCACCGCAGTCGGGTTGAAGCTCAGTTGTGCTGGGCGTCCGCACGGACGGCCGCTGGACGCGACAGGTATAGTCCACTTGGCTCGCCTAGAGCAAGGTCGAATGCAGCTTCGACGGGGATCTTTTCCCGAGTTGATATCTGCTCAACCGGTTGTCCTTCCATCGGACACACCGGACACTTGTCCGCTCTTGACAGCGGATCGGCCATCCGGGTGGGTTGGCACCGGCTCGGCCCGGTCCCGGCCGGTGCGCGGGGCCGTCCCCCCGCGCGCCGACCCGGTCCGGGCCGGCGCGGCCCGCGGTGCCCTCCCTGCCGGGCGGAGCCGCCCGGCGGGCCCCGGCCGCCACCGGGCCTCCCGCGCGCGCTCGCCGGCAGAGCACGGGGGCGCACAGCGCCGTGGAGACGTGCGGCGCCGGTGCGTGCCGGACGGCGGCCCCGCGCGGAGCCGCGGCGGCCCGCGCCACCCTGGGGGCGGAGCGACCCGGCCGCCGAACCGCGCGGAGCGGTCGGCGGCCGGGTCATGCCGGTCATGCCGGGCGTGCCGGTCATGCCGGGCGTGCCGGGCGTGCCGGGCGTGCCGGGCGTGCCGGGCCATCGTGCGGGGCCCCGGCGGCTACTTGCGGATCAGCGAGCGCAGGACGTACTGCAGGATGCCGCCGTTGCGGTAGTAGTCCGCCTCACCGGGGGTGTCGATGCGCAGCCGCGCGTCGAACTCGACCCCGGTGTCGGTGGTCACCTTGACGGTGCGCGGAGTGGTGCCGTCGTTCAGTGCGGTGACGCCGGTGACGGAGAACGTCTCCTCGCCGGTCAGTCCGAGCGAGTCGGCGGTCGCGCCCTCGGGGTACTGCAGCGGGAGCACACCCATGCCGATCAGGTTGGAGCGGTGGATGCGCTCGTAGGACTCGGCCACGACCGCCTTGACGCCCAGCAGCGCGGTGCCCTTGGCCGCCCAGTCGCGGGACGAGCCGGAGCCGTACTCCTTGCCGGCCAGCACCACCAGCGGGACGCCGGCCTCCTGGTAGTTGCGCGAGGCGTCGTAGATGAACGACACCGGCGCGCCCTCCTGGGTGAAGTCGCGGGTGTAGCCGCCCTCGGTGCCCGGCGCGATCTGGTTGCGCAGCCGGATGTTGGCGAACGTGCCGCGGATCATCACCTCGTGGTTGCCGCGCCGCGAACCGTAGGAGTTGAAGTCCCGGCGGTCCACGCCGTGCTCGGTCAGGTACTGGCCGGCCGGGGTGTCGGCCTTGATGGAACCGGCCGGCGAGATGTGGTCGGTGGTGACCGAGTCGCCGAGCTTGGCGAGCACCCGGGCGCCGGAGATGTCCTCGACCGGGGCCGGCTCCATCGTCATGCCCTCGAAGAAGGGGGGCTTGCGCACGTAGGTGGAGTCGGCCGTCCACTCGAAGGTGTCGCCGGTCGGGATCGGCAGCGCCTGCCACTGGGCGTCGCCCGCGAACACGTCACTGTAGGAGGAGGCGAACATCTCCTTGCCGATGGACGCGGCGACGACCTCGTTGACCTCCTGCTCGGTCGGCCAGATGTCCGCCAGCCGGACCGGGCGGCCCTCCTGGTCGGTGCCGAGCGCGTCACGCGTGATGTCGGCCTTCATCGAGCCGGCGATCGCGTACGCGACCACCAACGGCGGCGAGGCCAGGTAGTTCATCTTGACGTCCGGGTTGATCCGGCCCTCGAAGTTGCGGTTGCCGGAGAGCACCGAGACGACCGCGAGGTCGGCGTCGTTGACCGCCTTGGAGACCTCCTCCGGCAGCGGGCCGGAGTTGCCGATGCAGGTGGTGCAGCCGTAGCCGACCAGGTTGAAGCCGAGCTTGTCCAGGTACGGGGTCAGGCCGGCCCGGTCGAAGTAGTCGGTGACCACCTTGGAGCCGGGTGCCAGCGTGGTCTTCACCCACGGCTTGCGGGTCAGGCCCTTCTCCACCGCCTTCTTGGCCACCAGCGCGGCGGCGACCATGACGTAGGGGTTGGAGGTGTTGGTGCAGGAGGTGATCGCGGCGACCGCCACCGCGCCGTGGTCGATCTCGTAGCTGCCGCCGTCGGGGGTGTTCACCGTGGTCGGCCGGGTCGGCACGCCGTTCGCCGAGGCCGGGGCGTCGGACGCCGGGAAGGACTCCTTGCCCGCCTCCTCGTCGTCCGCGACGTAGTTGCGCACGTCGGCGGCGAACTGCTCGGCGGCCCGGGACAGCACGATGCGGTCCTGCGGGCGCTTCGGGCCGGCGATGGAGGGGACGACGTCGGCCAGGTCCAGCTCCAGCCGCTCGGAGTACTCCGGCTCGGCGGCCGGGTCCAGCCACAGGCCCTGCTCCCTGGCGTACGCCTCGACCAGCGCGATCTGCTGCTCGGAGCGGCCGGTGAGCTTCAGGTAGTCGATGGTCTCGCCGTCGATCGGGAAGATCGCCGCGGTGGAGCCGAACTCCGGCGACATGTTGCCGATGGTGGCGCGGTTGGCCAGCGGCACGGACGAGACGCCCTCGCCGTGGAACTCCACGAACTTGCCGACCACGCCGTGCCCGCGCAGCATCTCGGTGATGGTCAGCACCAGGTCGGTGGCGGTGGTGCCGGTGGGCAGCCGGCCGGTCAGCTTGAAGCCGACGACCCGCGGGATGAGCATCGAGACCGGCTGGCCGAGCATCGCGGCCTCCGCCTCGATGCCGCCGACGCCCCAGCCCAGCACGCCGAGGCCGTTGACCATCGTGGTGTGCGAGTCGGTGCCGACCAGCGTGTCGGGGTAGGCCTGACCGCCGCGGACCATGACGGTACGGGCCAGGTGCTCGATGTTGACCTGGTGCACGATGCCGGTGCCGGGCGGCACCACCCGGAACTCGTCGAACGCCGTCTGGCCCCAGCGCAGGAACTGGTAGCGCTCCTTGTTGCGGCCGTACTCCAGCTCCACGTTGCGGGCGAACGCGTCCGGGGCACCGAAGACGTCGGCGATCACCGAGTGGTCGATCACCAGTTCGGCCGGGGCCAGCGGGTTGATCCGCGAGGGGTCGCCGCCCAGCTCCTTGACCGCCTCGCGCATCGTGGCGAGGTCCACCACGCACGGCACGCCGGTGAAGTCCTGCATGATCACGCGGGCCGGCGTGAACTGGATCTCCTGGCTCGGCTCGGCGGCCGCGTCCCAGCCGCCGACCGCCCGGATGTGGTCGGCGGTGATGTTGGCGCCGTCCTCGGTGCGCAGCAGGTTCTCCAGCAGCACCTTGAGGCTGTACGGCAGACGGGCCGAGCCCTCGACCTTGTCCAGCCGGAAGATCTCATACGATTCGTCGCCCACGCGCAGCGTGCTGCGGGCGTCGAAGCTGTTCGCCGACACGACAGTCTCCTTATGCATGATTCGCGCGTACCACCGCATCTTGCCGCCACGGGTGACCGCCCATCGAGTGAGGTAAACCTCACCGCGACCTGGCGGGGGTACGCCCTTCCCGGCAGATATCTCGATGTCGAGATAACTCTAGTACATCGGCGCCCCGAGGTCATTCCCCGCCCCCGGACCGCGGCGGGTGGACGAGCGGGAGGGCGGACGGCCGCGCCGGCTCTGGGCTCGTCACCCGAATGGCCCGCTCCAATTGACTAGTCCATCTCATATCTGAGATATCCTCCACCCATGGCAGATGACTACCTCGTACGCATCGGCAAACTCATCCGCGATGCCCGCCAGCACCGCGGATGGACCCAGTCGCAGCTCGCGGAAGCCCTCGGGACCAGCCAGAGCGCGGTCAACCGCATCGAGCGGGGCAACCAGAACATCAGCCTTGAGATGATCGCCCGCATCAGCGAGGCCCTGGACAGCGAAATCGTCTCGCTCGGCTACTCCGGCCCGATGCACCTTCGGGTCGTCGGCGGCCGCAGTCTGTCCGGCGCGATCGACGTCAAGACCAGCAAGAACGCCTGCGTGGCCCTGCTGTGCGCCACGCTGCTCAACGCCGGCCGCACCACGCTGCGCCGGGTCGCCCGGATCGAGGAGGTCTTCCGGATCCTGGAGGTGCTCGCCAGCATCGGCGTGCGCACCCGCTGGATCAACGACGGCAACGACCTGGAGATCGTGCCGCCGGCCCAGCTGGACCTGGACGCCATGGACACCGAGGCGGCCCGCCGCACCCGCAGCGTCATCATGTTCCTCGGTCCGCTGATGCACCGCGCCAACCGCTTCAAGATCCCCTACGCCGGCGGCTGTGACCTGGGCACCCGCACCGTGCACCCGCACATGGCGGCGCTGCGCCACTTCGGCCTGGAGGTGACGGCCACCACCGGCTCGTACCACGCGGAGGTGGACCGCTCCGCCGGCCCGCGCCGTCCGATCGTGCTGACCGAGCGCGGCGACACGGTGACCGAGAACGCGCTGCTGGCCGCCGCCCGCCATCCGGGCGTGAGCGTCATCCGCAACGCCTCGTCCAACTACATGGTCCAGGACCTGTGCTTCTTCCTGGAGCAGTTGGGCGTCAAGGTCGAGGGCATCGGCACCACCACGCTCACCGTGCACGGCCTGTCCACCATCGACCGGGACGTGGACTACTCGCCCTCAGAGGACCCGGTGGAGGCGATGAGCCTGATCGCCGCCGCCGTCGTGACCTCCTCGGAACTGACCGTCCGCCGGGTGCCGATCGAGTTCCTGGAGATCGAGCTCGCGGTGCTGGAGGAGATGGGCCTCGACACCGAGCGCACCGCCGAGTACCGCGCGGACAACGGCCGCACCCGGCTGCTCGACCTCACGGTGCGGCCGTCGAAGCTGCGGGCTCCGCTGGACAAGATCCACCCCATGCCGTTCCCCGGCCTGAACATCGACAACGTGCCGTTCTTCGCGGCTATCGCGGCCACCGCGCAGGGCTCGACGCTGATCCACGACTGGGTCTACGACAACCGGGCGATCTACCTCACCGAGCTGACCCGGCTCGGCGCGCAGGTGAAGCTGCTCGATCCGCACCGGGTGCTGGTCGACGGCCCGACCCGCTGGCGCTCGGCGGAGATGATGTGCCCGCCCGCGCTGCGCCCGGCCGTCGTGGTGCTGCTGGCGATGCTCGCCGCCGAGGGCACCTCGGTGCTCCGCAACGTCTACGTCATCCACCGCGGCTACGAGGAACTCGCCGAGCGGCTCAACTCGATAGGCGCGCAGATCGAGACGTTCCGCGACATCTGACCGGCGACCGCCGCCGGACCCCGCTCCGCACCCGAACCGGCCGACGGCACGGCGGCGCTTCGGCCCCGCAGAGCGCGGCCGGCGGCTGAGCGGCCCGTGGCCCGGGCGCACTCCGCGCGGGCCCGGCGCGTCGGCGCCGGACGCCGATCGGGCGGTCGGCCGGCAGACGGTGGGCCGGGGAGCAGTGGGAGCCGGCTCGGGCCGGTCAGGTTCGGGCCGGGGGCCGGGCCGGGATCCGGCGCCGACGCTGCCCGCGACGAGGTCCGCGGGCTCAGCGCCGCCCGTTCTGCGCGACGAAGTCGCGGATGAGGCACGCCAGCCGGGCCGGCTGGTCCAGGGGGACGAGGGTGCGCGAGTCCTCGACGACCACCAGTCGGCCGCGGGGCAGCACGGCGGCCAGCCGACGGCCGTAGCGCAACGGCATCATCAGGTCGTCGCGGGCCCACACCACCAGGGCCGGCCGGTCGAACCCGCGCAGCTTCCCGGCGGCCGCCAGCATGTCACCGCGCCGCACGCCGCGCAGGTAGCGCCGCAGGTCGTGGCGGACCCGCCGGTCGCTGAGCAGGGGGCGCAGCCAGTCGTCGACCAGTTCGCGCGGCGCCGGGTGGGCGGTGAGCGCGCCGATCCCCACCGGGAGGCGGCGCAGCGCCGGCATCGCGAGCAGCCGGGCCAGCACGGTGATGCCGCCGGGAACCGCAGCGGCGCCGACCAGGAGCTTGCCGGGCAGACCCGGCGGGTAGTTCTCCAGCGTCTCGCAGGCGACCAGCACCAGCGCGGCGAGCCGTTCGGGGTGTTCGGCGGCCACGGTCTGGGCGCGCCCGCTGTCCACCTCGGCGAGGGTGACGTCGCGCAGGTCGAGCCGGTCGAGGAACTCCGCCACCAGTGCGGCGACCGCGCGCGGCGACAACGGCACGTCGGGGCGCATCGGGCGGGCGTGGCCGCCCTCGGGCAGGGTCGGCACCACGCAGCGGTGGTCGGCGCGCAGGTCCCGCACCACGTCGCGCCACACGGTCCCGTTCTGCACCAGGCCGTGCAGCAGGACCAGGACCGGGCCGGGTCCGCCGGTGTCCTGGTAGGCGACGGTTCCCGCGCTGAGCTCGATCTCCGGCATGCCGCCCGCCTCCGTGGTCGGTCCCCCGGCGGATGCTACCGAGCGCGTCGCGCGCCGCGGCGGAGCCCGGCCGCGCGGGTCGTCAGCCGCCGAGCGTGGCGACCATGAGCGCCTTGATGGTGTGCATGCGGTTCTCCGCCTGGTCGAAGACGACCGAGTACGGCGACTCGAAGACCTCGTCGGTCACCTCCAGCGAGGTCAGCCCGTGCCGGGCGTGCACCTCACGGGCGACGGTGGTGCCCAGGTCGTGGAAGGCCGGCAGGCAGTGCATGAAGCGGGTCCGCGGGTTGCCGGTGGCGCGCAGCACGTCCATGGTCACCGCGTACGGGGACAGCAGTGCGATCCGCTCGTCCCACGTCTCCCGCGGCTCCCCCATCGACACCCACACGTCGGTGTGCACGAAGTCCGCTCCGCGCACCCCCTCCGTGACGTCCTCGGTGAGCCGGATGCGGGCGCCGCTCTCCCCGGCCAGCCGGCGGGCCAGAGCGATCACCCACTGCTGCGGCCAGAGCGCCTTGGGCGCCACGACGGCGACGCCCATACCGAGCAGCGCACCGGTGACCAGCAGCGAGTTGCCGGTGTTGTACCGGGCGTCGCCCAGGTAGGCGTAGGAGATCTCCCGCATCGGCTTGTGGCTGTGCTCGACCATCGTCAGCATGTCGGCGAGCATCTGGGTGGGGTGCCACTGGTCGCTCAGGCCGTTCCACACCGGCACGCCCGCGTAGGCGGCGAGCTGCTCGACGACCTCGTGCCCGCTGCCCCGGTACTGGATGCCGTCGAACATCCGGCCGAGCACCCGCGCGGTGTCCTTGACGGTCTCCTTGTGGCCGATCTGCGAGCCGGCCGGGTCGAGGTAGGTGGTGGAGGCCCCCTGGTCGGCGGCGGCCACCTCGAAGGCGCAGCGGGTCCGGGTGGAGGTCTTCTCGAAGACCAGGGCGAGGTTGCGGCCGCGCAGCCGCGGTTCCTCGGTACCGGACCGCTTGGCGGCCTTCAGCCGGGCGGCCAGGTCCAGCAGGTGGCGGAACTCCTCCGGGGTGAAGTCCGCCTCCTTCAGGAAGTGGCGGCCCGCGAGGTCGGTGGCCATGGGGAACTCCTCGGTCGGCACGCAGGAACACTGGAAGTGTATGCGATATAGCGCATGTATATACGGTTGGGTGTCACCGCCACGCGCTCGCCGCCCGAAACCCCCGGCCGACGCCGTCCCGAGCCGTCGCGTCCCGACCGGGACGACCGTCCGGTCGGATGCGGCCCGGTCCCCGCCCGGTCAGACCGGGTCGCGCTCCACCGGGCAGCTCATGCAGCGCGGGCCGCCCCGGCCGCGGCCGAGTTCACTGCCCGGGATGGTGATCACCTCGACGCCTCGCTTGCGCAGGAAGGTGTTCGTGGTGGCGTTGCGCTCGTAGGCGACGACCACGCCGGGCTCCACGGCGAGCACGTTGCAGCCGTCGTCCCACTGCTCGCGCTCGGCCGCGTGCACGTCCTGGGTGGCGGTGAGCACCCGGATGTCGTCCAGTCCGAGGGAGGCGGCGATGGCGCGGTGCATGTGCTCCGGGGGGTGGTCGGTCACCTTCAGGTCGTCCTCGCCGGAGCCGGGCTCGATGGTGTACGAGCGCAGCATGCCCAGGCCCGCGTACTTGGTGAAGGTGTCACCGTCCACCATCGTCATCACGGTGTCCAGATGCATGAACGCCCGCCGTTTCGGCATGTCCAGCGCCACGATGGTGCGCGCCGAGCCGGCCGAGAACAGGCCGCGGGCCAGCACCTCGACCGCCTGCGGGGTGGTGCGCTCGCTCATCCCGATCAGGACCGCGCCGTTGCCGATCACCAGCACGTCGCCGCCCTCGATGGTGGCGGGGTAGGCGGACTGCCCCTCGGACCAGACGTGGAACTTGCCGCCGGCGAACAGCGGGTGGTGCCGGTAGATCGCCTCAAAGTGCACCGTCTCGCGCCAGCGGGCCGGCCAGCGCATCGCGTTGATGCTCACGCCGTCGTAGATCCAGGCGGAGGTGTCCCGGGTGAACAGGTGGTTGGGCAGCGGGTTGAGCAGGAAGTCGTCGAGCTCCATCACGTGGAAGCGCACCGAGTGCGGCTCCGCGAACCGCTCCAGGAACTCGCGCTTGGTCAGGCCGCCCACCAGCGCCCCGGCCAGTTCCACCGACGGCATCGCCGCGCAGCACGCCCGCAGGTGGTCGGTCGCCAGTGGCCCGAACTCCCGCTCGACGAAGACCCGGTCCAGGACCAGCTCGCGTGCCTGCGGCACCTCCAACGTCTCGCGCAGCAGGTCGCCGAAGAGGAACACCTCGATGCCTCGGTCGCGCAGTATGTCGGCGAAGCCGTCGTGCTCGGCGCGTGCCCGCCTGACCCACAGCACGTCGTCGAACAGGAGTGCGTCCTTGTTCGACGGCGTGAGTCGTTTCAGCTCCAGATCCGGGCGGTGCAGGATGACGCGCCGCAGCCGCCCGGCCTCTGAGTCCACGTGGAAGCCCATGGGGCGAAACCTTCCCACGTGGGGGCGGTCGTGCACCCCGGCACGCGGCGTTTTGCCTCACACGCACGTACCGGGGTCGGACGCTCACGGCCCGGGGTCGGCCGGTTCCGACCCGAGGGCCCGCATCCGCGAGGGCGCCCCGCGCACCCGCCGCGGCGGCCCGCCGGCCGGCCGCCGGGGACGCCGTCCGGTCAGGGTCGCCAGGACACCGCCCCGCCGCCCGTCAGCGCCCTCCGCCGGGTCGGCTGACCCGCTCCAGCACCGCCGCCAGCGCGGCGATCCGGTCCGGGCCGACCCGGCAGCAGCCGCCGATCAGCCGCGCGCCGTCCGCGTACCAGGCGCGGGCGGCCGCCGGCTCGTACCGCGAGCCGCCGCTCCAGCGGCGCGAAGCGGCCTGCCACGCCTCGCCGCTGTTCGGGTAGACCACGACCGGCAGACCGGTGGCGGTGCGGGCCACCGGCACCGCCCGGCCGGCGTCCGCCGGGGTACAGCAGTTGACGCCGACCGCGATGACCTGCGGATGGCCGGCGGCCAGCCGGAACGCGGCGTCGAGCGGCTGCCCGGCGCGGGTCCGGCCACCCGCCACGCTGTAGGAGAGCCACACCGGCAGACCGGTGCCCTCGACGGCGCGCAGCAGCGCCTCCGCCTCCACGGTGTCCGGCACCGTCTCCAGCGCCAGCACGTCAGGACCGGCCGCGGCGAGCGCCTCGATCCGCGGCCGGTGGAACCGGGCCAGCTCCGCCACGCCCAGCCCGTACCGCCCCCGGTACTCGCTGCCGTCCGCCAGCATCGCCCCGTACGGACCGACCGACGCCGCCACCCATACCCCGGCCCGGCCCGCCACCGCCCGCCGGGCGATCTCCACGCTGCGGCGCAGCAGGGCGGCGGCGCCGGCCCGGTCCGTGCCGCGCCGGGCGAACCCCTCGAAGGCCGCCTGGTAGCTCGCGGTGATCAGCACCCGCGCGCCGGCCGCCAGGTAGGCCGCGTGCGCCGCCTCGATCCGCTCCGGCCCGTCGTCGAGCAGCCGGGCGGACCACAGCGCGTCGGACAGGTCGCACCCCTGGTCGGCGAGCTGGTTGGACAGCCCGCCGTCCAGGACGACCGGCCCGGCGGCCAGCGCCTCGGCGAGCGACTGCACGGTCAACGCGGTCTGCCTCCTCGAACGTCGATCGGGTCACGGCCGACGGCGTCGCGCCGGGCGGTGTCCGGACCGCCACTGGCGGCGGAACGGGCCCGCCGCCGCGGTGGAACGGGACGCCCGTCACGCCCGGTCGGGCGCCGGCGGACGCCCGGGGCCGGGACGGGCGGGCCGGTCGCGCGGGCGCCTGTCCCGGCGCCGGGGCACCCCGGTCCGCCGGGTCGCGGTCAGCCGAGGCGCGACCCCACGGCCGAGGCGATCAGCTCCAGGTGGTCCAGATCGTGCAGGTCAAGGATCTGCAGGTAGAAGCGGCTCGCTCCGGCCTTCGCGTAACGGCCGATCTTGTCCACCACCTCGCCGGGCGTGCCGGCCAGGCCGTTGGCGCGCAGGTCCTCCGGATCCCGGCCGATGGCGGCGGCGCGGCGGGCGAACTCCTCCTCGTTCCGCCCTACGCAGGCCACCAGCGCTGCCGAGTACACCAGGTCGTCCGGGTTCCGCCCGGCGTCCCGCGCCGCCTGCCGGACCCGGCCGAACTGTCGTTCGCTGTCCTCCACCGACGCGAACGGGATGTTGAACTCGTCGGCGTACCGGGCCGCCAGCCGCGGCGTGCGGGTGGTGCCGTGCCCACCGACCAGCACCGGGATCCGGTCCTGCGCCGGCTTGGGCAGCGCGGGCGAGTCGGTGAGCCGGTAGTGGGAGCCGTGGTGGGTGAACGTCTCGCCCACCGGGGTGGACCACAGCCCGGTGACGATGGCCAACTGCTCCTCGAACCGGGCGAACCTCCCCTTCGGGAACGGGATGCCGTACGCCGCGTGCTCGGCCTCGTACCACCCGGCGCCCAGGCCCAGTTCGACCCGGCCCCCGGACATCCGGTCGACCTGCGCCACCTGGATGGCGAGCACGCCGGGCAGCCGGAACGTGCCGGCCGTCATCAGGGTGCCGAGCCTGATCCGGCTGGTCTCCCGGGCCAGGCCGGCCAGCGTGAGCCAGGCGTCGGTCGGACCCGGCAGCCCGTCCCCGTCGCCCATCGACAGGAAGTGGTCGGAGCGGAAGAAGGCGTCAAAGCCGAGTTCCTCCGTCGCCCTGGCCACCGACAGGAGGGTGTCGTAGGAGGCGCCCTGCTGCGGTTCGGTGAAAATGCGTAGCTCCATGCCTCCATCCTGCCCCGGACCGCCGGGGCGGCGGGACGGCCGGCTCCCCGCCCGGGTCGGCGCGCCGACCGGGCGTCGGGCTCAGGTGGCGCGCCGGACGCCCGGGCGGGCTCAGGTGCGGACCGCCAGCGACAGCGCGAACCGCCCGGCCGGGTCGGTCCACCACGCGCGCGGCGCGAGACCGGCGCACTCCAACTCGGCCCGCACCCGTTCGCGCCGGAACTTCGCCGAGATCTCGGTGCGCGTCTCCTCCCCCTCGGCGAAGTCCACCTTCAGGTCGAGCGCGGGGATGGTCACGGTCAGCGGCCGGCGGGCACGCAGCCGCATCTCGATCCACTCGTTGTCGCGGTCCCAGCACGCCACGTGGTCGAAGTCGTCCGGGTCGAAGTCGGCGCCGAGTTCGCGGTCGAGCACGGCGAGCACGTTCTTGTTGAACGCCGCCGTCACCCCGGACGCGTCGTCGTAGGCGTCGACCAGCACCCGTTCGTCCTTGACCAGGTCGGTGCCGAGCAGCAGCGCGTCACCCGGCCGCAGCGCGTCGTGGACCACTCGCAGGAACGCCGCGCGTTCGGCGGGCGGCAGGTTGCCGACGGTGCCCCCGAGGAACGCCACCAGCCGGGGCCCGGACGCCTCCGGCAGTCGCAGACCCGTCTGGAAGTCGGCGACCAGCGCGTGGACCTCCAGGCCCGGGTAGTCGGCGATCAGCGCCCGCCCGGCCTGTTCCAGCGCGGAGTCGCTGACGTCCACCGGGACGTAGGTCCGCAGGGTGTCGCGGGCGCGCAGCGCCTCGATCAGCAGCCGGGTCTTCTCCGAGGAGCCGGACCCGAGCTCCACCAGCACGCGGGCCCCGGTCAGCTCCGCCACGTCGGCCGCCCGGGCGTTCAGGATCGCCCGCTCGGCGCGCGTCGGGTAGTACTCGGGCAGCCGGGTGATCTCCTCGAACAGCTCACTCCCGCGGGCGTCGTAGAACCACTTCGGCGGCAGCGACTTGGGCAGGGCGGTCAGCCCCGCCGCCACGTCGGCGCGCAGCGCCTCGGAGGTGGCCCGGGTGGGCAGGTGGCGGGTCAGGGTGAAGGCGGTCATACCGGTGGCTCCTTGAGGGGGGTGACGTCGACCCGGCCGGGGGTGGCGAGCAGGACGCTGTGGTCCGGGACCTCGCGCCAGCCGGGTGCGTCGTCGGACGGTTCCGAGGCGACGACCACGTGGCTGCCGGCCTCCAGCCGGTGCCACAACGTGTCGCCCCATGTGGTGGCGGCGACGGTCAGGCCGTCGGTGAGCAGCAGGTTGAGTCGAGCGGGCGCCACGGAGGCGATGGCGGCCACCGTGTCGGCGAGCGCGTCGCCGGGTTCCGCCCCGGTCCGCAGCCGGTGGGCGACCAGTGCCCACACCAACGCGGAGTCGCAGTGCGCCGCCATCCCGAGCAACGCCTCGGGCGGCAGTTCCCGCGCCGCCAGTTCCGCGACCGACCCCGGCCAGCCGTCGACGGCGCCGTTGTGGCTGAACAGCCAGCGCCCGTCCGCGAACGGCGCGACGGCGGACTCGTCGGGCACCGAGCCCTCGGTGGTGTCGCGCACCGCGGCCAGCACGGCGCCGGAGCGCACCACCCGGACCAGGTCGGCGAACGACCGGTCCGCCCAGATCGGCCCGGTCCTGCGGTAACGCGCCGGCCGTGGATCGCCCGGGGCGTACCAGCCCACGCCGAACCCGTCGGCGTTGACCGTGCCGTGCAGCTGTCGGCGCGGTTCCCAGGACTGCCGGTACACGCCGTGCGGCGGCTCGGTCAGCACCCTGCGCATCGGCACCGGCGGGCCGAGGTAGGCGGTATGGCGGCACATCGCGGTCTCCCTGTCCGGGTTCGAACGGTCTGGCGGTGGTGCGTCGGGCGAGCTGGGGCGGCCCGGGGAGGTCCGGGGAGGTCCGGCGGGGGCGTGGTCCGGGCGGGTCCGGGGCCGGCCGGTGCGGGTGGGGTCGGCCGGGTCGCGGGGCCGGCCGACCCCGACCCCGGCGCAGTGCGGGTCGTCGGGATGCGGGTCGTCGGGATGCGGGTCGGATGCCGGGCGGGGGGCTCGGGTGGAGCGGCCGCGCCGACTGCGGTGGCGGGGTGGGCGGCCACGGTGGAGCGGCCACGGTGGCCGGGAGCGGCTTCCCCCGGCTCACGCTCAGGGGGTCCGCGGCCGGGCGTCACGAGCGGTGCGGAAACCGGCGAAGATCTGCCGGCGTATCGGGTAGTCCCAGTTGCGGAAGGTGCCCCGGCACGCCACCGCGTCCACCGCGAACGACCCGCCGCGCAGCACCTTGTACTCCGGCCCGAAGAACACCTGCGAGTACTCCCGGTACGGGAAGGCCCGGAACCCGGGGTACGGCAGGAAGTCGTCGGCCGTCCACTCCCACACGTCGCCCATCAACTGCCGCACACCGAGCGCGGACGCGCCCGCCGGGTAGCTGCCGGCCGGCGCCGGGCGCAGGTGGCGCTGCCCGAGGTTGGCGTGCCCCGGCGACGGATCGGCGTCGCCCCACGGGAAGCGCTGCGTCCGGCCGGTCCGCGGGTCGTGGCGGGCCGCCTTCTCCCACTCCGCCTCGGTCGGCAGCCTGCGCCCGGCCCACCGGGCGTACGCGTCCGCCTCGTACCAGCTCACGTGCAGCACCGGCTCGTCCTCCGGCACCGGCTCCACGGTCCCGAACGTGCGCCGGGTCCACCCCGTGCCGTCCCGGCTCCACGACAACGGCGCCTCCAGTCCGTGCTCCCGCACCGCCCCCCAGCCGGCCGGTGTCCACCAGCGCTGCTCGCGGTAACCGCCGTCAGCCATGAACCGCAGGTAGTCGCCGCACGTCACCGGCACCGTGTCCAGGTAGAACGGCGCCACGTCCACCACGTGCGCCGGTCGCTCGTTGTCCAGCGCCCACGGTTCGGTGTCGGTCCCCATGGTGAACGGGCCGCCCGGCACCAGGACCTCGTCCGGCAGCAGCGCCGCGTCCGCCGGCGCCGGGTCCGGCGGCGGGGCGGCCAGCACCGCCGGACCGCTCCGCAACTGGTGGGTGATCAGCATGGTCTCGTCGTGCTGCTGTTCGTGCTGGGCGATCATTCCGAACGCGAAACCCGACTCCACCAACCTGTCGCCCCGCAACGGGGCCCGCTCCAACAGGTCGAAGACCCGGCCGCGCACCTCCGCCGCATAGCGGTGCGCCTCCGCGGGCGACAGCAACGGCAGCGTCGGCCGCTCCGATCTGGGGTGCTCGAAGGCGTCGTAGATCGGATCGATGTCCGGCCGTATCGCGTCCCACCCCCCGACCGCGCGCAGCAGCCACAGTTCCTCCTGGTTGGCGATGTGCGCGAGGTCCCAGACCAGTGGCGACATCAACGGCGAGTGCTGGGCCACCAGATCGCGTTCGTCGACGCACGTCGTCAGACCGTGCGTGCGCTCCCTGGCCCGGTCCAGCACCTCGATCGCCCGCTCCCGCAGCACCTCGGGGTCGAGCGGCTCCGCGACCTCGTCCCCCGGGGGACGCCCCGTTCCGGAGGCCGCCGTTGGTGCCGCGCCGCCGGGCGCCCGGGTCGCGCCTCTCCGTGCCGGGGGCGGGCCGCCGGGCAGCGCACCGGCACGCGGAGCGGGCGCGGGCGTCGTGGACTCGTCGGCCGGGCGGCCGGGAGGCGCGGGAGCGCGGTGATCGGGATCCGGGGTGCCGGGGGCGGGGGTCCCGGAAGCCGGGGCGGGGGTCCCGGAAGCCGGGGCGGGGGTCCCGGAAGCCGGGGCGGGGGTCCCGGGATGCGAAGAAGTCATGTCAACCCTTCTTGCCGATGAGCGGGGCCGCGGGCGCCGTCGCTCGCCGGTCCGGAGTCGGGTTCGGATGCGAATCGAGCAGGTCGTCGGCGGGACACCGGCCGCGCCCGACGTAGCGTTCGGCGAACTCCGCCACCGCGCTCCGGATATCCGCCGACGCGCTCAGCCGGGTCAGCCCCTCCACGGCCGCGGCGAAGCACGCCTGCGCCGCCGACCGCAGCGCCGGATCGGTCAATCCGTGCCGCGCCGCCCGGCGCCACAGCGGGTTGCCGGGCGCTCCGTCGTACGGCCGCGGGTCGAGCGGACGCAGGGCGCACAGCGCGGTGCGGGCGGCCACCGGATCGTCCATCAGCGCGGTGGTGACCGCCAGCGGCACGATCCACCCGTCCTCTCCCGGCTGCGCGTCGATCATGCGCAACTCCAGGTGCCCGTGCGGCCGCACCGGCGGAAACAGCGTGGTCAGGTGGTACGCCAGGTCGTCCTCGGTGGGCGCTCTGCACATCGCCCCGTGCCCCTGGTCCGCGATCCACTCGCGGAAGGTCAGCCTGTGCTCCGGCACCGTCCACGCACCGGATTCCCGCCTGACACACAGCACGGGTGCGCCCAGTGCGTACGCCGCCCACGCGTCGCGCGGATCGCCGCCATCGGCCGGCGCGGTCGTTCGCAACGGGTCGAGCGTGGCCCACACCGCCTGCCGGGTGGACCTGATGCCGGTCGAACGCCCCCGACTCAACGGCGAGTTGGCGAACGCCGCCACCAGCACAGGCCCGAGCAGGTGCGCGAGCCGCCAGCGTGCCCGGTAGCCGCCGGGGCCCGCCGCCTGGGTCCCCGCGTCCAGGCAGACCTGCACGGAGGCCGTACTGCACATCATGGAACGACCCGTCGGACCGGACCGGTCGAAGTACTCCTCCATCGCCGTGTACCGGGGAAGGGTCAGCAGCCGTCTCGGCCGGTGCCAGGGGTCGTGCCCGAACCCGGCGAGACGGAGGCGATGGCGGCGCAGTCGTTCGCGGACGGCGGCCAGGTCGGCGGCCATGATCCGCACGCAGTCGTTGAGGGAGTCGGCGGGCGGAGAACTGAGTTCCAACTGACCGCCGGGCTCCTGGGTGAGCGAGGACGCGAGGTCCAGCCGGCGCAGGTCCTCGAAGGCGGCGCGCAGACGGACGGGGGCGATCGGGCGCAACGGGTCGAGGCCGTCGTGGACGAGCCATTCCAACTCGACACCCACCCGTCGCGGCGGACCGTTCTTGAAGCAGATTCCGTAGGCTCGCGCCTCGGCCTCCGCCTCACTGATCAGAGGAACATCACTCACGGTCGAGACCCCCTGTCACGGGCTCCTGGGACAACGAACTCCACTGCATCATGTTCAGCCCGATATCGCACGCTTTTCGTCGTACACACGTTCCCTTTTCCGTTGCCGCTTCAATCGCCTTCCCTTCTCTGCGACGATCAATCCCCAACGGGATGAACGCCACTTCGCCTCCCTTTCATAGGTGAAAGCACGTCAACTCCGCCATTGCTCCGGGCATCCGCGCGACCACGTGGAGCCACTACAGGCCTCCTCCTCCGTCCCAATTCCTTCGTTGGTCCTGTCCCGTCCGGTGGCTCAGGACCCGCCGAACCCTCCGCATGGCCGCCCGGATGGCGTAGCCGGATACCAGCCGTGGCCCCCGAAGGGCCCGGACAAGCCCCCTTGCGACGACTGCGAGGCGCGGGACCGGCGGCGCCGCGGCGGGGTCGGGCCACGCCTGCACGGGTCCGGTTCCCGCGGACAGTCCGGCCGGCGGTCGGTTCTGCCAGCAGGGACGCACCGATGCCGACCGCCGTGCACCGATGCCGCCGATGGGCGGGCGAAGGCACGGCCACGCTCCCTCGGAAGGAACGGAGCCCGAGGGCGCAAGGCCACCAGGCCCGACCTCGGGCGGCCGGCCCTCCACGAGGCGAAGCGAGCGGCCGAAACGGAAGCGGAGTACGAGGACAGAACCGCGGCCAGCCGCCGCCCCGGCCGCCGAGCCCCGACCCGGCCCCCCGCCACCCGACAGCGGTCCCGCCCCGCGACCGACCGCTGTCCACCCGCGGGGCGAGAGCGCGGCGCAGGAACACAGCCGCCGGCCATGGCCTCTGCCGCCGGGACGACTCGTGGAGCGACATCGACGCGACCCGCCCCCAGCCGTTCCGCCGCGCCGCACCGCCCCGGCCTGCGGGGACACGCCGCCTCCTGTCGACGGACGGCCTCGGCCGCCACCGGCCGCACCCGCCCCCAGCCTCGGAGCGGCCCGCCCAGGCCGATTCCCCACGCCGCAGGCGAGGGACCGCACCCCGCCCACCCTTCACGGCAGGCGCAGGCGCTACCCGTCACCTGCTCTCCGAGGGCATCCGCGCGTGGCCGCACCTCACCCCGTCAGGCGTGCCAGGCCCGCCGGCCGGGGCCTGGTCACCCCTCCGGGCGGGGAGACGCCCTGCCATGGCGGCATCTCGCGCCCCCAACACCTGGCAGACGTCGCGCCGGCGTCACGACCGCTCCGTGGCCGCCGGATAGCGGACGAGCAGCGGCCGGATCCGATCAGCCGCGTCGCCCACCGAATCGGCGGCTTCCATGCATTGCCAGTAGAGGGTGACCTCCTCCGTCGCTCTGGCCAAGGCCACGAGGGCACCGCGGACCTGCGTCGATATCTCCAGCAACTCCCTCAGGGCCCGTGCCGGATCCCTGACCCCGGTCAGCTCCGCCGCCCGCGCCCGGCCGGCCGGTGGTGGCCGCCCGGCTCCCTCCGCCGCCGCGCCGCCCAGCCGTTCGGCGACCGCTTCGACCAGCGCCCGCACCTGCCACGCCTCGGCGAGAACGGCTTCCGCGTTCGCCGCGCGGGCCAGGGCCTCGCGGACGGCGGTGATCAACCGGATCGCGTCCATCACGCACCCCTTCCTCCACGGCTTCTCGGCAGCCGCACTCAGTTCGTCACCGACAGTGACATCCCGCTCGGCCGGCGTGCAAGGAGGGCAAGCGAATCTGTGGAAGACACTGGCCATGTGGATAACTCGGCCACACGTTCGAGGGAAACCGGTTGCCTAGTCGTCACTCTGAGCTATCGGAAATCTATGCTCGTTCCGATCGATCTTCGCGGACAACGCAGGGAGAGGTTCAATGTCCAACGCATCGCAGAATTGCAGGAGGTACGCCAGCACGTCGGCGACCTCGTCCCGGACCCTGTGCGCCGTCCCCGGGTCCTCCATGACATGCGCGGACTGCTCAGGCGTGAGCCACTGGAAGATCTCCAGCAGTTCGGAAGCCTCCACGCTGAGCGCGGCGGCCAGATTCTTCGGCGTGTGGAAGCGTTCCCACCGCCTGGCCGCCGCGAAGTCCGCCAGACGACGGGACAGTCCGTCAAGATCTTCGGTCACCGGTCGGTTCTACCTCACCGGCCGGTCCGGCATCCCGGCGCCACCCCGTTCGACGTTCCTCGCGTCCCCAGCCACCCGGCTCGCGGCTCCGCCGTTCCGTTCCCGGCCGCCGAGCCGGATCACCGCCACGCCCTCGCCCCGGACCGCGTCCGCGTCGTGCGCGGTGCCGATCACCCGGACGTGGCCGTGTTCCGCCGCCCGTACCGCGAGGGAGAGAAGGGCACCGGTCTGGGCCCGGTCAAGACCGGTGTCCAGCCCGTCGGCCAGCACGGACATCGCACGTAGCGCGGCCGGCACCTCGCTCGCCTGGTCCATCTCCAGAACCCCGGGCCCGGTCAGCAGCACCAACGCCATGCCGAGGAAACGGAGTTCGCTGTCCCCGAGCCGGTCGATCGGCGTGACGCCGAGCGGTCCCCGGTCCAGCGCGGCCAGCACTCCCTCGCCCGGCTCCGCTGCCGGCGGGCAGGCTCCCCTCCTGCCGACCGGAGGGCAGCCGCCTGAGCGGACGGGCCCATCCGAACGGCTGCGCCCGTCATCGCCCTCGGTACGGGTGCCGGCGTCGAGCGTTCCTCGGGCGCTTCCCACGCCGCCTCCGGCCCCTGGCCGGTCGGAGCGAGTCGGGAGACCGTGCGCGGGCCACGGCCCGGCTCCGCTCTCGCTCCGGGCGCCTGTCGCGGCTGGCGCTGCGGCAGCGTTGCCCGTCGACCCCGTCGCGGCGGCCCGGCGAGCGCCCAACGGCCTGTTGACCACCACGACTCCGTCGACCCGGCCGCCGCAGGCGACCCGCGCGGCCTCGACGAGAGCCGCGTGCCGGATCCGACATTCGCCACGCGTGCGGTTGAGGACGGCGGAAAGGTTGTCGCATCCCGTGCGCAGCATCCCGTCACCGGCGCGCACCGCCTTGCGCATGCTCGCGGGGACCGGGTCGACGGGAAAGACCGCTCGTAAGGCGATCAGGACCTGCTCCGCCGCCGCGAGGACCTTCCGCTGGCCCTCGGTCGTCCCGGCCACCCGCAGCGGCAGCAGCGCCGTCGCCAGCCGGTCGTCCGGGAGCGGCGCCCTCGTCACCGGCACCGCGCCCGCTGTGTGCCAGGCGGCCTGCACGCTGCGACGCGACGGATCGCGCAACGCGGTCGTCAGGAGTTCCAGGCCGGAGCCGGTCAGCCGCTCGCCCACCACGCGCAGTTCCGGCTCGGTCTGGACCGCCAGATGGAGTCGCACCGTGCCCGCCGGGCCCTCGACCGTGCAGCCGAGCCGGAAGCCGCGTCGCCCCTGGGAGTCCGGGCGGCTCTCCGCCGGGGCGCAGGCGTCCGCACCGCCGCGTACGGACATCTGCACCGCACGGGAGAGTTCGTCCCCAGCCGCCAGCCGGGAGAGCAGCAGGAGGGCTTCGAGCACACTGGACTTGCCGCTGCCCGCCGGCCCCGCCAGCACGGTGACCGGGGAGAGCGGGAACACCGCGCCACGATGTGACTTGAAGGCGGACAGCCACAGCTCGGTGACTGTCGGCCGGGCCAGACGCTCTCCTCCGACTCCGTTGCGCGCATCGGCGGCGACGCCGCCGGCCCCCGGGGTCCCGGGGGTTCCAGGAGTCCCGAGTGGGCGCACGTGGACTCCCCGCTTCCCGGGCGACGGTTCTTCGAGCGAGGGCCGGGCATCCTGCGACGCCTGGAGGAACCGCGTTCCGTTCCAGGCGGCGTCAGGGCGGGGCGTCGCGGCCGGTGAGCGATCGGCGTTCTTCCCCCCACCACGTTCGGTACGTTCCATACGGCGACCGTAGTCAGGTCACCGGCGCTGAACCGTTCACTCCGGTCGATCGTCCTTCGAAAGGGCTACGGTGCTGCGATGACGACGTTCGTAGCCCTTCTGCGCGGCATCAATCTGGGATCGCGGAACCGGTTGCCTATGGCGGACCTGCGTGGACTGGTCGCCGGCCTGGGCGGCACGGGGGTGCGCACCCTGCTGCAGAGCGGCAACGCGGTGTTCGAACATGCGGATGCCGGTGCGGACGAGTTGGCCGGGTCACTGGAGCGCGCCATCGCGCGGGACCACGGGTTGAAGGTGCCGTGCCTGGTACGCGAGATCGGGGACCTGAGGCGGGTGGTGGACGGCAATCCGTTCGCCGACACGGACTTTGAACCAGCGAAGCTGATCGTGACGTTCCTGTCCGGTCCGGTGCGGCCTGCGGACGTGGCGGGACTGGATCCGGTGAATTTCGCACCGGATGAATTCCGGCTCGGGGAGAGGGAGGTGTACGCCAACTGCCCGACCGGGCTGGCCCGTTCGAAGTTGCCGACCGCGCTGGGCGGCAAGCTGTCGAGGTTGGTCGCCACCGCGCGCAACTGGAACACGGTGACGAAGCTGGCCGATATGGCGGAGGGGTGAGCAGACCGGCTGTCGCCGCCGAGCCCGGCGGGGCTCCGGGGCCCCGAAGCCGCCGAACGGCGCAGCGGCACGACGCCGGGTGGCGCCAGGGGAGGTCGCCGGTCACGTCGACCTGGCGCGGGAATACCCGCACGGTCCTCGACGACAGGCGGCGAGCCTGGTGAGGCACGTCGCGCCAAGGGCATCGTCCGCTCCCACGCCACGCGACGCCACGCCGGCCGCCGGCCTTCACCGGACGGGACGGCAGTCCCGTCCGGAAGGAGTCATCGGCGGTGGCTCGACGGAGCACGCCGGTGTGGTGCCGGGGTGCCGCCGGCCGGCAGCACGGCTTCCGCCAGCCGGCATCGCAGGACGACCCGCTCTGGAGAGAGCCTGATGGGCGACGGTACTCGGGTGGCCGAGGAGATCGAGGCGATCTTCGAACGGGCCGGTGGCCAGGGCTTCCTCCTCCTCGAGTCGCCGGTCGGCGGGAAGGAGTGCGGGCTGCGCGGTGATGAACCGGTGATCCCGACCTCAGCGATCAAGGTGCTGGTCGCGTCGGAGGCCGAGTGCCGGACCGCCGAGGCCGTCTGGATCCCGCGGAGAAGGCGGTCCTGCGCGCCGAGGACCGGACCCAGGACCGGTCGTGGTCTCACTGTTCGACGACGACACGGTCATGACCCGGCAGGACAGGGTCGTCCTGGGTTGACGATCAGCTACAACCCGATCGCCGACGCCGCAGAGCCGTCCTGCCGTATCGACGGCCGTACGGCGCCCGGTGTCCGGCCGCCTCTCCGCCGACTCGGCCGTCGACGACCCACCCGGGCGGCGCCGCGCGCGGTCAGCCGACGGAGCCCGAGCACCGCTCGTCACCCGAGTCCGCCGTGCGCACCCCTTCGGGCCGGCTCTCCGCCCGCGTCAACATCGTCGCGGCCTGGACAACGCGTTGCCCGTACCCGTCCCGGCCACAGACGCCTCGACCCCGGCGTGCTGGAACAGGCAGACCGCCGGCCGGCGCTGCGCCTCCAGCACCGCCTCCCGTCGTGCGGCCCCGACGGACCGCTGCGGTGCGCATCTGGCACCGTGTTCCCCATGCCCTCGAAGAACGCGAAGCATCAGGCGCCAGGGGCCCTGCGGCTTGCTCGACGACGTCGACGTACCGGCCCTCTTCGTGACCGGCCGGTACGTCGGGCAGCGGGTCCGTGGGGCCGGAAGGAGGCAACACCGGGGTGGAGGAGACGGTGAAGCTCCCGGACATGTCGCGCGGTGAGCGTCTCGCCGCCCACAGCGCGGTCTCCACCTCCCTGGCTCTGTGCGGTGATCACGTGCTGCGCGAACTCGTGGACGCGGCCGTGCCGCTCGGAGCCGGCATCGGCGGCAAGGCGGCCCTGCTGGAGGTCGCCGGGACCCCGGTCTTCGTGAAGCGGGTGCCACTCACCGATCTGGAGCGGCAGCCTCGGCACGTGCGGTCCACGGCGAACCTTTTCGAGCTGCCCGTCTTCTACCAGTACGGCGTCGGCACCATCGGCTCGGGCGGTTTCGGGGCGTGGAGGGAACTCGCCGTGCACACCATGACGACGAACTGGGTCATCGCGGGGGAATACGAGGGCTTTCCCCTGATGTACCACTGGCGCGTGCTGCCCGACTCGACGCCCCTTCCCGAGGAACTGGCCGACATCGAGCGGGCCGTAGCCTACTGGGGCGGCGGACCGCAGCTGCGCCGGCGGATCGAGGCGGTCGAGCAGTGCTCGGCGAGCGTGGTGCTGTTCCTGGAGTACATCCCGCAGAATCTGCACCAGTGGCTGGACACCCGGATCGGATCAGGGGACGAGAACGCCGACCGGGCCTGCGCGATGGTGGAGAGGGAGCTGGCGGCCGGCACCTCGTTCATGAACAGCCGCGGGCTCCTGCACTTCGACGCGCACTTCGAGAACATCCTCACCGACGGCCGGCGCCTCTACTTCACGGACTACGGCCTCGCCGTATCCTCCCGGTTCGATCTCTCTCGGGAGGAGGTCGACTTCTTCGACCGGCACCAGACCTACGACCGCTGCTACACCACCACGCATCTGGTGAACTGGCTGGTCACCGCCCTGTTCGGCTACCGGAGAGAGGACCGGGACGGCCGGTACGCCCTGGTACGGGCCTTCGCGGAGGGCAAGCGCCCCACCGGAATCCCGCAGGAGGCCGCCGCGATCCTCTCCCGTCACGCGCCGATCGCCGCAGTGGTGTCGGACTTCAACGGAAGGTTCCAGCACGAGAGCAGGCAGACCCCGTATCCGCTGGAGGAGATTCGCCGGATCAGCCGTACGGACAGCCCGCCCGCCGGCTGACGCACCTGCCCCGAACGGCACCGAGCCGCGCCGCTCGGCCGCCCGCGACTGCGACTGCGACCGCGACTGCGACTGCGACCGCGACCACAGTCGTCAGCAGCGGGGGCCGTCCAGGCCGCCGCAGCCGCCAACGAACAGGACGGCGGTCTCGGCCCTGACAGTGATCCGCTCGAGCGCCTCGCCCGGCTCGCCGAACCGGCGGCGCAGAGAGGGGGCCCCACCCCGGCCCCACCAGAAACAGCAGCCTCGCCCCGGTTCCCCTGACCGCCTACGAGATCCGCCGCCTGCTCACGATCACGACCCCGCAGCCCGCCCCGGCCCAGCGCATCCGACACACACCGCACTGGTCACGATGGCGCCGCTGCCACCAGACCCTCGCCCACGCCTGCCACCGCCGACACAACCGCAACAAAGCCCTCACGACCACCGATGCACGACCACCGCCTCACCCTCACCGAACTACAGCGGACCAGTCGATCTCCAACTGAAGGGCCAGAGACGGCGAATTCGATCCCCTCCTGCCCAATTGACGATGCCGTGACGGCCAGTCCTCGGCTCCGGGACCGGCACGGAGCGCTCGCAATGTGTCTGGCCTGCCGCAGCCCTGTGGTGAAGGCTGTCGGGCCGACGCCGGTCACCTCGGTGCGGAGTGGTGGTAGACCTCCTTGACGTTGTCGCGCGGGGGCGCCTTGGTGCGGCCGGCCGGGCCGGCGGCGAAGGCGCGCAGCAGGTTCTCGGTGACGCGGGTGACGAAGGTCCGGGTGCGGACGGTCATGCCGTGGTCACGGCCGTCCTGCCCGGTGCCGGCCATCAGGCCCTCCACCCAGCGCATCGTCCCGGTCGCGAACACCCCGGCGCCGCCGGGCACCGTGTAGTACGCCGAGTCGGAGTGGCTGCGCCGTCCCTGGCAGACCAACGGGGAGTGGGCGACGATCTCGATCGGCGCCGGGGTGGGCCGGCCCGGGGTGACCCGGTCGTACTCCACGCCGACCAGGTGCGGGAAGGCCGTACCGCGCCTCACCCCGGTGCCGGCGAAGAGCCAGTGGCCGGGTTCGATGACGACGTAGGGCGCGTCCGTCGGGTAGCCCTCGTAGAGCACGCCGGTCAGCGAGGACTCCGGCTCGGCGTCCGGCGGCAGCCGGAAGTCGTTCGTCGGCGGCTCACGGTGGTCCCGGAAGCCTGGGTCGCTCCGGAAGGCGGTCTTGTAGCAGACCACCGTGCGGTCCGCGCCGCCCGGAGCCGGCTCCAGCCGGACCCGCCGGAAGCAGGTGTTGGCGCCGAGGAACGCCAGGTTCGTCCCGGCGTCCCGCGCCGCGGTCACGTGCTGTCGCTGGCGTTGCGTCCAGTACTCGTCGTGGCCGAGCGAGACCGCCGCCGCCGCGCCCTCCAGCACCGACGGGTCCCGGTCCACGTCGATGCCGGTGGTGTAGGCGAGCGGGATGCCCAGCCGCTCCGCCAGCACCACCACCGCCCGCTCGTACACCAGGAACTTCCGCGCGCCGTCGCCGTCGTACGGCCGGTCGAACGTCACGGCGTACGACCGCGAACCGTACGAGCCGTCCTTCCCCACGTAGAGGCTGTAGCCGCCCCACCGGTTGTACGCCTGCCAGGTGGCCGGCGCGTGCATCAGCACGGTGCGCCCAGTGCCGGTGCGCGAACGGACGACGAGCGGCACGTAGCGTTGCGGACCGCTTTCGGCGTCGAGCCGCAGCAGGTAGGCGCCGGCCGGCCAGCCGTCGGTGGCCACGCGTACCGGACCGGTCCAGTCGGCCCGCACCGTCCGGGTCTCCCGCAGCAGCACCGGGGCGGCCCGCAACCGGCCCGGCAGCCGCCCCGACCGCCAGACCAGCGCGGCCTGCGCCCCGCCGTACCAGCCGATCCGATAAGCCGACACCCGGTACTCCGAAGAGGTGGTCGACACGTACAACCCGAACGCCTCCCCCGGCACGACGCTCACCCGGTCGGCGTAGCCCTCGATCTCCCGTGGCCGTCCCGTGGAGCGCAGGGCCCAGTCCGCGCTCACCCTCGGGGCGGTGTCCGGCCCGGCGCCGGGCTGCGCGTCGCATCCGGCCTGCGTGACGGCCGCGGCGCCGGCCACCGCCGCGGCCCCGATGAACCGCCGCCGGCCCATCCCGGCCCGCGCCGACCCGCCGCCCGGCTCCCGTCCCGCACCGTGCCCCAACCGCTCGTCCACCGCAACCGTCCCGACTCCTCCGCCCCGCGCACCAAGCCGTCGCGGTCATCTTCGGCCGGGATCCCGCCTGGCGCGACCCGAGCGCACCCGGCCCGGGGTGCCACGCGCACGCCGTACCCACTGCGGGCCGTTGTCCCGTTCCCGCTTTCGTCCGCGCACCTCAGAGGGCACGGACCGCCATCGCCGCACTCCTCCTCTGGATCTGATCTTTGAAGACGATCTCTAGTGCAGTCGGATGCTGCCGAGGGTCAGGGCGGAGGCGTCGGGCCGGAGCCAGGAGACTTCGAGCGGTCCGGCAGGCAGCTGAGAGGTGCGGTGGACGAGGGCGCCGCGCACCCCGGTCGGCATGGGTCGCAGGGCGACGTCGTCAAGCGGATGGGTAGTGAGAGGGCGGAAGTGTGAACGGATGGGGGCTCCTTGGGGTGGTTCGACGGGTTCAGGCCGAGGCGAGGGCGTCGCGGACAGACAGCGGGAGGTAGCCCTCTTGGCCGTCGTCGACGATGAACGCGGCGCCGTCGCGCACCACAACGTCGGCGCCGAGGTAGTGGGCGAACGGCCGGTCCGGGTTGATGGCCAGGCGTATCGGAAGGTCGGGGTCGAGGCTCTGGAGCTGGCGGAGCAGGTGGTCGACAGTCAGGTACTGGGGCATGGGAAACCTCCGGTTGTGATGCGATCGGGCGAGATGGCTTCGGGTCGGTTGGCGTCGAGACGAAGCAGGTCGCGCAGGATCTTCGGGGCGTTCTCCGGCCGGGGGTGGGTGGCGAGGTGCCGCTCACGGGACTCGTTGACGTAGCCCTTGGCAGAACCCTTCGTCTCCCAGTCGCCGCAAGAGCAGACGGCCTTTCAGTAGGAACGGCCGGGGCAATCGTGGTGGAGCGGTTTGTTGGAGCTCGACCGGTGCTCGACCTTCTCAAATCGCTCGGCTGGTCGCTCGTCACCACTCCGGAGGCCAACGTTCACCGCACCAGCCCGGACGGCCTCTTCTACGTCGGCTGGCTTCCGGAGGACACCGCCGCCTGGAAGCGGGGCATCGTCTGGCAGCCGACGCGAATCCACCCACCGCGCCAGGCCACAGGTGCGCCCGGTCGATTCCGCGACATCCGACCGCCAGTGGCCAGAAACGCTGCGTTCAGCGTTACCTGCCCTCGGCGCCTTACTGATACTCGCCACCTCGACGAGTCCTGACCGGCCCGGCAGGTCGCCTGACACTCCATCAGAACGAGCGTCAAATGAGCGTCGCGAGCGTCATTTCAGCGTCAAGATATCACCCGCAACGCCCATACCGCACATAATGCGCGCATACAAAGGCGCAGGTCAGGCGACCTCCGCCACCCGTTCAAGGATGCACACGCACTCCACATGGTGCGTCATCGGGAAGAGGTCGAACGCCCGGAGGTTGGCCGGGTGGTAGTCCTGTTCGGCGAAGTAGCTCAGGTCGCGGGCGAGGGCGACGGGGTCACAGGCGACGTAGGCGATGGCGCGCGGGGTGAGCGCGGCCAGCATCCGCACGGTGGATCGGCCGGCCCCGGCGCGGGGCGGGTCGAGGACGACGAGGTCGGCCTCCGCGATGCCGGTGCGCGGCAGGACGTGTTCGACGGTGCCGTGTTCGATGCGGACCCGGTCGAAGTCGGCGAGGTTGCGGCGGGCGTCCTCGGCGGCGCGCTTGACCGACTCGATGCCGAGCACCGCGCCGCGCTCGCCCACCCGTTCGGCCAGCGCGCCGGCGAACAGGCCCACGCCGCAGTACAGGTCCAGGGCGGTCTCGCCGCGCCGCGGCCGCAGGCCGTCCAGCACGGCGCGTGCGAGCAGGTCGGCCGCCCGGGGGTGGACCTGCCAGAACCCGCCGGCGCCGACCCGCCAGGTGCGGTTCAAGGCGCGTTCCCGGACGAAACCGCGGCCGTGCACCTGGTGGACTCCGCCGCGCTCGTCGACGCGCATCACCGAGACCGGACGGTCGAGTTCGACCAGCGGCAGCCGACCACCGGGGACCGGGGTGATGACGGTCTGCCGGTCGGAGGAGCCGGTCGCGGCGATCGCCTCGACGGTGGCGACGTCCGGCCAGGAGCGCTGCTCCACGCCTAGCTCGCGCACCCCCTCGGTGGCGATGAGGCAGCGTTCGACCGGTTCGACCGCGTGCGAACGGTGGCGGCGCAGTCCGGCCCGGCCGGTGGCGTCCACCGCGTACTGGACGCGGGTCCGCCAGGCCGGGACCTCGCCCTTGGCCACCTTGTCGCCGGGGGCGGGCGCGACGGTGCCGTCCCAGCCGGCGCGTTCCGGGCTGAGACCGGCCAGGCGGTCCAGCGCTTCGGTGATCACGGCGACCTTCAGCCGTCGCTGCGCGCCGGGGGCCGCGTGCTGCCAGTCGCAGCCGCCACACCGGCCGGGTCCGGCGTGCGGGCACGGCGGCGTCACCCGGTCGTTGGACGCGGTGAGCACCTCGACGGCGTCGGCGCGCAGGAACCGGGAGCCCTCGTCACCCTCGGTGACCTCGGCGACGACCCGCTCGCCGGGCAGCGCGTGCCGGACGAACAGCACCCGGTTGTCGTGCCGTGCGACGCAGTGCCCGCCGTGCGCGACGGGTCCGACCTCGACCTCGTAGCGGGCGCCGACCAGCGACGGCACGCCGGAGTCCTGGGGCTTCGTCCGAGGGGTACGGATGCGGTGGTTCACGTCGGGCGGGGCTCCAGATCAGCGGCGGTCAACAGCCGCCCAGTCTAGGGGGTGGCCGACCGTCCCCCGCCCGGCTCTCAGCGCCCCTGGGGCGCGGCACGGCGCCCAGCCCGGCCACGCTCTGCCGCCCGACCGCCGCGGGGCCCGTACGGCACCGCGTCCGGCCCGGCCACGGGCCCGTCCGCCGGCGCGGCCCCGCCGCGTGCACGACGCGCCTCCCCGCCGCGGGCAACCGGACCACGACCGCCCGCGCCAGGCCGGTAGCCCGCACGGGAACCGCCGACCACCGACCGCGGACCACCACGCCGGGCCCGCAGCGCATCCGACCACGCCGGGCCCGCCCGGGCACAGCGGCCACCGCGACGGCGGCTCCGGACACGCCGGCCGCACGCTCCGCGCGGTGGCCTACCTGCTGGGGGTCGTCTGCTTGTCGGCGCCGGAGCGGGGCGGCCGGATCTCGCCGCGCCGCACCGAACCGGGGGCGTTCCAGTCCCGACCGCGTCGGAAGCGGTTCTTCGCCGCCTCGCTGGAGTCGAGTTGCCAGGGCACCGAGGTGACGGTGACGCCGGGCATGAACAGCAGGCGCCCCTTGAGCCGCAGCGCGCTCTGGTTGTGCAGCAGGTGCTCGTACCAGTGGCCCACCACGTACTCGGGGATGAAGATGCTGATCACCTCGCGCGGGCTGGAGCCGCGCAGGCTGCGCACGTACTCGATGATCGGCCGGGTGATCTCCCGGTACGGGGAGTCGAGGACCTTGAGCGGCACGTCGACACCGCGGCGGTCCCACTCGGCGCGCAGCGCCTTGGTGTCGGTGGGGTCGACGTTGATGCTCAGCGCCTCCAGGCTGTCGGAGCGGAACAGCTTGGCGTAGGCCAGGGCGCGCAGCGTGGGCTTGTGCAGCTTGGAGACGAGCACGATGGTGTGCACCCGGGACGGCAGCACGGTGTCGTCCGCGATCTCCTCGGGAGCCGACAGCTCGTCGGAGACCCGGTCGTAGTGCCGGCGGACGCCGGTCATGGTGGCGAAGAAGACCACCATGCCGAGCACCGCGACCCAGGCGCCGTGGGTGAACTTGGTCAGCAGCACGACGATCAGCACGATGCCGGTGAAGAAGCCGCCGAAGGCGTTGATCGAACGGGAGCGGATCATGCGGCGGCGCTTGGCCGGATCGGTCTCGCCGCGCAGGTGGCGGTTCCAGTGCCGGACCATGCCGGTCTGGCTCAGGGTGAACGAGACGAAGACGCCGACAATGTAGAGCTGGATCAGCCGGGTGGAGTCGGCGCCGTATATGTAGACCAGGATGCCGGCGAAGATGGCCAGCAGCACGATGCCGTTGGAGAACGCCAGCCGGTCGCCGCGGGTGTGCAGCTGGCGCGGCAGGAAGCGGTCCTGGGCGAGTATCGAGCCGAGCACCGGGAAACCGTTGTAGGCGGTGTTGGCGGCGAGGAAGAGCACCAGCGCGGTGACCGCCGCCAGGAAGACGAACGGTGGCGAGCCCTTGCCGAAGACGGCGGCGGCGACCTGGGCGATCACCGGGTTCTGGCTGTAGCCGAGGCCGAGCGCCCTGCCGTGGTCGAGCAGGTCGGTGGCCGGGTTCTCGGCCATCTTGACGTTGGTGTGCAGGGCCAGCGCGATGATGCCGCAGAACATCACGACCGCCAGCCCGCCCATCATCGCGAGCGTGGTGGCCGCGTTGCGGGACTTGGGTTTGCGGAACGCCGGCACGCCGTTGCTGATGGCCTCCACGCCGGTGAGCGCGGCGCAGCCGGAGGAGAAGGCGCGCAGCAACAGGAAGATCATGGCGAAGCCGGACAGCCCGTTGTTCTCGGCGCGGACGGTGAAGTGCGCCGAGGGTGCCTCCATGTGCTGACCGGTGGCTATCCGGATCCCGCCCCAGACGATCATGCAGAAGACGCCGACGACGAACGCGTACGTCGGGACGGCGAAGATCGTCCCCGACTCGCGCACCCCGCGCAGGTTCATCACGCTGAGCAGGGCGATGGTCAGCAGGGCCACGAAGACCTTGTTCTGCGCCACGAACGGGATGGCCGAGCCGAGGTTCTCCACCCCGGACGCGACGGACACGGCCACCGTGAGCACGTAGTCCACCAGGAGGGCGCTGGCGACGGTGAGCCCCGCCTTGGCGCCGAGGTTGGTGGTGGCCACCTCGTAGTCGCCGCCGCCGGAGGGATAGGCGTGCACGTTCTGCCGGTACGAGGCGACCACGGTGAACATGAGCACGACGACTGCGGCGGTGATCCACGGGCTGAAGTGGTAGGCGGACGCGCCGGCCACCGACAGCACGAGCAGGACCTCACCGGGCGCGTAGGCGACGGAGGAGAGGGGGTCGGAGGCGAACACGGGCAGCGCGAGGCGTTTGGGGAGCAGCGTCTCCCCGAGCTTGTCGCTGCGCAACGCCCGGCCGATGAGGATGCGCTTCGGCACGTCGGTCAGTTTGGGCACCCGAGGATGTTAAGGGTTCGTCAAGATTGCCGACCACCCTCCCCACCTGGGTCCGGGTCGGCTGTGTAGCTTTGGCGGCGCGGTCTGAGACGCTGATGGGCGTTCCGCCCCGAAGACAACAGCCGGAAGGACAGGCGTGCACGTCGTAATCATGGGCTGCGGGAGAGTGGGCTCGGCTCTCGCGCAGACCCTCGAAGAGCGAGGTCATACGGTCGCGGTCGTCGACCAGGACCCGACCGCCTTCCGGCGACTGGGCTCCGGCTTCACCGGGCGCCGGGTGACCGGGATCGGTTTCGACCAGGACACCCTGCGTGAGGCGGGCATCGAGGAGGCGGGCGCTTTCGCCGCCGTCAGCAGCGGTGACAACTCCAACATCATCGCCGCCCGGGTGGCCCGGGAGATGTTCGGGGTGGAGAACGTCGCCGCCCGTATCTACGACCCGCGCCGGGCGGAGGTCTACCAGCGCTTGGGCATCCCGACCGTGGCCACCGTGAAGTGGACCGCCGACCAGATGCTGCGCCGCCTGCTGCCGTCCGGCGCCGAGCCGCTGTGGCGTGACCCGAGCGGCGGGGTGCAGCTGGCGGAGATCCCGGCGTCGGACGGCTGGGTGAGTCACCGGATCAGCACGATGGAGGAGGAGAGCGGCGTGCGGGTGGCCTTCCTCACCAGATTGGGTGAGGCGATGCTGCCGGGGGCTGACACCGTTCTCCAGGAAGGCGACCTGGTGCACGTGATCATGCGCACCGACGAGGTCGGCACGGTCGAGGAGGCGTTCGCCGCGGGACCCGAGGAGAGCCGGTCATGAGGGTCGCTATCGCGGGTGCCGGGGCGGTCGGGCGTTCCATCGCGGCGGAGCTGCTGGAGAACGGCCACGAGGTGCTGCTGGTCGACAAGAACCCGTCCTCCATCTCGGTGGAGCGGGTGCCGCAGGCGGAGTGGCTGCTCGCCGACGCCTGCGAGATCACCTCACTGGACGAGGCGGCCCTGCAGCGCTGCGACGTGGTGATCGCCGCGACCGGGGACGACAAGGTCAACCTGGTGGTCTCGCTGCTGGCCAAGACCGAGTACGGCGTGCCGCGGGTGGTCTCCCGGGTCAACAACCCGAAGAACGAGTGGCTGTTCAACGAGGCGTGGGGGGTGGACGTCGCCGTCTCCACGCCGCGTCTGATGTCGGCGCTGGTGGAGGAGGCGGTCAGCGTCGGCGACCTGGTGCGCCTGCTGCGGTTCAGCCAGGGCGACGCGAACCTGGTGGAGCTGACGCTCGCGCCGGACGCGGCGCTGGTGGGAACCCGGGTCGGCGAGGTGCGCTGGCCCACCGACACCTCGCTGGTGACGATCATCCGCGGCCACCGGGTGCTGACCCCGGCCAGGGAGGACGCGCTGGAGGCGGGCGACGAGCTGCTGTTCGTGGCCGCCCCGGACCGCGAGGAGCAGTTGGAGGACCTGCTGTCGGTGCGCCAGGACGGCGAGGACAGCGACACCGTCACCGGTCCCCCGCCGCAGGACGGTCCGGAGTGACGGCGCCGGGCGCGGCGTGACCGGACCGGCCCGCGACCGGAAGGTCGCGGGCCCTTCGGCTGACCGCAGGCGGCCCGGGCCCCTCGCCGGCTGCGACCACCGGCGCCCCGCCGTCGCGTGACGGCGACCGGCCCGGCGGCCCGGGGACCGCGGCCGGGTCAGACCGGGTCGCCGCCGTCGGCTGCCGCCGCCTCGCGCTTCTCGCGCTCCTCCATCTCGGCGATCACGTCGATCGGCGGCGGTGCCTTGGCCAGGAAGATCCAGGTCAGGTAGACCGACAGCAGGAAGGGCGGGATGCCCAGCGCGACCTTGACCCAGCCGAGCTGCGTCGCGTCGCCCCACCAGTACAGCGGGAAGAGGATCGCCGACTTCGCCAGCAGGATGATCCCCCAGGCCCAGGTGGCCTTGGTGTAGGCCCGGAAGCGGCCCGGGTTGCGGGTGCGCCACGACAGGTTCTCGCGCAGGATCGGCCCGAGCAGCACTCCGATCAGCGGGAAGCGGGCCGCCGCCGAGACCAGGTAGGCGATCGCCAGGCCGAGCGTGTAGAGCATGCCCGGCAGGTAGAAGTTCTTGGCGTTGCCCGACAGCATCGCGAAGAAGGCGCCGAACGCGATGCCGAAGACCCCGCTGAAGGCGTGCTTGAGGGTCTGCCGGCGGGCCAGCCGTGCGACGGCGAGCACCAGGCTGAGGGCGAGCGCGGACACCGCCGCGATCGTGATGTCGTGGTGGACGGTGAAGATCGCGACGAAGACCAGGCCGGGCACGGTGGTGTCCACCATGCCCCACACGCCGCCGAACGCTTCCAGCAGCGCCTTGTCGGCGGCCGCCTTCGACGCGGCGGCCGCAGTGCTCGTGGGGTCCTCGGTCCGCTGGTTGGTGGGGGCCACCGGCTACTCCTGTCCGACGGGACGCAGCTCGTACTTGGGGTTGAACAGCAC
Source organism: uncultured Actinomycetota bacterium (assembly GCA_963711125.1). Taxonomy (GTDB): domain Bacteria; phylum Actinomycetota; class Actinomycetes; order Streptomycetales; family Streptomycetaceae; genus Streptantibioticus_C. The sequence continues at coordinate 432,642 of CAVQCY010000003.1, forward strand.
CGGACGGCCGCGGTTGTGCGAGACCCGTCCGGAGGCGATGATCCTGCGCCCGGGTTCTATACCCACGATGCTGCGGCGGCCCAGCCAGACCACGTCCAGCGGCGCGGAACCGTCGAACAGCTCCGCCTCCAGCGCGGGCACACCGGCCCGCGGACGCAGGGTGACCGTGCGCAGCGTACCGGTCACGGTGACGAGCTGCCGGTCCCGGCAGTCCTGGATGCGGGTGCAGCCGACCTCGGCGGTCTCCCGCAGCAGCTCCTGCGACATCAGGTCCTCCTGGGAGGAGGCGAGACGGTCGAGGAGCCGGCGGAACCGGCCGGTAGGACGGCCCGAACGGGTGGCACCACTCATGCCGGAAAGCGTACCCGGCGGGGCCCCCGCCGACGCGGCCGCGGCGGAGGGTGATCGCCGTTCCGCCCGTCGGCCGCCGGCCGCCGTCAATTCCGTGTTCGAGAAGACCACCCGGAAGGGTTCTCCGGCCGCGCCGCGGGGTCACAGTTCGAAGCGGTAGCCCATGCCCGGCTCGGTGATGAAGTGCCGCGGGTGCGACGGGTCGGGCTCCAGTTTGCGGCGCAGCTGGGCCATGTAGACCCGCAGGTAGTTGCTCTCCGTCCCGTACGCCGGGCCCCACACCTCGCGCAGCAGCTGCTTCTGGCCGACCAGCCGGCCCGGGCTGCGCACCAGGACCTCCAGCAGGTGCCACTCGGTGGGGGTGAGCCGCACGTCGGCGCCGTCCCGGCGGACCCTGCGGGCCGCGAGGTCGACGGTGAACGTGTCCGTCTCGACCAGCGCCGCACCGTCCCCGTCGCCGACCGGCGCGGCCCGGCGCACCGCGGCACGCAGCCGGGCGAGCAGTTCGTCCATGCCGAAGGGCTTGGTGACGTAGTCGTCGGCGCCCGCGTCGAGCGCTTCGACCTTCTCGCCGGACGCCTGGCGGGCGGACAGCACGATGATCGGCACCCGGCTCCAGGCCCGTAGGCCCCGGATGACGTCGGCTCCGTCCATGTCGGGCAGGCCGAGGTCGAGCACCACCACGTCCGGCTGGACGCCGGCGGCCAGCCGCAGCGCGGCGGCTCCGTCCGGGGCGGCGTGCACCTCGTAGTGGCGGACCCGCAGGTTGATCGCCAGGGCGCGGACGATCTGCGGTTCGTCGTCGACCACCAGCACCCGGACCGGTGCCCGGCCGGCGGGGTGCGTCCCGGTGCCGGCGCCGCCGGTGCCCGGGGCGTCACCGCGCGCCGTCCTCCCGGGGCCGTCCGGCTCGCGGTGCGCGGGCGGCCTCACGGGGCGGCCCGCGCGGGGCGGCCGGCCGCGGAACGGGGCCGGCCGGCGGCGGCCCGCAGGGTCAGCACCATGGTCAGTCCGCCGCCTGGGGTGTCGTCCGCGAACAGCGAGCCGCCCATCGCCTCGGCGAACCCCCTGGCGACCGCCAGGCCGAGTCCGACGCCGGAGCCGCGCGGCGCGTCCCCGTGGCGCTGGAAGGGCTCGAAGATGCGCTCCTTGGCATCGTCGGGCACGCCGGGCCCGCGGTCGGCGACGCGCAGTTCGACCCGGTCGCGCAGCACGCTGGCGGAGACCAGGACCGGTCCGGCGTCCGGGCTGTACGTCACGGCGTTCTCCACCACGTTGGCGACCAGGCGTTCCAGCAGTCCGGGGTCGGCGAGCACCATCGGCAGCGCCTCGGGGACGTCGAGTGCGGCGGCGCCGGGCGGCACGCCGCCGAGCGCGAGCGGCACCACCTCGTCGAGGTCCACCTCGCGCACCAGCGGTGCCACCGTTCCGGTCTGCAGCCGCGACATGTCCAGCAGGTTGCCCACCAGGTGGTCCAGCCGGTCGGCGCCGTCCTCGACGGCCTCCAGCAGGTCGGCCTCGTCCCGCGGCGACCAGGCGACGTCGTCGGAGCGCAGCGAGGTGACGGCGGCCTTGATCGCGGCGAGCGGGGTGCGCAGGTCGTGCGAGACGGCGGCCAGCAGCGCGGTGCGGATCCGGTTGCCCTCGGCGAGCTCCCGGGCGCGGGCCGCCTCGCCCAGCAGCCGCTGCCGGTCCAGGATGGCCGCGGCCTGGGCGGCGAAGGCGGAGAGCAGGCGGCGGTCCTCGGCGGGCAGCACCCGGCCGGTCAGCGCCAGCGACATCCGGTCGCCGACCGGCACCTCGACGTCTGCGTCGTCGGGCCGCGCGCACGGCTGCGGTCCGACGCTGCCCGCCTCCGTCCACGGGCCGTGGCCGGACGGCCGCTCCAGCAGCGCCACCGAGGTCATCGCGAACGTCTCGCGGACCCGTTCGAGCAGCGCGTCGAGCGATGCCTCGCCGCGCAGCACGCTGCCGGCCAGCAGCGAGAAGATCTCCGACTCGGCGCGCAGTCGGGCCGCCTGGTGACTGCGGCGGGCGGCCTGGTCCACCACCGAGGCGACCGCGACGGCGACCGCCGCGAAGATCACGATGGCCACGATGTCGTGCGGGTCGGCGACGGTGAACCGGTGCAGCGGCGAGGTGAAGAAGTAGTTGAGGAAGAGCGAGCCGACCGCCGCCGAGGCGAGCGCCGGGAGCATGCCGCCGAGCAGGGCCGCCGCGACGGTGAGCGAGAGCAGCAGCAGCATGTCGTTGCCCAGGCCCATGCCCGGCAGGCCACGGGTGAGCAGCAGCGTCGCCAGTCCCGGCCCGGCGCAGCCCACCGCCCAGCCGGCCAGGATGCGTACCCGGCCGAGCCGGGCGCCGCGCGGGACGGGCAGTCCGCGGCCCCTGGCGGCCTCCTCGTGGGTGACGATGTGCACGTCGATGTCGGCGGACTCGCGGGCCACGGTGTTGCCCACGCCGGGCCCGAACACGTACTGCCACGCCTTGCGGCGGGAGGTGCCCAGCACGATCTGGGTGGCGTCGACGCCCCGGGAGAACTCCAGCAGCGCGGTGGGCACGTCGTCGCCGAGCACGTGATGGAAGGAGCCGCCCAGCTCCTCGACCATGGCGCGCTGCGCGGCGAGTTCCTTCGGGGAACCGCAGGCCGGTCCGCCGCTGCGGGCGACGTGCACGGCGAGGATCCGGCCGCCGGAGCCCTTGGCTGCCATCCGCGCGGCGCGCCGGACCAGGGTGCGTCCCTCGGGGCCGCCGGTCAGGCCCACCACGATGCGCTCCCTGGCCTGCCAGGTGGAGCGGACGTGGTGGTCGGCGCGGTACCGCTGGAGGTGCTCGTCGACCCGGTCGGCGAGCCACAGCAGCGCCAGTTCGCGCAGCGCGGTGAGGTTGCCGGGGCGGAAGGAGTGCGACAGCGCGGCGTCGACCGCGTCGGGCTGGTAAATGTTGCCGTGCGCCATCCGGCGGCGCAGCGCCTGGGGACAGACGTCGACCAGTTCGATCTGTTCGGCGTGCCGCACCACCTCGTCCGGCACGGTGTCCCGCTCGCGCGCCCCGGTGATCGACTCGACGACGTCGCCGAGCGATTCCAGGTGCTGGATGTTGACGTTGGAGACCACGTCGACGCCGGCGTCGAGCAGGTCGCGCACGTCCTGCCAGCGCTTCGGATGCCGCGCGCCGGGCGCGTTGGCACGGGCGAGGTCGTCGACCAGGACCACCTCGGGCGCCCGGGCCAGCAGGGCATCGACGTCCAGTCGGCCTGCCGGGCCGCCTACCGGGCCGCCGGGCCGGCCGGGCCGCGCCGGCACCTCCTCCAGCCCGGTCAGCAGCGCCTCGGTGCGCGGGCGCGGATGATGGTCGACGACGCCGACCACGACGTCCGTGCCCCGCTCCAGCCGCCGGTGCCCCTCGCTGAGCATGGCGTAGGTCTTGCCCACGCCGGGCGCGGCGCCGAGGTAGATCCGCAGCGTTCCGCGTGCCATGTCCGCGTCCCCACCTCCGCTCGCACCCGTGGGCCGGTCCGGCCGCGGGCGGGATGACCGGCGGCCACGACAAGAAATCCTAGGCGGGCCGGGCCGGTGCGTCCCGGTCGGCTGGGGCGCGCGGGCGTCAGGAACGCGTATGGATTTCCCGGCACTCCCGCGGCTCCGGTGCGCTCAGGCCCGGGTTCCGGCCGGAGGGCGTGCGGCCCGGCCCGCCGGGTACGCCGACGGGCCGGCGCCACGCGGTGCCACCGGCCCGTTCGGAAGGGTTCGGTCAGCGGACCTCGGTGATCTCCGGTCCGCGCCGCATCGGGTCGATGCCGTCGGAGAACTTGCCGGGGGCGGCCTCTTCCTGGGCGACGCCCTCGGGGAGCATCTGCGCGTCGTCCGGGAGCTTCAGCACGATCGGGTCGCGGGGCGCCATCGGACTGTCGCCGCGGGTGACGACGGTGTCACGGAAGACCTGCTCCAGCACCCCGGCGGCCTGCGGCTGCACCGCGCCCTGGCCGGAGATCACGCCGCGCAGGAACCAGCGCGGCCCGTCGCACCCCACGAAGCGCACCAACTGGACGCCGTTGGCGCCGTCCGGCAGTTGCACCGGGACCTGGGCGCGCAGCTCCCAGCCGAGCGGGCCCTCGGTCTCGTCGACGATGCCGCCCTGCTGGGTGATGCTGGAGGCGATCTCGTCGCGGACCTCTCCCCAGATGCCCTCCGACTTCGGCGCGGCGAACGCCTGGAGCTGCACGGCGCTGTCCTGGAGCACCACGGTCGCCGCGACGATCGAGTCGCCGGCCACCTCCACCCGCAGTTCCATGCCCTCGACGCCGGGCACGAACAGCCCGCCGAGGTCCACCCGGCCCTCGCCCGGCTGCTGGACCTCGCTGACGTCCCACGGCCCGTCCGGGCGCGGGGCGGGCGGCAGGTTGTAGCGCCGCGACTCGACCTCGTCGGCGTCAGGCGCCTCGGCGTCCTGCTCGGCACCCTCGTCCACGCTCGCGTCCTGCTCGAGCTCGTCGGGGGCGTCTTCGCGCTCCTTGCTGCGACGACGGAACACGGTCACTGTCCTTCCCGGTCTGAGGCGACCGATGCGTAGCCCTGCGTGGAACCGGTCGTGCCGTCCGTCGGGCCGGCCACCGCGGCGTGTCCACCGGTGGAGCCGAAGCCCCCCTCGGCGCGTGCGGAGCCGGGCAGCTCCACGACCTCGTGGAAACGCACCCTCTCGACCCGCTGGACGACCAGCTGGGCGATCCGGTCGAACCGTTCGAACCGCACGCTCTCGCGCGGATCGAGGTTGACCACGATCACCTTGATCTCTCCACGGTACCCGGCGTCGACCGTCCCGGGGGCATTCACCATGGAGACTCCGCACCGGGCCGCGAGGCCGGAGCGCGGATGCACGAAGGCCGCGTACCCGTCGGGCAGCGCGACGGCGATCCCGGTGCGCAGCACCGAGCGCTCGCCGGGGGCGAGTTCGGCGGACTCGGTGGTCACCAGGTCCACGCCGGCGTCCCCGGGGTGCGCGTACGACGGCAGCGGTACGTCCGGGTCCAGCCGGCGGATCAGCACGTCCAGCGGCCCGGTGGGCGAGCCGGTCACGGGTTGACCTCGAAGGCGCGGGTGACCCGGAGCTGGTCGGGGTTGTCCAGCGCGGCCTTGATCTCCTCGGGACGGCCGTTGCGGGTGAAGTGTTCGAGCCTGACCTCGACGAAGACCGCCTCGGCGCGGACCGCGACCGGTCCCTCCGGGCTGCCGATCCGGCCGACCGCGCTGGAGTAGATCTTGCGCCCGGCGACGCCGGTGCAGTGCGCGCGCAGGTGCAGCGTGGTGCCGACCGGCACCGGGCGCACGAAGTCGGTCTCCAGTCGTCCGGTGACCGCGATGGTGCGCAGCAGCCACTGCAGGGAGCCGAGCGTCTCGTCGAGCGCGGAGACCAGCACGCCGCCGTGCGCCAGGCCTGGGGCACCCTGGTGCGCGGGGGCCACGGTGAACTCGGCGGTGACGCTCACCCCCTCCCCGGCGCGCGCCCGCAGGTGCAGGCCCCGCGGTTGGGAGTCGCCGCAGCCGAAGCACTGGTCGTAGTGCGATCCGAGCAGTACGCCGGGTTCCGGGGCCTCGGGGTGGCGCACCGGCGGGTCGGCGTCGTCGGGCGGCGTCAACCCCGTGCGCTCCGCGTTGTCGGATGCAGTAGCTCCACTCACGGCCCGAACCCTACCCTCCTGGTGGGGCACCGTCCCTTACCGCGTTGTCCAGGCTTCCACAGGATCGATTCCATTGGGCCCGATGAGCCGCAAGACCGTCGTTGTGACCGGCGCCACCGGCGTCACCGGTCAGGTGATCGCCCTCGACCTGGCGCACGCCGGGTTCGAGGTGATCGCCACCTCCCGCAGCCGGGAGAGGGCCGAGGCACTGCGGCGGCGGGCCGAGCGCACCGGCACCCGGGTGCGCACCGTGCTGGTGGACGTCTCGGACGCCACCTCCACGGTGCGCGCCTTCACCGAGATCGCCACCCTGACCGACGGCGGCCCGTGGGCGGTGGTCAACAACGCGCAGTTCGCCCAGCCCGGCGCGGTCGAGGACGTGGACGACGAGCGGGCCCGCCAACAGTTGGAGACGAACCTGCTGGCGCCGGCCCGGATCGCCCGCCTGGTGCTGCCGACGATGCGCGAGCGGCGGCACGGCCGGATCGTCAACGTCTCCTGTCTGGCCGGCCGGGTGACGATGCCGATGCTGGGCTGGTACTGCGCGAGCAAGCAGGGGCTGGAGGCGCTCACCGACGCGCTGCGGATGGAGAGCGCCGGCTTCGGCGTGCGCGTCTCGCTGGTCGAACCGTGGTCGTACGGCAGCCGGTTGTGGCGCGGCAGCGCGGACCGGCTGCCGCAACTGCGGGTCTCGGCGTACCGCGACCAGTACGCGGCGGCGGGCGAGGCGCCGCGCGGGCCGTGGCGGCCCCGGGAGCCGGCGCCGCGGCAGGTGGCGTCCACCGTGCGGCGGGCGCTCACCGCGCGCCACCCGCAGTCACGCTACGTGGTGGGCGCGGGCGCCTGGTCCACGGCGGCGCTGGACGCGCTGCTGCCGACCGCGGCGGCGGACTGGGCCAAGCAGTTGGCGACCGGGCTGCGCGAGGCGTCGCCGCGGCTGGTGCGGGCGCTCGGCGGACCGCGCCCGTGACCGGTCGGCCCGTCCCGACCGGCCCGCCCTGCGCCCGGAGGGGGTTCGCGCGCCGCGCCGATACCGCGTCGGTCGGCCCCCGCCCGCCGGGCCCCGGCCCGCGCGGGGCGTGTCAAGCTGGTGCCATGCAGCCTTACGACGAGCGCCTGACGGCGCCGCGTTCCTGGTGGTTCATGGCGGTGCTGATCGGGGTGTGCTGCGCGCTGGTCGCGCTGCCGTTCGGCCCCCTGCCGCTGCTGGGATCGTTCGCCGGGGCGACGGCGCTGGCCTGCGCGGTGGTCAGTTCCTACGGCTCGGCCCGCATCCGGGTGGTGGCCGGCTCGCTGGTGGCCGGCGACGCCCGCATCCCGGTGGGGGCGCTGGGCGAGGCGGTGGTGCTGGACCGGCCGGAGGCGATGGCCTGGCGCACCTACAAGGCGGACACCCGCGCGTTCATGCTGCTGCGCTCCTACGTGCCGACGGCGTTGAAGGTCGAGGTGACCGATCCCGGCGACCCGACGCCCTACCTGTACCTGTCCACCCGCACGCCCGGTGAGCTGGCCGAGGCTCTCGCGAAGGCGAAGGTCAGGGCCGCGGGGTGATCCGCTCCCAGGGCACCTGCCCGACGCGCAGGTCGGCGCGGACCCGGTCGGCGAGTCTGGCGGTGGCGTGCCGGTTAAGGACGGCGCCGACGGTGGCGCCGATCATGAAGGGGGCCAGGGTGGGGAGGTTCCGCGCGGTGCGCTGCACGAGGCGTTGCCGCAGCTGCCGTTTCAGCTGGCCGCTGAGGGCCACGTCGACGCTGGCGGGCCGGGTGACCTGGATGCCGCGCTGCTGGGCCCAGGCGCCGAGGTAGGCGACGACCCGCTGCCGGGTGCTGCCGGGGGCCCGGCGGCCGTAGACCTCGTGCAGTTCGGCGATGAGTTTGTACTCCACGGCCGCCACCGCCATGGTCTCCGCGGCGAGTTCCGCGCTCATGGCGGGCGGCACGGGCAGGGCCGCCGCGGCGCCCACTCCGGCGCCCACGGTGGCGGTCGCCGCGGTGGCCGCGGCGACGAGCTTGTCGGCGACGTCCTCCGGGCCCAGGCCCGGGAACTGCCGCCGCAGGGTGTCCAGGTCGCGGACCGGGATGCGCGGTGCCGCGTCGGCGAACCGCTCGGCCAGCGCGTTCAGCCCGGACGTGGCGCCGCCGCGGACGCGTTGCGCGAGCGAGGCCCGTCCGCCGGCCGCCGCCGGCCTCCCGGACGGCGCCGCATCGTGCCGACGCCCCGTGGAACCCCGCTCGTCGTCTCGTCCCGGACCGGACACGGCCGTCCCGGCTCGTCAGGCCGCGCAGTCGCGGCAGATCGGCTGGCCGTTCTTCTCCGCGGCCAGCTGGCTGCGGTGGTGCACCAGGAAGCAGCTCATGCAGGTGAACTCGTCGGCCTGGCGCGGCAGCACGCGCACCGACAGCTCCTCGTTGGACAGGTCGGCACCGGGCAGCTCCAGCCCCTCGGCCTGTTCGAACTCGTCGACGTCCACCGACGAGGTGGACTTCTCGTTCCGGCGCGCCTTCAGCTCCTCGATGCTGTCCTCGTTGAGGTCGTCATCGGTCTTGCGTGGCGTGTCGTAATCCGTTGCCATGTCACTCTCCCCCTCTGGGTCTCTTCGTCTCTCCAGCGCACGTAACGCGCGAGGAGCGGAACTTGTGCCCGCTCCGAGGCGGAGATTTTGCCTCACATCAAGCCCTGTTACTCAATCGACACCCAACCGCACCCCCGAAGGGGTGACGGTGTCGGCCATCGACGGGGACCCGATCATGGTCGGCGGCAGTCGTTCCGGTGTGCCGTCTCGTGTACTTCCCGTGATCATGACCTGCGGAAACATGGATTTTTCGGCTTTTTACCGCGAGCCGCCGTCACGCAGCGCGCACAGAGGCCTTCGGCGCTGTGCGATCGGTCACACCACGGATGGGCCAAGAACAGACGACAATATTCCGCTCAAAGCGAACACCGTCTCCCGCGCGTGTCCGGTCCGGCGCACCGCCTCATGAGGGGATCACGACCCGCATGACCAGGCCGCCTCCCTCACGGGGCACCGCGGTGATCGATCCGCCGTGCGCACGGGTCACCGAGCGCACGATGGACAGCCCCAGCCCGACGCCCTTGTCGCTGTTGGTCCGCTCGGTGCGCAGCCGGCGGAAGGGTTCGAAGATGTTGTCCAGCTCGTAGGCGGGCACCACCGGCCCGGTGTTGGCCACCGTGAGCACCGCGGAGCCGTTCTCGTCGTCGGTGCGCACCTCCACCCAGCCGTCCGGCACGTTGTAGCGCACGGCGTTCTGCACCAGGTTCAGCGCGATCCGCTCCAGCAGCACGCCGCTGCCCTGCACCACGGCGGGCGCCAGGTGGGCGCCGCGCAGCTCCACCCCCTTGGACCCGGCCTCGGCGCGGGTCTGCTCCAGTGCCTGGGCCGCCGCCTCCGCCAGGTCGACCGCCTTGCGCTCCACCACCTCGTTGTCGCTGCGGGCGAGCAGCAGCAGCCCCTCGACGAGTTGCTCGCTGCGCAGGTTGGTGGCGAGCAGTGTCCTGCCGAGCTGCTGCAGGTCGGGTGAGGCGTCGGGGTCGGCGAGCTGCACCTCCAACAGGGTGCGGTTGATCGCCAGCGGGGTGCGCAGCTCGTGCGAGGCGTTGGCGACGAAGCGGCGCTGCGACTCGAACGAGCGGTCCAGCCGGTTGAGCATGTCGTCGAAGGTGTCGGCGAGCTCCTTCAGCTCGTCGTCCGGGCCGTCCATCTTGATCCGCCGGGACAGGTCGGACCCGGCCACCGAGCGGGCGGTGCGGGTGATCCGGCCGAGCGGGGAGAGCACCCGGCCGGCCATCACGTAGCCGAACGCGAACGCCGCGACCGTCAGGCCCAGCAGCGCCAGCAGCGAGCGGCGCAGCAGGTTGGTCAGCGCCAGTTCCCGCTGTGCCTTCATGCAGGCGTCGAGCGCGTCGTTGAACTGGTTGGCGGTGATCACCTGGGAGGGGTCCGACAGCCCGGGGCAGGCGCTGCTGTTGACCTGGACGTGGCCGCTGATCAGCCGGAACGGGGCGGCTCCGCCCTGGTTCATGGCCCGCGCGGTGAGCAGGTAGATGATCAGCAGCAGCAGGACGCCGGCGATCAGGAACATCCCGCCGTACAGCACGGTCAGCCGTATCCGGATGGTGGGCCGCAGCCACGGCGGACCGGACTCCGGCGGCCGGGGGTCCCAGTCGGGCTTGGGCGGGGCGGCCGGCGGGGAGAATCCGCCGCCGCCGGCTCCGGACGGCTGGGCGGCCGGCGGGGAGTCCGGCGGCCCGGCCGGGCGCGACCCGCCGCCCGGAGCGCCGTGCGGGCCGGAGCCGCCGCCCGGACCCGCCGCGCCGGACGCGCCGGAGGGACCCGTCGCGCCCGGGGAGTGGGAGGAGCGCGGGACGTGGCAGGAGCCCGCGGCGGACGGGGAGGACTGGGAGGTCTGGGAGGACGACGAGCCCGGGGCGGAGGAGGGGGAACCGGGCACGGGGGGCTGGGCCATCCGCGATCAGATCCGGTAACCGGAGCCGGGGACCGTCACGATGACGGCGGGCTCGCCGAGCTTGCGGCGCAGCGTCATCACGGTGACCCGCACGACGTTGGTGAACGGGTCGGTGTTCTCGTCCCAGGCCTTCTCCAGCAGTTGCTCGGCGGAGACCACCGCGCCCTCACTGCGCAGCAGCACCTCCAGGACGGCGAACTCCTTGGGCGCGAGGTGGACCTCCCGGCCGTCGCGGAAGATCTCGCGGCGGTTCGGGTCGAGCCGGATCCCGGCACGCTCCAGGACCGGCGGCAGCGGTGTGCTGGTGCGCCGGCCGAGCGCCCGTACCCGGGCGGTCAGCTCGCTGAAGGCGAACGGCTTGGGCAGGTAGTCGTCCGCGCCCAGCTCCAGCCCGTGCACCCGGTCGCTCACGTCGCCGGCCGCGGTGAGCATCAGGATCCGGGTCGGCAGGCCGAGACCGACCAGCTTGCGGCAGACCTCGTCGCCGTGGACGACCGGCAGGTCGCGGTCGAGCACCAGCACGTCGTAGTCGTTGACGCCGATCCGTTCCAGGGCCGCGCCCCCGTCGTAGACGACATCGACGGCCATGGCCTCCCGGCGCAGTCCGGTGGCGACGGCATCGGCGAGCAGTTGCTCGTCCTCGACGACGAGTACGCGCACGGGCGGGTCCTTCCAACGAAGCGGATCACGGTGAGCGGATCCATCCTGCCTCCGATGCCCATAAAACACCGGTAAGCCCGTTCGCCGGAGCACGCCTGATCAGCGAGGCCGCGCCGGCCGCGGCGAGCACCGCGCGGATTCGGCCGAAAACCGACCGTGAACGGATCGTTCCGGGCGCGAGGGGCGACCGGCGGATCACCGCGCGTAGAGAAAACCGTCTCATGAGATTTTTCGGGAGGTTGATGTTTTCGGCCGCTCGGCCCCGGGGAGGACGACACCAACTCCGCGATCACGCCTCGCCACCTGGCATCGGCCTCGCGTCCCGGACGCGTTCGGCAGGCGATCGCCCACACCCCGCACACCGGAAACCGCCTTGTGCACCCGACGACGACAAGGGGGCGCCTTATGGACGCGTTCACCACCGGCATCACGCAGCGCATACGCACCACCGAATCCGATCTGGACCGGGCACGGGAGATCGGTGACGACTACCTCGCCGAGGTGGAGCAGTCCGAGCTGGACGACCTGCGCCGGATCGCCGCCGAGCACGGCGTCGAGGTCGCCCCCAAGGTCGCCTGAACCACCGCCCGGCCTGCGCCCCGGACACCCCGATCCAGGTGACCGGGGCGTTCGCACGCCCGCGCCCGGCCGCAGTGCTCCGGGCCCGCTGTGCCCGGCCGCAGTGCTCCGGGCCCGCTGTGCCCGGCCGCGGTGCCCGGCCGGAAGCCGCACGGTTCGCTCGCCCGGTTCAGTCGTGCCAGGCGCCCAGGGCGTCCACCAGGGACTGCAGCGGCTCGAAGAGCCCGGGCGGCGCGGCCACCGTCAACTCGTAGGACTCCGGCGCGCCGGGCCGGCCGCCGGTGCGCACGCCGGCCTCCCTGGCGAACAGCCCGCCGGCCGCCACGTCCCACGGGTGCAGCCCGCGCTCGTAGTAGCCGTCCAGGCGTCCGCAGCCCAGGTCGCACAGGTCGATCGCGGCCGACCCGTTGCGCCGGATGTCGCGCACCTTCGGCAGCAGCACCCGGGCGACCTCGGCCTGGGCGGTGCGCATCGGCAACCGGTATCCGAATCCGGTGGCCACCAGCGCACGGTCCAGCGCCGGCGCCGGACGGCAGCGCACCCGGGTGCCGTCCGCCCAGGCGCCGCCGCCCAGCACCGCGTGGTAGGTCTCGCCGCGCATCGGGGCGGCGACCACGCCGACCACGGTGCGGCCCTCCCGCTCCGCGGCGATGCTCACCGACCAGGAGGGCAGGCCGTAGAGGTAGTTCACGGTGCCGTCCAGCGGGTCGATCACCCAGCGCACCCCGGTGGTGCCCTCCTTGCTGGCGCCCTCCTCGCCGAGCAGCCCGTCCCCGGGACGCTCCCGCTCCAGGTAACCGGTGATCAGCCTCTCCGAGGCCAGGTCCATCTCGGTGACCACGTCGGTGGGGCTGGACTTGGTGGCGGCCACGCCCAGGTCCGCCGGCCGCCCGTCGCGCAGCAGCGTGCCCGCCCTGCGGGCCGCCTCCAGCGCCACGTCGAGCAGTTCACGGTCCAGATCGGTCACGGCAGTCGTCCTCTCGTCACGGGCCGGCGGGTCACCGGTCGAGGCCGGCGGCGGCCGGCCGGGGGGTGCGGGCCGGGCAGCAGCCGGCCGGGCACACGTCCTGGCACGCACCGAGCCGGCCCAGCGCGCGGCGTTCGGGCGCGCCGCCGCGCTCGGTGGCGGCGCGTTCCAGCACCAGGTCGCGCACGGCGGCGGCGAACCGCGGGTCGGCGCCGACGGTGGCCGCCCGGCTGACCGGCAGGCCGAGGGCCTCCGCCTCGGCCGCCGCCTCGGTGTCCAGGTCGTACCTGACCTCCATGTGGTCCGAGACGAAGCCGACCGGCACCATCACCACGGCGGGGGTGCCGGCGGCGTGCTCGGCGCGCAGGTGGTCGCGGATGTCGGGCTCCAGCCAGGGAATGTGGGCGGCACCGCTGCGCGACTGGTAGACCAACCGCCACGGGTGCGCGACGCCGGTCGCCTCGCGGACCGCCGCGGCGATGGTCCCGGCGGCGTCCAGGTGCTGCGCGACGTAGGCGCCGCCGTCGCCGTGTCCGGCCGGCGGCCCCGAGGTGTCGGCGGCGGCGGTCGGGATGGAGTGCGTGGTGAACGCCAGGTGTGCCCGGTCGCGCACCGGTGCGGGCAGTTCGGCCAGCGCGGTGAGCACCGCGTCGGTCATCGGGGCGATGAAGCCGGGGTGGTTGAAGTAGTGCCGGACCTTGTCCAGCCGGGGCACCGGGCGACCCTCGGCGGACAGCGCGGCCAGCGCGTCGGCCAGGTTCTCGCGGTACTGCCGGCAGCCGGAGTAGGAGGCGTACGCGCTGGTGGCCAGCGTGAGCACGCGGCGGCGGCCGTCCTCGGACAGCGCCCGCATCGTGTCGGTGAGGTACGGCGCCCAGTTGCGGTTGCCCCAGTAGACCGGCAGGTCGAGGCCGGCGCCCGCGAAGTCGGCGCGCAGCGCGGCGAGCAGGTCGCGGTTCTGGGCGTTGATGGGGCTGACCCCGCCGAACAGGAAGTAGTGCCGCCCGACCTCCTTGAGGCGTTCGCGCGGGATGCCCCGTCCCGCGGTGACGTTCTCCAGGAACGGCACCACGTCGTCGGGACCCTCGGGACCACCGAAGGACAGCAGGAGCAGGGCGTCGTAGGGGCTGGCGTCGAGCGCTTCGGGCATGGTCCCGATCCTGCCACCCGCCGCGCGCGGGCCGTCGGCGGGCGGCGGACGTCCCGGCGAAAACGGGTTGCGGGGACTCGTAGGCTTTCCGCACCGTTGAGCCGCGATGACGTCGTCGCCCCCCGAAGCCTGGAGCGCCCGTGCTCGCCCCCTACCGCGCGATCTTCGCCGCCCGCGGCGCCAAGGCGTTCTCCGCCGCCGGCGCCGTCGGCCGGCTGCCGCTGTCCATGCTGGGCATCGGCATCGTGACGATGATCTCCGAGGTGACCGGCCGCTACGCGCTGGCCGGGGCGCTGACCGCGACGCTGGCACTGGCGGCCGCGTTCTTCGGGCCGCGGGTCTCCCGGCTGGTGGACCGCTACGGGCAGCGCCGGGTGCTGCGCCCTGTCCTGGTGGTGACGGTGTCCGCGGTGGCCGGCCTGCTGGCCTGCGTGCGCCTGGGCGCACCGGACTGGGCACTCTACGGGTGCGCGGCGGCGGCCGGTGCGACACCGGGCCTGGGGTCGATGGTGCGCTCCCGGTGGGCGGCGTTGTACCGGGACTCGCCGCTGCTGCACACCGCCTACTCCCACGAGTCGGTGGTGGACGAGGTCTGCTTCATCGTCGGCCCGGTGGTCTCGATCGGCCTGAGCACCGCCTGGTTCCCGGAGGCCGGGCCGATGGTGGCGGTGGCATGCCTGGCGTTCGGCGTGCTGTGGCTGACCGCGCAGCGCGGCACCGAGCCGGCGCCGCATCCGCGCGAGCGGCACGGCGGCCGGTCGGCGCTGGCCTCGGTGGGACTGCGGGTACTGGTGGCGACCTTCACCGCGACCGGGGTGATCTTCGGCGCGGTGGACGTCACCACGGTGGCCTTCGCGCAGGCGCAGGGGCACAAGGGCGCGGCGAGCGCGGTGCTGGCGGTCTACGCGCTCGGATCGTGCCTGTCCGGAGTGGTGTTCGGACTGCTGCGGCCGTCCGCCGGCCCGGCGAAGCGGTTCCTGCTCGGGGTGGCGGCGATGGCCGTGAGTATGATCCCCCTCCAACTGGTCGCCGGGCTGCCGGTGCTGGGGGTGGCGCTGTTCGTCGCGGGCCTGTCGGTCGCGCCGACCATGGTCGCCGCCATGGCGCTGGTCGAACAGCTGGTGCCGCGCTCGCGGTTGACCGAGGGCATGACCTGGACGAGCACCGGGCTGGCGGTCGGGGTGGCGGTCGGCTCGTCGGCGGCCGGCCGGGTGGTGGACGCGGCCGGTCCGGCCGCCGGTTACCTGGTGCCGCTGGCGGCCGGCGCGCTCGGCCTGGCGGTGGCGCTCCTCGGGTACCGCCGGCTGGTTCCGGCACCACGGCGGGAGGGGCGGGGCGATGGGCAGGACGCGTACCACCGGCACGGCGACTTCGTGGCGTGACCGGGCGGGCGACGCCACCGCCTCCCCGCGCCGGGTGACGGACCCGGGCTCGGTGGCCGAACTGGCCGCCGCGGTCCGCTCGGCGGCCGGCGAGGGACTGCGGGTCAAGACGGCGTATCGGGGGCGTCCGCACTGGGGGAAGCCGCACGCCCGGGACGCGGAGTACCTGGCCGCCGTCCACCCGCGGTTCCGCGAGTTCACCGCCGTGCGGGACCGGCTCGCCCCAGGACGTGTGTTCGACAACGCCTACCTGCGAAGGGTGTTGGGCGCCTGACACGAGCTGCCGGGAGGCCCGGAACCCGCGTGCCGAAGGCATCCGTTCCGGTTCCGGACATCATCCGAACATCGCCACACCGGTGAAACGTCGGCGCGGTGCTGCACTCGCATGGCCCGAATGGAGTACTGTTGCCAGCCCGTGCACCGGATGTTCCCGTCCGGCCGCCGGAACTGCCGGAGGGGGCCCGACGGTGCCGTTTCGACCAACGACGCCCAGTAGGACTGGCATGCGCAGGAGAGGCGACAAGGAGTGAGGTGTCTCCGGCGGTTTCCCGGAGGTCGTCACTATGCGTCGCGAACAGGTAACCGTGCCATAACGACGCGTCGGGAAGGGCTCCCGACACGCCGTTGAACTCGGCAAGGTTGTGGCAGGCGGGAAGTGGGCAGGCCACACTCGTTCTTCGGGAGCAGCGACGCACGTGACGTCGGCAGGCACCACCCGGGAGGTCCCCATGCCCGATCTGCGTGTCGTGGCCGTCAGCAACGACGGAACACGACTGGTGCTCAAGGCTGCCGACAATACGGAATACACGCTTCCGATCGACGAGCGGCTGCGCGCCGCCGTGCGCAACGACAGAGCCCGGCTCGGCCAGATCGAGGTCGAGAGCCACCTGCGCCCCCGGGACATCCAGGCCCGCATCCGGGCCGGCGCGTCGGCCGAGGAGGTCGCGCAGCTCGCCGGCATCCCGGTGGAGCGGGTGCGCCGGTTCGAGGGCCCGGTACTGGCGGAGCGCGCCTTCATGGCCGAGCGGGCCCGTAAGACCCCGGTGCGGCGGCACGGCGAGAGCACCGGCCCGCAGCTGGGCGAGGCGGTGGCCGAACGGCTGATGATGCGCGGCGCCGAGAAGGAGAGCGCCCAGTGGGACTCCTGGCGCCGGGACGACGGCACCTGGGAGGTCATGCTCGGCTACCGGGTGGCCGGCGAGCACCACTCGGCGAGTTGGACCTTCGACCCGCCGCGCCGCCTGGTACAGGCGGTCGACGACGAGGCGCGCGCGCTGATCGGCGAGACCGTCTCCGAGCAGCCGGAGCCGAGCTTCCCGTTCGTGCCCCGGATCGCCCGGCTGCCCCGGGACCGGCAACTGGAGCGCCCCGACCGGTTCGACGAGCGGGCGGAGCGCGACGAGGAACACGACTCGCTGACCAGCCTGCTGGAGGCGGTGCCGAACTTCCGCGGCGACATGGTGGTGCCCGGCACCGCGGCCGCCGGCCCGGGAGCGGACGGCGCCGAGCAGGAGCCGCCGGACGTGCCGGACGAGGCGGCGCCGCCCGCCCCCGCGGCGAGCGCCGGCGCCGCCTACGCCGACGTGCTGATGCCCCGGTCGGTCGCCGGGCACCGGGACCGGCTGGTCGGCACCACCGACCGGCAGGCGGAGGCGGACGGGGTGCGCCCCGGACGCCGTGCCACGGTGCCGAGCTGGGACGAGATCGTCTTCGGCAGTCGGCGCAAGAAGCAGGAGTGACGCCCGTGCGGCGGCGCGGGGCGGGCGCCCGGCCCGGGCCCGCGCCGCGCCGCCGGACGGCCCCGCACCGCCCGGCGGCCCCGCGCCACCGCACCGGTCAGCCCGGCATCGGTCCCTTCGCCACCGGCCAGGTGCCGTCGTAGGACCACTCGCTCCAGGAGCCCACGTACAGTTCCGCCGAGATGCCCGCGACCGCCATCGCCAGTACCTGGTGCGCCGCCGACACCCCGGAGCCGCAGTAGACGCCCACCCGGGTGCCCTCGACGGCGCCCAACTCCTTGAACCGCGCCGCCAGTTCCTCGGCCGGCAGGAAGCGTCCGTCACTGCCGGTGTTCTCGGACGTCGGCGCGCTGACCGCGCCCGGGACGTGCCCGGCGATCCGGTCGATCGGCTCCACCTCGCCGCGGTAGCGCTCGGCGGCCCGGGCATCCAGCAGCAGCCCGTCGCGGGCCAGCGCGGCCGCCTGCCCGGCGGTGAGTTGCGTCATGCCGCCGGGACGCGGCGTGAAGTCGCCCGGCGCCACCTGCGGCGCCTCGGTCTCCAGCGGGCCCCGCCAGGCGCGCAGCCCGCCGTCCAGCACCCGTACGTCCGCGTGACCTGCCCAGCGCAGCATCCACCAGGCACGGGCGGCGGCCCAGCCCTGCCCGCCGTCGTAGACCACGACCGGCCCGCCGTCACGGACGCCGGCCCGGCGCATCGCCGCGGTGAAGACGGCCAGCTCCGGCAGCGGGTGACGTCCCGACTCCCCGGGCGGTCCGGCCAGTTCGGTCTCCAGGTCCACGTAGCGCGCGCCGGGCAGGTGGCCGGTCTCATAGAGCGGGCGACCCGGCGGCCCGCCGACCTCGAAGCGCACGTCGAGCAGCACCGGGGAGGACGTGCCGGAGGCCAACTCCTCCGCGCAGATGATGGGATCCATGGGCCCATTGTGGCGCGCGGGCCGCCGCGGCACGCCGGGTTCGGCCCAAGGGGACGCGCCATCGGTCCGGCGGACGGCCGATCGCCCGGGCGGTTCCGACCACCCGGCCGGGCACGGCACCGGCCGGCCGGTTCAGCGGGCCGGCGGCAGCACGGACGGACGCCGCTCAGCGGCGGCGCCCGCCCCGGCGGTGCCGTCTCCGTCCGCCGCCGCGGCGCTGACCGCCGTCATCCGGCGCAGGTGGTGGCGGCGGCACAGCACCTCGTAACCGACCTCGCCGCCAGGGCGGTTGACGTCGCCGACCACCACCTGGGCGCCCTCGACCACCATCCGGCCGTCCAGCGTGCGGGCGTTGTGGGTGGCCCGCGCGCCGCACCAGCACAGCGCCTCCACCTGCAGCGCCTCGATCCGGTCGGCCAGCTCCACCAGTCGCTGCGCGCCCGGGAACAGCCGGGTGCGGAAATCGGTGGTGATGCCGAACGCGTACACGTCCAGTGCCAGATCGTCCACCACGCGCGCCAGTTGCTCGATCTGCTCGGCGGTGAAGAACTGCGCCTCGTCCGCGATGACGTAGTCGGCCGGCCGGCCGACGGCCAGGTGGCTGCTGACGTGCGCGTAGAAGTCGAAGCCCTCCGGCGCCTCGACCGCCCTGGTGGACAGCCCCAGCCGGGAGGAGAGCACGCCGGTCCCGGCCCGGTCGTCGCGGGTGAAGATCAGGCCGTGCTTGCCGCGCGCCGAGCGGTTGTGTTCGATCTGCAGCGCGAGCGTCGACTTCCCGCAGTCCATCGTTCCGCGGAAGAAAACCAGCTCGGACATGGGGCGGGCAGCGGCCTTTCGATCGGGAACGGGGCTCTCGCGGATCAGGTGCGCACTTCGAGCAGCGGGACGAGGAGTTCGCCGGGGGCCAGCGAGCCGTGCAGGCCCACCATCGCCGACTCGTGCGGCTCGGTGCGCAGTGCGATGACCGCCGTGTCGTCGGTGGCGGCGACCGCGACCACGTCGCCGATCCGGCCGGCCACCCGTTCGTCGACCCGCGGACCGAACCAGCCCGCCTCGATGGCCTGCCGCCGGGTGGCCACCCACATCCGGTCGCCGAGCACCTCGCTCCACACCGCGTGCACGTCGGCGGCGGCCCCCGGTACGGCGTACACGTGGCGGGCCCGCGCCTCGCCGCCGAGCAGCGCCACGCCGGCGGTCAGCTCCCAGTCGGAGTCGAAGTCGACCCGGTCCGCCTCCGCCACGTCGATCATGCCGTGGTCGGCGGTGACGTACAGCACGCTGCGCGGCGGCAGTCGCTCGGCGAGTCGCTCGGCGAGCCGGTCCACCATCATCAGCTGGCCGCGCCAGGCGTCGGAGTCGACCCCGTACCGGTGTCCCATGCCGTCCAGCTCGCTGTAGTACGTGTAGACCAGCGTGCGGTCCGCCGCGCCGAGCCGCTCGGCGGCCAGGTCCATCCGCTCCTCGCCCGCCAGCCGACCGTGGAAGGAGCCGCCGGAGAGCGCGACCCGGGTCAGCGGGGTGTCGCGGAAGTGGGGCACGGAGACCTGACAGGTCTCGATACCGGCCGCGTGGGTGCGCTGGAAGACCGTCGGGTACGGCTGCCAGGCGTGCGGATCGGTCCACGGCTGCCAGCGCAACTGGTTCATCAGCCGTGCCTCGCCCGGCACCAGGACGCGGTAGCCGGCCAGCCCGTGGGCGCCCGGCGGCAGCCCGGTGCCGACCGAGGCGAGCGAGGTCGCGGTGGTGGACGGGAAGCCGGCGGTCAACGGCTGCCCGCTGCCGGCCAGCGAGGTGCCGAGCAGCCCGTTGAGGAACGGCGCCTCGTCCGGGTGGGCGCGCAGCAGCTCCCAGCCGAGCCCGTCGACCAGGAACACGCAGCTGCGGTCGGCCGGCTCCAGGCACAGCCCGGTCGGCGGCACCCCCGGCACCCCGTGCCCGGCGGCGATGGCGGGCAGCAGGTCGGCGAGGGCCGCGCTGCCGTAGCGCGGAACGGGCGCCGCGCGGTGATCGAGGAGCTCGGGCTCGGGGGCCGACAGGCCCATCAGCGCTGCGCCGCCGCGGTGGTGGCCTCGGACAGCGCCCGGGCGAACGCCAGGGTCTGGCGGACCGCGTCGGCGCCGTCACCCGCCTCGCTGACCCGCAACGACAGGTCGTCGGCGGTGGAGGATCCGGTGTAGCCGTGGTCCGCCTCGCAGTTCGGGTCACCGCACGCGGCCGGCTCCAGGTCCAGGCGGCTGACCGCGCCCCAACCGATGGTGAGCACCACCTCGCGCGGCGGCGTGCCGGGGGTGTACGACTCCGGGTTGGCGACCACCCGGCTGACCACGACCGACGAGATCCGGCCGATTTTCACCGACTCCGTGGACGTGGTGGCGTACGGGGTCGGGGAGGTGTCGTCGGCGCCCTGTTCGTCGGTGTGGCTGACCAGGAACCTGGTGGGGGTCAGCACCAGGACGGTGACGTGCCGGCGCACCTCGTTGGCGTCGAAGGTCGTCTCCTGGTTGACCAGGTAGGCGACCGGCGCCTCCGCCCCGATCGATGCCTCCACGGCCTCGGCCACGAGCGCCGGGTAGTAGCCGCTGCGCTCGATGGCCGTGCGCAACCCCTGGGTGGTCGTACCGGTCTTCGCCATACGGACCATCCTAGTGTCGGGCCCGCGCCGCCCCTCACGCGGCGACGGGCCGGGCCCGGGAGCGCCCTACAGCGTGCTGAGCGCCCTGGGACCCAGATCACCGCGGGCCGGCGGCGGCGCCAGCCGGACGGTCGCGCCGAGCACCGCGAGCCCGCGGTCGGCGACCACGACCGGCTCCAGCGCCACCGAGACCACCTCCGGCAGGTCGTCCACCAGCCGCGAGACGCGCAGCAGCAGTTCCTCCAGCGCGGCGACGTCGGCCGGCCGCGCACCCCGCCAGCCGAACAGCAGCGGCGAGGCCTTGATGGACCGCACCAGTTCGGCGGCGTCCCGGTCGGTGGCCGGCACCAGGCGGTGGGCCAGGTCGCCGAGGAGTTCGGAGGGCGCGCCGGCCAGCCCGAAGGAGAGCACCGCGCCGGCCGCCGGGTCGACCAGGGCCCGCACCACGGTGTCCACGCCGCGCGGCGCCATCGCCTGCACCACCGGCCGCACCTGCGCTGCCGGACCGAGCCGGCCGGTCAGCTCGGCGTAGGCGTGCCGCAGTTCGCCGTCCCCGGCCAGATCGAGCCGCACTCCGCCCAGGTCCGCGCGGTGCCGCAGGTGGGGGGCGGTGGCCTTCAGGGCGACCGGGTAGCCCAGCCGCCGCGCGGCGTGCACCGCGCTGGTGGCGTCCGGTGCGGGCAGCGCGGCCAGGACCGCGATGCCGTAGCGCGCCAGCAGGCCGTGCGCGGCGCCGTCGTCGAGGGTGACACCCTGCCCGGCGGTGTCCGGGACGCTGTCCAGCAGCCGGTCCACGTCGTCGCGGGCGGCGGCCTCGTCGATGCCGTCGAGTTCCGGCACCCGGCCTGGCACCGCGGCCTGCCGGCGCCAGCGCGCGTAGCGGACCGCGTGGACCAGCGCGTGCACCGCGCGTTCGGCGGACGGGTAGGCGGGGATGCCCTGGGGCCGGGCCTCCGGCGGCGCTCCGGCGGGCGGCGCGCCTCCGGCGGCCTGCGGTCCGGTCGCGTCCCCGGGGTCGCCCGGCCGCATGAAGCCGGGCGGGCCGGGCCGCGGCGGCGGCTCCCCGGACGCCGGCGGGGCCGGCTCGGCGGCGGACGGCGGGCCCGGCTCGGCGGCGGGCTCGGGGCGGCCGGCCAGCCGGCCGACCAGACCGTCCAGCGCGAGGTGGACCACCAGCACCGGTTTGCCGGCCCCGGCGGCCGCCGCGCGCAGCGCCTCGGCCAGCGCCGGGTCGTCGCCGCTCTCGGCGCCGGTCCCGTCCACCGCCGCCACCCGCGGGATCGCGGTGACCACGACGGCGTCCACCTCGGTGTCGTCGAGCGCCTCGGCCAGCGCCGAGCGGAACCGCTCCGGGGACGCGGTGGTGGTCAGATCGCGCGGAGCGGCCGGGCGCAGGCCGCCGGCCGTGCACACGTCGTAGGCGAGCAGGCCCAGCGACTCGGAGTTGCCGAGGATGGCGACCCGCCCGCCGGCCGGCAGCGGCTGGTGGGCCAGCAGCAGCCCGGTGTCGAGCAGTTCGGTGACCGTCTCCACCCGGATGACGCCGGCCTGCCGGAACAGCGCCGAGACGGTGGCGTCCGGGATCCGGCCGGTGCGCACGGTGTGGCCGGGCGGCACGCTGGCCAGGTTGCGGGCGCCCTTGACCACCACGACCGGCTTGACGGCCGCGGTGCGCTTGGCGAGCCGGGTGAACTTGCGCGGGTTGCCGATCGATTCGAGGTACATCAGCGCCACGTCGGTGCGCGGGTCGTCGTACCAGTACTGGAGCAGGTCGTTGCCGGAGACGTCGGCCCGGTTGCCCGCGGAGACGAGGGTGGAGACCGCGCCGAGCCCGACGCCCCGGTGGCGCAGACCCGCCAGTAGTGCCAGCCCGATGGCTCCGGACTGGGTGAACAGCCCGAGCCGTCCGGGCGGCGGGGTCCGCGGGGTGAGCGAGGCGTTGAGGCGCACCTGCGGGGCGGTGTTGAGCACGCCGAACGCGTTCGGTCCGATGACCCGCATACCGTACGAGCGGGCCTGCCGGATGAGGGCCCGTTGCCGCGCCCTGCCCTCCTCGCCCGATTCGGCGTAGCCGCTGGAGACCACCACCAGGCCCTGCACGCCGTGCCGTCCGCAGTCCGCGACCGCCTCCGGCACCGAGGCGGCCGGCACCGCCAGCACCGCCAGGTCGACCGGGGAGCCGATGTCGCCGACCGATCGATGTGCCGGCACGCCCTCCGGCTCCAGGGTGCGCTGGTCGGGCGGGAAGGCCCGGTTGACCGCGTGCGCCTGCCCGGTGAAGCCGGCCGCCAGCAGGTTGCGCAGCAGGGTGCGGCCCAGGCCGCCCTGCTCGCGGCCGGCGCCGACCACCGCGACCGCGCGCGGTGCGAGCAGCCGCCGCACCGAACGCGCCTCGGCCCGCTGCTCCCTGGCGCGCATCACGGCGACCGACGCCTCGGTGGGAGCCAGGTCCAGCTCCAGCCGCACCACGCCGTCGGTGAAGCTGCGGTGCGCGGTGTAGCCGGCGTCGGTGAAGACCTTGATCATCTTGCTGTTGGCCGGCAGCACCTCGGCGTCGAACCGGCGGATGCCGCGCTCCCGGGCCACCGCCGCGACGTGCTCCAACAGCGCGGAGGCCACGCCGCGCCCCTGGTGGGCGTCCTGGACCAGGAAGGCCACCTCGGCACGGGTGGCCTCCGCGCCGGCCGGCGCGCCGTCCTCGCCGAGCCGGTCGTAGCGCACGGTGGCGATGAACTCCCCGCCCACGGTCGCCGCCAGCCCCACCCGGTCGACGTAGTCGTGATGCGTGAAACGGTGCACGTCGCGGTCGGACAGCCGGGGGTAGGGCGCGAAGAAGCGGTAGTACTTCGACTGGTCGGAGACCTGCTCGTAGAAGCTGACCAGCCGCCGCGCGTCGTCCGGCGTGATCGGGCGGATGTGGGCGATGCCGCCGTCGCGCAGCACCACGTCCGCCTCCCAGTGCACCGGGTAGGCCGGTGAGGTCTCCATGTGCGCAAGGGTAGGCCGGGTGTCCGGACCGGGCCCCTCCGGTGCCGGGCCGGCCCTACGCTGATGTCGCGGAGCACCAGCACAGGAGGGTCACCACCATGGCAGAACGTCGTGTCACCGTCGGCTGGGCCGAGGGCCTGCACGCCCGTCCGGCCTCCGTCTTCGTCCGGGCCGCGACCTCCCTCGGTGTGCCGGTGACCGTCGCCCGGCCGGACGGCCCGGGACCGGTGAGCGCCGCCTCGATGCTCGGGGTGCTCAGCCTCGGCGCGAAGGGCGGCGACGAGATCGTGCTGGCCTGCGGCGCCGAGGGCGCGGACCCGGTGCTGGACCGGCTGGCGCGGCTGGTCGCCGAAGGCCTCGACGGGCTGCCGGAGGGCGTCTGAGCCGCCGGTGACGTGGCGACGGGCCGGCCCGGGCGCCCCGAGCGGGAACCGGGCCGGCCCGCCCACCGGGGGCTGCCCCGATCAGCCGCGCACCACGGTCACCGGGCCGATGCCCAGCTCCGTGACCGGCTTCTCGATCGCGGCGGCGTCGCCGACCAGGACGACCACCAGACGCTCCGGCGGGAAGGCGCTGACCACGGCGGCGGTCGCCTCCACGGTGCCGGTCGCGGCGAGCCGCTCGTACATCCGGGCCTGGTAGTCGTCCGGCAGGTGCTGCTCCACCTGGTCGGCCAGGGTGTCGGCGACCGCGGCGGCGGTCTCGTACTTCAGCGGCGCGACGCCCACCAGGTTCCGCACGGCGACGTCGCGCTCCTCCTCGGTCAGGCCGCCCTCGGCGAGGGTCCGCAGCACCTGCCAGGTGTCGGCGAGGGCCGGTCCGGTGACCTCGGTGGCGACCGAGCCGCTGATCGCCAGCAGCGAGGCGCCGGTGCCGTCCGGCGCCGACCTGAGCACCTGGGTGAGGGCCCGCACGCCGTAGGTGTAGCCCTTCTCCTCGCGCAGCACCCGGTCCAGCCGCGAGGTGAGGGTGCCGCCCAGGCTGTAGGTGCCGAGCACCTGCGCGGGCCAGACCCGGTCGTGCCGGTCCGGTCCGACCCGGCCCACGAGCAGCTGGGTCTGCACCGAACCGGGCCGGTCGACGATCACCACCCGGGCGGTGTCGTCCGCGGTGACCGGGGGGACCGGGTGCGGCTTGGCGGTGTCGCCGCTCCACGCGCCGAGCGAGGCGCGCAGCAGCGCGTCCAGGTCGACGCCGGACAGGTCGCCGACCACCACCACGGTGGAGGTGGCGGGCCGCACGTGCGCTCGGTAGAAGGCGCGCACCGCGGCGGCGTCCACCCGGCCCACCGTCTCCTCGGAGCCCTGCCGGGGCCGGGAGAGCCGCGAGTGCGGCGGGAACAGCTCCTTCGACAGCGCGACGGCTGCCCGGCGCACCGGGTTGGCCATCTCGTGCGGGATCTCGTCCAGCCGGTTGGCGACCAGCCGGGCGATCTCGTCCGGTGGGAAGGCGGGGGCGCGCAGCGCGTCGGCGAGCAGCCCCAGGGCCTTCTCCAGCCGGGAGGCGGGTACCTCCAGCGACAGCCGCACGCCGGAGTGGTCGGCGTGCGCGTCCAGGGTGGCGCCGCAGCGTTCCAGTTCGGCGGCGAACTCCTCCGCCGACGCCTTGTCGGTGCCCTCGGAGAACGCCCTGGCCATGATGGTGGCGACACCGTCCAGGCCGTCCGGCTCGGCGGGCAGCGGCGCGTCGAGCAGCACCTCGACCGCCACGACCTTCTGGCCGGGCCGGTGGCAGCGCAGCACGGTGACGCCGTTGTCCAGCGCGGAGCGCTCCGGCGCCGGGAAGGCCCACGGGGTGGGCTCGCCGCCCTGCGGACGCGGGTGGAACGTCATGGTGGTGGCCTCGGTCATCAGGCGTCCTCACCCTCTGCCTCGTCGGATTCGGTCGCCTCGGCTGTCGGCTCGGCGGTCGGCTCGTAGACCAGCACCGCGCGGTTGTCCGGGCGCAGCCGCTCGGCCGCGGTCCGCCGGACCTCCTCGGGGGTGACCTCCAGGACCCGGCGCACCGCGCTGAACGCCAGCTGAGGGTCGCCGAAGAGCACGGCGAACCGGCACAGTTCGTCAGCCCGCCCGCCCACCGTGGCCAGCCGGTCCAGCCACTCGCGCTCCAGCTGGGCCTGGGCGCGCTCCATCTCCTCGGGCGTCGGGCCCTGCTCGGCGAACCGGGCCAGCTCCTCCTCGACGGCCGCCTCGATGGCGGCCACCTCGTGGCCGGAGGACGCCTTGACGTCCAGCCAGCCCAGGGACGGCGCGCCGGCCAGCCGCAGCATGCCGAATCCGGCGCCGACCGCCGAACGGTCGCGGCGCACCAGCCGGTTGTGCAGCCGGGAGGACTCGCCGCCGCCGAGCACGGTCAGTGCCAGGTCGGCCGCGTCGGCCTCCCGGGTGCCGTCCTGCGGGAGCCGGTAGGCGGCCATCAGCGCGCGGGACGGCACGTCCTCGCTGACCAGTTCGCGGGCCTCGGCGCCGCCGCCCGCGGGCAGCGACCCGTCGCGCGGGACGGGCTTGCCGTCGTGCCCCGGGATGCTGCCGAAGTACTTCTCGATCCAGCCGAGGGTGCGCTGCGGGTCGATGTCGCCGACGACCGCGAGCACCGCGTTGTTGGGCGCGTAGTAGGTGCGGAAGAACGCCCGGGCGTCCTCCAGCGAGGCCGCGTCCAGGTCGGCCATCGAGCCGATCGGCGTGTGGTGGTAGGGGTGCTCGGACGGGTAGGTCAACGCGGTGAGCCGCTCGAACGCGGTGCCGTAGGGCACGTTGTCGTAGCGCTGGCGGCGTTCGTTCTTCACCACGTCGCGCTGGTTGTCCAGGCTCTCCTGGTCCAGGGCGGACAGCAGCGAGCCCATCCGGTCCGCCTCCAGCCACAGGGCCAGTTCCACCTGGTGGGCGGGCATGGTCTCGAAGTAGTTGGTGCGCTCGAAGCTGGTGGTGCCGTTGAGCGAGCCGCCGGCCGACTGCACCATCTCGAAGTGGCCGTTGCCGGACACCTGGCCGGAGCCCTGGAACATCAGGTGCTCGAAGAGGTGGGCGAGCCCGGTGCGGCCGGGCACCTCGTGGCGTGAGCCTACGTCGTACCAGAGGCAGACCGCGGCGACCGGGGTCAGGTGGTCCTCGGACAGCACCACCCGCAGCCCGTTGGCGAGCCGGTGCTCGGTCGCTGTGAGGCCGCCTGGTCCTGCCTCCGGCGTGGCCGTGTGACCCATGGGCAAGGTGTCCTTCCGGTCGCTGAGTCGATGGGTGCCACTCTAGGCAGGCGGAGGGCCACCGTGTGAAGCGCGGCTCACTCTCCCGGGGTGCCGGACGGGTCGTGGTCGGCTCTGTCGGCCCCACGGTCCACAATGGTGCCGTCATCCCTCACGGTCCCCGCCCAAGGAGCAGCCGCGCGATGCCCCGCCGCAGCACGCAGACCCCGCCTCCGGACGACTTCGAGGAGCGGATCCTCGACATCGACGTCGTCGACGAGATGCAGGGTTCCTACCTGGAGTACGCCTACTCGGTCATCTACTCGCGGGCCCTCCCGGACGCCCGGGACGGTTTCAAGCCGGTGCACCGCCGCATCGTCTACCAGATGAACGAGATGGGGCTGCGCCCCGACCGCGGCTACGTCAAGTGCGCCCGGGTGGTCGGCGAGGTGATGGGCAAGCTGCACCCGCACGGCGACGTCTCCATCTACGACGCCCTGGTGCGCATGGCACAGGGCTTCTCCATGCGGGTGCCGCTGGTCGACGGGCACGGCAACTTCGGGTCGCTGGGCAACGACGACCCGCCGGCCGCGATGCGCTACACCGAGTCGCGGATGGCGCCCGCCGCGATGCTGATGACGGAGTCCATCGACGAGGACACCGTCGACTTCGCCCCCAACTACGACGGCCAGGAGCGCGAACCGGTCGCGCTGCCGGCCGCCTATCCCAACCTGCTGGTCAACGGCGCCTCCGGGATCGCGGTCGGCATGGCCACCAACATGCCGCCGCACAACCTGTCCGAGGTCATCGCCGCCGCCCGCCACCTGATCCGGCACCCCGACGCGGACCTGGACGCCCTCATGCGGCACGTCCCCGGTCCCGACCTGCCGACCGGCGGCCGGATCGTCGGGCTGACCGGCGTGCGGGACGCCTACGCGTCCGGCCGCGGCACCTTCAAGATCCGCTCGACCGCCACCGTGGAGGACGTCACCGCCCGCCGCAAGGGCATCGTGGTCACCGAGTTGCCGTTCACCGTCGGCCCGGAGAAGGTGATCTCGAAGATCAAGGACCTGGTGGGCGCGAAGAAGCTCCAGGGGATCGCCGACGTCAAGGACCTGACGGACCGCCGGCACGGGCTGCGGCTGGTCATCGAGGTGAAGAACGGCTTCAACCCCGAAGCGGTGCTGGAGCAGTTGTACAAGCTGACGCCCATGGAGGAGTCGTTCGGCGTCAACAACGTGGCGCTGGTGGACGGCCAGCCGGTCACCCTCGGGCTCAAGGAGCTGCTGGAGGTCTACGTCGACCACCGCTTCGACGTGGTGCGTCGGCGCAGCGAGTTCCGGCGCGGCCGGCGCCGGGACCGGCTCCACCTGGTCGAGGGCCTGCTGGTGGCGCTGCTCGACATCGACGAGGTCATCCGGCTGATCCGCTCCAGCGAGAACTCAGCTGAGGCCAGGGAGCGCCTGATGGGGCGCTTCTCGCTCTCCGATCTCCAGACGCAGTACATCCTCGACACCCCGCTGCGCCGGCTGACCCGCTTCGACCGGCTGGAACTGGAGTCGGAACGCGACCGGCTGACCGGGGAGATCGCCGAACTGACCGCCATCCTGGAGTCGGACGCGGAACTGCGCAAACTGGTCTCCTCCGAACTGGCCTCCGTCGCGAAGAAGTACGGCACCCCGCGCCGCACCACGCTGGTGGACGGCGCCGCCGCGCCGGCCGCCGCGCTACCGCTGGAGGTCGCCGACGACCCGTGCCGGGTGCTGATGTCGGCCACCGGGCTGCTGGCCCGCACCGCGACCGGCGAGACGCCTCCCACCGGGGGGAAGCGGGCCAGGCACGACGTGATCGTCTCGGCCGTGCCGGCCACCACGCGCGGCGACGTCGGCGTGGTCACCTCGGCGGGCCGGCTGCTGCGGGTGGCGGTGGTGGACCTGCCCGCCCTGCCGGAGGGCGCGGCGTCGCTCAACCTGGCGGGCGGGGCCGCGGTGGCGGAGTTCGTGTCGCTGGCCGACGGCGAACGGGTGCTGTGCCTGTCCACCCTCGACGAGTCCTCGCCGGGCCTCGCCCTCGGCACCGAGCAGGGGGTGGTCAAACGGGTGGTGCCGGACTTCGCGGCCAACAAGGACGAGTTCGAGGTGATCGCGCTCAGGGAGGG
The DNA here is from genome assembly GCA_963711125.1 of uncultured Actinomycetota bacterium. GTDB lineage: Bacteria > Actinomycetota > Actinomycetes > Streptomycetales > Streptomycetaceae > Streptantibioticus_C. Next base: position 461,503 of record CAVQCY010000003.1, read on the forward strand.
CGACACCGTGGTGGGCGCCGCCGAACTGCGCACCGGTGAGGAGGACCTGGTCTTCATCACCGACGACGCGCAGTTGCTGCGCTACCCGGCCGGCCAGGTGCGTCCCCAGGGCCGGCCGGCCGGCGGCATGGCCGGCGTCAAGCTGTCCGAGGGCGCGAAGGTGATCTTCTTCAGCGCGGTCCACCCGGCCGCCGACGCCGTGGTCTTCACGGTGGCGCGCGCGGACGGCACCCTGGACGGCTCAGGACAGGCGGGTGCCAAGCTGACGCCGTTCGACCAGTATCCGCGCAAGGGCCGGGCGACCGGCGGCGTGCGCTGCCAGCGGTTCCTGGTCGGGGAGGACGGTCTGGCACTGGCCTGGGCGGGCACCGCGCCGGCGCGCGGCTGCGGACGCACCGGCTCGCCGGTGGAACTGCCCGTACCCGACCCGCGCCGGGACGGATCCGGCACCCCGCTGCCGCGCCCGGTCGCCTGCCTGGGCGGCCCCGCGTAGTCCGCGCCCCGGGGCCCGTCCGCGGTGGGGGTGTGCGCCCGGCTGCGGTCCGGCCGGCCTGGACCGGCCCGTCCGCGGTGGGCGCGGACGGTCGGGCGACGTGCGAGCGGGGGTGCCGGACGGTCCGGCTTCCGGGTCGGCGGGGCGCATGGGGCACGAGGGGCGGGTGCTCGCCGCCGGGGCCCGCGGGGCGGGATGGGCCGTGCGGGGGTTAGGCTCACCTTCGTGAGTACCTGTCTGACGCGGTGCGCGACGGCGTCCGAGGAACTGGCCGAGTCCCCGGCCGCGACAGCGGCCCACACCCGCACCTGGCTGCTGCTGGAACAGCCCGGCCCGTGGGGCGCGAAGGCGTTCACCACGAGCCACCTGGACCGGGAGGTCGGCCGGGCGCTGGAGTCTGCCGCCGCCGGCACGGGGGTGCGGGTGGCGCTGATCCGGCGGCCCGGACGGCACGCGGACGCCCGGGCCCGCGACACCCGCCGGGTGATCGTCGCGCACACCGTGCCGGGCGCCGGCTGGCTGCGCCAAGCGGACCTCGCCGATCCGGCCGAGCTGCTCGCGCTCGACTTCGCCCGGTTCGGCGCCGGCCGGCACGACGGCTTCGGCGCCGACCACCAGGGCGAACCGCTGGCACTGGTGTGCACCAACGGCCGCCGCGACCGCTGCTGCGCCCTGCTGGGCCGCCCGCTCGCCGCCGACCTGGCCGCCTCCGGGCTCGGCCAGGTCTGGGAGATCACCCACCTGGGCGGCCACCGTTTCGCGCCCACCATGCTCGTCCTCCCGCACGGCTACGCGTACGCCCGCCAGGACGCCGCCAGCGCCAAGGCGGTGCTGGACGCGGTCCGGGACGGCCGGGTGGTCACGACCGGCTGCCGTGGCCGCTCCACCTGGCAGCGCCCTGGCCAGGCAGCCGAGTTGGCGGTACGGGAAGCCATCGGCGAAGACCGCGCCGAGGTGCTCTCGATCGGCGAGCCGGTCCCGCTGCCCGCGACGCGGGACCCCGCGTCCCGCGAGCGGCCGGCAGGCTGGACGGTGCCGGTGCGACACGCCGACGGGCGCGCCTGGGAGGTCACCGTCGAGGCGTCCACCGCCGCCACGCCCCGGCCCGAGAGCTGCGGTGCGCGTCCCGGTACGCCCACCGCCCTGCGGGCCACCCGGATCGGGGCGGCGGGCCGCGCCGCCGCCGGCTGACGCTCCGCCATCCGGGCCGGCGCCGACCGGTCGCGCTCCACCGTGTGCCACGAAGGAGCCGCGGCCGGCGGCCGGGCACCCGGCACGGGCCGGTTCGGCCGCCCGGTGCTCAGACCGCCCCGGCACCGGTGAGCGAGCGCACCTCCATCTCCGCGTGCCGGTCGGCGTCGGCCGGCTCCGGCGAGAGCACGGTGCCCAGCCACCCGGCCAGGAACCCCAGCGGAACGGATACGATCCCGGGGTTGCGCAACGGGAACCAGTGGAAGTCCACCCCGGGGAAGACCGCCGCCGCGCTTCCGGAGACCACCGGTGAGAACACCACCAGCAGCACCGACGGCACCAGCCCCCCGTAGACCGCCCACACCGCTCCCCGGGTGGTGAACCGCCGCCAGAACAACGTGAACAGCAACGCCGGCACGTTCGCCGAGGCCGCCACCGCGAACGCCACCCCCACCACGACCGCCGCGTTCAGCCCCCGGGCGTAGAGCGTCAGCACGATCGCCACCGCCCCGACCCCCACCGCCGCCAGCCTGGCCACCCGCACCTCGCCGTGCTCACCCCGTGACCGGGCACGCCCGCCGCCCCACAGGTCGTGCGCCACCGACGCCGAGGAGGCCAGCGTCAGTCCCGCGACCACCGCCAGGATCGTGGCGAACGCCACGGCGCCCACCACCGCGAACAGCACCGTGCCGCTCGTCGATCCGCCGCCTCCGCCCAGCCTGAGCGCCAGCAGCGGCACGGCCGTGTTGCCCGTCCGGTCCGACGACGCGACCGCCGGGGAGCCGACCAGGGCCGCGGAGCCCAACCCGAGCACCAGGGTCATCAGGTAGAACGCTCCGATCAGCCCGACCGCCCACACCACCGACCGCCGTGCCGAACGGGCCGTCGGGACGGTGTAGAAGCGCGCCAGGATGTGCGGCAGCCCGGCCGTGCCCAGTACCAGCGCCAGACCCAGGCTGACGAAGTCGCAGCGTGCCGTCCACGATCCGCCGAACCGCAAGCCCGGTCGCAGGTACGCCGCTCCGTGTCGGCTGCCGCGTGCCGCCGCCCGCAGCAGGTCCGCCGGATCACCGTGGAAGCGCGCCAGTACCAGGGCGGTCAGCACCGCCGTACCGCCCAGCAGCAGGGCCGCCTTGACGATCTGCACCCAGGTCGTGGCCCGCATCCCGCCGAACACGACGTAGACCACCATCAGCGCGCCCACCGCGACCACGCTCAGCATCCGTGCGCCGTCGCCGCGCACCCCGACCAGCAGCGACACGAGGCTGCCCGCCCCGACCATCTGCGCCACCAGGTACAGCAGCGACACCGTGATCGAGGAGACACCGGCCGCGATCCGCACCGGCCGCTCCCGCGCCCGCGTCGCCAGCACGTCGGCCAGCGTGAACCGCCCACAGTTGCGCACCAGTTCGGCCACCAGCATCAGAACGGCCAGCCACGCCACCAGGAACCCGACGAGGTAGAGCACCCCGTCGTACCCGTACAGCGCGATCAGACCGGACACCCCCAGGAACGACCCGGCCGACACGTAGTCCCCGCAGATGGCGAAACCGTTCTCCATCGGGGAGAAGAGCCGCCCCCCGGAGAAGAACTCCTCCGACGAACTCCGCCCGCGCCCCGCCCACACGGTGATCGCCAGCGTCACCGCCACGAACGCCGTGAACAGCCCCAGCGCCCATCCCCGGTGCTGTGCCGCCGGGACGGCGACCGCCAGCTGGGCCACGCTCCCCACCGGGCCCCTCACCGGGTCCGGTCCTGGGTGTCCCACCGCACGTCCAGTGCGGACCGGTCCCGGTGGCGCCGGGCGTGCCGGGCGTAGGCCCAGGTCAGCCCGAACGTGGTGACGAACTGCGCCAGCCCCGCCGCCATCGCCACGTTCACCGGTCCGACGAGCGGTCGTGCCATCAGTCCCGGCGCGGTGGTGGCCGCCACCACGTAGGCGAGGTACCAGACGAAGAACGCCGCCGACGCCCGGAACGCGAATCTCCGGTACCGTCCGCGCACCTCCTGGAACGCCTCCCCGTCCCGCACCTCGCGGTACACCGCCGCCCTCGCCGACGCCTTCGGGCCAGGGTCCGGCTCCGGTCCCGGGCTCGGACTCGGGGCCGGACTCGGGGCCGGAGCCGGAGCCGGAGCATGACGGGGGCTCCGGCCGGGGCCCGGGTCGACGGCCGACTCCGGGCAAGCGTCACGACGGCGACCACCGGCGGGCTGCGGCGCGACCGTCGAGCCCCGCGCCTCGGCGGCCGGCTCCAGCGCGGTCCTCGGCACGGGGACCTGCTCCTGCCACGGACCAACAGTCAAGGCACCGGTCAGGGATTCCTCCGTCCCGGACCTCCCCGTCCGGCCGCCGTCGTCTTCGTTCACGGTGCGTCTCCTCGGGATGCGAGCCTATCGGTCATTCGCCCAAGAATGGACAGATCGGGACGCTCCACCCCTCCCCAATCCGAAAACCTTCATCCCATCAGGTGACGGGAGGCGGCCCGGGCCGCCGGACTCAGCCGTTGTCCGGCAGCCCGATCCGGTACCGGTAGGCGTACCGCACCGCCTGCGCCCGGTCCCGTACCCCGGTCTTCGCGAACAGGTTGTTGATGTGCGTCTTGACGGTGGCCGGGCTGACGTAGAGCTTCGCCGCGATCTCCGCGTTGGACATCCCGTTCGCCACCAGCGCCAGCACCTCGGCCTCCCGCGCGGTCAGGCCGTCCGGCAACCCGGCCGTACCACCGCGGGATCCGCCGGTGTCACCCGCTCGCCGGTCCCCCGTCACACCCGCGCCCGCGGCGGTCTCCAGCGCCGCGCCGGCCACCGGCTCCGTGGCGACGCTCGCCGCCTGGGACGGCGGCTCCTGCGACAGCCGTTCCAGCAGTCGCCGCTGTACCCAGGGCGACAACCCGGCCTCCCCCGCCGTCACGTCCTCGATGGCCTTGAGGATCTGCTCGCTCCCGGCGTCCTTGGTGAGGTAACCGCGCGCCCCCGCGCGCAACGCGGGGAACAGCGAGTCGTCGTCCGCGAACGTCGTCAGCACCACCACCTGCGTGCCCGGATGGTCCCGCCGGATCCTGCGCGTCGCCTCCACCCCGTCGCACCGCGGCATCCGAAGATCCATCAGGACCACGTCCGGCGCCTTCTCCGCCACGATCCGCACCGCCTCCTCGCCGTCCGCCGCCGCACCCACCACCTCCAGCCCGGGCAGCAGGCCCAGCAGCGTCGCGATCCCCTCGCGCACCACGGTCTGGTCATCGGCGACCACCACCCGTACCGCCCGTCCGGCCCTCATGCCGGCACCCGCAGTCGCACCACGAACCCCTCCTCGACAGCTCCGGCCTCCAGCGTGCCGCCGAGCAACTCGGCGCGCTCCCGCATTCCCAGCAGACCGTAGCCCGACCCGGTCGACCCGAGCCCGTTGTCCACAGGCACCCCGTGCGCGTTGTCCACAGCCCTTGCGCCGAAGTCCCTGACCTCCAACTCCACCTCCCCCGGGAGGTAGTCCAACCGCACAGCGACTCTCGCCCCCGGGGCGTGCTTGCGCGCGTTGGTCATCGCCTCCTGGGCGACCCGCCGCACGGCGAGCCCGGCCTCTGCCGTCAACCGCCGCGCCTCTCCCCCGATCCGCAGCACCGCCCCCTCAGCGTCCACCAGTTCCCGCAGGTACTCCTCGGCCGCGGTCATCTCCCCGCGCAGCGCGGACACCGCCTGCCGCGTCTCGGCCAACCCCTGCCGGGCCATCCCCCTCGCGGCCACCACCCGCTCCAGCACCTCCTCCCGCTCGGCACCGCGTTCGATCAGCAGGCGGGCGGCCTCCAGGTGCACCAGTTGCGCCGAGAGGCTGTGCGCCAGCACGTCGTGGATCTCCCGGGCAATCCGGCCGCGCTCGCGCAGGGCCGCCGACTCCGCCTCGGCGTCCCGGGCCGCCAGTTCCTGTGCCAGCAGCCGCTGGACGTTGCCCCGGCTCTCCGCGTCCAGCCGCAGCACGTAGCCGACCAGCCCCAGACCGATCGTGGTGAGCGCCGTGGTCAGCTCGTTGTCGCTGCTGACCAGCAGTGCGTAGGCCCCGAGGGAGAAGCCGGTGAACGGGACGGCCACCCCCAGCGGCAGCCGTTCCATGCCGATCACCGCGGAACCGCACCACAGCACGGTCGCTGGGAGCCGCATGTGCGCCGCCATCGCCGCGAAGGCACTGGCGATCAGCAGGGTCAGCAGCAGCACCGAGGGCACCAAGCGGTGGCGCTGGGTGGAGCGGTGCAGGCCCACCACCACCAGTGCCACGGCAAGCCAGCCGAGCGCCAGCAGGGCAGGACTCGGCGCGTGGCGGCTCTCCTGCGCGACGGCCCCGCACAGCAGCGCGCCGAGAACCAGCAGCCGCGTCAGCACGCTCGCGAAGCGGTGGCCGCGGTGCCGGTGGGTCCGGGCCAGGGCTTCCCGGGACGGCCATCTCGTCCAGAAGCTCGGATCCACCTGGCGTTCCTTCGCCTCGCCGGTCAGGAGGCGATCGGTGCCGTGAGCGGACCGGGCTCCAACTCGGCGGCCCGCCGGACCAGCACACCAGTGCGTATGAGCAGCGTGACCGCCAACGCCAGCATGATGCCGCCGCTGCTCTCACGCACCCCCGCCATCGCGCCCAGCGCTCCCAGCCCGATCCGCACCGCGATTCCGGTGGTCCAGATCACCGCCGTCGTCCTGGTGCCCTTCGCCCAGGCCTGTCCGGACTCGTCGCGCCATATGCGCATGGTGAGCGCCCATGTCGCGCCCAGACAGATGCCGATCACCATCTCGGCGGCCAGCAGCAGCACCGAGACCGACTCGTGCCGCGGGTCGACCCAGCCGCCGTGCCGCAGTGACAGGAGGACGAGGACGGCCGGCAGGAGCCACCAACTCTTGCCGTGGGCGATCCGGCGGGCCCTGAACTGGCGGACGATCACCAGTGCCAGGATGGCGACGCCCACGACGGCGTCGGTGAGCCCGGCCGTGGAACCGGAGAAGGGACCGGACATGGAAAGCGCCTCCGAACTGCGGGAAGACCATTGATCTGGATGGCTTCGACAGTACGGCGGCGGGCCGATCGGCAGATCGGCGCCAGGGTGGAGAGTCGGCGCGTTCGGGGTGGAGATGCGTCGGCGGTGGTCTCCACCCGCGGGTGGAGACCACCGCCGACGGCTCGGGGAGGTCCCCGACCGGGGCGCGCGTCACCGGTCGTTCCGGCCCGGGGGCGTACGTGACCGCGGCGCCCCGACCGGTCGTGCGGGGACCGGCCGGGACCGTGCGGGGACCGGCCGGGACCGGCCGCGGTCCGCTCCGGTCCGCCGGGTCCGGTGCGGTCCGGACCGCTCAGACGTCGATGCGCGAGCGGTCCAGAGTGGCCGCGGCGTTGCTGATGAACTCCTTGCGGGGTGCCACCTCGTTGCCCATCAGGAGGTCGAAGGCTCGCTCGGCCGCCTCCAGGTCGCTGATGTTGATCCGGCGCAGCGTACGGTGGCGCGGGTCCATGGTGGTCTCCGCGAGCTGGTCGGCGTCCATCTCGCCGAGTCCCTTGTAGCGCTGGACCGTGTCCTTGTAGCGCACGTTGCGGCGTTGCAGGTCGAGGAACGTCTGGCGCAACTCGTTGTCGGAATAGGTGTAGATGTACTTCTCCTGCCCCTTCTTCGGGTGGGTGAGCTCGATGCGGTGCAGCGGCGGCACCGCGGAGAAGACCCGGCCCTCCTCGACCATCGGCCGCATGTAGCGCTGGAAGAGGGTGAGCAGCAGGCAGCGGATGTGGGCACCGTCCACGTCGGCGTCGGCGAGGAAGATCACCTTTCCGTACCGAGCCTGGTCGATGTCGAAGGTGCGGCCGGATCCGGCTCCTATCACCTGGATGATGGCACCGCACTCGGCGTTCTTGAGCATGTCCGACACGGACGACTTCTGGACGTTGAGGATCTTGCCGCGGATCGGCAGCAGCGCCTGGAACTCCGAGGTCCGGGCCACCTTGGCGGTGCCGAGCGCGGAGTCTCCCTCCACGATGAACAGTTCGGTGCGGTCCACGTCGTCACTGCGGCAGTCGGCGAGTTTGGCGGGCAGCGACGAGGACTCCAGCGCGGTCTTCCTGCGCTGCGCCTCCTTGTGCTGCCGGGCGGCGATGCGGGTGCGGGCCGCCGCGACGACCTTCTCCAGCACCGCGCGGGCCTGCTGCTTGTGGTCGCGCTTGCCGGACGTGAGGAACGTCTTCAGTTCCCTGGCGAGCACCCCGGCCACGATGCGGGAGGCCGCCGAGGTTCCCAGGACCTCCTTGGTCTGCCCCTCGAACTGCGGTTCCGCGAGCCGGACGGTGACGACGGCGGTCAGGCCCTCCATCGCGTCGTCCTTGGTGACGTCGTCCTCGGCGACCCGCAGCAGCTTGGTCGAACGCAGCGCCTCGTTCACGGTCTTGGCGAGCGAACGCTCGAAGCCGGTCACATGGGTGCCGCCCTTGGGGGTGGCGATGATGTTGACGAACGAGCGGAGGGTGGTGTCGTAGCCGGCACCCCACCGCAGCGCGATGTCCACGCCCAGGTCACGGGTGACCTCGGTGGGCGTCATGTGACCGCGCTCGTCCAGGACCGGCACGGTCTCCTTGAAGGCGCCCTCTCCGCGCAGCCTCAGCACGTCGCAGATAGGCCGGTCGGGGGCGAGGTACTCGCAGAACTCGCCGATGCCCCCGTCGTAGTGGAAGACCTCCTCGGTCGATGCTGTGCCCTCGCCGGACCCGCGCTCGTCGCGTACGGCGATGGTCAGGCCGGGCACCAGGAAGGCGGTCTGGCGCGCCCTTTGGTGGAGGGTCTCCAGTGCGAGCCTGGCGTCCTTGAGAAAGATCTGGCGGTCCGACCAGTAGCGCACCCGGGTACCGGTGCGGGACTTGGGCACCTTCTTGACCTTCAGCAGGCCGCTCGCGGGGTCGAAGGGGGCGCCGGCGCCCGGCTCGGTGAAGATGCCGGGCACCCCGCGCCGGAAGCTGATCGCGTGCGTGTGGCCGCCCCGGTCCACCTCCACGTCGAGCCGGGAGGAGAGCGCGTTCACCACGGAGGCGCCCACCCCGTGCAGACCGCCGGAGGCCGCGTAGGAGCCGCCGCCGAACTTCCCCCCGGCGTGCAGTTTGGTCATGACCACCTCGACGCCGGACAGCCCCGTCTTGGGCTCCACGTCGACCGGGATACCGCGCCCGTCGTCCCGGACCTCGACCGAGCCGTCGTCGTGCAGCACCACCTCGATGCGGTCGCAGTAGCCTCCGAGCGCCTCGTCGACGGAGTTGTCGATGATCTCCCACAGGCAGTGCATCAGGCCGCGACTGTCCGTTGACCCGATGTACATGCCGGGCCGCTTGCGAACCGCCTCCAGACCCTCGAGGACGAGAAGGTGACGCGCGGTGTAGTTCGAGCCGTCGCGGTCCGCGCCGCTCAACAGGGCCGTGGACGTCGCTGATGTGTCGGCGGTCACGCGTGCGGCTCCTCGCAATTCTTGCAACCGGTTCAAGGGTTGACACGTGTCGGATGGGGCAGGCGGGCGGTCGGTCGCCGAAGGAGAGGGTACCGATGCCTGGGGTGACCGCTTCGCCGCGACCCGGCCGCCACCCCCATGCTAGCGGCCTATCGAGCGCACGTTCGATAGCTCGATCGAGTGATAGGCACATCACGTTCCCAAAGATGCATGAACCATTTAGGCTCCGGGCACGTCCCTTGCAACAACCGGCGAACCAGCCGGAGGGGCAAAACCGACAAACAACCCAGCGACTACAAGCATCGAGGCCCGTTCGCCGCCAACCGGTAGCATCCGACCGCCTCGGGCTCGACTTTCGAGGAACAGCCACGAGCGGGAACGTTTTAGGCCTGGTTGGATGTTGACCCTGGTACGACAGCTCGTCGAGCTAGAGAAGAGGCGACGTGACTACTGTTCTGACCCCCGCAAGCCCGCTGACCGCCGCTGACCGCTGCGACCGCTGTGGCGCCCAGGCCTACCTGCGTGTTGTCCTGATCAGCGGTGGCGAGCTTCTCTTCTGCGCGCACCACGGGCGGAAGTTCGAACCGGAACTCAAGAAGATCGCCGCGGAAATACAGGACGAGACCGGCCGACTCCACGACGCTCCGGCGACCGCGGTCGAGGACTGACCCCGGCCTCAGGCACCGAACGACGAGCTCCCGGGAGCCCCGCAGGGCCCGACATCGAGGCGCTCATCCCGCCCGGGTGAGCGCTTCGTCGCTTTTACGTCACCCTGCGTGCACCGCATGCCCCATCGGCTCGCAGGGCGTGTTCGCCGGGCGCGAACAGATCGGCGAGGTCAGGTCCCGCTCCCCGGCCGCAGGAACCGCCCCACTGCTCGCGCCACCGCTGAGACCCGCGTGTACACCCCCGGGTGGTCCGCCTGCCCGCAGCCGGTGCCCCAGGAGACCAGTCCGATCAGCCGGTCGTCGGCGACCAGCGGCCCCCCGCTGTCCCCCTGGCAGGCGTCCCGTCCGCCCCGGTCGGCCCCGGCGCACAACATCGACGCCGACAGGTAGGTGCCCGCGGCGCTGCCCGGGTAGGCCCGCGCACACCGTTCGTCCGGGAGCACGGTCACACCCGCCATCCGCAGTCGTGCGGCGTAGGAGCCGCGGCCGGTGGTGTCCCCCCAGCCGTACACCACGGCGTGGCTGCCGGCCCGGGACGCCGCCGTGTCACCCGGCTGCGCCATCCGGATGGCCGCGCCGCCGGAGAGCGTGTGGGCCAGCTGGATGACGGCGACGTCGTTGGCGTTCGTACGCGGGTCGTAGGACGGGTCCAGCCAGACGTTCTTGATCGCCACCTCCTGGCCGTCCCTGGTCCGCAGGTCCGTTCGGCCCGCCACCACCCGCAGATCGCCCAGTTCGCGCCAGTCGCCGCCGAGCACGTCGCGGCCGAAGCAGTGGGCAGCGGTGATCACCACGTCCGCCGCGACCACGGCCCCGCCGCAGAACTGTCCCGACCGCTCCGCGCCGAACCGCTGCCGGCTGGCCAGCGCCACGACGAAGGGGTGCGCGCCGGTCCTGGTCACCGTCCCCCCGATCACGCCCTCGTCCGAACCACCGGACGGGCTGGTCGTGCTGGTGACGGCGGACGCGGCCGCGGGCGACGCCAGGGGGCCCGACAGGGCCAGCAGCACCAGCCCGCCGAGCGAGGCGACGATCGTCCGACGGCTGGGCCTGGTACGCATGCGTTCTCCTGACCTTCCGGATCGGGTGGTTCACTCAGCGTCATCCACCCGCAGCGCGGTCGCATCCGGAAAAACGGCCGGGCCCGGACCCCTGACGAGGGGTACCGCGCCCGGCACGGGACGGCCTGCGGGCCGCGTCAGTCCAGGTAGTCGCGCAGCACCTGGGAACGCGACGGGTGGCGCAGCTTCGACATGGTCTTGGACTCGATCTGCCGGATCCGCTCGCGGGTGACCCCGTAGACCTTGCCGATCTCGTCCAGCGTCTTCGGCTGGCCGTCGGTGAGGCCGAAGCGCATCGACACCACGCCGGCCTCGCGCTCGGACAGCGTGTCGAGCACCGAGTGCAGTTGCTCCTGCAACAGGGTGAAGCTGACCGCGTCCGCCGGCACGACCGCCTCGGAGTCCTCGATGAGGTCGCCGAACTCGCTGTCGCCGTCCTCGCCCAGCGGGGTGTGCAGCGAGATCGGCTCCCGGCCGTACTTCTGGACCTCGATGACCTTCTCCGGGGTCATGTCGAGTTCCTTGGCCAGTTCCTCCGGGGTGGGCTCGCGGCCCAGGTCCTGGAGCATCTGGCGCTGGACGCGCGCCAGCTTGTTGATGACCTCGACCATGTGCACCGGGATGCGGATGGTGCGTGCCTGGTCGGCCATCGCGCGGGTGATCGCCTGCCGGATCCACCAGGTGGCGTAGGTGGAGAACTTGTAGCCCTTGGTGTAGTCGAACTTCTCCACCGCGCGGATCAGGCCGAGGTTGCCCTCCTGGATCAGGTCCAGGAAGAGCATGCCGCGGCCGGTGTAGCGCTTGGCGAGCGAGACGACCAGGCGGAGGTTGGCCTCCAGCAGGTGGTTCTTGGCCCGGCGGCCGTCCTCGGCGATGATCTCCAGCTCGCGCTGCAGCTTCGGCGCGAGCTTGTCGGCGGCGGCGAGCTTGTCCTCGGCGAACAGGCCGGCCTCGATGCGCTTGGCCAGCTCGACCTCCTGCTCGGCGTTGAGCAGCGGGACCTTGCCGATCTGCTTGAGGTAGTCCTTGACCGGGTCCGCCGTCGCGCCGGCCGCGGCGACCTGCTGAGCGGGCGCGTCGTCCTCGTCGTCGTCGGAGAGCACGAAGCCTTCGGACTCGGGCTGGTCGGGACCGCCGCCCTCGCCGGGCTTGCCGGGAGCCGGGGTCTCCTCCGCCGACGCCTCGCCGTCGACGACGTCCTCGTCCGTCTTCTTGGCGGCGGACTTCTTCGCGGCCGTCTTCTTGGCGGCGGTCTTCTTCGCCGCGCTCTTCTTGGCGGCGGACTTCCTGGCCGGTGCCTTCGCGGGCGCGGCGGCCGGTTCGGCGCTGTCGGCTTCGATGGCGACCTCCGCTGTCGCCGCGGGGGCGGTGGCGGTCTTGGCGGCCGCCGTCTTCTTGGCGGCGGCCGTGCCGGTGGACTTGGGCGCTACGGTCTTGGTGGCGACGGCGGTGCGCTTGGCCGGGCTCTTGGCGGCGACGCTCTTACGGGTGCGCTTGGGCGCCTCCGCCGCGCTGACCATGAGCGTCACGCCCTCCTCGTCGAGGACCTGGTTGAGGCTGCGGAGGACGTTCTTCCACTGGGTTGCCGGAATCTGGTCCGCCTCGAAGGCCCGACGCACGTCGTCGCCTGCGATCTGGCCCTGTGCCTTACCCCGCTCGATGAGCGCCATCAGAGACTCGGATTCGGTGATCTCCGGCGGGAGCGTACGGGATGTGCTGGCCGACACGAACAACCTCTCGGAACGATGGAAACGAATCCGACCGCGCCTGCGCTGGCAGGGCCGTCGGCCGCCGGCGGGGATACGCCGGCGGTGGCGGGCGGAGCCGCTCGGCGACACGGTGACCGGGATGTCATCCGTGTTCCCTTCGCGGCACCACTCTTAAGGTCATCGCGCCACCCCTGAGAGTGTTACGCCGGCCCTTACGTGGCCCGCGTCACACCATATTTCAGCCTAAACCAGCGCCTCGGCCGCCCTCCCGCTCTGAATCATGCCCGTCCGCTCTCCATGTCCGCACGGGTGCCGCCCAGCAGGCCGGGCCGGACAGCCGCCGCCTCACGGGGACGCGCGACCCGGGCGGCTGCGGACCCGGCATCCGGATGGCCCAGCGCGGCCCGCCGGTCACCGTCGCCGGGCGGCCGGACGGGAGACCCGCTCCGGCGGCGTCGGTGTCCGCGGCCAGGCGAGCACCGGGCGGAGCGGCGGGGCGGGCGGAGCGGCACCGCCCGCCCCGCCGACGGGCCGAGAGGGCCCGGCGGACGTCCGCGGCGCCGGCTCCCGGCCGGGCGGCCCGGTCCGCGGGTCCTCAGTGTTCGCGGGGCGCGGGCACGACGCGCTCCGCCTCCGGGTGAACGGTCAGCAGTTGACGCATCGCGGCCTCGGCGGCTGCGCCGTCCCCGGAACCGAGGGCTTCGACCACCGTCGTGTGCAGGGCCGCGGTGGCCTCGGTGGGCCGATCGCAGCCGGTGACGGGCCCGCCGGAGACGTGCAGGGCGGAGGAGACGATGCCGGCCAGGTGCTCCAGCATCCGGTTGCCGGTCAGCTGCAGGACGAGGACGTGGAACTCCGCGTCGGCCCGCGAGAAGGTGAGCGAGTCGCCCTGGGCGACGGCGTGGCCCATGATCTCCGCCATGTCGACCAGGCGCTGCTGGACGTCCTCGCGTCCGTGGCCGGCCGCCAGGCGGGCGGCCATCGGTTCGATCGTCCACCGCAGCTCACACAGTTCGCGGCGCTGGTCGTCACGCTGGGGCCCGAACGCCCGCCACTCGATGATGTCGGGGTCGAGCAGGTTCCAGTCGCCGACCGGACGGACCCGGGTGCCGACGTTGGGACGGGCGCTGACCAGCCCCTTGGCCTCGAGCACACGCAGCGACTCGCGCACGACGGTGCGGGAGACCTCGAATCGCTGGCCGATCTCCTCGGGAACGAGCGGACGGTCGGCGCCGAGGTCGCCGGAGACGATCATCTGACCGAGCTGCTGGACGAGTTGGCCGTGCAGGCCACGGCCCCGGCTGCCGCCGGCGCGGCGGCCCACCCGCCCCATCTCGGCCTCGACACCGTCCCAGTTGGGCGTGGCGCGGTCGCCCGCCGGGGCTTCCGCGTAGGGGTAACGGTCGAGTTCACCCGGGCCGGTCACGCCGGTGTCGGCAGAGCGGGCCGCGGTCATCATGGTGTGCGCAAGGGTACTCACGCATCATTTGTCGGCGATGTCGCCAGGCGCCTTGAGGGCTTTGCTGAAAAGCACACGAAAGGGTGATCGCCCCCTCTCGCACAATTGACGCTTTATCGTAAGGAAACGTGCGATCTACGCCGGAGTTGTGGACAACCGGGCCCGCCACGCTGTCCGCTCCGGACCGGCCCCGCCGTGAAACCGCAGACCCACGCGGTGATCGGGCGGCCGACCCCGCCGCGTTCGCCGGTCCGTTGCTCCGGCCCGCGACATGACGGGCTCAAACCTCCGGACGCAGCATCGGCGGATTGAGCAGTGTGGCCCCGCCCGCGCGGAACAGCTGTGCGGGGCGCCCACCTTGACGGGTCGTCGTCCCGCCGGCGGGGACCAGGAACCCCGGGGTGCCGGTTACCTTGCGGTGGAAGTTGCGTGGATCCAGTGCCACGCCCCACACCGCCTCGTAGACCCGGCGCAGCTCGCCGACGGTGAACTCCGCCGGGCAGAAGGCCGTTGCCAGCGACGAGTACTCGATCTTGGACCGGGCTCGCTCGACCCCGTCTGCCAGGATCCGCGAGTGGTCGAAGGCCAGCCGCTCCGCGCCCTCAGGACGCAGCGCCCGCGCCACCGGCGTCCACCGCGCACCGCGCGCGTCACCGCCCGCCCGCGGTGTGGGCAGGTCGGGGGCGAGCACCAAGTGCGCGACGCTGACCACCCGCATCCGAGGGTCACGGTCCGGATCACCGTAGGTGGCGAGTTGTTCCAGATGCGCGCCGCTCGCGCCACCGTAGGGGCCGGGGACGCCGGCCGGCGTGACACCGGCGTTCTCCTGGGCGCGCAGTCCGGTCTCCTCCGCGAGTTCCCGTGCCGCGGCCTGCGCGAGGGTCTCGCCCGGGCGCACGAAACCTCCGGGCAACGCCCATTGGTCCCGGTAGGGCTCCTCTCCACGGCGCACGTTGAGCGCGCACAGCGAGTGGCGGCGCACGGTGAGCACGACCAGGTCCACGGTGACGGCGAAGGGCGGGAAGGACGCGGGGTCGTAGCGCGGCATACCGGTGATCTTAGTCGTCTGCCTGACGATAAACGGGCCCTTCCGGCCGGTCCGGCCGCGTTTCCCCGAGTGTGCGGGCCTGAACGACCGGGACGGCCCGCGGCCGCCCGGACCGCGGGCCCCACGACGGGGCCGCCGCTCAGGCGCCCTCCGGCGGCGGCTAGCGTGCCTCCCGGCAACGGGCTGCGCCGGCGAGGGACACCGCCGCGAGCGTGCGGGCCGGGCACCGCCGCCCGGACGGGGTTCGTCGGACAGGGCCTGGCACGCCCCGCGGCGGCGGGCCGGCCCCTTCGGTCCCGGGCCGCGACCACCCCGCCCCCGCCGAAGGAGACCGATGCCCGTCCTGCGCCACCCCGGCACCGTCCTGACCGACCACGTCTTCAGGGTGCCGCTGGACCACACCCGGCCGGACGGCGAGCAGATCGAGGTCTACGCCCGCGAGGTCGTCGCCGCGGGCCGCGAACACGACCGGCTGCCCTGGCTGTTGTTCCTCCAGGGCGGTCCGGGAGGACGGTCGCCACGGCCGGTGGGGCGCGAGGCGTGGTGCGACCGGGCGCTGGAGGACTACCGGGTCCTGCTGCTCGACCAGCGCGGCACCGGCCGCTCCACTCCCGCCGACCGGCACACGCTGCCCGCCCGGGGAGACGCCGCCCGACAGGCAGGCTACCTCGCGCACTTCCGGGCCGACGCGATCGTCGCGGACTGCGAGTTGATCCGCCGCCGCCTGCTGGGCGAGGAGGGCACCTGGTCGCTGCTGGGCCAGAGTTTCGGCGGCTTCTGCGCGCTGACCTACCTGTCGTTCGCCCCGCTGGGACTGCGCGAGGTGTTCGTCACGGGCGGTCTCGCCGGCCTGGACGTCAGCCCGCGGGACGTCTACCGGGCGGCCTACCCCCGGGTGGAGCGCAAGAACCTGCGGCACTTCGCACGTTACCCGGCTGACGTCGAGAGCGTCCGCGAGATCGCCGCCCACCTGCGCGCCCACGAGGTCCGGTTGCCGGACGGGGGGTCGCTGACGGCGGAGGCGTTCCAGTCGCTCGGAAGGCTGCTCGGCACGGGCTCCGGATCGCACGTCCTGCACTACGTCTTGGAGGACGCCTTCCCGCCGGGGCGGACGGCCGGCGGCCGACGCCTGTCCGACACGTTCCTGGCCGAGGTGGGCCGGCACCTGTCGTTCGCCGCCAACCCGCTGTACGCGGTGCTGCACGAATCGATCTACGGGCAACGGTCGGTGACACCCGGACCGACGGACTGGGCCGCGCAGGCGGTGCGGGCCGAGTTCCCGCGGTTCGACGTCGACCGCGCGCTCTCGGACGGCGGACCGGTCCTGTTCACGGGGGAGATGATCTACCCGTGGATGTTCGCCGCCGACCCGGCGCTGCGTCCGCTGCGCGACGCGGCGCAGGCGCTCGCGGAACGCGCCGACTGGCCCGACCTGTACGACGGCGCGCAGTTGGCCCGCAACGAGGTGCCGGTCGTTGCGGCGGTCTACCACGACGACATGTACGTCGACACCGCCGACGCGCTGCGCACGGCGGCCTCGGTGCGGGGTCTGCGGACCTGGGTCACCGACGAGTTCGAGCACGACGGGCTCCGGGTGAGCGACGGGCGGGTGCTGGACCGCCTGATCCGGATGGCGCGCGGCGAGGTGTAGCCGGACGCGCCGGCCCGCGCGCTCGGCCACGGCGCCGACTCGCCGACCCGGACGGGGTGGGACGCCGGGGCATCGCCCCGCCCGTGAGGGGCGTGCGGCCGCGATGTCGTGGACCTCCGGCTGGAGCCGCGGCCTCAACATCCCGGGCCTTCTTCCGGGTCGGCGGCACGACGGCGCGGGCGGGCGGGGGCACCGGGTCCGGACGGCGCCGCAGCACGTTTGCGGGGGCGTCCCTTGGGCCGGGTGCCGGCTTTCGCCGCTCGGCCCGGGCCGAGCGAGCGGGCCAGCCGTTTGCCGCGTTCCTCACGCAGGCAGCGGCGCAGCGGCTCGGGGTCGAGCCCGTGGTCGCACGCCTGGCTGAGCAGATGGGCGAACGTGTAGCCCGGGTCGGCGTCCAGGGCGCGGTGCAGCGCGACCCGTGCGAACGCCTCGTCGCCCATCGACCACGCCACCCAGCCGGCCAGGGTCAACGGTGCCGCGGCGTGGCCCGCATAGGCGCCCACGCACCGACGGGCCAGGGCCCGCCACAGCCGCAGGGCGGGGGCGGCCTCCTCGCCCTCCATCCACTCGGCGGCCCGGTCGCGGGTCTCCCGGTCCTGCAGGCCGAGGATGATCGTGGCGGCCTCGTCGTCGCCGAGCAGGCCGTCGTCGTGGGCGTCGCCCCGCAGGTCGTCACCCGTCGGTGCGGCCCGCATGCGCGCCAGGGCGGCGCCGGAGAGCGTCACGGTCTCCTCCTTGACCGCCTCGCTGTCGCCGTCCGCCAGCATGCGGGGCACCAGGTCGGCGCTGGCCTCGTCGAGGGCGCGGATCTGGCGGGCCGCCGCCGGTGACCGCACGGGGGCCAGACGGCCCTCCATCTCGCGCAGCGATCCGCTCACCCGGATCCCGGCGTAGGCGGCAGCGGCAGCCATCACCGACGTGCCCTCCCGGTCGACCCCGGTGCCGTCGGCGGGACAGCACTCCTCGGAGGGGCAGGTGTAGGACCACCAGCGTCCGGCGGCGACGCAGAGCGCTTCGACGACCGGGACGTCCAGGGCTCCGCAGGCGATCCGCAGTTGCTGGGCGAGCGGGCGCAGCCGTTCCTTCACCGCGCGCCCGTCCTCGCCGGGGCGCGGTTCCTGACAGAGGAAGAGCACGACGGCGTCGGGCCCGCGGTTCGGGCCGGCACCGTTGACCACGCGGTCCGCGAGGTGCCGGGCGGCACCCTGCCACGCCCCGGGCGGCGCGGGGATCCCGGCCCGCAGGCGCACCCCGAACCGCCCGTCCGCGCCACGCAGTCCGAGCATCACCACGCTGTCGTCGGGGCGGAACCCGAGCAGGTAGGGCAACGCGTCGACGAGGTCGGCCGGGCCGCGCAGGGTGACCTTGGCACGGTGCCCGCCGGTCTCCGCAGGCGAGGACGTCGCTGCGCGGGCCCGCCGGTCGTCCCCGCCGGCACGGCGCGGCGGGGCGGGGTCCAGGGGGCGTACGGGGTGCCCGCCGGGCGTGTCGGGCCCGGCGGCCGTTTTCCGGCCGCGCGGGACGGCCTGGCCGGAGGCCGGCCGGCCGGAGGCGTGCACGCTCGCGGCGTCGTCCGCGCGGCCCGGCCCGTCGTGCGAGGGGGACGGCGGGCGTGGCGATCCGGGTGGCGCGCCCGGCCGCGTCGCATGGGGATCCATGCGGTCAAGGGGGTCGTGGGGCGGCTCACGGTCGTCGTGCGGGCCGCTGGGGGTGGGTCGGTTCTCTCGTGTCATGGCCCGAAGATCCCGCGGGCCCGCCCATTCCGCCAGACCTGTGGATAACTTCGCCGATTCATCAGATGACCTGCGAAAACGGCGATCACCGGTTCGAGGGACACGTTGTCCACAGGTCCGGCAGACGGTTCGCGCGATGTCGGTGCCATCGGGTTGCATGGAGGCATGAGCGACGCACTGCGCACCACCGCCGACACGGTCCTCGGCCACCTCGTGGGCGACCGGGACGGGACAGCACGGCTGCGCGACGACCAGTGGCGGGCCATCGAGGCGCTGGTGGCCCGGAGGCGCCGGGCCCTGGTCGTACAGCGCACCGGGTGGGGCAAGTCGGCGGTCTACTTCGTGGCGACCGCGCTGCTGCGCGAGCGGGGCGCCGGCCCGACCGTGATCGTCTCCCCTCTTCTCGCGTTGATGCGCAACCAGATCGACGCGGCGGCGCGCGCCGGCATCCGGGCTCGGACCATCAACTCCGCCAACATCGACGAGTGGCAGGCGGTACGCGACGAGGTCGCCGCCGGCGGGGTGGACCTGCTGCTGGTCAGTCCCGAACGGCTCAACAACCCGGATTTCCGCGACGAGGTCCTGCCGCAGCTGGCCTCCACCACGGGCCTGCTGGTGGTGGACGAAGCACACTGCATCTCCGACTGGGGCCACGACTTCCGACCCGACTACCGCAGGTTGCGCACCATGCTGGCGCAGCTTCCGCCCGGCACTCCGGTGCTGGCGACCACCGCGACGGCGAACGCCCGGGTGACGGCCGACGTCGCCGAGCAGTTGGGGACCGGTGACCAGCCGGGCGCCGGGGACGGACCGCTCGTGCTACGCGGGTCGTTGGACCGCGAGAGCCTGGCGCTCGGCGTGCTCCGGTTGCCGGACGCGGCGCACCGGCTGGCCTGGCTCGCCGACCACCTCGAAGCGCTGCCCGGGTCGGGGATCATCTACACGCTCACCGTCGCCGCCGCCGACGAGGTCGCCGGCTTCCTGCGCGAACGCGGCCACCCGGTGGCCTCGTACTCGGGCCGCACCGAGGACGCCGACCGCCGTACGGCGGAATCGGACCTGCTGGCCAACCGCGTGAAGGCGCTCGTCGCGACGTCCGCGCTCGGTATGGGCTTCGACAAGCCCGACCTCGGCTTCGTCGTGCACCTGGGCTCGCCGTCCTCGCCGATCGCCTACTACCAGCAGGTGGGCCGGGCGGGGCGCGGCGTGGACCACGCCGAGGTGCTGCTGCTGCCCGGTCGGGAGGACGAGGCGATCTGGCGCTACTTCGCCTCGCTGGCCTTCCCCGGCGAGGAGCAGGTCCGGCGCACGCTGGAGGTGTTGGCCGCGTCCGACCGCCCGGTCTCGCTGCCGGCGTTGGAGTCCCGCGTGGAGCTGCGCCGCTCCCGCCTGGAGATCATGCTCAAGGTACTCGACGTGGACGGCGCGGTGCGCCGGGTGCGCGGTGGCTGGGTCGGGACCGGCCGGCCGTGGAGCTACGACGGCGAGCGGTACGCCTGGGTCGCCCGGCAGCGCGAGGCCGAGCAGGAGGCGATGCGTGCGTACACCACGGCCTCCTCGTGCCGGTTGGAGTACCTGCGGCGGCAGTTGGACGACGAGACGGCCGCGCCGTGCGGCCGGTGCGACAACTGCGCCGGGGCCCGGTTCCCGCTGGAGGTCTCGGCCGAGGCACTGGACGCGGCGCACGCGATGCTCGGCCGTCCCGGGGTCGAGGTCGAGCCGCGCCGGATGTGGCCGACCGGGCTGCCCGCGATCGGCATCGACCTCAAGGGCCGCATCCCGGCCGGGGAGCAGGCCGCCGCCGGCCGGGCGCTCGGCCGGCTCTCCGACATCGGCTGGGGCAACCGGCTGCGTCCGCTGTTCGCCGTGGGGGCGGCCGATCAGGCGGTGCCCGGCGACGTGATCGACGCCGTCGTACGCGTGCTGGCCGACTGGGCCCGGGGGGCGGACGGCTGGGCGGGCGGAGGAGGCGGGGCGGCGGAACGGCCGGTGGGGGTGGTGACCGTGGACTCGCGCACCCGGCCGCAGCTCATCGAGTCGCTGGGCGCCGGGATCTCCGGGATCGGTCGGATCCCGCTGCTGGGCCGCGTGGCCTACCGCGAGGACGCGGCGCCCGAGCGAATAGTGCGCAGCAACAGCGCCCAGCGGCTGCGCGCGTTGCACGGCGCCCTGAGCGTTCCGCCGGAACTTGCGGCGGAGCTGACCCGGCTCGGTGGACCGGTGCTGCTGGTGGACGACTTCACCGACACCGGCTGGACGCTCGCGATGGCCGCCCGGCTGCTGCTGCGCTCCGGTGCCGCCGCGGTGCGCCCGCTGGTCCTGGCCGTGCAGGGCTGATCCCGCACCCCGGTGCGGCCGGCCCGTTCACGCCAGACCGCACGTCGGTGCCGCGGGTCCCGTCCTGCCAGGGTGCCGCCGGGCGTCGTGGGCCGGTCGGCGGACCGGGCACCGGTGATCTGGACGCGGACGGGCGACGGAGAAACCTGAGGACTCGTCCGACGGCGCCGCTTGGCTCATTGCCGCCCGCCTCCAGGAGGGGAAGAATTGGACATGACCCCCGACGGACTCATCGAGCCCGACGACCCGTGTGCCCGTACGCCCGACCGGCCGGCGCACACCCGAAGGGAGGACCGTGGCTTTCGGCTTCGCTCCGCCGCCCCGCGCCGAGACGGCCTCTCCCTTGAGCCGCACGACCAGTCCGGACGAATGGGCGGACGGCCGGATCCCGTTGCTGACCAACCCGCGCGAGGTGGTCAAGGACCTCAGCATCCGCCACCTGCCGGCCCCCGCCACCACCGTGGTCGCGGTCCTCGACCAGCACGGTCGTCTGGCGGCCAGCGCGTCGTTCGTGGCACGGGCGGGCGCCGACGACGGCTGGGAGCGGCGCAACGCGATCCTCTCCAGCCTGCGCAGGGTCATCCCGCACGACCTGCGGCTACGCGCGCCGGTACGCACGGCGGTGCTGCTGGTCTGCCGGAACGGTTCGCCGGACTGGACGGAGGGGGACGGCGCCTGGATGTGGGGGCTGCGGGACGCCTGCACGCTGCACGGGCTGCGGTGCGGTGCGTACGTCACGCTCACCGCGCGTGGCTGGCGGGTGCTCGGCGACGGGCGGTCCGGGCGTACACCGCACTCCGGCTCGTGGGCGGAACACGCCAAGGTCAGTGCGCGGTTGCCCGCCCAGACCGGAGAGGCACGAGCCATGCCGCACCGGGTCGCACGCTGACCGGGCGCCACGCACGCGCCGGCAGGGCTCCCCCGCGCGGCCGGTCGGAACCACGGCGTCCTCGGTCCGGCGGCACCGCCACCGGTCGGGCGGACCTCGCCGGTCAGGAGGCCCGCCCGGCCGAATGCCCCGTCACCGGGCGGCGTGGGTCACAGCAGGGCGCGAAGCCGCTCAGGGTCACCGCAGACGATCAGCAGTTCGCCGGCCCGGGCCATGGCGGCCGGCAGCGCTGAAGCGGCGTCCTGCCGCGAACCGCCGTTCACCGCGAGCACCGCCACCGGCCGCTTCGCGGCACGCTCGGCGTCGACCGCGGCGTAGAACACGTCTTCCGCGTCGTCCTGCTGCCGCCAGTAGGCGTCCTCGCCGAAGGACATCTCGTGCTGCGCCCAGGGGTGGGTGCCGCCGAGGGTCAGCACCAGGATGTCGCAGGGCGCACGGCCGGAGTCCAGCAGCACGTCGACGGCTCCGTCGGCGGCCGCGATCGCCGTGCCGTCCTTGGCGGGCAGCAGTTGGACCTGCGGCCCCGCACCGCCGGTCGGCTTGTCCGCGGCGCGGGCGACGGTGCGGGCCGGTCCGGGGCGGCCGGGCGACGCTTGACGCGTCGCGCGCGGGGGTGCCGGACGCGGGGCGGGACGAGGACCGGGAACCGGAACGGGCCGGGCTGCCTGCGGGGCGCGGGTCGCCCCCGCTGCGGCGAGCGGGCCCGGGACACTCTCGAGAATCGGTGGCTCCTCAGGGATGAGAGGCATGGTGGGTTGTCTATCAAACGCGGTACGGGTGCGCGGCGGCAGGTGGTCAGAAGGCGAGGCCCAACTGCTCGACCCCGTCCTGCCCGTCCAGTTCGCCCGCGTTGACGCGGACCTTCTTGAGGTGGCGCCAACGCGGCAGGTTGTCGAGGTAGGCCCAGGACATCCGGTGGTGCGGGGTCGGCCCCCACTCCTCCAGCGCGGCGCGGTGCACCGGCGAAGGGTACCCCGCGTTGTCGTCGAAGCGGAATGCCGAGTGCGCGGCTCCCAGTTCGGCCATGTACGCGTCCCGGTGCACCTTGGCGATGACGGAGGCGGCGGCGACGGACACGCACCTCTGGTCGCCCTTGATCACCGTGCGCACACGCCACGGGACGCCCAGGTAGTCGTGCTTGCCGTCCAGGATCACCGCGTCCGGGTGGGCGGACAGGCCGCCGAGGGCCCGTTCGGCGGCGAGCCGCAGCGCCGCGGTCATGCCGAGGTCGTCGATCTCCTCGGGGGAGGCGTGTCCGAGGGCGTGGTCGCAGACCCAGCCGGTGAGCAGGCCGACGAGCGCCTGACGGCGTTTGACGGTCAGCAGTTTGGAATCGGTGAGGCCTTCGGGAGGGCGGCGCAGCCCGGTGACGGCGGCACAGACGGTGACCGGCCCGGCCCAGGCCCCACGGCCGACCTCGTCGACCCCTGCGACGACCTTGACACCGAGAGTGGCTCGCATCGAGCGTTCGACGGTGTGGGTGGGCGGTTCGTATGCCATGGCGGTGACCAGCCTACGCCCGGCCGTGATCGCCGTGTGAGCGGGGCGGGACCGGCACGGCGCCGGCCCGGCCGCCCCCCCGGCGCGCCGCCGGACGAGCCCGTCAACGCCACGCCGCTCCGCGCGACTTCGGCGGCCGGGGGACGACCAGCAGGCCGCGGTGTGCGGCCGCAGCCGAGCGCGTGCGCGCCGGTGGAGGCGTCCGGGTCGTCGAGCAGATCGTGGGCACGGCGCAGTCCGAAGCGCACCTCGCCGCGCAGCGCCACGTCGATCACGGCGCCGAGCAGGGCCGCCGGGGAGGGGGTTCGGCCGGGAGCGGGAGCAGGGCGGCAGCGGCGCCGACCGCGACCGCCCCGGCGACGCCGTCGGGGTGCCGGTGGGTGACGGCGGCGGACGACTCCGCCTGCGAAACGGCCTGTTCGATGTCGTCGGCGTACCAGGCGCCGAGCGGCGCCGCGCATGGCGGCGCCGTTGCCCCAGGAGCCCTGGCCGTTGAAGGAAGCAAGGCCGTCTCCCGCCAGTCGCCGTTCTCCTGCCGGATCCGTCGGAGCATGCGGGTCACGGCTCGGCCGTACCCGCGATCGACGTCGTGGTGGGCGGCGAAGGAGCCGGCCAGCACGTCCTGGTCGGTCCCGCCGCGGGCGAGCAGCACGGCGACCAGGGAGCAGGCCATCTCCGTGTCGTCGGTCCAGTGCCAGGGGCCGGGCGGGAGCTCACCGCCGCTCAGGGCCGGCGCGTTGGCGGGGAGGAACCGGGACCCCAGGGCATCGCCCACGGACAGTCCGCGCAGGCTGGCGAACGTGCGGCCGAGCCGGCCGGAGGACCGGGAGGAACCAGGGGGACGGGAGGACCGGATGGACGGGAGGAACCGGTCATGGCGACGTGAACTCTGGCAGCGTCATCCATCCGGGTCAATCGTTTTGCGTTCAACGTCATGGTGGACCACAGGCCCCGACGGCCCGCCCCCGCTTCGGCGCGCCCGCGCTTCGGCCCGCCCCCGCTTCGGCCCGCCTGCGCTTCGGCGCGCCCGCGCCGTTCGACGGCGGCGCCGGGGCGCGTCCCCCGCCGCGCGGGCCGCTCGGCGCCGCCCCCACCCTGCGGGCCACGCCGGGCGGGTCCGCCCGGCGACCGGTGCCTCGGCGACCGGTGCCTCGGCGCCTACGGGTCCGCCGGGCGCACGGCGTGCCGCCGGCCGCGTGTCACCGCGGGCGCTGCGCCGAGCCGTAGGCCCGGTCGGTGATCGGGGCGTCGGCGAGGAAGCGTTCAAAGCCGGGACCGTAGGCGTGGTCGGGGGTGAGCAGCGCGCCGTCGCGGACGGCCGCCATCGCCTTGCCGGGCAACGGGATCTCGACCACCCGGCGCGGGCGGCCGGCCGTGCGCTGGACGGCGCGGACCGCCTGCGCCAGGGTCCACACCTTGGGGCCGCCCATGTCGCCCACCCGGCCGGCGGGCTCGCCGACCGCGAGTTCGGCCAGTCGGGCGGCGACCTCGCCCACATCGATGGGCTGCGTGACGACACCGGCCGGGGCCATCGCGAGGGGCAGCCGGGCGAGTCGCTGGCCGACCGCCAGGACCAGGTCGTGGAACTGGGTGGTCCGCAGGACGGTCCACGGCAGCCCGCAGGACGCGATCAGACCTTCCACCTCCAGCTTCGCCTGGTAGTAGCCGAAGGGCACGCGGTCGATGCCGACGATGGAGACGTAGACGACGTGGGCGTTGCCCGCGGCACGTGCGGCGTCGATCAGGCGGGCGGCGGCGGGCGGGTCGTTCTTCCAGTGCCGCACGTCGCTCGCGCAGTGCACGATCGTGCCGACGCCCTCCATCGCCTGTGCGAGGCCGGTCCCGTCCGTGAGGTCGCCGACCGCCCACCGCGCGTGGTCCGCTACGGACTCCGACACCGGTTCCGGACGGTGCCCGTGGCGACTGAGCACCCGGACCGGCCGTCCGTGCTCCAGCAGCCGCCGCACCACCCGCCTGCCGAGCACGCCCGTACCGCCGGTCACCAGGATCGTGTCCATCGCCGCTCGCCTTGCCTTTCCGTCAGGTGGCCGCCCGGTCGCCGCCCCCTCGGCCGGGCGCTGGACGGGGCCGTCCGGGCCCCACGGCACCGTGTCCGTCCCGGCCGGGCGGCACGGCGGTGCGCTCCCCCCAGCTTCGGGGTGTTCCGGGCACCGCGCAGCCCGGGACACCGCCCCCGCGGGAAACGCCCCGCGGGAAACGCCGCCGGCGCCCTCGCCCGCCGCCCCGACGGCGCGAAACGCCGCCACACGGGCACGCACCCCGCGCGGAACCGCACCGGGTCGGCCGGGCGACCCGACGGGCGGGGCCTCGGCTCAGACCGTCCACCCCCGCACCACGTCCACGACGTCGCCAGCCACCGACAACACGTCGTCGTGCACCCCGGCCCGCTCCTCCAGACGGTCGACCGCCGCGTCGCGGTACTTGCCGCGCTCGGTGGCCGAGTCCCACATCGACAGCACCAGGAACTCGCTGCCGGCGCCCTCGGCGAAGACGCCGCGCAACATGCCGGGCGAGCCGGCCATCGCCGGGTTCCAGACCTTCTGCTGCATCAGCGTGAAGTGCTCGACCTGTGACGGCCGCACCCGGCAGTGCGCGGCGCGCAGCAGGTCGGTGTCGCCGAACTGGGCCCGGAAGCCGACCTTCACCTCCAGCCGCTGTTCAAACAGCCGTACGTCGGCCCGGTCGTACGAGCCGTTCTGCGCCGCGGCCATGGCGTCGTGCGACCCGGCCATGAACATGTCGTAGTACGAACGGTTCTCCCAGAAGCAGAAGAGGTGCGCTTCGTCGGGTCGACCGCGTCCCCAGCCACCGCCCTGTCCCCGGAACCCCGGCTCGCCCAGCAGCCCGGTCCACTCGCGCTGCCCGCTCTCGAACCGCGCCCGGTCCAGGACACGGCAGCGAATCCACTTCACCAGCACCGCGCCATCCTAAGTCCGCATCCCGCACCCGATGTGACCTACGCCTCGTCAATTCCCCTCCTGGGCACGACGAATGCATCCGTACCATCAGGCGCATGGATGCGCTGTACCCCCGGTTGCTGGTGCGCGACTTCGAGACCGCGGCGGCGTTCTGGACGGCCGCGCTGCGCGACCTGGCCGGCATCGAACCGGTGAAGGTGATCCCTGGGGCCGGCTACGCCGACTGGGACCTGGACGACGGGACCGTCCTCGTCCTGTTCGCCCGGTCGGCCCTGGCCGAGGCGGTGGGCGCCGGCACCCTGCCCGAGCAGGTCGCCTGCCAGGACACCGGGATGCTGGTCATGCGGGTGGACGACCCGGACGAGGCGGCGCGCACCCTGGTCCGGCACGGCGCGACCAGGGTCGCCGAACCCCGCGAGCGACCGGAATGGGGCAGCAACCTGCGCACCGCCCACCTGCGCGATCCGGAGGGCAACCTCATCGAGTTGCGGTCGTACTGAGCCCGGCGGGCGGGACTCCTCAGGGCACCCACGCCCCGGACGGCTCAGGACGCCCCGGCCCCGGAGGCCCCGGCTCCCGGAAACCCCGGACCACGCCGGACCACGCCGGACGCCTCGGTCCGCTCCCCGGTCCCATCCCCCGGCGGTCCGGCCCGCCGCGTCCCCATCATGCGCCGAGGACTCGGGGCCGGACCGGCCGAAAACGTCCGGGAACCCGCGCCCCCGGGCGGCGGCCCCACGGTGCCGGATCCCGGAGCGGCCGCTCGTGCGAGGCCCGCGGACCGCACCCGGACCACACCCGGGCCCCCTCCCGCGGGCCCCCGAGACCGGCCGCGGGGGCCCGACGTGGCGCGGCGATGGTCGGCCGGCCCCGGTCCGTCGGCCGACCGGGGAGGCCGCAGCTCCCCCGGCCACGCCCCGGTGCCCCGGGCCCGCGCCACGACGCCCCACCGCCCCCGCGGTCGGGTACGCGCTCGTCCGCGGCCCGCGATGTCCCCGATCGCCGCCCGGCGTCCTCCCACACCCGCATTCCACACCGATCAGCACAAGCATCCACAAGGGCAGCTCATCACGTGTTGCCGGAAGTTATCATCTCAACATCCGCCATCAAGGGAAGCTCCGCAAAAACTCATACATGCAGGTATTCATCGCCTACGAGTTCCAGCCATTGTCCGCCTCGCACATTGACTGGCGAGATCTTCCTCCGGCAAAGTCATGGCGGGAAAATCCGCCACGGTACAGAGCGAAGACTGGGATCGGCAACGCATTTTCTGAAGAGAAAGCGGGAACCGTCGTGGCAGGTATGGAAGAAACCGATATCGGCGACTCGGTCGACCATTTCTACCGGACTCTGCGACCTCTGGTGTCATCGGTGGACCTGACCCACCACCATGACGCCGTGAACCTTCTGATGCGGACCTACGAGGCCGACGGGGTCGTCTTCGCGGCCGGCAACGGAGGAAGCGCCACCACGGCCTCGCACCTCATCTGCGATCTCGCGAAAACCGCCCGGCCCGAACACGGGCGGGCGTTGCGCGGCACCGCGCTGACCGACCAGGCCCTACTGACCGCCTACGCGAACGACGTGGCCTACGACGAGGTGTTCAGCGCCCAGTTGACCGCCATCGGCCGTCCTGACGACTGCCTGGTCGTGATCTCGGCCAGCGGCCGGTCGCCGAACATCCTGCGCGCGCTGTCCGCGGCGCGCGGCATCGGCATGCGGTCCGTCGCGCTGCTGGGTGACGGCGGCGGTCCCGCGCTGGCCATGGCGGACGTCTCGGTCACCGTCGCCCACTCCGACCCCGGGATCGTCGAGACGGTCCACATGGCGGTCCTGCACAGCATGACCGCGGCCCTGCGGAGCCGGCTGGCCGAGGCCGCGGTCCTCGGTGTCGGGTGACCTGGCCGCTCGTCGCGCTCCTCGACCGGGACGGGGTGCTCAACGCCAACCGTCCCGGGTACGTCACAGAACCGGAGCACTGGCAGTGGCTGCCGGGCGCGCTCGACGCGTGCGCCCGGATCTCCGCGATGGGGGTCCGGATCGCGGTCCTGACCAACCAGGCGGCCGTCGGCCGGGGCCTGCTGAGCGAGGCCGGACTGCGGCGCATCCACCACCACATGGTCCGGTGCCTGGCGGACGCCGGCGTGCCCGAACCGCTCGTCCTGCACTGCCCGCACCTGCCGGAGGACGGCTGCGCGTGCCGCAAGCCCCGCCCAGGGATGCCGCTGGAGGCCGTGCGCCGGCTGGGTGTGCGGGCGCGGGAGTGCGTCCTGGTCGGCGACCACGTCAGCGACCTGCGGGCCGCGGCCGGCGCCGGGTGCTGGTCGGTCCACGTCCGCTGCGGGCGCGGCGGCCCGCCCCGTGACCCGCTGCCGCGGTACCTGGGCAGCACTCGCGACCTCGCGTCGGCAATCGACCTCCTTTCCCTTCCACAGCGGTGGAGCGAACCCGGCACGTCCCAAGACCGGAGGAGACCGTGAATCAGGACCAGCCATTGGTACCGGCCGTTGAGATCGAGATACCGCAGGCCGATCGGGAGGCCATCGTCGCCGAAGTGGACCGGCTGCTGGCCGAGGGACGATTCTCGCAGGGGAAGAACGTCCTCGAATTCGAGAAGGAGTTCGCAGGGTACGTCGGAACGCAGCACGCCGTGGCGCTCTCGTCGGGCACCATGGCTCTCGAACTGAGCTTTATGGCACTGGGCACCGACGGCCACGAGGTCCTGGTTCCGGCGAACACCAATTTCGCCACCTTCATCGCCGCCGCCCGGACGGGGGCGGACGTACGGCTCGTCGACGTGGACCCGTACACGCTCTCGCCCACGCTGTCGCAGGTGCAGGCCGAGGTGACCGACCGGACGACCGCCGTCGTCCTGGTGCACATGGGCGGCATCATCGGCCCCGACACCGAGAAGATCGCCGACTGGTGCGGACGGCACGACATCGCCCTGGTCGAGGACTGCGCCCACGCGCACGGCAGTGCGCGCGGCGGGCTGCACGCCGGACGGTTCGGGGTGGCCGGCGCGTTCTCGTTCTTCGCCACCAAGGTGATGACCAGCGGCGAGGGGGGCATGGTCGTGACCGACGACGCCGACCTGGCCCAAGAGATCCGCCTGCTGAGGAACCTCGGCAAGCCGGAGGCGTGGACCAGCCGGCACGTGCGCCCCGGGATCAACGGCCGGATGCACGAGTGGGCCGCCGTCATCGGCCGCCGACAGCTGGCGTCCCTGGACGACGCGGTGCGGGCCAGGCAGCGGGTGGCCGCGGAGTACTGGAGCAGGCTCGCGGAACTGCCGGACGTCACACCGCTGGTGCCCGACCACCCGTACAGCGGCTACAAGGTGCCGGTCCTGCTGCCGCCCGGGGTGGACCGGAGCGCGGTCAAGGAGGCGCTGGCGGCCCGCGGGGTGCGCGCCGCGGGCGAGGTGTACGAGATCCCGCTGCACCGGCAGCCGGTGCTGCGCGACCGGTACGGTCACCAGGAGCTGCCGGGCTCGCAGGACGCGTGCTCGCGCCAGTTGTGCCTGCCCGTCTACCCCTCGCTGGACACGCCGCGCGTCGACCGGGTGGTCGCGGCGCTAGCGGACGCCCTCGGCGAACTCGGCCCGGCGGAGCGGCGGTGACCGCCCGGACCCGGGTCGGCCGCTTCGAACTCGCCGCCGAACCGGCGTTCGCCACTCCGTGGATGACCATCCGCAAGGGCTGGTGGCGCCGCCCCGGACGCACCGACGTGTGGTACTTCCAGGAACACCCCGGATGCGCGCTGGTGCTGCCGCTCACCGTCTCGGGCCGGGTCCTGCTGACCCGGATCTGGCGCCCCCCGATCCAGGCGTGGTGCGTGGAGGCGCCGGCCGGCCGGGTCGACCCCGGTGAGGAGCCGGTGGCCGGCGCGCTGCGCGAACTGGCCGAGGAGGTGGGCGGCACCTGCCGGGACATCCGACCGCTGGGCCGGTTCTTCGCCTCGACCGGCTCCTCGGACGAACGCGTCCACATGTTCCTGGCCACCGGGGTGACCAGGGGCGAGGCGGCGCCGGACCCGGGCGAGCTCATCGAGCCGTGCGAGTTGCCGGTGCGCGAGGCGGTCGCGGCGGTGGCGGACGGCCGCATCGCCGACGGGCCCACGGCGCTGGCCGTCACGCTGGCGCACCACCTGGGCCTGCTCGCCCCGGCGGCCGGAAGCGGGGACCGGTGAACGCCCCGGCCCGGCCGGAGCAGGTGGTGGTGCTCGCCGGCGGTCTGGCCACCCGACTCGGAGCCCTCTCCCGTCACACCCCGAAGATCCTGCAACCGGTGGCCGGCCGCACGTTCCTCGACGTCATGCTCGAACCGCTGCTGGCCCAGGACTTCCGCCGGTTCCACTTCTGCGTCGGCCACCTCGGCGAGCAGGTGGCGGCGCACCTTCGGGAGCACTACGCCGACCTCCCGGTCAGCGTCCACCACGACCCGGTGCCGCGCGGGACCGGCGGTGCGCTCCGGGCGAGCCGGCGGCGACTCGCCGAGCACTTCCTGCTGCTGCTCGGCGACACCTACCTGCCGCTGGACTACGGCCGGCTCCTGGAGTGCCGTCGGCCGGGGTCGGCCACGCTCGCCGCCACCGGTGCGGACTGCGGGGTACGGCCCAACGTCGCGCTCGACGGCGACCTGGTGGTGCGCTACGACAAGGCGAACGGCGTGCCCGGCGGGCTGGTGGACTGCGGCGCGGCGGTGATGGACCGCGCGAGCCTCGACCTGCTGGACGGACTCGACGACCCGGTCGACCTCGCCGAGCTCCACCAGCGCCTGATCACCCGCGGAGCGCTGCACGCCCTGCCCGTCGACGTCCCCTTCTGGGACATCGGCACGCCGGAGGGCTACACCCGGTTCACCTCGCTGGTCGACGCCTCGGGGGTGGCGCCGTGCTGATCAGCCGGGCCCCGCTGCGGGTGTCGCTCGCCGGGGGTGGAACCGACCTGCCCGGCTTCGCCGACCGGCACGGCGGGCTGGTGCTGGGCATGACCATCGACAGCCACGTGACGGTGGTGCGCAAGGAGCGGCTGGTCGCCGCCGACCACCGGCTGTGCCTGGACAGTTGCGGGGTGGTCGGCTCGGTCGACGAGGCGGCCAACCCCTTCGCCCGGGCGGCGCTGCGGCGGTACTGGGACGGCGGTCCCATCGAGATGGCGTCGTTCGGCGACGTCCCACCGGGCACCGGGCTGGGCAGTTCCGCGGCCTTCGCGGTCGCGCTGCTCGGCGCGCTGCGGCCGGACCTGGACGCCTGGCGGCTGGCCGAACTCGCCTGCGAACTGGAGATCCACGACCTGGCCAGGCCGGTGGGCCGGCAGGACCAGTTCCTCGCCGCGCTCGGCGGGCTGCGGGTGCTGTCCATCGCGGCGGGCGGGAAGGTGACCAGCGAACCGCTCGGCGCCGCCCCGGAGACCGTCCGGCGGCTGGAGGCCGAACTGCTGCTCTTCTACACCGGGGTGACGAGGAGCGCCGCCGAGGTGCTCTCCGTCCAGGAGCGGCGGCTGCGACGCGAGGAGGGCGACGTCGAGGGACTGCTGCTGGGGATCAAACGGATCGCCGTGGAGGCCGTCGAGGCCCTGCGGAACGGGGACACCGGGGCCTTCGGGCTGGGCCTGCACCGGCACTGGGTCCTCAAACGCGGGCTGAGCCCCGCCGTCAGCCTCGCCCGGGTGGACGAGGCGCTGGAGCGGGCGCGGGCCGGGGGCGCGACCGGCGGGAAGCTCCTCGGCGCCGGAGGCGGCGGCTACCTGCTGGTGCACTGCCCGCAGCGGCGCCAACCCGCCGTGCGCCGCGCCATGGACCGGATGGGGTTCGCCGAACGGCGGTTCCGGCTGGGCGCCGACGGACACCAACGGGTCGACGTGGCACCGCTGTTCGGTCGGCAACCGTTCGCGGGCGGCCCCTGACCGGGGCCGGAGCCACGCGCACGCACCTCCCACCACCCCGCCGAACGCGGCGGTCCCACCTCAACCTAGGAGCCACATGAGCGTCGCTCCCGCCCCGGCACACCTCGTGACCGGCGGAGCCGGATTCATCGGCGCCTGCCTGGTCGCCGCCCTGACGGCCGACGGTTCACCGGTGACCGTCGTCGACCGGATGCCCTGGTCCCGGGCCCACCGGCTGCACGGCATCCCCTCCGACCTGCTCACCTACCATGCCGCCGACATCCGCGACGCGTCGGCGCTGCGGGGGATCGTCGCCGGCCACCGGTACGTCTACCACCTGTCGTCCAACACCGAGAACCGGCCGGACCGGGCGGAGTCCATGGCGGACTTCTCGGTGACCGCCGGCGGTACCGTCGCCCTGCTGGAGGCGCTGCGCGGGGAGAAGGTGGAGGCCGTCGTGCTGACCTCCAGTCAGCTGGTCTACGGCGGTGCCACCGGCCGGATCGACGAAGGCGGCACGCCGCCGTGTCCGCTCACCCCGTTCGCCGCGGGCAAGGTGGCGGCCGAGGCGTTCCTGTCGTGCTACGCCCACGAGCTGGGGTTCCGCTCGGTCGCCGCCCGGCTGTCCAACATCATCGGTCCGCGGATGGGACGCGGCATCGTCCACGACCTGGTCCGCAACCTCGACCGGGACTCCTCGCACATCCGGGTCCTCGGCGACGGCCGGCAGACGCGCAGCTACCTGCACGTGGACGACTGCGTACGGGGCCTGCGCGCGGCCATGGAGCGGTGCTCCGAGCCGTTCGAGGCGATCCACGTCTGCAACCGCGACACGACCGGCGCGGCCGAGGTGGCCCGGATCGTGGCGCAGGAGTACCCGGGCGGGAGCCCGGAGATCCGGTTCACCGGCGGCGAGCAGGGCTGGGCGGGTGACGTGCCCACCCTGCGCGTCCTGCCGGAGCGGTTGGTCTCCTGGGGGTGGGAGCCGCACCTGGACTCCGACCGGGCCGTCCGGGTCACCGCCCGGGCGATGTTCCGGGAGGAGGCGTGAACGTCCTCCTGCTGACCACCAACTACCACCCGGTGATAGGCGGCGCCGAGTCGTACGCGCGGGAGCTGGCCCGGGGGCTGGTGCGCCGGGGACACACGGTGACCGTCTTCACCGACGGTGCCGGGACGTCCGACGGCGACGGAACGTCCGGCACCGGCGGGTCCGGCACCGGCGGATCGGACACCGGCGCGTGCGTCGAGGACGGGGTCCGGGTCATCAGGGACACCAGCTACCGCGCGGACCTGCACGCGGTGGACAAGGCGTGTTGGGAGCAGATGGCGTTCTGCCTGCTTCCCGCGCTGAGCCGCCGGGTCGACCTGTCGCGGATCGACGTCATCCACGCCAACGGCCACGACATGGTCCTGCTCGGCAGCATGCTCAAGTTCGAGACCGGGCTGCCGCTGGTCGCCACCCTGCACGAGTTCGCACCGGAACAGGAGCCGATCGGAACCGGCCGGTGCCGACTGGTCTACGGACACCTCCCGGTCGACACCCACATCGCGGTGAGCCGGTTCTACCGGGACAAGGCACTGGGGTTCGGCGCCCGGTCGGCCGAGCTGATCTACCTCGGGGTGGACACCGGGCGCTTCCGGCCCCGGGTCCGGGCCGCATCCCGCCGGACGCTGCGGATCCCGGAGCGGGCCTTCCTGGTCAGCTGCGTCGCCCGGCTGAAGGAGCGCAAGGGGCTGCGGGAGTTCGTCACGGCAGCCGCGACGTTCGCGAAGAAGGTGGAGACGGCCCGCTTCGTCATCGCGGGCACCGTCAGTTCCGCTTCGGCCGGCTACGCCGAGGGACTGCACGCGCTGATAGCCGACCTCGGCCTGCGGGGACGTTTCGAGATCTGCACCGACCTCTCCCACGACGCGATCCCGGACCTGCTGGCCGCCTCCGACGTGGTCGTCCAACCCAGCTACGCCGAGGGCCTCGGCCTGGCGGTGCTCGAAGCCATGGCGTGCCGCATCCCGGTCGTGGCCGCGGACACCACGGGACTGAGCGAGATCGTCGAGCACGGCAGGACCGGCCTGCTGGTCCCGCCGAGGGACAGCCGGTCACTGGCGGACGGCATGCTGCGGCTGGCCGGCGACGCCGACGAGCGCGAACGCCTCGCGGACGCCGCCCTGGAGCAGGTGCGGCGCGGCTTCACCCTGGACGCGATGGTCGCCGCGACCGAGCGGGTCTACGCGGACCTGCCGGGACGGTGAGAGCCCGCAGGGCGGTCCGGCACCCGCCGGCCCGCCGCGCCGACCGGCCACCGAGCCGCGGCCGTGGTCCGCCACCGGGCCGCCCGCCGCGGCACCCGCACCCTCCCACCCGCCCCGACAAGGAGCAGCATTGCCTTCCAATCCAACGGTCTGGGACGACCAGTCGAAGCGTGAGGGACTGCACGCCGTCCTCACCTCCCGCTGGTCGCCCGAGCAGTGCGAAGACGTCAACGACATGCAGCGGCAAGCCGTGTGGCGCATGGTCGCGCCGCTGACCGGACGGCGCGTCCTCGATCTCGGCTGCGGGATCGGCAGGCTGACCGGAGACCTGGCCGGAGAGGCGGCCGAGGTGGTGGGAGTCGACTACAGCCCGGGAATGCTGAGCCGGGCCCGGCGGTCCGTACGGCGGCCCAACGCCGGGTTCGTCCTCGCCTCGGCGGTGGACCTGCCGTTCCCCACCGGGAACTTCGACGCGGTGGTGGCCAGCTACGTGTTCCAGCACATCCTGGACGACGAGGAGTTCCGGCGCGGCTGCGCGGAGGCGGTGCGCGTCCTGCGGCCCGGCGGTCCGCTGGTGTGCGTGGACGGGATCGGGGAGCGCTCGTTCGTCCCGTCCACCTCGAAGGTGACCGTCGTGCGGACCCTGGAGCAGTACCGGGAGGCGTTCGGTCCGGGTGCCGAACTCACCCGGAGCGAGCCCCTGTTGTGCGTCGAGGACGCCTACACGGTGATGCGCTGGGTCCGTACCGGGGCCGGGGCGGGTGCCGATGTCTGAGGTCGGGCTGCTCCTCGATTCCGGCGGGGTCCTGTTGTGCGCCGACGGCAACGTGATCTCCAAGCACGCCACGTCGTTCGGGATCGAGGTGTCCGCCACCACCGCGGTGCGCGCCATCTCGCTGGCGGACCGGGACATCGACCTGCGGCGGGACGGCGCCGGTGACGGTTTCGCGGCGGTCTGGGCCCGGTACGCCGGGTGCCGTGCGGACGCCGCGCGGGAGCTGTGGCGGTTCCTGGAGTCCGAGGTGGAGTGCACGGAGCTGTGGGGGGAGGTCAACGAGGAGGCCGTCCGGCTGTTCGCCGAACTCCCGCCGTACGTCCGCCCGTACGTGGTGAGCAATTCCGAGGGCGGCGCCCACGCCGAACTCGTCCACCACGGACTGTCCCGATGCGTCGAGGGCGTCCTCGACTCGGGGGCGGTGGGCATCGCGAAGCCCGACCCCCGGATCTTCGAGATGGCCGCGGTCGCCCTCGGCATCCCGCCGGACCGCTGCTTCTACGTCGGCGACACGCTGGGCGGGGCGGCCGCCGAACGCACGGTGCTCTACGACCGGTTCGACGTCTTCGAGGGCTGCCCGGGGATCGGCCACCAACGGATCCGCGATCTGGCCGAACTCCTTCCGCTGCTGGCCGAGGCGGCCGGCAGGTAGCGGTCCGCGCACCGCCGGGACCCGGACGTCGGCGTCCCGGCGTTCCGGTTCCCGGGGGCGCGCCGGGCCCGCGGCGCTCCCGAGGGAGTCGACCGGCGTCGACCCGGCGGCGGGGGCGCCGGCCGGCGCCCCCGCCGCCCGCGGGGCGGTCAGCTGCAGCCGCTGGTCGAGCCACAGCCCTCGCAGAGGTAGCAACTACCGGCCCGGCGCATCTTGGTGCCGCACGAGAAGCACAGCGGCGCGTCGGCGTTGAGGCCGAGTTGGATCTCCATCAGCTCGGTGGAGTTGTGCGCCTCCTTGGGTGCGGGGGCCGCCGCCTGGCCCTGCGGCGCGGCGGACCGGGCCGGCGTCCGCGGCACCTGCGGCAGCCGGGGGGCGGACTGGGCCAGCCCCTCGACGTCGACCTCGTCGCCCTCCGGCTCGTAGGAGCCGGTATCCAGGTGGCGCTGACGCTCCTCGGCGGAGTGGATCCCGAGGGCCGAGCGGGTCTCGAACGGCAGGAAGTCCAGCGCCAGCCGGCGGAAGATGTAGTCGACGATCGACTGGGCCATCCGCACGTCCGGGTCGTCGGTGAGGCCGGCCGGCTCGAAGCGCATGTTGGTGAACTTCGAGACGTAGGTCTCCAGCGGGACGCCGTACTGCAGGCCGACCGAGACCGCGATGGAGAAGGCGTCCATCATGCCGGCCAGCGTCGAGCCCTGCTTGGACATCTTCAGGAAGACCTCGCCGAGGCCGTCGTCCGGGTAGGAGTTGGCGGTCATGTAGCCCTCGGCGCCGCCGACCGTGAACGAGGTGGTGATGCCGGGGCGTCCCTTCGGCAGCCGCTTGCGGACCGGCCGGTACTCGACGACCTTCTCGGCCGGCGCGGGCTCGGCCGGTGCGGCCTCCTTCCTCTTGGCGGACAGCGGCTGGCCGACCTTGCAGTTGTCGCGGTAGATCGCCAGCGCCTTGAGGCCCAGCTTCCAGCCCTGGTGGTAGATCTCCTCGATCTCCTCGACGGTGGCCGCCTCCGGCATGTTGACCGTCTTGCTGATCGCGCCGGACAGGAACGGCTGCGCGGCGGCCATCATCCGCACGTGGCCCATCGGGGAGATGGCGCGCTCGCCCATGGCGCAGTCGAACACCTCGTAGTGCTCCGGGCGCAGGCCAGGGGCGTCCACCACGTTGCCGTGCTCGGCGATGTGCGCGACGATCGCCTCGACCTGCTCGGGCTGGTAGCCCAGCCGCTTGAGCGCCTTCGGCACGGTGTTGTTGACGATCTGCATCGAGCCGCCGCCGACCAGCTTCTTGAACTTGACGAGGGCGAGGTCGGGTTCGACGCCGGTGGTGTCGCAGTCCATCATCAGTCCGATGGTGCCGGTCGGCGCCAGCACGCTGGCCTGTGCGTTGCGGTAGCCGTCTCGCTCGCCGAGCCGCAGCACGTCCTGCCACGCCTCGGTGGCCGCCGCCCACACCGGCGTGTCGAGGTCGTCCATCCGCCGGGCGGCGCCGTTGGCGTCCGCGTGCTGGCGCATCACCCGCAGGTGCGCGTCGCGGTTGCGGGCGTATCCGTCGTACGGGCCGACGACGGCGGCCAGCTCGGCGGAGCGACGGTAGGAGGTGCCGGTCATCAGGGAGGTGATGGCCCCGGCGAGCGCCCGGCCGCCGTCCGAGTCGTAGGCGTGGCCGGTGGCCATCAGCAGGGCGCCCAGGTTGGCGTAGCCGATGCCGAGCTGGCGGAAGGCGCGGGTGGTCTCGCCGATCTTCCGGGTGGGGAAGTCGGCGAAGCAGATGGAGATGTCCATGGCGGTGATGACCAGTTCGACGACCTTGGCGAACCGCTCGGCGTCGAAGCTCTGGCCGCCCTGGTCGTCGTCGTGCAGGAACGTCATCAGGTTGAGCGAGGCCAGGTTGCACGAGGAGTTGTCCAGGTGCATGTACTCGCTGCACGGGTTGGAGGCGGTGATCCGGCCGGACTCCGGCGACGTGTGCCAGTGGTTGATCGTGTCGTCATACTGGATGCCCGGATCGGCGCAGGCCCAGGCGGCCTCCGCCAGCCTGCGGAACAGGCCGCGGGCGTCGACCTCCTCCAGCACCTCGCCGGTCATCCGGGAACGCAGTCCGAACGAGCCGCCCCTCTCGTAGGCGGTCATGAAGTCGTCGTTGACGCGGACCGAGTTGTTGGCGTTCTGGTACTGCACGGAGGTGATGTCGTCACCGCCGAGGTCCATGTCGAAGCCCGCGTCGCGCAGCGCGCGGACCTTCTCCTCCTCCTTCACCTTGGTCTCGATGAACGCCTCGACGTCCGGGTGGTCGACGTCCAGCACCACCATCTTCGCGGCCCGGCGGGTGGCGCCCCCGGACTTGATCGTGCCAGCCGAGGCGTCGGCGCCGCGCATGAAGGAGACCGGGCCGGAGGCGTTGCCGCCGGAGGAGAGCAGTTCCTTGGAGGAGCGGATGCGCGAGAGGTTCAGACCGGCTCCGGAACCGCCCTTGAAGATCATCCCCTCTTCCTTGTACCAGTCGAGGATGGACTCCATGGAGTCCTCGACGGACAGGATGAAGCAGGCCGAGACCTGCTGGGGCTGGCTGGTGCCGACGTTGAACCAGACCGGGGAGTTGAAGCTGAAGACCTGGTGCAGCAGCGCGTAGGCCAGTTCGTGCTCGAAGATCTCGGCGTCGGCGGGCGAGGCGAAGTAGCGGTGCTCCTCGCCGGCCCGGCGGTAGGTCGTGACCACCCGGTCGATGAGTTGCTTCAGGCTGTGCTCGCGCTGCGGGGTGCCGACCGCGCCGCGGAAGTACTTGCTGGTCACGATGTTGACGGCGTTGACCGACCAGGACCGCGGGAACTCCACGCCGCGCTGCTCGAAGTTGACCGAGCCGTCCCGCCAGTTGGTCATGACGACGTCGCGCGGCTCCCAGACCACCTCGTCGTACGGGTGGACGCCGGGCGTCGTGTGGATCCGCTCCATCCGCAGCCCCTCCACCGCCTTGCCGGACTCGTTCCCGCCGCCCTTGGCCGCCGCGTCGGCCTTGCCGCCCTTGGAGCGAGAACCACGTGCCGGACCGCTCGTCGTCTCTGTCATGCCGCCTCCCTATACGGGCGAAACGCCCAGATGTACCGCGGTTCTTCCCGCCGCACGATGTCCTCTGCCGCCCCGGCGCACCGCGCCGGGGCTCGTCTGTGTCCTGCTGTCGTGACGCGGCGGGCGCGCCGCCGGGCGCGGGGGCCGCGCCGCCGCTCAGTCGGCGGCCGGTCCGCTCGGCGCGGGAACGGCCAGGCCCCCGTCTGCGTCACGGTCGTGGGTGGGTGGTGGCTGCCGGTCCGGGACGTCGTCGCCCTCCGGGCCGGCCTCGGCGGCGGACCGCTCGCGCAGTCCGGCGATGGCCGCGTCGAAGTCGTCCAGGGAGTCGAACGCCTGGTAGACCGAGGCGAAGCGCAGGTAGGCGACGAGGTCGAGGTCTCGCAACGGGCCGAGTATCGCCAGTCCGACGTCGTGGGCGGAGAGTTCGGCGCTCCCGGTGGCCCGTGCCGCCTCCTCGACGCGCTGGCCGAGTTGGGCGAGCGCGTCCTCGGTGACCGGCCGGCCCTGGCACGCCTTGCGCACCCCGGCGATGACCTTGTCCCGACTGAACGGCTCGGTGACCCCGCTGCGCTTGATGACCATCAGCGAGGCGGTCTCCACCGTGGTGAACCGCCGCGAGCAGTCGGGGCACTGGCGGCGGCGGCGGATGGAGGTGCCGTCGTCCGTGGTGCGGCTGTCGACCACCCGGCTGTCGGGGTGCCTGCAGAAGGGGCAGTGCATCTCGCGTCCCTCCTCGCACCCTCGTTCACCCGCGAACCGCGCGCCCCACCGGGCACACGGCATGACCAGCATCGCCGCCGCAGGCCGTTTCCGACGCCGCGAGGCGGTCCCAAGCATAGGCGATCCCTCGAGCAACGGACCCTCGGGTACCACAACCCTTGGGGAGCCGACCGACATGCAACCACTACATGTGGTGTCACGGCGAGGACCGCCCCTCGCGTGTCGCCGGATGCCACGGTGACCGAGAGGCGAGGGGGAGCCTACGCGAGACGGCCCCCGCGGCGCGAGCGCCCCCCGGGGCGCGTCCGGCCGAACGTCCGGCGGCCCCAGGACCGGGAACCCACCGCCCCGCGACGGAAAGCGACCACTGCGCGACGTGGTGCGACGGACCGGGCGCCCGCCGGCGCCCCCGGCACGCCGCTCCGGCCCGCACCCCGGCACCCTCCCGACCCCTCCGGCACGCCTTCCGTCCGCTCCGCCGGGACCGGACCCGCCACCACGCCGCGCCCCCGGCGCGCCGGCCACCCCCGGACGGCCCACCCGCCGGAGCCCGCCGCGCCGCGCCGGCCGCGGCACGCGGGGCCGTACCGGGCCGGGCCCCGAGCGCCGCGCCCCGCCGCGCGCGCACCCGGCGACACGGACCCGCCGGGAGGGTCCGGCGCGCGGGGACTACGCTGGGCGTACGGAGTCTCACCCACCGCACTTCCGGCAGGCCAATACACCCAAAATCTTGATCACGTCGCACGATTCGCGAATCTTCACTCGAACGTGTGTTTGGCGCAACCTTTCGAAACCAACTACCGTTGTGTCACTAGGGAGAACACAGAGAGGGGCTGCCGTGACCACGACCGCCGACAGCGCAACCATCACTGGCCAGGACCGCTCCCAGGACCGGCTCGACGCCACGAAGACGGTGGGCGACCCGCCGCCCAGGCCCGGACGTTCGCTGCCAGGGCGACCTCCGGGAATTCGTGCGGACAGCTCGGGACTGACGGAGCGGCAGCGCCGGGTCATCGAGGTGATCAGGGACTCCGTGCAGCGCCGCGGCTACCCCCCCTCGATGCGGGAGATCGGCCAGGCCGTCGGGCTGTCCAGCACGTCCTCGGTGGCCCATCAGCTGATGGCGCTGGAGCGGAAGGGCTTCCTGCGCCGCGACCCGCACCGCCCGCGTGCCTACGAGGTCCGCGGTTCCGACGGCCCGCAGACCCAGCCCACCGACACCACGGGCAAACCGTCCGCCTCCTACGTGCCGCTGGTCGGCCGGATCGCGGCCGGCGGCCCCATCCTGGCCGAGGAGTCGGTGGAGGACGTCTTCCCACTGCCGCGTCAACTGGTCGGCGACGGCGAGCTGTTCGTGCTCAAGGTGGTCGGCGACTCGATGATCGAAGCCGCGATCTGCGACGGCGACTGGGTAACGGTACGCCGCCAGCCGGTCGCGGAGAACGGCGACATCGTGGCCGCCATGCTGGACGGCGAGGCGACCGTCAAGCGCTTCAAGCGGGAGGACGGCCACGTCTGGCTGCTCCCGCACAACGCCGCCTACCAGCCCATTCCCGGTGACGAGGCGACGATACTCGGCAAGGTGGTGGCGGTGCTGCGCCGGATCTGACCGTCCGGTCGCCCGGCCCGGCGGCGGACCGGCCCGCCCGGGGCCCAGGCCGCCGGCTCGCGC
Organism: uncultured Actinomycetota bacterium; assembly: GCA_963711125.1. GTDB lineage: Bacteria > Actinomycetota > Actinomycetes > Streptomycetales > Streptomycetaceae > Streptantibioticus_C. Next base: position 502,654 of record CAVQCY010000003.1, read on the forward strand.
TCGCCGCGCCCGGCCCCGGGACGCGTGTTTTCCCGGGGTCCTGGCAGCGCGCGGGCCCGACGGCCCGGTCAGTACGGGGCGGCCCCTCCGGGCACCGTACGGCTCCGGGGCGGGCGGCACCCTCCGGTGCGGCAGAGCCCCGCCGGCCGGCCTCGGACCCACCGAGGTCTGCCCGCCCGTGCGTCTCGACGGCCGCCCGACGGCCCTTCCCGGCGGCGTCCGCCCGGTACCGCGTCGATGCCTCGGCCCGTGCCGGCCCACCCCCGCACGGCGTCCCCGGACGCGTCGAGGACCGTCGGGCCTGAGCACACTCCGTCAGCCGGACGCCGGGTCAACCGGACGCCGCGTCGGAGGAGACCGGGTCAGCCGGACGCCGCGTCGGCAGCGGCGGCGATGGCGGCCAGCGAGCGCCGGGCCTGCGTCCCGTCCACCGTGTACCAGAAGTCCGGCATCGAGGCGCGCAGGAAGCTGCCGTAACGGGCCCTGGCCAGCCGGGAGTCGAGCACGGCGACCACGCCTCGGTCACCGGTGGCGCGGATCAGCCGACCGGCCCCCTGGGCCATCAGCAGCGCGGCGTGGGTGGCGGCGACCGCCATGAAACCGTTGCCGCCGTGTTGCTCGACCGCCTTCTGCCGGGCGCTCATCAGCGGGTCGTCGGGCCGCGGGAACGGGATGCGGTCCATCACCACCAGTTGGCAGTTGGGGCCCGGCACGTCGACGCCCTGCCAGAGCGAGAGGGTGCCGAACAGGCAGGTGGCCGCGTCGTTCGCGAACGTCTTGATCAGCTCGCCGAGGGTCTCCTCGCCCTGGAGCAGGATCGGTACCTCCAGCCGGTCCCGCAGCGCCTCGGCGGCCGCCTGGGCACCGCGCATCGAGGAGAACAGCCCGAGGGTGCGCCCGCCGGCCGCCGTGATCAGGTCGGCGAGCTCGTCGAGCATGTCCTCGCGACCGCCCTCGCGACCGGGCGGGGCGAGGCCGCGGGCCACGTAGAGGATGCCCTGCCTGGGGTAGTCGAACGGTGATCCGACGTCGATGCCCTGCCACGGCGGCGTCTCGGCGGCGCCGGTGTCGTCCCCCGGTTCGCCGCGGTCGTCGCGCGGGCCGAGTCCGAGGGAGGCGGCGACACCGTTGAAGTCGCCGCCGAGCTTGAGGGTGGCCGACGTCAGCACCACGGAGCGGTCGGTGAACAGCCGCTCGCGCAGCAGACCCGACACCGACAGCGGCGCGACCCGCAGCGAGGCGCCGAACCGGTCGTGCCGTTCGCACCACACGACGTCGAACTCCGAGCCCTCCAGCAGCCGTTCGGCAACCGTGTGGACCGACTCGACGGAGGCGAGGGCCTGCTTGCGCACCGCGTCCTCGTCCTGCGCGGACTTCTCCCGGGCGTCGCCGAGCGCGGTGATCGCCTGGCGGCAGGCGTCGCGCAGCGCGGTCAGCACGTAGCCGAGGTCCTCCGGGATCTCCTCCAGGCGGCCGGGCAGCGCGAGTTCCATGGCGGCGGCGAATCCGTCGCCCGCGTTGAGCAGCGCCTCGGCCGGCTTCTCGTCGACCAGCCGGGCGGCACGTCTCACGGCACGGGAGACCCCGCCGGGGGTCAGCTCACCGGTGGCGACGCCGGTGACCCGGGAGACCAGTTCGTGCGCCTCGTCGACGATGAGCACTTCGTGGCCGGGCAGCACCGGGGCGCCGTCCAGCGCGTCGATGGCCAGCAGGGCGTGGTTGGTGACCACCACGTCGGCGAGTTTGGCGCGCTCCCGGGCGGCCTCGGCGAAGCACTCGCTGCCGTAGGCGCACCGGGTGGCGCCCAGGCACTCCCGGGAGGTCACGGAGACCTGCGCCCACGCGCGGTCCGACACGCCGGGGCTGAGCGCGTCACGGTCGCCGGTGGCGGTCTCGTCGGCGAAGTCCCGCAACCGCACCAGGTCCTTGCCGAGCTTGCTGGTCGGGCCGCCCAGCTGCTCCATCGGGTCGAACAGGCCCTCGTCCTCGTCGTTCGGCACCCCCTCGTGCAGCCGGTGCAGGCACAGGTAGTTGGAGCGGCCCTTGAGCATGGCGTACTGGGGTTCGCGGCGCAGCAGCGGCGAGAGGGCCTTCGCGGTGCGCGGCAGGTCCCGCTCGACGAGCTGGCGCTGCAGGGCGAGCGTCGCAGTGGCGACCACCACGCGTTCGCCGTGCGCCAACGCCGGCACCAGGTAGCCGAGCGACTTGCCGGTGCCGGTCCCGGCCTGGACCAGCAGGTGGGAGCCGTCGTCCACGGCGGTGCGCACGGCTTCGGCCATGGCCACCTGGCCGGGCCGCTCCGTGCCGCCGACGGCCGTGACGGCGGCATGGAGGAGTTCGGGGAGAGCGGGCGTGTTCATAGGTCCTCCACCCTACGGGGCGGCACCGACGGCACGGCCCGGGTACGGTCGGATCGGGCCCCCGCCGGTCCGGGTACGGCCGTCTGCGGCGGGGTGCGGTCGGGGCCGGTGCGCGGCGGCGGCCGAGGTGCGGCGGCGGCCGAGGTGCGGCGGCGGCCGAGGTGCGGGCGGTCACAGGAAGGGGCGCCACCTGCGTTCGCGGACCATCAGCGCGGCCCGCTTGCCCGGCAGGTCCAGTTCGGCGGCGAAGCGGAACCCGGCGGTGAGGAACGCGGCCACCGAGGCGGTGTTGCGCAGGTCGGGCTCGGCCACCACCCGAGCGCAGGCGGGCCGGCGGTCGAGGATGTGGTCGGCGACGGCGCGCAGCAGGGTGCCGCCGAGTCCCCGGCCCCGGTCGGCGACCCGCCCGACGAGCAGGTGGACGCCGGTGTCGTGCGGCCGGGCCGGATAGTAGCGGGCCAGCGGGTCGAGGTCGGCGCGGTAGACCTCCCAGTAGCTCACCGGCCGTCCGTCGAGCACCCCGAGGCACGGTGTGCTGCGCCCGTCGCCCCGCAGTTGGGCGCGCAGGTGGCGGTCGGTGGTCTCCGGCGGACCGGCCAATCCCCAGAACGCGGCCACCGCGGGGTCGTTCATCCACCGGGCGAGGAGCGGCAGGTCCCGCGCCGGCACGACGGGCACCAGTTGGAAGGCGCCCCGGTCGGTGCGTACCGAGCCCCATCCGGGCAGCCCGTCGAGCAGGTCGGCCCGGTCGGCGGCGCGCCCTCCCGCGCGGTCCACCGGGGCCCTCCACCGGCCCGCGGCGCTCCCGCCCGGGAACGGCGGCGCGCCGGTCCGCCCGACCGGGGCGAGCGGGTCAGCCGGATCCCATTCCGCCTGATCGGCCGCCATGAGCAGCGGGTCGGGTTCCGGATCGAGGTCGAGGTCCACGGTGTCCTCCTCGCCGGCTGCCGGGCCGGCGGCGGGCGAGGCCGTGGCATCCGCGCCGGTGTACGTCGGCCGGTGGCGGTGCCGCGCGAGCGGGTCGGGGCCCGGGGCGCGGTCGGGGTCGGGGTCGGTGGGCGGCATCCGTGGCCCCTCCTGTCGGGGTCAGGCCGGGCCGGCGGCGAGGGGGTTGGCGATGGTGACGTAGACGGACTGGGTTGCGACCGGGCCGACGAGTTCGTCCAGGCCGCGCAGCCGGGTCAGCAGGTTCGCCTTGCAGCGCAGCCGCGGGCGGTGCAACAGCGTCGCGGGCAGCGCCGAGCCGGGGTGGTCGGCCGCCGCCCGGACCAGGAAGCGGCGGAAGGCGGCGAGCAGCACGGCCTCGTCGGCGAGGCGCTGGGCGCCGAGGGCGCCGACCAGTCCGAGCACGTTGTTGACGCCCAGGTAGTAGGCGAGGCGTTCGTCGGCGACCTCGTCGGCGACGAAGGTGTCGCTGGCGACGCCGATGCCCGGCAGCAGCCGGTCCAGCGCGGCGCGGCGCGACTCACGGTAGTAGTAGCCCTGGTTGTCGCGGAAGTGGCCGCCGCACGGCCAGCCGTCCCGGTCGAGCACCACCAGGGTGTTCTGCTGGTGGGCCTCCAGGGCGATGCCCACCCGGTCGTCGAGCCAGAGCACCGGGCGCACCACGGCGTCCAGGTAGCGCAGGAACCACTCGGCGGCCACCGCGGTCACCGGCCGGCCGGTACGGGCGGCCAGCCGGTGCACCAGCTCGGCGAGCCGGGAGCACGGCCGGTGCGCCGGCCGGTCCGGGCGCGGCCGGGTCGCGGTGAGCCCGGCGAGCACCCCGATGTCGGCGGCGGCGCCGAAGGGCACGTGGCGCAGCAGCACGTCGAGGCCCGGCAGCGGTGCGCCGGACGGCGAGTCGACCGCCAGCCACGCCGGATCCCGCACGATGTCGAAGCGGGGGTGGGCGGCCCGCCAGCGCTGCCCGACGACGCCGCGCAGCAGCCGGTGCACCTCGACACCGCGCAGCAGTTCCTTGCGCAGGTGCTCGCGGCGCGAGTTGGTCACCCGCAGCGCCAGCGACAGCTTGAGCATGGCGGGCGCGCCGGGGCGGTAGACGGTGCGCAGTGAGGAGGTGGGCCGCCAGGGCGCGCCGTGCGGCCCGAGGTCGCGCAGCAGCCCGGCGTCGAGCAGTCGGGCGACCTGCGGACGGTGCGGCAGCTGGCGGGCCTGCCAAGGGTGCAGGGGCAGCGCGACCATGCCGTCCGGCGGGGTCGGCGCGGACAGCCGGGCGGCGAGCACGGGCGCGGGCACCACCCGGCCGCTCTCGGTCCACGCCGAGTCGGTGGCCAGCAGGGAGTGGTCGACGGCGAACCAGTGCAGCGGGAAGGCGCCGCGGGTCTCCGGCGAGTAGGCGCGGGTCTCGGCGTCGGACAGGCCGTCGCGGCTCTTGGGCGCCGGGTGCAGCGGGTGGCCGAACAGCAGGGCCTGTTCGGCGTCGAGGAACGGCGGGGTGCCGGGCGGCGCCGCGGGGGCGGCCCGGCGTTCGGTGAGGAAGAGGGCGGTGCGGCGCACCGAGTCGGCGACCCGGGCCACCAGGTCGGCGCGGTCCGCCGCGGCCCGGTCGCCGCCCCGGTCGGCGGGCGTCCGGGCGGCGGTCTCCCCGGCCAGCAGCGCGGCCAGCGTCACCGCGTCCAGCGCGACCGGCGGGGTCCCGGCGCCCTGCGTGCCCGGCGCGGCCCCCGGGCTCCCGGGGCCGCCCGGGCCCCCGGCGCCCTCCAGGGCGGCGGGACCGAAGCGGTGGGTGCCGGTCGGCGACCAGTACGCCACCGGGACCCGCAGGGTCAGGCCGCCGGCCGCGAGGGACAGCCGCAGCACCGGGCGGCCGTCCTCGTCGTCCGGCACGGCCCCGGTCTCGCGCACCCAGCAGCGCAGCAGGCGTTCGGCGCCGGCCGCGTCGGCGGTGGCGAAGGGGCCGTCCGCGGGCCCCTGGCCGTCGCCGGACAGGCGGGGCGCGGGCAGCGCGGCGCGGGTGGCGGGCGGCAGCGGCACGGCGCCGCCGTCGGTGGCGTTCATCGTTCCTCCCGGGCGGTTGCGGTGGGCCTGGTGCGGGGGTGCGCGGGGGGCGGCGGGTACCGGTGGCGGACCGTGCCGGGCCGCCCGGCCGGTGCGGCCCGGGGGTGCGGCCGGGCGGGCGGGCCGCCGGGCGCGCTGCGGGCTGCGGCCGGCGGGCGCGGCGCCGGGGCGCGGGGCGGTGCTGGCGGTGCGGGTGACGGCGGTCCGGCCACGAGGCGCTACCTCCCGGGTGGTGGGTGGGGACGGTTGCTCCCGTCGGTATCAACGCCCGTCGTGGCGGAGGGCAACGGCCTGCCGGAGGTGACATCGCGCCGCCGCGGTCCCAGCGGCCCCAGCTTTCACCCGGGAACCACGACAACGCCGCAATCCGTCCCCCATCCCACCGGCATCATGGGGGCGGCCCCGGCGCGCCGGGGTTTCTGACCCGAAGACATCAGGGGGGACGTACTCCATGCCACGCACACGCCGGTCCGCGTGGGCCGCGGGCGCGGTGGCCGTGACGCTCGCCGTCGCGGCCGCCGGCTGCGGTCCGAACCAGTCGGGCACCACCGCGGACGCCGGACCGAGCGTCCCGGTGAGCGCGACGGCGTCGGCCGCGACGCACCGGCCGAAGCTGCCGAACGGGCTGCCGACCAGCCTGCGGAACCTGGAGAAGTGGCGGCACGGTGACTGGAAGAAGTGGGACCACTGGGCGCACCAGGCGGCCGACTTCGTCAATCCGATCATCAAGGACCTGTGGAAGCCGTCCCGGATGAGCCACGCCAAGGAGATGCCTGACCCGGTGTCGGCCGACGCCGGGCGCGACACGGCGGTGACCGACCCGGCGCCCACCGCGCACCGGGCGCAGGCCGTTCCGGCGCCGTACCACACCTCGGCGGCGCCGGTCGGCAAGGTCTTCTTCGACAGTCCGCAGGGGCCGATGGTCTGCTCCGGCACCGTGGTGCAGGACCCGGCGCACCCGGGCAAGTCCGACCTGGTGTGGACCGCGGGGCACTGCGTGCACGCCGGCCGCAAGGGCGGCTGGTACCGCAACATCGCGTTCGTGCCGTCCTACAACGACCGTGCCCTGCCGTCCTCACGGGTCGCCGGTGCGCCGCGCTCCGAGGTGGCCCCGTACGGCGTGTGGTGGGCGGACTGGGCGCAGACCTCCGACCAGTGGATCTCCACCGGCGCGGAGACCGGCGGCAGCGGCTCGCCCTATGACTACGCGGTGCTGCACGTGCGGCCGGAGGACGGCGGCGGCAGGTCGCTGCAGGAGACGGTCGGCGCGGCGCTGCCGGTGTGGTTCGACGCGCCCACGGCCGCGTCGCTCTCCTCGGTCGGCGCCTGGGGCTACCCGGCCGCGTCGCCGTTCGACGGGCAGAGGATGTTCGACTGCGTGGACCAGCCGGGCCGGTTGTCGCTGGACGCCGCCGCGCCGACGGAGTACCGGATCGGCTGCACCATGACCGGCGGTTCGTCCGGCGGCGGCTGGTTCGCCAAGGAGCCGGGCGGGCAGGTGGCGCTGGTGTCCAACACCTCGATCGGCCCGCAGGACGACACCTGGCTCGCCGGTCCGTACCTGGGCCCGGTGGCCAAGGGTGTCTACGACGCGATCAGCCGGAGGTTCTCCGGCCAGTGACCACCCGGCGGCCGACGGCGGTCGCGACGACGGCGCGGCCCGTCCCCCCGCAGGACCCGGGGGACGGGCCGCGCCGCGTTCGCGGGCCGGCCGCCCGGGTCACCGCCGGGCGGGGGCGAACGGTTCGAGTTCGGCGGCCAGGTCCGGGTGGACCCGGGCGACCAGCCGGGTGCCCTGCTCCGTGTGCTCCTCCCGCAGCACCTCGCCGGCCGCGTGCACCCGGGAGACCAGCGCGCCCCGGGTGTACGGCAGCACCACCTCGATCTCCACCGACGGGTGCGGCAGCCGCTCGTCGATGAGGTCGAGCAGGGCGTCGATGCCCTGCCCGGAACGGGCGGAGACGGCGATGGCGTGCGGTTCCTCGCGCAGCAGGCGCTGGAGCACCAGCGGGTCGGCGGCGTCGGCCTTGTTGACCACCACCACCTCCGGCACGTCCTGGGCGCCCACGTCGCGCAGCACCTCGCGTACCGCGGCCAGTTGCTCCTCCGGGACGGCGTGCGAGCCGTCCACGACGTGCAGCACGAGGTCCGCCTCGGCGACCTCCTCCATGGTGGAGCGGAATGCCTCCACCAGGTGGTGCGGCAGGTGGCGCACGAAACCCACGGTGTCGGCCAGCGTGCACAGCCGCCCGCTGGGGGTCTCGGCACGGCGGACGGTCGGGTCCAAGGTGGCGAACAGGGCGTTCTCCACCAGGACGCCGGCTCCGGTGAGCCGGTTGAGCAGCGAGGACTTGCCGGCGTTGGTGTAGCCGGCGATGGCGACCGAGGGGACCTGGTGGCGCTTGCGCTCCTGGCGCTTGAGAGCGCGGCCGGTCTTCATCTCGGCGATCTCCCGCCGCATCCGGGCCATCTTCTCCCGGATGCGCCGCCGGTCGGTCTCGATCTTGGTCTCACCGGGACCGCGGGTGGCCATGCCGCCGCCGGACGAGCCGGAGCCGCCGCCGCCCATCTGCCGGGACAGCGACTGTCCCCAGCCGCGCAGCCGGGGCAGCATGTACTGCATCTGGGCGAGCGAGACCTGGGCCTTGCCCTCCCGGGACTTGGCGTGCTGCGCGAAGATGTCGAGGATCAGCGCGGTGCGGTCCACCACCTTGACCTTGACGACGTCTTCCAGGTGGATCAGTTGGCCGGGGCTGAGTTCACCGTCGCACACCACGGTGTCGGCGCCGGTCTCCACGACGATGTCGCGCAGTTCCCGCGCCTTGCCGGAGCCGATGTAGGTGGCCGGGTCGGGCTTGTCGCGCCGCTGGACGACACCGTCGAGGACCAGCGCCCCGGCGGTCTCGGCGAGTGCGGCGAGTTCGGCGAGCGAGCTCTCCGCCTCCTGCGCGGTGCCGTCGGTCCACACGCCGACCAGCACGACGCGCTCCAGGCGCAACTGCCGGTACTCGACCTCGGTGACGTCCTCGAGTTCGGTGGACAGGCCCGCCACGCGGCGCAGTGACGCGCGGTCGGAGCGGTCGAACTGGTCGCCGTCACGGTCGCCGTCGACATCGCGGCTCCACGCGGCGTCCTCCTCCATCAGGGCGTTGGCCCGAAGGCTTTCCGGAAGACGCCTGGGCCCGGCGGGGCCGGCGGCGGACACGCGGGTGGTGTCGGAAGAGGATGAGCGGGTGGAGGAGGTCATCGGATCCTTAAGGGTCGAGGGCGTGGTGCCGGCGAAGCGCCGGTCCACCGGCGGTCTTCCCCGGCTTCGTGCCCGTGCCACGACAACGTGTCGGGCGGCCGGGGCATTCCCCGGGCGCCGGGGGCGGCCCGCCGTCGATGGTCGCACGGCACGCCGCGCCCGTCACGCGGGTTTACCCGCCGCCGGTGCGCGGCGGGTAGGACCGGGCGGGGACGCCCGGGCCGCGCCCTGGCCGCCGCCCGGCCGGTCAGGCGGCGGGGGAGGACTGGGTGCGGTAGACGTCGTAGACCCCGGCGACGGCGCGCATGGCCTTCATCAGGCAGTCCAGGGCGTCGGGGCCGGGCAGCTCGACGGTGTAGGTGTGGCGCACCCGGTGCTGCCGCGGCGGCTCCACCTCGGCGGAGACGATGTCCACGCCCTCGCCGGAGATCGCCTCGGTCAGGTCGGCCAGCAGGTGCGGGCGGCCCAGCGCCTCGGCGCGCAGGGTGACCCGGTAGCCGCCGGGCGCCGCGCCGCCGCACCAGCGCACGCTGCGCGGTGTGCGCCCGGAGTCGGTCATCCGGGTCACCACGGCGCACTCGGTGCGGTGCACCGCGACCGTGCGGCCGCGGATCAGGAAACCGGTCACCCGGTCCGGCGGCACCGGGGTGCAGCAGCGGGCCAGCCGGACCCCGGCGTCCGGCACGTCGCTCACCGCGACCGGACCGGCACCCTGGCAGTCGCGCGGCGGCCGGACCGGCCGGGGCGCCTCGGCGGCCGGGCCGCGGTCCGCCGTGCCGGCCGGGGCCGGGTGGGCGGCCAGCCAGCGGCTGATGGCGATCCGGGCGGCCGGGGTCAGCACGTGGTCCAGCCATTCGGGTGACGGCGCGGAGCCGGCCGCCATCAGCAGTTCCAGCGTGTCGCCGTCCCGCAGCGGGGTGCCGAGCGACGCCAGCCGGCCGTTGACCCGGGCGCCGACGCAGGCGTGCGCGCCCTCGCCGTGCAGCGCGTAGGCGGCGTCGACGCAGGTGGCGGCGTCCGGCAGACCCAGGGCGACGCCCTCCGCGGTCAGCACGGTGATCTCCCGGTCCTGGGCGAGTTCGTCGCGCAGCGCGGTCCAGAAGGTCTCCGGGTCGGAGGCGTCGCGCTGCCACTCCAGCAGCCGGGAGAGCCAGCCCGGCCGGGTCGGGTCGCTGCGTTCGCCGTCGGCGGCGGCGACGTCGTCCGGGCCGTGCGCGTACGGGTTGCCGAGCGCGATGACGCCTGCCTCGGCGACCCGGTGCATCTGCCGGGTGCGGACCAGGATCTCGGTGATCGCGCCGTCCCGGTCGGCGACGGCGGTGTGCAGCGACTGGTAGAGGTTGAACTTCGGCGCCGCGATGAAGTCCTTGAACTCCGAGATCACCGGAGTGAAGCAGGTGTGCAGCTCGCCCAGGACCGCGTAGCAGTCGGCGTCCTCGGCCACCTGGACCAGCACCCGGCCGAAGTCGCCGCCGCCCAGCTCCGTGCCGCGTTTGAGCCGGGTGCGGTGCACGGACAGCACGTGCCGGGCCCGGATCTCCACCTCGGCGGCGATGCCGGCGTCCCGCAGCACCGCGCGCACCTCGTCGGCCACCCGCTCCAGCGGGTCCGGGCCGGCGGCGTCGCGGTCCATCGACGCCCGGGCCCGAGCGTACTCATCGGGGTGCAGGATCGCGAAGACCAGGTCCTCCAGCTCGGTCTTGAGCGCCTGCACGCCCAGCCGTTCGGCGAGCGGGATCAGCACGTCACGGGTGACCCGGGCGATCCGCTCCTGCTTCTCCGGGCGCATCACCCCCAGGGTGCGCATGTTGTGCAGCCGGTCGGCGAGCTTGATCGACATGACGCGGACGTCGTTGCCGGTGGCGACCAGCATCTTGCGGAACGTCTCCGGCTCGGCCGCCGCGCCGTAGTCGACCTTCTCCAGTTTGGTCACCCCGTCGACCAGGAACCGCACCTCGGCGCCGAACGCGTCGCCGACCTGATCGAGGGTCACCTCGGTGTCCTCGACCGTGTCGTGCAGCAGGGAGGCGGTCAACGTCGTGGTCTCGGCGCCGAGTTCGGCGAGGATCAAGGTGACCGCGAGCGGATGGGTGATGTACGGCTCGCCGCTCTTGCGGGTCTGGCCGCGGTGCGAGGACTCCGCCAGCACGTAGGCACGGCGCAGGATGTCCAGGTCGGCACGGGCGTGGTGGGCGCGGTGCACCTTGGCCACGTGCTCGATGGCGTCCGGCAGCCGGTCCCGGCCGCCGGCCGCGCCGAGCAGGGCGGCTCTGCCGAGGCGTCTGAGGTCGAGCCGGGTCAGACCACGCTTCCCCCGGGAGGCGGCGGGTACGGCCGGTACCGCGTCCGCCGCCGCGTTGTCCGTGCTCATCGGGCACCTCCGGCAGCCTTCACCGGCGGCGGGCTGGATGCCGCGCCGGTGCTTGATGCTACCGAGCCCGGCCCGCGCCGCTGACGGCCTCCGGCCCCGGACGCCCCGGATCACTCTTAGGAGGGAACCCGGCCCGAACCGGCTTCCGGGTGCCGCCCGTGCGCGTCCGGTTCGCCCGGCCGGTGTCACCCCCGGGGGTCGGCGAACCACTCCGGGTCGGTGACCCCCTCGCCGACGATCACCGCCGGCCCGGTCATCTCCACCCGGCCGTCGGGGTGCTCGCTGATCAGCAGCCGTCCGCCGGGCACCTCGACGGTGTAGGCCACCGGCTCGCCGCGCCCGGCCGGGTCCAGCCCGTCGCGCCGGGCCGCGGCGACCATGGCCGCGCAGGCGCCGGTGCCGCAGGAGCGGGTCTCGCCGGAGCCGCGTTCGTGCACCCGCAGCGCCACGTGCCGCGGCCCGCGGCCCACCACGAACTCCACGTTGGCGCCGGACGGGAAGGTGGCCGCCGGGGCCAGCAGCGGCGGCTCGCGCAGCGGCCCGGCGTCCGCCAGGTCGCGGACGAAGGCGACCGCGTGCGGGTTGCCCACGTCGACGTGGCGCGCCGGCCAGGACCGGTCGCCGACGGTCACGGTGATCGCGCCGTCCGGCAACAGCGCGCGGCCCATGTCCACGCTGACATCGGCCGGGCCGTCGTGCGCCGCCGCCTCGGGCAGCCGGACCCGGCGCACGCCGGCCCGGGTGGCGACGGCGGTCTCCCCGGCGCCGACCAGCCCGGCGCGGCGCAGGTGGCGGGCGAAGACCCGGATGCCGTTGCCGCACATCTCCGCGACGCTGCCGTCGCCGTTGCGGTAGTCCATGAACCACTCGGCGGTCCCGGCGAGCCCGGCGGCCTCGGGGTGCGCCGCGCTGCGCACCACCCGCAGCAGCCCGTCGCCGCCGATGCCCGCCCGCCGGTCGCACAGCAGGGAGACCGCCTCCGCGGACAGGTCGAGCAGGCCGTCCGGGTCGGGGACGATGACGAAGTCGTTCTGGGTGCCGTGGCCCTTGAGGAAGGGCAGCCCGCGTGGTGCGCCGTTCACGTGCTCGATCGTACGTGTCGGCGCCGCCGCCGGCCTCAGCGCGCCGCCGGAACGCGGCGCGGCCGGGGTCGGCCGGAACGCGGCGCGGCCGGACTCGGCGCCGCCGGTCCTCAGCGCAGTCGGGCGACGCGCCAGACGGCGAGCAGCGCGACCAGCACCGCGAAGCAGGTGTATCCGGCGACGAAGCGCCAGTCGGTGCGGTCCTCGGAGCCGCGCGCGGGCAGCCCCGGCCAGGTGTAGCCGACCCGACGGGCCGCCATCACCGCCCAGCCGACCGCGCAGCAGCTCAGCAGCAGTCCCAGCATCGCCACCACCGGTCCGCCGTCGCCGAACTCGAAGGCGAGCGGGAAGGCGAACATCAGCGAGCCGAGCGCGCCGACGGCCACGATCGGGATGAGCTGCCAGATCCGCAGCCGGGACTGCGGACGCAGTTCGCGGAAGGACCCCTCGTCCGCCGGGGCGTCCGCCAGCGGCGGTTCGGCGGGCAGTCCGTCCGGGTGCGGCGCGTCGGCTTCCGGGCCGTCGTCGCCGGACCGCCAGTCGCCGGGCCGCCCGGCGGCACGCGGCTCGGTGTCGCCGGCCGCCGGGGAGTGCCCGGGAGCGGCTGCACCCCCGTTCGCCCCGTGGCCGCGCCGGGTCCGCTGCCGGGCGGTGTCGGGGGGGCCGGCCTCCATCGCCACACGCCCTCCCACCTCGTCCGACACGGCAGCTCGATGCTCGATGATGGCACGGGCGGGAGCGGTTCAGCGGCGTACGAGGTGTCCCGTGGCCATCACGTGATCAGGCTGTGATCGCCCGTTCGAGCAACGCCAGCGCACGGTCGGCCAGTTCCGCCCCGGCCGCCGCGATCCAGTGCACCCGCGGGTCGCGCCGGAACCACGAGTCCTGGCGGCGGGCGAACCGCTTGGTGGCCCGCACGGTCTCGGCGCGGGCGTCCCGCTCGGTGCCGTCGCCGGCGAGATGGGCCAGCACCTGCTGGTAGCCCAGTGCCCGGGAGGCGGTCAACCCGTCGCGCAGGCCGACCGCCTCCAACCTCCGCACCTCCGCGACCAGTCCGGCCTCCCACATCCGCTCCACCCGCAGCCCGATGCGCTCGTCCAGCTCCGGGCGCGGCACGTCGACGCCAATCTGCACCGCGTCGTAGACCGCCTCGTGGCCGGGGAGGTGGGCGGTGAACGGCCGGCCGGTGATCTCCACCACCTCCAGGGCGCGCACGATGCGCCGCCCGTTGCCGGGCAGGATGCTGCGCGCCGCCGCCGGGTCGACCTCGGCGAGCCGGGCGTGCAGCCGCCCGCTGCCGGACTCCGCCAGCTCCGCTTCCAGCCGGGCGCGGACCGCCGGGTCGGTGCCGGGGAACTCCAACGCGTCGATGGCGGCGCGCACGTACAGCCCGGATCCGCCCACCAGGACCGGGGTGCGGCCGGCGGCGAGCAGGGCGTCGATGCGCTCGCGGGCCAGTCGCTGGTACTCCGCGACGCTGGCCGCCTCGGTGACGTCCCAGACGTCCAGCAGGTGGTGCGGGACGCCCCGGCGCTCGGCCGCGGTCAGCTTGGCGGTACCGATGTCCATGCCGCGGTAGAGCTGCATCGAGTCGGCGTTGACCACCTCGCCGCCGACCTCCCGGGCGAGGACGGTGCCCAGGTCGGACTTGCCGGCCGCGGTGGGGCCCACGACGGCGACGACCGTGGGCGGGGCGGGAGTCGGAACGGCGTTCGGCGGGTTCAGCGGATTCACCGGCCCAGTCTCGCAAACGCGGAATGCCGGTGTGACGCGTATGGTTTTCATGGACATATGGGCGTTTTCGGGCACAGCCCCGGAATGCGGAACCGCACACGGCTCACGTGAAGGACGGTGAACCCCATGGGCTTCATGGATTCGATCAAGGAGAAACTGGGCAACAGGGGCAAGGCCGAGGACATGGCCCGACAGCACGGCGACAAGGTCGACGAGGGGATCGACCGGGCCGGGCGGACCACGGACGAGAAGACCGGCGGCAAGCACAGCGACCAGATCCACACCGGCACCGACAAGGCCAAGGACGCCATGGGGAAATACACCGACGAGGACGGTCAGTGACCGACCGCTCGCAGCACGTCGCGGCCGGCCACCGGGCGTGACGCCCGGTGGCCGGCCGTGTGATAGTCGTCGGCGTGCCGAACGACAGCGCGCACTACCCCGCCGCCCCGCCGCTGGACGGCGAACTGGCGTGGCTGGCCGACCCGGACCGCGGTTACGCGGCCCACCCCGCGCCGCGCGGCCCGGGCCCCGACTCCCGTGATCGCGAGTACGCGTTGCGTCGCGCCGCCGCGCTGGACCGGGTCGCGCTGCGTGGGCCCGCCGGGGGCGCGGAGCGGTCCGAGCAGGCCGCCGAGAGTGCCGCCGTCGCCTTGTGGATCAAGGACGGGTGGGACGAGAACTGGGAGGGCCGGCCGGCCCGCCAGTACGTGCGGTGGGCCTACGCGCGGTGGCGGGGCGCCGCCCCGCGCCCTCCGGACTGACCGCGCCGCCCCGGTCGGCGCGCCCGCCGGCCCCGACCGGCGGGCGGCTCACGACCGGCGATCCGGCCGCCCCGCGGCGCCGCTCCCGACACCCCGGCCGCCGCGCACCGCCCGCACCGCGTCGAGCACCGCCCGCGCCTCGGCCACCTGGTGGACCCGGAAGACCCGGGCGCCCTCCCACGCCGAGACCGCAAGCGTCGCCAGGGTGCCCACCAGCCGGCGCTCCACCGGAAGGTCGAGCGTCTCGCCGATGAAGTCCTTGTTGCTGACCGCGACCAGCACGGGCCAGCCGGTGTCGGCCATCTCGCGCAGCCGGCGGGTGACTTCGAGGGAGTGCGCGGTCGCCTTGCCGAAGTCGTGGGCCGGGTCGATCAGGATGGACTCGCGCGGCACGCCGAGCGCGGCGGCCCGGTCGGCGAGCGCGGTGGTGCGGCGCAGCACGTCGGCCATCACGTCGTCGTAGTGCACCCGCTTGGGATCGGTCCGCGGCGCCTGGGTGCCGACGTGGGCGCAGACCAGCCCGGCCCCCCACTCGGCCGCCACCACGGCCGTGAGCGGATCGGCACCGCCCCAGGTGTCGTTGATGAGGTCGGCGCCGGCCGCGCAGACCGCCTCGGCGACCTCGTGCCGCCAGGTGTCGACGCTGACGGCGACGTGCGGGTGGCGTTCCTTGACCTTGGCGGCGAACCCGGCGACCCGCCGGATCT
Source organism: uncultured Actinomycetota bacterium (assembly GCA_963711125.1). GTDB lineage: Bacteria > Actinomycetota > Actinomycetes > Streptomycetales > Streptomycetaceae > Streptantibioticus_C. The sequence continues at coordinate 517,919 of CAVQCY010000003.1, forward strand.
CCTCGTCGACCCCGACGAACTCCTTCAACTCGCCGGCCGGCACCCCGCCGATGTCGACGATGTCGGCCCCCTCGGCCACCGCCCGGTCGACGGCGGCCAGTGCGGAGTCCTCGGCGAAGGTCGCGCCCCGGTCGAAGAAGGAGTCCCGGGTGCGGTTGACGACGGCCATCACGAGGAACTCCCCGTCGCCGAACGTCTGCCCGCCCAAGCGCAACCCCATGCCCACGCACCCCACGACACTCGACCGAACCGGCAACCCGCCCGCATCCTAACCAGCGCCCCGCTGCGCACGCCCGGGGCGCTGGCCCCGGGTCGCTCGCGGCGCCGCTGGTCACAGCGCGCTCCGGCGGCATGGTGGCCGGCACGGCCGTGGAGGCGGCCCGGGAAGGTCCCACGCGGCCCGGCGCCGTGCGGCCGCCGGGCCGGTTCCCGCTTCGGCCCGGTCACTGACCGGGCTCGCGCCGGCAGGGGCGAGTGCGGGCGCCCGGCACGGGCCCGGCGGCTCGGGTCAGTCCCCGCAGCCGCAACCGCCCGCCGGGGCGTCGGCCGACGGCCCGGGCACGCCCACCGTGGGAAGTCCCAGCATGACGCCGGCCGGCGCCTCCCCGGCCGGCGCCCGGCGCGCCTGCCACGCGTCGCCGGCCCGGGTGCGGCGCACCGCGCTCGCCGGCCGCTCGGCCAGCAGGTGGTGCGGCGCGGCGTAGGTGACCTGGGCGGTGACCATGTCGCCGGGGCGCACCGGTTCGGCCGGCGGCGCGAAGTGGACCAGCCGGTTGTCCGGGGCCCGGCCGGACAGCCGCGCGGTGCGGTCGTCCTTGCGGCCCTCGCCCTCGGCGACCAGCACCTCCAGGGTGCGGCCGACCTGCTTCTTGTTCTCCTCCCAGGAGATCTCCTCCTGGAGCGCGACCAGCCGCTCGTAGCGCTCCTGCACGACGGCCTTGGGCAGCTGGCCGTCCATCGCGGCGGCCGGGGTGCCGGGCCGCTTGGAGTACTGGAAGGTGAACGCCTGCGCGAACCGCGCCTCGCGCACCACGTGCAGGGTCTGCTCGAAGTCCTCCTCGGTCTCGCCGGGGAAGCCGACGATGATGTCGGTGGAGATCGCGGCGTCCGGCATGGCGGCGCGCACCTTCTCGATGATGCCCGAGGTAGCGCTCCTGCCGGTAGGAGCGGCGCATCGCCTTCAGCACGGCGTCGGAGCCGGACTGGAGCGGCATGTGCAGCTGGGGCATCACGTTGGGCGTCTCGGCCATCGCCGCGATCACGTCGTCGGTGAAGTCGCGCGGGTGCGGGGAGGTGAACCGCACCCGCTCCAGCCCCTCGACCCCGCCGCAGGCGCGCAGCAGCGCGCCGAACGCCTCCCGGTCGCCGATGTCGGAGCCGTAGGCGTTGACGTTCTGGCCGAGCAGGGTGATCTCGATGACGCCCTCGGCGACGAGCGCCTCCACCTCGGCGAGGATGTCGCCGGGCCGGCGGTCCTTCTCCTTGCCGCGCAGCGCGGGCACGATGCAGAAGGTGCAGGTGTTGTTGCAGCCCACCGAGATCGGCCACCCACGCCGCGTAGGCGGACTCCCGCCGGGTGGGCAGCGTGGAGGGGAACGCCTCCAGCGACTCGGCGATCTCGACCTGCGCCTCGTCCGCGACCCGGGCCCGCTCCAGCAGCACCGGCAGCCGGCCGATGTTGTGGGTGCCGAAGACCACGTCGACCCAGGGGGCCCTCCGGACGATCGTGTCGCGGTCCTTCTGCGCCAGGCAGCCGCCGACCGCGATCTGCATGCCGGGCCGGGCCGCCTTCTTCGGCGCGAGCTGGCCGAGGTTGCCGTACAGGCGGTTGTCGGCGTTCTCCCGCACCGCGCAGGTGTTGAAGACGACGACGTCGGCGCCGTCCGCGCCCTCGGGCGCCGCGACGTACCCGGCGGCCTCCAGCAGTCCGGAGAGCCGTTCGGAGTCGTGGACGTTCATCTGGCACCCGTAGGTGCGCACCTCATATGTCTTCGCGCTCATCTCAATGCACCAGGGTACGGGTTGCGGGCCTTCCGCCGTTCCGGCGGCGCTGGCAGGATCCCGCCCCATGGTGCATCCGCCGACTTTCCCGCTGCCCGGCGGGCGCCGCGTGGCCCGGCGCCGGGCGGTCCGGGCGCTGCTGGCCGCCGCGGTGGCGGCCGGGCTGCTGCTGTGGTGGCTGCTGCCGGCCGGTGGCAGCGCCGCCCTGCGCGGCCGGCTCGTGGTGGCGACGGGCGTGCCGACCGGCGTGTACGACACCTACGGGCGGCTGCTGGCCCCGGTGCTGCAGAAGGACCTGCCCCGCATGCGGGTGAGCCTGGTGCCGTCCCAGGGATCGGTGCAGAACATCGACTACCTGGCCGACGGGCGGGCCGACTTCACCTTCGCGCAGTCCGACGCGGTCGCCGACTACCACGGCCGCGCCCGCCCCGAGTTGCGGGCGGTCGCCCGGCTCTACGACGACTACGTGCAGCTGATCGTGCCGGCCGGCTCGCACGTGACCTCCGCGCGCGACCTGCGCGGCCTGCGGGTCGGCGTGGGCCAGTCGGGGTCCGGGGTGAACCTGATCGCCCGGCGGCTGCTGAGCGCGGCGGGGCTCCGCCCCGGCAGGGACCTGACCGCGGTGCCCGCCGGCATCGACACGGCGCCGGGACTGCTGGAGCGCGGCAAGCTGGACGCGTTCTTCTGGTCCGGCGGGCTGCCGACCGGCGCGGTGGTCACCCTCACCGAGCACTACCCGGTGCGGCTGGTCGAGCTGGGCGACCTGGTGTCCGCCATGCACCGGCTCGGTGCCGGCGCGCGGTACTACCGCGCCGCGACCATGCCCTCGGACGCCTACCCGTACATGAACGACCGGCGGACGGTGCCCACCATCGCGGTGGCCAACCTGCTGATCACCACGGTGCACGAGAGGCCGGCGGTGGTGCAGCGGGTCACCCAGGCGGTGATCGACAGCCGCGACCGGATCGGCGCGATCGTGCACTCCGCCCAGCAGGTGGACCTGGAGACGGCGATCTTCACCGATCCGCTGCCGCTGAGCGAGGGCGCCAAGCGGTACTACCAGTCGGTCAAACCCTGAGCACGCGGGGCGGGGCGGGCGGTCCCGGGCCCGGCGGAGCGAGGCGGACCCGCGCGGGGGGGCACCCGGGACCGGGCGGTAGCCGGTCAGCGCTCCTCGGGACGGCTGCGCGGCACGGTCATCGTCACCCGCAGCCCGTGCGGGGCGTTCGGCGCGAAGCCGATCGTGCCACCGCCCTGCCGGAGCAGCACCTGCGCGATGGACAGGCCGAGCCCGGAACCGTCCACGTTCTGGTGCCGCGGGCTGCGCCAGAACCGGTCGCCGACCCGGGCGATCTCCTCCTCGGTCAGGCCCTGGCCGGCGTCCGCCACGGTCACCCTGACGACCTCGCCGAGGGCGGCCACCCGGAGCGTGACCCGGCCGCCCTCCGGGGTGAACTTCACCGCGTTGTCCACCACCGCGTCCAGGGCGCTGGACAGCGCGACCGGGTCGGCCCAGCCGGTGACCGCGGCGAAGCCCTCCCTGACCAGCTGCACGCCGGCCCGGCCGGCCACCGGCTCCCAGGCGGCGATCCGTTCCGCGGCGAGCGCCGCCACGTCGATCAGCTCCGGGTCGGCCGCCGTGTGCTCGGCGAGCGCCAGGTCCAGCAGGTCGTCCAGCACCGTCGCCAGCCGCCTGCCCTCCTCGCGGACCGACGCCACCTCCGCGCTGGTCTCCGGCAGTTCCAGCGCGAGCAGGTCGATGCGCAGCAGCAGCGCGGACAGCGGGTTGCGCAACTGGTGCGAGGCGTCGGCGACGAACGAGCGCTGCTGTTCCAGCACGTCCTCGACGTTGTGCGCCATCTCGTTGAACGAGCGGGCCAACCGGCGCAGTTCGGGCGGTCCGCCGGCTTCGGCCACCCGGGACGCCAGCCGGCCGGTGGCGATGTCGTGCGCGGCCCGGTCCAGCACCTTGACCGGGCGCAGCACCCAGTTGGTCAACCGGATCGCCGCCAGCGTGCCGAGGGCGGTGGCGGCCAGTTCACCGCCCGCGATCACCAGCCAGCCGCGTAGCACCCGCGAACGCATCGCGCCGGTCGGCGAGTCGGTCAGCACCACCGCCACCACGTCGCCGTCCCGCACGATCGGGGAGGCCACGATCACCCGGCTGCGCTGCCACGGCCACACCTGCGGCGGGTTGTGGCTGCGCCGACCGGCCAGCGCCTCCTGGAAGAAGGCGTCGGCCACGATCCGCCCGGGGTCGTACCAGCCGTGCGGCGCGGCGGCCATCGCCTTCCCGTCCCGGTAGAAGACGCCGACCCGGATCCCGTACAGCTCGTCGTACCGGGTCAGCTCCGACCGCAGCGTCGCCAGGTCGTCGCGCGTCGCCGAGGCGGATCCGCCGGGTGCCTGCTGGGAGGTGCTGTCGCCGGAGACCTGCTGGGCGAGCGCGCCGAACCGGGCGGTGTCGTCGATCCGGTCGATGATCAGTTTCTGCTGCTGGGCGACGGCCAGGCTGGTGGCGAGCGGGAAGCCGAGGGCGAGCAGCACGGCCGCCATCAGCACGAGCAGCAGCGGCAGGAGTCGGGAGCGCACGGGCGGGCGGCTACCGGCTCAGGCGCCCGGCACGACGAGCCGGTAGCCGACCCCCCGCACCGTCTCGATCAGCGCCGGCAGCCCCAGCTTGGAGCGCAGCGACGCGACGTGCACCTCCAGGGTGCGCCCGGTGCCCTCCCAGTTGGTGCGCCACACCTCGCTGATGATCTGCTCGCGGCGGAAGACCACCCCGGGCCGCTGGGCGAGCAGCGCCAGCAGGTCGAACTCCTTGCGGGTCAGCGACACCTCCGCGCCGCCGACCTGCACCCGCCGGGTCGCCGGCTCGATGGCGACCGGCCCGAGCAGCACGCTCCGACCGCCGCCCTCCGCGGCGCCGGCGCCCGGGTCGGGCTCCCGGTCCTCCGCCGCCCTGCGCCGGCTCACCGCGTGGATGCGCGCCAGCAGTTCGCCGACGTCGTACGGCTTGACCACGTAGTCGTCGGCGCCCAGGTTGAGCCCATGGATCCGGGACCGCACGTCCGCCCGCGCGGTCACCATGATCACCGGGGTGCCGCTGCCGCGCCGGATCCGCCCGCACACCTGGAATCCGTCCTGGTCCGGCAGCCCGAGGTCGAGCAGCACCACGTCGAACGGCACCCCCTCCCCCGGCAGCAGGGCCCGCAGCGCCTCCTCGCCGCTGCCCGCCGTCACCACCTCGAACCCGTGCCTGGCCAGCACGGCGGACAGCGCCGAGGCCACCCGGTCGTCGTCCTCGACCAGCAGCAGGCGCATCGTGATCTCCCTCGTCCGTCCGCTCGTCCGCTCTCCGTCCCTCCGCTCGCCCCCGCTCCGCCGCGGCCCCGACCGGCGCATGCCGCCGGCGCGGGCTGCTGGCGCGGGGCCCGGCGGCGCGGGGACGCCGCCGATTGCGGGGCGTCCCCGAACGGTACGCGGTGGTTGGCGGCGGCCGGAACGGCGTTTCCGCAGGCACGAATACATCCCGAACCCGGGGTACCGCGTCAAGGGGCCGAGCCGGGAACGGCCGATTGTCACCCCGTGCTCACACGGCGTCGGCCGGGCGTCCGCCGTGAACCTCAAGTTCCGCTCAGAACCCCTGGCGCCTGCCAGGAGCGATCATTACCTTCATTTTGATCCGCCGAAGATGGAGCGCCTTCCGATGACCGATTCGCCGGTGCCCGGTCCGCCTGCCCGGCCGGCCCACCCTGTCGAGCCGGACCCGCCCCGCGACGCGGCGGCCCCGGGAGCCGCCGCCCGCCCCGCCGGGGCCCCGCCCGTCGACCCGCCGCTGGTCGAACTGCGCCGGGTGAACAAGCACTTCGGCGCCCTCCACGTCCTGCAGGACATCGACCTGGCCATCGGACGCGGTGAGGTCGTCGTGGTGATCGGTCCCTCCGGCTCCGGCAAGTCCACGCTGTGCCGTACCGTGAACCGCCTGGAGCCCATCGACTCCGGCACCATCACGGTCGACGGTCGCCCGCTTCCCGCCGAGGGCCGCGAACTGGCCCGGCTGCGTGCCGACGTCGGGATGGTCTTCCAGAGTTTCAACCTCTTCGCGCACAAGACCGTGCTGGACAACGTGACCCTCGGGCAGGTGAAGGTCCGCAAGGTCCCGCGCCCCCGGGCCGAGGCCAGGGCCCGCCAGCTGCTCGACCGCGTCGGCGTCGGAGCCCAGGCGGCGAAGTACCCGGCACAGCTCTCCGGCGGGCAGCAGCAACGCGTCGCCATCGCCCGGGCGCTCGCCATGGACCCCAAGGTCATGCTCTTCGACGAGCCCACCTCCGCGCTCGACCCCGAGATGATCAACGAGGTCCTGGAGGTCATGAAGGGGCTCGCGGAGGACGGCATGACGATGGTCGTCGTCACCCACGAGATGGGCTTCGCGCGCTCCGCCGCCCACCGCGTGGTCTTCATGGCCGACGGCCGCATCGTCGAACAGGCGGCACCAGAACGCTTCTTCAGCAACCCGCGCAGCGAGCGCGCGATGGACTTCCTCTCCAAGGTCCTCCACCACTGACGGCCCGTGCGCGGGCCGCGGGCGACCGCTGCGGACGGTTGCGGGCCGATGCGGACGCCCGCCACTGCGGACGGTTGCGGGCCGATGCGGACGCCCGCCACTGCGGACGGTTGCGGGCCGATGGGGCGCCGCCGGGGAGTGTGACCGCCGGTCCGGGCCGGGCGCCGCCCGCACCGGCGCCCGCGGCGCCCGCCGACCGCTCCGCCGTGGGCACGGCTCGGGCCGGGCTCGACTCCGCCGCGTCGCCGCCCGGCCACGGCGCCGGCCACCGTGGCCGAACGGCGACGCGCGGCGCAGGCGTGGCGGACCGCACCGCGGGGCGTGACGGCTTCGGTCGGCGCGGGCAGACGGCGGCGCGGCCGGGCACGGACGGCGGAGGCCGGGGGCACGAGGCGGCGACGGGCCGACGCGGGGCGGTGTCCGGCGCGGGCCACCGTGGGCCCGCGCGGGCGGACCACCACGGCGGGCGACCGGGGCGCGGAGGCACGGGCACCCGGGGCGGCGGCGCCGGGCAGCGGGCAGCGGGCGGGCAGGCAGGGGCCTACCGGACTGTCTGACGCCGCGGCGAGATCGGCCGAAATCCTTCGAACGCCGCCCGGCTCGCCCTGCCGGAACCCTCGGTGGGCCCCCGGCGCCGCGGCGAACGGGCTCCGCTGGCGCGCGCCGCGCATCGGACGGGCCGGCCGGCCCGCGTATCAGGCGGGCCGGCCCGTCCGGTGCCCTGGCCGTGGAGAACACGGCCCGCAGCGCCGGCGGAGCAGGGCCCCCGGCCCGGCGGCCCGCGGGAGGCGAGGCGCATCCCGCGGGCCTGCGCTCGGGAACAGAAGCCTGGCTGCCCGTCACCGTCCGGTCCCGGCAAGCGGGTCACCCGACCGGGCCCGGAACCGGCGGTCGCTTGACGCACGCACCGGCAGTGGGTTGCATACGCTATGTGACCGAACCCCGGACTGGAATCGCCCGCCTCTCCCCGCCACCCCGCGCCACCCCCGGTAACCGGAACGGCGGATCGGTGCACGGAGGATCCGTCGCATGGACCCGGTGATCGTCGCGGGGGCCGGTCCGGTCGGTCTCACCCTCGCGCTGGCCCTCGCCCGCCACGAGGTCCCGGTCATCCTGCTCGACGAGGGCGGTCCGCGGCCCGACGCAGCAGCCAATCCGGCGCGCAGCGTGGTCCTGCGCCCGCACACCGCAGACCTGCTGAGCCGCCTCGGCTACGACCGCGTGCGCACCGACGCCGCCCGCTGGACCGCCTGGCGCACCCGGCGCCGGCGCCAGGATGTCCAGTACGTCTGCTTTGAAGCGGAATCCGAAGCGGAATCCGCGGGCGCCCTGCTGCCCGCGCGCCGCTCCGCACGGTCGGGTGGCACCCGCGAGAGCGTCCCGGCACCCGCCGCCGAGCCGCCGAGCCCCTCGCCGTTCCACCTGACGCAGGAGCAGTTGTGCCGGGGACTGCGCACCGCGCTCGCCGAGCGCGGCCTGGTGGCGGCCACCCACCACGCCCGGCTCGACCGCCTCGAACAAGACCAGGACGGCGTCAGCGCCCACACCCGCGCCGGCGCCGGCGCCCCCGACACCTGGTGGCGCGGCTCCTACCTCGTCGGCTGCGACGGACCCCGCTCGACGGTGCGCAAGCTCCTCGACGTCCGTTTCGCCGGCCGTACCGCCGTCGACCGCTACGCCGTCGCCGCCCTGCGCGTCGACCTCCCCGAGCCGGGCACCGCCGTGCTGCACCGCGACGCGCCCGGCGTCCGGGGCCGCGAGGTCACCGCCCGCCCGCTGCCCGGCGGCGCCTGGCGGGTCGACTGGTCGCTGCGACCGGACGGACCGCCGCTGACCGCCGACGCACTGGTCGCGCACATCCGCGCCACCCTCGCCGCCTGGTGCGCCGGCACCGTGCCACCCTACGAACTGCTCGGCTCCGCCGAGTACCCGGTGCACCAGCGCCTGGCCCGCACCTGGCGGCTCGGCCGGGCGTTCCTGGCCGGCGACGCGGCCCACCTGCTCGGCTCCCTCGGCACCCAGAGCCTGGAGGAGGGCCTGCTCGACGCCGACAACCTCGCCTGGAAGCTCGCCCTGGCCTGGCACCACGGCGCCGGCGACGCCCTCCTCGACAGCTATGAGGCGGAACGTCGACACGCCGTCGGCTCCCGACTGCGCGCCGCCGACCAGGCGTTCCCCCTGGTGCGCAGCGGCGGCGCCCTGCACAGCCTGCGGCGCTCCCTGCTGTCGGGGGCGTCCAGCCGGCACGGCCACCTGCTCACCGACGCCCACCTCGGCAACGGCCTGCTCGGCGCTCCACCGGTCTACGCCCGCTCCCCCCTCACCGCTCCGGCGGCACGCCCCGGCCGTGTCACGGCACCGACCGGAACCGTTCCTGGCGCCGTCGTGCACGACGTGCCCATCGTCGACCTCGACGGCGCGCACGGCCGGCTCTCCGACCGTCTCGGCCGCCATCTGCTCGCTCTGCTGGTCGCGCCCGGTACCGGCGTCTGGGAGCACCGGCACTGGCTGACCGCCGGCCTGATGCCGCGGCTGTCCGCCGCGGTGGCCTCCCTGCCCACCCGTACCGAACTGCTCGTCACCGAGTCGTACCCGGGCGCGACCGCCCACGCCGTCCTCCTCATCCGCCCCGACGGCCACCTGGTCGCCGCCATGACCGGCTGCCGTCCCGCAGAACTCCACGCCTACGCCACTCTGGCCGGCGGCGGTTCGCTTCCGGCCGACGGCATCCTCACCGCCCCGGAGCCGGGCGCACGCTGACACCCCGTCGGGCGCCGTGCGGCCCGGCCACCGCATCGCGCGGCGTGCCACCCGGCTGCGGCCCGCCCGTCACGCCGCCGGCCCGCGGCACCGCTGCCGACCGGCCCGCACGCCGTCCGGCGCCCGCGCCGGCGGACGGACGCGGCAGCGGACGGACGCGGCGGCCGCCCCCGTGTGGCCGGCCGCTCCGCCCGTGCGCCGATCGGCTTCGCCGGACGGGCGAGACGGCCGCCCCCGCTCTGCGCCACGTGCTCCCGGGGGCCGGTCAGCCTCCGAGAGGCGCGGGGCCGGCGCGGTGCGCGCCGGCCTGGCGTCCGGCCGCAGGAGGTGGCGCGGCCACGTCGACCGGAGCCGGCGCGCCCCGCGCTCGCCAGGCGTGTGCCCAACGCGGCGCCCGGCGCAGCGGTACCCAGCGGTACCCGTCGGCACGTTGTGATCATGGCCGAGCAACCCGCCAAGGCAGGCCCGGCGGCTGCGGCGCTCCGGCTCGGCGGGCCCGCGGCGGCGGGCGGGGTGCCGCGTACGGCCGGCGGCGCCTTCCGCCCAGTCAGTCCGGCGGAAAGTCGCCGTAGGGCGCGCCGTCGTCAGCCTGACAGGACGCATCCCCTTCCGGGGCCCGCTCCTCTTCGAGGGCGCTGCGGACGACGCGGAGGGCGAGCCCTTCGCCGTAGCCCTTCCGGGCGAGCATGCCGGCGAGGCGGCGTATGCGCCGGTCGCGGTCGAGGCCGCGGGTGGAGTTCAGTCTGCGCTCGACCAGGGCGCGCGCGGTCGCCTCCTCCTGCTCGGGGTCGAGCTGGTCCACCGCCTGCTCGACGACGCCGTGGTCCACGCCGCGGATGCGCAGTTCCCGGGCGAGGGTGCGGCGAGCCAGACCGCGGCCGTGGTGGCGGGACTCCACCCAGGCATCGGCGAAGGCGGTGTCGTTGATCAGGCCGACGTCCTCGAAGCGCGACAGCACGTGCTCGGCCACGTCGTCCGGGATCTCCCGGCGCCGCAACGCGTCGGCGAGCTGCCTGCGGGTGCGGGGGGTCCCGGTGAGCAGGCGCAGGCACACCGCCCGCGCCCGCTCCTCGGGGTCAGACGGCGGGCCCTGCTCCGCCCTCGAGGAGGAGGGCCCGCCGCCGCTTTCGGGTCGCGGCGCCGGCCACACCGCTGATCACGCCTTGGCCGCGGCGGACTTGGCCGCCCTGGTGGTCTTCGCCGGAGCGGGCGCCGGGGTCTCCGCCGCCGCGGTCGCCGCGTCGGCTCCCGGCTCCTGTCCCGGGGCCTCGGTGCGGACTCCGATGCCCAGTTTCTCCTTGATCTTCTTCTCGATCTCGTCCGCCAGGGCCGGATTGTCCTTGAGGAAGTTGCGCGCGTTCTCCTTGCCCTGGCCGAGCTGGTCGCCCTCGTAGGTGTACCAGGCACCGGACTTGCGCACGAAGCCGTGCTCGACGCCCATGTCGATCAGGCCGCCCTCGCGGCTGATGCCCTGCCCGTAGAGGATGTCGAACTCGGCCTGCTTGAAGGGTGGTGCCACCTTGTTCTTGACGATCTTGACGCGGGTGCGGTTGCCGACCGCCTCGGTGCCGTCCTTGAGGGTTTCGATACGGCGGATGTCGAGCCGCACCGAGGCGTAGAACTTCAGGGCCCGGCCGCCGGTCGTGGTCTCCGGGGAGCCGAACATCACGCCGATCTTCTCGCGGAGCTGGTTGATGAAGATGGCCGTGGTCTTGGACTGGTTGAGCGCGCTGGTGATCTTCCGTAGCGCCTGGCTCATCAGCCGGGCCTGCAGACCGACGTGCGAGTCGCCCATCTCGCCCTCGATCTCGGCCCGTGGCACCAGCGCCGCCACCGAGTCGATGACGATGAGGTCGAGCGCGCCGGAGCGGACCAGCATGTCCACGATCTCCAACGCCTGTTCGCCGTTGTCCGGCTGGGACAGGATGAGCGAGTCGATGTCCACGCCCAGCTTCTTGGCGTACTCGGGGTCGAGCGCGTGCTCGGCGTCCACGAAGGCGACCGCGCCGCCGGCCCGCTGGGCGTTGGCCACGGCGTGCAGGGTCAGGGTGGTCTTGCCGGAGGACTCCGGACCGTAGACCTCGACGACCCGGCCGCGTGGCAGTCCGCCGACGCCGAGGGCGACATCCAGGCTGGTCGACCCGGTCGGGATGACCTCGATGGGCTCGTTCGGCCGCTCGCCGAGGCGCATGACGGCACCCTTGCCGAACTGCCGCTCAATTTGTGCGAGCGCGGCGTCGAGCGCCTTCTCGCGGTCCGTTCCAGCCATGGGTTCCACCCGGTTTGCTTGAGTCGATCGCTTCACACCGAACGACGCTAGCGCCTGTCACTGACAATGCGCCGGGACGCCGCCCCGGACCGGCCCTTCCGGTCCGACACGTCCATGAGAATGGACGTTCGATTTTTGTGTCAAGCGGCTCCACCGGCCTGTGGATAACGTGTCCGAGCAGCCAAAAAGACCAGAGAGACAGCAGGTCAGCGCCTTTCCGCCGGAACGTCCACCGCGACGCAGACCGCTCGCCACACGTCCTTCGCGTCCCAGCCGGCGTCGAACGCCTCCCGGACCGTGCGGCCGCCCAACTCGGACATCACGTGGTCGCGGGCGAACGAATCGGCGTAGGGCTCGCCGAAGTGCGCGTACATCCGATGCCAGAAGACCGTCAACTTCATGCGTCCAGTATCCGCCCGCGACCGGCCGACCCGTCGCGGCCACCTCGGGCGCGGGCCACGCGGGCCGTCGGCCCGGGAGAACGCCGGCCGCACCGGCGGACGCGGGGCCGCGCGGGGGCCGGGAGCCGGGCGGGGGGCGGGAGCCGGCCGGTGGGGGGCGCGGGCCGGCCGCCCGCGTGACGGCGTACGACCGTCCCGACCCGGCCGTACGAGCAATCGCTGGCGCCGGCCGCCGGCATGACGGCCTGCCCCCGGCGACCGCTCGCGTCCACCGCCCGGCCCGCCCGGGCGACCCACCGCTCCGACCCGGTCGACCGGTCGCCCGGTCCCGGCTTCGGGCCGGCCGCACCGGGCCGGCCGCACCGCCGGGAAACCGGGAGACGGTGCTGGCGGGACGCACCACCGGAGAATCGTTACGCCGCCCTTCCCGACCGGCCCGCCCCCGGTCCGGTATCTCCTTTCACTCCGGCGGCTGGTCCCGCAACAGCAGCGCGGCGAGCGCGAGGGCGGTGCCACGTGGCGAGGCCAGGTCGAGACCGGTGAGGTCGGCGATGCGGGCCAGCCGGTTGTCGACGGTGTTCGGGTGCAGCCCGAGTCGTTTCGCCGTACCGCGGCGGTCCTGCTGGTACTTGAGGTAGGTCCGCAGCGTCTCCACCAGGTCGGGGCGGCCGTCGATCGGATCAAGCAGAGCGGCTATCAGGCCGCTGCTCTCGTCGCGCCTCGACAGGTGGAACTCCAACAGGACCTCGTCGAGGCGGTGCAGGCCGGGCGGCCGTCCGCTGGCGCGCGCGACCCGGACCACCTCGAACGCGGTGCCCGCCGCCTCCGCTATGGCCTCGGGACGGTCCGCGCCGACCGCGGCGATCCGCACCTCGCCCCCGCAGGCCCGGCGCAGCCGCTGCGCCAGCCCGTCCGGCGGCTCCCCGGGCGGCCGTCGCGGGCCGTCCGGACCGGCCCCGCCGGGGACGATGGCGTACCCGCCCTCGTCCTCGATCAGTGTGAGCACCTCGGTGCCGAACGCGCGGTCCAGGACGGTCTGGATGCGGCGCCTGCGGCGCCGGGCCACGACCTCGGACAGCGCGGGCCCCGCCTGGCGGCCGGCCGCCGGGCGCCAGGCGGTCCGCGTGGCGGCCCGCGGCGCGGCCGGATCGGTCCGCAGGTAGAGCACCAGGGCGCCGTGGGTCAGCCCGAGCGCGTCGAGCGGCGCGTCGGCGGGCGGCGAGCCCTCCAGCAGACCGCGTACCAGCGCCTGCCGTTGTTCGCGCCGCTCGGCCGCGAGCGCGGCCTGCTCGTCCAGATACGTTTCGGCGAGCACCCCGGCGATGCCCTCCTGGGCGCGCAGCAGGACGCCGGACAGTTCGACGAGTGCCGCCTCCTCGCCCGGCAGGGCGGTCGCGCGCAGTGTCTTCCACAGGACGTAGGCGCCCAGGGCGTGCGCGCGCAACAGCAGGTGCAGCGGCATGCCCTCCTCGGCACGCCGTGCCGCCCGTTCCCGGAAGACGCCGAAGTCATCCGGCTGGAGCAGGGGTCCGCGGGCACGCCGGACGAACAGCCGCAGCCCGAACCGCACCGCGGCGGCGACCTCGGCGTTCTTGACCTCGGCGGGCAGGTCGCCGGCGAATCCGAGGCCGTCGAACTCGTTGAGCGCGGTGCGCGACAGACGGCGGGCCAGTTCGTCGACGCGTGGAACGCAACGGGCAGCCAACGCCCGGGCGCCCGCGGACAGTTCCTGCGGGAACACCGCGTCCCCCCGCGGCGGGACCGTCGTCATCACGCCTCCTCACCGGGGCGGCACGGCCCCGTGATCGTGCGGCGTCACACTAACCCGGCCGGACGACAGACCGTACCGGGGCTCCGGGGACCGGCCCGCAGGGTGTCCGACGCCCCCGTCCGGAGGCGCCGGCCGGCCCGCCGGGAGGCGTCCGGTCGACGGCGCGCCGTGGGTGAGGCCGTCACCCGAACGCGCAGCGCACCGCGGCGGTCGCCACCACGGCGACGCCCACGACGGCCAGGAACGGCGCGCGCGGCAGCGACGCCACCGCCGCGGCGGCGAGTCCGGCCGCCCGGGCGTCCAGCACGAGGTGCCGCCCGGTGCTGAACGTCTGTTGCGCGGTGAGCGCCGCCAGCAGCGCGATCGTCACCAGAGCGCGCCGGCCACGGCCGCCAGGGGCGCGGCTCCCGCGCCGAGCGCGCCCACCAGTGCGAACTGCGAGGCGCCGGTGAACACCAGCAGGCTCAGCACGCACGCCTGCGGCACGGTCGTCCCGTCGCCGGCAGCCGTCGCGCCGAAGGCGAACCCGGACAGGTCCACCGCGACGCCCACTCCCAGCGGGTCGCGCGCCACGGCGGAACGCGACCGGCGAGAGGTGGGCGGGAACGGCCCTGACGGCGGTTCCGGGCGCCCGAGAGGTCGATGGTCCCGGCAGCAGGCTGGAAAGGGGCGCGCCGGGAATCTTGTACGTTCTTGCGCTCGCGCTGACAGGCGCCCGGCGGGACCCGGACGATGCGCGCGAAGTGCCGGCTCAGGTGCGACTGGTCGGCGAACCCGACGTCGGCGGCGACCCGTGCCGGGCTGGTCCCGGCGTCGAGCAGTCGCCGGGCGCGGCGCACCCGCGCGTCGGTGAGCCAGGTGTGCGGCGGCATCCCGTAGGCGTCCCGGAACGCCCGCAGCAGCGCGAACGACCCGGTGCCCGGTTCGGCCGCGAGGGCGCTCAGCGTCGGGGCGCCTGCATCCGCTCCAGCAGCACCTCACGTGCCCGGCGTCCCGGTGGCGCCGCCGACTCCCGGCACGGCGGCCATGCCGGCGGCGCCCGCGTGGCGGCGCAGCAGGTGGGCGAGGGTGAGCCGCGGCAGGGTGTCCGCGGCCAGCGCGTCGTCCCGCTCGGCGGCCCGGTGCACCTGGGGGCGTGCGGGTCGTCGGCCACCGCGACCCGGAAGGCGGCGCGGCCGGGGATCGAGGTGGTCTGCGCGGCGGTCTCCCGGACCAGGTCGGGCTGTGGGTACAGGACGCGGTGGGTCCAGCCCTCGGGAACGCCCGCGTGTCCGGTGTGCGGGGTGTCGGGGTTGATCAGCGCGACCGTGCCGGGACCGGCCCGTTCCAAGGTGCCGCGGTGCCGGAACGCCTCGACGCCCTGGTCGACGGCGGCGATCACGAAGGAGTCGTGGGTGTGCGGCGCGAACGTCTTGGCAGCAGGTCGAGGCCCGGCAGGTCCGCGTGCCGCCAGTGCCGCGCACGTTCGGTCGACTCCGTGGACGCCATTGTGCGCCTGCGGGGATATCCGAACGGTTGTCCATGGACCGGACGACCCTCACGAGCCCGGGTCCCCCCTCACGAGCCTCCTGCGGCCGCCCCGCGAGGCCGGAGGGCCGTCTTACGAAGTCACGATCCGTTCATCGGATGAAGGCCAGGTTATCCACAGGGACCAGCCGATGTCGGTGCCGCGAGGCACGATGGGTGACATGTCGAAGCGAAAGCGGCCACAGCCGCCGGAACCAGGGCGGGAGCGGGATCCGGCAGCGGCCCTTGCCCCCTTCTCCCCCGCGACCCGGGCCTGGTTCACCGGGGCGTTCAGCGCGCCGACCGCCGCCCAGGCCGGTGCCTGGCGCGCCATCGGCGAGGACTCGGACGTGCTGGTGGTCGCGCCCACCGGCTCGGGCAAGACGCTGGCCGCCTTCCTCGCCGCTCTCGACCGGCTCGCCCACACCCCGCCGCCGGCCGAGGCCCGCCGCCGCTGTCGAGTGCTCTACGTCTCCCCGCTCAAGGCGCTCGCTGTCGACGTGGAACGCAATCTGCGCAGCCCGCTCACCGGTCTGCGCCACGAGGCGGCACGGCTCGGGCAGCCGGAGCCGGAGGTCCGCGTCGCCATCCGCTCGGGCGACACGCCCGCCGCCGAGCGGCGCTCCCTCGCCACCAGGCCGCCGGACATCCTCATCACCACGCCGGAATCGCTGTTCCTGATGCTGACCTCCTCCGCACGCGAGGCGCTGACGCGGCGTGGAGACCGTCATCCTCGACGAGGTGCACGCGGTGGCGGGCACCAAGCGCGGCGCGCACCTGGCGCTGTCGCTGGAACGGCTGGACGGACTGCTGGACGCCCCGGCCCGGCGCATCGGGCTGTCGGCGACCGTGCGCCCGGTGCGCGAGGTCGCCCGGTTCCTGTCGCCGCGCCGCGAGGTGACCGTGGTGCAGCCCGGCGCGAGCAAGGAGTTCGACCTGTCGGTGGTGGTGCCGGTACATGACCTCGGTGAGCTGGGAGGCTCACCCGTCTCCGACACGGCCGGCGTCCCGGCGCAGGACGCCGCCGAGCGCCCGTCGATCTGGCCGCACGTCGAGGAGCGGATCGCCGACCTGGTCCAGACGCACCGCTCCACCATCGTCTTCGCCAACTCCCGCCGCCTGGCGGAGCGGCTGTGCAACCGGCTCAACGAGATCGCCCACGAGCGGGCGACCGGCAAGCCGCTGCCCGAGGACCACGCCGCCGGCCGAACTGATGGGCGAGGCGGGAGCGGCCAGGGGCGCCCCGCCGGTACTGGCCCGCGCCCACCACGGCTCGGTGTCCAAGGAGCAGCGGGCACTGGTCGAGGAGGACCTCAAGGCGGGCCGGCTGCCCGCCGTGGTGGCCACCTCCAGCCTCGAACTGGGCATCGACATGGGAGCGGTGGACCTGGTGGTCCAGGTCGAGTCGCCGCCGTCGGTGGCCTCCGGCCTACAGCGCGTCGGCCGGGCCGGGCACCAGGTGGGCGCGGTCTCCACCGGGGTGGTCTTCCCCAAGTACCGCGGTGACCTGGTGCAGTCGGCGGTGGTCACCGAACGGATGCGGCAGGGCGCGATCGAGGCCTGCGGGTGCCGGCCAACCCGCTCGACGTGCTGGCCCAGCAGATCGTCGCGGCGGTGGCCGTGGACACCTGGGACGTGGACGAGCTGCTGGCGGTGGTCCGCCGGGCCGCGCCGTTCGCCGCGCTGCCGGAGTCCGCCTACACCGCGGTGCTCGACATGCTGGCCGGCCGCTATCCCTCGGACGCCTTCGCCGAGCTGCGCCCCCGGCTGGTGTGGGACCGCGTCGACGGCACGCTGAGGGGCAGGCCGGGCGCGCAGCGGCTGGCGGTGACATCCGGAGGAACGATCCCGGACCGCGGGCTGTTCGGGGTCTTCCTGGCCGGCGCGGACCCGAAGAAGGGCGGCGGCCGGGTCGGCGAACTGGACGAGGAGATGGTCTACGAGTCCCGGGTCGGCGACGTGTTCACCCTGGGCACCACCTCCTGGCGGATCGAGGACATCACCCGCGACCGGGTCGCTGGTCACCCCGGCCCCGGGCGTGCCCGGCCGGCTGCCGTTCTGGAAGGGCGACCAGCTCGGCCGGCCACTCGAACTCGGCCGAGCGGTCGGCGCGTTCCTGCGGGAGGTCGGCGCGCCTGCCGCCTGCGGACGGCCCGGGCGTCGGCTGGCCTCGGCCGGCCTGGACGGCTGGGCCGCGGACAACCTGCTGGCCTACCTCGACGAGCAGCGTCGGGCATGCGGCCACGTGCCCGACGACCGCACCATCGTCGTCGAACGCTTCCGCGACGAGCTGGGCGACTGGCGCGTCGTGGTGCACTCCCCGTTCGGCGCGCAGGTGCACGCCCCGTGGGCGCTGGCGCTTGCCGCACGGCTCTCCGAGCGGTACGGCTTCGACGCCCAGGTGATGCACGCCGACGACGGCATCGTGCTGCGCCTGCCGGACGCCGACCTGCTCGGCCTGGACCTGCTGGACGCCGATCCGCCCGCTCCCGGCGCCGGCCGTGGCGGCGACGACGGCCCGGTGGGCGCCGCGGACGTCGTGTTCGACAAGGCCGACGTGGAGGCGGTCGTCACCGACCAGGTCGGCGGATCGGCGCTGTTCGCCTCCCGGTTCCGGGAGTGCGCGGCGCGCGCCCTGCTGCTCCCGCGCCGCGACCCGGGCCGGCGCACCCCGCTGTGGCAGCAGCGGCAGCGCGCCGCCCAACTCCTCCAGGTGGCTTCCGAGTTCGGCTCGTTCCCGATCGTCCTGGAGGCGGTGCGCGAGTGCCTCCAGGACGTCTTCGACGTGCCGGGCCTGGTGGAGCTGATGGGTGACATCGAGTCCCGGCCGGTGCGACTGGTGGAGGTCACCACGGCGGAGCCCTCGCCGTTCGCCCGCTCGCTGCTGTTCGGCTATGTGGCGCAGTTCCTCTACGAGGGCGATTCGCCGCTGGCCGAACGGCGCGCCGCTGCCCTGTCGCTGGACTCCCGGCTGCTGGCCGAACTGCTCGGCCAGGCGGAGCTGCGGGAGTTGCTGGACGCCGGTGTGCATGGCGGAGCTGGAGCGGGAGTTGCAGTGGCTGGCCGAGGACCGGCGTGCCAAGGACGCGGAGGGCGTGGCGGACGCACTGCGGGTGCTGGGCCCGCTGACCGGCCCGGAACTGGCCGCGCGCGGCGGACGTCCGCAGTGGGCCGGGGAACTGGAGCGCGGCCGGCGGGCGATCCGGGTGCGGATCGCCGGCACCAGGTACTGGGCCGCGGTGGAGGACGCCGGCCGGCTGCGGGACGCGTTGGGCACGGCGTTGCCGGTGGGCGTGCCGGAGGCGTTCACCGAGCCGGTGAAGGACCCGCTGGGCGACCTGGTGGCCCGGTTCGCGCGCACGCACGGCCCGTTCACCGCCGCGGATGCCGCACGGCGGTTCGGAGTGGGCGCGGCGGTGGTCGAGGGCGCCCTGCGACGACTCGCGGCGGACGGGCGCGCGGTGCGCGGCGAGTTCCGGCCCGACGGCGCCGGCGGCACGGCCGAGTGGTGCGACGCGGGGGTGCTGCGCCGGCTTCGGCGGCGCTCGCTGGCCGCGCTGCGCCAGGAGGTGGAACCGGTGCCGCCGACCGCGCTGGCCGCCTTCCTGCCGCGGTGGCAGCAGGTGGGGACGAAGGCGCTGCGCGGCCTCGACGGGCTGGTACGCGCGATCGAGCAGTTGCAGGGTGCGGCGGTGCCGGCTTCCGCCTTGGAACAGCTGGTGCTGCCGTCCCGCGTCGTGGACTACACCCCCGCGATGCTGGACGAGTTGACCGCGTCCGGCGAGGTCGTGTGGGCGGGGGCGGGGGCGCTGCCGGGCAAGGACGGCTGGATCTCGCTGCACCTGGCCGAGACCGGCGCGCTGCTGTTGCCGCCGCGGGCCCCGCTGGACCTGCTCGAGGTGCACCAGGCGGTGCTGGAGGCGCTGTCCGGCGGCTACGGCCTGTTCTTCCGCCAGATCGCCGACCGGGTGCGCGGCGGGCACCCGGAGGTGACCGAGCCGCGGCTCGCCGAGGCCATGTGGGAGCTGGCCTGGTCCGGGCGGCTGACCAACGACACGCTGGCACCGCTGCGCGCGCTGCTCGGATCCGGCCGCACGGCGGGGGCCACCGCGCACCGGGCACCGCGTGCCGTGCCCCGCGGCCGCTACGGCTCGGTCACCGGACGCCCGACGGCCTCCCGCACCGGTCCGCCCACCACGGCGGGACGCTGGTCGCTGATGGCGGACGACACGCCGGATCCCACCGTGCGCGCCCACGCCCTGGGCCACGCGCTGCTGGACCGGCACGGCGTGGTCACCCGGGGCGCGGTGGTCGCCGAGGGCGTGCCGGGCGGGTTCTCGGCGGTCTACCGGGTGCTGTCCGCGTTCGAGGAGACCGGACGGGCGCGCCGCGGCTACGTCGTCGAGGGGCTGGGCGCGGCGCAGTTCGCGATGGACGGCGCCGTCGACCGGCTACGCGCCGTGCACACCGCCCGCGAGCGCGCCGAGGCGCATCCCGCCGCCCCGACCGCGGTCGTGCTGGCCGCTGCCGACCCGGCCAACGCCTACGGGGCCGCCCTGCCCTGGCCCGATCCGCCGGCCGCGGCGGACGTCCGCGCGGGCCACAAGCCGGGGCGCAAGGCGGGGGCGCTCGTGGTCCTCGTCGACGGTGACCTCACCCTGTACGTCGAACGCGGCGGTAAGACGCTGCTCGCCTGGTACCTCGACGACGCCGCCCGGCTCCGCACCGCCGTCGAGGCCCTGGCCTCCGCGATACGCGACGGTGCCCTCGGCCGCCTCACCGTCGAACGTGCCAACGGCGAGTCCGCGCTGACCTCCGCGCTGGGCCGTGCCCTGGAGGAGGCCGGCTTCCACCCCACCCCTCGTGGCCTGCGGCTACGGGCCTGAGGACCTGCCCACCGGATCCGTCCTGCCCCGTCCGGTCCGCGGCGCGCACGGTGCCGCGTCCGGCCTGCGGCACCACGCCGGACGGTCCCACGGAGCGGCGGTCCGCGGACAGGCCGGCGCGGGGCGCGAGCGGCGGCCGGGCCGTGGAGCACGGCGGCCCGCGCGGTCCGACCCTTCGGTGTCGCGCCCGGCGGACCCTGCCGATCCCGGCATCCCCGCGGCGACCGCGCGGGGCGATGATGGAGGCATGCCGGAGGGCGACACGGTGTGGCGGGTGACGCGGAGGCTGCGCGAGGCCCTAGCGGGGCAACGGCTGACGCGGGCCGAGCTGCGGGTCCCGGCGTTGGCGGCGGTGGATCTGCGGGGGCGGCGGGTCGAGACGGTGGTACCGCGCGGCAAGCACCTGATGCTGCGGTTGTCTGACGGCTGGACGCTGCACTCGCACCTGGGGATGGACGGCGCCTGGCGGATCCACCGGCCGGGTGTGCGGTGGTCCGGGGGTCCGGCGCACCAGATCCGCGCCTTCCTGGGGACCACCGACGCGGTGGCGGTGGGCTACCGGCTGCCGGTGCTGGAGCTGCTGGCGACCCGCGACGAGTCCGACGTGGTCGGCCATCTGGGCCCCGACCTGCTGGGGCCGGACTGGAACCCGGCCGAGGCGGTGCGGCGGCTGCTGGCGGCCCCGGGCCGGCCGGTCGGCGAGGCCCTGCTCGACCAGCGGAACCTGGCCGGGATCGGCAACGTGTACGCGTCGGAGTTGTGCTTCCTGCGCGGGGTGACGCCGTGGACCCCGATCGGGGAGTGCGCCGGCCCGGAGCGGTTCGTGGCGCTCGCGCACCGACTGCTGGAGCTGAACCGCGACCGGCACGGCCACGTCACGACCGGTGATCCGCGGCGTGGCCGGGCGCACTGGGTCTACGGCCGCGCCCACGAGCCGTGCCGGCGCTGCGGCACGCCGGTCCGCAGGGCGTGGCAGGTACGACAGGGCGCTGCGGGGGGCGAGCGGGTGGGCTACTGGTGCCCGTCGTGCCAGCGGGGCCCGGCACCGCCCGGCCGGACCTGACCGCCCGCGGCACCACCGCTCCGGCCGCCGCCCCGACCGGACCCCGCCAGGGCGGACACCGCCGTCGCGCCGGTCGGAGGACGCCGCACCGCGCGCGACACCCGCCCCACCCCCGCGCCACCACCGGCCGCCGCGGCCACGCCGCCGGCCGGCCCCGGAGCCCCCGGCGCCGGGGCCGGACGCGCCGCGCCGCGCCCGCGGGCCACCGTGCCGTCCGGCCAGGTGCCGCCCGGCGCGGTGCGGTCGCGGAGCGGTCCACGAGGGGTGGGCAGTGGTCCGGCCGGCACGGGGGCACCGGCGGGCGGCACGGAACGCGTGCGGGGCTCGGCGGCGCGCCGCGGTGAGGCCTGCACGGGCAGGACGCTGAGCGTCCAGCCGCCGGCAGCGATCCCCTGTTCGAGCGGGCCCGCCGGGCCCGGGTGGGCGGCGACGCGCAGCAGCACCCAGACCCATCCCAGTGCGAGCAGGGCAGCGACGGCGCGGACGATCGAAGGGCGCGTGCTCATGACCGCCTCCCACATCCCCGAGAGTGCGGCGGCAGCCCCGCGGGCTCCCGCGTGAGAAGCGATGCCCCGGACGGGTGATCGATAGCCCTCCCGGGCCAGGACGGGGGGCCCGACCACTCCGACGGCGCAACGCACCGGCACGCTGCGTGCCGGTGCGTCACGGAACGTCATCGCCACGGGGCTCGGTACGCCGGGCCGGAGAGGCCGGGTCCCCTCACGCGACGCTCGTCACATCGCGGTGTTCTCGGCCTGGAACATCCAGTGGTGCTTCTCCAGCTCAGCGCACAGACCGATCAGGATGTCCTGGGTGACCGGGTCGGGGACGTCGGTGGCCTTGATCCGTTCGCGCAGTCGGACGATCACCGCGCCGAGTCCGGCGATCAGCACGTCCACCGCGTCCTTGTCGTTGACCCAGCCGTCCTTGACCGTCGCCAGCCCGCTGGTCTTGGCCACCGTCTCGGCCCGGCCGTCCGCGGAGACGCCGACGGCGGACGCCCGCTCGGCGACGGTGTCCGCGTAGGTGCGCGCCGTGCCGACCACGTCGTCGAGCTGGAGGTGCACCGAGCGGAACCGCGGGCCCACGATGTTCCAGTGCACCTGCTTGGCCACCAGCGACAGGTCCAGCATGTCCACCAGCGTGCCCTGAAGGGCGTCTCCCACGATCTTGCGGGCCTCGTCGGAAAGGGTGCTCTTCACGACAGTCATGGTGCGACCTCCTGCGTGGGTACGTCCGTTTTCGTCCACGTTACGTATGCCCGCTCACCGCGAGCGAAACGTCCTCGCGGCCGATCGCCGCCGAACCCGTGGCGGGCGCCGACCGGAGGGGCCCGCCCGCACCGAACCGGCACCCCCGCCACCACGGCGCGGACGCCGCCACCGTGCCCCGCGCCGGCACCGCCCGGCGCCGAACCGGCGGAACAGCTCGTGGCCGGGGCGCCGCGGCGGCGTTTCGCCGTCCGGTACCCCGGCCACGTGGAGTGGGCCCTGGAGGGACGCGGCCTCAGGCCGCCACCACCTCCACGGCCTCCGCCTGAGGCGTCTTGATCGTCACACGCTTGCCGGGCACCGGCACGTGCGTGATCGTTTCCAGCCGCACTGGCGCGGGAGCCGTCTCCGAGGCCGCCGACTGGGCCAGCTCGGCGAGCGACAGCTCGTCACTGACCTCGCGCATGACCTCGGACATCCGTACATCCAGGGCGACGCAGATCGCGGAGAGCAGTTCGGAGGAGGCTTCCTTCTGGCCGCGCTCCACCTCTGAGAGGTAGCCGAGCGAGACCCGGGCGGAAGCCGAGACCTCGCGCAGAGTGCGGCCCTGACGTTGGCGCTGCCGACGCAGCACGTCACCCAGCAGGCGACGGAGCAGAATCATCGGTGCCTCCTTCCTCGGACCGCGGATCCACAAGCATCTCGCCCCACCGTACCGCCTCGGGCCACGCCCGTGCCGGGGAGCGATGACGTGTTCACTGAAGGCTGCAAACGTCAAAAACCCCCGCCCTGTTCCGTATCCTTCACCTTCCGGTGTGCCCCGGGTTCGGCGCGCTCACGCGCGGCGGTCCCGGTCAGCGCCGCCACCAGCAGGTCCACCGCAGCCGCGACGCTCGCCGCCCGGATCGCCGCGCGGTCGCCGGTCAGCGCCAGGGCCCGCGCCACGGCGCCGTCCGGACCGGCGGCCGCCACGTAGACCGTGCCGACCGGTTTGCCGTCCTGCGGCTCGGGCCCGGCGACACCGGTGGTGGCCAGCCCCCAGTCGGCGCCCAGCCGCTCCCGCACGCCGCGCGCCATCGCCTCGGCGACCGCCGGGTCCACCGCACCCCGGGCGGCCAGCAGGGCCGCGTCGACGCCCAGCAGGTCCCGCTTGAGCCGGGTCGCGTAGGCGGTGACCGAACCGGCCACGACCTGGGAGGCTCCCGGCACGGAGGTCAGTTCGGCGGCGAGCAGACCGCCGGTGAGCGACTCGGCGACCGCCAGCGTCTGGCGGCGCTCGCCGAGGAGTCGCAGCACGGTGCGCGCTCCCGCCCCGCCCCCGTTCACTCCTCGCGCCCCTGGTGCGGGCCGCCGTCCGCCCGGTCCGTGCCCCGTGCGCCCCCCGGCGCCCCGCCGCCGGCCTCCTCCGCTCCGGTCGCACCGGTCGCCTCGACGCCACGGACCGACACCCGCCGGGCCAGCGCACGCCGGGCCAGGCCCGCCCGGCGCACCACGAACGCCTGGCGGACGTAGTCCAGGCCGGTGAGCACGGTCAGCGCCACCGCGAGAGCCATCAGCCAGGCGCGCAGGCTGGCCAGCGGGCCGGTCAGCACCAGCACGTACATGCCGACCGCCACGCCCTGGGTGAGGGTCTTGAGCTTGCCGCCACGGCTGGCCGGGATGACGCCGTGCCGGATCACCCAGAACCGCATCAGGGTGATCCCGGTCTCCCGGAAGACGATGACCGTCGTCACCCACCAGGGCAGGTCGCCCAGGACGGACAGGCCCACCAGGGCGGCGCCCATGATGGCCTTGTCGGCGATCGGGTCGGCGATCTTGCCGAAGTCGGTCACCAGGTCGTAGCGGCGGGCCAGTTCACCGTCGAACAGATCGGTGATCATGGCGACGGCGAACGCCGCCCAGGCGAACGAGCGCCAGGCCGGGTCGTGCCCGTCGCCGTGCAGCAGCAGCAGCACGAAGCCGGGGACCAGCAGCAGGCGCAGCATGGTCAGGCCGTTGGCCACGTTCCACAGCCCGGCCTGCCGGACGGTGCGGTCGCCGAGGTGGTCGGGGGTGGCGGCGGGGCGGCGGCCGCCGGCCGCGTGAGTGGGCACTCCGGTCATCCACAGCCCCCCGTCGTACCGGCCAGCGGCTCGGCGACCAGGTCCACGCCGTCGGTGTCCACCACCTTCGCGGTCACCAGACGGCCCGGCGCGAGCCCGCGGCACGACGTCAACGTGACCTGCCCGTCGGTCTCCGGGGCCTGGTGGGCGGCCCGCCCGACCGCTTCGCCCCGTTCGGCGTCCACCGTCTCGACCAGCACGGCGACGCTCTCCCCGAGGCGCTCCTCGGCGCGCTGGGCGGTCAGCTCCTCGGCGAGCCGGGAGAGGCGGGCGAGCCGGTGGGCCACCTCGTCCTCGTCGAGCTTGCCCGGGTATCCGGCCGCCTCGGTGCCCTCCTCGTCGGAGTAGCCGAACACCCCGATGGCGTCCAGCCGGGCGGCGGTCAGGAAGCGTTCGAGTTCCGCGAGGTCGTCCGGGGTCTCGCCGGGGAAGCCGACGATGAAGTTGGAGCGCGCCCCGGCCTGCGGCGCCTTGCCGCGGATGGTCCCGAGCAGCTCCAGGAACCGGTCGGTGTCGCCGAAGCGACGCATGGCGCGCAGCACGCCCGGCGCCGAGTGCTGGAAGGACAGGTCGAAGTAGGGGGCCACACCGGGCGTGCCGGTGAGCACGTCGATCAGGCCGGGCCGCATCTCGGCGGGTTGCAGGTAACTGACCCGCACCCGCTCGATGCCGTCCACAGCGGCCAGCTCCGGCAGCAGCGTCTCCAGCAGCCGGATGTCGCCGAGGTCCTTGCCGTAGGAGGTGTTGTTCTCGCTGACCAGCATGACCTCCGTGACGCCTTGTCCGGCCAGCCAGCGGGTCTCCTCCAGCACGTCGGTCGGGCGCCGGGAGACGAACGAGCCGCGGAATGAGGGGATGGCGCAGAACGCGCAGCGTCGGTCGCAGCCGGAGGCGAGTTTCACCGAGGCGACCGGGCCGCCCTCCAGCCTGCGGCGCAGCGGGGCGCGCGGCCCGGACGCCGGGGCGACGCCGTCCGGCAGGTCCTCGGGCCCGCCGGCCGGCCGGCCGTGACCGGGCAGCGCGACCTCGGCGGCCTGGCGGTCCACCGGGCTGATCGGCAGCAGCCGGCGGCGGTCGCGGGGAGTGTGCGGGGCGTGCGCCCCGCCGCCGAGGATGGTGCGCAGCCGGTCGGAGATGTCCGCGTAGTCGTCGAAGCCGAGCACGCCGTCGGCCTCCGGCAGCGCCTCGGCGAGTTCCCGGCCGTACCGCTCGGCCATGCAGCCGACCGCGACCACCGCCCGGGTCCGGGCCTGGCCCTTGAGGTCGTTGGCCTCCAGCAGGGCGTCGACGGAGTCCTTCTTGGCGGCGTCGACGAAGCCGCAGGTGTTGACGACGGCGACATCGGCGTCCGCGGCGTCGTCGACGAGCCGCCAACCGTCCGCCGCCAGCCGTCCGGCGAGCTCTTCGGAATCCACCTCGTTGCGCGCGCAGCCGAGCGTGACGAGGGCGACGGTGCGGGGTTCGGGCATGGGCTCAGCCTACTTTGTCCGGGCCGCCCGGCCCGCCGCCAGGGCGGCGGCCGGCGGATCCGCCGCAGCGCCGCGGATCCACCGCCCCGCCGCGGCCCGGCCCGCCGCCGGGGTCCCGGCCGCTCGCCGCCCCCGGCCGGCGGACGGCCCGGCCAGGCGGACGGCCCGACGCCGCCGCCCGGGGATCCGTTCAGCCGGCCTGCGGGTCGCCGGGGGTGAAGGCGGTGCGCACCAGCTGGCCGTTGCCGCCGGCCGGCCCGAGGTCCTTGCCGTTGACGAACATGTCGATCGCGCCCGCGTTGCCGATGACCAGCGAGACCTTCTTGTCGTCGGTGAAGGTCCTGGACTGGCCGGACCGCAGCAGTCCCTGGAACAGCGACCGGCCGTTGGAGCCGATGGCCGAGATCCAACTGGTGCCCTTGCCCGCGGTGAGCTTGACCACCACCTTGTCGGCCGGGACGGCGGCGATCGGGCTGTCGCTGGGCCGCGCGGACACCGTGGCGGTCGGGGACGGGCCGGTGGACCGGGACGGCTTGGCGCTGGGGCTCGGCTGCGAGGAGCGGTCGGCCACCGTCCGGCCGCTGCCGCCGCCGCTGACCACCGTGAAGCCGACGAACCCGACGACCGCGACGATGGCCGCGATCATGGCCGCGGTCCAGTTGGGGCGGCGCGGTTCGGAGCGGATCCGGTCGCCCTCGTACAGCGGCGCCACCGGGGTCGGCTCGGGGCGGCCGCCGTGCTCCCGGTCGTACTGGGCGACCAGCGGCGCCGGGTCGAGGCCGACGGTCCGGGCGAAGGCTCGGATGTGGCCGCGGGCGTACACGTCGCCGCCGCAGCGGGTGAAGTCGTCCTTCTCGATGGCCTGGACGATCGGGACCCGCACCCGGGTGGCCGCGCTGACCGCGTCCACGCTCAGCCCGGCCTCCCGGCGTCCCCGGGCGAGGGCGCGGCCGATGGTCGGGTCGGACGGGGAGGTGTCCTGCGCCGGAGGAGGCGCGTCGTGGGAGGATTTGCCGATGGACACGGGGACGCCTTTCAAACGTGTAGCCACCTGCTGGAAATACAGTCTAGGGGCGGTCTGCGAACGCGGGGCAAGCGGGCGGACGCCGTTTGTCCGCCACCTGGGTCGCGCCCGGATCCGGGGGTGCTGCGGGCACTGCGTCGGTCCACGGGTCTGTCACTCCCCTCCGGCTTTCCGTTCGGCGTACGAACATTGACGTACGGGCAGCGAAAAGGGTTGCCCTCCCTCAGCCGGGGGAGCCACCACCGCGGATCTCGGCGAGCACACCCTCCAGATCGTCCGGCTTGACCAGTACGTCGCGCGCCTTGGAGCCCTCGCTCGGCCCCACGATGTCGCGCGATTCCATCAGGTCCATCAGTCTTCCCGCTTTCGCGAAACCCACGCGCAGTTTCCGCTGGAGCATCGAGGTGGAGCCGAACTGGGTGGAGACCACCAGTTCCGCGGCCTGCACCAGCAGGTCCAGGTCGTCGCCGATCTCCTCGTCGATCTCCTTCTTGGGACCGGTTCCGGCCATCACGTCGTCGCGGTAGCTCGGGGTGAGCTGCCGCGTGCAGTGTTCGACGACCGCGGCCACCTCGTCCTCGGTGACGAACGCGCCCTGCAGCCGGATCGGCTTGTTCGCCCCCATCGGCAGGAACAGCCCGTCGCCCTTGCCGATGAGCTTCTCCGCGCCGGGCTGGTCGAGGATGACCCGGCTGTCGGCGAGCGAGGAGGTGGCGAACGCCAGCCGGGAGGGCACGTTGGCCTTGATCAGGCCGGTGACCACGTCCACGCTGGGCCGCTGGGTGGCGAGCACCAGGTGGATGCCGGCCGCGCGGGCCAGTTGGGTGATGCGCACGATGGCGTCCTCGACGTCACGCGGCGCGACCATCATCAGATCGGCCAGTTCGTCGACGATGACCAGCAGGTACGGGTAGGGCGCCAGCTCCCGTTCGCTGCCCTCCGGCGCCTTGGCCCTGCCGGAGCGCACCGCGGCGTTGAAGTCGTCGATGTGCCGGTAGCCGTAGGCGGCCAGGTCGTCGTAGCGCAGGTCCATCTCCCGCACCACCCACTGCAGCGCCTCGGCCGCCTTCTTGGGGTTGGTGATGATCGGGGTGATCAGGTGCGGCACGCCCTCGTACGCGGTCAGCTCGACCCGCTTGGGGTCGACCAGCACCATCCGCACCTCGTCCGGGGTGGCGCGCGCCATGACGGAGGTGATCAGGCAGTTGATGCACGACGACTTGCCGGAGCCGGTGGCGCCGGCCACCAGGACGTGCGGCATGCGCGCCAGGTTCGCCGTCACGTAGCCGCCCTCGACGTCCTTGCCGAGGCCGACGGTCATCGGGTGCTCCTCGCCGGACGCCTCGGCCGAGCGCAGCACGTCGCCGAGGTTGACCATCTCCCGGTCGGAGTTGGGGATCTCGATGCCGACCGCGGACTTGCCGGGGATCGGGCTGATGATCCGCACGTCGGGGCTGGCGACCGAGTAGGCGATGTTCTTTGCCAGCGCGGTGATCCGCTCGACCTTGACCGCCGGGCCGAGCTCCACCTCGTAGCGGGTGACCGTCGGGCCGCGGCTGAAGCCGGTGACCTTGGCGTCCACCTTGAACTCGGAGAACACCCCGGTCAGTGAGGCGACCACGGCGTCGTTGGCGGCGCTGCGGGTGCGGCCCGGGCCGCCGCGCTCCAGCAGGTCCAGCGAGGGCAGCGCGTAGGTCACGTCGCCGGACAGCCGCAGCTGCTCGGCGCGCGGCGCGGGCTCCCCGGCCCCGGCCGAGGCCGGTGTCCGCCGGGCGGCCGTTCCGGGTGCGGTGGGGTCGGCAGGGCCGCCGGGCGCGGCCGGGTCGGCCGAGGGCGGCGGCGTCGCGTCCCGGGCGGCCGGCACCCCGGACCGCTCGGCCGGACCGGTCCTGATCCGGCTGGTCAGGTCTGCCACCAGCGGTGACGGCTGCACGCCGTGCAGCACGGCACCGTCCAGCGAGGCGGCGGCCGCGGCGGCGAGGTCCACCGTGCCCGGGTCCCGCTTCGTGAAGTCCACCTGGGTCTCGGGGCCGGCGTTCTCCCTCTTGCGCCGGGAACGGCGGCGCCTGCCCAGCTCGGCGGCCTCGGCTGCCTGCTCCGGATCGTCGACGGCCGGCCGCGCGGGCCCGTCACCGGCAGGCTCGTCGCCGGCGCCGGACGGGTCGGCGGCGCTCCGGCCGCGCGCGGGGGTCCGGGCCGGCTCGGCGACCGGCGCGTACACGCCCAGCCGGGTGGCCAGGTGGCGCAACCGGGCCGGGATGGTGTTGACCGGTGTGGCGGTCAACACCAGCAGCCCGAAGACGGCGACCAGGCCGAGCAGCGGCAGCGCCAGCGGTTCGCCGACGGTCAGCAGCAGCGGCTTGCAGGCGGCCCAGCCGATCAGTCCGCCGGCGTCCCGCATGGCCTGCGCGCCCTGGTCGCGGCCGGGCGCGCCGCAGGCGATGTGCACCAGGCCCAGGACGCTGAAGACCAGCGCCGACAGGCCGATGACGATGCGTCCGTTGGCCTCCTGCTGCTCCGGATGGCGCATCAGGCGCACCGCGACCACACACAGCAGTACCGGCACCAACAGGTCCAGCCGGCCGAACGCGCCGGTGACCAGCAGCGCGACCAGGTCGCCGACCGGTCCGTCCAGGTTGGACCAGGTGCCGGCCGCGATGACCAGCGCCAGGCCGAGCAGCGCCAGCGCCAGACCGTCCTTGCGGTGCGCGGGGTCCAGGCCGCGCGCACCGCGCCCCACGCCGCGGAAGAGCGCGCCGACGCTGTGCGCGAACCCCAGCCACATCAGCCGCGCCAGCCGGTAGATCCCGCCGGTCGGACTGGGGGCGGGGCGCGGCGCCGGACGGGCGGCGGCCTTCTTGGCGGGCGGGCGGCGGCCACCCTTGGCCGCGGGCCGCGACGGCGCCTTGGCCGGGGTCTTCCCGGCCGGTGCCTTCTTCGCGGCGCTCTTGGTGCGCCCGGCGCGCGGTGCGGGCGCCGCGGCGCTGGCGGCGCCCTTGCCGGACGTACGTGGGGCCATGGGCCTGAGGTTACCGCCGTTGCGCGCGAGGCACCCACGGGGCCACGGGATCGGCCGTTCGTGTCGGCGCCCGGGCACGGCACGGTGAACGTCCGTCAGGACGCCGGCGGTACGGGCTACGGTGCCGACCCGGCGGCGGGCGTGCGGGCGGCCGCGCGGGGTGCGGGAGGGTCCCGGCCGGCGGACGCCGGCGGACCTGCCGGGCGGTCAGTTCTGCTGGGGCACCGGCGGGCCGCCCGGGTCGGAGCCGGGTTCCAGGGCGTCCAGCGCGCGGCGCAGCCCGGTGAGGCTGCGTTCCAGGTGCGCGGCGTTCACCACGGCCGCCGAGTCGTCGAGCTGCTTGGTGAGCGCCTCGGCCTGCTCCTCCACGGCGGCCAACCGCGCCGACAGCTCGGCGAGCAGTCCGCCCGCCTCCCGGCCGGACTCGGTGCCGTCCTGGTCGCTCTGGTCCAACTGGAGCCTGAGCAGGGCGGCCTGCTCGCGCAGCTGGCAGTTCTTCATGTAGAGGTCGACGAAGACCGACACCTTGGCGCGCAGCACCCAGGGGTCGAACGGCTTGGAGATGTAGTCGACGGCCCCCGCCGCGTAACCGCGGAAGGTGTGGTGCGGCCCGTGGTTGATGGCGGTGAGGAAGATGATGGGGATGTCGCGGGTGCGTTCTCTGCGCTTGATGTGCGCGGCGGTCTCGAACCCGTCCATGCCCGGCATCTGCACGTCGAGCAGGATCACCGCGAAGTCATCCGTGAGCAGTGCCTTGAGGGCTTCCTCCCCGGACGATGCCCGCACGAGTGTCTGATCGAGCGCGGAGAGGATGGCCTCCAGCGCCAGCAGATTCTCCGGCCGGTCATCGACCAGGAGGATCTTGGCCTTCTGCACCATGGCCCGTCCTCCTCGTCCCGGCAGAGTTCCGGGCGCCGCCCCCAGGGACGGCTCTCGAAGGCCGCCCTTCCTTGTGCCGGTCATGGTAGCCGCACCCCGTCGCTCGCCACACCCTGTCACCGCCATGTCACCGTGCACGTACCGAAAACGCGGCGGGGGACCGATTGGTTCCCGTCCCCCAGCACTCTCACACCCCGGGGCGCGGTTCGGGACACGGCTTGTCGCAATCTCACCCCGATCTCATGCACTCGTCACCGGATGGTCATACCGCCCGGTCCACCCCGGCCATGGTCCGCCTCGCTCCGGCCGGCCCCCGGCACCGCCGGCCGCCGACCCGGCCGGCCGGTCCGACCGCGCTCAGCGGGCCCGCATCCAGTGCCGCATCACCGACAGCAGGTGGTCGGTGTCGACCGGCTTGGTGACGTAGTCGGTGGCCCCCGACTCCAGGCTCTTCTCCCGGTCGCCCTTCATCGCCTTGGCGGTCAGCGCGATGATCGGCAGCCCGGCGAACTGCGGCATCCGCCGGATCGCCGAGGTCGTGGCGTACCCGTCCATCTCCGGCATCATGATGTCCATCAGCACCAGCGAGACGTCGTCGTGCTGTTCGAGCACCTCGATGCCCTCCCGGCCGTTCTCCGCGTACAGCACCGTCAGCCCGTGCTGCTCCAGGACGCTGGTGAGCGCGAAGACGTTGCGGATGTCGTCGTCGACGATGAGCACCTTCTGGTCCTCGAAACCGGCCGGGACCCGGCTGACGCCCTCCGGTGGCTCCTGCGGGCCGACCCACGTCCGCTCCGGCCCGTCCGGCAGGGTGACCTCGGACGTCGTCGGCCCGGCGGGAGCGCCGCGGCGCCGCCGGGACAGCGACCCGCCACGCGGGTGGCCGGCCTCGGCGAGGCCCTGCGGCTCGCCTCCCGCGCCGTCGGGGACGGACGGGTCGGCACCCTCGGCCGGCTCGGCGGCCGGCAGCTCCTTGCCGCCCGGCTCGCCGGTGCGCAGCGGCAGGTACAGCGTGAACGTCGAGCCGCGGCCGGGCTCGCTGTCGGCCTGGATCTCGCCGCCCAGCAGCCGGGCGATCTCCCGGCTGATCGACAGCCCCAGGCCGGTGCCGCCGTACTTGCGGCTGGTGGTGCCGTCGGCCTGCTTGAACGCCTCGAAGATCACCCGCATCTTGCTGGCCGCGATCCCGATGCCGGTGTCGGTGACCGAGAAGGCGATCATCGGCTGGTCGGGGTCGGCCGACGTGCCGTTCTCCAGCATCTGCTCGCGGATCGCCACCGGCACGTCCGGCCCGGCCGGCCTGATGACCAGCTCGACCGCGCCGGCGTCGGTGAACTTCACCGCGTTCGACAGCAGGTTGCGCAGCACCTGTAGCAGCCGCTGCTCGTCGGTGTGCAGGGTGACCGGCAGCTCCGGGGAGACGCGGATGGAGAAGTCCAGGCCCTTCTCCGCGGTCAGCGGGCGGAAGGTGGCCTGCACGTAGTCCACCAGCTGCACCAGCGCGATCCGGGTCGGGCTGACGTCCATCTTCCCGGCCTCGACCTTCGACAGGTCGAGGATGTCGTTGATCAGCTGGAGCAGGTCGGACCCGGCGCCGTGGATCGTCTCGGCGAACTCCACCTGCTTGGGCGACAGGTTGGCGTCCGCGTTGTCCGCGAGCAGCTTGGCGAGGATCAGCAGCGAATTGAGCGGGGTGCGCAACTCGTGCGACATGTTCGCCAGGAACTCCGACTTGTAGCGCATCGAGATCGCCAACTGCTCGGCGCGCTCCTCCAGGACCTGCCGGGCATCCTCGATCTCGGTGTTCTTCACCTCGATGTCGCGGTTCTGCCGGGCCAGCAGTTCGGCCTTCTCCTCCAACTCGGTGTTGGACGCCTGGAGCGCCGCCTGCCGGTTCTCCAGCTCGGCGGAACGGTCCCGCAGCTGGGAGGTGAGCTCCTGGGACTGCTTGAGCAGCCCCTCGGTCCTGGTGTTGACCGAGATGGTGTTGACCGAGGTCGCGATCATCTCGGCGATCTGGCTGAGGAAGTCCTCCTGGATCGGGGTGAGGGGCTGGAAGGAGGCCAGTTCGATCACGCCGAGCACCCGGTCCTCGAACAGCACCGGCAGCACGATCAGGTGCGCCGGCGGCGCCTCGCCCAGCCCCGAGGTGATCTTCAGGTAGCCGGACGGCACGTTCTCCACCAGCACCGTGCGCCTCTCCACCGCGGCCTGCCCGACCAGCGACTCGCCGGGAAGGAACGAGGTCGGCATGATCCGCCGCGAGTACCCGTAGGTGCCGATCAGCCGCAGTTCGTACGCCTCGCCGTCGGCACCGCCGATCTCGCCGCGTTCACCACCCTCGCCGATGCCCTGCGCCAGGAAGAACGCGCCGTGCTGCGCCGAGACCACCGGCGTCAGCTCGCTCATGATCAGCTCGGCCACGTCGACCAGGTCCCGGCGGCCCTGCATCAGTCCGGAGATGCGGGCCAGGTTGCCCTTGAGCCAGTCCTGCTCCTTGTTGGCGAGCGTGGTCTCCCGCAGCTTGACGATCATCGTGTTGATGTTGTCCTGCAGTTCCAGGATCTCGCCGGCCGCGTCCACGTCGATCTTCAGGTTCAGGTCGCCGCGGGTCACCGCCGTCGCCACCTGGGCGATGTTGCGCACCTGGTTGGTCAGGTTGTTCGCCATCAGGTTCACCGAGTCGGTCAGGTCCCGCCAGATGCCCGAGACCCCCGGCACCCGCGCCTGGCCGCCCAGCCGACCCTCGGTGCCCACCTCGCGGGCCACCCGGGTCACCTCGTCACCGAACGCCGACAGCTGGTCCACCATCGTGTTGATGGTGTTCTTCAGCTCCAGGATCTCGCCGCGCGCGTCCACGTCGATCTTCTTCGACAGGTCGCCCCTGGCCACCGCGGTCGTCACCTGCGCGATGCCGCGCACCTGGTTCGTCAGGTTCGACGCCATCGAGTTGACCGACTCGGTCAGGTCCTTCCAGGTGCCCGCCACGCCCGGCACCCGCGCCTGACCGCCCAACTGCCCCTCGGCGCCCACCTCGCGGGCCACCCGGGTCACCTCGTCACCGAACGCCGACAGGGTGTCGACCATGGTGTTGATGGTGGAGGCCAGCTGCGCGACCTCGCCGCTCGCCTCCACCGTGATCCGCTTCGTCAGGTCACCGTTGGCCACCGCGGTCGCCACGTCGGCGATGCTGCGCACCTGCGAGGTCAGGTTGGACGCCATGAAGTTGACGTTGTCGGTGAGGTCCTTCCAGATGCCGGACACCCCCCGCACCCGCGCCTGGCCGCCGAGCTCGCCCTCGGTGCCCACCTCGCGGGCCACCCGGGTCACCTCGTCACCGAACGCCGACAGCTGGTCCACCATCGTGTTCACCGTGGTCACCAGCGCCAGGATCTCGCCCTTGGCGTCCACGGTGATCTTCTTCGACAGGTCGCCGTTGGCCACCGCGGTGGTCACCTGGGCGATGTTGCGCACCTGGTCGGTGAGGTTGGACGCCATCAGGTTGACGGACTGGGTGAGGTCCTTCCAGGTGCCGGAGACGCCCTTGACGTCCGCCTGGCCGCCCAGCCGGCCCTCGGTGCCCACGTCCCGCGCCACCTGCGTCACCTGGTCGGCGAACGCGGACAGCTGGTCCACCATCGTGTTGAGGGTGTTCTTCAGCTCCAGGATCTCGCCGCGCGCGTCCACGTCGATCTTCTGCGACAGGTCGCCGCGCGCCACCGCGGTGGCGACCTGCGCGATGTTGCGCACCTGCGAGGTCAGGTTGCCGGCCATGCCGTTCACCGAGTCGGTCAGGTCGCGCCACACCCCCGCCACGCCCGGCACCCGCGCCTGGCCGCCCAGCCGACCCTCGGTGCCCACCTCGCGGGCCACCTGCGTCACCTGGTCGGCGAACGCGGACAACTGGTCCACCATCGTGTTGATGGTGTTCTTCAGCTCCAGGATCTCGCCGCGCGCGTCGACCTCGATCTTCTGCGACAGGTCCCCCTGCGCGACCGCCGTCGTCACCTGCGCGATGTTGCGCACCTGGGCGGTGAGGTTGTCCGCCATGAAGTTGACGGAGTCCGTCAGGTCCTTCCAGGTGCCCGACACCCCCTCGACCCGCGCCTGACCGCCCAGCCGACCCTCGGTGCCCACGTCCCGGGCCATCCGTGTCACCTGGGCGGCGAACGACGACAGCTGGTCGACCATGCGGTTGACGGTGTTCTTCAGCTGGAGCATCTCGCCGGAGACGTCCACCGTGACCTTCTGCGACAGGTCGCCGTTCGCCACCGCCGTCGTCACCTGCGCGATGTTGCGCACCTGACCGGTGAGGTTGCGGAAGGCGGTGTTGACCGAATCGGTCAGGTCCTTCCAGGTGCCCGCCGCCCCCGGCACCTGCGCCTGGCCGCCGAGTTCGCCCTCGACACCGATCTCCCGCGCCACCCGCGTCACTTCGGAGCCGAACGCGGACAGCTGGTCCACCATCGTGTTGACGGTGTTCTTCAGCTCCAGCATCTCGCCGGAGACGTCCACCGTGACCTTCTGCGACAGGTCGCCGTTCGCCACCGCCGTCGTCACCTGCGCGATGTCCCGCACCTGCGCCGTCAGGTTGCGGAACGCGGTGTTGACCGAATCGGTCAGGTCCTTCCAGGTGCCCGCCGCCCCCGGCACCTGCGCCTGGCCGCCCAACTGCCCCTTCGCACCGACCTCGCCGGCCACCCGGGTCACCTCGCCGGCGAAGGTCCGCAGGGTGTCCGTCATCGCGTTGACCGTCTCGGCCAGCTGCGCCACCTCGCCGCGCGCCGCGATGGTGATCTTCTGCGTCAGGTCGCCGTTGGCCACCGCCGTCGTGACCTGGGCGATGTCCCTCACCTGATCGGTGAGATTTCCCGCCATCAGATTGACGGAGTCCGTCAGGTCCTTCCAGACGCCCGCCACCCCCGGCACCTGGGCCTGGCCGCCCAACTCGCCCTCGGTACCCACCTCACGGGCCACCCGCGTCACCTCGGACGCGAACGAGGACAGCTGGTCCACCATGGTGTTGACGGTGTTCTTCAACTGGAGCATCTCGCCGTCCACCCGGACGGTCACCTTCCGCGACAGGTCGCCCTGCGCCACCGCGGTGGTCACCAGCGCGATGTCCCGCACCTGCGCGGTCAACTGCGCGGCCATCGTGTTGACCGAGTCCGTCAGGTCCTTCCACGACCCGGACATGCCGCGCACCTTGGCCTGCCCGCCGAGCTTGCCCTCGGTGCCCACCTCGTTGGCCACCCGGGTCACCTCGTCGGTGAACGCCGACAACTGGTCCACCAGCCCGTTGACGGTGCGCCCCACCTTCAGGAACTCACCGCGCAGCGGGTGCGGCGCCCCGTCGCCGCCCTGCGCCCGCAGGTCCATCCGCTGGTCCAGATCACCCTGCGAGACCGCCGACAGCACCCGGCCCACCTCGGAGACCGGCCGCGCGAGATCGTCCACCAGGGCGTTGGACGCGTCGATCGCCGCCGCCCACGCGCCCTCGCACGCCCCCACCTCCAGCCGCTCCGACAGCCGCCCCTCCCGGCCCACCACGCGGCGGACCCGGGCCAGCTCGCCCGTGAGATGCTGGTTACGGTCCGCGACCTCGTTGAAGACGGCGGCGATCTCGCCCATCAGCCCGTCCCCGGAGACCGTCAGCCGCTTGCGGAAGTTCCCGTCCCGCATGGCGGCCAGCGCGGACAGCATCCGGTGCAGGCTCCCCGCGTCGACCTCGACGGTGCCTCCACTCGTTCGGGAGCGCGCGCCCTTCGTACGCGTGGCCGGCCCACGCGACGATGCACCAGTCTCCACCGTGTCCCTCCCGGAGGGTCGTCCTCGACGTGCCCTGGCTCTTGCCCCTGCCCAAGGCAATCCCAGTGTTTCACCATGAACGCGTCGGTCCCTAACGGTTCGGCGGCATCCACAGCCCGTCACGGCTCGATCACGATGGAAAACACCCGCAACCGGCACACGCGCCACCCCGGTGGGTAAGTAACCTGGCATCCGGTTGCCCGCCACGAACCGGGCGTACACCTGGCAGCGGAGGGTGCCGCGAGACATGCGCGAGCGAAACGCCGAACCGGCGCACGACCCGCCGGTCCCGACCGCACCGCACACCCCAGCACACCACCCCGCACCCCCGCCGGATGACGAACCGGATGACCTGCGACACACGAGGAGCGATGTGATCACCGCGCGGGCAGCCGCCACCTTCGAACCGGTCGGACGGTCCGTCGCGACGGCTCGGGCCTTCGTCCGCGACACCCTCCAGGGCTGGGGGTTCGCCGACGTCACCGACGACGCCGTCGTGCTCACCAGCGAACTCGTCACCAACGCCGTGGTGCACGCCGGCACCGCGGCCGACGTGCTCTGCCTGCGCCGCCCCGGCTCGGTGCGGGTCGAGGTCGCCGACCAGTACCCGGAGCGCGAGGTGCCGCTGCACGCCTCGCCGCACCTGACCGCCTCGCCCGACCGCGAGGGCGGGCGAGGTCTGATCCTCTGCTCCGCGCTGGCCGGCCGCTGGGGCGTCGAGTACACCCCCACCCACAAGCGCGTCTGGTTCCAGCTCGACCTGCCCGACCGGCCGGCCGGCACCCGCTCGGCCGGCCCGCACCTGCCGCCGGACGCCCTGCCGCGGACCTCCGGCGGCGTCCGCGTCGCCGTCGTGCAGGTCGACCACGACGGCACCGTCCGCGGCTGGAACGACGACGCCCGCGCGCTGTTCGGCCACACCGCCGAACAGGTCGTCGGCAAGCCGCTGGACGACCTCACCGCCTGGCCGCAGACCCCCGGCACCGGCTTCGGCCTCACCGAGGCGCTGCGCCTGTCCCGCTGGGAGGGCTCCTACGGCCTGCGCGACGCGGACGGCAAGGTACGGCCGGTCTACGGCTCCCACCTGCGGGTGCGCGACAACGACGGAGCCCCCTCCACGGTCTGCCTGCTGGTGCCGGACCACGAACGCGCCGTGCTGCAGAGCCCGATGCGCATCCCCGCCCAGGACACGCCGCCCGCCGACCGCGGCGCCAACCCGGCCGACCCGTTCGAGGTCTTCATCGGCTCCCCCGCCCCCGACGACCTCGACGGCCTGCTGCAACGCACCGTGGAACGCGCCCGCGACATGCTCGACGGGGACTCCGCCTACCTGCTGCTCGCCACCGACGACGAGACCGAACTGGAGGTGCGCGCCTCCACCGGCCTGCCGTCCTCCCGGCAGCGCTTCGCCCGCGTCCCGGTCGAGGCCGGCGCCGGCCGCTACGGCAGCGCCCGGATGCCAGCCGTCCACGAGGACCTCACCGTCGCACCGGGCGCCGTGCCGCTGCTGTCCGGCACCGGCATGCGCTCGGTGGTCACCGTCCCGCTGAAGGTCGAGGGACGACTGACCGGTTCGCTCGGCGTCGCCTCCGAGAGCCCGGGCCGGTACAGCAACGAGGAGGCGCTGCGGCTGCAGTTCGCCGCCGACCGGATCGCGCTGGCCGTCGAGAGCGCCCGGCTCACCGAACTGGAACGCCTGCGCCGCGGCTCGCTCTCCTTCCTCGTCGAGGCCTCCGACCTGCTCGCCGGCACCCTGGAGCGCGACCAGACGCTCGCGCTGATGGCCCAGATGACGGTGCCCACGCTGGCCAGCTGGTGCGCCGTCTACACCATCGCGGAACAGTCCGAGCCGGATCTCGCCTTCGTCCTGCACGAGGACGAGGACCGCATCGACGGCCTCAAGGCGCTGCTCTCCCGCATCCCCCCGCCGTCGCCCGACCCCACCCCCGGTGCCCGTTCCTGGAGCGCGCCCGCGGATGCCGCGCACTCCACCGCGCTACGCGCCTCGCTGCGCAGCCTCGGCCTGGCCGAGGCGGGCCGGCCGGCCACCGGCACCGGCGCGCACGCCGTCGCCGCCGCGGTCGGCGGCGAGACCATCGTGCTCCCTCTGGTGGCCCGCAACCGCGTCATCGGGATACTGACCCTCGGAAAACCCTCGGAGGAACGCTTCCGCCAGGAGATCCTGGAACTCGCCGAGGACCTCTCCCGCCGCGCGGCGCTCGCGCTGGACAACGCCCGGCTGTACTCGGAGCGCACCGCGATCAGCCAGTCCCTGCAACGCAGTCTGCTGCCGCCCGAGCTGCCGCAGATCCCCGGCGTCGAGACCGAGGTGATCTACCAGGCCGCCGGCGAGGGCAACGAGGTGGGCGGCGACTTCTACGACCTGTTCCCGATCCGCGAGGGGTGCTGGGGCTTCGCCATCGGAGACGTCTGCGGCACCGGACCCGAGGCCGCCGCCGTCACGGGTCTGGCCCGGCACGCGCTGCGGCTGCTGGCCCGTGAGGGCCTCGGCGGCCCCGCCGTGCTCCAGCGGCTGAACGCGGCCATCCTGGACGAGGGCTCCCGCAGCCGCTTCCTCACCCTGCTCTACGGCGAGTTGCGGCCGCAGGCGGACGGCGGCGCCGAACTGAAGGTGGTCTGTGCCGGGCACCCGCTCCCGCTGCGCCTGGCGCCGGACGGTACCGTGACACCGGCCGCCGACCCGCAACCGCTGCTCGGCGTCATGGAGGAACTGGACCTCGTCGAGCAGACCGTCCGGCTCGCCCCCGGGGACGTCCTGCTCTGCGTGACCGACGGCGTCACCGAACGCCGCGAGGGCACCCGCATGCTCGGGGACGACGGGCTGACCGAGGTCCTCGCCCAGAGCACCGGCCTGACCGCCGGCGCGGTGGCCGCCCGGGTGCAACGGGCGGTGGAACGGTTCGCCGCCGAGCCCCCGTCCGACGACATGGCGATCCTCGCCCTGCGCGCCCACGGCCTTCCGGAGGAGTGAGCGGCCGCGAGGCGGCGACCCGTAGAAGGGGACGGCCCAGGAGCGAACGGCGGAGAGCGAACGGCGGCGTTTCCGGGCGAACATGACGAAGGCCCCCGCCAACCGATGGGGCAGGGGCCTTCGTTGCGGAGCCCCAATACGGAATCGAACCGTAGACCTTCTCCTTACCATGGAGACGCTCTGCCGACTGAGCTATTGGGGCCTGTCGACAGCGTCGATCGTAGCCCATGCGGCACGGTTCCGGAAATCCGTTCGCCGGGCCGCCGAGCTGCCGCCGCCGCGGGCCAACCCCCCTCATACACCCGGACGTTCCAGGAGCCGTTCGTTCCAGGAGCCGCAGTGGCTCTCGGAGCCGGCCCGGACCGGGAGCGATACGGCCCACAGGCCACCGTCGCCTGGCCGTCAGGCCGGTTGAAGGGGATGCAGCGCGTGGCCGGCGGAGTCGCCGTGGGTGACCGGTGAGGCCGTAGGATGCCCGCTCCCATGACATCCGGACACACCAAAAGAAAAGACTCCCGCCCCCCGGTACGAGACCAGGGGGCGGGAGCCCTCACAAACGGTTCGGCGGTGTCCTACTCTCCCACAGGGTCCCCCCTGCAGTACCATCGGCGCTGACAGGCTTAGCTTCCGGGTTCGGAATGTAACCGGGCGTTTCCCCATCGCTATGACCACCGAAACACAACGAAACCAACACAACAGTTCGTGGTTTCAGAACCACACAGTGGACGCGAGCAACTGAGGACAAGCCCTCGGCCTATTAGTACCGGTCAACTCCACCAGTCACCTGGCTTCCATCTCCGGCCTATCAACCCAGTCGTCTACTGGGAGCCTTA
Organism: uncultured Actinomycetota bacterium; assembly: GCA_963711125.1. Lineage (GTDB taxonomy): Bacteria > Actinomycetota > Actinomycetes > Streptomycetales > Streptomycetaceae > Streptantibioticus_C. The sequence goes on from CAVQCY010000003.1 coordinate 558,480, forward strand.
CCCCATCAAGTGGGTGGGAGCCCTCATCTCGAAGCAGGCTTCCCGCTTAGATGCTTTCAGCGGTTATCCCTCCCGAACGTAGCCAACCAGCCATGCCCTTGGCAGAACAACTGGCACACCAGAGGTCCGTCCGTCCCGGTCCTCTCGTACTAGGGACAGCCCTTCTCAAGACTCCTACGCGCACAGCGGATAGGGACCGAACTGTCTCACGACGTTCTAAACCCAGCTCGCGTACCGCTTTAATGGGCGAACAGCCCAACCCTTGGGACCGACTCCAGCCCCAGGATGCGACGAGCCGACATCGAGGTGCCAAACCATCCCGTCGATATGGACTCTTGGGGAAGATCAGCCTGTTATCCCCGGGGTACCTTTTATCCGTTGAGCGACGGCGCTTCCACAAGCCACCGCCGGATCACTAGTCCCAGCTTTCGCTCCTGCTCGACCCGTCAGTCTCACAGTCAAGCTCCCTTGTGCACTTACACTCAACACCTGATTGCCAACCAGGCTGAGGGAACCTTTGGGCGCCTCCGTTACCCTTTAGGAGGCAACCGCCCCAGTTAAACTACCCATCAGACACTGTCCCTGATCCCGATAAGGGACCCAGGTTAGACATCCAGCACGACCAGAGTGGTATTTCAACAACGACTCCACCCAAGCTGGCGCTTGGACTTCACAGTCTCCCACCTATCCTACACAAGCCGAACCGAACACCAATATCAAACTATAGTAAAGGTCCCGGGGTCTTTCCGTCCTGCTGCGCGAAACGAGCATCTTTACTCGTAATGCAATTTCACCGGGCCTATGGTTGAGACAGTCGAGAAGTCGTTACGCCATTCGTGCAGGTCGGAACTTACCCGACAAGGAATTTCGCTACCTTAGGATGGTTATAGTTACCACCGCCGTTTACTGGCGCTTAAGTTCTCAGCTTCGCGGAATCGAAACCCCACTAACCGGTCCCCTTAACGTTCCAGCACCGGGCAGGCGTCAGTCCGTATACATCGCCTTACGGCTTCGCACGGACCTGTGTTTTTAGTAAACAGTCGCTTCTCGCTGGTCTCTGCGGCCACCCCCAGCTCACCCTGCAAGAGAGATCACCAGGAACGGCCCCCCTTCTCCCGAAGTTACGGGGGCATTTTGCCGAGTTCCTTAACCATAGTTCACCCGAACGCCTCAGTATTCTCTACCAGACCACCTGAGTCGGTTTAGGGTACGGGCCGCCATGAAACTCGCTAGAGGCTTTTCTCGACAGCATAGGATCATCCACTTCACCACAATCGGCTCGGCATCAGGTCTCAGACACACAAGGAACGGATTTACCTATCCCTCGTCCTACACCCTTACCCCGGGACAACCACCGCCCGGGCTGGACTACCTTCCTGCGTCACCCCATCACTCACCTACTACCCCCTCGGACCACCGGCTCCACCACTCCCCCCTCATCCGAAGACTCAGAGGGCGGCATCACGGGCTTAGCATCAGAGGATTCAATGTTTGACGCTCCACAGCGGGTACCGGAATATC
>CAVQCY010000003.1:565000-955700 GCA_963711125.1 uncultured Actinomycetota bacterium
CGATCCGCTCCCGGCGGCCCTCCTCCACCTCCAGGGTGTAGGGCCGGATGCGGTGCTCCTGGAGCTTCGCCTCGATCAGCGCGAGCGTGAGTTTGGAGCCGATCAGCGGGATGTCGGGCTTCTCGCGCAGCAGGTAGGGGACGCCGCCGATGTGGTCCTCGTGGCCGTGGGTCAGGATGATCCCCTCGACCTGGTCCAGCCGGTCCCTGATCGAGCTGAAGTCCGGGAGGATCAGGTCGATTCCGGGCTGCTCCTCCTCGGGGAAGAGCACGCCGCAGTCGACGATGAGCAGGCGGCCGCCGTACTCGAAGACGGTCATGTTGCGGCCGATCTCGCCGAGGCCGCCGAGCGGGGTGACCCGCAGGCCGCCCTCGGTCAGCGGGGGCGGTGTCGCGAGATCCGGGTGCGGATGGCTCAAAAGGTGCTCCTTTTCGCCACGCGCGCCACAGTGCGCACCGCCGGGGGGCGAGCCGCGCCGCTCCCCCGCACGCGGCGGCGCTGGGCCGACCCGGCGTGCGGGTGGAGGCGGTGCGGCACGGTGTCCCCGGGGGACGTGCGGCACACGTGAGATCGTCCGGCCGGATCGGTCCGGCCGGTGGGGGGATGGGTGGCCGTTCCGGTGCGGAGCGGCCACGGCGTATTCAGTTGTGAAGTCTTTGGTTAAAGCTGTACCCCACCCGCGGCGAGATCCCTCGTCAACTGTTCGGTCTCCTCTTCGGTGAGGCCGACCAGCGGCAGCCGCAGCGGTCCGCCGGGCAGACCGCGCAGCGCGAGGGCCGCCTTGGTGGTGATCACGCCCTGGGTGCGGAACACGCCGGTGTACACCGGCAGCAGGTGCTGGTGCAGCTCGGCCGCCTTGGCGACGTCGCCGGCCAGGTAGGCGTCGAGCAGGTCGCGCAGCTCCGGCGTGACCAGGTGGCCGACCACCGAGACGAAGCCGACGGCTCCGACCGACAGCAGCGGCAGGTTCAGCATGTCGTCGCCGGAGTACCAGGCCAGGCCGCTGCCGGCGATCGCCCAGCTCGCGCGGCCCAGGTCGCCCTTGGCGTCCTTGTTGGCGACGATGCGCGGGTGCTCGGCCAACCGGATGAGGGTCTCGGTCTGGATGGGCACGCCGGTGCGCCCGGGGATGTCGTAGAGCATCACCGGCAGCTCACTGGCGTCGGCGATCGCGGTGAAGTGCCGGTGGACGCCCTCCTGCGGTGGCTTGCTGTAGTACGGGGTGACGGCGAGGGCGCCGTGGGCTCCGGCCCGGGCCGCCTGCCGGGTCAGCTCGACGCTGTGCCGGGTGTCGTTGGTCCCGACCCCGGCGACCACGAAGGCGCGGTCGCCCACCGCCTCCAGGACCGCGCGGACGAGCTGCTCCTTCTCGGCGTCGCTGGTGGTGGCCGACTCGCCGGTGGTGCCGTTGACCACCAGGCCGTCGTTGCCACTGTCCACCAGGTGGGCGGCGAGGCGTTGCGCGCCGTCGAGGTCGAGGGCGCCGTCCTCGGTGAACGGCGTGACCATCGCGGTCAGGACCCGCCCGAAGGGGGTCTGCGGTGTGGATGTCGGAGCCATGGGTCCAACGCTACTCGTAGCGCGTGCCGGAGTGTCCCCTTGGGGACCTTAGGACGGGTCCGGGAGGGTTGGGACCCGGGTTTCTGGGACCCCGGCGCTGCCTGCTCGGGGGTCCAAGCAGCGCCGGAATCCGTTTCTGCAGCCTAGATGAACTTTGCCAATGCCCGCAATTGGGACACTTGGGACGTTGGTTCGGATGGGGCGGCCGGCCGGCGGCGACCCGTCAGGGCGCCTGCCGTCCGTTGGCGTTGAAGGCGGCGTGGGTCAGCGGCATGAGGTTCGCCCATTCCGCTTCCATCCGCTCGGCCACCATCTCGATCTCGCGCTGCGGGAAGGACGGCACCGCGGCCAGCTCGTGCTGGGTGCGCAGCCCGAGGAAGTGCATGAGCGAGCGGGCGTTGCAGGTGGCGTACATCGAGGAGAACAGTCCGACCGGCAGGACCGTACGGGCGACCTCGCGGGCGATCCCCTCGTCGAGCATCCGCCGGTAGGCGTCGTAGGACTGCCGGTAGGACGCCTCCATCGCCTCCCTGGCCGCCTTGTGCTGGCCGGGGCTGCCCTCGACGAACTCGTACTTGCCCGGACGCCCCCGCTGCACGAGCCGGCGGTCCTCGGCCGGCAGGTAGAAGACCGGGCGCAGCTCCCGGTAGCGGCCGGACTCCTCGTTGTACGACCAGCCGACCCGGTGTCGCATGAACTCGCGGAAGACGAAGATCGGGGCGGTGACCAGGAAGGTCATCGAGTTGTGCTCGAACGGGCTGCCGTGCCGGTCGCGCATGAGGTAGTTGATCAGGCCCTTGGACCGTTCGGGGTCCTTGCCGAGCTCGTCGAGGGACTGCTCGCCGGCGGTGGAGACCCGGGCGGCCCACAGCACGTCCGCGTCGGACGCGCTGTGTTTGACCAGTTCGACGCCGACGTCGTCGCGGAACTGGGGTTCGGCGGGGGTGGTGCGGTCGGTCACCGGGCGGTTCCTCACTGTGCTGCTCGCTGGTGCGGCGCGGTACGTGGCGCTGCCACGGAGCCTACCGAGTCACGGTCGGTGAGCGGGACGCCCGGGGACGCGTGGCGGGGGCGCTGATAACCTCACCGGTCACAGCCCCGCCCGCTCCGCCGAGAAGGACGATGCGCCGTGTCCCTGCCGTTCCTGACCACCGACCGTGTGCACGAGGACGGGCCGCCGGGCCCGCTCGCCGACCGCCCGGTGCCGCCCGGCGGACGCTGGCGCCGGCCGTACGGGATCGGGCCCGGCCGGGTGGGGGCCGCCGCGCTGCTGCTGGTGCTCACCGCCTACCTGCTGATCTCCGCGCTGGTCGTGGAGCTGGCCGGGACCGGGTCGCGGGCCGCGGTGCTGCTGGTGGCGGCGGTGCTGGTGACCGGCTTGGCGCTGCGTCTGCTGCGGGTCGGCCTGTGGGTGAGCGGTGACGGGCTGCGGACGGTGAGCCTGCTGCGCACCCGCACGCTGCCCTGGGACCGGGTGGGCGCGGTGCGCACCGTGCAGCAGCCGGTGCGGTGGCTGTCGCTGCCGCGCACGGTGCAGGGCCAGGCACTGCTGGTGCGGGCCGAGCCGGGGGGCGAGATGCCGACGCTGCTGACCGACCGGAGCCCGGACTTCCTGGGCCGTCCCGAGGCGTTCGACGTCGCCGCGAGCGCCGTGGCGGACTGGGCGGAGCTGATGCGCCGCGGCTGACCGCGGCGCGCCGCGCCGGTCGGGCGGGCTGGCCCCGGCGTGCCGCCCAGGGCGGGCGACGGGGGCCGTCGCGGGGCCGGGACACCGGGCGGTCCGGACCGGGCGCCGGCCGGAGACGTCCTCGACGGGCCCGGAAAGGCGGTCGGGGTGTGGCCGGTCAGGGCGTGCGGACCGGGCGGCCGTCGTGCAGGGCGATCGCGCGCTGCATGGCCTTGCGGGCCCGGGGGGTGTCCCGGGCGTCGTGGTAGGCGACGGCCAGCCGGAACCAGCTGCGCCAGTCCTCCGGCGCGGCCTCTGTCTCCCGCTTGCGCCGGGCGAACACCTCGTCGGCCGAGTCCCGGTCGATGCGGCCGCTCGGGGTGCGGCGCAGCTCGTCCACCGGCAGGCCGCCCTCCGCGTCCAGCTCCCTGGCCAGCCGGTCGGCGGAGGTGGCGAACCGGGTGGTCTGCCACAGGAACCAGACGCCGATCAGCGGCAGCACCAGCACCGCCGTCCCGAACGGGACGGTCACCGCGGTGCCCTGCTGGACCAGCATCACGCCCCGGCTGCCGACCAGCACGAAGTAGACGACCAGGACGGCGGCCGTGACGAAGTAGGTGATCTTGGCTCGCATGGCGGTCAGTCCTGGTCCGCTCCGGCGTCGTCGAACAGGAAGTGCTCAAGGCCGATCGTCACGCCGGGATGGCGGGAGACCTCGCGGACCGCGAGCAGGATGCCCGGCATGAAGCTGCTGTGGTGCAGCGAGTCGTGCCGGATGGTGAGCGTCTCGCCGTTCCCGCCGAACAGCACCTCCTGGTGGGCGAGCAGCCCGTGCAACCGCACCGAGTGCACCGGGATCCCGTCGACGTCCGCACCGCGCGCCCCGGCTATGGCGTGCGTGGTCGGGTCGCGCTGCGGTTCGGCGCCGGCGCGCTCCCTGGCGGCGGCCACCAGCTGCGCGGTGCGGGCGGCGGTCCCGGAGGGCGCGTCCGCCTTGCCCCGGTGGTGCAGCTCGATGATCTCGGCGGATTCGAAGAACCGCGCCGCCTGCCGGGCGAACCGCATGGTCAGCACCGCGCCGATGGAGAAGTTCGGCGCCAGCAGCACCCCGGTACCGGGCGCCTCGGCGGCCCAGCCCTCCAGCAGGGCGAGGCGTTCCTCGGTCCACCCGGTCGTGCCGACCACCGCGTGGATGCCGTGGCGGACGCAGAAGCGCAGGTTGTCCAGGACCGCGTCCGGACGGGTCAGCTCGACGGCGACGTCCGCACGGGCCGTGGTGAGGGCCTCCAGGGGGTCGCCGCGGCCGACGGCGGCCACCAGTTCGAGGTCGTCGGCGGCCTCCACGGCGCGCACCGCCTCCGAGCCGATCCGGCCGTGCGCGCCGATCACGGCGACCCGCAGCTTGGTCATCGCGTACCCCAGTCCTCGTCGTCGGTGCCCGGTCAGGCGACGGATTCGTGCAGCCGGGCGGTGTGCTTGCCCCTCAGCGGGCCGATCGCGGCGAGCGAGGGGCGGCGACCGAGCACCTCGGCGGCCACCGCGCAGACGTCCTGCGGGGTGACGGCGGCGATCCGGGAGAGCATCGCGTCCACTGACAGCTGCTCGCCCCAGCACAGCTCGCCCTTGCCGATCCGGTGCATCAGCGCGCCGGTGTCCTCCAGGCCCAGCACGGTGGAGCCGGAGAGCTGGCCGACGGCGCGGCGCAGCTCGTCCCCGCCCAGGCCGCCGGCCGCCACGTCCTCCAGCTCGCCGCGGCAGATCTTGAGCACCTCGGCCACCCGGTGCGGCTGGCAGCCGGCGTAGACGCCGAACAGCCCGCAGTCGGCGAAGGAGGAGGTGTAGGAGTAGACCGAGTAGGCCAGTCCGCGCTTCTCACGGACCTCCTGGAACAGCCGGGAGCTCGTGCCGCCGCCCAGGGCCGCGTTGAGCACGCCGAGCGCCCAGCGGCGTTCGTCGGTGCGGGACAGTCCGGGCAGGCCGAGCACCACGTGGGCCTGCTCGGTGGAGCGGTCCAGCACCTCCACCCGGCCGCCGCCGCGCGGCGCGCGGCAGCCGCCGCGCGGCGCGGCCGGCGGCGCGCCCTCCTCCAGCGCGCCGGCCCGCTCGAAGGCGCGGGCGACCTGCTCGACGACCCGGTCGTGGTCGAGGTTGCCGGCCGCGGCGACCACCAACCGGGGCGGCGCGTAGTGCTTGCGGTAGAAGCGGCTGATCCGGTCGCGGCCGAGCGCGCCGACCGTCTCGGCGGTGCCCAGTACCGGTCGGCCGAGCGGCGAGTCGCCGAACAGCACGGTGCCGAACAGGTCGTGCACCTGGTCGCCGGGGTCGTCCTCGGTCATGGCGATCTCTTCGAGGATCACCCCGCGCTCCGCCTCGACGTCCTCGGTGGCGATCAACGAGGAGGTGAGCATGTCGCAGACCACGTCGACGGCGAGCGGCAGGTCCCGGTCGAGCACCCGCGCGTAGTAGCAGGTGTACTCCTTGGCGGTGAACGCGTTCATCTCGCCGCCGACCGAGTCGACGGCGCAGGAGATGTCCAGCGCGGTGCGCCGGCGGGTGCCCTTGAACAGCAGGTGTTCCAGGTAGTGGGTGGCGCCGCCCAGCGCGGGCGTCTCGTCGCGCGAGCCGACCGCCACCCAGATGCCGAAGGTGACCGACCGCACCGCGGGCAGCGCCTCGGTGACGACCCGCAGCCCGCCGGGCAGCACGGTGCGCCGGACCTCGCCGGAGCCGGCCGGGCCGGCGGTGCCGCGGGCGACGGCCCGTCCCTGTCGGCAGGGACGGGCCGTCGCCCGGGAGGTGGCCGGAGTCACTTGGCGGACTCGTCCTCGGCCTCGCCGGAATCCTCGCCCTCGATCACCGGGACCAGGGAGAGCTTGCCGCGCTGGTCGATCTCGGCGATCTCGACCTGCACCTTGGCGCCGACCGCGAGCACGTCGTCGACGTTCTCCACCCGCTTGCCGCCGGCCAGCTTGCGGATCTGCGAGATGTGCAGCAGTCCGTCCTTGCCCGGCATCAGCGAGACGAACGCGCCGAAGGTGGTGGTCTTGACCACCGTGCCCAGGTAGCGCTCGCCGACCTCGGGCATCGTCGGGTTGGCGATGCCGTTGATGGTGGCGCGGGCCGCCTCGGCGGCCGAGCCCTCGGAGGCGCCGATCAGCACGGTGCCGTCGTCCTCGATGGCGATCTCGGCACCGGTGTCCTCCTGGATCTGGTTGATCATCTTGCCCTTGGGGCCGATGACCTCGCCGATCTTGTCCACCGGGATCTTGATGCTGATGATCCGCGGCGCGTTCGGGGACATCTCGTCCGGGACGTCGATGGCCTCGTTCATCACGTCCAGGATGTGCAGCCGCGCGTCGCGGGCCTGCTTGAGCGCGGCGCCGAGCACGGAGGCGGGGATGCCGTCGAGCTTGGTGTCGAGCTGCAGCGCGGTCACGAAGGTCTTGGTGCCGGCGACCTTGAAGTCCATGTCGCCGAACGCGTCCTCGGCACCGAGGATGTCGGTCAGCGTCACGTAGTGCGTCTCACCGTCGATCTCCTGGGAGATCAGGCCCATCGCGATGCCGGCGACCGGCGCCTTCAGCGGCACGCCGGCGTTGAGCAGCGACATGGTGGAGGCGCAGACCGAGCCCATCGAGGTCGAGCCGTTGGAGCCGAGCGCCTCGGAGACCTGGCGGATCGCGTAGGGGAAGTCCTCGCGCGAGGGGAGCACCGGGATCAGCGCCCGCTCGGCCAGCGCGCCGTGGCCGATCTCACGGCGCTTGGGCGAGCCGACCCGGCCGGTCTCGCCGGTGGAGTACGGCGGGAAGTTGTAGTTGTGCATGTAGCGCTTGCGCGTCTCGGGCGAGAGCGTGTCCAGCTGCTGTTCCATGCGGAGCATGTTCAGCGTGGAGACGCCCAGGATCTGGGTCTCGCCGCGCTCGAACAGCGCCGAGCCGTGCACCCGCGGCACGACCTCGACCTCGGCGGACAGGGTGCGGATGTCGGTGACCCCGCGGCCGTCGATGCGGACCTTGTCCTTGATGACGCGCTGGCGCACCAGGGTCTTGGTCAGCGCCCGGTAGGCGGCGGAGATCTCCTTCTCGCGGCCCTCGAACTGCGGCAGCAGCTTCTCCGCGGCCAGCCCCTTGACCCGGTCCAGCTCGGCCTCGCGGTCCTGCTTGCCGGCGATGGTGAGCGCCTGCGCCAGCTCGTCGCGGACCGCGGCGGTCAGCGCCTCCAGGACGTCGTCCTGGTAGTCGAGGTAGATCGGGAACTCGGCGGTCGGCTTGGCCGCCCTGGCCGCCAGCTCCGCCTGCGCCGTGCACAGCGTCTTGATGAACGGCTTGGCGGCGTCCAGTCCGGCGGCCACGATCTCCTCGGTCGGCGCCTGCGCGCCGCCGTCGACCAGCTTGATGGTCTTGTCGGTGGCCTCGGCCTCGACCATCATGATCGCGACGTCGCCGTCCTCCAGCACCCGGCCGGCCACGACCATGTCGAAGACGGCGTCCTGCAGCTCGGTGTGGGTCGGGAAGGCCACCCACTGGCCGTTGATCAACGCGACGCGCACGCCGCCGATCGGGCCGGAGAACGGCAGGCCGGCCAGCTGGGTGGAGGCGGAGGCGGCGTTGATGGCGACCACGTCGTAGAGGTGGTCGGGGTTGAGCGCCATGATGGTGGCGACGACCTGGATCTCGTTGCGCAGGCCCTTCTTGAAGGACGGGCGCAGCGGGCGGTCGATGAGCCGGCAGGTGAGGATGGCGTCCTCGGAGGGGCGGCCCTCGCGGCGGAAGAACGAGCCGGGGATGCGCCCGGCGGCGTACATCCGCTCCTCGACGTCGACCGTGAGCGGGAAGAAGTCGAGCTGGTCCTTGGGGTGCTTGGAGGCGGTGGTGGCCGACAGGACCATGGTCTCGTCGTCCAGGTAGGCCACCGCGGAACCGGCCGCCTGGCGGGCGAGGCGGCCGGTCTCGAAGCGGATGGTGCGGGTGCCGAAGGCGCCGTTGTCGATGACGGCGTCGGCGTAGTGGGTCTCGTTCTCCACTATGGGAATTCTCCTCTTGTCCGCCCCCGGGCACCTGCCCGGGGGCCGTCCGCGGTGGAGCGCCGCACCGCGCTGCCGGCCCCGTTCGGCGGGGCGGCGAGGACCGGTCTTCGATCGAAGCCACCGGTGGCGCGCGTCACGCGCCTTCCGGGGACCACTACCGAGGACCGGCGCCTGCCTGGCCGGCCGGCGGCCGGCTGGAGCGGGCGCTCCGCCAGTTCTCATTCTCCTGTTGCAGGCCAGACTACAAACAAGGCCTGTCGACGCGTGCGGCGAACACGTATGTGGACACATACGGAACTCTCCGCACGTACGGCGCGTTCGCGCACCGCGTACGCCTACGCGTACCGGGACGCGTACGGCAAAGGGGAGCGGCCCCTCGCGGGAACCGCTCCCCTGCACGACGTCTCAGCGGGCGCCGGCCGCGCCGCGGCGGATGCCGAGGCGCTCCACCAGCGCGCGGAAGCGCGTGATGTCCTTCTTCGCCAGGTACTGCAGCAGCCGGCGGCGCTGGCCGACCAGGAGCAGCAGACCCCGGCGGGAGTGGTGGTCGTGCTTGTGGGTCTTCAGGTGCTCGGTCAGGTCGGTGATGCGCCGGGTGAGCAGCGCGACCTGGACCTCGGGGGAGCCGGTGTCGCCCTCCTTGGTACCGAAGTCGGCGACGATCTGCTTCTTCGTTGCGGCGTCGAGCGACACGCGTTCTCCTGTGGGTCGTTGCCCGCGAGCGCCCCTGGTCTGACTCTCAGGGGGTCTTCCATACTCGGCGGGCGGGCCGGGCGTACACACGGCCGTCACACAGCGTACCAGCGGTCAGCCGGAGGTCAGGCCGCGGGCCGCCGCGTAGACGCCGAGGACGGCGAGGCAGAGCGGCACCAGGCTGAGCAGCACGGCGGCGTCGGCGAGGTCGAGCAGCCGGCCCCAGAACGGGGTCAGCCCGGTGCGCGGCACGATCAGCGCGATCGCCGTGAGCAGCGCCGCGCCGGCCCCGACCGCCGCGACCAGCCAGAGCAGCCGGATGTCGGCGGCGGCCTGGCCGCCGGCCGGCAGGTGGTGGACGAGCGGGCCCGGCGGGCCGGCGGCCAGGCCGAGCAGCGGCAGGACGACGCCGGCCAGTCCGGCGGCGAGCAGGCAGCCGACCTGCGCGGTGCGGTCGAACAGCCGGGCCCGGGTGAGCGCGGCGCAGCCGGTGGCGAGGGCGAGCGGGTGCGCCCACCCGGAGTGCGAGAGGCCCAGCACGCCGCAACCGGTGACGATCACCGCGCAGCAGCCGCCGACCAGGCCGAGCAGCAGTTCGTGGCCGCGCCGGGCCCGGGCGGCGATCCCCGCCTCCCCCGCCGGCCCGTCCTGGTCGACGGGCAGGTCGTCGCCGGCCCGGCCGGCGACGTCGTGGCCGGCCGCGTCGTACCCGATCGGCAGCCGGGCGAACCGGGCGGACAGCGCGGGCAGGAAGGCGACCGCCGCGACCGCGCACACCACGGCGACGGCGGCGGTCGAGGCGGCCGTGGCGCCGCTCAGCACGGCGCCGAACACCGCCAGGGTGCCGGCCGCGGCGGCCGACGCGGCGGCCACGAACGGCGCGTCGCCGCGCGGGCTGAGCACGGTCAGCAGCGCGGCGCCGATCAGCACCGCCACGCAGCCGATGAGCAGTTGCAGCCGCCCCGGGCCGTCCCCGGCCGCCGGGCCGACCACGCCGGTGCCGGCCACCAGCAGGGACGGCAGGGCGCCGAGGCCGAGCGCCAGGGTGCCGGCCCGGTCGCGGTGGACCCGGGCCCGGATCGCGGCGAGCGCGGTCAGCAGCGCCCCGGCGGTGCCGGCGACCACGGCCGGCAGTCCGTGCGTGTCGTGGCGCACCGGGTCGGCGCACCACGGCGGAAGGGCGAGCAGCGCCAGCAGCACGGCGGCGCCGCTCAGGCCGGCGGCGCGCAGCAGTCCGTCGTGCCAGAGCCGGTGGTCGCGCCGGACGGCGGCGGCGACCGCGTCCACCACGTCGTCGTGCACGGCCGGCGGCAGCGACTCGGCGAACGGCCGCAGGACCAGGACGGTCCCGTCGCGCACCTCCTGGGCGGCGAGCGTGGCCGAACCGTCCAGCACGGTGCCGTCGGTGCGCAGCAGGTGCCAGCCGGCCGGCCGGGCGGGGTCGGCGGCCGTCCCGGTCAGTAGGAGGACGTCCGGGCAGAGGTCGGCGAGCGCGACGTCGTCCGGAAGCGCGACGTCGACGCGGCGGTCGGGCGCGACGACGGTGACCCGGGCGAAGCCCGTCGCGGCGGAGGTGCTCACCTCGCGGTTCTCCCTCGGTGACGGGTGGCCGGCGGCGGGCCGGCGGCGGGCCGGGCGGGTACGGTCCGGCGTCGCGGGCGGCCGCCCGGCGTACGGGTGACGCGGGTGCGGGGGCGTTGACGCCGCGGCCGGCCGGTGCGGCGGTCGGCGGGCCGGTCAGCCGGCCGGCGGGGCCGGTCCGGGTCGCCACCCTACCGGGGTCGGCGGCCGCGGCCGTCCGTAGGATGGGCGGACCGCGCGGGGGGCGAGCGTCGCCGCGGGGGCGTCGGCGGGAACCGACCGTCAGGAGCCTCTTTTCGCGCGCGGGATGCGAGGACTGATTCCCCGGTGAGCCTGGTCGTCGTCAAGCGCCCGCCGCGCACGGTGCCGCCGCCCGTCCCGTCCGGGCCGATCCGGGTGCAGGCGCCTCCGGAACTGCCCCGGGGCGCGGAGCAGGGCCTGCTGATGACGCTGTTGCCTGCCCTCGGCATGGCCTCCTCGTCGGTGTTCTTCTTCGTGCGGGGCTCCTCGGCGCTGATGCGGGTCATGGGCGTGCTGATGCTCGGCTCCACGCTCGGGATGGCGCTGGCACAGGTGGTGCGCGGCCGGCGGGGCGCGGACGGGCAGGTGGCGCAGGCCCGGCGCGACTACTTCGGGTACCTGGCGCGCGTCCGCCGCGACGTGCGGCGCACCGCGTCGGCGCAGCGCGACGCGCAGCTTCGGCTGCATCCGGCGCCGGACCAGCTGTGGTCGGTGGTCGCCGACCGGGGGCGACTGTGGGAGCGGCGGGCCGGAGACGACGACTTCGGCCAGGTGCGCTTCGGGGTGGGGCCGCAGCGGCTGGCCACCGAGCTGGTGGCGCCGGTGACCGCGCCGGTCGAGGAGTTGGAGCCGCTGACGGCGGCGGCGATGCGCCGCTTCCTGCGGGCGCACGGCACGGTGGAGGCGCTGCCGATGGCGGTCAGCCTGCGGGCGTTCGGCCGCCTGGCGCTGTGCGGTGACCCGGACGAGGTGCGGGGCACCGCCCGCGCGGTGATCGGGCAGGTGGCCGCGCTGCACTCCCCGGACGACGTGGTGATCGCGGTGTGCGCCGGCGGCGCGGCGGCCCGCCGCTGGGACTGGGTGAAGTGGCTGCCGCACCATCAGGCGCCGGGCGCGCCGGACGGCGCGGGCAGCGGCCGGCTGTTCCGCGGCGACCTGGCGGAGTTGGAGGAGCTGCTGGCGGACCGGCTCACCGGCCGGCCGCGCTTCCAGCGGGACGCTCCGCCCCTGCTGGACCGGCCGCACGTGGTGGTGGTGCTGGACGGCGGGGTGGTGCCGGACGGCACGGCGCTGGCGTCGGCCGACGGGTTGCAGGGGGTCACCGTCGTGGAGGTGGCGGCGGGCGCGCCGCGCGACCCGCGCGGCGGGCTGTCGGTCGTGCTGCGCGGCGGGGCGCTGGCCCTGGACCCGCCGGGCGGGCCCGGCTACCGGGGTCGGGCCGACGCGCTGTCGCTGCCGCAGGCCGAGGCGCTGGCGCGGCGGCTGGCGCCGCTGCGGCCGGCCGGGGACGACGAGGAGCCGCTGCTGGCCGACCCGGACTTCGCGGACCTGCTGCGGCTGGGCGACGCCGGCGCGGTGGACGCGGCGCGGGCCTGGCGGCCGCGTGCCCCGCACGAGCGGCTGCGGGTGCCGATCGGGGTGGGCGAGGACGGCGAGCCGGTCGTGCTGGACCTGAAGGAGGCGGCGCAGGAGGGCATGGGCCCGCACGGGCTGTGCGTGGGGGCGACCGGCTCCGGCAAGTCGGAACTGCTGCGCACCCTGGTGCTGGGGCTGGCGGTCACGCACTCGTCGCGGACGCTGAACTTCGTGCTGGCCGACTTCAAGGGCGGCGCCACGTTCTCCGGGCTGTCGACGTTGCCGCACGTGGCCGCGGTCATCACCAACCTCGCCGACGACCTGACGCTGGTCGACCGGATGCGGGAGGCGGTCACCGGCGAGCTGCGGCGCCGCCAGGAACTGCTGCGCGCCGCGGGCAACCACGCCAACGTGCACGACTACGAGCGGGCGCGGGCCGCCGGCGCCGCGCTGGAACCGCTGCCGTCGCTGCTGCTGGTGATCGACGAGTTCAGTGAACTGCTCACCGCCAAGCCCGAGTTCATCGACATGTTCATCCAGATCGGCCGGATCGGCCGTTCGCTGGGGGTGCACCTGCTGCTCGCCTCGCAGCGGTTGGAGGAGGGCCGGCTGCGCGGGCTGGAGACCTACCTGTCCTACCGGATCGGCCTGCGCACCTTCTCCGCCTCCGAGTCGCGGGCCGCGCTCGGCGTGCCGGACGCCCACCGCCTGCCGCCGGTGCCGGGGTCCGGTTACCTGGCGTCCGGCACCGACGGGCTGGTCCGCTTCAAGGCCGCCTACGTCTCGGGTCCGTACCGGGATCCGGTGCCGGCCGGCGACGTCCCGCCGCCGTGCTCCCGGCGCCCGGTGCTCTTCACCGCCGCACCCGTGCCGCCCGGCCGCGCCGCGCCGCCGGACCCGGCCGCCACGGCGGTGCCCGGCGCGCTCGCGGACACCGTGCTCGACGTGGTCGTCGCACGGCTGGAGGGCCGTGGTCCGGCCGCCCACCGGGTGTGGCTGCCACCACTGGACAGGGCTCCGTCCCTGGACCGGTTGCTCGCGCCGGCCCGGCACCCGGAGCGCGGGCTCGCCGCGACCCGCGCGGCGGCCGGTCGGCTGGTGGTGCCGCTCGGATGGCTGGACCGGCCGTTCGAGCAGCGCCGCGAGCCGCTGTCGCGGGACTTCTCCGGCGCGGGCGGACACGGCCTGGTGGTGGGCGGGCCGCGGTCCGGCCGCTCCACGCTGCTGCGCACCCTGATCGGCGGGTTCGCCCTCACCCACACCCCGGCCGAGGTGCAGTTCTACGGGCTGGACTTCGGCGGCGGCGGGCTGGCGGCGCTGGACGGCCTGCCGCACGTCGGCTCGGTGGCCGGCCGGCTGGAGCGCGACGCGGTGCGCCGTACGGTCGCCGAGGTGGCCGGGCTGCTCACCCACCGCGAGGCGCTCTTCCGCCGTGAGGGGATCGACTCGGTGGCCGACTACCGCGAGCGCCGGGCGGCGGGCGGGCTGCCCGGCGAGACCCGTGGCGACGTCTTCCTGGTGATCGACGGCTGGCGGTCGTTCCGCACCGAGCACGAGGCGCTGGAGCCGGTGGTCGCCGACATCGCGGCGCGCGGCCTGGGTTTCGGCGTGCACGTGGTGATCACCGCGTCCCGGTACCTGGACCTGCGCCCGGCGCTCAAGGACCTGCTGCTCAACCGGCTGGAGCTGCGGCTGGGCGAACCCGGCGACTCCGAGATCGACCGGCGCGCCGCGGTGAACGTGCCGACCGGCGCGCCGGGGCGCGGCCTGACGCCGGAGGGGCTGCACTTCCTGGCCGCTCTGCCGCGCGTCGACGGTTCCTGCGACCCGGCCGACCTGGCGGCGGGCACCGCGGCGTTCGTCCGCGAGGCGGCCGCCGCCTGGCCGGGCCCGCCGGCGCCGCCGGTGCGCCTGCTGCCCGACCGGCTGCCGGCCGAACGACTGCCGAAGGGGCCGGAACGCCCGGAGCGCGGCCTCGCGATCGGCGTCGACGAGGACGGGCTGGAGCCGGTGTTCGTCGACTTCGACGCCGATCCGCTGTTCCTGGTCCTCGGTGACGGCGAGTCGGGCAAGACCGCGCTGCTGCGGCTCATCGTCCAGCAGGTGACGGAGCGCTACACGCCGGAGGAGGCACTGGTCGTGGTCGGCGACTACCGGCGCGGGCTGCTCGGCGCGGTGCCGGACGGGCACCTGCTTGAATACGCGGCCTCCCCGGACGGGTTGGCGCGGTGCATGGAGCAGATCGCCGCCATCATGGCCCGCCGGGTGCCCGGCCCGGACGTCACGCCGGCCCGGCTGCGCGCCCGGGACTGGTGGTCGGGGCCGCTGGCGTTCGTCGTGGTGGACGACTACGACCTGGTCGCCACCGCCGCCGGCAACCCGATGGCCGCGGTGCTCGAACACCTGCCGTACGTGCGCGACATCGGCGTGCGCTTCGTCATCGCGCGCCGCACGGCAGGCGCCGGCCGCTCCGCGTACGAGCCGTTCATGCAGCGCGTCAAGGAGCTCGGCGCGCAGGGCATCGTCCTTTCCGGTGATCCCGGTGAGGGCGAGCTGCTCGGCGGGGTGCGGCCCCGGGCGCTGCCGCCCGGCCGCGGCGTGTTCGTCTCGCGCCGTACGGCGGGCCGGCTGGTCCAGACCGGCTGGCTGCCGCCGCGCGGCTGACCGCCCGGCCCGCGGCCGGACGGCGCCGGGTGCGGCGCGGGCCGCCACCGGGTCCGCCGCGGCGCGGCGCGCGGTGCCACGGCGGCGGGAGGCGGGTCGCCACCGGGTCGGAGGGGCCGGGCCGGAGGGCCGGGCCGAGGGATCATGGATGCGACGGCCGCAGGGTCCCGTCCGGTCCGGTCGGGCCCGCGACGCCCGCGCGGCGCGGGAGGGCGCCGCCCCGTCGGTCGCCCGGGCGCCCGGGGCGGTACCGGCCGCCGCGACGCTCCGGCGCACCGCACCGGACACCGCTCTCCCGGCCCACCCGACCGACGCGACGCACCCAGGGGAGAACGATGACCGACGCCACCGACGCGATGGACCGGCGGCTCAACCCGTTCCGCTACCGGGCCGACGGCAGCCTCACCGAGGGCGCCCGGCGGCAGGACGCGCTGCTGGACTCCGCCGCGGCCGGCGGCCCGGCGGGGTGGAACGACGCCGCCGACGGCCTCCGCCGGCCGGGCGCCGCGCCGTCGCTGCGGGTCAGCCCGGCCCTGCTGCGGGAGCGCGCCGGGCGGGCGGACGCGGTCGCCGAGGAGTTCGGCCGCGTCTGCCACGCCCCGCTGCGGGAGACCGGCCGGGTGGCCGGCGGCCTGCGGGGGTTCCGCTGCGCCGGCGCGTTCGCCGCCTTCGAGGCCCGCTGGGAGGCCGGGGTGCGGCACGCCCGCGACGGCCTGATCGGCGGGTTCGCCCGTGACCTGCGAGACGGTGCGGACCGCTACGCGGCCACCGACCGCGACGCGGCGGGCGATTTCGCGCCGTGACGACCCGCCGGTCCGCGTCCACACCGTCCACCGCGTTCCCCGGGGGATCCGTGCTCCGCTACCACGACCTGCTCGGCGCCGATCTGGCACCGCTGCGCACCGCGGTCGCCGCCTGGCGCGCCGTGCCGAAGGCGCTCGCCGGCGACGGCGGGGTCGGCGAGGCGTGGCGGCGGGTGGCCGCCGGGCTGGACGGCCCCGGCTGGGCGGGCGACGCGGCGGACGCCGCCCACCGCGTGACGGACCGGGTCGGCGGCCGGCTCCGGGACGCCGCCGACGAGGCGCACGACGTGGCCGGCCTGCTCGACGACGCGCTGCACGCGTTCGACGCCGCCCGCACCCGGCTGCGCGAGCTGGACGGCCAGATCAACGCGCCGGGCAGCAGCGTCCGGTTGACCGCCGAGGACCGCGTGCGGCTGCGCGACCCGGCGTCGGTCGCGGGCGACGAGGAGGCCGCCCGCTACGCGTACGCCTCGCTCGCCGAGACCAACCGGGCCATCGAACACGCCCTGCACACCGCCACCGAGGCGGACGAGGCCCTGTACTGGGCGCTCGGCCAGGCCGCGAACACCGCGCCCGGCGGGTTCGACGCACACGCCGCGGCCAACCTCGCGGCGGCCCGGAGCGGCCGGGAGCACGCCCTGCGCGACGCCGCCCAGGCCGCCCGACTGGCCCGCGGGGACGGGAACCTCAGCGACGCCCAGGTCACCGAACTCGACCGGCTCCTGGCCGCGCACCGCGACGACCCGGTCTTCGGCGCGGAGTTCGCCACCCGGGCCGGCGCGCGCGGCACCCTGGAGTTCTGGGCGCACGTCAACGACCCCCGGCTGCGCCGGATCGACGACCCGGCCGCGCTCAGACGCGTCCAGGGCGATCTGGGCCGCACGCTGGCCGCCGCCACCCGCTACCCGTCCGCGGGCATGCGGCACTGGGAGGACCGGATGATCGGCCTGGGCGGCCGGGCGATCAGCGACGGCCGGGGGTCCGCCCCCTGGGGCTTCCAGGTGATGGGCGGCCTGCTGCGCGCCGGCCGCTACGGCACCGGTTTCCTCACCCGGTACGGCGACGCGCTGATGGCCGTCGACAAGGCGATGTCCGCCCAGCCCGGCAGGAGTTGGCGGCAGGTGCCGGCGGACGCCGGGTTCAACCACCTGGGCGGCTGCTCCATCGACCCGGTCGAGGGCTACCTGACCGCGCTGAACCACGACCCGCCGGCCGCCACCCGGTTCTTCGGCAGCGCGGACCACTTCGCCTACTGCACCCGGGACCGGCACTGGCCCGACCCGTCGAGCGGGCCGGCCGTCCTGGGCCACGCGCTGGTGGCGGGCGTGACCGGCCGCCCCTACGGGGTCGCCCCCGGCGTCGGCTTCCCATCGCACGACGCCGCCGAGTCCCGGCTGATGGGCCGCGTGGTGCACGCGTACGCCGCCACCACCGGGGACGTGCCCTCCGCCCTGTCCGGGAGCCTCGGGCGCATGGCCGCCGAGTACCTGCCCGCGTTCCACCGCTCGCTCAGCGGCCTGCACCACACGGCGTACCGGCTGTTCCCGCCGCACGACGACGACAGGGCGGCGTTCGACCGGGTGGACGTCGCCCGCTTCCTGTACAACCTGGGCCAGGAGCCGCAGGGGTACGCCGCCGTCAGCCTGGCGCAGACCCGCTACTCCGCCGACCTCGCCTCCTACCACCTGCGGCACCCGCACGCGGTGGCGCTGCCGATGGCCCACACACTGCGGGAGGTCAGCGCGCAGGGCAGCACGATCCAGAGCATCGTCGCCTCCGGACGCCAGCACTCGGCCTACCAGCGGGCCGTGGACGGCGACGCGCGCTTCAACGCTGCCCTCGGGCACGGCGCCGACTGGGCGAAGGCGGGCGTGGGCGTCGCCGCCGGGCTGGCCGCCGACGCGATCACCGGTGACCCGCTGGTCGGACCGGTGGTCGACAAGGGCGTGGAGACCGCCGGCGGCGAGGCGGTGGACATCCTGGTCTCCGGCATCGACGCGGACTCCGCCGACCGCGCCACCTACACCGCCGCGCGACACTACGACGAGGCGTGCGGGCGCTACGGGTCCGCGGTGGCCCGGGCGGTTCTCGCCTCCCACCCCGCCGACCGGGCGGGGATCAGCGGCGACGAGGTCGACGAGGCGCTGGGCGAGGGCGTCACGCAGGGCGCCGCGGCCGCCGCCGTCATGATCTCCCACGACGTGGACCGGTCGGACTCCGCCGTCTGACCGGCCGGCACCTCCGCCGCGGGAGCGGCGGGTCCACGGGGAACGGCGACCGGCGCCGGACTCCTCACGGCCCGCCGCCGCCTGGGACCGCCGGGGCCGTCAGCCCGATCCGGCCGTGCCCGGCGACCGGCCGCGCCGGGAGCCGTTTCAGCGGATCCTTCGGCGAAGCAGGGTGACCCCGGCGGCGCCGAGCACGGCCAGGACGGCGATGCCCGCGATCCACGGCCCGGCACGGCCCGACGAGGTGGCGGCTCGGGCCGCGGTGCCGGCCGCCCTCGATCGTCGCGCGGGCGACCCGGCGGGGAGGGTACCGGCGGCCGGCGCCGGAGGATGGGCGTGCGCCGGGGGATCGGCGTGCGCCGGGCCCGGATCGCCGGGCCGCTGCAACGCGATCCGCGGCCGCACCAGCCCGTACCCCACCTGGTCGTTGCGCCGGCTGCCGTCCGCCGGGCCCTGCGCGGTGTCGATCAACACCCGCAGCACCTGGTCCGCCGACCACTCCGGATGCCGCGCCCACACCAACGCCGCCACCCCGGACACGACAGCGGTGGCATCGCTGGTGCCGTGGGAAAGGCAGTAGCCCGTGGAAGAGGTGCACGCCTCGATCATGTCCTGCCCCGGCGCCACTAGGGCGACCTGCTGTCCCGTCTCGGACTCCCGCGTGACGTACCCCTTCTCGTCCAGAGCCCCCACGCCCACCACTCCGGTGATCGCCGCCGGATACTCGACGGGGTCACCTTCCCGCGCCTCATTGCCCACCGCCGCGAAGATCAGCTCGCCCTTCGACAACGCGTATCGCACAGCGCTCTCCAGACCGGCGGACGGGTACCGGGTGCCCTGCGAGATGTTGATGACACGGGCCGACGAGTCGGCCGCGTAGCGGATCGCCTCGGCCATCAGCCCGTCGAACCGCTTCCCTCCGACGACATCGTCGACCACGAGGTCGTCGTTGATGACACGAAGAGGCAGGATCCGTGCCCCCGGTGCCACACCGATCGTGCCCTGACCATCGAGCCCCCTGCCTGTCCCGGCGATGAGGCTGGCCATACCGGTTCCGTGACTCAACTGCTCGGCGAGCGTCGAACTCCTGGTATGTGGCGAGAAGTCGCGTGCGGGAAGCACTTGTCCGACGAGATCGGGGCGATCGGCCGCGACACCGCCATCAATGACAGCGACCGTCACACCGGCCCCCTGGCTGAGTTTCCAGGCGTCCGGCAGCCGCATCGCGTTGATGTGCCACTCGTTCCGGCGTGGGGTACCGACCGCCCGCACAGTGGGTACCGCCATCGGTCCGCTCAGGACCATCGCGCCCAACAGCAGCCCCAGGGCACGGGTTCCGCGTGACGGCTCGGGGATACGGCGCCACCACTCCATGCTGCTCCTCGCACATCCGCTGCCCACCGCCTGGTCGCCGTCATTCGACGAC
This sequence comes from uncultured Actinomycetota bacterium, assembly GCA_963711125.1. GTDB lineage: Bacteria > Actinomycetota > Actinomycetes > Streptomycetales > Streptomycetaceae > Streptantibioticus_C. Next base: position 584,244 of record CAVQCY010000003.1, read on the forward strand.
TGGTGGAACGGTGTGGGTGGCACACCGCCAGGTCTCGTCCTCCTCGACCAGATAGTCCGGTCGCCGCCGTCCCGCTCGACGGGCCTCGCCCGGACCGCCGTAGAACGGCGGGACACCGGACCGCGCCAAACCCCTGGCGGGGGCGGGTGTCCCGCCGGTCGGACCAGGTTGTGGGGAGGTCGTCCGCTCCACCGGCGGCGGGATCGGAGCGGTACCCGCACCGCGTCGGCCGGCGGGCGGTTCCTCGCCGATCACGTTGCCGAGGGAGAAGCGGATCGGCCCGCCGCCCGGTCGATCGACCCGCCGACCGCCCACGATGCCCTCGTCGGGGACGGGGGCGGCGGCCGACCGGCCGGGACCACGCGGAGCAGGTCCGGTGGACTCCGGTTCGTTGGGTTCCGGCACACCGGGCCGGCCGACACCACCGGCATACCGTGCGGCGGGCGGCCCGGTGGTGGTGGACGGCAACGGAGCCCCGCTCCCGTGGGAACGACCGGCCACGGTCCGTGGATCATGGGTCGCAGCCTCTCCGGTCGGGCGGCGGATACCCGTGCCCTGCGCGAGGGTGGGGCCGCTGTGCACGTCTGTGCCCCGGCCGTATGACCGGCTGACAGCACTGTCATGGTTCCGCCCGCCGGAGCGCTCGCGCGCTCCGGCGGCGGTGTACACGAAGGTCGACTGACTGTCCTTCGCGGTCTCCGGATTCTCCGGCATCACCGCGCCCGGCATCGCCGGGAAGCGGGGCTGCTCGTGGTGGCGCATCGCGTCGGACGCCACGCTGTACGCGGAGCCGAGCTTGGTCATCTGGTCGGCGGCCGCGAGACGGGCCCGGGCCATCGCGGCCAGCGCCGCCCGGTACTGGGCGGCGGTGGGGGTGGCCATGCCCGGCGTGGCCGGAACCCCCTCGGCGGCGTCGCCGAACGGGCCGTAGACGCCCTCGTGCACGCGGTAGGTGGCGACCGTGGCGACCGCGTTCTGCGGAACGGGCGGGATGTCGCGGCGCACGTCGTGCAGCGTGGCGGCCGCGTTCGCCATGTGGTCGCCCGCCGTCGCGGTGTAGTCCGCCAGCGTGGAGGTGGCTCCGGCCACCTCGTTCCCCCACGCTCGGAAGGCGTCCCCGGCCGGGCTCTGCCAGTCCAGGCGGCCCAGGCACCTCCTGAGGTCGGAGGCGATCTCACCGATGTCCGCCGCGGCCGTGCCCAGGTCGGCCGCCACCGCGGTGGCCCGGGCCTGGTCCACGCCGTCGAGCAGGCCCAGCAGCTCGCGGTGCGGCATGCTCTCGAAGTCGGTGGCGCGGACGCACAGGTCCGGTGCGCCGGCCGGCTGGTTCACCCGCATGGGATCGCTTCCCTCCTCGTTCTCTCCTCGTTCCCGCCTCACCGGTGCGGTCCCTGGTCACGAGTCGTACGCGCCGACGCCGTTGTGGACCCGCGCGGACGTCGAGGCGTTCGGCGGAACCGAAGGGTCCGCTGCGGGGGCGGGCGCGAGGGCGCTCCCGGTCGCGCCGGTTCCCGCCTGCCGGTCGAGGGTCCGCCGGTGGATCGCCCAGAGCTTCTCGCGCTGTTCGGCGTCCGTGTGGCGGTAGCCGTCGCGCGCTTCCCGCACCGCGATCCGCATGGCCCGCAGCTGGTCGGCCAGGATCGCGGAGAACGCCGTCAACCGGTCGTGCACCTGGCCGTAGGCGGCGGTCAGCGCGTCGGCCTCCTGGAAGCCGTGGCCGAGGTGACCGCGGGCGACCCGGTCCCGACCCACCGTGCGCGGTGCCGCGTGCGAGGACTCAAGCCTGGCGACGACGGCGTCGAGACGGCTCGTGAACGTCTGAAAGGTCTCGTACTGGACCGCCAGCGCCCCGGCGTCGCCATCGCTGAGAACGGGCATCCCTGGTCTCCTTGCCTTCCGTGATCTGGATCCGCCGATCCCTGCGCCGGTCCCACCGCGGGCGGACCGGGCCGGCCGGTAGGCGACGACACCGTGCGGCCGGGCCGGCGGACGGGGTGGCGGTCAGCGGCCGTGGAACCGGTTGGCCAGCGTGCGGTCGATGTGGTGGTAGTCGTGCGTCGCGTCGCTCATCAGGCCGGCGATGCGGTGGAGCACGCGGTGCAGGTCATCGGCCCTGCCGGCCCAGTCCTTCTGCAGCACGGCGTAGGCGGCCTGCGCCTCGCCGCTCCAGGACGAGGCCACCTTCGCGACCTGGCCGTGCAGGGCGTCGAGTTCGCCCTTGATCTCGTCGGCGGCGGACTTCACCTGGCCCGCCGACTCGCCGACGCCGGCGTACGAGACGGAGAAATCACTCATCGGTTGGCTCCTGACGGATCGGGGAACGGGACGCGGAGGGGCGAGGGAACCGTTCGTTCGAAAGGCGAGGATTCCCTGCGGAGCGCCGTCTCAGGAGAGGGCGTCGAGAATGCTGGTGCCGGCGGCGAGGGGGGCGCCGTGCAGGTTCCTGAAGCGGCTCGACTGCTCCTGCTCGCCGACCGCGAATCCGCTCTTGGCCGCCGCCACCGCCTCCCTGATGGATTCCAGGATCTCGTTCAGCCGCCGCGCGTCGTCGTTCACCTGCCGTTGCAGGGCCTGGTAGGCGGCTGCCGCGTCGCCTCTCCAGGACGCGGAGATGCCCTCCACGACCCCGTTGAGCACGCCGATCCTGTGGGTCAGCGTGCCTTTCATCCTCTCCAGTGCGGCTTCCAGTCTGTGGAGTTCGGCTCGGGTGACGTTGAGGTCCTGCGACATGGCTGCCTTCCTCTCGGGTTCGGTTCGTGCCCTGGCGTTGTTCCGCCTGGTCGGATGTGCGCACGAGTCGCGTGCGGGTCAGGTGCGCGGCGGGCGGCCCCGGTCCGGCCGCCGGGGCCGACGAGCGGCTCGGCCGCGGCGGACGAAGGCGACGCCGACGGCGACCGCCGACAGCACGGCCGCCAAGCCGGCCACCGCCCGGAGCAGCGCGCCGTCGACGCCGCTTCCGCCTCCCTCCACCGCGGCATGGGCCGCGCTCGACGGGGCGGACCGGCCGGACGGGCGGGCGGTGCGCGAGGGCGTGGCCGGGCCGGTCGCCCGCAACGGACTGACGTGGGCCGGGCCGGGGTCCCCCGGGTGCTCCAACGCGACGCGGGGACGCACCGCCCCGTAGCCGATGTAGTCGTTGCGCCCGGCCCCGTCGGAAGGCCCGGCCGCCGTGTTGATCAGCACGCGCAACACCTGATCCGCCGTCCAGCCCGGATGCTCGGCCCACAGCAGCGCCGCAGAACCCGAAACGAGCGCGGTGGCGTCGCTGGTACCGCTGGAAGTGCAGAGGCTTGGGCCCGGACAGTCGATCCGCCACATCCGGTCGCGCTGTTCCTGGTCCATGGCCTGGAAACCCGCCGGGCGGCCTCCGCCGACAGGAGCATGGCCCGCATCTGGTCGGCCAGCAGGCCGGAGAACGTCACCAGCCGTCCGTGTACCTGCCGGTACGCCCGGGAGAGCGCCTCAACCTGGGGGAAGCCGTTACCGAGGTGCCCGGTCTCGAGCACGTCGCGGCCGATGTTCCCGGGTCCGGCTGATCCGCTCTCCATCGACGCGATCAGCTCGTCGATCCGTCCCTTGAACACCTTCAGCGTCTCGTACTGGACCCGGATCCGGGCAGCCGCGAGCTCCGCGCCGTTCTCCCCCGGCAGCATTCCCGTCGTCCTTCCTTTCGTCGTACCGAAAGACACCGCGTCACCCAGACCGGTCCCCGACCGCGGCCTCTCGGTTCCGTCCGACCTGGCAGGTCCGGCGGCGCCGCACCTGCCTGGTCGGACGAAGCGAAAACCACTCGCCCGGGTGACACCGTGCGGCTTTCGCGGAACGCCGCGGCCCGACACGGCGTTTCCCGAAAGCCGACCGCCGCCCTGCGAAAGGCCGCCGGCACGTTGCGCCACCCGTTCCGCGACGCGCTGGATCATTTTAGTCGGCACCGCGCACGAACCCAACGTGACGTCAGGGTGCGGATGGTGCACGACAAGCGACTCGCCGGAACATCCGAGGCGAGGACCACGGAATTCTTGGGGGTCTGGCCGCATCGCCACGGCCGGGCGCACCCAGCGGCACCGCCACGAATGGGCGCGTTTCCTTGACGGGCCGTCACGAAAGAGGTAACCAGAATTCACGATCAGCCGAAAAGCGGCTCGGCTGGTGATCCGGATGAGGTTTTCGAAAGGGCCATTCGTGGGGCGACGACGCGGCACACGGGCACCGTTCACGCCGACCGGCCCGGGAGGGTCCCCACCGGGAACGCCGGACAGGCCGAACCCTCCCGGCACCCAGGGCACAGCGCCCAAGCCGGCCACGTCCCACCCGGACACGGCCCACCCCTCCGGCACCCGGCTCATGCCGACCCCGCCGGGACGGTCCCGCGCGCACGGACGGCGGCTGCGCGCGGTCCTGACGGCGCTGGTCGTCGCCTCCGCCGCCGCGGCGCCCACCGCGACCGCCGGGGAAGGCCCCGCCCGCGCCACGCCCGCCACCGCCGCATCGGCGCCCCGTCTCCGCGCCGCGCCGGCGCCTCCCGGCGCACCGGCCCACCCTGCGTCAGCGCACCCGGCCCACCCCGCGCGTCCGGGCCACGCCGCGCCGACGCGGACCGCGGTGGCCGCGCTGCCGGCCGAGGCGGCCGGCGGTTCCGGCCGGAGCGCCGGGGGCCCTCCCCGGCCACTGGGCCAGGTGGTCCCCGTGCCGGCGTCGGTCGTGCCGGGTGGAGCGCCCTTCACGCTGCGGGCCGGGGCGCGGATCGCCCTGCCGCACGGGAGCGACGCCGCCCGGGCGGTGGGGCGGTACCTGGCGCGCCTGCTGCGGCCGTCCACCGGGTACCGGCTGCCGCTGACCGGCCGGGTCCGCCCGGGTGACGTGGTCCTGCGGCTCGACCGGCCGGGCGCGGAGGCCGGCGGCGACGGCGGCGGGCCCGGCGCCGAGGGGTACCGGCTGCGGTCCGGCCCAGCCGGCGTGGTGTTGAGCGCGCGGTCGCCGGCCGGGCTGTTCCACGCGGTGCAGACGCTGCGTCAACTGCTGCCCGCCGCGGTGGAGTCCCGCGGTCGGGTGGCCGGACCGTGGCGGGTGGCGGGCGGCACGATCACCGACACGCCGCGCTACGGCTACCGGGGTGCGATGCTCGACGTGTCGCGGCACTTCTTCACGGTGGCCCAGGTGGAGCGTTACGTCGACGCGTTGGCGCTGTACAAGATCGACGACCTCCACCTGCACCTGTCCGACGACCAGGGCTGGCGGATCGCCGTACCGTCCTGGCCGCTGTTGGCCCCCTACGGGGGCTCGACAGAGGTGGGCGGCGGTCCGGGCGGCTACTACACCGAGGCGCAGTACGAGCGGATCGTGCGGTACGCGGCCGCGCGGTTCGTCACGGTCGTGCCGGAGATCGACATGCCGGCGCACACCGACGCGGCACTGGCCAGTTACGCGCGGCTGAACTGCGACGGGGTCGCGCCGGCGCTGTACACCGGGACGGCGGTCGGCTTCTCCTCGCTGTGCGTGGGCAAGGAGGTGACCTACGCCTTCGTGCGGGACGTCGTGCGGGAGCTGGCCCGGCTCACCCCGGGGCCCTACCTGCACATCGGGGGCGACGAGGCGCACGCGACGACGGCGGCCGACTACCGGACCTTCATGGACCGGGTGCAGCCGCTGGTGGTGCGGGCCGGCAAGACGGTGATGGCCTGGCACGAGATCACCGGGGCCGACCCGGTGCCGGGCGCGGTCGCCGAGTACTGGGGCACCTCCGGCAGCGCGCCGGGCGTGGCGGCGGCGGCGCGGGCCGGCACCCGGCTGGTGATGGCGCCGGCGGACCACGCCTACCTGGACATGAAGTACGACGCGTCGACGCGGCTGGGCATGAGCTGGGCCGGGTACACCACCGTGGCCGACGCCTACGGCTGGGACCCGGCGACGTTCCTCAAGGGCGTGCCGGCGTCGGCGGTGCTCGGGGTGGAGGCGCCGCTGTGGTCGGAGACGCTGGTGACGGACGCGGACCTGGACGCCATGGCGTTCCCGCGGCTGCCCGCGATCGCGGAGTTGGGGTGGTCGCCCGCCGCCTCGCACGACTGGCGCTCGTTCGCGGTGCGGCTGGCGGCGCAGGGCCCGCGCTGGGAGGTGCTGGGCATCGGCTACCACCGCTCGCCGCTGGTGCCCTGGCCGGACGCCGGCCGGGACGGCGCGGGGGCCTTCCCGCGCGGCTGACCGGAACCCCGGGCGCCGGGTCCTCCGTACGGCGGGGCGGGCCGGTGCCGGGCTTCGCGCACCGCCGACCGCGGTCGGCCGGGGGCTGTTGCCGGATCGTCGCCGACCGTCGACCGGGGGCGACGGACGGCCCCGTAGGGTACCGGCCATGTCCTGGCCTCAGAACCCGAACGACCCGGCTGGTGCGCAGCCGCAGCAACCCCCGCAGCCTCCGCAGGGCTTCGGTCCGCCGCCGGCCTGGCCGCCCGCCGACCACGCCGCGCGACAGCCGCCGCCACCGCCGCAGTCGCCGCCCTACCCGACGCCGCCGTACGGCGGCGGCCCGGCGCCGCAGCCGGGACCCTACGGCGGGTACCCGCAGCCGGGTCCGCCGGTGCCGCCGGCGCCACCGTCCGGCGGGCGCCGCACCGCACTGATCGTCGGCTGCGTCCTGGTGGCGCTCGCACTGATCGGCGGCGGCGTCTTCCTGGCCACCCGGTCCGACGGCTCGCACCCGAAGCAGGCGGACGCGCGCCACAGCCCGACGGCGACCTCGCCCGCGCAGCCCACCCCGACCGACCAGGGCCCGGACCTGACGGACGGCGGCGGCAAGCCGATGGTGGCCGGCTGGCAGACCCAGTCGCAGCAGGTGCACGACTTCCGCTACGACGTGCCGCCCACGTCGCAGAAGTGGAAGCTCAACGCCTCCGACGTCCAGATCGAGTACACCGGCAAGGACGACAAGCCGGTCGTGGCGATGAGCGGCACCGCCGAGTACCGCGAAGGCGGCTGCTCCTCCGACGGGCCCTCCAGCGGCGCGGTGCAGGCCGGCAAGGGCCAGTTGGCGACGGTGGGCACCCAGGGCAGCAGTGGCGGCACGTTGCAGACCAACGCCCGCAACGTCGCGGGCAACTGGGTGTGGGCGGCCTACGGCGGGCCGACCAACAAGAACATCCACGTCACGGTCAGCAAGGCGGTGCGGTGGAAGCACAACGGCATCGACGGATACATGGCCAAGGGCACCGCGACGCACATCGTGCGGCCGAGCGCCTGCGTGCCGCCGCGCGGCGTCTCGTACGGCATATCCCAGCGCCTGCCGGACGGCACGATCAGCGAGTGGGTGATCTACGCCGACCAGGACGTCCCGCACGCGCTGACCACCGCGCAGATCACGAAGATCATGGACACCGTCCGGCCGTACGGCGGTAGTTGAGCCGTCCCGCCGGCGGGCGGCTCCGGCCGCGCGCGGCGTGCCGGGGGCCGCGCCGGCGGACCGCGCGCCCGCCGGCGCGCCCGGACGCGCCGGCCGGGGGCGAGGTCAGCGCCGGCGGCGGGCGTCTCTGGCGGTGACGGCGCCGCCGGCGATCACGCCGAGCGCGACGACCGCCACCGCGACCGCGCACAGCGCGTCCCGCACGGTGCGCTGCCGGGCACCGCCGTCCAGCGGGTAGCCGACCGGCCGGGCCGCGGCGCCGAGGGCCGGGGGCGGGTCGGGGACCGGGCGGTCCTGCGGCCGGCCGTCGTCGGTGAGCGCCCGCACCGGGTCCACCACACCCCAGCCGAGCGCGTCGGTACGGCCCCGGCCCGGCCGGTCGGCGGTCTGCTCGATCTGCGCCACCACCTGCCGCCCGGTCCAACCGGGGTGCTTGCCGCGGATCAGCGCGGCGACGCCCGCGACGTAGGGCGCGGCGAAGCTGGTGCCGCTGTCCACACACTGCCCGCCCAGCGGCACGGTGGAGACCATGTCCACGCCGGGCGCCGCCACCCCGACGAACGGGCCGGCCTGCGAGAAGCTCGCGCGCGCGTCGTCCCGGTCGGAGGCGCCGACCGCCAGCACGCCGGGGTAGGCGGCCGGGTAGGTGGTGTGCCGGGCGCCGCCGGAGCCGTCGTTGCCGGCGGCCGCGACCACCACCACGTCGTGCGCCAGCGCGTCCTCGACGGCGGTGCGCAGCGCCGGGTCGGGTTCGGTGGCGTCCTGCGAGATGTTGATGACCCGGGCGTGCCGGGTCACCGCGTCGTGGATGGCCGCGGCCAGCCCCTGGACGGTGCCCGCCGAGCCGCCGTCGGTCTGGCGGATCGGGATGACGGTGGCGGCCGGCGCGAGGCCGACGAATCCGGTGCCGGCCGCCGGTCGGGCGGCGATGACGCCGGCCACCTCGGTGCCGTGCCCGTCGGTGTCGTCGGTGCCGTCGCCGGACCCGATCAGGTCGACGCCGTCGCGGGTGTCGACGGCGCCCCTCAGTTGCGGGTTGCGGTCGTCCACGCCGGAGTCGATGACCGCGACCCGCACGCCGCCGCCCTTGCCGTAGCGCCACAGCTGGCCGAGCAGGAGGCGTCGCAGGGCCCACGGCGTCCCCTCGATCGGCCGGGCCGGGTAGCGGCCGCACACGCCCTCGCCGGCCGGGACCGGCCGGTCGCCGCCCGCCGTGGCGACCGCCGGTGGGCAGCAGGCCAGCACGAGCAGCGCGACCGCCACCGCGGCCGGCCCGGCGCGGCGCGCGGCGGCGCGGTGGACCGCTCCCGGCGCGCGGCGGACCCGACCCGGCATCAGGAGTCCTGCTGCCGGCCGGCGTCGGCCGGGTCGAGGGTGGGGCCGGCCGGCAGGAACGCGGAGAAGGCGGCGGGCACCGGCACCGGGGCGACCCGGCCGTAGCCGAGCAGGGTGCGCGGGCCGGCGGTGCGGCCGTCGCCGCCGGGCACGTCGTAGCGCAGTCCGGTGTCGGTGACCAGGTAGACCGGCCCGCTGGTGGCGTCGCCGGTCACCTGGCGGTAGAGCAGGCCGGAGCCGGGGGTGACGTAGGCGGCGGCGCCGTTGTCGACGACGCCGGCCGGGTAGCGCGGGCCGGCCCACACGCCCAGTTCGGGCCGTGCGCCGCGCATCCGGCCGCGGTAGACCCCGCACAGAGTCGTGTCGGCGCCGGTGCCGGCCGGCCTGGGCAGCCGGCGCGGCCAGCCGGTGCCGCCGAGGTAGGGCGTTCCGGACGGGGTGAAGGACTGGGCGGCCACCGGGCGCGGGGCGGGCACGCCACCGCCGTAGAGCCGGGTAGCGCCGGGCATGGTGAGCAGGAGTTCGGCGACCAGCGGGGAGACCCGGGCGACGGCGCCGCGCAGGACCGCGTACGTCTGGGTGCCCGGGCCGCTGGGGGCGGTCAGCACGGTGCCGATGCGGTCGTCGGCGGCGGGCAGTCCGGGCACGCCGGCCGGTGCGCCGAGGCCGGCGACGACCGGGAAGTGGATGGGCCTGCCCTGGTGGAGGGCGGCCAGCCAGTCGGGGGTGACCTGGCGGGGCCGGGCACCGTCGCCGAACAGGGCGCGCACCAGCAGGTCGCCGTCAAAGCCGGTGGCGGTGTCCAGCGGGTAGGCGGTGCCGTCGGCGGTGACGAGGTAGAGCGCGCCGCCGGCGCCCCGGACGAACAGCGCCTGGTCGCCGCGGAGCCGCCCGGCCCCGTCCACCCGGTGCGCGTCGCGCCCGGCGAACACGAAGGAGGCGCGCTGCGGCTGCCCGTCGGGCCCGGGCTGCTCGCACACCGACCACAGCTTGGGGGTGCCGGCGTCGGCGGCGTCCGGCAGCCGGTCCGGCGCGTACGGGATGCCGATGGTCGGGCCGTGCGGGACCGAGCCGTCGTCCAGCAGGGACTCGTCGACGGTGAGCACCGACAACCGCTCCGGCCGGAGCAGGAGTCGGGCGGAGGCGAGGTTGAGCACCGGGCGCAGCACGGGGTGCCGGGCCGAGCCGAGCACCACGTAGCGGGTGGTGGACTCGCTGCCCACCAGCACGTGCCGGCGGGGGGCGTTCCAGCCGGGCGGCGCGCCGGGCCGGACCAGGCCCCATCCGCAGAAGCCGGCCACCAGCACCGCGGCGGTGGCCAGTCCGGGCACGACGGCCCGCCACGGGCGCGGCGCCGCCTCGTCGCGACCGCCCGAGGCCGGCCGCAGGAAGGCGGCGACCGTCCGCCTCCTGGCGAAGGTGTACGCGTTGAGCTGGTCGCGCCGTGAGGCCATGCGCTGTTCCGTCCCCGGGTGTCCGCGTGGTCGGGTGTGCCGGTGGGTCCGACGGCCGGTCGAACCGGCCCTCTACTATGCCGGTGTCGCCGGTCCGGCCGCCCGCCGGGGCGGGCGCCGGGCGACCGGCGGGCGCCGCGCGGCGGTCCGCGGCGCCGGGGACTGACCCGCGCCATGCGTGAGAGGGGGCGAGCGGAGTGCTCACCGCGAGCGGCCCGGACGCGGGCGCCGAGGAGCTCGGCGCCGGTCCGGCCGCGCCGCCGGCCGGCCTGCTGCCCCGGCCCCGGCCGGTGCCCGGCCGGATCGGCCCGCTGCGGGTGTGGCGCCTGGTGGTGGTGGAGGTGGCCGCCGGGCTGCTGTTGGCGGCCTGGTCGGTGCGGCCGCTGGTGCTGCTGCCGGCCGCGGTGCCGGCCGGCCTGCTGCTGCTCTCGCTCTCGCGCCGCCGGGGACGGCCGCTGCCGGAGTGGCTGCTGACCGTCGTCGAGGCGCGGTCGCGGACCCGGCGGCCGGCCGGGCCGCCGCCGGGCACCGATCCGCGGTTCGCGCCGGCCGTGGAGTGCGACCCGGCGCTGCGCACGTCGACCTACACCGATCGCGCCGGACGGGCGGTCGGGATGGCGGGCGACGGCACGTTCCTGACCGCGGTGCTGCGGGTGGAGGCGGCGGACCTGCCGCTGCGGTTGCCGCGCGGCGCCCGGCCGCTACCGCTCGACGCGCTCTACGCGGGCCTGGAGGCGGACGGGGTGCTGCTGGATTCGGTGCAGGTGGTGCAGCACACCCGGCCGACACCGGCCCCGCACCTGCCGGCCGGGGCGGCGGTGGCCAGCGGTGACGCCCCCTCGTGGTCGGGTGCGGGCGCGCCGGCGGTGCGGGTGACCTGGGTGGCCGTCAGGCTCGACCCCGAGCGGTGTCCGGGGGCGGTGGCGGCGCGCGGCGGCGGTCTCGGCGGGGCGCAGCGAGCGCTGCTGCGGGCGGCCGACCGGCTGGCCGGCCGGCTGGCCGCGCGAGGGCTGCGCACCGCGCTGCTGACCGAGGCGGAGCTGGCGGCGGCGGTGGACGTCGCCAGCCGGGCCGGCCCGCCGCCGGCCGCGGGTCCGCCGGCCGGCAGCGGGCCGGCGCGGCGTCGCACCGCCGAGACCGCGCGGGCCTGGCGGTGCGACGACGGTTGGCACACCGTGTACTGGGTGGCCGGTTGGCCCCGGCTGGGTGCGGGCGCCGGGGAGGTGCCGCTGCCGGACCTGGTGGCGCTGCTCACCTCGACGGCGGCACCGGCCAGCACGTTCAGCCTGATCCTGCGGCAGGGGCCGGGCGGGGTGCCGGAGTTCACCGGCCACCTGCGGGTGACCGCGCGCGGTGACGGAGAACTGGTGGCGGCACGCCGGCGGGTGGAGCGTGCCGCCCGGGAGGCGGCGGTGGATCTGGTGCGGTTGGACCGGGAGCAGGTACCGGGCGTGCTGGCGACGCTGCCGCTGGGAGGGGTGCGCTGATGCCGGCCGGGCCGGATGCCGGGGTACCGGCCGGCGGGCCGGCGCGGTGGCGGCGGCCCGGCTTCGGACTGCCCGGGCCGCGCCGGCCGCGGCACGTGCTGGACGCACGGCGGTTGGCGGGCGTCGGGCTGCCGGTCGGTGACGACGGGGTGGTGGTCGGGGAGGACGCGCGGGGACGGCCCGCCGTGCTGGGGTTGGTGCGTCCCTCGCCGCTGGAGGTGGTGCTGGTCGGCGGTCTGTGGCTGGCCCGGGTGCTGGCACTGCGGGCGGCGGCGGCCGGTGCGCGGGTGGCGGTGGAGACCGCCCGGCCGCGCGAGTGGGCGGCGCTGGCGGCGCCGGCCGGGGCCGGCCGACCGTGCGTGACGCTGCATGAGGTGGGCCGGGTGCCGCCGTCGGCTCCGTCGGTGGCCGACCCGGTGCTGGTGCTGAGGGACGCCGGGGGCCGTCCGCCGGGCGGCCGGTTGCCGGCCGCGCCGTGGCAGTCGGTGCTGACGCTGCTGCCGTTCGTCGGGCCGGCCGCGCCGCGGCTGCTGGAGGGCGCGGCGGTGGTGGGCGTGCAGCGGGTGTCGCCGGACGAGGCGCGGCTGGTCGCCCGCGCGATGGCGCTGCCGGCGGCCGACGCCGACGCGCTGCCGGCGCTGGGCGACGCGTTCGCGCTGTGGTGCACCCGCACCGACCGGCAGTGGGTGACGACCCGTCCGAGCGGGGCGGAGACCGGGCTGTTGGGGGAGCCGCGCCGGATGGACTGAGGCGGCGCGGCCGGACGGCCGCCGGACGGGGCGCCGAACGGCCGTGGGACGGCCCGCCGGCCCGTGCACGTCCGGCGGATCAGGGCCTAGGCTGTCCTACGAACGGCAGGAGCGGTCGCAGGGGCGAGCCGGGCGGACGATCACCGGGGTCCCGTGGCCGGACCATCACCGGCGTGACCGAGGGGCAGCGCCGTACGGGGGAGGAGTCCTCGGTGACGCACGCGCACGGCACGCGCCGGGTCAGCCGCGACGGGGGCCGACGTCCTGGTACGACCCGGCCGTTCGCGGGCATGACGGCAGACCAGGAGGCACAGTGAGCAGCGATCGGGACGACAACCGCGGGGGCGGTGACGGGGCACGGCCGACCGACGCCGACTACACGGGCGAGTTCAGCATCGACTACACGCCGCCCGCCTGGTACATGACGAACGGCGAGGGCTCCTCGTCCGCCTCCTCCGGCGCCACGCCGGAGAGCGGCTCGCCGGTCCCCGACCCGGAGCCCGAACCCCCGGCTCCGGACGTGCCGTTCCCGGTCGGCGGCGCACCGGCCGCCGCTCCGTCCGGTTTCCCGAGCTTCCCGCCGTCCGCCGACCCGGCGGGCGCCCCGCCGGCCCCCGACGCTCCCTCGTCGGGCTCGCTGGAGAGCAACTCGACGATGCGCTTCAGCGCGTTGTCGTTGAAGAACCTCAAGGCCAAGGAGGAGGCGGGGACGCCCGCCGGGGAGCAGCCGGGGCCCGCTGAGGCCGGGCCGCCGCCCCGGGACACCGAGCGGTTCAGCGCGCTGTCCCTGAAGCGGGTACGCGAACCGGAGCAGCCGTCCGCGGCGCGGGGCCCGGCCGCCGTGCCGCCGCCGCCGGCCGCCCCGCCCGCCCCGCCCGCCCCGGCGGATCCGCAGGACGCCTCGTCGCCCGGCCCGGCCGCCCCGCCGCCGCACCCGCCCGCGGCGCGGCCGGCCCCCGCGAGCGGCCCACCGACTCCCCCCGGGCCGCCGGCGACGGAGACCGGCGCGCCGGGCCCGGCCGCGCCGCCCGCAGCGTCCGGCGCGCCGGACGCCCGCCCGGCAGCACCCGGCTCCGGCGCTCCGGCGGCCGCCGGGCCGATCCCGCCGGCCGACCCGCAGCCGCCGTCCGGGGCGCAGCCGTGGGCGGCCGCCCCGCCGCCGGCCCGGCACGCGGTGCCCGGGCCGTTCCCGCCGCCGCCCGGCGCGACGCCCCCGCCCGGCCAGGAGCCGCCCGGCCGGACACCGTCCGGTGTCCCGGGACCGCCGCCCGGCAGCGCGGACGCGGTACCGCCGCTGCCGCCGCAGTTCCAGGGCCCGCAGCCGGCGCACCAGGCGCCCGGCGGGCCGCCCGGCCCGCCGCAGGCCCCGCAGCCGTTCCCGGGGCCGTCGTACGGTTACCCGCAGGCCGCGCGGCCGCCGCAGCCGCCCGGCCCCGGCATGCCGCCGCCCGCCCCGGACACCCGGGGTCCGGCCTTCCCGCCGCCCGGCCAGGCCCAGCAGCCGCCGGGGCAGCCGCCGTTCGGGTACGCCGAGCAGCGCCAGCCGAACGTGCCCATGCCGCCCCCGGCGCCCGCTCCGGAGCAGCAGGGCCCGCCGCCGCCCGCGCAGCCCGGTCCGCCGGCCGACCCGCGCGGCACCGGCTGGCCGACGGTGCCGCCGGACCAGCGCCAGCGCCCGGCGGGCGGCGCGCCGATCGGGTACACGGCCGCGGTCGAGCTGTCCTCGGACCGGCTGCTGCGCCACCAGCCGAAGGCCCGCAAGCCCGGCGGCAACCTCCCCGGCCAGGGGCTGTTCCGCTCCAAGGCGGCCGAGCAGGAGCGGGCCCGCAAGCTGGAGTTGATCCGCACCCCGGTGCTCTCCTGCTACCGGATCGCGGTCATCAGCCTCAAGGGCGGCGTGGGCAAGACCACCACGACCACCGCGCTGGGCTCCACGCTGGCCTCGGAACGGCAGGACAAGATCCTGGCCATCGACGCCAACCCGGACGCCGGCACGCTGGGCCGCCGGGTGCGCCGGGAGACCGGCGCGACCATCCGCGACCTGGTGCAGAACATCCAGTACCTCAACAGCTACATGGACATCCGCCGCTTCACCTCGCAGGCGCCCTCCGGTCTGGAGATCATCGCCAACGACGTGGACCCGGCGGTCTCCACCACGTTCAACGACGAGGACTACCGGCGCGCGATAGACGTGCTGGGCCGCCAGTACCCGGTCATCCTCACCGACTCGGGCACCGGTCTGCTCTACAGCGCGATGCGCGGCGTGCTCGACCTCGCCGACCAGCTGATCATCATCTCGACGCCGTCGGTGGACGGCGCCTCCAGTGCCAGCACCACCTTGGACTGGCTGTCCGCGCACGGCTACTCCGACCTGGTCGGCCGGAGCCTGACGGTGATCTCCGGGGTGCGCGAGACCGGCAAGATGATCAAGGTCGACGACATCGTGGCGCACTTCAGGACCCGCTGCCGCGGTGTGGTCGTGGTGCCGTTCGACGAGCACCTGGCGGCCGGCGCCGAGGTGGACCTGGAGATGATGCGGCCCAAGACCCGGGAGGCGTACTTCAACCTCGCGGCCCTGGTCGCCGAGGACTTCGCGCGCGCCCAGCAGGCGCAGGGGCTGTGGACGCAGTCCGGCGGCAACGCGCCGCCGCCGCAGATGGCACCGCCGGTGGGCGGCGCCTACCCGGACCAGCCCCCGCAGGGCCAGCCCGGGCCGTACCCGCAGTCCTACCCGCGGCAGGGGCCGCCGCCGGGCGCGTGGGGGCGGCAGCCGCCCGCCGGGCCGCCGGCACCGGGCGGCTGGCCGCAGCAGCCGCCCCCGCCACCCGAGCACGGCGGCTACGGGTACCCGCAGCCGGAGCGGTGAGCGCGCGGCGGGGCCCGGCCCCCTGACAGGGGTGTCCGTGCCCCGCCGCCCCGCGCCACCGGGCCGACGGCGGTGGAGGGTTCAGCGCTCGACCAGTTCCCTGGCCCGCTTGACGTCGACCGCCATCCGTTCCAGCAGCGCGTCGACGGTGGCGAACCGCTCCTGCCCGCGCAGGTACGCCAGGAACTCCACGGCCGCCCGTGCCCCGTACAGCTCCAGCCCCACCCGGTCGATGGCGTACGCCTCCACGGTGCGGGCGGTGCCGTCGAAGGTGGGGTTGGTGCCCACCGAGATCGCGGCCGGCATCCGCTCTCCGCCGGTGACCAGCCAGCCGGCGTAGACGCCGTCCGCCGGCACCGCGGAGTGCGCCAGGGTCTCCACGTTGGCCGTGGGGTAGCCCAGCTCCCGCCCGCGCTGCGCGCCGCGCACCACGACGCCCTCCACGCGGTGCGGCCGGCCCAGGATCTCCATGGCGCCGGCCACGTCGCCGTCGGCGATCAGCCGCCGGGCGAGGCTGGAGGAGAACGCCTCCCCGCCGCCCGCCGCGCCACGCACGTACAGGTCGACCACCTCCACGCCGAAGCCGTGCTCGCGGCCCAGCCCGGTCAGCACCGCCACGTCGCCGGCCGCCTTGTGGCCGAACCGGAAGTTGGGCCCCTCCACCACCAGCGCCGCGCCCAGCGCGCGGTCCAGCACGGCGTCGACGAAGGCGGCGGGCGAGAGCCGGGAGAACTCCTCGGTGAACGGCAGGATCAGCAGCGCGTCCACCCCGAGCCCGGCCATCAGTTCGGCGCGCCGGTGGTGCGCGGCGAGCAACGGCGGGTGGCTTCCGGGGCGCACCACCTCGCTGGGGTGCGGATCGAAGGTGACGACCACCGAGGCCAGGCCGCGCTCCCGGGCGCGTTCCACCGCCCGGCCGATGATCAGCTGGTGTCCACGGTGCACGCCGTCGTACGAGCCGATGGTGACGACGCTCCGTCCCCAGTCCCCGGGAACGTCTTCCAAGCCCCGCCAGCGCTCCACCGTGCAGCTCCTCACCCGAACGAGATCGACCCACTTTCCGGGTCCAAGCCTGCCATGCCGCACGCTCCGCACGCGCCACGGGTGACGTGGCGCGCCCGGCTCCCACGGCGAGGCGGGCCGGGGCGCGGCCTCACGCGAAGCCGGCCAGGATCCTGGTCTCCCCGCGCCGTTCCTCGACCAGGGCGATGAACCGCTCCTCTGGGCCGAAGACCGCGATCGGCCCGGGGCCGAGTCCGGGAGCCTTCTGCCGTACACCGTTGACGAGTTGACGCGCCCGTTCGGCGTCCACGTCCCAGCGGGTGAACGCCGCGGCCGCCGCCCGGCCGATCGGCAGCACGTCGAAGCCGCCTTCCAGCGCCTCCAGCGTGGCCGCGTCCTCGATCCGGTACGGCCCGACGCGGGTGCGGCGCAGCGCGGTCAGGTGACCGCCGGTGCCGAGGTCGGCGCCCAGGTCGCGGGCGATGGCCCGGACGTAGGTGCCCGAGGAGCACTCCACCGTCACCTCCGCGTCCAGCAGCGGGACGCCGTCCGCGACGGCCGCGCGCACCGCGCGCACGGTGAACGCCGAGACCGTCACCGGGCGGGCCGGCAGTTCGAACTCCTCGCCCGCCCGCACCAGTTTGTGCGACCGGCGGCCGTCCACCTTGATCGCGCTGACCTTGGAGGGCACCTGGAGGATGTCGCCGGTCAGCCGGGCGACCGCCGCGTCCAGCGCCTCCCGGGTGACGTGCGCGGCCGAAGCGGTCGCGGTCACCTCGCCCTCGGCGTCGTCGGTGACCGTGGAACGGCCGAGCCGGACGGTCGCGTGGTAGGTCTTGCTGGTCAGCGACAGGTGGCCGAGCAGCCGGGTGGCCTTCTCCACGCCGATGACCAGCACGCCGGTGGCCATCGGGTCCAGCGTGCCGGCGTGCCCGACCCGCCGGGTGCCGGCCAGCCGCCGGATCCGGGCCACCACGGCGTGCGAGGTGAGCCCGGCCGGCTTGTCGACGACGACCAGCCCGTCGGGTCCGGTCCCCTTGCGCCTCATGCGTCCCGCGCGTCGTCGTCGGTGTCCGCGACCGGCCCGCCGGCCGGGTCCGCGGCGGCTGCGGCCTCCTCGGCGTCCGCCGAGTCGTCCTCCTCGGCCGGCTTGCGGTAGGGGTCCGCCCCGCCGGCGTAGCCCTTGCCGGCCGCCGTCTCGCGGACCTGGGCGTCCGCGGCACGCGCCTTGGCCAGCAGGTCGTCGATGGTGCGGGCGTTCTCCGGGACGGCGTCCGGCACGAAGGCCAGCGTCGGGGTGAAGCGCACTCCGGTCTGCCGGCCCACCTCGGAGCGCAGCACGCCCTTGGCGCTCTCCAGGGCCGCCGCCGACGCGGCGCGCTCCTCCTCGTCGCCGTAGACCGTGTAGAAGACGGTCGCCTCCCGCAGGTCGCCGGTGACCCGGGTGTCGGTGATCGTCACATAGCCCAGCCGCGGATCCTTGATCCGGCGCTGGAGGGTCTCCGCGACCACGACCCGGATGCGGTCGGCCAGCTTGCGCGCCCGCGCGGTGTCGGTCATGGTGATCTTCTCTCTTCTTCGGTCTCGGGTTCACTCGTCCCAGTCGTCCCCGCCGCGCACGCGCCGGCGCGCGGACAGCAGGTCCACCTCGGGCCTGGCGGTCATCCACCGCTCGCAGCGGTCGAGCACGTCGGTGAGGTGGGCGACGTCCCCGGAGACCACCGCCAAGCCGATCTCGGCCCTGCGGTAGAGGTCCTGGCCACCGGTCTCCGCCACGCTCACCGGGTACCGGCGGCGCAGTTCGGTGACGATCGGACGGACGACGGAGCGCTTCTCCTTCAGCGACCGGACGTCGCCGAGAAGCAGGTCGAAGGACAACGTCCCTACAAACATGGGCAGTCGGGTCAAGCCGACCCGTGAGGCCTCGTACGGCTGGATGGTGCTGCGATCACCACGGTAGCGGCAGCGGGCCGGGCCGATCGACGGATTATCCCGTCGGCCGGCCCGGTCCGTGCCGTCAGTGCCCGGTCAGCCTCGCGGCTTCTCGCGCATCTCGTAGGTGGCGATGACGTCGTCGACCTTGATGTCGTTGTAGTTGCCGAGGTTGATACCGCCCTCGTAACCCTCGCGGATCTCGGTCACGTCGTCCTTGAAGCGGCGCAGGCCCTCGATGGTGAGGCTCTCCGCCACCACCTTGCCGTCGCGCAGCAGCCGGGCCTTGGTGTTGCGCCGGACCTCGCCGGAGCGGATGAGCACACCGGCGATGTTGCCGAGCTTGGAGGACCGGAAGACCTCGCGGATCTCCGCGGTGCCCAGCTCCACCTCCTCGTACTCCGGCTTCAGCATGCCCTTCAGGGCCGCCTCGATCTCCTCGATGGCCTGGTAGATCACCGAGTAGTACCGGACGTCGACGCCCTCGCGCTCGGCGCGCTGGGTGGCGCGGCCCTCGGCGCGGACGTTGAAGCCGATGATGATCGCGTCGGAGCCGGCCGCCAGGTCCACGTCGGACTCGGTGACCGCGCCCACACCCCGGTGCAGCACCCGGATGTCGACCTCTTCACCGACGTCGAGCTGGAGCAGCGAGGACTCCAGGGCCTCGACCGAACCGGACGCGTCGCCCTTGATGATGAGGTTGAGCTGCTGGACCTCGCCGGCCTTGAGCGCCTTGTCCAGGTCCTCCAGGGAGAACCGGATGCCCTTGCGGGCGAAGGCGGCGTTCCGCTCGCGGGCGGCGCGCTTCTCGGCGATCTGGCGGGCGGTGCGGTCCTCGTCCACGACGAGGAAGTTGTCGCCCGCGCCGGGCACGTTGGTCAGGCCCAGCACCAGGACCGGGGTCGAGGGGCCGGCCTCCTCCACGTTGTCTCCGGCGTCGTCGAGCATCGCGCGGACCCGGCCGTAGGCGTCGCCGACCACCATCGTGTCGCCGACCCGCAGCGTGCCGCGCTGCACCAGCACGGTCGCCACGGCGCCGCGGCCCCGGTCGAGGTGCGCCTCGATCGCGATGCCCTGCGCGTCCTGCTCCGGGTTGGCCCGCAGGTCGAGCGAGGCGTCGGCGGTCAGGATCACCGCTTCCAGCAGGTTGTCGATGTTCAGGCCCTGCTTGGCGGAGATGTCGACGAACATGGTGTCGCCGCCGTACTCCTCCGCCACCAGGCCGTACTCGGTCAGCTGGCCGCGCACCTTGGTCGGGTCGGCGCCCTCGACGTCGATCTTGTTGACCGCGACCACGATCGGCACCTCGGCCGCCTTGGCGTGGTTGAGCGCCTCGACGGTCTGCGGCATCACGCCGTCGTTCGCCGCGACCACCAGGATCGCGATGTCGGTCGACTTGGCGCCGCGGGCACGCATGGCGGTGAACGCCTCGTGACCGGGGGTGTCGATGAAGGTGATGCGGCGGTCCTCGCCGTTCACCTCGGTCGCCACCTGGTACGCGCCGATGTGCTGGGTGATGCCGCCGGCCTCGCCCGCGACCACGTTGGTCTTGCGGATCGCGTCGAGCAGGCGGGTCTTGCCGTGGTCGACGTGGCCCATGACGGTGACCACCGGCGGCCTGGCGACGAGTGCCTCCTCGCCGCCCTCGTCCTCGCCGAACTCGATGTCGAAGGCCTCGAGCAGCTCGCGGTCCTCCTCCTCCGGGCTGACGATCTCGACGACGTAGTTCATCTCCTCGGCGAGCAGCTGCAGCGTCTCGTCGGAGACCGACTGGGTCGCGGTGACCATCTCACCGAGGTTCAGCATCACCTGGACGAGGGATGCCGGGTTGGCGTTGATCTTCTCCGCGAAGTCGGTGAGCGAGGCACCGCGCGACAGCCGGACCGTCTGGCCGTTGCCGCGGGGCAGCATCACACCGCCGACCGACGGGGCCTGCATGGCCTCGTACTCCTGGCGCCGCTGCCGCTTCGACTTGCGGCCGCGCGCCGGACGGCCGCCCGGGCCGCGACCGAACGCGCCCTGCGTGCCGCCACGACCGCCCGGACCGCCGGGACGACCGCCGAAGCCGGGACGGCCGCCGAAGCCGCCGCCACCGCCCGGACGGCCGCCGAAGCCGCCGCCACCGCCCGGACGGCCACCGCCACCGCCGCCACCGGGACGGCCTGCGAAGCCGCCGCCGGGACGCCCGGCACCG
Source organism: uncultured Actinomycetota bacterium (assembly GCA_963711125.1). GTDB lineage: Bacteria > Actinomycetota > Actinomycetes > Streptomycetales > Streptomycetaceae > Streptantibioticus_C. The sequence continues at coordinate 604,653 of CAVQCY010000003.1, forward strand.
CCGGGCCGGCCGGCGCCGCCGGGACCGCGGCCGCCGGGGCCGGGGCGCGGGCCGGCCGCCGGACGCTGCGGCATCATGCCCGGGTTCGGGCGGTTGCCGCCGGGGCCGCCGCCGGGACGCGGCATGTTGCCCGGGGTCGGGCGCGGACCGCCGGGGGCACCGCCCGGACGCGGGGCGCCCTGCGGACGCGGACCGCCGCCCGGGGCGCCGGCACCGCCGGGACGGGGCGCGCCGCCGGACCGCGGGCCGCCGGGGGCCTGCGGGCGGGGCATGCCGGTGCTGCCCGAGGAGGTGAAGGGGTTGTTGCCGGGGCGCGGCCCGGCCGGGCGGCCGCCGCCGGGGCGCGGTCCGCGGTCCCCGCCGGGACGCGGGGCGCGCTCGCCGCCCTGCCGTCCCGAGCCGCCGTCGCGCGGGCCGGGACGCTGCGCCGGACGCGGGCCGGGAGTGGCCTGCGGACGCGGCGCGGCGGGCCGCTCGGGGGCGGCCGGGGCCGGCTTGGCCGGGGCCGCGGCGTTCGGCGAGGAGAACTCGGCGGCCGGCGCGGGCTGCGCCGGGGCGGGCCGCGGACCGGGCCGCGGGCCGGGGCCCGGGCGGGCCGGTGCCGGGGTGGACGCCGCCGACGGGGTGGCCGCGGCGGGCTTGGGCGCCGGGGCGCCGGGCTTCGGCGCGGCCGGACGGGCCGTCGGGCCGGGGGCCGGCGTGGACGGCTTCGCGGCCGGCCTGCCGGACGGCTTGGCGGGCGCCTTGCGGGGCGCCGAGGGCTTGGCGGAGGCGGCGCCGCCGCTTCCCTGCTGCAACGCGTCGGTCAACTTGCGGACAACCGGCGCCTCGATGGTCGAGGACGCCGAACGGACGAACTCGCCGAGTTCCTGGAGCTTGGCCATGACGACCTTGCTCTCGACTCCCATCTCCTTGGCGAGTTCGTATACCCGGACCTTAGCCACTTCGCTCCTTCTAGGTCCGGGGTGGTCGTCCGCCGGACCGTCGCTACTTCATGGGCGTACTCATCGCGTACTCATCGAGTGCTCATCGCAATCTCGACCTACTTCCACTCGCGAGGTACCTGACCGCACGGTCGCCCGTGCCGTTCCTTACGTCGTTTCTTTCCGTCCCGCGTGCTCCACACTCCGGCGCAACTCCGCCGTCCCGAGCGGCTCCTGGACCCGGAAGGCCCTGGTGAACGCCCGGCGGCGGACCGCCAGGTCCAAACACGCCGTGTCGGGGTGCAGATACGCGCCCCGGCCGGGCAGCGTACCGCGCGGATCGGGGACGCACCGGTCACCGACCACCGCGATACGCAACAGGTCTTTCTTGGCCGCTCGCTCCCGGCAGCCCACGCAGGTTCGCTCAGGGCGTGCCCGGGTGCACGTCCGGCCAGACACCGCTAAGTCTACCTCCCCGTGCCGACCTCACCCGTACGGGCCGGTTCGCGGTCGGCTGTTCGATACGTTGACGCGACGTTCCCGCCCGGAAGGCCGCCGGCCCCTGGGGCGGCGGATCCCGTCCGGTCCCCCGCTAGGCCGGCTCGGTGTCCGGCCGGATGTCGATCCGCCACCCGGTCAGCCGGGCGGCCAGCCGGGCGTTCTGCCCCTCCTTGCCGATGGCCAGCGACAACTGGTAGTCGGGGACGGTCACCCGGGCCGAACGGGCGCCCAGGTCCACCACCTCGACCTTGGTCACCCGGGCCGGGGACAGCGCGTTGGCGACCATCTGGGCCGGGTCCTCGGACCAGTCCACGATGTCGATCTTCTCGCCGCCCAACTCGGCCATCACCGCGCGGACCCGGCTGCCCATCGGGCCGATGCAGGCGCCCTTGGCGTTCAGGCCCTGCCGGGCGGAGCGCACCGCGATCTTGGTGCGGTGGCCGGCCTCCCGGGCGATCGCCTCGATCTCCACCGAGCCGTCGGCGATCTCGGGCACCTCCAGGGCGAACAGCTTCTTCACCAGGTTGGGGTGGGTGCGCGAGAGGGTGACGGACGGCCCGCGCACGCCCTTGACCACCCGGACGACGTACGTGCGCAGCCGGGTGCCGTGCTTGTACGACTCGCCGGGCACCTGCTCCTGCGGGGGCAGGATGGCCTCCAACTTGCCGATGTCGACGAGGACGCTGCGCGGGTCGTTGCCCTGCTGCACCACGCCGGCGACGATGTCGCCCTCCCGGCCGGCGTACTCGCCGAAGGTGACCTCCTCCTCGGCGTCCCGCAGCCGCTGCAGGATGACCTGCTTGGCGGTGGTCGCCGCGATCCGGCCGAACCCGCTGGGGGTGTCGTCGAACTCGCGCGGCGCGGCCTCCTCGCCGGCCTCCTCGGGGGTCTCCTTCGCCCACACCGTCACGTGGCCGGTGGTGCGGTCCAACTCGACCCGGGCGTCCCGCCGGCTGCCCGGCTCCCTGTGGTACGCGATCAGCAGGGCCGACTCGATCGCCTCGACCAGCAGGTCGAAGGAGATCTCCTTCTCCCTGACCAGCCCGCGCAGAGCGCTCATGTCGATGTCCACGGCTACGCCTCCTCGGTGCTCTCGTCGATCTCGTCGAGCTCGGCGGAGGCCAGGTCCGCGTCGTCGGCTTCGTCGTCGTCGACGTCGCTGCTCTTGCGATTGAACTCGATCTCCACCCGCGCGCCGGCGATCTCGCCGTAGGCCAGCCGCCGGGCGGTGGGCCGACGCCCCTTGACGCCCGGCACCTCCAGGTCGACCCCCTCGTCGTCCGCCCCGGTGACGCGCGCGGTCAGTTCGCCGCCGCCGGCCAGCCGGGCCCTGACCAGCCGACCGGTGTTGCGGCGGTAGTGGCGCGGTGAGGTCAGCGGCCGGTCGGTGCCCGGCGAACCGACCTCCAGCACGTAGGCCGTGCCGCCCATCACGTCGGAGGCGTCCAGCGCACCGGAGATCTCCCGGCTGAGGTCCGCGACCACGTCGAGCGAGACCCCGTCGTCGGAGTCGACGACGACCCGCAGCACCCGGCGCCGGCCGGCCGGGACGACCGCGATCTCCTCCAGCTCCACCCCCGCGTCCGCGGCGAGCGGCTCCAGCAACTGTCGCAGCCTGTCGCTTGGGGTGGTGCTCATCCGGGTGACTCCTCGGCCGCGTGTGCTGTTGTGGGTCCGTCGCGTGTCGCTACCCGAGCCTATAGGTTCCGGTCCCCGGCTGACGATTCGGCGCGGGGCGCGCGGGTGGCCCCGCGCGGCGGTGATCGCCGCAGGTAGGCTCCTGACGCCGGGCCGCAGCCGCGCCCCGCCGGGGACCCCGACCGTCCCCGGACCGGTTCGTCCGCTCCGGCCCGCCCCGCCCGTCCCCGTACCCGGAAGGCAACCGTGCCGTTGAGGAAGACGACGCAGCGCCAGGCGGCTCCAGGGCCGCGCAGACGGGCCGTACTGGCCTGGCCCGCGTGGGCGGCCGCGGTGCTGGCGGCCCCGGCGCTGGCCGGGTGCGCGGACACCGTGCCGCCGGCCGACCTGCGGGCCGCACGGCGGCTGGCGGCGGCCCGCGGGCGGGCCGCGGACGACAGCGCCGCGCTGCTGGCCCGCTACGACGCGACCGCCGCCGCGCACCCGGCGCTGTCCGCCCGGCTGGCCCCGCTGCGCGCCCAGGTCGCCTTGCACGCGCAGGCGTTCACCGCGCCGGGCCCCGGCGCCGGCGCTCCGTCGCCGTCCGGGGGGAGCGCCCCGCCCGGCGGCGACCGGTCCGCGACGCCGTCCGCCTCCGCCGGGCCGGTGGCGGTGCCGGCCGGCCGGGACGCGGCGCTGGGCGCGCTGGCGGCGGCCGAACAGCGGGTGGCCGCCACCCGCGGCGCCGCGCTGCGCGACGCGCCGCCGGAGCTGGCCCGGCTGCTGGCCTCGGTCGCCGCGTGCGGCGCGGCACACGCCCTGCTGTTGTCCGGGGACGCGTCATGACCGCGCCGTCCGCTCCCCCGGCGCTGCTGGCCGCCGCGCAGGCCACGCTGGCCGCCGAGCACGCGGCGGTCTACGGCTACGGCGTGGTCGGCGCCCGGGTCGGATCCGGCCGGGTGGCCGCCGCCCGCACCGACTACGCCGCGCACCTGGCGGCCCGTGACGCGATGCGCCGCACCGTCCGGGGCCTGGGCGGCGATCCGGTGGCCGCCGACGCCGCCTACGCGCTGCCGTTCCCGGTGCCGGACGCCGCGGCGGCGGTCCGGCTGGCGGCGACCGTGGAGGACCGGGTGGCGGACGCCTACGCGGACCTGGTGCGGGCCGCCTCGGGGGCCTTGCGGGCGCGGGCCGCGGCGTCGCTGACCGGGGCGGCGGTGCGCGCGGTGCGCTGGCGCGGCTCCGCCGTGCCGTTCCCGGGGATGGCCGAGCGGGCCGAAGCCGGCGAGCCGTCGGCCAGCGGCACGCCGTCAGCCGACCGGCTCTGAACCCGCCCCCGGCGCGGGCGGCGGGCCGGGGGCCGGGGGCCGGGCGCGGACGCGGTCAGTGGGTGAGGCGGGCCAGTGCCTCCTCGACGGTGATCTCCTCGCGCTCGTCGGTCCGGCGGTCCTTCAGCTCCACCACGCCCTCGGCCGCCCGGCGGCCGACCACCAGGATGGTGGGCACGCCGATCAACTCGGCGTCGGTGAACTTCACGCCCGGCGAGACGCCGGCGCGGTCGTCCACGATGACCCGCACGCCGGCCGCGTGCAGCTTCTCGGCGACCTCCAGGGCGAGGTCGATCTGCGCCGCCTTGCCGGCCGCCACCACGTGCACGTCGGCCGGCGCGACCTCACGGGGCCAGCACAGCCCGTGCTCGTCGGCGGTCTGCTCGGCCAGCGCGGCGACCGCCCGGGAGACGCCGATGCCGTAGGAGCCCATGGTGACCCGGACCGGCTTGCCGTCCTGGCCGAGCACGTCGAGCGTGAAGGCGTCGGCGTACTTGCGGCCCAGCTGGAAGATGTGGCCGATCTCGATGGCCCGGCCGATCCGCAGGCCGGCACCGCACCGCGGGCACGGGTCGCCGGCCTCGACCACGACGACGTCCAGGTAGCGGTCCACCTCGAAGTCCCGCCCGCACACCGCGTCGCGCACGTGCCGGCCGGGCTTGTTGGCGCCGGTGATCCAGGCGGTCCCGTCGCCGACCCTCGGGTCGGCGATGTAGGGGAAGGTCCGCCCCTGCGGGCCGACGTAACCGCGCACCAGGTCGGGGCGGCCCTCGAAGTCCTCGGCGGTGACCAGCTCCACCGCGGCGGGCGCCAGGTGCTCGGCCAGCTTGCCGAGGTCCACCTCGCGGTCGCCCGGCACGCCGACGCCGGTGATCACGCCGTCGACCTTGACCAGCACGTTCTTCAACGTCGCCGAGGCGGGCACGTCCAGGTGCGCGGCGAGCGTCTCGATGGTCGGGGTGTCAGGGGTGTCCAGCTCCTGCATCGCCGGGTGCCCGGTGCTCGACGCGGGCGGCGCGGCGAGGGTGACCGCCTCGGTGTTGGCCGCGTAGTCGCAGGACGGGCAGTCCACGAAGGTGTCCTCGCCCGCGGCGGCCGGGGCGAGGAACTCCTCGGACGCCGAGCCGCCCATCGCGCCGGAGACCGCCGAGACGACGCGGTAGTCGAAGCCGAGGCGTTCGAAGATCTTGACGTACGCCTCGCGGTGCAGCCGGTAGGACTCCGCGAGCCCCTCGTCGCCGGTGTCGAAGGAGTAGGAGTCCTTCATCTGGAACTCGCGCCCGCGCAGCACCCCGGCCCGGGCCCGGGCCTCGTCGCGGTACTTGGTCTGGATCTGGTAGAGGATGGCCGGCAGGTCCTTGTAGGAGGCGGCCTGGTCCTTCACCACCTGGGTGAAGATCTCCTCGTGGGTGGGGCCGAGCACGTAGTCGGCGCCCTTGCGGTCCTTGAGCTGGAACAGCAGGTCGCCGTACTCGTCGGCGCGGCCGGTCTGCGCGTACGGCTCGCGCGGCAGCAGCGCGGGCAGCAGTACCTCCTGGCCGCCGATGGCGTCCATCTCCTCGCGGACGATCCGGATGACGTTCTCCAGCACCCGCTTGCCGAGCGGCAGCCAGGTCCACACGCCCGCGGCGGTGCGGCGCACGTATCCGGCGCGCACCAGCAGCTTGTGGCTGGTGGTCTCGGCGTCGGCCGGGGCGTCGCGCAGCGTCTTGAGCAGCATGCGGGACATGCGCTGGACCATGATTCGATCTCCGTAAGGTGGGCGTTCGCGAAAGGTGGGCGTTCGACGGACGGGTGGATGTCGCGAGGATACCGATACGCGGCCTGCCGCCCGTAACGGCCGTCAGCCGGCCGCTCTCGGGCGCAGCGGCAGGAAGGCCCCCATGACGGTGTAGGGCACCGGGGCGCTCGGGAAGTGCACGGGGTGCGCCAGGTCGGTGTAGCCCAGCCCCCGGTAGAAGCGGCGGGCCCGGCTCTCCAGGTCGAGGGCGGACAGGATGCAGCGGGCCTGCGGCACCGGGTCGGTGAGCCCGGTGATGAGGCGTTCCCCGATGCCGGCGCCCTGGTGGCCGGGCAGGACGTGCAGTTCGACGACGACGAAGGAGCCGTCCAGCCACCGCTCGTTGCCGGCCCGGCGCAGATAGGGCTCGACCACGGTCGACCACCAGTGGGCGCGGTCGTTGGGCATGCCGTAGACGAAGCCGACCAGCCGGCCGTCGGGGGTGGTGGCGCCCAGCGAACGGGCGTCGGGCTGGGCGAGGTGGCGCAGCACGATCTGCCGGCGCACCGCGATCTCGTCGTCGGTGAGTCCGAAGGCGAGGGCCTGCACGGCGAGCGCTTCGTCCACCCGCGCCGCGAGGTCCACCGGCCCCACCACGACGTCGTCCATGCGGGGACCCTACTAGGCCGTGTCCGACGAATCCCGCCTGGCAGGTCCCGCCTGGCCGGGTCCGGGGCGACCGCGCCGGGCGGGGACGCGGTGGCCGGCCTCCCGGGGCGGGCGCGCGGGAGGCGGACGGGATGCGCGGTCAGAACAGCACGCTCATGAACGCGCCGACCTCGGTGAAGCCCACCCGGCGGTAGGCGGCGCGGGCGGCGGCGTTGAAGTCGTTGACGTACAGGCTGGCGACGGGGGCGGCGTCGCGCAGCGCGTAGTGCAGGACGGCGGCCATCCCGCAGACCGACAGGCCGCGGCCGCGGTGCTCGGGGGCCACCCAGACCCCCTGGATCTGGCAGGCGTGCGGGGTGACCGCGCCGAGTTCGGCCTTGAAGACCACCCGGCCGTCGTCGATCCGGGCGAACGCGCGTCCGCTGGTGACCAGTTCGGCGACCCTGGCCTGGTAGAGCAGCCCGCCGTCGCCGGCCAGCGGGGAGACACCGACCTCCTCGGTGAACATGGCCACGCAGGCGGGCACGAGCACGTCCATCTCGTCCCGCCGGACCCGGCGGACCAGCGGGTCGGGTTCGACGTCGGCCGGCAGGGCGCGGGTGACCATCAGCGGCTGGTTGCGGCGGACCTCGCGGGCCGGGCCCCAGCCGGGTTCGAGCAGCGCCCACAGCTCCCGGGTCGGTCCGGCCGGCCCGACGATGGACGAGCAGCGCCGCCCGGCCCGGCGGGCGCGTTCGGCGAAGGCGCGGACCGCGACCGGGCCGGCGCAGATGGGCACCAGGTTGGCGCCGGCGTAGCAGAGCGACTCCAACCGGTTGCCCGCGTACCAGCCCCACAGTTCGCCGCCGAGCCGCCAGGGGTCGAGCCCGGCGACCCGCACCCGGGCGGCGACGAAGGCGTTGGCCACCGGGTCACGGTCCAGCACGGCCAGGGCCGCGTCCAGGTCGGAGGGATCAAGGACCCGGGTGGAGGTGGTCGTCAACACGTGGGCGCCTCGCGGGGACGGGCTTGCTGCGGGCTGCTTGGTCCGGGCACTTTACCCCGGTGAAGCGGCGGCGTTCCGCATCGGCTCAGGAGACCGTTACCGCCGGTTCGCCGGAGCCGACGCCCTCCTCGGTCATCCGCTCGGCGATCCTCATCGCCTCCTCGATCAACGTCTCGACGATCTTCGACTCCGGCACCGTCTTGACCACCTCCCCCTTCACGAAGATCTGCCCCTTCCCGTTCCCCGAGGCCACCCCCAGATCCGCCTCCCGCGCCTCCCCCGGACCGTTCACCACACACCCCATCACCGCCACCCGCAACGGCACCTCCAACCCCTCCAGGCCCGCCGACACCTCATCCGCCAACCGGTACACGTCCACCTGCGCCCGACCACACGACGGACACGACACGATCTCCAACCGCCGCTCCCGCAACCCCAACGACTCCAGGATCGCGATCCCCACCTTCACCTCCTCCACCGGAGGCGCCGACAACGACACCCGGATCGTGTCCCCGATCCCCTCCGACAACAACGCACCGAACGCCACCGCCGACTTCACCGTCCCCTGGAACGCCGGCCCCGCCTCCGTCACCCCCAAATGCAACGGATAATCACACCGCTCCGCCAACAACCGGTACGCATTCACCATCACCACCGGATCATTGTGCTTCACCGAGATCTTGATATCCCGGAAACCATGCTCCTCGAACAACGAACACTCCCACAACGCCGACTCCACCAACGCCTCCGGGGTCGCCCTCCCGTACTTCTCCAACAACCGCCGGTCCAACGACCCCGCATTCACCCCGATACGAATCGGCACCCCCGCACCCGACGCCGCACGCGCGATCTCCCGCACCTTGTCGTCGAACTGCCGGATGTTCCCCGGATTCACCCGCACCGCCGCACACCCCGCGTCGATCGCCGCGAACACGTACTTCGGCTGGAAATGAATATCCGCGATCACCGGGATCTGCGACTTCCGCGCGATCTCGGGCAACGCGTCCGCGTCGTCCTGCGACGGACACGCCACCCGCACGATCTGACACCCCGACGCCGTCAACTCCGCGATCTGCTGCAACGTCGCACCCACGTCCGCCGTCACCGACGTCGTCATCGACTGCACCGACACCGGCGCGTCCCCACCCACCGCCACCGACCCCACTTGGATCCGACGACTCCTACGCCGATCGGCCAGCTTCAACGGAACGGACGGCATACCGAGCGAAATAGCGGTCATGTGCGGTTGCATCCCCAACGTGGTTCGAGTCGTCCTGCGGTGCGGCGCCGCCGGGCGCCGGGGCGCCGGGGCACGGATTTCCGGCTCCGAGATTACGGCACCGGGCGGGCACGGGCACGTTCCGCCTTCCGGCGGACCGGTCCGCCGCCGTGTGGCGCCGGGCCGGTCCGCCGCGCACGGCAACCCGCGCGTGCGGGGCCTTCAGGTGATCTTGACCGGATTCACCACGTCGGCGATGAGGACCAGCACGGTGAACGAGAGGAAGATCCCGGCCACCACGTACGCCACCGGCATCATCTTGGCCACGTCGAACGGACCCGGGTCGGGCCGGCGCAGCAGCCGGGCCAGCTGCCGCTTGAACGCCTCCCACAGCGCGCCGGCGATGTGCCCGCCGTCCAGCGGGAGCAGCGGGAGCATGTTGAACAGGAAGAGCGAGAGGTTGAAGCCGGCGACCAGCATGAGCATGGTGGCCACCCGCTGCTCCGGCGGGATGTGCAGCGTGAACACCTCGCCGCCCACCCGGGCGGCGCCGACCACGCCCATCGGACCGTCCTGCTGGCGCGGCGCGCCGTCGAAGGCCGACCGCCACAGCGCCGGGATCCGCTCCGGCAGGTCCACCAGCGAGCCGACCGTCCCGTCGACCATCGTGCGCATCTGGCCGACCGAGTCGCCCAGGCTCTGCGGCACGATGCCGACCGCCGGGGTGTAGCCGAGGAAACCGGCCGTCACGTACTCGCCCTGCACGTAGCCGCCGTGGCCGTCGCTCTTGGCGACCTGGTTCCTTATCAGGTCGGCGTGGAGCACCGCGGTCGCGCCGTGCCGGCGCACCGTGATGGTGGCCGGACCGGTGGTGCGCCGGATGTCGTTCTGCAGGGCGTCCCAGCCGCCGACCGGGCGGCCGTCGAAGGCGACGATGCGGTCGCCGGCCCGCAGACCGGCCTTCTTCGCCGGCGAGGGCGGGTCGCCCTTCTCGCAGGTGGTCTTGCCGGCGCTGGCCGCCGACTGGCTGATCACGCAGTCCGAGACGCTGGCCACCGAGGTGGTCTGGGAGCGGATCCCGAAACCCATCAGCACCAGCAGGAAGAGCACGACGGCCAGGACCAGGTTCATGAACGGGCCGGCGAACATCACGATCACCCGCTTCCACGGCGCGCGGGTGTAGAACAGCCGGTCCTCGTCGCCGGGCCGCAGCTCCTCGAACGCCGCCGAGCGGGCGTCCTCAATCATGCCGCGGAACGGCGAGGTGGCCCGTGCGGTGATCTTCCCGTCCTCGCCGGGCGGGAACATCCCGATCATGCGGATGTAGCCGCCGAGCGGGACCGCCTTGAACCCGTACTCGGTCTCCCCCTTCTTGCGGGAGAAGACCGTCGGGCCGAAGCCGACCATGTACTGCGGCACCCGGATGCCGAAGAGCTTCGCGGTCGACAGGTGGCCCAGCTCGTGCCAGGCGATGGAGACCAGCAGGCCCACGGCGAAGACGACTATGCCGAGGACGGTCATCAGGGTCGTCATACGCGGGCCTCCGCTGCCACCGTGCGTGCCATCTCCCGGGCGCGGGCGCGCGCCCACTCCTCCGCTCCGAGGACGTCCGACAGGGTGACCGAAGTTCCCGGCGTGCCGTGTTCGGCGACCACCTCGGCGACGGTGTCCACGATCCCGAGGAACGGCAGCCGCCCGGTCCGGAACGCCTCGACGCACTCCTCGTTCGCCGCGTTGAAGACCGCGGGGGCCGTCCCGCCGAGCGTACCGACGTGGCGGGCGAGCGCCACCGCGGGGAAGGCCTCGTCGTCCAGCGGGGCGAAGTCCCACCGGAGCGGCCGGGACCAGTCGAAGGCCGGCGCGGCGTCCGGCACCCGGTGCGGCCAGCCGAGGCCGAGCGAGATCGGCATCCGCATGTCCGGCGGACCGGCCTGGGCCAGCGTGGAACCGTCGGTGAACTCCACCATCGAGTGAATGTGGGACTGCGGGTGGACGACCACCTCGATCCGCTCGAACGGGATGCCGAAGAGCAGGTGCGCCTCGATGACCTCCAGCCCCTTGTTGACCAGGGTGGCGGAGTTGAGGGTGATCACCGGGCCCATGTCCCAGGTCGGGTGGGCCAGTGCCTCGGCCGGGGTGACCGTGGTCAGCTCCTCCCGGCGGCGGCCGCGGAACGGCCCGCCGGAGGCGGTGACGATCAGTCTGCGCACCTCGCCCCGCGCGCCGCCGACCAGCGCCTGGAACAGCGCGGAGTGCTCGGAGTCCACCGGCACGATCTGGCCGGGCCGGGCCAGCTCCCGCACCAGCGGTCCGCCGACGATCAGCGACTCCTTGTTGGCGAGCACGAGCACCCGGCCGGCCTCCAGGGCGGCGAGCGTGGGGCGCAGCCCGATCGAGCCGGTGATGCCGTTGAGCACGCTGTGGCAGGGCGAGGCGGCCAGGTCGGCGGCGGCGTCCGGGCCGGCCAGGATCTCCGGCAACGCGGTGCCGGGCCGGTAGCGGGCGGCCAGCGCCTCGCGGAGCGCCGGCACGGCGGTCTCGTCCGCGACGGCGACCGCGCGCACCCCGAGCCGGTGGGCCTGTTCGGCCAGTTCGGCGACCCGGCCGCCGGCCGCGCCGAGCGCGGTGACCGTGAAGTCGCCGGGGTTGCGGGTGATCACGTCGACGGCCTGGGTGCCGACCGAGCCGGTGGATCCGAGGATCACCACCTCACGCGGGCCGTCCGGCCGGCCTGGGCCTGGATCGTGGAGCAGATGGGGGTCGGCGAGGGGTGCACGGCTCTCGGTCATGCCCCCATTGTGGCCGCATCCGCCGCCGGGCCCGGCGGCGGATGCGGCCGGCGGTACCGCCGGGCTCAGCGGATAGGCCGGTGCAGGTTGTCCTTGGCGGACGGTCCGGGGGCGGCCTCGGCGATCCACGGGCCCTCGCCGGACGGGTCGACGATGCCGTCCTCCAGCCAGGTGTAGCCGCCCTTCATGACCGCCTTGACCACCTGGCGGTCCAGGGTGTCGGTGTTGCTCCACAACCGGTTGAACAGTTCCTCGACCCGCAGCCGGGACTGCCGGCAGAAGGCGTCCGCCAACTGGTGGGCGGCGGTCCCCTCGGCCGGGTCGGCGGCCCGGGCACGCAGCATCTCGGCCCGGACGCAGGCGGCGCTCATCGCGAACAGTTCGGCGCCGATGTCCACCACCCGGCCGAGGAAGCCCTGCTTGGTCTCCATCCGGCCCTGCCAGCGGGACATGGCGTAGAAGGTGGACCGCGCCAGTCGCCGAGAGGCCCGCTCCACGTACCGCAGGTGCCCGGCGAGACTGCCGAACTCACCGTATGCGGTGGGCAGTTGGCCTGGGCCGGCGACGAGCTTGGGCAGCCAGCGGGCGTAGAACCCGCCGGCCCTGGCGCCCGCCCTGGCCTTGTCGCCCAGCGAGACGTCCGGATCGATGAGGTCGCCTGCCACCGACAGGTGGGCGTCGACCGCCTCCCGGGCGATCAGCAGGTGCATGATCTCGGTGGAGCCCTCGAAGATCCGGTTGATCCGCATGTCGCGCAGCATCTGCTCGGCGGGCACCGCGCGCTCGCCGCGGGCGGCCAGCGAGGCGGCGGTCTCGAAACCACGCCCGCCGCGGATCTGGACCAGTTCGTCGGCGATCCGCCAGGACATCTCGCTGCCGTAGAGCTTGGCGAGCGCCGCCTCGATGCGGATGTCGTTGCGGTCCTCGTCGGCCATCTGGCTGGCCAGGTCCACCACGGCCTCCAGCGCGAAGGTGGTGGCCGCGATGAACGAGATCTTCGAGCCGACCGCCTCGTGGTCGGCGATCGGCTTGCCCCACTGCTCGCGCGCGGCCGACCACTCCCGGGCGATCTTCAGGCACCACTTGGCGGCGCCGGCGCACGCGGCCGGCAGCGACAGCCGTCCGGTGTTGAGGGTGGTCAGCGCGATCTTCAGGCCGGCACCCTCAGCGCCGATGCGCTGCGCGGCCGGCACCCGCACCCGGTGGAAGCGGGTGACGCCGTTCTCGATACCGCGCAGGCCCATGAAGGCGTTGCGGTTCTCCACGGTGATGCCGGGGCTGTCGGCCTCCACCACGAACGCGGTGATGCCGCCGCGGTGGCCGTCCGAGGCGGGGACCCGGGCCATCACCACCAGCAGGTCGGCCACCACGCCGTTGGTGGTCCACAGCTTGACGCCGTCCAGCACGTAGTCGTCGCCGTCCGGCACGGCGGTGGTGGCCAGCCGCGCGGGGTCGGAGCCGACGTCCGGCTCGGTGAGCAGGAAGGCCGAGATGTCGGTGCGGGCGCAGCGCGGCAGGAAGACGTCCTTCTGCTCCTGGGTGCCGAACAGCTTCAGCGGTTGCGGGACGCCGATCGACTGGTGCGCCGACAGCAGGGCGCCGATCGCCGGGCTCGCGGTGCCGGCCATCGCCAGGGCGCGGTTGTAGTACACCTGGGTCAGGCCCAGGCCGCCGTACCGGGTGTCGATCTTCATGCCGAGGGCGCCGAGCTGTTTGAGCCCGTCGACGACCCCGTCGGGGATGCGCGCCTCGCGTTCGATCTCCGCGCCGTCGACCTTGCTGACCAGGAAGTCCCGGAGCTTGGTGAGGAACTCCTCGCCGCGCTGCCGGTCCTCCTCGCCGCCGGTCGGATGCGGGTGGATCAGGTCGAGCCGGAAGCGCCCGAGGAAGAGTTCCTTGGCGAAGCTCGGCTTGCGCCAGTCCTGTTCCCGGGCGGCCTCGGCGACCTGCCGTGCCTCGCGTTCTGAGACCTTGTGTGCGGATGGTGCGGACATGAGGGGGCTCACCTCGCCGCGGCGTCGGAGTGTACGGATCACTGGTTTACCGCTTGGTACTACTCGACGGTATGTACCCGAATCCCGCGATCCCTATCAGGGTCCGCACATCCGCGACGCCGGTGCGCCACACGGGGAGGTCCGCCGCCCGCCCGCCACCGGCCCGCACCGCCGCCCGCCCGGCCCGGGCGGGCCGGCCCGGGAGCCGGGCCGCCCGGGCCGGGCCGTCCTCACAGGTCCAGGCCGGTCAGCACCATGACGCGCTCGTAGGTGTAGTCCTCCATGGCGAAGGCCACGCCCTCCCGGCCGGTACCGGACGCCTTGACTCCGCCGTACGGCATCTGGTCGGCGCGGTACGACGGCGCGTCACCGATGATCACACCGCCCACCTCCAACTCCCGGTGCGCCCGGAACGCGGTCGCCACGTCGTGCGTGAACACCCCCGCCTGGAGGCCGAACGCCGAGTCGTTGACCGCCGCGAACGCCGCGTCGGTCCCCTCCACCCGGTGCAGCGTCAGGACCGGGCCGAACACCTCGGCGGTCGCCAGCGTCGCGTCGGACGGCACCTCCGCCAGCACCGTCGGCGCGAAGGAGGCGCCGTCCCTGGTGCCGCCGGTCACCAGCCTGGCGCCCTTGTCCACCGCCTCCGTCACCCACGACTCCACCCGTTCGGCGGCGGCCACGCTCACCAGCGGGCCCACGTCGGTGGCGTCCCGCGCCGGGTCGCCGGTCACCTGTGCGGCGACCTTGGCGACCACCTTCTCCACCAGCCGGTCGTAGACCGACGCGTCCGCGATCACCCGCTGCACCGAGATGCACGACTGGCCGGCCTGGTAGTTGGCGAACGTGGCGATCCGCCCGGCCGCCCACTCCAGGTCCCGCTCGCCGCAGTAGTCCGCCAGCACCACGGCCGCCGCGTTGCCGCCGAGTTCCAGCGTCACGTGCTTGCCCGGCACCTGCCGCTGGATCGCGAAACCCACCGTGTCCGAACCGGTGAACGACACCACCGGCAGCCGCTCGTCGGCCACCAGCGGCTCCATCCGCTCGTTCGGCACCGGCAGCACGCTCCACGAACCGGCCGGCAGCCCGGTCTCGGCCAGCACCTCGCCCAGCAGCAGCGCCGACAGCGGGGTGGCCGGCGCCGGCTTGACCACGACCGGCGCGCCGACCGCGATCGCCGGGGCGACCTTGTGCGCCACCAGGTTCAGCGGGAAGTTGAACGGCGCGATGCCCAGCACCGCGCCGCGCGGGAACCGCCGGGTCAGCGCCAGCCGGCCGGTGCCGCCCGGGTCGGTGTCCAGCCGCTGCGCCTGGCCGCCGTTGAACCGCCGGGCCTCCTCGGCCGCCCAGCGGAAGACCGACACCGCCCGTCCCACCTCGCCGCGCGCCCACTTGATCGGCTTGCCGTTCTCCGCCGTGATCAGCCGGGCGAACTCCTCGGCCCGCTCCGCCAGCCGCCGCGCCACGTGGTCAAGCGCCGCGCTGCGCACGTGCGCCGGCGTCGCCGAGAACGGCCCCACTGCGGCGTGCGCGGCGGCCACCGCCTCCTCCACCTGGGCGTCGGTGGGCACGCTCACCGTGCCGACCACCCTCCCGTCGTAGGGGTGCGTGACCTCCGACGTCCCCGTACCGGTCGCCGGCGCTCCGGCGACCCAGAACGCGTGCACCGCTTCGCCCGTGGCAGCCACAGCCGATCCCCGCCTCTCCTCGAAGTCCCAGTGGCCACCACGGTAGAACCGCGCACCCGGGAAACCGCTTGTCCATCGCGGCGCACCGGCCCCACCCCGCACGCCGTATCGGCACCCGGCCGGCGGGGACGCGGGGCGGCCGACCGCGGGCCGGCACGGCCTCGGCGGGCGGGCGTCTGCGCCCGGCGGTATCCGGCCACCGGCCGGCGCGGACGCCGGCCCGCAGGCTCAGACGCCGGTCTTGAGCGCCAGCCACAACTCCATCCGCACGTCGGCGTCGTCCAGCGAACGGCCCAGGATCTCCTCCACCCGCCGCATCCGGTACCGCAGCGTGTGCCGGTGCACGCCCAGGTCGGCCGCGGCGGCGTCCCACTGGCCGTGCCGGGCCAGCCAGGCCCGCAACGAGGCCACCAGGTCGCCGCGCGCGGTCGCGTCGTGCTCGCGCAACGGGCGCAGCAGCCCCTCGGCGAACGCCCGTACCGCCTCGTCCGCCAGCAGCGGCAGCACCGAGCCGGCGCCCACCTCGTCGTGCCGCACCAGGCCGCGGCCGCGCCGCTGCGCCACCGCGAGCGCCCGCTCCGCCTGGGTGTCCGCGGCGGCCGCCTCCCGGGCCGGCACCGCCGCCGACAACCCGGCCGCCAGCGCCCCGCCGTCCGCCGCCTCCCGCGCGCACGCCCCGGCCACCGCGCCCCCGTCGGCCGCCAGGACGGTCAGCCGGTGCCCCTCGGTGGCCGCGAGCAGCGGCTCGGCGGACCGCGCCGCGGCCTCCTCGGCACGGACCGCCAGAGCGGCCAGCGCGGCCACCGGGTCCGGCCGCGCCTCCGGATCGGGCCGCCGGGCCGGTTCCGCCACCAGCAGCCGCACCGGGCGCTCCAGCAGCGTCCCGTAACGGTCACCGGCCACCTGCCGGACCCGCTCGCCCTCGCCGGCCAGCAGCATCCGCAACAAGGCGGCGCCGAACCGCCGTTCCGCCTCCTGCAACGCCCGCGACCGCTCGAGCGACAGCGTCAGCAGCGCGGCGGCCGCGTGCACCACGTACCGGTCGGCCGCCTCCAGCCGCTCCCCGGTGCCCACCGCCAGGAAGCCGCGCGGCAGCCGTCCCGTGCCCAGCGACTGCATCTCCACCCGGTCGCCCCCGCCGTCCCCGCCGGCCACCGCCGCACTGGCCGGCGCCGGCCGGTCACGCAGCCGCCCGGTCTCGGCGGCCAGCCGTGCCGCCCGCCGGCCGGCCCACTGCGGCACCGCGGCCAGCACCGCGCCGGAGGCGTCGTAGAGCGCCGCCCAGCCGTCGAGGTGCGCCGCGAGCCGTGTCAGCAGGGCGGCCGGCCCGTCCGGGGACAGCGCCGCCCGGGTCAGCTCGCGCTGTGCCTCCAGGCTCGCGGTGACCGCCTTGTACTCGTCGGCCGCCACGGCGGCGGACACCGCCTTGCTCAGCGCGATGAACGGCGTGGGGCGCGGCACCTCCAGCAGCGGCAGCCCCCGTTCGCGCGCCGCCTCCACCAGGGCGGGCGGCACCTCGTCGTGGCCCAGCCCCACGCCGAACCCGAGTCCGACCACCCCGGCGTCCACCAGCCGGTACAGGTACCCGCGCAGGGCCGCCGGGTCGTCGCCCAGTTTCAGCCCGGTGGTCAGCAGCAGCTCCCCACCCGCCAGGTAGGGGGTCGGGTCGTCCAGTTCGCTGGTGTGCACCCACGGCACGGCGGCGTCCAGCCCGTCCTGGCCGGCCAGGACGGTGAGCTTCAGCGCGGCGGTGCGCACCAGGGACGCGAGGGTGGCAGGCATGACGTGTCCGATTCTGCCCTACCCCGGCCGCCCTCCGAACGGTCCGTACGCCCCGAACCCGCTCCGCCGGTCGGTGGCGCCCGCGGGAGGCCCACGGGACGCCCGCCGGGCCGCGGCGCCGGCGCGCCGGGGGAAGGCCCACCCGGTTGCGGAGCCTCGGTGGTCGAACACCGCCGCGCGGGCGGGCGCGGAGCGGGCCGGGTGGCCGCCGGACGGCGGCGCCCGCCGAGGCCGCCCGCCGAGGCCGCCGGGCGCGGCGGCGGTCAGGAGCGCAGGTCGACCAGCACCGGCGGCGCCGTGTCACCGCCGACCGTGGTCAGCGAGACCACGGCGTGCCCGGGCGGCAGCCCGTTCGCCAGGTCGGACGCCGACCAGCGTTCCCGCTCCACCCGGCGCACGGTCACCGACTCGGTGGTCGCCGCCTCGCCGGTGAACAGCTTGCGCACGCCGCGCACGAAGCGCTTCACCAAGCCGCCGGAGGAGTCCGGGGTGCGGGTGACGTCCGACTCCTCCACCCACGCGGTACCCCACGCCTGGGCGAACCGCTGCCCGTCCCAGGTCGAGATCCCGGACAGCGCCACCCGGCAGCCGGCCGCGCCCAGCAGCGCCCCGCGCAGCGCCTCCGGCACGTCGTCCAGGCCGCGCAGCGCCAGCACCACGCCGGCGTGCGCCGACCGCAGCCGCTGCAGCGCGCGCACCCCCTCCGTCGTCACCGCCTGCGTGGCGTCGTCCAGCACCAGGCAGGCGAACAGCTCCCGGTCCCGGCGGGCCGTCGCCGCCGCCGTGAACTGCGCGAGCAGCAGCCGGGTGAGCATCCTGGCCGCCTCGGTGTGCCCGCGTTCCGGCAGGTCCACCCGGACCCGCATCGGGTGCTCCAACGCGTTCAGCGCGAACGGCCGGGTCCGCCCGGTGACGTCGAAGAACCCGGCGAACGCCGGCCGGTCCAGCAGCGCCACCCGGTCGGCCAGCAGGGCCCCCGGATCACCGGGCCGGCCCGACTGGCGGCTCCGCGCCTCGAGTTCGCGCGCCCAGCCCGGCTCGCCGGCCTCGTCCAGGCTCTCCCGCAGCGAGGCCACCGCCGCCGGGTTGCCGTCCAGGAGTTCCCGCAGCTCGCCCACCGAGGGGAACCGGCCGCGCGCCGCCCGGAACGGGCCCAGCACCTGCGCCAGCGCGGTGGCCGCCCGGCGCGGCTCGGCCCGCTCGCCCTCGAACCCGTCCAGCAGCGCCGCCGCCAGCAGCCCGGCCGCCTCGTCGGCGTCCACCGTCCCGCCGTAAAGGTCCAGGTCGTAGGCGGACGACGGATCGCCCACCGAGATCACCACGTCGAACGCGTCCGCCGGGCCCAGGTCCGCGCCCCGCGCACCGACCGCGACCACCGCGGCCCCGCCGGCCAGCGCCTGCAGGCACAGCGACTCCACGACCGGGCGCACCAACTGCCGGGTCTTGCCGGATCCCGGCGGCCCGACGGCCAGCAGCGAGGTGCCCAGCAGCGCCGGGTCCAGCGCCAGCCCGGCGCCCCGGTAGCGGTACGGGTTGCGCTCGGTGTCGCGGACCGCGCCGACGCGCACCTGCGCGGTGAACAGGTCGTGCCGCGCGGCCCTGGCCGGCAGGTCCCGCGCCCCGGACGGGTGGGCCCACGCCGCGGCGCCCTGCCGCAGCACCGCGTCCTCGTACGCCGCGGTCCGGCGGCCGTCCCCGCGCGCGAACCGCCACGCCCGGTGCAGGCGCACGTAGTCGACGTCGTTCATCCGTCCGGCGAACGCCTCCCCGGCCAGCCGCTCCGCCACCGCGGCCTGCCCGGCGTCCCGCATCTCGGGCCACCGCATCGGGTCGCGCAGCGGGTCGGCCTCCGCCTCCCGCTCCGGCTGTTCGGCGAGCCCGCGCAACCGCGGCGCCACGAACCGCCGCAGCACCTCGCGCCAGCGGCCGAAGCGGCCGCAGACGAACACCAGCAAGAGCCCGAAGAGCACGTAGTAGACGTAGGAGACGACGACGAAGGAGTAGGTGCCCTTCCAGGCATCGGGGGTGAGCCAGTTCAACGGCCACAGCCAGAAGGGCAGGTAGCCGTCCCAGCACAGCGACCACACCATGAGCCCGCACAGCAGCGACAGCAGTGCGCCGCCGAGGAGTCTGCGGTTGGGGACCCGGTCCGGGTCCTCGGGCGGGCGGGGGGCGTGGCCGAAGGCGTAGACGCCGGGGGCGTCGGCGTGCCGGGGGGTGCGCAGCCAGGTCTCCAGCGGCGCGGCGGGCGGGCGGTGCGGCATCGGCGGCGGCGCGGCCGGGCGCGGGAGCGGCGGGACGGCCGGCCTCGTGTCGCCCCGCCCCTGCGTGCCGTCGATGCCCATGCCAGCCGCCCCTCGCCTCGCCAACCTCACCGCCACGACGGCACCCAATGTAGTCGAGCCGCCACCGCCGCTGAAGGATCATCACCCCGTTCCTACGCCCGGCGACGGCGGCCCGCCCGGCCCCGGCCGCCCGGACCGCCGCGACGGCCGTCCGGGCCGGTCCCGCCCCCAACGGCGGGCGGGTCCACTGGCCGCGGCGTCGAAGAGCACGCCGCCACCGCTCCCCACCGGCGTGTGCGCGCGCGGCTCCGGCGGCCGTAGCCTGCCGGGAAAGAGCCCGTTCGCGCGTGGTCGCCCCGATCGCCCGCCACCCGATCGCAAGGAGGAGCCCGATGGCCCATCAGTCCGGCGGCCCGGCGCTGCCGCAGGAACGCCGTCTCGTCACTCCCGTCCCCGGCCCGAAGTCGATCGAGCTGCTGGCGCGCAAGAACGCGGCGGTCGCCGGCGGCGTCGGCGTGACGCTGCCGGTCTTCGTCACCCGGGCGGGCGGCGGCGTGCTGGAGGACGTGGACGGCAACTCGCTGATCGACTTCGGCTCCGGCATCGCGGTCACCTCGGTCGGCAACAGCGCCGAGGCGGTCGTGCGCCGGGCGGCCGAGCAGCTCGCCGCGTTCACCCACACCTGTTTCATGATCACCCCGTACGAGGGCTACGTGGCGGTCGCCGAGCGGCTGGCGGAGCTCACGCCGGGCGACCACCCGAAGAAGTCGGCGCTGTTCAACTCCGGCGCCGAGGCGGTGGAGAACGCGGTCAAGATCGCCCGTGCGCACACCAAGCGGTCCGCGGTGGTGGTCTTCGACCACGGCTACCACGGCCGCACGAACCTGACGATGGCGCTGACGGCGAAGAACATGCCGTACAAGCAGGGCTTCGGCCCGTTCGCGCCGGACGTGCACCGGGTGCCGCTGGCCTACCCGTTCCGCTGGCCGACCGGCGCCGAGGACTGCGCGCGGCAGGCCGCCGACGCGGCGATCGACCAGATCTCCAAGCAGGTCGGCGCCGAGAACGTCGCGGCGCTCATCATCGAGCCGATCGCGGGCGAGGGCGGGTTCATCGAGCCGGCCAGGGGCTTCCTGCCGCGGATGGCGCGGTTCGCCCGGGAGAACGGCATCGTGTTCGTGGCGGACGAGATCCAGACCGGCTTCTGCCGCACCGGGCGCTGGTTCGCGTGCGAGGACGAGGGGATCGTGCCGGACCTGATCACCACGGCCAAGGGCATCGCGGGCGGGCTGCCGCTGGCGGCGGTGACCGGGCGCGCGGAGATCATGGACGCGGCGCACGCCGGCGGGCTGGGCGGCACCTACGGCGGCAACCCGGTGGCCTGCGCGGCGGCGCTGGGGGCGATCGAGACGATGCGGGAGCTCGACCTGCCGGCCCGGGCGCGGCGGATCGAGGAGGTGATGAAGCCCCGGCTGACCGCGCTGGCGGCCAAGTACGACGTGATCGGCGACGTGCGCGGCCGGGGCGCGATGCTGGCGGTCGAACTGGTGGAGCCGGGCACCCGGGACGGTGCGAGGACGCCGGACCCGGCGGCCGCCTCGGCGGTGGCGAAGTCCTGCCACGAGGCCGGCCTGGTGGTGCTGACCTGCGGCACCTATGGCAACGTGCTGCGCTTCCTGCCGCCCCTGGTGATCGGCGAGGACCTGCTCGAAGAGGGCCTGGGCATCCTGGAGTCGGCGTTCGCCGGGCGGTGAGCGCCCGGCCCGACCGACCCCGGAGAACCGGGTGAAGAACCTGTGGGAGATGGATGAGGGACGGGTGACACCACTCCCGGCGGCCGGGGTGGTGTCGTACTGTCCTCCTAGATGAAGGAACCACCCCGCTCGCCGGAGACTGCGGGCGACATCCCGTCGGCGAACCCCCATCGTCGACACAGCAGTGCCCTCGCGCGCACCACCGCCGGAGCTCGCCGCTCCGGTGATTCTCGCCGATCGGTCCGCCGTTCGTCCCAAACCCCCCGGGACCCTCGGTCCGGCGATCGTCACGACCGCCCCGGAACTCTCCCCCCTGTTCCGGGGCGGTCGGCGTTTCCCCGGCCGCTCCCGCCGGCGGCCCGGGCCGCCGTCCCGCTGGTGCTGCTGGCCGGGCTCGCCCTGCTGACCTGGCAGGTGCGCGCGCACGGCGTGCTGTGGCGGTGGGACCTGCGGGCGGACGCCGGCGTGCTGCGCCGCGCGGCCCGCGAGCCGGGGGCCCGGCCGTTCGCGCGGGTGCTGGCGGACGCCGGTGACCTCGCGGTGGCGCTGCCGGCGCTCGCCGCCGTACTGGGCGTGGTGGTGCGGCGCACCGGGCGCTGGGTGACGGTCGCGGTGTCGGCCGCGGCGCTGGCGGCTACCGGCGCGGTGGTGGTGCCCTTCAAGGCGGCGGTGGGCCGGCCCGCGCCGGGTGAGGCGGTGCTCGCCGGCCACTCGGGCTACTTCCCGTCCGGCCACGCGGCGACGTTCGCGGTGGCCGGCGGGCTGGCGGTGGCGGCGGTGCGGTCGCTGCCGGCCGTCCGGCCGGCGGCACGGCGGCTGCTGGTCGCCGCCGCCGTGCCGTCGAACCTGCTGGTGGGTGCCGCCCTGGTGTGGTGCGGCTACCACCGACCGCTGGACGTGCTGGCCGCCTGGTGCCTGGCCGGGGTGCTGCTGGCGGCGGCCGCCGCCGTCACGCGTTGGTGGGGAAGCCCAGGTTGATGCCGCCGTGGCTGGGGTCGAGCCAGCGCTGGGTGACGGCCTTGCCGCGGGTGAAGAAGTGCACGCCGTCCTCGCCGTAGGCGTGGGTGTCGCCGAACAGCGACGCCTTCCAGCCGCCGAACGAGTAGTAGGCGACCGGGACCGGGATGGGCACGTTGATGCCGACCATGCCGACCTCGACCTCGCGCTGGAAGCGCCGGGCGGCGCCGCCGTCGTTGGTGAACAGCGCGGTGCCGTTGCCGTACGGGTTGGAGTTGATCAGCTCGACGCCCTCCTCGTAGGAGGGGACCCGGACCACGCAGAGCACCGGGCCGAAGATCTCGTCGTTGTAGACCGACATGCCGGGCTTGACGTCGTCGAAGAGGGTCGGGCCGAGCCAGAAGCCGTCGGCGGTGCCGTCGCCGCCGACGGCGTGCTCGCGGCCGTCGACCGCGAGGGTGGCGCCGTCGGCGACGCCGGAGTCGAGGTAGGAGGCCACCTTGTCGCGGTGCGTGCCGGTGACCAGCGGGCCCATCTCGGAGTCGGGCGCGCAGCCGGGGCCGACGGTCAGTCCGGCCATCCGCTCCTTGATCTTCGCCACCAGTTCGTCGCCGACCGGGTCGACCGCGACCAGCACCGAGACCGCCATGCAGCGTTCGCCCGCCGCACCGAAACCGGCGTTGACGGCGGCGTCGGCGGCCAGGTCGAGGTCGGCGTCCGGGAGCACCAGCATGTGGTTCTTGGCGCCGCCGAGCGCCTGGACACGCTTGCCGTTGCGGGTGCCGTTCTCGTACACGTAGCGCGCGACGGGGGTGGAGCCCACGAAGCTGACCGACCTGACGTCGGGGTGCTCCAGCAGCCGGTCGACCGCGACCTTGTCGCCGTGCACCACGTTGAAGACGCCGTCCGGCAGCCCGGCCCGTTTCCACAGCTCCGCCAGGAAGTTGACCGCCGACGGGTCCTTCTCGGAGGGCTTGACGACGACCGTGTTGCCGGCCGCGATGGCGATGGCGAAGAACCACATCGGCACCATGGCCGGGAAGTTGAACGGGGAGATGATCGCGACGGCGCCGAGCGGCTGGCGGATCGAGTAGACGTCGACGCCGGTGGACGCCTGCTCGGTGAAGCCGCCCTTGACCAACTGCGGGATGCCGCAGGCGTACTCGACGACCTCCAGGCCGCGGGCGACCTCGCCGAGCGCGTCGGAGTGCACCTTGCCGTGCTCGGCGACGATGATCGAGGCGAGTTCGTCGCGGGAGGCGTTGAGCAGCTCGCGGAAGGCGAACAGCACCTGGGTGCGGCGGGCCACCGACGTCTCGCGCCAGTCGCGGAACGCGGTGACCGCGGCGCCGACCGCGAGGTCGACCTCGGCGACCGAGGCGAAGTCCACCCGACCGCTGACCCGCCCGGTCGCCGGGTCGTGGACGTCGCCGCGCCGCTGCGCGGTACCGGTCCACTCCCGGCCGCCGATCCAGTGCGTGATGTGGTTGGTGGTCACGGCAGACCTTCCTGTTCGCGCGGCGGTGTTCCCGGGTACCTGGCGGCTCCAGTGTCCGCACCGGGCGGCCCGGGCCGCAAGGACCAACGTGTCGGCGTCGCCCGGGTGGGCTTTACAGTCCGTCACACCGCGCGGCGGCGCCGTCCGGGCCGACCACCGCCGCGTGCAGGGCGCGCTCCAGCGCCGCCGGGTCGGTCAGCCGGCCGGAGCCGTCGGGCGGGACGAGCCAGCGCGCCGCGTCGGTCGGCCGGCCCGGGTACGGCACGACGACCCAGTGGCCGGGCCCGGCGCCGCGCACCCCGGTGCCCGTCCAGCCCGCCGCGGTGCCGGGCGGGACGAAGAACCCGACGCGCCCGCCGCCGTGGTCGGCCAGCACCGGGCCGGGCGGCCGGGCGAACCCTTCGAGCACCCGCAGCGTGGGCCGGCCCAGCCGGGCGGCCATCACCAGCAGGTCCCAGCACCGCCCCGCCGGCAGCAGCACGACGCCGTGCGGGTCGCGCTCCCAGCGGCGGCGGCAGCACCGCGGGTCGCGCGCCGCGGACACCAGCCACTCCACGGCCGCTCTGGTCGTCGCTCCGGTCATCCCCGCCCCTCCGTCCTCCCGGCGCCGCCAGCCGGTCCGGTCCCGTGCTGGGGCAGAGCCCCGGGCGGCCGGCGCATGACGCGGGTCCGGCCCGGCTCCACCGGTGATCCGCGTCACATCCGCCCGCGGGGCCGGGCGCCGGACCGCCGCCCGGGCCGGCACGAGCGGCGTCGGGACCCGGACCGGGTGTCGCGCGCCGGGTGTCTCGGGCCGGGTCCCGACGCCGCGGTCGGGGAGCCGCCGCCGGCCGGGCGGCGCCGCGGGTCCGGCTTAGACTGCGCGCAGGCCGGCACGAGCGGCCGGAACGCCGGACCGGGCGGGGTGCCGCGGCGCGCCCGGCCGCCCGGACCGTCCCCCATCAGCCGAGCCGCCCGAGGTCCGCCATGTTCCCCACCGTCGCGCAGGTGCTCGACCTGGACGTGCTGCGCGCCGGCAACCCCCGGGTGGTGGCCGGCGCCGGCGGGCTGGACCACCGGGTGCGCTGGGTGCACGTCAGCGAGCTGACCGACATCGCCGGGATGCTGCACGGCGGTGAGCTGGTACTGACGACCGGCGTGATGCTGCCCGCCGACAAGGAGTCGCTGGCCCGCTACATCGCCGACCTGGCCGGGGTGGACGCGGCCGGGCTGGTGGTGGAGCTGGGCCGCCGGTACGCGGACGAGCTGCCCCGCCCACTGGTCAGCGCGGCCCGGCGGCACGGCCTGCCGCTGGTGGCGCTGCACACCGAGGTGCGGTTCGTCGCGGTCACCGAGGCGGTGCACGAGCACGTGGTCAACGCGCAGCTGGCGGAGTTGCGCGCGTCGGAGTCGGTGCACCAGATCTTCAACGAGCTGTCGGTGGAGGGAGCCGAGCCGGAGGAGGTGGTCCGCGAGGTGGCCCGGCTGGCCGGGGCGCCGGTGGTGCTGGAGAACCTCGCGCACCAGGTGCTGGCGTTCGACCCGGTCGGCCGGGATCCGGGGACGTTGCTGGACGGCTGGGAACGGCGCTCCCGGGCGGTGGTCCCGGCGGCCCGCACCGGTCACGACGCGCGCACCGGCTGGGTGGTCACCGCGGTGGGCGCGCGCGGCCAGGACTGGGGCCGGCTGATCGTGGCGTCGGCGGCCGCCGGTCCGCCGCCGCGCCGGCTGGTGGTGCTGCTGGAGCGCGGCGCGGCCACCCTGGCACTCAACCGGCTGCTGGCTCGGGACCGGGAGTCGCTGGAACGCCAGACGCACCGCACGCTGCTGTCCGGGATCCTCACCCACGGGCTGACCGTCTCGGACGTGGCGCTGCGCTCCCGCGCGCTCGGGGTGCCGCTGGAGGGACGGCGGCTGGTCGGGGTGATGCTGCGGCTGCGCGGCGTGCCGTCGGCGGCGCTGGAGGCGCAGGCCCGGCTGCGGGACTTCGCCGAGACGGCGGCCCGGGCCGCCCGGGAGCGCGCTGTGGTGGCGCTGATCGGGACGCTGGACGACGGCGGGGTCGGCCTGCTGGTGTCGCTGGGCACGGCGGACGACGAGCACGCGGCACTGGAGGGTTTCGCGACCGCCCTGGACCGGCTGACCGGCGCGGCCGCACCGGAGGGGGGCGGGGCGGGCCCGGTGTTCCTGATGGCGGCCGGCTCGTCGGTGGGGTCGCCGCGCGACGCCCGGCGCAGCCTGCTGGAGGCCGCGCAGGTGGCCGACGCCGCCTGGCACACCCACAGCCGGACCTCGGGCACGTACTACCGGCTGCCGGACGTGCGGCTGCGCGGACTGCTGCACCTGCTGCGCGACGACGCCCGGCTGCAGACGTACGTGGAGCGGGAGTTGGGCCCGCTGCTGGCGTACGACGCGGAGAACGGCACGGAGTTGGTACGGATCCTGGCGGTCTACCTGTCCTGCGGCCGCAACAAGTCGGCGGCGGCGGACGCCGCGCACCTGTCGCGGCCGGCGTTCTACGACCGGTTGCGCCGGGTGGAGCGGGTGCTGGGCACCGACCTGGACCAGGTGGAGTCGTGCCTGTCGCTGCACGTGGCGCTGCTGGCGTTGGAGGCGGTGCGCGGCTGACCGCGCGGCACCCGGCGTCGGGCGGGCCGCCGGTCGGCCGCGCGGCGCGTGGCACGCGCCGGGCCGCCGGGCCTCGCCCGGCCTCACTCCTCACTCCCGGGCCGCCGCCCGGTCCCAGCCGGCCGGGTCGGGGGCCGCCGTGCGCCGTTCGCGCATCGCCGCGAGGGTGGCCGAGCGGTCCCAGACCGCCTGGAAGGCCAGTCGCAGGCAGCCGGCGAGCGCCGGGTGCTCGATGAACAGCGCGGTGGTGGCGCCGGTGCCGGCGACCGGGTCGGGCATGTCGCACAGCACCAGGGAGGCGTCGGCGATGACGAACTTCAGCGGTAGGTCGTCGGTGAACCGGGCCTGTTCGCCGGCCCGGCTGAACTGCTCGACGTTCGCGGTGACGGCCTCGTCGTCCAGCACGTCGTAGGTGTAGATCGCCCGGGACTCGCCGCGCGCCCGGTTCAGCCGGCGGACCGCCTTGATGCCCGCGGTGTTCTCGGTGGGGGTGACGAACGGAGGTTTGCTGAAGCTGAGCAGTTCGTGGCAGGCGTGGTCCTGGATGTCGACGAAGCGTTCGGCTATCGCCTTGGGGTCGCGCAGCACCTCGATGTAGTCCAGCGGGTCGGACTGCGAGCGGCCCTCGGACCACACCGGCAGCAGCGAGGCGACCAGACCGGCCGAGACGCGTTCCATCCGCTCCAGCGACTCGCGCTGCTCCGACATCAGCCGGGTCAGGGCGAGTTCGGGGTCGGTGGCCGAGAACGTGGCGACCCGGCCGGGGTGGGCGACCGCGAGCCGGCGCCGCACGAGGGCGTCGAGCACGTCGTAGATGCGCTGGCGCGGGACGTCGGCGGCACGGGCGACCTCGGCCGCGGTGTAGGACTCGCGCCTGATCAACGCGAGGTAGACCCGCGCTTCGTACCGGGCCAGCCCGAGCGCCACGAGCTGACCGACGGACTGGTCCTCCGGTTCCATGGCAGCACACCGTATACGGCTCCGGGCGGAAGTTGTGGAGAGGATTTGCACGCAACTGGTTGTCACCCGTTGGCGACTTCGCTACTTTCATGGCCGGTAGCCACCACTGTCCGGGGTGGCAACCGGCGGAAATGCGCCCGATGTTCACCTTCTCCGGTCGGCCTCCCGCCTCGGCCCGCCCGCTACGCGAGACCCGCGTTCCGGCGGCTGGGGCCCCGCCGGCGAAGAAGGTGCCGTCCCGCATCCCCGCGCGTCACGCAGCATCGGACACTTTCCCCGTATCCGCACTCTCCACTTCGACCTCACGAGGTCGATTTGTCATGCGCATACCATCCAGGCTGCGCATCTCCCCTTGGAGGGCTTTTCCATGCGTTCGAAGAAGAGAGCCGGCAGAACCGGCTCGCGGTGGGCCCGTACCGCCGCGACCGCCCTGCTCGGCGCCGGCGCGCTCGTGGTGGGCGGCGTGTTCGCCGCCACCCCGTCGTCGGCCCTGACCTCCCAGCCGACCAGTTCGTCGGCCAAGGTCAAGGACGTCTGCCCGCAGAACCTCGCCCCGGGCCACATGTCCTGCCTCGCCGAGGCGCGCACCGACGTCGTCCACCACATGGGCATCACCCCCGACGCGTCGGTGTCCGGCTACGGCCCCACCCAGCTGCAGTCCGCCTACGCGCTCACCTCCGCCGCGTCCAGTGGCGGTTCCGGCCAGACGGTGGCGATCGTCGACGCCTACGACGACCCCAACGCGGCCAGCGACCTGTCCACCTACCGCAGCCAGTTCGGCCTTCCGGCCTGCACCACCTCCAACGGGTGCTTCCAGAAGGTCAACGAGAACGGCGAGGCCAGCCCGCTGCCCGACCCGGCTCCCTCGTCCGACGACTGGACCGGTGAGGAGTCGCTCGACTTCGACATGGTCTCGGCGATCTGCCCGAACTGCCACATCCTGCTCGTCGAGGCGGACCAGCCCTCCGACTCCGACCTGGGCACCGCGGTCAACACCGCCGTCTCCATGGGCGCCAAGTACGTCTCCAACAGCTACGGCGGCAGCGAGAGCTCCTCGCAGCTGAGCGAGGACAGCGAGTACTACAACCACCCGGGCGTCGCCGTCACCGCGTCCGCGGGCGACTCCGCCTACGGTGCCGAGTACCCGGCCGCCTCGCAGTACGTGACCTCGGTCGGCGGCACCTCGCTGTCCACCGCGTCCAACTCGCGCGGCTGGACCGAGAGCGTGTGGAAGACCAGCAGCAGCGAGGGCACCGGCTCCGGCTGCTCGGCGTACGACCCCAAGCCCTCCTGGCAGACCGACAGCGGCTGCTCGAACCGCACCATCTCCGACGTCTCGGCGGTCGCCGACCCGGCCACCGGCGTGGCGGTCTACGACTCGTACAACGGTGAGGGCGGCTGGAACGTCTACGGCGGCACCAGCGCCTCGTCGCCGATCATCGCCTCGGTCTTCGCGCTGGCGGGCACCCCGGCGGCCGGCAGCTACCCGTCGTCGTACCCGTACTCCCACACCTCGTCGCTCTACGACGTGACCAGTGGCAACAACGGCAGCTGCAGCCCGTCCTACCTGTGCACCGCCGGCAGCGGCTACGACGGCCCGACCGGCCTGGGCACCCCGGACGGCACCGCGGCGTTCACCTCCGGTGGCTCCAGCGGCGGCAACACCGTCACCGTCACCAACCCGGGCAACCAGACCACCCAGGTCAACACCGCCGTGTCGCTGCAGATCAGCGGCTCGGACTCGGCCAGCGGCCAGACCCTGACCTACAGCGCGACCGGACTGCCCACCGGCCTGTCCATCTCCTCCAGCGGCAAGATCAGCGGCACCCCGACCGCCACCGGCACCTACAACGTGACGGTGACCGCCAAGGACAGCACCCAGGCCAGCGGCTCCACCTCGTTCACCTGGACGATCAACTCCTCGGGCGGCGGCTGCACCGCCGGCCAGCTGATCGGCAACCCGGGCTTCGAGACCGGCAGCGCCTCCCCGTGGAGCGCCTCCAGCGGCGTCATCAACAGTGACACCACCGACGAGCCGGCGCACAGCGGCAGTTGGGACGCCTGGCTGGACGGCTACGGCACCACCCACACCGACACCCTGTCGCAGTCCGTGACCATCCCGAGCGGCTGCACCGCCACCTTCTCCTTCTACCTGCACGTCGACACCGCGGAGACCACCCAGAGCACCGCGTACGACACGCTGAAGGTCCAGGTCGGCTCCACCACCCTGCACACCTACTCCAACCTGGACGCCAACTCCGGTTACTCGAAGAAGTCCTTCAACCTGTCCTCCTACGCGGGACAGACGGTGACCCTGAAGTTCACCGGCTCCGAGGACTCCTCCCTGTACACCGACTTCGTTCTGGACGACACGGCGCTGAACGTCAGCTGATGTCGCTCTGAACGCGGGTGCACCACCGCACGGAGGCGGGTCCGGACCGATGGCGGTCCGGACCCGCTGTGCGTGCCGGGGCCGGCGCCGCCACCGAGCGGCCCGGGCCGGGCCCCTCCGGTGCGATGATGGCGCGGTCCCGTCCCACCTCCAGGAGGAACGCATGACCGCACGCCCCGCCGCCCAGGACCTGGAAGGCTTCATCGCCGGACTGCCCAAGGCGGAGCTGCACGTCCACCACGTGGGGTCGGCATCGCCGCGCATCGTCGCCGAACTCGCCGCCCGGCACGGCGACTCGGCCGTTCCGGCCGACCCGGACGCACTCGCCGAGTACTTCACCTTCCGCGACTTCGCGCACTTCATCGAGGTCTACCTCAGCGTGGTCGACCTGGTCCGGGACGACGAGGACGTCCGGCTGCTGACCTACGAGATCGCGCGGGACATGGCCCGCCAGAACATCCGGTACGCGGAGCTGACCGTCACGCCGTTCAGCTCGGTGCGGCGCGGCATACCGGCGCAGGCGTTCACCGAGGCGATCGAGGACGCCCGCAAGGCGGCGGAGGCCGAGTTCGGCACGGTGCTGCGCTGGTGCTTCGACATCCCCGGTGAGGCAGGGCTGGAGGCGGCCGAGACGACCACCGCCATCGCGCTGGAGCAGGCGCCCGAGGGCCTGGTCTCGTTCGGGCTGGGCGGGCCGGAGATCGGTGTGCCGCGCCCGCAGTTCAAGCCGTACTTCGACCGGGCGCGGGCCGCCGGGCTGCACAGCGTGCCGCACGCCGGCGAGACCACCGGCCCGGGCACCGTCTGGGACGCGCTGCGCGACCTGGGCGCCGAGCGGATCGGCCACGGCACCAGCGCGCCGGAGGACCCCGCGCTGCTCGGGTACCTGGCCGAGCACCGGATCCCGCTGGAGGTGTGCCCGACGTCGAACGTCGCCACCCGGGCCGTCGCCACCCTGGAGGAGCACCCGATCCGGCGGATGGTGGAGGCCGGAGTGCTGGTCACCGTCAACAGCGACGACCCCCCGATGTTCGGCACCGACCTGAACGCCGAGTACGCGATCGCCGCCCGGCTGCTCGGTCTGGACGCGGCGGGCGTGGCCGGGCTGGCCCGCGACGCGGTGACGGCCTCGTTCATGGACGAGGCCGCCAAGCGGGAGCTGGCCGGCCGGATCGACGCCTACGCGACCGCCTGGACGGCGGCCGCGGCCGACCCGGCGGCGCCCGCCCGCTGAGCGGGCCACGGGTCCCGGCCACGGCCCGGCCTGCGGCCGTGGCCCGGGCCACGGCCGCAGGCCGGGCCGTGGCTCAGGAGTCCAGCGACGTCATGACGTGCTTGACGCGGGTGTAGTCCTCGAAGCCGTAGGAGGACAGGTCCTTGCCGTACCCGGAGTGCTTGAAGCCGCCGTGCGGCATCTCGGCGACCAGCGGGATGTGGGTGTTGATCCACACGCAGCCGAAGTCCAGCCGCCGCGACATCCGCATGGCCCGGCCGTGGTCCCTGGTCCACACCGAGGAGGCCAGCGCGTACTCGACGCCGTTGGCCCAGCTCGACAGCCTGCTCCTCGTCGGTGAAGGACTGCACGGTGATCACCGGGCCGAACACCTCGCGCTGGATGATCTCGTCGTCCTGCCTGAGGCCGGAGACGACGGTGGGCGCGAAGAAGTAGCCCTGCTCGCCGACCCGGTGGCCGCCGGTCTCGATCCTGGCGTGCGCGGGCAGCCGCTCGATGAAGCCGGTGACCCGGGCGAGTTGGTCGGCGTTGTTCAGCGGGCCGTAGAGCACATCCTCGTCGTGCGGCATGCCGACCTTGGTGTCGGCGGCGGCCTTGGTCAGCTCGGCGACGAACGCGTCGTGGACGGAGGCGTGCACCAGCACCCGGGTGGCCGCGGTGCAGTCCTGGCCGGCGTTGAAGAAGCCGGCCACCGAGATGCCCTCGACCGCCTTGGGGATGTCGACGTCCTCGAAGACCACCACCGGCGCCTTGCCGCCCAGTTCCAGGTGGACCCGCTTGAGGTCCTTCGCGGCGCTCTCGGCGACCTGCGTGCCGGCCCGCACCGAGCCGGTGATCGAGGCCATCGCCGGGGTGCCGTGCTCGACCATCAGCCGGCCGGTGTCGCGGTCGCCGCAGACCACGTTGAACACGCCCTTGGGCAGGATCTCGCCCATGATCTCGGCCATCAGCACAGTGGAGGCGGGGGTGGTGTCGGAGGGCTTGAGCACCACCGTGTTGCCCGCGGCCAGCGCCGGGGCGAACTTCCACACCGCCATCATCATCGGGTAGTTCCACGGCGTGACCTGCGCGCACACCCCGATCGGCTCGCGCCGCACGAAGGAGGTCAGGCCCTCCATGTACTCGCCGCCGGACCTGCCCTCCAGCATCCGGGCGGCGCCGGCGAAGAAGCGGATCTGGTCGATCATCGGCGGGATCTCCTCGGTCCGCGTCAGGCCGACCGGCTTGCCGGTGTTCTCGCTCTCCACGCCGATGAGGTCCTCGGCCCGCTCCTCCAGGGCGTCGGCCACCTTCAGCAGCGCCTTCTGCCGCTCGCCGGGGACGGCGTCCCGCCAGGCCGGGAAGGCGGCCGCGGCGGCGGCCATCGCCGCGTCCACGTCCGCCTCTCGGGACAGCGGCGCGGTGGCGTACGCCTCTCCGGTGGCCGGGTTCTCGACGTCGGTGGTGCGTCCGTCGGCGGCGTCGCGGAACTCTCCGTCGATGTAGTTGCGCAGAGTACGGAGCTCGCTCACTGCCTTCTCCTGTCCTGGGGTTCCGGGTAGGGCTGGTCCAAAGGTTGAGACGACTCAAGCCTAGTCGCTGGGCGACCGTATTCGACACACCAGCCCGCCCCGAACGATTGAATCAGTACCTTTCTACGATCACCGCGACGGATTCCATCGTTCTGGGGTTGCGTGAGCGACGAGACCTCGTGCAGAGTGTCGGTGTGGCCACGCGCATCCTCAAGCCCCGCGACCGCCCCGGCGGCCCGTCCCCGCTCGACCCGGTCTCCAAGGCGATCATCGAGCAGCTGCAGGAGGACGGCCGCCGGCCCTACGCCGCGATCGGCAAGGCGGTGGGGCTGTCCGAGGCCGCGGTGCGCCAGCGGGTGCAGAAGCTGCTCGACCAGGGCGTCATGCAGATCGTGGCGGTCACCGACCCGCTCACGGTGGGCTTCCGCCGGCAGGCGATGGTCGGGATCACCGTGGAGGGCGACGTGCACCCGGTCGCCGACGCGCTGGCCGACATGGACGAGGTGGAGTACGTCGTGGTGACCGCGGGCTCCTTCGACCTGCTGGTCGAAATAGTCTGCGAGGACGACGACCACCTGCTGGAGACGGTCAGCAGGCGGATCCGCGCGCTGCCCGGCGTACGGGCCACCGAGTGCTTCGTCTACCTCAAACTCCGGAAGCAGACCTACACCTGGGGAACGCGATGAGCGAGGACCGGTCCACGACGGCCTACGACCACCTGTGGATGCACTTCACCCGGATGTCGTCCTACCGGGACGCCCCGGTGCCCACCATCGTGCGCGGCGAGGGCGCCTACGTCTACGATGACCGCGGCAGGCGGTACCTCGACGGACTCGCCGGGCTCTTCGTCGTCCAGGCCGGGCACGGCCGGCGGGAGCTGGCGGAGGCGGCCGCCCGGCAGGCGGCCGACCTGGCCTTCTTCCCGATCTGGTCCTACGCCCACCCCAAGGCGGTGGAGCTAGCCGAGCGGCTCGCCCACCTCGCCCCCGGCGACCTCGGCAAGGTCTTCTTCACCACCGGCGGCGGCGAGGCGGTGGAGACCGCATGGAAACTCGCCAAGCAGTACCACCGGCTGACCGGCAACCCGGGCAAGTACAAGGTGGTCTCCCGGGCGGTCGCCTACCACGGCACCCCGCAGGGGGCGCTGTCCATCACCGGGCTGCCGGCCCTCAAGGCGCCGTTCGAACCGCTGGTGCCCGGCGCCCTGAAGGTGCCCAACACCAACCTGTACCGGGCCCCGGCGCACGGCGACGACCCGGAGGCGTTCGGCCGCTGGGCCGCCGACCGGATCGAGGAGCAGATCCTCTTCGAGGGCCCGGAGACGGTGGCCGCCGTCTTCCTGGAGCCGGTGCAGAACGCCGGTGGCTGCTTCCCCCCGCCGCCCGGCTACTTCCAGCGGGTGCGGGAGATCTGCGACGCCCACGACGTGCTGCTCGTCTCCGACGAGGTGATCTGCGCGTTCGGCAGGCTCGGCACGTACTTCGGCTGCGAGAAGTTCGGCTACCTGCCGGACATCATCACCTGCGCCAAGGGCATGACGTCCGGCTACTCGCCGATCGGCGCGGCGGTGGTCTCCGACCGGATCGCCGAGCCGTTCTACCGGCCCGGCAACGTCTTCCTGCACGGCTACACCTTCGGCGGCCACCCGGTCTCGGCGGCGGTGGCTCTGGCCAACCTCGACCTGTTCGAACGCGAGGGGCTCAACCAGCACGTGCTGGACAACGAGGCCGCCTTCCGCGCCACCCTGGACCGGCTGCGCGACCTGCCGATCGTCGGGGACGTCCGCGGCGACGGCTACTTCTACGGGATCGAACTGGTCAAGGACAAAGCCACCAAGGAGACTTTCACCGAGCAGGAGTGCGAACGCCTGCTGTACGGCTTCGTCTCCCGCGAGCTGTTCGACAATGGCCTGTACTGCCGCGCGGACGACCGGGGCGACCCGGTCGTCCAGTTGGCCCCGCCGCTGATCGCCGACGCGTCCGTTTTCGACGAGATCGAGCAGATCCTGCGCGGCGTCCTGACCGAGGCGTGGACGAAGCTGTAGCCGGCCTGCGGTAGCGTGACGTATCCCCCGCGCACTCGTTTCGCCGTGCGAGGGGGATTCTCACGTCGCGCACCCGGCTTCCCACGCGGTGCCCAACTTCTCATGCGGTGGAGGTAAGTCGGCATGCGGACCCCGCCGGACGGCGACCTGCTGTGCGGGCGCGCCCTGCACCACGCCCACCGGGGCTCCCCCGCGCTGCTCGGGGTCTCGGTGGGCGTCCGCGCCGGCGAGGTCCTCGGCGTCGTCGGCCCACGGGCCGCCGGCAAGACCACCCTGCTGACCTGCCTGTCCGGCCAACTGGTCCCGGACCGCGGCGAGGTGCGGTTCAACGGTTCCCCGGTGCACACCCTGGGCGCCGCCGCCCGCGACCGGCTGCGCCGCGACCGGTTCGGCTGGGTGGGCCCGGACCCGCAGCTCATACCGGAGCTGACCGCCCGTGAGAACGCCGCGCTGCCCCTGCTGCTGACCGGCGCGCCGCACCGCGCCGCGGCCAGGGCGGCGCAGGAGTGGCTGGAACGGCTCGACCTGGGCGCCCTGGCCCGCAGGCGCCCGCACCGGTTGCGCCGCTGCGAACGCCAGCGGGTGGCCATAGCCCGTGCCCTGGTGACCGTCCCCGACGTGCTGTTCGCCGACGAGCCGACCGCCACCCTGCACCGCACGGACCGCACCCAGGTGCTGCGCACCCTGACCAACGCCGCACGCTCACACCGGATCACGATGCTGCTGGCCACCCACGACCCCGAGGTCGCCGCGTTCGCCGACCGCACCGTCGCGCTGGTCGACGGCTCCCCCGCCGCCGCGCCGCCGGCCGCCGCCTGGCCGCGGGCGGCCTCGTGCTGAGGGGTGCCCCCCGGACCGGGTCCGGTCTTCCCGCGGCCGACGGCGCCCCGGTCCCGTCCGGCGCCCTCGCCACCGCCGCTCCGGCGGCTGTCGGCCGCCCGGTCCCGGAGCGCCCCGACGCCTCCCCGGCCGCCGCGGACCGGCCGCCGGAAGCGCTGCTGCCCGGCCTGATCGGGCTCCGGCTGGCGGTGCGCGGACGCCCGGTCGAACTGGGCCTGCGGCTGGTGCTCCTGGCCGCCGGGGCCTGCGTCACCTACCTGTTGCTCGCCGCGCTCGCGCAGGCCGTCGGCCATCCGTCCGGCGCCGCGCACCGGCCACTGGCGGCGGCCCGGCTGGTGTGGTGCGCGGCACCGCTGGCGGCCGTCGCGCTGCTGTCTGCCGCGGTGGTGGCCCCCCGGCACCGGTCGGCCGTCGTCCCGGCGCTGGACCTGGTCGGCACCGGGCCGCTGCGCTCCGCGCTGCCGGCCGCCGCCGAGGCGGCGGTGACGACGACGGCGGCGTCCGCGGCGGGCTGGGCGTTCTTCGCGGCCCACGGGCCGGTCCCGGTGGACGCCCACCCGCTGCCGGTCGGGGCACTGCTGTCGCTGCTCGCGCTCCCAGCGCTGGTGTGCGCAGCCGTCTGCGGGCTCGCGCTGTGGCCGCGCCGGACCGGGCGGACACCCGCCGCGGCCGGGCCGGCGGCGGGGCTGCCCGCTGTCGCGGCCGGGCTGGCGGTCGGGCTGTACGCGCACGCCCCGGACCGGTCGGCGGGCGCGCTGGTCCGGCTGCCCGGTGGCCTCGCGCCGCTGGCGCCGGACGCGGTGCTCGGCTGGGGTCTGGTGCTGGCCGGCGCGGCGCTGCTCGGCCCGGGGCTGACCCACCTGACCGGGCGGCTGCTGGCCTCCCGGCGTCCGGGCGCGGTGCGGCTGCTGGCCGGGCGGGTGCTGCAGGCCGACGCGGGCCGGGTGGGCCGGCCGCTCGGCGTGCTGTCCGCGGTGGTCTGCGCGGCCGTGCCGGCACTGTGGCCGCCGGTCCCGGCGCACCGCGGACCCGGTCCGCTGACCCTGCTGGCCGCGGGGGTGCTGGTGCTGTGCCCGCTGGCCGCACTGGTCGGCGGGGTGCTGGAGTCGCGCCACGCACGGTCCGGCACGGCCGGCCTGCTGCGGGTGCTGGGCGCCGCCGGGTCGCTGCCCCGACTGGCCGGGCTGCTGCGCTGCGGCGTGCTGCTGCTCGTCCTCGTTCCGCTGACCGCCGCACTGTGCTGGCTGGCGCTGCCGGTCTGACCGGGCGCGGCGCGGTGGGCGCGGTCAGCGCAGCAGCGGGTGGAACCGGCCGGCCCAGACGCTGACCCCGATGGCCAGGGCGGCCAGCAGCAGCGCGCCGACGACCAGCGCGGCGTCGGCGGGGCCGAACCGCTGCACGCGCGCGGTGGTGCGCGGCACCCCGGAGTCAAAGCCGCGCGCGTCCATCGCGGTGGCCAGCCGGGTACCGCGCCGGATCGCCCCGACCAGCAGCGTGAACGACGCGGAGGTCAGCAGCCGCAGCCGGGCCAGCGGGTCCCGCCCGGGGTCGACGCCGCGCGCCCGCCGGGCGTAGCCGATCAGCCGCCACTCCTCACCGAGCAGCGGCACCAGGCGCCAGGCGGCCAGCGTGCCGATGGCGAACCGGGCCGGGACCCGCGCGTTCTGCACCAGCGCGTCGGCCAGGTCGGTCGGGTCGGTGGTGGCGAACACCACGACACCGGGCAGCCCGACCGCCAGCAGTCGCAGGACCAGCGCCAGGGCGGTGGCCGCCAGGTGCCGCCGGTCGGCGCCGAACAGGAACACCGAGGCGGCGGCGCCGACGACGCTGAGCAGCAGCGGCCAGGTGCGCCGGGCCAGCGCCCGGTAGCCGATGCCGAACAGCGGCACGGTGGCCAGTTCCGCGGCGAGCGCCACCCCCGGCGCGACCGGGTCGAGGCTGACCACGAGGGCGAGCGCCAGGACGGCGGCGGCGCCGAGCTTGGCGACCGGGTTGCGGCGGGCCAGCGGCGCCGCCGGATCGGCGATGGGGGCGGCGCGGTTCACCGGGCGGCCTCGTTCCCGGCCGGCTCGCGGTCGGCCGGCCCGCTCCCGGGGGTCGGGGCGGCGCGGCCGGCCCGGGCAGGCGCAGTTCCCGGGCGCCCAGCGCGGTGGGAAGGTCCTCGTCGTGGGTGACGGTGACGATGCCGTGCCCGTCGTCGCGCAACGCGGCCAGCAGCGCGACGAGTTCGGTCCAGGTGCGGCGGTCCTGGCCGAAGGTGGGCTCGTCCAGCACCAGCACCCGTGGCGCGGCGGCCAGCGCGGTGGCCACCGACAGCCGGCGCTGCTCACCGCCGGACAGCGTGTGCGGGTTGGCCTCGGCGAGCGCGTCGAGCCGCAGCCGGACCAGGAGCTCGTCGGCCCGGCCGGGGTCCGCCGCGCCCAGGCTGAGTTCGTCGCGCACCCGTGCGGTGACGAACTGGTGCTCGGGGTTCTGGAACACCGAGCCGATCCGGCGGGCCAGGTCTCGGGCCCGCCAGCGGTGCGGCGGCCGGCCGGCGTCGGACCCGGCGAGCGCGGCGGTGGCCGCGACCCGGCCGTCGCCGGGGGCGAGCAGACCGCCGAGCATCAGCGCCAGGGTGGACTTGCCGGCACCGTTGGGACCCAGCACGGCCAGCGCCTCGGCGGCCCGCACGGCGGCCTCCAGCGCGCTGAACACCGGCCGCAGGCCGAGGTGTTCGGCCCGCAGCAGTTCCGCGCCCGGTGCGGTGACCGGCGGGTGCACGGGGGCGGGGCGGCCGGGCACCCACACGCCGTCGGCGGCGAGCCGGTCGCCGTGCTCGGCGAAGACCCGCTCCGGCGGCCCGTCCGCCCGCACGCCGCCGCCGGGTTCCAGCACCACGACCCGGTCCAGCAGGCCGGCCAGCGGGGCGATCCGGTGCTCCACCAGCACCCCGGTGGCCGCCGCGGGCCCGGTGACGTCGGCGAGCACGTCGCGCACCAGGCGGGCGCCGGCCGGGTCGAGGTTGGCGGTGGGCTCGTCGAGCAGCAGCAGGCCGGGCCGGGTGACCAGGGCGCCGGCCAGCGCGAGCCGCTGCTGTTCGCCACCGGACAGGGCCGTGGTGGCGCGCCGCGGGCCGTACGGGAAGCCGACCCGGCGCAGCGCCTCCTCCACCAGGGCGGGTATGGCGTGCGGCGGTGTGCCGCGGTTCTCCAGGCCGAACGCCACGTCGTCGCCGGCGCGTTCCATCACCAGTTGCGCCTGCGGGTCCTGGAAGACCATGCCGATCCGGTCCCGGGTCTCGCGCGGGTCCCGGCCGTCGACCTCGACGCTGCCCTCGCGTTCGCCGGACTCCGGCGGCAGCAGCCCGGCGAGGGCGGCCAGCAGGGTCGACTTGCCGGCGCCGGACGGGCCGAGCAGGGCGACGCGTTCGCCGTGCTCGACGTCGAGGTCGACGCCGCGCACGGCCCAGCCGCGGCGCCCGGCGTGCCGGTGGCCGAATCCGCGCAGCCTGACGGTGCTCATGGGCGGGCCTTCGGCGGCCGGATCAGACCGCCGCCCGTTCCCGTCCGGAGGGGAACGGGTCGAGCGCGCCGGTCTGCGCCAGCGCCCGGGTCAGCGCCAGGCCGCCGAGCCCAGCGATCAACGCGGAGCTGGCGACCACGACGCCGAGGTAGCCGGCCTGCCAGCCGCCGGAGAACGTCGGGTAGTACAGCGCGATGTCCAGCAGCGCGGCGGCCGCCCCGGCCAGCGCGCCGCCGGCCAGCGCGGTCGGGCGGCGCCAGACGCGGTAGGCGGTCAGGGCGAAGCCGAACTCGCCGGCCATGCCCTGCAGCACCCCGTACAGCAGGGTGACCAGGCCCCACGAGGTGCCGAACAGGGTCTCCACGGAGGCGGCGACCAGTTCGCAGAAGATCCCGGCGCCCGGCTTGCGGATGATCATCGGGCCGAGCACCGCCGGCACCAGCCAGACGCCGTACATCACCGCCCGACCGGGCAGCGGGATGGCGCTGGCCACCCCTTCGTAGAGGGAGTTCCAGGCCCAGAAGACGACGCCGAACGCGACGCCGACGACCGCGGCGACCACGATGTCGACGGTGCGCCAGCGCAACGCGTCCGGGACGGCGGCGGGCGCCGGCCCCGCACCAGGGGCGGGGACCGCCGGGCCGGCGGGACCGGTGGGACCGGTGGGTCCCGCGGAACCCGCGGGAGGGGTGGGACGGGTGGGATCGGACGCGGACGTGTTGGCCTGCATGGCCGAACTCCCTTCGCCGGCATGACCCGGATCAGGTTCGAGGGTCTGCGGTCCACCGCACCCGCGGGTGGCGGTTCCGCACTCTCAGCGCTCGTGCGCTCCCCTGTCGGAATGGTGGGATGACGATATCAGCACGGATCAGCGCTCGGAAGCGGCCAGCTGCCCGCAGGCGCCGTCGATCTCCTGGCCGCGGGTGTCGCGCACGGTCACCGGTACGCCGTGCGACTCCAGGGCCTGGACGAACGCGGTCTCGTCACGTTGCCGGGAGGCCGTCCACCGGGAGCCGGGGGTCGGGTTGAGCGGGATGAGGTTCACGTGCGCGCGCCGGCCGCGCAACAGCCGGCCCAGCAGGTCGGCCCGCCACGCCTGGTCGTTGACGTCCCGGATCAGCGCGTACTCCACCGAGACCCGGCGGCCGGAGACCTCGGCATAGCGCCAGGCCGCGTCCAGCACCTCGCGGACCTTCCAGCGGGTGTTGACCGGCACCAGGGTGTCGCGCAGCGCGTCGTCCGGCGCGTGCAGCGAGACCGCCAGCCGGCAGGTGAACCCCTCGTCGGCGAAGCGCAGCATCGCCGGCACCAGGCCGACCGTGGAGACGGTGATCCCGCGCTGCGACAGCCCGACCCCGTCCGGCTCGGGGTCGGTGAGCCGGCGGACCGCCGCGACCACCCGCGCGTAGTTGGCCAGCGGTTCGCCCATGCCCATGAACACGATGTTGGACAGCCGCGCCGGCCCGCCGGGCACCTCGCCGTCCCGCAACGCGCGCATGCCGGCCACGATCTGGTGGACGATCTCCGCCGTCGACAGGTTGCGGGTCAGTCCGGCCTGGCCGGTGGCGCAGAACGGGCAGTTCATGCCGCAGCCGGCCTGGGAGCTGACACACATGGTGACCCGGTCCGGGTAGCGCATCAGGACCGACTCGACGAGGGTGCCGTCGAACAGCCTCCACAGCGTCTTGCGGGTGGTGTCCTGGTCGCACGAGACGTGCCGCACCACCGACATCAGCTCCGGCAGCAACGCGTGCGCCAGCCGCTGCCGGGCGCCCGCCGGGATGTCGCTCCAGGCCGCCGGATCGTCCGCGTACCGGGCGAAGTAGTGCCGGGACAACTGCCCGGCCCGGAACGGCTTCTCCCCCAGATCCGCCACCGCCTCCCGGCGCTCCGCGGGCGAGAGGTCGGCGAGGTGCCGCGGCGGCTTCTTGGCCCCGCGCGGCACGGCGAAGGTGAGTTCTCCAGGTGCAGGCATGGTGGATCCAGTGTCGCAGACGTGCCGGTGTGCCCCGGCCGGCCGGATCGCGCGGCGGTCCGGGACCCGCGCGACGCACGGCGGCCCCGTGCGGCGGCCCGGACCGGCCCGGCGGCCCGGCGCGGTGACGGGGGGACCGGGCACCCGGCCGGCGGGGGCGGGGCCCCGACGGCGGGGGCTCAGGTGGCGCCGACGAAGACGACCAGCAGCAGCCACACCACCGGTGCGGTGGGCAGCAGCGAGTCGAGCCGGTCCATGAGGCCACCGTGGCCGGGCAGCAGGGTGCCCATGTCCTTGATGGCCAGATCCCGTTTGATCATGGATTCGCCCAGGTCGCCGAGGGTGGCGCTGGCGGCGGCGGCGAACCCGAGCAGCAGGCCCTGCCACCACTGGCCGCGATCGATCAGGAAGCCCATCGACAGCGCCCCGACCACCATGGCGAACGCGATCGCGCCGAGCAGGCCCTCCCAGGTCTTGCCGGGAGAGATGCGCGGCGCCAGCTTGTGCCGGCCGAACCGCCAGCCGACCGCGTAGGCGCCGGTGTCGCTGACGACGGTCAGCAGCAGGAAGACGAACACCCGCCACGGCCCGTCGTGCGCGGCCAGCATCATCACCACGAAGGTGGCCAGGAACGGCACGTAGAACGCGGCGAACACACCCGCCGTGACGTCGCGCAGGTAGTCGTGCGGGGGCATGGCCATCCGCCAGACCAGCACGGCGAGCACGGTGAACGCCGTCCCGATCCACGCGCCCTGGGCGGCCCACACGTAGCCGGAGACCACCGTGGCGGCACCACCCACCACGAGCGGCACCAGCGGCGCGTGGACGTCCTTGCGCTCGGCCAGCCGGCCGGTCAGCTCCCACAGCCCGACGACGACGGCGGTGACCACGACGCCGACGAAGACCGCCTTGTAGACGAAGAGGGAGGCGACGATGACCGCGCCCAGGCCGAGGCCGACGCCTATGGCGGCGCGCAGGTCGCGCCCGGCGCTGCGGCCGGACCTCCCGGCGCGGGTCCGGGCGCCGCGGGTGTCGTCCGGTACGGGTGGCATGGGTCGAGTCTGCGCCGTCGGGCCCGCGTCGAACGCGGGACCCGCCGGGAGGTGCGACTGCCCGGGGGCGGCCGGCGACCCGGGAGCTCCTGGAAGACCGGCGCCCGGCGGAGCCCCCGCGGATGAGTCGTTCATCAGACCTCTAGCAGCTCGGCTTCCTTGTGCTTGAGCAGCTCGTCCACCTGAGCCACGTACTTGGCGGTGATGTCCTCGAGCTCCTTCTCGGCGCGGCGTACCTCGTCCTCGCCCGCCGCGCCGTCCTTGACGAGCTTGTCCAGGGTCTCCTTGGCCTTGCGGCGCACGCTGCGGATGGAGACCCTGGCGTCCTCCGCCTTGGCCTTGGCGACCTTGATGTACTCCCGCCGGCGCTCCTCGGTCAGCTGGGGGAACACCACCCGGATGATGTGGCCGTCGTTGGACGGGTTGACCCCGAGGTCGGAGTCGCGGATCGCGGTCTCGATGGCGCGCAGCGACGTCTTGTCGAACGGGGTGACCACGGCCATCCGCGGCTCGGGCACCGAGAAGGACGCCATCTGGTTGATCGGCGTCATGGTGCCGTAGTACTCGGCCACGATCTTGTTGAACATCGCCGGGTGGGCCCGGCCGGTGCGGATCGCGGCGAAGTCATCCTTGGCGACCACGACGGCCTTCTCCATCTTCTCCTCGGCTTCGAGGAGGATCTCTTCGATCACCATCTGCTCCTGGTCTTCTTCGTGAGCTTGCCTGCGTTCCCAACCGCACGGTGTCGAACCGGCGGCGTGTTGTCCATCCCGGAACCGGACGGATCGTCAGTCCCGGGTGCCGTGTTCACTCACCAGCGTGCCGATCTTCTCACCCTTCACGGCACGGGCGATGTTGCCTTCGGCCAGCAGCTCGAAGACCAGGATGGGCAGGTTGTTGTCCCGGCACAGGGTGATGGCGGTGGCGTCGGCGACCTTGAGGCCGCGTACCAGCACCTCGTCGTACTCCAGGGCGTCGAACTTCACCGCGTCGGGGTTGACGGCCGGGTCGGAGTCGTAGACGCCGTCCACGCCGTTCTTGCCCATCAGCATGGCCTCGGCGTGGATCTCCAGGGCCCGCTGCGCGGCGGTGGTGTCGGTGGAGAAGTACGGCATGCCCATGCCGGCGCCGAAGATGACGACCCGGCCCTTCTCCAGGTGCCGCACGGCCCGCAGCGGGATGTACGGCTCGGCGACCTGGCCCATGGTGATGGCGGTCTGCACCCGGGTGTCGACGCCCTCCTTCTCCAGGAAGTCCTGGAGGGCCAGGCAGTTCATGACGGTGCCGAGCATGCCCATGTAGTCGGACCGGGCCCGGTCCATGCCGCGCTGCTGCAGTTCGGCGCCGCGGAAGAAGTTCCCGCCGCCGATCACCACGGCGATCTGGGTGCCGTCCCGCACGACCGCGGCGATCTCCCGGGCGATGGCGTGCACGACGTCCGGGTCCACGCCGATCGCGCCACCGCCGAACGCCTCGCCGGACAGCTTGAGCAGGAAACGGCGCGGGCGCGTGCCCCGTTCGTCGTCCGAGCCGTCCGGACGGACTGTCGCCGGGGTCTGCGCGGGCGGATGGTCGGTGCCGGCGTCCTGGTGCATGGATCTCTCCTCGTGCGCGTACGAAGGAGGCCATTGCCAGGGTCCGGTGATCGGTCCCGGTACGGCAATGGCCTCCTCGTCACATCTGCGGCCGGCCGGAGACGCGGCCGTTCGCTTCCGACCCTAGCCGGGCCGTCGGGCGTTCGCTGCCGGGGGTCAGACGCCGACGCGGAAACGCGCGAAACGCTTCACCGTGACGCCGGCCTCGTCGAGCACCTTGCGCACGGTCTTCTTGTTGTCCTTGGCGAACGGCTGCTCCAGCAGCACGTTCTCCTTGAAGAAGCCCTTGACCCGGCCTTCGACGATCTTCGGCAGCGCGGCCTCCGGCTTGCCCTCCTCGCGGGCGGTGGCCTCGGCGACGCGGCGCTCGTTCTCCACCGTCTCGGCGGGGACGTCCTCGCGGGTCAGGTACTTCGGGGCGAACGCGGCGATGTGCTGCGCGACGTCCTTGGCGACCTGCGCGTTCTCCTGGTCCAGCGAGACCAGCACGCCGACCTGCGGCGGCAGGTCGGGGCTGGTGCGGTGCAGGTAGGAGGCGACGTAGCCTTCGGTGAACTGGCTGAAGCGGCTCAGCACGATCTTCTCGCCGAGCGTCGCGTTGGCCTCGTCCACGAACGCCTGCACGGTCTTGCCGGCCTCGATCTCGGAGGCGAGCAGCGCGTCGAGGTCGGCCGGGCGGACCTCCGCGACGTGCCGGGCGATCGCGTCGGCGACCGCGACGAACTTGTCGCCCTTGGCGACGAAGTCGGTCTCGCAGTTCAGCTCGAGCAGCACGCCGGCGGAGTTGCCGTCCCCGATGAGGGAGACCACGGCGCCGTTGGAGGCGTTGCGGCTCTCGCGCTTGGCCACGCCCTTCTGGCCCTTGACGCGCAGGATCTCGACGGCCTTGTCGACGCTGCCCTCGGCCTCGTCGAGCGCC
This sequence comes from uncultured Actinomycetota bacterium, assembly GCA_963711125.1. Classification (GTDB taxonomy): domain Bacteria; phylum Actinomycetota; class Actinomycetes; order Streptomycetales; family Streptomycetaceae; genus Streptantibioticus_C. The sequence goes on from CAVQCY010000003.1 coordinate 648,995, forward strand.
TTCTTGCAGTCCATCATGCCGGCGCCGGTCAGCTCACGGAGCTTCTTGACGTCGGCGGCGGTGAAGTTCGCCATGTCTCAGGAGTCTCTTCTCGAAAGTCGGTGTTCCACCGCGGTCGGGACGGCGTCCGCGCCCTGCGACGCGGACCCGGCGCGGTGGACGGCGGGGGCGGGGCGCTCGGCCCCTCCCCCGCCGTCGGTCAGCCGTGTCGCGGTCGGGACGTCAGGCCTGCCCGCCCTCGGCGGCCGGCTTGTCGCCCTCGGCGGCCGGCTTGTCCTCGGCGGCCGGCTTGTCCTCGGCGGCCGGAGCGGCCTCGGCAGCCGGCTCGGCCGGGGCGGCCTCGGCGGGAGCGGCCTCGGCGGGAGCGGCCTCGGCGGGAGCGGCCTCGGCGGACTTGGCCTTCTCGCCCTCCAGCAGTTCGCGCTCCCACTCGGCCAGCGGCTCGGCCGGGGCGGCCTTGGCGTCACCGGTGGCGGCACCGGAGCGGGCGATCAGGCCCTCGGCGGCGGCGTCCGCGATCACGCGGGTGAGCAGCGTGACCGAGCGGATCGCGTCGTCGTTGCCCGGGATCTTGTAGTCGACCTCGTCCGGGTCACAGTTGGTGTCCAGGATCGCGACGACCGGGATGCGCAACTTGCGCGCCTCGCCGACGGCGATGTGTTCCTTCTTGGTGTCCACGATCCACACGGCGCTGGGGACCTTCGCCATGTCGCGGATACCGCCGAGCGTCTTCTCCAGCTTGTTCTTCTCGCGCTCGAGGACGAGGAGTTCCTTCTTGGTGAGGCCGGAGGCGGCCACGTCCGTGAAGTCGATCTCCTCGAGCTCCTTCAGGCGCTGCAGGCGCTTGTAGACGGTCGAGAAGTTGGTCAGCATGCCGCCCAGCCAGCGCTGGTTGACGTAGGGCATGCCCACCCGGGTGGCCTGCTCGGCGATGGCCTCCTGGGCCTGCTTCTTGGTGCCGACGAACAGCACGGAGCCGCCGTGCGCGACGGTCTCCTTGACGAACTCGTAGGCGCGGTCGATGTACGACAGCGACTGGAGCAGGTCGATGATGTAGATGCCGTTGCGCTCGGTGAAGATGAAGCGCTTCATCTTCGGGTTCCAGCGGCGGGTCTGGTGCCCGAAGTGGACGCCGCTCTCCAGCAGCTCCCGCATCGTGACGACGGCCATGGCCGTACTCCTTGGGTGCTCGGTTCCGTGGTCGCCGGGCGGCGGCCACGCCTGACGCCCGGTGCGCCGTGCCGCGGAAGAGCGCTTTCGAGGCCGGTCTTCCGAGGACCGAGGGACGCGGCCACCGTGCGGCGGGCCGGAACGGGATGACCCGAACGGGACGACCGACGGAGGCGGGCGTGCGAAGTCGATCCGGTGACCCGGATCGCCAGGGAAAGTGTACGGGACCGCCGGGCCCGCAGCGACCGCGGTCGGTCGCGCACGGAGCGCCCCGGTGGCCCCCCCGACCCGCCGGTTCACCGCTGTTGGCCGCCGTCGACCGCGGGTGCCCGCCCGCGGACCGCCACTGCCCGCCGCTCGCCGCCGTGGGCCCCGGTGGGCCCCCGGGGACACGGCCGACCCGCGGTCACCGGTCGGCCACGGCGCGCGTGCGGCGGCACTGGGCGGGGCGGGGGGCGCACGCGGGGCGGAGTGGCGGGCGCGGGTTGTGAGCGCAGCGGCGCGGCGGGGAATGGTGCGCGGGGTCGGCGGGGCTGCGCGCCGGGCCGGCGGGGCCGACGTCAACGAAGGGGCAGGCGACTCCCTCGCGAGGGTGGCCGGGTTGTGCACAACAGCTGTGCCGTCCACAGAAACAGGACCATGATCATCCGGCTTGCGCACGGCGCGCCACGGTGGGGACATGATCACGACGACGCGATGCGCGACCACCCGGCCGGCGAACCCCCTCCGTGGCGCAGGGTCCGGCCGGCTGGAGGCGGCCGGTCGCCGAGGCGGGCCACCGGGTCGCCGAGAAGGCCCGCCAGGTCATGGAGAAGGCCCGGGCCGCCGAGAAGGGCCACCGGGTCGCCCTCGGCCGGCCCCGCGGTCGCCGGGGGCCCGGGAGCGGCGGAGAGCGGGGAACATCGGGCTGCCGAGCCCTCCGGGAGGCGGCGGGACGCCTGGAGGCCTGAGGGCATGGGTGGTACGGGTTACCTGGCTGCTGCTGCCGGCGGCCGCTCTGGCCGCGCTGCCGTTCCCGCCGGCGTTCGCCGCTTCCGGGGCAGCGGTCACCGACCACGTCTGGCCGGTGACCGGACCGCCGGGCGGGCGCCGGGCGCCGACAGTGGTCCGGGGGTTCGAACCCCCGCCGCACCCGTGGTCGCCCGGACATCGCGGGGTGGACCTCGCCGCCCTGCCGGGCGCTCCGGTACGGGCGGTCGCCTCCGGCCGGGTGGTCTTCGCCGGGACGGTCGCCGGGAGGGGCGTGCTCTCCGTCGAACTGCCGGGTACCGGGCCGCCGGCGTCGCGCTACACGTACCAACCGGTGCGTCCCCGGGTACGGCCCGGCGACCTGGTCGCCGCCGGGACCACGGTCGCCTCGCTGGCAGCCGGCCCCTTCCACTGCCGTACCGCCTGCCTGCACTGGGGGCTGTTGCGGGGCCGGCGGTACCTCGATCCGCTGGGCCTGCTGCCCCCGTCCGCCCGGTTCACGGGTCCGTCACGGCTGCTGCCGGTGCGCGGGGTCGCGCCGCCGGGGCCGGACCGGGCCGGCGGCGGACCGGCCCCGCGGAGAGCGGACGCCGGCGCGGCGGGCGGGGCGGAAACCGGTGCGAGCCCGGCGGGGACGGGCGCCGGGACCGCCTCGGCCGGCCTGGCGGCGGCGGCGCTGGCGATCCGGGTCAGGCGCCGGGGACGACGCCGCGCAGGACCAGCGCCACCACGGTACGGGTGATCCGGTCCGGCTCCTCGGCCGCGCCCAGCTCGATGCGGCGCACCGCGGCGTCGACCACGCCCTGCAACAGGACCGCGGCCAAGCGCGGCTCGGGCTGCCCGAGGTCGGCGAGCGCCTGCACGACCATGGCGACCAGGCCGCCGTGGGCGGCGCGGATCTTCTCGCGGGCCCGGGCGTCGAGCTCGCCGGCCGAGATGGCGACGACCGCGCGGTGCCGGCGGTCGCCGACGAGGGCCAGCTGGCGGCGCACGTACGCCTCGATTCGCCCCTCGGGGCCGTCGGCGGCCTCCATCGCGGTCTCGACCTCGGCGGCCCAGACGGGGAAGTCGACCGCGCACAGCTCCTCGACCACGGCGGCCCGCGAGCGGAAGTACTCGTAGACCGACGAGCGCGCCAGACCGGTGCGCTCCGCGAGCGCCGGGAAGGTCAGCGCCTCCGTGCCGCCTTCGGACAGCAGGGTCCGGGCGGCGTCCAGCAGGGCGCCGCGCTGCATGGTCCGGTGCTCGGCCACCGAGGCCGCTCGAATCCTTGGCACTCCCCCACTCTACGGACCGGGACGCGCGCCCGGGTCAGCCGCGTCCCACATCCGCCAGTTTCGCGCGCAGTTGCAGGACGGACTTGGTGTGGATCTGGCTGACCCGGCTCTCGGTGACGCCGAGCACCTGGCCGATCTCCGCCAGGGTCAGGCCCTCGTAGTAGTAGAGGGTGACCACGGTCTTCTCCCGCTCCGGGAGGGTGTTGACCGCTCGGGCGAGCAGCCTGCGCAGTTCTCGGTCCTCGGCGACCTCGACCGGGTTGTCGGCGTCGCGGTCCTCCAGGGTGTCGACGAGGCTGAGCCGGTCGCCGCCGTCGGCACCGACGTGCAGCAGTTCCTCCAGCGCCACCACGTTGGCGAGGGAGAGCTGGCTGAAGATCGCGTGCAGGTCCTCCACCCCGATCTCCATCTCGTCGGCGACCTCGCCCTCGGACGGCGTGCGGCGCAACCGGGCCTCCAGGGTGGCGTAGGCGCGCTCCACCGCCCGGGCCTTCTGGCGGACCGAGCGCGGGATCCAGTCCAACGCGCGCAGTTCGTCGATCATGGCGCCGCGGATCCGGGTGATCGCGTACGTTTCGAACTTGACCGACCGCTCGGGCTCGAACTTCTCGATCGCGTCGATGAGCCCGAAGACGCCGGAGGAGACGAAGTCGGCCTGTTCGACGTTGGGGGGCAGGCCGACACTGACCCGGCCCGCGACGTACTTGACCAGGGGCGAGTAGTGCAGGATCAACTGCTCGCGCAGGCGCGCCTGCCCGGTCGCCTTGTAGGCGCGCCACAGGTCGTCGAGTGCGCTGTGCGGGTCGGAGGGCGCCGGGACGTCCTGGGCGACCGGCGTCGCGGTCCGGGCCCGCGGGGGGGCCGCGCGCTCGCCGGCCGGCGCGCTCGCGCGGTCCGGCCCGGAGGTGTGCTGGGGCATGCGTCGCCTAGAGCCGTTCTGCCGTGACGGTGATGATGCCGGGTGGGTGGTGCCGGTCGGTGGTGCCGGTGGGATGGTGCGGGTGGACGTGCCGATGGTGCGGGTGGCAGCGGAGGAGCTCGGAGGAGGTCCAGGGGTGCGGTCGGGTGGTCGGGCGGTTCGTTCGTGGCTGCGGAGCCGGGCGGTGCGCCGGCCTTCGGGTCGTCGGGACGGGGGCGGGCGGGGTTCGGGCCTGACCGGTGTCGCGTCCCGACTGTCGCATCGGGCCCGAATGCGAGCGTAGCGTGAGCGGATGATCGCTCAGCGCTACGACGTACGGACGGGCGGAACGGAGGTCCGTTCCGCCGGATGATGTGATCGGACGAGGCCGAATTCGCCCGGTCATGTCCACAACTGATGCACATGGGGGCGCTCTACGGCCACTCCTCTAACCTCGTCATCTGATCGCCCCAGGTCAAGGACCTCCTTGTCACCTGATGGTGTACTACCGCTCGGTTCATCAGTCCGGGGCTCCGGGCCCCGGAACGGTGACGTCGGGTGAGGTCGACCCCTCGCGCGGAGGGAGCCGCCAGCGGGGGCCGTCGCGTTCGACGAAGCCCAGGGCGTGCAGTTCGTGCAGTCTTTCCGCCGTCTCGTCCAGCCCGCGCCCGGCGTCCTCGGCGACACGCCGCGTGTCGGCGGCGCCGCGCCCCGGCAGGGCGTCCAGCACCGCGGCGGTCGCGGGAGCGAGCAGGTCCCGGGGGAGCACCGGGCCGGACCGGACGGGCGCCAGGTCGTCACCCATCGCCCCGGTCAGTTCCATGACCTCGGCGGCGTCGGTGACCAGTCGCGCCTCACCGCGCAGCAGTTCGTGCACGCCCTCGGAGAGCCCGGAGGTGACCGGGCCGGGCACGCCCATCGTGACGCGGCCCAACTCCCGCGCCCAGCGGGCCGTCACCAGCGAGCCGCTGCGCCGTCGCGCCTCCACCACCACCGTTCCCCTGGTCAGCGCGGCGATGACACGGTTGCGCAGCACGAAGCGGCTGCGGGTGGGATGGGTGCTGGGCGGCAGTTCGGCGACCAGCAGGCCCTGCCGGGCCACCCGGCGGATCAGTCCGGCGTGGCCGGGCGGATAGGCGACGTCCACCCCGCAGGCCAGCACCGCCGAGGTCGGGCCGCCGACCGCCAGCGCCCCCCGGTGCGCCGCGCCGTCCACCCCGTACGCGGCGCCGGAGACCACGGTCCAGCCCGCCTCGGCCAGGTCGGCACCCAGCATGGCGGCGACATGGCTGCCGTAGGCGCCGCAGGCCCGAGCCCCCACCAGCGCGACGGACCGCAGCGACCACACCCGCAGCGACGGGCCGCCCAGCACCCACAGCCCGATCGGGCGGCGGTCCCCGAGGTCGTCGAGCTGAGTCGGCCACTCCTCGTCGCCCGGGCACACGAACCGCCCGCCCAGCGCCGCGATGGCGGACAGGTCGGCCTCCGGATCGGCACGGTCCCGGCGGACCCGGTAGCCGGCCGCCCGGCGGTCGCCGACGTCCGGGAGGGGCCGGTCCCCGCCGATCATGGCCAGCGTCCGGACCGCTCCGTGCCGGCTCAACCAGCGGCCGACCGCCTCGTCGCCCGGTTCCGCGATCCTGGTCAGCGCGGCGCGCGCCCGCCGCTCGCCGGGCGTCACACGCCGCTCCCCGCACCGGCCGGGACACCGCGGTAGACGCCGGTGCGCAGTTGGAGCGCCTGCCCCACGTCGTGCGCGTCGGGGCGCTCATGCCCCGCCAGGTCGGCCACGGTCCAGGCGACGCGCAGCACGCGGTCGAGCCCGCGGGCGGTGAGCAGACCGCGTTCCATCTCGCGTTCGACGTCGCGCAACGCCCCAGGGGCGGCCCGCCAGCGGGAACGCAGTTCGTGGCCGGGCACCTCGCTGTTCGTGGTCCACGGCAGCCCCCGGTAGCGCTCGGCCGCGCGGTCACGGGCGGCGCGCACCCGGGCCGCGACCCGCGCGGTGCTCTCCCCGGCGCGCTCCGGTCCGATCAGCTCGGCCCGTCCGACCGCGTCCACCGTGACGCGAAGGTCGATCCGGTCCATCAGCGGGCCGGACAATCGCGCCTGGTAGCGTCGGACCGCGCTCGGCGAGCAGCAGCAGCCGCCCACCGAACCGGCCCGGCCGCAGGGACACGGGTTGGCCGCGAAAACCAGCAGGAACCGGGCCGGCAGCCGCATCACGCCGGCCGCCCGGGCGATCACCACGTGACCGGACTCCAACGGCTGCCGCAGCGCCTCCAGCACCTGGGGGCCGAACTCCGGAGCCTCATCCATGAACAGCACTCCTCGATGCGCCAACGAGATCGCGCCGGGCCGTGGCAGACCGCTGCCGCCGCCGATGACCGACGGCGTCGTGGCCGAGTGGTGCGGCGCGCAGTAGGGCGGGGTCTCGATCAGCGGCCGGCCGGGCGGCAGGGTGCCCGCCACCGAGTGGACCGCGGTCACCTCCAGCGCCTCGGACCCGGTGAGCGGCGGGAGCAGGCCGGGCAGCCGTTCGGCGAGCATCGTCTTGCCCGCGCCCGGCGGGCCGCACAGGTAGAGGTGGTGCGCACCGGCCGCGGCGACCTCGAGTGCCTGGCGGGCCAGCGGTTGCCCGGCCACGTCGGCCAGGTCGGGACGCGCGGCCGGGGCCGGTCCGCGGCCGGCGGTGGCGCCGAGCGGGGCCAGCCCGGAGCCGAGCGGGTCGGGCCGGTCGCCGTCGTCCGGTGGCTCGTCGGGCACCGGCTCGTCGTTGAGCACCGCGACGAGCTGGCGCAGGGTGCGCACGCCGAGCACCGAGACGCCGGGCACCAACGCGGCCTCCGCGGCCGTCCGCTCGGCCACCACCACGGTGCGGTAGCCGGCGTCGGCCGCCGCGAGCACCGCGGGCAGCACCCCACGCACCGGGCGCACCCGGCCGTCCAGTCCCAGCTCGCCGATCATCATCAGGTCGGCCACGGCGTCCGGGGCGATCCGCTCGGCGGCCGCCAGCACCGCGCAGGCGACGGCCAGGTCGTAGCCGCTGCCGGACTTGGGCACGGCCGCCGGGCTCAGTCCCACGGTGAGTTTCCTCTGCGGCCAGCTCTCGCCGCTGTTGGTGATCGCCGCGCGGACCCGGTCGCGGCTCTCCGACAGGCTCTTGTCCGGCAACCCGACCAGCGTGAACGCCGCCACCCCGGGTTCCAGGTCGGCCTGGACCTCGACCACCACGCCCTCGGTGCCGACCAGGGCGACCGAGCAGGTGCGGGCGAATCCCATCACGCCACCCCCCGCACGTGCTCCACCGTGGGCGCGCCGCGGTCCGGCAGCGTGACCCCCACCATGTCGATCCGCACCCCGCCGGGCGGCACGCCCTCGTGCTCGGCCAGCCAGCAGGCGGCCAGGTGTCTGAGCCGTTCCGCCTTGCGCGGGGTCACCGCGGCCATCGGGTCCTGGTAACGGCCGGACCGGCGGGTCTTGACCTCGCAGACCACCAGGGCCGGGCCGTCCGCCGCCACGATGTCGATCTCGCCGGCGCGGCGTCGCCAGTTGCGCGCCAGCACCACGTACCCGGCGGCGAGCAGCCGCCGGACCGCCAGGTCCTCTCCGTAGCGGCCGAGTGCGGATTTCGCGTTCATGTCGGACCACCTCCGTCACCGACTGTGACGCAGGCAGCGCTCTACAGATGATCTTGGTGGCTTCCAGTGGACGACGGCCCGATTGTGGATAACCCCGCCACCCGTTCGGGGGGCTCACCGCCGCTCGGCCCGGGGGAGCGGGGGAGCCGCCGGCGGACGGCGGGCAGTCGGCCCCCTGCCAGGGCGGTGCGCCCGGTGGTCGGTGCCCCCGGCAGGGGTGGCGCACCCGGCAGGGGTGGCGCACCCGGCAGGGGCGGCGCACCCGGCAGGGGCGGCGCACCCGGCAGGGGCGGCGCACCCGGCAGGGGTGGCGCACCCGGCCCCCGGACGTGGCGGCACCCGCCGGGGCGGCGGGACTCCAGCAGTGCGGCGGAACCCGGAGGCGGCCGAAGCACGGCGTGCGCAGGGGCGCCGCCCACGGCGCGGCCGGCCCTCGGGGCGGCCCGCAGACCGGCCGGGTGCGGGCGGCGGCGGGCGGTTACCCGGGGGTCACCCGTTGAAGCCCGTGTCGCCGGAGGAGAGGTCGAGGTCGCTCTTGTTCAACTCCTCGATGTTGACGTCCTTGAACGTCAGCACCCGGACCTGCTTGACGAAGCGGGCCGGCCGGTACATGTCCCACACCCACGCGTCGGCCATCGACACCTCGAAGAAGACCTCGCCCTGGACCGAGTGCACCTGCATCTCGTAGTCGTTGGTCAGGTAGAAGCGCCGCTCGGTCTCGATCACGTATTTGAACAGACCGACGACGTCTCGGTACTCCCGGTAGAGCTTCAGCTCCATCTCGGTCTCGTACTTCTCGAGGTCCTCGGCGCTCATGGCACGTTCCCCTTCGGCGTTGCGTTCCCTCGCGGCGGTCGTCGTCCAGCGGTCCCATCGATACCGTGCCCGCGGCGGTCGCGGCTGCCCCTCATCCAGCAGCCTACGCAGCGGCCGGGCGGGTCCGGTCGGATATACGGTCTCATGACCGGCCCCGACTTCTCCGCACGTCCGTCAGTACGCCCCCGCGAGGTGTTCCCGACACCGTCCGGCCTGCCCGCCGGCGCCGCCGAGCCGCCGTGCCCGCCCCGGCCACCAGGACCGCCCCGGCCGCCGCCGTGCCCGACCCGGCGGCCCGGAGCACCCCGGCCGCGCCACGTGCGGTCACCCGTGCGACTCGCCGACCGGGTCGAGCCGGGCCGTGCCCCGGTCGCGCCTGCGGAAGCGATTCGAGACCGGGCCCCAGGCGGCGCCGCCGAAGATGAGCAGCACGCCCGCGGCGACCGCCCAGGCGATCGTGGTGAACGGCCCGGCCGGCGAGGTGCCGCCGGGCAGCGCCGCGAAGGCTGCCGGGCTGTGGAGGGCACGCATCCGGCCCAACGGCCAGACGGTGGCCTCCACCCGGGCCCGCACCTCGGAGACCGGGACGGTGCCGTCCGACGCGCTCAGGTGGTAGCGGGAGTCCTCGGAGACGTCGCGGTTGTCGCCGAGCAGGAAGACCCGACCGGCCGGGACCTTGACCGTGAAGCCGGTCGCGGAGGCGCGGCCCGGCCGCGCGAGGTACGGCTCGGTGACGGACGTGCCGTCCACCACCAGGCGGCCGTGCCGGTCGCAGCAGGAGACCGTGTCGCCGCCCACCCCGACCACCCGCTTGACCAGCGGGACGTCGCCCCACACCGGGTCGGTGAAGACGACGATGTCGCCGCGGCGCACCGTCCCGCCGTCGAGTCGCCGGCCGAGCACCCGGTCGCCGGGGTGCACCGTGGGCCGCATCGAGCCCGTCGGGACGGTGAACGGCTCGTAGACGACCGCCCCCCAGACGAAGCCCCCGAGGAAGAGCACGCAGCCGACAGCCACGGCGATCCCGGACAGGATGCCGCCCAAGCGGCCGTGGGCGTCGTTCCGTCGCGTCGCGGTGCCACTCATGGGCGGCACCCTACCCGGCGGTACCCCGCGGCCGGGCGCCGCCTCCGCCGGCGTCCGGCCGGTCCGCCGGCCTCCGAACGCTCCCACGTGCTCGAACGCCGGAGGCCCACACCCGCGCCCACCCTCTCGCACCACGCCCGCGCACCACGCCCACACGCCGGAGCCGCCCGGCCCCGCCCGCCGTCGCGACGGCGGGCGGGCGCCCGGTCAGCCCTCGGCGGCCGTGCGGCGGGCCCGGCGGGTCCGCCGCCGGCGACGCCACAGCACCAGCGGGACGGCACCGACCAGGCCGCCGGCGGCCGGAGCCGCGCCGGCCGCGGCGTTGATGCCCGGCTGGTCGAAGGTGGACGGGATGGGCAGCGTGTTCAGCCGGTCGGGCGGCCAGGCGATCACGATGGCCCGCCCGACGACCTGCTTGTCGTCCACCTGCCCGCCACCCGGCAGGTCCTGGTGGTAACGGGAGTCCAGCGAGTCCTGGCGGTGGTCGCCCATCACCCAGATCTTGTGCGGCGCGATCTTGATCGGGCCGAACGGCTTGTCCGAGCAGGGGGTGTTGCCGGGGTAGACGTACGGCTCGGTCAGCGGCTTGCCGTTCACCACGACCTTGCCGCCGACCTTGCACTCGACGGTGTCCCCGCCGACCGCGATGACCCTCTTGATCAGGTCCTTCTCGTTGGCGGACGGCATCAGGCCGATGAAGCTGAGCACGCTCTGCATGGCCTTGGCGACCGGGTTGGTGGTGGTGGGCGGCTCGCCGTCCAGCCAGTGGCCGGGGTCGTGGAAGACGACCACCTCACCGCGCGAGGGCTTGTCGCCGAACCACGGGGTGAGCTTGTCCACCAGCACCCGGTCACCGCGCTGCAGGGTGTTCTGCATCGAGTCGGACGGGATGAAGAACGCCTGGACCAGGAAGGTCTTGATGATCAGGGCCAGTACGAGGGCGATGCCGATCAGCAGCGGCAACTCCTTCCAGAACGCCCGCTGCGAGGAGGGGTCCCCCTCGCCGGGCTCCCCGTCCTCCCCTTCGCCGGCCTCCCGGCCGCCGCCGGGTCCCTTCCCGTCGCCGACCCGACCGCCGACCGTCCCGGCGGGCTCCGCCGCCGACGAGGCCGGCTCGGCGGCGTCCGCCCGGTCCGCCGGATCCGCCGCGTCCGTGGCTCCCGCCGCCGGTCGTGCGCCGGTCCCGGGAGTGCCGCCGGGTGGGGGCACCCGCCCGGCGTCGTCGCCGGGACCGCCGCCCGGCGTCACCGGGGTCTCCTGCGCGGACGTCTCGACAGCGCCGACCGAAGGGTCGCGGTCCTCCGTCCCACCGGATCCGGACCGTGAGCTGACCACAGGGTCCCCCACTTCCACTCCTCACTCCGCCGCGACCGCCTGCGCCGAACCCGGTACAGGCCCACCAACCCCGTAACGAACGGAAGTTCCGCGGGAGTCGGGTGTTGAAGGAAATCTTGCCCGTTGTTGGCCGTCCCGTGGGCCGAGGCCGCGTTCGCGCCGGGCTCGGGGACGGACGCGAAGGTGCCGGGCTCCTGGAGTCTGCGCCAGTGCGAGACCGGCCAGGCGATGACGAACGCCTTGCCGACCACGAGGTTCTCCGGGACGGTACCCCCGCCGGGGTCGTTCATGTGGTAGCGCGAGTCGGCCGAGTCGCTGCGGTGGTCGCCCATCACCCACAACCGCCCCGGCGGGACCTTGACGTCGAACCGGATCTGCGACGGCGGATTGCCGGGCGCCACGTACGGCTCGTCGAGCGCCTTGCCGTTCACCATGATCCGGCCCTGCGCGTCGCAGCACTTGACCTCGTCGCCGCCGACCGCGACGACCCTCTTGATCAGGTCCTTGTCGTCGGCGGACGGCATCAGGCCGATGAAGGTGAGGACGTCGTCGACCTGCCGCAGCCCCTCCGGCGGCGGCGCCGGCTTGGGCTCGCTGTCCAGCCAGTGGCCCGGGTCGCGGAAGACGATCACGTCGCCGCGGTGCGGGTGCGCGCCGAACCACGGGGTCAGCTTGTCCACCAGCACCCGGTCGCCGATCCGGATGGTCTCCTCCATCGACCCGGACGGGATCACGAACGCCTGCACCAGGAACGTCTTGAGCACCAGCGCGATCAGCAGCGCGACCCCGATCAGCACCGGCACCTCGCGGGCCGCGGAGCTGCGGCGGCGGCGTTTGATCCGGCGCGCCGCGCGGCGCCGCTCGGCCCGGCCGCGGCCCACGTTGTACCGCAAGTCCCCGTCCGTCCCGCCGGTCCGCAGGTGCCCGCCGGGCTCCCCGCCGGAGTCCCCGTCGGCCCCCTCGGAGTCCGCCCTCCCGTCGCCGGCCGGCCGTTCGGCGCCGTCCTCGGCGCGCCGGCCGGTGTCCGCGCGGCGACGGCGGCGTGCCGCGCCCGGTCCGCCGCGCCGGCCGGTCTCCTCCGGGTCGGCGGCCGGGTCCGGCTCGTCCTCGTCCTCGTCGACCCGGATCACCCGGGGTTCCGGGTCCGGATCGGGTTCGGTCCCGGGCCTGGCGTCCGGGGGCCCGGCGGGACCCGGCGCCGGACCGTCCGCGCCGGCGCGGTGCGGATCCTCGCGCGGTCCGGCCGGGCGGGGCCTGCCGCGCCTACCCACGCGGGCCTCCCTGGGCGTCGGGCACGTCCGCGAAGGCGGTGGTCGGGTGCAGGGTGCGGATCCGGGCCGGCGGCCACGCGATCCACTCGGCGCGGCCGATCACCCGGCTCACCGGCACGGTGCCGCCGCCGGGGTCGCCGAGGTGCGCCCGGGAGTCCGCGGAGTCGCCGCGGTGGTCGCCCATCACCCACAACCGCCCCGGGGGCACCACGATGTCGAACCGCTGCCGGGAGGCGACGTCCCCCGGATAGAGGTAGTCCTCGGTCACGGACCGCCCGTTCACCATGATCCTGCCCCGCTTGTCGCAGCACACGACGTGGTCACCGCCGATGCCCACCACACGCTTGATGTAGTCCGTCCCGTCCGGCTCGGTCAGGCCGACGGTGCCGCCCACCGCGCGGACCAGCCGGACCACCGGGTCGCCCGGCGGCGGGGTCTGGGTGAACGAGCCGGTGCCGTCGAAGACGATGACGTCACCGCGGCGCGGCCGGTGGCCGAACCGGTAGGCCAGTTTGTCGACCAGCACCCGGTCGCCGACCCGCACGGTGTTCTCCATGGATCCGCTGGGGATCCGGAACGGCTGTACGGCGAACACGCTCACCAGCGCGATCACCGTGCAGCACACCAGTGCCAGGAGGGCCGCCTCCTGCCACCGGCCGAGTCCGCGCCACCAGCGGCGCAGAGCGGAAAACGACCGCCCCGGCCGGCCTCCCCGGGCCGGTGGGCGGTCGCGTTCCGCGATGTCGGGTGCTTCGGTGTCCATCGGGCGCAGAGCCTATCGGCCCCCGCTGTGCGCCCCTGCGCGGATCCCCCGCCCGCCGCCGGCGGCGGATCCGGGTCCGGCCGCCGGGCGGCTCAGTTCTCCCGCTTCTCCTTGATCTTCGCGGCCTTGCCGCGCAGGTTGCGCAGGTAGTAGAGCTTGGCGCGGCGGACGTCACCGCGGGTGACGACCTCGATCTTCTCCACGATCGGGGTGTGCACCGGGAAGGTGCGCTCCACGCCGACGCTGAAGCTCACCTTGCGCACGGTGAAGGTCTCGCGGACACCCGCGCCCTGGCGGCGGATGACCACGCCCTTGAACTGCTGGACACGCGAGCGGTTGCCCTCGATGACGCGCACGTGGACGTTCACGGTGTCGCCGGGGCGGAAGGCCGGGATGTCGTCGCGCTTGGACGCGGCGTCGACAACGTCGAGCAGTTGGGACATGTCGTCTGCTTTCCTCGCCGATGCCACAGGTCATCAGCGGTGCTTCGTCGTAACGATCGGATGGTGCCGCGTCACGTGCCGGCCGGCGGTCCCCCCGTGGCAGGGGCGCCCGGGACGTGCGGCAGCGGTCTATTCTTCCATGCCGCCCGGCGCCCGCCCAAATCGCCCGTCGGCTCCCTCGGTCCAGCCCAGTTCGGCCAGCAGCGCCCGGTCGTGGCGGTCCAGCGCGGCCGGGTCGCAGCGGACGATCAGGTCGGGCCGGTGCGCGGCGGTGCGCCGGAACGCCTCGTCGCGCCGCCAGCGGGCGATGCGGCCGTGGTGACCGCTGACCAGCACCTCGGGGACGTGGTGGCCGCGCCAGACCGGCGGCTTGGTGTAGACGGGCCCTTCGAGCAGGTCTGCCATGGCGCCCGGGGCGAAGGAGTCGTCGCGGTGCGACGCGGCGTTGCCCAGCACGCCGGGCAGCAGCCGGGCGACCGCCTCGGTGATCACCAGGACGGCGGCCTCGCCGCCGGCCAGGACGTAGTCGCCGATGGAGACCTCGTGGACCTCCCACCCGGCGGCGTACTCCTCGACCACCCGGCGGTCGATGCCCTCGTAGCGGGCCGGCGCGAAGACCAGCCAGGGCTCGCCGGACAGCTCGACGGCGAGTTCCTGGGTGAACGGCCGGCCGCTGGGGGTGGGCACCACCAGCACCGGCCGCCGGTCCGGCGCGCCGCTGCCGCGCACCGCGTCCAGTGCCTCGCCCCACGGTTCGGGCTTCATGACCATGCCCGGGCCGCCGCCGTACGGGGAGTCGTCCACCGTGTGGTGCCGGTCGTGGGTCCAGGAGCGCAGGTCGTGCACCCGCACGTCGAGCAGGCCGGCGGCACGGGCCTTGCCGACCAGCGAGACGCCCAGCGGTTCGAGGTACTCGGGGAAGATGGTGACGACGTCGATGCGCATCAGGCGTCCCGGCCGCCGCCGGGGGCCTCCAGCAGGCCGGGCGGCGGGTCGACGACGGCGCGCTGGCCGTCGAGGTCGACCTCCGGCACGATCTCGGCGACGAACGGGATCATCACCTCGCCGCCGTCCGGGCGCCGCACGATCAGCAGGTCCTGGTGGGGAAGGTGGGAGATCTCCGCGATCCGGCCGACCGGCGTGCCGTCGACGGTCACCACGTCGAGGTCGACCAGTTGGTGGTCGTAGAACTCCTCGGGGTCGTCCGGGGTCTGCTCGGGGTCCACCTCGGCGATCAGCAGGGTGTTGCGCAGCGCCTCGGCGCCGTCGCGGTCCCGCACGCCGGCGAACCGCAGCAGCAGCCGGCCACTGTGCACCCGGCCGGTCTCGATGGTCAGCGGTCCGGCTGCGCCCGGGTCGGTGGCCAGCACGGCACCGGGGGCGAGCCGGACCTCCGGCTCGTCGGTGCGCACCTCGACCGTCACTTCGCCCTTGATGCCGTGGGCCCGGCCGATGCGGCCTACCACTAGCTGCACGTGCGTCTCGCCTTTCGGATGTGCCGTGGGGTCGCCGTCCGGCCCCGTGCGGCGGGCGCCGTCCGGCCACACACCGGCGCGGGCCGGGGACGGCGTGGTCCGTCCCCGGCCCGCGCCGGTGTGTTCGTCCCGCCTCAGTGCACCCGGTCCACGTCGACCAGGTCGACCCGGATGCCGCGTCCGCCGAGGGCGCCGACGACCGTGCGCAGCGCGCGGGCGGTCCGGCCGTTGCGGCCGATGACCTTGCCGAGGTCGTCGGGGTGCACCCGGACCTCCAGCACCGTGCCGCGGCGTTGGGTGCGCGCGGCGACCCGGACGTCGTCGGGGTTGTCGACGATGCCCTTCACGAGATGCTCGAGGGCCTCCTCAAGCATGCTCAGGACTCGGCCGGCGCGGCGGCCGCGTCGTCCGCCTTCTTCTCGCTCTTCTTCGCCTTGGGGGTGATCGCCGCGCCCTTGGGCTCGTCGGCGTTCTCCTTGGCGGCGGCCTCGAAGAGGGCGCGCCGGTCGGCCTTCGGCTCGGGCTGCAGCAGCGGTGCCGGGGCCGG
This sequence comes from uncultured Actinomycetota bacterium, assembly GCA_963711125.1. Lineage (GTDB taxonomy): Bacteria > Actinomycetota > Actinomycetes > Streptomycetales > Streptomycetaceae > Streptantibioticus_C. The sequence continues at coordinate 664,686 of CAVQCY010000003.1, forward strand.
CTCGCCCTTGAACTTCTGCCAGTCGCCGGTCTTCTTCAGGATGGCGAGCACCGGCTCGGTCGGCTGCGCGCCGACGCCCAGCCAGTACAGCGCGCGCTCGCTGTCGACCTCGATGCGCGACGGGTTCTGCACCGGGTGGTACAGGCCGATCTCCTCGATGGCCCGGCCGTCACGGCGGGTGCGGGAGTCGGCGACGACGATGCGGTAGTGAGGCGAACGGATCTTGCCCAGACGCTTCAGCTTGATCTTGACTGCCACGGGAGTGGGTTCTCCAGGTGTTGACGTGGTGGGACAGACGGGACCGCACGTGGGGTTGTGGGAGCCGGATGCCCGACGGACGCGTCAGCCGAAGGAGAGAGGGGTCCTGCACGGCTGCCGAGTGCTCAGCTGACCATTCTGCCATATGGCGCCGCCACCGGCGCACGCGGTACCCACGGGCGGCCGTTCGGTCGCCCGGACGCCGGCCGCGTCCGCCCGCCGCGCCTCAGGCGGCCGGCGCCACCTCGGGGATCCGGAACGGCGTGCCGCACGCCCCGCACATGATCGGCGCCTGCTCCAGGACGGAGGGCACCACGCGCACGTTACGCCCGCACTCGCAGACCGCCTTGACCCGCACCCCGCCACCGGAGGAGCCGTGCCGTGCGGCCGGCCCGCGGAAGGAGTTGCTGGTGTCGGCGGCGATCGCGGTGACGTGGGCCTTCAGCGCGCGCCGCAGCCGTTCGATGGTCGGGCGGTAGCGCTTCTTGGTCTCCGGGCGCAGCACCACGAGGGAGAAGCCGCTGCTGGGATGCGGTTCCTCGGAGTGGTCCAGGCCCAGTTCGTCGGCGATCGCGAGGAACCGGCGGTTGTGGTAGCGGCCGGCCCGCGAGGTGTCACGGACGCCGCGGGCGGCGGCGATGCCGTGCACGGCCTCGTGAAGCAGCCGTTCGAAGGAGAGCTCGGTGCCGCAGGCGGACGACGACTCTCCGATGAGGGATTCGGGCGCGGCCAGATCCGGCAGCTCCGGGTGGTGCCGTTGAATGTCGGCCCACGCGACGGCCAGCTCGGCGGCGAGGACTGTTGGTGTCGTGCTCACGTAATGACAACGAGGCGGGGGCCCCCGGTGTTCCGATTCCGGGCATCCCAAATAATTTGCACGTACTCGTCAGTTACGCCTCATACATCCGACGCAGGGCAGCCGGGGACGACCCCGGGCGCTCGGGGGCGAGCCGCCACAAACCGGCGCGTTCCACCACCGACCGCGACGAGGGCCGCGCCCGGTCGGCGGGCCGCGCGGGCCGCCCTGCGGGCCCGGCGCGCGACGTGGCGGGCCAGGTTACCGGCTGCCCCGACGGCGGTCCGCACCGCCCCCGGTCGGCCGGCGGACCCGAGGCCCCCCGTGACTGCGACGTCGTGGCCCCCGCGTCGGTTCCCGCGCTCGCGCTGCGGTGCGTGCGCCGGGCGCTCACGCCCCGGGCCACTCCTCCACCGTCAGCGCGAACCGCTCGTGGTCGCGCCAGGCGTCGTTGAGGAAGAGCATCCGCGGCGAGAAGCCCTCGTGGCGGAAGCCGAGCCGGCGGGCGAGCGCGATCGAGCGGGCGTTGTCCGGCTGGACGTTGATCTCCAGCCGGTGCAGCGCCAGCCCGTCCGGGAACGGCGCGAAGCAGCGGTCCACCACCAGCCGCATGCCGCGCGTCATCCGGCCGGTGCCGGCGTACGGCAGGTAGGAGTCGTAGCCGAGCACGCCGTTGCGGAACCGGGCGCGGGAGATGCCGGAGACGTTGCACTTGCCGACCAGACCGCCGGTCGCGTCGTCCACCACCAGGAAGGTGCGCAGGGCCGGCCCCTGCCGTTGCAGGAGTTCGAGGAACCCGTCCGGTTCGACCGGGTTCCACGGGCTGATGTGCTCCCGTGACCGGCACACCGCCTGCCGGTAGGGCTCCTCGTCCGACGCCTGCGGCGTCCGGATGTGTACGGTCACGCGTTGGCCGCCGGTCGGGATCGGGGGCTGGTCAGCCCATGAACTTCTTGAACTCGTCCGGCAGTTCGAACGGCTTGCCGCCGGCCGGCAGCGCCGGGCCGTCCTGCTGGGCCTGCTCGCGGCGGGCCGCCGCCGCGGCCTCCTCGGCGCGCCGCTTCATCGGGTTGCCGCTGCGCTGCTTGCCCTTGGCCTGCTTGGGCTGCTTCTTCTTGCGGCCCGCGCCGCCGCCCATGCCCGGGATGCCCGGCATCCCGGGCATGCCGCCGCCCTGCGCCATCCGGGACATCATCTTGCGAGCCTCGAAGAACCGCTCCACCAGGTTCTTGACCGCGCCCACCTCGACCCCGGACCCCTTGGCGATCCGGGCCCGGCGCGAGCCGTTGATGACGGTGGGGTCGGTGCGCTCGCCCGGCGTCATCGACTTGATGATGGCGGCGGTGCGGTCCACGTCCCGCTCGTCGAGGTTGTTGATCTGGTCCTTCATCTGGCCCATGCCGGGCAGCATGCCGAGCAGCTTGGACAGCGAGCCCATCTTGCGGACCTGCTCCATCTGCTGGAGGAAGTCGTCGAGGGTGAACTCCTTCGGGCCCCGCGCCAGCTTGGCCGCCATCTTCTCGGCCTCGGCCTGGCTGAAGGTCTGCTCGGCCTTCTCGATCAGGCTGAGCACGTCGCCCATGCCGAGGATGCGGGACGCCATCCGGTCCGGGTGGAAGGCGTCGAAGTCGTCCAGCTTCTCGCCGTTGGAGGCGAACATGATCTGCTTGCCGGTCACGTGCGCCACCGACAGCGCGGCACCGCCGCGCGCGTCGCCGTCCAGTTTGGAGAGCACCACGCCGTCGAAGCCGACACCGTCCAGGAACGCCTGTGCGGTGTTCACCGCGTCCTGGCCGATCATGGCGTCCACCACGAAGAGGATCTCGTCAGGGCGGACCGCGTCGCGGATGTCGGCGGCCTGCCGCATCAGCTCCTCGTCGATGCCCAGCCGCCCCGCGGTGTCGACGATGACCACGTCGTGCTGCTTGGTCCGCGCGTAGCCGACGGAGTCCTCGGCGACCTTGACCGGGTCGCCCACGCCGTTGCCCGGTTCGGGGGCGTAGACCGCCACGCCGGCCCGCTCGGCGACCACGGCGAGCTGGTTGACGGCGTTGGGGCGCTGCAGGTCGCAGGCGACCAGCAGCGGGGTGTGGCCCTGCGCCGCCAGCCACCGGCCCAGCTTGCCGGCCAGCGTGGTCTTGCCGGCGCCCTGCAGACCGGCGAGCATGATCACGGTGGGCGGGTTCTTGGCGAACCGCGGCCGGCGGGTCTCGCCGCCGAGGATGCCGATCAGCTCCTCGTTGACGATCTTGATGACCTGCTGGGCGGGGTTCAGCGCCTGGGAGACCTCGGCGCCCAGCGAGCGCTGCTTGACCTGGCTGATGAACGCCCGTACGGCCGGCAGCGCGACGTCCGCCTCCAGCAGTGCGACGCGGATCTCGCGCGCGGTGGCGTCGATGTCGGCCTCGGACAGCCGGCCTTTGCCCCGGAGGTTCTTGAACGTCGCTGCCAGGCGGTCGGAAAGGGTGTCGAACACGGCGGTCGCGGATCCTCGTGTCGGGGGCGGGAGCGGGTCGCCTCAAGGGTATCCGTACCGCGCCGGTGCGGTCTCCACCTGGTCGCGGCCGGCGGCCCGCCGGGTCACCCCAGCGCGTCCTCCACCCGGCGGGCCACCCGCCGGGCCTGCTCCGGCGACAGCGGCGCGCCGCGCGGGTCCACCAGGTAGAAGGCGTCCACCGCGTCGGAGCCCAGCGTGCTGATCCGCGCGGCGCGCACCGCGGTGCCCGGGACCCGCTCCAGCGCCTCGCCGATCCGGTGCAGCAGGCCCGGCCGGTCGTGGGCGCGCACCTCGATGACGCTGGCCCGGTCGGAGGTGCCGGGCAGCACCGTGACCCGGGGAGCGGGCGCCGGGGCGCTCCGGCGGGGCCGCTGGGCGGCCTCCCGCTCGGCGAGCCGGGAGGCGATGTCCAGGGAGCCGTCGAGGGCGCGCGCCAGGTCCGCCCGCAGCCGCGCGGCCTCCGGGAGCCCGCCGTACTGCGCGGCGACCCGCCAGCTCAGCAGGGTGACCGGGCCGGCCCCGGCCGGCTCCACCCGGCGCAGGTCGGCGGCGCGCACGGTCAGCCGGTGCAGCGCCAGCACCCCGGCGGCGGCCGGCAGCAGCCCGGGGCGGTCCGACACGGCGAGCAGCAGTTCCACGCCGAGCGGGGCGGTCTCCGCCTCAGCCGGACCGCTCCCGGGGCCGTCCACGCCGCCGCCCCCGCCGCCCCCGCCGTCCGGCGCGGCCCCGCCGTCCGGTGCCTGTGGCGGGGGTTCGGGGCGGGCGCGCACCAGCAGTGCCGGCCGGCCGGTGCGCGCCGCCTCGGCGGCCAGCCGTTCGTGCTCCGGGCCGGTCGCCGGCCCGGTGGGCGCCTCCTCGCCGGCCAGTACGGCGGCGGTGCGCTCGGCGAGGTCGGCGACGAGTCCGGCCCGCCAGGCGCTCCACGCGGCCGGCCCGGTGGCCAGAGCGTCGGCCTCGGTCAGGGCGCGCAGCAGGGCCAGCGTGCCGCGCGAGCCGACCGCGGCGGCGACGGACGCCACGGTGGCCGGGTCGTCCAGGTCGCGCCGGGTGGCGGTCTCCACCAGCAGCAGGTGGTGGCGGACGAGCAGGGCGAGCACGGCGGTGTCCGCGCGGCCGAAGCCCATCCGCACGCCGGCCGCCCGGGCCAGCCGCTCGCCGGTCACCCGGTGGTCGCCGGGCCGGCCCTTGCCCAGGTCGTGCAGGAGGGCGGCGACCAGCAGCAGGTCGGGCCGGGCGACGTCGCGGGCCAGACGGCCGGCGTGCACGGCGGTCTCCACCAGGTGCCGGTCGACGGTCCAACGGTGCACCGCGTTGCGCTGCGGGCGGCACCGCACCCGCTCCCAGTCGGGCAGCAGCCCGGTGACCAGGCCGCCGGCCTCCAGTGCCTCCCAGACCGGCAGCGCGGAGCGGCCGGCGCCGAGCAGCGTGACGAGTTGCTCGCGGGCCTCGGCGGGCCAGGGCACCGGCAGCGGCGGCGCGGCGGCCAGCGCCCGCACCGCGTGCGGGGACAGCGGCAGGTCGGCCTGGGCGGCCGCGGCGGCGGCACGCAGCGGCAGCACCGGGTCGTGCTCCGGGCGGGCGGCGCGGGCCAGCACCGCCTCGCCGTCCTGCTCCACCACGCCGTTCGCCAGCGGCACCCGCTCGGCGGGCGCGCGGCCCCGGCCGCGGCCGAGGAGCGCGGGCCGGCGCGGCCGGCGCTCCCGGGCGCGCAGCACCCGGTCGACCGCCCGCCAGGTCACGTCCCCGGCGTACCCGACGGTGCGGGCCGCCTCGTACAGCCGGCGCAGCAGCGCGTCGGCGTCCGGCAGGCCGAGGCGGGCCGCCACCTGGTCCTGGTCCTGGAGGGTGAGGCGGTCGGTGGCCCGCCCGGTGGCCAGGTGGAGGGCGTCACGGGCGTCTAGCAGGTCGGCGCGGGCCCGCTCCAGCCCCTCGCGGGGCGCGTCGGCGATCCAGGAGGCGGCGACCGCACACAGCACGGTGGCGTCCCGCAGGCCGCCACGGGCCTCCTTCAGGTCGGGTTCCAGCAGGTGGGCGAGGTCGCCGTGCCGTTCGGCGCGCCGCCGGACGCTCTCGCGCAGTTCCGGCAGCCGCCGCGCGGCGCCGGCCCGCCAGTCGCCGAGCGCGGCGCCGCGCAGCGCGGCGGTCAGCCCGGGGTCGCCGGCCAGGTGGCGGGCGTCGAGCAGGCCGAGGTGGACCCGCAGGTCGGCGCCGGCCGCGGCGCGGGCCTCGGCCGGCGTGCGCACCGCGTGGTCGAGGGCCGGCCCGAGGTCCCAGACCGGGTACCAGACCCGGTCGGCGAGCTCGGCGACGGCCTCCGGATCGGCGCCGTCGTGCAGGAGCAGCAGGTCGAGGTCGCTGCCCGGGGACAGCTCGCCGCGCCCGTAGCCGCCGGTCGCCACCAGGGCGGTGCCGGGCGGCGCCGGGTCGAACAGCGCGGCGAGCCAGCCGTCGGTGAGCCGGGCGAGTTCGGCGCGCGGCGGCGGTCCGGGCCGGTCCCACCGCTCCAGCAGGGCGGTGCGGTCGGCCGGGTGGCCCCGGGCCGGGTGGCCGGCGGGGCGGTCGCCGGCGGCCGGCCCGGTGGGTGGGCCGGGCCGGCCGGTCGGGACGGCACGCTCGGTCATCGCCACGTCCCCGTCAGAGCGCGTCCGGCCCGCGTTCGCCGGTGCGCACCCGCACCGCGGTCTCCACCGGCACGCTCCACACCTTGCCGTCGCCGATCTTGCCGGTCCGGGCGGCGTCGACGACCACGTCGAGCACCCGGTCCGCGTCGGCGTCCTCCACCAGGACCTCGACCCGGATCTTGGGCACCAGGTCGACGGTGTACTCCGCGCCCCGGTAGACCTCGGTGTGGCCGCGTTGACGGCCGTAGCCGCTGGCCTCGCTGACGGTCAGGCCGCTGACCCCGAGGTCGCGCAGCGCGTCCTTGACCGCGTCGAGCCGGTGCGGCTTGATGACGGCGGTGATGAGCTTCATGCGTCCACCTTCGGGGTGTCGGAGCCGGCGGGCCGGTGCGTGGCGACCGCGGCCAGCGCGCCGCGCACCGCGGTGCCCACGCCGGAGAAGTCGTACCCGGTCTCGGCGTGCTGGGCGGAGTCGATGCCGGAGACCTCGTGGTCCGCCTCCACGGTGAAGCCCATCAGCCGGTCGAGCGCCTTGGCCAGCAGCGCCGAGACCACCAGGGAGTACACCAGCACGCAGACCACGCCGACGCACTGCCGGCCGAGCTGTTCGAGGCCGCCGCCGTAGAACAGGCCCTTGGCGCTCTGGCCCACGCCGCCGGTGGCCAGCAGGCCGATGGCGAGCGAGCCGACCACCCCGCCGACCAGGTGGACGCCGACCACGTCGAGCGAGTCGTCGAAGCCGAGCCGGAACTTCCAGCCGACCGCCCAGGCGCACACCGCGCCGGTGACCACGCCGAGCGCGAGGGCGCCGAGCGGGGAGACCGAACCGCACGCGGGGGTGATGGCGACGAGTCCGGCGACCGCGCCGGACGCGGCGCCGAGCGTGGTGAAGGAGCCGTGCCGCAGCCGTTCCCAGGCCAGCCAGCCGAGCACCGCGGCGGCGGTGGCCACCTGGGTGTTGACGAAGGCGGCGCCGGCCACCCCGTCCGCGGCCAGTCGGGATCCGGCGTTGAACCCGAACCAGCCGAACCACAGCAGGCCGCAGCCGAGCATCACCAGCGGCAGGCTGTGCGGGCGCATCGGGTCCTTGTTGAAGCCGATCCGCTTGCGGATGACGAGCACGGCGCCGAGCGCGGCGGCGCCCGCGTTGATGTGCACGGCGGTGCCGCCGGCGAAGTCGATCACGCCGAGCCGGGCCAGCCAGCCGCCGGTGCCCCACACCCAGTGGGCGACCGGGAAGTAGACGAGGGTGGCCCACAGCGCGATGTAGAGCGTCCAGGCGGTGAACTTCACCCGGTCGGCGAGCGCCCCGCTGATCAGCGCCGGGGTGATGATCGCGAACATCAGCTGGAAGGCGGCGAAGACGTAGACCGGGATGCCGGTTCCGGGCCACAGCGCGTTGAGTCCGATGTGGCGCATGCCCAGCCAGTCGGCCCCGCCGATGACACCGCCGTGGTCGGTGCCGAACGCCTCGGAGAATCCGTACGCGGTCCACAGGACGGTGATCACGGCCAGGCTGATGAAACTCATCATGAGCATGTTCAGCACGCTCTTGACCCGGACCATGCCGCCGTAGAAGAACGCCAGTCCTGGCGTCATCACCATCACCAGCGCGGCGCTGACCAGCATGAACGCGGTGTTCCCGGTATCGGGCACCGGCCTTCCGGCGGCCAGCGCGGTCACCATGCCGTCGGGCATCGGCTCTCCCTCGTCTCGGCGGCCCGCGACCGGTGGGTACGGGGGACGTACGGCGGGCCGGTGATGGCTTCGAGAGTGCCGCCGCCGCGTTTCGGCCACCGCAGCCCGATGTTTCACGGCGGTGACGAACGCGACGACCGTGTTACGGGCGGGTGAACACCCCGGGGCGCGGCGTCGGAGCGGCCGGGACGGCGCGGCCCGCTGTCGCGGCGGCCGCGGCGGCCGGCCGCCCCCGGCCCGCGCGGCCGCACCGGCCGGCGCGGTCAGACGGCGGCGGCCTGGTGGTCGTCCGGCAGGTGGCGGCGGACGTTGTCGGCCAGCGAGACCACCTCGGCGACCCGGCCGTAGTCGTGCAGCGCGGCGTGCGCGGTGCGCCGGATGCGGGTGTCGACCCGCTCCGAGCGGACCGTGCGGGCCACCTCGATGGCCTGGTTGGCCAGGTCGGCGGCCTGTTCGGGCTGCTTCTCCAGCAGGTGGACGCTGGCCATGCCGATCAGGTTGAGCGCGTAGGAGCGCATGTGCTCGCCGTCGCCGGCGAACAGCTGGACGGCGCGGGCCATCACCGGGCGGGCCAGCGAGGCGTAGGTCGTGCTGCGCCCACCCACGTAGGCCAGGTCGCGGTAGGAGTGGGCGTTCTCCGCGTACAGCTCGGCCTCGGAGAAGAACCGGATCCAGTCCGGGTCCTCGGCCGGGTCGGAGTCGGCGAAGGTCTCCTCGGCCATCCGCACCGCGCGGTGGCACTTCTGGGCGTTGCCCAGGCCGGCCTGCGCCCGCGCCTCCATGGCGTAGAGCATGGACTGGGTGGTGGCGGTGGCGCTCTCCCGGCTGCCGTACTGCGCGAGGTGGACCAGTTCGAGCGCGTCGTCCGGGCGGCCCAGGTGGATCATCTGGCGCCCCATGCCGGCCAGCACGTACGCGCCCAGCGGGCGGTCGCCGGCCTCCTTGGCCGCGTGCAGGGCGAGCACGAAGTACTTCTGCGCGGTGGGTTGGAGACCGACGTCGTAGCTCATCCAGCCGGCGAGTTCGGCGAGTTCCGCGGTGACCCGGAACAGCCGCGTGGTGACCGCCTGCGGGTGCGGCTCCTGCAACAGGTCGGAGACCTCGTGGAGTTGGCCGACCACCGCCTTGCGGCGCAGCCCGCCGCCGCACTGGGCGTCCCAGCCGCGGAACATCCGGGTGGTCTCCTCCAGCAGGCTCAGCTCCGGGCCGGACAACGGGCAGGGGTGCGCGGCGCGGTCCGGGGCCGGCGCCGACACCGGGCCGCCGGGCGGTGCGGGCACCAACCAGCGCTGCATCGGCTCGACCAGCGCGGGCCCGGCCGAGAGGGCGAGCGAGGCGCCGAGGAAGCCGCGCCGGCCCAGCATCAGGTCGCTGCGGGAGAACTCGTTGAGCAGTTCCACGGTCTGCGGCGCGGCCCACGGCAGGTCCACGCCGGAGGTGGGCGGCGGCCGGTGCGCCGAGCGCAGTCCGAGGTCCTCGACCGCGACGACCGCGCCGAACCGCTCGGAGAACAGCTCGGACAGGATGCGCGGGATCGGCTCGCGCGGCTGTTCGCCGTCGAGCCAGCGGCGCACCCGGGAGGTGTCGGTGCTGACGTGGTGGGCGCCGATCCGCCGGGCCCGCCGGTTGACCTGCCGGGCCAACTCGCCCTTGGACCAGCCGCTCCGCACGAACCACGAGGTCAGTCGGTCGTTGGCCGGCTTCTCCGCCGCGCCACCGGGCCCGCCCCGGTCCGGGCTGGTCCTGTCGTTCACCGCGACCCCTCCACTCGTCTCGTCCGTCGCGGACCCCGGGCGCCGGTGCCCGGTCGCGTCCCGCCTCCCCCGTCGCGCCCCCGGCCCGCTCTCCGCGGCGGCTCACCGGCCGCCCGCGGACGAAGCGGTTCCTCCGTGGGGTGTGCACCGAAAGTAATCCTACGATCACCGGCGCGACGAGGCCCGCAAGGGAAACGCCACCATTCGCCACCCCTTCGAATGAACTCCGCACCGGCCGTGCGCGATTCACTTGACGGGTGACCATCTGGACAGGGCGCGGTGGAGCACGGCAGGGCGCGCGCCGGGCCGCGCACCACCCCGCGGAGCGGTGTGCGGCCCGGCGCCCGCGCGTAACCATCGGCCGTCGTTGAGGGTTGGAGGTGGCATGGGCTTCACCATCGGCAGTCTCCGGGAGATCAGGGGCATCGCCCCCGGCGTACGCCGTCGCGCCCGCGCCTCGGTCGGCTCCCTGGTCGCCGAGTACACCGGGGTGCACGGCTGGGCCGTGGTGCCGGGCGCCCGCACCCCGCGGGGCGGCGGCGACTGCGACTGCGGGGAGACCGGCTGCCCGGCGCCGGGCGCGCACCCGCTGCCGTACGCCGCCGAGATCCCGGCCGGGACCGGGGGCGAGCGGGCCGCGGCGGCGTGGGCGGCCACTCCGCAGGCCGCGGTGCTGCTGCCGGCCGGGCGGACCTTCGACGTGCTGGACGTGGCGGAGGAGGCGGGTTGCCGGGCGCTGGTGCGGCTGGAACGGATGGGCCTGCGGCTCGGCCCGGTGCTGGCCACCCCGAACGGCCGGGCCCGCTTCTTCGTCGCGCCGGGCGCCGCCGCCGAACTGCCCCGCCTGCTGTACCGCATGGGCTGGGACGACGCCGCGCTGGACCTGCGCTGCCTGGGCCGCGGCGACCACGTGACCGCGCCGCCCTCCGACCTGGCCGGGTTCGGGCCGGTGCGCTGGATGCGCCCGCCGTCCCCGGAGCGCCAGCCGCCGGAGGCCCGGCTGCTGCTGGGCACGCTCGCCTACGTCTGCCACCGGCACCACCTGCTGGTGCACTCCTGACGCCGCCGGCCGGCCCGCCCGGAACGGCTGCCGGGGGCGGCCGACCGGGCGCGCGGCGGGGGCCGCATCGGCCGGCGGGCGGGCCCGGCCGGGCCCGACGGCACGACGGCAGACGGCACGAAGCCGCGACGACGGAAGGGCGCCCGGGTCTCCGAGCGCCCGCGCGGCCGCCGCCCGGTCAGTCGCCGATCAGCGCGTCGACGAACGCCTCCGGCTCGAACGGCGCCAGGTCGTCCGGGCCCTCGCCGAGGCCGACGAGCTTGACCGGCACGCCCAGTTCGCGCTGCACCGCGACGACGATGCCGCCCTTGGCCGTGCCGTCGAGCTTGGTCAGCGCGATCCCGGTGACGTCCACCACCTCGGCGAACACCCGGGCCTGCACCAGGCCGTTCTGACCGGTGGTGGCGTCCAGGACGAGGATCACCTCGTCGACCGGGCCGTGCTTCTCCACGACCCGCTTGACCTTGCCCAGTTCGTCCATCAGCCCGGTCTTGGTGTGCAGCCGGCCCGCGGTGTCGATCAGCACCACGTCGGCGCCCTCGCCGATGCCCTCCTTGACCGCGTCGAAGGCCACCGAGGCCGGGTCACCGCCCTCCGGGCCGCGCACCGTACGGGCGCCGACCCGCTCTCCCCAGGTCTGCAACTGGTCGGCGGCGGCCGCCCGGAAGGTGTCGGCCGCGCCGAGCACCACGCTGCGGCCGTCCGCCACCAGCACCCGGGCGATCTTGCCGGTGGTGGTCGTCTTCCCGGTGCCGTTGACGCCGACCACCATCAGCACCGCCGGCCGGTCGGCGCCGCTCTCGGTGCGCAGGGCGCGGTCGGCGCCGGTGCCGACCAGGGCGAGCAGTTCCTCCTTCAGCAGGGTGCGCAGGTCGGCCGGGCTGCGGGTGCCGAGCACCTTGACGCGGGAGCGCAGCCGGCCGATCAGCTCCTGGGTGGGCGTCACACCGACGTCGGCGGTCAGCAGCGTGTCCTCGACCTCCTGCCAGGTGTCGTCGTCCAGGTGCTCGCGCGAGAGCAGGGTGAGCAGGCCCTTGCCGAGCGTGTTCTGCGAACGCGACAGCCGGGAGCGCAGCCGCACCAGCCGGCCGGCGGCGGGTTCGGGGACCTCGACGGCGGGCGGCTCGGGAGGCAGCGTGACGACGGGAGCACCGGGGAGTTCGACCTCCTCGATGGCGCGGCGCGGTTCGTCGCGCGGGACCTCCGCGTCCTCGCCGACGTGCGGCTCGGCCGGTGGGGCGGTGCGGGCGGGTGGGGTGGGCGGGGCGATGGGCGGCTGCTTGCGCCGGCGGGTGCCGACCACGAGCCCGCCGAGCGCGCCGATCACGACCACGGCGATGACTACGGCAAGGATGACGGTTTCCATAACGCCCCCCAGTATCGGCCACCGTCGGGCGGCCCGGCGAGCACGCCCGGCCGCCCCCGGCCGCGTCCCCCGACCCCGGCCGCGGGCCGGGGACGGGGGCGGGCCGGCCGCGGTCCGGGGTCAGCCCATCTCCTCCAGCGCCTTGCCCTTGGTCTCGCGGACCAGGAAGACCACGAACGGGATGGAGAGCACGGCGAAGCAGGTGTAGATGACGTAGGCGCCCGACAGGTTCCAGTCGGACAGCGTCGGGAAGCTGACCGTGATGATCCAGTTGGCGAGCCACTGCGCGGAGGCGGCCACGCCGAGCGCGGCGGCCCGGATCCGGTTGGGGAACATCTCGCCGAGCAGCACCCAGACCACCACGCCCCACGACAGCGCGAAGAAGAGCACGAAGCTGTGCGCCGCGATCAGCGCGACGGTGCCCTGCGTGTCGGGCAGGTGGATGTTCTTGCCGGTGCCGGACTTGTAGGAGAACGCCCAGGCCGCCAGACCCAGTGAGACCGCCATCCCGATCGAGCCGGTGATCAGCAGCGGCTTGCGGCCCAGCCGGTCGACGAAGAGCATCGCGATGACGGTGCCGACGACGTTCACGATCGACGTGGTGAACGAGTACAGGAACGAGCTGGTCGGGTCGATGCCCACCGACTGCCACAGCGACGACGAGTAGTAGAAGATCACGTTGATGCCGACGAGCTGCTGGAACATCGACAGTCCGATGCCCACCCAGACGATCGGCAGGAAGACCCCGCGCCCGCCGAGCAGGTCCTTGAAGGTGGACTTGTGCTCGCGGCGCATCGCCTGTTCGATCTCGGTGACCCGGGCGTCCAGGTCCGCGTCGTGACTCTCGACGTCCCGCAGCACCGCGCGGGCCGCCTGCCGCTTGCCGACCGACAGCAGGTAGCGCGGCGACTCGGGGATCGCCAGCGTCAGCAGCCCGTAGAGCGCGGCCGGCAGCACCATGACGCCGAGCATCCACTGCCATGCCTCCAGCCCGCCGAGGTGGCCGCGCTGGTCGCCGTCGGCCCACTGCAGGATTCCGTAGTTGACCAGCTGCGAGATGGCGATGCCGACCACGATCGCCGCCTGCTGGAACGAGCCGAGCCGGCCGCGGTAGGCGGGCGGCGACACCTCGGCGATGTACGCCGGGCCGATGACCGAGGCCATGCCGATGGCGAACCCGCCGATGACCCGCCACATCGTCAGGTCCCACAGCGCGAAGGGCAGCGCCGACCCGACGGCGCTGATGGTGAACAGCACCGCGGCGATCTGCATCACCCGGATCCGCCCGAGCCGGTCGGCGAGCCGGCCGGCCGTCGCCGCGCCCACCGCGCAGCCGAGCAGCGCGGCGGCCACCACCTGGGCGAGCAGGCTGTTGCCGATCGCGAAGTGGCCCTGGATGCCGACCACGGCACCGTTGATGACGGAGCTGTCGTAGCCGAACAGGAAGCCGCCCATCGCGGCGGCGGCGGTGATGAAGACGACGTGCGCGAGGTGTTCCGTACCGGCCGGCGGGGTGCCGGCCGGGCTGTCCGGTGCGGTCCTGGTCAACGTGCACTCCTCGGGCGCTGGGCCGGTCCTCGCTGCGATCGTGGCGTGGGCCTTCGAGTCTCCGGTGCGGGGCGGGCCGCCACCACTCGGCCGGGCGGCCCGGGGCGGAACGTTCGCGGACGGGACTGCGCGTACGGACTCAGCAGCGGTTGGACCATTCGGTTCGTGTGCCCATCCGGACGGCGGACATGCCAGGTCGGACCCCGGCCGCCCTCCCGCCGGCCTGACGCCGTGCCGGGCCCCGGGCGCGCCCGGCACGGCGTCAGGCCGGCGGCACGGCGCGGGGGTCGGGTTCGGCCTGCTCCCGACAGCCGGCCGGTCCCTCCGCGTGGTCCCCGGCCGTGCCGGCCGGCCCCGGACCGCCGACCGGGGCCCCGGGTCGCTCGGCGGTCCCCGCGCTCCCGGCCGATCCGGAGTGCCCGGCACCGGCCGGCTCCGCGGCAGCGGCCGGCGTGCCGCTCCGGGCGGCCCGGGCGGCCTTGCCGTCCCGCAGCCGTTGGCTGATCACCTTCGAGACGCCGTCCCCCTGCATGGAGACCCCGTAGAGCGCGTCGGCGACCTCCATCGTGCGCTTCTGGTGGGTGATCACGATGAGCTGCGAGCTCTCCTGGAGCTCCCGCATGATCCGGATCAGCCGTTGCAGGTTGGTGTCGTCGAGCGCCGCCTCGACCTCGTCCATCACGTAGAACGGACTCGGCCGTGCCTTGAAGATCGACACCAGCAGGGCCACCGCGGTCAGCGAGCGCTCGCCGCCGGACAACAGCGACAGCCGCTTGACCTTCTTCCCGGGGGGCCGGGCCTCCACCTCGACGCCGGTGGTGAGCATGTCCTGCGGGTCGGTGAGCAGCAACCGTCCCGCACCGCCCGGGAAGAGCCGGGAGAAGACGCCCTCGAACTCCCGGGCGGTGTCCTGGTAGGCGGAGGTGAAGACCTGTTCGACCCGCTCGTCCACCTCCTTGACCACCTGGAGCAGGTCGGCCCGGGTCCTGCGCAGGTCCTCCAGCTGCTCGGTGAGGAACTTGTGCCGCTCCTCCAGCGCGGCGAACTCCTCCAGCGCCAGCGGGTTGACCTTGCCCAGCTGCTGGTAGGCCCGTTCCGCCGACCGCAGCCGCTTCTCCTGCTCGACGCGCACGTACGGGCGCGGCTCCGGCTCGCTCTCCCGCTCCTCGCCCTCGGCCGGCGGCGGCGCGGGAACCGGCTGGCCGGGGCCGTACTCGGCGACCAGCCCGGCCGGCTCCATCCCGTGCTCCTCCAGCGCCTTCGCCTCCAGCTGCTCGATCCGCAGCCGCTTCTCCGCGCCGAGCACCTCACCGCGGTGGACGGAGTCGGTGAGCTTGTCCAGTTCGCCCTTCAGGCCGCGCGCGGCGTCCCGTTCGGCGGCCAGCTCCCCCTCGCGCTCCGCCTTGCCGCGCTCGGCCGCCTCCCGCTCGCGTTCGGCACGGGCCAGCGAGACCGTGACGTACTCCAGCAGCCCGCGCGCGCCGGACAGCACCGCGCCGGCCACCTCGGCCTCGTGCGCCAGCCGGGCCCGGTGCCGTTCCGCCCGGGCGCGCGCCTCGCGTTCCTGGCGGGCCGCGCGGTCCAGCGTGTCGGCCCGGCCGGCCAGCGCCCTGACCCGCTCCTCGTGGGTGCGCAGTTGCAACCGCGCCTCCATCTCGGTCTGCCGGGCGTTGGCGCCGTCGGCGGCCAACCGGTCCCGTTCGGCGGTGTCCGGCTCCTCCTCGGCGGGCGCCGACTCCGCCCGCAGCGCGCGTGAGGTCAGGTCGGCGAGCGCCTCCTCCGCACTGGCCAGCGCCTCCCGGGCACGGGCGACCGCGGCGGCGGCGCGTTCCGCCTCCCCCGCCGCGCCGCGCGCCTGACCGGCCAGCCGGCCCAGCCGCTGGGCGACGGAGGAGCGCTCCTTCTCGGCGGCGCGGCGCCGGGCGGCCAGTTCGTCGACCCGCCGCGCGCTGCCGGCACGGGCGTCGCGGGCCGCCCGCTGCCGTTCGGCCAGCGCCTCGCACCGCCCGGCCAGCTCCTGAAGGCCGGCCGCCGCCTCGTCGACCGCCGCCCGGACCTCCAGCAGGCTGGGCACGCCGGCCGACCCGCCGTGCGCGAGGTGGGCGGCGAGCAGGTCGCCGTCGGCGGTGACCGCGGTCAGCCGGGGATGCCGGGCCAGCACCTCCTGCGCGTCGGCCAGCGTGTCGACCACCACGACGCCGCCCAACAGCCGGCGCACCGCCGGCAGCAGCTCCTCGGGGGCGCCGACCAGGGATTCCGCCCGGCGCAGCCCGTCCGGGACCGGCGCCGGGTCGTCGTCCTGCGCGCCGGGGCCGGCCACCAGCAGGGCGGCTCGGCCCGCGTCGTCCTTGCGCAGCAGGCGCAGCGCGTCGGCCGCGGCGGAGGCGGTGGAGACCACGACCGCGTCGGCGGCGGCGCCGAGCGCCGCGGCGACCGGGACCTCGTAGCCGGGGGTGACGCGCAGCAGTTCGGCGGCCGGGCCGAGCAGTCCGCCGAGCCGGTCGGCGGCGCCGAGCAGTGCCGCGGTGCCGTCCTTGCGCCGCAGGCCGAGGGCGAGCGCGTCGTGCCGGGCGGCCAGCGCGGCGCGTTCGCGTTCGGCGGCGGTCGCGGCGTCCCGGGCGGCGCCGAGCGCCTCCTCGGCGGCGGTCTGCTCGGCGCGGGCCGCCTCGTGCGCGGCGTCCAGCTCGGCGTCGTCGGCGTCCAGCCCGTCGACCTGGGCCCGCAGGCGTTCGTACTCCTCCTGGGCGACGACGGCCCGGTCGGCGGCGTCCTGCTGGGCGGTGGTGAGCCGGCCGATCTCCGCCTCGGCCGCGGCGGCCCGGCTGCGGGCGGCGTCGACCTGGCCGTGCAGGCGGGCGAGTCCCTCGCGGCGGTCGGCGATCGCGCGGGCGACGGCCTTGAGGCGCTGCTCCTCGGCGGCCAGGTCGCGTTCCAGCCGGCCGCGGTGGGCGACGGTGTCCTCCAGGGCGAACCGCGCCGACTCCAGGGCGGCGGTCAGCTCCGCCTCCTGCTCGCGCACCCGGGCCGCCTCGCGTTCCAGGTCCTCCGGGTCCCGGCCGCGGCGCTCCTCGGCCGGCGCGGCGGCGGCGTGCCGGACCCGCTGTTCGGCCAGCCCGATCGTGCCACGCACCCGTTCGGCGAGCTGGGAGAGCGCGTACCAGGTCTGCTGGGTGCGGGTGACCCGGGGGGCCATCCGGCGCACCTGCTCCTCCAGGTACGCCTCGCGGCGGGCCGCCGTGGCCACCGCGGCCTCCACGGCGTCGCGGCGTTCCCGCAGCGCGGCTTCGTCGGCGACCTCGTTGCGCAGGGCTTCACGCAAGGTGACCAGGTCGTCGGCGAGCAGCCGCAGCCGGGCGTCCCGCAGGTCGGCCTGGATGACGGCGGCGCGGCGGGCGACCGCCGCCTGCCGGCCGAGCGGCTTGAGCTGGCGGCGCAGCTCGGCGGTCAGGTCGCCGACCCGGGCCAGGTTGGCCTGCATCGCGTCCAGCTTCCGCAGCGCCTTCTCCTTGCGCTTGCGGTGCTTGAGGACGCCGGCCGCCTCCTCGATGAACGCCCGGCGGCCCATCGGATCGGCGTGCAGCACCGAGTCGAGCTGGCCCTGACCGACGATCACGTGCATCTCGCGGCCGATGCCGGAGTCGGACAGCAGTTCCTGGATGTCGAGCAGCCGGCAGGTGTCGCCGTTGAGCTGGTACTCGCTGCCGCCGTTGCGGAACATCGTGCGGGTGATGGTGACTTCGGCGTAGTCGATGGGCAGCGCGCCGTCGGTGTTGTCGATGGTCAGCGAGACCTCGGCGCGCCCCAGCGGCGGACGGCCGGTGGTGCCGGCGAAGATGACGTCCTCCATCTTGCCGCCGCGCAGGCTCTTGGCTCCCTGCTCGCCCATCACCCACGACAGGCCGTCCACGACGTTGGACTTGCCGGAGCCGTTCGGTCCGACGACGCAGGTGATGCCCGGCTCGAAGCGCAACGTGGTGGCGGAGGCGAAGGACTTGAAGCCCCGCAGGGTCAGGCTCTTGAGGTGCACGCTGGCCCTCCTGACGGCGGTCCGCGGGTTGCGGGCACTCGGACTCTACAGTCAGCGCCCGGTTTCACCGGGGAGGCCGAAGGGCACACCAGACGGTAGGAGACGACGGTGAGGACGGGACGGACGGGACCGGTCGGCGAGGCCGGACCACGGGGTACGGGCGGGGAGGGGCCACACATGACGAAGGGACGCCGGGGCGTCCCTTGCACAACGATCATCTGCGCACTGTCATCCGCGGGATGCGGGTGCCGGCGGTCACGGCGTCCGGCGGGGCGCCCCGCCGGACCGGTCAGGCGAGCGCGGGCTCAGCCTGGGGGATGTCGATGCCGCCGAGCAGCGACTGTTCACGCGACGAGGCCAGCACGTCGTTCTCGGCCTGGATCCGTACCAGCTCGGACTCCAGATCCTGGACTCGCTGCTGAAGCCGTCGCATCTCGGCGATGAGTCGCGGGTCGGTGCCGCCGACGTAACCGAGAAGCGCCTTTGCCATGATGGATGGTCCTCCACGCTGAGTGACCGACCGGAGCGGGTGGGTCATATAGGGGATTTCCGCACCCGCTGTTTGCGCCGCCGCCGTCGGGATCGTGTCGTAACGGTCAAACAGCTAAGGTGCGCGGGGCTTCCAGAGTCTCACCAAATGGATGCACGGTCAACACGATCACAGCCCACCTGTCCGGCGCGTCGTCCTCGACGCGGCACCCGGGGCACCGCGGAGCGCGACCGCAAGGGGCTGTGGAGATCATCCTGTCGGGGCAGCCTGGCACGGCGCAACCCAAATGGCAACACCCGTTCCGAAGGCGGATCGTCGCGGTACCCGAGGTATCGCCGGAGATACCCGACATAAGCCTCCGAGTCCCCACATGAGGGGCGCCGACGGGCGCTCTCAGCGCGTCCGGAAATCGGCGTACCCGCCGCGCGCCGCGCCCCATATCTCGGTCACGCCGTCCACCCGCCCGGGCGTGTCCCCGTCCCGCAGCCACTCCAGCAGACGCCCGCACCGCTCCCCCGACCCCTCCGCGACGATCTCCACCCGGCCGTCGGCCAGGTTGGAGGCGTAGCCGGTCAGCCCGCCGATCTCCAGCGCGGTGGCCCGCGTCCACCAGCGGAAACCCACGCCCTGCACCCGGCCGCGCACCCAGGCGGTCAGGCGCAGCGGGCGTTCCGTGGAGCCGGGATCGCGGGGTGTCCCGCCGGTACGCGTGTCGGTCACGTGCCGAACGCTATCGCCCGGGTGTCGAACGTCTCACTTCCGTCACGCGCTCCTTTCGTTATAGTCACGCCCCAACGCGCTTCACTCGTTCGGGTGAACTCGACGTGACCGAGGTGCGCGCTGATGTCGCCGTTCCGGAAGCGAGGCAGCACGATGGGCCGCCATGGACGCCACTCCCGCGCCGCCGGCACCACCGCCGGCGCCGCGCCACGCGGCCACCGGACTCCCCGGCGGCGGCGCTCGACCACCGCGCGGGCCGGGCTGCTCGGCGCCTGCGCGGCCGTCGCGGTCGGCACCGCCGCCGTGATCGGCGGCGTACTGCCCAACCCGATGGGGCCGGCCGGCGACGCCCACCTGTTCGGCGGCGGCTCCGGCGACGCCACCCGGGCCGGCGGCGCCCCCACCGCGCTGACCACCGACGACGGCACGGCGATCGGCGCCGGGGGCGGCACCACCCGCGCCGCCTCGCCCTCCCCCTCCCGGACCGGCGCCCGGCCCAGCACCCCGGTCTCCCGGCGGCCGGCGGCCGGCGCCTCGGCCACACCGAGCGGCGCGTCCGCGTCCGCCGGGGCCGACGCCGCCGTCTCGGCCGAGGGCGCCACGGCGGCCGAGACCGCCGCCGCGCACGACGTGCTCACGCTGGTCGACAAGGAACGCTCCCAGGCCGGCTGCCGGCCGCTCACCCTCGACCCGAAACTGGCCGAACTCGCCCAGGACTACAGCGAGGAGATGGCCTCCCGCGGCTTCTTCTCCCACACCGACCCGGACGGCAGGACCCCGTGGAACCGGGCGGCGGCGCTCGGCATCAGCGACCTCGGCGGCGAGAACATCGCCGAGGGCCAGGCCGACGCCGACGCGGTGATGGACGCCTGGATGCACAGCGCCGGGCACCGGGCGAACATCCTCGACTGCTCGTACCACACCATCGGCATCGGCGTGCACGACGCGACCGGCACCCAGACCGGCGGCCCCTGGTGGACCCAGGACTTCGGCTACTGAGGCGGCCGACGGCGGCACGGCCCGTCCGCCGGACCGCCGCGGTCCCCCCGGGGGCCGTCCGCCGTGAGCCGGCCGGCCCGGGTCGACGGCGCCGCGACCCGCCGCACCCGAGGGCACGCGCCCGGGAACGCGGAGGCGGGAGCACGCGCCCGGGCCGAGACGGTCCCACAGGGCCGGCCGGGGGCGCGCGCGGAGCGGACCCGCGGCGGCGGGCCGCCCCCGCCCGGGGAGGCGGCCGTCAGGGGCGGGGCGGGCGCTGGCAGCGGGGGCAGAAGTAGCTGGAGCGGTTCATCCACGGGCGGCGGCGGATCGGCGTGCCGCAGCGGCGGCACGGCTCGTCCTCGCGGCCGTAGGCGTCCAGCGACCGGTCGAAGTACCCGGACTCGCCGTTGACGTTGACGTAGAGGCTGTCGAAGCTGGTGCCGCCGACGTCCAGCGCAGCGGTCAGCACCGCCCGCACGTGGCCGACGAGCTCCGCGGTGCGCGGCCGGGTCAGGGTCGCGGTCGGCCGGTCGTAGTGCAGTCGGGCCCGCCACAGCGACTCGTCGGCGTAGATGTTGCCGACCCCGCTGACCAGCGACTGGTCGAGCAGTGCCCGCTTGACCGTGGTGCGGCGGCGGGCGAGGGTGGCGTGGAAGCGGTCCTCGTCGAATGCCTCCTCCAGCGGGTCCGGCGCGATGTGCGCCAGCGGAAGCGGCAGCCCCGCCCCGGCGCCCGGCTGCTCGGCGACCGCCGGGTGCACCGACAGGCCGCCGAAGGTGCGCTGGTCGACGAAGCGCAGCTCGGTGCCGAGGCCGTCGGCGAACCGCAGCCGCACCCGCAGGTGCGTCTCGTCCGGCGCGTCGTGCGGCTGCACCAGCAGTTGCCCGCTCATCCCGAGGTGGCCGAGCAGCGACGCGACCGGGACCGGCCCGCCGTCCAGCGGCAGCCACAGGTACTTGCCGCGCCGCCGGGCCGGACCGAGCGTCCGGCCGCGCAGGGTGTCCGCGAAGTCCCGCGGGCCCGCCGCGTGCCGCCGTACCGCCCGCGGGTGGCGCACCTCGACGGCCGCCACCGTCCGGCCGCTCACCCAGCGATCCAGACCGCGCCGGACCACCTCGACCTCCGGCAGTTCAGGCATCACCACTCCGTGCGGGCGGGCCCGGCGACGACCGCGCGGGCATCGGAAAGGGTCGGAGGAAGCACGTGGAACGTGCGGCGCCGGGCCCGTTCCGGTACTGCGGTGGAGCGGGCCCGGCGTGCGGCGGATCAGGAGGCCGCGGTCGGCTCGGCACTGTCCGTGCCGTCCTCGGCCGCGTTGCCGGCGGCGTCCCGCTTGGCGCGGATGTCCCGCCACGCGGACTCGGCCGCCTGCTGCTCGGCCTCCTTCTTGCTGTGGCCGGTGCCGGTGCCGTACGTGACACCACCGACGCGGGCGGCAGCCGTGAAGGTCTTCGCGTGGTCCGGCCCCGACTCGCTGACCAGGTACTCGGGAACGCCCAGCGACTCGGTCGCGGTGAGTTCCTGCAGGCTGGTCTTCCAGTCCAGACCGGCCCCCAGGCTGGACGACTTCTCGATCAGCGGGTCGAACAGCCGGTGCACCAGATGGGACGCGGCGTCCAGCCCGCGGTCCAGGTAGACCGCGCCGATCACCGCCTCCAGGGTGTCGGCCAGGATCGACGCCTTGTTGCGACCGCCGGTCCCCTCCTCGCCCCGGCCGAGCCGGATGAAGCTGCCCAGGTCGAGGCCGCGGGCCACCTCCGCCAGGGCACGCGAGTTCACCACCGCGGCCCGCAGCTTGGCCAGCTGGCCCTCCGGCAGGTCCGGGTGCGTGCGGTAGAGCGTGTCCGTGACGACCAGGCCGAGCACCGAGTCCCCGAGGAACTCGAGCCGTTCGTTGGTGGGCAGCCCGCCGTTCTCGTAGGCGAACGAGCGATGGGTCAGCGCACGTACCAGAAGGGCGGGTTCGAGTGCGTACCCGAGCCGCCCTTCCAGAATCGTGTGGGACGAGGCTGCCTTGCTGTCGTCTGCCGACGACTTGGCGTCTGACATGGAGCCTGTCACCCGCCGATCAGACCTCGAGGACCTGACGGCGGTTGTAGGTGCCGCAGCTCGGGCACGCGATGTGCTGGAGCTTCGGCTCGTGGCAACGCTCGCACGCGACCAGGGTCACGGGCGCAGCCTTCCACTGCGAACGGCGGTGGCGCGTGTTGCTGCGCGACATCTTCCGCTTCGGAACAGCCACGGCTACTTCTCCTGTGGGTCATCCCCGCTCGCGCGGGGTGTGGTGTCCTTCTCGCCGTCCTGAAGGGTGTCGGCGAGTCCCTGCAATACCGCCCAGCGGATGTCGGTGACGTCGTGGTGGTGACCGGGGTCCTCCACCAGCCGCGCCCCGCACTCGGAGCACAGCCCCGGGCAGTCCTCCTGGCACACCGGCTGCGGCGGCAGTGCGAGCACCACCGCGTCCCGCAGCACGGGCTGGAGGTCGAACAGCTCGTCGGTCAGGACGAACTCCTCCTCCCCGTCGCCGTCGCTCTCCTCGGCGCTGCCGCCGAAGCGCTCCCGGACGTCGGGGTAGGAGTACAGCTCCTGGAAGTCCGTGTCCAGCTCCCGCCGGATCGGCTCCAGACACCTTACGCACTCGCCGGCCACCGGAGCACGGGCGGTGCCGGTGACCAGCACGCCCTCCATGACCGACTCCAGCCGCAGGTCGAGCGCGATCGACGCGTCCCGCGGGACGCCGATCACCTCGGCCAGGCCGAGGTCGGCCGGCGCCGGCACCGTACGGGAGACCTTCTTCATCGCGCCAGGACGACGCCCCAGCTCGCGCGTGTCGAACACGAGCGGGTCGCGATGGTCGAGGCGGGCGTTGATGGCTTCCTGCTTTCCCTTGGTGCGTCTGCCGGACGGCGGTCGTGCGCCGAGCGGAACCGGCCCACCGTCGAGCGGGCAGCCGAAACCCGGCGGATGAACCGGCCGGAGGTGTCAGGATACTGGAGACCGACCCCTGGCCCAACTCGACCCCGTTCCAGCCGGCCGGGACCCGTCGGGCGGACGCCGCAGATCCGATCCGGTCCGACCCGCCCCGCCGATCCGGTCCTCCGGGCCGTCCGGTCCGGGCGGCGCCGATCGGACAGGGTGCCCCGACCGCCGGCGATCGGGCCGGGTTCCGGGGCCGGCGAGGTCAGCGGCCCTGTTCGAGCTGCCGCAGCGCGTCCATGTCGATCATGCTGGTGTCGAAGAAGCTGGTCTCGTCCAGCCCCGTCGCGTCCTGCTGCGGGTAGTGCGGCTGCTGGTGCGGCACCATCGGCTGCCCGTAGGCGTCCGTCTGCTGCCAGTAGCCGGCGTCGGCGTACTCCTGCGGCTGCTGCTGGGGCTGTTGCGGGTAGCCGTAGGCGTCGTAGCCGGCCTGCTGGTAGACCTCGGCCGGGTAGCCGGCGGCCGGATCCTGCTGCGGGTAGCCCATCGCCGCGGCCGGCGCGTACTCCTGCGGCGCCGTCGGGTAGCCGTAGCCGGCCGGGTCCTGCTGCGGGACGCCCGCTCCGGCGGCCGGCTCCTGGGTGGCGGCCAGCCCGGCCAGGTACTCGGCGTCGCTCTGCTGCCCGGCGCCGCCCTCCTGGGCGTCCTGGGCCGCGATGTGCGCGGCCAGCTCGTCGATCGGGCGGTGGCCGGTGAGCTTCTGGCGGCCCCGGCCGACCGCCTCCAGGGTCTTGGCCAGCACGGCTTCGAAGGCGCCGAGCTTGGTGTCGACGTAGGTGTCGGCGCGGCGGCGCAGCTCGGCGGGGTCGGTGCTGCGCTCCGGGGCCTCGTCGTCGTCCGGGCCGTCGCCGTCGGCTCGTCCGAGCAGCTTCTCGCGGCCGCGGTCCACCGAGCCGAGCGTCTTGGTCAGCACCACCTCGAAGTTGGCCAGCTTGCTGTCGACGTAGTCGTCGGCCTCCGCACGGATCTCCTCCGCCTCCCGGCGGGCCTCGCCGAGGATGCGGTCCGCCTCCTCCTGGGAGCGGCGGGCGACCTCGGTGTCGGAGACCAGCGAGCCGCGGTGCTGGTGGGCGGACTCGATGATCCGCTCGGCCTCGGCCTGCGCCTCGGCCACCATCTGCTCCCGGTCGCCGAGCAGGGCCTGCGCCCGGGACAGCGACTCCGGCAACGCGTCCCGCACCTGGGCGAGCATGCCGAGCAGGTCGGCGCGGTTGACCACGCAGGAGGCGGACATCGGCATGGAGCGCGCGCCCTCGACCGACGCGACGATCTCGTCGAGCTTCTTCTGCACGTCCATGGGCTACTTCCGTCTTCCTCGGTTCGTGCCGCGTCCGACCCGGCGGGGGCCCGGCGACGCCGGGCGGGTCCTGTCAGACTCTACGACCACGGCGCCCCCGGGGCCCAGCGACTGACACCTCATCACCGTGGCAGGTGGCTGTCACCGCCGGCCGAGCTTGCCGCGCAGCGCGGCGAGCACCTCCGGCGGCACCAGGTGGGAGACGTCGCCGCCCCACTGCGCCACCTCCTTGACCAGGCTGGAGGACAGGAAGCTGTAGGTGGGGTTGGTGGGGACGAACAGCGTCTCCACCCCGGACAGCCCGTTGTTCATCTGGGCCATCTGCAGTTCGTAGTCGAAGTCGCTCACCGCCCGCAGGCCCTTGACGATGGCCGGGATCTCGCGCTGCCCGCAGAAGTCGACGAGCAGGCCGTGGAAGGACTCCACCCGCACGTTGCCGAACTCCGCGGTGACCTCCTCGATCAGCGCGATCCGCTCAGCGACGGTGAACAGCCCCTTCTTCGACGTGTTGATCATCACCGCGACGTACACCTCGTCGTACAGCCGCGTGGCGCGCGCGATGATGTCGAGGTGCCCGTTGGTGACGGGGTCGAAGGATCCGGGGCATACGGCTCGGCGCAACAGGGGTTCCTCGCTCTCCGGTGCGTTCATGACGCGGACGTGCCGGACGCCGCGGCCCCGGTTCCGGCATCGGCGCGGTCCGGGGCGGCCAGACCGTACCAAAGCGTGCCCTCCCCGTAACGGCGGGCCCTCAGCGGTTCGAACCCGTCCGGCCAGCCGAACTCCCCGCCTCTGGTGCTCCTCTCCACGGTGGCGAGCGCCGCGGGCGCGAGCCAGTGCCGGGCACGGAGTGTGAGCAGTATCTCCCGCACCGCGTCGTCGCCGACCGCGTAGGGCGGGTCGAGGAAGACCAGGTCGAACCGGCCGGCGCCGGGCACCGGACCGGCGATCAGCTTCTCGGCCCGCCCGGGGCGCACCTCCGCGCCGGGCAGCCCGAGGGCGCGCACGTTCTCCCGGAGCACCCGGGCGGCGCGCGGGTCGGCCTCGGCGAACAGCACGTACCCGGCGCCCCGGGACAGCGCCTCCAGGCCGACCGCGCCGGAGCCGCCGAACAGGTCGAGCACCCGGGCACCGGCCAGCGTGCCGCGCAGCGACCGCCAGCTGGAGAACAGGCCCTCGCGGGCCCGGTCCGAGGTCGGCCTGGTGCCCTGGCCGGGCGGCACGGCGAGCCGCCGTCCGCCCGCCGATCCGGCGATCACGCGCGTCACGTCGGTCCCGTCCTCGCAATCCGTGGTGTGCGGCCCGGCGGGCGGACCGCGTGGTGGAGCGGCGCGCGGTGGCGCCGCTCCACCACGATACGTATCTCAGCCGCGCCGGCCCTCCTCGCCGCCGGACCCGGCCGGAGGCGAGGACGGACGGGCGGGGACGGCGAGGCGGGCGCGGACGGGCGGGGACGGACGGGCGGGGACGGACGGGCGGGGACGGACGGGCGGGGACGGCGAGGCGGGCGACCCGGGGCGACCGGGGGACGGCCGCCGGGTGCGGGGTCAGCCCTTCTCGAGGTAGCCCTCGCGGCTGGCGTCGACCAGCGCCTCCAGCGCGGAGCGCAGGTCGGGATGGCCGGCCAGCTCCGGGTCGGCGGCGACCAGTGCGGTGGCCTCCCGCCGGGCCTCCTCGATGACCTCGGCGTCGTCGATGACCGCGAGCATCCGCAGCGAGGAGCGGGTGCCGGACTGCGCCTGGCCCAGCACGTCGCCCTCCCGGCGCTGTTCGAGGTCGACGCGGGAGAGCTTGAAGCCGTCCTGGGTGGCGGCGACCGCGTCGAGCCGGGCGCGGGACGGGGCGGCCGGCGGCACGTCGGTGACCAGCAGGCACAGCCCCGGCGCGCCGCCCCGGCCCACCCGGCCGCGTAGCTGGTGGAGCTGGGAGACGCCGAAGCGGTCGGCGTCCATGACGACCATCACGGTGGCGTTGGGCACGTTGACGCCGACCTCGATGACCGTGGTGGCCACCAGCACGTCCACCTCGCCGGCGGTGAAGCGGCGCATCACCTCGTCCTTGGCGTCCGGCGCCATCCGGCCGTGCAGCACCTCGACCCGCAGTCCGGCCAGCGGTCCGCGCTCCAGGTGGGCGGCGGTGTCCAGCACGGCGAGCGGCGGGCGCCGCTCCCCCTCGGCGGCGGCCGGCGGTTCGTCCTCGTCCCCGATGCGCGGGCAGACCACGTACGCCTGGTGGCCGGCCTCGGCCTCCTCGCGGACCCGTTCCCAGGCGCGGGCGAGGAAGTGCGGCTTGTCCTGGGCGGGGACCACGTGGCTGGCGATCGGCGAGCGGCCGGCCGGCAGCTCCTCCAGCACGGAGGTCTCCAGGTCGCCGAAGACGGTCATGGCGACGGTGCGCGGGATGGGGGTGGCGGTCATCACCAGCAGGTGCGGCGGCTGCCTGCCCTTGCCGCGCAGCGCGTCGCGCTGCTCCACGCCGAAGCGGTGCTGCTCGTCGACCACCACCAGGCCGAGGTCGTGGAAGGCCACCGCGTCCTCGATCAGGGCGTGGGTGCCGATCACGATGCCGGCCTCGCCGGTGGCCAGGTCCAGCAGCGCGGAACGGCGGGCGGCGGCGCCACTGGAACCGGTCAGCAGCACCACCTTGGTGCCCCGGTCGGAACCGCCGAGCATGCCGGCCTCGGCCAGGTCGCCCATCATCTCGGTGACCGAGCGGTGGTGCTGGGCGGCGAGCACCTCGGTGGGCGCCAGCAGCGCCGCCTGACCGCCGGAGTCGGCCACGGCGAGCATGGCGCGCAACGCGACCAGCGTCTTCCCGGAGCCGACCTCGCCCTGCAGCAGGCGGTGCATCGGGTGCTCGGCGGCCAGGTCGGCGAAGATCTCCTCGCTGACCCGGCGCTGGCCGCCGGTGAGGGTGAACGGCAGCCGGGCGTCGAACGCGGTGAGCAGTCCGTCGGCGGACGGCACCCGGCGGACGGCCGGCAGATTCGCGTCGGCGGCCCGGCGGCGGGCCAGCGCGACCTGGAGCACGAATGCCTCGTCCCACCGCAGCCGGTCCCGGGCGGCGGCCACGTCCGCCCTGGCCGCCGGGCGGTGCACCAGCCGCAGCGCGTCCGGAAGCGGGGCCAGGCCGCGTTCCTCGCGCAGCCGGGCCGGCAGCGGGTCGGCGACGTCGGCCGGGTCGAGGGTGTCCAGCACCGCGTCGACCGCCTTGGCGATCTGCCAGGAGGCGATCTGGCGGCAGGCCGGGTAGAGCGGCAGCAGCCGGCCGGCGAACGCGTCGACCGCCTCCCGCCCCTCGTCCGCGTCGAGCAGTTCGTAGTCGGGGTGGGCGAGCTGTCGGGTGCGGTTGAAGACCGTGACCTTGCCGGCGAACATCCCGCGCCGGCCCGGCAGCAGCCGTTGGTGGTGGTAGTGCGCGGCCTTGTTGAAGAAGACCAGCGTCAGCGATCCGCTGCCGTCGGTGACCACGGCCTCCAGCCGGACTCCCCGGCCACCCTGGTAGGTCTTCTTCTCCGCCCTGGCGACCTGGGCGACCACCGTGACGTGCTCGTCCAGCGGCAGGTCGGCCAGCCGGGTCAGTTCACCGCGCTCGGCGTACCGGCGCGGGTAGTGGTGCAGCAGGTCGCCGACGGTGTGCAGGCCGAGGTGGTCGGCGAGCACCTTGGCGGTGCGGTCTCCGACCACCGTGAGCAGGGGTTGGTCCAGGGCAGCCATCACGGTCCATCTTGGCGCACCGCTCGGACGGTGCGCGGTACGCGGTTCCCTCGCCGCGCCCGGCACCGGCCGGCAGCCGGGCCGGCCGGTCCCACGCGGCGCCGGCGGCCGGCCTCACTCCACGCCGATGAGCAGCAGCGGGGCGTGCTGGGCGCCGCTGTAGACCACGGTGTCGACGGCCAGGTGGTGGGAGAGGACATGGCCGCACAGCCGGTCTGCGAGGTCGCCGGGCGCGGCGGCGCCGAGCACCAGGGTGACCATCTCGCCACCGGCCGCCAGCATCCGGTCCAGCACGGTGGCGCCGGTGCCGGCCGGGTCGCCGCCGATCACCGCGACGTCGCCGTCGATCAGGCCGAGCGTGTCGCCGGCCTGGCAGACGCCCGCCATGGTCCACGCCTCGCGCTCGGCGACGGTGAGTTCGGCGAACCGGGTGGCGCCGGCCGCCGCGGTCATGGCGACCACGTCCTCGTCGAAGCGGCGGGTCGGCTGGTGCACGGCGAGTGCGGCGATGCCCTGCACGGCGGACCGGGTGGGCACCAGCGAGACGCGTACGCCCTGTGCCCGGGCCTGTTCGGCCGCCGCGGCGGCGGCGTCGCGCGCCTCGTCGTCGTTGGGCAGCAGCACGACCTCGTGCGCGCCGGCACGGCGCACCGCCTCGGCGATGTCGCCGCTGGCCAGCGGTTCGCCGGGGCGGGGGGTGACGACGGTGGCGCCGGACTGGGCGTACAGCGCGGCCAGCCCGTCACCGTCGACCACCGCGACCACCGCCCGGCGCGGAGGGCGCCGGGCGCCGCCGGGCACGGCGGCGTCGGCGGGCCGGCCGGCCGCGTCGCCGAAGTGCGTGATGCGGATGCGGTGCGGCCGGCCCGCCTCCACGCCGGCCTCCACCGCCGCGCCGGCGTCGTCCACGTGCACGTGCACGTTCCACAACCCGTCGCCGCCGACCACGACCAGGCTGTCGCCGAGGGCGTCGAGCCGGGCGCGCAGCGGGCCGACCGCCGCGTCGGGGGCGTCCAGCAGGTAGACCACCTCGAATGCCGGCCCGCCGGGCACCGCGTGCGGGTCGGCCCCGGCGGCTCCGGGCGGCGTGCCGGCCGCGGCGGCTCCGGGCGGCGTGCCGGCCGCGGCGGCCGGGTCGCGCGGCGCGGGCAGCGGCCTGGGCGGCCGGCCGCCGAGCGCCTCGGCGAGGGCGCCGAGCACCACGGCCAATCCGTGGCCGCCGGCGTCCACCACACCGGCCTCGCCGAGCACCGCGAGTTGGCCGGGGGTGCGGGCGACCGCGTCACGGGCGCCCTCGTAGGCGGCGAGCGCCACCGCGGACAGGCCGCCGGGTTCGGCGCCGGCCGCGTCGGCGGCGGCCGACGCGACGGTGAGCATGGTGCCCTCGACCGGGCGCGCGACCGCGTGCCGGGCGGCGCCGGCCGCGCGGCGCAGCGCCCGGCGCAGGCCGTCGGCGCCGTTCTGCTCGGCCAACACCTCGCCCATGCCGCGCAGCAGTTGGGCCAGGATGGTGCCGGAGTTGCCGCGCGCGCCGATCAGCGCGCCGTGCGCCAGGGCGCGGACCGCCTCGGCGGCCGCCGGCACCGCGCCCGAGGCGGCGTGGCCGTCGAGCACCGCGTCCACCGACTGGGCGGCGGACTCCAAGGTCAGGTAGAGGTTGGTACCGGTGTCGCCGTCGGCGACCGGGTAGACGTTGGCCGCGTCGATGTCCTCCCGGGCGCGGCCGAGCGAGCGCAGTGCGCAGCGGCACCACAGGCGCACCGCGGCGGCGTCGAGCGTGTGCGGCACCGCTGGATCCTCCGGGTGGGGGCGGCGGGGAACGACGGGCTGGGGGGGAGACGGGCACGAGCGGGCGGCGCCGCCGGTCGGGGTCCGGCCGCGCGTGAGCGACCCTAGTGCCTGCCGCCGCCGGGCCGGGCGGGCGGCCTCGGGTCGGTCCCGACCATGGTAGTTTCGTCCTCGCCGAGCAGCCGTTGTATGCTGCTCCGGTTGCCCGGCACCGGTCGGGCCTTACTCCCCGCCCGGGTCCCCATTCCGGCCGGGATCCCACCGTACGTGCATCTGAAGTCTTTGGAGTGACCCGTGGCTGCCAACTGCGACGTCTGCGGCAAGGGGCCGGGCTTCGGCAACAGCATCTCCCACTCGCACCGCCGTACCCGCCGTCGTTGGAACCCCAACATCCAGACGGTGCGTGCCGTGGTCGGTCGGACGCCGAAGCGCCTCAACGTGTGCACCTCGTGCATCAAGGCCGGCAAGGTCTCGCGCTGACGTCCACCCGGCGTCGCGGCGCGAGCCGACGGCTCAGACGGCTGAGGTGAGGCCGGCCCGTCACACGGGCCGGCCTTTCGCGTGCCCGGTGCCGCGTGCCCGGCGGCCGGCGGGACCGCGCCCCCGCCGGCCGCCCCGGCCCCTCCGGCGCCCGGCTGTCCGACCCGGCGCCCCGGGTGCCCGCGCGGCGCCCGCCGTTCCGGTACGCCGCGCCGGTCCGGTGACGGCGGCCCGTCCGGCCCGCGGCGCGCTGTCGAGCGACGCCGGGCGCCGTCCCGCGCTCGCGCTCCGGCCGCCGTCAGCGCCACCGCCACGCGTGGTCGACCGGGCCGACCCCCTCGCCGAGCGGGAACCCGCCGGCGATCGCGCCGGTGACGAACCGCTTCGCGGCACCGACCGCCTCCGGCACGGTGCTGCCGCGCGCCAGGTGGGTGGCGATCGCGGTGGCGAGCGTGCAGCCGGTGCCGTGGGTGTGCCGGTTGCCCTGCCGGACCGCGCGGTACCAGTACTCCCGTTCGCCGTCGCTGAGCAGGTCGGTGGCCGCGCCCTGGAGGTGTCCGCCCTTGATGACCACCCAGCGCGGCCCGTACCGCAGCACGGCTGCCGCCGCCGCCGTCATACCGGCCTCGTCGGTGACCCGCACCCCGGTGAGCAGCTCGGTCTCCTCCAGGCTGGGCGTGACCACGGTGGCCAGCGGCAGCAGGCGGTCCCGCAGCGGGGCCAGCGCCTCGGGGGCCAGCAGCGGATCGCCGTGCTTGGAGACGGCGACCGGGTCGACCACCACCGGGATCCGGCCGGCCACCGGGGCCAGCAGGTCGGCGACGGTCCCGACCAGGGCGGCCGAGGCGAGCACGCCGGTCTTGACCACGTCCGCGCCGATGTCGTCCAACACCGCACGGAACTGGGCCCGGACCGCCTCCGGCGGCATCTCCCAGGTGCCCCACACGCCCAGGGTGTTCTGGGCGGTGACCACGGTGACCACGCTCATGCCGTGCGCACCGAGCGCCTGCGCCGTCTTGAGGTCGGCCTGCAGTCCGGCGCCGCCGCCGGGGTCCGATCCGGCGACGGTCAGCAGGCGGGGCGGCACCGGGGCGCTGCGCTCGGCGTGGTCGGCTCCCGAACCCGGTGACGTGCTCATACCGGGCAACCTAACCCGTCAGGCGTCGCCGAAGTGGTCCCAACCGCCCTCGCCCTGCCACGGCGCGCCGTCCACGGTGACCTGCGCGGCGGCCCCGCCGGCCGGGTGGACGGCGCCGATCACCCGCCAACGGGCGGGGAGTTTGGTGCCGGAGGGGAACGTGGCGACCAGGGCGTGGTCCTCGCCGCCGGTCAGCACCCAGCGCATCGGGTCGACGCCGACCGCGGTGCCGATGTCCCGCATCTGGGCGGGCACGTCGACGCGCGCGCTGTGCAGGTCGACGTGGACGCCGCTGGCCACCGCGACGTGACCGAGGTCGGCGATGAGTCCGTCGCTGACGTCGGTCATCGCGGTCGCGCCGAGGTCAGCGGCGGCCGGGCCGGCGTGGTAGGGCGGTTCGGGGCGGCGGTGTGCCTCCACGAAGGCGCGCGGTGAGCGGAAGCCGTGCGAGAGCACCGCGTAGCCGGCCGCCGACCAGCCGAGCCAGCCGGTCACCGCGACCAGGTCGCCGGGCCGGGCGCCGGAACGGGTGACCGGTTCGCGCTCGGCCAGGTCGCCCAGTGCGGTGATGGCCACCGTGATGCCCTCACCGCGCACCACGTCCCCGCCGACCACCGCGGCGCCGGCCACCTGGCATTCGTCGCGCAGCCCGTCCATCAGCTCCACCGGCCAGGTCGCGGCGAGGTCGGCGGGGACCACCAGGCCGAGCAGCAGCGCGGTGGGCACCGCCCCCATCGCCGCGATGTCGGCGAGGTTCTGCGCCGCCGCCTTGCGCCCGACGTCGTAGGCGGTCGACCAGTCGCGCCGGAAGTGCCGGCCCTCCACCAGCACGTCGGTGCCGGCCACCACCCGCCGGTCCGGGGCGCTGACCACCGCGGCGTCGTCGCCGGGGCCGATCCGCACCGCCGCGGTGGTGGTCAACCGGGACGTCAACTCCCTGATGAGCCCGAACTCCCCCAACTCCCCCACGGTGCCCTTCATCCCAGTCGCTCCTTCAGCCAGGCTGGCCACGCTCGTCCCTTCACCCCGGACGGCCCGCCGGGGGCCGCTCCCGTGTCGATTCTCCGGTACCCGGCGGGCGGCCGCGGCCGCACGGCGCCGACCGCCCGCGCGCTCCCCGTCCGGACGCCGCGCCGGACGTGGCGCGCGGGGTCTCCCCGTGGCACCGGGTGTCGCGGTAACGTGGCCGTCCTTTCCCGCTCCCCCATGATCCTCGTAGCCGCCGTGGAGGTTCCGTGGTCCAGGCGTACATCCTGATCCAGACCGAGGTCGGCAAGGCCACCACCGTCGCGGAGGTGATCTCCAGGGTCCCCGGCGTGCTGGTGGCCGAGGACGTCACCGGTCCGTACGACGTGATCGTCAGGGCACAGGCCGAGACCGTGGACCAACTCGGTCACATGGTGGTCGCCAAGGTCCAGCAGGTGGACGGCATCACGCGGACCCTGACCTGCCCCGTGGTGCACATCTAGCCGCGTCCTATGCTCGCCGGGTGACGTCACCTGCCCGGTCCCGTTCCTTCCCCGCTGCGCGCGCGCCCGTGCTGGGCGCGGCGCTGTGTCTGCTGGCGCTCGCCGGGTGCTCCGGGTGTTCCGGGGGCGAGCGGGTCGCGGTGCCGCGCCCGACGGCCGCACAGGCGGCGTTGTGCGGGGCGCTGCACCGGCGGCTGCCCGCCCGGGTGGACGGGGCACGCCGGGGCACCGCCCGGCCGGTCTCCGACCTGACCGCCGTCTGGGGTTCGCCGGCCATCGTGCTGCGGTGCGGCGTGCCGCGCCCGGCCGAGCTGACGCCCGGCAACCGGGACTACGACCCCACCGCGCTGGGCGTGCAGGTCGACGGCGTGGGCTGGCTGCCGCACAAGCTGTCCGGCGGCGGCGTCCGGTGCGTCACCACGTCGCGGAAGGCGTTCGTGGAGGTGACGCTGCCGAGCCGGTACACCGGGCGGTACGAGGACATCAGCGGTCTGGCCGACCTGTCCTCGGCCATCCGCCGCAGCATCCCGGCGACCCTGGACTGAGCAGGGCCGGCGCCGCCGGCGGTCCCGCCGCCTCAGCGCAGCCCGGTGGAACGGTTCAGCGCGGCGCGCAGCAGCCGGTCCACCAGTTCCCGGTAGTCCACGCCGCTGGCCTGCCACATCCGCGGGTACATCGAGATCGGCGTGAAGCCCGGCATGGTGTTGATCTCGTTGATCACGAACCGGCCGTCGTCGGTGAGGAAGAAGTCCGCCCTCACCAGGCCCTCGCAGGACGCCGCCTCGAACGCGGCGACCGCCAGCCGCCGCACCTCGGCGGTCTCCTCCTCGGTCAGCGGCGCCGGCACCACGCCCTCGGCGGAGTCGAGGTACTTGGCCTGGAAGTCGTAGAAGTCGAAGCCGGAGGCCGGCGGGATCCAGGCGGGCAGACTGGCCCGCGGGCCGTCCTCGAACTCCAGCACCCCGCACTCGATCTCCCGGCCGGTGAGCGTGGCCTCGACCAGCACCTTGGGGTCGTGCCGGCGGGCCAGCCGGATCGCCTCGTCCAGCCCCTGCGGGCCGTTGACCTTGGTGATGCCGATCGATGAGCCGGCCCGGGCCGGCTTGACGAACAGCGGCCAGCCGTGCGCGGCGGCGAACCGGGTGATCCTGGCCAGCGCCGCGGCCGGGTCGCGCCGCCACTCGCGCGGCCGGACCACCTCGTAGGGGCCGACCGGCAGGCCGAAGGAGGTGAAGACCCGCTTCATGTACTCCTTGTCCATGCCGACCGCGGAGGCCAGCACGCCGGCGCCCACGTACGGCACGCCGGACAGCTCCAGCAGGCCCTGCAGCGTGCCGTCCTCGCCGTACGGGCCGTGCAGCACGGGGAAGACCACATCGACCTCGCCCAGCGCCTTGGGCACCGTGCCCGGTTCGTGGTAGACGACCTCGCGGCTGGAGGGCTCCACCGGGAGCATCACGGTGCCGTCGGCGGACTCCGCCAGCTGGTCGACCGAGGGCAGCGCGCGGTCGGCGATCGCCATCCGCTCCGGGTCGTCGGCGGTCAGCGCCCACCGTCCGTCGGTGGTGATGCCGATGGGCAGCACGTCGTAGACGTCCCGGTCGATCGCCCGCAGCACCGCGCCTGCGGTGACCACGGAGATCGCGTGCTCGCTGCTGCGCCCGCCGAAGACGACGGCGACCCGGGGCTTGCGCCCCCGGTCACCAGGGCGGACCGGGCTCTGGGAGGAAGGCATGTCACTCATGTCGTTGAGACCCTACCCGTTGGTCACCCGGCGGTCAGCGACGCTCGGCCTTGGCGGACCGGGACATCAGCTCCTTGAGGGCCACCAGGGGTGGTTTCCCCTCGTGCACGATGTCGACCACCGTCTCGGTGATGGGCATCTCCACGCCGTGCCGGCGGGCGAGGTCGAGCACCGACTCGCAGGACTTGACGCCCTCCGCCATCTGCCTGGTCACCGCCAGCGTCTCGGCCAGCGTCATCCCCCGGCCCAGGTTGAGGCCGAACGTGTGGTTGCGCGACAGCGGCGAGGAGCAGGTGGCGACCAGATCGCCCAGCCCGGCGAGCCCGGCGAAGGTGTGCGCGTCGGCGCCCATCGCCAGCCCCAGCCGGCTGGTCTCGGCCAGCCCCCGGGTGATCAGCGACGCCTTGGTGTTGTCGCCCAACCCCATGCCGTCGGCGATGCCCACCGCCAGCCCGATGACGTTCTTGACCGCCCCGCCCAGCTCGCAGCCGACCACGTCGGTGTTGGTGTACGGGCGGAAGTACCCGGTGTGGCAGGCGGACTGGACGCGCCGGGCGACCGACTCCTCGCGGGAGGCGACGACGCAGGCGGCCGGCTGCCGGTCGGCGATCTCCCGGGCCAGGTTGGGCCCGGTCAGCACCGCGACCCGGTCCGGGCCGGCGCCGGCCACCTCGGCGATCACCTCGCTCATCCGCTTGGCGGTGCCCAGTTCGACGCCCTTCATCAGGCTGACCAGGACCGCGTCCGGGCGCAGCAGCCCGGCCCACTCGGTCAGCCGCTCGCGCAGGGTCTGCGAGGGCACCACCAGGAAGACCAGTTCGGCGTCCCGCCCGGCCCGCGCCGGGTCGGTGGTGGCCCGCACCCCGGGGGGCAGTTCCACGCCCGGCAGGTAGTCCGGGTTGGCCCGGAGGGTGTTGACCGCGTCGGCCACCGCCCGCCGGCGGGCCCACAGGGTGACCTCGCAGCCGGCGTCGGCGAGCACCATGGCCAACGCCGTCCCCCAGGAGCCCGCGCTGTAGACCGCGCACCGAGTCGTCACGTGAGGGTCCCCTTGCGGTCGATCCCCTTGCGCCTGCGCGGGTCGAACGGTTCGGCCGGGGCGGGCTCGCCGCGCAGTTCCGCGACGAGCGCGGTCACCGCGTCCATGATGACCCTGGTGACGGTGCGCAGCAGCTCGGCGGTCTGCTCCTGGCCGTAGAACGGCGACAGGTCGACCGGCGGACCGACCAGCACCCGGTGGGTCTTGCGCGGGAACAGCCTGGGCCGGGTGGTGTACGGCGGCAGCACCTCGTTGGCGCCCCACTGGGCGATCGGCACCACCGGCGCCTTGGTCAGCAGCGCCACCCGGGCCACGCCGGTCTTGCCGACCATCGGCCACTGGTCGGGGTCACGGGTCAAGGTGCCCTCCGGGTAGAACACCACGCACTCGCCGTCGTTGACCGCCGCGACCGCGGCACGGAAGGCGTCGGCTGCGTCGGTGGTGGCCCGGAATACCGGGATCTGGCCGGTGCGGCGCATGAAGGTGCCGACGAAGAACGGCTTGAACAGAGGGTCCTTGGCCAGGAACCGGGGGACGCGTCCGGTGTTGTACTGGAAATGCGCGTAGCACAGGGGATCGATGTGCGAGTTGTGATTCACAGCGGTGAGGAATCCGCCTTCGGCCGGAATGTTCTCCATTCCGCGCCAGTCCCGCTTGATCAGGGCAATGAGCGGCGGCTTCGCGATGACGGCGGCCAAGCGGTACCAGAAGCCGATTCTGCGGCGGGACACCAGGACATCCTCCTCGGTTCGGCGCTCGGGCGGCACTGCCACCGGGTTCGCCTGGGGCTCCCGGCGGTCCGGGGAGCGCCGCACAAGTGTGGCCCCGCCGTCCGGCCGTGTCGAGAAGCGCCGCCCGGCGCGCACGGGAACACCGTAACCTCCGCGCGGGCGTGCGCGGCGGGCGGCTGCGTGCAGAATGAGCCGATGGACAGCTGCACGGTGTGGGATCTCGTGGTGCCGCTCAAGCCGCTGCGGCTGGCGAAGAGCCGGCTGGCCGCGGCGGCCGGCGACGGTGAGCGGCCGGGGCTGGCGCTGGCGTTCGCGCAGGACACGGTGGCCGCGGCGCTGGCCTGCCGGGCGGTGCGCGCGGTGACGGTGGTGACCGACGACCCGCTGGCCGCGGCCGGGCTGTCCCGGCTGGGCGCGTACGTGGTGCCGGACGCCCCGGCGGCCGGGCTGAACGCGGCGGTGGCGCACGGCGCGCTGCGGGTGCGGCGGGTCCGGCCGGACGCGCCGGTGGCCGCGCTCAACGCGGATCTGCCCGCGCTGCGCCCCGGGGAACTGGCCGCGGTGCTGGAGGACGCGGCGCGCGGCTGCCGGGCGTTCCTGGCGGACGCGGCCGGCGTGGGCACGACGCTGCTGGCGGCCCCGCCGGGCCGGCCGCTGGCCCCGGCGTTCGGCGGGCGCTCCCGGCTCCGGCACCGGGCGACCGGGGCCCGCGAGATCCGGCTGGCGGGCGTGGCGTCGGTGCGCCAGGACGTGGACACCCCGGCCGACCTGCGGGCCGCCCTGGCGTTGGGGGTGGGTCCGCGCACGGCGGTGGCCGCCCAGGCGGTGGCCGGCCGGCTCACCCGCTGACCCGGGCTCCGGGCCGGGCGGCGGCCGCGCGGCGGCCGGGCGGCGGCCCGGGCGGATAGGCTCGGCCGCATGCAGGCGACCTCGTACACCTACGACCCCGTGACGCGGTGCGGCAGCGTGCTGCTGGACGACGGGACGCCGCTGCCGTTCGACGCGGCGGCGTTCGACGCCGGCGGGCTGCGGCTGCTGCGGGTCGGGCAGCGGGTGCGGATCCGCACCGAGGGCGAGGGAGACGCCCGGCGGGTGGTCTTCGTGACGCTGCAGACCTTCGGGGATCCGGCGGACGGCGCCGGCTGAAGCGCGCGGGCCGGGCGCCCCGGCGGGGAACCCGGCCCTCGCGGTGCGCCCGCGGCCCCGGCCCGCTTACTTCCTCGCCGCGCGCTTGGCGGCCTTGCGCGCGGTGGCCCGGCGGGCGGCCGGTGCGCGCTTGGCCGAGGTGCGCTTGGCCGGGGCCTTCTTGGCGGTGGCCTTCTTGGCCGTGGTCTTCTTCGCGGTCGTCTTCTTCGCCGTGGTCTTCTTCGCGGTCGTCTTCTTCGCCGTGGTCTTCTTGGCGACCGCCTTCTTCGCCGCGGTGGCCTTCTTGGCGGCGGCCTTCTTCACGGTGGCCTTCTTCGCGCCCGCCTTGGCCGTCACCCCGCCGCTCAGGCTGCCCTTGGGCGCCTTCTTGACCGCGACCTCGCCGCCGCGCGGCAGCTTCTTGGTCCCACTGACCAGGTCCTTGAAGCCCTGTCCGGCGCGGAACCGGGGCACCGAGGTCTTCTTGACCCGGACCCGCTCACCGGTCTGCGGGTTGCGCGCGTAGCGCGCCGGGCGGTCCACCTTCTCGAACGAACCGAAACCCGTGACCGAGACCCGGTCCCCGGCCACCACGGCGCGGACGATCGCGTCGAGAACCGCGTCGACCGCTTCGGCCGCCTGCTGCCGTCCACCGACCTTGTCGGCGATCGCTTCTACGAGCTGCGCCTTGTTCACGTCTTCCCCTTCGGAAACTTCGCTGGAACGAAACACTGGAGGTAAGCAGTTCAGCTTTTTCGCACGTTAGGCAGATATATACCGCAAATCAAATACGAAACGGGCGAATCACCCTTGTGCCGCAACGAACTCGGCCTCAGTCAGTTCCGGGGTCGGGCAGACGCCCCTCGTCGAAGTCCCGTATGAAGCGCTCCAACCGCACCGCGGCGCCGTCCGCGTCGTGCTTGGCGGCGGCGGTGATGACCAGCAACTTGCGGGTCAGCGCGGTGCGCAGGTCATCGGGCAGGCGCGCGGCCCGCACCAGGGCGTGCGCTTGTTTGAGACGCGCGGCGAGGACCTCGTAACGCTCCAGTTGACCCTCGCCGTCCACGGGTCAATTGTGCCATCTGCGGCGAGTTGTCGCCTCCTGCGGGGACAACTGGGGACCGGCACGCCGAACGCGCCCCCCGCCGGGTGGCGGGGGGCGCGTTCGGTGGTGCGGTCCGCGCGCGGCGGATCGGCGCGGCGGGGCCGGGCGGGTGACCGGCGGCCGGTCAGCGCACCGCGGTGCTGGGCTTGAAGGACGGCCGGCCGGCCTCGAAGGCGGTGATCCGGTCCTCGTGCAGCAGAGTGAGGCTGATGTCGTCCAGCCCCTCCAGCAGGCGGTGCCGGGCGTCCTCGTCCAACTCGAAGCCGGCCGTCACCCCTTCGGCACGCACCTCGCGGGCCACCAGGTCGACGGTGACGGCGGCCCGCGGGTCGCGCTCGGTGAGCGTCCACAGCCGTTCGACGACCTCCTGCGGCAGCACCACCGTGAGCAGCCCGTTCTTGAGCGAGTTGCCGCGGAAGATGTCGGCGAAGCGGGAGGAGAGCACCGCCTTGAACCCGTAGTTCTGCAGCGCCCACACCGCGTGCTCGCGGGACGAGCCGGTGCCGAAGTCCCGGCCGGCGATCAGCACGGTGGCCCCGGCCCGCTCCGGCCGGTTGAGGACGAACTCCGGGTCCTTGCGCCAGGACTCGAACAGGCCGTCCTCGAAGCCGTCGCGGGTGACCTTCTTCAGCCAATGCGCCGGGATGATCTGGTCGGTGTCGACGTTGCCCCGGCGCAGCGGCACGGCGCGCCCGGTGTGCGTGGTGAAAGCGTCCATGCCGTTCAGGCCTCCACGGGTTCGGGGACGTCGGTCAGGTCGGCGGGCGAGGCGAGGCGGCCGAGCACGGCGGTGGCGGCGGCCACAGGAGGGGAGACCAGGTGGGTGCGCCCGCCCTTGCCCTGCCGGCCCTCGAAGTTGCGGTTGGAGGTGGAGGCGGAACGCTCACCGGGGGCGAGCCGATCGGGGTTCATGCCCAGGCACATCGAACAGCCGGCGTGCCGCCATTCGGCGCCGGCCGCGGTGAACACCCGGTCCAGCCCCTCCTCGACCGCCTGCAGCGCCACCCGCACCGATCCGGGCACCACCAGCATCCGCACGCCGGCGGCGACCCTGCGGCCGCGCACCACGGCGGCGGCCGCGCGCAGGTCCTCGATCCGCCCGTTGGTGCACGAGCCGACGAAGACGGTGTCGACCGCCACCTCGCGCAGCGGGCGGCCGGGCTCCAGACCCATGTACTCCAGCGCCTTCTCGGCCGCCAACCGCTCACCGGGGTCGGCGCAGCCGGCCGGGTCGGGCACGGCGGCGGACAGCGGCGCGCCCTGGCCGGGGTTGGTGCCCCAGGTGACGAACGGCGCCAGTTCGGCCGCGTCGAGCCGCACCTCGCGGTCGAAGACGGCGTCGTCGTCGGTGCGCAGCGTCCGCCAGTACGCCACCGCGGCGTCCCAGTCCGGGCCGGACGGCGCGTGCGGGCGACCGCGCAGGTAGTCGAAGGTGGTCTCGTCCGGCGCGATCATGCCGGCCCGCGCGCCGGCCTCGATGGACATGTTGCAGATGGTCATCCGGGCCTCCATCGACAGCTTCTCGACGGCCTCGCCGCGGTACTCGATGACGTGGCCCTGGCCGCCCCCGGTGCCGATCCTGGCGATGATCGCCAGGATCAGGTCCTTGGCGGAGACGTCCTCCGGCAGCTCGCCGTCCACCGTGACCGCCATGGTGCGGAACGGCGCCATGGGCAGCGTCTGGGTGGCCAGCACGTGCTCGACCTGGCTGGTGCCGATGCCGAAGGCCAGTGCGCCGAACGCACCGTGCGTGGAGGTGTGGCTGTCGCCGCACACCACGGTGGTGCCCGGCTGGGTGAGGCCCAACTGCGGACCGACCACGTGCACCACGCCCTGCTCCACGTCACCGAGCGGATGCAGCCGGACACCGAAGTCGGCGCAGTTCTCGCGCAGCGTCTCCAGCTGGGTGCGCGAGACCGGGTCGGCGATCGGCTTGTCGATGTCGAGGGTGGGGGTGTTGTGGTCCTCGGTGGCGATGGTCAGGTCGAGCCGGCGGACCCGCCGGCCGGTCAGCCGCAGCCCGTCGAACGCCTGCGGGCTGGTGACCTCGTGCAGCAGGTGGAGATCGATGTAGAGCAGGTCGGGCTCGCCCTGCGCGCGGCGGACGACGTGGTCGTCCCAGACCTTTTCCGCGAGTGTCCGTCCCATCGCTTTCCCTCCGGCCGACGGCTGTTCCGGCCCAGCCTGACGCCTTTCTCCCTGACGTGAACTTGCGTTTCACACTGTGAGACGTAAGTATCGTTGCATGGACAACTCTAGTGGCGTCGGCGTTCTCGACAAGGCGGCCCTGGTGCTGAGCGCACTGGAGTCCGGCCCAGCCACCCTGGCCGCCCTGGTGGCCTCCACCGGGCTGGCCCGGCCCACCGCGCACCGGCTGGCCGTGGCCCTGGAGCACCACCGCATGGTGGCCCGCGACATGCAGGGCCGTTTCATCCTGGGCCCGCGGTTGGCGGAGCTGTCCGCCGCGGCCGGCGAGGACCGGCTGCTGGCCACCGCCGGACCGGTGCTCACCCACCTGCGGGACGTGACCGGCGAGAGCGCGCAGCTCTACCGCCGCCAGGGCGACATGCGCATCTGCGTGGCCGCGGCCGAGCGGCTGTCCGGGCTGCGCGACACCGTGCCGGTCGGCTCGACGCTGGCGATGAAGGCGGGCTCGGCGGCACAGGTGCTGCTCGCCTGGGAGGAGCCGGAGCGGCTGCACCGCGGACTGCAGGGCGCCCGGTTCACCGCGACCGCGCTGTCCGGGGTGCGGCGGCGTGGCTGGGCGCAGTCGATCGGCGAGCGCGAGCCGGGCGTGGCCTCGGTGTCGGCGCCGGTGCGCGGGCCGTCCAACCGCGTGGTGGCCGCGGTCTCGGTCTCCGGCCCGATCGAACGGCTGACCCGGCATCCGGGCCGGATGCACGCTCAGGCGGTGATCGACTCGGCGGCCCGGTTGAGCGAGGCGCTGCGCAGGGGCGCCTGACCGGTCGCCCGCGCTGCCAGGCCCCCGTACCAGGCCCGCGCTGCCCGGCCCGCGCTGCCCGGCCCGGCTCTCCGCCGGCCGCCCTGCCTGCCCGGCCGGGGACAGCAGGGCCGGGGCCCGGCGGGCCGCCAGGGACCGCCCGGTCGGGCTGGACCCGCCGGACGACGAAAAAGCCCCCCGCTGCTGCGAGGGGCTCGTTCGATCAGTACCCCCGACCGGATTCGAACCGGCGCTACTGCCTTGAGAGGGCAGCGTGCTAGGCCGCTACACAACGGGGGCCCGGTGTCCGCCGCGGTGCGGCGAAGACTGGTGGAGTACCCCCGACCGGATTCGAACCGGCGCTACTGCCTTGAGAGGGCAGCGTGCTAGGCCGCTACACAACGGGGGCGTGATCGAATGAATTCGACCTGCTGGGCTACCAGGACTCGAACCTAGACTAACTGAACCAGAATCAGTCGTGCTGCCAATTACACCATAGCCCACCAAAACTCAACTCCCGCCCGGGAGTTTCGCTCGGTTCGCGCTTCCCCGCCAGCCTGTCGGCCCGCCGGGCGGCGCATGCAGAACATTACCGGATCCCGGCCCCGGCACCAAAACCGATAGCGCCGGCCGGGATCCGCTCGCGCCGCGCCCACCGGGGATGGACGCGGCGCGACGGCCCGGTCACGCTGCGGCGCGCAGCCTGCGGAGCGTCTCGTGCCGGCCGAGCAGTTCCATCGACTCGAACAGCGGCGGCGAGACCCGGCGCCCGGTGACCGCCACCCGCAGCGGGGTGAAGGCGACCTTCGGCTTGAGCCCGAGCCCGTCCACCAGCGCGGCGCGCAGCGCGGTCTGGATGGCGTCGGCGGTGAAGTCCGCCAGGCCCTCCAGCGCCGCCACGCCGGCCCGCAGCACCGGTTCGGCCGCGTCGGTCAGCACCTTGGCCGCGTCGGCCTCGTCGGGCGTGAACTCCTCCGGGGAGGCGAACAGGAAGCCGAGCATCCCCTTCGCCTCGCCGAGCACCACCATCCGCTCCTGCGCGAGCGGCGCCGCACGGGTGAGCAGCCTCAGCTGCTCCTCGGTGGGCTCGCCGTCGAACAGGTAGGGCACCAGCCGGGTGACGAACCGCTCGGGCGGCAGCTCCCGCAGGTGGACCGCGTTGATCGCCTCGCACTTCTTGAGGTCGAAGCGGGCCGGGTTGCCGTTGACGTCGGTGATGTCGAAGGCGGCGACCATCTCCTCCAGCGAGAAGACGTCGCGGTCCCCGCCGATCGACCAGCCGAGCAGGGAGAGGTAGTTGAGCAGCCCCTCCGGCAGGAAGCCGCGCTCGCGGTAGAGGTTCAGCGACGCCTGCGGGTCGCGCTTGGACAGCTTCTTGTTGCCCTCGCCCATCACGTACGGCAGGTGGCCGAAACGCGGGGCCGGGCCGTGGCCCACCCCGATCTCGGCGAGCGCCTCGTACAGCGCGATCTGGCGCGGCGTGGAGGAGAGCAGGTCCTCACCGCGCAGCACGTGGGTGATGCCCATCAGCGCGTCGTCCACCGGGTTGACCAGCGTGTACAGCGGCGCGCCGTTGGCCCGCACGATGCCGTAGTCCGAGACGTTCTCCGGGGTGAAGGTCAGCTCGCCGCGCACCAGGTCCTCGAAGGTGATGGCGCGGTCGGGCATCCGGAACCGCCAGATCGGCTCCCGGCCCTCGGCACGGTAGCCGGCCACCTGTTCGGCGGACAGGTCGCGGCAGTGCCCGTCGTAGCCGGACGGCCGGCCGGCCCTGCGGGCCTCCTCCCGGCGCCGGTCCAGCTCGGTGGCGGTGCAGAAGCACTCGTAGGCGCGGCCGGCCTCGGCCAGCCGGCGGGCCACGTCCCGGTAGAGGTCCATCCGCTGCGACTGCCGGTAGGGACCGGCCGGGCCGCCCACCTCGGGGCCCTCGTCCCAGTCCAGGCCGAGCCAGCGCATCGCGTCGAGCAGCGCCCGGTAGGACTCCTCGGAGTCGCGGGCCGCGTCGGTGTCCTCGATGCGGAAGACCAGGGTGCCCTTGTGGTGCCGGGCGAAGGCCCAGTTGAACAGGGCGGTGCGCACCAGGCCCACGTGGGGGTTGCCGGTGGGCGAGGGGCAGAAGCGCACCCGCACGGGTGCCGGGGCCGGATCGGTGGAGCCGGCCGGGGGAGTTGCGCTAGTCACGCGTGATCACCTTGTTGGTGAGAGTGCCGATGCCTTCGATGGAGACGGCGACCTCGTCGCCGACGCCGAGCGGCCCGACGCCCGCCGGGGTGCCGGTGAGGATG
The DNA here is from genome assembly GCA_963711125.1 of uncultured Actinomycetota bacterium. GTDB lineage: Bacteria > Actinomycetota > Actinomycetes > Streptomycetales > Streptomycetaceae > Streptantibioticus_C. The sequence continues at coordinate 708,336 of CAVQCY010000003.1, forward strand.
ACGTCACCGGGCAGCAGGGTCATGGCCTCCGTGATGGTGACGATCAGGTCCGCGATGCCGTGGACCATCTCGCCGGTGCGGCCGGCCTGGCGCAGTTCGCCGCCGACCGTGCAGGTGATCGCGAGGTCGCCGGCCTGCTCCAGGCCGATGCCGGTCTCCACCCAGGGCCCGAGCGGACAGGCGCCGTCGAACCCCTTGGCCCGCGCCCACTGCTTCTCGGCGCGCTGCACGTCGCGGGCGGTCAGGTCGTTGGCGCAGGTGTATCCCAAGATCACCTCGTGGGCGCGTTCCTTGGGCACCTCCCGGCACAACCGGCCGATCACCACGGCGAGTTCGGCCTCGTGGTGCAGTTCACGGGTGAACCGCGGGTAGCCGACCGGGTCGCCGGGGCCGACCACCGAGGTGGACGGCTTGAAGAAGGCGAACGGCGCGTCCGGCACCTCGTTGCCCATCTCCGCCGCGTGCTGCCGGTAGTTGCGGCCGATCGCGACGACCTTGCTCGGCAGCACCGGCGGCAGCAGCCGTACGGCGGACAACGGCACCGTGGTACCGGAGAGTTCGAAGTCGGCGAACGGGATGCCCTTGATGACGTCCACGACGAGGCTGTCCGGCCGGGACGGATCGCCCTCGACAGCGCCGAAGGCGACGTTTCCGTCGAGGGAGAATCTGGCGATGCGCACGAGAGGCCGCTGCCCCCTTCGAGGTGGCTCGTGAGGTGACTCCCCAGCGGACTGGAGACTGGCGCCCCAGGCTATCGCGGGCGGTGCGGCCGGCGGGCGGCCCGCGCGCTCAGCCGGCAGGCGGCTTGTCGAGCACCGTGCGCCGCGGGTTGGCGGTCTGCCGGGGCAGCGGAGGCGGCGCATCCTCCTCGTGCTCCTCGTGCGGCGCGCCGGCCGGCGCTTCGGCGTCCGCGAGCAGGGCCAGCCTGGTGCGACGGGGGTTGGCTATCGGCCGCGACAGCATCGTGGTCTTCATCGGGCGGTCCGGACCTCTTCTGTTGTGGTGGGTTCTGTTGTGTGGTGCGGTGGGTCCTGTTGCGGTGGCGGGTGCGGCGGAAGTCGACCGGTGTGCCGCACGGGGCGCCTGAGGACAAGGCTAGGTCGCCGCCGGCCGCGGCCCGGTCGGTCTCGGCGCGGCCGAACCTGTGATTTTGCTCACTGACACCAGGACATTTCACGCCAAATCCCAGCCCCGCCGGGCGGGGAAGTTCCCGATATCCGTCTCAAAACGCACGTTTCGCAGGCGAACCCACCGACGCGGCGGGGCGGAGCGCCACCGCGCCGGTGGCGAAACGTCCGTTTTCTGCGACATGATCACCGACTCCGGGTGACACCACGGCGACAGGAGGTCACATCTGGCGCCCGCTCGGCTGCGGACCTTGTTGGAGTTCGGCGCCTGTGCTGGAATTCCACGGACCGCCGTGACAGGAACCGACCGGCACGCAGGGGGCGCGCTACGCGTCGAGCGGCGGTGCGCGGGCGCTCGCCGGTCGACCGTTACCCGGGGTCCGCGGGCCCCAAGACTCGACACCGTCCGCCGCCCGCGCGGGGGACGCCTGGTCCAGAGGTTGCGACGCTAGTGCAGGGACGTTTCAAGAGGGATGACGGCGCCGCGGGAGACCCGGAGGCGCGCGGCGGAACCGGCCGCGCCCCCGAACCGCGGGCGCGGACCGACGAGGCGATGAGCGCTGCCCCGGCGGCCCGCCGCCCCGGCCCGCCGGCCGGTGGGAGCGGTTCCGGCCCGAAGGCCGGCGGGTCCGGGGCGAAGGCCACCGGCCAGGACGCCGGGGGCTCCCGGGACGTCACACCGCCGCCCGGCGGCTCCCAGGCCAAGCACGCCTCCCGGCTGGCCATGCGCAACTGGAGCATCCGCACCCGGCTGGTCTCCCTGCTCGCCCTGCCGGTGGTGGCCGCCACCACTCTCGGCGGCCTGCGCATCCAGAACGAGCTGGACAACGTCAACCAGCTCGACCACATGAAGCTGCTGACGGAGATCACCGGCCACGCCACCAAGCTCGCCGACGCCCTCCAGGAGGAGCGGGACAGTTCGGCCGGGCCGATCACTTCCGGCCACGCCACCGACGACTCGGTGGTCTACTCGCGGCAGGTGACCGACCGCGAGGAGAAGGCGTTCGAGGACGCCACCAAGCACCTCAGCAGCTCCGACCCGTCACTGCTCGGCGTGCACAGCACGGTCGAGGACATCATCCGGCAGTTGCAGAGCCTCAAGCAGCTGCGGGACAACGCCTACTCGCACAGCCAGTACATCTCGCAGACGGTCAGCGGCTACAACCAGCTGATCACCTCGCTGCTGTCGCTGACCGAGGACATGGCGCAGGCCACCAGCAACTCGGACATGATCCGCTCCACCCGCGCGCTGGCCGCCTTCACCTCCGCCAAGGAGTACGAGTCCATCCAGCGGGCGGTCATCAGCGCCGCGCTCGCCGCCCCCTCCGGCCACCCGTCGCTGTCCAGCAGCGACCGGCAGTACGCGCAGGCCGCCTCCGACGAGGAGTCCAGCGAGCTGCAGCGCTTCAAGCAGGTCTACGGCTCCGGCTCGGCGAGCCTGCTGAAGGCGTTGCAGGGCGGCAACGTGGTGATCACGCAGGCGGACAAGTACCGCGCCCGGGTGCTGTCCTCGCCGGACGCCATCGGCAAGCAGCCCAAGTCGTACCTGGACTGGTACGACGAGGACGACACCAAGATGCAGGAGATGTCCCGCATCGAGGCCGAGCTGCTGGACCAGATGGAACAGCACGCCCTGACGCTGCGCTCCTCCGCCCAGCGCGACGCGCTGATCAACGGCGCGCTGATCCTGCTGGTGCTGGGCGTCTCGCTGATCGGCGCCTTCGTGGTGGCGCGCAGCATGATCCGCTCGCTGCGCCGGCTGCAGAACACCGCGCAGGAGGTCGCCCAGAAGCGGCTGCCTGACCTGGTCAAGCAGTTGTCCGACTCCGACCCGCAGGACCTGGACACCTCGGTCGCCGAGATCGGCATCAACACCCGCGACGAGATCGGCCGGGTGGCCCGGGCGTTCGACGACGTGCACCGCGAGGCGGTGCGGCTCGCCGCCGAGCAGGCCCTGCTGCGCGGCAACGTCAACGCGATGTTCACCAACCTCTCGCGGCGCAGCCAGAGCCTGATCCAGCGGCAGCTGTCGCTGATCTCCGAACTGGAGAGCCGCGAGGCGGACCCGGACCAGCTGTCCAACCTCTTCAAGCTCGACCACCTCGCCACCCGTATGCGCCGCAACGGCGAGAACCTGCTGGTCCTCGCCGGTGAGGAGCCGGGCCGCCGGTGGACCCGGCCGGTCCCGCTGGTGGACGTGCTGCGTGCCGCCGCCTCCGAGGTGGAGCAGTACGAGCGCATCGAGCTGACCTCGGTGCCGCCGACCGAGGTGGCCGGCCGGGTCGTCAACGACCTGGTCCACCTGCTCGCCGAACTGCTGGAGAACGCCACCACGTTCTCCTCGCCGCAGACCAAGGTGCGGGTCACCGGCCACGCGCTGCCGGACGGCCGGGTGCTGGTGGAGATCCACGACACCGGCATCGGCCTGTCGCCGGAGGACCTGGCGGACATCAACGAGCGGCTGGCCAACCCGCCGACGGTGGACGTGTCGGTCTCCCGCCGGATGGGCCTGTTCGTGGTCGGCCGGCTGTCGCTGCGGCACGGCATCCGCATCCAGCTGCGCCCCTCGGACTCCGGTGGCACGACCGCGCTGGTCATGCTGCCGGTCGACCTCACCCAGGGCGGCGCGCGGGCCGCGCAGGGCCCGGCCGGCGCGGCCCGGCGCCCGGCGGCGCCGGGCGGGGCGGGCCAGCCGATCGGCCGGTCCGGGCAGTCGGCCCACGCCGACGAGGAGACCGGCCGCCAGGTGTCGGCCGCCGAGCCGCGGCCGGCGCTGACCGCCAGCCGGGAGAGCGCGCCGGCCGCGGCCCAGCCGCCCGACCGGTCCCGCCAGACCCCCTCCGGCCTGCCGACCCGTGGCCGCCCGGCCGCGGCCTCCGCCCAGCAGCCGGTCGGCCGCGACGAGCGGCCTGCGCCGAGTTGGGCGCAGCGCGACGAGGACGAGGCGGCCGCGGCCGGCGGCCGGCAGGCCCCGGACGCGCCGCGCGGCCACGACGACGAGGTCCGCGAGCCGGCCGCCACCCAGGCGTTCGAGCGCCCGGACCTCCACCGCGGCGCGCCGGGAGCCGGGGACCAGTTCTTCTCCTCCCGGCGCGAGCCGGGCGGCCAGCCGCAGCTGCCGCGCCGGGAGCCGGGGTCGAACGCCCACCCGGAGCTGGGCGGGCCGGCCGCGCCGGACCTGGGCCGGGAGGCCGCGCCGAACGACTTCTTCGCGCCGCGCCAGTCCCCGCAGGCCCCGCAGCAGGCGCAGCCGCCGCGGTCCGGTCAGGCCCCGCTCGGCCCCCGGCCGGCCGCCGCGCAGCGGCACGTCGGCGCCGGGTACCCGCAGGACGTGCCGACCGGCGAGTTCCGGGCGCCGCTGCACGCGGGGTCGGGTTCCGACGTGTTCGGCCCGCCCGGCCGCCAGGACCCGGCGCGGTCCGGCGCCGAGCCCGGCCGGCCCTCCCCGGTGCCGCCGGGCGGTTTCCAGGAGGCGACGCCGGCCTATCCGGACACCGCCTCGACCGCGCGTCTGCCGGCGGTGGACGCCGGGGGCGGCGGGGAGCGCGAGGAGTCGGCGGGAGCCGGACAGCCGGCGCCGCCGCAGCGGCAGCGCGGCCGTGTCCCGCGCCGTTCGGGTACCGAACTGCCGGCCGTGGACGAGCCGATGGCGTTGCCGCCGGCCTCCTCGCCGGGTGACGGGCGCTCGCCGATCTTCGAGTCGCTGGAGTCGGACTGGTTCCGGCGGCAGGCCGAGGCGCGCGGTGAACTGCCGGGCCACGCCCAGGACCCGGCACCGGCCGCAGGGCCGGGCGGGACCGGCTCGGCCGCGTCGGGCAGCCTGTTCGGCGGTCCGCGTTCGGCGCCGTCCCGCCCGCAGCAGCCGTCCGGCGGTCCGCCGCGTCCGCCGTCCCCGCCCGCGCCGCAGCCGGCCGCCCCGATGGCCGGTCCGGCGTCCGGCGAGGGGACCGGCGAGTGGCGGCGCTCCCCCAACGACGAGGGGTGGCGCCGTGCGGAGCAGGTGCGCGAACCCGCCGCCGGCGGCATCACCCCGTCCGGCCTGCCCCGCCGGGTGCCCAGGGCCAACCTGGTGCCCGGTACGGCGCAGCAGACGCCGCAGAGCGGTCCGCAGGTCTCGCGGGCCCCGGACGACGTGCGCGGCCGGCTGACCAACCTCCGCCGCGGCATCCAGCAGGGCCGGAGCGCCGGTGCCGGCCGCACCGACGGGCACGAGTCCGGCGCATACCGCGGCGGCCCCTCACACCAGCAGGAGCGTTAGTTGAGTCCGATGAGCCAGGCGGCACAGAATCTGAACTGGTTGATCACCAACTTCGTGGACAACACCCCCGGTGTGTCCCACACGGTGGTCGTCTCCGCCGACGGCCTGCTGCTGGCCATGTCCGACGGCTTCCCCCGCGACCGCGCCGACCAGCTCGCCGCCGTCGCCTCCGGACTGACGTCGCTGACCGCCGGCGCCTCGCGGATCTTCGAGGGCGGCCCGGTCAACCAGACCGTGGTGGAGATGGAGCGCGGCTTCATGTTCATCATGTCGGTCTCCGACGGGTCCTCACTCGCGGTACTCGCCCACCCCGAGTGCGACATCGGCCTGGTCGGCTACGAGATGGCCCTGCTCGTGGACCGCGCCGGATCGGTCCTCACACCGGACCTGCGCGCCGAACTCCAGGGCAGCCTCCTCGGATGACCCGGCCGCGGATCTCCGGCCGGGCCCGTCCGTGCCTGCCGGCACCGCGTACCATCTCTCCCCCCAACCGACCGGTTTCGCTGTTCCCGCCTCTGCTCGGAGGGTCCTGCCATGACTCCGCCAACCGCCTCGCCCGGCCCGTACGGCGCGCACCACCACGCGCCGTACGCGGGCGAAGGCGACCAGCCGCTGGTGCGGCCCTATGCCATGACCGGCGGTCGCACCAGACCCAGGTACCAGCTCGCCATCGAGGCGCTGGTGAGCACGTCGGCCGACCCCTCGCGGTGGGGCGGTCTGCTTCCGGAGCACCAGCGCATCTGCCACCTGTGCCTGGAGATCAAGTCGGTGGCCGAGATCTCGGCGCTGCTGGTGATCCCCCTGGGGGTGGCCCGGATCCTGGTGGCGGACCTGGCCGAGGCCGGCATGGTGGCCATCCACCAGCCGGGCGGCACCGAGGCCGGCGGACAGCCCGACGTCACATTGCTGGAGAGGGTACTCAGTGGACTTCGCAAGCTCTAGGCCGCAGACGGCCGGAGACCCCTACGCACCGGGCTACGCACCGGCCCAAGGGCAGGGGGAGGCGTCAGCGCCCCGGTCGACCACGTCGGCGAAGATCGTGGTGGCCGGCGGGTTCGGCGTGGGCAAGACCACCTTCGTCGGCGCGGTGTCGGAGATCAACCCGCTGCGCACCGAAGCCGTGATGACGGCGGCGTCGGCGGGCATCGACGACCTGAGCAAGGTGGCCGACAAGACCACCACGACGGTGGCGATGGACTTCGGCCGCATCACCCTCGACGACGACCTCATCCTCTACCTCTTCGGCACCCCCGGACAGGACCGCTTCTGGTTCATGTGGGACGACCTCGTCCGCGGCGCCATCGGAGCCGTCGTCCTCGTCGACACCCGCCGCCTCGCCGACTGCTTCCCCGCCGTCGACTACTTCGAGAACTCCGGCCTCCCCTTCGTCATCGCCCTCAACGGCTTCGACGGCCACCAGCCCTACACCCCCGACGAAGTCCGCGAAGCCCTCCAGATCGGCCCCGAAACCCCCATCATGATCACCGACGCCCGCCAACGCGCCCACGCCAAAACCACCCTCATCACCCTCGTCGAACACGCGCTGCTGGCACGCCTGAAGTAGCGCCCCGGCGAACGGCGGCCACCCTGGCGGGGGTTGCCCGTGAAGCGGGGCGGCGCTGTGTCCTTCGACACAGCGCCGCCCCGCTTCTTCATAACGTTTCGACAGACAATCTCCACACCACGAGCACCGCTTGCGCACGACCCGTTCCGCAGCGCACACGCGGGGCGGGACTTCGTCCCGACACATCGTGTACGTCCCCTTTCGCGCCGCCCCGACACCGCCCGGGCGACCTCCGCCAGACGTTTGGAATGCGCCCCGGTGACGTGCTGGAATTCGTTGGACCAGCGGGTGGAACACCGGCGGATCGCGGCGCCGGCGCCGAGAGGTGGTTGGTGCAGTGGCAGACACGAGGCGGACGCGGCCCGGTTCCGCGCGCCCGGCGCCGGGGGTCGCCCCGGCCGGGCGGGGCGGCGCGGCGCCCGCCGCCCGTCCCGGTGGCCGCCGCGCCGCCCGCCCGTCGCCCGCCCGCCCGTCGCCCGCCCGCCCGGCCGGCGACCGGTTCCCGACCCGGCGACCGGCGCAGAGAAAGGTTCCGGCGGCCCGGTGCCCCCAGCCCGCGACGCCCATCACCCCACCGCCGTCCCAGGCCACCCGAACGGGTGGACGTCGGCCGTGCTCCGGCGGCCCCGCGCTCTCCGGCGTCGTCCCCGGCCCCCGGACCCCGTCGTGGCCGGGGCGCCAACCGGCCGCCGGGCGGTCCGGGTTCGCCGGGCGGCCGCGCCGCGCCCCGGTGCGCGCCGGGCGGTCGGGCGCCCCGGGTGCCACGTCGCCGGCCGGCGGGCGCCTCACGGCCCCGGAGGCGACGCGCGGCGGACCGGTGGCCTCCGGTACCCGGGTGCCGCCGTTCGCGGGCGAGAGCGCCACAGGCGGTCGCTGGGAGCGAAGCCATGCCCATGGCTCTTGCCCCGGGATCGGTCGCCCCCGCTCCCCCGCCCGGCGCGCGGCCGCGCCCGCCGGCGGCCCGGCGGAGATCGCGCCGACCGGTACCGGGCCGTTGCCCGGCGCCGCGAAACGCGTAGGCTACGACCCGCCGGACGCCGGTCCGGCCCGTCCTGACCAGCACCGGCCCCACACCGCAGTCGCGACCGGGGAGGGAGCGCGAGTGGACCAGGCAGGCCGTGACGAGGCCGCCCAGCCGCGGCAGGCCGACGACGAACCGCGGCAGCGGGCCGAACGGGCCCGTGAGCCGAAGGCGGCCGGAGCCACCCCCTCCGGCCTGCCGAAGCGGGTACCCCGGGCGAACCTCGTCCCCGGCTCCGCGCGACCGGGCACACGGTCCGGCCGGCGGGTCTCCCGCGCGCCGGACGACGTGCGCGGCCGGCTCACCGACCTGCGGCGCGGTGTCCGGGAGGGACACCGCGCGGATCCCGGCCGGTGACCGGTGGGTACCCCTCCAACTGACAGCCAGGGCCCCGGCCCCAACCACCAGGAGCGTTAGTTGAGTCCGATGAGCCAGGCGGCACAGAATCTGAACTGGTTGATCACCAACTTCGTGGACAACACCCCCGGTGTGTCCCACACGGTGGTCGTCTCCGCCGACGGCCTGCTGCTGGCCATGTCCGACGGCTTCCCCCGCGACCGCGCCGACCAGCTCGCCGCCGTCGCCTCCGGACTGACGTCGCTGACCGCCGGCGCCTCGCGGATCTTCGAGGGCGGCCCGGTCAACCAGACCGTGGTGGAGATGGAGCGCGGCTTCATGTTCATCATGTCGGTCTCCGACGGGTCCTCACTCGCGGTACTCGCCCACCCCGAGTGCGACATCGGCCTGGTCGGCTACGAGATGGCCCTGCTCGTGGACCGCGCCGGATCGGTCCTCACACCGGACCTGCGCGCCGAACTCCAGGGCAGCCTCCTCGGATAGTCCCCGCATATCGGTGTCAACTGCCGTGCGGGTGTGCGCTGATGCACCGCCGGACCGTATGGTGCGGTGACGCGTTCGAGACCCGACGGGTAGACGGAGGCCGGTACCCCGCACCAGCTGGAGGAGGAAACGTGGCAACGCCCCCTGGGGAACACCCCTACGACGGTCCGCGGCAGCAGCCGCTGAAGCGATTCAACTTCCCTTCGGCGCCGAGCCACCGGCGGGAACCGGACGCCGGGCCGTACGCCGACCCGGCACCGCGGGGGCCGTACGCCGACCCGCTCCCCCAGCAGTCCGGCCCCGGACCCGAGTCGTACGGGTACCCGGGCGCGGGCTACCAGGATCCGGGCGTGCCGCAGACCCCGCGGCCGCCCCGGCGGCCGATGCCGGAACCGCCCGCCCCGCAGGCGCCGGTGCCCGAGCAGCGTGCGCCCGCGCCGCGGATCGAGCCGCACGTCCCGGCCGACGACCCCGGCGGCACGGACGGCCGTTCCGTGCCGGCCGGCCCGGACCAGCAGCCGCTGCTGCGCCCGTACGCGATGACCGGTGGCCGGACCAGGCCGCGATACCAACTGGCCATCGAGGCGCTGGTGTCCACCACCGCGGACCCGGAACGGCTGGGCGGGCGGCTCCCCGAACACCAGCGCATCTGCCACCTGTGCCGTGAGGTCAAGTCGGTCGCGGAGGTCTCGGCGCTGCTCTCCATCCCCCTCGGCGTCGCCCGGATCCTCGTCGCCGACCTGGCCGAGGCCGGGCTGGTCGCCATCCACCAGCCCGGTGGCGACGAAGCCGCCGGCGGACAGCCAGACGTGACACTGCTCGAAAGGGTGCTCAGTGGACTTCGCAAGCTCTAGCGGTGCAGCCCGCTCCACCACATCGGCGAAGATCGTGGTGGCCGGCGGGTTCGGCGTGGGCAAGACCACCTTCGTCGGCGCCGTATCGGAGATCAACCCGCTGCGCACCGAAGCCGTGATGACCTCCGCGTCGGCCGGCATCGACGACCTGACGCACGCGCCGGACAAGACCACCACGACGGTGGCGATGGACTTCGGCCGCATCACCCTCGACGACGACCTCATCCTCTACCTCTTCGGCACCCCCGGACAGGACCGCTTCTGGTTCATGTGGGACGACCTCGTCCGCGGCGCCATCGGAGCCGTCGTCCTCGTCGACACCCGCCGCCTCGCCGACTGCTTCCCCGCCGTCGACTACTTCGAGAACTCCGGCCTCCCCTTCGTCATCGCCCTCAACGGCTTCGACGGCCATCAGCCCTACACCCCCGACGAAGTCCGCGAAGCCCTCCAGATCGGCCCCGAAACCCCCATCATGATCACCGACGCCCGCCAACGCGCCCACGCCAAAACCACCCTCATCACCCTCGTCGAACACGCCCTCATGGCGCGGTTGCGCTGAGGCCGGCGGCCGGTACGGCGGAGCCCCCGCACACGGTGTGTGCGGGGGCTCCGCCGTACCGGCGGGGGACGGCCCGGGTCAGGCCACGGCCTGCCAGCTGTGCGGCGCGTAGAAGCCGGGTGCGCGCTCCAGCCGGCGCCAGTGCGCGACGGTGCGCGGCGCGCCGGCCTCCTCCCGGCCGCGGGCCGCGGCCCTCGCCAACAGCACGGCGGTGACGGCTGCCAGTTCCTCGGGCTCGGCGTGACCGCGCTCCACACGAACGACGAATTCGGTGCTCATCTTCTGACGGCCTCCGGTCACTGCGGCGGGTTGCCGTGCTTGCGCGACGGCAGGTTGGCGTGTTTGGTGCGCAGCATCGCGAGCGAGCGGATCAGGACCTCACGGGTCTCGGCGGGGTCGATGACGTCGTCGACCAGACCCCGTTCCGCCGCGTAGTACGGGTGCATCAGCTCGGACTTGTACTCCTTGACCATCGCGGCGCGCATGGCGTCCGGGTCGTCGGCGTCGGCGATCTGGCGGCGGAAGACGACGTTCGCCGCGCCCTCCGCGCCCATCACCGCGATCTCGTTGGTCGGCCACGCGTAGGTCAGGTCGGCGCCGATGGACTGGGAGTCCATCACGATGTAGGCGCCGCCGTACGCCTTGCGCAGGATCAGCGAGATCCGCGGCACGGTGGCGTTGCAGTACGCGTACAGCAGCTTCGCGCCGTGCCGGATGATGCCGCCGTGTTCCTGGTCGACCCCGGGCAGGAAGCCGGGCACGTCGAGCAGGGTGATCAGCGGGATGTTGAACGCGTCGCACATCTGCACGAAGCGCGCGGACTTCTCCGACGCCTCGATGTCCAGCACGCCGGCCAGTGACGCGGGCTGGTTGGCGATGACGCCCACCACCTGGCCGTCGAGACGGCCCAGCGCGCAGATGATGTTGGTGGCCCAGCGCTCGTGGACCTCCAGGACGTCGCCGTCGTCGACGATCTCCTCGATGACCTTGCGCATGTCGTAGGAGCGGTTGCCGTCGGCGGGCACCAGGTCCACCAGCGTGTCGTTGCGCCGGTCGGCCGGGTCGTCGGTGGCGGCCGCCGGCGGGTTCTCCCGGTTGTTCTGCGGCAGCAGCGAGAGCAGGTAGCGCACCTCCTCGATGCAGCTGTGCTCGTCGTCGTAGGCGAAGTGCGCCACGCCGGAGGTCTCGGCGTGCACGTCGGCGCCGCCCAGCCCGTTCTGCGAGACCTTCTCGCCGGTCACCGCCTGCACCACGTCCGGGCCGGTGATGAACATCTGCGAGGTCTCACGGACCATGAACACGAAGTCGGTCAGCGCCGGGGAGTAGGCCGCGCCGCCGGCGCACGGGCCGAGCATCACCGAGATCTGCGGGATGACGCCGGAGGCCCGGGTGTTGCGCTGGAAGATGCCGCCGTAGCCGGCCAGCGCGCAGACGCCCTCCTGGATGCGCGCGCCGGCCCCGTCGTTGAGCGAGACCAGCGGCGCTCCGGCGGTGATCGCCTTGTCCATGATCTTGTGGATCTTCTGCGCGTGCGCCTCGCCGAGCGCGCCGCCGAAGATGCGGAAGTCGTGCGCGTAGACGAACACGGTCCGACCGTGCACGGTACCCCAGCCGGTGATCACACCGTCGGTGTGGGGGCGCTTGGCCTCCAGGCCGAACCCGGTCGCCCGGTGCCGCCGCAGCGGCTCGACCTCGTGGAACGACCCCTCGTCCAGCAACAGTTCGATGCGTTCCCGGGCGGTCAGCTTGCCCTTCGCGTGCTGCGCCTCGGTCGCCCGGTCGCTCGGCCCGCGTCGCACCCGCTCTCGGATGGCGTGCAGCTCGGCCACCCGGCCGCGCGTGTCGCCCGGTTCGGTCGGCACCTCGTCCACAACGGTCATGTACCGACCTTACGAGCGGGACCCTGGCAATATCCGCGTTGATATCTCACACTCTCCACGGCCACTTCATGGAGGGACCCGACAGATACCTGTACGCGAAGGGCCCCTCCTGTGACGTGGGTGGCCCCCGCCTTTGTATCAACCGCACGAGATCCGGGCCAGGCCGTCCCGGGAGCCGAGCGCCGCCCCAGCGCCGCCGCCCGAGCAGGACCCGAGCCGGACCCGAGCGCCGCCCGAGCCGGACCCGAGCCGGCCGCACCCGCTCCGTGCCGGGCGCCGGCCGCGCGCACCGGGCCCGGCGCGGTTCAGCCGCCGGCCACCGCCCCGGCCAGCGCGAGCACCCGCCGGGCCTGTTCGACGTGCAGGTTCTCGATCATCCGGCCGTCCACGGTGGCCACGCCACGCCCCTGGCGGCCGGCCTCCTCGAAGGCCGCGATGATCCGCCGGGAACGTTCGACCTGTTGCTCCGACGGGGTGAAAACGCGGTTGCAGGGCTCCAGCTGGGCCGGATGGATGAGCGTCTTGCCGTCAAAGCCGAGCGTGCGCGCCTGCACGCACTCGGCCTCGAAGCCCTCGGCGTCCCGCACGTCGTTGTAGACCCCGTCCAGGATCGCCCGGCCGCTCTCGCGCGCCGCCAGCAGCGCCAGCGAGAGCGCGGTCAGCAGCGGCGCCCGGCCGGGCACGTGCTCGGCGCGCAGTTCCTTGGCCAGGTCGTTGGTGCCCATCACCAGCACGGTGAGCCGTTCGCCGGCGCGCGCCACCTCCCGGGCGTCCAGCAGGGCGCGCGGGGTCTCCAGCATCGCCCACACCGCGGTGCGGTCCGGCGCTCCGGCCGCCTCCAGCGCGCGTTCCACCTCGCGCACCGTGCGGGCGGACTCCACCTTGGGGACCACGACCGCGTCCGGCCCTGCCGCGGCGGCCGCCCGCACGTCGTCGGCGTGCCAGGGCGTGCCGGGGCCGTTGACCCGGATGGCGACCTCGCGGCGGCCGTAGCGCCCGGACCCGGCGGCGTCGGCCACCCGGTCGCGGGCGTCGGCCTTGGCGTCCGGCGCGACCGCGTCCTCCAGGTCGAGGATGAGCGCGTCGGCCGGGAGCGAGGCGGCCTTCTCCAGGGCGCGCTCGTTGGCCCCTGGCATGTAGAGCACCGAGCGGCGGGGGCGGTCGGCGGTGTGCGGCATGGCGGGGGTCACTCCGTTCCGGTCCGGTAGGCGGCGCGCAGCCCCGGGTCGCGGGCGGCCAGCGCGTCGGCCAGTTCCACCACCACGCGGCACTGCTTGTAGGTGGCGTCGTCCTGCATCCTGCCGTCGATCATCACCGCGCCGGTGCCGTCGCCCATCGCCTCGATGACGCGGCGCGCCCAGGCGACCTCCTCGGGGGGCGGCGAGAAGACCCGTTTGGCGATCTCGATCTGCGCCGGGTGCAGGCTCCAGGCGCCGACGCAGCCGAGCAGGAAGGCGTTGCGGAACTGGTCCTCGCAGGCGGTGGTGTCCGCGATGTCGCCGAACGGGCCGTAGTACGGCAGGATCCCGTGCGCCGCGCAGGCGTCCACCATGCGCGCGACCGTGTAGTGCCACAGGTCCTGCTGGTAGGTGGCCCGGGGCCGGTCGCCGCCCGAGGGGTCCTCGCGGACCAGGTAGCCCGGGTGTCCGCCGCCGACCCGGGTGGTCTTCATCCGGCGGCTGGCGGCCAGGTCAGCCGGCCCGAGCGAGATGCCCTGCATGCGGGGGCTGGCGCCGGCGATCTCCTCGACGCGGGCCACCCCGGAGGCGGTCTCCAGGATGGCGTGCACCAGCAGCGGGCGCTCCAGCCCGGCCCTGGCCTCCAGTTGGGCGAGCAGCCGGTCGACGTAGTGGATGTCCTGTGGGCCTTCGACCTTGGGCACCATGACCACGTCCAGCCGGTCGCCGATCTCAGTGACGAGGGTGACCAGGTCGTCGAGCGCCCAGGGCGAGTCGAGGCTGTTGACCCGGGTCCACAGCTGCGTCTCGCCGAAGTCGGTGGCGCGGGCGATCCGGACCAGCCCGGCGCGGGCCGCCTCCTTGCGGTCGGCGGCGACCGCGTCCTCCAGGTTGCCCAGCAGCACGTCGACCTCGGGTGCCAGGCCGGGCACCTTGGCGGCCATCCTCTCGTTACCGGGGTCGAAGAAGTGGATCATCCGGGACGGCCGGAACGGCACCTCCCGCGGCGGGGCCGGGGCCCCGACCGCCAGCGGCCGGAAGAAGTCCTTCGCAGAGCGCATGCGGGTCTCCCTGTCGGTTCGGGGACGCGGGCCGGCGCCGCCGCACCCGCGGCGCGTTCCGGGTCCACTCTAGGGCGCGGCGGACGTGATGTTACCGGCCGGTACGTGTGCCCTTGGTCACCGCCGCGATCCGGCCGGTACACTCCCGGTCACATGACCCGCCGACCCCGCACCCTGCTGGCGATGAGCCCGACCGTCCGGGCGTGCCTGCTGGACGCCGGCACGCTGGCCCGGCTGGAGCGGATCGCCCGGTGCGATCCGGACCTGCTCGTCACCGACTTCGCCGACCCCGCGCTGGCCGACCGGCTGGCCGGCACCGAGGTGCTGCTGAGCTGCTGGGGCTGTCCGCCGCTGACCGGCGAGGCGCTGGCGCGGATGCCGGCGCTGCGCACCGTGGTGCACGCCGCCGGCAGCGTCAGGTCCCACGTCACCGACGCCTGCTGGCGGCGCGGCCTGACGGTCTCCAGTGCCGCGTCGGCGAACGCGGTGCCGGTGGCGGAGTTCACGCTCGCCGCGATCCTGTTCGCCGGCAAGCAGGTCTGGCGGTCCGCCCGCGGTTACGCCGACCGCCGCGACGTGCCGCCCGGCGGCCTCGCCCACTACGCCGGGGTGGGCAACCACCGCCGGGTGGTCGGGGTGGTCGGGGCGTCGCGGATCGGCCGGCTGGTGATCGAGCGGCTGCGGCCGTTCGGTTTCACGGTGCTCGTGAACGACCCCCACCTGGACGCCGCGGGGGCCGCCGCGCTGGGCGCCCGGCCGGCCGGTCTGGACGAACTGGCCGCCGGCAGCGACGTGGTGACCCTGCACGCGCCGCAACTGCCCGGCACCCGGCACCTGTTCGACCGCCGGCGGCTCGGGCTGATGCGGGACGGCGCCACCCTGGTCAACACCGCGCGCGGCTCCCTGGTGGACACCGACGCGCTCACCGCCGAGTTGGTCGCCGGCCGGCTCAACGCGGTGCTGGACCACACCGACCCCGAGGTGCCGCCGGCCGACTCGCCGCTCTACGACCTGCCGAACGTGCTGCTCACCCCGCACATCGCCGGCTCGCTGGGCAACGAGCTGCCCCGGCTCGCCGACGCCGCGCTGGACGAGCTGGCCCGGTACGCCGCCGGCCTGCCCTACGCCGAGCCGGTGACCCGCGAGGCGATGGACCGCAGCGCGTAGCCGACCGGCCCCGGCCGAGCGCGCGGGAGGCCGGCTCTCGGCTCACTCCTGCGGGTCGGCGCCGGCCTGGAGCAGGCCGTAGGTGAACGCGTCGTCGAGGGCCTGCCAGGAGGCGGCGATGATGTTGCCGCCGACGCCGACGGTGGACCACTCGCGCCGGCCGTCGCCGAAGGTGACCAGTACCCGGGTGGTGGACCGGGTGCCCAGGCCGCCCTCCAGGATGCGCACCTTGTAGTCGGTCAGGCCCATCCGGGCCAGTTGCGGGTAGATGCGCTCCAGCGCCTGGCGCAGCGCCCGGTCCAGCGCGTCCACCGGTCCGTTGCCCTCCCCGGTGGCCACGATCCGCTCGCCCTTGGCCCACAGCTTGACGGTTGCCTCGTTGACCTGGTGGCCGTCCGGCAGCTGCTCGACGATGGCGCGCCAGGACTCCACCCGGAAGTACCGGGTGGCGCCGCCGCGCACCTCGTCGCGCAGCAGCAGTTCGAAGGAGGCGTCGGCGGCCTCGTAGGTGTAGCCGCGCAGTTCGCGTTCCTTGACGCGCTCCACCACCCGTCCGGACAGTTCGCGGTCCGACGACAGGTCGTAGCCCAGTTCCCGGCCCTTGAGCTCGACGGACGCGCGGCCGGCCATGTCGGAGACGAGCATCCGCATGGTGTTGCCGACCAGCGCCGGGTCGATGTGCTGGTAGAGGCCCGGGTCGACCTTGATGGCGGACGCGTGCAGGCCCGCCTTGTGCGCGAACGCCGACACTCCGACGTAGGGCTGGTGGGTGGCCGGCGGCAGGTTGACCACCTCGGCGACCGCGTGCGAGACCCGGGTCATCTCGGCCAGCGCGCCCTCCGGCAGCACGGTGCGGCCGTACTTCAGCTCCAGCGCCGCCACCACCGGGAACAGGTCGCAGTTGCCGACCCGCTCGCCGTAGCCGTTGACCGTGCACTGCACGTGGGTGGCACCGGCGTCGACCGCGGCCAGGGTGTTGGCGACCGCGCAGCCGGTGTCGTCCTGGGCGTGGATGCCCAGCCGGGCGCCGGTGTCCGCCAGCACGGCGCGCACCACGGCGGCGACCTGGGCGGGCAGCATGCCGCCGTTGGTGTCGCACAGCACCACCACCTCGGCGCCGGCCCGGTGCGCGGCACGCACCACGGCCCGCGCGTACCCGGGGTTGGCGTGGTGGCCGTCGAAGAAGTGCTCGCAGTCGACGAACACCCGCCGGCCGTGCGCGCGCAGGTGGGCGACGGTGTCGGCGACCATCGCCAGGTTCTCCTCAAGGGTGGTGCGCAGGGCCAGCTCCACGTGCCGGTCGTGCGACTTGGCGACCAGGGTGACCACCGGCGCGCCGGACGCGAGCAGCGCGGCGACCTGCGGGTCGTCGGCGGCGGCCGTGCCGGGCCGGCGGGTGGCGCCGAACGCGACCAGCCGGGCGTGCCGGAAGTCGATCTCCCGGGCGGCGCGCTCGAAGAACTCGGTGTCGCGCGGGTTGGCGCCCGGCCAGCCCCCCTCGATGTAGCCGACCCCGAAGTCGTCCAGGTGGCGGGCGATGGCCAGCTTGTCGGCGACGGACAGGTTGATGCCCTCGCGCTGCGCGCCGTCCCGCAGCGTGGTGTCGAAGACGTGGAAGGTCTCGTCGGGGGTGACGGGTTCGGCTGCGACCGTCATGGCGGTGCTCCCTGTGGCTGGGGTCGGGGTGGGGGTCGGTGTCCCGGTGCCCCCGGGTACCCGGTGCGCTCGGCGGCCCGGCACGGGTGGGCCGGGAAACGAAAAGACCCCTCGCGGGTGCGAGAGGTCTGCGCGCGGGTCTGGGGCACGGTGTCCGCCGCCGCGGGAGTGTGCGGTCGGGCGGTCACTGCGGACCGGCGCGCCTGCTGCCGATAATCATGGCGTACGAGGACACAACCGGCAGTCTCGCACACCCCGTCCCC
Source organism: uncultured Actinomycetota bacterium (assembly GCA_963711125.1). GTDB lineage: Bacteria > Actinomycetota > Actinomycetes > Streptomycetales > Streptomycetaceae > Streptantibioticus_C. The sequence goes on from CAVQCY010000003.1 coordinate 725,764, forward strand.
GATGCGGACCACCGTCTCATGATGCGGGACACCCCGCCCGGTGCGGCGGCCCCGGCGGCCGGCCGGGCGGCCGGCACCGCTCCGGGGCCGCGGCACCGGAGCCGGTCAGCGGACCGGGTGCAGCCAGCCGCGGGTGTCCGGCGTGACGCCGGTCTGGATGTCCAGCAGCGCCTCCCGCAGCCGCATGGTCACCTCGCCCGGCCGACCGTCGGCGACCGTCCACTCGGCGCGGGTGGACTTCACCGAGCCGACCGGGGTGATCGCCGCCGCGGTGCCGCAGGCGAAGACCTCGGCCATCGTGCCGTCCTCGGTGGCGGCCTGCCACTGCTCCACCGAGATCCGCTCCTCACTGACCCGGTAGCCGAGGTCGGCGGCGATCTGGAGCAGCGAGCGCCGGGTGATGCCGGGCAGCAGCGAACCGGACAGCTCGGGGGTGACGATGCGGCGCGGCCCGTCCGGACCGGAGTCGGCGAGGACGAAGTAGAGGTTCATCCCGCCCATCTCCTCGATCCAGCGGCGCTCCAGCGCGTCCAGCCAGACCACCTGCTCGCAGCCCTTCTCCTTGGCCTGCAACATGGCCACCAGCGACGCGGCGTAGTTGCCCGCGCACTTGGCGGCGCCGGTGCCGCCCGGCGCGGCGCGCACGTACTCCTCGGACAGCCAGACCGAGACCGGCTTGACGCCGCTGGCGAAGTACGAGCCGGCCGGTGAGGCGATGACCATGAACAGGTACTCGCCGGCCGGCCGCACGCCGAGCCCGACCTCGGTGGCGAACATGAACGGGCGCAGGTAGAGGGACTGCTCGGCCCGGCTGGGCACCCAGTCCGCGTCCTGCCGCACCAGCGCGTCGCAGGCGGCCACGAACAGCTCCTCGGGCAGCTCCGGCATCGCCATCCGGCGGGCGGAGTCCTGGAAGCGCCGGGCGTTCTCCTCGGGGCGGAAGGTGGCGGCGCCGCCGTCCTGCTGCCGGAACGCCTTGAGGCCCTCGAAGATCGACTGCGCGTAGTGCAGCGTCATGTTGGCCGGGTCGACCGACAGCGGCGCGTAGGGCACCAGCTCCGCGTCGTGCCAGCCGCGCCCCTCGGTCCAGCGGATCGTCACCATGTGGTCGGTGAAGTGCCGACCGAAGCCGGGGTCGGCGAGGATCGCCTCCCGCTCCGCGGCCGGCAACGGGTGCGCGGAGGGCTTGAGCTCGATCGTGGGCGTCGTCATGTCTGCTGTCCTTCACCGTCGTGAGGTCCTGACGGACCGCTCCGACGCCTCCGCCTCGCGACGGCAGTTGGACGTCCGACGTTCTCTCCGCGTGGCGGCCCTGTGTCCGATTATCGCCGAACGCCGACCGGGAGGAAGGGGGAGGGTGGTATTCCGGGGCGCGCCGCGGCGGCGCCGGGCCCCGGTGGCCCCGGCGCGATCGGGCCCGGCGCGCGCGACCAGGCGCGGCCCCGGCCCGGGACGGGGCGGGACGGGTCAGCGGGCGGCGCGGGCCGCCAGCGCGTCGCCGACGGCGGCGGTGGAACGGGCCGCGCCGCCGCGTTCCGCCAGGTCGGCGCCGACGGCGGCCTCGATCCGGGCGGCCTCCTCGTGGTGGCCGAGGTGGTCCAGCAGCAGGGCGACGGAGAGCACGGTGGCGGTCGGGTCGGCCTTGCCCCGGCCGGCGATGTCCGGCGCGGAGCCGTGCACCGGCTCGAACATCGAGGGGAACTCCCCGGCGGGGTTGATGTTGCCGCTGGCCGCCAGGCCGATGCCGCCGGTGATCGCGGCGGCGAGGTCGGTGACGATGTCGCCGAAGAGGTTGTCGGTGACGATCACGTCGAACCGCTCGGGCCGGGTGACGAAGAAGATGGTGGCCGCGTCCACGTGCAGGTAGTCGGTGGTGACCTCGGGGAACTCCTGTCCGACGGCGTCGAAGACCCGCTTCCACAGCCGGCCGGCGTGCACCAGGACGTTGTCCTTGTGCACCAGGGTGAGCCTCTTGCGCGGCCTGGCCCGGGCCCGCGCGTAGGCGTCGCGCACCACACGCTCGATGCCGTAGGCGGTGTTGAGGCTGACCTCGGTGGCCACCTCCTGCGCGGTGCCGGCCCGGATCACGCCGCCGTTGCCGGTGTAGGGGCCCTCGGTGCCCTCCCGGACCACCACGAAGTCGATCCGCCGGTCGCCGGCCAGCGGCGAGGCGACGCCGGGCAGCAGTCGCGCCGGGCGCAGGTTGACGTGGTGGTCGAAGGCGAACCGCAGGGCGAGCAGGAAGCCGCGTTCCAGTACTCCGGACGGCACCGAGGGGTCGCCGATCGCGCCGAGCAGGATCGCGTCGTGCTCCTTCAGCGCCGCCAGGTCGGCGTCGGTGAGCGTCTCACCGGTGGCGTGCCAGCGGGCGGCGCCGAAGTCGAAGGTGCGGGTCTCCAGCTTCACGTCGGACGGCAGGACGGCGCCGAGCACCTTCAGGCCCTCGGCCACCACCTCCCTGCCGATTCCGTCGCCGGGGATCACTGCGAGGCTGATGGTGCGTGACATGTGCGGCACTGTACGCCCCGCGTCCATCCCATGACACGAACAGTCCGGATGATGGACGCGGCGGCGTGGCGGGCCCGCTCAGCGGGACTCGTGGCCGGTGGAGCCGCCGTTGTCGCGGCGGTCCAGGGCGCGCTGGAGGGCGTCGGCGGCGTTCTTGCGCGTGGTCTCGTCCATGGGTGCACGACTCCAAACCGTGACGGAGGTGTGAGGGAGTGCGCCGGAAGGGGCGGGGACCGGGCGCGGCAGGGGTGGCCTGCTGGAGCGCCGGCTCTCATCCGCCGATCGCTGGATCAGCGAGACGTTCGGCTCTGGTCCACGTTACGGCGGGATGGCCGCTTTGTCTGCACGGTTACTCGGGCTTCCTACTATCTGAGACGGCGGACTCCCGCGTCCGGGTGAGACAGGCCACCCGGACGTGGTCCGGGTGACCTGGGGAGCGGTGGCCGGGCCCGTGGAACGGGACGGGCGCGAGCCGGGTGCTCGCGGGGGCCGGCCCCCGCGAGCACCCGGCTCGCGGGATCAGCCCATGTGCGGGTAGCGGTAGTCGGTCGGCGGCAGCAGCGCCTCCTTGACCGACCGGGTGGAGGTCCAGCGCATCAGGTTCTGCTTGGCGCCGGCCTTGTCGTTGGTGCCGGAGGCCCGGCCGCCGCCGAACGGCTGCTGCCCCACCACCGCTCCGGTGGACTTGTCGTTGATGTAGAAGTTGCCGGCCGCGTCGCGCAGCGTGCGCATGGTGTGCGCGACCGCCGCCCGGTCGCGGGCGATGACCGAACCGGTGAGCGCGTAGGCGGCCACCGACTCCATCTGCCGCAGCATCGCGTCGTACTGGTCGTCCTCGTAGACGTGCACAGCCAGGATCGGGCCGAAGTACTCCTCGCGGAAGACCTCGTTCTCCGGGTCCGAGCAGACCAGCACGGTCGGGCGGACGAAGTAGCCGACCGAGTCGTCGTAGCCGCCGCCTGCCACGATCTCGATCGCCGGGTCGGCGGCGGCGCGGTCGATGGCCGCCTTGTTCTTGGCGAAGGAGCGGGCGTCGATGACCGCGCCCACGAAGTGGTCCAGGTCGGTCACGTCGCCCATGGACAGTCCCTCGGTCTCGGCGGCGAACGCCTCCTTGAAGCCGCCCTCCCAGATCGAGCGCGGGATGTAGGCGCGCGAGGTGGCCGAGCACTTCTGGCCCTGGTACTCGAAGGCGCCGCGGGTCAGCGCGGTCTTGAGCACCGCCGGGTCGGCCGACGGGTGGGCGACCAGGAAGTCCTTGCCGCCGGTCTCGCCGACCAGCCGCGGGTAGGTGCGGTACTTCTCGATGTTGGCCCCGACCGTCCTCCACAGGTACTGGAAGGTCCGGGTGGAGCCGGTGAAGTGGATGCCGGCCAGGTCCGGGTGGGCCAGCGCGACCTCGGAGACGTCCGAGCCGTCCCCGGTGAGCAGGTTGATCACGCCCTTGGGCAGGCCGGCCTCCTCCAGCAGCTCCATGAGCAGCACGGCGGCCCGGGTCTGGGTGGGCGACGGCTTCCAGAGCACGACGTTGCCCATCAGCGCGGGCGCGGTCGGCAGGTTCGCGGCGATGGCGGAGAAGTTGAACGGGGTGATCGCGTAGACGAAGCCCTCCAGCGGGCGGTGGTCCAGGCGGTTCCACACCGTGGGCGAGTTGGCCGGCGGCTGCTCGGCGAGGATCTGCCGCGCGTAGGAGACGTTGAAGCGCCAGAAGTCGACCAGCTCGCACGGCGCGTCGATCTCGGCCTGCTGGACGGTCTTGGACTGGCCCAGCATGGTCGCCGCGGCGATCGTCTCGCGCCACGGCCCGGCCAGCAGGTCGGCGGCGCGCAGGATGATGGCCGCCCGGTCGTCGAAGCCCATGTCCCGCCAGCCGGGGGCGGCCGCCAGCGCCGCGTCGACCGCGTCCCGGGCGTCGTCCCGGGTGGCGTGCCGCGCGGTGCCCAGCACCTTGGCGTGGTGGTGCGGCTGAACGACCTCGAACGGCTCGCCGCCGCCCATCCGCTTCTCGCCGCCGATCGTCATCGGCAGGTCGACCGGGTTGTCCCCGATCTCCTTGAGCCGGGCCTCCAGCCGGGCCCGCTCGGGGCTGCCCGGGGCGTAGGAGCGCACCGGCTCGTTGACCGGGGTCGGGACCTGGGTCACGGCGTCCATGGGACTGTTCTCCTTCTGCGTGGTACGGCCTGCCGCGGGCGGGTCCGCGTGGCACGGCCGGCTGCGGGCGGGCGGGCGCGGTTCAGGCGCCGCCGGCGGGAACGAACGAACGGAGGAAGAAGGCCAGGTTGGCCGGACGCTCCGCGAGGCGCCGCATGAAGTACCCGTACCAGTCTGCGCCGTACGGCACGTAGACGCGCACCCGCTCGCCCTCGGCGGCCAGCCGGCGCTGTTCGGCGCCGCGGATGCCGAACAGCATCTGGAACTCGTAGTCGCCGGCCGCCCGGCCGTGCTCCCGGGCGAGGTGGCGGCCGATGGCGATCACGCGCGGATCGTGCGAGCCGATCATCGGGTAGCCCCGGCCGGCCATCAGCACGGCCAGGCAGCGCACGTAGGCCCGGTCCACCGCGTGCCGGTCCTGGTGGGCGACCGAGGCGGGCTCCCGGTAGGCGCCCTTGACCAGCCGGACCCGGGAGCCGGCCGCCGCGAGGGCGCGGCAGTCCTCCTCGGTGCGGTACAGGTAGGACTGCACCACCGCGCCGGTGCCCGGGTGCTCAGCGCGCAGCTCGGCCAGGATCGACAGGGTGGAGTCGACCGTGGTGTGGTCCTCCATGTCCAGGGTGACCGTGGTGCCGGCCGCGGTGGCGGCCCGCGCCACCTCGCGGACCGCCGCCAGCGCGATCTCGTGGCCGCCCAGCGGCAGCGCCTGGCCGAACGAGGACAGCTTCACCGACACCTCGGCCTTCTTGCCCAGGCCCTCGGCGGCGAGTGCGTCCAGCAGGCGCAGGTAGGCGTCCCGGCAGGCGAGCGCGGCGGTGCGGTCGGTGACGTCCTCGCCGAGGTGGTCGAGGGTGACCTCCAGCCCGGCGTCGGTGAGCGCCCGGACGGTGTCCATGGCGGGCGGCAGGTCGTCGCCGGCGACGAAGCGGTCGACGACCGACCGGGTGACGGGCGCGCCGGCCACCAGCCGGCGCATGCGGTCACTGCGCGCGGCGGCGAGCAGCACGGGACCCAGCACGGATCCTCCCAGGGCGGAGACGGCGGCGGACGGCGGTGGCACGGTCCTACCCGGTGCACTGTAGGTTTCCCGCTCACCGTGGGCCATCGACAGGTGTCACGCATCCCCGAGGCGGCCCTCATACAACTGTATGAGGGACAATGGCGCCGTGCGTGGCTACGGCGAACACGGCGCCTTCGACGGCTACCAGGACGGCTACCAGGCCCTGGTGGACGAGATCTCCGCGCTGCTCGGCGCGCCGGCCACCCTGGAGGACCGCGGCTTCCGGCTGATCGCCTTCGGCGCGCACGACGGCGAGGCGGCGGCCGCGATGGACCCGATCCGCACCCGTTCCATCCTCACCCGGCGCTCCACGGCCGAGGTGCGCGCCTGGTTCGAGGGGTACGGCATCGCCCGCGCCCGCGGCCCGGTGCGGGTGCCGGCCGACCCGGCGGCCGGCATCCACGCCCGGGTCTGCCTCCCGGTACGGCACCGGGGGGTGGTCTACGGCTACGTGTGGCTGCTGGACGACCACCCGGGCGGGCACCGCGACGCGGCCGGCCGTCCCCGGCTGGAGGCGGCGATGGCGGTGGCCGACCGGATCGGCGTGCTGCTCGCCGCCCGGGTGCGCGCCGGCGAGCAGGCCGGGCGGGAGCTGCACGCCGCCCTCACCGTGCCGGACGACGACGGGGAGCGGGCGGCGGCGCTGCGCTCGGCGCTCGGCCGGCCGGTGGCCGGCGAGCTGACCGTGGTGTGCGTGAGCCCGTGGCGGACCGCCGGGAACCGGGAGGGCGAGCCACTGCCCGGTGCGCGCGAACTGCCCGGCACGCTCGCGGTGTGCCTGGTACCGGACGGCGACGACGGGCCGACGGGCCGGGCGGACCTGGCGGCGCTCGTGCGGGACCGGTCGGCGCAACAGGCCGCCGGACGGCTGGTGGAACTGCCGGGCGGGCTGCACGGCCGGGCCGGACTGGCCGATCCGCGGCCCGGCCTGGCCGGGCTGCCGGCCGCCTGGCACGAGGCCTGCGCCGCCGCGCGCGCCGCCCGCGCCCAGCCGGCGTTCGGCCCGGTCGCCCGCTGGTCCGGGATCGGCGCCTACCGGCTGCTGGCCGGGCTGCCGGTCCGCCCCGACCCGTGCGTGACGCCGCTGCTGGAGGCCGGCCACACGGACCTGGCGCACACCGCAGAGGTCTTCCTCGACTGCGCGGGGCAGGCGGGCCGGGCCGCGCACGCGCTGGCCATCCACCGCCAGACGCTCTACTACCGGCTGTCGCGGGTGCAGTCGCTGACCGGGCTGGACCTGACGAACGGGGAGGACCGGCTGCTGCTGCACATGGCCCTCAAGGCGGCCCGGCTCGGCACGGCGTAGGAGCCGCCCCCGCCACGGCCGTCGGGACGGGTTCGGGCGGGGCCGCAGTGCTCCCGACACCCGGCGGGAGGGCGCCGGGCAGGTGCGCCGGGCGTGCGCCGGTGCCGCGGGGCGGGTGCGCCGCACCGGCGGGTGGCCCGGCGGACCGTATCGGGCGACTCAGACGGCGCCGAGGGACAGCTCGGACCAGATGGTCTTGCCGTGCGGGCCATGCCGGGTGCCCCAGCGGTCGGTGAGCTGGGCGATGATGAACAGCCCCCGGCCGCCCTCGTCGAGGGTGCGGGCCCGGCGCAGGTGGGGCGCGGTGCCGCTGCCGTCGGAGACCTCGCAGATCAGCGTCTTCTCCCGGATCAGCCGCAGTTGGACCGGCGCCTCGCCGTACCGCAACGCGTTGGTGACCAGTTCACTGACCACCAGCTCGGTGGTGTACGCGTTCTGCTCCAGCCCCCAGTCGGTGAGCTGGCTGACCGCCAGCTCCCGGGCCCGTCCGACCGAGGCCGGGTCGTCGGCCAGGTCCCAGGCGACGACGTGCTCGGAGTCCAGGGCGCGGGTGCGGGCGATCAGCAGGGCGATGTCGTCGCTGTGCTGCTCGTCCATCAGCGCGGCCAGCACCGTGTCGCACGCGTCCTCCAGCGACCGGCCGGCTCCGGACAGTGCCCCGCACAGCCGTTCCATCCCCTCGTCGGCCGACCGGTCGTGGCTGTCCACCAGGCCGTTGGTGAACAGCGCCAACAGGCTGCCCTCCGGGATCCTCAGCTCGACCGACTCGAACGGCAGCCGTTCCAGCCCCAGCGGCCGGCCGGGCGGCAGGTCGAGGTACTCCACCGTGCCGTCCGGCGTGACCAGCGCGGGCGCGGGGTGTCCGGCGCTGGCGGCGGCGAGGTCGCGGGAGACCGGGTCGTAGACCGCGTACAGGCAGGTGGCGCCGGCCTCGCCGCCGGGCACCCGCTCGAAGCAGGTGCCCGGGTCCTCGGCGATCGCCTCGGACTCGGCGCCGAGCCGGGTGACCACGTCGTCGAGGTGGGTGAGCAGTTCGTCGGGCGGCAGGTCGATGTCGGCCAGCGTGCGCACCGCGGCCCGCAGCCGGCCCATCGTCGCCGAGGCGTGCACGCCGTGCCCGACCACGTCGCCCACCACCAGCGCGACCCGCGCGCCGGACAGCGGGATGACGTCGAACCAGTCGCCGCCCACCCCCGCCTCCGATCCGGCCGGCAGGTAGCGGCTGGCGGCCTCGACGGCGGTGTTCCTCGGCAGCACGCGGGGCATCAGGCTGCGCTGGAGGGCCAGCGAGCGCTTGTGCTCACGGGTGAAGCGCTGCGCGTTGTCCAGGCAGACGGCGGTACGTGCGGCGACCTCCTCGGCCAGCAGCAGGTCGTCGGCGTCGAACGGCTCGGGCCGGCGGTGCCGGGTGAACAGCGCCGTACCGAGCGTCGCGCCCCGGCTGCGCAGCGGCACCACGATGCCGGAGTGCATGCCGTAGCTGTCGACCTTGGCGGCCCGGCGCGGGTCGTGGCCGAGCCATTCCTGGATCTCGGCGTCCCTTAGCATCCGGCCGGCCCACAGCGACTCTCCCGTGGCCAGGGCGCGCGCCGGCACCGAGGTGGCCGCGTAGACGTCGGACTCCCCCAGGTCGAGCAGCGCCTCGGGGGTGCCGTCCAGGACGGAGTTCTGCGCGACCCGGCGCAGCGTGACCGGGCCGCGGATCGGGCCTGGCTCCGGCTCGCCGCCGGCTAGGACGGAGTCGAACAGGTCGACGGTGACGAAGTCGGCGAACCGCGGCACCGCCACGTCGGCCAGTTCCCGGGCGGTGCGCACCACGTCGAGACTGCTGCCGACCTGGGTGGTGGCCAGGGTCAGCAGCGACAGCCGGTCGCGGGCGACCATCAGCCGCCCCAGCCGACGCCGCCGGTCCAGCCGGACCCGGCAGACCACGACCGCGAGCACCGAGGACAGGGCGACCGCCGAGAGCGCCACCGCCCGCGCCCCGGCGGACAGGTCGCGCGCCACCCATCCGTAGACGCAGCAGGAGGCCGCCAGATTGAGCCCGGCGATCAGCAGGGTGTGCCGCAGCGGCAGCAGCGCACCGGCCACCACCGGGGTCAGGGCGGAGTGGCCGGACCAGCGCACCAGGCCGCTGTCACCCAGGTCGACCTGGAGGAAGGTGGTCACGCCGATCCACGCGAGCAGCAGAAGGGTGACCTGCCTCACGCTCAGCCGGACCGAGACCACGGGCACCTCCCGGGTGTGCCTTGGATTCAGCCTCGCACACTCGCTGGGTGCCGCCCATGGCGGAGATGCGGCCCGGCGCGCGGTGCGCCCGGCCCTCCACGACCGCCCGCCGACCGCCCCCGCCGGCCGGACGGACCGGCCGGGGCGGTGCGGCCGCCGGGCCGGGGCGGCGGCACCCGCGGGCCGGGCGGGATGTGTCGGGCGCGGCCTGAGGTCCCGTCTGGGGGACGGCGTCGTCCGCCGCGGGGCAGGGCGGCGCCTCCCGCCCGGGCGGGATCCGTCAGACAGGGCCTAGGAGGCGGCGGCCTCCCGTTCGCCTGCCTCCTCGCGCCGGGGCCCGGGCCGCGGGCGTCGGAACCGGCGGGTCCTCGGTTCCTGGTCCGGCAGCCAGCCGAACGCCAGGCAGCTGCCGGCCAGGCCGAGCAACAGCCCGACGAAGAACCCGCCGAGGTTGGAGGTCACCCAGCTGCCGAGCGAGAGCAGCACGCCGAGCACGCTGTAGAACAGCCGCTGGCCGGGGTTGGCGAGGGTGAGCACGCCGCAGACCACCAGCACCGCCGGGACCAGGTAGCCGCTGAGCCCTTCCATCCCGACGTGCACCACGACGCCGAACGACGCGCGTTCGCTGGCCAGCACCTCCGCCCCGCCCAGTGTCATCAGGACGCCGCCGAGGAACGGCCGCCGGCCCCGCCAGTGCCGGAAGGCGGCCCGCGCCCCGGTGCCGGCGGCCGGCCGGACCGGCCCGGGCTCCGCGCCGAACGCGGTGGCGGGCGCCCCGGCCGGTTCCGGGGCGCCGTGGCGGTCCGGGCCGCCGCCGTCCCCGGCTGCCTCGCCGGTCGGGTGCGGTCCGGGCGGCGGCCGGTCACCGGACAGCCGCCCGAAGCGCTCGGCGGCCTGTGCGAAGGAGATCGGCCCGGCCGGGAGCCGGCCGGCGGGCGGCTCGCCGGACGGCCCGGCGGGCGGCTCGGGCTCCGGCGCGCCGCCCGGCACCGGGTCGCTCGGGGCCACCGGTCAGCAGCCCTTGCTCTTGAAGCTCAGGCGCAGGCCCGGCAGCGTGAAGGCGGCAGCGGTGGTGGCGTAGTTGGTCTGCCGCAGGTTGTCGATGGTCACCGAGTCGGCCTGCTGACCGAAGTCGCCGGACGGACCCTTGGAGTCGCCCTTGGTGAAGTCGCTGGCGTCGCCGCCGATCTCGATGTGCGAGAAGGAGGCGTCGCCGCTGATCGCCGAGGAGTCGGTGACCAGGTCGTGCGCGGTGACCGGTGTGCTGCCGTCGCCGGCGTGGATCACCATGTTGATGCCGCCGAGGTTGACGCTCTGGCACAGCGAGGCCAGCCGCGCGTCGCGGATCGCCGAGACCACGACGACCTCCTGACCGCCGGTGTCGCCGGCGTTCGGGCTGCCCGGCTTCATGTTGTCCAGGCCGCCGTACTGTTCGAAGCCGTCGCCGTGCAGCTGGTTGGCGGTGACGGTGAACGGGATGCCGGAGATCGCGAACTGCGCGGCTATCGCGCCCTGGGCGGTGAGCACCACCAGGGCGGCGGCGGCGAGCGCGGCCGGCACGCCCATCGCTGCGGTGCGGCGCAGCCGGATCCGGCCTGTGCGCTCGGGGACGGACGGGGTCGGCGATGCCATGGCGGCTCCCTGGTGAGGCTGGTCATGAACGAGCTCTTCCGGCGCGTTGCCCTGGCGCGGACAGCGTTCGCTCACGTGGTGCCCCGACGGCCCTTGGCTCCCTGGCAGAGGAGGGCACCGGCCGGTCGTCACGCTCGCGTACCGAAGTGTTACCCGGGGGTACGCCCCGGGTCAACCCAGTTGTGAATATAGCGTGTTGACATTGCGTCGATTGACGGAAGGTCAGATTCCGCTCGCGCACGGCAGCCCGCGTCACGGCGCCGGCGAACGCCGGGCCCCGGCGAGCACCGCCAGCAGGGGGCGAGCACCGCGCGCAGCGCGTCCGGCCGGTGTCGCTCGCCCCGGCGTGCGTGCACCCCTTCTCGGCCAACCTGCGCACGATCGCGTCGAAGAGCTGGTCCCGCCGGGTGGCGGCGACCTGTTGCGCGGAGGTGCGGCGGGACCCGCGGGGGATGGAACGCTCCGGGTCACGGCCGGTCCGGGCACCCGGCAGCAGCAGCGGAGCCGCCGACGGGGGGATTTCGCCCATGTCCGGCTTTCCCCCGGTGTGCTTGACGCTGCGTACCCGACGGGTTTACAACTCTCGCAGGTTTCCCCGGGCTCCGGGACTCTCCCGTCGTCGGCGGTGGCAGCCGTCGGCCCGTCCCGGACCGCCGTTCCGGGCACGTGGCGCCGGGCTCCGGCACGGTGGGGACTCCGGCGGGGCCGCCCGGCACGCGTTCCGGCCGTCCGCGCCGACCGCGCGTCCTCCGTGGCGCGGAGGCGGCTGCGCACGGCGCGCGGAGGCGGCCGAGTACCGCACGCCCCCGGCACGCGCACCTCAGCACGGCGCACCTCACAGCACCGCGCACGCCCGTCCCGCCCACGCCGACTCCGTCCGCGTGGGCACCGCGCACCCGAGCACCGGCACCGCGTATCCGAGCACCACGTGCCCCACGTACGCCCGCGCACCCTCCCGTCACACCGTCAGTCCCCTGACCACGGAATGAGGCATCCATGCGTACTCGTACCGGCCTGACCCTGGCCGCCGCCCTCTCCGCCGCCGTCCTGGCCACCGCCGTGGTGCCGGCCAGCGCCGCCGGGCACCCGGACGCCTCGGGCGCCGTGCTGACGGTCGGCTCGTCCGGCGGCGCCGCGGTCGCCTCCGGCGACACCCTGTCCGCCTCGCTCGCCTCCGGGACCACGGCCACCTTCTACTCGTCGGCGACCGGAACCAGCGGAGTGACCTGCACCGCCTCGCAGTTCACCGCGACCGACACCACCAACCCCACCGCCCCGGGCAGCGCCACCGAGTCGCTGACCGACCAGACGTTCAGCGGCTGCACCTCCAACGTCACCGGAGTGACCGGGGTGCAGAGCATCACGGTCAACCACCTGCCGTTCACCACCACGGTCTCCGACGCCTCCGGCGACCCGGTCACGGTGGCGGCGGGCAGCGCCGGCGCCATCCAGACCACGGTGGTGCTCAACACGCTGCTGGGCACCACCACCTGCGTCTACACCGGCGGCCCGCTGTCCGGGGCGGCGAGCAACAGCGGCAACACGATCGCCTTCGCCGGCCAGAAGTTCACCAAGGCGTCCGGCTCCAGCCTGTGCTTCTCCAACGCCTACTGGACCGCCACCTACGGGCCGGTCACCGACACCACGCAGGGCGGCGCGGTCTACGTCGACTGAGCCCCGGGCCCGACCGCCGGCTCCTGCGCGCGACCGGGCGGGGGTGGCGGCCGGCGCCCCGCGCGGGGCGCCGGCCGCCACCCGGAAGCCGCCTCAGTCCGCCAGGTTGACCGCGCGCGCCGAGGTGGCGCCGATCTCCTGCCCGATCTCCGCGAGCACCGGAGCCGGCACGAAGTGGTCCACCGTCAGGGCGACCAGCGCGTCGCCGCCCTCGGTGGTGCGCGCGACCTGCATGCCGGCGATGTTGACGCCCGCCTCGCCCAGGATCCGGCCGATGGTGCCCACCACACCGGGCCGGTCGCCGTAGCGCAGGAAGAGCATGTGGTCGGCGAGGACCAGGTCCACGTCGAACTCGCCGATGCCCGCGATCTTCTGGATGTGCTTCGGACCGGCCAGCGTGCCGGCCACCGAGACCTCCTCGCCGCTGGCCAGCGTGCCGGAGACGGTGACCAGGTTGCGGTGCTCGGGCGACTCGGAACTCGTGGTCAGCCGCACCTCGATGCCGCGCTCCTGCGCGAACAGCGGCGCGTTGACGTAGGACACCGTCTCGGCCACCACGTCCTCGAACACCCCCTTGAGGGTGGACAGTTCGAGTACCTTGACGTCGTGCTGGGTGATCTCTCCCCGCACCTCGACGTCCAGCCGCACCGCGACCTCGCCGGCCAGCGCGGTGAAGATCCGGCCCAGCTTCTCGGCCAGCGGCAGCCCCGGGCGCACGTCCTCGGCGATCACGCCGCCCTGCACGTTGACCGCGTCCGGCACCAGCTCGCCGGCGAGCGCCAGCCGCACCGAGCGGGCCACCGCGATACCGGCCTTCTCCTGCGCCTCGCCCGTGGAGGCGCCCAGGTGCGGGGTGGCCACCACCGAGTCGAACTCGAACAGCGGGGAGTCGGTGCACGGCTCGCTGGCGAACACGTCCAGTCCGGCGCCGGCCACCCGGCCCTCCTTGAGCGCGCTGGCCAGCGCGGCCTCGTCCACGATGCCGCCGCGCGCCGCGTTGACGATCCGCACCGAGGGCTTGACCTTGTGCAGCGCCTCGTCGCCGATCAGGCCCAGCGTCTCGGGGGTCTTGGGCAGGTGCACGGTGATGAAGTCCGACGCCTCGAGCAGTTCGTCCAGCGAGACCAGCTTGACGCCCATCTGCGCGGCGCGGGCCGGCTGCACGTAGGGGTCGTAGGCCATGACGTTCATGCCGAACGCCGTCATGCGCTGCGCGACGAGGACGCCGATCCGGCCGAGGCCGACCACGCCGAGGGTCTTCTCCGCGAGCTCGACGCCGGTGTACTTGCTGCGCTTCCACTCGCCGTTCTTGATCGAGGCGTTGGCCTGCGGGATGTTGCGCGCGGTGGAGATCAGCAGGCCGCAGGCGAGCTCGGCGGCGGTGACGATGTTGGAGGTCGGCGCGTTGACGACCATGACGCCGGCCTTGGTGGCCGCGGCCACGTCGACGTTGTCCAGGCCGACGCCGGCCCGGGCGATGACCCTCAGCCGCCGGCCGGCCGCGATCGCCTCGGCGTCCACCTTGGTGGCGCTGCGCACCAGGATGGCGTCGACGTCGGCGATGGCGGGCAGCAGCTGCGCGCGGTCGGCCCCGTCGCAACGCCGGATCTCGAAGTCGGGGCCGAGCGCGTCGACGGTGGCCGGCGACAGTTCCTCCGCGATCAGGACGACGGGTTTGGTGGCAGAAGCAGTGCTCACGTGATCCTCGCTTGGCCTACGTGGGCGGCCTTTCCCGGGGTGGGCCGCACCGGATTGGGATGGCATACCGCGTGGTAGACGCACGACGCTGTGAGCCTGACGCGCTTGGGACCGCAGTGTATCGGCGGAGGCTCCCTACGCTTGCGTTCTTGGTGAAGATCGCCCGGGCGGGCGGTCCGGGAACGCGAGGGCCGCGGCACCGGCGCCCTCCCCGCCCGGGCACCCGGCCCGGCACGGGGGCGGCGCCGGCCGCGGCCCGGCGTTCACGCCCCGCTCACGCCTCGTCGTCCACCCAGCTCATCAGCTTGCGCAGCGTGCCGCCGGTGGTCTCCAGCAGGTGCCCCTCGTCGGCCTTCTTGTACTCGTTGTAGCGCGGCAGGCCGGCGTTGTACTCGTTGATCCAGTCGCGCGCGAACGAGCCGTCCTGGATCTCCCCGAGGATCTTCTTCATCTCGGCCTTGGTGCCGTCGTTGATCAGCCGCGGGCCGCTGACGTAGTCGCCCCACTCGGCGGTCTCGGAGACCGACCAGCGCATCTTCCCCAGGCCGCCCTCGTACATCAGGTCCACGATCAGCTTCAGCTCGTGCAGGCACTCGAAGTAGGCGATCTCCGGCTGGTAGCCGGCCTCCACCAGGGTCTCGAAGCCCGCCTTGACCAGTGCGGAGGCGCCACCGCACAGCACCGCCTGCTCGCCGAACAGGTCGGTCTCGGTCTCCTCGGTGAAGGTCGTCTTGATGACCCCCGCCCGGGTGCCGCCGATGCCCTTGGCGTACGACAGCGCCAGGGCGAACGCGGAGCCCGAGGCGTCCTGCTCGACCGCCACGATGCACGGCACGCCACGGCCCTCCTCGTACTGGCGGCGCACCAGGTGCCCGGGGCCCTTCGGCGCCACCATGCAGACGTCGACGCCGGCCGGCGGCTTGATCAGGTCGAAGCGGATGTTGAAGCCGTGCCCGAAGAAGATCGCGTCGCCGTCCTTGAGGTGCTCCCGGACGGACTCCTCGTAGACCCGGGCCTGGATCGGGTCCGGCACCAGGATCATGATCACGTCGGCCTCGGCGGACGCCTCCGCCGGGGTGACCACCCGCAGGCCCTGTTCCTCGGCCTTCACCCGGGAGGTGGAGCTCTGCGGCAGGCCGACGCGCACGTCGACGCCGGAGTCGCGCAGCGACAGCGCGTGGGCGTGGCCCTGGCTGCCGTAGCCGAGGACCGCGACCTTGCGGCCCTGGATGATGGACAGGTCGGCGTCGTCGTCGTAGAACAGCTCGGCCACTGGGAACGTCTCCTCGGTTCTCGGGTTGTGCGGCCCACCGTACGCCGGGCGGCCGGTGGGTGGATTCACGGTCTCGCGATGCGGGCGGGCCGCCGTCCGGCCCGCCGGGGAGGCGCGGCGCCGGGCGGCCGCGGCGGCGCGACCCGGGCGGGCCGGAGGGCGTTACGCCGAACGGTCCAGCGCGCGCAGCGAGCGGTCGGTGATGGACCGGGCGCCGCGGCCGATGGCGATCGTGCCGGACTGCACCAGTTCCTTGATGCCGAACGGCTCCAGCATCTTCAGCAGCGCGTCCAGCTTCTCGGAACCGCCGGTGGCCTCGACGGTGACCGCCTCCGGGGAGACGTCCACGGTCTTGGCGCGGAAGAGCGTGACGATCTCGGTGATCTGCGAACGCGTCTCGTTGTCGGCGCGCACCTTCACCAGGACGAGTTCGCGCTGCACGGCGGACGGCGGCTCCAGTTCGACGATCTTCAGCACGTTGACCAGCTTGTTGAGCTGCTTCGTCACCTGTTCCAGTGGCAGCTCGTCCAGGACGTTGACGACGATGGTGATGCGGGAGATGTCGGGGTGCTCGGTGGTGCCCACCGCGAGCGAGTCGATGTTGAAGCCGCGGCGCGAGAACAGGGCGGTGATCCGGGCCAGGACGCCGGGCTTGTTCTCCACCAGGACGGAGAGCGTGTGCTTGGACATGTCGGGGTTCCTATCGCTGCGCGTCGGCCGGTTCAGTCGTCCATGTCGCCGAAGTCCGGGCGGACCCCGCGGGCCGCCATGACCTCGTCGTTGGAGGTGCCGGCCGCGACCATCGGCCAGACCATGGCGTCCTCGTGGCAGATGAAGTCCACCACGACCGGCCGGTCGTTGACGGAGTTCGCCTTCTCGATCACCGCGTCCAGGTCGGCCGGGTCCTCGCAGCGGATGCCCACGCAGCCCATCGCCTCGGCCAGCTTGACGAAGTCCGGGATCCGGGTGCCGTGGACCGGCTTGCCGTCCGCGCCCTCGCCGGAGCGCAGCACGGTGTGCGAGTAGCGCTCGTTGTAGAAGAGCGTCTGCCACTGGCGGACCATGCCCAGCGCGCCGTTGTTGATGACGGCGACCTTGATCGGGATGTTGTTGATCGCACAGGTGACCAGTTCCTGGTTGGTCATCTGGAAGCAGCCGTCGCCGTCCACCGCCCACACGGTGGCCTCCGGCCGGCCCGCCTTGGCGCCCATCGCGGCCGGCACCGCGTAGCCCATCGTGCCGGCGCCACCGGAGTTGAGCCAGGTGTGCGGCTTGTCGTAGGTGATGTACTGCGACGCCCACATCTGGTGCTGGCCCACGCCGGCGGTGAAGACGGTGTCCTGCGGGGCGAGCCGGCCGATCCGCTCGATGACCTGCTGCGGCGAGAGGCTGCCGTCCTCGGGCAGGTCGTAGCCGAGCGGATAGGTCGTGCGCCAGGAGTCGATCTGGTGCCACCAGTCCGCGTAGTCGCCGCGGTTGCCGGCCTCGTACTCGGTCTGGAGCGCGACGATCAGGTCGGCCAGCACCTCCCGGGCGTCACCCACGATCGGCACGTCGGCGGCCCGGATCTTGCCGATCTCCGCCGGGTCGATGTCGGCGTGCACGACCTTGGCGAACGGCGCGAAGGTGTCGGTCCGCCCGGTGACCCGGTCGTCGAACCGCGACCCGAGCGCGACCAGCAGGTCCGCCTTCTGCAGCGCGGTGACCGCCGAGACCGAGCCGTGCATGCCGGGCATCCCGACGTGCTGCGGGTGGCTGTCGGGGAAGGCGCCCAGGGCCATCAGCGTGGTGCACACCGGGGCGCCGGTCAGCTCCGCCAGGATGCGCAGTTCCTCGGTGGCGTGCGCCTTGAGTACCCCACCGCCGACGTAGAGCACCGGGCGCCTGGCCTGGACGACGAGCCTGGCGGCCTCCCGGATCTGCTTGGCGTGCGGTTTGGTCACCGGGCGGTAGCCGGGCAGGTCGGTCTGCTGCGGCCAGCTGAAGACCGTGCGGGCCTGCAGGGCGTCCTTGGCGATGTCCACCAGGACCGGGCCCGGGCGGCCGGTGGCGGCGATGTGGAACGCCTCGGCGATGGTGCGCGGGATGTCGTCGGCCTCGGTGACCAGGAAGTTGTGCTTGGTGATCGGCATGGTGATGCCGACGATGTCCGCCTCCTGGAAGGCGTCGGTGCCGATGGACTTGGAGGCCACCTGGCCGGTGATCGCGACGATGGGCACCGAGTCCAGGTGGGCGTCGGCGATCGGGGTGACCAGGTTGGTGGCACCCGGTCCTGAGGTGGCCATGCAGACCCCGACCTTGCCGGTGGCCTGCGCGTACCCGGTGGCGGCGTGCCCGGCGCCCTGCTCGTGGCGCACCAGGACGTGCCGCACCCGCTGCGAGTCGAACATCGGGTCGTAGGCGGGCAGGATCGCGCCGCCGGGGATGCCGAAGACGGTGTCGGCCCCCACTTCCTCGAGAGAACGGATCAGGGACTGGGCACCCGTCACGTGTTCCACCGCGGGCTGCTGCGCCGCGACGCGGGGGCGGGGCTGCGAAGGGTGGTTCCCGGTGGCCTGCTCGGTCATCTGCGTCTCTTCTCGAAAGAGGCCGCCCGTCTCGCGGTGGCGGGGCGGCAGGTGCTGGTGCAACAAAAAACCCCTCGTGCCGTGGTGGCAAGCGAGGGGAAGCGCGCCGGTGGGGGTCAGCGGGGCGGTGGAAGGGCCCCGGGATCAGCCGACGCGCCGTCCAAGTACGAGAATTCGGGTGCGCATGGCTCCGACCTTCCCCCTGCGGCGGTGGGACTGTCAAGCGGGTGGGACGGACGTCTCATTATGTGAACGCGACGGCTGGCTGATCAGCGGATCGGGTCCGGCGCCGCCGCCCTTGCGCACCGGCGGCGCGCCCGCGGTGACGACCGCGAGCCCGGCCGGACGCGACACCGGATAGCCGCCGACCGCCAGCACGGTGCGCAGCCCGGTCTCCTCCAGCGGCCCGGCGAAGGCGCCACCGCGGCCGTGCCCGCACCCCAGCTCGCGCAGCGCGGCCGCCTGCTCGGCCCGGTCCACCCCTTCGGCGACCGCCCGCAGGCCCAGGTCACGGGCGATCCGCAGCAGCCCGGCGGTGATCTTGCGCAGCCGTGCCGAGTCGGCCACGCCCTCGGTGAGCCCGGCCTCCAGGACGAGCGCGTCCAGCGGCAGCCGGCGCAGCGCGACCGTCGCCGCCCAGCCGCTGCCGAAGTCGCCGAGCGCGATCCGCACCCCGGCGGTGCGCAGGGCGGCCAGCCGGCGCTCCAGCTCCTCCAGCGGCACCCGCGGGTCGTGCTCGACCAGCTCCACCTGGAGGGCTCCCGGCGGCAACGCGTAGCGGGCGAGCAGCGCCTCCACGCCGCGCGGCGGCAGGCCGCGGCCGAGCAGCGCGCGCACCGGCAGCCGCACGGTCACCGGCACCCGATGGCCGTCGAGGTAGCGCCGGGCGGTCTGCTCGACGGCCTCCTGGAGCGTCCAGCGCACCACCTCGGCGCGGTCCGGCGCGTCCAGCCGGGCGCCGGACGGCGCGGGCGGCTCACCGACCGGTCCGGCCGCGCCGCCCGGCGGCCCCGGCGGCGCTCCGGGGGCGTCGGCGAAGCGCAGGAACTCCTCCGGCGTGAACAGCACGCCCTGCTCGGAACGCCAGCGGGGGTGCGCGTGCACGCCGTGCACCGCGCCGGTGCACAGGTCCACCACGGGTTCGTGCATCAGGACGAACCGGCCGTCGTGCAGCGCGCCGCGCACCCGGGCGGTGACGTCGGCCCGGTGGGAGGCGTCGTCGCGCGGCTGCGGCAGGTACAGCTCCACCCGGTTCTTCCCGCCGGACTTGGCCCGGTACATGGCCAGGTCCGCCTCGCGCATCAGCTCGGCCGAGGTGCTGGCCGGGCCGGCGAAGGCGACGCCGATGCTGGCCGCGACGCGCACGTGGGTGGGGCCGGTGACCACGTACGGTTCGGACAGGGTGAGCCGCAGTCGCTCGGCGATCTCCCGTATCCGCTGCTCGCGCCGGGGCCGGTCGTCGGCCGGCCCGGTGCGGATGAGCGCGGCGAACTCGTCGCCGCCGAGCCGGGCCGGGGTGTCGCAGGGGCGCAGCGCCTCGCGCAGCCGGCGGGCGGCCTGGACGAGCAGTTCGTCGCCGGCCTGGTGGCCCACGCTGTCGTTGACCGCCTTGAAGCCGTCGAGGTCGATGTAGAGCACGGCGGCCTCGCCGTCGTCCTCCCGGCGCCCGCCGAGCGCTTGGCCGACCCGCTCGGTGAACAGGGCCCGGTTGGGCAGGTCGGTGAGCGGGTCGTGCGAGGCGTTGTGCTGCAACTGCGCCTGCAACCGCACCCGTTCGGTGACGTCGCGGCTGTTGAAGATCAGGTCGTCCTGGTAGCGGTTGATGGACGACTCCACGTTGAGCCAGCCGCCGCCGCCGGAGCGGATGCGGCACTCGATGCGGGTGGCCGGCTCCTCGGCGGGCGGCGCGGCCAGGAAGCGCCGCACCTCGTGCAGCACCTGGCCGAGGTCCTCGGGGTGGATGTGGCTGGCCAGCTCGGTGCCGGTCATGCCGGACGCGTCCCGGCCGTAGACGCCCTGGGCCGCCGGGCTGACGTAGCGCAGCACGCCGGAGGGGGCCACGAGCATGATGACGTCGCTGGAGCCCTGCACCAGGGAGCGGAAGTGGTTCTCCTGTTCGGCGAGCTTGCGGGCGAGGCCGATGTTCTCCAGCAGCACGATGCCCTGGCGCACCACGAGCACCAGCGCCACCGTGCAGCCGGTGAAGACCACCACGCGGTCGATCTTCCGGCCGCCGAGCACGTCGTAGAGGATGCCGAGGGTGCACACCGCGGCCGCCAGGTACGGGGTGAGCGCGCCGAGCGGGCTGGTGGGCTCGCCGCCCGGCACCGGCTCGTGCGCGGCGGTGGCCGTGCGCCGGGCGGCCGGCCGGGAGCGCCGGCCGACCCAGGGCGCGTAGGCCAGCAGCATGCTGCCGGTGAACCAGCCGGCGTCCAGGATCTGGCCGGAGTGGTAGTGCGCGCGCAGCAGTGGCGAGGTGAACAGCGCGTCGCACAGCACGGTCACCGACAGCGCGGAGATCGCGGTGTTGACCGCGGTGCAGTTGGCCGCGGTGCGCCGGATGTGCAGCGCCAGGACCATCGAGACGAGCAGGATGTCCAGCACCGGGTAGGCGAGCGACAGCGCGACGCGGGCGGTGCTGCGGCCGTCCCAGTCCGCGGCCTTGGCCAGCGCCAGGCTCCAGGTGAGCGTGACCAGCGAGCCGCCGATCAGCCAGGCGTCCAGCCCGAGCCGGATCCAGTGGGACCGGGTGACCGGCTGTTTGGCCAGCAGCAGCAACCCGACGATGGCGGGCGGGGCGAACATCAGGAAGCACAGGTCGGCGACCGAGACGCGCGGCACCGGCTGGCGCAGCACGACCTCGTACCACCCCCAGACCGCGTTGCCGGCGGCGACCATGGCCGACGACAGCGCGAACAGCCCCCAGGCGGCCCGCCCCCGGCCCGGCACGACCCGGGCGTACCACAGGCAGGACACACTGGCGACCAGCGCGGCGCCGGCCAGCCCGAAGTCGCCCATGAACAGGGCGAGTCGGGTGGTGCCCCAGTCCATGGCGGCGCCGACGGCGTATCCGCCGCACAGCAGCGCGACGCAGATCCGCGGCAGCAGCGGCCACAGCCGGTCGCGCCGGGTGGCCGGTGCCGGCACGGCCGGCTGCGAGGCACTCATGTCGCTTCCCGGGCACGGGCGCGGTGCCGCCGTCCGGCGCTCCGGTGGCTGTCGTTCCCCTGGCCGCGCATCGCTGTCCTCCCCCGGCCGTCCTGACCCTCCTTCGGGACGATACACCAGACTCGTCACTCAGGGACATACTTTGTCTACCGAGCGTAATCGTGCGGATGGTGGCGGTTGACGGCCTGTCGGCGTGGCGCGACCGCACGGTGCCGAGCCGACCCGGCGCGCGGCGGCCCGCACCGGGTTCAGCGCGTCAGCCGGTCAGCCGGTCAGCCGGTCAGCCGTGTCAGCCGACAGTGACCACGTGCTCCATCGGCTCGCCGGCCGCGAAGCGCCCCAACTGGCCGCGCAGCAGCCGTTTGGCGCGCGGCAGGAACGCCGAGGTGTTGCCGCCCACGTGCGGGCTGATCAGCAGGCCCGGCGCGTGCCAGAGCGGATGGCCGGGCGGCAGCGGCTCCGGGTCGGTGACGTCCACCGCCGCGCGCAGCCGCCCCGACTCCAGTTCGGCGAGCAGCGCCTTGGTGTCCACCACCGGACCGCGCGCCACGTTGACCAGCAGGGCGCCGTCCCGCATGGCCGCCAGGAACCGCTCGTCCGCCAGCTGCCGGGTGGCGTCGGTGAGCGGCACGGTGAGGATCACCACGTCGGCGCGCGGCAACAGTTCCGGGAGTGCGCGCAACGCGTGCACGGCACCCCGGGGCGTGGCGCGCTCGCGGCGGGCCACCCGCAGCACCTCGCACTCGAACGGCGCGAGCCGGTCCTCGACCGCCGCGCCGATCGCGCCGTGGCCGACGATCAGCACCGTGCGGTCGGCGAGCGCCGGATAGCGGCCCGCGTACCACCGCTCGGCGTCCTGGCCGCGCACGAAGCGCGGGATGCCGCGCAGCGAGGCCAGCACCAGCGCGAGGGCGAGTTCGGCGGTGCTCGCCTCGTGGACGCCGCGCGCGTTGCACAGCACGGTGCCGGGCGGCAGGTGCGGCACGACGTGGTCCACGCCGGCGCTGAGCGTCTGCACCACCCGCGGCCGCGCCCCGGCGACCAGCGGCGCCACGGCGACCTCGGCCGGCTTCATGTACGGCGGCACGTAGAAGTCCACCTCGGCCGGATCACCGGGGAAGTCCCCGTCGCCGCCCCAGAACCGGTAGCACGGCCCGTCCGGCAGGCCGGGGACCTCGTCCGCCGGCACGGACAGCCAGACGACCGGGGGGCGGTGTGCGCCGCGCAACTCGCTGTCAGCCATGCCCAGCAGGCTACGTCGCCGGCCGGGCCGCCGGACCCGCAGGCCGCCGGGGCGCCCGGCCGTACGGGCCGATCCGCCCCGGCGCCCGGGGGCGGCGCGGGCCCGGCCGGTCGGGGGGCTACGGTGGTCGCCTTCCCCTACTCCCAGGACGCGAGGAGGGCCGGACCGGGTGGAGCGCAGGGCGATCGGCTCCACCGTGCTTCAGGTGGGCGCGGTGGGCCTCGGCTGCATGCCGATGAGCTGGGCTTACGCCAGGTCCCGGCAGGACGGGGAGGGTTCGCTGCGCGCGGTCGACGCGGCTCTGGACGCCGGCGTGTCGCTGCTGGACACCGCCGACATGTACGGGCCGTTCACCAACGAGTTGCTGCTCGGCCGGGTGCTCGGCCGGCGGCGCGCCGACGCCTTCGTCGCCACCAAGTGCGGGCTGCTGGTGGGCGACCAGCATCTGGTGGCCGACGGCCGCCCGGCATACGTGCGACGGGCCTGCGACGCGTCGCTGCGCCGGCTGCGCACCGACGTCATCGACCTGTACCAGTTGCACCGCGCCGACCCCGAGGTCCCGGTGGAGGAGACCTGGGGCGCGATGGCCGAGTTGGTCTCGGCCGGCAAGGTCCGCGCGCTGGGGCTGTGCGCCGTCGGCACCCGCGCGGACCGGCGTGCCGGGCCGGGCCCGTACGCCGTCACGCTGCGTCAACTGCGCCGGGTCCAGCAGGTCTTCCCGGTCACCTGCGTGCAGGCCGAGCTGTCGCTGTGGGCCCCGCGGGCGCTGGAGGAACTGCTGCCGTGGTGCACAGCGCACGGCGTGGGGATGCTGGCCGCGATGCCGCTGGGCAGCGGGTTCCTGACCGGGACGCTCACCCCTGGCCAGGGGTTCGAACCGGACGACCCGCGGGCCCGGCACCCGCGCTTCACGGCGGAGATGATGGCCGCCAACCAGCCGATCGTCTCCGGGCTGCGCCGGGTGGCCGAGCGGCACGGCGCGACGCCGGCGCAGATCGCGCTGGCCTGGGTGCTGGCGCAAGGGCGGCACGTGGTGCCGCTGCCGGGCACCCGGCAGGGCCGCTGGGCGGTGGAGAACGCCGGCGCCGCCGCGATCACGCTGTCCGCCGGGGACCTCGGCGAACTCGCCGCGCTGCCGCCCGCGCGGGGGTCGTGGGACTGAGGCGCCGCGCACGCCGGACCGCACCGACCGCGGCACGCGGAAACGGCGCACCGGCCGGGGCGGCCCCTCGCGTGGGCCGCCCCGGCCGGTGCGCCGCGCACACGGTCAGGAGACGCCGAGGCGCTCCAGGATCAGTTCCCGGACCCGGGCGGCGTCCGCCTGGCCGCGGGTCGCCTTCATCACCGCGCCGACCAGCGCGCCGGCCGCCGCGACCTTGCCGCCGCGGATCTTGTCCGCGACGCCCGGGTTGCCGGCGATCGCCTCGTCCACGGCCGTGCCGAGCGCGCCCTCGTCGGAGACCACCGCGAGCCCGCGACCGGCCACCACCTCGTCCGGACCGCCCTCGCCGGCCAGCACGCCCTCGATGACCTGGCGGGCCAGCTTGTCGTTGAGCGCCCCCTCGGCGACCAGCGCGCAGACCCGGGCGACCTGCGCCGGGGTGATCGGCAGCGCTGCCGGTTCCACGCCGTCCTCGTTGGAACGGCGGGCGAGTTCCCCCATCCACCACTTGCGAGCCTGGTCGGCCGGGGCCCCGGCGTCGATGGTCGCCACGATCGGGTCGATCGCGCCGGCGTTGAGCACCGACTGCATCTCGTGGTCCGACAGGCCCCACGAGGCGCGCAGCCGTTCCCGGCGCACCCGGGGCAGCTCCGGCAGCCCGGCGCGCAGCCGCTCCACCCACTCGGACGCCGGGGCGATCGGCACCAGGTCCGGCTCGGGGAAGTAGCGGTAGTCCTCCGCCTCCTCCTTGATCCGGCCGGAGGTGGTGCTGCCGTCCTCCTCGTGGAAGTGCCGGGTCTCCTGCACGATCGTGCCGCCGGAGGAGAGCACCGCGGCGTGCCGCTGGATCTCGAACCGCGCGGCGCGCTCCACGCTGCGCAGCGAGTTGACGTTCTTGGTCTCGCTGCGGGTGCCGAACGTCTCGGTGCCCAGCGGGCGCAGCGACAGGTTGACGTCGCAGCGCATCTGGCCCATCTCCATCCGGGCGTCGGACACGCCGAGGGCACGGATGAGCTCACGCAGTTCGGCGACGTAGGCGCGGGCCACCTCGGGGGCCCGGGCGCCGGCCCCGACGATGGGCCTGGTCACGATCTCGATCAGCGGGATGCCGGCCCGGTTGTAGTCCAGCAGCGAGTGCGAGGCACCGTGGATCCGGCCGGTCGCGCCGCCGACGTGGAGGGACTTGCCGGTGTCCTCCTCCATGTGGGCCCGCTCGATCTCGACCCGGAAGACCTCGCCGTCCTCCAGGGCGACGTCCAGGTAGCCGTTGAAGGCGATCGGCTCGTCGTACTGCGAGGTCTGGAAGTTCTTGGGCATGTCCGGGTAGAAGTAGTTCTTCCGGGCGAACCGGCACCATCCGGCGATCTCGCAGTTGAGCGCCAGGCCGATCCGGATCGCCGACTCGACGCCCACCTCGTTGACCACCGGCAGCGCGCCGGGCAGGCCGAGGCAGGTCGGGCAGGTCTGCGAGTTGGGCTCGGCGCCCAGTTCGGTGGAGCAGCCGCAGAACATCTTCGTCCTGGTGCCCAGCTCGACATGGACCTCCAGGCCCATGACGGGGTCGTACGACGCCAGGGCGTCCTCGTACGACACCAGGTCGTCAGTGACAGTCACGGAAATTCCCTCTCAGCCCGCGTCGTCAGTCGGCGAGGACGTCGTCGCTGTTCATGTGGCGCAGTTCCCGGACCAGGACGGCCACCCCGGTGACGATGACCGCGGCGCGCACCGCGGCGTCGACCAGCCGGAGCGTGTCGCCCTCGCCGCGCGCGGCGCGGAACTGCTTGACCACGCCCAGCGTGCCGAACACGGTGGAGCCGATGGACAGGTAGGTGCCGGCCCTCGACTTCTTGAAGTCCTTGGCCTTCGCGATCTTGCCGCTCATAGCGTCGGTGCCTCCTCCAGGAGTGGGTGCCCCCACCGTTCGGTGAACGCCGCCTCGACCGCGGCGCCGACCCGGTAGAGCCGGTCGTCCGCCATCGCCGGTGCGATGATCTGCAGGCCGACCGGGAGGCCGTCCTCGGGCGCGAGGCCGCAGGGCAGCGACATGGCCGCGTTGCCCGCCAGGTTCGACGGGATGGTGCACAGGTCGGCCAGGTACATGGCCATCGGGTCGTCCGCGCGCTCGCCGATCGGGAACGCGGTGGTCGGCGTGGTCGGCGAGACCAGCACGTCCACCTCGCCGAACGCCCGCTCGAAGTCCCGGGTGATCAGGGTGCGGACCTTCTGGGCGCTGCCGTAGTACGCGTCGTAGTAGCCGGAGCTGAGCGCGTAGGTGCCCAGCATGACGCGGCGCTTGACCTCCGCGCCGAAGCCGGCCTCGCGGGTGAGCGCGGTGACCTCCTCGGCACTGTGCGAGCCGTCGTCGCCGACCCGCAGCCCGTAGCGCATCGCGTCGAAGCGGGCCAGGTTCGAGGAGCACTCGGAGGGCGCGATGAGGTAGTAGGCGGGCAGCGCGTAGCCGAAGTGCGGGCAGGAGACCTCGACGACCTCGGCGCCCAGGGAGCGCAGCAGGTCGACGGCCTCCCCGAACCGCCGCTCCACGCCGTCCTGGTAGCCGTCGCCGGCGAACTCCCTGACCACGCCGATCCGCATCCCGGTGACGTCGCCGTGCCGGGCGGCGGCCACCACGGCGGGCACCGGCGCGTCGATGGAGGTGGAGTCCAGCGGGTCGTGCCCGGCGATCGCCTCGTGCAGCAGCGCCGCGTCCAGCACGGTGCGCGCGCACGGCCCGCCCTGGTCGAGGGAGGAGGAGAAGGCGACCATGCCGTAGCGCGACACCCCGCCGTAGGTGGGCTTGACGCCGACGGTTCCGGTGACCGAGGCGGGCTGCCGGATGGAGCCGCCGGTGTCGGTGCCGATCGCCAGCGGCGCCTGGAAGGAGGCCAGCGCGGCCGAGGAGCCGCCGCCGGAGCCGCCGGGCACCCGGGTGAGGTCCCACGGGTTGCCGGTCGGGCCGAACGCGCTGTTCTCGGTGGAGGAGCCCATCGCGAACTCGTCCATGTTGGTCTTGCCGAGGATCACCACGCCCGCCTCCTTCAGGCGGCGGGTGACGGTGGCGTCGTAGGTGGGCCGCCAGCCGTCGAGCATCCGGGAGCCGACGGTGGTGGGCACCCCCTCGGTGGTGAAGATGTCCTTGAGCGCCAGCGGCACCCCGGCCAGCGGGCCCAACTCCTCGCCGCGCGCCCGCCGCGCGTCCACCGCGCGGGCCGCGCCGAGCGCGCCCTCGGTGTCCACGTGCAGGAAGGCGTGCACCTTCTCGTCGACAACGGCCACGCGGTCCAGGTGGGCCTGCGCCACCTCGACGGCGGACACCTCGGCGGAGGCGATCAGCGCGGCGGTCTCGGCCGCGGTCAGCCTGGTCAGATCCGTCACGTCAGTCCTCCCCCAGGATCCGCGGGACCTTGAACCGCTGCTGCTCCTGCGCCGGGGCGCCGGACAGCGCCTGCCCCGGGGTCAGCGACGGCCGGACGGTGTCCGGCCGCATGACGTTGGTGAGCGGCAGCGGGTGCGAGGTCGGTGGTACGTCCTCACCGGCCACCTCGGAGACGCGGGCGACCGCGCCGATGATCTCGTCGAGCTGTCCGGCGAAGTGGTCGAGTTCTTCGTCCTTGAGCTCCAGACGCGACAGCCGGCCGAGGTGGGCGACCTCCTCGCGCGTGATGCCAGGCATGCGGCGATCCTAGGGTTCGAGTGTCGGGAGTTTCGCCGCCAATCCTATGGCGGACCGGGCCCCGGCCGCGAAACGGCGGCCCCCGCGCCGGCCGGCGGGCCGCTTCCGGGCGGTTCCGTGCCGGGCCGGTCCACCGCCGGCCGCCGGCCCGCTTCCGCGCCGAGCGGTATCCGGCGGTGTCCGGGCGGTGTCCGGGCGGGACGCCGGCCGGGTTCGGCGGGCCGCTTCCGGGGGGACGCGGGCGGGTGCGCGCCGGGCGGGACGCCGTGTGGGTCGCGTCGGCCTCGGTCCGGGGCCGTACGGTCGGACCGCCCTCGGCCGTCCGGCTGACCCGCTCGCTCCGGCACGGCGGCGACCTCAGGTGACGGTCTGGCGGCGCGGGCCCCGCCCGGCCGGCTGCTGGTCGTCGGCCGGGCCGGGCCGGCCGGCGCCGTCGGCCGGTTCGCGCGGCGGCTTCGCGCCCGCGCCCGCGCCGGGCCGGTGCCAGCCGTGCTTGGCCCGCACCCGCAGCCACGCGGTGGCCTCGTCGGCGGGCATGGCGCGGGCCACCAGCCAGCCCTGGATGGCGTCGCAGTCCAGGTCGCGCAGCCGTTCCCAGGTGGCGTCGTCCTCGACGCCCTCGGCCACCACCAGCAGGCCGAGCGAGTGCGCGAGGTCTATCGTGCAGCGCACGATCTCGGCGTCCTCGGGGTCGGCCACCAACCGGGCGACGAAGGACCGGTCGATCTTCAGTTCGCTGACCGGCAGCCGGCGCAGGTGGACCAGCGAGGAGTAGCCGGTGCCGAAGTCGTCCAACGACATCTTCACCCCGTGCCCGGTCAGCCCGGCGAGCGTGTCCGCGGCCCGCTGCGGCTCCTCCAGCAGTACGTGCTCGGTGATCTCCAGCTGCAGCGAGCCGGGCGGCACACGGTACCGGGCCAGCCGCGCGGCGACCGAGCCGGCGAACCCGGGGGTGTGCACGTCGCGCGGCGAGACGTTCACCGCGACCGGGACCTCGATGCCCATCGCACGCCAGCGGGCGATCTGGGCGAGCGCGGTCTCCAGCACGTACTCGGTCAGCTGCGGCATCAGCCCGGAGGTCTCCGCGATGGCGATGAACTCCTCCGGGCTGACCCGGCCGCGTTCCGGGTGCTCCCAGCGCAGCAGCGCCTCCAGACCGGCCACCTGGCCGTCGAAGCGCACCTTGGGCTGGTAGTGCAGTTCCACGTCGCTGTGGTCCAGGGCGCGCCGCAGGTCGCCGAGCAGGCCCAGCCGGTCCGGCGTGTTGCCGTCCCGGGTGGCCTCGTAGACCTCGACGCCGCTGCGGTCCTGCTTGGCCTCGTACATCGCCACGTCGGCGCGGCGCAGCAGTCCCTCGGCGTCCCGGGCGTGGTCGGGGAAGACCGCGACGCCGGCGCTGGCCTCCAGGACCAGGGTGAGCCCGTCGAGGTTGAGCGGTGAGCCGAGGGCGGCGACCAGGGCGCGGGCGATCCGCTGGGCCCGGGTGGTGGAGTCGCAGGCGGGCAGCAGGACGGCGAACTCGTCGCCGCCGAGCCGGGCGGCCTCGGCGCCGCGCGGCAGGGCGAGCCGCAGCCGGTCGGCGACCTGCAGCAGCAGCCGGTCGCCGGCCAGGTGGCCGAGGGTGTCGTTGACGTGCCGGAAGCGGTCGAGGTCGATGAGCAGCAACGCGGCGCGCTGGCCGGCGCGTTCGGCGTGGTCCAGCGCGGTCCAGGTGCGCTCCAGCAGCCACTGCCGGTTGGGCAGGCCGGTCAGCGGGTCGCGCAGTTGCTCCTCCGCGCGGGCGCGGGCGATCCACAGCGTGGAGTCCAGCGCGACCAGCGGCACGGCGAACAGCGGTAGCAGCACCGGGCGGGCTGCGGCGACCACCGCGATGAGCGGGGAGATGCCCAGCAGCGCGACGCCGACCATGCCCTGGCGCACCAGCGCGGTGCGGGCCACGGTGGGCAGGCCACCGCTGCGCGGGGCGAGCACGCACCACAGCAGGGTGCGGCTGGCGACCAGGTAGCACAGCGCGACGCCGACCACGACCGGCAGGTCGGCCCAGGTCCAGGTGCGCGGCGGCCACGGGTGCGCGACGGTCGGGTGCCGTCGGCACAGCGCCAGCGCCACCGCGGCGCCGGCGACGCCGAGGACGTCCACGCCGCCGTGCAGCACGGCCTGCCGCCAGCGGTGCCGGCGGGCGGCGCCGACCAGCACCACGACCGCGAGGCTGACCAGGACCGCGGGTATCCAGCCGTACAGCAGCAGCATCGCCAGGGTGAGGGCGGCGCCGGAGCCGGTGCCGCCCCACCAGCGGTCCCGGCCGAGGGCGACGAGGTGGCCGACGATGACGCCGGTGAGCACGGCGAACGCCCAGCCGGGCGCGCCGCCGGGGAAGAGCGCCCGGCCGTGCGCCACGGTGTCGCCGACGCCCCAGCCGAAGATGAGCACGGCGGCGGCCACCAGGGTCGTGGGCAGCGCCTTCGGGGACAGCGGCGGTATGCCGGACCGCCACCTGCGCGGTGCCGCTCCGGCGTCGTCCGTCGGTTTCATGCCCGTCCCTCTCACAGCCGGGTTGCGCTGGGTCGGTGGCCACGCCGGCGAAGTGATGGATGCCCGGCAGGAGCGCTTCTCAACACTAGGCCGCGAAGTGCCGTCCGGGGCACCGATCCTGACGGGTTGCCCGAATGGAACCCTGGTTCGGGGGGTCGTCTGCTATGAGCCGAACGGGTGAATAACCGTCCTGTCACTGCGCCGGGTTGACGGTCCGTCGGCGAGCAGCGTCGGCGCCCTGTTCCAGCAGCACAGCGAAGCCGGACTCGTCGAGGATCGGCACGTTCAACTGCACCGCTTTGTCATATTTTGAGCCGGGATTGTCCCCCACCACGACGAAGCCGGTCTTCTTGGAAACGGCTCCGGTGACCTTGGCGCCCCGGCTGACGAGCGCGTCTTTCGCGCCATCCCGGGTGTGCGACTCCAGCGTTCCGGTCACCACCACCGTCACCCCTTCGAGTGGTCTGGGTCCGCTGTCCGACCCCTCCTCGGTGAACCGCACGCCGGCCGCCCGCCACTTGTCGATGATCTGCCGGTGCCAGTCCTCGGAGAACCACTGCGTGACGGAGGCGGCGATGGTCGGTCCGACCCCCTCGACGGCGGCCAGTCGCTCCTCCTCGGCGGCGGCGATCCGGTCCAGGTCGCGGAACTCGCGGGCCAGCGCCTCGGCGGCGACCGGACCCACGTGGCGGATGGACAGCGCGGTCAGCACCCGGGCCAGCGGGCGCTGCCGCGCCTCGGCGATCTTGTCCAGCATCGCCAGGGTGTTCTTCTTCGGCTCGCCCTTCTGGTTGGCGAAGAAGGTGACGACCTTGGGTTCGCCGGTCTTCGGGTCACGCTTGGGCAGCCCGCTGTCCGGGTCGAGCACGTGGGAGGTGATGGGCAGCAGTTCCTCGACGGTCAGGTCGAACAGGTCGCCCTCGTCGCGCACCGGCGGCCGGGCCGGCGCCAGCGGCTGCGTGAGCGCGGTGGCGGCGACGTACCCGAGGTTCTCGATGTCGAAGCAGCGCCGGCCGGCGAGGTAGAAGACGCGTTCGCGCAACTGGGCCGGGCAGTACCGGGCGTTGGGGCAGCGCAGGTCCACGTCGCCCTCCTTCATCGGCTGTAGCGCGGTGCCGCAGTCCGGGCACGCCGACGGCATCGTGAACTCCCGCTCGCCGCCGTCCCGCAGGTCGGCGACCGGGCCGAGGATCTCCGGGATCACGTCGCCCGCCTTGCGCAGCACCACGGTGTCGCCGATCAGCACCCCCTTGGCCCGGACCACGTCCTGGTTGTGCAGGGTGGCGAACTCCACCTCGGAGCCGGCCACCGTGACCGGCTCGACCACCGCGTAGGGGGTGACCCGGCCGGTGCGACCGACCCCGACCCGGATGTCCAGCAGTGTGGTGTTGACCTCCTCGGGGGCGTACTTCCAGGCGATGGCCCAGCGCGGCGCGCGCGAGGTGGAGCCGAGCCGTCCCTGCAACGGCACCTCGTCGACCTTGACCACCACGCCGTCGATCTCGTGCTGGACGGCGTGCCGGTTGTCGCCGTGGTGCGCGATGAACCGCCGCACGCCGTCGACGGTGTCGACCACCTCGACGTGCGGCGAGGTGGGCAGCCCCCACTCGCCCATCAGCCGGTAGGCGTGCGACTGGCGGTCCACGGTGAAGCCCTCGCGGGCACCGATGCCGTGCACCACCATGTGCAGCGGCCGGCCGGCGGTGACCCGCGGGTCCTTCTGCCGCAGCGAACCGGCCGCCGCGTTGCGGGGATTGGCGAACGGCTTGTCGCCGGCCTGAACCAGCCGGGCGTTGAGCGCCTGGAACTCCTCCATCGGGAAGTAGACCTCGCCGCGCACCTCGACCAGCGCGGGCAACCGCTCGCCGCGCAGCCGGTCGGGGACGTCGGCGATGGTGCGCACGTTGGGTGTGATGTCCTCGCCGGTGCGGCCGTCGCCGCGGGTGGCGGCGCGGGTGAGCCGGCCGTGCTGGTAGGTGAGGTTGACCGCCAGGCCGTCCACCTTCAGCTCGCACAGCAGGTGGTAGGCGGAGCCGGACAGTTCGGCGGCGACCCGGTCGGCCCAGGCGCCGAGTTCGGCGTCGTCGAAGGCGTTGTCCAGCGAGAGCATCCGCTCGCGGTGCTGGACCGCGGTGAACTCGGTCCGGTAGGCGCCGGCGACCTTCTGGGTGGGCGAGTCGGGGGTGCGCAGCTGCGGGTGGTCCTCCTCGATCCGCGTCAGGCGGCGCAGCAGCCGGTCGAACTCGGCGTCGCTGACCACCGGCGCGTCGTTGACGTAGTAGCGGAAGCGGTGCTCCTCCACCTGCTCGGCCAGCCGGGCGTGCTCTTCGCGTGCCTGCGCGGGAACGTCCATGCCGTGGGTCCTCCGACTCTCTTCCTGCGGCGCGCGGCGGCCCGCGACTACTGACGGTGAGCGTCGATTACTCGGGATCGTCGACGAGCGTCCGGGCCGCGGTGACGCAGTGCGCGAGAGTCCGCCGGGCGTCCTGCGGGGATGCGCCCGCCAGACCGCACGCCGGGGTGACCACCACGGACGCGCCGAGCGTGCCCGGGGCCAGCCCGAGAGCCCGCCACAGCGACCGGACGCCCCCGACGCTACCGGCCGGGTCGGACAATCCGGCCGAGCCGCCGCCGATGGCGGGCAGGACGCCGGCCAGCAGTACGGTGCCCGCCTCGACCGCCTCGCCGACCGCGTCCCACTCACCCTCGGTGAGCAGCGCCGTGTCGAACGAGACCGCCGCCGCCCCGGCCCGGCGCAGCAGGCCGAACGGCACGCCGGGCGCGCAGGAGTGCACGGCCACCGGCACCCCGGCCGCCTCGGTCACCTCGCGCAGCGCGCCCTCGGCCACCGCGCGGTCCACCGCCGGGTGGGCGCGGTAGCCGCTGGCGGACCGGATCCGGCCGCTCAGCACGGCGGTCAGCGAGGGCTCGTCCAGTTGCAGCACGATCCGCGCCCCCGGCACCCGCCGGGCGACCTCCTCGACGTGCAGCCGCACCCCCTCGGCCAGTGACGCGGCCAGGTCGCGGCAGGCCCCGGGGTCGGACACCGCGGCCTGCCCGCCGCGCAGTTCGACGCAGGCGGCCAGCGTCCAGGGACCGACCGCCTGCACCTTGAGCAGGCCGCGGTGGTCCCGGGTGAACTCCTCCAGCGCGTCCAGGTCCTCGCGCAGGTACGACCGGGCCCGCCGGGTGTCGCGACCCGGCCGGTCGGCGAACCGCCAGCCGCTCGGTTCCACCCGGGCGTACAACTCGACCAGCATCCCCAGGGTGCGCCCGATCATGTCGGCGCCCGGCCCTCGCCCGGGCAGTTCGGCGAGGAACGGCCAGTCCGGCAGCGAGCCGGTCACGGTGCGGGCGGTCTCGCGGGCGTCGGTGCCGGGCATCGAGCCGATCCCGGTGGCGGTTCCCGGCGGCGGGCGCAGCGGGTCGGGGCGGCTCGGCCGCGACGCGTCGTTCGTACTCACCCGGGCAGCGTATCGACCGGTCAGGCCGCCGGTGGCGCGCGGTGCACCCGCTCGCGCACGTGCTGCGGGTACCAGCGGGTGACTGGCACCGCGATCACCAGCAGGGTGATCGGGATGATCCAGTTCAGCCAGGCGGAGTCGTGGTGGTCGTGCACCGCGACCGCGCCGAGCGCGGCGGTGACGGCGGACACCAGGTCCCACACCAGCGTCAGCACCCGGTTGGCGTGCCGGAACGCCGGGGTGCGCCACAGCTCGCGCGGCGCGCGTTCCCTGGCGTACTGGGTGGTGAACGGGGTGAAGGCGAGCGAGCCGAGCGCGACGGCGGCGACCGCGCCGTTGGCGATGGTCCCATCGTGCGGCCGGGCCCGGCGGGTCGTATCCCGGGACCGGCCGCGCCGGACGGGGTGGGTCGGCTGGGTCAGCGGCCGGGGCGCACCGTCAGGTCGGTGATGTCGGCGTCGCGCGGCAGGTCGAGGGCGGTCAGCAGCGCGGTGGCCACCGACTCCGGGTCGATCCAGCGGGCCGGGTCGTAGGGCCGGCCCTCCTGGCGGTGCACCTTCTCCTGCATGGGCGTGGCGGTGCGGCCGGGGTAGACGCTGGTGACCCGCACGCCGTGCTCGCGCTCCTCCTGGCGCAACGCGTCGGCGAGCGCCTTGAGACCGTGCTTGCTGGCGGCGTACGCGCTCCACTCCGGGCCGGCCGACAGCCCGGAGCCGGAGTTGACGAAGATCACGTGGCCGCCGGCCAACCGCAGTTGGGGCAGCAGCAGCCGGGTCAGCTCGGCCGGGGCGACCAGGTTGGCGGCGAGGGTGCGCTGCCAGACCTTCGGTGTCAGCTCGCCGACCGGGCCGAGGTCGAGCACGCCGGCGACGTGCAGCAGGGAGTCCAACCGGTCCGGGACCGCCTGGTGGCCGACCGCCCAGGACAGCCGGTCCGGTACGGCGAGGTCGCCCACCAGGGTGCGCGCGCCGGGGAACCGCCCGGCCAGGTCCCGGGCCCGGCCGGCGTCGCGGGCCAGCAGCCACAGGTCGTCGCCGCGTTCCAACAGCCGCCGGGCCACCGCCGCGCCGATGCCGGAGCCGGCTCCGGTGATCAGATGGGTACTCATCCCGCCATGCTCGCACCACGGGCAGCAGCGGCGGCACCGGCCCGCACCGGGCTGCCGGAGCGGGCGGGCACGGCGGTCAGCCGGAGGCGGCGGGCTGCCGGCGTTCGGTGGCCGCGATGGTGGCGGAGCCGACCACCCGGGTGCCGTCGTAGAGGACGACCGCCTGGCCCGGCGCCACGCCGCGCACCGGCCCGCCGGTGAAGCGCACCCGCAGTTCGCCGCCACGCAGTTCGGCGGTGACCGGCACGTCCTCGCCGTGCGCG
Source organism: uncultured Actinomycetota bacterium (assembly GCA_963711125.1). Taxonomy (GTDB): domain Bacteria; phylum Actinomycetota; class Actinomycetes; order Streptomycetales; family Streptomycetaceae; genus Streptantibioticus_C. The sequence goes on from CAVQCY010000003.1 coordinate 760,472, forward strand.
CGCAGTTGGGCGGTGTAGCGGGCCGGGGCGCCGGGCGGCGTGCCGCACCAGCGCGGCCGGATCGCGGTCAGCGCGGTGACGTCCAGCGCCTCGGCCGGGCCGACGGTGACGGTGTTGCCCGCCGGGGAGATGTCCAGCACGTAGCGGGGCTTGCCGTCGGCGGCCGGCACGCCGAGCCGCATGCCCCTGCGCTGGCCGATGGTGAAGGCGTAGGCGCCGGTGTGGCCGCCGACCCGCCGGCCGTCCTGGTCGAGGATGTCTCCCTCGGCGGTGCCCAGCCGGCCGGCCAGGAACCCCCGGGTGTCGCCGTCGGCGATGAAGCAGATGTCGTGGCTGTCCGGCTTGCGGGCGACCGCCAGGCCGCGCCGTTCGGCCTCGGCGCGGATCTCGTCCTTGGTGGTGCGGGTGTCGCCGAGCGGGAACATCGCGTGCGCCAACTGCCGTTCGTCGAGCACGCCGAGCACGTAGCTCTGGTCCTTGGCGGCGTCCTCGGCCCGGTGCAGTTCGCGCCGGCCGTCCGGGCCGACCACGATCGTCGCGTAGTGGCCGGTGCAGACCGCGTCGAAACCGAGCGCGAGCGCCTTGTCGAGCAGGGCGGCGAACTTGATCTTCTCGTTGCAGCGCAGGCACGGGTTGGGGGTGCGCCCGGCCGCGTACTCGGCGACGAAGTCCTCGACCACGTCCTCGCGGAAGCGCTCGGCGAGGTCCCACACGTAGAAGGGGATGCCGATGACGTCGGCGGCCCGGCGGGCGTCCCGCGAGTCCTCCAACGTGCAGCAGCCGCGCGCACCGGTGCGGAACGACCGCGGGTTCGCGGACAGCGCCAGGTGGACGCCGGTCACCTCGTGGCCGGCCTCGGCGGCGCGGGCGGCGGCGACGGCGGAGTCCACGCCTCCGGACATGGCGGCCAGCACGCGCGGCCTGGAGCCGTCGCGCGGGCCCGTGGGAGCACCGGGATGAGTCATAGCGCTCCCCAGCGTACGGCCTGCCCGGCCGGCGCTCAGACCAGCCCGGCGCCGCGGGCCCGTTCCACCACCGGGCCGATCGCCGCGGTCAGCTCGTCGACCTCCTCGGCGGTGGAGGTGTGCCCGAGGGAGAACCGCAGCGTGCCGCGCGCCCGCTCCGGGCCGGCGCCCATGGCCAGCAGGACGTGGCTGGGCTGGGCGACGCCGGCCGTGCAGGCGGAGCCGGTGGAGCACTCGATCCCCTGCGCGTCGAGCAGCAGCAGCAACGAGTCGCCCTCGCAGCCGGGGAAGGAGAAGTGCGCGTTGCCTGGCAGCCGGCCGGCCGGGTCCGGGTCCCCGTTGAGCACCGCGTCGGGCACCGCGGCACGCACCCCGGCCACCAGGCGGTCGCGCAGCGCGCCGACCTCGCGGGCGTGCGCCGGGCGGCGCTCCTCGGCCAGCGTCGCGGCGGTGGCGAACGCCACGATGCCGGGCACGTCCAGCGTGCCGGAGCGCACGTCCCGCTCCTGGCCGCCGCCGTGCGCGAGCGGTACCGGGGTGTGTTCGCGGCGCAGCAGCAGCGCGCCGGTTCCGTACGGTCCGCCGATCTTGTGCCCGCTGACGGCGAGCGCGTCCAGGCCGCTGGCCGCGAAGTCCAGCGGCAGCTGCCCGCACGCCTGCACCGCGTCGCAGTGCATCGGCACCTCGAACTCGCGTGCCACGGCGGCCAGTTCGTGGACCGGGGAGACGGTGCCGACCTCGTTGTTGGCCCACATGGCGGTGACCAGGGCGGCGGTGTCCGCCTCCTCGGCCAGCGCCGCGCGCAACGCGTCCGCGCCGACCCGGCCGTGCGGGTCGACCGGCAGCCAGCGCACCCGGGCGCCCTCGTGGTCGGCCAGCCAGTGCACCGCGTCCAGCACCGCGTGGTGTTCGACCGGGCTGGCCAGCACCGTGGTGCGGGCCGGGTCGGCGGCCCGCCGCTGCCAGAACAGCCCCTTGACGGCGAGGTTGTCCGCCTCGGTGCCGCCCGCGGTGAGTACCACCTCGCTGGGCCGGGCGCCGAGCACGGCGGCCAGCGCCTCGCGGGCCTCCTCCACCGCGCGGCGGGCGCGGCGGCCGGATCCGTGCAGCGAGGAGGCGTTGCCGGTGGTGGTGAGCCGTTCGGTCATCGCCCGCACCGCCTCGGGCAGCATCGGGGTGGTGGCGGCGTGGTCGAGGTAGGCCATGGTGCCGCCGATTCTACGGCGCCGGGTCGGGCCCGCAGGTCCGGGGCGCCGGGGCCCGGGGAGGCCGGGGCCCGGTCCGGCCGGTCGGGCGGACGGCCCGGCCGGGTACGGGAGCCGGGCGGTGGCGGTCAGCCCAGCATCACGCTGGCCAGTTGCCGCGACTGCGCGACCAGCCGGTCCGCGCTGTCCCACACCTCGGCGTCCTCCTCCAGCAGGCCGCCCGCGAGGTTGCGGGTCGTCACGCCGATCCGCAGCGGTCCGGGCGCCGGGCGGGCCCGCACGTGCACGGTCAGCTCCAAGGTGGGCACCCAGCCGCGCAGTCCCATGTCGAACGCGGTCGGCGGCAGCGCGTCCACCGCGAACAGCAGGGAGAACGGGTCGTGGTCGCGGCCGTCGGCGAAGCCGAGCCAGGCGCGCATCTCGCCGTGCCCGCTGGGAGCGCCGAGCGCCCAGCCCGCGGTCTCCGGGTCCAGTCGCAGGTCGAGCCGGTCCAGGATCGCGGTGCTGCCCGGGATCACCGACGCGGAGCGCGCGTCGCCCGGCAGGCACGCCTCGTAGGGCGGGATGCCGACCGGTTTGGCGGTGGTGCGCACGTCGTTCGGCAGCGCGGCCAGGTCGCCGAAGAAGCCGGTGACCCGCAGCCGTTCGGTCTCCCGGCCGTCCGGCCCCCTCTGCAGCAGCCGGGCGGTGCCGGTGGACAGGGTGCGGCCGGTGCGCACGACCTCGGTGCGCACCACGGCCGGGCCCGGCTCACCGGGCGTCAGGTAGTGGCCGGTGAGGGTGATCGGGTCGTGGTGCGGCAGGTCGGCGGCGAGTGCGCGGGCGGCCACCGCGAGCAGGTAGCCGCCGTTGACCGCGCGCACGATGGTCCAGCCGTCGCTGAGCCGGGCGTCGTGCCCGCCCGGCTCGCCGGGCCGCGGGACGGTCGTGGTGTCCCGGTCGAATTCGCCGCCGACGGCGCTCTGGTCTGCCATGGCGGGTAGGGTACACCGCGAAGTTACCGACTGGTAGCGCCGGTGGGGGCCGCCCTCGGGGTCCCGGCGGCGCCCGGTCGGTAGGTTGCCGTCATGGACGACCGGATCCGCGCGGTGTGCGACCTGATGGTGCCCGAGGTCCGCGAGACGGCCGGGCTGCACGCCTACGACGGCGTGCTGCAGGACCTCTCGCCGGACGGCGTGCGCCGCTCGCTCGCCGCGCTGGAGCGGGCCGGCCGGCGGAACCCGCCGCTGGAGGACCCGCACGACGAGGCGCACCTGGCGGTCTTCGAGGAGTCGCTGCGGGTGCGGTACGCCGAGCTGGAACTGCACCGGCGCGATCCGTACCCGCACCTGGCCAACCTCGAACTCGCCTGCTACGACCGGCCGTACGCGTCCGCCGCGGACCGGGGGCTGGCCCGTGCGCGGCACCTGGCGCAGTGGCCGCAGGCGGTGGACGCCGCGATCGCCTCGCTGGACCGCTGTCCGGCGCCGGTTGCCGCCGCACTGCTCGGCGCGGTGCGCGGGCTGGCCGCCGGGCTGGACCCGGACGCCGGCCGGGTGACCGCCGACGCGCTCGCCGCGCACCGGCGCTTGGTGGAGCACGTGGAGCGGGCCGCCCGGACCGGCGACCCGGACCCGCGGCTCGGCGCCCGCGCGTTGGCCGCGCTGATGGGCGCGCAGGAGGGCGTCGCGGTGGACCTGACCCGGCTGGCCGGGGCGGCCGACGCCGAACGCGAACGGCTGACCGCGCTGCTGGCCGAGGGCTGCCGGGCGCTCGACCCGCGCCGCACCGTCGCCGACCTGGTGCCGGAACTGCTCGCCGACCACCCGGACGCCGCCGGTGTGATCCCCTACGCGTCCGAACTGACCGCCGAGGTGGTGGGGTTCACCCGCGCCCGGCGGCTGGTGCCGCACCTGGACGGCGCGTGCCTGGTGGGCGCGGCGCCCCCGTCGCGCCGCTGGTCCACGGCGATGATGACCTGGGCGGCGCCGTACGAGCCGGACGCCCCCTCCTGGTACCACGTCACCCCGCCGGGCGAGGACTGGCCGGACGACGAGCGCGAGGAGTGGCTGACGCTCTTCAGCCGCACCAGCATGCCGGCCGTCACCGCGCACGAGGTGGCGCCGGGCCACTTCGCGCACGGCAGGGCGCTGCGGCACGCGCCGAGCGAGGTGCGCCGGGTGCTGCACTCGCTGTCGTTCTGCGAGGGCTGGGCGCACTACGCGGAGGAGTTGCTCGTCGAGGAGGGCTTCCGGGCCGCCGACCCGCGCTTCGTGATCGGTGTCGCGCTGGAGGCGCTGGTCCGGGTGACCCGGCTGACCTGCGCGATCGGGCTGCACACCGGGGCGATGGACGTGGCCGGGGTGACCGAGCGCTTCATGGCCGACGCCCACCTGGCGCGGGCCGGCGCCGTCTCCGAGGCACGCCGCGGCACCTTCGACGCGACCTACGGGCGCTACACCTGGGGCAAGCTGGAGCTGACGGGGCTGCGCGAGCGGGCCCGGGCGCGCTGGGGCACCGGATTCACCCTGGAGCGGTTCCACGGCGCGCTGCTGGACCTGGGCAGTCCGCCGCTGGGGCTGATCGACGCGGCGCTGGAGGCCGGCTGACCGGACCGGGCCCCCGGTCGGCGTCCGCCGGGACGCGGCCGGCCCGGCTCGGCATCTCGGCGGGCGGCTGCGCGCGTCAGTAGGCGGGCGGCGGCCAGCCCTGCGGCGGCGGCGCGGCGTACCCGGTGCCGGTCGCGCCCCACGAACCGGTGGGCGCGGGCATCGGCTGGGTCGCGCCGAAGGCGTCCCGGTCGAAGAACGGCCGCGCGTACCCGCGCATCCACAACCCCACCTGGTCGTACTCGTCGGCCATCGCGACCGTCGAGACCGGCATGCCGGTCGGGGCCGCGGCCACCGCCTGCCCCATCATCGCGCGTGCCGCCTCCACCGACTGCGGTCCGGAGTCGTACAGGTCGACCCCGACCGCCAGGTACGGCTCGCCGAGCGCCGGGCGCACCCACGCCGCGCGCAGCGCCCGCACCGCCGGGGTGGACTGCGCGCACTGGCCGAGCACCGCGTAGAACTGCTGGGCCTGCGGGCCCGGTTCGGCGATCTGCAGCGGCCCGGCGGGCAGCCGGTCCAGCCCGCACGCGATCCGGCGCAGGTCGAGCCACGGCACCCCGACGCCGCCGCCGGGGGCGTGCGGGTTCAGCCACAGCCCGTAGCGCTCCTGGTACAGCTCGGCGGCGATGTCCCGGCCGGTCACCATCTCGTGCGACCGGTTCCAGCCGCTGGCCGCCAGCTCCTGGGTGGAGGTCACGCACGGCGCGTAGCCGTGGCCGTCCAGCTCCATGTTGCCGTACTGCGCGTCGGGGGACCCGGGCTGGCCGTGCCACAGCAGCATCCACACCTGCCCCTCGACCAGCGCGCCGAGCAGCGCCTCGTAGGTGTCGTACCGTCCGGGCGCCACGTGGCGCAACGCGTCCTCAACGCCCGCGTTCACTGTCGGATAGCCCCTTCTGGTCGGTCGGCCCGGTGCCGTCCGCCATCAAACCAGGTTAGGCGCGGGCTCTGACAGCGCTGTGGTGCAGCCGTTACCGTTCCCGTGCGGAGCGGCCGGGCGGCGGCGCCCACGGCCCGGGCCCGCCGCCGGGCCCACCCGGCGCGGGGGACCGTTCACTCCCGGGTGTAGAACGGCTCGACCACGCCGTGCATCCAGTCGCCCAGCGGGTCCTGGGCCACGTCCAACAGCAGCAGGTTGACCGCCCAGGGCAGCGGCGCCCCGGCCAGCGCCCGGCCCAGCGCGCCCATCGCGGCGGCCCGGTCCTCCTCCTGCCAGCGGTCCAGCTCGACCCCGACGAACAGCCTCGGCGGCTCGCCCTCCACCGAGCCGAGCGCCCGCCGGGCGGACAGCACGACCGGGGTGACCGCGAACTCGCCGGCCGCCCCGGCCAGGAAGTCCACCGGCTCGTCGTCCGGCTCCGGCTCCCACAACCGCACCCGGGCGCCGCCGGACGCGCCGCCCCGGCACAGCTCCTCCACCGCGTGCGCCGGCAGCGGCACGCCGACCGCGCCGCCGGGGTTGACCGCGATGCCGACCAGCGGCGGCAGCCCGCGGGCGAACTCCACGCCGGGCAGCACGCCGAACGGCATGCCCGGCGCGACCCGCTCGAACTCCCGCTGGGAGCTGAACACCGGCACGTAGGGGGCGCCGTCGAGTTCCATGGCGGGCAGCCCGGCGTCCACGTCGCCGTCCGGCACCGGCACCCACAGCGGGGAGCGGCCGACGACCTCCAGCAGCCGCGGGGTGGCGCCCGGGTCGCCGAGGGCGGCGGTCAGCACCTCCTCCAGCTCGTTGGACGGCCAGCCGCCCGGCCCGGGGAGCACCGGTTCGGCCAGGTGGTCCCCGGTGTGCGCGGCGGGCGTCCCGGGCTCGTACGGCCCGAACGCGGGCTCCCCGGATCCGTGCTGCGCCGGAACGCTCATCTGTCTATCCCACCTGCCCGGTCAGTGCGTCTCGCCGATCGACCCGCACGACCCTACTGCCTGGCTCGGTGCCCGCCGACCGTGCAATGATGACCGCGCCAATTGCATACCGGCCGTTCGAATCCGTGCGGGAGAGTCCGGGTCGGCGCCAGCCGCCCAGGACGCCGAAGGAGCAAGTCCTCCCTTGAATCTCTCAGGCCCCGATACCGCACGCGAGAGGCAGATCTGAAAAGCGGGCAGCCCGGCTGTCCCACCCACGGTGCAAGCCACCGCCCGGAAGGGCTCGTGGTGAACCTCTCAGGTTCCGATGACAGATGGGGAGGCCGTCGCCCCCCGTGTCACACCAGCCTCATCGCCCTGCCTTCCGCCACTCCTCAGCACCTGGGAGCCCGAAGATGACCGACGCCCCCGTCACGCCGCGGCACACCCCGCTGGACGCCGTGCACCGCGCGCTCGGCGCCACCATGACCGACTTCGCCGGCTGGCAGATGCCGCTGCGCTACGGCAGCGAACGCGACGAGCACCGCGCGGTGCGCGAGGCGGCCGGGCTCTTCGACCTCTCCCACATGGGCGAGATCGACGTCTCCGGTCCGGGCGCCGGCGCCGCGCTGGACCACGCCCTGGTCGGCCGCGTGTCCGCGCTGCGGGTCGGCCGGGCCCGCTACACCATGATCTGCCGCGAGGACGGCGGCATCCTGGACGACCTGATCGTCTACCGGCTCGGCGAGACCGAGTTCATGATCGTCGCCAACGCGGCCAACGCCGACACCGTGCTGGACGCGGTCACCGGACGGGCCGCCGGGTTCGACGCCGCGGTCCGCGACGACCGGGACGCCTACGCGCTGGTCGCGGTGCAGGGCCCGCGCTCGCCGGCCGTGCTGTCCGCCCTCACCGACGCCGACCTGGCCGGGCTGAAGTACTACGCCGGGCTGCCCGGCACGGTCGCCGGGGTGCCGGCGATGATCGCGCGCACCGGCTACACCGGTGAGGACGGCTTCGAGCTGTTCACCGCCCCGGAACACGCCGAGCGCCTGTGGACCGAGCTCACCGCGGCCGGCGCCGGGCACGGCCTGGTCGCGTGCGGCCTGTCCTGCCGCGACACGCTGCGCCTGGAGGCCGGCATGCCGCTGTACGGGCACGAGCTGACCACCGCCACCACGCCGTTCGACGCCGGGCTGGGCCGGGTCGTCGCGTTCGACAAGCCGGACGGCTTCGTCGGCCGGGACGCGCTCGCGGCCGCCGCCGAGAAGGCCGCCGCCACCCCGCCGCGCGTCCTGGCCGGACTGGTCGCCGACGGGCGCCGGGTCCCCCGGGCGGGCTACCCGGTGCTCGGCCCGGACGGCGCGGTGATCGGCGAGGTCACCTCCGGCGCCCCCTCCCCCACCCTGGGCCGGCCGATCGCCATGGCCTACCTGGACGCCGCGCACGCCGAGCCCGGCACCGAGGGGGTCTCGGTGGACATCCGCGGCGGCCGCGAGCCGTACCAGGTGGTGGCGCTGCCGTTCTACCGGCGCGCCCGCTGAACCCGGCGGCGTCCCCGCGCCGCCCCGCCCACCCTGTTCGCGCACCTCTTCCGTATCCAGGAGAATTCGCCTCATGAACAACCCCGAGCAGCTGCGGTACAGCAAGGAGCACGAGTGGCTGTCGGCCGTCGAGGACGGCGTCGCCACGGTCGGCATCACCGAGCACGCCGCCCACGCGCTGGGCGACGTGGTCTACGTCCAGCTCCCCGAGGAGGGACAGCGGGTCACCGCCGGCGAGGCGTGCGGCGAGCTGGAGTCGACCAAGTCCGTCAGCGACCTGTACTCCCCGGTCTCCGGCACCGTGGTGGCGAACAACCAGGACGTCGTGGACGACCCGGCGCTGGTCAACAGCGCCCCCTTCGAGGCCGGCTGGCTGTTCCGGGTGCGGGTCTCCGAGGAGCCCGCCGACCTGCTGACGGCCGAGCAGTACACCGCCTTCGCCGGCGAATGACGGCCCCCGCCAGCCCCCGACCCACGGAGAACCGCATGTCGCTGCTGAACAGCTCCCTTCATGAGGTGGACCCGGACATCGCCGCCGCCGTCGATGCCGAACTGCACCGCCAGCAGTCCACGCTGGAGATGATCGCCTCGGAGAACTTCGCCCCGGTCGCCGTCATGGAGGCCCAGGGCTCGGTCCTGACCAACAAGTACGCCGAGGGCTACCCGGGCCGCCGCTACTACGGCGGCTGCGAACACGTGGACGTCGCCGAGCGGATCGCGATCGAGCGGGTCAAGGACCTGTTCGGCGCGCAGGCCGCCAACGTCCAGCCGCACTCCGGCGCGCAGGCCAACGCCGCCGCGATGTTCGCGCTGCTCGACCCGGGCGACACCATCCTCGGCCTGGACCTGGCGCACGGCGGCCACCTCACGCACGGCATGCGGATCAACTTCTCCGGCAAGCTCTACGACGTGGTCGCCTACCACGTGGACGCCGAGACCGGCCTGGTCGACATGGCCGAGGTGGAGCGGCTGGCCAAGGAGCACCGGCCCAAGCTGGTGATCGCCGGCTGGTCAGCCTACCCGCGCCGGCTGGACTTCGCCGCGTTCCGCCGGATCGCCGACGAGGTCGGCGCCTACCTGATGGTGGACATGGCGCACTTCGCCGGCCTGGTGGCGGCCGGACTGCACCCCTCGCCGGTGCCGCACGCGCACGTGGTGACCACCACCACCCACAAGACGCTGGGCGGACCGCGCGGCGGGGTGATCCTGTCCACCGCGGAGCTGGCCAAGAAGATCAACTCGGCGGTCTTCCCCGGCCAGCAGGGCGGGCCGCTGGAGCACGTCATCGCGGCGAAGGCGGTCTCGTTCAAGATCGCCGCGTCCCCGGAGTTCGCCGACCGGCAGGCGCGCACCCTGGAGGGCGCCCGGCTGCTGGCCGAGCGGCTGACCGCGCCGGACGTGGCCGGGGCGGGCGTCTCGGTGCTGTCCGGCGGCACCGACGTGCACCTGGTCCTGGTCGACCTGCGGGACAGCGAGCTGGACGGCCGGCAGGCCGAGGACCGGCTGCACGAGATCGGCATCACCGTCAACCGCAACGCCGTCCCGAACGACCCGCGGCCGCCGATGGTCACCTCCGGCCTGCGCGTGGGCACCCCCGCGCTGGCCACCCGCGGCTTCGGGGCGGAGCAGTTCCGCGAGGTCGCCGACGTGATCGCGCTGGCGCTCACCCCGGCCTACGACCCGGCCGCGCTGCGCGCCCGGGTGGAGGCGCTGGCGGCGGCGTTCCCGCTGTACCCGGACCTGACCTGACAGCCGGTGCGTGGGCCGCCGGCCCCGGCGGCCCACGCACCGACAGCAACACGCCGGCGACGGCACACCCGGCACCAAAGGAGTCGCCACCGTGGCCATCTCGGTCTTCGACCTGTTCTCCATCGGCATCGGCCCGTCCAGCTCGCACACCGTGGGCCCGATGCGCGCGGCCCGCATCTTCGCCGGCCGGCTGAAGAACGAGGACCTGCTGCCGCGGGTCACCGGACTGCGGGCGGAACTGTTCGGCTCGCTCGGCGCGACCGGGCACGGCCACGGCACGCCCAAGGCGGTGCTGCTCGGCTTGGAGGGCCACTCGCCGCGCACGGTGGACGTGGACCGCGCCGACGAGGAGGCCCGGCGGATCCGCGAGGCCGGCCGGATCAGCCTGCTGGGAGTGCACGAGATCGACTTCGACGCCGACCGCGACCTGGTGCTGCACCGCCGCCGCTCGCTGCCCTACCACGCCAACGGCATGACCCTGACCGCCTCCGGCGCGGACGGCGAGGTGTTGCTGGCCAAGACCTACTACTCGGTCGGCGGCGGTTTCGTGGTCGACGAGGACGCGGTGGGCGCCGACCGCATCACGCTCGACGACACCGTGCTGCGCCACCCGTTCCGCACCGGCGACGACCTGCTGCGGCTGGCCGGCGAGACCGGCCTGTCCATCTCGGCGCTGATGCTGCAGAACGAGCTGGCCTGGCGCACCGAGCCGGAGATCCGCGCCGGGCTGCTGGAGATCTGGCAGGTCATGCGGGAGTGCGTGGCCCGCGGCATGTCGCGCGAGGGGATCCTGCCCGGCGGGCTGAAGGTCCGCCGCCGCGCCGCGCTCTCCGCCCGGCAACTGCGCTCCGACGGCGACCAGCCGGCCCGCGCCATGGACTGGGTCACGCTGTACGCCATGGCCGTCAACGAGGAGAACGCGGCCGGCGGCCGGGTGGTCACCGCGCCCACCAACGGCGCCGCCGGCATCATTCCGGCCGTGCTGCACTACTACATCGGCTTCGTGCCCGGCGCGGACGAGGAGGGCGTGGTCCGCTTCCTGCTGGCGGCCGGCGCGATCGGCATGCTGTTCAAGGAGAACGCGTCGATCTCCGGCGCCGAGGTCGGCTGCCAGGGTGAGGTGGGCTCCGCGTGCTCGATGGCCGCCGGCGGCCTGGCCGAGGTGCTGGGCGGCTCCCCGGAGCAGGTGGAGAACGCCGCGGAGATCGGCATGGAGCACAACCTCGGCCTGACCTGTGACCCGGTCGGCGGCCTGGTCCAGATACCGTGCATCGAACGCAACGGCATGGCCGCCGCGAAGGCGGTCACCGCCGCCCGGATGGCCCTGCGCGGCGACGGACGCCACCACGTCTCGCTCGACAAGGTCATCAAGACCATGAAGGAGACCGGGGCCGACATGAAGGTCAAGTACAAGGAGACCGCGCGCGGCGGGCTGGCGGTGAACGTCATCGAGTGCTAGTACTCCAGCCGTAGATCGTGATCTTGCTGGTCGGGTCGGTGCGGAGACAGGTACGGCCACCGTTGGTCATCGTGACTCGTGCGGAGCAATGATGAGACGGTGGCCGCAGGCCACCGCATGGAACCCGTCCGTTGGCAGGAGGCGTTCGAGGTGGCCATCGGCCGGATCGCGGCCCGGTTCGCCCGGGTCGAACCACGGCTGCGGGCCGGGCGGTTGGTGTCGGGCCTGCTGTCGAGCCTGCCGAGGAAGAACTGCCGGACGATCGGGGAACGGGCTGGGGAGGCCGGCCCGCACGGCATGCGGCATCTGCTGTGCCGAGCTGTCTGGGATGCCGATGGCGTCCCTGGCGACGTGCGTGAATACGTCGTCGAGCACCTGTATGGCGATACCGCGTCCTGGTGGTCGACGAGACCGGCGACGTGAAGAAGGGCGCCCACACGGTCGGGGTCCAGCGCCAGTACACCGGAACAGCCGGCCGGATCGAGAACTCCCCGGTCGCGGTCTACCTCGTCCACGCCGGGACGCGCGGGCACGCGGCGGTGGACCGGGAGTAGTGCACACCACGCCTGCGGGGGTTCAGTCGGCGGGTGCGGTCAGGAGGGCTCGGCGGTCGAGTTTGCCTTGGGGGGTGCGGGGGAGGGCGGGCAGGAGGGTGATGACGGTGGGGACGAGGTGGCGGGGGAGGCGAGTGGCGAGGGCGGCGCGGACGGAGTCGGGCGGGGCGGTGTCGGGGGCGGCGGTGTAGAAGAGGGCGAGGCGGTCGAAGACGCCGGTGTCGCCGGTGAGGGGGAGGACGGCGCAGTCGCGGACGCCGGGGAGGCGGCGGGCGGTGGACTCGATCTCGGCGGGTTCGACGCGGTGGCCGGCGACCTTGACCTGGCGGTCGGCCCGGCCGCGGTAGTGGAGGACGCCGTCGGCGTCGACGGCGCCGAGGTCGCCCGTGCGGTAGAGCGGGACGGGGCCGTCCCCGCCGTCGTGGGTGGTGAAGTTGGCCGCGGCCGGGTCCGCGTCGAGGTAGCCGAGGGCGAGTCCGGTACCGGTGAGGCAGATCTCGCCGGTGCCGCCGGGGGGAACGGGCCGGTCGCCGTCGAGGACGAGGACGCCGGTGCCGCGGACCGGCCGGCCCACGGGGATGCCGCCGGGCAGCACGCAGTCGGCGCGGGAGAGGACGTGGGTGGTGGCGAAGACGCAGCTTTCGACCGGGCCGTACCCGTTGACGAGGGCGATGTCGGGATGCCGGTCGAGGAAGCGCGCGACGTGGGCCGGGGAGAGGCGCTCGCCGCCGGTGATGACGCGGCGCAGGCCGCGGAACGCGTCGGGGTCCTCGTCGACGAAGAGGTTGAACAGCGAGGCGGTGAGCCAGACGTGGTCCACGCCGTGCCGCTCGGTCAGGGCCCGCAGGTCGTCGGGGAGCAGCCGGTCGTCCTCGGGCACGACGCTGGTTCCGCCGGTGGTGAGCATCCCCCACAGTTCCAGCGCGAAGGCGTCCCACGGGACCGGCGCCGCCTGCGGCATCGCGTGGCCGGGGCCGAAGTCGGCGAAGGTCGGGGCGTCGAAGAGCCGCAGGGTGGCGCGGTGCGGGGAGACGACGGCCTTCGGCCGGCCGGTGGTGCCGGAGGTGAAGAAGACCATGGCGGGCGCGTCGGTGCCGTCGGGCGGGGCCGACGGGAGACCGACCGGCGGGGCGGTGGCCGGGTCCAGGGATGGGGGCGGCGGGGTCCAGGCCGGCACCGGCCAGTCGGTGGACTGCGCGGCGTCGGTGACGACGAGCGGCGGGGCCAGGCGTTCGACGAGGGCCCGCAGGTGCGCTGCGGGCCAGTGCGGGTCGAGCGCGCAGTAGGCGGCGCCGGTGTGCAGCACGGCGAGCAGCGCGGTCGGCAGCCGGGTGCCGCGCGGCAGGACGACGGGCACGATGCGCCCCGGGCCGACGCCGAGCCGGGTGAGTTCGGCGGCGTGGGCGCGGGCGGTGGCGTCGAGCGACCCGTAGTTGAGGCGGGCCGCGCCGTGGACGACGGCGGTGGCGTCGGGGCGGAGCGCGGCCTGGCGCGCCACGGCGTGGTGGATGAGGTCGGTCACCGGTACTGCTCCGAGGCGGGGGTGGGGGTGGGCGGGAGGCCTTCGAGGTCGGCGGCGGTGAGGGTGCGGGTGCCGTCGGCGAGGGTGACGGTGTAGGCCAGCGTGTGGCGGACCCGTTCGAGGGTGGCGAAGACCTCGTCGAAGCCGTCGCCGGTCCCGGTGACGGTGTCCATGGGCCGGGTCATGACGCTGGCCGGGCAGTGGTCGCCGGGTTCGAGGGTGGGCCGGTAGGCGACGACGCCGGGCAGGGCGCGGACGGCGTCGATGCCGTGGACCTCCTCCAGGGTGAACTCCTCGACGGGCGCCGGGGCGATGTACTGGAAGTGGTGGCTCCGCGGCGGCGGTGGGGCGGTCCAGGAGGAGAGGCCCAGGGCAAGGCGGCCGGTCAGCTCCACGCAGTCGAAGCCGAGCACGCGGCGGCACATCTCGTTGACTCGGCCGCCGAGGCGTCCGTTGACCTCGATGATCCGGGGGCCGTCGGCGGTGAGTTTGATCTCGGTGTGGGTGATGCCGCAGGTGACGTCGAGGGCGTCGAGGGCACGGTCGACGAGGTCCTCGATCGCCTGGATCTCCTCCTTGGGCAACGGTGCGGGCCACACCTGGCCGGTCTCGCGGAACGGCGCGAGTTGGGGGAGTTTGCCGGCCACGGCGAGCGGCACCCGCCCGGCGGGGGTGCAGACGGTCTCCACGGAGACGTAGTCGGCGAACGGTAAGCAGGGCCGGCCGGTCAGGTACTCCTCCAGGATGAACGCCTCCCCTCCCCCGGCAGTTCGGGGGCCGGTGAGGGCAGCGGCCAGGGCTCGGCCGGCGTCGGCGTCGGTGACGAGGTGGCAGTCGCGGCTGGCCTGGCCGCTCACCGGTTTGAGGACGGCGGGGAGTCCGACGGCGGCGAGGGCGGCCGGCCAGTCGGCGGGGCGGGAGATCTCGGCGGTGCGCACGTCCTCCACGCCCGCCTCGCGCAGCCGTCGCCGCTGGCTGGTCTTGTCGGTGAGCAGGCGGGTGGTCGCCACGCTGTGGTGGAGCAGTCCGAGCCGCTCGGCGAGGCGGGAGGTGACCGGGAGCAGGGCGTCCGTGTAGGTGACGACGGCGTCGGTACCGAGGGCGGCGAGCCGGTTGACGGCGGCCTCGAAGCCGTGGTCGAGGCGGACGACCGCGCCGAGTTCCTCCAGCAGCGCGATGAGCGGTTCGCTGCGCGGGGACGCCTCACCGACGAAGACGAGGTCGCCGAGGCGGCCGAGGCCCATCGTGATCTCGGCAGCGTTGACGGACTCGAAGGTGCAGGCCACGGCGATCGTCGTCATGTCGGCTCCTTGCCGGCGGATCTGGGCGCCCTCGGGGGGCGCGGGCGGGGAGCGGATCCACCGGTCGGCGGACCGGACGAGGGGCGGGCGGCCGCGCGGTGCGGTCGGCGCCGGCCGTGACGACGGTCCCGGCCGGCGTCTGCCCGGCCGGCCGCACGAACGGTGGTCCGGTGGGCGGACGCGCCGTTCTCGGGCATGGCGGAACCCCCGTTTCCGGAAGTGGACACGGGCGGGCCGCCCGTCGGGTCGTGGTGCGGTCAGACGCGCAGGGCGGTGTGGAGCAGCACGTCGGCGCCGGTGACCAGGTCCTCGGGCGCGGTGTGCTCCTCGGGGGCGTGGCTGACGCCGCCGACGCTCGGGACGAAGATCATGCCGATCGGCGCGACGGAGGCGACGACCTGGGCGTCGTGGCCGGCCCCGCTGGACATCGGCAGGTACGGCAGGCCGAGGTGGCCGGCGGCGCGGCGGATCGCGGCGCGCAGCGGTTCGGCGGTGCTGACCGCCTGGGAGCGCATCGTGACCCGGGAGTCGACGGCGGCGCCGTGCGCGTCGGCGAGCCGCTGGGCCTCGGCGAGCAGGGCGACCTCCGCCTTGCGGAGCCGGTCCATGTCGCCGTCGCGGATCTCGGCCGTCATGCGGACCCGGCCCGGGATGACGTTGGTCTGGCCGGGCAGCACTTCGAGGATGCCGACGGTGCCAGCGGTGCAGAGCTTGTCGGCCTTGGCGACCGCCTCGACCGCGAGCACCAGACGGGCGGCGACCGCGAGGGCGTCGCAGCGCTGGTCCATCGGCGTGGTGCCGGCGTGCATCTGGCGGCCGGTCACCTCGAACTCGATGATGCTGCGGCCCACGATGGCGTCGACCACGCCGATCGGCACGCCGGCCGCCTCCAGCACCGGACCCTGCTCGATGTGGATCTCCAGGTAGGCGGCGACGGAGCCGGGGGTCCAGCCGGCCTCCTCAATGGTGTCGAGGTCGCCGCCGGCCCGGGCGAGCGCCTCGCGCACCGGGACGCCGTCGCGGTCCACGGCGTCCCGCGCCGCGGTGAGCTGCCCGGCGACGGCGAGCGAACCCCAGAACGGCACGGGGACGTGGGCGCCCTCCTCGTTGGCGAAGGCGACGACCACGGGTTCGTAGGGCAGGCTCACCCGGTATTCGGTCAGCACCCTGAGCACTTCGAGGGAGGCGATCACGCCATAGGCGCCGTCGAGCCGGCCGCCGCGCGGGACGGTGTCGAGGTGCGAGGCCATGACGAGGGCGGGCCGGTTCCCGGCGCCGGGACGGCGGACGACGAGGTTGCCGGCCTGGTCGATCCGGCTGGTCAGCCCGGCCTCGGCGGCAGCCCGGCGCAGGTAGGCGCGGGCGGCGTCCTCCTGTGGTGTCAAGCCGAGCCGCGTGACGCCCCCGGTGGGGTCGGCGCCGTACCAGTCCAGGCCGCGCAGGGTCGCCAGCATGCGGGCGCCGTCGGTCCGCAGTCCGGCGTGGCCGTCGGGTAAGGACGACATCGCGTCCGGCGGGCACGAGCTCTGTTCTCCCGGTTTCCCCGAGGGGTGTGCCTCGGCACGAGGGTCCATTGCGAAGCTCCGATGAGTGACAACCATGTAGGGCACACATGGTTTCGACGGAAACGGTCGTCCGGATTCCGGTGGGAGGGCGCGTGTACTGTCGAACAGGAATTATCGTTCCAGGAGCGGAGTCCGCGTCCGCGTGCCTTACGGTTGAGTATTCGGCACGTCCGAAGCAGACCTCCGGCACGCGGTTCGCGGCCGAGTCGGACGGGTTCGACAACGGCCCGTCCATGATTGCCCCAACCCAAGGGTCGGAACATGGGAATAACAGGCCACTTTCCCAGACGCCCCGTCAGACACCCCACACGCCTCTCACCTCAGCGGTTCGGCACCGGCCCGGCACGGACCGCATCGTCGCGATCAGTTCACCTTTGATCCGCAAGTCCTCCGCCCTATCTCCCCAACCTGGGGATGTTCGCGTTCCGGACGCCGCCGTACCGCCTTGACGCACGTGGCCGAAAGGGCGTGCTCCCCCGTCCCACGGTGCACACCGGAACAGCGACATGCCGCCCGGAGCGCCTCCGCCGCCGTCACGGACCGGCCATAAGCCATGCGTTGACACCCGAAGGGAATCCTGTCTAACGTTTTGGAGCATGCGCTCAGCATTGCCACGAACAGCACCGAGAGAGGATCCTCGGCGACGCGGCGCATTCGTCAATCGGAAGCGCGACACCCGGAATTAGCAGTCGGCACATTCCTCATCCACGCAGCTGAACCGCGCCCGCTCCGCAAAAGCCGTCACCGAGCTTCCCCCCACGTCTTCGTGCGCCATCAGGTCTCCGAGGGA
Source organism: uncultured Actinomycetota bacterium (assembly GCA_963711125.1). GTDB lineage: Bacteria > Actinomycetota > Actinomycetes > Streptomycetales > Streptomycetaceae > Streptantibioticus_C. The sequence continues at coordinate 777,559 of CAVQCY010000003.1, forward strand.
GTAGCGCCCATGCGCGTCGGCATCGCGTTCTTCGCCTCCTCCGGGGACGGCGGCGGACCCCGCCGCGGTGGTGGAGCGGCCGGCCGCGCCCCGCATGGGCGCACCGCCCCGGGGACCGGGTGACGGGGGCGGCCGTGCCGCTCCGCACCGCGCCGCGCTCCTTACCTCCGCGATGAGCCGAGGCGGGCGGCGCACCTCCCGCACGCCCTGAAGCCGCACCACATCTAGCGCCCGTCGACGAACAGGGGTCCGGCCATGGCCGAGAACAGCGACGTGATCTACCAGGTGGTCATCAACGAGGAGGAGCAGTACTCGATCTGGCGCGACACCAAGCGGATGCCGGAGGGCTGGCGCGCGGAGGGCACTCGCGGCACCAAGGAGGAGTGCCTGCGTCACATCGACGCGGTGTGGACGGACATGCGCCCGCTGAGCCTGCGCCGGCACCTGGAGCAGGCGGAGCAGTCCCGGTGAGCGGACGCGGACCGAGACCGCTCGCTCGGAGCGGTCCGGCATGAGGGGCGTCGGGGCGGCCTTCGCCACGGAGTGCCGGGCGGCACGCGAGCGGATCGCGGACACGGTGCGCACCACGCCGATCCGCGCCGACCGCCCGACCGGGATCGGGCTCAAGTGCGAACACCTCCAGCTGACCGGCTCCTTCAAGCTGCGCGGCGCCTACAGCGCACTGTCCGCGCTGGGGGCGAAGGAGGTGGTCGTCGGCTCCTCCGGCAACCACGGCATCGCCGTCGCCTGGGCCGCCCGGCGGCTCGGCATCGCCGCGACGGTGGTGATGACCGAGGGTGCGAGCCGGCACAAGCAGACCGTGATCCACGGCCTCGGAGCCGACGTGGTGCGGTGCCCGGGCGGCAACGACGCGCGCGGCCGACGGGTCGGCGAACTCGCCGAGTCGACCGGAGCGGTGGCCGTCTCCTCCTTCGACCACCCCTTGGTGGTGTCCGGCCAGTCGAGCGTCGGCTTCGAGATCCTGGAGCAGTCGCCGCGGGTCGGCACGATCGTGGCGCCGGTCGGCGGCGGCGGTTTGCTGTCCGGCATCGCCGTGGCGGTCGCCGCCAGCGGTCGGCCTGTGCGGGTCGTCGGGGTGGAGCCGGCCGGCGCGGACGACACGGCACGGTCGCTTGCCCTGGGGCGACGCGTCACGATCGAGCCGCCGGAGTCCGTCTGCGACGGGGTCCTCGCCCAGACACCCGGAGAGTTCACCTTCCCCCTGATCCAGCGGCTGGTCGACGAGGTGATCGTGGTCGACGACGCCGCGGTGCTGGCAGCCATGCGGGACCTGGCGCGCCAGGGGATGCGGGTCGAACCGACCGGCGCGTTGGCGCTGGCGGGCGCGCGGCGGCTGCCGTCGTCCGCCGGTGTCGTCGCGGTGGTCAGTGGCGGCAACGTGGCGCCGACGGAGTTCCGCCGGCTCGTCGGTGCCGGCCCGGTGCAGCGCACACGCAACTCGTGAACCCATGGCGGAGGCAGAGATGACCGGTCAGCAGCGCAGCGCCGCACCGTCGTTCGCGCAGCAACGACTGTGGTTCCTTGATCAGTTGGAACCCGGGTCGACGGAGTACTCGGTCCCGATGGCCTGGCGGCTGACCGGCGCGCTCGACGCCGACGCGCTGCGGTGCGCGCTGGAGCGCGTGGTGGACCGGCACGAGGTGCTGCGGACCGCCTTCGCCGTCGTGGACGACACTCCGCTGCAGGTGGTCTCGGCGCGGGTGCCGGTCGAACTGCCGCTGGTCGAGGCGGCATCCCCGGAGGCGGTGCGCGACGCGCTGGCCGAGCTGGCCGGAACCCCGTTCGACCTGCGGCGGCCGCCGCTGTGGCGGGCCGCGCTCGTCCGCCGCGCCCCCGACCGGCACGTCCTCGCCCTGAACCTGCACCACAGCGTGGTGGACGCCTGGTCCACGCAGAATCTGCTCGCCGAGCTGAGCGCCTGCTACAACGCCCATCTGGCCGGCGCGGAGCCGGAGTTGCCCGAACTGCCGGTGCAGTACGCGGAGTACGCCGAGCGGCAGCGCGCGGCGCTGCGCGGACCGGCCCTGGAGGAACTGCTCGCGCACTGGCGCGAGACGCTGGCCGGCGTCGCCCCGCTGGAGCTGCCGACCGACCGGCCGCGCCGCGCCGCCCGTTCCGGCGACGGCGCCGACCTGCGGTTCACCGTCCCCTCCGGGGTGAGCGCCGGGCTGCGCGCCCTGGCCCGGGCGCGGAACACCACGCTGTTCACCGTGCTCGTCGCCTCCGTCCAGCTCCTGCTGGGCCGCTACGCGGGTCAGGACGACGTGGCGATCGGCACGCCCATCGCCAACCGGGACGGCGAGGACGTCGAGGCGCTGATCGGGTTCTTCGTCAACACGCTGGTGCTGCGGACCGACCTGACCGGCGACCCGGCCTTCGCCGACCTGCTCGACCGGGTCCGGGAAGTGACCCTGAACGCCTATGCCCACGCGGAGCTGCCGTTCGACCGGCTTGTGGAGGAGCTGCACCCGGACCGGGAGCCGGGCCGCAGCCCGCTCTTCCAGGTCCTGCTGGTGATGAACTCCCGCATCGACGACCCGGTGATGACCGGGCTCGCGGTCGAGGAGCACCCGCTCCCGGTGCGGAACGCGAAGTTCGACCTGACCGTCGCCATGGTCGACGAGGGCGGCGAGCTCTCCGGTGAACTGCGGTACAGCACCGAGCTGTTCGACGCCGACCGGATCGAGCGGATGGCCGGGCACCTGCTCACCCTGCTGGCCGCGGTGGCCGCGGCGCCGCAGACCCGGCTGTCCGAGCTGCCGCTGCTGACCGGGGAGGAGTACCGGACGGCGGAACGGTGGAGCCGTACCGGCTCGGCACGGCTGCCCGTCAGCGGGCTCCACCAGCTCTTCGAGGAGCAGGCCCACGCCTTTCCGGACCGGACCGCTCTCCGCGACACCGAGGGCGGCCGCCTCACCTACGGGGAGCTGAACGCGCGGGCCAACTGCCTCGCCCGCCACCTGACGGCGCACGGCGCCGGCCCGGAGGAGCTGGTGGGGATCTGCCTGCCGCGCTCGCCGGAGGCGGTCGTCTCGCTACTCGCGGTGCTCAAGGCCGGCGCCGCCTACCTGCCGCTCGACCCGGACCAGCCGGCGGACCGGCTGGCGTTCACCCTCGGCGACGCCGACCCGCGACTCGTCATCGCCGGCCCGGCCGGCACCCCGTTACCCGAGATGTACCGGGAACGCGTCCTGGCCTGGGCCGACGTCGACTGGGACGGCGACGGTGCCGACGACCCGGGCCTGGCGGTGGACCCGGCCGGCGCGGCCTACGTGATGTACACCTCGGGATCGACGGGCCGGCCCAAGGGTGTGGTGGGCACGCATCGGGGGGCGGTCTCACACATCGCCTTCCTGCGCTCCGCATACGGGCTCGGCCCGCAGGACACGGCCACGGCCCTGGCCGGGGTGGGCTTCGACGCCTCGGTCCGGGAGGTCTTCGGGGCGCTGGCCTCCGGCGCGACACTGGTGGTGGCCGGCCCCGACGCCGGACGCGACCCGGCCGACGTGGTCCGCCTGCTGATCGACCACCACGTCACGGTCGTCCCCAGCATCGTGCCGTCGCTGCTGCACGAACTCGCCGCCGTGCTGATCCCCGACGGGCGGGCGCCGGAGGTGCGGCTGGTGCTGTGCAGCGGCGAGCGGCTGCGGTCCGACCGGCTGGCGGGGTGCGACTGGCTCCGGGGCAGGGTGGCCAACCAGTTCGGGCCCACCGAGACGACGATGACCACGACCCGGGTCCCGGCACCGGAACGGGACGGCTGGCGGTACGGCGTGGGCCGGCCGATCGCCAACGCCACGGTCCACGTCCTCGACCCGGCGATGGCCCCCTGCCCGGCGGGCGTGCCCGGTGAACTCTACATCGGCGGGAACGGCGTGGCACGCGGCTACCTGGGCCGCCCCGGGCTGACCGCAGAACGCTTCGTCCCCGACCCCTTCGGCCCGGGCCGCCTCTACCGCACGGGTGACGCGTGCCGCTGGTCGGCCGACGGGGAACTGGAGTACCTCGGGCGCCTGGACCACCAGGTGAAGATCCGCGGCGTGCGGGTGGAGCCCGGCGAGGTCGAGGCCGCACTGCGGGCCTGCGCCGAGGTGACCGACGCGGTCGTGGTGGCCGACTCCGGGGGCACCGCGGCCGGCCCGGACGCCGCAGGCGAACAGCGGCTGGTCGCCTATGTGGTGGCCGACGACGCCGCGCTGCCCGCACTCCGCGTCGAGCTGGGGCGGACCCTGCCGGCCGCGATGGTCCCGGCGGTCTTCGTCGCCCTGCCGGCCCTCCCCCTGACCCCCAACGGCAAGGTGGACCGGCGGGCGCTGCCGGCCCCGGACCCGGCCCGCCCCGCGCTGGAGTCGGCCTTCGTCGCCCCGCGCACCGCGGCCGAACGGGCCGTCGCCGAGGTGTGGGCCGAGGTGCTCGGGCTCGACCGGGTCGGCGTCTTCGACGACTTCTTCGCGCTGGGCGGGCACTCCCTGCTGGCGACCCGGGTGGTCTCCCGGCTGACCCGCCGCGACATCGAGGTCCCGCTGCGGGCGGTCTTCGAGGCGCCGACCGTGGCGGGGCTGGCCGAGCGGACCACCGCGGCGCGGACCCGGGCAGTGGTCCGGGTCGAGCCGGTCCCGCGCGACGGGGAGCTCCCGCTGTCCTTCGCGCAGCAACGGCTGTGGTTCCTGGACCAGTTGCAGTCCGGCAGCCCCGACTACGTCATCCACGTGGCCTGGCGGATGACGGGTGCGCTGGACCCGGCGGCGCTGCGCTCGGCCCTGGTGCGTGTGGTGGCCCGGCACGATGTGCTGCGCACCGCCCTGGTCGCCGGGGACGACGCCCCGAGGCAGGTGGTCTCCGGGGCGGTTCCGGTGGAGCTGCCGGTGCTGCCGTTCGACCCGGCGGCGGTCGAGGAGTTCGCCACCCGGCCCTTCGACCTGCGGACGGCTCCGCTGTGGCGGGCGGCGCTCTTCCGGGAGGCGGCGGAGCGGCACGTCTTCGTCCTGACGCTGCACCACAGCGTCTGCGACGCCTGGTCGGCCGGGGTGCTGGTCCGCGAGCTGAACCTCTGCTACCGGGCCGCCGGCGCCGCCGCCGACCCTGTCCTGCCCGAACTGCCCGTGCAGTACGCCGACTTCGCCGCCTGGCAGCGCGAGTGGCTGAGCGGACCCGAGCTCGACCGCCAACTGGCTTACTGGCGCGAGGTGTTGGCCTCCGCCGCCACGCTGGAACTGGCGGCCGACCGGCCGCGGGGCCAGGTGCGGTCCAGCGACGGGGCGACGCACCGCTTCGTCGTGCCGGCCCCGGTAGCCGACCGGCTGCGGGAGATCGCGCGGGAGCGCGGCGTCACGCTCTTCATGGTGCTGCTGGCCTGCCTCCAGGTGGTGCTGGCGCGGCACAGCGGCCAGGAGGACATCGTGGTCGGCACGCCGATCGCGAACCGGAACCGGCCGGAGATCGAGCCGTTGGTCGGCTTCTTCGTCAACACCCTGGTGCTGCGCACCGACCTGTCGGGCGACCCGACCTTCGGCGAACTCCTCGACCGGGTGCGCGAGGTGACGCTGGGCGCGTACGAGCACCAGGACCTGCCGTTCGAGCGGCTGGTCGAGGAGCTCCATCCGGACCGCGACCTCAGCCGGACCCCGCTCTTCCAGGTGATGCTCTCCGTCGACAACACCGAGGCGGTGGGCTGGGACCTGCCCGGCGTCGAGGTCGAGGACTATCCGTTCGCGGGGAGCACGGCGAAGTTCGACCTGACAGTGGCCTTCACCGACGGCCCCGACGGGCTGCACGGCACCCTGCGCTACAGCACCGCCCTCTTCGACGCCGACCGCATCGCCCGCATCGCCGCCCACCTGGGCACGTTGCTCGACGGCGCCAGGCCCGCCAGCCGCCTGTCCGACCTGCGCATCCTGCCCGACGACGAGCTCCACCTGCTGGTGCACGGTCTCAACGACACCGCGGCGCCCTACCCGGCCGCCCGGGGGTTCCACGCGGCCGTGGCCGACCACGCGCGCATCCGGCCGGACGACCCGGCGGTCAGCGACGACGAAGGCACCCGCCTGACCTTCGGCGAGCTGAACGCCCGCGCCAACCGCCTCGCTCACCACCTGCGCGCGGCCGGAGTCGGCCCGGACCGGATCGTCGGGGTCTGCCTGCCGCGGCGCGCCGACGCCGTCGTGGCGCTGCTGGCCGTCCTCAAGGCGGACGGCGCCTACCTGCCGCTCGACCCGGACCACCCCGCCGACCGGCTGGCGTTCATGCTGTCGGACGCGGACGCGCCGGTGGTGGTGACCGCGGACGCGACCGTGCACGCCGTGTCGGACGCCTACCGGGGCCGCGTGGTCAACCTCGACCGGGACGCGTTCGACCGGTGTCCCGCCGACGACCCACGGCCGGCCGGCCATCCCGCCCAACTGGCCTACGTCATCTACACCTCGGGCTCCACCGGGGCGCCCAAGGGCGTCCAGGTCACCCGGGGCGGGCTCGCCAACTACCTGCGGTGGGCCGCCCGGACCTACAGCCCCGACTCCCCCGGCAGCCCGGTCGGCGCCCTGCTGCACTCGCCGTTGATCTTCGACATGTCCGTCACGAGCGTCTTCCTGCCGCTGCTCCAGGGTCGTTGCGTGCACGTGTTGCCGAACTCCGCCAGCCCCGAGGACCTGCTCGCGGCGAGCGCCCGGCAGCGGGCCGGGCTGCTCAAGCTCACCCCGGCGCACCTGGCGATTCTCACCGAGACCGAATCCGGGACCGCGGACGGGACCGGCGCGCCCCTCTCCCACCCCACCGCGCTGGTCCTCGGCGGCGAGCGGCTGCCGACCGCGCTGGCCAACCGGGCCTTCGAACTGCTCGGCTCGCTGCGGTACCTGGTCAACGAGTTCGGCCCGACCGAGACCGTGGTGGGCTGCGCGGTGCACACGATGCGCGGCCCGCGGCCGGAGGCGGACGGCGGGGGCGTGCCGATCGGCCGTCCGATCGCCAACACCCGGCTGTACGTGCTCGACACCGAGCTGCGGGTGTGCCCGGTCGGCGTGCCGGGCGAGCTGTACATCGGCGGAGACGGCGTGGCGCGCGGCTACCTGGGCGGTCCCGGGCTGACCGCCGAACGCTTCGTCCCCGACCCCTTCGGCCGGGGCCGCCTGTACCGCTCGGGTGACGTGTGCCGGTGGTCGGCCGCGGGCGAGCTGGAGTACCTGGGCCGCGCCGACGACCAGGTGAAGATCCGCGGTTACCGGATCGAACCCGGCGAGATCGAGGCCCGGTTGCTGGAACTCGAGGACGTCACCGAGGCGGTGGTGGTGGCCCGCGAGGACGTGCCGGGCGACCGGCGCCTGGTGGCCTACCTCGTGACGCGCGGAGAGGCACCCGAGGCCGCGGTGCTGCGCGACTGGCTGGAGGAGGCACTGCCCGCCCACATGGTGCCCACGGCCTTCGTCCACCTGCGCACGCTGCCCGTCGCCGCGAGCGGCAAGGTGGACCGGGGCGCGCTGCCGGCGCCGGACACCGGCCGCCCGGAGCTGGCGGCCCGGCTCGTCGCCCCGCGCACCCCGGTCGAGCGGGCGATCGCGGACGTCTGGTGCCACGTCCTGGGGGTCGACGAGGTCGGCGTCCACGACGACTTCTTCGCCCTCGGCGGCCACTCGCTGCTCGCCACCCGGGTGGTCTCCCGGCTGGCCAGGGACCACGGCTTCGAGATCCCGCTGCGCGCCCTCTTCCAGGCCCCGACCGTCGCCGAGCTGGCCGACCGCGTCGGCCCCGGACGCGCGGGGACGACGGCGATCGGCCGCGCGGACCGCACCCGGCCGCTGCTGCTCTCCTTCGGACAGCAACGGCTGTGGTTCCTGGACCAGTTGGAGCCTGGCAGCGCCGAGTACCTGGTCCCGCTGGCCTGGCGGCTGCGCGGCCCGCTCGACGCCGACGCGCTCCGCGCCGCCCTCGCCCGTGTGGTGGACCGCCACGAGGTCCTGCGCACCGCCCTGGTCGCCACCGAGGGCCGGGCCCATCAGGTGCTCCTCCCCCGGGTCCGGGTCGAGCTGCCGGTGGTGACCGCCGACGACGCCGACGACACCCGGCGCCGGGTTACCCTTCTGTGCCGCACCCCCCTGGACCTGTCGCTGGCCCCGCTGTGGCGCGCCACCCTGGTCCGCGAGGGCCCGGACGACCACGTGCTCGTCCTGGTCCTGCACCACAGCGTGGCCGACGCTTGGTCGGCGGGCGTCCTGGTGCGTGAACTCACCGCCGGCTACCGGGCCGCCGTCACCCGGACGGAACCCGCCCTGCCCGACCTGCCCGTGCAGTACGCCGACTACGCCGCCTGGCAACGCGACTGGCTGAGCGGTCCGGTCCTCGACGGGCAACTCGCTTACTGGCGGCGGAACCTGGCCGCCCTCGACCCCCTGGAGCTGCCCACCGACCGGCACCGCGCCGCCACCCGTTCCACCGACGGCGCGGCCGTCAGCTTCACCGTGCCCGACGCCGTCGCCGAGGGGTTGCGCAGGCTCGCGGCCGAGCACCGGGCCACCCTCTTCATGGTGCTCCTCGGCTGCCTCCAGGTCCTCCTCGCCCGGCACAGCGGCCAGGACGACATCGTGGTCGGCACCCCGATCGCCAACCGCAACCGGCCCGAGACCGAGCCGTTGATCGGGTTCTTCGTCAACACCCTGGTCCTGCGCACCGACCTGTCCGGCGACCCCACTTTCGCCGAACTCCTCGACCGGGTGCGTGAGGTGACGCTGGGCGCCTACGAGCACCAGGACCTCCCCTTCGAACGCCTCGTGGACGAGCTCCACCCCGAACGCGACCCCGGCCGCACCCCGCTCTTCCAGGTGATGCTCTCCGTCGACAACACCGAGGCGGTCGGCTGGGACCTGCCCGGGGTGCGCGCCGAGCCCCACCCCCTCACCTCGTCGACCGCGAAGTTCGACCTGACCGCGGCCTTCACCGACGGCCCGGACGGGCTGCGCGGCATCCTGCGCTACAGCACCGCCCTCTTCGACGCCGACCGGATGAGCCGCATGGCCGCCCACCTGGTGACCCTGCTCACGGCCGCCGCCGACGCCCCCGGGACCCGGCTGTCGGACCTGCCCCTGTTGCCCGCCGGGGAGCGGCGGCGCGTTCTCGACGCCGGGCGGCAGCGGCGCGCCGACCCGCCGGTCACCACGACCCTGCACGGACTGGTCGAGGCGTGGGCCCGCCGCCACCCCGCGCGCCCGGCGGTCAGCGACACCGCGGGCGCCGCCCTGAGCTACGGGGAACTCAACACCCGTGCCAACCGGTTGGCCCACCGGCTGCGCGCGCTGGGCGTGGCACCGGACACCATGGTGGGCGTCGCCATGGCGCGGACGGTGGACACGGTCGTGGCGCTGCTGGCCGTCCTGAAGGCCGGTGGCGCCTACCTGCCGCTCGACCCGGACTACCCGGCGGACCGCACCGCGTTCCTGATCGCGGACGCCGGCGTCCGGGTGGTCGTCACCGACGGGACCGCACCCGTGGCGCACTCGGGGCACACCGTCGACCTCGGCCGGGACCGCCTCGACGACGAGCCGGCTCACGACCCCGAGCCCCTGGGCGGACCCGACCAGTTGGCGTACGTCATCTACACCTCGGGCTCCACCGGGCGGCCCAAGGGCGTGTTGACCACCCACCGCAACGCCGTGCGCCTCTTCGACGCCACCGAGGACGACTTCGGGTTCGACGAGGACGCGGTGTGGCTGTCCACCCACAGCTACGCGTTCGACTTCTCGGTCTGGGAGATCTGGGGGGCGCTGACCCGGGGCGGGCACAGCGTGATCGCCTCGAAGGCGGTGGCCCGCGATCCCGAACGCCTCGCCGCGGTCGTCGCCGACAGCCGCGTCACGATGCTGAGCCAGACGCCCACCGCGTTCCAGCAGCTGATGTCGGCGCTGCTGGCGCGCGGGACGGCCGGCCTGCGGTACGTCGTCTTCGGCGGCGAGGCCCTCGACCTGAGCGCGCTGCGGCCGTGGTTCGCCGACCCGCGCGCGGCCCGCGTCACCCTCGTCAACATGTACGGCATCACCGAGACCACCGTGCACGCCACCGTGCTCCCGCTCGGTGCCGGCACCCGGGGCGACGCCGCCGCGAGCCCGATCGGACGCCCGCTGGCGGACCTGCGGGCGTACGTCCTCGACGCGGACATGGCGTTGTGCCCGATCGGGGTCCCCGGCGAGCTGTACCTCGGCGGGAGCGGCCTGGCCCGCGGCTACCTGGGCCGTCCGGGGCTCACCGCCGAGCGCTTCGTGCCGGACCCGTTCGGCCGGGGCCGGCTGTACCGCTCCGGCGACGTGTGCCGCTGGTCCGCCGATGGCGGGCTGGAGTACCTGGGCCGGGCGGACCACCAGGTCAAGGTGCGCGGCTACCGGATCGAGCTGGGCGAGATCGAGGCCCGCCTGCTGGCGCTGGACGACGTGGCCGAGGCCGTCGTGCTGGCCCGCGAGGACGTGCCGGGGACCCGGCGCCTGGTGGCGTACCTGGTCATGTCGGGGCCCGAGCTCCCGGTCCCGGTGCTGCGCGGCTGGCTGGAGCGGACCCTCCCGTCCCACATGGTCCCGGCCGCGTTCGTGGTGCTGCCCGGCCTGCCGCTGACGGCGAGCGGCAAGGTCGACCGGCGCGCCCTGCCGGCGCCCGACGCGGCCCGGCCGGAGCTGGGACATCGGTTCGTCGGGCCGCGCACCCCGGTCGAGGAGGTGATCGCCACCGCCTGGTGCCAGGTGCTGGGGATCGAACGGGCCGGCGTGCACGACAACTTCTTCGACCTGGGCGGCGACTCGATCCTCAGCATCCAGATCGTCGCACGGGCCGAGGCGAACGGGGTGCACCTCACCCCGCGCATGGTCTTCGAGCACCAGACCATCGCTGAACTCGCCGCCGCCGCAGGCACCGCGCCGGCCCGCGAGGCCGAGCAGGGGACGGTGACCGGCCGGGCCCCGCTCACCCCGATCCAGCACTGGTTCTTCGCACGCGACCTGCCGGAGCGCCACCACTACAACCAGTCCGTCGTGGTCACCGTGCCGCCGGACCTCACCGCCGCCGAGGCCGGCTCCCTCCTGCGCGACCTGCTCAACCGGCACGACGCGCTGCGGATGCGGTTCCACCGGGAGGCCGGGGGCTGGATCCAGCGGAACGCGGCCGAGGAGACCGGCGAGATCCTGCGGACCGTGGACCTGGCGGCCGATCCGGACCGGCTGGCGGCCGAGGCCGACCGGGTGCAGGCCGGGCTCGACCTCGCCGACGGCCCGGTCTTCCGGGCGCTGCTGGCCGATCTCGGGGCGCGCGGCCGCCGGCTGCTGCTCGTCGCCCACCATCTGGTGGTCGACGGGGTGTCCTGGCGGATCCTGCTGGACGACCTGGAAGCCGGCTACCGGCGGCTGCGGTCCGGCTCGGAGGCGCCGTCGCCCGCCAAGACCACCTCGTTCGTGCGCTGGGCGACGCTGCTGGCCGGGTACGCCGACTCGCCGGCCGCCCGGGAGGACCTGCTGTACTGGCAGAAAGCGGTCGCCGGTTCGGTCCGGCTCCCGCTGGACTTCCCGGACGGCCGCAACACCATGGCCTCGGCCGCCACCGCGCGGCGGGAACTAACCGCCGACCGCACCCGCACCCTGCTCACCGACGTGCCGGCCGCCTACCGGACCCGGATCAACGACGTGCTGCTGACCGCGCTCGCCCTCACCCTGCGGGACCGGGTCGAGGCCCGCACCATGGCGGTGGACGTCGAGGGCCACGGCCGCGAGGACCACCTGGTGCCGGGCGCCGACCTGTCCCGCACGGTCGGCTGGTTCACCTCGATCTACCCGGTCTGCCTCGGCGTCGCCCGCGGCCAGGATCCGGCCGAGGCGCTCAAGGAGACCAAGCAGACGCTGCGCGAGGTCCCCCACGACGGCGTCGGCTACGGGATCCTGCGCCACCTCGGCGCCGACGGCGACACCCTGGCCACCGGCGGCGGCCAGGTGCTCTTCAACTACCTCGGCCAGTTCGACAACGTGCTCCGCGACGACCGGGCGTTCGGCGATGCCGCGGAGCCGAAGGGGCGCGCCCAGGCCGCGTCCGGGACCCGGTCGCACGTGCTGGAGATCAACTCCGAGGTCGGCGGCGGGGTCTTCCGGATCCGTTTCTGCTACTCCACCGCACTGCACCGGCGCGACTGGGCCGAGCGGTTCGCCGACGACTACCTGACCCACCTGGAAGCGCTGGTCGACCACTGCGTGACACCTGGCAACTCCGGTGCGGTACCGGCCGACTTCCCGCTGGCCGCCGGCCTCGACCAGGCAACCCTCGACGCGATCCTCAGTGAGTACGGAAGGGGCGAGTGATGGCCAGGCCTGCGCTCGAAGACATCCTCCCGCTGTCGCCGATGCAGGAGGGGATGCTCTTCCACTCCCTGCTCGACCCGGACGGCGGGGTGGATTTCGAGCAGTTGCTCTACCGCTTCGACGGAGATCTCGACACCACCGCGCTGTCGGCCGCCTGGCAGTCGGTGGTCGCCCGGCACAGCGCGCTGCGGGCCCGGATCATCTGGCACGGCGTCGAACGCCCGCTCCAGCTGATCGAACGCGAGGCGACCGTCCCGGTGACCGAGCTGGACTGGTCGGACCTGGCGGCGGCCGACCGCGCCGACCGGCTGGAGCACTGGCTGGGGCAGGACCGGGCCGCCGGGTTCACGCTGTCCGCGGCGCCGCTGCTGCGGATCGCCCTGGTGCGCACCGCGCCGGCCGAGCACCTGATGGTGATGAGCTTCCACCACGCCATCCTGGACGGCTGGAGCGTGCGGCTGGTGCTGCGCGAGGTGATGTCCTGCTACCGGAGCGCCCGGGAGGGCACCGCGCCGGACCTGGAACCGGCACCGCCGTTCTCCTCGTTCATCCGCTGGCTGGGCGAACGCGACGCCGAGGAGGCCGAGCGGTACTGGACGGCGGAGCTGGGCGGGGTCACCGGCCCCACCCGGGTGGTGGGCGAGCGGCGCACCCGGAACACCGGCTTCGCCACCGAGGGCTTCGCCCTGACCCGGCAGGAGTCGGACCGACTGCGCGCCTTCGCCCGCACCCAGCGGGTGACCGTCAACACCCTGGTCCAGGGCGCCTGGGGCCTGTTGCTGTCGCGTTACAGCGGGGACACCGAGGTGGTCTTCGGCGGGACGATGAGCCTGCGCCCCGCCCAGGTCGGCCGGGTCGAGGCCATGGTCGGGCTGATGATCAACACCCTGCCGATGACGGTGCGCGCCGACCCGGCCGCCGCCGTGGGCCCGTGGCTGCGCGCCGTGCAGGACGCCCAGCTGCGGCTGCGCCAGTTCGACTACACGCCGCTGGTCGAGGCCCAGAAGTGCAGCGGGGTGCCGACCGGCACGCCCCTGTTCGACACCCTGATCGTCTTCGAGAACTATCCGGCCACCCAGCCGGAGGACAAGCGCGCCGATGGCCTGGAGCTGACGCCGGTGGGCGCGGTGGAGCGCAACGGCTATCCGCTCAGCGTCGTCGCCGCCATCCGCGACCTGCTGCGGATCGAGATCACCTACCATCGGCGGCTCTTCGACGACGAGCGGATCGGCCGGCTCACCGGGCACCTGCGCACCCTCCTCAACGGCCTGGTCGCCGACCCGGACACCCGGCTCGCCGACGTCCCCATGCTGACCGGGCCGGAGCGCGAGCGGCTGGTCCACGGCTGGAACGACACGCGGGCCGAATACCCCTCCGACGCCTGTGTCCACCAGCTCTTCGAACGGCGGGCCGCCACCCACCCCGACCGCCCGGCCCTGCACGACTTCGACGGCTCCACGCTCAGCTACGGCGAGCTCAACGCCCGGGCCAACCGGCTCGCCCACCACCTGCGGGCGCTCGGCGCCGGCCCCGAGCAGTGCGTCGGGCTGTGCGCCACTCCGTCCGTGGCGGCCGTCATCGGCATCCTCGGCATTCTGAAGTCCGGCGCCGGCTACGTGCCGCTCGACCCCGAACACCCGGCAGCGCGGCTGGGGTTCATGCTGGAGGACACCGCCGCCAGCCTGGTGGTCGCGGAGGAGGGGACGGCCGACCGGCTGCCGGCGGAGTACCGTGAGCGGCTGGTCGCCCTCGACGCCGGGGTGTCGGTGGCCGCGGGCCGGCCGGAGGGCGACCCAACCGGCACGGTCAGGGCCGACTGCCTCGCCTACGTGATGTACACCTCCGGCTCGACCGGCCGGCCCAAGGGCGTCCTCGTCCCGCACCGGGGCCTGGTGAACTACCTGTGGTGGTGCGTCGAGGGGTACGGCCTCCAGGGCGCCTCCGGCGCGCCGATGCTCGGCTCCATCGCCGCCGACCTGGGCATGCCCAACTACCTGCTGCCGCTGATCGGCGGCCGGGACGTGACGCTGCTGCCGGCCGAGCGCAGCCTGGACTCGCTGCGCGAACGCCTGCTGCGGCCGGGCGACTTCAGCCTGCTCAAGATCACGCCGGGCCACATCGACGTGCTCCGCTCCACCCTGGGGGACGAGCGCATCGACTCGGTCCGCACCTTCGTCATCGGGGCCGACGAGGTCAAGCCGGAGACCATGGCCGCCTGGCGGAAGATCGCGCCGGGCTCCCGGGTGATCAACGAGTACGGCCCGACCGAGACGGTGGTCGGCTGCTCGACCTACCTGGCCGGCGACGACTTCGACCCCGAGGTGCCGGTCCCCATCGGCCGGCCGATCGCCAACACCACCATGTACGTGCTGGACGACGGCTTCGAGCCGCTGCCCGTCGGCGTGGTCGGCGAGCTGTTCATCGGCGGGGACGGAGTGGCCCGCGGCTACCTCAACCGCCCCGGGGTGACCGCGGAGAAGTTCGTGCCCGACCCCTTCGGCGGCGGGCGCATGTACCGCACCGGGGACCTGGCCCGCTGGCGCGCCGACGGGGAACTGGAGTTCCTCGGCCGGATCGACCACCAGGTGAAGATCCGCGGCTACCGGGTAGAACTCGGCGAGATCGAGGCCCGGTTGCTCGTGCGCGACGACGTCACCGAGGCGGTGGTGGTGGCCCGCGAGGACGTGCCGGGCGACCGGCGCCTGGTGGCCTACCTCGTGACGCGCGGAGAGGCACCCGAGGCCGCGGTGCTGCGCGACTGGCTGGAGGAGGCACTGCCCGCCCACATGGTGCCCGCCACCTTCGTCCACCTGCCCGCGCTGCCCCTGTCGCAGAACGGCAAGGTGGACCGCGGCGCGCTGCCGGCCCCCGACTCGGCCCGCCCCGACCTGGGGGCCCGGCCGATCGCCCCGCGCACCCCCGCCGAGCGGGCGATCGCGGACGTCTGGTGCCACGTCCTGGGGGTCGACGAGGTCGGCGTCCACGACGACTTCTTCACCCTCGGCGGCCACTCGCTCCTGGCCACCCGCGTCGTCTCCCGGCTGGCCAAGGAGCACGGCGTCGAGATCCCGCTGCGGCTGCTCTTCGAGGCCCCGACGGTGGCCGGCCTGGCGGCGCACCTCTCCGGCGGGGGCTCGGCGCGGGAGGCGGTGGTGATCCCGCGGGTCGACCGCGACGCTCCGCCGCCGCTCTCCTTCGGCCAGCAACGGCTTTGGTTCCTGGACCAGTTGGAGCCCGGCAGCACCGAGTACAACGTGCCGCTGGCCTGGCGGCTGACCGGCGCGCTGGACGTCGGCGCGCTCGGCCGGGCCCTGCGGGAGGTCGTGGACCGCCACGAGGTGCTGCGCACGGCCATCGCGACCGACGCCGACGGCCAGGCGCGCCAACTGATCGCGCCGCGCCTGGCGGTCGACCTGCCGGTGCTCGACACCGACCTGCCCGCCACCGTCGCCCGGCTGGTCCGCGCCCCCTTCGACCTCGCCCGGGCGCCGTTGTGGCGGGCCGCGCTCGTGCGCATTCCCGACAAGGGCCCGGACGCGGACGGGGACGCCACGGGGACGGACGGCGACGCGGCGCAGCACGTGCTGGTGCTCGTGCTGCACCACAGCGTCGCGGACGCCTGGTCGACCGGGGTCCTGGTGCGCGAGCTCGGCGCCTGCTACCGGGCCGCTCTCGCCGGCACCCCGTCCGGCCTGCCCGACCTGCCGTTGCAGTACGCCGACTTCGCGAGCTGGCAGCGCCAGTGGCTGCGGGGTCCGGTCCTGGAGGAGCAGCTCGGCTACTGGCGCGCCGCGCTGGACGCGCTGACCCCGCTGGAGCTGCCCACCGACCGGCCGCGGGCCCTGGTCCGTTCCACCGAGGGCGCCGCGACCGAGTTCTCCGTGCCGCGGGACGTCGCCGCTCGACTGCGCGCCGTGGCCGGGGAACGCCAGGCGACCCTGTTCATGGTGCTCCTCGCCGGCCTGCAGGTCGTGCTGGCGCGGCACAGCGGGCAGGACGACATCGTGGTGGGCACCCCGATCGCCAACCGCAACCGCCCCGAGACCGAGTCGTTGATCGGCTTCTTCGTCAACACCCTGGTGCTGCGCACCGACCTGTCGGGCGACCCGACCTTCGCCGAGCTCCTCACCCGGGTCCGGGAGACCACCCTGGGCGCCTACGAGCACCAGGACCTCCCCTTCGAGCGGCTCGTCGAGGAGTTGCAGCCGCAACGCGACCTGAGCCGGACCCCGCTGTTCCAGGTCATGCTGACGGTGAACAACACCGAGGCCGCGGAGTGGGACCTGCCCGGGCTCCGGGTCGAGCCGCACCCCTTCCGGTCCGAGCAGGCGACGTGCGACCTGGCCGTGTCGTTCGCCGAGACCCCCGACGGGCTGCTCGGCAGCCTGCGCTACAGCACCGCCCTCTTCGACGCCGACCGCGTCCGGCGCCTCGGCGGGCACCTGCGGACCGTCCTCGCGGCGGTCGCGAACGACCCCGGCCGGCTCCTGTCCCAACTCCCCCTGCTGCCCGCCGAGGAGCATGCACGGGTGGTGCACGACTGGAACGACACCGCGGCCCCGCCGCGCCACCGGGACCGCACCCTGCACGACCTGGCCGTCGGGCACGCGCGGACCACGCCGGACGCCCTCGCCGTCGCCGACGTGGACGGCGGCCGGCTGACCTATCGCGACCTGGACGAGCGGGCCGACCGGCTGGCGCGGCGTCTGCGGGACCTGGGCGTCGGACCGGAGTCCCGGGTTGCCGTCCTGCTCCCCCGGTCGGTCGAGGTGGTCGTCGCCCTGCTCGCCGTGGTCAGGGCCGGCGGCGCCTACCTGCCGCTCGACCCCGGATTCCCGCCGGAGCGCCTGGCGTTCATGGTCGAGGACGCCGACGTGTCAGTCGTGCTCACCGACCGCGCCACCGGGCACCTGCTGCCCGGGACCCACCGGGAGCGCGCCGTCCGCCTGGACGACCCGGCCCGGGCGACGCCGCCCGCCGGATCCCTCGCCCCGACGGCCGGGCCCGGCGACGCGGCCTACCTCATCTACACCTCGGGCTCCACCGGAACGCCCAAGGGCGTCGTCGTCCCGCGCGGCGCGGTCGCCAACCTCCTCGACACCATGACCGAACGGCTGCCCCTCGGCCCCGACGACGTGATGCTCGCGGTGACCACCACCGGGTTCGACATCTCGGTCCTGGAGATCTTCGGCCCGCTCCACGCCGGCGGCACCGTGGTCCTGGCCCACCAGGACCGGCTCACCGAGCCCGGCACCGTGGACCGCCTGATCGCCGGCCACGGCGTCACGGCCATGCAGGCCACGCCCACGCTGTGGCGGGAGGTCGTCGGCACCGCACACCACCTCGACCGGCTGCACGCCCTGGTCGGCGGCGAAGCGCTCCCCGACGACCTGGCCCTGGCACTGCGGAAGGCCGGCCGCCGGGTCACCAACCTCTACGGCCCGACCGAGACCACCATCTGGTCGACCACGGCCCGGGTCGACGCCGCCGGCCCGCGCATCGGCCGGCCCGTCGCGAACACCAGGGCGTACGTGCTCGACGCCTTCCTCAACCCCGTTCCGGTGGGGGTGCCCGGCGAGCTGTACCTCGCCGGCGACGGGCTCGCCCGCGGCTACCACCGCCGTCCGGGGCTGACCGGTGAACGCTTCCTGCCCTGCCCGTTCGGCCCGCCAGGGCAGCGGATGTACCGGACCGGCGACACCGCGCGCTGGTCGCCCGACGGGGAACTGCGGTACCTCGGCCGCGTCGACCACCAGGTGAAACTGCGCGGCTTCCGGGTCGAGCCCGGCGAGATCGAGGCGCGCCTGCTCGCATTCGAGGGCGTGACCGAGGCCGTCGTGGTGGTGCGCCAGGAGGTCCCCGGCGACCAGCGGCTCGTCGCCTACCTGGTGAGCACCGCCGAGCCGTCGTCCTCGGCGCTGCGCGCGCACCTGGCGCGGACCCTGCCCGGCTACATGGTCCCGGCCGCGTTCGTGGTCCTCCCGTCACTGCCCAGGACCGCCAACGGCAAGGTCGACCGCAACGCCCTGCGCGAGCCCGACGGCGCCCGGCCGGCCCTCGGCTCCCCCTTCGTCGCCCCGCGCACGCCGTGGGAGGAGACGGTCGCCGGCATCTGGCGGGAGGTGCTCGGGGTCGACCGGATCGGGGTTCTCGACGACTTCTTCGAACTCGGCGGCCACTCGCTGCTGGCCGTGCACGTCTTCGCTCGGCTGCGCACCCGGCACGGCATCACAGCGCCGCTGCGCACCGTCTTCGTGGCCCCCACGGTCGCCGCCTTCGCCGCCGCCGTCGCGGACGGCGGACCGGCCGCGCCGCTCGCCCCCGGCCTGGTCGACCTCAACGCCGGCGACCTGGCGAAGACCGTCTTCTGCCTGCACGAGGGGACCGGGAGCGTCACCGGCTACTACGCGATGGCGCGGGATCTGGAGCCGCAATGCGCCCTGGTCGGGATCGAGTTCGACGAGTCCTTGGTCGACGTCTCCTCAGCCGGCCGCCCGCCCGGCAGCCTGAGCGCCATGGCCGCCGCCTACGCCGCGCTCATCCGGCAACGGCAGCCCGAGGGGCCGTACCGACTCTGCGGCTGGTCGATGGGCGCGCTCGTCGCCTACGAGGTCGCCACCCAACTGACCGCCGCCGGAGCCCGGGTGGCCTGGGTCGGCCTCGTCGACCACGGCGCGATCCCGCAGGACACCCCGGACCCCGAACTCGTCGACCGGCTCTTCGACGAAGCCGTCGCGCTCTGCGAGGGCATCGCCGAGGACGACTGGACGGCCCGGGCGGCCGACCTGCTCTCCGGCCACCTGACCCGGCTCAGCCTGCGCGCCGAGCAGGTGGGACTCGGCCGCGAAGCGGTCCTGAAGGTGCTGCGGCACGGCCGCTTCTTCCACAACGCCAAACGCCACTACCGCCCCGCGGCGACCGACCTGCCCGTGCACGTGCTCAAGGCGGTCGACGGAGACTGGGACCGGCCGTCGATCGAGAAGTGGCGGGAGGCCGCGCCACGGACCACGTTCACCGAGGTCCCGGGAGACCATCTCTCCGTGATGGAGAAGCCCGACCTGAGCCGGGTGCTCGACTGGATGCGCGAGGGGATGGGACTCGGCCGTGACGATGCCTGACGACGTGATCCCCGACGACGTGATCACCGAGGACGAGCGGGAGGACCCGCCGGCGGATCAGGAGGACCCGCCGGCGGACCAGGCGCCGGACCGGGCGGCGCCGGACCCGGGGGCGGAGACACCGCTCAGCCGGAACCGCGACTTCGGCCTGCTGTGGCTCGGCCAGTTCACCTCGGTGCTCGGCAGCCGGATGTCGCAGGTGGCCTACCCGCTGCTGGTGCTGGCGATGACCGGGTCCCCGGTGGTGGCCGGCCTGGTCGCCACGGCGCGTGCCGTCCCGCAGTGGGTGCTCGGCCTGCCCAGCGGATACCTCGCCGACCGCTGGGACCGGCGCCGGCTCATGCTCACCTGCGATCTCGTGGGCTTCCTCTCGCTCGGCAGCATCGTCACCGCGCGGTTCGCCGGGGTGCTGACCTATCCGCAGATCATCGTCGTGGCCGTGGTCGAGGGCTCGGCGAGCGTCCTGTTCTCACCGGCCGAGGTAGGCGCGCTGCGCCACATCGTGCCGACCGGCCAACTGCGCTCGGCCACCGCGCGCAACGAGGCCCGGGAGTACGGCGCGATGCTCGGCGGACCGCCGCTCGGCGGCTCGCTCTTCGCGGTGGCGCAGGCGCTGCCCTTCCTCGGCGACGCGCTCTCCTACCTCGTCTCGTTCACCGCGATCTCCATGATCCGGACGAAGTTCCGCACCGTCCCGGTGACCGGCGCCGGCCCCGGCTCCCTGTACAAGGGGGTCAGGGACGGCCTCGGCTGGCTGGCCCGCCAGCGGTTCCTTCGGGCCGGCGTGCTGATGGTGGCCGGCAGCAACCTCGTCGGCAACGGCATGACCACCCTGCTGATCGTCGTCGGCCACGAGCGCGGCAGCTCGGCCGCCGTGGTCGGCACCGTCCTCACCCTGTCCGGCCTCGGCGGCCTGCTCGGGTCGTTCATCGCGGCCGGGGTGGCCGACAAGGTGCCGGTGTCCTGGGTCGTAGTCGGCTTCCCCTGGGTCTGGGTGGCCCTGATCCCCCTGCTGCTCGTCCCGGGCAGCGTCCTGTTGATGGGGGTGGTATTCGGGCTCATGCTCGCCGCCGCCCCGCTGTGGAACGCCGTCCTGTCGACCTACCGCATCGTACTCGTCCCCGACGAGTTGCAGGGCCGGGTCGACAGCGCCTGCCGCTTCGTCACCCAGTCGGTGAGCCCGCTCAGCCCGCTGCTGGCCGGCGTCCTGCTGGAGTACTGCGGCAGCACGACCACCCTGCTGGCGATGCTCGGCTGGATGGTGGCGCTCGCCGTGGTCGGCACGCTCCTCCCGGTGCTGCGCAACCCTCCCTCGATCTGCGGCGAAACGTCCGCGACCCCGGCGTGACGGCGCCGCGCCCCACGCGAGCCGACCCGCGATCCCCGCACCCGGTTCCGCCCCCGGAACCCCGCACACGGACACGAAAGGACGACCATGACCGACGAGACCGTCGAGGCGACCGTCGTACGCATCTGGGCCGAGGTGCTCAAGGCCCGGGTCGACCGCCCCGAGACCCACTTCTTCGACTTCGGCGGCCATTCGATCGCCGCGATGCGGGTGATCACCCGGCTGCGCCGCGAGTGGGACGTCGTCTTCCCCACCCGGCTCATCTTCGACCACCCCGTGCTGGGCGACTTCACCGCGCAGGTTCGCGAGCTGATCGACCGGCACGCCGCCGAGCAGCCGTCCTGAGCGCCGGCACGCCGCCCGCGCCACCCACCGCCGCACCGGCCGAGGAGCCCTGGTGACCACGATCGCAGTGACGTACGGGTACGGCGCCGTCAACGCCGCCGAGATCGCGCTGGGCCTGGGCGGCATCGCCGATCTCGTCTTCGTGGTCGACGACTCGGAGCACACCCGGCCGCTCGTCCCGCTGCTGGCCGACCTCGGCGAGGTCGTGCGGCTCGACGACGGCCCGAACGCGGCCGCCGCCCGGCTCGCCACGCTCGGCGCCGACGCCGTCGTCACCTACAGCGACGAGATGCTCCCCGTCACCGCCCGGCTCGCCGAACGCCTCGGCCTGCCCTTCCACGCCGTGGCGACGGTCGACTCGCTCACCGACAAGTCCCTCCAACGGCGACGGCTGCGCGAGGCCGGCGTCGAGGAACTGCGCGTCGAGGTGATCCACGACGCGGCCGACTGGCCGGCCGCGCTCGCCTCGGTGGGGCTGCCCGCCGTACTCAAGCCGGCCCGCGGACAGGGCAGCCGCGACACCCACCTCATCACCGATCCGCAGGCCGGCCAGCGCCTGCTCGACGGACTCCTCGCGTCCTGCCCGACGCCGCCCGGACGGCCCGCCTTCGTCCTGGAGGAGTACCTGGTCGGGCGCCCCAGCGCGCCCTTCGGCGACTACGTGTCCGTGGAGACCGTCTGCACGGCCAACGGCTACGAGCACCTGGTGGTCTCGGCCAAACTCCCGCTCCTGCCGCCCTTCCGCGAGAACGGCAAGATCTGGCCCGCGCCCCTCCCCGGCAACGAGCTCCACGCCATCAAGTCCCTGGCCTCCCGCGCCCTCGCGGCCCTGGGCATCGGCATCGGCATCACCCACACCGAGGTCAAACTGACCGCCCAGGGCCCGCGACTCATCGAGGTCAACGGACGCATGGGCGGCCGCACCAACGATCTCTGCCGCAACGCCTTCGGCTTCGACCTCGTCGAACTCTCCGGCCGCCTCGCCCTCGGCCGCTCCACCTGGACCGCCCCGCCGCCCCCGGACCGGATCCACTTCCAGTACCTCACCCCCGCCCCGGTCCAGCCGTTCACCTTGGAGAACGTCCACGGCACCCGACAAGTCCGCGAACTCCCCCACGTCACCGCCTACCGCCCCACCGTCGAGCCCGGCTCCTCCCTCGGCCCCACCGTGATGACCCGCCCTCTCGACATCACCACCGGCGCCGCCGACACCTACGAGGCCGTCTTCGACGCCGTCGACCAGCTCCGCGAACTCCTCACCTACGACCTCACCCTCCCCACCGGCCCCTCCCACCTCACCGGCGCCGACCTCGCGTCCCAGCCGTTGCCTCCGCCCGATCACCCGTGCTCAGGGTCACGGCAGCTGATCCACAAGTCCTGAGCGTCGCTCCGCGCCGGCCGCCGCCCACCGCCGGGGGCCGGTCTCGCCGCCGCAGGCCGCCCACCATCGGCGACTCCGCCTCCGGCGGAGGTCACGCGCCGGCCGCCGGAGGCGTCAGGTGCGTCGCATGCGCACGTCGAGCGCGTCGTGGACCGCGTCGCCGATCAGGTTGAAGGCGACCACCGTCAGGATGAGGATCGCCGCCGGCGGGTAGACCAGCCACCAGTAGCCGTCGTAGAGGTAGTTGAGGCCGTTGGAGAGCATCGTGCCCCAGTCGGCGTGCGGCGGCGGGAGTCCGAGTCCGAGGAAGCTGAGCGTCGAGAGGGTGAGGATCGAGTCGGCGATCGTGAACGTGGCGCTGACGATGATGACCCCCGCCGCGTTCGGGATCAGGTGCCGCACCACCAGCCGCCGTCCGGTGCCGCCCATCATCCGGGCCGCCTGGACGAACTCCCGGGTGCGCAGCACCAGCACCTCCCCCCTGACCAGTCGTGCCGCCGCGAGCCAGGACAGCAGGGAGAGGATGACGATGATCATCCACAGGCTCGGGGTGAACATGCTGACCACGATGAGCAGCAGCACCAGGCCGGGGATGGCCAGGAACGTGTCGATGACCCGCATCATCACCGCGTCGACGATGCCGCCGAGGTAGCCGGCGATCGCGCCGTAGAGGGCGCCGACGACGGTCGTGGCGACCGCCACCGCGAAGCCGAGTTCCAGCGATGCCCTGCCGCCGGCCATCAGCCGCCCCAGCACGTCGTAGCCGGAGGCGTCGGTGCCGAGCGGATGGGCGCCGCCGGGCGGCAGTTCCTCCAAGTCGAGCCGTACGGTGACCTGGTTGGTGTGGTACAGCAGCGGCCCGACGAAGCAGAAGGCGGCGATGACCGCGACCATGGCGAGTCCGGCGAGCGCCCGCGGGTTGCGCAGGAACGCCGTCGTCAGCAGACGGCCGGAGCCGGGCCGGGGGCCGGTGGCGTCCGGCGCGTCCTCGCGGGGCGGCCGGCCGGCGTCGAACGGACCCGGCGGCCCGGCGGCGTCCGGGGGGAGCGACGGGCGGCCCGCCGAGGGCCCGGCGTCAGGCGTGGTCATAGCGGATCCTCGGGTCGAGGAGGCCGTAGGCGAGGTCGGCGACGAGGCTGCCGACGACGGTGGCCACACCGACCACCAGCGTGGAGCCGAGCATGATCGGGTAGTCCTTGCTGGTGGCTGCCTGGAAGAACAGCAGGCCCATCCCGGGGTAGTTGAAGACCGACTCGGCGATCACCGCGCCGGTGACGATGCCGGGGGCGGAGAGCCCGAGGACGGTGATCACCGGCAGCACCGAGTTGCGCAGCACGTGCCGGGAGAGCACGAGCCGTTCCGGCAGCCCCTTGGCTCGGGTCACCAGGACGAAGTCCTGGGCCAGCGTGCCCAGCGTCGAGGAGCGCATGTAGCGGCTGAAGCCGGCCACGCTCACCAGCGTCAGGGTCACCACCGGCAGGACCAGCCCGCGCGGGTCGGCGAGGATCCCGGAGAGCGACCCGGCCTGCGGCGCCTGGGACGGCAACAGGTGGAACCGCACCGAGAAGAGGGCGACCAGCAGCAGCGCGAAGAAGAAGTCCGGCATCGAGTAGAGCACGAAGGAGACGATGGTGAAGACGTGGTCCGCGACCCCGTCCCGCCGCACCGCCTGGTAGATCCCCATCGGCAGCGCGATCGCCAGCGCGAGCAGCGTGGACAGGCCGAGCAGCACCGCGTCGCGCGGCAGGCGCTGGGCGATCAGCGTGGAGACCGGCTGGTGCAGCGAGTACGACGTGCCGAAGTTCCCCTCGCACGCCTGTTTGACGAAGGTCAGGAACTGTGCCGCCAACGGCCTGTCCAGACCGTTGGCGGCGTTGAAGACCGCGATCCGCTCGGCGTTGGCCTTCGTCCCCAGGGTGGCTCTCGCGGCGCTGCCGGGTTCGAGGTGGATCAGCAGGAACGTCACGACCATGACGCCGATCACCACCACGACCGCCTGACCGGTCCTGCGCAGGAGGTAGTTGGTCACAGCCGGTCCGTCATGAGGTGTAGTACCAGTCCTCGTAGTTCAGTTCGCCGGAGAACGGGTTGAGCGGCACGACGCCCTGCAACTTCGTCCGGTAGGCCAGGATGCTCTCCCGCAACGGGAGCCACAGCCAGGGCAGTTGGCGTGCGGCGTAGTCCTCGTAGGCGGTGAACGCCGAGGTCGATGAGCCGTACTCGGTCGCCTTGATCAGCTGGTCCATCCTCGGGTCGGAGTAGCCGCCGGAGTTGCCGGAGCCCCCGGTGTTGAAGAACCCGTCGCCGTTGGGGTAGAGCGCGTACGGCTCGTAGCCGAAGCTCGCCAGCTGCCAGCCGCAGTCCGCGGACGGGTGGGACGTCGCGGTGCACGTGCCGATCTGGCTGATCAGGGTGTTGAACGGCTCGGACTTGATGTCGAACGTGATGCCGGCCGCCGCCTCCGAGGACTTGATCGCGGCGTTCTGCTGGTCGGTGGTGCTGCGGCCTGAGGAGTACAGCAGCCGGAAGGTGAGCGCTTCGCCCTCGGCGATTCCGGCGCCGCACCGGCCGGCGCCGGTTCCGGGCTTCTGGCAGGTCGACCGCGCGCCCGGCCGGACCGTCCAACCGTGCGCCCGCAGCAGCGCCTTGGCCTTCGCCGGCGAGTACCGGTACGGGCCGCCCGCCTTCTCCAGCGGCGAGGCCCACGACCCCATCGCCTTGACCGGGACCGGCCCGTCGCCCGGGTCCGCGTAGCCGCCGTAGACCTTGGAGACCAGTTGCGGGCGGTCGATCAGGTATTGCAGCGCCTGGCGGACGTAGAGCTGGCGCAGCAGCGGTCCGACGCTCGCGTTGTAGAGGTTCGGGATGATCTCGGCGACGCCGGCGATGGGCATGCTGGCGATCGAGTAGCCGCTCGAGCGCAGCGCCCTCGCCTGCGAGACGTCGTTGAGCGGCAGCGCGGCGACGTCGAGGGAGCCGCCGGAGCGCAGGGCGTTGATCTCCGAGGTGTCCGAGGTGAACGGCGCGACGGCGAGCCTGTCGAGCTCCGGCTTCGCGCTGCCGGAGTAGGCCCTGTTGGGCACGTAGCTGTAGGCGCCGCTGCTGCGGAACGAGGAGAGCCGCCAGGGCCCGTCGACCACCTTCCACAGCGGGTCGGTGGCGAAGGTGGACATCTTGGCGCCCTGGGCCTGGAGGAAGGCGTAGACCTTCTTCGCTCCCGCGGTGCTCGTGTCGTGGTCGCCCACCGCGCCGGACGCGGAGGTCCGGTCCCAGGCGTGCTGGGGCAGCAACGGGACGGTGCTGAGCACGTCGTCGGTGTAGAAGTCCGGGTTGTACGCCTTGGTCAGGTCGAGCACCACGGTGTGGGCGTCGGGGGTGGAGACCTTGCCGACGTCGTCCGGGAAGAGGCCCTTGATGTGGGCGTTCCAGTTGGAGGCGTTCGCCTTGAGCAGGTTGTAGACGAAGGTGAAGTCCCGGCTGGTGATCGGCTTGCCGTCGGACCACTTCCAGTCCTTCAGGCGGATGGTGACCCGGCGGTCGCCGTCGGAGTAGGCGAGGGAGGAGAAGAGGCTCTTGTCCTTGTTCACCACCGACTTGGCGCCGTCGCCCGCGTAGACCAGGTACGGCCACATCGGCTCGGTCAGGTTGACGTTGTAGCCGTTCTGGTTGGTCGCGGGGGCCAGCGGGAAGATGAAGTCGGGCGACGCTCCGACCTCGGCGATCGTGACCGTCCCGCCCTTCTTCACCGGGCCCTTGGATGCCGTGGCGCTCTGGCCGTCGGCGATGGATCCGTGACCACCGCCGCCGCACCCCACCGCGGTCATGGCAAGGATCAGCGCCACCGCGCCGGCTCTCGTTCCTCGGATAGCGCGCATGCGCCCCATCAGCCTCCCGCTCCCACGAACGCGGCGCCCGCCGCCAGTCAGGTACACGACATACCCCTCCCCCGGGCGTTCCACGCTCCGGCGTGCCGCGTTTCGATCGCCGCCAGCCTGCCGCACGAATGTTGCGGCAGTGCTGCGCTGGGATGTCGCCTTCCGGGGCGGGCGGGTGCCGCGGTCCGCGGGGTCGGGACGCCACCGGGCCCGGCGTGGCCGCCGGAGCCGGGCGCCCCCGGGCCGCCCCGTGACAGGCCCCGGCGGCCGGGGCGGCCCCGCCGTGCCGGCCCGTCCGGAACCGACCCCCCGGCACACGGGGACCGCCACCTCACCGTCCCCGGGCGGCGAGAGCGACGCGGACGGCGAGGGGGACCCGGGCGGCGCCACCTGAGTCGGGCGCCGTCCGACGCGACGTCAGGACGTCGGCCCGGGCGGCGAGTCGCGCGGCCCGGGCGGGCGCGCGGCCTCGAACGGCGCCGCCGGACCACTGCGCGGACGGCGTGTCGGAACGGGCCTCGCGCGGTCGGCGGTTTCCGGGCGCGGGACCGGTCGGGGCGGGTGCTAGCGTACCCGGGCCGGGCCGGGGTGGGAGCGGGCCGGTTCCGGTCCGCGCCGGTCGGCCACGAGCCCACCAGCGGCCCCGGCCGAGGCTGGGCTCGACCGGCGCGGCGGCGGGCGGACGT
This sequence comes from uncultured Actinomycetota bacterium, assembly GCA_963711125.1. Classification (GTDB taxonomy): domain Bacteria; phylum Actinomycetota; class Actinomycetes; order Streptomycetales; family Streptomycetaceae; genus Streptantibioticus_C. The sequence continues at coordinate 804,641 of CAVQCY010000003.1, forward strand.
CGAAACGAGGGTTCGGTATGACGAAGTGGAACATCGCCCCGCGCAGCGTGAACCTCCAGGGGGTCTGCCTGGTCGACGCCTCCCACGTGTGGGCGGTCGGCGACGGCGGCATGATCCTGGCGACGCGGGACGGCGGCGCCCGGTGGTTCCCGCAGGGCGACACCGAGAAGGACCTGCGCGCGGTCTGCTTCGCCGACGCCGACCGCGGCTGGGTGGCCGGGCGGGACGGAACGATCCTGCGCACGGTGGACGGCGGTGCCCGCTGGCAGGCGCGGCCCTGCCCGACGCCGCGCAACCTCTACGGCATCGCCTTCGCGCCGTCCGGCCGGACCGGCTGGGCGGTGGGCGACGGCGGCACGATCCTGGTCTCGACGGACGCCGGCGACAGTTGGCGGCCGCAGGAGTCCGGCGACGAGACCCACTTCACCCGCTGCTTCGCGCTCGACGACACGGTGGCCTGGGTGGTCGGCAAGCACGGCCGGATCCTGGCGACCACCGACGGCGGCGCCACCTGGACCGCGCAGTCCAGCGGAACCGGGGCCGACCTGCGCTGCGTCCACGCCGTCGACGAGCGGCGCTGCTGGGCGGTGGGCAGGTCGGGCACCGTGCTGTTCACCGAGGACGGCGGCGCCACCTGGTCCGCCGGCGCCTCCGGCACCGGACTCGACGTCTACGGCCTGTGGGTCGCGCCGGACGGCGGGCACGTGGCGGCCTCCGGCGACGACGGACTGGTGCTCGGCTCCGAGGACGGCGGCCGGACCTGGACCCGCCGGGACGGCGGCACGCCCAAGGACGTGGTCTCCACGGTCTTCACGCCGGACGCCCGGCACGGCTGGGGGGTCGGCGACGACGGGCTGATCCTCGCCACGTCGGACGGCGGAGTGACGTGGAGCCCGCAACTGAACGGTATGCACACCGACCTGGTGGGCGTGCACGGCGCCGGCTCCGCGCGCTGGGTGGTCGGGTACGGCGGCGCCCTGGCGGTCAGCACCGACGCGGGCGCCAGTTGGCGCGTCGGCGACACCGGCACCGGTGAACTGCTGTGGGCGGTACGCCTGCTGGCCGACGGGGCGCGCGGCTGGGCGGCCGGCGCCCACGGCACCCTGCTCGCCACCGACGACGGCGGCGCCACCTGGACCCGCCGCGAAACCCCCACCACCGAGCACCTGTTCGCCCTGCACGCCACCGACGACGGGGCGCGCGGCTGGGCGGCCGGCGCCCACGGCACCCTGCTCGCCACCGACGACGGCGGCGCCACCTGGACCCGCCGCGAAACCCCCACCACCGAGCACCTGTTCACCGTGCACGGCACCGGTGACGGCACGCACGGCTGGGCGGCCGGCGCCGGCGGCACGGTACTGCGCACCGCGGACGGCGGCGCCACCTGGACCGCGCAGCGCAGCGGCACGGACGCGGCGCTGACCGCCGCACACGCCGTCGACGCGGCGACCGGCTGCCTGGTCGGCCGCGGCGGCACCGTGCTGACCACGGCGGACGCCGGCGCCACCTGGACCCGGCGGGAGTCCGGGCGGGACACCGCGCTGTGGGGGGTGGCGTTCGCCACCGGCGGTGAACGCGGCTGGGCGGTGGGCGACCTGGGCACCGTGCTGGAGACATCGGACGGCGGCGCGCGGTGGCGGATCCGCGGGACCGGGGTGAGCAACAACCTCAAGGACGTGTGGTGCGAGCCGGACGGCGGGAGCGTCTACGTGGCCGGCGACGGCAGCCTGATCCTCTCCGGCCGGGACGGCGGCGAGGTGTGGCGCCCGCACGTGTCCGCGACCGGCAAGAACCTCTACGGCGTGCGGATCCTCCCCGACGGCACGGACGGCTGGGTGGTCGGCGACGGCGGGACCGTGCTGGCCCGGCGGGACGGGCGGCGCTGGGCGCCGTGCGCGGGCGGGCCGGCCGCCAACCTCTACTCGGTGCAGGCGCGGGACCCGGAGACGGCGTGGGTGGTCGGCCGCGGCGGCACCATAGCGGTCACCCGGGACGGCGGCGCGACCTGGCAGGCGCAGGACAGCGGCACCACCGCCGACCTGCTGTCGGTCCGGATCCGCCCGGACGGCCGCACCGGGTGGGCGGTCGGCGACCGGGCCACCGTCGTCGGCACCCGGGACGGCGGCGCGACCTGGACCCGGCGGCCGGTACCGCGCGCGGACGCCGCCCTGTGGTGCGTGGACTTCGCCGACGACCGCACCGGGTGGGCGGCCGGCACCGAGGGGGCGCTGTGGGTCACCCGGGACGGCGGCGCGACCTGGCAGGCCCAGGACAGCGGCACCACCGCCGACCTGCTCGGCGTGCACGCCGTCGACACGCGCACCTGCTGGGCGGCCGGGGAGGGCGGCACGGTGCTGGGCACCCGGGACGCGGGCGCGACCTGGCGGCCGGCCGGGACCGGCACCGCGCAGAGCCTGACCGGCGTGCACTTCTCCCCCGACGGCCGGTTCGGCCGGGTGGTCGGGCGCAGCGACACCGTGCTGACCACCCGGGACGGCGGAGCCAGTTGGGAGTGCGGCGCCACCGGTTCCGGCATGTCGCTGTGGGACGCGCACGTGGTCTGCGAGGAGCGGGCGTGGATCGTGGGCGACGAGGGCACCGTGCTGTCCACCCGGGACGGCGGGGCCAGTTGGCGGCAGCACTTCTCCAGTCCGGAGAAGGACTCGATCGTCCGCCGGTAACGCGGCGGTTCGGGTGCCGCCGAGCGGCGGCGCCCCTCGGAGGTGAGGAAGAGACAGTGAGCGACGTCACCGCTTTCAAGGACATCCCCCCGACCACGCTGGCCGACGTGGTCGGCCGCGAGCAGGTCATGGACATCGGCATCCGCCCGCTGTGGACGCCCGTGCCGCGGGTGGCCGGGCCGGCGTTCACGGTGCGCTGCCCGGCCGGCGACAACCTGATGCTGCACGCGGCGATCCACCGCGCCGAGCCCGGCTCGGTCATCGTGGTGCAGGCCGGCGACGTGGACTACGCGCTGGCCGGCGGCAACGTGTGCGCCGTGGCGCAGCGCCGGGGCGTGGCGGCGTTCGTGCTGGACGGCGTGATCCGCGACCTGGCGGAGATCCGCGAGATGGGCTTCCCGGTCTTCGCCCGCGGCGTGATCCCGGTGCCGGGCGCGAAGGCGGCGGTGACCCCGCTGAACGCCGAGGTGCGCTGCGGCGGGGTGCGGGTGGCGGCCGGCGACGTCGTGGTGGCCGACGAGGAGGGCGTGGTGGTCGCCCCGCGCGACAGCGCCGAGCAGACGCTGGTGAAGGCCCGCGCGAAACTGGCCAAGGAGGACGGCGTGACGCTGGACGCCTGGCAGGAAGCACACCGGGCCCGGATCGACACCGTCCTCACCGAGAACGGCTTCACCGGCTGAGCCGCCCCGGAGCGCCGGCGTCCACACCGCCGGCGCCCGCCACGGCGCTCCGCGAGGGCGCGCGGCTCCGGCGTCCGGCACCACGGCGTCGGGGCTGGCCGGGCCGGCGGCAGGGGTCCGGGGGCCCGGGGGCCCGGGGGCCGGGGGTCCGGGGGCCGGGGGTCCGGGGGCCGGGGGTCCGGGCCGGGGACGCCGGTCCCGGCGAAGGGCCTCCCGCCTGGCGCGCGGCTCCGGCGCGGCCGTGGCGGAGCGCCGCCCCGGGAAAACGGGTGAAGATCCATTCCTCAGGCGGCGGAGGCATCCAAAACGTCAAGACCCCCATGGCGGGGTTTACGCTGGAGGCATGACGGCCAACATCGGCAAGCGACTTCAAGAGGTCCGGAAGCGGCGAGGCCTGACGCAACGTGACCTCGCCAGTATGGCTGGCGTTTCGCTTTCCTTGGTCCGAAAGCTGGAGCAGGGCGAGCGAAATGATACCCGTTTGGAAACCGCCAGGCGTCTGGCCGCGGTACTCCGCATTCCCACGACTCGCCTGATCGAGGACGTGGGCGAACCCGGTGCCGATCCGGTCACCGCGGACCTGTGGGCGCCCGTACGCGCCGCTCTCTTCTCCCCTCACCGACATGACGGCCCTGCCGAACGACCGACAGCCTCGGGCGTGCGTTTGGCCCTCGAAGCCGCAAAGCCGCTGTTCTCCGGTGACAGGTTCGCGGAGCTGAGCATCGTCCTTCCAGCTTTGATCAGGGACGCGGACATCCTGCCCGAGGCCGATCGCGATGCCCGGTCGATTCACGTTGAAGTCATGCAGTTGACCGGTTGGCTCCTGACCCAGACACGTCAGTTCGAAGCGGCCGAGGTTGCGTTGGGGCGGTCCTTGGAGAATTCCTCCGACCGGCTCCAGGCCGCAGCGACGATCAACACGCGGTGCTGGCTCCTGCTTCGACAAGGACGGCTAGTGGAGGCCAGGGAGCTGGCCACGCGGTGGGCTGACGACGTGGAGCCGCGTCTGTCGCGTGCGACTCCGGCGGAGTTGAGCGCGTGGGGCTGGTTGTTGCTCCGCGTCTCGGCGGCCGCCATTCGCGACAATCGATCGCCAGAGGCACGTGATGCCATAGGTCTGGCCCATGCCGCCGCAGTGGCCTTGGGCAGGGAATTCGCCCCCGGCGAAGACTTCTTGCGCACCTTCGGCCCGGCTACGATCGCGTTGAAGCGGGCAGAGAACGCCATGATCGTCGACCGGCCCGACCTGGTGCTCAAACTCGCTTCGAGCATCCCGGCCAAGGGTCTTCAGGTCACGTCCAACAATCGAAATCGGCATCTCCTTGATGTGGCGAACGCCCATGCCAGGTCCAAGCAGTACAGCGAGGCGGTGGGGGTGTTGCGCGAAATCCAGGCGACGTCCCCGGAGTGGCTGCCGAATCAACGCTACGCACGTGACGTGTTGGCGAAGGTGGTCGCCAGGCGCAGAGTGCTCACACCCGAGATGCGCAGCTTGGCGGACGCGGTGGGACTTCCGCTGTAACAGTCGGTGGCACATTGGGTGGACGACGAACCTTGGTGCCACATCTCGTGGCGCTTCGGTCCGACCGTGCGTCAAAGTGTCATTGATGCGCCGGCATCGGGGCCCTTAGCGTCGTGGCATGGAGACCCCATACGCGAAAGAGGCGGTCCTGAACGTCCCGGCGTGCACCCGGTCGTCGGTCCGCCGCGAACTGGTTCTCCGTCGGCGGTGTTCGGGCCGAACACCGCGGACGGATGGCGTGCCGCCACCGGTGGCGTGGTGCGACACACCCGACCCTTCGGTGATCGGACCGCGGGTCGGGGGCGGTGCCGGTGCGTGACGTCGACGAGGGCGAGGCCCACGCGCTGCGGCTCTTCGGCGGCCAGCTCAAGCACTGGCGCGGACTGCTGGGCTGGACGCAGGAGGAGTTCGGCCGGCGGGTGGGGTACTCGGCGGACACCGTCGCCTCGATCGAGCAGGGACGCCGTGTGCCGCGCGGGAGGTTCTTCGCCCGGGCGGACGAGGTGCTGAACGCGCACGGCGCCGTCCTGGCGGCCGAGGCGTACCTGTCGGTCGTGGCCAAGCGCCCGGTCCTGACCACCGAACTGACGGAGGTGGAACGGGAGGCGGTGTGCCTGGACTTCTTCGACGCCATGGCCCTCCCCGCCGTGCTGCACACGGAGGCGTACGCGCGGGCGGTCCTCGGCGCCTTCTCCCCGCCGGACGACGAACGGCTCGCGGCGCACCTGGAGCGGGCCGGCGTGCTCGACCGCACGCCGCCCGCACGGATCGGCTTCGTCATCGACGAGAGCGCCCTGCGCCGCCCGCTCGGCGGCCGCACCGTCCTCGCCGAGCAGCTCACCCGGATCGCGCACCTCGCCCGGCGCGGCTCCGTCACCGTCCAGGTCCTGCCGCTGGACTGCGAGGACCACGCCGGGCTGAGCGGCTCCCTCGCCCTCGTGGAGACCACCGGATGGCGCCACGTCGCACACCACGGGCACGACGGGCGCGAGACCTGGGTCACCACACCGGCGGAGGTCAGCCGCCTGCGGCAGCGGTACGGACTCCTGCGCGCCCAGGCCCTGACCACCCGTGACTCGCTCGACCTCATCGAGAAGCGCGCCGCCGACGCCGGCTGACCGGGTGTCGCGCCGACGCCCCGGCGCCACCGTCCGCGACGCCGCTCCGGCACGCCCGGGTACGCCGGAGCGCCACCCTCCCAGGAGCGGCGCCCTCCCAGACGCGCCGTGCCGAGCGCGGCGTCAGCCCGCCGGGGCCGCCTCCTCGGGGGTGGCGGCCCCGGCGCGCGAGCGCACGCCGAGGGCGACCACCGCCGGCATGCAGACGGCCAGCACCGCGAAGGCCACGGCCAGCGCGATCCAGCCCGGCGCGCCGTGGCCGAGCACCAGCCAGGTGAAGACGGCCGGCGCGAACATCCTGCCCAGGTCGATGCCCATGGCGTGGGTGCCCTGGTACTGGCCCTGCGCGGTCTCCGGCGCCAGGTCGAACGCGACGCCCCAACTGCCCGCCGCCTGGCGGATCTCGCCGAGCGCGTGCACCAGGGCGCCGACCAGCAGCAGCAGGCAGGCGGGCAGCAGGCCGGCGCCGCTGCTGCACGCGAAGACCAGGCAGGCGGCGGCGACCGACAGGCCGCCCTGGAGGCTGGCGCGCGCCGAGGAGGCCGGGGTGTCGGTGCCGCGGGCGGCCCTGGACTGGAAGACCACCACGAAGACCGTGTTGACCAGCAGGATGACCGCGCTCATCCAGCACGGCGCCCCGGTGTGCCGCAGTACCCACAGCGGCAGCACCACGTCGAGCAGCAGGGCGTGGGTGGTCAGCAGTCCGTCGGTCACCACGAAGTACAGGAACGGCCGGTCGCGCAGCACGCGCAGCGCGGCCCCCTTTCCCGCGGGCACCGGCGGCACGGCCGGCTCGCGGGCCGTGAGCAGGCCGGTGAGCAGGAAGCAGACCGCGATGAAGACGACGGCGGCGTGGTAGGCGCCGCGCGAGCCGAGGCCGAGCACCAGGCCGGCCAGGCACGCGCCCACCGAGACGCTGGCGTTGCTGCCGGCCCGGACGAAGGCGAGCGCGGTGACCCGGTCGGCCGGGGGGATCAGCCCGGCGATCATGGCCTTGCGGGCGCTGCGGCCGGACCGGTAGGCGATGGCCTGGGCGGAGACCACCGCCAGGTAGGGCCAGAAGCGGTCGACGAACAGCAGCGCGGTGGTGAGCGGCGCCAGGACCAGGAACGACCACATCTGCACGGTGCGCGGCCCGCAGCGGTCGGCGAGGTGCCCGAGCGGGATGCTCAGCAGCAGCACGATCGCCGCGGCGACGCTGACGCTGAGGCCGAGCTGGTCGGGCGTCAGGTGCAGTACGGCGACGGCGTAGATGGCGCTGAGCGCCATCCACAGCCCCTGGCCGAGCGACATGACCATGGTGATCACGGTGATCATCCGGACCGGGCCGGGCGGCGGCAGGACGCCCTTCAGCACGGCCGGACCGCCTGCCGGGCCGCCGCGGGACACCGGTCGGCGGGCCGGACGCGCGGTGCCGGCGGACGGACCGGGTGACGGACCGCGGCCGGGGGCGTGCGACGCTGAGTCTTCATCTGAGGGCCTTCCTCGCTCTCATCTCCCGGCGAGGCTAGCCACCCGGCGCGAGACGGCGTGCGTTTTCGAGCACAATGCGGCTTGACCGCGAAAATCCTGTTCTGCTCGTTGAGCCCGACACCGCTCCGTTGTCGCCGTACAGGCGGGTACAAGGGCAATGAGCAGAACGGGTTTTTCTGGGTTAAGGAGCGTTGCGCTCGCAACGGTGCCGCCGGGCGGGGGCGCGGCTAGCTTCTCCCTGTGCCGCCGTCAGGTCGAGCGGGGGGTGAAGGGCGAGGAACGACCTGTTCGCATGCGCGGGCTCATCACCCTCCGAGCCGCCGCTGTGACGGTGATCCGGGCCCGGGGCCCGCGTGGTGCCCCGGGTGGGCGCGCCGCGATCCGGTGCCGCCCGCTCCCGGCTGATCGACCGGCGGGGAACGGACCGCAGCTCCACGGGCCGGCACGGCGACCCACCCGGCCGGCAGACGTGACCCGGAATCCCGTTGACCGAATTCGGATTGACATGACCACAGCACTGAACCACCGCCGCCTGGGCGCCGGCCTCCTCCACCACGCGAGTGTCCGGCCCGACCACGTCGCCCTCACCCTCGGGCGCCGGGAGTACACCTACCAGGAGGCCGCGGACACCGCCCTGCGCTGGGCCGCCGCGCTCGTCGAGGCGAACGGCGGGCGCCCGGACCGGGTCGGCGTCTTCGCCCACCGCAGCCACGCGTCCTACCTCGGGACGCTCGCCGCGCTGTTCGCCGGCGCCGCGTTCGTGCCGTTGAACCGCAAGTTCCCGCTGCCGCGCACCCGGACCATGCTGGAGCGCGCCGAGGTGGACGCGCTGATCGTCGATCCGGCGTCGCTGGCCGACCTGCCGGAGCTGTTGCGCGGGCTGCCGCGCCCGCCGGTCGTCCTGCTGCCGGGCACCGCCCGCGCCGAAGCGGCCGGCCTGGAGGGGGTGCCGGTGCTGGACGCCGCCGACCTGGCGGCGGCCGGCCCGCTGGACGCGCTGCCCGAGGTGGCCCCGGACGACCCGGCCTACCTGCTGTTCACCTCCGGCAGCACCGGCCGCCCGAAGGGCGTTCCGGTCACCCACCGCAACGTGCGCGCCTTCCTCGGCGTCAACCAGGCGCGCTACCGGCTGACGCCGGACGACCGGCTGTCGCAGACCTTCGACCAGACCTTCGACCTGTCGGTGTTCGACCTGTTCATGGCCTGGGAGCACGGTGCGCGGGTCTGCGCGATGGACGCCATCGAACTGCTGGCACCCTACAAGTACCTGGAGCGCGACCAGGTCACGGTGTGGTTCTCGGTGCCGTCGGTGGCCGCCCTGCTGCGCCGGCGCGGCTCGCTGCGCCCGGGCACGATGCCGTCGCTGCGCTGGAGCCTGTTCTGCGGCGAGGCGCTGCCGCGCGACACCGCGGAGGCGTGGCAGGCGGCGGCGCCCGGCTCGGTGGTGGAGAACCTGTACGGCCCCACCGAGTTGACCATCGCCTGCACCGTGCACCGCTGGGAGCCGGCCACCAGCCCGGCGCGGTGCGTACACGACAACGTGCCGATCGGACTGCCCTACCCGGGCCTGCACGCGCTGGTGGTCGACGAGGGGCTGCGGGCGGTGCCGGACGGCGGGACGGGCGAGCTGTGCGTGGCCGGACCGCAGACCACCCCCGGCTACTGGCGGGCGCCGGAGCTGACCGCCGAGCGCTACTTCGACCGCGACGGGCGCACCTACTACCGCACCGGCGACCTGGTCCGCGCCGAGCACGGCGAGTTCGTCTGCGTGGGCCGCAACGACCAGCAGGTCAAGGTCGGCGGGCACCGGATCGAGCTCGGCGAGATCGAGGCGGTGCTGCGGCGGGCCGGCGCGGCGGAGGCGGTGAGCCTGCTGTGGCCGGACCCGGGCACCATCACCGCCGTCGTCTCCGGAGCCGCGGACCCGGCCACCCTGACGGACGCGTGCGCCAGCAGCCTGCCGGCCTACATGGTCCCCCGGTCCGTCCAGGTCATCGGGGAACTGCCGGTGAACGGCAACGGCAAGGTGGACCGCGGCGCGCTGCGCCGGTGGCTCGACGAGCGGGCGGCCCTCATATGACACGGCAACCGACCATCCGCCAGGAGGGGAACATGAGCAGCGTTGACCACCTCATCGCCCGGACGCTGGGCATCCGCGTCGACGACGTCACCGACGCCTTGGAGTACCAGTCGATCCGCGCCTGGGACTCGCTCGGTCACGTCTCGCTGATGGTCGCGCTGGAGGGCGAGTTCGGGGTGACCATCGACGACGACCTCACCCTCGCGCTGCGCTCGGTCGCCGCGATCCGGGAGTTCGCCGCCGGCGCGTCCCCGCGGGAGCTGGCCGCCGCCCCGGCCGCCGCCGGGGCCGCCGACCGCGGCACGGTGCACCGCGGCCTGGAGGGCATCCGCTTCGACCACACCACGATCACCCACATCGACGGCGCGGCCGGCACGCTGGAGTACCGCGGCTACAGCATCCACGACCTGGCGGAGAACGCCTCCTTCGAGGACGTCGCCCACCTGCTGGTGCACGGCGAGCTTCCGGACGCCGCGGCCCGGGAGGCGTTCGGCAAGGAGTTGCGCGCCGCCCGCGCGCTGCCCGCCCCGGTGCTGGAGATGGCCCGGGCGATGGCGGACGCGCACCCGATGCACGCGCTGCGCACCTGCGTTTCGGCGCTGGCCGCGTTCGGCCCGCGGCGTGCGGACGGCTCGGACGAGAGCCAGGAGCGGGCCCGGGAGGCCGGGATCGCGCTGATGGCGCGGGTCCCGATGATCGTCGCGGCGCACCACGCCTACCGCAGCGGGCGCGAGCCGCTGATACCGGCCGGCGAGGCGTCGTACGCGGAGGTCTTCCTGACCGCGCTGTTCGGCGAGCCGCCGTCGCCGGCCGCGGTGCGGTTCATCAACAAGGGCCTCATCGTCCACGCCGACCACAGCTCGAACGCCTCGGCGTTCGCCGCCCGGGTGGCGGTCGGCTGCCGGGCCGGTGTGGTGCCGGCGGTGACCGCCGCCATCGCGGCGTTCGGCGGCTCGGTGCACGGCGGCGCGGCCGAGCGGGTGGTCGGCATCGTCGACCGCGTCGGCTCCCCGGAGCGCGCCGAGGCGTACGTGGCCGAGTTGCGGGGGCGCGGCGAGCCGGTGATGGGGTTCGGCCACCGGGTGTACCGCACCGAGGACCCGCGGGTGCGTCACCTGCGGTCCACGGTCGTGGAGTTGAGTCGGGAGCGGGGTGACACCCGGGGGCTGGAGATCCTGGACGCGGTGGCCGCCGCGATGCGGCCGTACAGCCGGCACGGCGTGGCACCCAACGTGGACCTGTACGCGGGGCTGGCCTACCGGCTGCTGGGGCTGCCGGACGACCTGGCGATCCCGCTGTTCGTGGTCGGCCGCACCGCCGGCTGGGTGGCGCAGGCGCTGGAGCAGCAGTCGAACAACGTGCTGATCCGGCCGCTGCTGGACTACGTCGGCCCGCACGGCCGGGTGTTCCCGCGGGCGGAGCGGTGAGCGCCCCCGGGTCCGGCGCCGGCGCCGCGGCGGCCGGCCGGGCGGACCTCGCCGGGCACGCGGCGCTCCTGTACGACCTGCCGGCGTGCGCCGAGCGGGGCGGTTTCGACCTGGCGGCGGTGCCGTTCACCGGGCGGGTGCTGCTGGAGTCGCTGCTGCGCTCCGGCGAGCCGGAGAAGGCCGCCGTGCTCGGCGGGCTGCTGGCGCTGGGCGCCGCCCCGGGGCTGGAGATGCCCTTCCGGCCGGCCCGCATCCTGGTGCAGGACTACACCGGCATCCCGCTGCTGGTGGACCTGGCCGCGCTGCGCGACCGGGTCGCCGGGCCGGAGCGGGTGAATCCCGCGCTGCCGGTCGACGTGGTGGTGGACCACTCGGTGCAGGCCGACTGGACCGGCCGGCCCGACGCGCTCGCCCGCAACGAGGCGCTGGAGCTGTCCCGCAACCGGGAGCGGTACGCGTTCCTGAAGTGGGCCGAGGGCGCGTTCGACGGGTTGCGGGTGATCCCGCCGGGGCGCGGCATCGTGCACCAGGTCAACCTGGAGGAGCTGGCCACCGTGGTGGCGCGCGGCGCGGACGGGCTGCTCTTCCCGGACACCGTGATCGGCACCGACAGCCACACCACGATGGTGGGCGGGCTCGGGGTGCTGGGCTGGGGCGTCGGCGGGCTGGAGGCGGAGGCGCTGATGCTGGGCCTGGCCCAGCCGATCGCGGTGCCGCCGGTGGTCGGGGTGCGGCTGACCGGGAGCGTGCGGCCGGGCACCTCGCCGACCGACGTGGTACTGGCGCTGACCCAGCGGCTGCGCGAGTGCGGGGTGCGCGGCCTGCTGCTGGAGTTCACCGGACCGGGGCTGGCCGCCCTGTCCGCGCCGGACCGCTGCACCATCGCCAACATGGCGCCGGAGTACGGCGCGATGACCGCGTTCTTCCCGGTGGACGGCGAGACGCTGGACTACCTGCGGCGCACCGGCCGTCCGACCGGTCAGGTGGCGCTGGTCGAGGCGTACTGCCGGCGGCAGGGGCTGCTGCGCGAGGACGGCTCCGAGCCGCGGTTCGGTCGGATCGTCGAGTTCGACCTGGGCTCCGTCGGGCCGAACCTGGCCGGGCCGAGCCGGCCGGACCAGCGGATCTCGCTCGGTGAACTGCCGGACTCGTTCGCCGGGTTGCTGCCGGCCGAACCGCGCCGGGCCGGCGGGCTGACCGAGGGCGACCTGGTGATCGCCTCGATCACCTCGTGCACCAGCACCTCCAACCCGAAGGCCATGCTGGCGGCAGGCCTGGTGGCGCGTCGGGCGGTCGAGCTGGGGCTGACCGTGCCGGAGCACGTCAAGACCAGCCTGTCGCCCGGCTCCCGGGCGGTGACCCGCTACCTGGAGGACGCCGGGCTGCTGGCCGATCTGGAGAAGCTCGGCTTCCACGTGGCCGGTTACGGCTGCATGACGTGCAACGGCGGCAGCGGCCCGCTCAACGAGGGCGTCGGCGCGGCGGTGGAGCGCGCGGGGCTGACGGTGGCCGCGGTGCTCAGCGGCAACCGCAACTTCGAGTCCCGGGTGCACGCGCAGGTGCGGGCCGGCTACCTGGCCTCGCCGGCCCTGGTGGTGGTGCTGGCGCTGGTCGGCCACGTCCGCCGGGACCTGGAGCGCGAGCCGGTGGGCACGGCCGCCGACGGCACCGAGGTGTTCCTGCGCGACCTGTGGCCGGACGCCGGTCGGCTGCGGGAGCTGGAGGAGCGCCACGTCACCCCGGGGGTGTTCGCCGACGACGGCGTGCGGCAGCCGGGCTGGGAGGCCATCGAGGCGCCGACCGGGCGGGTGTTCGACTGGGATGAGCGCTCCAGCTACATCCGGCCGCCGGACTACGTGGACGCCGGCGGCCGGTCCGGCCCGCTGACCGGCGCGCGGGCGCTGCTGGCACTCGGCGACGACGTGAGCACCGACCACATCTCGCCGGTCGGCGCGATCCCGCCGGACTCGCCGGCCGGCCGGCACCTGCGCGGCCTGGGGGTGGCGGACTTCAACTCCTACGGCTCGCGGCGCGGCAACCACGAGGTGATGGCGCGCGGCACGTTCGGCAACCCGCGGCTGCGCAACGCGCTGGTCGGCGACGGGGACGCCGGCGGCGGCACGGTGCACCTGCCGAGCGGGGAGCGGCTGCCGGTCTTCGAGGCGGCCGAGCGCTACGCGGCGGACGGCACGCCGCTGGTGGTGCTGGCCGGGCGCAACTACGGCATGGGCTCGTCCCGCGACTGGGCGGCGAAGGGCCCGTGGCTGCTGGGCGTGCGGGCGGTGCTCGCGGAGAGCTTCGAGCGCATCCACCGGGCCAACCTGTGCGCGATGGGCATCCTGCCGCTGCTGCTGCCCGAGGGGCGCAGCTGGGCCGGGCTGGGGCTGACCGGGCGCGAGGTGTTCGACATCGACCTGGAGCGGGTGCGCGAGAGCGGCCGGGCGCGGGTGCGGGCCGGCTCGGTGGACTTCACCGCCGCCGCCGACGTGCGGTCGGCCGGCGAGTGGAGCGTGCTGCTGGCCGGCGGCACCCTGCCGTACCTGCTGGGCCGGCTGCGGGAGGAGGAGGCGTGAGCGAGGCGCACCCGCTCGACGTGCTCGGCCTGCGCCGGGCCGCCGGCGCCGAGGCGCTGGCGGGCGGGGCCAAGGCGTTCGTCCCGGTGCACGTGGGCACCCACGACGTGCCGATCGGCACCCTGCTGGAGCTGCTGGAGCAGCGCCCGGGCCTGCTGCCGCCGCGTACCGGGCACCTGGGCAACTGGGAGGACATCGCGCACGGCCGGGCCGGCGCGATGGACTTCAACACCGCGATCTGCGGGGGCGGTCACGGTTACCCGCTGATCTACGGCTTCACCCGTACCGAGGCGGAGGCGGAGGGCGGCGACGAGGCCTACCAGCCGGGGTCGCTGATCGACGGGGGCCGGCGCCGGAGGCTGGCGCTGCACACCTGGGACGGGCGCGGCTTCGTGCGCCGGGACCGCTCGCTGCCGCTGTTCTGCCCGCTGGTGCGGGCGGAGCTGGACGGGGCGCTGGTGCCGCTGGTGGACGTGCACTGGCGGCGGATGGCGGGCATCTCCGGCTTCCGCTTCCGCCAGTGGGCCCACCGGCTGGTGGAACGCGGCCCGCTGGTGGTGGACATGCTCACCGTGCTGCTGGAGCGGGCCGGCCGACCCAAGCACCCGGGGCAGGTGTTCTTCCCGGAGCTGATCAGCAACGCGGTCCGGTTGAGTGGTGAGGTGGGCCGGTGCGAGGTGGTGCCGGACGGCGAGGGGTTCCTGCTGGAGGGCCACCGCTACCCCTCGGCCCGCGCACTCGCCGAGGCGGTGCTGCTGACGGTGCGCTCGCTGGTGGACCCGCAGGACTTCTTCGAGCGGTTGCCGCAGCTGCCGCCGGTGCTGCCGGTGATGTCGTTGCAGCTGACCAACGTGTTGTTCGGGCTGCTGGACACGCACCACCCGGACGCGCCCGCCGGGCGGCCGGAGAGCCCGTTCATCACGCACCTGCACTGGGGCGCGCGGGCGATGGCCGGCTGCCCGCCGCGGCGCGGCGGCTACCTGTCGCGGCGCTCCACGGTGCGCTCGCTGCGGGCCATCGCCGGCCCGCTGGTGGAGGAGTTCGACGAGGCCAACCCGCTGTGCTTCGTGCTGCTGCCGGCCCAGGTGTTCATGCTGTGTCCGCCCAGCACCTCGCAGGCTGACCCGGCGGCCATGGCGGAACTGTTCAAGACGGTGCTGGCCGCCGCGCCGGACGAGGCGTACCCGACGGCGCTGGCCTGGCTGTCCGAACACGCCGACCGGCTCTCGCCGTACCTGCGTTCGCGGTTCGTGGCGGGCAGCGGGGTGCCGGCCGGCGGCCCGCCGCGGGAACCGGCGGTGCCGGTGGAGCCGGACGGTTTCCGCGACTTGACCTTCCGTCAAGCGTGCGGCGTGGTGGCCGCGTTCGAGGAGGTGCTGGGGTGAGGGGCGGGCACCGGGAGATCCGGGTCCGACTGCGGGAGCCGTTCGCCAGCAACAAGGGCGTCACCACCGAGGTGCGCCAGTGCGTGCTGGAGCTGTCCTGGCAGGGCCTGACCGGCTACGGCACGGCGCGCGGCGCCGACCCGGACGAGCTGGAGCGGTGCCTGCCGCTGCTGGCCGGCGCCTCGCCGTTCGGGCTGCGGGCCGTGCTGGAGCGGGTGGTGGCGGCCGGGGTGCCGCCGGTCACCGCCGCGGTGGTGGACCTGGCGCTGCACGACCTGCTGGGCAAGGCGGCCGGCCTGCCGCTGCACCGGCTGTTCGGCCTGGACGGGCTGCCGACCGCGCCGACCGCGCTGTCCATCGGCGCCTGCCCGGACGCCGAACTGCGCGAGCGCGGCCGGGCGTTGCGCGACTGGCCGGTGCTGAAGCTGAAGTTCACCCCGGACGACGACGGGCGGCGGGCCGGCGTGCTGCGCTCGGTCTACGACGGGCGCATCCGGGTGGACGGCAACGGCTCCTGGGACGCGCCGGGTGCGCTGCGGGTCGCCGACGAACTGGAGCGGCACGGCGTGGAGATGCTGGAGCAGCCGGTACCGCCGGGCAGGCCCGGCGCGCTGCGCGCGGTGCACGAGGAGTCGCCGGTGCCGGTCTTCGCCGACGAGGACTGCGTGCTGCCGGCCGACGTGCCGCGGCTGGCCGGTCAGGTCAGCGGCGTGAACATCAAGCTGGTCAAGTGCGGTGGGCTGGCCGCCGCGCGGGAGATGATCACGCTGGCCCGGGGCTGCGGTCTGCAGGTGATGCTCGGCTGCAAGCTGGAGAGCGCCCTCGGGGTGACCGCGATGGCGCAGCTGGGCCCGCTCGCCGACCACCTGGACCTCGACGGCCATCTCGGCCTGCTCGACGACCCGTTCACCGGGGTGCCGGTCGAGCGCGGCGTGCTCGCACTGCCGGACGCTCCCGGCCTGGGGGTCACCACGACCACCGGCTCCCCCTGAACCCGGCCGCCTCCGGCCGGCGCCCGACGCCCTGTCCTCCTCCCCCTTGGAGACCTCTCGTGAGCTCGCAACGCCGCATGATGAAACTCGGCGCCTTCCTGCCCGCGCCGGGCCACCACGTCGCCGCCTGGCGGCACCCGGACGCCCGTCCGGACGGCGGCCTCGACTTCGCCTACTACCGCTCGCTGGTGCGCACCGCCGAGCGCGGCAGGTTCGACATGATCTTCCTGTCCGACGGCGCCGGCGTGCGCACCAAGTACAAGGACGCGGACGAGCTGAGCCGGCAGGGCCGCATGGTGCACTTCGAACCGCTGACGCTGCTGTCCGCGCTGGCGGTGCACACCAGCCACATCGGACTGACCGCCACCTCCTCCACCACGTACAACGAACCGTTCACCGTGGCCCGGCAGTTCGCGTCGCTGGACCACCTCAGCGGCGGGCGCTCCGGGTGGAACGTGGTCACCTCCGCGACCGACGCCGAGGCGCGCAACTTCAACCTGGACCGGCAGCCCGACCACGCGGCGCGCTACCACCGGGCCCGGGAGTTCATGGAGGTCGTCACCGGGCTGTGGGACAGCTGGGAGGACGACGCCTTCCTCTTCGACAAGGCATCCGGCCGCTTCTTCGACCCGGAGAAGCTGCACGTACTCGGCCACCGCGGCGAGCACTTCCAGGTCCGCGGCCCCCTCAACGTCGCCCGCCCGCCGCAGGGCCACCCGGTCATCGTGCAGGCCGGCTCGTCGCCGGACGGCCAGGACTTCGCGGCGCGCTGGGCCGAGGTGGTCTTCACCGTGCAGCAGACGCTGGAGGGCGCGCGGTCCTACTACCGCGGTCTGAAGAAGCAGGTCGCCGAGCACGGCCGGGACCCGGAGCAGGTGAAGATCCTGCCCGGGGCGTTCATCGTGGTGGGCCGCACCCGGGCGGAGGCGGAGGACAAGTACGCCACGCTCCAGGAGCTGGTCGACCCGGTCGTCGGGCTGGGCATGCTCTCCTACCAGCTCGGCATGGTGGACATCTCCGGCTACCCGCTGGACGGCCCGCTGCCCGAACTGCCGCCGACCGAGGGCAGCACCAGCAAGCAGCAGCTGATCTACCAGCAGGCCCGCCGCCAGGGGCTGACCATCCGGGAGCTGTACCTGTCGGTGGCGGCCGGGCGCGGCCACCGCTTCCTGCTGGGCACCCCGGCCGAGATCGCCGACCAGTTGGAGGACTGGTTCGTCGGCGAGGCCGCCGACGGCTTCAACATCATGCCGGACTACCACCCCGGCGGCCTGGTGGACATCGTCGACCTGCTGGTGCCCGAACTCCAGCGGCGCGGCCTGGTGCGCACCGAGTACGAGGGCCGCACGCTGCGCGACAACCTGGGGCTGCGCCGGCCGGACTTCACCAGCACCACGAAGGGCGCGCCGTGACCGTCGAGGAGGCGGTGCTGCGGTCGGTGCTGCGCCCGCACGCGTCCGGCGTCGCGGTGCTCACCGCGCGGGGCGCGGCCGGGCCGGCCGGGGTGACCATCACCTCGTTCACCTCGATCAGCGCCCGGCCGGCCCTGGTCTCCTTCGCGCTGGCCGACACCTCCAGCACCTGGGCGGCCACCAAGGACTGCGAGTGGTTCGGGGTGCAGTTGCTCGGCGCGCACCAGTCGGAGCTGGCGGCGCGGTTCGCGACCCCCGGCGCCGACCGGTTCGCACCGCCCACCGGCTGGCACACCGGACCGCACGGCGTGCCGCTGCTGGACGACTGCCTGTGCTGGCTGGTGTGCTCCCGGCACCACCAGGTCCGGCTGGGCGACCACCACCTGGTGGTGGGCGCCGTCGCGTACGCGCGGGAGGGCGTGCCGGGCGACAGCCTGGTGCACCTGCACGGCCGGCTGTGCCCGGTCACCTCCACCGCCCCTGAGAGAATCTGAGTCATGGCCACAGTTCTGCTGCTCTCCCGCCAGCCGCTCGCCAAGCGCCCGCTCCAGCACTGGCTGGACGACACCGCGGAGCGCGTCGTGCTGCTCACCACGCCGAAGGCGGTGGCCGGCAGCGAGGACGTGCTGGCCGAGTTCTTCCCCCGGCACGTCCTGGTGCCGGACTACGGCGGCTGGAGCACCGAGGAGGCCGCCGAGCGGGCCGCGCGCGAGCACCGGGTGGACCTGGTCGCCTCCACCAGCGAGAGCGACGTGCTGCGCGCCGCCCGGCTGCGGGAACGGCTCGGCCTGCCCGGCCAGGACACCGCGTCGGCCACCGCGTACCGCGACAAGGTGGTGATGAAGCGGCTGATGGCCGGCTCGCCGGTCGCGCTGCCGGCGTTCGCCGCCGTGGACCACCCGCAGGACCTGCTGGCCTTCGTCGAGGAGCACGGCTTCCCGGTGGTGGTCAAGCCGCGGTTCGGTGCGGGCGCCGAGGGCGTGTCGATCCTGCGCGGCCCGGCCGACGTGACGGCGTTCTTCGAGGGCCAGCGCGGCGCCGAGGTGCCGTACCTGCCCGGGCAGTGGATGGCCGAGACGTTCGTGCGCGGCGACTTCTTCCACGTGGACGGCATCATGCGCGACGGGCGCGTGGTGCACGCCTGGCCGGCCCGGTACAGCGGCGGGCTGGCGGAGCGCGTCCGCGACGACGCATTCGTCAGCAGCGTGCTGCTGGCGCCGGACGACGAACGCCTGCCTCTGCTGCGGAAGTTGGCCGACCAGGTGATCGGCACGCTGCCGCCGGCGCCGCATCCGCTCGCCTTCCACCTGGAGGGCTGGATCGGTGCGGACGGCGTGCCGGTGCTGTGCGAGATAGCCAGCCGGGCCGGCGGCGGCCTGATCGCGGAGGCGTACGAGCGCGCCTTCGGAGTGCAGTTGGCACGCGAGGGGCTGCGGGCGCAGTGCGGTTCCGCGCTCGCGCTGGACCACCAGCCGACCGCGCCGGCCGCGACCGAGGGCTGGATCTTCCTGCCGTTCGGCCACGGCGCGTTCTCGCCGCCGGCCGGCCGCTGCCCGGTGCCCGGCTCCGAGGTGGTCTCGATGCTGGAGGCCGGCGCGATCGGCGAGGGCGTGCGGGCGGTGACCGACGCGGCGGCCCGGGTGTTCGTGCGGGCGGGCACCGTCGAGGAGGTCCACAAGCGGCTGGCGGAGGTGGCCGACTGGTGGCAGGCGAACGCCGGGTGGCGCTGAGCGGTGCCCCGGCCGGGGCGTGCCTGCGGCCGGCGCGGGGGCGGAGTCGGAGAACGTACGGAAGTGAGGCGTGATGGCTGAGCATGTACTGGTCGTCGGGACCGGGCGGGACTTCCCGGCCCGGCTGCGCGCGGCGCTGCCCGGTACCGAGACCACGATGATGTGCCAGTTGGAGTACCTGGGGAAGGTGCGCGCGCCGGCCGAGAGCGCCCGGGTGATGGGGGTGCGCGGCGACGCGGACGACCAGGAGTGGATCGACCTGGCCGCCGCCGCGCACGCCCACCACCCGTTCACCCGGATCGCCACCTTCGGCGAGCGCAACCAGGACCGGTGCGCGGCGATCGGGGCCGCGCTGGGGCTGGCCACGCACAGCGTGCGGACGGTGGCGCTGGTGCACGACAAGGCGGCCATGCGCGCCCGGCTGCGGGAGGCCGGGGTGGACGCCACGGCGCACGCCCGGGTGGACGACCTCCCGGGGCTGCGCGCGTTCGCCGCCGAGCACGGGCTGCCGTGCGTGGTGAAGCCGGTCTCCGGTTCCGGCAGCGCCGGGGTGGCCCGGGTGGCCCGGGACGACGAGCTGCCGGCCGCCTTCGAGCGGGCCGGCGGCAGCTACCTGGGGCTGAACAACTCCGGAGTGCTGGTGGAGGAGTTCCTGCGGGGCCCGCAGTTCAGCGTGGAGGCGTTCTCCGAGCTGGGTGAGCACCAGGTGGTGGCGGTCACCCGCAAGTACTCCGACCCGCGCGGCTTCGTGGAGCTGGGCCACGTCTCGCCGGCCGACCTGCCGCCGGAGCGCCGCGAGGAGGTGGCCGGCTACGTGGAGCGGGTGCTGGACGCACTGGGCGTGGCGTTCGGACCCAGCCACACCGAGATCGTGCTGGGCGAGGACGGCCCGCGGGTGATCGAGACCCACGTGCGGGTCGGCGGCGACGAGATACCGCAGCTGACGCTGGAGGCGACCGGGGTCGACCTGGCTGACCTGACGGTACGTCAACTTCTGGGCGAGAAGGTGATGCCGGCGCTGCGCGCCACGCTGGCCGAGCCGCGCGAGCCGCGCTGCTCGGCGATCTGGTTCGCCGCACTCGACGTCTGCGGGGTACTGGACGAGGTGTGCGGGCTGGACGAGGCCCGCGCGCTGCCCGGCGTGACCGAGGTCGCCCCGCTGGTGCGGCCGGGCTCACCGGTCGGCGGCCTGACCTCGTCGGAGTCCAGGGTGGTCGCCGCCCGCGCCACCGGGACGACCTGCGAGGAGGCGGTCGGCGCCGCGCGGGAGGCGGTCGGCCGGCTGGAGTTCCGGCTGCGGGTGCGCGACCTGGGCGCCGCCGCCGTGTGACCCGTCGCGGTGCCGGGCGGGCGGCGGCGGCCGTCCGCCCGGCACCGCGGGGTCCCCACGCCCTCACGGTCAGGCGGTCAGGCGGTCAGGCGGTCAGGCGGTCAGGCACCGGAGTAGCGGTGCTCGGGGCGCCCGCTGTCGCCGTACTTGAGGGTCAGTCGCAACCGGCCGGTCTCCTCCAGGTACTTCAGATAGCGCTGCGCGGTCGAGCGCGAGACCTTCGCCTGCTCGGAGACCTCGTGCGCGGAAACCGGCCGGTTGGTGCGCGAGACGATCTGCCGGATCAGCTCCGCGGTGCGCTCGGTGTAGCCCTTGGGCATCGGGGTGACCGCGCCGGCGGTGCGCGGCGTGCCGAGGATCCGGTCGATGCGCTCCTGGTCCATCTCCACGTCGCCGAGCGCGCCGCGCAGGTGCGCGTACGCCTCCAGCTTGCCGCGCAGCGCGTCGAACGTGAACGGCTTGACGATGTACTGCAGCACCCCGGCGCGCAGCGCCTCCTGCACCGAGGCCGGCCGGCGGTCCGCGGTCACCATGATCACGTCGATGTCCCGGCTGTGCCGGCGCAGCCGCCGGGTCAGCGACAGTCCGCTCTCGTCCGGCAGGTACTGGTCGAGCAGGATCAGGTCGACGCCGCCGCGCTCGACGGCGCTGAACGCGGAGGCCGCGGTGTGCACCCGCCCGGCCACGTGGAACCCCGGCACGGCGCTGACGTAGCGCGCGTTGATCTCCGCGACGTAGAAGTCGTCGTCGACGACGAGCACCTCGATCACCCGGCGACCTCCACGACCGCCGCCCCGGCGCCCGCCCGGCCGGAGGGACCGGCACCGGGCACGGTTGCGAGTCTGGTCATGGGCGGCTGACGACCTCGATCTTCCTGACGCGTCCGGTGGACCGCGCGGCGTTCGACCCGCCTACGGCTCATCAGCCAGGCGGAGGACGAGTTGGCCGAGCGCCCACACCCGGGGCGGCCGTCGCCGGCCACCCGGGACTATTGATCCCGATCAGGGCGTCGACAGCAAGACCTGCGCGGTAAAGAAATTTATCCGGGCAAAACTCACGCACAGACAATTGGCCGCATTGGGAACGCCGTTGGGAGCGCCGACCGGTCCGCCCGGCGGTGCCGGCCAGCGGATCGGCACGGTGCCGGAGCGGTGTCCGGCACCCGGCGGCCGAGGGCGTCCCGTGGCCGGCGCCACACCGCCCGGTGGCCGGTATCCGACGCGCCCTCAGCGCGGGCCGGCCGGCGGCGCCCCGGACCGGTCGCGCTCCCAGCCGATTCCGGCGGCGTACCACGCGGCCAGCTCGTCCACGCGTGCCGCCACCTCGGTCGCGTCCGACCCGGTCACCACGTAGCCGGCCAGGTACTCGCCGGACTTCTCGCCCGCCCGGTGCGCGGTGCCGACCCGGCCGCGCAGCCGCTCCTCGGCCACGAACGGCGGCGGTCCGGCCGGCAGCGAGGTCAGCGTGCCGGTCTCCGGGTAGAAGACCACCCACGCCGCCGAACCGCCGGGCGCGGCGCCCTCCACGGCACGCACCGGGTGGGGCGCCGGTGCGACCTGGGCGAGGAACCACTCGCGGTCCAGGTCGAAGCCGGTCGCGGCGCGCACCGCGGCGGTGGTGAGCGCCCCGCCGGTGCGGCTGGCCACCTCACACAGCACCAGCGTGTCGTCCGGGGTGCGGAAGACCTCCAGGTGGAACGCGGTGTACCGGGGGGTGGGCAGCAGGCCGAGCACCCGCCGGGCGTAGCCGGCCAGCCGGGGCACCAGGGGGTCGTCGCGGGTCAGCTGCACCGAGCCGAGGTGGCCGCCCTCCCGGTAGGACAGGCAGTCGTTGAGGTAGCGGGAGACGAACACCGCCGGCACCGCGCCGTCCGCCGCCAGCCCGTCCACCACGTACATGGCGCCCTCGACGAACCGTTCCACCTCGGCGTGTTCGGGCAGCCCGGCGGCGAACTGCGCGGTCAGGTCGGCATCGTCGCGCAGCACCCGGGTGCCGGCCGATCCGGAGCCGTACGCCGGCTTGACCACGACCGGGTAGCCGTGTTCGCGGACGAATGCGACCAGGTCCAGCGGGATCCGCACCGGCGCGAACCGCGGTACCGGCAGGCCGCCGCGCCGCAGGATGGTCTTCATCACCACCTTGTCCCGGAAGGCGACCGCGCTCTCCCAGTCCTGGCCGGGCAGTCCGAGCAGTCCGCGCAGCCGGGCGGCGCGCAGCACGTCGCCCTCCATCCGGCCCACCACCGCGCGCGGCGAGACCGCCTCGGCGGTCTCCAGGGCGGCGCGCTCCACGGCGCCGCCGGCGGCCCAGTCGTCGATGACCCGGGCGCCGGGAACGTGCCGGTACTGGTGGAAGCGGCGGCGGGAGACCAGCAGGTGCGGCCGCACCCCGGCGTCGGCGGCCCACTTGTCGTAGGGGGTGTCGGCGTAGTCGCTGTCGACAAGTATCAGGACGTCGCGTCCGGTTACCGTGTCCACCGCATTCCTCCACTGTGCGCCGGGGTGCGAACCGGCTGAAGAGTAGGTCGACGCAGGTCACGACCGGGTTTCGGCACGGTGTCTCCTGACGCCGGAATTCCTGTTCTGCTTCTTCCCGACCACGCGCCTGCGTCACCCTCGCGGCCGGTTCCCGCCCACGTGGTCAAAATGGGCACAACGAGATTTCCGGAGCCAAATCTCGTTGTGCCCACAACCATGGTGGGCCGCCCGATCTCCGACTACCTTCCACTCGAGGTAGCGCACATAAACGTAAGCGGGGGGAGTGTGCGAAGGGCCGCGAACGCCTCGAACGGGAAGGACCGCCCGCACGGGTGAGCGCGGCCGGTGCTCTCTCATGCCCGCCCCGGCAAGGTCGTCGGAGAGACAAGCAAGGAGAGTCCCATGATGCGAGCACCGCGCCGCATGCTCCGCCTTGGAGCGTTTCTCATCGCACCCGGGTACCACATCGCCTCCTGGCGCCATCCGCACGCCCACGCGGACGGCGGCCACGACTTCGGGCACTACCGCGACCTGGTCCTGACCGCCGAACGCGGCCTGTTCGACATGGTCTTCCTCTCCGACGGCCTGGGCATCCGGATCCCGTTCGAGAACGCGGACGAGCTGAGCCGGCAGGGCCGCATCATCCAGTTCGAACCGCTGACGCTGCTGTCCGCGCTGGCGGTGCACACCACCCACATCGGGCTGGCCGCGACCGCCTCCACCACGTACTACGAGCCGTTCACCCTGGCGCGCGGCTTCGCGTCGCTGGACCACCTCAGCGGCGGGCGCTCCGGGTGGAACGTGGTCACCTCCGTCACCGACGCCGAGGCGCGCAACTTCAACCTGGACCGGCAGCCCGACCACGCGGCGCGCTACCACCGGGCCCGGGAGTTCATGGAGGTCGTCACCGGGCTGTGGGACAGCTGGGAGGACGACGCCTTCCTCTTCGACAAGGCATCCGGCCGCTTCTTCGACCCGGAGAAGCTGCACGTACTCGGCCACCGCGGCGAGCACTTCCAGGTCCGCGGCCCCCTCAACGTCGCCCGCCCGCCGCAGGGTTACCCGGTCATCGTGCAGGCCGGGGCCTCACCGGACGGCCAGGACTTCGCGGCGCGCTGGGCCGAGGTGGTCTTCACCGCGGCCCACGACCTGGAGCAGGCCCGCGCGTTCCACAAGTCGATGAAGGACCAAGCCGTCGGGCACGGCCGGGACCCGGAACAGGTCAAGGTGATGCCGGGTCTGTTCCCGGTGGTCGGCCGCACGATGGCCGAGGCGGAGGACAAGTACGCGGCACTGCAGGAGCTGGTGGACCCGGTGGTGGGCATCGGGCTGCTGCGCATGCTGCTCGGCGGGGCGGACATCTCACACCTGCCGGTGGACGGCCCGCTGCCCGAACTGCCGCGCACCGAGGGCAGCACCTCACGCCAGGATCTCGTCTACGACAAGGCGCGCAAGGAGGGCTTGACGATTCGTCAGCTCTACCAGTCGCTGTCCGGCGGGCGCGGCCACCGCATCGTCATCGGCACCCCGCGGACCATCGCGGACGAACTGCAGGAGTGGTTCGAGAACGGCGGCGCGGACGGCTTCAACGTGATGCCGCCCGTGCTGCCCGACGGACTCGACGACTTCGTCGACATGGTGGTGCCGGAACTCCAGCGGCGCGGGCTGTTCCGCACCGCGTACGAGGGCGGCACGCTGCGCGAGAACCTCGGCCTGGATCGCCCGTCCTGGGGCGCCGCGGCCCGCATGTCCGAGCCGGGGCGGTCCTCCGCCGCGGATCCCCACTAGGAGTCTTCACCCATGCCTTCCTTCGGGCGGACGCTGACCGAGATCCCGCCCTCGCCGCTCGTCGCGGTCGAGGCGCTGCTGCGCGCCGGCGGCCACCCGGCGCCGGTCCGGCTGCACCAGGGCAGGACCGTCTTCACGCCGTGCGCCGTGCCGCACGCCTGGGAACGCGACGCGTTCGGCATCGCGCCGCACGAACACGCCCCGCCGGCCGGGGTGCCGGCGCTGCGCGAACGCTGCGCCGAGGCCGCCACCGCGCGCCGCGGCACCCGGGTGGGAACCGACCAGGTCCTGGTGACCGGCGGGGCCACGCACGCCATCGCGGTGGTGCTGCACGCGGTGCTGCGGCCCGGCGACGAGGTGCTGGTGCTCTCCCCGCAGTGGCTGTTCGCGACCGGCCTGGTCCGGGCGGCCGGCGGGGTGCCGCGCGAGGTGCCGGTCTTCCTGGAGCTCTCGCGCGACGACGGCTTCGACCTCGCCGCGGCCGTCGAAGCGGCGGTGGGCCCGCGCACCCGGGCGGTCTACTTCAACAACCCCAACAACCCGACCGGTTACCGGCTCGACGAGGCGCAGCTCGGCGCGCTCGCCGAGTTGGCGGACCGCCACGACCTGTGGCTGATCGCGGACAACGCCTACGAGAACTACGACTTCACCCCCGGCGGCTTCCTCGACCCGGCCACCGTCGGCGACGCCGCGCGCCGCACCTTCTCGGTGCACTCGTGCAGCAAGACCTACGCCATGCCGGGCGCCCGGGTCGGCCACCTGGTCTCCCCACCGGGCTGCGAGGAGGTGCTGACCAAGTGGTCGCTGCACACCCTCTACTCGGTCTCCACCGCCTCGCAGTTCGCCGCGTTCGAGGCGCTGGCCACCCCGGTACGGGAGCTGGCGGCCCGGCGGGCCGCGGCGGCCGACGCCTGGCGAGCGGCCGACGAGGCGCTGGAGATCCCGCACACCCGGGTCTCGGGCAGCCTGTACACCTTCCTCGACCTGTCCGCCCTCGGCGACGGCGAGGCGTTCATCCGCCGGTGCGCCGAGGACGGCGTGGGGCTGGCGCCCGGCCGGGTGTTCGGTGGGCACTGCGAGCGGTGGGCCCGGCTCTGCTTCACCGCCGCCGACCCGAAGGCGGTGCGCGGCGCCGTCGAACGCGTCAACACGATCTACCGGGAGGGCCTCGATGGGCGCTGAACTGACCGCGCGGTCCGCCGGGGGCACGCTCTCGCCCTACCTGTGGCGCTACGACTGCCCGGCGCAGCTCGGCCTGAAGATCAACGCCTACCGCGGGTACGAGATCGAGGGGCTGGCGCAGGCGCTGCGCACCCCCGACCTGGTCGACTCGCCGGTCGAGTGCGTGATGGTCGGCGACTCGTACTTCATGACCCACCTGGGCCGCGCCACCACCGTGATGTCCGGCCCGGCCGAGCAGGAGTGGGCGCTGGCCACCATGATCGGCCTGGTCGGCGAGGTGCGCGCGGCGACCGACCGGGAGTTCGCGGCCGGCCGCCGGCCGTTCCTGCTCGCCGACCTGCCGGACGGCACCACCCGGGACGCCGCCACCGCGCTGGACGCCGCCGCCCGGTTCGCCGCGGCGGGGGCGGACGCGGTCAAGATCGAGGTGGCCGGCGAGAGCGAGCTGCGCCGGGTGGAGGCGGTCGCGGCCGGCGGGCTGCCGACGCTGGCGCACCTGGGCTACACCCCGCAGCTGACCCGGCTGGGCCGGCACGGCGACGCGGTGGACGAGGCGCTGGAGCTGTTCGCGCAGGCCCGCCGGGCGCGCGACGCGGGCGCCTGCGGCCTGGTCGTCGAGATGGTCAGCGAGCCGGTCAACCAGGCACTGAGCCGCCCGCACCTGGAGGGCCTGCCGGTGTACTCGGTCTTCAGCGGCCGGGCGCGCTGGGGCGGGCAGAGCCTCAACCTGTGGGACGCCGTGGTGCGGCCCGTCAAGGCCGGCCGCTACTTCCCGCCCACCCCGTCGATCGACGCCCACGAGGTGCCGACCGCCTACACCCCCGAACTCATCGCGGACCGGATGCGCGAACTGATCCGGCTGACCCTGGCGGGCTGGTTCCCGCTCTCCCCCCGTACCGCGCTCGACCCCCGCGACGCGGCGCTGATCGCCGAGACCGATCCCTGGAGCGTGTCATGACCGACACCGAGTCCCCCACCGTCTTCGACGAGCTCGAGTCGGCCGTGCGGACCTACTGCCGGCGTTTCCCCGCGGTCTTCACCAAGGCCGTCGGCCACCGGATGTGGGACGAGGACGGCCGCGTCTACACCGACTTCCTGTCCGGCGCCGGCGCGCTCAACTACGGCCACAACCCGGCCCCGGTGAAGAAGGCGGTCGTCGACTACCTGCTGGCCGACGGCCCGGTGCACGGCCTGGACCTGCACACCAGCGCCAAGGCCGCCTTCCTGGAGCGGTTCCGCGACGTGGTGCTCGCACCGCGCGGGCTGGAGTACCGCGTGCAGTTCACCGGTCCGACCGGCACCAACGCCGTCGAGGCGGCGTTCAAGACCGCCCGCCGGGTCACCGGGCGCACCGACGTGATCGCCTTCACCGGCGGTTTCCACGGGCTGTCGCTGGGCGCGCTGGCCGCCTCGGCGACCGCGTTCAAGCGCGACGCGGCGGGCGTGCCGCTCGGCCACGTCACCCGTATGCCGTACGAGGGCTACGCCGGCGAGGGCGTCGACACCATCGACTACCTGACCCGGATGCTGGACGACCCGGGTAGTGGCGTCGACCGGCCGGCCGCGTTCGTGGTGGAGACCGTGCAGGGCGAGGGCGGGCTGTCGGCCGCCGGCCCGCGCTGGCTGCGCCGGCTCGCCGAGGTCGCCCGGGAGCGCGGCATCCTGCTGATCCTGGACGACATCCAGGCCGGCTGCGGGCGCACCGGCACCTTCTTCAGCTTCGAGGAAGCCGGCATCGTGCCGGACCTGGTGTGCCTGTCGAAGTCGATCAGCGGCATCGGGCTGCCCATGGCGCTGACGCTGGTGCGCCCGGAGTTCGACCGGTTGCGCCCCGGTGAGCACAGCGGCACCTTCCGCGGCAACAACCTGGCGTTCGTCGCCGCCACCGCCTGCCTGGAGTTCTGGGCCGACCCGGCGTTCGGCGACCGGGTGCGCGAGCACGCGGCGACGCTGTCCGGGCTGCTGGCGGAGATGGCCGTCACCTTCTCGGACCTGGGCTGCGCGGTGCGCGGGCGCGGCCTGATCCGCGGGCTGGCGTTCACCGACGAGGGGCTGGCGGACCGGGTCTCGCGCGCGGCGTTCGGCAAGGGCCTGCTGGTGGAGACCTCGGGGGCACGCGGCCAGGTGCTCAAGATCATGCCGCCGCTGGTGGCCGACGAGGACACCCTTCGGTACGGCACAGGCGTTCTCACCGACGCGATCGCGTCGGCCGCATCGGAAGGGGACCGGCGATGACCGTGCTGAGCGAGGGCGCCCACGACGGCGGGTCGGGCGACGGGGAGCCCGGCGCCATCGACGAACCGGTTCTGCGCCGGATCGCCGACTCCTGGCCCCGCCGGGCCACCATCCGCACCGACCTGGACCGGATCTCCGAGCCGGAGACCTACGACGAGTCGCTGCCGGACTACCCGGTACGGCTGCTGCCGTTCGCCGAGCACCCGCTGTTCCTGGCCGCCGAGCCGGAGCAGCGCCAGCGGGTGATCACCATGGCCTGGTTGGTGTACAACGAGCGCGTCATCACGGCCGAGGAGTACGTGGCCAACCCGACGTTCGCGATGATCATGCACGGCGCCTTCCCCGGCGCCGAGGGCGTCGAACTCAAGCGGGCGGTGCAGCAGACCCACGTGGACGAGGTCTGGCACACCTACATGCACATGATCGCGATGCAGCGCACCCGGGACGTGCGGGCGCTGCCCAGCGAACCGGCCTACCCGCACACCGTCACCTACCGCAGGCTGCTGGAGGCGGAGGCGGCGGCCGCCGAGCAGTGGGAGCGCGACCTGCTCAAGCTGGTGTGGACCACCGTCTCGGAGATCAGCGTCAACGCCTACCTGGAGCTGCTCTCCCGGGACGAGACGGTGCAACCGCTGCACGCGCTGGTCCCCCGGCTGCACGCCCGGGACGAGTCGGCGCACTCCTCGGTGATGGTGGAGGTCGCCAAGTCGCTGTTCACCCGCCTGAACGCGGAGGCGCGCCGGGCCTTCGTCCGGATGCTGCCGCAGGCGCTGTACGCGTTCGTGGCGCAGGACTTCGACGTGTGGCCTGGCATCCTGCGGCACGCGGGCATCGAGCGCGCCGAGGAGATCGTGGCCGACTGCCGGGCGATGAGCGGCAACGGGCTGCTGGTGCGGGACTTCTCCGGGATCCGGCGCATCGTGCGGGAGATGGAGTTGGAGGAGCGGGTGGAGTTCGACTTCGCGGACCGCTGAGCCGACCGCCGCCGGGACCGTGGGGCGGGCGGCCGGCGGGGGGCCGGGACGGTATCGACCGGAAGCGTCCGGGGACGGACCAGAAAGGGTTGCGACGATGCGTGTGGGGTTTGCCGGGCTCGGGGCGATGGGCGGCGGAATGTGCCGCCGCCTCGCGGACAGCGGCTTCGCGGTACGGGCCTTCGACCTCGACCGGCGGGCCGCCGGGTCGGCGGGCGGGCATCCGGGCGTCGAGGCGGTGCCGGACGCGGCGGGACTGGCCGCCCCGGTGGTCGTCACCATGCTGCCGGACGGCGCCGCCGTGCGCCGGGTGGCCGACGCGGTGCTGCCGCTGCTGGAACCCGGCGCGCTGATCGTCGACACCGGTTCCTCGGCGCCGGCCGACACCCTGGAGCTGGGCCGGGTGGCTGCCGGGTACGGCGTGGCCGTGGTGGACTCCCCCGTCTCCGGCAGCCCGGCCGCGGCGCGTTCCGGCGGGCTGACGCTGATGGCGGCCGGTGACCAGGAGGCGCTGGAGCGGGCCGAACCGGTGCTGCGCGCACTGGGCCGGATCCACCGGGTCGGCCCGCCCGGCGCCGGCCACGCGCTCAAGGCGCTGAACAACCTGCTGTCCGCGGTGAACCTGGCCGCGGTCGCCGAGGTGATGCTCGCCGGCCGGGCGTTCGGCCTGGAGCCGGCCGTCATGCTGGAGGTGGTCAACGCCTCCACCGGGCGCAACCACGCCTCCGAGACGAAGCTGCCGGACCACGTGCTGCCCGGCACCTTCGACTCCGGCTTCGCGCTGCGGTTGATGCTCAAGGACATCCGGATCGCCTCCGAGCTCCAGGAGCGGGCCGGCGGGCCGGCCGACTTCGGTACCGCCTGCCGGCGGTTGTGGGAACGGGCCGTGGAGCGGCTGCCGGAGGGCGCGGACAACGTCGAGGTGGTCCGCTGGCTGGAGCGCGAGGCCGGACGGGAGCTGCGGGCGTGACGGCGACGGCACCGGCGCGCGGAGCGGCCGTCGCGGAACGCGCGGCCGGCCGGGCACGGGGACAGGGACGGGGCTGACGGTGGGCAGGCTGTACGACGGGCTGACCCGGGACCTGCGCGCCTTCGTCGAGCGGTCGCCGGTGTTCTTCGTGGCCACCGCGCCGCTGGCCAGGGACGGCAGGATCAACGTCTCGCCCAAGGGCGGCACGGACACCATCGCGGTGCTGGACGACACCACGATCGCCTACCTGGACCTGATCGGCTCGGGCGCCGAGACCATCGCCCACCTGCGGGAGAACCGCCGGGTGACGCTGATGTTCTGCTCGTTCGGGCCGCGCCCGAAGACGTTGCGGCTGTACGGCGAGGGGCGCTGCGTCTTCCCCGACTCCCCCGAGTGGGACACCCTGATCGGGGAGTTCGGCAAGCACCCGATCCCGCGGTCCGTCGTGGTGGTCTCGCTGCACCGGATCGCCGACTCGTGCGGCTTCACGGTGCCGGAGATGGCCTTCGTGCGCGAGCGCGACCTACAGGACAAGTGGGGGGAGCGCAGGTCGCAGGTGGAACTGGAGGACTACATGCGGCTGAAGAACTCCCACAGCATCGACGGCCTGCCGGCCCGCCCGCACCAGCGCTGACACCGGGTGCCCGGCGGGTCAGCGGCTGGGGACGCGTACCTCGAACCAGGTGGTCTTGCCGCGCGGCAGCAGGTCCACGCCCCACCGGCCGGACAGCCTGTCGACCAGCATCAGCCCGCGCCCGCTGGTGTCCAGGTCGCCGACCGGCAGCAGGCAGGGCAGCGCCCGGGACGGGTCGCGCACCTCGACCCGCAGCCAGCCGTTGCGACGCCGCATGGCCAGCCCGAACGTCTGGGCGCCGGTGTGCCGTACGGCGTTGCCCACCAGTTCGGACACCAACAGCTCGCACACCTCCGCCAGGCAGGGCAGTCCCCACAGCCGCAGCCGGGCGCGGGTGAGCCGGCGCGCGGCGGACGCGGACTGCGGGCGGGAGTGGAAGCAGACCTCCTCGACCGAGGGGTCACCGAGCGTCTCCAGCACGAAGACGTCGTGCAGGTCGCGCGGCACGGCCGGCCCCGTCGGCCAGGTCGGCGCGACGGCGTCCGGCCGCCGCGACTGCTCCGCTGCGCCCCGACCGACCATGGGCTCATCATGACCGCTCAGCCACCGGTTGGGGCGGGAACCGGTGGAATGGCCCACCGCAGGCACGCATACCGGCCATCATGCGGTCATATGCCGATGGCAGCGGTCCGGCCGGCACCCGCGGCCCGGCCCGGGTGACGGCCCGTCACCCGCGGGTCACCGCGCGGCCGGGCGGGCGCCGTGCGGGCGGGCGCGGCCGGGCCGGACCGCCCGCGCGCCGTCAGGAGAAGACCGCCTTGCCCGGCCCCTCCTCGACGAAGCCGCGCATACCGATCTCCCGGTCCCGGGTGGCGAACAGGCCGGCGAACAGACCGCGTTCCAGCATCAGGCCGGTCTCCAGGCCGGTCTCCAGACCGCCGTCGACCGCCTCCTTCGCGGCGCGCAGCGCCAGCGCCGGTCCGCGCGCCAGCCGCTCCGCCCAGGCGTGCGCCTCGGCGAAGACCTGCCCGGCGGGCACCACCCGGTCCACCAGGCCGATGGCCAAAGCCTCGTCGGCGGTGACCATCCGGCCGGTGAAGATCAGGTCCTTCGCCCTGGCCGGGCCGACCAGCCGGGCCAGCCGCTGGGTGCCGCCGGCGCCCGGGATCAGCCCCAGCAGGATCTCCGGCTGGCCGAGCTTGGCGTTCTCGGCGGCGAACCGCACGTCCGCGCAGAGCGCCAGTTCGCAGCCGCCGCCGAGCGCGTAGCCGGTCACGGCGGCCACCACCGGCTTGGGGACGCGGGCCACCGCGGAGAACGACTCCTGCAGGTCGCGGGCGCGCACCGCCATCTCCTCGTAGCCCATCGCCTGCATCTCCTTGATGTCCGCGCCGGCCGCGAACACCTTCTCGCCGCCCCACAGCACGACGCTGCGCACGTCGTCGCGGTCCGACGCCTCCTGGGCCGCGGCCCGCAACTCGTCCTGGGTGGCGCTGTCCAACGCGTTCATCGGCGGGCGGTCCAGGCGGATGACGCCGACCCCGTCGGCGGCCTCAAGGTGAACAGTCATGGCACGACGGTAGCGTCCGGCGCCCGTGCCGGTGCCCGGCGCGGAGTGTCGGATGGATCACCCGGAACGCCAGGCCGCCCACGACATGTTCCAGCCGCCGAGGCCGTTGTCCGGGGCGACGGTGCCCCGGCGGGAACCGACCACGGTGACGGTGTCGCCGACCAGCGAGTGGTCGAAGAACCAGCCGGCCGGCGAACGGTCGTCGCCGTGCCGGGTGTCGGCCAGCCCCACGCAGCCGTGGCTGGTGTTGGCGGTGCCGAACACCGACCGGTCCGACCAGTAGTTGCCGTGCACGAAGGTGCCCGAGTCGGTCAGCCGCATCGCGTGCGGCACGTCCGCGATGTCGTACTGGCCGCCGAAGCCGACGGTGGCGCCGTTCATCCGGGTCACCCGTGACTTCTGCGAGATGACCATCACCCCGTCGTACGTCGCGTGCCGGTCGGTGCCCGCGCTGACCGGCAGCACGCGCAGCACCCGGCCGCCCCGCCGCACGGTGAGGGTGTGCCGCCGAACGTCGACCACGCCGGACTGGTCGCGGCCGATCCGGAAGACCACGTCCTCGTGCTGCGTGCCGCGGCGGCCGGGCGCGCCGCGCACCCCGCGCAGCCGCAGCCGCAGGTCGACCACGGTGCCCGGCCGCCAGCGGGCCCGCGGCCTGAGGTCCAGCCGGCGCGGTCCGAACCAATGGCCGGCCACCGGCACCGCGGGCCGGGCGGTCACCGTCACCGCCCGGCCCACCGCCGCCCGGTCGGTCACCGGGTGGTCGAAGACCACCGAGACGATCATGCCGGTGCCCACCGTGCTGCCGGCCTGCGGCTGGTAGGTGGCGACGAGGCGGCCGGGAGCCGGGCGGGGACGTGCCCGGTGGCCGCCGCCGTGCGGGACGGCGAGGCACACGCCGGCCGCCACCGCGCAGGCGGCTGCCAGGAGGGGCCATCCGCGGACGAGAGGGGTCACGACCGGTCAACGACCGTCACGCTCCGGAGCAACGCGGGACGACCGGCGCGGACCGGGGAAGGAGACCGGGGAGGGCCTCGGGCACCGCGCCGGGCGGCACCCGGCCCCCGCGCCGCCGGCACCGGACGGCGCGCCCGACGGCACGGGAGGTGGTGGGGTGGCGGCCCGACGGGGACCGGACGGCCCGGGCCGGGAGCGGCCGGGCGGACCGGAACCGCTCGGCGCGCGTTTCCTGACCGCGCCGGACGGCACCGAGGGCACGAACGTCGCGGTCTGGTCGGGTGCCGCCGAACGGGTGGAGGTGTGCCTGTTCGCCGCCGACGGCGTCCGGGAGACCGACCGGGTGCCGCTGACCGCCGGACCGCACGGCGTCTGGCACGCCTTCCTGCCGGGTGTGCGACCGGGCCGGTGCTACGGTTTCCGCGCGCACGGCCGGTGGGACCCGTGGACCGGCGCCCGGTACAACCCGGCGAAACTGCTGCTCGACCCGTACGCACGCGCGGTGGACGGTGAGTTCGGCCGGGTCCGCGGACCGGACGGCGGGCTGCCGGACGAGGTCTTCGGGCACGTGCGGGACTGGCCGGACGGGGCGGTGGCCGACACCGTGCGGGACGACCGGGACTCGGCGCCGTTCGTGCCGAAGGCGGTGGTGGTCGCCGACGACCCGGCCGGACCGATCGGCCCCGACCACCCGGAGCGGCCGGGCACGCGGTGGTCGCGGACCGTGCTGTACGAGGCCCACGTGCGCGGCCTGACGATGCTCCACCCGGACGTGCCCGCCGAGCTGCGCGGCAGCTACGCGGGGCTGGCGCACCCTGCCGTGCTGGACCACCTGAGGGGGCTCGGCGTGACGGCGGTGGAACTGCTGCCGGTCCAGCAGTTCGCCCACGAGGAGCACGTGCTGCGCCGCGGACTGCGCAACCACTGGGGCTACAACCCGGTCGGCCACCTCGCGCCGCACGCCGGCTACGCGGCCACCGGGACCCGCGGCGAGCAGGTGTCGGAGTTCCGTGCGATGGTGCGCGCGCTGCACGCGGCCGGTCTGGAGGTGATCCTCGACGTGGTCTACAACCACACCGCGGAGGCCGGCGAGCTGGGCCCGACCTACTCGCTGCGCGGGCTGGACAACCGCGCCTACTACCGGCTGGGCGACGACCCCCGGCGCTACGCGGACCACACCGGCTGCGGCAACACCCTGGACGCCGGCCACCCGTGGGCGCTGCGGCTGGTCACCGACAGCCTGCGCCACTGGGTGACCGCCATGGGCGTGGACGGCTTCCGCTTCGACCTGGCGACCGCGCTGACCCGCACCGGCGACGAAGGGCGGCCCGACCCGCTCGCGCCGTTCCTGACCGCCGTGGCCCAGGACCCGGTGCTGCGCCGGGTGAAGCTGATCGCCGAGCCGTGGGACGTCGGCCCGGACGGCTACCGCACCGGCGGCTTCCCCCCGGCGTGGTCGGAGTGGAACGACCGGTTCCGCGACACCGCGCGGGACTTCTGGCGCGGCGCGGCCGCCGGCGTCGCCGACCTCGGCTACCGGCTGTCCGGCTCCAGCGACCTGTTCGGCTGGGGCGGCCGGCGCCCGTACGCCTCGGTCAACTTCGTCACCGCGCACGACGGCTTCACCCTGCGCGACCTGGTCAGCTACGACACCAAGCACAACGAGGCGAACGGCGAGGACAACCGGGACGGCACGGACGACAACCGGTCCGCCAACTGCGGCGCGGAGGGCCCCACCGACGACCCCGCCGTCACCGCCCGGCGCGCCCGGCGCACCCGCGCGCTGCTCGCCACCCTGCTGCTGTCGGCCGGCGTGCCGATGCTGGCGGCCGGGGACGAGATGGGCCACGGCCAGGGCGGAAACAACAACGCGTACTGCCACGACGACCCCACCACCTGGCTGGACTGGTCGCAGGCGCGGGACCCGGAGGGTCGCGAACTGCGCGACCTGACCGCGGCGTTGACCGCGCTGCGCCGTCGCCACCCGGCCCTGCGCCCGGACCGGTTCCGCACCGGCCTGCCGAGCGGTCCGGGCGGACCGCCGGACCTGGCCTGGTTCGCCCCGCACGGTCGGGAGATGACCGAGGCGGACTGGGCCGCGCCGGCCGTGACGCTGGGCATGTACCTGTCCGGCCGATCGACCCCACCCCCGTGGAGCGCCGACGCGGACGGCGACGGGGACCCTCGCGCCGACACGGCCGCGGGCGGGGGGACCGGTCCCGAGGCGGGCTGCGCGGCGCAGGCCGACGGCCCGGCGGGGAGCGGCGGCTCGGCGGAGTGCCCCGGTCCGGGGAGCGGCGGTGCGAGCGGAGCGGGTGTGGAGGAGGACACCGGGCTGCTGCTGGTCCTGCACGCCGGCCCGGAGCCGATCGCGTTCATCCTCCCGGGTGAACGCTGGGCTTCAGGTTACCGGATCGAACTGGACACCTCGCGCCCCTTCGCCGCCGATCCGGACGGCGGTCGCGCCGGAGCTCCC
The DNA here is from genome assembly GCA_963711125.1 of uncultured Actinomycetota bacterium. Lineage (GTDB taxonomy): Bacteria > Actinomycetota > Actinomycetes > Streptomycetales > Streptomycetaceae > Streptantibioticus_C. The sequence continues at coordinate 840,247 of CAVQCY010000003.1, forward strand.
GTGTCCGGCGGGGAACCGCTCGGCGCCGGCGGCGAGCTGACCGTGCCGGGCCAGTGCGTGCTGCTGCTGCGGGCGGTCGGACCGCGGCCGCGCCCCGGTGGCGGCCCGCGGGAGGAGTGAGCGGCGTCGCGGCCCTGCGCGCGGCGACGGCCGAGGGACCGGAAAACCAGTGGCGTTGTCGGAGTCCGCCCCTAGTCTCGTAATGCGGCCGACACGTTCACGCGGCCGTACTCGTGATCTGGACGCGCAGTCCTGGGATGCCTACGGAGGGACCTCGATGGCGGTCGGGGAGGACGACAGGTCCGGGACCGGGGAAGGGGCCGACGGCGGCCGGGGGGCCGGACGGCGCGGCACCCGGCACTCCTCGGTGCGCTCGCTGGCACGGCTGTGGCCGTACGTGCGGCCGGTCGCACCGCGGCTGGGCGGCTCGGCCGCGGTGGCCGTGGTGGCGTCCTGCATGTCGCTGCTCATCCCACTGGTCCTCAAGTGGCTGGTGGACGGCCCGGTCGCGCGGCACGACCCGGCCGGCGTCTGGCTCGGCGGCGCGCTGGTGTTCGGGCTCGGGCTGCTGGAGGCGGCGCTGTTCGGCGTGCGCCGCTGGCTGGTCGCCCGCCCGATGGCCGGGCTGGAGGCGCGGATGCGCTCCGAGCTCTACGAGCGGCTGCAACGGCTGCCGGTGGCCTTCCACGACCGCTGGGGTTCCGGACAGCTGCTCTCGCGCGGCACCAACGACCTGCAGATGATCCGGATGTTCCTGACCTTCCCGCTGGTCTTCCTGGCCGTCAACTCCACCACGATCGTGGTGGGTTACGTCATCCTGCTGACGCAGCGCTGGACGCTCGGCCTGGTGCTGCTGCTGCCGGCCGCGCCGCTGGTGGCGCTCTGCTCGTACTTCGAGTCCCGCTACTCACTGGCCTCCCGGCGCGCCCAGGACCAGATCGGCGACCTGACCACACTGGTCGAGGAGTCGGTGCTCGGCATCCGGATCATCAAGGCGTTCGGCCGGCACCGCAGCCAGGCGCGCGCCTTCCACGACCAGACCCGGCGGCTGCGCGGCACCGAGTTGCGCAAGGCCGCGCTGCTGGCCGACCTGTGGGCGCTGATCACCGGGCTGCCGGACGTGGCGCTGGGCACGGCGCTGGTGCTCGGCTCGGTGCAGGTCGCCCACGGCACCCTGTCGGCGGGCACCCTGGTGGGCTTCCTGTCCACCGCGCTGACGCTGCGCTGGCCGGTGGAGTCGCTGGGCTGGCTGCTGTCGATCAGCAACGAGTCGGCGACCTCGGCCGACCGGTACTTCGAGGTCATGGACACCCCCGTCCCGCCGGAGAGCGGCCACCGCACGCAGCCGCTCGCCGGCGCGGCGGGCTCCCGCGGCGCCGGGGACCCCGACCGGGGGGACGGCCGGGCCGGACCGGGGGACGACGCCGCCGGCGACGGCATCCGCTTCGAGGGCGTCGGCTTCCGCTACCCGGACGCGCCACCGGGCACGCCGGACCTGCTGACCGGGGTGCACCTGCACGTGCGGACCGGCGAGACGATGGCGCTGGTGGGCTCCACCGGCTGCGGCAAGACGTCGCTGACCGCGCTGCTCCCCCGGCTGTACGAGCCGACCCGCGGCCGCATCACGCTGGACGGCACCGACACCGCGACGCTGACCCGCTCCGAGCTGCGCGCGCTGGTGGCGACGGCGTTCGAGGACCCGACGCTGTTCTCCGCGAGCGTTCGGGAGAACGTGCTGATGGGCGCTCCGGACGCCACCGAGGCGGAGTTGCTGCGGGCGTTGCGGACCGCCCAGTGCGGCTTCGTGCACGACCTGCCGCAGGGCGTCGAGACCCAGGTCGGCGAGCAGGGCCTGAGCCTGTCCGGCGGCCAGCGGCAGCGGCTGGCGCTGGCCCGCGCGGTGGTGGGACGGCCGCGCTTCCTGGTGCTGGACGACCCGTTGTCGGCGCTGGACGTGCACACCGAGGCCCTGGTGGAGGCCGCGCTGCGCGAGGTACTGGCCACCACCACCGCGCTGGTGGTGGCGCACCGGCCGTCCACCGTGCAGCTGGCCGACCGGGTGGCGCTGCTGTCCGACGGGCGGATCACGGCGGTGGGCACCCACCACGAACTGCTGGAGGGCGTCCCGCAGTACCGCTGGCTGATGTCCGGCGCCGGCGACGACAGGAGCGCTGCCTGATGACCTCACTGACCGAGCGGCCCGCCGACGAGGCGGAGGAACCGGGCGCCGGCGCGCCCGGCACCGGACCGGATCCGGCCGGCGACCCCTACGACCGGGACGTGCTGCCCGCCCCGCCGGGCGCCTCCCGGGCACTGCTGCGCGACCTGCTGCGCCCGCACCGGGCGCGGACCTGGCTGACCGCGGTGCTGCTGGTGCTCCAGCAGGCGGCGGTGCAGGCCGGCCCGTTGATCGTGGCCTACGCGATCGACCGGGCGGTGCCGGCGCTGCGCGCGCACGACACCGGCCCGCTGGTGGCCACGGGGGTGGCCTACATCGGCTGCGCGGTGGCCGGCGGGATCCTCCAGCGGACGTTCATCAACCGGTCGGCGGCGATCAGCCAGACGGTGCTGATGGAGCTGCGCGAGCGGATCTTCCGGCACGCGCAGCTGCTCGGTCTGGACTTCCACGAGCGCTACACCTCCGGCCGGATCATCGCCCGCGCCACCTCGGACGTGGAGGCGATCCGCGAGCTGCTGACCGAGGCGCTCCAGGAGCTGCTGGACCTGTGCCTGTCGGTGCTCTACATCTTCGTGGTGCTGCTCGTCCTGGACTGGCGGCTGGGTCTGTTCACGTTCGCCACCGCGGTGCCGCTGGTGTTCACGGTGCGGCGCTTCCGGCGCCGTTCGCGGGCGGTCTACACCCGGCGGTCGGCCGCGATGGCCGCGGTGATCGTGCGGTTCTCCGAGACGATGAACGGCATCCGGCCGGTGCAGGCGTTCCGCCGGGAGGCGGCCAACGACGAGGCGTTCGGCGTGCTCAACCGGGCGCACCGGCAGGCCAACGGCGACGCCATCCTGGAGATGGGCCGCTTCACCGTCTCCTCCTGGGCCCTCGCCAACACCTCGGTCGCGCTGGTCGTGCTGTGGGGCGCCTACCGGGTGGCCGCCGGATCGCTCGAACTGGGGGTGCTGGCGGCCTTCGTGCTGTACCTGCGGCGGCTGTACGCGCCGATCGACCCGCTGGGGATGTTCCTCAACGCCTGGCAGTCGGCGGCGGCGTCGCTGGAGAAGATCGCCGGGCTGCTGGCCCAGCGGCCCTCGGTCCCGGAGCCGGTCGCGCCGGTGCCGCTGCCGGAGCGGGCCGACGGCCGGCCGGGCCGGGCGGTGCGCTTCCGTGGGGTGCGCTTCCGGTACCGCACCGGGGGCGAGGTGCTGCCGCGCTTCGACCTGACGGTGCCGGCCGGGCAGACGGTGGCGGTGGTCGGGGCGACCGGCGCGGGCAAGTCCACGCTGGCGAAGCTGCTGTGCCGCTTCTACGACCCGACCGAGGGCCGCGTCACGCTGGACGGGGTGGACCTGCGCGACCTGGCGGTGCCGCAACTGCGGCGCGGGGTGGTGATGGTGACGCAGGAGTCGTTCCTGTTCTCCGGCAGCGTCGCGGAGAACATCGGGCTCGGCGATCCGGACGCCGACCGGGAGCGGATCGAGCGGGCCGCGCGGGCGATCGGCGCGCACGAGTTCATCAGCGCGCTGCCGGAGGGCTACGACACCGACGTGCGCAAGCGCGGCGGCCGGATCTCGGCCGGGCAGCGGCAGTTGGTGGCGTTCGCCCGGGCGCTGCTGGCCGACCCTGCGGTACTGATCCTGGACGAGGCGACCTCGTCGCTGGACGTGCCGGGCGAGCAGGCGGTGCAGCGCGCGATGCACACGATGCTGCGCGGCCGCACGGCGGTGATCATCGCGCACCGGCTCTCCACGGTGGAGATCGCCGACCGGGTGCTGGTGATGGCCGACGGTCGGGTGGTGGAGGACGGCGCACCGCAGGAGCTGGTGCTGGGCGACGGGCGGTTCGCCAGCCTGCACACCGCCTGGCGCGACAGCCTGGTCTGACCCGGCCGGCCCCGCGCGGCCGGCCGGCGGGGCGTCACCGCGGGGCGGGGTCGGCGGGCAGGGCCACCAGGCCCAGCTCGGCGGGTGAGGCCAGCAGCGGGTGGGCGGGCAGCACGCGGACGGTGTAGCCGAACCGGCCGGGACGCCACGGTGTCACGGCGCCCTCGTAGCACCACCGGTGGTCGGCGCGCGGAGCGGCGCCGGACGGTTCGAGGGGAACGGCGGCGGGTTCGGTGATCCGGCCGTCGTCGTCGAGCGGGCCGCACACCGCCTGCACCTCGACCTCGGACGGCTCCAGCCCGCCGAGCGCCACGTCGGCCCGCAGCGGCAGCGGGTGGCCCGGCCGGTGCGTCCCGGCGCCTTCGGGGGCGGTGACCGGGCCGACCACGACGCCCGGCCAGTGCCGGTGCAACCGGGTCTTCCAGCCGCTCAGTTCGCGGGCGGTGGGCGGGGTCAGCGCGCGGTGCGCCCGGGCGGCCGGCGTATAGAGCCGCTCCACGTAGCCGCGCACCATCCGGTCGGCCGACACCTTCGGGCCGAGGGTGACCAGGGTGTGGCGCACCATCGAGATCCAGCGCCGGGGCAGTCCGTGCCGGTCCCGGTCGTAGAAGCACGGCACGACCTGCCGCTCGACCAGGTCGTAGAGCGCGTCGGCCTCAAGCCGGTCGCGCCGTTCGCCGTCGACCGCCTCCGCGGTGGGGATGGCCCAGCCGTTCCCGCCGTCGTAGCACTCGTGCCACCAGCCGTCGCGCACCGACAGGTTGAGGCCGCCGCCCAGCACCGCCTTCATCCCGGAGGTGCCGCACGCCTCCAGCGGGCGCAGCGGGGTGTTGAGCCACACGTCGCAGCCGGGCAGCAGCCGGGCGGCCATCGCCATGTCGTAGTCCGGCAGGAAGACCACCCGGTGGCGCACCTCGGGCCGGTCGGCGAACCGCACCAGGTCGCGGACGAGCGCCTTGCCCCCCTCGTCGTCCGGGTGCGCCTTGCCGGCCACCACGATCTGCACCGGCCGCCGCGGGTCCAGCAGCAGCGCGGTGAGCCGCTCGGGGTCGCGCAGCATGAGGGTCAGCCGCTTGTACGACGGGACGCGGCGGGCGAAGCCGAGGGTCAGCACGTCCGGGTCGAGCGCCCGGCCGGTCCAGTCCAGCTCCAGCGGGTCGGCGCCGCGTTCCCGCAGGCCGGCGCGGAGCCGGGCACGGGCGTCGACCACCAGCCGTTCGCGCAGCGCGCGGCGCAGCCGCCACAGCTCCTCGTCGGACAGCGCTCCCGCGGCGGCCGGCCAGCCGTCCTCGGCACCGGGCGGCCCGGTGCCGGCGCCGGCCGCCTCGGGGGCGGTCCAGGTGGCGGTGTGCACGCCGTTGGTGATGGCGCCGATCGGCACCTGGGCGGGGTCGAAGCCGGGCCACAGTCCGGCGAACATCCGCCGGCTGACCTCGCCGTGCAGCGTGCTGACGCCGTTGGCGCGCTGGGCCAGCCGCAGGCCCATCGCGGCCATGTTGAACACCGCGGGGTCGCCGTCCGGCCAGGTCTCGGCGCCGAGCGCCAGCACCCGTTCGGCCGGCACTCCGGGCAGTTCGCCGTCGTCGCCGAAGTGCGCCTCGACCAGGTCGCGTTCGAAGCGGTCGATGCCGGCCGGGACCGGGGTGTGGGTGGTGAAGACGGTGCCGGCCCGCACGGTCTGCAGCGCGGCGTCGAAGTCCAGGGTGCCGGCCGCCTCGTTGATCCGTTCCAGGCCGAGGAAGCCGGCGTGGCCCTCGTTGGTGTGGAACACCTCCGGTTCCGGATGCCCGGTGAGCGCGCAGTAGGCCCGCACCGCGCGCACCCCGCCGACGCCGAGCAGCATCTCCTGGCGCAGCCGGACTTCGGCCCCGCCGCCGTAGAGCCGGTCGGTGGTCCGCCGCTCCTCCCCGGCGGTGTCGCCGGCACCGGCGTCGAGCAGCAGCAGCGGCACCCGGCCGACCCGCGCGGTCCACACCCGGGCGCGCAGCGCGCGGCCGCCGGGCAGCGCGAGGGTGATCAGCACCGGGGAGCCGTCCGGCCCGCAGAGCGCGGTCATCGGCAGCAGCTCCGGGTCCAGCGCGGGGTAGTGCTCGCGCTGCGAGCCGTCGGCGGCCAGCGACTGGCGGAAGTACCCGTGCCGGTAGAACAGGCCGACGCCGACCAGCGGCACGCCCAGGTCGCTGGCGGCCTTGAGGTGGTCACCGGCGAGGATGCCCAGGCCGCCGGAGTACTGCGGCAGCGTGCCGGTGATGCCGTACTCGGGCGAGAAGTAGGCGACGGCGGCGGGGCGGGCGGCCGGGTCCTGGCGCTGGTACCAGCGCGGGCCGGTCAGGTAGTCGTGCAGGTCGCCCGCGGCGGCCTCCAGCCGGCGGCGGAAGCCGCGGTCGGCGGCGAGGGCGGCGAGCCGGCGCGGGGTCTGGGCGGCCAGCAGCCGCACCGGGTCGCCGCCGGCCGCCGCCCAGCCGGCCGGGTCGACCTCGCGCAGCAGCTCGCGGGCCGGGCGGTGCCAGGACCAGCGCAGGTTGCACGCGATCTCGCCGAGCGCCCGCAGCGCCTCGGGCAGGTCCGCGCGGACGGTGAGCCGACCGATGGCCTTCACCCTTCGACGGTAACCGCGCGGGACCGGATCGCGCCGCCCGGGAGGGAGCCGGGCCGGATCACGCCGCCCCGGCGGGCACCGGACCGGATCACGCCACCCGGAGGGAGCCGGACCGGATCACGCCACCCGGAGGGAGCCGGGCCGCCGGGTGGTGTCCCCGCCGGTGCCACGGGCAGGCTGGGGGGGACGGCCCGGGGACCGGTGCACGCCGGTCCGTCCGCCCGTCCCGTTCCCGGCGCGGCCGTCCGCCCAGCTGGCGGGCCCGGTCGGGGGCGGCGTGACAACGCCGACGAGACGGGCCCAGGTGACGCGATGATCGGCCGGATACCGGTACTGGATCCCAGCCCCGTCGTCGACTGCGGGCGGCGCCCGGCCAAGGCGGTGGTGGGCGAGTCGTTCGAGGTGGCGGCGACCGTGTTCCGGGAGGGGCACGACGCGGTGGCCGCCGGCGTGGTGCTGCGCGACCCGGACGGCCGTCCCGGTCCGCTCACGCCGATGCGCGAGCGGGCGCCGGGCAGCGACCGCTGGAGCGCGCTGGTCACCCCGACCGCCGAGGGCGAGTGGACGTTCACCGTGGAGGCGTGGGCGGATCCGGTGGGCAGCTGGCGGCGGGCGGCGGCGCTGAAGGTCGCGGCCGGCGTCGAGACCGAACTGGTGCTGGCCGAGGGCGCCGCGCTGCACGAGCGGGCAGCCGGCCCGGTGCCGGTGGCGGAGCGGGCGCCGCTCGGCGCGGCGGTGGCCGCGCTGCGCGACCCGGCCCGGCCGGCCGCGCAGCGGCTGGCGGCGGCACTGGCCGAACCGGTGGTGGCGGTGCTGCGCCGGCACCCGCTGCGCGATCTGGTGACCCGCTGCGGGCCGCTGCCGTTGCGGGTGGAGCGGCGCCGGGCGCTGTTCGGCTCGTGGTACGAGTTCTTCCCGCGCTCCGAGGGCGCCCGGCTGCCGGCCGGCGGCCCGCCGGTGTCCGGCACGCTGCGCACCGCGGCGGACCGGCTGGCGGGGGTGGCGGCGATGGGGTTCGACGTGGTGTACCTGCCGCCGGTGCACCCGATCGGCCGGACGCACCGCAAGGGCCGGGACAACGCGCTGGCGGCCGGGCCGCACGACGTCGGCTCGCCGTGGGCGATCGGCTCGCCGGACGGCGGGCACGACGCGGTCCACCCGGACCTGGGCACGCTCGCCGACTTCGACGCGTTCGTGGCCCGGGCGGACCGGCTGGGCCTGGAGGTGGCGCTCGACCTGGCGCTGCAGTGCTCGCCGGACCACCCCTGGCTCGCGTCGCACCCGCAGTGGTTCGCGCACCGGGCGGACGGCTCGATCGCGTACGCGGAGAACCCGCCGAAGAAGTACCAGGACATCCATCCGCTGGCGTTCGACACCGACATGGACGGCCTGGTGGCCGAGACACTGCGGCTGGTGCGGCACTGGATGGCGCACGGGGTGCGGATCTTCCGGGTGGACAACCCGCACACCAAGCCGGTGGTCTTCTGGGAGCGGGTGCTGGACGCGGTGCGCCGCACCGACCCGGACGTGATCTTCCTGGCCGAGGCGTTCACCCGGCCGGCGATGGTGCACGCCCTGGCCCAGGTGGGCTTCCAGCAGTCGTACACCTACTTCACCTGGCGCAACACCAAGGAGGAGATCACCGGCTACCTGCGGGAACTGGCGGCCGGGACCGCGCACTTCATGCGGCCCAACCTGTTCGTCAACACCCCCGACATCCTGCACGCCTACCTCCAGGACGGCGGCCGGCCGGCGTTCGAGGCGCGGGCGGTGCTGGCCGCGACGCTCTCGCCGTCCTGGGGGGTGTACGCGGGCTTCGAGCTGTGCGAGGCGACGCCGCTGCGCGAGGGCGGCGAGGAGTACCTGCACTCGGAGAAGTACGAACTGCGCCCGCGTGACTGGGCCCGCGCCGAATCGGAAGGCCGTTCGCTCGCGCCGCTGATCACGGTGCTCAACCGGACCCGGCGCCGCCACCCGGCCCTTCAGCAACTGCGTGACCTGCGCTTCCACCACGCGGACGACGACGCGGTGCTGGTGTACTCCAAGCACGCGGTGACCCCGGACGGGCCGGACACCGTACTGGTGGTCGTCAACCTCGATCCGCACCACACCCGGGAGACGACCGTCTCGTTGGACATGCCGGGACTCGGCCTCGACCGGCACGCGTCCTTCCCGGTGCGCGACGAGCTCACCGGCGAGGCCTACCACTGGGGCAGCGAGAACTACGTGCGGCTCGAACCGGGCAGCCGCCCCGCCCACCTGTTCTCGCTGCGACCGTCCTCACCGATCGGAGGGTCACCCAATTGATCGTCAACGAGCCCGTCCAGGACACCTTCGAGAACACCCCGGCCAGGGACCGCGACCCCGACTGGTTCAAACGCGCGGTCTTCTACGAGGTGCTGGTCCGTTCCTTCCACGACAGCGACGGGGACGGCATCGGTGACCTGAGGGGTCTGACCGCGAAGCTGGACTACCTGCAGTGGCTCGGGGTGGACTGCCTGTGGCTGCCGCCGTTCTTCGCCTCGCCGCTGCGCGACGGCGGCTACGACGTGTCGGACTACACCGCGGTGCTGCCCGACTTCGGCGACCTGGCGGACTTCGTGGAGTTCGTGGACGCGGCCCACCAGCGCGGCATGCGGGTGATCATCGACTTCGTGATGAACCACACCAGCGACCAGCATCCGTGGTTCACCGAGTCCCGCGCCCACCCGGACGGCCCGTACGGCGACTTCTACGTGTGGGCCGACGACGACAAGCGGTACCCGGACGCGCGGATCATCTTCGTCGACACCGAGACCTCCAACTGGACCTTCGACCCGGTGCGCCAGCAGTACTACTGGCACCGGTTCTTCTCCCACCAGCCGGACCTGAACTACGACAACCCACGGGTGCGCGAGGAGATGCTCGCCGGCCTGCGGTTCTGGCTGGACCTGGGCATCGACGGCTTCCGACTGGACGCGGTGCCGTACCTGTACGCCCGGGAGGGCACCAACTGCGAGAACCTGCCGGCCACCCACGCGTTCCTCAAGCGGGTGCGCGCCGAGGTCGACGCGCAGTACCCGGACACCGTGGTGCTGGCCGAGGCGAACCAGTGGCCGGAGGACGTGGTCGACTACTTCGGCGACTTCAGCCGCGGCGGCGACGAGTGCCACATGGCGTTCCACTTCCCGGTGATGCCGCGCATCTTCATGGCGGTGCGCCGCGAGTCGCGCTACCCGGTCTCGGAGATCCTGGCCAAGACCCCGCCGATCCCGCACAACTGCCAGTGGGGGATCTTCCTGCGCAACCACGACGAACTGACCCTGGAGATGGTCACCGACGAGGAGCGGGACTACATGTACGCGGAGTACGCCAAGGACCCGCGGATGCGCGCCAACATCGGCATCCGGCGCCGGCTGGCCCCGCTGCTGGACAACGACCGCAACCAGATCGAGCTGTTCACCGCGCTGCTGCTGTCGCTGCCCGGCTCGCCGATCCTGTACTACGGCGACGAGATCGGCATGGGCGACAACATCTGGCTGGGCGACCGGGACGCGGTGCGCACCCCGATGCAGTGGACGCCGGACCGCAACGCCGGCTTCTCCTCCTGCGACCCGGGCCGGCTCTTCCTACCGACGATCATGGACCCGGTCTACGGCTACCAGGTGACCAACGTCGAGGCGCAGATGAGCAGTCCCAGCTCGCTGCTGCACTGGACCCGGCGGATGATCGAGATCCGTCGGCAGAACCCGGCGTTCGGCCTGGGCACCTACACCGAGCTGCCGTCCAGCAACCCGGCGGTGCTGGCGTTCCTGCGCGAGATGGACGACGACCTGGTGCTGTGCGTGCACAACTTCTCACGCTTCGCACAGCCCACCGAGCTGGACCTGCACATGTGGCGGGGGCGGCACCCGGTGGAACTGATCGGCGGGGTGCGGTTCCCGGCCATCGGGGAGCTGCCCTACCTGCTCACCCTCGGCGGCCACGGCTTCTACTGGTTCCGGCTGCGCCGGGACGCGGAGCCGCCGCCGGCGCCGTGACGCGCCGCCGCACCGGGCGGACGGCGCGGCGGCGCGGCGCCGTGCCGCGCGCGGCGGCACGGCGGAGGTGCGGGCCCGCCCGGCGGGCGGGCGCCGGAGTCGCGCGGGGCGCGTGCGGCCGGCCGCGGCACGGCGAGGCGGCGCGGGGGCGGGCGGGTGCGGCTCCGGGCGTGCGCCGGAGTTCGCGCGGGGTGGGTCGGTGGAGTCGCACGGTGTGGGCCGGCGGGGCCGGCAGATGTCCGTTCCCGTACCGTCCTGTCCCACCGTGCCGGGCGATGTCCGGTTTCGCCCGGGATGACGCGGGCAGGCTCTCGGTGCCACCGGTCACCCGCTCACGCCCGCCCCGCGCCGAGCAGCACCGACGCCCCGGACGGCGGGCGTGTCCCGAGGAGGGGACGCCATGCCGGACAGCCCGCGCCCCGATCCGCCCCGGACCGCCCGCCCGCCGGCCTGCGCGGCCCGGCAGCCCGGCGGGTCCGTGCTCGGTCCCGACCCGCTCCGGGGGCTGGCGCCGCTGCTGCGGGCCTGGCTGCCGGGCCAGCGGTGGTTCTCCGGCAGGGACCGGCCGATCACCGGCCTGCGGCCGGCCGGCGCGGTCGAACTGCCGGCCGCCGGCCGGCTGCGGCCGGGCCCCGGCCTGCTGCACCTGCTGTTGGACGTGGAGCAGTGCGGCGGCCCGGTGGAGCGCTACCAGCTCCTGCTCGGGCTGCGCCCGGCGCCGCCCCCGGTGCCGGCCGGCGCGCTGGTCGGCCGGGTGGCCTCCGGCCCGCTGGCCGGGCTGACCGCCTACGAGGCGCTGGCCGACCCCGGGCTCGCCGGGCTGCTGCTGGAACGGCTCCGCTCGCCCGGCCGGGCCGGCCCGCTGCGGTTCGCCACCGCGCCCGGCGCCCGGATACCGGCCGGGCTGACGCCCCGGCTGTCCGGCGCGGAACAGTCCAACTCCTCGGTGATCTACGGCGACGCGTTCATCCTGAAGGTGTTCCGCAGGGTGGCCGCGGGCACCAATCCGGACCTGGAGGTGACGTGGGCGCTGGCCCGCGCGGGCTGTCCCCGGGTGGCCGCGCCCGCCGCCTGGTTCGAGGCGCTCGGCGGCGGGGAGCCGGCCACGCTGGGCGTGCTCCAGCGCTTCCTGCCGGAGGCCGAGGAGGGCTGGGCCCTCGCGCTGCGCGCCGTCGACCGGGCGGCCGGCCCTGACGGTTCCGACGGGTCGTCGGGTCCGGACCGCCCGGCCGGCGGCGAGCCGGACTTCGCCGGCGCGGCACGGGAGTTGGGCGCGGCCACCGCCGAGGTGCACAGCGCGCTGGCCCGTACCCTGCCGCACGAGGTGCTGAGCGCCCCGCAGATCGCCGGGCTGGCCGCCTCGATGGCCGACCGGCTGACCGCGGCGGTCCGCCAGGTGCCCGAACTGGTCCGCCACGAGGCCGGGTTGCGGGCCGCCTACCGCGACCTCGCAGAGCTGGCCGGCGACGGCACCGCGCTGGACGCCCAGCGGATCCACGGCGACCTGCACCTGGGCCAGGTGCTGCGCACCGAGCGGGCCGGCTGGGTGCTGATCGACTTCGAGGGCGAGCCGGCCCGGCCGCTGGCCGAGCGCCGACGACCGCAGCCGGTGGCGCGGGACGTCGCCGGGATGCTGCGCTCGTTCGACTACGCCGCCCGGCACCGCGACCCGGCCTCGCCGCGCGCCGACGCCTGGGCCGAACGGCAGCGGAGCGCGTTCTGCGAGGGTTACGCGCGCGCCGCCGGACGCGACCCGCGGGACGCGCCGGTGCCGCTGCGGGCGTACGAGACGGACAAGGCGGTCTACGAGGTGGTGTACGAGGCGGCGCACCGGCCCCGGTGGCTGCCGATACCGATGGCGGCGGTGCGCCGGCTGGCCGCCGCGCCGCGGCGGGGGCGGCCGTGACCGCCGCCGGGGCCCGCCGGCCGGGTGCGGACGGCGGCCGGCCGGCGGCACTCGGCGAACTCGACCTGCACCTGATCGCCGAGGGCCGGCACGAACGGCTGTGGGAGGCGCTGGGCGCCCGGGTGTTGGAGCACCGGGGCACCGCCGGCACCCGCTTCGCGGTGTGGGCACCGCACGCGCGCGAGGTGCGGGTGGCCGGCGACTTCAACGGCTGGGACGGCGCCCGCCACCCGCTGGGCGGGCCGGTCGGGGCCGGGGTGTGGGAGGCGTTCGTGCCCGGCGTCGGCGCGGGCGCCCGCTACGCGTTCGAGATCGTCACCGGCGACGGGCGGCTGCTGCGCAAGGCCGACCCGATGGCGCGGCGCACCGAGCCGCCGCCGTCCACCGCGTCGGTGGTGGAGGAGAGCCGGTACGCGTGGGGCGACCGGGAGTGGATGGCGCACCGGGCGGACCGGCCGGCGCACCGGGCGCCGATGTCGGTCTACGAGGTGCACCTGCCGTCCTGGTGCCCCGGACTGGGCTACCGGGAGCTGGCCGAGCGGCTGACCGCGTACGTGGCGGACCTGGGGTTCACGCACGTGGAGCTGATGCCGCTGGCCGAGCACCCGTTCGGCGGGTCGTGGGGCTACCAGGTGACGTCGTACTACGCGCCGACCGCGCGGCTGGGTGCGCCGGACGACCTGCGTTTCCTGGTGGACGCGCTGCACCGGGCCGGGATCGGCGTGATCATGGACTGGGTGCCGGCCCACTTCCCCAAGGACGAGTGGGCGCTGGCCCGGTTCGACGGCGAACCGCTGTACGAGCACGCCGACCCGGCGCGCGCCGAGCACCCGGACTGGGGGACGCTGGAGTTCGACACCGGGCGGCCGCAGGTGCGCGGCTTCCTGGTGGCCAACGCGGTGTACTGGTGCGAGGAGTTCCACGTCGACGGGCTGCGGGTGGACGCGGTCGCCTCGATGCTCTACCTGGACTACTCGCGCGGACCGGGCCGGTGGCGGCCCAACGCGCGCGGCGGCCGGGAGAACCTGGAGTCGGTGGCGTTCCTCCAGGAGATGAACGCCACCGTCTACCGGCGCTGCCCCGGCGTGGTCACCATCGCCGAGGAGTCCACCGCCTGGGACGGGGTGACCCGGGCGACCCACCACACCGGGCCGAGCGGCTTCGGGGGGCTGGGCTTCGGGATGAAGTGGAACATGGGCTGGATGCACGACTCGCTGGGCTACCTCTCCCACGACCCGGTGCACCGCGTCCACCACCACGACGAGTTGACCTTCTCCCTGGTCTACGCGTACACGGAGAACTACGTGCTGCCGCTCTCGCACGACGAGGTGGTGCACGGCAAGCGGTCGGTCGTCTCGAAGATGCCCGGCGACTGGTGGCGGCGGCGCGCCGACCTGCGCGCCTACCTGGCCTACACCTGGGCCCACCCGGGCAAGCAACTGCTCTTCATGGGGCAGGAGTTCGCGCAGGGCGCCGAGTGGTCGCACGACCGCGGCCCGGACTGGTGGCTGACCGACCCGGGATACCCGGCCGCCGCGGACCACCTGGGCGTGCGCGACCTGGTGCGGGAGCTGAACGCCCGGTACGCGGCGACCCCGGCGCTGTGGCGGCTGGACGGCGACCCGGCCGGGTTCGGGTGGCTGGACGCCCGGGCGGCGGCGGCCAACGTGCTGGCGTTCGCCCGGTTCGACGAGGACGGCCGCCCGCTGGTCAGCGTCAGCAACTTCGCGCCGGTGGTGCGCCCCGGCTACCGGGTCGGGCTGCCCGGCGGGTGGACCGGCTGGCGGCAGGTGCTCAACACCGACGCGGTCCGGTTCGGCGGCGGGGGTGCGGGCGAGGTGGCCGGGGTGCTGGTCGGGGAGCCGGTGGGTTGGAACGGCCGGCCGCGGAGCGTGGAGCTGACCCTGCCGCCGCTGGCGACGGTCTGGCTGGTCCCGGACGCGGAGCCGCCGGCCGGCTGACCGCCACCGGCCGGCCCGGCGGCCGGTGGCGCACCGCGTCCGGGCGGGCACCGCGCGCCACCGCGGCGTGCCCGGGCCCTGCCGGGTCCGGCCCGGGGGCGCGCGCTGTGAGAGCTTGGTGGGGGACAGCGCGGCGGGGAACGGGAAGGGACGGGATCGCGGGTGGCGCGGAGCGTGTACGTCACGGGGATCGTGCGCGGTGACGGCCGGCAGGTCGTGGAACCGGGCGGCGTGCTCGTGCGGGTGGTGGACCCGCGCACCTCGCCGCTGCGCGAGCGCTTCGCCGTGGACGAGGTGCGCCGGGCCGCCGCGATCGTGCGCGAACGCCGGCCGGACCCGGCGGTGGACCGGCCGATCCAGTACGACGCGGCCGGGGACCCGGCGGTGGCGGCGGCGAAGATGCCCGGTTCGCCGGTGGCCGGCCGGGCCACCGTGCTGGTCTTCCCTGACCTCAACACCGGCGACAACACCTACGAGGCGGCGCAGCGCTCGGCGGGCACGGTGGCGGTCGGCCCGGTCATGCGGGGGCTGCGGGAACCGTTCAACGACCCGTCGCGCGGCGCGCTGGTCCCGGACATCGTGACCACGGTGGCGATCACCGCGATCCAGGCGCAGGAGGCCGCGCGGTGACCGGGCGGGACCACGGGGGCCGGCAGGACCGGGGAACGGCGCCGCCGGAGCCGGCACCGGACGCGGCACGCGCCGCGCGGGGTGCAGCGGGCGGGGGTCCCAGCCGGGTGCTGGTGCTCAACTCCGGCTCCTCGTCGCTGAAGTACCAGCTGATCGACATGGCGGACGGCTCCCGCCCGGCCGGCGGGACCGCCGAGCGGATCGGCCGGCCCGGCGGTCCGCCCGACCACGCCGCGGCGCTGCGCGCGGTGGCCGGCGAACTCCACCGCCGGGGGCTGGGCCTGGACTCGCCGCGGCTGGCCGCGGTCGGCCACCGGGTGGTGCACGGCGGCACCCGGTTCACCGGGCCGACCCGGGTGACCGACGCGGTGGCGGCCGGCATCGCGGAGCTGACCGACCTGGCGCCGCTGCACAACCCGGCCAACCTGGCCGGCATCGAGGCGGTGCGCGCCCTGCGCCCGGACCTGCCGCAGGTCGCCGTCTTCGACACCGCCTTCCACGCCACGCTGCCGGAGAGCGCCGCACGCTACGCCCTGGACCGCGAGGTGGCCGACCGGTACGGCATCCGCCGCTACGGCTTCCACGGCACCTCGCACGCCTACGTCTCGCGGGCCACCGCCGCGTTGCTCGGCCGGCCCCGCGAGCAGGCCAACGTGATCGTGCTGCACCTGGGCAACGGCGCCTCGGCGTCCGCGGTGCGCGGCGGGGTGTGCGTGGAGACCTCGATGGGCCTGACCCCGTTGGAGGGGCTGGTGATGGGCACCCGCTGCGGCGACCTGGACCCGGCGGTGGTGTCGCACCTGGTGCGGGTCGCCGGGATGGGCGTGGACGCGGTGGACGACCTGCTCAACCGGCGCAGCGGGCTGCTCGGCCTGTGCGGCGACAACGACATGCGCGAGGTGTGCCGCCGGGTCGCGCGGGGCGACCCGGACGCCACGCTGGCGCTGGAGGTCTACGCGCACCGGCTGCGCAAGTACGTGGGCGCCTACTGCGCGGTGCTGGGCCGGGTGGACGCGATCGCGTTCACCGCCGGGGTGGGCGAGAACTCCGGCGTGGTGCGCGAGCGGGCGCTGCGCGGCCTGGAGCCGATGGGCATCGTGCTGGACCCGGCGCGCAACGCCGCGCCCGGGAGGGCGGCCCGGCGGGTGTCGGCGGACGACTCCCGGGTGGTGGTCGCGGTGGTGCCCACCGACGAGGAGCACGAGATCGCCCGGCAGACCTTCGCCCTGGTCCGCCACTGATGACCACCGCCCACCCGGCCCGGGGCCGGCGGCCCGCCTGCGGTAAATTCCGGGCGGGAACAAACACTCGATAGGATCCTGCACATGCGCCGAGCGAAAATCGTCTGCACCCTGGGCCCCGCCGTCGACTCCTACGAGCAGCTCAAGGCTCTGGTCGAGGCGGGCATGAACGTCGCCCGCTTCAACTTCAGCCACGGCAGCCACGCCGAGCACGAGGAGCGCTACCACCGGGTGCGCAAGGTGGCCGAGGAGACGGGCGAGGCCATCGGCGTGCTCGCCGACCTGCAGGGGCCCAAGATCCGGCTGGACACCTTCGCCGACGGCCCGGTGGAACTGGAGGCGGGCGACGCCTTCACCATCACCACCGAGGACGTGCCCGGCGACCGGCACCGGTGCGGCACCACGTACAAGGGCCTGGCGGGCGACGTGCGGGCCGGTGACCCGGTGCTGATCAACGACGGCAACGTGGCACTGCGGGTGGTGGAGGTCGACGGGCCGCGGGTGCGCTGCGAGGTGGTCGAGGGAGGCGTCATCTCCGACCACAAGGGCATCAACCTGCCCGGCGCGGCGGTCAACGTGCCGGCGCTGTCCGACAAGGACGTCGACGACCTGCGGTTCGCGCTGCGGATGGGCGTCGACATGGTCGCGCTCTCCTTCGTGCGCGACGCCGCCGACGTGCGCGACGTGCACCGGGTGATGGACGAGGAGGGCCGCCGGGTCCCGGTCATCGCCAAGGTGGAGAAGCCGCAGGCGGTCGAGAACATGGAGGCGGTGGTCGCCGCGTTCGACGCGGTGATGGTGGCCCGCGGCGACCTGGCGGTGGAGTACCCGCTGGAGCGGGTGCCGGTGGTGCAGAAGCGGCTGGTCGAGATGTGCCGCCGCAACGCCAAGCCGGTCATCGTGGCCACCCAGATGATGGAGTCGATGATCCACTCCTCCCGCCCGACCCGCGCCGAGGCGTCCGACGTGGCGAACGCGGTGCTGGACGGCGCGGACGCGGTGATGCTCTCGGCGGAGTCGTCGGTCGGCAAGTACCCGGTGGAGACGGTCCGCACGATGTCGCGGATCGTGGCCGCCGCCGAGGACGAGCTGCTCAAGCGCGGCCTGGCGCCGCTGGCGCCCGGCAAGAAGCCGCGCACCCAGGGCGGCGCGGTGGCCCGGGCGGCGGCGGAGCTGGCCGACTTCCTGGACGCCAGGACCCTGGTGGCCTTCACCAAGTCCGGCGACACCGCGCGGCGGCTGGCCCGCTACCGGGTGCCGGTCCCGGTGCTGGCGTTCACCACCGACGCCGCGACCCGCAACCAGCTGGCGCTGACCTGGGGCGTGCGCACCCACCTGGTACGGCACGTGGACCACACCGACGCGATGGTGGACCTGGTGGACAGCGAGATGCTGCGCCTGGGCGACTACGGCCGCGGCGACACGGTCGTCATCACCGCCGGCTCGCCGCCCGGCGTGCCGGGCACCACCAACCTGGTGCGGGTGCACCACCTGGGCGGCGGCGCCCGGGACTGATCCCGGCCGCCCGGTGTGCCCCGGCCGCCCGATCTCGGGCGGCCGGGGCACACCGCTGTCCGAGCGAATCCGTTCACCCCTCCGGGTCGATCTGCGTGCGGCAGTGAACCCTTCGGCGCCAGGGCGACTCTTACCGGGTGCCGCGTCCGTTCACCCCGGAGTTCCCGCTCATGATCGACACCGCCCCGCCGGGCCGCCGCACGGCGCCCGAGTCGGCGCTCGGCGGCGACGCCCGGCCGTGGCACCGGCTGGTCCGGGGGCTGCGCCGCGAACCGGTACGGGTGCGCTTCGCCTGGCCCGAGGCGCTGACCGCGTCGACGCTCTACCTGGCGGTCTCGCTGATCGGCTTCACCGTGCTGCTGGTGCTCGCCGGGCACCTGGGCTATCCGCCCGGGCACGTGGTGCGCCGCTGGGACAGCGCGCACTACCTGGGCGTCGCCGAGCACGGCTACCCGCACCGGCTGCGCATGCTGCCGGACGGCCGGCCGGCCTGGTCCACCGTCGCCTTCTTCCCGCTGATGCCCGCGCTGATCCGGCTGGTACACCTGACCGGCGCCTCCTACCCGCTCTGCGGGGTGGCGCTGTCGTGGGTCGCGGCGACCGTCGCGGCGGCCGGCGTGCACACCCTGGCCTCGTCGGTGGCCGGCCGCCGGGTCGGCTACGCCTGCGTCGGGCTGTGGGCCTGCTCGCCCTACGCGTTCGCGCTGTGGGTGCCGTACTCCGAGGCGTGCTTCAGCGCGGCCCTGGTCTGGGCGCTGACCGCGGTGGTGGCCCGGCGCTGGACGGCCGCCGGGGTGCTGACCGCGCTGGCCGGCGTGCTGCGGCCGACCGCGTCGGTGCTGGTCGGCGTGGTGCTGGTGTGCGCCGGCTGGGCGGCGCTGCGCCGGCGGGACGGCTGGCGGCCGTGGGCCGGGATGCTGCTGGCACCGGCCGGGCTGGTGTTCAGCTGGCTGTACCTGGGTGCCCAGGTGGGCCGGCTGGACGGCTGGTTCGAGGCGGAGAGGGCATGGGGGCAGACCTTCGACTTCGGCTGGGGAACCGCCCACTTCCTGAAGCTGGTCGCCCTCTACCGCCGGCACGCCGACATCCGCTACGGCGCGGTGCTGATGCTCATCCTGCTGGTGGCCTGCGGGGTGCTGGCGCTGGCCCTGGACCGGCGGGTGCCGTGGCCGCTGGTGCTCGCGCTGGCCGGGGCCTGGGAGTTGATGGTCGGCACGCCCGGCTCCCCGCTGTCCAAGCCGCGGTTCATGCTGCCGTTCCTGCCGCTGCTCCTGCTGCTGCCGGCCCGGCCGGTCTCCCGGCTGCCGCGGGTGGTGCAGGGCGCGCTGTACGCCTCCGGCGCGGTGTTCGCCGGGTGGTACGCGGTCGGCCTGCTGCTGCTCTTCCGCTGGTCGCCCTGACGCACAACCAGTCACGCTAGCATCCGATATACCGTTTTATCAGCCTTCGCAATCGAGGTAACCGCCTGTGGAAGCGATCCTCCTGGTCGGCGGGAAGGGTTCCCGACTCCGTCCGGTCACGCAGTACACCCCGAAGCCCATGGTCCCGACCGCCGGAGTGCCCTTCATCGCCCACCAGCTCGCCCGCGCCCGGGCGGCCGGCGTCCGCCACGTCGTGCTCGCCACCTCCTACCTGGCCGAGGTGTTCGAACCGTACTTCGGCGACGGGGCGGGCCTCGGCCTGCGGCTGAGCTACCTGCACGAGCGCGAACCGCTGGGCACCGGCGGCGCGATCCGCAACGCCTCGGCCGCGCTCACCTGCGGACCAGGGGAACCGGTGCTGGTCTTCAACGGCGACATCCTCACCGGTCTGGACATCGCCGCCCTGGTCGCCGGGCACCGCGCGGCCGGCGCCGAGGTCACGCTGCACCTGACCCGGGTGGAGGACCCGAGCGCCTTCGGGCTGGTGCCCACCGACGCCGACGGCCGGGTGCTGGCGTTCACCGAGAAGCCGCAGCGGCCCGAGGAGATCGTCACCGACCAGGTGAACGCCGGGTGCTACGTCTTCCGGCGCGCGGTCATCGACGGCATCCCGGCCGGCCGGCCGGTCTCGGTGGAGCGCGAGACCTTCCCCGCGCTGCTGGCGGCCGGTGCGCCGCTGCACGGCGTGGTGGACCGGTCCTACTGGCTGGACCTGGGACGACCGGCCGCGCTCATCCAGGCGTCCGCCGACCTGGTGCGCGGCGTGGTGCACTCCCCCGCGCTGCCGGGCCGCACCGGCGAGTCCCTGGTGCTGCCCGGCGCCGAGGTGGCCGACGGCGCGAAGCTGTCCGGCGGCACCGTCGTCGGGGCGGGCGCCCGGATCGAGCGGGACGCGGTCCTCGACGCGACGATGGTGCTGGACGACGCCCGGGTCGGGGCCGGCGCCCAGGTGCGGCGCAGCCTGGTCGGCGCGGCGGCCCGGGTCGGCGCGCGCACCGTGCTGGACGGCGTGGTGGTCGGCGACGGCGCCCGCGTCGGCGCGGACAACGAACTGCTGGCGGGCGCCCGGGTGTGGTGCGGTGCCGCCGTGCCGGACGCCGCGATCCGTTTCTCCGGTGGCGATGCCTGACCGGGCGCGCCGCCCCCCACCGGACACCGGGCGAGGAACCCGGCCCCGGACCGATCGGACGGAAGAGGACCTGATGAGTGTGACGACCCTGGGGACCGCCGCGGCGGCCCCGCGCGACCCCGCCCCGCTACCACCGGCCTGGGGCGGCGTGCCGCTGACCGTGGTGATGCCGACGTACAACGAGGCGGAGAACCTGCCGCCGATCGCCGAGGCGCTGCTGGGCCTCCCGCTGCCCGGTCTTCGGCTGCTGGTGGTCGACGACAACAGCCCGGACGGCACCGGCGAGGTGGCGGAGGAGTTGGCGGAGCGGCACCGGGGGCCGGACGGCCCGCGGGTGTCGGTGCTGCACCGCACCGTCAAGGACGGGCTGGGCAGGGCGTACGCGGCGGGGATGGACCGCGCGGTGGCGGACGGCGCGCGGTGGGTGCTGCAGATGGACGCCGACGGCAGCCACCCGGTGCGGTACGTGCCGCAGTTGCTGGGCACCGCGCTGTCCACCGGCGCCGGGTTCGTGGTCGGCAGCCGGTACGTGTGCGGCGGTCGGCTGGCCGACGAGTGGGGCCTGCACCGCCGTCTGCTGTCGCGCTGGGCCAACGCGTACGTGAGCACCGTGCTGCGCACCGGGCTGCGGGACGTGACGGCCGGCTTCGCGCTGTGGCGGGCGGACCTGGTGGCCGCGCTGCGGCTGCCGCAGGTGCGCAGCAACGGCTACAGCTTCCAGGTGGAGTTGAAGTACCAGGCGGTGCGCGCCGGGTGGACCGGGGTGGAGGTCCCGATCCACTTCGAGGAGCGACGGGTCGGCGCCTCGAAGATGACCCTCGGGGTGCAGGTGGAGTCGGCACTCCTGCCGTGGCGGCTGCGGCTGGACTCCGAACGTGCCCGCCGTCGCTGAGGCGGAGCCGGTGGAGCCCGCGCCCGCGCGCGGGACGGCCGCCGGCGGACCGGCCCGCCGGGCGTGGCGGCGCTGGTGCCGGGCCGGGACGGCCGGGCGGGTGGTGTGGGGCGCCGCGCTGCTGTGCACGGTGCTGCTGGCCCTGATGGTGGTGCGGCTGCCCTGGGCCGGAGACCTGGGCATCCACGCGGCGACGCTCCAACGGCTGCGGCACGACCTGACCGACCCGGGCGATCCGCTGGTCGACGCGAACGTGGACAGCCCCTACTACTCGCCGTGGACGGTGGCGCTGGCGGTCGGCGGCCGGCTGGCCGGCCTGAGCACCTTCGGGGTGCTGCACGCGGCCGCCGCGATCGACCTGGTGCTGCTGCTCACCGGGATCCACCGGTTCGTCAGGGCGTTCGGCGGCAGGCCGGTCGCCGTGCCGCTGGCGCTCCTCACCCTGACGCTGCTGTACGGCTGGCAGCTGTTCACCTGGAGCGGCTTCCCGGGGCTGACCTCGCTGGCGCTGTGCCTGGCCTACCCCAGCACGTTCGCGATGGGCGCGACCTTCCACCTGTGGGCGCTGCTGCGCGACGCGCTGGCCCGCGGCTGGCGGTGGCCGGCGTACCCGCCGCTGGGCGTGCTGCTGGCGGTGGTGCTGCTGAGCCACCAGTTCACCGGTGTGGTGGCGGTCGTCGGTCTGGTGGCGATCGTTCTGGGCGCCCGGCCGTGGCCGGACCGGACGGTGTGGTGGCGGCTGGCCGCCGGCCTGGCACCGGCCGTGCTGATCCTGCTGGCGTGGCCGTACTACTCGTTCTTCGCGCTGCTCGGGGTGGGCGGCCTGGAGGCGGTGCACCGCCCGCTGTACGAGCGTGTGGTGCCGCGGTTCGGGCTGGTGTCGCTGGGGGTGGCCGCGCTGGCGCTGCGCTGGCGGCGGGACCGGCGCGATCCGCTGGCACTGATGTCCGCGCTCGGCGCGCTGGTCTACGCGGCCGGCGGGCTGACCGGGCACTACTCGTGGGGCCGGGTGCTGCCGGCGGTGTTCGTCCCGGCACAGGTCGCGCTGGCGGTCGAGGTGGCCGCCGTGGGCGGGCGCACGGCACGCCGGGTGCTGGCGCCGCTGACCGCCGCCGGGCTGCTGGTGGGCTGCTGGGCGCAGGCCGGTTCACTGGGTTACGTGCTGCGGCCGGACGCGGTGCCGCCGGTGCTGCGGGACGCGCCGTCCCAGCCGGCCTGGTCGGACTACGCGTGGGTCCGGCGGCACGTGCGCTACGGCGATGTGATCATGACGGACGACTACGCGCCGCTGCGGCAGGCCCCGGCCTACGGCGGGTACACGGTGCGCTCCGGCTACCCGGACTTCTTCCTGCCGGACGCCGCTGCCAGGGCCCGGGACACCGCGCGCTACTTCGCGCCGGGCACCTCCCGCGCCGAGCGGCTGGCGCTGCTGCGCGCCTACCACGTGCGCTGGGTGATCCAGCCGCGCGCGGGCTCCGGCGGGCTGCCGCCGGGCGACCCCGCGGTGCGCGTGGTGGCGTACGGCGGCGACCACGAAGTGCTGCTGCGGGTGGTGGGCGCCGGCTGACCGTCCGGCACGGCGCGGGCCGCTGCGGCGCCGCGGTCAGCCGGCGGGCGGGCACCGGCGATCCGGCCCGGCGCTGGGGGCACCGGCCGGCCCCGGGCCGGCCCGGGGGCGGGGTCAGCGGGCCAGGCCGCGCAGCACGCCGCGGGCGCGGCGCAGCCCGGGGCCGGCGATCCGGCGCAGCGCCGGCAGGTGCGGCTCGGTGCGGGCCAGCAGTCCGGTGCGTTCCCAGCGCACCTGGAGTCGGCCGGCGCCGTGTCCCTCCGGTTCGACGGTGACGAGGTGGCCGGCCACGCCGTACCGGCCGCCGACGGTCTTGCTGAACCGGGGGAAGTCCAGCGGGGCGAGGAGCACGCCGGTGTTGTGCTGCCGGTGCCGGGTGATGGCCAGCACGGGGTGGCGGGTGCCGGTGAAGCCGTGGGGCGGTAGGGGTACGGCGGACAGGTCGAGGGTGACGGTGCCTTCGAACACCCCGGGGCGGACCGGGTCGAGCCGGAAGGAGGTGCTCGACCGCCGCCGGGCGGGCGCCAGGTGCACGGTGGCCACCACTGGACCGGTCGGGAGCTGGCTGCCCGGGTCGTGGGTGCGCACCGCGAGGGTGACGCGCGTTCCGGGTTCCGGGTCGATCCGCACGATCTCGTGCCGTAGCAGCGCGTTGCGGAACGGGCGGTGGCGCAGTGCCAGGTCGCTGATCTCCAGCTCCCGTGCGGCGTCCGGGTCGGCGGGCAGTTGGTCGCCCCAGTAGACGCGGCCGTCGGTGTCCTCGGTGACCTCGCGCGGCGCCACCCCCCGGCCCATGCCGCGTGCGGCGAGCCGCGCCTCCTCGTGGCGGCCGTCCCGTACCAGCTGGATCACGGCGCGCTGGTCCCGGGCGAGCCGGCGGAACGCCTCCGGCTCCAAGGTCCGCAGGTAGGGTGTGGTCTCGTCGGCGAACCGCTTGATCCACTGCGGACCGCGGTAGGGCAGGTCGCCGAGGTAGAGGCGCAGGTCGTGCTGGAGGAACTTGTGGTCCTTGGCCGCCTTGACGTCGCCCATCCCGTGTTCGTCGAGGAAGGCGTCGATCAGGCGGGCGACCCGGACCCGGTCGCGGACGTTCTCGATCCGGTGGCGCTGGTTGGAGATGGTCGCCGCCTCCTCGGCCTCGTAGGGCGCGAAGTAGTAGCGGTAGACCGGCCGGGTGCTGACGGCGAACGCCTTGGCCAGGCAGTACGCCTGGGCGGAGAACAGCTGGTCCTCGTAGTGGATGCCGAGCGGGAAGCGCAGCGCGTGCCGGTCGATGAACGAGCGGCGGTACATCTTGTTGGTCGACAGGTGCTCGAACAGCAGGCCGGGCTCGGCGCGGATGCCCTGCACGGTGCGGTCCCGCTCGAACAGGTGCGGGAACCACGCCGAGCGGGCGCCGGTGTCGGTGCGCACCCGCTCCACCGCGCCCATCGCGAAGTCCAGCCCCTCGTCGGCGCGCAGCGCGTCCACCAGCGTCGCACAGGCGTCCGGAGGCAGTTCGTCGTCGCTGTCGAGGAACATCAGGAACGGCGCGCGGGCGCGTTCGATGCCGGCGTTGCGCGGCGCGCCGCACCCGCCGCTGTTGCGCTCCAGCCGGTGGTAGACGATCCGCTCGTCGGCGGCCGCCAGCTCCCGCGCCACCTGCGGGGTGTGGTCGCCGGAGTGGTCGTCGCTGATGATGATCTCCAGGTCGGTCATGCTCTGCCGTCGCAGTGACGCCACCGCGCGCCGCAGCCGCTCGGCGTCGTTGTAGACGATCACGGTGACGGTGACGGTCGGGTCCGCGTGGGCCATGGGTCCTCCGTGGGGCGTCATGAGGTCTGGGAACCGGCCGCGGCCGGGCGGGTGCCGGCCGCCTTCTCGGAGCCGGCGCTCCGCTCGGCGGCCTGCGGCGTGGGGGCCGGGGTTCGCCGGTCGACCGGGATCACGGCGGGCACGCCGGGTTGGCCGAGGAAGACGTGGCGGACCACCCGCTCGGCGGCGTGTCCGTCGTCGAACTCGCAGAACCGGCGGCGGAAGGCGGCCCGGCGGGCGGCGGCGGTCCGGTCGCACCAGGCGCCGCTGGTGAACGCCGCCTCGAGTTCCTCCTGGCTGCCGGCCACCACGCCGGGGCTGTGCTCGGTGAGGTCGAAGTAGACCCCGCGGGTGACCGAGTAGGTCTCCCAGTCGTCGGCGAACACCACGATCGGCCGGTCGAGGTTGGCGTAGTCGAACATCACCGAGGAGTAGTCGGTGATCAACGCGTCGGCGGCCAGGCCCAGTTCCTCCACCGAGTCGTACTGCGACACGTCGATGATCACGCCGCGCCGGTGCAGTTCCTCCAGCGGCGACAGACCGCTGTCGTAGAAGTAGTGGCCGCGCACCAGCAGCACGAACTCCTCGCCGAGCGTCCCGGCCAGCCGCTCCAGGTCCAGCCGCGGCGTCCAGGCCGACTCGTAGTCACGGTGGGTCGGCGCGTACAGCAACGCGGTGCGGCCCGGCGCGATACCGAGCCGTTCACGCACCCGCAGCACGTCACGCGCGGTGGCCGTGTAGTACACGTCGTTGCGCGGGTAGCCGTAGTCCAGCGAGGTGAACGCGACCGGGTAGGCACGCTCCCAGATCTCGGTGGAGTGCCGGTTGGCCGAGACGCTGTAGTCCCACCGGGCGCAACGCTCCAGCAGCGCGTCGTAGTCGACGCCGCGCGAGGTGGCCGGGTAGGGGATCTGGTCGATGCCCATCCGCTTGAGCGGAGTGCCGTGGTGGGTCTGCACGTGCACCTGACCGGGCCGCTTGACCAGCGTGTCGGGGAAGTTGACGTTGTTGACGAAGTAGCCGGCCCGCGCCATCACGCTCCAGTAGCGCGCGGTGCCGGGCACCACGTGGTCGGTGCCGGGCGGCAGCAACGGCACCGCGCCACGCCGCGCCACCCACACCTGCCGGACGTCGGGGGCCAGTTCGGCGAGCTTGGCGGAGATCGCACCCGGGCTGCCCGTCACACCGCGGTCCCAGTAAGCGGAGAAGACCGCCAGGTCCTCCTCGACCGGGTGACGACACTGCTCCCGGTAGTAAGCGCCCTCACGCAGCAACTGCCCGGCACGACGCTTGGAACGCAGGGCCAGCGAACGCACCGAGCGCCGCTTGCGATTGGCCGACCGCAACGCCCGGTAACCGGCCCAGGAACCGCGCTCCAGCATCGCGTGCCGCACCCCGTTGAGGTTGGGCGGGCGCTGGTAGCCGGCCGGCTTGTAGCGGGCGAAGTGCTCGCAGGCCAACCGGAAGAACTCGCCCTGTTCGCGCTCGGCCAGCCCCGGCAGGGTGAGTACCTTGAGGTAGCGGCGGATCATCGCGTTGAAGACGATGACCCGCTGCTCGGCGCGGGCGTCGTGCCGGTCCATCAGCTCCCACACCGCGGCGAACTGGCCGAACAGCGCGAACTGGCCCTCGTCGGCACTCTGCTGGTCCGGCTCGGTGCGGCGCAGCAGCACGTCGTCGAGGACCGCGATCCGGCCGGCGGCCAGCAGGCCGCCGACGGCCGGCAGGACGTCGTCGCACTCGGCGGCGGCGAACAGGTCGCGGTGCGCTGCGTAGAAGCCGGCCCGCACCGCGCGGTTGGCCAGCGTGGGGGTGACGGTGAGGACCTCCGGGTGCAGGAAGGTGCTGAACACCGCCCGGCCGGCCGGCGCGAACAGCCGCCCGTCGCCGCTGCCGGCCGGCCCGGCGCGCCAGTGGGTGCGCACGTGGTCGAAGAGCACCAGGTCCGGCGCGTCGGTCTCCCGGATCCGCCGGTCCAGCGCGGCCAGCGCGCCCGGCACCAGCAGGTCGCGGTCCTCCAGGAAGAGCAGGTAGTCGCCGTGCGCCCGGCGCGCCCCGGCGTCCCGGGCGGCGCCGGCCGGCAGCCGGTGCGGCAGCGGCACCGCCGTCACCCGCGGGTCACGGCGGGCGTACTCGTCCATGACGTCGCGGGTGCCGTCCGGCACGCCGGCGTCGACGCAGATGATCTCCACGCCGTCGTCCGGCTCGTGTCGCGGGCCGCGCGGCACGGCGTCCAGGCACTCCCGGAGCCGGCCCCGCGCGTCGAGGGCGGTGACGATGACGCTGAACCTGGTGGACCTGGTCATGAGGTGGTGGTTCCTGGGGGGACGCGGCGGTTACGGAGACGGAACGGGCGGCGGGACCGGGCGCGGCGGGTGGGTCCGCGCCGTCCCGCCGGGCGGCGGGCGGCACGCCGGACCGGACGGATACCGTCGGATACCGACGGGTACGGACGGATGCGGACGGATGCCGATGGATCGGGCGCTTCCACCCTACGCGAACGGCCGGGCGGCGGCGCGGCATGACGCCCCGGCGGCCGGCGCGCGGTCAGCGGCCGAGCCGGCGGCGCACCACGGACAGCGCGCCGCGCAGCGCGGGGGCGACGCGCAGCGCCAGGGTGCCGTCAGCGGTGGCGTAGGGGCGGACCAGCAGCACGCCGCCGCGCGCGGTGGGCAGGACGGTGCGGCGCAGGCAGCGGCGGACCGCCTGCGGCGTGGTGCGCAGCCGTTCGCCGTCGGCGGTGTGCACGGTCACCCGTACGTCCCGGGTGGCGATGGAGCCGTCCACCAGGGCGGACAGCTCCAGCACGGCGCACCCGGCCCAGCGCCGGCCGTCCGGTTCGGCTGCCAGCCGCACGGTGCGGCGTTGCAGCACGGCGGCTCCGACCCGGTCGCACACCTCCACCTCGGCGGCGAGCGGCGGCCGGCCGGCGAGCCGGCCGTACAGGTCGTGCACGCGCAGTTCGAGCCGGGCCCGCAGCCCGCCGGTCTCCAGCGAGGCGTGGACGGCGAGCGGCAGGTCGCGCAGCGGCAGCCGCGCCAGCTCCTCCAACGGCACCTGCGGCAGGTCGTCGCTCCACACCGGCGCGTCCGCGTACGGCGGCAGCAGCCGGGGCGGGCGGGCGGCCAGCGCGGCGAGCCGGGTCAGGTCGCGCGGGCGCGGAGCGGCGAGCAGGACCCGGGCCACCGTGCGGGCCGCCCACGACGCGGCGGCGACGTCGGCCTCGTCGAAGCCGGCCAGGTAGGCGCGGGCCGAACTCCACCACGCGGCGCGGTACTCCGGGTCGCGCTGGCCCAACTCCCGGACGTACACCCGCACCGAGCGGTCCAGGAAGCCGGCCCGGGCGGCCCGCAGCAGGGCCTTCTCGCCGGCTTCGGCGTGCACCGCGGCGGCCGTGCGGTGCGCCTCGACGCGGGCGTGCCAGTTGTCGATGCCGGAGCGGTCCAGCGAGATCGACAGCCGGCGGGCGGCACGCCGCACGTGCCAGACGTAGACCGGGTCGGGGACGAGCGCCAGCCGGGGGGCGGCGGCCAGCACCCGGGCGGTGAAGACGAAGTCCTCGTAGCGGAAGCGGCCGTCCGGGAAGGCGATGCCGTGCTCGCGCAGGAACGCGGTGCGGTAGAGCTTGTTGACGCACAGCGTGTCGTCGGCGATCCGCGGGTCGTCGCCGGGCCGGCGCAGCACCCGCGGGGTGCGGTACAGCTCGGGGCACCAGGGCGTGTCGCGGCCCTGCGGCAGCTCGCGCCGCACGCACCGCCCGGCGGCCACGTCGGCGCCGTGCGCGGTGGCGGCGGCCAGCAGCGCCGCGGCGGCGCCGCGCGGCAGCACGTCGTCGCTGTCGAGGAACATCAGGTACGCCGCGGTGGCAGCCGCGATGCCGTCGTTGCGCGGGGTGCCGCAGCCGCCGCTGTTGGCCTTCCGGCGCAGCACGCGCAACCGCGGCTCGCCGGCCGCCAGCAGGTCCAGGATCCGGGCGCTGCCGTCGTCGGAGCAGTCGTCGACCGCGATGACCTCGGCGACCGCGGCGCCCTGCGCCAGCGCGGAGCGAACCGCGTCCGCCACGTGTGCGGCGTCGTTGTAGCCGATCACCACGATCGTGACACGGCCGTCATGTGGGTGCTTCATCTACCGATACAACGACGGGCGCCCTTGTCCGACACGGACAAGGGCGCCCCGAGTTGCCCGGTACGGGCGGGTGGGCCGGTCAACTGCCGTAGGCGTGCATTCCCGGCACGGTGAGGGTGCCGCCGAACTGGCCGGCCTGCACCACCGTCACGTTCGTGAAGAACAGGTCGGGAACGGTGAGCGGCGGCGGGCTGTCGGGCGTGAAGTCGACCGGGATGAGGCCGAACAGGTTGCCCTTGAGCTCCTGGGTGTACATCGTGACCGTGCCGTTGCGGATCGTCGAGGTGCTGCCCGGGGCGGCGACGACGTTCTGCTTGGTGTTCTCCGGCCCCTGCACGACCTGGTGCAGGTTGTGGATGTCGATCCCGCTGGCGGTGAACTTCAGCACGTTCTTGACGCTGCCGTTCTCGGTCTCCACCTTGACGATGCCGTCGTACTTGAGCCCGCTCAGGGTGAGCTTGTCGCTCTCCAGGATCCACGGCTGGTCGGGCAGGAGCGACGGGGTGCGCTCCAGCCCGGCGTCCGCGAGCGCCTTGGCGTCGTACGTCGGGCACGGGTAGCCGCCGCCGGGCGTCGCCGACGGGGTCGCGGCGGATCCGACCGCCTTGTGCACCCCGTGCTCGACGCCCTTGACCGTCTTGCCGACGGCCTTGGTCAGCCCGTCCACCGTCGGGCCCGCACCGCTCCCGGAGGAGGCGTGCGGGGCCGGCGCCGTGGTGGGCGTCGCGGACGGCTTCGGGGTGGATCCCGAGCCGGAGTGGCCCGAACCGGTCAGCCCGCCCAGCAGTCCGCCCAGCACGCTGCCGAGACCCAGCGGGTCCGTGCTGGAGGCGCCGCCCTTGGAAGCCGACGCCGACGGGGAGGGCGAGGCGGGCTTCTTCCTGCCCTTGGTCCCCGCCGGATGGGACGCCTTCGCCGTCGGGCCCGCCGAGTCCGACGGGCTCGGGCTCGGGCTCGCCGAGGGCTTGCCGGTGGACGACGCGCTCGGCGACGGGGTGTCGGTCTGGCTGACACAGTGGTCGCCGGTGAAGACGTTCTTCGGCTCGGCCGCCTGGGCGAGCCGGGGCGTGAGCCCCATGCCCATCAGCACCGCGGTCGGCATCGCGGCCAGGGCTATCGCCTTGCCCGCCGGGACGTGGACGCGGGTGAGCAGTGACTTGCGTGGCGCCGCGTGTCGCGGCCCCGTTCTGAGCTGAGGCGTGCCGCCCTCGATCTGGGGCTGAGCCTCGTCACCCGGCACTGTGCCTCCCATTCGTTGATTCGTCGTCCACGCCGATTCCGCTGATCACCGGGCCCGCCACGGCGGGTCCGGAGGTGGACAGCGGGGCGTCCGCCTCCGCCGGGCTGCCCGGCGCCCAGGAGACGGCCAGGCCGCCACCGATGAGCGCGAGCAGGAAACCGACCAGGAAACCGCCGAAGTTGGAGACCACCAGGGACACCAGGGCGAGCAGGATCGCGGCGACTCCCGCGAAGACCCGCGCGCTGGACTGGAACCACATGGTGAAGCCCAGCACCACCAGCAGCACGCCGATGATCAACGAGCCGGAACCGGTCTCGGTGGCCATGCGGACGGTCAGCTGACCGAGGGTGAGGTGGGCGTAGGGGAAATACATGATCGGCAGTCCGCCCAGCAGCGTGAGCAGGCCCGCCCAGTACGGGCGCTGTCCGCGCCACGTACGGAAGGCCGCCCGCCAACTGCCGATTCGGTCACGCAGCCCTTGGGACTCGGCGCTCATAGAAAAAACAGCTCCCTGCGACCGGCGATCGGTGGTTCGTTCGGCAGGCCGGGTGAGGGACGGACCCGCCGTCCCCCACGCGACCCCTACCTCGGGTGCCTCAGAAGCACTCGTGGTCGCCCTTGCTGACGTGCATGGACAGATTGCTCAGCTTGAAGGTGCCCGCGCTCGTGGCCCACGCCGTCTGCTTGACGCCGGTGAGCGTCGCGCTGTCGGCTTCCTGGGCGAACGAACCCGGATCCGCCTTCTCGCCGCCGCCCTTCATGCCGGGGCCCTTGGTGCTGTCCCCGGCGGCGACGCCGATGTTGATGTTGTTGAACGTCGCGTCGGCGTTCAGGTTGTCGAGGTCGATGTAGAGGTTCTTCGCCTCGACGGGGGTGGTGCCGCCGGCAGTCAGCCGCATCGTCACATCGCCGACGAGCGGGATGTTCGGGATGACGACGGACTGGCACAGCCCGGTGATCGACGCGCTCTTGAAAGCGGAGACGGCGACCGGGATGTTCTTCCCGCCGTGCTGGGTGTCGACAGCCCCGTACTGCAAGAACCCGGTGCCCACCAACTTCTGGGCGCTGACCTTGAACTCCTGGCCGGAAACGCTGAACGACGCCGCGAGCGCGCCCTGCCCCAGTGCCACCCCGATCGCGGCGGTCGCCGCGACGCTGGGCACCATGACGACAGCGAACCGCTTCCATCTGGTTCCGCCACGAGTCTGTTGTGACTCCATGACTGACTTTCCTCCTTCTCGGACGTACATCTCCGCCCGAGCCTCGCCGGACCCGGACCGGGATGGGAGAAGTGCCACGTCCTCGGGAAGGAGAGCGCCGCCTCGTCGGAGGCTCCGTCGCACGGCGGCGAACGGCAGTGTCCGAGGAAATCGGCGATCACCCCCGAGCGACAACCACTGGCCACGCTCTCGCGCAACCCGCTGGACAGGCCCTGCCCGGTGAGGCAGGTACCCCCCTGTCCAAGGGCGGCGGCGGTCGCCGCGCGCCCTGCTCGGTGGGGACCCTTCCGCCATGGCGCCGGCCGGATTGCCGGACGATGCGAATGGACCGAGCTTGGCCGATCGTGGTCCATTCCCAGCCGAGGCACAAGAGGGCTCGTTACCAGTCAGTAACGGTCGGATAACCACCGTGCGGCGCAGGAGTCTAGAGGAAACACGCAGGGTGCCCGAACGCCGGTCACAGGAACACGTCATCGCTTGACATAACCGGACAGAGGAGCGAGGCGGACTTACTACGGGTAACGGCGGCCGCCAATCATCACGATTTGATAAAGGCGACCGCCGCCCACTCGGCACGCCGCGCGACCCTCACGCGGCGTGCCGCGACGAAGCCTCAGCCCGTCGACGGAAGTTGGCTCAAAACAGCACCCTCGCCAGGGCGCCGCGCGCCGAGGCCACCCGGGGATCCTCGGCCCCGACCACCTCGAACAGCTCCAGCAGACGCAGCCGCGCGCGGTCCCGCTCCTCGCCGGCGCTGCGCCGCACCGTCTCCACCAACCGGCCGAAGCCGTCCTCCACGTGCCCGCCGACCACGTCCAGGTCGGCGGCGCGCAACTGGGCGTCCACGTCGGACGGATCGCCGGCGGCGGCCTCGCGCACCGCCTTCGGGTCCAGCTCCCGCACCCGGTCCAGCAACTCGGCCTGGGCCAGGGCGGCCTTGGCCTCCGGGTCGTTCGGCCGGTCGGACAGCACGTTGCGGTAGGCCTGGATCGCCCCGGCGAAGTCACCCCGGTCGAGCGCCTCGTGGCCGGCCGCCAGCAGCGGGTCGACCGGCGGCTCGGGTGCGGCCTCGGCCCCCTCCTCCCCGGCGTCGGCGGCCGCGTCCACCACCAGGCCGGTGATGCCGAACCGCTGCTCGGCGACCTCGACCAGCTGGTCGAAGACCTCCCGGACCTGGGCCTCCGGCGCGGCGCCCTGGAACAGCGGCATGGCCTGCCCGGCGATCACCGCGAACACCGCGGGGATGCCCTGCACGCCGAACTGCTGGAAGATCAACTGGTTGGCGTCGACGTCCACCCTGGCGAGCAACAGGCGGCCGCCGTACGACCGCACCAGCCGCTCCAGCACCGGGCCGAGCTGCTTGCACGGGTCGCACCACTCGGCCCAGAAGTCGATGACCACCGGGACCTCGGAGGAGCGCTGGAGCACCTCCTGCTCGAAGTTCTCCTCACCGACGTCGATCACCAGCGCGTCGGGGCCGACCCCGCCGGTCTCCCCGCGGGCCGCCTGGTCGCGGCGGGCCTGCTCCGCCTTCTGCTTGGCCTCCCCGGCCGCCTTCACCGCGGCGAGGTCGACCACTCCGCTCATGGACATGTTGCGTGGCTGCATGGGTCAATCCTCCCCCCTCGCCGGGACAAGCGTGAACACGCCCCCGATACCCCGCCGGAACGCGGGATGTCCGGAAACCGTCCGGCCGGTGCGGCCGGACGCGCGCACCGCGGCCCGCGCCGGTCAGCACCGGCGGGACCGTGCCGCACGCGGTCGTCGCTTACGATACGGCTCGTAGCGTAACTCCTCCTCCGTCGGCCGGGGTGGGGTGATCACCGTTTCTCCACCGGGGAGCGGCGTGATCCGGATCACGCGTTACCGAGGAGTAGGGTCGCGTCGATGGCCAGGACTGGACGCCCCCGCAGCCGGGAAGCCGACACCGCGATCCTGGACGCCGCCCGCGCGGTGCTGATCGAACTCGGCTGGGGCCGGCTGACGATGGCCGCGGTCGCCGCCCGCGCCGGGGTGGCCAAGACCACGCTGTACCGCCGCTGGGCGAACAGGAACGAACTGGTGGTGGACGCGCTGGCGGCCCAGTTCGACGAGCTGCGGCTGCCCGACCACGGGACGCTGGCCGCCGACGTGGAGGACGTCGTGCTGCAGTTCGCCGCCCTGCTGGAGCGGCCGGAGACCAGGACCGCGTTGATGGCGGTGATCGCCGAGTCCACCCACGACGCCGCGCTGCGCGCCCGGGTGCGCGGCGCCATCGTGGAACGGCAGAAGCGCCTTGTGGTGCTCGGCCGGCACCGGGCACAGCGCCGGGGCGAACTCCCGCCGGACGACGGCCGGGACACCACCGCCCAGGTCGACCTGATCTTCGACATCCTCGCCGGAGCGGTGGTGCACCGCATCCTGGTCAGCGGCGAGGCGGTCGACCGGCCCTGGGCGTCCTCGCTGGCGGCGCTGCTGCTCGGCGGCCTGACCGCGGCCGGCTGAACCCGCCGGCCCGGCGGTCGACCGGCCCACCCGCTGGCCGCGCCGCCGAACCAGCGGTCGACCGGCCCACCCCGCCGCACCGCGCCGCCGGCGCCGCGTCGGAGCCGGGGGGCAGGCGGGCCGCGGGGCCGGGCGGGCCGCCGCGGACGGTCAGAAGCGGGCCGGCTCGGTGTAGCTGCCCCACTCCTCGCGCAGCGCGCCGCAGATCTCGCCGAGGGTGGCCTCGGCGCGCACCGCGTGCAGCATCGGCTCGATCATGTTGCCGCCGTTCCGGGCCGCGGCCAGCAGGCCGGCCAGCGCGTTCCCGACCGCCGCGTCGTCCCGGCCGGCCTTGCGCGCGGCCAGCGCCTTGACCTGCTCGCGCTCCACCTCGTGGCTGACCCGCAGGATCTCCAGGTCCCCGGTGACCGAGCCGGTGGCGCAGTTGACGCCGACCACCCGCTTGTCGCCCTTCTCCAGGGCGCGCTGGTAGCGGAAGGCGGACTCGGCGATCTCACCGGTGAAGTAACCGTCCTCGATGCCGCGCAGGATGCCGGAGGTCATCGGGCCGATCGGGTGCTCGCCGCTCGGTACCGCCTTGGCGCCCAGCTGCCTGATCCGGTCGAAGATCTTCTC
This sequence comes from uncultured Actinomycetota bacterium, assembly GCA_963711125.1. Taxonomy (GTDB): domain Bacteria; phylum Actinomycetota; class Actinomycetes; order Streptomycetales; family Streptomycetaceae; genus Streptantibioticus_C. The sequence continues at coordinate 874,655 of CAVQCY010000003.1, forward strand.
CGCGTCCGCCTCGATCCGGTCGGTCAGCGCCTCCACGTACCAGGAGCCGCCCAGCGGGTCGGCGACGTTGCCGACGCCGATCTCCTCCATCAGCACCTGCTGGGTGCGCAGCGCGATCTCGGCGGCCTGCTCGCTGGGCAGCGCCAGCGTCTCGTCCAGGGCGTTGGTGTGCAGCGAGTTGGTGCCGCCCAGCACCGCCGCCAGCGCCTCCACCGCGGTGCGCACCACGTTGTTGTACGGCTGCTGGGCGGTGAGCGAGACGCCGGCGGTCTGGGTGTGGAAGCGCAGCCACTGCGCCTTGTCCGAGGTGGCGCCGTAGACCTCGCGCATCCAGCGGGCCCAGATGCGGCGCGCGGCGCGGAACTTGGCGATCTCCTCGAAGAAGTCCAGGTGCGCGTCGAAGAAGAACGACAGGCCCGGGGCGAAGGTGTTGACGTCCAGGCCGCGGGAGAGGCCCAGCTCCACGTAGCCGAAGCCGTCGGCGAGCGTGTAGGCCAGCTCCTGCGCGGCCGTGGAGCCGGCCTCCCGGATGTGGTAGCCGGAGACCGACAGCGGCTTGTAGGCCGGGATGCCGCGGGCGCAGTGCTCCATCAGGTCGCCGATCAGGCGCAGGTGCGGGCCCGGCTCGAACAGCCACTCCTTCTGGGCGATGTACTCCTTGAAGATGTCGGTCTGCAGGGTTCCGTTGAGCGCGCCGGTGTCGGCGCCCTGCCGTTCGGCGGCCACCAGGTACATGCAGAAGACCGGGACGGCCGGGCCGCTGATCGTCATCGAGGTGGTGACGTCGGCCAGCGGGATGTCCTTGAACAGCACCTCCATGTCGGCGGCGGAGTCGATGGCGACGCCGCAGTGGCCGACCTCGCCCAGCGAGCGCGGGTCGTCGGAGTCGCGGCCCATCAGGGTCGGCATGTCGAACGCGACCGACAGGCCGCCGCCGCCGGCCGCGAGGATCATCTTGTAGCGCTCGTTCGTCTGCTCGGCGTTGCCGAACCCGGCGAACTGGCGGATGGTCCAGGTCCGCCCGCGGTACCCGGTCGGGTGCAGGCCGCGGGTGAACGGGTACTCGCCGGGCCAGCCGATCCGCTCGAAGCCGGGCACGCGACTGCCGGCCGGTGGTCCGTAGACCGGCTCGACCGGGTCACCCGAAAGGGTGGTGAAGTCGGCGTCGCGCTTGGCGGCCTCGTCGTAGCGGGCCTGCCAGCGGCGGCGGCCCTCCTCCATGGCTTCGGCAGTGGCTTCGGCGTCCATGGGACCAATTTACTAGGACGTCCGAATACATGTCGACGGGCCGTGCCCGGGAAGGTCCGCACGGCCCCCGGCCGGGCCGCCGGGCGCCGGGGCGCGGAGCCGCCGGCCGGAGGGCCGGGGCGGCGGTCAGGCGCCGGTCGGCTGCGCGGCGCCGGACGGGCGGACCATCGGCCGCAGCCGCCGGGTGACGTCGCGCTCGACGAAGAACGCGGCGGTGGGGATGGTGCCGGCCAGCAGGATCCACAGCAGGCGGGAGAACGGCATCTTGGCCTTGCTGCACATGTCGAAGGCGAAGACCAGGTAGACCACGTACAGCCAGCCGTGCGCGGTGCCGAGCACGGCGATGCCGAGGCCCGCGCCGGGCAGGTGCAGCACGTACTGCGCGACGCACGCCAGCGTCAGGAGGATCAGCAGGACACCCGTGACATATGCCATCACGCGGTATCGGGTCAGGACACTCTGCTTCATGGCAGCGAGCGTACGCGGCGGGCCCGCGGTCCCCTCGCGCGGCCCCCACCGGGCGGCCGCCGCCGGTCCGGCGTCACCGGGGCCCGGGGCGCGCCCGCCACGAGGGCAGCCGACCCGCGCGGCCGGGCCGGGCGCCGGACCGGCCGCGGCAGCCCGATGGGCGTCAGGCGCCGGACCGGCCGTGCGCCATGGCGCGGTCCGCGCTCCGCCCGCCGTCCGGCCCGGCCGGCCGGTCGCCGCCCCGCTCCGCCGGCCGGTCGCCGGTCTGCGGGCCGACGGGCTCCTCGGCGAAGTCGCCGGCCGCTATCCGCAGCGGGCGCAGCAGTGCGAAGATCTCCGCGCACTGGGCGTCGTCGTAGACGCCGAGTCCGAAGTCGGCCGCCACCAGGTCCCGGGTGGCCGACTCGACGACCTCGCGGCCCCGGGCGGTGATGGCGGCCAGGGTGCCCCGGCCGTCGTTCGGGTTGGGCCGTTTGGCCACCAGCCCGGAGCGCACCAGGCGGTCCACGGTGTTGGTGACCGAGGTCGGGTGGACCATGAGCCGTTCGCCGATCTTGGACATCGGCAGCTCACCCGCCTGGCTGAAGGTCAGCAGGACCAGCGCCTCGTACCGGGCGAAGGTCAGCCCGTACGGCTTGACCACCGCGTCGACCTGGGCCAGCAGGATCTGCTGGGCGCGCATGATCGAGGTGATGGCCCCCATCGACGGGACCGGGCCCCAGCGGCGCCGCCACAGCTCGTCGGCGCGGGCGATGGGGTCGAAGGCAAGGCTGAGCGGCTTCGGCACGTCCACGAGCCTACTCGTCGCCCATATGGCGGCATCGCCCGTCCAGGATGCGGGACGCGGCGCCTGCGGGCGGCGTACGGCGGGGCCGTCCGGGCGCCGCGGCCTCAGCGGGCGAGGTGCCGCTCCACGGTCGCCACCTTGGCGGTCAGGCCGTCGGTGACACCGGGCCGGATGTCGGCCTTGAGCACCAGGGAGACCCGCGGCGCGCGGGCCTCGACGGCGGCCACCGCCCGGCGCACCACGTCCATCACCTCGTCCCACTCCCCCTCGACGCTGGTGAACATCGCGTCGGTACGGTTCGGCAGTCCGGACTCGCGGACCACCCGCACCGCCTCGGCGACGTGCGGGCCGACGTCCTCGCCCACTCCGAGCGGGGTGACGGAGAACGCGACGATCACGCGCCCACCGCGCTCTCCCGGTCGCCGCGGGGGCCGCCGGCGTGCTCCGGCGTCCCGGCGGCGGCCAGTTCGGCGCGGATCCGGCGGTCGCCGAAGAAGCCGCCGGCCGGCAGCACCGAGTACAGCACGAACAGCGCCACCCGGCCGCCGGGCCACTTCGCCTTGCTCCACACCTCGGCGAGCTGCACCACGTAGAGGATGAACAGCACTCCGTGGAGCATGCCGAGCGGCATCACCAGGTTGACGCTGGAGATCCGGCTCAGCAGCGAGCCGAAGATCAGCAGCACCAGGAAGGAGACGGCCTCGGCGACCGAGATGATGCGCATACGGCGCAGGGCGGCGGCGGTTTTCGCGTCCACGGGCTCCTCATTCGGTGGTGGCACGGTCTGCGCGGAGGCGCACGGCTTCACGCGGCGCGGCGCGGCGCCGCCGGGCACGCGGACCGACGGACCGGACGGCCTGGCGGACCGGCCGGCCGGACCGCACAGGCGCGGACCGCACGGGCGGCGCCGGGCCCGCTGAAGAGGTGCACGAACCGTGGCCATTGTCGCAGTCCGGTTCCGAGTGGCCGGAAGCGGGTCTCGGCCCCGGCCCGCCGCACTAGCATCGTCGCAACCGCCAGACCGTCTGACGAGCCGTTCACGGGGACCGATCCTTGAGCATCGACTGGAACCGCCGCGCCTGCGCGCGCCGCGGGCACGCCACCTACGCGCCGACCGAGCCGGAGCCGCGTGCGGCGCTGCGGGCGGCCACCGCGCCGGGCGAGGCGTGGCGCTGCCTGCGCTGCGGCGACTTCGTGCCGGGCGAGCCGCGCGCCACGGGCCCGCTGGCCGGGGCGCCGCGCCCGGCGCGCGGGCGGGCGCTGCGCGACCTGCTGATCCTGCGGATCCTGTCGGTGGAGCGGGTGCTGCGCGGGATGTTCATCGTGCTGGCCGCGTACGCGGTGTGGCGGTTCAGCAACTCCCAGGACGCCGTGCGCCAGCTCTTCGAGCGGGACCTGACCGCGCTGCGGCCGGTCGCGGTGCACTTCCACTACGACCTGGACCACTCCCCGGTGGTCGACACGATCCGCCGGACGTTCACCTACCGGCGCTCCACGCTGGTCGCGGTGGCCGCCGCCCTGCTGGCGTACGCGCTGATCGAACTCGTCGAGGGCGTCGGACTGTGGCTGGCCAAGCGCTGGGCGGAGTACCTGACGGTGGTGGCCACCGCGGCGTTCCTGCCGCTGGAGGGGTACGAACTGACCGAGCACGTCAGCGGGTTGAAGATCGCCACGCTCGCGCTCAACGTGCTCGCGGTGCTCTACATCATGCTCGCCAAGCGGCTGTTCGGGCTGCGCGGCGGCGCGGCGGCGTTCGAGGCGGAGCGGAGCGGCGAGTCGCTGCTGCCGGACGCACCCGCGCCCGCCCCGGGCCCCGCGGCCCGGGTTCCGGACGCCCCGGCCGCTCCGGACGCCCCGCGGCCGGCGGGGCAGGGGACGGTGGGCTAGGTGGCCCGCTTCGGGCTGCGCGGCAGCAAGGTGCTGGCCGTGGACCTGGCCGGCGACGCGGTGAAGGCGAAGAACGGCGCGATGGTCGCCTTCACCGGCTCGATGACCTTCAAGCGGCTGGCCGGCGGCGGCGAGGGGCTGCGTGGCGTGCTGACCCGGCGGGTGACCGGCGAGGCGATGACGGTGATGGAGGTCAGGGGCGAGGGCACCTGCTACTTCGCGGACCGGGCCACCGAGGTCAACCTGGTCCGGCTGGCCGGCGAGACGCTGTACGTCGAGGCCGGCAACCTGCTGTGCGCCGAGGCGACGCTGCGCACCGGCACCACGTTCACCGGGCTGCGCGGCGCGGCCGAGGGGCACGGGCTGTTCACCACGACGGTGCAGGGCACCGGGCAGGCCGCGGTGCTCTCGGACGGGCCGGCCGTCGCGCTGCGGGTGACCCCCGCGGCGCCGCTGGTGGTCGACCCGGGCGCCTACGTCGCGCACACCGGCGACCTGCGGCAGCACTTCCGGTCCGGGGCCCGCTGGGGACTGCTGCTCGGCGAGGCGTCCGGCGAGTCGCTGCAGATCCGCTTCGAGGGCGAGGGACTGGTCTACGTGCAGCCGAGCGAGCGGACCACGCCGGGGGGACAGATCTGATGGCCTTCGTCCGGCTGACGTCGAAGATGGTGCGCGCCGACGTGCTGCCCGACCGGCCGCTGTACAGCCAGCGCGGCGCGATGCTCGCCTGCACCGGGCCGGTCACCTTCACCCCGAGCATCACCGGCGGGCAGGGTGGTCCGGGCGGCATGCTGGGCCGGCGGGTGGCCGGCGAGGCGGTGCCGCTGATGACGGTGCGGGTGCCGCCCGGCCAGCCGGTGACCGGCACGGTGATGTTCGGACACGGCGGCCACCACGTGCACGTGGTCGACCTGGCCGGCGAGACGCTGTACGTGGAGGCGGACCGGCTGCTGGCGTTCGAGGGCTCGCTGCGGCAGGGCACCGTGTTCCTGGGCTCGCGGGGCGGCGTGATGGGCGTGGTGCGCGGCCAGGTCACCGGTCAGGGGCTGTTCACCACGACGCTGACCGGGCACGGCTCGGTGGCCGTGCTGGCGCACGGCGGGGTGCTGGAACTGCCGGTGCTGCCGGACCGGCCGGTGCACGTGGACCCGCAGGCGTACGTCGGGCACCGCGGCGAGCTGACCAACCGGCTGGCCGCGGCGGTCGGCTGGCGCGAGCTGGTCGGGCGCGGCTCCGGGGAGTCCTTCCGGCTGGTGCTGTCCGGGAACGGCGCGGTCTACGTGCAGGCGTCGGAGGAGAAGCTGTGAGCGGAGCGGCACGGGGGGCGGCGGACGGGCCGGTGATCTTCGACCCGGACACGCTGCCGGTCGGCGGCAACGTCAACCCGTACGTCTTCAGCGCGGAGCTGGACGGGGCGTGGTTCCTCCAGCGCGGGAAGATGATCGCCTACTACGGCCGGATCGACTTCCACGCGCTCGGCCACGGACCGCTGGACCGGCTGGTGGCGGAGAATTTCCATTCCCCCCTGCACGCCGCCGACTGGGTGGTGGCACAGGGCTCCGGGAAGATGCTGCTCGCCGACCGGGCGTACGACGTCAACTCCTACGACCTGGACGCCGGCAATCTCACCATTCGCTCGGGCAATCTCCTGGCCTTCTCACCGGGTCTGTCCCTGAAACAGTCCATTGTCCCGGGTTTCCTCACCCTCATCGGCACCGGCACATTCGTTGCCGCTTCCAACGGCGCCGTGGTGTTCGTCCAACCGCCGATCCGGGTCGATCCGCGGGCTCTGGTGGGCTGGGCGGACTGCCCTTCCCCGTGCCACCACTACGACCACGCCTATCTGCGGGGGGCGCTCGGCGCGGTGCGGACGGCGACCGGGCTGGGCGGGACCTCGGGTGAGGAGCACCAATGGGAATTCGTCGGCGCAGGCCAGGTGCTGCTGCAGTCCAGCGAGTCGCTGATGGCACCGCTCGCCACCGGGAGCGTGCCGTGGGACCCCGGCCTGCCCGGTGGTCCCGCCACACCGCCGCAATCAGGGCCGTTCGGCGGGCGATAATGCCGGTTCCCTTTCCCGCAGGCAATTTCCCTTAATATGGGCTTCAACTCAATTGGATAGGCTTGGGGTTATGGAGACCGAGGACGACACCCGCTGGCTCAGCGACACCGAGCAGCTCGCCTGGCGCACCCACCTCGAGGTGTCGAAGCTGCTGACCCACCAGTTGGAGCGGGACCTGCAGCCCTTCGGCCTGACGCTCAACGACTACGAGATCCTGGTCAACCTCTCCGAGGCCGAGGAGCACAGGATGAGGATGAGCGACCTGGCCCGCGCCACCCTGCAGTCCAAGAGCCGGCTGTCCCACCAGATCACCCGGATGGAGAACGCCGGGCTGGTGCGCCGGCGCAGCTGCGACTCCGACCGGCGCGGCCTGTACGCGGTGCTGACCGACGAGGGCCGGCAGACCATGGTCCGGGTCGCCCCGCACCACGTGGCCTCGGTGCGCGAGCACTTCATCGACCTGCTCCCGGCGGCCGACCTGACCGCGCTGCGCCGGTCCCTCGACCCGGTCGCCGACCACCTGCGCGGGCTGCGCGGCCGGATCTGACGCCGCCCGCCCGGCCACCGGCCCCGACCCGGCCGTGGTCCCCGCCCGGCCGGGCCCGGCGCCTGGTGCCCGGCGCCCCGCGGCACCACCGGCGCCGGCCTGACGCCACCGCGCCCGGCCGCCGGCCCGCGTCCACGGCCCGGCGGCCGGGGTCAGGCCGAGGTGAGCTGGGCGACCAGCTCGTCGGCGGCGGCGTACGGGTCGAGCCGGCCGCCCACGATGCGCTCCGCGAGCGCGTTCAGCCGCCGGTCGCCGCGCAGGTCGCCGATCCGTTCCCGCAACGCGGTGACCGCGATGTTCTCCACCTCCTGGGCGGCGCGCCGGCGGCGGCGCACGGCGAGCACGCCGTGCTCCTCCATCCAGGCGCGGTGCTTCTCCAACGCCTCGACCACCTCGTCCACGCCCTCGCCGCGGGCCGCCACCGTCTTGATGATCGGCGGCCGCCAGTCGCCGGCGCCGCGCGGCTGGCCCAGACCCAGCATGTGGTTGAGTTCCCGGGCGGTCGCGTCCGCGCCGTCCCGGTCGGCCTTGTTGACGACGTAGACGTCGCCGATCTCCAGGATGCCGGCCTTGGCCGCCTGGATCCCGTCGCCCATGCCGGGCGCCAGCAGCACCACCGAGGTGTCGGCCTGGGCGGCGATCTCCACCTCGGACTGCCCGACGCCGACCGTCTCGACCAGGACGACCTCGCAGCCGGCCGCGTCCAGCACCCGGATGGCCTGCGGAGCGGCCCAGGCGAGCCCGCCGAGGTGGCCGCGGGTCGCCATGGAGCGGATGTAGACCCCCGGGTCGGAGGCGTGCTCGCTCATCCGCACCCGGTCGCCCAGCAGCGCACCGCCGGAGAACGGCGAGGAGGGGTCGACCGCCAGCACCCCGACCCGCTTGCCGAGCTTGCGGTAGGCGGTCACCAGCGCCGAGGTGGAGGTCGACTTGCCGACGCCGGGGGACCCGGTCAACCCGACCACGTAGGCGTTCCCGGTGAGCGGCGCGAGCGTCGCCATGACCTCGCGAAGCTGCGGGGACGCCCCCTCCACCAGGGAGATCAGCCGGGCGACCGGGCGCGGCCTGCCCTCCCGGGCCTGTTCGACCAGGGTGGCGACGTCCACCATCTGCGCTGACTCCTTCGGTTCTGGGGAGGGCCGTCGGCCGGGACGGCCGTCGTGCGGGGTCGACCGGGGCGGCCGCCGAACCGGCCGGCCGGGGGTCCGGGCGCCGGGCCCGGGCTCGCCGGGCGGGCGGGGGGCCGGGGAGCCGGCGCGGGCCGGGGCGGGTTCGGCGCGGGCCGTGTGGCGGCACCGGGGCGGCCCCGGGTGCCGCGGTCAGCCGGCGGCCGGCACCCGCAGGATGAGCGCGTCGCCCTGGCCGCCGCCGCCGCACAGCGCCGCCGCGCCGGTGCCGCCGCCGCGGCGGCGCAGCTCCAGCGCCAGGTGCAGCACCATCCGGGCGCCCGACATGCCGATGGGGTGGCCGAGCGCGATCGCGCCACCATTGACATTCACCTTTTCGACGGAAACACCGAGGTCCTTCATTGACTGGACGGTGACCGCGGCGAACGCCTCGTTGATCTCGATCAGGTCCAGGTCGCCGACCGCCAGGCCCTCCTTGCGCAGCGCGTGGGCGATCGCGTTGGACGGCTGGGAGTGCAGCGAGTTGTCCGGGCCGGCCACGTTGCCGTGCGCGCCGATCTCGGCGATCCACGCCAGGCCCAGCGCTTCGGCGCGCTCCTTGCTCATCACCACGACGGCGGCGGCCCCGTCGGAGATCTGCGAGGCGGAGCCGGCCGTGATGGTGCCCTCCTCGTGGAAGGCCGGGCGCAGCCGGCCCAGCGACTCGACGGTGGTCTCCGGGCGGATGCCCTCGTCCTCGGAGAAGACCACCGGGTCGCCCTTGCGCTGCGGGATCTCCACCGGAGTGATCTCGGCGTCGAACAGCCCGTTCTTCCGTGCGGCGGCGGCCCGCTGGTGGGAGAGCGCGGCGACCTCGTCCTGCGCCGCGCGGTCGATGCCCAGCCGGGTGTTGTGCCGCTCGGTGGACTCGCCCATCGCGATGTGCTCGAACGGGTCGGTCAGCCCGTCGTGGGCCATCGCGTCCAGCATCCCGATCGCGCCGTACTTGTGGCCCTCCCGGGACTTCGGCAGCAGGTGCGGCGCGTTCGTCATCGACTCCTGGCCGCCGGCCACCACCACGTCGAACTCGCCGGCCCGGATCAGCTGGTCGGCCAGCGCGATCGCGTCCAGGCCGGACAGGCAGACCTTGTTGACGGTCAGCGCCGGCACGCTCATCGGGATGCCGGCCCGCACCGCGGCCTGGCGGGCCGGGATCTGGCCGGCGCCGGCCTGCAGCACCTGGCCCATCACCACGTACTCCACCTGGTCGCCGATGACGCCGGCGCGTTCCAGCGCGGCCCTGATCGCGATGCCGCCGAGTTCCGCGCCGGAGAAGCCGCGCAGCGAGCCGAGCAGGCGCCCCATGGGGGTGCGCGCGCCCGCGACGATCACGGAGGTCCGGTCCTGGCTGGTCATGTCGCGCCCCTTTGCACGCAGGAGTCTGTCCGCCGGTCCGGGCGAACCGGCGGGGCCGTCTTCGAGGTTAACGAGGGTTAAGCTCCAATGTACTGAGCGGTACGGCGCCGGTCACCGGCGGCGCGGTGTGACGGCGCGCACGTTGCGTGACCGCACGTGCGAGGGGTGCACTGGAGCCATGCTGACCCGCATCGACCACATCGGCATCGCCTGCTTCGACCTGGAGGCGACCACGGACTTCTATCGCGCGACCTACGGCTTCGAGGTCCTCCACACCGAGGTCAACCAGGAGCAGGGGGTGCGCGAGGCCATGCTGAGGATCAACGGGACCTCCGACGGCGGCGCCTCCTACCTGCAGTTGCTCGAACCGGTCCGGGACGACTGCCCGGTCGCCAAGTGGCTGGCCAAGAACGGCGAGGGGGTGCACCACATCGCGTTCGGCACCGCCGACGTGGACGGCGACAGCGAGGAGATCCGCTCCAAGGGCGTCCGGGTCCTCTACGACCGGCCGCGGACCGGGTCGATGGGCTCGCGCATCACCTTCCTCCACCCCAAGGACTGCCACGGCGTCCTCACCGAGCTCGTGACAGCCGCCGAAGACCACTGACCCGCGCCCGCCGTGCCCGGTACTGTTGTCTCGGGTCCGGGGGGACGGCCCGGACTGCGGTGAGAATCTGACACCATTCTCCCGAATGGCAATGTTCACCGGAGAGCTCACCCGGTTGGCGGGTGGGCAGTCCAGGAGACGGATGGGACCGCGGAGTGCGGGGCTACGACCGCTACGAGGCTGACGACCACCTCTCTCAGTTCGAAGCCGAGATGGAGCGGCTGCGGACCGAGCGGGACAAGGCCGTCGACCACGCAGACGATCTCGGCTACCAGGTCGAGGTGCTGCGCGCCAAGCTGCACGAGGCGCGGCGCCAGCTTGCCCAGCCGCGCGGTTACGACAACATCAGCCACCAGGCCGAGCAGCTGCTGCGCAACGCCCAGGTCCAGGCCGACCAGCTGCGCGCGGACGCCGAGCGGGAGCTGCGCGAGGCCCGGTCCGGCACCCAGCGGCTGCTGCAGGAGCAGGCCGAGCGGCAGGCCCAGCTGGAGGCCGAGTGGCACGCCGAGGCGGTCGCCCGGCGCCGCCGGCTGGACGAGGAGCTGGCGGAGCGGCGCGCCACCGTAGAGACCCACGTCAACGAGAACGTCGCGTGGGCCGAGCAGTTGCGGGCCCGCAGCGAGTCGCAGGCCCGCCGGCTGATGGAGGAGTCGCGGGCCGAGGCGGAGTCCGCGCTGGCCGCCGCCCGCGCCGAGGCCGCCCGGATCGCCGAGCAGGCCCGCGAGCGGCTGCAGTCCGCGGCCACCGACGCCCGGGCCGAGGCGGAGGCCGTGCTGCGGCGCGCCCGGATGGACGCCGAGCGGCTGCTGACCGCCGCCTCCACGCAGGCCCAGGAGGCCACCGACCACGCCGAGTCGCTGCGCTCGGGCGCCCGCAGCGAGTCGGCGGACGCCCGCCGGGAGGCCGCCGAGCTGACCCGGGCCGCCGAGCAGGCGATGGCCGACGCGGACAGCGCGCTGCGCGAGGCCCGCGCCGAGGCGGAGCGGCTGGACACCGAGTCGGAGGCGAAGGCCGCCAAGCTGCTGGCCGACGCGGAGTCCACGGTGGAGCAGCGCACCCGCACCGCGCGCACCGAGATCGCCCGGCTGGTGAGCGAGGCCACCAAGGAGGCCGAGGCGATCCGGGCGGACGCCGAGCAGCACCGCACCGACACCCGTGCGGCGGCCGACCGGCTGCTGGCGGAGGCCCAGGAGGCGGCGCGCAGTGCGGCGGCCGAGGACGCGGCGGCGGCGCTGGCGAAGGCCGCCCGCAGCGCGGAGGAGGTACTGGCCAAGGCGTCGGAGGACGCGCGGGCGACCACCAGGGCGGCGGCCGGGGAGGCGGAGCGGATCCGCCGGGAGGCCGAGGCGGAGGCCGACCGGCTGCGCGCGGAGGCGGAGGAGACCGCTGAGCAGCTCAAGGGCGCGGCCAAGGACGACACCAAGGAGTACCGCGCCAAGACCGTCGAGCTCCAGGAGGAGGCCCGCCGGCTGCGCGGCGAGGCCGAGCAGTTGCGCGCCGAGGCGGTCGCCGAGGGCGAGCGGATCCGGGGCGAGGCGCGGCGCGAGGCGTTGCAGCAGATCGAGGAGGCGGCCAGTTCCGCCGAGGAGCTGCTGACCAGGGCCCGCACCGACGGCGAGGAGTTGCGCCAGGGGGCGACCACCGAGGCCGACCGGGTGCGCACCGAGGCCATCGAGCGGGCGGCCACCCTGCGCCGGCAGGCCGAGGAGTCGCTGGAGCGGGCCAGGGCGCACGCCGAGGAGCTGCGCGCCGAGGCGCGCGAGTCGGCCGAGGAGACCGCCGCGGCCGCCCGGCGGGAGGCCGCGGAGTCCCGCGAGGAGGCCGAGCAGGCCGCCGGGGCGCTGCGCGAGGAGGCCCGCGAGGACCTGGAGCGGCAGCGCGCCGACCTCCGGCAGCGGCTGGCGGCCGCCGAGCAGGCGCTGTCGGAGGCCACCGAGGAGGCGGACCGGCTGCGGCGGGAGGCCGCCGAGGAGGCGGAGCGGATCCGCTCCGAGGCGGCCGAGCGGGTCCGCACGCTGCTGGCGGAGGCGGACGCCGAAGCCGAGCGGCTGCGTTCCGAGGCGGCGGCCGACGCGTCGCGGGACCGCGCCGAGGGCGAGGAGACCGCGACCCGGCTGCGCGCCGAGGCGACGGCCGAGTCGGAGCAGGTGCGCTCCGAGGCGCGGGAGGCGGCCGACCGGCTGCGTTCCGAGGCGGCGGCGGCGGCCGAGCGGATCGGCGCCGAGGCGGCCGAGGCGCTGTCCGCGGCCCGCGAGGAGGCCGCGCGGCGGCACCGCGAGGCGGAGGAGCTGCTGGCCGACGCGCGCGGCGAGGCCGAGCAGGAGCGCACCCGGGCGCACGAGCGGAGCGAGGAGTTGCTGGCGTCGGCCCGCCGCCGGGTGGAGGAGGCCGGCACCGAGGCCGAGCGGCTGGTGTCCGAGGCCGAGCAGCGGTCGGCCGAGATGGTCGCCGCCGCCGAGGCCACCGCCCAGCAGGTGCGGGACGCGGTCGCCGGGTTGCACGGCCAGGCCGAGGAGGAGATCGCCGGGCTGCGGTCGGCGGCCGAGCACGCGGCGCAGCGGGTGCGCACCGAGGCGCAGGAGGAGGCGGACCGGCTGCGCGCGGACGCCGGCGCGGAGCGGGAGCGGGCCGGTCAGGACGCGGAGCGGGTCCGGGCCGCGGCGGCCGAGGAGTCGGAGACGGCGAAGGCGCTGGCGGACCGGACGATGGCCGAGGCGGCCGCCGATTCGGACCGGCTGCGCGACGAGGCCCGCGAGGACGCCAACCGCAAGCGGTCGGAGGCCGCCCAGCAGGCCGACGAGCTGATCGCCGGCGCGATCGCGGACGCCGAGCGGCTGGCGGCGGAGGCGGACGAGCGGGTGGCGCACGCCGCGCAGGAGGCGAACCGGCTGACCGCCGACGCCGAGCGGGTCCGCTCGGCGGCCGCCGAGCACGCCCAGGCGGTGCGGGACGAGGCGGAGCGGGTGGCGGCGGAGCGCTCCGCGCAGGCGGAGCGGATCGCGGACGAGGCGCGGGAGGCGGCGAACCGCAAGCGGTCCGAGGCGGCCGAGCAGGCGGACACGCTGATCGGCGAGGCGGCCTCGGAGGCGGACCGGATCACCGGCGAGGCCCGGGAGACGGCGGTGCGGGCGGCGACCGCGTCGGAGGAGCGGTCGGACGCCATGGTGGCCGCCGCGCGGGCCGAGGCCGAGCGGCTGGTGGCGGAGGCGACCGCGCGGGCCTCCTCGCTGGTGGAGAGCTCCCGCGACGAGGCCGACACGACGCTGACCGAGGCACGCGGCGACGCGGCGGCGATCCGGGAGCGCAGCGAGGAGCTGCGGGCCCGGGTGGAACAGGAGTCCGACGCGTTGCACGAGCGGGCCCGCAAGGAGTCCGCGGAAGCGATGAAGGCGGCCGGCGAGCGGTGTGACAAGCTGATCGCTGCAGCCACCGAGCAGTTGCGGGACGCGGAGGCGAAGGCGGCGAAACTCGTCGCGGACGCCGGGCAGGAGGCCGAGCGGCTGCGGTCCGAGGCGGCCGCGGAGGCGGGCAGGATCCGTATCTCCGCGGTGAAGAAGGCCGAGGGACTGGTCAAGGAAGCCGGCCAGAAGAAGGCGGACGCCGAGCGCGCGGCGGATCGGATCGTCGGCGAGGCACGGGCCGAGGCCCGGCGCGTGGTCGAGGAGGCCCGGCGCGAACTCGACGTCCTCAAACGGCGCCGAGAGGACATCAACTCCGAAATCTCCCGAGTTCAGGACGTGTTGGAAGCTCTCGAGTCGTTCGATCCGACGGGCGGCACGGGTGGCAAGAAGACGGGCGACCGCCGGGACGGACCCGGTGGGGTGAAGGCGGGCGCCGGTGCGGGATCCACACGTTCAGGTGGCAAGCGTTCCGAGGACGCGCCACTCGATTGAGGGCACAATCTGCAGATCTCATGGCCATTGACTCGATGACACGCCGTCCGCACCCCTAGGATTCCTTCTATCACCTCACCGGCCTGAATTGACAGGAACCCCATGAGCGACACCTCATCCCCCTTCGGCTTCGAGCTCGTGCGGCGTGGTTACGACCGCGGCCAGGTGGAAGACCGCATCACCAAGCTCGTCGCCGACCGCGACAGTGCACTCGCGCGGATCACCGCGCTGGAGAAGCGCATCGAGGAGCTCCACCTCGAAACCCAGAACGCCCAGGCGGCGATCAACGACGCCGAGCCGTCGTACGCCGGCCTCGGCGCACGCGTCGAGAAGATCCTGCGCCTCGCCGAGGAGGAGGCCAAGGACCTGCGCGAGGAGGCCCGCCGGGCCGCCGAGCAGCACCGTGAACTGGCGGAGGGCGCGGCCAACCAGGTCCGCGCGGACGCCGAGCAGTTCGCCGCCGAGCGCAAGGCGAAGGCCGAGGACGAGGGCGCGCGGATCGTCGACAAGGCCAAGGGCGAGGCGACCCAGCTGCGCTCCGATGCCAACAAGGACGCGCAGGCCAAGCGGGAGGAGGCGGACGCCCTCTTCGAGGAGACCCGCGCCAAGGCCGCCCAGGCCGCCGCGGACTTCGAGACGAACCTGGCCAAGCGCCGCGAGCAGTCCGAGCGCGACCTCGCGTCCCGTCAGGCCAAGGCGGAGAAGCGGCTGGCGGAGATCGAGCACCGCGCCGAGCAGCTGCGCCTGGAGGCGGAGAAGCTGCGCACCGACGCCGAGCGCCGCGCCCGCCAGACGGTGGAGACCGCGCAGCGCCAGGCCGAGGACATCGTGGCCGACGCGAACGCCAAGGCCGACCGGATCCGCAGCGAGTCCGAGCGCGAGCTGGCGGCGCTGACCAACCGCCGCGACAGCATCAACGCCCAGCTCACCAACGTCCGCGAGATGCTGGCCACGCTGACCGGCGCCGCGGTGGCGGCGGCCGGCTCGACCGACGACGAGCCGATCTCGCGCGGCGTCCCGGCCCAGCAGAGCCGCTGACGCCCGTCCGGCCGCCCGCCGTCGCGGTGGCCGGACGCCGAGCCGCGGGCCCCCCGGCCGTTTTTCGGCCGGGGGGCCTTTTGCGGTACGCCGCATGGGGTAGTCGCCTACCGTGAACGGCGTGATCGAGGTTTCGGGACTGACAAAGCGATTCGGTGCCAAGGTGGCGGTGGACGACCTCACCTTCACCGTCCGGCCGGGCATGGTCACCGGCTTCCTCGGGCCCAACGGCGCGGGCAAGTCGACGACGATGCGGATGATGCTGGGGCTGGACAACCCCACGGCCGGCTCGGTGCGGATCGACGGCAGGCCCTACGCCCACCTGCGGGAACCGCTCAGGGAGGTCGGGGCGTTGCTGGACGCCAAGGCGGTGCACGGCGGGCGCAGCGCGTACCACCACCTGCTGTGCCTGGCGCAGGCCAACCGCATCCCGCGCGGACGCGTCTTCGAGGTTCTGGAGACCGTCGGCCTGGCCTCGGTGGCCAGGAAGCGCCCGAAGGGCTTCTCGCTGGGCATGGGACAGCGGCTGGGGATCGCCGCGGCGCTGCTGGGCGACCCGCGGATCCTGATGTTCGACGAGCCGGTCAACGGTCTCGACCCGGAGGGCATCCGCTGGATCCGCACGATGATGAAGGGGCTGGCGGCCGAGGGGCGCACGGTGTTCGTCTCCAGTCACCTGATGAGCGAGATGGCGCTGACCGCCGAGCACCTGGTGGTGATCGGCCAGGGCAGACTACTCGCGGACACCTCGATGGCCCGGTTCATCGCGGAGAACTCCAAGTCGTTCGTACGGGTGCGCACCCCGGAGCCGGAGCGGATGCGCGACGCCCTCGCGGGCACCGGGCTGGAGGTGCGGGTCGCCGCGGACGGCGCGTTCGAAGTGGACGGCGCGCAGGCGGCCGACCTGGGTGAGCTGGCGGCGCGCCACCAGCTGGTGCTGCACGAGTTGAGCCCGCAGTACGCGTCGCTGGAGGAGGCGTTCATGCGGCTGACGGCGAGTTCGGTGGAGTACCACGCGCGGGAGGCCGGCCCACCGCCGGTGCCGGCCGACGGGCAGCCGCCGGACGCGTTCGGCGCGGCGACCGCGGCAGGGCCGTCTCCGGTGGCGGACGCGGGCGCCGCACCGCCGCCGGCGGGTTGGGGCCAGGGGTGGCAGCGGGGACGCGGTGCTCACGGCGGCGGGAAGGACGAGGGACGATGACGGTGGCACCCGCGGTTCTGCGGTCGGAGTGGACGAAGATCAGGTCGTTGCGCTCCACGGTCTGGACGCTGTCGCTGGCGGCGGTGGTCACCGTCGGCCTGGGCCTGCTGATCTCCGCGCTGGCCGACCACACCTTCCAGAACATGCCGCGTGACGACCGGCTGACGTTCGATCCGACGTACACCAGCTTCGCCGGGATGAGCCTGGGCCAGTTGCTGATGATCGTCTTCGGGGTGCTGGTGGTGGCCGGCGAGTACAGCACCGGGATGATCCGCACCTCGCTGGCGGCGGTGCCGCAGCGCGGGGTGTTCCTGTTCGGCAAGATCGCGGTGGCCACGGCGCTGGCCCTGGTGGTCGGGATGGTCACCTCGTTCGCGACGTTCTTCGCCGGCCAGGCGGTGCTCGGCACGCACCGCACGGACCTGGGCGCGCACGGCGTGCTGCGCGCGGTGATCGGCGGCGGGCTCTACCTGACGCTGATCGCGGTGTTCGCGATGGGGTGCGCGGCGATGCTGCGCAGTCCGCTGCTGTCCCTGGCGATCCTGATGCCGTTCTTCTTCCTGATCTCCAACATCCTGGACAACGTCAGCGCCACCAAGAAGGTCGCCCACTACCTGCCGGACCAGGCCGGGCAGAAGGTGATGATGGTGGTGGCGGGCAACGACGGCCGGCCGTACGGGCCGTGGACCGGGCTGCTGATCATGGCCGCCTGGGTGGCCGCGGCACTGGCCGGCGGCTACCTGATGATCAAGCGGCGGGACGCGTGAACCGCCCGGCCGGCCGCGCCGCGTGACCGGGCGCACGGCGGAGGGCGGCCCGGCCGGTCCGCGGCTGGCGGACCTCGGGCTCGCCGGCGTCCCGGTGCTCGACCCGCTGAGCTACCCGGGCCGCCCGGTGCCGTGGCCGGCGCTGCTGGACGGGGACCTGCTGCGGCCGCTGGAGCCGTCCGCCGCGCCGGTCGGCCGGTGGCGCTGCGCGGGGCCCGTCCACCGGACGGCCGGCGGGCCGCCGCTGGACGGCGGGCGCGCCGGCGGCACCCTCGACGATGCGCTGCGGGCGGCGGGCGGGGCGGAACTGGCCGGGCGCGCGGCGGTGGTGGCGGTGGGCTCGAACGCGGCGCCGGGCCAGGTGCGGCACAAGCTGCGGGCCGCCGGGGTGCCGGCGCTGGTGCCGATGGCGCCGGTGACCGTCGGCGGCCTGGCGGCGGGCGTGTCGGCGCACATCAGCCGGCCGGGCTACGTGGGCGCGGCCCCGTTCGCCGCGCCGGTCGTCTCGACGCTCGCGGTGTGCTGGCTGGACGAGGCGCAGTTGGCCGCGGTGGACGCCACCGAACCCAACTACCACCGGGTGCCGCTGGCGCCGGACGCGTTCCCGGTGGCGCTGGCCGACGGCACCGTGCTGCCGCGGCCGTGGCTGTACGTGGGCCGGCACGGACTGCTGGCTCCGGGCGGCGGCGGGCCGCGCCGCTGCGGGGACCAGCGCGCGCTGCTGCGCGACCTGCTGGCCGCCTCCGGGCCGCTGCGCGCGCTGCTGGGCGACGGGCCGCACGAGTGGGTGCTGCGCGCCGCGGCCGATCCGGCGGTGCGGGCGCGCGGGGTGCGGCTGTTCCGGGAGCACGGCTGGGTGGTGCCGGCCGGCGCCTGGCCGGACGCGGACTGACCCGTCCGGGCCGGCCCCGCCCGGCGGTCCCGTCCGGGGAGGTCCCGCGGGCATTCGGGGAGGTCGCGCCGCGGCGCGCCCCGCCCCGGCACCCCGCCGACCGCCTTGGTCGGCACCGGGCGGCGCGCGATAGCCTCACTAGCCTCAGGGGGGCGGGTCCTGCCCCGACCATCTGTTCGAGGGGCGGAGCATGATCGAGGCACACGGCCTCACCAAGCACTACGGCGCCAAGACCGCCGTCCACAACCTGTCGTTCCGGGTCCGCCCGGGCATGGTCACCGGCTTCCTGGGCCCGAACGGCGCCGGCAAGTCCACCACGATGCGCATGATCCTGGGCCTGGACACCCCGTCCGCCGGCCAGGTCACCGTCAACGGCCGCCCCTACCGGCAGCTGCCCGACGCGCCGCGGCACGTCGGCGCGCTGCTGGACGCCAAGGCGGTGCACGGCGGGCGCAGCGCGTACCACCACCTGCTGTGCCTGGCGCAGCTGTCCGGCATCCCGGCCCGCCGGGTCGACGAGGTGCTGGACGTGGTGGGGCTGCGCGAGGTCGCGCGCAAGCGGTCGAAGAACTTCTCGCTGGGCATGGGACAGCGGCTGGGGATCGCCGCGGCGCTGCTCGGCGACCCGCGGGTGCTGCTGTTCGACGAGCCGGTCAACGGCCTGGACCCGGAAGGTATCCACTGGGTCCGGCACCTGATGCGCCGGCTGGCCTCCGAGGGCCGCACCGTGTTCGTCTCCAGCCACCTGATGAGCGAGATGGCGCTCACCGCCGACCACCTGATCGTCATCGGGCGCGGCCAGCTCATGGCGGACATGAGCGTCAAGGAGTTCATAGCCCGCAACTCCACGTCGTACGCGGTGGTGCGCGCCCCGGACGGCCCGTCCCGGGAGAAGCTGTCGGCGGCGCTGGCCGAGGCCGGCGGCGCGGTGGCCGCCGCCCCGGACGGCGCCCTGCGGGTCACCGGACTGGAGCTGCCCAGGATCAGCGACCTCGCGCACGCGGCGGACGTGCGGTTGTGGGAACTCTCCCCGCACCAGGCGTCGCTGGAGGAGGCGTACATGCGCCTGACGCAGGGCGCGGTGGACCACCGGTCGTCGTCCGACCCGCGCGCCGGGCTCCAGCAGGGCCCGGGTCCGCTGCCCGGCGGCCACCCGGCCGGCCCGCCGGGCCCCGGGCTGCCCGACCCCTACGCGGTCGGGCGGCCCGCCGGCCCGCCGGCCGCCGTGCCCTCCGCCGGCCCCCCACCGCTGCCGGGGGCGGCCGGGCCGGCGCCGGGTCCGCATCCGTACGCCGCGCCGTACCCGGGCGGTCAGCCGGCGCCGCCGCCCCCGGCCGGGCCGCCGGCCGGCGCGTTCGGCGCACCGCCCGCCATGCCGCCCCCGCCGGCTCCGCCGGCCACGCCGCCCGCCGCCCCGGCCGGGCCGCCCGCCGCCCCGGCCGGGCCGCCGGCCGAGGCGGCCCCCGCCGAGAACCCGACCGACGCCGAGGACCGCTGAGATGACGACTGACTACCAGGTGCCGCCGGGTGGGTGGCCGGCCGGCGCCCCGGGCGGGTACCCGCCGGCGCAACTCCCGACCGGTGACACGTCGCTGGCGCACGCGCTGCGTTCGGAGTGGACGAAACTGCGCACGGTGCGCTCCACGATGTGGACGCTGGGGGTGATGCTGCTGCTGGTGATCGGCATCGGCCTGTTGGTGGCCGGCGCCATGGGCGGCGACGACATGTCCGACTTCCCGCGGCTGGCCGCCGGGTTCTTCGGAGTGCTGCTCGGCTCGCTGTGCGTGCTCACCCTCGGCGTGCTGGTGATCTCCTCGGAGTACGGCACCGGGATGATGCGCACCACGCTGACCGCCTGCCCGCGCCGCGCCCGGGTGCTCACCGCGAAGGCCGCGGTCTTCTTCGTGGTCGCCTTCCTGCTGACCACGGCGGCCTGTGCGCTGGTGGCGCTGGTGGACGCGCACACGGTGGACGGCACCGGCACCATCCCGCCGGACGGCGCCCAGTGGGCGCGGGCCACGGTGGGCACCGGCCTGTACGTGGCGCTGCTGGGACTGCTGGCACTGTCGGTGGGCACGATCCTGCGGCACTCGGCGGGCGCGATCTCCACGATGATGGGGCTGGTGCTGCTGCCGCTGATCATGGCGCTGTTCATGCAGGCGCACAGCCTGCGAACCGTTCAGCGCTTCCTGCTGAACTACTCGGTGCCCAACGGGCTGGCGACCCTCTACGGCATCCCGTTCCTGTCCACCGGGCCCAAGGGCTGGGACCCGGTGTGGATCGTGGCCGGGGTGACCGCGGTGGCACTCGCCGGCGCCTACGCGGCGATGACCCGGCGCGACGTGTGACGGCGCCGCACCGCCCGGCCGCCCGGGCGGTGCGGCCACCGCGCGGGACCCGGTCACCGGGACCGCGCGGGGCACCGCCCGCCCGGGGCGGCACGGGATGCGCCCCGCCAATCGGGGGACCCACCGGCGCCGGCTCAGTGGCGCGGGGCGCCGCGGGACCGCTGGAGCTTGGCGCTCCGGCGGTCCTTCGCGTTCCAGCAGGCCCGGTGCCAGTGCCGGCGGTCGTCCACGCCGTGGTGCTCCGGCCAGGCCACCACGTGGCCCACCCCCGGCGGGATCTCCTGGTCGCAGCCGGGGCAGCGGTAGGTCTTGCCGGCGCTGCCGGAGACCGGCCGCATCACCCACTCCTCGCCGCGCCAGGTCTCGGTGCGCTCCAGACCGTGCCGGTCGCTCTCCGGTCCGGGCTCGGGCCGGACGGCCCGGTGGGGTCGGTTGCGGCGTGGGGACACGGGAGAGCCTCACTGCTGAGGGGCCTGCGCTTGCGGGACCTTGCGTTCCGTTCGGCCCACCAGCCTACGCGCCGGTCCACCCCCGGGCAGCCGGTGCGGGGGCGGGGAGCCGACCGGGCGGCCGGAACCCGAGGCGGCCGCGTGCCGCGTGCTCCGCGCACTGACCTTGCGTCACGTCACGGCCAGGACCGGGCACGCCGGGCGGTACCGCGCCCGCGCGGTGCTGCCCGGCGGCACGGTTTTCACCCGCACCGGTGAACGCCCGGCGCACCGGAACGGTATCCGCCGCCGCACCCGGCCGGGCACCGGGGGTGTGGCGCCGAGCGCCCGGTCTCCGGGGGGCGTCGGGCGTCCCCGGCGGCGGACGGGCACGGCGCCGCGGCCCGGATCGCGCCGGCGGCCCGGATACCGGTAGCGTGGCCGACCGTGCGTCTCGTCATCGCTCGCTGCTCCGTGGACTACGCAGGCCGGCTCACCGCCCATCTGCCCTCGGCCCCGCGACTCCTCCTGATCAAGGCCGACGGCAGTGTGTCGATCCACGCGGACGACCGTGCCTACAAACCGCTCAACTGGATGTCCCCGCCGTGCACGCTCAAGGAGGGCGGGGACGGGGTGTGGACGGTGGTCAACAAGGCCGGGGAGAAGCTGATCATCACGGTCGAGGAGGTGCTGCACGACTCGGTGCACGAACTCGGCGTGGACCCGGGCCTGATCAAGGACGGCGTCGAGGCGCACCTGCAGGTGCTGCTGGCCGACCGGATCGAGACGCTGGGCGCCGGGTGGACGCTGATCCGGCGGGAGTACCCCACGGCCATCGGGCCGGTGGACATCCTGTGCCGGGACGCGGACGGCGGCACGGTGGCGGTGGAGATCAAGCGGCGCGGCGAGATCGACGGCGTGGAGCAGTTGACCCGCTACCTGGACCTGCTGAACCGCGATCCGCTGCTGTCACCGGTCCGGGGGGTGTTCGCGGCGCAGGAGATCAAGCCGCAGGCCCGGGTGCTCGCGACCGACCGGGGCATCTCCTGCGCGGTGCTGGACTACGACGGACTGCGCGGCGTCGAGGACGACAAGCTCCGGCTGTTCTGACCCGGCCGCGCCCCGCGCCGGCGGCCGGCGCGGGGCCCCGGTCCGGCCGCCTCGCGGGGCCGCCGGGCCGGGGCCCGGACCGGTCAGCAGAACCAGCCGGCCTGCACCCAGCCGTGCCGGTTGATGTCCCCGTAGGCGAAGCCGTAGTCCCA
Source organism: uncultured Actinomycetota bacterium (assembly GCA_963711125.1). Taxonomy (GTDB): domain Bacteria; phylum Actinomycetota; class Actinomycetes; order Streptomycetales; family Streptomycetaceae; genus Streptantibioticus_C. The sequence continues at coordinate 896,609 of CAVQCY010000003.1, forward strand.
ACCGGGCTGGACCTTCTCGACCAGGAAGGTCTGGCCGGTGGTGAGCACGCCCTGCCAGGCACCGCCGGGCGCCTCGCGCAGGTCGAGGGTCTGCGCGCAGACCGTCTCGCGGACGCCGACCGTCCCGTTGGGGTCGGCCTGGGCCGGGCCGGCGGCGAGCAGCACGGTGGCGCCGAGCACGGCGGTCACCGCTGTGGCGGTCAGGGCAAGGAACGCGGACATGGGTCATTCCCTTCGACGGTGCGCGGACGGGCGGCGGCGGTACCGGTGATGCGCCGGGCGCCGGTCACCAGGAGTCGTAGCCGCCGACGCAGCTGTCGAGGACGTAGCCCCACTCCTGGGGGCCGAAGTCGAAGACCGCGGCCCAGCCGTTGATGACCGGCTGCTTGCCGGGGGTGTGGCCGATCTTCTTGCCGTAGTCCAGGGTGCCGATCAGCCCGACCGGGCCGACGCCGCTGTCGTAGTTGGCGTAGAAGCTGGCCGTCTGGCAGGTGATGATCGCGTGCTCGGGGACGGTGTCCGCCTGGGCGGGCGCGGACTGCAGGGCGACGGCGGCACCGAGCACGGCGCCGACGGCGAGGGCACTCCTCAACTTGCGCATGGTTCGGCGACTCCGATCCGGGAAGACCGGGCTCCGTCGCGGAGCGACCGGTGGCGGCGAGCGGGGGTTGACGCGCGTAAACAGTACGGGGCGAGTTGTCATGTACGCAATCAGTCGGCGCACCTCGGCCAGCCGGGATCCCGTCCGCGCGCGGCGTCGCGCACGGCCGGGCGGGGCGAACCGGACGAACCCGCTCCACCGCACCGCCACCGCTGCCCTGAACGCCCCCGGCGCCGTCCGGACCCGCGCCGCCCGGCCGTCCGGTCGCGGCGTCCGGGCCGCCCCGGGACCCCACCGCGGCCAGGACCGCCCGGCCGGTCCCGACGGGTCGGTGCTACCCGGCGGAGCCCGAGGGCGTCGGGGTCACGGTGGGCGTCGGGGAGGCGCTCGGTGTGCCGGTGCCGGGCGACGGGGTGGCGGTCGCGGACCGCGAGGCGCCGCTGGAGGGCGCCGGACCGGACGGCGTGCCGCTCGGTGACGGGCTGGAGGCCGTGGTGCTCGGCGACGGCGATGAGGACGGCTTCGTCGACCTCGTCGGGGACGCGCTCGGCTCGCCGGACGTCGGCGGCTTCGGCGTGGACGAGTGGTAGCCGCCGGCGGCCGCCGACGGCGTCGGCCCGGCGGTGCCCGGCACCAGGGCCGGACGGGTGGCGGCCGGCACCCGGGCGCTCGCCGAGCCGGACGGGGTGACCGAGGCGGAGCCGGAGGGGGCGGCGGAGGCGCCCGGAGAGGTCGGCTGGTCGGTGACCGGCACGCCGCCGTCGTCCTGCGCCGCGGCGGCGCCGTCCACCCGACCGCTCGGCCGGTCGTCGGAGGTGGCGGCCAACGTCACCACGGTGCCCAGCAGCGCGGCGAGCACCGCGCCGGCACCGGCCGCCGCCAGGTTGCGCCGGGCGCCGACCACGGCGGGGGTGCGCCGGTGCGTCCTGCGCCGCCCGGCCGGCGAGGACGGCCCGGCGGCCGGCGGACCGGCGGGCGTGGCGCCGGGCGGCAGCGCGTGCGCCGGGCGGCGGACCGGCGGCGCGACGGCCGGCGCCGCCGGGCGGGCGGACACCGCGGCGGCGCCGGGGCGTTCGGGGGCGGCGGTCAGCAGCGCCAGGGCACGCCGGCCGACCTGCCCGCCCAGCCGGTCGCCGAGGGCGCCGCGCATGCCGATGGACGCCTCGAGTTCGGTGCGGGCCCGGTCCGGGTTGCCCTCGCACAGCGCCAGCACGCCGAGTTCGTGGTGGAAGTAGGCCTCCGCGGCGACCTCGCCGGCCAGCCGGGCGGCCTCCTGGCCGGTGCGCAGCGCGCGTTCCCAGGCGCCCCAGTCCAGCGCCGCCGCGAACACCGGTGCCGCCGCCCTGGCCAGTCGCACCGCCGCCGCGTACTCGCCGCCGTCCCGGCAGGCGGCCGCGGCGGCCAGGATGGCGTCGGCCTCGGCGGCGACCCGGGCCGCCGGGACCGAGGGGTGCCCGGCCCACCAGGTGAGGTGCCGGGCGACGGCCAGCGCGCGGCCGGCCGACTCGCGGGCGGCGTCCGGCCCGGCGGACCGGGAACCGTCGTCGGCGAGTTGGGCCAGCACCCCGGCGGCCAGCCGGTAGTGCGAGGCGACCGGGGTGACCAACCCGGCGGCGATCAGCTCCCGTTGCGCGGCGTCCGCCTTCTCCGCGCCGACCAGCGCGGGCAGGTGCGAGGGGTCGACGCACTCTCCGCCCAGCGCGACCGCGACCCGCAGCGCCTCGCGGGCGGCCTGGCCGAGCCGGCCGGCCAGCAGGTCGGCCGGGGCCGCGACGGCGGCCGGGGAGGGCAGCGGCCCGGGGCCGGCCGGCGTCGGGCCGGCGGACGGGTAGGGCGCGCCGGCCGACGCCTTGGAGAGCGACAGCGTGTCACCGAACGCGCCGACCGCCCGGCCCGGGCCGGGCGGCGCCGACCGGCCGCGCAGCAGCGCGGCGGCCTGGACGAACCGCAGCGGCAGTCCCTCGGAGGCGAACCACACGTCGTTCGCCCACGCGGTCTCGCGCTGCGTCAGCTCCCGCTCCAGGATGCGGGCCAACAGCCGCGCGCACCCGGCCCGGGTCAGCCCCGGCAGCGGCACCTCCTCGACGGCGGAGTCCGGCGACGGAGCCGGGACCCGCGCGGTGGCCGAGAGCAGGAAGGCGCACTCGCGCGCGGCGCCGAGCAGTTCCTCCAGCGCGGCGCCGCCGAACTCCAGGTCGTCCAGCACCACCACGGCGCCGATACCCCGGACCGCCTCCCGCAGCCGGGCACGACCGGGCCGGTGGCCCTCGGCGCGGTAGACCTCGGCGTACAGGTCGTGCAACAGGTCGACGGGGGTGCGCCGGTGGCCGCTCAGCCGGACCACGCCGTCCGGCGCCAGGCCCTCGCAGCGGTCGGCGACCGCGGCCAGCAGCACGGTGCGGCCGCTGCCGGCCGGCCCGGTCAGCCGCACCGAGCGGCCGCGGGCCAGCAGGGAGACCAGCCGACCGGTCAGTTCGTCGCGCTCCAGCGGTTCGCGCCGCACCGCGTGCGGCACGGCGGCCGGGGCCGGACGGACCGCCCGGGCACGGGCGGCCCGGTCGGCCGCGCCGCGCCGCTCGGCGCCGGGTATCCGCTCCCGCGGCGCGACGGCGACCTCGCTGCCGTCGGCCGGGTCGATGCTGAGCAGGTGGTCGCCGGCCAGGACCTGGACCGGCCGGGGCCCGGAGCGCAGCCGGCCGGCGGGGGCGTGCGGCGGCGCGGCGGTGCCGTGCGGCGGCACCACGACGGCCTCCGAGGGCACGCGGCGCGCCAGACCGCGGGCAGCGTCCGGCTGCGCGCCCCGGTCGCGGCGGCGGCCGGGTCCGGTCGCGGTGGGAGGGTGCGGCCCGTCCGGTGCGCGGTGGTCTGGCTCCATCGTCTCCGCCCCTGTGTGCGTCGGCGTCCCGGATGCCCTGGGCGGGCGGAAGGCCCGCGCGGCCGCCCGGCGGCGGTCACGGCACCCCTGCTCGGCGCATCGATGCGGACACGCCAGAAACCGCACCCTAAACCTTCACACACCGTTGACGGAAACCCAGGTACGGGTGCCGTCCGTGATGTGCCGTTCGTGGTGGTGCCGGCGCCCGACGGAGCGCCGTCGGCCGGCCGGTACCACGCCGGTACCGGCCGGCCGGCGGCGTCGGCCTCGCCGGGCGGGCGGCGCCCTGCACGGGTACCGCGCGCCGGTACCGGCCGGGTCGGCGGCGGACGGCGCGGTGGTCAGTCCGCGCGGGAGTGCTCGGCCCCGGCGCCCACCGGTCCCTGGGCGGCGGTCGGGCGGCCCTCGTCGATGGTGAGGATGCGGTGCAGCCGGGTGGCGATCAGCAGCCGCTGCATCTGCGGCGGCACGCCGCACAGCACCAGCCGGCGGCCGGCCCGGCCGGCCCGGCGGTGCGCGCCCATGATGACGCCCAGTCCGGTGGCGTCCCAGGAGTCCAGGTCGGTCAGGTCGAGGACCAGATCCCCGTGGCCGGAGTCGACGGCCGTGTGCAGGACCGCTCGGGCGTCCGCCGCGCTCCGGACGTCGAGGCGGCCCCCGACGGCGAGCCGGGCGTGGTCGCCCCTGATATGCATGCGTGCTCCCAGTCTGATCGGGTCTCCCCGGTGGCGTTCGGCAGCCGGTCCTTCCCCGTTACCGGTTACCCGATGTGCTCTTTTCAGTCTTCTTCTGTCCCTCTCAGTGTTCACGCAACTGACGGCCCGTCGCACCCCGGGGTTGCCGTCCGTGAGCGAACCGATACCGAATTCACCCCATGGGATGAGGGCATGGCCCCGGGGCTCGCGACCGGCGCTCCGGGGCGCACGGGTGAGGGGCGGTCAGTAGCGGTAGAAGCCCTGCCCGCTCTTGCGGCCGATGTCGCCGGCGTCCACCATGCGGCGCATCGACTCCGGCGGCGCGAACTTCTCGTCCTGCGACTCGGTGTAGATGTTCTCGGCGGCGTGCAGCAGGATGTCGACACCGGTCAGGTCGGCGGTCGCCAGCGGGCCCATGGCGTGGCCGAAACCCAGCTTGCAGGCGACGTCGATGTCCTCGGCGGAGGCCACCCCGGACTCGTGGAGCCTGACCGCCTCCACCACCAGGGCGGAGATCAGCCGGGTGGTGACGAAGCCCGCCACGTCGCGGTTGACCACCACGCAGGTCTTGCCGACCTCCTCGGCGAACGCGCGCGCGGCGGCCAGCGTCGCGTCGCTCGTCTTGTGGCCGCGCACCAGTTCACACAGCCGCATCAGCGGTACCGGGGAGAAGAAGTGCGTGCCCACCACCCGCTCCGGGCGGCCGGTGACCGCGGCGATCTTGGTGATCGGGATCGCCGAGGTGTTCGAGGCCAGCACCGCGTCGTCCCGGGCGATCTTGTCCAGCGCCCGGAAGATCTCCTGCTTGACCTCGATCTTCTCGAACACCGCCTCGACCACCACGTCGGCGTCGGCGGCCGCGTCCAGGTCGGTGGTGGTGGTGATGCGGTCGAGCGCGGCCTCCGCCGCGGACCGCTCCAGCGTGCCCTTCTCCACGAACTTCTCGTACGACGCCCGGATGTTCCCGCGGCCCGCGGCCAGCGCCTCGTCCGTGATGTCCCGCAATACCACGTCGTATCCGGCTTGCGCGGACACCTGGGCGATGCCGGACCCCATGAGTCCGGCACCGATGACGGCGAGCTTCTTCGCCACGACAGACACCTCGTTGTGTTGACGTTTCCGTGGATGGTTGTGCCGACGCTTGCGTTGACGATGGAGAAGACGTTATGGAGTTGTCTGCCGGACCCTAGCCTCGTCGGCGTGTCCCGCGCAGTAGATGGAGGGGCGGGTCACGGTGTGTTCTTCGCCGCACCGTCGCCCTCCGCCGCACCTCAACGCCGTAGCGGCGCCCCGCGGGTGAGGACGGCTCGGGTGACGCGTTCCACACCGCCCCGGCGGGCCGGCAGCGCGCCGGACCGGCGCCGCACGGCGCCGGGAAGCGCGGCCCGGCGCCCCTCCCCCGGCGCCCGGGAACCCGGCCTCCCACCGCCGGCGCCCGCACGGCGGCGCCCCGCCCGCCGGACGGGGTCCCCGTGGGCCCGGCGCGCCGGGGACCCCTGTGTTCTAGAGTCGGAACCATGGTCAACCTGACGCGCATCTACACCCGGACCGGGGATGACGGCACCACCGCCCTCGGCGACATGAGCCGGGCCCCCAAGACCGACGCGCGCATCGCCGCCTACGCCGACGCCAACGAGGCGAACGCCGCGATCGGCGTCGCCCTCGCGCTCGGCTCGCCGCCGCCCGCGGTCGCCGAGGTCCTCACCCGCGTGCAGAACGACCTGTTCGACGTCGGCGCGGACCTGTCCACCCCGGTCGCCCCCGACCCGAAGTACCCGCCGCTGCGGGTCCTGCAGTCCTACGTCGACCGGCTGGAGGCGGACTGCGACGCCTTCCTGGAGCCGCTGGAGAAGCTGCGCAGCTTCATCCTGCCCGGCGGCACCCCCGGCGCGGCCCTGCTGCACCAGGCGTGCACCGTGGTGCGCCGCGCCGAGCGCTCCACCTGGGCGGCGATCGAGGCGTACGGCGACGGCGTCAACCCGCTGACCGCCACGTACCTCAACCGGCTCAGCGACCTGCTGTTCATCCTGGCCCGGACCGCGAACGCCGAGGTCGGCGACGTGCTGTGGGTCCCGGGCGAGAACCGCTGAAGCGGCCGGCATGAGCGTTCCCGCACCGGTCGGCGGCCCGCCGGCAGTCGGCTCGCCGCGACTGCTGGCCGTCAGCGACCTGCACGTGATCCACCCCAGGAACCGGGAGATCGTCGCCGCGCTGCGCCCCGGCCACCCCGACGACTGGCTGATCGTCGCCGGCGACGTGGGCGAGAAGGTCGCCGACGTCGAATGGGCGCTCGGGCTGCTGGCCGACCGGTTCGGCACCGTGGTCTGGACACCGGGCAACCACGAGCTGTGGAGCCCGCCGGCCGACCCGGTGACGCTGCGCGGCGAGGCGCGCTACCGGCACCTGGTGACCATCTGCCGCCGGCTGGGCGTGCTCACCCCCGAGGACCCCTACCCGGTCTGGCGCGGACCCGGCGGCCCGGCCGTGGTGGCCCCGCTGTTCCTGCTGTACGACTACACCTTCCGGCCGGCCGGCACCAGCACCAAGCGGGAGGCACTGGCCGCGGCGCACGAGGCGGGCGTGGTCTGCTCCGACGAGTACCTGCTCCACCCCGATCCCTACCCGAGCCGGGACGCCTGGTGCCGGGCCCGGGTGGCGTGGACCGAGGAACGCCTCGCGGACCTGCCGCCGGACCTGCCGACCGTGCTGGTCAGCCACTTCCCACTGGTGCGCGACCCGACCCGGATCCTGCGCTACCCGGTGTTCGCCCAGTGGTGCGGCACCCAGGACACCGCCGACTGGCACCGCCGGTTCCGGGCCAAGGCCGCGGTCTACGGGCACCTGCACATCCCGCGCACCATCGAGGTGGACGGGGTGCCGTTCGTGGAGGTCTCGCTGGGCTACCCGCGCGAGTGGCAGGCCCGGCCGCGGCGGCCCGACCTGCCCCGGGTGATCCTGCCGATGCCCTGAGGCCGGTCAGGCGACGTTGACGCGCTGCCCGGGGGGCGCGGCCTCCAGCCAGGCCAGGAAGCCGGTCAGCGCGTCGTCGCTCATCGCCAGCTCCAGCCGGAGCCCGCGGTGCCCGCAGGTCAGCACGACCGCGTCGGACAGCAGCGCCAGCTCCTCCTCGCCCTGCGGGGCGCGGCGGCCGACCACCTCGATCGCGGCGCGCTCCAGCACCCGGCGCGGCCGGGGCGCGTAGGAGAAGACCCGGAACCACTCGACCTGGTCGCCGCTGTAGCGGGCCACCCCGTACACCCAGCCCTTGCCGCCGGTGCCGGGCTCGGCCTCCGCCGCGGCCGGCACCCGCAGGCTGCAGTCGAAGGTCCCGCCGGGGCGCTGGATCAGCCGGCGGCGCAGCCCGAAGACGAACAGGCCCACCGCCGCGGCCGCGAGGAGCGTCCCGCACAGCTCCAGGGCGAGGACCAAGCCCACCGACCTCCTCGCGCCTCACGTCCGGGGTCACCGGACCGTCGTGGAAACCACTCCTACCGCCGCCGGGGCCGCGGAACGCCGGTGGGCGGTCCGCGGCCTCGTCGTGTTGTCCGTCAGCCCGTACTGGTGGCGGCCCGCAACCGGACGTCGGCGCGCTGTGCCGCCGCCTCGTCCGACTCGGACTGGGCGCGCTTGAGGGCCGCCTCGGCGCGCGCCACCTCGATCTCGTCGGCCAGCTCGGCGATCTCGGCGAGCAGGGAGAGCTTGTTGTCGGCGAACGAGATGAACCCTCCGTGCACCGCGGCGACGACGGTGCCGCCGTCGCTGGTGCGGATGGTCACCGGGCCCGACTCCAGCACGCTCAGCAGGGGGGTGTGGCCCGCCATGATGCCGACGTCGCCCGACGCCGTGCGCGCGACGACGATCGTGGCGTCGCCCGACCAGACCTTGCGGTCGGCGGCGACCAGCTCGACGTGCAGCTCGGCCAAGATGGCTCCTCGGGTCTCCACCCACCTGCCCGGCGGGTGTCGGTTCACAGAATAACGGTGCGCGGACGGGGTCCGGGACCAGGCCCGTCCCCCGTCGCACCGGTGGCGAGGCGCCGGGCGTCAGGAAACGCCCAGCTCCCGGGCGTTGGCCTTGAGGTCGTCCAGACCGCCGCACATGAAGAACGCCTGCTCGGGGAAGTGATCGAACTCACCGTCGGCGATCGCGTTGAACGCCGTGATCGACTCCTCCAGCGACACGTCCGAACCGTCCACACCGGTGAACTGCTTCGCCACGTGGGTGTTCTGCGACAGGAACCGCTCGATGCGCCGGGCTCGGTAGACCGTGGTCTTGTCCTCCTCGCCGAGCTCGTCGATGCCGAGGATGGCGATGATGTCCTGCAGGTCCTTGTACTTCTGCAGGATGCCCTTGACGCGCATCGCGCAGTCGTAGTGGTCCTGCGCGATGTAGCGCGGGTCCAGGATGCGGGACGTGGAGTCCAGCGGGTCCACCGCCGGGTAGATGCCCTTCTCCGAGATCGGCCGGGAGAGCACCGTGGTCGCGTCGAGGTGCGCGAAGGTGGTCGCCGGGGCCGGGTCGGTCAGGTCGTCCGCCGGGACGTAGATCGCCTGCATCGAGGTGATCGAGTGGCCGCGGGTGGAGGTGATGCGCTCCTGGAGCAGGCCCATCTCGTCGGCCAGGTTCGGCTGGTAGCCCACCGCGGACGGCATCCGGCCGAGCAGCGTGGAGACCTCGGACCCGGCCTGGGTGAAGCGGAAGATGTTGTCGATGAAGAACAGCACGTCCTGCTTCTGGACGTCGCGGAAGTACTCCGCCATCGTCAGGCCGGCCAGCGCCACCCGCAGCCGGGTGCCCGGCGGTTCGTCCATCTGGCCGAAGACCAGCGCGGTCTTGTCGATGACGCCGGAGTCGCTCATCTCCTCGATGAGGTCGTTGCCCTCACGGGTGCGCTCCCCGACGCCCGCGAAGACCGACACGCCGTCGTGGTTGTTGGCGACGCGGTAGATCATCTCCTGGATGAGCACCGTCTTGCCCACGCCGGCGCCGCCGAACAGGCCGATCTTGCCGCCCTTGACGTACGGGGTCAGCAGGTCGATGACCTTGACGCCGGTCTCGAACATCTCGGTCTTGGACTCGAGCTGGTCGAAGTTCGGGGCCTTGCGGTGGATGGACCACCGCTCCTTGACCTCGATGGTGGACGCGTCGACGTTCAGCACCTCACCCAGGGTGTTGAACACCTTGCCCTTGGTGACGTCGCCGACCGGGACCGTGATCCCGGTGCCGGTGTCGGTCACCGCGGCCTGGCGGACCAGGCCGTCGGTCGGCTGCATGGAGATCGCGCGGACCAGGCCCTCGCCGAGGTGCTGGGCCACCTCCAGGGTCAGGGTCTTGTGCTCGCCCGCGTTGGCCGGGTCGGCCACCTCGACGGTCAGCGCGTTGTACATGTCCGGCATGGCGTCGACGGGGAACTCCACGTCGACGACCGGGCCGATGACTCGCGCGACGCGGCCCGTCGCGGCGACCGCCTCAGGGGCCGTCTCAACAGAGGTTGTCATGGTGTCAGTCACTCCCCGCGGTCGCGTCGGCCAGAGCGCTGGCGCCACCGACGATCTCGCTGATTTCCTGGGTGATTTCGGCCTGGCGGGCCGCGTTGGCAAGCCGCGAGAGCGACTTGATGATCTCCTCGGCGTTGTCCGTCGCCGACTTCATCGCGCGCCGGGTCGCCGCGTGCTTGGACGCGGCGGCCTGCAACAGCGCGTTGTAGATCCGGCTCTCGACGTACCGCGGCAGCAGCGCGTCGAGCACGCCCTCGGGTGACGGCTCGAACTCGAACAGCGGCCGCGGACCGCTGCGCTCGTCCGCCTCCTTGACCACGTCGGTGAGCCGGAGCGGCAGCAGCCGGGCGTCGACCGGCGCCTGCGTCATCATCGAGACGAACTCGGTGAAGACGATGTGCAGCTCGTCCACCCCGCCCTCGTCCGTCTCCTTGACGATGGCCTCGATCAGCGGCTCACCGATCCGCTTGGCGTCCGCGTAGGTCGGGTTCTCGGTGAACCCGGTCCACGACCCGGCGATCTCCCGGTTGCGGAAGGCGTAGTAGGCCACGCCCTTGCGTCCGACGACGTAGGGCAGCACCTCCTTGCCCTCGGACTCCAGCCGGGCGGTCAGCCGCTCGGCGGCCTTGATCGCGTTGGCCGAGTAACCGCCGGCCAGTCCGCGGTCGCTGGTGACCAGCAGGACCGCGGCGCGGACCGGCCGCTCCGCCTCGGTGGTCAGCGGGTGCCGGTTGTTCGACCCCTTGGCCACCGCGGCGACCGCCCGGGTCAGCTCCTCGGCGTACGGGGTGGAGGCGGCCACCGCGCGCTGCGCCTTGATGATGCGGGCGGCGGCGATCATCTCCATCGCCTTGGTGATCTTCTTGGTGGAGGTGACGGTGCGGATACGGCGCTTGTAGACCCTGAGTTGGGCGCCCATGCTCAGCCCTCACCCAGCAGCTTGCCGTCCGAGGTCTCGAACTGCTTCTTGAAGGCGTCGACCGCCTCGGAGAGCGCCTGGAGGGTGTCGTCACCCATCTTGGCGCCCTCCCGGATGCCGGTCAGCAGTTCCTTCTTCTCGCGCTCCATCCAGTCCAGCATCTCGCGCTCGAAGCGGCGGATGTCCTGCACCGGCACGTCGTCCAGCTTGCCGTTGGTGCCGGCCCAGATGGAGACCACCTGCTGCTCGACCGCGTACGGGGCGTACTGGCCCTGCTTGAGCAGCTCGACCATGCGCTGGCCGCGGCCGAGCTGCGCCTTGGAGGCGGCGTCCAGGTCGGAGCCGAAGGCGGCGAACGCCTCCAGCTCGCGGTACTGGGCGAGGTCCACCCGCAGCCGGCCGGAGACCTGGCGCATCGCCTTGTGCTGCGCGGAACCGCCGACGCGGGAGACCGAGATGCCGACGTTGACCGCCGGGCGCTGGCCCGCGTTGAACAGGTCCGACTCCAGGAAGCACTGGCCGTCGGTGATGGAGATGACGTTGGTCGGGATGAACGCCGAGACGTCGTTCGCCTTGGTCTCCACGATCGGCAGGCCGGTCATCGAGCCGTGGCCCATCTCGTCGGAGAGCTTGGCGCACCGCTCCAGCAGGCGCGAGTGCAGGTAGAACACGTCGCCCGGGTAGGCCTCACGGCCCGGCGGGCGGCGCAGCAGCAGCGAGACCGCACGGTAGGCGTCGGCCTGCTTGGACAGGTCGTCGAAGACGATCAGGACGTGCTTGCCCTGGTACATCCAGTGCTGGCCGATGGCGGAGCCGGTGTAGGGCGCCAGGTACTTGAAGCCGGCCGGGTCGGACGCCGGGGCGGCGACGATGGTGGTGTACTCCAGGGCGCCTGCCTCCTCCAGCGCGCCGCGCACCGACGCGATGGTGGAGCCCTTCTGGCCGATGGCGACGTAGATGCAGCGGACCTGGCGGTCCGGGTCGCCGGAGCGCCAGTTGTCGCGCTGGTTGATGATCGTGTCGACGGCCAGCGCGGTCTTGCCGGTCTGCCGGTCGCCGATGATCAGCTGGCGCTGGCCGCGGCCGATCGGGGTCATCGAGTCGACGGCCTTCAGGCCGGTCTGCATCGGCTCGTGCACCGACTTGCGCTGCATGACCGTGGGGGCCTGCAACTCCAGCGCGCGGCGGCCGTCGGTCTCGATCTCGCCGAGGCCGTCGATCGGGCTGCCCAGCGGGTCCACCACGCGGCCGAGGTAGCCCTCGCCGACCGGGACGGACAGCACCTCGCCGGTGCGGCGGACGCTCTGGCCCTCCTCGATGCCGCTGAACTCACCGAGGATGACGGCGCCGATCTCCCGCTCCTCCAGGTTCAGGGCGAGGCCCAGCGAGCCGTCCTCGAACTCCAGCAGCTCGTTCGCCATGGCCGAGGGCAGCCCCTCGACGTGCGCGATGCCGTCCATGGCATCGCTGACCGTGCCGACCTCCTCGCGCGAGGCCGCGTCCGGCTGGTACGTCTGGACGAAGTTCTCCAGCGCGTCCCGGATCTCCTCCGGCCGGATCGTAAGCTCCGCCATCTGAGTTTCCTGCTCTCCTTGTTGGGCCCGAAGTCACTTGGCTACGGCCCAACCCGGGCCGCTCGTCATGCTCTTTGAGTTGGTGGTGGCGCTTCTCAGCCGGCCAGTCGCCTGGCGGCGTCGTCGAGGCGCTCCGCGATGGTGCCGCTGATCACCTCGTCGCCGACCCGCACCGACAGCCCGCCGAGGACCGCGGGGTCCACGTCGAGGTTCAGCTGCACCGGACGACCGTAGATCCTGGCCAGTGCCGTGCCGAGCCGGTCCTTCTGCCGGTCGCCGAGCGGCACCGCCGAGACCACGACCGCGACCAGCCGGTCCCGGCGGGCGGCGGCCAGCTTGGTCAGGGCGTCGATCCCGGTGTCCAGGCTACGTCCCCGCGGCTGGGTCACGAGGCGGACCAGGAGCCGGTCGGTGACCGGGTGGGCCCGGCCGGCCAGCAGCGACCGCAGCAGCGACGCCTTGGCCTCGGCCGGCACCGTGCGGTCGGTCAGCACCGAGCGCAGCCGCGTGCTGCCGGAGACGATCCGGCCGAACCGGAACAGCTCGTCCTCGACGTCGTCCAGCGCACCGGTCCGCTCGGCGCCGATCAGCTCGGCGAGCGCGGCCAGCTGCTCGCCGGCGTCCGCCAGGTCCCGCGGCACCGACCAGCGCGAGCGCACCAGGCCCGAGACCAGGTCGAGCGCCTCGGCACCGATCCGTCCGCCGACCAGCGAGCCGACCAGCTCGGCCTTGCGGGCGCCGGTGATCCCGGGGTCGGTGAGCGTCCGGCGCAGTCCGACCTCGCGGTCGAGCAACCCGGTCACGGCCAGCAGGTCCGCAGCGAGAGCGGAGGTGTCGACCGAGGTGTTGTCGGTCAGCGCCTCCAGGCGCTCGCGGGCTGCGGCGTTCGACTGACGCGTGGCGTTGCTCACGTGGCGGCGCCCTGCATGTCGTCGGACTTCGCTTCGAGCTCGTCGAGGAAGCGGTCCACGACGCGGCTCTGGCGGGCGCTGTCCTCCAGGGACTCGCCGACGATGCGGCCGGCCAGGTCGGTCGCCATGCGGCCGACCTCCTGCCGCAGCGAGACGGTCACCTGACGGCGGTCCGCCTCGATCTGCGCGTGGCCGGCGGCGATGATCGCGTCGCGCTGGCGCTGCCCCTCCTCGCGCATCTCGGCGATGATCACCGCGCCCTGCTCACGGGCGTGCTCGGTGATGCGGGCCGCCTCGTGGCGGGCCTCGGCGAGCTGCGCCTTGTACTCCTCAAGCGTCCGGGTGGCCTCGGCCTGCGCCTTCTCCGCCCGCTCCAGGCCACCCTCGATCGCGTCGTGCCGCTCCTCCAGGGTCTTCTGGATGTTCGGCAGGAGCTTCTTTCCGAGGATGCCGAAGACGATGAAGAAGCAGAGCAGGCCGACAACCAGTTCCGCGGTGTCGGGGATGAGCGGGTTCTGCGCTCCCCCCTCCGCCAGGAAGGTCATCATGTCTGAACCTTTCGTCGAGTGTGGCTACTGGATTGCTCTAGGCGGTCACTTGCTGAAGATGAAGGGGACCACCAGGCCGAGCAGCGCGAGGACCTCACAGAGGGCGAAGCCGAGGAACATGTTGGTGCGGATGATCGGCATGGCCTCGGGCTGGCGGGCCATGGCCTCGATGGAGTGGCCGAAGACCAGGCCGATGCCGACGCCGGGGCCGATGGCCGCGAGGCCGTAGGCGACGGCGCCCAGGCGGCCCGCGACGGTGGTGGAGGCGGCGAGGTTGACGAGCTCGGCAGACATTTCCCTGTCTTCCTGTGTGATGCGGTCCGTTGGGGGGCTTCCCAGCGGAAGTCTGGTGGGTGGTGCGGAGCGTGCGGGTCAGTGGCCCTCTTCGAGCGCTCCGCTGATGTAGATCGAGGCGAGCAGCGTGAAGATGTACGCCTGGAGGAACTGGATCAGCAGCTCGAAGGCGGTCATCAGGATGGAGAGGACGAAGGATCCGCCCGCGACGGCCGACAGCAGGGACGGGGTCAGCAGGTACCAGCTCGCCACGCTGAACATGACGATCAGCATGTGGCCGGCGAACATGTTGGCCCACAGCCGGACCGCGAGGGTGAACGGCCGGGTGATGACGTTCTGGATGAACTCCAGCACCACGATCAGCGGGGTGATGGCCTTGGGCAGGCCGTCCAGCCAGACCAGGTTCTTGACGCCGCCGCGAAGGCCGTGCGTCTTGAACGTCAGGTACATGTAGGTGATCCACACCAGCGCCGCGAGCGCGACCGGGAACGCGAACCGCGAGGTCGAGGGGAACATCGCGAACGGGATGATCTCCATCGTGTTCATCAGCCACACGAAGAAGAAGATCGAGGTCAGGAAGGGGACGTACTTGTCGCCCTTCTTGCCGATCACCTCCCGCGCGATGCTGCGGGCGACGAAGCCGTAGCCGATCTCGCCGACCATCTGCAGCTTGCCGGGGACCAGCTTCGGCCGGCCGAAGGCCGCCCAGAAGAAGCCGATGACGATCAGCATGCAGATGACCGCCAGCAGCATCGGCTTGGTGAAGTCGAAGCTGCCGACGCTGAAGATCGGCTTGAAGTCGAACGAGTTGATGCCCGGCGCGGGGAAGCCACAGTGCGCGTTGATGTGGCATCCGCTCTCAGCGAGCAGCGTGTGGGCACTCACCCGTGACTCCTTCGTCGTGACGCATAAGTAACGGCAACCTTGTGTGTCAGCGCGGCTGGTGGGACCGCTGTTCGGCACAGGGGACGCGAGGGGGCGGTGCCACCCTGGTCCACTCGGAGCCCGCATCGAGGACCGGGTGCCCGGGACCCGTGCCGCGGGCGCGGAGTGAGGTCCGAACACACCGCAGGCGCGGGGGGCGCTGCCCTTTTCGGACAGCAGGGCCCCCCACGGCCGGATGCGCTTCCGGACGATAGCAGATCGGGATCAAGCCCCTTTAGTCTCCCCTTATGTCCCATCGCGGGACTCCGTCCCGGCCGCGGCGCCGGCCGCCCGGGTCTCGCGGGCGGGCACCGACGGAACGGGGTCGACGTAGAGCATGCGGCTGGTGAGGCTCTGCTTGACCTGGCCGCCGATCCACGCGAGGGCGGTGACCAGCAGGGTGAGGGCGAACGCCCGGCTGCTGAACAGGGTGGTCCCGTTGAAGACGACGATGAAGACGCCGATCAGCAGGATCTGCACCGCGTAGACCAACATCCCAGCCATCATGACCAGTTGCGGACTGTCACGGGTCAGCCGCATCAGCGCCGCGAAGCCGGCGCCGAAGAAGACCGCGACGACGGCCACCCCCACCAGCCCGCCGACCAGGCCCTTCTCACCGGCGAGGACGGCGCTGGCGGCGGTGGCGACGGTTCCGACGGGGGCGGCGACGATCGCCGCGCCGCGGAGGATCCGGGCGTCGGTGGACTGCATGCGGGCGGCTCCGGTAGGGAGTCGGGGGCTGGGGCAGAAGTGAGCGTACCGTCGGCCGGAAGGGCTGACGTCCGGCCGGTCGACCGCCCCGGCGGGGGCTCGGCAGGTTTCTTCCCGGCTTTCGTGAACGGTATCACAAACTATTTGATGAGGTCTTTACCAAGTTCGTGTGCTCACTGTCACACACACGAGTTACGGATGAGCGACGCCGACTGACCGTCACCGCCGTGCCACCGGAACCACCCGGTTTCCGTCGGCGTGCCGGATTCCTCAGCGCACTCCGGTGACACTGCGTCGCTCCGGCAACTTCGCGCGGTCCCCGATCGCGGTGGCGCCGTGCAGCCCGACCAGCTCCGCCGCCCGGCCGTCGGGAACCTCACACCCGTCCGTCGGGCCGCCCGCGGCCGGGTGCCCGGCGCCCGCCGCGGCGCGCCGGCGCCGGTAGCGCGGCGGCACGAACGCCTCGGCCCAACGCGGCGCGCGCGGCCGGAAGCGCGGCAGCAGCAGCACCACCAGGCCGACCGCGCTGAGCACCACCACCACCAGCACGATCCACAGGCTGGAGGAACGGGCCGAGAAGGCCACCGTGCCGAACGCGATGAGCGCCGACCAGAAGTACATGATGAGCACCGCGCGGCTGTGCGAGTGGCCGATCTCCAGCAGCCGGTGGTGCAGGTGGCCGCGGTCGGCGGCGAACGGCGACTGGCCGTTCCAGGTGCGCCGCACGATGGCCAGCACCAGGTCGGCGGCCGGGATCGCGATGAGGGTGAGCGGCAGCAGCAGCGGGATGTAGACCGGCACCATCTCGTGCACGGTGCTGCGCACCGAACCGGTGGTGTTGGTGATCACGTCCGGGTCCACCTGGCCGGTGATGGAGATCGCGGAGGCGGCCATCACCAGGCCCATCAGCATCGAGCCGGAGTCGCCCATGAAGATCCGGGCCGGGTGCAGGTTGTGCGGCAGGAAGCCGACGCACATGCCGATCAGGATGGCGCTGAACAGCGTCGCGGGCGCCGCCTGCTCGACGCCGTAGCCGAACCACAGCCGGTAGGCGTACATGAAGAACGCCATGCCGGAGATGCACACCATGCCGGCCGCGAGCCCGTCCAGCCCGTCGACGAAGTTGACCGCGTTGATCGTGATCACCACCAGCGCGACGGTGAGCAGCGTGGACTGCACCGGGCTGAGCGCGACCGGGCCGACGCCGGGCACCGGCAGCCACAGGATGGTCAGGCCCTGCCAGACCATCACGCCGGCCGCGATCATCTGGCCGCCGAGCTTGATCAGCGCGTCCACGCCCCACTTGTCGTCCAGCACGCCCAGCAGCCAGATCAGGCCGGCGCCGGACAGCAGCGCACGCGGCTCGCTGGAGAGCTTGAACACCTCCCCCACGTTCAGCAGCCGGGAGGCGACCAGCAGGCCGGCGCACAGGCCCCCGAACAGCGCGATGCCGCCCAGTCTGGGGGTCGGCTCGCGATGGACGTCACGCTCCCGGATCTCCGGCATCGCCCCGACGGCGATGGCGAACTTCCGCACCGGACCGGTCAGCAGATAGGTGACGGCCGCCGCCACGCAGAGAGTCAGGAGGTATTCGCGCACAGCGCCACACCTTATTCGTCTTGGACCGAGGAGTGTGAACACGGGGAAGGACACACAGGAAACCGCGGCGGTTCCCGGACCGGTCGGACCGGGAATCCACCGGATGGCCGGAATTGCCCCGCTGGCGTCCGCCCGGCCGGCCGCCGGGGCGGGCGGCGGTCAGCCAGGGGCGGGCGCCGGCACGCCGGTCAGCGCGGTGACGACCGGGTCGAGGGCGGAGTGGATCTCGGTGCCGATGTGCCGGAAGACGGTCACCGGCGCGCCGTACGGATCGTAGACCTCGTCGGCCTCGGCGCTGGGCGCGAGCAGCCAGCCGCGCAGCGCGGCGGCGGCCCGCACGAGCGCGCGGGCACGGTCGATCACCCCGCCCTCCGGCAGCGTCGCCGGGTCTATCGCGCGCACCAGCCGGGTGAACTCCTTGAGCGTGAAGGTGCGCAACCCCGCGGCGTGGCCCATCGAGATGACCTGGGCCCGGTGGTCGCGGGTGGCGGTGAGCACCAGGTCGGCCTCGATGACGTACTCGTCGAGCAGTTCCCGGCCGTGGAAACCGTCCGGGTCTGCGCCGTACTCGGCCAGCACGGTCGCCGCGTGCTCCTCCATCGGGGCGCCCACGTGGCCCCAGGTGCCGGCGCTGCGCAGCGCGACCAGGCCGGCGGCCGGGCCGAGCCTGCGGTCCAGCTCCAGCCGGGTCAGCCGCTCCGCGATCGGCGAGCGGCAGACGCTGCCGGTGCACACGTACAGCACCCGGAAGCGGTCCGTCTCCGGGGCGCCGGCCGGGGCCTCGCCCTCCCCCCCGGCCGGCACGACACCCCCTAGCGCCATGGCCGTGTCCCCCGGACGGGGGCGGCGGCGGTGGCCGTCACGCGGACTCCCGCAGCCCGGGGGCCACCTCGCGCAGCTGGTCGGCGCTGAGCACGCCGGCCCGCAGCAGGACCGGGACCGGCCCGGTGACGTCCACGATGGAGGACGGCACGGCGTCCGGGGTCGGGCCGCCGTCGAGGTAGACGGCCACCGAGTCGCCGAGCATGTCGACGGCCGCCTGGCAGGTCTGCGGCGAGGGGTGGCCGGTGAGGTTGGCGCTGGAGACAGCCATCGGGCCGGTCTCGGTGAGCAGTTCGATGGCGACCGGGTGCAGCGGCATGCGGACCGCCACGGTGCCGCGCGACTCGCCCAGGTCCCACTGGAGGGACGGCTGGTGCCGGGCGACCAGGGTCAGCCCACCGGGCCAGAACGCGTCCACCAGGTCCCACGCCTGCTCGGAGAAGTCGGTGACCAGGCCGTGCAGGGTGTTCGGGGAGCCGACCAGCACCGGGGAGGGCATGTTGCGGCCGCGCCCCTTGGCCTGGAGCAGGTCGCCGACCGCCTCGGCGCTGAAGGCGTCCGCGCCGATGCCGTAGACGGTGTCGGTGGGCAGGACCACCAGTTCGCCGCGTCGGACCGCGGCGGCGGCCTCGCGCAGCCCGGTGGCCCGGTCCGACGCGTCGGAGCAGTCATAACGCCGAACCATTAGCTGACCTCCATCTGGTGGGCGGAAAAGGGGTGCGAGGCGGCCGGGGCGGTCACGGCAGGGCCTTGCGGGCGGTGGTGAACCGCGGGCGGTTGTTCAGGTCGCGGTGGTCGGCGGCATCCGCCCAGCCGGTGTCCTCGTTGAAGATCCACGGGACCTGGCCACCCTGGGTGTCGGCGTGCTCGACCACCACCACCCCGCCGGGGCGCAGCAGGCGCCGGGCGGTGCGTTCGATGCCGCGAATGGTCTCCAGGCCGTCCTCGCCGGAGAACAGCGCGAGCCGCGGATCGTGGTCGCGGGCCTCGGGGGCGACGTACTCCCACTCGGTGAGCGGGATGTACGGCGGGTTGCTGACCACCAGGTCGACCTGGCCGTTGAGTTCGGGCAGCGCGGTGAGCGCGTCGCCCGGGTGCAGGGTGACCCGGGAGCCCGCGACGTTCCGGCGGGTCCAGCTGAGCGCGCCCTCGTCGAGCTCGACGGCGTGCACCCGCGAGCGCGGCACCTCCTGGGCGAGGGCGAGCGCGATGGCGCCGGAGCCGGTGCACAGGTCGACCACGAGGGGTTCGGCGACGTCCATGGCGCGCACCGCGTCTATCGCCCAGCCGACCACCGACTCGGTCTCCGGGCGGGGCACGAAGACCCCGGGGCCGACCTGGAGCTCCAGATAGCGGAAGAACGCCCGACCGGTGATGTGCTGGAGCGGTTCGCGGTTCTCCCGGCGGGCGACCGCCTCCCAGTAGCGGGCGTCGAAGTCGGCGTCGCGGACCTGGTGCAGTTCGCCGCGCCGGACCCCGTGCACGTAGGCGGCCAGTTCCTCGGCGTCGAAGCGCGGGGAGGGCACGCCGGCGTCGGCGAGCCGCTGGGTGGCCTGGGCCACCTCGGCGAGCAGCACCGTTC
Source organism: uncultured Actinomycetota bacterium (assembly GCA_963711125.1). Classification (GTDB taxonomy): domain Bacteria; phylum Actinomycetota; class Actinomycetes; order Streptomycetales; family Streptomycetaceae; genus Streptantibioticus_C. The sequence continues at coordinate 916,162 of CAVQCY010000003.1, forward strand.
TGGGGGTCGGGGGACGGCCCCCGGTTGACGGCTGCACAGGTGTCGTCCTCCGGCTTGAGGGGATTACTGGGCGGCGGCGAGCTTGGCGGCGGCGTCGGCGTCGACGCAGGCCTGGATCACCGCGTCGAGGTCGCCGTCGAGCACCTGGTCCAGGTTGTACGCCTTGAAGCCGACCCGGTGGTCGGAGATGCGGTTCTCCGGGTAGTTGTAGGTGCGGATCCGCTCGGAGCGGTCCACGGTGCGCACCTGGCTGCGGCGGGCGTCGCTGGCCTCCCGCTCGGCCTCCTCCTGGGCGGCGGCCAGCAGCCGGGAGCGCAGGATGCGCAGCGCCTGCTCCTTGTTCTGCAGCTGGCTCTTCTCGTTCTGGCAGGAGACCACGACGCCGGTGGGCAGGTGGGTGACGCGCACCGCCGAGTCGGTGGTGTTGACCGACTGGCCGCCGGGGCCGGAGGAGCGGTAGACGTCCACCCGCAGGTCGCCCGCGTTGATCTCCACCTCGACCTCGTCGGCCTCCGGGGTGACCAGGACGCCGGCCGCGGAGGTGTGGATGCGGCCCTGCGACTCGGTGGCCGGCACCCGCTGCACGCGGTGCACGCCGCCCTCGTACTTCAGCCGGGCCCACACCCCCCGGCCGGGCTCGGCGCCGCCGCGGGCCTTCACCGCGACCTGCACGTCCTTGTAGCCGCCGAGGTCGGAGGCGTTGGCGTCCAGGACCTCGGTGCGCCAGCCGGCCCGCTCGGCGTAGCGCAGGTACATCCGCAGCAGATCGCCGGCAAACAGCGCGGACTCCTCGCCGCCCTCGCCGGCCTTGACCTCCAGGATCACGTCCTTGTCGTCGCTGGGGTCGCGCGGGACCAGCAGCAGCCGCAGCCGGTCGGTCATCTCCTCGCGGGACCGCTCCAGCTGCTTGACCTCGGCGGCGAACTCCGGGTCCTCGGCGGACAGTTCGCGGGCGGTCTCGATGTCCTCGCCGACCTGCCGCCAGGCGCGGTAGGCGCCGACCACCGGGGTGAGTTCCGCGTAGCGCTTGCCCAGCCTGCGGGCCTGCGCCTGGTCGGCGTGGACCGACGGGTCGGCCAGCCGCCGCTCCAGGTCGGCGTGCTCGCCGATGAGTTCCTCGACCGCCTCGAACATCCCCGGTTCCCTCGTGAACGGCTCGGATGAAGACGAAACGCCGGTCCGGCCGCTCCCGCTGGGTGCGGCCGAGGACCGGCGTGCGGACCGCTACTTCTTGGCGGAACCGGCGTTCTTGCCGAAGCGGGCCTCGAAGCGGGCGACCCGGCCGCCGGTGTCGAGGATCTTCTGCTTGCCGGTGTAGAAGGGGTGGCAGGCCGAGCAGACGTCGGCGCGGATGGTGCCGTCGCTCTTGGTGCTGCGGGTGGTGAACGAGTTGCCACAGGTGCAGGTGACCTCGGTCGTGACGTACTCGGGGTGGATCTCGCGCTTCACGGTGTCTCCTATGTTCGGGAGGGCGCCGGGTCGCACCGCGGGGTTCGCGGGGCGTGAACCGGGGCCAGCGGACCAGTCTGCCAGGACCGGCCCGTACTCCCAAACCGGGGGCGGACCGGAGGTATTCCCCCGGCCGGGGGCACGGGGGAAGACCGATCGGGCGGGCACGGCCACGGCGGCCGAGCCCGTGCCGGGCGGGCGCGGGCGGAGGACGGCGGGGGGCGTGCCCGGGCCCGGCGGGCGGGCGCACCGGGGCCGACGGGGCCCGCACGCCGCGCGCCCGCCCGGCCGGGGTGCGGCGGGGCGGGCGCGCGGGACGGCGCCGCCGGTGCGGGTCGGGGCCGCACGGCGGTCCGGGACGGACCGGTCGGTCAGTCCCCGTTGCCGGGGGTGTTCTTGGCGATCTGCATCAGGAACTCGCCGTTGGACTTGGTCTGCTTCATCTTGTCCAGCAGCAGTTCGATCGCCTGCTGCGAGTCGAGCGCGTGCAGCACCCGGCGCAGCTTCCAGACGATCGCCAGTTCGTCGCCGCCGAGCAGGATCTCCTCCTTGCGGGTGCCGGACGCGTCGACGTCCACCGCCGGGAAGATGCGCTTGTCGGCGAGCTTGCGGTCCAGCCGCAGCTCCATGTTGCCGGTGCCCTTGAACTCCTCGAAGATCACCTCGTCCATCCGCGAGCCGGTCTCGACCAGCGCGGTGGCCAGGATGGTCAGCGAGCCGCCGTCCTCGATGTTGCGCGCGGCGCCGAAGAAACGCTTGGGCGGGTAGAGCGCGGTGGAGTCCACGCCGCCGGACAGGATGCGGCCGGACGCCGGGGCGGCCAGGTTGTAGGCGCGGCCCAGCCGGGTGATGGAGTCCAGCAGGACGACCACGTCGTGGCGCAGCTCCACCAGTCGCTTGGCCCGCTCGATGGCCAGCTCGGCGACGGTGGTGTGGTCCTCCGCGGGCCGGTCGAAGGTCGAGGAGATGACCTCGCCCTTGACCGACCGCTGCATGTCGGTGACCTCTTCGGGACGCTCGTCCACCAGGACGACCATCAGGTGGCACTCGGGGTTGTTGTGGGTGATCGCGTTGGCGACCGCCTGCATGATCATGGTCTTGCCGGTCTTCGGCGGGGCGACGATCAGGCCGCGCTGTCCCTTGCCGATCGGCGCGACCAGGTCGATGATCCGCGGGGTCAGCTGGTTGGGCTCGTTCTCCAGCCGCAACCGGTCCTGCGGGTACAGCGGGGTGAGCTTGCCGAACTCCGGACGGCCGCGGCCCGACTCGGGCGGCATGCCGTTGACCGAGTCCAGCCGCACCAGCGCGTTGAACTTCTCGCGGCGCTCGCCGTCCTTGGGCTGGCGCACCGCGCCGGTGACGTGGTCGCCCTTGCGCAGGCCGTTCTTGCGCACCTGGGCGAGCGAGACGTAGACGTCGTTGGGGCCCGGCAGGTAGCCGGAGGTGCGGATGAACGCGTAGTTGTCCAGGATGTCGAGGATGCCGGCGACCGGGATCAGCACGTCGTCCTCGGCGACCTGCGGCTCGTTGCCGAAGTCCTCGCGGCCGCGGCGGCCCCGGCGGTCGCGGTACCGGCCGCGCCGACCGCGCCGACCGCCCTCGAAGTCGCCGTCGTCGTCGTTGTTGTCCGAACGGCGGCCCTGGCGCTGGTTGTCGCCCTGCGAGCCGTCGTCGCCGCGCCGGCGCCGGCGGTCCTGCCGGTCGCCGCCCTGGTTCTGCCGGTCGCCGCGCTCGGAGCGGTCGGACTTCTGCGCGCGTTCACGGCGCGACTCGCGCTCGGCCGGCGCGTCGGACTGCTCGTCCTTGCCCTGCTTGCCCTGCTGCCTGCCCTCGTCCTGCTGGCCGGCGTCACCGCCGGACCGGCGGGACGCGCGCTCGGCGGGCTTCTCCCCGGCGGGCTGCCCGGGGATGTCGATCTGTCCGTCGCCCGCGCCGTCGGCGGCGGCCTCGCCGGTGCGCGCACGCGAGGTGGTCCGGCGCTTGGGCTTGTCTGCCTCCGGCTCGGCGGCCGGCGCTCCGCCGGCCTGGCGCTCCTTGATGACCTCGATCAGCTGGCCCTTGCGCATCCGCGCGGTGCCCTTGATGCCGAGGCCGGAGGCCACCTGTTGGAGCTCGGCCAGCACCATGCCGTCGAGGCCGGTGCCGGACCGGCGGCGCCGGGCGGCGGTACCAGTGGCAGCACCGGTGGCGGGCGCCGCGGCATCGGACGCAGCGTTGTCTGCGCGTACGCCCATCAGATCGGTGGTGTCGCTCACGAAGGGTCCTTCCCTGGAGCGGGCGTCGGCCAGAACGGCTCGGCGACCGGTTGTGCTGTCCGGACCGGGCGGAATCGTCTGCCCTGATCCGGGGCGGTGGGCCGCCTGACGGCGGCGGTGATTACTGCGTGGTTCCGGGGCGAGCGGGTCACACGGGGGTGGCTTGGCGCTCGCACCGGCTCCGGAGCGTGCTCGGCACTGCGAAGGCAGGCTGCTCAGGCAGTGTGGGAGGCTCCCGGAAGATAGGCGGTCCCCATACGGGACGCTGAACACCGGGCCCGGTGGGCTCCGAGTGCGCACTTGAGATTAACACTACCGGATCCAACAAATATTCCCCCTCTCCGCGACCGGCAATCGTGGGACGGCGACCCGCCCGCCGCGTGCGCGGCCCGTTGCGGGCCGACGATGGCGCCGGCCGTGTCCGGGTCCGGCGCGCCGCCGCCGGGCGCAGTTCTTCCCGTCCCGGCCACCGGCTCAAACGTCCGCCTCATCGGCCGACGGCTCCGTGGGCCTGCGAGCCGCCCGCGGCGGACAGCGGCAGCACCTGGGCACCGGCCCCGTCCAGCGTCAGCCGGTTGGCCGCCCAGCCGTCGCCGGCCAGCGCGGCGACCTTGTCGGCCGCGCCGTCCTCGGTGAGCGCCAGCACGGTCGGACCGGCGCCCGAGATGACGGCCGGCACGCCGTCGGCACGCAGCCGGCGCACCAGCGCCAGGCTCTCCGGCATGGCGGGCTGGCGGTACTCCTGGTGCAGCCGGTCCTCGGTGGCGGCCAGCAGCAGGTCGGGGCGGCGGGTGAGCGCCTCGACCAGCAGCGCGGCGCGGCCGGCGTTGGCGGCGGCGTCCACGTGCGGGACGGTGCGCGGCAGCAGGCCGCGGGCGGTCTCGGTGAGCACCGGGCGGGCGGGGACGAACACCACCGGGACGACGCCCGGCGCGGGGTCCATCCGGATGGCACGGGTGCCTCCGGCCTCGGTCCAGGCGAGGGTGAAGCCGCCGAGCAGGCAGGCGGCGACGTTGTCCGGGTGGCCCTCCATCCCGGTGGCCAGCTCCAGCAGGGCGGCGTCCCCGAGCCGGTCGGGCCCGCCTATGGTGACCGCCCGCGCGGCCAGCAGCCCGGCGCAGACGGCGGCGGAGGAGGAGCCCAGGCCGCGCCCGTGCGGCACGCGGTTGGCGCACACCACCTCCAGACCGCGCGGCTGGCCGCCCAGCCTCTCGAAGGCGGTACGCAGCGCGCGTACGACCAGGTGCGCCTCGTCGCGGGCCAGCGTGCCGGCCCCCTCGCCGGCGATGTCGACGTGCAGGCCCTCCTCGGCGACCCGCACCACCACGTCGTCGTAGAGCCCGAGGGACAGTCCGAGGGCGTCGAACCCGGGTCCGAGGTTCGCGCTGGTCGCGGGGACGCGCACCCGGACGGCGGCGGCACGGAAGGCGGGACCGGCCATCGGTCGACGAATCTCCTTGTGTGACGGCGGGCGCTGGCAACTGCGGTACCGCTCCGGCGCGTTGACAGAACGCGGCCGGGACGGGTCACCCCGGGCGGACGCCGGGCGCGGCCCGGCGCCGGGAGGGCGTCGGACGGCGGGGTGTGTGACGGGTGGGGCCGGGTGGCACCGGTGCCGGCGGCGGGCAGCCGCGGCACGGGCGGGGCGGCGCGCTGCCGCGCCGGTGGGGCAAGCCTATCGAAGGAAGGCGGCCCGGCGACACAGGGCGCACGCACGGCGCGTGATGCGTGTCGCACGCGGACCGTGCGCCCTTCTTTCCGTTCTCTTTTCGATCGCTTTCCGTGTTCCTCCCGTGTCCTTTCCGCCGCCTTCCCACTCGGATGGCGGCCCTGCGGCCCTGCGGCCCTGCGGCCCTGCGGCCCTGCGGCCGCCCGGCGCACCGGAACGCCGCCCGGTGGGCCGGCGCACCGGGTCAGGCCAGGTCGAGCCGCTCGGCGGCGGCGTCCGCGTCGACCGGGACGGTCACCGGCTGCGGGGCGCCGGCCACCGCCCAGTCGGGGTCCTTCAGGCCGTTGCCGGTCACCGTGCACACCACGCGCTGGCCCGGGTCCAGCCGGCCGTCGGCGGCCGCCTGGAGCAGCCCTGCCGCGGATGCGGCCGACGCCGGTTCCACGAAGACCCCTTCGGAGGCCGCCAGCAGGCGGTACGCGGCCAGGATCTGACGGTCCGTCACAGCGTCGATGAAGCCGCCGGACTCGTCCCTGGCCCGCTCCGCCAGCCGCCACGAGGCCGGGTTGCCGATCCGGATGGCGGTGGCGATCGTGCGCGGGTCGGTCACCGGCGCGCCGTTGACGATCGGCGCCGAACCGGCGGCCTGGAAACCCCACATGCGCGGCGTGCGGGTCGCCGGCCCGTCGGCCGCGTACTCGGTGTACCCCTTCCAGTACGCGGTGATGTTCCCCGCGTTGCCGACCGGCAGCACGTGCACGTCGGGCGCCTCGCCGAGCGCGTCGACGATCTCGAACGCGGCGGTCTTCTGCCCTTCGACGCGCACCGGGTTGACCGAGTTGACCAGCGAGACCGGGTAGGTGTCGGCGAGTGAGCGGGCCAGCGTCAGGCAGTCGTCGAAGTTGCCCTCCACCTGGAGGATGCGCGCGCCGTGCACCAGCGCCTGGCCCATCTTGCCCAGTGCGATCTTGCCCTCCGGCACCAGCACCGCGCACACCATGCCGGCCCGTACCGCGTAGGCGGCGGCCGACGCCGAGGTGTTCCCGGTGGAGGCGCAGATGACCGCCCGCGCGCCCTCCTCCCTGGCCCGGCTGATCGCCATCGTCATGCCGCGGTCCTTGAACGACCCGGTCGGATTGGCGCCCTCCACCTTCAAGAACACCTCGCAGCCGGTGCGTTCGGACAGCACGTGCGCGGGCACCAGCGGGGTGCCGCCCTCCAGCAGCGTCACCACCGGCGTCGCCGCGGTCACCGGGAGGCGGTCCCGGTACTCCTCGATGACGCCCCGCCACTGGCGGGTGCCCGACGACCGGGGCGGATCCACGACCGCGTTCATCTGGTTACTCCCCTTCCACACGCATGATGCTGGCGACGCCGCGTACGGTGTCGAGTTCGCGCAGCGCCGCGACGGTCGCCGACAGCGCGGCGTCCCGGGCCCGGTGGGTGACGACGACCAGCGACGCCTCCCCGGCCCCGCGTTCCGCACCGGCACCCTCGGTCCCGCCGCGCTCCCGGGATTCCCTGCTCTGCTGGCGCACGGTGTCGATGGACACCTGGTGCTCGGCGAAGACGGTGGCGACCTGGGCCAGTACGCCGGGCCGGTCGTCCACGTCAAGGCTGATGTGGTATCGGGTGACCACCTCGCCCATCGGACCGACCGGCAGCCGCGAGTACGCCGACTCGCCCGCGCCGGTCCGGCCGGCCAGCTTGTTGCGGCAGGCCGCCACCAGGTCGCCGAGCACCGCCGACGCGGTGGGCGCGCCGCCCGCGCCGGGGCCGTAGAACATCAGCCGGCCGGCCGCCTCCGCCTCGACGACGACCGCGTTGTACGCCTCGCGGACCCCGGCCAGCGGGTGGGCCAGCGGGATCATCGCCGGGTGCACCCGGGCGGTGACCGAACGGCCGTCGGCGCTGCGCTCGCAGATCGCCAGCAGTTTGACCACGCAGCCCATCCGGCGCGCGGAGGCGATGTCGGCCGCGGTCACCTCGGTCAGCCCCTCGCGGTGCACGCCGTCCAGGGTGACCCGGGTGTGGAAGGCGATCCCGGCCAGGATCGCGGCCTTCGCGGCGGCGTCGAAGCCCTCCACGTCCGCGGTCGGGTCGGCCTCCGCGTAGCCCAGCGCCGTGGCCTCGTCCAGCGCTTCGGAGTAGCCGGCGCCGGTGGCGGTCATCCGGTCGAGGATGAAGTTGGTGGTGCCGTTGACGATGCCCAGTACCCGGTCGACCCTGTCGCCGGCCAGTGACTCGCGCAGCGGCCGGACCAGCGGGATGGCGCCGGCCACGGCGGCCTCGTAGTAGAGGTCCACCCCGGCCTCGGCCGCCGCGGCGTGCAGCGTGCCGCCGTCCGCGGCCAGCAGCGCCTTGTTCGCCGACACCACGCTGGCGCCGTGCGCGAACGCCGCGGTGATCAGCGTGCGCATCGGCTCGATGCCGCCGACCACCTCCACCACGACGTCCAGGTCACCGCGTTTGACCAGCGCGGTCGCGTCGTCGGTGACCAGTTCGCGGGGCACGCCGGCGCGTACCAGGTCCCGGCGGCGCACCGCGATCCCGGCGAGCTCCACCGGGGCGCCGATCCGCGCGGCCAGGTCGTGCGCCTGCGTCGTCATGATGCGGGCCACCTCTGAGCCGACCACTCCACAGCCCAGCAGCGCCACCCGCAGCGGACGCGTACGCATCATCCGACCTCGTCTCTCGGTGTCGTCAGTACTCGGTTTCGCCGGCACGCGGTGTCCGGCCGCGCAGCCGGTCCCCGGAACCCGGGGGCCGCCACCCGCCGCCACGGCGTCCGGCGCGGGCCCGCCGGCCGCCCGGCGGCACCGGCCACGGGCGGCGGGTGCCCGGCGCCGTGGCGGGTCGCGCCGGACGCGCCCGTGCGGCGTCGTGGCACCAGTCTCACCCACCGGACGGTCCTTTCCATCCTTCGTCCAGGATCCGAGATGAGGATCTTGCTAGCCGATATCGAGACGCAGCAGGTCCTCCTGCGTCTCGCGCCGCACGATGACCCGCGCCTCCCCACCGTCCACCACGACCACCGGCGGCCGCAGCGCGTGGTTGTAGTTGTTCGCCATCGAACGGCAGTACGCGCCGGTGGCCGGCACCGCGACCAGGTCGCCGGGCGCCAGGTCCTCCGGCAGGAACGCGTCGCGCACCACGATGTCGCCGGACTCGCAGTGCTTGCCCACCACCCGCGTGAGCATCGGCGCCGCCGAGGACGCGCGCGAGACCAGGCTCACGCTGTAGCACGCGTCGTACAACGCGGTGCGGATGTTGTCCGACATGCCGCCGTCCACGCTCACGTAGGTGCGCAGACCCGCCAGCGGCTTGATGGTGCCCACCTCGTACAGGGTGAACGCGGTCGGACCGGCGATCGCGCGGCCCGGCTCCACCGACAACCGCGGCACCGCGAGCCCGGCCGCCGCGCACTCACGGGTGACGATCTCCTTCAGCGCCGCCGCGATCTCGGCCGGCTCGCTCGGGTCGTCCTCCGGGGTGTAGGCGATGCCCAGCCCGCCGCCGAGGTCGATCTCCGGCAGTTCCACGCCGTGCTCGTCGCGCACCTCCCGCAGCAGCCCCACCACCCGGTGCGCGGCCACCTCGAAGCCGGAGGTGTCGAAGATCTGCGAGCCGATGTGCGAGTGGACCCCGATCAGTTCCAGGCTGTCCAGCTTGAGCACGCGCCGCACCGCCTCGGCCGCCTGCCCGTCGGCCAGCGCCAGCCCGAACTTCTGGTCCTCGTGCGCGGTCGCGATGAACTCGTGGGTGTGCGCCTCCACGCCCACCGTGACCCGGATCTGCACCCGCTGCCGGACACCGACCCGCTCGGCGATCCCGGCCACCCGCACGATCTCGTGGAAGGAGTCCAGCACGATCCGCCCGACGCCCGCGCGCACCGCGCGCTCGATCTCGGACGCGGACTTGTTGTTGCCGTGCAGCGCGATCCGGCCGGCCGGCATACCGCCCTCCAGAGCGGTCGCCAACTCCCCCTCGCTGCACACGTCGAGATTGAGCCCCTCCTCGGTCAGCCAGCGCACCACCGCCCGGCTCAGGAACGCCTTGCCGGCGTAGAAGACGTCCGCCCGCGGGCCGAACGCCTCCCGCCACGCCCGGCACCGCGCCCGGAAGTCCGCCTCGTCCATCACGTACGCCGGCGTGCCGAACTCCTCGGCCAGCCGCGTGACGCTCACGCCGCCCACCGTCACCACGCCGTCCGCGCCGCGCGCGACGGTGCGCGACCACACCTGCGGGTCGAGGGCGTTGAGGTCCCGCGGCGGCGCGGAGTAGTGGCCCTCCGGCAGGACGTCGGCGTGCCGGGGTCCTGCGGGGTGTGCGCTGCGGCTCATCTCGGTTCCGTTCCTTCGTTCATGGGCGTGCGGGTACGGCGTCGCCGGGGCATGGGCCGGGGCATGCGCGTACGGCCTTGCCGGGGCGGCGACCGGCCGGCCGGGGGGCCGGGGGGCCGGGGCGTGTGTACGGCGTCGCCGAGGCGCGCGGGCGGCGGGGCCGAGGCGTGCGGCCGGGGGCCAGGGGGCCGGGCCCGGGCCCGGCGGGGCCGGTCACAGGTGGTCCGGCGCGCTGATGCCGAGCAGGGCGAGCCCGCCGGAGAGCACCGCCCCGGTCGCGTCGGCGAGCGCCAGCCGGGCCCGGTGGGTGCCGCCGACCGGCTCGTCACCGGACGGCAGGACCGGACAGGCGTCCTGGAAGGCGAAGTAGGCGTCCGCCACCCGTTCCAACGCCCGGGCCAGGGCGTCCGGCGCTCCGTCCCGCGCGGCGCCGGCCAGGGCCCCGGGGTGTTCGGCCAGCAGCCCGAGCAGCGCGCTCTCCGCCGGGTGCGGGTAGTGCCCCTCGCGCGGGCCGAACCCGAGATCGGCGGCGTTGCGCAGCAGTGCCCTGGTGCGGGCGTGCGCGTAGCGGATCCGGAACAGCGGATTGCCGTGCACCTGCGGCAGGTGGACGGCCGGGTCGGGGTCGACGGCGTCCCCGGCGGCCGGCCGCACGTGCGCCCACGCGGTGGCGTCCGTGCCGAGCCGGGGGTCCGCGACGGGCGGGCGGCCGGGCTCCGGAGCGCCGGGTCGGCCGCGGGCGGCGGCGGGGGCAGGGACGGCGGCGGGGCCGACGGCGCCCCGAGCGGCACGGATGCGGCGGACGGCCGCGGCACGGGGCCCGTCGCCGTCGGCGGGGCCGACGGGGGTCGTGCGGGCCGCGGCGGCGTGCTCGGGAGCGGAACCTGCGGCGCGGCGGTCGGGCGGCGGGCTCGGGGCAGGTGCGGCGGCCGGGGCGCGCGGAGCGGTGGGGACGGGTGCAGCGGTGGAGACGTGGCCGTAGCGGGGGCCTGCGGCCCGGATCGCGCGTACCAGCTCCGTGTGGGCGCCGGGGTCGAGCACGACGTTGACGAAGCCGGGGGGCACCGCCTCGGCGAGCGCGATGCCGGGGGCATCGGCCAGCCGGTGGGCGATGACCCGCGCGATCTGCTGGGGCGGGCGCCCGGCTCCGCGCGCCAGCCGCAGGGCCAGGCCGGTGGCGTAGTCGCCCCGGCCCGGTACCCGCGGCCGCTCGGCACGCACGTCGTCCGGGGTCGGGACCGGCCCGTCCAGTTCCCCGTCCGCGACAGCCCGGCGCACCGCCTCGACGACGGTGCGGGCGAACTGCGCGGGGGTCACGCCGAAAGCCTAGGCGAGGTGGGGGCGGGGTCGGCCACCGTGTTCCGAGGGGTGGACGCGCTCCGGCCCGCCCGGTGGGGGGACGCCGCCGGGACGGAGCGGCGGTGCGGCTGCTCGGCCGTGCGGCTGTGGGACGGTGCGGCGGTGGGCGGTGGGCGGCTGCTCGGCTGCTCGGCTGCTCGGCTGCTCGGCTGCTCGGCTGCTCGGCTGCTCGGCTGCTCGGCTGCTCGGCTGCTCGGCTGCTCGGCGGTGCAACGCTGACGGACGACGGGCGGGTGCCGCGGACGGCGTACGGGTACCGGGCGGGAGAGGTCGGCCCGTGCGGTGGGCGCGTTCTGACGGTGGGCCCGGCAGGGCGGCCGGGTCAGCGCACGGAGGGGCGGGGCGGCCGGGAGGCCGGGGGGACGCCGGACGCACGGTCGCGGGCGGCACGGGCCGACAGCAGGCTCCGGACCACGCTGACCAGCTCGGCCGGCTCGAACGGCTTGCTGACGAAGGCGTCCATGCCGGCGGCTTCCGGCAGCCGCGAGCCACCGCTGACGATGGCGATCGGGAGGTGCCGGGTGCGGGGGTCGGCACGCAGCCGCCGGGCCGCGAGGATGCCGTCGACCCTGGGCATGACGACGTCGAGGGTGACGACGTCCGGGCGCACCCGGTGCACGACGTCCAGGCACTCCGCACCGTCGGCCGCGGTCACCACCTCGAAGCCCTCCAGCTCGAGGTTGACCCTGATCAGCTGCCGGATGACCTTGTTGTCGTCGACCACAAGAACCCGACCGGGCGCGTCCTCCACATGCAGCAGCGTAGGCCGGGCCCACCGTTCGCGCGGGCGTTTTACCCACTTCTTCCCCGTGCGGGGGACGGACCGGACCACGCCGCGCCGCCCGCGGCGTACGCGGAGCCCGGGCGTACGCGGGGGTCGGCGGCGCGGGGTTCGCGCGGCGGGCGCGGGGTGGCGAGCGCGGGTTGGCGGGGCGGCGCGGGGTCGGCGGAGCGGGCCGGGTCGAGTGTGGCGGGCGGGCGTCGGCGGAGCGGAGCCGGGCACGGAGTCGGGGTCGGCGGAGCGAGGTCGGGTCGGGGTCGCGCACGGGGTAGCGCGGCGGCCAACTCCCCACCGAAACCGCGTACACGTGCACCCCCTGCGAGCTGGTAGGGTTCTACCCGTCGCCGCTTCACAGCAGCGCAGGCCCCCGTAGCTCAGGGGATAGAGCAACGGCCTCCGGAGCCGTGTGCGCAGGTTCGAATCCTGCCGGGGGCACTTCGCAGTGACCAGCGCGATCAAGGCGCTGACCTGCGCGAGTGCCAAGCATGAACGGCCGGACCCAGTCCAACTGGGTCCGGCCGTTTCTCGTTCCCTGTCATCGCTCACGCGTGAGTGGCGCGTGAGACTTCATCGGCACCCTGGGCTCACTGGTCGGCCTGCTCACCCCAGCCCATGGCCTTTTCGATCTTCTTGTTATTCAGCTCCACGTGCCCGTCGATGCAGCCCTCGTACCGGCGGTGGATCACCTCCGGGGAGTTACCCGCCCTTCGGGCGACTTCGGCGACCGGTACCCCGGCGTTCAGCCAGTTCGTGATGCACGTGTGCCGAAGGTCGTACGGACGCCGGGCCAGCAGAGAGGACACCTTGTCAGGAGGCAACGCGAGCGGTCGGGCCTCCTGCCACACCCTCCAGTAGCTGGACGTCCCGAGCACCTCACCGCGCTCGTTGGCGAAGACCCTGCCGTCCTTGGCCGTGCCGAACTCTTTCAGGTGATCTTGGAGCATCGCCACCAGCAACGGCGGGATCGGTACCGGTCGGTCGGTGTTGACCTCACGCGCCTTCAACCCCCGCGTGTCGTGCCGCTTTCCGGAGTCGGTCCACCGCTTGCCGGACACCGGACGGGTCTCCCGCAGCGTGACCGTCCCCCACCCCTTCTCCGGCAGGTAGCAATCCCCCTCCCGCAACCCGACCGCCTCCGCCGGCCGCATGGCCGCGTACAGCTGGCAGGCGAAGAACGCGACCAGCCGCCGACCACGGTTGCGGTGCACCGAGCCCACGTACGAGACGGCTGTCAGCAGCTCGGCTCCCTGAACCGCGTTGGCCAACACCCGTGAGTCCACGACGTCACCACGCTTGGACGATGATCGCTTCATCGCAGCGAGCGGGTTCTCGTCCAGGTAGCCCTCCTCGACCGCGTACTCCATGGCCGTGTTGAACCCGCGGCGCCGCCGCTTGTAGGTCTCCCCCGCCGCGGGCGTGTCGTCCAGCTTGAAGGAAAGCCGGTACTGGACGTCTCGCAGGACCCTCGGGTCCGTGAGCGCCGACAGAGGCAGCGAACGCGCAGACAGCCACGCACACGCCGCCCGCAGGTCCGCCGGCGGCTCCTGGTCGGCGTGGGCCGGTACCACGGCCCAGCGCACCGCGAGCCGCACATCCTCCAGACTCGGCGCCTTGCTCCCCTCGCCCATCATGGCAAGCGTCACCGTGGCGAGGCTGTCAGCGATGCCCTCACGCGTCTTCGCCGCGGTGGACCGCCAGCGCACGGCCAGGTATTCGCGGCAGAATTCCCACCATGACGGGTCGCGCCTGGCCAAAGCCGCGGCAGCCCGGAGTTCGGACTCCGGCAGCCCACTGGCTACGTCGAAGGCTTCGCCCTTGCGCATCGCCTGCCACAGCTCGGAACGGCGGCTCTCAGCGAGTGCCACCGTGGGGAAGGAAGCGGAGTGGACTCTGCCCGCCACCGTCCAGCGCACCTGGTAGGGCGCCCTCTTACTCCTTACCTTGCCGACCTTCCACACCCGTACGTCAACGGACAGAGTCGGCTCCTGGACGCTCGGCGGACGCCCGCTGGTGCGGGCGCCCGCCGAGCCGGTTCCCCGCTTCACGCGGCCTCCTCCAGGGTCGCAATCCAGCGGTCCAGCTCCGAACGGCGGATGCGCACCGCACCGTTCGGCAGCTTGATGGCCCTGGGGCCTTTCCTGAGCTGGCGCCAGCGGTAGAAGGTGGCGCGCGGCACGTCCATTTCGGCGATGACCTGGGAGATGGTGAGCATCTCGTCTCGCGCCACGGTCAGTTGCTCCCTTGCTGGCGGCCGTCGGTGGACGGGTCGGACAGTCGGACACCGGGGATTTCAGGGTGTCCGGGTCGTTCGTGCAGGTCATCCGGGGTAGTCGGACAGTCGGACACCTGGGACACCTCCTGGGGCTGCGTGTCCGGGTGGTAGCGCCCGGCGGTGTCCTTGGAGAGCTGTCCGGCCTCGACCATGCGCGAGCAGTAACGGCGCACGGTGTCGGCGTCGATCTGCGGCAGTGCTGCCGCGATGTCCTTCGGTCGCACGCCCGGGTTCTCCCGGACATGGCGCAAGATCGTCGCCCTGGTGTCTCCGATCGTGTGATCGGAGACCGGGCCGTCGAGCAACTGCCAAGCGCCAGCACCCTTGTGGAACTTCAGGGCGTACTCGGCTTCGTCCACGTCGCGACCGGTCACGTGCAGAACGCCGTCCGCCTGGCCGCGAGCGCGCTTGAGCACGAGGGTGGCGTCAGCCGCGCCCGCGATGCCGTTGGTCCCGGAGACCTCGGCTAGGAAGTCCTCGGACGCCATCTTGCGGACGTGGTGGACCAGGACGACGGCGACGCCGTAGTGGTCCGCAAGCCGCTTGGCGTGGCTGACCGCGAGGTAGTCAGCGTCATAGGCGGAAACGCCTTGGGGCGCGTGGCCGCGCATCTTGGCGAACACGTCGATGACGACCATACGGGCGTCCGGGTGGCGGTCCAGCCATCCGGCGATGGCCTCAGTCCCGCCCTGGGGGAAGGGCGGACACTCGGTCACCAGTGTGAGGCCGGCGGGCGCTTGCTCTCCGCCGAGGATCTTCCCCATGCGGGTCTGGAGGCGACGCGGGGTGTCCTCCAACGCGAGGTAGAGGACGGGGCCGCCATCAACCGGCACGACGTCGAATGCCTGTCCCCCGGCCGCCACCGCGAGACCGAGGCCCAGGGAGAGCCAGGATTTGCCGACCTTCGGCGGTCCGGCCAGCACGCTCACGCCTTCCGCGAGGATTCCCGGCACGGCCCACTTCGGCTCCGGGAAGTGGGCCGCCATGAGCTGATCAGCGGTCCACGCGGTCCGTGCCCGCGGGCGGGCCGGCGGCGGTGTCGCCGTGGGCTCCGGGTCGCTGGGCACCGAGTACAGGTGCAGCGGAGGAATCGGGTTCGCCGTCATGCGGCGACCTGCCGGGGACGCTTGGCTCCGGCCCGCAGACCGGAAGCAATCGTGCGGCTGGCCTCCCCCTCGCCCTGACCGACCGACCGAGCCACACCAATGAGGTGCTCGCTCACCTCGTCCTCGTTCAGCTCACCGCTGGCAACCAACTGCCCCAGTGAGATGTGTTCATCCTGAACGTGCAGGTCATGGGGGTGGCATGGATGAGTGCTGTTGCGCTCACGCTGGTCGCCGGGAGCTGTCTGGCGTGAAGATCGTCGGTCAGCGGGCGATTTCTTGCTGGGTGAGGATCATCAGCGCCCGCACCAGCCGGGTGGCCCACTTCACGTCGAGGCGGAGTTTCGTCAGCACGCGCCAGTTCTTCAGGTGCGCGAACGCGTGCTCGCATACTGCCCGTTCAGCTGCGATCAGCTGGTTGACCAGCTTCTTCGCGGGCGGGAGCTTCTTACCCTTGGGTTTCTTGTAACCGGTGATGACCGCCGGGTCGCCCATCTCGTCGTCCAGGCCGACGAAGCCGAGGTCGGCGATCGCGGCCAGGCCCGCCTCACGGAGTCGGCCGACCAGGTCGTCGTGTCGGCACGCGGTGATCTCCGAGCCGCGCGCCGGGCGGGCGGTGGAGGTCCACAACAGCCGCCCGCGCACGTCGGTCAAGGCGATGACCAGCAGCCCGTGCCGCTTGTGCTTCGCCGACCAGCGGCGCCTCATCGGCAGTCCGGTGCGGCGCTGGGTGGGTATCAGCGACCCGTCGAGCAGCACGACGCTGCCACCCTCACGGGCGATTTTCGCCAGCACCCGCTCCAGCCTCGGCGCCTTCGCGGCCAGCAGCCCGATCATCTCCTTCAGCCAGCGGTCCACGGTGGTGCGCGAGACGTCGTTGCCGCCGGCGAGATCGGAAAGGCGCTGGTCATGCCGCAGCGCAGCCAGCACGATCACCGCGATCCGCCCAGCCGGCAGCTTCCGCCACCGCGAGCGGATCCTCTTCAGACGGGCGGACAGCAGCCCGGTCAGGAAGGTCAGGGTCCGCGTGGACAGCGGCAGCCGGCACTGATACACAAGCTCACTACGGTCCCCGGCCGGGATGGTGTTTGTAGGCATACTGCGTCAACTCGGGCCGGGGACTGCCGGGTTACGGGTCTGCACCCCGCAGTTTCACGCCCGCGCGGTGAAGGTGCCGTTCGGCAGTTTGTGCAGCCAGCCCCGCCCGGCCAGCTTCGACAGCTTCCCGCGCAACGGCTCCAGCCGGCCCGGCGCCGAAGCGTCGATCCCCAGCTCAGCGCCGACCTCCTTGACCATCACCGGCCCGCCCGCCTCCTTCACGATCTGCAGCATCCGCTGGTAGTCGCCGGGCAGCGCGGACGCGCCCGCTACCTCGCTGCGGTGCGGCACTTTCAGCACCGACCGGCCCGCGACCTGCACCAGCTGCGGTGACACGGGCCCAGCAGCCCCAGCTTCGTGCTCGTACAGCCGCCGCAGCACCCGCTCCGCGACCGCGAGTTCCTCACGTTCGGCGTCCACCTCGGCCAGCTGCTTGGCCAGGGACTCCGACAGCTCGTCCAGCTCAGCCCGGCGAGCGGCGATCTTCTCCAGCGACGACACGGTTGCCCTCCCGAACGGCGCGGCACCGCTCTCGCCCGGGATCGTAGAAACCCTGTCGCACACGGCGCGGCCGAAGCAGGAAACCCCCATCCGCGCCGTGTCGGATGATCTACGCTCCAGCCTCCCGCCCCCGACCAGCGCGAGCACGCCACCGGTCTCCCACGCCAGCACGGCTGACCGGCAGAGATTCAGGATGTGCAGGGCTCAGTGCGACCAAGGCGTGGTAGAGCGCGGTGTTGTGCTGGTGTGCCTTGGAGGTGCGGACGCGCTCGACCTCCGCGCCGATGGCGGCGTTGAGGTAGGCGCTGCGGCGGTCGGTAGCCAACGGGATGGTGACGGGCTTTTGCGGGGGCAGGGGTGTCGGTCGCAGGAGTTGGGCCAGCCACTCGGGTAGCGCTGCCGGCGCGGTGTCGTGGACGACCATGTAGATGCGGCCGTTGACCGTGCTGCCGGGGCCGACGACGTAGCCGCCGGCTGCCCGGGTGTCCACCTTCCAACCGAGCTTGCCCGCGCTGTTGCGCAGCGGCTCTCCGGCGGGGGCGGTGAAGTACAGGTGCGTCCCGCCAGAAGCAGTGCGGACGGTGAAGGTCTCGCAGGGGTAGGGCTGCCGGTACTGCTCACACAGGGCGGCCAGCACGTCAGCGCCGTCGACGACGCCCGCGCCCTGCCAGGGCTCCGGGACTGCGTCGTCCGGGTTCTTGGGGGTGTCCAGGTCAATGACGACCAGGCGCGAGGGTCCGGTGGCGATACCGACGTTGAAGGCGCCAACCGCCCAGCAGCACGCGATGCGTTCGGCGTCGGTCGTGGCGCGCGGCTCCCAGGAACGGACAGCGGGTCGCTTGTCGCCGGGGATGAGGGGGAAGACGTGCCAGCCGCGTTCGGCGGCGGCGATCGCTGCGGGCAGCAGCGCGGCATCGGGGTCGTAGGTCATGCTTGGGGTCTCCTGTGCTGTCTTCGGACGGTCAGGCAGGCCGGGGGCGGTGGGTGACCATGGCGTGGAGTACCGCCGCCCCCCGGGCGTGGTCAGGCGGCGCGATGGCGCCGGGTGATGAGGTCGATGACGGGAGCGATGTCCTGCGGCCGGTCGGCCTGCGGTGCCGTCACGGTGGCGGGAGCTGTCGGCTCAGGGCTGGTGATCGGCTGGCCGGGGCCGGTCGGCGGGGTCGGTCGGCTGACGGTGGGCTGACGGTGGAGGTCGGCGAGCATGGCGCGTTCGGCGTCGGCGTGGCGGTTGGAGCGGTGCCAGGCGACGGCGAGAGCGGGCAGGGCCACGGCTCCGGGTCCGAACAGGACTGTCGCTGCGATGAGGTTGGCGTCCATGGGTGTAGCTCCTCAGTGGCCGATGGTGGTGAGGGCATCGGCGAGGTTGGCGGTGACTTGGCGGATGGTGGGGGCGATGCCGGTGGAGGCGAGGAAGAAGCCGAACAGGACGGCGACGAGGGCGGATCCGCCGCCGAGGGTGCGGTGCTTGAGCAGCAGGGCGAGCAGGACGCCGAGCAACAGGGCGGCGGAGAGGGTCAGGACCATGGGGTGGTCTCCTTCCGGGCGGTGGACTGGGTGCCGTCGTGGTGGATGCGGGCGGCGGCGTTGAGCAGGTGACGGCCGAGGCGGATGCGGATGCCGTGGCCGTCGCAGCGGCGGCAGTGCTTGCCGCGCTTGGCTCGGCCATGCCGGTCGGTGGCGAGGGCGAAGCCGAGGCCGCGGCACTTGCGGCAGCGGCCGAACGGCGAGGCCGCACACAGGAGCATGTAACCGAGAGTGATTGCGAGCAGGCAGGCGATAGCGAGGACGGCGAAGGGCACGAGATGCCTCCGGGGCGGGGTTTGAAGGGTTTCCGCAGGTGGGCCGCTATGCTCTAGCAGCCTGATCAGAGCGGGTACGAGGCGCTATCGGGGCCGCTATCGATAGCGGGTCGGGCTGCTATCGATAGCGGCCCCGGACCGTCAGCTCCCGCCCCGGTTCTGGTTAC
This sequence comes from uncultured Actinomycetota bacterium, assembly GCA_963711125.1. GTDB lineage: Bacteria > Actinomycetota > Actinomycetes > Streptomycetales > Streptomycetaceae > Streptantibioticus_C. Next base: position 934,961 of record CAVQCY010000003.1, read on the forward strand.
GTTCCGCGACGGCGTTGGTGATGTCGGAGCGGTCGATGCCGCGCTTGTTGACGAACTTGCCCTCCACCCGGCGGCCGACCTGCCCGGTCGGGATGCCGTACGGCTTGAGCGCCGCCGTCAGCTGGGCGGTCTTGTCCTCGCCGGTCATCTCGCCCCACGGGCCGTAGCGTTCCGGGCGCAGTTCGGCCAGCCGGTCGACCACGGTCACGTTCCACACCTTCGCCTCATCCACGGCGACCACCGCCAGCACATCGGCCAGCAGGGTGTCTGCCCGCTTGTCCTGCTTGGGCGCGGCCGGGTTGGGCAGGGTGCCGGCCGCCGTACGGGCAGCCTTCGCGCGCTCGCACAGCCGGTCGGCGGTGGCGTTGTCGATGTAGTACGAGCGGACGATCTGCGGGTTCGGCCCGGCCCCGACCAGATAGCCGATGCCCAGGTCAGCCGAGGTGAACGACGTCGCCCGGATCCCGTTCTTGTACATCGAGGTCCCCAGCACCATGTCGTTCTCCGGCTGCCCCATCACCTGCAGACAGAACCGGATCCCCACGTTCGCCGAGATCGCCTTGGGCAACGAGTCCGCGTCCGGGCGCTGGGTGCCCAGCAGCAGGATCACGCCCAGGGCGCGGCCCCGCTTGATGATGGCGGTCGCCAACTCCGCCGCGCGCTTGCCGAGCCGTTCGTGGGTGAAGACCTCCTGACACTCGTCGATCGACATGACCAGCGGGTGCAGCCCGAGAGAGCGGCGGGCCGCAAGAGCCGGGGTGACCTTGTTCTCCGGGCACAGATCCTTCGGCAGCCCGTTGATGACCCGGGCGCGGCGGTCCAACTCGCCGTAGACGTACTCCAGCGCGTCCACACAGCCCTCCACCGTGGCGTCGTCGCCGGGGCCGGAGCCGTAGGTGTGCGAGATGGGCTGGAAGGCGGAGAAGTCCCCGGTGCCCTTGAACTCCCAGGTGTGCACCTCCGCCGTGGGGTCCATGGCGGCGGCCAGGAGCAGGATGCGCAGGGCGAAGGTTTTGCCGCGGCCAGGCATGGCGCCGACCAGGAAGTTCGCATACATCAGGTCGAAGTCCACGGCCCGGCCGCGTGGGTCGGTGCCGTAGGGGACGGGCTTGAACAGCGAGGCGGTGCCGGACTTCAGCAGCGGCCACGCCGGTTGCGGGGCCTTGGCCATGTCCTGGTCACCGACCCACAGCATCAACCGGCCCGTGTGCTCGCCCGGCACCGGCTCCGGCCACACACACCCCAGCGGCTTGCGCAGGCCGGAGGCGAGGCGTTCGCGCCGGTCGAGGATGTCGGAGACGGTCACGCCATATGGCAGGTCGAGGTCGGCACGCCAGCCTTTGCCGTCCCGCTGGATCGGGGCCTTGAACTCCACCCCGTCCCGGCCCTTGCTGGCTTGCTTGTTGATCTCCGCGATTCCCAGGGCAGCGAACGCGCGGACCACGATCTGCGAGGTCAGCCGCTCCGCCTTCGGTATCTCCACCGCCCGGGTGACCACCGGTGCGTCCGGCATACGGCCCGCCGCGCCGAGGGCCAGCAGCAGGGCAGTGACCGACATCGCCTTCAGCCAGCCCGGCGCCAGCACGTAGAGGGCCAGGGCCGCGCCGACCCCGACGAACAGGGCAAGAACCGTGATCAGGGTGCGCATGCGGACCCGGCCGTCGCGCTGCCGGGACAACCGCAGGTACTCCCCCGCGTCCTCCCGGCGCACGGCGGCGGCGCGGACGGGGTCGCCTTCGGCGTCGCTCATCCATCGCAGGGTGCCGCCGATGAACCGGGCGGTGCCGCGCGGCGAGTGCACCGCGAGACGACCGGCGTACAGCGGAGTGCGCAGCAGGTGGTAGGCCGTCATGTGGCCGTAGTGCCGGGCCACCCACCCGGCCGCCGCCTTCAACTCACCGGCCGACCGCAGCCAGCCGGGCACCACCGGGTGACGCTTGGCAGCCTGGATCCGGTCCATGTAGCCGGGGCCGACCGGCGCCGGGCCGTCAACCATGAGCGGGTCGGAGAATCCGGCGTGATGGGCGCGGGCTTTGTCGAGGTCCACGACGTCTGCTCCACCGGTGGCTATGTCGGCTTCCAGCCGGTTGAACAGCTCGTTCTCGTCCTCGTGATTCACTGAACGTCCTTCCAGAAATGGTGGGGAGAGCAGGCCCGGCCGGAGCTTTGGCCGGCATGCGGCCGGGCCTGCGGATCAAGCGACGCGCGGAGCGCTGTCCGCGCACAGTGGGCCACCGCTTCAGGCGGCTACGGGTTCGTTCTCAGCCGCCGCGGCGCGCTCGGCCTTGAGCGTGTCGCGCAACTGCCGGGCCTTGGGAGGCGCCGTGCGTACGGCTTTACGGATCGCCTCGCCGGTCAGTGCGTCGTCGGGCCAATCGGCTGTCACCTCCCGTGCCTCGGCCAGCAGTTGATCCGGGGTGCGCTTCGCGCGCGGGGTTCGGGCCGACTTGGGCACCCGACCGGTCGACCGGCGCGGCGTCGACTTGGCGGCAGGCTTCGTACCGCCTTGCGTCGAACCGGCCGTTGTAGGAGTCGGGTTGCTGGCGGGCGTAGAGTCAGCCGATTCTGAGGTCGACTTCTCCTCGATCGCGGACTCAGCGGCGGAGGTCGATACCGGCTGGTCAGACATCGACTGATTTACAGTGGTCGATTGGTCTTCCTCCTGGTTTGCGTCGAGAGCGAGCGGGGTCGATTCGGCGGGGGCGAGTTCACCGAGCTTGAGCAGCACGCGGGCGGTCCGCGGAGTCTTCGACCGCCACCGGCGACCGTGCGTCTCGCGCAGTTCCGCGCGAGCCAACTGCCGGTCCCGCTCCCGTGCCAGGGCGTCGGTGTAGGAGGTGATCTCCCACAAGGTCATCCGCCGCCACAGGGCAAAGGTCGAGGGGAAGGCGAGCAGCCAGCGGGAACGGCGGATCGACTCCATGCGACGGCCGGTTACGGCGCCGATGCGGGAGGCGTAGACGTGGGCGGCGACTTCGGACAGCACGACCCACAGCAGGGGCATGGTGCCGTGCGCGACCTTCGCCGAGAGGGCGTGCCCGGCCGCGATGTTGAGCCAGCAGGTGACCAGGGTCAGGCCCCAGGGGACCCAGCGGACCCAGGTGAGCGGCATGTCCATCCGGATCAGCAGCAGGTTGACCGCAGTGAAGACCGGGATGGCGGTGTCGATGCCGACCGGGAGGATCTGCGGGGTCGCGAACCCCCAACGGGCGCCGGCCGCGGTGACGGCCTGGAAGGAGGACGCGAGGCCGAGTCCGCCGACGGCCACGGCCAGGACGGCCACGGTGCGGAACAGGGCGGTCTCGCCCCTGCCGAGTTGCGGCACAACGGGGTGGGTGGTGGGTGTGGTGGTCACGGGGCTTCACCTCGCAGGAGGGCCACTATCGGCCCGGCGTGGCGGTTGACGGCCTCAGCGACGGCGGCCACCGAACGCTTGCCGTCCGCCACCAGGCCGGGGCCTGCGGTGTGGGTGGGGCGCGGCAGGTTCCAGGTGTCGTCCACGGTCAGCCGCAGCACGCTGGTGGTCAGCAGCGCAGGGCGGGATCCTGACGGCTGCGCCCACCACCGGTACGGCTCGTCCTGGTCGGCACCGGGTGCGTGCTCGGGGCGCCAGTCACGCCAGATGGCCGGAAGAGTCCACGACAGGCCGAGCGACGCCTGAAGGACCGGCACCTGCACCTCGAACGTCAGTTGCCCGTCCCCTTCGTTGGACCAGGCCGGGATGATGGCGCGGATGTCGGGGCGGACGCACACGTAGCCGGGCGACATCACCGGCGAGGTGGCGATGCGCCACACTGCCGCGGCGAACTCCTCCGCGTACAGCGGGGCGCCGTCCTCGTCCCGCAGGGAAGCGGCACGATCTCGCAGGTAGGCGCCGAATCGGGAGCGGCCGTCGGAGGCGTTGTGGCGGTCGTATGCTTCGTCGACCGTCGCCAGTACGTCAGGGGTCCAGCGGGAGTTGTTCATGCCGCCGCCCTCCGCGCCGTCCGGCAGCACGCCTGCGGCCGGTGCAACGGGCAGACGCCGAATATTTCCGGGGCAAGCGCCTCGACGGCCTCGGCCACCACGCGGCTCACCCGGTCGAACAGCTCGGGGTCGTCAGCCAGGATGTCCCGCGCCGCGTCCTCACGGGCGGCTCGTTCCTGGTCGGTCTCGCCATCGACGCCCAGCCACAACTCCAGCGGGGTGCCGATGGCCAACTCGATGAACTCCTCGGCGCTGCGCGCCTCGTGTCCAGCGATGAACGTTCGCATGGAAATCTCCTGATTCAGGCAGGGAATCCCTGGGGTGGCGGGTGACCGTGGCGTGGAGTACCGCCGCCCCAGGGCACGTTGGACGTACCGGGCAGCTACTTCTGCTGCTTGTGGCCGTACCAGGACCTGGCGGCGGCGTTGCCGCCGACCTGGGCCTGGCCGCGTTGCTCGCGGCAGGCGGCTTGGGACTCCGGGCTGCGGTGGCGCTGGTAGTCCTCGCGCGCCTCGGCCTGGAGGTGCCGCACTGTGGTCTGTTCGGTGTCGCGGGAGCGCAATATGCTCACGTTGATCCCTCCGGGGGTCGGTGGGCACGCCCGCTTGCTGTCCAGGCGGAGGGCGTGCCCGTCTTGCTATCCGGGCTCTGGCTTGACCGCTTCCTCTCGGGGAACAGAGAAGCAACACGTGACAGCTTGTGCTAACACGTACTGCTCACGCAACCCCCTTAGGCAAGGTCATGTGCTAGCTCGTGTTACTAGGTACTCTCGGAAGGGTGACGATCTCCGAGGACGACCCGCGGCAGAAGTTCGAACAGGTGGCCGACATCCTGCGCGACCGGATCACTCGCGGCAGCATCCGCCCTGGTCAAAAGCTCGAATCGGTCCGGGATCTCGCCGACCGCTTCCAGATCTCCCCCAGCACGATCCAGAAGGCCCTCGGCATCCTCCGCACCGATGGGTTGATCACCACTTCGGGTCGCGGCAACTACGCCCGAGATCCCCAGACGACCGCGCGGCGCGTCGACGACGCGAACGGCTCCCGGGATATGCAGGAGGTCTGGCGTCAACTCGAACATGTCAACTCCCAGCTGTCGGAGCTTCGGAGCCGGGTCGAGGAACTGGAAGGCCCCCGCCCCCGGCGTGCTGGCGATGACAAGTAGGCCGCATTTTCGCCGAGTTGACAGTGGACAGGGGTTAACACCCCGTGCTGTCACCTGTTAACCGCCCTCCCATCCGGGGCACGGCATGATGTGGACTCAACTCACGCAGGCGACCGTCGGGAGTCCCGATGAAGACCAAGCTGCAAGCAGCCCGCCTCGAACGCGGGTGGACACAAGCCGACCTCATGGACCTCGATTGCTCTGCGGTCGTGCCACGGTGATCGGTTCGGCTGGCTGCCCGGTTTGTCCTCGGCTGGTCGAGGGCGGGCCGTCGCGTGACGCTGCGGTGTGCGCCGGGTTCCACGTCCCGGTGGCGTGCGGGTCTGCTCCTTCCTGGTCTTCGTCGGGGTGGTGACCGGTCTTCAGGTGAGGGCCGGAAGTTGGGTTGCGTGCTGCCAGGCGGCTTCGAACGCTTTCGCCCAGGGCCAGTGCTGGTCCAGGTGGAGGGTGTGGCGGCGGGCGTGGGCGGTGAGGCGGGCGGGCAGCTGGTACAGCTTCGTGCGGAGCGTGGGTGGCTCGGCCCTGGCGAGTTCCGGAGCGTCGTGCAGCAACAGCAGCCGGGTCCAGGCGTCGAGGTCGGCCGCGATGGTGGCGGCCAGCACCCAGGCGGCGTTGACCTGCCAGGACTTCGAGGGCAGTAGTCCGAGCCCGACCCGCTTGATCGTTTTCACGCGGTCCTCGACCTCGGCGTGATCGCGGTACAGGCAGTCGAGGAACCACGCCTGCCCCGAGCCGGGCACACCGGAAAGTCCGTGGTGGGCGGGGATGTTGGTGGCCACGATCTGATAGCGCCACCCCGTCTTGTGCTCGAAGGCCGTGAGCTTCTTCGCATCGCGCCGCGATGGCTTGACCCGGCGCACGATCAGCCGCAGCCCCTCGGGCCAGCCCGCGAGGTCGCGCACCCCGGTCAGCTCGGCGACCTGGTAGGTGACTGAGGTGCCGTCCTCGCCCTTGATCTCGTGGACCTCGCCGTCCTGCCGCACAGCGTGCGCCCACACGCTCTCGGGCAGCAGGGCGATGGCCTGCTCATCGGTCTCGTTGATGGCCCAGCCGGTGACGAAGCGCACCCGGCGCCGGCTGGTGGTCAGAGCCTGGAGGTGGTCGAGGACGCCGTGGCTGAAGGCTGCCCCGTCGATGCGGACCAGTAGCTTCGACCACAGCGGCAGGGGGAGCTGGCGCAGGGCGGCAGCGAGCACCGTCTTGTGGTCGGCCACGTCGTTGGGAGCGGCGTTGCCCGACCGCAGCAGCATCGCGACGCACTCGCGGGTGTTGGCCAGCCAGGCCCCGAGCGGCATGTGTCCGAAGGAGCCCTTATAGGTGCCCGCCGCGCCGTCCTTCCTGCTGGTGCAGGTGACGATGGTCGCGTCGAGGTCGAGGACGTACCAGCCGGCCAGCTCCCGTCCGGCGACCGTGATCCAGGGGAAGCCGGCGGGCCGCAGGGCCAGCCGGGCCCACACCAGACGGCGTATTGCGGCACGGACGCGCTCGATCCGGGCGGCGGTCGGCGTGTCGATCGCCTCCAGCGTGCGCCGCAGGGTGCTGTCGGAGACCGGTGGGCCGAACAGGGGCAGCCAGTGGCGCTGGAGGCGTTCGGCCTCCAGGAGGTTCGTCGCGCCGAGCACGATCGCGCACGCGAGTTGCACCAGCGCGACGCCGCGGTCCCGCCATACCGGTCCGGTGCCGGTGGGCAGCGCGGCGGCGAGCGCGCGGGTCAGCCCGGTGCGATCGGCGGCCTTCCGTAGCAGCACGACGCCCGCGTGGCCGATCAGGTTCCTGCCGTCGGCCCGCATGTCGAGCCGGTGGTCCCAGCCGGTAGTCTTCACCCGTTGGGTGTCTCTTCCTCGCGACGGTTTTGATCTAGACAGTCCAGATCATCGCAGGTGGGAGGCACCCTTCTGCTGTCAGAACGTCAGTCACGGGTAAGCGAGCGCCGTAGCTGAATATCCGAGGTCAACCCGCGGCGCAGCGAACGCTACGCCGACGCCGCCGAGTTCCTGGCTGCCTTGCGCTCGGTGAAGCGGACCCGGCGCGCCCGGGAGCTGTCAAGAACGCTTGCCGAGCCTGCCGCGCTTCCGGAAGTCGACCACAACCCCTTCGTCGACCACCTGCGCTCCCTGTATAGCCAGAGCAGCCGCAGCAACGCCGGCACGCGGGGCCGGGATGCCTACCGGCTGTACATTGACACAGCCCTGGACCGCAGTCTGTTGTCCGACGTGTTGGACGGCCGGCTCTCCCTGGTGGTGATCACCGGCAACGCCGGCGACGGCAAGACGGCGTTCCTGGAGAATTTGCTCGAGGAGGCGGTCGTCAACCGAGGCGCAGAGCCGGGCATTCCTCGAGACAACGGAGCGGACTTCCGCTACGCCGGCCGCTGGTTCCACACTAATCACGACGGGAGTCAGGACGAGGGAGAACGCGACAACGACGAGGTGCTCGCCACCTTCTTCGCTCCCTACGAGGGCGTCTCAGAGGCGGGCTGGGAGCACTCGGCCACGCGTCTGATCGCTATCAACGAAGGGCGTCTGGTCGACTTTCTCTCCGTCCACCGGGAGCGCTTCGGACGCCTCGCGAACGTCCTTGACAGCGGGCTCAAGGGCAGCCCGACGGAACCGCGGATCGCGGTGGTAAATCTCAACCGGCGCAGTGTGGTGGCGTCGGCTGCCGAGGATCAGCCTGACGCGCACGAGGACAGCATTTTCGACCGTATGCTCCGGCTGCTGACCGACCCCGCCCGTTGGGAGGCCTGCGGGGGCTGCAAGCTCAGGGAAGTCTGCTACGCCCCGCACAACGCGCGGACCTTCGCCGAACCGGACGCTGGCCCCCGGGTTCGGGCGCGCTTGCACCGGCTGTACTCCCTGGTGCATCTCCGGGGACGCCTCCACGTCACCTTGCGCGACCTCCGCTCAGCCCTTGCCTACACCCTCACCTCGGGCCGCGGCTGCGCGGAGATTCACGAGCTTTATGAGAACGGCACCCGGCAGGAGAAGCTGGAGGGCTTCTACTTCAACAGCTGGCGCGGGCCCGAGGGAGGCAAGGATCGGCTGCTCGCCGAGTTGCGTCAACTAGACGTGGCCACGGCTCCGGTGCCTGCGCTCGACCGCCGCCTCGACTATGCGGGGCCGGACGACGGCGCGGCTCTGGCAGTATTCGAGGGCCGCAGCGGCTACGACCAGGGCCTGCTGGCACGCGCCTTTGAGGAACTCGAGCGGGACGGTTCAGGCGAACCAGAGCGGGCCGCCGCTCACCGCTCCTACCTGGCCTCGGCACGTCGCCGGTTCTACTTCGAGTCGGTGGACGTGGAGCGAGCTGGGCGTATGCTCCCCTACCGGTCCGCACGGCGTTTCCTGGAGGCTCTGGCCGATCCCAACCGCCTCAAGGCGCTGGTGCCCGACCTCGTCACCGCGATCAACCGCGGGGAAGGGCTGCTGGACGCCCAGGCCCTGGGCTCGAACTTGGTGCTCCAGGTCAATCGAGTGCCCAGGGCGACCATCCGCAGCTATCGGGTCTTCTCGCCGAACCGCTTGACCCTCACCGCGAGCGGCGCCCCCGCCTCCGACTACCTGGAGGGTGGGGACGACACGCTGTATTTCGTTTACCGCGACCCGCGAGGGCATGAGGCCACCCTGCGGATCCGCCTGGACATCTTCGAGCTCCTCGATCGGCTGCGGCGCGGCCATCTGCCGTCTCTGGCCGAGCAGCAGGGGCTCCACCTCGGGCTTGCGATCTTCAAGAACGCCCTCGCCTCGGCCCCATACCAGGAGATTCTGCTCAGCACCAATGGACGCGCCCCGCACCGGGTGCGTCGTGAGAACGACGGGGGTCTGGTCATGGAGCAGCCTCTGGGCCGCCGGGAACAGCAGGAGGAGCAGTAATGGCGCTGGGCAGAGGGGACAAGGAGTTCCAGTACCCCGGCATCAGCTACCTCGACTACAAGCAGGTCGAGATGGACCGGGTGCTCGGCGCTTTCCTTGCTCGGCTGCGCCACGACGGCTGGCCGGCACGGCTGTCCCGCACCTTCGACCTCACCCTCGACGACTACACCGACTTCATGCTGGGGAGCCCGACGCTGTTCGCCGGATTCGACCAGGACCGCAAGGTCACGCGCCGGTGGATCGAGTCCAATCTGGCCGACCTGGTGGGGCGCGGCCGGGCCACCCAGGCCGTCGCCGGGCTCCGGCCGCTGCACGGGCTGACGTACCAGTTCCGCAACGTGCGCAAGTCCCGTCCCTACAACGCGGATGAACACCTCTACGAGATGATCACGCAGGCTCCGAACGGCGGCGGCCGCAATGTCTTGGGCCAGTTGAAGGAGTTCTTCTTCTCTGGAGTCGACCTTGACACCCTGCGGATCACTCCCGGCCCCGATGTCGACGTCGAGACCCAGGCGTTGATCAACCTCTCCGAGGCCAAGCGCAGCGAGGTCACCGACCTGCCGGACAAGAGCAAGTCCCGGATCTCGTACCCTCTGCTGAACCCCCAGTGGTCGGCCCAGCTCTGCGAGGACATCCGGCGGCTGATGTTCTACCGTCGGCTGATCCCGCGCTCGGTCTTCGTCGACTACTTGAAGGTGCTGTTCGCCTTCCATCTGGCGCTCTACCACCTGCGGGCGATGAAACTGCTGCCCGCGATGCTCAGGAACCCGGCCCGGGAGACCATCCCCGAGCAGTCTTGCGGGTTCTTCCTTGATGTCACCTCGGTCCCTGGAACCGACTGCGCCCGCCTGGCCGAGCGCAGCGCGGAAGCGTGGTTCGGGCGCATCCCCGAGTTCGTGCGGGCCACGTTCACCGTGCGCAAGCTGGAGGGCTTCGCGGGCGATCTGGCCGCGAAGAAGAAGCACGGCGTCGAGCGCGGCAACACCCCTTTTGCCGTTCCCTTCCTGATCAGCCTCCTGGGCGCGAAGTACCGCGACGACCGGGTGGCATACGGAAACTATCGGCTGTCCTCCGTGGTCGACCCAGCGCCGGCCGCGGGCCAGGACGAGGACGTCCAACGGATCCTCGCCCTGGGACTGGACGAGTTCACCGCGTATGTGGAGATCGTCACCGCCCAGCGGGTGGACTTCCACCGTAAGTACCTCACGGAGTGCCTGGACACGCTGATGCTAAAGAATCGCCCTGGAGCGATGATCGCCCAGCCGAGGGGCGGAAGACGGCGTTTCATTCTCGATGGACGGCTGCTGGAGGTCCTGTTGCAGATCACACTGCTGAAGCCGGGAGGAGCCCGCGGCTACCACACCGCCTCGGTGCGGATCGATGAATTCCTCGAAGGCCTGCGGGAGCGCTATGGGCTCTACATCGACCGCCTGCCGCCGTCCGACGGTTTCGGACGCCCTGGAATCACCGACCACGCGGCGCTACGCGCCAACTTCGCGGCCTTCACCACCCGGCTGCGCGAGATCGGCTTCTACACCGACCTGTCCGATGCCTACCTGGCGCAGACCATTACCCCCCGGTACACCGTGACCGCTGACCGGACAGATGCATGAGCACGCCGGACGAAGTCCACCCCGCCGCTCCGATCGGGCTGCGTGAGGTTCGCGACGAGGACCTCACCGACGTTCTGGAGGAGATGCTCGTACCTCGGCTCGCCGTGCTCCTGAGGCAGCGGGAGGAGGGCCACTGCGCCCGGGTGACCGACGTCGACATCCCACTGTCAGTGCGGATCGTCCGGGCCTTGCGCTCTACGCTCGGTCAGTCCGCGCAGCTCTACGTGCTCGGTGCGCCCCCAGACGTCCCTGACGATGTTGCGGTGTCCAGCACCAAACTGGTGGAGCTGCGCAATCCCAAGACCGGCCAGGACACCGGCACGTGGCTGCGCCCGCCGCTGCTGGTCTTCGTTCCTCCGGGCACCCACGCGAGCGCCGAAGACTCCTTCGGCGTGGCCACCTTCGAGCAGATCGACCTCGGTGATGTTTACAGCGACCTCGCCGAGCGGCTGCGTAGTGCGCTGCCCACCGAACTCAGGGACGGCGTCTCCCAGGTGCTCTCCGTGCTGGACGAAGAGGGCCGGCACCGGGTCGGAGAAGCAGCCACGGCTTCCAAGGACCGTGCCCGCTTCCTGCTCACGGTGGAACGCAACGACCACGACCTGGAGGCCGCTGGAGCGGCCCTGTTCGAAGTCGGGCTGCTGCCGGACTTTACGGTCTTCGAGGACCCGCAGCGGATGCGTGGCCGGCTGGTAAAGAACCTTCAGGCGATGGAGCGGCTCACCGACCCCCAGCGCACCGAGCGGCAGCGGATCCTCGGACTGGGGCTCAACGACCCGGCGTTTCGGGAGCGTCTGCTCAAGGCCGTCGATGCCACGGGGCTGGAGGACCCGCGCCCGCTCGCGAGGAGTATCGCAGTCGACCGGGCGAACTGGCCGCTGGCCTTTCAGCATTGGCCGCTGCGGGAGCATGCGGAGACGGAGACGCTCCGGATCTCTGTCCACGACCTGCCGCTGCCGATGGCCGGATCGCAGCCTGAGCACGCCTCCGACCCGGTGCTCGGAAATATCGCCGGGCAGTACTACCTCCCGTTGGGCCCCGGCGGCATGGCTGGCTTCAAGGTCACCTTCGAAGTGTCTCCCGACCCGCGCCGGGTGAGCGAACTGCAGCGCTTCGCAGTCCGACTGATTGCGGAGGGGGAAGGTCCGGTCGGTGTAACGACATATGCCAAGGTCACCAGGGGTTCCGTCCTCAGAGCATCCTTCTCCAAGCTCAACAAGGCTGGGCTCGAAGCCGGCTGGCACTATTTGCGGGTCGAGCCGCTCGATGCTGAGGGCGTTCCGCTGCCGGTGGAGCGTGTCACGGGTGACCGCCAGCAGCCCAATGAGAGTGATCGCTTCTTTGTTCTCCCCACCGGAGACATCGACGATGTCCCCGAGCAACGCTTCCGTAAGGACCTGGGAGTCGGCCCTGCGCTGATCGGAATGTGGCTCCAGACCCTGGGCGACCAGCGGGATCCCGCGGACGTAAGGCTGAGGTCCGTGGTGCCGAAGTCCTTCACCGGTGTGGGGCAGTACAGCCTGCTGGCCTCGCTCGGCGGGCACGGGGCCGTGGAGATCCCGCTGTCACCGACTCTGGCGGACCACCAGCGTGCTCTGCTTGCGGCACCGCACCAGTTGGCCGAGGGCAAGGTAACGATCACCGGAGACGGCGTCGGCCCGGTCGACTTCCAGGATCTCTCGCAGATCGCGGCGGGAGGCGGCGACCCGCTGGACCGGTTCCTGGAGGCGCGTCGCGATGTCTTCGCCGGGATCAGCGGCGGGCGCTTCAGTGAGCGGCTGAACACTCCCGGAGTCACGGTCGAGGGCGCTGATCTGCTGACGCTGCGCGAGGCTGCGGCCGAGTACGCCGAAGCGTACGGCACCCTGCTCCGGGACCGGCTGCACTCCGTTGAACGGGCCTCGCCAGACCGGCTTCCCGAGGTGCTCGGCTCGCTCTCCGAACTGCTGCGCCTCGACGCACTCACGGTCAACTACCAGAGCCACCAGGGGACGAGTGGCGAGGCGGTGCTGATCTGCCCAACCCATCCACTGCGGCTGCTGTGGCTGGTCACCTGGACCGAGCTGGCCCGGCAGTGGTTGTGCTCGCCGGCTTCCAGGGAATACGGAAAGGATACTCTGGCCGCTGTCGGGCACACCCTCCGCGAGGTCCTCACCCCCCTGGGATTCCCCCGACGGTCTCACGCCCCGACGGACGCCTCGCCGTTGCGGCCGCTGATCTCACCCCCTTCGGGGTGTGTGCCTGCCGGGTGACACCGACGACCCCCAGGGCTTGCTGTCCCAGCTCGCTTCCCTCCTCAAAATGCCCCAGCGGTGGTACGGCGGACCTATCCTTTCCGGATCAGGGCTCGCCGACCGCGTGGGAGCGCTATCTGAGACTGCATCCGTACATCCACACCCTGGTCGTCAACGCCGTCGGGGCCGGCCGTGCGGAACACCTCGCGGACATGCTCGTCGAACTCCAGAAGCGCGGCCTCGCCCGGGACGTCTCCTTCGCCTTGCGGCTCTATGCCCCAGTCGAGCAGCAGGACTGGACCGGCGAAGCACTCGCCGAACTCCTGCGGGGTGAGTGGAGCACGGCGACGGCAGCCGACGCCTTCCTGACCGCAGGACCAGACGGGCTCACTCCCAAGCTCACTGTCGCGGTGCGCCCGGTGGGCGACCTCGACGCCGCGGAGGCGGAGCATGCGGCCCACATCACTTTCCTCTTCGACGTCTTCGGTGGCGAACGAATCGACGCGGCCGAAGCGCCCGACGGTGCGGTGCCCCCGGTGCACGGTCTGGTCCAGGATGTGGTGACCGAGTACACCGGCGGAGGGCTCGACGCAGCCTGGCACAAGAGGCCACGGCACGGACGGCCAGTCCCGCTGCCTGGCGCCGAAGCCCTCACGGACCTGCTGGGCTCGCTGCCAGCAGTGCTCTCTGCCGCGGCAACAGCAGTTGCCACGGGAGAGGCGGGGCTGGATCTGGTCCCACGTACCACCCTCGTCCTGGACACAGCGGCCCGTTCTCTCCTCGATCGGGCGCACCGGCTCAGCGACTGGGTCGTCAGTGTCGACCGTACGATGGGCGTCGATTTCTTCGACAGCCCGGCCCGGGAGGACCGGCCTTCGTACGTCATCGACTACGAGCACGGCTCGGCGCCGGGCCTCGGACACCACCTCGTGATTAGTTCCCGGTCGACTGAGGAACTCACCGCTCTGCTGGAACCGGTCAGCCGCTCCCACGGTGTCGGGGTGACCGAGCGCCATGCCGGAGCCTTCTTCGATCAACTGCGCCTTCTCTCCGGCAGGCTGGCCCTCAAGCTCGCATCGGCATCGGCCACTCAGCGCACCGAGGTGCTTGGCCTCGCTCTCGCTAGGCTCTTCCTGGACTACCAGGGAGCGCTGCGCGACCAGGTCCTGGTGCCGCTCGACGCCCACCAGGATCTGTACCGCGAAGTGCGCCGCCGGGCCGACGCCGTCGGCGAAGCCGCTGTGCTGAAGCGTACTGACCTCGCGCTGTTCGACCTGGACGCCGCGAACCGGACCATCACCTGCCGTCTGGTGGAGGTCAAGTGCTACACCTCGCTCGGTGGTCTCGGCGCGTATGAGGACGTCAAGGCGGGCATGGCGCTACAGATCCGGCGCAGTGAGGAAGTGCTGAGTCAGCACTTCGGCCGCAGCTCCGAGCTGCACGACCGCCCGGACCGCCTGGTGAAGAGTGCACAGCTCGCGGCGACTGCTGCGGTTCTACCTCGACCGAGCGTCTCGGCACGGGATCATCGGTGCTCCCGAGATCATCGATGAGGCTTGCCTTTTCCTGGACCAGCTGCATTTGCCGTACGACCTGAGGTTCACGCGCACCGGGCTGATCTTCGACCTGGCCCAGTCGGGCTCCGGCCAGGAGCTGGAGGACGGCATCGAGTACCACCGAATCGGCCGCGACCTGGTCCAGGAGCTGCTTGAGGCGATCCACACTGACCCGGTGTTTGCCGGTGCGGTGCCAGGTACAACCGTCAGCACCCTCGCCGCTGCCGAACTGTCGGTGCCTCGGCCGCCTGAGGCTGCGTTCCGTGCCGCAGAACGCAGGCATGAGCTTCCGGCCTGGCAGCGCTCCGCCCCTAAGTGGGAGCCGGCTGCCGAACCCGAAGAGGAGCTCGACGACCTGGATGCGCCGGACGCCGGGGAACCCGCCCAGGTGCCGACGCCTGCGGTTCAGCAGAACTTGGTCACGCAGCCCGTCGAAGCTGCTCCAGCTATCGAGCGCTCGGAGGAGGTAGCGACGGACCCCCCCAGCCGGAGCGTCGACGCCTCTCGCCCTGTCATCGCAGCGGAGTCCCTGGCATACACCCCGGACGTTTTCCTCGGCAGCTCCGACCCCACCGCCCAGTATGGAGTGCTCGGCGAGGTGGCCGGAAAGCGGATCGCACTCGACCTGAACGGGACGCACACCATCAGCCTCTTCGGAGTCCAGGGTGGCGGGAAGAGCTACACCCTGGGATCGATCATGGAGGCTGCCTCCCTCCCCGCTCCGCCCGTCAATGCCCTGCCCCGGCCGCTCGCCACCGTGGTCTTCCACTACAACGACTCGGAGGACTACGCGCAGGAGTTCACTTCCATGGTCGCCCCGAATGACGACGCGGAGCAGCTGAGCATCCTGCAGCAGCGCTACGGTGTGCAGCCCGCTTCACTGGATGAGATGGTCCTTCTGGTCCCCGAGGGGAAACTGGAGGATCGTCGCGAAGAGTTCCCGGGGATCACGGTGCATCCCCTCAAGTTCGGATCCTCCGAGCTGCGCGCCGAGCACTGGAAATTCCTGATGGGGGCGGTCGGTAACCAGGCCAACTACATCCGCCAACTCACCCAGATCATGCGTCGGAACAGGAATGACCTCACTCTGGAAAGGCTTCGGCAGGGCATCGACGCAGCCAGGCTCTCCGAGTATCACAAGGGGCTGGCCCACCAGCGGCTCGATCTCGCCGAGGAGTACATCGACGACAACTGCCGGGTGAAGGACCTGATCCGTCCCGGCCGCGTGCTGGTGGTGGATCTTCGGGACGGATTCCTGCCGGCCTCTGATGCCCTCGGGCTGTTCGTGGTCCTCATGCAATTGTTCTCTGAGGCCCAGGACGGTGACCAGCGTTTCAACAAGCTGGTTGTCTTCGACGAGGCACACAAGTACACCACCGACCCCGACCTTGTCTCGGGCATGGTCGACAGTGTCCGCCTGATGCGGCACAAGGGTATGAGTGTCCTTGTGGCCAGCCAGGACCCTCCCTCAGTGCCGATCCCGCTGGTCGAGCTTTCCGACCTGGTAATCCTGCACAAGTTCAATTCACCAGCCTGGTTGAAGCACCTGCAGAAAGCCAACACAGCCCTCTCGGACCTCACTCCTGCGAAGCTTGCAGCGCTGACGCCGGGAACCGGCTACGTATGGGCGGGCAAGGCAACCGATGCCTCGTTCTGCAGAGGCACTTTGAAGGTCGTGTTCCGGCCGAGAATCACCCGGCACGGCGGTGCGACTAAGACCGCGCTCGCAGTGGACCAGTAGCCTGGGTACCTACGCCTAGCGCGTGCCGCCCTCTCCCGACAGTCTTGACTGTCGGAGAGGGGGCCACGATCTTCGACGCCACGTGTCAAGCGTGACTCAAAGCTGCAGAGCCAACCATCCTCAGCCACGCACAACCCGCAGTCCACGACGGCCCATCGCCTGCTATCGCTGTGCGGTGCCGCGCGCCGAGCGGGGCGAGGCGCCTTGACGGCGTGAGGAATTCCGTAACGGAAACGTAGAACTACGCCGTTTGGCTCCCTGTGACCACATCGCGGAGTAGGGAGCCTGATGCCTCAGCCTACGGAGGCGGTGCCCTCGCCGAACGCCCTCATCTGCGCCGCGAAGTCAGACACAAGGCTCGCCAGCACCGCCTTGCCCTTCTCCGCCGTGGCGTGGGAGGGGAAGCCGATCACACCGCTGTCGGTGTACTCCTTCATGCCGAGGGTGAGCATGAAGGGGCGGTCTCCGGCGTCGTGGTCGGCGGTTTCGTAGCCGGGGCGGACGAGGTCGGGTTCTGCGTGGAGCAGGATGGAGGTTTCGATCTCGCCAGCGTGCATGTCGGCATGCCCGTCGGAGACGAGGCCGGCGCGTTCCCTGGCCTTCGCCACTCGTGACCCTGGGGGAAGAGGCTCATCCGGGGTTCGCGGACGCTTGGCCTCCTGGACGATGTTGGAGAGCACGTAGTTCCCGCCGTGCGCGTTGATCAGGACGAGCTTCCGGATGCCGGACCCCTCCAGGGACTCGGCGATGTCCGTGATCACGGCGTGGAGGGTGCGGGCGCTGATGCTGACGGTGCCGGGCCAGGTGCCGTGTTCGTGGCTGCAGGCGATGGTGATGGGGGCCAGGTGCAGCACGGGGTAGGCGGAGGCGACCTCGCGGGCGATGATCGACGCGATCGCGGTGTCCGTGATCAGGGGCAGGTGCCGGCCGTGCTGCTCGTAGGACCCGATGGGCAGAACGGCGACCTTCGGGTCTTGTTCCTGTACGTCGGTGGTGGTGATCCTCGGCAGCAGGTTCACGAATCTCCTCGGGTCGGTTCAGGTCCCCTCATACTGTCCAACGTCTTGTTCAGCTCGGCAATCTCGACGAGCTTCCGCCAGGGTGTGAGGTGGGACTGGAGGTTGCCCAGTTCCGCCAGGATCCGTGCGGATCCGGTGGTTTGGGCGATGCTCACCGCTTGGTGGGCGGTCTGGTAGGCGTCTTCCACGTCTCCCAGCAGCGCATGAGCCGTCGAGAGCCGGGAGAGGCACAGTCCGCGGTCGCGTTGCTGCTGTGACGGCCAGTGGGTGAGGCTGGTTTCGAGCGTATGGACGGCTTCTTCCGGCTGGTTCAGGCGAATGTCGCAGTTCGCGGCTTCCATGTCGATGTAGGACACGGTGCAGTACGGCGCGTAGGGATCGTCTTCGTCGGCGCCGTGCTGAGCTGCTTGTCGTGCCTCTTCCAGGCTCCGCGCGCATGCGTCGGCCTCTCCGAGCATGGCCTGGGAGTTGGCGAGTGTCCGGAGGGCGACGGCCCGTACCCGGGGCGGGAGTTTGCTCAGGTCGCGCAGGGCGGCGTTCGCGAGCCCGAGGCCGTAGCCGGGCTGGCCGGCCTCGGTGGCGATGTTGCTCTCGGCGCTGGAAGACGTAGGAGCTCTGGACCGGGTCGCCGAGTTCTTCCGCGTAGTCCAGGGCCTGGTTGGTCCAGAGCATCGAGGTGCGTGAGTCTCCGGTGTCCTGGTGGAGCCAGCCGAGGAATTCGCAGTAGCGGGCTCCGATCCACAGCACGTCCTCGCGAAGCGGTCCGGTGGCCTCTTTGCACAACTGCTCGATCAGCGGCATCTGGGCTTGGACGGCCGGCACGAGGAACCGCGGTCCGACAAGGGGTTCGGCCCGGGTGTGCTGGGCGAACACGGCCCTCAGGTAGGCCAGCGTCTCCGGGTTGACCGCGGTGGGCAGGCCCGCGGGCTCGGGAGTGTCGGCAGGCCGCAACATTTGGGGGAGGGCGGTCTCCCGGGCGAACCCGAGTTCGCCGCGGGGGACTTGGTAGACCTCGCAGAAGACCATCGGTAGTCGATGCCCGGATCGCGGCGGCCGTTCTCGAACATCGAGACTTGGGTCTTGAGGCTGGAGCGATCGGGCAGCTGGATTCCGAGGCGGCCTGCCGCCTCGTACATGGCGTCCACCTCGGATATTCAGCTACGGCGCTCGCTTACCCGTGACTGACGTTCTGACAGCAGAAGGGTGCCTCCCACCTGCGATGATCTGGACTGTCGAGATCAAAACCGTCGCGAGGAAGAGACACCCAACGGGTGAAGACTACCGGCTGGACCACCGGCTCGACATGCGGGCCGACGGCAGGAACCTGATCGGCCACGCGGGCGTCGTGCTGCTACGGAAGGCCGCCGATCGCACCGGGCTGACCCGCGCGCTCGCCGCCGCGCTGCCCACCGGCACCGGACCGGTATGGCGGGACCGCGGCGTCGCGCTGGTGCAACTCGCGTGCGCGATCGTGCTCGGCGCGACGAACCTCCTGGAGGCCGAACGCCTCCAGCGCCACTGGCTGCCCCTGTTCGGCCCACCGGTCTCCGACAGCACCCTGCGGCGCACGCTGGAGGCGATCGACACGCCGACCGCCGCCCGGATCGAGCGCGTCCGTGCCGCAATACGCCGTCTGGTGTGGGCCCGGCTGGCCCTGCGGCCCGCCGGCTTCCCCTGGATCACGGTCGCCGGACGGGAGCTGGCCGGCTGGTACGTCCTCGACCTCGACGCGACCATCGTCACCTGCACCAGCAGGAAGGACGGCGCGGCGGGCACCTATAAGGGCTCCTTCGGACACATGCCGCTCGGGGCCTGGCTGGCCAACACCCGCGAGTGCGTCGCGATGCTGCTGCGGTCGGGCAACGCCGCTCCCAACGACGTGGCCGACCACAAGACGGTGCTGCTGCCGCCCTGCGCCAGCTCCCCCTGCCGCTGTGGTCGAAGCTACTGGTCCGCATCGACGGGGCAGCCTTCAGCCACGGCGTCCTCGACCACCTCCAGGCTCTGACCACCAGCCGGCGCCGGGTGCGCTTCGTCACCGGCTGGGCCATCAACGAGACCGATGAGCAGGCCATCGCCCTGCTGCCCGAGAGCGTGTGGGCGCACGCTGTGCGGCAGGACGGCGAGGTCCACGAGATCAAGGGCGAGGACGGCACCTCAGTCACCTACCAGGTCGCCGAGCTGACCGGGGTGCGCGACCTCGCGGGCTGGCCCGAGGGGCTGCGGCTGATCGTGCGCCGGGTCAAGCCATCGCGGCGCGATGCGAAGAAGCTCACGGCCTTCGAGCACAAGACGGGGTGGCGCTATCAGATCGTGGCCACCAACATCCCCGCCCACCACGGACTTTCCGGTGTGCCCGGCTCGGGGCAGGCGTGGTTCCTCGACTGCCTGTACCGCGATCACGCCGAGGTCGAGGACCGCGTGAAAACGATCAAGCGGGTCGGGCTCGGACTACTGCCCTCGAAGTCCTGGCAGGTCAACGCCGCCTGGGTGCTGGCCGCCACCATCGCGGCCGACCTCGACGCCTGGACCCGGCTGCTGTTGCTGCACGACGCTCCGGAACTCGCCAGGGCCGAGCCACCCACGCTCCGCACGAAGCTGTACCAGCTGCCCGCCCGCCTCACCGCCCACGCCCGCCGCCACACCCTCCACCTGGACCAGCACTGGCCCTGGGCGAAAGCGTTCGAAGCCGCCTGGCAGCACGCAACCCAACTTCCGGCCCTCACCTGAAGACCGGTCACCACCCCGACGAAGACCAGGAAGGAGCAGACCCGCACGCCACCGGGACGTGGAACCCGGCGCACACCGCAGCGTCACGCGACGGCCCGCCCTCGACCAGCCGAGGACAAACCGGGCAGCCAGCCGAACCGATCACCGTGGCACGACCGCAGAGCAATCGAGGCCGGGCCATCCTCGGCCGGTGGGTCGGCGACGGCGGCGAGGGCGCCACATACTGGCTCCAGGTCCTGACCGAGATGAGGAACCGCGGCGTCGAGGGGGTGTGCATGGTCGTCTGCGACGGTCTCAAGGGCCTGCCCGACGCGATCGGAACCGTCTGGCCGCAGGCCATCACACAGACCTGCATCGTCCACCTCATGCGGGCAAGTTTTCGCTACGCGGCCCGGCAGGACTGGGACAAGATCTCCAAGGCGCTGAAGCCCGTCTAGGCGGCCCCGACGGCGAAGGCCGCCGAGGACCGCTTCCTGGACTTCCAGGAGGAATGGGGCCACAAGTACCCGGCCATCGTCCGTCTTTGGGAGAACTCCTGGGCCGAGTTCGTGCCCTTCCTCTCCTTGACGTCGAGATCCGCAAGGTCGTCTGCTCGACGAACGCGATCGAGTCCGTCAACGCCCGCATCCGCAGAGCCGTCCGGGCCCGTGGCCATTTCCCGAACGAGCAAGCCGCCTTGAAGTGCGTCTACATGGCCGTCAGGAGCCTCGACCCCACCGGCACGGGTCGAAAGCGATGGACCATGCGCTGGAAGGACGCTCTCCAAGCCTTCGACATCGCCTTCGACGGCCGACTCTCCATCGGCCACCGCTAACCAACCCACCAACCAAAGCCACCGTTTACTG
>CAVQCY010000004.1:0-15000 GCA_963711125.1 uncultured Actinomycetota bacterium
GCCCCGGCCGGGTGCCGGTGCCGGCGCACCCCGCCGCCCCCGGGGCGCGGCACCGCCGGCGCCGGCCGCCCCGGCGCCGGCCCGTTCGAGCCGACGCCCTACGGCCGCCGCGCGTCAGGCGGGGGGCGGCTGGGCCAGCTCGTCGTAGACGCTGAGCACCTGGGCCACGGTGTCGTCCTCGGTGGGCCAGCCGGCCGCCTGGGCGATGCCCTCGGCGGCCAGCCGGTCCCGGCGCTCCGGGTCGCCGATCAGTTCGGCGACCGCGCGGGCCAATGCCTCCGGGTCGTCGCCGGGCACGAGCATCGCGGCGTCACCGACCAGGTCGGGCACCGCGCCGACGGCGGTGGCCACCAGCGGCAGCCCGGCGCGCAGCGCCTCCGGCACGATCCGCGGGTAGGACTCGAAGCGGCTCGGCAGCACCATCAGGTCGGCCGCCGCCAGCAGTTCGGGCAGGTCCGCACGGCGACCGAGCAGCCGCACCGGCAGGTCCTCGGCCTCGATGCGCCGTTGCAGTCCGGCCCGTCCGCTGCCGTCACCGGCCACCACCACGCTCGGCCGCGGGTCCAGGGCGCGCCACTCGCGGGCGGCGTCCAGCAGCAGGTCGTGGCCCTTGTGCGGTTCCAGCCGGCCCACGGCGAGTATCAGCGGGCGGGCGACCGCCCCGAGCTCGGCCCGCGTCTTGTGCAGCCGGGCCGCCTCCGGCCGGGCGGCGACCGACTCCGGCGGCGGGTAGGACACCGCGGCCAGCCGGGCGTCCCGGGCGCCGAGCGAGCGCACCTGGTCCACCACCGCCGACGACGCGCCCAGCACCACGGCCGCCGACCGCGCCACCCGCCGCTCCAGCAGGCGCAGCAGTCCGGCCCGGGTGCCGGCGGCGGGCGGCGCCGCGTGCCAGGTCACCACGAGCGCGGGGCGCCGCACCCCGGCGAGCGCCAGCGCGGACAGCGCGCCCGCGTGCAGACCGTGCGCGTGCACCACGTCGGCGCCCGCGCACAGCGACCGCAGCGCGGCGACCGCCGCCGCCTCCTCGCGCGGCCGGGCCCGGTCGGCGATCCGCACCGGGGTGAACCGCACGCCGCCGCCGGGAAACCCGTACCCGCCGGCGGCGGCCGGGCCGCACACCGTCACCTCGACGCCGCGCGCGACCAGCCCGGCGGAGAGCGAACCGACGTGCCGTCCGCCGTTCGACCCGAGCACCTGCACCGCGCGCAGCGGCGCACGGGTCGGTGAATGGCTGCTGCTCACGGGGGAGTCGGCTCCTCGGGCTCACGCGCCGGTCGCCCGGCGGACGGTGGTCGGTACGGGTGCGCGGTTCGGGTGGGCACGAACGGGTGGTGGCACGGGCGAGGGATCAACGTGCGAGCGGCCCTCCGGGTGCCCGCGGGCACCGGGGACCCGCACGCCGCCCGGTCCAGGATGCCAGCCGCCCCGCGGACCCGGCGGGACCCGCCCCCGCGGTCAGGGAACCACCCGGCACGGACCACCCGAACGAGTGGCGGGCGCGAATCCGATCCGACGCCTACCCCGTGCCGCGGCCGGCAATCCCGTTCCGTCCGCCACCACCGCCCGCCGGGGAGGGCGGGCCCGGGCAAGCGCGGTGGTCACCGTCCGGCCCGGGCGGCCGCGAGGAGTTCCTCGGCGTGCGCACGGGCGGTGTCGGAGTCCGCCAGCCCGGCCAGCATCCGCGACAGCTCGCGCACCCGCTCCTCGCCGTCCAGCACCCGCACGCCGGAGCTGGTCACCGAGCCGTCGTGGGTCTTCTCCACCAGGAGTTGCCGGTCGGCGAACGCCGCCACCTGGGGCAGGTGGGTGACCACCACCACCTGGGCGGTCCTGGCCAGCCGGGCCAGCCGCCGGCCGACCTCCACCGCCGCCGTGCCGCCCACGCCGGCGTCCACCTCGTCGAACAGGTAGGTCGGCACCGGGTCGGAGCCGGCGAAGACCACCTCGACGGCGAGCATCACCCGGGACAGCTCACCCCCTGAGGCGCCCTTGGCGATCGGGCGGGGCGGCGCACCGGGGTGCGGCGCGAGGTGCAGTTCGACCTCGTCGGCGCCGTAAGGACCGTACGCCACCCGGCGGCCGTGCACCTCGACGCCGTCCGGGTCCTCGCTCTGCCGGATCCGCACGGTGACCCGGGCGTGCGGCATCGCCAGGTCGGCCAGTTCGGCGGTGACCGCGTCCGCGAAGCGGCGCGCCGCCTCCCGGCGCGCGTCGGTCAGCCCCTCGGCCAGTGCGCCCAGCTCGGCCAGCAACGTGTCGTGTTCCGCGGCGAGCGCGCCGATCCGCTCGTCGTCGCCGTCCAGTTCGGCCAGCCGCGCCGCCCCCCGCTCCGCCCAGCCGAGCACGGCGTCGACGTCCTCGCCGTACTTGCGGGTCAGGTGCGCGAGCACCGACCGGCGCTCCTCGACGGCGGCCAGCCTCAGCGGGTCGGCGTCCAGGTCGTCGGCGTAGCCGGCCAGTTCGCCGGCCACGTCCGAGGCCAGGATGCCGATCTCGCCGAGCCGGTCGGCCAGCGCGGCCAGCGCCGGGTCGTGCGAGCGCACCGCCTCCAGCGCCCGTCCGGCGCCGGCCACCAGCGTCCCGGCGTCCACGCCCTGCGGGTCCTCCGGATCGCCGGCCAGCGCGGCGTGCGCGGCCGAAGCGGCCGACGCCAGCGCCTCGGCGTGGCCCAGTCGTTCGGCCTCCGCCGCCAGTTCCGCGTCCTCGCCGGGGCGCGGATCGGCGGCGGCGACCTCCTCCAGTCCGAAGCGCAGCAGGTCGGCCTCCTGCGCCCGGTCCCGGGCCCGGGTGGTCAACTCGTCCAGTCGCGCGGCGACCTCCCGCAGCCGCCGGTGGCGGGCGGCGTACCGGTCCAGCGGTTCGGACACCGCCCGGCCCGCGTAGCGGTCCAGGGCCTGCCGCTGCCTCGCCGGGCGCAGCAGCCCCTGCTGGTCGGTCTGGCCGTGCACCGCCACCAGGTCGTCGGCCAGCTCCGACAGCAGGGCCGCCGGGACCGACCGGCCGCCGACGTGCGCGCGGGAGCGGCCCTCGGCGGAGACGGTGCGGCTGACCAGCAGCGCACCGTCGTCCAGTTCCGCGCCGGCCTCCCGGGCGCGGGCGGCCGCCGGGCCGCCGTCCGGCACGGTGATCCGGCCCTCGACGACCGCCGCCTTGGCGCCGACCCGCACCAGCGCCGCGTCCGCCCGGCCGCCGAGCAGCAGCCCGAGGCTGGTGACGACCATGGTCTTGCCCGCGCCCGTCTCACCGGTCACCGCGGTGAACCCGGGCGACAGCTCGACCACGGCGTCGTCGATGACGCCCAACGACCGTATCCGCATCTCCTCCAGCACGACCCCGACGATACGAGGTCCGCGCCCCCCGCCGCGACGCCCGCCCCACCCGGGCCGCCGCCGGGAGACGGACGAAGGTGCCGGGCGATGGCGGGGCCGGGTGCCGGGCGGCGGCGCCGACCGGCCGACGCGACGCTTCCCGGGACGCCGGGGCGGCTACCGCGGCGCGCCGCGCCAGCCGGCCACCGGCAGCGCGAACTTCGCCACCAGCCGGTCGGTGAAGGACGCGTGGTGCAACCGGGCCAGTCGCACCGGGACCGCGCCGCGCCGCACTTCCACCCGCGCCCCGGCCGGCAGCGGCACGGTGCGCCGCCCGTCGCACCACAGCACGCCGTTGGGGGTCTGCGGCTGCACCTCCACCGCCAGCACCGAGTCCGGCGAGGCCACCAGCGGCTTGGCGAACAGCGCGTGCGCGCTGTTGGGCACCATCAGCAGCGCGGCGACCTCCGGCCACACCACCGGGCCGCCGGCCGAGAACGCGTACGCCGTGGAACCGGTCGGCGTGGCGCACACGACCCCGTCGCAGCCGAACGCCGAGACCGGCCGGCCGTCCACCTCGATGACGACCTCCAGCATCCGCTCGGGGGCCGCCTTCTCCACCGACGCCTCGTTGAGCGCCCAGTCGTGGTGCAGTTCGTGCCCGTCCTCGCGGACCAGCACGTCGAGCGTCATGCGCTCCTCGACCTCGTACGCCCTGGTGACCACCCGGTCCACCACCTTGTCGAGGTCGTCTCGCTCCGCCTCGGCGAGGAACCCGACCCGGCCCAGGTTGACCCCGAGCATCGGCACTCCGGACGCCCGCGCGAACTCGGCGCCGCGCAGCAGCGTGCCGTCCCCGCCCAGGACGACGATCAGCTCGCAGCCGTCGACGGCCCGCATCCCCTCGTCCACCACCTGCACCGAGGACGGCACCGGCAGGTCCACCGCCTCCTCGCGCAGGACCCGCACGCCGATGCCGCTGCGCAGCAGGCCCTCCACCACGCGTTCCGCACTGCGCACCGCCGCCGGGCGGCCGGTGTGCGCGAGCAGGAAGACGGTCCGGCCGCCGCACCCGCCGGCCGGCGCCGGCCCGGACGCACCGCCCGGTGTACCGCCCGACCCGTTCGACGTGCTGCTCGGTCCGCTCAACGGGGCCCCTCCGCAACGGCTCGGTCCACCTCGGCCGGGTCGAGTTCCGGCGCCCCGGCACGAAGCCACAGAAAGTACTCGACGTTACCGGACGGACCGGGCAACGGCGAGGCCGTCACCCCGAGCACCCCGAGTCCCAGCCCGGCCGCCCGGCCGGCCACGCCCCGCACCGTCTCGGCACGCAGCGCCGCGCCGCGCACCACCCCGCCGCCGCCCAGCCGTTCCCTGCCCACCTCGAACTGCGGCTTGACCATGAGCACCAGGTCGGCGTCCGGCACCGCGCAGCGCACCAGTGCCGGCAGCACCAGCCCGAGCGGGATGAACGACAGGTCGCCCACCACCACGTCGGCCGGCACCCCGTCGAGGTGCTCCAGCGTCAACTCCCGTACGTTGGTGCGGTCCCTGACGGTCACCCGGTCGTCGCTCCGCAGCGACCAGGCGAGTTGTCCGTACCCGACGTCCACCGCCACCACGCCGGACGCGCCGGCCCGCAGCAGCACGTCGGTGAAACCGCCGGTCGAGGCGCCGGCGTCCAGGCAGCGGCGGCCCTCGATCCGCAGCCCGCACGGCACGAACGCGGCGAGCGCCCCGGCCAGTTTGTGCCCGCCCCGCGAGACGTAGTCGGGGTCGGCGGCGTCCTCGGCCACCACCAGCGCGGCGGCGGTCTCCACCTGGGTGGCCGACTTGGTGGCGGTGCCGCCGCCCACCGTCACCCGGCCCGCCGCGATCAACTGCGCGGCGTGCTCACGCGAACGGGCCAGTCCGCGGCGTACCAGCTCCGCGTCGAGCCGACGTCGTGCCACGTGCGGTTCATCTCCTGTCGTGTGTCCCGGAGGGAGCCGGACCCGGCGGACCCGGAGGCGTGTCGAGCGCGGTCAGCGTGTCACGCAGGCCGCGGTGTACATCCTCGTACACCGCGAGGTGGTCCTCGGTGGGCAGGGCGTCCGCGTCGGTGAGGCGTTCCAGCAGCGCGTCGACCCGCCCGTTCCCGGTCGGCTCCGGCTCGACCCCGAGGGGTGATGCCTCGGGCGGCGCCTCGTCGTCCGGGTCCGGCCGGGCGGCGGCGTCCGCCGGGCCGGCGGTGGCGCCTGGAGCTGCCGAGCGGCCGGGAGCGGCGGGCTCAGCCGGGGCGGCGGGCGCGGCCGAGCCGCCGGGGACGGCGGGGCGCTCGCCGGCCGTTCCACCCGCCGCGCTCACCTCACTCACCGCCGGCCCGGCCGCGCGGCGTGCCCCGGCGGCCGGCCCCGGACGGCGGCTCGGCCGCCGAGGCGGCCTTCCGCCCGCCGGCCGGCCCCCTCTTCCCGGCCGGCGCGCCGGTCCCGGGGGGCTGCGCCTTCCCCGCCGCGGCCGGGCCGGACCCGCCGGAGGGCCTCTGCGCCGGGGACTTGCCCGTCGCGGTCTTCTTCGCGGGCGCCGCGGTCTTCTTCGCCGCGCTCTTCTTCGCCGCCGTCTTCTTCGCCGCCGTCTTCTTCGCCGCCGTCTTCTTCGCCGCCGTCTTCTTCGCGGGGTCCTTGCGGGTTCCGGCGGCCTCCCCGCCGGTCCGTGCGGCCTTCTTCGCGGGCGGGGTGGTCCTCTTCGCGGGCTGCTTCGCCGACGACGCGGCCTTCTTCGCCGCCGTACTCTTCGCAGCGGCCTTCTTCGCAGCGGCCTTCTTGGCGGGGGACTTGGCGGGGGCCGCCTGTTCGGCCGGCGGCGCGGTCCTCCCGGCCGGGGCGGCGCTCCGGGCGGTCGGCCCGGTGGTGCGCGCGGCCCCCGGCGGCCGGGCGGCCGGCGGTTCGGCCACGGCGTCGTCGACGGTGACCCGCTCACGCGGCGGCACCGGTGCGGAGTCGTCGTCCTCCAGGTCGCGCACCCGGCGCTCCAGCGCCTGGAGGATCACCCCGACCTTGGTGACCTCGTCCGCGACCCGGCCGGCCCGGCTCATCGCCTTCTCGACCTCCTCCTGGACCACCCCGACCAGCAGGTCGCGGTTGGCACGCCCGGTGGCCATCAGTTCGTCGGCGAGGGTCTGCACCTGCGGCGGGATCCGGTCGCCCAGGGAACGCTGCCAGGTCTCCACGTCCACCCCGGCCTGTTCGAGGAGTTCCCGGGCCGCGCCGACCGCCCGCCGCCGGGTGGCCTCGGTCAGTCCGCCCGCGATCTGCAGACAGGTACGCACCGCGTCACGCAATGTCCTCACTCCTCGCCTCGTAACGGCAGCCCACGGTCATGACGCTACCTTGTGGAGTACCGCCCACGTGGCACGAAGGCGCACCGGACGCTCCGGAGCCCCCGGTGTACCGTCTCTGCGGTACGTGTCCGGGCGAACGGGGAGTGGTCACCGCCGATGGCGACGATCGAGGAGTGCCGTACCGCACTCGAAAAGCTGTCGGAGAACATCGGCCGCGCCCAGGGCGACGCCGCGGACGCGATCCGGCTCGACCGGTCGGTCAGCTGCCGGATCACCGACCTCGACCTGACGTTCACCGGCCGGCTGGCGGGGGGCCGGATCCGCGAGGTGGCCACCGTCCCGGGACCACCGTCCGGACGGGCCCAGATCCGCCTGGCGATGACCGGCGACGACCTGGTCGCCCTGGTCGAGGGGCGGCTGCACTTCGCGAAGGCGTGGGCGGCCGGGCGGGTGCGCCTGGAAGTCGGGCTGCGCGACCTGCTCCGGCTGCGCAGCCTGCTGTAGACGCCCCCCGGCCACCGCACCGCACCGCGCCCTCCGCCCGGCCACCGCGCCCCGCCGGCGGGCGGTCGATCGCCCGCCGGCGCACCGCCCCGGGTAGGTCCCGGCGTCCCGCCGCGTGCCCGGGAGGATCAGACGCCGAGCCGTTCCAGCGCACGCCCCGCGTCCAACTCGCACCTCCCGGCGCCGGCGGCCGTCCAGGCGGCGGCGCACAACGCCCGCAGCCCGTCGACCGGATCGCCCCCGGCGTCGTCGCCCTCCACGCGGTGCAGGCGCAGCGCCCGCCCGTCGGCCGACGGGCGGGCGCTCCACCCGCCGCACCGCCAGCCGTCGCCGTCCGCCTCGACGCACGGGTGCGGGCCGAGCAGCCCGCGCAGGTCGGCGGCGACGTAGGTGGGCCGGTGCTCGGGCGCCGCGGCCAGCAGACCCGCCGCCCCGGTCACCCCGGTCATCACCAGCAGCGAGTCGACCTCGCCGGCGTGCGCTCCCTCGATGTCGGTGTCGAGCCGGTCGCCGACCACCAGCGGGCGCCGCGCACCGGTGCGCAGGATGGTCTCGCGGTGCATGGGCGGGCGGGGTTTGCCGGCCACCTCGGGGCACTTGCCGGTGACCATGCGCACCACCTCCACGGCCGCGCCGTTGCCCGGGGCGATGCCGCGTCCGCTGGGGATCGTCAGGTCGGTGTTGGACGCGAACCACGGCACGCCGCGCTCCACCGCGTACCCGGCCTCCGCCAACCGCTCCCACGCCATGCCGGGTCCGCCGTAGCCCTGCACGACGGCCGCCGGGTCGTCGTCGGCGCTGTCCACCGGCTTCAGGCCGCGTTCCCGCAGCGCCGCCCGCAGTCCGTCGCCGCCGATCACCAGCACGGCGGCACCGGCCGGCACCCGGTCGGCGATCAGCCGGGCGACCGCCTGCGCGGAGGTGATGACGTCCTCGGCGCCGGCCGGCACTCCGAGGTCGGTGAGGTGCTCGGCGACCGTCCCGGGGGCGCGCAGCGCGTTGTTCGTCACGTACGCCAGCCGCATCCCCGCCTCGCGTGCGACGGTCAGCGACTCGACGGCGTGGCCGATCGCCTCCCCGCCCGCGTAGACCACTCCGTCCAGGTCCAGCAGCGCGGTGTCGTAGACCGCGCGCAACGGCGCGTCGCAGCCCTCTGGCCGGGTTCTCGGCTCCATGCCGGTATCGCTCCTTCACATCGGTGTCGCGCTCTCGCGCGCCCGTCGTACCACCCGCCGCGGCGCACCACGGACACCTAACATGCTCTGATGAGCACCCCAGACTCCCCCGCGCCACCGCGCGGACTGCGGCTCGCGCCGTTCCGCGGACTGCGCTACGTCCCCGACCGGGTCGGCAGCCTGTCCGCGGTCACCTCGCCACCGTACGACGTCGTCGTGCGGCCCGACGGTCTCCAGCACCTGGAGACCGCCGATCCGTTCAACATCGTCCGTTTGATCCTCCCGCAGGCCGGCGACCCGGACGCCCGGCACACCCGGGCCGCGCGGACCCTGCGCCGCTGGCGGGACGACGGCGTGCTCGCCCCCGACCCGGAGCCGTCGCTGTACGTCTACGAGCAGCGGGACCCGGCCGGCGCACCGCAACGCGGCCTGATCGGCGCGCTGCGCCTGAGCACCCCGCAGGAACGGGTGGTGCTCCCGCACGAGGAGGTCATGCCGGGGCCGGTGGTGGACCGTGCCGGCCTGATGCGCAGCACGGCGGCCAACCTCGAACCCCTGCTGCTCGGTTACCGGGGCGAGCCGGAGGCTTCCGCACCGGGCGCCGCGACCCGGACGGTGGAGGGACGGGCGCGGACCGCACCGCTGTTCACCACGACCACCGAGGACGGCGTGCGGCACCGGCTGTGGGCGGTCACCGACCCGGCCGAGATCGCCGCCGTGAACGCGGACCTCGCGCACCGCCAGGCGCTCATCGCGGACGGCCACCACCGGTGGGCCACCTATCTGCTACTGCGCGACGAGCAACCTCCGCACCGCGCGCCGGGCCCGT
Source organism: uncultured Actinomycetota bacterium (assembly GCA_963711125.1). Taxonomy (GTDB): domain Bacteria; phylum Actinomycetota; class Actinomycetes; order Streptomycetales; family Streptomycetaceae; genus Streptantibioticus_C. The sequence continues at coordinate 9,139 of CAVQCY010000004.1, forward strand.
GGGACCACGGCCTGGTGCTGCTGGTCGACACCACCCGCTACCCGCTGCGGGTCCGGGCCATCCACCGGGTAATGCAACGACTGCCGGTGGACAAGGCACTGGCCGCGGTGCACGGCGTGTTCGACGTCAGGGCCGTCCACACGGGGACGGACAAGGCGTTGGAGGAGCTGGCGGCGGCCAAGGCGGCCGGCGGCAACGCCTTCCTGCTCTCCGGAGACGGCGCGTCGGGCCCGTTCCACCTGCTGACCCGGCCGGACGAGCGGACGGTGCAGGGGTGCGTCGCACCGGGCCGTCCGCGCGCCTGGCGCCGACTGGACGCCACCGTGCTGCACGGCGTGCTCGTCGACCGGCTGTGGCGGGTACCGGACGCGCCCGAGTACATCGGCTACGTCCACGACACGGCGGCGGCGGTCCGGCAGGCCGAACGGCTGGGCGGCACGGCGGTGCTGATGCACCCGGTGGAGGAGGCGACCGTGCTGGAACTGGCCCGGGAGGGGGTCATGATGCCGCACAAGTCGACGTCCTTCGGCCCGAAGCCGGCCTCAGGCCTGGTGCTGCGCGACCTCACTCTGGAATGACCGGTCCGCCCCCGGCGACCACGCGCCGAGCGGGACGCGTACCGCGGCGGCACGGGCCCGGCACCGCGGAGCACCAGAAGGTGGAACGCGCCCTGTCGACCGGTCGACAGGGCGCGTTCCACGGGACCGCACGGCGTGCGGTCAGTCCCCGGCGGCGTCGTCGCGGCGTGCGGAGTCGTCGCCGGAGGGCTCGTCGTCCCGGTCGCCGTCGCCCGCCGCGGCGGGCGGCCCACCGGCCACCGAGGTGCCGAACGGGTCGGCCAGGAAGTCCGACGGCGTCGGCCCGGCCGACTCGTTCCGCTCCGTCTCCACGTCACCGCCCGGGTCCGCGGCCCGCGCCGCGTCGGCGGACCGCCCAGCGGCAGGCGCAGGGCCGGGATCAGCGGCCGGCTCCGGCCCGGCGAGGGGCTCGGGGTCGGCGGAGGACCGCACCTCAGCGGCAGGCTCCGGGGCGACGGCCGGGGCGGCGTCGGCGGACCCGTCCTCCTCGGACCCGGGGTCGAGCGCGTCGAGGAACTCCACGCCGTCCAACTCGGCCAGCCGGTCGGAGGCATCGGTGGTACCGCTCTGGTCCGCCTCCAGCGCCTTGCCGAACCACTCGCGCGCCTCGTCCTCCCGGCCCGCCTCCAGCAGCGCGTCCGCGTAGGCGTACCGCAGCCGCGCGGTCCACGGGTGCACCGTGCTGGACGCCAACTCCGGGCTCTGCAGGGTGACCACGGCCGCCTCGGCCTGGCCCATGTCCTTGCGGGCGCCCGCCGCCACCAGCCGCATCTCCACCTGGCCCGCCCTGTCCAGCCTGCCCACCTCGGGCTCGCCGGCCATCGCCAGCGTCCGCTCCGGGCGGCCCAGTCCGCGCTCGCAGTCCGCCATCACCGGCCACAGCTCGACCGAGCCGGTCATCCGGCGGGCCGCGCGGAACTCCGCCAGCGCCTCGGAGTACTTGGCGTTCGCGTACGCCGCGAACCCCATCGCCTCCCGGACCGCAGCCACCCGGGACGCCAGCCGGAACGCCACCTTCGCGTACCCGTACGCCTCCTCGGGCTCCTCGTCCAGCAGCCTGGCCACCATGACCAGGTTGCGTGCGACGTCGTCGGCGAGGGTCTTCGGCAGGCTCTGCAACTCCTGCCGCACGCTCTTGTCGATCTCCTGCCCGGTCACGTCCTCCGGGATCGGCATCCGGCGCACCGGGTCCCGGTCCTCTCGGACATCGCCGCGCCCGGCGCGCTCACGGTTCTCGAACCGGCCGCGCCCCGGCGAGTACGGCGGCCTCCCCCGATCGCCGCCCCGCTCGTCCCGCCGACCGTAGCCGCCCCGGCCGGCCTCGCCGCGGGGACCGCCGGGTCGGTCGCCACGCCGCTCGTCACGCGGTCGGTCGTAGGGCGGGCGGTCGTAGCGCGGGCGGTCGTCACGCCGGAAGCCGCCGCGGTCGTCACGCCGGAAGCCGCCGCGGTCGTCCTCGCGGCGCGGACCACGCGGCCGGTCGTCACGCCGGTCGTCCCGGGAACGGTCGAACCGCGGCCGGTCATCCCGCCGGGAACCGCCACGGTCGTCGTCCCTCCGCGGCCTGTCGTCGCGACGGTCGTGACGCGGCCGGTCATCACGGCGGTCGTCCCGCCTGTCGTCGCGCCGGAACCCGCCGCGATCGTCGTAACGGGGCCGGTCATCACGGCGGTCGTCCCGGGAACGGTCGAACCGCGGCCGGTCGTCGCGCCGGAAGCCGCCGCGGTCGTCCTCGCGGCGCGGACCACGCGGCCGGTCATCACGGCGGTCGTCCCGGGAACGGTCGAACCGCGGCCGGTCGTCGCGCCGGAAGCCGCCGCGGTCGTCCTCGCGGCGCGGACCACGCGGCCGGTCGTCACGCCGGTCGTCCCGGGAACAGTCGAACCGCGGCCGGTCATCCCGCCGGTCACTGCGCGGCCGGTCGTCACGCGGCCGGTCATCACGGCGGTCGTCGCGCGGCCGGTCGTGACGCGGCCGGTCGTGACGCGGCCGGTCATCACGCCTGGCGTCCCGCCTGTCGTCGCGCCGGAACCCGCCGCGATCGTCGTAACGGGGCCGGTCATCACGGCGGTCGTCCCGGGAACGGTCGAACCGCGGCCGGTCGTCGCGCCGGAAGCCGCCGCGGTCGTCCTCGCGGCGCGGACCACGCGGCCGGTCGTCACGCCGGTCGTCCCGGGAACGGTCGAACCGCGGCCGGTCATCCCGCCGGTCACTGCGCGGCCGGTCGTAACGGGGCCGGTCATCACGGCGGTCGTCGCGCCGGAAGCCCGCACGCCCGTCGGTGCGGCGCGGTCCGCCACGGACGTCACGCCGGTCGCCGGCGCCCGCACTCCGCTCTCTGCGCTCAGGCCGCTCGCGGTCGTCGGACGAGTTGGACATCGACGTGGCTCCTGTCGGTTCTGTACTGCTGGTCGAACATGAAAAAGACCCCCGGTCCCGGCACGAGGCCAGGGACCGAGGGTCCATAAAGATTGTTCGGCGGTGTCCTACTCTCCCACAGGGTCCCCCCTGCAGTACCATCGGCGCTGAAAGGCTTAGCTTCCGGGTTCGGAATGTAACCGGGCGTTTCCCCATCGCTATGACCACCGAAACACCATCGGGCCTGACCCGGGATACCGCCCGGGTCATTGGCAAAGGGTGCCAGCGAACAAGCACACTGTTCAGTTGAATAGTGACTCACCAGTGCGATGGTTCGCAATCTGGGAGCTACACAGTGGACGCGAGCAACTGAGGACAAGCCCTCGGCCTATTAGTACCGGTCAACTCCACCAGTCACCTGGCTTCCATCTCCGGCCTATCAACCCAGTCGTCTACTGGGAGCCTTACCCCATCAAGTGGGTGGGAGCCCTCATCTCGAAGCAGGCTTCCCGCTTAGATGCTTTCAGCGGTTATCCCTCCCGAACGTAGCCAACCAGCCATGCCCTTGGCAGAACAACTGGCACACCAGAGGTCCGTCCGTCCCGGTCCTCTCGTACTAGGGACAGCCCTTCTCAAGACTCCTACGCGCACAGCGGATAGGGACCGAACTGTCTCACGACGTTCTAAACCCAGCTCGCGTACCGCTTTAATGGGCGAACAGCCCAACCCTTGGGACCGACTCCAGCCCCAGGATGCGACGAGCCGACATCGAGGTGCCAAACCATCCCGTCGATATGGACTCTTGGGGAAGATCAGCCTGTTATCCCCGGGGTACCTTTTATCCGTTGAGCGACGGCGCTTCCACAAGCCACCGCCGGATCACTAGTCCCAGCTTTCGCTCCTGCTCGACCCGTCAGTCTCACAGTCAAGCTCCCTTGTGCACTTACACTCAACACCTGATTGCCAACCAGGCTGAGGGAACCTTTGGGCGCCTCCGTTACCCTTTAGGAGGCAACCGCCCCAGTTAAACTACCCATCAGACACTGTCCCTGATCCCGATAAGGGACCCAGGTTAGACATCCAGCACGACCAGAGTGGTATTTCAACAACGACTCCACCCAAGCTGGCGCTTGGACTTCACAGTCTCCCACCTATCCTACACAAGCCGAACCGAACACCAATATCAAACTATAGTAAAGGTCCCGGGGTCTTTCCGTCCTGCTGCGCGAAACGAGCATCTTTACTCGTAATGCAATTTCACCGGGCCTATGGTTGAGACAGTCGAGAAGTCGTTACGCCATTCGTGCAGGTCGGAACTTACCCGACAAGGAATTTCGCTACCTTAGGATGGTTATAGTTACCACCGCCGTTTACTGGCGCTTAAGTTCTCAGCTTCGCGGAATCGAAACCCCACTAACCGGTCCCCTTAACGTTCCAGCACCGGGCAGGCGTCAGTCCGTATACATCGCCTTACGGCTTCGCACGGACCTGTGTTTTTAGTAAACAGTCGCTTCTCGCTGGTCTCTGCGGCCACCCCCAGCTCACCCTGCAAGAGAGATCACCAGGAACGGCCCCCCTTCTCCCGAAGTTACGGGGGCATTTTGCCGAGTTCCTTAACCATAGTTCACCCGAACGCCTCAGTATTCTCTACCAGACCACCTGAGTCGGTTTAGGGTACGGGCCGCCATGAAACTCGCTAGAGGCTTTTCTCGACAGCATAGGATCATCCACTTCACCACAATCGGCTCGGCATCAGGTCTCAGACACACAAGGAACGGATTTACCTATCCCTCGTCCTACACCCTTACCCCGGGACAACCACCGCCCGGGCTGGACTACCTTCCTGCGTCACCCCATCACTCACCTACTACCCCCTCGGACCACCGGCTCCACCACTCCCCCCTCATCCGAAGACTCAGAGGGCGGCATCACGGGCTTAGCATCAGAGGATTCAATGTTTGACGCTCCACAGCGGGTACCGGAATATCAACCGGTTATCCATCGACTACGCCTGTCGGCCTCGCCTTAGGCCCCGACTTACCCTGGGCAGATCAACTTGACCCAGGAACCCTTAGTCAATCGGCGCACACGTTTCCCACGTGTGAATCGCTACTCATGCCTGCATTCTCACTCGTGAACCATCCACAACTCGCTTCCACGGCTGCTTCACCCGGCACACGACGCTCCCCTACCCATCACAACAGGCGTTAACCCTCACGCTGCGATGACACGACTTCGGCGGTATACTTGAGCCCCGCTACATTATCGGCGCGGAATCACTTGACCAGTGAGCTATTACGCACTCTTTCAAGGATGGCTGCTTCTAAGCCAACCTCCTGGTTGTCTCTGCGACTCCACATCCTTTCCCACTTAGCATACGCTTAGGGGCCTTAGTCGATGCTCTGGGCTGTTTCCCTCTCGACCATGGAGCTTATCCCCCACAGTCTCACTGCCGCGCTCTCACTTACCGGCATTCGGAGTTTGGCTAAGGTCAGTAACCCGGCAGGGCCCATCGCCTATCCAGTGCTCTACCTCCGGCAAGAAACACACGACGCTGCACCTAAATGCATTTCGGGGAGAACCAGCTATCACGGAGTTTGATTGGCCTTTCACCCCTAACCACAGGTCATCCCCCAGGTTTTCAACCCTGGTGGGTTCGGGCCTCCACGAAGTCTTACCTCCGCTTCACCCTGCCCATGGCTAGATCACTCCGCTTCGGGTCTTGAGCATGCTACTCCACGCCCTCTTCGGACTCGCTTTCGCTACGGCTACCCCACACGGGTTAACCTCGCAACACACCGCAAACTCGCAGGCTCATTCTTCAAAAGGCACGCAGTCACGACACAACAAGAAAAAATCCTGCCATGCGACGCTCCCACGGCTTGTAGGCACACGGTTTCAGGTACTATTTCACTCCGCTCCCGCG
>CAVQCY010000004.1:17500-50514 GCA_963711125.1 uncultured Actinomycetota bacterium
GAACCCAATGAACAGGCCCGAGGACGGGGTATCAACATATCTGGCGTTGACTTTTGGCACGCTGTTGAGTTCTCAAGGAACGGAAGCTTCCATCAGGACCATCACTGACCCCTCCGGGCTTTCCCTTCGGTGTTTCCAACACTACCAGATCTGAATTCCGTCTCCGGACCACGATTCCCGGCAACGGAAATGAACCCTGTCCGGGATCGGAATCAGTAGTGGTGGGCCGCTACAGCCCGGGAGTCGGGGCGGGTTCAGGACCTCGCCGGATGACTCGCGCGTTTCAAGCGACTCGACCAACACTAGAGGTCGGGCGGACCGGAGTCAAGTTCCGGCCCGCCCGACGGGATCATGCAGTTGACGGTACGTCAGCTTCCGGTGACTTCGACGGCCGCCAGGTTGCGCTTGCCTCGGCGCAGCACCAGCCAGCGGCCGTACAACAGGGCCTCGGCCGGCGGCACGGCCTCCTCGTCGGTCACCTTCGCGTTGTTGACGTAGGCGCCGCCCTCCCGGACGGTTCGGCGCGCCGCGGACTTGCTGGGCGCCAGCCCGATCTCCACCAGCAGGTCGGCGACCGGGGCCAGCCGTTCGACGCGGGCGTGCGGCAGTTCGCCGAGCGCGGCGGCCAGCGTGGCCTCGTCGAGGCCGGCCAGTTCGCCCCGGCCGAACAGCGCCTGGGAGGCGGCGACGACCGCCGCGGTCTGGTCGGGCCCGTGCAACAGGGTGGTGAGCTCCTCGGCCAGCGCTCGTTGGGCGGCGCGGGCCTGCGGGCGTTGCGCGGTGAGGCGTTCCAGCTCCTCGATCTCCTCGCGGGAGCGGAAGCTGAAGACCCGCAGCAGGTTCGCCACGTCGCGGTCGTCGGCGTTCAGCCAGAACTGGTAGAAGGCGTACGGGGTGGTCAGCTCCGGGTCCAGCCAGACCGTGCCGCTCTCGGTCTTGCCGAACTTGGTGCCGTCCGCCTTGGTGATCAGCGGGGTGGCCAGCGCGTGCACGGTGGCGCCCTCCGCCTTGCGGACCAGGTCGGTGCCGGCGGTCAGGTTGCCCCACTGGTCGCTGCCGCCGGTCTGCAGGGTGCAGCCGTAGCGCCGGAACAGCTCCAGGTAGTCCATGCCCTGCAGGACCTGGTAGCTGAACTCGGTGTAGCTGATGCCGGCGTCGGAGTTGAGGCGGCGGGCCACCGCCTCCTTGGCGATCATCGTGTTGACCCGGAAGTGCTTGCCGACGTCGCGCAGCAGGCTGATCGCCGACATCCCGGAGGTCCAGTCCAGGTTGTCGACCATGACGGCCGCGTTGTCGCCCTCGAAGGACAGGAACGGCTCGATCTGGGAGCGGATGCGCTCGACCCAGCCGGCCACCACGCCGGCGTCGTTGAGCGTGCGTTCGGCGGTGGGCTTGGGGTCGCCGATCAGCCCGGTCGCGCCGCCGACCAGGGCGAGCGGCCGGTGGCCGGCCCGCTGGATCCGCCGGACGGTGAGGATCTGCACGAGGTTGCCGATGTGCAGGCTCGGCGCCGTCGGGTCGAAACCGCAGTAGACCGTCACCGGGCCGTCGGCGAACGCCTCGCGCAGTGCGTCCTCGTCGGTGGAGATGGCGATCAGCCCTCGCCACCGCAGCTCGTCGACGATGTCCGTCACGGTCTCGTGTCTCCCTCTGGTCGTGCTCGGCCGGACGCGGTGCCCTTCCCGACAGCGTGTCCGAGACTACGCGGTCCCGGCCCGGTCATCGACGGCGTTTGGGCGCGTGCGGCCGGTACCGGCTGACCGTGGGATCGCCGTCCGCCCAGAACCGCCAGGGGTGGGCCGCACCGGCACCGCCGACCCCGGTGCGCGGCCCGGTCCGCACCGACGCCGGGCCGGTCGGCACGCCGGCCAGGATCTGGAAGGTGCCGGGCGGCGCGGCGCACACGTCGGTGCCGTCGTGGCCGCGGTCGACGCCGAGGGCGGTGGCGAGTCGCGCCGGGCCCTGCGCGAGGTCGGTGTCGCGGCGCGAGGAGGGGCGGCGCCGGCGGGCCAGGTCGGCGCCGGCGGTGATCTCACCGGCCCGCAGCAGGACCCCGGCCGCGGTGCCCTCCGGGCCGCAGACCAGGTTCACGCAGTGCCACATGCCGTACGTGAAGTACACGTAGGCGTGACCGGGCGGTCCGAACATGACGGCGTTGCGGGCGGTGCGGCCCCGGTAGGCGTGCGAGCCGGGGTCCGCCGGACCGGCGTACGCCTCGACCTCGGTGAGCCGCAGCTCGACGGGGCCCTGCGGGGTGTGCCGGACCAGGACGCGGCCGAGCAGGTCGGGGGCGACGTCCAGGACCGGGCGGTCGAAGAAGCTCCGCTCCAGCGGAGTCCGGTCGATGGCGGCGATCATGGCGTACGAGGGTAGTCGCCGCCCGCCGCGGGGTGCCCGGCGTGGGTGCCGCCGCCCCGGTCCCGCGTCGGCCGGCGGCGGTACCGCGAAGCGGGGTCGGGCCCCACCCGTCCCGCCTCACCCGTCCGGGCCCGCGCGGTCCGGCGCCGGCACGCGGGCCCGGACGGGTGGGGCGGGACACTAGGGTTGCGGCAGGTGTTCCCGTTCGAGGAGGTACGCAGGTGACCGAGCAGAGGAAGCGTCCGCTCCCCCACGACTTCCATCCGCCGGTGGCGTCGTTCACGGTGGTCAGCGACGACCTGGCGGAGGGCGGCACGCTGGCGGACGCCCAGGTCTTCGCGGCGGGCAACACCTCGCCCCACCTGTCGTGGCAGGGGTTCCCGGAGAGCACCAAGAGCTTCGCGGTGACGTGCTTCGACCCGGACGCGCCGACCGGCAGCGGTTTCTGGCACTGGACGGTGTTCGACATCCCGGCGACGGTCACGGAGCTGCCGGCCGGCGCGGGGTCAGGGGACTTCGTGGGGCTGCCGGTCGGCGCGGTGCAGGTGCGCAACGACTACGGCGCCCGGGAGTTCGGCGGTGCCGCGCCGCCGCCCGGGGACGGGGCGCACCGCTACGTGTTCACCGTCTACGCGGTGGACAGCGAGAAACTGGGCCCGGACGCGGAGGCGACGCCGGCGGTGATCGGCTTCAACCTGCGCTTCCACGCGATCGGCCGGGCGCAGCTGATCGGCGAGTACGCCGACCCCGGGCGGCACTGACCGGGATCGGGGCGGAGCGGTCGCATCCCTTGCGCCCGGGCGGTGGCGGGCTCACAGTTGACGGTGCCCGGTGCCGAGGTCTCCGGGCGACCGGTGCCGCAGTGGCGGGGGCCGTGGACGGGAAGCGTCCAGCGGCCCGCCGGAGTCGGCCGGGCGCGCCGCGCGCCTCGGCCGGCGACCACGCCGGTCGCCCCCGCGCCTCGGGCGTCCCTCGACCGACCGGGGAGGGGACGCCCGGGGCGTTCGGCGTTCCGGGGCCGCCGCTGGTCCGGCCGCCGGGTCGTCCCGCCGGCAGGCACCGGACCCGTGCACCGCTGCCGTCCGGCCGTCGGCCGCCCCCGGTGCGCCTCCCCCTCGCCGGGCTGTGCCCGGCACCCGTTGCGTGCTCCCGTTGCCGGGCGCCGGTCGCGGCACCGGGTCGCCCGCGCACCGTTCGACCGCCGCCGGGGCGTGCGCGAACGTCTGCGCCGTACCCGGAAATTGTGTTGTCCGCCCCTGGCCCCGGGTTCACAGTGGTGCCACCCCGCCGCGCGGTGCGGCCGGAGTCCGGGAGGGGTGGACGGGATGCGCGAGACGCTGGTGCTCAACGCGAGCTTCGAACCGCTGGCGACGGTGTCGCTGCGGCGCGCGGTGGTGCTGGTACTGCGGGACAAGGCGGTCGTGGAACAGGCGCACCCGGGGTTGCGGATCCGGGCGGCGGCGGTGGAGATGCCGGTGCCGCGGGTGATCCGGCTGGCCCGCTACGTGCGGGTGCCGTTCCGACAACGGGCGCCGTGGTCCAGACGGGGGGTGCTGGTGCGCGACCGGTTCCGGTGCGCGTACTGCGGGCAGCGGGCCGGCACGGTGGACCACGTGCTGCCGCGCGCCCGGGGCGGGCGGGACACCTGGTTGAACACGGTGGCGGCCTGCGCGGCCGACAACCACCGCAAGGCGGACCGTACGCCGGAGCAGGCCGGGATGCGGCTGCTGATCCGGCCGTTCGAGCCGACGCCGGCGGACGCGCTGCTGCTGGCGCTGGGGATGGCGGACGAGGCCGGCCGGTGGGCGCCCCGGGCACGGGAGCGGGCCGGGGCGCTGTCGGCCTGACCGGGCGGGATCGACATCCCTCCCCGGCACGGCCGGTCCGGGGAGGGATGTCGCAAGGAACCGGTTCGGCGGCCCCGGGACGGCACCCGTGCGGGTCAGTCCCGCTCGATGCCGGGGGCCTCGCGGCGCGGCGGTACCTGCTTGCCGTTGGCGGCGGGGGTGGCGCCGCCGTTGCCGGCGCCGGGCACGCCGAGGTTGCCGAACGCGCCGCCGAGGCCCTTGAGCGCGTCGCCGAGTTCGCTGGGCACGATCCACAGCTTGTTGGCGTCGCCCTCCGCGATCTTCGGCAGCATCTGGAGGTACTGGTAGGCCAGCAGCTTCTGGTCCGGGTCGCCGGCGTGGATGGACTCGAAGACGGTGCGGATCGCCTGGGCCTCGCCCTCGGCGCGCAGCGCGGAAGCCTTGGCCTCGCCCTCGGCGCGCAGCACGGCCGACGCCTTCTCGCCCTCGGCGGTGAGGATCTGGGACTGCCGGATGCCCTCGGCGGTGAGGATCGCGGCCCGCTTGTCCCGGTCGGCGCGCATCTGCTTCTCCATCGAGTCCTGGATGGAGGTCGGCGGTTCGATGGCCTTCAGTTCGACGCGGTTGACGCGGATGCCCCACTTGCCGGTGGCCTCGTCCAGGACGCCGCGCAGCGCGTGGTTGATCTCCTCGCGGGAGGTCAGGGTGCGTTCCAGGTCCATGCCGCCGATGATGTTGCGCAACGTCGTGACGGTGAGCTGTTCGATCGCCTGGATGTAGCTGGCGACCTCGTAGGTCGCGGCGCGGGCGTCGGTGACCTGGTAGTAGATGACGGTGTCGATGTTGACGACCAGGTTGTCCTGGGTGATCACCGGCTGCGGCGGGAACGGGACCACCTGCTCGCGCAGGTCGATGCGGTTGCGGATGCGGTCGATGAAGGGGACGACGATGTTCAGGCCCGCGTTCAGGGTGCGGGTGTAGCGGCCGAAGCGCTCCACGATCGCGGCGCTCGCCTGTGGGATGACCTGCACCGTCTTGATGAGTGCGATGAAGACAAGCACCACCAGGATGACGAGGACGATGATGATGGGTGTCACGACCACTCCCCAAGCCACGCGCGCCGCATAGCGGTTGACAGTTGATCCGTACGCTGATCAGGATGATCAAGTCTGACAGACCGTGAGACCCCCGCGCTGCGGGTTCGCCGATTCCGCCACGGGCCGAACGCCTCACGGTCACATGACGACAGCGGTGGCTCCCTCGATCTCCACGACGTCCACCTCCTGCCCGGCCTCGAAGACCAGTGTGGCGTCGTAGGAGCGGGCGGACCAGATCTCGCCGCCGAGTTTGACCCGGCCGTCCCGGCCGTCGACCCGTTCGACCACCAGTGCCTGACGGCCCTTGAGCGCGTCGACGTTGGTGCGCAGTTCCGGCCGTCCGGCGCCGTGCCGGGCGGCGATGACGCGCACGACGGAGACCAGGGCGACCGACACGGCGAGGAAGACCACCACTTGGAGCACGCCGTCGGCGCCCAGCACGGAGGCCCCGGCGGCGCACAGCGCGCCGATCGCGAGCATCCCGAACTCGGGCATCGCGGTGGCGACCAGCGGGATGCCCAGGACCCCGGCGGCGGCGAGCCACCACGCCCATGCGTTCACAACTGCCATGGTAGGGCGGATGGATGGGCGGGAACAGGCGGCGGTCCCGGCGGATCGAGCCATCACGCGGCGGGCGCCGGGCCGTACCGCCGGGGCGTCCCCGGAGACGTGCGGCCGGCCGTCCCACAGAGGGTGCGGGCGGCCGGGGCCGGGGCGCGCGGCCGGCCGTGCCGGTGCGGGCGGCCGGGTTCCGGCGGGCGCGGGCGGCGGTCAGGCGGCGGGCGGCCGGGGCCGGGCCCGCGGGCGGCGGTCAGGCGAGCGGCAGTCCGGCGGCCGTCCAGCGGTCCCCGCGGCGCTCCACCAGCAGCGGCAGGCCGAAGCAGTGCGACAGGTTGCGCGAGGTCAGCTCCCGCTCGATCGGGCCGGCGGCGACCACCTCGCCCTGGCGGATCATCAGGACGTGGGTGAAGCCGGGGGCGATCTCCTCGACGTGGTGGGTCACCATGATCATCGAGGGGGCGACGGGGTCGCGGGCCAGCCGGCCGAGCCGGCGCACCAGGTCCTCCCGTCCACCGAGGTCGAGGCCGGCGGCCGGCTCGTCGAGCAGGAGCAGTTCGGGGTCGGTCATGATGGCGCGGGCGATCAGCGTGCGCTTGCGCTCGCCCTCGGAGAGGGTGCCGAAGCGCCGGTCGGCGAACGCCGTCATGCCGAGCCGGTCGAGGATCAGCCGGGCGCGCTGCTCGTCGGACGCGTCGTAGCGCTCGCGCCAGTGGGCGGTCATCCCGTACGCGGCGGTGAGCACGGTGGCCAGCACGGTCTGCGAGCGGGGCATCTTCTCGGCCATCGCCGCGCCGGCCACGCCGATCCGCGGGCGCAGTTCGAACACGTCGACGCCGCCGAGCTTCTCCCCGAGGATGACCGCGGTGCCCGTGGTCGGGTAGAGGTAGCTGGAGGCCACGTTGAGCAGGGTGGTCTTGCCCGCTCCGTTGGGGCCGAGGATCACCCAGCGTTCCCCCTCGGCGACGGACCAGGAGATCCCGTCCACCAGAGCGCGTCCGTCGCGGACCACCGATACGTCCACCAGCTCCAGTACATCGCTCATGAGCGCGTTGTCTCCCCTAATGCGTGTGCGGTCTCGGTCGGCCGCGGGGCCGCCCCATGACAAACCCCCGAGGGAAAACCTACGCCACGCGCACGGCGGACCGGTCCCTAGGCTGGGTGGATGCTTCAGGAACCACGTGCGGGACGCATGACAGCTTGGGGAAACGCCCTACTGGGCGGCTTCGTCTCGCCGGACGACGCGGTGGACGCGATCACGGCGGGCGACGGCGCGCACCGGGTCGCGGGGCTGCCGGACGAGGACGGCGTGGTGGGCGCGGCGCTCGGGCTGGGCCGGCTGCGGGCGCTGGGGGTGCGCGGGTTCCGGTTGGCGCTGCCGGTGCCCGGGCACCCGCTGGGGCTGGCCGGGCCGCCGGAGTTCAACGCGCGGGCGCTGGAGGCCGGCGAGGCGGTGACCGCGGTGGGCGCGCCGCTCGGCCTGGTGCCGGAGGTGACCCGGGTGGGCCCGGCCGGCGACCGGTACGTCGAGGTGGTGTGGCACTGCCTGGCGGTGCGCGAGGGTGCGCCGGCGGACGTGCCGTCGCTGGGCGAGGCGGAGCGGGAGCTGGTCCAGGCGCTGCGGGAGGCGACCGAGGCGCTGGGCCGGCTGGACGTGGCGGGCGCCGGCCCGGCGGCGCGGGCGGCGTTGGACGCCTACCGGGCGCGGGCCGAGCGGGGCCGTGAGGTGCTGGCCCCGGGGTACCCGCCGCGCGCCGTGCGGGTGCTGGAACTGGCGCAGCGGGTGGGCGCGTTGACGGCGATCGCGGACCGCGGGCGCGGTGCGGGCGACCACGGCGGCGCGGTGAGCGCGTCGCAGATCAGCGCCCGGGCGGAGTTGCTCCGACCGGTCGAGCGGGTGGCGCGCCGGGCGCAGGTCGCGGCGTACAACGCCTGGGTGGAGGAGGCGGAGCGGCGCCGGGAAACGGAGGGCTGACGCCGGCCGTGCGAGGCCGGCGGCCGGGGCCGGGCGGCCCGCCCGGCCCGGGCCGCGGGGCGGCTCCGGGCGGGCTCCGCGGGTTCGGACCGTGCCGCGCCGGCGTCCCCGGGCGCGGGCCGGGTCCGCGGTACGGCGGCGGGGCACGGACTCCGCGCCCGGCAGGCGTACGGAACGGCCCCGCGGCCGGGTGGGCCGCGGGGCCGGGCGTGCGCGAGCGTCAGCCGTTCGCGCTGCCGTTCCCGAACGCCGGGTTCAGCAGGCCCACGACGTTGACGCTGTCGCCGGTGACGTTGACCGGGACGTGCGCGGGGACCTCGATGACGTTGCCGGAGGCGACGCCGGGCGAACCGGCGGCGGTGCCGGCGGCGCCGCTGCTGGCGAGGGCGGACCCGGCTACGGCACCGACCGCCACCCCCGCGGTGGCGACGACCAGGGCGGCCTTCTTGGCAGTGTTCATGAGAAGCGTTCCTCCTGTGATTCGGTGATCCCGACCTCGGGTCACACGAGGGGAAACGCCTCCCGTCCGCCGATGACACGGCTCGCACGGACGATACCTCCGTACGGCTCAACCGACGGGCGTAACCGTGACCTCCGCCACCGTCGCGCGTGGGGCGTCACGCGGCGACCGGAGGAACCTCTTTCCGTACGACCATCCGCCTGTAGGACGGTCGTACGGGAGCCGCCGCCGACCGCACGGTGCGCAGCGACGGACCGGGACCCGGCGTCCCGGAGCGCCGCCGCGGCGTGCGCTCGGGCGGGCGGCCGGGGCCGGCCCGGGCGCTCAGTCGCCCAGGCCGTGCCGGACCGCCCACAGCGCGGCCTGGGTGCGGTCGGAGAGGTCCAGCTTCATCAGGATGTTCGACACGTGCGTCTTGACGGTCTTCTCCGACAGCACCAGCGCGCGGGCGATCTCCCGGTTGGAGCGGCCGTCCGCGATCAGCGCGAGCACCTCGCGCTCCCGGTCGGTCAGCACGCCGCCGCGCCCCCGGTCGCCGCCGGCCTCCTCACGGGCCAGCAGGGCGTCCGCCACCTCCGGCTGGAGCAGCACGTGGCCGGCTCGCACCGAGCGGATCGCGGCGGCCAGCGCCTCGGGGTCGACGTCCTTGTGCAGGTAGCCGGCCGCGCCGGCCCGCAGCGCGGGGACCACCAGGCGCCGCTCGGTGAAGCTGGTGACCACCAGCACCCGGGCCCGGCAGCCCTCGTCGCGCAGCCGGCGCAGCGCAGCGATGCCGTCGGTGCCGGGCATCCGGATGTCCAGCAGGACCACGTCCGGGTCGAGGGCCGCGGCCCGGCGCACCCCCTCCTCGCCGTCGGCGGCCTCGCCGACCACCTCGATGTCCGACTGCACCTCCAGGAAGGTGCGCAGTCCCCGCCGGACCACCTGGTGGTCGTCGACGAGCAGCACCCGGACGGGGTCCCGGCCGGGAGCGCGGTCAGCCACCGGGCACCTCCATCTCGACCACCGTGCCGGCGCCGGGCGCCGAGCGCACCGCCAGCGAGCCGCCGACCGCCGCGG
This sequence comes from uncultured Actinomycetota bacterium, assembly GCA_963711125.1. GTDB lineage: Bacteria > Actinomycetota > Actinomycetes > Streptomycetales > Streptomycetaceae > Streptantibioticus_C. Next base: position 26,816 of record CAVQCY010000004.1, read on the forward strand.
CCCGCTCCCGCATCGAGACCAGTCCGAGGTGGCGGCCCGCGCGTCCCACCGCCGCCGGGTCAAAACCGCGGCCGTCGTCGCTGACCCGCAGCGCGGCGCCGGCGCCCCGGCCGGCCAGCTCGACCCGCACCTCGCCGGCCCCGGAGTGCCGCAGCGCGTTGTGCAGGGCCTCCTGGGCGACCCGCAGCAGCGCCTCCTCCTGCGCGGCGGGCAGGGCGCGCGACAGCCGGCCGGCGAACGTGGTGCGGGCCCGGTGGGCGCGGTCGAGCACCTCGATCTGGCTGCGCAACGCCGCGACCAGGCCGTCCTCCTCCAGCGCCGCGGGCCGCAGTTCGACGACGACCGCCCGCAGCTCCTCGGCGGCCTGCGCGGCCAGCGCGGTGACCTGCCGCATCTCCTCCTTGGCGCGGCGCGGGTCGCGGTCCACCAGGGCCGCGGCCGCCTGGGCGGTCAGCCGCAGGGAGAACAGCTTCTGGGAGACCGCGTCGTGCAGTTCGTGGGCGATCCTGGCCCGCTCCCCCGCGATGGTCAGCTCCCGGCTGCGTTCGTGCAGCCGGGCGTTGGTCAGGGCGAGGGCGGCGTGCGCGGCCAGGACCCGCAGCAGGTCCTCGTCGTCGGCGGTGAACCCGGCCTCCGCACCCGGCGCGGGACGGTTGCGGTTGGCCAGGAAGATCGCGCCGAGCACCTCCGGGCCGTCCGTGATCGGCACGCCCAGGAAGTCGGTGAGCCTCGGGTGCGCCTTGGGCCAGCCGCCGAACCGCGGGTGGGCGCTGACGTCGGCGAGCCGCTGTGGGGTGGCCTCGCGCAGCATCAGCGCCAGGATGCCGTGCTGGCGGGGCAGCGGGCCGATCGCCCTCCACTCCTCGTCGCTGACGCCGTCGACGACGAACTGCGCGAACCCGCCGTGGTCGTCGGGCACCCCGAGGGCGGCGTAGCGGGCGTCGAGCAGCGTGCGCGCGCAGCCGACGATGGTCTGCAGCACGTCGTGCACCGCGTGGTGCCGGCTCATGGCCAGCACCGCGGCGCTCACCGCGTTGATCTGCTCGCGTGCGGCCGGGCCGGTCATGGGGCCACGCTACCGGCACGGCGGACCGGCGTCATCGGTCGCTCGGCCGGGTGGGCGCCTCGACCCGCGGCCCGGGTCCTGTCCGAGAAGTGGCGTCGTCCGCCCGCGGCGCCGGGGCGGCGGTGTCCGGTGCCTGCCATCGCACAGCGGGGGAGGAGAGCGCAGCGGGCCGCGCGGACGAGGGGCGACGCGGCCAGAGCGCGTGCCGGACACCGCCGCCCGGACGGGACGTGTCGGACAGGTCCTAGGTCCAACGGAGCGGTGCGGAAGGGGCCGGCGGCCGAGGCGCCCGGGGCTGTCGCGTTCCTACCGTGGCGGCGTCACCCGGCGGTGGGCCGGGTCGGGGATACGGAGATGGGACATGCCGGTCGCGATCGTGACGGGGGCGTCGAAGGGGCTGGGGCGGGCGGTGGCCCGCGTGCTGGCCGAGCGGGGCTGGGACCTGGTGGTGGACGCCCGCTCCCCCGGGCCGCTGCGGGAGGCGGCCGGTGCGCTGGCCGCCGGCGGCGGGCGGGTACGGGCGCTGCCCGGCGACGTCACCGACCCGGCGCACCGGGCGGGGCTGGTGGCGGCGGCGGGCGCGCTGGGCGGGATGGACCTGCTGGTCAACAACGCCAGCGCGCTGGGCGCCGAGCCGCTGGTACGGCTGGAGCGGCTGTCCGCCGAGGGGTTGCGGACGGCGCTGGAGACGAACGTGGTGGCGCCGTTCGACCTGGTGCGCCGGGCGCTGCCGCTGCTGCGCGCGGCCGGCGGCGCGGTGCTGAACGTCAGCTCCGACGCGGCGGTGGAGGCGTACCGGACGTGGGGCGGCTACGGGGCGAGCAAGGCGGCGCTGGAGCGGTTCTCGGCGGTACTGGCCGTGGAGGAACCGGGGGTACGGGTGTGGTGGGCCGACCCGGGCGACCTGCGGACCGGGCTGTACGAGGCGGCCTGCCCCGACGATCCGGACACCGCGGCGCGGGACGACCCGGCGGCGGTGGCGCCGCTGCTGCTGCGGCTGCTGGACCGAGGGGGCGCGCCGAGCGGCCGGTACACGGCGTCCGCGCTGGCGGGTTCCCGCTGATGGCCGGATTGCGTGAGGTGCGGGTGCCCGACGAGCTGTCGGCGAGGGTGCCGCCGCCGCGCCGGGACGCGGTGCGGCTGATCGCCGGGTGGCGTGCGGCCGGCCGGGTGGCGCACCACGCGTTCGGCGACCTGCCGTCTCTGCTGCGGCCCGGGGACGTGCTGGTGGTCAACACCTCCCGGACGCTGCCGGCCGCGGTGGACGCGATGCTCGGCGGGCGGGAGGTGGTGGTGCACTTCTCCACGCGGCGCGACGACGGGCGCTGGCTGGTGGAGGTGCGGGACCGGGACGGCCGGGGCAGCACCCGGCCGCGTGCTGGCGGGCCCGCCGGCGCGGAGCTGGGGTTGCCGGGCGGCGCGCGGCTGCTGCTGGAGGGTCCGTCGAGCCCGGACGGGGACCGGTTGTGGGTGGCGGCCGTCCGGGTGCCGGATCCGGTGGCGTTCCTGTACCGGCACGGGCGGCCGATCCGGTACGCGTACACCCTGCGCGACCAGCCGCTGTCGGCGTACCAGTCGGTGTTCTCCGCGCCCTCTCCGGACGGGCTCGGTTCGGCGGAGATGCCGAGCGCGGCGCGGCCGTTCACCGCGCCGCTGGTGGCCGCGCTGGTCGCCCGGGGTGTGCGGATCGCGCCGCTGGTGCTGCACACCGGAGTGGCGTCCGGGGAGGCCGGGGAGCCGCCGTACCCGGAGCGTTTCACGGTTCCGACCGCCACCGCGCGGCGGGTGAACGCGGCCCGGGCGGCGGGCTGCCGGGTGGTGGCGGTGGGCACGACCGCGGTGCGGGCGCTGGAGTCGGCGGCCGGGACGGACGGCACGGTGCGCCCGGCGGGCGGCTGGACGGATCTGGTGGTGACCGCCGAGCGCGGGGTGCGGGTGGTGGACGGGCTGCTGACCGGGCTGCACGAGCCGCGCGCCTCCCACCTGCTGATGCTGGAGGCGGTGGCCGGGACGGCGCTGCTGGAGCGGGTGTACGAGCAGGCGGTGGCGGCGCGGTACCGGTGGCACGAGTTCGGGGACGTCAACCTGCTGCTGCCGTGACCCCGGCGGCCCGGCGCGCCCGCCGGGCCGGGAGCACCGCGGCGGCGGGCGCCGACGGGTCCGTGCGGGCCGCCCGGGCGGTGCGGGCGGCGCGGGCGGCGCGGGCGGCGCGGGCGGACCGGACGGTCACTTCTCGCGCATCACCTCGGGCTCGTGGCGGCGCAGCAGCCGCAGCACGACGAAGCCGCAGGCGGCGCCGATGGCGAGCAGCATGACCATGTCGAGGGTCCAGGTGCCGGCGGTGTGCTTCCACAGCGGATCGCCGGAGGGGGTCCACGGCATCAGGACGTCCAGTCGGGCGGTGGCGCCCATGGCGGCCAGCGCCCAGCGCGACGGCATCACCCAGGCGACCTGCTCGATGCCGGGCTTGGAGTACAGCTGGAACAGGATGCCGGTGAAGACGACCTGGACGATGGCGAACATCACCAGCAGCGGCATGGTCTTCTCGGCGGTCTTGACCAGCGCGGAGATGACCAGGCCGATCATCATCGAGGTGAAGCCGATGCCGATGACGGCCACCGTCATCTCGATGCCGGGGCTGTGCTTGAGGATGACGCCCTGGTCGGGCATGGTGCGCGGCGCGAAGCCGATGCCGCAGATGATCACGCCCTGCAGCGCGGTGATCAGGCCGAGCACGATGATCTTCGAGGTCAGGTACGCGCTGCGGGACAGGCCGACCGCGCGTTCCCGCTCGTAGATCACCCGTTCCTTGATCAGCTCGCGCACCGAGTTGGCGGCGCCGGAGAAGCACGCGCCGACGGTGAGGATCATCAGGATGGTGCCGGCGTCCTTGTTGAACAGGTGGGACTGCAAGGGGCCGGGTCCCAGGCCGGACTTGGCCGGGATGACGACGCTGACCAGGCCGAGCACGGCGGGCAGGATGAGCATCAGCCCCATGAAGCCCCGGTCGGAGGCGATCACCGACACGTAGCGGGCGATCAGCGTCCACAGCTGCGAACCCCAGCTCTGCGAGGTCTGCGGCCGGGCGACCTGCTGCGGCATGGCCGGCGCCGCCTGCGGCACGGCGGTCTCCAGGTGCGCGGTGTACATCTGGTAGTGCTGCGAACCGCGCCAGCGGCCGGCCCAGTCGTACTCCCGGTAGTTCTCGAACGCCTGGAAGACGTCGGCCCAGGTGTCGTAACCGAAGAAGTTCAGCGCCTCGTCCGGCGGGCCGAAGTAGGCCATCGAACCGCCCGGCGCCATCACCAGCAGCCGGTCGCACAGGGCGAGTTCGGCGACCGAGTGGGTGACGACCAGTACGGTGCGGCCGTCGTCGGCCAGGCCGCGCAGCAACTGCATCACGTCGCGGTCCATGCCCGGGTCGAGGCCGGAGGTCGGCTCGTCGAGGAAGATCAGCGACGGCTTGGTGAGCAGTTCGAGGGCGACCGACACCCGCTTGCGCTGACCGCCGGAGAGCGAGGTGATGCGCTTGTCGGCGTGGATGTCCAGCTTCAGTTCGCGCAGCACCTCGTCGATGCGCGCCTGCCGCTCGGTGGCGTGCGTGTCGCCCGGGAAGCGCAGCTTGGCGGCGTACTTCAGCGCGGTGCGGACGCTCAGCTCCTTGTGCAGGATGTCGTCCTGCGGCACCAGGCCGATGCGCTGGCGCAGTTCGGCGAACTGCTTGTAGAGGTCGCGGTTGTCGTAGAGCACCTCGCCGACGTCGGCCGGGCGGTAGCCGGTGAGCGCGCGCAGCAGGGTGGACTTGCCGGAGCCGGACGGGCCGATCACGCCGATCAGCGACTTCTCCGGGACGCCGAAGGAGACGTCCCGCAGGATCGTCTTCGTGGTGTGGCCCTGCGGCACGTTGACGGTGAGCCGGCGCGCGGAGAAGGAGACCGCGCCGGTGTCGACGAACTCCTCCAGCCGGTCGCCGACCAGCCGGAACGTGGAGTGGCCGACGCCGACGGTGTCGTTGGGGCCGATCGAGTGGCGCTGGACCGGCTGGCCGTTGACGTAGGTGCCGTTGTGGCTGCCGAGGTCGACGATCTCCATGCGCCCGTCGGGGTGCGCGTGGAACTCCGCGTGGTGCCGGGAGACCTGGAGGTCGGAGACGACCAGGTCGTTCTCCAGCGCGCGGCCGATCCGCATGACCCGGCCGGCCGAGAGCTGGTGGAAGGTGGTCGGGCTGCGGTCGCTGTATCCGGCCGCGCCGCCGGCGGACGGCTGCGGCGGCACGGCGGGCCGGGCCGGCGGGCCGCCGGTCGGCGGGGTCGCCGGCTGCCCGGGGGCCTCGCCGCCGGCGTCCGCCGCCGGGGCCGGGACCCGCGCGGCCACCGGCACCTGGGCCGGGGCCGGGGCGGCCGCCTGGGCCGACGCCTGGGCCGGGACGGCCTCCGACGGCACGGCCGGCAGGGTGAACGCCAGGCCCGGCCCGTCGGTTGCGTTTCCGAGGTGGACCGAGGAGCCCGGGCCTATCCGGGCCTCACCCACCCGCTTGCCCTGCAGGAACGTCCCGTTGGTGCTCCCCTGATCCTCCAGCAGCCAACCGGAGCCGTCCCAGCGGATGGTGGCGTGCCGCCAGGAGACCCGCGCGTCGTCCAGCGGGACGTCGCTGTGCGGATCACGGCCCACCGTGTATGACCTGGACGCATCAAATGTCCAGGTGCGTCCGTTCAGTTCAAGTACGAGTTCTGGCACTCCAAGCCCCACAAGGTTGTCCCCCGAGTATTTCCCCATGGCCGGGGAGTCCAGGGATGTCGAACATCAGTGGGAACTATTCCAGGATCGCGGCCCTCACCGAAAGTCGCCCCCCGCTCACCACCGGAGCGGCACGCACCGCGCCGGCGCCGGTGCCGCCCGGCATGCGGAACGCGGTCCACCGGGCGGGGCGGGTCCCGATACGGTGGGAGGACCATGAACGACCTCGACGACGCATCGCCGGGTTCCCCCGCTCCCGCGACCGGGCCGACCCTGCTGGTCAAGATCTTCGGCAAGGACCGGCCGGGCATCACCGCCGGCCTCTTCGACACCCTCGCCGGCTACGGCGTGGACGTGATCGACCTGGAACAGGTGGTGACCCGCGGCCGGATGGTGCTGTGCGCGCTGGTCACCGTGCCGCCCGGCGGGCACGGCGTGGAGGGCGGGCTGCGCGCCACCGTGCACACCTGGGCGGAGTCGAAGCGGATGCAGGCGGAGATCATCTCCGGCATCGGCGACAACCGGCCGCGCGGCACCGGCCGCTCGCACGTGACGGTGCTCGGCAACCCGCTCAGCGCCCGCTCGGTCGCCGCCATAGCGGCCCGGGTCACCGACGCCGGCGGCAACATCGACCGCATCTTCCGGCTCGCCAAGTACCCGGTGGTGGCCGTGGAACTGATGGTCTCCGGCGTGTCCACCGAGCGGTTGCGGACCGCGCTGGCGCCGGAGGCGTCCCGGCGCGGCGTGGACGTCGCGGTGGTGGCCGCCGGGCTGCACCGCAGGGCGCAGCGGCTGGTGGTGATGGACGTGGACTCCACGCTCATCCAGGACGAGGTGATCGAGCTGTTCGCAGGGCACGCGGGCTGCCGGGACGAGGTCGCCGCGGTGACCGCCGGGGCGATGGGGGGCGAGCTGGACTTCGCGCACTCGCTGCACGCCCGGGTGGCGCTGCTGAAGGGCCTGGACGCCTCGGTGGTCGACACGGTGCGCGCCCAGGTGCGGCTGACCCCCGGCGCCCGGACTCTGATCCGCACCCTCAAGCGGCTCGGCTACCAGGTCGGCGTGGTCTCCGGCGGCTTCACGCAGATCACCGACGACCTCAGGGAGCGGCTGGGGCTGGACTTCGCCGCTGCCAACACCCTGGAGATAGTGGACGGCCGGCTGACCGGGCGGGTGACCGGCCCGGTGGTGGACCGGGCCGGCAAGGCGCGGCTGCTGCGCGAGTTCGCGGCACGCGCCGGCGTCCCGCTCAGCCAGACGGTGGCGATCGGCGACGGCGCCAACGACCTGGACATGCTCAACGCCGCCGGCCTCGGGGTGGCCTTCAACGCCAAGCCCCTGGTGCGGCAGGCGGCGGACACCTCGGTCAACGTGCCGTTCCTGGACACCGTGCTGTACCTGCTCGGCATCAGCCGCGAGGAGGTCGAGGGCGCGGACCTCGGCCGCGACGACTGACCGGAGCCGGAGCGCGGCCCGCCCGGTACCGCGCGGGCCGAGCGGGGCGGCGGCGCAGGTGCGGGGCGGCTGAGCCGGCACGGCGGTCAGTCGTGCGGGGCCCAGTAGGCGGCCAGCCGGCCCGTGCCGTGCTCGACCGACTTCCACGACCCGGCGAACTCCACCACCGCGACCGCCGAGGTCGGGAACGCCCCGCGCCGCATCCGGGCCAGCGCGTCGCCGTCGGCGCGCGAGCTGAGCGCGTCGGCGAGGGCGTGCATCCCCGGGTTGTGCCCGACCAGCAGCAGGTCGGCGACCGCGTCGTCGGTCTCGTTGAGCAGGGCGAGCAGATCACCCAGCGTGGCCTCGTAGAGCCGCTCCTCGTAGACGGTCCTGGGGCGCCGGGGCAGTTCGTGCGCCACGAGCTTCCAGGTCTCGCGGGTGCGGATCGCCGGGGAGCACAACGTCAGCCGGGGCAGGATCCCGGTGCCGGCCAGCCACCGGCCGGCGGCGGGGGCGTCCATCCGGCCGCGGTCGGCGAGCGGACGCTCCATGTCGGGAACCTCGGGCCAGTCGGCCTTCGCGTGCCGCAGCAGGACGATCCTTCGGGGCGTGGAGTCGCTCATGTAGGCCAGCTTCGCAGAAAATCCGGCCCCGGGCGCGGGGTGTGCGCCGGCCCGCTCCGGACCGCTCCCGCTCCGGGACCCGGGCACTCCGCCCCCGCACGCGGGGCGGGCACCCGTGCGCCGGTCACCGCCGGGCGGCGGTCAGCGGACGGCCAGGCCGTGCGGCAGCAGCGCGCGCAGGTGGAGGACGAGTCCGGTGAGCGGCTGGCCCGCCGCGGCGGCGGGGTGCCCGCCGCCGGCCGCGACCAGCAGCAGCGCGAACGCGGCGGCCGGCAGCGCCAGCGCCCACCAGGGCAGCCGCGCGGCGGCCGGGGTCGGGCGGGGTCGTCGTACCGTCGCCGCGGGCAGGAGCCGGCTGTGTGCCGCCATGGGGACCGCCTCCGGTCATCGGCGCTGTGGGTACCGATGACGCTACGGGCCCGGCCCGTCCCCGCCCATCCGGTGGGACACCCACCCGACCCTGACGCGACCCCCGGGGGAAGGTGGGGTTTCCCCCCACCCCGGCGCCGGGGCGGGAGGGACTGTCAGCCGTAGTGCGAACCGATGGTGGCGATGATCGCGACGAGGGCCGGGACGCCCAGCATCAGGCCGAGGACCAACAGGAACTTCTTCCGCGGCTCGGGCGGGTGGGGTTCGAGGACTGGCATGCGGCCAGTGTCGCACCCGTTCCCTTACGTCCCGTTCCTGGGGTGCCGGTACGCCCGGTCGCCCCGCCCCGCGGGTCCGGCCTGCCGCGATCCGCGGGGCGGGCGGCCGCACGCTCCCCGGGTCCGGCCTGCCGCCGCGCGTGCCTCCGGGCAGCTGGGCGCCAGGGGGCCGCCCCGCACCCGGCGGTGGTCACACCTCGTCCTCCACGTGCCGGTCCCGCCCGGCCAGGTAGCCGGCCGCGGACTGCGGCACCAGCAGGGCCGCCATCAGCGCGATCGGCGCGCCCCAGCCGCCGGTGTGCTGGTAGAGCGCGCCGACCAGGATCGGGCCGGGGATGGACAGCAGGTAGCCGGTGCACTGGGAGAACGCGGACAGCCGCACCACCCCGGCCGCACTGCGCGCCCGCATCCCGATCATGGTCAGCGCCAGCGGGAAGGCGGAGTTGGCCAGGCCCAGCAGCGCCGCCCACAGCCACGGCAGGGTGGCCGGGGCCAGCCACAGCCCGGCGTACCCGGCCAGGCCGAAGAGCGCCAGGCAGACGGCGAGTCCGCCCTGGTGGCGCAGCCGCCCGGCCACCGAGGGCAGCGCGAACGACAGCGGCACGCCGATCGCCATGGTGAGGGCGAGCAGCAGGCCGGCGGTGCTCGCCGGGATGCCGGCGTCCCGGTAGACCTGCGGCAGCCAACCGATGGTGACGTAGGCGCCGGTGGCCTGGAGTCCGAAGAAGACCGCCATCGCCCACGCGGTCCGGCTGGCGCCGATCCGGCGGGCCGGCCGGGCCGGTGCCGCCGCACGGCCGGGCGGAGCGGCGCGGGGCGGGGCGGGCGGGGCGGGGGCGCTCCGGCTGCCGGTCCCGGCGGCGCGGCGGGCTCCCGCCACCAGCAGCCAGAGCGGCAGGGCGAGCGCGGCGGGCGCCGCCCAGGCGGCCAGCGCCGGCCGCCAGTCGCCGCCGAGCGCGTGGTCCAGCGGCACGGTGACGGCGGCGGCGAGCGAGGTGCCGGCCGCGATGCCGGTGGAGTACAGGCCGGTCATCGTGCCGACCCGGTCCGGGAAGTGGCGTTTGACGACGACCGGCATGAGCACGTTGCCGACCGCGATGCCGGCCAGCGCCAGGGCGCTGGCGGCGAGGAAGACCGGGGTCCGGCCGGCCCACGGGCGCAGCGCCAGGCCGGCGGTGAGCGCGAGCAACCCGGCCAGCACCACCGGGGTGGGGCCGAAGCGGCGGGCCGGCCGGGGTGCGAGGGCGCCGAACAGGCCGAAGCAGAGCATCGGAAGCGAGGTCAGCAGCCCGGCGACGGTGCCGCTCATGCCGAGCCCGTGCCGGATCTCCGCCAGGACCGGGCCGATGCTGGCGACGGCCGGGCGCAGGTTGAACGCGGCGGCCAGCAGCGCGGCGGCCACCAGGGCGCGCCCCCGGCGCCGGGACGGACCGGCGGCGCCGGTGCCGAGCGGGTGGGTGCGCGGGTCGGCGCCGGGCCGGCCGGGGTGGACCGGCCCGGCGGCGTGTTCGCGCGTCCCGCTGTCGTCTGGCATGGGCACCATCATAGAATCATAGGATGAATTACCGCCGAGCTTTTCCCGCCGTTCCCGCCGGATGCCCGGCGCGGCGCCCCGCACCGGGGCGGGGTCCGCGATGCCGCTGAGCACGCCACGCCGCTCCGCGCTCGCCGACCAGGTGATCGCGCAGTTGCGCGCCCAGATCACCTCCGGCGAGTGGCCGGTCGGCACCCGCATCCCCACCGAACCGGAACTCGTCGAACGCCTCGGGGTGGCCCGCAACACCGTGCGCGAGGCGGTCCGCGCCCTGGCGCACAACGGGCTGCTCGCCATCCGCCAGGGGTCGGGCACCTACGTGGCCGCCACCAGCGAGCTGGCCGGGGTGATGCGGCACCGGTTCGCGGGCGCCGACCCGCGGCAGATCGCCGAGCTGCGCGGCGTCATGGAGGCGGCGGCGGCCCGGCTGGCCGCCGCCCGCCGCACCGCACGCGACCTCGGCCAGCTCGACCGGCTGCTCGACGCGCGGGACCGGGCCTGGCGCTCCGGCGACGCCGAGGCGTTCGTGGGCGCCGACGCGACGCTGCACCTGGCGGTGGTGGACGCGGCGCACAACGAGGTGATGACCGGGATGTACGCGGACCTCGGCGAGGTGCTGCGCGACGTCCTGCGCGCGGCGGTCGGCGACGAGCTGTCCAGCGCCGCGCCGTCCGACCACCGCCGGCTGGTGGACGCCATCCGGGACGGCGACGGGGAGCGTGCGGCGGCCGAGGCCGCGGCGCACGCGCTCGGCTGTCCGGCCGGCGACGCGGCCGGTGCCGCCGCGACCGGTGTCCGGTGGGACGGCCGGCTCACCGCGTCCCGGAGGAATCCGGGCCCCGGGTGATCCAGGCGGCCCGGATCCGCTGCCAGCACCGGCCGGTCAGCGTCACCCACTGGGCCGGGCCGACCGGGGCGGGCGCGGTGTCGGTCGGCGGGTCCCACCAGCGGGCGCACAGCACGTGCAGCTGGACCGGCGTCACCGTGGGGTCCGGGTTGTGGCAGACCGCGACCACCGTGGAGGCGTGCCGGGTCAGCCCGCAGGCGGTGCCGGGCGTGGCGACCGCGCGGGCGGTCGGCGGCGCCGGCGCGGCCAGCAGGCCGGTGAGCGCGGCGATCAGCACCGCGGCGGCGCGGCCGGCGTGGCGTCGCATGGCGTCGCCCTCCCTCGGCTGGGTGCGGCCCCCGCGGCCATCCTGCCGCCCGGTGCCGGTGCCCGCCCGCCGACGTGGCCCGTCCGGGTCCTCCCCGGACCCCGCCGGCCCCGCGGACGACGCGGCCCCGGCACGCCGGGAGCGGCGGGCCGGGGCCGGGTGGCGCGGCGGGCGGGTCAGGCGCCCATCATGTGCACGCCGCCGTCGACGTGCAGGATCTCGCCGGTCGTCTTGGGGAACCAGTCGGACAGCAGCGCGACCACGCCGCGGCCGGCCGGCTCCGGGTCGGTGAGGTCCCAGCCGATCGGGGCCCGGTGGTTCCAGACGTCGGCCAGCTCCGCGAAGCCGGGGATCGACTTGGCGGCCATCGACTTGATCGGGCCGGCCGAGACCAGGTTGACCCGCACGTTCTTCTCCCCCAGGTCGCGGGCGAGGTAGCGGGAGGTGGACTCCAAGGCGGCCTTCGCGACACCCATCCAGTCGTACTTCGGCCAGGCGATCTGCGCGTCGAACGTCAGGCCGACGACCGATCCGCCGCGCGGCATGATCGGCAGCAGCGCCGTGGTGAGCGACTTGAGCGAGTAGGCGGAGACCTCGATCGCGGTCGAGACGTCCTCCCACTCCGCGCCCAGGAAGTTGAAGACCGACTGCGGGCCGAAGGCGATGGAGTGCACGACGCCGTCGAGTTCGACGCCCTCGCCGAGGTGCTCGGCGACCTTGCCGGGCAGGGCCGCCAGGTGCTCCTTGTTCGTGACGTCCAGCTCCAGCACCGGCGCCGGCTTCGGCAGCCGTCGCGCGAACCGCTCCACCAGGCTCAGCCGGGGGTAGGCGGTGAGGATCACCTCGGCGCCTTCCTCCTGGGCGAGCTTGGCGGCGTGGAAGGCGATCGAGGAGTCGGTGAGGACGCCCGTGACGAGGATGCGCTTGCCTGCGAGGATTCCACTCATCTTGGTCAGTGACCCATTCCCAATCCGCCGTCCACGGGGATGACGGCTCCGGTGATGTACGAGGCGTCGTCGCCGGAGAGGAAGCGGACGGTGGTCGCGACCTCCTCCGGCTGTCCGTAGCGGGCCATCGGGACCTGGCCGACGATCGCCTCCCGCTGCTGCTCGTTGAGCGCCCGGGTCATGTCGGTGTCGACGAAGCCGGGCGCGACGACGTTGACGGTGATGCCGCGGCTGGCCAGTTCGCGGGCCAGGGAGCGTGCGAAGCCCACCAGGCCGGCCTTGGACGCGGCGTAGTTCGCCTGCCCGGCCGCGCCGAGCAGGCCGACCACGGAGGAGATCAGGACGACCCGGCCGCGGCGGGCCCGCAGCATGCCGCGCGCGGCCCGTTTGACCACGCGGAAGGTACCGGTGAGGTTGGTCTCCAGGACGGCCGAGAAGTCCTCCTCCGTCATCCGCAGCAGAAGCTGGTCGCGGGTGATGCCGGCGTTGGCGATGAGCACCTCGACCGCACCGTGCTCCTGCTCGACCTCCTTGAAGGCCCGCTCGACCTGTTCGGGGTCGGTGATGTCGCACTTGACCGCGAGGCAGCCCAGCTCCGAGAGGGCGGCCGGCGGCTCCCCCGAGCGGTACGTGATCGCGACCTTGTCACCCTGGGTGGCGAAGGCACGCGCGATGGCCAGGCCGATCCCGCGGTTGCCTCCGGTGACGAGAACCGAGCGGCTCAAGGGCTCACCCTTTCAATAGGTTCGTTGGGTCCAACCCATGGTCGTCCTCTCCTTGCGAAAAACTATCGGTCCAGGGGGCTCTTCGGTGCGGCGGGGGGCGACAGGCACTTCCGGCGGGCGCTGTGAGGTCCCTACAGAAACCGGAGGACGTCAGCCGGCCGAGCCGGGCATGATTCACTGCGGGTGGCTCCGGGGCCCCGCGGGACGGGACGGCCGGCCCGGCGGGCTCCGGCAGCCGTCACCGACACCGACGGAAAGGGGGGCCTCGTGGCCCAGGAGATCGACGCGTCGTTTCTGGCGCTGCCACTGCCGGCGCTGGCCGACGCCGCGCTGGCCAGGGCCCGCGCGCTCGGCGCGCAGCACGCCGACTTCCGTCTCGAGCGGGTGCGCAGCGCGCACTGGCGGCTGCGCGACGCCCGCCCGGTGTCCTCCTCCGACAGCACCGACACCGGTTACGCGGTGCGCGTGGTGCACGACGGCGCCTGGGGGTTCGCCGCGGGCGTCGAGCCGACCACGGACGCCGCGGCACGGGTGGCGGCCCAGGCGGTGGAGATGGCGCGGTTGTCCGCGCGGATCGGCCGGGCGGCCGGCGGCGACGACCGGGTGGAGCTGGCCGACGAGCCGGTCCACGCCGACCGGGTGTGGGTCTCGGCGTACGACGTCGACCCGTTCGAGGTCGCCGAGCGGGAGCGGACCGGGCTGCTGGCGCACTGGAGCGCCGGGCTGCTGGCCGCCGAGGGCGTCTCGCACGTGGACGCCTCGCTGCTGGCCGTGCAGGAGAACAAGTTCTACGCCGACACCGCCGGCACCACCACGACCCAGCAGCGGGTGCGGCTGCACCCCGAGCTGACCGCGGTCGCCGTGGACGCCGCGGGCGGGTTCGACTCGATGCGCACCCTGGCGCCGCCGGTCGGGCGGGGCTGGGAGTACCTGACCGGCACCGGCTGGGACTGGGAGGCGGAGCTGGCCGGCCTGCCGGAGCTGCTGGCGGAGAAGATGCGGGCGCCCAGCGTGCGGGCCGGCCGCCACGACCTGGTGGTGGACCCCTCCAACCTGTGGCTGACCATCCACGAGTCGATCGGCCACGCCACCGAGCTGGACCGGGCGCTCGGCTACGAGGCGGCCTACGCGGGCACCTCGTTCGCCACCTTCGACCGGCTCGGCTCACTGCGCTACGGCTCGCCGGTGATGAACGTCACCGGCGACCGGACCGCCGAACACGGCCTGGCCACCGTGGGGTTCGACGACGAGGGGGTGGCCGCGCAGTCCTGGGACCTGGTCCGGGACGGCACCCTGGTCGGCTACCAGCTCGACCGGCGGATCGCCCGGCGGTGCGGTTTCGAGCGCTCCAACGGCTGCGCCTACGCCGACTCCTCCTCGCACGTGCCGGTGCAGCGGATGGCGAACGTCTCGCTGCGGCCCGCCGAGGACGGTCCGTCCACCGAGGAGCTGATCGGCGGGGTGGAGCACGGCCTGTACCTGGTCGGCGACCGCTCCTGGTCCATCGACATGCAGCGCTACAACTTCCAGTTCACCGCGCAGCGGGCGTACCGCGTCGAGAACGGCCGGCTGGCGGGACAGGTGCGGGACTTCGCGTACCAGGCGACCACCACCGACTTCTGGGGGTCGATGGAGGCGGTCGGCGGTCCGCAGACCTACGTGCTGGGCGGCACCTTCAGCTGCGGCAAGGCGCAGCCCGGTCAGGTCGCGTCGGTCAGCCACGGCTGCCCGTCGGCGCTCTTCCGCGGCGTCAACATCCTCAACACCACGCAGGAGGCGGGTCGTTCATGAGTCGTTCCACCCCCGCTCACGAGATCGTCGAGCGCGCCCTGGAGCTGTCGCGGGCGGACGGCTGCGTCGTCATCGCCGACGAGGAGTCCAGCGCCAACCTGCGCTGGGCGCGCAACGCGCTGACCACGAACGGCGTCACCCGGGGCCGCACGCTGACCGTGGTGGCCACGGTGGACGGCGCCGAGGGCACCGCGACCGGCGTGGTCTCGCGCTCCGCGGTGACCGCGTCGGACCTGGAGCCGCTGGTGCGCGCCGCCGAGGCGGCCGCCCGGGACGCCGGACCGGCGGAGGACGCGCGGCCGCTGGTGGCCGGCCGGCCGGCCTCCGCGGCGTTCGCCGAACCGCCGGCCGAGACCTCCTCCGAGGTGTTCGCCGGCTTCGCGCCCGCGCTGGGCGAGTCGTTCGGCGCCGCCCGCTCGGCCGGCCGCGAGCTGTACGGGTTCGCGTTCCACTCGGTGGTCTCCAGCTACCTGGGCACCTCGGCCGGACTGCGGCTGCGGCATGACCAGCCGACCGGCACGCTGGAACTGAACGCCAAGTCGCCGGACGGCGCCCGCTCGGCCTGGGCCGGCGCCTCCACCCGGGACTTCACGGACGTGGACCCGGCGGCCCTGGACGCGGGGCTGGCGCGCCGCCTGGAGTGGGCCGAGCGCCGTGTGGAGCTGCCCGCCGGGCGGTACGAGACGCTGCTCCCGCCGACCGCGGTGGCGGACCTGATGGTCTACCAGCAGTGGTCGGCGACCGCCCGGGAGGCGTCCGAGGGGCGCACGGTGTTCAGCCGGCCGGGCGGCGGCACCCGGGTCGGCGGCAAGCTGTCCGCGCTGCCGCTGGACCTCTACAGCGACCCGGCGGCCGAGGGCCTGGGCTGCGCGCCCTTCCTGCTGGCCCGCACGTCCGGCCCGGACACCTCGGTGTTCGACAACGGCCTGCCGCTGGAGCGCACGGACTGGGTGCGCGGCGGAGTGCTGGAGCGGCTGGTGACCACCCGGCACTCGGCCGAGCTGACCGGGCTGCCGGTCGCACCGGCCGGCGACAACCTGGTCCTGGACGGCGGCGGCACCGCCTCGCTGGAGGAGATGGTGGCGGCGACTGGGCGGGGACTGCTGCTGACCTGCCTGTGGTACATCCGCGAGGTCGACCCGGCCACCCTGCTGCTGACCGGGCTGACCCGGGACGGGGTGTACCTGGTGGAGGACGGCGAGGTGACCGGGGTGGTCAACAACTTCCGGTTCAACGAGTCGCCGGTGGACCTGCTGGCCCGGGCCTGTGAGGTGGGCCGGACCGAGCGGACCCTGCCGCGCGAGTGGAGCGACTACTTCACCCGGGCGGCGATGCCGCCGATGCGGGTGCCGGACTTCAACATGAGTTCGGTCAGCCGCGGCGTGTGACGGCCGGGGGTGGCCGGTCCGGGCCACGCGGCCCGGCCCGGACCGGCCACCCCCGTACGGGCGAACGCGGGCGGCGGCGCAGGGGTGGCCCGGGCCGCACCCGGGTATCGATGGGGCATGCTCGGCGGCGTACCGTGGAAGATCCGGGCTGTGGAGTTTCCGGCACATCGAGCGGGCGGTGGAGCGATGCGCAAGCGCGAGGACAACAGCGGGGTCTACCGGATCACCGGCGCCCGCGAGGGGCTGAGCGCCGACATCCGCGGCCGCCAGCGGCGCTACGCCATCTCGATGGGGGTCCGCACGGTCTGCGTGATCCTTTTCATCCTGCTGTGGCACGTGCAGATCGTGGTGGCCTCGGCCGCGCTCGTGCTCGGCGCCGTGCTGCCGTACGTGGCCGTGGTCTTCGCCAACGGCGGCCGGTCCAACGCCACCTCCTCGCCGGCGCCGTTCGTCCCGGCCCCGACCAGGCATATGCTGCCGTCACGCGACGAGGGCACGGGCTCCGACGGCCCCGGCGGGGCGGACGAACCGTACCGGGACCGGCCCAACGGGCCCTGTTGATTGCGCAAAGCTCAAGAAAAGCTCAGAGGAATCCCGCCGTTCGGCTGCCCCGGATGGCAGGAGCGTGCCATACTTCGTACGCGCTCCGCATCCCCCGTCGGAGCGACCGAACGACGCCGGGCGGCTCCCCCCGTGGCCGCCTGGCGTCGTTCATGTTTGTAGGGTGCGGCCATGGAGTTCGTCGCGGCCGAGACGCCGATCTGTTCCGCCAAGGGCTGCCGGGCCGACGCGGTGTGGGTGCTCGTCTGGAACAACCCGAAGGTCCACGAGCCGCGGCGGCGCAAGACCTGGCTCGCCTGCGACGGGCACCGCGAGGCGCTGTCGGCCTTCCTCGGGGTGCGCGGCTTCCTCCGGGACGTGGTGCCGATCGCCGAGTGGGACGACGCGCGGCGGCCGGGGTCCGGCGCGCGACCGCCGTCCGCCGGCTGAGCGGCCGGGGCGGGCCGGGCGTCGCGGTGCGCGGTGCGTCAGCCGCCGATCGCGGACATCGGACGCGCCGGCTGTAGGAACGCCGGGTCCTCCAGCCCGGACCCGGGCTTCTTGCCCCACATGGCCGCCCGCCACAGCCGGGCCAGTTCGGCGTCGTCCGCGCCGGAGCGCAGTGCGCCGCGCAGGTCGGTCTCCTCACGGGCGAACAGGCAGTTGCGGACCTGGCCGTCCGCGGTCAGCCGGGTGCGGTCGCAGGCCCGGCAGAACGGCCGGGTGACCGAGGCGATCACGCCGACCCGGGCCGGTCCGCCGTCCACCAGCCAGCGCTCGGCCGGTGCGGAGCCGCGTTCGGTGGACGGCTGCGGGGTCAGGGTGTGGCGCTTCGCCAGCGAGGCGAGTATCTCCTCGGCGGTGACCATCTCGGCGCGCCGCCAGCCGTGCTGGGCGTCGAGCGGCATCTGCTCGATGAAGCGCGGCTCGAAGCCGTGGCACAGCGCCCACTCCAGCAGGTCGGGCGCCTCGGTGTCGTTGACCCCCCGCGTCAGCACGGAGTTGACCTTCACCGGGGTGAGGCCGGCAGCCCGCGCGGCGTCCAGCCCGGCCAGCACGTCGGCGTGCCGGTCGCGCCGGGTCAGCCGGGCGAAGACGTCCGGGCGCAGGGTGTCGAGGGAGACGTTGACCCGGTCGAGCCCGGCGTCGTGCAGCGCGGTCGCGGCGCGGGCCAGGCCGATGCCGTTGCTGGTCAGTGACAGCCTCGGCCGGGGTTCGAGGGCGGCGCAGCGAGCCACGATGCCGACCAGTCCGCGGCGCAGCAGCGGTTCGCCGCCGGTGAAGCGGACGTCGGTCACGCCCAGCTCGGTGACGGCGGTGCGCACCAGCCGGACGACCTCGTCGTCGGTGAGCAGCTCGGGTTTGCCGAGCCAGGCCAGTCCCTCCTCGGGCATGCAGTAGGAGCAGCGCAGGTTGCACCGGTCGGTCAGCGAGACGCGCAGGTCGGTGGCGATGCGTCCGTAGGTGTCGGCCAGCACGGTGCGCCTCTCCTCCTGGGCGCCGGCGCGCCCTCCACCCCTCCCAGCGTAGGGCGGGTCCCGGGCATTCCCGCCCGGACGGCGACGCCCGGCCCGGCGGGAACGCCCGGCCAGGGCCTTCGGCGGGGTGCCGGCGTGCGCCGGGCGGTATCCCTTCGGCACGTGGCCGGCCGGGCGGACGCCGGTCAGCCGACCGTCACGGTACCCGCCGCGTCGGACGGACCGGCGGCTCCCCCGGTGGACGGCCCGCCGGCCGGGCGGGGGGCCGGCCGCCAGCCGGGGGCGCGCAGCAGGTGGCCGGCGCGGTCGCGCCACGTGGTGGCGGCGGCCAGGTCGCGGGCGAGGGCCAGGTACTCGTGGGTCGCCACCCGCAGTGGGTTGTAGGTCCCGATGTCGGTGGTCAGCCCGTACACCGGCCGTTCGGTCTCCGGCACGAACGAGCCGAACAGCCGGTCCCAGACGATGAGCACGCCGCCAAAGTTGCGGTCCAGGTAGCCGCCCTGCGAGGCGTGGTGCACCCGGTGGTGCGAGGGGGTGTTGAGCAGGAACTCCGCCGGGCGCGGCAGTCGGCCGACCCGTTCGGTGTGCACCCAGAACTGGTAGACGAGGTTGGCCGACTGGCAGAAGGCGAGCGCCGCCGGGCTGACCCCGCAGGCGATCATCGGAAGGTAGAACGGCCACACCGTCAGGCTGGTCCACGGCTGGCGCAGCGCGGTGGACAGGTTGAAGCGGGTGCTGGAGTGGTGCACCACGTGGCAGGCCCACAGCACGCGGATCAGGTGGTGCTCGCGGTGCGACCAGTAGTACAGGAAGTCCTGGGCGAGCAGCATGAGCGCGATGGTCCACCCGTGCGACGGCACGCGCAGCGGCGTCAGTTCGTACAGGGCCGTGTAGAGCGCCACGATGGGGATCTTCCACAGCGCGTCGAAGAAGAGGCTGCCCAGTCCCATGGACAGGCTCGTGACGGTGTCCCGCTTGCCGTACCCCACCTCGTCGTCGTCGGGGTGGAGCCGGAAACTGACCGCCTCCAACACGGTCAGCAGCAGGAAGGCGGGTATCGACCACACCACGGGATCCGGCAGTCGCGGCATGACACGACGATAGGAGTGGCGACTCGGCACGCGCCAGGGGTTGTTACCGACAAGTACCGGGAGGGTCGGGTCCGCCACCGCCAACGCCGCCGCGTCCGGCCCGCGGTGACGGCACGCCGGACGGGCGGCGGTCGGGGGTGTCGGTGCGGGCCCGTATCCTCAGGGACCATGCTGGAGCACCCGCCCGAAACACCGTCACCGACCGCGTCCGCGTGGCCCGCCGGCTATCCGGACGGGTACGCGGTGGTCGACGTGGAGACCACCGGGTTGGGCCGGTTCGACCGGATAGTGTCGGCGGCGGTCTACCGGCTCGACGCGTTCGGCGAGATCCTGGACCACTGGTACTCGCCGGTCAACCCGCAGCGGGACCCCGGCCCGGTGTGGATCCACGGGCTGACCCGCGAGGCGCTGGCCGACGCGCCGCTGTTCCGGGAGATCGCCGCCGAGTTGGCGAACCGGTTGGCCGGCCGGGTGCTGGTCGCGCACAACGCGGTCTTCGACTGGTCGATGCTGGCGCGCGAGTACGCCCGCGCCGACCACGCGGTGCCGGTCGAGCAGCGGCTGTGCACGATCGTGCTGTCGAAGGAGCTGGGGCTGCCGCTGCCCAACCACAAGCTGGAGTCGCTGGCCGCGCACTACGGCGTGACACAGCGTCGGGCGCACCACGCGCTGGACGACGCCCGGGTGCTGGCCGAGGCGTTCCGACCCAGCCTGCGGCTGGCGGCCCGGGCCGGCATGCGGCTGCCGCTGCACGCCTGCGCACCGCTGACCGAGTGGCGGGCGCAGGAGAGCGGGCGGTCCGGTGGCTACCGGCCGACGAGTTGGCGCCAGTCGCGCCGGCGCCCGCGGTGCCCGTACCCGAACCCGGGCCGGCTGGAGCCGGGCGGGGCGCTGGTGCAGGGCATGCGGGTCGCCTTCTCGGGTGACACCCGCGTGGAGCGCGAACTGCTGGAGGACCGGGCGACGGCGGCCGGGCTGCACGTGGCCTCCAGCGTGTCGCGGCTCACCAGCGTGCTGGTGACCAACGATCCCGGCTCCCCGGCCGGCAAGGTCGCCAGCGCCCGGCGGCTGGGCACCCCGGTGGTGGACGAGGAGCGGTTCAAGGCGCTGCTGGCGGCGGTCCGCCCGGCGCCCGGCCGGCTGCCCGCGCCGCGCTGGGACACCGGGGGCCGTCCGCCGGGCGGGCAGGGCTGACGGGGGAGCGGCGCACGCGGCGCGGGCAGCCGGCCCGCGGGGACGTCGGCCGCCGGACGGGGGGCGCGCCGG
Organism: uncultured Actinomycetota bacterium; assembly: GCA_963711125.1. Taxonomy (GTDB): domain Bacteria; phylum Actinomycetota; class Actinomycetes; order Streptomycetales; family Streptomycetaceae; genus Streptantibioticus_C. Next base: position 47,240 of record CAVQCY010000004.1, read on the forward strand.
CGCGGCCCGGCGGGCGGCAGCCGGCCCGCCCGGACGCGGTTGCGCCGGTTGTGGGCCGGACGGGGTAAGTCGCCGCGGCACGTGCGTGCCTGCGTTGTCCGCGGCGCCCGCAGCCCGCACGCTGTGCGCCATGGCACGTTGCGAGGTCTGCGGGAACGACTACAACATGAGCTTCGAGGTGCGCGCGCAGGGCGTCACGCACGTCTTCGACTGCTTCGAGTGCGCGATCCACCGCATGGCGCCGATCTGCGAGCACTGCGGGGTCCGGGTGGTCGGCCACGGCGTGGAGGCCGACGGCCGGTGGTTCTGCTGCGGCCACTGCGCGGCGGCCGAGGGCGCGGAGGGCATCGTGGACCGGGTGGGCGCTGTGCGGTAGGGCGGCCCACTCGGCGGACCGGCGCGGCGCGCGGAGCGCGACCCTCGCGGTGGCGGCGGACGGCCCGGTTGTACCGTCATGGGGTGTACCGCTTCCTGCTGACCCGGCAATGGGTGATCCTCACCATCGCCGGCCTGCTCCTGATGCCCGCCATGGTGGAGCTGGGCCTGTGGCAGATGCACCGCCACGAGAGCGAGCAGACCAACAACGCGCGGATGGCGCACGCGCTGGCCGCCCCCGCGGTCCCGCTGGAGCGCCTGACCCGGCCGGGCGCCGCGATCCCGGCGGCGGACGACTTCCGGACCGTGCGGTTCACCGGGCACTACGCCCCCGCCCGCCAGGTCGTGGCGCGGCACCGCACGTCCGCGGACGACTCGCGGATCGGCTACTACCTGGTCACGCCGTTCGTGCTGGCCGACGGCAGGGCAGTGCTGGTCAACCGGGGCTGGATCCCGGCCGACGACGACATGGTCAGCTTCCCGTCCGTACCGCGCACCCCGACCGGGAGGTTGACGATCACCGGGCGGCTGCGCCGCGACGAGACGACGGCGAGCACCGGCATCCGCAGCCCGGCCGGGCTGCCGCCGCGCCAGGTGATGCTGATCAGCAGCCGGCGGCTGGCCGGTTCGGTGTCCCGGCCGCTGGTCGGCGGCTACGTGGAGCTGGTGCGCAGCTCGCCGGCCGTTCCCCAGGGCCAGCCCCAGCGGGTGCCGGCGCCCACCCCGGGCCAGACGAACGGCGGCTACAACCCGCCGCACCTGGCGTACGCGTGGCAGTGGTGGCTGTTCGTCGCGATGGTGCCGGTCGGCTGGTTGATCCTGGTCCGGCGCGAACACCGCGACCAGGTCGCCCGCCGCGACCGGGAGCGCGCCGCGGCGGCCGGTCCGCCCCCGCCGGACGGCGGCGGGCCGGCGGACGATCCGGCGGCGAGCGATCCGGCGTACGGCGCGGACCCGGCGGACGCGCCGCGACCGTCCCGCACGGTGGCGGCCGGGAGCGCCGCCGGCGACCGGCACGACTCCTAGGGGATTCCGGCCCGTCGTCCCAGGTGCCCACGGCGCACGGGACGGCGGTCCATCGGCAACGAGGAAGGCGACTACGTGGCTGGACGCATCGAGGACTACGCCCTGATCGGCGATCTCCAGACAGCGGCACTCGTCGGCAGGAACGGCTCGATCGACTGGCTGTGCCTGCCGCGCTTCGACTCGGCGGCGTGCTTCGCCGCACTGCTCGGTGACGAGGACAACGGCTTCTGGCGGATCGCACCGAAGGACCGCACCACCTGCACCGACCGGCGCTACCAGGGCGACTCGCTGATCCTGGAGACCCGCTGGGAGACCCCGTCCGGCACCGTCAAGGTGATCGACTTCATGCCGCAGCGCGACCACCGCCCTGACGTGGTCCGCATCGTGGAGGGCGTCTCCGGCCGGGTACGCATGCACAGCCGGATGCGGCTGCGCTTCGACTACGGCCACGTGGTCCCGTGGGTGCGGCGGCTGGACGGAACCCGGGCGGCCATCGCGGGCCCGGACTCGGTGTGGTTCCGCAGCGACCCGGAAGTGCGCACCTACGGCCAGGACTTCACCACCATCTCGGACTTCGAGGTCGGCCGGGGCGAGAAGGTCGCGTTCGTGATGACCTGGCACCCCTCGCACGAGGACCCGCCGAAGATGGTCGACCCGCACCTGGCGTTGGAGCAGAGCTGCCGGGACTGGGACGGCTGGGCGCGGCGCTGCACCTACGACGGGCCGTGGCGCGATCAGGTGGTCCGGTCGTTGATAACGCTCAAGGCGCTGACGTACGTGCCCACCGGCGGCATCGTGGCGGCGGCCACCACCTCGCTGCCCGAGGAGATCGGCGGGGTGCGCAACTGGGACTACCGCTTCTGCTGGCTACGGGACTCCACCTTGACCCTCAGCGCGCTGATCGCCAGCGGCTACCTCAAGGAGGCCGTCGCGTGGCGCGACTGGCTGCTGCGCGCGGTGGCCGGCGACCCGGCGGACCTGCAGATCATGTACGGGCTGGCCGGCGAGCGCCGGCTGTCGGAGATGGAGGTGCCGTGGCTGCCGGGCTACGAGGGCTCCACCCCGGTGCGGGTCGGCAACGCGGCCGTCGAGCAGTCGCAACTGGACGTCTACGGCGAGGTGATGGACTCGCTGCACCTGGCCGGCGCCGCCGGCATGCCGCACAAGAAGCACGCCTGGAACTTCCAGCGTTCGCTGATGGACTTCCTGGAGTCGAACTGGCGGGAGCCGGACGAGGGGCTGTGGGAGATCCGCGGCCCGCGCCGGCACTTCGTGCACTCCAAGGTGATGGCCTGGGTGGCCGCCGACCGCGCGGTGCGCGCCGTGGAGGCGTCCCCCGGACTGCGCGGTGACGTCGACGCGTGGCGCGCGATGCGCGACGAGGTGCACCGCGAGGTGTGCGAGAAGGGCTACGACCCGGACCGCCACACCTTCACCCAGTACTACGGGTCCACCGAGCTGGACGCCGCCACCCTGCTGATCCCGCAGGTCGGCTTCCTGCCGCCGGACGACCCGCGAGTGGCCGGCACCGTGGACGCGGTCCGCCGCGAACTGGAGCACGGCGGGTTCGTGCGCCGGTACTCCGTCGGCGGGTCGGCCGAGACCTCGGTGGACGGGCTGCCCGGCGACGAGGGCGCCTTCCTGGCCTGCTCGTTCTGGATGGCGGACGCCCTCTCCGCCATCGGCCGGCACGACGAGGCGGTGGAGATGTTCGAACGCCTGCTGGCGCTGCGGAACGACGTCGGGCTGCTCGCCGAGGAGTGGGACCCGGTGGCCGGACGCCAACTCGGCAACTTCCCGCAGGCGTTCAGCCACGTCGGCCTGGTCAACACCGCCATCCGGCTGGCCGGGCGCGCGGGGGACGACGTGCGGGG
>CAVQCY010000005.1:0-222500 GCA_963711125.1 uncultured Actinomycetota bacterium
GCCGGCGGTGAGCGGTTCGAGGCCGAAGAGCGCCCGCAGCAGCGAACTGCGTCCGCAGCCGACCACGCCGCCGATGCCGAGCACCTCGCCGGCGCGCACCTGGAGGTCCACGTCCCGGAAGGTGTCGCCGCTGGCGCCCTCGATCCGCAGCACGACGTCCTCGGCGGTGTTGGCGTCCTTGGGGTAGAAGTCGTCCACCGTCTCGCCGACCATCGCGGTGATCACCTCGGCGGTGGCGGTCTCGCCGACCTTCTTGTCCAGCGCGACCTGCCCGTCGCGCAGCACCACGATCCGGTCGGCGAGTTCGAAGACCTCGTCCAGCCGGTGGCTGATGTAGACCACCGAGACGCCCTCCGCGCGCAGCCGCCGCACCTGGTCGAACAGCTGCCGCGACTCCTGTTCGTCGAGGGCCGCGGTCGGCTCGTCGAGGATCAGCAGCCGCAGCGAGCGCGAGGTGGCCCTGGCGATCTCCACCATCTGCTGCTCGGCGACGCTCAAGGCGCCCACCGGGCGGCGCACGTCGATGTCCATGCCGAGGTCCTCCAGCACGGCGGCGGCCTCGTTGACCATCCGCTCGCGGGAGACGAGCAGCCGCCCGAACCGCCGCTCGCGGTCCAGGACGTGGATGTTCTCCGCGACGCTCAGGTGCGGGAAGAGGTTCTGCCGGAACTCCTGGTAGATCACCTCGATGCCCAGCGCCATCGCGTCCTGCGGCTCCCGGAAGGAGACCTCCCGGCCGTCGACGGTGATCCGGCCGCCGTCCGGCTGGTGCGCGCCGGAGACGACCCGGGTCAGCGTGGACTTGCCGGCGCCGTTCTCGCCGGCCAGCGCCACCACCTCGCCGGGCGCCACCTCGAAGTCGACGCCCCTGAGGATCACGTTGTCCCCGAAGGACTTGCGTATCCCGTCAAGTCGCAGATGCATGCCAGCACCTTCCTCAGTACACGACGCCCGCGCCGAGCAGCACGTTCGCGAACGGGGTGAACTCCCCCGAGCGCACGGCGGCCCGCGCGTTCGCGGTGGACTTCTTGAACTCCACGTGCGGCACGAAGCGCGGCGTGACGCCGAGCGCCGACAGCCGCGACTCGATCTCGGCGAGCATGCCGGGGCTCACCGATTTGATCTCCTCCGACAGCAGCGCGTCCTCCACCGCGACCTCGGTCAGGACCACGTCCAGCAGGTCGAGGAAGCGCGGCAGGTTCTCCCGCACGGCGAGGTCGACCCGTTCCACGCCGGGTGGGACCGGCAGCCCGGCGTCGGTCACCACGATCTGGTCGGTGTGTCCCAACTCGGATATGACCCGGGCAAGTTGGCCGTTCAGCGTGCCTTGGTTGCGCCTCACCTGGTGCTTCCTTTCTTCTCATCGGGGACCCGGCTGCCCAGTAGCGCGGCGACCTGCCGCGCGTCCGGCAGCGACGGGCTGGCGCCCGGCCGGGTGGTGGCCAGCGCGCCGGCCGCCATGCCGTGTCCGACCGCGTCCGCGACGTCCCGCCCGGCGGCCAGGGCGGCGCCGAACGCGCCGGTGAAGGCGTCCCCGGCCGCGGTCGTGTCGACCGGGGTGACCGGGAACGCCGGGTGGTGCCGGACGGCGCCGGTGGTCACCGAGACCGCGCCCGCGCCGCCGAGGGTGATCAGCGCGTGCCGCACGCCGCGGTCGAGGAACCAGCGCCCGGCCCGCTCGGCCGCCGCCACCCCGTCGACCTCGACGCCGGTCAGCGCGCTCGCCTCGCTCTCGTTGGGCGTCACCACGTCCACGTGCCGCCAGACCGCCTCCGGCAGCTCCTGGGCCGGCGCCGGGTCGAGCACCACGGTGAACCCGGCCGCCGCGCCCGCCTCGGCGGCGTGGCAGGTGACCTCGGCGCGCACCTCCAACTGCAGCAGCAGCACGGCCGCGTCCCGCCGGGTGGCCTCGATCGACTCGTCCACCATCCGCGGGGTGAGCGAGGCGTTGGCCAACGGGGTGATGACGATGTCGTTCTCCCCCGAGGCGTCGACCCGGATGTGCGCGACCCCGGTGCGCCCCGGAACCGTGCGCACCTGCGAGGTCCGCACGCCGTGTCCGGCCAGCCCGTCCAGCACGATGTCGCGGAACGGGTCCTCGCCCACGCAGCCGGCCATCCAGGTCGGCGCGCCGGCCCGGGCCGCGGCGACGGCCTGGTTGGCGCCCTTGCCGCCGAGGAAGAGCGTGAAGTCATCGCCGAGCACGGTCTCGCCACGCCGAGGCAGCCGCTTGCTGAACGCGGTCACGTCGGCGGTGATGCTGCCGACCACGAGTACGCCGTCCCGCGACATCAGGGCCTCCAGTTCCTTGCAGGGGGTCAGTGGGGTGGTGGGGGAGCGCCTGCCGTCCGCTCAGCACGGGGGCGCGCCGGTGGAACCGCGTTCGATCAGCCGGGTGCCCAGCACCACGTGGCGCGGGGTGCGGTCGCCGGCCGGGCCCTCCAGCCGCCGCAGCAGCAGCCGCATGGCGAGCACGCCCTGCTCGACCATCGGCCGGTCCACCACGGTCAGCGGCGGACGCAGCAGCGGTCCGGTGTCCAGGTCGTCGAATCCGATCAGGCTCAGCTGCCCCGGCACGTCGACGCGCATGTCGTGCAGCGCCTTCAGTGCGCCCAGCGTCATCAGGTTGTTGGCGGTGAACAGCGCGGTGGGCGGCCGCCGCGAGGACAGCAGGCGCAGCGTGAGCTGGTAGCCGCTGTCCTCGCGGAAGTCGCCCACCAGGTCGTGCTCGGCGTCGATGGCCACACCGCCGCCGGCCAGCGCCTCGACGAACCCCTCGCGCCGACCGCGCCCCGGCGTGGTGTCCTGCCCGCCGTTGATCGCCGCGATCCGCGTGTGGCCCAGGGCCAGCAGGTGCCGGGCCGCCTGCCGGCCGCCCTCGTGGTTGTTGACCAGCACCGAGTCGAACTGCTCGCCGCCGACCAGGTCGCGGTCGACGAAGACCACCGGTACCCCGGCCTCCCGCAGCCGCAGCGGACTGCGATCGCCCTCGGTGGCCGGCGCCAGGATCACCCCGTCCACCTGCTGCGCCATGTCGGCCAGCAGGTCGTCCTCGCGTTCGGCGCTCTCGTCGCTGTTGCCCAGGACGACGCGGTAGCCGCGCTCCCGGGTCGCGCTCTCCAGGCCCTTGACGACCGCCGCGAAGTAGGGGTTGGTGATGTCGGGCACGACGACCCCGATGGTCCGGGTGCGCCCCGACTTCAGGGACTGCGCCGCCGGGCTCGGCCGGTAGCTCAGCTCCTGGATCGCGGTCCGGATCGACTCGGCCGCGCGCACCCGCTGCCCGCGCAGGTAGCGCGAGACGGTGGCCGTCGACACCCCGGCCCGCGCCGCCACGTCATGAATCGTGCTCACCGAACCCACCGATCCCTGTCCTCCCGGTTCGACTGAAACCGTTGTCAGAGAACGATCACAGCCGTTCTGACGTGTGTCAATGCCCTCGGCGGAACGAGACGTTCCGTGACCGCTCGGGCACCGGGAGCCCCCCTCGCCGGCGTCCGGGCCGGCACTTCTCGTGCCGTGACCGCATCGGTTCGCCGGGTGCGGTCGGTCACGCCGCGGTCGTGAGAGGGCGTCCGCCCCGGCGGACGCGGACGTGGCCCGCGCCGCCAGGACCGCCACGCCGTGCCGGCGCACCCGGCCGAGCCAGCCGGAGAAGGTGCGGGCGTCGGGCGGGCGTCGGGCGGGGCGGGTGCCCGGGTGCGCCGCCCGCCGGGGCCGGGAGACGCGGGGCGGGCGCGGTCCGGCGGGCGGGGGCGGCGAGGGCGCGCCGCTACGCCCGTCGGGCCGTCGCGGCGGCCTGACGCGATCCGGCCGCCGGACGCCACGTCGGCTCCGCCGCCGGGCGGCGCGCCAGGCGGCTCACCCGTCGTGCTCCAGCGCGGAGGGGGTGCGCGGCAGGACGGTCGCCAGGTAGTCGGCCACCGCCGCCTCCAGCGTGATCTCGTGCTTGGCCTGCTCCGACATCAGCCAGCGGTGCTCGGTCAGGTCGTGGTAGAGCTGCGCCGGGTCCATCCGGCGGCGCAGCCCGGGCGGGACCGCGCGCACCGTCGGCCGGAAGACCTCGCGCACCCAGCGGTGCGCCAGCACCTCGGGCCGTGCGCCGAGCGGGTCGTCGGGCGCGTAGTCCTCCTGGGTCGCCATCCAGCCCTCCAGGTCGTTCAGCAGTCGCCGGGCCTGGTTCTCCTCCGCGTCCAGACCGGTCAGCCGCAGCAACTGCCGCTGGTGGTGACCGGCGTCCACCACCTTCGGGTGGAACGCCACGGTGTCGCCCTGCGGGGACCGCTGGATGCGCATCTCGGCGACGTCGAAGCCGAGGTCGTTCAGCCGCCGGACCCGGCGGTCGATGCGGTGCCGCTTGTCGGCCGGGTAGACCGACTCGCGGGTCAGCTCGTGCCACAGGTCGCCGTAGCGCCGCGCGATCGCCTCCCCGAACGGGACCGGGTCCACCGAGGGGTGCAGCGAACCGCCCGCCTCCAGGTCCATCAGCTCACCGGCGATGTTCACCCGGGCCAGCTCGATGTCGTACCCGCGCTGGCCGTCGCTCAGCCGGGGCTGGGTCTGCCCGGTCTCGGCGTCCACCAGGTAGGCGGCGAACGCACCCGCGTCGCGCCGGAAGAGGGTGTTGGACAGCGAGCAGTCGCCCCACGCGAAACCCGCCAGGTGCAGCCGTACCAGCAGTACCGCCAGGGCGTCGAGCAGTCGGTTCGCGGTGCCCGGCCGCAGCGTCGTGGCGAACATCGAGCGGTACGGCATGGACCCGGCCAGGTGCCGGGTGACCAGCACGGGCTCCAGCGGCTCGCCGTCCGGCGCCGCCCGCCCGGTCACCACCGCCAGCGGATCCACCGCGGGCACCCCGAGCCGGTCCAGGCCGAGGAGCAACTCGTACTCCCGCAGCGCCGCGTACTCGCCGACCTCCTTGACCGCCACGATCTCCCGCCCGGCGCGGGCGAAGCGCACCACGTGCCGGGAGATGCCGCGTGGCAGCGTCACCAGGCACGCCTGCGGCCACCGCTCCAGCGGCACGTGCCAGGGCAGGTCGAGCAGGGCGGCGGGGTGCTCCGGGCTGGTGGCGCTGATCTGCAGACTCATGGTCCCGGTCCGGTCGGCTGCGGGGAGGGCGGGCGCCCTCCGGCAGCGAACCCCGGCAGGCCCCGGCACGTCAAGCCGTCCGCCTCCCGGCCCGCCTTCGCGGGGCGAAGCCGTCCGCCCCGACACGCCGTCGCGGGCCCGCCCACGCGGGTCAACCCGCCGGTGCCGCCCCGCCGCGCACCACGGCGGCGAACCGGCGAGCCACCTCCCGCCACACGAGGGCCGCGGCCGGATCGTCGCGGCGGGCCGCGCGGTGCAGGGCGTCACGGTCGAAGCCGTGCGCGGCCAGCCGGTCCGGGTCCCAGCCGGCGATCCGGTCGGCCGACGCCTCCGGGTGGAACTGCACCCCCCAGGCCCGGTCGCCGACCCGGAACGCCTGGTACGGGCAGGTCTCGCCGCGCAGCAGCCACACGGCGCCCGGCGGCAGCGCGGTCACCGCGTCGACGTGCCGTTCGATCGCGGTCACCCGGCCGGGCAGCCGGTGGAAGAGCGGGTCGTGCTCCGCCTCCGGACACGGGGTCAGCTCGGTGCTGCCGTACTCCGGCCGACCGTGACCGGCCCGCACGGTGCCGCCGGCCACCCGCGCGAGCATCTGGCCGCCCAGGCAGACGCCCAGCACAGCCGCGCGGCCCCCCAGCGCCTCGCGCATCAGTGCCCGGGTGCCGGCCAGCCACGGAGCACGGGCGTCGTCGTCCGGCATGAACCCGCCGCCCAGCACCAGCAGCCCGGCGTGCTCCAGTCGGCCGGGCAGCGGCGAACCGTCGTAGGCGGTCACCACGTCCAACTCCAGGCCGTCGCGCTCCAGCCACCGGCCGAGCCGGTCCGGACCGCCCGTGGGGGTGTTCTGCACCACCAGCACGCGTGCCACCGCCGCCGCCCCTCCCCGCGCGGCGTCCCCCGCGCTCCCGTCGTCCGCCACCGGCGGCGCGGATCAGCCCGCCGGGTCCGCCAGGTCGATGACGACCTTGATGTCGCCGTCGGCCGGTTCGAACGCCGACCGCGCCTGGGCGAGCGGCACCCGGCGGGTGATCAGCCGCTCCAGCCAGGCGGGGTCGGCCTTGGCCAACGCGTCGGCCGCCTGCCGGTAGTGCCGGAGGTTGGCGTTGACCGATCCCACCACGGCGTCGTTCTCCAGCACCAGGTCCCGCCCGGTCGTGCCGGCGTCCACGGTCAGTCGTCGCCCGGTCGGCGAGACGCCGGTGAGGCACACGATGCCGTAGGCGGCCGTGCCGGTCAGCGCCTCGAAGACCAGGTGCCCCACGCCGGTCGCCTCGATGACGATGTCCGGGCGCAGCGCGCCGGTCACGTCGCGGATGTCCGCGCTGTGGTACGTCGCGCCCAGGTCGCGTACCAGGTCCGGCTTCGGGCCGCCCGTCACCCGGTCGAGCACGTGCACGTCGAGGCCGCGCTGCGCGCCGAGCAGCGCGGCCAGCATGCCGATCGGTCCGGCGCCGGTGACCAGCACCCGGCGCGGCTCGAACCAGGCGCGCTCGCCGATCCGGGTCACCTGCTCCCACGCCTTGGCCACCACGGTGGCCGGTTCCATCAGCACGCCGGTCCGCTCCAGCGACGGGTCGACCACCACCGCGTACCCGGCCGGCACGCACCAGGTCTGGGCGGCGTAGCCGTCGATCTCCTTGATGCCGCGTTCGGTGTAGCGGCCGTTGCGGCACATGTCGAACTCGCCGTGCGCACAGGCACCGCAGGGCTCCGGGTCGGGGCGGCGCACCACTCCGGCCACCAGGTCCCCGGCGGTGAAGCGGCCGTCGGCGGGGGCCCGCAGCACCCGGCCGAGCGACTCGTGGCCGAGCACCAGCCAGTCCCGGCCCGGCGGAGCCCAGCCGTAGTCGCCGGCGGCGATCTCCCGGTCGGTGCCGCACACGCCCACCGACAGGCCCTTGACCAGCAACTCGTCCGATTCCGGCTGTGGTTCGGGGAGGTCCTTGACCTCCAGTGAGTTCCGAATCCCGGGGCGCACGGTGAGAGCACGCATCGAAGCTCCTTTCCTGGTGGGTCTCCTCGCGGATCTCCGCGCGGTCGGACCGGTCGGCCCGCGGTGGACGGCCCGCGGCGCCCGGGCGGGTCAGACCGGGCGCCGCCCGCCCGCCTGCGGACGTGGCTCGCGCGAGCCCGGCCAGCCCCAGCCCAGGGCCTCGTCGGCCACCCGCCTGGTGTGCTCGGCGACCTGCTTGGCCTGCGCGAGGACGTCGCCGCGCTCCTCGATCAGGCCGTCGTAGATCGGCGCCCCGGTGTCCGTCATCGCTGGCCCGTCCTCCGCTCGTGGGCCGCGCGGTGTCGGCGCGTGCCCGGTTGGATGCTGATCCCGTGGTGTCCGTCCTCGGTTACCCGCCCCCGCGGCCGGCCATGCACGGCCGACCGCGGGGGCGTGCGAGACTCGGAGACGGTCCCGATGTCGGACAATCCGTCGACGCGTACACATCACGTGATAATGTGATCATATGGGCGATCATGTCCCGCTGGAATCCGGCGAAGAGACGCTCTGCCGGGCCCCGGCCCGGATCATCATCACCCTACCGCGCGCCCTGGAGGACCAGTTGGCGCGGGAGAACGACGTCACGCCGACCGACCACGCCGCCCTGGTCGCCCTCTCCGACGCGCCGGTCGGCCGCCTGCGGCCGACCGGACCCGCCGGACCCGCCGGGTCACCGCGCTGCCGCCCGGCCGGATCGGCCGGGCCCTCGGCCGGCTCCACCGGTGCGGGCCGGTCCGCACGGTCCGCTGCCCCGAGGGCGGCCGGCGCCTGCCGGACCGCCGAGGGTCGGGCGGCGCCGGAGGTCGGCTGCCCCGGCCCGGCCTGGTGCGCGGCCTGTTGCCGGGCCACCACGACGAGACCGGCGTGGCCCGCGCCGGCCCGGTGCCGGCCGGCACCGCCGGCGCGCAGCGGACCGCGCCCGCCGCGCCGGCCGGTTCGTGAGCCTCGGGCCGCCCCCGCGATGCCGGCCGGCCCGGCCCGGCGGGAGAATCGGGCGAGGGACCGGGGCGCCGGGCAGGTGCGGCACGGGGCGTCCGGTACGGCGGGCGCCGGGCCGTCACGGCCGCGCCATCAAGGGAGAGGAGTCCCGGGCGCCGTCCGGACGTGGGGGGCGCGGGGCGTCGCCGGTGCCGGGAGTCGGCCGCGCCGTCGCGCGCGGCCGGACCACCACGACCAGTCGAAGGACGTGAGGCCATGACCGAGACCCGGGACGCGACGTACGTCGCCGGCGGGGAGTACGAGCGTGACCAGAACTACCTGGCCACCCGGATCACCGCGGACGGCCGGGAGGGCTTCCCGGTCGAGCCGGGACGCTACCGCCTGGTGGTCGCCCGTGCCTGCCCGTGGGCCAACCGCGCGGTCATCGTGCGGCGCCTGCTGGGCCTGGAGGGCGTGCTGTCCATGGGCATCGCGGGGCCGGTGCACGACGCGCGCAGTTGGAGCTTCGACCTCGACCCCGGCGGGCGCGACCCGGTGCTGGGCGTCGAGCGGCTGCGGGAGGCGTTCCTCGCCCGCGACCCGCACTACGGACGCGGCATCACGGTGCCGGCGATGGTGGACATCCCCACCGGCCAGGTGGTCACCAACGACTACCGGCAGATGACCGTCGACTTCTCCGGCGAGTGGCGCGCCCACCACCGCGACGGTGCCCCGGAGCTGTACCCGCCGGCGTCGCGCGACGAGATCGAGGAGGTCTCCGAGGGGGTGTTCCGGGACGTCAACAACGGTGTCTACCAGTGCGGCTTCGCCGGCTCGCAGCAGGCCTACGACGCCGCGTACCGCAGGCTGTTCGCCCGGCTGGAGGAACTGTCGCGGCGGCTGGAGCGGCGCCGCTTCCTGGTCGGCGGGACCATCACCGAGGCCGACATCCGGCTGTTCACCACGCTGGTGCGCTTCGACGCGGTCTACCACGGCCACTTCAAGTGCAACCGCGCCAAGCTCACCGAGATGCCGGTGCTGTGGGCGTACGCGCGCGACCTGTTCCAGACGCCGGGCTTCGGTGACACCATCGACTTCGCCCAGATCAAGGAGCACTACTACGTGGTGCACCGGGACGTCAACCCGACCGGCATCGTGCCGCTCGGCCCGGACCCGTCCGGCTGGCTGAGCCCGCACCACCGGGAGGAACTCGGCGGGAGCCCGTTCGGCGACGGCACGCCGCCCGGTCCGCCGCCCGCCGCCGAGCGGGTGCCGGAGCCGGCGGGGGAGTGACCGGCCGGCCCCGGACCGGCGGACGCCGGACCGGCCGGCGTCCGCCGGGGCCCGGGCCCGGTGCCGCGGCCGACGGCCGGCTCGTCGGCCGCACAAAGTAGTTGCCCGTGAAACTAATTTTGTGTACCGTTCAACTATTAGCCATCCGACCCGAGACGAGGAGAAGCCATGACCGCCACCACCACGTATCCGGAGCTGACCGGCGAGTACACCCTGGACACCGCGCACAGCCGGATCGGCTTCGTCGCCCGGCACGCCATGGTCACCAAGGTGCGCGGCTCCTTCGGCTCGTTCACCGGCACCGTGCGGGCGGACGGCGCCGACCCGGCGAAGTCCCGCGTCGAGGTGGACATCGACGCCACGAGCATCGACACGGGCAACGCCGACCGCGACGCCCACCTGCGCGGCAACGACTTCCTGCGGATGGAGGAGCACCCGCGCATCACGTTCGTGTCCACCGAGGTCGCCCAGACCGGTGCGACCACCTTCGAGATCACCGGCGACCTGACCATCAAGGGGGTGACCCGGCCGATCACCGTACCGTTCGAGTTCGCCGGCGCGGCCACCGACCCGTTCGGCAACCAGCGCATCGGCTTCGAGGGCTCGGTGGTGATCAACCGCAAGGACTACGGCGTGACCTGGAACGTCGCCCTGGAGACCGGCGGCGTGCTGGTCGGCGAGAAGATCACGCTGGAGTTCGACGTCTCCGCGGTCAAGGCCGGCTGACCGCCCGTGCGTCCGGCCCGCGTCCGCGCCCGTCACGCCCGTCCGGGCCGGACGCGGGGTCGGGCACGACGGGCGCCGGCGGCGGACGCGGGGCCGGGCGTGACGGGCTCAGCGGGCGGCGTGCGCCCCGCGCGGCCCGGCCACCAGCACCGGCGCCAGCACCCCGGCGCGTGCCCTGGTCACCAGCGGCACCGCGAACCGGGCCAGCGCCCTGCTGGTGGCGTAGCCGATCGGCAGCGCGAGCACCGCAGCGCCCAGCACGTCGTGCGGGTAGTGCCCGCCCACGTAGACCCGGGTGAAACCCTCGAAGAGCGCGAACAGCGCCGCGACCGCCGACAGCCGCCTATCCAGCAGGTAGAGCGCGGCCACCGCCGCGGCGGCGGTCGTGGTGTGGCCGCTGGGGAACGCGTAGTCGTTGGGCGCCGGACAGCTCTCCACGATGAACGCGTGCGGCATCGACCGGCACGGCCGCTGCTCGGCCACCACCTTCTTGACCACCTCGGCGAACGCGAAGGCCACCATGATGCTCACCGGTACCGCCAGCGCCAGCGTCATCGCGGTGTCGTCCATCCGCCGCGCCCTCCACCAGCCGAGCACCACCAGCACCGCGAACACCCCGAGCCCGGCGTTGGTGTAGAACTCCATCGGCCCGTTGAGCCAGCGGGTGTGCCGCGCCAGACCGGTGACCGCGGTGAACAGCGACCCGTCGATGTGCGAGCCGTCGAAGGCCAGCGAGACCGGGAAGGTGGCGGTCATCAAGAGGAACTCCTGCCGGGTGCTGGTGGCGGTGCGCGGACCGTCCGGGGCGGGGACGGATCCCCGACGGGTCGTAAAAAGTCCGGCGAAAGCCTAGACGACGAGTCTCTGAGCGCCAAAACCACCGCCGAGGGGCCCCGGGACGCCCTGTCCACGGCCGGGGCCGGGCGACCCGGCGCCGGCCGCCGCCCGCGGGCGGCGATCGGCGCCGCTCAGCCCTCGCCGAAGCAGGGGATCGTCACCTCGGCCAGCCGCAGCAGCCGGAGCACCGGCCGGCTGGGCGCGAACAGCCGCAGCGTCGGGTCGGCCCCGTAGGCGTTCAGCAGGACGCCCAGCGCCGCGCAGTCCGCGAAGACCACCTGCGACATGTCGACGAGCACCTGGCGCGGCCCGCCCAGGTGCTCGGCGAGCGCCTGCGCCAGGGCGGGCGCGCCGGACAGGTCGAGTTCGCCGCTCACCTCCACGTGCGCGGTGCGGGAGGTCAGGTGCACCCGGATCTGCGCGGGACGGGAATCGTCCACCGGTGACGGCGTCCCGTCCATGGCGGTCCTCCCTTCGCGGCCCCGCGCCCCGGACGCCGGAACCCGGTCAGCTCTCCGACCGCGCCCGTGAGGGCCCGTCCTGGTCCTGCGGCGATCCGGCCGGCCGGTACGGCCGTTCGGCGGTCTCCTGGCGCACGTCCAGCCCGGCCGCGGTCAACGCCTGCGTCTCGGCGGCCTGCCCGGCGGACGCCACGACCCGCAGCGCCAGTCCGGCCCGGGCGCACCGGCGCTGCGCCGACCGCAGCACCGAGATCCCCGCCGGGCCCAGCCGCCGCACCGCGCGCAGGTCGACCACCACCTCCGGGCCGTCGGCGGCGCGGGCCGTCTCGCGGGCCAGCCGCCGCTCCAGTTCCGGCGCGGTCGCCAGGTCCACCACGCCGGCCAGCTCGATCGCCGTGCCCCGCGCGGTCCGGCGCGCCACCACGGCCAGCGCGGCACGCGGTCCGGCCGGCCGGTCGGCCGCCGAGGGGGGACCGGCCGCGGACGCCGGCCCGGCGTCCGCCGGCGCCGGGCCGGCCGGCGCCGCGGGACCGGCCGGGCCGGGCGGGCCGGCCGGCGGCGGGCCGGGCTCCAGCGGCAGCCGCTGGAAGAGGGCGTCGAGCCGGCCGCGGACCGCCTCCGGCACCCACGCCTCCCGGGCGCCCACCTCCACCAGCTGCCGCGCCAGGTCCCGGACCTTGACGTTGGTGCGCTGCGACTGCCAGGTCAGCACCGCCAGCGCGGCGTCCGCGTCCAGCCCGTACAACAGCATCAGCACGCCGCGCGCCTGGTCGATGACCTCCTGCGTCACCCGGGCCCGGCGTACCTGCGAGGTGGCGGCCCTGTCGACCTCGCGGTCCCAGCGCGCGGTGACGTCCACCAGGAAGCCGTGCAGCCCGGCGACCGCGCCGTCGGTGTCGCCGCGCCCCTCGCCGACCAGCACCACCCGGCGCGGCCGCGGCCCGTGCGGCAGCCGGTAGTGGGCGCTGAACGGCTCGCCGTCCGCCAGGCAGCGCTCGACGGCGGCCCGCACGGTGGCGCGGTCCGCCTCGTGCACCCGGTCCAGCACGTCCGCGGTGGTCACCGCGCCCAGTTCCGGCGCGATGCCGTGCAGCGCGCCGGCCTCCGCGGACCAGCGCCAGACACCGGTGTCCGCCCGCATCGCGAACCGGCCCACCCGCGGATCGGCCGGCTCCGGCTCCCCGCCGTGCCCGCCGGGGCCCATCACGTCCGTCATGCCTTCCTCCCCCTCCCCGCCGTCAACCACCGCGCCGCACACACCGGTCGGAGCCGGGGCGGGGCGGTGCCCGTGAACGCCTGTGGCCCGCATGGTCAATCGCGGTGTGGCGGGGCGGGGATCACGCGGGGTCGCGGCGCACGGCGCGCGCGGGAGGGGGACAGCAGGGGGAAGGGGGACATCTACCGGCTCCGAGTACCTCTGACGGCGAGGAGTCATCCCGGACGCGGCCGTCGCACACGTGGTGCGGACGCGGCCCAGGATGCGCCACCGTTCGACGATGGCGGGGCCCCCACTTCCCGAAGGCCACGGCCATCTTATCCATGAACGGGCCGGGTACGGCATGCGTGTGGAGGGCGGCGCGGACGCCCGCCGGCCGGCGCCGGGCGCGGTCACCCGTCGTAGTGCGGAAGATCGATTCCGTGAGGGTCGCGGGCCAGCGCGCGGGCGATGTCGACGAGTTTGACGTTGAGGTCGTTCGAGGCCCGTCTGAGCACGTCGAAGGCGTCCGCCCCGGTGATGCCGCGGCGCTGCATCAGGATGCCCTGCGCCTGCCCGATGACCTCCCGGGTGCTCAGCGCCTCGCGCAACTGCGCGGTCCGGTGTCCCGCCTCCTCGGCGGTGCGCACCCCGGCCAGCGCCAGCGAGGCGTGCGTGGCCAGCAGCAGCGCGCGGTCGCAGGCCGCGTCGTCGAAGGCGTCGTGGGACTTGGAGAACAGGTTCAGCGCGCCGGTCAACCGCGGGTGCCGGGCGTGCGGCAGCAGCGCGGTGGCCAGCGAGGAGCGCAGCCCCCGGCGCGCCGCGGACGGGCCGAAGTGCGGCCAGGCCGCCTCGCCGGCCAGGTCCCCGGTACGGGCGACCGCCGGGCCCGGTATGCGGGTCGCGGTCAGGCACGGCCCCTCGCCGATGTCGTACTGCAGCCGGTCCAGCTCCACGGCGAGCGGATCGCTGTGCGCCGGGGTGTGGAAGCTGCCGTCCGGGTCCCGCAGCGTGACGCTGACCACGTCGGCTGCCGGGATCACCGCGACCGCCGCTTCGGTCACCCGCCGCAGCGCGTCCGCCACCGTGGGTGCGTCCAGCAGCGTTCGGGTCAGGTCGGTCATCCGCCCGGCCAGCTCCCACCACTGCCCCGGCACGGCCGGTACCGGACGCTCCTCGGCCACTTCGGCGCCGGTGCGCTCGGCGAACCTCACCGCCCGCAGCGCGTCGCGGACCTCGTCGGGCACGTCGGTCAGCCGCAGCCGCCCGCCCACCTCCCGCACCCGCCGCGCGGCCGACTCCAGCGCGGTCACCCCGGCCGCCGACAAGAAGCTCACCCCGCCCAGCCCGATCGTCCGCAGGCCGAGCGCCGCCTCCTCCGCCAGCCGGTCGGCCAGCGCCGCCGCGTCCGGGGTGTCCACCTCGCCACGCAGCACGAGCGTCGTGCGGTAGCGCTCCGCGGACCACAGCACGTCCGGCAGCCGGTGGCGGTGCACCTCGATCACCCGGCTGATCAGCCGCTCGTCCTCGCGGGCGGCGTCGTAGCGGCACAGCGAGCGCACGTCGCAGGCCCCGGTCAGCTCCTCCAGGTCCTCCTCGTGCCCGAGCAGCACCGCCGGGTCCGGAGCGATCTCGCGCATGGCCGGCCAGTCGGCGGTCATCGCCAGGCCCGGGTAGCCCTCGCGGCGGGCCCGCGCCACCGCGTCCTCGTGCCACTGCCGCAGGCCCCGGCGGTCCCCGCCGCTCTCCGCGCGCAGCCGCCGGGCCGGCACCACCTCCACCTGCCCGGAGTCGGTGAAGTCGCGGGCGAACCCCGGCAGGTCGTCCGGGACGCCGGGTCGCGCCGCGTGCCGCTTGTAGAGCACCTTCTCGCCCCGCGCCAGCGCCTCCGCCAGCCAGGAGGCGGTCCGCCGGCGCTGCCGGGAGGCGCTGTGGTACGCGTCCAGCACGTGCCGGCCCGCCACCCACTGCCCAGAGTCGATCATGCCCGACCACCTCACTCCGGCGTCCGCCGGCCCCACCGCTGCCCGTGCCCGGCTCCCGGCCGCGCGCCTACCACCGTAATCGCCGGACCGCCCGGTGCCGCCGCTGGTGACCGCCCGGAACCGCCGCGCTGCGCGGCGGCCGCGGCCCGGCTAGCCTGAGGTGGTCACGGCGGTGCGACCCCGCCGCCCGGGGCGGGGGAGCCCGCCCGACGTGCCGACGACCGGCCCGCCGCGGCCCGGTCCCCGTGGTTGCGGCGTCCCGCCGTCGGCCCTGGGAGGTGGTCCCATGACAGCGCGAACGGCCGCCTCGGGCCGCCCGTCCCGCGCGGCCGGTCCCGACCGGTCCGGCGGCTCCGGGGCCGAGAGGCCCGACCGGTCCGGCGGCTCCGGGGCCGAGAGGCCCGACCGGTCCGGCGGCTCCGAACCCGGGAGCCGGCAGCCACCCGCCAGCCGGCACGGCGACGCCCCCGACACCCGCGAGGCGTTCCGCACGCTGCGCGCGCTGCCGCCCGGCCCGCGCAAGGACGCCGTGCGGCAGGAGATCGCCGAGGCGTGGATGCCGATGGCCGAACGGCTCGCGCTGCGCTACCGCAACCGCGGCGAGACCGTCGAGGATCTGCGCCAGGTCGCCGCGATCGGCCTGATGCTCGCGGTACGGCGCTACGACCCGGAGCGCGGCTCGGCGTTCGAGAGCTACGCCGTCCCCACCATCATGGGCGAGATCAAACGGCACTTCCGCGACCACCTGTGGGGCGTGCACGTCCCCCGCCACGTTCAGGAGCTGCGTCAGCTCGTGCGGGCCGCGCAGTACGACCTGGCCGCACGCGAGGAGGGCGGCGGCGGCACGGTGCGTGACATCGCCGAGCGCACCGGACTGAGCGTGGAGGACGTGCTGGTCGGCATGGAGGCCATCGAGGCGTACGCGCCGCTGTCACTGGACGCGGCGCCGGGCGACGCCGCCGACGAGGGCTCGGCCCTGATGGGGGTGCTCGGCGCCGCCGAGCCCGGCTTCGACCGGGTGGTGGACCGCGAGACGGTCCGCCCCGGACTGCGCGGCCTGCCGGAACGCGAACGGCAGATCCTCTACCTGCGCTTCTTCTGCGACATGTCGCAGAGCCGGATCGCCGACCGGCTGGGCATCTCCCAGATGCACGTCTCCCGGCTGATCAGCCGCACCTGCGCCTCATTGCGCCGCGAGGCGCTGTCCGGCGACCACCCGCGCTGACCCGGGGCGGCCGGTCCGGGCCGGACGGCGCGGTCGACGCCGGCGCCGGTGGTCCCCCGGCGTGTCGACAACGCCGCGATGTGCCGTGCCCAGGCGTCGCGAGCCCGCCAGGACCCGCCGGACGGGCCCCGGTCCTCAGCGCGGCCGACCGGGCGCCACGGGGCGAGGCCCGGCACGGTGGCCGGCCCGCCGACGATCCTGCGGGCCGGGACGCGCGGGACGTGCGTTCCTCACGGTCTCTTCGTGACAGCGGTGACTGTTCGGACACGGTGCGTCATGGAACTCTCGGAGCAAGCCGTCCGGGAGGGGACCGATGGACAAGCGGTACGAGGTGTACAGCCTCGCTGACCGGCACTTCTACGAGACGCCGGAGCGTCTGGCGGGCACGCCGGGCGCCGCGACCCGGCGCTTCTCGGCCGCCCGCCGCGAGGTTCCGGCCGGGTGGCACGCCGAGCACAGCGGCGACTGGTACCACCTGGTGCCGCTGGAAGCGGACGGCACGCCCACCCCGCAGCCCGCCCAGGGCTGGAAGATCCACGTGTCGGCCACCCTGGACGACGCCGAGAAGACCGCCGAGCGGGTGTGGGAGTACTGCGTGGCCCGGCGGGTCCCGTTCAAGTTCGTGCCGGCGCCGCACCTGCTGCACCTGCGCAACAGCAAGTACGCCGGCCGGGACGGCAGTGGCAAGTTCGTCACCGTCTACCCGGCCGACGAGGAGCGGCTGCACACCGTGCTCAAGGAGCTCGGCGACCTGCTGGCCGGGACGCGGGGCCCCTACGTCCTCACCGACCTGCGGTGGGGCGACGGACCGCTCTACGTGCGCTACGGCGCGTTCGCCCGCCGCTTCTGCGTCGGTGAGCGGGGCAGCCTGGTGCCGGCCGTCGCCGACCCGGACGGCCGCCTGGTGCCCGACCGGCGGGACCCGGCGTTCAGCACGCCGGAGTGGGTCACCCTGCCCGACTTCCTGCTCCCGCACGTCGAGGCGCGCAACGCCACCACCGTGGGCGACCTGCCGTACCGCATCGACAAGGCGCTGCACTTCTCCAACGGCGGCGGCGTCTACCGGGCCACCGACACCCGCGACGGGCGCACCGTGGTGCTCAAGGAGGCCCGCCCGCACGCCGGACTCGCCGCCGACGGTGCCGACGCGGTGGCCCGGCTGGAACGCGAGAAGACCGCCCTGGAGATGCTGTCCGGACTCGGCGTCGCCCCCGAGGCGCGCGACTGGTTCGAACTCGGCGGCCACCGCTTCCTGGTGATGGACTTCGTCGAGGGCACACCGCTCAACTCCTTCTTCGCCCGGCGCCATCCGCTGCTGACCGCCGAGCCCGACCCGGGTGAGGTCGCCGCCTACACCGAGTGGGCCCTGCGGACGCACGCCGCGGTGGAGCGGGCCGTCGAGGCGGTGCACCGCGCGGGCGTGGTCTTCAACGACCTGCACATGTTCAACGTCATGGTCAGTCCGGACGAGCGGTCCGTCACCCTCATCGACTTCGAGGCCGCGGTACCCGTCGAGCGGGCCGGCCGCCAGGTCGTCGCCCACCCCGGCTTCCTGGCCCCCGCCGACCGCATCGGCACCGCCGTCGACCGCTACGCCCTGGCCTGCCTGCGGATCGCGCTGTTCATGCCGGTCACCACGCTGTTCGTGGTGGACCGCGACAAGGCCGCCCACCTCGCCGAGGTGATCGCCCGCCAGTTCCCGGTGCCCCGCGCCTTCCTGGACGAGGCGGTCGCCGAGATCACCCGCGACACCGTGGCCGGCTCCGGACGGCCGCGGCCCTCCGCCGCGCGCCGCGGGGCACCGCCCGCCGACCCGTGCGACTGGCCCGCCGCCCGCGACGCGATGGTCCGCGCGATCCTTGCGTCCGCCACTCCGGAGCGCGACGACCGGCTGTTCCCCGGCGACATCGCCCAGTTCGGCGACGGCGGCGGGCTCGGCCTGGAACACGGCGCGGCCGGCGTGCTGCTCGCCCTCGACCAGGCGGCCGGCGAACGCCACGAGGAGGCGGAGCGCTGGCTGCTGCGGCACACCGCGCCGGTCCCGGCCGGCACCCCGCTCGGCCTCTACGACGGACTGGCCGGCGTCGCCCACGCGCTGCACCGGCTGGGCCATACCGAACGCGCCCTGGAACTGGCCCACCTGATCCTCGACGAGCGCTGGCGGCACCTCAGCTCCGACCTGCGCGGCGGGCTGTCCGGCATCGCCCTGGTGCTGGACGAGCTGGCGCGGGCCACCGGCGACCCCCGGCTGCGCGAGCACGCCGACGGGGCCACCCGGCTGGTGGCCGCCCGCACCGCCGAGACCGCACGGCGCGCCGCCGCAGGGGAGGACGGCCGGCGCCGCGCCGGGCTGCTGCGCGGCTGGACCGGGCCCGCCCTGCTCTTCCTGCGCCGCCACGAGCGCGCGGCCGACCCCGCGCTGCTCGACCTGGCCGGCGCCGCGCTGCGCCTGGACCTGGACCGCTGCGCCACCCAGGAGGGCGGCGCGCTCGAGGTCGACGAGGGCTGGCGCACCATGCCGTACCTCGGTGACGGCAGCGTCGGCATCGGGATGGTGCTCGACGACTACCTCCGGCACCGCGACGACGCGGACCTGGAGCAGCGCCGGCAGGGCATCCTGACCGCCGCCCGGTCCCGCTTCTACGCCCAACCGGGCCTCTTCCAGGGCCGTGCGGGCATGATCGTGCACCTCAGCCGCACCACCGCAGCCGTCCCGCGCCCCGACGACCTGGCCGTGCAGACCGACGCGCTCGGCTGGTACGGGATGACCTACCAGGGCGGGCTGGCCTTCCCCGGCCACCAGATGATGCGGCTGTCCATGGACCTCGGCACCGGGACCGCGGGCGTACTGCTCGCGCTCGGCGCCGCCCTCGGCGACCGGCCCGCCCGGTTGCCCTTCCTGCCGCCCGTGCGGCCCCGATGACCGGTTCCGCGTCCCGCGGAACCGTGGTGAGCACCACCCGTCCCCGAAGAGAGGAACGACCATGGCACTTCTCGACCTGCAGAACATGGAGCCGGAGCACGACCACGGCGTCGCCGGCAGCAGCCTGAGCCTGCTGTCCTGCATCAGCGCGGCCAGCATCCTGCTGTGCCTGTGACGTCCACGGCTTCCCCCGTCAGGGCGAGACCGGTCGTCTGACCAGGGCCCGGACGGGACCCCGCACCGCGGGGGCCCGTCCGGGCTCGTCCGCGTCCACGGCCGACCCAGGAGGAGCGTGACCCGGTTGGCGATCCCCACGGCGGCGTCCCGGGTGCCGGCCGCCCCGGCACCGGTGCTGCGCACGGAAGTCCGGCACAACGCGGCACGCGGTGCCACCTTGTTCCTGCTCACCGTCGCCGCCTCCGGCGCGACGCTGCTGCTGCCCGCCGCGCTCGGCCACGCCCTCGACCTGGTCCTGCGGCACCGGGGCGGCGCAGCGGTCCGCTGGGCGGTGCTGTGCGCGCTGCTCGGCGGCGCGTCCACCGTCCTGGAAGCCGCCGCGGAACTGCTCTCGGGCCTCACCTCGGCCCGCTCCACCGCCCGACTGCGGCACCGGCTGGCGGCCGGGGTGGTCGGCGCGGGACCGGGCGCCACCCGGCGGCTGGGCGCCGGAGACCTGGTCACCCGGGCGGTGGCCAACACCGCCGACGCCGGCGCGGTGCCCGGCGCGCTGGCCGGCGCGGCGTCCTGCCTGGTCACCCCGGTCGGCGCGCTGGTCGCGCTGGGACTGACCGACATCTGGCTGGCCGCGGTGTTCGTGGCCGGCGTGCCCGCCCTGGTGCTGCTCACCCGCGCCTTCGCACGGGCCACCGGCGACGCCTCGGCCCGCTACCAGCGCGCCCAGGGCGAGATCGCCGCCCGGCTCAGCGAGGCGATCGGCGGCGCCCGCACGGTGGCCGCCGCCGGTACGCACGACCGGGAGAGGCGACGCGTCCTGCGCCCGCTGCCCGAACTCGGCGTCCAGGGACGGCGGGTGTGGCGGGTGCTGGGCCGGGCCGGCGCGCAGACCGTGGTGCTGGTGCCGGTGCTGCAGATGTCGGTGCTGGCGGTCGCCGGCCTGCGGCTGGCCCAGCACGGCATCACCGTCGGCCAACTGCTCGCCGTCTCCCGCTACGCCGTCCTGGCCACCGGGATCGGTGTGCTCACCGCGCAGTTGGGCACCCTGGTGCGCGGCCGGGCGGCGGCCGGCCGGATCGAGGAGGCGCTCGCCGTCCCCGCCGCCGGGTACGGCCGGCGGCGGCTGCCGGACGGCCCCGGCACCCTGGAACTGCACGGCGTCAGCGTGCTGCGGGACGGCACCGCCGTGCTGCGCCGGGTGGACCTGCTGGTGCCCGGCGGCACCTCGATGGCGGTCGTCGGGCGCTCCGGTACCGGCAAGTCGGCACTGGCCGCGGTGGCCGGCCGGCTGTCCGACCCGGACCGGGGCGTGGTGACGCTCGACGGGGTACCGCTGTGGGAGTTGGCGCACGACGCGCTGCGCGGGCAGGTCGCCTTCGCCTTCGAGCGCCCCGTGCTGCTCGGCGGCACGCTGGGCGGCACCATCGCCTTCGGCGCCGCCGAACCCGGCCGGTCGCGGATCGAGCGGGCCGCCCGCGCGGCGCGCGCCGACGGCTTCGTCGGGCTGCTGCCGGACGGCTACGACACCGCCTGCGCCCGGGCCCCGCTGTCCGGCGGCGAAATCCAACGCCTCGGCCTGGCACGGGCGTTCGCGCACGCCGGGCGGTTGATGATCCTGGACGACGCCACCTCCAGCCTGGACACCGTGACCGAACGCGAGGTCAGCCGGGCGGTGTTGCGCGAACTGCCCGCCACCACCCGGCTGGTCGTCGCGCACCGCGCGGCCACCGCCGCGCGCTGCGACCGGGTGGCGTGGTTGGAGGACGGTCGGCTGCGCGCGGTGGCGCCGCACGCCGAGCTGTGGCGACTGGCCGCCTACCGGGCGGTGTTCGGCGAGGAGACGGCCTGCTGCGAGGACGGGGTGCGTACCGATGGCTGAGCGCGTGGACGGCCCGGCGGCCGGACCCGCCGGCGGCCGGGGGCGGTTGGCGGCGGACGGCTGGGCGTTCCTGCGCCGCCGCCGTGCGGTGCTGGCCGCGCTGGCCGGCTGGTCGGTGCTGGAGTCGGCGCAGACGATGCTGTCCGGCTACGCGCTCGCCCGTGCCGTCGACGCCTTCCTGTCCGGCGGCACCGGCCGCGGACTCGGCTGGCTGGGTGCCGGCGCCGCCGCGGTGCTGTTCGGCGCGGTGGGCACCGCTCGGGTCTACCGGGGGCTGGCCGGGTTGGTGGAACCGCTGCGCGACGCCCTGGTGCGCCGGGTGGTGGACCGCGGGCTGCGGGACGCCGACGCCTCGGCGGTCTCCCGGCTCACCCACCAGGTGGAGATCGCCCGGGACACCTTCGCCGGCGTGGTGATGGTCTGCCGATCCTTCGTCTTCACCGCCGCCGGAGCGGTCGCCGGCCTGCTCGCGCTCTCCCCCTACCTGCTGCTGGTGGTGGTGCCGCCACTGCTGCTGGGGCTGCTGCTGTTCGCCGGCACGCTGCTGCCGATGGCCGGGGCGCAGCGGCGGGTACTGGCCGCCGACGAGGCGGTGGCCGCCGAACTCGACCTGGTCTTCCGCGGGTTGCGTGACGTCACCGCGGCCGGCGCGGAGGACCGGGTGCTGCGCGCGGTGGCCCGCACGGTCGACGCGCACCGGTCGGCGGCCCGGCGGCTGGCCTGGTGGGGGGTGCCGCGCGGCGCGGCCCTCGCGGCCGGCGGCCAACTGCCCGTCGTGCTGCTGGTGTTCGCCGCACCGTGGCTGGTCGACCACGGCGTGGGCGCGGGCGCGCTGGTCGGCGCGATGACGTACCTGACCCAGTCGCTGCTGCCGGCGCTGCGCGAGCTGGCCTACGGTTTCGGCACCGGAGGGTCCCGGCTGACCGTGGTGCTGCGCCGACTGGCCCCTCCCGCCCCGCGCTCCGCCCCGGCCGCCGTCCCCGTCCCGGCCGAGGCGGCCCCGGCCGCCCCTGCCCCGCGCCGCCCCGCCGAGGTGCTCCCGCGCGCCCGAGCCGCCGCTGCCGACTCCCCGGCCGTGCCGGAGCCCGGGGGCGGGACGCCGGCCGCGGTGCGGCTGCGGGGCGTCACCTTCGCCTACGGACCGGGAGCCCGGCCGGTGCTGCGCGGGCTGGACCTGACGGTGCCGGCCGGCGGGCACCTGGCGGTGGTCGGGCCGAGCGGCATCGGCAAGTCGACGCTGACCGGCCTGGTGGCCGGGATGCTGACGCCGGCCGCCGGCGAGGTCCTGCTGTGCGGCAGACCGGCCGGTGACCCGAGGGCCGCCGCGCTGCGCGTGCTGATCCCGCAGGAGGCATACGTCTTCACCGGCACGCCGCGCGAGAACCTCGGCTACCTGCTGGCCGACGAGGTGCCGGCCACGGCCTACGCGGCGGCGGTGGCGGCGCTGGGGCTGGGGGAGGTGCTGGCGCGGGCCGGCGGGCTGGACGGTCGGCTCGACCCGGACCGGCTGTCCGCCGGCGAGCGCCAACTGGTGGCGCTGGCCCGCGCCTGGCTGTCCCCCGCTCCGGTGGCGCTGCTGGACGAGGCGACCTGCCACCTGGACCCGGCCGCCGAGGCCCGCGCGGAGAGGGCGTTCGCGGCCCGGCCGCACGGCACGCTGATCGTGGTGGCGCACCGGGTCTCCTCCGCCGCCCGGGCGGACCGGGTGCTGGTGATGGACGGCACCGACGCGGTCTGCGGCCGGCACCGGGAGCTGCTCGCCCGCTCCCCGCTCTACCGGGACCTGGTCGGCGCGTGGGACGGAGCCGACCAGGTGGCGTCACAGCCAGCCGGCGCCACGGGAGATACGGATGGCGTCCACCCGGTTGCGGGCGCCGGTCTTGCGGTTGATGGTGGCCATGTAGTTGCGCACGGTGCCGTCGCTCAGGTGCAGGCTGCGCGCGATCTCCCCCACGGAGGCCCCCTCGGCGGCGAGTGACAGCACGCTCAACTCCCTCGGGGTCAGGGGCATCTCGGCCGCCTGGAGGAAGCCGAAGCCGAGCGAGCTGTCGATGAATCTCTCACCCGCCGCCACCTGTCTTATCGCCCGGAGCAGCCCTTCCGCCGAGCCGTCCTTGTCGACGAAGCCGAGCGCCCGCGCCTTCGAGGCGCGGCGCAGCAGCCCCGGCTTGCTCGCGGGGGCCAGCACCAGCAGGTTGGACGGCAGCGAACCGCCGGACGTCGTGCCGGGGGGCGACGGCGCCCCGGTGACCGCCGTCGTGCGGTCCTGCCCCACCGCCCCGGCCTCGGCCAGCGCGCTGGATCCCGGACACTCCACGTCGACCACGCACACGTGCGGGCGCACCGCGTAGGCGGTGGCGTGCGCGTCCTGCCAACTCGCCGTCGTGACCCGCAGATCCGCCTCCCGGCCGAGCAGCGCGGCCAACCCGAGCCGCAACAGCCGGGTGTCGTGGACGAGCAGAACCCTGATCACCGATGGACCCCTCCCGGAACGTCCCCCCGTTTCGGTCACACGACCGAAACACACCATTAGTACCCACACGCGAGGCCGGCGTGGGACCGTTATTCAAGACAGGGGGGAGCGCGTGGAGCGCACGGTGCGCAGGCGCGTGTGCACCGAGCGCCATATCGCGCCGATCCGCCCTTGCGCCGCGTGCCCCGGGCGCGTAGAGGGCGCGGCGGGCAGGAGCGGGTCAT
The DNA here is from genome assembly GCA_963711125.1 of uncultured Actinomycetota bacterium. Lineage (GTDB taxonomy): Bacteria > Actinomycetota > Actinomycetes > Streptomycetales > Streptomycetaceae > Streptantibioticus_C. Next base: position 23,398 of record CAVQCY010000005.1, read on the forward strand.
GGGCCGGGGCAGCGCAGTGGCGGAGCGTCAGGTCTCGGGCCAGGCCCAGCGGATGCCGTGGAGCCCGGCCACCGGACTCTCCAGGCTGATGCCGACCCGGTGCCAGGCGTTGAGCCGCAGGGGCCGCACGGTGTTCTCCGGTCCGTCCACGGCGTGCAGCTGGACCTGCCGGATGCCGCGCGGACGGCGGTCCTCGGCGAAGCAGACCTCGAGGCTGTACGTGGGGCCCTGCCGTCTGAAGCCGCGCATGACGTCGACGCAGCGGTTGCGTGTCTCGCCGGGCCGGGAGCCGCCGGGGCGGGCGGCCCGGTAGTCGAGGCGGAACTCCAACTGGTGGGTCTCGCCGGCGAGTAACGTCCCGCCGAGCAGGAGTTCGAGCACCCGGACTCGGGGTCCCTCCACGAAGCGGTGCTCCCCGGCCACGCAGTTGTGGGTGCCGACGACGTCGACGAGCTGCGGGTCGCGTACCGAAGCGCCGGGTGGCAGCCGCATCGCCCACCGGTCGACGCCGTCCTCCAGCGCCCGGATGGTGAGGCGGAAGTCGGCATGGGTGATGCGCCGCTCGGCGCCGACGAAGACGCGCTCGGCGATCGCGGTCGGGTGGGAGAGGTCGTACCAGCGATCGGTCACGCGGGTCATGGCCCGGCGGACCTCGTGGTCGAGGGAGGCGAACTTCGACCAGCTCGCGGAGCGGCTCCTGGTCTCGCTGCCCCGGAACCCCTCGGTCACCCGGCACCACGCCTCGGCCCACAGCCGGGCCTGTCCGGGCCGGCACCCCAGGGCGAGCACGATCGCGTCCAGGGCGTCGGCGCTGGGCAGGGTGCTGCCCGCCAGGTAGGTGTGCACCGTGGACCGCGGGATGCCGGTCCGTTTCGACAGCTCGGTGAGGCTCACCCGGGGTCGTGAACGGCCGTCCGGGCCGCGGCTGCGGAGCCGGCTCAGCTGCTCGCGGAGCTCGAAGGCGGTGAAGACCCGGGTCGGGTCGGGACGTGTCGGATCGGCCGCCGACGGGCGCGCCGCACCCGTCTCGTCGATGTGGGCCATCTGGTTCCCCGTAAAAGTGCGTCCAGATTCGTCCAGGTAGCCGGTGACCGGCGCTGCCAGTTTGGTCCACTTCTCGCGACTTGGCCAGAGACAGCAGGGAGGACCCGATGAAGCTGCGACGGGACCGCGGTTCCAGACGCTCCGGACCGCGGGCCGGACCGCGGGCGCCGCGGCGAGCGATCGCGGTGCTCACGATCCTGAGCGCGCTGGCGGCCGCGTTCGTGGCCCTGGCCGGTCCGGCCGCGGCGGCCGGGACCTGCACGGCCGGCCAGAACCCCAGCGGGCAGAGCGTCTACTACTGCTCGGTGTGGCTGCCCAGCGGCGGGGTCCCGATCTACGCCGGCACCTCCCCGCACTCCGCGGTGATCGACCGGTTGAAGACCGGAGGCGACGTCAACTGGTTCTTCTGCCACGTCTCGGGAGCCACCGCCACCGTCTCCGGCTACAGCTCCTCGGACTGGGCGCGCACGGTCGGCGACGTGCACGGGTCCGTCGGGTACGTCCCCGCGGTGTACTTCGACGGTACGCAGAACTACTGGCCCTCGCTCCCCGCCTGCGGCGGGTCCGGCGGCTCGGGCGGCACCCGGTGCACCTCGGGCTCGAACCACGCCGGGGACAACGTCTTCTACTGCCCGGTGTGGGTGCCCTCCGGCGGCGTGCCGATCTACAAGTCCACCAGCACCGGCTCCGCCGTGGTCGACCACCTCCACGAGGGCGGGGACGTCAACTGGTTCCGGTGCCAGGTCGACGGGGGCACCGCGAGCGTGGACGGCTACACGTCGAAGAACTGGGCCAAGACGGTCGGTGACGACCACGGCGCGACCGGCTACGTGCCCGCGGTCTACTTCAGCGGCGCGCAGAACTACTGGGCCGGGATGAGCGCCTGCTCGGGCAGCGCACCGCCGCCGGCCGACGGCTCCTGCTCGCAGGGGACCAACCCGAGCGGGCAGACCGTCTACTACTGCCCGGTCTGGCTGCCCGGCGGCGGGGTCCCGGTGTACGCCACGACCAGCCCCTCCTCCTCCGTCGTCGGCCGGCTCCACACCGGAGGGTCCGCCAACTGGTTCTACTGCCGTACGCAGGGCGACGAGGCCACGACCGACGGCTACTCCTCGTCCAGTTGGGCGAAGACCCTGGCCGACAACGACGCCGCCGGATACGTTCCCGCGATCTACTTCACCGGCGTTCAGGACTACTGGCCGGGGCTGCCCTCCTGCGGGTCGGGAGGCGGCACGCCGCCCCCGCCGCCGACCGACGGCGGGCCCAACACCAACGGGAAGGCGTGCGGCATCAGCTACACCGGTGTCACCACGCTGACCCTGAAGCTGATGCAGAACGCCTGCCGGGTCACCGACCCGTCCGACCCGCTGTACGCGTACCGCATCTACGCCTGGAACGGCGGCCACGCGGCACAGCCGGGACCGACGTACGGATCCTGCGACCCGGGCAACGGCGCCCCCGACGACTGCCACGTCCAGGGATTCGACTGCTCCGGACTGGTCCGGTACGCCTACTGGCGCACCACCGGCGTGGACGCCCTGGACGGGTACACGTGGAGCCAGTGGACCAAGGCGATGAGCATGCACAAGAAGCTGGTCGTCGACGCCGGCTCCGGGGGGAAGAGCACCGATGTCGACGACTACCTCTCCCAGCTCAAGCCCGGCGACGTCCTGTGGTACGGCAGCAACGCCAACGAGCACGTCGCGATCTACATGGGCGACGGCAAGCAGATGAACGCCTACCAGTCCGGAACGGCCGACGGGATCACCTCGGTCAACTCCGGCTCTCTGTTCTGGGGTGCCGTCCGCTTCTGGTGACCACCGGTGACGCCCCGGGACGCCGTCGCGATCCCGGGGGACCGGCTCCCAGCGCGGCCGCGCCCCGGCCATGTCCGCCAACAGCCAACGAAACGAGGAACCGTGTCGTCCGGACTCCGAAAGGTGCACGCCGCGGGGGTGATGGCCGTCCTGTCGGCCGCCTTCGCCCTCGTGGGCGCCGGCCCCGCGCAGGCATCCACCACCGTGCACGGCTGCCCCTCGGGTGCCGTGTGTGTCTATCCCGAGAACGCCGGCTGGAACGGGAACAGCCCGTCCATCGAGTTGTGGAGCTACGGGCCGCACAACCTGTCCGACCAGTTCGGCCACCACTACGTGCTCAACAACCAGACCGACTACCACCCGTCCGGCGGTGGCTGGGCGGCGGCCATGGCGGGCGGGTACACCGGCTACAACGCGACCGGAAAGGAATCATGGACGCTGATCAACTACATCCACCGGGGCGCCGGCGGGGACGCGGCCTGGGCGAACCCGAACCTCACGCCGATCAACTCCATCGACCTGTGGATCACGGGCCCGTGATCCGGCGGATCGCGGTCGGCGTCGCCGCGGCGGTCGCGGGCCTGGCGAGCGCCGTCATCGGGACGGCGGTGCCCGCCCAGGCGGCGGGCGCGGTGCACGGCTGCCCCTCGGGTGCCGTGTGTGTCTATCCCGAGAACGCCGGCTGGAACGGGAACAGCCCGTCCATCGAGTTGTGGAGCTACGGGCCGCACAACCTGTCCGACCAGTTCGGCCACCACTACGTGCTCAACAACCAGGTCGACGACGGCGGCTTCCCGGCGATAGCGATGCTGTGCAAGGCCTACAACGGGAAGGACTGCACCGGACCCACCTACTACCAGTACGGCCGGAGCTCCAAGAAGGGCGTGTCGTGGGGCGACCCCGACCTGACCCCGATCGACTCCGTCGTCCTCACCGTCTCCGGCCCCTGAGGCGCGGACGAGCCCAGCGGCCCTGAAGCGGGTGCCGGCGGATCCCGCCGGCACCCGCTGCGCCGGTCGGGGCCCGGCGGCCGCGCGAGGCGTGGCGGGACGTCGGCCACCGGGGTGCGGGTGTCGACCGGGTCGGTGCCGGTCGGCGGTTCGTAAAGGTTTCGCAGGGTGCTTCCGCGATCCTGGGCCACGCGCGTACCTTCCCTGCTGGCATGGTCACGCCAATGACTGCGCCGTCAGGCAACCTCCACCCCCCCACGTTCCGGAGACCGTCATGAGCAACCCCAGATCCCCCCTGCGCCGTGCGCTGCTCACCTCGGCCGGCGCCCTGCTGGCCGCCGTCACCGCCTTCGCACTGCCCGGCACCGCGAACGCCGCCACCACCGGCACGCCGGCCGGGGCGGACCCGGTCACCCACCCGCAGCTCGACTGGCTGGGCTCGACCGTCGCCGGGCACGAGGGAGCGGGCCACCCGCGCGTCATCACGCCGCAGACCACCCAGACCCCCGGCATGGACGTCAGCGCCTACCAGGGCGCCGTCGACTGGTCCACCGCCTGGGCGAACGGCGCCAAGTTCGCCTACGTCAAGGCGACCGAGTCCACCGACTACACCAACCCGGACTTCGCGCAGCAGTACAACGGCTCGTACGACGTGGGCATGATCCGCGGCGCGTACCACTTCGCCACCCCGGACACCTCCAGCGGCACCGCGCAGGCCGACTACTTCGTCGACAACGGCGGCGGCTGGTCGGCGGACGGCAAGACCCTGCCACCCATGCTGGACATCGAGTACAACCCGTACGGCGCCGAGTGCTACGGGCTGAGCCAGTCCGCGATGGTGCAGTGGGTCAGCGACTTCAGCAACGAGGTCGAGGCCCGGACCGGCCGCTACCCGACGATCTACACCACCACCGACTGGTGGACCACCTGCACGGGCGACTCGTCCGCCTTCGCCGTGAACAACCCGCTGTTCATCGCCAACTACAACGGCACCCCGGACCCGCTGCCGGCCGGCTGGGGCTACCAGACCTTCTGGCAGTACGCCGACTCCGGCACCTTCCCCGGCGACCAGGACTACTTCAACGGGGACGTCAGCGGCCTGCAGGCGCTGGCCGGCTGACCGCGGGGCCGGGCGCCCGCGCGCACCGCGTCCGCTCGTGACACCGCGCCCGGCGTCCGCGCGGCCACCCGTCGGCGGAGCCCGCTCCGCCGGCGGGCGCCGTCCGCACCGACCGGAGGGCCGGGGACGCCCCGGCGCCTGCGGACGACCGGCCGCCGCCCGGAGCGCGTCCGCGCGCCGCCCGGCGACCCGCGGTCCGGTAGCCTGGGCCACGCCGGACCCGCCACCGGGGCCGGCCCGACGAGCGAGGGGGTGAGAGGCATCACCGCCGTGTACCGCCGGGTGCTCTCACCCGCCGGCCGCACCCCGGTCGGCCGCGACTGACCCGACGGCCGCCGGGAGCGCCCCCCGCCGCCGTCGAAAGGCCCGAAGGCCCATGCCGTCGTCCCGTCCGTCGCCCCCCGCCACGACCTCCCCCCCGACGGTCCCGCTCCCGTCGCCGACGCCTCTCCCGACGGTCCCGCCCGCCGGCCGTGCGGCCGTGGCCGAACGGCTGCGCGCCGCCGGCTGCGTCTTCGCCGAGGACGAGGCCGACCTGCTGCTGTCCGCCGCCGACCCGGCCGACCCGGCCGGCCTGACCGCCATGGTGGAGCGGCGCTCCGCCGGCGCTCCGCTCGAACTCGTCGTCGGCTGGGCCGAGTTCGCCGGCCTGCGGATCCACCTCGAGCCAGGGGTGTTCGTGCCCAGACGCCGCACCGAGTTCCTGGCCGAACGGGCCGCCGCGCTGCCCCGGCCGACCGCCGTGGTGCTCGACCTGTGTTGCGGCTCCGGGGCCATCGGCGCCGTGCTGGCCGCCCGCGACCCGGCGGTCGAACTGCACGCCGCCGACATCGACCCGGCCGCGGTGCGCTGCGCCCGCCGCAACGTCGCCGGGTACGGCGGCCGGGTCCACCAGGGCGACCTGTTCGCCGCGCTGCCCGGCACGCTGCGCGGGCGGATCGGCGTGCTGGTCGCCAACACCCCCTACGTGCCGACCCGGCAGATCCCGCTGCTGCCCGCCGAGGCGCGCGACCACGAACCGCCGGCCGCGCTGGACGGCGGTGCCGACGGACTCGACGTGCAGCGCCGGGTGGCGGCCGGCGCGCCCGGCTGGCTCGCCCCGGGCGGGCACCTGCTGGTGGAGACCGGCGAACGCCAGGCGCCGGCCGCGGCGGCGCACTTCGTCCGGCACGGCCTGCTCGCCCGGGTCGCCACCGACGTGCGGCGCAACGCCACCGTGGTGATCGGCACCCTGCCCGCCGCCTGACCGCCTTTCGGGCCGGCCGTCCCGCCCGGCCGGCGTCCGCGCTCCCGGCCGGAGTGGACGCCGGCCGGGCGGGTCAGCCGGCGAAGGCGTCGGTGAACGCCAGCGCGCTCTGCGAGACGCCGCTGCAGGTGGGCGAGGCGTCCGGCCGGACGGCGGAGGAGCCCGAGCAGGACTGGTCGCGGTTGACCGACCAGAACGACAGCCGGCCGATGCCGTTCGACACCGCCCAGGCGTGCACCGTCGAGGCGTCGGCCAGGGTGAAGGTCGAGCCGTCGTCGTTCGTGCCGATCATCGGCGTGATGCCCACGTTGCCGTAGCCGTAGCCGGAGTCCACCGAGCGCATCTGGGCCAGGGTGGCCCGTGCGGCGCTGATCGCCGCCTGGCCCATGTCCTGCGAGCCCTGGTAGTAGTCCATCGTCATGATGTTGACGACGTCGATGGTGACCCCCGCGTCCTCGGCCGCCTGGATGACGTCGACGCCGTCCGCGGTCAGCCCGGTGGGCAGCACCGGCAGGGTGACCGAGAAGGTCAGGCCCGGGTTGTCGGACTTGAGGGTCTTCATCGCCTGCATCTGCCGGGCGATGGCGGCGGTGTCGGCGATCGCGGCACCCTCGATGTCGAAGTCCAGCGCGTGCACGCCGTAGGAGTCGATGATCTTCTGGTAGCCGGCGTCGATGGTGGACTGGTCGGTGCAGGTCCAGGCGAGCGGTTCGCCGGCCGCGCCTCCGGAGGAGACGATGACGGTGGCGCCCTCCGACTGCGCCCGGCTGATCTCCGGGTCGGTGTAGGAGTCGCCGCCGACCGGCAGGGTGTCGCCCCAGATGTCTCCGCACCCGCTGCCGATGACGAAGCCCGCGGTGAAGGTCTGGACGCCGTGCTGGGTGATCGCGGTGTCCAGCATCCCCTCCTGGGAGTTGGACATGTCGGTGTAGGGCGCGAAGGTGGTGGCGGCGGCCGGCCGGACGGCCGCCGCGGCCGAGGAGGGCGCGGTGGTGGCGGCGACGACCGCGAGCGCGGCCACGGTGAGGCTCAGCGCGGTGCGGCGCCGGGCACGCGGGGTGGTGCTGCCGGTGGGGGAACGTCGCGGCATCTCGGGTCCTTCCCGATGACCAGTGGGGGGAGCGCCGCCGGCCGGTCCGGGCCGAACACGCGGCGTGCGGACCATATTTGGACTAGACCAAGCCGCCCGTCAAGGGGTCGTAGTGCGAACAAATCGCCCCGGCGGACGTTTCTCCCGGCTCCCTTGACGCTGATTGGCATAGACCACATACTGCCAACCGGAGGCGGCCCGAGCCCCGTCTGACGTCACGTCAGTCAGCCCTGCCGTCTGCTCACCGCGCAGCTCTGGCACGCGAACCAACCGCCCGCGGGCGGGTTCGCCTTCCTCCGGATCATCGGCGTCCGCCGGAAGGCCCGCCCCGCGGCGGCGGTCTCACCCCTCGGCACGGCTGCCACGGCCGCACGCCTGGCGCCACGGACCCCTGGAGCGGCAGATGACAACGATTCCCTCGAAACGGCGGGCGCTGACGCGGGTGCGCCCGTTCCGGAACGGCAAACGGAAGGTGGCCTTCGTGGCGGTGGGACTGCTCGCCGCCTTCTTCGCCTTCCCCGACCAGGCGAACGCCGTCGCGGTCCCCGGCCCGCCCTCGGGCTGGAGCACGGTCTTCAGCGACGACTTCGCCGGCGCCTCCGGCAGCGGCCCGTCGTCCAGCTGGATGTACGACACCGGGCCGGGCTCGAACTTCGGGACCGGCGAGATCGAGACGATGACCAACTCCTCCGCCAACGTCCACCTGGACGGCAACGGGCACCTGGACATCACCGCCCTCGACAACGGCGGCAACTGGACGTCCGGCCGCATCCAGACCACCAGCGCCAACGTCGGCGCACCGGCGGGCGGCGAACTGGAGGTCACCGCCTCCATCCAGCAGCCCGACCCGTCCAACGGGTCCGGCTACTGGCCGGCGTTCTGGATGCTGGGCCCCGGCCAGTGGCCGGAGAACGGCGAGATCGACATCATGGAGGACGTCAACGCGCTCTCCGAGGTGGCCGGCACCATCCACTGCGGCACCGACCCGGGCGGGCCGTGCAACGAGAGCAACGGCATCGGCTCCGGGCTGCGCGCCTGCTCCGGCTGCCAGACCGGCTACCACACCTACTCGATGATCCTCGACCGGCGGAACACCTCGGCCGAGTCCATCGCCTTCTACCTCGACGGCACGCAGTACTTCAGCGTCAGCGAGAGCCAGGTCGGCACCTCCACCTGGCAACAGGCGTTCGACCACAACCTGTCGATCATCTTCGACCTGGCGATGGGCGGCGGCTTCCCCAACGGCGTCTGCGGCTGCACCACGCCGACCGGCTCCACCACCTCCGGCGGCACGATGAGCGTCGGCTACGTGGCGGCGTACACCACCGGCGGGGGCGGCACCACCGGCTCCGGCAGCCAGATCACCGGCTACGGGGGCCTGTGCCTGGACGACCGATCCGCCAGCACCGCGGACTACAACCCGATCCAGATCTACACCTGCAACGGAAGCTCCGCGCAGCAGTGGACGTTCGTGCAGGCCGGCACCACGCTGCACGTGCTGGGCAAGTGCCTGGACGTGTACGCGGCGGGCACCGCCGACGGCACGAAGGTCGACCTGTACGACTGCAACGACACCGGGTCGCAGGTATGGATACCGCAGTCGGACGGCGCGTTGTACAACCCGCAGTCCGGCAAGTGCCTGGACGACCCCGGTTCGTCCACCACACCCGGCACCCAGGTGCAGATCTGGGACTGCACCGGCGGCGCCAACCAGGTCTGGAACCTGCCGTCCTGACCCGACGGAGCGGCCGGCCCCGACTGGGTCCGGCCGCTCCTCGCGGGCGGCGTCCCGCCGCCGGCCGGACCGGAGCGGCGGCGGCAGGACCGGCCGCACCGGGACGCCGCCGCTCCCCTGACCGGTCCGGGACCCGTCCGGGCCGGGCCGCCGGTCCGGCCCCATCCGCCCGGGGCGCGGGTCCCCGGACTCCGCGTGGCGGCGGCGGAACGTCAGGTGACCGACCGGCGCAGCCGTTGCGCCGGGCCGGATGCGGTGCGGTGCGCGGTCTCGGTGAGCGCCCGGCCGTTGGTCTCCGGAGCCCAGCCGATCGACGTGATGCCGCCGATCAGCGAGACCACGCCCATGAACGCCATGGACCACGAAAGGCCGAGGTGGTGCAGCGAGACCGGCAGCAGGAAGGTGCCGGCGGCGGCGCCGATCCGGCTGGCGGCCGAGGCCAGGCCCACCCCCGAGGTGCGCACCGGGGTGGGGAAGACCTCGTCGGGGTAGATGCCCGGCAGGATGCTCATGACCCCGTAGCTGAACAGGTAGCCGAAGAAGCACAGCGTGCCCAGCCAGATCGGCAGCAGGTGTCCGAGGCTGACCAGGAACAGCGCGAGCGCGCAGCCGAACATCGGCCACACGAGGATCCCGCGCCGTCCCACCCGGTCGACCAGGTACCACCCGGTGGCCGCGCCGGTCAGCGCGACGATGGTGCCCAGCAGCGCGCCGGCCAGCGCGCTGCCGCCCAGGCCGATCGCCCTGAGCACCGTCGGCTGGAAGAACGTCAGCGCGAAGTACGGCAGCACGATGCAGATCCAGAAGGTACATGCGAACACCGTGCGGCGCAGGTAGTCGGCGCTGAACAGCACGCGGTAACGGGTCCGCGCCGGCTCCTCCCGAGCGAAGTCCTCGGTGTCGGCGGTCGGACCGAGCGCCTCGCGGATGACGGCGTACGCCTCGTCCCGGCGGCCCTTGGCGATCAGCCAGCGCGGCGACTCCGGCAGCCCGTGCCGGGCGATCAGGCACAGCACCGCGGGCACCACGCAGGCGGCCAGCGTCACGTGCCAGGCGTCCGGCCACTCGGTGTTGACGACGTAGCCGATCAGGTACGCGACCACGTAGCCGACGTTCCAGAGGATCTCCAGGACGCCCAGGTAGTGGCCGCGTTTCGCGCGCGGCGCGAACTCGGTCAGCAGCGGTGAGCCGATCGAGTAGTCGGCGCCCACCGCCAGGCCCATCACCAGGCCCAGTGCGAAGACCTGCCAGGCGGCGGTGACGAAGAACATCAGCGCCGAACAGAGCAGGAAGACCGTGAGGTCGGCGGTGAACATCGGGCGCCGGCCCACCCGGTCGGTCACCACGCCGAGCACCAGGCCGCCGAAGAACGTTCCGATCAGCGTCGACGAGGAGATCAGCGAGTTCCACGTCGAGGTCACGCCGATGTCCCGGGACATCGCCCCGCCGGCCAGCGCCGCGGCCACCGACGCGAAGACGAAGCCGTCGACGAACATCCCGCCTCCCGTGGCCAGCGTCAGCCGGCGCAGGAAGCGGGCCGCCCGGGCCCCGTCCCGCGCCGTCGTCACCGGTTCGCTGGGCGCTGTGGTCATCCGGCCGCCTTCCGTCGGGTGTCCCGGAGCGACTGCCCGCCCGGCCGCGCGGGTATGCCTGGGCGCGCCGGGCGGCCCGGCGGCCGCCGTCAGCGTCCCGGCGGCCGGCGGCGGCCGGGCGTTCAGCGGTCGGCGCACCGGTGTCAGGACGGCCCGTCCTGCGGAGCGCCGTCCATCGCGCGCAGCATCGCCGGACCCCCGGTGCGCGCGAAGCGCACCAGCAGCGCGGCGGCCGGCAGCAGGAACGCGATGTTGAGCCAGGTGGTGTAGTTCCAGCGCACGCCCTGGTCGGGGATGCGGGCGGCGGCGTGCGCGGGCACCAGGCCGAGACCGCCGAAGACCAGTTCCACCAGGTAGCCGGCGAGCACGGCGGCCACGTAGAAGGTGACGAGCAGGTACGCCGTCATCCGGGGCCCGTAGTACTTCCGGTAGATGTTGAGGATCGGCAGGATCAGCAGGTCGGCGAAGACGAACGCGACCACGCCGCCGAAGCTGATGCCGCCCTTCCACAGCACCACCGCCAGCGGCACGTTGCCGATCGAGCAGACGAACGAGACGATCGCCACCAGCGGTGCGACCAGGGGCCCCCAGAACGCGTCGGCCAGCGGATGGCCGACGAGGAAGAACGCCCGCCAGAACGCCTCCGGCACCCACGCGGCGATCGCCCCGGCCGCCAGCAGGCCGACCACCATGTCCCGCACGATCGCCGCCCACTCCATCACGAAGACGTGCGAGACGGCCGTGTAGCCGTCGGACGAGAACAGCCGGCGGGCGAAGCCGCCGGGTCCGCCGACCGACATGTCCATCGCCGCGTGCCCCTCCATCGCACCGGCCCGTCCGGCCTCCGCCCGGTCGCGCGCCTCGCGCAGCAGTCGTTCGCGCATCGTCAGCCGGAACAGCAGCGCCAGCACGGCGATCATCACCGGTCCACCGGTGAACTCCGCCAGCGTGAACTGCCAGCCCATCAACAGCGCCAGGATCACGCCCAGTTCCACCACCAGGTTGGTCGACGCGATCTCGAAGGCCATCGCCGCGGTGAAGTCCGCGCCCTTGCGGAACAGCGAGCGGGCCAGGGCCACCGCCGCGTACGAGCAGGAGGACGACGCGCAGCCCAGCCCCGAGGCGAGCACCAGGGTGCGCGGTCGGCGGTCGCCGAGCGCGCGGGCCACCGTGGACCGGCGCACCAGCGCCTGCACGATCGCCGACAGGCCGAACCCCAGGATGAGGGCCCAGGTGATCTCCCACGTCATGGAACCGGTGATGGACAGCGCATGGAGGATGGCGTGCATGACGGATCTCCTTCCCCGATTCTGCGCGGCACGTCCGGTTCCCTCCGTCCGGCCCCGCCCGCCGTCACCGCGGGGCGCGCCGCGGCGGGGAACACGCTGGCTCGTCATCCGTGCGGGATACGGGAGGAGGGGCCGGAGACGGTAGAAAGGAGGGATGCCGAAGCATCCGTCCCGCGCGGCCGTACCGCCGCCCGACGCCGACCCGCCCGGGGCGGCCGGCGCGCCGTCGCCCCACCCGGGTCCCGCGCGGTCCGCCGCACCGGGCGCAGCCCACGACTTCGCAGCCGACGAGGTCGTCACGGCCGTGCTGACCGCCTCCCGCCTGCTGGTGGCCGTCTCGGCGCGGTCCCTGGCCTCGGTGGAGGAGAGCCTGACCCTCCCTCAGTTCCGGATGCTCATCGTGCTGGAGACCCGGGGACCGATGAACATCTCGCGGCTCGGCGAACACCTCGACGTGATCCCGTCCACCGCGATGCGGATGGTCGACCGGCTCGCCGCGGTCGGCATGTTGGAGCGGGAGCCCAACCCGGCCAACCGCCGCGAGATACTGATCAGGCTCACCGGCAAGGGCGTCAGCACCGTCCGGCAGGCCACCGAACGCCGTCGTACCGAGATCGCCCGGATCGTCGGCGCGATGCCCGGGGCCCAGCGGTCCGGCCTGGTCGAGGCGCTCCACGCGTTCACCGTCGCCGGTGAGGAGCCGCCGGCCCGCGGACCGTCCGGCACGGACGCGGACTGGTGACCGCCCGGACCCCGGCCCGCCGGGGTCCGACGGCGGACGCGTCCGAACGGGCACGTCCGGAACGGCCCGCGGGCCGACGTGCTCGTTCCGTGCGCTGTCCGCCGCCGTCGGAGTGGGGCGCCGGCCCGGGCGCCCGGACCCGACACCGGGACCGCGGGTGCCGCGCGGTGCCGGGACGGCCCCTCGAAGGATCCGCCCGGCCGCCCGCCGCCCGGTGTGTCCCCGGCGGCGGGCGCGCGGTTCACCCGGCGCGCACCACGTACGGCAGGTAGGGGCCGTACGCCCCGCCCGCGCGGGCGCGATGGGCGCGCTGCGGCAGGGCCGGCGGGCGCGGCGGTGCGGAAACGGAAGCTCCGTCAGGCGTCAGGCGTCAGGCGTCAGGCGCCGGGCCTCGGGGGGCGGGCGAGGGCGACCAGCGCGGACACCCGCTTGCCGTCCCCCCGGCGCTCCACGTCGAAACTCGCGCACAGCGCGAGGACGATCTCCAGCCCGTGCTGGCCGACCCGGTCCGGGTCGCAGGCCCGCGGGGTCGGCAGGGACGGATCGGAGTCCCACACCGTCACCCGGATCCCCTCGCCGGTCAGCTCCAGCTCCAGCGGGTACGGGCCGGGGGCGTACCGGGTCGCGTTGGTCATCAGCTCGCTCACCACGAGCCGTACCGCGCCGTCCACCCGGTCCGGCACCACAGCGGCCCGCTCGGTCCTGGCCCGCGCCAGGAAGCCGGCCGCGAAGTCCCGGGCCGCCGCCGTCATGCCCGGCAGCCGGTCGAAGACGGCACCGTCGTACAACGACCCCCGTTCTTCCCGTGTCACGACACCACCGCTCACCGACGACCAGCTCTCCCGACCACGCGGTCGGTCGCGGACACGCTCAAGGACCGATCGGCGCACCCGTACCCGGCGATCCGCCCGGCCATGCCGAACCGGCCGCTTCATGCCACGCCGCCGGTGCTCGGCGGACGCGGCGGACGCCGGATCGCCGCGCCGGACGCCGCCGCTCAGTGCAGCCGCAGCACGCCCGGGGCACGTTCCCGAAGATCCCGACCAGCCGGTCGAAGACGGTCGGCCCGCGCCCGGAACGGGCCGCCGCCAGCCGGGCCCGGACGGCTGGCCGGTTGTCCGGGTGGCGGCGTGCGAGGCGGGCTTCGAGCTGCCGGGCGGTCTCGGCGTGGCCGAGTCGTGCGCGGGAGACCTCGTGGTCGCGCCACTCCACCAAGGAGTCGCCGTCCGCCGGGGTGCCGAACCCGCCGCCGAGGCAGTCGGCGAACGCGTCGAGGTCGCCTGCGCCGGCGGCCAGGGCCGTACCGGCACGGCGCTGGCCTGCCTCGCGGTGCTGGACGGCGTGCCACCGGCGGGCGCGGTCGGCTACGTGCGCGCCCACTACCTCAAAACGGCGGTCGAGACTCCGGGGCAGCACCGCTACGTACGGCGCTGGTCCGCGGGTCCGGGGGACCGGCCCCGCCCGGCCCCGCCCGGGGCGTGAGACGGACGCGGCCGGGCGGTGACGTCCGTCCCGTGGCGTCCGGCCCCGCCCGGGCGTCCCGCCGGTCCGCCGCGCGCGGCGCCCGCCGGATCCCGCCCCCGGTGACACGGGGCGCTCACTCCGGCGGGCCGGTCACCACGCGGTCCGCCCGGTGCGCGGTCGCCGCCACCACGGCGGCGTTCAGGTCGTCGTTGCCGCGCACCCACGCCTCGGCGGTGGCGGGGGAACGGCCGTGCGCGACGTGCCGGTCCACCAGACGCCGGCGGCGCAGCGGTTCGGGCGGACGCAGGTACCAGACCTCGTCGAAGAGGGCGGCGGTGCCGTGCCAGGGCCCGTCGTCGAGCAGCAGGTAGTTGCCCTCGACGACCACCAGCGGGACGGCACGCGGTACGGCCAGCGCGCCGGCGACCGGCTCCTCCCACCGCCGTACGAACTCCGGCGCGTAGACCACCTCCTCGTCGGCGGCGCGCAGCCGGCGCAACAGCGCCTGGAAGCCGCCGGCGTCGAAGGTGGCCGGCGCCCCCTTGCGGCCGGCGCTGCCGAGCCGGCGCAGCACCTGGTTGGCCAGGTGGAAGCCGTCCATCGGCACCCGGGCGGCCAGGTCCGCGCCGAGCGCGTCGCACAGCGCGGCGGCGAGTGTGCTCTTGCCCGCGCCCGGCGGCCCGGCCAGCCCCAGCAGCCGCCGCCCGCCGCGGTCGGCCAGCGCACGGGCGTGCCCGGCCAGCACCGGCACCGACCAGGGCAGTTCGGGCGGCTCCGGGTGCCGCGGCGGGCCGTTCACGTCGCGCTGCCCGGCCCCGGACAGCCGCATGACGCGCGGTGCTGGAAGGTGGTGGGCAGCGTCAGGTGGCGGGCGGGCCCCTCGTCGCCGCCGATCCGCTTGATCAGCAGGCGGGCGGCCAGGTTGCCCATGTCGGCGATCGGCTGGGCGACCGTGGTGAGCGAGGGGTTCATCAGGTCGGCCCAGGCGAAGTCGTCGAAGGCCACGACGGCGACGTCGCCGGGTACCCGGCGGCCCAGTTCGCGCAACCCCCGCAGCACGCCGACGGTCATGGCGTTGTTGGCCGAGACGATGGCGGTGGGCGGATCGCCGGCCGCCATCAGCGTCCGGACCGCCTCGCGTGCCGGCACGGTCCGCGAGGAGCCGGAACGCACCAGGGAGCGGTCGAAGGGCAGCCCGGCCCGTTCCAGCCCGGTGCGGTAGCCGGCCAGCCGCTCGGTGGTGGTGGACAGCCCCGAACGGCCGCTGACGAAGCCGATCCTGGTGTGCCCGAGGGCGGTGAGGTGGTCCACCAGGCCCGCGGTCGACTCCACGTTCTCGACGCACACCTCGTCGAAGCGGTGGTCGACGAACCGGTCCACCAGCACGGTGGGCGCGCCGCGCCGGCCCAGCAGGTCCAGGACCCGCTCGGTGCGGGTGGAGGCGGGTGCCAGGATGACGCCGTCCACGCCCCGGTCGAGCATGATCTTGACCTGCGTGGTCTCGTCCGCGGCGTTCTCGTGGTTGTCGGTGAGCAGCAGCGTGTACCCGTGCCGCCGGGCGGTCTTCTCGATGGCGGACACCAGCGGCGCGAAGAACGGGTTGGACAGGAACGACATCACGACGCCGATCAGCATCGTGTTGCGGGTGGCCAGCGCGCGGGCCACGCCGTTGGTCGTGTAGCCGGACTCCGCGACGGCCTCCAGCACCCGGCGGCGCAACTCGTCGCTGACCGGGCGGGTGTTGTTGAGCACGTGGGAGACCGTCGTGATCGACACCCCCGCCGCGGCGGCGACGTCCGCCATCTTCACCACCAGAAGGACCCCATCGTGTCGGGACATGCGATCCGCGGCGCAGCGGGTGACCACCCCCCCGCACCGGCTCCTCGCCCCTTGTATAGCGAGCGCGGCGGATGGTGCGCAAGCGGTTGCCAAAGCGCTTGCGGAACTCTAAGGTCACCGCAACTCGCAGGACGGACGAGGTCGCAGGACGAACAAGGAGGCCCGGTCATGTACGGAGTCGGTGGGCGAGGAGGGTCGCGGCGGTTCACCCCCCTGACTCGCGCGGTCGGGGCGGCCGGGGTGGTCTTGGCGCTGCTGTCGTTGAGCGCCTGCGGGGGCAGCGGTTCGGGCGGGTCCGGCTCCGGGTCGGCCAAGGGCGCCAAGGTCGCGCTGATCCTCAAGGAGTTCACCAACCCCTACTGGATCTCCATGGAGAAGAGCGCCAAGGCGGAGGCCGCCAAGCTCGGCGTCCACCTCCAGGTCTCGGCCGGCAAGTCCGACGACGACACCTCCTCGCAGATCAACCAGATCGACGAGGCCATCGCGGCCGGCGACAAGGGCATCATCATCGCGCTGAACGGCGACGCGGTGAACACCGCCCTGCAACAGGCGAAGTCGGCCGGCCTGGTGGTGGTCGCGGTGGACACCCCGCCGATCCCCTCCAGCGTCGCCGACGTCACCTACGCCACCGACAACACCCAGGCCGGCACCATGGACGGCCGGTGGATGGCCGCCAAGCTCGGCGGCAAGAGCGCCGACATCGCGATGCTCGACGACCTGGCCAACCAGGTCATCACCGTGGACGTCGACCGCGACCACGGCTTCCTCAAGGGCATGGGCATTCCGGTCGGCAACCCCAAGGTCAACGGCCAGGAGCCGAAGTCCGGCCACTACGGCGGCGGCAAGGGCGGCACGTACAAGATCGCCTGCCAGCTGCCCACCAACGGCTCGGAGACCGGCGGCCAGTCGGCGATGGAGACCTGCCTGTCGAAGGACTCCGGCATCAACGTCGTCTACGCCATCAACGAGCCCTCCGCGCAGGGCGCCGCGAAGGCGCTGAAGTCGGCGGGCCGCAGCGGCGTGACGGTGGTGGCCATCGACGGCGGGTGCAGCAACCTGCCGTTCGTCTCCAAGGGCGAGATCGCCGCCACCGCCGGGCAGTACCCCGGCAAGATGGCCAAGGACGGCGTGGACGCCATCGCCGCCTTCGCGCGCACCGGCAAGAAGCCCACCAACCAGGCCGGCCGGGACTTCTACAACACCGGTACCGAGCTGTACAGCGACGCCCCGCAGTCCGGCGTGCCGAGCATCACCAGCAAGGCCGCGGCCAAGGTGTGCTGGGGCTGACGGATGACGACCAACGCCCACACCGACCCGCCGGGCGGCGCACCGGCCGGGGCGCCGGGCACCGCAGCCGAGGCGGAGCCGGCGGTCCGGCGCGGCAACCCGGTGCAGGCCCTGCTGCACGCGCGTCCCTCGCTCGGCCCGCTCGCCGTGCTGATCCTGGCCTCGGTGATCTTCGACCTGATCAACACCCGCTTCCTGGGCCTGCCGAACCTGTCGATCATGCTCCAACAGGTCGCCGTGATAGGCCTGCTCGCGCTCGGCCAGACGGTCATCATCCTGACCGCCGGGATCGACCTGTCGGTCGGCGCGGCGATGATCCTCGCCCAGATGGTGATGGCCTCGCTCGCCGTCTCCAGCGGGCTGCCCACCCTGCTCGCGCTGACCCTCGGCCTGCTGGTGGCGATGGCCACCGGCCTGGTCAACGGCCTGTTGGTGACCCGCTTCCAGGTGCCGCCGTTCATCGGCACGCTCGGCACCCTGGGGGTGTTCACCGCGGTCGGGCTGAAGTACGCCGACGGGCAGACGGTCTCGCCCAAGCCCGGCTCGTTCCTGCTGTGGACCGGCAAGGTGATCTCGCTCGGCACCTTCCACGTCACCGTCGGCGTGCTGATGATGGTCGCGCTCTACCTCGTCATGGGGTACGCGCTCGGCCGCACCGCGTGGGGCCGGCACGTCTACGCGGTCGGCGACGACCTGGAGGCGGCCCGGCTGACCGGCATCCGCACCGGACGGCTGCTGTTGAGCGTCTACGTGGTGGCCGGCCTGGTCTACGGCGTCGCGGCCTGGGTGCAGATCGGCCGGGTCGGCGACGCCAGCACGGACATCTCCTCGACGCTCAACCTCGACAGCATCACCGCCGTGGTCATCGGCGGCGTCAGCCTGTTCGGCGGACGCGGCCTGGTGCTGGGCACGCTGTTCGGCGCGTTGATCGTCCAGGTCTTCCAGAACGGCCTGGCCCTCGCCGGTGTCCAGGACCTCTACCAGCAGCTCGCCGAGGGCCTTCTGGTCATCGCGGCGGTCAGCCTCGACCGATGGATCCGAAAAGTGCGCCGATGAACACGACCACGAACCCCGACGACCCCCGCGCGAACGGCTCCGGCGCCGGCGACGGGCAGCCGGCGACCCCGCCCGCCGCCCCGCCGGCCGGCACCCCGGTGCTGTCGGCCACCGGCCTGGTCAAGTCCTACGGCCGGGTGGAGGCGCTGCGCGGCACCGACTTCGAGCTGATGGCGGGCGAGGTACTGGCCGTCGTCGGCGACAACGGCGCCGGCAAGTCCACGCTGATCAAGTGCCTGTCCGGCGCGACCTCGCCGGACGCCGGCACCCTGCGGCTGGACGGCGAGGCCGTGCAGTTCCGCGACCCGCAGCAGGCGCAGGCCGCCGGCATCGAGACCGTCTACCAGACGCTGGCCGTCACCCCGGCCCTGGACATCGCCAGCAACCTGTTCCTGGGACGCGAGATCCGCAAGAAGGGCCCGCTCGGGGCGGTCTTCCGGCTGCTGGACTCCGCGGCGATGCGCCGTCAGGCCCAGGAGCACATCCAACGGCTGGGCATCTCCACCCTGCAGGACCTCACCCAGGCGGTGGAGACGCTCTCCGGCGGGCAGCGGCAGGCCGTCGCGGTGGCCCGGGCCGCCGCCTTCGGCAGCAGGGTCGTCATCCTCGACGAGCCGACCGCCGCGCTCGGCGTGCGGGAGTCCGGCCAGGTCGCCGCCCTGGTGAAACGGCTGCGTGACCACGGCATGCCGATCGTGCTGATCAGCCACGACATGCCGCTGGTCTTCGAACTGGCCGACCGCATCCACGTCCAACGGCTGGGCCGGCGGGCCGCCGTCGTCTCGCCGAGCACCCACTCGATGGAGGACGCGGTCGCCATCATGACCGGCGCCCGCGCCGCGTAGCCCGCCGGGCGGCGGCGGAACGGCCCGGGCACACCCGGCCGCCCGCCGCCGCCCGGCCCCGTCCGCAACCACCCCCGGAGGTCCCATGCCCGGCCGTTCGACGGCCCCGCGCCCGCTCGCGGTCTTCGACCTGGACGGCACGCTCGCCGACACCCGGCACCGGCTGCACTTCCTGGAGGGCGGCAGGCGGGACTGGGACGGGTTCTTCGCCGCGGCCCCGCAGGACCCGCCGCTCGCCGAGGGCGTCGCGCTGGCCCGCGCCAGCGTCCGGGACGGCTGCGAGATCGCCTACCTGACCGGCCGCCCGGAGCGCTGCCGGCCGGACACCGACGCGTGGTTGGCCCGGCACGGCCTGCCCGAGGGCCGGCTGGTGATGCGCCGCGGCGACGACCGGCGCCCGGCGCGCGCCACCAAGCCGGAACTCTTGCGCGAACTGGCCGGGGAGCGGACCGTGACGAGGGTGGTGGACGACGACCCGCAGGTCTGCGACGCGTACGAGCAGGCCGGGTTCACCGTGGTGCGGGCCGACTGGATGCCGGTGGCCACCGCGCTGGAGCGGGCCCAGGAGGACGAGGGCCGCACCTGAGCGGCCCGGGTCCCGCCGTCCCGGACGCGTGCGACGCGGCCGCGACGGCGCAGCACGCCGGCCGGGCGGACGGGTCCGCCCGGCCGGGAGCACACGTCGGACGCACGCCCGGCCCGCCCGGCCGGTCCGTGCGCCCCGGCCGGAACGGAGCGTGAGGCGCACCATGCCAGGAACCAGCGACACCACCCATGACCCGGGCGGCGCGTCCGGCGACCGCCCCGGATCCGCGGGCGGCGGGCCGGACGGCGCGGCGCGCGGCGGGCGGCTGAGGTCGGCCGCGCTCGGCCCGCTCAACGTGCTGGCCATCGCCATCGCCGCCATCTCACCCACCACGTCGGTCTTCCTCGTCTACGGCGACGGGCTGTCCTCGGCCGGCACCGGCGTGGTCTGGGCGTTCGTCATCGGCGCCCTGATCGCGCTGAGCATGGCGCTGTGCTACGCGGAGGCCGGCTCGGTCTTCCCCTCGGCCGGCGGCGCGTACACCATCGTGCGGCGCGCCCTCGGCCCGGTGGCCGGCGGAGTGGCCGCGGTGCTCTTCCTCGTCCTGGGCCTGGTGGTGACCGCCTCCATCCTGGTCTCCGCCGCGACCTACCTGTCCTCGCTGGTGCCCGGCGGGCTGCCGGTCAACTGGACCGCGCTCGCCATGATGGCGCTGGTGACGCTGCTGTCGACGGGAAAGGTCTCGCCCGCCAGTTGGGTGGCCGGCGCGATGCTCGCGCTGGAGATCGCCGTCGTGCTGGTCTTCACCGTGGTCGCCTTCTCCCACTGGTCCGGGCAGGTCCGGCCGTTCGGCCACCCGCTCGTCGCCTCCGCCGGCGGACTGCCGCACGCGATCGGCGCGGCCGGGCTGCTGGCCGCCGTGGTCCCGGCGCTGTTCGCCTTCAACGGCTACGACTGGCCACTGTACTTCGCCGAGGAGTCGCGCGGTTCGCGCCGTACCGGACCGCGCGCGGTCGTGGTGGCCGCCGCGTTCTCGGTCGTCGTCGAACTGCTCGCGGTGATCGCCGCCACCGGCGCCATTCGGCACCTGGGCGCCACCGTGGCCGACGACTCCCCGCTGTCGCTCATCGCCCGGCAGGTGATGGGGGGCACCGGATCCAAGATCCTCATCGCCGGCGTGGTGGTGGCGATGTTCGACACCGGGCTGGCCGGCAACCTCGGCTACGCCCGCGTCTACTACGCGGCGGCCCGGGACGGGATGCTGCCCGGCCCGCTCGGGCGGTTCTTCGGCCAGATCTCACCGCGCTCCCAGGTACCGGTGTTCGGCTTCCTCTTCCTGTTCGCCGGCAACGGCCTGTTGTGCCTGTTCACCTCGCTGGACAACCTGATCACCTTCACCGGTGTCATGATCGTCGTGGTCTACCTGCTGGTCGCGCTCTCCGCGCTGGTCAGCCGGGTGCGCGACCGGGGGCTGGGCCGCGCGTTCCGGATGCCGCTGTGGCCGGTGCCGCCGCTGATCGCCGTCGCCGGGGCGGCGATCGCGCTCAGCCGGCAGGACGCGCGCGACCTGTACGTCGCACTGGGCGTCGCGCTCGCCGCGCTGGCCGGCTACCTCGCGGTGCGCCGCCGGCTGCCCGGCCGTCTCGACGGGGCCGGCGCGGCGGACTCCGCCGCGGCCACCGCACCGGACGCCGAGGGCGGTCTGGACGCCACGTGACGGGGTGTGGGATCGTCCGGGCGTACCGCCGGAGCGGACCGGCCCGCTGGCCGAGTCCGGTACCGGCCGGCCGTCCGGACGGCGGGCGGCCCCGGGCGAAGGGGAACGCGATGACGGCGAGATCCCGCACGATCGTGGTGGCGGCCCTGACGGGCGCCCTGGCCTGCGTGGTGGCGGGGGCGAGCCCGGCGGCCGCGGCGGACACCTCCGGCTGGGCCGGCTACGTGGCCACCGGCGGCACCTACACCAGCGTCTCGGCGAGTTGGACCGTGCCGACCGTCGTCTGCACCGGATCCGGCCAGTGGGTCTCGCTGTGGGCCGGGCTGGACGGCTACGGCAGCTCCACCGTCGAGCAGACCGGCACCGAGGCGGTCTGCTCGGGCGGCGCGGTCTCCTACTACGGCTGGTACGAGATGTACCCGGCCGCGCCGGTCGCCTACGGCGACGCCGTGTCGCCGGGCGACCGGATGACCGCCTCGGTCACCTCCGACGGCTCCGGCGCGTTCACGCTCACCCTGACCGACGCCACCAAGGGCTGGAACAGGACGACCGACGCCTCCTCGGCCTCGGCGCCGTCGGCGTCCGCCGAGGTCGTCGCCGAGGCATCGCCGGTCGGCACCGGCGGGCACAGCGTGCGGTTCACCGCCGCGAGCGTCGACGGCGAGGCGCTGGCCGCCGCGGACCCGCAGGCGCAGGCGTCACCCGGGATGACCGTCTCGCCGATCGGCACCTCGGGACGGGACTTCACCGTCACCTGGTGACGCCGGGCACGGGCCGGGCGCGGGGCGCGTGGCCTCCCGTGCCCCGCCCTCGGATAGCCTCTCCCGCGCGGATCGCGACGGTGACCCCCGCGGCCCAGCCGTGCGGCGCCGGGACCGGTCCCTCGCCAACGGGAAAGGACACTGGGATGCCGCAGCCGAGGAGTCGGCGGGGTACGGGGGCCGCGGTCGCGGTGCTCGCGGGAACGGCCGTGCTGGCCGGGTGCGGTGGCGGCGGCCACCACCACGGCGCCGTGCCGTCCGCGCCGAAGACGGGTCAGGCCGCGGTGATCGCGAACGCCGGCCCCAGCGCGGCCGGCCGGGCGATCACCGCCGCAAGGGGCGCGTCCGGCGGGCTGAGCGGCATGTCGTCCGGCACGGACGGCTCGCTCTACCTCTCGTTGCGCTCCCAGGTGGTGCGCGTCGCCCGCAAGGACGTGGTCTCCTCCGTCACGCCCGCCGCCTCCGGTTCCGCCGTGCCGCACGGCGTGGTCGTGCTGCCGGACGGCAGCTTCGTGACCGCGCGGAACGGCCAGGTGGTGCGGATCGCCGCCGGGAAACCGGACTCCGCGGTGGCCGGCGTGAAGGGCGCCACCCGGTCGCTGACCGCCCCGACACCGTCCGGCGCCAAGGCCACCTCGACGCACTTCACCTCCTACGTCGCGCCGGTCGGCACGCTCGGCGACGGCTCCCTGGTCATCGCGGACGGCGACGTGCTGTGGCGGCTGCTGGCCGGCAAGCTCACCGTGCTCTACCACCACCCGGCGGTCGAGGGGCCGTCCGGCGGGCGCCGGCCGAGCGTGACCGCCCGGGGCGCCGCCGTCACGCCGGACGGCACGGTCTACCTGCTGCCGGACGCCGCCTCGCCGGACACCCTCGCCCACGTCGTGCGGATCTCCGCGGCCGGTTCGGCCGGCCGGCTCGCCACCGGCGGCTCGGCGGCCGGCCTGCCCGGCGCTCCCGGCAGCCTGACCCCGGTCTGGCTCAGCGGCGACGGCGCGTCCGGGCTCTACGTGCACGCCACCGGTGCCCGGCACGGCGACTACGTGCTGCACGTGACCGGCGGGCGGACCACCGTGGTCGCCTCCGCCACCGCGGCGGCGAACGGCCGGTGCTCGGCCGGCGGACCCACCGACGCGGCGAAGTTCCCCTGCGCGCTGCCCCGCGCGCTGGTCTACCAGCCCGGCCTGGTCGTGCTGGGCGGCGGCGAACCGTACCTGGTCGGCGTGCACCTCCCGGCGAAGTGACCCGCCGCGGCCACCCCGTCCCGGCGAAGCCGGAGCGCCACCCCTGCGGCTGACGGGCCATCAGCGTTGGTCGGCAGGCGGTGGCGTGAAGACCGGGCGGGTGTCGGTGCGCCCGCGTAGGCTCGTACCATGACGAGTTCGGGGGGAGCACGGCCCGCGGACGGGGGAGGAGCCCCGCCGTGGAGCGCCCGCGTGCGCCGGCCGGACGGCACCGTCGCCGGGGCCGGTGTGCTGGTGGCCGAGGACTTGGTGCTGGCCCGCGCCGGTGAACCGGGCGGCGGGCGCTGCGCCGTCGAGTTCCCCGGCGTCGACCTGCGGCCGGTGCCCGCCCGGGTCGAGGAGGCCGACCGCCGGCCGGCGGACGGCGGCGGGCCCGACCTCGCCCTGCTCCGGCTCGACGCGCCGCGCCCGCCCGCCGACCCGGCCCGCCCGTGCCGGACCGCGGTGGTGCGCCGGGCGGTCCTGGTGCACGGTGGGCCGGCCGGCCCGGCCCACGCCGAGGTGGTGCCCGGCACCGGGGACGGCGGCCGGGTGCGGCTGCGCCGCGCCGACCCGGCCGTGTGGAGCGGGGACGGCTGGCCGGGTGCCGGCGCGGTGGACGCCGGGACCGGCGCGCTGGTCGGCGTCGTGCACGGCGACCCGCACGGTCCGGCGCGTCTCGTGCCGACCGAGACCGTGCTGCGCCACCTGCCCGAGCTGGCCGGCCGGGCCACCGGGCCCGCGGCGCTGCCGGACGGCTGGCTGGCCCGCCCCGGCGACCGGATCGACGACGCGACGGCGGCCCGCTGGTTCGCCGGCTGGGCCGCCGAGCACGGCCGGCCGGTCGTGCTCGGCGTGCTCGCCGACGGCGGCAGCCGGCTGCTGCTGGCCTTCCACGACCAGGCCGCCGACAGCCGTCGGCGTGCCGCCACCGACCTGACCGCACGTGCCCGGCACGCCCAACTGCTACGCATACGCGCCCGGTTGACCGACGTGGCGTTCCTCGCCCGGACCGGCGTCCAGGACCGGATGGCCCGGGTGGCCCCGACCGGGACCGCCCGGTTGCGCGCGGCGCTGACCCGGGCCGCCTCCGCCCGTGCCCACCTCGCCGAGCCGCCCGGACCGTCCGGCGGCGCCGAGCCGGAGGACCTGGGGCCCTACGAACGCCTCGCCGACCAGGCGTGGCAGCGCGCCGCCGACACCATCGAGGAACTGGACGTCCTCATCACGCGGCGCGACGACCTGCGCGGCGCGCTCGCCGCCTGGCGCGTCCTGGAGACGAGCACCGCGCGGTCCGAGGAACCGGTCGGCGCGGCGCTGTACCTGGCGGCGCACGAGCAGCTGTACCGCGGACCGTGCGAGGTGGACCGGGCCGCCGAGGCGGTGGCCCGCTACACCGCCCACGTGCTGCGCACCCGCGGTGCGTCGCCGGGCGCGCCGGAGGGGGAGCGCCCGGAGGAGGAGCGATGAGGCGCTGCCGCCGGCCGGGCTGTGCCGGAACCATAGCGGCCACCGGCTTCTGCGGGAGCTGCCTGCGCCGCGACCTGCCGCCGGTGTCCGATCCGGAACCGCCGCCGGTACCCGATCCGCAGGGCGCGCCGGACGGCGGGCCGGAGGCCGGCGGACCCCTCGCGCCTGGGCCGGCGGCCGAGCGGGCCGGCGGTGCCGGACCGGACGCCGGCGCCCCCGCGGCGGGACCGGGGCGCGACGCGGAGCCGGACGGTCCGGCCCGACCGGCGGCCGGGCCGGACGCCGCGGCGGGGTCCGGCGACGGGACGACGGCCGACGCCCGCGGGCAGCGGCCGCGGACGGCGCGACCGAACGGCGCTCCGCCGCCCCTGGAGGCCGACGGGCTCGTGGCGCTGCCCGAGGTCCCGGTGCCGGACCCGGGCGACCTGCTGCACGACGACCCGGGACCGCCCACCCCCCGGCGGTGCGGCGCGGACGGCTGCCGCGAGGTGATCGGCGTCGGCTACGGGGGCCGGCCGCCGCTCACCCGGGGGTTCTGTCCGCGCTGCGGCGCGCCGTACTCCTTCGAACCGCCGCTGCGGGCCGGCGACAAGGTGGACGACGGCCACTACCGGGTGCTGGGACTGCTGGCCCGCAGCGGGCTGGGCTGGGTGTACCTGGCCGAGGACACCCGGGTCGACGGCCACCTGGTGGTGCTCAAGGGCCTGATCGACGCGCACCACGACGCGCTGCGGCTGAACGCCGTCGAGGAGGGCCGGCGGTTGACCAGCCTGCACCACCGCGACATCGTCGGCATCGTCACGCGCATCTCGCACCGGTCACCGGGCGAGGAGCGGGCCACCGTCTACATCGTCATGGAGTTCGTCGCCGGCTGGACCCTGCGCCGGCTCCTGGAACCGCGGTGGCGCGGGCAGCTGTCGGGCGAACCGTTCCTGTTCGACCACGTGGTCACCTACGGCTGCAAGATCCTCGGCGCGCTGGAGTACCTGCACGACCAGCACCTGCTCTACTGCGACGTCAAGCCGGACAACGTGATCCACTACGGTCGGCAGATCAAGATCATCGACCTGGGCGCGATCCGCCGGATCGGCGACGACACCTCGCCGCTGGTGCACACCGGGTGCTACTCACCGCCCAAGGCCGAACGCGACCAGGGCGGCTTCGGACCCGATTTCGACCTCTACACGGTCGGCCGCACCCTCGGCGAACTCGCCCAGAGCGCCGAACCGGCCCACCCGCTGGCGGCGCGTTCGTTCCGCAAGGTCATCCAGCGCGCCACCCACCCGGAACGCGCCGCCCGCTTCCGGTCCGCGGCCGAGATGTCCCGGCAGCTGTGGGAGGTGCTGCGCGAGCACCGCGCGCTGAGCGCGCACGAGCAGTACGGCGACCGCTCCACGGTCTTCGAGCCGACCCCGGCGCTCTTCGGCGGCGAACTCGGCGTCATACCACCGCCGCGCCGCTGGGCCGAGCCGGTCCCGAACAGCGCCAGAGGGCTGGAGACCGCGCCGCCGGCCGCCGGGACGGTCGCGGCCGGCCTGCCGGTCCCCATCCCGCGCGCCGACGACCCGGCCGCCGGCCGGCTGCCGAAACTCGCGCCCGGCCACCCGCGCGAGGTCGCCGACCGTTGGTCGCGGCAGGACGACCCGCCGACGCCGGAGGCCGCGCTGTGGCTGTGCCGGGCGTTCGCCGCACGCGGCGAACCCGACGCGGCACAGCGGTGGCTGCGCACCGCTTCGGCGGGCTCGCCGCACGCCCCCTACGACTGGCGGTTCGACTGGCACCGCGGCGTGATCCACCTGCTGCGCGACGAGATCGCGCAGGCGCAGGGCGAGTTCGCCGCCGTGCACACCGCGCTGCCCGGCGAGTGGGCGCCGAAACTGGCCCTGGGCTACTGCGCGGAACGGCAGGCCGCCGACCGCGACGACCGGCGCGCGGCGGACGACGCCGAGGCGTACTACACGGCGGTCTGGCGGCGGGACGCCGCGCAGGCCAGCGCCGCGTTCGGCCTGGTCCGCAGCCATCTGCGGCGCGGTGAGCGCGCCGAGGCGGTCGCCGTCCTGGACGAGGTGCCGCCGACCTCGTACCACGTGACCGCCGCCCGGATCGCCGCGGTCCGGGTGCACGCCGGCTGCCTGCCCGGCCGGCCGCCGACCACCGGCGACCTGACCGAGGCCGCCCGCCGGCTGACCGCCCTGCCGCTCGACTGGGGCGAGGCGGAGGGCCGGGCCCGGCAGCGGCTGCTCGCCGAGGTCCGGGAGACCGCATGGTTGTGCGCTCCCGAGGACGGCTGGGGCGAGGGCTTCCCGGCCGGCGAGGTCTTCGGCCCCCGGGGCGGACGGGACGACCTGGCCCGGTTGCTGGCCGCGACGTTCCGCCGGATGGCCCGCAGCACCGCGGAGCGCGGCCTGCGCCACCAGCTGTTCGACCGGGAGGGCCAGGTGCGGCCGGAGACCCCCTTCTGACCGCCGCCACCGCCGCTGACCGCAACGACGAGGAAGGCAAGGACGACGAACACCAACGAGAGCGTCGCGGCGCCGGGCATCACGGTCTCGGTGAACCAACCGCGGTTCCTGTCCCGCCGGTCCGAGGACCGCGACCTGCACGCCGTCGTGCGGGTGACCGCGCACGGCGTGTCGGCCGGCCGTCCGGACGGCCCGGCCACCGGTCAGGCGCACGTGCTGGTCATCGACTGCTCCAGCTCGATGAGCTGGCCGGAGACGAAGATCCGCGCCGCCCGCGCGGCCGCCGTGCGGGCGATCGGCACCCTCCCGCCCGGGGCCGCCTTCGCGGTGGTCGCCGGCACCGAACAGGCCCGCTGCGTCTACCCCGGTGGCACCGGTATGGCGATCGCCGGACCGGACACCACGAGCGAGGCGCGGATCCGGCTGCACGGCCTGGTCGCGGCAGGCGGCACCGCCATCGGCGCCTGGCTCGACCTGGCCCGCCGGCTGCTCGACGGCCGCCCCGAACCGGTCCGGCACGTCACCCTGGTCACCGACGGCCGCGACGAGGGGGACGCCGACGTGCCGCTCGACCCGGTGCTGGACGCCTGCGAGGGCCACTTCACCTGCGACGCGTGGGGCATCGGCGTCGACTGGGACGCGGACGAACTGCTGCGCGTCTCCGGACGGCTGCACGGCAGTGCCGACGCCGTGCGGGACGACGCCCGGCTGCCCGAGGGCGTCCGGGGATCGGTCCGCGCGGCCGGCGGCCGGCCGCTGCCCGGCATCCACCTCACCGTCACCCCCTCGCCCGGCGGCACCGTGCGCTACCTGCGGCAGGTGCACCCGGTCCGGCGCGAGCTGGTCGGGACGCCGGTGCCCGGCGGCGGCACCCGCTACCTCACCGGGTCGTGGGGCGATGAGGAGCGCCACTACCAGCTACGGGTGAGCGCCGACCCGGACGGGCTGCCGCTGGAGGAGGAGGTGCAGGCGGCGACGGTGACGGCCGAGGCCGCCGACGGCACGCTGCCGCCGGCCGCGCCGGCCGCGGTGACGGTGTGCTGGACCGACGACCCGGCCCCGACGACCCGCATCGAGGAGCACGCCGGATTCTTCGACCAGGAGGAGGCGCTCGGCAGGGCGATCGGGGAGGCCCGCGGCGCCCACCGGCGCGGCGACACCCGCACCGCCGTGCGGCGGCTCGGCGACGCCCGGACCATCGCGGAGCGCATCAACGCCGTCCGGTCCCTGGCGATCCTCAACGAGATGGTGGAGGCGGTCGACCCGGACGGGCGCGAGTTCCGGATGCTGCGGGACCTGTCCGACGTCGACTTCCAGCACCTCACCCTGGCCGGCAGCCACAGCTCGTGGCACAGCGGCCGGGAGGCCGTGCCGCCCACGGCGGCCGCCGGGCCCAGCCGGAGGTGCCCGCACTGCCAGGCGTCGTCACCGGCCCGCGCCCGGTTCTGCAACGCCTGCCGCGAGCCCTTCGCGGAGCAGGGGTGAGCACCACCCGGCGCGATCTGCTGGTGCGCCGGAGGTTCCTGTGGATCACCACCGCGGCGGTCACCGCCATGCTGATGTGGGCCTACTGGGGGGTGCACGGCCCGGCCGCGCCGATGCGCCGCTCCAGCGCGCCGGCCGTCCTCGCGGTGGACACCGCGAGGACCGCGCTGGTCGACGCGGACGACGACGCCCGGCACGGCGCCACCGGCGGTGACGACTTCCAGACCCAGATATCGGTGGCCAGCCAGAGCCTGTCGCAGGCCGCGACCGCCGACGTCGCCGGGCTGAACGGACGCCAGACCCTCAAGACGCTGAGCGGCCTGGTGGTCGTCTACACCGGCTTCGTGCAGAAGGCCCAGGGCCAGCCGGACGGCTCACCGCTGCGTACCGCCTACCTCGGCTACGCCCGCAGCGTGCTGGCCGGCCGGGGCACCGGCATCCTGGCCCGACTGGACTCCCTGCAACGCCGGCAGCGCCAGGTGGTCGCGGCGCAGGCCGCCTTCGACTGGACGCTGTGGCTGCGCTGGGCGCTTGGCGTGCTGCTGTGCGCCGTACTGCTGACCGCGCTGCTGGAGTCGCAGAGGTTCATGCGCCGCCGCTTCCGCCGCCGGTACAACCCGTGGCTGCTGCTGACGGCGGCGCTGCTCGCGTGCTGCCCGCTGCTGGTGCTGTTCACCTGGCAGACGCACCACGAACTGGCGCGGGCACAGGCGGTCCTGGCACGCCGGCTGACCGGTACCGCCATCCCGAGGGCGGCGGCCGACGTCCAGGCCGGGCTGCGCGGCACCATCTGGCGCTCCTCGGTCTCCTACGGCATCCCGGCGGCCGGGGCGGGCATGGCACTGGCGGTCGGCCGGGCGTTCCGCGACCGGCTCGCCGACTACGGCGACACCGGGTGGGAGGAGACGGGATGAGGGGGAGCACGCGGATGCGCAGGGCGGCGGTCTGGGTCGCGGTGCTCGCCGTCCTGGCCGGCGGGGGCGGCTGCCTGGTCCGGGTGCTGACCCGGTGGCCCTCGGTCACGCTGCTCGCCAACTGGACCGGGGTGGACGAGCAGAAACTCGACACCCAGGTCATCCAGCCGTTCGAACGGCGCTACCGGGTCCGGGTCAGCTACCAGGGGACCACTGCGGAGAGCCAGGTGCTCAAGGCGGACGTGGAGTCCGGCACCCCGCCGGACGTCGCGGTGCTGCCCGGTTCCGGGGAGCTGGCCGGGTACGCGCGGCTGGGCGAACTGCGCCCGCTGGACAGTGTGGTGGACCCGGCCCGGTTCGACCCGGCGCTGACGCAGGCCCTCACCGTCGGCACCGCGGGCCCGGCGCACTACTGGGTGCCGGTCAAGGAGGACCTCAAGAGCATCGTGTGGCACCCGGCCTCGCTCTCCGGGACCGCGCTGGCCGCGGCGGCCGGCGATCCGGCGCGCTGGTGCCTGGGGATGGGCGCCGACGCGACGTCCGGCTGGCCGGGCACCGACTGGGTGGAGGACATCCTGCTCCAGCAGTCCGGCCGGAGCGTCTACCAGGCGTGGGCGACCGGGCACCTGTCCTGGACCGACCCGCGCGTCGAACGGGCCTGGCGCACCTGGGGGGCGATGGTCGGCGCCGGCCGGCGCGAGGAGGCGGAACGAGCACTCAACACCCCGTTCGAGAGCGCCTCGGCCCGAGCGGTGGGCAGCCGTCCCGGCTGCGCGCTGGAACACCAGGCATCGTTCATACGGGACAACGGCTACTGGAACCAGGTCGCCGGCGGCGCCGGGTTCACGCCGTCCGCCGGCCTGATCCCCGGCGCGGCCTCCGGCGTCGCCCGCTGGGAGGTCTCCGGCGACCTGGCCGGGATGTTCCACGACAGCCCGGCGGCCCGCGCGCTCATCCGCTACCTGGCCTCCGCGCGGGTGCAGACGACCTGGAGCACCGCGGAGTCCGGCTTCTCCGCCGACACCGCGGTGACGCCGGCCGCCTACGCCGCCGACCCGCTCGGGCACGCCATCGCGGCGCGGCTGCGCGCCACGTCCGACGTGCGCTGCTTTGACGCGTCCGACGCGATGCCCCCGGTGATGCGCGACGCCTTCACGCAGACCGCGCTGGAGTACCTGGCCGACCCCGGCGACCTGTCACGGCAACTCGCCGCGCTGCGGAAGGTGAGCGAGGGACCGCAGGTCGAGCACCACTGGCTGCCGTCGGTCTGCGCGTGATCCGGGCCGCCCTCACAGACCGGGCAGTGCCTCCTGCTCCACCTCGCGGGCCGGCGGACGGGGCGCGGTGCGCTCCGCCAGCTTCGCCCGGCAGCCCTCGCCGAGCCCCCGGCGGCGGGCCGCCCGCCCGGTCAGCGGACGCCCGCACATCCGGCAGGCCACCGGCGGCGGGTCACCCGCCGACGGGCCGCCGGCCGTCGGCAGCCACTCCTCCTGCGGCGGTTCTGCGTCACTGTGCGGCACGGGCGCCAGGATAGGTCCGGCCGCCGCCACCCGCCCGCGGCGGCACGGCACCGGCTCCCGCCTGCCACCTACGGCCCCGCGGCCGCGCGGTGCCGGCTCAGCGCGCCAGCACCTCCCGCATCCAAGCCAGTTGCGCGCGCCGCTGGTGCGTGGTGCCGCCCTCGTGGCCGTTGTAGGGCCACACCCTGATGTCCTTCTCGCCCGCGTAGTGGTGGTAGGCGGCGAACACCGTGGACGGCGGGCAGACCTGGTCGGCCAGCGCCACCGAGTACAGCGCGGGCGCGGTGGCCCGGGCGGCGAAGTGCAGGCCGTCGAAGGACCGCAGGGTCTCCAGCGCCCGTTCGGTCAGGTGCGGCTTGCCGGCGAAGAACCGGGCGAGTTCGTTGTAGGGCGCGGCGTCGGTGATCTCGGTGGCCCGCCGGATGTGCGTCATGAACGGTACGTCGATCAGCGCGCCCAGCACGTCGTGGCGCAGCCCGGCCACCGCCTGCGCCATGCCGCCGCCCTGACTGCCGCCGCACACCACGATCCGCCCGGCGTCCACCAGCGGGTGCGCCGCCGCGGCGTCCACCGCCCGGACCGCGTCGGTGTACAGCCGGCGGTAGTAGTACCGGTCGCGGTCCAGCAGCCCGCGGGTGATCAGACCGGCCACCTGCGGGGTGCCGCCGGACGGCGGGTCCTCGGTGTCGCCCTCGCCCTGCCCGCGCGAGTCCATCACCAGCACCGCGTACCCGGCCGCCGGCCACAGCAGCCAGTCGTGCGGGTGCCCGCGCCCGCCGCTGTAGCCGAGGTACTGCACCACGCACGGCAGCGGCCCGCGCGCCCCGGCCGGAGCCAGGAACCAGCCGGCGACCCGGGTGCCGCCGTGACCGGTGAAGCGCACGTCCTGCACCCGCACGGTCGGCAGCAGCGCGTCGTGGTCGGCGAAGACCGGATCGAGCGGGTGGCCGGCAGCCTCCGCGAGCGTGCCGCACCAGAAGGCGTCGAAGTCGGCCGGCTCCCGGCGTTCCGGCCGGTAGGCGCGCAGTTCGTCCAGCGGGAGGTCGAAGAGGGTCATCGGGGCGGCGGCCTCCTCGGCGGCGTGCGGTGCCACGGCCGCCCGGATCCCCGGGCCGCCGTGCGGACTCCGCCCGACCCTACCGAGCAGCCGCCCCGCCCCCGGCTCCGGCCCGCGGCTGCCGTGACCGGCCCGGTGTCGCGGCGCGGTCGCCGCGCCGCGCTGGCTCAGCAGCTGAAGCAGTCCGGGTCGGAGTCCTTCCAGTCCTCGTTCCACTCCTGCGGCGCGCCCGAGAGCAGTTCGCCCGGCTCCAGCCAGTCGTACAACTGCGCGTAGGAGCGCACCGTGGTCGGGCCGATGCGCCGGCGCAGCATGTGCGGGCGCAGCTCGGCCGGCTCCCGCAGGCCCATCGAGGCGACGATCTGCAGGGCGCTGCGCACCGTGGCCTCCTGGAAACGCCGTACGCGCAGCGACTTGTCGGCCACGTCGAGAGCCCGCGCCCGGCGCGGGTCCTGGGTGGTCACCCCGGTCGGGCAGGTGTTGGTGTGGCAGCGCTGCGCCTGGATGCACCCGACCGCGAACATCATCGCGCGCGCCGCGTTGGTGTAGTCGGCTCCCTGGAGCATCCGCTTCACCAGGTCCGCGCCGGTGGCCACCTTCCCGCTGGCCCCGATCCGGATCCGGTCCCGCAGCCCGGTGCCCACCAGCGCGTTGTGCACCGTGATCAGGCCCTCGGTCAGCGGCATGCCCAAGTGGTCGGCGAACTCCAGCGGCGCAGCGCCGGTGCCGCCCTCCGAGCCGTCCACCACGATGAAGTCCGGGGTGCTGTCCTCCTCGATCATCGCCTTGCACAGTGCGAGGAACTGCCGGCGCGACCCGACGCACAGTTTGAAGCCGGCCGGCTTGCCGCCGGACAGCTCGCGCATCCGCGCCACGAACCGCACCAGTTCACGCGGCGTGCCGAACACCCGGTGGTAGGGCGGCGAGACCACCGTCTCGCCCTGCGGCACGCCGCGCACCCGGGCGATCTCGGCGTTGACCTTACTGCCCGGCAGTACCCCGCCGATGCCCGGTTTGGCGCCCTGCGACAGCTTCAGCGACACGCACGCCACGTGGTCGTGGGCGGCCTTGTCGGCGAACTGCGCGGCGTCGAAGCCGCCGTCGCGGTCCCGGCAGCCGAAGTAACCGGTGCCGATCTCCCAGACCAGGTCGCCGCCGTGCCGCAGGTGGTACTCCGACAGGCCGCCCTCGCCGGTGTCGTGCGCGAAGCCGCCGAGCGCGGCGCCCCGGTTGAGCGCGAGTATCGCGTTGGACGACAGCGACCCGAAGCTCATCGCCGAGACGTTCAGCAGCGACATCCGGTACGGGCGCGAGCACTCCGGCCCGCCGACCGCCACCCGCGGCGCCTCCTGCGGCACCGGCACCGGGGCCATCGAGGGGGTCAGGAACTCGTACCCGTCGGCGTACACGTCCCGCTCGGTGCCGAACGCCTCCTCGGCGTCGGTGCCCTTGGCCCGCTCGTAGACGATGCTGCGCACGTCGCGGTCGAACGGCCGGCCGTCGTAGTTGCGCTCGACGAAGTACTGCTGGAGCTCCGGCCGCAGGCTCTCCATGAGGTAGCGCAGGTGCCCGATGACCGGGTAGTTGCGCAGCACCGAGTGGCGGGGCTGGGCCAGGTCCCACACGCCGAGCGCGGTGAGCGCGAGCACCGGGGCCGCCGCGAACCACCACCACGGTGACGACAGGGCGGCCGACAGCACCAGGGCGGCGCCGAGCAGGCCGGACAGGGCGATCGCGGCAGTTCTGAACATGCTGTGCTGTTAACCCCGAACCGGCCGGTCAATCCTCCCGGCGCGCTCGTGTTCCGGCGCCGGTGCCCGGGTGCCGCCGGCCCGCCCGGCGACCGGAGGGCCCGCCGGGAGGTCGGCCCGCCGGGAGGTCGGCCCGGACGGACCGCCCTCCGGCCGGCCGCGCTCAGGTCCAGCGGTAGCGCGACCGCAGGTTGTCGACGACCATCGTGAAGCGCGCCCGGTCCAACGCGCACGCCTCCCGGCGCATGCCGCCCTCGTGCACCCGCATCACCCGGTCAAGCGCCACCCAGGAGTCCCGTCCGGAACGGTCCCAGGGGCCGGATCCCAGGTGCACCCAGTCGCGCTGGTGCTCGTGCTCCTTGCTGGAGAGCATCACCGCCAGCAGGGTTCCGCCCGGCTCGCGGGCCACCACCAGGACCGGCCGGTCCTTGCCGCGGCCGTCGTGCTCCTCGTAGGGCACCCAGGTCCACACGATCTCGCCCGGGTCCGGGTCGCCGTCGTGCCGTGGCGCGTACGCGGTGCGCACCGCGCCGATCTCGTTGGGGTCGACCTCCACGGTCGCGTCGGGCCCGAAACGGCCCGGCACGTCCTGGTCGACGTTGATCGACTCGCTCATTCGCACAGGTTAGCGGGGCCGGAGGGCGGCGCGCCCTCGGCCCCGGACACGTTCCTCCCCCCCGGACACCTTCCCCCGGCAGGTCCGCTCCCCGGCAGGTCCGGCCCCGGGCGACTGCGGCCCGGGGAGCCGCGGCCGCCGGGGTGCCCCCGGTCCGGTTGCGACGCCGTCCGGGTGCGGCCGCGGCCCACCGGGCGGGCGGCGGCCGGTCACCACGCGGGCCGTCGCGGCACCGGGCAGGTGGGGCCGGGTTCCGGCTGGTCGCCGTGGCCGCGGCGGCGCGCGTCGTCGTCCAGCACGAACGCCGGCCGCAGGTCGGCCTCCTCGTAGTAGCGGTGGTAGACCGGGGTCAGCCCGCCGGAGACCGGCGGCACGATCCAGCTCCAGTCCGCCGGACAGCCCCGCCCGGCGCGCTCCTCGCGGGCCAGGTGGTCCAGGAAGCGCCGTGACTCGGTGTGGTGGTCGGCGATGGCGACCCCGGCCCGGTCGTAGGAGTGCAGCACCGCCCGGTTGAGCTCCAGCATCGCCCGGTCCCGCCACAGGGTGCGCTCGCGGGACATGTCCAGCCCCATGCGCCGGCCGATCTGCGGAAGCACGTCGTAGCGGTGGGCGTCCACCAGGTTGCGCGCGGCGATCTCGGTCTGCATGTACCAGCCGTTGAACGGCGCCGCGCTGTAGCGCACGCCGCCGATCTCCAGCCGCATGTTGGAGATCGCCGGGATCGCGTGCCAGCGCAACGCCAGTTCGGCGAACCACGCGAACTCCGGGTGGGTGAGCGGCACTTCCCGCACCGCGTCGTCCGGCACCGGGTGCACGGTCAGGCCGGAGGCGGTCTCCACCAGCAGCGGCAGCACGTCGAACCGGCCGCCCGCGCCGCGCCACCCGAGGCGTTCGGCGAGCGCGGTGAACCGGGTGTACTGGCCGTCGCCGACCGTGCGTCCGGCCGCGTCCCGGTAGCCGGCGTACCGGATGAGCTGGTCGTTCCAGATCCGTACCACCGGGCCGTCCGGCAGGTCGGCGGGGAAGACGGTGATGGTGGGCCGGATGCGCCCGGCGCGCCAACTGTCGCGCAGATGTGCGAAGCATCCCTCGGCCACCTCGTCCGCGGTCTTCACGTCGCGCAGGTCGCGCACCCGCAGGCTGTTCCAGTACAGCCGGCCGATGCAGCGCGAGGAGTTCCGCCAGGCGACCCGGGCGCCCCAGACCAGTTCGGCCTCGGTGTGCCGGTAGGTGCCGGTGCGCTCGACCTGGAAGAGCACGTCGCGCAGCCGCCCGGCCTCCTCCCGCGGCGGCGCCGGGTTCTCCCGGAAGAACCCGGCGAGGAAGTCCTCGGCCTCCCGCGGGTCGGCGGCGCGCGGGCCCGGGGGAACGCCGCCTCGGGACGCGGGACCGGCCGCGTGGGCGGTGCTCGGGGTGTGCCGCATCGTTTCCTCTCTCACCGGTCCCTCACCGGTCCCTCGCCGGCTCGCCGCCGGATCCCGCCCGGTCGGCCTCCGGCCGGGCCTCGGTCCGGCGCCGGACCCGACGCCGCACCGCGGCCGGCCTCCGGGGGAACGGACGCCGCCCGGCCGCGTGGTGACTCACCATACTTTCTCCACATCGTCAGGCGGATTCAAGGGTCCCGTCGCGCCCGGCACCGTCGCGCCCGGCACCGTCGCGCCCGGCACCGTCGCGCCCGGCAACGCCTGCCCGTGCCGCGCAGCGCACCGCGCGGAGCGTCCCGCGACGCCACGAGTTGCCGACCGGGCGGTCCGGGCCGACGATGGGGCGACGAATGATCCGCGGGCCGCGCCCCGGGCGGGCGTCCGCGGTGCCGATCCCCGGGAGCGGCCATGGCCTCGTACTTCGCCAACGACACGCTCGCCCGCGACGCCCTGGCGGGCTTCGCCAGGGCGCACCCCGCACTGGTCGAGCACGACACGACGCACGGTTTCCTGCGCGCGCGGCACCCGTCGCCGACCCGCCGGGTCGCCCTGCTGTCCGGCGGCGGCAGCGGCCACGAGCCGCTGCACGTCGGCTACGTCGGCGCCGGCATGCTCGACGCGGCCTGCCCGGGCCGGATATTCGCCTCGCCGCACAACCGGCAGATCTTCCAGGCGTCCTGCGCCGTCGCCGGTGACGCGGGCGTGCTGCACATCGTCAAGAACTACACCGGCGACCGGATCAACTTCGGCATCGCGGCCGAACGCCTGGCCCGCCAGGGCATCCCGTGCGCCCGGGTGCTGGTCGACGACGACCTGGCCTCGGAGTCCGAGGCGATCGCGGTCGGGCGCCGGGGCACCGCGGCCACCGTGCTGGTGGAGAAGGTCCTCGGAGCCGCCGCCGACACCGGGGCCGGCCTCGCGGAGCTGGCCGAGCTGGGCGCCCGGCTGGCCAGCCGCTGCCGTACGGTCGCGGTGGCGTCCGCCGCGCACACCGTGCCGGCCACCGGCCGCCCGGCCTTCGAGGTGCCGCCCGGCATGATCGAGTACGGCGTCGGCATCCACGGTGAGCGGGCCGACCGCTCGCTGCCCGCGCTCTCGCCGGCCAAGCTGGTCGAGGCGATGACCGCGGAACTGCTCACCGCGCTCGCCCCGGTCCCCGGGGACCTGCTCGTCGGACTCGTCAACGGACTCGGTTCGGTCACCCGGATGGAGCTGTACGCGGCACTGGGCCAGCTGGGTGAGGCGCTGGCCGCGCGGGGCCTGGCGCTGAGCCGCGCGCCGGTCGGCGAGTTCGTCACCGCGCTGGACATGCGCGGGTTCTCGCTGACCCTCCTGGTCGCCGACCGGGCGATACTCGACCTGTTCGACGCTCCGGCGCACACGGCCGCCTGGCCGTGCCCCGCGCCGCACGACGGGAGCTGATCCCATGCAGTTCGACGCGGCCTACACGGCCGAGTGGATGCGGCGCTTCGCCGCGTCGGTCAGTGCCACCGAGGACCAGCTCACCGATCTGGACCAGCGGACCGGGGACGGCGACTTCGGCGCCAACCTGCGGGCCGGGCTGGAGTCGGCGATGGTCCGGCTGTCCGCGCGCCCGCCCGGCGAACGCGGTGCCTGCGGACCGCTGGAGGCCGCCGCCGAGGCGTTCCTGGACGATGTGGGCGGCACCAGCGGCCCGCTGTTCGGACTGCTGCTGGCGGAGCTGGCCGCCGCCACCGCCGAGCGAGGCGACATCCTCACCCCCGCCGCCCTGGCGGCCGGGGCGACCGCGGGACTGGCCGCCATCCAGCGGGCCGGTGAGGCCAGAGCGGGGGACAAGACGCTGGTGGACGCCCTCGCCCCGGCCGCCGACGAACTGCGCCGACGCCCGACGCCCGGACGGCCCGACCGCGCGCTCGCGGCGGCTGCCGACGCGGCCTGGGACGGCGTGCGCGCCACCGCCCGGCTGCGGGCCCGCCGGGGCCGGGCCAGCTACCTGGGGGAGCGGGCCACCGGGATCCCGGACCCGGGCGCGGTCGGGGTCGGCCTGCTGTTCTCCTCGGCCGGAGGAAACGTCACGGCACTCGATCCGCTGCTCGGCCTCCAGCGGCCCCGGCAACCGGCCCGGTGACGTACCCGGTGAGGCGGCTTCGGCGGTCAGCCCGGTGACGGACCCGGTGGCCGCCCGGCGGTCGGCCCGGTGACGCGGTCCGGCCGCCGGGCCGTCGACGCGCCCGGACGCTCCCGCCACGCCGTCAGTGCGCCAGCTCGCGGTCCACCCGGCCGTCCGCCCAGGCGAACAGCCCCGGATCGGCGAGCGTGGTGACCCACAGGTCCGCCAGGCCCGTCATCTCCGGGGCGGGGTCCGCGCCGACGCCCACCACCCGCAGGCCGGCGCCGGCGGCGGCCAGCAGACCGCAGTGCGAGTCCTCGACCGCCAGGCAGTCCGAGGGCTCCGCGCCGAACGCGTGGACCGCGCCGAGGTAGACGTCCGGGGCCGGCTTGGGCGCCAGGTCGCCCTCCGGCACCACGATCCGCTCGATGTGGTCCAGCAGCCCGGCCGCGTCCAGGCACGACTCGACCACGTCGCGCGGGCAGTTGCTGGCCACCGCGAGCGGCGCGAAACGGGCCGCCCGGGCCACCAGCCGCTGCGCTCCCGGCGTCGCGACCGGCTGGTCGGCCACCAGCGTGCGGAACGCGGCCAGGAGTTGGCCGGTCACCTCCTCGGCGCGCTCCGGACGGCCGGCGAACTCGGCCATCAGGCGCCCGCACTCGGTGTAGTGCACGCCTTTGGACCGCTCGGCGAACCGCGCGTCGGCGCGGACGCCGTGCTCGCGCAGGACCAGGTCGCGGGCGGCCTGCCAGTGCCGTTCGGTGTCCATCAGGGTGCCGTCGCAGTCGAAGACGACGACCGCCGGTGTCCAGTCGAAGATCTTGTGGGGTGTCATGGGTCTGCTCTCCGCCGTTTGTTGGAGTGGTGGGCCGCGGACGAGCCGGATCGGGAGGCGAGCCGGTCCCCCGTCCGGCTCGCGGTGCGCGAGGACGGCGACGGGGTCGGGTGCGGCCTGGGACCGCCGGTGAGGCAGGAACGCGGGCGCGGGGGACGCGCGGTGACCGGATGGGACAATCCGGTACATAACGTTCGTTACGTTATTTCGGCCACACCGCGTAGTCAAGTGCTCCTTACGGGTGAAAAAACCGGCCGGTTTCAGACGTACCGCAACACGCCGACGGCGGTGTGGGAGCCGCCCTGACGGAACCGGAACACGCTCGTGCGGGCGTACACGGCGCACTCCACCCGCGCGCGCGGCGCGTGCTCGGTGAACCGCAGCGCCTTCAACCGGCCCCCGCGCGGCCGCAGCAGGCGTCCGCCGCTGTGCAGCGCGGTCGCCTGGCGGGCCGCCTCCAACAACGCCATCCCCGGCACGTGGTCCGTGCGGTGGTCGAACAGGAAGGGGTGCCGCGGGTCCGCCGGATCGAGCACCACCGCGCCGTCCGCCAGCGCGATCACCGCGTCCGCGGCCGTCGGCACCCCCAACGGCGCCGGGTCCGGCCGTGCCCCCCGGCCGGCCGGTCCGCACGGAGCCGGCCCGCCGGCCCGCAGTTCCGCGTACCGGGCGGGGTCCACGAAGCGCGAACTCCCGCTGGCCCGCCCGAACTCCACCCCGCCGGCCAGGAAACGGGTGCGCATCCGCAGGCCGCGCGGCGCGCCCGCGCCGCCGGCCGGCGACCCGCCGGCCGACACCAGGCAGGTGATCTCGCTGGCCCCCCAGCCGGCCCGCGGTTCGGCCGCCGGGTCGATCTCGAAGGCGACGTCCTTGATCAGGAAGGCGGCGGCCGGATCCACGCCGTAGTGCCGCAACGGGATGTAGATGCCCAACTGCCGTACGGTCTCGACCAGCACCAGCGGGCTGTGCCGGTCGTCCAGCCCGCGCGGGAAGGTCGGGTGCGAGCGCGGCCAGGACGC
This sequence comes from uncultured Actinomycetota bacterium, assembly GCA_963711125.1. Taxonomy (GTDB): domain Bacteria; phylum Actinomycetota; class Actinomycetes; order Streptomycetales; family Streptomycetaceae; genus Streptantibioticus_C. Next base: position 63,386 of record CAVQCY010000005.1, read on the forward strand.
CGCCGCCTCGAACCGGCCGGGCCCGGCCGGCCGTACGTCGGTCAGCAGCACCTCGGCCACCGAGCGGCGGTGCACGAACTCCCGGGCGACCGTGCGGGACCTGTCCAGCACCGCCCCGGCGCCGGTCGCCCCGTCGCCGCTCCTCATGCCGGACGGGCCATGACGGCGCCTTCGCGGACGGGTGTCGGGGAGGCGGGCGACGTCCGGGATTCCACTAGATTCCCCCCAACAGCCGATGATTGGTACCAAAGGGGAACCCACGTGCAGGGGCGGGCGGAGACGACACGCAGGGCACTACTGGAGGCGGCGGCACGCCTGTTCAACGAACGGGGTTACGCCGGGACGAGCATCAGCGACATCAGCGAGCTGTCCGGGCGCACCAGCGGCGCCGTCTACTTCCACTACACGAGCAAGGAGATGCTGGCCCTCGCCGTGGTCGAGGCGCACTTCGCCACCTGGCCGCAGCTGATCGAGCGCCACGACTCCGTCCGGCTGCCCGCACTGGAACGGCTGGTGCGACTCAGCTTCGCGGTGGCCCGAGCGTTCCGCGACGACATCGTGGTGCGCGCCGGGGCCCGGCTGTGGGCGGAGCGCACCGCCATCAACGCACCGCTGCCGACCCCGTTCGTCGGCTGGATCGCCACCGTGCGCCGGCTGCTGGCGCAGGCGCGGTCCAACGGCGAACTGGCCCCGCACGTCGAGCCGGAGCGCGACGCGCACTCCGTGGTCTGCGCGTTCTTCGGCCTGCACACCGTCTCCGACGCCCTGGACGACCGGATCGGACTGGTCGACCAGCTCGCCGACCTGTGGTTGCTGCTGCTCCCCTCGCTGCAGGCCGCGCCGGACCCGGCCGCCGTGGTGGCGCGGGCCCGCGGCCCGCTGCCCCGTCCGGTGCCGGTCGGGGCCGCCGGGGCCTTCGGGGCCGACGGCCGCTGACCGGCCGCCGGCCGGGGGCGCCACCCGCCCGGGTCGCCGCCGCCACCGGCTCAGACCCGGGTCCCGGTCACGTCGCCGGCGTCCAGCAGCGCCAGTCGGTGGCCGTACTGCACGGTCCAGTACCGCTCGGATCCGGTGACCACGGTGTCCGCCGGGTCGGTGGCGGAGAAGTCGTCCGCGCGCACCGGCGCGGCGGTGGCCACGTACGCCTCGCCGGCCGGCACCCGGTAGGGCCCCAGCGGTTCCTGGACCGACCGCTCGGTGCCGGCCGGGTACTCGTACCCGTGCGGATATGCCTGCCCGTAGACCGGCGCCGGGGCGGTGCCGGCCGGGCGGAGCACGGTCACGCCGGCGGCCGGCGCGGTGTTCGCCCCGCCGGGGTTGTCGAACCACACCTTGGCGCCGCCGTACCAGATCGCGGTCCAGTCGCCCCGCCGGCCGGCCACCACGAACTGCTGGCCGGTGCTGACCGTGTCGCCCCAGTCGCTCACCGACGGCGTGCCGGGAGCGCCGGCCGGGTGGACGCCCGGGTCGCCGAACAGCGGCGCCGAGGCGCTCGGTGCGGTGCGCACGTACAGGAAGTTCGACGGCTGCCGCTGGGTGCGGCAGTTCCCGCCGCCGGCCGGGGCGTCCGGGGCGCCGTCCCCGCCGTCCGGGTCGTCGCCGGCCGGACCGGCGCCCGGCGCCGGGTCGCACACCGACACGCTCTGCCGGTTCGCCGCGAAGTCCGGCGCGATGGTCACCGCCGAGCCGGTGGCCGGCATGTCCGACCCGGTCCGCGGCGCCGGCGCGCCGAGCAGCGCCATGAAGTGCGCCCAGTCCCAGTAGGGGCCCGGGTCCCAGTGCATGCCGGCCAGCCGGCCCGAGGAGGGACCCGGCACGTTGTCGTGCCCGATGACGTGCTGGCGGTCCAGCGGCACCCCGTAGCGCGCCGCCAGGTACCGCACCAGGTCCGCGGTGGCCCGGTACTGCGCCTCGGTGTACCAGGTGGCGCCCCGCACCGCGAAGCCCTCGTGCTCGATGCCGACCGAGTGCATGTTGAACCAGTAGTTCCCGGCGTGGAAGGCCACGTCCCGGTCCGGCACCATCTGGGTGACCGCTCCGTCCGAGGAGCGCATCACGTAGTTCGCCGAGGCGCCGTCCGAGGGGTCCCGGAACGAGGCGATGGCCGGGTCGTAGCGGCCCTCGGTGTCGTGGATGACGATGTAGCGCACGTCCAGCCCGTCCAGCGGCCGGCTCGCCCGCTGGTAGTTCGCCGACGCGGCCGGCACCACCGTGCAGCTCATGTCGGACGGGCAGTCGGTGCCCGCCGGGGCGGCGCCGGAACGCGGCTTCGGCCCCCGAGGGCGGACCGGCCGCGGCGCCAACCGCACCCGCTGGCCGTCCGGGGTGGTACGCCGCTCGCCGGTCAGCAGCAGCCGGTACACCTCGTCGGCGAACCGCCGCGCGTCCGTCCGGTCGGCGGACCGGCTGTAGGCGGCCACCGCCCGGTACCACGCGGCCGGATCGGCCGGGGTGCCACCGGTCAGCCGCCGCTGGTAGGAGGCGAGCAGTGCCGCGCCGCCGCGCAGGTTCGCCAGGTCGTCGGAGCGCAGTCGGCCGGCCGGCAGCCCGGTCAGCCGGGCCGCAGCGGTCAGTGTGTGCGAGGGGGCGGCGAACCCCGGCCGGTCGCCGCGCCGGGCCGGCGGCGCGCTCCCCGGCGCGTCGGTGAGGTTCATCAGCCCATAGCCGCCCTGGGTGTTGGGGCTGCCGCCGTGCCCGTCCCAGCGCGACTCGGCGTAGGCCACGCCGAGCAGCACGGCGACCGGCACGTGGAACTCCCGCGCCGCCGTCGTGAAGTCGCGCTGCAGCGCCCCGGAGCGGACCCGCGCCGGGGACGGCCGGTGCGCCGCCGGGAGCGCGGCGGGCGGTCCGGCGGCCAGCAGCGCGCCACCGGTCAGGGCGAGGGCGGCGGCGTTCGCGATCCCCCTGCGACGGAAGGTCAGGCGCACTCCAGGACTCCCTTGTTCGAGGTGACCGGCGCGGACGTGCGGAAATTACCATGTGCGATCAAATGATCACCGGCTTTACGCGGTCCGGCGCGGCCCCGGGGGCCCCGGGTGCCGGAGGCGTCATCCGGGCGGCCGAGCGCCCGCGCGGCGTGACGGCCCGTCAGTCGGACCGCGTGGCACGCTGAACGCCGGAACGGCCCGGACCGGGGCGGTCGAGGAGGGTGCTGCGCATGGCGGAACCGCGCCGGTCCGCGCCGGCGGACGGGCCGGCGGCCGAAGCGGACCCCGAGGAACTGCTGCGCAGTCGCGGCTACCTGCTGGTGCTCGGAGTCGGCGTGCTGATCGGGGTGCCGGTATCGGCCGCGGCGTTCGGCTTCCTCGCGCTCGACTCCGACCTGCGGCAGCGGGTCTACACCGACCTGCCGCGGGCGCTCGGCCTGCACGGCACCCCCCTGTGGTGGCCGGTGCCGATGCTGGCGCTGTGCGGCCTGCTGGTCGCCCTGATCATCCGTCACCTGCCGGGCACCGGCGGGCACGAGCCGTCCGACGGCCTGTCCACCGGCGGGTTCCCCGAGCTGTCCGAACTGCCCGGGGTGGTGCTCGCGGCGCTGGCGGCCCTGGTACTCGGCGCGGTGATCGGGCCGGAGGCGCCGCTGATCGCGATCGGCGGCGGGCTGGCGCTCGGCGTGCTGCGGCCGGTGCGCGGCCGGCTGCCCGAACGGGTCGGCCAGGTCGTGGGCGCCGCAGGTGCGTTCGCCGCGGTCAGCACGCTGCTCGGCTCCCCGCTGCTGGGCGCGTTCCTGCTGATGGAGGTGTCCGGGCCGGGCGGAGCGCTGCTCGGCGTGGTGCTGGTGCCCGGCCTGCTGGCCGCCGGCATCGGCTCGCTGGTCTTCATCGGCCTGGGGTCGTGGAGCGGGCTGGGCACCTACGGGCTGACCCTGCCGCACGTGCCGCGCCCGGGCACCCCGGACGTCGCGCAGTTCGGCTGGGCGGTGCTGATCGGGCTGGCCGCGGCGCTGCTGGGTACCGCCGTGCGGCGCGCAGCGGTGCTGCTGCGCCCGCACGTCGCGCGCCGGCGGACCGCGCTGACCGTGGCGGCGGGACTGGCGGTCGGCGGCCTCGCCACCGGCTACGGGGCGGCCACCGGCCGTTCGCCGTCCGAGGTGCTCTACTCCGGACAGGACGCGCTGCCCGGCCTGCTGGCGCACGCCGCCGACTACTCGCTGGGCACACTCGTCCTGCTGATGGCGTGCAAGGCCCCGGCGTACGCGCTGTGCCTGAGCGCCTTCCGCGGCGGGCCGATCTTCCCGGCCATGTTCCTCGGCGCGGTGGGCGGCACCGCGCTCTCGCACGCCGCCGGGCTGCCGCTGACCGCCGGGTTCGCGATGGGCATCGGCGCGATGTGCGCGGCGATGCTCGGACTGCCCATGACCTCGGTCCTCCTGGCGACGCTGCTGCTGGGCCGCGACGGGCTCACCGTGCTGCCCCTCGTCATCGTCGCGGTCGTGGTCTGCTACGTGGCGGCGGCGGCGCTGCGGCCACTGACGCCACATCAGCGTGCGCCCGGATGAGTCAGGACATTCCCTCCTACGCGAAATGATGTTCTCCGTATCTCTACACAACGATCGCGCATTGGGCACGACGCCTTGGGGTTACCAGGATTTACTGATCGGGAAGAGCAGAGTGGTTCCCTGGGGAGAGGTATCAGGATGGGAAGGCATCGGCGCGCCAAGGTGGTGTTGGGCGCGCGTTCCACGGTGGTCAAGGCCGCCGCCGCCATGGGTGTGGCGACCGCGCTCGCGGTGGGCGTCAACTCGGCGGCGCACGGTCCCACCGGTACGCAGGCCGCCGCGGACACGACCGGCGATCCGGTGGCCCACGTCGGTGACCACTCGGCGCCTGACACCGGTCACACCGCGACCTCGAAGACGACGCACCAGTCGGTCCCGACCGGTTTCGCGACCGAGTCGGCCGGCACCCCGAAGCTGATCCAGCAGACCGCGGCCAAGCACGCCGCGGCCGGCGGATCGGCCACCGCGCAGCAGCGGCAGGCGCAGTCCGTGCCCGCGCCGCAGGCCTCGCAGCCCGCGCAGCAGCCCAGTAGCCCCTCCGGCTCGGCGAGCGCGCCGTCCGGGTCGGACTCGGCCTCCTCCGCCCCGGCGCCCTCGCAGAGCTCCGGCACCACCACCGGCGGCCAACAGGGCCAGCAGGGTCGGCAGGGCCAGGACGGCGGCCTGCTGGGCACCGTGGTCGGCACGGTCGGCGGCGTGGTGGGCGGCCTGCTCGGCTGACACCGAAGCGACGCGACGCGGCGAGGCTCCCGGGAACTTGGGTTCCCGGGAGCCTCGCCGCGTCGCGCGTACGGCGGTCGCGCGCACGCAGGCGCGCCTCCGGTCAGTTCCAGATGTCGGTGATCGGTGCGGCGTCGGCGCTGTTGCCGACCGGCGCGAGCCCGTACAGCTGCTCCAGGGTGGCGAGCACGTTGTAGTGGTCGATCGGCTCGTCGTAGTGGCCCGGTGCGATGCCGGCGCCGACGAACAGGGTGGGGATCTGGTTGCTCTCGCTGTAGTCGTCCTCGTCCCAGGTGACGATCAGCAGGCTGTCGTTGTTCCGCGCCCAGGTGGCGTAGGAGGAGAGGTTGTCCTGCAACCACGTGTCGCCCTGCGCCACGGTCCCGTCGTGCATGTCGTGGTCGAGGTCCGGGATGACGAAGGACACCGTCGGCAGAGTGGAGTAGTCGGTGGGGAACGACGAGAAGGGGACCGAGTCGGCGGCCGGGACGTTGTCGAAGTTCACCCAGGGCGCGTGCTTGCGGGCGTAGCGGCCGGAGGTGCAGACCGTGGACCCGGAACCGGGCAGCCCCTCCGCGTAGCCGGTGAAGGTGTCACCCGCGGCGAGGAGTTCGGACCCCAGGTTCGCGGCGTCGCCTTCGTCGACCGGACAGTTGTCGGAGGTCAGCCCGAAGGTGTCCCCGCCGAACAGCGCCATGTAGTTCGGCTCGCTCGGATGGGTGACTCCGTAGGAGGACGTCATGGAGGCTCCCTGGGCGGCGAGGGAGTTGATGTACGGGGCGGAGCCGTCGCCGATGATGTCGGAGTAGGAGTGGTTCTCCTCCATCACGACCACGACGTGCGCGGGCGCGCCGGTCGCCCGGGCGGTCTCCCGTACCGCGGTGTGCGGGTGGACGAGGGCGGTGAGGAGGCAGCCGGTCGCCGCGGCGACGACGAGCGACCGGGTGGGGCGGAAGCGGGGAAGCATGGCTCCTCCAGGATCGGTACGCGGTGGACGGGGGCGGTGTCGCGCCGTACCGGGACCGGGGCCGACCGGAGGCCGGCGGTCTCCTGCGCGGTTCCGGTGACCCGCTCGCCGGGGGGCCGCGGCCGGTTACCGGCCGCGGCAGGAGGGCGGCGGCCCCGGGGCCGGGGCGGGCGGACGTGCGCAACTTGTTCATGTACAGTCAATCCGCTCCCAACGGCCGACTCAAGGATCCCGGCGGTCAAGAACCGGTTCAGATCGCCCGCGGCCCGCCCGGTCCCACCCGCCGTCCGGTCGGCCGGACGCGACGGAGGCCGGCCGGGGCCCGACCGCCGAGCCGGTCCGCCCGGTCCGCGGTCCGGCGCACCCGGACGGGTCCCGGGGTGCGGTCACGAGCCGGACGGCCGAACCGGTGCCGGGGCGGCCGGCGTGCCCGGTACGACGGCGGACCGGCCGGCTGCCCCTACCGTACCCCTGTGACGGTGGGACCACCGGCCGGCCCGCGGGTGCCCGGCGCCGCCGGACCGGTTCGGCGCCCGGGGCGGAGCGGGCGGACCGGGCCGCCCGGTCAGTCGCGGTGGTGGTCGACGCGCTTCGCGGAGTAGCCCTCGTGCCAGGCGGCCTTGGCACCGGACTCGCCGATCCGGTAGACCTGCACGGTCGACCCCGCGGCGACGATGACCGACAGGGTGATGGCCGCGACGCGCACCGGGACGCTGAGCGCTATGCCCGCGGTCGGGGCCGGGGCCGGGCCGTCCGCACCGGACGACGCCGGGGCGGCGGCCGCCGCGCGGGCCCGGCGGCCGACCCACCAGACGCCGACGGCCACGACGAACAGGCCCAGAACCCAGGGCAACAGGGTGTCACCGAGTTCGGCGTGCCGGCGGACCAGCGGGTTGTTGTCCGTGTGCTGCCTCAGCCACTCGCCGGCGTGCGTGGTGAGCGGCACGCTGACGAGGGTCACCAGCGCGAGGGCGGGCAGTACCAGGCCCAGCCGCGTGATCCAGGACGTCCAGACGGAGCAGACCACGAGCACGAGGGCGGTCAGGGGTACCAGTACCACCACGACGTGGACGAAGAGGACGTGGGCCGGAAGGCCGTCGATCAGTGTGGGTCCCATGGGAGTGAGTTCTTTCGATCGGTTCGAGGGGGGAGTGGCGCGGGGGCGCGCACCGGTTCGGCGGGACGCCGGGGTGCGGCGGGACGGCCGCCGGGCGGAGCGCGGGCCACGGGCGCGGTCACCGGTCGGGTCCGTCGGCCGGCGGACCCGGCAGCGCGGGGAGGCGGACGGTGACCGTCAGCCCGCCGTCCGGCCGGGCCGCGACCCGGACGTGGCCGTTGTGGGCGAGGGAGATCGCGCGGACGATGGACAGCCCCAGACCGGCTCCCTCGGGACCGGCCGTCCCCGGGTTGCGGCGGGAGTGTCGGCCGCGTTCGAAGGGCTCGAAGAGCTCCTCCAGGCCCTCGGGTTCAAGGACCGGACCGTCGTTGGACACGCTCACCTGCGCCCAGGCGCCGCGCCCGGGCGGCGCGTCCGCCGCCGGGACCGTCCCGGTCGTCACCCGGAGCATCCCGCCGTCGCGGTTGTACTTGACCGCGTTCTCCAGCAGGTTGGTGACGGCGATGTCCAGCAGGGCGATGTTGCCGAGCAGCGGAGCGGGCGACAGGTCCGCCTCCAGCCGCAGCCCGCCGGTCGCGCAGCGAACGGCCACGTGGTCGAGCGCCTCGGCCGCGACGTCCGCGAGGTCGTCGTGCTCGACGTCGCCGGCGTGCCCCTCTGACCGCGCGAGGACCAGCAGCGCGTCGATCAGGTGTTGCGCCCGGTCGGTCGCGTGGGCCACGTCGTGGGCCATCGTGCGCCACTGCGCGTCGGTGGGGCCGCGTTTGGCCAGGGTGACCTCGACGGCGGCCCGGGTCACCGCGAGCGGGGTGCGCAACTCGTGGCTGGCGTTGGCGACGAACCGCTGCTGCGCGGCGAAGGCCGCGTCCAGGCGTTCCAGCATCCGGTCGAAGGTGTCGCCGAGCTCCTTCAACTCGTCCGGCGGGCCGGGCAGGTCGAGGCGTTCGTGGAGGTTCGTTCCGGTCGCCCTGCGGGCCGCGGCGGTGATGGCGGCGATCGGGCGCAGCAGCCGGCCCGCGACCCACCACCCCAGGAACGCCGAGACGGCGACCACGAGGAGTAGCAGCACCAGCGAGTCGCGCAGCAGGTGTGAGACCGCGACGTCCCGGATCTGGTCGCGCAGGCCGATGATGTGGTCGTGGTCCGGGTCGAGGCGGTTCGGGATCGCCCGGTGCGGCAGCGGCCGGTAGATCGCGCGGTAGAAGGCCATGGTGAGGGCGACCAGCAGCGCGGTGCCGCCCACGGTGAACAGCGCCGTGAACGTGAGGGTCAGGCGGGCCCGGATGGTCAGCGGAGGCAGCCGCAGCCGGGCCGGCGCCCGGAGCGCGGTCACCGGACGATCCGGTAGCCGGCACCGATGACGGTCTCCACCACGTCGGGCGGCCCCAGTTTGCGGCGCAGCCGGTTGACGGTGACCCGGACGGTGTTGGTGAACGGATCGGCGTGCTCGTCCCAGGCGCGTTCCAGCAACTGCTCCTGGCTCACGACGGCCCCGTCGGCGGCCAGCAGGATCCGCAGCACCGCGAACTCCTTCGCGGTCAGCGCGATCGGCCGCCCCGCCCGGTCGACGGTTCGGCGCAGGGTGTCCGCGGTGAGGTCGCCGCACGTCAGTACGGCGGAGTGGGCACGCCCCCGGCGGCCGAGCGCCCTGACCCGCAGCACCAGTTCGGTGAAGGAGAAGGGCTTGCCGAGGTAGTCGTCGGCGCCCAGGGCCAGGCCCTCCACCCGAGCACCCGTACCGGACAGCGCGGTGAGCATCAGCACCATCGGGCCGTCGTCCCGGTGCACCAGCCGGCGGCAGACCTCGTCGCCGTGCGTCCCGGGCAGGTCCCGGTCCAGGACGACGACGTCGTAGGAGTCGTTGACCGCCGCCTTGTACAGGCCCTCGTCACCGTCATGGGCGACGTCGACCGCCATCCCCTGGTCCCGCAGCCCCTCGGCGATGCGGGCGGCCAGACGTTCCTCGTCCTCGACGACAAGGACGCGCATGCCTCACCCCTCCCTGACGGTCGGCGCGGCGACAGCGGGAGGGCACAGCAACTCCCGCATGCCGTCGGTCATCCACAGCCCGCCGCGCCGGTCCACCGTCAGGGCTTGGTGGCCGTGGACGGTGGCCAGCCCGCGCAGCCAGTCGCGGGTCCCCTCGGCGCCCCGTGGGCCCGCGGCCATCGCGAGGGCCGCGGTGGCGAAGCCGTCGGCCGACGCCAGATCGCCGCCGGTGACGGTGACCTGGTCCCAGACCGACGCCGGGCGGCCGGAGCGCGGCTCGAAGACGTGGCCGCCGCGTTCGGCCACCCCCGAGGTGGCCACGGCACCCTCGTGCAGGTGCAGGACCGACAGCACCGCGGCCGCCCGATGGGGGTCGGCGATCCCGACGCCCCACGGAGCGGACGGTACGCCGCCCCGCAGCCGGACGTCACCACCGGCGTTGAGGATATGACTGCCGCACCCGTGCCGGACGAGCAGGTCGCTGGCGCGATCGGCGGCCCATCCCTTCACCGCGCCGCTGGGATCGAACCCCGGAGGGTCGCCCACCCGCCAGGCGTCGAACGCGCCGTCACTGGCCCGCTCCAGCCTCGCGCAGAGGTCGAGCACCTCGCGGATCTCCGCTCCGTGCGGGTGGCTACCGAGCGCGTCCGGGCGCAGTCGGCCGTCGGTGATCCGGCTGGCCGCGCTGTCGGGTCGGTGGCGGGAGAAGACGACGTCCACGTGTCGCAGGAAGGCGAACGCGACCCCGGCCGCCGCGCGGAAGGCGGCGTCATCGGTGTCCGGGGGGACCGCCAGCGAGAAGACGGTGCCCATCACGTGTTCGACGGCGCTCCGCACCGGTCACCGCCGTTCCGCGTCGAGGGCGGACTGGAGGGAGCGCGCGTAACCCCGGGAGGTGTACGTGGCGCCGGAGACGACGTCGATCCGGGCACCCTGCGCCCGCAGCGCCTCGGTTCTGAGGATCGGCAGGGCGTAGGAGTCGATCTGCGTGCTCCGGCCGCCGGAGGTCCGCTGGAGCACGACCACCTCGGTGAGCCTGCCCCGGTCGACGACCGCGCGCACCTGCACCGTGCCGTACGGCGTGTCCTGCGGGGTCCCCGTGTAGCGACCGGTGGGCTTGGCGGCCGGACCGGTGGGGGCGGCGGAAGGGGCGCGGCCACCGGGGGAGGCGGCGGTGCCGCTCCCCGATCCCCCGGAACCGGCGAGCGCGGAGCGCGGGGCACCGGCCGACTGGACCTTCAGGCCGATCAGGGCAGCCATCCCGAGGGCGGTGGAGAACAGCGCCAGCAGGGTCTTTCGCACGGACGTCCCTTCTAGAAGTCGAACGCCTCGACGTGGATGCGCCGGCGGGGGACCCCGCAGCGCCGCAGGTGCCGGGTGGCGGCATCGGTCATGCCGGCGGGCCCGCACAGGTAGACGTCGCGTCGGGCGACATCGGGGACGAGCGCGCGGACCGCCTCCGCGGACAGCGGGTCACCCGCCGGACCGTTCCGCGGACCGAGCAGCGGGTACAGGCCGAAGCCCCGGCGCCGGGCGATCTGTTCCAGCTCGTGGTAGAGCACCAGGTCGTCGCCCCGGGAACCGCGGTAGAGCAGGATGACGTCGCTGTCCCGGCCGGGCAGGGTCTCGAACAGGGCCCGGATCGGGGTGATCCCGGTGCCGCCCGCGAGGAGCAGTACGCGTCTGCCCCGCCCGCGGCGCCGGTCGGTGAAGGCTCCGTACGGGCCTTCGAACCACACCCGGGTTCCCGGCCTCAGCCGCCCCAGCGAGGCACTGGAGTCCCCGAGGTCCTTGACCGTGATGCGCCACCCGCCCGGAGCGGGCGCCGCGGACAGCGAGTAGGGGTGCGACTGCCACCAGTGGCCCCGGGCCAGGAAACGCCAGCGCACGAACTGGCCCGAGCGCGCCTCCAGGCGTCCGAGGTCGCGGCCGGCCAGGTGCACCGACACCACGTCCGGTCCCTCCCTGACCACGTCCACCACCCGAAGCCGGTGCCGCAGCGAACGGCGAAGGGGAAGCGCCACCCGGAACAGCAGGACGGCGCCCGCGACCGCGACGTGTGCCGCCGACCACAGCAGCCGGTTGCGCGGCGAGACGGAGAAGTCCGCCCCCACCGCGAACTCGTGCGAGAAGGCCAGCCCGATCGCCAGGTAGACCAGGAGGTGGACGTGGTACCAGGTCTCGTAGGAGAGGTTGCGGCGAACCGCCCGTGCCGAGACGAAGCCGACCACGACCAGCAGCACGAGGGCCACCGTGGCGAGCAGCACGTCCTGGTAGTCGAACACCACGGTGACCGTCTCCGGGAGCGGCCCGGTCCCGGACTGCCACGCGTACCCCAGGACGATCAGCACGGCGTGGGCGGCGGCCAGCGCGACCGTGAACTCGCCGAGCGCCCGGTGGTACCGCAGCACCGCGTCGGAGCCGACCCGGTTCTCGAGCCATGGCACCCGGGCCACGAGGGCGACCAGCGCCAGCAGGAGGTAGGCGGCGAGCAGCCCGGACAGCCGGCCGGCCGCCGTCAGGTAGTCCCCGCCGCCGCGGAGCGACCCGGAGACGGTGTCCTGCCACCAGACCGCCAGGACCGCCGGCACCCCCACCGCGATCACCGCCGGTGGCAGCCAGGACCACGGCACTCCGGCGGCCGGCGGTACCGGGGGCCCGGCGGGCGGCCCGGCGTGCCGGCGGGACCGCGGTGCGGCTTCCCCGTTGAGCGTTGGCACGAGTCGTCTTCCCATCGGCGGTCCGGATCCGACCGTGCCACTGTGTCGTCCCGCGCATAACACCGCCGTAACACGATCCGACCGTGCGGCGGCGCCGGGGCGTCGGACGTCCCGGGTGCCGAAATACCGGGTCGGGGTGCCGGGTGCCGTGTGCCTGCCGACGGGGGTGCGGGCCGCTCAGCTGATCTGGCGGCGCACCAGCTCGTGGAAGAGGCCGTCGGCGTCGGCCAGCAGCGCCTCCGGTGTGCCCTCCTGCGCGACCCGGCCGTCCGCCAGCACCACGATCCGGTCGGCGTCCATGACGGTCGACAGCCGGTGCGCGATCACCACCCGGGAGGCGTGCAGCTTCCGCGTGCTGTCGGTGACGACGCGCTGGGTCTCGTTGTCCAGCGCGCTGGTCGCCTCGTCGAAGAAGAGCACCCGGGGCCTGCGGATCAGCGCCTGGGCGATCATCAGCCGCTGCCGCTGGCCGCCGGAGATGGTGCCGCCGCCGTCGGACAGCACGGTGTGCATGCCCATCGGCATCCGCTGGATGTCCTCGGCCAGCCCGGCCATCCGGGCCGCCTCCCACGCCTCCTCCAGCGAGAAGATCTCCGCGCCGCAGATGCAGTCCAGCAGCGAACCGCTGAACGGCTGCGCGTTCTGCAGCACCACCCCGCACTGGCGGCGCAGCGCGGCCCGGTCGAGCGCCGCGAGGTCCTGCCCGTCGTAGAGCACGCTGCCGGACAGGGGTTTGTCGAAGCCGATCAGCAGCCGCAGCAGGGTCGACTTGCCGCAACCGCTGGCGCCGACCACCGCCACGAACTCTCCCGGCGCCACCGAGAACGAGACGTTGTCCAGCACCAGCGGCGCGTCGTCGGCGTACCGGAACGAGACGTTCCTGACCTCGATCGCCCCGGTCAGCGTTCCCGGCGGGGTGCTGCCGCCGGCCACCTCCGGCATCGTGTCGAGCACCGGCTTGAGCTGCTCGAACATCGGCAGCACCGAGGCGGCCGAGATCAGCGCGCCGGTCAGCTGGGTCACCGAGGTGAGCATCATCGACACCGACGTGCTGAACGTCAGGAACGCGCTGGGCGACAGCGTGCCGCGGGCCGGACCAGCCAGCAGCATGAACATGATCAGCGTGCACAGCGGCAGGTAGACCGCGTTGAACACCGCGATGGTGTTGCGGATCAGGCCCACCCGGCGTTGCAGCTCCCGGCTGCGGGCGAACTCGTCGGCCCACGCGCCGTAGGCGAAGCTCTCCGCGGCGGCCACCCGCAGCTTCGGCAGCCCCCGCAGCGTCTGGAAGGCGCGGTTGTTGAGCTTGTTGTTCAGCTCGATCAGCCGGCGCTGCCAGCGCAGCTGCCACAGCCCCAGCCCCAGGAAGACCGCGCCGCTGACCGCCAGCATGGCCAGCGCCACCAGGGTCAGCGCGGGGCTGAAGTACAGCAGCATCACGAAGTTGACGGCGCCGACCGTGCAGGACTGCGCGGTGACCGAGCTGATGCCGGACAGCACCTTGCGGATCGCGCTGATGCCCATCGCCGCGCTGGCCAGCTCGCCGGTGGAGCGCCCGGCGAAGAACCGGGTCGGCAGCCGCAGCAGCCGGTCCCACACGGCTGGTTGCAGGGTCGCCTCCACCCGGCCCTCCAACCGCAGGATGGCCACGTTCTCCAGGAACATGAACGCCGCGGACACCAGCGTGCTCGCCACGATCGCCAGCGACACCTGCACGATGAAGTCGCGCTCCCCGCGCGGCACGAAGTTGCCGAGCACCTGGCCGGTGCCGATCGGCACCAGCGAGCCCAACCCGACCGCCACCAGCCCGCCGAGCAGCACGTTGCGCAGGTCCAGCCGGGTGCCGCGGACGCTGAAGCGCACCAGTCCCCAGGCGGACAGCGGGGTGTCCGGCAGCGGGCGGTAGAACATCACGCCCTGCGGCGCGAACTCGCCCGCGTTGTCCCGGTCCACCCGGAAGCGGCGCCCGGCGGCGTCCACCGCCACGTACCCGCCGCGCCGCCACAGCAGCGCCACCGGCAGCCCGGAGCCGGCCCGGTGGCCCACCAGCGGGCCGGCGTTCTCCCGCCACCAGGTGCCGGCCAGCCGCACCACCCGGGTGCGGAACCGGGAGGCCAGCGCGATCCGCTCGACGGGGTTCATCCGCTCGCCCAGCCCGCCGACGTCGGCGGGCGCCACGACCGCGACGCCGGCCGCCGCGCCGACCAGCCGGCACACCGCCAGGGTCGCGTCGTCGCCGGCCCGACCGCCGCGTCCGCCCGCCCGGCCCGGCCGGTCGATGGAGGCCAACAGCGCCTGGTCGGCCTGGGCGCGCACCGCCTCGCCCGCCTTGATGCCGGCCGCGGTGCGGTCCTCGTGCGCCTGGTCCAACTGCTCGATCCAGCGGTCCAGACCGTGCAGCAGCCGGGTCTGCTGGTTGACCACCCGCTGCCACAGCGACGGGTCGATCAGCAGCTCGTGGGCGGTCTGCGCGCCGTACAGCGAGCCGTACTGGAGGCTGCCGGGGTCCACCTGGGTCCACAGGATGCCCTCGTCGGCGTCGTCCGGCGCGTCGGTCTCCCGGGCACCCTGCACACCCGCCTCGAACACGGTCCGCAAGCCGCGCCCGATGCCGCGGGCGAACGCCTCCTCCAGCGCGGACAGCCCCGGCCCGTCCTGCGGGTACCCCCAGTCGCCGTGACCGCCCTGACCGGCCGGCACCGCCGGGCCGAGGTAGCCGGAGTCCTGGCCCGGGCGGGACAGTTCGCGCAGCTGCACCCGGCGCAGCACCGCGTCCCGCAGCGGACGGCCGACCAGCGTGTGCCGGGGTCCGGGAGCCGGACCGAGCAGCAGCGTGCCCGGTTCCAGCCGGCCCAGGAAGTGCCAGCGCCCCTGGCTGCCCGCATCCACCGCGAACAGGTCGAGCGCCCCGGCCGACACCAGCCACAGCGCGTGCGGCCCCTCCAGCGACAGGCTGCGCGAGCTGGAGCAGTCCACCGCCGTGCCCAGCCCGTCGAACGCGACCAGCACCTCGTCGGGGGGCGCGGCCGTGCCGCCGGCGGCCGGCGGCGGGGAAACGGATTCCACCTCAGTGCTCCCTGACCAGTTCTGCGTACGGCCCCCCGGCGGCCACCAGGTCCTCGTGCCGGCCGCGCTCGACCACCGTGCCGTGGTCGAGCACCACGATCTCGTCGCTGTCCCGGACCGTGCTGAGCCGGTGCGCGATCACCACGCAGGCGCAGCCGCGCCGGCGCAGGTTGTCGATGATCACCTGCTCGGTCTCCGCGTCCAGCGCGCTGGTCACCTCGTCCAGCACCAGCACGCTCGGCTGGCGCACCAGCGCGCGGGCGATCTCCAGGCGCTGCCGCTGGCCGCCGGAGAAGTTGCGGCCGTCCTGCTCGACCGCGCTGTTGATGCCGCCCGGCCGGCGAGCCACGGTCTCCAGGACCGCGGCGTCCCGCAGCGCGGCCACCACCGCCTCGTCCGGGATCGACGGGTCCCACAGCGCCACGTTGTCACGCACCGTGCCCTCGAAGAGGAAGACGTCCTGGTCGACGAAGGAGACCGACGCCGACAGCGACCCGCGCGGTATCTCCTCCAACCGCTGTCCGTCGATGCGTATCTGGCCCTCCCACGGCTTGTACAGCCCGGAGATCAGCCGGGAGACGGTGGACTTCCCGCTGCCCGAGCCGCCCACCAGCGCCACCTGGCTGCCGGGTCCCACGGTCAGCGAGAAGTCGCTCAGCAGCGGCTTGTCCAACGGGCTGTAACCGAAGGTGATGTTCTCCAGCGCCACGTGGCCGTCGAGCTTGCGGGTGCCGGCCGGCGGCCGGGCCCGCGAGTAGAGCGGGTCGACCGGGAAGCTCTCCACGTCCCGCAGCCGGCTGACGTCGGCGGCGAAGTCCTGGATCCGCCCGGCGATCCCGTTCAGCCGGGTGACCGGCGCGGTGAAGCTGGTCACCAGTGCCTGGAAGGCCACCAGCAGGCCGATCGAGACGTGGCCCTCGACCGCGCGCAGACCACCGATCAGCAGGATCAGCGCGCTGTTGAGCGCGGCCAGCGTCGGGGCCACCACGGACAGCGCGGCACTGGGCACCCCCAGCCGCTGCTGCACGTCGAGCGTGGTGGCGTGCTGTCCCGACCAGCGCCGGAAGTAGCCGTTCTCACCGCCGGTGGCCTTCATCGTCTCGATCAGCTGGAGGCCGCTGTAGGAGGTGTTGATCAACTTGGCGTTGTCCGCGCGCAGTTTCTGCACCCCGGAGCTGCGCAGCCGCACCACCAGGCGCAGCGCCACCACGTTGCCCAACGCGATCAGCACGCCCACGACGGTCAACTGCGGGTCGTACGACCACAGCAGGACCGCGTAGAGGACGACCACCACCATGTCCACGCCGGCCGAGGCCAGGTCGCGGGCGAGTGTCTCGGCCACCGAGTCGTTGGACTGCAACCGCTGCACCAGGTCGGCCGGGTTGCGCTGCGAGAAGAACGACACCGGCAGCCGCAGCAGGTGGCGCAGGAACCGGGCGCTGCTGAGCGTGGAGGAGATGATCCGGCCGCGCAGCAGGTTCGCCTGCTGAAGGCCGGTCAGCACGGCGGTCAGCACCACCAGGCAGGCCATCGAGGAGAAGAGCACCGGCAGCAGCGAGGTCTGGCCGCCGAACAGGAACAGGTCGATGTAGGTGCGGCTGAGCGCCGGGGTCGCGGCACCGACCACCACCAGCAGGAAGCTGGCGAGCAGCGCGGCCAGCATGGTGCCGCGGGTGCCGCGCATCCTGCCGGGCACCGCGTGGGCCACGCTGGGTCTGCGCCCGCCGCGTTGGAAGTCCTCGCCCGGTTCGAAGATCAGCACCACGCCGGTGAAGCTCGCGTCGAACTCCTCCATCGACACCGAACGCCGCCCGCGGGCCGGGTCGTTGAGGCGCACCGTGGTGCGGCCCAGGACGCTGCGCATGCCCTCGTAGACCACGAAGTGGTTGAACTCCCAGAACAGGATCGCCGGGGCCCGCATGCCGGCCAGCGCGTTCGGCTCCATCTGCATGCCCTTGGCCTGCAGGCCGTAGGCGCGCGCGGCCTTGAGCACGTTGCTGGCCCGCGAACCGTCCCGGGACACCCCGCAGGCGATCCGCAGTTCCTCCAGCGGCACGTGCCGGCCGTGGTGCGAGAGCACCATCGACAGGGAGGCGGCGCCGCACTCGACGGCCTCCATCTGCAGCACGGTGGGCGTCTTGACGCCGCGTCCGGGCTTGATCGGGGCGGCGGCCCGGCGGGGCCGGCGGCCGGCGGAGCGGTCGGCCGCACGACGCGGCTCCGGCCGGGCGGCGGCCCGGCGCCGCCCGCGACCGCCCGCGCGCTCGGCGGACCGGCGGCCGGTCTCGGGGCCGTGCCGGGGGGTCACGGCAGGATCCAGTCGACGGGACGCTGCGCGGCCAGGTGGACCGCACCGCTGACCAGCGTCATGGACGGCAGCGGGTAGGGCGGACCGTGCCCGGACGCCCACGCGTAGCCGGACCGGGTGGCCGAGGAGCGCTTCAACCGCACCACCACGACGACCGGTTGGCCGTGGGCGGCGAACTGCCCGCCCAGGTCCGGGTCGCCGAGGAAGTCGGTGATCTGTGCCCGGCTCTGCGGACTGCGCCCCACCGAGACGACCGTGCCGCGCAGCGTGCCGTACGGGTGGGCCGGTACGCCCTGCACGGTCAGGTCGACACGGGCGCCGGACGGGATGGTCGGCGCGCTGTTCTGCGACGCGTACAGCACGGCGAGCAGCGGATCGTCGGGGTGGTTGACGCGCTCCACGGTGGCCAGGCTGGTTCCGGTGGTCACCACCGCGCCGATCCGGGCGGCCAGCGCGGTCACCCGGCCGGCCGCCAGTGCCCGCACCACGTGGGTCCTGCCGCCCTGGACGACGCCGAGCACCGGCGCGCCGGCGGTCAGCGTCTGGCCCTCCTTGGCATAGACCGCGCTGACCTGGCCGGCCAGCGGGCTCTGCAGGACGTAGCTGCCCTCCCCGTGGGTCAGCACGCCGGGCGCGGCGAGTTGCGGGGAGACGGTGCCGGCGACCGCCCAGAAAGCGCCCGCGCCCATCAGCACCAGGGTGACCGCCAGGACGAACCAACCCTGCGGCCGGGCGAATCGCACCGGTATGTCAAGCTCCTCGGGCGATTGCAACTTGGCAAGCGCCTTTTGTCGGAACTGCACGGAACCATTCCTTAGGACTGCATAGGGCCGCATTCGTCTCGACGCGTCGGAGACCAGTGGAACGACAACGTCCATGGGACCCCGGAACACGAGTTCCGGGGTCCCATGGCCAACCCTACAGTGATTTATATGTACCGCTTGGGTCGATAACGCTACGGGCCCTGCGGCCCGTTGCCAATCGCGAGATCAGAGGCCCAGGGCGCCGGTGACCTGCGACGGCAGCATGCCGGTCACCTGAGCAACGGTGCCGGAAACCGGCGCGATGCCGTCAACGGTGCCCATAACCGGGGAAACGATGGCCGACACGTCGAGGCCGAGAACGCCGCCGGCCACGTTGTCCAGGTCGCTGTCGGCAATCTCGCGGGTCTCGACCTGCGGGGTGAAGTCGCTCATCGTGCGCTTCCCTTCGTTGCTATTGGTTGTCCTGATGAACCGTGCGATCCGGCGGCAGACCGAATCGTCCGGCAGGCGGTCGTCCGAGGCTCCCGAGAACCGGGAACCTGTCGTCGCAACTCACCGTCTGGTGCCGGATCAAACCACGATCCGAGGCCGTGTTGCCAGCCGCGCCGAGTCCGATCGATCACCGATTCGATATTCCGCCGTGACACTTCACGCCGTTTTTCACCCGGTGGTGACGAAGCCTTCACAACCGATCGGAAAAATACCGCCGGGTGTTGTTCCGCGGGCTTCACCCGGCCGGGCGGGGCGGGGACATATTCGCGTTTTCCGTGTTGCGGCGGGCGGCGGATCGAGATCCCGTCACGTTGCTGTGCGATTTCTGCGGCCACGGTGTGCAGAGACCGCATCGCGGGGCAGTTCGTGGAATGGCCGGGCCAAACGGAACAACGGTGCGTATGGGTCCGGCCGGGAATGTCCCCGCACCGGTGCGCGGCCCCGGAGGTCCCGCGGCGGCGGATCTCCCAGCCGCCCCCGGGCGCGTGGGGCCTGGGGCGGGCAGCGGAGCGGCGTCCCACCGGGCCGTGTGACGAAGGGCCCCGGGTGGCCGTCCGCGTGACGGACCGTCGCGTCGCCGGCCCCGGCCGCGTCCCGGTCCGACGCCCCGCCGGCCTCGACGCCCCGGCGCCGCTCGCGAGCCACCGCGGCATCCGGGCCGGTGCCACGTGGCGCCGACCGTGCCACAGCGCCCCTCGCGCCGTCCACGCCGCGCGTGGACGGGCGTCCGCGTGCTCCGGCCGGCCGGAGCCGGCCGTCCACCGCCCGATCGGCCGGTCAGCCGGTCAGCTTGTCGACCCGCATGACCATCCAGCGCAGCATCACCGCCGTGACCAGCGCGTCCGCCACCACGGCGGACACCACGGCCGCGCCGCTCGCCGCGTGCAGCGCGATGGTGAACGGGACCGCCAGCGCCGCCACGACCACCAGCGCACCCGCGCCGTACCAGCCGAGGAAGAGCAGCGGGCCCATCCCGCCGGTCGGCGAGTTCGCCGAGGACATCAGCAGGTGCTGGCGGGTCGCGCCGCGGCAGGCGTTCACCAGGGCCGCCGCGACCATCGGGGGCACCACGGCCGGTGCCAGCACCGCGCGCGACCCGGTGCCGTGCGCCGCCAGCAGTACGGCGGCCACCGCGGCCACCAGCAGCCCCAGCGCGGTCGGCAGCACCGCGTGACGTGTCATCAGCCCCCGGTACGGATACGGCGACCAGGAGCCGCGCCGGGTGTCGTCGGTCTCCACCCGGGCAGGCTCCAGCAGTTGTGCCACCGCCCAGTACCCGAAGGCCAGGGCGGCCAGCGACGCGACCACGCCGGAGGCCCGGTGCGCGGCGGCGGCCAGCACCGCGGCCAGCACGCCCAGCCCGGTCAGCACCACGGCCCGGCCGATCCGGCCCGGCATCCGCAGCAGCCCCAGCGCGTCCCGCCACGGCACCGCCAGCCCGGCCCGGCGCGGCGCAGGCAGCCGGAACCGGGCCGGCCGGGCTCCGCCCGCCGCGTTCGAGGCGGCCTGCCGCGCGGTACGGAACTCCGCGGTGCGCAGCGCCGTCATCACCCCGGTGGCCGAACGCGACCGGTGCCGCACCGTGGCCAGCGCCAGCCGGTCCAGCGTCCGGTACGCCCAGGCCAGGCAGCCGGCGGCCGGGAGCACCAGCAGGGCGAGCGCCACCCAGCCGCCCGGCAGCGCCGCCGGAGTCGGGGAGAGCGCGGCGAGCCCGGCCCAACCCCACGGGCCGGACCACAGCTCGACGCGCTCCAGCGCCGGCCACCGGTGGCCGGCGACCGCGTACACCGTCTGCGCCGCCAGCGCCAGCACCAGCACCGCCGCCCACGGCGTCAGCCGCCGGGTCCAGCGGGCCACCCGCTCGTCGCGCACCACCGCGGTGGCCAGCGCGGTGCCCAGCAGCGGTACGCCGGCGCCCCCGGCCAGGCACCAGCCGAAGCCGGCCGGCAGTCCGACCCGCACGGTCAGGGCCAGGGTGACCATGCCGATCGAGGCGGCCAGCAGTCCCAGGCCCGAGGACACCGCCGCCGACGCCAGCCACCACGGCCGCAGCACCCGGCCGACGCGCACCGGCTGCGCCAGCAGCCAGTCCACCGTCTCCCGGGTCGGCACCACCGGGCCGCGCCACAGGGCGTCCCGCGCCGCCAGCAGCAGCCAGCCGAGTCCCAGCGCGCAGGAGCCGGCCGGCACCGCCGCCAGGATCGCCGGGCCCCGGCCGGTGTAGTCCGCGCCCATCGACTGCTGGAGGAACAGCCCCATGCTCGGCAGCGCGCCCCACACGATCAGTACCAGCAGCACGCAGTAGAGCACGTAGGCGATCTGCCCGGCCCGCTTCCGCCGGTGCGGCGTCCGCAGGTCCCTGAGCAGGCCGAGCGCCTCGTCGGTCCAGTCGTCCTCGTCCGTCCAGGCGGCGGCGTGCTCCTGCTCCGACTCCAGGGTGCTCATCGCCCGTCCCCCGCGGCGCTCCCGGCCAGCCAGGTCATCCCGTCCGCGCCGGTGCTGAGCACCTTCTCCGGCGGGCCGCTGGCGACCACCCGGCCGTCCCGCAGCACCACGACCCGGTCGGCCACGGCCCGGGCCAGCTCACCGTGGTGGGTGACCAGCAGCACCCCCACGCCGCCCTTGGTCTCGGAGCGGATCAGGTCGGCGAGCCGGCGCCGGGCGTCCGGGTCCAGACGCTGCTCCGGCTCGTCGAGCAGCAGCAGGTCCCTGGGCCGCACCAGTGCGGACGCCAGCAGCAGCGACTGCAACTGCCCGGACGACAGGGCGCCGGGCAGCGCGTCGGCGTGCTCGGCCAGCAGCCGCTCGGCGAGGATGTGGTCGATCCACTCCTCGGCGTCCTCCACCCCGTGCGCCACGGCCACCAGCCGCAGGTGCTCGCGCACCGTCAGGTCCGGATAGCAGGCCGCGGTGTCGCCGACCACCGCCACCCGGGCGCGCACCCGCGGGTCGTTCTCGCTCATCGGCAGCCCGTCGAAGGTGACCGTCCCGGTGCTGGGCCGGTCGCGTCCGGCGGCGATCCGCAGCAGCGTCGACTTGCCGGAACCGTTGTGCCCGAGCAGCGCCACGCACTGGCCGGGGCGCAGCGTGAGGTTCAGTTTGGCGAGTGCCTGGCGTTGCTCGTAGGCCCGACTGACGCCCCGCAGTTGCAGCAGCGGTGGTGTGCTCATGATCGTCCGGCCTCTCCTCGGCGACGGAACCCTACGCGACACCCGCCCCATCTCCGCCGTCCGGGACCGGCCCGCCCATTCTCCACGTCCCGTCCGGCACCCTGGTGGCCGCCCCGGCCCCGCACCGCCCGGGGGCCGCGGACCGCGCGCGTGCCGGTCAGGCCACCACGATGCCGGCCGCCGCGCAGGACAGCCCGATCGGCGTGCTGGCCACCCGCCGCAGCGAGCCGGTGTCCACCGCCTCGACCGTGCTCGAGGCGTTGGTGGAGACCCACACGGTGGTGTCGGTGACGGTCAGCGCGGTCGGCACGTGTCCGACCGCCGCCCGGCCGACCACCCGTTCGCTGCCGGCGTCGATCACCGTGACGGTGTCGTCGGCGGAGTCGGTGACGTAGACCCGGGCGCCGTCCGGGGCGACCGCCACCTGCCACGGCACCCGGCCCACCGGGATCCGGGAGCGCACCCGGTGGTCCCGGGTGTCCACCACCCACAGCGCGTTCTGCCGGGTGCCCACCACGTACAGTCGGCTGCCGTCCGGGTGCGCGGCGATCCCGCCGGGCCGGTCGCCGCCGACCGGCAGGTCCCGCGAGGCACCGTCACCGGTGTCCAGCACCGACAGCCCCCGCTGGCAGGTCGCGTACAGCAGCCGGCCGTCCGGCGAGGGGGCGAGCCAGCGCGGCGACCAGCCGGTGCGCCAGGTCGCGGCGACCGTGCGGGAGGCCGGGTCGATCACCGAGACGGTCCGCGAGCCTCCGGGGCCGGTGTCCGGGCCGGTGTTGGCCACGTAGACCGCCGAGCCGTCCGGCGCGGCGGCCACCCCGTGCGGGTAGACGCCGACCGATACGGTGCCGGCCACCACGCCCCGGGTGGTGTCGATCACCGACACCTCGGTGCCCCCGGAGTTCGTGACGTACAGCGCGGTGCCGTCCGGGGTCCTGGCGATGCCGACCGGGTTGGCACCGACCGGCAGGCTGGCGACCAGCCGGCTGCTGGCGGTGTCCACCACGCAGACGCTGAAGCTGACGATCCCGGCGGCCCAGGCGTGCGTGCCGGTGACCGGCGCGGTGCGCGGCACGGACGCCTGGATGCCGGGGAAGCTGGTGCCGGCGGTCCCGCCGGGCACCTCCGCCCGTCGCGGGCGGTCCTGCCCGCCGCGCCCGCCCGGCTGCTCCCGGCGCGGCGGGGCGGGCACCGCGGCCGGCGGCTCCGCCGGGGGCAGGGTGGCCACCTGCCGTTCGGCGCGCCGGAACGCGGCGCGGGTACCGGGCAGCGCCGGGAACGGCAGCACGGCACGGCGGAAATCGAACGCCGAGGTCAGGTCGCCGAAGGTGCGCCGGCGCCACTGGCTGATGTTGGTCTCGCGCACCCCGGTGAGCCGTTCCAGGAAGCGCAGCACCGAGGTGTGGTCGAACCGCTCGCGGGCCACGTGGCCGCCGCACGTCCAGGGGGAGACGATCAGGCACGGCACCCGCACGCCGGCGCCGATCGGCAGCCCGGCCACGTACTCGTCCGGTGTGCCCGGCGGTGGGGTGGGCGGCACCACGTGGTCGAACAGGCCGTCGTTCTCGTCGTAGTTGACGATGAACACGGTCTTGCGCCACACCTCGGGCACGGCGGCGACCGCCTCCAGCTGCCGGGCCACGAAATCGGCCCCGGAGGCGGGCAGGTAGTCGGGGTGCTCGCACTGCGCGGCGGTCGGGATGATCCACGAGACGGTGGGCAGCCGCCCGGCCAGCGCGTCCCGGACGAACCCGTCGGCCGGCCCGATGGCCAGCCCGTGCTCGTACAGCGCCTCGCCCGGCCGGGAGTCCTGGAAGGCGCGGAAGAACTCCAGCGGGTTGCACCCGTAGTCGTCCTCCTGCTGGTAGACGTGCCACGAGACGCCCGCGGCGGTCAGCCGTTCCGGATAGGTGGTCCAGCCGAACGCCTCCGGGATCACGTTGCCGATCACCGGGCCGCCGGCCAGCCCGTTCGGGTCGATGGTGCCGGTCCAGTGGTAGAGCCGGTTGGGCCAGGTCGGGCCGAGCAACGAGCAGTGGTAGGCGTCGCAGACGGTGAACGACTCGGCCAGCGCGAAGTGGAACGGGATGTCGGCGCGTTCGTAGTACCCCATGGTGAACGGGCCGTGCGCGTCGCCGTCGGCGCGCCGGTGGGCGCGCACCCAGCTGTCCATCGCGCCGCCGTTCCACGCCTCGTGCTGCACGCTCCAGGCGTGGCTGGTGGACGGGATCGCCTGCGCGCCGGTGGTGGCGGTGTCCAGGTGGAACGGCGCCAGGTAGCCGCCGGGGGAGAGCGGGTCCGGCTGGTGGAAGACCGGCCGGCCGTCCGGCAGCGTGACGGCGTTCGGGTCGTCGAAGCCGCGCACCCCGGGCAGGGTGCCGAAGTAGTGGTCGAACGAGCGGTTCTCCTGCATGAGGACCACCACGTGCTCGACGTCGTCCAGCGAACCGGGACGGCCGGGCGGCTCCGCCGCGGCGCGCCGCAGGTGGGGCGGGAGCAGCGCCGAGGCGGCGGCCGTCGTGCCGGCACCGGTCGCGGAGGCGAGCAGCCGCCTGCGGGAGATCTCCGTCATGACCACCTCTGCCGCCGGGCACCGCCGGTCGGCGGCGCCCGACCGCCCGCACCCGTTCCGCCCTCGCGGACCCGACCGACCTGACACGCGGCCGGCCGCCCGGCCCTCGGCGGTCCGCGGCCTGACCGCCCGGACACCATGGCACCGCGGGCCGCCGCTCACCGGCCACCACGCCGCCGTGCGGCCGGCCGGTCGGCCACCGGGGTGAGGCGGGGCCCCGGCGGATCACACGTGCGCAGTGCCGAACGCTGTCCCGCCCAGTCCTGCCCGGCGGCCCGGGGGAGTGACGAACAGCGCGCCTGAGACGTGCCGGACGTACTCGTTGAGGGCGTCGTGCCGGCCCAGGATCCGCTGGAGGGTGACGAACTGGTCCGGGTCCTCACGGCGATGGCCCAGGTCGCCGGTGTCCGGGTCGATCCCGTCGGTGTAGGAGTAGCCGCGCCGCAGGATCCGCAGCCCGTGGTTGTTCTCGTGCGCGGCCGGCCGGATGTGCGCGTCGGCCGGGATCACGTACCCGCCGTCCCCGCGCGCGCCGAAGCCGGGGGTGTCCCCCTCCTTCTTCCCGGTCAGCGGCGCGCCGCTGTGCTTGAACCGGCCGAAGACGTGCTGCTGGTCCGCCAGGCCGTCGCGGTCCCACTGCTCCATCAGCATCCGGATCCTGCGGCTCACCAGGTAGGACCCGCCGCGCACCCAGCGCTGCGGCTCCTCCTGGCCGATCCACACGTGGCGGTCCATCAGGTCGGCGTCGCCGGTGTCGATGTTGCGGGTGCCGTCCTTGAACCCCAGCAGGTTGCGCGGGGTCGCCTGGGACGGCGAGGTGGACGAGGTGCGGCCGAAGCCCAGCTCCATCCACCGCGGGGTCAGGACGCCGAACGCCAGCCGGCGCATGTAGCGCACCGCGTGGAAGGCCACCTGCGGGTCGTCGGAACACGCCTGCACGCACAGGTCGCCGTCCGAGTCGCCGGGGGAGGGGTCCTCCGGCGGCAGGTGCGGCAGCCGGGCGAGCGCGGGCGGCCGCCGGCCCGACAGTCCGAACCGGCCGTCGAACAGCGAGGGCCCGTAGCCGACCGTCCAAGCGTCCGGACACCGTTCGTCCGCCGCCCGGCGTGGCGTCCGGCCGTTCGAGGGGCCGGCCGCGGCACGGAACACCAGCCGGGACGCGCGCCGGGGACCGCCTGGAGCGCGGGCCGGTCCTATCGTGGCGTCATGAGCGCACACCACGACCTCGTCGTCCTCGGAGCCGGCCCCGGCGGCTACACCGCGGCCGTGCGCGGCGCGCAGCTCGGGCTGGGCGTCGCCGTGGTCGAGGAGCGCTACTGGGGCGGCGTCTGCCTCAACGTCGGCTGCATCCCGTCCAAGGCCCTGCTGCGCAACGCCGAGTTGGCGCACATCGTCACCCGGCAGGCGGACACCTTCGGCATCCGCTCCAGCGGCCCGGTGACCTTCGACTACGGCGCGGCCTTCCGGCGCAGCCGCACCGTCGCCGACGGCCGGGTCAAGGGCGTGCACTACCTGATGAAGAAGAACGGCATCCAGGAGTACACCGGCCGCGGCACCTTCACCGACGACCACACCCTGGTGGTGCGCGGTGCCGACGGCGCCGAGCGGACCGTCACCTTCGACCACTGCGTCATCGCCGCCGGCGCCGCCACCCGGCTGCTGCCCGGTACCGAGCTGAGCGGACGGGTCGTCACCTACGAGGAGCAGATCCTCAGCGAGGACCTGCCGGACAGCGTCGTCATCGCCGGCGCGGGCGCCATCGGCGTGGAGTTCGCCTACCTGCTGCACGCGTACGGCGTCCAGGTCACACTGGTGGAGTTCCTGGACCGGCTGGTCCCGCTGGAGGACGAGGAGGTCTCGGCGGAACTCGCCCGGCGCTACCGCAAGCTGGGCGTCGACGTGCTCACCTCCACCCGGGTGGAGGCCATCGACGACTCCGGCCACCGGGTCCGGGTGCACGTCTCGACCGGCGGCCAGCGCCAGGTCCTGGAGACCGGCAAGGTGCTCCAGGCGATCGGCTTCCAGCCCCGGGTGGCCGGCTACGGGCTGGAGAACACCGGCGTCGCGCTGACCGACCGCGGCGCGATCGCGGTCGACGGGCGCTGCCGCACCTCGGTCCCGCACCTGTACGCGATCGGGGACGTGACGGCCAAGCTGATGCTGGCGCACGCGGCCGAGGCGATGGGGGTGGTCGCGGCCGAGACGGTCGCGGGCGCGGAGACGATGGAGCTGGACTACGTGATGATCCCGCGGGCCACGTACTGCCAGCCGCAGATCGCCAGCTTCGGCTGGACCGAGGCGCAGGCCCGCGAGAGGGGCTTCGAGGTGCGGGCCCAGAAGTTCCCGTTCACCGCCAACGGCAAGGCGCACGGGCTCGGCGACCCCACCGGGTTCGTCAAGGTGCTGGTGGACGCCGCCCACGGCGAACTGCTCGGTGCACACCTGATCGGCCCCGAGGTCACCGAACTGCTGCCGGAACTGACGCTGGCCCAGCAGTGGGACCTGACGGTGCACGAGGTGGCCCGCAACGTCCACGCGCACCCCACCCTCGGCGAGGCGGTCAAGGAGGCCGTGCACGGTCTGGCCGGCCACATGATCAACATGTGACCGGGGCCGGCGGGCCCCGCCCGCCCGAGCCGCGGGGCTTGCCGGACAGCGGCTCGGGCTCGTGGCGCGGCCCGTCCGGGCCGGTCCGGCCCGGGGCCGGCGCTGGCACGGACCCGCCGGTTCCGCGCCGCGAGCGGGAGCACCGCCGGCTACTCGCCGATGTCCTCGTACCACAGGTCGGGCCGGGCGGCGACGAACTCCCGCATCATCGCCGTGCACTCCGCGTCGTCCAGCAGCGTCACCCGCACTCCGTGCTCGGCCAGCCAGTCGTGGCCGCCGTGGAAGGTGGCCGACTCGCCGATCACCACGTGCCCGATGCCGAACTGCCGTACCAGACCGGAGCAGTACCAGCAGGGGGAGAGCGTGGTCACCATCGTGGTGCGCGCGTAGCCGCGCATCCGCCCGGCGGCGCGGAACGCGGCGGTCTCGGCGTGCGTCGAGGGATCGCCGTCCTGCACCCGGCGGTTGTGGCCGCGCCCGAGCGGCTCGCCGTCCGGGCCGAACAGCGCCGCGCCGATCGGGATGCCGCCCTCGGCGAGGGAGGCGCGTGCCTCGGCCACCGCCACCGCCAGCATCGCGGCCGGGTCCGGGTACCGCCCGGCGTCCTGGTGTGTCCTGTCCGTCATCCCCCCAGCCTCCCGGCGCCCCGCCGCCGGCGCAACGCACCGGCGGACGGGACGCGGCGGCGCCGGATCACCCGGCGCGGGCCGGCCGCTTCTCGCGCTCCTCGCCGGCGGCCCGCGCCGGGCCCAGACCGGGCACCTTCAGCAGCGCCACGTACAGCAGCGCGGCGCCGGCGAACCCGGCGGCGAACGCGATGTCGCCGATCTGCGGGACGTGTCGGGCCACCAGGCCGGTGAAGTCGGTCTGGTTGGAGAACAGCGTGATGCCCAGCACCGTGCCCACCGCCATCGCCAGCGGCCCGGCCCAGTTGCGGTACGTGGTGTCCTCCAGCATCCGAGCGGTCTCCGCGTCCGGCCGGCGCGAGTGCAGCCAGCGGTCGGTGAAGGTCACCGCCAGCCACGGGCCGATCCAGTAGGTGATGACCAGCAGGAAGTTCTCGTAGCGGTCGCCGGAGTCGTGCAGTCCGGTCCAGGCCAGCGCGGTGCCCGCGGCGCCGAAGACCAGCGAGACGGTGGCCCGGCGCACCGAGGCGGGCAGCTTCACGCCCATCGCGACGAAGGACAGCGTGCCGGAGTAGATGTTCAGCGCGTTGGCCGCGATGCCGCCGATGGCGATGGCCAGCAGCGTCAGCTTGCCCAGCCAGCCGGGCAACGGGTGGATGAACGCCGCCGTCAGCGTCGCGTTCTTCGGCGCGATCAGCGTGGCGGACGCCGCGCCGACGATCTCCAGCAGCACGCAGGACAGGAACACCCCGAGCGCCGGCCACAGGGCCACCTTCCACCGGGCGGTCGCGCGCGGCAGGTAGCGGGTGTAGTCCGAGCCGTACGGCGTCCAGCCGGCCGCGTAGCCGAAGGCGGCGCCGACCGTGAGCAGGAACGCGCCGGTGAAGGCGTGCGAGCCGTCCGCGGCGGCCGGGTGCGACTTGGCCAGGATCACCGCCGACGCGGCCAGGAAGATCAAGGTCAGCACCGGGAAGGTGTAGCGCTCCGCGGTGTGCACGAAGTTGTGCCCGAAGTAGGCGATGCCGATCTGGAGCGCGACGACGATGAACAACGACAGCAGCAACGGCAGGTGGGTGAGCGTGTTCAGCGCGTAGGCGGCGCTGACGCTGTTGACGGCGAACCAGCCGATGCCGGCCGTCAACGCGTTCAGGCCGGAGGGCAGCGCGTTGCCGTAGAAGCCGAACGCGGCCCGGCCGGCCACCATCTGCGGAACGCCGAAGCGCGGGCCGCTCAGCCCCAGGAAGGCGTGCGCGACCGAGCCGAGCGCGGTGCCCAGCACGATGGCCAGCACCGCGGGCCAGAAGCCGAGGCCGAAGATCCCGACACCGAGCACTCCGATGAAGACGGTCGCGAACTCCATGTTGGGGGAGGTCCAGGTCCACAGCAGGCCCAACGGCTTGCCGTGCCGGCCCTCGGGCGGCACCGGCTCGGCGCCGGTGGGCTCCACGGCCAGGACGTGGTCACCGTAGGCGACGATCTCGTCGGGAGCGGCTTGGGCGAGGGCGACGGCGGAGGCGGGGTCGTCACCGGAAGCGGGAGGGGAGGTCGTCATGTGGCCACTATGGAGGGCCGGGGCGGACGGGTAAATGCGCGGTGTGGCGCCGTACGGCGATCGCAAATCCGGCATTCAACACTGAAGATGACAAATGTGGGCGAACGTGCTTCCGCTCCGTCGTCCCCGGGTCACCGAGCGCACCCGTGGCGGTCGCGGCGCGGATAAATCCTCACGCCGCCTGTGGCGCGGGCCTGCGGACGGTCCGGTCGGCACCTCGCCGGATCGCGTGGGCGGACCGTCGAGCCGCACGGCGGGGTCCCGCGGACGGCCCCCACCCGCCGGGTCCGGCGCGGCTGCCGGACCGGCCGCGGCGCGCGACGATGGCGGTATGGACCCCACCACCGTCGTCAACCTCAAGGGGCACCGCGACGACCCGGGCTACGCCGACGTGGTCTACGTCGGCCGCCCGATGCACCGCGGCGGTTGGCGGCTGGCCGGCTCGCCGCTGGCCAGCCCGTACCGGCCCGGCCCGGACGGCACCCGCGAGGAGGTGCTGGAGCGCTACCGCGCCCACCTGCTCGGCCGCCCCGACCTGCTGGCGCTGCTGCCACCGCTGCGCGGCCGGCGGCTGGGCTGCTGGTGCGTGCCGCTGCCCTGCCACGCCCAGGTGATCGCCGAACTCGCGGACGCCGGCGAGGACGGGAGCTGACGCGGCCCGGCGGCCCGGGCCCGCATCCGGGTCACCGCCGCCACCGGTCCGCCCTCCCCCGGATCCCTCACCCATCGGCACCCCCGTTCGATACCGCGGGCGGCGGCGCCGTCCGCCGGCGAGACCGCGAGCGGCACCCCGGTGCGGGCCGGCGGCGCTCAGGACGGGCAGTGCAACAGGCCGGCGTCCAGTTTGGCCTCCAGCACGCGGTGCACCGAGGCGTCGACGTCGGCCCGCAGCGCGGCGTCCTTCGGCAGCCGGGCCAGCACCGCGGTGACCATCGGGTCGACGGTGGAGGGCAGCACGGTGAGCACCACGTCGCCACCGGAGGTGAGGAAGTCCAGCGCCCGCTGCCCCGGCGTGAAGGCGCGCACCGCGACCGCCTTGCCCAGGTCGTCGGAGATCACCACCCCCTTGAAACCGAGGGTGTCGCGCAGCACGTCCTTCTTCAGCACGCTGGAGAAGGCGCTCAGCCGACCCGGATCGATCCTGCGGTACGAGGCCGAGGAGGCCATCACGAACCGGGCGCCGGCGTCGATGCCGGCCCGGTAGGCGATCTGGTACGTGCCGTCCCGCGGCGTGACCGTGTCGTCGACGTTCGCGGTGAAGTCGGTGTCGCCGCGCACCCGGCCGAGGGTGGGGAAGTGCTTCAGCGTGCTGTAGACGCCCGACTGGGACAGCCCGCGCACGAACGCCGCGCTCATCCGGGCGACGGTCTGCGGGTCGTTTCCGTACTCCCGGTTCAGTTCGCCGATCGGGGCGTTCTGCGAGGCGAAGTCGCGCGGGACGACGTCCACCACCGGTGCCAGGTCCAGCGAGACTCCGGCCGCCCTCAACTCCCGCCCCCAGCCGGCCGCGTTCCGCTGGAGTTCGGCGGCGGTCCACCGGCCCTGCACCACGGCGCTGGGGATCCGGGAGAACCCGGGGCCGTTCAGCACCTGGACCTGGCCGCCCTCCTGGTCGGTGGAGACCAGCATGCCGACCCTGGCCCCGGCGACGGTCGGCGACAGGCGCTGCACCTGGTCGGTGACCGCCCGGACCCGGCTGACCCCGTTGTCGGTGTGGCCCATCAGGAAGACCGAGCCGACGTCGTCGCGGCGCAGCACGTCCAGGTCGGAGGCGCTGGCCCCCGACGCGCCGACCGAGGACATGAAGAGCTGACCGACCCGCTGGCGTGGGCTCATGGCGTCGTACACCCGGTTCACGCAGCCGCCGGCCTGTGCGGGCTGCCGGGGGGCGGCGGGGGACGACGCCGGCGGGGTGCCGACCGGCGCGGTGGCCGAGGCGCCGCCGGGGGCGGGTGTGGCGCTGCCGGTGGGCGGGCGGGGGGAGGGGGTCGAGGAGGCCGAGCCGCTTCCGCCGCCGCACCCGGCGGCGGCGATCAGCACGCCCAGCGGGATCGCGGCCAGCCGCACCTTCGCGGCCCATGTGCGTCCGGACATGCCTCCTCCATAACCACCAGGACCTCGGGCGGCGCCGCCCCGGCGTACCGCCCAGCGAAGCACATCAGGGGACGGAACGCACAGCGACCGGCCGGTACCGTCCGGGTGGATCCGCCCTCGTCGGGGGTGATGTGACAGGTCCTCGATGAGGGCACGCGGGAGCGGCCGCACCGCCGGCGCCGTGACGGCGGGCGGGAGGAGGCGTGGACGGCCGGGAACCCCGCGGGCACGGCCGGAGGGGCCGGGCGGGTCCGCCCCCGCCCGGAGGGGCCGGGCGGGTCCGCCCCCGCGTTCCCGCGCGGCTGCGTCCGGGCGTACCCGCGTCCGGGCCTCCCCGCGGCCGGACGCCCGGAGCCCGGTGCCGATCAGGCGTGGCAGCGGATCGGGCCGCCGTTCAGCTCCAGCATGTCGGCCGCCAGCCGCGCCATGTCGACCTCGGTGCCGGACAGCTCCGCGTAGCAGCTGTGCAGGTTGGCCACCAGCCGGTCGCTGTCGCGCAGCAGCGCCCAGCGGCCGAGATCCGCGGCTCGGGCCGCCTGGAGCGGCGTCAGCCCCTCGGCCCGCGCGGACCGCGCGAGCTCCCGCGCCCACTGCACGTAGCCGATCGTGGCGGCCAGCGCCCCGGTTCCGCACAGCCCGCCGTGGCCGGGTACCACGGTGGCCGGGTCCAGTTCGCCCAACTCCTCCAGGGTGCGGAGCAGTCCGGCCGGCGACCCCTCGGCGAGCAGCGGGGTGCCGCCGTCGAAGACCAGGTCGCCGCAGACCAGCACCCGTTCCTCCGGCAGCCAGGCGTAGACGTCGCCCGCGGTGTGCGCGGTGCGGCCGGGATGGCGCAGCTCGATCCTGCGCCCGCCGCTCCACAGGGTCAGCGCGTCCCGGAAGGCCACCCCGGGCGCGGCCGGGCGGATGTCCCCCCAGTCCGGCCCGGCGAACAGCGCGAGCACCGCGTGGTAGTCCGCGCGCAGTATCCGCTCCCGGCAGTAGGTGTGGCCGATCACGGTCGCGCCGGTGAACAGGTGGTTGCCGTGCGTGTGGTCGCCGTGGTGGTGGGTGGCGACGACCGTGCGCACCGGGCGGTCGGTCACGCCAGCGATCGCCGCACGGTACGCCCGGGTGCGCGCCTCGGTCGCGGCGGTGTCGATGGTGATCGCGTCGTCCGGGCCGACCGCCAGCACCGCGTTGCTGAGGTACCAGCCGCCGTCCGGCTGCAGGTAGGCGTACAGACCGTCGGCGACCGGGACCAACTCCGGCTCGCCGACCGCCGGTGCGGCCGGGGCGGTCACGCCGCCGGCCCGGCCGTGCGGACGGGGGTCAGCCGCATTCGGTGAGCAGCTGTTTGAGGAACGCCGTCGACTCCCGGGGCGGGTCCGCCTCGGCGGACAGCCGGTCCATCACCGACATGTAGTTGTCGATGTCGTCCTGCTTCTCCAGGTACAGCGAGCTGGTCAGCTGCTCCAGGTAGACGATGTCCGGCAGGTCGGGTTCGAGGAACCGCAGGATGGTGATCGGCCCGCCGGCCGCCGCCAGTCCGCCCATGTTGAACGGCGCCACCTGGAGCGTGACGTTGGGCAGCGCGGAGATCTCCAGCAGGTACTCCAACTGGGCGCGCATCGCCTCCTGTCCGCCGAGCGGACGGCGCAGTGCGGCCTCGTCGACCACTGCCCACAGCCTCGGCGGGTCGTTGCGGGTCAGCAACTTCTGCCGGGCCATGCGCAGTTCGACCCGGCGGTCGATCTCACGGGCTGACGAGCCGGGGTAGCCGAGGGTGATGACCGCCCGCGCGTACGCCTCGGTCTGGAGCAGGCCGGGGATGAACTGCACCTCGTAGGTGCGGATCAGGGTGGCGGCCTCCTCCAGGCCGATCAGCGTCTCGAACCAGGGCGACAGCACGTCCCCGTACTGCTGCCACCAGCCCGGCATGCTGGCCTGCCGTGCCAGGTCGAGGTAGTCGGTGCGCAACCCCTCGTCGGTGACGCCGTACAGGGTGAGCAGGTCGGCGATGTCGCGTTCCTTGCTGCTCACCCGGCCCAGTTCGAGACGGCTGATCTTGGCGTGGGAGCCGCGGATGGCGTCGCCCGCGGCCTCCCGGCTGATCCCGGCGTTCGTACGCAGCTTGCGCAGGTGGGTGCCCAGCACGATGCGGAGCACCGTCGGTCCACCCCGACGGCTCTCCAGGTAGCGCCTTATCGGTGGCTCGCCG
Source organism: uncultured Actinomycetota bacterium (assembly GCA_963711125.1). GTDB lineage: Bacteria > Actinomycetota > Actinomycetes > Streptomycetales > Streptomycetaceae > Streptantibioticus_C. The sequence continues at coordinate 96,848 of CAVQCY010000005.1, forward strand.
CTGGGCCGCGTCATGGCGGTCATTGGTCCAACTCTCCTGGGCAACTGGGTGAGTAGTGCAATATTGCACCTACGACGCGCGTTAGTACAGTCACCCTGCCGTCGTGATGCGTCGGCCGTGGAGAGCCACCGGTTCGCGCAGGTGTCCGATCAGCCGACCAGGGCGTCGAACTCGCCGTCCTTGGCGCCGCCGATGAACGCCTCGATCTCCGCACGGGTGTAGATGAGCGCCGGACCCTGCGGGTCACGGGAGTTGCGCACCGCGCAGCCGCCGTCGGGCAGCTTGGCCACCTCGACGCAGTTGCCGCCGGGGTTGCTGCGCCGGCTCTTCTTCCACTGCACGCCCTCGATGAGCGTCGAACGCATGCCGTTCTCGAGGATCTGCATCCCAGCTGCTCCTTCGTCGCCTGTCGCACGGTCCCGTTGAGCTGATGCTGCGTCAACTCTTCGTGCACGTGCATCTGTACTTACTGATGTGCTTACCAATGTTCTTACCGATGTGCTTACAGGAGACTGTAATTGCAGATGTGCTTGCAGCGCCAGCATCGGCCGGGGATAGTAGGGACGCAGGGAACTTCAGGACGAGCGCCGAAAGGCTCCAGCGGAGACCGTGATGACGACACATCCGGCGAGTTCGACGGCCGGCGCCGGTTCCGGGGGATCGGGCAGGCACTGGCTTGCCACCGCCGCCCACCACGCCTTCCCGGCCGACGAGGACACCCCCGGGCCCACCGGCTTCGCCGCCTGCGCGCTGACCAGTGAGCCCCAAGTGGCCGGCCAGGCACGGAGCTTCGTGCGGCGCACCCTCCAGGGCTGGGGCATGTCGCCGCTCGTCGACGACGCCGCCGTGGTCATCTCCGAACTGGTGAGCAACGCCCTGCGCTACGGCACGACCTGCCCGGGCGGCCGGACGCTGACGGCCCATCCGGTCTGGCTCGGCCTGCTGCGCCGCGGCGACGCCGTGCTCTGCGCGGTCTCCGACCCCGGCCGCGACGTGCCGGTGGTCAAGGAGCCCGACCACTTCGCCGAATCGGGCCGCGGCCTGCACGTCATCGACACCCTCAGCGACTCCTGGGGCTGGACCACCCCGGACCACGCGGGCAAGGCGGTCTGGGCCGTCATCACCCCGCACTGAACCCCGGCGGTCGCCGCGTTCGCGTCCGACGCCGCCCCGCGGGCCCGGCGCCGCCGCGCATCACGGGCCGGCCGGTCAGGCCGAGTCGCGGACCACCAGGGACGGCAGCACCTGCAAGGCGCCCAGCGCCGTCAGGCCGGAGGCGACGAACACCCCGTCCAAGTCCGGGCGCCCGCTCCCGCAGCGCCCGCATCGCCGTCGCGCCGCCGTCCTGCGTGAAGTCGCCCCCCGCGCAGCCTGCCTCGGCCGGCCCGTGCGCCGCCGGTCCGGCGCGGAAACCGGCCACCCGCCCGCCGGCCACCCGCCCGCAGTGCGGATCGGTGAACACCCGGCCGACGAACGGGCCGGAGACGTCCCGCTCCTCGCGCTCGGAGACCACCACGGCGATGGAGCCGGTGCGCCGGGTGACCAGGGAGCGGGCCGCCCGGTTGGGCACGTGGCCGGTGCGGGCGACCGCGCGCTCCACCGCGCGGCGCAGGACCGGGCCCACGGTGGGCGAGCCGTTGACCACCCGGGAGACGGTGGCCCGGGACACGCCCGCCCGGAGCGCGACGTCCTCCGGGGTGGCGGGCCGGGCGGGTGGCGCCGGTTCCGTGCTCATCGCGCCTTTGTACCCGGCCCGGCGCCCGGACCCGGACGGCGGGGCCTGGCACCGGGGCGGGGGACCGCAGACCGGACGGGACCCGGCCGCGGCGGCCTACGGGTAGGCGGTGAGGTAGACGTTGTTGTTGGAGGAGTCCGCCGCCGCCCCGGTCTCGTCGATGACGTGGCTGATGGTGCCGACGCCGCCGAGTGAGACCGTCAGCAGGTCGTGGAAGGCCACGCCGGAGGTGTCCGGCGCCTGGAAGGCGTGGTCGTTGACGATCGCCGGGTCGACGTCGAAGTAGCAGTAGCTGCCCACGCCCCACGCCTGGTGACTGGTGACGCCCGGAGCCACCTGGTAGGCCGGGTAGCCGTCCGACGAGCCGTCCTCCAGGACGCCTGGTCCGGCGGGTCGTAGGGGTTCTCGTTCTGGAAGAAGTAGGTGCGCCCGCCGTCGCCGTTCCAGAGCACCTCCGTCTTCTGGTAGTGCTCGACCGCCAGCCCGTACATCGTCACGTCGGCGCCGTTGACGATCAGGCCGGTGTCGGCGGTGTTGCTGGTCCAGCCCACGCCGCTGCCGTGGTCGGCCCGCCACAGCCACAGGTTGTCGCCGATGGTGTCGGCGGCGTTGACCACCAGGCTGTCGGTGGCCCGGCCGACGCCGTCGCCGCCGATCCGGACGTAGACGTCCTCGATGCCCTGCGGGTCCGCGGAGTGGTCCGCGCTCGCGCCGTCCGGGCCCATCCGCACCAGTGCGGCGGAGTTGGTGGAGCCGGCGTCGATCAGCAGGTCGTCGACCTGCGCGCCGTCGACGTCCGCGGTGGACACCGCGGTCACGCCGCCCTGCGGAACCAGCGTGGCCAGGCCCATGCCCAGCACGATCTGGTCGGGGTGGGTGATCCGCAGCGTCTGGTCGATGTCGTAGACGCCCGGGGTGATCAGCAGGTCGTCGCCGGCGGACAGGGCGGCGTTCATCGTCTCGGCGCTGTCGCCCGGCTGGGTCACGTAGAAGTCGTGCATCGGCAGCGACGTGCCGGGCGTGCTGCCGCCGGCCCAGGTCGTGCCGGAGGTGTCGCGCCGCAGCGAGGGCACGAAGACGTGGTAGTCACCCGAGGAGTCGACGTAGACGAACGGCTTCTCGCGTTCCACCGGGGTCTGCGCGACGGTGGTGTAGGGCGGGTCGGGGAAGCTCTGCGCGGGGGCGCCGGTGTCCCCGACGAACACCTGGTTCCACACCGCGTTGCTCCAGCTTCCCATGGCGTCGTTGCGCGACATCCACTGCTGCTGGGAGCCGGAGAAGACCTGCCCGGTGACCCGCGAGTCGGCGAGGAAGCCGCCGCTGGACCAGCCGTCGCCGGTCGGGTCCAGCTTGAGCTCACCGTCCACGTCGACCCGGCGCATCGAGGCGCCCTGGGAGACCGCCCAGGTGTCGGTGCCGCCGGAGGGCGTGATGGCCAGGTTCTCCACCTCGCGCCAGAAGTTCTGGGTCGCGTTGCCGCCGTTCCACTGCGCGTCCGACGTGACGCCGCCGTCGATCCGCACGTCGTCCGGCGACAGGCCGAGCCCGGCGATCTGGGTGTTGAAGCCGATGTCGGCGGTGACGTCATAGGTGCCCGGCTTGAACAGCAGCGCGTCGCGCTGGGTGCCGAACTGGTTCGACTGCTGCTGGCTGAAGACGGTGTCCAGGGTGGACTGGATGGAGGACGACGACATCGACGGGTCGAAGATCTTCACGTTCGGACCGAAGTCCGGGGTGTCGGAGGTGGCCGGTACCGCGTGCGCGCCGGCGTGCGCGGCCGGCGGCCCGGCGGCCAGCGCGGTGCCGGCCGGAGCGAGCGCCGTGGCCGCGGCGACCAGCAGTGCGGTGCACAGCCTGAACGGCGCCCGGCTGTGCCCGGGGCGGGCCCCGGTCCGGGTCCGGGGGTGGGGGCTGACCGGTCTCATGGCATGCATCTCCTGTGGGGCGAGGCGGGGGTACCTCAGGACACGCGCAGGAGAGCGCTCTCCCGGCGAGTGTCACCAGCAGGCTGATGTTGTGTCAAGAGGTTGGAACCCGGCGGCGGTTCCTTGCTCCCGACCGACGGAACGAACATGTCCCAATGACCGGAAACAGGCCTGACGAAACATCAACAAGCGTCAAGTAATGAAGGATTGGAGAGGATCATCGCTCAACTCATTGACGCCTGCCGACGCCGCCGCAATCATCACGATGCCGGGAGAGCGCTCTCACGCTGCGGTCCGGACCAATGTCCGACGCCGCGCCCCGGCCGCACGGGCACCACGCACGCCGTGTGCCGCGCACGCCACGCACCACGCACGTCAGGCTGCGGGCGCGCAGGGTGCCGCGCACGACGATCGCCGCGCGAACCCCGCCCGCCGCCCGTACCACGCACAGCGCGGGCGCCACGCGCGGCGCCCGCACCCCAGCGCACCACGCACGGTCTTCGCGGATCTCCCCACAGGAAGGAAGACCCATGCCCCCCACCCGCCGATCCGTTCTCGGCTGGGCCGCCGCGGCGCTCGCGGCCGGCCCGTTCCTCGACCTGACGGCCGCCGGCCGCGCCGCCGCGGCCAGTTCGCTGCCGGTGACCGTGGTCAACCACACCGGCGGCTACGCCAACAGCTCCATCTGGATGTACGTCGTCGGCACCGACCCGGCCAACGGGAACCAGGCCTACGTGCGCGGTGACGGCACCCTGGTGGACGTGAGCGCGTCGCTCAACGGCTCGGCCGGCTGGGCCGACCTGTCCATCCCGCTGGCGTCCAGCGGCGACACGCTGCTGAACCTGCCGAACATGTCGGGCCGGATCTACTTCTCCATCAACGACAAGATCCGGTTCAAGGTGGTCACCGACGGCAACGGCCGCCCGGCGCTGCAGTACCCGGCCGGCTGGGTCAGCAGCGATCCGAGCTACGACGTGCTGCACGACTGGATCGAGTTCACCTTCAACGGGTCCGGGATGTTCTGCAACACCACGATGGTCGACATGTTCAGCATCCCGCTGTCGTTGACCCTGACCGGCTCCGCGCAGCAGACCACCGGCACGCTGGTCTCCGGCGGGCGGGCCGCGATCTTCTCCGGCATCGCCGCGCAGCCGGACTTCTCCGGGCTGGTCGTCGGAGACGACCTGCGGGTCATCGCCCCCGGCCACGGCATCGACGCCGGGGTGTTCTCCGGGAGCTACTTCGACGCCTACGCCGACCAGGTCTGGGACACCTACGCCGGCGAGGACCTGCTGGTGAGCGCCAACGGCACCACCTACACCGGGCGGGTCTCCGGCGGCACGATGAACTTCACCGGCGGTGTGGCGTCCTTCGCCAAGCCCAGCACCCAGAACATCTTCTACTGCAACGGCGCGCTGAGTGCCCCCAACGACGGTCTCACCGGGCCGGTCGCCGCGGTGCTGGGCGCGGCGTTCAACCGCTCCACGCTCGCCTCCGACGCCGACCAGCCGGTCACCGACTCCTCGCGGTACTACCAGCAGTCCACCACCAACCACTACGCCCGGGTGATGCACGCCAACAGCGCCGACGGGAAGGCGTACGGCTTCCCGTTCGACGACGTGTGCGGGTACGCCTCCTACGTCCAGGACGGCTCGCCCAGCGGGCTGACCCTCACGCTCACCGCGTTCTGAGGAACCGGCGCCGGTCCGGCCGGGCGGGGCGATCGCGTCCCGCCCGGCCGGACGGTCCGCTCAGCCGGGGAGCTGCCAGGACTGGTTGGCGCCACCGGTGCAGTCCCAGATCTGCAGGCGGGTGCCGTCGGCGCTGCTCGGGCCGGTGGCGTCCAGGCACCGCCCGGAGGCCGGGTTGACCAGCGAGCCGTTCGCGCCGGCCCGCCATACCTGGGCGCCGGTGCCGTTGCAGTCCCACAGCTGGACCTCGGTGCCGTTCGACGTGCCCGCCGAGGTCACGTCCATGCACTTGCCCAGCGCCCGCAGGGTGCCGTCGGCCCCCACGGTCCAGGACTGCGCGTCGGTGCCGTTGCAGCCGTAGAGCTGCACCGCGGTGCCGTCGGTGTCGTCCGCCCCGGCCACGTCCACGCACTTGCCGCCGTAGCCGGTGATCTGCCCGGTCGCGCCCTGGGTGCCGCCGCCCCCGCCGCTGAGCGCGTTGAAGGTCGAGGCGAACTCCTCGTCGCTCTGCGGGGTGCCGCTGCAGCTGTCGGAGTAGGTTCCGGTGGCGCAGGAGTGGTCCCGGCCCAGCGACCAGTAGGACAGTTCCTGGACGCCGTTGCTCGCGGCGAAGTCCTCCAGCGACTGCGCGTCGGCGATGCTGAAGACCTCGTTGGTGGCGTCGTTGACGCCGATCATCGGCGTGTTGCCCTCCATCGCCCACAACTGGGCGGAGCTCTTCGTGGTCCAGATCCGGCCGAGCTGGGTGTGCAGGCCCTGCGCGGCGCTGATGGCGGCCTGCCCCATCTCCTCGTCCGGCCCGTAGTCCATGGTCATGATGTTGACCAGGTTGACGTCCAGACCGTGACTCTCGGCGCTGTCCAGGAGGCTGAGCGCGTCGGGCTCCAGACCGCCGGTGTCGACCGGCAGCGTGTAGTCGACGTCCAGCGTGCGGCCGGCCGCGGCGTAGCTGCTCCGCAGGTCGGCCAGCGCCTGGTTGCGTCGGTCGTTGGCGGCCGTGTCGTCCAGCGCGGAGCCCTCGATGTCCAGGTCGATCCGGGTGAGGTCGAGGGTGTCGATGACGCTCCTGTACTGCGCCTCCAGCGAGGAGACGGAGGTGCACGCCTCGGCCAGTTCGGTACCGGACGCCCCGCCGAAGGAGACGATGACGTCGCCGCCGGAGGCGCGCAGCGAGTCGACGGCGTTCATCCAGCCGCCGTCGCCGATCGAGGTGTCGCCGTTGAACGTGGCGTCGCACCCGCCGCTGTCGCTGTTGATGACGAACGCCAGCGTGTAGTACTTCAGCCCGGTCTCGGCCTCGGCGTCGGCCATCGCCGAGGGCGAGTTCCACACCTCGGTGTAGGGCGCCGCGTACTGCGCGGGGAAGCCGGGGCCGGGATCGGCGGTGGCAGCGGCGGCGTGCGCCGCCGGGGCGCCGAGGAGCATCACGCCCGCCGTGGCCAGCGGGAGGGCGGCGGCCAGCAGGGGCCGTAGGACCGGTGTACGGGGTCTGCGCATGCGGAACTCCTCCACGTCGACGCTTAATTCGCGTGGTGAATTAACTAATGAACGAAGCGTCCCGTCAATAGTCCGGACCAATCGCGGTCCCGCCGTCCAGTCGAAGGGCCCGCGCCGCCGCCCGCCGCGGCGCACGCCGTCCCCGTCCCGCCGCCCGCCGCACCGCACGCGCGGCGCCCGTACCGGCGCGCGGTCCACGCGTCGGTACGGGCCCCGGCCCGGCGGGTGCGTCCCGCGCTGCTCAGCGCGTCGCGGCGGCCTCGCCCTCGGCTTCGCCGCCCTCGCCGCCGCGCGGGGCCGGCTCCCGGTCCGGCACGGCGGCGGTCCGGGTCACCGGGGTCTGCAGCGGGAAGTGGCAGGCCGCGAGGTGGCTGTCGCCGAACGGCCGCATCTGCGGTTCCTCCTGCGCGCACCTGTCCTGCGCGAACGGGCACCGGGTGCGGAACCGGCAGCCGGACGGCGGGGAGACCGGGCTGGGCAGCTCGCCCTTGATCCCGCGGCCCTCCTTACGGGCCTCCACCTGCGGGTCCGGGATCGGGATGGCGTCCAGCAGACCCGCGGTGTACGGGTGCACCGGGCGCTCGTAGATGTCCTGGCCACCGCCGACCTCGACCATCTTGCCCAGGTACATCACGCCGATCCGGTCGGCCAGGTACTTCACCACCGCCAGGTCGTGCGAGATCACCACGTAACTCAGCTCGTGGCTGCCCTGCAGGCGCTTCATCAGGTTCAGCACCTGGGCGCGGATCGAGACGTCCAGCGCGGACACCGGCTCGTCGGCGACGATGACCTTCGGGTTGAGGGTCAGCGCGCGGGCCAGACCGATGCGCTGCCGCTGACCGCCGGAGAACTCGTGCGGGAAGCGCTCCAGCGCGTTGAGCGGCAGGCCGACCTCGCCGAGCAGTTCCGAGACCCGCTCCACCTGCTCCTTGGTGGTGCCGATGCCCTGGATCTGCAGCGGCTCGCGCAGGATCGCGCCGACCCGCATGCGCGGGTCCAGCGAGGAGTACGGGTCCTGGAACATCATCTGCAGGTCCCGGCGCCGCCGGCGCAGCGTCCGGCCGCCCAGCGAGTCCAGCGCCTCGCCCTCCAGCAGCACCGAGCCGCTGTCCGGCCTGTCCAGGCCCACGATCATCCGGCCCAGCGTGGTCTTGCCGCAGCCCGACTCGCCCACCAGGCCGAAGGTCTGACCCGGGCCCAGGCTCAGCGAGACCCCGGAGACCGCCTTCACGCTCAGCTTGCCGCGGCGCAGCACGCCGCCGGCGATCGGGAACTCCTTGACCAGGTCGGTGACCTCCAGCAGCGGCTTGCGCGGCTCCTCGGCCAGGTCGGTCTGCGCCGCGGCGGTCGGCCGCTCCTCGGCCGACACGGTGGCCGGCGGCAGCGGCCCGTCGACCGGGTGCCAGCAGGCGAACCGGTGCGCGTCCTCGGCGCCGACCAGCTCCGGCTCCTCCTCCCGGCAGCGGTCCGTCGCGTAGGTGCAGCGGGCTGCGAACCGGCAGCCGGCCGGCGGGTCGGACAGGTCCGGCGGCAGGCCCGGCACGGTGAACAGCCGCTGGCGGTTGTCCTGCGCGAGCCGCGGGATCGACGCCAGCAGCCCCTGGGTGTACGGGTGCCGCATCCCGGAGAACAGCGCGCCGGTGCCGGTGGTCTCCGCGATCCGGCCCGCGTACATGACGTTGATCCGGTCGCTGTGCCCGGCGACCACCCCCATGTCGTGGGTGATCAGGATCATCGCCATGCGCAGCCGTTCCTTCAGGTCGGCCAGCAGGTTGAGGATCTGCGCCTGGATGGTGACGTCCAGCGCGGTGGTGGGCTCGTCGGCGATCAGCACCTTCGGCTCGCAGGCGAGCGCGATGGCGATCATCACGCGCTGCCGCAGACCGCCGGAGAGCTGGTGCGGGTAGTCGTCCAGCCGCTCCTTGGGCCGCGGCAGGCCGACCAGCGACAGGACCTCGGCGGCGCGCTCCGTCGCCTCCGCCTTGGAGGCGCCGCGGTGCAGCCGGACCGGCTCGGCGACCTGGTAGCCGACCGTCTTGGTCGGGTCCAGCGAGGACATCGGGTCCTGGAAGACCATCGCGATCTCGTTGCCGCGGATCTTGCGCAGGTCGCTCTCGGGCAGGCCGACCAGTTCGCGGCCGGCGAGCCGGATGGACGACTCGTCCAGCACCCGGCCGCCCGGCGGCAGCAGGCCCATCAGGGACAGGCCGGTCATCGACTTGCCGCAGCCGGACTCGCCGACCAGGCCCAGCGTCTCGCCCGCCTCAAGGCTGAACGAGACGTTCTCGACCGGGCGGACCAGCGACCGGGACAGCTGGATGTGCGTGGAGAGGTTCTCGACCTCTAGCAGGGGGGCCATCGTCTTCCTCGTTTCCGTCACTGTCTCGGCCGCTCAGCGCTTGCGCAGTCGCACGTCGACCGCGTCCCGCAGCCCGTCACCGATCAGGTTGAACGCCATCACGACGAGCACCAGGCACGCGCCGACCGGGAAGACCAGCCACCAGTAGCCGTTGGACAGGGCGTCCTGCGCGTCGGAGATCTGGGAGCCCCAGTCGGTCTTGGGGTAGTGGACGCCGAAGTTCAGGAAGCCGAGGGCGGCCAGCGCCAGGATCGCGTCGGCGATCTGGAAGGTGATGTTCACGATCACCGTCCCCATGGCGTTGGGGATCAGGTGCCGGAAGATCAGACGGGAGCGGGAGCCGCCCATCACCCGGGCTGCCGAGACGAAGTCCCGTACCCGCAGGGTGAGCACCTCGCCGCGGATCAGCCGGGCCGGCACCAGCCACGAGAAGATGCCCAGGATCAGGCTGAGGTTCCAGGTGTTGGAGCCGTAGCGGTGCGCCACGATCAGCACCACGAGCAGGAACGGGATGGACAGCAGGATGTCCACCACGCGCATCATCGCGGCGTCGATCACACCGCCCAGCAGACCGGCCACCGCGCCCCACAGGGTGCCGATGACGGTGGCGATGACGGCCGCGATGAAGCCGATCTCCAGCGACGTGCGGCCGCCGAGCATCAGCCGGCCGAGCACGTCGAAGCCGTTGTCGTCGGTGCCCAGCGGGTAGCCGGAGCCGGGCGGCTGGTCGGTGTTGAGCAGGTTGGTGGTGATCTGCTGCGAGTGGTAGAAGAGCGGGCCGAGGAAGCTGAAGAGGACGAAGAAGACCAGCACGGCCACACCCGCGACGGCGAGCCGGTTCTTCATGAACTCGCGCAGGGTGAGCTTCCAGCCGGCGGCGGTGACGGTGGGGACCGCGCCGCCCTCCGCGGCGGGGCCGCCGTCCGGGGACGCGGGGGCGGGGGGCTCGATGGCGGTGGTCACTTCGACTCCTCCGTCGGGCGGACACGGGCGGATGTCATGGGTCGGTTCACGTCACACCAGCCTGATGCGCGGGTCGGAGACGGTGAGGGCGACATCGGCCACCAGGTTGCCGATGACGGTGAGGATCGCGGTCAGCAGTGTGTAGCTGAGCAGGACGTTGTAGTCGTCGTTGGCCAGGGCGTTGACGAACGTCAGGCCGAGGCCGTTGATGTTGAACGCGTACTCGATCAGCAGGTTGCCGGCGATCAGGTTGGGCAGCGACAGTCCGATCAGCGTGATCATCGGCAGCGAGGCGTTGCGGATCAGGTGGCGGCTGTAGACCAGGCGGTCGGACAGGCCCTTGGCCCGGGCGACCTTGATGTAGTCCTGGGCGAGCACGTCCAGCGAGGAGGACCGCTGGTAGCGCGAGTAGGCGGCCACCGCGGTCGACGACAGCGCGGCGATCGGCAGGATGAGGTCCGTCCACTGCCCCAGCGCGCCGGACAGCGACTGGTTCTGCGGCACCGTCGGGTCCACCCAGCCCAGGCTGAGCGCGAAGACCTGGATGAGGATCAGTGCCACCAGGAAGACCGGCATCGAGTAGAAGACGAAGGCCAGCGTGGTGGCGCCGACGTCGCCGATCGAGTTGCGCTTGACGGCCTGGAAAATGCCGAGCGGCATCGCCACCGCGACTGCCACAATGAGGGAGACGCCGGAGAGGAAGGCGCTCAGCGGCGCTCGCTCGCTGAAGATCGCGTTGACCGACTGGTTCGACTTGTACGACCAACCGAGGTTGCCGTGCAGCAGTTGGTTCAGGTACGTGCCGAACTGCGCGTACCACGGTCGGTCAAACCCGTGCGCGTGGTTCCACGCGTGGATCGCTGCCGGGGTGGCCTTCGGACCGAGCACGGTCTGGCCTGGTGACGGGGCGACGATGTGCAGCATCAGGTACGTCACCAATGTGATGCCCAGGACCACGACGATGGCCGTGGCAAGGCGTCGTATGAGATAGCCGGCCATGTCCGGATCTCCTGCTTCCTTGCGATCGTGGGGGCGTTGCGCGCCGCTTCTTCGCTTCGGGGGACCGCACGCAGCCCACCCGGCCGGGAGACCGGCCGAGTGGGCGTGGTGCGAACCGGACCCGGGGGGCCGCGCCTGGCGGCGCCCCGGACCCCGCGGACTACTTGCTGAAGTACATGTCCTCGGGGTTGAGGATGAACTGGGTGATCGCCTCGAAGGCGTTGGTGGAGCCGGACAGCTTCGGGCTCCAGGCGTAGATGCGGTCCTCGTTCGGCTGGAAGAGGGCCGGCAGGTCCTCGTCGACCTTGCTGATCTCGGAGGTCAGCGCGCCCGGGTCGGTGGACAGCATGGAGTTGTTGATCAACTTGTCCAGCGCCGGGTCCGAGAAGCCGCCCTCGTTGTAGGTGCCCCCGCTGTTGAACACCGTGTTGGTCGAGGGGTAGTTGTTCTCGGTGAAGCCACCGAAGTCCGCCATGCCCCACTTGTTCTCGGTCTTGGGGGAGGACGGGTCGTCCTCGTTGGCGATGATGTTGTTGAAGGTGTCGGTCTTCAGGTTGACCTTGACGCCGATCGCCTTGAGGTTGCCGGCGAACGAGGTGACCAGCTGGCCGGTCGACTTCGGGGTGCTGGTGTAGTACAGGGTGAAGTTGAGGTTCTGGCCCTTCTTCACCCCCGCGCCGCACTGGCCGGCGCCGGTGCCCGGGTTCTGGCAGGTCGACACGCCGTTCGGCACGACCTTCCAGCCGTGGTCGGTCAGCAGCTTCTTGGCGGTCGCCACCGAGAACGGGAACGGGTTGCTCAGCGCGTTCTTCGGGGTGTACGGCGACTTGGGCGCGACGCCCAGCGGTCCGTACGCCGGCGCGGCGTAGCCGCGGAAGGCGCCCTTGATCTCCGCCTTCTCGTTCTGCAGGTGGGCGAATGCCTGGCGGACGTAGAGCTGGCCGATGGCCTTGTCGAAACCGCCGGTCTTGTCCTTGAAGTTGAAGTACATGTAGCTGAAGCCGAAGTCCGGCAGGCCGTAGACGTTCAGGCCCTTGCGCTTCAGGCGGTTCAGCTGCGGCCAGTTGTCGGACTTGACGTAGCCCAGGTCCAGTTTGCCGGTCTGCAGGTCGTTGAACTCCGCGGTCGGCGAGGTGTAGGCCAGCATGTCGACCTGGGTGATGTTGAGCTTGCCCTCGCCGGTGTACTTCGTGTTGGCCGTGAAGTTCGTGGCACCGGTCGAGGTATTGTACGACTTGATCTTGTACGGACCGTCAACGGTCTGCCACAGCGGGTCGCTGGCGTAGGTCGACAGGCTCTTGGACTGCTTCGCCAGGAAGTTGTAGATCGCCTTGGCGTTAGCCGGCTTGGTGTAGTCCAGCGTCTTGCCGTTGGCGGAGGACTTCGCCCACGCCTTGGAGGGCAGCGGGACGATCTGGTTGAACTGGGTGCCCAGGATCCAGTCCGGGTTGTACACCTTGTTGAAGGTGAACGCGATGGTCTGGTCGTCGATGACCTTCGCCGTGGCGTTGTCCGGGAACTGGCCCGGGGTGTAGTTGCTCGCGTTGGCCGGGCTCTCCTTGACGGCCGCCTTGTACAGGTCGAACCAGAAGAGGACGTCGTTGGCCGACACCTTGGAGCCGTCGTTGCTCCAGGTGTACTTGCCGTTGAGCTTGATGGTGAAGGTCTTGCCGCCGTTGGAGACCGTCGGCTTGCCGTCGGTCATCGACCGGGCGTAGTCCATCTCCGGGTTGGCGCCCTTGGGCGACCAGTACAGCGTCCGCCAGCTCAGGTACTGGAACTCGTTGACCGTGTACACCGAGGCGTTGGCCGCCGGGGTGATCGGGAAGATCCAGTTCGGGTCGGCGCCGATGTCCTCGGCGACCCGCAGGGTGCCGCCCTTCTTCACGTTCGACGCCGGCGCCGGGATCTTGCCGTAGGAGTAGGCGTTGGCCGCACTGGGCTTCTTGCCGCTCGAACCGCTGCTGTGGCACGCGGTGAGCACGAGCCCGCCGGCGGCGAGAAGCGCGACCCCCCCTATGAACCGCTGGTTCCTGCTTCTCATCTGCTCCCCACTTCTGAAAGTGACGGTCGTCCATTGACCGTCGCCATGTGCTTCGTTCGCCGAGGGCCCGACCGTCCGCCGCGTGCGTCGCGAGCGCCGATCGGGCCGCAGCAGGGCCGCCCACGGCGCCTGCGGAAGATTCCGCGGGATCGTGTGGCGGTCTCGCAAAAAACAATTTGGTTCGGACGGCTTGGCGCATCATCCTGCTGAGTGGAAGCGTTCATGTCGACACGCCATTGATTAAAGGTTGATAACGTCATGGACATATGAGCGAGCCGGTCGGCGCTTGCCCTGGTTTGTGCCACCACCCCAAGTGGTGACATGTGATTGTTTGCCGGTTGATAACCCCCCGCGCGGCGGCCGTGGCAGGAAGTGGCCGCAGGTGTCGCTCCCGGGGCGCAGAAGCGTTCATTCCGCTCCGCGGACCGCCGGAATCCGTCCCGGTCCGGGTCGCGCAAAGCCGGCCGCGGCCCGTTCGGCGGTGCCCCCGGAAGGTAAAGTCTTCCCCTGGATCCGCCGCGCGGCGGCCCGCCCGGCGAGCCCCGGGCCCGTTCCACGGCACGGCGCCCGGCCGCCACCGCCCCGCGGCGCTACGACCCGTCCCGGCGGTCGTCCGGCCCGGCGATGACCACGTCCAGCCGGCGTGGCCCGTGCACCCCCTCGACCCGGTCGAGTTCGATGTCGCTGGTCGCCGACGGGCCCGAGATCCAGGTGAGCGGACGGCGCGGATCGAGCCGGGGCAGCGCCTGCGGCACCGAGCCCACCACCTGCTCCGGATCGAGGACCACCAGCACGTGGTGGTCGGGCACCAGCGTGATCCGCCGCCGCCCCTGGTCCGGGCCGCCGTCCAGCACCACGGTGCCGGTCTCCGCGACGGCCACCGCGCACCCGGTCAGCACGCTGTCCACCGCGTCCAACTCCCGGGGGCCGAGCCCCTCGTGGTCCCGCACCACCTCGAACCCCGCCGCCTCGGCCAGCCAGCCGGCCGGCAGCCCGGTCGGCAGCCCGGTCGGCACCACCACCCGGCGCGCACCCCGGCCGGCCAGCACCCCGGCCAGCCGGCCCGGCAGCGCGGAGCGGGCGCACCGGTGCACCACCGCCCGGTAGTCGGCCAGGTGCGCCGCCAGCAGGTCGGCGGTGTCGGCCGGCGAACGCCTCGCGTGCACCCGCTCGTAGTCCCGCGGCACCGGGACGTCGCCGGGCCGCTCGTGGTCCGGCACGTCGGCCAGCGCCCGGCGGATCCGCCCCAGCACCACCTCCCGGCCGCCGGGCCGGCCGGCGCTCACCGGGTGCTCCGGGTGCGCCGCCACCAGTCGCGGAACGACTCGGCCGGCACCGCCGGCAGGTCGCGGCTCGCGGACCAGGCACCGGCCGCACCGGGCAGCGGCAGCCGGCGCGGGTGCAGCCGCCTGGTGCGGGACGCCACCCGCTGCCCCGCGGCCAGCGCACCGGGATGCCGGAAGGCCCACGCCGCCGCGCGCATCGCGGCGCGCTCCGCCGCGTGGCCCCGGGCCGGCCGCAGCGTCACCCGGGTGCCGCGCACCGTCGCCTCGCCGCCCTGCACCACCCGCTCGCGCAGCCGCACCAGCACCTCGGGGATGTCGATCGCCACCGGGCACACCTCGTAGCAGGCCCCGCACAGCGAGGAGGCGTAGGGCAGCGAGGCGTCCAACGCGCCCCTGGTACCCCGCAGTTGCGGCGTCAGAATGGCACCGATCGGCCCCGGGTAGGCGGACCCGTAGGCGTGGCCCCCGGCCCGCTCGTAGACCGGGCAGACGTTCAGGCAGGCCGAACAGCGGATGCAGCGCAGCGCCTGCCGGCCCACCCGGTCGGCCAACGCGTCGGTGCGGCCGTTGTCCAGCAGCACCAGGTGGAACGCGGACGGCCCGTCGCCCGGCGTGGTGCCGGTCCAGGTGGTGGTGTACGGGTTCATCCGCTCGGCGGTCGAGGAACGCGGCAGCAGTTGCAGGAAGACCTCCAGGTCCCGCCAGGTGGGCACCACCTTCTCGATGCCCGCCACGCAGATCAGGGTGCGCGGCAGCGTCAGGCACATCCGGCCGTTGCCCTCCGATTCCAGCACCACCAGCGTGCCGGTCTCCGCCACCAGGAAGTTCGCCCCGCAGATCCCCACCCGGGCGCGCAGGAACTTCTCCCGCAGGTGCAGCCGTGCCGCCTCGGCGAGATCCGCCGGCCGGTCCGACAGGCCCTCGGGCGCCGGACGGCCCCAGTCCGCCATCCGGTCCCGGAAGATCTCCCGGATCTGCGACCGGTCGCGGTGGATGGCCGGCACCAGGATGTGCGACGGCGTGTCGCCGCCCAACTGCACGATCAGCTCGGCCAGGTCCGTCTCGTACGCGGTCACGCCGGCCCGCGCCAGCGCCGCGTTCAGCCCGATCTCCTGGGTGGCCATCGACTTGACCTTGACCACCTCGCGCTCCCCGGTGGCCAGCACCAGGTCGGTCACCAGCCGGTCCGCCTCCTCGGCGTCGGCCGCCCAGTGCACCTGCCCGCCGGCCGCGGTGACCGCCGCCTCGGCCTGCTCCAGGTAGTGGTCGAGGTGCCGCAGGGTGCGGGTCTTGATCGCGGCGCCGGCCGCCCGCAGCCGTTCCCAGTCGGCCAGTTCCGCGACCGCGGCGGCCCGCTTGGCGCGGATGGTGTGCGTGGCGTGCCGCAGGGTGTCGCGCAGCCGGGCGTCGCGGGTGGAGTGCCGCGCCGCCTCGGGGAACGCCGGCATGCCCAGGTGGGTCCCGCTCACCGGAGGCCCCCGCCCGCCGTGGCCGGCGCCGACCGCGGATCCTGCCGGGTGGAGGCGAGGATCTCGGCCAGGTGCATCACCCGGGGGCCGCCGCCGGCCCGGGCCAGCGTGCCGCCCAGGTGCGCCAGGCAGGAGTTGTCCGCCGCGCACAGCACCTCGGCGCCGGTCCCGCGCGCCGCGCGCACCTTGTCCGCCGCCATCGCCGCCGAGACGTCGGGGTTCTTCACGGCGAACGTGCCGCCGAACCCGCAGCACTCCCGCGCCTGCGGCAGCTCCCGCAGCTCCAGCCCCTCGACCGCGCGCAGCAGCCGCTGCGGCCGGTCACCGACGCCCAGCGAGCGCAGCGCGTGGCAACTGGGGTGGTAGGTGACGGTGTGCGGGAAGTAGCCGCCCACGTCCCCGACGCCCAGCACGTCCACCAGGAACTGCGAGAGCTCGTGTACCTTGGGCGCCACCGAGGCCGCCAGCCGGGCCAGTTCCGTGCCGCGCCCCTCGTCGGCCGCCCGAGCCCCGATCACCGGGTACTGCTCGCGCACCATCGCCGCGCACGAGCCGGACGGTGTCACCACGTAGGCGTACGGCGCGAAGACGGCGGCGAACCGGCGCAGCAGCGGCTCGGCCAGGTGCCGGTAGCCGGTGTTGAACTGCGGCTGGCCGCAGCAGGTCTGCGCCGCGGGGAAGTCCACCCGCACCCCCAGCCGCTCCAGCAGCGCCACCGTCGCGCGCCCGGTGTCGGGGAAGAGCGCGTCGTTGACGCAGGTGATGAACAGCGCGACGCGCACAGTGCCTCCGTGGTCCGGGGACCCGTCGCGGCCATCCTGCCGCACGGCGGGCGCCGGGTGAAGGCGGCCGGGCCGGCGAGCCGCGGCACGGCTGCGGCGCGCGGTGCGGCGCGCCGGCGCCGGAGCGCGCCCGCCGGACGCCCCGCGGCCCTGCCGGGCTCGTCCGCCCGGCCGCCCGGCGCCGCGCCGCGTGCCGGGCGGCCGGCCGGTTCAGCGGGCCGGGGTGTTCTGCGGCCGTTGCGGCGCGATGCCCAGCAGCGTCATGTACTTCGACAGCACCAGGCGGCCCACCGCCGGGTAGGCGCCCAGCGGCTCGGCCGCGTCGCAGGCCGCGTCCCGCGCGGCGTCCGCCAGCAGCCCGGCCGGTAGCTCGGGGCCGATGACGCACGGCGCCAGGGCCAGTCGGCCGGAGCCGGAGGTGCGCAGCGACTCCGCGGTGCGGGCGATCGCGCCCTCCACGTCGAGCCCGGCCGCCATCACCGGCACCGCGAGGCGTGCGGCGAGCAGCAGACCGGTGACGCCGGCCGCCTGCACCGCCTCCTCGCCGCCGGTGGTGGCCAGGATGATGCCGTCCGCCGCGGTCGCCACGGTGAACAGCCGGGCCCGGTCGGCGCGGGCCAGCCCCGCCTCGGACAGCCGCACGTGCAGCGCCTCGGCCAGCAGCGGGTGCGGACCGAGCGCGTCGGTCAACTCCGCCCGGACGCCGGACTTGTCCACCGCCGCGCGGATCTGCTCGAACGTCCCGGCTTCCGGACCGGCCAGCAGCGGTACCACGACCGCCTCCGGCGCCCGCGACCGTCCCTCCTCGCCGTCGTCCGAGCCGTCCGAGCCGTCGCCGTGCGCCAGACCGGCGAGCTGGTCGATCAGCGTGGGGAACTCCTCCACCCGCCGGTTGAAGACCGGCAGGCCGAACTCGAAGGCGTCCGGGCCCGACTCGGCCGCGCCCTCCGCCTCCTGCGCGCCGTCCTCGGCCTGCGGGCGTTCCAGGTACCCGGCGCGGATGTCCAGGCCGGGCAGCTCGGAACGGGCGATGCTCACCACCTCGTCCACGAGGGCGCCGACCTCGGCCGTCGGGGTGCCCGGTATCGCGAGAACCAGCGCCGGGGCGCCCTCGGGCGCGGCCGGCGGCTCCGGGCGCCGGTGCCGACCGGGCTGTCGGGGGCGCGGCATTCGTACGGGCAGGCCAGGTTCGGGGCCAGTGGCTGAGCTCATGGCGTCGCATGCTAACGGTTGGCCGCCGCGGCGCGCTCGGCCGGGTGGGTTCAGCGACCGAACCACACCGTTGTATCCGGCTTTATGATCATTGGCCGGCGGAGCGCCGTGCGGGGGACCGCGCCGACCGGCGGGTTCAGGCCCCACCAGCGGCCGGCAGGCCGCCTCGGTGCACCGTCAGCAGCGCCGGATCGGCGGGCAGCGCGGGCCCGCCGGACGCCAGTGCGGCGGCGATCCGCAGCGCCCCGCGCAACGGGTCGCCCGCGCTGTCGACCACCCGCGCGCCGGGCAGCGCCCGACCCGCCAGCTCCCGCAGCGGCACCAGCAGCGGGGCGCCGATCCGCAGCAGCCCGCCGGTGAACGCCACGACCCCGCCGGCCGGATCCGGCCGCACCGCCGCCGCCGCGTCCAGCAGGTGTCCGGCCGCCTCCCGCAGGATCCCGGCGGCCACCGGGTCGCGGTCCGCCACCCGTGCCACCTCGGGCGCGAACGAGGCGAGCACCGCGGGCCGGTCGGGGCGCGGGTACAGCAGCCCCGGCAGCGTCGGCGCCGGACCGAAGACGGTCTCCATCCGCTCCAGCAGCGGACCCGAGCCGCCGCGCCGCCCGTCGTGGGCGCGCATCGCCGCCTCCAGGCCGGCCCGCCCGATCCACGCCCCGCCGCCGCAGTCGCCGAGCAAGTGGCCCCAGCCGTCCGCCCGCCGCCAGCCGGACCCGTCCAGCGCGGTGCCCAGCGCGATCATGCCGGTGCCGGCCGCCACCACCACGCCCGGCCGGACCCCGAGCGCGCCGGCGTACGCCGTCACCGCGTCCGCCGCGAGCGCCAGCGCGCGCACTCCGAACGTCTCGCGCAGCGCGTCCGGCAGCCGGTCGCGCAGTCCGGCGCCCAGCGTCGCCATGCCGGCCGCGCCCACGCACGCGGCGGACACCCGGCCGGTCCCGGCCGCCGACAGCAACGCGCCGACCGCCGGCCGCAGTCGCGCGAGCATGTGCTCGGCGTCGATGCCCCCGGGCCCGGTGCGCACCGGGCCGTCGCAGACCCGTTCGGCCACCGGTACGGCGTCGCCGGGGGCGGCCAGCGCGATCCGCAGCCCGGAACCGCCGGAGTCGACACCGAGCACGAGGCCGTCCGGCGCGCTCAGTTGCTCGCCTGCTTCAGCGCGGTGTCCACGGTCAGCGCCGAGGCCACGACCATGCTCAGCAGCGGGTCGGCGAGTTGCCGGTGGATCTGCAGCACGTAGTTGTCGGCGGTGGTGAAGATCGCCTTGGCCAGCCCCTCCCAGGTCTTGGTGATCCGCGCGACCTCGGTCTCGGTGTGGTCCACGATCGCGAAGTTCCAGGCCCTGAAGTTCTCCGCCTTGATCGCGCCGAGTTGCTGCCCGCCGGCCACCAGTGCGAAGCGGATCCGGCCGAACGCGTTCTGCTGGACGATCTCCCCGACCGGCGTGCCGTCCGGACGGGCCACCAGCATGCGGGACTTGAGGAACTTCGCGGGCCGGGTCAGCTCCAGCACCGGCTGGCCGTAGCCGTCCCGCACCTGGAGCTTGTGGGTCATGAACTGGTCGTAGTTGCTCAGGAAGCGCACGGCCTTCTTCACCGCGCTCTGCCCGACCTCGGCCACCGCGCCGATCTGCCGGCCGGCCTGGTCGTAGACCGCGTACTCGTTGCTGACCTCGATCAGCTTCGCCTTCTGGTTGACCACCAGCACCGGTTCGGTGAACAGCGTGCCGCCGCCGGCCGGCCCGCCGGAGATCCCGGCCTGCTGCCGCACCTGCCGCTGGATCCGGTTCGGGTCGGAGCCGCCGTCGACCGGCAGCTCCCAGGGGTTCTCCCGCTGCTGCGGCACGCCGGCCTGCGGGGGGTACCCCTGCTGGGGGTAACCGTACGGCTGCTGCGGGGGGACCTGCGGGGCCCACGCGCCCGGTGCCCCGGCCGGCTGCTGCGGGGGAGCCTGCGGGGCGGCCGGCGCCCGCGGTGCCTGGGCGGGTGCCTGGCCCTGCCCGGTCTGCTGCTGCCCGGCACCGGCAGCCGGGGCGGGCTGGGTGCCGGCGTGGGTGTGCTCGGTCCACCGTGAACCGTCCCACCATCGCAGCAGGTTCGGGGTGCCGTGCGGATCCGCGTACCAGCCGGCGGGCGTGTTGGATTGGGTGGTCACGCCGGGCAGACTACCGCCCGCCGGGTCACGGCAGGCGCCAGTCCACCGGATCCGCGCCCTGCCGCGCCAGTGCCTCGTTGGCGCGGCTGAACGGGCGCGAGCCGAAGAAGCCCCGGTCGGCGGACATCGGGGAGGGGTGGGCCGACTCGATCGCGGGCAACCCGCCCAGCAGCGGGCGCAGGTTGCGCGCGTCGCGGCCCCACAGGATCGACACCAGCGGAGCGCCGCGTTCCACCAGCGCCCGGATCGCCTGCTCGGTGACCTCCTCCCAGCCCTTGCCGCGGTGGGCGGCCGGCTTGCGCGGGGCGGTGGTCAACGCGCGGTTGAGCAGCAGCACGCCGTGGCCGGTCCACGGGGTCAGGTCGCCGGTGGACGGCGGCGGGAAGCCCAGGTCGTCGCCGTACTCGCGGAAGATGTTGACCAGGCTGCCGGGCAGCGGGCGCACCTGCGGCGCCACCGAGAAGCTCAGGCCCACCGCGTGCCCCGGCGTCGGGTACGGGTCCTGACCCACGATGAGCACCCGCACCTGGTCGAACGGCTGCTGGAAGGCCCGCAGCACGCGGTCCCCGGCCGGCAGGTACGTGCGCCCCGCCGCGATCTCCGCGCGCAGGAAGTCGCCCATCGCGGTGATCCGGTCCGCCACCGGGTCCAGGGCCTTCGCCCAGCCCGCTTCGACGATTTCGCTCAACGGTCGTGCAGCCACGGGCAGTCACTGTAGCGGCTCGCGCCGTCACACCCCCAACCGCCCGGGGCCGGCGGTCGGCCCCGGGTCAGCGGGCGGCCGGCTCCTCGGCCTGCGGCGGCCGGCCCAACCCCCAGTCCAGCTCGTAGCGTTGGAACAGTTCGGCCCGCAGCCTGGCCAGCGGCATCGGCGCGCCCGGCAGCAGCAGCGCCACGGTGGCGCCCATCAGCAGGGCGCGCAGCAACCGGTAGTCCTCGGTGCTGTGATCGGAGCCGAAACGTTTGACCGTGTCCTCCAGCAGGAAGGCCAGCCGCTGCTGCTCCGGGCACTGGATGAAGCCCTCGGCCTGCAGGATGCCCGCCATGTGCATGCGCATGACCTTGGTGTGCGTCACCGTCAGGCCCAGGATCGCGTCGATGGCGCGTGCCATCCGCTCCCGGCCGTCCTCGGTGCGCGGCTCGCTCTCCAGGGCGCTGTCGAGCGTCATGTGCATCAGGCGGTGCACGGCCGACTGCAGCAGCGGACGCTTTCCGGGGAAGTAGTACGACACCAAGCCGCGTGCCGCGCCGGCCCGATCGGCGATATCCGCCAAGGTCGTGGCCTCGTAACCCCGCTCGCCCACCAGTTCCACCGTGGCTTGCAGCAGGCGTTCGCGGGAACGACGCCGCAATTCTTCATTGACCGATGCGCTTCGCGGGGACATGCTTGACTCCTGCGTTGACTGGCTTCCAGCCAATATACTCAGCGCAGCACCTCATGGCCGCGTGCCGTAGGGGTGGCCAAGGCACGGCGCCGGGCGACGCGGGGGATCGTCCGGCGCCGTGCCTTGGCCGTGCGGACGAACGCCACCCGCCAGGCCCGCGTCGGACGCACCCCGTACGCGGGCGCCGTGCCGCGGGCCGGCAACAGCTTCTCACTCGGCGGCCCGGTACGCACGCCTCTTTCCGAGACGATGTCGCTTCCCGCGCCCTCGGTTCCCGAGCCGGTCCGGTCGCGCCGTGACGAACGGAACGCGGCGCGGCCGCCTGTCGGACCCGGCCGCCGGGTCAGCCACGGGTCCACCACCAGGCCGCAGCCCTCGGCGGGTGACGGCAGCACCAGCAGGTCGGCCGCCGAGTACGCCGCCGCCAGCCGCGGGCCGGCCGGCGGCCGCTGCGGCTGCAGATCGGGCTGAGCCCGCTCTACCCCGACGGCTGGTTCGTGATGGCCCGCGACGGGCGGGACACGCCCAGCGAACTGAGCCGGATGATGTTCCAGCCGCTCTACCACGAGAGTCCGGTCGGGCTGGCCGTGGTCGGCGCCGACCTGCGCTACTGGGGGGCAACACCGTCCTCACCTACGACGGC
This sequence comes from uncultured Actinomycetota bacterium, assembly GCA_963711125.1. Classification (GTDB taxonomy): domain Bacteria; phylum Actinomycetota; class Actinomycetes; order Streptomycetales; family Streptomycetaceae; genus Streptantibioticus_C. The sequence goes on from CAVQCY010000005.1 coordinate 118,992, forward strand.
CGGCTCCCGGCCCGCGACCGGATCGGGCGCCGGCCCTGCGAGGTGCTGCCCGGCGGGCTGGGCGAGGGGACGGAGGACCGGCTGCGCCAAGTGCTCTCCGCTCGGAAGCCGATCCTGGGCTCGACGGCGGACGGGAGGCGGCCGACGGCTACGTGGGCGCCGCCTGCCTGTACGCCGTCTACGACCCGGTCGACCGCACCTGCACCGTGGCACGCGCGGTGAGGTGAGCCGCCAGGTAACCGGACGGGAACGGGCCGGGGCCGTTACCGCACGGGTTTCGCCCCGGCGGGACGAGACGGGACGAGGCTGGCCCGGCCCGGCCGGGACCGGACCGGGCCCGGAACCGGGCCGCCGGGGAGCGCACCGCACAGCGCCGCCGGTGCCGCGCGCACGACGGGCCCGCTCCCGCCGCTCGGCGGGTGGCGCCCGGCCGAGCGGCGGGGGCGGGCCCGGCCCGGGGCGGCCGGGCGTCAGCCCTTCGACCGCCGGCTCCCCGCGCGGCCGGCGTGCCGGACGTGCGCGTCCGGCCCCGGGTAGACGAGGGTGACCCGGTCGGAGTCCGACCAGCGCACGTCGTACGGCGGCGTGCCGTCGTCGTGGTGGAGCCCGACGATTTCGCCGTCCCGCCTGGCCACGCCGGTGGTCGGACTCTCGATGATGAGCTGATCGCCGCGTTCCGCTCGCATGGCGTCGACCTTCCCTTCCGCCGCGTGAGGTGCTGCCGTTCCACGGTGGCACACCCCGGCCCGATCGGCGCGGCGCGCGGTGGGCGGGTGCGCCTCGGCCGGCGTCTCCCGACCACCGGCCGTCCGGTGCGGGCCCGGCGCGCCGCTCAGCCCAGGAAGCTCAGCCGGACGCGCCGGTCGGGGTTGTCGGTGTTGGTGTCGACCAGGACGATCGACTGCCAGGTGCCGAGTGCCAGCGTCCCGCCGACGACCGGGAGCGTGGCGTGCGGCGCGACCAAGGCCGGCAGCACGTGGTCGCGGCCGTGGCCCGGACTGCCGTGCCGGTGCCGCCAGCGGTCGTCGGCGGGCAGCAGGTCGCGCAGCCGGGTGAGCAGGTCGCTGTCGCTGCCGGCGCCGGTCTCGATCACCGCGACGCCCGCGGTGGCGTGCGGCACGAAGACGTTGAGCAGCCCGTCCCGCCCGGCCGCCGCCCGGTTCAGGAAGGAGGCGCAGCGGTCGGTGATGTCCACCGCCCGCTCGCGCGCGCCGGTATGCACCTCGAAGGTGTCGCTGAGGAAGTTCTCGGCCATCGGACCATCGTCCCGGACGCGGCCGGCCGCGTCGCCCCCCGGGCCGATCCGTCCGGGCGGCCGGCGGCCGCGCCACCCCGGTCCCGGCGACTCCGCCACCCGCCCCTGCCGGCCGTCCGGGTGCCAGGCCGTCCGGGTGCCGGACGCGGAACTCCCGGCCCACCCCGGCCGTTACCACGCCAGAGGCCCTGCGGCATCCCCCCGTCCGCAGGGCCTCGCCACACGCCGCCCCGACCGGTCAGCCGACCAGGCCGAGCACCGGCCGCAGCCCGTCCGGGCGCAGGTCCACCGGCAGGTGCTCCACCTCGTGGAACCCGCAGCCGATCGCCACCGCGCCGCCGTCCGCCTCCGCGCTGTCGCCGACCATCAGCACGTCGCGCGGATCGAGACCGAGGCGGCCGCACGCGGTGTGGAAGACCCGCGGATCGGGCTTCTGGATGCCCTCCTCGAAGCTGAGCACGACCGCGTCGAGGAGCCCGGCCACGCCGTGCGCGTCCAGCACCGGGCGGAGGTCCCAGCCGATGTTGCTCACCAGCGCCACCCGCGCGCCCCGCTCGCGCAGCGTCGCCAGCACCTCGACCGCGTCCGGGTACGGTGCCCAGGCCGACGCGGTCATGTGCCGGTCGTAGAGCAGGCCGGCCAGACCCGGCCAGGGCAGGCCGGCCTGCTCGGTCAGTCCGGTGAAGGCCGCGCGGTGGTGCTCCGCGTCCAGGTCGCGGTCCGCCCAGGTCCGCTCCAGCCGGGCCGGCACCGATCCGGGCGGCCGCCCGCCGGCCAGCGCCCCCAACGCGTCCAGCCGGTCCGCGTACCGCGTGATGTCCGCCGGGGACGCGTTGATCCCGGCCTTCGCCAACCCGCCGCGCAGCCACCGCTCGGCGGACTCGACGCGGAAGAGGGTCCCGGAGAAGTCGAACAGGCAGCCCTTGAACGTCATCCCCACAGCATGCCCACGCCCTGCGCGCCGGGCAACGACGGCCCGGCGGGCGCGCGGTCCGCCGGGCCGGATCAGTGCAGGCAGAACTCGTTGCCCTCCGGGTCCGACATGACCACCCCGTAGTGCCCGACGGCGCCCTGCACCGCGCGCAGCCGACTGGCCCCGGCGCCGACCAGCCGGGCCGCCTCCGCCTCGATCCGCTCCGTGCGCTCGGCCAGCGGCACCTCGCGGCCGCCGCCGGCATCCACGTCCAGGTGCAGCCGGTTCTTCACCACCTTGCCCTCCGGCACCATCTGGAACCAGATGCGCGGTCCCACGCCCGCCGGGTCCACGATCGAGTCGCAGCTGTCCCGCTCGGTGTCCAGATCGGCCGCCGGCAGTCCCCGGCTGAGCCAGTAGGCGTTCCAGGTCGCGAACCCGTCCGGGGCCGGTTCCGGTACGTAGCCGAGCGCGTCGGACCAGAAACGCACCAGCACACCCGGATCCGCGCAGTCGATCACCAGCTGGAACGTCATCACTCTCCCCCAACCCTCGTCAGTGCCAAGCGCCGATCCCCGGACCGAACGCCACCAGCAGCGGGACCACCGGCACCAGCGAGGCGACCGCGCCCACCTGCCAGCGCCGGGCCCGGGAGAGCCGAGGCGCCGGCTCCAGCAGCCGCTCCACCCGCCCGGAGATCTGCTCGGCGAGCGTCGGGACGGTGCCGAACACCGCGCGGTCCTCGTTGAGCTCGACCAGTGCCAGCGCCGTGGTGAGCCGCCCGAAGTGCCGGGACGCCACGTCGTCGGCCGCCAGCTCCACCAGCCGGTGCACCTGTTGGCGAAACCCCTCGAACACCGGTACCTGCGGGAACCCGGAGGCCAGGGCGTCCGCGCAGGCACGCAGCCAGTCGTGCCGGGCCCGGGCGTGGCCCAGCTCGTGCGCGAGCACCGCGTCGAGCTGCCGTCCCTTCAGCCGGCGCATCGCCGCCGTGGTGACCACCAGTCGCGGGCGTGGCCCGGCCAGCCACCAGGCGTCCGGGCGCTCGCTCTCCAGCACCACCAGCCGCTCCGGGGACACCGCGGGCTCACCGGGCAACCTGGGCGCCCTGACCCGCAGTTCCGCGTTCCGCCGGCGCCTGACGGCCCGCGCGGTGCGCACCTCCCGGGTGAGCATCGCCGCCGTCCAGGCCCCGCCGCCCGCCAGCAGAAGGGCCAGCGCGCCGGACCACACCCCGTACGGGTTGAGCGCGTAGGCGTCCGCGGCGCCGTGCGGCGCCAACGCGAACACGTGCCCGCGCACCGCGTGCGACGCGGCGGACGCACACAGCGCCATGGCCGCCAGGCAGCACAGCAGCACGGCGGCGACCACGCACTGCCAGACCCACAGGGCCAGCACCGGCTCGCGTTCCGTCCACCCGGCGCGAACCAGCAGACGCGGCGCCATCGCCGCCGTCAGTGCGCCCAGCAGCAGCAACACGAACGGGACCGTCATGGCGCAAGGTTAGGGGTCGCGGCGGCCCGTCCGCGCGGCGGCCCGCGGGAAGGTGACCTACGCCTCACGGCGGCCCGGTGGAAACCGGGGGGTGCGTGTCACATCATCAGGACCATCGCGAACGTCCCGATCCCCGGCGGCCCCGGGGAGCCGTCAGCGCGGCGCGCCGCCCACCGCGTCCGGCACGCTCCCCGGGCCCCGCGCCGCCCGGCGCGGCCGCTGCCCGCGGCGGGACCCGTCGAGCGACCACCGGTACGGTCACCTCCGAGTGCGCGTCGGCAGGCCGGGTCTCCCCCCGGTGCTCGGCGTGTCGCCCGTCGGCCCACGGGATCGGGGCCGGACCCTCCGGGGTTCGTCCTCGACGATCACGACGGGTCGCCCGCGGGTGTCTCCTCGCTGGCGCGCGACGGCGCCGCGGCGGGGAGGGAGACGACCATGGTGAGGCCGCCGCCGGGGGTGTCCTCGGGGGTGAGGGTGCCGCCCATGGCCTCGGTCAGGCCGCGGGCGAGGGCGAGGCCGAGCCCCAGGCCGGTGGTGTTGTCGGTGTCGCCGAGACGCTGGAAGGGCTGGAAGACCCGCTCCCGGTCCTCGGCCCGCAGCCCGCGCCCCTGGTCGGCCACGCGGAGTTCGACGCGGTCGCCCAGGGAGCTCGCACTGACCAGGACGCTCTTGCCCGCCGGGCTGTGCCGCCGGGCGTTGGCCACGAGGTTGGCGACGACGCGTTCCAGCAGCGGCGGATCGGCGAGCAGGTCCGGGACCGCGCCGAGGTCACCGACAGTCACCGTGGTCGTGGCGGACGGCAGAGTGTCGAGGGCCAGCGGCAGCACGTCGGCGTAGGACGTGGGCTGGAGACGGAGGGTGAGCGCACCGGCCTGGAGGCGGCTCATGTCGAGGAGGTTCTCGATGAGGCGGTGCAGGCGGGCGAGTGATTCGTCGGCGGTGGCGAGGAGTTCGTCCCGGTCCTCGTCGGAGAAGGCCACGTCGCGGCTGCGCAGGCTGCTGACGGCGGCCCAGCCGCTGGCCAGCGGGGTGCGCAGGTCGTGGCTGACGGCGGCCAGCAGTGCGGTGCGCATGCGGTCGGCGGCCTTGACCGGTTCGATCTCGGCGGCCGCCTCGGCCAGCCGGGCCCGTTCCAGTGCGGCGGTCAGGTGCGCGGCGAACGCGGTCAGCACCCGGCGTTCGGAAGCCGCCAGTTGCCGTCCGCGCAGCACGAGGAGGTGGTCCTCGCCCACCGGCACGGTCTCGGCCCCACCGGCGCCGGCCGGCTCGCCGCGCACGACCAGGCGGGCCGACTCCATGCCGAAGGTCGCGCGGGTGTGGTCCAGCAGCGCGGCGACGGCCTGGTCGCCGCGCAGGATGTTGCCGGCCAGCGCCGACAGCGTCTCCGCCTCGGCGGCGGCGTTGGCGGCGCGCCGTGACCAGCGCAGGGAGCGGTCGACGATGGCCGCGACAGTGACGGCGACCAGGGAGAAGACCGCGAGGGCGAGCGCGTTGTTGAACTCGTTGATGGTGAAGCGGCCCACCGGTGCGATGAAGAAGTAGTTCAGCAGCAGGGACGCCGTCACGGAGGCGAGCAGCGCGGAGACCACCCCGCCGATGCAGGCGACGCCGACCACGGTGAACAGGAACAGTAGCGCCTCGCTGGTGAGGTTGAGATGGCCACGCGTCCACGACAGCAGCGTCGTCAGCAGGACCGGCAGGACGAAGCCCGCCACGGGTCCCGCGACCTTGCGCGACAAGGAGAGCGCGTTGCCGGGGGCGGGCAGCAGGCGGCCCCGGCCGGCCCGTTCGTGGGTGACGATGTGCACGTCGATGTCACCCGACAGCTCGGTCGTCGTCTCGCCGACCCCTGAGCCGGTCAGGAACCGTAGAAACCGGCCGCGGCGGCTGCTGCCCATCACCAGCTGGGTCGCGTTCTCCGCCCGGGCGAAGTCGAGCAGCGCGGTGGGCACGTGGTCGCCCAGCACGGAGTGGTAGGTCCCCCCGAGGGATTCGACCAGCTCGCGCTGACCGGCCAGCGCGGCCGGGGACGCGCCGGTCAGCCCGTCGCTGCGGGCGATGTGCACGGCCAGCAGCGCGCCGCCGGACCGGTCGGCGATCCGGGCGGCCCGCCGGATCAAGGTGGCGCCCTCGGGGCCGCCGGGCAGCGCGACGACCACGCGCTCCCTGGTCTCCCACACCCGTCCTATGCCGTGCTCGGAACGGTAACGCTGCAACGTCTCGTCGACCCGGCCGGCGACCCACAGCAGGGCGAGTTCGCGCAGCGCGGTGAGGTTGCCGAAGCGGAAGTAGTGGGCGAGGGCCGCGTCGACCTTGTCGGGTTTGTAGATGTTGCCGTGGGCCATGCGGCGGCGGATGGCCTCGGCGGGCATGTCGACCAGTTCGATCTGGTCCGCGCGGCGCACGACCTCGTCGGGGATGGTCTCGCGCTGGGGCACCCCGGTGATCTTCTCGACCACGTCGTTGAGCGATTCGAGGTGCTGGACGTTGACGGCGGTGACGACGTCGATGCCCGCGCGCAGTAGTTCCTCCACGTCCTCCCAGCGCTTGGCGTGCCGCCCGCCGGGGACGTTGGTGTGCGCGAGTTCGTCGACGAGGGCGACCTGCGGGCGGCGGGCGAGGACGGCGTCGAGGTCCATCTCCTCGAACTCCCCGCCCCGGTAGGGGCGGCGGACGCGCGGCAGGACCTCCATGCCGTCGTCGAGCAGGGCGGCGGTCAGGGGGCGGTCGTGGCATTCGGCGAAGGCGACGACCACGTCGGTGCCGCGCGCGGCCCGGCGGCGGCCCTCGTCCAGCATGCGGTAGGTCTTGCCGACGCCGGGGGCCGCGCCGAGGAACACCTTGAGCCGGCCGGGCGGCCCGGTGCGGGGGGATGCACCGGTGACGGCGGGCTGCGTCACGTGCGGACCTCCTTCTCTTTCTGGTGATGCCTTCTCGTGATGCCCTCGCGCGGGGTCCTCGGTGATGCCACAGGGCCCGGGAGCGCAGGCGTTCCTGCGTTCCCGGGCGGTGCGGGGCCGGCCCGGTTACCCGAGCGCGGCGAGGGCGAGGTTGAGGGTGACGACGTCGACGCGGGGTTCGCCGAGGAAGCCCAGGGTGCGGCCCTGGACGTGGTCGGCGACGAGCCGGTGGACCTCGGTGGCGGTCAGGCCGCGGGCCTTGGCGACCCGGTCGACCTGTTCGTAGGCGTAGGCCGGGGAGATGTCGGGGTCGAGTCCGGAGCCGGAGGCGGTGACCGCGTCGGCGGGCACGGACGCGGCCGGCACCCCGTCGAGCGCGGCGACGGCGGCCTTGCGCTGCTCGATCGTCTTGATCAGGCCAGGGTCGTTCGGGCCCAGGTTCGACGCGCCGGAGGCGGTGGGGTCGTAGCCGCCGGCGGACGGGCGGGGCTGGAACCACTTCGGGTCGGGCTTGACGTCCTTTCCGGGCAGGGCGAAGTTCTGCCCGAGCAGGCTGGATCCGGCGGGGTGCCCGGCGTACGAGACGGCCGAGCCGTTGGCCTGGTGCGGGAAGGCGGCCTGGGCGACGCCGGTGATCAGCAGCGGGTAGGCGAGGCCGCACAGCACGGTGAACACCAGGAGCATCCGCAGCGCCGCCAGGTGGGTGCGGGCGAGGGAGGGGAGGGGACTGGGCATGGCGATGCCTTCTTCGGGTGGGATGATCAGCGCAGGCCGGGGATGAACTGGACGACCAGGTCGATGAGTTTGATGCCGACGAACGGCAGGACCAGGCCGCCGGCGCCGTAGACCCAGATGTTGCGGCTGAGCAGCTTCGCGGCCGAGGACGGCCGGTAGCGCACGCCGCGCAGGGCCAGCGGGATCAGCACGACGATGATCAGGGCGTTGAAGACGATCGCCGAGGTGATCGCGGAGGCCGGGCTGTGCAGGCCCATGATGTTGAGCCTGTCCAGGCCGGGGTAGGCGGCGGCGAACATCGCGGGGATGATCGCGAAGTACTTGGCGACGTCGTTGGCTATGGAGAACGTCGTCAACGCGCCTCTGGTGATGAGGAGTTGTTTCCCGATCTCGACGATCTCGATGAGCTTGGTGGGGTCGGAGTCGAGGTCGACCATGTTCCCGGCCTCCTTGGCGGCCGAGGTGCCGGTGTTCATCGCGACCCCGACGTCGGCCTGCGCGAGCGCGGGCGCGTCGTTGGTGCCGTCGCCGGTCATCGCCACGAGCTTGCCGCCGGCCTGCTCCTGCTTGATGAGCGCCATCTTGTCCTCGGGCGTGGCCTCGGCGAGGAAGTCGTCGACGCCCGCCTCGTCCGCGATGGCCTTCGCGGTGAGCGGGTTGTCGCCGGTGATCATCACCGTGCGGATGCCCATCGCCCGCAGCTGGTCGAAGCGTTCGCGCATGCCGGGTTTGACGACGTCCTTGAGGTGGATGACCCCGAGTACGCGCGCGGTGCCGCCGTCGCGTTCGGCGACGACGAGCGGGGTGCCGCCGGCGGCCGAGACGCGCTCGACGATCTCCGTGACCTCGGTCGTGGTCGCGCCACTGTGGTCGGTGACCCAGGCCGCCACCGAGGCGGCGGCCCCCTTGCGGACCTGCCGCGTGCCGCCGTCCAGATCCACGCCGCTCATCCGGGTCTGCGCGGTGAACGGCACGAACTCGCCGCTGCCGGAGCGCGTTTCGGGCACGCCGTAGGCGTCACGGGCCAAGGTGACGACGGACCGGCCCTCGGGCGTCTCGTCGGCCAGCGACGACAGGTGCGCTGCGGCTGCCAGTTCGCCCTCGCCGACCCCGCCGACCGGCAGGAACTCGGCGGCCTGGCGGTTGCCGAGGGTGATGGTGCCGGTCTTGTCGAGCAGCAGCGTGTTGACGTCGCCGGCTGCTTCGACGGCGCGGCCGGACATCGCCAGGACGTTGCGCTGCACGAGCCGGTCCATGCCGGCGATGCCGATCGCGGACAGCAGGGCGCCGATCGTCGTGGGGATCAGCGCGACCACCAGGGCGGCGAGGACCACGATGGACTGTCCGGCGTGCGCGTACAGCGCGAAGGGCTGGAGGGTGACGACCGCGATCAGGAAGACGATGGTGAGCGAGGCGAGCAGGATGTTCAGCGCGATCTCGTTCGGCGTCTTCTGCCGGGCGGCGCCCTCGACGAGGGCGATCATCCGGTCGATGAACGTCTCCCCGGGCTTCGAGGTGATCTTGACGACGATCCGGTCCGAGAGCACCTTCGTGCCGCCGGTGACGGCCGAGCGGTCGCCGCCGGACTCGCGGATGACGGGCGCGGACTCGCCGGTGATGGCGGACTCGTCGACGGAGGCGACGCCCTCGACGACGTCGCCGTCACCGGGGATGATCTGCCCGGTCTCCACCACGACGTGGTCGCCGAGGGTCAGGGCGGAGGCGGCGACCTCCTCCTCGCGGGTTCCGGTGGCGCCGGGCCGCCAGTCGGTGAGGCGGCGGGCGACGGTGTCGGTCTTCGTGCGGCGCAGGGTGTCGGCCTGGGCCTTGCCGCGGCCCTCGGCCACCGCCTCGGACAGGTTGGCGAAGACGACGGTCAGCCAGAGCCAGACGGTGATGACCCAGGCGAAGACCGAGGGGTCCTTGATCGCGGCGAGCGTGGTCAGCAGGGCGCCGACCTCGACGGTGAACATCACCGGGTTCTTGACCATGACCCGCGGGTCGAGCTTGCGGCACGCCTCGGGCAGCGAGGCCAGCAGCTGTTTCGGTTCGATGCTGCCGCCGGACACCCGGTGCGGGGCCTCCGGTTCGGCCGGGGGCCGTACGGGAGTGGTGGTGGACATCAGTGGAGACCTTCCGCGAGCGGACCCAGCGCGAGGGCGGGGAAGTAGGTGAGGCCGACGACGATGAGGACGACGCCGGACAGCAGCCCGACGAACTGCGGCCGGTGCGTCGGCAGGGTGCCCGCCGTGACGGGGACGGGCTGCTGGCGGGCGAGGGAGCCGGCCAGCGCCAGGACGAAGACGATCGGCAGGAAGCGCCCGAAGAGCATCGCGAGGCCGAGCGCGGTGTTGTACCAGTCGGTGTTGACGCTGATGCCGGCGAAGGCGGAGCCGTTGTTGTTGCCGGCGGAGGTGAAGGCGTACAGCACCTCGGAGAAGCCGTGCGCACCGGAGTTGAGCATCGCGGCGCGCTCACCGGGCAGCGCCATGGCCAGTGCCGTGCCGATCAGCACGATCGCCGGGGTGGTGAGGATGTAGAGGGAGGCGAACTTCATCTCCCGGCCGCCGAGCTTCTTGCCCAGGTATTCCGGGGTGCGCCCGACCATCAGGCCGGCGACGAACACCGTGATGATCGCCAGGACGAGCATCCCGTACAGACCGGAGCCGGTGCCGCCCGGGGCGATCTCACCCAGCATCATGTCGAAGATCGCCATGCCCCCGCCGCCGGGGGTGAACGAGTCGTGGAAGGAGTTGACCGCGCCGGTCGACGTCAGCGTGGTCGACGCGGCGAACAGCGCGGATCCCCAGATCCCGAACCGCTGCTCCTTGCCCTCCATCATCCCGCCGGCCAGATGGCCGGCGTGACTGCTCACGCTGTGCAGCTCGTTGACGGTGATCAGCGCGACGGACGCCGCCCAGATCAGGCCCATCACCGACACGATCGCCAGCCCCTGCCGCCGGTCGCCGACCATCGTGCCGAAGGTGCGCGGCAGGGAGAAGCCGATGACGAGCAGGAGGTAGATCTCCAGCAGGTTGGTGAACGGGTTCGGGTTCTCGAACGGGTGGGAGGAGTTGGCGTTGTAGAAGCCGCCGCCGTTCGTGCCGAGTTCCTTGATGGCCTCCTGTGAGGCGACCGGCCCGCCGGTGACGCTCTGGTGGCCGCCGGCGATCGTGGTGACCGTGTGGACGGCGTGGAGGTTCTCGATCATGCCGCTCGCGACGAAGACGATCGCGAACACGATGCTCAGCGGCAGCAGGAGCCGCAGCACGATCCGGGTGAGGTCCACCCAGAAGTTGCCGACCCGGTCGGTGCGGTTGCGGGTGAAGCCCCGGATCAAGGTCGCCACGACGGCGATGCCGACCGCCGCGGAGACGAAGTTCTGCACCGCCAGGCCCGCCATCTGCACCAGGTGGCCCATGGCGGACTCGCCCGAGTAGGACTGCCAGTTGGTGTTCGTCACGAACGACGCGGCGGTGTTGAACGACTGGCCGGGCGTGATGCCGGGGAAGCCCAGCGACAGCAGCAGGCGGTGCTGGAGGCGCAGGAACGCGTACAGGAACAGCACGGAGACGGCGGAGAAGGCCAGCACGCTGCGCAGGTAGACCGGCCAGCGCTGGTCGGCGTCACCGTCGACGCCGCCGATGCGGTAGACCAGGCGTTCGGCCCGCAGGTGCTTTCCCGTGGTGAGGATGCGGGCCATGTAGTCGCCCAGCGGCCGGTAGCTGGCGGCCAGGCAGGCGATCAGTGCCAGGATCTGGAGCCAGCCGGCGAGGGTGTCGTTCACTAGAACCTCTCCGGGAAGACCAGGGCCGCGACCAGGTAACCGATCAGCAGGACGGCGGCGACGAGGCCGACGACGTTCTCGGCACTCACAGCCGTTCAGCTCCCTTGGCGACCAGACCCAGCACCGCGAAGGCGGCGAGGGTCAGCACGACGAACACGACATCAGGCATGGGCGAAGCACCCCAGGGGGAGAGGAAGGGGACGGAGCGGCTCGGCGTCCGCCGGACAGCCGCGCCGGCGTCGAACCGGCGGTCCCAGACAAGCGCACCCGTCCCGCCCCGGGCAGGGCCCTTAACGCCGCCCTGACGCGGCCCGGGCGCGTTTTAACGGCATCTTGACGCCGTGCATCTGTAGAACGTCCGGTCGATCGGGCATCGTCAGGCCATGACCCCGTCGCGCGGCACCGCGTGCCGGGGTCTGGCACGCGATGACATGCCGCCGCCCCGGCGGTCCGATGGGAGTGAACACGTGAGCGCCTCCGCCCCCGCGGGACCGGTTGTCAGCACGACCAGGGGCACCCGGTTGCGCGCCTGGATGCTGGCAGGCCTGTCCGACATGGGCGGACAGCCCTCCGCGACGCAGGCGTCACCGGACCACAAGGGGCAGCCGTGGTGGCGGGTGATGTGTCTGACCGGCGTCGACTACTTCTCCACGCTCGGTTACCAGCCCGGCATCGCGGCCCTCGCCGCCGGCCTGCTCTCACCGATCGCCACGGTGGTGCTCGTCGTCGTGACCCTCGTCGGCGCTCTGCCGGTCTACCGCCGGGTCGCGCGCGAGTCGCCGCACGGGGAGGGCTCGATCGCCATGCTGGAGCGCCTGCTGTCGGACTGGAAGGGCAAGCTCTTCGTGCTGGCCCTGCTCGGCTTCGCCGCCACCGACTTCCTCATCACCATCACGCTGTCCGCCGCGGACGCCGCCACCCACATGGTGGAGAACTCCCACCTGTCCGGGGCCCTGCACGGCGATCAGATGATCATCACCCTGTCGTTGATAGCCCTGCTCGGCGCGGTGTTCCTCAAGGGCTTCCTGGAGGCCATCGGCGTCGCGGTCGTACTCGTCGGCCTCTACCTCACGCTGAACGTCGTCGTGGTGGTCGTCGGCTTCTGGCACGTGGTCCACGCCCCGCACGCGGTCTCCGACTGGGCGCACGCCCTGACCGTCGCGCACGGCGACCCCATGATGATGATCGGCATCTCCCTGCTGATCTTCCCCAAGCTGGCCCTGGGCCTGTCCGGCTTCGAGACCGGGGTGGCCGTCATGCCGCACGTCAAGGGCGACGCGACCGACACCGATGACGATCCCGAGGGCCGTATCCGTGGCGCCCGCAAGCTGCTGACGGCCGCCGCCGTCATCATGAGCGCGTTCCTGATCGCCACCAGCTTCATCACCACCCTGCTCATCCCGCAGTCCGCCTTCCGCGCCGGCGGACCCGCCAACGGCCGTGCGCCCGCCTACCTCGCCCACGAGTACCTGGGATCGGCGTTCGGCACGCTCTACGACTTCTCCACGATCGCCATCCTGTGGTTCGCCGGCGCCTCCGCGATGGCCGGTCTGCTCAACCTCATGCCGCGCTACCTGCCCCGCTACGGCATGGCCCCGCACTGGGCCCGCGCCGTCCGACCGATGGTCCTGGTCTTCACCCTGGTCGCGTTCCTCGTCACCTGGTTGTTCGACGCGAACGTCGACAGGCAGGGCGGAGCGTATGCGACCGGCGTGCTGGTGTTGATCTCCTCGGCCGCCATCGCCGTCACCATCGCCGCCCGCCGGGCCGGCCAGCGCGGCTGCACCGTCGGGTTCGGTGCGATCTCCGTGGTCTTCCTCTACACCACGGTAGTCAACGTCATCGAACGCCCCGACGGCGTGAAGATCGGCGCTTGCTTCATCGCCGGGATCGTCCTGGTCTCCCTGCTCTCCCGGCTGCTACGAGCGTTCGAACTCCGCGTCACCGACGTGCAGTTGGACGATATGGCGGAGCGCTTCCTGCGGGACGCCGCGCACCGCACCATCCGGCTGATCGCCAACGAGCCCGACGCCCGTGACGCGGCCGAATACCGCGACAAGCTCTGCCAGATCAGGGAGGACAACGACATCCCCGCCGGCGACGACCTGATCTTCGTCGAGGTCTTCGTCGCCGACCCCTCGGACTTCGAGAGCACCCTGCGCGTGCGGGGGGAGGCCGTGCACGGCCGGTACCGTGTGCTGCGCGTCGACAGCGCCAGCATCCCCAACGCGCTGGCCGCCCTGCTCCTGCTCGTCCGGGACCGCAGCGGACAGCGCCCGCACATCTACTTCGAGTGGACCGAGGGCAACCCCTTCCGGCAGTTCCTGCGGTTCTTCCTGTTCGGCCGCGGCGAGGTCGCCCCCGTCACCCGCGAGGTCCTGCGTGAGGCCGAGCCGGACCGCGCCCGCCGCCCCCACGTCCACGTCGGCTGAGGACGGTCACCCGAGCGGCGGCGGGAGCGCGGGTACCGAGGCGTGACGGACCGTCCACGGGCCGGCCGGCGGTCGGATCTGCGGGCGAGGCGGCCGGGGCCGGCGCCCACCCGCAGGGGGTCCGGCGCCCTGGGTCCGGCGCGGTCGCCGGGCGGGGCGGCACCGCGGCGGGTGCGTCCGACGCCGGGGTCGTCCGCGGACCTGCGGGGCGCCGGGCACGTATCGTCCGGTCCATGGTGACCGTACTGAGCAGCCGGATCCTGCTGACCCCCACTGATCCGGAGCGCACCCGCGCCTTCTACCGCGACGACCTCGGGCTCTCGGTCTACCGGGAGTTCGGCACCGGTCCGGTGAGGGGCACGGTGTTCTTCCTCGGCGGCGGCTACCTGGAGGTCTCCGGCCGGAGCGACACCCCGCCCGGACCGGGGGTGCGACTGTGGCTCCAGGTGCCGGACGCCGCCGAGGCGCACGCGCGGCTGGTGGAGCGCGGAGTGCCGGTCCTGCGGGCACCGCGGCGGGAGCCGTGGGGCCTGATCGAGACGTGGGTCAGCGATCCGGACGGGGTGCGGGTGTGCGTCGTGGAGGTACCGGAGGACCACCCGATGCGCCACCGCCCCTGAGGCCCGGGCCGCGCGGCACCGGCCGATCCCCGCCGGGCCGGGCGGCCCGTGGGCCGCGGTGCGGCGGCCGGCGGCGCCCGCGCCCCGCGGGCCGGTCAGCCGAGCGTCTTGACCAGCAGCTCGAAGCGCAGGTCGTCGCGGCGCGGCAGCCCGAAGCGCTCGTCGCCGTAGGGGAACGGGGTCATCCGACCGGTGCGCCGGTAGCCGCGCCGCTCGTACCAGGCGATCAGGTCGTCGCGGAGCGAGATCACCGTCATGCGCATCTCACCGACGCCCCACGCGTCGCGGGCGAACCGCTCCGCCTCGGCGAGGACCAGTTTGCCCAGACCACCGCCCTGGCGTCCGGGCGTGACCGCGAACATCCCGAAGTAGGCGTGGCCGTCCCGGCGTTCGAGCTGGCAGCAGGCGACCGGGACGGCCCCGGCACCGGGTTCCTGCTCCAGTTCCACCACCATCATCCGGCTGTCCGGAGCGTTGATCACCGCCGTGACCCCTTCCGGGTCGGTGCGCCGGCCGTCCAGCAGCTCGGCCTCGGTGGTCCAGCCGGCGCGGCTGGCGTCGCCCCGGTAGGCCGACTCGATGAGCGCCACGAGGGCCGGGACGTCGGCCTCGGTGGCGGGCCGGAAGGCCGGGGGGCGCTGGGTTTCCATGGCGGGACGGGTCCCTTCCTGAGGGGCGGATCGCCCGGCGGCTGGCGGGCCGCCGCGGCACGGCGGACGATGGGAACGGTGGACCACACGCGCAGCACCTCGGGAGGTGTGCCATGACCACTGCCAAGGACATCATGCACGCGGGCGCGGCCTGGATCCCCGAAGGGGTGATGCTGGACCGGGCCGCCCAACTGATGCGGGAGCTGGACATCGGCGCCCTGCCCATCAGTGACGACCAGGAGCGCCTGTGCGGCATCCTCACCGACCGCGACATCGTGGTGCGGTGCGTGGCGGTGGGCCGCGACCCGGCCCGGGTGACCGCCGGCGAACTCGCCCAGGGCACCCCGCGCTGGATCGACGCGCAAGCCGACGTCAGCCAGGTGCTGCGGGAGATGGAGGACCACCGGGTCCGGCGGCTGCCGGTCGTGGAGGACAAACGGCTGGTCGGCATGATCAGCGAGGCGGACCTCGCCCGGCACCTCAGCGACGAGCAGGTCGGCGACTGGGCGGAGAAGATCTACGCCCGCTCCACCGCCTGACGCTCGCACCGCACGCCGGTCGCACGCAGGCGCGCCGTGTGCACCGCTCGCGCCGTACACCGGCCGCCGCACGCGTGCGCCCGCGCCCCACGGGCCCGCCACCCCCGTGCGCCCGCGGCACCGCACCCCGGCGCCCGGCGACGCCGCCAGGGCCGCCCCGGCGCGGGCGGGGCGGGTCTCCCGCGCCGCTCACGCCCGCCGGGCGCGGGCTACGCGCCGCACGGGCCGTCCTGGCGCATCGCCGGCACGTCGGTGGCCGCCCCGACCGTCTCCAGGGCACGGGCCAGCGCCAGGTCGCGCGCGGTGTTGACGACCCAGGTCATGACGGGGAAGCCGGCCTTGCCGCAGCGCTCCACCACCTCGCGGCTGAGCCGGCGCAGCTGGAGGCTGAGCAGGTCGGCGCGGACCGCCCGGGCCCGATCGACGATGTCGTCGCCGGCCCGGCCGGCGATGAGCACCCGGCGGGCCTCGGGCAGCAGGTCGCGCATCTCCACCAGCGCCTCGTCGTGGAAGGAGGAGACCGAGATCCGATCGGTCAGCGACCGCTCCGAGAGCACCTTGGCCAGCGCGCGGGCGGCCGCGGCGTCCTTGATCTCCGCCTGCACGCGCGTCGTGGGGGCGACCGCCTCCAGCACCTCCTCGAAGACCGGCACCCGCTCGCCCCGGCCGGCGTCGAGGCGGCGCAGCTGGTCCAGGGTGTGCTCGGCGATCGGCCCGGTGCCGTCGGTGGTGCGGTCCACGGTGGCGTCGTGCATCACCACCAGCGCCCCGTCGCGGCTCAGGTGCAGGTCCAGTTCGATCCCGGACAGTCCCTCGCGTTCGGCCCGGCGGAAGGACCGCAGGGTGTTCTCGGGCTCGACGCCCATGACGCCGCGGTGACCGATGGTGAAGAAAGACACTCGCTCGCCGTCCTTGTGTCGCGGTTCCTCCTGGCACGCGTCAGCGTAGACGGTGCGGGTGGAACGGGAGCGACAACAGCGACAAACCGGCGGTGATCGGCGAGGGACACAGGAAAATCATCGGTTTGTGTGGCCCATCACGCACGAAAATCAACCAACGGTCCCCTTGTGCGGGAGAAGCAGCGTGAATACCGTGGGTGAACGGAAGGTTCTTCGGCGAAGGAGGGGTCATGAGGGAAACGTTGCACTCGGTGCCGACCGGCGACGCCGCGGACGGCGCCGAACGCGTCGTCGGGCAGCCGGCCTGGACCGTGCTCAAGGAGGCCGTCGAGACCATCCGTCCCTGGCAGTCGAAGGACGGCTCGATCGACTTCTCCGCCGAGGGCGCGCCGGACCGCGCCGACGTGCGGCGCACGTTGGACCGGGTGGTCGGCGCGGTCGAGGAGCTGAGCCCGCTGCTGCCGCACGACGCGGCGTACCACCGGGCGCTCGTGGCCGACCTGCGCGGCTGGGCGGCGGCCGGCTTCGGCGTGCCCGACTTCCTCGACTCGCTGACCGCGTTCCAGCCCGCCGCCGATCGCCGCGACGGACTGGGTCACCTGGTCGTCTTCGCGATGTACACGCAGAACGGCAACCCGAACCGCAACCTGGAGGCGGTCGCGCTGCGTGTGGTGTGGCCAGAATGGCTCAGCGAGCTGGAGCGCACCCGCTACGACAACCCGATGTTCGTCCCGATCGTGTTCGAGGACTTCACCAGCGGGTACGACACCAACTCCGCCGTGCTCTTCCCGGAGACCGTCGCCGTCCGCGAGGTGCCGGAACGTTTCACCTGGGGCGGGATCTTCTGCGACCGGGAGGCCGCCCGCTTCCGCCGGGTCACCGCCGCGGCCGTCGAGACGCTCGGCCTCGACCTCCCGGAGGACGCCGCCCGACTGCTGGGTGACCAGCACCTCGCGCAGGAGACCTACGTGCTGTGGGACCTGATCCACGACCGCACGCACAGCCACGGCGACCTGCCGTTCGACCCGTTCATGATCAAGCAGCGCGCGCCGTTCTGGATGTACGGCCTGGAGGAGCTGCGCTGCGACCTGACCACCTTCAAGGAAGCCGTCAGGCTGGAGGCCGAGGGCTACCCGCAGGGCCGCGACGTCCAGTACGCAGTGCTGTTCGACCGCCTCTTCCGCTTCCCGGTCACCGGTGACCGGGTGCGCAACTACGACGGGCTCGGCGGCCAGCTGCTCTTCGCCTACCTGCACCAGCACGACGCGGTGCGCTGGACCGACAACACGCTGCACATCGACTGGGCGCTGGCCACCGAGGTCACCCAGCGGCTGTGCGCCGACATCGAGCGGCTGTACCGGGAGAGCATCGACCGGCCCAAGCTCAACCACTGGTTCGCCGCCTACGAGCTGGTCTCGCGCTACCTGTCGCCGCACCCCGGCTCGCGCTGGGCCAAGGGCCCGGACGCGCTCGACGTCAGCCTCCCGCCGCGCAAGCTCGTCGACGACGTGCTTCCCGACGAGTTTCCACTCAGCATGTTCTACGAGGCCCTTGCGAAGAAACTGCGGGACGTGATCGCCTCCACCAAGGGGATCACCGCGGACGGCCGGCGGTCCCGGGTCGCCTGACCCGGGCCGGCCGGGGCAGGACCCGTGCCCGCGGGCACAGGGCCGACGGGCGCGCACAGCACCACGACGACAGCGGACACGAGGGCGGAGTCGATGACGAACGGGAACGCCGAGGAGAATCTGCGCGGCGCGGTGGTCGCGGTGGCCGGGGCCGGCGGCCCGGCCGGCCGGGCCGCGGTGGAACGACTCGCCCGGGCGGGCGCCCGGGTGGCGGCCGCCGACGCGCAGGCCGAACGGCTCGCCGAGTCGGTGGAGGCGGCCCGCGCCGCGGTGGCGGGCGCCGACGTCACCGGCGACGTGGTCGACCTGCTCGACCCGGAGGCCACCCGCGCGTGGGCGGCGCGCACCGAGGAGCGCGCCGGCCGGGTCGACGGGCTCGTCCACCTGGTCGGCGGCTGGCGCGGCGCGCGCGGTTTCACCCGGACCGACCTGGACGACTGGCGGTTCCTCGACGACCTGCTGATCCGCACCGTGCAGCACACCACCCTGGCCTTCCACGACGCGCTGCTGCGCGGCCCGCACGGCCGGTTCGCGCTGGTCAGTCAGGCCGGCGCGACCAACCCCACCGCGGGCAACGCCGCCTACGCCGCCGCCAAGGCGGCCGCCGAGGCGTGGACCCTCGCGCTCGCCGACTCCTTCCGCAAGGCGGGGGGCGACGGGCCGCCGACCGCCGCGGCTGCCATCATCGTGATCAAGGCCCTGGTGCACGACGAGATGCGCGCCCAGAAGCCCGACGCCAAGTTCTCCGGCTTCACCGACGTCCGTGACCTGGCCGAGTCGATCACGGACCTGTGGGGCCGGCCCGCTCAGGAAGTGAACGGTAACCGCCTGTGGTTGACGCCCCGCCCGTGACCGAACAGCTCTCCAGCGACGCCGTCCGGCGCCATGACCCCGCCTCCCGTGCCTTCGCCAGCGACAACTACGCCGGCGCGCACCCGGAGGTGCTCGCCGCGCTCGCCCTCGCCAACGGCGGCCACCAGGTCGCCTACGGCGAGGACGCGTACACCGCGCACCTGCAGGAGGTCTTCCGCCGCCACTTCGGCCGGCGCGCCGAGGCCTTCCCGGTGTTCAACGGCACCGGTGGCAACGTCACCGCCCTGCAGGCGGTCACCGAGCGCTGGGGCGCGGTGATCTGCGCGGAGTCGGCGCACATCAACGTCGACGAGTGCGGCGCGCCCGAACGCATGGGCGGCCTGAAACTGCTGACGGTGCCCACGCCGGAGGGCAAGCTCACCCCCGAGCTGATCGACCGGCAGGCGTACGGGTTCGACGACGAGCACCGCGCGCACCCCGAGGCGGTCTCGATCACCCAGACCACCGAGCTGGGCACCTGCTACACGCCGCAGGAGATCCGGGCGATCTGCGAGCACGCGCACGCCCGCGGCATGGCGGTGCACCTCGACGGCGCCCGGATCGCCAACGCCGCCGCCACCCTCGGCCTTCCGCTGGCCGCGTTCACCACCGACGCCGGGGTCGACCTGCTGACCTTCGGCGGCACCAAGAACGGGCTGCTGTTCGGTGAGTGCGTGGTGGTGCTCGACCCCGAGCGGGTCCGCGCGCTGCCCTACCTGCGCAAGATGTCGATGCAACTGGCGTCGAAGATGCGCTTCGTCTCGGTGCAGTTCGAGGCGCTGCTCGCCGGCGACCTGTGGCTGCGCTCGGCCCGGCACGCCAACGCGATGGCCACCCGGCTCGCCGAGGCCGTGCGCGAGCTGCCCGGGGTCACGGTACTGCGCCCGGTGCAGGCCAACCAGGTCTTCGCGGTGCTGCCGCGCGAGGCGACCGCCCGGCTGCAGAAGCGCTTCCGGTTCTACGTGTGGGACGAGGCGACCGGCGAGGTGCGCTGGATGTGCTCGTTCGACACCACCGAGGAGGACGTGGACGCGTTCGCCGCCGCCGTCGCCGAGGAGACGCGCTGACGGCGGGTACCGCCGTTCCCCGCGGGACGCCCGTGCCGACCGGCCCGGGCGACGGGCGTCCGGCGCGGGTGGACGATGCCGGGCCGCGGGAGCGGGCGCACCAGCGCGCCGAACCGCCGGCCGTAGGGCGCGGCACCCGTCCCGAACACCGCTCCGATGGCGAGGTCCCCGGTCCGCGCGGCCGGCGGCCAGCCGTTCGAGGTGATCAGCGCGGCGGCCAGGACCGCGGTGGACGGCGTGGCGCCGAAGCGCGGTCCCCGGGCGTCGATCTCCGGGGGGCACGGCCGCAAGGATGGACTGCCGGGATGATTTTCGGCCGGTGGGAATGATCACGCCTTCGGAACGGTTGCCGGGACGGGAGGAACCGAGTGAGCGGACCGGTGGTGTGCCTGGCGGTGTTCGTCGCGGCGAGCACGTTCGGCGTGGCGCACCGCGTCCGCGGCGGGAGGACGCGGATGCGGGACAGGGACGGCCGGGCGCGGCTGACGGCGGCCGACCTCGGCGGGGACCTGGGGGAGCGGGCCACCCTGGTGCAGTTCTCCAGCGCCTTCTGCGCGCCGTGCCGGGCCACCCGCAGGACGCTCGACGAGGTGGCCGGCATGGTCGAGGGGGTGCGCCACGTCGAGATCGACGCCGAGCAGCGGCTGGAACTGGTGCGCCGGCTCGGTGTCCTGAAGACGCCGACGGTGTTCGTGCTGGACCGGTCCGGTGCGGTGGTGCGGCGCGCCGCGGGCCCGCCCCGACGGGCCGACGTCATCGCCGCGCTCGGCGCCGCGGTCGAGGTCGGCTCGCCGGAGGCGGCACCGGACCGGTCCGGCCGGTGATCCCGATCCCATCCCACCGGGCCCACTTGACGACCCGCCTCCCGAATCGTCAGCCTGACGTGATGTCGTGGGATCGCTTTCCGTACGCGTGGCACCCGGTCGGGTTCGGCCGGGTGGGCGGGGCACGCGTGGCGGGACTCACCGGGACCCCGGCCACCGGCCCGTCCGCCCGGCCGCCCGCCGCCTCGTGAGGAACCCCGTGACCGCATCGGCCCCGCGCGGACCGGTGGACGCCGCCGGCCCGCAGCACGACGGCCTGGACCCCGCCGTCTTCCGTTCCGTCTTCCGCCGCCACGCGGCCGGCGTCGCGGTGGTCACCGCCGTCGCGGACGCCCCGGTCGGCTTCACGGCGACCTCGCTGACCTCGGTCGCTGCCGAACCCCCTCTGCTGTCCTTCGGGGTGAGCCGGACCTCCTCCAGCTGGCCGGTGCTGGCGTGCGCGGCGCACGTCGGCGTGCACGTGCTGGGCGAGCACCAGGAGGAGCTGGCCACGCTGTTCGCCCGCAGCGGCGCGGACCGCTTCGCGCCGCCCACCCGGTGGCGCCGCGGGCCGTTCGGCGTGCCGGTGCTGGAGGAGGTGTCCGCCTGGCTGGTGTGCCGGGTGGCGGCCCGGGTACCCGCCGGGGACCACCACATCGTGGTCGCCGAGGCGGTGGCCGGTGATCCGGACGGACCCGGCCGGCCGCTGCTGTACCACCAGGGCCGGTTCACCGTGCTGCGGCACTGACCGGCCGCCGGGTCGCGAAGGTCACAGCCCGCCGGGCTTGAAGTGCCGGAACGAGCCGGGTTTACTGGCGAGTAACATCGCTGGGCCGCCGTGTCGCCCCTCACGGGGCGCGGCGGCGCGGAAGCCTATGCTGCCTACAGGTGGCAGTTGACGAGACGAGCAGTAGGTAGAGGCGGGAGAGCCGGCGTGAGTTTGAGGATCGTTGTCTGCGTGAAGTACGTGCCCGACGCCACGGGTGACCGGCACTTCTCCGAGGACCTGACCACCGACCGCGACGCGGTGGACGGTCTGCTGTCGGAGCTGGACGAGTACGCCGTCGAGCAGGCGCTGCAGATCGCCGAGGCCCACGACGACGCCGAGATCACCGTGCTCACCGTGGGCCCGGAGGACGCCAAGGACGCGTTGCGCAAGGCGCTGTCGATGGGCGCGCACAAGGCGGTGCACGTCGAGGACGACGCCCTGCACGGCACGGACGCGCTCGGCACCTCGCTGGTGCTGGCCAAGGCGGTCGAGCACACCGGCTACGACCTGGTGATGTGCGGCATGGCCTCCACCGACGGCACGATGGGCGTGCTGCCGGCGATGCTGGCCGAGCGGCTGGGGGTGCCCCAGGCGACCCTGCTGTCCGAGGTCTCGCTCGCTGACGGCACGGTCACCGGCCGCCGGGACGGCGACGGCGCCAGCGAGCGGCTGGAGGCCCGGCTGCCGGCGGTGGTGTCGGTCACCGACCAGTCGGGCGAGGCCCGTTACCCGTCGTTCAAGGGCATCATGGCGGCCAAGAAGAAGCCGGTCGAGGCGCTCGACCTGTCCGACCTGGGCATCGACGCCGCCGAGGTCGGCCTCGGCGGCTCCTGGACGGCGGTGGACGAGGCGAACGAGCGGCCGGCCCGCAGCGCGGGCACGATCGTCAAGGACGAGGGCGAGGGCGGAAAGCAGCTCGCGGCCTTCCTCGTGGAGCGCAAGTTCATCTGATGAACACACCGGGCGCGCGCCCCGGCGCCGACCCGACGCCCCCCTCACGTCCCCTCAGATTCCGCAGGAGAGCATTCCCATGGCTGAAGTCCTCGTCTACGTCGACCACGCGGACGGCACCGTCCGCAAGCCCACCCTCGAACTGCTGACCCTGGCCCGCCGGCTCGGCGACCCGGTCGCGGTCCACCTCGGCCCCGGCGCCGACACCGCCGCCCCGGTGCTCGCCGAGCACGGCGCGGTCAAGGTGCTGGCCGCCGACGCACCGGAGTTCGCCGACTACCTCGTCGTGCCCAAGGTCGACGCGTTGCAGGCCGCCCACGAGGCGGTCTCCCCGGTCGCCGTGCTCGTGCCGTCCTCCGGCGAGGGCAAGGAGATCGCCGCCCGGCTCGCGGTGCGCCTCGGTTCCGGCGTCATCACCGACGCGGTCGACCTGGAGGCCGCGGACGGCGGCCCGGTGGCCACCCAGTCGGTCTTCGCCGCGGCGTTCACCACCCGGTCGCGGGTGACCAGGGGCACGCCGGTGATCACCGTCAAGCCGAACTCCGCGCCGGTGGAGTCCGCCCCCGCGGCCGGCACCGTCGAGCAGTTGGCGGTCGGCTTCAGTGAGCAGGCCACCGGCACCAAGGTCGTCTCCCGCACCCCGCGCGAGTCCACCGGTCGCCCGGAGCTGACCGAGGCCGCGATCGTGGTCTCCGGCGGGCGCGGCGTCAACGGCGCGGAGAACTTCTCGGTCATCGAGGCGCTGGCCGACGCGCTCGGCGCGGCCGTGGGCGCATCACGGGCCGCGGTGGACGCCGGCTGGTACCCGCACAGCAACCAGGTGGGCCAGACCGGCAAGTCGGTCTCCCCGCAGCTCTACATCGCCTCCGGCATCTCCGGAGCGATCCAGCACCGGGCCGGCATGCAGACCTCCAAGACGATCGTGGCGGTCAACAAGGACGCCGAGGCCCCGATCTTTGACCTGGTCGACTACGGCGTGGTCGGCGACCTGTTCCAGGTCGTCCCGCAGCTGACCGAGGAGGTCAACTCCCGCAAGGGCTGACCGGCGCATGGCGCGCGGCGCGCGGCCCCGGCACCCGGCGTGCCGGGGCCGCGGCGCGCAACCCGCCGGACGGGGTGCCCGGCGCCGCGTGGCGCCGCCTGCGGGGCGCAGCCGCCCGCCCGGGCCGCCGGGCGCCGTTGACCGGTCCGCACCCCGCGGCTTAGCGTCGAGCGGCGGATGGTCGAACGCCGTGCCCGCGTGGACCTGGGAGGCCCCGGATGGAACGCGAGACCGTGACGACGACCCTCCCGGACGCGGTGCGCCGGGGCATCGACGCCCGGCTCGCGCCGGTGGACGCCGACCTCGCCCGCCGGTACCCGGGCGACCCAGGCACCCGGCAACCGGTGCACACCGTCTACCTGCCCGCCGACGCCCTCACCGCCGGCACCGCGCGCTCCTGGGGCGAGCAGGCGCTCGCCGCCCTCGACGCGCACGCCCCGGACGCCGCGGCGCTGGCCGGCGTGCTCGGCCTGCCGGACACGCTCGCCGGCACCGTGTACGACAGGGTGCGGGCCAAGCTGCGCCGGGAACCGGTGGAGGACCTGCGCGTCGACTTCGAGGACGGTTACGGGGTCCGCCCGGACGCCGAGGAGGACGCGCACGCGGCGCGGGCCGCCCGGCTGCTCGCCGACGCGGTCGCGTCCGGCCAGGCGCCGCCGTACCTGGGCATCCGCACGAAGTGCCTGGAGGCCGCGGTGCGCGAGCGCGGCATCCGCACCCTCGACGTCTTCCTCACCGGCCTGATCGACGCCGGCGGCCTGCCGGACGGCCTGGTGCTCACCCTGCCGAAGGTGACCCATCCCGAACAGGTCGCGGCGATGGCCGAGTTGGCGGGAGCCTTCGAACGCGAACGGGGCCTGGCGGCCGGCCGGCTCGGCTTCGAGATCCAGATCGAGACCACCCAGGCGGTGCTGGCCGCCGACGGCCGGGCGAACGTCGCCCGCTTCATCGCGGCCGGCGGCGGCCGGGTCACCGCGCTGCACTACGGCACGTTCGACTACAGCGCGGCCTGCGGGGTGGGCCCGGACCAGCAGGCGCCGGACCACCCGGTCGCCGACCACGCCAAGGCGGTCATGCAGGTCGCCGCGGCCGGCACCGGGGTGCGGCTGTCGGACGGCTCCACCAACGTCCTGCCGGTCGGCGGCACCGCGCAGGTGCACGACGCCTGGCGGCTGCACCACCGCCTGGTACGCCGCTCCCTGGCCCGCGGCTACTACCAGGGGTGGGACATGCACCCAGGCCACCTGCCGACCCGGTACGCCGCGGTGTACGCCTTCTACCGCGAGGGGCTGCCGGCCGCCGCCGGCCGGCTCGCCGGCTACCTGGCCGGACGGGCCGGCGGCGTGCTCGACGAACCGGCCACCGCGCGGGCGATCGGCGGCCACCTGCTGCGCGGGCTGGACTGCGGGGCGCTGGACGCCGACGAGGTCGGCGCGGCGACCGGGGTCGGACGCCAGGAGTTGGAGCGCCTCGCCGGCCGCCGCTGACGGTCCGCCGGCGCGGCCGCCGCGCCCGCCGGTCCCGCTCCGGCTCCCGCCGAACGGCCGCAGCCGGCTCCGTCCTGACGGCGGGGCCGGGGCCGCAGCGGGGCCGGGTCCCCGGCACCGCCGCGGCGGCGCGGAGCGGGCCAGCGGTCAGGGCGGCGGTATCTCGCCCGAGCCCCGCGTGATCAGCCGGGCCGGCAGTTGCACCCGGCGCGGTGGTTCGGCCACGCCGTCCAGGCGCCGGAAGAGCGCCTCGGCGGCGGTGCGCCCGAGCCGCGCCGGGTCCTGGGCGACCACCGTGAGGCCGGGGCGCAGCAGATCCGCCAGCTCCAAGTCGTCGAACCCGACCACGGCGACCGGGCGGACCCAGTCCGCCAGCACCCGCACCGCGGTGACGCTGACCCGGTTGTTACCGGAGAACAGCGCGGTGACCGGGTGCGGACCGGTCAGCATCCGGCGCAGTTCGGCGGTGACCCGGTCCGGCGCGGTCGGGCCCATCGACACCCAGCCGTCCTCGACGCGCAGCCCGGCGGCGGCCATCGCCTCGCGGTAGCCGCGCACCCGCTCGTCGGCGGTGTGGATGCGCCGCTCGTCGCCGATCAGGCCGATCGCCCGGTGGCCGTGCGCGATCAGGTGGGCGACCGCCTCGCGCGCGCCGGCCGCGTTGTCGGTGAGGACCTCGTCCACCTCCAGCCGGCCGGCCGGGCGGTCCACGAACACGGTGGCCACGCCGGCCGCGATCTCCGGCTCCAGGTACCGGTGGTCGTCCCCGGCCGGGATGATCACCAGCCCGTCCACCCTGCGGGCGCACAGCGCCAGGGCGAGTTCCCGCTCGCGTTCGGGCACCTCGGCGCTCGAACCGGCGAACAGCAGGCTGCCGTTGGCCCGTGCGACCTCCTCGACCGCGCGGCTGAGCGGCGCGTAGAAGGGGTCGGCCAGGTCCTCCAGCACCAGGCCGATGCTGGCGGTGCGCCCCTTGCGCAGCACCCGGGCGCTGTCGTTGCGCCGGAAGCCCAGGGCGTCGATGGCGGAGCGCACCCGGGCCTCGGTCTCCTCGGTCACGCCCGGCTCGCCGTTGACGACGCGGGAGACGGTCTTGAGGCCGACGCCGGCGCGCGCCGCGACGTCCTTCATCGTCGGCCGGGCGCCGTAGCGGGCGGGTTGTGCGCGGCCAGGACCGGCGGGGGAGTCGGGCACGGTCGGCGTTCCTGTCGGTCGGGTGCGGCGCCTGTCGTCGCAGGACACCGTGAGCCTAAGGGCTAGACAACGTTGTCAACAAAGGGGAACATGACTCCTGGCATCCCGCTTCCCGACCGCCCGGGCGGGAGCGGAGGCATCCCGTCCGGGCGGCGCCGGCACCAACGCCGTCCGGACGCCGTTGAACCGTTGGCCGCACCACGGGGCACACCCGCCACCGACGAGGGAGAGAACCGACTGATGCACAGCCAAGGCGCCGCAGCGCAGCCGCCCGCCCCGGTGGGAGGGTCCCCGGGGGGCGACCGGTGGGTGACCGCCCTGGACATCGGCGGGACGAAGATCGCGGGCGCGCTGGTGGACGGCGGCGGCCGGCTGCGGGCCCGGGTGGTGCGCCCCACCCCGGCCGGCGACGGCGCCACGGTGATGCGGACGGTGCGCGAGGTGCTGGCCCGACTCGCCGACGACCCCGGCTGGTCGCGGGTCGGCGCGGTCGGCATCGGCAGCGCCGGACCGGTCGACACCGCGCACGGCACGGTCAGCCCGGTCAACGTACCCGGCTGGCGGCGCTTCCCGCTCGTCGAGGGGGTGCGCGCGGTGACCGGCGGGCTGCCGGTGACGCTGATCGGCGACGGTGTCGCGGTGGCCGCCGCCGAGCACTGGCGCGGCGCCGCACGCGGCACTGACAACGCGCTGTGCATGGTGGTCTCCACCGGGGTGGGCGGCGGATTCGTGCTGGGCGGTGCGCTGCACCCCGGCCCGACCGGCAACGCCGGCCACATCGGCCACATCAGCGTGGACCTGGACGGACCGGCCTGTCCGTGCGGCTCGCGCGGCTGCGTGGAACGGCTGGCCAGCGGGCCCAACATCACCCGGCACGCGCTGGAGCAGGGCTGGCGGCCGCCGGACGGCTCGCAGGCCACCGCCGTCGCGGTCGCCGACGCCGCGCGGGCCGGCGACCCGCGCGCCCGCGCCGCGTTCGACCGGGCGGGCCGCGCGCTGGCCGCCGGGATCGCGGCGGCCGCCGCCCTGGTGGAGATCGAACTCGCGGTGATCGGCGGCGGCGTGGCGGGCGCCGGTGAGGTGCTCTTCACGCCGCTGCGCGAACGGCTGGGGCGGTACGCGACGTTGTCGTTCACCTCGCGGGTGCGCGTGGTGCCGGCGCTGCTGGGAACCGACGCGGGCCTGGTCGGCGCGGCGGCGGCCGCCTTCAGCGCGGTGCCGGCCGGGTAGCGCCGGCCCGGCGGTCCGGCGTGGTGCCCGCTCCGGACCCGGGGCCGCGACCACGGAGGTGCCACCCTCCCCACGGGCGCCGCGTTTGCGCTGCGGTGCGCCCCGGGCACAGACAAGTGCGACGGGGATACGGAGGAGGGTACCGTGATCGTCTGGCTGAACGGGGCGTTCGGCGCGGGCAAGACGCGCACCGCGCGCCGGCTCGCCGGCCTCATACCCGCGAGCACGCTCTACGACCCGGAGCTGATCGGGCTCGGGCTGCTGTCCGTGCTGCCCGCGGAGCGGCTGGACGGGATCGGCGAGTACCAGCAACTACCGTCCTGGCGGCGGTTGGTGGTCGACACCGCCGCCGCCCTGCTGATGGAGGTTCCCGGCACGCTGGTGGTGCCGATGACCCTGCTGCGCCAAGAGCACCGGGACGAGATCTTCGGCGCCCTCGCGGCCCGCGGCATCCCGGTGCGGCACGTGCTGCTGCACGCAGAGGAAACGATCCTGCGGGCGCGGATCGACCGGTGCGCCGAACGGGAGGCCGACCGGGACAGCGCCGCCTCGGTGCGCGCCTGGTGCCTGGAGCGCCTGGCCGCCTACCGGGAGGCGCTGCCGTGGCTGACCCGGGACGCGCACGTGGTCGACACCGGCCCGCTGACGCCGGGGGAGGCGGCCGGCGAGGTGGCCGCCGCGGTGAACGGCGGGGCGGGCGCCTGCGGCATCGTGCAGACCCCGGAACCGCGCGGCGAGACCCTGGCGGCCGGCGTCCTGCTCTTCGACGAGGCCGGACGGGTCCTGCTGGTCGACCCCACCTACAAGCCGGGCTGGGAGTTCCCCGGCGGCGTCGTCGAACACGGCGAGCCGCCCAGCCGGGGCGCGGTGCGCGAGGTCGCCGAGGAACTCGGGATCGACCTCGGCGCGGCCGAGCGGCTGCGGCTGCTGGTGGTGGACTGGGAGCCGCCGCGAGCCCCCCGGTTCGGCGGACTGCGCATGCTGTTCGACGGCGGTACGCTCACCGCGGAACGCGCCGCCGACCTGCTGCTGCCCGCCGCCGAACTGCGCGGCTGGCGCTTCGTCACCGAACGGGAGGCCGCCGACCTGCTGCCGCCGGAGCGGTTCGCCCGGCTGCACTGGGCGCTGCGCGCGCGGGCCGACGGCACCACCGTCAACCTGGAGGTCGGCCGGCCGGTCGGCCCGCTCCCCGATCCGGCGCCGCCGGCCGGCTGACCCCCGGCCGCCGCCCCGCCCCGCGCCGGAGCGGGACCGGCACCGCGGTCCGCCCGGCCGGTGGCTCCGGGGCGGTCCGGCGCGGCACGACGAGCGCGTAGGAGTTCGCGGCGGCGACCGAGCGGCCGGCGAACAGGCCGAGCCGTACGAGCGGTTCGCGGACGGTGGCCCGTTCGACGTGGACGAAGGCGGCCGGCCGCTCCGCGGCGACCGCCAGCGTCGTCACGGTGACGGGGGAGGACCACGGGTACCGGTCGGTGCGGACCACGCCGCACACGACGCCTTGCCGCGCAGGGCGACCGGTGGCCGGAGCCGGCCGCGCGCGACACCTGCGCCCCGGGGCCCGGGGCCCTCGTCGACGGGCTGCCCGCACAGGTCGCGCCGCCCCCGCCGCCGCGTCGCGGGGCCGTTGGGCGCGCCGCCACCGGCCGCGCGGAGAGCGGGCACACGCGGCGCGGCCGACCGGACGGGGACCGGGCGCCCGGCCCAGCCACGGCGCCGGCGTGCGCGCCGAACGGGCGGCGGCGCGCCGCGACGGTCCGAGCCGGTCACCGCCCCCGCGCGTAGGCGAGCAGGAAGTGCGCCTCGGCCAGCGACAGGCGGCGCAACTCCTGCGGCGACACGCTCTCGTTGACCGCGTGGATCTGCGCCTCCGGCTCGCTCAGTCCGATCAGCAGGATCTCGGCGTCCGGGTAGAGCGCGCCCAGCGCGTTGCACAGTGGGATCGAACCTCCATGCCCGGCGATCTCCATCGGCGCGCCGTCGTAGGCGGTCCGCATCGCCTCCGCCATCGCGGCGTACGCCGGACTGCCGGTGTCCGCGCTGAACGGCTGGCCCTGGCCGCGCGGCGAGACCTCCACCCGCGCGCCCCACGGCGCGGCCGCCTCCAGGTGCGCCACCAGCGCCTTGACCGCCGCTTCCGCGTCGGTGCCCGGCGGCACCCGCAGGCTCACCAGCGCTCGCGCGGACGCCTGCACCGACGCGGTCGCGCCGACCACCGCCGGGCAGTCGATGCCCAGCACGGTCACCGACGGCCGGGCCCAGATGCGGTCCGCGACCGAGCCGGCGCCGGTCAACCGCACCCCGTCCAGCACCCGGGCGTCGCGGCGGAACGCCTCCTCGTCGTAGACGAGCCCGTCCCACTCGGTGTCGCAGGCGAGTCCGGCCACCGTGGTGGCGCCGGTGTCGTCCCGCAGCGAGGCCAGCATGTGGATCAGGGCCGCCAGCGCGTCGGGCGCGGCGCCGCCGAACTGCCCGGAGTGCAAGTTGCCCTCCAGGGTGCGCACCTCCACCTCGACCAGCGCCATGCCGCGCAGGCTGGCGGTCACGGTGGGCCGGCCGACCCGGAAGTTGCCGGCGTCGCCGATCACCACCGCGTCGCCGGCCAGCAGTTCCGGGTGGGCCCGCGCGTACTGCTCCAGGCCGCCGGTGCCCTGCTCCTCGGAGCCCTCCACGATCATCTTCACCGTCACCGGCACCCCGCCGTGCCGCCGCAGCGCGCGCAGCGCGGTCAGGTGCATCAACAAGCCGCCCTTGCAGTCGGCGGCGCCGCGTCCGTACCAGCGCCCGTCGCGCTCGGTCAGCTCGAAGGGGGGCGACAGCCAGGCGTCCTCGTCCAGCGGCGGCTGCACGTCGTAGTGGGCGTAGAGCACCACCGTCGGCGCGCCCTGCGGGCCGGGCAGCAGGCCGTAGACCGACTGCGTCCCGTCGGGGGTGTCGAGCACCGCGACGTCCCTGAAGCCCTCCTCGGTGAGGGCGCCGGCCACCCAGCGGGCGGCCTTCTCGCACTCCTCGCGCGGGAACTGCCGTGGGTCGGCGACCGAACGGAAGGCGACCAGTTCGGCCAGTTCCCGCCTGGCCCTCGGCATCAACTCGGCGACCGTCTCGGCGAGTCCGGCCGGCGTCGTGTGTGGCATTGCGCTCCTTGCGGGTGCTACGGGTGGTCCGGGGCGGATTCTCCGGGTCAACCGCGGCGGGCTGATCCCGCCGCCGATGGTCCCACAGCCGACCTGCGTCGCAACGCGCCATAGGATGCGCTCAAGGCGGCACCACGATCAGGAGCGGAACAGACGTGAGCAGCGACGAAGCAGCGAAGGACGGCGGGCCGGCGGAGAACGCGGACATGACGGTGTGGGACGTCGTCGTGGTCGGCGCCGGTCCCGCCGGGGCCAGCGCCGCCTACGCGGCGGCGTCGGCGGGGCGGCGCGTCCTGGTGCTGGAGAAGGCCGAGTTGCCGCGTTACAAGACCTGCGGCGGCGGCATCATCGGCCCGTCCCGCGACGCGCTGCCGCCCGGGTTCGAACTCCCGTTGCGGGACCGGGTGCACGCCGTCACCTTCAGCCTCAACGGCCGCCTGGCCCGCACCCGCCGTTCCAGCCGGATGCTGTTCGGCCTGGTCAACCGGCCGGAGTTCGACGCCGCACTGGTCGAGGCGGCCCGCGCCGCCGGCGCCCGGGTGCGCACCGGCGCGGCCGTCGCGCGGGTGGAGCAGCACGGCCCGGCGGTGCCCGACCGGCGCACCGTCGCCGTGGTGCTGGCCGGCGGCGGGACGGTGCTGGCCCGCGCGGTGGTCGGCGCGGACGGCAGCGCCAGCCGGATAGCGGCCCACGTGGGGGTGAAGATGGACCAGGTCGACCTCGGCCTGGAGGCCGAGATCCCGGTGCCCGCCCCGGTCGCCGAGGACTGGGCGGGCCGGGTGCTCATCGACTGGGGTCCGCTGCCCGGCAGTTACGGCTGGGTCTTCCCCAAGGGCGACACGCTGACGGTCGGCGTGATCTCGGCCCGCGGCGAAGGCGCCGCCACCAAGCGGTACTTCGAGGACTTCACCGCCCGGCTCGGTCTGTCCGGCTTCGAACCGAGCGTCTCCTCCGGGCACCTGACGCGCTGTCGTGCGGAGGACTCCCCGCTCTCCCGGGGCCGGGTGCTGGTGTGCGGGGACGCCGCCGGGCTGCTGGAGCCGTGGACCCGGGAGGGCATCTCCTACGCGCTGCGCTCCGGCCGGATGGCGGGGGAGTGGGCGGTGCGGATCTCCGAGGCGGCCGACGCCGTGGACGCGCGGCGCCAGGCGCTCAACTACGCCTTCGCGGTCAAGGCGGGCCTCGGCGTGGAGATGGCGGTGGGCCGCAAGATGCTCACCCTCTTCGAACGCCGCCCCAAGATGCTGCACGCGGTGCTGACCTCGTTCCGCCCGGCGTGGAACGCCTTCGTGCGCATCACCCGCGGCTCCACCACGCTCGGCGAACTGGTCCGCGACCACCCGCTGGCCGGCCGCGCGCTCTCCAGCATGGGGAACCCCTGACCGCCGCCGCCACCGCGGTGCCCTGACGGCTCCCGGCGGCGCGGTCGCCCGGCACCCGGGAGGCCGTCCGCAACCCGGTGGGCGGCTACACCCCGGTGATACGGAAGACCGGGTGGTCGGGGGCGACGGCGCGCAACTCCTCGTCGCCGGAGTCCGGGCCGACCCCGTCGAAGAACGCGCCCACCTCGGCCTTCCACCGCCTGAGGTAGGCGCGCAGCACGGGCGGCTTCTGGTCGTCGGCCAGTTCCCGCGCGGTGAACGCCTCGGCACGTCCGCCGATCCGCAGCTCGCCCTCGCCGGCCGCCCGCAGGTTGCGCGTCCACTGCACGTGGCCGCGCGGCGCGACGAGGTAGCGCCGGCCGTCGAGGGCCAGCACGTTGACCGGGGTCGTGCGCCACTCGCCGCTGACCCGGCCGCGCACCGCCAGTACCCGCGCGCCCCACACGTTCATCCCGTGCAGGACCAGCCAGCTCACGCAGGGGTTGACGACCCGCACCGTGAACCGTCCGGGCTTTCTGACGTGCCGCTCGGGCAAGGCGGGCATGGCCGCCCCCTCTCGTCGGTGGGGAGCGCGGCTCCCCGTCGGCCCAGTCTGGCACGGCTCCGGCGACCGGGAGGGAGCACTGCCGCGCGGGGTCTCCGACGGTCCGCCGTGACGTAGGGGAACGCTCCCCCGGCCGTGCCCGTGCGGGAGCGGCCCGCCCCCCGAGGCGGACGGACCGCACCGATTCGGCCGAACGGGTGGTGGTCCGGACGTCCGGCGGCGCGGCGCGTGGGTGTCCGTGTTTTGTTCGCGTCCGGTACAAAGTGAGAATGGGTGCGTGACGCAGACTCGGACACGGCTGGAGAGAGGGCGCGGGGCGCTCGGCCCCGCGTTGACCCTGGTGCACACCGGGCAGGCACCCACGCGTGCGGTGCTCACCACGGAACTCGGGGTGACCAGAGCCACCGCCGGCGCGGTCGCGGCGGAGCTGGAGACCCTCGGGCTGATCCGCGTCGACACCCGGCCCACCGTCGCGTCCGGGGCCCAGGGACGCCCCTCGCACCGGCTGGCCGTCGAACCCGGCGGTCCGGTCGTGCTCGCCGCCCAGGTGCACGCCGACGGCTACCGCGCCGCGCTGGTCGGCCTCGGCGGCCGGATGGTGGCCACCACGCCCGCCTGCGTGACCGTCCCCGCCGACCCGGCGCACGTCATCGGCATGGTCGTGGCGGCCGGCGGCCGGCTGCTGAAGTCGACCGGCCGGGTCTGCCTGGGTGCCGGGCTCGCCGTGCCGTCCGCCGTCGCCGAGCCCGAGGGCACCGCGCTCAACCCGCTGCACGTCGCCTGGCCGGCCGGCGCCCCGGTCCGCGAGGTCTTCGCCGAGCAGCTCAGGGAGCACGGCATCACCGCGCCCGGCGGCGCCCCCGTCGCCTCCTTCGTGGGCAACGACATCAACGTCGCCGCCCTCGCCGAGCACCGGCACGGTGCCGGGCGCGGCGCCCGGCACCTGCTGGTGGTCGCCACCGGGCACCGCGGCGTGGGCGGCGCGCTCGTGGTCGACGGCCGCCTCTACACCGGCAGTTCCGGCCTGGCCCTGGAGGTCGGCCACCTCACCGTCAACCCGGAGGGCCGCCCGTGCCACTGCGGCGGCCGGGGGTGCCTGGACGTCGAGGTCGATCCGCTGGTGTTCCTCCAGGAGGCGGGTGCCCCCACCGGCCCCGACATGGCCCTGCTGGCACGCTCGGCGGCTCTCCTCGCAGACCGGTACGACGACCCGTCGGTGGGCCGGGCGGCCGGCAGGATGATCGACCGGCTGGGCCTCGGGCTCGCCGGGTTGGTCAACGTGCTCAACCCGGACCGGGTCGCGCTGGGCGGACTGCACCGGCTGCTGTTCGAGGCCGACCCCGAACGGCTGCGCGCCGTGCTCGCCGACCGCAGCCTGTGGGGTCGCAGCGGCTCGGTGCCGATCCACAGCTGCACCCTGGACCACAGCAGTCTGGTCGGCGCCGCCGAGCTGGCCTGGCAGCCGGTGCTGGACGATCCGCTGCTCGCCCTGGGGCCGTGACCGCGCGGCGCCGGGCCCGCGGGGCGCGGTCTCTCGGGGCGTCCGGGTCCAGGAGCGGCGTGCACGGGTGCGCGCCCAGGTTCGCGTGGCGCGCCGGGGCCGGACCGCCGCCGGGGGCCCGCGGCCGCCGGGCGGGCCGCCGTGGGAGCCGGGCCCAGGCGTTCGGCCGGCGCGGCTGAACTCCTCGGGGGCCGTGCGCCGCGGCGCACGGCCGGGCGGGCGCCGCCCCGGGCGGTCGGGGATCAGACGGGCTGCGCGGTGGCCACCTGCGGCGGGTGGGCGGTGTGGCCGATCACCGAGATCGCGGCGGCGCCCACCGTCCCCGCGGCCGGCTCCCGCACCGCGGCCGGCTCCCGCACCGGGACCGCCTCCCGCACCGGTACCGGCTCCCGCACCGGTACCGGCTCCGGCGCCCGGCCCGGCAGGCGGAGCGCGAACCAGACGGACTTGCCCGCGCCCAGCGGATCGGGCCGGCTGCCCCAGGCGTCGGTGAGCGCCTCGATCAGCGCCAGGCCCCGACCGCTCGTCTCCAGCCCGTCGGCGTGCCGGCCCGGGCGGGGCGGGCGCGGATCCCGATCGGTCACCGAGACGGTCAGCGACGCGTCGTCCAGGACCAGCTCGACCGTGCAGCGCTTGTCCGGCCCCGCGTGCCGGCAGACGTTGGCCAGCAGCTCCGTCACGCCCAGCAGCGCCGGATCGAGCAGTGGGTCGAGGTGCCAGTTCCTCAGTTGAGCAGAAACGATTCTTCTTACCTGTCCGGCCCGGCACGGCAGCGCCTCCATGTCCAGGGCGCACCGTCGGGGCTGGTGGGTGGTGATCACGGCTGCGACTCCCTCCGCGGCGGAGGGCGGCCGTGTGCGGTGCCGTGCTCCGACCCGTTCGTCTGGGAACTCCCTCGCGGCAACACCGGGAGGGCCGCGACCGACAGTGACGCGGCGTCGACCCCGTGTTGATGACAGATTCGCCCCGGGCGCCGCTTCCCGCAACTTCCGTCCCGCACCCGCTCGGCGGCTCCCGTCGCGCGGTCGTCGCCGAGGTCGCTGCATATGATCGGAGCCGTTCGGCGAGCCGTCCGGACGGCGACGCAGCACGCGAGCGGGAGGGCGAGGCCCATGGACACCGTCGAGAGCCCCGGGAGCGACGGGCCGCCGGACCCCGCCGCGCCGTTGCCCACGGTGGACGTCGACCGGACCGACCCGCAGTACCGGACCTGGCTGAAGGAAGCGGTCCGCAGGGTCCAGGCGGACGCCAACCGCAGCGCCGACACCCATCTGCTGCGCTTCCCGCTCCCCGAACACTGGGGAATCGACCTGTACTTGAAGGACGAGTCCACCCACCCCACCGGATCCCTCAAGCACCGGCTGGCGCGCTCGCTGTTCCTCTACGGCCTGTGCAACGGCTGGATCCGGCCAGGCAGGCCGGTCATCGAGGCGTCCAGCGGTTCGACGGCGGTCTCCGAGGCGTACTTCGCCCAGCTCATCGGCGTGCCGTTCGTCGCGGTGATGCCGCGCACCACCAGCAGCGAGAAGCAGCGGCTGATCGAGTTCCACGGCGGGCGCTGCCACCTGGTGGCCGAGTCCCGGATGATCTACGAGGTCTCCGCGCGACTCGCCCGGGAGACCGGCGGCCACTACATGGACCAGTTCACCTACGCCGAACGGGCGACCGACTGGCGCGGCAACAACAACATCGCCGAGTCGATCTACCAGCAACTGCGCATGGAGCGCCACCCGGAGCCGGCCTGGATCGTGGCCACGGCCGGCACCGGCGGCACCTCGGCCACCATCGCGCGCTACGTGCACTACATGCAGTACGACACCCGGATCTGCGTCGCGGACCCGGAGAACTCCTGCTTCTTCGACGGCTGGGTCTCCGGCGACCCGGGCGTGGCCTGCGCGAGCGGTTCGCGCATCGAGGGGATCGGCCGGCCCCGGATGGAACCCAGCTTCGTGCCCGGCGCGGTGGACCGGATGATGAAGGTGCCGGACGCCGCCTCGGTCGCCGCGGTCCGCGCCCTGGAAGGCGTCATCGGACGCAAGGCGGGCGGCTCGACCGGCACCGGACTGTGGGGCGCGCTGCGCATCGTCTCCGAGATGCTGGCCCGCGACCGCACCGGCTCGGTCGTCACCCTGCTGTGCGACCCCGGCGACCGCTACCTTGACAAGTACTACTCCGACGTCTGGCTCGCCGCGGAGGGACTGGACGTCGCGCCCTACCGCACCACCATCGACACCTTCCTGACGACCGGCGCCTGGCCGGCCTGACGACCGCGCGCCCACCGCCGGGCCGTCAGGACGGCCGATTCTCCTGCGGCGGGTCCGCCACCACCAACTCGGCCAGGTGCTCGGAGATCTCCGCGCGCAGCACCCCGGGTATCCCCGCGTCGGTGACCAGCGTGCCCACCTCTTCCAGCGCGGCGAACGAACTCAGGCCCACCGTGCCCCACTTGGTGTGGTCCGCGATCACCACCACCCGGCGGGCCGAACGCACCAACTGCCGGTTGGTCTCCGCCTCGGCCAGGTTCGGGGTGGACAGCCCCGCCTCCACCGACAGGCCGTGCACGCCGAGGAAGAGCAGGTCGAAGTGGAGCGACCGGATCGCGTGGTCCGCCACCGGCCCGACCAGCGAGTCCGACGGCGTGCGCACTCCGCCGGTCAGCACCACCGTCGCCGCGCCGGACCGGGCGCCGGCCGGCTGACCGGCCCCCGGTGTGCGCCGGGCGCTGTGGAAGACGTCCGCGACCCGCACCGAGTTGGTCACCACGGTCAGGTCCGGCACCTCCAACAGCCGGTGGGCCATCGCGAAGGTCGTGGTGCCGCCGGACAGGGCGATAGCGCTGCCCGGCCGGACCATCGCCGCCGCCGCGTGGGCGATCGCCTCCTTGGCCGACTGCTCCAGACCCGACTTCGCCTCGAACCCCGGCTCGCGCGCACTCGCCTCGGCCACCGGCACCGCGCCGCCGTGCACCTTCTCCACCACGCCCTGGTGGGCCAGCGCGTCCAGGTCACGGCGCACCGTCATGTCGGAGACGTTGAGCCTGCGGGTCAGCTCGTTGACCCGCACGCCGCCGCGCCGCCTGACCTCGTCCAGGATCAGGGCGCGGCGCTGCTCCGCGAGGAGGTTCTGGTTGTCGGTCATCCCTGCCCCCGTCTCCGTCGGTCACGTCGCGGTGGCCGTGCTGCGCCGCGCGGTCCGCGCCGCACGGGGACCGTCACCGCCGCGGCACCGCCATCCTCCCACGCGGCGGTGACGGTCCGGCGGCCCGACGACCGGGTCCGCGGGCGCGCGTGCCGGGCGGTGAGACGCCGGCGCCCGGGCTCGGCGGCGTTCCGCGGCCCGGGCGACCGGGGAGCGGTGGCGGGGCGTTCCGACTGGGGAGCCGCGGCCCGGTGGCGTGGTGTTCCGGCGGGGGAGCCCGGACGGGTCCGTCGCGCGGCCGACGTCCAGTTCGGTATCCCGGGGTCACGATTTCGGATGACCTTTCGATCCCGGGGGTGTGCGCGGCCCCGGGCCGGACAGACCATGGGTGAGGCGGAGCCGGCCGGGCAGGCGGCGGCTGGGGCGACGGACGACGCGGCGGACCGGCCGGGCGCGGGGCCGGCGGGCGCGCGGACACGGGGAGGGGGAACGGTGGACGGAACGGACGAGGAGACGGCGGGGATCCCCGCTTCCTCCGTACCGCAGGCGGCCGGCGCGGTGCCGCCGCCCCGGGCGGGACGGCCGCCGGGCACGCTGGAACTGCTGGTGCACGGGGTCGGCGGGGTCACGCCGCAGGAGATGCTCGACCACGCCAGCGTGGTGCGGATCACCGGCGACACCACGGCGGGCGTCTACCGGCGCCCCGCCGACGTGGGCGCGGGGGACGGGCACCGCGGTGTCGCCGGCGGGGCACCGGTCCAGGAGGCGTACTGCTGGTCCGGGCTGACCTCGGGCAGCGGTGCACGGGCGCTGTGGCTGCTGCTCCTGCCGTTCATGCTGGTCAATCTGGTGCACTGGATGCGTCCCCCGGTGCCCGCCCCCGGTTCGGACGGCACCGTGGACGGCGCACCCGCCGTCCACCGCGCGTCGTCGGCGTACGACGTCCTGGTGCGACTGATCGCGCTGAGCCTGACGGTGCTGTTCGTCGCCGGCGGCTGCGAGGTCGCCATGGACCTGCTCGGGTGGCAGTGCGCCGGTTCGGCGGACTGTGTGCGCGGGGCCTCCTGGCTGGGCTTCCTGTCCGCCGGGCGGCACGGCTGGTGGAGCGAGCCGGGGCGCCGCGTCGCGGTGGCGGCGGTGCTGCCGCTCGCCCTGACCGGTCTGATGTGGCTGCTGTCCCGGCACACCTGGAGTGCCTACGAGTCGCAGGTGCCCGGGCCGTCCGGGCGGTCCGACCGGAGCCCGGACGAGCCGGTGCTGGCCCGGCCCGGCTTCTGGTACGGCCGGCGGTTCGTCGCCCGGCTGCGGGCCACCCACACCGCGGTGGCGCTGCTCACGGTCGCGGCGGCGCTGCTGGCGCCCGGACTGCGCGCCGACCGGAACGGCCCCGGCTGGCTGCGCCTGTCCGGCTGGACCCTGACCGCGCTGGTGGCGTCCGCCGCGCTGGCCGCCGTGGTGGTCACCTGCCGGCACGGCCGCAACGAGGCGGCCGTGGACACTCCTGAGCACCATGCGGCCGTGCGCGTCCTGCCGCCGCTCTGCCTTGGACTGGTTCTGCTCTGTGCGGGCTACTCCTGCTGGGCGCGGCCCGGGTGGGCCTCGGCCGGCCGACTGCCGGGAACGGGCGCGTTCGGCGTGCTGACCCTGTTCCAGGGGGTGCTGATCGTCGCCCTCGCGCTGACGGTGCGGTACACGCCCTCGGTGCCGGAGTCCGCTGACGACAGGTCGACACGTCGAGGCGGGCGCGGGAGCGCCGCCGGACCGGCCGGTACGGTGGCCGCGCGGGGGTTCGGCGGTCCGCTCACCGCCGTGCTGGCCTGCGCGGTCGCCGGGGCCTTCACCGGCGGCGGCGCCCAGCGGATCGCCGACTGGTTCGACCGGGGCGGCACGCCGGGAGCCCAGGACGGGGTGCTGCCCGGTCCGCCGGTGGTGCTGACCTGGCAGGCATCCACGGTGCCGGTGCTGCTCCTGGTGCTCGCCGCGGTCGCCCTGCTGGGCCTTGTCCGGCTCCGGCGCACCCGGCGCGCCGACGAGGCCGAGGTCCGGGCCGGCCACCCGGGGGAGCCGGAGGACCCGGCCCGCACCCGGCAGATCGCCTCCGCCCTGGCGCTCGCCGGCCTCACCGACTCCTCGCCGGACCTGGTGGGCGCGCTCTCCGTCGGCTCCTTCCTGCTCGGCGCCGCCGCGCTGGCCGGCGCCTGGGCCACCGGACGGGCACCCGCCTCCGCCACCGCCGGGTTCCCCCGCCCGATCACCGACCTCGCGGAGACCTCGCAGTCCCTGGGCTCCTGGTTACTGGGCGCCGCCGTGGTGGCGCTGCTCGCCCTCGGGCGGCGCGCCTACCGCAACGTCTCGGCCCGCCGCACGGTGGGCATCCTGTGGGACGTGGGCACCTACTGGCCGCGCGCCGCCCACCCGTTCGCGCCGCCGTGCTACGCCGAACGCGCGGTGCCGGACCTGACCTGGCGCATCGCCACCTGGACCGAGCGCACCGGCGGGCGCCTGGTGCTCTCCGCGCACTCCCAGGGCACGGTACTGGCCGCCTCCACCGTCTGGCAGCTCTCTCCGTCCGTCCGGCGCCGGATCGCGCTGCTCACCTACGGCTGCCCCCTGGAACGGCTCTACGGGCGGTGGTTCCCCGCCTACTTCGGGCCCAGCCAACTCAACGACCTGCACGCCGAGTTGCACGACTGGCGCAACCTGTGGCGGCGCACCGACCCGATCGGCGGGCCGATACGCCTGACCGGTCCGGACGGTCCGGCGGTGGACGTCGGCCCGCTGCCCGATCCCGTCGCCTACGGGCGCGACGCCCGGCACCCGTTGCCGGCGCCGATCCTGGCGCACTCCGACTACCAGGCACAGCCCGCCTTCGCCGTCGAACGCGCGGCGTTGCTGGCCCGTATCCCCTGAAGCGCCCGCTTGAGGTGGCCGCCGGCGGTGTCGGAGAGCGCGGGGATGACGGCATCCCCGGCAACACCTCCGATCCGCACCTGACGACCGGTCCGCTCGCGGTGGCGGACGGCCAGCGCCCGGCGGGGACGGCGGGGCGGCGCTCCGGAGCGGCCGGGGCGGCGCGAGGGCGTCGGTGGGGCGGCGGCGCGCCGCGGTCAGGGCAGTGCGGGCAGGTCCTCGGGGTAGAGCAGTTGCAGGTCCTCGTGGCTGGGGGAGTCCAGTTGCGCCACCCGCCCCGCGTGCCGTTCGACCATGGCCTCGAAGGTGAGCCGGGCGGTGCGCCCGTTGCCGAACGACGGCCCCTTGGGCAGCGCGGTGAAGTACTTCATCAGGGCCTCGTCGGTGCCCTCGGCGAGTTGGTACTGCTGCTCGTCGGCCTGGCTGCCGACGATGCGCAGCAACTCCTCAGGCGCGTAGTCGCCGAAGGTGATGGTGCGGGAGAAACGGGAGGCCACACCGGGGTTGGAGGCCAGGAAGCGTTCCATCTCGGCGGTGTAGCCGGCCACGATCACCACCACCGCCTCGCGGTGGTCCTCCATCAGCTTCACCAGCGTGTCGATCGCCTCGCGGCCGAAGTCCCGGCCGGAGTCCTCCGGGGAGAGCGCGTACGCCTCGTCGATGAACAGTACGCCGCCGCGCGCCCGGTCGAAGGCCTCCTGCGTCCTGATGGCGGTCGAGCCGATGTGCTCGCCGACCAGGTCGACCCGGGAGACCTCGACCAGGTGGCCGGTGCCCAGCACGCCCAGCGAGGCGAGGATCTCGCCGTAGAGGCGGGCGACGGTGGTCTTGCCGGTGCCGGGCGAGCCGGTGAAGACCAGGTGGCGGCGGAGCGAGGGGGCCTTGAGGCCGGCCTCCTGCCGGCGACGGCCGACGGCTATCAGGTCGATCAGGGCGCGCACCTCGCGCTTGACGCTCTCCAGTCCCACCAGCGCGTCGAGTTCACCGAGCACGTCGTCGGCGGGGCGGGCGGGCGGAGCCTGCGGGGCGGCGGCCTCATCGGCGGCCGGCCGGACCTGCGGCACCCCGCCGAGCAGGCCGAACGACTCGACGGCGGTGGCCCGCCGGGTGTCCGGTGCGGTGGCCGGACGGGGCGGCAGCCCTTCTATGCCGGCGCCTATCGCGCTGCCGATGCCGCCGGACGACACCCCGTCGGACCGGTGCTCGGCGGTGTCGTCGCCGGTGCAGTCCTCGACGACCGGCCCCGGCTCGGCGAACTCGTAGCCGCCGCGGTGGCAGCGTTCGGTGCGGCAGCGGGTCAGCGTGCTGCGGCAGCCGTCGATGACGTGGAAGCCGTAGCCGCGGCTGCCGGTGACGCGGCAGCCGGTGAAGGTGCCGCGGCCGCCGGCCGAGACGTAGAAGCCGGACTCGGTCGGGTTCTCCACGGTGCAGCGGTCGATGGTGGGGTCGGCGCCCTTGGTGACGATGACGCCGGTGGCCGCCGTGTCCACGGTGCAGTTGGCCAGCGTGCCGCCGCTGCCGTGGTCGCGGAACCACGCCCCGGTCGCCGCCTCCTTGATCCGGCAGTCGTCGAGTTGCACGGTGGCGCCGTCGCTGACCGACACCGCGGTGTTGCGGACCTGGGACAGGTCGCTGTCCACGACGTCGGCGCGCGAACCGCGGTCGAGCACGAACAGGGCGTCCGGCACCTCGCGCACCCGGCACGCGTCGAGCACCGCCGCGGCGCCGTCGCTGATCCACACCGCCGGGTAGTCTCCGGTGCTCTCGTGGATCTCGCACTGGTTGGCGTCCGCCCGAGTGCCCGGGTCCCAGACCGACAGGCCGTTGCGGCCGAAGCGCCGGACCGTGGAGCGCGTCAGGGTCAGCACCGAGCGCGAGCGCAGGTCGATGCCGTTCTCCGGCACGTCGTGGATGTCGCAGTCGGACAGCGCCAGCACCGCGTCGGTGTCCAACGTGACGCCGTCGCCGGTGGTGCGGTGCACCTGGCAGTCGGTGAGGTGGCCGGTGGCACGCGAGGCGACCTGCACCCCGGTGCCCTTGACCTCGTAGATCTCGCAGCCGATCGCCTCGGCCGCGGTGCCCTCGCCGGTCAGCGACAGCCCGGCGCCGGTCGAGTGGTGCACCCGGCAGCGCTCCAACCTCGGCGAGGCGCCGCCGCGGACCGCGAAGCCGGACTGGCCGGCCGCCACCACCTCGCACTCCTCGAACAGCCCGCCGGCCGCGTCCAGCACGCTCACCCCGACCCCGGCCGGGTTGTCGACCGTGCAGCGGCGCACCGTGGGCCGGGCCGAGCCGCGCACCTCGATGCCCACCGCGGACCGGGTGGAGACCCGCAGGTCCGTCAGCTCCGGTGTGCCGCCCTCGACCAGCAGCGCCGCGGCGGAGGTGTCCTGCCCCTCGATGTGCAGGTCCTGCACCACGGCGTCCGCACGTACCGTCAGGGCGACTCCGCCGGGCGGGGCTATGCGCACCGAGCCGGCACCCTCGGCGCCGCGCAGGGTGACGGCACACCGCACGACCAGGTTCTCCCGGTAGGTGCCCGGAGTGACCGCCACGACGTCTCCGTCGCCGGCCGCCTCCAGCGCGGCGGCCAGGGACTCGAACTCTCC
The DNA here is from genome assembly GCA_963711125.1 of uncultured Actinomycetota bacterium. GTDB lineage: Bacteria > Actinomycetota > Actinomycetes > Streptomycetales > Streptomycetaceae > Streptantibioticus_C. The sequence goes on from CAVQCY010000005.1 coordinate 161,454, forward strand.
GGTGCGGCGCCGCCACCGCGAGGTGCCGGTGTGTGTCACCTGAACCACGCCCTGTGCCATGGTGCTGATCTGCCCCCACCTCGTACGTCGCGGACCGGGGCACCACCGTAGCGTGCGCCGGGCGCGCCGCCGCACACCGAACGCCACCAAGCCGCGGGAACGCGGGAGTTCAGGCGGAATCACGCGCGGATCTCCTCCGCCTCCCGCGCCGGACCGGGCTCTCGCCCTGCTTCACCACCCCGGAGTGCCCCGCGCTTCCGCCGCTCCGCCGTCCCGCGACCCGGCGGTCGCCGAGGTCCGGCCGTCCGGTGCCGGCGGCACCCGGCCGGTCCCGCCGAGACGGCCACCGGGGCGGAGCCGGGTCGCGCGCGGCGGGATCCGGCCGCGTCGGCACCGGCCCCCGCCCGCTCAGCCCTCCGCGCCGGCCCAGTCCTGGCTGACCCGGGTCCACTCGCGTTCCCAGTCGGCCATCCGGCGCCGCAGCGTGCGCCAGCCGAGCAGGTGTCGCGCCGCCAGCACCAGTGCGGCCACCGCGACCGCGGATCCGAAGCCGGCGGCGACGGCGTTGCTGGTGGCCGTGGCGCCGTCGAGCGGGGCGGGCGCCGGGTGGCCGTGCCGGTCGGTCCACAACGGCACCCGGGTCCCGGGCGAGTGGTGGCCGGCCACGGTCACCACGGCGGTGTGCCGCACCCCGTCGACCGCACGCCAGCTGACCAGCACGGCGTGGCTGGGCGACTGCTCGTCGTCGGCCGGGTCCACCAGGACGTCGTGGCCCCGGTCGGCGCGCTGGACGACGGCGGACACCTCACGACGCGCGGCGTGCTGGGCGACGACGACCCGGTGCAGGCCGGTGTCCACGGCGTGGCCCGCGGCGACCCCGGCCACCGGTGCGGCCACCGCCGCCAGCAGCACCGCCGTCACGTCGGTCCACGCCTCGACCACGTCGCTGCGCCGGCGCAGCGGATTGCGCCGCCAGCGCCACATGCCCGGTATGGACCGGGTGACCGGATGGGCTCGCATCGCTCCCCACCTCCTCGTCGTCCGCTCGTCTGCATGGGCCGACGCGAAATCCGGCCGGATGGTTGCTTCCCGGCCCTCGCCGATCGGGCGCGGTCGGGGGCGCACCCGTCCCACCGCGGCCTGCGACGAGCGGTTGGCGCCCCGCCGCACCCGGTCGGGGACCGGACCGCCGGTGGGCCGGCAGTCCTTGAGCACGTTCGCGGACCGCGCGGGAGCGCCTCCCGTATCCGGCATGCCCCGGGGCGCGGTGCGGTACGCGCCCGGACGGGGATCGGCGGTCCGGTGGCGCCCCACACCGCCTCCCGCGGCCGGCGCGCGCCCTTCCGGCGACCCGCCGCCGGCGGTGAACGGCGCGGCACCGGGCCGGGCGTGCGGCAGGTCGGGAGCCCGCCCGGAGCCGGCCCGCCGGGCGTACGGCGTCCCGGGTGGCGTCCGGCGGACACCCGCGGTCACCCCGCCGGTGGCGGCCACCCGTGGCGCCCGCGCCGACCGAGGGCGGCCCGGCCGCTCGGCGCGGTGGCGATCCCCGCCCACCGCCGCGCCCCCGCGGTCACCCGCCGTCCGTCCTGCCCCCCGCGGCGGCCAGGCCCGGCGCCCCGGCCGGCGGCCGAGCGGTCGGCCCGGCGCCGCACCTCGACGTCATACGGCCCATGGTGGCACCGGGTACCGACAACACCACGAGACGTCCCCGCGCGACCCCCCCGTGACGCGTGGGATCCCGTCAGTAGCCCTGCCCGTTGTAGTTGGTGTACGGGCGCCGGTACTGCTCCTCGGGGTAGCCGCCGGGCATCGGCTGCCGCGGCGGGACCGGGCGGGGCGGGACCGGGCGCACCGCCTCGTAGCCGCTGGGGTTGCCGCCGCCCTGGTAGGGCATCTGTGCCTGGGCGGGGTGGCCGCCGTAGCCGCGCGGCCCGGTCGCCTGCTGCGGCAGGTAGGGCGCGGGAGCCGGCTGCGGGTGGTAGCCGCCCGGGTGGCCGGGGGCCATCGGGCCCGGATAGCCGCCCGGCGGGGGCGTGTGCGAGGAGGGCCCGGAGGGAAGGGCGGGGAGCGCCGGAAGAGCGGGCAGGTTGCTCACGCTCTCGTACGCCAGGGGGACCCGAATGGGCGCGATCTGCGGAGTGCCCCGTTCCGCGACGAGGCTGTCGTAGATCGGGGTGTCCGGGAAGGCCGAGGAGGCGTAGTAGCCGCCGCCGTAGGTGCCGCGGGGGGTGGTCATGCTCCATAAGTTAAGCCCACGATGCGCCGTTAGGGGAGCCTGATAAGCGGGTTGTTTGTTCCCACTTGGACCGCGGAGGAGGCCAAAACGAGCGATTCACCGAAAACCGGTCGCCGCACGGCAGACCGAACGTGCCATACATTCCGCCCGAACTTGCTAAGTCCCCTACCGGTAGGGGTAATCGGCGACTGCCGGGACGCGGTCCCCGGCCCGGCGGACGAGGGTGTCCGGCGGCGCCGTCCGCCGTCCGCACCACCGCACCACCGCGCGGCCGGGCCTCCGTGGACCGCGCGCCACAGCGACAGCAGGGGGAGAGCATGCGGATGAGCAAGGGCGCCAACACGCCGGTCGGTGCGCGTTCGGTGCGCGTCGAAGTCACCTGGCGGCCCGGTCCCGGCGTGCCCGGCGTGGACGCCTCCGCGCTGCTGCTGGCGGCCGGTCGGGTGCGCGGTGACGACGACCTCGTCTTCGGCCGCCGGCCCGCGCACCCGTCCGGAGCCGTGCGCCACGAGGGCAGGCGGGCCGAGGGCGCCGCCACCGTGGAGTGCCTGTCGGTCGAACTGGACCGGATGGAGCCGGGCGTCGACGCGGTGGTGGTCACCGCCTCGGCGGACGGCGGCGGCTTCGGCCGTGTGCCGGGGCTCGCGGTGCGGGTCGCCGACGCCCGCTCCGGCAGGGAGATCGCCCGGTACGAGGCGAGCGCCGGCACCGAGACCGCCTTCGTGCTCGGCGAGTTGTACCGCCGGGCGGGCGGCTGGCGGTTCCGCGCCGTGGGTCAGGGCTACGACTCCGGTCCGGCCGGCCTGGCGGCCGACTTCGGCGTCACCGTCGACGGCCCGGGCCCGAGTACGCCGCCGCCGGACGGTGACCCGCCCTCCGGGCCCGCGCCGGGCGTCGCGGAGCCGGCCGCTCCGGAGCCCGGCCGGCCGGTCAAGGTGACGCTGACCAAGGCCCGGCCGACCGTCTCGCTGACCAAGCAAGGCGGGATCTCCGGGGTGATGCGGGTGCACCTGGGCTGGCGCGGGCGCGAGCCGGTGTCCGACCGCTCCCCGGCCGCCGGCCGTGCGGCACCGCTCGACCTCGACCTGTGCGCGCTCTACGAACTCACCGACGGCAGCAAGGGCGTGGTCCAGGCGCTCGGCGGGGCCTTCGGCTCGCTGGACCGGCCACCGTACATCCACCTCGACGGCGACGACCGCACCGGCGGCTCCGAGCAGGGCGAGAACCTCGCGGTCAACCTCGACCACGCGGGGGCCTTCCGGCGCCTGCTGGTCTTCGTCACCATCTACGAGGGGGCCGACGGGTTCGCCGGACTGCACGCGACCACCACGCTGTGGCCGCGGCACGGTGCCCCGGTGGAGTTCTCGCTCGACGAGTGCGCCGTGCCGGCCACGGTCTGCGCGCTCGCCCTCATCGAGCACTCCGGCGGCGAACTCGTGGTGCGCCGCGAGGCGCGCTACCTGGTGCCGGAACGCGGGGTCAGCCCGCAACGCACCGTCGACCGGGCGTACGGCTGGGGCATGCGCTGGACACCGGGCCGCAAGTGACCGACCCCGGGCGGCCGCCCGGCACCGCCGCGGGCCGCCCTGTCCTACGCCCCCCGCGCGTCCGCCCCCGGTCCGGCCCCGGGCCGCGCCGCCTCTGTGCCGCCGGCCGGTCACCCCGGGCCGCCCTCGCCGGCGGCCGTGGCGTCCGGCGCGGCCGGCCCGGCGGCGTCCGGTCTGGTGTAGGTGCGCCCCTTCCAGGAAGCGCCGCGCCCCCGGTAGTGGCGTACCGCGGAGTCCGCCGTCATCACCGCGTACAGCAGCGCGGTGAACGGCAGCGACAGCGCGAGCCAGACCGGTTGGCGGTAGTAGCGCACCATCGGCGTGAAGGTGGCCGTCATCACCGCCCACGCCGCGCACCCCGCCGCGCACAGCACCGGCCGTCCGGCCACCGCCCCGCCGGCCGCGGCGGCCGGCGGCACCAGGTACACCAGCGCCAGCCCCAGCAGCGTGCCCGCCAACAGCACCGGGTTGTGCCGTAGTTGGGCGTACGCGCTGCGGGAGACCATCTGCCACAGCTGTGCCAGCCGGGGATAGGGGCGCACGCTGTCCACCCGGTGCGCCAGGCCGAGCCACACGCTGCCGCCGGTGCTCTTGACCGCCCGGGCCAGCGCCACGTCGTCGATGACCGCCTGCCGGATCGCCTCCGGGACGCGGGCGCGTTCGGCCGCCGAGCGGCGGATCAGCACGCAGCCGCCGGCCGCCGCCGCGGTGCGCGACCGGTCCCGCCCGATCCGGCGGAAGGGGTAGAGCTGGGCGAAGAAGTAGACGAACGCCGGCACGATGAGCCGCTCCCAGAACGTCGCCACCCGCAACCGCGCCATCTGCGAGACCACGTCGTAGCCCGAGCCGACCGCGCAGGCCACCAACTCCCGCAGGCTGTCCGGGGCGTGTGCGATGTCGGCGTCGGTCAGCAGCAGGTACTCCGCGTCCAGCGCCCCGGCCGCCTCGCCGATGCCGTGCCGCACCGCCCACAGCTTCCCGGTCCACCCCGGCGGCGGCTCGCCCGGCGAGGTCACCGTCAGCGGCAGGCCGCCGCGTTCGGCGGCGAGCCGGCGGGCCACCGCCCCCGTGCCGTCCGTGCTGCCGTCGTCCACCAGGAAGACCTCCGCCCGGCCCGGGTACTCCTGCGCCAGCAGCGACGCCAGGCTCACCGGCAGCAGGGCGGCCTCGTCCCGGGCGGGCACCACCACCGCCACGGCCGGCCACACCGGCGGCTCGGCGCGCGGCGGCAGCGTCACGTCGGTGCGCCAGAACATGCCCTGGCACGACAGCAGCCAGAGCCAGGCCAGCAGGGAGGCGGCGGCGATCCAGGTCCACAACGTCACGCGGCGAGTCTGCCGCAACGGGACCGCCCGGGGCCCCGCGAATCCCCCGGACGGCCGTGCGGGACCTCGCGAGCCCGCTGTCCGCCGGGCCGGCCCGACCGCTCCGGCGGGCGCTCGGCGGCCGTGGAACGGCCCGGTCGGCGGCGGCACGGCGTTCCCCCGCCGACCGGTCGGCGGGGAAGCGCCACGATAAACTCACCGCGGCCGTCATCGCCGCGCGCCCCGCCCGGACCTCCGGATCGGGTGAGGCAGGGCGGCTCGCACCACCCGCACCACGGAAGGCACGTCCCAGTGAAGATCGCGCTGATGGACTCCGGAATCGGCCTGCTGGCGGCGGCCGCGGCCCTGCGCAGGCTGCGCCCGGACGCCGACCTGGTGCTCTCCAGCGACCCGGACGGCATGCCGTGGGGCCCGCGCACCCCCGACGACGTCACCGCCCGCGCGCTGGTGTGCGGGCAGGCGGCGGCCGCACACCGGCCCGACGCGCTGATCGTCGCCTGCAACACCGCCTCCGTGCACGCGCTGGACGCGCTGCGCGCCCGGCTGGAGCCGGACATCGCGGTGATCGGCACCGTCCCGGCGGTCAAACCGGCCGCCGCGTCGGGCGGCCCGGTCGCGGTCTGGGCCACCCCGGCGACCACGGGCAGCCCCTACCAGCGGCGGCTGATCGCCGAGTTCGCGGACGGCGTCCCGGTCACCGAGGTGGCCTGCCCGGGACTCGCCGACGCCCTGGAACGCGCGGACGCGCACGCGGTGGAGGCCGCCGTCGCCTCGGCCGCGGCCCGCACCCCCCGGGAAGCGGCCGCCGTGGTGCTCGGCTGCACGCACTACGAACTCGTGGCCGACCTGATCCGCACCGTGCTCCGGCCGGCCGGCCGGCCGCCGCTGGCGTTGCACGGCTCCGCCGACGCGGTCGCGGCGCAGGCGCTGCGCCGGCTCGGCGCCCGGCCGGCGCCGGACGCCGCGCCCACCGGCACCCTGACGGTGCTGCTCGGCGGCCGTCCCGCCGCTCTGCCGGCCGCCGCCCGCGGCTATCGGCAGGGCCGGGAGTTGGCCGCCGCGGCCCCCGCCGCGCCGGGGCTCGACCCGATCGCACCGTAAGGCCCGCGCCGGTCGGCCGCCGCCCCGGTTGCCGCGGCGGCGCGGCCCCCGCACGGTGGGATGGCGGGGAGCCGCCGGGGCCGGTGCGTGCCGGGCGGCGCCGACACGACATGGTGGGAGTGATCGTCCGATGACCACGCTGTCCCCGGTGGAGGAGTTCCCGGCCCTGGAACTGGCCGACTGGCGGGACACCAAGGAGACCCTGCACCGCTTCACCCAGATCGTCGGCAAGATCAGGCTGGCCGCCAGCCCCCGGCGCAACCACTGGTGGAACGTGCCCTTCCACCTGACCGGCCGCGGGATCACCACCCGCCCGATGCGGGACGCCGGGACCGGGACGATGTTCACCATCGACTTCGACCTGCTGGGCCACCACCTGGCGATCACCACGCTCTCCGGCGACGAGGTGGGCTTCTCGCTGCCCGGCCACTCGGTCGCCGGGTTCTACGCCGCCGTGCTCTCCGGGCTCGACGAACTCGGCATCCGCACCCGGCCGCACCTGACGCACCCATTCGACCTGCCGGACGGCTCCCGACCGTTCGACCAGGACACCGAGCACCGCTCGTACGACACGGCCGCCGCCACTACGTACTGGCGCATCCTGAACCGGGTGGCCTGGGAGCTGGAGACGTTCTCCGCCGACTGGACCGGCAAGATCAGCGACGTGCACCACTTCTGGCACACCTTCGACCTGGCGGTCACCCGGTTCTCCGAACGCCGCGTCCCGCAGGGCCCGTCGGCCGACCCCGTCACCCGGGAGGCCTACTCGCGGGAAGTGATCAGTTCCGGCTTCTGGTTCGGCGACGACACCGTGCCGGAGCCGGCCTTCTACTCCTACACCGCTCCCTCGCCCGACGGCATCGCCGACAGCCCGCTGCGCCCGGACGCGGCCCGCTGGATGCGGCAGGGCGACTCCCACCTGGCGGTGCTGCCCTATGACGCTGTGCGCCACCACCCCAGGCCGCACGAGGCGGTCCAGAGCTTCTACCGGTCGGCCTACCGGGCCGGCGCCGAGCACGCCGGCTGGCCCTCCTACCTGGAGTGCCACAACGGCGTCACCGACCCGGTGCTGACCTGATCCGCCGCGCGGGCCGACCGCGTGACGCGGGTCACCGCGTCGGCGCCGGACGGGTGCCGTGCACGCCACCGGCAGGTACGCTCCAACGCATGGAGGACTCCGGCAGCGCATCCCGCGGCCCAGGGGCCGCCGGAACGGCCGGGCCCGAGGTCTGGACCGGGCACGCCACCAACCGGGGGCAGTGGCTGCTCGCGCTCGGCGGGGCGGGCTGCCTGGCGCTCGGCATCCAGTTGGCGGTGGGATCGTCCTGGGTCTCCGGCCTCGCCCCGCTGGTGATGTCCGTGGTCGGCTGCCTGGCCGCCGGGCTGCTGGTGCTGTTCGGGACGGTGGCCTTCACCCACGTACGGGTCCGGGTGGACCGCGAGTGCATGGAGGTGCGCTGCGGCCACATCGGGCTGCCGCGCCGCCGCATCCCGCTGGAACAGGTCGACTCCGCCGACATCGTGCCGTGGATCAGCCCACGCAACTGGGGCGGCTGGGGATACCGCTGGCGGCCCGAGAGAGGAACCGCGGTCGTCGTGCGGCGCGGTCCCGGACTCGTGCTCGACCTCGGTGACGGCCGCCGCTTCACGGTGACCGTGGACGACGCGGAGGACGCCGTCCGGGTCATCACCAGCCGGCTGCCCGCCCGCCCGCGCCCCCGGCGCGCCCTCGGCGACGCCTGACGCCCCGCGCGGCGCTCCGGGCCGGGCCGGCGGGCGCTGTCCTATGCTCGGCGGATGGCGATTCCGGAGTTCCTGCGTGATCTGAGGGAGACCGTGGGGCAGCGTCTGCTGTTCCTGCCGGGGGTCAACGCGGTGGTCCTTGACGACGCCGGCCGGGTGCTGCTGGTGCGGCGCGCCGACGACGGCCGCTGGACCCTGGTCGGCGGCATCCCGGACCCCGGTGAGCAGCCAGCGCAGGCCGTCGTGCGGGAGATCCACGAGGAGACCGCCGTGCACGCGGTGCCCGAACGGGTGGTGAGCGTGTTCACCGAGGAACCGACCGTCTACCCGCACGGCGACCAGGTCCAGTTCATGTCGATCACCTTCCTGTGCCGTGCGGTCGGCGGCCGGGCCCGGGTCAACGACGACGAGTCGACCGAGGTCGGCTGGTTCGCCCCGGACGACCTGCCGCCAACGCTGGGCGACGGCTGCCGCGGCCGGATCGACATGGCGCTCGCGGACCGGCCCACCTGGTTCGCCGTCCCCGCCGTCCCCGCCGTCCCCGCCGTCCTCGCCAAGGACCGCGCCGACCTGGCCTGACCGCCGAACCGGCGGGCACCGACCGCCGCCCTGCCGCGCCTGCCGGGCCGGGGCCGGAGCCCTGTGCGGGCCCCGGCCCGGCGGGCGGCCTGCCTCAGCCCTTGCGGAAGGTGTACGCCTCCCCGGCCGCCGCGGACACCCCGGCCAGGTCGGCGCCCGCCGAGGCGGTCACCACCGCCGCCACCGCGCCCTCCACGAACGGCGCGTCCACCAGCGCCGCGCCCTGCGGCAGCTCGCCGTCCTCCAGCAGGGCCTTGACCGTCAGCACCGCGCTGCCCAGGTCGGCCAGCACGGCGACGCCCGCGCCGCCGTCCACCGCCCGCACCGCCTCGGTGATCAGTTCCGAACTGGTTCCCAGACCGCCGTCCCGGGTGCCGCCGGCCGGCTCCACCGCGATCGGCGTGCCGCCGCCGGACAGGCCCAGCGCCAGCGCCGCCACCGACCGCGCCACCTCGGCGCTGTGCGAGACCAGGACCACCCCGACCGTGCCGGGCACCGCCCGGCCCGCCCCGCTCACCCGGCACCGCCGCCGGACGGCACGGCCAGATCCCGCGCGGTGGCGGCGAAGGCGCCGACCAACAGCGCGCAGGAGGTCGCCCCGGGGTCCTGGTGGCCGACGCTGCGCTCGCCCAGGTAACTCGCCCGCCCCTTGCGGGCCCGCAGCGGCACGGTGGCCGCCGTGCCCTCGTCGGCCGCGGCGTGCGCCGCCCGCAGCGCGTCGGCCAGCCCCTCCCCGGCCTCCAGGGCGGCGTCCAGCGCGTCCAGCGCCGGGCCCAGCGCGTCCACCATCGTCTTGTCGCCGGGCTCGGCGCGGCCCAGCCGGGTGACGCCGTCCAGCCCGGCCCGCAGCGCCTCGGCCAGCTGCCGGCCGGTCACGGCCGGCTCGTCGCCCAGTCGCTTGCCCGCCGTGCGCAGCAGCGTGCCGTACAGCGGCCCGGAGGCGCCGCCCACGCTGCTGATCAGCTGCCGTCCGACCAGCGTCAGCACGCCGCCCGGAGTCCGCGGGGTGTCCTTGTCCATCGCGTCCACCGCGTCCACCGCGTCCACCGCGGCGAGTGCGGCGCCGAAGCCGCGGCGCATGTTCGTGCCGTGGTCGGCGTCGCCTATCGCGGAGTCCAGGTCGGTGAGCCGGTCGGCCTCGTGTTCGACGTCCCGCGCCGCGAGGCGGAGCCAGTGCAGGACGAACCCGGCGTCGACCACCGGATCGTTGGTGTCCGATGCGTTCATGGTCGGTGCGTACCTCCCGTACGACGGCGTTCCGAGTGGCCGGTCCGCGGGGTCAGCAGCCCCAGCGCAGCCCCGGAGTGCGTACCGGCGCGTCCCACAGCCGGACCGTCTCGTCGTCGGCGCGGCACAGGGTGAGCGAGCAGCCGGCCATGTCGAGCGAGGTGACGTAGTCGCCGACCAGGGTGCGCACCACCGGTACGCCACGCTCGCCCAGCGCACGGTGTACCTCGGCGGTGAACCCGTACAGCTCCAGCAGCGGGGTGCCGCCCATGCCGTTGACCAGGGCGAGTACCGGGCCGTCCGGGCGCAGGTCCTCCACGATCGCCTCCACGGCGGCGTCGGCGATCTCCCGGGCGGTCATCATGGCGCGCCGCTCGCGGCCCGGCTCGCCGTGGATGCCGATGCCCAGTTCCAGCTCGCCGGGCGGCAGGTCGAAGGTGGGGCTGCCCTTCGCCGGAGTGATCACCGAGCTGAGCGCCACGCCGAAGCTGCGGCAGTCGTCGTTGACCCGGCGGGCCAGCTCGGCCACCCGTTCCAGCGGTGCGCCCTCCTGCGCGGCGGCGCCGGCGATCTTCTCCACGAACAGCGTGCCGCCGGTGCCGCGCCGGCCGGCGGTGTAGAGGCTGTCGGTGACCGCCACGTCGTCGTTGACCAGCACGGTGGCGGTTCGCACGCCCTCGTCGCCGGCCAGGTCGGCGGCCATCTCGAAGTTGAGCACGTCGCCGGTGTAGTTCTTGATCACGAACAGCACGCCGGCACCGCTGTCCACCGCCGCCGCGGCGCGGGTCATCTGGTCGGGCACCGGGGAGGTGAAGACCTCGCCGGGGCAGGCCGCGTCCAGCATGCCGAGCCCGACGAAACCGCCGTGCAGCGGCTCGTGGCCGCTGCCGCCGCCCGAGACCAGGCCGACCTTCCCGGCGACCGGGGCGTCCCGGCGCACCACCACGCGGTTGTCGACGTCCACGGTCAGGTCGGGATGGGCGCAGGCCATGCCCCGCAGCCCGTCGGCGACCACCGTCTCCGGCACATTGATCAACATCTTCATGTGGTCAACCTCCACGCAGATGAGACTGGGCGAGCGGTCACGGTGTGCTGATGTGTTTATACCCGCTGACTACTCCAGGGTATGGGCGATCAGCGGGGTCGGCAGGAATACCGGCGCCCATCGGCCGCGCTCCGGCGTGCGCCCGGCGCTCGCCGGGCCGTCGCCCGTGGTGGGACGCCGTGCGCGGCCGCCGGCGCGCAGGCCGCGCTCCGGCTGCCGCCGACCGCCGCCGGCGGCGGTCGGCGCCCCAGGGCGGTCGGACCGGCCGGGCCGGGCAGCGGTCGCTCCGGCCGCCCCGGGCGGCGGGCGTGAGCCGTCGTGACGCCGCGACACCGGCACGGCCATACTGGACGGACGCGGGAGAGCGGCGGGCGAGACGACGGGGGCGGCAGCTGGCGATGGCAGACAACCGGCTGATCCGGGAGCGCTACCGGCTGATCGAGCTCATCGGCCGCGGCGGCATGGGCGAGGTATGGCGCGGCCAGGACGAGGAACTCGGCCGCAAGGTGGCCGTCAAGTGCCTCAAACAGCTCAGCCCCACCAGCGACCCACAACACCTGCGCGTGATGCGTGAACGTTTCCGCCGCGAGGCGCGGGTCGCCGCCGGGCTCCAGCACCGCGGCATCACCGTGGTGCACGACTTCGGCGCCGACGACGGGCTGCTGTTCCTGGTGATGGAACTGCTGGAGGGCCGCACGCTCTCCCAACTCCTCGACGACGAGGAGGGGCTCGCACTGCCGCTGCCCGACCTGCTGGACATCGGCGAGCAGGTGGCCGGCGCGCTCGCCTACACCCACGCGCAGGAGGTGGTGCACCGCGACCTGAAACCCGCCAACATCCTGCGGCTGTCCGACGGCACCGTGAAGATCTGCGACTTCGGCATCGCCCGGCTCGGCCACGACATCGGGTTCACCTCGCGGCTGACCGGCACCGGCCTGGCGATGGGCACCCCGCACTACATGTCGCCCGAACAGATCGGCGGCGTGGAGGTCGACCACCGCAGCGACCTCTACTCGTTCGGCTGCGTGCTGTACGAACTGGCCACCGGCGCACCGCCGTTCGACCTGGACGACGCCTGGGCTGTGCTGATCAGGCACCGCAGCGTCGTCCCCGATCCGCCCCGCGGCCGACGGCCCGACCTGCCCGGGCCGCTGGACCGGCTCATCCTCGACCTGCTCGCCAAGGAGCCCGGCGACCGCCCGCAGGACGCGGCCGTGGTCGCCAAACGGCTGGCCGCGGTCCGGGCGGTGGCCGAGCGCGGCGTCCGGCTGCCCGGCTGGGCGGCGGGCGTGACGCTCGGCGCGGACTGTGCCGCGCACCGCCGCGCCCGTCCGCGACCGCCGGACGCGATCTCCCTGACCGGCACCTGGTTCGGCCGCCCCGCCGTGCCCGCGAACCCCCCGGCCGCGCCGCCGGGCGCCGGACACACCCCGGTCTCCGCCGCGCCGCCCGCCGGGCCCGCGCCGGACGCCGTCGCCGGGTTGGTCGCCCGGCACCGTGCCGGGCAGTCGCTGGGCCGTGCGGGCCGTTGGCCCGAGGCGGCCGACGTCTACCGCGCGGTCGCCGCCGACCGGGAGCGGCTGCTCGGCCCCGACCACCCCGACACCCTGGCCAGCCGCTACGAACTCGCCTTCGCACTGAGCCGCACCGGTCGCGCCGCCGAGGCGCTCGCCGGGTACGAACGGGTCGTCGCCGCCCGGCAGCGGCTGCTGGGCGCCGACCACCCCGACACCCTGGCCGCCCGGCAGGAGTCCGCCTACGTGCTGGGCCAGCTCGGCCGCCACCAGGACGCCCACCAGGTCTACCTGGCCGTGCTGGCCGCACGGGAGCGCACCGTGGGCCCGGACGACCCCGACGCGCTGCGCTGCCGGCACAACCTCGCCTACAACCTCGGCCGTCTCGGGCGGCACGCCGAGGCCCACCGCACGGCGGCCGAGGTGTGCGCCGCGCGCACCCGGGTGCTCGGCGCCCGGCATCCCGACACGCTGACCACCCGCTTCGAGGTCGCCTACGCGCTGGGCCGGCTGGACCGCTGGCCCGAGGCGCTGGAGGAGTACCGGGCGGTGGCCGCCGGGCGGGAGGAGACCCTCGGCCGCGACCATCCGGAGACGCTGGCCGCCACCTACGAGGTCGGGATATGCCTCGGCCGGCTGCAGCGTGGCGCCGAGGCCCTGGAGCTGTACGGGACGCTGATCGCCGCCCGCACCCGGGTGAACGGCCCGCACGACCCCGAGACGCTGCGGGCCCGGCACGGCTACGGCGTCAACCTCGGCCGGCTGCGCCGCTGGGACGAGGCGCTCGCGCAGGCACGGGAGGTGTGCGCGATCCGGGAGCGGGTGCTCGGGCCCGACCACCCGGACACGCTGGTCAGCCGGCGCGAGGTGGCGGTGGCCCTGGGCTGGCTCGGCCGCTGGGCCGAGGCGCTCGGCGTCTACCAGGCCGTCGCCGGGGGCCGTGCCCGCACGCTGGGCGCCGGCCACCCCGAGACGCGGTCCGCCCGGCGCGACGAGGCGCACTGCCTGCGCCAGTTGGGCCGTACCGCCGAGGCGGCCGAGGTGCAGCGCGCCGTCGGGACGCCGCCGTCCGGCGGACCGCACGCGGGCTGAGCGCTCCGGTCCGCCCGGGGTGCGGATGGTGTGCCGATTCCGCGAAGGGCGCTGCCGCGTCGCGCCCGTTCCCGGCCGGATCGGTGATGTCATGGCGGGACGACCGCTTTGAGGAGAAAGGACCGCTCCGTGGCATCACGTACCCTTCCGCGTCCGATCGTCGCCCTCGCCCTCGCCGTCGCCGTGCTGACGGCTGGCTGCGCCGCCGCCCCGGCCACGGCCGCCGCCCGGCCGGCGCCGGTGGCCCACGAGACACCGGCCCCCGGCCACGGCGCGCTGGACACCGTGGTCCGGCTCACGGCCCAGCGCCTGCTCGTCGTCGACCAGGTCGCCGCCGCCAAGTGGGAGCGCGGCCTGCCGGTGCGCGACCCGGCCCGGGACCGGCAGGTGGTCGACGCCGGCGTGGCACGGGTCCGCACGCTCGGGGCGGACCCGGTCGCCGCCGCGGCCTTCTTCCGCGACCAGATCGCCGCCGCGACCGCCGTCCAGCGCGTCCTGACGGACGAGTGGGACGCCGACCCCGGCTCCGCCCCGCTGGCGCGGTCCGGTCCGGCCGGCTACCGGGCGGCGCTCGACACCCTCGACGACCGGCTGGCGCACGCCTTCGCCGACACCGCCGCGGCCCGCGCCGACCGGCTGTGTGTGCTGCGCACCGCTGTCGACCAGGCCCGGGTGTCGACCGAGTTGGGGCTGGACACCGTGCACCGGACGGCGCTGGACCGCGCGTTGGCGTCGGCCTGCGGCGCACGCACGGTGGCCGGATGACCGCGCCGGGTGCCCGGCCGCTGTCCCGACCGCGCACGGCTCGCTACGCTGGGCCACGCACGACGACGCGTAAGGAGATGCGGACGTGGCCGACAGCACCACCGATGAGCCCGGGGCCGACGGGAAGAAGCCGCGGTTGGACCTGACCGACGCGCAGTGGCAGGGCAACGGGGACGTCCAGGTCGCCTTCGTGGACGGCTACATCGCGATGCGGGACGGACGCCGGCCGGACGGCCCCTCACTGGTCTTCACCCCGGCCGAGTGGCGGGCGTTCGTGCTCGGCGCCCGGGACGGCGAGTTCGACCTGAACTGAGCGCCGCGCGCGGCGTGCCGGAGGCCGGACCGGACGCCCGGTCCGGCCTCCGGCACGCCGCGCGCGGGCGCCGGGGCCGCGGCGCGTGCGCCGTGCGCGCCCCGTACGATGGGCGCATGTCCTTCCTCCGCCGCCGCAGCGCGATGACGCCGTCCGGGCCGGACTTCGACGTGCTGGCCATGGACCCGGGCGACTGGCCGGGGAACCTCGGCGCGGGGCTGATTCCCGGCACCGACGGAAGCTGCCAGGGCGTGTTCCTGCGCTACGACCTGTTCGGCGGGCGGGGCCCGGCCATGCTGATCGGCAACCTCCCCGAGGGGTCGCCGGCCCGGGACGCCGCCGAGGGCCACGTGCCGTTCGAGGTGGCCCAGTTGCTCGCGGCGCTCGGCAACGACGAACCGGTGCACGAGGTGGCGCGCGAGGACACCCCGGTCATGCACGGCGACAGCCTGCTGATCGTGCGGCGCATCAGGATCAGCGAAAGCCGCGTCTCGTGCGCCCAGTTCGACCGCAGCGACGGCGTGCAGGTCACCATCGCCACCTGGGACCGGCCGATCACCGACGACCTCTACCAACTGCTCAAGCCGCTGCCGGCCGAACTGTTCGCGCAGGCCTGACCGCGCGGGCCGGACCGCGCGGGCGGACCGGGCCGGGTCGACGGCGCGGGTCCGGCGGCGCCGCCCGGGACGGCCGCGGGGACCGCCCGGCACGCCGGAGGGGGCACTCCGCCGAGCGCCCCCTCCGCACGTCCGATCCCGGCCTACGCGTGGTGGAGCACCACGTCGGCCGCGTTCACGAACGCGACCCGCTGACCGAACTGGATCTCGTAGTACATCTGCTTGCCCTTCACCCACACCTGGTCGGAGGTGTCGAAGGTCTTCGAGTAGAAGTACTCACCGGCCGTCCTGCCGCCGACGACGTAGGACTGCCCGGCCGGCAGGGTGTACTGCAGCGGGGTGAGCGGCTGCGCCGGCACCTGCGACGGGTAGGCGGACGCCTCCGGGTAGGCCCTGCCGTACACCGGGATCGAACCGAGCCCGGGCTTCGGGGTGAGCACCAGACCGCCGGCGTTCAACGCGACCGGGTGGGCCACGGGGTTGTGGAACCACGCCTTCTGGCCCAGGTACCAGATCGCCGTCCAGTCGCCGTCCCGGCCGGCCACCGCGTACTGCTGGCCGGTCGAGGCGCGCGCACCGGTGTCGTTGACGTCGAGCGTGCTCGGGCCGTTGGGGTGCAGCCCGATGTCGGTGACCAGCGGCGCGCTGGTGCTGGGCGCGCTGTAGAGGTGGATGGCGGTGGAACCGTGCGGCGCGCACGGCTGCCCGCTGGTGACGCACCCGGTGTAGACCGGCTGGTTCCTCTGGTAGTCCGGGTCGATGGTCACCAGGGCGGCGTCCGGGCCGGCGGTGGGGTGGAACGGCGCGCCCAGCAGCGCGAAGTAGTGCGCCCAGTCCCAGTACGGGCCCGGGTCGGTGTGCATGCCCGCCACCGTGCTCGGCGTGGTGCCCGGCACGTTGTCGTGGCCCAGGATGTGCTCGCGGTTGAGCGGGATGTGGTACTCGTCCGCCAGGTAGCGCACCAGCCGCGCCGAGGAGCGGTACATCTCCTCGGTGAACCAGGCGTCCGGATCGGCGAGGAATCCCTCGTGCTCGATGCCGATCGACTTGGAGTTGATGTACCAGTTGCCGGCGTGCCAGCCCACGTCGGTGGTGTGCATGTGCTCGGCGATCAGGCCGTCCGAGGAGCGCACCGTGTAGTGCCAGCCCAGGTAGGTCGGGTCCTGGACCAGCTTCAGGGTGTTGTCCCAGGTCTCCTCGGTGTCGTGGATGACGATGTAGTCGATCGAGGAGTCCTTCGGGCGGTCGGCCTTGTCGTAGTTGCCGTAGTCCGTCGGGTCCGGCCCGTACTGCTCGTAGGGCGCGGGTACCCATTCGCAGGCGACGTTCGCCGGGCACTCGGTGCCCCGGGTGTGCAGACCGGGCAGGCCCAGCGCGCGCACCTGCGCGGTGCGCGGCCGCAGCCCCGGGTGGGCGCCCAGCGTGACGTGCTGCCCGTTGTCCGTGGTCCGCGTGACGCCGTCCCGGATCGTCTGGTAGACGTCGCCGGCGAAGTCCGCCGAGGAGTCCCGGTTGCCGGACTGCGCGTACCGGGCGACCGCGCCGAACCAGTCGGCCGGGTCCGCGCTCAGCGGCAGCTTCAGCGCCTTCTGGTACGAGGCCAGCAGCGCGGCGCCGCCCGCCACGTTGTCGGCCGCGTCCTCGCGCAGGTCGGAACCGGACAGCCCGGTCAGCGCGGCCGCCCGGCGCGCGGTGCGCAGCGACGCCGGCAGCGCGCTGTCCTTCGGCACCGTCTGGGTCTCCGGCGCCTTGAGCACCAGAGGCCGGGAGGTGTCGCCGCGCGGGTCGCCGACCGCGTCGCCCGCCCCCCGCGCGTCCGACGCGGCGATCGCCGTGGCGGCGTCGGTCAGGTGCATGGGACCGTATCCACCGGTGACGCTGGGCAGCCCGGCGTGGCTGTCCCAGCGCGACTCCATGTAGGACACGCCGAGCAGCACGCTCACCGGCACGTGGTACTGGTGCGCGGCGGCGGTGAACGCCCGTTGCAGCGAACCGGACTGCGGCTGCCCCGCCACCGCGGACGGCGCCGAGCCGAAGACCGGCAGCAGCACCGCGGCGGAGACGGTCGCCACGGCGGCTCGAAGCGCCGAACGGCGACGGGAGAGGGGGCGGGTCGGCGGGGATGCTCGCAAGACGACCTCCGTGAAGTCTTTCGTTGTGGACGTCGTCCACCCGAGAGTCACAGAGGTATCCGCATCCGCAACGATCCGTCAACCACCTGTCCGTTCTGTGGTTTTCCCACGTCAGCGCCCGTGCCGAAAGGTTTCCCGGCACGGGCGACCCGGCCTGCGGGGCGTCAGTGGACCAGACCACTGGGCAGGCGCGGGATTTTGCCCGGGCGTGGCACGTCGGGCCGGTCCCCCGGCGGACCCCGCGACGGGCGCGGGCGGGCCCCGGGACCAGCACCGGGCCGGGCGCCCCGGGGCCGCGCACCGTTCGGCCCCGTCCGTTCCGGCGAGCCGCGCCCGTGCCTCCCTCCCGGGAGTCCGACCCGGCGTCAGCGGGTGCCGACCGCCGCGCGCACCGCCCGGCGCGCCGTGCCCCGGTCGTCGTGCAGCCGCCGCAGCAGCAGCCGCTGCTCCTCGCCGGCCTCGGCCGGACCGGCCCCGGGCTGTGCCGTGGAGCGCATCACGTGCTGCACGGCCGTCTCGTAGCGCCGGATCTCCCGGGTGAGCACCAGCATCAGGTTGACCAGGAACGCGTCGCCCGCGGCCTTCCCGGACGACTGGGCGAGCTGGCTGATCTGCCGCCGGGCCGGCGGGTCCTCGCGGAGCACCGTCCAGAGCACCGCGAGGTCGTGCCCGGGCAGGTACCAGCCGGAGTTCTCCCAGTCCAGCAGTGCCGCCCCGGTCGGGGAGAGCAGCATGTTGGACAGCAGGGCGTCCCCGTGGCAGAACTGCCAGGGCGGCTGGCCGCCGAAGTCGCCGACCACGCCGCGCAGCAGCTTCTCCATGTCCTCCCGGTCCCGGTCGGTCAGCAGGCCCAACCGGTGGTAGTGCCCCACCCGCTCCCCGTACTTGAGCGGCTGGTCGAAGGCGTCGGCCGGCGGCTGCCAGGCGTTGACCCGGCGCACCGCGGAGAGCACCGCCCGCAGGTCGGCCCGCGGCGGCGGCTGCACCGGGTGCCGGGCGAGCGCGGCGACCCGGCCCGGCAGCCGCTCCAGCACCAGGGCGCAGCCGTCCGGGTCGGCCGCGATCAGCCGCGGCGTCCGGACCGGCGGACGGCGGCGGACGAACGCGCGGTAGGCGGCTATCTCCCGCCGGAACCCGTCCTCCCAGCCCGCCGAGCGGTCCAGCAGGCACTTGGCGACCGCCGGTGCGCGGCCCACCGTCCCGGCGACCAGCACCGAACGGCTGCTGCGCCGCAGCACCTGGACCGGGGCGAACTCCGGGCAGATCAGGCGCACCCCCGCTAACGCGGTGCGCAGTGGCGCGCCCTGCGGACCGGTCACGTCGATTCTCCCGCTCAGCGGATGCCCCGCGCCCGCCCCCGCCTGACGCCGCTGCGCAGGACCCCGGCCCAGGCCGCCGCGCGCCGGGTCGAGGAACGGTTCCGCGGCCATCGCCCGGGAGCGTACGGCGAGACCGGGTGCCCCTCCGTGGGCTGCGGGCCTGGGCGGGGCGGACACGGAGGACGGTGTGGGGTACATGAGGGTGGGCTGATCCCTTCGTGAGCCGGGGGACGCGCGCCGCGCCGCGGGATCGCGGTGCTGCGGGCGCCCCCGGGTGCGCGGGGGAACCGGCTCGTCGGCCGACGCCAGCGCGGCTGGAGGCGCTGCGACCGAGCGGCGGCGCACGGCCCGGCGCCGACCGGACCGGGTCCCGCACCCTGGGGAATGCGGTCACCGGGCCGGAGCCGGCCGAGCCACGCGCCGTGCGCCCCTCCCCGCCGGGTTCCGGGGGCGAGCCCGGGTCCCTTGGGGAACCGGCAGGTGCCGGGCCGGGGGCGGCGCGTTCCTACACCACACCGGGCCGGCGGTGGCACGCCATCTGGCGAACCCTGGCGAAGCCTGGCGAATGCTCGCTCAGCGTCGAGCGGACCACTACTGTCGGCAGTGCCGAGGGAACCTGGGGGCTCGAGAAGTGGCCAAGGAAGTCAACACCCGGCTCGCGGACCTGTTCGGCCTCACCGGCTGGTCCAAGGGCGAACTGGCGAGGACGGTCAACCGGCAGGCGGCCGCCATGGGGCATCCGCAGCTGTCGACCGACACCTCCCGGGTCCGCCGCTGGGTCGAGGACGGCGAGAAGCCGCGCGACCCCGTGCCGGCCGTGCTGGCGGCCCTGTTCACCGAGCGTCTCGGCCGTGTCGTGACCATCGAGGACCTCGGGTTCGAACGGCGGCGGCGACCGGGAGGCGGGTCTGCCGCCGACGGCCTGCCGTGGACACCGGAGCGAACCGCGGCGGTCCTCACCGAATTCACGGGAATGGACCTCATGTTCAACCGACGCGGTCTGGCGGGCGCGGGTACCGCGCTCGCCCCTGGCTCCGCCCTCAACTCGGCCATGCACGAGTGGCTGCACACCGATCCGGTGCTCGCGGCCGACGGGCCCGTGCTCGACGACCCGCTCGCCGCCGGCCGTGCCGCCCCCGACCGCTACGAGGCCGCGCCGGTGGGCTCGGAGGAGATCACCGCGCTGGAGGACTCGGTACAGGTCTTCCGCGCCTGGGACGCCTCGCGCGGCGGCGGTCTGCAGCGCAAGGCGGTGGTCGGCCAGCTCAACGAGGTCGGCGGCATGCTGTCCTTCCGCCACCCGCCGCACCTTCAGCGGCGGTTGTGGCGGGTGGCGGCCGACCTGGCGGTGCTGGCCGGCTGGATGTCGCACGACGTGGGCCTGGAGCCCACCGCGCAGAAGTACTTCCTGATCGCCGCGCACGCCGCCCGCGAGGGCGGGGACCGGCCGCGCGCCGGAGAGGCGCTGTCCCGCGCCGCCCGGCAGATGATCCACCTGGACCGGCCGGACGAGGCACTGGACCTGATGCGGCTGGCCCGGTCCGGCGCGGGGGAGCGGGCCCTGCCGCGCACCCGGGCCCTGCTGTTCACCATCGAGGCGTGGGCGCAGGCGGCCCTCGGCCAGGGCCAGGCCACCCGGCGCTCCCTCGGCCGTGCCGAGGACCTGTTCGTCACGCACGCCGGAGACCGTGAACCGCCGGGCTGGATGCGCAACTTCGACGAGGCCGACCTGCACGGTATGCAGGCGCTCGCCTACCGCACGCTCGCCGAGCACGACGCGGCCGCCGCCGAGCCCGCGCGGTTCCACGCGCAACGCGCCCTGGACCTGCGGGCCGGCGGCCACGACCGGTCGAAGATCTTCGACCAGCTCTCGATGTCCGCCGCCTGCCTCATCGGTGACGAGCACGAACAGGCGGAGAGCTACGCCCGGCAGGCGCTGCGCACCATCCACCAGACCTCCTCGCACCGCACCTGGGACCGGCTGCGCGAGCTCTACCGGCTGACCGGGCACGGCCAGGGCGGCGGACGGGCGGCCGCGCTGCGCGAGGAGTTGTGCTCGGTGCTGCCGAAGAAGCCCGCGTCGGCGTGACCGGCGGCCCCGCCGAGCCGACCCGGGCCCGGCGGCGGACGGGCGCGAGCACCTCGGGGGCCACTCGCTCCCCCCGGGGCCGCACCCCGCCGCCGACGCGCGCCGATCGGGCCAGCGCACCGGTCGTCGGCCGCCGAACCGTGGGGCGGTGACGCGGCTGCCCGCCCGGCGTGCGCACCGAGCCCGGGCTACCGCACCCGGGCGACCAGCACGCAGGCGTCCACGGTGCGCTCCGGCACCCCCAGGCCCTCGGCGATCACCCGCACGCAAGCCCGCGCGTCCGGGGCGCCGGCGAACCGTGGCGCCAGCGCCAGCAGCGGCGCGGTCCGCCCGGGATCGTCGTCCGCCACGTCCAGCGGCCCGCGCGGGACCAGGGCCTCGGTGTGCAGCACCAGCACGTCGCCCGCCGCGAGCCGCTCGGTCCGGCACGGGTACCCGGTGTCCGGCGCGGCACCCAGCGGCACGCCCTGCGGACCGTCCAGTGCCCGGCCGGCGCCGGCCCGGAACAGCAGCGGCGCCGGATGCCCGGCCCGCGCCCAGGCGACCGTCCGCTCGCCCGGCGTCCAGCGGGCGCACACCGCACCGCCCAACGCCGGTTCCAACCCCTGGTCGAGCAGCAGGTTGAGCCGGTCCAGCACGGTGCCCGGGTCCGCTCCGGTCAGCGCCAGGGCACGCACGGCGCCGAGCAGCATCGCCCGTTGCGTGGCCGCGGCCGTCCCGCGGCCGGTCAGGTCGCCGACCGTCAGGGTCATCGCGTCGTCCGGTAGCCGCGTCGCGTCGTACCAGCCGCCGCCGAGCGCCCCGTCCGCGGCGGCCAGGTGACGGGCCGCCAGGTCCAGGGCCGGCGGCGCGCCGCCGGCCGCGAGCGGCGCGGGACGACGCGCGGCCGGACGCATCGCGTCCTGGAGTTCGCGGGCCAGCCGGTGCTCGGCGCGCACCGCCCGCCACTCGTGCTCCAGCGACTCCCTGGTCTCGCGCACCTCCTGCTGGTCGCGGCGCAGTTCGCTGACGTCCCGCAGCACCGCCCACAGCGAGCCGGTGCCGCCGTCCGCGGCCGGCACCGGCTCACCGTTCATGTGCACCGTGCGCACCGAGCCGTCCGGCCGCACGATCCGGAACTCGCCGTTGATCGGGCGGCCGTCCACCAGACAGCCGGTGACCATCTCGGTCAGCGCCCGCTGGTCGTCGGTGAACAGCCAGGACGGCAGCTCGTCCAGGGTCAGCGGACCGTCCTGCCGGGTGCGCCCGAAGATCCGGTACAGCTCGCCGGACCACTCCACCTCGTCGGTGAGCAGGTTCCACTCCGCCCGGCCGGCCCGTACCGCCGTGGCCCGTGCGGACGGGATCCTCGGGTAGGCGGTGCCCTCGGCGGCCTCGGCGACCGCGTCGTGCGGATCCGCGGGGGCCTGCTCGCGCAGCTGCCCCAGGTGTTCGCCCAGGGTGTCCAACTGCCGCACCGCCAGGTCGCACAGCGCACGCTGCCAGCGGGACCGGGAGTCCTGCGGCCCGTCGCCGGCGGCCGATCCCCCCCGTACCGCGTCCACCTGCCCCCGCAGCCGCCGTGCTTGGCGGATCAGTGCGTCGACCGCGTCCAGGTCCGGCGGCGACGCCGCGTGGTCCTCGTGCAGGGGGGACACCATGGCAGTCTCCGAACGTCTGGAATGCGTGCGCCAGCCGGCGCGGGGCGGCATCCGGTGCTGTGACGACTGTTGCACAGAGCGCGATGCCCCGAAAGGGTTTCCGCGATACCCGATGGGGTGATGCCGACCGCATATGCCAACCACGTCGACGGCCGGACCGCCGGCCGGGGCCGCCCGCGCGGGACCCGTCGGTCGGCCACCGCGGTCCGTCACCGACCGCGCCCGCGCGCGGGAAGCCGGCCCGTCCGCCGCGCCGACGGCGGCGTCGGACGGCGGTGCCGCCGGCCCGGCGGGGCGACGTGCCCGCACCGTCCCGCACGCGCCGCCGTGCGCGGGGCCGGCCGCCCGGCGGGTACGCGCCCGGGCAACCGTGCGCGGGGCCGGGTAAGCTGCGGCGACCGGCTCGCACACGCCGTCCCGGTCCTGGCGGCGGACCCGCACGGCCCCTGCCGGGTGATCCCCGCCGCACCCGCGGGGGGCGACCGCGGCGGGGTGCAGGAATACCGCCCGCCTCCAGCGGTAAGGATGCGGGCGGTGGCGCGGAAATCCCGTTGCCACCGTGACCCTCCGCACCGGATGCTGACCTCATGTTCGACCCAGACATAGCGCCCAGTGGCACCCTTCTCGGCCTCCTCCAGCGAGGGCGGGGGGACGGGACGCTGCACGCCCTCGCGGAACAGCGGGACGAGGCCCTCTCCGCGCTGGAGGAGTGCGTCCTGAGCGACCCCCGCCGCGACTGGCAGGTCGAGTCACGCTCGCTGTACTACGCCCGCCTGTTCTCGGAACTGGAGGGCGGGCTCGAACAGATCGAGGACCACCTCTTCCACCCCGTCGACCTGGTGGACACCGACGAGCAGCGCACCGGGCTGGCGTTGTCCGTCCTCGGCCACCTCGCCGGATACGGACGCCGCGACGCCCTGCTCCTGCTGCGCGAGTACGCCGCGCGCGGCGGCAACTGGCACTGGGCGCTGGACGAACTCGCGTTGCGCGACGAGGACGCCGCGCTGCGTGCCCTGGCGCCCGCCGTGCTCGCCCGCTTCCCGCGCGACGAGGCCGGCGACGCCGCACTGGCCCGTACGCTGCGCGAGGCGTACGAACCGCGCCCCTGGCGGCTGTGGGCCGACGACCCGGTGCACGGCGGACGGGTGCGGGCCGCCCGGGAAGGGCTCGACTTCGACCGCTGGCAGCGCCAGCTCCGCACCGGCGGCCCGGTCCCCGGCTGGGGGGTCTCGCAGGTGCTGCGCTGGGCCCAGCAGGGCACGGAGGGCGACCCGCCGCAGCCGCGCGACCAGGCCGCCGCGCGCTGCCTCGGCGCGGTCGCCGGCCCCGAGCACCGCCCCGAACTGATGGCCGCCGCGCTGCGCGGCCCCGAGGGCGCGCGGGCCGCCGCGCTGCGCCACCTCGCCGACCGCGACGACCCGGACGCCTTGGCCCTGATCGAAGCGGCCAGCGACGACCCCTCGCCGCTGGTCTCGCGGGCCGCCCTGGAGGCGTTCTCCCGCACGCGCAGCATCGCCGCGCTGGTCCGGGCCCGCCGCTGGGCCGCCCGGGACGACGGGCTCGGCGCCGCCGCCGCCCGGATGCTGGCCCTGCTCGGCGGCGCGGAGGACACCGACCTCGTGCTCGCCGCGCTGCGCCGGCTGGTCAAGGCGGCCGGCGCCGACGCCGAGGGGCTGGACGCGCTGGTGGAGGGGGTGGGCCGGCTGTCGATCCGCTGCGCCGCGCCGGTTCTGCGGCACGTCTACCGGGAGACCTCCTCGTCCCGGCTGCGCGGGCTGGCGGCCCGCTCGCTGGTGCGCACCGACCCCACGTTCGCCCGGGGCTTCGCCGTCGAGTGCCTGTGGGACTGCGAGGAGTCGACCCGGGAACTGGCCGCACGGCACGCCACGACCGGTGACGCGCGGGTGCTGGCCCGGCTGCGCAGGCTGGCCGCCGACCCGGCCGAGGAGGCCGAGGTGCAGACCGCCGTACGCGGCCGTCTCGGCGCCCCCGGACCGCTGTGGTGAGCCACGCACCGAGCGGCGGGTCTGCCCCCGCCCGGCCGCCGGCCTGACGGCCCGGCGCCCTCCGCCGGGCCCGGCGCCCGGTCGCCGAAGCACCCCCCGCGACGGTGTGCCCGCGCGGCGGATCCGGCCCGGCCCGTGTCCGCCCCGCCGCGCCCGGCGGAATCGACCGCGCCGCGGCGCCGGTCAACGGGCCGGCGCACCCCACGCGGGTGGCCGGAGCACCGTGAAGCGGACCGGGGTGCCGGGCACCGCCTGGGCGGACGGGGCGAGGGCCGTGCGCGGCACCACGCCGATCACCGGGTAGCCGCCGGTCGTGGGATGGTCCGCCAGGAAGATGATCGGCGCACCGTCCGGCGGCACCTGCAACGCCCCGGTGACCATGCCCTCGCTGGGCAGCTCCCCCTCCCGGGCGCGCGGCAGCGCCGGACCCTCGGTGCGCAACGCGATCCGGTTGCTGTCCGCGGCCACCCGGTAGGCGCCGGCGGCCAGCACCCGCAGCGCCCCGGGAGCGAACCAGTCGTCACGCGGACCGGGCAGCACCGGCAGCACCAGCTCGGCCGGCGGTCCCGGCAGCGTGGCCGTGCCGACGGCCGGCACCGCGGCCCGCCGCGTCCCGACCGGCAGCACGTCGCCGTCCCGCAGCGGGGCCGGCCCGAGCCCGGACAGCAGGTCCGCCGAGCGGCTGCCGAGCACCGGCGGCACCGCCACACCGCCGGCGAACGCCAGGTAGCCGCGGACCCCGTGGGTGGCCGGCCCGGCCTCCACCACCGCGCCGGCCGGCACCCGCACCGCCGCTCCCCACGGCGCCGGCCGGCCGTCCACCGTGACCGGGCAGGGCGCGCCGGTCACCGCGACGGTCAGCGGCGCCCCGGCCCGCAGCGCGCAGCCGTTCACCGTGGTCTCCAAGGTCGCGGCGGCCGCGTCGTTGCCGACCAGGCGGTTGGCCGCCCGGTGCGCCGGCGGGTCCAGCGCGCCCGCCTCGGGCACCCCCAGGTGCGCGTGTCCGGCGCGGCCCAGGTCCTGCACGGTGGTCAGCGCGCCGGCCCGGACCACCTCGGCGAAGGCGCCGCTCACCGGGGTGTCACCGGGACGAAGCGCACCCGGGTGCCCGGCGTCAGCAACGCGGCCGGCTCGCGCCCGGCGTCCCACAGCACCGCGTCGGTGGAGCCGATGATCCGCCAGCCGCCGGGGGAGGAGCGCGGGTAGACGCCGGTGTACGGTCCGGCCAGGCCGACGGAGCCGGCCGGGACGCTGGGGCGCGGAGTGGACCGGCGCGGCACGTGGCGGTGTTCCGGCAACCCCGTCAGATAGCCGAATCCGGGGGCGAAGCCGCAGAAGGCGACGTGGAACCCGGTGCCGGAGTGCAACTCGGCGACCCGCTCCGGCGCGACCCGCCACAGCGCGGCCACCTCGGCCAGGTCGGGGCCGTCGTAGCGGACCGGGATCTCGACCGGTTCGCCCGCCTCCCGGGCCGCCTCCGGCAGGTGCCAGCCGGCCAGTTCGGCGGCGAGCCGGCCCGGGTCGGCCAGCCCGGTGAGCAGCACGCTGCGGGCGGCGGGGACGATCTCGCGGGTGGCGGGCAGCTGCGCGCGCCCGGCACGCAGCAGCAGCTCCGCGTAGAGCGCCTCGACGGCCGGGAGGCTGTCGAGCTCCACCAGCAGGCCGTCCGCACCCACCGGCAGCACCCTCACGTGAAGCTCTCCACCCGCAGGCCGGCCGCGGTGAGCGCGTCGCGGACCCGCGCGGCCAGCTCGGCGGCACCGGGGGTGTCGCCGTGCACGCACAGCGAGCGGGCCCGCACCGCGACCCGCCGGCCGTCGGCGGCCGCCACCCGCTGGTCCCGGGCGATCCCGACCGCGCGGCGCAGGACCTCCCGCGGATCGCTGACCACCGCGCCGGGCGTGCCGCGCGGCACCAGCGTGGCCTGCGGGGTGTAGGCGCGGTCGGCGAACGCCTCGGCGACCACCGGCAGCCCGGCCTCGCGGGCGGCGTCGTGCAGTGCGGAGCCGGGCAGGCACAGGACCCCAGGCCGGTCGCCGGCCAACCGGATCCCCTCGACCACCGCGGCGGCCTGCCCGGGGTCGCCGACCACCCGGTTGTAGAGGGCGCCGTGCGGTTTGACGTAGCCGACCCGGCTGCCGGCCGCCTCGGCGAAGACCCGCAGCGCGCCGATCTGGTAGGCGACCTCGTCGGCCAGTTCGCCGGGCGGCACGTCCATCGCCCGGCGTCCGAAGCCGGCCAGGTCGCGGTAGGAGACCTGCGCGCCGATCCGCACCGAGCGCTCCGCGGCGAGCGCGCAGACCCGGCGCATGGTGCTCGGATCGCCGGCGTGGTAGCCGCAGGCGACGTTGGCGCTGGTGACCACGGACAGCAGCCGGTCGTCGTCGGTGAGGCTCCAGCGCCCGAACCCCTCGCCGAGGTCGGCGTTGAGGTCGATGACCACGGGGTGCGATCCGGCCGGGTCGGCCGCGGGCGCCGGCCTCCGTCGGTTCGTTGACTCATGCGCCGGGTCGGTCATCCGACCAGGCTACTGGATTGTTGAACGATTCCACAAGGGAGTGTTGTTTCCCGGATGGTGCGGGGTGTTGACTGCACCCGACTGGCGCCGCGCCGGGCGGCGGCGGAAGGAGGCCTTGCGTGGTGGCAGCGTGGTGAACGGGATCGAACGGCGGTTCGACGACGGGGCGGGGCTCGCGGCGGACCGGCCGCTGCTGGGCCGGGCCGGCACCGCGGAGCGGGTCGCGGACGTGCTGCGCGCCCGCGTCGCCGAAGGGTACTTCCCGCCGGGCACCCGGCTGTCGGAGGAGAGCATCG
The DNA here is from genome assembly GCA_963711125.1 of uncultured Actinomycetota bacterium. Classification (GTDB taxonomy): domain Bacteria; phylum Actinomycetota; class Actinomycetes; order Streptomycetales; family Streptomycetaceae; genus Streptantibioticus_C. The sequence goes on from CAVQCY010000005.1 coordinate 188,558, forward strand.
GCGGCGCCCTCGGCGTGTCGCGCAACACGCTGCGCGAGGCGTTCCGGCTGCTGACCCACGAACGGCTGCTGGTGCACCGGTTCAACCGCGGGGTGTTCGTCCGGCTGGTCTCGGTGGCCGACCTGGAGGACATCTACCGGCTGCGGGTGCTGATCGAGTGCGCCGCGGTGCGCGGGCTGGGCCGGCCGCCGTTCCGGCTGGACGGCGTGGAGGCGGCGGTCGCGGCCGGCGAGCGGGCCTCGACGGAGCGGGACTGGAAGGACCTGTCGGCCACGAACATCCGCTTCCACCAGGCGCTGGTGGCGCTGGCCGGCAGCCCGCGGATCGACGAGGTGATGCGCGGCGTGCTGGCCGAACTCGGCCTGGTCTTCCACGTGATGGACGATCCTCGGCGGTTCCACGAGCCCTACCTGACCCGCAACCGGCAGATCCTCGAAGCGCTGCGGGAGGGCGACGTCGTCGGGGCCGAGCGACTGCTCGCCGCTTACCTCTTCGACTCCCAGAGGCAGTTGACCGGTGCGTATGCCCAACAGATGGGCGAGGACTGAGCGTTGCCCCACCCCGGTAGGGGCGGGCGGAAACGGACCGTCACAACTATTGTGGGATCGTTGAACGATCCCCTAGCCTCCTGGGAACCTCCTCGCGAGCCACGCGGGGTCCGGCGCACGGAAGGCGGACGCATGCTCGCTCTGCTCGGCGTGCTCGTGGTGATCCTCGGGTTCGCCACGAAGCGCAATCCCCTGCTGGTGGTCGGGGTCGCGGGAATCGTGACCGGACTGCTCGGCCATCTGTCCCCGCGGCAGGTCCTCGCGGCCTTCGGCACCGGGTTCGCCGACAGCCGTTCGGTGACGGTCTTCGCCATCACGCTGCCGGTGATCGGGCTGCTGGAGCGCTACGGGCTGCGCGAGCGCGGGCGGGCCCTGATCGCCCGCTTCGCCCGCCTGACCACCGGCCGGTTCCTCGCCCTGTACCTGCTGCTGCGCCAACTCACCGCCGCCGTCGGCCTGGTGAGCCTGGGCGGGCCGGCGCAGACGGTGCGGCCGCTGCTCGCGCCGATGGCCGAGGGGGCAGCGGAGCGCCGGTACGGCGAGCTGACCGGACCGGTGCGCGAGCGGATCCGCTCGTTCGCCGCCAGCGCGGACAACGTCGGCCTGTTCTTCGGCGAGGACATCTTCCTGGCGGTCGGCTCGATCCTGCTGATCACCGGGTTCGTCAACACCACGTACCACACGCACCTGGAACCGCTCAGCCTGGCGCTGTGGGCGATCCCCACGGCGGTCTGCGCGCTGCTCGTCCACGGCGGCCGGCTGCTGTGGTTCGACCGCACGCTCGCCCGTGAACTCGCCGGTGGCGTCCGGCCGGTCCCGGCGGACCCGGCCGGCCCGGACGCGCGCGCGGTGCGGCCGGCGCGCGCCGCCGACCCCGCAGGGCCGGCGGACGGGAGCGCGGACGAGACCGACACGGGGGACGCGGGCGGGCCGGCGGACCCGGCCGGCCGGACCGACGGAAGCACCGGACCGGGAAGGACGAGGGCATGATCAGGGCGGAGTGGTTCTTCTGGCTGGTCGGCGCGGTCTTCCTGGCCATGGCGGGGCAGATGGCGTCCGACCGCAGCAACCCGAAACGTTTCGGCACGGCGGCCTTCTGGGGCCTGGTCGGCTCCGGGTTCATCTACAGCACCTGGGTGGAGAAGGGCAGTGCGCCGGCCGAACCGCTCGGCGCGGCCGTCCTGCTCACCGCCGTGCTGGCCGGGTTCGGCCTCACCGGGAGCGGCACCCCGCGCACCACGACCGACGCGGAACGCCAGGCGTCCGCCGAACGGCTGGGCAACCGCCTGTTCGTCCCGGCGCTCACCATCCCGATCGTCGCCGTCGTGTGCGCGGTCGTCGTCAAGCGCTGGCACGTCGGCGGCACCCCGGTGCTGCAGACCGGCGACGAGACCATCCTCGGTCTGGGCGTCGGCTCGGTCGTGGCGCTGGCCGTCGGCATGGTGATGCTGCGCGAGCGCCGGCTGTCCACCCCGTTGCACGCCGGACGCGGCATGCTGGAGGCGATGGGCTGGGCGCTGCTGCTTCCCCAACTGCTCGCCACCCTCGGCGCGATCTTCCAGCGGGCGGGCGTCGGCGACGCGGTCGGCCGGATCACCCGGCACGTGCTCCCCTCCCACCAGACCTTCCTCGCGGTCGTGGTCTACTGCGTCGGCATGGCGCTGTTCACCGTGGTCATGGGAAACGGCTTCGCGGCCTTCCCGGTGATGACCGCCGCGGTCGGCTGGCCGGTGCTGATCGAGCGGGCGCACGGCGACCCGGCACTGGTGCTGGCAGCCGGCATGCTCGCCGGGTTCTGCGGCACGCTGTGCACACCGATGGCCGCGAACTTCAACATCGTGCCCGCCACCCTGCTGGAGCTGAAGGACCAGTACGGACCGATCAAGGCCCAAGTGCCCACCGGCATCGCCCTGCTGGCCTGCAACATCGCGATCATCTCGCTGTTCGCCTTCTGACCGGCCGTACCACGAGAGGAGCCGACCGTGACCCGGGTGCTGCTCACCGGCTTCGACCCGTTCGACGGGCAGCGCGTCAACCCCTCCTGGCAGGCGGTCACCTCGGTGGCCGCCGCACCCCGGGACGGACTCACCCTGCGCACCGCCCTGCTGCCGTGCGTCTTCGGCGAGGCGCTGGACGCGCTGCGCGCCGCGATCACCGACCACCGCCCCGACCTGGTGGTGTGCGTCGGGCAGGCCGGCGGACGGCGCGCGCTGTCCGTGGAACGGGTCGCGGTCAACCTCGACGACGCCCCCATCCCGGACAACGCCGGGCGGCAGCCGGTCGACCGGCCCGTCGTGCCCGGAGGGCCCGACGCCTACTTCGCCACGCTCCCGGTCAAGGCGTGCGTGGCCGCCGCCCGGTCCGCCGGTGTGCCGGCCGCCGTCTCGTACAGCGCGGGCACCTACCTGTGCAACCACGTCTTCTACGGCCTGGCCCACCTGATCGCCACCGAACGCCCCGCCCTGCGGGGCGGCTTCGTGCACATCCCGTACGCGCCCTCCCAGGTCACCGACCGGGCCGAACCGTCGATGGCGGTGCCACTCGCCGCCGAGGGGGTGCTCGCCGTGGTGCTGGCCGCCGCCGGGCGCACCGAGGACGTCACGGCCGCCGGGGGCGCGCTGCACTGATCCGTCCGGCGCCGACCCGCCCGGGCGCCAGAGCCGTCCGGCGCCGACCCGTGGCGGCCCCCGCCGCTGGCCACGGGCCCGCCCGCGATCACCGGGGCTGTCGGTGCGAGCGCCTAATCTGTCCGTCGTGACCGCACCCACCGCGCCCAGCCCCGCGCGCCGCACGCCCGGGCCGCGATCCGTCGCGCCCGGGCCGGCCGCCGACGAGGGCCTGGCCCGCCGGCTCAAGGCCCTGGCCTGCACCGCCCCGCTGCACGACCTGGACGTGCGCAAGGCGAACCTCGCCGGGGAGTACTCCACCTACGCGATGGCCGAGATCGCGCTCGCCGCCATCGACCTGGTCACCCTCAGCATGGACTTCGACACCGGCGCCGACCACGAGCAGATAGTGGCCAGGCTCCAGCCTCGGGTCGCCGCCCAGACCCCGGACCGCCCGGCCGCCGAACACCAGCGCGTCGGCCGCTGGGTGCTGGAGAACCTCATCAACGTCGGCAGCGTCGACCGAGGGTTCCGCGCCGTCTACGGCACCTTCGGCCCGGACGGGGTCTACGTGCGGCGCGACTACGACTTCAAGCTCGTCGAGGAGGTGCAGGGCCCCGCCGGCACCCTGTACCTGCGCACCACCGACGAGGCGGTCAACGTCCTGGTCGGCGCGCTCGACACCGACGTCACCAGCGCCCAGATCGCCGCCGAGGTGAAACTGGAGGTGCTGATCAGCCGCGGCCGGCTCGCCGACGCCCAACTCGCCGCCGAGCAGGCCCGCTACCGCACCGTGCAGTACGCGGAGACGCTGCGCCGCGCCCTGGAGGCGACCCGGCGCGACGTGCGGGCCGTGGACTGGCTGGTCACCGTGCCCGACATGATCGACGAGGCGCTGGACCACGTCGCCGACCGCTACCGGCACGAGAACGCCATCCTCACCAACATCCGCAAGGCCCGCGACGAGGCCACCGACCCGGGCCACAAGCGCCGAGCCGCCGAACTGGTCGACATCGTCAAGGACTGCATCCGCCGCCACACCCAACTCCAGTCCCGGCTGCTGGAGGCCGGCCCGCTCTTCCGGGCGGAACAGGACCGGCAGGCGTTCGCCGCGCCGCCGGCCCGCGCCGGGCTCGACCTGTACGGCCAACTCGTCTCCCCCGTCCTGCCGCTGCCGGTGGAACGGGCCGGCCGGGTGACCGCGGCGTTCTTCGCGCGCGGCACCGGGCCGCGCGTCCCGGCCGCGGTCCGGGTCGCCGACCTGGTCGACGCGCTGCTCACCCCGCCGCTGGAACGCGACCACCTCGGTGCCGAGATGCCGGAGCCCGACCTGGTCGCCACCCCGCAGGACAGCCGTTTCAGCGACGAACAGCTCGAATCCGCCCTGGAACTGCTCGACCTGCCGCACGACGCGCCGCGCCGGCTGTCCGGACTGCTGGCCGAGGCCCGGGAACGGGACACCGAGCTGCCCCACCTGGTAGCACTGCTGGCCGTGCACGCCGCCAGTCCCCCGGTCGGCACCGCCTACCGGCAGGGTGAGCGCCGCCTGCTGTTCGCGGTGGACGACGGGACCGCCCTGGAGGACCCGCAGTTCGGCGGCGCCGATCTCATCGTGGGCGCCGCGCTGCTCGACGCGGCCGGCATGGCCGCCGAACGCGGCGCCGAGCCCGTCGGCGACCCCAGGCCCGCGGCCGGCGGCCGCCCGCCGCGCGCCGCACCACCACCGCACGCCGCCGGCGCCCGGCGCCCCGGCGAACCGCACGAGGAGGACCGGCACAGGTGACCGAGGCAGACCACGCGACCGGACGGGACCCGGAGCCGGCCCGACCGGCCCCCGTCACACCCGCCGACGCGGCCGACGCCGCACGGCTGGTCTCCTTCGGCCTGCAGCCCAAGCTGCCGCCGGCGCGCGACGCGCACTACGCCGACCTGCTGCGCCGCTACCGCGAGGACCCGGCGTTCGGCCGGCTCGCCGACGCGGTCGCCGCCGGGCTCGGCCTGGTGGTGCTGGAGGTCTCCCCGCGCGCCGGCATGGCGGTGGCCGCCGCCGAGGACTCGGTCTTCGCGGTCCGCATGGGCGAGTACTCCCGGCGCGCCGCCTCCGACTCCACCGACCGTTTCCTGCACGGCCTGGCGCACCTCGCGGTCGCCGCCACGGCCTTCCCGCGCCCGGCCGACCTCGCCGACGACGGCTACGTCGGCCGGATCACCGTCAACGGCGTGGACGGCTTCGTACGGCAGGCCTGCCGCCGCCTGGAGGAACGCGCCGAACAGGACGGCGAGAACACCGACCCGGCCAGCGACGCACCCGGTCTGGAGGCCGCCTGGCGGGTCTACAGCCGGCGCAGCGCCACCGGCGCCACCAAGGACGCCCGCCGGCTGGCCGGCTCCACCACCGGCATCATCGGCAAGGCGGTGGCCTTCCTCGTCGACGCCGGGTTCCTGCAGCGCACCGGGGACGAGTCAGGCGGGACCTACCGCACCACCGCCCGCTACCAACTCCAGGTCCGCGAACTGGCCGGCGGCGCCGCCATGGCCGAACTGCTGGAACTCGGCGTGGTACCGGTCGGCGACGGCACGGCCACCCTGCTGCCGCCGGACGAGGACCCCACCGCCGCGCCGGCCGGCGCCGGGCTGCCGTTCCACTCCCTGTGACCACCGCGACCGGGCCCGAGCCGAGCGGCCCAGGACCGGCCGCACCGCTGTTCCCCACGACGTGAGGGCCACCATGTACGAGCTGTCCCGGGTCCGCCTCTACTCCATCGGGCCGGCCGGCGCGCGCTATGCCGACACCGTGCTGGACCTGCGCGCGGTCGGCGCCCCGGTCGCGCGGCCGGCGCCCGCGCAGGGCGACTTCTTCTCCGACGAGCCGACCGGGCCGCCGCGCCGGCCCGCTCCGGCCGGCGTGCTGTTCCTGGAGAACGGCGGCGGGAAGTCCGTGCTGCTGAAGCTGGTCTTCTCGGTCATGCTGCCCGGCCACCGCAACACGCTGGGCGGCGCCAGCTCCGGCGTGCTGCGCAAGTTCCTGCTCGCCGAGGACTGCGGGCACGTCGCGCTGGAGTGGCAGCACACCGAGACCGGCGAACTCGTGGTGGTCGGCAAGGTCAGCGAGTGGCGCGGCCGGCAGGTCTCCTCCGACCCCCGCCGGTTCGCCGAGGCCTGGTACTCCTTCCGACCCGGCCCCGGCCTCTCGCTGGACTCGCTGCCGGTCGCCGAGTCCACCGCGGTGCGCCCGGCCGCCGAGGGCACCTCCGGGGCCCGCGGCCGGCGGCGCACCATGAAGGGCTTCCGTGACGCGCTCACCGAGGCCGGCAAGCACTACCCGCACCTGGAGGTCGGCTGGGAGGAGGTCCACGACCGCTGGAAGGAGCACCTCGGCGACCTCGGCTTGGACCCCGAACTGTTCCGCTACCAAAGGGAGATGAACGCCGACGAGGGCGAGGCGGCCGGACTGTTCGCGGTCAAGAAGGACTCCGACTTCACCGACCTGCTGCTGCGCGCGGTCACCGACACCCGGGACACCGACGGACTGGCCGACCTGGTCGACGGCTTCGCCGGCAAGCTCGGCCGGCGCGCCGAACTCACCGCGGAACGCGACTTCACCGCCGGCTCCCTCGACCACCTCGAACGCATCGCCGCCCTCACCGCACGGCGCGACCGGACCCGCGCCGTGCACGCCGGCGGCGAACGCCGCACCCGCGACCTGGCCCGCCGACTGTCCGCCCGTTCCGCCGTCGAACGCGCCCGCGCCGTCGACCTCGACCGGCAGGTCGCCGACGCCGCCCGGTCGGTCACCGAGGCCGACGGCCGCCGCGCCCGGACCGCCCTGGTCAGTGCCGAACTCGCCTACCGCCACGCCGCACTGAGCCTGGCGGCCGCCGAGAAGGACGCCGCGGTACTGCGCCGCGAGCTGGTGGACGCGCGCACCCTGCACGCGGCGTGGCAGGCCGCCGAGACGGTGCTGCGGCAGCGCGCGTCCGCCGACCGCTCCTCCCGGGTGGCCGACGCGATCCGGGAGGCCGAACGCGACGCCGCCCCGGCGCTGGCCGCCCGCGCCCGCGCCGCCGCCGACCTGGTGTGTGCGCTCGCCCTGGCCGCCCACCGCGCCGAGGCGCACGCGGACGAGGAGGAGGAACGCTCCGACACGCTGCAGGCCGCGGCCGACGCCGCCCATCGTGACGCCACCGCCGCCGCCACCGCCGCCCAGCGGGCCCGCAGCGAGATCGGCCACCTCCAGCAGCGGCTCGCCGAGGTCGAGCAGGAGACCGACGAGGCGGTCCGGGCCGGCTGGCTCGACGACGCCGCGCCGGACGCCGACCCGGCCCGCGCCGCGCTCGCCGCCAGCGACGCGGAGAAGAGCGCCGTGGCCGCTTGGGAGAGCGCCCGGGACGCCGCCTGCGCCGCCCGGGAACGCGCCCGTGAGGCCGCCGCCCGCACCGCCCGCGCCGAACTCGCCGCCGCCCGTGCCACCGACGCGCTGAGCGCCGCCGAGAACGCGCACGCCGCCGAGCACCGGACCGCGACCGCGCTGGCCGCGCAGGAGCGCTTCGCCGAACTGCTCGGCCTGCCCGGCCCGCCGGCCGGCGTCCCCGCCCCCCGCGCCGGCCGGCCGCCGGCCGTCCCCGCCCAGCGGCCGGACGGCGGCGGACCGCTGGGCGCCGAGGAGCTGGACCGCCTCGCGGACACCCTGCGCGACCTGCTGGACGCCTCCGTCGCGGGTGCCGAACGCCAGCTGTTCGAGCTGCGGACCACGGCCGCCGACGACGCGCGCATCCTGGCCGCGCTCGGCGACGGCGGGCTGCTGCCGCCCGGCCCCGACGTGCTCGCCGCCGTCGAGCACCTCGGCGAACACGGCGTGCCCGCGCTGCCCGGCTGGCGCTATCTCGCCCAGTCGGTCGACCCGGCCGACCACGCCGCGGTGCTGGCGGCCCGCCCCGAACTGGTGGACGGCGTGGTGGTCACCGACCCCGGCGGCCACCGCCGGGCCCGCGAGGTCCTGGCCGAGGCCGCCCTGCTGCCGCGCTCCACCGTCGCCGTCGGCACCGCCGCGGCCCTGCTCGCCCCGGTGCCCGCCGCCGGCGACGCCGCCGCAGACGTCTTCCTGGTCCCGCCGAACCCGGCCATGCACGACGAGCAGGCCGCCGACGGCGAACGCCGGGCACTGCGCGAACGGGCGAGCGCGCGCGACGAGGAGATCCGCGCCCTGGCCGCCCGGCTGGCCCACGACCGGGAACTCGCCGCCCGGCTGCGCTCCTGGCGGGCCGCCTGCCCGGCCGGTCGCCTCGCCGAACTCGCCGCGGCCGCCGCCGCCGCGAGAGCCGCCGCCACCGCCGCACAGCAGGAACTGGCCGACGCCCGCGCCCGGCGCGCGGACGCCGACCAGGACGCGTCCGAGACCGGCGCGGCTCACGACGAACTCCAGGAGGCCGCCCAGCGGGCCCGGCGCCGCGCCGACGCGCTGGCCGGACTCGCCTACCGGCTGCGCCGCCGGGCCGGCTGGCGGCGCGACGCCCGCGAGCTGGCCGAAGAGGCGGCCGGGGCCGAGGAGGCCGCGCACCGGGCACTGGCCGGCGCCCGGTCCGCCGACGAGGACAGGCGCGCCGCGCAGCGCGCCGCCGACGACGCCCGCCGCACGGTCCGCGCGCTGCGCGCCGAACGCGCCGAGATCGCCGGGGCACCGGAGAGCGACCCGGACGCCGACGGCCCGCCCCCGGCGTCGCTGCCCGCGCTGCGCGAGGCGTACCGGGCGGCCTCCCGGCTCTACGAGAAGGTCGGGGTCGGCGCCGACCTGCGGGCCGAGCAGGCCCGAGCGGAGAGCGAGGAGAGCGCCACGCTGGCCGCACTCGACCGGCTGACCAACAAGGTGCGCACCCGCGCCGCCGCGCTGCTGGAAGGACCGGACGGCGCGGACGGGCCGTCCCGGCAGGCGGCCGCCGCCCGTGCGGAGGCCCTGGTGCACCGCATCGAGTCGCGCTCCGCCGTCGCCAGCGAGCTGCTGGGGCGGCTGCGCGGCGAGGCGGAGCGGCTGGCCCCCGCCGACGGGCCGGCCCACACCGCCCTGCCGGCGGACCTGGAGCCGCGGGATGCCGAGCACGCCCAGGCCCTGCTGCGCACGGTCGGCGTCGAACTCGCCGGCCACACCGACGCGCTGGCCGCCGCCCGGGACCGGCACGCCGACCTGCGCCAGGCGCACCGGGCGGCCGAGGACGCCGCCGGCGCGTTCGACGAGACCGCCGCGCTCCTGCGCGACCTGCTGCGCGACGCCCACCAGGACCCGGCCGGGGACGCCGAACCGCAGCCGTACCCGGGCGGGGCGGGCGAGGCACGGCAGGCGGCCGCCGAGGCCCGGCGCTCGCTGCGCGGCTGCGCGGCCGACCTGTCGGCCGCCGAATCAGACCTGCGCGAGGCCGGCGACCTGCTGGTCCGGCACGCGAACGCGGCGCGCTACGAGCAGGTGCGCACCCCGGCCCGCCAGCAGATCCGCGAGCTGCCGCCGGCCGCGCTGCCCGAGCACGCTGCCGCCTGGGCGGTGGCCTTCGCGCCCAGGTTGCGGGTGCTGACCGACGAACTGGACCAGCTGGAGCGCAACCGCGAGATCATCGTGGACCGGCTGCGCGGCCTGGTGGAGGCCGCGCTCGCCACCCTGCGCTCCGCCCAGCGGCTCTCCCGGCTGCCGGAGGGGCTGGGGGAGTGGTCCGGGCAGGAGTTCCTGCGCATCCGCTTCGAGGACCCGGACCAGGCGAGCCTGGGCGAACGGCTCGGCGAGGTCGTCGACGAGGCCACCCGGGCGGCCGTGCGCAAGAACTCCGACCTGCGCCGGGACGGCATGACGCTGCTGCTGCGCGGGGTGCGGGCCGCGATGGAGCCGCGCGGCATCGCGGTGGAGATCCTCAAGCCGGACGCGGTGCTGCGTGCCGAGCGGGTCCCGGTCGGTCAGATGGGCGACGTCTTCTCCGGCGGCCAACTGCTCACCGCCGCCATCGCCTTGTACTGCACGATGGCCGCGCTGCGCAGCAACGACAGCGGACGGGACCGCCGTCGGCACGCCGGCACGCTGTTCCTGGACAACCCCATCGGCCGGGCCAACGCCACCTACCTGCTGGAGCTCCAGCGCGCGGTGGCCGACGCGCTCGGCGTGCAGCTGATCTACACCACCGGACTGTTCGACACCACGGCGCTGGCCGAGTTCCCGCTCGTGGTGCGGCTGCGCAACGACGCCGACCTGCGGGCCGGGCTGAAGTACATCAGCGTGGAGGAACACCTGCGGCCGGGCCTGCCGCAGCCGGCGGCCGACTCCGAGCCGGTGTACGGCGAGATCACCGCGACCCGGACGTTCCGCCGTCCGCCCGGCACGGGCGGCTGACCGGGCCGTGCCGGGCCGCCGTCATGCCCGTGATATCAGATGGCCGGATCGTCGATGACCGCCGGAACGCGCGGCGGCCCGGCGCCGCCTGCGGCGCTGCCGCCGCAGCGCGCGGGCCGCACTGCTGGGGCCGGAGACCACGCCGGCCCGCTGGTTCCACACCTGGCGGGTCACCCACACGTCCACGACCGCCCAGGTGGCCAGCACCGTCCCCAGCACCGTGACGAGCGCCGCGGGCGCCGCGATCCAGGTCCCGGCCAGCGTGCCGAGGACCGCGACCATCGCCGCGATCAGCGCGAAGGCGACCGCCAGCCCGGCCCGTACCGCCGAGGACCGGACCGGGTCCGGCAGCCGGGGCGTGCCGATCCCGTCCTCGTGCCACAGGGCCCGCGCCCCGGGCGCCGCGCCGGTGCCGCCGCCCGGCGGCTCCTCGGTCTCCGTGTCCACCACCACGATCCCGCCCCCTCGCGCCGGCCCCGCCCGCGTACCGTGCGGCACCCACCGGTGCCCCGCTGGGTGACTGCCCACCCGCGCGGCGGACTATTCCGGATGATCCTCCTGTACACGGACACGAACGGGAGAGCACGGGAGTTCCGGCCACGGCCGGACTTTCCGCCTGGAACCGGTCCCGAACGGCGGTGCGGGGCGATCCGCCTGACGGTGTCTCACGGTGGCCGCCAAATCACGCAATGTGCCGGAAGTTCAGGGTTTCGGCGGCCGAACGGCAGTCTCAAGTGCGCGGACTGACTTTCGAGTTGGTCACCCGACAGTAGTAGGCTCGCGCCGTTTGACGGACCATCGCTCCCCGTCGCGGGGGGCCGACGTTGGGGAGGCCATGCGCTTTCGCGGGAAATCGATCCGCAGGAAGATCGTGGCGTTGTTGCTCGTGCCGTTGGTCTCGCTGATCGCGATCTGGGCTTTCGCCGCCGCGATCACCGCCGACGGGGTGTTCGGCCTGATGAACGTCAAGCACGTCACCGATCAGATCGCCTACCCGGTCGAGGACACCGTCGACGCGCTCTCCGCCGAGCGCCGCGACGCGCTGGTCTACCTCGCCGACCCGCACGACACGCGGTCGGTCGCCGCGCTGCGCGCCGCGGAACTGAAGACCGACAAGGCGTTCGCGGTGATCCGCGCCAACAGCGCCGACGCCTCCACCCGCGCCGACCTGGACAGCGCGTCGCGCACCCGGTTGGACGGCCTGCTGCGGCACGCCGACGCGCTCGGCGCGCTGCGCGACAAGGTCGACGGCGGCACCATCTCCTCGGCCGCCGCGATCCGCGCCTACGACGCCCAGATCGACCCGTACTACGGCTTCTTCCTCGGCCTTGACCCGGTCAGGAGCGTCAGCCTGGACCGGCAGGAACGAGTGCTGGTGGAACTCGCGCGGGCCCGCGAGGCGGTCTCCCGCGAGGACGCGCTGTACTCCGCCGCCCAGGTCACCGGCCGGATGACCCGTGCCGAACAGCGGGCCTTCTCCGACGCGGTCTCCCAGCAGCGCACCGTCTACTCCACCTACCCGCCCCTGCTGCCGGCCGCCGACGCCGCCGCGGTCGCCGACTTCTGGAAGCACGACCCGAACGCGCTGAACCTGCACCGCTACGAGGAACGCGCCCTCGACGCGAGCCCGCAGGACGCGCCCGGCGAGGTCTCCGCGCACGCCTGGAACACCTCCGCCTCCGCCGTGCTGAGCCACCTCACCACCCTGGACCGGCGGCTCGCCGACCACTACATGGACCGGGTCCAGCCGTACGCCGTCGGGGTACTGGCCAAGGCCGCGGTGGCCGGCGGTTTCGGCCTGATCGCGGTGCTGGTCTCGGTCGCCGTCTCGCTGCGCGTCGGCCGCGGCCTGGTGCGCGACCTGTCCGCCCTGCGCAACGAGGCCACCGAGTCGGCCGGCACCCGGCTGCCGCGCGTCATGCGGCGCCTCGCCGCCGGCGAGGAGATCGACGTCGAGACCGAGGTGCCGCGCCTGCCGCACGCCGAGGACGAGATCGGCGCGGTCGGCAAGGCCCTCCACACCCTCCAGCGGGCCGCCGTGGAGGCGGCCGTCCGCCAGGCCGACCTGCGGCGCGGCGTCTCCGACGTGTTCGTCAACCTCGCCCGCCGCAACCAGGTCCTGCTGCACCGGCAGCTGACCCTGCTGGACGCGATGGAACGGCGTACCGAGGCCGGCGACGAGCTCGCCGACCTCTTCCGGCTGGACCACATGACCACCCGCATGCGGCGGCACGCCGAGGGCCTGGTCATCCTCTCCGGCGCCGCGCCCTCCCGGCAGTGGCGCAACCCGGTGCCGCTGGTCGACGTGGTCCGGGCGGCGGTCGCCGAGGTCGAGGACTACGAACGCGTCGAGGTGCGCCGGATGCCGCGCCTGGCGGTCACCGGCTCGGCGGTCGCCGACCTCACCCACCTGATGGCCGAACTCGTCGAGAACGGCACCGTCTTCTCGCCCCCGCACACCACCGTGCAGATCCACGGCGAACGCGTCGCCAACGGCTACGTGCTGGAGATCGACGACCGGGGCCTGGGCATGGACCCGGACTCGCTGCTCGACGCCAACCTGCGGCTCACCGAGACCTCCGAGTTCGAACTGTCCGACACCGACCGGCTCGGCCTGTTCGTGGTCAGCCGGCTCGCCCACCGCAGCGGGGTGCGCGTCTCCCTGCGCTCCTCGCCGTACGGCGGCATCACTGCGGTCGTCCTGGTCCCCAACACGCTGCTGACCGAGGTCGACGAGGAGGAGGTGCCGACCGAGGAGCGCGCCCTGCCCGACCCGGCCGCCCGCCCCGCCGCGCGCGTGCACCGCGAGCCGGGCGGCACGCCGCCGGACACCCTGGTGGCGCCGGTCGACGCCGACGAGCCGGAACAGACCTTCCACGGCTGGGAGATCACACCGACCGCGCACCGCCCCGAGGACTTCGTGGCCGACGCCCGGCGGCAGCGCGCCTACCCGCCGCGACAGCCGGAGCCGTCCGAGCACGGCCACGCGTCCGGCCGGCCGGACGGGCAGCGCGCCGGCGGCCGGCCGCGCTCCGGCCTGGTCGACGAGAACGCCCCGCTGCCGCGCCGCCGCCGCGCCACCGGGGCCGGCGGGGCCACCGGCCCGGGGCCGGCCAGCCAGTCCAGCGGCCCGGTGGCACCGAGCCGGGCACCGGCCCCGGCCGCCGCGCCGGACGCCGGCCCGGCCGACGTGCTGCCGCGCCGGGTGCGGCAGGCCAGCCTCGCCCCGCAACTGCGCGAGCAGGAGGCGCCGTCGTGGTCCCGGCCGGCGGACGACGACCGCGACCCGGACGACGTGCGGCGCCGGATGGCCTCGCTGCAACGCGGCTGGCGGCGCGGCCGGGCCGCGGCGGACGAGAGCGTGGACGATCTGCCCACCGGCAGGCACCGTACGATCCGTATCACCGATCAGGACGCCGACGGCGTCCCGGGCGACGCGACACGAACGACATCTGAGGGGGACGGTCGATGACCGCACCATCCGGCCCGAGGGGCGAGCTCAACTGGCTGCTGGACGACCTGGTCGACCGTATCGCCAGTATCCGCAAGGCACTCGTCCTGTCCGGCGACGGTCTGGCGACCGGCGCCTCCCGAGACCTGAGCCGAGAGGATTCCGAGCACCTGGCCGCCGTCGCCTCCGGTTTCCACAGCCTCGCCAAGGGCGTCGGCCGCCACTTCGACGCCGGCCAGGTCCGGCAGACCATGGTCGAACTCGACCAGGCGTTCCTGTTCGTGACCGCCGCCGGCGACGGCAGCTGTCTGGCCGTGCTGGCCGACGCGGACTCCGACGTCGGCCTGGTCGCCTACGAGATGGCCCTGCTGGTGAAGCGGGTCGGCACCCACCTGGGCACCGCGCCTCGGGTCGGCCGCTGACGGAGCACGATGACCTCGGAAGCGGAACGGTGGTTCGACGACGCGGCGGGGCCGGTGGTGCGGCCGTACGCGATGACGCGCGGCCGCACCAGCCATGCCGCGGAGGACCGGCTCGACCTGATCGCGCTGGTGATCACCGAGAAGCACCTCGACCTGTCGGACGTGGAACGCGGCGCCGACTACACCCTGGCGCCCGAGCACGTCCGCATCCTGGTGATGTGCCGGGCCGAAGCGGTGCCGGTCGCACAACTGGCCGCCGAACTAGACCTGCCGCTGGGCGTGGTGCGGGTGCTCGTCGGCGACCTGATGGACGCCGCCCTGGTCCGGGTCGCCCGCCCGGTGCCGCCCGCGCAACTGGTGGGCGAGGACGTGCTGCGGGCCGTGCTGGACGGACTGAGGGCGCTGTGAGATGACGGCCGTGAACGCGGTGCGCGCACCGGGCCCGGCGACGCCGGACCCGGGCTCGCCCACGCGCTCCCGGCCGGGCCGCGGCCTCCCGGTCCCACGACGGACCGGCCCGGGTGTCAGCCGCGGGCCGTGGCGCGTTCCCGACCCCGCGGGAGCGGCTCCCGCACGCCCCCGACGCGTCGCCGCACCGCGCGCGGACCACCGCCGGGTCGACCGGGCCGACCGGCGCGGTCCGGGAACTGCTGTGCACCACTGGGGTGTTGACTGCCGGGGACGTTGTACTGTTCCTTTTCTGTCGCCGACCGTCCGCGAGACGAGAACCGTGAGGATGCTTGTGACCTGTATATCCGGCACGAGAGGAGAACGGACCGATGGTCCTCGGGCGTTCTGACCGCCGCCACGAGCGGAGCGCGGAAGAACCGCTCGCGCTCAAGATCCTGGTCGCCGGCGGCTTCGGTGTGGGGAAGACCACCATGGTCGGCTCGGTGAGCGAGATCCGGCCGCTGCGCACCGAGGAGGCACTGACCGAGGCCGGCCGGCCGGTGGACGACACCGCCGGTGTGGAGAACAAGCGCACCACCACGGTCGCCATGGACTTCGGGCGGATCACGCTCCGCGACGACCTGGTGCTCTACCTGTTCGGCACGCCCGGCCAGGACCGCTTCTGGTTCCTGTGGGACGAGTTGGCCCACGGCGCGCTCGGCGCGGTGGTGCTCGCCGACACCCGTCGGCTGGAGGACTGCTTCGCCGCCATCGACTACTTCGAGCGGCGCGGCATCTCCTTCGCGGTCGCCGTCAACTGCTTCGAAGGCGCGCGCAAGCACCCGATCGAGACGGTGCGCGACGCGCTCGACCTGGAGGAGCAGGTGCCGATCCTGCTGTGCGACGCCCGGGAGCGCGAGTCGGCCAAGGAGGTCCTGATCGCGCTGGTCTCGCACGCCATGCGGCGCGCCGGCCAGGAGCGGCAGCCGGCCGCCACCTGACGGCCGGGGCCGTGCGAGGCCGTTCCCCGCGGTGCCGCCGGTCCGCGGCCGTGCAGACCCGCCGGCCCGCGTCCCCGAGGCGTACCCGCCGACGGGCGCCCCGCCTGACGTGTTCCTCGACGGGCCGTCAGATCTCGTTCTCCGCCAGCCACTTCGCGGCGGTCCCGGCCAGCTCCGAGTCCCGCCCGGCCAGCATCGTCGTGATCATCCGCACGTCCCCGCGCAGCGACCAGGCCGGGTGGCCGAAGGTGGCCGGGTTGTTGCCCTCGATGAGGAAGTGCGCCGGCCAGGCCGTCCCGTAGCCGATCAGCGGGAGTGCGGCCAGGTACTTCGGCCGGCCCCGGGCCACCCCGTAGGCGCTGACCGCGAGCCCGGTCAGCGTGCCGGCCAGGTGCACCCAGCGGGTAGCCGCCTTGGAGTGCATCGCCACGTAGAACGGCCAGAACTCCTCGAAGGAGTCGAAGTCCCGCTGCGTCGTGTTCGCCATCCTTCACGGTAACCCGCCGGGCGCGGCGGGGCGAAGCCGCCGGGAGCGGGTTCCGGTCCCGGCGGGCCCGGACCGGCGGACGGGGCCTCGCGGCCCGGCGGCCGGCCCGCCGCCGGCGCGGCCCGGTGGCGCACGCGGGGTCCGTTCAGCAACTCCAGCCGCAGCGGAAACAGGTGTAGCCGCCGGTGCCGTCGCCGTACGCGGTCCCCTCCGAACACTCCAGGCACGACAGCTTCGAGTGCAGCGGCGGCGCCACCGGAGCCTTGATGGCGAACTTCGCACGCGCCCAGTACGCCGGGTCCGTCACGTCGTCCCACCCGCACGCGTCGCACTCGCACCCGTGCTCGTCCCGCCCCTCCGGCACGGTCCGCTGGTGCCCGCCGGGTCCCCGCGGCACGGCACCCTCGTGGTCCGGTGTCATCCGGCTCCCTCCCCGGTCCTCCCGGTCCCGGCCCGGCCGCGTCCCGGGCGCCGCCCGCCCGTGCGCCGGGCGGCCGCCCTCATCGTCGCCCGGCACGACCGGCGCGGCAAGCCCGACCCGCCGCCCGGCACGGTGGGGGCTCCGCCCGGCCGGCCGGTCAGGGGTGAACTTCACCACACGAGCGCCCCGGCGGCACCGGTGGACCGGGGTCCGGCCGTTCGCGGCAGGTCCGCGCGGCGGTGCGCTCTGGCGCCCGGGACGATCACGTGGCATCGTCCTGCCCAGGCGGGTCCGCGGACGTGGTACCGAGAGCCCCGCGCGCCACCCAAGCGTCAGGCCGGGTCCCACAGGAGACGTCACCCATGAGCAGCGCCCCGCAGTCCGGCACCGCCCCGCAGCCGCTCTGGCGGCCCGACCCGGAGCGCGCCGCACGGACCCAGCTGGCCCGCTTCCACACCTGGGCGGCCGAACGGCACGGCGCCCCCGCGCCGGTCCCCGACGACCAGCCGGCCTCCTACCACGCCCTGCACGCCTGGTCGGTAGGGGAGCCGGAACGCTTCTGGCAGGCGGTCACCGAGTGGTACGACGTGCGCTTCGGCACCCCGTACCAGCGGGTGCTCGGCGACCGGGCGATGCCCGGCGCGGTCTGGTTCCCCGGCGCCACCGTCAACTACGCCGAACACGCGCTGCGCGCCGCCGACGAACGCCCCGACGAGCCGGCGCTGCTCTCGCTGGACGAACGCCAGGAGATCCTCCCGACCAGCTGGGCGGAACTGCGCCGCCAGGTCGCCTCGGTGGCCGCCCGGCTGCGCGACCTCGGGGTGCGGCCCGGCGAACGGGTCAGCGGCTACCTGCCCAACATCCCGCAGGCCGTCGTCGCGCTGCTCGCCACCGCCGCGGTCGGCGCGGTGTGGACCTCCTGCGCGCCGGACTTCGGCGCCCGCAGCGTGCTCGACCGCTTCCAGCAGATCGAGCCGGTCGTGCTGTTCACCGTGGACGGCTACCGTTACGGCGGCAAGGAGCACGACCGCCGCGACGTCGTCGCCGAACTGCGCGGCGCCCTGCCGACGCTGCGCGCCGTGGTGCACGTCCCGCTGCTCGGCACGCCCGCCCCGCCGGACGTCCTCGACTGGGACGAGGTGGCCGGCGCCGACGCCGAGGCGGTCTACCGGCAGGTCCCCTTCGACCACCCGCTGTGGGTGCTCTACTCCTCCGGCACCACCGGTCTGCCCAAGGCCATCGTGCAGTCCCAGGGCGGCATCCTGGTCGAGCACCTCAAACAGACCGGCCTGCACCTCGACCTCGGCCCCGGCGACCGCTTCTTCTGGTACACCTCGACCGGCTGGATGATGTGGAACTTCCTGGTCGGCGGACTGCTCGCGGGCGCCACCCTGGTGCTGTACGACGGCAGTCCCGGCCACCCCGACACCGGGGCCCAGTGGCGGGTCGCCGAACGCACCGGCAGCAAGGTCTTCGGCACCTCAGCCGCGTACGTGATGGCCTGCCGCAAGGCGGGTGTCGAACCCGGGCGGGACCACGACCTGTCCGCCGTCGAGTGCGTCGCCACCACCGGTTCCCCGCTGCCGCCGGACGGCTTCCGCTGGGTGTACGAGGCGGTCAGGACGGACGTGTGGCTCGCCTCGGTCAGCGGCGGCACCGACGTGTGCAGCTGCTTCGCCGGCGGGGTGCCCACCCTGCCGGTCCACGTCGGCGAGCTCCAGGCGCCGTGCCTCGGCACCGACCTGCAGGCCTGGGACCCGGCCGGCGAGCCGGTCGTCGACGAGGTCGGCGAACTCGTGGTCGCCGGACCCATGCCGTCCATGCCGGTCCGCTTCTGGAACGACCCCGGGGGCGCCCGCTACCGGGACAGCTACTTCGAGATGTTCCCCGGCGTCTGGCGGCACGGCGACTGGATCACCCTCACCTCGCACGGCACGGTGGTCATCCACGGCCGCTCCGACTCCACCCTCAACCGCCAGGGCGTGCGGATGGGCTCGTCCGACATCTACGAGGTCGTCGAACGCCTGCCGGAGATCCGCGAGTCCCTGGTGATCGGCGTCGAGGAGCCCGGCGGCGGCTACTGGATGCCGCTGTTCGTCCGCCTGGCCGAGGGTGCCGTGCTGGACGACGCGCTGCGCGACCGGGTCAAGCGGGCGCTGCGCTCCGAACTGTCGCCGCGCCACGTCCCCGACGAGGTCATCGAGGTGCCGGGCATCCCGCACACCCTCACCGGAAAGCGCATCGAGGTCCCGGTCAAGCGCCTGTTGCAGGGCACCCCGCTGGCCAAAGCCGTCAACCCCGGCTCGATCGACGACATCGGGCTGCTGCACTTCTACGAGCGACTGGCCGTCGAACGTGCCGCCACCCCCGGGCGGTGACCCCGCCGTCCAGCACGCCCCGGTCGGGCCGCGGCGCGGTGACGTCGACGTCAGCGGCGCCGTGCGGTGCGTGCCGCGCGTCCGGAGGACGCCGCGAAGCGACCCGAAGAGAACAAGGTCACAACCGTGCCCTCTGCTGCCCTTCCGCCGACCTGACCTAGCATCCGAGCATGACGGTCCTGCCTGACGACGCACTGCCCCTGGCGGCCGAGTTCCCCCCCACGACGCACGAGCGGTGGCAGCACCTGGTAGCGGGTGTGCTGCGCAAGTCGGGCAGGGAACTCCCGGACGCCGAGGCGGAGCACGCCCTGTCCACCGCGCTGGAGGACGGGCTGCGCACCCTGCCGCTCTACACGGCGCGCGACGCCGCACCCGACCCCGGGCTCCCCGGCTTCGCGCCGTTCGTACGGGGCGGTCGCCCGGAGGGCGGTACGCGGGGCGGGTGGGACGTGCGCCAGCGGCACACCGTGCCCGACGGTCCGGCGGTCCTGACCGACCTGGAGAACGGCGCCACCTCCTTGTGGCTGGCGGTGGGCGGGAGCGCGGGGATCGCCGTCCGCGACCTCGGCCGGGTCCTCGACGGCGTCTACCTGGACCTGGCGCCCGTCGTCCTGGACGCCGGGGAGGAGACCGGCCCGGCGGCCCGGCGGCTGCTGGACCTGTACGAGGAACGCGGGGTCGCCGCGGACGCCGTGCGCGGCAACCTGGGCGCCGACCCGCTGGGCCACGAGGCGCGCACCGGCCGGCGTGACCAGAGCACGGACACCGCCGGGCTGGCCCGGCTGAGCGCCGCCCGTCACCCCGGAGTGCGGGCGCTGACCGTGGACGCGCTGCCGTACCACGAGGCGGGCGGCTCGGCGGCGCAGGAGGTGGGCTGCTCCGTTGCGACGGGAGTCGCCTACCTGCGCGAGCTGACCGGGCAGGGCATGGCCGTCGCGGACGCCTGCGGGCAGTTGGAGTTCCGCTACGCGGCGACCGCCGACCAGTTCCTGACCATCGCCAAGCTGCGGGCGGCCCGCCGGCTGTGGGCCCGGGTGGCCGAGGTCTGCGGGGCGCCGCGGGCGGGTGCGCAGCTCCAGCACGCGGTCACCTCGCCGGTGATGATGACGCGCCGGGACCCGTGGGTGAACATGCTGCGCACCACGGTCGCCACCCTGGCCGCGGGGGTGGGCGGAGCCGACGCGGTGACGGTGCTGCCCTTCGACCACGCGATCGGGCTGCCGGACGCGTTCGCCCGCCGCATCGCCCGCAACACCTCCGCGATCCTCATCGAGGAGTCCCACCTGTCCCGGGTGGTCGACCCCGCCGGCGGCTCCTGGTACGTGGAGCGGCTCGCGGACGACCTCGCGGCGGCCGCCTGGGGGTTCTTCCAGCAGATCGAACGCGCCGGCGGGCAGGCCGCCGCGCTGCGCTCCGGATGGGTGGGGGAGCGGCTGGCCGCGACGTGGTCCGCGCGGAGCGGGAGGATCGCCCGGCGCCGGGAGCCGGTGACCGGGGTCAGCGAGTTCCCGCACCTGGCCGAGAAGCCGGTGGTCAGGGAACCCGCGGCCGAGGCACCGTCGGGCGGACTGCCCCGGGTCCGGCGGGACGAGGCGTTCGAGGAGCTGCGCGCCCGCTCCGACGCCCACCTGGCCGACACCGGTGCCAGGCCGCGCGTGCACCTGACCGCGCTCGGCCCGGCGGCCGCCCACACCGCACGGCTCACCTTCGCCGCCAACCTCTTCCAGGCGGGCGGCATCGAGCCCGTCGCGGAGGGCTCCTTCGAGGAGAGCGGGGCGAGCGAGGTGTGCCTGTGCTCCAGCGACGCGCTGTACGAGGAGCAGGCCGGCGCCGTCGCCAGGCGGCTGCGGGCGGCCGGGGCACGGCACGTGTTCCTCGCGGGTCGTCCGGCGGCGTTCGCGGACGCCGACACCTACCTGTTCGCCGGCTGCGACGCCGTGTCCGTGCTCTCCGCCACGCTCGACCGCTTGGGAGTGTCCTGATGTCCATCCCCGACTTCTCGGCGATCGAGCTGGGGACCCCGCACCCGGAGGCCACCGCGCAGGAGTGGCACACCGCCGCGGAGAAGGCCGCGGCCGGTCTGCCGTGGGAGACCCCGGAGGGCGTCACGGTCAAGCCGCTCTACACCGGACGCGACCTGGAGGGCCTGGACTTCCTGGAGACCTACCCCGGGGCCGCCCCGTTCCTGCGCGGCCCCTACCCGACGATGTACGTCAACCAGCCGTGGACCATCCGGCAGTACGCGGGTTTCTCGACCGCCGAGGAGTCGAACGCCTTCTACCGCCGGAACCTGGCGGCCGGCCAGAAGGGCCTGTCCGTCGCCTTCGACCTGCCGACCCACCGCGGCTACGACAGCGACCACCCGCGGGTGACCGGTGACGTCGGCATGGCGGGGGTGGCGATCGACTCGATCTACGACATGCGCCAGTTGTTCGACGGCATCCCGCTGGACCGGATGACGGTGTCGATGACGATGAACGGCGCCGTGCTGCCGGTGCTGGCGCTCTACATCGTGGCGGCCGAGGAGCAGGGCGTGCCGGCCGAGAAGCTGGCCGGGACCATCCAGAACGACATCCTCAAGGAGTTCATGGTCCGCAACACCTACATCTACCCGCCGAAGCCTTCGATGCGGATCATCTCCGACATCTTCGCGTTCACCTCGGGGCGGATGCCGCGCTACAACTCCATCTCCATCTCCGGCTACCACATCCAGGAGGCGGGAGCGACGGCCGACCTGGAGCTCGCCTACACCCTCGCGGACGGCGTGGAGTACATCCGCGCCGGGCGGGAGGCGGGGCTGGACGTGGACGCGTTCGCCCCGCGGCTGTCGTTCTTCTGGGCGATCGGGATGAACTTCTTCATGGAGGTCGCCAAGCTCCGGGCGGCCCGGCTGCTGTGGGCGAAGCTGGTCCGGCGGTTCGACCCGCACAACCCCAAGTCGCTCTCCCTGCGCACGCATTCGCAGACCTCCGGCTGGTCGCTGACCGCGCAGGACGTGTTCAACAACGTCACCCGCACCTGTGTGGAGGCCATGGCCGCCACCCAGGGACACACCCAGTCGCTGCACACCAACGCGCTGGACGAGGCGCTCGCGCTGCCCACCGACTTCTCGGCCCGCATCGCCCGCAACACCCAGCTGCTGATCCAGCAGGAGTCCGGCACCACGCGCGTGATCGACCCGTGGGGCGGCAGCGCGTACGTCGAGCGGTTGACGTACGACCTCGCCCGCCGGGCCTGGCAGCACATCCAGGAGGTCGAGCGGGCCGGCGGCATGGCCCGGGCCATCGACGAGGGCATCCCCAAACTGCGCGTGGAGGAGGCGGCCGCCCGCACCCAGGCCCGCATCGACTCCGGGCGCCAGCCGGTCATCGGCGTCAACAAGTACCGGGTGGAGAGCGACGAGCGGATCGAGGTGCTCAAGGTCGACAACTCCTCGGTGCGCACCCAGCAGGTCGCCAAGCTGCGGCGGCTGCGGGAGGAGCGGGACGACCGGGCGGCCCGGGACGCGCTCGACGCCCTGACCCGGGCGGCCGGCGGGGAGGGCAACCTGCTGGACCTGGCGGTGCGGGCGGCCCGCGCCAAGGCGACCGTCGGGGAGATCTCCTACGCCCTGGAGAAGGTCTACGGCCGGCACGCGGGCCAGATCCGTACCATCGCGGGTGTGTACCGTGACGAAGCAGGCGGGGCGCCGTCCGTGAGCCGCACCCGGGCCCTGGTCGACGCCTTCGCCGAGGCCGAGGGCCGCCGCCCGCGCATCCTGGTCGCCAAGATGGGCCAGGACGGCCACGACCGGGGGCAGAAGGTGATCGCCACGGCCTTCGCCGACCTCGGCTTCGACGTGGACGTCGGCCCGCTCTTCCAGACCCCGGCCGAGGTGGCCCGCCAGTCCGTCGAGGCGGACGTGCACATCGTCGGGGTGTCGTCGCTGGCCGCCGGGCACCTCACCCTCGTGCCGGCGCTGCGCGAGGCACTCGTGCAGGAGGGGCGCGACGACATCATGGTCGTCGTCGGCGGGGTGATCCCGCCGCAGGACGTGCCCGCCCTGCTGGAGACGGGCGCGGCGGCGGTCTTCCCGCCCGGGACGGTGATCCCCGACGCGGCCCACGACCTCGTGACGCGATTGGCCGCGGCCCTCGGGCACGGCGACCTGTGAGGCGGTGAGCGGGCATGATGGACCTCGACTCCTACGCCGAGGGCGTCCTGGGCGGCAGGCGGGCGGTCGTCGCCCGCGCCATCACCCTCGTGGAGTCCACCCGGGCGCAACACCGACGACTGGCCCAGGACCTGCTGACCGTGCTGCTGCCGCACAGCGGAAAGGCCCGGCGGATCGGGATCAGCGGAGTACCGGGCGTGGGCAAGTCGACCTTCATCGACGCCTTCGGCACCCTGCTGACCGGCCTGGGGCACCGGGTCGCCGTCCTCGCGGTCGACCCGTCCTCCAGCCGTACCGGGGGGTCGATCCTCGGCGACAAGACGCGGATGGAACGCCTGGCCGCCGATCCGGCCGCCTTCGTCCGGCCGTCTCCGACCGCGGGCACCCTGGGGGGCGTCGCCAGGGCGACCCGCGAGTCGATCGTGGTGATGGAAGCCGCCGGCTATGACGTGGTGCTGGTCGAGACGGTCGGCGTCGGCCAGTCCGAGACGGCGGTCGCGAACATGGTCGACTCCTTCCTGCTGCTGACCCTGGCCCGCACCGGCGACCAGTTGCAGGGCATCAAGAAGGGCGTCCTGGAACGGGCCGACGTGATCGCCGTCAACAAGGCGGACGGCCCGCACGAACGCGACGCCCGCGCCGCGGCACGCGAACTCACCGGCGCGCTGCGGCTCATGCACGGCAAGGACGCGTTCTGGACGCCGCCGGTGCTCTGCTGCAGCGCGCGGGAGTCGACCGGCCTCGACACCGTCTGGGAGCGGCTGGAGCGGCACCGCACCCTGCTGGAGACCGGTGGACGGCTGGCGGCCCGGCGCCGTGCCCAGCAGGTCGACTGGACCTGGACCATGGTCCGCGAGGAGCTTCTGGGCCGGCTGCACGCGGACCCGGCGGTCCGCTCCCTCGCGCCCGACCTGGAACAGCGGGTGAGGAACGGCGAACTGACGGCGACGCTGGCCGCCGAACGCATCCTCGACGCCTTCGGGCGGCCGCCCGGCTGAGAGGCGCCGGCCGGGCCGTCGTCGGCCGCCGGCGGAGAGCTTTCTCACGTCCCTCGCACCGTTGACGTGTCCCGCTCATTGTGGTCACATGATGCGATTTCACTTCGACAGCCAGGGGAAGCCGGTCCGAGTCCGGCGCTGACCCGCAGCCGTAGGTCCACCGACCGGTGGGCGAGCCGGATGACCTGCGTCGGAGTCGTACACGTCATACGCCGTCGTGGTCTGCGGTGTGGACGCCGCGGTTCCCCTCGGGCGGAACCCGGTCGGCCGCGCCCGGACCCGCGCATCATGGGAGGGCACCATGGCAGCCACCACCCGTTCGACGACCCGCAGACGGATCCTCGGCCGCGCGCTGGGCAGCACGCTGCTCCTGCTCGGCGCCAGCTTCGCCTCCTCGGCGGCCCCGGCGGCGGCTTCGCCGATGTCCAGCTGCACCGCCTCGGTCGGCGCCGTCGTGGCCGTCGACTTCGGACACTGGGGAGGCCCGGTCGTCCGCGGCTGCGACGCGAACCCGACCACCGGCTACGACCTCCTCCACAACGGCGGTTTCACCACCACCGGTACGCAGCACGACGGCCCGGGGTTCATCTGCCGCATCGGCAACGCCGCCTTCAGCTCGGGCACCCAGTACCCGACCCCCGCCGAGGACGCCTGCGTGGTGACTCCTCCGGCGAACGCGTACTGGTCGTACTGGATCGCGCCCAAGGGCCAGGACACCTGGAGCTACAGCCCGCTGGGCGCGATGAGCGACGTGCCGAAGGCGGGCGAGGTGGAGGCGTGGACGTTCGGCGGCACCACCGGCCAGCCAGACTTCACCCCGGCCTCCGTCCGGGCCAGCTGAACGCGGGGAGGCGCGTCGCCTCCCCGTCCGGTGCCCCGCCGGCCGGTTCGCCCCGGTGGGCGGGGCACGACGGGCCGGCGGGGCACCGGCCACCCGGGGGCCCGGGAGGCACTGTTGACGCCGTACCGCATAAATGATCCTATGATGTGATCGCTCCAGTTGTGCAGGGGAAGCCGGTTCGAGTCCGGCACTGACCCGCAGCCGTGAGTCCACCACCGGTGGACGAGTCGGAACACCTGCGCCGGAGCTCTTCGAACCAACGCCGTCGAGGACTGCGGTGTGTGGGACCGGTAGGCCGGCGGACCGCCCGAGCCGCTTCCCCGTCTGCGTCCTCGCGCCCTACGAGGGGGTCGTGATGAGCAGTGTGATGACGGGCCGAACCCGCAGACGCGCCCTGGGCGCGGCGACCGCCGCCTGCGTGGTGGCGTCCGTCGTCGGCGTCCTCGCACCGGCCGCCGCGGCGGCCGGCCGCCCGCCGCACCGGACGGCCCTTCCGGCCGCCTCCCGGTCCACCCCCGACCTGAAGAAGGCCGTCGCGTATCTCGTCGCCCCCACCCGGCTGACCGACGGCCACTACTACCAGCCGTTCGGCGGCGGCTTCGCCGACTTCGGCCTCACCATCGACGGCGGGTTCGCCCTGGCGGCCACCGGCGGCGACGACGCGGCGTTGAAGAAGGTCGTCGCGTTCTTCGACGACCAGGGCGTGGACGGCTCGCAGCGGACCGTCAACGACTGGACCTCGATCGGCACCCAGTACGCGAGCGGTGGATCGATCGCCAAGGAGGCGCTGTTCGCCGAGGTCGTCGGCGCCGACCCCCGCGCCTTCGGCGGACACGACCTGATCGCCGCGCTGGACCAGACGGTGTGCGCCAAGGCCACGGACGACAACAGCTGTGCCGCCCACGGAAGTTACCAGTACGGGCCGTCGGTCTTCTCGCAGGCGCTCGGGGTCATGGCCCAGTCGCGCGCCGGTGACGCGGCGAACGCCGCCGCGCCCATCGCGTACCTGGAGAGCCTGCAGCACACCGACGGGGCCTGGCCGAGCCTGATCCCCGCCTCCGGCGACTCGGACGTGGACTCCACCGCGATGGCGGTCATGGCACTCGCGCTCGTGCCCGGTGACACGGCCTCCTCGGCCGTCGCCCAGGGCGTGGCGTGGATCGCCGCGCAGCAGGAGGACGACGGCGGCTTCCCCGGCGCGGCCGGCGACTCGACGAACTCCGCCGGCCTGGCGATCCAGGCGCTCAGCCTCGACAAGAGCCGCTACTCCGGCCAGATCGCCAGGGCCCTGGCCTTCCTCGCGGGGGAGCAGAACGCCGACGGCGGCTTCGACGTCGCGGCCGGCGGCCAGTCCGGCTCCGACGTACGGGCCAGCGCCCAGGTCGTGAGCGGAGCCACCGGAACATCGTTCGGCACGCTGTCCGACCCGGTGGCCGGCACCGGCGGCGGCAGCCCCAGTCCGACGCCGTCCACCAGCGGCAGTCCCACCCCGTCCGCCTCGCCCACCACCGACCCGTCCGCGTCCGCCACGGCGGGTGCCGGGCCCACGCCGAGCATCAGCACCGTGACGGGCGGTCAGACCGGCGCGGGCGCCGCCGGGACGGCCGGCGGAGGCACCGGAGAACTGGCGGCCACCGGCACCGACGCGCCGGCCGCCGCCCTCGCCGCCGCCGCGCTGGTGTCGGCCGGCGCGGCCACGGTCCTCGCCACCCGGCGGCGCCGACGGCCGGCCGGCAAGGCCGCACGGTGAGCCGGCGGCGGTGGGCCGGCGCACTCGGCGCGCTGGCCCTCACCGGGGCGGCGGCGGCGACCGGAGCCGGCGTCGGCGCGGCACCGGCGTTCGCCGCCGCGCGGCCGATGAGCGCGTGCTCCACGACAACGGGCGTGGTACTGGCCGTCGACTTCAGCCACTGGGGAGGACCACTGCTGCGTGCCTGCGGGACGACGCCGACCACCGGCTACGAACTGCTGAACGAGGGCGGCTGGCGCACCACCGGCACCCAGCACGACGGCCCCGCCTTCATCTGCCGCATCGGATACAGCGGATACCGGGGAGGCACGCAGTACCCGACGCCGGCCCAGGACGACTGCGTGCTGACCCCGCCCGCGTCGGCGTACTGGTCGTACTGGCACGCCGATCCCGGGCAGGACACCTGGAGCTACAGCCAACTCGGTGCCATGAGCTACCACCCGAAGCCCGGTAGCGTGGACCTGTGGATCTTCGGCGGCACGAACATCTCCGGTACCGAAGGCCGGCCCGCCTTCTCGCCGAACGCCGTCCGGGCCCGCAACACCGCTCCGGGGGGGCCCGCCACGCACCCACCCGCCACGCACCAGCCCGCTCCCACCCGCCGTCCGCCCGGAACGCCCGGCACGGCACACCGCTCCACCGGGGGCGCCACGGCCGGGCCCGGCGCCGCGCCGGCGCCGTCCGCCGACCGCCGGGCGCCCGCGACGCCGTCGGCTTCCGCCTCCGCCGCGGCCTCCGCGGCGGGTGCCCCGACCGGTCCGTCGGCCGCCGACCCGTCCGCCCGGATCGTCGACGCGGCGCCCAGGGCGGCGGCCCGCGCCGGCGGCCACGGTTCCGGGACGCCGACCCTGACCGCCGCCGCCGTGGTGGCCGTACTCGGCGCCGGCGCCGGCATCGCCGCCTGGCGCCGCCGCCGGGCCGGAGCGGGCGCGTTCCGGTGACGGACGACTCCGCGGCGCCGGCCGCCTGGCACGGCCGCCGGGTGCCGCGCGACCTGCACCCGGTGGCCTGGTGGCTGTGGGCCGCGGGCCTGGCCACCGCCGTCAGCCGCACGACGAACCCGCTGCTCCTGCTGATCGTCCTCGCCGTGCTCGCGTACGTCGTCTCCAGCCGGCGCACGGACGCGAACTGGGCCCGCGGTTTCAAGTACTACCTGTGGCTCGCGCTGAGCGTCGTGGCCATCCGGGTGGTCTTCCGGATCGTGTTCGAGACGGGTGTCACCCCGGCCGACCACATCATGTTCTCCCTGCCGCACATCCCCACCCCCGCCTGGTACGCCGGGATCAGCATCGGCGGTCCGGTCTCGCTGGAGGCGACGCTCTCCGCCGCGTTCGACGGGCTGCGGCTCGCCTGCCTGATGTGCTGCGTCGGCGCGGCCAACACCCTGGCCAACCCCAAACGGGCGCTGCGCGTCCTGCCCGGAGCGCTCTACGAACTCGGAGTCGCCGTCACGGTCTCCCTCAGCGTCGCACCGCAGCTGATCGAATCCGTCCAGCGGGTCCGGCGGGCGCGGCGCCTTCGGGCCGGGCGCCGCAAGGGAATCCGGGCGTTGCGCGGCATCGTGATCCCGGTCCTGGAGGACGCCCTGGAGCGCTCGCTGCGGCTGGCGGCCGGCATGGACTCGCGCGGCTACGGCCGTTCCGGTACCGCCACCCGCCGCTCGCGGCGGATCACGGGCGCGCTGATGCTGGCCGGCATGCTCGGGCTGTGCACCGGGGTGTACGGGCTGCTGGACGGCAGCACCCCCGGGCTCCTGGGCCTGCCCGCGCTCCTGGCCGGCTCCCTCCTGTGTTGCGGCGGGCTGGCCCTCGGCGGACGTCGGGTGCGCCGCACCAGCTACCGTCCGGACCCGTGGCGGGCGCCGGAATGGGCCGTCGCCGGCTGCGGCGTGCTGGCCGCGCTGGTGCTGTTCGGGACCGCCGGGTACGACCCGGTCCAGCTCAACCCCACGCTCTACCCGCTGAGCTGGCCGCCGCTCCCGGCCGTTCCGGCGCTGGCGGTCGTCCTGTCCGGACTCGCCGCCCACGCTGCCCCGCCGCCGTCCGGCCGGTCGGCCGGACCGGTTCCCTCCGCCCAGATCTCCACCGGCCCCGCGGGGAGCGACGCGTGATCCGTTTCGAGCACGTGACCGTCACCTACGACGGCGAACCGGAGCCGGTGCTGCGGGAGGTGGACCTCACCGTGGAGGAAGGGGAACTCTGCCTGGTCGTCGGACACACGGGCGTCGGCAAGTCCACCCTGCTCGGCGCGGTGAACGGGCTCGTGCCGCACTTCACCGGCGGAACGCTGGCCGGCCGCGTCGTGGTGGACGGCCGCGACACCGCGCAGCACCCGCCACGAGAGCTGGCGGACGTCGTCGGCGTGGTCGGCCAGGACCCGCTCGCCGGCTTCGTGACGGACACCGTCGAGGAGGAACTCGCCTACACCATGGAGCAGTTGGCGATCCCGGCGTCGGTGATGCGCAAACGCGTCGAGGAGACCCTCGACCTGCTCGGCCTGGCGGACCTGCGCCGCCGCGCCCTGCACGAGCTGTCCGGCGGGCAGCAGCAGCGCGTCGCCATCGGCTCCGTGCTGACCGCGCACCCCAGGGTCCTGGTCCTGGACGAACCGACCTCCGCGCTGGACCCGACCGCCGCCGAGGAGGTCCTGGCCGCCGTGACCCGCCTGGTCCACGACCTCGGCGTCACCGTGCTGCTGGCCGAACACCGGCTGGAGCGCGTCGTGCAGTACGCCGACCGGGTCCTGCACCTGCCCGGTGACGGCACGGCGCGGTACGGGCCGCCCGCCACCCTCTTCCGCGACACCACCGTCGCGCCCCCCGTGGTCGAACTGGGCCGGCTGGCGGGCTGGGACCCGCTGCCGTTGTCGGTGCGGGACGCCCGGCGCGCCGCACGCCCGCTGCGCGAGCGCCTCACCGGCGTGCCGGTGCCGCCGGTCAGACCGGTGCCCGGCGAACGGCCCACGCTGTTGACGGCGCGCGACGTCGTCGTGCGCTACGGCGACCACGTCGCGGTGCGCGGAGTGACCACCACGGTGCGCGCGGGGGAGATCACCGCCCTCATGGGGCGCAACGGGTCGGGCAAGTCCTCCCTGCTGTGGGCGCTCCAGGGCTCCGGACCGAGGCACTCCGGCAGCGTCGGCGTCACCGACGGCCGGTCGCCGGGCCGGGAACCCAAGCGCCTGTCCGCCGCCGACGCCCGAGCGCTCGTCGGCCTCGTCCCGCAGACCCCGACCGACCTGCTCTACCTGGAGTCCGTCGCCGACGAACTCGGCCAGGCTGACCGGGAGTCCCAGAGCCAGGCCGGGACCGCACGGGCGCTGCTCGACCGGATCGCTCCCGGCATCGACGAGGCGGGCCACCCGCGTGACCTGTCGGAGGGCCAGAAGCTCTCCCTCGTCCTGGCGATCCAGCTCACCGCCGCACCACGGGTCATCCTGCTCGACGAACCGACCCGCGGGCTCGACTACCGGGCGAAGGCCGCCCTGATCGGCATCGTCGCCGAACTGGCCGCCGACGGGCGCGGCGTGGTGGTCTCCACCCACGACGTCGAGTTCGTCGCCGCCTGCGCGGACCGCGTCCTGGTGATGGCCGAGGGGGAGGTCGTCGCCGACGGCCCCACCGCCGAGGTCATCGTCGCCTCACCCGCCTTCGCGCCCCAGACCGCGAAGATCCTCGCCCCGCTGGAGTACCTGACGGTGGACCAGATCGACCGGGCCCTGGCGTCGACGGGCGCGGTGTGAACCGGCGGCGGGTCGCCGTCCGGCTGCGTGCCCGCGCGGGCGTCGTGGCCGCGCTGGCCGCGCTCATCGGCGTGGTCGCCTTCTGCTGGCCGTTCGTCGTCGCGCCCGGTCGGTTCGGCTCCTCCTACGCGCCACCGCTGATCTTCGGCGTCCTGCTCCTGCTGATCCTGGCGGTGGTCTTCTCGGAGATCGCCGCCGGCGGCATCGACTCCAAGGCGCTGGCCATGCTCGGCGTGCTGTCCGCCGTCAACGCCGCCCTGCGTCCGCTCGGCGCCGGTACGGCGGGGGTCGAGACGGTCTTCTTCACCCTCGTACTGGCCGGCTACGTCTTCGGGCCGGGCTTCGGTTTCGCCCTGGGCTGCACCTCGCTGTTCGCCTCCGCGCTGATCACCGGCGGGGTCGGTCCGTGGATGCCGTACCAGATGTTCGGCTGCGCGTTCGTCGGCCTGCTCGCCGGCCTGCTGCCGAAGATCCGCGACCGGCGCGGGCAGATCCTGATGCTGGCGGTGTACGGCGCGTTCTCCGGCTACCTCTTCGGCTTCCTGCTCAACCTGTCCTTCTGGCCGTTCTCCCTGGACCCGAACAGCTCCATCGCCTACCTGCCCGGCCTGCCGTTCACCCAGCAGTGGCACCGCTACCTGCTGTTCGACGCGACGACCTCCCTGGGCTGGGACACCGGCCGCGCCGTGACCACCTTCGCCGGTGTCCTGCTCGCGGGCCCGGCGGTCCTCACCACGTTCCGCCGTGCCACCCGCCGCGCGCGGTTCGAGGCGCCCGTGCGCTTCGACGCCGCGGCGGGGACGGGCGCCGGCCGGGCCGAGGGAACGCCGGCGCCCCCGCCCGGGCGAGGGGGGACGACCGGAGCGGGTGAACCCGGGCGGAGCGGGTGAACCCGGGCCGGGCCCGACCGACGGGCGTACGACAGGCCCTTCGGTACGCCGGGCCGGCGCCGGGCGGCGGACCGAGCGGCTCCGGCGCCTGCACGGAGGCGTTGTCAGTGGGTGTGATTACGGTGAGTGAGAGATAGTCCGAGGGACGTCACGCGGCGTCGGCGCGTGACGGCCTCCGGACCCCGCCGCCACACCCAGGGGGAGCCATGCGGAACACCGGACGACACGACCACGACGGCCATGGCGGCCGCGACGACCAACACGGCGACGGACCCGAGCGCCGCGCCCACGTGGCGGACCCCGGAGCGCGCACGCCCGGGCGGCCCAGGGACCGCCGCGCGCCGGACCGGGCCGCCGACCGCCGCCGGCCCGGCCGGCCGGCACCCGGTGCCCGACCCCGCGGCGCCGCCGACCCCGGGCCGCGCCGGACACTGCGCCGCGAGGCGCCCAGCACCGTCGCCCTGCTGGCCGACCGCGAGGACTTCCGCGCCATGCGGTCCTACGCCACCTTCGGCTTCGACGACCACGCCCGCTACCTGCGACACGCCCACGGACTGCTCAGATCGCTGACCGCACGGGGCATCCACGTCGGGGTCGTTCGCTTTGACCCGGTCCAGTACGCCGCCTACTGCTCCGACACCCGGCAGGACCCCGACAGCTCCACCTCCAGGACCCGCTACGTCGCCGAGGTCGCCGCCGGCGGCGCCACCGTCGTCTTCCGTGGCCAGAGCGTCGAGGACCTGCTGTCCCAACTCGACCTCGCCACCGACCGGCACGCCACCTGGCGACTGGCCACCGACGCCCTGGCCCGGGCCGGCGACACCGGGGCGGCCCTCGACCGCGCCCGCCTCGCCCTGACCCAGCTGCTGGAGGCGGCCGGACCCGGAACGCACCACCTGGTCTGCAGCGTCCCGCTCGACGGCGCCCATCTCGTCGCCGTGCTGCACGCCGAAAGCGACCCCGGCGGTGCGCCCCGCACGGCCGAGTCCGACGCACTCGTGCTGTGCGCCCTGCTGGCCGCCGCGTTCGCCACCGGTGCCCCGGGCGGCCTCGTGCTGCGCACCGGCGACGGCACCCCGCGGCGCCCGGACCGGGTGAGCGGTTGGACCCTGGCCGGCGGATGGCCGAGGCCGCTGACGGAGGCCGAGGTGTTCGACGCCTACTGCACCGACGTCGGGACGGGTGACCCGGTGCCCCCGGAACCCGGTGTCACCTACCGGGCCGGTGCCGTCATCCCGCCACCGCGGGAGTGACCCCGCAGCCGACCGCCCGGCGCGCCGGCGCCCCGGCCGTGCCGGGGCGCCGACGACGACTACCTGCCGCCCTCAGTCCCCGGACAGTACCGCCCGCGCCGCCCGGCGGGCCTGCTCCGCGCTGTCCGTGGCCCGCGCCGCCGCGGCGGCCCGCTCGCACCGTGCCAGCGGGTGGGCCGCCAACTCCGCCCGCACGGCGGGGATCGACGCCGCTCCCATCGACAGGCTCGTCACCCCCAACCCGGTCAGCACGCAGGCCAGCAACGGATCGGCCGCGGCCTCGCCGCACACCCCGCAGCCCTTGCCCTCCGCCTTCGCCGAGTCCGCCGCCGCGGCCACCAGGTCCAGCAGCGGCGGCTGCCACGGGTCCTGCAACCGGGCCAGCGCGCCGACCTGCCGGTCCGCGGCGAACGCGTACTGCGCCAGGTCGTTGGTGCCCAGCGACAGGAACTCGACCTCCTCCAGGATCGCCCGCGCCCGCAACGCCGCCGACGGGATCTCCACCATCACCCCGACCTTCGCCCGCAGCCCCGCCTCCCGGCAGGCGTCCGCGAACGCCCTGGCGTCGGTCCGGTCCGCCACCATCGGGGCCATGACCTCCAGGTAGGTCCCGAGGCCCTCGGCCGCCCGTGCCAGCGCCCGCAGCTGTGTGCGCAGCACCTCCGGATGGTCCAGCAGACTGCGCAGTCCGCGCACGCCCAGCGCCGGGTTCGGCTCGTCCGCCGGCGTCAGGAACTCCAGCGGCTTGTCCGCCCCCGCGTCCAGCACCCGCACCACGACCCGGCCCTCCGGGAACGCCTCCAGCACCTGCCGGTACGCCTCGGCCTGCCGCTCCAGCGACGGCGCGGTCCGGCTGTCGTCGAGGAACAGGAACTCCGTGCGCAGCAGCCCCACCCCCTCAGCGCCCGCCGCGACGGCGGTGGCCACGTCCCCGGGACCCCCGACGTTCGCCAGCAGCGGCACCTTGTACCCGTCCGACGTGGCACCCGGCCCGGTCGCGCCCTCCAGCGACGCCTTGCGCTCCGCGGCCGCCGACTCCAGCTCCGCCCGCCGCCGCGGACCGGGCTCCACGAACACCTCGCCGGTGCCGCCGTCCACCGCGACCGTCGTACCCTCGGCCAACTCCACCGCGCCGGGCAGCGCCACCACCGCGGGCACCCCGAGCGCCCGTGCCAGGATCGCGCTGTGGCTGGTCGGACCGCCCTCCTCGGTCACGAACGCCAGCACCAGCGACGGGTCCAGCAGCGCGG
>CAVQCY010000005.1:227500-421585 GCA_963711125.1 uncultured Actinomycetota bacterium
GGGTAAGGGTGTAGGACGAGGGATAGGTAAATCCGTTCCTTGTGTGTCTGAGACCTGATGCCGAGCCGATTGTGGTGAAGTGGATGATCCTATGCTGTCGAGAAAAGCCTCTAGCGAGTTTCATGGCGGCCCGTACCCTAAACCGACTCAGGTGGTCTGGTAGAGAATACTGAGGCGTTCGGGTGAACTATGGTTAAGGAACTCGGCAAAATGCCCCCGTAACTTCGGGAGAAGGGGGGCCGTTCCTGGTGATCTCTCTTGCAGGGTGAGCTGGGGGTGGCCGCAGAGACCAGCGAGAAGCGACTGTTTACTAAAAACACAGGTCCGTGCGAAGCCGTAAGGCGATGTATACGGACTGACGCCTGCCCGGTGCTGGAACGTTAAGGGGACCGGTTAGTGGGGTTTCGATTCCGCGAAGCTGAGAACTTAAGCGCCAGTAAACGGCGGTGGTAACTATAACCATCCTAAGGTAGCGAAATTCCTTGTCGGGTAAGTTCCGACCTGCACGAATGGCGTAACGACTTCTCGACTGTCTCAACCATAGGCCCGGTGAAATTGCATTACGAGTAAAGATGCTCGTTTCGCGCAGCAGGACGGAAAGACCCCGGGACCTTTACTATAGTTTGATATTGGTGTTCGGTTCGGCTTGTGTAGGATAGGTGGGAGACTGTGAAGTCCAAGCGCCAGCTTGGGTGGAGTCGTTGTTGAAATACCACTCTGGTCGTGCTGGATGTCTAACCTGGGTCCCTTATCGGGATCAGGGACAGTGTCTGATGGGTAGTTTAACTGGGGCGGTTGCCTCCTAAAGGGTAACGGAGGCGCCCAAAGGTTCCCTCAGCCTGGTTGGCAATCAGGTGTTGAGTGTAAGTGCACAAGGGAGCTTGACTGTGAGACTGACGGGTCGAGCAGGAGCGAAAGCTGGGACTAGTGATCCGGCGGTGGCTTGTGGAAGCGCCGTCGCTCAACGGATAAAAGGTACCCCGGGGATAACAGGCTGATCTTCCCCAAGAGTCCATATCGACGGGATGGTTTGGCACCTCGATGTCGGCTCGTCGCATCCTGGGGCTGGAGTCGGTCCCAAGGGTTGGGCTGTTCGCCCATTAAAGCGGTACGCGAGCTGGGTTTAGAACGTCGTGAGACAGTTCGGTCCCTATCCGCTGTGCGCGTAGGAGTCTTGAGAAGGGCTGTCCCTAGTACGAGAGGACCGGGACGGACGGACCTCTGGTGTGCCAGTTGTTCTGCCAAGGGCATGGCTGGTTGGCTACGTTCGGGAGGGATAACCGCTGAAAGCATCTAAGCGGGAAGCCTGCTTCGAGATGAGGGCTCCCACCCACTTGATGGGGTAAGGCTCCCAGTAGACGACTGGGTTGATAGGCCGGAGATGGAAGCCAGGTGACTGGTGGAGTTGACCGGTACTAATAGGCCGAGGGCTTGTCCTCAGTTGCTCGCGTCCACTGTGTGGTTCTGAAACCACGAACTGTTGTGTTGGTTTCGTTGTGTTTCGGTGGTCATAGCGATGGGGAAACGCCCGGTTACATTCCGAACCCGGAAGCTAAGCCTGTCAGCGCCGATGGTACTGCAGGGGGGACCCTGTGGGAGAGTAGGACACCGCCGAACCGTTTGTGAGGGCTCCCGCCCCCTGGTCTCGCACCCGGGGGCGGGAGCCCTTTCCCTTTGCCGCACGGAAACCGGCCCCCGGCCGGTGGCCGGTTCCGGCTACGGGTAGGGTGCCGATCGCACGGCCGGCGGTCGTTCAGACAGGTACAGGAGGCACGCGGGTGGAGGTCCAGGAGACTCGGGTCCAGACGGACCGGATCCTCACCATCCCGAACATCCTCAGCATGGCCCGCCTGGTGGGTGTGCCGGTGTTCCTGTGGCTGATCCTGTGGCCCGAGTTCGGCGGCCCGAACTGTGACGGCTGGGCGCTGCTGCTGCTGGCGTTCAGCGGTGTGAGCGACTACCTGGACGGCAAGCTGGCCCGGCGCTGGAACCAGATCAGCAAGCTGGGACGAATTCTCGACCCGGCAGCGGACCGGTTGTACATCCTCTCGACGCTGGTCGGCCTCACCTGGCGGGAGATCCTCCCGTGGTGGCTGACCGCGATCCTCGTGGCCCGTGAACTGATGCTGGGCGTGATGGTTCTCGTACTGCGGCGGCACGGTTACGGTCCGCCACAGGTGAACTTCCTGGGCAAGGCCGCCACCTTCAACCTGATGTACGCCTTCCCTTTGCTCCTTCTGAGTGTCGGGGGCGGATGGCTCCACGAACTCGCTGCTGTTTTCGGATGGGCTTTCGCGGGATGGGGTACAACGCTGTACTGGTGGGCAGGGATCCTCTACGTGGTCCAAGTCGCCCGACTCATCCGGGCGGACGCCACTGCCGACTAGCCCGTGAACGCCCGGAAAGCCCGATGGGCGGCTCGCCGGGGACACGGGGCCCCGGACCCAGGGCGCGACGAGGCGCCGGGTCCGTGCGACATCCCTGAGTGGTGAGGTCGGCAAGACTGTCGTCTCTCGAGGAGGACGCTTCCGACATGAAGGCCGTCGTGATGGCCGGCGGTGAGGGCACCCGCCTTCGCCCCATGACCTCCAGCATGCCCAAGCCGCTCCTGCCGGTGGTGAACCGGCCGATCATGGAGCACGTGCTGCGGCTGCTCAAGAGGCACGGACTCACCGAGACCGTGGTGACCGTGCAGTTCCTGGCGTCGCTGGTCAAGAACCACTTCGGCGACGGTGAGGAACTGGGCATGGAGTTGACCTATGCCCACGAGGAGAAGCCGCTCGGTACCGCGGGCAGCGTCAAGAACGCCGAGGAGGCGCTCAAGGACGACTCCTTCCTGGTGATCTCCGGCGACGCCCTGACGGATTTCGACCTCAGCGAGCTGATCGCGTTCCACCGGGAGAAGGGCGGTCTGGTCACCGTCTGCCTGACCCGGGTCCCCAATCCGTTGGAATTCGGTATCACGATCGTCGACGACGAGGGCAAGGTCGAACGGTTCCTGGAGAAGCCGACCTGGGGCCAGGTCTTCTCCGACACGGTGAACACCGGTATCTACGTGATGGAGCCGGAGGTCTTCGACTACGTCGAGGCGGACGCCTCGGTGGACTGGTCCGGCGACGTCTTCCCGCGGTTGATGAAGGAGGGCAAGCCGATCTACGGCTACGTCGCCGAGGGCTACTGGGAGGACGTGGGCACCCACGAGTCCTACGTGAAGGCCCAGGCGGACGTGCTCGAAGGGCACGTGGACGTCGAGATCGACGGCTTCGAGATCTCGCCGAAGGTCTGGATGGCCGAGGGCGCGGAGGTGCACCCGGAGGCGGTGCTGCGCGGCCCGCTGTACATCGGCGACTACGCCAAGGTGGAGGCCGGAACCGAGATCCGCGAGCACACCGTCATCGGCTCCAACGTGGTCGTGAAGTCCGGCGCCTTCCTGCACAAGGCGGTCGTGCACGACAACGTCTACATCGGTCCGCAGACGAACCTGCGCGGCTGCGTCATCGGGCGCAACACCGACGTCATGAGGGCCGCCCGGATCGAGGACGGCGCGGTCATCGGTGACGAGTGCCTGGTCGGCGAGGAGTCGATCATCGCCGGCACGGTGCGGGTCTACCCGTTCAAGACCATCGAGGCGGGCGCGTTCGTCAACACCTCGGTGATCTGGGAGTCGCGCGGCCAGGCGCAGCTGTTCGGCGCGCGCGGCGTCTCCGGCATCCTCAACGTGGAGATCACCCCGGAACTGGTGGTGCGGCTGGCCGGCGCGTACGCCACGACGCTGAAGAAGGGTGCCACGGTCACCACCGCGCGTGACCACTCCCGTGGCGCGCGTGCGTTGAAACGGGCCGTCATCTCCGCCCTGCAGACCAGTGCCATCGACGTGCGCGACCTGGAGAACGTGCCGATGCCGGTGGCCCGCCAGCAGACGGCGCGCGGCAGCGCCGGCGGTGTGATGATCCGTACCACGCCAGGGGTGCCGGAGTCGGTGGACATCATGTTCTTCGACGAGCGCGGCGCCGACCTCTCGCAGGCCCGGCAGCGCAAGCTCGACCGGGTCTTCGCCCGGCAGGAGTACCGCAGGGCGTTCCCCGGTGAGATCGGCGACCTGCGATTCCCCAGCAGCGTCTTCGACTCCTACAGCGGCTCCCTGCTGCGCGAGGTGGACACCTCGGGGGTCCGCGAGGCGGGCCTGAAGGTCGTGGTGGACGCCGCGCACGGCAGCGCCGGCATCGTGCTGCCCAGCCTGCTCGGCCGGCTCGGCGTGGAGGCGCTGACCATCAACGCCGGCATGGACGAGGGGCGGCCCACCGAGACCGCGCGGGAACGCCGGGCCGGGCTGGTGCGGCTCGGCGAGATCGTGGCGTCCGCCCGCGCCGCGTTCGGCGTGCGGTTCGACCCGGTCGGCGAACGGATCTCGCTGGTCGACGAGCGGGGCCGGATCGTGGAGGACGACCGGGCGCTGCTGGTGCTGCTCGACCGGGTGGCGGCCGAGCGGCGCAGCGGCCGGGTGGCGCTGCCGGTGACCACGACCCGGATCGCCGAGCAGGTGGCCGCTTACCACGGCACGCAGGTGGAGTGGACCACCACGTCGCCGGACGACCTGACCCGGGTCTGCCGGGACGAGTCGACGGTGTTCGGCGGCGACGGCCGCGGCGGCCTGATCGTGCCGGAGTTCAGCAGCGTCTTCGACGGCGCCGCGGCCTTCGTCCGGCTGGTCGGCCTGGTGGCCAGGACCCGGCTCACGCTGGGCCAGATCGACGCGCGCATCCCGCGCGCTCATGTGCTCAAGCGCGACCTGGCGACGCCGTGGGCGGTCAAGGGCATGGTGATGCGGCGCGTGGTGGAGGCGGCCGGGGACCGCTCGGTGGACACCACGGACGGGGTCCGGGTGGTGGAGGACGACGGGCGCTGGGTCATGGTGCTGCCGGACCCGGCCGAGGCGTTCACCCGATTGTGGGCGGAGGGGCCCGACGACGCATCGGCGCAGCGGCTGCTCGACGAGTGGTCGCGGGTGGTCGAGGGCCCGGATTCCTGACGGGAGCCCGCCGGACCTGGGCCCGGGCCGGCCCGGGCCGGGCGGGCGGCCCCGGGAGATCCGGCCGGGCCCGGGTCGTTCACGGCGTACCGCCGGACGTGCGACGATGTGCCCGGTGCGGCGCGACGGGCGTGTCCGGGCCGACGAGCGGCCCGGCGGCGCCGGTTGCCTCGGCCGGGCCGGGCACGCCGTCCGGCCGGGCGGCACGCGGGATCGCCCGTGCACGCCTTGCGATGGGTGAAACAGCCTGACTACGCTCGGTCGTCGGGCCCGTGAGGTGGGAGAGCATGGAGTTGAGCGGGGGAGCGCACCGCGGTGCGGGGGGTCGGCGTCGGCACGGCGGGGCACGTAGGAGAAACTGTGAGGTGACCTGGTTCGTTCACAGGACGGCCGGGTCGGTTTACGTCAGTCGCGAGGGTTCGTCCTGCCCCACGGGCGGGTCTGTTTCGGTCAAGGGGAATCGCCCGTGAAGTTGTTTGGAAGGCTGTTCGGCAAGAGCGCTCGTCAGGCGGGGGAGCCCGCTACGGCGCGTCACCGCGCCGCGCGCGACGAGGTGCGCGAGGAGGGCCGGGACGCCCCGCGTCCGCTCTTCCGCGACGAGGCCGTTGCTCCGGGCGGCGACATTTCGGGTGGCTTCGGCGCGGGTTCGGTTGACCCCGCCGCTTCGGGCGGCATAGGTTTCACAGACCCGTCGACCTCGGGTTCGGGTCAGCCGCAGCAGGAGGCAGCGTCCATGGCGGCCTTGGTGTGCAGCAGGTGCGGACACCGCAACGCGGATGCCAGCCGCTTCTGCTCGAACTGCGGGGCGCCCCTGCGCGGAGGCGTTCCCTCCGAGCGCGCTTCCGAGACGACCTCCACGATCTCCATCTCGGGCCTGGAGGCGTACGACTCGGAGACCACCGGGCAGACGCCGATGCCCTCGCTGTCGCCCGAGGCGCAGTCCGCGGTCGACGCCCTGCCGCCCGGTTCGGCGCTCCTGGTGGTGCGCCGCGGGCCGAACTCGGGCAGCCGCTTCCTGCTCGACGGCGAGCTGACGACCGCGGGCCGGCACCCGCAGAGCGACATCTTCCTGGACGACGTCACCGTCTCGCGCCGGCACGTGGAGTTCCGCCGGGGCGCAGACGGCCGCTTCACGGTCTCCGACGTGGGCAGCCTGAACGGCACGTACGTCAACCGGGAGCGCATCGACGCGGTGGGACTGGTGACCGGGGACGAGGTGCAGATCGGCAAGTACCGGCTGGTGTTCTACACGAATCAGCGGGTGGTCTGACCCGCGCGGAGCCGCGAGGGGAAGGTAATGCCTCCTACACCGTCGGGCGGTGCCGGCGACGGCACCGCCGCCCCGGATGGGCGGTTGCTCAGCATCGGCGCGGTGGTCGGAGTGCTGCGCGCCGAGTTCCCCGAGGTCACGATCTCCAAGATCCGCTTCCTGGAGGCGGAAGGCCTGGTCGTTCCGCGACGTACCCCCTCGGGGTACCGCAAGTTCACCGTGGCCGACGTGGAACGGCTCGGCCGGGTGCTGCGGATGCAGCGTGACCGGTACCTGCCGCTGCGGGTGATCAGGGAGCGCCTGGACGCCGGTGCGGACGGCCCGTCCGATTCGGACGCATGTTCGGACTGGTGTTCGGACGGATCGGCCCCCGCGGTCGCGGCGGACCGGACGGATCAGCTCCAGGGGCCCCTCGAAACCGTTCCGGCGCGGCGGATCAGCCGGGAGCGGCTGCTGGAGGCCGTCGGCGCCCGGCCTGAACAACTGGCCCAGTGGGAGTCGTACGGACTGGTCGAGGCGGATTCGGACGGCTGCTTCGACGCCGAGGCGGCGTACATCGGCCGGCTCGTCGTCGAACTGGGCGCCTTCGGGTTGGAGCCGCGCCACCTGCGGGCGGTCAAGGCGGCCGCCGAACGGGACGCCGGACTGGTCGAACAGGTGGTCGCACCGCTCCGACGGCACCGCAACCCGCAGACCCGGGCGCACGCCGAGTCCACCGCCCGGGAGCTGGCCGCTCTCTCGGTGCGGCTGCACGCCGCACTGGTCCACTCGGCCCTGCGCCCGCGCCACGGCTGAGCGGCTGATCGCCGCCCGACTACCCAAAGTCTTCTGCGACGGCCTAGGGTTGCTGTGTGAATGAGCTCGACGTCGTGGGTGTCCGGGTGGAAATGCCCTCCAGCCAACCGATCGTGCTTCTGCGGGAAGTGGGAGGCGACCGGTACCTGCCCATCTGGATCGGACCGGGCGAGGCGACCGCGATCGCCTTCGCCCAGCAGGGCATGACGCCCGCCCGCCCACTGACCCACGACCTGTTCAAGGACGTTCTGGAGGCGGTGGGGCAGCAGCTGACCGAGGTCCGCATCACCGACCTGCGCGAAGGGATCTTCTACGCGGAGCTGGTGTTCGCCAGCGGAGTCGAGGTGAGCGCCCGACCTTCGGACGCCATAGCCCTCGCGCTGCGCACCGGCACGCCCATCTTCGGCAGCGACGGGGTGCTCGACGACGCCGGAATCGTCATCCCCGACGAGCAGGAGGACGAGGTGGAGAAGTTCCGCGAGTTCCTCGACCAGATCTCGCCCGAGGACTTCGGCACGAGCAACCAGTGACCGGACGATGACGCTCCGCCGATCACGCGGGGGCCGGTCGGGATAAGCGGCGGATAAAGGGCTAGAGTTTCCCTTCCCAGGGTCACGTCAAACCACACTCGGGGTGGAAATCACCCGGCGTGGCGAGTGTGGCGATCGTTGACGCACCCGGAGTGACTGCCTACCGTCGACTTGGAGTGTCCTGGACGGGTTCAGCCCTGTGCGCCGCGCAGTGGTGGCGGGCAGGTCGCAGCGTGCGCTCCCGGGACGCGAAGGGACGGAGGTCGGCGTGAGAAGCACCGGCGACGGGACGGCAGCGGGGGGAGCTTTCCCGGTTCGCGGGACGCTGCCCCCGCCATCGCACCGGCCCGCGGGCGAGAGCGGTGCCGGCGCCGGCGGTGAGCCTGCGCTGATCGGTTACCGCGGCCCGACCGCGTGCGCGGCGGCCGGCATCACCTACCGCCAGTTGGACTACTGGGCCCGTACCGGCCTGGTGGAGCCCTCGGTGCGCCCGGCGTACGGCTCCGGCACCCAGCGGCTCTACGGCTTCCGGGACGTCGTCGTCCTCAAGATCGTCAAGCGCCTGCTGGACACCGGCGTCTCGCTGCAGAACATCCGCACCGCGGTCGGCCACCTGAGCAGCTGCGCGCCGCGCGACGTCGCCCGGATGACGCTGATGTGCGACGGGGCGACCGTCTACGAGTGCACGTCCACCGAGGAGGTGCTGCGGCTGCTGGAGGGCGGCCAGGGCGTCTTCGGCATCGCGGTGGGCGTGGTGTGGCGGGACGTGGAGGAACGGCTGTCCCAGCTGCACGGCGAGCGGGTCGACACCGGCGAGACGCTGGTCGGCCACGACCCGGCCGACGAGCTCGCGCGGCGCCGCAACCGGGCCGGCTGAACGCGGCCGGCAGCCGGGGCGCGTCGTGGGCCCGCGGGGGTGGCGGCGATCCGCCGCCGCACAGGGCCCCACGCCGCGCGCCCGGCCTCCACACCGCGTCCGGCCGCCCGTGCCCGGCGCGAGGTTCCGGCGCGGCGGGCGCGCGCCGTTGTCAGTGCGGTGCGGGAGCATCGTCGGTGTGCGCGGCGCGCCGACGATCCTCCACCTGGACATGGATGCCTTCTTCGCCTCGGTCGAACAGGCGTCCAAACCCAGCCTGCGGGGAAAACCCGTGGTCGTCGGGGGGCTCGGTCCGCGCGGGGTGGTCGCGACCGCGTCCTACGAGGCCCGGGTGCACGGTGTGCACTCCGCGATGGCGATGGCCCACGCCCGGCGGCTGAGCCCGAACGCCGCTTACCTGATTCCCCGGTTCGGGCTGTACCGCCAGGTGAGTGACACGGTGATGGCGCTGCTGCACACCTGCTCGCCGCTGGTCGAGCCGCTGAGCCTGGACGAGGCGTTCGTCGACCTGGCGGCGGGCCGGGACGGCGCCTGGCTGGCCGGGCTGCGCGGCGCCGAAGCGGTGGCGGCCGCCCGTCAGGTCGGCGAGCGGCTGCGGGCCGGCATCGCGGATGCCACCGGCCTGACCGCGTCGGTGGGCCTCGCGGGTTCCAAACTGCTGGCGAAGATCGGCTCGGAGGAGGCCAAGCCGGACGGCCTGGTGGTGGTGGCCTCCGGAACCGAGCGGGAGTTCCTGGGTCCGCGCACGGTCCGCGCCCTGTGGGGCGTGGGGCCGGCCACCGCCGAGCAGCTGCGGCGGGCCGGGATCACCACGGTCGCCGAGATCGCGGAGGCGGGGGAGGCCGAGCTGGTCCGGCTGCTCGGCCGCTCGCACGGAGCGTCGCTGCACGCGATGGCGACCGGCCGGGACGACCGCCCGGTGGTGGCCGAGCGGGACGTGAAGTCGATATCCGTGGAGGACACCTTCGACGTGGACCTCACCGACCGGGCCCGGGTGCGGGCCGAGGTGGCGCGGCTGGCGGACCGGTGCGTGCGCCGGCTGCGGGAGGCCGGACGCTCCGGGCGCACGGTGGTGCTCAAGGTCCGGCACTACGACTTCACCACGCTCACCCGCTCCGAGACGCTGCGCGCCCCCACCGACGACCCGGGCGTGGTCCGGGAGACCGCGGACCGGCTGATCGAGGCGGTGGACACCACCGGAGGGGTCCGGCTGCTCGGCGTGGGGGTGGCGGGCCTGGCCGACTTCACCCAGGAGGACCTGTTCGCCCAGTCCGGTGACCGAGCCCGGACCGGCGACTGCCTCGCGCCCGCGTGGCGGCCGTCCGCGCCCACCGGACCGGTGGTGCCGGAGCGGCCCGTCGAACACCGTTGGCGGCCCGGCCAGGACGTCACCCACACGGAGTACGGGCCGGGCTGGGTGCAGGGCAGCGGTGTCGGACGGGTCACGGTGCGTTTCGAGGTGCCGGGCGGTGACCCGGGCCGGGTGCGCACCTTCCCGGTCGGCGATCCGCTGCTGACCGCGTCCGACCCGCTGCCGCTGGTGGCCCGTGGCCCGGAGGCCGGCCGCCCGGACGCCGGCGGCGTGCGGCCCGGTGGCGGCCTCCTCGACGGCGGTTCGCACGGCGCACCGCCGGCCCGCTGAGGCGCCGAGGCCCGCGCGGTCGCCGGGGCGCCCGCGGGGAGACGGATCAGTCCTCCCGGCCCTCGCCGCCGGCCAGCCGGCCGAAGTCCCGGGACCGGTCGGAGCGCGACTCCGCCTCCGGCGGCGGGACGCGCAGGCCGTAGTGGTGGTAGAGCTGCAACTCCTGCTCGGGCGACAGGTGCCGGCCCACGCCGAAGTCCGGCGCGCCCTTGACCAGCGACTTGTCGAAGGGCACGCGCAGCGCGTCGTCCCGCATCTCGCTGGGCTCCAGCGGCACGAAGGCGTCCCGGCCGAAGAATCCGGTGCGCACCGCCGCCCACTCCGGTTCGCCGGTCGCGTCGTCCAGGTAGACCTCGTCCACGGTGCCGATCCTCACACCGTTGCGGTCGAAGGCTTTGCGGCCGATCAGGCTCCGCGGATCGATGTCGGTCTGCACGGTTCCTCCAGGTGGTCGCAACCGGTCCAACGTAATTACGAAAAGGCACAATCCTGGGCATGTCGAATCGAGACGGCGTCCGTGGCGGTCCCACGGGGCGACCGGTGGCCCATTCGCCCCGGGCACCCGCGCTGGTACCCTGGTCATCGGCTGTCGACCCCGTGCGGGAGAGTCCTGACGTCGC
Organism: uncultured Actinomycetota bacterium; assembly: GCA_963711125.1. GTDB lineage: Bacteria > Actinomycetota > Actinomycetes > Streptomycetales > Streptomycetaceae > Streptantibioticus_C. The sequence continues at coordinate 238,264 of CAVQCY010000005.1, forward strand.
GAGAATCATCATCGATACACGTCGCCAGGCGCCGAAGGAGCAAACCCTCCCCGGAATCTCTCAGGCATCCGTACCGCGCGGACGAGGTCACTCTGAAAAGCAGGCGGGCCCCCGGCGGGCGTGACGGCCGGAGCCCCCTCACCGACGGTGAAAGCCGCGCCGCCCCGGCGGAACGGCGAAACTCTCAGGTCGATGACAGAGGGGGAGGCCGACCGGGCATCCGCGCCGAGGGTGCCCCCGCAGGTCGTATCGACCAGGAGGCCCCCGCAGATGACGTCCCGACGCATTCCGCTCTCCCGGCTGGAGCGCGGCACCCCGTTCGAGCGCCGGCACATCGGGCCGGACACCGGCGCCCAGGCCAAGATGCTGGCGCACGTCGGCTACGGCTCGCTGGAGGAGCTCACCGCCGCCGCCGTGCCGGAGGCGATCCGCAGCGTCCGGCCGCCGGCGCTGGGCGAGGCGCGCACCGAGGCGGAGGTGATCGCCGAACTGCGGGCGCTCGCCGACCGCAACCAGGTGCTGCGCCCGATGATCGGCCTGGGCTACTACGGCACCTTCACCCCGCCGGTCGTGCTGCGCAACGTCATGGAGAACCCGGCCTGGTACACCGCCTACACGCCCTACCAGCCGGAGATCTCGCAGGGCCGCCTGGAGGCGCTGCTGAACTTCCAGACGATGGTCGCCGACCTGACCGGGCTGCCCACCTCCGGCGCCTCGCTGCTGGACGAGGGCACCGCCGCCGCCGAGGCGATGGCGCTCTCCCGGCGGGTAGCAAAGGTCAAGCGGGGCGTGTTCCTGGTGGACGCCGACTGCTTCCCGCAGACCGTCGCCGTGCTGCGCACCCGTGCGGAACCGGCCGGCGTCGAGGTGGTCGTCGCCGACCTGGCCGGCGGCATCCCGGACGAGGTGGCCGAGCGCGGCGTGTTCGGCGTGCTGCTGCAGTACCCGGGAGCCGGCGGAGCGGTGCGCGACCCGCGCCCGGTCGTCGAGCGCGCGCACGAACTCGGAGCCGTCGTCACCGTCGCCGCCGACCTGCTGGCGCTGACCCTGCTCACCCCGCCCGGCGAACTGGGCGCCGACATCGCGGTCGGCACCACGCAGCGGTTCGGCGTGCCGATGGGCTTCGGCGGCCCGCACGCCGGCTACATGGCGGTACGCGAGCGCTTCGCCCGGAACCTGCCCGGCCGGCTCGTCGGCGTCTCGGTCGACGCGGCCGGCGGCAAGGCGTACCGGCTGGCGCTGCAGACCCGTGAGCAGCACATCCGGCGGGAGAGGGCGACCAGCAACATCTGCACCGCGCAGGTGCTGCTGGCCGTGATGGCCGGGATGTACGCCGTCCACCACGGTCCCGAGGGCCTGGCCGCCATCGCGCGCCGGGTGCACCGGTACGCCGCGGTACTGGCCGCGGGCCTCGCGGCCGGCGGGGTGGAGATCGCGCACCCCGCGTTCTTCGACACCGTGACCGCCCGGGTGCCGGGCCGCGCCGCCGAGGTGGTCGCCGCCGCCCGGGACGCCGGGGTCAACCTGCGCCTGGTGGACGCCGACACGGTCGGCGCCGCCTGTGACGAGACCACCACCGGCGAGGCGCTGGCCGCGGTGTGGGGCGCGTTCGGCGTCGAGGCGGACGCGGCGGCGCTGGACGCGGCGACCGCCGACGCGCTGCCCGAGGCGCTGCTGCGCTCCCCCGGCGGCTACCTGGCGCACCCGGTCTTCCACGAGTACCGCTCGGAGACCGCCATGCTGCGCTACCTGCGCCGGCTCGCCGACCGGGACTACGCGCTGGACCGGGGCATGATCCCGCTCGGGTCGTGCACGATGAAGCTCAACGCGACCACCGAGATGGAGGCGGTGACCTGGCCGCAGTTCGCCGCGCTGCACCCGTTCGCGCCGATCGAGCAGGCCGAGGGCTACCTCACGCTCATCCGCGAACTGGAGGAGCGGCTCGCGGAGATCACCGGGTACGACACGGTCAGCATCCAGCCGAACGCCGGCTCCCAGGGCGAACTGGCCGGCCTGCTGGCGGTACGCGCCTACCACCGCGCGGCCGGGCAGGGCGACCGCACGGTCTGCCTCATCCCGTCCTCCGCGCACGGCACCAACGCGGCCAGCGCCGTGATGGCCGGCATGCGGGTGGTCGTGGTGGCGACCGGTGAGAACGGCGACGTCGACGTGGACGACCTGCGCGCCAAGATCGACCTGCACCGCGACGAACTCGCCGTGCTGATGGTCACCTACCCCTCCACGCACGGCGTCTTCGAGGACAACATCACCGAGATCTGCGCCGCGGTGCACGACGCCGGCGGCCAGGTCTACGTGGACGGCGCCAACCTCAACGCGCTGGTCGGACTGGCCCGGCCGGGCGCGTTCGGCGCCGACGTCTCCCACCTGAACCTGCACAAGACGTTCTGCATCCCGCACGGCGGCGGCGGTCCCGGGGTCGGCCCGGTCGCGGTGCGCGCCCACCTCGCGCCGTACCTGCCCAACCACCCGCTGCAGCCGAGCGCCGGCCCGCGGACCGGGGTCGGGCCGGTCTCCGCGGCTCCGTGGGGCTCGGCGGGCATCCTGCCGATCTCCTGGGCCTACGCACGGCTGATGGGCGCGGAGGGCCTCAAGCGGGCCACCCAGGTCGCGGTGCTGAGCGCCAACTACGTCGCCAAGCGGCTCGCGCCCTACTTCCCGGTGCTCTACACCGGGCCCGGCGGGCTGGTGGCGCACGAGTGCGTCGTCGACCTGCGGCCGCTGACCAAGGCGACCGGGGTGAGCGTGGACGACGTGGCCAAGCGGCTGATCGACTACGGCTTCCACGCCCCGACGATGTCGTTCCCGGTGGCCGGCACGCTGATGATCGAGCCCACCGAGAGCGAGGACCTGGCCGAACTCGACCGGTTCTGTGAGGCGATGATCGCGATCCGGGCGGAGATCGACCGGGTCGGCGCGGGGGAGTGGCCGGCCGACGACAACCCGCTGCGCAACGCCCCGCACACCGCGGCCATGCTGGCCGGCGACTGGCCGCACCCCTACGGCCGCGAGCAGGCGGTCTTCCCGGCCGGGGTGTCGGCCGCCGACAAGTACTGGCCGCCGGTCCGGCGGGTCGACGGCGCGTTCGGCGATCGCAACCTGGTCTGCTCCTGCCCGCCGCCGGAGGACTACCAGAGCTGACCCGGTGTCCGTCCGGACGCCGACCCCGCGGGGCCGGCGCGGTGCGCGCCGACCCCGTGCCCGTCGGGCGCCCGGCTACACCGCCGGCTCCAGCTCCTCGCGCGGCGTCAGCCGGACCGCCAGCAGCGGCAGCAGGTCGCCCGCCCGGTACAGTCGGTGCGCGGCGACTCCGGGCGGTGCCGGGGCCAGCGGGATCAGGGGGTCGGCCGGTCCCGGTCGGGCGTCGTCCCCGGCGACCGGGTCGCCGTGCAGCCACAGGCAGAGCATGTAGAGCCCGGGGACCGACAGCAGGCGGCCCTGGAAGTCCGCAGGCAGTGACTCGGCCTGCCGCAGCGCCCGTTCGGTGGAGGCCAGGTAGGGACCGGCCGAGCAGTGCGAGAAGGCCCAGCCCCGCTCGGCCGGCGCGCAGTGGGCCGCGGCGACCACCCGGTCGCCGCGGGTGACGGAGAACCGCCAGCCGGTCAGCCCGGCGTGCGGCGAGCCGCCGCCGGAGGACTCCGGTTCCCACCGGTGGACGGCGAGCGGCCGTCCGAGGACCGGCCGGTCGTCGGAGCCCTGCGGGGCGGCGGGACGCGGGACGCAGCCCGGGGCGCCCGCGCCGAGCGCCGCGGAGACGCAGCGCAGGGCGGACTCGGGGGCGGGCGGGAGATGCAGCGGCATGGCGGGTCGCCTCTCGGAGAGACAGATGTGCCCGGTCCGGACACGGCAAGGACTACGAGGGTGCCGACAGCGCTGTCGGCGGGCGCGGGTGCGGTGGCACGCCGGCGGACGGCGCGCGGGTTCCGGTCGCGTGGGCGGGAATCGGCGCCCGGGTGCGAGCGCCGGAGCGCGCGGTCCGCGCCGGTGAAGGAAGTTTATACGAGCTGTGTTAGCACGGTGTTTCACGGCGCCCCGGCCCGCGGTGTCGACCGGTGGGTATTCGGACGTCCGGCAGGCGAATCGCGGGGGTAATTGGTCCGTATTCCCACCGGCTCACCCGGCTCTGGCCTGGGCGTACGCACGATATACGGATGGCGTGTTCTCGCCGGGATTTCCCGCGATCCGGGGGCGGAGTGGCACCCCCGGTTCCGCATGCCCGAGGAATGTGCCGAACGGATCGCACCCGCGAGCCCGGCGTGAACCGGCGCACGTGGTGGCGTTATGGATCTGCTTCATTGGGCATCATCGGTGCACGGCCCAAACAGGTGCACGACCGGCTCGCGAGGAGGACGCTTCGATGGGAGAGAAGGTCGTGGGCACGGGGTTCGACCCTTCCGATCGGCAGCGCTACCGCAAAAAGCTGCAACAGTGCCTGGTGGGACTCGAGAGGCTGCTGGCGGACAAACGCTTCGATCGGCCCAGGAACCTCATGGGCCTGGAGATCGAATTGAATCTCGCGGATTCCGACGGCCTGCCGTGCATGGTGAACGAAGAAGTCCTGGAGCGCATCGCGAGCCGTGATTTCCAGACCGAGTTGGCCCAGTTCAACATCGAGGTCAACATCGCGCCGCACCGGCTGTCCGGCCGGGTCCTCGACCAGCTCGCTGAGGAACTGCGCATCGGCCTGACCTACGCCGACCGCAAGGCCACCGAGGTCGGCGCGCACATCATCATGGTCGGCATCCTGCCCACCCTGGGACCGCAGGACCTGGTGGGTGCCAACCTCTCCCGGGCGGACCGCTACGCACTGCTCAACGACCGGATCCTGGCCGCCCGGGGCGAGGAGCTGACGCTGGACATCACCGGTGTGGAACGGCTGACCACCACCTCGGGGTCGATCGCCCCGGAGGCGGCCGCCACCTCGATGCAGATGCACCTGCAGGTCACCCCGGCCCGGTTCGCCGCGGTGTGGAACGCCGCGCAGGCGGTGGTCGGCCCGCAGATCGCCGTGGGCGCCAACTCGCCCTTCCTGTTCGGGCTCGAACTGTGGCGCGAGACCCGCCCGGTGCTCTTCCAGCAGGCCACCGACACCCGGCCGCCCGAGCTGAGGGCACAGGGCGTGCGCCCTCTGACCTGGTTCGGCGAGCGCTGGATCTCCGGGGTCCACGACCTGTTCGAGGAGAACGTGCGCTACTTCCCGCCGCTGCTGCCGATCTGCGACGAGGAGGACCCGCTGCGGGTGCTCGACGACGGCGGCGTGCCGCAGTTGAAGGAACTGCAACTGCACAACGGCACCGTCTACCGCTGGAACCGCCCGGTCTACCAGGTCGTGGACGGGGTGCCGCACCTGCGGGTGGAGAACCGCGTCATGCCGGCCGGGCCCACCGTCACCGACGTGCTGGCCAACGTCGCCTTCTACTACGGCCTGGTACGGGCCCTGGCCGACGCGCCGCGCCCGGTCTGGACCCGGATGCCGTTCGCGGCCGCGGCCGCGAACTTCGACATGGCCTGCCGGCACGGCATCGAGGCCGAGCTGCTGTGGCCCCGCCCCGGCCGCGGCGGACCGGTGCCGGTGCCCGCGGTGCGGCTGGTGCGCGACGAACTGCTGCCGCTGGCCGCCGGCGGTCTGGACGCGTGGGGCATCGCGCCCGCCGACCGGGACCGCTACCTGGGCGTCATCGAGGAGCGCTGCCGGCGCAGGGTCAACGGCGCCTCGTGGCAGGCGGCGGCCTTCCACGGCGCGCTGGAGCGCGGCACGGACCGACACAAGGCACTGGCGGTCATGACCCGGCAGTACAGCGAGCTGATGCGCTCCGGCGAACCGGTGCACAGCTGGTCCACCGACCTGCCCTGACGCCGCGCGGGCGGTGGTCGCGTTCCACAGCCACCCGGTCTACGGTGTGCTGGCGACGGACCACACGAGCGGGAGGCGCGCGGTGCGCGGAGAGCGGGAGGAAGCCGCCGGGCGTCCGGCCGAGCCGGGGGGCCGCGGATCCCGGGTCCTGGCCATGGCGGACGGCTCGTCGCTCGGCCGCCGAGCGCTGGGCCAGGAGGCGCTGCTGGTGCTGGCCGTGTCGCTGGGCGCGAGTGCGGTCGGCGCGCTGATCAGCTTCGTCGGCTCGCTCACCGCGCCGGGTCCGCTGCGCGACCAGGCCGCGACGCTGGTCGGCTCGCAGGCCCCGGGCCGGCCGTGGCTCGACCTGGCCTGGCAGCTGTTCGGCGTGGCGACCGCACTGGTGCCGGTCGCGCTGGTGGCGCACCTGCTGTGGCGGGAGGGCGCGGGCCCGCGCTCCATCGGCTTCGACCTGCGCCGTCCGGGCTCCGACCTGGCGTGGGGCGCGCTCGTCGCCGCGGCGATCGGCGGCAGCGGGCTGCTGCTCTACCTCGGAGCACGGGCGGCCGGCTTCAACCTCACGGTGGTCCCCGAATCGCTCCCCGCGGTCTGGTGGCGGATCCCGGTGCTGATCCTGGCGGCGGCGCAGAACGCCGTGCTGGAGGAGGTCGTCGTCGTCGGCTACCTGCTGCGCCGGCTGGACCAACTGGGGTGGGGCGCCGGCGCCGCGCTGGCCGCCAGCGCGGTGCTGCGCGGCTCGTACCACCTCTACCAGGGGCTCGGCGGGTTCGCCGGCAACCTGGTGATGGGCGTGGTCTTCGTCCTGCTCTACCGGCGCTGGGGCCGGGTCGGCCCGCTGGTCGCCGCGCACACCCTGATCGATTCGGTGGCGTTCGTGGGCTACGCGCTGCTGGCCGGGAAGGTCGGCTGGCTGCCGACCTGAGACGGGCCGCCGGTCCGGGGGACGGTCACACCCCGTCGGCGAGGAGGCCGTCCAGCACGGTGACGGCATGGCCGGTGAGCAGCACGCGGGCGCCGCGCAGCGTGGTGCGCACCCGGCCGGTGCGCGCGGACACCTGGAGACCGGTCAGCTCCTCGCGCCCGAGCCGCCCGGACCACAGCGGCGCCAGCGAGGTGTGGGCGCTGCCGGTGACCGGGTCCTCGGGGATGCCCACGGCGGGGGCGAAGTAGCGCGAGACGTAGTCGTGGCCCGGGCCGGTGGCGGGGGCGGTCACGATCACGCCCGCGTACGGCAGCCGCCCGATCGCCGCCGGATCCGGTGCCAGGCCGCGCACGGCCGCCTCGTCGGCCAGCTCCAGCATCAGTTGACCGCCGCCCGAACCGGACCCGTACGCCGCGACCGGGGCGGCGCCGACGGCGTCCGCGGCGCCCGGCGGCGGGGCGACCGGGTCGAGCGGCGCGGCGGGGAAGTCCAGGGTGATCGCGCCGCCGTCGGCGCCGGTCGCGGCCAGGATCCCGCCGCGGGTGGCGAAGCGGACCGTGCCGTCGGCGGCGCCGGTGGCGAACAGGGTGTGCGCGGTCGCCAGCGTGGCGTGCCCGCACAGGTCCACCTCGGCCGCCGGGGTGAACCAGCGCAGCGCCCATTCGGCCTCGCCGCCGGGCGGCAGCCGGTGGGCGAACGCGGTCTCGGAGAGGTTGAGCTCGGCTGCCAGCGCACCCATCCACGACGGGTCGGGGAAGTGCTCATCGTCCAGGACGGCGACGGCCGCCGGGTTGCCGGCGAACGGACGGTCGGTGAACGCGTCGACGATGCGGATCCTCATGCCCAGGACGGTACGGGACCGGTCGACACCGGGACACGGCCAATAGCCGACGGGTGGCACGGGCTTGCCGCGCGACAGTCGGCGATATATCGTTGAGGCATCGCGATGGATCGGCGAGTGATCGTCGATCCGCGACGATTCAGGACACCCCCGAGATGGAAGGAGCGCGCCATGCGTTCCCACGGACACGGACACACGACGGGACCCGCGGGCTGGGAGCAGTCGGCCGGCGGGCACGACTGCGGCCGGCGCGGAGGGCCGCTCGGCGACATCGAGCGGCTGCGCGCCGCCTTCGGCCCGTTCGGGCCGCCGTTCGGCCCACCCTGGAGCGGCGGAGGCTTCGGCCCCGGGCGGCGCGGCGGCCGGGGCGGACCGCGTGGCCGGGCGCGGCGGGGCGACGTGCGCGCCTCGATTCTGGCCCTGCTCAAGGACCGCCCGATGCACGGCTACGAGATGATCCAGGAGATCGCCGAGCGGAGCGGCGGAGCCTGGCGCCCGAGCCCCGGCTCGGTCTACCCGACGCTGCAACTGCTGGAGGACGAGGGGCTGATCGAGAGTGCCTCCGAGGGCGGAAAGAAGCTGTTCACCCTCACTGAGGAGGGCCGCGCGGAGGCCGACGGCGGTCCGGACGCCCCCTGGGAGGAAGCCGGGCGCGGCGTCGACTGGGAGTCGCTGCACGAGATCCGGCAAGCCGGCACCGGCCTGGTCGAGGCGTTCCGCCAGGTGTGGTCCACCGGCAACGCCGCCCAGCGCGACAAGGCACTGACGGTGGTCAACGAGGCACGTAAGAAGCTCTACCTCATCCTGGCCGACGAGGACGCCGACAGCTGACGTCCGGCCGGCCGTGCCGCGCCGCAGGACCGTCCTGCGGCGCGGCGGCGGCGCGGCGGGCAGGGAGCGGGCGTCACGGTGGGCGGGGCCGGGCACGATCCGGCGCCGCCGCGCCCTCCGCCGCGCCGTGTGCCAGGATCGCGCACGTGACCGACCACGACGCCCTGTGGGCCAGACTGCGCTCCGCGCCCGCCGGTACCGGCCCGCTGCCCGGGTTCGACCCGGAGCGGGCCCCCGGTGCGCCCGGCGCGCTGTTCGCCGATTGGCTCGGGCGCGCCCTCGACGAGGCGGTGCCCGAGCCGCGGGCGATGGTGCTCAGCACCGCCGACGCGGCCGGGCGGCCGTCCTGCCGGGTCCTGCTGCTGCGCGGCTTCGAACTGGACGGCGACCGGTGCGCCTTCCGGTTCGCCAGCGACGCCGGCAGCCGCAAGGGCGCCGAACTCGCGGTCCGCCCCCATGCGGCGCTCACCTGGTACTGGCCCCGGCTCGGCCGGCAGGTCCGAGCGGTCGGCCCGGTCGCCGTCCTGGACGTCGAGGCGGCCCGCACGGACTTCCGCTCGCGCGGCACGGCCTCGCGCACCGCCGGGTTCACCGGGCGGATGAGCGCACCGATGTCCGGCCCGGACGACTTCCACCGGGAACGGCGGCGGGCCCGTGCGCTGCTGGCCGCCGACCCGGAGGCGGTTCCGGCCGGCCACCGGGTCTACCGGCTGGACGCGCGGAGCGTGGAGTTCTTCCAGCTCGCCGCCGAGGGTTTCCACCGCCGGCTGCGTTACGCCCGAGACGGCGACGCCGGGTGGGGCCGGGAGCAGTTGTGGCCGTGACGACCGGTCCGGACGGTTGCGGCGCGGGGGCCCGAGGGCACCGCCCCTCCGGTTGGTTGAACCGTCGCCGCCATCATGATGAATGAGCATATTTCTCTATAAACGCTCTGTTGGAAAGCGGGGAGGAAGCGGGCGTGCCTCTCGCACCCCGCCGCTATGGAGCGACGGGTCGCACAACAGGCTTGGAGGCCTTTGTGTCCCGAACTCTGCCGCGCGTCGCCGCTGTCGCCGCAGCCTTGGTAGCGCTGTGCGGGGCGAACACCGCCAGCGCACTGGATCCATGTCCCCATCCGCAGCCACCCACGCACCACCACCCGCACCACCCGCACTGGGCGCCGCCCATGCACCACCAGCACTGGTTCCCCGGCCACTGGTGGTGCGAGATGGCGCCTCCGGCGCCTCCGGTGCATCATCACCCGAAGCCGCCGGTGCATCATCGTCCGGTTCCGCCGGTGTGGCCGAAGCCTCCGGTGCATCACCATCCGAAGCCGCCGGTGCATCATCGTCCGGTTCCGCCGGTGTGGCCGAAGCCTCCGGTGCATCATCACCCGAAGCCGCCGGTGCATCATCGTCCGGTTCCGCCGGTGTGGCCGAAGCCTCCGGTGCATCATCACCCGAAGCCGCCGGTGCATCATCGTCCGGTTCCGCCGGTGTGGCCGAAGCCTCCGGTGCATCACCATCCGAAGCCGCCGGTGCATCATCGTCCGGTTCCGCCGGTGTGGCCGAAGCCTCCGGTGCATCACCATCCGAAGCCGCCGGTGTGGCCGGTGCCTCCCGTACTCAACGAGCCGGTGCCTCCGGTGCCTCCGGTGCCCCCCGTTCCCCCGACGCACGAGCACCCGCAGCCGCCGAGCCACCCGGGCTCCTGGCACTCCGGCTGGGGTGAGGCGGGCTACGGCGCCGTTCGCGGCGGTGAGCACATCGTGATCCGCGACCCCGGTGACGAACTCGAGGTGGACAGCGGGTTCGCGTCGGGCGGCGGCGGGGTCGCCTGGGACGACTGACCCGGCACCGCGTGAGCTGGGCCGGCCCCGCACCCGGACCGGGTGCGGGGCCTTCCCGTGCGGGTCGGGCCGTCCGGTTGTCGCCCTTGAGGATGAATGTCCGAGCACGCCTACCCGTCCGGCGGAGGAGAGGCGAATGGCCCTCGGCGCCGACGTCCGCGGACCGCGGATCTGATGAGGTGTGAGATGTGCGAACGACGGGGCCGGTGGAGGAGAGCGCGGGGAACGGAACGGGCGGCCGGGCCGGCCGGGGGCCGCAGGAGCACTGCCACCCCGAACTGCGCGCGGTGCTGGCCGCGGCGCGTCGGCGGGCGAGCCGGGACGCCGAGGCGAGCGTGGACACCGCGCACCTGCTGCACTCGCTGCTGGAGTACGACCCGGCCTGCCGGGCGAGGCTGACCAGGGCGGACTGCGGCACGGCCGGCGCCGGCCGGCCGCACCGCGCGGTGCGGGTGCTCGGCTACCTCGCGCAGCGCGCCATCGGCTACGGGATGCGCTGGCGCGGCGTGGTGGAGGAGTCGGCGCGCCGGGCGGCCGTGCCCGGGCCGGGACCCGACCGGCTGAGTCCGGCCGCGGCGGTCGCGTGGGCCGACGCGGTGGTCCGGTCCGCCGCGCGCGGTGCGACGGCGGTCGAAGGATCCGATCTGCTGGCCGCGTTGGCGGCCGATCCGGGGTGCCGGGCGGGTCAGGTGCTGTGGGCCGCCGGGGTCGATCCGCGGCGGCTGGCGCTGCCGGGCCCGTCCGCCAGGGTGGCCGGGAGCTGCCGCGGTGAAGGTCCTGTCGCCAGCTGACATGATGAGCCGATGGACAGTACATCGGCGCACCTCGGCCGGCGTACCGGCCTGGCGCTCGCCCTGGTCTCCGCGTTCTCGTTCGGCGGATCCGGGGTCGCCGCCCAGCCGTTGATCGCCTCCGGGATGAGCCCGATGCAGGTGGTCTGGCTGCGGGCCAGCGGCGCCGCGCTGGTGATGCTGCCGCTGGCGGTACGGCACCGGGCGGTGCCCCGGCGCCGCCCGGGGCTGCTGTTCGGGTTCGGCCTGCTCGGCGTCGCCGGTGTGCAGGCGTGCTTCTTCGCCGCGCTCTCCCGGATCCCGGTCGGGGTCGCCCTGCTCGTGGAGTACCTGGCGCCCGCGCTGGTGCTCGGCTGGGTCCGGTACGTGCAGCGGCGGCCGGTGGGCCGGGCGGCGGTGGTGGGCGTGGTGCTGGCGGTGGCGGGCCTCGCCGGGGTCGTCGAGGTCTGGCACGGGCTGGGTTTCGACCCGCTGGGCCTGCTGCTCGCGGTGGGCGCCGCGTGCTGCCAGGTCGGCTACTTCGTGCTGTCCGGGCACGGTGGTGACGGCGAGGCGACGCCCGACCCGCTGGCGGTGATCTCCTACGGCCTGCTGGTCGGCGCGATCCTGCTCACCGTCGTGGCCCGGCCGTGGACAGCGCGGTGGAGTCCGCTGGCCGGCCGGGTCCCGTTCGACGGCGGGACCGCGCCGGCCTGGGCGCTGGCCGGCTGGATGGTGCTGGTCGCCACCGTGCTCGCCTACCTGACCGGCGTGGTCTCGGTACGCCGGCTCTCGCCCCCGGTCGCCGGGGTGGTGGCCTGCCTGGAGGCGGTGGTGGCGACGGTGCTGGCGTGGATGCTGCTCGGCCAGCGGCTCGGCGCACCCCAGATCGCCGGTGGCGCGCTGGTGCTGGCCGGCGCGTTCATCGCGCAGACCAGCACCCCGAAGCCGGCCGGGGCGCGGCCGGTGGCCGGCCGGATCGGGACACCGGAAGGGGGACCGGGGGCCGTCGCGCCGAACCCGTCGGGGCCCGGCGCCCCCGGTCCGCGGGCGGCCGGGACCGGCGCGGCCGAGCCGGGCCGGCGGGAGGCGGCCCCGCGGACCCGGCGGCGGTCCGGCGCGGCCGGCGGACCGGACCGCGGCACGGGCACCGCCTGACCGGCCGGTCCCGCCGGCGGTGCGGTCCGGAGCGCGGCTCCGCGCGCCCGCCCGGGTCAGCGTCCGGCCAGGTACGCCGGAACGGCGATGGACGGATCCAGGTCGTCCGCCGCGACCGGGGTGCCGAAGCCGGTGGTCACCGGCAGCACGCCGCTCCAGTACGGCAGCGCCAGGTCCTCCTCGTCGTCGGAGGGTCCGCCGGTGCGCACCTTGGCCGAGACCTCCGACAGGTCGAGCCGGATCACCGCGGTCGCCGCCAGCTCCTTCGCGTCGGCCGGCCGTGAGTCGGCCGCCCGGCCGGGCACCACGTTGTCGACGATCGCGTCCAGCGCGGCGGTGCGCTCGCCGGGGTCGGTCACGGCGTGCGCGGTACCGTGCACCACGACGCAGCGGTAGTTGACGGAGTGGTGGAAGGCGGAACGGGCCAGCACGATCCCGTCGACCAGCGTCACGGTCAGGCACACCGGCAGGCCCCCCTCCCGGCCGGCGCCGCGCAGCGGACGCGCCCCGGTCGAGCCGTGCGCGTAGAGCCGTTCGCCGATCCGCGCGTACAGAGTGGGCAGCACGACCGGCGCGCCGTCCCGGACGAAGCCGAGGTGGCACAGGTAGCCCTCGTCGAGGATGGCGTGCACGACGTCACGGTCCCAGTGGGCGCGTTCCTTCATACGGGTCGGGACGGTGCGGTCGCCGCGCCGGTAGGCCCTCTCGGCGGCCGGCTGCGGGGTGGCCTGGGACATGGAAGCTCCCGAAGTAGCGTTCGGCGGGTGCGCGTCGTGCGCGCTTTGAACTAGTGCATAATGGATTTTGTGCTAGGAGAGTATCGGATCGCAGGTCGGCGCGCCACGGACATCGCGGCCGACGTCGAACACGCCGTCGGGCGTGGCGCGTTGCGTCCAGGAGCGGCGCTGCCGCCGCTGCGCGAGCTGGCCGAGGACCTCGGGGTCAACCCCAACACCGTGGCCGCCGCCTACCGCCTGCTGCGCGACCGCGGCGTCATCGAGACCGCCGGCCGGCGCGGCAGCCGGGTCCGGGCCCGACCGGCCACCACCGCCCGGGACGCGATCCGGGTCGAGGTGCCGGACGGCGTGCGCGACCTGTCCACCGGCAACCCCGACCCGGCGCTGCTGCCGCCGCTGGACGAGGCGATGGCCGCCGTCCTGGCCCGGCACCGGGCCGCCCCGATGCTCTACGGCCGGCCGGCGCTCGACGACGGGCTACGCCGGCTGGCGCGGAACGCCTTCGACGCGGACGGCGTGCCCGACGGGCCGATCGCGGTGACCTCCGGTTCGCTGGACGCGGTCGAACGCGCCCTCGCCGCCCATCTTCGGCCCGGGGACGCGGTGGCGGTCGAGGACCCCGGCTGGGGCAGCGTCTTCGACATGCTGCCGGCGATCGGGCTGCGCCCGCTGCCGATCGGCCTGGACGACGACGGCCCGCTGCCAGGCGACGTGGCCCGCGCGCTGCGGAACGGGGCCCGCGCGCTGATCGTCACCGACCGGGGGCAGAACCCGACCGGCGCGGTGCTCTCCCCGGACCGCGCCGCCGCGCTGCGCACGGTGCTGGCCGGGCACCCGGGCACCCTGGTCATCGACGACGACCACCTGGCCGGGCTGGTCGAACTCCCGCCGGCCCCGCTCGCCGGCGCCACCGACCGGTGGATGCTGGTGCGCTCGGTCGCCAAGGCGTACGGGCCGGACCTGCGGCTGGCGGTGCTCACCGGCGACCCGGTCACGGTGGACCGGATCGCCGGGCGGCACCGGCTGGGGCCCGGCTGGGTCAGCCATCTGCTGCAGGGCACGGTGGCGCACCTGTGGCGCACCGGCGCGGTCGACACCGCGGCCGTCTCGGCCGGCTACGGGCGGCGGCGCACCGCGCTGCTGGCCGCGCTCGCCGAGCGCGGCGTCACCGGTCACGGGCGCAGCGGCGTGAACGTGTGGGTCCCGGTGCCGGACGAGACGGCGGCCGTCACCGGGCTGTTCGCCGCCGGCTGGGCCGTCGCGCCGGGCGCCCGGTTCCGGCTGGCCTGCGGGCCGGGGATCCGGATCACCGTCTCGCCGCTGACGGCGGCCGACACCGTCCCGCTCGCCGAAGCGGTCGCCGCGGCGGTCCGGCCGGTCGGCGCGGGCCGCTCCGGGTGACGACGGCGGCCGGATCAGTCCAGGACCACCTCGCCGTTCGCCACGGTGATCTTCTTCTCGGGCAGCGGACGCGGGGCCGGCCCGGCTGCCACGCTTCCGTCGGTGATCCGGTACCTGCTGCCGTGGCAGGGGCAGTCGATGGTGCCGTCGCGCACCGTGGAGACCGTGCACCCCAGGTGGGTGCAGATCGCCGAGAAGCAGGCGAACCGCCCCGGTTCCGGCTGTGTCACCACCACCTTCTGCGCGGTGAAGACCTTGCCGCCGCCCTCCGGGATCTCCGAGGTCCTCGCCAGCACCGTGCCGCCGCCGGCCGAGCCCTTGTCGCCGGACGGCGGGGAGGCGTCCGCGCCGCTCCGGGCCGGCGAACCGCCCGCCGTCCCGCCGGAGCCGCCGCACGCCGCGAGCGCCACCGCCAGCCCGGAGGCTCCCGCCACCGCCACCGCGGTGCGCCGGGTGGGGTGCGCCGGAGCGGCCGGGGTCAGATCGTCCATGTCCGATGTCCTTCGTCGTCGCGGGACCCGCCGGGGCGGCGAACGGCCGTGACCCGGAGCGCGGCCGGGCCGGGTGGCCGCCGGCCGGTGGGCGCCATCGTCCCACACGCTCCGTGCGGCGTCCCCGTTCCCTACGGGCCCGGCGGGCGCCGCGTAGCCTGGCCCGATGCTTCCTGAGGTGACCGCGATCCGCTACATGTGGCACGGCGGCCTGCGGTTGATCGACCACGGCGCCGCGCTGATCTGGCACCACGACTGGGCGCGGGCCGGCGCCCGCGCGGTCCGCGCGTACGACGCCACCGACCACGCGCTGAACCGGTTCGTCACCGGCGACGACGTGCGGCGGGCGGCTACGACCCCGGCCGCCGGTTCCGCTGGCTGACCGCGCCGCGCAGCACCGTCGTCCAACCCGGCCCGATCCACACCGGGCTGACCGGCCGACCCGTCCGCCGACGCCGACCGGCTGCTTGAGCTCCTGGTGCGCTGACCGGCGCCGGCATGCCGTGAGCCACATCGGTCCCGTCGCCGTTGACACTCGGTCACGGCCCCCATACGGTTTCGCGTGCTGGCGTACTGAGCGGTCGCTCACGCAGTGGCCGCGCCCGAGGCGAGGAGAGCAGATGGCCACCACCGAGCAGGCGGGTTCCGAGCAGCGCGTCGCGATCGTCACCGGGGCCGCCCGCGGCATCGGAGCCGCCACCGCCGTGCGGCTGGCGGCCGAGGGCCGCGCGGTCGCGGTGCTCGACCTGGAGGAGAAGACCTGCCAGGAGACCGTCGGGAAGATCACCTCGGCCGGCGGCCGGGCACTCGCGGTCGGCGCGGACGTCTCCGACGAGGCCCAGGTCGAGGCCGCGGTCGCCCGGGTCGCCGAGGAACTCGGCGCGCCCACCGTACTGGTCAACAACGCCGGCGTGCTGCGCGACAACCTGCTGTTCAAGATGACCGCCGCCGACTGGGACACCGTGCTCAGCGTGCACCTGCGCGGCGCGTTCCTGATGTCCCGCGCGGTGCAGAAGCACATGGTCGACGCCGGCTTCGGCCGCATCGTCAACCTCTCCTCCAGCTCGGCGCTCGGCAACCGCGGCCAGGCCAACTACGCGGCCGCCAAGGCCGGTATGCAGGGCTTCACCAAGACCCTCGCGATCGAGCTCGGCAAGTTCGGCGTCACGGTCAACGCCGTCGCTCCCGGCTTCGTCGTCACCGACATGACCGCCGCCACCGCCGCCCGCGTCGGCATGGGCTTCGAGGACTTCCAGGCCGCCGCCGCCTCCCAGATCCCGGTCCAGCGGGTCGGCCGGCCCGAGGACATCGGCAACGCCATCGCCTTCTTCACCGGCGACCAGGCCGGCTTCGTCTCCGGCCAGGTGCTCTACGTCGCCGGCGGACCGCTCGACTGAACCGAAGGGAGGGCGTGGCAGATGACCACCCCACAGGACGGCCGGGTCGCCCTGGTGACCGGCGCCAGCCGCGGCATCGGCTACGCGGTCGCCGAGGCGCTGGTGGCCGCCGGCTGCCGGGTCTGCGTCACCGGCCGTGACGAGGACGCGCTCAAGGCGGCGGTGGAACGCCTCGGCCCCGACCGGGCCCTGGGCGTCGCCGGCAAGGCACACGACGAGGCCCACCAGGAGCGGGCGGTGGCCCGCGCCATGGAGGAGTTCGGACGGATCGACCACCTGGTCAACAACGCCGGCACCAACCCGGCCTTCGGACCCATCGCCGACGTCGACCTGGCGGTCGCGCGCAAGGTGTTCGAGACCAACGTGGTCTCCGCCCTCGGCTTCGCGCAGCGCACCTGGCACGCCTGGCAGAAGGAGAACGGCGGCTCGATCGTCAACATCGCCTCGGTCGCCGGCCTGGCGCCCTCGCCGTTCATCGGCGTCTACGGGGTCAGCAAGGCGGCGATGGTCAACCTCACGGTGCAGCTCGCCGCCGAGTTCGCGCCCGGCGTGCGGGTCAACGCCATCGCGCCGGCCGTCGTCAAGACCCGGTTCGCCGCTGCGCTGTACGAGGGCCGCGAGGAGGAGGCCGCGGCCGGCTACCCGCTCGGCCGGCTCGGCGTGCCGCAGGACATCGGCGGTGCCGCCGCGTTCCTCCTGTCCGACCAGGCGGCCTGGATCACCGGCCAGACCCTGGTGGTCGACGGTGGCCTGTTCCTCAGGGCCGGCGGCGTCTGACCCCGCGGGGCCCCGTCCCCGGCGGCCCCGCCCCCGCCGGGGACGGGGCGCGCCTGTCGATGGGCTCGGCGCCCGGGGGGCGGCCACCCGTGCCACGGCGCCGGTGGCACGGCGTCGGCCGGCGTCCCGCCGGCGGCCCGCCGCCCGCGCGGCCCGCCGCCCAACTTCCCAGCAGGTCACAGCCGTTACGCTCTTCCGGAAGTGCTGACCGCGGAGGTCAGACAGACGATCCGGAGGTTGCCGACGTGCCCAGCATGCTGCCCGACTCCTGGCAGACCGTCCTCGGCGAGGAACTGCGGAAGCCCTACTTCCAGCAGCTCACCGAGTACGTCGAGGAGGAGCGGGCCGAGCACACGGTCTTCCCGCCCCGTGAGGAGGTCTTCGCGGCGCTGGACGCCACGCCGTACGACCGGGTCAGGGTGCTGGTCCTCGGCCAGGACCCCTACCACGGGGCGGGCCAGGCGCACGGCATGTGCTTCTCGGTGCGCCCCGGCGTGCGCACCCCGCCCTCGCTGCGCAACATCTTCAAGGAGATGCACGCGGAACTCGGCCACCCGGTGCCGGACAACGGCTACCTCATGCCCTGGGCACGGCAGGGCGTCCTGCTGCTCAACGCGGTGCTCACGGTACGTGAAGGTGAGGCCAATTCGCACAAGGGCCGGGGCTGGGAGAAGTTCACCGACGCCGTCATCCGCGCGGTCGACCGGCGCCCGGAGCCGGCGGTCTTCGTCCTGTGGGGCAACTACGCCAAGAAGAAGCTTCCGCTGATCGACACCGACCGGCACGCCGTGGTCACCGGCGCGCACCCCTCGCCGCTGTCCGCCAAGCTGTTCCTCGGCAGCAAGCCGTTCACCCGGATGAACGAGGCGATCGACGCGCAGGGGCACCCGCCGGTCGACTGGCGCATCCCGGACCTCGGCGGCGAGCCGCTGTCCCCGGCGGCGTCCACCCGGCCCTGACCGTGCCAGGCGCACGCTGTCCGGGGCGGCGGTGACGGACCAGCCGTCGCCGTTGCCTGATCGGCGCAACGCCCCCGGGACGTTCGGCTGTTCGGCCTCCCCGGCACGCGCCGTGCCGGGGATCGCCCGGCGGCACCGCTACCGTCGTCACCGGTCCGGAAACGGTGGCGAAGGAGGTGTCCGTGGCGGGCGACGGTGACGAGATGACCACGCGGATCGGCCAGGCGGTGATCCTGCTGCACGGCGGAGACCGCGAGGAGGCGCGCAACCGGTTCGCCGCCCTGTGGGAGGAGATCGGCGAGCACGGCGTGCCGCTGCACCGCTGCACCCTCGCCCACTACATGGCCGACAGCCAGGACGACCCGGAGGACGAGCTCGCCTGGGACCTGCGCGCGCTCAAGGCCGCCGAGTCCGTCGCCGGGCCGGGCGGGACCGGCACCGGCGACCCGCCCGGCGCGGCCGACCCGGTGCCGGGCGACCCCGCCGCGCGCCCGTTGCGCGGCTTCTACGCCTCGCTGCACCTGAACCTGGCGGCCGACTACCACCGGCTCGGCGAACACCCGCTGGCCCGCGGCCACCTGCGCCGGGCCCGTGAGGCGGCCGGCAGCCTCGCCGACGACGCCTACGGCGACGGGGTGCGGGCCGCCATCGCCCGGTTGGGCCAGCGGTTGCCCCCCGAGGACGATACCGTCGGTCAGTCGCCGTAGACCCGGCCGCAGGCCCGCGCGGCCGGGCTGTCCGCCGCCCAGTGCCCGTAGCGCCGACCGAGCCGGCACAGCGCGGCCCGGTCGGGCAGCGCCCCCTGCGGTCCGTCCGGCGCCCCCGCCACCGGCGGGCGGACCGCAGGGCCCGCCCGGCCGCCTCCGGGCCGGGCCGCGATCAGGCCCGAGGCGGCACGCCGCGCCGCGGCGGCCGCGTCCCGTTCGGCGGCCCGCGCTCCGGCGCCGGCCGAGCCGTCGTGCGGCCCGACCGCCGACAGCCGGCCGGCCACGCCGCCGGCCGACCGGGTGGCGGCGGACGGCCCGGCCCCGCGTTCCGCGTCGACCGGTGAGGGACGCGCCCCGGCCGCTCCGGGCAGGGCCGGCGACGACCGCGTCCCGGACGGAGCGGCCTGGGCGGGCGGGCGGGAGGAGACCGAGACGCAACCGGTCAGCACCACGGAGGACGCCGCGAGCACCATCACGGCTGGGAATCGAAGCACCTTGCCAAGTGTGCGCCCGTCCGTCGCGGTTGGCGATACCCCGCAGGAGTGATCGCGGCGGCGCCGGGCTGCCGCCTCACACGCCGGTGTCCCCGTCGATCCGCTGCCTGATCAGGTCGGCGTGCCCGTTGTGCCGGGCGTACTCCTCGATCATGTGCACGTAGATCCAGCGCAGCGAGAACTCCTCCCCGCGCGCGCTGAAGACCTCGTCCAGCCCGTGCCCGGCAGCGAGTTCGCGGGCGTCCGCGATCTCCGCGCGCCAGACGGCGAAAGCCTCTTGCGGGTCGGCGTCGGCGATCCGGTGGAAGTCGGCGTCCGGGTCCTGCTCGGTGGAGTACAGCGGATCCGGCCGCAGGCCGGCCATCACCTTCTTGAACCAGCCGCTCTCCACTTCGGCCATGTGCCGCACCAGACCGATCAGGGTCAGGTCGGAGGGCTCGGCGGAGGCGGTGCGCAACTGCTCCGGGGACAGGCCCCGGCACTTGAGCGCCAGCGTCTCGCGGTGGAAGTCCAGCCAGCTCTCCAGCATGGTGCGCTCGTCGGCCACCAGGGGCGGGTGCTTCCTGTCATCGTCGGTCATGCCGCTCATCATCCCCGCTCGCCCTCCGGCCCGGCGAGCCAATAAACCGCCCCCGCCGCTCCGGCCCCGTCCCGGCCGCCCCGCCCGCCGTGCGCCGTCCTCCCGCCGTGCGCCGTCCGGGACCGGCGGCTGCGTATGCTGCCCGCAGGGGCCGTCCAGCGAAGGGGCACGCGGCAGTGGCGAACGGGAGCAGGACGCTGCGGGTCGGGGTCATCGGCCTCGGCGACATCGCGTGCAAGGCGTACCTGCCGGTGCTCGCCGCGTTGCCCGGCCTCGAACTGCACCTGCACACCCGCACCCGGGCCACCCTGGAGCGGATCGGCGACGCCCACCGGATCCCGCACCGGCACGACACCCTCGACGGGCTGCTCGCCCGGGACCTGGACGCCGCCTTCGTCCACGCGCCGACCGAGGCCCACCCGGCGATCGCCGAGCGGCTGCTCGACGCGCGCGTACCGGTCTACGTCGACAAGCCGCTCGGCTACCGGCTCGCCGACGCCGAGCGGCTGGTGGACCTCGCCGAACGCAACGGCACCAGCCTGATGACCGGCTTCAACCGGCGCTACGCGCCGCTGTACGCACAGTGCGCCGACCACCCGCGCGACCTGGTCATCATGCAGAAGAACCGGGTCGGTCTGGCCGGCGAGGCCCGCAGGGTCGTCTACGACGACTTCATCCACGTCGCCGACACGCTGCGCTTCCTCGTCCCCGGAACCGTGGAGCACGTCGACGTAGCCACCGGCTCGCGGGAGGGCCTGCTGCACCACGTGGTGCTGCAGATGTCCGGTGACGGCTTCACCGCGCTGGGGGTGATGAACCGGATGAGCGGTTCGGTCGAGGAGTCGCTGGAGGTGATGGGCCAGGACACCAAGCGGCAGGTGCTGAACCTGGCCGAGGTGGTGGACCACAAGGGCCAGCCCTCGGTGCGCCGGCGCGGCGACTGGGTGCCGGTGGCCCGGCAGCGCGGCATGGAGCAGATCACCCTGGCCTTCCTCGACGCGGTGCGCGACGGGCGGGTGATCAGCGCCCGGGACGCGCTGCGCACCCACGAACTGTGCGAGCGGATCGTCACCGCGGCGTACGAGCAGTCCTCCT
Source organism: uncultured Actinomycetota bacterium (assembly GCA_963711125.1). Classification (GTDB taxonomy): domain Bacteria; phylum Actinomycetota; class Actinomycetes; order Streptomycetales; family Streptomycetaceae; genus Streptantibioticus_C. Next base: position 259,124 of record CAVQCY010000005.1, read on the forward strand.
GAGCCGAGCCGCCCGGAGCACCTCGCCGGCGCCGTAGAGCGTCAGCAGCCCGGCCGACGCCTCGATCACCCAGTCGCCGTACCGGTCGAACGGGCTGCGGCCGGTGGCCAGCGGCACCGTGTAGACGTGCGCCGCGGAGGTACTGGTGCCCAGCCGGGGCCCGACCTGCCGGCCCTCGGCGTCGTAGACCGCGCTGATCCCGGTCAGCGTGGCGTGCACCATCGGCCGCCAGGACTCGGCGGCGCGCAGCGCGGCCAGCGAGGCGTGCTGGGCCGGCGCCCAGGTGTCCTGGAAGCTGGAGGTGGAGGACTGGGCGACCAGCACCTGCGCGCCCATCCCGGCCAGGTGCGTGCTCATGTCGGGGAAGGCGGTCTCGAAGCAGATCAGCGGCCCGATCCTGACCCGGCCGACGTCCATCACCACCTGGTGGGTGCCGCGCCGCCGGTTCACCGGAGCGGCCCGGCCCACCCGGGTCGCCCAGCCCAGCACCGAGCGGAACGGGATGTACTCGCCGAACGGCACCAGGCGCATCTTGTCGTACCGGGCGCCGGTCGGGCCGTGCGGGCCGACCAGCACCGACGTCTTGTAGATTCCCCTGCCGTCCGCCCGCGGCGCGTCCACGTTCACCAGCAGGTCCGCCCCGACCCGCCGGGACAGCGCCGCCAGCCGGGTGCGCAGCCCGGGATGCGACGTCAGGTCGAAGCCCACGCTGCTCTCGCCCCACACCACCAGGTCCGGGTGGCTCCCGGCCAGCCCCGCGGTCAGCCGCGCGCTGCGGTCGAAGCGGGCGGTGGTGCGGCCGGTGACCCCGGTCTGCACCACCGCGATCCGCACGCTGCCGCTGGTGCGCGGGCCGGGCACCAGCGTCCAGACCGCCGCCGAGCCCACCGCCACCGCGACCAGCGCGCCGCACCCCGCCAGCCGCGCCCGGGGGAGCACCAGCAGTTGCGCGACGGCGGTGTTGACCAGCACGAGCAGGAAGCTGAGCAGCCACACCCCGCCCACCGAGGACAGCCGCAGCGCCGGGCGGACCTGCCACTGGCTGGCGCCCAGCAGTCCCCACGGGCCGCCCAGGTACTGCCAGGAGCGGACCAGCTCGACCATCATCCAGGCGGACGGCACCAGCACCAGCGCGGCCAGCAGCGCCCCGAGGCCCGGGTCGCCGCCCAGCAGCCGTCGCACCAGCCAGCCCCACGGGGCCCACAGCAGACCCAGCAACGCGGCCAGCACCACGATGAAGACCGACAGGCTCGGCAGCAGCCAGTGGTGCACCGCCAGCATGAAACCGGTGCCGCCCAGCCAGCCGTCGACAGCCGCCCGCCGGCCGGTGGGGGCCGCGCGCACCAGCAGGATCAGCGGTACCAGCGCCACGTAAGCCAGCCACCACAGGGACGGGGTGGGGAAGGCCAGGCACGGCACCGCCCCCGCGGTCAGGGCGGCGGCCGCGCGCCACCACGGGGAGGCCAGTGACGGCCTAGGCCGCCGGGTGCCCCGCGGCCGGCGCGGTCCCGGTTCGCGGCCGGCCGCCGGGTGCCTCAGCCGGGCGAGAGTGCTCACGCCACTAGCTTCCCCCGCCCTCGCCCGGGCAACCGGGGAACGCCGTCCGCCACCCCCGGATGCCGTCTCCCGGGGCGGCGGGCGGCGGGCGGCCGGGTGGTGGGGCCGGCTGCGGGCGGTCAGGCCGAGGGCGGCCGGGCGATCACCGCGAACACCGCGCCCTGCGGGTCGCCGACCACAGCCATCCGGCCGGCCAGCATGTCGAAGGGCGCGGCCAGCACGGAGCCGTTCGCCTTGACCACGGCGTCCACCGTGCTGTCCACGTCGTCCACCGCGAAGTACGTCAGCCACTGCGAGGCGGCGTCCGGCGGGAAGAAGTCGCCGAGGCTCTGCATGCCGCCGACCGCCCGGCCGTTGACGTTCACCGTGAAGTAGCCGGCCAGGTCCCTGAACGGGGTGACCGACAGACCGAGTGCCCTGGGGTAGAAGGCCGCCACCGACCTGGGGTCGGCGGTGTTGAGCTCGTTCCAGGTGACCGAACCGGGTTCGTTGACGATCCGGGCGCCGGAGAACTGCCGCCGCTGCCAGACGCCGAAGACCGCGCCCGAGGGGTCGGCGGCCACGAACATCCGGCCCGCGCCGCCCGGCACTTCCTGCGGTGGCACCAGGACCGTACCGCCGGCGTCGGTCACCTCGCGGGCGGTGGCGTCGGCGTCCCGCGCGGCCAGGAACGTGGTCCACGCCGTCGGCGGCGCGGGTCGGCCGCCGGTCGGCTCGGCGGCGCCGATCCCCGCGACCGGCCGGCCGCGCCACAGGCAGACCGTGTAGCCGCCGGTCTCCGGAGGGCCGATCGAGCCCTGCCAGCCGAACAGGTCGCGATAGAAGTCCAGGGCGGCCCGCTGGTCCGGGGCGAGCAGCGAGAACCAGCAGGGCGTGCCGACCGGGTAGGGGCTGGTGACCTCGGGCATGTGTGCCTCCTGGCGCGAGACCGCCCACGCACCCGTGGACGGACGGGTGGGACCCGCGTTTCCTCCAGCGTTGCCGCTGCGCGGACCCGGCGCCACCGGGGCGCGCGGGGCACACTGGGACCATGCCCGAACTGCCCGAGGTGGAGAGCCTGCGCGCCTTCCTCGGCACCCGCCTGACCGGGCGGGTCGTCGAGCGGGCGCGGCCGGTCGCGATCAGTGTGCTGAAGACCCACCACCCGCCGCTGACCGCGCTGGAGGGCGGCACCGTGGCCGGCGTCAGCCGGCACGGCAAGTTCCTCGACGTCGCGGTCCGCCCGCCGGGCGCCGGGTCGGACGGCGGGACGCTGCACCTCGTCGTGCACCTCGCGCGGGCCGGCTGGCTGCGCTGGCGCACCGCGCTGCCGGACGCGCCGCCGCGACCGGGCAGGGGGCCGCTGGCACTGCGGGTGCGGCTGGCCGACCCGCCGGGTGCCGGCTTCGACCTCACCGAAGCCGGCACCCGCAAGCGCCTCGCGGTGTACTGCGTCACCGACCCCGCCGAGGTGCCCGGCGTCGCCCGGCTCGGCCCCGACCCGCTGGACGAGGACTTCACCCGGGAGGTGTTCGCCGGGCTGCTGTCCGGTGAGCGACGGCAGGTCAAGGGCGTGCTGCGGGACCAGAGCGTGCTGGCCGGGGTCGGCAACGCCTACTCCGACGAGATCCTGCACGCTGCCCGGATGTCCCCGTTCAAACTGGCCTCCGCGCTGACCGAACGTGAGGCGGACGGGCTGTACGAGGCGCTGGGCGACACCCTGCGGACCGCCGTGGAGCGCTCCCGCGAGGTGGCGGCGGGGGAGCTGAAGGCGGAGAAGAAGAGCGGGATGCGGGTGCACGGGCGTACCGGGCAGCCGTGCCCGGTGTGCGGCGACACCATCCGCGAGGTCTCCTACCGCGACTCCTCGACGCAGTACTGCCCGACCTGCCAGACCGGCGGCCGTCCGCTGGCCGACCGGCGGATGTCCCGGCTGCTGAAGTGAGGCGGCGGCCGGTCACCTGGTGCCGACGTCCCGGGTGAGTTCCAGCCCGGCGAACCGGTCGAGGTAGGCGAAGACCTCGAACCGGCCGCCCGGCGCCAGTCCGGGTGCCTCGGCCACCGTGTCCAGCAGCGTCAGCAGCGCCACGGTGTCCAGATCCCGGGCGAGCGCCCCCCGCGCGGCGGCCTTGACCTCGCCGGGCAGCGCGTGGGACGGCTCCCGTGCCCACGCGGCGGCCGACCGCCGCCAGCCGGCCAGCGTCCGCGCCGCCGAGGCCAGCCGGTCCGGGCCGAGCGGCGCCGGGTCGGCGTGGCGCTGGCGCAGCAGCGCCAGCCGCAGCGCGCCCGGGTCCGGCGGCGGCTGCCGCGGCACCCAGCCGGTCACGCCGCCGACCGCGATCCGCAGGGCGTCGTCGCCGTCCGGCTCCGTGCCCTCGGCCAGCACCACGACGTCCGCCGCGCCCCCGCCGTGCGGCCAGGGTTCCGACGCCGGCGCGACCCCCAGTGCGGCGGCGCTCCGCTCCAGCGACGCCGTCCGGTCCCGGTCCAGCGGCGGGTGCTCCACGGCGTGCAGCGACTGGCGTCCGGCGACCTCGACGGCGCGGCGCAGCACGTCGGCCACCACCAGGGCGCGAAGGTCGGCCGGCCCGGCGGTGCCGTCGGCGCAGCGCAGCACGACCCGCACGGTCAGCAGACCCGGCCGGGCGCCGGTGACCTCCACCGGGGTCCGGGTGCGCGCGTCGGTCACCGTCAGCATGCCGGCACCCTACCCAACGTGGTCGGGCGGAGTGGGGCCGAGCGCCGGCTCACCGGCGCCGGCCCCGGCTCCACTGCGGGCCGACCCGTGCCCACTCGCGCTCCCAGCCGCGCGAGCGGTGCCGGTCCAGGTCGAACCGGAGCAGCCGGTGCGCCCCCAGGACCGCCAGGCAGAACCCGCCGGCCGCACCGGCGCCGATGACGTCGGACTGCACCTCGGTCTGCAGCCGGTCCAGCGGCGGATCGGTCACGTGGCCGGCGCCGTCCACCCACACCGGGGTGGTGGAACCGGCGTGCCCGCCCGGCTCCACCGCGACCCGTGCGGTGTGCGCCGTGCCGTCGTGGTCGTGCCAGGTGACCGGTACGCGCACCTCGGCGGGCCCGGACTCGCTGCTCTGGGACGGCGCGCCGGAGCGGGCGTCGGTGTCCAGCACCGCCGCCACCAGGTGGCGTCCGTGGTTCTGCGCGCTGAGGGAGTCGTGCATGCCCTGGGCCGCCGAGGCGCCGGTGAACGGGGCGCCGGCGGCCAACAGCAGCCCGCAGGCCAGACCCGCCCACGCCTCCACGACGTCGGTGCGGCGCCGCAGCGGACTGCGCCGCCACCGCCACATCCTCACCGTCGAACCCATGGCCATCGCCCCGAGGTCCATTATGTCCCCCGGGTGGCGTACGTCGCACCTTTGGCGGCGGGCCGCGCGGGGCCTCAGCCCTTGACGGAGCCGGAGTTGGCGCCGCGCACGAAGTGCCGCTGGAAGACGAAGAAGAGCACCGCGACGGGGATCGTCGCCAGCAGCGCGGCGGTCAGCTTGAGCGGGTACTGCGTGCCCGCGCTCATGCTGCCGGAGACGAAGTGCGCCAGGCCGGTGGTGAGCGTCTCGTACCGGGGGACTCGGTGGCGACCAGGAAGTGGGTGAACTCGTTCCACGAACTCTGGAAGGACAGGATGGTCAGCGTGATCAGCGCGGGGCGGGCCATCGGCAGCACCACCGACCAGAAGATCCGGAACACCCCCGCGCCGTCGATCCTGGCCGCCTCCTCCACCTCCCTGGGGACCGACAGGAAGAACTGCCGCATGATGAACACGCCGGCCGCGTCCACCAGCAGCGGCACGATCATCGCCGTGTAGCTGTCGAAGATCCCGAGCTGGTTGAGGACCAGGAACTTCGGGATCAGCAGCACCACGCCCGGCACCGCCATCACCGCCAGCAGCCCGCTGAACAGCACGCCCCGGCCGCGGAAGTCCAGCCTGGCCAGCGCGTAGCCGGCCAGCGAGTCGAAGAAGACCCGGCCGCAGGTGACGCAGACGGTCACCAGCACCGAGTTGGCCAGCCACCGGCCGAACGGCACCGACCCGGCGCCCGGGTCCGCCCCGAACAGCCGCCGGTAGGAGGCCAGGCTGAACGGGTGCGGCAGCAGCGACAGCGGGTGCGCGGCGGCGTCCGGATCGGTCTTGAACGAGGTGACGAGCTGGATGACGAACGGCAGCACGTAGAACAGGGCGGCCAGCGACAACAGCAGCACGCCGGCCAGCCGCAGCGCGCGGACGCCGCCGGGGCGGTCGGAGGGTGTGCCGGTGCTCATCGGGTTCCTCCTCGCGGCCGGCGCGACGGGGACGGCCGGTCGTCGCGGTCGCGCAGCAGCAGCCGCTGCACCGTGGTCATCAGCATGATCACGGCGAGCAGCAGGAACGCGGTGGCCGCGGCGACGCCGTAGGCGCTGTTCTGGAAGCCGTCGGTGTAGGACAGGTAGGCGGGGGTCAGCGTGGTGTCGGCCGGCGCGCCCTGGCTCATCACGTAGACGGAGTCGAAGACCTGCCAGGTCGAGATCAGGCCGAGGGTGGCCACCAGGAAGACGACCGGGCGCAGCGCGGGCAGCGTGACGTGCCGGAAGGACTGCCAGCGGCCGGCGCCGTCCAGCAGCGCCGCCTCCTCCAGGTCGGCCGGCACGTCCTGCAGGGCGGCGAGGAACATCAGCATGAAGGTGCCGGAGGTGGTCCAGATCGCCAGCATGATGATCGTGCACATCGCGACGGACGGCCCGGCCAGCCAGTCCCACCACGACAGGCCGAGCATCCCGTGCCGGGCCAGCACGCCGACCGGGTGGTCCTCGTCCACCAGGCCGAGCCCGCCCAGCACCGTCCAGGTCAGTCCGTGGGGGTCGGTGAACCACTTCGGTCCGCTGACGCCCGCCCACTTCAGCAGCGCGTTGACCGCGCCGCTGCCCTGGAAGAGGAAGAGGAAGACGGTGGAGATGGCGATCGAGCTGGTCACCGAGGGGAAGAAGAAGACGGTGCGGAACAGCCCGCGGCCCCTGAGCCACCGCTTGTTGACGGCGACCGCCAGGGCCAGGGACAGCACCGTCTGCGTCGGGACGACCAGCAGCACGTAATAGAGGTTGTTGCGCACCGCGGTCATGAACAGGGTGCGGTCGAGTCCGGGGCGGGTCAGCAGGTCGGTGTAGTTGCGGACCCCCACGAAGTCGGCCGCGCCGGAGAACGGGTCGGACTGCCCGTCCCAGTGCAGCAGGCTGACCCACAGCGCCATCAGGATGGGCAGCAGCAGGAACAGGCCCAGCACCAGGACCATGGGGCTGACGAACAGCCAGCCCCACAGCCCCTGGTGGTCCCTGACACCCGGCCGGCGGCGCGCCGCGCGGGACGTGCCGCCGGCCGGCGCGCCGCCTCCGCCGGCGGCAGGCGGCCGGCGCCGCGCCGGGAGGGCGGGCGCGGTACCGCCGCCGGTCGCGTCGTTGCCGAGGTGGCTCATGGTCGCTCCCACCGGGTCCGGTCAGCTGTCGCCGTGCAGGGCCTGGTCGCCGTTGGTCTGGAAATCGGAGAGGATTTTCTTCGGACTGGTGGTGGCCAGCGACCCGATCTCACTGTCGAGCTGGGAGAGCACGTTGGTGAAGCCGGCGATGGTGACCGGTCCCTGCGCGTAGGCGCTGCCGTTCGCCCAGGCGGCGAACTGCGGGAACGTCGTCTTGTAGGTCGTCATCGCGCTGGTGCGCGAGGGCATCACGCCGTAGGCGGCGGCGAACTTCAGCTGCTGCGCGTCGCTGGTGAATGCCTTCACCAAGGACACCGCGGCCGCGTGGTGCGCGCTCTTGTTGGCGATGCCCCAGCAGGTGCTGAACGACAGCGTGCCCCGGCCGGCCGGGCCCTGCGGCAGCGCCACGACCTTGTACGGCACCTTCGGGTAGTCGCTGCTCATGGCGCCGCTCAGCCAGTTGCCCTCGATGGTCATCGCGGCCTTGCCGGTGCCGAGCGCCTCGCCGCCCCAACCGGCGTCCACCTGCTTGGGGAACTTCAGCACGCCCTCGCCCAGCAGCTTCTTGGCGAAGGTCAGGCCGGTCAGGTTCGCCTTGGTGTCGGCGGTGACCTTGGTCTGGTCGGGGTTGACCAGCCAACCGCCGGCCTGCTTGAGGAAGACGCCCAGCTCGTTGTACGAGCCGTCCACCACCAGGCCGGTGACCTTGCCCCTGGTCAGCTTCTTGGCGTCCCGCTCCAGCTGTGCCCAGGTCGTCGGGTAGTCGGCCGCGGTCAGTCCGGCCTTCTTCCACATCGAGGTGTTGATCGCCAGCGCCAGAGTGGAGCTGTCCTTGGGCGCGCACACGAAGGAGCCGTGGTAGCTGAAGGACTTCACCAGCGTCGGCGAGAAGTCCTTCCGGTAGGAGAGCTGGTCGCCGTACGCGTACAGCGAGTGGCCCTTGGCGTAGTTGGCGAACACGTCGGAGCCGACGTAGAAGACGTCCGGCGGTTTCCCGCCGGCGAGGCTCTGGCCGAGCTGCTGCTCCAGGTTCTGCGCGGCGGTCACGGTCACCGTGTCGCCGTTCCGCTTCGCCCACGCCTTGGCGGCCGCGGTGACCGCGTTGGTCTCCGCCGGGCCGGAGGAGCCGATCATCACGGTGAGGTGCTGCTTGCCGCCGCTCGCCTGCTTGCCGCTGCTGTCGCTGCCGAAGCTCGAGGAGCATCCGGCGACCAGGAACGCTCCGCATATGAGCGTCGCCGTGGCGGCTGTCCTTGCTTTCATCTTCTCTCCGATGGCCGGGGGGACGGGGGTGGCGGGAGCCGGTCTCAGGGGCCGACCGGACCGCCGGAGCTGTCGCGCACCATCAGGCGGGGCGGCAGCAGCAGGCGTTCCGGTGCGGTGTCCGGGTCCTTGATGCGCTGGAGCAGCAGCCGGGTGCAGGCCCGGCCGACCTCCTCCAGAGGCTGGTGGAGGCTGGTCAGGGCGGGCGTGAGCAGTCCGGCGGCCGGCGAGTCGTCGAACCCGACCACGGCCATGTCCCGGCCGGGCAGCAGACCCGCCTCGCCCAGCGCCCGGTAACAGCCCATGGCGAGCGTGTCGCTGGCGGTCACCACGGCGCTCACCCGGCCGGGCAGCAGCGGGCGGACCGCGTCACGGGCGTCGTCCGCGTCGTCCACGGCGGTGAGCCGCAGGCCGCGCACCGGCAGGTCGTGGCGGCGCATCGCCTCCCGCCACCCGGTGGCCCGGTCGTCGCCGACGCCGGAGCCGCGCGGCCAGCCGAGGAAGGCGATCCTGCGGTGGCCCAGGCCCACCAGGTGGTCGACCGCCATGCCGGTGCCGAGCGCGCCGTCCACGTCCACCCAGTCCCCGATGCCGCGCGCCGACCAGCGGCCGAACGCCGTGAACGGGATGCCCTGCCGGTCCAGCCAGGCCGGTCGCCGGTCGCCGCGGTAGGTGTTGCTGAGCACGAAGCCGTCGACCGAGTGGTCGCGCAGCAACTGCTCGTACCGGTCGGTCTCGTCGGGCGCGCCGGCCGGCGAGGCGAACAGCAGCACCCGGTGGCCGGCCAGGTCGGCCGCCTCGGACAGCGCGTGCAGGAACCGGTCGAGCACCTGGGTGGAGACCCCGGGCGGAGTGGGCTGCACGCCGTAGCCGATCAGCCGGCTGGAGCGGGTGCGCAGCGAACGCGCCGCCTGGTGCGGCCGGTAGTCCAGCTCCTCGACGGCGCGGCGCACCCGGGCCAGCGTCTCGGGAGCCAGCCGCCGTGGCGTGTTGAGCGCGTTGGACACCGTCTGCCGGGAGACCCCGGCGCGTCGCGCGACCTCGGCCAGCGTCACGCCCTGGCCCGCCGGTCCGCCGGACGGCGTCCTGGATGCCACGTCACTGCCTCCTCGCCGCGGGCGTGCACACGTCGGTGTTCGGTTCGGTGTTCGGTTCGATGTTGGAACGATAAAACTCTGTGGGAACCCCAGTTGGCAAGGGGTAAGGTGATTTTTGATCGATCCAACGAGGAAGGCCGATGCGCGTGATGCAGCCATTCGAGGGAGAGACAGCGGGCGGCGGGACGGGTACGGCGGGCCTGCAGCCCTTCCTGCATGACGCGTGCGTCGCGCTCTACGCGCCGAGCCTGGCGCTCTCCCGTCCGGACGGCGACCTGGCAGGCGGCGCGGACGGCTTCTTCCACGGAGACCGCCGGCTGCTGTCCCGGCTGGAGATACGCGCCGAGGGCGTGCCGCTCGTCCCGGTCGCCGCCGCGGCGCGCGCCGCCGACGAGGCGGGGTTCCGCTCGGTGCTGCGGGGCCTGGGCGAGCACACCGCCGACCCGGCCGTCACCCTGCACCGGGCCCGCCGGGTGGCGCCCGGCGTGCTGCGCGAGGAACTGCGGCTGTGCAACGCGGGCATCGGCGAGGTGACGGTGTTCCTGGTGGTGCGGGCCGCCGCGGACCTGTCCACCATGACCGAGGTCAAGGCCGGCCGGCCGCGTCCGGCCCGGCCGGCCACCGCGAGCGGCGGCGGCCTGGCCTGGAGCGCCCCGGGGGTCACCGTCCGGCTGCTGCCGCACGGTCCGGCACCCGAGGCGGACGCCGCGGCGGGGGAGTTGCGCTACCGGGTCGCCCTCGGCCCGGGCCGCAGCTGGAGCACCGCGCTGGAGTGCACCGTCGAGGAGGACGCGCCCGACCAGTTCCCCGCCGTGCCCCGGGACGCGGTGCCGTGGCGACCGGTCTCGGTGCGCAGCCGCGACCAGCGCTTCGACCACCTCGTCGGCCGCTCGCTCGGCGACCTCGAACGGCTGCTGCTGGCCGACCCGCAGGACGGACGGGACGTCTTCCTCGCGGCCGGCGCCCCGTGGTTCCTCACCCTGTTCGGCCGCGACGCGCTGTGGGCCGCCCGCATGCTGCTGCCGCTCGGCACCGGCCTGGCCGCCGGCACCCTGCGGACGCTGGCCCGCCGGCAGGGCGCGGCGGTCGACCCGGAGACCGAGGAGGCGCCCGGCAAGATCCTGCACGAGGTGCGCCGCGAGACCCTCGACCCCGGCGGACTGCCGCTGCCGCCGCGCTACTACGGCACGGTGGACGCCACCCCGCTGTGGGTGGTCCTGCTGCACGACGCCTGGCGCTGGGGGCTGGACCCGGAGCAGGTGGAGCGACTGCTGCCGCACGCCGAGGCCGCGCTGGAGTGGCTCGCCCGGTACGGCGACGCCGACGGCGACGGCCTGCTGGAGTACGTCGACACCAGCGGACGGGGCCTGGCCAACCAGGGCTGGAAGGACTCCGGCGACTCGATCCGGTGGCACGACGGCCGGCTCGCCGAGCCCCCGATCGTGCTGTGCGAGGTGCAGGCGTACGCCCATGAGGCGGCGACGGCCGGCGCCGCGCTGCTGCGCGCCTTCGGGCGGCCGGGCGCGGACCGCTGGCAGGAGTGGGCCGCCCGGCTGCGCGACCGCTTCCGCGCCGCGTTCTGGGTGGAGGACCGGCACGGCCGCTACCCGGCCGTCGCGCTGGACGCGGACAAGCGCCCGGTGGACGCGGTGACCTCGGCGTTCGGCCACCTGCTCGGCACCGGGCTGCTGGACCGCCGGGAGAGCGCGCTGCTCGCCGACCGGCTGGTCGCCCCCGACCTGGCCGGCGGCTTCGGACTGCGCACCCTGAGCACCGAGTGCGCCGGCTTCAACCCGTTCGGCTACCACATCGGCGCGGTGTGGCCGCACGACACCGCGATCGCCGTGCACGGACTGGTGCGAGCCGGGTTCCCCGGGCACGCCGCCACCCTGTCCGGCGGACTGGTCGCCGCTTCGGCCGGGTTCGACGGCCGGCTGCCGGAACTGTTCTCCGGCCACGCCGCCGACGAGGACGGCGTGCCCTCGCCCTACCCGGCCTCCTGCCGCCCGCAGGCGTGGGCGGCCGCCGCCTGCGTCCACCTGTTGTCCGGTGCGCTCGGGCTCGCCGCCGACGTGCCCGCCGGAGTGCTGCGGGTGGACCCGGTCGCGTCGGCAGGGCTGCTCCCGCTGGACGTCGAGGGGCTGGAGGTGGCCGGCCGGCCGCTGTCGGTCCGGGTGGACGCCGGTGGCCGGGCCACCGTGCGCACCGGGGCGGCACTGCGGGTCGAGGGCGCCGCGCGCGGCTGACCGGCGCCGGCCCCGCGCACCAGGCCCCCACACCCGCAGGCCGCTCCGGCAGCGGACGCGGGACGCCCGTCCGCGTGCCACGACGCGTGGAACCGCCGGCGGCCGGAAAGGTGTCCTGCCGACACGCGTCGACGGGAAGGGCGATCGTGATGGCGGACGAACCGGACGAACGGCCGGCGCTGAGCCGGCGGCGAGAGGTGGGGAGCGCGAGCGCTCGCTCGCTGCTGATGACCCTGCTCGGCGAGTTCGTCCTGCCGCACGGGGATCAGCTGTGGACCTCGGAGCTGGTCGGTGCGCTCGGCTCGTTCGGCGTCGGGGAGCGCTCCGCACGGCAGGCACTGGCCCGTTCGGCCGCCGAGGGGTGGCTCAGCTCGCAACGGGTCGGCCGGCGCTCGCGCTGGCGGCTCACCCCGGCCGGGCGCACCCTGCTGACCGAGGGCGCCCGCCGGGTGCACGGGTTCGGCCGGTCCGAGGGGCCGTGGGACGGGCGCTGGCTGCTGCTGCTGGTCTCGGTGCCGGAGGTCCGCCGTGACCTGCGGCGCCGGCTGCGCCGCCGGCTGACCTGGGCCGGCTTCGGCTCGCCGGAGGCCGGGGTGTGGATCAGTCCGTGGCCGGACCGCGAGGCCGAGGCGCTGACCGTGCTGGGCGAACTCGGGCTCTCCGGCGACGCGATGTCCTTCACCGCCCGCTACGGCTCGGTCGGCCGGGTCGCGCAGATGGTCGCCCGGGCGTGGGACCTGACCGGCCTCGCCGGGCGCTACCGGGAGTTCACCGCGCAGTTCGAGGCGGTCCGGCCGGTCGGCGGCGGCGAGGCGCTGTGCGCGCAGACCCGGCTGGTGCACGAGTGGCGCCGCTTCCCCTATCTCGACCCGCGCCTGCCGTGCGACCTGCTGCCCGGCGACTGGGCCGGCACCGCCGCCGCCGAACTCTTCCACCGCAGACACCGCGAATGGCGGCCGGCCGCGCACCGCCACTGGGGCGAACGGTTCGCCGGCACCGGCTGACCCGGCGACCCGCGACTGCCGCCGCGTGATCCCAGCCCGCGACGGCCGCCGCGCGACCGCCCTGCGCGGACCCCGGTCAGGAATCCCCGGTCAGCAGGCCGCGCACGAACGCCGCCTGGCCGGCGTGCTGGAGGTCGTCCCCGACCACGCTGACCAGTCGCACGCCCAGCGTCACCGCCGGCGTCCACCCCTCGTCCACCACCCGGTCCAGGTCGGCGTCGGTCAGCCCCCGCAGGTAGCCGACCGTCCGCTCGTGCACCGCGTCGTGGTAGCCGAGCAGTTCGCCGGCCGCCACCCGCACCGCCGCCACGTCGTCGGCCTGGTGCCCGTAGCCGGTGTCGGCGGCGCGGAAGGGCAACTCGAAGCGGTCCGCCCAGCCCTCCGCGGTCCACACCTGCTCCACCCCGGCGACGTCCGCGACGTGGTCGTCCTGCACCCGGGTCAGGTGCCACACCAGCCATGCGATCGAGTTGGCCCGTTCGTCCGGCCGGGCGGCCAGTTGGCCGGGGGTCAGCCCGACCACCGCCTCGTGCACCGATTCGCGCACCCGGTCGAAGGCGTCCGTGAGCAGTCCAGCGCTGTCCATCGTCGGCTCCCTGTGTCGGCCGCGCGCCCACCGGTCCGGTGGGAGCACGTGTTCCTGCCGTCGATTGTGCCCACCGGCGCCGCCCGCCCGCGGCACCGGCGCGGCCGTTCCGCCCCGCTCCCGCCGCCGCCCCGCGCCGCCCCCCGATCAGGGTGATCGGGCGAGGCCGCCCGGTGTGGTGCGGCGCCCGGCGCCGGTGCGGCGCGATAGTCGGTGGTCGGGGCGGATCGGCGGCGCGGCCGGGCGCCGTGCCCGGCACGGAGGGAGAACGCGTGCCAGCCATGGCCGTGGCGGTGGTCTTCGCCCTGCTGGCGGCGGCGTGCAACGCGTTGGCGACCGTGCTGCAACGGCGGGCGGCGCAGACCGTTCCGCTGTCCGAGGGGTTCACCGCGCGGCTGCTGACGGACCTGGCCCGCCACCCGGTCTGGCTCGGCGGGATCGGCGCCGTCATCTGCTCGGCCGCCTTCCAGGCGCTGGCGCTGTTCAGTGGGCCGCTCGCCGTGGTGCAGCCGATCTTCGTGCTGGAACTCCCGTTCGCCCTGCTCATCGCCGGCCTGGTGCTGCGCCAGCGGCTGCCGAGGCGCGGTTGGCAGGGCATCGGGTGCGTGGTGGCCGGGCTGGCGATCGCGCTGGGCGCCGCCGACCCGGTGGCCGGCCGGAGCCAGGCGGCGATGGTCCGCTGGCTGCCGGTACTGGCCGGCTGCGCCCTCGCGGCGGCGCTGCTGGTCCTCACCGCGCTGCGCCGCCCGGCCGGCCCGACCCGGGCCGCCTGTCTGGCCGCCGGCACCGCCATCGGCTACGCGCTGACCGCCGCGCTGCTCAAGACCGCCAGCTACGCGTGGTCGCTCGGCGGCGCACCCGCGTTCTTCGGCTCCTGGCAGACCTACGGGTTCGCCGCCACCGGCGTGAGCGCGCTGTTCCTCCTGGAGAACGCCCTGCAGTCCGGGCCGCTGTCCGCCTCCCAACCGGCCCTCACCATGGGCGACGCGATCCTGAGCACCGTGCTGGGGGTGGGCCTGTACGGCGAACGGGTCCGCGCCGGCTGGTTCCTGCTGCCCGAACTGGGCGGTGCGGCCCTCACCTTCTGCGGCGCGCTGCTGCTGGTCACCACCCCCGTCGCGCGCAGCCTGCTCGGCCCGGCGCCGGAACGCGGCTGACGCCGCCGCGGGCCGGCCATGTGGTCCGCCCACATGCGCTGCCGGGAAGCTGCGGTGGAGCGCCACATGTCGGGTTGGGCGCGGCGCTCCTACGGTGCGGGGATCCCACCCAGCGAAGCCCCCGGGAGCCGGTCATCATGCGTTCCACCTCGGCGCGAACCACCAGACCCCTGGCACGTCACGCGGTGATCCTGTGCGCCGCCGCGGCCCTGCTGAGCGGTTGCGCCGCCGCCGGCACCGCCGGATCGGGCGGTTCGTCCTCCGGAAGCCACGCCTCGGTCGAGGTCGGCCTGGTCTACTCCCGCAGCGGGCTGCTCGCCGCCTACGGCAAGCAGTACGCGCAGGGGTTCGACGCGGGCCTGGCCTACGCCACCCACGGCACCGGCAAGGTCGACGGCCACCGGATCGAGGTGATCCGGCGCGACGACGCCGGGGACCCGTCCAAGGCGGTCGCCGAGGCGAAGGACCTGATCGGCAAGGGCTGCCGGATCCTGGTCGGCACCACCGACTCGGGCGTGGCGTTGCAGATGGCGCCGCTGGCCGCGCAGAACCACGTGCTCTACATCGACGGCCCGGCGGCCGCCGACGCCGTCACCGGCGCGAACCGCTACACCTTCCGCTCCGGGCGGCAGTCCTACCAGGACATCATGACCGCCGGTTCGCTGCTGTCCGGAGCCAAGGGCAAGAAGGTGGTGGTGCTGGCCCAGAACACCGCGTTCGGCCAGGCGAACGTCACCGCCGTCAAGCAGGTGCTGGGCGCGCGCGGCGCCACCGTCTCCTCGGTGCTCGCCCCGCCGAGCGCCACCGACCTGACGCCGTTCGCCCGCCAGGTCACGGCGGACCGGCCGGACCTGACGTTCGTCGCCTGGGCCGGATCGACCGCACCGGCGCTGTGGACCGCGCTCGACCAGCAGGGCGTGCTGGACTCCGGCAAGGTCGTCACCGGCCTGGCCGGCACCGCCTCCTACCCGGTGTTCGGCGCGGCGGGCGGAAAGGTGGACTTCCTCGCGCACTACTTCCCGGGCGCCGGCGGCGGCAACCCGGTCGAGAAGGCCATGATCAGCCGGATCACCAAGGCCGGCGGCACCCCCGACCTGTTCAGCCCGGACGGGTTCACCGCCGCGCAGATGATCGTGCGCGCCGTGCACGCCGGCAGCGCCACCGACACCTCGTCGATGGTCAAGGCGCTGGAGGGCTGGAAGTTCGAGGGCGTCAAGGGCCCTGAGCAGGTCCGGGCCTCCGACCACGCCCTGCTGCAGCCGATGTTCACCGCGCGGCTGACCGGCAGCGGCACCACGGCCCGGCCGAAGCTGCTGGCCACCTTGCCGATGACGGCGGTCGCGCCGCCGGCCAAGGCGATGGCGGGTTGAGCGTGCGAGGCGGCCGTGCGACGGCGCGGGGCCGGACCGCACCTCCCGCGGCCGGCCCGGTGCTCTCCGTCGGCCGACTGTGCTGGCGGGTGGGCGGCGCGGCCATCGTGGAGGACGTCTCCTTCACGGTGCGCGAAGGTGAGTTCCTGGCCTTCATCGGCCCGAACGGGGCCGGCAAGTCCTCACTGTTCAACCTGATCAGCGGGGTGCGCCGGCCCACCGCCGGCCGTATCGCGCTGGACGGCTCGGACGTCACCGGGGCCCCGGCGCACCAGCGTGCCCGGCGCGGACTCGGCCGCACCTTCCAGACCTCCAGCCTGTGGCCCTCGATGACGGTGGCCGACCACGTCCGACTCGCCGCCCAGGCGGCGGCGGGCGGCTCCTACCGGATCTGGCGCCGGGCCGCCCGGTACGACGACGTGGTCGACGGCTGCCTGGAGCGCACCGGGCTGCGCGGTCGGGCGGACACCCCGGCCGGGTCGCTGTCGCACGGACAGAAGCGCCAGTTGGAGATCGCCCTGCTGCTGGCCGGCGAGCCCCGGGTGCTGCTGCTCGACGAGCCGATGGCGGGCGTCAGCGCCGAGGAGGTGCCCGCGCTGACCGGGCTGATCCGCGGGCTGCACCGGGACGAGGGCCGCACCGTGCTGATGGTCGAACACCACATGGACGTGCTGCTCGGACTGGCCGACCGGGTCGCCGTGATGCACCACGGCGCGCTGCTCGCGATCGGCGCCCCCGACCTGGTGATGGCCGACGCGGACGTTCAGCGCGCCTACCTCGGGGAGGCGCTGTGACGGCCGGCGGACCCCTGCTCGCGGTGCGGGACCTGCGCGTCGTCATCGACGGCCGGCACATCCTGCACGGCGTGCGGCTGGACGTCGCCGCCACCGGGGTGACCGCGTTGCTCGGCCGCAACGGCGCGGGCAAGACCACCACCGTGCGCGGCATCCTCGGCCTGGTCCCGCGCACCGGCAGCGTCCGGCTGGCCGGCGAGGAGACCGTGCGGCTGCCCACCCACACCCTGGTGCGCCGCGGCATCGGTTACGCGCCCGAGGACCGCGGCGTGTTCGCCGGACTCACCGTCGCGGAGAACCTGCGGCTGGCCGAGCGGCCCGGCGGCGGCGAACCGGACTACCCGCTGGTGCACGAACTCTTCCCTGAACTGCGCCGCCGCGCGGACCAGCCGGCCGGGTCGCTGTCCGGCGGCCAGCAGCAGATGCTCGCCATCGCCCGCACCCTGCTGTGCGGCAACCGGCTGGTCATCGCCGACGAGCCCACCAAGGGCCTGGCGCCCAAGGTGGTCACCGAGGTCGCCAAGGTGCTGGAGCGCACCGCGCGGAGCGTCCCGGTGCTGCTCGTCGAGCAGAACCTCGCCGTGGTACGCCGGCTGGCCGGCGCCTGCGTGGTGCTCGCCGACGGGCGCACCGCGCATGCCGGCCCGGCCGCCGACCTGCTCGCCGACCCGGCGGCCGCCCGCCGCCTGCTGGGCGTCGGCCGGCACACCGACCATCCGCCCCCGCGCCCGAAGGAGGCGAACACCTGATGGCGACCGTCGTCCTGCTGGTGTGCACCGGACTGGGCCTGGGCGCCCTGTACTTCCTGGTCGCCTCCGGCCTGTCGTTGATCTTCGGCCTGATGGACGTGCTCAACTTCGCCCACGGCGCGTTGCTGGCCGTCGGCGGCTACGCCACGTGGTGGGCCGCCTCCGGCCACCTGCCGGGCGCCGGGGCGTCCGGGGCGGGCTTCGTGCTGGCGGTGGGCTTCGGCGTGCTGACCGGCACGCTCGCCGCCGTCCTGCTGGAACTCGCGGTGATCCGGCCGCTGTACGCCCGACCGCGCGAACAGGTCCTCGCCACCGTCGGGGTCGGGCTCGCGGTCCCGGCGCTGCTGTCCGCCGTCTTCGGCAGCGACGCGCGGACCCTGCGCGGCCCCCAGGCGCTGTCCGGCACCTTCGGCCTGTTCGGCGCCAGGGTGCCGGTGAACCGGCTGGTGCTGGTGGCCGCCGCCCTCGTGGTGCTCGGCGCCCTGCGGCTGTTCCTCGCCCGTACCCGCTTCGGGCTCGTGGTGCGCGCCGGGGTCGAGGACCGGGCGATGGTGACGGCGCTCGGCGTCGACGTGACCAAGGCGTTCACCCTGGTCTTCGCCATCGGCGGGGCGGCGGCGGCGCTCGGCGGGGCGCTCGGCGGCCTGTACTTCGGCGAGGTCGACCCGGCCCAGGGCTCCTCGCTGCTCATCTACGCCTTCGTGGTGGTGGTGATGGGCGGCATGGGCTCGGTGAGCGGCGCGGCGCTGGCGTCGGTCGGCGTCGGGCTGGTCCAGCAGTTCGCCAACTACTACACCACCGCCGGACTCGGCGACCTGTCCGTGGTGGTCCTGCTCGCCGTGCTGCTGCTGGTGCGGCCGCGCGGCCTCACCGGGAGGTTCGCGTGAGCACCACCACCGGCACCCCGCACGACCGGGTGAGGGCGGTGCCTCCCGCACCGGGCCGCCGCGCGCCGGGCCGGGCCGCCGTCCGGCGCTGGTGGCCGGCCGCCGCCCTGGTGCTGCTGGCCGTCCTGCCGTACTGCGCGGTGCCGGTGCCCGGCCTGCTGGACGGACCGCCCGGCAGTCCCGGCAGCCTCCAACTGCTGGCGCTGTGCCTGCTCTTCGGCGGCCTCGCCACCGGTTACGACCTGCTGCTGGGGCGCACCGGGCTGTTGTCGTTCGGGCACGCGCTCTACTTCGCCGCCGGCAGCTACGTCACCAACACCGTGATGATCGAGACCGGTTGGCCGCTGACGGTCGCGGTGCCGACCGCGCTGCTGGCCGGCGCCGTGCTGTCCGTCGTGCTCGGCTCGGTGAGCCTGCGGGTCGGCGGGATCGGCTTCTCCATGGTGACGCTGGCGTTCGCGCAGGCCGGGTCCATTCTGGTGGAGCGGGACCCGGGCGGAGTCACCGGCGGCGAGGAGGGCCGGGCGATCCCGGCCGCCGACCTGCCCGGCCGGCTGGCCGGCATCGGCCACACCGCCGACCTCTACTGGATCGCGCTCGGTTACGCGGTGCTGGCGCTGGCCGTGGTGCACTGGGCGGTGCGTTCGCCCACCGGCCGGGTGTGGGCCGGGGTGCGGGAGAACGAGGAGCGGGTGCGGGTGCTGGGCCTGCGCCCGTACGGCTTCAAACTGGTCGCCTTCGTCCTGGCCGGCACGCTGGCCGCCCTCGGCGGCGTCGTGCACCTGCTGCTGACCGGCGGCGTCACCCCGCAGACCACCACGTCCGACTTCACGCTCTCGCTGCTGGTCATGGTCGTGCTCGGCGGCTCCGGCACCCGCTGGGGCCCGATGCTCGGCGGCGTCGTCTACACCTGGGCCGACCAGCGCCTGGGCGACCTGTCCGGATCGCACGCGGTCGCCGCCCTGCCGGCGGTGGTACGGGTACCGTTGTCCCAACCGCTGTTCGTGCTGGGGTCGCTGTTCGTCGTCATGGTGTTCCTGCTGCCCGGCGGACTGGTGCGGTTGCCCGCCCGGCTGCGCGCCGTGCGCCCCGGCGGCCGCGAGAAGGAGGCGACGCCCGTATGACCACGTCCGAGCCGCTCGGCGACCCGGTCCGGAGGGAGGGACCGACCCCGCAGGGCGTACCGCCGTTCGAGGAGTCGGGGGTGCCGGTGGCCGGCGGCGACCTGGCCGTGCTGCGCTGGCCGGCGACCCGGCCGGACGCGCCCGTGGTGCTGGCGCTGCACGGCATCACCGCCAACGGGCTGTCCTGGGCCCGGGTCGCCCACCACCTGGCCGGCCGGGTCACGCTGCTCGCGCCCGACCTGCGCGGCCGCGCCGCCAGCGCCGGGCTGCCCGGACCGTACGGCGTGGACTCGCACGTCGCGGACGTGATGGCGCTGGCCGACGCCTCGGGCGCGCGCCGGCCGGTCCTGGCCGGGCACTCGATGGGCGGCTTCCTGACGGCGCTCGCCGCGGTGCGCGCACCGGACCGCTTCGGCGCCGCGCTGCTGGTGGACGGCGGAGTGGGTTTCCCGGCCCCGGAGCACCTGGACCCGGACGAGCTGATCACGGCCGTCATCGGACCCGCGATGCGCCGGTTGTCGATGACCTTCCCGGACCGGTCCGCCTACCGCGACTTCTGGCGCGGCCACCCGGCGCTCGCCCGGCACTGGCGGCCGTGGGTGGACGCCTACGTGCAGCGCGACCTGGTCGGCGAGGAGCCCGCGCTGCGCTCCTCGTGCGTGCTGGACGCGGTGCGCGCCGACGGCGTGGGCCTGTTCGCCCCCGAGGTGCTCGACGCGGTCCACCGGCTGCCCGGCCCCGCGCACCTGCTGTGGGCGGAGCGCGGCCTGATGGACGAGCCGCAGGCGCTCTACGACGAGCGGCGCCTGGCCGCCGCCGGGTTGGACGACGGTCCGGTCCGGCCGGTGCGGGTGCCGGACACCAACCACTACACCCTCCTGGTCGGCGACGACGGTGCCCGGACCGTCGCCGAGCACCTGCTGGCGCTCACCGGGGGGTGACGGGCGCGCGGCGGCCCCCGAGCGGCCGTGCGCCCCGGTGGCCGCGGCCCGGAGGGGCTTGCCGGCGCCCGCCGAGGGGGCTAACGGGACGACAACCGGTGCAGCCGCAGCGCGAGCTGGAGTTCGAGCGCGCGTTCCGGGGTGTTCCAGTCCGCGCCGAGCAGCGCCTGGACCCGGTCCAGGCGCTGCACCACGGTGTTGACGTGCACGTGCAGCGCGTCCTTGGCCCGGGTCAGGCTGCCGCCGCAGCCGAAGTACGCGGTCAGGGTGCGGACCAGGTCGGTGCCGCGCCGGGCGTCGTAGTCCAGCAGCGGGCCCAGCGTCGCGCCGACGTAGCCGTCCACGTCATGGCCGTTGCCCAGCACCACGCCCAGGAAGCCGAGTTCAGCCGCGGCGGCGCCCTGGCCGGCCCGGCCCAGCGTCAGCATGGCCCGCAGGCAACGCTCCGCCTCGGCGTGCGCGGCGGCCAGCGCCTCCGGTCCGCACGCCGGGCCCGCGCCGGCCACCGTGACCGGCGCGCCGACCAGCCGCCCGAGCCGTTCGGCCGCCTGCGCCGCGCCCTCGCCCGGTGTGCCGTCCTCGCCCGGCAGCAGCAGCACGGTCGCCCCGGCGTGCTCGGCGCCGATCCCGCCGCCGCCGAACAGCAGCCGGGTCCCGGCGCCCGCCAGTCGGTCCCGCGCGGTGCCCTCGGCACGGGCGACGAGCACCAGGTGCGGGCGGTCCAGGTCCACCCCGAGCCGCCGACCGCGCTCCCGCAGCCCGGCCGGGTCGCGCCCCGGATCGCCCAGCAGGTCGGCGAGCAGCTCGCCGCGCACCCGGTTCTCGGTCTCGGCGACCGAGCGGCGCAACAGCATGAGCAACGCGGCCACCACGCCGGCCCGTTCGAACATCCGGCGGTCCGGGTCCTCCAGGTGCGGCCGGCCGTGCAGCACCAGCGCGCCCATCAGCTCCTGCCCGGCCAGCACCGCGCACACCCAGCGCCCGTCGCGGCACACCGCGCGGCCCGCCGCCGCCGAGCCGAGCGCCGCCTCCGCCAACGCGGCGGCCTCCCCGGGCGGGCCGGCGAACGCGCTGCCGTCGCCGCGCACCGCCACCAGCACCCCGCCCTGCGGGTCGTGCGCGGTGATCGCACCGCCCAGCAGGTCAGCCACCGCGGTGGCCACCTCCGACAGCTCCCCGCCGCGCAGCACCAGGTCGGTCAGCCGGTCGTGCGACTCGGCGGCCCGCCGCAGCGCCGCGGCGTGCTCGCGGATCACCGCGTTCGCCCCGGCCAGCTCGTCCAGCGCCGCCCGGGTGTCGGCGAGCGCCCCGGCGGTGTCGATGGCGATCGCGGCGTGCGCGGCCAGCGAGCACAGCAGCGCGACCTCGTCCGGCGAGAACGGCCGCGGCGCGCGGTCGGCGGCGAACAGCACGCCGATCACCTTGCCGTCGCGGCCCGGACCGGCGCCCAGCAGCAGCGGCACCCCGAGGATGGCCACCAGCCCCTCGTCGCGCACCCCGGCGTCGATGGTGCGGGTGTGCCGGAAGCGCTCGTCGTCGCGGTAGTCGGGCGTGGCGTACGGCCGGGCGGTCTGGGCGACCAGCCCGCCCAGCCCCTCGCCCAGCTCCAGCCGCAGCCGCTGGAAGATCGCCGAGACCGAGCCGTCGGTCACCCGCATGTAGGTGTCGCCGGCCCGTTCATCGCGCAGCGTCAGGTACGCGGTGTCGGTGCCCAGCAGCATCCGGGCCCGCCGCACGATGGAGCGCAGCACCGCGTCCAGGTCGCGCAGCGCGGCCAGGTCGCCCGCGGTGTCGAACAGCGCCGACAGCTCCGCCTCCCGCCGCCGGTGCTGGAGCAGCGCGCCGCGCACCCGCAGCGCGGTGGCGGTGGCCCGTTCGATCTCGGTGAGGTCGGCCGCCGGCACCCCCGCGGCCCGGGCCCGGGCGGCGGGCGCGCCGAACTCCTCGGCGGGGGCGTCCCCGGCGAGCAGGTCCAGCAGTCGGCGCAGGAAGGCGGCGGAGGAGGTCGGTTCAGACATGGGCCGTGGGGTGAGGGGGCGGGACGCGGCCGGTCGGCGCGCGGGCCCCAAGGATTCCAGTTCCGGACCCCGGTTGTCTGCCCCCCGCCGACCGTGCGGCACGACCGGTCAGCCGGCCGTCCAGCCGCCGTCGAGGGTGAGCGAGATGCCGGTGACCGACGCGGAGAACGGCCCGCACAGCCACAGCGCCGCCTCGGCCACCTCCGACGGCTCCACCAGCCGCTTGATCGCGGTGCGCTCCAGCAGCACCTTGCCGACCACCTCGGACTCCGGCACGCCGTGCGCCGCCGCCTGGTCGGCTATCTGCCCCTCCACCAGCGGGGTGCGCACGTAGCCCGGGCAGACGCAGTTGCTGGTCACCCCGCGGCCGGCGCCCTCCAGGGCCACCGTCTTGCTCAGTCCCTCCAGCGCGTGCTTGGCGCTGACGTAGGCGGACTTGTACGCGCTGGCCCGCAGGCCGTGCACCGAGGAGATGTTGACGATCCGGCCCCAGCCGCGCCCGTACATGCCCGGCAGCGAGCGGCGCAGGATGCGGAACGGCGCCTCCACCATGACCCGGTGGATCAGCGCGAACCGCTCGGGCGGGAAGTCCTCGACGGCCGCGACGTGCTGCAGCCCGGCGTTGTTGACCACGATGTCCGCGTCGTCCGGCAGGATGTCGACGGCCGCCGGGTCGGACAGGTCCACCACGTGGGCGCTGCCGCCGGTGCGCCGCGCGACCTGCTCGGCGCCCCGCGCGTCCCGGTCCACCACCCGCACCGTCGCGCCGGCGGCGGCCAGCGCGATCGCGCAGGCCCGCCCGATGCCGCTCGCGCCACCGGTGACCAGCGCGGTCCGGCCGGCCAGGAACCGGCTCGCGGCGAGCGAACCGCCGGACGCGGGCTCGGTGTCGGGGCCGCGGTCGTGACTGCCGGTGATCTCCATGCTGGACACGTTAGGCAAGCGGCCGGGCGCTGTCACATGTGACCGGGCGACACAATCCGCCCTGCGACGGTGTGACGCCGGCACATGCGCGCCCCCGGCCGCGCGGCCACCGGGTGGCCGGCGGTCCGGCCCGGCGCCCGGCTCGGGCGCGCCACCGCCATCCCGTCGGCGGACGCCGCCCGGACGGTCGTCCGGGCCGCCGCCCGACCGGTCGGGGGCCTCACCCCGCGGCCAGCAGCGCGGCCACCACGCGGCCGAAGACCCAGCGCCCGGCCACCTCCAGCACCGGGTCGAGCTGGCGCGGCAGGCCGGTCACCCGGACCGGCTCGCACCACTCCACCTCGCAGCCGCCGGGCCGGGCCCGGATCGTGATCTCGGCCCGCCCGGTCACCAGCCGGCCCCGCTTGCCGATTCGGCACAGCCCCGGCGACAGCCCGTCCGGCGGGCGCCAGACCTCCACCTCCATCGGATCGTCGAAGCCCAGCCGGCCCAGGCCGGTGCGGGCGGTGAACCGGGTGCCGGCCCGCCACGGCGGTGCCCCGTGCACCGTGATCCGGGTGAGCGGCACCCGGTCGGCGTGTCGCTCCCAGCGGGTGACGCGCCGCCATGCCTCGGCGGGGGAGAGGGACGAGGCGCGGGTGAACCGGATCAGGGCCATGCCCGGCAGCGTAGGAGAGGTCGGCCGCGTCGGCGGTCACCGCGTTCCCGGCGCGCCCGCTCGTGCCGCCGCCGCGCCCCGGACGGTCCCCGCCCACCCGGTCGCCCGCCGGCGTGACGCCCGCCCGGTCGCCGGGGCCGCGGGTCAGCAGATGCGCGGCAACTGCTCCCCGAGCGGGACGTCGACCACCCGGGTGCCGCCCAGCCCGGTGCGGGCCACCACCATGCCCGGATGCGCCTCGACGCATTCGCCGATCACGGCCGCGCCCCCGCCCAGCGGATGGGCGCGCATCGCGGCGAGCACGGCGTCCGCGTGCCCGCGCGGCACGAACGCGACGAGCTTGCCCTCGTTCGCGACGTACAGCGGGTCCAGGCCGAGGATCGCGCACGCGTTGGCCACTTCGGGCGGCACCGGGATGTCGCGCTCGGTCAGCTCCACGCCGACGCCGGCCGCCGAGGCGATCTCGCCCAGCGAGGCGGCCAGTCCGCCGCGGGTCGGGTCGCGCAGTACGTGCAGGTCCGGGGTGACGGAGAGCATCGCCTCCACCAGTCCGCCCAGCGCCGCGCTGTCGCTGCGCACGGTGACGCCGAACTCCAGGCCCTCGCGCACGCTCATGATCGCCACGCCGTGCTCGCCGATCGGGCCGCTGACGATCACCACGTCGCCGGGCACGGCGCGCTGCGGGTGGATGTCGACACCGGCCGGGATCAGGCCGAGCCCGGCGGTGTTGAGGTAGATCCCGTCGCCGCGACCGGCCTCGACGACCTTGGTGTCCCCGGTGACCACCTCGACCCCGGCGCTGCGGGCCGCGGCGCCGAGGTCCTGGGCGATCCGGGCGACCAGCGCGGTCTCCACGCCCTCCTCCAGGATGAACCCGCAGGACAGGTACGCCGCCCGGGCGCCGCTCATCGCCAGGTCGTTGACGGTCCCGTTGACCGCCAGGTCGCCGATGCTGCCGCCGGGAAAGACCAGCGGACGCACTACGTAGGAGTCGGTGGAGAACGCCAGCCGGGCACCGCCCAGTTCGACGACGGCGGAGTCGGCCAGCCGGGCCAGCGTCTCGCCGCCGAACGCCGGGCGCGAAGACGTGCCGCACCAGTTCGGCGGAGAGCACCCCGCCGCCGCCGTGGCCCATCACCACCCGGGGGTGGTCGCGCAGCGGCACCGGGCAGGTCCAACCGGTCAGGTCCGGGGCCGCGGTGGACCGCGCGGCCAGGTGGACGTTGTCAGCCAACGGGGCTCGCCTCCTGAGGGGCGGCCGCCGGCGCGCCGAGCCGGCGGTAGAGGTAGTACGCGGCACAGGCGCCCTCACTGGAGACCATGGTGGCGCCCAGCGGGGTGCGCGGGGTGCAGGCGGTGCCGAACGCCTCGCACTCGTGCGGCTTGAGCAGGCCCTGCAGCACCTCGCCGCTGCGGCAGGCGGCCGGCTCCGGCGGTGGTGATGCCGTGCACGGAGAAGCGGTGCTCGGCGTCGAACTCCCGGTAGCGGGACGACAACCGCCAGCCGCTGTCCGGGATGACGCCGATGCCGCGCCAGGCCCGGTCGGTGACCTCGAAGACGTCGGCCAGCATGGCCTTGGCCGCCGGGTTGCCCTCCGGGCGCACCGCGCGGGCGTAGGCGTTGTCCACCGTGTGCTCGCCGCTCTCCAACTGCCGGACCGTGCGGCGCACGCCCTCCAGGATGTCGAGCGGTTCGAAGCCGGTGATGACGATCGGCACCCCGAACCGCTCGGCGAGCGCGGGGTACTCCTCCAGGCCCATCACGCTGCACACGTGGCCGGCGGCCAGGAACGCCTGCACCCGGCACCGCTCGGAGCACATGATGGCCTCGATGGCCGGCGGCACCCGCACGTGGCTGACGAGCAGGCTGAAGTTGCGGATGCCGAGCCGCCGGGCCTGGTGGACCGTCATCGCGTTCGGCGGGGCGGTGGTCTCGAAGCCGATGCCGAAGAAGACCACCTCGCGGTCCGGGTTGTCCCGGGCGATCCGCAGCGCGTCCAGCGGTGAGTAGACCACCCGCACGTCGCCGCCCTCGCCGCGGACCCGGAACAGGTCGCGCTCGGTGCCCGGAACCCGCAGCATGTCGCCGAACGAGCAGAAGATCACCTCCGGCCGGGCGGCGATCTGCCAACGCCCTGTCGATGACCTCCAACGGCGTGACGCACACCGGGCAGCCCGGTCCGTGAATCAACTCAACCTGTTCTGGAAGAAGTTGATCGATGCCGTGCCGGATGATGGAGTGCGTCTGCCCGCCGCAGACCTCCATCAGCGCCCACGGCCTGGTCACCGTCGCGTGGATGTCGTCCAGCAGCCGGCGGGCCAGCTCGCGGGTCCTGGAACTCCTCGACGTACTTCATCCGCCGCACCATCCCGGTGTCCGGCTCGCGTCGCGCTCCGCCTGCTCCCAGGCGTCGCCGAACTCCTCCTCCAGCAGGCCCAGGTTCCCGAAGAGTTCGAGCGTGCGGTGCGCCGACTCCTCGTCCAGGCGCTGCAACGCGAAGCCCACGTGGACGATGGCGTACTCACCCACCTCCAGGTCGGGCAGGTATTCCAGGCACACCTCCTTGACCACGCCGCCGAAGTCGACGGTGGCCATCCGGGTGCCGTCCCGGTCCTCGATCTCCATCACCTTGCCCGGTACCGCCAGGCACATGGGGTCTCCTCACTTCGCTCAGGTTCGGCTCGTCCGATGGGCAGCCGGGCGGCGACCGCCAACTGCCCGAGGGCCAGCCCGCCGTCGCCCGGCGGTACCAGCCGGTGCCGCAGCACGGTGAAACCGTCCTCCCGCAGCCCCTGGCAACAGGCCGCCAAGAGAACGGAGTTGGCGAACACACCGCCGCTGAGCGCCACCGTCTCCCAACCGCCCGACTGCCGGGCCGCGGCGCAGGTGCGGCGCACCAGGCCGGTGACGGCCCGGTGGAAGCGGGCGGCGACCGCCTCCCGCGGCACACCGGCCCGCACGTCCTCGACCACCGCTGCCAGCAGCGGCCCCGGATCGGCGGTCAGCGCGCCGTCGCCGGGCGGGACGCGCACCGGGAACGGGTAGCCGGCGCCGCCGTCCGGGTCCGGGTCGCCGACCCGGTCGGCGTGCCGCACCGCGGCGGCCTCCAACTCCACGGCGGCCTGGGCCTCGTAGCCGGCCCGGTGGCAGACCCCGGCCAGCGAGGAGACCGCGTCGAACAGCCGCCCCATGCTGGAGGTCGGCGCACAGTGCAGACCGCGCTCCAACTGCCTGGCGAGCACGGCGAGTTCGGTGGGGGGACAAGCGGCGACGCACGGCAGGTCGGCGTCCCACGGCAGTCCGGCGGCGTACAGGTGGGCCAGCGCCATCCGGTACGGCCGGCGCACCGCGGCGTCCCCGCCCGGCAGCGGCACGTAGCCCAGGTGCCCGAACCGCCGGAAGCCGTCGTAGTCCGCGACCAGGAACTCCCCGCCCCACACGGCCTGGTCGGTGCCGTAGCCGGTGCCGTCGAAGGCGACCCCGATCACCGGCCGGGTGCCGTCCAGACCGCTCTCCGCCATCGCGGAGGCGACGTGCGCGTGGTGGTGCTGTACCCGGATCACCGG
Organism: uncultured Actinomycetota bacterium; assembly: GCA_963711125.1. Taxonomy (GTDB): domain Bacteria; phylum Actinomycetota; class Actinomycetes; order Streptomycetales; family Streptomycetaceae; genus Streptantibioticus_C. The sequence continues at coordinate 286,507 of CAVQCY010000005.1, forward strand.
TGTGCCGCCGGCCGCCCGCCGCCGCGCGGCGCCCACCGAGCGGTAGCCCGGGTGCGCGTCGACGGCCAGCGTCCCCGCCCGCACCCCGGTGATCCGCGCCAACTGCCGCTCGGCGTGCTCGAACGCGGTCAGGGTGGCCAGGTCGTCCATGTCGCCGACGTGCGCCGACAGCCAGGCGTGCCGGCCCTCGCCCAGGCAGAAGACGTTCTTGAGGTCGCCGCCGACCGCCAGCGCCGGTGCCACCGGCACCGCCAGGGGCACCGGGAAGGGCGCGTAGCCGCGCGAGCGGCGCAGCGGCAGCTCCTGCCCGTCGCACACCCGCACCACCGAGTCGTCGCACGGCACGTGGATCGCGCGGTTGTGCGTCAGCCAGGCGTCCGCCAGCCCGTCCAGCCGTTCCAGCGCCTGCGCGTCGTCGGTGACGATCGGCTCGCCGCCCAGGTTGCCGCTGGTCATCACCAGCAGCGTCGGCCCGGGCGGATCGCCCGGCAGCCCCATCAGCAGGTGGTGCAGCGGCGTGTAGGGCAGCATGATCCCCAGGTCCGCGCTGCCCGGTGCCACCGAAGGGGCCACCGCCGGCGCCCCCGGTTCCGCCGGTGTGCGGCGGCGCATCAGCACGATCGGGCGCCGGGCGCCGGTCAGCAGGGCGCGTTCGGCCGGCCCGAGCCGTACCAGCGCCTCGGCCTCCGGCACGCCGCGCGCCATCAGCGCGAACGGCTTGCCGTCCCGGGCCTTGCGGCGGCGCAGCAGCGCCACACTCCGCTCGTTGGCCGCGTCGCACGCCAGGTGGTAGCCGCCCAGACCCTTCACCGCGACGATCGCGCCCTCGGCCAGCAACTCCCTTGCCCGCGCTACTGGTTCGGGATGCGGTTCGAGGTGCCGGGCACCGGTGCCGTCAGCTGCCGGCACCAGCAGCCGCAACCGCGGCCCGCAGTCGTGGCAGGCGACCGGCTGCGCGTGGAAGCGCCGGTCCGCCGGATCGGTGTACTCCCGCTCGCAGCGCGAACACATCGGGAACCGGGCCATGGTGGTGTTGGCCCGGTCGTACGGCAGGCCGGTCACGATGGTGAACCGCGGCCCGCAGTGCGTGCACGTGATGAACGGGTGCCGGTGCCGCCGGTCGGCCGGGTCGCACAGCTCCGCCAGGCACGTCTCGCACGTCGCGGTGTCGGGGGAGACCAGGGTGCGCACCGGGCCGCCGGCCAGCGAGGGCGCGATGGTGAACGCCGCGTCGCCGAGCGGCGCCAGTGCGGTACTGCTCACCGACTCCACGACCGCCAGCGGCGGCGCGTCGCGGCGCACCCGGTCGCAGAACTCCTCCAGCGCGGCCGGTTCGCCCTCCACCTCGGCCAGCACGCCCTCGGCGGTGTTGGTGACGTGCCCGGTCAGCCGCAGCCGGGTGGCCAGCGCGAACACGAACGGCCGGAAGCCGACGCCCTGCACCACGCCGCGCACCACCACCCGCCGGCGGCCGCGGACCGGTGCGGCGGATGCCTCGGCCGCCGGCAGGGTCATGAAGTGCCCTGGCCCGCGCGGGAGTCGAGGTGGACGTGCGGCAGCGCGTGACCGATGTGCCCGCCGGAACCGGCCCCTTGCCCGCCCGCGTGCTCGTGCTCGTGGTGATGGTGGTGGCCGTTGACCGCCTGACGGCTCATCACCGGGCGGTGGGGTGCCGCGCCGTCGCGCACCGCCAGTGCGTGCCGCAGCAGCACGCCCACCCCCTCGCCGCGCCGCGCGGAAGTGAACACCACCTCCACCCCCGGGTTGACCTGCCGCACGGCACCGGTGAACGCCTCGGCGTCGAACTCCACCGCCCGCGCGATGTCCTGCTTGGTGACCACCACCAGGTTCGCCAGCCCGAACGCCGTCGGGTACTTCAGCGGCTTGTCCTCGCCCTCGGTCACCGAGGCCAGCACCACCCGCAGGCTCTCGCCCAGGTCGTAGGAGGCCGGGCAGACCAGGTTGCCCACGTTCTCCACGAACAGCAGGTCGGTCGGATCCGGCAGCCAGCCGTCCAGGTGCGAGCGGAGCATGTCCGCCTCCAGGTGGCACAGCCCGTCGGTGAGCACCTGGCGCACCGGGACACCGGAGCGCGCCAGCCGGGTCGCGTCGTTCTCCGTCGCCAGGTCCGCGGTCAGCGCGGCCACCGGCACGCCCCGCCGCCGCGCCAGCGCCAACTCCGCCTCCAGCAGCGCGGTCTTGCCGCTGCCCGGGCTGGACAGCAGGTTGACCACGACCGTGCCGCGCGCGGCCAGTTCGTCGCGCAGCGCCTTCGCGCTGTCATCGTTCCTGGCCAGCACGGCCTGCTTCACGTCGCCGAATCGGCACATGGCCTCACCTCTCCTGGTACGCTCCGGCGCGCCGCGGGGTCGGCGCCCACCGCACGCTGACGATCTGCAACTCCCGCCCGGACAGCAGCTCGCAGTCGCCGCCCCGGCAGTCCGGACAGCACAGCCGGGGCGGCATACCGGTCGGCCAGGCGTTCCCGCACGGCACGCAGCGCGCCCGGCCGGGCACGGACTCGGTCTCCAGCGACGCCCCTTCGAGGCGGGTGCCCTCGCAGGCCAGCGAGAAGGAGAAGCCCAGGGCGTCGGCGACCACGCCGGCCAGCTCACCCACCCGCAGCCGCACCGACTCCACCGTGCCGGCGCCCGCCGGGTGATCGACGGCCGCCCGCTCCACCTGTTCGACCACTTCCAGCGCGATGGACATCTCGTGCATGGGTCCCTTTCCGGCTCGCGGCAGGGGGTCGTGCCCGCGGACGTCCCCTTCGGGCAGCCCTCATTACAGTCCCGCGCGCCGGGGCCGGCGGCACGCCACGCCGCCGCCGGCCCCGGGTGTCCACCGTTCGCCTCACATGGAGCGGATCCTCAGGTACCGCTTGAGGTCCGCGAAGGAGATCGCCACCACGGCCGTCAGGGCCGCCGCGCTCGCACCGATGAGGATCTTGCCCATTGCTGCTTCCTTTCGTCGACGAAACAGTGAGACCGGTCGGCCTCGGTCAGGCGGTCACGGAGCGGCGCCCGGCGCGGTGGCCGCCTCGGCGGCCACCGCGCGCACCAGCGCCACCGCCTCGTCGAGCGCGGCGGTCACCGGTGTGCTCAGGCCCATCCCCTCCTCGACGTTCTCCGGTTCGCAGCCGACCACCACCACCCGGTCCGGGCAGCCGCCCGCCGCGCCCGCGCTCAGCGTGCCCAGCAGCGCCAGCACCGCGTCGGGGGTCATCCGGTGGCCGTCCATCACCGCTCCCGTGGCGCCCGCCACGGCCGGCGCGCCGACCTCGATCCGGTACAGGGTGCCCGGCGCGCCGTCCCGGTGGACCGCGTCCACCAGCACCGCGGTGTGGTAGCCGTCCAGCAGCCGGTACGCCAGGTGCACGCCGCGCACCCCGGTGTCCACCACCTCGACGCCGTCCGGCACGCCGCCGAGGGCGAGCCGCCGGACCACTTCGACGCCGAACCCGTCGTCGCCCAGGAAGACGTTGCCGATGCCGGCCACCAGCACCCCGGCGGTGCCGGCGGAGGGGGAGGGACCGGCGGCGGCGTGATCGGCGCGCGCGGCGCCCGCGGTGCTCACGCCTCCTCCAGCGGGGCGACCTCGTCCGGCTGGAAGTACCAGAACCGCCCCTGTGCCCTGCGCAGTTCGGTACCCGGGTCGTCGGCCACGGTGACCGCCAGGTGCACCCCGCCGTCCACGTCGTGCAGCACCGCCTCCACCGTGGCGGCCCTGCCGTGCAGGAACAGGTCCTGGGCGTCGGTGCGGCGGCGGCCGGGGCGCAGCACGACCCGGTCGCCGGCGCCCACCGGGACGCCCTCCACCACGACCCGGTCCCGGGCCGGATCGACGCTCGCGTCCGACTCCGGGTCCCACCACGGCACGTCCGGTCGGTAGCCGGGCACCGGCGGCGGCTCGGCGGCGCCGGTGCCCGGGACCGGTCCGGTCACCTCGCGCAGCGCGCGCACCGCTCCGTGCAGCCGCTCCAGCACCTGCGGCGGCATCGACTCCGCCAGGTCGATCACCGCCGCGGCGCGCTCGTCGGTGCCGCGCGCCTCGCGCTTCTCCTGATCCGTCAGGGCCGCCGTGCGCAGCGTCAGGATCTCGTCGATCTCCGTGGAGTCGTAGAGCGCCCCCGGGCTCTCCGGGGCGATGTGCGGATGGTCCTCCAGGATGATCGGCGAGGCCAGCACCACGTCCGAGCCGCCGTCCGCACCGGCCAGCACCGGCCAGACGTGCTCGTTGCGGCAGGCGTCCACCGCGGCGCGCGCCCACTGCGGCGGATCGGTCATCGACACGAACGAGCCCGCGTCGAGCCCCAGCATCACGTGGGCCGAGACCAGCGAACGGGCCAGCGCCGCCTCCCGGTCGCCGGGCGGACCGTTCCAGTCGCCGGCGTTCTCCACCGTCACCGTCAGCCGCGACACGCGGTAGGGGCCGGGCAGTTCGGCTGCCGTGACCCGCAGCACCCCGTCCACCCGGGACCGCTCGCGCACCAGCCGGCCGACCACCCGGCCGGACGCGTCCCGCACCAGTTCGGTGCTCCGGCAGGCCGGGCGGGAGAACGGCAGCACGATCTCCTCCTCCAGCAACTCCCGTACGCCGGTTGCCAGTTCAACGCGCTCGTCCACCCCCTCGTCCCAGGCGACCAGCACCCGGTCGGGCAGTTCGAGGCGGTCGGTGTCCTCGAACCCGCCGTCGTCCAGGGCACGTTGCACGGTGCGGCGCTGTGCGTGCAGGAAGCGGGCCTCGACCCGCAGCCCGGCCGGCTCGCGCGGCTCCATCAGGCACTCGGCGCGCAGCCGGCAGGGCTCGGTGCCGCCGGCCCCCCACGTCGGCGGCACCAGCACGCCGAACTGCCAGCGCATCCGGTTCTTCGCCGAGGAGGCCCGGTAGGGGTAGAGCACATACCCCTCGAACAGCACGGCGTCGGCGACCGCGCGGGCGCCGTCGAACCGGGCGGCGGCGGTCGGCGGCCGCCCGTTCCGCGGCCCGGTCTGCGTGGTGGTCACGGTGCCGTTCCCTCCAGGGTCTCGTCCGGGACGGCGCGCGGCGCTCGCGGCCCGGTCCGCTCGTCCGCCGCCGTGTCCAGCAGCGCGCGCAGCGCCGACTCCCAGGACCCGAAGGCGTGCCGCGAGCGGTAGGCCAGCAGCTCGTCCAGTACGGCGCCCGGCAGCCGCAGCCAGCCGCAGCCGGGGAAGTGCTCGTCGATGGCCGCCCGCCACACCGCGACCGGCATTCGGCAGGCCGCCTCCCTGTCCCACGGGACCGGGTGCACGGTGAAGCCGCCCGGACCGCAGAACGCGGTGCCGGAGAACAGCAGCAGCAACGGGACCTCGCCGTCGGTCAGCGCCGCGAAGTACTTCGTGGTGGCGATGTCCAGGTCGTAGGAGACCGGCACCGGCAGGTCCACCTCGGTCTCGCGGGTGAACCCGGGCACCACCAGCGACACCTGGGCGAACCGCATGGGCTGGAGGGTCCGCCCCCAGCGCTCCGGCTCCCCGAACAGGTCGCCGAGCCCGGCCGCCTCCGCCGCGCGGTAGCCGCGCAGCGCCGGTTCGATCCGCAACTGGCAGCGCAGCGCGATCGCGTGCACCCGCTCGTCGTCGTCCGAGGTGATCCGCAGCCGGAACAGCAGGGTCGGGCCGGCCGCGTACCGGTCGCCGCGCACCCCGACGCACGCGTAGGTCAGCCCGCTCACCCGGCGCCCCCCGCGTCGTGGGCGTCGACCACCCGGCGGTCCAGCTCCTCGAAGAACCCGGCCAGCACCGCACGCGCCTCGGAACCGCCGTCGAAGCCCCGCCAGTGCAGCCGCAACCGGCCCACCAGCTCGTAGGCGGTGTCGATCGGCACCAGGTAGCAGGCGTACGCCGCACCGCGGCGGCGTACCAGCAGCGCCTCCACGTCCGGCCGCAGCAGCGCGGCCAGCGGCGAGCCGCCGAACACGGCGCGCCAGCGCTCCTGGTCCAGCTCGCTCTCGGTCGCGCCGGCCGGCGACGGGTACTGGACCACGAGCCGGTCCAGGGCGCCGTGGTGGAAGAAGAAGGCCATCCCGACCGGGATGCCCAGCCCCTCCCACACCCCGGGCGCCACCTCCAGCCGCGGATCGGTCAGGAAGCGGTCCGGAACCGAGCGGAACCGGCCGGAGCCGGCCCGGTCCGGCGGGAAGAGCAGCGCGCACCCGGTGCAGGCGCACGCCAGCGCGCGGCGCCGGGTGTCCACCAGGTGCCGGTGCTCCGGCGGCACCGGCGTGCCGCACAGCTCGCAGTGCTCTCCGGCGGGCGGTGCCGGGGCGCGGAACCGGCGAAGCCCCGCCGCCGCGCGCCCCGGCACCGTGACCAGGTGATCGGCCGTCACGGCGCCCCCACCGGGCGCCGGCCGATCTGCAGCAGCACCGGTTCGCGCTCCCGGCCGGCCGCCTCCTCGAACGCCACCGAGGACACCTCCGGCGCGAAGCAGGAGACCGCCGCCTCGATCCGCTTCCGGACCGCGGCGGTACCGCTCGGGCACCCGCAGCCGTCCTGCGCGGCGAGCGCGATCCGCAGCCGGCCCGAGGACTCCTCGAAGCCGGCGATCCGTGCCGAGCCGTCGCCCGCGCCGCGCAGCGCGCGCCCGATCCGGGCGGTCACGTCCTGCGGGTGCAGGTCGTGCAGCACCAGCAGGCCCGAGAGCACCTCGTCGTCCAGCAGCGGTTCGAGCGCGTCCGGACCGCCGTGCCGGGTCAGCAGCGTGACGACCCGGGACAGCCCGTCCCCGTAGAAGTCCATCAGGACCCTGACCAGTTCCTCGGCCGCCGACGTGGTCGCCCGGTCGCCGGCCGAGGTGAGCCGGTCGAGGGCCCGCTCGACCCGGCGGCCGGCCTCCTCCACGGTCATCCGGCCATCCCGCTCAGCCCGGTCGGCACGTGCAGCTTCTCGACCGTGCGGCCGCCGCCGACGTACATGTGCACGCCGCACGGCAGGCACGGGTCGAAGCTGCGGACCGCGCGCATGATGTCGATGCCCTTGAAGTTCTCCGGGGCGTTCTCCTCGAAGATCGGGGTGTTCTGCACCGCGTCCTCGTACGGCCCGGGCGTGCCGTAGGTGTCGCGCACGCTGGCGTTCCACGGGGTCGGCGGGTACGGGTGGTAGTTGGCGATCTTGCCGTCCCGGATGACCATGTGGTGCGAGAGCACGCCGCGCACCGCCTCGGTGAAGCCGCAGCCGATCGACTCGTCCGGCACCTCGAACTTCTCCCAGGTCTGGGTCCGCCCGGCGCGCACCTCCTCCAGCGCCTTCTCCGCGAAGTGCAGGGCGACCGCGGCCGAGTACGCCTGGAAGTAGGTGCGGGCCCGGTTGCGCTCCAGCGCGTTGGACCACTTGGGGATCTTCCACTCGAAGGTGGTCTCCGGCTTGGTCAGCGAGCGCGGCAGGTTGATCACGACGCTGTGCCCGGTGGCCTTGACGTACCCGAGGTCCACCAGTCCGGACAGCGCCGTCGACCACAACCGGGCGATCGGGCCGCCGCCGGTGTCCAGCGCCAGGTGTTCCGTGCCGTCGAACCAGCGCGGCGACATCACCCAGCTGTACTTGTCGGCGAAGTCGCGCTTCTGCGGCGCCGGGATGGTGTGCTGGTTCCAGGGATGGCGCGGGTCGACCGGGTTGCCCAGCGGGTCGTGGGTGACGAACTGCTCCCTGGCCCTCCCAGTCCTGGTAGTACGAACTGCCCAGCAGGATGCGGATGCCCAGGTTGATCCGGGTGAGGTCGTTGGTGACCAGCTTGCCGTCCACGACGACGCCCGGGGTGACGAACATCCTGCGGCCCCACTCCGACATGTTGCGGTAGGTGAAGTCGCAGTGGTCGGGGTCGTTGAGCGCGCCCCAGCAGCCCAGCAGCACCCGGCGCCGGCCGACCTCCTCGTAGCCGGGCAGTGCCTCGTAGAAGAAGTCGAACAGGTCGTCGTGGAGCGGTACGACGCGCTTCATGAACTCCACGTAGCGCATCAGCCGGCTCAGGTAGTCGGTGAACAGCTGCACCGAGGCGACCGTGCCGACCCCGCCCGCGTACAGCGTCGAGGGGTGCACGTGGCGCCCCTCCATCAGGCAGAACATCTCCCGCGTGTACCGCGAGACCTGGAGCGCCTCGCGGTAGAACTCGCCCTCCAGCGGGTTGAGCGAGCGCATGATGTCGGCGATGGTGCGGTACCCGTGCTCGGCCGCGTGCGGCGCCTGGGTCCGCTCGGCCAGCTCCAGGACGCCGGGGTTGGTCTCCCGGACCATCTTCTCGCAGTAGTCGACCCCGACCAGGTTCTCCTGGAAGATGTTGTGGTCGAACATGTACTCGGCCGCCTCGCCGAGGTTGATGATCCACTCGCCGAGGTGCGGCGGCTTGACGCCGTAGGCCATGTTCTGCGCGTACACCGAGCAGGTGGCGTGGTTGTCTCCGCAGATACCGCAGATGCGGCTGGTGATGAAGTGCGCGTCCCGCGGGTCCTTGCCGCGCATGAAGACGCTGTAGCCGCGGAAGACCGACGAGGTGCTGTAGCACTCGGCGACCCGCCTCTGCTTGAAGTCGATCTTCGTGTGGATGCCCAGGCTGCCCACGATCCGGGTGATCGGGTCCCAGGACATCTCCATCAGGCCGCTGCCGTCACCGGCCGCCTTCGTCTTCGGTGCCATCGTGTGTGCCATTGCCCTTCGTCGAGCCGGGATCGGTCGCGGCCGGTGGATGCGTGGACGGAGCGCGCCGGTGCGTCACCAGGGCCTGCGGTAGCCGGTGGTGAGCTCCCGGCCGGTGTGGCGCCACCTGGGCTCCTTGTCGGCCGTCTTCGCGGTGATGCTGCGCAGCCGCCGGATCGCGGCGCCGTAGACGCCGCTGGCGGCGCTGGAGACCTTGGCGCCGGGGGGTTCGTCCATGAACGGCATGAACTTGTCCGGGAAGCCCGGCATGGTGCAGGCGATGCAGATTCCGCCGACGTTCGGACAGCCGCCGATGCCGTCCATCCAGCCGCGCTTGGGGACGTTGCACTTGACGACCGGCCCCCAGCAGCCCAGTTTCACCAGGCACTTGGGGGAGTCGTAGGTGGCGGCGAACTCGCCCTGCTCGTAGTAGCCGGCCCGGTCGCAGCCCTCGTGCACGGTGGCGCCGAACAACCAGGTGGGCCGCAACTGGTCGTCCAGCGGGATCATCGGCGCCGAGCCGGCAGCCTGGTAGAGCAGGTAGGTGAGCGTCTCGGCGAAGTTGTCCGGCTGGATCGGGCAGCCGGGGACGCACACGATCGGGATGCCGGCCTTGGACTTCCAGTCCCAGCCCAGGTAGTCCGGCACCCCCATCGCGCCGGTCGGGTTGCCCTCCATGGCGTGGATGCCGCCGTAGGTGGCGCAGGTGCCGATCGCCACCACGGCCAGCGCCTTCGGCGCGAGCCGGTCCAGCCACTCGCTCGTGGTGATCGGCTGGCCGGTCTCCGGGTCGTCGCCGAACCCGCACCAGTAGCCCTCCGGCTTGATCGACTCGTTGGGGATCGAGCCCTCCACCACCAGGACGAACGGCTCCAGCTCACCGCGGTCGGCCTTGAAGAACCACTCGACGAAGTTGTCCGCGCCCTGCGCCGGGCCGCACTCGAAGTCGATCAGCGGCCAGTGCACGGCGATCTCGGGCAGCCCCGGCAGCGCGCGCAGCGCGATCTCCTCGATGCTGGGCTGGGTCGCGGCGGTCAGTGACACGGAGTCACCGTCACAGCTGAGACCCGCGTTGATCCAGAGGATGTGGATCGGTGCCTCCGCCTCCCGAGCGGAACCCGAAGCATCTCTCGTGCCGGTCACGGTGGAAGTGTTCGCGTCCATGGGGGTGCCTCCTCGGCGAAGGATGGGGACGAGACAAGACATAACGACGTCCTCGTCCTTGCTACCGCGCGGCGCGCCGCAGTGCTCCGCTGCGCGCCGCCATCACGGTGAGCGCGGTACGGCCGACCGGGGCGGTCGGTCACGCGGCGTCACCGTCCGCCGGTGCCGCCCGCGACCCGTCGCCGGGCCGCGCCGCCCGCGGCTCCCCGCCCGGCGCCGTCCGCGTCAGCCGCCGCCGGCTCCGCCGCCGCCGGCTCCGCCGTCCGGGTCACGCGGCCGGCGCAGGCGGTACGAGGCGGACCGTGCGCCCTTGCGCAGCCGGTGCACCAGCGCGCCGGGCACCGGCTCGTCGGCGCTGAACTGCTCGGCCAGCCAGCGCGAGCGGCGCTCCACGTCCAGTTCGTTCAGCAGCCGGTCGACGTCGGCCAGCAGGGCGCCGTGCATCTCCCAGCTCTGCCACTCCCGCTCGGTCTGCGCCCGCAGCAGCCCGGCCAGCCGCTCCCGCTGCCGCCGGCCGTCCCGCAGCGCCAGCGCCAGCTCCCGCTCCGCGCGCTCCGCCCCGGCGGTCACCTGCGCGGTGATCAGCCGGCCGAAGCTGACCACCGCCTCGCCGACGTCGGCCAGCAGCCGGTCCAGCGTGGCGGCCACCTCGCCGGCGTAGAGCGGCTCCGGGCCCTCCGGCTCCGGGGCCAGGTCGCGCAGTACCCGGCACACCGAGCGCAGCACCACCGCGCACACCTCCAGCGAGTCCAGCCCGCTGCGCAGCACCAGCCGGGCCATCGCGCCGCCGCGCACCCGGGGGTTCAGCCGGGTGCTCTCCTCCGCCCGGCGCAGCGACGCGTCGAACCGCGCGATCTCGTTGTCCAGCGCCCGGGCACGCGACAGCCAGGAAGCCGCCTGCCGCGCCGTCGCGCCGTCCACCAGGTCGGCGCCGATCCGCAGCATCAGGCCGTTCAGCGCGTCCGCCAGCTCCTCCACCGCGTGCCCGGCGGTCCGGACGAACACCGGTGGCGCGAACAGCGCGTTGAGCAGCACCCCGACCGCCGCGCCGATCAGCGTCTCCTCCACCCGGTCCCACGCCCGGTACCCCGAGCCGGAGACGCCGAGGATGAGCATGCCGCTGATCGCCACCTCGGCGACGAACTCGTCCACCCGGATGACGTGGCCGGTCAGCAGCGCGGTGAGGATGATCAGGCCCAGGCTCCACCAGCTCAGCCCGATCAGCTCGCTGAACGCCACCGCGATCAGCACGCCCGTCACCACCGCGCCCACCCGGCGCAGCCCGCTGGTCAGCGTGGTGTAGAGAGTCACCTGCACCACCAGCAGCGCGGTCAGCGGCGCGGTCAGCGGGCGCGGGTTGGCCACCAGGTGGCCCGCCGCCAGATAGCTGAGCGTCGCGGCCGCCGCGGAGCGCAGCACCTGCACCACGACCGGCGTGTTCCGCCGTTGGACGAGCCCGGCCAGCCGGGCGGGGACCGCGCTCACCCCGTACGTATCCCCGGACGCGGCGCGGCGGACACCGGCCGCCCGGCGGAGTGCGCCACCCGTTCGGCGGTCCGCCCGCGTCCCTCGCCCGTCGTCACCGCCTGCCGCCGCCCGTGGAGCCCGGGCGGTGCGGTGCGGCGGCTTGGGGACGACCGGCTCAGCGGTCGGGCTTGCGCAGGAAGGCGCGCAGCCGCCGCAGCGGCCAGGTGTTGATCACGTCGGCCGCCTCCAGCCCGCCGCGCCGGGCGGTGCCGACGCCGAACCGCACGTAGTCCAGGTGGCCGGTGGAGTGCGCGTCGCTGTCCACCGCGAACCGCACGCCGTGCCGTCGGGCGCGGGCGATCTCCTCGTCGCACAGGTCCAGCCGCTCCGGCTGCCCGTTGACCTCCAGCGCGGTCCCGGTGCGGGCGCAGGCCGCGAACACCGCGTCCAGGTCGGCGTCGATCCCCGAGCGCTTGCCGAGGTAGCGGGCGGTGGGGTGGCCGATGATGTTGACGTGCGGGTTCTCGCACGCGGTGATCATTCGCCGGGTGGCCGCGTCCCGGTCCTGGGTGAAGTGCGAGTGGATCGAGGCGACGCACAGGTCGAAGCCGGCCAGGAACCGCGGCGGCCAGTCCACCTCGCCGCGCGGGCCGATGTTCAGCTCCGTGCCGTGCAGCAGCCGCATCCCGCCCCGCGCGTCGCCCAGCGCCCGCACCCGGGCGCGCTGCTCGAGCATCTTCTCGTCCGTCATCCGCTGCATCACCAGGTCGGGCGCGTGGTCGGTGACGGCGTAGTAGGCGTAGCCGCGGGCCGCCGCGGCCTCCGCCATCTCCCGCAGCGTGCCGACCCCGTCGGTCAGGTCGGTGTGCGTGTGCAGGTCGCCGCGCAGGTCGGACCCGGCCACCAGGTCGGGCAGTTCGCCGGCGAGCGCCGCCGCGATCTCGCCGCGGTCCTCGCGCAGCTCCGGCGGTATCCACGGCAGCCCCAGCCGACCGTAGACCTCGTGCTCGGTACGGGAGGCGATCCGTCGGCCGGAGTCCGCGTCGAACAGGCCGTACTCCGACAGCTTCAGGCCGCGGCGGACGGCGATGCCGCGGATGCGCACGTTGTGCGCGCGGGAACCGGTGAAGTAGATCAGCCCGGCGCCCCACGCCGACGGCGGCAGCACCCGCAGGTCCACCCGCAAGCCCTCCGGCGTGCGGATCGAGGTCTTCTTCGGGCCGTGCGCGATCACCTCAGCGGCCATCGGCAGTGCGGTGAACGCGGCCATGAACGGCTCCGAGTCCTCGGCCGCCACCAGGACGTCCACGTCGCCGACGGTCTCCCGCATCCGGCGCAGCGAGCCGGCCCAGGCGCACTCCACGCACCCCGGCACCGCCGACAGCGCGGCGACCACCTCCTCGGCGACCGCGAGCGCCGCGCCGATCAGCAGCCTGGTCGCCGGACGCGCGCAGCAACGCGATGCCGCGCAGCAGGTTCTCCCGGGTGCGCGGTCCAAAGCCCCGCACGTCGTCCAGCCGCCCGGCGTGCAGGGCGTCGGCGAGCTGCCGTACCGAGGAGACGCCCAGGTCCTGGTAGAGCGTCAGCGCCCTCTTCGGGCCCAGCGTCGGCACCGCCACCAGTTCGCGCACCCCGGCCGGGATGCGCTCGCGGGCCTCCTCCACCGAGGGGATCGTCCCGGTCGCGAAGTACTCGGCCACCTTCTCGGCGATCGAACGGCCGACGCCGGGGATCGACCGTAGCTGCTTGGCGCCCATGCCCGACACGTCCGCGTGGTGCCCGCCGATCGAGCGCGCCGCCTTCTCGTAGGCGCGCGCCTTGAACGCGTCACCACCGGTGATGGCGAGCAGGTCGGCGTACTCCTGGAGCACCGCCGCGACCCGCTCGTTCGGCCGGGCCATGCCTCCATCCTAGGCCCTGTCCGGCGCTCCGGTCCTGGTGGCGGACGCCGCCGGGGCCCGCCGGTCGCCCTCAGCCGCCCTGGGCGGAGGCAGCCGGGCGCGGCCTACCGGCTCCGGCGGCGGTCGTCCCCGGACCGGCCGGGCCGCCGCAGCGCCGCGACCACCTCGTCGTCGGACAGCTGCCGGAAGTCGTCGTACCACTGCCCGACCGAGGTGAAACCGGCCGGAACGCTCAGGCACACCACCTCGTCCGCCTCAGCGGCCAGTGCCCGGACCGCCGGCGCGGAGCCCACCGGCACCGCGAGCACCAGCCGCCCGGCGCCGGCCGCCCGCACCGCCCGCAGCGCGACCCGGGCGGTCGCCCCGGTGGCCAGCCCGTCGTCCACCACGACCACCGTGCGGCCGTCCGGGCGCGGCGCCGGCCGGCCCCGCAGGTAGCGCGCGGTACGGCGTTCCACCTCGGAGCGCTCGCGTTCCGCCAGCCGTGCCAACCGGGCGGGCTCCAGGCCGAGCCCGCGCACCGTCTCCTCGTCCCACCACGGCGGTCCCGACCCGGCGACCGCGCCCACCGCGAACTCCGGCTGCCCCGGCGCGCCGATCTTCCGTACCACCAACACGTCCCAGTCCGCGTCCAGTCCGGCCGCGACGGCGGCGGCCACCGGGACCCCGCCGCGCGGCAGACCCAGCACCAGCAGCGGCTCCGGCAGCCCGCCGTGCTCCCGGACGCGCGCCAGCCGCCGGGCCAACCCGCGCCCGGCGTCCCCGCGGTCGGCGAACCGCACCGTGCCTCCCGATCCGGGCGCCGCGCGCCCCGGTGGTGGATGTCGGCCCATCGTGTCCCCGCGCGGCCCGTGCCGTCCGACCGCGGCGGCGCGCCGATCCGCGCGTCGCGTGCGCGACCGTGCCGGGACCGGACCGGCGCACCCGTCAATCCGACGCCCTACAGCGGTCGTTGAGCCGGGGAGAACCGCGGGTCGGCAGCGTGCAGCCCAGCGGAAATCACCCGAACGAGTTCCTGACCTGCGGCTGATGACGGTCAGCCGTAGGAGGTACGGGGTTCGAGCATCCGGGCACGGCGCGTCTATGGTGTTCCTCCGGCGGTCCCCGGACGCCGTTCGCAGAAGGAGAGCCCGTGCCCCGACAAGCCAGTTCCGCCGGCCCACCGTTGTCCGCCGGGGTCGTCAACCCGGTGGACGTGCGGCCGGCCAGACGGTCCGGCGCGCACCGGGCACGGCACCGCCGCCCGCGCCGCCGCCGCGGCGGACTGCGGCTGGCGGTCTTCGCCGCGGTCGGCGTCGGCATGCTGGGCACCACCGCCGTGCGCAGCTCGCCGGCCGCGCAGGTCCGCGCCGCCGCGCCGCGCACGCCGCGCTTCGCCGCCGCCGGTGCGGCACCCCTCGAACGGGCCGGCACCGACGACGCCGCCACCGGTCTGACGCGGCCGGGCGTCGGCGCGTCGTTCGGCTCCCGGATCCCGGCGGACGCCCGGCAGGCGCTGGTGGTGGTCGGCGACGGCGTGCACTCCGACCGGTCGGTGGCGACGCTGTGGACCCGGGACGCCCACGGGCGCTGGCACCCCGGAGAGCCGTGGCCGGCCCACAACGCGCTGCGCGGCTGGATCGCCGACCACCACGAGGGCGACCTGCACAGCCCGGCCGGCGTCTTCACCCTCACCGCGGCCGGCGGACTGGACCCCAACCCGGGCAGCCGGATGCCCTACCACCACTCCTCGGCGTTCCGCGCGGTGGGCACCGGCTTCGAGGGCGAGCCGCTCACCGGCGCCTTCGACTACGTGGTCGCCATCGACTACAACCGGGTGCCGGGCACCTCGCCGCTCGACCCGCGGGCGCCGCTCGGTCCGGGCAAGGGCCAGGGCATCTGGGTGCACGTCGACCACGACGGTCCGACCCACGGCTGCGTCTCGCTCTCCAAGCGGCACATGATCGACCTGCTGCGGGACCTGGACCCGGCCGACCACCCGGTGATCGTCATGGGCGACCACGCCGAACTCGGTTCCTGACCCGGCCCGCCCGGACCCGACGCGGCCCGGACCTGCGCCCCGGCCCGCGGAACCCCGGCACACGACCCGGCCCGCGGAACCCCCACGGCACGGGCGCCGCAGGTCAGCCGCCGGTGATACGGGCGGCCGGCGCGTGGACGTCCACCGGGCGCGTGGTGTCGACCCGGCCGGCACCCCGTTGACCAGCACGGTCACCACGGCCGCGGCCCATGGCGGAATCCGGGCCCCCGGTCCCTTCCGGGCTGCGAGGACGGCCGGGGCACGGCACGATGGAGGATGCGGGACCCGCCCCGAGCCGAGGGGCGGATCCGTTGGCCCCGGTGGAAAGGGTTGTGGATGAGCGCCGCCGAACCACCGCGCGGCGTGCGCCGGGCGCCGCACGCGGACCTCGACCGGCTGCCTCCCGACCCCGTGCTGGAGTCCACCGGCGGCCTGCTGGACGCGCTGGGCGTCGCGGCCGTGGTGCTGGACGCCGACGGCCGGGTGGTGCTGTGGAGTCCGCAGGCGGAGGAGCTGTTCGGCTACCGCGCCGAGGAGGCGCTGGGACGCGACGCGACCTTCCTGGTCGGCGAGGAGTTCGTCGACCTGGCCGTCGGCATGTTCGACCGGGTGATGCGGGAGACCGGGAGCTGGGCCGGGGTCTTCCCGGTCCGGCACAAGGACGGCGGCAGCCGGCTCGTCGAGTTCCGCAACATGCGGCTCAACGACGTCGACGAGCGCGGCTACGCGCTCGGCCTGGCCGCCCGCGAGGCCACCCTGCGCCGGGTGGAGACCGACCTGGCGCTCTCGCTCCGGCTGATCGCGCAGTCCCCGATCGGACTGGCGGTCTTCGACCGCGACCGGCGCTTCCTCAGCGTCAACCCGGCCCTGGAGCGCATCAACGGCGTCCCGGAGCACGAGCACATCGGCCGCACGGTCGCCGAGATGCTGCCCCGCCTGGACACCGACACCGTCGACGAGGCCATGCGCGAGGTGCTGGCCACCGGCCGGCCGCTGGTCGACCGGCACGTCCTGGGCCGCACCGCCGCCTCCCCGGACGCCGACCGCACCTGGTCGGTCTCCTTCTACCGGCTGGAGGGGCCCGGCGGCCGGGTGCTGGGCCTGGCCGCCTCCGTGCTGGACATCACCGAACGGCTGCGCTCCTCCCACGAGGCGTCCCAGTCCCGGCAGCGCCTGGCGCTGATCGCGGACGCCTCGCAGCGCATCGGCACCACCCTCGACCTGGAACGCACCGCCCGGGAGCTGGCCGACCTGTGCGTGCCCGCGCTCGCCGACGTGGCCGCCGTCCACCTCCTCGACGACGCGCCGGCCGGCACCCGCTCGGGCACCCCCGGCGACGGGGAGCACGGCACCGTCGCCTTCCGGGCCCTCGCGCTGACCAGCGCGCACCCCACGCCCGCGGCGCGCGCCGCCGGACCGATCGGCCGGGTCACCGACTACGGGCCGGACCGGCTGGTGACCCGCTGCGCCGTCACCGGCACGGCCGTCCTGGTACCGCAGGTCACCCCGGACGACCTGCCCCGGATCGGGCGCGACGACGACGCCGTCGCGCTGCTGGGGCGGGCCGGGGTGCACTCCTACCTCGTGGTGCCGCTGATCGCCCGTGGCCAGGTACTCGGCGCGCTGGACCTCAAACGTGCCCGCAACCCGCTGCCCTTCACCCCCGAGGACCGGGAACTGGCCGGCGAACTCGCGGTCCGCGCCGCGGTGTGCATCGACAACGCCCGCTGGTACCAGAACCAGCGGCACGCCGCCCTGGCGCTCCAGCGGCACCTGCTGCCGCGCCGGCCGCCGGACCGGCCGGGCCTGGAGCTGGCCTACCGCTACGAGCCGGCCGAGGGCCCCAGCCAGGTCGGCGGCGACTGGTTCGACGTGATCAGCCTGTCCGGCGACCGCACCGCACTGGTCGTCGGGGACGTGATGGGCAGCGGCATCAACGCGGCCGCCACGATGGGACAGGTGCGCACCGCCACCCGCACCCTGGCCGAACTCGACCTGGACCCGGCCGCCGTGCTGCGCCACCTCGACGAGATCACCACCGGGCTGGAGCACGGCATCGCCACCTGCGTCTACGCCGTGCACGACCCGCGGACCGGGCGCTGCCGGGTGGCCACCGCCGGCCACCTGCCGCCGGTCCACCTGAGGCCCGGTGGGCCGCCCCGGCTGCTGGAGCTGCCCACCGGCGCGCCGCTCGGGGTGGGGGGCGTCCGGTTCGTGGCGGTCGACGTCGAGATGGCGCCGGGCGACCTGCTCGTGATGTACACCGACGGGCTGGTGGAAGGGCGGGACCGCTCGCTCGACGACGGACTGCGCCAGTTGCTCGGCCTGCTGGACGACCCCCGGCGCTCGCTGCAGGAGACCTGTGACCTGCTGCTGCGCTCGCTGCGGCGGGCGGACGACCGGGACGACGTGGTGCTGCTGGTCTCCCGAGCCGTGGACTGACCGCCCGCCGGCACGACGCGGGGCCGCCGGGCGCGGGGCGGGGCCGGCGGGCGCGGGGCGGGGCCGGCGCGGCCGGGCCGCGGCGCGCTACGGCTTGAGCGCGAGCCCGACCGCGATCAGCTCCTCCCACACCCCGGTGTCCGCGCCGATCCGCGGCGGCAGGGCGGCGCCCTGATCGGGGCGCCAGCGGTGGGCCGGCACGAGGCCGGGCTCCAGCAGCCGGAGCCCGTCGAAGAGTCCGGTGATCTCCTCGTCGGTGCGCCAGCGACCGCGGCCGAACGAGGACTGCAACCGCTCCTCGGCCTCCCGGGTCTCCTGGTTGTGGCCGCTGCGGAAGTGGCTGATGAAGACGTGGCTGCCGGAGGGCACCCGGTCCCGCCAGAAGGCCACCACCCCGCCGGGGAGTTCGTCGTCGTTGAGGTGGTGCAGGATCGCGCTGAGGATGAGGCCCACCGGCTGGTCGAAGTCGATCAGCCGGGCGGTCTCGGCGTGCGCCCGGATCGCCTCCGGGTCCCGGATGTCGCCGCGTATCACCTCGGTGTGCTCGTTCTCGGCCAGCAGCGCGCGACCGTGCGCGAGCACGATCGGGTCGTTGTCGACGTACAGCACCCGGGAGCCGGGTGCCTGACGCTGGGCGACCTGGTGGACGTTGTCCGCGGTGGGCAGGCCGCTGCCGATGTCGATGAACTGGCGTATCCCGGTGTCCGCCATCGCGCGCACCCCGCGCACCAGCGCCCGCCGGTTGGAGTGGGCGATGGCGACCGAACCGGGCAGGTCGTACTTGAACTGGTCGCCGATGGCGCGGTCCACCGCGTAGTTGTCCTTGCCGCCGAGCAGGTAGTCGTAGACCCGTGCGATGCTCGGCTTGGTCTGGTCGATACCGTTGTTCTCCTCAGACATCAACTTCCCCTTGGTCCCGCGGCGTTGCCGTCCCTGTCCGCGGTCATCATAGGAGCACGTCACGGAGTTGGTGACGGCCTGCGGACCGCGTGGCGGGATCGCGGGCGCCCCGCCGGAGCACCGGCCGGCCGGCGGTCGGCCGTCGGCGACGGGCGGGCCGGACCACCGTCAGCGAAGGAGCGAGAGAACCGTGAACCAGACAGCCGCCGTCCCGCCGAGCATCCGCCCGGCGCGGACAGCTGACCGGGACGCCGTCGCCCGGCTGATCGGGGTGGCGTTCATGGCCGACCCGGTCAGCGGCTGGGTCTTTCCCGACGAGGACCACCGGCGGGCGGTGCACGCGCCGTTCTTCGGCGTGTTCGTGGACATGGCGCTGCGCCACGGCTGGGTGGACGTCGCCGGCGACTACGCGGGCGCGGCGCTCTGGCTGTCGGCCACGGGCAAGGAGGACCCGGCCGCGGACGACGCGGGCGAGGAGATGGCGGCGGAGCTGGTGCGGATCGCGGGCTCCGAGCGCGGCGGGATGGTGGGCCGGCTGACCGAGCAGGTGCACCCCACCGAACCGCACTACTACCTGCCGATCATCGGAGTGCACCCGGACCACCGGGGCGGTGGCATCGGAGCGGCGCTGATCACCCGGGTCACCGAGCGCTGCGACCGGGAGGGCGTGGCCGCCTACCTGGAGGCCAGCAACCCCCGCAGCAAGGCGCTCTACGAACGCCTCGGCTTCGTGTTCACCGGTACCACCGTCGACCTGCCGGACGGTCCCCCGATGTGGCCGATGTGGCGCGAACCGCGACACTGAGGGCACCCGTCCCGCAGGTGAAGTGAGGCCGCCCGTGCTCGTCGCCCGTTCCGTCGCCCTGTTCGTGCTCGCCGCGCTCTTCGAGATCGGCGGCGCCTGGCTGGTCTGGGAGGGCGTGCGGGAGCACCGCGGCGTGGGCTGGATCGGCGCGGGCGTGGTGGCGCTCGGGGCGTACGGCTTCGTCGCCACGCTCCAGCCGAGCAACGAGTTCGGCCGCATCCTGGCCGCCTACGGCGGGGTGTTCGTCGCCGGTTCGCTGGCGTGGGGCGCGATCGCCGACGGCTACCGCCCGGACCGCTACGACGTCACCGGCGCGCTGATCTGCCTGGCCGGGGTCGCGGTGATCATGTACGCGCCGCGCGGCCGGTGACCCGGCCGGCCCCGCCGGCCCGCACCCTGCGGCCACCGCCGGGTGCGGGCCGGCGGAATCCCCGGGCACCCCGCCCGCCGGCGACCTATAGGGTCGTCGGATGCCACGCGCCCTGATCCTCGGCGGCACCGGACTGATAGGCCGCGCCACCGCCCGCCGCCTACTCACCGCCGGGTGGCGGGTGGACCTCACCGGCCGTGACCCCGGGCACCTGCCGGCCGGACTCGCCGAGGCCGGAGCGCGCTTCACCGCGGTGGACCGCTCCGACTCGGCCGGGCTGGCGCACGCGCTGGCCGGCGGCGCCGACCTGCTGGTGGACTGCGTGTGCTACACGGCCGCCGACGCCCGGCTGCTGCTGCCGCTGCTGGCCGACGTCGCCGGCACGGTGATGATCTCCGCCCGTGCCGTGTACGTCGACGCGCACGGCAACCACGTCAACTCCGACGTCCCGCCGCGTTTCGAGGCGCCGGTGACCGAGGCGCAGCCGACCGTGGCGCCGGGCGACGGCGACTTCCGCACCCGTGAGGGGTACGGCGCCAACAAGGTCGCCGCCGAGCACGTCCTGCTGGACAGTGGTGCGCCGGTCACCGTGGTGCGGCCGTCCCGGGTGCACGGTCCCGGGGCCACGCGGCCGTACACCTGGGTGTTCGTCAAGCGGGTGCTCGACCGGCGGCCGGCCGTGCTGCTGGCCCGCCGCGGCCACGGCGCGCAGATGACGGCGGCGGCCAACCTCGCCGCGCTGATCGGCACCGTCGCCGCCGCGCCCGGCCGGCGGGTCCTCAACTGCGTCGACCCCGACGTGCCCGGCGCCCTGGAGGTCTGCCGGCTGGTGGCCGACCGGCTCGGGCACACCTGGCGGGAGGTGCTGCTGGGCGAGGACGCCGAACCCGGACCCGGCCGCACACCGTGGCACGCCGCGTACCCGTTCGAACAGGACATGGGCGCCGCGCTGGCGCTGGGCCACGTGCCGGCGGGCGACTTCGCCGCCACCGCCGTCGAGGAGGTCGACTGGCTGGCGGCCGCGGCCCGCGGCGGACCTGACCGGCGCCTGCTGCCGGCGGCCGACGACTCCGGACTCGTCCGCTACCTGGACTACGCCCTGGAAGACCGCTACCTGGCCGCCCGGCCCGGCTGAGTCGCGCCGGGCTCGGCGCCACCCGGCCGAGCCGGGTCAGGCGGCGCGTTCCGGCATCGGTTCCTCGGTGCCGTCCAGCCGCAGGCTGCAGCGCGGCACCCCGGAGCCGAAGCGGGGTTCGCGCACCGCGACGCTGAACGGGTGCGGCGGGTCGTCGGGAAGTTCCGCGGCGACCACCGTGGTGCCGCCGCCGCGCGGGTTGCGGTGGACGACCTCCCTGCCGTCGACGAGGAGTTCGACCTCGCCCGCCCGCCCCGAGCGAACCGACACGGTGATCGAATGACCGTCGTGGTCGGTGTGGAAGTAGTGGTGGCGGCCCATGGCAACGCACCTCCGCGATCGGACCCCGTTCTCCCGCGACTCAGTCTAATCACCCGAACGGGTCATTCACCCGGATCGTCCCGGAACGTGGACGGCGCCCGCACGCCGCGGTACGCCGCGGAGGACCGCGGCCCGTGCGGCGCGGGTGCGCAGCGCGGGCCGCCGGCCGGCCCGGTGGACGGCTCGTCGCCCGGCGCCCGCCGCGCCGCGGGCGGTCACCAGCGCTTGCCCCGGTCCTTGCGGTACGTGTGGTCGATGTAGAACACGGAGACCGCCATCACCCCGGCCAGCAGGAGGCCGACGCCGCAGGACTGGAGGACCGACCAGCCGTTGAGGCTGAGCAGGTACCCCATCGCCGGTCCGAACACCGCGCCGTAGACCACGGCGACCGTCTCCGGCTGCCGTCCGGCCTGCCAGCGGCCCACCACGAAGCACAGCACCCCGAGCACCCCGGCGGAGACCAGTGCGATCAGCCAGACCAGCCCGGTCGACCAGCCGTTGTCGCCGGCGACGAAGGCCGTGTAGAGGCAGTAGGCCAGCGCGATCGTCGCCGGGACGCCGATCGAGGTCGCGCCGCGCGGCGGGGAGAACCCCAGGCGCGACAATGGTGTTCCAGGCGCCGCGTGCCGTGCCCCGCGGTGCGGCCGGCTGGCGGAGAGCGTCGGCATGGCGGAACTCCTTCCTGCCTGTGTCCAGCGCACACCCCCCGCACCGGCCCGGCAAGTCGATCAGCCGGCCGGGGAGCACGCGGGGACCGGCCCCGCGCCGCCGCCGCGGACCGGGCGGGCCGAGGAACGGAGACCAGCATGGAAGCGCGACCGCCCGGGCGGGACGGCGCCGATCCGCGGGGACCCGCGCGGCGGGCACCGGCGGCGGGGGACCTGGCGGAACTGGACCGGGCCGTCGTCGACTGCCGGGCCTGCCCGCGGCTGGTCGCCTGGCGCGAGGAGGCCGGCCGGGTCAAGCGCCGGGCGTTCCGCGAGTGGCGCTACTGGGCGCGGCCGGTCCCCGGCTTCGGCCCGGCGGACGCGGCGCTGGCGGTGATCGGCCTCGCCCCGGCGGCGCACGGCGGCAACCGGACCGGCCGGGCGTTCACCGGCGACCCGTCCGGCGACGTGCTGTACGCAGCGCTGCACGCCGAGGGGCTCGCCTCGAGGCCCACCGCGACCGCGCCCGGCGACGGGCTGGAACTGCGTGGGGTGCGGATCACCATGCCGGTGCGCTGCGCGCCGCCGCAGAACAAGCCCACCCCGTCCGAGCGGGACACCTGCCGGCCCTGGCTCGCCGCCGAACTGCGCCTGCTGCGGCCCACGTTGCGGACGATCGTGGTGCTGGGCGGGTTCGGATGGCAGGCGCTGGCGCCGGTGCTGGGCGAGGCCGGATGGCGGCTGCCGCGGCCGCGTCCGCCGTTCGGCCACGGACGGGTGGTGCGGTTGTCCGGCCCGGCGGGGGAGCTGACCCTGATGGGCTGCTACCACCCCAGCCACCGCAACATCGCCACCGGCCGGCTGACCCCCGCCATGCTGCGCGAGGTGCTGCGCGCGGCAGCCACCGACGCCGGGCTGTGACCGGCCCGTCCGACCCCCGACCCCCGGCACCGGCCGGGTCCCGTCCGGTCCGGCCGACGTGAGGCGGTGCCGTGCGGCGGCCCGGCCGGCCCGGGCGGGCACGCCGTGCGCG
This sequence comes from uncultured Actinomycetota bacterium, assembly GCA_963711125.1. Lineage (GTDB taxonomy): Bacteria > Actinomycetota > Actinomycetes > Streptomycetales > Streptomycetaceae > Streptantibioticus_C. The sequence continues at coordinate 309,363 of CAVQCY010000005.1, forward strand.
AGGTGTACCGGTCCGTCGTGGCCGGCACCTCGTCCAGCCACCGGGGCCCGCCGGGCCGGACCGGCCGGCCCCGGGATCCCGCCCGGCCGGCGGCCGGGCGTTGGCGGGCGCGCCGGAACGGGTAGACCCGGACGGGCCGTCCGGCCGGGCGGACCCGGTCACCCACCGGAGGTGTCATGAACGCTCCCGCTCACCGCAGACCCTTACGGCGCCGGGCCGCACGGCTTGGGCCGGCCCTGCTCGCCGCAGCGGCCCTGGTGGCCGCCACGGTGGCCCAGGCGCCCGCCGCCCTGGCCGGACCCGCGGTGCGGGCGACCGCCGCGCCGACCGGGCGCGCCGCGTCCTGGCTGCCGGCCACCCCGCCCGGCTGGCAGCAGGTCGTGGACGCCGGCCGCACCCGGAGCGAGACGGTCACCCACGGGGTCACCCACTTCTCGGAGACCTACGACACCGTGGGTGGCCGGCAGCACACCCAGGTGCTGGACGTGAACCTGGCCGATCCCAACGTCCGGGTCGGCGTCGTCGAGGCCGGCGACACGGTCACCGACCCGGCCGACGAGACCGTCTCCTCGATGGCCGACCGCACCCGCGCGGTGGCCGGTGTCAACGGCGGCTACTTCGACATCCACCGCAGCGGGGCCCCGATCGGCGGGGTGATCAGCGACGGCGTGCTGGTGAAGTCGCCCGAGCCCGGCTTCGCCGCCCAACTCGGCGTCAGGCCGGACGGGTCCATGGTGATGGGGCCCGAGACCTTCACCGGCACCGTCACCGTCGGCTCCGCGAGCCGCCCGCTCACCTCCGTCAACACCGTCGCGGACCTGGCCGCCGGCGGCATCACCGAGGTCACGCCCTCCCTCGGCGCCTGCTCCGGTCTGACCGCCGGAACGCTGGTGCTGGGCCACCGCTCCGGTTCCGGCGCGTTCACCGTGGACAGCGTCAGCCGGGGCGCCACCTCCGTGGACCGGTTGGCCGGCGGCCGGGTCGGGCTGCTCGGCGCCGGCGCCGGCGGGTCCTGGCTCGCCGCCCACCTGCGGACCGGCGACACCGTCTCGCTGGCCACCTCGCTCTCCCCGGACGACGACCTCACCCAGCTGATCAGCGGGGTCACCGTGCTGGTCAGGGACGGACGGGTCTACCACGACCCCACCGGGACACCGCCCAGCGGCAGCAACCCGGAGACCGCGGTCGGCATCAGCCGGGACGGCCGGCACGCGGTCCTGGTCACCGTGGACGGCCGGGCCGGCGAGGCCACGGCGTTCGGCGTCACCCCGGTCGAGGCGGCCGGCTACCTGGTGGCGCACGGCGCCTACACCGCCGAGCTCTTCGACGGCGGCGGCTCCACCGAGATGGTGACCCGCGCACCCGGCGACCGTCGGGTCTCGGTCGCCAACACCCCATCCGACACCGGCAACGTGGAACGCCCGGTGGCCGACGGCCTGTTCGTCTACAGCACCGCGACCCAGGCCGGCCCGGCGGAGCACGTCGTGGTCGACCGCGGCGCACCGGTGACCACGGTGGCCGGCGGCACGGTCCCGGTGCCGGTCTACGCCACCGACCGGCTCGGCAACCCGGCCGCCGCCGCGCCGACGGTCCGCGTCACCCCGGCGGACCTGGCCACCTGGCACGACGGCCGGCTCACCGCGCGCCGCACCGGCCGCGGCTGGATCACCGCCACCGACGGGCGGGCCGGCACCCGGCAGCCCCTGCGGGTGGTGGGCCGGCTGGCGCACCTGTCCCTCTCGCCCTCCGCGCCGGACGTGGTGGCCGGCGCCACGCGGCGCTTCACCCTGGCGGGCACCACGCGCTCCGGCACGCCGGTCACCGTGCCCGCCGAGGCGGCCCGCTTCCACGTCGGCGACGGCCGGCTCGGCCGGATCGACCGGCACGGCGTCTTCACCGCCGACGACCACCGGGCCGGCACGGTCCGGGTGACCGCCACCGCGGCCGGGGCCACCGCGCACGCCGAGGTCGCGGTCGGTGACCTGGCCCAGGGCCTGGACCCGATGGACTCCACCGGTGTGTGGCGGCTGAGCGACAACACCACCGGGCGGCCGGCGTCGCTCAGCGCCGACCCCGGCGTGGTGCCGCCCGGCTCCACCGCGTCCGGCTCGCTGCGGCTGGACTACACGATGCCCGCCGGCTCCGGCGTCAAGCAGCTCGTGTTGTCCTCGCGCACCGCCGTGCGCACCACCACCCGGGACGGCCGCGAGCCGGTGGGCATCGGCCTGTGGGTCAAGGGCGACGCCGGGGGAACCGAACTGGCCGAGTCCTACCTCGGCGTGGACGGGGTGCGCAGCACGCTGTACCCCACCTACGTCACCTGGCACGGCTGGCGGTTCGTCGTCGCCCAGCTCCCGCCCGGCCTGGCCTTCCCGCTCACCGTCGGCTTCGTCGACTTCCTGGCCGTCTCCCCCGGCACCACCACCTCCGGCACCCTGGACGTCAGCGGCCTGTCGGCGCTGTACTCGCCGCGTCCGCTGCCGGCCGAGCACTACACCGCCGTGCCGGACAACCCCTCCTGGCTGCGGTACGAGGAGAGCGCGGGCGCCTTCGGGCCGGGCGGGCGCACGCTGCTGACCGGCGGCGGCGCCCGGCTGTCGGCGGCCGATCCGGCCTCGCCGGGTGCCGCCGTCACCGCGGCGGTCGCCGCCCGGCTGCCGGAGCTGGCCCGCGGCGCCCGGCCGGACCGGGCCCAACTGCTCGGCGACATGGCGGTCGGCGGCACGGACGCCGACCTGGCCGCCGCGCACTCGGCGGGCAGCGCGCTCGGGGTGCCCGCGCGCGACGCGGTCGGGCCGGGGGAGACCGGCGCGGGCGGCGATCCGGAGGACACCGGCTTCGCGCGGGTGTTCGGCGCCACGCACTACGCGTACACCGCCGGCCCGGTGCGGGTCATGGTGACCGACAGCGCGCACGGCGGGCTGCGCGCCTCGGACCCGTACCAGGACCCGGCCGGGGCGCAGTACCCCTGGCTGGTCCGCGAGCTGGACCGGGCGGGCGCCCCGGTGGTGGTGGTCGCGAGCGCGCTGCCCGCCTACGACCCGCGGCCGGGCGGTACCCGGCAGTTCGGCGACCGGTGGGAGGCGCGGATGTACCTGCGCCTGGTGCAGAGGTACCAGCTCTCGCACCCCGGGCGGCACGTGCTGATGGTCTCGGAGGGGGCCGGCGGCTTCGCCGAGCGGATCCTCGACCCGGCCGGCCACACGGTGACCGCAGGGCACGGGGGCGTCCCGCAGTTCACCTTCGGCGGCCTCGGCGCGGTCACCGGTGTGCCGGCCGGGCACGGCGGGTTCGCCGGCTTCGGGCTGCTGCACGTCACGCCGCGCGGCGGGCTGCGCTTCAGCGTCGAACCGGTGCTCTCCGCGATCACGGTGGACCCGCCGTCCGCCACCGCGGCACCCGGCGCACGGCTGCGCCTGACCGCCACCGGCGACCAGGTCGGCGGCGGTCCCTCGGTGCCGATCGCCGACCCGGCGTCCCACGTGTGGTCCAGCGACCACCCGGGGGTCGCGTCGGTCGACCCGGTGACCGGCGTGGTCCGGGCCCACCGGGCCGGCACCGCGACGGTCACCGTGGCCAGCGGGGGCCTGACCGGCTCGGTCACGCTGCACGTGCGTTGACGCGGCGGTCACGGTCCGCCCCCGCGGTCGCGCGCGGGGGCGGACCGCGACCGGCGGGCAGGCGGAAACGCGCCGGCGCAGCGCCCGGCGGCGGCGCCGCGGTCCGGGCCACCGTCCGTGCCGTCCCGGTCGGCCCGCGGTGACCGTTTCGCCCCCTATGTCACGGGTAGGCGGCAGCGTGGCGCACTCCGTGCGCCGGGCAACTGCTCCCGATCGGTCCGAGAGGACGTGGCAGGCATGAAGGTGGCCTTTCTCGTGGCACCCGAAGGCGTCGAGCAGGTCGAACTGACCGACCCCTGGGAGGCGGTCCGGTCGGCCGGTGGTACTCCGCGCCTGGTGTCCACCACCGCCGGTCCGGTGCAGGCCTTCGACCACCTGGACAAGGCCGACACCTTCGCCGTCGACCAGGTCGTCTCCGAGGCGGACGCCGGCGAGTACGACGCGCTGGTGCTGCCGGGCGGGGTCGCCAACCCCGACGAGTTGCGCACCGACGCGGCGGCGGTCGCCCTGGCCAGGGAGTTCCTCGACCTGGACAAGCCGGTGGCGGCGATCTGCCACGGCCCGTGGACGCTGGTGGAGGCCGACGTGCTGCCCGGCCGGACCCTCACCTCGTGGCCGAGCCTGCGCACCGACATCCGCAACGCCGGCGGCACCTGGGTGGACGAGCAGGTCAGGGTCTGCACCGCCGGGCCCGGCACGCTGATCACCAGCCGCCGGCCGGACGACCTGAAGGCGTTCGACGACGCCCTGCTCGCTGCGGCCACGGCGTCCTGACCGCGGTGCCGGACCTGCGGCACCAGGCGCCCGCCGCCGGCCGGCCGGCGGCCCGGCGCGGAGGCCCGCTCCGCGCCTCGCCGCGGCCGCCCGGGGCCCCCGGGGGGACCGGACGCGGCGTCCCCGGGTTTGCCCGCCTCCGGCCGGGGCAGGCGCAGGGCGCCGTACCCCCTGCCGGAGGTAGCCGATGCACGACACGCCGGCCGATATCTCGGTCCTCGAACTCGACGCGCTGTGGGAGGAGTTCCACCAGGTGGTCAACATGACCTCGATGGAGCTGAGCGCCTGGCTGAGCGCCCTGCCCGAGGGCCACGAAACCGAGGCCGGCGAACAGGTCCTCGCGATCCTGCACAAGCGCCGCGGCGACCTCACCGAGCACGACATCGAGACGATGTACGACGTGGTGGACGCGGTGGACGAGACTCCGGAGGCCGGCGCGGACCCGGATCTGCGGCGCGGCCGGCTGATGACACTCGGCCACGACCCGTCCAAACCGCGCGGCAGCGCCTTCTGACCGCTCCCGGGTCCCCGGAGGGCGGCCGTCACCGCCCGCGCGGCGGGTCGGCCCGGTGGTGGCCGGGCGCCGGGCGTGCCGCACCCCCGGGGTCCGGGTACCGCGACCGGAGGCGACAATGCGTCAACGGCCCCCGCGCGCCGGTGAGTCGGCGCAGTGCGCGGGCCAGGCCGTACCGTTGCCGTCCCGTCCGCGACCCCGGAGGTCGACGCCCGATGACACCGCCCGAGCAGTCCGCCGCGCACCGCCGTCCCCGTGTCGCCGTGTACGGGGCGGGCAGCATCGGCTGCCACCTCGGCGGCGCCTTGGCGCCGTTCGCCGACGTCACGCTGATCGGCCGGCCCGCGGCGATGGACACGCTGCGCTCGACGGGGCTGACCCTCACCGGCGGCGGCCGGCCGGCGCGGCGGGTGGCGCCCGGCGGGCTGCGCGTGGCGACCGGGCCCGCCGGGGTCGCTGAGGCGGCGTACGTCCTGGTGACCGTCAAGTCGGCGGACACCGTGGCCGCGGCCCGCGAGATGGGCCCGCACCTGGCGCCGGGCGCGGTGCTGGCCAGCTTCCAGAACGGCCTGCGCAACCCGGCGCTGCTCGCCGCCTCGCTGGCCGGGCACACCGTGCTGACCGGCATGGTCCCGTACAACGTGGTGCGCACCGGGCCGGGCGCGTTCCACCAGGGGTCGGCCGGGGCGCTGATGGTCGAGGACCGGCCGGAGGCGGCGGCCCTGGCCGCCCTGCTGGGCCGGGCCGGGCTGCCGGTCCGGGTGCGCGCCGACATGCGCGAGGTCCAGCACGCCAAGCTGCTGATGAACCTCAACAACGCCGTCAACGCGCTCTCCGGGCTGCCGCTGCGCGAGCAGTTGGGCCAACGCGCCTACCGCGGCTGCCTCGCGCTGTGCCAGTCCGAGGCGCTGGCCGCCTTCCGCGCCGCCGGGATACGGCCCGCCCGGCTCGGCCCGGTCCCGCCCTCGCTCACCCCCGGCGTACTGCGGCTGCCGGACGCGATCTTCCGCCGGCTGGCCGGCGCGAGCCTGCGGATCGACGCGCACGCCCGCTCCTCCACCTGGGAGGACCTGCGCCGGGGCCGGCCCACCGAGATCGACAGCCTGCAGGGCGAGGTGGTCGCGCTGGCCGCCCGGCACGGCGTGCCCGCGCCGGCCAACTCCCGCCTGATCACGCTGATCCGGCTGATGGAGGCGGCCGGCCCGGACCGGGCCCGCACCTGGGGCGGCCCGGACCTGCTCGCCGAACTGACCGCCCCGCGCCGCTGACCGCCCGCGGTCCGTTCCGGCGGGAGGCAGCCGGCGGGGGACGTACCCGAGCGGGACCGGCTAACGGCGCCGGGCCGGCCGGGTGGTCTCCAGCGGGGTGAGCATCCGGTGCGGCCGGCCCAGCGCCACCGAGACCGGGTCCTCGGCGGGCGGGGCGGCGGCGCCGCCCGGCCCCGGCCGGGTCACGATGTCCTGCGGCGGCACGTGGCGCCCGCAGGCGGCGCAGCGGTCCGTCGGGTCCAGCGTGCCGCCGCACTCGGCGTGCGAGAACGCGCGCACCGGTCCGTCCGGCGCGTAGTACCGGTCCCCCCAGCCGCCGAGCGCGCGGATCACCGGGCGCAGTGCGATGCCCTTGGCGGTCGCCACGTACTCGTCGTGGCCGCCGGCCGGCACCCGGTCGAGGATCCCCTCGACGACCAGGAAGGCCAGCCGTTCGGTCAGCACCGCGCGCGGAACGCCCAGGTGGGCGCGGAAGTCGCTGAAGCGGCGGACGCCGAAGAGCGCGTCCCGGACGATCAGCAGCGTCCATCGCTCGCCCACGACCTCCAGGCTCCTGGCGACCGAGCACACCTGACCTGAGTAGTCCCGAGGAAGAGCCATGGGTCCAGCATAACCCGTCTGGTTCATTCAACGAACCAGAACGGCCCGCGCACCCTTCTCATTCGGTCACCGGACCCACCGTGTCCCTCCCGCCGACCCGGCCCCGTCCCGCCCGTCCGGCGCCACCGGCGCGGGCGACCTGCCGGGCGTCACGGGGCGCGGTGAGGCGAACCCTGGCGGGTCGCCTTCACCGCGCCCCGGCCGACCGGCAGGCTGGGGTCGTCCCCCCCGCCGACCGGACGGAGTCCCGCCATGCCCGACGCCTCGCCCCTCGAACCGATGCCGCAGGAGTGGAACCGCGCCCTGGCGGTCGTCGCCCACCCCGACGACCTGGAGTACGGAGCCGCCGCCGCGGTCGCGGAATGGACCGCGGCCGGCCGCGACGTCCGCTACCTGCTCGTCACCCGCGGCGAGGCCGGCATCGACGGCCTGGACCCGGCCGAGTGCGCCGAGGTCAGGACCCGCGAGCAGCGTGCGAGCGCCGCAGCGGTCGGCGTGACGCGGGTGGAGTTCCTGGACCACCCGGACGGCACGATCGCCGCCGGCCCGCGACTGCGCCGCGACCTGGCCGCCGCCGTCCGCCGGCACCGGCCGGACCTGCTGATCACCCTCAACCACCACGACACCTGGGGCGAGGCGTGGTGGAACACCCCGGACCACCGGGTGACCGGCCGGGCGGTCCTGGACGCGCCCGGCGACGCCGGCAACCGGTGGATCTTCCCGGAGCTGATCGCGCAGGAGGGCCTGGAACCCTGGGGCGGCGTGCGGTGGACCGCCGTCGCCGGCTCCCCGCACCCCACCCACGCGGTCGCGGTGTCCGACGGGGTGGAACGTGCCGTCGCCTCGCTCGGCGAGCACCGCGCCTACATCGCCGGCCTCGGCACCGGACAGGACCCGGCCGACTACGCCCGCGCGTTCGTCACCGGCGCGCTGCGCTCGGCAGGCGAACGCTTCGGCGGCCGGCCGGCTGTCGCCTTCCAGCTCTACCGGCACTGAACGGCGCGGCCGTGCCATGGGGGCGTCCCGCCCGCCGGCGGTGGCCGCTCCCCGTCGTCCGGCACGCGCGCGGCGGGACGCCCCGTCCTCAGCGCCCGCGGGGGGAGACCCGCAGGCTGATGCCGGTCCCGGTCCGCACGTGCGCGCCCGGTGCCGGTTGCTGGGCGCAGACCACGCGCTGCGGGCTCGCGGCGGGGGCGCACGAGCCGACCCGGATCGCGGCCAGGTGCAGGTGCTGGGCGAGCGCCCGGCGCCGGGCCTGGGACACGCTGCTCCCGCGCAGGTCCGGCGCCACCACCGTGGTGTGCGGGCCCAACGTGCCGCGCACCCGCAACGCGTGCAGCCCGGCCAGCACCGCCACCAGGGCGAGCAGCGCGCCGGCCGTCAGCCAGGCCACCCGCCCGCGGCGCCGGGCCGGTCGCGCGGCGCGTCCGGCCGGCCGGACGCCGCGCGGCGCCGGGGCGGGCACGGGAGCGCCGGGCGGGGCGGCGGCCGGCGCCGTGGCCGGCCGGGCGGCCCGCACCACCGCGGACGGCGGCACGCGCTCCGGTTCGCGCAGCGCCGCCAGCAGCGCGCCGCGCATCTCGGCCGCGTCCCGCCAGCGCTCCCCGCGGTCCTTGCGCAGCGCCCGCAGCACCACCGCGTCGCAGGCCGCAGGCACGTCCGGCTGGTGGGCGGACGGCGGCAGCGGCTGCTCCTCCACGTGCTTCCAGGCCGCGGCCAGCGGTGAGTCGGCGACGAACGGCGGCCGCCCGGTGAGCAGCTCGTACAGCAGGCACCCGGTCGAGTACAGGTCGCTTCGGGCGTCCACCGGCAGGCCGCGCGCCTGCTCGGGCGCCAGGTAGTCCGCGGTGCCCACCACCATCGCGGTACCGGTCACCGTCATGCCGCTCACCCCGACCGGTCGGGCGATGCCGAAGTCCATCACCGTGACCCCGTGGCGTGCGGAGAGCATCACGTTGGCCGGTTTGACGTCGCGGTGCACGATGCCGTGCTCGTGCGCGTGCCCCAACGCGTCCAGCACGTCGGCGGTCATCCGCAGGGCGTCCGACACCGTGGGCCGGGGGCCGTCGCGCACCAGGTCGGACAGGGTGCGCCCTTCGACGTACTCCAGGACGATGAACGGCACCTCGACGCCGTCCACCCGGTCCTCACCGGTGTCGTAGACCGCGACGATCCGAGGGTGGTTCAACGAGGCCGCCGACAGCGCCTCCCGGTGGAACCGGGTCCGGAACGCGGTGTCCCCGGCCTGGCCCGGGCGCAGCACCTTGACCGCCACCGGACGCTCCAGCCGCAGGTCGCGCCCCGCGTAGACGTCGGCCATGCCGCCCGACCCCAGGAGCCCGGACACCTCGTAGCGCCCGGCCAGCACAGCCGTCTGGTCCATCGCCCGTCCCGTCTGCCGAAACCGTGACCGCCTGGGGGGACCGTAGAGCCCAATCGTGTGGAAATCCTGTGAGCGCACCGGGAGGGCGGACGGCTCCGGCGGTCCCCGCCCGCCCGCGGTCCGCCGTGTGCGACATTGTGGGAACAGCGGGGGCGCGCCCCCGCCGCCCGCCCCGCACCGCACAGGGAGGGAAGCCGCCATGCACCCGGTGCCGCCTGACGCGGCGTGCCGCCGCCGGCCGTGGATCGTCCGGGTCACCGTCCGGTTGTGGGTGGCCGGCCGCCGGATCGAACTGATGCACCGGGCGCTCGGCTTCTCCGCGCTCGGCCTGGTGACGCTGATCCCGCTGCTCATCGTGGTCGCCTCGGCCTCCGGCGGCGCGGGCGGATTCGTCAGCTGGCTGCGCACCGGACTGGGCGTCTCCGGCCGGTCGGCCGCCGCCGTGGACATGCTGTTCAGCCCGCCCGCCCGGGTGCTCGACACCACGACCGCCCTCAGCCTCGCCGCGCTCGCCGTCTTCGGCGTCACCTTCATCGCCTCGGTCCAGGTCGGCTACGAGCGAATCTGGAACCTCGGCCCGGCGCCCTGGCACGCCACCTGGCGGCAGGCGATCGCGCTGACCGTCCTGATCGGTTACCTGTTGGCCGCCGCCAACAGCCGCCAGGTGTTCGCCGGCACCCCGTTGGAGCCCGGCATCCGGGTCGGGGTGACCGTGGTGGGCGGCTGGCTGTTCTTCTGGTGGTTGCAGAGCTTCCTGCTGTGCGCCCGCGTTCCGCCCCGGGCACTGCTGCCCGGCGCGCTGGCGACCGTCGCCGGGCTGGTCGGCCTGCGGCTGTTCTCGATCTGGGTGTTCGCCCCGTGGATCACCTCCAGCGCGGTCGCCTACGGGCCGATCGGCACGGTGCTGGTCGTACAGTCCTGGCTGATCGGTATCGGCTTCGTCATCCACGCCGGGGCGCTGTTCGGCTGGTCGCTGGTGGAGCGCTCGCCGCGGGTGCGCTGAACCGGGCCCGGCGCCCCGACGGCGTCGCGCGGCCGCCGGGCGCGGTCCCGCCGCCCCGCTGCGCCGGGGAGGCCGGCACGCCGCCGGCGGCGGGTCAGCGCGCGGTCGGCACCGGGTGGCGGCGGTTCCGCAACTCCGGCGGGACGGCGACGTCGAACCAGGTGGTCTTGCCGCGCCCGTTCGGCGAACTGCCCCAGGCGGCGGCCAGCATCTCCACGATCAGCAGCCCGCGACCGGACTCGGCGGCCTGGTTGCCGGCCGCGTCCGCGGTCAGGATCGCCGAGGGCACCGGCGGATGCGGATCGCTGTCGCGCACGTCCACCCGGACCCGGTCGGGGTACTCGCGCAGCCGCACCTCCACCTCGCTGTGCGCGTGGATCAGGGCGTTGGTGACCACCTCGGTGGCGAGCAGGTCCAGGTCGTCGCGGAGTGCCGGCAGCCCCCACCGGACCAGCAGGTCGTCGAGGAACCGGCGCACCCGTGCCACGCCCTGCAGGTCGTGCCGCTCCACCGCGATCCGGCCGGTGCGCGGCGGCCCCTCGGCGTGCGGGCCGTCGAAGCGCAGCAGCAGCAGCGCGGCGTCGTCGAGGACCCGTGCCGGACGGCTCTCGCGCACCAGCCGGTCGGCCAGCACCTCCAGGTTCGAGCCCCGGTCGTCGGCGATCAGCGACCCCAGCCGGCGCACCGCGGCCCCGGTCCCCAGCCGCCGGGAGTCGATCATGCCGTCGGTGAACAGCGCCACCAGCGAGCCGGGTGCCAGCGTCACGTCCAGGTTGCGGTAGGCCGGCCGCCGTGCGACGCCCAGCGGCGGGCCGACCGGCACGTCCACCGGGCACATCCCGCGCTCACCGCTGACGAGCGGGCCGTGGTGGCCGGCCGTCGCCACGCAGGCGGCACCGGTGGCCAGGTCCACCCACATGCAGCAGCAGGTCGCGTAGCGGTCCGCGCCCAGCCCGGCGAACAGCCGGTTGCTGCGCTCCAGCACGCTCGCCGGATCGTGCCCCTCGGTCGCGTACGCGCGCACCGCGCTGCGCAGCTGTCCCATGATCCCGGCAGCCTCCAGCGCGTGGCCCTCCACGTCGCCGATCACCAGACCGGCGCCGCCGTTGGGCAGCCGTATGACGTCGTACCAGTCGCCGCCCACCTGGGACTGCTCGGCGGCGGGCAGGTAGCGCGCGGTGGCGTCCGCCTCGCTCAGGTGCGGCAGGCTGCGCGGCAGCAGACTGCGCTGCACGGTGCGCGACAGCGCCTGCTCGGTCTCGTGCGAACGGGTGCGCTCAAGCGACTGGCCGACGGCCTCCAGCATCAGCACCGCCAGCGCGGTCTTCTCCGCGCTCAGCCGCCGCGATCCGGCCGGGAACTCCAGCACGCAGCAGCCCACCACCCGGCCCCGGGAGACCAGCGGCAGGTAGGCGCGGGGCAGGAAGTCCGGCTCGGCCTCCGGCTCGGCGTCGGGGTAGTCGCGCAGCAACTGGGCGGCCGTGGTGTACCACAGCACCTGCACCCGGGAGAGCGCGTCGGTCTCCGGGGAGCGGGCGTCGAGCGCGGTGCCCTCCACCCGGCCGACCGCCTCGTGGGCGAACCCGGCGGCGCCCAGCACGTGCAGCCGGCCGCCCTCCGCCACGCAGAGCATCAGCGCACGGCCGCCGAACGGCCGGACGACCTGGTTCTGTGCGGCGGCGACCACGTCCTGGACGTGCTCGGCCGCGGCCAGCCGGGCGGCCAGCCGGTGCACCTGGTAGAGGAAGCTGCTGCTGGTCGCGACCCGTTCGGCGGGCGGGCCCCGGCGCTCGGACGGTATGGCGGGCCGGTCGGCCCGCGGGCCGTGTCCGCCGCCCGGGGGCGTGGGCCGGGCGGGGTCCCGGTCGACGAACAGTGGGACCGCGGGCGCGTCCATCGTCTCGCCGTCGTCGGCCAGCGCCTCCAACTCGGCGCCGAGCCGCCGGCCGACCCCCGCCAGCTCGGTCAGCAGTTCGGTGCCGACGCGGTGGGGCAGCTCCCAGCGGAGGGTGAGCGCGCCCAGCCGGCGCCGCGGGGTGGAGACCGGTACCGAGGCGACCACCATGGGGACCGGCATGCTCAGCAGCAGTTCCGGGTCCCGCCGGGTCAGCCGCTGGACGGTGGCCCAGTCGAAGAAGACCGGCGCGTTCGTGTCGTAGGCGAGCGCGGTCGGGTTCAGTTCGTCGCCGACCGGGGTGCGGGGGTGGACGGTGAAACTGAGCGGGGTGTCGATGGTCATCACAGGGACCAGCCGCACGCCGTCCTTGATCAGGTAGGCGGTGCAGGTGCTCGGGTTGTGCGATCGGAGCAGTCCGCGCAGCGCAGCCGCGATGGCCCGGTCCCTGCGGGCACCCGGCTGCTCCCTGTTCCCTCGCCTGAATTGTGTGATGAGTTCCACAATCATCTCGCGACCGTACGAAGGCGTCCCGCTTCGGCTGATCGGGCGGGAGGGTGGCCCGTACCGGGCCTGATAATCCGCTTGCTCCCAGTATGGCGGTAAACGACGCGGACGGGAAACGCCGCCGGGAGGGGCTCGCCGACGCTCCCCGTCCCGCCGCTCCCCGCCCGGAGCGCGCCGGAGCGGGGCCGCGCCGGGCTCCCGCGCCCGGTGCGGGCGGTGTGCGTCCACGAGGGGCGTCCCGCGGTGCGCGGATCGGCGGTCGGGGCGATAAAGTTAGCTGCAACAACCAACGAACTTCCTCGCGGCCGCCGGCCGGACGGGAAGGGACAGGAATCGCAGAAGTGGCTATAGCCGACACGTCCCCGAGCGGCGCGCCGGAAGCGGTGGGCGGACCCGGGCCGTTCTACAAGTGGATCGCGCTGTCCAACACCACCCTCGGTGTGCTGATGGTGATGATCAACCAGTCGATCGTGCTCATCGCCCTGCCGGACATCTTCCGCGGCATTCACCTCGACCCGCTGGACCCGTCCAACACCAGTTACCTGCTGTGGATGCTCATGGGCTTCATGGTGGTCACCGCGGTGCTGGTGGTCACCTTCGGCAGGCTGGGCGACATGTTCGGCCGGGTGCGCATGTACAACATGGGCTTCGCGGTCTTCACGTTCTGCTCGATCATGCTCTCGCTGACCTGGACGCACGGCGCGGCCGGCGCGTTGTGGCTGATCGGCTGGCGCGTCGCGCAGGGCGTCGGCGGCGCGCTGCTGTTCGCCAACTCCACCGCCATCCTCACCGACGCCTTCCCGGCGCGGCAGCGCGGCACCGCGCTGGGCATCAACTCCATCGCGGCCATCGCCGGCTCGTTCATCGGACTGATCCTCGGCGGCGTGCTGGCGCCGATCAACTGGAAGATGATCTTCCTGGTCTCGGTGCCGTTCGGCGTGTTCGGCACCGTGTGGGCCTTCGTCAAGCTGCACGACACCGGGGTGCGCCGACGGGCCAGGATGGACTGGTGGGGCAACCTGACCTTCGCGGTCGGGCTGATCTCCGTGCTGGTCGGCATCACCTACGGCATCCAGCCCTACCGCACCAGCACGATGGGCTGGGGCAACCCGATGGTGATCGCGGCGCTGGCCGGCGGGGTCGTGGTGCTGGGGGCGTTCGTCGCCATCGAGCGCCGGGTCGCCGAGCCGCTGTTCCGCCTGTCGCTGTTCAGGGTGCGCGCCTTCACGATGGGCAACATCGCCAGCCTGCTGACCGCCCTGGGCCGCGGTGGCTTGCAGTTCATGCTGATCATCTGGCTGCAGGGCATCTGGCTGCCGCTGCACGGCTACAGCTTCGAGAGCACGCCGCTGTGGGCCGGCATCTACATGATCCCGCTGACCGTCGGCTTCCTGCTCTCGGCGCCGCTGTCCGGCTGGCTGTCCGACCGGTTCGGCGCGCGGTCGTTCACCGTGGGCGGCGCGCTGCTGACGGCGTGCAGCTTCCTCGCCCTGATGAAGCTGCCGACCGACTTCTCCTACTGGGTCTTCGCGCTGCTGATCGTGGTCAACGGACTGGGTTCGGGCCTGTTCGCCTCGCCGAACCGCGCGGAGATCATGAACGCGGTGCCCGCCGAGTCGCGCGGTGCGGGCGCCGGCATGACGGCCACCTTCCAGAACTCCTCGATGGTGCTGTCCATCGGCATCTTCTTCAGCCTCATGGTGGCCGGCCTCTCGCACACCCTGCCGCACACCATGCAGGCCGGCCTGGTCCAGCACGGCGTGCCGACCGCCGAGGCCCGGCAGGTGGCCTCGCTGCCGCCGATCGCCGTGCTGTTCGCGGCCTTCCTCGGCTACAACCCGTTCCGGCAACTGCTCGCCGGGCACCTGAGCACCCTGCCGCACCACGGCGCCGCCCTGGTCAGCAAGGAGTTCTTCCCGCACCTGATCTCCGGCCCGTTCCACAAGGGCCTGGTGATCGCCTTCTGGTTCGCCGCCGGGGCCTGCGTGGTGGCCGCGGCCGCGTCGCTGTTCACCGGCCGGATCGGCCGGAAGCACCCGGTGCCGGCCGCCGAGTCGCTCGGCGGCGAGTTGGCGGCGGTCTCCGGCGAGGCGGGCGGGGCCCTGAGCGAACTCGTCGTCCCGGACGGCGCGCCGGACGGCGGCGCCCCCGGTGGGAGCCACTCGGCCGGCGGTTCCGGCGGCCGAGCGGGCTGACCGTGTCCGGTCCGGGCGTGTTCCCGGGGACACGCCCGGACCGGACCGGCGGCACGGCGGAGCGCGGACGCGTGACAGGTGCGCGCCCGCGTGCGCCGTCCGGGCCCATGCACCGCACCGCCCGGACCACCCCGGCCGTGCGGGCCGGCGCACGCCTTCCGGGCGCTGCTCACGCCTCAGGGGCGGGCCCCGACGTGCCGTGCGGGACGCCCTCGGCGAACTCCCACCAGGCCAACGGCAGCCAGTCACCCTCCACGAAGGCGTCGACGGACGCCCCGCGCCCCGCGACCCGCACGGCGGTGCCGGCCGGGTAGACCGTTCCGGACAACCCCGGCACCGGCACCAGCAGAACACCTCGCCGCTGACCCACGGTGTGCGCCTCCTGTCGGAACGTGGTGAAACGAGCAGTGTCGGCCAGGTTATCTGACTTGTCCTGTTCGTCACCCGGTCGGAGCATGAGAGGTGGGTCACGCCAGGTGGCCGCCACCGATCGATCAGGAGGTGCGGGAATGAGGGCCGTCGTCTACAAGGAGCCGTTCGACGTCGCGGTCGAGGAGGTGGAGAAACCCCGGATCGCGCACCCGAACGACGTGATCGTGCGGGTCACCTCCACCGCCATCTGCGGATCCGACCTGCACATGTACGAAGGGCGCACGGCCGCCGAGCCGGGCATCGTCTTCGGCCACGAGAACCTCGGCGTCATCGAGGAGACCGGGGACGGCGTCACCTCGCTCAAGCGCGGCGACCGGGTGGTCATGCCGTTCAACGTCGCCTGCGGGTTCTGCGAGAACTGCGCGCGCGGCTACACCGGTTTCTGCCTCACGGTGAACCCCGGCTTCGCCGGCGGCGCGTACGGCTACGTCTCGATGGGCCCGTGGACCGGCGGACAGGCGGATTACCTCCGGGTGCCGTACGCCGACTTCAACTGCCTGAAGTTGCCGGAGGGCACCGACCACGAAAGCGACTTCGTGCTGCTGGCCGACATCTTCCCCACCGGCTACCACGGCTGCGAACTGGCCGGCGTCGTACCGGGGGAGACCGTCGCGGTCTACGGCGGCGGCCCGGTCGGGCTGATGGCGGCCTACTCCGCGATGCTGCGCGGCGCGGCCCGGGTCTTCGTGGTCGACCGGATCAGGGAGCGGCTGGAGAAGGCCGAGTCGATCGGCGCCACCCCGATCGACTTCGGCGCGGGCGACCCGGTCGCGCAGATCAGGGAGCACACCCGGGGCGAGGGCACCGACAAGGGCGTCGACGCGGTCGGCTACCAGGCCCGGGCGGTCGCCGGCGGCGAGGGTCGCGAGGAGCCGGCGGTGGTGCTCAACTCGCTGATCGAGACGGTGCGGCCGACCGGTGCGCTCGGCATCCCCGGCCTGTACGTGCCCAGTGACCCGGGCGGCCCGGACGAGCAGGCCCGACGCGGCATGCTGGCGGTCGCGGTGGGGCGCTGCTTCGAGAAGGGTCTGCGGCTGGGCACCGGACAGTGCGACGTCAAGCGGTACAACCGCCGGCTGCGCGACCTGATCATCGCCGGACGGGCCGCCCCGAGTTTCGTGGTCTCGCACGAACTGCCGCTGGACCAGGCGCCGTCGGCGTACCGGAAGTTCGACCAGCGGGTCGAGGGCTACACCAAGGTGGTGCTGCACCCGAAGGGCTGACCGTCGCACCCGGCGCCCCGTCCCGCCCGGCGGGGCGTCCGGCTCCGGCGGCCCACGCCAGGTGGCCGGCCCGGGATCCCCGGCGCCTCGGGCGGCGGGGGCCGGCGCCCGCGGGTTGGCGGCGTCTCGACGGCCGGCCGGGCCGCCGGTCGCGCCCTCCGCGGCGTCACGTGTCGGCCCGCCGTCACCCCGGCCCGCGGTCTGCCGTGATCGCGCCCGGCGCCCCTCGTGGCGCGAGGAGCGCCTCTCGGCGCACGTCGCTTCGGCCCGTCCGCCACCGCGCCCCGGTGCGCGCGGGCTCCGCCTCGGGGGCCCGGGCGGGTCAGTCGGCCACCGGGCGGCCCGGGGGCACCCGGTGGCCGGCGGCGGTGGCGACCGCCTCCACGAACCGCCGGTCCCAGGACGGCCGGAAGGTGGTGAGCATCAGGTAGAGCGACTCGCCGCCCACCGCGACGAGGGCGAGGTTGCGGCCCTCCAGCCACACCTGGCGCAGGTGGGTGTGCGGGATGCGCACGTCGTCGCGTCCCTCCCGGTGCACCACGACCGCCTGCTCGTCCGCGGCCACCCAGCCGCCCCAGATGGCCCGGCGCGGACCGATGCGCCGGCCCAGCGGGGCGCTGAAGACGGCGGGCGGCGCGGGGCGGTGGGGCGGCGCGCCGCCGGGTGTGCGGACCGGCTTCCGTCGCGGACCGATCGACGCGCCGTCGACCGGGTGGATGGATCTGATCATCGATCCCAACTTCGTCATGCGACCGCCCCCGAGGCGTATTCAGTGAACAGATCGTGCCAGGAAAGTGGAGATCGTGTAAGGGCAATTCGAGAACTGTGAAGCCGTCTTCCGTTCGGGGCGCCGTGTGACCGGCCTGCGGCAGCCGTCGCGCGCGCCGACCGGGTCGAACCGCCCGGCCACGACCTGGCATGCTGCCCTCACCACACCGGCGCACCGCCGTTCACCGCCGCCGCGAAAGGGCCCCGATGCGTAAGACGACCGCCGAACAACCGTCGGCCGCCGGTCACCGGCCGCCGGACGGCGCCGAGGTGATCGTGGTCGGCGCCGGCCCGGCCGGGTCGGCCGCGGCGTACCACCTGGCGAGGGCCGGGGTGGACGTGCTGGTGCTGGAGAAGTCGGTCTTCCCCCGCGAGAAGGTGTGCGGGGACGGGCTGACGCCTCGTGCGGTGGGGCAGTTGATCCGGATGGGCGTGGACGTCGACGCGCCGGGCTGGACGCGCTCGCGCGGCATGCGGTGGATCGCCGGGGAGCGCCAGGCCCTCATCGAATGGCCCAAGCTGGGCCGCTACCCGGACTTCGGGCTCTCCCGCAGCCGCCACGACTTCGACGACATCCTGGCCCGGCACGCGGCGGGCGCGGGCGCGCGGCTGCTGACCGGCGTGAAGGTGACCGGCCCGATCGCCGACCGGGGCGGCCGGATCGTCGGCGTGCGGGCCAGCCGGGGGCCGCAGGGCGAGCCGGTCCGGTTCGGGGCCCGGGTGGTGATCGCCGCCGACGGCGCCTCCGCGCGGATGGCGCTGGCGATGGGCCGCGAACGCGACCCGGCCCGGATGGTCGCCACCGCCGCCCGCCGCTACTACCGCAGCCCGGAGCGCTCCCGGGAGGAGTACCTGGAGCTGTGGGCCGACCTGCGCTGCCCCGGCGGCGACCGGTACCTGCCCGGGTACGGCTGGATCTTCCCGATGGGCGACGGGCGGGTCAACGTCGGGCTCGGCGCGCTGCCGCACCGCAGGCACGGCGGCACCGACCTGCGCGCCACGCTGGACACGTGGCTGGCCCGGGTGCCTGAGCACTGGGGGCTGACCGAGGAGAACGCCGAGGACCGGGTGCGCAGCGCCGCGCTGCCGCTGGGCTTCAACCGCCATCCGCAGTACGAGCGCGGCATGCTGCTGGTCGGCGACAGCGGCGGTATGGTCAGCCCTTGGAACGGCGAGGGCATCGCGCAGGCGCTGGAGGCCGGCGAGGTCGCCGCCGAGGCGGTCGCGCAGGCGCTGTCCCGACCGGACGGGCCGGGCCACGAGCGGGCGCTGGCCGGCTACCCGCTGGAGATGAACCGCCGCTGGGGCCGGCACTACCGGCTGGGCAACGCACTGGCCCGCCACCTGTTCAGCCGGGCGGGCTTCCAGCCGTTGCTGGGCGGCTTCGTGATGGGTTCGCCCACCCTGCTCGACGGTCTGGCCCGGCTGCTGGTCGACCTGACCGACCGTCCGTCCCGGGACGGCGTCGACCGGGTGCTCAACACGCTGATCCGGATCGTTCCGGCACCCGCCGTGCGTCGCTGACCCGGGGCCGCCCCTGGCGGGGTCACCGCCGGGGGCGGCCCCGGGACGCGGCGCGGATCAGGTGTTGTCGGCGAGCGCCCGGACCCGGCTCAAGGCGCCGTTGAACCTGTCCTGGTCGCCCGGGAAGGTGCCGCTGTCCGCGTACTGCCAGACGGTGTACGTCCGCCAGCCGGCCGGCAGCGGCTTCGGGGCGCCGTTGTAGTCGGCGACGAAGAGCGGGTCCCGGGAGGAGAATGCCTTGGTGTTGCCGGTGCAGGTGCGCCACCAGTCGGTGGTGGTGTAGATCGTGGCCCAACGGGTGGTTCTGGCGTGCACCTCGTTGACGAAGGCGCGGATCCAGCCCACCATCGCCGCGTGCGACTTGCCGAAGCACTTGGCGCCGTACGGGTTGTACTCGATGTCCAGCATGGGCGGCAGCGTCCGGCCGTCCCTGGACCAGCGGCCGCCGTGCGCGACGAACCAGTCCGCCTGGGTCCGACCGGCGGAGGTGTCCGGGGTGGCGAAGTGGTAGGCACCGCGGATCATGCCCACCTTGTACGACCCGTTGTACTGCTGGGCGAAGTACGGGTTGGTGTAGGACGTGGCCTCGGTCGCCTTGACGTAGGCGAACCGCGCGCCGTGCTTCCAGGCCTTCTTCCAGTCGACGTCGCCCTGGTAGGAGCTGACGTCCAGTCCGGGGGTCTGGGTGACCCGCCGCCGGGACGTCACGGGGGCGGTCTTCGCGCGGCCCTCGTGGGCGGCGACCGTCGAGCCGGCCCAGTCCAGCTGCGGGTGGGTGACGTGGCCCGGGTGCCGGACCGACGCGGCGCTCGCCGTACCGGGTAGCGCCACCGCCGCCGGGGCCAGCAGCGCGGCGCCGGCCGTGAGGACGAGGGCGCGCCGCGCGCCACGCGGTCTGTGTGGGCCGTCCGAGTCAACCGTGCGCACGATGAACCTCCGGGGGTGTGAGGGCATCTCAGGTCCGTTGACGAGCGGAGCGATACGGACCCGATGGAGCGGCACGCTACATGAAAGATTGTCAGGAATGTCCGCTAATGACACCCGAGGATCGCGGCGTCGGCCGGGAGGCGGGTCAGTACACCGCCAGAACGGTGGCCAGCGCCACGGCGGCGGGCACGCCCTGCGCCAGCAGGATCCGCCGGTTGGCGGTGAGTCCGCCGTAGACCCCGGCGACCAGGGCGCAGTACAGGAAGAAGGCCTCGACGCGGTGGCCGGCCGGCCCGCCGGAGACCAGGCCCCAGGCCAGCCCGGCCGCCAGGAAGCCGTTGTACAGGCCCTGGTTGGCCGCCAGCGGCGCGGTCGCCCGCGCGGTGTCGGCGTCGAAGCCGGACAGTGCCCGGCCGCGCGGGCCCTGCCACAGGAACATCTCCAGCACCAGGAAGTACAGGTGCGCCGCGGCCACCAGGCCGACCAGCGCGTCCGCGAGTATCCGCATGATCCGATCCCCTCATCCCACACCGTCGGTGGACCGTGTGTCCGGAGCCATTTTATGGACACCTGTCCATGAAGTGGCTCGACGGGGGCCCGGCGCCGCGTGAGCCGGTCCGGGAACGCACGAGGAGCCGGCGCCGGAGCGTCGTGCCGGCGCCAGCCCCCCGCGGTGCGCAACCTCAGTGCTCCAGCCAGCCGACCATCCCCGCCCGCCAGCGCTCGCGCAGTTCCTCCCAGGCGCGTTCGGCGTCCTCGTCCGCCCAGCTCTCGCCGCTGTCGGCGTACTCCCGCACGTCCGCAGTTGTCGGATCATCCGCCCGGCGCCGCTCCAGGTCCGCCTCCAGCAGCGCGTCGAGCCGGTCGCGCAGTTCGGCCAGGGTCGGCACCCGGCGCTCGATCTCCTGGTAGACGTCGTCGTCGAGGTTGTCCATCGGCCAGGACTGCGGCCCGCGGTGGCCGGTGCCCTCCAGCATGATCCGTACGTGGGTGCGCAGCTCGTCGTCGCTGAGGTAGTTCAGCCCCGTCAGATCCGGTTCGCTCACCAGGTCCTCGTCTCTCAGCAGCGCGCTCGGCACTGCTCTCGGCGGTTCCGGCGGCGCCGCCCGGCCCCGCGGGGCCGGGCGGCGCCCGGCGTGACGCAGCAATCCTGCCCGCCGGCAGGCCCGGGACACGCGCCGGCGGCGGCCGACCGCCGCCACCGGACGCTCAGGAGGAGCCGCCGACGCTGATCAGCCACAGGTCGTTGATGCCGCTCGCGGACAGCGACAGGGCCGATCCGTGCACGTCGGCGGCGCTGACCGCGTAGTCCTTGCTCTGCCACAGCGGCAGGATCGGCACGTCGGCCGCCTCCCGGCTCTGGATGCGGGCGAACAGCGAGCTGGTGTCCGGCCGGTAGGCGGTGGTGCGGCTGCGGTCCAGCAGCGAGTCGATGAGCGAGCTGTGGTAGCCGTTGTGGAAGACCCCGTCCGCGCCGAGCAGCGGGGCGACGAAGTCGTCCGGGTCCGGGTAGTCCGCCGACCAGCTCACCGTGAAGGCGCTGTACTTGTGCGAGGGCCAGCCCTTGACGAAGGAGCTCCACGGCACGTGCCGCACGGTCACCGAGAACAGCCCGCCGTTCTGCAGTTCGCGGCGCAGCTCGTCGCCCTCGGGGACCGCGGCGGAGCCGGAGGAGACCGTCAGGGTGAACTTCACCGGCGTGTGGACGCCTGCCGCGTGCAGGTCCGAAGCCGCTTTGGCGACGTCGGGGGCCGAGCCGTAGCGGTCGAAGAACGGCGTGGTGTGGCCCAGGATGCCCTGCGGGATCAGCGAGTACAGCGGGGAGACCGTGCGCCCGTAGACGGTGCGGGCCAGCGCCTCGCGGTCCAGCAGTTGGGCGGCGGCGTGCCGCACCGCGGAGTCGTCGAACGGCGCGCGCGTGGTGTCGAAGACCATGACGTGCGCCAGCCCGCTGCTGTCCTCGATGGTCTGGTAGCTGCCGACGCCCTTCTCGTACTCGTTCTCCACCGCGGGCGGCAGGTCGCGCGGTACGAAGTCGACCCGCTTGTCGCGCAACGCGGTCGCCAACTGGTCCGGCGTGCCGTAGTAGCGGATCTCGGCGCCGGCGTTGACCGGCTTGGCCAAGCCCGCGTAGTGCGGGTTGGGCACCAGCTCGACGAGCTTGCCCGGCCGGTACTCCTTGATCTCGTAGACGCCGGAGCCGACCAGCCGGTCGCCGGTCAGCAGGTGGTCGGCCGGGTAGACCCGGTGGTCGACGATGGAGGCGGCGCCGGTGGTGACCTTCATGGGGAACGTGGCGTCCGGCGCGGTGAGCCGGAAGGTCACCTGCTTCCCGGAGGCGGTCACCGATGCGATGTTCGACAGCAGCGGGGCCGGGCCCTCCGGAGAGTTGATCTTCTTGATCCGGTTGAAGCTGAAGGCCACGTCGGCGGCGGTGAGCGGATCGCCGTTGGAGAACTTCAGCCCGTCGCGCATCACGCAGCGGAAGGCGGTGCGTCCGGAGTCGGTGAAGCCGCAGGAGTGCGCGGCGTCCGGCACGGGCTGGTCGGAGCCCGGCGGCAGGCTCAACAGGGTCTGGAAGGTGTTCCCGTACACCTGCCAGGAGCCCTGGTCGTAGGCGCCGGCCGGGTCGAGACTGGTCACCTGGTCGGTGGTCCCCATGACCGGCCGGCCGCCGGACTGTCCGGCGCCGTCGGCTCCGCAGCCCGCGCAGGCGGCGAGGAGGACGGCGCAGACCAGGGCGGTCCAACTGCGGCGCATCGGCGGTACTCCCATGGACAAGGCAATCTGTGGTCGTGTGTCGGGAGATGTTATGTCCTGACGATGTGGACGCGCGCACCGGACCTTCACCAACCCCGCCGGAGAAGCGTTTCATCGATTCGGCCCGAAGGGAATGCCGGATCGCCCGGGGCTTTGCGTGACGGCGTGGTCACCGATGGCGCCGGGGGCATCCGGCGGCGCGCCCGCCGGTGCTTCCGCGACCGGATTGTCCACTGCGCCAATTGACGCGTCCGAAACGGGGCGATTGCGGGGGAAGATCGGGCGTTCGGACCGGGAAAACTTTTGCTTGACGCTCCGAGAGTCCGGTCGATACGATCGCCCACCGAATCGGGACGTACTGCTGGAAGCGATCAAAAACAATCGCACCGGAAACAATTCACCGCCCCGCTGACTACGATCGTCTACGGCGAATGAGGCGGACGACTTGCCTGACCCCGGGCACCTCGGACACGGCGCGGACGCCGGTCACGGAACGGGCGCGCCCGACGTGCCCTCCGCGACGCGGTGCCGCCCGCCCGCGTGCGGAAAGGCCCCGCGCCCGCTGGCGGTTCGCCACCCCGCCCGCGGCTTCGCGGTCCCGGGCCGTGCACCGTGCGACGGGGTCGCCGCCGGTGGCCGGAGCGCGCCGGGGCGCCCTGGACGCCCCGGCCGGGCCCCGGTTGGCGGCCGCCGCGCTCCAACCCGCCCCTGCCGCAGGACGGACGGCCGGACCCGCGACGGCGCGCCGTGCTCCCCGCGACCGTCGGCCGGCGGACCGTCGGGCCCGCTCGGGAATTGTGGTCGTCCGCGCCGGGGCCCGGCTCTGGGATCGCCGTACCGGAATTCTCCCGGAAAGCCGCCGCGAGGAATGCGACGTCGTTTTTCCACACTGCGCGGAACGGCTTCGGGGTATTGCCCGCGGTCGCCGTGCGCGCGACGGGGAGGACCGCACCGGACCGTGCGCGGGGAGAGCGTGCGCGGCGCACGGGACCCGGCGCCGACCGGCTCGCGGTACGCGGCGGCCGAGCGACGGGGACACCCCGTCGACGGCCCCGGGGCGCCCGTCGGCAGGCCGCCGGCACCCGAGCGGAACCGGCGGCGGGGCACCCTGCCGTCCGCCGTCGCCGCGATGTCCCTACCATCCATCCATCACACTTCTCCGGCCGCACGACTCGGACCGGCCGGAGACCGTATGAGCCGACCGGCGCCGTCCGGCCGGACCGTCCGGGAACCGGAAGCGGGGGAGCATGCCGAAACACGTCGTCTTCGTGACCTGGAAACTGGGCAACGCGCCGGCTTTTGAAGCGGCGAAGCGGCTCGGCCACCACGTCACGGTGATCCGCTCGCGCAGCATGGAGCAGTCGCAGAACATCGACCTGGACGCCACGCCCTACCGGCGCTTCGTCGACACCGAGTACGTGCTCCAGGACGCGACCCGGCTCGACGACCTGCGCGAGTGCGTGGCGGCGGTCCACCGCGAGCGCCCGGTCGACGGCTTCGTGGCGACCGTGGACGCACTGGTCGTGCCGGTCTCGGTGATCGCCGAGGAACTGGGCATCGCGTTCACCACCAGCCATGGCGCGCGCACCGCCAAGCTCAAGCACCGCTGCCGGGCGCGGCTGGCCGAAGCCGGGGTGGACGACACCCGCTTCGCACTGGTCGGCGACGCGGACGCGGCGGTGGAGTTCGCCGGCCGGGTGGGCTACCCGGTGGTCGTCAAGCCCGCCGTCGGCTCGGCCAGCGAGGGCGTCCACCTGCCGGCCGACGAGGCCGAACTGCGCGTGCTGTTCGGCCGGCTGGCCGACGGGGGAGCGCTGTACGAGTCCGGCGTCCTGGTCGAGGAGCACCTGAGCGGCGAGTTCGTGTCGGCCGAGATCGGCATCAGCCACGGCCGGGTGCTGCGGCTGGCGGTCAGCGACCGCAAGACCTGGTCCGAGCACCCCGCTCTGGAGCTGGGCGTCACCATCCCCGCCGCCATCAGCGACGAGCGCTACGAGACGGTGATGGACTTCGCCGAGCACGTCATCCGGGCGGCCGACCTGCGGCTGGGCCTCTTCCACGTCGAGGTCATGCTCACCGAGCGCGGTCCGCGGCTGATCGAGCTCAACCCGCGCCTGATGGGCTCGTGCCTGCCCAACCTCTTCCGGCTGGCCGGCGGCGGCGACGTCTTCGAGTTCCTGGTGAGGGTCTACCTCGACGAGGAGGTCGCCCTCGACCGGGTCGCGTTCGACCGGTACGCCACCGTGCGCTGGTTCGGCGCGGCGCGGGCCGTGCCCCGGCCGCCCCAGCCCGACCTGTCGTGGACGGCCGGCTACGGCGAGGCGGTGCACTCGGTCCACGTCCGCTACCCCAGCCGCGACACGCTGCCGCCGTGCCGCGGCAACCTGGGCAACTTCGGCGAGGTGCAGGTGGTGCACGAGGACCACCGCACCTCGGTCTCCATCGCCGAGGAGATCGTCGAGAAGGTCGAGTCCCGACTGGGCATCGTACTGACCCGCTGACCCGCTGACCCCGCCGGCCGACGACCACGCCGCGCGCGGCACCCGGAACCGCACCACCGCTCAACCCGCAGCACAGGGAGTCATCTCATGGAGGAAACCATCAAGATCGAGTCGATCCTCGCGAAGGTCACCAAGGACGACATCCGCCGGGACCCCTTCCCGCACGTCGTCATCGAGAACGCGCTCCCCGACGAGCTGTACCAGGCGCTCGCCGAGACGATGCCGACCGCCGAGTACATCGCCGAGCGGCTCGGCAAGGAGATCGTCTCCAACGAGCGCTACAACTACGTCTCCGAACACACCCTGACCGACCCGAACAGCAGCCGGGTCTGGAAGGACTTCGTCACCTACCACTCCTCGCCGGAGTTCCTGCAGGAGTTCCTCGACCTGTTCTACGACGACCTGGTCGAGGCCAACCCCGGCGTGGAGGAGAAGACCGGCCCGCTGCGTGACCTGCGGGTCGGCCGTCGCAACCACGACGACTTCGAGCGGTACGACATCCTGATGGACTGCACGGCGGTCATCAACTCCCCGGTGACCGGCCGCCCGACGTCGTACCGCGGCCCGCACGTGGACAAGCCGTACAAGCTGTTCGGCGGGCTGTTCTACATGCGGCTGCCGGAGGACGACTCCACCGGCGGCGACCTGATCCTCTACAAGTACCGCGAGGGCGGCCACCGCTTCCACGTGGCCGAGTCCGAGTACCGCGGCAACCGCTTCGACATCGACGAGAAGTACGTCGAAGAGGTCACCACCGTCACGTACCGGCCGAACACCCTCGTGATGTACCCGATCAACCGGCTGGCGCTGCACGGGGTCTCGGTGCGCAGCGTCACCCCGCACCAGCGGCGCTTCACCGCCTTCGTCGGCGACCTCCAGGACCCGCTGTTCGACCTGGAGCTCTGAGCGCGGGTCGGCGGGCCGGCTCCGGCGGGCGCGTCCCGCCGGAGCAGGCAGGCCGCTGACGGCCCGCCCGATGGCCCCACACATCGTTGAACGAGAACATGAAAGGTCACACACGGTGATGACACAGACGCGGCAGGGGGCCGGCCTGTCGATCCGACAGGTGGCGGGCCGGATCGGCGCCGAGATATCCGGCGTCGACCTGGGCGGGGACCTGCCGGACGAGACGATCGCCGCCATCCGTCAGGCGCTGCTCGACCACAAGGTGCTCTTCTTCCGGGGCGGGGACATCGGCCACGAGCGGCACATCGCCTTCGGCCGCCGCTTCGGCCGGCTCACCCGGCGTCCCGGCAAACTGCACGGCGTGCACCCCGAGGGCTTCCCGGAGATCCTCACGGTGGACCCGAAGGCCGACGAGGAGCGGTACGGCAAGAACTTCGAGGAGCGGTTCCGCCGCAAGTGGGTCTCCAGCCTGGCCGGCTGGCACAGCGACCTGACCCCCTCGGTCAACCCGCCCGCGGCCTCGATGCTGCGTGCCGAGAAGACCCCCGACTTCGGCGGCGACACCCAGTGGACCAACATGGTGGCGGCCTACGAGGGCCTGTCCGCCCCGATCCGCGACCTCGTCGACCACCTCCAGGCCGAACACACCTTCTTCACCGCGATCAACCTGCTGCACTCGGACCCCGAGGACCGCGAGATCCTGAAGATCTACTGCGAGAACCCGCAGGCCGCCATCCACCCGGTGGTGCGCGTGCACCCGGAGACCGGGCGGAAGGCGCTGTTCGTCTCGCCCGGCTCGACCACCCGCGTCATGGGCATGTCCCGGGCCGAGAGCGGCCACCTGCTCGCCCTGCTCTTCGAGCACATGACGAGCGAGGAGTACACCGTGCGGTTCCGCTGGGAACCGGGCAGCATCGCGTTCTGGGACAACCGCACCACCTGCCACATGGCGCCGACCGACTTCGCCCACCTGGACGCGGAGCGGGTCATGCACCGCGTGACGCTGCTCGGCGACGTCCCGGTCGGCCCGGACGGCTTCACCTCGCAGCTCACCGGTGGCGAGCCGCTGCAGCCCTGGTGACCTGACGGACACGCGCCGGCCGGCCCCGGGACCCCTCCCCGCGGCCGGCCCGCGCGCGTCCCGGGCGCCGGTCAACCGATACCGGCCAGCACCTTCGCGATCCGGGTCAGTCCCTCGTCCAGCGCGGCGAGGTCCGCGGCGAACGAGATCCGGAAGTGCCGCTCGCCGCCCGGCCCGAACTCCCGCCCCGGCCGCACCGCGACGCCGCCGGCCAGGAACAGCTCGGCCAGACGCACCGAGTCCACCTCGGCCCGGTAGCGCGGGAAGGCGTAGAACGCCCCCTCGGGCGCCGCGCAGCTCAGGCCCGGGATCGCGGTCAGCCGTGCGGTCACGAAGTCGCGCCGTTCCTGGTAGGCGGAGAGCATCGGCGCGGCCAGCGCCGGGCCGGCGGTCAGCGCCGCCAGGGCCGCGCGCTGGGTGGCCGCGTTGACCGAGGCGTTGAACGCCCGGTGGACCGCGCGCACCGACGGGCTCAGCCACCGCGGCGCGACCACGTAGCCGATCCGCCAGCCGGTCATCGCGTAGGTCTTCGACAGCGTCTGGCTGAGCACCAGGTTCGGGCGCAGACCGGCCAGGCCCAGAGCCGAGGTGAAGGCACGCCCGTCGTAGACGAACTCCGCGTACGCCTCGTCCGCCAGCACCAGCGTTCCGGTACCGGCCACCATGCCGGCCACCGCCGCCAGCTCGTCGGCGCCGAAGACCGCGCCGGTCGGGTTGACCGGGTTGCAGAAGACCACCATCCGGGCGCCGCGGACCGCGTCGGCCATGGCCGGCAGGTCCAGATGGCCGTCCGGCAGGGTGGGCACCCGCACCGTACGACCACCCGCCAGGTGGATCTGGTCGGCGTACAGCGAGTACGTCGGGTCGGGCATCACCACCCGGTCGCCCGGGTCCAGCACCGCGAGGAAGACCGCGGCCAGCCCGGCCGACCCGCCGTGCGTCACCAGCACCTGCTCCGGCGAGACCGGGCCGCCGCCGGCCGCCGTCGCCTGACGGGCGATCAGCTCGCGCAGCTCCGGATCGCCGTTCAGGTCGCCGTAGCGCGTCCAGCCGTCCCGCAGCGCCCGCTCGGCGGCGGCCACCACCGGCTCAGGGGTGCCGAAGTCCGGCTCGCCCATGGCCAGCGAGACGGTCCCGGCCGGCGGCACCGAGCCGCCCGGTCGCGAGGAGCCCGCCAGCATGCGGGCGACGGCTGCGGAGTGGTGGGTGGTCAACGTGACGCTCCCGTCGGTGTCGGAACGCCCGGCGAGGGGCGGTTCAGGTCAGCAGCCACGCGATGGCGGAGAGCGTGGCCATGGACAGCAGGGTGGACATCAGGACGGCGTCGCGCGGCAGGTCGGTGTCGATGCCGTACTCGGTGGCGTAGATGAACGCGTTCTGCGCGGTCGGCAACCCGGCGCACAGCACCAGCGCGAACAGGCCGTGGCCGCCCAGCTCGAACACCCAGCGGCCGACCGCGTAGGCCACCAGCGGCTGCACGGCGACCTTCAGCCCGACCAGCAGGCAGCGCTCCAGCCGGCCGCCCCGCTCCGGCCACACCTTGCCGTTCAGCGACATGCCCAGCGCGACCAGCGCGGCCGGCACCGCGGCGCCGCCCAGCGTGCGCAGCGGGGAGTCCACCAGGGACGGCAGCCGCCAACCCAGTGCGGAGACCACGACGCCGGCCGCCGAGGCGGCGATGATCGGGTTGCGGAACGGCAGTTGCAGCAGCCGGCCCCACGGCGGCCCGGAGCCGCGCCGTACGTCGAGGTCGATCATCGTGAGGATCAGCGGGGTGATGAACAACTGCTGGAACAACGCCACCGTGATGATGAACGTCGTGTCGTGCAGCACGTGCAGCGCCACCGGGATGCCCAGGTTGGCCGAGTTGACGTAGGCCGCGCACATCGCGCCGATCGCCTGGTCCGCCTGCCGCCGCCGGAAGGCGTACCGGCTCAGCAGCAGCCCGGTGGCGAACACCACCAGCAGCACCACGGCGAACGCCGCCACGCCGCGGTCGGCGACCCGGGAGACGTCCGCCCGCGCCATCGTGACGAACAGCAGCGAGGGCATCGCGACGGAGAACGCGAACCGCCCCAGCACCGCCTGGGCACCGGGGCCGAGTACGTTGAACCGGCCCGCCAGCCAGCCGATCGCGGCTATCACCCAGATGGGCAGGAAGCCGGAGAACACCGAATCCACGCGACCCCTAGTCGGCCGGGGCGGATGGTGTACCGGGTGCGGTCACGGGGGCCACCGCCCTGCCGGGGTTCATGATGCCCTGTGCGCGGCCACCCGCCGTCACCGGCCGGACCGCGCGGCGGCTCACCGGGCTCCCAGCGGGCCCGCCGTCTGCTCCAGCCATTCGGCCAGCACCAGCAGCGCCCACAGCGCCTTCGCGGTGACCGCGTCCGGCCGCTCGCGCTGCGCGGTCAGCAGGTCGGCGACCGCGCGCCGCTCCAGCATGTCGTACATCAGCGGGGCGCCGGCCAACCGCTCGACGGCGTAGTCGAACAGCGGCTGGCCGGCGCGCAGCATCGCCGCGACCGGCAGGGTGAACGGCTGCTTGGCGCGCCGCAGCACCGACTCCGGCACCAGGCCGGCACCCGCCGCGTACACCACCCGCTTGACCTCGCCGTCGTGGATGCGCGACGTGTCCGGCAGCGCGTTGCCGAACGCCATGACCTTCGCCGTGCAGAACGGCACCCGCACCTCCACCGAGCCGGCCATGCTCAGGTGGTCGGCGCGGCGCAGGATGTAGTACGGGAAGCGGTCGCGCTGGTCGAAGCGGAGCAGCCGGGACAGCCCGGGCCGCTCGCCCCAGCCGTTCATCATCGCGCGGACGTCGCGGGAGCGGCAGGCGCCGCGCGCCAGCTCGTCGCGGAAGTCGTCCCGGTACAGCCGGGTGCGCGGGGCCAGCGGGATCGCCGACATGGTGTCGAGGTAGCGGTCCTGCCAGCCGGGGCCGCCGGCGAACGCGCGGGCGAAGCGCGCGTAGCCGCCGAACACCTCGTCGGCGCCCTCCCCGGCGATGGCGACCTTGAAGCCGGCGTCGCGCACGTGCTGGAAGAGCACGTAGGTGCTCAGCGCGTGCGGGGCGGCGTTCGGCTGGCCGAGGCGGGCCACCATGCGCGGGATCAGCGCGGGGAAGTCCGCCGGGTCCGCGACCACCTGGTGGTAGACGGCGCCGCACGACTCGGCCACCTCCTGGGCGAAGTGCCGCTCGTCGTCCGGCCATTCGCCCCGGTAGGCGATGTTGAAGGTGTGCACGCCCGGCACGTGCCGGGCGGCCAGCGCGGTCAGCAGGCTGGAGTCCAGCCCGCCGCTGGTGATCAGCGCGACCGGGACGTCGGCGCTGAGCATGCCGGTCACCTCGGCGTCCAGCAGCTCGCGCAGCTGGTCGCCGGCCTTGCCGAGTTCGCCGGCCGGCTCCGGGCCGGCGACCGCCGAGGCGTACCGGGCGGCGCGGGCCGGCGCACCGGCCTCGGCGACCAGCAGGGTGGCCGGCTCCAGGCACCGCACGTCGCGGAAGACGGTCTGCTCGCCGAGCACCGCCAGCATCGACAGGTACAGGTCGATCTTCTCCGGCACCAGGCCGGTGCGCACCCGCCCCAGTGCGACCAGCGGCGGCAGTTCGGAGGAGAAGACCAACTCGCCGCGGCCCTGCCAGTAGTACAGGGACTTCACGCCCATCGGGTCGTTGGCCAGCACCAGCCGGGGCGCGTCGGGGGTGCGCAGGTCGAGGACGGCGATCGCGAACATGCCGTCGAGCAGTTCGACGAACCGGTCGCCGAACTCCAGGTACAGCGCCGGGATCAGGCTTCCGTCGCAGGTGTCCTCGAAGCGGTGGCCGAGCCGGCGCAGCCGCTCCCGCAGCTCGCGGTGGTTGTAGATCTCGCCGTTGAAGACCGCCACGACGTCCTCACCGTGGCGGAATGGCTGGTCGCCGCCGGCGATGCCCTGGATGGCGAGCCGGTTGGCGCCCAGCGCCCAGCCGGGTCCGGTGGCGCTCGACTGGCGGTCCGGTCCGCCGTCGAACTGGCCGGCCGTCAGGGTGGCCAGTTCCGCCGGGGTGAGCGCGGTCGGGCCGAGGTTGCCGAAGATCCTGCACATGTGGGTTGGTCACACCGTTTCTGGAGCGGGTTCCGTCAGGGGGCGTCGGGCGTCAGGCCATCGCGGCCAACTCCGACTGCCGGGCCTGCGGGAAGTGCGTCTGCACCATCTCCTGGACGATGGCGACCTGCTGGACCATCTGCCGGGCCTGCTCCACCGAGGTGCGCTGGCCGTGCTCGCCGATCACCGAGTTGCCGGTCTTGAGGTAGACCGGTGAGAGCAGCCGGACCAGTTCGGGCGCCTCGTAGTAGCGGATGAAACCGCCGGAGGAGGCCGGGTTGTCGGTGTGGCAGTCCAGCGGCAGGCCGGTCGCGGCCCGCAGCGCCGCCAGCATGGGCAGTTGCAGGTCGCGGACCGGGTTGACGCTGTTCGCGCCCAGCCGCTCCAGCACCTTCACCGACGCCGGGTTGCCGTGTCCGCAGTGCGCGGAGACCTTCAGGTGCAGGTCGGACGGGAGCTCGCCGCGGGCACGCAGTTCGGACACCACCCACAGCATGCCCTCGTCGTAGAGCACGAAGCCGCGCACCCCCAGGTCGCAGGCGCGCTTGACGTCCTCCACCGCCCGCACCAACTGCTCCTGGCCGCGCAGCCGGTAGCCGATCCGGGTGCCCTGCGGGGTCTGCACGGAGGCGCTCGTGTCGTACGTGGCGCGCGGCCCCGGCGACATGATCAGCTCGCACCCGTAGTCCGAGCACAGGCTCGCCATCGCCGCTATCTCCTGCCGGGTGTGGCGGAAGACGCCGAGCGTCTCGGTGATCCGGTTGATCCGCACGCCGAGGCGCTCCGCCTCGCCGAGCACGGCCTCGGCGGCGCCGAGCGAGTTGACCGTGGGTATCTCGAAGCGGTGGGTGGTGCCGTCGGCGAACCTCCCCGCGGAGCTGGGCAGTTCCCACGAGTCGCCGACCGGGAGGCCGAGTTCGAGAAGGCTTGCCCGCGTTTTCGAGAAGATGGCGTTGCCGGCGTTGTTGAGGGACACGGTGTCTCCGATTGCTGTGGGACCTGCGGGATCGCCGCTGGTGCGGGCGGGCGGTGACGGTACGGCGGAGAGGGCCACGAGGGGAGTGTGCCGGATGGTGGGCACGGCGGGTCCGCCGGGGTCAGCGGCCGGCCGGCCGGCCGGGACGCGGGGACAGCGGGCCGGGCGCGACCGCCCGGAGGCGGTGCCGGGTGCCGGGGGAGACGCCGCGGCGTGCGCCGGCCAGGGCACCGAGCGGTGCCGGCCGGGTCCTGGACCACCGGGAAAACCTGACGCAACTCATACGCACGACCGACCTCTTCACAAATGCCTGGTGTCAGGGCTGGGTGGGCCCGGTGACGGCATGACGTGCACGGCGTCCTGTTGTGGATGACACCGTCCCCCGCTCGCGTCCGCTTGTCTGTGAACAGGCGAGCGTCGCGATCCTGGCGTGAAGTCGGCCACGACGCAAGGGCCTGGACCACACGCCCGGTCCACGGACACCTACGTTCCGGCCGGTCGCGGCAGGTTGGTGCCGGAGGCGGCCGGCGCCCGGCGGCGACCTGCGGACCGGGTGGGTCCGGCCGGCCCCGGCGGCCGGCCGGCGCTCCGGCGCCCGCGCGGATCAGCGCCGCCGGCCGGACGGCGGCACACCGGCGGGGCGACGGGCCCGCCGGAGCGGGTGGCCGCGACGCCCCGCGCCGCGCGGGCTCTCCCCGCGCCGGGCTCGCGTCGGTCCGCCCCGTCCCGCGCGGCCGCTTTCGCGCATCGTCCGCCATGGATGACGATGTCCGGTCGGAACGTGCGCGCGTGGCACGCGTGATGTCCGTTTCGTGCGCTGTTTTGACTGAAGTCGGTCATCCGGGTGGTAGCGTGCCCGGGTGACCGCGAGCACACGCCGGGCCGAGATCGTGGAAGCCGTCCGGGCCGCCGGCGTCGCCTCGGTGCGCGACCTGGCCGCGCGGCTGCGGGTGAGTGAGTCCACCGTCCGCCGGGACCTGAGACTGCTGGACCGGGACGGCGAACTCGTCCGCTCCTACGGCGGTGCCGCGCTCTCCCCGCGCGCAGCCGGCCCGCGGCCCGACCGGCCCGAGACGCCCTTCGAGGCCAACACCGGACGGGAACGGGCCGCCAAGGCCGCCATGGCGGCGCGCGCCGCCGAACTCGTGCCGGACGACGCGGTGGTGGTGCTCGACATCGGCACCAGCACCGCGATGATCGCCCGCCACCTGCGCGGCCGGCCGGTCACCGTCATCACCGCCAGCGTCGCGGTCCTCGACGTGCTGCGCGACGACCCCGCCGTGCGCCTGGTCCTGCTCGGCGGGGTGCTGCGCCGCAACTACCGCTCGCTGGTCGGCTCGCTCACCGAGACCGCGCTGCGACAGGTCGGAGCCGACCTGGTATTCCTCAGCTGCACCGGGGTGCGTCCGAGCGGCCAGGTGCTGGACGACATGGCGGTCGAGGCGCCGCTGAAGCAGGCCATGCTCGGCGTCGCCGACCGGCGGGTGCTGGTGGCCGCCGGCGGCAAGTTCCCCGGAACCGGTTCGCTGCGCCTGTGCTCGCTCGGCGACATCGACACCCTCATCACGACGACCGGCGCCGACCCGACCACGGTCGACGCCTACCGGCAGGCGGGCGGAAAGGTGATAGCCGTATGAAGCTGTCCATCCTCGGCGGCGGCGGGTTCCGCGTCCCTTACGTCTACCAGGCGCTGCTGCGCGACAGCGGCTCCCCCGGGGTCGACCGGGTGAGCCTGTACGACGTGGACCCAGGCCGCCTCGCCTCCATGACCCGGGTGCTGGCCGAACTCGCCGAGGGGCACCCGCACCCCCCCGCGGTCACCGCCACCGGCGTGCTGGAGGAAGCCGTCGAGGGCAGCGACTTCGTCTTCACCGCGATCCGGGTCGGCGGGCTGCTCGGCCGCACCCACGACGAACGCGTCGCGCTCGACCTGGGCGTGCTCGGCCAGGAGACCACCGGGCCGGGCGGCATCGCCTACGGTCTGCGCACGATCCCGGTCATGATGGACGTCGCGCGCACCGTCAAGGCCCTGGCCCCCGGCGCCCACGTGATCAACTTCACCAACCCGGCCGGCATGATCACCGAAGCGATGCAGGGCGTGCTCGGGGACCGGGTGCTCGGCATCTGCGACACCCCTTCGGGGCTCGGCCGCCGGGTGGCCGGCGCCCTCGGACTGGACGCCTCCCGGGTGGAGTTGGACTACGTCGGGCTCAACCACCTCGGCTGGATGCGCGGCGTGCGCCACCGGGGCCGGGACGTGCTGCCCGACCTGCTCGCCGACGACGCGCTGCTCGGCTCGCTGGAGGAGGGCGAGGTCTTCGGCCGGCAGTGGCTGCGCGACCTCGGGCTCATCCCCAACGAGTACCTCTACTACTACTACTTCAACCGGGACGCGGTCCGCGCCATCCTCGACTCCGGCCGGACCCGCGGCGAGTTCCTCCTCGACCAGCAGACCGCGTTCTTCGACAGGGTCGCCGCCACGCGGTGCGGCGCCGTCGACCTGTGGCGCGGGACGGTCGCCGAGCGCAGCGCGAGCTACATGGCCGAGGCCCGGCACGCCGAGGCCGGGGACGCCGTGGCCGGCGACGCCGCGGAGCCGGACCCGGAGGACCAGGGCTACGCCCAGGTCGCGGTCCGCGTGATGGCGGCCATCGCCCGCGACGAGTCCACCACGATGATCCTCAACGTCCGCAACGGCACCACGATCGCCGCGCTGCCGCCGGACGCCGTCGTCGAGGTGCCGGCCACGGTGAACGCCTCCGGGGTGCACCCGCTCACCGTCGCCCCTCCCGACCTGCACCAGAGCGGGCTGATGCAGCAGGTCAAGGCGGTGGAGCGGTTGACCGTCAGCGCCGCGCTCACCGGGTCGCGCGGCGACGCACTCAAGGCGTTCTCGCTCCACCCGCTCGTCGACTCCGTCACCATCGGGCGCCGGCTGCTCGCCGGCTACCTGGACCGCGTCCCGCGGATCGCCGCGGTGCTCACCTCCTGAACGCCCGGGCGTCCGCGCCGCCCGGGCCCGCGCGCCGCGGCCGCCTTCGGCGGGTCACCCGGTCGGCCGCCGCGCCGTGCGGCCCGCGCCGGCCGGGCCGGTCAGGCATACGCCCCGCGGTGCCGGGCAGGCGCAGGACACAGCCGCGCACATCAACGGAGGCGACAGACATGGGCATCGGAGGATGTATCGGCCTGATCGGGCTCGGGGCGATCCTCACGTTCGCCGTCAACCTGCACATCCACGGCGTCAACATCGACCTCATCGGCCTGATCATGATGGCCGTGGGCGTGATCGGCCTGGCCGCCTACGTCAGCATCTTCAAGCGCCGCCAGGTGCAGCCGCCGAGGCCCGGCGCGCCCGTGGTGGACGTCGAGGAACACCGCTTCTGACGGCCGCCGCCGGCCCGGACCCAGGTAATCCGGAATGGCCCCGGCCGGTGGGGGTTATACGCAGGCACATGGAGAGCTTGCTACGTCCCCTGGCCGTCACCGGGACCACCCTGGCGGTGACGCTCGCCGTGGGGTGGGCCGCCGACCGGGTGCTGCGCCGGATCGACGCGGCACACCCCGAGACCCCGCTGTGGCACCTGCTGCGCCGCTGCCGGCTGCCCTTCCAGGTCCTGTTGTTCACGCTGCTGCTGCTCGGCGGGTTCCCCGCGGCCCGCGTCGGGCACGGGCACGAGACCGCTATCGAACGCACCCTGGCGATCGTGCTGATCGCCTCGCTGACCTGGTTGGTGGTCCGGGTGGCCACCGTGGTGACCGAGTCGACGTACACCCGCTACGCCGCCACCGCCCGTGACCAGTCCCGGGTCCGACGGGTCCGCACCCAGGTCACGCTGATCCAAAGAGTGGTCACCGCCGTGGTCGCGGTGGTCGCCGCCGCCGTGATGCTCATGCAGTTCCCCGGCATGCGCACCGCCGGCACCTCGGTGCTCGCCTCCGCCGGCGTCATCGCCGCCATCACCGGCATCGCCGCCCAGTCCACGCTGGGCAACCTGTTCGCCGGCCTGCAGATCGCGTTCGGCGACATGGTCCGGCTCGGCGACATCGTGGTGGTGGAAGGGGAGTACGGCACCGTCGAGGAGATCACCCTCACCTACCTGGTGATCCGCACCTGGGACGAACGCCGGATCACCATGCCGGTCTCGTACTTCACCAGCAGGCCGTTCGAGGACTGGACGCGTGGCGGAACGCAGTTGACCGGCACCGTCTTCCTCCACCTCGACCACCGCGCGCCGATCGCCCTGATGCGCGACCGGCTGCACGAGATCATCAAGGAGATGCCGGAGTGGGACGAGCGCGGCTGGAGCCTGCTGGTGACCGACACCACGCCGTCCACCATCGAGGTGCGCGCCCTGGTCACCGCCAAGGACTCCTCCGACGTGTGGACGCTGCGCTGCGCGGTCCGCGAGCGCCTGCTGGAGTGGCTGCGCGTGGAGCACCCCTACGCCCTGCCCCGGCTCAACACCGCCCGCGCGCCGGGCGACGCCGCCGACTCCTGACCGTACGGCGGCCCGCCCCGCCGCCGCCCGCGCCGCCCGGAGCGCGCCGGATCGCCGGGCAGGTGCCTCGCGGCTGCCCTGACCCGGCCGTCCGCCGCTGTTCACCGGCACCGTGCGGCCCGCCGCCGGCCGCG
This sequence comes from uncultured Actinomycetota bacterium, assembly GCA_963711125.1. Classification (GTDB taxonomy): domain Bacteria; phylum Actinomycetota; class Actinomycetes; order Streptomycetales; family Streptomycetaceae; genus Streptantibioticus_C. Next base: position 345,944 of record CAVQCY010000005.1, read on the forward strand.
CACCCGCTGCCCGCGGCGCCCACCGCACTGGAACGGGAGCTGACCACCGGAACGCACCGGGGGACGCGTGGCTGCCGGCGGGCGGGGTGCCGCTCGGCGTGCCGTCCACGCTGCCGGCGGTGACGGCTGGGCGGGTCTGCGGGCCGGGCGCGGGCACGGGCCGTTTCGGGCCCGGGCGTGCGGGCACCCGGCCCGGGAGGGCGCGCGGGGTCGCCGCCGAACGCCGGCCGGGGCGCCGCAGCGCCACGCGGAACGGACCGGCGGGTCCGCCGGCGCGGCGGGCGGACCGGAGAGGAGCGGACGACGATGGCGACCCCGCGGACCACACCGGGCCGGCCCGCCCCGTCGGACCGGCGGATCGTGCGCGAACTGCTGGCCGGGTACGGGCACACCTACGCCGAGGACGCCGGGGTGCGGCTGCGCGACACTCCGCAGCCGCTCTACCAGCTGCTGGTGCTCAGCTGCCTGCTCAGCGCGCGGATCCGGTCCTCGGTGGCGACGGCGGCGGCCCGCGCGCTCTTCGACGCGGGGATGCGGGACGCCCGGCGGATGGCGGACGCCGACTGGCAGCGGCGGGTGGACGCGCTCGGGGAGGGCCACTATCGGCGCTACGACGAGCGCACCGCGACCCAGCTCGGCGACGGCGCGCGGCTGCTGCTGGAACGCTACGGCGGGGACCTGCGCCGGCTGCGCGAGCGGGCCGGCGGGGAACCGGAGGGCTGCCGCCGCCTGCTGCGCGAGACTCCCGGGCTGGGCCCGGTCGGCGCGGACATCTTCCTGCGCGAGGTGCAGGCGGTGTGGCCGCAGGCCGCGCCGTACTTCGACGGGAAGGCGGTGCAGGGCGCCCGGCGGCTGGGGCTGCCCGGCTCGGCGGCGGAACTGGCCGCGCTGGCCGACCGGGACCACTACGCCGCGCTCGCGGCGGCGCTGGTGCGTTCCGCCCTGGACCGGCGGGTGGCAGAGGACGTCAGGCGGCACGCCGGGGGCTGAGCGTGGTGCACGGACGGCGGGGGACCGGTCGCCGGACGGGTCCCGGCGGCGGCGAACGGCCTCCGGGCGGCGCCCTGACCGGACGGCGCCCTTCAGGCGCGGGGCGACGGCCGGTCGGGGTCAGTGGCCGGTGCCGCGCCGCCGGCGCAGGATCCGCAGGCCGACCACGCCGCTCACCATCCAGCCGACCGCCGCCGCGGCGAGCAGGCACTCCATCGTGATGCCGCGCGCCGACAGGTCGTCCCGGACGATCAGCGCGGACAGCGCCTGCACCAGCAGCAGGAAGGCCACCAGCAGCGCGACGTAGCCCATGAGCGGCGTGCTGGGCACGAACCGCCACCAGTGCGCCGCCGGCGCCCGGTCCCGCTTCCGCGCCGTGTCGTTCGCCATGGCTGACATCTCCTTCACCGGGCGGGGGATTCGGCGATCCCTTTGAATTCACGTTCCTTGACGTCTCGTCAATTCGCCTGCCCGAGCGGGGGACCGGAAAACAAACAGGCCGTGACGGCGTAACGCGGGCGGGGTCCCGAAAGTGTTCGGGACCCCGCCCGCGACGTGTGAGGCCGGGGGTTCAGCGCCCCGGCCTCACCATCGGTACCAACGGCCACGACCGCCTCCGGACGAGGTGGAACGCATGATGAAGCCCAGGAGCCAGACGATCAGCACCACCACGGCGACCCACCAGAGGATCTTCACCGCGAAACCGACACCGAAAAGGACCAGGGCGAGAAGCAGGACGAGAAGTAGCGGACCCATGTTCATCAACCTCCTGAAACGCTCTTGCCCCCGACTTTCCCGATCACGCCCGCGGAAAATACCGGGCGGGCGCGCGGTGGGTTCCGCGCGCCCGCCCGGGCGTACCGCTGGGCCGCGATCAGCCGCCGGTCACCCGGCGCCGCCGGTACAGGGCGAAGCCGACGCCTGCCGTCACCACGACCACGCCGGCCAGGCCGACGGAGACGGTCTCCACCGGGAAGCCGGCCGTGCCGGGGGACATCGCGGCCGTGTCGGCGGCGAAGGTCAGGCCGCCCGAGGTCGGGTCGTTGGCCTCGATGTCGCCGTGGTGGCGCGGCATGGTCCGAACCGAGGCCACCGAGCCGTTCTGGTGGAGCAGGACCTGCTGGTGGTCGGGGTGCCGGAAGTCCATCAGCGCGGCGAGCGAGTCGGCCCGCGCGTCGAAGGAGTGGTCGCCGATCCGGCCGGTCCCCCAGTTGTCCTCGACGAAGTGGATGATCGAGGTCTGCTCCAGTTTGGTGTGGTTGACCGCGTTGGTCCTGGTGAACGGCGAGATGAGCAGCATCGGCAGCCGCGGCCCGGGGCCGCAGCGGTCCTGGTACCCGCCGACCGGGGAGGGGCCGGACTGGCAGCCGGGGGCGTCGACCGCCCTGCCGTCCGAGCCGGTGTCACTGTTGGTGGAGCCGTTCGCCACCGGCGAGTAGACGTGGTCGTACCAGCCGTCGGAGTCGTCGTAGGCGACCACGACCGCGGTGTCCGCCCACTGCGGCGAGCGCTGCACGGCGTTGATCTCGTCGACCAGGAAGTGCTGCTCGTCGATCGGGTCGGAGTAACCGGCGTGACCGTCCTGGTAGGAGGGGGCCTTCAGGAAGCTGACGGCCGGCAGCCGGCCGGCCCGGGCCGCCTTGCCGAACCAGGTCAGGTCGTAGTTGTGGTTGGCCCGGCCGTCGTGGCCGACCTCCGCAAGTGAGACCGGCGACAGGTGGTGCGGGTTGGAGGTGGTCTTGTAGTACTGGAACGGGTCGTGGTGCGGGCTGTAGTCCTCGGTCCGGTCGCCGATGACGTTGGCATGCGCGTGGCCGGCGCACTTGGCGTAGTCGCCCGCCTTGCCGTCCCACGCGGTGCTCGGGGTGAAGCCGCCCTGGAACCAGCCCCAGCTGATGCCCTTGGCGTTGAGCAGGTCGCCGATGTTGCGGCCGGTCAGCTCCGCCAGCGCGTCGCCGGAGGTGTGGTCGGAGCCGGAACAGTCGTCGAACGCCGGGTCCGGGTCGTTGATCACCGTGCCGACGCCCTTGGCGTTCGGCGAGACCACCGCGTACGGGTCGGGCGTCTTGGTCTGCACCGGGTTCTCGGTGCTGGAGTCCGGATCGGTGGAGATCACGCCGTGGGTCTGGCCGGAGACCAGTTCCACCGCGCCCGGCGTGGAGGGGCCGTAGGCCGAGCCGAAGGAATCGTCCGCGAGCGTGTAGTGCTGCGCGTAGTTCCACAGCGCGGTGACCGTGTTGCCGTCGTAGTAGTCCATCGACAGCCCCGGCTCGCCGAACTCCCCGGTGCACTTGCTCTGCTCGGTGTCCTGGACGAAGCGGTCGACCTTGCCGCTGTCGTACGCGTACTGCTCCGGGCTGTACGCGTGGTTCTGGTCGCAGGTGACCGCCTCGGAGGGGGCGAGGCGCTGCGGGGCGTACTCGTTGGGGTTCTTCTTCAGCAGCCCGGAGGTGACGAGGTTGTCGATGTCCTTGGGCGTGCGCGGCGACGCGGTGAACCTGGTGCCGTCGGTGTTCGTCGCGTGCGGGTAGGTGCCGAAGTAGTGGTCGAAGGAGTTGTTCTCGTCGAACAGCACGACGAGGTGCTTGATCGGCGTGGCGGTCCTGGCCACTCCGCCGTGCCCGGCCGGCAGGGCCGACGCCGGCGCCGAGGCGGCTGCCGCGGCCAGCACCAGGGCGCCTGCCACGGCGCTCCATCGAAGAACCCGGCGTCCCCCGCCGGGCGGCGTGCCCCTGCTCATCTCGTGGCTCCCTCGTCGGTGGCGCGCCGGCGGGGTGTCCTGCGGTGATCGCCCGGCGCTGGGTGCGACCACAATGGCACGGGTGCGATCACAGGGGAACGATCGAGGTCCGATCTCTCGACGGATTCTTGAACTGAACCCGCGACGTTCGCGGCGCGTTCACGGCGCCGCCCACCACCGGTCAGAACCCGGCCGGCCGCGGCGTGTTCCCCTCCCGCGCCCGCCGTCCGCCCGCTCGCCCACCTCGCCCTGCTGCTGGCGCTGGTGTCCCTCGGGCTGCTGGTCGCCGGGATCCGGACCTCGTCCGCCGCTGACCCGGGGCGGGCCGCGCGCCGCCGCTGAGCCTGCGGCGCCGGAGGCGGACCGCGCGCGGTCACCCGGCCGGCGCCCGACCGCCGCCCGGTTCGCGGCCACCGCCGCGCCCGCGCCCGCCGCGTACGTCGCACAGCGCCACCAGCAGCGCGGCCACCACGAAGGCCACCGCCACCGCGACGCCGCGCTGGAACGCCCCCGCCCAGTCGGTGCGGTGCGCCGCGACGTGCGCGAAGAACACCGAGCCGACCGCGGCGATGCCGATCGCGGAGCCGATCCGCTGCGCGGTCTGCAGCACGCCGCCCGCGCTGCCGGCCCGCACCACGTCCACGTCGCGCAGCGTCAGCGCCTGGTTCGGCGCGATCACCAGTCCGCTGCCCACCCCGGCGACCAGCAGCGGAGCAGCCGTCAGCCATCCCACCCCGGGGCCGGAGCCCAGGTGCACCGCGACCGCCGCGCCGACCAGTCCCACCACCACCGCGGCCAGCCCGACGACCACCAGCGGTCGGCCGAACCGGTGCACGATCTGGCCGCCGACCGCGGCCGACAGCGCGGAGCCCAGCGCGAACGGGGTGATGGACAGGCCGGCGCTCAGCGCGCTGTAGCGCAGGCCGCTCTGCAGGTAGAGCGTGAAGATGAAGAAGATCGCGGTGAACCCGGCGAAGTACACCAGCGACAGCGCGGTGCCCAGCGAGAACGACCGGGCGTGGAACAGCACCGGGTTGACCACCGGTTCGCCGTGCCGGGCGAACCGCCGCTCCCAGCGGACGAACACGGTCAGCAGCACGGCCGCCGCCGCCAGCGGCAACCACTTGGCCGGGCCGTGCCAGGCCCGTTCCTCCACGAACGGCAGCAGCAGCGCGACCGTGCCGGTGCCCAGCAGCACCACGCCCACCGGGTCGAAGGCCGCCACGCCGGACCGGGCGCCACGCCCGGCGGCCGGCTCCGGCGGCGGCAGCAGGCGCCGGGCCAGCAGGAGCGCCACCACCCCGATCGGCAGGTTGACGTAGAAGACCCAGCGCCAGCCCTCGGCGGCGCCGAACCCCTGGATCAGCAGACCGCCCAGCAACGGTCCCACCGCCGTGGACAGGCCGATCGTCGCGCCCAGCACGCCGAACGCCCGGCCGCGCTCGGCGCCGCGGAACAACTGCTGGATGAAACCGGAGTTCTGCGGCACCAGTACCCCGCCCGCCACGCCCTGCAGCAGCCGCGCGGTCACCAGCCACGTCTCGTCGCGCGCCGCCCCCACCAGCGCGCTGGTGACGGTGAACAACGCCAACCCGGCCATGAACACCGCCCGGCGGCTGCGCGCGTCACCGAGCCGCCCGGCGGGCACCAGCACCAGGCCGAAGGTGAGCGCGTAGCCGGACAGCACCCACTGCAACGCGCTGTCGGAGGTGTGCAGCCCGGTGCGGATCGACGGCAGCGCCACGTTGACGATGCTCACGTCCAGCAGCGTCATGAACCCCGCGACCAGGCAGACCGTCAGCGCCTGCCAGCGCCGCCGGTGCTCCTGCTCGCACCGGTCGCCACCGGTGCCGCCCGCCGGTCCGTCGCCGGCCGTCGGCTCTCCTGGTCTGCGCGGCGTGGTCACGTTGCGGCCCCTTCGTCGGGCGGTCCGGACGGGTCCGCCCGGGCCCGGGCCGGCCGCCCGGCCGCTGCTTCGATCATCGCGGATGACCACCGTGCCCGGCGGTCATCCGCCCGGCGCGTCCACCGCGCGAGCGCCGCGCCGGCGGACCCGCACGCGTGAGCCCGGCGCACGCGGCTGCGACCGGTGTCCCCGACGCCTCCGCGCACCCCCGGGACCAGGCGTTCGACCGCACCCGCCCCGGAAAGACATGGGGAGGTGGAGGTGAACCCGACTCCCCTGCGCAGGTGGCGAGATGACGCGTCAACAATCGGCCGTGCGGCGGCCAGGAGCGGTCCGGCGACCCGACCGGCGCCCGGTCCGGCGGCCCGCGGCGGGCCGCACGGCGTCCCACCGGGCGGCCGGCGCCAGGACCGGCCCGCCGCCGGGCCGGTGACCGGGCGGGCCGTCCCCGACGGTGTCATCCCGGTCCGGCGCTTCGACGCACCGCACGGCATCACCCTCTACCTGGCCGTCGCACGCGGCGACCCGGCGCTGCGCACCCGGCCGGCCGACTGCGGGCTGCGCGTCTGCCCCGGCCGGCTCGGCGACGCCGAGGCCCGCCGGCTGAGCCGGCGGCTGGCCCGGGAGACCCGGATCAGGAACGAGACCCACCGCACCGGCTTCCGCGGCGCCCAGCTCCTGGCCACCGGGGTGGACCGCGCCGACCCGGCCCTGCTGCGCAGCGTCGCCGCGCTGCTCGACGGCATGCGCGGCGCCGTCTACACCGGCGCCGACCTCGGCGTCACCGCACGGGACATCGCCCGGCTGGCCGTCATGACCCGCTACGTCCTGGGCGCGCCCTGCCCCCGCCCCGACCCTGTCGCACCCGCCACCGCCACCGCCTGCGGCGTGCTCGGCGCCATCGAGGCGTGGGCCGGCGGACCGGTGGCGGGGCTGCGCGTCCTGGTGCACGGCGCCGGCAGCGTCGGCGGCGCGCTGGCGGCCCGGCTGGCGCGCGCCGGCGCCGCCGTCCTGGTGCACGACGCCCGGCCCGACGTGCCGACGCCGGCCGGCTGCCACCGGGTCGGCGACTGGACCGGTCATCCGGTCGACGTCGTGGCGCCCTGCTCGTGCGGCGACCTCATCGACCCCGCGCTCGCCCGCCGGCTGTCCTGCGGCGCCGTCATCGGCTCGGCTGGCGCGGTGCTCACCGACGAGGCGGCCACCAGCACCGTCCTGCACCACCGCGGCATCACCTACCTGCCCACCCCGGTGATCAACGCCGGCGCCGCGCTCACCCACTCCATCCAGCACTACGCCCCCGACGCCTACCGCCGCGCCGCCGCGGAGGACGTCTACGCCTTCGTCCGCCGCTCGGTGCGCCGGGCCGCCGCGGAACTCGCCGACGCCGCCCGGCGTGAGGGCCGCAGCCCGGCCGCCACCCTGCTGCGCCGCCGCGCCGCGCCGCCGGCCCGGGCGCGCGGACTGGACTTCGCGGCCGGCGAGGCGGCCGGCCCGGCCGGTGGCCGATGACGGCCCCGGCGCCGTGTGCCGGCCTTCGGGGGACGCGCCGTACGGACGGGCGGGGCGCCGCCGAGCCCAGGGAGCGCCGGACCCCTCGCGGGCGCCGTGCGGCGTGATGTGCCCGCCGTCCGTGCCACGGCGCGCCGGACCCGCGCACGGCGAGGGGTGTCGAAGCGCACCGGCGGGGCAGGCGTGCCCGCGTCCGACCGGCGCGCCGCGCCGCCCACCGACCAGGAGCCGCACCGTGACCAGAGACCACCGCAGGCCCGCGCCCGCCGTCCCGGCCGCAGGCGCCGCGTGATGCCCGCCGCCGGCACCCGCCGGGTCTGCGTCCTGCACACCAGCGCGGCACTGCCCGCCGTCTTCGGCCCGCTCATCGCCCGCGAGGCGCCGGACGTCGACCCGTACCACGTGGTGGACGAGAGCCTGCTCGGCGACACCGTGGTGCACGGGTTGCTGCCGGTCACCGTCCGGCGGGTGGCGGCCTACGCCTCGCTCGCCGAACAGGCCGGCGCCCAAGCGGTGCTGGCCACCTGCCCGTCGCTCGGCCGAGCGGTGGAACTCGCCCGCCCGCTGGCCGGCATCCCACTGCTGCGGGCCGACGAACCGATGGTCCGCCAGGCGGTCGCCACCGGTCACCGGATCGCGGTGCTGGCCACCCTGCGGGCCGCCCTGGAGCCCACCGCCGACCTCGTCCGGCAGGTCGCGGCCGAGACCGGCGCCGCGGTGGATGTGACCGCGTCGGCGTGTTCCGGTGCCCAGGAGGCCCGGGCGGCCGGCAACCAGGCGGCGCACGACCGGGCGGTCGCCGAGGAGGCGGTGCGGCTCGCCCCGGAGTGCGACGTGATCGTGCTCGCCCAGGCGTCGATGGCGGCGGCCCTGACCGCGTTGCCCACCGGCACGCTCACCGTTCCGGTGCTGACCGCGCCGATCGGCGCGGTGCGGCAGCTCGCCGGGCCGGTCTGACCCCGCCCGGCCCGGCCGGGACCGCGCCGGGGCGGCGCGAGCGGGCCACGACGCCCGGCCCCGGGGAGGTCACGGCGCGGCGGCGCCCTCGGTGCGCACCGCGACCGAGCCGATCGTCCCACGCGTCGAACTCCACCCTGGCGACCGTGCCGTCCGCCAGCCGCGCCGCGAGCGAGCCCGGGTCCTCGTGCACCGGCAGGCCGTGGTGGGCGAAGTAGCCGTGCACCACCGGGCGCGCCGGGCCGCCGGCCAGGGCCACGCCGTCCATCAGGACGCGCGGCAGCGTCACCGGATCGGGAGTCGCCCTCGGCACCCGCGGGTCGTCCGGGACCAGGTACACCCGCGAGTCCGCGTTCGCCCGCACCCCGATGTAACCGGGCGCGCCCAGTACGCCCATCGCACCGAAGACCAGCCGCTCCACCGCCCACCCCGGGTCCGGGGAGCCGGACAGGTCCACCCCCTCGCCGGTGAGCTCCGGGACGTCGAACCGGCTGCCGAACCGCGAGACCGCCTCCGCCGCGCCGGTGACCGGGGTGCCCTTGAAGCCGGGGTTGGCCCAGGCCCACAGCCAGGAGGAGTCGCGTTCGCTGAACGAGCCCAGCAGGCTGACCCGCACCTCCCGGCCGCCCTGCCGGAACAGCCGCCGGTCCAGGTCGGCGCTCCACTCCCCGCCCGGGAGGTACGCGTTGAAGGTGTCGAGCTGCTCGCCGGCCCAGGCGGCGTGGCGGGCCGTCGCGGTCTGGAAGGCGTCGCTGAAGGTGCTGTCCATCGCGTCACCCTGGGCCGTGTCCGCCGGGCCCCGTCCGACGCGTCCCGCCGGGCGGCCCCCGGCACGACGTGCGGCGGGCCGTTCAGGGGACCGCTGGGCGTGGTGCCGGCACGGGACCTCGGGGCCTCCTCAGGAGCGCGCCGGGCGTCCGGGACGGCCCGCGTCCTGCCACCCCGTCCGGGCCCGCAGCGGTCAGCGCGCGCTGACCCGGCGGCCGGTCAGGCGCAGCGGGGAGATGCTCACCCACGCCGGACGCGATCCGCCCGCCCAGGGACCGGAGCCGGCCCGCTGGTCCAGCGCCCGTGACTCGGCCGGGTCGGTGACCCGGCGGGCCGGTCCGACCGCCAGCACGCTCCAGCCCTGCCGGAGCGCGTCGTCCACCCGGTCCACCTCGAACGACACCTCCGCCTGGTGCGCGGCGTCGGCCGCCCGGGACGGCGTGGTGCGGTAGACGATGGAGCTGTCCACCACGCTGTAGTTCACCGGCAGCACGTCCACCGCGGGACCGGCCGGCAGCGCGATCCGGCCGACACCGTGCGTACCCAGCCGTTCCCAGCAGTCCGGCGGAGTCATCTCCTCCAGCACCGGGTGCGCCCCGGCCCTCGCGCCGCCGGGCGGCAGGTCCGCGTCGCCGCCCAGCAGGTCGCCGGTGGTGGTGCGCAGCGCCCCGGCGAGCCGCAGCAGCGAGCCGGGTTCCACCTCGGCCGGCTGCTCCTCGACGTAGCGCACGTACTGTGGGGAGACGCCCGCGTCCGCCGCCAGCTGCCGCCGGCTCAGCCCCAGCTCGCGCCGCCGGTACGCGATCCGCCGGCCGATGTCGCCGGGCCGCGTCGGATCCGGTGACGGGGTGGTCGCGGCGGGCTCGGATCCGTTCGGGTCGTGTCCGGTCATGGCGAGCCTCCCAAGCTCACGGCGGGCCCGGTCGGGTGCACGGCGTGTCGTGACGCCGCCGTCCCCAGGCTACGGCGCGTCCGCGCCGCTGTCGCGACACGCCCGGGGCGCCGCCGCCCGGTCCGCCCGGTGCCCGATCGGCACCGGGCACCGCGCGGGCCAGCCGGGTCAGCCGACCAGGTCCTCGCTGATCCACCAGGCCGCCGTGTTGCCCGGCAGCACGCCGGGCGGGCAGGGCCGGCTGGACAGGATCGGGGCGCCGGTGACCGGCGCCGGAACCGGCCGGTCGCCGAAGTTCACCGCGCACACCAGTTCCTCGCCGCGCACGAACGTCAGCACGCCGGGCGGCGAGTCCAGCCAGCGCAGCGTGCCGTCGCCCAGCTGCGGCAGGCTGCGGCGCAGGTGGAGCGCGTCGCGGTACAGGTGCCAGAAGGAGCTGGTGTCGGCCAGCGCCCGCTCGGTGGTGTGGTTGGCGAACCAGCCGGGCTGCGGCAGCCACGGCGCGCCCTGCGCCCCCTCGGCGGTGAACCCGAACGGCGAGGCGTGCCCGGACCACGGAAGCGGGATGCGGCAGCCGTCGCGCACCCGGGCCCGGCTGCCGGTGCGTCGGAAGATCGGGTCGGTCAGCACCTCGTCGGGCAGGTCGACCACCTCCGGCAGCCCGAGCTCCTCGCCCTGGTAGACGTAGGCGGCGCCGGGCAGCGCGAACATCAGCAGCGCGGCGGCCCGCGCCCGGGGGCTGCCCGCGTCCGGCAGGTCGCCGCCGTCGGCCGACGCCGGCGCGGCGTACCGGGTGACCGCCCTGACCTGGTCGTGGTTGTTGAGCACCCAGGTGATGGTGGAACCGGTGCCGGCGATGTCGACCAGCGCGTCCCGGATCACCCGGTGGAAGTAGTCGGAGTCCCAGGGCGCGGTCAGCAGGTGGAAGAAGAACGCCTGGTGCAGTTCGTCGGGCCGCACGTACTTCGACTGCTCGGCCGGCGTGCGCACCGACACCTCGCCGACCAGCAGCCGCTCGCGCCCGTCGGCGGCGGTGTACTGCTCGCAGACGGCCCGCCAGCGGCGCCAGACCCCGTGCACCTCCGGCTGGTTCCAGGCCAGCGGGTTGACCGAGTCGCGCTCCCGCTCGTCGACCGTCGGGTCGTCGGAGTCCGGTAGGTCCGGGTGCTTGAACAGGCCGGCGGCCACGTCGATGCGGAACCCGTCCACGCCGCGGTCCAACCAGAAGCGCAGCACGTGCTCGAAGTGCTCGGTGACCTCGGCGGTGCGCCAGTTCAGGTCCGGTTGCTGCGGGGTGAACATGTGCAGGTACCACTCGCCGGGCGTGCCGTCCGGCTCGGTCACCCTGGACCACGCCGGGCCGCCGAACATCGCGTGCCAGTTGTTCGGCGGCAGTTCGCCGTGCGGGCCCCGCCCGGGGGCGAAGTGGAACTTCTCGCGGGCCGGCGAGCCGGAGCCGGCGGCCAGCGCCTCGCGGAACCACGGGTGGTCGCTGGAGCAGTGGTTGGGGACGACGTCCACCAGTACCTTCAGCCCCAGCCGGCGGGCGTTGGCCAGCAGCCGGTCGAAGGCGGCCAGGTCGCCGTAGGTCGGGTCGACGTCGCAGTAGTCGGCCACGTCGTAGCCGTGGTCGTGCTGCGGCGACGGGTAGAACGGGGTCAGCCAGATCCCGTCCACGCCGAGCCGCTTGAGGTACGGCAGGCCGGCGCTGACCCCCGCCAGATCGCCGATGCCGTCCCCGGTGCTGTCCAGGAAGCTTCGCACGTAGATCTGGTAGATGACCGCGTCACGCCACCAGCGGGCGCCGCCCCCCTCCGGACTCGAACGCTGACCGGGGATGAGCCCGGTCGCCTTCACCGTCGCCTGTGAGTCGTTCTCGACCGGCGAACCGATCATCCCTTCACCGTCCTGGCCTTCCGGGCGGCCCTCGGGAGACCGCCGTGGTGTCCGTGAGCGCCGTCGCGCTCGCCGTCTTGACCAGGCCCGGGGGCAGGGCCGGCGAGATCCGGCGCGAAGTCGCGCGGAGATCCGGCCCGGTGTGGCTCCTTCGCCCCGACGTCGTGATCGCATCGTAGGGAGCGGAGCGGTACCGGTGTCAACGCGGGACGCGGCAAAACCCGGCCGGCCGGCTGAAGTTGCCGATTACCGGTGAGTCAGGTGGGCCGCGTCGGCCGGGAGGGCCGACACGCCGTCCGACCGGCTGTTCCCGCACGGCGGGCCGGCCGGGAGACCGCGGCGCGCCGGGCCCGCCCGGCCCCGCGCGGCGGCAGCCGGCTCCCGGCCGGCTGGTCCGGGCGTCAACCGCCGCACTGCTCCAGCATCATCTTCTTGTCGGCGGCGGTGACCGGCAACCCGTACTTCAACGACACCTGGGCGACCCGCACGCCGTACGCGCAGCGGATCGCCTTGCGCGGCGGGAGCCAGGCGGCCGGCCCCGAGTCGCCCTTGGCCTCGTTCGAGGAGCCGTCCACCGGCAGCAGGTTGAGCGGGTCGTTGGCGATGTCCTCCCGCTTCTCCTTGGTCCACCGCGCCGCGCCCATCTGCCAGTCGTACGACAGCGGCATCACGTGGTCGATCTGCACCTTCGTGGCGTGTGCCTTCGTCCAGTCGATGACCTGCCCGGTGTAGGGGTCGTGCAGCGTCATGGAGACCACCACGCAGCGCGAACCGGACCGGAACCGGACCTGGTCGCCGTCGCGTTTGAGCACGTCGTTGCGCGTGTCGCAGCCGTTGTGCGAAAACGGCACGCCAGGCGCGGAGTCCATCCAGGCGTAACCGAACCGGTCCCGGTCGTACCCGGTCTTCGGTCCGCGGCCCTTCGTGGTCACCTTCTCGATCAGCGCCCGGGCCCTGGCCTTGTCCGCGGCCGAGGTGACCGGCGCCAGCCCCGGCCCGGTGCCGTCCGGATCGTCCAGCGGGCTGACCGCCCGGCCGTTGGAGGCGGCCGGGGTGGCTCCGCCGGACGCCGAACCGGCCGCGGCGCCGTCGACCTTGACCGCCCGGCACCCGGTGGCCAGCCCGGCGGCGGCCAGCAGCAGCACCGACGCCCCGGCCACCCGCTTCCACCCGGCGTCCCCGCCGCCGAATCGTGATGCCCTCATTCGTGACCTCCCGAAGTACCGGCACGCAGCCGTGTGTTGACCGACCCCTACCCCGGCTACGGCCGCCCAGGCCCGGAGTCACTCCGAGGCGCGCGCACGGTTCACCAGCGCGATTCCGCAGGAGGCGGATACCGCGCCCTCCGGCGGGCGCCGGACGCGGCGGCCCGCAGGACGCCCATCACCCGTGAGATCCCCGCCCGGCGCCCCGCCCCGCCGGTGACCGGTTCCGGGGCGGACCGGAAGGTGGCCCCTGCGCCGGCACCGGCTGCGCCGGGGCCCACCGGCGGCCCGCGCCGCTGCCCGCGCCGCGCCGCCGGCTCCGGCAGCCGCCGACCCCGCCGGTGCCGGACCGGACGGCGCGTCTACGGTGGACGGCGACGCCGGGCGGCGCGCCCGGTCACGCGGGCCAGGGCGCCTGCCGGCCGCGGCGGGACGCGGCGCGGGACCCGGTCGGGGTCGACGACGGAGGCGGGGGAGGGGCGGAGATGGGCGGACACCGGACGCCGCGGAAGCGGCGCCGATGGTGGCCGGTGCTGGGGTGCGCCCTCGCGGTCGCGCTGGCGGTGGCCGTCGTGCGGTGGGTGTCCGAGCCGTCGGCGGCCCCCGACCGGCCCGCCGCGTCGCCGTCGCGGGGCGGGAGCGTCGCGGTGCCGGCGCTCTGGCCGCGACCGCGCACCGTCGTGCCGCACCCGGGGGCCGTCCACGTCACCGCGACCGTGCGGCTGACCCTCGGCAGCGGGGTGGATCCGGCCACCGCGGACCTGGTGCGCGGTACGCTGCGGTCCGCCGGCGCCCGCACCGTGGCGCACGGCGGCTCCGGGAGCGGCCTCGCGGTGTCGGTCGGCGTCGGTGCCAGCGACCACGCGATGGCCCGGTACGGGGTCCGGGGCACCTCCGGGCTGCCGTCCGGCGGCTACGTCCTGGCCCTCGACGCCGGAGGCGGCGCCGACCCCCCGCACGTCCTGCTCGACGGCCACGACGCGCTCGGCGCGTACTACGCGGCCCAGACGCTCGCGCAACTGGTGCGCCCCGTCGGAGCGGCGAAGGCGCGGTCCGTGTTGCCCGCGGTGGCGGTGCGGGACTGGCCGGCGACGGCGGTGCGCGGCGTGGTCGAGGGGTTCTACGGGACGGCCTGGTCGTCGGCGGACCGGCTGGCGCAACTGGACTTCGACGGGCGCTTCAAGCTCGACGGCTACCTGTACACGCCGAAGGACGACCCGTACCTGCGGGCCCGCTGGCGGGACGCCTACCCGCCGGACCGGCTCGCCGCGCTGCACGCGCTGTTCACGCGCGGGACGGCCGACCACGTCGCCGTCACCTACGTGCTCTCCCCGGGCCTGAGCATCTGCTACTCCTCCTCGGCCGACCGGGCGCGGGTGCTGGCGAAGTTCGAGCGGATGTGGAAGCTCGGCGCGCGGTCGTTCGCCGTCGCGTTGGACGACATCGACTACAAGACCTGGAACTGCGACGCCGACCGGCAGGCGTACGGCACGGACGCCGGCGCGCCCGCCCGGGCGCAGTCCGCCCTGCTCGACCACGTGCTGCACGCGTTCATCGACCGGCACCCGGGCGCCGCACCGTTGACGATGGTGCCCAGCGAGTACGGCGGGCTGAGTCACGACGCGTACAAGTCCGCCCTCGCCACCGCCCTCGACCCGGCGATCGCCGTGGTGTGGACCGGGCCGCAGGTCGTCTCGCCGACCGTCGACCGGGCGCAGATCGACCAGGCGCGCGCCATCTACCGCCACCCGGTGGTGGTCTGGGACAACTACCCGGTCAACGACTACACCCCGGGCCGCCTGCTCCTGGGTCCCTACACCGGTCGGACCGCCGGGCTGCCGCGGGACGCGGACGGACTGCTGGCCAACCCCATGCCCCAGGCCGCCGCCTCCGACCCGGTGCTGTTCTCCCTCGCCGACTACACCTGGAACCCCGACGGCTATCGGCCGAGCGCCGCGCTCGACGCCGGACTGTCGGTGCTCGCCGGCGGAAACCCCACCGCGCTCGCCGCGTTGCGTGCCTTCGCCGACCTCGAACACGACTCCCGCATCGACTCCACCGCCGCTCCCGCGCTGGCCGCGGACGTCGCCGCCTACTGGCACGACCCCGCCGGCGGCGCCGGGCCGCTGCACGACCGGCTCACCCTGCTAGCCGCCGCCTCGCACGACATCACCGACCGGTCGTTCCGCACGGAGGCGGCGCCCTGGCTCACCGTCACCACGCAGTGGGCCGACGCGTCCCTCGCCGCCCTGCGACTGCTGCGGGACGCCCGGGCCGGCCGGCCGACCAGCGCCGACCGGGCCGGCGTGGAGAGCCTGCGCGGCAAGGCCGAGGGGCACACCGTGCCCAACTTCCAGGGCGTGCGCTACGACGTCCGCGTCGGCGGCGGCGTCTTCCAGGCGTTCCTCGCCAAGGCGCTGAGCACCGCGGCGAAGTGAGGCGCTCCCCGCCGCCGGCCGCACGCCGAGGAGCGGCGGCGCGTGACGGCTCGCGTGCCGCCGGGCCGCCGGGGGCCGCGTCCGGTCTCCGGCGGAGGCGTGCCGCGGGGCGGGCCGGCCCGCGGCACGCCGGGTGATCCGGCCCGCACCGCCGGGCGTCACACTGCCCGGCTCGGCCCGGTGCGCGGTATTTCGACCGGACGTCAACCGGGAGATGCCGCATGGCCCGCAGCAAGACCGTGATCGGCGTGGACCGGCTGCTCGCGTTCGGCGACGCCGTGTTCGCCATCGCCATCACCCTGCTCGCCCTCGACGTGCGGATCCCGGCGGGGCTGCCGAGGGACCGGTTCGACCACGCGCTGCGCACCCTCTCCCCGCAGATCGGCTCGTACGCGCTGACCTCCTGGTCATCGGCATGATCTGGCAGGCGCACCACGCGCTGTTCCGGATGATCGGCCGGCTGGACACCTGGCTGCTCCGCTGCGACCTGCTCTTCCTGGCGGTGATCGCCGGGTTGCCCTTCCCGGCCAGTCTGCTGAGCGAGTACGGCTCGACGGCCGAGGCGACCGCCATCTACGCCGGGTCGATGGCGCTGGCCGCCGGGGTGCTGGGGGCGATGGCGGTCCGGCTGCTCGTCGAGCCCCGACTGCGCAAGGACGGGGCCCCCAGGGAGCGGGTCCTGGTCGCGCTGCAGCGCAGTACGGTCGTCGTGGCGGTGTTCGCCACCTCCATCCCGTTCACCCTGCTGTCGCCGACCGTCGCCAAGTACTGGTGGCTGCTGGGCGTTCCGCTGCTGCGCCGACTCTCCCGTGACAACGACACCCCGCTGGGCATGGGCCGCCCGGCCCGCTGAGCCGACCGGCGCGACGCGCCCGCCGCCGGCCGCGAACGGCTCCGGTTCCGCCGGGTTCGCACCGTCGATTGTCAATGAACATGTCAAGAATTCCCAGGGTGCTCTTCCCCGGTGTTCTACGCGCGTGGTGTGCTGATCCGGTTGTCACAAGCGACGACCCCCCATGGATCGCCGGCTCCCCCCACCCCACTTGGAGTGACACATGCTGGGCACCACACTTCGCCGCGCGGGAACCGTCTTCGCCGCCGCGTCGGCCATGCTCGCGGTCTGCGTCCCGGCGCACGCGTCGGGCAGCTACAGCGCCTTCGCGTTCAGCCTCAGCGACAGCGAACCCACCATCTACGACTTCATCAACTCGGCGACCAGCTCGCTCGACATGACGATGTACGAGCTGAAGGACACCACCGTCGTCAACGACCTGATCAACCTGGAGAACAGCGGCGTCACGGTGCGGGTCATCCTCGACCAGAAGGAGAGCTCCACCAACAGCAGCGCCTACAACTCCCTCAAGGACGCGGGCGTCGGCGTCGTCTACTCCTCGACCGCCTTCACCTACACCCACCAGAAGACGATCACTGTGGACGGCTCGGAGTCGCTGATCCTCACCGGAAACCTGACCTCCGAGTGGTACTCGACCACGCGGGACTACGGTGTCTTCGACACCGACTCCAGCGACGTCAACGCGATCGAGGCGGTCTTCGACGCCGACTACGCGCACTCCTCGATCACCCCGAGCGACGGCGACAACCTGCTGTGGTCGCCCACCACCGCCACCGACCGGCTGGCCAGCGTCATCAACGGCGCCACCTCCACCCTGGACGTCGAGGAGGAGGAGTTCAGCGACTCGACGATCGTCGACGACATCGTCGCCGCCGCGCAGCGCGGGGTGACCGTGCGGGTCGTGCTGGAGGACCCGTCCGACTACTCCTCCGAGGTCTCCAAGGTGGAGGACGCCGGCGGCACGGTGGTCGGCTACGACGACCCGAACGGCTACTACATCCACGCCAAGGCCATCGTCGCGGACTACGGCAAGTCCGACATGGAGGTCGAGGCCGGTTCGATGAACGTGACCAGCAACTCGCTGACCAACAACCGCGAGCTGGGCATCATCCTCACCGACAGCAGCGTGGCCTCCGTCATCGAGTCGGCGTTCAACAGCGACTACTCCGGCGGCACCGCCGCCTGACCGGCCCCGTCCGGTCGAACCGGCCGCCGCCCGCGCCGCCCCGTCGGACCGGCGCGCGCGGCGGCACGGTGTTTCGGCGCCCGCCCGCACGCCTTCACACACCCGCCCGCCGGCCCGCACGCCGCCGGGCGCCGTCGGGCCGACGCCTCAGGCGAACCGTTCCACCCAGCGCAGCACGTCGGCCGCACCGTCCTCGGCGGCGATCCGGCCGGCCAGCCGCCGCGCCCGCTCCCGGTACGCCGGATCCCCCACCGCGCCGCGCAGCGCCCCGGCCAGCCCGCCGGAGGTCAGGGCGCCCAGCGGCACGGCCGCCGGGGCGACGCCGAGCGCGGTCAGCCTCGACGCCCAGAACGGCGCGTCGAGCTGACCGGGCACCGGCACCGCGGGCACACCGGCGCGCAGCCCGGCCGCCGTGGTGCCGGCGCCCGCGTGGTGCACCACGGCCGCGGTGCGCGGGAAGAGCCAGGCGTGCGGCACGTCGTCCACCGTCAGCACGTCGTCCCCGTCGATCCGCAGCCCGCTCCAGCCGCGTTGCACCACCGCGCGCAGCCCCGCCGTGCGCAACGCGGAGCCGACCGTTTCGGCCAGCCGGTCCGGATCGGGCACCACCAGGGACCCGAACCCGACGAACACCGGCGGCGGTCCGGCCGCCAGGAACTCGGCCAGCGCGGGCGAGGGACGCCACCGCCCGCCGGTGTACGGCCACCAGTACCCCGACACCCGGGAGGACGGCGCCCAGTCGGCGGGCCGCGGCACCACGGACGGCGAGAACCCGTTGAACACCGGCCACCCCTGCCGCATGCGGCGGCGCCGCTCCCGGCCCGCCGAGCGGGCCGGCAGCCCCAGTTCCCGGCGCAACCCGCGCAGCGCCGGCCCGAAGACCCGGTCGGCCGCCAGCAGCGCGGCCCGGCCGGCCAGCAGGTTGCGTGCCGAGGGAGCGCCCGGCGGCGTCCCGGTGACCACCGGCGGGAAGCGCCGGGAGGGCTCCAGGGGTTGCAGGAACAGCCCGGCGCTCGGAAGACCCAGCGCCTCGGCCACCACCTGGCCCAGCGGCGCGGTGGTCGCCGACAGCAGCAGCACGTCGGTGCCCCGGCCCGCCGCCGCCAGCACACCGCGGCCCAGCTCCGGCATGAACCGCCGCGCCAGCCTCAGCAGCCGCACCGCGCCGCCGACCCCGCCGGCCCGCAGCACGCCCTGCCCGGCGGCCGAGGCCAACTGGGCGCGCGGGTCGACCGGCAGCGGACGGAACTCCAGCCCGGCGGCGAGCACCGCAGGCTGGAACACGGTGTGGGTGGCCAGCGCGACCCGTGCCCCCGCGTCCGCCAACCGCCGTCCCAAGCCCACGAACGGCGCGACGTCACCCCGGGAACCGGCGGTCGCGATCAGAATGCGCATGCTTCACGTTAGCCCCGGGACGCCCTGCCGGGCAGGCCGCCGCCTCCCCCGCGCCGCCGGGCGACCGGCCCGGTCTCGGACGCCGAACGCGCCGCCGAGGCCAGCGCGGCCTGCAGGCGCCGGGTGGCGTCCACGTGGTCGCCGGTCCAGATGATCCGCACCGCCGTGTCGGCCGCCCCGTCCCGCGCCTCCCGCAGGTCCCGGCCCACCGACTCCACCAGCCGCCCGACCGCGCCCGGGTCGCGGGGCAGCGGCTCCGGCACCTCCCGGTTGCCCTCCAGCGCGGCGGCGAGCGCGCCGTACCAGCGCGACACGTGCTCGGTACCGGCCAGCAACTCACGTCGTGCGCAAGCCCGTTCACCCTGTGCTCGGCTCTCCGAGCGGCGCCACAGGTCGAGCACCGCGTCGCCGGCCAGCCGCAGCGCCGCGACTCCGGTCACCAGTGTCGTCATCTCCGCCAGTGGCACCGGCTTGGCGCCGCGCTCGGCCAGGTAGGTGCGGAACGCCGCGTCCAGCCGGCCCGCCGCCGCGGCGGCCCGCTCCGCCTCGCGCGCCGGACGCCCGGACGCCCCGCCGCCGGCCGGGCTCGCACCGCACCGGCTCAGTGCCAAGCCGACCGCGCCGACCAGGTACGCGGCGCCGCCCTCGTAGGCGTCGGACAACGCCCGGCCCAGCGCCCGGTGCGCCCCGCGCGGCCAGAAGAACAGCCCCACCAGCAGGCTCACGGCACAGCCGATCGCGATGTCCTCCAACCGCAGCAGCCCCAGCCGCCACCCCGCGGGCTGCACGATGTTGTAGAGGATCACCAGTGTCAGGGTGAACCCCGCCTGCCCGGCGGCGAACGAGACCACCGTCGGCGCGACGCCCGCCACCAGGATCGCCGGCGGCAGCAGCAGCCACAGCACCGGGGTCCCGGTGCCGATCGCCGCCAGCAGCAGCCCGCCGACCACCGAACCGGCCACCGTGCCCAGCAGCGCCCGCAGCACGCTCTGCCCGGTGTTCAGCGCGTTGGAGCGCAGCACCGACAGCGTGCCGAGCACCACCCAGAACGAGTGCTGGACGCTGGTCAGGTCCGCGGTCGCCACCGCGAGCGCCAGGCCGATCGCGCCCCGCACGCTGTTGTGCAGCCACACCGAGTGCCGCCCCGCGTGCGCGGCGGCCCGGCGCTGCGCCGCGGCGACCGGCGAGGCCACCCCCCGGGGCACCCGGCCGAGCAGCCGCTCGGTCCACCGCCGCCGCTCGGCCGCCGCGGCCAGGTCGACGTTGCGGGCGATCTGGGTCACCGCGAAGCCCATCTCCTGAGAGCGGAACGACGGGTCGAGCGCGGAGACGTACGCGGCCGCCCGCAACGGCCCGCCGCCGCCCGGTTCCCCCGGCGGCCGGCCGGACCCGGCGGGCGGCAGGCCGCCGGCGGTCGCGTCCTCCATCGCCTCCAGCCGGTCGCGCAGGTCCCGGACCGCCGCGCGCAGCGCCGCGCGGTCACCGCGCGGGGCGTCCAGCAGGTCCGCGCAGCGTTCCAGCACCTCCGCCACCGCGACCCGCACCGCGCAGGCGCCCCGGTCGACCGCCACGCCCGGCCGCGGCGCGCCGTGCACCACCATGGCGTCCAGCCACTCCAGTTCGTCCGCCACCCGGACCAGCGCGCGCGAGCCGGTGGTCAGGCCGGCGGCCCGGTACGGCGAGGTCAGGAAGGCGCGGTGCAGGGCCCCGACCGCCTCCGCGCGCCGGCGTTCCACCGCCGGGCGGCCGGTCGAGGCGGCCGGGTGCGGCCCGCCCCGCACCGCCGCCACGTCCGAGCGCAGCCGGGCGGCCAGCGCCCGGCTCGCCGCCGCGGCGGAGCCGCCCAGCGGGTCGAGGACCGGCGCCGGCCACAGCAGCGCCACCGCCAGCATCGACGCGGCCCAGGCGAGCCCCCATCCGGCCAGCCGGTCCGGCACCGCCGACCAGGGGGCGCGGATCGAGACCGGCAGGATGAACGACAGCAGCAGCGAGGTGGTCGCCGACGCCAGCACGGAGCTGACCGCCGCCGAGAACAGCACCGTGAAGCCCACCACCGCCATCGCGCCCACCGCGGCCCAGGTCACCCGGGAGACGGCGGTGCCCGCCGCGATCAGGGCCGCGCCGGCCGCGCCCAGCACCGTCTGGGCCGCCAGCCGGTCCCGCACCGGTCCGCCGAAGTCGGCGAACAGCAGCATCGCGAAGGAGCCGAACGCCGCGAAGATCGCCACCGCCGGGTCACCGATCACCAGGTCGGCGACGGCGAAGACGGCCGGCATCACCACCGCCGTCCGCGTCGCCCGCCGGGTGGCGGCCAGGTGCCGGTCGCGGGCGCGCAGCCAGTCGCGGACGGCGCCGGGCCGGACTGCCACGGGGTGTGTCAACGGCGTCCTCCAGTCAGCGGGGGAGGATCGGCGGCGCGGGCCGGCACGGTGGCTCCGGCGGTCTGCTGTCGAGTATCGCGCGCCGGTCCCCGCCGCGCCCGCCGCACCCGATCCGGCCCGGCCCGACCCGCCCCGTCATTCCGTCGCGCCCGCCGTGCCCGCGCCCGCCGCACCCACTCCCGGCCGCCTGGCGCGCACCCACTCCCGGCCGCCTGGCGCCCGTCGGCCCTCCGGGGGACGTGCCGGGCCGGCGGGCGTGCGGGTCAGCAGGGCGTGGAGGGGCCGTCCTGGTTCTCCAGGTTGTCGTTCGACATCCATCCGGCGCTCTCGGTGCCGGCGATGCGGATGTAGGTCCAGCGGTTGCCGTAGGCGTTGACCACGTAGCACTGGTACCAGACCTTGGCCCCGGTTCTGGCGAGCGCGATGTCCGGGCAGGTCTCGTACGGGCCGGACTCGATGTGGTCGTCGCCGTTCATGTACCCGGTGGTGCCCGGGTCCGGGTCGTCGTGGTGCCAGCCGGTGCAGCCGGTGGAGACCTCGGCGGGCTTCGGCGTCGGGTGGGGCGTGGGCCGGACGGTGCCGGCCGGCCGCGTCGGGGCGGCCGTGGCGCTGTGCACGGCCGGCGGCCGGGAGGCGGTGGCCGACGCGCCGGCGGGCGAGGACGGCGAGGTGGTCGGCGACGCCAGGCCCCGGTGGGCGGCGCCCATGCTCGGGGTCGCCACCGGTGTCGACGCGCCGGCGGACGAGGCGACGGCCTCGGCGGCGCCGGCCGGGTGATGCGCGTCCAGGGCCGCCCAGGCCGCGCCGCCGCCGGCCAGCACGACCGCGGCGGAGGCGGCGACCACGACCCGGGTACGGCTCCGGCCGGTCGGCACGGCGCCGCCGCTCCCGGCCCGCTCGGGCAGCGGAAGGGTGCGGCCCCGGCCGTGCGGGGTGTAGCCGCCCCTGGCCGGGTCCGGCCCCACCGGGCCGAAGCCGGGGCGCGGCGGCGTGTCCGGTGAACCGTCCGGTCCGGCGGGCCGGGCCGCAGGGACGGCGTGGGCGGACACGGCGGAGGGCGGCGGCGCTGGCGCCGGGACGGGCGGCGGTGCCGGTTCGGGCACCCCGGCGGGTGCCGGCCGGCCGACCGCGGCGGCCTCCAGCATCGCGCGGGCCCGCTCGGCGGTGGGCCGCTGCCGCGGGTCCTTCGTCATCAGCTCGCGCAGCACCGGCGCCAGCGGCCCGGACCGAGCGGGCTCCGGCAGCGGCTCGGTCACGATGGAGTTGAGCGTGGACCACACCGAGGTGCGGCGGAACGGCGAGGCGCCCTCCACCGCCGCGTAGAGCGTCATGCCCAGCGACCACACGTCCGACGCCGGCGTCGGCTCCTGGCCCTGGGCCCGCTCGGGCGGCAGGTAGTCGAGCGAGCCGACCAGTTCGCCGCTGCCGGTGAGCTTCGCCATCTCGTGGTCGGTCGTGATGGTGGCGATGCCGAAGTCGGTGAGCACCACCCGGTCGCCGCGCTCCAGCAGCACGTTGCCCGGCTTGACGTCCCGGTGCAGCACGCCGGCGCGGTGCGCGGCGTCCAGCGCGTCCATCAGCTTCGCGCCGATCGCGGCGGCCTCGCGCGGCGCCAGTGTGCCGCGCTCGGCCAGCACGCTGACGGCGCGGCCGCTCCACCCCGCACGAACCGACGCGCCATCAGTCGTGCACCGGGCACAGCCGTTCACCGGAGGGCTGGCCTCACGCTCGGTCCCGGTGCCCGGCGCGGCGAGGCGGCAGCGGCACGAAACCGCTGGTACGCGCCGCGTATGCGGCGTACCCGGGCCGGTCGGCCATGTGCGCCTCCAGCAGCCGCTGTCCGCTGCCCCGGGTGAGCAGCAGCGTCATCACCAGCGGCGAGACCACCGACACCGCGGCCGCCTGCCAGGAACCGCACGCCATCAGGAACAGCCCCCACCACACCAGGCAGTCGCCGAAGTAATTCGGGTGCCGGGTGAGGCGCCACAGTCCGCGGTCCATGATCAGGCCGCGATGTGCCGGATCGGCCGTGAAACGGGCGAGCTGGAAGTCGCCGACCGACTCGAAGAACAGGCCCGCCGCCCACACCGCCGCGCCGGCCACCGCCCATCCGCTCAGCCCGCCGGTCAGGTAGCAGGCGGCCTGAACCGGCAACGACACCAGCCAGACCAGCGCGCCCTGCACCAGGTAGACCACGCGGAACGCGTAGGCGTCGCGACCGCCGGGCGCCTTCGCCAGCAACCGCTCGTAGCGCGGGTCCTCGCCCCTGCCGTGCCCGCGCCAGGCGATGTGCGCCGCCAGCCGCAGCCCCCACACCGCCGTCGCCGCGGTCACCAGGACCCGAACGCCCGAGCCGCCGTGCCCGGCTGAGGTGGCGAACGAGGCAGCCGCGACCGCCGCGAAGGCCACCCCCCAGGCCACGTCGACCACCCGGTGCACCCCCTTGGCACGGGCCACCGCGAACGTGGCGAGCAGGACGGCGGACGCCGCGCCCGCCGCCACCGCGAGATTGGCGGCGAACGCGGACCACGCGAAGCCGTTCACCCGCCGGCCCCGTACCACTCCGGGGTGGCCGGCAGGCCGGCGGACCCGTCGGGGCCGGGGCGCACCGCGAGGATCTGGTCCACGCCCATCCGCCGCTCGGCGAACGCCAGCCCGCCGCCGACCAGGTACAGCCGCCACACCCGCGCCGTCGGCTCGCCGACCATCGCCGTGTACCGCTCCCAGTCCCGCTCCAGCACCCGGTGCCAGGCGGCGACGGTGCGCACGTAGTGCTCGCGCAGCGACTGCGTCTCGCGCACCTCGAAACCGGCCGACTCCAGCAGGGACACCGTCCCGCCGAGCGGGCGCATGTGCATGTCGGGCGCGATGTAGGACTCGATGAACGCCCCGCCGCCCGGCGTGCCGGCGCCCCGCGACATCTGCTGCACCAGCAGTCGGCCGCGCGGCCGCAGCATCCCCCGCAGCAGCGCCGCGAACCCCGGGTACTCCGCGTCGCCGACGTGCTCGCCCATCTCGATCGCGGAGACCGCGTCGTAGGAGCCGCGGCCGTCCGCCAGGTCGCGGTAGTGCCGCAGCCGGACCTCCACCAACTCCTGCAACCCCTGCTCGCGGACGCGTCCGGCCACGAAGTCCCGCTGCTCGCGCGAGAGCGTCACCGCGGTGACCCGCGTGCCGAACTGCCGTGCCGCGTAAAGGCTCAGCGAGCCCCAGCCGCAGCCCACGTCCAGCAGCCGCGCGCCGCGCGCCAGTCCCAGCTTGCGGCAGACCAGCTCCAGCTTGTCGCGCTGCGCGTCCGCCAGCCCGTACGCCGGGTCCTTCGGACGGCGCCAGTAACCGCAGCTGTAGGCCATCGACTCGTCCAGCAGCGCCCGGTAGAAGTCGTTCGACAGGTCGTAGTGGTGGCTGATCGCCGCCCGGTCCCGCGCGGTGCTGTGCAGGCGTCCCCGCAGCCGGGCCCGCGGCGCGCCGGGCTCGGCCGGCCGCGGGCCGACCGCGCCGAGCCGCAGCGCGACGCCGGCCGCCCGCACCAGGCCCGCCGGCCCCGGCCGGACCCTCCCGGCGCCGCGCTCGCGCACCGCGCGCCACACCGTGCTCAGCCCCTCGGCCAGGTCCCCCTCGACGTCCAGCTCGGACGCCAGGTAGGCCTGCGCCAGGCCCAGTTCGTCCGGCCGCCACAGCAGCCGGCGCAGCGCGCGGCGGGAGCGCAGCACGACCACGGGTGCGTCCGGCGGCCCGGCCTCGCTGCCGTCCCAGACCCGCAACCGGACCGGCGGGACCCCGCCGAACAGGTCCTCCAGCACGGCGCACAGGCGATCGGCGGCTGTGTTCAACGGGTTCCTCCGGGGGCGTCGTCCTTCGTGAACAGCATCTGGCGGACGTCGAGGTAGCCGGCGACGAAGCCGGCCTCGCAGTAGGCGAGGTAGAACTCCCACATCCGGCGGAAGGTGTGGTCGAAACCGAGCGCCGCGACCTGGTCGGCCCGAGCGGTGAACCGCTCGCGCCACACACGGAGCGTCTGCGCGTAGTGCGCGCCGAAGCCGTCGTCCGCCGCCGGGCGCAGCGCGGTCGGTGCGACGGCCCGGCGGATCGCCTCGACGGAGGGCAGCATCCCGCCGGGGAAGACGTACTTGGTGATCCAGGTCCAGGTGCCGCGGGTGGCCAGCATCCGGTCGTGCGGCATGGTGATCGCCTGGAGCGCGACCCGGCCGCCGGGCGCGGTCAGCCGGTCCAGCGCGTCGAAGTACGCCGGCCAGTACTCCTCCCCGACCGCCTCGATCATCTCCACGCTCACCACGGCGTCGTGGGCGCCGCGCAACTCGCGGTAGTCGCGCAGCTCCACCGTGACGCGGTCCGCCAGCCCCGCCGCCGCGATCCGGCGCACCGCCAGGTCGCGCTGCCGGGCCGAGAGCGTCACGGTGGTCACCCGCGCGCCGCGCGCCGCCGCCCGGAGCGACAGCTCGCCCCACCCGGTGCCGATCTCCAGCATCCGGCTGCCCTCGGCGACCCCGGCCAGGTCCAGCAACCGGTCGATCTTGCGGTGTTGGGCGTCCGCCAGGTCCTCACCGCGAGCCGGGAGTTCGCCGAAGACCGCCGAGGAGTAGGTCATCGTCGGATCGAGGAAGAGCGCGAACAGGTCGTTCGACAGGTCGTAGTGCCGCCGCACGTTGTCCCTGGCGCCGGTCACCGTGTTGCGCTGGGCGGGCGGCCTGCGGCGCGCCCACACCCCGCGCAGCCGTTGCAGCGGGGCCGGGACCAGCGTCGTGACGTGGGCGGCGAGCACCGACAGCACGCCTACCAGGTCGTCGGCCTCCCACTCGCCGGCCATGTACGACTCGCCGAAGCCGATCAGCCCGTCGGCGCCTATCCGGCGGAAGAACGTCGCCGGGCGCACGACGCGCAGCAGCGGCCCGGCGACGCCGGTGGGCGGTGCGCCGCCCAGGGCGACCCGCAGCGGGAGCGCGGCCAGCGCGCGCCGCACGATCAGCCCGGCCACCGTGGTGCGCGCGGCCGACGAGCGCGGCAGCCGGGCCACCTCGGGCCACCGGGCCGGGTCCACCCCGGCGGCCGGCCTGGCCGGGTCCGTGCGGCGGGGGGTCTCGAAGGGGGCGGGGACGGTCACTTCATTCCCTCCTGGTCCGGATGACGGGGGCGGGGGAGCACGGGCAGGCCGCGCAGGAACAGCCGGATCCCGTGGCAGCGGATGCGGAGAGCCACCGCGGCGGTCGACCACGGGTGCCGGACCGCTGCCGCCAGCAGAGCGCGCGCGGTCGCGGGGCGCCGCTCGCCGCGCACCGTCGCGGTGAACGGCACGCCGCCGTCGCGGCGCAGGCGCACCGTCAGCGCCAGTCGGCCGCCGGGCTCCGGCAGCCGCATCACGTAGCAGCCGTCCACCGGGAAGAACGGCGAGACGTGGAACTCCTTGGGCACCTCGGCCCCGCCCGCGCCCCGACCGCCGGCGCGCAGCAGGTAGCAGTGCCGCTCGCCGTAGGTGTTGTGCACCTCGGCGACCACGCAGGCCGGCGCGCCGTCCGGGCCGCGGCACCAGTAGAGGGTCAGCGGGTTGAAGACGTATCCCAGCACCCGGGCGTGGGCCAGCATCGTCACCCGGCCGCCGCGCAGGTCCACCCCGCGGGCGGCCAGGAACGACTCCAGGCCGGCCCGGATCGACGGCGCGGTGCCGCCGAAGTGGTCCTCGGGTGAGAACCGGGCCAGCGCCCGCAGCAGCCGGGGCAGCCGCGGCGGCCGGTCCGGATCGATCAGCCACAGGTAGGTGCGGTGCCGGAAGGAGTGCCGCAACGGCGCGGTGCGCGCGTGCGCCACCACGCACTCGTACAGCGCGGGTGTCCGGGCCGGGCCCGCCTCCGGGGCCGCCGGGGGCGTCGGGGTCACCACCGCACCCCCAGCGCGGCCGCGGCCTGCACGCCGGAGCGGCAGCCGTCCTCGTGGAAGCCCCAGCCGTGGTAGGCGCCCGCGTAGGCCGTGACGGGGGTGTTCAGCTCGGGCAGCCGCTGCTGCGCGGCCACCGACCCCGGCGTGTACACGGGGTGCTCGAAGACCACGCGCGAGCGCACCAGCTCCTCCGCGACCTGCCCGTCGTCGTTGAGGGTCACCACGTGGCGCTGCGGACCGGGCAGGCCCTGCAACCGGTTCATGTCGTAGCTGACCCGGACCCGGGAGGCCGGGGAGCCGCAGGAGGGCATCAGGTAGTTCCAGGACGCGGCGGCCCCCCGGCTGCGCGGCAGCACGGAGGCGTCGCCGTGCAGCACCGTCGGGTTGCGCGAGTAGCGGAACGCGCCGAGCACCTCGCGCTCCAGCGGCGTGGGGTCGGCCAGCATCCGCAGCGCCTGGTCCGGGTGGACGGCCAGTACCACCGCGTCCACCTCGTGCACCGAGCCGTCCCGCGTGGTGATCGACGCGCCGTCGGCGTGCCGGGCGACCGAGCGCACCGGCGTGCCGGTGCGCACCGCGGGAAGCCGCTTGCCGACCCGCCGCACGTACTCCACGGAACCGCCGGCCACCGTACGCCACCGCGGCGAGCCGGTCACCGACAACATCCCGTGGTGGGCGAGGAAGCGGAACAGGTGGTTCGCCGGGTGGCGCAGCGCCGTCCCGGGCGCGCACGACCACACCGCGGCGACCAACGGGGTGGCGAAGTGCGAGACGAAATAGGGCGAGAAGCGGCCCTGCGCCAGGAACTCGCCGAACGTGCGGCCCCCGTCCGGGCCGCTCTCGGCGAGACTGCGCCGGGCCCGCCGGTGGAAGGCGGGCACCTCGGTGAGCAGCCGCAGGTACCGGCCGCGCGCCAGGTGGCCCGCCCGCGGGAACAGCCCCGGCAGGCCCTTGGCGCCGGCGTACTCCAGACCGCACTCCTCGCACCGCACCGACATGCTCATCGGCGCGTCCTGGGTGGCCACTTCCAACTCCCGGAAGAGCCTGGTCAGATACGGGTAGGTGCGGTCGTTGTGCACGATGAAGCCCATGTCCACCGGCACCGTGCCGCCGTCCGGCGCGACCACCTCGCGGGTCAGCGCGTGCCCGCCGAGCCGGTCGAGCGCCTCGTACAGCGACACCTCGTGGGCGTCGCGCATCACGTACGCGGCCGTCAGCCCCGCCACTCCGCCGCCCACCACCACTGTCCGACGCCGGTCCACGGCTCCTCCTCCTGCGCACTGCCTCGTCTTCCGGTGGTCATTCGGTGCCGGCCGGCCGGCGGATTGGTCGGCTTGCGCCGCACGACCGGCCCGTCCGGCACCGACGGCGGTGGGGACGGCGGTGCGACGACGGCGGTGGGGACGGCGTCGACCAAGCCGGGCGTGCGGGCGTTCCGAATCACGCGTATGGACGATGACGACAGCGCGAACGCGAACCCCGCCGCCGGCCGGACGGCCGGCCGGCTCCACCGGGCCCAGCGCACCGGCCTCGGCCCGCTGGGCGGACTGCTCGCGGGCGTCGCCGCGCTGGCGGTCGGGGAACTGGTCTCGGCGGCGGTCCGGCCGGAGTCCGGGCCGGTCGTGGTGGTGGGCGGAGCGGTCATCGACCGGACCCCGCCCGCCGTCAAGGACTTCGCGGTCCGGCACTTCGGGACCGACGACAAACTCGTCCTGCGGCTGGGCATCCTGGCCGTCCTGACCCTGTTCGCGCTCGCCCTGGGGCTGCTGGCGCCGCACCGGCGCCGCACCGGCTCGGCCGGCGTGCTGCTCTTCGGCGTGGTCGGGGCGGCCGCCGCGCTGTCCCGGCCGGACGCCCGGCCGGCCGACGTGCTGCCGTCCGTGCTGGGCGCGGTGGCCGGCGCCGCCCTGCTCTACCTCCTCGCCGGTCGGCTGCGGACCGGTTCGCAGCACGGGGGCGGGCCGGACGGCCCGTCCGGCGGCACCGGCTTCGACCGGCGCGGCTTCCTCGCCGCGGCGGGCGCGGCGGCCGCCGCCTCGGCCGGCGCCTGGGCGCTCGGCAGCGAGCTGAACAGCGGCAGCGGCCGCCGGGCCGAGCGGGCACGCGCCCAGCTGCGCATCCCGGCACCCGCGTCCCGCGCGGCACCGGTGCCGCGCGGCGCCGACCTCAAAGTGCCCGGCCTGAGCCCGTTCATGACGCCGAACAGCGCGTTCTACCGGGTGGACACCGCGCTCGTGGTGCCGCGCGTCGACGCCACCGGATGGCGGCTGCGGATCCACGGCGCCGGGGTGCGCCGCGAACTGGAAGTGGGCTACCACGACCTGCTGGGCCGTGACCTGATCGAGCGGAACGTGACGCTGACCTGCGTGTCCAACCAGGTCGGCGGCCCCTACGTGGGCAACGCCCGGTGGATCGGGGTGCGGCTGGCCGACCTGCTGCGGGAGGCCGGGGTCCGCCCGCCGTCGCGGGGTGGGCCGGCCGACCAGCTGGTGGCCCGCTCGGTGGACGGCATGACCATCGGCAGCCCGGTCGAGACCGTGATGGACGGCCGGGACGCGATGCTGGCGGTCGGCATGAACGGCGAACCGCTGCCGTTCGAGCACGGCTTCCCGGTCCGCATGGTCGTCCCCGGACTCTACGGATACGTCTCGGCCTGCAAGTGGCTGACCGACCTGGAGCTGACGACGTTCGCGGACTACGACGCCTACTGGGTCCGGCGCTCCTGGTCCCGCGAGGCGCCCGTCAAGACCGAGTCGCGGATCGACACCCCCAAGCCGTTCGCCACCCCCAGGGCCGGCCGGGTGCCGGTGGCCGGGGTGGCCTGGGCGCAGCACCGGGGCATCGAGCGGGTCGAGGTGCGGGTGGACCGGGGTCCGTGGCACACCGCGCGGCTGGCCGAGCAGGACACCCTGGACACCTGGCGGCAGTGGACCTGGGAGTGGCCGGCCACCGCCGGCGACCACACCCTGGAGGTCCGGGCCACCGACCGGAGCGGCGCCACCCAGACCGGGCACCGGGTCGGCACCATGCCCGACGGCGCCACCGGCTGGCACTCGGTGGTGGTCGACGTCGGCGGCTGACGGGCCCGGTCGCCGACCCCGGCGTGCCGGTTCCCCGGCCGCCACGGCGGCGGCCGGGGAACCGGCACGTCCGGTCCGCGGGAGTCAGGCGGGCAGCCGGACGAGCAGCACCGGCGCGGTGGTCGGGCGCCGGGTCCCGCCGTGCGGCTCGACCGTCACCCCGACGGCGTCGCTGCCGCTCGGCCCTCCGGCGAGCAGCGCGGCGCCGTTCGCCCGGCCGGAGTCGACCAGGCCGGCCGGGACCATCACCCCGTCCCGCCGGTACCACAGCTCGTAGACCCGGGAGCCGGAGAGCCGGGGCAGGTCGCGGTAGACGAACGCGGTCTCGCCCAGCCGCGGCGAGCTGACCACGGCGGCGTACCCGCCGCCGCTGAGCGTGCCGCGGCGGTAGGCGGCGTCCGGCGCGGCCAGCAACGCGGCCAACCGGGACGCCTGCCGTTCGGCCCGGGTGCTCTGCCGCGCCGCCTCGTGCTGGGCGTGCACCGCGACACCGCCGGCCACCGCGGCGCCCGCCAGGCAAGCGGCGGCGGCGAGGTAGGGCAGCCGCTGCCGCCAGGTGCGGGAGCGCGGGGACAGCACCCGCGCCGCGTCGCCGGGCGGCGGGAGCTGGCGCACCTCGGGGAGCGCGGCCATCACCCGCTCCCGCATCGCGGCGGGCGGCACCTCGGCGACCGCCATCGCCAGCCGGGCCGCGGTCTCCCGCAGTTCGGCGACCTCGCGGGCGCAGGCCGGGCAGTCCCGGAGGTGGCGGGAGAACTCCCGTTCTTCCTCGGGGGACAGCGCGTCGAGCGCGCAGGCACCGGTCAGCGTGTGCAGATCCGCGGTCACGAGGACACCCCCAGGCAGTCACGGAGCCGGATCAGGCCGTCCCGGAGCCGGGTCTTCACGGTACCCAGGGCGGCGTCCAGCAGGTCGGCGGTTTCCCGGTACGTGCAGCCCCGGTAGTACGCGAGGGTCACCGACTCACGCTGCAACCGGGTCAGTCGGTCCAGGCAGCGGCGGACCTGCTCGCGCTCCAGCCGGCGCTCCACCTGTTCGCTGACCTCGTCGAAGGCCGGCCGGTGGTCGCGCACCGCCGCCCGGTACTCGCGGTCGGCCGACGCCTGGGCGGACCGTACCCGGTCGACGGCCCGGCGGTGCGCCAGCATCATGATCCAGGACATGGCGCTGCCCTGTTCCGGATCGAATCGGGAGGCGGACCTCCACACCTCGATCAGCACCTCCTGCGCGACCTCCTCGGACTGCGCCGGGTCGCGCAGCACCCTGCGCACCAGCCCCAGCACGGTTCCGGCCACCGCGGTGTAGACACCGCCGAAGGCCTCCTGATCTCCCCTGGCGACCCGGTCGAGCAGGTCCTCCAGGGCCCCGGGCCGTGCCCGCCTGGGTTGTTCGCCGCGGAATGCCGCGTGCATGCGTACCTCCGGACAGTGACGTGGTCACCGTGATTCGACGCCGCCCGCCGCACGGATTGGCCGCCGCCGGGAAAAGGTCCCACCCCCGCACGGCGGCGCGTCCGCCCCCGTCCGGCGCGTCCCCGGCGCCGTGCCCGCCGAACCGCCGGTCAGCTCGTCCGTCCGACCCGGCCGTCGGCCGGGTCGGCGGTCCGCCCGGGTACCCGGCGCTGAGACCTACGCCACGCGGCGCATACGGTGTGCCCGCCCGGGGGACGGGTACGGTGACCAACGCGTTCGGACTTCACGCAGTCACGGCCGGCCGATCGCCGGCCCGCGTCGAGGCGAGTGTTCCCCTCGCGCGCGGGGAACCACCACAGGGCTTCGCCGGCCGACCGGCCGGCGTGCTGCACGGAAACGACCACCCTCCATCGAACCCGTTCACGTGGCCACCGTACGTCCCTCGCGGTACCGAACACGGGTCGCCGGTCAGGGGGCCGGGCGGTGCCGCCCGTGAACACGCTAGGGAGTCAGATGTTCGGCAAGGTATTGGTCGCCAACCGCGGCGAGATCGCGATCCGCGCGTTCCGAGCCGCCTTCGAGCTCGGCATCTCCACGGTCGCGGTCTTCCCCTACGAGGACCGCAACTCGCTGCACCGGGCCAAGGCCGACGAGTCCTACCGGATCGGCGAGCCCGGCCACCCGGTCCGCGCGTACCTGTCCGTCGAGGAGGTCGTCAAGGCCGCCCGCACGGCCGGCGCCGACGCCGTCTACCCCGGCTACGGGTTCCTGTCGGAGAACCCGCGCCTGGCCGCGGCCTGCGCCGAGGCCGGCATCGCCTTCGTCGGCCCACCCGCCTCCGTGCTGCACCTGACGGGCAACAAGGCCAGCGCGGTCGCCGCCGCCCGGGAGGCCGGGGTACCGGTGCTGGAGTCCTCGCAACCCTCCGACGACCCGGCCGCGCTGCTGGAGGCGGCCCGCGACATGCGGTACCCGCTGTTCGTCAAGGCGGTCGCGGGCGGCGGCGGGCGCGGCATGCGGCGGGTGGCGGAACCCGGCGACCTGCGGGAGGCCGTCGAGGCGGCGATGCGCGAGGCGGAGTCCGCCTTCGGCGACGCCACCGTCTTCCTGGAACAGGCCGTCGTCAACCCCCGGCACATCGAGGTGCAGATCCTCGCCGACGCCGAGGGCAACGTCGTGCACCTGTACGAACGGGACTGCTCCATGCAGCGCCGCCACCAGAAGGTCGTGGAGATCGCCCCGGCCCCGCACCTCGACCCGGAGCTGCGCGAGCGGATCTGCGCCGACGCGGTCGCCTTCGCCCGGCACATCGGCTACGTCAACGCCGGCACCGTGGAGTTCCTGGTCGACGAGCGGGGCCGGCACGTCTTCATCGAGATGAACCCCCGCATCCAGGTCGAGCACACCGTCACCGAGCAGGTCACCGGCCGGGACCTGGTCATCGCCCAACTGCGCATCGCGGCCGGCCGCACCCTGCCGGAACTGCGCCTGACCCAGGACGCCATCGTGCTCTCCGGCGCCGCCATGCAGTGCCGGATCACCACCGAGGACCCGGCCAACGGCTTCCGGCCCGACACCGGCGTGATCTCCGCCTACCGATCGCCGGGCGGCCCCGGCGTGCGGCTGGACGGCGGCACCGTGCACACCGGAGCCGAGGTCTCCGCGCACTTCGACTCCATGCTGGTCAAGCTGACCTGCAACGGCCACGACTTCGGCAACGCCGCCCGCCGGGCCCGCCGGGCGATCGCCGAGTTCCGCATCCGCGGCGTCTCCACCAACCTTCCGTTCCTCGGCGCGCTGCTGGACCACCCGGAGTTCCGGGCCGGCCGGATCACCACCTCCTTCATCGACGAGCACCCGGAACTGCTGACCGCCCGTCCGCCCGCCGACCGCGGCAGCCGCATCCTGCACTACCTCGCCGAGACCACCGTCAACCAGCCGCACGGGCCCCGACCGCAGGTCATCGATCCGGTGGCCAAGCTGCCGCACACCGCCACCGGCACCCCGCCGGACGGCTCCCGGCAGCGGCTCGCCGCGCTGGGGCCGCAGGCGTTCGCCGAGGAACTGCGCCGCCAGCGGAACGTGGCGGTCACCGACACCACCTTCCGTGACGCCCACCAGTCGCTGCTGGCCACCCGGGTGCGCACCCGCGACCTGCTGGCCGTCGCCCCGCACGTGGCGCGCGGAGCGGCGCAGCTGCTCAGCCTCGAGTGCTGGGGCGGCGCCACCTACGACGTGGCCCTGCGCTTCCTGGCCGAGGACCCCTGGGAACGGCTGGCCGCGCTGCGCGAGGCGGTGCCCAACATCTGTACCCAGATGCTGCTGCGCGGCCGCAACACCGTCGGCTACACGCCCTACCCGACCGAGGTGACCGAGGCGTTCGTCGCCGAGGCCGCCGCCACCGGAATGGACGTCTTCCGCATCTTCGACGCGCTCAACGACATCGACCAGATGCGCCCGGCCATCGACGCGGTGCGCGCCACCGGCACCGCGCTGGCCGAGGTCGCGCTCTGCTACACAGCCGACCTGTCCGACCCGGGCGAGAAGCTCTACACCCTCGACTACTACCTGCGGCTGGCCGAACGGATCGTGCGGGCCGGCGCCCACGTGCTGGCGATCAAGGACATGGCCGGGCTGTTGCGCCCGCCGGCCGCCCGCACCCTCGTCACAGCGCTGCGCGAGCGCTTCGACCTGCCGGTGCACCTGCACACCCACGACACCGCCGGCGGCCAACTCGCCACCCTGATGGCCGCGATCGACGCCGGGGTGGACGCGGTGGACGCCGCGGTGGCCTCGATGGCCGGCACCACCAGCCAGCCGTCGCTGTCCGCGCTGGTCGCCGCCACCGACCACACCGAGCGGGCCACCGGCCTGTCCCTGCAGGCGGTCAGCGACCTGGAGCCGTACTGGGAGGCGCTGCGCAAGGTCTACGCGCCGTTCGAGTCCGGGCTCGCCTCGCCGACCGGCCGGATCTACCACCACGAGATCCCCGGCGGGCAGCTGTCGAACCTGCGCCAGCAGGCCATCGCACTCGGCCTCGGCGACCGCTTCGAGCTGATCGAGGACTGCTACGCGGCGGCCGACCGGATGCTGGGCCGGCTGGTGAAGGTCACCCCGTCCTCGAAGGTGGTCGGCGACCTGGCGCTGCACCTGGTCGGAGCGGGGGTGCGGGCCTCCGACTTCGAGGCGGACCCCGGCCGGTTCGACGTGCCGGACTCGGTGATCGGCTTCCTGCGCGGCGAACTGGGCGACCCGCCCGGCGGCTGGCCGGAGCCGTTCCGCACCCGGGCGCTGCGAGGACGTGCCGAACGGCCCGATCCGCCGGTGCTCGGCGACGAGGACCGGCAGGGCCTGCGCGAGGCGCCGCGCAGTACGTTGAACCGGCTGCTGTTCCCCGGCCCGGCCAAGGAGTTCGCCGCGCACCGGGAGACCTTCGGCGACACCTCGGTGCTGCCCACCAAGGACTTCTTCTACGGCATGGAGCCCGAGCACGAGCACACCGTCACCCTGGAGCCGGGCGTGACGCTGCTGATCCAGTTGGAGGCGATCTCCGAGGCCGACGAGCGCGGTCTGCGCACCGTGCTGACCACCCTCAACGGGCAGCTGCGGCCGGTCTCGGTGCGCGACACCTCGATCACCACCGACGTCAAGACGGCGGAGAAGGCCGAACCCGGCGACCCGCGGCAGGTCGCCGCACCGTTCGCCGGGGTGGTCACGCTCCAGGTGGAGGAGGGCGCCGAGGTGGGCGAGGGCCAGACGGTCGCCACCATCGAGGCGATGAAGATGGAGGCGTCCATCACCAGCCAGCGGGCCGGCACCGTGCGGCGTGTGGCGATCGGCGCGATCCAGCAGGTGGAGGCGGGCGACCTGCTGATCGAGATCGGCTGACCGTCCCGCCGGGCGGCGCGCCGCCGCCCGGCGCCGCCGCACGCGACCAGGCCGTGTCTGACGCGTCCCGCCCGGACCGCGGCGCCCGGCACGCGCGCTCGCCGCGTCGTCGGGATCGTCCGGGTAGGCCCACTACGAGGACGACCCTCCGCCGTGCGACCGCACACACCGGACGCCGCGGTCCACGCCCTACGGGCGAACGGCGCCACGTGTCAGACACGGCCTAGCCCGCCATGATCGTCTGCTTCATCTCGGGCACGTCGGTGACCGCGCCGACCAGCCCCAGCGCGCGGGCCACCGCCAGGTCGCGCGGGGTGTTGACCGACCAGGCCATCACCTCGACGCCGGCCTCCCGCAGCCGGTCGACCACCTCCAGGTGCACGCGGCGCATGTCCAGGCTGACCAGCCGCGCGCCGACCGCCCGGGCCCGCTCGACCAGGTCGTCCTCGCGGCCCTCGGCCACCAGCACGATGCGGGCCTCCGGCAGCGCCTCGGCGCAGGCCCGCAGCGCCTCGTCGTGGAACGACAGCACCGACACCCGCTCGACCAGGCCGCGTTCCCGGATCACCCGGGCCAGCACCCCGGCGGCCTTGACGTCCTTGATCTCGGCCTGGATCGGCAGGTCCGGCCCGACCGCGTCCAGCACCTCCTCGAACAGCGGGACCCGCTCGCCGAGCCCGGCGTCCAGCTCGCGCAGCTGCGCCACGGTGAGGTCGTTGACCGCCCCGGTCCCGTCGGTGGTGCGGTCGACGGTGTCGTCGTGCATCACCACCAGCGACCCGTCCCTGCTCAGGTGCAGGTCCAGCTCGATGCCGTCCAGCTTCTCGCGTTCGGCCCGGAGGAACGAGCGGAGGGTGTTCTCCGGCTCGACGCCCATGACGCCTCGGTGACCGAGGGCGAAGAATGTCATTGCTCTTGCTCTTCCGTTCTGAGCTTCCTGGGAGGACCAAGACAACCAGGCGACATGGCAGCCTGTCGACGTGTTCGCGCTGGTCGTTCGGCCGGCGCGGCGCGCCGGACGGCGACGCCGGCCGACCGCGGTGGTCGGCCGGCGGGTGTCGCGGCCGACCCGCGCGGGGTGTGCCCGGTGCCCCCGGCACACCCCGCGGCGCGGTCAGGCGTTGATCATCTCCTGGAACCGGCCGGTGTAGTCGTCGAGTTGGTCGACGCTCAGCGACATGAACCCGCGGGCCGCCGCTCGCATGGTGGGGGTCGGGTTGAGCAGCGGGCCGGCCGCGGAGCGCGGGTCCAGCCGTTCCAGCGCGGCGGCGGCGCCCTTCACAGACGGCGGGTAGCCGATGTAGTGGTCGAGCCGGGCCGCCACCGAGGGGTCGAGGTAGTGGTTGATCAGCTCCTCGGCGTTGGCCTTGTGACGCGCCATGTTGGGGATGACCATGTTGTCGGACCAGGTCAGCATGCCCTCGAGCGGTTCGTGCACCACCACCAGCCGGCTGTCGCCCAGCTGTGAGATGTCGCCGGAGTAGGTCATCCCCGCCGCGGTCGCGCCGCGTTCGAAGTCGCGCAGGTAGTCGGAGCCGGCGAAGCGGCGCACCTGCCCGGACTCGCGGGCCCGGCGTACGAACTCCAGCGCCCTGCTGAACTGGGCGTCGGTGAAGTGCTCCGGGTTCAGGCCGAGCGCCAGCATCGCCAGCCCGATCGTGTCGTCCATCTCCACGAACAGCGTGACCATGCCGTGCAGGTCGAAACGGGTGAACAGGTCCTTGAGCCTGGTCACCGGACGTTCCACCAGCGTGCGGTTGTAGGCGATCGTGGTGTAGCCGCGGGCCCAGGGCACGGAGAAGCGCCGCCCGGGATCGACCGGGTCGCCGAGCGAGTCGGTCATCAGCAGGCAGTGCCGCGGGATCCGGGTCAGGTCGAGTTCTTGCAGGAAGTCGTGGTGCCGACACTTGGAGATCATGTAGTCGCCGAGCACCATCAGGTCGTAGCCGGTGTCCCGGCCGGCGCGCAGGCTCGGCTCGATCCGGGTGTACCAGTCGTTGTTGTCCTTGATGACCTCCTGGTAGCGCACCGTGACGCCGGTCTGGCGGGTGAAGTCGTCCAGTGTCGTGCCGTCGTCGGAGCCGGGGTGCCCGGCGGCGTCGATGTAGTCCGGCCAGTTGGCGAACACCACCTCGCGCTCGTCGGCCGAGTGGTCCGGGCCCGCCCTGCCGACCCGCCGCTCCCGCGCCCCCGGCGGCCACGCGCCCCCGCGGGGCCGCCAGGAGGACGGCCGGCGGGGGGCGGAACCGGTCATCGGACGATCCTCCCGGCAGGCGCGCGACACGGCGGCGACATCAGGTGTGTTTCAGGCCCATCACCCTTAAATGTGATATTAATGGCGGTTTGCTGGTCCGGGCAATCGCCACCCCGCTCCGGGCCGGTCGGCGGAGCACACCGGCGCCGGTTCCGCACCCGCTTCCGCCGCGAGCACCCGGCCGGACCGCGAGCCGGCCCGTCGGTACCCGGGCGGGCCCTCACACCCGGGCGGCGGCCCGCAGGTCGTGGTCGAAGGCCCGGATGTCGTCCGCGGACAACGAGGTGCGGGTCCCGGCGATCGCCCGGAGGTAGTCGCCGGTCAGCTCGGCGGGGTCCGCGGTGCGCGGCGGGTCGGTCGCCAGGTGCCGTTCGAAGGCGGTCTGCGCGGCGGTGCGCGCCGCGTACTCGATGTCGGCCGGCGTGAACCGGTCGCTCGCCTCCACCAGCGCCTCCAGGTCGAGGCCGGACACCCGGTCCGGCCCGACGTAGCGCGTCCAGATCGCGCGCCGCGCCTCCGGGTCCGGCGGTCCGACCGGGATCAGGTAGTCGAAGCGCCCGGGCCGCAGGAACGCCGGGTCCAGCGAGCGCACCGCGTTCGTGGCGCAGATCAGCAGCCTGCGTTCGCGGCGGCGGAACTGCGGGATCAGCTTCAGCAGTTCGTTGGTCACCCGGTGCGCCAGCGTGGTCGGGTCCTGCCGTTCGGAGGCGATCTCCTCCGCCTCGTCGAAGAACAGCACCAGCTGGTCCAGGTGCTCCACCCGGGAGAACAGCCGCCGCAGGCCGTTCGCCACCCCCTGCGCGTCCTCCGCGAGCTGGTAGGGGAAGACCTCGACGAACGGCCAGCGCAGCCGGGAGGCCACCGCGCGGGCGAACGTGGTCTTGCCGGTGCCCGGCGGCCCGAACAGCACCACCGCGCGCGGCGCCTCCAACCGGTACAGCGCCGCCACGCCCGGGTTCTCCAACGGCAGCACCAGTCGGCGTTCGATCACCGACTTCTCCGCGTCCATCCCGGCGATCCGCTCCCACAGACCGTCCGGCGGCACCGTTCCGCCCAACTGGTCGAGCATGGTCGCCTGGGCCGAGTCCGGCGACAGCAGCTTCTCGAAATAGCTCAGCCCGGGGCGCCCGGTGTACCCGCGATTCTCGAACGCCTGCTCGCCGACCTCGCCCGCCGGCAGCAGCGCCCCGATCCGCCGCACCCCGGCCCGCGCCAGCCGCTCCTCCAGCGCGGTCAGCAGCGCGGAGCCGATGCCGTGGTGACGCCACTGCCGGGCGATGGCCAGCCGCAGCACCCACGCCCGCTCCTGGGCGGTCGAGGAGACCGCCGCGCCGACCACCTGCCGGCCCACCACCGCCACCACCGCCGGGGCGCTGGCCCGCAGCGCGCCGACCACCTCGGCCAGGCTCACCGCGGGGTCGGCGGCGGTGTCCCTCGACTCCTCCCAGATGCGCACGACCTGGTCCAGGTCGCCCTCCTCCAGGTTCCGCACCCGCCACGGCGTCATCCCGGTCACCTCCCGGGCCATTTTCGCCCACTTCGCGACCGACGGCCTCCCGCGCCGTTCCGCACGCCCGCCGGCCGCCGAGGGGGAGCGGACCGGCCGCGGACCGGGTGGGAACGTCTCGGCGCGGCCGGGCCGGCGCCCCGGACCTCCGTCCCGCGCCCCCACGCCCGGCAGGGCCACGCCCGCCCGGCCACACCGTGCGCCGCGGGGCTGGGCGGCTGCGGGGCTGCGGGGCTGCGGGGCTGCGGGGCGCACCGCACGGCGCGGCCGTCCCAGGCGCCGTCATCCCGCCCCCGTCCCGCTGTGCGGCGCACCCGGCGGTCGGCGCCGCGGGGCCGGCGGGCCGGCGCACGAAGACGGACCCGCCCGCCCGTCGGGTGGACGGGCGGGCGGGTCATCGCCGGCCGGGCACCGGCCGGCGCGGAGGATCAGTGCCGGGCGGCGGCCTTCCGGCCGCGCCGCCGCCTGCGCACCGCGACCAGTGGCAGGGCGCCGGCCAGGCCGATTCCGGCCGGCACCGCGCCGGACGCGGCGTTGACGCCCGGCTGACTGAACGTCCGCGGGATCGTCAGCGAGCCCCAGCGGTCCGGCGGCCAGGCGATCACGAACGCGCGGCCGACGACGTCGTCCACCGGTACAAAGCCGTGGGTGCTGTCCTGCTGGTGGTAGCGGGAGTCCGCGGAGTCCTGCCGGTGGTCGCCCATCACCCAGATGCGGTTCTTCGGCACCGTGACCTTGAACCGGCCGCCCTGGTCGTCGGCGCTGCACGGGGTGTTGCCCGGGTAGACGTAGGGCTCGTCGAGTGCCTTGCCGTTGACCTTCAACGGCCCGGTGCCCTCGCAGCTCACCGTGTCGCCGCCGACCGCGATGACCCGCTTGATCAGGTCCTTGTCGTCGGCGGCGGGCAGCAGCCCGATGAAGCTGAGCGCCTTCTGCGCCAGGTTCTGCTTCGGGGTCGGCTCGTCGGCCAGCCAGTTGGCCGGGTCCCGGAAGACCACGACCTCGCCGCGTTCCGGTTTCCAGCCGAACCAGGGCGTCAACTTGTTGACCAGCACCCGGTCGCCGGGCTGCAGGGTGTTCTGCATCGAGTCCGACGGGATGTAGAACGCCTGCACCAGGAAGGTCTTGATGATCAGCGCGAGGATCAGCGCGATGACCACCAGCAGCGGCAGTTCCTTCCAGAACGGGCGCTGCTTGGCGCGGGAGCCGTGCCGCCCCCGCTCCCCGGCCGGCTGCTCGCCCCCGGCCGCCCCGCTGTCCTCCGCCTCCGCCGCCTCCGCTTCCGCCGGCTCGTCGGCGACGCCGCTCAGCTTCTCGGAGCCACCCTGTCCGGACGGCGCACCGACCACCACGGATCCACATCCCCTCAACGCACGTCTCGCCCGTTCCGCTTTCCGGAAGCGGGCCCGCCATCCCCTATCAACGATCGGGAACGCGAACGGTTCCACCGCGGACGGATCGTCACCGGGACGGCGGTCGGCGACCGTCCTCCCGAGGGGCCGGCGGACGTCGCGCCCGCACCGCGCCGAGGGGCGTCGCGGCGGCCATCGATAAGGTTAGGCTAGCTTAAATAAGCGACGGCCTCTGCTGCTCACCCCGTCCTGCCCGCACCGTCCGACGGAGGTCACTCGCGCCGGTCCCCGCGCCGCGCCGGCGCCCGGACGTCCCCCACGTCCGGGCGGCCGGCGCCTGACGTCGCGGAGCGGCGCGGGACGCGGCGGCGCGGACGCGGGACGTCGCGGCCCGGACGGCGGAGCGCCGGGCCCCCGGCGCCACGTGCTCACCGCAGCTCCGGCAGCACCGCCTCGGCGACAGCCTCGCTGGTGGACAGGCGCGGACAGGTCACCGAGAGCACGTTCGAACCGCGCAGCACCTCCACGGTCCCGGCCCCGGGATAGGCGTACGCCTGGTCGCCGAGTCCGGGGACCTCCTTCGCCTTCCCCGACCGCTTCGCGTACGAGCCGAGGGCCTGTGCCCTGATCAGGGCCCGGAAGGTGTGCGGGCCGTCCGAGGTGCGCAGCACCGCGACGGTCAGCGGGCCGGCGCGGTCGTAGACGCACTCGCTCAACTGGCCGGAGGAGGTGTGCCGGCCGGTGCCGAGGGGGCCGTGCAGCACCTCGCGCGCCCGCGATGCCGTCAGCAGCCGGCAGGCGTCGACGGCCCCGGGCGCGCCGCTCGCGGTCGGCGCGCCGGGCGCGGCGGACGACGCCGTCGGCACGCCCGGCCCGCCCGGGGAGGCCGGGCCGCCGCACGCGGTGAGCGCGGCGCAGCCGAGGGCGGCGGCTGCCGCCACGACGAGCGGGCGGGATGCGGACACGGGTGACCTCCGGCGTTCCTGGCCGTCGGCCCCTTCCGGCGGCGGGTGGTCGCAGTGTGGGCCGTGCCCGGGCCGGCGTCGGCCGGGGAGCCGGGATCGGTGCCGTTCCGTGACGTCTCCGCGACCGCCGGCGTGACGGTGCGCCCGGGTCCGACCGGTGGGGGTGTCGTGCGGTCGCCCCGGTGGGCCGGGGCGGATGCCCTGGCGGCCGGCGCCGTCTGGCGGTGGGGACGCCGCCCGGTGCCCGGGTCCGGCCGGTCTCCGGTGGCCGCGGGCCGCGCGGCGGCGCGAGGGGGCGCAGTGGAGTGGATCACTTTTGCCGTGTGCCAATATTGCTCTGTGCAATAATGGCGGGGTCCGGCCCCGCCGTCCGGTCCGCTCGCGGGCCCGGCGCGGTGCGGGGTCCGGCGCGTCTGCAAGGGAGGTGGCACGTGCTGGTCGAGAACGACGTGGACGTCATCGAGTTCACCTGTCCCAGGTGCGGGTACCGGTGGTGCCGGCCGTATGAGCTGGTGCACTGCGAGCTGCCCAGCGGGGAAGTCCGCGACTACTACAGCTTCAACGGGATGCGGGTGATGTCGCCGTACAACCCGGAGGGCGCCCCGGGCTGCCCGACCTGCGCCCGGCGCGGAGTGGCGACGCTCTCCGCCCGCTACCCCCGCCGGTCGCCGAAGACCGCCGCGGTGCCGCGCCCGGACGCGCCCGCGGCGTGAGGAGCGGCCCGGCACGGGGGGCGTGACGCACGCCGGTTCTGCGGACCGCCCGACGGCGGTCCGCCGAACCGCGCGGTCGCCGGACCGGCGTGCGGACTCGCGGGTCGCGCCCGGCTCCTGAGAGCCGGCCCGCCGGGTCGGCTTCCGCAGGACAGCGATCGCGGTGACGGGTCCGGGCGGTGACGGCGCGGCCCGTTCCGGTCGTCCGTCGCCGTCACTTCGATGTGTCCGTCCTCTGGTCGGCGGCGTTCGCCGGCCGGTCCCGCCGTTCGAGTCCGGCGGACGCGGTTCCGCTGGAGGCCGGGCGGTTCCCGGTCGAGACCCTCTGCTCCGCGCGTTCCTTTGACGTGCCTTTACATCTGCGATGTGATGCCCTTCGGGCAACGGAACTCCCGGCGGAAAGTGCCCCACCGACCGCGGGACGGCCGGTGGGCGGCGCGGCCCGAGCAGGCGGAACCCCACCTGCCGCACGCCGGATCCGCGGCACGGCGGTGCGCCGACCGCGCCGGCCGTTCGCCCGGTGCCCGGCCGGCGGACCGGGGGCCGGGTGAACGGCGGACGCCGGCGTCCCCGGCGTGCACCACGCCGGGCTGCCCGGTGCGCATGAGGACCGCGCCCCCGGGTACGCGTCCTGTGAGGAAGAACGGGTCCCGTCCGGTCCCGGCGCGGCACGCGCCGTCCCACCGGACCGGGCCCTTCACAACGGAACGGAGCGACACGACTGTGCGGAGCATCTGGGCCTACCCGCCGGAGGTCGCCGGCCAGGCGGGCCGGTCGCTGACCGGGTTCAGCGTGGAAGCGGCGGACGGGACCATCGGACACGTGGACCGGCACGTCGACCAGGCGGGTGTCCAGCACGTCGTCGTGGACACCGGCGTGTGGCTGTTCGGAAAGAGCTTCCTCGTCCCGGCCGGGGTCGTGGCGGAAATCGACCCGGAGGCCGAGACGTTGAGGATCACCCGTACGAAGGATGAGATCAAGTCCGCGCCGCGATTCACCATCGACAGCGAGACGGAGGATCCGGCGTATCTGACGAAGGTCGGCGAATACTATTGTGAGCTGCTGGCGCGGTCCCAGGTCTGAGCGGGACGTGACCGGCGCGCCGGGTGAGACGTGTGAGGGGTGAGCCCGCGTGCCGCAGGCCCAACAGGAGACGAAGCCGGCGGGCCGACGGACGCCGGAGAACGCGTCCCAGGCGCGCGAACGGGTGCGGGGAGTCCTGCGCACCCGGTTCGCCTCGCCCGGCGGTGGCGTCGCGCTCGACGAACTCCTCGTCGCCGACGTCCTGCTGGTCACCTCAGAACTGGTCTCCAACGCGATACGCCACGGAGGCGGCCTGACCGGCTTCGCCGCCGTGCTCACCGCCGACGGCATCCTGCTCACCGTCACCGACCGCAGCGACGACCTGCCGCGCACCGGCGCCGGGACCGCCGCACCCGGTGCCCCGGGCGGCTACGGCTGGCCCATCGTCGGCCGGCTCGCCGAGAGCCTGGAGACCACCCTCCTCGTCGGCGGCGGCAAGCGCATCCGCGCGTTCGTCCGGCTGGACCGGCCCCGCCCGGCCTGAACCGGCGGCCCGCCGCCGGCGCGGTGCCCGGACGGCCCGTCAGTCGCCGGACCGGTACCGGTGCTCGGGACGGCCCGTCGCACCGTAGCGCAGCTCCAGGACCAGCAGCTTCTCGCGCACCAGGTAGGACAGGTAGCGCTGCGCCGTGGTCCGCGAGACGCCGGTCGCCTGCGCCACCTCGGTCGCCGACACGTCTCGGCGCGCCGACCGCACCGTGTCGCG
Organism: uncultured Actinomycetota bacterium; assembly: GCA_963711125.1. Taxonomy (GTDB): domain Bacteria; phylum Actinomycetota; class Actinomycetes; order Streptomycetales; family Streptomycetaceae; genus Streptantibioticus_C. Next base: position 389,915 of record CAVQCY010000005.1, read on the forward strand.
CACCAGCGAGAGGGTCGGCGCCGAGTGGCCCTTGGCAGGCAGCGGCGGCAGCGAGGCCGGACGGGTGGCGTTGAACAGCGCGTCGACCTCCGCCTGATCGGCCTCGGCGGCGTGGTCCAGCGAGTCCATCCGCTCGCGCAGTTCGCGGTAGCCGGTGAGCCGCTCGGTCAGCGCGGCCGAGCTGAACGGCTTGACCAGGTAGCCCACCGCGCCCAGCTTGATCGCCGAACGCACGAACGCCACGTCACGGGCGGCGGTCGTCATGATGGCGTCCGGCCGGGCCCCGCCCTCGTCCCGGGTCATCTGCACCAGCACGTCGAGTCCGGTGCCGTCCGGCAGGTAGACGTCCAGCAGCAGCAGGTCCGGCCGCAGGTCCCGGACCGCGGTCATGGTCGCCGCCACCGTCGCGGCCTGCGCGACCACCTCGAAGCCGGCGAGCCGGTCCACGAAGGCGGTGTGGATGCCGCTCACCCGGAAGTCGTCCTCCACGACCAGGGTCCTGATCACCGTTCCACGTCCTGACCGGTCAGCGCCAGCGCCGCGTCCGTCCCGTCCTCCGAGACCGGCAGCGCCACGGTGAAGACCGCGCCCGGCCCCTCGCTCACCTCGATGCTCCCACCATGCCGTTGTACCAACCGCCGCACCAGTGCGAGACCGAGCCCGCGCCGGGCGGTGCCCCGATCCGGCCGGGTCGACCAGCCGTCCTCGAAGATCCGGGCCCGCGCGTGCCGCGGGACGCCGGGCCCGCTGTCCGCCACCCGGACGGTCACCTCGTGCGGCTCCTCGGCCAGCCCCAGCGTCACCCGGGCCGGTCGGGCGCTCCCGGAGGCGGCGGCGTCGACCGCGTTGTCCAGCAGGTTGCCGACGATGGTCAGCAGGCCGTTCAGGTGCGGCGGATGCTCGCCCAGCGCGGTGTCCTCGGCCAGTTCGACGCCCACCCCGCGCTCCGCGGCCACCGCGGTCTTGGCCATGATCAGGCCCACCATCAGCGGATTGCCGACGCGTTCGCGCACGTAGTCCGCGAGCGACGGCTCCGCGCCGGCCAGGTCGACCGCGTACTCGAACGCCGCGTCGTACTCGCCCAGTTCCAGCAGCCCCGCCAGGGTGTGCATCCGGTTGGAGAACTCGTGCTGCTGCGAGCGCAGCGCCTCGGTCAGCCCGCGCACCGAGTCCAGTTCGCGCAGCAGGCCGAGCAGCTCGGTCCGGTCGCGCACCGTCACCACCGCGCCCAGTTCCTGGCCGTGCAGGGCCACCGGCATCCGGTTGACGACCAGGCAGTGCCGGTCGGTGAGCACCGTGACGTCCGCGCCGCGCAGCGAGCCGCTCAGCGCGCGGCGCAGCCTGCCGTCCGGCAGCACCTGCTCCAGCCGACAGCCCAGCGCGGTGCCCAGGCCCAGCAGCCGGCGCGCCTCGTCGTTGACCACCGTGATCATCCCGTGCGGGTTGAAGGCGATCACCCCCTCACGGATGCCGTGCAGCATCGCCTCCCGGTCCTGCAGCAGTCCGGTGATCTCGTCCAGCTCCAGGCCGAACGTGGACCGCTTGAGCCGCCAGGCGAGCAGGTAGGAGGCGGCCACGCCGACCGCTATGGCCACCCCGCCGTAGAAGACGAACGAGGGGAACTCGCGCCACAGCCGGCTCAGGATGCGGGTCTCCCCGATGCCCACCGACACCTCGCCGACCAGCCGCCCGGTCGGCCCGTACAGCGGCACCGTGGCGGTCGCCGCGCGGCCCATCGAACCGTACTCGATGTCCACGTGGGTGCGGCCGTCGGAGATCGCCAGCGGCAGCCCCACCGACTTGCCGATCAGCCGGGGGTCCGGGTGGGAGAAGCGGATGCCCTGCAGGTTGGTGACGACCACGTAGGAGGCATGGGAGCGGTTCTTGATCCGTTCGGCGATGCTCTGCACGATGTCCCCGCCGCCGCCGTACTCCAGGGTGTCGCGGATCTGCGGCTCGGCGGCGGTGGTGGACGCGATGGCCAGCGCCTCCTGCTCGTACTGCTTGTCCAGTTGTGCCCGTTGTGCGAGGGTCAACAGCGCCAGGCCGACCACCCCGGTCAGCGCCAGGATGATGAGTTGACTGGTGAGGATGCGGGTAGACAGTCTGCGGCTCCGGCCGGAGAAGCCCGTCAGCCCGCGCAGTACACGCGTGAGCATTGGCAGATTGTCCACGTCGAGGCCCGGTCTGCCCAGCCCCGCGGTGATGAGCAGAATGAGCGGAACCTGTTTCAACGCGGGAAACTCGCGTAAAGCGCGCAACACTCGCCAGCGCCACCACGATCCTTCTACGGTCACCGTCATTCGTCCTACGCCGCCACGCCGGCGGGACCGACGACGACCGACCCATACGAGGGGGCCGGAGACGCGCGGGGCCCAGGAACGTACCCGAGGTACGGACCGGCCGCCGCGAACCGGCCCGAGGCGGTGCTATCGAAGTGAAGGACACAGTGAGCGACGCTGACCGCGGTGAACCCGCGGCGTTCCCGGCCCCGGCGATCGAGCTGCACGGGGTCACCAAGCGGTTCCGCACCCCCTCGGGAGGGCTCTACACCGCCCTGCGGAACCTGGACATGACGGTGGAGCCGGGGGAGTTCTGCGCGGTCGTCGGGCCGACCGGTTGTGGCAAGTCGACCACACTGTCCCTGATCTCGGGCCTGGAGCCGACCGGGGTGGGCAGGACGCTCATCCACGGCGAGCCGGTCACCGGGATCGACCCGCGAGTGGGCTTCATGTTCCAGACCGACGCGGTCTTCCCGTGGCGCTCGGTGCTGGACAACGTCGCGGCCGGCCCGCGGTTCCGCGGCGTGGGCAAACGCGAGGCGGTGGAGAGGTCCCGCGACTGGCTGCGCCGGGTGGGGCTGTCCGGCTTCGAGGACCGGCTGCCGCACCAGCTGTCCGGCGGCATGCGCAAGCGCGTGGCGCTGGCCCAGACGCTGATCAACGAGCCGGAGATCCTGCTGATGGACGAGCCGTTCTCCGCGCTCGACGTGCAGACCCGGCAGATCGTCCAGGACGAGCTGCTCGGCCTGTGGGAGCTGACCAGGCCGGCGGTCGTCTTCGTCACCCACGACCTGGAGGAGGCCATCGCGCTGGCTGACAAGGTCGTCGTCCTGACCGTCGGCCCCGGCACCGTCAAGGACACCTTCCCCATCGACCTGCCCCGGCCCCGCCGGGTCCAGGAGATCCGCTTCCAGTCCCGGTTCGTCGAACTCTACGAGCGGATCTGGACCAGCCTGCGGGACGAGGTGCGAGCGGCCTACGCGAGCGCCTCGGGCGGCCAGCCGCCCCAGACGGCCGGCGGCGGTTCACCCCTCGGCCCACCCCCGGAGAAGAGCGCGACCACGATGGACGACTCCCTGGTGCCCCAGCGCGAGCAAGGAGGCGACCGCTGATGACCGCATCGACCCTCACCCCGGCCGGCGCGGAGCCGGACGAGGCGGCGCTGGTCCGCGCCGCCCGGTCCCGCCGCCGCAACCGCAGGCTGCTGGTGCTCGCCGCCCAGATCGCGCTGGTCGTCGTGGTCGTCGGCGGCTGGCAGATCGGCGCGAGCAACGGCTGGCTGGACAAGTTCACCTACGGCTCGCCGGCCGGTGTGGTCACCCAGCTGAAGACCTGGTTCACCCAGGGCACCGCCACCGGTTCGATCTGGCACAACATCGGCGTCACGATGGAGGAGACCGTCCTGGGCTTCCTGATCGGCACCGTGGCCGGCGTCGTCCTGGGCATCACGCTGGGCCGGGTGCACGCGCTCGCCGAGGTCATGGCGCCCTTCATCAAGGCCGGCAACTCGATCCCGCGCGTGGTGCTCGGTTCGATCTTCATCATCTGGTTCGGACTGGGCCCGTCCGGCAAGGTCGCGCTCGCCGTGGTGCTGGTGTTCTTCTCGGTCTTCTTCAACGCCTTCCAGGGCACCCGGGAGGTGGACCGCAACCTGATCTCCAACGCCCGCGTGCTCGGCGCGTCCGAGTGGCAGCTGACCTCGCGGGTCGTCCTGCCGTCCGCGATGACCTGGATCGTCGCCTCGCTGCACGCCGCCTTCGGCTTCGCCCTCATCGGCGCGATCGTCGGCGAGGTGCTGGGCGCCCAGAGCGGACTCGGCCAGCTCATCCAGCAGGCCCAGGGCAACTTCAACGCCAACGGTGTCTACGCCGGCATCATCATCACCGCGGCGCTGGCGCTGATCGCCGAGTTCGTCATCACCCGCTTCGAGAAGTGGGTGCTGCGCTGGCGTCCGACCCAACTGGCGGGCGACGCGGGCGGCTTGTGATCGGCCGTCCGGGCGGCGCGGCTCCTGACGGTCCGTCGCCCGCCGAGCCGACTCCCTGTACGCTCCCGTGCGCACGCTGTTCCATCTCTGTCCCACACCCGTAAGGAGACCCGCGATGCCGCAGGTCAACAAGTCTTTGCTCGCCGCTGTCACCTGTGGTGTCATGGCCATGTCGCTCACCGCCTGCGGTGGGGGCCACGCCCGGACCGCGCCGAAGAACGCCTCCGGCCAGACGACCGTGCGCATCATGGTCGGCGGTCTCGACAAGCAGATCTACCTGCCCGCGATGCTCACCCAGCGGCTGGGCTACTTCAAGGCCGAGGGCCTGGACGTCGTGCTGTCCGACGAGCCGGCCGGCGTGGACGCCGAGACCGACATGCTGGCCGGCCAGCAGGACGCGGTGGTCGGCTTCTACGACCACAACATCGACCTGCGCTCGAAGGGCAAGTCGACCGAGTCGGTCGTCCAGCTGCTCCAGGCGCCCGGCGAGGTCGAGATGGTCCGCACCGACGAGGCGTCCTCCGTGAAGTCGCCGGCCGACTTCGCCGGCAAGAAGCTGGGCGTCACCGGCCTGGGTTCCTCGACCAACTTCCTGACCGAGTACCTGGCCGCCAAGAGCGGGGTCAAGCTCAGCAAGACCACCTCGGTCGCGGTCGGCGCCGGCTCCACCTTCGTCGCCGCCATGAAGAACAAGCAGATAGACGCCGGCATGACCACCGAGCCGACCATCACGGTGCTGCAGCACGAGCACCTGGCCAAGCCGATGATCGACATGCGCACGGTGAACGGCACCAAGACGGCGCTCGGCGGCACCTACCCGGCGTCCTGCCTGTACATGACGACCGCCTACGTCCAGAAGAACCCGCAGGTCGTCCAGAAGCTGGTGGACGCCTTCGTCAAGACCCTCAAGTGGATCCAGACGCACTCGGCGACCCAGATCACCGCGAAGATGCCGCCCTCGTACCTCGCGGGTATCGGCGCGGCCGACTACGCCAAGGCTTTGCAGAACGAGAAGGGCATGTTCTCCCCGGACGGCCTGATGCCGTCCGACGGGCCGCACACCGTCTACAAGGTGCTGTCCTCGTTCGACCCCACCGTCAAGGGCCACAAGGTCGACCTGACCAAGACCTACACCAACAGCTTCGTCGAGAAGGCGAAGTGACCGGCGGACCGGCCCGGTTCCAGCCGTAGGGCGTCACGCGCCGCTCGCCGACCGGTGAGCGGCGCGTGCCGGTACCCGGACCCCGGTGTGGGAGACGGCCGCTCGGCCGGCGCCACGGCGTCCGGGCGCGTGCCGGAGGACACCGCCGACGCCGCGCCCGCTGCCGGGCGCTCCGGCACGGGTGCCAGGACGGCGGCGCAGGAGGACATCCGCCCGACGATCCGACAGGGAGGCAGCGGGACGACCCCGCGACGCCCGTGACGACGATGACGCACCCCGCACGGCGGGACACCCCGTCGAAGGCGCTGGCGGTCCGCAGGACGCCGCACGCCGCGCCGCGAGCGGTCCCCGCACGGTCCCCGGCACCGCGCCGGCCGGGGCGGGCATGACGGCGCGCCGGGAGGACGGTGCCCGCGCCGAGGGCGAACGGGAGGCGGTGGCGGCGTTCCGGCGCCGTCTCGGACGGGGCACCCTGATCGACGTGCACACCCACTTCATGCCCGAACGGGTGCTGGAGAAGGTGTGGGCGTACTTCGACGACGCGGGGCCGCTCGTGGCGCGGCACTGGCCGATCGCCTACCGACACGACGAGCGGCGCCGCCTGGAACTGCTGCGCGGCTTCGGCGTGCGCGCCTTCACCGCGATGCTCTACCCGCACAAGCCCGGCATGGCGCGCTTCCTCAACGACTGGGCGGCCGGCTTCGCCGCCCGTACCCCCGGTTGCCTGCACACCGCCACCTTCTTCGCCGAGCCGAGCGCGCCCGCCGACGTGCGCCGTGCGCTCCGGCAGGGCGCACGGGTCTTCAAGTGCCACCTCCAGGTCGGCGGCTACGATCCCAACGACCCGCTGCTGCGCGACGTGTGGTCCCTGCTGGAGGCCGAGGGCGTCCCGGTCGTCACGCACTGCGGCTCGGGCCCGGTGCCCGGCAGGTACACCGGGCCCGGCCCGGTGGCCGCGCTGCTGGAGCGGCACCCCCGGCTGCGGCTCGTCGTCGCGCACCTCGGCATGCCGGAGTACACCGCCTTCCTCGACCTGGCCGTCCGGTACGAGGGGGTGCTGCTGGACACCACGATGGCGTTCACCGGTTTCGCCGAGGCCGCGGCGCCCTTCCCACGCGCGGAGCTGCCCCGGCTCGCCGACCTGCGGGACCGGGTGCTGCTCGGCACCGACTTCCCCAACATCCCCTACCCCTACGCCGAGGCCCTCGAAGCGCTGGAGCGCACCGGGCTCGGCACCGACTGGCTGCGCGCGGTCTGCCACGACAACGCGGCACGGCTGTTCGGGCTGTGAGCCGCCCCCGGGGGGCGGCGGACCGCGGGGTGGCCGGTCCCCCGGGGGGGCGGGCGCCCCGGCGGGGCGGCGGCCGCCCGGGGGAGTGGCGGCCGCCCGGGGGAGTGGCGGCCGCCCCGCCGACGGCCGCCGGAACCGCGTACCGGCCCGCACCCCGGCCGCAACGGTGTGGCGAACGGGTGAAGTGTCCCTGTTTGTCTCAATAGTGATGTATCGTCCGGTGGGCAAGGCGTCGTATCCCGTACCGCACAGGACGAGGGGTCATTCGATGATGTTCACTTCCAGCCGGAGTTTCGTCGCCGCCGCCGGTGCCGCCGCAGCGCTGGCGCTGACCGGGCCGCTGCTGGCGGCGGCCCCGGCCGTGGCCGCCCCGGCCCGGCCCTACGGCACGGTGGTCAGCCCCACCGGCATCAACGAGCGCGCGCTTCCCACCACCAACTCGCGCGTGCTGGGCACTCTGCCCTACCGTGCCCAGGTCGGGCTGCGGTGCAAGGTGCGCGGGCAGAACATCGACGGCAACAACCTGTGGTACCAGCTGCGCCAGCGGGTCCAGGGCCAAGAGGCGTGGGTCGCCGCCCGCTACGTGCAGAACACCGGGTTCGTCAGCTTCTGCACGTCCTCGCCGCGGCTCTCCCAGGGTCAGCTGACGGCCGTTCACCAGGGCCCGCTGGGCTGACCCCGGCGCGGCGCAGCCGCCGCGGCGCACCCTCGCGGGCGCGGTCCGCGCCCCGACGCGGGTGCGGACCGCGCCCGCGAGGCGTACCGGTGCCCGACCCGTCCGCCGTGCGGAGGCGCCTGGGCCGCCGGCCGGGTGCCCGGCGGCCGCCGGGCGGTGGAGGGAACCGCGCGCCGGCCGCCGGGTGGCTCAGTCGCGCGGCACGTGCAGCGCGGCCCAGACGGCGCGCCCACCGGTGGCGCGGGGCAGCACGCCCCAGGCGTCGGCCAGTTGCTCCACGAGGGCGAGTCCTCGCCCGCACTCGCGCCGCGGGCCCGCGTCCTGGCGGCGCGGTCCGCGCCACCCGCCGCCGTCGTCCAGGACCTCGACGCGGAGCGACCCGGCGCCGAGCGACACCTCGCAGACGACCTCGCCGCTGCCGGTGTGGATCACGGCGTTGGTCACCAGCTCGGACACCACCAGGACCGCGGCGTCGCGCACCTCCTGCGGCACGCCCCACAGTTCGAGGCGGCGGGTGACGCGCCGCCGGGCACCGGAGACGACTTCCGGCCGCGGTTCGAGGCGGAACCGGTCACTGCGCCATACGGGTTCGGCGTGGAACGCGAGGGCAGCGCTGCTGCCGGCTGCGGGCACGGTGTTCGCCTTCCGTCGGTGGGGGGTCGCGTGCCGGGAGCAATCCGTGCGGGTGAATGTCGACCGGCCGGCCGACCTGCTCCGTAGCGCGGTTCTCGTCAGACGGGGAGGATGCTCACCCGGGACGAGGTGCGGGCCGGCCCGGCGCGGAGGTTCCCAGCGCCGATCGATTCCCCACCGCCACAGCCGAGTTGACGGGCGTAAACAGCCCCCGGTAGACGCCACGCGAACACTATGCTCTTGCGCACCATCAGATGGCAACCGTCGCTCTGATAATTTCAGAAGTCGTCTCACCGGATGGTTTTGCTGTTCGAACGGCATGGCAGACTCTTGTCATATGACAGCCATTCGGCGAGGTGATGGATGAGCGACTCGAGGACCGGGAGCGCACCGACGGTCCTGCGCATCGTCCTGGGCAAGCGGTTGAAGGAACTCCGGTCGGCGGCCGGCATGTCCTTCAGGGCAGCCGCCAGGCGCCTCGACGTCAGCGAACTGACCGTCCGTCGCATGGAGAACGGCGACCACGGTCTCAAGATCCCCTACCTCGAAGGACTCCTGCACAGTTACGGGGTGCCGCGCGCCGAGGCCGACGACTTCATCGCGCTGGCCCGCAAGGCCAACGAACCCGGCTGGTGGCACCGTTACCGTGACGCCCTGCCGGACTGGTTCAGCGTCTACGTCAGCCTGGAGAGCGCGGCCAGCCTGATGCGCAGTTACGAACCGCACTACGTACCAGGCCTGTTGCAGACGGAGGGCTACGCACGGGCCATCCTCGAGGTGGGCGACCCCAACGGCACGAAGGAGGAGACCGAACGCCGCGTCGCGCTGCGCGTCAAGCGGCAGGAACTGCTGGCGACACCGGACGCGCCCACCATCTGGGCGGTCCTGGACGAGACCGTCTTCCGCAGACCGGTGGCGGACGACCCCGCCGTGATGCGGGCCCAGATCGACCGCCTCCTCGAGATGTCCCACGCCCAGAACATCACCTTGCAGGTCATGCCCTTCTCCGCCGGTCCGCACGTCGGTGCCTTCGGCCCGTTCCACCTGTTCCGCTTCGAGATGCCCGAACTGCCGGACGTCGTCTACACCGAGGGCCTCACGGGCGCCAACTACCTGGACGAACGCGCCGACGTCGTGGCCTATCTCGAAGCGCTGGACCGGATGTGCGCGCAAGCGGCGACGGTTGCCCGTACCCGGGACATCCTGGCCGCACTACGCGAGGAGCTGTGATCCCCCCATGACAGCCATATTCAACGGGATGCCCGCCAACGAACTCGGCACCGAGGGCTGGCACAAGCCGTGGAGCGGCCCCAACGGCGGCAGTTGCGTCGAGGCCAAGCGGCTCAACGACGACCACATCGCCATGCGCCAGTCGACGGACCCGGCCGGACCCGCGCTGATCTACACCACCGACGAGTTCAGAACGTTCGTGCAGGGCGCCAAGGACGGGAAGGCCGACTTCCTCTTCGCCTGACCGCCCCGCGCCCACCTTCCGCACCGCAGGCCCCGCGCAGGGGCCAGGCCGGACGCCCCGGCGTCCCCGACAGCCAGACCGGAGGCCACCAGCCCATGACCCGCCCCGACCACACCGGCGTACGGATCGACACGAGCAGGCCGCACGCGGCCCGCCTGTACGACTACTACCTCGGCGGCAAGGACAACTACGAGGTCGACCGGGCCGCCGCCGCAGCCGTACTGGAGGTCTTCCCCGGCGGTCGGATATGCGCCCAGACCAACCGTGCGTTCATGCACCGCGCGGTCCGCCTGCTCGCCACCTCGGGCATACGCCAGTTCCTTGACATCGGCACCGGCATCCCGACCGTGCCCAACCTGCACCAGGTCGCCCAGCGGGTCGCGCCGGAGTGCCGGATCGTCTACACCGACAACGACCCGCTGGTGATGGTGCACGCCCAGGCCCTGCTGCGCAGCACCCCGGAAGGCCGCACCGCCTACCTCCAGGCCGACGTCCGGGACCCGGAGAGCATCGTCAACTCACCCGAACTGCGCGAGACGCTGGACATGAGCCGGCCGGTCGCGCTGTCTCTCAACGCGCTGCTGCACTTCGTGCCGGACGAGTACCGTCCCTACGAGATCGTCGGCGCCCTGATGGACGCGCTGCCCTCGGGCAGCCACCTGATGCTCTCGCACGGGACCGCCGACTTCGACCCGCGGATGTGGGCGGAGATCGTGGAGATCTACGCCGAGGGCGGCATCAAGTGCCAGATGCGCTCCCGCGCCGAGGTGGAGCGCTTCTTCGACGGCCTCGAGCTGCTGGAGCCCGGCGTCGAGCTGCCGCACCGCTGGCGACTGGGCGACGAGAAGCCGCTGCCCGGGCTCACCGACGCCGTCGTCTCCAACTACGTCGGGGTGGGCCGCAAGCCGTGACCGGTCGGACCGCCGGAGCCGCCCCCGCCCGGCCTCCGTCCGCCGGCTTCCCCCGCCCGGTCGGCGAGCCCGGTCCGCCCGTCCGCCGGCCGCCCGGCCGCACGCCGGGCGGATGCCGGCACCGCGGTGACGCGGACACCGCGCCCGGCAGGTGCGACCGTGGACCTGCTGAGCAGGAACAACGTGACGATCACCGGACGCGCGGACGGCCCGGTGGTGATGCCGGCCCCCGGCTTCGGCTGCGACCAGCACGTGTGGCGCCTGCCGGTCCCCCTGCTCGCCGGGCGGTACCGCCGCGGTCCCGGCGGCGGGCGGTGTGACCCGGCCCGGCGCGGGCGCGGCCCCGGCCGGTTCGGGCGCGCCGGATCGGAGGTCCGTTTCCGGCATGCTCAGGAGCTTTTGCGGGCATATGACCGGCCAGGAGGCTGATGGCGATGGGTGCTCTGCTCTTGGTTCTGCTGCTCTTCCTGATCCTCGGCGGGATCGGGTTCGTGGTGCACGTGCTGTGGTGGGTCGCGGTGGTCGTGCTGGTGGTCTGGCTGCTCGGGTTCCTCTTCCGCTCCGGCTCCGGCACCGGAGGGCGCCGCGGACGCTGGTACCGCTGGTGAGGTGAGCGCCGCGGAGTGGTCCCGGCGTCAGCGCGCCACCACCGCGTCCGGCCCGGCGTCGAGGTGGCGGGCCAGCTGGGCGGTCAGCACCTCCGGCGGTGCGGCGGCCGGCGGGCGCCCGACCGCGTCGCGCAGCAGGCCCCGGCGGCGGGCACTCCTCGCGCACGGCCCGGGCGATACCGGCCTGCCGTTGGAAGGTGGTGAGAGGCAGGTACGGCAGCCACCGACCGGACCGGAGCGGCCGGATGACGGCCTTGCCCGGCGGGCAATGTGACCGCGCGTCAGCTGCCGTATCATCGACGGTGCCTCCCTCGGCCGGCAGGCCGTGGAATGAGGTGAGCGGCACTCCGGCGCGCCGGGCCGGCATCCGGCCCCCCGCGCCGTCGCCGAGGTCGTCTACGGGGGTGGACCGGTGCGTGAGCGCGAGGATCGGCACGAGGTGGACCGACTGGCCCGTGCGGTGCTGGCCGGCGGGGCTCTGAACGGGGCGGCCGGGCACGACACGCGGGCCGAACTGGCGGAGTTCGATGTCGTCGCGGCCGCGTTCCACAGCACGCCGCGCCGCCGGCTGACCCGCGGGGTGCGCCGCAGCGAACCGCTCGGCTTCGGCGTCGAGGGGATCGTCACCGCCGTCACGACGCTGGTGCTGACCGTGGCCGCCGACACGGTGAAGGAGATCGCGCGGGACCGTGCCAGGAGTCTGCTCCAGCGCCTCGCCGCCCGGCTCCGCCGTAGACGGCGCGGCGGGACCGACGGCGTCGGCGCGGCGGCCGGACAGCGCGCCGGACACGTCGCGTTGACCCCGGAACAGCTGCGGCGCGTCCGCCGCGCCGCCCGGTTCAGCGCCCGGCGACTGCGGGTCGCCGCCCCGGTCGCGGACGCCGTCGCCGACGCGATCGTCGCGGAACTCGCCCTGGACGACGGCCCGGCGCCCGGTGGCCACCCGGGCCGCCGAACGGCTCGGTGAGCGGTTCCGCCGTCGCCCCGGACCGGCGACGGAACCCCTTCGCGGTCCCGTCCGGCACCACGCTGCGCTTCGGCCTGCTGGTGCTGGCCACCACCGTGGTGGTGGCGTCGTTCGACGGCTGGCAGGGCAGGCCCGACGCGGCCCGCGCCCGCCGCTTCGCCGCGTACCAACTGTGCTCGGAGCGGCGGAACGCGCGGATGAGCCTCTTCTCCGGCCGTCCCGGCGCCGGGTGCGGCCCCGATCCGCGCGTGGTCCAGACCTGGGTGCCGCTCACCACGGTGTTCGTCTTCTGGCTGCTCGTGCTGGCGGTCTACTGGTTCCTGCCGGCCTGGCGGATACGTCGCCGCCGCTACCGGGACCTGGCCGGCGCGCGGCTGCCCGACGTGACGCGCACGGTGGAGGCGATCCGCCGCAGGACCGGCACCGGGCCGGTCTCCTGGTACCTCGAACCGCTCAACCCCCGCGTCTCCGCCCTCGCGTTCGGCCGCCGGAGGCGCAGGCACATCGTGCTCAGCGGCGGACTGCTCTCGCTGCGCACCAGGCGGCCCGAGACCTTCGAGGCAGTGGTCCTGCACGAACTGGCGCACGTGCGCAACCGCGACATCGACATCAGCTTCCTCACCATCGCGGCCACCCGGATCGGCCTGCCGCTCCTGCTGCTGCTCACCCCGGACGCCATCGGCTGGGAGCTGCGGTGGGGGCACGGCGGCGGCGCGATGGCGGAGGGGGCCGCCGACTCGCTCGGCACGCTCCTCCTCGTCCTGGTCCTGCCGCTCTCCCGCCGCTGGGTCCTGCGCAGCCGTGAGTTCTACGCCGACGCCCGCGCCCGGCAGTGGCACGCGTCCCGCTCCGCGCTGCGCTCGCTCTTCGCACACGGCCGGAGACGTCGTCGCCTGACCGGCGGCCTGCTGCGGGTGCACCCGGACGCCGAGCGTCGCAGCGCCATGCTGGACGACACGGCACCGCTGTTCCGGAGCGGCTTTTGGGAACTGTTCGCCGTGGGCAGCGTCCTGGGCGCGCTGTACTCCGAGATCTCCGGAACCTACCTGCTCAACTCGGCGCTGGGCACCGCCGCCGACACCGTCTCGCAGTGGCTGGCCGACGCCGTGACCGGGACGCTCGCCGGGGCGGTGCTGGCCTTCCTCGCGCTCCGCGCCGACGAGGGGTTCCCGGCCGGGGCCAGGGCCCGGGTGCTGCGGGCGCCGGCCTGGGGACTGGCCTGCGGGCTGGCGCTGACCGGTGGGCCGGGCAACGCGGGGGTGGCCTTCGCACTGGCCACCGGCGGAGGGTCCGCCGACGGATTCCTGCCGTGGACGGCCCTCCTCGCCACGGCCGGGTACCTCGCCACCCGCTGGATGTCCGACATGGTGACGCTGTGGCGGCCGGCCTTCGCCCTGCTGCGCAGACCGGTCCGCACGCTGTGCGCGCTGACGGCCGCGGTGGGGGCGCTGTTCGCGCTCGTGCTGGCCTGGCTGATGGAGCTGGTGATGGCCGGCACGCTGACGGCCATGACCGGCGTCGGGAAGCGGCTGCCGGACGTGCTGGACTTCGTGCTGGGGGCCGGAATCGACCTCGTGGTGCGGTCGCCCTGCCTGGTGGGCGCCGCGCTGATCGCCCTGCTGCTGCCGCTGCTGGGCCAGGCGGCGCTCCCCGGGGCCCACCCCGGCGCCGGCCGGGAGCTGCGGCGCACGGTGCGAGGCGGAGTGCGCTGGGGCCTGTGGCTCATGGCGGTCCTGGTCGGGCTCGGCCTGTCCGGCTCCCACGGCTGGTACGTCATGGGGCAGTCGGCCGCTACCGCCGCGCTGGTCGTCCTGGCGGTGCGGACCGGCGGCCGGCCCCGTCCGGCCGGGCGCTGCTACGCGCACGCCGGGGTCGCCTCCGTCCTCGCCGCCGCACTGGCCTTCGGCGGCCGCTGGGCGGTCACCGCCCTGCTGACCTGTTCCGCCGGCCGCTGTGCGGCCGGACCGGCCGCCGGCGCGGAACTGCTGGTCGGGCTGAGCGGCACGCTCACCCTGCTCGTCGCGGCGGCCGTACCCTCGGCCCGCCGCGGGCGCGCTCCGGACCGTCCGGAGACCGGACCGGACAGGCCGCTGCGCAGCGCCCGCCGAGCCGGCCGGGCCGCAGCGGTGTGCGGCGTGCTGTCGGTCGCGGCGTTCTTCTCGGCGCCGCTCGGGATCACCGTCCTCCTCGGCTCCGCCGCCGTCGTGCTCGGCGTCCGCTCGCACACCCGGGCCGTCCGTGCCCGGGCGCTCGGCGGCCCGGTCCGCGGCCGGGCACCGGCGGCCACCGGGATCATCTGCGGCGGGCTGGCCGCGGTGTGTGCGCTGCTGCTCGGCCTGCTGGGTACCGCCGCGCACCACGAGCGCCGTACCGCGCCGGTGCCGCGCCAGGTCCCGGTCGCCCGCACCGCCCCGGCGGTGCGGGCGACCCGGCGCGCGCCGCCGCCGGGCGCGGGAGGCGGCACGGCGGGTGAGGCCGGCCGGCCCGACCCCGTCCGACCGATCCCGTGCGCCGGCGGGGGTGGCGCAGGGTCCGGCCGGCGTATCGTGTGCCGATGATGGACAACCGGTCGATCCCCTCCTGCACCGTCATCCCCGTCCTGGTCTATCCGGACGTGCGCGCCGCGGTGGCCTGGCTCAGCGCGGCCTTCGGCTTCACCGAACGGCTGCGGATCGGCGAGGACCACCGGTCCCAGATGCGCGTGGGCGAGGACGGCGCGGTGATCGTCGCCGACGTCTCGGCGGACCGGCGGGCGCCTCAGGAGAGCGCGACGACCCACCTGGTCAAGGTGCGCGTCGCGGATGTCGACGCCCGGTTCCGGCAGGCCCGCGCGCACGGTGCCCGGGTGGTCCACGAGCCGGCCGAACAGCCCTACGGCGAACGGGAGTGCACCGTGGAGGACCCGGCAGGGCACCGCTGGCAGTTCACCCAGACCGTGCGCGACGTGGCACCCGAGGAGTGGGGCGGTACGACGACCGGCACCTGACGCCGGCCGGGCCGGCCGCGTCCCCCCGTTCGCCCGGCAGGAGGCACCATGCCAGTGGCCGTCGTCGAGCTGTTCCCCGCTGTCGCGCACGCGCGGCCCGAGACACCCGGCGCGCTCCGGCCGCTGCCGGACGGCTACGACCCGCGGCGCCTGACGATCATGCGCGGGTGACGCCGTGTCACCCGGCTCACGGTGCGAGGATGGCCAACTCGCGCAGCGCGCCGACGCAGATCTCCCGCATGAGGTGCTCCGCGCCCTCCGTGTCACCGGCCCGTATCGCCTCGGCGACGCGCACGTGGAGGGTGACCGCCTCCGGGTCGGGGGCGCTGAACATCACGTGGTGCTCGGTGCGCCCGGCCAGCACCTCCGCGACGACGTCGCCGAGCCGCGCGAACATCTCGTTCCCCGACGCCTCCAGCATCGTCCGGTGGAACGCGACGTCGTGCACCAGGTACTCGTCGAGGTCGGCGGCCCGCCCGGCGGCCGCCATCTCGGCCGCGAGCACGGTGAGCGTGCGGCACTGCGCGGGTGTGGCCGCCGCGGCGGCGAGGCCCGCGGCGACGGGTTCGACGGCGGTGCGGAGCATGGTGAGAGAGCGCAGTTGACGCGGCCGGTCGGCGCTCGCCAGGCGCCAGCGGATGACGGCGGGGTCGAAGACGTTCCACTCCTCGGCACGGCGCACGGTGACCCCCACGCGGCGGCGCGACTGGACCAGGTGCATCGCCTCCAGGACCCGGACCGCCTCCCGCACGACGGTGCGTGAGACGCCGTAGGAGCACGTCATCTCGTCGATGTGGAGCACGGTGCCGGGCGGATGGACTCCTGAAGTGATGGCCGGACCGAGGTCGTTGAGCACCGAAGCGTGGAGCCCGGCGCGATGGGCTCCGGTACGGGCGGTTTCGCCTTGCTTGGGCATGGCGACAGCCTATGCGGCTCCCGGCGCTACCGGATCGCTTTCATATGACTTTTTGGCCCTGCCTCTTGAATAACTCATACCCATGCCGTTTATTGGGGGCGCACTTCGGACGAGGAGGTACCAGGAGCATGACCGCGGCAGGTGCGCGGCTTCCCGTGGCGGTCGTGATGGGCGGGTCCGGACCGGGCGAGTCGACCGGGGAACAGCCGTCGGCACCGCGGCCCGGTGCCGGCCGCACCGGCGGTCAGGGCGCGCGCCCGCCGAGGGACGCCGCCGGACCGCCGGCCGGCCGCACGCCGGGCGTCGCGGGCCGCGCGCCCCGGCCGGAGGGCGGCGCGGCACGGACCCGGGGGCGGGAGGCCCACCGGGGTGCCGCGAACCGCTCGGCCGCCGAGCGCCGTCGCGGCGACCGGCCGCGGGAAGGTGCCCAGCGTCCGCTCCCCGCCCCCCGCGCCGCGCCGCGCCGACCCACCTGCTCCCGGCCGGTTCCGGGTGCGGAACCCCTCATGCCGCCCGGCCCGCCGCGCCGGCGGTTCCACGGGCCCGCACGCCGCGGGGTCCACGGGAGACGGGCGGCCGATGTGACGTCCGGCGGCCCGCAGACGCGGCTCACCGAGCGCGTGTGCGGCGCTGTGCCCCGCTGAACCTCCCACCCGCCCACGTTCCGCCCCCTGTCACCCAGTCTCCACGGAGGATGATCGTGTCCGCACTCAGTCCCGAGTTGCTGGCCGCCGCCGCACCACCCCCGATCACCAGCGCGGGCAACACCCAACTCGCGATCGCCGCCCTCGTCGGCATCGCCGTCATCGTGTTGTTGATCATGCGCTTCAAGGTGCACGCCTTCCTGGCGCTCACCATCGGCTCGCTGCTGCTGGGCGCGGTCGCCGGAGCGCCGCTCGCCAAGGTGATCACCAGTTACAGCACCGGCCTGGGAAACACCGTCAACTACGTCGGCGTCCTGATCGCGCTCGGCTCGATGTTCGGCAAGCTGCTCGCCGACTCCGGAGGCGCCGACCAGATCGTCGACACCGTCCTGGCGAAGTCCAGCGCACGACGGCTCCCGTGGGCGATGGCGCTCATCGCCGTCCTCATCGGCCTCCCGCTGTTCTTCGAGGTCGGGGTCGTGCTGCTGATCCCGGTGATCCTCCTGGTCGCCCGCCGCGGCAACTACTCGCTGATGCGGATCGGGCTGCCCGCGCTCGCCGGCCTGTCGGCCATCCACGGGCTCGTGCCCCCGCACCCCGGACCGCTGGCGGCGATCGACGCGCTGCACGCCAACCTCGGTATCACCATGGCGCTGGGCGTGCTCGTGGCGATACCCTCGGTCGCCATCGCCGGACCGCTCTTCGGCCGGCTCGCCGACCGCTGGGTCCAGGTCACCCCGCCGGAGCACCTCACGCCCAAGCGGGCCTCCGACGACCTGGAGCGGCGTCCCGGCTTCGCGGCCACCTTGTGCACCGTGCTGCTGCCGGTGGTCATGATGCTCGCCAACGCCCTGGTGCAGATCACCGTCCACGACCAGCACGCCCTGGTGTACCGGATCTTCAACGTGGTGGGGAACCCGGTGTTCGCCATGCTGGTGGCGGTCGTCGTGGCGATGTTCACCTTCGGCGGCGCGGCGGGCTTCACCAAGGAGCAGATCTCCTCGACGGTGGGGAAGTCCCTCGGCCCGATCGCCGGGATCGTGTTCATCGTGGGCGCGGGCGGCGGCTTCAAGCAGGTCCTCGTCGACTCCGGCATCGGCAACGTCATCGTCCACCTGACGCACGGTTGGAACGTCTCGCCGCTGCTGCTCGCCTGGTTGATCGCGGTCCTCCTGCGGGTCGCCACCGGCTCGGCCACGGTGGCGACGATCACCACGGCGGGCCTCGTCGCGCCGCTCGCCTCCGGGCTGAGCACGTCGCACATCGCGTTGATGGTGCTGGCCGTGGGAGCGGGCTCGGTCTTCCTCTCGCACGTGAACGACGCCGGTTTCTGGCTGGTCAAGGAGTACTTCGGGATGGACGTCCCGCAGACCTTCAAGACCTGGTCGCTCATGGAGACGGTGCTGTCGGTCTCCGCGCTGGTCTTCATCCTCCTGGTCTCGCTCGTCGTCTAGGCGTCTGACGCATCCCGCCCGGTGCGGGGCGGTGCCCGCGCACCGCCCCGCACCGGCTCCGGTTCGCTGCCCGCCGCCTCAGCGGCCGGACGGAGCGCAGGCCGGCGTGGGCGCGGTGCGGACCGCGTTGAGGAGCGGGCGGCCGTCGGCGAACCGGCGCACCTGCTCGGCGACGAAACGCCGGGCGCGCGGGTAGAAGGTGGCCGAGCCGCCTCCCACGTGCGGCGTGACCAGGACGTTCTCGCAGTCCCACAACGGGTGGCCGGCCGGGAGGGGTTCCGGATCGGTGACGTCGAGCGCCGCCCGCAGCCTCCCCGTCGCCGCCTCCGCGAGCAGCGCCGTGGTGTCGAGCGTGCGGCCGCGTCCGACGTTGACCACGAGCGCGTCGTCGGGGAGCAGGGCCAGTTGCTCGGCGCCGAACAGTCCCACGGTGGCCGGGGACTGCGGGAGGGCGAGGACGACGATGCCGGCGTGCGGCAGCAACGCGTGGAGTTCGGCGACGCCGTGGACCCCCTCGGCCGGTCGGGGGCGGCTCGCCACCCGGACGACCTCGGCCTCGCAGGCCAGGAGGCGCCGTTCGATCGCGGCGCCGATCGATCCGTAGCCGACGATGACGACGCGCGCGTCCGCCAGCGACCGGGTGAAGTGCGGCGCCCAGCGGTGCGCGTCCTGATCGCGGGTCCTCAGCGGGATCTCCCGCTGGGCGGCGAGGACGAGGGCGAGCGCGTGTTCGGCGGCGCTCGCGTCGTGCAGGCCGCGGCCGTTGCACAAGGTGACGTCCGGCCCGATGAGCGGCAGCAGCTTCTCCACGCCCGCGCTGAGGCTCTGCACGGCACGCAGTCCGGTCATACGTCGTATCAGATCCCGCGGCGGATCGCCCTTCGCGTAGGGCATGACGTACAACGCCACGTCGGACACGTCGTCGGGCGGGGGCTGCTCGCCGTCGTATACCTCCACCGCCACACCGGCGGGCCAGTCGTCCGAGGGCCCGCCCGGGCGCGGCCAGGGCACCAGGACCCGCGCCGGGCCGGCGCCCGCCGTGGGGCGCGGCCGGGGCACCGGGCGGGGCCGGCCGGTCGTCCGCGCCGCAGCGGGCTCGGCCCGCCGCCGAGCGGTGGCGTGGCCGCTCTGCCCGATCCGCTCCGCGCCGCGACGGCCGGCGGACAGCCGCCGGGCCAGGAACGCGTCGAGGGCCGGCCGGTCCGGCAGCCCGTCCATGTCGCCCCGGCTCGTCGTGGCGAGCGCGCCCATCGCGGCGGCGCGGTCCAGGCGGGCGGGCGGCGCGAGGCCGTCGAGGGCGCCGCTGATGAGTCCGGCGGCGAATCCGTCGCCCGCCCCGACGGTGTCGACCACGGCGACCTCGAAGGCCGGCACCCGCCACTCCTCGTCCGCGGTGAACAGCGCCGCGCCGTCGGCGCCGAGCTTGACGGCGACCAGCGAGACGCCGCGCTCGAGGTAGAAGTCGGCGATCCCGCGGGCGGAGTCGCGTCCGGTGAGCACCCCGCCCTCCGCGAGGCCCGGCAGCACCCAGTCGGCCCGCGACGCCAGGTCGTTCACCACCCGGACCATCTCCGCGCCGTCGGGCCACAGCGCCGGGCGGAGGTTGGGATCGAAGGAGACGGTCGAACCGGCGGCCCGGGCAGCCTCGACCGCGCCGTCGGCGAAGGAGCGGGCCCCGGCGGACAGAGCCGGCGGGATGCCGGTCACGTGCAGGTGCCGGGCGGACGCCAGGCGGGCGTCGGTCACGGGGGTCGGGTGCAGGAGGCTGCCCGCCGAACCGCGGCGGAAGTACACCACGCGCGGTTCGCCGTGCGCGTCGGCCATGCCCTTGAGCTGGAACCCGGTGGGGGCTCGCGGGTCGACGGACACGGCGCTGACGTCGACGTCGTGCGCGGCCAGCCGGGAGAGCGCGTACCGCCCGAACGGGTCGTCGCCGACCCGGCCCAGCCAGCCGACCCGGTGGCCCAGCCGGGCGAGGGCGACGGCGACGTTGGCCTCGGCGCCGGCCAACGCGCGGCGGTAGCGGTCCACGGACTCCAGCCGGCCGGGCTCCTCCGCGACGAACATGGCCATCACCTCGCCGAAGGTGACGACGTCGAGGTGGGGGTGCGCGTCGGTCATCGGGGATCGTCCTTCGGGGGAGGGGAGCCGGCGGTCGGGCGGTGAGGACCGGGCCGGCGCGCCGGCGGGCGGGGCCCCGGGTGACGCGCCCGGTCGGCGCTCCGCGGTCGTCGCGTCGGGGTCTCCCGCCGCGCGTCCGCGTGGGTCACGACCCGGTCGGCGCGGGGATCGGCGCGGTGCGGGCGGGCCGGACGAGCAGCGTGGTCAGCGCGGACAGGAGCAGCGCGAAGGTCAGTACGAGGAACGCGGCTCCCTTGGTACCGGTCGCCCCGTCGATCCAGCCGACCAGGTAGCTGCCCAGGAATCCGCCGAGCGCGCCGAAGGAGTTGATGAGCGCCACGGACGGACCGGCGACCTGGCGCGGCAGCAACTCCGAGATGAAGGCGAAGTACGGTCCGTAGGGCGCGTACATCGCGCCGCCGGCGACGACCAGCAGCACGAAGGAGAGCCAGAAGCGCGACGGTCCCAACAGGTAGGAGCCGTAGAACGCCGCCGCGCCCAAGGCCAGCCAGGGCCAGACGAACGCCTTGCGACGCTCGGCGCGGTCGGAGGCGCGGGAGTTGACGACCATCAGGACGACGGCGACAGCATAGGGGGCCGCGGAGATCAGGCCGGTCTTGCCGATCCCCGCGCCGGACCCGGCCTTGACGATCGACGGCAGCCAGAAGACGAACCCGTACACGCCCAGGCTCCACAGCAGGTACTGGGCGCACAGCAGCGCCACGTTCCGGGAGCGGAACGCCTCGCGGTAGCCGTTCACCGGGGCGATGTGCCGCTGCTCGGTCTCCAGCGCCTCCAGCACCGCCCGCTTCTCCGCCGGGAGCAACCAACTGGACCGCTCCGGGTTGTCCGCCACCTTCGCCCGGAAGTAGAAGGCCCAGGCGATGGCGGGCAGGCCCTCGATGAGGAACATGCCGCGCCAGGAGGTCAGGTCGACCAGGTAGCCGGACACCGCGGTGAGCCAGAGGACGGTGACCGGGTTGCCGAGGATCAGCACGCTGTTGGCCCGACCCCGTTCGGCCTTGGTGAACCAGCGGCTGAGCAGGATCACCATGGCGGGGAGGATGGCGCCCTCGACCACGCCGAGCAGGAAGCGGATCGCGATCAGCGCGACCGCGGAGGTGACGCTGGCCTGCACCGAGGCGAGCACACCCCAGGCGATCAGGCTCCAGAAGATCAGCGTGTTCACGCTGCGCCGCTCCGCGTAGAGGGCGCCCGGTATCTGGAACAGGAAGTAGCCGAGGAAGAACGAGGCTCCGACCAGCGACGCGAGGCCGCTACTCAGGGCGAGGTCGGACTTCATGCCGCCGGCCACCGCGATCGAGAAGTTCGACCGGTCGAGGTAGGCGAGGCTGTAAGTGACGAACGCGATGGGCAGCAGGCGGGCCCAGCGCTGTCGCCCCGGCTCCGGCGGAGCGGTTCGGTCCGCGGGGACGGTCTCCTGGGTGGCTGCTGTGCCTGGGTCGGGCCCGGTCATCGATCCGTCCTCACGAGTGGGAATCCTTAGGCCGCTGCTCTTTCCATATTGTGGAACGTGATTCCACGATAAGGTGTCGGGTGTGGCGAGTGTCGTGCGCCCGACCGACCTGCGTCAAGACGTCGCGGCAAGGTCCTTCGCCGCGTGGTCGGGGCGTCGCGGTCCGTGACGCGGCCACGCCGCCGCCGCGTCGCCCGGCACGCGGTGGAGGCGGGGAGCACAGGGGAAGGAGTCCGTATGGCATCGAAACAGGCTCCGGCGACGCCGGCGGGCAACCCCGGATCGGACATGGTGGGCAAGGCACTCCGCCTGCTCTGCCTGCTCTCCGAACACCCGCACGGGGTAGGGCTCTCGCACCTCGCGCAGGCCGCCGGCTACCCGGTCAGCACCACCCACCGGCTGCTCAAGTCCCTGCAGCGCGAGGGCTTCGCCACCAGCGACGGCGACAGCAGGCGCTACGGTCTCGGACTGCGGCTGTTCGAGCTGGGACAGCGGGTCTCGCACGGCAGGGGCTTCGCCGGCGTCGCGCTGCCGGTCATGCAGCGCGTCACCGTCGAGACGCGTGAACCGACCCTGATGTCCGTGCTGGACGGGCGCGAACAGCTCTACGTGCACTGCGTCGAGGGCTCCCAACAGGTCCAGATCAAGGGCGAACCGGGCAACCGCGGCCCGCTGCACTGCACCGCCATGGGCAAGTGCCTCGTGGCGTTCCAGTCGGCCGAGGGCAGCGGGCGGCTGGTGGCCGACCTGGACCTGCCGGGCCTCACCCCGAACACCATCACCTCACGCACCGCGTTCGCCGAGGAGATCGCCCGGGTGCGCCGACGCGGGTACGCCCTCTCCGACGAGGAGCACGAACTCGGCATCCGAGCCGTGGGGGTGCCGGTGATCGGGGTGGACGGCGTCGCGGTCGCGGCACTGTCCGCGGCGGCGCCCGGGTACCGGATGACCATCGAGGGCCTGCGCCGGTTCGTGCCCGCGCTCCAGGACGCCGCCCGGGAACTGGCCGCCCTCCTGCCGCCCCGCTGATCCGGTCGCCAGCCGGGACCCGGGTCGGCGCCGGGCAGCCGAGGCCCGGGAAGAGCACGTCGGCCGGCGGCCGGCTCCGCTCATCCGTCGGCCGGCTCCGCTCACACCGGCATGCCCGCTGCCGGCGGGGCGGGCTTCTTGTGGACGAAGGCGTGCCGCAGCGCGTGGTAATGGGCGGCAGGATCGAAGAACGTGTCGTGCATGCGGCTGAGTTCCTCCTGGCGGTACGCGTCGAGTGGCTTGACGGCTTCGTCGCGGTCCCTGCCCGTCTTCTTCCCGGTGACGCGCCGTTGGATTCCCGGCGTCGAGGCGAGGTGCCGTGCCAGCCGCGCGGTGGTCGTGGCGAAAAGCCCCGCAGGGCTGTGAACGAGCCGGTCGACGAGCCCGATGGCGTGGGAACGGGTCGCGGTGACCGGTCGCGCCTCTCCGGTGAGCTGCGCCGCCCGGGGCCCTCCCACCTTCGCCGGGAGGGTGTAGGTCCAGTATTCCGAGCCGTGCAGGCCCATGAGCCGGTAGTGCGGGTTCAGCACCGCTCCCGCCCGGCACCAGACCTCGTCGGCCGCGAGGGCCAGCATGGCGCCACCCGCGGCGGCGTTGCCGCCGAGCGCCGCGACCGTCAGCCGGTCGGTGGTCGTCAGGACGGCTTCCACCAGGTCGTCCATGGCGTTGATGTTCTGCCAGGACTCCTCCGCCGGGTCGTCGGCCGCCTCGATCACGTTCAGGTGGATGCCGTTGGAGAAGAAGTCGCGTCCGGCGCCGAGGACCAGGACGGTGGTCGGCCGGGTGCAGGCTTCGCGGTACGCCGCCGTGAGGCGCCGGCACTGTCGGGTGCTCATCGCGCCGCCGGGAAACGAGAAGGAGAGGAAGCCCACCGCGCCCTCCTCGCGGTAGCGGATGTCCGTCCAGGTCCGCCGGCGGTCGGGGAGTTCCAGCGGGGCCGGCGTCTCGGGCAGTCCGGACAGCAGGTCGCCGAGCGCCAGGTCCGCCGGGAGCTTGATCGGTGCGGGGCCGCCCGGCCGCCGCCGGGCCCGCAGTTCGGGGATCCACACCGCGCCGTCCACCGTGGCCCGGCAGACGGCCCCGGCACGGGTGGCGATGAGTTCGCCGGGCCGGCCGCGCAGGGTGTCCTCGGGGTGGCCGCCGTGCAGGAACCACTCCGCGTCCAGCAGGTCGTCGAGGACACCCGGGCGGGAGTCGGCCGACCGCAGTTTCCGCAGCACGGTTCCGGTCGGGTCGCGCCGCCAGTCGATACGGCGTACCGCCTGCCGCAGGTACGGTCGGACCCCGGCGGCGGCGCCCGCGCCGGCAGCGGTCCGGCGGCCGCCGGCCGGCCGGTCCGGTGCCCCGTCACCGGTGCGTGGTGCGTCCTGGGGTCGCGGCGCGTAGGTGCCGGAAGCGAAGCGGTCCACCGCCAGGAGAACGGCCTCGGTGGCCGCATCGGACACCTCGTTGCGGTACAGGTCGCTCTTGCCGGCGGGCGGCAACGGGCAGTCGGCGGTGGCCCAGACGTCGCCGGCGTCCATCTCCTCGACCGCCTGAAGGACGGTCACGCCCCACCGCCGCGCGCCCTCGTGGATCGCCCAGTCCAGGGAGGAGGGGCCGCGGTCCCCCACCGGCCCGGGGTGCACGACCAGGCAGGTGTAGGCGGTCCACACCCCCGGGGGATCGCGCTCGTGAGCATCGGTGCGATGACCAGGTCCGGATCGTGCCGGGCCACGGTCGCTTCCAGGGGACAGCCGGCCGAAGCCACCTCGACCCGTACCGTGTGGCCGCGGTCGGCCAGTTCGGCGAAGACGCGCTGGCTCAGGCTGTTGAAGGCGCTGACGATCAGCAGGACGTCCATCGAAATGCCTCCGTTCGTCGGCACCTCGACGCGCCGACCCTCCAGATCATCGACCGCCCCGTGACGACCGCCGCTGCGGCTCAGCCCGGGCGGGCCCCGACTCACCCGATCGGCCGGGCCGGGCGGCGGATCCCCCGCGACGTCAGGTCCGGACGGCAGGCGGGGAACCGAACCCGTACCGGACGGCGGTCGGTGACCTGACGCGTCGGCGGGTCCGTCGTCGCGTCCTTCGGCCCTCTCCGCCGCGCAGGCGCGCGCCGCCCCGGCGGACCGGACGCCTCCCCGGCGCGGCGACCGTCGACGCCGCGCGTCCGTGCGCCGGTTCGCTCGGCGGGCCGGCCGGGGGACGCGCGGTGCGGATCGCGGAGCGCCCCGGTACCCCGGGTCGTCGGGACGCCGTCCGGGCACCGACCGCCGTGACCGGAGCGGCTCGTCCGCTCGGTGCCCGGGTGCGACGAGAGGCGTGCTCATCGCGTGGTTCCGGTGGACCAGCTCTTCCCCCGGCGGCGGTGTGCCGGTGGGAGCACACGATCGCCGGGTCAATCAAGACCAGCCAGTCGGTATTGTCTGCGCGTTCTTCCCTGCTCGGAGGGCCTGGGAAGGCCGGGAGAAACTCACGGTCCAGCGCCCACCTGCGAAAACGCGCGAAGAAGGCTGAAGACGTGCCGTTTCTGTTCCGGCCGGCGGTCCGGTGGGGCACTCAGCGGTTTGTTGGCACAGATTTTTGCCGTGATGGGTCGGGTCGGTCGCCCGACCGGGTTGCGGTTTGGGGGGTGTGGTGGGTTGGTGTTTGCTGCTCAGGGGGCGTGCGCGGGTGTTTGCAGTGCAGTTGTGGGCGCGGGTCGGGTCGGGCGTTGTTTGGTGTTGACAAAGTTTCGGGGTTGTTTTGTACTCATGGGGTGTCTGATTTGGGTGCGGTGACTTAGGGGGAAACAGCGTGGATATCGATGTATTGGGTGTGTTGGATGTCCGGGTGAATGGGAGGTCTGTTGCTCCGTCGGCGCCGAAGCCCAGGCAGGTGCTCGCGTTGTTGGCGTTGCGTGCCGATCGGGTCGTGTTGGTGTCCTCTTTGGTCGAGGAGTTGTGGGGCGGTTGCCCGCCGCGGAGCGCGCGGACGACGTTGCAGACGTATGTGGTGCAGCTGCGAGGGTTGATTGCGGGGGCGTTGGGGGAGGTCGGGGGCGGGTCGGGGGCGGGGTTGCGGCGGGCTGCGAAGAATGTCCTTGTTACGGTGCCTGGTGGGTACATGCTGGTTTCTGGTGGTGGTAGGAGCGATGTGCGGGAGTTCGAGCGTTTGGCGGGGATGGGTTATCGGGCGATTGATGCGGGGGATTTTCGGGGGGCTTCGCGGTTGTTGCGCCAGACGCTTGCGTTGTGGAGTGGTTCGGCTTTTGTGGGGGTCCGTTTGGGGAACCAGTTGGAGGGGGAGGCGCGACGGCTGGAGGAGAGTTGGCTGTGCGCTTTGGACCAGCGGATTGAGGCGGATCTGCGGCTGGGCCGGCATCGGGAGTTGCTGGCTGAGTTGACGGTGTTAACGCGGCGTTATCGCACCCACGAGAGTTTGCATGCCCAGTTCATGGTGGCGCTGCATCGTTCGGGCCGCCGGGGTGAGGCTCTCGATGTGTACCAGCGGCTGCGGGGGACGTTGGTGCGTGATCTCGGGTTGGAGCCGTCTGCGCGGTTGCGTCGGTTGCAGCAGTCGATCCTCACGGCCGAGCCGGAGGCGCCGTTGGGGATGCGGGAGGTGTCCGCGGGGTCGGGCCTGGGTCCACCGGTGGGGCGTGGCGACGGGGGTGGTGTCTGACGCGGTGCCGGCCCGGCCCGGCGGTGGCCGGCCGACGACGGCGGCTGAACGGCCGGGCTTCCCGGGGGAGCGGAGGCCTACGGGCCCGGGCGGGGCGGCCGTCGGGCCGACCTGTCCGGTGCGGGTGGCCGTCGTGGGCGGAGCGACTGCTGGCAGGGTGGCTGAGGGGGGTCGTGGCGGGTGCCCGTCGGGCGCGCCTGGACGTGGTGGTCCGGCGTGCGGCGGTCGGCGCCCGTCGCGGTGCACGTCGGGCGGGGCGCACGGTCGGCCGGGCGGCGCGGCGCGGCCTGCGCGTCGGCCCTGGGCGGCACGGCGACCGGGGCGCGCGCCGCACAGCTGCTGTGAGCGTCCTCGCGTTGGTGGACGCCGTGGTGGTGGGGACGGTCGTGGTTGTGTCGCGGGGTGGCCGGGGCCAGGTCGGCTCGGTGGTGGTGCGGGTCGCGGTTTCGGAAGGGAGCCGGGTACGTGGGTCGGCGGGGTGGAAACGGGGGTGGTGTGGCGGGTGAGTGTGAGGGATGATTAAGTTACTGTTTGGTAGCGATATCGGGTGGGAGGTCGGGTTCATGCAGGCCGTGGCTGTTGTTGTGTCGTTGGGTTTGATCGCGGTGGGGTTTGGGCTGTTCTTCCGGGCTATTTTTCGGATATTCCGTTTTGTGCGACTTGGTCAGCGGGTTCCGGTGGGCGCCCGGACGGGTGATCCCTATCGGCGCAGCGTGACGCTGGTGCGGGAGTTCTTGGGCCATACCCGGATGAACCGCTGGGGTGCGGTGGGGGTGGCGCACTGGTTCGTGGCGGTGGGATTTTATGCGCTGTTGGTGACGTTGGTGAACGCGACGGGGCAGTTGTTCGTTCCGGATTGGGTCCTGCCGGTTGTCGGTGGGTTCGTGCCGTACAACGTGTTTGTCGAGTTCCTTGGCACGATGACCGGTGTGGGGATCGTGCTGTTGATCGTGATCCGTCAGGTGAATCGGCCGTCGGGCGCCGGACGTAAGTCGCGGTTCGCGGGCTCACGGGTGGGGGACGCGTATTTCGTGGAGGCTGTGGTCCTCATCGTGTGTGTGTGCATTGTGGTGCTGCACGCTCTGGAGGGGGCTTTGGGGCATGTGGGCCACTACGAGGCCGCATATTTTGTTTCTTATCCGATGGTGGTGTGGTTCGAGAAGTTGCACACCCCGACGTTGGACAATCTGGTTTTCCTGTTCGCGGGTGTGAAGATCGCGACGTCGTTCATCTGGATGATCACGGTATCGTTGAAGACCGACATGGGTGTGGCGTGGCACCGTTTCCTGGCGTTCTTCAACATCTGGTTCAAGCGTGAGGCGTCGGGTGGGGTGGCGTTGGGTGGTCTGCGGCCGATGGTGTCGGGGGGTGTGGCGATCGACTTCGAGGATCCGGGTGAGGACGACGTCTTCGGGGTGGCGCGGGTGGAGCAGTTCTCGTGGAAGGGGTTGTTGGACTTCTCCACGTGTACGGAGTGTGGGCGGTGTCAGTCGCAGTGTCCGGCGTGGAACACGGGGAAGCCGTTGTCGCCGAAGTTGTTGATCATGTCGTTGCGTGAGCACGCGCATGCGAAGGCGCCGTATCTGCTGGCGGGTGGTGGTCTGGACGGGGAGGGTCGGGAGCTGGGTGAGGCGGGGCGGTTGGCCGGGGTGCCGGTGGCGGCGTTGGCGGAGGCGGAGCGTCCGTTGGTGGGGACGGCGGCGGAGGGAGGTGTGGTCGATCCGGACGTGTTGTGGTCGTGCACGACGTGCGGGGCGTGTGTGGAGCAGTGTCCGGTGGATATCGAGCATGTGGACCACATCGTGGACATGCGGCGGTATCAGGTGATGATCGAGTCGGCGTTCCCGTCGGAGGCCGGCACGATGTTGAGGAACCTGGAGAAGAAGGGCAATCCGTGGGGGTTGCCGAGGAAGCAGCGGTTGGCGTGGTTGAAGGAGGTCGACTTCGAGGTTCCGGTGGTGGGTGAGGACGTGGCGGACCTGGTGGGGGTCGAGTACCTGTACTGGGTGGGGTGTGCGGGGGCGTTGGAGGATCGGGCGAAGAGGACGACGAAGGCGTTCGCGGAGTTGCTGCACATCGCGGGGGTGTCGTTCGCGGTGATGGGTGGGCAGGAGAACTGCACGGGTGACTCGGCCCGTCGGCTGGGTAACGAGTTCCTCTTCCAGCAGTTGGGCGCGGAGAACGTCGCCGCGCTGAATGAGGCGTTCGGCCGGGAGGACGACGCCGGAACCGGGGACGGGGCCGGGTCCGGGGCCGGGTCCGGTGCGGGGGCCGGGGCGGGGGCCGTGTCGGGGTCGGCTTCGGTGGGATCGGGGTCGGGGTCGGGGTCGGGGTCGGGGTCGCGGAAGATCGTGGCGACGTGTCCGCATTGCTTCAACACGTTGGCGAACGAGTATCCGCAGTTGGGTGGGGTGTACGAGGTGATCCATCACACCCAGTTGTTGCGGCATCTGGTGGAGGCGGGCCGGTTGGTGCCGGTGACTCCGGTGGAGGGTCTGGTGACGTATCACGATCCGTGTTACCTGGGTCGGCACAACAAGGTGTACAGCCCGCCGCGGGAGGTCATGGCGTCGGTGCCGGGGTTGCGTGCTGAGGAGATGCACCGGCACAAGGAGCGGGGTTTCTGTTGCGGGGCGGGGGGTGCGCGGATGTGGATGGAGGAGCGGATCGGCAAGCGGGTCAATGACGAGCGGGTGGATGAGGCGCTGTCGCTGGATCCGGACATCATCTCGACGGCCTGTCCGTTCTGCCTGGTGATGCTGACCGACTCGGTGAACGCGAAGAAGGCGGCCGCCGGGTCCGGTCCGGCGGAGGGTGCGGTGGGCGGTCCGGCGGGTGGGCCGGCCGGGGGGCGGGCGAAGGAGGGCCTGCGGGTCGTCGACGTGGCGCAGCTCCTGCTGCAGTCGGTCAAGGCACGGCCCGCCGCCGGCGACCCGGACGCCACCACCGCACCCGAAGAGGGCCGGGGGGCGGAGGTCGGCAAGTGACCTGAACGCCCTTCGGGAGCTTCCGAGGGCGCTGCCGATGGGCCGGTGGGTTGCGTCCGCTTCGGCCCGGGCACCGCCTGGGGGTGCCTCTGGTGGCGGTCGAGCCCAGGATCACGGTTTCGCGCCGTGCGACGCCTTCGCCTTGGAGGAGCAGGCGTCGCACGCCAACACGGGCGGGCAGTGCGCTGTCGGCAGGCGATGATGCTGCTGGTCTCGGCTGGCGGGAACCGGGTGCCGGTGATCGCACAGCTGGTGGCGGCCGACGGGGACACCTTGCGCGATGTGATCCACCGGTCCGACGAGATCGGCCTGGCCTGCCTGGACCCTCGGCGGTCGGGGGGCCGTCCCCGCCTGCTCACTCCTGACGACGAGGACTTCGTCGTCGTGACGGCCACCACCCGCCCGACCAAGCTCGGACAGCCCTTCATCCGCTGGTCCGTTCGCGAAATTCGCCGCCCACCTGCGGAAAGTGCACGGCCGCGTGATCCAAATCGGCCGCGAGGCATTACGGTGCCTGCTCGCCCGAAGCGGCGTCACCTGCCAGCGCACCAAGACGGGGAAGGAGTCCCCGGACCCCGACCGCGACGCTCGACCGGATCGAGGACGTCCTGGCCGCTTCTCGGACCGGGTCTTCGCGTTCGACGAGTTCGGACCGCTCGGCATCCGCCCCGTCGCCGGCTCCGGCCGGGCCGGGGCCGGTCACCCTGAGCGGCACCCCGCGACCTACCACCGCACCCACGGCGTCCGCCCTCTCACCCGAGGTCATCGCTGATCTGAAGTCGCCGTCCTGGGTGGGTGAGGGCTGCCCCGCCGGTGCTGACCGGCGACTCCGGCACCGGCAAGTCGCACCTGCTGATCGGGGTGGGCACGGCGATCGGGGTCATGTGGTGGCTTGGTTTTGTTGTTGGATGAGCTGTCGTAGGGCGAGCCATTCGTGTATTTCCCAGGTGTGTCCGGACGAGCAGGTGATCGTGGTGTTGCCCCGGGCGTGGGACATCGGTGTGATGGTTCCGGTGCAGCCATCTATGACGCATTGGCGGGTCGGCGGAACGGGTGCGGCGGAGTGGGGGTCGATGATGCGGTGGAGGTCGGTGGTGATGGTGTCGATCTGGTGGGCGAAGTCGGGGGCGGGGGGCTGGGCTGCCAGCCAGGGGAGGTTGGTGGTGAGGAAGTGGGTGAGGGGTGGGACGGAGCGGGTCGGCGGTCGGCCGCCGTGGTGTCGCAGGACGTATGTCGACCAGGTTTGGAGTGTGGTGAGGAGGCGATGGCGGGTGTCGAGGATGGCGAGGTTGAGTTGGTGGGGGTTGCGGGTGCCCGAGACCTTCGTGGGGTTGGTGCGTTTGGGCGGGGGGGTCGCGTGGTGCAGGCATTCTTGGTGGAGGGAGGGGAGGGCGCGCAGGTTGTGTTCCACCCGACGCAGGCAGGCGGGGCTCAGGAGGGCGTGGGAGCCGGCGGGGGGTTGACCGGGATGGCGTGTGGGGCACAGGAATGCCTTCACTGAATCTCCTTCATCGGGCGATTCGCCTTCGCAGGGTGGTGTGGAACGGGCGGGGCGCTGTTCCGTTGGCGGCGGTCGGATTCATGGCCGATGGGCCCACGAAAGGGGGTGTCCTGTGCAGTGGGTTCCCGATTCACGGATTCCCGGTTGGTGCGTCCTGGTTCCCTGGGGTCCCTGTTCTCGGCCTCCTGATCCCGGGGCCCGGCCGGCGGGTGCGGGGAGCGGTGTTCTCTGGTTCCTCGGTTGGTTGCGTGGCGATGGCGGTGTGGTCTTTTCTGTCCCCTAGGATGGGACGTGGATGTTGAGTTTCTGATCGCCGCAGGTTGGTTTTCAGGAATGTGTTTGATAGTGAACTTGGCCACTGGTGGTCGAGTCGAGTCCGGGTACAGCCGCGGCCGCGTGCGGCTGTACCCGGACTCCGGCCGTGTTCCCAGGCGGCTGATGGGGTGCGGCCGTCCGCCCACGGGATGGGTGGTCGGTTCCTGATCCGACCTGCCTCCGGGAGCGTTGCGCCGGCTGTCGGCGGTGCCTGACCCGTTCCCGATCCTTCTGGTGACTCGTTGTTGTCTTCGTGTGGGCTGGTGTCCGCTCTGGTGGTCGTCCGGGATCAGGGGTTCGTTTCCCGGGAAGCAGGATCGTGCGGTATTGGATCACGAAGTCCGATGACATCGGTTTCATGTCACGTTGTGATGTTGGGTCGGATTCTTGGTCCGGTATCCGCCGGCGGCGGCCCGGCGGGCAAACGGTTCCCGAACTCTGAGTTCAAGCTGATGAGTTGAATGACGTCAGCGCCCATGCTGGCGACATTCGGGCAGTCCACGAGTTCCGGAGGCGGGGATGCCTGTCGGCGGAACTGGGTTCGCTGGGGTCCCGCCGGGGCGTTATATCTGTTTTCCGATGTTGTGGGTTGTTATGCGTGTG
>CAVQCY010000006.1:0-867695 GCA_963711125.1 uncultured Actinomycetota bacterium
ACACCGCCGAACCGTTTGTGAGGGCTCCCGCCCCCTGGTCTCGTACCGGGGGGCGGGAGTCTTTTCTTTTTGGTGTGTCCGGATGTCATGGGAGCGGGCATCCTTCCGTTGGCTCGGGATATGCCGGTGCCCGGAACCGGAACTGCCGGCGGTTCGCCCGGGTATGGCACCGAGACGATGCCGACGGCGCGGTTCACTCCCCCGGGTCTGCCTGACGGCTCCTGGTCCGCTCATCGCCGCCGCCGGTCTCGGCTCGTAGTCGGCCCCGGGTGCCCCACCGTGCCCCACCGTGCGCCGGCGGGCGTCGCCCAAGGGTGCCCTGGGGGG
This sequence comes from uncultured Actinomycetota bacterium, assembly GCA_963711125.1. Lineage (GTDB taxonomy): Bacteria > Actinomycetota > Actinomycetes > Streptomycetales > Streptomycetaceae > Streptantibioticus_C. The sequence continues at coordinate 328 of CAVQCY010000006.1, forward strand.
AGAGACGTCCCCGATGGCACGCGAAGGGGGGACTCAACGGCCGTCAGCGGCCCGTTGAGCCCCCCCTTCGCGTGCCGGCGTTCGCGGCGGGGCCTGGCGTCCGCGCAGCTCGCGCGGCGCTTGTGCCCGCGTGCCTACGGCGCCGTGTAGCCGGGGATGCCGGCGGCGCGGGCCAGTTCAAGGTCGAGGCCCTCGGTGCGGATACGCCGATCGATGTAGAGCAGGGACGTGATGCCGGCGCTGACCGGGAGCGCGATGGTCGAGCCGATGATCGAACCGACGCAGAGCAGCAGGGTCGCCGACGCGGAGCCGGTGTACGCCATCGTGAGGATGCCGGAGGAGCCCGTGGCGCCGGCGCCGCTCATGGAGTCGGCGACGGCGAGGAACGGCGCCTGGACCAGGGCGGAGACGATCCCGGTGAACAGCCCGCTGAGCAGCAGCACGCCCAGTACCCGCCACCAGGAGCCGCGCACGAGTTTGAAGGAGCGCGCGAGCGAGTCGCGGATGCCCTGCTTCTCCAGCATCAGGGCGGGCGTCGCGAGGCTGAACGACACCAGCAGCCAGGCCATGACGACGATCATCGCGGGCACGCCGAGGCACAGGAGCACGGCGCCGCCGGCGGAGGAGCCGGCCAGCAGGACGAGCAGACCGGGACCGAGGCAGACGACGGCGATCCCGGCGGCGACGAGGATCAGGGCGACGAGCAGGCCGAGCATCGGCAGCATGCGTGGACGCGCCTCGCGCCACACCTCGGAGAGGTCGACCGGGCGCCCGAGGACGGACCGGCTCACGATCAGGATCAGCACACTGGTGGTGACGATCTGGGCGACGAGGCTGATGCCGAGCGTCCCGGCGTACGCGGGGACGGCGTGCCGGTAGTACTGCTCCAGGTCGTGCAGGGTGGGCTGGGTCTCGTTGAGGAGCTTCACGCTGCCCTGGAGGTTGTGCCGGCTGAGCAGGATCGTCAGCGGCTGGAAGATCAGCGAGGCCACGAGGGTGAAGCCGAGCACCTTGCGCCAGTGCACGCGCAGCACCGCGATGGCGCCGCTGAACAGGGCGCCGACGTCCAGCGGGCGCAGCGGGACGACGCCGGGCTTGGGCGCCGGGGGAGCGCCCCAGTACGGGGCGGGGCCACCGGGCATGCCCCAGCCGGGCGGCGGCCCCGGGTAGCCGCCGGCGCCGGGGTAGCCGCCCGGACCCGGGTAGCCGCCGGCGTTCGGGCCGGGCGGGGGCGGCGGCACCGGGTGGCCGACGCCGGGAGGGGCCGCGTGGCTCCAGTGACCGGGCGGCGGCTGGGCGGCCGACCAGTTGGGCGGCACGGGTGGGCCGGGCGGCGGCTGGCCGCCGTCCTGCGGGGACGTGCGGCCGGGGGCCACCGGTCCGGCGTCACCGGTCGGAGTGCCCGCGCCAGGGGCACCGGCGTCGGAAACGGCGGTGCCGGCCGTGTCGGGAGCACCGGCGGCCTCTGCTCCCTCCGGCTTCCCGAGGGTCACCGGCGGCCCGGGTGCCCCCGGCTTCTCCGTGGCCTCCGGCTCCTCCGCTGCCGGGGGCGCGGTCGGCGACCGGCCGGCGTCGGCGCCGTGCGGTGCGGCGTCGGCGGGTTCGGCGGTGTGCGCGGGATCGGGCCGGGCGGCCTCCTCGGACGGCGGACCGGCCTGGGCGGGAAGGCCGGCCTGGTCCGGGGTCTGGGCGGACCGCTGCCCGGGGGTGTCGGATCCGGGCGATGCCCAGCCCGGAGAGTCGTTCATCGGTGCTCCTTCGTGACTGCGGGCGGGTCGACGCGCGCAGGGACCGGTCGGGTCCGCGGCCATCGTGTCACGCGGTCCGTTCACGTGTTCCCGTGATGTCGGATTCGGTGCGTCCGGCACCGGGCCGGATCGCGGCGGGCGCCCTTCGGACGGCGCGGCGGTCTCCGGCAGACTGGCGGTCGTGGTCGAACACAGCGCATCTGACACGCCGGAACGCTCCCCCGCCCTGCGATGGGAGGGACCGCCGACCGGCCCCGCCGTCGTCCTGCTGGACCAGAGGCGGCTGCCGGCCGCGGAGGTCGACGTCGTATGCGCCGACGTGCCCGCCCTCGTGGAGGCGATCCGCACGCTGGCCGTCCGCGGCGCGCCGTTGCTGGGGATCGCCGGCGCGTACGGGGTGGCGCTGGCCGCGATGCGGGGCGACGACGTGGCGCGGGCGTCGGACGCGCTGGCGTCGGCCCGTCCGACGGCGGTGAACCTGGCGTACGGCGTGCGTCGGGCCCAGGCGGCCCACCGGAAGGCGCTCGGGGAGCGGGCTGACGCGCGGCGGGCCGCCGGGAGCGCGCTGGAGGAGGCGCGGGCGCTGCACGCGGAGGACGCCGAGGCGTCGGCGCGGATGGCCGGACACGGGCTGGACCTGCTGCGTTCGCTGGTGCCCGGTGCGGGCTACCGGCTGCTGACGCACTGCAACACCGGCTTCCTGGTCTCCGGCGGCGGCGGCACGGCGCTCGCGGTGGCGGTGGCAGCGCACCGGGCCGGCCGGCTGTCGCGGTTGTGGGTGGACGAGACGCGGCCGCTGTTGCAGGGCGCGCGGTTGACCACGTGGGAGGCGGCGCGGTGCGGTATGCCGTACACGCTGCTGGCCGACGGCGCCGCCGGCTCGCTCTTCTCGGCCGGGCGGGTGGACGCGGTGCTGATCGGTGCGGACCGGATCGCGGCGGACGGCTCGACCGCGAACAAGGTCGGCAGCTACCCGCTGGCGGTGCTGGCCGCGCACCACGGTGTTCCGTTCGTGGTCGTCGCCCCGACCACCACGATCGACCCGTCCACCCCGGACGGCGCGTCCATCGCGGTGGAGCAGCGCTCCGCGACCGAGGTGACCTGCTTCGCGCCCCCCCTCGCGGTGCCGCCGGGCACCGGCGGCGTGCCGCCGGCCCAGCCGGTGCCGGTGGCCCCGGCGGGCACGGCGGCGTACAACCCGGCGTTCGACGTGACGCCGCCGGAGCTGATCACCGCGCTGGTCACCGAGACCGGCGTGGCGCGTCCGGTGGACGCCGCCGGCACGGCCGCGCTGCTGGCCGACTGAGCCGGCGCCGGCGCCCGTACCCGGCGCCGTCCCGGGACCGGGGCCGCGGCGGGAGCGCGCGGCGGGGTGCCGGCGGCGGCGGGTCCGTGCGGTCCTCGGGCGAGGGGGCCGGGCTCCGCGCGCCGGGCCGGGGAGGGCGAAACCGTACGGTCCGGTCAACACGGCCGCGTCCAGCCGATACGGTGTGACGTGGACGACAGGGGCCGCGCCGCCCCGGAGGCCCGAACCGCACGGGGGAGCTGACAGCCATCTCTGACAACGACGACCGGGGAGCCGACCGGAGGACGGCGGACGCCCTGGGTGCGTCGCCACAGGTCAGTGAGGCTGGTCACGCTGGTCCACGACTCCGAGATGAAAATGGGATGATGTCGATATGAAGGGACGCGTCCTTGTCGTTGACGACGACACCGCACTCGCCGAGATGCTCGGCATCGTGCTGCGCGGCGAGGGCTTCGAGCCCTCGTTCGTGGCGGACGGGGACAAGGCGCTGGCCGCCTTCCGGGAGACCAAGCCCGACCTGGTGCTGCTCGACCTGATGCTGCCCGGCCGGGACGGCATCGACGTGTGCCGGCAGATCCGCGCCGAGTCCGGCGTGCCGATCGTCATGCTCACGGCGAAGAGCGACACGGTGGACGTGGTGGTGGGGCTGGAGTCCGGCGCCGACGACTACGTGATCAAGCCGTTCAAGCCCAAGGAACTGGTCGCGCGGGTGAGGGCGCGGTTGCGCCGGGCCGAGGAGCCCACTCCCGAACAGCTCAGCATCGGCGACCTGGTCATCGACGTCGCCGGCCACTCGGTCAAGCGGGACGGGCAGCCGATCGCGCTGACCCCCCTGGAATTCGACCTGCTGGTCGCCCTCGCCCGCAAACCGTGGCAGGTCTTCACCCGCGAGGTGTTGCTGGAGCAGGTCTGGGGCTACCGGCACGCCGCCGACACCCGCCTGGTCAACGTGCACGTCCAGCGGCTGCGTTCGAAGGTGGAACGCGACCCGGAGCGCCCGGAGATCGTGGTGACCGTGCGCGGCGTCGGCTACAAGGCCGGGCCGGGCTGAGCGCCTGATGCCCGAGGGTTCGGTGCCCGGCGCGACCGGGTCCGGTGCGGCGGGCCGTTCCGCCCCGCGGAGCGGCCCGCCGACGGCTGCCCGGGCGCCGCACCGGGCGGCCGGCGCCCGGCGGATCGGCGCGGCGGTGGCCGGCGTCCCGCGCGATCTGCTGCCGCTGGCCCGGGTCGGCTGGCGGTGGGCGCGCCGCCCGCTGCTGCCGGCCGCCCGGCTGTGGCGGCGCAACCTCCAGCTGAGGGTGGTGGCCACCACCTTGCTGATGTCGCTCGGCGTGGTCTTCCTGCTCGGCGTGGTGGTCATCGGGCAGGTGCGCAACGGGCTGCTGGAGGCCAAGACCCGGGCCGCCCAGGGCCAGGCGCTCGGCGGCTTCGGCGTCGCGCAGAGCCAGGCGGTGTCCGACGACGGCAGCCAGCAGGGCCCCAGCACCACGGGCGGCACCGCGCCGGGTACTTCCACGCACGGGCAGATCGACCCGGGCACCTGGCTCACCGCCCTCGTACAGCAGCTGGCCAGCGGCGGCCAGGGCGTCTACTACGTGGTCGCCCTCAGCTCGGACGCCGACCAGCAGCCGTTCCAGGCCGGCGCCACCAGCGCGCGCGGGCCGCGGGCGTCCGGCGACGTGCTGCCGGAGCAGAGCGTGCCGAACGCACTGCGCGGCGCGGTGGCCACCCGTCCCGGGGTCTTCCAGCGCGAGACCCGGATCGTGCGGGCCGGCGATCCCGGCGGGCAGCCCGGCCTGGTCATCGGCAAGCGGCTGAACGACGAGGACGGCAAGGCGTACGAGCTGTACTACCTCTTCCCGTTCACCCAGGAGGAGAAGACCCTCAGCCTGGTCGAGACGACGCTCGCGACCGCCGGGGTGTTCGTCGTCGGGCTGCTCGGCGCGATCGCCTGGCTCGTGGTGCGGCAGGTCGTCACACCGGTGCGGATGGCCGCCGAGATCTCCCAGCGGCTGGCCGACGGCGTGCTCCAGGAGCGGATGAAGGTCACCGGGGACGACGACATCGCACGGCTCGGCGAGTCGTTCAACAAGATGGCGCACACCCTGCAGAGCAAGATCCAGCAGTTGGAACAGCTCTCCCGGATGCAGCGGCGGTTCGTCTCGGACGTCTCCCACGAACTGCGCACCCCGTTGACCACCGTGCGGATGGCGGCCGACGTGATCCACGACGCGCGCGAGGAGTTCGACCCGGTCACCGCGCGGTCCGCGGAACTGCTCCACAGCCAGCTGGAGCGCTTTGAGTCGCTGCTGTCCGACCTGCTGGAGATCAGCCGCTTCGACGCGGGCGCCGCGGCGCTGGAGGCCGAGAGCGTCGACCTGCGCGACGTCGTCCGCCGCGTGGTCGAGGCCGCCGAACCGCTCGCCGAGTGCAAGGGCAGCCGGCTGCGGGTCGTCGGCGACGACCGGCCCGTCGTCGCCGAGGCGGACGCCCGCCGGGTGGAGCGCGTGCTGCGCAACCTGGTGGTCAACGCCGTCGAGCACGGTGAGGGCCGGGACGTCGTGGTGCGGCTGGCCCGGGCCGACGGCGCGGTCGCGGTGGCGGTGCGCGACTACGGTGTGGGACTCAAGCCCGGTGAGGCGACCCGGGTCTTCAACCGCTTCTGGCGCGCCGACCCGGCTCGCGCCCGGACCACCGGCGGTACCGGGCTCGGCCTGTCGATCGCGGTCGAGGACGCCCGGCTGCACGGCGGCCGGCTCCAGGCGTGGGGCGAGCCGGGCGGCGGGTCGCAGTTCCGGCTCACGCTGCCGTGCGTGGCGGGGGACAGCCTGTACGGCTCGCCGATCCCGCTGGAGCCGGAGGACTCGCGCCGCCGGGCCGCCGCCCGGGAGACCCCCGCGCCGGCCGCGACGGGCCCGGCCGGCCGGACCGTCGGGGGCCCGGCGGTGACGGCGGGCACGGCCGGCAGGGCGGTACTGCCGTCCGCCCGCTCCTCGATACCGCGCCCCGGGCGGCCGCCGGCCGCCGACCCGGCCGCGCTGCCCGGCAACGGCGCCCGGGTGGTCGGCACCCCGGTCGGGCGCGTGGCGCCCGGCACCGACGCCGGACGCGCCCCGGTCACGCTCGGTACACCGTCCGGCACCGTCCGCCGGCCCTCGGGCGTCCCGCGCGTCCCGCACGCCGCACCGCCCCCGCGGGCCCTGGGCGACCCGGCCGGCGGGAGCCCCCCGGAGGGTCCGGACACCGGAGGGGACCAGCGTGCCCCGGACGTCCCGCACGCCCCGGACCCCGCCGGTCCCACCGGGACGACGGGGACGACCGGCCCCCCGGGGACGACCGAACCGCCCGGAACGGCCGGACGCTGAACGACCGGAGAACGATCCCGCAGGCCACCGCCCCCCGGCGGACCGAGCGGGAGCTGGACGGCCCGACCGGGCCGGGAAGGACGACCGCCATGCCGCACGCCGCACGCTCCGCGGGCCGCCGCCGCGCGCTCGCCGCCGCGGTCACGCTGCTCGGCTGCGCCCTGACCCTGGCGGGCTGCGCCACGATGCCGGACAACGGCGACGTCAGCAAGGTCGCCGAGGACCCGCACGACGCCTCCGACCCGCAGGTGCGCGTCTTCGGCGTGCAGCCGCAGGCGGGCGAGGAGCCGCAGCAGATCGTCCGCGGCTTCCTGGAGGCGGTCACCAGCGACGAGGCGCACTACCAGACCGCCCGCAAATACCTGACCGCCGCCGCCGACCGCACGTGGGACCCGTCCAGCCGGATAACCGTCGTCTCCGGCTCGATGCGGCTGACCGTGCTGCACAACGGCGCCGACCGGATGGACAACGGCGTCTCCTACGCGATCTCGGCCGGCCAGGTCGCCGAGGTGGACCGCGGCCACGCCTACACGCCCAGCACCGGGGCGTACCGCGACAGCTTCCACCTCAGCCTGGTCGACGGGCAGTGGCGGATCGACAGCCTGCCGGCCGGACTGCTGCTCGGCGAGGCGGACTTCGAGCGCATCTACCGCTCGGTCAACATGTACTACTTCGCCCGGCTCGGACCGGACGCGCACGACACCTCGTTCTCCCGCGACATCATGGTCGCCGACCCGGTCTACGTCCGCCGCCGCATAGACCCGGTCACCTCCTCGGTCAAGGCGCTGCTGTCCGGGCCCAGCCAGTGGCTGAAGCCGGTGGTCGACTCGGAGTTCCCGGCCAGCGCCAAGCTGGAGGGCGCCAAGGTCGGGCTGGACGACTCCGGGCGGCTGCGGGTGCCGCTGGGCGGCCTGCCGCGCCGGGTCGGCCGCGAGCGGTGCGACCGGATGGCCGGTCAGCTGCTGGACACCGTCCAGGACCAGTCCTCCACCCAGGTCACCTCGGTCGACGTGGAGCGTCCCGACGGTTCGGTGCTGTGCGAACTCGACAACCGCCAGGCGCAGGCGTACGCGCCGGCCCGGGTGGACGGCAGCGGCAGCCGGCAGTACTTCGTCGACGGCGACCACCGGATGGAGAGCCTGCCGGCCGCCGGCGGCGCGCCCCAGCACGTGCCCGGCCCGTTCGGCCAGTCGCAGGCCCGGCTGAGTACCGTCGCCGTCTCGCGCGACGAGCAGACGGCGGCCGGCGTCAAGACCGACGGCCGCTCGCTGTACGTCGCATCGCTGTCCAACTCCGGCGTCGCCGAGCAGCAGGTGCTGACCAGCAGGACCGCCCTGAGCGCACCGAGTTGGGACAGCCTGGGCGACCTGTGGGTGGCCGACCTCGATCCGGGCTCGCCCGCCCTGAAGCTGTGGCGCGGCGGCCAGGTCCTCACCGTCTCGGTGCCCGGACTCGGTTCGGACCGCGTCGAGGCGGTGCGCGCCGCCGCCGACGGGGTGCGGGTCGCGCTGCTGGTGCGGCACGCCGGGCACACCGTGCTGGAACTCGGCCGGGTCGAGCGGTCCGGCACCTCCGAGCACCGCGTCGTGGCCGTCACCGGGCTGCGAACCGTGGCCCCCGGCCTCCAGGACGTCCAGGCGGTGGCGTGGGCCGGCGAGAGCCGCCTGGTGGTGGTCGGCAAACGCTCGCACGGCGTCCAGCAGCTCCAGTACGTCGACACCGACGGCTCGGCGGCCGTCACCCCCAACCAGCCCGGCATCAGCACGGTGACCGCCGTCGCCGCCTTCGAGGACCAGACCCGCCCGCTGCTGGTCGCCTCCGGGCGGAACCTCTTCCAGCTGCCGACCGACTCCGACTGGGCCGAACTCCAGACGAAGGGTACGTCGCCGGTCTACCCGGGCTGACGCCCTGTGGACAACGCCCGCCACCCCGGCCGGCGGTCGTCCACAGGGGTGGCGGGCCGCACGCCGCGGCGTGCACGGTGTCCGCATGCGGGAGTTCGTGCGAGGCGTGGCCCGGGGCTTCGTCCGGGAGATCGCCGACCTGGTCCTGCCCGCCGAGTGCGTGGGCTGCCGCAGGACGCGGGCCGGGTCGTGGTGCGAGGCGTGCCGGGCGCGGCTCGGCGGGGTGGCCGCGGTGCGGCGGGTCGTCCCGGACCCGGTGCCGTCCGGGCTGCCGGCGGTGTACGCGGCCGGCGCCTACCGGGACGGGCTGCGCGAGGCGCTGCTGGCGCACAAGGAACGCGGGGCGCTGCGGCTGGCCGGCCCGCTGGGCGAGGCGCTGGCCGGCGCGGCCGCGGTGGCGCACGGCCGTCCGGCGGTGCCGCTGGCGCTGGTGCCGGTGCCCTCCTCGCGGCGGGCCACCGCGGTCCGCGGCCACGACCCGGCCCGGCGGATCGCGCTTCGCGCCGCGCGGGAGCTGAGACGGGCGGGCTGGGTGGTGCGGACGGTGCCGGTGTTGCGCCAGCGCCGTGCGGTGGCCGACCAGGTGGGCCTGCCGGCCGCGGAACGGCTGGCCAACCTCTCCGGCGCGCTGGGCGCGGTGCGCGGTGCGGGACGGCTGCTGGGGACCGCGGCGGTGGTCGTGGTGGACGACCTGATGACCACCGGGGCCTCGCTGGCCGAGGCGGCGCGGGCGGTGACCGCGGCCGGCGGGCGGGTGCGCGGCGCGGCGGTGGTGGCCGCCCCACCCCGCTCCCACCTTCCGCCGGGCCGGTAGCGGAACCGTCCGGCGGGAGGTCGCGGCGCAGCTGGAACCAGGGATGCGGGATTCGAACGGAGGTGGTGCCCGACAGGGGGTGCCGGTCGCGGGCCGGGAGGGCTATGTTCAGTTGTAGGGAGTGTGGGGCGTGATCGGCCGAATATCCTTTCACACGCCTTTCGTGCCCGACGGCAACCGCGCGGTCGGCCGTTCACCCCAACGCTCCCAAGGCAAGAGGTTCTGAATCCTGTTGGCGGGGGAGGAGGAGGTGTAGCCGCGCATCCGCCACCCCCGGAGGCGTCCGGGAGACGGCGGGGCGGCTGTGTACGCGGTGCCGGGCAGGCCCGGTGCCCGTCGGCCATAGCTCAAGGGTTCCCCGCCCTGGGGCGGGTGATCCGGGAACGGAGTTCTGCGTGGACATCGTCGTCAAGGGCCACAAGACCGAAGTGCCGGAGCGCTTCCGCAAGCACGTCGCGGAGAAGTTGAACCTGGAGAAGATCCAGAAGCTGGACGGCAAGGTGATCAGCCTCGACGTCGAACTGTCGAAGGAGCACAACCCGAGGCTGGCCGACCGCAGCGACCGCGTGGAGATCACGCTGCGGTCCCGTGGCCCGGTGATCCGGGCGGAGGCGGCGGCCGGCGACCCCTACGCGGCGCTCGACGCGGCCACCAGCAAGCTGGACGCCCAACTGCGCAAGCACGCCGACAAGCGGCACATGGCCCGGCGCGGCGGACGCACCGCCGTCAGCGTCGCCGCGTACACCGCTCCGCTGGCGGCCTTCGAGGACGGCGCCGCCGAGGAGAGCCCGAGCGACCGTGTCCCGCACACCAAGGCCGGTCCGCTCGACGTGCAGGGCGAAGGACCGCTGGTGGTACGGGAGAAGACGCACGCCGCCGCACCGATGACCCTTGACCAGGCGCTGTACGAGATGGAGTTGGTCGGGCACGACTTCTACCTGTTCGTCGACGCCGAACGCAACCAGCCCAGCGTGGTCTACCGCCGGCACGGCTACGACTACGGCGTCATCTACCTCAAGGAGGACCCGTCCGCCGCGGAGCCCACCGGTGGAGCGGGCGGCCCGCTGCGCCGCTGACCCGTCCCGCCCGGTGGGCAGGTCCGCCCGGTGGGTGCCCGTGCCCCGGCCTTCCGGGCGGAGGGCGCCCGGCAGCGGGCGGTCGCAGGCCGCCGGGCCGTTCCGCGTGGGACGACCGCCCGTCCGCGCGGAGCGGCCGGGTGCGGACCGGCGCCGCGCCCGGCGTGCCGCGCGGCCGCCCCGGTGCCTCGCGGACGCCGGCCGGCCGGCGCCAGCGGTGCGCGACCGGGACGGCCGAGCCCCGCGGCGACCGGTCCCCCGGCCCGCGTCCTGTCCCCCCGCGAGCGGGCCGGGGGCCTGGGCCCGTCGGGCCGGGCGGCGGCCGAGCCCCTCCCGAGCGCGGCCGGGGGCGGTGACGTGTGGCCGGCCCCGATCCACGGCGTCCCCGGACCCCTCACCGGAGGCGCTGTCCCTCCCTCGCGCCCGGTAGGTCAACACACGCGACTCAACGCCACCCGGACGAGCCGGTATCGGCGGGCCGCCGTGCGGGCATGACAGCATGGGGACCGGGTCAACCGTCCGGCGGCCCGGTCGCGTTGGCCCGGCGCTGTGACGGCGCGGCCTGGGTGGTCTGGTGGGCAGCACCGGTCTGAGGGGGAGGGAACCTATGCCGGACAGCTTCGAGTCGGCGGCCGTCGAGGGCGACGACCGCCGGGACACGGGCGAACGGTCCAGGGAGCCCATCAGGGTCCTCGTGGTGGACGACCACGCGCTCTTCCGGCGCGGACTGGAGATCGTGCTCGCCCAGGAAGAGGACATCGAGGTCGTCGGCGAGGCGGGTGACGGCGCGGAGGCGGTGGAGAAGGCGGCCGACCTGTTGCCCGACATCGTTCTCATGGACGTGCGCATGCCCAGACGCGGCGGTATCGAGGCGTGCACCTCGATCAAGGAGGTCGCCCCCAGCGCGAAGATCATCATGCTCACCATCAGTGACGAGGAAGCCGACCTCTACGAGGCGATCAAGGCGGGCGCGACCGGCTACCTGCTCAAGGAGATCTCCACCGACGAGGTCTCCACCGCGATCCGGGCGGTCGCCGACGGCCAGTCGCAGATCAGCCCGTCGATGGCGGCCAAACTGCTCACCGAGTTCAAGTCGATGATCCAGCGTACCGACGAACGCCGACTCGTCCCCGCCCCGCGGCTGACCGACCGCGAACTGGAGGTCCTCAAGCTCGTCGCGACCGGAATGAACAACCGCGACATCGCCAAGGAACTCTTCATCAGCGAGAACACCGTGAAGAACCACGTCCGCAACATCCTGGAGAAGCTGCAACTGCACTCCCGCATGGAGGCCGTGGTGTACGCGATGCGCGAGAAGATCCTCGAGATCCGCTGACCGCCGGCCACCCGGTCCGTGTGTCCGGCGCAATCCGCGACCGGCGCGTCACGCGACCGCACGCCCGCGCCTCCGCCGGGCGCCCCCCGGCCCGCGCCGGTCCGTGGGGCGCGCCGGATCGTGTGCCGGCCCGGGTGATACGGCGCTGGGACCCGGCGGCCGGCCGAACGCCCCGCAGGGGTACGGGCCCGCGCTTCGCCGCGCCGGCGGCGCGGCGCCCGGGCCCTCCGGCTCAGGCGGTCCCGGCCAGGGCGGCGGCCAGGGCGGCGCCGAGACCGGGGGCGGGGCCGTCGACGCGTTCCACCCGGACCGCGTCGCAGCCGACCCAGGAGGCGGCCTCGCGCAGCGCGGCGGCCATCGGGGCGACCGCCCTCCGGCCGGCCACCGACAGCTGACGGGCGACGAGGGTGCTGCCCTCGCGGGCCGGATCCGCCCGGCCGACCAGCCGGCCGCCGGCCAGCAGCGGCATGGCGAAGTAGCCGTGGATCCGCTTGGGCCTGGGGACGTACGCCTCCAGGCGGTGGGTGAAGCCGAAGACCCGCTCGGTGCGGGCCCGGTCCCAGACCAGCGAGTCGAACGGGGAGAGCAGCGTGGTCCGGTGCCGACCGCGCGGGGGAGCGGACAGCGCCCCCGGGTCGGCCCACGCGGGCTTGCCCCAGCCCGCCACCTCGACCGGGACCAGGCCCGAGTCCGGCAGCACGGCCTCGACCTGTTCCGCCTTGAGCCGGTGGTAGTCGGCCAGGTCGGAGCGGGTCGCCACGCCGAGCGCCCGGCCGGCGAGCACGACCAGCCGGCGTATGCAGGCGGCGTCGTCCAGGTCGTCGTGCAGCAGCTTGCCCGGAACGGCGCGTTCCGCCAGGTCGTAGACCCGCTTCCAACCGCGCCGCTCGGTGCACACCACCAGCCCGGTGTCGAGCAGGAACTCCACCGCGATCTTCGTCTCGGACCAGTCCCACCAGGGGCCGCCGTTCTTGGCGCCGCCCAACTCGGTGGAGGTCAGCGGCCCGTCGGCGGCCAGCCGGTCCAGCACGGCGGCGGTGCTGGACGCCGGGTCCTTCAGCCGGTGCCAGCGGTGCCCGCGCGCCCGGAAGGCCCGGCGGCGGAACGCGAAGTACGGCCACTCCTCGATCGGCAGGACGCAGGCGGCGTGCGACCAGTACTCGAAGGCCCGCCCTCCGCCCCAGTACGCCGACTCCACCGCGGAGCGGCCCACCGCGCCGAGCCGGGCGTAGGGGATCAGCTCGTGCGAGCGGGCGAGCACCGAGATCGTGTCCAGCTGCACCGCGCCCAGGTGCCGCAGCAGGCCGGGCACGCCGGCCCGCCGGTCCGGGGCGCCCAGCAGCCCCTGCGCGCGCAGCGCCAGGCGCCGCGCGTCGTCCGCGGAGAGGGTCAGCTGTGGGCGCGGAGGCTTCGTCATGCGCACAGCCTAGGATCCCCCTCCGACAACGCCCCCGCCCCCGACTCCCCGGGCCGAACGCCGCCGGGAGGTGCGGGGCGCCCGGCGCGCCTGGGCCGGGCGGCGTTACTGGACGTAGGGCAGGTACGGCGTGGCCTGCGGGAGGCCGACGTCGGAGGGGAGCAGGGATCCGGTCCAGGTGTCGCGGCGGGTGCCGTTGTGCGGCTCGGCGGAGCGCCGGGTGCCCTCCATGACGAAGCCGACCGCCAGGGCCACCGCGCGGGAGCCGTGGTTGCCGGCGTCGGCGGTCCACTCCAGCCGTTCCACGCCCAGCTCGGTGAAGGCCCAGTGGCAGACGGCGCGCGCCGCTTCCGCGGTGTAGCCGCGGCGGCGCCGCGGGCGGGCCGTCCAGTAGCCGAGCTCCGCCTGGCGGCGCGCGGTGCGCAGCTCCTCCAGCCGGACCAGCCCCATCGCGCCGACCAGGTGGCCGCCGTCGAGGGTGGTGACGGCGAAGGGGTACTGGGTGTCGGCCGCCCAGCCGCCGGGCGCCGTGACGCCGGTGAACTCCTTCGCGTGCTCGGCGGTGTACGGCGACGGCACCGTCGTCCAGCGGGGTATCTCGGGGTCCTGGCAGGCCAGCAGCACCGCCTCCGCGTCGTCCGGGGTGAAGGGGCGCAGCCGCAGGCGCTCGGTGTGGAGGGTCACGGGTTCCATCCGGCCAGTATCGCGGGCACGTACCGTCACGGACAGGCGATTATCGTCACCGGACGGAGTGACGCGGCCACCGGCGGAACGCCCGGGAGCCGGCGGACCTCCCGATGCGCCGCCCGGTTCGCTTACGATGGCCGGTGCGGCAGGGCCCGGCAGAAAGGAGCCTTGCCGGCCCGGCGCGAGCCAACGCGCCAGGCCCGACCGGCAAGGAGCCAGCCTACGTGTCCGTCTTCGGCAAGATCCTGCGCGCAGGTGAGGGAAAGATCCTGCGCAAGCTGCACCGCATCGCGCGTCAGGTCAACTCGATCGAAGAGGACTTCGTCAACCTGACCGATGCCGAGCTGCGTGCCCTCACCGACGAGTACCGGCAGCGTTACCAGGACGGCGAAAGCCTCGACGACCTGCTGCCCGAGGCGTTCGCGACGGTCCGGGAGGCCGCCAAGCGGGCGCTCGGCCAGCGCCACTACGACGTCCAGCTGATGGGCGGTGCCGCGCTGCACCTGGGCTACGTGGCCGAGATGCGCACCGGCGAGGGCAAGACCCTGGTCAGTACGCTGCCCGCGTACCTCAACGCGCTGTCCGGCAAGGGCGTGCACCTGATCACGGTCAACGACTACCTGGCCGAGCGCGACTCGGAGTGGATGGGCCGCGTCCACCGCTTCCTGGGGCTGGAGGTCGGCTGCATCCTGGCGAACATGACCCCGGCCGAGCGCCGTGAGCAGTACGCGCGGGACATCACCTACGGCACCAACAACGAGTTCGGCTTCGACTACCTGCGCGACAACATGGCGTGGTCGCAGGAGGAGCTTGTGCAGCGCGGCCACAACTTCGCCATCGTCGACGAGGTCGACTCGATCCTGGTGGACGAGGCCCGCACCCCGCTGATCATCTCCGGCCCGGCCGACCAGGCCACCAAGTGGTACAGCGACTTCGCCAAGCTCGTGCTGCGCCTGAAGCTCGACCGCGACTACGAGGTCGACGAGAAGAAGCGCACGGTCGGCGTCCTGGAGGAGGGCGTCACCCGGGTCGAGGACTGGCTGGGCATCGAGAACCTCTACGAGTCGGTCAACACGCCGCTGGTCGGCTTCCTCAACAACGCGATCAAGGCCAAGGAGCTGTACAAGCGCGACAAGGACTACGTCGTCATGGACGGCGAGGTCATGATCGTCGACGAGCACACCGGCCGTATCCTCGCCGGCCGCCGGTACAACGAGGGCATGCACCAGGCGATCGAGGCGAAGGAGGGGGTGGAGATCCAGAACGAGAACCAGACACTGGCCACCATCACCCTGCAGAACTTCTTCCGCCTGTACGACAAGCTGTCCGGTATGACGGGTACGGCCATGACCGAGGCCGCCGAGTTCTACCAGATCTACAAGCTGGGTGTGGTCCCGATCCCGACCCACCGCCCGGTGGCGCGGCTGGACAAGGCCGACCTGATCTACCGCACCGAGGAGTCGAAGTTCGCGGCGGTGGTCGAGGACATCGCCGGGAAGCACGAGAAGGGCCAGCCGGTCCTGGTCGGCACCACCTCCGTGGAGAAGTCGGAGTACCTCTCCCAGCAGCTCGCCAAGCGCGGCGTGCCGCACGAGGTGCTCAACGCCAAGCAGCACGACCGGGAGGCGACCATCGTCGCCCAGGCGGGCCGCAAGGGCGCGGTCACGGTGGCCACCAACATGGCCGGCCGCGGCACCGACATCAAGCTCGGCGGCAACCCCGACGACCTGGCCGAGGCGGAGCTGCGGCAGCGCGGCATGGACCCGGTGGAGCACGTCGAGGAGTGGGCCGCCGCCCTCCCGGAGGCGCTGGAGCGCGCCGAGACGGCGGTGAAGGCGGAGTTCGAGGAGGTCCGCGAGCTCGGCGGGCTCTACGTGCTGGGCACCGAGCGGCACGAGTCGCGGCGCATCGACAACCAGCTGCGCGGCCGCTCCGGCCGGCAGGGCGACCCCGGCGAGTCGCGGTTCTACCTCTCGCTCGGCGACGACCTGATGCGGCTGTTCAAGGCGCAGATGGTCGAGCGCGTGATGGCGATGGCCAACGTCCCCGACGACGTGCCGATCGAGAACAAGATGGTCACCCGGGCCATCGCGTCCGCCCAGTCGCAGGTCGAGCAGCAGAACTTCGAGATCCGCAAGAACGTCCTGAAGTACGACGAGGTGCTCAACCGGCAGCGCGAGGTCATCTACGGCGAACGGCGCCGGGTCCTGGAGGGCGAGGACCTGCGCGAGCAGATCGCGCACTTCATGGACGACACCATCGACGACTACGTCAAGGCCGAGACCGCCGAGGGCTTCGCCGAGGAGTGGGACCTCGACCGGCTGTGGGGCGCGTTCGGCCAGCTGTACCCGGTGAAGGTCACCATGGACGACGTCGACGACGAGGCCGGCGACCGGGCGGGGGTCACCGCCGACCTCATCGCCGAGCTGATCAAGGAGGACATCCACGAGCAGTACGCGGCGCGCGAGGAGCAGCTCGGCGAGGAGATCATGCGCGAGCTGGAGCGCCGGGTCGTGCTCTCCGTGCTGGACCGCAAGTGGCGCGAGCACCTGTACGAGATGGACTACCTCCAGGAGGGCATCGGCCTGCGGGCCATGGCGCAGCGCGACCCGCTGGTGGAGTACCAGCGTGAGGGCTTCGACATGTTCACCGCCATGATGGACGGCATCAAGGAGGAGTCGGTCGGCTACCTGTTCAACCTGGAGGTCCAGGTCGAGCAGCAGGTCGAGGAGGTCCCGGTGCCGGCGGACGCGGTGGTGGACGGCGTGCCGGAGCAGAAGCAGGACGCGGTGCCGGTCGGCTCCGGCCGGCCGGAGATCCGGGCCAAGGGGCTGGAGGCGCCGCAGCGCCCGGACCGCCTGCACTTCTCCGCCCCGACGGTCGACAGCCAGGGCGGCGTCGTGGAGGGCGACTTCGGCTCGGACGCGCTCGCCGCCCCGGAGCCGGACGGCACGACCCGCGCCGAGCGCCGCAAGGCGCAGAAGGGCGGACGTCGCCGCAAGAAGTAGCACGTGCCGATCGCCGGGAGCCGGGCGCCGCACCGCGCGGAGCCCGGCTCCCGGCGTTCCGGCGCTGGGGCTCCCCGCGACCGGCCGCGCCCGGGGCCCAGGCGCCGGTTCCGGCGACCGGCGGGGCCGGGCGGTACGTACCGTGTGCCCCGGGGGCCGCCGGCGACCGGGCCCCGGGGCGCCGGCGGGGCCGGGCCGGCGTCGGGTGAGCCCGCAGGGCGGCGGGCTCACCAGGACGGGCCGGCGAAGTCGACCGCCGCGCAGCGCCAGCGGCGGTCGGCACCGCGTTCCAGCCGGAAGGCCAGCGCGCGCACCGCCTCACCGGAGGCGAGGACGGCGTACGCCTCCAGGACGCCGGGCGCGGGGGAGCGGTGGCCGCAGCGGCGGACCCGGGGTGAGGGCCGGCCGGCCGGCGGGCGCAGCACGCCGTGCGAGGCGAGCTGCCACAGCCGCTCGTAGGCGGCTTCGCCGCGGGTGTGGCCGAGCATCCAGCTGACCGGGCGACGGCCGCTCAGCACGTCGAGCAGCCGGTCGGCGAACCAGCGGTGCGGCTGGCGCCGCTCGATCCGGGCGGCCGCGGCCGCCGCGTCCGCGCGGCGGGCTGCCGGACCCCCGGGGCCCGGCCGCCTGGTGTCGGCCCGGCCGGCCGGAGCGGTCACCGAGGGGGTCCGGCGGACCGGGCGGGTGGCAGTCCGGCCGGTGCCGGACGGTCCGGTGGAGGTGCTGGTCGTCATGGGTCTTCCCCCGTCGTTCTGACTCGGTCGCAAGCTACTGGTCGGTAGCTCTCGGTGACTGACTTCTAGCCGGGGGCGGGGAGCCGGACAAGCGACGGCACGCCCGGTGTCGGGGGCGGTGGAGTTCACCTATCAGGATGAATCGCGGCTGTTCCGCCCCGGCCGCGGGGCGTCCCGCGCCGTGGCGGCCGGGTTCCGCCGGGTCCGGGGGAGGGCGCCGCGGCCGGTCCGCCGCCCGAAGGGGTACCGCCCGTGCGGGCCGTTCCGGCGTACGCACGCCCGCCTCCGGCGTGCGGGGGCCGGCCGTGCGGAACGCGCGGCCGGCGGGAGCCGTACGCCCGGCGTGGCGGCGGTGACCGCCGGCGGCGGTGCCCGCAGGGGACCGGCGACCGCGGGCGGCCGGCGTCGGCGTGGAGGGCGGCGCCCGCGTGGCCGCTGACGGCCGGCGGCGGACGGCCCCCGCGGCCGGCGCCTGCGGGAACCGCGGCGGGCGGACGGCCCCCGCGCCGGGCGGGGCCGGCGCCGGGGGCTCCCGGCGCGCCGCACGACCGTATGCTGAGGGCCGACCCACCCTTGGATCCGGCCCACGGAGCGGCAGCGATGCGCGTCTACATCCCCTCGACCCTCCCCCGGCTCGCCGAGGCGCACAAGACGGGCGAGGTGGGCCCCGGCCCGCTGGACGCCTTCGGGGTCACCCCGGGCCTGCGCGAGTGGTACGTCTCCGACGACATCGAGGAGCTGGAGTACGCGGCGCTCACCCGGGCGGCCGGCGCCAGTCTGCGACTGCTGGCCGGCGACCCGGACGCGCCGCGCCGGCGGGTCGTGGTGGCCGTCGAGGTGGCCCCCGGCGAGGCGGTGGCCGACCCGGACCGCGGGCTCGACCCGGCCATGGTCGGCGCGGTCCGGCTGCCCGGCCCGGTGCGGCTGTCCGAGGCGGCCGCGGTGCATGTGGACGGCGACGACGCGCGGGACGACGTGGCCGCCGCCGCGGCGGCGCTGGGCGCGGCCGACGCCGGGGACGACGACGCCCGGTTCACCGTGGACGGCGCCGATGACCACGAACTGCTGTGGTACGCCACCCAGGAGATCCCCTCGCTGTTCGAGTGACCGCCGGTCCGCGCCGCGACGCCCGCGCGGGCACGGGACGGCGTTGTCGTACCCCCGGGTTACCGTCGGGCCATGCTGAAGCACGCGACGCACATCGTCTGGGACTGGAACGGCACGCTCCTGCACGACATCGACGCGGTGATCGAGGCCACCAACGCCTCGTTCGCCGAGATAGGGCTCCCCCCGCTGAGCCTGGAGCGCTACCGCGAGCTGTACCGCGTCCCGGTGCCGCGCTTCTACGAGCGGCTGATGGGGCGGCTGCCGACCCCGGACGAATGGGCCGTCATGGACGGCGCCTTCCACCGGCACTACTGGGCGCTGGCCTCCTCCTGCGCGCTCGCCGAGGGTGCCGCGGAGCTGCTGACCGGCCGCCAGGGCGAGGGCCACACCCAGTCGCTGTGCTCGCTGGCGCCGCACGACCGGCTGGTGCCGATCGTGACCGCGCACGGCATCGCGGACCGTTTCCTGCGGGTGGACGGCGCGACCGGGCCGTCCGGCGGCGGCAAGGCGGAGCAGCTGGCCCGGCACCTGGCCGCGCTCGACGGAGTGGACCCGCGCCGCACCGTGGTCATCGGCGACGCGGTCGACGACGCCACCGCCGCCGCGCACGCCGGTGTCCACGCGGTGCTCTACACCGGCGGCTCGCACAGCCGCACCAGCCTGGAGGCGGCCGGTGTGCCGGTCGCCGACTCGCTGGCCCGGGCCGTGGAGCTGGCGGACGCGCTCATAGCCTGACCGCCCGCCCCGGGCTCCCGCCGCCCCCGGGGCCGCCGCCGGGCCCGCCGCCCGCGCACCCCCTCCGGGCCGGCCTCGGCGCGGGGGGCGGCCCGTGGGCCGGACACGGCCGGCCCGGCCCGGCCCGGCCCAGCCCACGCGGGCGTATGCCCGGGGACAAGCCGTGTCGTGCGCCCCTGCGTGCTCCGTGCGCCCCCGCCGCCCGCTCCGGCGGGAACAGCGCAGGTGGAGCGCACTGGCCGAAGTGTCAAAGACCCGCCGCTTGCTTTGTACACAAACGGTCCCTGACAGCGCCCCGCCCCGGAGCGATAGCCTTTACCCGTGATCAGCGCGATATCGAGCGGTGGCTGCCATGCCCGCTCCCAGCGCCCGGAGCGGCATCCCGCCCGGCGTACCGCTGACCGCTGCATCCGGGTCGCGTCAAAGAGGACCTGCCCGGTGGTGCCCCGACACGGCATCGCGCCGGCCCCGGACGGCGATCCCGCGCCGGGCCGGCCCCTCACCCCATTTCGACGTCACGCAACGGCGCGCGACAGGAGTCACAGGACATGCAAAAGCTGGACGAAGCCAAGGCCGAGCTGCTCGACCGGGCGGCGCGGGTAGCGGAGGACGGCCCCGCCGCGGGGAAACTGGGCGAGACCCTCGACGCCGAGGCCGTTCACACGTTCCTCCAGCGGTACTACCTGCACACCGCCCCCGAGGACCTGCTCGACCGGGACCCGGTCGACGTCTACGGGGCGGCGATGTCGCACTACCGGCTGGGCGAGGAGCGCCCGCAGGGCTCGGCCAGTGTCCGCGTGTTCACCCCCTCCGTCGAGGAGAACGGCTGGACCTGCACCCACACGGTCATCGAGGTCGTCACCGACGACATGCCGTTCCTGGTGGACTCGGTCAGCAACGAGCTGTCCCGGCAGGACCGCGCCATCCACCTGGTGATCCACCCGCAGGTCGTGGTGCGCCGTGACGTGACCGGCCGGCTGCTGGAGATCCTGGGCACCAGCAACCTGGTGGACGCCGTCCACGCCGCGCTGCCCGGCGCCCAGTTGCCGCCGGACGCGCTGGTGGAGTCCTGGATCCACGTCGAGGTGGACCGGGAGAGCGACCGCGGCGACCTCAAGCAGGTCGCCGCCGACCTGCGCCGCGTGCTGTCCGACGTCCGGGAGTCCGTCGAGGACTGGACGAAGATGCGCGACACCGCGCTGCGCATCGCCGACGAGCTGGCCGCCGCGCCGCCGCCGCTGCCGGAGCGCGAGGACGGCGAGTCCTGGGAGCTGCTGCGCTGGCTGGCCGACGACCACTTCACCTTCCTCGGCTACCGCGAGTACCGGCTGACCAGTGAGACCGGCCCGGACGGCGCGCCGGAGGACGTGCTGACCGCGGTGCCCGGCACCGGCCTGGGCATCCTGCGCGCCGATCCGCTGATCAGCCCGGACGCGGAGGGCGGCCCGGTCTCCGGCGGCTTCAACCGGCTGCCGGCCGACATCCGGGCCAAGGCCCGCGAGCCGAAGCTGCTGATCCTCACCAAGGCCAACAGCCGCTCCACCGTGCACCGCCGGTCCTACCTGGACTACGTCGGGGTCAAGACCTTCGACGAGGACGGCAACGTGGTCGGCGAGCGGCGCTTCCTGGGCCTGCTGTCCTCCGCCGCCTACACCGAGTCGGTCAACCGGGTCCCGGTGGTGCGCCGCAAGGTCCAGGAGGTGCTGGCGGACGCCGGCTTCTCGCCGGACAGCCACGACGGGCGCGACCTGCTGCAGATCCTGGAGACCTTCCCGCGCGACGAGCTGTTCCAGACCTCCGCGCAGGAACTGCTGCCCATCGTCACCAGCGTGCTGTACCTCCAGGAGCGCCGCCGGCTGCGGCTGTTCCTGCGCAAGGACGAGTACCGCCGCTACTACTCGGCGCTGGTCTACCTGCCGCGCGACCGCTTCACCACCGAGGTGCGGCTGCGGCTGACGGAGATCCTCAAGGAGGAGCTGCGCGGCGGCAGCATCGACTTCACCGCCTGGAACACCGAGTCGATCCTGTCCCGGCTGCACTTCGTCCTGCGGGTCGAACCGGGCGCCGAGCTGCCGGACCTGACCGACGCCGACGTGGAGCGCGTCGAGGCACGACTGGTGGAGGCGGCCCGGTCGTGGGAGGACGGCTTCGCCGAGGCGCTGGCCGCCGAGTGCGGCGAGGAGCGCTCCGCGGAGCTGGCCCGCCGCTATGCGCACGCCTTCCCCGAGGGCTACAAGGCCGACTTCTCGCCGCGGACCGCGGTGGCCGACCTGCAGCACCTGGAACGGCTCTCACCGGAGGGCGACTTCACCCTCAGCCTGTACGAGCCGGTCGGCGCGGCGCCCGGCGAGCGGCGCTTCAAGATCTACCGCACCGACGCGCCGGTGCTGCTGACCGCGGTGCTCCCGGTGCTGGAACGGCTCGGCGTGGAGGTGGCCGACGAGCGCCCCTACGAGGTCAAGCGGGCCGACCACTCCAAGGCGTGGGTCTACGACTTCGGCCTGCGGCTCGAGGACTCGCTGGGCGACCTGGGCGACGACGCCCGGGAGCGCTTCCAGGAGGCGTTCGCCGCGAGCTGGACCGGCGAGGCGGAGAACGACGGCTTCAACGCCCTCGTGCTGCGCGCCGGGCTGACCTGGCGGCAGGCGATGGTGCTGCGCGCGTACGCCAAGTACCTGCGGCAGGCCGGCGCCACCTTCAGCCAGGACTACATGGAGGAGACGCTCCGCACCAACGTCCACACCACCCGGCTGCTGGTCAACCTCTTCCAGGCGCGCCTGTCGCCGGACCACCAGCGGGCCGGCGCCGAGCTGACCGACGGGCTGCTGGAGGAGCTGGACGGCGCGCTCGACCAGGTCGCCTCGCTGGACGAGGACCGGATCCTGCGCTCGTTCCTCACGCTGATCAAGGCGACGCTGCGCACCAACTACTTCCAGCGCGACGCCGACGGCAACCCGCACCCGTACCTGTCGATGAAGTTCGACCCGCAGGCGATCCCGGAGCTGCCCGCGCCGCGCCCGGCGTACGAGATCTGGGTGTACTCGCCGCGGGTGGAGGGCGTGCACCTGCGGTTCGGCAAGGTGGCGCGCGGCGGCCTGCGCTGGTCGGACCGGCGGGAGGACTTCCGCACCGAGGTGCTGGGCCTGGTGAAGGCCCAGATGGTCAAGAACACCGTCATCGTCCCGGTGGGCGCCAAGGGCGGCTTCGTCGGCAAGCGGCTGCCGGACCCGTCGGTGGACCGCGACGCGTGGCTGGCCGAGGGCATCGAGTCGTACAAGACGTTCATCTCCGGACTGCTGGACATCACCGACAACCTGGTGGGCGGCGCGGTCGTGCCGCCCGAGGACGTGGTCCGGCACGACGAGGACGACACCTACCTGGTGGTCGCCGCCGACAAGGGCACCGCCGCGTTCTCCGACATCGCCAACGAGGTCGCGATCTCCTACGGCTTCTGGCTGGGCGACGCGTTCGCCTCCGGCGGCTCGGTGGGCTACGACCACAAGAAGATGGGCATCACCGCCAAGGGCGCCTGGGAGTCGGTCGAGCGGCACTTCCGGGAGATGGGCCACGACACCCAGCGCGAGGACTTCACGGTCGTCGGCGTCGGCGACATGTCGGGCGACGTGTTCGGCAACGGCATGCTGCTGTCGGAGCACATCCGGCTGGTGGCCGCCTTCGACCACCGGCACATCTTCCTCGACCCGGAGCCCGAGGCGGCCGCCTCCTACGCCGAGCGGCGCCGGCTGTTCGAACTGCCGCGCAGCAGCTGGGGCGACTACGACGGCAAGCTGATCTCGTCCGGCGGCGGTGTCTTCCCGCGCAGCGCCAAAGCCATCGCGATCACCCCGCAGGTGCGCAGGGCGCTGGGCATCGCGTCGGAGGCCGCCAAGCTCACCCCGGCGGAGCTGATGAAGGCGATCCTGCAGGCCCCGGTTGACCTGCTGTGGAACGGCGGCATCGGCACGTACGTGAAGTCCTCCGCCGAGTCGCACGCCGACGTCGGCGACAAGGCCAACGACGCCATCCGGGTGGACGGCGAGCAACTGCGCGTCAAGGTGGTCGGCGAGGGCGGCAACCTGGGCCTGACCCAGCTGGGCCGCATCGAGTTCGCCCGCAGTGGCGGACCCGGCGGCCAGGGCGGGCGGATCAACACCGACGCGATCGACAACAGCGCCGGCGTGGACGCCTCCGACCACGAGGTCAACATCAAGATCCTGCTCAACGCGGTGGTGGCGGACGGCGACATGACCGTCAAGCAGCGCAACACGCTGCTCGCCGAGATGACCGACGAGGTCGGCTCGCTGGTGCTGCGCAACAACTACGCGCAGAACGTGGCGCTCGCCAACTCGATGGCGCAGGCGGCCAGTCTGATGCCGGCCCAGCAGCGGTTCATGCGCCGGCTGGAGCGCGAGGGCCACCTCGACCGGGGCCTGGAGTTCCTGCCGTCCGACCGGCAGATCCGCGAGCGGCTGGCGTCCGGGACCGGCCTGACCCAGCCGGAGACCTCGGTCCTGCTGGCGTACACCAAGATCACCACGGCCGAGGAGCTGATCGGCACCGAGCTGCCCGACGACCCCTACCTGCGGTCGCTGCTGTACGCCTACTTCCCGGCGGCGCTGCGCGAGCGGTTCACCGCGCAGGTCGAGGGGCACGCGCTGCACCGGGAGATCATCACCACGCTGCTGGTCAACGACACCGTCAACACCGGCGGCACGACGTTCGTGCACCGGCTGCGGGAGGAGACCGGCGCGTCCACCGAGGAGATCGTGCGGGCGCACACCGCCGCCCGGGTGATCTTCGGGCTCTCCCAGATCTGGGACGAGGTCGAGGCGCTGGACAACGTGGTCGCCGCGGACGTGCAGACCCGGCTTCGGCTGCACTCGCGGCGGCTGGTGGAGCGCGGCACCCGCTGGCTGCTCAACAACCGTCCGCAGCCGCTGCGGATCGCCGAGACCATCGACTTCTTCTCCGAGGGCGTCGCCGCGGTCTGGGGCCAGCTGCCGAAGTTGCTGGTCGGCGGGGACCTGGAGTGGTACCAGGGCATCCACGACGAGCTGACCGGGCTCGGCGTGCCGGAGGAGCTGTCGACCCGGGTCGCCGGGCTGTCCTCGGTCTTCCCGGCGCTGGACATCGTCGCGGTGGCCGACCGGCTGAAGAAGAAGGACCCGCTGGAGGTGGCCGAGGTCTACTACGACCTGGCCGACCGGCTGGCCATCACCCGGCTGCTGGACCGCATCATCGAGCTGCCGCGGGCCGACCGCTGGCAGTCGATGGCCCGGGCGGCGATCCGCGAGGACCTGTTCGCCGCGCACGCCGCGCTGACCCAGGAGGTGCTGTCCGCGACGAAGGGCGCGGCCAGCCCGGAGAAGCGGTTCGCGGCGTGGGAGCGGAAGAACGCGGCGATCCTGGGCCGGGCCCGCACCACGCTGGAGGAGATCCAGGGTTCGGAGTCGTTCGACCTGGCCAACCTCTCGGTGGCCATGCGCACCATGCGCACGATGCTGCGCACCCACCCGTGAGCCGTCCGCCGGCCACCGCGTGAGCCGGTGACGGCGGGCCGGGCCGCCCTCGGGCGGTTCCGGCCCGCCGTTCGCCGCCGCCGTCGTCGCGGTGGCGTGCGGTGCCCGTCGCCCGTGCCGCCGCACCCTCCCGCCCGTGTCCGGGTCGGCCGTCGCCGGGCGTTCCCACCGGGTCCGCGGGTCCGGACGGTGACGTCGGTCCGGCGGGTTCGGACGGCGCGGAGGACCGCGCGGCCGCGCGGGCGTTCGGGCGTTCGGGATGAATGCGGACGGCATGTGATTTCTTCGTGAGAATCACCTGGGTGGTTCGCCCGAGATCGCCCTTGTTCATCCGATTAATTACCTCACTCATCGGGATTAATCGGGCATGGCTGGTGCGGTTACGTCCCCGATTCCTGGTTAGCGTCCACAAGGTGAGTACTGCGACGACGGACACCTCTCCCAGGTCTCCCAGGAACGGATCCGATACGCGGAGCCGGCCGGACGAGTCGGCTGCCGGGCGGTCGCGCCCGGCACGCGACCCGTTCTTCGACAACGCGAAGTTCCTGCTGATCGTCCTGGTGGTCATCGGGCACAACTGGTACCCGCTGATCTCGCACGCCCGGAGCATAAAGGCCGCCTACATGGTGGTGTACTCCTTCCACATGCCGGCGTTCATCCTGCTCAGCGGCTACTTCTCGCGCGGCTTCGAAGCCCGCCCGGACCAGGTGCGCAAGCTCGTCAAGACGGTCCTGGTCCCCTACTTCATCTTCCAGACCGCCTATCTGTGGGTCACCTCGGTGACCGACAGGACGCCGTTCCGGTTCGACCTGACCGCGCCGAGCTACGTGTGCTGGTTCCTGCTCGCGCTCTTCGTCTGGCGGCTGACCACCCCGGTGTGGCGGGCGCTCCCGCAGCCGCTGCTGATCTCCGTCGTGGTCTCCGTGTGTGCCGGACTGATGAACGCCACCGTGGACTTCGCCATCGGACGGATCCTGCAGTTCCTGCCGTTCTTCGTGCTCGGCCTGACCCTCGGACCCGAGCACTTCACCCGGCTGCGCCGGACGCCGGTGCGGCTGTGGGCCGGGGCGGTGGTGCTGTTCGCGCTGCCCGTCGCCTACCTGATGGCGCCGGGCACCGACGTGGACTGGCTCGACCTGGAGTTCGGCGTCGACCACTTCGCCGGGGTCGGCGTGGTCCGCTACACCCTGGTCCGGCTCGCGCTGCTCGCCGTCAGCCTGGTGATGACCGCCGCGGTGCTCTCGCTGGTGCCCAGCCGCCGGCTGTGGTTCACCGCGCTCGGCGCGCTCACCATGTACCCGTACCTGCTGCACGGCATGATCGTGAAGTTCGCCGAGGCGGTCGGCGTGCACGACGCCGTCATCCACCACGGTCCGTACGGCGCGGTGCTGCTCACCCTCGGTGCGATCACTCTCGCCCTGCTGCTCAGCACACCTCCGGTTAGGCGCGGCACCCGGTGGGCCGTCGAACCGCGGCTCCCGCGCGCCCGCACCCCGCGCCCCGCGCCGCACTGACGCCGCGCGCCCGTCGCACCGACGCCGCGTCGCACGACGGCCGCCCCGCCGCGACGGCGCGCCGCTGACGACGGCTCACACCGGGTCAGCCGCCCGTTGCAGCGCGCTGGCCAGCAGGGCCAGGTCGGTCGGCCCGTTGCCGAGTTCCCGAACGGGGCGGCGGGTCGGCGGGTCGCCCATCCGCTCCCACTCCAGCGGCACCACCGTCGGGCGCGACGTCGCCGTGCGGGGGATCCGCCCGCTGACCCGGGCCGCCTGGAAGGGCAGCACCGCACCGTCCGGCCGACGCAGGTAGCCGCGCCCGGCCGGGCGCTCGTCCAGCGCGGCCGGCTCCTCGACGTTCACCAGCAGCGACGCCGACGCCGGGTCCTCGGTGCGCAGCGCGATCCGCAGCCGGGCCAGCGCGTCGGCGTCGGTGCCCGCGGTGCGCTCCACCCGGCCGGTCGCCACGATCAGGTGCACCCCCAGCCGGGCCCCGGCCCGTGCCACCGCCTCGACCGCGCGCACCACGGAGCCGGCGGCCGGCCGGCCCGACGCGCCCAGCGCCGGCGCCGTCAGCGCGTCGAAGTCGTCCACCACCAGCACCAGCCGGGGCAGCACGGCGCCGGACCGGGTACGGGTGCGCACCGCGCCGCCCTGCGCCGACGGCAGCCGCTCCGCGGCCGTTCGGCCGGTGCCGGCCGCGGCCCGCGCCCCGCCGCCGGGCGCGAGTCGTTCGGCGAGCCGGCGCTCGGCCTGCCAGGCGTCGAACGTGGTGTCGGTCAGCAGTTCCTCGCGCACCTTCAGTTCGCCCGCCACCGCCTGCGCGAACTCCCGCATGCGCAGCGGGTCGGACGCCGACAGGTGGTCGCGCACGTGCGGCAGGTCGGTGCACGCCCGCAGCCCCTCGCCGCGCTCCGGGGCGCCGTCCACCAGCAGTAGCGCCAACCGGTCGGGGGCGGCCGAGGCGGCCAGCGCGGCGGTCGCCGAGCGCAGCAGTTCGGTCTTGCCGGAGCCGGGCGCGCCGCCCACCAGCAGGTGCGGGCCCTCGTGGGTCAGGTCCACGCCGACCGGGCCGTCCTGCCCGGCGCCCAGCACCACCGGCAGCGCGGCCGGCTCGGCGGCCCAGCGGGCGGTCACCTTCGACGGCGTGGCGAGCGCCAGGTCCAGCGCGTCGAGCAGCCGCGCGGTCTCCGGCAGCGCGCCGCGCGCCCGGCGCGGGCCGCCCTCGGCCTCCCGCAGTGGCGCCAGGGCGCGCGCCAGCCGCTCGGCCCAGGCCGCCGGGACCGCGTCCACGGTGACCCGTGACGGGCCGTTGGGCGACAGGTCCAGCACGGTCGCCACGTCGCCGTCCAGCCGGGCCGCCACACCGCACGGCGCGGCCGGACCGTGCGGCGGCTCGGCCAGGCAGAGCAGGTGGACGCCGGCCGCCGGGCCCTGCCGGGCCAGCCGGGCCAGCGCGTCGTCCAGCGCCGCGGAGCCCGGATCGCCGTCCACCACCACCAGCGTGTGCGGGCGGCGGGCGGCACCCGGCGGCAGCGGGCCGCCCTCCAGCCGGCGCAGCAGCTCCTCCACCCGGGCCCGCGCCTGGTCCTGGTCGAGGGCCAGCAGCAGCCGGCAGTCCTGGCCGTGCGCGGGCCGCAGGTGCGGCAGCCAGTTCAGCCACGCCCACTCCTCGGCGCGCCGCTCCGGCGGGCGGTCCCGGTCCGCGCCGATCAGCACGATCTCCAGGGCGCTCGGCGGGTGCGCCACGCACAGCTGCGCGATCACCGACCGGGCCAGCCCGCTCAGCCGGGGGCGCGGACCGGTCAACGCGAGCGAGCCGGCGGCCCGCAGGTCCACGGTGACCGGTACGGCGGGCAGCGGTCCTTCGGCGGTGGGCAGGTCGGCGCTGCCCAGTCGCACGGTCAGCGCGTGGGGGTGGCCGGCGTCCCGCTCCCACAGCCGCGGGCCCGGGCCGAGCGCGGTGATCAGCACCGCCGCCGGGTCCGGTGCCGACTCGCGCAGCGCGACGGCCTCCTCGGCCAGTCGCCGGCGGTCCCCGCCGCCGGAGCCTGCCGGGCCCTCGCGGTCCGCCGGCCGGCCGGAGGCTCCGGTGATCCGCCGTGCCCAGGACCCTATCGCGCCGGGCCAACCGGACGCCGCGGCCGGCCCGGGCGGCTGCGGCAGGCCGGTGCCCCGGGCCGGCGTGACGGTGCCCGGGTCCGCGGGGCCGTCCGGCACCGCGGCGGCCGGCGGCACGGACGGCCCGGCGGACGGTGGACGGGGCGCCGGGACCCGGTCCGCCGCCGGCACCCATCCGGCCTCCCGGGCCAGGCACAGGTGGCCCTCGGCGTCCGGCACCACCGGTGTCCCGGCCGCGGGGGTGCCGGCCGCCGCGGCCAGGCACAGCGTGGACTCGCCGACCCGTAGCAGCGTGCCCGGCGGCAGCGGGACCGGTCGCCCGCCGACCGGGCGGCCGTCCAGCCGGGTCCCGTTCGTCGAACCGAGGTCGGCGACCTCCACCCGGCCGTCCGGCCGCACCGTCACCGCGCAGTGCAGCCGGGAGACGTCCGGGTCGTCCAGCGGCACGTCGGCGTCGGCCGACCGGCCGATCCGCACCGTGCCGCCCTGCAACAGGTGCACCCCGCCCGCGTCCGGGCCGCCGACCACGTGCAGCGCCGGCTGTCCGGCCGCCTCCAGCGCACCGGCCGCCGGCTCCTCCGGCCCCTCCGCCGGGGCGTGCAGCGCCAGCACCGCGCCGTCCACCAGCGGCGGCACCCCCAGCGGTGCCTGGGGGGCGAGGCGGACCCGGCCCGCGTAGACCGTCACCGCCGGGCCGGCCGCCCGCGCCGGCCGGCCGCTCCCGGCCCCGCCGGCCAGCCCGCCCGCCACGGCGCCGAGCGTGGTGCCGGCGGGGGCGGTCACCAGGAGGTCACGCGCCAGGCCACCGCGCGGCCCCAGGACCGTCAACCGGATCCGCATCGTGGTACGCGTCCTTTCTCGCCCAGGTCCACCCGCCCGGCCCCGCACCGGCGGCGCCCACGCGGGGGACCTGCCCCAGCCCCGTACGGAAGGCATCCTCCCATCCGCCACCGACGGTTCGCCCGGGACACCGGCGAAGAGGATCTTGCCCGGCCGCCCGCCCCGGCCGGGAGTCGGCCGGCGCCCCGGTCGGCGTCCCGGTCCCGGCGCCAGGCAGCGCCCGACGGGCGGCGGGCAACCGCCCGGCGACCGGCCGCGTCCTCGTCATCGGACACGGGTGCCGGGAGCCGCGGCGCACGGCGCCCCGCGTCCCGCGGACCGGCCGGCGGACCGGCCGGGGGACGCCTGAGCGGTCCTGACCCGCCGTCGCGCACGACCGCATTACAGTGGGTCGGACGGCCCGTGACCGGAGCCGTGCACGACGGGAAGCAGCGAGTCGACCAACGACCTGGGAGCGCATGACGTGCGGCCGGTGGGCAGCAAGTATCTGCTGGAGGAGCCGCTCGGGCGAGGAGCCACGGGCACCGTCTGGCGGGCCCGGGTGCGCGAGGCGTCCGATCCGGCGGGCGGCACCGAGTCACGGCCCGGCGAACTGGTCGCGATCAAGGTGCTCAAGGAGGAGCTGTCCGGCGACCCGGACGTGGTGATGCGCTTCCTGAGGGAACGCTCCGTCCTGCTGCGCCTGACCCACCCCAACATCGTGCGCACCCGCGACCTGGTCGTCGAGGGCGACCTGCTCGCCTTGGTGATGGACCTGGTCGACGGCCCGGATCTCCACCGCTATGTGCGCGACAACGGCCCGTTCAGCCCGATGGGCGCCTCGCTGCTGACCGCGGCCGTCGCCGACGCGCTCGCCGCCAGCCACCGCGACGGTGTGGTGCACCGCGACCTCAAACCGGCCAACGTGCTGCTCAGCGGCACCGCCGAGGGCGAGTCGATGCGCCCGATGCTCACCGACTTCGGCATCGCCCGGCTGGCCGACTCGCCCGGCGTCACCCGCACCCACGAGTTCGTCGGCACGCCCGCCTACGTGGCGCCGGAGTCCGCCGAGGGTCGGCCGCAGACCTCCGCGGTCGACGTCTACGGCGCCGGCATCCTGCTGTACGAACTGGTGACCGGACACCCCCCGTTCCGCGGCGGCAGCGCGCTCGAAGTGCTGCACCAGCACCTGAGCGACGAGCCGCGCCGCCCGTCCACGGTGCCCGACCCGCTGTGGACCGTCATCGAACACTGCCTGCGCAAGGCCCCGGGCGAGCGGCCCGGCGCCGAGAGCCTGGCCCGCGCGCTGCGCGTCGTCGGCCACGGCGTCGGCGTGCACGCCACTCCGGACCAGGCCGAGGCGGCCGCCGGGGTGGCCGCGCTGCTCGCCCCGGACCCGTCGCCGGCCCGGGTGCCGGGCAGCGGCGCTGGCCGCCGGGAGACCGCGCCCACCCAGGTCCTGCCGACCGCCGGCCGCGCCGCGTCCGACGGCCACCATCCGACGGACCAGGACGGCCGGCACACCAGCCAGAGCGTCTCGTACCTGAACGACCCGGACGCGGCGACCAGTGTGCTGCCGCCGGCCGCCGGGCCCGACCCCGGCGACGGCCCCTCCGGGCGGGACGGCGGCACGCGGGTGTTGCCCCCGGTACCCGGCTCCGGCCCGTCCGGCGGTGGACCGGACGCCGCCCCGCCGGCCTCCCACCCGTGGGAGTCGCAGCTGAGCGCGGCCCGCCGCCGCAACGAGCAGACCGAGGTGCGCTACCTCGACCCCGGCCAGGACCCGCTGCGGCACCGTCCGCACCGCCGGCCGTCACCGCCGCCCGCGCCGGGCGGCGATCCGCAGTACCCGCCGCGGTCCCACGACCGGCGGCGTCCGGCGCCGGCCGGCCGCGACGCGCGCGACGAGCGGTCCCGCTACGCCGAGCCGGCACCCCGCCGCTACGCCGAGCCGGCACCCCGCCGCTACGCCGAGCCGGCCCCGCGCCGCTACGCCGAGCCGCAGCAGCGCGAGCCCGCGCCGCGCCGGGACCGGCAGCGCACCCCGATGCGGATCCCGGGCGCCGGCTGCCTCAAGGGGTGCCTCTTCGTACTGGCCCTGCTCGTGCTGCTGTTCGTCCTGGTGTGGAACTTCACCCCGGTGCCGCGCTGGGTCGCCGACGGACAGACCTGGTACCAGGCGATCTCCGGCTGGGTCGGCTCCGCCTGGCACTGGGTCTCCGCCGTCGGCAAGGGCTCGTCCCCCTCCACCTGACGACCCGCGGGCGCCCTGCCGGGCCGTGCCGATCGCCACACGGATGTGTCGACGTCCGAAGGGTGATTTCCCCGGCAGAAGCCGCACTCGCCACCCGGCGGCGCCCCAACGGCCCGCCGGGCGCGTAGTTTTGTCGCCGAGCACGCACACCACCCACCCGCCGGACGAGTCGTCGGAGCAGCCTTGGCACGGAAGATCGGCAGCCGGTACACCGCCGAGCGGGTCCTCGGACGCGGCTCCGCGGGAACGGTATGGCTGGGCGAGGGGCCGGAGGGTCCGGTCGCCATCAAACTGCTGCGCGAGGACCTCGCCTCCGACCAGGAGCTGGTCGGCCGCTTCGTGCAGGAGCGCACCGCGCTGCTCTCCCTGGACCACCCGCGCATCGTCGGCATCCGCGACCTCGTCGTCGACGGCAGCGACCTGGCCCTCGTGATGGACCTGGTGCGCGGCTGCGACCTGCGTTCCCGGCTGGAACGCGACCGCAGGCTGACCCCGCGGGCCGCCGTCGACGTCGCCGCCGACGTGGCCGACGCGCTCGCCGCCGCGCACTCCGCCGGCGTCGTGCACCGCGACGTGAAGCCGGAGAACGTCCTGCTGGACACCGCCGCCCCGGCCGGGCCCGGCGGCACCCCGCCCGCGCTGCTGACCGACTTCGGCATCGCCCGACTGGTGGACGCCCCGCGCCGTACCCGCGCCACCCGCATCATCGGTACCCCCGACTACCTGGCGCCGGAGATCATCGAGGGCCTGCCGCCGCGCGCCAGCGTCGACATCTACGCGCTCGCCACCGTGCTGTACGAACTGCTCGCCGGGTTCACCCCGTTCGGCGGCGGGCATCCCGGCGCGGTGCTGCGCCGGCACGTCACCGAGACCGTCGCCCCGCTGCCCGGACTGCCGGGAGCGGTCTGGCAGCTGCTCGCCCCGTGCCTGGCGAAGGCGCCGGCGTCCCGGCTGACCGCCGGCGAACTCGCCGCCCGGCTGCGGGAGATCGCGCCCGGCCTGGCCGGCCTGCCGGCGCTGGAGGTCGCCGCGCCGGACGGGCCCGGGCCGGAACCCGACGAGGCCGATCCGGAGCCGGCCCGTCCCGCCGAGCCCGCCGCGCCGCGCCCGCGGCGCGGCGCGGTCCCGCTGGTACGGCCGGCGGCACCGGACTCCAGCCGCGAGACGCACACCAGCATCAGGCTCCCCACCGCCGAGGAGCTGGCCGCCTACCCCGCCGGCCGGGACGCGGCGGCCGGCGGTCCGGACGGGTCGGGCGATCCCGGACGGCACCGCGGCGCGGGCGGCGGTCGGCGGCGCCGGCTGAAGATCGTCGCGGCGGCGGTGGCCGGGGTGGTGGCGGCCGGCGTCGGGGGCTGGGCGGTGGCGTCCGGCGGTGCCGGCGGCAAGACCACCTCCCGCGACGACCACGGCTCCGCGGACCCGACCCCCACCCCGACCCCGACCGCGCCCACCGCCGGCGTCCCCTCGCCGCAGGGCGGCATGGGCACCCCGGCCGCCTCGCCGCGCTGGTCGCACCAGCGGAGCGCGCCGGCCGCCGGGGTGGCGCTGACCGGTGGCCCGCGCGCGGTGACCCTGTCCGGCCTGACCTACGTCTTCGCCCGCGGCGTCGACCGGAACGTCTGGTACCTCACCTGGGACCGCGCGACCGGCCACTACGGCGCCTGGCGGCGACTGACCGGCATACACGTCGACGGCGACCCGGCCGTGGTGAGCGCGGCGCCGGGCACCCTCGACCTGTTCGCGCTCGGCACCGACAAGCTGCTCTACCGGCGCACTCTGGGCCGGACCGGCTGGGGGCAGTGGTACCAGGTCGACGAGCGGACCCGGTTCGACGCCGCGCCGGCCGCCGCCTCCTCCGCCCCCGGCCGCATCGACCTGGTCGGGCGCACCGGCGGCGACCTGGTCACCGCGTCGCTGGTGGACGGCCGCTGGAACGCCTGGGCGGTGGTGCCGACCGCGGGCCGGATCACCGGCGCCCCGGAACTTGTCTCCCGGCGGACCGGCACCCTGGACGCGTTCGTGGTCCGCGCCTCCGACGGCGCGGTGCTGCGACTGCCGTTCGCCGACGGCGCCTGGCGGCCCACCCAGGTCGCGGACCGGCTGGACGCCTCCGGCCGCCCGGCCGCTGCCTGGGCGGCCGGTCGGCTCTACCTGCTGGTCCCGGCCGGCGGCGGCCTGGCCCAGGCGGTGCTGACCGACGCCGGCTGGAGCCGCTCCGCCGCGCCGGCGGCCGTCCGGGAGGCGGACGGCTCCCCGGCCGCGCTGCTCGCCGACGGCGGCGGCCTGCAGATCTGGGTCCGTGCCGGGTCGCACACCCTGGCGCACGCCGACGCTCCGGCCCCGGCAGCGCCCTGACCCGTGTCGGCGCGGGGGCCGGCCGCGCGTGCCGCGGCGTAGGGCGGGGTGCGCGGAGGCGGCCGACGCGCGACATCGGGCGCCGGGCCCGCGTCGGCGCCAGCACCGCGGCCCGGCGCGGCGGCGGGTGCGGCGGGCCGGGCGGGGTGCGGTGGCCGGGCGCCGCGGTCGTGCGCGGTGGTCGGCCGCGGCGACGCGGGCCGGGCGCGAGCCGGTACGCTGGTGTCGTGGCAATCCCTGACCCGTTCGAAGAGCTGAAGTCCCTCTCCTCCACCATGGAGTCCATCGAGGCGGTCCTCGATCTGGACCGGATGAGGGCCGACATCGCCTCTCTTGAGGAGCAGGCCGCCGCTCCCTCGCTGTGGGACGACCCCGAGAGCGCCCAGAAGGTCACCAGCCGGCTCTCCTACCTCCAGGGTGAGCTGCGCAAGGTGGAGGCGCTGCGCGGACGCATCGACGACGTCGAGGTGCTGTTCGAGCTGGCGGAGTCGGAGAACGACGCCGACGCGCGGACCGAGGCCGAGGCGGAGCTGGAGTCGGTGCGCAAGGCGGTGGACGAGCTGGAGGTCCGCACGCTGCTGTCCGGCGAGTACGACGCCCGGGAGGCCCTGGTCAACATCCGTGCCGAGGCCGGCGGGGTGGACGCGGCCGACTTCGCCGAGCAGTTGCAGCGGATGTACCTGCGCTGGGCCGAGCGGCACGGCCACCCGTCCGAGGTGCTGGACACCTCGTACGCGGAGGAGGCGGGCATCAAGTCGACCACCTTCGCGGTCAGGACGCCCTACGCCTACGGGACGCTCTCGGTCGAGCAGGGCACCCACCGCCTGGTGCGGATCTCGCCGTTCGACAACCAGGGCCGCCGCCAGACGTCGTTCGCCGGCGTCGAGGTGCTGCCGGTCGTGGAGCAGAGCGACCACGTGGAGATCGACGAGTCGGAGCTGCGGGTGGACGTCTACCGCTCCTCCGGCCCCGGCGGCCAGGGCGTCAACACCACCGACTCGGCCGTGCGCATCACCCACCTGCCGACCGGCATCGTGGTGTCCTGCCAGAACGAGCGCTCCCAGATCCAGAACCGCGCCTCGGCGATGAACGTCCTGCAGGCCAAGCTGCTGGAACGGCGCCGCCAGGAGGAGCAGGCCAAGATGGACGCCCTCAAGGGCGACGGCGGCAACTCGTGGGGCAACCAGATGCGTTCCTACGTGCTGCACCCGTACCAGATGGTCAAGGACCTGCGGACCGAGTTCGAGGTGGGCAACCCGCAGTCCGTGCTGGACGGTGAGATCGACGGCTTCCTGGAGGCCGGGATCCGCTGGCGCAAGCAGCGGGAGAAGTAGTTCCGACCGCTCCCGCCGCATGGAGGGCTGGTTCGGTCGGGAAAGCCGGCCCTTCATGTGGGGGAGTTGGGGTTTTTTATCACGGGCTGATACCCAACCGCCGTCCATAGCCGACCAATTCGGTCATCGCGTGTGCAATGACCTTGACGCTCCCGGGAAAAGTGGGAAGGCTGGCGCCCGGCATGCGTGTGCCGGGGGCGCGCGAACGGGGGCGGACCGCGACGGTCCAGTGGCTCTGGAGCCCCCGAAGGGCCGCGGCCTCGGGCATGGCTGCTCCACATACGAGACAGGCAGCTAATGGGGGTATTCACTAGATGACAAGTCGTAAGACGCGGGTGCGCATGGCGCGCATCGCCGCCGGCGCGGTGTTCGCGGCCGGTGCCTCGCTCACCGCGGTGGGAGTGGCCCAGGCCGCCGCGCCCGCGCCGCACGCGCACGGCCTCGGCCTCGGCCTCGGCGTGAAGCTCGGTATCACCGGGGGCGGCTCCGGCCAGCCCGGCGGCGGCACCAGCACCGTCTCCGGCGGCTCCTCCTCCGGCACCGGTGGCCCGACCACGGGCGGTACGAGTACCACGGGCGGTACGAGCACTACGGGCGGTACGAGTACCACGGGCGGTACGAGCACT
Source organism: uncultured Actinomycetota bacterium (assembly GCA_963711125.1). Taxonomy (GTDB): domain Bacteria; phylum Actinomycetota; class Actinomycetes; order Streptomycetales; family Streptomycetaceae; genus Streptantibioticus_C. The sequence continues at coordinate 36,092 of CAVQCY010000006.1, forward strand.
ACGGGCGGTACGAGCACTACGGGCGGTACGAGTACCACGGGCGGTACGAGCACTACGGGCGGTACGAGTACCACGGGCGGTACGAGTACCACGGGCGGTACGAGTACGACCGGCGGTCCCAGCACCGGTGGCGCGATCACCGGCGGGATCACCGGCGCGGTGACCGGCAGCGGTGGCAACGGCGGCGGCGACGGGAACGGCGGGACCTCCGCCACCGGCGGCACCGGCTCGTCCGGCAGCCAGAGCGGCGGCTCCACGGGCTCCACCGGATCGCAGACCTCCGGCGGCGGCTCCATCGGGGGCAATGCCTCCGGCGGCACCGGCGACGGCGGCACCTGCACCCTGTCGCAGGAGAACGTGGACTGCGGGCCCAACAAGCCGGGCCCCGACAACAACGGCGCCCCCAGCCAGGTGGCGCAGGGCCACGCGAAGGAGCAGCTCGCCGAGACCGGTGCCGGCGAGACCACCCTCCTGGTGGTCGGCGCCGCGACCATGATCGCCGGCGGCATCGGCTTCCGCTTCATGCCGCGGCTGGTCAGCCGCCGCACCGTCGCCTGACCCGGCGGAGTCCGGGCGCGGGAACGCACGGGGCCCGGGACGTACGCAGCGTACGTCCCGGGCCCCTGCCGTGTCCGTGCGCCTCCAGCGGCCCGCGGGCGGCCCCGGCCCGCCCCCGGCCTCCCGGGCCTCGCGATGCGGCCCGGTCTACGCCGTCGCCTGGTGGACGACGGCGAGCACCGCGATCAGCGCCACGAGCAGCGCGACCAGCATCGCCGGCGTCAGGGCGGAGAACGGGTGTTCCTGGTGCATCCGGGCGCGATGGGCCCGGCACACCGCACACCGCCCCTCGGCCACCGGCCCGGCGCAGTTCGCGCACACCAGTCGATCGCACGTCATGCGATGTCCTCCTCACCTCGGCCCGCCCCGGCCGACCCCGGGCGGAACCCCGGCCCACCCTGACCAACGCCACCGGGGAACCATCGGTTCCCCTCCGGGCCGCCACCCGTGCGAACCGGTCACTCCACTCTGCCAGTATCCTGCCGTTTCGGCGCGCCCTCGGCCGCCCCGGGTGCTCCCGGGCGGCCCGGGAACCGCCGGTCGGTGCGCTGACGCGGCTTATGTCCGGTACGACGGGTGGCGAAATCCACCAACCCCGACCGGCGACTGCGCGCCCCCACGCGCTTCGCGTAAGGTCGGCGGACCGGGAGAGCCGTGCGCCGGCTGTCCGTCCCCCTCAGTCCGACCCGGGTGCAGCTGTGATCCGTTTCGACAATGTCAGCAAGACCTACCCCAAACAGAACCGTCCCGCACTCCGGGACGTGTCGTTGGAGATCGAGAAGGGCGAGTTCGTCTTCCTGGTGGGCTCCTCCGGTTCCGGGAAGTCCACGTTCCTGCGGCTGATGCTGCGCGAGGAGCGCACCGACACCGGCTCGGTGCACGTGCTCGGCAAGGACCTCAACCGGCTGTCCAACTGGAAGGTGCCGCAGATGCGGCGCCAAGTCGGCACCGTCTTCCAGGACTTCCGGCTGCTGCCGAACAAGACCGTCGCGCAGAACGTGGCGTTCGCGCTGGAGGTCATCGGCAAGCCGCGCGGCACCATCCGCAAGACCGTGCCCGAGGTGCTCGACCTGGTCGGGCTGGCCGGCAAGGACGACCGGATGCCCGGTGAGCTCTCCGGTGGCGAGCAGCAGCGCGTCGCGGTGGCCCGCGCGTTCGTCAACCGCCCGCTGCTGCTGATCGCCGACGAGCCGACCGGTAACCTCGACCCGCAGACCTCGGTCGGCATCATGAAGCTCCTGGACCGCATCAACCGGACCGGCACCACGGTCGTGATGGCGACGCACGACCAGCAGATCGTCGACCAGATGCGCAAGCGGGTCATCGAGTTGGAGAAGGGGCGGCTGGTCCGCGACCAGTCGCGCGGCGTCTACGGCTACCAGCACTGAGCCCCGGCCGCCGCCAGCCCCAGCAGAAAGGTCCCAAGGTCACATGCGCGCCCAGTTCGTCCTCTCGGAGATCGGCGTCGGTCTCCGGCGCAACCTCACCATGACGTTCGCGGTGGTGGTCTCCGTCGCGCTCTCCCTCGCCCTGGCCGGGGGAGCCTGGCTCGGCCGGGAACAGGTCAACCAGATGAAGGGCTACTGGTACGACAAGGTCGAGGTCTCGATCTTCCTGTGCAACAAGTCCGACGGGGCCGAGACGCCGAACTGCGAGAAGGGCCCGGTCAACCAGCAGCAGATGCAGGCCATCCGCACGTCGCTGGAGAAGCTGCCCATCGTGGAGAAGGTCTACGAGGAGAGCCCCACCCAGGCGTACGAGCGGTACAAGGCCCAGTTCAAGGACCAGGCGGGTGTGGACCTGCTCACCCCGGACCAGATGGAGTACTCCTTCCGGGTCAAGCTCAAGGACCCGGACAAGTACCAGGTCATCACCTCCGCGTTCGAGGGCCGGCCCGGCGTGCAGTCGGTGCAGGACCAGCGCCAACTGCTGCAGAACCTGTTCGGTCTGCTCAACGGCATGACCTACGTCGCGCTCGCGGTACTGGCGTTCATGCTCACGGTGGCGATGCTGCTGATCGTCAACACCGTCCGGGTCTCCGCGTTCAGCCGGCGCCGGGAGACCGGGATCATGCGGCTGGTGGGCGCGTCCAGCTTCTACATCCAGATGCCGTTCATCATGGAGGCCGCGCTCGCGGGGCTGATCGGCGGCGGGCTGGCCTGTGGCATGCTGCTGGCCGGCCGCTACTTCCTGATCGACGGCGGGCTGGCGCTCCAGGACAAGATCAAACTGATCCAGTTCCTCGGCTGGGGGGACGTGATGAGGATGCTGCCGCTGGTGCTCGTGGTCGGCGTGCTGATGCCCTCGATGGCGGCGTTCTTCACGCTGCGCAAGTACTTGAAGGTGTGACGTACGGAGCGCGTCAACTTCCGCTGACGCGCCCTGTTCTGTCCTAGACTCCGGGACATGTCCGGCGCCACCTTGTTCGGCAGGCCCCAGCGGATTCGCCGCGGGGTCACCCTGACCCTGGTCTTCGGCGCCGTGCTGGCCACCGGCGCGGCCACCGGCTCGTTCGGCTCCGACCACACCGCCGCCGGGCCCTACGCCGCCGCCAGCGACGACGGCGCCGCCCGGCGGCCCGCGCGGGAAGGCGGCGCCGTCACCGACGACACCGCCGACATCGCCTGGGCCATCGACCGCGGACGGGTCGACGACCACACCGCCGCCCGGCTGGTCAGCCGCGGCGGCGGTCGCTGGTCCGCGTTCTACACCCCCCAGCAGTACGACGGCCTCAAACGCGAACTGGACGGCGGCTACGTCGGGGTCGGCCTGTGGGTGCGCGCCGCCGCCGACGGGCGTATGACCGTCAGCCGGGTCCAGCACGCCACCCCCGCCGCGCGTGCCGCCCTGCGCGCCGGCGACACACTGCTGGCGGTCGACGGCACGCCGGTGACCGGACTGCCGGTCACCGACGTGGTCGCCCGGCTGCGCGGCGTCAACCCGGTCGACCCCGCCGACCCCGACAGCGCCCCCGCACCCCGCCCCGGCAGCCTGGTGCGGATCACCGTGCGGCAGGACGGCACCCGGCGCACCCTCACGCTGCGCCGCGCCGCACTGCCGTACCAGGCGGTCACCGTCGCCCACCCGGCCCCCGGCGTCACCGCGATCGCCGTGCACGCCTTCGTGCGCGGCGTCGGCGCCCGGGTCCGCGCCGCGCTGGCGGACGGCGACCACCGGACCGGGGTCCTGCTCGACCTGCGCGGCGACTCCGGCGGGCTGGTCACCGAGGCCGTGCAGGTCGCCTCCGCCTTCCTGGACGGCGGGCTGGTGGCCACCTACGACGTGCACGGCACGCCCTACGCGCTGTACGCCACCACCGGCGGCGACACCACGACCCCGCTGGTGGTCCTGGTCGACGGCGGCACGATGAGCGCCGCCGAACTGCTCACCGGCGCGCTGCAGGACCGCGGCCGGGCGGTGGTGGTCGGATCCCGGACGTTCGGCAAGGGCTCGGTCCAGATGCCCAGCACCCTGCCGGACGGCTCGGTCGCCGAACTCACCGTCGGGCACTACCGCACCCCCACCGGGCGCGCGGTGGACGGCCGGGGCATCGCACCCGACCTCGCCCTCCCGGCGGGCGGGTCCCCGGCGAGCACCGAGCGGGCGGCCGAGACGGTATTGAGTGGCCTGGGGGCCCGGTCGTAGTGCGACAATGACCGCGCTATGGCAAAAGAGACCGGGCGCAAGCTGATCGCGCAGAACAAGAAGGCGCGGCACGACTACCACATCCTCGACACCTACGAGGCCGGCCTGGTGCTGACCGGCACCGAGGTGAAGTCCCTGCGGCAGGGGCGCGCCTCGCTGGCGGACGGCTTCGCGCAGCTCGACGGCGGCGAGGCGTGGCTGCACAACGTGCACATCCCCGAGTACAGCCAGGGGACGTGGACCAACCACTCCGCGCGGCGCCGTCGCAAGCTGCTCCTGCACCGCGAGGAGATCCACAAGCTGATCGGCAAGACCCAGGAGACCGGCCACACCCTGGTCCCGCTCCAGCTGTACTTCAAGGACGGCCGGGCCAAGGTCGAGATCGCGCTGGCCAAGGGCAAGAAGGACTACGACAAGCGGCAGACGCTGCGCGAGAAGCAGGACCGCCGGGAGGCCGAGCGGGCCATGTCCGCCGCCCGCCGCCGGCAGCGCGCCTGACCCCGCGCCGCAGGGGCCGGCCGCCGTCCGTGGGGGTCTCCGGGCCGGACCGGGGAACGCGCTGGCGGCCGACGGTGTCCTTCCCGTACGATGAAGGCGCACCGGTGGGTCCGAGCGGCCCGTCGCGCACCTTGAGAAGAGAACATGGGGATGATCGGTTTCGACTGCGGTTGTCGAGGCAGAGGAAGCGAGCCGAGGAACGCGGCAATGATCTCGTGAACCACGTGCCGCAAAAAAATAATCGCCAACACCAAGCGCGATTCCTTCGCCCTCGCTGCCTGATCTGACAGACAGCGACTCTGCGGAGTGTCAGCCCGGGGCTGTTCCCGACCCGGATCCTGGCATCAGCTAGGGAACTCGACCACCAGGCCCGGCCACGGGGCCCGGTGGGAAACCACACAGTGGCTGAGCCCGTCGGCGGCTTGTCCGCGTGACTGCCGGGGCTGAGAAAAGCACAGCGGACTGCGCTCGGAGAAGCTCTGGTTCCGCACCGTAGGACGCGGGTTCGATTCCCGCCATCTCCACGAACGAGACAGGCGACGTGTGCCCACGGAATGCGTGGGCGCCGTCGCCTTTCGTCGTTCCCGCGCGGCACTGCCGCGCCCGGCCTGGGCGAACGGTTCCCGTCCCGGACGTCGCACCCGACACGCCGAGCCCTCCGGTGCGGCCAGATCGCCCGAGAAGGATTGACATGAGGGCACTCAATCTTCGTGAGCCGACCATCCTCCGCCAAGCGTGTTGGCGCCGATGGCGTGCACCCGCACCCCCCCTTCGCGTACGGTTGCTGGTCGCCCCGCGCACGAGGGCGCACGATGACGGCACGACAACGCGTGCGGCACGAAGAGGGGGCTCTTGGGTGGGAGCGCAGGATGCGGTCCGAGAGGCACTCCGGGACCGGGAACTCGCCATCGAGCAGGCGCACATGGACCGGGTCTACCGGCGGCTGGAGGAGAAGGTCCACGAGGCCCGGTTCCTGGTCGACGACGCGCAGCAGCGCGGCCAGGTCGGCACACCCGGCGCGCTGGCCGAACGCGACGCGCAGGTCTACCGGGCCGGCGCGCACCTGAGCCGGCTCAACGCGGAGTTCGAGGACTTCCTGTTCGGCCGCATCGACCTGCTGCGCGGCAAGGACGGTGAACGCGGCGAGGACGGCGCGTTCACCGCCACCGAGGTCGCCGACGACGCGATCGGCCCGCAGGACCGCGCGGAGATCGCCGAGACCCTGCACATCGGCCGGATCGGGGTGCTGGACGCCGACTACAGCCCGCTGGTCATCGACTGGCGGGCGCCGGCCGCCGCGCCGTTCTACCGCTCGACCCCCAAGGACCCCGGGCGGGTGGTGCGCCGCCGGGTGATCCGCAGCCGGGGGCGCCGGGTGCTGGGCGTCGAGGACGACCTGATGCGCCCGGAGCTGACCGCCCGCCTCGGCGGGGAGGAGCTGGCGGTGGTCGGCGACGGCGCCCTGATGGCCGCGCTCGGCCGGGCCCGCGGCCACACCATGCGGGACATCGTGGCCAGCATCCAGGCGGAGCAGGACCGGGTGATCCGGGCTCCCGCGGCCGGTGTCACCGAGGTCGGCGGCGGGCCCGGCACCGGAAAGACCGCGGTCGCCCTGCACCGGGCCGCCTACCTGCTCTACCAGGACCGGCGGCGCTACTCCGGCGGCATCCTGGTGGTCAGCCCCACCCCGCTGCTGGTGGCGTACACCGAGGGCGTGCTGCCCTCGCTGGGCGAGGAGGGGCAGGTCGCCGTCCGCGCCGTCGGCTCGCTGGTGGAGGGCGCCGAGGCGGACACCTACGACACGCCGGCGGTGGCCCGGATCAAGGGCTCCTCGCGGATGCAGCCGGTGCTGCGCCGGGCGGCTCGCGGTGCGCTCGACCTCGCCGAGTCGGTGCCCACCCGGCTGCGGGTGGTGGCGTTCGGCACCCGGCTGGAACTGGACGCGGCCGAGCTGGCGGGGATCCGTCAGACCGTGCTCGGCGGCACCGCGCCGCTGAACCTGATGCGCCCGCGCGCCCGCCGGCTGCTGCTGGACGCGCTGTGGACGAAGTCCGGGCGCGGCGTGCACCTGGTCGACCCCGAGCTGATCGCCGAGGCCCGGGAGGGGTTCGACGAGGACGTGGCCGACGAGGACGCGTTCACCGACTTCCTGCACGCCTGGTGGCCGGTGCTCACTCCGCGCGGCGTGCTGGCCGCGATGTCCGACGAGCGCCGACTCGGCCGCTGGGCGCGCCGCGTGCTCGGCCAGCGCGAGGTCCGCCACCTGGCCCGCTCGCTGCGCCGGCTGGACACCCGCGGCCACGGCCCGCTCTCGGCGCACGACGTGGCGCTGCTGGACGAGTTGCGGGTGCTGCTGGGCACCCCGCCCGAACCGCGCCGGCCGCGGGAGGCGGACCCGCTGGACGAGCTGACCGGGCTGGAGGAGGTCACCACCTTCGCCGACCGCGACCCCGCGCTCCGGTCCGGGCGGCGCCGGCCGGAGCGCGAACGCGTCGAGTACGCGCACGTCATCGTGGACGAGGCGCAGGACCTGACGCCGATGCAGTGGCGGATGGTGGCCCGGCGCGGCACCGGCGCGACCTGGACCGTGGTGGGCGACGAGGCGCAGAGCTCCTGGAGCGACCCGGAGGAGGCCGCCCGCGCCCGGGACGAGGCGCTCGGCGCCCGGACCCGCCGGCGGTTCACCCTCACCGTCAACTACCGCAACCCGGCCGAGATCGCCCGACTGGCCGGCAACGTGCTGCGGCTGGCGATGCCCGGGACGCCCGCGCCGTCCGCGGTGCGCTCCACGGGGGTGGAGCCGCGCTTCGAGGTGGCCGGCGCCGACCTGGCCGGACCGGTGCGCGGCGCGGCGGCCCGGCTGCTGGCCGAGGTGGAGGGCACGGTCGGGGTGGTGGTCGCCATGGCCCGGCGCGAGCAGGCCCGCGGCTGGCTGGCGGACCTGGGCGACCGGGTGGTGGCGCTCGGCAGTCTGGAGGCCAAGGGCCTGGAGTACGACGCGACGGTGGTGGTCTCGCCGGCCGAGATCGCCGACGAGTCGCCGGCCGGCCTGCGGGTGCTCTACGTGGCGCTGACCCGGGCCACCCAGCGGCTGACCGTGGTGGCCGGCGACCGCGACCAGCCGGACCCGGACGGCGTGCCGGACCTGCTGCGCGACTGAGCGCGGTGCGAGGGGGAGCGGGCGGGACGCGGCTCGGCGTCCGCCGCGCGGTGGCGCGGCGGACCACCGCGGCGGGCGCGGACGAGGGCGCCCCGGATGCCTCCCGGGACGCCCTCGCGACGCCTGTGACACCGACCCGCCATGCTCGCCTCGCGGCTAGCGGTCGCTCGTGGCGACAATGGTTGGGCCCGGGGGCTTGGATCGAGCCGGTGCCGCATCCAGCGTAACAAACGTCCCACGACCGCCGTTCCGGACGCGGCCCGTGCCGTCCCATACCGCATCGGCGGGCCGGAGTCCATCAGGGTGGGGAGCCGCGTTACCCGATACCCGCCGGTAGGTGGGACGATCGGGTGTCTTACGCCCGAACTCATGGGCGTGACAATGACCAGCGGAGGAAATTCGGCATGGCGACAGCGCCGAGCGTGTCTTACTCGATCACCGTGCGACTCGAGGTCCCGGCCTCCGGTACCGCGGTGAGCCAGCTCACCACCGCGGTGGAGTCCTCCGGCGGGTCGGTGACCGGTCTGGACGTCACCGCCTCCGGCCACGAGACGCTGCGCATCGACGTCACCGTGGCCGCCTCCTCCACCGCGCACGCGGACGAGATCGTCTCCCGGCTGCGCGGCATCGACGGCGTCACGCTCGGCAAGGTCTCCGACCGTACGTTCCTGATGCACCTCGGCGGCAAGATCGAGATGGCCTCCAAGCACCCCATCCGCAACCGTGACGACCTGTCCATGGTCTACACGCCCGGCGTGGCGCGGGTGTGCATGGCCATCGCGCGGAACCCGGACGACGCCCGCCGGTTGACCATCAAGCGCAACAGCGTCGCGGTGGTCACCGACGGGTCGGCGGTGCTCGGGCTGGGCAACATCGGGCCGAAGGCCGCGCTGCCGGTGATGGAGGGCAAGGCGGCGCTGTTCAAGCGGTTCGCCGGCATCGACGCGTGGCCGCTGTGCCTGGACACCCAGGACCCGGACCGGATCGTGGAGATCGTCAAGGCCATCGCGCCGGGCTTCGCCGGCATCAACCTGGAGGACATCTCCGCGCCGCGCTGCTTCGAGATCGAGGCGCGGCTGCGCGAGGCGCTGGACATCCCGGTCTTCCACGACGACCAGCACGGCACCGCGATCGTGGTGCTCGCCGCGCTCACCAACGCGCTGCGGGTGGTCGGCAAGAACATCGAGGACCTGCGGGTCGTCATGTCCGGCGCGGGCGCGGCCGGCACCGCCATCCTCAAGCTGCTGATCGCCGCCGGGCTCAAGCACGCGGTGGTGGCCGACATCCACGGCGTCGTGCACCGCGGCCGCACCGACCTGGTGGACGCCGACCCGGACTCGCCGCTGTGCTGGATCGCGGACAACACCAACCCGGAGAACGTCACCGGCACCCTCAAGCAGGCGGTGCGCGGCGCGGACGTCTTCATCGGCGTCTCGGCGCCCAACGTGCTGGGGGGCGAGGACGTGGCCGCCATGGCGCAGGGCGCGATCGTCTTCGCGCTGGCCAACCCGGACCCCGAGGTGGAGCCGGCGGCGGCCCGCGAGACGGCCGCCGTGGTCGCCACCGGCCGCAGCGACTTCCCGAACCAGATCAACAACGTGCTGGTCTTCCCGGGCGTCTTCCGCGGCCTGCTGGACGCCCAGTCCCGCACCGTCAACACCGACATGATGCTCGCCGCCGCCGGCGCGCTGGCCGACGTGGTCGGCGAGCAGGAGTTGAACGCGAACTACATCATCCCCAGCGTCTTCAACGACAAGGTGGCCGGCGCGGTCGCCGACGCCGTCGCGGAGGCCGCCAAGGCGCAGGGGGCCACCGTCGCGCACACCGCCGCGGGCGGCGCGAGGTAGCCTGTATCGTAACGGACAGTCACGACCCGTCGGGGCGGCCCGCCCCGGCGGGTCGCCGCGCGATCGGGCCCGCCCCGCGCGTCGCACCCGGTCGGGGCGGTGCGACCGCCTAGGGTGGCGCACATCGCGGACGGGCGGCACCCTTCGCCGCGCTGCCAGGGGTGGACGGAGCGTCACCCGTCTGTCACAAAAGCGCTTTTAGTGTGACTCTCCCGGGTGCCGGATTGGCTTTCCCGCCGCGTATAGGGGCAGGATGCGTAACCGGGCGGGAGGCTCGTGCCGCGGACCCGGGCGCGTGACGCGTCCGCAGTCCCTGGCAGCATCGGCTTCGACGCGGCGGCCATCCTCTTGGGGCGGCCGAGGATCGCAACAATGGCAAGTTGAACTACGGGAGTACGAATATGAACCGCAGTGAGCTGGTGGCTGCTCTGTCCGAGCGCGCCGAGGTGACCCGCAAGGACGCCGACGCCGTTCTGGCCGCCCTCGCGGAGGTGACCGGCGAGATCGTCGCCAAGGGCGACGAGAAGGTCACGATCCCCGGCTTCCTCACCTTCGAGCGCACCCACCGTGCCGCTCGGACCGCGCGCAACCCGCAGACCGGGGACCCGATCCAGATCCCGGCCGGTTACACCGTCAAGGTGTCGGCCGGCTCCAAGCTCAAGGAAGCCGCCAAGGGCCGGTAACGGCCCGGCGTCCTGCCGCCGACCGCAGGGGGGCGGCCACCGGCGCGGTGGCCGCCCCCCACGCGTTCCGCGCCGGATCAGGCGCGGACCGGGGCCGGCAGTTCCGCCTGCGCGCCCAGCGCCCGCAGCTTGTCCATGAAGTTCTCGTAGCCGCGGTTGATCAGGTCGATGCCGTGCACGTGCGACGTGCCCTCGGCGGCCAGCGCCGCGATCAGGTACGAGAAGCCGCCGCGCAGGTCCGGGATGACCAGGTCGGAACCGTGCAGCTTGGTCGGCCCGGAGACCACCGCCGAGTGCAGGAAGTTGCGGCGGCCGAACCGGCAGGGCGTGCCGCCCAGGCACTCGCTGTAGAGCTGGATGTGCGCGCCCATCTGGTTGAGCGCGCTGGTGAAGCCCAGTCGCGACTCGTACACCGTCTCGTGCACGATCGACAGGCCGGACGCCTGGGTGAGGGCCACCACCAGCGGTTGCTGCCAGTCGGTCTGGAAACCCGGGTGCACGTCGGTCTCCAGGGCGATCGCGTTGAGCGGCCCGCCGCGGTGCCAGAAGCGGATGCCCTCGTCGTCCACCTCGAACGCGCCGCCCACCTTGCGGTAGGTGTTGAGGAACGTCATCATCTCGCGCTGGCTGGCGCCGCGTACGTAGACGTCGCCCTTGGTGGCCAGTGCCGCGCTCGCCCACGAGGCGGACTCCAGGCGGTCCGGCAGCGCCCGGTGGGTGTAGCCGCCGAGCCGGTCCACGCCGGTGACCCGGATGGTCCGGTCGGTGTCCATCGAGATGATCGCGCCCATCTTCTGCAGCACGCAGATCAGGTCCTCGATCTCCGGCTCGACGGCCGCGTTGGACAGCTCGGTGACGCCCTCGGCGAGCACGGCGGTCAGCAGGACCTGCTCGGTCGCGCCCACCGACGGGTAGGGCAGCCGGATCTTCGTACCGCGCAGCCGGTGCGGCGCCTCCAGGTACTGGCCCTCCGGCCGTTTGTCGATGACCGCGCCGAACTGGCGCAGTACCTCGAAGTGGAAGTCGATCGGCCGCCCGCCGATGTCGCAGCCGCCCAGACCGGGGATGAAGGCGTGCCCGAGCCGGTGCAGCAGCGGGCCGCAGAACAGGATCGGGATCCGCGACGAGCCGGCGTGCGCGTCGATGTCCGCGACGTTCGCGCTCTCCACGTGCGAGGGGTCGAGCACCAGTTCGCCGGCCTCCTCGCCGGGACCGACCGTGACCCCGTGCAGTTGCAGCAGGCCGCGCACCACACCGACGTCGCGGATGTCCGGCACGTTGCGCAGCCGGCTCGGTTCGCTGCCGAGCAGCGCGGCCACCATCGCCTTCGGGACGAGGTTCTTCGCACCGCGGACACGGATCTCGCCCTCCAGCGGGGTGCCGCCGTGGACAAGCAGGACGTCGTCGTCGGTCATGAGGCTCGTTCCTGGAGAAGGACGGAGGAAGAGGACGCGGCCGGGCTCCCGGGTGACGGGTCGTGCCCGACGGCCCGGAGGAAATGGTAAAGCCCCGGCCCCCCGGTGCCGTCAACCCCGTACCGTCCTGCGCCGTACGGCGGTTCGCAGGTGACACGGGTGGCCGGACGTCGGACGGCGGCGGCATGCCGCCCGGACCCGCGAGAACCCCCCGCTCGCGCGATGGATGCGCGATCATGTCCACATGACGGAGGTGTCCTCACTCACCGGGCGGCTGCTCGTGGCGTCCCCGGCCCTGTCGGACCCGAACTTCGACCGGGCCGTGGTGCTGCTGCTCGACCACGACGACGAGGGCACCCTCGGCGTGGTCCTCAACCGTCCCACCGAGGTCGGGGTCGGCGACGTCCTGGAGCCCTGGGCCGGGTTGGCCGGCGCCCCGCAGGTGGTCTTCCAGGGCGGACCGGTCTCGCTCGACTCGGCGCTCGGGCTGGCCGTGGTGCCCGGCGAGAGCCGCGGCGACGGGCAGAGCGGGCCGCTGGGCTGGCGACGGGTGCACGGCGCGATCGGACTGGTCGACCTGGAGGCGCCGCCGGAACTGCTCGCCGCCGAACTCGGCTCGCTGCGGATCTTCGCCGGCTACGCCGGATGGCGGCCCGGCCAGCTGGAGGAGGAGGTGGGGGAGGGCGCCTGGTACGTGGTGGAGTCCGAGCCGGGCGACGTCTCCTCGCCGGATCCGGAACGGCTGTGGCGCTCGGTACTGCGCCGCCAGCGCAGCGAGCTGGCGATGGTCGCCACCTATCCGGACGATCCGTCGCTGAACTAGGCCAGGTCCGGGACGCGGCGGCGTCCACCTCGGGGCGGCCGGGGCCGTCGCCGGCCGGGCCGCCGCCGGTCTCGCCGCACGCCCGCCGGTCTCGCCGCACGCCCGCCGGGCACCCGTGCCCGCACCCGCCGTCCGGACGGCCGGCCCGGGACACGGAGCGCGGCGTCCGCCGCGGCCGGGAGCGGTACCGGGGGCCCGATCCGTCAATTAGGCTAGTCGGCCATGAGCACTCTCGAGCCCGAGCGCGGGGCGGGTACCGGAACCCTGGTCGAGCCGACGCCCCAGGTGTCCCACGGCGACGGGGACCACGAGCGCTTCGCGCACTATGTCCAGAAGGACAAGATCATGGAGAGCGCGCTCTCCGGATCGCCGGTGGTCGCGCTGTGCGGGAAGGTCTGGGTGCCGGGCCGAGACCCGAAGAAGTACCCGGTCTGCCCGATGTGCAAGGAGATCTTCGAGTCCATGGAGACCGGCGGCGACAAGGGCAAGGACGGCGACAAGTAGCCGCCCGGCCCGATCCGCCGCCCCCGGTCGCCCTGGACGAGTGGCTCCGGACGGTCCCGGCGGACCGCCCGGTCCTCGGTACCTCCGCCCGCCGGGCGCGGCCCTGACCGCGGTCGGGTGCGGTCCGTCGCGTCGCGACGCCGCCGCGGGCCGCGCCGTCCGCACGGGAACCCGGTGCGGGGAAGCCGTCCCCGCGGTGGCGGACCGCGGGCAGGATGGGGGCCATGGACCTGATTCCCGCCGCCCGGCACGTCGACCTCGTCCCGGGTGTGCCACCCTTCCGGCTCACCGCGGCCACCGCCCTGGACGCGGCCGAGGGCACCGGGGGCACCGCGCGGTGGCTGCGCGCCGTGCTGGGTGCCGCGTTCGGGACCGACCTGCCGCCGGCCGCGCCCGGCGAGCCCGCCCCCGGCGGCGTGCTGCGGCTGCGCACCGACCCGGCGCTGGCACCGGAGGCCTACCGGATCACGGTGGCCGGCGACGCGGCCGAGCTGGTCGGCGGCGGCCCGGCCGGCGCCTTCTGGGCCGCCCAGACGCTGCGCCAACTGCTGGGGCCGGACGCGTTCCGGCGGGCTCCGGTGCGCGGCGGCCCGGTCGCCGCCGAGGTGCCCGCGCTGACGCTGCGGGACGCGCCGCGCTTCAGGTGGCGCGGGTTCATGCTGGACGTGGCCCGGCACTTCCTCCCCAAGGACGTGGTGCTGCGCTACGTCGACCTGGTGGCCGCGCACAAACTGAACGTGCTGCACCTGCACCTGACCGACGACCAGGGCTGGCGGGTGGAGATCGCGCGCTACCCCCGGCTGACCGAGGTCGGCGCCTGGCGCCCCCGCACCCGGGTGGGACTGCGCGGCCCGACGCTGTGGGACGAGCGGCCGCACGGCGGCTACTACAGCCGGGAGGACCTGCGGGAGATCGTGGGCTACGCGGCCGCCCGACACGTCGCGGTGATCCCCGAGATCGACGTCCCCGGCCACTCCCAGGCGGCTATCGCGGCCTACCCCGAACTGGGCAACACCGACGTGCTGGACACCTCCGCGCTCGGGGTGCTGACCACCTGGGGCGTCAACCCCAACGTCCTGGCGCCCGCCGACGCCACGCTGCGGTTCTACGAGAACGTGCTGGAGGAGGTGCTGGAGCTGTTCCCGGCCGGCCCGGCGCCGTTCAGCGAGTTCGTCCACCTCGGAGGCGACGAGTGCCCCGCAGACCAGTGGCGGGCGTCGGCCGCCGCGCGGGCGCGGATCGCCGAACTCGGGCTGCGCGACGAGCGGGAGTTGCGGAACTGGTTCGTCCGGCACTTCGACCGCTGGCTCGCCGACCGCGGCCGGCGGCTGATCGGCTGGGACGAGATCCTGGAGGGCGGCCTCGCGCCCGGCGCCGCGGTCTGCTCCTGGCGCGGCTACCGGGGCGGCGTCGCCGCCGCACTGGCCGGCCACGACGTGGTGATGTGCCCGCAGCAGCAGGTCTACCTCGACCACTGGCAGGACGGCGGGCCGCACGAGCCGGTGCCGATCGGCTACGTGCGCACCCTGGAGGACGTCCACCGGTTTGAACCGGTGCCGCCGCGACTGGCCGGAACCGACGCCGAACGCCACGTGCTGGGCGCGCAGGCGAACCTGTGGACCGAGACGCTGGACGGGGTGCGGGCGGTCGACTACGCGGCGTTCCCGCGTCTTTCGGCCTTCGCGGAGGCCGTCTGGTGCGACCTGCCGGCGCCCGCCGAACGCGACCACGCCGGATTCACCGCGCGGATGGCCGCGCACTACCGGCGGTTGGCGGCCCTGGGCGTCGAGTTCCGTCCACCCGGCGGCCCGCACCCGTGGCAGCGGCGGCCCGGGGTGATCGGACGCCCGATCGACGGACCGCCCCCGATCGTGTGAGAGGTGACGGACCGGCCCGCCCGGTCCGGCCGCCGAGTGGCACGGTGTCAGCCGGACGAAACGGTGCGAAAAGGCGGCACGCGCCGTGAATCGGGCGTGGTGCGGGACGGGCGGCCGGGCCGGCGGCAGGTGACCCGGGCGCACGGAACGGCCCGTCACGGGCCCACGGGTCGATCGGCCTGGAACATGTGCCAGAGTTGCCGTGACCGGGCTGTCACCCCGTACCGTACGGCGACAGCAACGGTGAGGCCGGGACGGTCGCAGACGGCCGGCGGACGCCGTGGAAGGGACACCCGCGTGAGCACGTACGCACGGCAGACGGGACACACGGTGACGCTGCCCGCCTCGCTCGACGATGCGGTGGCAGCACTGGAAGCCATGCCCGCGGCCGTGCCGGTGGCCGGCGGCACCGACCTGATGGCAGCGGTCAATTCAGGCCAGTTGCGGCCCGCGGGGCTCGTCGGGCTCGGCCGGATCAGCGAGGTCCGCGGCTGGCAGTACGCCGACGGCAACGCCCTGCTGGGCGCCGGACTGACCCATGCGCGCATGGGCCGCCCGGACTTCGCCGCGCTCATCCCCGCCCTGGCCGCCGCGGCCCGCGCCGCCGGACCGCCGCAGGTCCGCAACGCCGGCACGCTCGGCGGCAACATCGTGACCGCCGCGCCCACCGGCGACGCGCTGCCGGTGCTCGCCGCCCTGGAGGCCACCGTGCTGCTGGCCGGTCCCGGCGGCAGCCGCGAGGTCCCGGTCAGCCACCTGCTGACCGGGATGGACCCGCTGCGCCCCGGAGAACTGCTGGCGTACGTGCGCGCGCCGCTGCTGCACGCGCCGCAGGTCTTCCTGAAGGCCACCGGCCGCACCGGGCCGGGCCGGGCCACCGCCTCGGTGGCGCTGGTGCTCGACCCGGCCCGGCGCGGCGTGCGGTGCGCGGTCGGCGCGGTGGCCCCGATGCCGCTGCGCCCGCTGGAGGCCGAGGCGTGGGTGGCCGGACTCATCGACTGGGAGGGCGGACGCACCATCGAACCGCAGGCGGTCACCGCCTTCGGCGAGTACGTGGCCACCGCCTGCATCCCCGACCCGGCCGATCCGTCGGAAGACGAACTTCCCCCCGCGGTGCTCCATCTGCGGCGTACCGTGGCGGCACTGGCCCGCCGGGCACTGGGGAGGGCGCTGTCGTGACCGACGACCGGACGCGCGAGGACGGCACGTACGACGCGTACGACGGCACGTACGACGCCCGCCAGGGCGGCTACGGCGGGACGTACCGGACAGGGGAGGGCGCGACGGGCGCGGAGATGGACGCGACGCCGCAGCACGGGTGGGCGGCGGACGGGTTGGGGGCGGACGGGTTCGCCCCCGGCGAGGGGGTCTGGCACCCGCTCGCGCCGGGCGGGGAGTTCGACGCCGAGGCGACGATGAACACCCCCTTCGCCGGACACTCGCCGGAGCCCGGCGCGCCGGGCTCCGGCGACCCGCTGGCCGCGCCGGGCCACGGCTACCTGCCGGACGGCCACGACCTGCCGCTGCCGTCCCACCAGCCCTCCGGCACGCCGCCGCCGGCCGGCGCGGCGTGGACCGCGGACGCGGCGGGCGGGTTCACCGGGCCGCAGGACGACAGCGGCGAGCGGTGGTCGGTGCCGTTCGCCCCGGAGGACCCCGCCGAGGCGTCCGGGGAGTTCTCGGTCGGCCAGTTGGTCGCCCCGTCCGGCGACCCGGCCGCCGCGCCGTCGCCCGCCGCGCCGGACGGTGCGGCCGCCGCCGGGCCGGCGTTCCGGCCCGACCCGGCCGATCCGGAGCAGGCCGACGCGCTCGCCGACCCGGACCCCCCGCCCACCGACTCCCCGGGCGGCCCGGACGCGCCGCCGGACCCGGCCGGGGAGCCCGCCGGGCCGGACGACCCGGCAGGGGACGCGCCGGACGACCCGGCGGACCGGACGCCGGAGACACCCGACCCGCACAGCGAGCACCCCACCTCCTCCTACGTGCTGAACGTCAACGGCGCCGACCGTCCGGTCACCGACGCCTGGCTCGGCGAGTCCCTGCTGTACGTGCTGCGCGAGCGGCTCGGCCTGGCCGGCGCCAAGGACGGCTGCGAGCAGGGCGAGTGCGGGGCCTGCTCGGTGCAGGTGGACGGCCGGCTGGTGGCCTCCTGCCTGGTGCCGGCCGCCACCACCGCGGGCAGCGAGGTGCGCACCGTCGAGGGGCTGGCCGAGGACGGGCAGCCGTCCGACGTGCAGCGCGCGCTGGCCGACCACGGCGCGGTGCAGTGCGGCTTCTGCGTGCCGGGGCTGGCGATGACCGTGCACGACCTGCTGGAGGGCAACCACCGGCCCACCGAACTGGAGACCCGGGCGGCGCTGTCCGGCAACCTGTGCCGCTGCACCGGCTACCAGGGCGTGCTGGACGCCGTCCGCGAGGTCTCCGCCGCCCGCGCGGCGGCGCACGAGGCGGCCGGCGCGGTGGCCCGCGACGGGCACGGCGAACCGCCCGGCGGGGCCGACGGCGGGCCGGTCGCCCCGGTCATCCCGCACCAGTCCACCGGCGACCCGGACGGAGCGACGTCATGACCGGACCCGACGCGGCGACCGCGACCCCGGCGGCGCCGGCCCCGGCCCCGGGGCAGGACCGGTCCTCGCGCCCGCCGCACGGCCTCGGCGCGTCGGTGCCGCCGGACGGCGCGCCGGACAAGACCCGGGGGGTCTTCCCCTACGCCGCCGACCTGTGGGCCGAGGGGCTGCTGTGGGCCGCGGTGCTGCGCTCGCCGCACCCGCACGCCCGGATCGTCTCGCTGGACGCCGGGCCGGCCGCCGCGATGCCCGGGGTGCGCGCGGTCGTCACGCACGCCGACGTGCCCGGCGCCGCCACCCACGGCCGCCGGGGGGTGGCCGACCGGCCGGTCCTCGCGCACGAGGTGGTCCGACACCACGGCGAGCCGATCGCCGCCGTCGCCGCCGACCACCCGGACACCGCCCGGCTGGCCGCCGCCGCGATCGCGGTGGAGTACGAGGTGCTGGAGCCGGTCACCGATCCGGAGAAGGCGTTCGCCGCCGAACCGCTGCACCCGGACGGCAACCTCATCCGGCACGTCCCGCTGCGGCACGGCGACCCGGACGCGGTCGGCGAGGTCGTGGTGGAGGGGCTGTACCGGGTGGGCCGCCAGGACCCGGCGCCGGTCGGCGCGGAGGCCGGCCTCGCGGTGCCGCGTCCGGACGGCGGGGTGGAGCTGTACCTGGCCTCCACCGACCCGCACGCCGACCGGGACACCGTCGCCGCCTGCCTGGGCCTGGAGCCGGAGCGGGTGAAGGTCGTGGTGACCGGGGTGCCCGGCGCGATGGGCGACCGGGAGGACTCCGGCTTCGGGCTGCCGCTCGGCCTGCTGGCGCTGCGCACCGGCTGCCCGGTCAAGCTGGTCGCCACCCGAGAGGAGTCGTTCCTGGGCCACCCGCACCGGCACCCGGCGCTGCTGCGCTACCGGCACCACGCGGACTCCGAGGGCCGGCTGGTGAAGGTGGAGGCGCAGCTGCTGCTGGACGCCGGTGCCTACGCCGACACCTCGGGCGACGCGCTGGCCGCCGCCGTCGCGTTCGCGGCCGGGCCCTACGCGGTGCCGCACGTGTTCGTCGAGGGCTGGGCGGTGCGCACCAACAACCCGCCCTCCGGCCACGTGCGCGGCGAGGGCGCGATGCAGGTGTGCGCGGCTTACGAGGGCCAGATGGACAAGCTGGCGGCCCGGCTCGGCCTGGACCCGGCCGAGCTGCGGATGCGCAACGTGATGGCGACCGGCGATCCGCTGCCCACCGGGCAGACGGTGACCTGCCCGGCTCCGGTGGGCGAGCTGCTGAAGGCGGTGCGGGACGCCGAGCTGCCGCCGCTGCCGTCCGCCGACGACGAGGCGGAGTGGCTGCTGCCGGGCGGCCCGGAGGGCGCGGGCGAGCCGGGCGCGGTGCGGCGCGGCGTGGGCTATGCGCTGGGCATGGTGCACATGCTCGGCGCGGAGGGCCACGACGAGGTCTCCACGGCCACGGTGAAGGTGTTGGGGGGGTCGGCGACGGTGATCTGCGCAGCGGTGGAGACCGGCCAGGGCTTCGCCACGCTGGCCCGACAGATCGTGCAGGAGGTGCTGGGCGTCGACGAGGTGCTGGTGGTTCCGGCCGACACCGACCAGCCGCCGGCCGGCCCGGCGGCGCGCGGCCGGCACACCTGGGTGTCCGGCGGCGCGGTGGAGCGGGCCGCCAAGATGGTCCGCACCCAGCTGCTGCAGCCGCTGGCCGCCAAGTTCGGCATGTCGGTGGAGCTGCTGACCATCGCCGACGGCAAGATCACCAGCTACGACGGCGTGCTGAGCACCACGGTCGCCGAGGCGCTGGACGGCAAGGAGCTGTGGGCGACCGCACAGTGCCGGCCGCACCCCACCGAACCGCTGGACGGCGCCGGGCAGGGCGACGCGTTCGTCAGCCTGGCGTTCGCCGCGGTGCGCGCGGTGGTGGACGTGGACATCGAGATGGGCACGGTGCGGGTGGTGGAGATGGCGGTGGCGCAGGACGTCGGCCGGGTGCTCAACCCGCGCCAGGTGGCCGCCCGGATCGAGGCCGGCGTCCTGCAGGGCGTCGGGATGGCGCTGATGGAGGACCTGCGGGCGCCGCGCGGCGTGGTCAAGCGCCCGTCACTGACCGGTTACGCGCTGCCGACGGCGCTGGACGCGCCCACGGTACGGGTGGTGCGGTTGGTCGAGGAGCGGGACGTGGTCGCACCGTTCGGCGCGAAGGCGGTCTCCGCGGTGCCGGTGGTGGTCTCGCCGGCCGCCGTGGCCGCCGCGGTGCGGGCCGCCACCGGGCGCCCGGTGGGCCGGCTGCCGATCCGCCCGCAGGCGGCGGTCGCCAAGCCGCCCGCCTCCTGACCCGGTCCGCCGACCCGGTCCGCTGACGACCCGGTCCGCGGCGTACGCGGCGCGACGCACGAAGCCCCCCGGCCGCTCAGACGAGGGGCTTCTGCCGTGTTCTCGTGCACACGGCGGGCGAGCGAACGCCCTGCCCGGTGTGACGCTGGGCATAGGACGTGGGTCACGTACGAACGCCTGTAGTTGTTTTGTGAAGACTCCGTAAACGCGCAACGGGGTCAAGGCGGTCGATTTCCATGCCCGCACGACGGCGTTCCCAACGAACCTCCGTAGTACGTCACACCATTGCCACGCGTTTTTCCGGTCGCTAAGAATTGCCGGGCCGCAGGGCGCCGTGCTGCAACACGGCGTTTATGCCGGATGGCACCTGCGACCCAGCAACCGGATAGGACACGTAATCCCATGCCCATTTCCGCCGCTCTTAACCGCGCCACCCGGACCCTTCGCCAGACGGCCGCCCGCATGACCCGGACGCAGAAGCTGTCCGCGGCCGGCGTGGCGGTCGTCGGCGCCTCCGTCCTGGCCGCCTCGGTCGTGCCGGGATCGGTCCAGGCCGCCGCCAATCCGAGCAACCCGATCGTCGGCACCGCCCAGGTGGTCGGCACCTCGCACCCAGGGGCCCCGCCGGCCCCCACCGCCCCGGCGCCCAGCACGCACCGCGCGGCGTCCGGCGCGCACACCGACCTGGCCAAGCGCCTGCTGGACGCGAACGCCGAGCCCGCGAAGCACAAGGTGAAGAGCGTCACGGTCGGCAGGCCCGCACCGGTGCGCGCCGTGCCCGCGAAGCCCGCGCACCACGCGAAGCCCGCGCACCACGCGAAGGCCGCGCACCACGCGAAGGCCGTCCACCACGCGAAGCACCTCGGGCGCATCGAGGCCAAGCCGGTCGCCGCGTCCGCGCCGTCCTACCCAGACGACCTCAACGGCTGGATAGACCACGCTCTCGCGATCATGAAGCGGCACCACATCCCGGGCTCCTACGACGGGATCCGGCGCAACGTGATGCGCGAGTCCAGCGGCAACCCGAACGCGATCAACCTGTGGGACATCAACGCCAGGAACGGCGTGCCGTCCAAGGGCCTGCTCCAGGTCATTCCGCCGACCTTCGCGGAATACCACGTCTCGGGCACGTCCCAGAACATCTACGACCCGGTCGCCAACATCGTGGCAGCGTGCAACTACGCCGCGCACCGGTACGGCACCATCGACAACGTGAACTCCGCGTACTGATCGCGGCAAACGTCCGACAACGCGGAAACCAGAGGCGTCCGGAGGCGAATTCGCCTCCGGACGCCTCGCGTTCCGCCTTCACACACCGGTCGCCGCCCGGCCGCGGCTCCCTTCGCCGGGCGGCCGGCCCGTGCTTGTAGCATCGCCGGGTGCGCATCCGGCGGGACGACGGACACGAGATCGACACCGACTCCGCGCGGCTCGACGTGGCAGCCGTGCACCGGTGGCTGTCCACCGACGCCTACTGGGCGCTCGGCCGCAGCCGGGAGACGGTCGAGGCGGCGGTGCGCGGCTCGGTCAACTTCGGCGTCTACGCGCCCGACGGCACGCAGGCCGGCTACGCGCGGGTGGTGACCGACCACGCCACCTTCGCCTGGCTGTGCGACGTCTACCTCGACCCGGCGCACCGCGGCGCGGGACTGGGCACCTGGCTGGTCGCCACCGTGCGCGACCAGTTGGCGCCGTACGCGCTGGGCCGGGTGCTGCTGGCCACCGCCGACGCGCACGGGCTCTACCGCAGGGCGGGGTTCCGCCCGTACCCGGCGCCGGAGCGACTGATGAGCCTGGAGGCCACCGATAGGCTGTGACGGTTTTCGTACCCGTGCCGTCGAGGGCTGGACCCAGCAGACCGTGACCACTTCCGCCTCCCACCACCTCTCACCCGCCTTCCCCGGCCGCGCGCCGTGGGGCACCGCCGGCAAGCTGCGGGCCTGGCAGCAGGGGGCGTTGCGTGCGTACCTCGACAAGGCGCCGCGCGACTACCTCGCGGTGGCCACCCCCGGCGCCGGCAAGACCACGTTCGCGCTCACCCTCGCCTCCTACCTGCTCCACCACCACGAGGTGCAGCAGGTCACCGTGGTCGCCCCGACCGAGCACCTGAAGAAGCAGTGGGCCGAGGCCGCCGCCCGGACGGGGATCCGGCTGGACCCGGAGTACAGCGCCGGCCCGCTGCCGAAGGACTACCACGGCGTGGCGGTCACCTACGCCGGGGTGGGGGTGCGGCCGATGCTGCACCGCAACCGGTGCGAGCAGCGCAAGACCCTGGTCATCCTGGACGAGATCCACCACGCGGGCGACAGCAAGTCGTGGGGCGAGGCGTGTTTCGAGGCGTTCGAGCCGGCCACCCGGCGGCTGGCGCTGACCGGCACCCCGTTCCGTTCCGACACCAACCCCATCCCGTTCGTGGCCTACGGCGAGGACGCCCAGGGCATCCGCCGCTCGCTCGCCGACTACACCTACGGCTACGGCGACGCGCTCGCCGACGGCGTGGTGCGGCCGGTGATCTTCCTCTCCTACAGCGGCACCATGCGCTGGCGCACCAGGGCGGGCGACGAGGTGTCCGCCCGGCTCGGCGAACCGATGACCAAGGACGCGGTCAGCCAGGCGTGGCGCACCGCGCTCGCCCCGACCGGCGAGTGGATCCCCAACGTGCTGCGCGCCGCCGACCAGCGGCTCACCGAGGTGCGCAAGTCCGTCCCGGACGCCGGCGCGCTGGTGATCGCCGCCGACCAGGAGGCGGCGCGCGCCTACGCCAAGCTGATCCGGCGGATCACCGGGGCGGCGGCCACCGTGGTGCTCTCCGACGACGCCGGGTCCTCCCGGCGCATCGACGACTTCAGCCGGTCCCGGGACCGCTGGATGGTCGCGGTGCGGATGGTCTCCGAAGGCGTCGACGTGCCCCGGCTCGCGGTCGGGGTGTACGCCACCACCATCTCCACGCCGCTGTTCTTCGCCCAGGCGGTCGGCCGTTTCGTCCGCTCCCGGCGGCGCGGCGAGACCGCGTCGGTGTTCCTGCCCACCATCCCGATGCTGCTGGGCTTCGCCCACGAGATGGAGGTCGAGCGCGACCACGTGCTCGACCGGCCCCGGCGCGGCGGTGAGGAGGACCCCTACGCCGAGGAGGACAAGCTGCTCGCCGAGGCGGAGAAGGCCAAGGACGAGGCCACCGAGGACCCGTTGCCGTTCGAGGCGCTGGAGTCCGACGCGGTCTTCGACCGGGTGCTCTACGACGGAGCCGAGTTCGGCATGCAGGCCCACCCGGGCAGCCAGGAGGAGCAGGACTACCTGGGCATCCCCGGCCTGCTCGAACCCGACCAGGTGCAACTGCTGCTCCAGCGCCGCCAGGCCCGGCAGATCGCGCACAGCCGGCAGCGCCCGGACGACGAGGCCGACCTGGTCGAACTGCCCGCGGAACGCCGCCCGGTGGTCACCCACCAGGAGCTGCTGGAACTGCGCAAGAGCCTCAACACCATGGTCTCGGCCTACACCCACCAGAGCGGAAAGCCGCATGGCGTCGTCCACAACGAGCTGCGCCGGGCGTGCGGCGGACCGCCGAGCGCGCAGGCCACCGCCGGGCAGATCAAGGAGCGCATCAAGAAGGTGCGGGAGTGGGCCGGCCGGATTCGCTGACCGCCGCCCGCCCCCGCCGCCCGCCCCCGGTTCACGGGCGCCCGCCCCGGGTTCCGCGGCGCCCTGGTTTGCGTTCCTGCCGGGTCCCGGTCCGCCGCGGCCCACCGGGTTCCCACCCGGCCCGGTGTCCGTCGCCGCGGTGACGCCGCCCGGGCGGCCGGGCGGGCCGGGTGCTCTAATGCCCTACGTGTCTTCTCGTGCCGTCGCCCTCACCGTCTGCTCCGCCGTGGTCGCCGCGCTGCTCGCGGTCACCGCGTTCGCCCCGCTGCCCGTCACGATCACCGAGCCCGGTCTGACCGCGAACGTGCTCGGCTCCCGGGGCGGCACCAAGGTGATCTCGGTCACCGGGACCCGGACCCGGGCCACCACGGGCGAGCTGCGCATGGTCACCATCGCCGCCACCGAGCCGAACGCGTCGGTCCGGCTGCTGGACGTGGCCCGGGCCTGGTTCTCCACCCGCGAGGCCGCCCTGCCGCACGACGCGGTCTACCCCGGCGGCTCGCTCAAGCAGGTGGAACGGCAGAACACCGCCGAGATGCGGCAGTCCCAGGACGCGGCCACCACCGCCGCGCTGCACCACCTCGGCCTGTCGCCGGACCACGTCCGGGTCAACCTGACGCTCGCCGGCGTCGGCGGTCCGAGTGCCGGACTGATGTTCACCCTCGGCATCATCGACGTGCTGCGCGGCGACGGCCACGGCGGCGACCTGACCGGCGGCCGCGACATCGCCGGCACCGGCACCATCACCCCCGGCGGCACGGTCGGCGTGGTCGGCGGCGTCCAGCTCAAGGAGCAGGCCGCCCGGCGGGACGGCGCCACCGCCTTCCTGGTGCCGAAGGGCGAGTGCACCGACGCCCTCGCGGTGCGCCCGGCCGGATTGCGGGTGATCCCGGTGACCTCGCTGGACTCCGCGCTGTCGGTGCTCTCCGCGCTCGCCTCCGGCAGCCGGCTGCCGCACTGCTGACCCCCGCGCCGTCCGTCCGCCGTCCCGGTCCGGCGCCGGCGGTCCCACGGTCGCCGCCCCGGTCCGGCACGGGTCGGGCCCCGCGTCGGGCCGCCCCGGGTCAGGCGCCGTCCCGGGCCGCCTGCTCGACCAGCGGCAGCACCCGGTGCGGCACCGGGTTCTCCATCACGATCGCCGTCGAGGCGCGCACGATGCCGGGGAAGCCCACCACGCGGTCGATGACCCGTTGCAGGTCGGCGTTGGAGCGGGCCACCAGCCGGCACAGCATGTCGCCCTGCCCGGTCGTGGTGTGCAGTTCCAGTACCTCGGGGACCGCCGCCAGGTGTGCCCGCACGTCCGTACCCTGGCCCTGGGTGATCTCCAGCGTGGCGAACGCGGTGACCGGATAGCCCAGGGCCGCCGGGTCCACCTCCGGGCCGAAGCCGCGGATCACCCCGCCGGAGCGCAGCCGGTCCAGCCGGGCCTGTACGGTGCCGCGGGCCACCCCCAGCCGCCGGGACGCCTCCAGCACGCCGATCCGCGGCTCCCGGGCCAGCAGCGCGATCAGCCGCCCGTCCAGCGCGTCGATGCCCATCCCGCCGCCTCCCGTGGTCATCCTGTACAGATTGCCGGGGAACTTCCCGCAGCCTCTGTACAGTATGCCCAGTAAAAACGGGAACTATTGCGCACTATGGCCCGTGGCGGGACCCTCCTGTCATGACTGAGACCCAGGACAGCTTCCCCGTCAAGGGCATGGACGCGGTCGTCTTCGCCGTCGGCAACGCCAAGCAGGCCGCGCACTACTACTCCACCGCCTTCGGCATGCGCCTGGCGGCCTACTCGGGACCGGAGAACGGCAGCCGCGAGACCGCCTCCTACGTGCTGGAGTCGGGCTCCGCCCGGTTCGTGTTCACCTCGGTCATCAGGGCCGAGACCGACCGGGGCCGCTTCCTCGCCGACCACGTCGCGGCCCACGGCGACGGCGTGGTGGACCTGGCCATCGAGGTGCCGGACGCCCGCGCCGCCTACGCCCACGCCGTCGGGCACGGCGCCACCGGACTGCGCGAGCCGTACGAGATGAAGGACGAGCACGGCACCGTCGTGCTGGCCGCCATCGCCACCTACGGCGAGACCCGGCACACCCTGGTCGACCGCACCGGCTACGACGGCCCCTACCTGCCCGGGTTCACCGCCGCCGAGCCCCTCGTCGAGCCGGGCGAGCGCCGCTTCCAGGCCGTCGACCACTGCGTCGGCAACGTGGAGCTGGGCCGGATGGACGAGTGGGTCGCGTTCTACAACCGGGTCATGGGCTTCACCAACATGAAGGAGTTCGTCGGCGACGACATCGCCACCGAGTACTCCGCCCTGATGTCCAAGGTCGTCGCGGACGGCACCCGCAAGGTCAAGTTCCCGCTCAACGAGCCGGCCGTCGGCAAGCGCAAGTCGCAGATCGACGAGTACCTGGAGTTCTACGGCGGCCCCGGCGTGCAGCACATCGC
This sequence comes from uncultured Actinomycetota bacterium, assembly GCA_963711125.1. Classification (GTDB taxonomy): domain Bacteria; phylum Actinomycetota; class Actinomycetes; order Streptomycetales; family Streptomycetaceae; genus Streptantibioticus_C. The sequence continues at coordinate 62,080 of CAVQCY010000006.1, forward strand.
GCTGGCCACCAACGACATCGTGGCCAGCGTGCGGGCCATGAGGGCGGCCGGCGTGGAGTTCCTGGACGCCCCCGACTCCTACTACGACACGCTCGGCGAGTGGGTCGGCGACACCCGGGTGCCGATCGGGACGCTGCGCGAGCTGAAGATCCTCGCCGACCGCGACGAGGACGGCTACCTGCTGCAGATCTTCACCAAGCCGGTCCAGGACCGCCCGACCGTCTTCTTCGAGATGATCGAACGGCACGGGTCGATGGGGTTCGGCAAGGGCAACTTCAAGGCCCTGTTCGAGGCGATCGAGCGCGAGCAGGAGCGCCGCGGCAACCTCTGACGCCGCCCGGCGGCGGCCGAGGGGGCCCTTCCGTCCGGCCGAGGGGGCCCTTCCGTCCGGCCGAGGGGGTCCTTCCGTCCGGCCGAGGGGGCCCTTCCGTCCGGCCGAGGGGGTCCTTCCGTCCGCGCGCGGCTGGTGAAAGGCTGATCCCATGGGCGATCTCCTGGACACGCTGCGCGCGGGCCTGCCGGCCGGGGCGGTGCTCGCCGACCCCGACGTCACCGCCTCGTACGCGCACGACATGGCCGGCTTCTGCGAGAGCGGGACCCCGGCGGCGGTGGTGCTGCCGCGCACCGCCGACCAGGTGCGGCACGTGATGCGCACCGCGAGCGAACACGGCGTGCCGGTCGTGCCGCAGGGCGCGCGCACCGGGCTGTCCGGCGCGGCCAACGCCGTCGAGGGCTGCGTGGTGCTCTCGCTGGTCAAGATGGACCGCATCCTGGAGATCGACACCGTCAACCGGATCGCGGTCGTCGAGCCCGGCGTGGTCAACGCGGTGCTCTCCCGCGCGGTCGCCGCCGAGGGCCTGTACTACCCGCCGGACCCCTCCAGTTGGGAACAGTGCACCATCGGCGGCAACATCGGCACCGGCTCCGGCGGCCTGTGCTGCGTCAAGTACGGCGTCACCGCCGAGTACGTGCTCGGCCTCGACGTCGTGCTCGCCGACGGGCGGCTGCTGCGCACCGGACGCCGGACCGCGAAGGGCGTCGCCGGCTACGACCTGACCCGGCTGTTCGTCGGCTCCGAGGGCAGCCTCGGCGTGGTCGTCCAGGCGGTGCTGGCGCTCAAGCCGAGCCCGCCCGCCCACCTCGCGCTGGCCGCCGAGTTCCCGTCCGCCACCGCCGCGTGCCGCGCGGTCTGCGCGATCATGGAGGGCGGCCACACCCCGTCGCTGCTGGAGCTGATGGACCGCACCACCGTCCGCGCGGTCAACGACATGGCGAACATGGGGCTGCCGGAGAGCACCGAGGCGCTGCTGCTCGCCGCGTTCGACACCCCCGACCCGGCCGCCGACCTGGCGGAGGTCGCCGCCTTGTGCACCGAGGCCGGCGCCACCGACGTGGTGCCCAGCGAGACGCCCGCCGAGTCCGAACTGCTGCTCCAGGCCCGGCGGATGTCGCTGCCGGCCCTGGAGCGGGTGACCGGCACCACGATGATCGACGACGTCGCCGTGCCGCGCTCGCGACTCGCCGCCATGCTCGACGGCACCGCGGAGATCGCCGACCGCTTCGGCCTGACCATCGGGGTCTGCGCGCACGCCGGCGACGGCAACACCCACCCCGTCGTCTGCTTCGACCCCGCCGACCCGGACGCCGCCCGCCGGGCCCGCGAGTCGTTCGACGCCATCATGGCGCTCGGTCTCGGACTCGGCGGCACCATCACCGGCGAGCACGGCGTCGGCCTGCTGAAGAAGGACTGGCTGGCCCGGGAACTCGGCCCGGTCAGCCTGGAGTTGCAGCGCGACCTCAAGCGGGTCTTCGACCCGGCCGGCATCCTCAACCCCGGCAAGGTGCTGTGACCCCGCCGGGCCGGCCCTCCGCGTGCGACGGCAGGATGGCCCCGGGCGCCGCGAACGGCGCGGCGCCGCGGACCGGGATGGGGAGAGCGCGCGGGTGAGCACCGAGTACTACCTGGAGAGCACGGCACCGGACCCGGCGGTCTGGGTACCGGTCCCGGCCGAGTGGCCGGACCGCGACGACGGCGTCGACCGGCCCGGCGGCCCGGCCGACGACGGCGACGGCCCGGCGCGGTGGGCCCGTTCGGCCGCCCGCGCGGTGGCCGGGCGCGGCGGACCGGCCGGCCCGCCGGACGACACCGACGCGCTCGCCCGGGTCCTGGAGTTCTGCGCCCGCAACTGCCCGGACGCGCACCCCGGGTTCGAGGTGCTGCTGCACCTGCCCGACCCGCGCCGGGCCCCGCTGCCGGTCTACCTGGGGGAGTACCCGTTCGAGGGCGACCCGCGGGCCGAGACCCGCTACGCCACCGGGCTGGACGAGGCGGACGGCGAACGGCCGCCGGCGGTCGAGGAGTTCCCCACCCCGGCGCTCGGCCCGGGGCTGCGGGTGCTGCGGGACAGCCGCGACGCGGACGACCCGGCCGGCGCCGCGCAGACCGTGCTGCGCTACGCCTGGGCCACCGCCCGGCCGGGGCTGACGGCCTGCCTGTTCACCACCCATCCGCACCGGCGACGGGTGCTGGAGGCGCTGCCCGACCTCGACGCCCTCGCCCGAGGGCTGCGCTGGGTGCGCGAGGAGTGAACCGGGCCCTGCCCGCCGCCCGCGCCCCGCGGCCGGACGACGGCGTCTGCCGGACGGGACCCGGGCGAACCGTTCCGCTCCGTGAGACGGTCCGGTCCCGGCAGGCGTCGCGGGCGGCTTCCGGTGGTAGACGTGGGGGCACCCGCCCGGAGACCGGGCACCGCTGACGAGGAGCCCCCATGGCAGCCAAGGACCCGTCGAGCACACCTCATCCGGCCCGCGGCCGGCTCCTCGCCCGGACCGGCTCGGCGGTCCCGTTCGCGGTCATGGCCCTGGTGCAGTTGGTGGGCGCGGTCGTGCACACCTTCACCGGCCGCGGCATCCCGTGGCGGCCGGCCGTCGCGGTGGTGCTCGCGGGCACCGCGGCGGGCCAGGCGGTGGTGTGGGCCGGCGTCGTCCTGCTGCGGCGGCACGGCGGCTGGGACACCGCGGTGATGGCCTACCTGTGGATCGGCGCGGGCTTCACCTGCCTGACCGTGCTGTACACCACGCTGTTCTACCTGGCCCCGATCCCGCTGATCGCCCCGGTGGCCGCCACGGTGGCGCGTTCGCGCGGCCGACGGCGGCCCGCCGCGCGCCACCCGGCCGCCGTCTGAGGACGGCGGGCGCCCGGGTCCGAGGCGCCCGGGGTCCGGCCGGCCGGACCGCGCCGCCCGTCACGAGCCGGAGTCCGGGGTGAGCAGCCGGACCAGCCCGTCGTCCAGCCCGAGCCGGCCGGACTCGGTGCCGGGCGGCACCAGGCTCAGGGTCCGCTCCAGCCATCCGGTCAGCGGCGCGGCCGGCGCCTCCACGAGCGCGTTGCCGTCCGGCGAGCTGAGCGCGAGGCAGACCACGTCGCGGCCGCCGGCCTTGGTCGGCCAGATGCGCACGTCGCCGTGGCCGCTGGCCCGCCGCACCCCCTCGACCAGCAACTCCCGGGCGAACGTCCAGTTCACCGGCGCGTCCGAACCGATGTGGAACGAGACGTGCACGGCGAACGGGTCGTCGGCCCGGTAGCTGAGCCGGGCCGGAACCGGAACACTGTGCTCGGGGGACAGGATGAGACTCAGTTCGAATTCGCGTTCCACCATGGTGTGCATGTGGACGACGTCCTTTCCTCGACGGCCCCTGGCGGAGTGACGCAGCCGGTGCTGCTGTTGGGGTCGCACCGGGAGAGAGCGCGTGCTCCCCACACCCTTACGCGACTTGACCCTCCTCGGACGGATTTTCCCGAACGCGCCTCCCCCGGGTCGCGAAACGGCTAAAGAGATGAACGGGACGGGAGCCGCGCGGGCACGCACGTCCGGGACGCGCACGCCCGCCGCAGGCGGCGTCCGGGGCCCGCGTTCTTCGTTACTGTCTTCCCGGGACCACGTCGTAGAGGGGAGTTGGGGGCATTGGTGAGCTCCGGCGGCGACAACGGGGGGACGCCCCGGGAGGGCTACTACCCCGACCCGTCCATTCCCGGATACGTGCGCTACTGGAACGGCTCCGCCTGGGTGCCGGGCACCAGCCGGCCGCAGCCGGCCGACGGCGAGGCGCTGAACCCGCCGGGCGGCGCCGCCCCGGCCGCGCCCCGGCCCGCCGCGCCGCCGCCGTCCGCCGCGCGGCCCGAGCCCCGGCCGTCCGCCCCGCGCCCGCCCGACCCGCGGCCCGCCGTGCCCCGCCCGGCGGCGCCCGACCCCGTCGAGCAGTCCGGCCCGATGTTCCTCGACGAGGACCCGGCGGCCCCGGTCGCCCAGACCCCGGCGGAGCAGACCTCGGCGGGCCCGGGCCCGGCCGCCCCGGCCCGCGCCGCCGGGGCGGCGGCCGGCTGGGACGCCGCACCGGTCCACCCGTCCGGGTCGCCCCGGGACGCCCCGCAGGCCGGCCGCGACAACCCGGACGCCCACGCGTCCGTCCCCCTTGAGGGTGGTTACGGCTACCCGCGCACCGCGCCGCCGGCCACCGCCTCCACCCCCGGCGGCCACGGCTACCCGGCCGAGAGGCGACTGCCCGGCGCGCCGGGCGGCTACGGCTACCCGCCGCCCGCCGCGGGCGCCGAACCGGCCGCCGGTCCGCACCCCGCCGGGCCGCCCGGTGCCGGGCCCGCAGTGCCCTGGCAGCGCCAGGTCCGGGACCTCGCCCGCCCGGACGGCCCTGGGGCGCCCGGTGCCGAGGCGCACGCGCTGCCCTGGCGCCCGCCGGCCGCCGACCCGTTCGCCCAGGCCGCCGAACCCGCCCGGCCGGCCGGCACCGGCCGCCGGCTGGCCGCCCGGCTGCTCGACACCGTGCTGGTCGGCGCGGTCGTCTCGGCCGCCACCGCCCCGCTGGCCGTCCACGCGCTGCACCACCTCCAGCACAAGATCGACGCCGCCCGGCTCAGCGGCGAGAACGTCCGGGTCTGGCTGATCGACGGCACCACCGGCGCGTACCTCGGCGCGCTGCTCGGCGGGCTGCTGCTGGCCGGAGTCCTCTACGAGGTGCTGCCGACCGCCAGGTGGGGACGCACGCTCGGCAAGAGAGCGTTCCGGCTGCGGGTGCTCGACATCGAGTCGCAGCTCACTCCCGGTCTCGGCCAGGCGCTGCGCCGGATGCTGGTACGCCAGGTGCTCGACTTCGCCGTCGTCGGCGTGCTCAACGTGGCGTGGTGCGTCGTCGACCGCCCCTGGCGGCAGTGCTGGCACGACAAGGTCGCGCGCACCTTCGTCGCCGACGACTGAGCGCGGCGCGAGCCGGCCCGGCCGCGCCGCCGGCCCCGGTCGGGCGGCCCCGGCCGGGCCGCCGCCTCACCCCGACGGGCGCCGCGCACGGGCGCCCGGCCGACCGGCGGGGTTGACTCGGATCATGAGCAGCGACCAGCCACCCCGGGAACCCGGCCCCGGGGACAGCCCGCGGGACCCGACCGGCCGGCCGCCGGACGGCACGCCCCCGCCCGGCGGTCCGTACGGCGGCCCCTACGGCGGCCAGGGCCCGTACGGCGGCGCTCCGCCGCCCGGCGGCCCGTACCCCGGCGGCCCCGGTGACCCGTACGCCGGGCCGGGGGGCGACCCGCTGGCCGGGATGCCGCCGCTGGCCCACCGCGGCAAGCGCCTCGTGGCCCGGATCATCGACGCCCTGATCGTCGGCGTGCCGGTGGCGATCGTCCTGGGCTTCGCGTTCGGCGGCTACAACTACAACAGCACCCTGCGCAGCTTCTGGCAGGACCTGGTCTACGCGCTGGTGTACTTCGCGTATGACGGGTACATGCTCACCACGCGCGGCCAGACCTTCGGCAAGCGCTGGATGCACATCCGGGTCGCCCTGCTGGACAACGGCGCCAACCCGGCCGGCCAGGCCGGCTGGACACGCGCCGCGGTCTACGCGCTGCCGCCGGTGCTGCCGTGCTGCGGTTCGGTGTTCTGGCTGGTCAACGTGGCGTGGTGCCTGTGGGACCGGCCGTACCACCAGTGCCTGCACGACAAGGCCGCCAAGACGGTGGTGGTCGCCGTCACGCGCGGATCCGAACGGCCCGGCGCCGCCGCCCCGGACGGCTCCTGAGCGGGCCGCCCGGCCCGCCGCCCCGGCGGCTCAGCACCCGCTCAGCACCCGCTCGGCGCCCCGGCGCGCTCCCGGCCGGGCCCGGACGCGGCGTCGGCCGGCACGTCGCCCGGCGCCGCCGGTGTCTCCCGGCCGGCCCGGTCGGGCCCGCGGCGGGCGCCGCCGATCGCCACCGCCACCAGCAGGCCGAGGGCGAGCCCGGCGACGGTGACGATCACCACGTTCGACCGGGTGCGGGCCCCGGACAGCAACAGCATCGCCAGCGTGGAGAACACCACGGTGACCGAACCGTAGAGGATCTGGGCGGCGCTCGGACGCGGCATGGCAGGGATCCGTCCCCTCGACGCGGGCTGGGTGCGGACGGCGGCCCCGTCCGCACGGGTCGGGGCGTTGGACGCCGTGCCGGGCCTGCCGCCCCAGTGACTCCCAGGAGTGCCATGCCCGAGCCGGCCCACCGGTAAGCGTCGCCTCACCCGCGGCGCGGGAGCACGAGGGGCGCACGGTCTCACGAACCCGGTCCGGCCGGGGTACGGCGGGAGTGGCGGGGAACACACCCGTCCCGGGCGTTCCGCCGGTCACATCCGGCTGGCGCGGCGACCCCTCGCGGACCGATGATCGGACTGTGGCATCCGGCGGGTTCAGCAGGCTCCCGGGCGGCAGCGTCGTCGTCGCCCTGACGCTGCCGCGTCCGCCCGGAACCGACGGCCGGGACGCGGTCGGCGCGCCGGACGGCGCGATACGCGTGCTCGTGCACGCCGTGAACCGGCAGCGCGCCCTGACCCGGGTGCGCAACCTCGGCTTCCGCGGGGTCCGGCTGACCGGCAACACCGAACCGCCCACCCCGGAGGAGATCTCCGTGGTCCTGCACCACCCGGACGGCCTGGTCTGGCGCCCGCACCACGCCGACCGCCCGGCCGGCCCCTGGCAGCCCACCGCCGCCCTGCGCCGGGCCGGCCTCCCGCACTAGGCGGTGTCTGACACATCCCGCCTGGACCCACGGGCGAACGGCGCCAAGTGTCGGACACGGCCCAGGCGTCTCGTCGTCGGCCGCGCCCGCTCCGTGCCCGGCCGGGACGCACCGACCGGGCCGGGCCCGTGGCGGCCGGCGTCCGGCACCCCCGTGGCCGGACGCCGCCGGTCAGCCGGCCCTGACCACCGGCTCGCCGCGCAGCGTCACCCCCGCGGCGCGCAGCTCGTCGAGGGCCGCGGCGGTGGTGCCGGGCGCCACGCCGGCGGTCAGGTCGAGCAGCACGGTGGTGGCGAAGCCCTCCCGGGCCGCGTCCAGCGCCGTCGCCCGCACGCAGTGGTCGGTGGCGACGCCGACCACGTCCACCTCGGTCACCCGGCGCTCGCGCAGCCACTCGGCGAGCGGCCGGCCGTCCGGGCCGGCGCCCTCGAAACCGCTGTACGCGGCGGCCCGGGCGCCCTTGTCGAAGACCGCCTCGACCGCTCCGGAGCCGACCGACGGCGCGAACGCCGGATGGAACGCGGCGCCCTCGGTGCCGGCCACGCAGTGCGGCGGCCAGCTGTCCACGAAGTCCGGCGCGTCGGAGAAGTGGGCGCCGGGACTGACGTGCCGGTCCCGGGTGGCCACCACGTGCTGGTAGCCGGCCGTGGACCGGCCGATCAGGTCGGTGATCGCGGCGGCCACGTCCGCACCGCCGGCCACCGCCAGGCTGCCCCCCTCGCAGAAGTCGTTCTGGACGTCCACCACGATCAGTGCCCGGTGCATGCCGACTCCTCGTCGCTCGTCGTTGTGCCGCGCGTCGTCGCGCTCACCATCGTGGCGCGGACCACGGCCGTTCACACCATCTCCGTGGTCAGCACCGGCTCCCCGCGCGAGAGCTGGGTCGCCGACAGCGGCAGCCCGGCCCGCGCCCGGATGTGCCGGGACCGCGCCGCGTCGAGCGGTTCGCGGCCGACCACCTCGCCCTCCAGCACCAGCGGCACCAGCAGCTGACGGTCCGCCAGCTCCGGCGGGATCGGGCCGGTGCCCAGCACCTCGGCCTCCGCCACCCCGTCGCCGTCCAGCCGCCGGGCGGCCCACTTGCGCCCGCCGGTGGAGGTCTTGGTGCCCATCGACCTCTTCGCCACCGCCACCAGCCCGCCCCCGTCGCCGCCGGCCCGGGCGACCAGTTTGTAGACCATGGCGCAGGTCGGGTGGCCGCTGCCGGTGACCAGCGAGGTGCCGACCCCGTAGGCGTCCACCGGCGCCGCGGCGAGCGAGGCGATGGCGTACTCGTCCAGGTCGGAGGTGACCACGATCCGGGTGCCGCGGGCGCCCAGGTCGTCCAACTGCTGGCGCACCCGGTGCGCGAGCAGCAGCAGGTCGCCGGAGTCGATGCGCACCGCCCCGAGCTCCGGGCCGGCCACCTCGACCGCGGTGCGCACCGCCGCCGCCAGGTCGTAGGTGTCCACCAGCAGCGTGGTGCCGGCTCCCATCGACTGCACCTGGGCGCTGAAGGCGTCCTTCTCGGTGTCGTGCAGCAGGGTGAAGGCGTGCGCGCTGGTGCCCACCGTCGGGATGCCGTAGCGGAAGCCGGCCGCCAGGTCCGAGGTGGTCCCGAACCCGCCGACGTACGCCGCCCGGGACGCGGCGACCGCCGCCAGCTCGTGGGTGCGTCGCGCGCCCATCTCGATCAGCGGACGCCCGCCGGCCGCCACCGCCATCCGGGACGCCGCCGCCGCGATCGCCGAGTCGTGGTTGAGGATCGAGAGCACCACGGTCTCCAGCAGCACCGCCTCGGCGAACGTCCCCTCCACCCGCAGGACCGGCGAGCCGGGGAAGTACACCTCCCCCTCCGGGTAGCCGTACACGTCGCCGCGGAAGCGGAATCCGGCCAGCCACTCCAGGGTCGGCCGGTCGACCACCTCCTCCCGGGCCAGGAAGCCGAGCACGTCGTCGTCGAAGCGGAAGTTCTCCACCGCGTCCAGCACCCGGCCGGTGCCCGCCACCACGCCGTACCGGCGGCCCTCCGGCAGCCGGCGGGTGAAGACCTCGAAGACCGAGCGCCGGCCGGCCGCGCCGCTGTGCAGCGCCGCCTGCAGCATCGTCAACTCGTAGCGATCGGTGAACAGCGCGGTCGAGGGCACCTCCACCGGCAGTCCGAGCGCTGACCCGGCCAACCGGTCCGGCCGCTGCGTCGCGTGTGAGCTCATGGCTGAATCCTACCCCCACTAGTCGTCAATCTGACGATATCAAATCCGGGGGTGTCCGCGCCGTGGCGCCCCGAAATCGCCTCGGGGAAGGGGAGGTGGCAGCATGGGGGCGTGAGCGTCGCACCCATGGAGACCCAACGGACCGAGTCGAGCCAGGCCCCCTGGGAGATCCCCGACCCGGACGTCCCGTGGGTGACGGTGGTCCACAATGATCCGGTCAATCTGATGACGTACGTCACCTACGTCTTCCAGACCTACTTCGGCTACTCCAAGGACAAGGCCAAGCGGCTGATGCTCGACGTGCACCACAAGGGCCGCGCCGCCGTCTCCAGCGGCAGCCGCGAGGAGATGGAACGCGACGTGCAGGCGATGCACGGCTACGGTCTGTGGGCGACGCTCACCCAGGACCGCTGACCCGACCAGCTGGGAGATTCACGGGCCTCATGGCCGGATACTTCAAAGCCGCCCGCGGCGGCGGAGCCTCGATCGCGCTCGACGAGGCGGAGATCTCGATCCTGCGCAGCCTCGCCGTACAGCTCCTGGAGCTGGTCGGCCCCGGCACCGCGGCGGAGGACGGCGCGGACAGCGCCGACCCGCTCGACCGGCTGTTCGCCGACGGTCCCACCGAGCCGCCCGCCGACCCCGCTGTCGCCCGGCTCTTCCCGGACGCCTACCACGACCCGGACCGCGCGCCCGACGAGCGGTCCCGGGCCGCGTCCGCCGAGTTCCGCCGCTACACCGAGAACGACCTGCGCGAACGCAAGCGCGACGACGCCCTCGCCGTCGTCCGCGCCCTCGACGAACTGCGCCCGCGCCGCGGCCGCGCCGCCACGCTCACCGTCGCCCCCGACCAGGCGCCCGGCTGGCTGCGCTGCCTCAACGACCTGCGCCTGACCATCGGCACCCGGCTCGACGTGGACGAGGACCCGGACAGCGAGCTGTACCGGCTCGACGACGAGGACCCCAGGAAGCCGCTCATGATGGCCTACCTGTGGCTCGGCGGCCTCCAGGAGACCCTCATCGAGACCCTGCGCCGCTGAGCCGCCGCCCCGGAGCCCCGCCGGCCGCCCCGGTCCCCGGACCCCCGCCCGCCGGTCCGAGGACCGGGGCCGGCCGGCCTGCGGGCCCCGACCCCACCGCCGGCGCGGGGCGGTTCGCACCGCGGCCCGCGGCCCGGGCCGGGCCGCGGGCCGCCGCCTACACTGCCCGCATGCTCACCATCTCCCAGGCCGTCCACGACGCCATCGTCGCCCACGCCCGCGCCGACCACCCGGACGAGGCGTGCGGCGTCGTCGCCGGCCCGGTCGGCACCGGCCGCGCCGAGCGCTTCATCCCCATGCTCAACGCCGCCCGCTCGCCCACCTTCTACGAGTTCGAGTCCGGCGACCTGCTCAAGCTCTACCGCGAGATGGACGAGCGCGACGAGGAACCCGTCATCGTCTACCACTCGCACACCGGCGGCGAGGCCTACCCCTCCCGCACCGACGTCAGTTACGCCGGCGAGCCCGGCGCGCACTACGTCCTGGTCTCCACCGCCGACACCGACGGCATCGGGCCCTTCCAGTTCCGCTCGTTCCGCATCGTGGACGGCGAGGTCACCGAGGAGCCCGTCACCGTCCAACCGGCCGCCCAGGACGCGGACACCCGCTGACGGCGGGCACGGGAATCGATACGATGGCCGCATGGTTGTCGATGACGTGAGCGCGACGCCGGGCACTCTGCTCGTGGCGCGGCTGCACGTCGACCTGTGCCGCCTCGCCAGCGCGGCGTGTCCGCGCGCCTGAGCCCGCCGCACCGCCGAAGCCCGTTCCCACCGCCGTCGTCCGCGACGTATCCGCAGCACGCCCGCACGCACCCACTGGAGCCCCCGCATGGCCATCGAGGTCCGCATCCCGACCATCCTGCGCAGCTACACCGACGGGCTCAAGGCCGTCGAAGGCACCGGCGGCACCCTGGACGAGCTGTTCACCGACCTCGACGCCCGGCACGCCGGGCTGCGCGAGCGCGTCGTCGACAACGGCGAGCTGCGCCGCTTCGTCAACGTCTACCTCAACGACGAGGACGTCCGCTTCCTCGACGGCATCACCACCAAGCTCACCGACGGCGACAACGTCACCATCCTCCCGGCCGTCGCCGGGGGCGCGCACTGATGCGCTACGACAGCCCACTCGCGGCGGTCGGCAACACCCCGCTGGTGCGGCTGCCCAACCTGTCCCCCTCCGACCGGGTCTCGCTGTGGGCCAAGCTGGAGGACCGCAACCCCACCGGTTCGGTCAAGGACCGTCCCGCTCTGCACATGATCCAACAGGCCGAGCGGGACGGCACGCTGACCCCCGGGAGCACCATCCTGGAACCCACCTCGGGCAACACCGGCATCTCGCTGGCGATGGCCGCCCGCCTCAAGGGCTACCGCATCGTCTGCGTCATGCCGGAGAACACCTCGAGCGAACGCCGCGAACTGCTCGCCATGTGGGGCGCCGAGATCATCTTCTCGCCGGCCGCCGGCGGCTCCAACACCGCCGTGCGCGCCGCCAGGGAACTCGCCGCGGAACACCCCGACTGGGTCATGCTCTACCAGTACGGCAACCCCGCCAACACCGAGGCCCACTACCGCACCACCGGCCCCGAGATCCTCGCCGACCTCCCCACCATCACCCACTTCGTCGCCGGCCTCGGCACCACCGGCACCCTGATGGGTGTCGGCCGCTACCTGCACGAGAAGGTCCCCGGCGTCCGCGTCGTCGCCGCCGAACCCCGCTACGACGACGTCGTCTACGGACTGCGCAACCTCGACGAGGGCTTCGTCCCGGAGCTCTACGACCAAGCCGTCCTCACCACCCGCTACTCCGTCAGCAGCCACGACGCCGTCCGCCGCACCCGCGAACTCCTCGGCCGCGAGGGTATCTTCGCCGGCATCTCGACCGGCGCCGCGCTGCACGCCGCGCTCGGGTCCGCCGAACGGGCCGAACGGGCCGGCGAACGCGCCGACGTCGTCTTCCTGGTCGCCGACGGCGGCTGGAAGTACCTGTCCACCGGCATCTACACCGCGCCCAGCACCGAGGCCGCCGTCGAAACCCTGCACGGCCAACTCTGGGCCTGAACCGCCCGGCCGGGACCCGGCCCCGACCCTCCCGGGCCCGACCCCCGGCCCGCGCCCCGGAGTTCACCGCCGGGCCCGGCCGCCCGCTCCGCCCCGCCCGGCCCGAACCGCCGCCCCGGTCCCGCACGGTCCGGCCGCCGTCGACCCGCGTCGGCACCAGCGGGCCGGACGCGTCGCGGCGGCCCGCACGACGGCGCCATCCCGTCGCCCGCCGGCTTCTCCCGTCGCCTGCCGCCCCGGCCGCCGCCCGGTACGGGCCCGCCACAGCCGTCCCCCGGGGCACCCCGCCCCCTTCCGGCGCCGCCGCCCCCGCGCCGCGTTTCCGCGCGCGCCCCGGCCCGGCCCGCACGTGCGTTCAGGACCCCCGCCGGCCGCCCCGCCCGTACTGGTGATTCCGCCCACAACCACAGCGGGTGGAGGACCCGGCGGGCGCGGCGCACCTTACGCTCGACTGCGAGACGCCCGCACCGCGCCGCCGGCAACCCGCGCGCCCGCGGCCCCGGGGTGCGGGCCGTCCACAGACCACGCGAGACCCCCGGACCTCCTGGAGGCTCCTGCATGAAGCTCACCGTCGTCGGCTGCTCGGGTACGTTCCCCTCCGCGGAATCGGCCTGTTCGAGCTACCTGGTGGAAGCCGACGACTTCCGGCTGCTCCTCGACATGGGCAACGGCGCCCTCGGCGAGCTGCAGCGCCACTGCGGCCTCTACGACCTGGACGCCGTCCTCCTCAGCCACCTGCACGCCGACCACTGCATCGACATGTGCGGCTACTTCGTGGCCTGCTACTACCGCCACGACGGAGGCAAGGCACAGGCCGTCCCGGTCTACGGCCCCGAGACCACCGAGACCCGGCTCGCCGCCGCCTACGGCGACCTGCCGGACGCCAAGAGCATGAGCGAGGTCTTCGACTTCCGCACCCTCACCCCCGGCACGCTGCGCATCGGGCCGTTCCGCGTCACCGCCGCACGCGTCAGCCACCCGGTCGAGGCATACGGACTGCGCATCGAACACCAGGGTCGCGTCCTGGTCTACTCCGGCGACACCGGCCCCTGCGACGCCCTCGTCGCCCTCGCCGCCGACGCCGACCTCTTCCTGTGCGAGGCCTCGTTCACCCACGGCAAGGAGAACGTTCCCGACCTGCACCTCACCGGCCGCGAAGCCGGCGAGTACGCCGCCCGGGCCGGCGCCGGGCGCCTCGTGCTCACCCACATCCCGCCCTGGACCGACCCCGAGGTCGCCGCCGCCGACGCCGGCCTCGCCTACCGCGGCCCCGTCGACCTCGCCCGCACCGGAGCCGTCTACCACCTGTGACCGCGCGGGCTCCGCGCCCCGCCCCCACGCCCGCGACCGGGCCCCGGCCACCCGGGGGATAGGCTCGACGGCATGTCACGCAACGACGGCCGAACCCCCGACCAGCTGCGCCCGGTCACCATCGAACGCTCCTGGAGCAAGCACGCGGAAGGCTCCGTCCTCGTCTCCTTCGGCGACACCCGCGTCCTGTGCACCGCCAGCCTCACCGAAGGCGTGCCGCGCTGGCGCAAGGGCAGCGGCCAGGGCTGGGTGACCGCCGAGTACGCGATGCTGCCGCGGGCCACCAACACCCGCGGCGACCGGGAGTCGGTCCGCGGCCGGATCGGCGGACGCACCCACGAGATCTCCCGCCTCATCGGCCGCTCGCTGCGCGCCGTCGTCGACCACCGCGCCCTCGGCGAGAACACCGTCGTCCTCGACTGCGACGTGCTGCAGGCCGACGGCGGCACCCGCACCGCCGCCGTCACCGGCGCCTACGTCGCCCTCGCCGACGCCGTCGGCTGGGCCCGCGACCACAAGCTCGTCAAGGCCGCCGCCCAGCCGCTCACCGGCGCGGTGAGCGCCGTCAGCGTCGGCATCGTCGACGGCGTGCCGCTGCTCGACCTGTGCTACGAGGAGGACGTGCGCGCCGAGACCGACATGAACGTCGTCTGCACCGGCGACGGCCGCTTCGTCGAGGTCCAGGGCACCGCCGAGGGCCAGCCGTTCGACCGGGCCGAACTCGACCGCCTGCTCGACCTCGCCGTCGCCGGAACCGCCCGGCTCGACGCCGCGCAGCGCGCCGCGCTGGCCGCGGCCCGGAGCTGACCCCCAGTGCGCCGCGCCGTCCCCCTCCTGCTCGCCGCCGCGCTCGCCGCGCCGCTGGCCACCGGCTGCTCCTCCGACTCCCCGCCCAGTTGCGCCTCCGTCGCACGACGCGTCAACACCCAGGTGCGGGCGCTGCGTTCGGCCGTCGCCCGGCCCGGCGGCGAACGGGACGCGGCCGGCGCGCTGCGCACCATGCAGCAGGACCTCGACGACATCGACACCCAGGCCGACCACGGCCGGGCCGCCGACCAGGCCATCGGCGACCTCACCCTGGCCATCTCCGACGTCAAGAACGAACTCGACAAGGACCAGCGCCCCGACATCCGGCCCGTCGTCCGCGCCGCCTCCGCACTCGAATCGGCCTGCCCCGCGAAGGGATGACGCCCGTGCCGCGACCGCGACTGATCCTCGCCACCCGCAACGCCCACAAGGTCGTCGAACTGCGCGCCATCCTCGGCGCCGCCGGACTCGACGTCGACCTGACAGGCGCCGACGCCTATCCGCAGGTGCCCGACGTGAAGGAGACCGGCGTCACCTTCGCCGAGAACGCGCTGCTCAAGGCGCATGCCCTGGCCGGCGCCACCGGAGTGCCGGCCGTCGCCGACGACTCCGGCCTGTGTGTGGACGTGCTCGGCGGCGCACCCGGCATCTTCTCCGCCCGCTGGGCCGGCCGGCACGGCGACGACGCCGCCAACCTGCGGCTGCTGCTCGCCCAGCTCGCCGACATCGACGCGCCGCACCGCGCCGCGCACTTCGCCTGCGCCGCCGCGCTCGCGTTGCCGGACGGCACCGACCACGTCGTCGAGGGCCGGCTGACCGGCACGCTGCGGCACGAGCCGGTCGGCCGCAACGGGTTCGGCTACGACCCGATCCTCCAGCCGGACGGCCACGCGGTGACCTGCGCCGAACTCAGCGCCGAGGAGAAGAACGCGATCAGCCACCGTGGCCAGGCATTCCGTGCCCTGGCCCCCGTGCTCCGCCAGGCCCTCGCCTGACCTCCCCGCCGTCCCGCACAGCGCAGTGAGGGCGGAACCCCGCGGGGTTCCGCCCTCACTGTCCCGGGTAGGCCCGATGGGATTCGAACCCACGACACACCGGATCTAAGCCGGCGCCCTCTACCAGTTGGGGTACGGGCCCAACACGGTCCACTCTACTGGTTGCGGGGCCCGCGCCGGGCGAAGGTCGCCGTCTGACTGCGGCAGGACGGGCACAGGTACCGCAGGTTCTCCACCCGGTTGTCGAGCCGGTCGCCGTTGGCGTGGTCGATCTGGAGGCGCAATGGCGCTCCGCACCAGACCGGTCCGATCCCGCACAGCGCGCAGGTCTCGCGAACTCCCGTGCGCAGCAAGGTTCTGCGCAACCGGGCTGCCGGAGCCCGCCCAGCGGCCGGGATGGAACGCGCCCCCGACGGCTGGCCGTCGGTCCGTCGGGGCCTGCCACCCCGGGCGGCGAAGTGCGCGGTGTCGATGCCCAGCAGGGCGATCCGGCGTGCGATGTGCGCGTGGCTGCCGCCGGTCGGGTCGATCCCCAGCACCCGGACCACCTCGGCGGTGCTGCGGGAGACGGCGACGACCTCCCGCAGCCGACGCTCGGTGTGCCGCACTCCTTCGCGCTCCAGGTGGGAACCGTCGATGTCCCAGCGCCTCATGAGCGAGCGCACGTAGGTCCGCGTCCCGTTCGTGGGGGAGCCGCCGAGTCGTCGGATCGCCTCCGAGAGCGAGGCGGCCTGGGCCACCGCCTCGGCCAGCCGTTCGCGCGGGTACCTCGTCGCCATTCCGCCCCCGTGGAGAATCTCTCGTGCGTGTGCCCTTCTTACGGGGCAACGAGCGACCGCCGGCCAGGTCACGCTAGAAGCGGGGACCGGGGGTCCGGGCGCGGACCATGGCGACGGCTTCCTGCTGGGTGGCGACGGCCGGCGGGGAGCCCTCCAGGGGGAGGCGGGCGGTCTCCGGGACGACGGCGACCGCGACCACCCCGACGAACGCGGCGGCCATCACGTAGTAGGCGGGCACGGTCATGCTGTGCGACAGGGAGACCAGCGCCGTGATGACCAGCGGCGTGGTGCCGCCGAACAGCGAGGTGGACAGGTTGTAGGAGATGGCGAGCGCGCCGTAGCGGATCTGGGTGGGGAACAGGGCGGGCAGCGCGGCGGACATCGTGCCGAGCAGACAGACCAGCGACAGGGAGAGCATCAGCAGCCCGGTCGCGACGGCCGGTACCGAGCCCTCGCGGACCAGGAGGACGGACGGCAGTGAGAGCACCAGGAAGCCGAGCATGCCGGCCATCAGCAGCGGTTTGCGGCCGAACCGGTCGTTGAGCCGGCCGACCTGGTTGACCAGCAGCATCATCGCCACCATGGCCAGCAGCAGGATCAGCAGGCCGTGCGTGGTGCCGTAGCCCAGGACGTCGGTGAGGTAGGTCGGCATGTACGACAGCAGCAT
Organism: uncultured Actinomycetota bacterium; assembly: GCA_963711125.1. Taxonomy (GTDB): domain Bacteria; phylum Actinomycetota; class Actinomycetes; order Streptomycetales; family Streptomycetaceae; genus Streptantibioticus_C. Next base: position 78,985 of record CAVQCY010000006.1, read on the forward strand.
GTAGTCGGTGACGTTGTACGCCGCGACCAGCGCCACGCACAGCAGCATGCGCCGCCAGTGGGCGACGAAGATGTCCCGGAACTCGCCGCCGGCGGCCGTCTCCACGCCGTGCGCGGCGTCGGTGGCGCGCACCGCCGTCACGCTGTCGTTCTCCAGCCGCTGGAAGGCGGGGGTCTCGTCGAGCCGCAGCCGCAGGTAGACCCCGACGCCGCCGAGCGGCCCGGCGGCCAGGAACGGCACCCGCCAGCCCCAGCCGGTCATGGCGTGGCCGCCGAGCGCGGCGGTCAGGACGGTCACCAGTCCGGCGGCGCCCACGTAGCCGGCCAGGGTGCCGAACTCCAGGAAGCTGCCGAAGTAGCCGCGCCGCTTGTCGGGGGCGTACTCGGCGATGAAGGTGGAGGCGCCGCCGTACTCGCCTCCGGTGGAGAAGCCCTGGACCAGCCGGAAGAGGATCAGCAGGACCGGCGACCAGTAGCCGGCGGCGGAGTACGCGGGGACCAGGCCGATGGCGAAGGTTCCGACGGCCATCAGGATCATGGTGGTGGCCAGCACCTTCTTGCGGCCGATCCGGTCGCCCAGCGGGCCGAAGAACGTGCCGCCGAGCGGCCGGACCACGAAGGCGACGGCGAAGGTGGCGAAGGTGGCGAGCAGCGAGACGGTGGCGTCGCCGGAGGGGAAGAAGACCGTGCCGAGGGTGGCCGCGAGGTAGCTGTAGATCCCGAAGTCGTACCACTCCATGGCGTTGCCGAGCGCGGCTGCCTTCACCGCTCGGCGTACCGCCGCCTCGTCCGTCACGGTGATGTCGGTGCGGCGCAGACGCGGGTGCCTGCGCCGCTCGACGGCGTCGAAGAGCGCACGGTGCCGACGGTAGGCGGCCTTGTCGGGCGGGTCGTCGGTCGTCACGGCGGTCGTCCTCTCGTCCGTCTCCCCTTCCAGGTACGACGAAAGGCGGGGGCCCGCAATCCGGTCACCGCCGGCGCGGCCGGGCCGGACCGCGGCGCGGCCGGGCCGGACCACCGCGGCGCGGCCGTGCCGGGTGACCCGAGGCCGCCGGTCCGCCCGGCCGGGCGGTGGCGGCGGGGTCAGATGCCGAGGTCCCGGATGATCTTCGCGACGTGGCCGGTCGCCTTCACGTTGTAGAAGGCGTGTTCGACCCGGCCCTCCTCGTCCACCACGATGGTGGAGCGGATGACGCCCATCACGGTGCGGCCGTAGTTCTGCTTCTCGCCGAAGGCGCCGTACGCCTCCAGGACCTTCTTGTCGGGGTCGGCGACCAGGGTGACCTTGAGGTTCTCCTCGTCGCGGAAGCGGGCGAGCGTGCCGGGGGTGTCCGGGGAGACGCCGATGACGTCGTAGCCGGCCGTGGCGAGCAGGTCGAGGTTGTCGGTGAAGTCGCACGCCTGCTTGGTGCAGCCGGGCGTGAGCGCGCGGGGGTAGAAGTAGACGATGACCTTGCGGCCGCGGCGGTCGGCGAGGCGGACCTGCCGGCCGTCCGCGTCCGGAAGGGTGAACGCGGGTGCGGTGTCGCCGGGTGTCAGCCGCTCGGTCATGCCGTGCTCCTCGGGTGCGTGTTCTGCCGGTACGGGGTGAGCCTATGGGGTGCCGGGCGGCGCGGTCGCCGGTGAGCTGACAGACTGTCCGCACGGTTTGGACAACGGTACGGAAATCGACCCGAGGTGACGGAGGCAGCGCGGTGTCGGATGAGAGGACTCCGGCTCAGATCGAGGCGGACATCGTCCGCAGGCGAGGGGAACTCGCCGCGACGCTGAACGAGATCGGGGTGCGGGTGCACCCCAGGACGATCGTCGGCAACGCGCAGGACTCGGTGCGGGGCGCGGTGGACCGCACGGCGGGCCGGGCGTACGTGGCGGTCAACCGCGCGGTGTCGGACGCGCGGTCGCACCTGGTGGGCGAGGACGGTTCGCCGCGGATGGACCGGATCGTGCCGGTCGCGCTGGCGGTGGTGACGCTGGCCGTCGTCGTCGCGGGGATGTCCTCGCGGCGTCGGCGCGGCTGACGCCTGCCCGCCCGCCCGCCCGCCCGCCCGGCCGCCCGGCCGGCCGGTGCGGGCGCCCGGAGCGGAGCCCGTGCCGGGCGGGGTGCGGGCGCCGGGTAACGTCGTGCCTTGTGAGCTCGCATACGTCCCTCGGCGCAGACGACAATTCGCCCGACAAACTGCCCATCCGGATGCTGCACGACCGGGTCCTGGTCCGCACCGACATCCCGGAGGGGGAACGGCGCTCGACCGGGGGGATCCTGATCCCGGCGACCGCGGCGGTGGGCCGCCGGCTGTCCTGGGCCGAGGTGGTCGCCGTGGGGCAGAACGTCCGGACCGTGGAGATCGGGGACCGGGTGCTGTTCGACCCGGAGGACCGCGCCGAGGTGGAGGTGCGCGGGGTGGCGTACGTCCTGATGCGCGAGCGGGACCTGCACGCGGTGGCCGCCGAGCGGTTGATGGGGTCCGAGGACGCCACGGGCCTGTACCTGTGACTCCGTGCGGCTACCTGTGACGCCGTGCGGCCGGCGGCGGTGACCCGTCGCGGCCGCCGCACGTCGGCCGCACGGGGCGCCGCGGCCCGCGGCGGCTCCCGGGACTCACCGCTCCGCCGGGGCTCCCGCCCTCCGCGGCGTTCCGCGGGCGCCCGGGCCGCGGCCGCGCACCCGGGGCGGCGCGGCTCCGGCGGTCACCCGCCGGAGGGGCCGCCCGCGTCGCCGGCGGATCCGCCGCCGTCGTCCGTGGCGCCGGCCGAGGTGCCGCCGGTGTCGCTGCCGCCGGTGCCTCCGGACGCGGTGTCCGTGCCGGCGTCGTCACCGCCGGAGGTGCCGGTCGGGCCGCCGTCGTCGCCCTGCGCGTCGCCGCCGGGCGCGGACGTCTCCGGCGGGCCGGTCGGCCCGGCGCCGGTGGCGCCGCCGTCGTCGCCGGGCGGTCCGGCCGTGGGGGTGCCGTCCGGCGGCGACGCGCTGGGGGTGGCGGTGGCGCCGCGTTCCGGGCGCAGGTCGAAGTCGTGGGTGGGGTGGCCGCGCAGCGCGTCGGCGGTGTAGGCGGCCCAGATGCGCGCCGGGTAGCCGCCGCCGTTGACGCGGGCGAGTCCGGTGGCGCCGTAGAGCGGTTCCTGGGTGCCGGTGGCGGAGTCCTGGCCCATGACGGCGACCACGGTGACCAGGTCGGGGGTGTAGCCGGCGAACCAGGCGGCCTTGTCCCGTTCGGCGGTGCCGGTCTTGCCGGCCGACGGGACTCCGGACGCGCGGGCGGCGGCGCCGGTGCCGTCGTCGGCGTCGACCACGTCGCGGAGCATCGTGGTGGTGGTGTCGGCGGCCTGGCGGGAGACGGCGCGCCGGGGCCGTGCGGCGGGCAGCGCGATCCGGTGGCCGGCGCGCACGACGGCGGTCACGAGGGTGGTGGGCACCCGCACGCCGTGGTTGTCGAGGGTGGCGTACGCCTGGGCGAGGTCGAGCGGGCTGGCGGTGGCGACGCCGAGGGCGATGGAGGGGTAGGGGTTGAGGCTGGGGGTGCGGGCGGGGAGTCCGAGCGCGACGGCGGTGGCGCGCACCCGGGCCGGCCCGACGTCCTCGGCCATCTGCGCGTAGACGGCGTTGACGGACAGGTTGGTGGCGGTGGCGACGGTGATGTCGCCGTAGGAGTGGTCGTCCTCGTTGGCCGGGGCGTAGTGGACGGGGCCCCCGGGGCCCCGCACCTGGCGGTGGTCGGTGCCGTCGTAGACGGTGCCGGGGGTGATGCGGTGGCCGTCCTGGGTGGTGGCGCGGTGCTGTACTGCGGCGGCGAAGACGAACGGCTTGAAGGTGGAGCCGACCTGGTAGTCGCGGCGGGTGGCGTTGTCGACGAACTGCCGGGTGTAGTCGACGCCGCCGTAGAGGGCGACGACGCGGCCGGTGCGCGGGTCGACCGAGGCGCCGCCGACCCGGACGTACCGGTCGGTGCCGTGCCCCGCGAGGTGGCCGAGGAGCTGGTCGTGGGCGGCGGCGGCGAAGGCGTGCTGGCGGGGCGCGTCGATGGTGGTGGTGATGCGGTAGCCGCCGGCGCGGAGCTGGTCGGGTCGGAGGACGTGCCGTTCCTCCAGGTAGGCGTCGACGGCCTGGACGAGGTAGCCGCGCTGGCCGGAGAGGTTGGACGGCGGGGCGGTCGGGCGCGGCATCGGGAAGGTGAGCCGGGCGCGGACGGTGGGGTCGAGCCAGTGCTGCGTGACCATGCCGTCGAGCACGTAGTTCCAGCGGGCCACCGCGTGCCGGCTGCCGTCCGGGTTGGCGACCACGTCGTCGGCGCTGGGGGCGTTGAGCAGGGAGGCGAGGTAGGCGCCCTGCGCGGTGTCGAGCCGGTCGGCGTCCACGTGGTAGTAGGCGCGCGCGGCGGCCTGGATGCCGTAGGCGTCGCGGCCGAAGTAGCTGGTGTTGAGGTAGCCCTGGAGGATGGTGTCCTTGCTGGTCTCGCGGTCGAGCTTGACGGCGATGAAGAACTCCTCGACCTTGCGCCGGACTGTCTGCCGCTGGTTGAGGTAGTAGTTCTTGACGTACTGCTGGGTGATGGTGGAGCCGGACTGCCGGCCCCTGCCGTTGACGGTGTTCCAGGCGGCCCGCAGCATCGCCCGCGGGTCGACGGCCGACTCGTGGTAGAAGTCGCGGTCCTCGGCGGCGAGCACCGCGTGCCGGACGGTGGCCGGCACGGAGGCCAGCGGGACGTCCTCCCGGTTGACGTCGCCGCTGCTGGCGATCGGGGTGCGGCCGTCGGCGTAGAGGTAGAGGTTGTTCTGCGCGATCGCGGCGGCGTTGGCCGGCGGGATGCCGACCAGCAGGTAGCCGGCCGCGAAGGCGCCGCACAGACCGAGCAGCACGAGCAGCAGGCCGCACAGCGTCACCCGCCAGGTGGGCAGCAGCCGTCGCCACGGCGGCAGCCGGGCGCGGGCGGCCCGGCGGGCCGCCTTCCGGGCGGCGCGGCCGCGCGGCGGCGTTCCCGGCGTCCCCCGTCCGGGTGACGCCGGCGGTTCCGGTTCCGGTCCTCGTCGCGGGTCCGGTCCCGGGGGCGGCTGGTGGCTGCTCATGTCTGTACGGACTCCTCGGCCGCCGTGTCGGTTGCCCCGGATCGGGGGTGATGCGGCTTTCGCGCGTTGGCCGGCCTGACGCGTCGTATGGTGCGAAAACACTGTTTCATCCCGGGCGGCGGCGGCCCGGGAGAGGCGGGCCGGTCGCGGCCCGGCCGAACCGATCGGCTGTGTCGTTCCACCGGAACGGGCGAAGCGGCGGGTCCGGCCGCGGGCGCGCCGCCCGGCCCGGTCCCGGCGGAAAGTCGGTGGCAGCGGTCGGGTGCCGGGGCCTAGTCTCGTGCGTTCGGCCGATGCGCGGATCGGACAGGGAACGGGGTGCGGGCGGGTGACGGGGCTCTACGCGGCGGTGCTGGCACGAGGGTTCCGGCGGTACGCGACCTACCGGGTCGCCACGTTCGCCGGGGTGTTCACCAACACCGTCTTCGGCACGATCGTGGCCTACACGTACACGGCGCTGTGGCGGGTGCGCCCGCACCTGGGCGGCTACGACCTGGGGCAGGCGGTGACGTACGTCTGGCTGGGCCAGGCGCTGCTGATGACGATGGCGCTGATGGGCTCGGGGTTCGAGGCGGAGCTGATCGAACGGATCCGTACCGGCGACGTGGCCGTGGACCTGTACCGGCCGGCGGATCCGCAGGGCTGGTGGCTGGCGGCCGACCTGGGCCGGGCGTCGTTCCACCTGCTGGGGCGCGGGATCGCGCCGATGGTGCTGGCCGGTGCGCTCTTCCCGCTGGTGTGGCCGGACTCGGCGGCGCGCTGGGCGCTGTTCCTGGTGGCGGTGACGCTGGGCGCCGTGGTGAGCTTCGGGCTGCGCTACCTGGTGGCGCTGTCCGCGTTCTGGCTGCTGGACGGCAACGGCGTGGTGATGGTGTCGATGCTGGTCGGGCTCTTCTTCTCCGGGCTGGTCCTGCCGCTGAACGTCTTCCCCGGGGCGCTGGGCACGGCGGCCCGGCTGCTGCCGTGGTCGGCGCTGCTCCAGGTGCCGGCGGACGTGTTCCTGGGCCGGCTGTCCGGGGCGGGCGCGGTGGCCCGGGCGCTGGGCTTCCAGGCGCTGTGGGCGGTGGTGCTGCTGACGGCCGGGCGGCTGGTGCAGCGGGTGGCGACCCGGAAGGTGGTGGTGCAGGGTGGCTGACGCGGCGGCGTTCCGCCCGGCGGGTGCGGACGTCCCCGACCCGCCGGAGCGGCCGGAGCGGCCGCCGGGGTGGGACGCGGCGGAGCCCTCCCGGCTGTTGGCGGGGATGCGGGCGTACGCGCTGATCGCCGGGATGTGGACGCGTTCGGCGCTGGCGTACCGGCTGTCGTTCCTGCTCATGGCGTTGGGCAGCGCGGCGAGCACCTCGCTGGACTTCGCGGGGATCGTCATCATCTTCGGCCACACGCCGCGGCTGGGTGGGTTCTCGCTGGCGCAGACCGCGTTCCTGTACGGCACGTCGGGGGTCTCGCTGGGGCTGGCGGACCTGGCGCTGGGCAGCATGGACCGGCTGGGCCGGCGGGTGCGGGACGGCACGCTGGACACGCTGCTGGTGCGGCCGGCGCCGGTGTTCGTCCAGGTGGCCGCGGACCGGTTCGCGCTGCGCCGGCTGGGCCGGGTGTGCCAGGCGCTGCTGGTGCTGGTCTGGTCGCTGAGTCGGCTGCACCTGGCGTGGACGCCGGTGCGGCTGCTGCTGGTGCCGGTGATGCTGGTCAGCGGCGCGGCGATCTTCGGCGCTGTCTACACGATCGGCGCGGCCTTCCAGTTCTGGGCCAACGACGCCTCCGAGGTGCAGAACTCTTTCACCTACGGGGGCAACGCGCTGACCCAGTACCCGCCGACGGTGTTCGGCAAGGACCTGGTGCGCGGCGCGACGTTCGTGGTGCCGCTCGCCTTCGTCAACTGGCTGCCGGCGCTGCGCGTGCTGGGCCGGCCCGACCCGCTGGGGCTGCCGGGCTTCGTGGAGTTCCTGTCGCCGGCGGTGGCGTGCCTGGTCTGCGCGGTCGCGGCGCTGGCGTGGCGGGCGGGACTGCGGTCGTACCACAGTACGGGAAGCTGACGGGTCGACGACGGGATCGACGGACGCGGGGAGGGTGAGGACGCGGTGGACGACGGCGGGGCGCTGATCCGGCTGGACGGCGTGCGCAAGGTGTTCGAGGTGCGGCGGCGGTCGCGCGGGTTGCGGCGGACCCGGCAGGAGGTGCGCGCGGTCGACGGGATCAGCTTCGAGGTGGCGCGCGGCGAGATGGTCGGCTACATCGGGCCGAACGGCGCCGGCAAGTCGACCACGATCAAGATGCTGACCGGGATCCTGGTGCCGAGCGGCGGGACGTTGCGGGTGGCCGGGATCGACCCGTCGCGGGAGCGCACCCGGCTGGCCCGCCGGATCGGCGTGGTGTTCGGCCAGCGCACCACGCTGTGGTGGGACCTGCCGCTGCGCGACTCCTACGAGTTGGTGCGCCGGATGTACCGGGTGCCGCCGGACCGGTTCCGGGAGAACCTGGCGCGCTGCGTCGAACTGCTGGACCTGGCCGGGCTGTTGGAGGTGCCGGTGCGCCAGTTGTCGCTGGGCCAGCGGATGCGCGGTGACATCGGCGCGGCCCTGCTGCACGACCCGGAGGTGCTCTACCTGGACGAGCCGACCATCGGACTGGACGTGGTGAGCAAGGCGAAGGTGCGCGGTTTCCTGCGGGAGATCAACACCGAGCGGGGCACCACGGTGCTGCTGACCACGCACGACCTGACGGACATCGAGCAGTTGTGCCGCCGGGTGATGGTGATCGACCACGGCCGACTGGTGCACGACGGCGACCTCGCGGGCCTGCACGCGGTGGGGGAGGGCGAGCGGACGCTGGTGGTGGACTTCGAGCGGGAGCTGCCGCCGGTGCGGATGGACGGGGTGCGCACGGTGCGCACCGAGGGGCCGCGGCAGTGGCTGGCGTTTCCCGCGGCGGCCAGCGCGGCGCCGCTGGTGGCCGAACTGGCCGCCCGCTACCCGCTGGTGGACCTGTCGGTGCGCGAGCCGGACATCGAGGACGTGATCGCCCGGATGTACGGCGACCGCGCGGCGCTGTGAGGGCGCCGCGCGGCCCCGGGCTCACAGGCTGGCCGGGGCCGGGCCGGTGAGCAGCCGCAGCGGGAGGGCGTCTGCCATCGCGCGGTAGCCGGCGTCGTCGGGGTGCAGGTGGTCGCCGGAGTCGTAGGCGGGCAGCAGCCGGTCGGGCGCGTAGGGGTCGCGCAGCACCCGGTCGAAGTCGACGTAGGAGTCGAAGACGCCGCCGCGCCGGATGGCCGCGTTGACCTGCTCGCGGACCTTCTCCAGGCGCCAGGTCCAGCTGGCGTGGCCGCCGAACGGGGCGAGCGTGGAGCCGACCACCCGCACGCCGCGTTCGTGTGCCGCGTGGGTGATGTCGCGCAGTCCGGCCACGATGCCGGCCGCGTCCACGTCGTGCGGGGTCTCCTGGATGTCGTTGATGCCGATGTCGACCACCAGCGTCCTGACACCGGTGCGGCTGAGCGCGTCGCGTTCCAGCCGGGACAGGGTGCTCGGGCCGTCCCACGGCACGGTGCGGCCGGCGTCGCGCAGCAGGCGGTTGCCGCTGATGCCCTCGTCGACGATGCTCAGCCGGGGTCCGTGCGGGTCGGACAGCAGGCGGCGCGCCAGGTAGTCGGGCCAGCGGTGGTCGGCGCCGACGGTGGAGGTGACGCCGTCGGTGATGGAGTCGCCGAGCGCCACCACGCAACCCTTGGCCTGGTCGGTCCACACGTCGACGCCGGTGACGTAGCGCCAGTACGGCGTCTGTCCGGTGAACGCGGTGCCCTCGGTGTCGGCGGCGTGGTCCCCGCGCGCGACGTAGGAGATCTGCCGTGCGTGCGGGTGGTAGGTGACCGGCCCGGAGGCGTACGGCGTGTACGTGGTGATGAGCAGGTCGGAGAGGGCCGGAACGCGCAGTCGGACCGGGTCGCTGGTGCTCTCGGCGCCGGCCGGGACGCGCACCGTGTCGTGGCCGGCGAAGGTCAGCGTGGTGAGTTCGCCGGGGACCGCGTCGGCCTCGCCGGGGCCGGCCGCGACGCCGAGCGTGACGTGGGTCAGGACCAGCGGTCGCCGCCCGAACAGGTTGGACAGCCGGACCCGGGCCGCGGTACCGCCGACGCTGGTGTGCACCACGTTTCGGATCGACAGGCCGGGGTAGCCGCGCGCCGTGTCCGGTTCTGCGGCGGCCGGGGCGGTGGCCCAGCTGGCGAGCCAGTCGCCGCTGGCGGCCGGCACGGCGGCCTGGGCGGGGGCGTGCCGGCCCGTCGGGTCCGTGCGGGCGGTGCCGGAGCCACCGGTGCCGACCAGTATGGCCGCGCAGACCACGGCGATCACCGCCGACAGCGCGGCGAGCAGGGCATAACCGGACGTGCGGGTCATGCGGTGCCTTCTCCTCGGGTGTACGGCGCAGGTCGGGTGGAGTCCGTCCGCGACGGGGGTGGGGGAGCGTCGGGATGACGCGGGACCCGGGGGGTCTCGGGGGAGAACATCAGGGCATTCTCAGGCTCCTGGCCGCTGGTCCGGTCCGGCACCCATGGTCCCATGGACCCGGACGGGCCCGCCCGGCGACCCCAAGGGCGCTCCCGTCGTAAGAGGACGGGGAAATGCCGGGACGCGTTCCCCCCGGTGAGGGATTCGTGGGGAGAATCTGTCAGGTGATGATCTTTCTGGTGCCGGCTCCGGCCCCTTCGGCACGGTGGCACGCGCCGTCCGCGCGCGGGGCGGACACGGTCCGTACGGATGTGACCACGGGGTGGAGCCGATGAGCGCGGTGGACAGGGTGGGCGGGCCGGCCGGCGGCGGGCCGGCGGTCGGGGGCCCGGGCGGCAGCCGCCCGGGGCCGGGCATGTCGTTCAACGCGGCGGACGAGGAGCGCCGCCGCGGGGTGCGCCGGATGAAGCTGGTGGCGACCGGCTTCCTGCTGACCGTCACGGTGGCCTACGCCCTCGCCAAGTGGGCGGCGCAGGCGGGCGCCGGGCCCTGGAGCGGCTACCTGGCCGCGGCGGCCGAGGCGGGCATGGTGGGCGCGTTGGCGGACTGGTTCGCGGTCACGGCGCTGTTCAAGCGGCCGCTCGGGCTGCCGATCCCGCACACCGCGATCATTCCGACGAAGAAGGACGCGCTGGGCCGCTCGCTCGGCGACTTCGTGGGCGAGAACTTCCTGTCCGCCCAGGTGGTCAGGACCCGGCTGCGGGCGGTCGGCATCGGCGGCCGGGCCGGCGCCTGGCTGGCGGTGCCGGAGCACGCGGACGAGGTCACCGAGCAGGCGTCGGCCGCGCTGCGCGGCGCGCTGACCGTGCTGCGCGACTCCGACGTGCGGGCGGTGGTCGGGGAGGCGGTCACCCGGCGCGCCGGGGCGATGGAGGTGGCACCGGGCCTGGGCCGGATGCTGGAGCGCATCGTCGACGACGGGGGCCACCACAAGGTGGTGGACCTGGTCTGCGCGCGGGGCCACGACTGGCTGGTGGCGCACTCCGACTCGGTGATGCAGGCGGTCCAGGGCGGCGCGCCCGGCTGGACGCCGCGGTTCGTGGACCGGCGGGTGGGCGAGCGGGTCTACAAGGAACTGGTGCGTTTCGTCGCCGAGATGCGCGAGGTGCCCGACCACCCCGCCCGGCAGGCGCTGGACCGTTTCCTGTCCGACTTCGCGGGCGAGTTGCGCACCGAGCCCGACACCCGGGAGCGGGTGGAGCGGCTCAAGCGGGACCTGCTGGGCCGCGACGAGGTGCAGGACCTGATCACCTCGGCGTGGAACGCGGTGCGCGCCACGGTGGTCGCCGCGGCGGAGGACGACCACAGCCAACTACGGCTGCGGGTGCGGGCGTCGCTGATCTCGCTGGGTGCCCGGATGTCCGCCGACCCGGCGCTGCGCGCCAAGGTCGACGGATGGCTGGAGGAGGCGGCCGCCTACGTGGTGACCACCTACCGGGACGAGATCACCTCGCTGATCTCGGAGACGGTGGCCGGCTGGGACGCCGAGCAGACCTCCCGCAAGATCGAGGCGCACGTCGGCCGCGACCTGCAGTTCATCCGGATCAACGGCACCGTGGTGGGCGCGCTGGCCGGCCTGCTGATCTACGCGGTCTCCCGACTGGCCGGCGGCTGAGCTGCCGTCGGCCGGGGGTGCTCCGGCCGGCCCGGGGGGCGTACTCCGCCGGGCCGGCGGGACGGTCCGCGCGGCGCGGGCGGCACCCCGGGCGGGCCACGGGTGCTGGGCTGTTCGGCTTGGATTCGGCCGGACCGAGGGAGCGGCGTCTTATTGGGATCATCGCGAAATGCGACATTCAGATCGTCTGAATCGCTGGTCAGCCGAGCCGATCCGAAGGTCCGCCCATGTCCGTGCGCGCAGCCGTCCTCCTCGCGGCCCTGGCCGTCCTCCTCCCCGCGCAGACCGCCGCAGCCGCCGGGGCTACCGGCGGCGCGGCGGCGCCGCCGGCGGACCGCGCCCCCCGGTGCGGCAGTCCGGCCGCCACCGGATTCCCCATCGACTCCCGTGTCAGCGGCGGCCCTTCCGGCTACCCGACCGGGCTGCTGTCGTCCCCGTTCACCCTGGAACTGCGCAACACCACGGACCGCGACTGCCGTGACGTGCACCCGCTGATCATCATGGTGGACCGGGACGGGTGGCTGAACCCCGGCCGGTTCTCGCTGCGTTACGCGCCCGGCGGCGGAGCCTGGCGCACCGTGCCGTTCGAGACCACCGACCACGGCGAGGACATCGGCATTCCCGGCGGCCAGAACGGCCCCGGGCTGACCGTGCCGGCCGGACGGACCGTCACCGTGCGGTTGCGACTGTGGTTCGCCCCGGGCACCCCGGCCGACCGGGTCGTGCTGTCGGCCACCACCATGCAGCGGCGCGGCGCGGACGGCGCCTGGGTCGCCGAGTCCAACCACTACGCGTTCGACGTGGTGCCGCCGCCCCCGGTGCTGGCCGACACCGGCGCGGGCACCCGCGCCGGGGCCCTGGCCCGGACCGGGGCGCTGGCCGGCGTCCTGGTCGCGCTGGGCACCGCGTTGGCGGCGGCCGGGCGCCGGACCGGACGGTGGCGCGGCCGGCGCCGACGGTGAACCGGGCGGGGCGCGGCGGCCCGGCGGGGCGGGACCGGCGGGGTGGCAGGGGCGTGTCCGCCGGGCCGGACCGCCCCGGCGGGCGGCCGGGGCGGTGGACCGCCGGCGGCCGGGACGTAGGCTGGCAGCCCGGCCCCGGCGGGCGGATCGCCCGCCGTGACCGGGCAAGCGACGTCCGCGACGGTCCGCAGCCGAAGGAGTCACGCCCGTGTCCGAGCGCAAGCCGATCGAATCCTGGCTCACCGACATGGACGGGGTCCTCATCCACGAGGGCGTCCCGATCCCCGGCGCGGACCGGTTCCTGGAGCGGCTGCGCGAGTCCGGCAAGCCCTTCCTGGTGCTGACCAACAACTCCATGTACACCCCACGCGACCTGCACGCCCGGCTGGCCCGGATGGGGCTGGACGTGCCGGTCGCCAGCATCTGGACCTCGGCGCTGGCCACCGCGCGGTTCCTCGACGACCAGCGGCCCGGCGGCACCGCCTACGTCATAGGCGAGGCGGGCCTGACCACCGCGCTGCACGACATCGGCTACGTGCTCACCGACGCCGAGCCGGACTACGTGGTCCTGGGGGAGACGCGCACCTACAGTTTCGAGGCGCTGACCAAGGCGATCCGGCTGATCAACGACGGCGCCCGGTTCATCGCCACCAACCCCGACCACACCGGGCCGTCCGCCGAGGGCGCGCTGCCGGCCACCGGCTCGGTGGCCGCCCTGATCACCCGGGCCACCGGCAAGGAGCCGTACTTCGTCGGCAAGCCGAACCCGCTGATGATGCGGGCCGGGCTGAACGCGATCGGCGCGCACTCGGAGACCTCGGCGATGATCGGCGACCGGATGGACACCGACGTGCTGGCCGGCCTGGAGGCCGGCATGGAGACCTTCCTGGTGCTGACCGGGCTGACCCGCCCGGACGAGGTCGACGGCCACCCCTTCCGGCCCTCCCGGGTGGTGGACTCCATCGCCGACCTGGTCGACCTGGTGCACCACGACCACGTGGAAGTCGACTCCTTCTGACCGGCCGCCGCCGACCGCTCAGAGGGGACGGCCGGCGCCGGCCCGGCGGCCGTCGCCGTCGGCCGGACGGTCGGGGTGGGCACGGACGGCGGCGGCCCGACGAGCGCGGGACGCTGGACAGATAGGTCGTACGGAGAGCTAAAATTATGAAGTGTCCACGACCGAACTGCCCGAGGCGCTGGCCGACCTGCTGGCCGGCCTCCAGCGCCTGGTCAGGCGGGGGGCGCGGGGCGGACCGGCCGGCCCCCGACCGCGCGGGGCGCAGCTCGAACTGCTCGCCCTGGCCTCCGCCCGTCCCGGCATCCGGGTGTCCGCCGCGGCCAGGGAGCTGTACCTGGCGAACAACTCGGTCTCCACCCTGGTCAACCGGCTCACCGCCGCCGGACTGCTGGCTCGCGAGACCGACCCGGAGGACCGGCGCTCCGCCCGGCTGGCGCCCACCGAAGAAGGCGAGGCACGGTTGAAGACCTGGCGGGAGCGGCGCGCCGCCCTCGTACGGGAGCAGTTCGCCCGGCTGTCGGACGACGAACAGGCGGCCCTGCTGGCCGCGCTTCCGGCGCTGCGCGGCCTCGCGCGGCGCCTGCACGAGGAGGTGGAGGGCTCATGACGGACCACGCGCCCGACCGGGCCCGGCCCGCGGCACCGGCCGGCAGCCGGTCGCCGGCCGTGCCGGCCACCCCGCCCGATCCGGCGCCGGCCGCCGGGCCCGGCCGGGAACCGGAGCGCGCCGCCGGACCGGACGCGGTCGCCTGCCGCGGGCTGGAGTACTCCTTCGGTGACACCAGGGCCGTCGACGGCCTGGACCTGCGGGTCGCGGCCGGCGAGGTCTTCGGACTGCTCGGCCCGAACGGCGCCGGCAAGACCACCGCGATCCGGTGCGTCACCACGCTGCTGCCGGTGCCGGCCGGCATGGTCGCGGTCCTCGGCCACGACCCGGCCCGGGACCCGATGGCGGTGCGCCGGCTGCTGGGCTACGTACCGCAGCAGCTGTCCGCGGACGCCGGGTTGACCGGGCGGGAGAACGTGGCGCTGTTCGCCCGGGTCTTCGACGTCTCGCGCCGCGAGCTGGCTGACCGGGTCCAGCAGGCGCTGGCCGCGGTGGACCTGCTGGAGGCCGCCGACCGGATGGCCTCCACGTACTCCGGCGGTATGGTGCGCCGGCTCGAACTGGCGCAGGCCCTGGTCAGCGCGCCCCGGCTGCTCATGCTCGACGAGCCGACGATCGGACTGGACCCCATCGCCCGCACCAGCGTGTGGGAGCACATCAACGCGGTGCGCGAGGCCACCGGCATGACGGTCCTGGTCACCACGCACTCCATGGATGAGGCCGACCAGTACTGCGACCGGGTGGCCCTGATGCACAAGGGCCGGGTGCGCGCGCTCGGCACGCCGCGGGAACTGAAGGCCGGACTGCGCGAGCGCCGCGCGGACGGCAGCGAACCGACGCTGGAGGACGTCTTCCGGGACGTCGCCGGCAGCGGACTGGACGAGGGAGGGGATTTCCGCAGTGTCCGAAGCACCCGCCGCACCGCGTCACGCGTCGGCTGAACCGGGTACCCCGGGCCGGCTCGACCTGCTCCTGGTGCCGCCCGCGCCGCGGGCCGGCTGGCGGGTGCCGGCCGCCCGCGCCGCCGCGATGTGCCGGGTCGAGCTGCAGAAGCTCCGGCACGACCGCACCGAGCTGTACACCAGGGCGATCCAGCCGGCCCTGTGGCTGCTGATCTTCGGTGAGACCTTCACCCACATCCACGCCATTCCCACCGGAGGCGTGCCGTACCTGGACTACCTGGCGCCCGGCATCATCGCGCAGTCGGCGATGTTCATCGCCATCTTCTACGGCATCATGATCATCTGGGAACGGGACGCCGGGGTGCTGACCAAACTCCTGGTCACGCCCACCCCACGGGCCGCGCTGATCACCGGCAAGGCGTTCGCCGCGGGCGTGAAGGCGGTCATCCAGGCGGTCGTGGTGGTGGTCATCGCGGCGGTGCTGGGGGTCTCGCTCACCTGGAACCCGCTACGGTTGCTGGGCGTCGTCCTCGCGGTGATCCTCGGCTCGGCGTTCTTCTCCTGCCTGTCGATGTCGATCGCCGGGATCGTGCTCACCCGCGACCGACTCATGGGTATCGGCCAAGCCATCACGATGCCGTTGTTCTTCGCCTCCAACGCGCTCTACCCGGTGGCGGTGATGCCGGACTGGCTCCGGGTGCTCAGTCTGGTCAACCCGCTCAGCTACCAGGTCGACGCGTTGCGCGGACTGCTGCTCGGCACCCCGTCGCACCTGGCGCTGGACTACGGCGTCCTGGCGGTGGCCGCCTTGCTGGGCGTCACCGCCGCCTCCGCCCTGCTGGGCCGCCTGGCCCGCTGACCGCCCCTGCCCCCCGGCGCCGCGCGAGTGAACGCCTCGGATCCGCGCGACCGCGGACCGTCGGTCGGCGCAGACGACGGCGGTCCGGGCCTGTGTCACGGTGGCGCAGGTTCACGGCGGGGCTCTGCACGGCTGCCCAGGCCGGAACCGTACTCGACGTCGGTGGCCGGTGACGGACCGGCGGGGGCCGCGCGGTGCTGGCGGCCGCGGTGCTGGTGCAAGGGAAGAGGCCCCGCGACCGGGGCCTCTCTCGTGGTGCGCCGCCAGGGACTTGAACCCCGAACCCGCTGATTAAGAGTCAGCTGCTCTGCCAGTTGAGCTAGCGGCGCTCACCGACGACGCACAGCTTAGCCGATGGCGCGGGGTGCTCCGGACCAGGTGCTCGTGCCCCCGTGCCCACGCCCGTGCCGGCACCGCGTCGTGTCCTGCGCCCGGCGCCCGCGGCGGGCGGTGCGGGAAACCGGCAGGCCCGGCCCGGTCCGCGGCGCGGGGGCGTCGCGCCGGAGGCGGCGACGGCGTCGGACCGCCGGTGCGGGGCGGCTCGCGCGGTGCGCGAGGTGCCGGGCGCGGCGGGGTCGGCGGGAGCGCCGAACGCTACTGGTCCAGTCCAATCTATTGACGTGGTCGTGTCAGATGGCCACGCTGTGAGGGTATTGGTCTGTACCACATCCCGTCCGGGTGCCGCCGCCGGGGGCCGCGACCGCGTGCCCGCCCGCGCGTCACCCCCCACCGCCCCGTCCCTCCGGAACCCCACGCAGGAGGAGCCTTGTCCGGCCGACCGCGCCGAAGTCCGCGCGCCCTCACCCCGCTCGCCGCCGCCGCGTCCACCGCGGCGCTGGCCGTCACCGCGCTGCTCGGCTTCACCGCCACCGGCAACGCCGCCACCTCCCCGGGCCGCGCCCACGACGCCACCGTCGTCAAGGCCACCGCCCTGGGGGACAACTGGTACGCGGCCGCGCCGTACCTGATGCCGCTGGACAACGACCCGCCGGACCCCGGCGCGGTGATGGACGCCACCGGGCTCAAGGCGTTCCAGCTCGCCTTCGTCCTGGCCCCCGACGGCGGCGGCTGCACGGCGACCTGGGGCGGCACCAGCCCGGTCTCCTCGGACACCGCCGTGGCCGCCATGATCAACGAGATCCGCGCCAAGGGCGGCGACGTGTCCGTCTCGATCGGCGGCTACGGCGGCACCAAGCTCGGCCAGGAGTGCGGCACCCCGCAGGCGACCGCCGCCGCCTACCAGAGCGTGATCGACAAGTACGGCCTGCACGCGATGGACTTCGACCTGGAGGAGCCGGAGTACGAGAACTCCACCGCGGTCGACAACGAGATCGGCGCGGCGCAGATCCTCCAGCAGGACAACCCGGGCCTGTACATCTCGGTCACCACGCCCGGCACCTCGGCCGGTACCGGCTGGTTCGGCACCCAGATGCTCGACGAGGCCAAGGCGATCGGCTTCACGCCGAACAACTTCTCCATCATGCCGTTCGACGGCGGATTCAACGGCGCCTCGTCGCAGACCGCCGCCCTGACCGCGTTCAACCAGATCCTGCAGAGCACCTTCGGCTGGGACGCGGCGACCGCCTACGCCCACGAGGGCTTCTCCGGGATGAACGGGCGCAGCGACTCGGCCGAGTACTTCTACCCGTCGGACTTCCAGACCGTGCTGGACTACGCGACCGGCAACCACATGGCCCGCTTCACCTTCTGGTCGGTGAACCGGGACCGCGAGTGCGACCCGCCGGACAACAACGGCACCACCTCCGGCACCTGCAGCAGCGTCGCACAGACCCCGTACGAGTTCAGCGCCTACTCGGTGGAGTTCGCCGGCGCCACCCCGCCCACCCCGCCGCCGACCAGCCCGCCGCCGAGCGGTACCTGTACGGCGCCGGCCTACAGCGCCACGGCGATCTACACCGCCGGTGACGAGGTCTCCTACCAGGACCACACCTGGCAGGCCAAGTGGTGGACGCAGGGCGAGGCGCCCTCCACCGGCGGCTCCGGCGTGTGGACCGACGAGGGCCCCTGCTGACCCCGGTGCCACGGCCGAGGGGGCCGGGTCCGCCCGGTCCTCCGCCGCGCCGAGGCCGGGGCGCGGCGGAGCCGGTCAGATGGCGTGCGAGAGCAGTACGGGCGCGGAGCGGCGGTTGAGCAGTTCGGCCGTGGCGCGCAGCCGGTGGACCTGGTCCAGCGGCATGGAGACCGCCAGGCAGCCCACCATGCTGCCGACCGTCACCGGGACGGCCGCGCACACCGTGCCGAGCGCGTACTCCTGGAGGTCCAGGGTGGGGGCGTTCGGCGGCTGGCTGTCCAGTGCCCGCAGGAGCAGCCGTTCGCTGGTGATGGTCCGGGAGGTGAGCCGGGCCATCTTGTGGCGTGCGAGGTGGTCGCGCCGCTCGTCCTGGTCGAGCTGGGCCAGCAGGCACTTGCCGGCCGCGCTGGCGTGCGCGGCGACGCGGAAGTCCACCCACTCGTTGGCCCTCGGCGTCGCCGGGCCGTCCGCGCAGTCGACCACGCGCACCTCGCCGTCCTGGTACCGGCTGAGGTAGACCGCGGCGCCCACCTCGTCGCGCAGCCGGACCAGCGCCTCGCGGACCTTCTCCGCCAGCCTGCGCTCCCGTGCCGGGGCGGCGCCGCCCAGCTTGATCGCGGCGTCGCCGAGCGCGTAGGTCCCCTCGGCCACCCGCACCAGGTAGCCGTCGCCCTCCAGCATGGCGAGCATCGGCGCCAGGTACCCGGGCGCCAGGCCCAGGTCCCGGCCCAGCCGGGCGACCGTCACCCCGTCGCCGTGGCGGTCCACGGTCTCCAGGACCCGCATCGCGTACGTGATCGCGAAGGCGGGCGGGACCATACGCTGCTCCAGCGCCACGGTGTCCCCTTCCGGGCAGGTGCGGCCCCCGGGGTCGGACCTGCGCTCCACGATAGCCGCAACAGCCCGTCAGGGAAGCGGAGTCGGGCACTCCCGGGGACCGGCCGCCCGGGCGGGCGCCCACGGCGCCGCCCCGCCGCCGGCCCCGGCGCCCGCCGGGCACCGGCACGGGGCGGCGGGCCGCCGCCGGGACGGTCTCCCGTGGCCCGTGCCTCGCGGCCCGTGCCTCGCGGCCCGCCGCGCCCCGCGTGCCGGTCCGGTCAGGCCGACGTGCCGGCCCGGACCGCCCGCGACCAGAGCGACAGCGCCTCGTCGACCTGCTCGGCGGTCACGATCAGCGGCGGGATCATACGCACCGTGTTGCCCAGCGCACCGCAGGTGAGCAGCAGCAGGCCGAGCGAGCACGCCTCCTTCTGCACCGCGGCGGCGGTGGCCGGGTCCGGCCGGCCCTCGGCGTCGACGAACTCGCTGGCGCACATCAGGCCGAGCCCGCGCACGTCGCCGACCCGGTCGGTGCCCGCGGCGACCTCCCGCAGCCCCGCGATCAGCCGGGCGCCCTGCTCGGCCGCGTTCTCCACCAGCTTCTCCTCGGCGATCACCTCCAGCGTGGCCAGCGCCGCCGCGCAGGAGACCGCGTTGCCGCCGTAAGTGCCGCCCTGCGAACCCGGCCGCGCCTTCGCCATCAGGTCGCGGGGCGCGGCGATGGCGGACAGCGGGAAGCCGGACGCCAGGCCCTTCGCGGTGATCAGGATGTCGGCGAGCGGGCCGTCGGGCACGAAGTGCCGGTGGCCCCAGAACCGCCCGGTGCGCCCGACGCCGGTCTGCACCTCGTCGAGCACCAGCAGGATGCCGTGCCGGTCGGCGCGCTCGCGCAGGCCGGTCAGGAAGGCGGTGTCGGCCGGCACGTAGCCGCCCTCGCCGAGCACCGGTTCCACGACGAAGGCGGCGGTGTCCTCCGGCGCGGAGACGGTGGCCAGCAGGTAGTCCAGCTCGCGCAGCGCGAAGTCCACCGCCTCCCGCTGGCCCCAGCCGTACCGGTAGGCGGTCGGGAACGGCGCCACCGCCACGCCCGGCATCATCGGGCCGATCCCGGCGCGGAACTTGTTCGCCGAGGTGGTCAGTGCCCCCGCGCCCATCGTGCGGCCGTGGAAGCCGCCGTGGAAGGCGACGATGTTCTGCCGGCCGGTGGCGTGCCGGGCCAGCCGCACCGCGGCCTCCACGGCCTCGCTGCCGGAGTTGAGGTAGAAGACCGAATCCAGGGTAGGAGGCAGGTACTCGCCGAGCCGTTCGGTCAGGTCCAGCAGCGGCCGGTGCATGACGGTCGTGTACTGGCCGTGGACGAGGGTGGCCACCTGGCGCTGGGCCGCCTCCACCACCCGGGGATGGCAGTGCCCGGTGCTGGTCACGCCGATACCGGCGGTGAAGTCCAGGTAGCGGCGGCCGTCGGCGCCGTGGATGTGGACGCCTTCGCCGCGTTCCGCGAGTACCGGGGTGGCCTGCTTGAGCTGCGGGGACAAGGCGGTCATGGGGCTCCTCGAAATCGTAGGATTGTCGACAACCTCTTCCGCGTGCAAGCATGGCGGTGCCGGGTACTGTCCGCAAGAGACAGGGGAATTGGCGTGACCGACAAGAACGAGGCCCAGGTCGTCGAGCGGGTGCCCAAGGGCCTGCTCATCGGCGGGACCTGGCGGCCCGGGGCGGCCGTCGAGGAGGGCGCGCCGGACGGCGCCGCCCGCGAGTTCGCGGTGGAGGACCCCTCGCTGGCCGAGCCGCTGTGCTCGCTGCCGGACGCCGGGGCCCGCGACGCGCTCGACGCGCTGGACGCGGCCGCCGGGGCGCAGCCCGGCTGGGCCCGGGTGCCGGCCCGGGAACGCGCCGACCTGCTGCGCCGCGCCTACGAGGAACTCATGCGGCGCCAGGAGGAGCTGGCGCTGCTGATGACCCTGGAGATGGGCAAGCCGCTGGCCGAGTCCCGCGGCGAGATCGCCTACGCGGCCGAGTTCTTCCGCTGGTTCTCCGAGGAGGCGGTGCGGATCGAGGGCAGCTGGCAGACCGCTCCGGACGGCAACGGCCGGATCTGGACCATGCGTCAGCCGGTCGGCCCGGCGCTGCTGATCACGCCGTGGAACTTCCCGATGGCGATGGGCACCCGCAAGATCGGCCCGGCGATCGCGGCCGGCTGCACGATGGTGGTCAAGCCCGCCCACCAGACCCCGCTGTCGATGCTCGCGCTCGCCGGCATCCTGCAGGACGCCGGGCTGCCGGACGGCGTGCTCAACGTGCTCACCACCACCCGGCCCGGCGAGGTGTGCGAGCCGCTGATGCGCGACGGCCGGATCCGCAAGGTGTCCTTCACGGGCTCCACCGCGGTCGGCAGGCTGCTGCTCGGCCAGGCCGCCGGCCAGGTGCTGCGCACCTCGATGGAGCTGGGCGGCAACGCGCCGCTGATCGTGTGCGAGGACGCCGACCTGGACAAGGCGGTGGCCGGAGCCACCGCGGCCAAGATGCGCAACATCGGCGAGGCGTGCACCGCCGCCAACCGGATCTACGTGCACCACTCGCTCGCCGAGGAGTTCACCGCCCGGCTCGCGGTCCGGCTCGGCGCGATGCGCGTCGGGCGCGGCACCGAACCGGACGTGACCGTGGGACCGCTGATCGACGCGGCTGGCCGGGACAAGGTGGCGGGGCTGGTCGACGACGCGCTGCGCGAGGGGGCCCGCACGGTGCTCGGCGGTGCGCCGCTGGACGACCGGCCGGGCTACTTCTACCCGCCGACCGTGTTGGCCGACGTGCCCGGCGACGCCCGGATGCTGCGCGAGGAGATCTTCGGGCCGGTCGCCCCGGTGGTGCCGTTCGCCACCGACGAGGAGGTCCTGGAACTGGCCAACGACACCGTGCACGGTCTGGTCGGCTACGTGTTCACCGAGAACCTGCGCCGCGCGCTGCACTTCGCGGAGTCGATGGAGACCGGCATGGTCGGCCTGAACAAGGGGATCGTCTCCACCCCAGCCGCGCCGTTCGGCGGCGTCAAGCACTCCGGCCTGGGCCGGGAGGGCGGCCGGGTGGGCATCGAGGAGTTCCTGGAGACCAAGTACGTCGCGCTCGACGCCTGACCGCCGACCGGAGGCCGGCCCCGGCCCGCGGGCCGGGGCCCGCCGCGCACCGCCCCGGTGCCCGACGCCGACCCCGTGGCACGGCGCCCGGCCCCGCACCCCCACCCGACGGAGGAAGCCATGCCCCAACCCGAACGGTTCGTCGAAGTCGGCCTCGCCAAGCGAGCGGTGTCCTGCACGGTGAAGCTGCTGGACGAGCTGGCACCGCGCACCTGCGCAGCGGTCTGGGACGGGCTGCCGCACGCCGGCGACGTCTACCACGCCAAGTACGCGCGCAACGAGATCTACACCCTGCTGCCCGCGTTCGCCGAGGAGGAGCCGCCGCCGGAGAACACCACGGTCACCCCGATCCCCGGTGACCTGTGCTATTTCTCCTTCACCGACACCGTCCTCGGCAACCCCGGCTACGGCTACGGCGAGGGGACCGGCCACGCCGGGCACCGGCGGGTCGTCGACCTCGCGCTGTTCTACGGCCGCAACAACCTGCTGATCAACGGCGACGTGGGTTGGGTGCCGGGCACCGTGTGGGGGACGGTGGTCGACGGCCTCGACCTGATGGCCGAGGCCGCCCACGACCTGTGGCGGGCCGGAGCCCTCGGCGAGACCCTCACCTTCCGGCGGGTGTGACCGCCTCCTGCGGCAGGCCGGTGGCGTACAGCGCGTGCGCGGCGCGCAGCACCAGGGCGTCCCGGTGCCGGGCCGCCACCAGCTGCACCCCGGCCGGCAGCCCGTCGTCACCGGTGCCGCACGGCACCGAGGCGGCGGGCTGCTGCGTCATGTTGAACGGGTAGGTGAACGGCGTCCAGCCGGTCCACCGCCCGCCCGGCTCGCCGGACGGCGTCTCCCGGCCGGCCGGGAACGCGGTGATCGGCAGCGTCGGGGTGACCAGCAGGTCGTAGGTCTCGTGGAAGCCGCCCATCGCCCGGCCCAGCGCCATCCGCACGTCGACCGCGGCCAGGTAGTCCAGCGCGCTGTGCCCGGCGCCCTCGGCGCAGATCTCCCGCAGGCCCGGGTCCAGCGACTCGCGGGACCCGGCCGGCAGCCCGTCCACCACCCGGGCCGCGCCGGAGAACCACAGCACGTGGAACGCCTCGACCGGGTCGGTCAGCGGCGGGTCGACCCGCTCCACCGCGGCGCCCAGCTCGGCCAGCCGGTCCACCGCCCGGCGCACCGCCGCCGCGATGCCCTGCTCCACCCGCACCGCGCCGCCGAAGTCCGGGCTGTAGGCGACCCGCAACCCGGCCACCCCGCCGTCCAGACCGTCCCGGAACGAGCCGACCGGAGCCCCCAGCCCCGACCAGTCCCGGGCGTCCGGCCCGCTGATCACGTCCATCATCAGCGCCGCGTCCGCCGCGTCCCGGGTCATCGGCCCGACGTGCGCCAGCGTGCCGAACGCGCTGGCCGGATAGAGCGGCACCCGGCCGTAGGTGGGCTTGAGCGCGAAGATCCCGCAGAACGCGGCCGGGATGCGCACCGAACCGCCGCCGTCGGTGCCCAGGCTCAGCGGGCCCGCGCCCAGCGCCAGCGCCGCCGCGCTGCCGCCGCTGGAGCCGCCCGAGGTGCGCGAGGCGTCGTAGGGGTTGCGGGTCACCCCGTACAGCGGGCTGTCGGTCACGCCCTTCCAGCCGAACTCCGGGGTGGTGGTCCGGCCGAACAGGACCGCGCCGTGCTCGCGCAGCCGGGCGACCGACGGAGCGTCCTCGTCCCACGGCCCGTCCGGCCGCACCGCCAGCGAGCCGCGCAGCGTGGGCACACCGCGCTGGAGCAGGATGTCCTTGACGGAGACCGGCACGCCGTCCAGCAGGCCGGCCGGCGCCCCGCGCCGCCAGCGCTCCCGGGAGGCGGCCGCCTGCTCCAGGGCGCCGTCCTCGTCGAGCCGGCAGAAGGCGTTCACCCGGTCGTCGACCTGGCGCACGCGGTCCAGCACCGAGCGCACCGCCTCCACCGGGGAGAACACGCCGCCCCGGTACCCGGCCACCAGTTCCCGGGCGGTCAGTTCGTACAGGTCGGTCATGGCGCTGAGACCTCCGGTTCAGGGGACGGGCACGTATCCGAGGCGCTTGTCGACCACGTTGAACAGCGGGCGGCCGTCCGCCCACCGGGCGTAGTTGTCCAGGAACTGCTCGGCCAGGGCGTCCCGCCAGCCGAAGGTGTCGGCGCTCATGTGCGGGGAGACCAGCAGCCCCGGCACGTCCCACAGCCGGTCGCCGGGACCGACCGGCTCGTGTTCGAAGACGTCGAGGGCGGCGCCGGCCAGCCGCCGGGCCAGCAGCGCGTCCACCAGGTCGTCGGTGACCACCAGCGGGCCGCGGCCGACGTTGACGAACCGGGCGGAGGGTTTCATCAGCCGGAAGGCGGCCGCGTCGAACATGCCCCGGTTGCTCCCGGTCAGCGGCGCCGCGCACACCACCCAGTCCGCCGACGGCAGCAGACCGGGCAGCGCGCCGGCGCCGTGCACCAGGCCGAAGTCCGGGTCGCCTGGCCGCTCGGTGCGGCCGACCAGATCCACCCGCAGCCCGAGCGCGGCCAGGGTGCGCCCGCAGGCCCGGCCGATCGGGCCCGAGCCGACCACCACGGCCCGCGAACCGGCCACCCGCATCGTCTCGCGGTGCCGCCAGCGTCGCTGCCGCTGCAGCTCCCAGCTGCCGTGGAAGTCCTTGGCCATGGCCAGCACCCAGCCGGCCACGTACTCGGCGATGGGCTGCTCGAAGACACCGCGCGCGTTGGTCAGCACGCTGCGGGATTCGACCAGGGCGGGGAAGACCAGCCGGTCCACGCCCGCGCTGGCGGTGTGCACCCACGCGGGCACCGGGGAGCCGGCCGCCGGCCAGGCGTCGCGCACCGCGTCCGATGTGAAATCCCACACCAGCAGCACGTCGGCGGCCGGCAGCGCCTCGGCCAGCGGGGCGCCGCCGGCCGGGCCCGCGCGGACCACCGAGACCCCCGGCGGAAGCCGGTCGAGCTGGGAGGGAACCTCATCGCCGAGGACGACGACCGTGCGATCAGTGCGATCAGTGCGATCAGTCATGAGGATGAAACCGCTCCGAAATGTCGGCCTGGCACCGTGGCTGAAACTGCTGAGGACGGAGGTTCGGTCTGCGGATTGACCACGCTAAGGATGCGTCTCTAACGTTGTCAACAATCCGCGTGTCCACACCGCGGACCGTGTTCCACACTGTTCCACCACGCTCGACAACGCTCCACCGCTCGCACCACCGGGCCCGCGCCCCCCCGTCCCGCACATCGCCACACCGGCACACCGCACCACCCGTCCCCGGTCGCACCGCCCTTCTTCCGCAAAGGGGCTCACGTTGGACATCACCTTCCTCGGCGGTCCGCTCCCGCAGCGCGGCGTCGGCGTCGTCGCGCCCTTCGACTTCGCGCTCGATCGTGAGCTGTGGCGTTGGGTGCCCGACGAGATCTCGCTGTTCCTGACCCGCACCCCGTTCGTGCCGGTCGAGGTGAGCCTGGACATGGCCAGGCTGGTCAGCGAGCACCAGACGCTGCGGGAAGCGGTGCTCGCGCTGCACGCGGTGCGCCCCGAGTCGCTGGCCTACGCCTGCACCTCGGGCAGCTTCGTCGGCGGCATCGCCGGCGAGCACGGCATGCGGTACGCCATGACCGACGCGGGTGCCGGCACCCCGTCGGTCACCACCTCCGGGGCGCTGCTGGACGCGCTCGCCGAGATCGGCGCCCGGCGGGTGGCGGTGGTCACCCCGTACACCAGGTCGGTCACCGACTCGCTGGAGGAGTACCTCGCCGAGGCGCGGGTCACGGTGACCGGCCGCTCCTACCTGGGGCTGACCCGGGAGATCTGGCGGGTGCCCTACCGGGACGTGGTCGACATGGCCCGCGAGGCGGTGGTCGGCGACACCGACGCGCTCTTCATCAGCTGCACGAACCTGCCCACCTACGACGTCATCCCCCAGCTGGAGGCCGAGCTGCGGCTGCCGGTGCTGTCGGCGAACCAGGTGACCATGTGGGCCGCGCTGCGTGCCGTCGGGGTGGACGCGGTCGGCCCCTACCAGGCGCTGCTGGACCCGGCGGCGCGCACCGGCACCTCGCCGGTGCGGATGCCCGGCGGGCCCGGCGCCCCGCTCCACGGCATGCCCGAAGTCGCCTTGGCCGGCCAGCCGTTGGGGGACCCCGAGCTGTTCTCCGACGGCCACGAGCCGATCGACCCACCGGACGACCCGATGGCCAACTGACCGCCGCGCCACCGGGATGTAGGACTGTCGACAATCCACGGATCGGCCCTATGCTCGATCAGGGGGGAATCCCGTACCCGAGCACGAGGGAGACCGCGATGCCCGAGCACGCCGAAGAGGGAGCCGCCCCGGCGGTCGGCTTCCTCTACCCCGGTCACTCGGCCGAGGACGACTACCCGCGCTTCGAACGGCTGCTGGCCGCCGCCGGGCCGGCGGTGCGGCTGCCCCTGGCGCACACCGACATCGGTGAGGACGCGCACCGGGTGGACGCGCTGTTGGAGATGGGCTCGGCGGCCCGGCTGGCGGACGGCGCGCGGCAGTTGACCGACGCCGGGGTGGCCGCCGTGGTGTGGGCGTGCACCAGCGCCAGCTTCGTCTTCGGCTGGCAGGGCGCCGGCGAGCAGGTCGCCGGGCTGTCCGCGGCGGCCGGGCTGCCCGCCTCGTCCACCTCCTTCGCGTTCGCGCACGCCGTGCGGGCCGTCGGCGCCGGCCGGGTGGCGGTCGCCGCGACCTACCCGGAGGACGTCGCGCAGCACTTCACCGCCTTCCTGAAGGAGGCGGGCGCCGAGGTGGTCAGCACCCGCGGCAGCGGTGTCATCACCGCCGCCGAGGTGGGCACCTGGGGGCGCGACGAGGTGCTGGGGCTGGCCGAGGCCGGCGACCACCCGGACGCCGACGCGGTGCTGCTGCCGGACACCGCCCTGCACACCGCCGCCTGGCTCCCGGACCTGGAGGCGGCGCTGGGCAAACCGGTGCTCACCGCCAACCAGGTCACCGTCTGGGAGGGCATGCGGCTGGTCGGCGCGGACACCGTGCGGGCCGGGCTCGGTACCCTCTTCGCCAGACGACTCTGAGGGGGCCGACGGCGATGTCCGGAAACGGGGGACGGGGACGGATACTCGCCCCGGTCAAGCGCGAACCCGCGGCGATGGTGATCGCCCGGCGCCTGACCGAGGCTGTCATGGACGGCACGCTGGCCCCGGGCCGCCAGCTCGGCGAGGTCGAGCTGGCGGCCCAGCTCGGTGTCAGCCGCGGCCCGCTGCGGGAGGCGATGCAGCGTCTGGTGCAGCAGGGCATCCTGCGCAGCGAACCGCACCGCGGGGTGTTCGTGGTGGAGCTGACCGCCGACGACGTCACCGACATCTACCTGGCCCGCTCGGCGGTGGAGTCCGCCGCCTGCCGGATCGTGCTGCGCCGCCACCCGGCGCGCACCGCCGACCGGCTCGCGGCGGCCTGCGCCGCGATGGCCGCCGCGGCCGGCGAGGGCGATCCGCGGGCGCTGGCCGCGGCCGACATGGAACTGCACCAGATCCTGATCGCCGAGGCCGGCAGCCCGCGCCTGACGCGGATGGCCGACACCCTGTTCGTCGAGACCCGGATGTGCCTGTCCGCGCTGACCGTCACCTACCGCGCCCCGGCCGAGCTGGTCGCCGAGCACGAGGCGATCATCGAGGCGCTGCGGGCGGGCGACGAGGACCTGCTGATCGGGCTGATGGAGGCGCACATGCGCGACGCGCTCACCCGGCTGGTCCCGCAGCCGGCGCGGCCCGGCGCGGCGGCGCCGATCGCCGCGCCGTCGGCCACCGGGCAGGGCGGACCGGCGCCGGAGGCGGCAGCGCCCGGCGGGCGGGAGGCGCCGGCGCGGGAGGCGGCGCTGTCCCGCGGGCGGGAGCCGGGCCCGCTGGCCGCCGGCGTCCGCGGCCGGCCCGCCTGACGGCGGCGCCCGACGGCCGCCGGGGCCGCCGGGGGTGGCCCGGCTGGAGTCCTGCGGCGTTCGGCCTGACAGCGGACGCGTACGGTCGGCCGACCGGGCTGTGACGCCCGCCCGGCCTGTGGCGGACGCCCATCGGGAGCGCCCGGCACCCGGTGCGCGCGCCGGACGCGGGCAGCCGGCCCGCGGCGTCAGATCGCGCCGAGCATCGCGGGGATGTGCTCGGCGCCGACCGGCCGGGAGTAGAACCAGCCCTGCCCGGTGTCACAGCCGATCCCGCGCAGCCGCTCGGCCTGCTCGGCGCTCTCCACGCACTCCGCGGTCACCGTCAGCCCGAGCCGGTGCGCCAGGTCCACCAGCGCCTCCACGATCGTCTCGTCGGCCGGGTTCGGGTGCTCCGGGGAGCGGAAGCCGTGCACGAACGATCCGTCCAGCTTGAGCGCGGCCACCGGCAGCCGGCTGAGGTAGGCGAGGTTGGAGTAGCCGGTTCCGAAGTCGTCGATGACGATCCGCACGCCCATCTCGCTCAGCGCGTGCAGCGCCTGGAGCGGCCGGCCGGCCGACCCCATCAGCGCCGACTCGGTCAGCTCCAGTTGCAGCAGGCCCGGTGGCAGCCCGGTCTCGTCCAGGATGGCGGCCACGTCGGCGACCAGGTCGGAGTCCCACACCTGGCGCACCGCCACGTTCACGCTGACGAACAGCGGGCGCTCCGGACGGTCCTTCTGCCAGACCCTGGCCTGCCGGCACGACTCGGCCAGCACCCACCGGCCCAGCGGCACGATGGAGCCGTCCTCCTCGGCCAGCCCCACGAAGCGGTCCGGTGCCAGCCGTCCGAACCGCGGATGCTGCCAGCGCACCAGGGCCTCGACCCCGCGCAGCGTCCCGCTGTCCAGCGCCACCAGCGGCTGGTACTCCAGCACGAACTCCCCGCGTTCCACCGCCTGGCGCAGCGTGCTGGACAGCGCCTGCCGGGTCATCCGGTGCGCGTTGCGCTCCGGGTCGAACAGCGTCCAGCGGCCCTTGCCGTCCGCCTTGGCCCAGTAGAGCGTGGTGTCGGCCGCCTGCATCAGGCCGGTCGGCGAGGTGCCGGCGGCCGGCCGCTCCACCACGCCGATGCTGGCCGAGACCGCGAGCCGGTGCCCGTCGAGGTCGAACGGCCGCTGCAGCGCGGCCAGCACGGCGTCGGCGAGCCCGGTGACCTGCCCGGTGCCCTCGGAGTCCTCGACCAGCAGGGCGAACTCGTCGCCGCCGAGCCGGGCCGCCAGGTGCCGTCCCCGCTCCACGCAGGCCAGCAGCCGCGCGGCCGCCTCGGCCAGCAGCAGGTCGCCGACGCCGTGCCCGAGGGTGTCGTTGACCGCCTTGAAGCCGTCCAGGTCCAGGTAGCAGATGCCCACCCGGCGTCCGCCCGGCGAGCGCAGCGCGGCCTCCAGCCGTTCGAAGAACAGCGTGCGGTTGGGCAGCCGGGTGACCGGGTCGTGCATCTCCAGGTGGCGCAGCCGGTCGGCCAGTTCCCGCCGCTCGCTGACGTCCTCCACCGACAGCAGCGCGGCGGTGCGCCCCTGCCCCGCGCCGCCCGGCGGCGGCCCGGCCGTGCCGCCCACCGCGTCGAGGGTCACCTCGGCCCACAGCGCCCGGCCGTCCGGGTGTTTCAGGCGGCAGGTCGACCGCAGCCGGGCCCGCCCGCCGCGCAGCACGTCCCGGTAGGCGTCGCGCACGCTCTCGTCGCCGTCCAGCCCGACCAGCTCGGCGGCCCGGCGGTCGGTGAGCCGGGCCGGCACCGTGCCCAGCAGCGACCCGAGCGCCGGGTTGGCGGCCAGCAGCCGCCCGTCGCCGTCCACCAGGCCCATCGCGGTGCGGGCCACGTTGAACGCGGCGTGGTAGTCACGCAGCGCGGTGGCCGTGCGTCCGGCCGGCGTCACCAGGGAGCCGTCACGTTCCGTGACGTCTGACGGGTGTGCCGCGGGACCACCGGGTGGGCCGGCCGATGGGCCGCCGCCAGCTTTCTCCCGCATCGCAGTCTTCTCGCACAAGGTAGTTGGGGAGGAGTCGGGGTCCCGACGACGCGGATTCCCGACGGGGAAATGTGCCGATCATAGATGTTCATGGTTGCCCAGAGCCACCGCCAACGTAGTGATTCGGTAGTGATTCTCGGCGCACGGAGGCGAACGCCGGGCGTGATGTCCGTTTTCTTGCCGCCGTTGTACGCCTGTGCGCCCATTTGTCGCCCGGCGATCGGCGTTGGCGCCGCATCACCGTGCGTGATCTTCGTCCGCTGACTCGACCGGACCAGCAGAACAGGGCACACCGCTACAAAGCACCCAAGGGTGGAGGGGTCAGCCCACAGGGCCCGATCCGTCCGGGGAGGTGCGCGTGCCAGGCGGTCCGTTCCCCAGTCTGCCGGGCGGCGGTGCCCGCCGTCCGCGCGCGCCGCGGCCGTGGCACCCCGGCCGCGGCCCGGTGACCACCCCGCCGCCCGGCGGCGCGCACGCCGGACCGCGTGCCTACCCCGCCCGCCGGGGCGTCGCGCTGGCCGTGGGCTTCGTCGCGTTCGTGGCCTGGGCGCTGTTCGCCGGGCCGACCGCGGCCGCGTCGTCGGACGGGCCGTGCGCGCTGCAGCGCACCGGCGCCCGGCACTCCGAGGGCACCTCCAGCTGGAACGGGGACTACCGGCGCCCGATCGGCGACATCGACGCGGTCATGCTCTTCCTGTCCTTCCCGGACCACGTGCCGGACTGGTCGCCCGCCGAACTGGCGGCCGACCACTTCCCGGCCACCAGCGCGTTCTTCGCCCGCGCCTCCTACGGGCGGATGCGGCTGCACGCGCGCGTCGTGCGGCGCTGGTTCCGCATGCCGCGCCCCTCGACCGGCTACGCCATCCGCCGCGACTGGGCGCCCGCCCCCCGCGACGCCTACCTGCGGGACGCGCTCGCGCTGGTCGGCCGCGCGGTGGACCTGCGGCACTACCCGGTGATCTACCTGGTCGCCGACCCGGACGCGCCCGGGGTGGACTCCGACGCCACCAAGGTGATCAGCCTGGACCGGCCGTTGCGCGCCGGGCGCGCCGAGGTGCGCCGGCTGGTGACCGTCTTCGAACGCCACCCGCCGGACCCCAACGTGCTGGCCCACGAGACCAACCACGTCTTCGACCTGCCCGACCTCTACCTGCGCCCGCCGGCCGGCAGCCGGGCCGACTGGGACACCCAGGTCGGCGACTGGGACCTGATGGGCAGCCAGTTCGCCCTGTCGCCCGGCCTGTTCGCCTGGCACCGGTGGAAGTACGGCTGGATCGGCCGCTCGCAGGTCAGCTGCGTGGACCACCCCGGCACGGTCACCCGGCTGCTCAGCCCGGTGGAGGTGGCCGGCGGCGCCAAGCTCGTCGTGGTCCGGCTCGGCCAGACCGCCGCGCTGGCCGTCGAGGCCCGCTCCTCCCGGGGCAACGACGTGCACGGCTGCACCCAGGGCGTGCTGGTGTACCGGGTGCGCTCCGACGTGGAGACCGGCGACGGCCCGGTACGGGTGATCGACGGCCACCCGGGCACCGGCGCCTGCTACGGCACGTCGGTCTACCCGCCGCTGGCCGACGCCCCGCTCGGCGTCGGCGAGTCCACCGCCTACCGGTTCGCGCCCGGCCCGCACGGCACGGTCCGGGTCCGAGTCAACGCCCGGACCGCGGGCGGTGCCTGGAGCGTCACGGTGGCGGAGCGGTGACCGCCGGGGACCGCGGCCGGCCGGCCGGGCCGCCGGGGGCCGCCCCGGAGCGCTCCCGCGCCGGCCGCCCGCGCCGGTTCCGCTGGCCGTCGCGGGCCGCCCGGTTCAAGGCGGTCGCGATATCCGCCGCGCTGCTGTTCGCCGCCGGCTCGGCCGCCGGGGTGGACCTGGCGGCGGGCAGCGCCACTCCGGCGGCGCCCGCGGACCGGCCGTGTGCGCTGGCCGCCGCGCCCGGCACCGAGATGTCCGAGGGCTTCCCCACCGCGCCCGACCACGAGTACGCCCACTCCACAGGTGAGTTGAAGGCGCTGACGCTCTTCATCGACTTCCCCGACGCCCCCGCGGACGAGACCGTCCAGCAGCGCTACCGGGAGTTCTTCCCGGCCGTCTCCCAGTGGTACGACCGCGCCTCCTACGGCCGGCTGCGCTACCGCCCCTACCCGGTGATGCGCTGGTTCAGGATGCCGCGCCGCTTCGCCGCCTACCGGATAGCGCGCGGGTACGGCTGGCCGGTGCACCGCGAGATGATGCGCGACCTGGTCTCGGTGGTCGGCCGCTCGGTGGACTTCCGCGGCTACGACCTGGTCAACGTCATCGCCACGCCCAACGCCGGGCCGCCGGCCGACGAGACGGTGCTGTCGGTCACCTGGACCGGCGGCAACGCGGCCACCACCGACTCCGGCACCCAGCTGAACCGGGTCTCGGTCATCTACGGCCGAGACCAGGCCGGGCCGCGCGTGCTGACGCACGAGAACGGGCACATACTCGGGCTGCCCGACCTGTACTCGGTCGGCGACTTCGCCCGCACCGACCGGCTCGCCGGCCAGTGGGACACGATGTCCCTGGACTGGGGGCTGCAGGGCGACCTGCTCGCCTGGCACAAGTGGCGGCTCGGCTGGCTCACCGACCGGCAGGTGGTGTGCCTGCCGCGGCGCGGCAGCCGGGTGGTGGCGCTGGCGCCGCTGGAGGTGCCCGGCGGGCGCAAGGCGGTGATCCTGCCGTACGGCCCGCACACCGCCTACGTCATGGAGGCCCGGCGGGCGGTCGGCGACGACGCGGCCGCCTGCTCGCAGGGCGTGCTGGTCTACCGGGTCCGCACCGACGTCGACTCCGGTGACGGGCCGGTGCGCGTCGTCGACGCCCATCCGCACACCGTCTCCTGCGGGTTCTCCAGCGGCTCGTTCAACTCCCTCAACGACGCGCCGTTCCTGCCGCCCGCCGCCTACACCGACCCGGCCGCGCACTTCACGGTGCGGGTGCTCTCGGCGGACCGCGCGGGCGGCTGGGTGGTCCGGGTCACCCGGCGCTGAAACCGGCCGCCGGGCGGCGCTGCCGGGCGGAGGCGGCCGTGCGGCCCGGATCGCGCCGGGGGAGCGCGGGCGGCGGGGTCGGGGGCCGGTGCCCGGGGGCGGTGCGGTGCGGGGGGGACGCGAAGGGCGCCCTCCGTGCTGGAGGGCGCCCGATCGGTGCGCCGCCAGGGACTTGAACCCCGAACCCGCTGATTAAGAGTCAGCTGCTCTGCCAGTTGAGCTAGCGGCGCTCGCGACGTGCTCGATCATACCCGATCGGCGGTGGTGCCCCGCGCCGCCCGCAGCCCGCCGACGATCAGGCCGATCCCGGTCTCGAACGCCGCGTCCCGGTCGGGCGCCGACCGAACGCCGGCCCGCTCGGCCCGGCGGCAGCCGGCGTCGCCGGGCCGAGCGGGGTGCGGGTGGCCACCAGGCGGGCGCCGTCGCGGTGCCGCTGCGGCGCGGCGGGTACCGCCCGGGCGAACGCGGTGACCGCTCGGCCCCTTCGCCGTGCGGTGCGGGGGAACGCGAAGGGCGCCCTCCGTGCTGGAGGGCGCCCGATCGGTGCGCCGCCAGGGACTTGAACCCCGAACCCGCTGATTAAGAGTCAGCTGCTCTGCCAGTTGAGCTAGCGGCGCTCGCGACGTCGATGACCCTAGCATCCGGATCCGGCCGACGAGAAATCGATTCCGCCCCCGTCCCGAGCGCGCCTCTCGGCACGCACCACGCGCAGCACCGCCCACAGCAGCACCGCCGCCCCGGGCAGCCACGGATCGCGTACGTCCGGTGCCACCACCCAGCGCGGCGCACCACCCGCACCGGGCGGCCCGCCGGCGGACCCGGTGCGGACCCCGGCGGGCCGGCCGCCCGCCGCGCACCCGGCCGGCACCAGCGGCGGGACCGTCACCGCGTCGCCCGCGCCGTGGCAGATCATCGGCGGCACCCGGTGCCCCCACTCCTCCCAGGACAGCAGGGCCGGCAGTCGGTCCGCGGTGCCCGGCAGGGCGAACAGCCAGATCCGCCCGCGGTGCGCGGCGACCGGACCGCAGCCCGGGCCGGCCGTCCACAGTCGGTCCAGCACCCTGCGCCCGAAGAGCGCGGGCAGGTCGACCACGTCGAACGCGGTGCCGCACGGCAGCACCCCGGGGCCCTCCGGGCGCGCCGTCCACAGCGCCCGCACGCTGCGCGGGAACGGGCTGGCCGAGACCAGCCACTCGGCGCCCGCGGCGGTCACGAACGCCGCCTGCGAGGCGATGCCGGTCTGCCACGCGTCGGTGCGCGGCCCGCCCTCGTCGGACGTGCCGCCGTCTCGGATGTCGCCGGTCATGTCGCTCATGACCGACAGGTCTACCCGGATCGGACGCCCGCCACCGGCGATCCCCCCGAAACCGGGACGGACCCGGCCGCCGGCCGCTACCCTGCCCCGCCGCATGCCCGTCCCGCATATGCCCGCCCGGAGCACGACGGGCGGCGGCGCACGACGGGTGCCCGGGACACGGCGGGGCCGGCCGGCGGCGGTCAGTCCGGCAGCGGCCGGCGGCGCAGCAGGTCGGCGCCGAACTCCACCATCCGCCGGGCGTAGTCCTGCGACCAGTCCGCCCGCTCGGCGATCGCCGCCGTGCCGGCCCGGTCGAAGCGCCGGGGATCGGCGAGCTGCGCCGCCGCGATCGCCTGGAACTCCGTGGCCCGGTCGGCCGCCGCCCGGAACGCCAGCGCCAACTCGGTGGCACGATCCAGCAGCCGACCGGGGTCCTCGATGGACTCCAGGTCGAAGAAGTGCTCCACCTCGCCGGACGCCGCCTCGGGCTCGAAGAGCAGCGGGGCGGGTCGCATCCGGCGCGGAGTCCCGTCCGGCCTGCGGTGAGCCGACTGCGGCTCGGACATCTGACCACCTCCCGATCGCGGACCGCCATCCATTGTCCCGCACCAGGGCTACCCAGCGCGGATCGGCCGAACACCCGTCACGGCACGAACGGCACCCGGTGCCGCGCCAACCTCGCCAGCACCGCGTGGTTGGCCTCCCAACCGTCCGGGAACTTCACCGTCACGCCCAGCTGGACCGGCTCGGTCGACGGGTGGGCGTCCAGCAGTCCGGCCACCCCCGCACGGCACACCACCACGCACGCGTGCCGGTGCCGGGACGCCAGCACGCACAGCCGCCCGGTCTCCAGGTGGAACGCGGTCGCGTCCGGCCGCCCGGAGAGCGGGTGCAACACCACGGTGACGTCGAACTCCCGGCCCTGCAACCGGTTGGCGGTGTCGACCGCCACCCCGCTGACGCCCAGCGCGGCCAGCGCGGAGCGCACCGCCGCCGCCTGGTCGCGGTGTGCCGTGCCGACCGCCACCCGGTCCGCCGTGACCGGCAGCGGTGCGGCGGAGCGCTCGCTGACCGTCACCGCGCCGCGCTCCAGCAGCCGCCGCACCACCGCCGCCACCGCCGCCACCGCCTCCGGGTCGGTGCGCGGCGTGTGCCGGGCCGGCAGTTCCAGCAGCCCCCACCCGGAGCGCGCCGCCTCGTCCAGCACCCGGTCCGGCGCCCCGCCGTCGGACCGGGTGCCGAACGCCATCGACCGGTCGCCCGGACCGGTGCCGCTGCGGAACGGCGTGTACGGGTAGAACGCCGACGAGATCAGTGGGGCGGCCGACGCCGGCAGCCGCCAGGAGACCGGCAGCCGGTGCTGCGGCAGGTCGGGATTGTGCGCCAGCAGCGTCACCACCGCGCTCGCCGACGGGTCGTAGGACAACCCCGCCCACTGCTCGGCGCCCACCGCGGTGAACGGGTCCAACTGGCCCGGATCGCCCACGAACAGCGCGCGTTCGAACAGCCCGGCCACCCGCAGCAGCGCGTCCGAGCGCATCTGGTACGCCTCGTCCACGATCGCGTGCCGCCACACGGGGACGTCCCTGACGAATCCCCACTTCGCGGCGGTGGCGATCACCACCTGCTGCTCTTGCAGCTCGGCCGCCTTCGCCGACCGGCGCACCGAGGGATGGGCGTCCAGTTCGGCGGCGGGCGGCGCGTCGGCGCCGTGCAGGCGGCCCACCGCGAGCCGCGGATCGGCGGTGGCCAGCCGCACCGCCAGGTCGTCCACCTGCGCGTTGGTCTGCGCCACGATCATCAGCCGCTCGCCGTCCGCGGCCAGCTCCCGCGCGGCACGCACCACGAGGGTGGACTTGCCCGCGCCGGGCGGCGAGTCCACCACCACGCCGCGGTGCGGCCCCTGCCGGACGGCGGCGAGGATCGCCCCGGTCGCCGCCGCGGCGGCCGCCGCCGGATCCCACCCCGTTCCCGCCGGGTCCGCCGTGCCGGGCGCCGCGGGCCGGCCGGACCCCCCGGCCGCCGCGGCCGTGCGGGGTGTGCCGTTCACAGGAAGTCCTCTCCGCCGGCCGGGTCCGCCGGCTCGGCCGCCGGTTGTCCGCACGCACGGCCCGGCGGGCCGCCGTGTGTCCACGGCGTCGCGTCGGCGTCCGGCAGCCCCGCCCCGCCGCGCGGCGCGTGTTCGAACAGCGTCCAGCACACCGCGTCGCCCGGCTGCGGCACGCTGCCCGCCTCCGGCTCCCGTCCCCGGCCCATCCCGTTCAGCAGCCGCAGCGTCACGGGACCCGCCCCGCCGGGCGCCACGCACTCCGCCTCCTGCGTCCGGCCGCCGGGCAGCGCCCGGTAGACCCGGGTGCCCTCCTCCAGGTGCGGCCGGTCCGCGGTGTCGACGATCACCAGCGGACGCGGCCGGGGCGCCTTCGCCCGGGTGTACGCCATCTCCGTGTGCGCCACCCGGCCGGCGAACGCCTCCCCGGCCAGCCGCCGCCCGGCCATCACCAGCGGATCGTCCAGTGCCTCCCCGGCCTCCAGCCGGGCCTGCGCCGTCTCCCGCCCGGACAGCTTCTGCGCCGCCGCGATCGCGTCGTCCCGGCGCGGCTGCGGCGGCTCGCCGGCCCGTAGCCGGTCCCGGTGCCCGGTGTAGGACCACCGGTCCCGCTTCCACCGCCCCCCGACGTGCTCGCCGGCCGGCAGCGCCCGCAGCAGGTCCAGCCCCCGCCACACGTCGTCCCAGGCCGGACCCGCCTGCGAGGTCAGCAGCGCCCGGATCCGCTCCACCTGGGCGGCGCCGTCGCCGCCGGCCGCCCGCGCCGCGTCGTAGCGCGCCATCGCCGGCGCCAGCGCACGGTTGTCGAACACCGGGTCGGTCGCCGGGCCGGCCGGCGGGCAGACCAGCAGCCCGTCCGCGCCCCGCCCGGTCTGCGCCCGCGCCGCGGCCTGCGGCCCGTTCCAGCCCTCCGGTGGATCGATCCAGGCCAGGAGCGCTCCCAGGTGCTGGTCCTCCAGTCCGCTCTGCCCGGTCGCCCAGTGCCGGGCCAACAGGTCCGTCATCGCCACCAGCAGCGCGCTGCCCGGCGTGCGGGCCCGCTCGCCGTAGTGGGTCAGCCAGCGGCCCAGCAGCGGCACCCGCGACGGCGCCGGGTACGGCTCGGCCGGATCCTCCTCGGCGGTGCGCCGGAAGCGCGTCGCGCGGCCCAGCAGTCGCACGTACTCCACCCCGGCCGCGTTCGGCACCACGATCTGCGGCGCGTCCACGCACAACTCCCGCTCGACGGCGACCCTCCGGCCGGTCTCCGGATCGGTCTCACTGCCCGGCTCGGGCTCCGCCTCCTCCTCGTACGACGTCAGGTACGGCAGCACCTCGTCCGCCAGGTCCGCCAGGAACCGCGCCCGCAGGTCCCGGTCGCGCGGCTGCGGCACCACCAGCAGCCGGGGCGAGGACCGCTCGGTGCCCACCAGCGCCCCCAGCGGCGCGCCCACCTCGCCGGCCGTCGTCAACGGCACGAGGACCAGCGGGCGGGCCGAGACCCAGCGGTGCCGCACGGTGGCCAGTGGCTGCGCCCGGCCGGCCGCCACCGCCTGCACCCGGGCCAGCGTCGACATCAGCGGCACAGCGCCTCCGCCCGCAGTGCGGCGGCCCGGCGCAGCAGCACGGCGGCCGGATCCGGCCCGTCCCCGGCCGGGCCGGCGGCCGCCGCGAGCACCCGCTCGACCGTGGTCAAAGTGCCCAGTTCGCCGCGCACCGAGCGGCCCAGCGACTCGACCCCGCCGCGCTGCCGGGCCCGGTCCCGGCAGTGGTAGGCCAGCTCGCAGGTCTCCAGGCACTCCGGCACGTACGCGGCCGGCACCGAGTCCACCGCGGCCGCCAGGTCGTCCGCCGGCCGCCCCTCGGCCGGGTGGAACGTGGCCCGCGCCGGCAGCTCCGCGGTGATCGCCTCGATCCGGGTCAGCCGCGCCAACTGCCGCCGGGTGACCGACACCTGCTTGCGCACGTCCACCAACTCGGCGGTGGGCACGTTGGAGAAGTCCTTCGGGCAGACCAGCAGCACCTCCGGGCGCGGCGCCCGCTCGTCCAGCCGCTCCAGCGCCAGCAGGTAGACCGCGCACTGCCGGGCCGCCGCGCCCACCTTCACCGGGTCCGCGCCGCCGTCCAGGATCGGGAACGACTTGACCTCGATCACCGTCCACGTGCCGTCCGGCCGCACCGCGACCGCGTCCGGCTCCAGGTGCACCGGGGAGCCGGCCACCTCCAGCACCAGCACCGGGTGGTGCAGCAACGTCCAGCCGCCGGACCGCGCGGCGTCCGCCAGCGCCAGCCGGGTGAGCGCGGTCCGCCCGCCGGGCCCGGCGGCGGCCAGGTCCGGCAGCACCGCCGCCGGCGCGCCCGGGCCGCGGTCGGCGCCCAGCAGGCGCAGCAACTCCGCGCAGCCGTCCGCCGTGACGCGTGCCTCGAAGGCGTTGCCCCGGGCGAACGCGAACTGCGACTGCCCGAACCGCTCCGGTGCCCCCAGCCCGCGGGCCACCGCGCCCTTGTCCACCCCGGCGGCGTCCAGCAGCGCCCGCCGGTCGCAGCCCGGGTTGGCCGCCAGCGCCGCCAACCCGCGCGCGTCCAGCGGCCGCGGCTCCACCCCGGGGCCGCGCAACCGCGCGAGCCGGGCGGCCAGCGCCGCCGCGGCGCCGGTCTGGTCGCTCACGTCGTCCACACCCGGCAGTCTCGCATCCGCCACCGACAACACCCGCGCCGCGCCGCGCGTTCCGGCCGCGCCTCCGGCCTCAGCGCGCCGCGCCGTGCCCCGGCGGCACCGTCTCGGCGTCCCGCCGGGCCACCGGCAGCGCCGCGCCGGCGGGCCGGACCGGCGGCCGGGGCAGTACCCCGGCGGACCGCACCGCCGGCACCCCGCCGGGCTCGCCCGCGGCCACCACCAGCCCGCCCGGCTCGACCGGGGCCGGTCCGGCCGGCACCGGTCGAGCCGGGCCGGACCGGCCCGCAGCGGGCCGGGCGGCCACCGCGCCCACCACGGCCACCAGCCGGCGCGCCGGGCGGGTCAGCAGCAGGCCGACGCCCATCACCGCGGCCCCCGCCAGGGTGTCCGCCAGGTAGTGGTTGGCGGTGCCCAGCACCACCAGCGTGATCACCACCGGATAGGCCACGCCGGCCGCCCGGGCCAGCGGGTTGCGCCCGTAGCGCCACAGCATCACGCCGCACCACAGAGCCCAGCCCACGTGCAGACTGGGCATCGCCGCGTACTCGTTGGTGAGGTGCCCCAGCCCCTTCGGGGCGCTGGCGTCCGCGCCCCACCAGCCGATCCAGGCGTAGTGCGCCATCGTGTCGGAGAACCGGTAGCCGGCCGGCAGCAGCCGCGGCGGCGCGGTGGGCAGCAGGGTGAAGCCGATCAGGCCGATCAGCGTGGAGAGCATCAACCAGGTGCGCATGAACAGGTAGTGGCCGTTGTGCCGCCGCCACAGCCAGATCAGGATTCCGGGCGTGAGCAGGTAGTGCAGGCTCGCGTAGCAGAAGCAGGCCGGTATGCCCAGCCAGGAGGCGTGCGTGAACAGCGAGTTGAGGGCGTGCTCCGGGTCGAGGTGGGCTATTCGCTCCAGGCGCAGGAGCCGCTCGCCGTGTGCCACCGCCCGTCCGGTGTCCCCGGCCACCAGCAGACGTCCCGCCGAGTAGGCCGCGTACACCAGGGCGATCAGCGGCAGTTCGGCCCACCAGCGCGGCCTGCCGCGCGACTCGCCCAGGGTCCGGACCTCGGTAGTGGACATCCGTCGGTGTCTCCGTCTCTTCTGGTCGTCCGGGCCGTCCGAACCGCCGCGCCGCGCCTGTTCGCCGCGAGCGTCACCGTACGCCGTACGGCGCCCGGCCCGCTCACCCGGCCCCGGCGCCCGGCGCGAACCGGCCGCTGGTCCGCGCGGGGTTGCCCACCGGCTGCCCGGGTAGGAGCAGGGGGCGCCCCCGCCGTTCCCGGCCGGCCCGCGACGCCCGGCACGGCGTGCCGCGACGTCCGGCACGGCCGGCTCCGGCGCCCCCGCACCGGACACCGTTCCCGATCACCCCGATCGACGCAACACCTCCTAGGACGCGGTGCGGTACCGGCCGGGTTGCTCGCCGGCCGGCACCGCGGCCCGGCGCCGGAGCGACCACCCGGGCGCCGCCGTCGGCGAACCCGTAGGAGGACCCGCAGCCATGGCCGGAACCCGTACCCGACCCCGCACCCGCCCCCGGGTCCGGGCGCCGCGCGCCACCCTGAACCGGGAACGGGTGCTGGCCGCGGCCGTCGAACTGCTCGACCACGCCGGCCCCGAGGCGTTCACCATGCGGGCGCTGGCCGCCCGGCTCGGGGTGGCGACCATGAGCGTCTACACCCACTTCACCGGCAAGGACGAGATCATCGAGGCGGTCCGGCTGCGGCTGCTGGCCGAGGCGCGGCTGCCCGAACCGCCCGCGCCGGGCGACCCGTCCGGCCGCTGCCCGCCGCGCGAGGAGCTGCGGGCGCTGTGCACGGCGGTCTACCGGCTGCTGGACGGGCACCCGTCGGTCCTGCGGCTGCTCATCGACCAGCCGGTGCGCGGCGAGGAGACCACCCGGTTCGCCGACCGGGTGCTGGCCGCGCTGTTGCGCGCCGGGCTGGACCGTGTGGCGGCGGCGCGCGCCTACACGGCGCTCGCCCAGTTCACCATGGGCGCCGCGCTGTGGTCGGTGCGCGGGCGCTGCGCGTCGCGGCTGGCCGGCGGACCGCCGCCGGACGAGAGGTTCCCGCACTCCACCGCCCTGGCACCGGAGTTGGAACGCGCCGCCCGGGACGCCGCCGGAGCGTACGCGCACGGGCTCGACGCGCTGCTCACCGGACTGCTGGGCCCGGCGGCCGGCCCGTCCTGACACCGCGCCCGGCCCGACGGCGCGCGACCGCCGTCGGCGGCGCGCCTCAGGCCGGCCGGTCGGCGAGCCGCTCCCCGGAGCCGCCCGGGTCGCGCGGGCCCCCGGCGCCCCCGGCGTCCGTGCCGCCGGGCTCCTCCGGGCCGGACCGCGCGGCGCGGGCCACCTCGTGGCGGCGCAGGAAGCCGGCCACCCCGGAGCGGTCCGCGAACGGCGCCAAGGCGTGCGCGGCCGACGCCAGCATCGAGTGGATGCGCGCCGACCGGACCCGGTCGTCCAGCAGGTCCAGCGACCGGCCGGCCGCCTCGGCCGCCTCGTCCGGCTCCCGGCCGGCCGCCAGGTCGGCGGCCAACTGGGCGCTGTACAGGGCGATGTTGCGCGTGAAGTGCGGATCCTGCAACAGCACGCCGCGCCGTGCCCGGGCCGCCGCCCCGCGGTGGTCGCCCAGCCGGGACCGGCACTGCGCCTCCAGCCCGGCCATCTCGGCCTCGCCGTAGAAGCTCATCCACTCCGGGTCCCGTTCGGCGGCGCCGCGGGCGAACAGCGTCTGGGCGCGCAGCAGCGCCTGTTCGCACGCCGCCCGGTCGCCCAGCCCGGCCCAGCCGCCCGCCTCGCGCAGCGCCAGCAGCGACAACAGCCGCCAGGAGCCGAGCCGGCCGGCCGCCTGCCGGGCGGCCTGCGCGGCGCGCACCGCCTCGCGCGGCCGGTCGTCGTCCCGGGCCAGGAAGGAGGCGTTGCAGAACGCGTGCGCCTCCAGCGCCTGGTCGCCGGCGGCCCGCGCGGTGGCCAGCGCCTCGGCGTAGTAGGCGCGCGCCGCAGCCGGCCGGCCGGAGTCGTGCGCCAGCCAGCCGACGGAGAGGGCCAGTTCTCCGGAGGCGGCGTACAACCGGTCGGCCACCGGCCGGCTGTAGGTTCCCTGGTCGAGCAACGCGTGGGCGTCCCGCAGCAGGTGGCCGGCGCGCAGGTAGAGCCCGTCCGCCCCGTGCCGGTCGTCGAGCACCCGGATCCGGCGCACCGCCTCCTCGACCGAGCGGGCCTCGGCGCCGCCGACCCGGCGGCCGGCCGGCGGCGGGAACGGCCCCGGGAACGGCCCCGGGAAGGCGGCCGGTCCGCCGGTGGGGAAGACGCGGCGCGGCAGGTGGCGGCCCTCCCGCCCGTCCGGCGCCGGTCCGCTGCTCCGCCGAGGCCGCCGACCGTCCGCAGGGCCGTCCTCGTCCGGCGGGCCGGGGCCGTCCCGCCCGGTCGGACCGGTCCCGGCGGACCGGGCGCGGGACGCGTTGCGGCCGCGCACCGCCTCGCGCGGCGCGAAGCCCAGTTCGCCCAGGGAGTAGCCGGGGAACATGTGCTTGAAGACCCGCTCGTAGGCGTAGTTGGGGCAGCGGATCTCGCCGGACTCCACCCGCCCGATGTACCGCGCGTCGCAGCTCACCCGCTCGCCGATCTCGCGCGCCGCCCGGCGCACCGCGGCGGAGAACTCGCCGGGCGACAGGTCGCCGCGTATCCGCCGGAACGCCGTGTTGGGCCGGCTGGCCGGCTCGGGCTGCCGGGATGGCGGTGTGGGCGCCACTGCCGTGTCCTCCCCTGGGTCGGGCGAAGCCTTCGAAACGGGATGAAGGTACCCGCTGTAATCGACTCGACACGCACAGTCCCCGAAAACGCCCGAGGGCGAATTGGTGCAAAGCTACCGATAGGTCGCGTAAATTGCCATGAACTGCCATCCTTTGTGGCGGATTCCGCCGTACCGGTTGACGCGGTGGCGCGTTGTAACGGATGTGCGGGCAGCGTGGCGCCCGACCGAGAGGCGAGGAGGTATCCGTGGACCCCGTCGAGGCACCCGGGTCAACCGCGACGGCCCGGCGCCCGCCGGCCGTCTGGGACGTGGTCACCGTGCCCTCCTGGCAGGGCCTGGAGGCCGTGGACATCCTGCGGTTGCGCACCCGGGTCGGGCCGGTCCTGCACGACTGCTCCGGGGACACCCTGGGCTTCGTGGTCCCGGCGGGCACCTCGGCCGCCTGGGACCTGCCCGGCAGCGCCTGCGCCGGCACCGCGGTCCGGGCCGGCCGCCGGTCCGGGGCCGAGCCGCCGCCGGCCGGCTCCGGCTGGCTGCTGCCGCCCGAGCGCAGCGCCCCGGTGACCGACCCGGCGCTGCTGCGGATGGCGCTCGGCGAGGCGGCCCGGACCATCGAGGCGGCGGGCGGGCACCGATCGCGTTGATACTGGAGGGGTGACGGCACGAGGGGAGAACGGCGGACCGCGGGCCGCGCGCCCCCGGGGACGGGACGGGCGGCGGGCGGGCCGACGGCCGGCGGCGGAGGTCAGCGAGCCGGTCGACGGGGGCCTGGCGGAGCTGGTGGCCGACCCCGACCGGCCCCGGGCGTACGCGCTGCTGATCGACGGCGCCCCGCAGTCGCACGTGGACCTCGACGACCCGGCCCACCTCGGGTTCGCCTACCAGCGCAGGATCGGTCACGTCATCGATCTGGTCGCACCGCCCGGCCGCCCGCTGCACGTCGTCCACCTCGGCGGCGGTGCGCTCACCCTGCCGCGCTACACCGCCGCCACCCGGCCGCGCTCCACCCAGCAGGTCGTCGAGGTGGACGCCCCGCTGATCCGGCTGGTGCGCCGCGAACTGCCGCTGGAGCGCGGCTGGCGGATCAGGGTGCGCGGTGCCGACGCCCGTGAGGGGCTGGCCCGGATCGCCGACGGCTGGGCCGACCTGCTCGTCGCGGACGTCTTCGGCGGCACCCGGACGCCGGCGCACCTGACCTCCGCGGAGTTCCTGGACGAGGTGGCCCGGGTGCTGCGGCCCGGCGGCTGGTACGCCGCCAACCTGGCCGACGGCGCGCCGCTGTCGTTCCTGCGCGGGCAGGTCGCCACCGCCCGCTCCCGGTTCGAGGAGACGCTGCTGGCCGCCGACCCGGCCGTGCTGCGCGGGCGGCGGTTCGGCAACGCGCTGCTGCTGGCCGCCAACCGCGAGCTGCCGGTCGCCGACCTGACCCGGCGGGTGGCCGGCGACCCGCATCCGGGCCGGGTCGAACACGGCAGCGCGCT
The DNA here is from genome assembly GCA_963711125.1 of uncultured Actinomycetota bacterium. Taxonomy (GTDB): domain Bacteria; phylum Actinomycetota; class Actinomycetes; order Streptomycetales; family Streptomycetaceae; genus Streptantibioticus_C. The sequence continues at coordinate 122,645 of CAVQCY010000006.1, forward strand.
GCGCGACTTCACCGGCGGCGCGGTGCCGGTGACCGACGCCACCGCACGGGCTTCGCCGGCGCCGCCGCAGGCGGTGTTCCGGTGATGGCCGGCACGGTGCGACCGGATCGGCCGCGTGCGGTGCGGCCGACCTGGTGCGGCCGGTTCGGACCGGTGCGGTGCGGCCGGTGCGGCGGATCCGACGGGGTGCGCCGGCCGGGTGCCGCGGCCCGGGTGCGTCAGTTCGGGTAGGTCTGCACGGTCGGCGGATGGCCCTGCCACGAACAGGTGACCGACGAGAACTGGTTGCCGCCCGAGCCGTAGAAGATCACCCGGATCCAGTCGGACCGCGTGATCACCTTCTCCGCCCACCCCTGCCGCGGCGTCGCGGACACCAGCGTGGCCGAGGCGGGCCGCAGGTCGAACACCGCGGTGCCGCCGGAGACGGTGTAGCTGCGCTCGCCGGTCGGCACCGCCGGACTGGGAGCGGTCCTGGTCGGGCTGGCGCGGACGGTGGGTGACGCGGCGGCGCGGTCGGCGGACGGCGAGGGGCTCGGCGCGGCGGAGGTCCGCGACGGGGACGGGGAGGCCGACGGCGAGGGCGTGCCGCTCGGCGAGGCGGTGGCGGTCGGCCACGCGGGCGCGGCGTAGGCGGCGTGCGTCGTGCCGCCGTCCGGTTCGGTGAGCACCGTGCGGACCCCGTACCAGGACAGCGCGACCATCGCACCGCTCGTCAGCGTCCAGCCCGCGCCTCGCATCCAACCCTGTCGCATGGCCGCCCATCCTGCCGCACCGGGCCGTCAGGTCAAGTCGCCGCCCGGTCGGCCGCGTTCATGCGATCGTCGCACGGGTGGGTGGGTGGGTGGGCGGTCAGCGGCCGTCCGGTCGACGGCCGTCGTGCGGGGCGCCGGCGGGGCCGTCGTCCGGCGGGTCGGCGGGTCGGACGGTCGACTCCCGGACGATCGCCTTGTGGTGCCGGACCACCTCTTCGATGATGAAGTTCAGGAACTTCTCCGCGAACGCCGGGTCCAGGTGCGCCTCGGCGGCCAGTCGGCGCAGCCGGGCGATCTGTTCGGCCTCCCGCCCCGGGTCGGCGGGCGGCAGGTCGTGCGCCGCCTTGAGCAGGCCGACCTGCTGGGTGCAGCGGAACCGTTCGGCCAGCAGGTGCACCAGGGCGGCGTCCAGGTTGTCGATGCTGGAGCGCAGCCGCCACAGCTCCCGCCACACGTCCTCGTCGGTCCTCGCCTGCTCGGCCATGGGCTGGGTCCCTCCGGCTCCGGTCGTGATCAGGGCGGACGGCGATCCTACCTGGTCACAGGGGTCGGAGTGGTAGTCGTGGACCGGCCGTTCCGGATGCCGGGACGGGGGAGCCGACGGGCCGCCGGGCCCGCGGCGGGGCGGACCCGGCGGCGCGCTGCGGTCAGTCGCAGGTGTCGAGCATGTCGGAGAGCGCGGACTTCTCGGCGCTGGTGGCGGTCAGGTCCCACACGTACTTGACCCGGGTGTAGTCCTCGGCGTAAGTGCACCAGAACGCCTGGTTGGAGGGCTTCCACTCGTCGGGGCTGCTGTCGCCCTTGCTGGAGTTGCTCGACTCGGAGGCGATGAGGAGCTGCGGGTCGGTCAGGTCGTTGCCGAACGCCTTGCGCTGGTCGGCGGTCCACTTGTCGGCGCCGGACCGCCAGGCGTCGGCCAGCGGCACCATGTGGTCTATGGTCGCCTGCGCCACCACGGTCACGGTGGTGTCGTCGTAGGCGGAGTACCAACTGCCGCTCGACGGCTGGCAGCCGTCGGACTCCTCGACGACGTCCTGCCCGTCCCGGGCCAGTACGTCCTGCCGGGTGGTGCAGTGGTCGGGCTGCGTGGCCCATACGTCGAAGGCGTCACGCGAGTAGCCGGTCATGCTGTCCGGGGCGGCGACCACCAGGTCGGCCAACTCCGAGCGTGCGGTGGACAACGAGGGCGGCGCGGGCGGGTCCGCCGCGGCGGGGCCGGAGGATATGCCGAGGGCTGCTGCCAGGGCGAGGGCGGCTGCGCAAGCCGCGGTGGAACGGCGCATGGGGATCTCCCTGTGGGGCGAGAGAACGGACGTGTCAGCGCAGATCTCCCCCCACGCGCCCTTGAATCAAACATGGACATGACAAAATTGCCTGTTGGCCCGCCCCTGGGCCGCCGTTGGGTTTCCCCGGGGCGGGGTCGGGCCGATCGGCCCCGCCCGCCGGGAGGCGCCGGCCGGGCCGGAGCCGTGGTGGCGGGCGCGGGCGGAACGGGGCCTCGCCACCGCCGGTCCGGGGTGGGCGGCCGTGCGCTGGTCGAACGGACCGCGCGCGAGGGCCGGTGGGGACGGACGGCCCGTCGGTGCGGCCCCGGGCCGGCCGTGTTCGGGCCATCGCGGGGACCGGCTCGGACAACGTGGGGATGCGGCGACGGGCTTTATGTCATGTACGTTTCAATAGACGGCGCACCGGGGAGAGCGACAACACGTTCAAGGACCGGTAAAGCAGGAGGAAGAACATGGTCACGCGCAAGGTGTTGGCTCCGCTCGTCTTCGCCGTTCTGGCGGTGGGCGCGCTGGCGCCGGCCGCGAACGCCAGCGGCACCAAGATGTCCCAGTCCGCCGCGGCGGCCAAGTTCCGTGCGGCCGGCATCACCTGGAGTTCCAGCGGCAACTGCACCACCCGCAGCAACCCGCACTGCACCTCGTTCGCCCAGATCAACTCCGGAACGGTCAACACCATCATCACGCTGAAGAAGGCGAGCGGCTGCGCCATCAACATCACCGGCGGCACCGAGGTCGGCCACGCCTCCGGCACCTACAGCCACTACAACGGCTACAAGGTCGACATCTCGCACAACTCATGCATCGACGGCTACATCCACAACGACTTCTCCTACATCGGCCTGCGCGGTGACGGCTACCCGCAGTGGGAGGCCGCGTCCGGCAACCTCTACTGCGACGAGGGCAACCACTGGGACATCACCGTCTACTGAGGCGGCGGCACACCCGTGAGCACCGGCGCGGGGCGGCCCGGCCGTCCCGCGCCGGCGCCGGCCGCACCCCGGCCGACCGCCGTACGTCACCGAGGCCCGACGAGACACCCGGCGGGCCAGGGCGGGGCGGCCGGCCGGCGGTCCGCTCGCCCTGCGGCCTTGGCCCCGCGGCCTGATCCGCCGGGCCGGGTGGCGCATCCCGGCCGCTACTCGAACGGTCTTCCGAGAGCCCCGCGCGCACCGTGCGCCGGGAGCGCGCTCCCGCGCTCCGGCCCCTCGCACCGCCGCGCCGCCGTCCCGCGACACAACGCCGGACGTGTACGCCACGCGCCGGTGAAGTCACCCTCCGCCACGGCACCATGGGGTCATGCCCAACAACCTCGACCGCATCGCCGACGCCACCATCACCTGCGCGCTCAGCGATGACGACGACGCCTTGACCGCGCTGATCGCCCCGCTGGACGAGGCGGCCGTACGCCGCCTGGTCTCCCTCGTCGCGGCCCGCGCCGCCGAAGCCCTCACCGGCTGGGCGGGTGAGGCGGGTGCCACCCCCCAGGACGCCCTGCACATGTGGCAGAACGCCCTGCTGCGCGCCCAGCGGCACGAGATCGAGGGCGACCAGCAGGACTGAACCGCACCGGGCGGAGCCGCGCACCGGGCGGAAACGTGCACAGGGCGGAAACGTGCACCGGGCGGAAACGTGCACCGGGCGGAGCCGCAACCGAAAGAGCCGCCGATCCGTGCGCACGGATCGGCGGCTCTCGTTCAGGGTGAATGACGGGGCTCGAACCCGCGACATCCTGGACCACAACCAGGTGCTCTACCTGCTGAGCTACATCCACCATGACCGGCTGTTCCCACCGGCCGAGAAAGAGTGTACAGGGTTTCGGCGAGTGCTCGCGTCCGTCGGGCCGCGCGGCGCCGCCCGATGTCGCGGGGTCAGCGCGGGACGGCCGGCAGCACGTGCCGGGCGGCGATGGCGCGGGCCGTGTCGGTGTCCGGCCCGGGCTGTGGGACGAAGACCGCCTCCCGGTAGTAGCGCAGTTCGGCGATGCTCTCGCGGATGTCGGCGAGGGCCCGGTGGTTGCCGTTCTTGGTGGGGCTGTTGAAGTAGGCGCGCGGGTACCAGCGGCGGGCCAGCTCCTTGACCGAGGAGACGTCCACGATCCGGTAGTGCAGGTGTTCCTCCAGGGTGGGCATGTCGCGGGCGAGGAAGCCGCGGTCCGTGCCGACCGAGTTGCCGCACAGCGGGGCCCTGCGCGGCTCCTTGACGTAGCCGCGCACGTACTCCAGCACCCGCTGCTCGGCGTCGGCCAGCGTGGTGCCGCCGGTCAGCTCCGCCAGCAGACCGGAGGAGGTGTGCATCTCGCGCACCACCTCCGGCATGGTCTCCAGGGCCTCGGCGGGCGGGGCGATCACGATGTCCACGCCCTCGCCCAGCACGTTCAGCTCGGAGTCGGTGACCAGGGCGGCCACCTCGATGAGCGCGTCGTCGCGCAACGACAGACCCGTCATCTCACAGTCGATCCACACCATGCGGTCGTTCATGGGTTCACCCTACGGGGCGATCGCGCTGGCCCGGCATCGCCGTGCTGCGGCCCACTCCCTGGCCGAACACCGTGCCGCGCAGCCGGGCCACCCCGGTCAGGTCCATGTTCTCCGGGCGCGCGACGTGCTCGTGGCCGCGGGGCGGGAATGCCTCGCCCTCGGCCCGGCCGGGCTCCGGCTCCCCGGGCGGCGGTCCGGACGGCGCCCGCCGCTGGTGCGGGAGCGCCTCCCCGCGCTCGGCACGGTCGCCGTCCTGCGGGCGGCGCTGCCGGAACGCGGTGCGGTACGACGCGGGCGACGAGCCGAGCTGCCGGCGGAAGTGGCCGCGCAGCGCCACCGGGGAACGGAAGCCGCACCGGTTGGCCACCTCGTCCACCGAGTAGTCGGAGGTCTCCAGCAGCCGCTGCGCCTGCAGGACCCGCTGCGTGATCAACCACTGCAGGGGGGCGCTGCCGGTCAGCGAACGGAAGCGGCGGTCGAAGGTGCGCCGGCTCATGTAGGCGCGTGCCGCCAGCGTCTCCACGTCGAACTGCTCGTGCAGGTGCTCCAGTGCCCAGGCGACCACCTCGGCCAGCGGGTCGCCGCCGATCTCCTCGGGTAAGGACCGGTCCAGGTAGCGCTCCTGGCCCCCGCTCCGGCGCGGTGGTACCACCAGCCGGCGGGCGAGCGCGTTCGCGGCGTCCGCGCCGTGGTCGGTGCGCACCACGTGCAGACACAGGTCGATGCCGGCCGCGGTGCCGGCCGAGGTGAGGATGTCGCCGTCGTCCACGAACAGCTCGCGCGGGTCGACGTGCACCGACGGGTAGCGCTTGGCGAGGGTCGGCGCGTACATCCAGTGCGTGGTGGCCGGTCGGCCGTCCAGCAGGCCGGCGGCGGCCAGCACGAACGCCCCGGTGCACAGGCCGATGATCCGTGCGCCCTCCTCGTGCGCCCGGCGCAGCGCGTTGAGCGCGGAGGAGGGCGGCGGCTGCGCGATGGAACGCCAGGCGGGCACCACCACGGTGCCGGCCCGGCCCAGCGCGTCGAGCCCGTAGGGCGCGGTGAGTTCGAGGCCGCCGGTGGTGCGCAGCGGGCCGTCCTCACCGCCGCAGACCAGCAGCCGGTAGCGCGGCACGCCGGCGTCCTGGCGGTCCACGCCGAAGACGGACAGCGGGATGGAGCTCTCGAAGATCGGGCCGCCGCTGAAGATCAGCACGGCGACGACCTCCTTGCGGCGCCGCGCGGACAGCTTGCGCCCGGACGCCGCGGCGACGGTGCCGCACGCGGCGTGCGCCGCGGTGCGGGAAACCGGCGTGGCGGTCTCCGTGGCCGTACCGCTCCTGGAGTCCTGGGTCATGGCGGATGATCCCCCCTCGGTCGACGCGACGACATCCCTTCGGTACTGCACAGATTCCCCCGCCGTGTTACCCAAGATCGAATCTACTGCCTCCGCTGTGCACCAGGTGACAATGTCACCATCCGGCACTAAGTCGACATGACAACTTGGCGCGAAGCATTCGATCACGAAGCGTCGCACTCACCAGCGCCGCAGGGAAGTGCGCCTTGGGCCGGCCTGGCCGCTTCTTCCCGCTCCGTTGGCCTTTTGGTGCCTCTCGAATCGCTGTTCCCGCAGGTGGAACCAGTGGTGAGGGGGTGTCAGGAGGCCCTTGGCGGTGTCCTGTGAAGTTGGCTGAAAAGTATCGCAATCTTTTTGCCCGGTTCCACCGGAGTCGCCGCCCGGCGACCGAGGATCGAGAATGCGCCCCCTGTGCGCCCCCTGTGCGAGGTGATCGTGGAATATCTGCGCCCTGTGCGCCGGGGGGCGCACGTCAGTGCTGGTTCCAGTCCCGGCGCGAATGGCGTCCCGGCCGTGCCCCCACGCTCCCCGCGCGAGCGGCACGCTGCGGGTTCGCTCGGTCGTGTGATCCTCGGGACGGATTCGACGGAACGATTCTTCGGGAGCCGGAAAAGCCGTGCCGGCAAGCCCGCGGAGTGCATCCCGGGCATTCCGCGGAACGGCTCCGGAGGGTGGCCGCCGGAACCGACGGCCGGTACCGGAAATCGTCGTCCCGCGGGGGTTACCGACGGGTCGGAAGAGGGTACGCAATACGCACGTCGCACCGGCACGGGGCGTTGCGCTTCCCGTCCTCCTCCGGCATCCTCCTGGGAACCTCGGGTACGGACACCCCGGCGGACCGGCCCGGCGCACCTGTGCGGGGAGCAGCCGTCGCCGTACCCTGGAGGCAGCGGGAGGACAACGTCCTTACCGGCCATGTTCGGCCGGTCCCGTGGCCACCGCTGTCCGTGTCCGCTCCAGCGGCGCCCCCGCGCCGCCTTCGCCGAAAACGCCACATCATGGCCGGTAAAGAGCACTTCGAACCCGCTGACGGCAAGCCGCTCGCCGACTTCTCGGCGGCGCAGCCGACGCCGCGGTCCCGGACGCGCCACCCCTGCGACCCGGCCTTCCAGCACGGTGTGGTGATCGGCTTCGACGGCTCGGTCTCCAGCGAACGGGCGCTCTCCTACGCGATCGGCATGGCCCGGCGCTCCGGCTCCGGTCTGATCATCGTGCACGTCGCCAACCGGCTGCCGGCCACCGTGTGGGCCGGCTGTGAACCGCCGGTCTTCGTCGACGTCCCCGACCACCGCACCGAGGTGCTCGGTCTGGAACTGGCCTGCGCGGACCACCTGTCCGAGGTGTCGTGGATCCTGGTGGAGCGGGGCGGCGACATCTGCCACGAGTTGGAGGAGGTCGGCCGGGAGTACTCCGCCGACGCCATCGTGGTCGGCGGCACGCACGGCATCATCGGCAAGATCTTCGGCTCGGTCGCCGGCCGGCTCGCCCGCCGGGCGCAGCGCCCGGTCATCGTCATCCCGTAGCCGAACGCCCCGCTCCTGCCCACCACAGGGGTCGCAGCCCGCCCCGGACCGCCGGGCCCGGGACGCGCACGGCCACGCCGGTTCGGGAGCCGCCTCGGGCCGGCCGGGCCGTCGCGCCACCCCGCCCGCGCCCCGTGGCCGGTGCCGCTGCCGCGCCACGCCGTCCACGCCGGTTCCGGCCGGGCTCTCCGGCCCACCCGGGCGGCGCCTGCGCGCCCGCTGCCGCTGCCGTGCCGCCCAGGCCGGTCCGCGGCCCGCCGCAGCCCTTCCCGACCGCGTGGCGGCCGCGGCCCGGCCGGTGCTCGGCGGTCGGCCCGGTACGGGCCCCGGGAGGGCCGGCCGGGGCGACGGCCGGACGCCGCCCCGGACGGAGCCGGCCGGGGCTGGCTACTCCACCGTCACGGACTTGGCCAGGTTCCGGGGCTTGTCGATGTCCCGGCCGAGCGCGAGGGCCGCGTGGTAGGCCAGCAGTTGCAGCGGCACGCCGAGCAGGACGGGGTCGAGTTCCGGCTCGTTGCGCGGTACGACGATCGTGTCGTCGGCGAGTTCGTGGACCCGGTGTCCCACCGCCAGGATCCGGCCACTGCGGGCCTTGATCTCCTCCAGGGTCGCCCGGTTCCTCTCCAGCAGCTCGTCGTCCGGCACGATCGCCACCGACGGCACCTCGGGCTCGATCAGCGCCAGCGGCCCGTGCTTCAGCTCCGAGGCCGGATACGCCTCGGCGTGCACGTAGGAGACCTCCTTGAGCTTCAGGGACGCCTCCCGGGCCACCGGGTAGCCGCGCACCCGGCCCGACGAACATCATGCTGCGGGCCTTCCCGTAGTCCGCCGCCAGCCGGGCGATCTCCGGTTCGTCCCGCAGCAGGAGCGCGCAATCTGCTCCGGCAGCCGGCGCAGCCCGGCGATGATCCGGCGGCCGTCGGAGACCGACAGGTCGCGCACCCGGCCCAGGTGCAGGGCGAGCAGCGCGAACGCGACCGCGGTGTTGGTGAAGCACTTGGTGGACACCACGCACACCTCGGGGCCGGCGTGCACGTAGATCCCGCCGTCCGCCTCGCGGGCGATGGCGCTGCCCACCACGTTGACCACGCCGAGCACCCGGGCGCCCTTGCGCTTGAGCTCCTGCACGGCGGCCAGCGTGTCGTAGGTCTCGCCGGACTGGCTCACCGCGATGTACAACGTGTCGTGGTCCACCACCGGGTTGCGGTAGCGGAACTCGCTCGCCGGCTCGGCGTCCGCAGGGATCCGGGCCAGCTCCTCGATCATCTGGGCGCCGATCATGCCCGCGTGGTACGCCGAACCACAGCCGATGATCTTCACCCGCCGCACCGCGCGCGCCTCGCGGGCGTCCAGTCCGAGCCCGCCCAGGTGCACGGTGGCGAACCGGTCGTCGATCCGGCCGCGCAGCACCCGGTCCACCGCGTCCGGCCTGCTCGTGGATCTCCTTGTGCATGTACGTGTCGTGGCCGCCCATCGTCGTACGGGTCGTCCTGCGCGGCGTCCCACTCGACGGTGGTCGGCGCGCCCGAGGTGCGCGAGCCCTCGGTGGTGTACGTGCGGTACTCGCCCGCCGTGAGGGTGGCCATCTCGCCGTCCTCCAGCGTGACCACCTGCCGGGTGTGCCGGACCAGCGCGGCCACGTCGGAGGCGACGAACATCTCGTGCTCGCCGATGTCCGAGCACCACCGGCGAGCCGTTGCGCGCGGCCACGATCCGGTCCGGGAACCCCGCGTGCAGCACCGCGATCCCGTAGGTGCCGTCCACCAGCGACAGCGCCTCGCGGACCCGGGCCTCCAGCGTGTCGGCGGCCGAGCGGGCGATCAGGTGGGCCAGCACCTCGGTGTCGGTCTCCGAGGTGAACACCACGCCGTCCGCCACCAGTCGGGCGCGCAGTTCGGCGGCGTTGTCGATGATGCCGTTGTGCACCACCGCGACCTCGCCGGCCGCGTCCAGGTGCGGGTGGGCGTTCTCGTCGCTCGGCGCGCCGTGGGTGGCCCACCTGGTGTGGGCGATGCCGGTGGCCCCTGCGAACCGCTTGGGCAGCCGTTCCTCCAGGTCGCGCACCCGGCCCAGGGCCTTCACCGCACGGACGGCCCCGGAGCGGCCGGCCACCGCCACGCCGGCCGAGTCGTAGCCCCGGTACTCCAGCCGCGGCCAGGCCCTCCAGCAGCAGCGGGGCGGCGTCCCGCCTCCCGACGTATCCGACGATTCCGCACATGGTCCGGTCTACCTCCCGGTCGGGTGGACGCCCGTCAGCCGTAGACGATGCGCCGCAGCTGCCTGAGCGACAGCTCGGGCGGCGCGACCGCGCGGTACGGCAGCTCCGCGGAGATCCGTCTCGAAGACCTCCGGCGTTCGCCAGGCCCCTGGCCTGCAGTTCGCGGTGCCGGCGGCGGACGTAACTCTCGGTCGGCTCGTCGAAGTAGGCCAGCACGTCCCAGACCACCCGGAGCGGCCTCGCCGCGGCTCAGCGGCGTGGTCCGCACCAGGTGGTCGACCAGCTCCTCGTGGGAGGCGGGGGACGGGGTCCGGCGGGCGAGCACGCTCGATCTTCCGCACGTCCGGACCCCGTGCGCAACTTCTCTGCCCGATATCGGGCAGGCTCGGCCCGATCGGCCGGTGCTCCCGTCGACCCGGCGAGCGCCCGGCGGGGTCGACGGGGTCGGCGGGCCCGCCGGGTCGCCCGATCGGCCGGGCCCGGAGCGCCCGGCCGGGCGCCCGCCGGTCAGCCGGTCGGCAGGCCCAGCTCCCGGGCGATCAGCATGCGCTGCACCTCGCTGGTGCCCTCGCCGATCTCCAGGATCTTCGCGTCCCGCCAGAAACGGGCCACCGGGTACTCGTTCATGAAGCCGTAGCCGCCGTGGATCTGGGTGGCCTCCCGGGCGTTGGTCACCGCGATCTCCGAGGAGTACAACTTGGCGAGCGCCGCCTCCTTCTTGAACGGCTCGCCGTGCAGCAGCCGGGAGGCCGCGTCGCGCCAGGCCAGCCGCGCGGTGTAGGCGCGCATCTCCATGTCGGCGATCTTGAACTGGATCGCCTGGTTGGCGCCGATCGGCCGGCCGAACGCCCGCCGGGTGCCGGCGTAGGCCACCGACTCGTCCACGCAGCCCTGGGCCAGCCCGGTGGCCAGCGCCGAGATCGCGATCCGGCCCTCGTCGAGGATGCGCAGGAACTGCGCGTAGCCGCGGCCCGGCCTCGCCCAGCAGGTTGGCGGCCGGCACCCGGCACGTCGGCGAAGGACAGCTCGCGGGTGTCGGAGGCGTTCCAGCCGACCTTGGAGTACGCCGGGGCCACGGTGAAGCCGGGGGTGCCGGACGGCACGATGATCGAGGAGATCAGCGGGCGGCCGTCGTCCTTGCGGCCGGTGACCGCGGTGACCGTGACCAGGCCGGTGATGTCGGTGCCGGAGTTGGTGATGAAGCACTTGGTGCCGTTGATCACCCACTCGCCCGTCGGCCTCGTCGAGCCGCGCCGTGGTGCGGGTGCCGCCGGCGTCCGAACCGCACTCCGGCTCGGTCAGCCCGAACGCGCCCAGCATCTCGCCCGAGCACAGCCGCGGCAGCCACTCGCGCTTCTGCTCCTCGGTGCCGAACCGGAAGACCGGCATCGCGCCCAGCGACACCCCGGCCTCCAGGGTGATCGCCACCGAGGAGTCCACCCGGGCCAACTCCTCCAGCGCCAGGCACAGCGCGAAGTAGTCGCCGCCCATGCCGCCGTACTCCTCCGGGAACGGCAGGCCGAACAGCCCCATGCGGCCCATCTCCCGCACGATCTCGTACGGGAACTCGTGGTTCTCGTAGAACTCGCCGATCTTCGGCGCGACCACGTCGTGGGCGAACTCCTCGACGGTGCGCCGCAGCTCCTCGTACTCGGCGGGCAGCCGGTGGTCGATGCGCGGTTCCGGGGTGCCGGTGCTGGCGGTCATGACTGCTCCTGGTGGGAGAGGGCGCGAACGGTGCGGGACGGGCTGGGTCGGCCCAGTTGGCCCGCCATCCACACGCTGGTGGCGGTGAGACGGGTCAGGTCGACCCCGGTGTCGATGCCGAGCCCGGCCAGCATCCACACGAGGTCTTCGGTGGCGAGGTTGCCGGTGGCGCTCTTGGCGTACGGGCAGCCGCCGAGCCCGCCGGCCGAGGCGTCCACGGTGCCGACGCCGTGCCGGAGCGCCGCCAGGGTGTTGGCCAGCGCCTGGCCGTAGGTGTCGTGGAAGTGCACGGCGAGCGCGTCGGCCGGCACGCCCGCCTCGCCGAGCGCGGTCGAGCAGCGCCGCGACGTGGCCCGGGGTGGCCACCCCGATGGTGTCGCCGAGGCTCAGCTCGGTGCAGCCCAGGTCGAACAGCCGCCGGGCGACCCGCACCACCTGGTCGAGCGGGACCCGGCCCTCCCACGGGTCGCCGAAGCACATCGACAGGTAGCCGCGCACCGTCGCGCCGGCCTCCCGGGCCCGGCCGACGACCGGCTCGAACATCGCCAGCGACTCGTCGACCGTGCGGTTGAGGTTCGCCCGGGCGAACGACTCGGTGGCGCTGCCGAACACCGCGATCCGGGTCACGCCCAGCGCCAGCGCACGGTCCAGCCCGCGTTCGTTGGGCACCAGCACCGGCAGCCGGGCCGGTACGTCGGCGATCAGCGGCATCAGCCGCTCGGCGTCGGCGAGCTGCGGCACCCACTTGGGGTGGACAAAGCTGGTGGCCTCGACCGTGTCCAGCCCGGCGTCGGCCAGCCGGCGGACGAACTCCGCCTTGACCTCGGTGGGCACCACGCCTTCTCGTTCTGCAGCCCGTCCCGGGCGCCCACCTCGTGGATGCGCACCCGGGCCGGCAGGCCCTCCTCGGGCACCGGCATCGGCAGGCCGAGCCCGGACGGTCCGCACGCTCCGGCGTCCCGACCGGTCATGACGACTCCCGGCCGCTGGAGTCGCCGGCCGCCGCGGCCGGTGCGACCACGGCCAGCACCTGGTCCATCGCCACCGCGGCGCCGGGGGCGACCTCGATCTCGGTGACGGTGCCGTCGTGCGGGGCGGTGATGACGTGCTCCATCTTCATCGCCTCGACCACCAGCAGGCTCTGGCCGGCGGCCACCTTGTCGCCGGCCGCGGCCTTGACCACGGTCACCGTGCCGGGCATGGGCGCGGTCAGGGTGTCCGTCCCGGAGCCACCCGCGCCGCCGCGCAGCGCGGCCTCGACCGGGTCGTGGTCGAGCACCTGCCAGGTGTCGCCGTCCCGGCCGAGCCACTCGGCGGCGCGGTGGAAGGGGTGGGTGAGCCCGTCCAGGTGCAGCACGATCCGCCCGGCGTCCCGCCCGCCGTCCGCCAGCCGGGCGGGCAGCGGGTCGGCGTCCCCGATCCGCACCTCGCCGTCGCGCACCCGCACCACGACCGGGTCGAACCCCGGCACCCGCAGCGGGTAGCCGGTCCACGCCGCCTCGCCGCCCAGCCGGAAGCCGTTGGGCACCGAGAACGGGTCGACCCAGCCGTCGCCGGCCGGCCGCAGGGCCCGGTGCCGCAGCAGCGCCGCCGCCGCGTAGACCTCGTCCGGCACGCCGTCCGGCAGCAGGCCCTCGGCGTCCCGCTCCACCAGGCCGGTGTCCAGCGCTCCGCAGACCACGTCCGGGTGGGCCAGCAGCTCGCGCAGGAACCCGGCGTTGGTCGGCACCCCGAGGATCACGGTGTCGGCGAGCGCCGCGCGCAGCCTGCGCAGCGCGGTGCCGCGGTCCGGGCCGTACGCGATGACCTTGGAGAGCATCGGGTCGTACAGGCTGCCGACCTCGGTTCCCTCGGCGAGCCCGGAGTCGGTGCGCACCCCGTCGCCCTCCGGCTCGCGCAGCGCCAGCACGGTGCCGCCGGACGGCAGGAAGCCGCGCGCCCCCTCCCGGAACGAGACGGTCTCGGCGCAGACCCGGGCCTCGACGGCGTGGCCGGTCAGCGCGACGTCGTCCTGCGTGAGGCCCAGCGGCTCGCCGCAGGCCACCCGGAGCTGCCACTCGACCAGGTCCAGGCCGGTGACCAGCTCGGTGACCGGGTGCTCGACCTGCAGCCGGGTGTTCATCTCCATGAAGTAGTAGCGCGCCCGGGTCGGCGCCCGGGACGATGAACTCCACGGTGCCGGCGCCGACGTAGCCGCAGGAGCGGGCGGCCTGCACGGCGGCCTCGCCCATCGCGGCCCGGGTCGCCTCGTCCAGCAGGACCGAGGGCGCCTCCTCGATGACCTTCTGGTGGCGGCGCTGGAGCGAGCACTCGCGCTCGCCCAGGTGCACGACGTTGCCGTGGGCGTCGGCGAGGACCTGGATCTCGATGTGCCGCGGGCGGTCGATCCACCGCTCGACCAGCAGCGTGTCGTCGCCGAAGGAGCCGCGTGCCTCGCGGCGGGCGGCGGCGATCTCCTCGCCGAGCAGCGCCTCGTCGCGCACCAGGCGCATGCCCTTGCCGCCGCCGCCCGCCGACGGCTTGAGCAGCACCGGGATACCGATCCTGCGGGCGGCGTCGAGCGAGCTGGGCGTCGGTCAGGCCGCTGCCGCTGCTGCCGGGCACGACCGGCACGCCCGCCGCGGCGACCGTCTCCTTGGCCCGGATCTTGTCGCCCATCAGCTCGATCGCGTCGGCCGGCGGGCCGATGAAGACCAGTCCGGCCTCGGCGCAGGCGCGGGCGAACGCCGCGTTCTCGGCGAGGAAGCCGTAGCCGGGGTGGACGGCCTGCGCGCCGGTACGGGCGGCGGCCGCCAGCAGCCGGTCGACGGACAGGTAGCTCTCGGCCGCCGGCGCCGGGCCGATGCGCACCGCGGTGTCGGCCTCGGCCACGTGGCGGGCGTCGGCGTCGGCGTCGCTGTGGACGGCGACCGAGCGCACGCCCAGCCGGCGCAGGGTGCGGATCACCCGCACCGCGATCTCGCCGCGGTTGGCGACCAGGACTGTGTCGAACATCTGCATCTGCTGTCCCTCCTCACATCCGGAAGACGCCGTAGCCGGGTGTCTGCGGCCCGCGCTCCGGGATCGGCGCGTTGGCGCACGCGGTCAGCGCCAGGCCCAGCACGGTGCGGGTCTCCAGCGGGTCGATCACGCCGTCGTCCCAGAGCCGGGCGGTGGCGTAGTAGGCGTTGCCCTGGGCCTCGTACTGGGCGCGGATCGGCGCCCTGAAGCGCTCCTCGTCCTCGGCCGGCCAGCTCCTCGCCGGCCGCCTCCATCTGGTCGCGCTTGACGGTGGCGAGCACCGAGGCGGCCTGCTCGCCGCCCATCACCGAGATCTTCGCGTTCGGCCACATCCACAGGAAGCGCGGGGAGTAGGCGCGACCGCACATCGAGTAGTTGCCGGCGCCGTAGGAGCCGCCGATCACCACGGTGAGCTTGGGCACCCGGGCGCAGGCGACGGCGGTGACCATCTTCGCGCCGTGCTTGGCGATGCCGCCGGCCTCGTAACTGCGGCCGACCATGAAGCCGGAGATGTTCTGCAGGAACAGCAGCGGGATGCCGCGCTGGTCGCACAGCTCGATGAAGTGCGCGCCCTTGAGCGCGGACTCGGCGAACAGGATGCCGTTGTTGGCCACGATCCCCACCGGGTGGCCCTGGATCCGGGCGAACCCGGTGACCAGCGTGGTGCCGTACTCGGCCTTGAACTCCGCGAACCGGCTGCCGTCCACCAGCCGGGCGACCACCTCGCGCACGTCGTAGGGGGTGCGCGGAGTCGGCCGGAACCGCGCCGGTACAGGCTCGACTGGGTCCACCGCCGGCTCCTCGGCGGGCCGCACCCGCCACGGCAGCGCGCCGCGGCCGGGCAGGGTGGCGACGATGTCGCGCACGATGCGCAGCGCGTGCGCGTCGTCCTCGGCGAGGTGGTCGGTCACGCCGGAGACCTTGGAGTGCACCTCGCCGCCGCCCAGTTCCTCGGCGGTGACGACCTCGCCGGTGGCCGCCTTCACCAGCGGCGGGCCGCCGAGGAAGATCGTGCCCTGCTCGCGCACGATCACCGCCTCGTCGCTCATCGCCGGCACGTAGGCGCCACCGGCGGTGCAGGAGCCGAGGACCGCGGCGATCTGCGGGATGCCGCGCGCGGACATGGTGGCCTGGTTGTAGAAGATGCGGCCGAAGTGCTCCCGGTCGGGGAAGACCTCGTCCTGCCGCGGCAGGAAGGCGCCGCCGGAGTCCACCAGGTAGACGCACGGCAGCCGGTTCTCCAGCGCGACCTCCTGGGCGCGCAGGTGCTTCTTGACCGTCATCGGGTAGTAGGTGCCGCCCTTGACGGTGGCGTCGTTGGCCACCACGACGACCTCGCGGCCGGCCACCCGGCCGATGCCGGCGATCACGCCCGCGGCCGGTGCCTGGCCGTCGTACATCCCGTCGGCGGCCAGCGGCGCCAGCTCCAGGAACGGCGAACCGGGGTCGAGCAGACCGTCCACCCGGTCGCGGGGCAGCAGCTTGCCGCGCGCGGTGTGCCGGGCGCGGGCCTTCTCGCCGCCGCCGAGCCGGACCGCCGCGAGCTTCTCGCGCAGCCCGGCCGACAGCTCCGCGTGCGCCGCGGCGTTGGCCGCGAAGGCGTCGGACGCCGGATCGACCGCGCTGCGCAGCGCCGGTGGGGAGGGTGCCGTATCGCGCATGCCCCGCGCTCCTTATCCGCCCGCGCGGTCCGCCGGCCGCTCGAACGGGTCTGCTCGATGGGTGGGTGCTCGTGATGTGGAGGTCGTGTTAGTGGACGTTAACCTGGTGCCCTCAGGTTAACGCTCGCTAACGTCGATTGTCTAGAATCTCCTGCCATGCAGCCCACCAAGGCAGGGACGAGCCGGCGCGAGCAGATCCTCAGGGAGGCCGCGCTGCTCTTCGCCGAACGCGGTTTCCACGGCGTCGGCGTCGACGAGATCGGCGCGGCGGTGGGCATCAGCGGCCCCGGGCTCTACCGGCACTTCGCCGGCAAGGACGCGATGCTCGCCGAACTGCTGGTGGGCATCAGCGGCCGGCTGCTGGCCGAGGGTCGGCGGCGGGTCGCGGAGTCGGCCGGTCCGCGGGACGCGCTGGACGCGCTGATCGCGCGGCCACATCGACTTCGCGCTCGACGACCAGCCGCTGATCACGCTGCACGACCGGGAGCTGGACCGGCTGCGCGACTCCGACCGCAAGCTGGTGCGCCAGCTGCAGCGGCAGTACGTGGAGCTGTGGGTGGCGGTGGTGCGCGGCCGGTACCCGGCGGCCACCGGCTGGAGGCCCGGGCGGCCGTGCACGCGGTCTTCGGCCTGCTCAACTCCACGCCTCGGCTGCGGTCCCCGGACGGCCGGCCGGACCGCGCGGCGACACGGCCGTCCTGCTGCGCCGGCTGGCGCTGGCCGCGTTCGCGGCGCTGGACGCGGCCGGGGCGCCGGACGGGGCCGGGGGCGGGGTGTGACGGGGATCCCTCTGGACAGCGATGGCAACCGGCGGTAGCTTTCTGAGCGCTTGCTTAGAGGTGGCGCCACCGGCGGCGCCCGCCCGGTCCGCGGAAGGGGAGGCGCGAGGTGCGTCGTACGGTGTTCAACGAGGACCACGAGGCGTTCCGCGCCGACGATCCGCGACTTCATCGAGGCCGAGGTCGTCCCGGTCTACGCCGAGTGGGAGCGGGACGGGCACGCCGCCGCGCGACTTCTACTAGCAAGCTCGGCGAGCTGGGCGTCTTCGGCATCGAGGTGCCCGAGGAGTACGGCGGCGCGGGCGAGACCGAGCTTCAAGTTCAACGCGGTCATCACCGAGGAGTGCGCCCGGGCCGGCGTCAGCTTCGGCGGCAGCAGCGTGCACACCGCGCTGTGCCTGCCCTACCTGATGAAGTACGCCACCGACGAGCAGAAGAAGCGCTGGCTGCCGCCGTTCGTCTCCGGCGAGATGATGACCGCCATCGCCATGACCGAGCCCGGCACCGGCTCCGACCTGGCCGGCATGAAGACCACCGCCGAAGCTGTCCGCGGACGGCAGCCACTACGTCCTCAACGGCGCCAAGACCTTCATCACCGGCGGCGTGCTCGCCGACCGCGTCCTGGTCTGCTGCCGCACCGCCCCGCCCACCCCGCAGGACCGGCGCGGCGGCATCACCATCCTGGCGGTCGACACCGCCAGTCCGAGGGCTACGCGGTCGGCCGCACGCTGGACAAGCTCGGCCTGAAGACGTCCGACACCGCCGAGTTGTCCTTCACCGACGTGCGGGTGCCGGTCGAGGACCGGCTCGGCGAGGAGGGGGAGGCGTTCGGCTACCTGGCGCACAACCTGCCGCAGGAGCGGCTCGGCATCGCGGTCGGCGGCTACGCGCAGGCCGACGCGGCGGTCCGCTTCGCGCTCGACTACGTGCGGGAGCGCACGGTCTTCGGCCGCAGCGTCGCGGAGTTCCAGAACACCAAGTTCGTGCTGGCCGACTGCCGCGCCGAGGTGGACGCCGCCCAGGCGGTGGTGGACCGGGCGCTCGACGCGCACGACGCCGGCGAGCTGACCGCCGCCGACGCCGCCTCGGCGAAGCTGTTCTGCACCGAGGTGGCCGCCCGCGTCATCGACAAGTGCCTGCAACTGCACGGCGGTTACGGCTACATGACCGAGTACCCGATAGCGCGGCTGTACGCGGACACCCGGGTCACCCGCATCTACGGCGGCACCAGCGAGGTCATGCGCTCGATCATCGCCAAGTCGATGGGGCTGTGAACGGTACGGACCCCTGGTGAACCACGTCGTCGACACCGCCGGCCCCGGCCGCCCCACCGATGCCGCCCGCCCCGCCGCCGGCCACGCCGACCTGGCCGGGCTGCTCGACCTGCTCGACCTGGAACGCGTCGAACGCGACATCTTCCGCGGCCGCAGCCGGGCCGCCGTCGTCCCGCGCGTCTTCGGCGGCCAGGTCGCCGCCCAGGCCCTGGTCGCGGCCGGCCGCACGGTGCCCGACGACCGCCACGCGCACTCGCTGCACGCCTACTTCCTGCGGCCCGGCGACCCCGGCGCGCCCATCGTCTACGAGATCGACCGCATCCGCGACGGGGGCTCTTTCACCACCCGCCGGGTGGTCGCCGTCCAGCACGGGCAGCCGATCTTCCACCTGTCGGCGTCCTTCCAGACCCCGGAGGACGGGCTGGACCACCAGCGAGCCGATGCCCGAGGCGCCCGACCCCGAGTCGCTGCCGACCGCCGAGGAGTTCCTGCCCCGGCACGCGCACCTCTTCCCCGACCCGGCGTGTGGTCGAACGCCTGCTCCAGGCCCGTTCCGCCGTCGACCTGCGCTACGCGCAGGACCCGCCGTACCTGACCGCCGGCCGGCCGCGCGAACCGCGCTCACAGGTGTGGTTCCGCACCAACGGGGCCCTCGCCGACGACCCCCTGCTGCACGCGTGCCTGGCCACCTACGTCTCCGACATGACGCTGCTCGACTCGGTGCTCCTCGCGCACGGCCGCGGCGGCTGGGCGGTCGGCGACGTGGTGGGCGCCAGCCTGGACCACGCCATGTGGTTCCACCGGCCGTTCCGCGCCGACGAGTGGCTGCTCTACGACCAGGAGAGCCCGTCGTCCTCGGGCGGCCGCGGCCTGGGCACGGCGCGGATCTGGACCCGGGACGGCCGGCTGGCGGTCTCGGTCGTCCAGGAGGGCCTGGTGCGGGTGCCGCGCCGCCCCCGCCGGAAGACGTCCTGAGCACGGGGGGCGGCGGGCGGTCGGGGCGCGGACAGCCCGATGAGCGCGGGGCGGGTCAGGGCCTGGGCAGGCCCGCCGCGGCCAGCAGGTAGGCGGTCATCGGGTCGTAGTACTGCGGCGCGACGTGATCGTCCAGCGGCACCGTGACGGTCACCGTGCCCTCCGCCTCGCCGACGAACAGCCCCGGGTCGTTGCAGTCCGCGTAGCCGATCACGTCCAGCCCGCGCTGGCCGGCGCGGCCCGCCCAGCCGTGGTCGGCCACCACCAGGTGCGGCAGCGGCAGGTGCTCGCGGGCCATCGCGTCCAGCACCGCGTCCATCGGCTCGGGGGAGTGCGTGTGCACCAGGGCCGCTCCGCGCAGCACCATGGCCACGCCGCCGATCTGCAGCAGCCGCCCGTCGTCCGCGTGCAGCCCCGGTCGTATCGTCACGATCTCGCAGCCGGCCGCCGCCAGTGCCGTCGCCGTCGCCTGGTGCACGCCGAGCAGCCCGCCCGGGTGGCCGGTGGCCAGCAGCACCCGCTGTCGTCCGGCCGCAGCCTTGCGCAGCGTGACCGCCGCCCGGTCCAGGGCGTCCACCGTCAGTTCCGGGTCGATGGTGTCCTGCCCGCTCAGGTGCTCGGGGTCGGCGACCACCCCGCAGCGCTCCGTCATCAGCTCCAGCACCGCGTCCGGATCCGTCCAGCGGTCGCCGAACTCCAGACCGAGCCAGTAGTGCCGGTTGCCCGCAGACAGTTCGCGGTAGTGGTCGAGGTTGTTCTCCCGGCTGGTGGCCACCGCTCCGGCGATCCGGGTCCTCAGCAGATGATCGATCAGGTGCTCGCGGGACGGCGTGCGATCTGTGGGCATACCACCATTGTCGCCTGTCGTGGAACGTACGTACGACCGGCCCCCCGGCCGGGCGGACGGGCGGCGCCGCACCCGCCGACCGCGACACGCGTCGCGGGCACGCCCGGCGGTCGGGGAACGCACCGGTGGGCGCGCCCGGCCGGAGGAGAACGTACACTTCACCGCCGTCCGGCGGACCGGTCCGACGAGGCGCCACCGCACCGACCCGCAGCAGCCTTCCCGCACCACCGTGAGGACCTCATGACCAGCAGCACCCCGCGCGGCCCCGTCGACTCCTCACGCGTCCCCCGGTACGCCGGACCGGCCACCTTCGCCCGGTTGCCGCGCGTCGACGAGGTGGCCGCCGCCGACGTGGCCGTGGTGGGCGTGCCCTTCGACAGCGGGGTCTCCTACCGGCCCGGCGCCCGGTTCGGCGGCAACGCGATCCGCGAGGCGTCCCGGCTCCTGCGCCCCTACAACCCGGCGCAGGACGCCTCCCCGTTCGCGCTCGCCCAGGTGGCCGACGCCGGTGACATCGCCGTCAACCCCTTCGACATCGACGAGGCCGTGGAGACCGTCGAGGCCGCCGCCGGCGACCTGCTGGACGCCGGCGCGCGCCTGATGACGCTCGGCGGCGACCACACCATCGCGCTGCCGCTGCTGCGCGCCGTCGCCCGGCGGCACGGCCCGGTCGCGCTGCTGCACTTCGACGCGCACCTCGACACCTGGGACACCTACTTCGGCGCCGCGTACACGCACGGCACACCGTTCCGCCGGGCCGTCGAGGAGGGCGTGCTCGACACCAGCGCGCTCAGCCACGTCGGCATCCGCGGACCGCTCTACGGCAAGCGGGACCTGGACGAGGACGCGAGGATGGGCTTCGGCATCGTCACCTCCGCCGACGTGATGCGCCGCGGCGTCGACGAGGTCGTCCAGCAGCTGCGCGAACGGGTCGGCGGCCGGCCGCTCTACGTCTCGGTCGACATCGACGTGCTCGACCCCGCGCACGCCCCGGGCACCGGCACTCCGGAGGCCGGCGGGCTCACCTCGCGCGAACTGTTGGAGATCCTGCGCGGCCTGGACTCCTGCCACCTGGTCTCCGCCGACCTCGTCGAGGTGGCACCGGCCTACGACCACGCCGAGATCACCGCGGTCGCCGCCGCGCACACCGCCTTCGAGCTCACCACGATCATGACCCGGCAGATCGCCGCCGCCCGCGGCTGACCGCCCGGGCGGTACCCGGGCGTGGACGCCGGTCCGGCGGTACCGGGCCGGGGGCCGCGCTTCGGCGGCCGACGGCGCTCGCGTGGCCGGGGTCGGGCTTCGACGGCCGACGCGGCGAGTGGCCGGCAGGCTGCGGGCGGGGTCCGGCGCCGTTCCGGCCCGGCGCCGGACCCCGCCCCGGACCCCGCCCCGGGGCCGCTCCGGCCCGGCGCCGTTCCGGCCCCGGCGCCACGGGGGTGGCCGGGATCCGTATGCTTCCTCGCACGCTCCAGCCACCAGCGCTCCGCCGCCTCGCGAAGCCGGACTTGTCCGAGGAGACACCCGTGCGCCTGCGCACCGTACTCACCGCCGCGACCGCCGGACTGACCGCGGCCACCTGCCTGACCCTGGGCGCCACCGCGCCCGCCACGGCGTCGCCCGGCTCCCCGGCCGACTCGGCCCCCTCGCACTCCTGCTCGCCGTTCGTCTCCCTGGACGGCTTCTCCGACGCGCTGGACCAGACGACCTATCACGGCTACGACGTCGGCAACCTGTCCGGGCTGTCGGTCGACCGCGGCGGCCGGATCGCGGCCGTCTCGGACCGTTCGGTGCTCTTCGACCTCGACGTACGCTCGTCCGGCGGCACCCCGCACCCCGCCGTCACCGGCGCCGTGCCGCTCGCGGACGAGCACGGCGGGCAACTCGACTCCGAGGCGGTCGTCGTCGACCGCGACGGCACCCGGCTGATCACCTCGGAGACCGAGCCGTCGATCCGCCGCTACGACACGGCCGGGCACCTCATCGGTCGGCTGCCGGTGCCCTCCTACCTGCGGGTGGCGCCGGCCGGCCGCGCCCAGTCCAACCTCACCTTCGAGGGGCTGACCCTGCTGCCCGGCGGGCGCACCCTGGTCGCCTCCATGGAGGAGTCCATCGCAGGCGACTCCACCGACCTGGTCCGTTTCCAGACCTGGCGGCGGATCGGCCACGGCGACGGCTTCGCGCTGTCCCGGCAGTACGGCTTCCGGCTCGATCCGGACCTGGGCGTCTCGGAGATCGCCTCGGCGGGCGACGGACGGCTGTTCGTGCTGGAGCGCGGCTACACCCCGGGCTACGGCAACACCGTCCACCTCTACCTCGCCGACCCGCGCGGCGCCGGCGACACCAGCGGCATCACCGACCTGACCGACACCTCCCACGTCCGGCTGATCCACCGCACCCTGCTCGCCGACATCGGCTCCTGCCCCTCGCTCGGCGCCACCGACCGCCAGCAACAGCCCAACCTGCTGCTGGACAACATCGAGGGCCTGACCGTCACCGGCCGTGCCCCCGGCGGGCGCCTGCGGGTGCTGATGGTCAGCGACAACAACGACAACCCGGTCCAGATCACCCGCCTGTACGCGCTCACCGTCCGGCTGCCGCGCCGCTGACGCCCTCCCGCCGTACGGCGGTCGTCCTAGGTCCCGCGCCGTACGGACCACCGACCTTGGTCGGTGGTCCGTTACGACCGGATGAAAACCACACGCCGCCGCGTTGCATCCTCGGGCAGGATGAAGCGACCGGGAGGCGAGGCGTGACGTTGGTGACGGAACCAGGCGAGGGCGACAGCGACGGCATCAGGCGGGACACGGACCGCAGGGCGGGCGAGGCCCGTGACGGCCGGCACGGCCGTGAGCGCGGCACCGCGGGTACCGGCGGCACCGGCGGCCGGAGCGGGGCGGAGGACGTCGGCCGTCCCGGGGCCGGCGGCCCGAGCGGCGAGGCGGGAACCCGGAGCGCCGACCCCCGCGGCTGGCTGCGCCGCATCAGCGCCGACTGCTGGCAGTACCGGCGGGCGGTCCTGCTCGCCTTCGGAGCCTCCATGGCCGGCATGGCCGTCACCGCCCTGGTGCCGCTGCTGCCCCGCTTGATCATCGACGACGTCATCGTCCACCACACCCGCTCCCTCGCGCCGTGGGCCGCCCTGATGGTGCTCGCCGCGCTCGGCGTCTACGTCGCGACCTTCACCCGCCGCTACTACGGCGGGCGCCTCGCCCTCGACGTCCAGCACGACCTGCGGACCCGGATGTTCCGCACCGTCGCCGGACTGGACGGCGTCGGCCAGGACCGGCTCGACACCGGGCAGGTGGTCGGCCGGGCCACCAGCGACCTGCAACTCATCCAGGGCATGCTGTTCATGCTGCCGATGATGATCGGCAACGTGCTGCTGTTCGTGCTGTCCCTGGTCGTGATGGCCGTCCTCTCGCCACTGCTGACCGTGATCGCGCTGGCCGTCGCACCCGCCCTGTGGTTCCTGGCCGCCCGCAGCCGCGCCCGGCTGTTCCCCGCCGCCTGGTACGCCCAGGGACAGGCCGCGGCGGTCGCCGGGGTGGTCGACGGCGCGGTCACCGGCGTCCGCGTGGTCAAGGGCTTCGGTCAGGAGTCGCAGGAACACCACAAGCTGCGCGAGGTCAGCCGCCGCCTGTTCGCCGCCCGGCTGCGGACGGTACGCCTCAACGCCCGCTACAACCCCGCCCTCCAAGCCGTCCCCGCGCTCGGCCAGGTCGCGATGCTCGCGCTCGGCGGCTGGATGGCCGCCCGCGGGCAGATCACCCTCGGTACCTTCGTCGCCTTCTCCACCTACCTCGCCCAGCTCACCGGCCCGGTCCGGATGCTCACCACCATGCTCACCGTGGGCCAGCAGGCCCGCGCCGGCGTCGAGCGGGTCTACGAACTCATCGACACCGAGTCCCGGGTCACCGACACCCCCGGCGCCCGCGACCTGCCCGCCGACGCGGACGCCGGCGTCGAGTTCGACGACGTCACCTTCGGCTACGACGAGGAGCGCCCGGTTCTCGACCACTTCAGCCTGCGCGTCGCGGCCGGCGAGACGGTGGCCGTCGTCGGCGCCTCCGGCTCCGGCAAGTCCACCGTCTCGCTGCTCGTCCCGCGCTTCTACGACGTCACCGGGGGCGTGGTGCGGGTCGGCGGCACCGACGTGCGCGACCTGACGCTGGAGTCGCTGCGCGGTGTGATCGGCCTGGTGCCGGAGGACAGCTTCCTGTTCTCCGACTCGGTCCGCGCCAACATCCTCTACGGCCGTCCCGACGCCGGCGAGGAGGGACTGCGCGCCGCCGCGCGGGCCGCCCAGGCCGACGGGTTCATCTCCGCCCTCCCGGCCGGGTACGACACCGTCGTCGGTGAGCAGGGCCTCACCCTCTCCGGCGGCCAGCGCCAGCGCGTCGCGCTGGCCCGTGCGGTGTTGACCGACCCGCGACTGCTGCTCCTCGACGACGCCACCTCCGCGGTGGACGCCCGGGTCGAGGCCGAGATCCACGACGCGCTGCGCGAGGTGATGCGTGGACGCACCACCCTGCTCATCGCGCACCGGCGCTCCACCCTCGCCCTCGCCGACCGCATCGCCGTCCTGGACAAGGGCCGCCTGGCCGACATCGGCACGCACGAGGAGCTGGAGGCACGCTGCCCGCTCTACCGCCGGCTGCTGACCGACCCGGACGAACTCGCCCGCGACGACGACTACCGCCCCGACCCGGCAGGCGCGGCGCTCCCGGCCGCCGAGGACACCGGAGGACCCGGCGCCGACGGCGTCACCGCACGGCTGTGGCCGCGCGGAGGGAACCGCGAGGGCGGCGGCACGGCTGCCTCCGGCTCCCCGAACAGCGCGTCCGCCGCCCCGGCGGGGCCCGGCCTCGCCGGCGCGCTCGCCGGCATGCCGGCCACCCCCGAGCTGCTGGCCCGCGTC
This sequence comes from uncultured Actinomycetota bacterium, assembly GCA_963711125.1. Lineage (GTDB taxonomy): Bacteria > Actinomycetota > Actinomycetes > Streptomycetales > Streptomycetaceae > Streptantibioticus_C. The sequence continues at coordinate 147,401 of CAVQCY010000006.1, forward strand.
GCCGCGTTGCCGTCCGCCGACGACACCCCTGATCTGGACGAGGACCGCGCGGTCGAAGCCGATCCCCGCTTCGGGCTGCGCGGACTGCTGCGCGGCTTCGGCGCACCGCTGCTCGTCAGCCTGCTACTCGTCGCCGCCGACGCGCTGGGCAGCCTGCTGCTTCCGGTGCTGATCCGGCACGGCATCGACCAGGGCGTCGACCGGCTGGCGCTCGGCGCCGTCTGGGCGGCGTCCGCCGCCGCGCTCGTCGTGGTGCTCGTCCAGTGGGCCGTGCAGGTCGGCGAGAACCGGATGACCGGCCGCACCGGCGAACGCGTCCTGTACGCCCTGCGCCTGAAGATCTTCTCCCACCTCCAGCGCCTCGGGCTCGACTACTACGAACGCGAACTGACCGGCCGGATCATGACGCGTATGACCACCGACGTGGACGCGCTCAGCACCTTCCTGCAGACCGGTCTGGTGACCGCGTTCGTCAGCGTCCTCACCTTCTTCGGCATCCTCGTCGCCCTCCTCGCCATCGACGTGCAGCTCGCTCTGGTCGTCTTCCTCACCCTCCCGCCGCTGTTCGTCGCCACTGTCGTCTTCCGCCGCAAGTCCCTGCGCGCCTACGGACTGGCCCGCGACAAGATCAGCGTGGTCAACGCCGATCTGCAGGAGCACGTCGCGGGCCTGCGCGTCGTCCAGGCGTTCCGCGGTGAACGGTCCGGCTACGCGCGCTTCCTCGCCCGCAGCGACGACTACCGCCAGGCACGGGTGCGCGGTCAGCGGTACATCTCGGTCTACTTCCCCTTCGTCCAGTTCATGTCCACGGTGGCCGCCGCGCTGGTGCTCGTCCTCGGCGCCGACCGGGTGGAGGCCGGCACGCTCACCGCCGGCGCCCTGGTCGCCTACCTCCTCTACATCGACCTGTTCTTCTCACCCGTCCAACAGCTCTCCCAGGTCTTCGACGGCTACCAGCAGGCCATCGTCTCGCTGGGCCGGGTCGCCGAACTGCTCCGGGTGCCCACCGCCACGCCGCCCCCGGCCAGCCCCCGCGCCGTCCCGGAGGCCGGGCTGACCGGCGAGGTCGTCTTCGACGACGTCCGCTTCGCCTACGGCGCCGACCGTGACGCGCAGCCCGCGTTGTCAGGAGTCGACCTGTGCATCCCGCCCGGCCAGACGGTGGCGTTCGTCGGCGAGACCGGAGCCGGCAAGTCCACCCTGGTCAAGCTGGTCGCCCGGTTCTACGACCCGACCTCCGGCGCGGTCCGGGTGGACGGCGAGGACCTGCGTGACCTCGACCTGACCGGGTACCGGCGGCGGCTGGGTGTCGTCCCGCAGGAGCCCTACCTCTTCCCCGGCACGGTGGCGCAGGCCATCGCCTACGGGCGGCCGAGTGCCACGGACGCCGAGGTGGAGGCCGCCGCTCGCGCGGTGGGAGCGCACGACATGATCGCCGGGCTGTCGGACGGCTACCTGCACCGCGTCGGCGAACGCGGCCGCAACCTCTCGGCCGGGCAGCGCCAGCTCATCGCGCTGGCCCGGGCCGAACTCGTCGATCCCGACATCCTGCTGCTCGACGAGGCGACCGCCGCACTCGACCTGGCCACCGAGGCGATGGTCAACGCCGCCGCCGACCGCCTGGCCGTACGCCGCACCACGCTCGTGGTCGCCCACCGTCTGACCACGGCTGCCCGCGCCGACCGCATCGTGGTGCTGGACCACGGCCGGGTCGTGGAGGACGGCACGCACGGCGAACTGCTGGCGGCCGGCGGCCACTACACCGCGCTGTGGCACACCTTCACCGGCGAACCGGCGCCGTCGGCCCCCACGGTCGCGTAGGAGACCGGCCGGTCACCGTGCCGGGCCCGCGGGTCGGCGGCCGGGAGGTCAGGGCGGGGTATCGCCGACCATGCGGCCCGTGACGCGGGTGGCACCCGGCGTCGTGGGGTTGGTGCCCGGCGCCGGTGCGGGAGCGTGGCCGGGGGCGAGCCACCGGACCGTGCGGTCGGCGTGTCGGGTGGAACGGACCGCGCGGCGGGACGACAGCCGTTCCGCCGCCGGCCGTTCCGAAACCGGCGGCCGTGGGGCGGCCACGGCGGCCACCCCGTCTCCGTGCCGGCCGACGTGGCGTCGCTGACGGGCCGCCGCCCGTCCCGGTCCGGCGGTGTGCCGGCTCCCGATCCGGTGGGCCTTCCCGTGCCGAACGGGCTTCGGGCGGCCGCATGTGCGTGCGGGGTTCCATGTGTCGCGTACATTCGAACGTCTCCTCGATTCTCGATCGGCTTTCAGATTAGGCCCGCCGGGCGGGGAATGGGACTTTCGAGGAGAAAGCCACTCGAAAGGGTGACTGCGCGTCGTGGTCGGGCCTGGGAAGCCGGCTGGCCGGACCGGGGCTGCGGAGCCGTCGCCGGCATGCTGGCGGATGGCGCGCCGGGCTGGCCGGTGCCGAAGCCGGAGCCGGGGCGGGGTGGCCGGTGCCGGCGATGTCGTCGGTGCCGGCGGCGCGGTGCCCGGGGCGGAGTTGCCGGGCGTACCACGGTGGAACGGCGCGACGCGGGCGCCGCGTCCGCTGCGGGCAACGTCATCTGGCTGGCGATCGGCCACGTCACCGGCCTGGGGCGCGTGCGGGGCCGGTGCGGTGGAGGGGCGGCGAGTCGTCGCCGGTGCGCTCGGCGCCGGAGGGAGTCGCGGTGGGGGGCGAGGTCGGCGTCAGGGGTGGTCAGGCGGATTCGTTGAGCAGGCGCCGCAGGTGCTCCCGGCCGCTGTCCAGCAGACCATCCAGGTCGGGGGCCCGCGGGTACCAGCGCTTCTCGTACTCCCAGCACAGCCAGCCGTCCCAGCCGTCGCGGCTCAGGGTCTCCACGCACTCGGCGAGCGGCAGCACACCCTGGCCGAGGGGGACCGGGAAGGTGTCGTCGGCCGAAGGGATGTCTTTGACCTGTACGTATCCCAGGTGAGGGGAGAGCACCGGGTAGGCGGCCTCGGGTTGTTCGCCGCCGAGCCACGTGTGCATCACGTCCCAGATCGCGCCGACGCAACGGTGGCCGACCAGGCCGAGCACCCGCCCGGTATCCACCGCGCGCCGGTGCGAGTCGTGGGTCTCCAGCAGGATCCGGACGCCCTTCTCCTCCGCGTACGGTGCCGCCGCCGCCAGTCGGCGCGCGGCGACCGCGTCCGCGTCGTCGGCCGGAGCGTCCCCCGCCCCCGGGAAAACGCGCACATAAGGTGCGCCGATGTCGTGGGCCAGCGCCACGTGGTCCCGCAGGCCCGCCAGGAGGGGGTCGTCGGCGCCGGGTTCGGCGACCCGCAGGTAGGAGGCGACGCAGAGGATCTCCACGGCGGCGTCCTCGAAGCGGGCCCTCACCTCGGCGCGTTCGGATGCGCCGAGGCCGGTGTGCACCGGTTCCTCGTCGGCACGGGCGCGCAACTCCACGCCGTGGAAGCCGTGATCGGCGGCGAGGCGGACCACCTGGTCCACCGGCAGCCCTGGAACACCGAGGGTCGAGAACGCCAGCTTCATCGCTCGGACCCTAGGCGCAACCCCGGTCCCCCGCAATGCCACGCGCCGATCCGTCGGCCGGGCTCGACCGTTCACCGCACACAGCAGGTCATCGCACACGCCAGGGAGAGCGCGTCGGTTCGCGTGGGTCTCCGGAGGCGGACGGCCGTCCTGACGCGCTGCGGCCGCCATCGACGGTCCCCGGTTCGGCCGAGAGCGCCGTCCCGCGTGACGTCCGCCGCCGTCTCCCGGTGGCCCAGGCTCTTCTTAACGTGGCGCTTACCGGTCATGCGGCGATTACCGGGCGTGTCCGCCGGTGGTTCCCGCGGCCTCGTGGGGCGCCTGCGCCGCCGGGTCCGCCGCGCCACCTGGTGCGGCCTTTCCGGCGTCACCTGGTGGCGCGTATTCCGTTCCCCACCGGAGGGCGGTGTGGCCACGCTCCGACGCCCCTGCCCGGTCGGCCGTCCGCAGCCCGTTCCGTCCGGGAGGGCGCGAGCCGCGGGGGCGCGGTCAGCGGTCGCGGGCGACGCCGGTGGACGTGCGGACCACCAATGCGGCGCGAACCTGGTCGACGCCGTCGCCGGGCGCCGTCTCCCGGCCCATCACCAGTCGGCCGGCGCGGCTGCCGGCCTCCCGCAGCGGCAGCCGGACCGTGGTGAGCGCGGGTGAGACGTCCGCGCTGAACGGCAGGTCGTCGAAGCCGGTGACCGACACGTCCTCCGGCACGCGCAGCCCCCGTTCCCGAAGGCCCGCGCAGACACCGATGGCGACGCTGTCGTTGGCGGCGGCGATCGCGGTCAGCCGGGGGGCGCGGTCGAGGAGTTCGAGGGCGGCGCGGTGCCCGCACGCGCGGTCGTACTCCCCGTGCCGGATCAGCCGTTCGGCGTCCGCGCCGAGACCGGCCTCGGACAGGGCGGCGAGGTGGCCCTCCAGCCGGTGCCTGGTGGTGGTGCGTGCGGGGGGACCGGCGACGTAGCCGATGCGGCGGTGGCCGAGGGACAGCAGGTGCTCGGTGAGCCGGCGGGAGCCTCCCCGGTTGTCGAACGCGAGGGTGGTGATCGCCGCCGCGCCGGCGTGCGCCCCCGTCGTGGTGCCGTCGTGCGCCCCACGCGCGGCACCGGTCAGGGGCGGTCGCCCGCAGAGCACGACCCGGGTGCCGTCCGCCGCCAACCGGGTGAGCCGGTCGGTCACGTCGGCGGCGCGTCCGCCGTCCTCCACCGTGCTCCCGGTGACGACGACGCCGGCCGCGCGCTGGCGGCGCAGCAGGGTGAGGTAGGTGAGCTCCGCCTCGGGGGAGCCGGCGGTGTTGCAGACGACCGCCAGCTTCCCGCCGCGCGCTATCTCGGTCTGCGCGGCACCGGCCAGGATGCCGAAGAACGGGTCGGCTATGTCGTTGACCAGTACTCCCACCAGATCAGAGGTGGCGGCGGCCAGCGCCCGGGCCGGCCCGTTCACCTCGTACTCCAGGTCCTCGACGGCCCGCATGACGCGTTCGCGGGTGAGCCGTGCCACCGGGTAGTTGCCGTTCAGGACCCGGGAGACGGTGGCCGGTGACACCCCCGCGCGGGCCGCCACGTCGGCCAGAGTGGTCGTCATCGCTACCTCCGACGGCGCCCGTTCTCCCCGCCCCCAGGCCCACCGGCGCCGGCCGTTCCGGGGTCCGGGGCCTTGTCCTCAGGCTCCCGGAATGACTAGCCTATCCGCATAGAAAGCGCTTGCTGCCGTGGTGGCCACCGCGGTCCGGCACGCCGGTTCCGGGGTGCCGGCCATCTGCCGGAACGGAGACCGAACGGGTGACTCGCAAGACCCTGCGCATCGCCATGAACGGCGTCACCGGGCGGATGGGATACCGCCAGCACCTCGTCCGCTCGATCCTCGCCATCCGTGCGGACGGCGGACTCGCCCTCGGCGACGGTGACGTCCTGTGGCCGGAACCGGTCCTCGTGGGCCGCCGCGAGCCGGCCCTGCGGGACATCGCCGCCCGGCACGACCTGCCGCACTGGACCACCGACCTCGACGCGGTGCTCGCCGACCCGGCGGTGGATATCTACTTCGACGCCCAGGTGACCGCGGCCCGGCTACCCGCCCTCCGGGACGCCGTCGCGGCCGGCAAGCACGTCTACTGCGAGAAGCCCACCGCCACCGACCTGGACGGCGCGCTGGAGATCGCCCGGCTCGCCCGCGCCGCCGGCGTCCGGAACGGCGTCGTCCAGGACAAGATCTTCCTGCCGGGCCTGCGCAAGCTCAAACGGCTGATCGACGGCGGGTTCTTCGGCCGGGTCCTGTCGGTGCGCGGCGAGTTCGGCTACTGGGTCTTCGAGGGCGACTGGCAGCCCGCCCAGCGGCCTTCCTGGAACTACCGCGCCGAGGACGGCGGAGGCATCACGGCCGATATGTTTCCGCACTGGGAGTACGTCCTGCGCGAACTGGTGGGCCGGGTCACCGCGGTGCAGACGCTCACCGCCACCCACATCGCCCGGCGCTGGGATGAGAACGGTGAGCCATATCCGGCCACCGCCGACGACGCCGTCTACGGCCTCTTCCAGCTCGACGGCGGCGCGGTCGCCCAGATCAACTCCTCCTGGGCGGTCCGGGTGGCCCGCGACGAACTCGTGGAGTTCCAGGTCGACGGCACCCACGGTTCGGCCGTCGCCGGCCTGCGCGAGTGCCGCGTCCAGCACCGGGCCGCGACGCCCCGGCCGGTGTGGAACCCGGACCTGCCGGCCACCGAGGCGTTCCGCTCCCAGTGGCAGGCCGTGCCGGACAACGCCGACTTCGGCAACGGCTTCCGGGCACAGTGGGAACTCTTCCTCCGGCACGTCCACCTCGGCTCCCCCTGGCGCTGGGACCTGTTGGCCGGCGCGCGCGGTGTGCAGCTCGCCGAACTCGGCCTGCGTTCGTCGGCGGAGGGCCGTCGCCTGGCGGTGCCGGAGCTGACGTTGTGACCGGGCGATCCGCGGGACGCGGCCGGGGCGGCGCGGCGCGGGGCGGTTCCGGCCCCGCCCAGGACCCGGCCGGCGCAGGCCGCCCCGGCCCGTCCCCGTCCGGCCCGTCCGCCGCGTCGACCCCCGACGCCACCCCTGCCGGGCCGCCCGCACGCGTCACGTCCTCCGGGCCGCCAACGGCACCCGCGTACCGGCCCGCCGGCGGTGCACACGAGCGGCCGGCGCCGTTGCGGCTCCCCTCGGCGGACGGCGGGCTGTACGCCTACCGGCCGCGCGCCGCGCCTGCGCCCCGCGCCCCCGCAGGACCGGCCCGAACGCGGGTGGCGTTCGCGGCGGCGCACGTGGTGGCCGACCCCTGGCGTACCGGGGCGGATCGGCCGGCCGCGCTCGACTGGGAGGCCACCTTGGCCTTCCGGCGCCACCTGTGGTCGCACGGCCTCGGGGTGGCCGAGGCGATGGACACCGCCCAGCGCGGCATGGGCCTGGACTGGCCGGCGGCCGCCGAACTGATCCACCGGTCCGCCGCCGAGGCGCGTTCCGCCGGCGGCCGGATCGCCTGCGGCGCGGGCACCGACCACCTCACGGCGCCCACCCCGTCGTTGGCGCGGGTGGCGGCGGCGTACGAGGAGCAACTGGCGGTCGTGGAGGACGCCGGCGCGCAACCTGTGCTGATGGCGTCGCGGGCGCTGGCGGCCGTGGCCCGCGGGCCGGAGGACTACGCCGAGGTCTACGGCGGTCTGCTGCGCCAGTGCGCCCGCCCGGTGATCCTCCACTGGCTCGGATCGATGTTCGACCCGGCGCTGTCGGGATACTGGGGAAGCGCGCAACTTGACGCCGCGACGGACTCCTTCCTCGACGTGGTCGCGTCGCACCCAGGAAAGGTGGACGGGGTCAAGGTCTCGCTCCTCGACGCCTCCCGGGAGGTGGCCCTGCGCCGCCGGCTGCCGGACGGCGTGCGGTGCTACACCGGGGACGACTTCCACTACCCCGAACTGGTCGACGGCGACGCCCTGGGCTTCAGCCACGCGCTGCTCGGCGTCCTCGACCCCCTCGCGCCGCTCGCCGCCGAGGCGCTGCGCCGCCTCGACGCCGGGGACCGCCGGGGTTTCCGTGCCGTCCTCGACCCGACCGTGCCGCTGGCCCGCCATCTCTTCCGGCCTCCCACCCGCTTCTACAAGACGGGGGTGGTGCTGCTCGCCTGGCTCGCCGGGCACCAGGCGCACTTCACCATGGTCGGCGGCCTGCAGTCCGCCCGTTCCGTCCCGCACCTGGCCACCGCCTACCGCCTCGCCGACGAACTCGGCCTCTTCCCCGACCCCGGGCTCGCGCGTTCCCGCATGGCTGGCCTCCTCTCCGTCCACGGAGTCTCGCAGTGACCGCCGACAGCACGGGGCCTTCCGGGCCCATGCGTCAATCAACTCATCCGGGGTTCACTCGTCTCAGCGTCAACCAGCAGACCGTCCGGCAGCTGTCCATTCCCGACCTGGTGCGGCACTGCGCGCGGTCGGGCATCACCGGCGTCGGGCTGTGGCGTGAACCGGTGCGGGACGTGGGCGCCGGGCGAGCCGCCCGCGAGGTCCGCGACGCGGGACTGAGCGTCACGTCGCTGTGCCGGGGCGGCTTCCTGACGGCGACCGACCGGGGGGACCGGGCCGCCGCGCTCGCCGACAACCGGGCCGCCGTCGAGGAGGCCGCGGCCCTCGGCTCCCCGGTCCTCGTGCTGGTCTCCGGCGGGCTGCCGCAAGGGGACCGGGACCTGTCCGGAGCCCGCGAACGGGTGGCCGACGCCTTGGCCGAACTGGTGCCGTACGCCGCCCGGCACGGCGTCCGCCTCGCGCTGGAACCGCTCCACCCGATGTTCGCCAGCGACCGGTGCGTCGTCTCGACCCTCGACCAGGCGCTCGGGATCGCTGAGCGGTTCCCGGCGGACCAGGTGGGCGTGGTCGTGGACAGCTACCACGTGTGGTGGGACGACCGGCTGCCCGCCCAGATCTCCCGCGCGGGCGACGGCGGCCGGATCGCCGCGTTCCAACTGGCCGACTGGATCACGCCGCTGCCGCAGGGCGCACTGCTGGGCCGCGGGCAGATCGGGGACGGCTGCGTGGACCTGCGCGGGCTGCGCGAGCAGGTCGACGCGGCCGGCTACCGGGGGCCGATCGAGGTCGAGGTCTTCAACCCGGCGCTGTGGCGACGCGACGGCGTGGCGGTGCTGGACGAGATCGCGGAACGCTTCGTGGCCCACGTGCTGTGACGGCGCGGCTCGGCCGCCCCCGGCGCGGGCGGATGATCTTCGGGCGGAGCGCAACCATCCGGGCGCCTGCCGTGTCCTACTGGACATCAGGTTCCCGAGGGGGGCTTCGGGGAGCCGATGGGGGGCGAGAAGGGGCCGGCCGAGCGCCGGCCCCTTCTCCGTTCCCCGGCCCGGCCGTTCCCCGGCCCGGCCGGTCTTTCGTCCCGCCGCGGAACAGCGGGCCCGGCGTGGTGCGTTGGCGGAGGTGGACCCGCTGCGCCGCCGCCCCGGCGGTGAGGCACGTAGGCGGTCGGCGGCGGCCACCGCTCCCCGGTGCGGCGGCAACCGGCCCCCGCGCGCGGAGCGGGGCCCCGTGCGGCGGCGTCGACTCCCGTGCACGGCACCGGGCTCCGCGCGGCGATGCCGGGTCGGCCCGGCACCCGAGCGGGGGCGTTTCGCCGCCCCCCTGGCCGGGTGCCGACCGCCCCCAGCCGGGCTGGGGCGGGCGACCCGCGGCAGCCGGTCCGACCCGCCGCCGAGTTATCCACAGGCCCGCCGCGTTGTCCGCGGACGGAGGTAACGTCGGATCACCTCGGAGCCGTGACCGGCACGGCGGGGTTCGTCGACCGGTGCGGTCGGTGTGGCGGGTCGTGGAGAGGGGGCAGCCGTGGCGGCGAACGGATCGGGGCGGTCCCCGGCGGAACGCCCGGGACTCAGCGTGTTGGAAGGCGTCCTGGAGCGGATCACCTACGCCAACGAGGAGAACGGGTACACGGTGGCCCGGGTGGACACCGGGCGCGGAGCGGGTGACCTTCTGACCGTGGTCGGCGCGCTGTTGGGGGCGCAGCCGGGGGAGTCCCTGCGCCTGGAGGGACGGTGGGGCTCGCACCCGCAGTACGGCAAGCAGTTCACGGTGGAGAACTACACGACGGTCCTGCCGGCCACGGTCCAGGGCATCCGGCGCTACCTCGGCTCCGGTCTCATCAAGGGGGTGGGGCCCAGGATCGCGGACCGGATCACGGAGCACTTCGGTACGGACACCCTGGACGTCATCGAGCAGTCGCCCGAGAGGCTGGTCGAGGTGCCGGGTCTTGGCCCGAAACGGACCAGGAAGATCGCCGACGCCTGGGAGGAGCAGAAGGCGATCAAGGAGGTGATGGTCTTCCTCCAGGGGGTCGGGGTCTCCACGTCGATCGCGGTGCGCATCTACAAGCGCTACGGCGACTCCTCGATCTCGGTGGTGCGCAACCAGCCCTACCGGCTCGCGGCCGACGTGTGGGGCATCGGCTTCCTGACCGCGGACCGGATCGCGCAGGCGGTCGGGATACCGCACGACAGCCCGGACCGGGTGAAGGCCGGCCTGCAGTACGCGCTCTCCCAGGCCACCGACGGCGGCGACTGCTTCCTGCCAGAGGAACGGCTGATCGCCGATGCGGTGAAGCTCCTCCAGGTGGACACCGGGCTGGTGATCGACTGCCTGGGCGAGCTGGTCGCGGAGGAGGGCGTGGTGCGCCAGCAGGTGCCGGCCGCGGACGGCGGGGACCCGGTGGCGGCGGTCTACCTGGTGCCCTTCCACCGGGCCGAGGTCTCGCTCGCCGGACAGGTGCTGCGGTTGCTGCGGTGTCCGGAGGACAGGATGCCCGCTTTCCGGGACGTCGCCTGGGACAGGGCGCTCGCCTGGCTGGCCGCCCGTACCGGGGCCGACCTGGCGCCGGAGCAGGAGCAGGCGGTTCGACTCGCGCTCACCGAGAAGGTCGCGGTGCTGACCGGCGGGCCCGGCTGCGGGAAGTCCTTCACGGTGAAGTCGGTGGTGACGCTGGCCCGGGCGAAGGGCGCGAAGGTGGTGCTCGCGGCCCCGACCGGACGGGCGGCGAAACGGCTGGCGGAGCTGACCGGTGCCGAGGCGTCCACCGTGCACCGGCTGCTGGAGCTGAGGCCCGGCGGGGACGCGGCGTACGACCGGGACCGGCCCCTGGACGCCGATCTCGTGGTGGTCGACGAGGCGTCCATGCTGGACCTGATCCTGGCGAACAAGCTGGTCAAGGCGGTGTCGCTCGGTTCCCACCTGCTCTTCGTGGGGGACGTGGACCAGTTGCCGAGCGTGGGCGCCGGCGAGGTGCTGCGCGACCTGCTCGCGGAGGACGGACCGGTACCGGCGGTGCGGTTGACCAGGATCTTCCGGCAGGCACAGCAGTCCGGTGTGGTGGCCAACGCGCACCGGATCAACGCCGGGCGGCCGCCGCTCACCCAGGGACTGGCCGATTTCTTCCTGTTCGCTGAGGAGGACTCCGAGGAGGCCGGGCGGCTGACGGTGGACGTGGTGTCGCGACGCATTCCGGCCAGGTTCGGGCTCGACCCCCGCCGGGACATCCAGGTCCTCACCCCGATGCACCGGGGGCCGGCGGGCGCGGGCGTGTTGAACGGGCTGCTCCAGCAGGCCGTCACCCCGGCCCACCCGGACCTGCCGGAGCGGCGCTTCGGCGGCCGGATCTTCCGGGTCGGCGACAAGGTCACCCAGATCCGCAACAACTACGAGAAGGGCGCCAACGGGGTCTTCAACGGGACGGTGGGCGTGGTGACCGCGCTGAACGGCGAGGAGCAGCGGCTGACCGTGCGCACCGACGAGGACGAGGAGGTGCCGTACGACTTCGACGAGCTGGACGAGCTGGCCCACGCCTACGCGGTGACCATCCACCGGTCGCAGGGCAGCGAGTACCCGGCGGTAGTGATACCCGTCACCACCGGGGCCTGGATGATGTTGCAGCGCAACCTGTTGTACACAGCGGTGACCAGGGCAAAGCGGCTGGTCGTGCTGGTCGGGTCGCGCCGTGCGCTGGCCCAGGCGGTACGTACGGTGTCGGCCGGAAGACGGTTCACCGCCCTTGATCACCGGTTGTGTGGCGCGGTTCGAGGTGTGGAACCCACCTCCGGAGGGGGAATATAGGCACTGCGTGCCATCTGTGGGCCGTACGGATGACCTCGGGTGCACGTATGTGTGGCAAATGGGGGATGGTAGTAGCAGTCAGGGCACCTCAATGAAGAGGCACGACGTCGGTGAGGGATGACGTGAGCGACAACTCTGTAGTACTGCGGTTCGGGGACGGCGAGTACAGCTACCCGGTGGTCGACAGCACGGTCGGCGACAAGGGCTTCGACATCGGGAAGCTGCGGGCCCAGACCGGGCTGGTCACCCTGGACAGCGGTTACGGGAACACCGCGGCGTACAGGTCGGCGGTCACGTACCTCGACGGCGAACGTGGGATTCTCCGCTACCGCGGCTACCCCATCGAGCAGATCGCCGAGCGGGGCACGTTCCTGGAGACGGCCTATCTGCTGATCAACGGCGAGCTGCCGACGGTGGACGAGCTGAGCGGGTTCAAGAGCGACATCACACGTCACACGCTGCTGCACGAGGACGTCAAACGGTTCTACGACGGCTTCCCGCGGGACGCCCACCCGATGGCGATGCTCTCGTCCGTGGTGAGCGCGCTGTCCACGTTCTACCAGGACAGCCACAACCCGTTCGACGAGAAGCAGCGCAACCTCTCGACCATCCGCCTGCTGGCCAAGCTGCCGACGATCGCGGCGTACGCGTACAAGAAGTCGGTGGGTCACCCGTTCGTCTACCCGCGCAACGACCTCGGGTACGTCGAGAACTTCCTGCGGATGACCTTCTCGGTGCCCGCCCAGGACTACGAGTTGGACCCGGTCGTGGTCAGCGCGCTCGACAAGCTGCTGATACTGCACGCCGACCACGAGCAGAACTGCTCGACCTCCACGGTCCGGCTGGTGGGTTCCTCGCAGGCCAACATGTTCGCCTCGATCTCGGCCGGCATCAACGCGCTGTGGGGCCCGCTGCACGGCGGCGCCAACCAGGCCGTGCTGGAGATGCTGGAGGGCATCAAGGCGGACGGCGGTGACGTCGACTCCTTCATCGGCAAGGTGAAGAACAAGCAGGACGGCGTCAAGCTGATGGGCTTCGGCCACCGGGTCTACAAGAACTTCGACCCGCGCGCGAAGATCATCAAAGCTGCCGCACACGACGTGCTGTCCGCGCTCGGCAAGTCCGACGAGCTGCTGGACATCGCGCTCAAGCTGGAGGAGCACGCGCTGAGCGACGACTACTTCGTCGAGCGCAAGCTCTACCCGAACGTGGACTTCTACACCGGTCTGATCTACCGGGCGATGGGCTTCCCGACCGAGATGTTCACGGTGCTGTTCGCGCTCGGCCGACTGCCGGGGTGGATCGCCCAGTGGCAGGAGATGATCAAGGAGCCGGGCTCCCGCATCGGCCGTCCGCGGCAGATCTACACCGGTGTCGCGCAGCGCGACTACCAGCCGGTCGAGGCGCGCTGACCCCATGGTGGGCGCCGGTCGTGCCCGCCGTGGGCGCGCGAGCGAGTGCGGGTCGTGCGGACGGCACGGCCCGCACAGGCGTTTCCGGGCGTTCCGTTACGGCCGGCCCCCGGTGCTGCGGCCCGCGCCGCGTCGGCCCGCCCGCGACCGCGTGACGGACGTCCCGACGTCCCCGATGCCCCCGACGTCCACGGGGCGCCGGGAGCCGAGGGGCGGACGGTCGGTCGCAGGGCGGTCCCCGCCGGCTGCCGTTCGCCACGCGCGGTGAGGTGCCGGCCGGTTCGTTCGGACGGCTCCACCGTGTTCCCGGCCGCGGATCGCCGCCCGGATCGGGCGGCGCGCGTCGGCCCACGGGGCGGGGCGGCGTCGGGAACGACGGGTCGGACCTGGCGCGTCACGCACGAATCGGCCACATCGTCGACCGACCACGTCCGTCAACCGGACGCACGGTCACCGACCATGCCCGGCCGGGCGCCGTGAGTGGTCGTGCGAGCGCCCCGTGCCGGATCCCCCCACGGGTCCGGCACGGGGCGCTCTGGTCCCGGAAGCGGATCCCCCCACGGGTCCGTACCGGGCGTTCTCGGCGCGACGCGGCGGTGGCCCGCCGTTCGCGTCATGCCGGGACGAGCCGTCCGGGAGGGCCGCTCAAAGCTCTCCGCACACTTCGCCCCGGCCGCACGAACCTGCCGTCCCCCAAAGACGGCCTGTCCGTTGTCGTCACCGGTTCCGCCGGGAATCCGGTGATCACTGGTTAGACCAACGAGTCCCCCTGATGGTTACGTTGCCATGAGTGTGATCTAGGTCTCCTTTTTGGGGTCGTGTCATGCGGCCAAATCCCCACCAGCTACGCCAGATGTACGAGGGTCGACGCCTGCGTTCGCCGCGACCGCCCCCTGCGCCGAGGCCGTTCGCCCCATCGCGTAGCGTTGAACGCCCAGTCGGGACCGGGCGTTGGGGCGGGCGGAACACATGGCGCAGAACGGGACGGACGGCACGGCGGACCGGACGCCGCGGTCCGTCGTGATCACCGGGGGTGGCACCGGCATCGGACGGGCCGTCGCGGAGCGGTTCGCGCGGGCCGACGACGACGTGGTGATCGTCGGACGCCGTCCGAAGGTGCTGCGGGCCACCGCAGAGGAGCTGACCGCGGCGCACGGCCGGACGGTCACCCCGGTCGTCTGCGACCTCGCGGACCCGGACCACGTGGAGGCCGTGTTGGGCAGCCTGCCGCGGCGGATCGACGTGCTGGTCAACAACGCCGGAAGCCGCGAGGCGGTCGCCGCCGGGAGCGGACCGCGCGGGGTGCTGGCCCGCTGGCGCGGCGACTTCGAACGCAACGTGCTGACCGCCGTGCTGCTCACCGAGTCGGTGCGCGACCGCCTCACCCCGGACCGCGGCCGGGTGGTCACGGTGACGTCGCTGGCGGCGCAGCGCGGCGGCGGTTCCTACGGCGCGTCGAAGGCGGCGCTGCACGCCTGGAACCACTCGCTGGCCGCGCAACTCGGCCCGCAGGGGGTGACCTGCAACATCGTGGCGCCCGGCACGGTCGCCGGCACCGAGTTCTTCGGTGCGCGGCTGAACGAGGCGGAGCTGACCCGGCGGGCCGGCCGCACGCTGGTGGGCCGGGTGGGCCGGCCGGCCGACGTGGCGGCGGCGGTGGAGTTCCTGGCCTCGGCCGACGCCGGGTTCATCACGGGGGAGATCCTCCAGTGCAACGGCGGCGAGTTGCTGGGCCGCTGAGGCAGGACGGCCGGCGGGCCGAAGCGGGCGGGCCGGCGCGCTCCCCGATCGACTGCCCGGCCGCTGGGGCGGTGCGGCCGTCGGGTGCCGCCGGGGGCGTCAGGCGCGCCCGGTGAGTTCGTAGCCGGCCTCGTCGACGGCGGCCCGGACGGCGGCGTCGTCGAGCGGGGCGGTCGAGGTCACGGTGACCCGGCCGGTCCCGGCGTCGGCACTCACCGAGGTGACGCCGGACAGGTCGGAGACCTCCTCGGTGACCGACTTCTCGCAGTGCCCGCAGGTCATGCCGGTGACGGTGTAGACGGCGGTCGTCGCGCCGGCGTGCCGGGTGTCGTTGACGGACATGTCACTCCTTGGGGAGGGGTACCGTGCCGTGATCGGCACCGGCCCAGTATACCCCTGTGGGGTATGTGCCCAGCGGGTTCGCGCGAGTGTCGCCGGCCCGGGTCGCCGCTTGCTGCCGAGGGCGCGGAATGCGGGAGGGCCCGGGTGACGTTGACCGCATTGTGGGTGTATTGCACGCACTGGACCTCACCTCCGTGTTGGCGCGGCATCTGGCGGGCGACATGGCGTGGGCGTACGCGCTCCTCGCCCTGACGACGCTGCCGCCGCTGGTACCCAACTCCGCACTGCTGGTCACCGCCGGGGTGCTGGCCGCGCACGGCAGGCTGGATCTTGGGCTGGTGCTGCTGGTGGTCGCCGGTTCGGCGCTGATCGGGGACCTGCTGATCCACCGCGGTGGGCGGGCGCTCAGCGGGCCGGTGCTCAGCCGGTTCTGCCGCAGGCCGCGGCGGCGCAGGCTGCTGGAGTGGACGGCCGAGCGGATCGGGCGGTACGGCATCCCGTTCGTGGTGGCCTGCCGCTTCCTGCCCAGCGGGCGGGTGATCGGCGGCCTGTCGGCCGGCGTGGTCGGCTACCCGGTGCGCCGTTACGTGGCCGGCGCCGGCATCGCCGAGGCGGTCTGGGCGACCTACTCGGTGGGGATCGGCTACCTCGGCGGCCGGAGCACCGGCGATCCGCTCGCCGCCATCGCGTTCGGGATCGGCGTCTCGCTCACCGTCGCCGGGATCGGCGGCCTCGCCCAGTGGCTCCTGCGCCGCCGGGCCGGTGACGCTCCGGCCGGGCGGCAACGGGCCGGGGCTCGCCCGCCGTCGTGGCCTCCGCGCAGCACGGCCTCCGCGCGGCTCGGGGCGGCCGGCGCGCCGGCGACCCGGTCGGCCGCCCCCGAGCGGTCCGCATCGCCCGCGCCGTCCGCGCCTCTCGGGGCGCCGGGCGGACCGGGGGCGTCCGGCGCCACGGCGGCGCCCGGTGCCACAGCAGGCGGCGGGCCGGCGGCACCGGCGGTGGACCCCATCCGTCCGGCGCCCGTCGCACCGGAGGCCCGGGGAGGCGGACCGGGCGCTCCGCCCGCCTCCCCGGGTCCCCAGTCGCCGCGCTCCCCGCCGGACCGGCCGGACCGGCGGGCCGGCGGGCCGGCGGGAGCCGTTCAGCGGCGCCGGCCCCGATTGCCGGGTCGGCCGGCGGTCCAGGTGCGGATGGTGTCGGCGTACCAGTACGGCCTGCCGCGCTCCACCGTGTCCGGCGGCGGAAGCAGGCCGTGCTTGCGGTACGAGCGCACGGTGTCGGTCCGCACGCCGATGTGGGCTGCGATGTCCGCGTAGGACCACAGAGTCCGGTCGGCCATTCTCACGCTCCCCTACGTAGGCGGTGGTGATCGGGAACCACCCTCTGCCCTGGGAACGACACGGCGCGTCACCGGAACGGGCCTGTCGATCACCTGTGACGGATAACCGGCGTAACGGTGACATTCGCCCCTCGGGGTGGAAAACGTGGCCCGGCACGTCCGCCGGCCGCTTCGGCCGCGCCGGAGGCGGTGACGGTGCGCGACGGGCCCGCGTGTCCGGGCAAAACCGTTGATAGGGTCCCGCCATGAAGATCCTCATCGCCGGCGGCGCCGGGTTCATCGGCAGCACGGTCGGGTCCGCGTGCCTGGACGCCGGGATCCACCCGGTGATCCTGGACAGCCTGGTCACCGGTCGCCGGGAGTTCACCGAGGGGCGGGACTTCTACGAGGGCGACATCGCCGACGGCGCGCTGGTGGACCGCGTCTTCGCCGACCACCCGGACATCGCGGCCGTGGTGCACTGCGCTGCCCTCATCGTGGTGCCCGACTCGGTCGCCGACCCGGTGGGTTACTACCGGGCGAACGTCGCCGCGTCCCTGGAGTTCATCGCGCACCTGCTGCGCAACGGCTGCGACCGCCTGATCTTCAGCTCATCGGCCGCCGTCTACGGCACTCCCGACGACTTCAGGGTCACCGAGGAGTCGCCGTTGGAACCGGTCAGTCCGTACGCGCGGACCAAGGCGGTCTGCGAGGGGATGTTCGCCGACATCGCGGCCACCCTGCCGATCCGGGTGCTCTCGCTGCGGTACTTCAACCCCATCGGCGCCGACCCCAAGATGCGCACGGGCCTGCAACTGCGCCGGCCGACGCACGCGCTGGGCATGATGATCGGCGCCTGGGAGAAGGGCGTGCCGTTCGACGTCACCGGCACCGACTACCCCACCCGCGACGGCTCCGGCCTCCGGGACTACGTCCACGTGTGGGACCTGGCCGCCGCCCACGTGCGCGCGATCGGCGCGTTCGACGCGGTGCTGCCCCCGGGCGCCGCCTCGGCGGTGATCAACCTGGGCAGCGGCAACGGCACCACCGTGCGCGAACTGCTGGCGGCCTTCAACTCCGTCGTGGACACCCCCGTCGCCTCCCGCGACATGCCCCGCCGCCCCGGCGACGTGCCCGGCGGGTACGCCAGCGGCGAGCGGGCCGCCCGGCTGCTGGACTGGCGCCCGCAGTACACGGTCGTCGAGGGCGTCCGGCACTCCCTGGAGTGGATCGGGCACCGCGACCGGATGCTGGGCTGACAGTGAGGATGTGACGTGGTGACGTTGCCGGTGTGTCTGACTCTTGGGCTGACCGGCCGGACGCCGGGGCCGACGAGCGCCTCGGTGACCCGGCCGGCCGGACCGCCGGCCGGCCGGCGCCGTCAGGGCCGCCCCCGGCGCCGACCCACCCCCCGGCTGTCGGTGTCCGGTGTCGCGCGGAGATGATGGCGGCATGGGCATATGGGAAGCGCGGATCGTCATCGCGGTGTTCTTCGTGGCCGCCGCGGCGCTGATCGCCGCCGCGCGGGCGGCCGCGGCCCGCCGCCGGGAGGGGCCTGAGCCGACCGAGCCGCGGGAACGGGTGCGGTACCTGCTGCGCCGGGGCCGCCGGCTCGCCGCCGTCAAGGTCGCCCGCGAGGTGGTCGGCGGTGACCTGTCGCGGGCACGGGCCTACGTGGAGCGCGTCGAGAGCGAACGCTGACCGATCGGCTGCGGACGTCGGGGCCGGTCCCGCCGTCGCGGTCCGTCCCGGGCCGTCGGCCGATCCGGCCCGCCCGGTCCCGCGCCGCAGCCGGCCAGGCCGTGCGTCACGGGCGGTCGGCCACCGCCCGTGCCCCGGTCGTCGGCCGCCTGCGCAGCCGCCACCGCGCCGACCGCGACCCGGCCGAGCGCCGGCCACCGCCCCGCGCGTCCGGCCGCCCGTCCACCGGAACGCGGTCGCTCGGTCCTGGCCGCCGCGTCCGGCCGTCGGGCGGCAACGCCGGGGCGCCGGGGCCGCGAGCAGCCCGGCGCCCCGGCGTTCCGGCGCGGTTCGCCGTTACGGCGCGGAGTCCTTCACGTTGGGGTAGCGCGAGTACGCCTGGACCGGGGTCATGCCCGGCAGGGTGTACTGGGTGCTGACGTGCGCACAGCTCTTGTCGTCGTTGGCGGTCCGGGCGTGGGCCCCGCCGAGCGCGGCCTTGGTGTCGGCCGGGGGGGAGGCGGCCTTGCCACCGGGGAACACGGTGCCGCTGGGCCAGTCGGAGCCGATCAGCAGCACCAGTTGCGAGCCGGTGCCCTGCTTCAGGGCGGAGGACGGCAGGCCCAGCGCGGAGGCGACCGACGTGGCCTGTGCCTTCTCGGACGCCGGGTAGGTCAGGGTCGTGGCCGAGGACGCGGCGCCGTTGCCGGTGGAGGTCTGCTGGCTGAAGCCCTGGCCGATCAGTGCCTGGGCGACCTTCCCGGCCCGGCCGTCGATGCTGGTGCCGTTCTCCACCTCGACCGCGATCCGGCTCGGCGGGACGGCCGGCTTGCCGGTGGCGGTGGAGGCCGACGACTTCTTCCCACCGGCGGTGGTCAGCGACTGGTCGTCGGCGATGGTGTGGAAGAGCGTCTCCGCGCCCGGACCCGGCACCACCCGGCTGCTCATGCCCGGATTGGGGTCGGTGGCGTTCTGCATCGTGGTGAAGGTGATCCGGTCGGTGGGCACCTTGTTGATGTCCTGCGCCAGGTTGACCAGCTTGGAGATGCTGTTCAGGCCGGTGTCCACGGTGAGCGCCTTGGTGGCCGCGTTGGCCAGGCTCCACAGCGCGGTGGGGCTGGTCAGCGTGCCGGAACTCTTGAGCTTGTTGATCAGCCTGGATATGAAGATGTGCTGGGAGTAGGTGCGCGACAGGTCGCTGCCGTCACCGAAGCCGTGGCGGGTGCGCAGGAACTCCAGCGCCGCGACGCCCTTGAGGGTGTGGGTGCCCTTGCTCAGCTTCAGGTGCGAGTCGGGGTCGTAGACGTTGTTGTCCACGCAGACCTGGACGCCGCCGACCGCGTCGGACATGTTCACCACGCCGCCGAAGTCGACCATCATGAAGTGGTCGATGGGTATGCCGGTCAGTTGGTGCACCGCTGCGACGCTGCATCCGGGGCCCCAGTTGAGCGCCGAGTTGATCATGTCGTCGCGGGGGCCGACGCTGGTGTGGTTGTCGGTGTCCGTACACGCCGGCAGGCTGGTCTCCAGGTCGCGCGGGATGCTCATGACGGTGGCGTTGGAGCGGTCGGCGGATATGTGCACCACCATCTCCACGTCCGCGCGCTGGCCGGGGCTGTCGTGGCAACTGCCGCCGAGCTTGCAGTCCGCGGCGGTGTTCCGGGCGTCGGAGCCGATCATCAGGATGTTGATCGGCGTGCGGCCGAACGCGTCCGGCTTCTCCTTGCCCGCGTTGCCGCTGCTGCCCGCGTAGAGCGAGTCGGACTTGATGTTGCCGGTCAGCTTGAAGTAGGCGTACGCCAGGCCGCCGCCGCCGACCACGAGGAGGAAGCCGACGACCATCGCGGTGATCTTCAGGCCCTTGTGCTTGCCGCGCTTGCGGTTGCGACGTGCGGCCGCGCGCCCCTCGGTAGGTGCCGACCGGGTACCCCGCGCAGAGTCGCGACGACGCGACGCAGCGCGGCCTTGCGGAACACTGGGGGTCTCTGTCACGGCCACTTCCTGGGTACGTCGAGCCCGGTGAGGCTCCTCGATCGGATCGTGAGATGAACAGCAGGTTGCGGTTCCGGTGCCGCGGCCCCACAACGTAACAAGCAATTCTGCGGGCGATCCACGGCCAGGAACGGGACAAGTGGTGCCATAAATCCCTAAAACCGGTTGGTGCGGTGAGGTAAGCAATGTCAAAATCTCGCCACAGCCACTCCCGTGCCGGGTCGAAAGACACGTGACGGGCTGGATCAGCGACCTACGGTAGCGGGGTGGGTGGTGCGTTGTGGCGGCGGGAACGTAACGGATTCGTGCCGGGAAGTTTGGACCGCGCGGAGCGGGTAGACGCCTTCTGCCGGCGGCGAACGTCGCGGGGCTCAGGGAGGGATGTGCGATGACACTCCAGACGACGCAGATGGGTTCCGCGGACACCTCGACGTGCCCGGCGACCGGTGACGTGGCGGACTCCGCCGTCACCTCGGGGGCCGAGTCCCCGGAGCGGATGAGCGTCGGCGACATCCGCGCCGTCTCGAAGGTGATGTTCGGCCGCCTCGGTGTGTTGGAGGAAGGCACACCGGAGTACGCGTATGTGCGCAATTCGCTCATCGAGTTGAACATGTCCCTCGTGCGTTTCGCCGCCCGGCGCTTCGGAAATCGCTCGGAGCAGATGGAGGACATACTCCAGGTCGGCACCATCGGGCTGATCAAGGCGATCGACCGCTTCGACGCGGACTACGGGGTCGAATTCGTCACGTTCGCGATGCCGACCATCGTCGGTGAGATCAAGCGGTTCTTCCGCGACACCTCCTGGTCCGTCCGGGTTCCGCGCCGGCTGCAGGAACTGCGGCTGTCGCTGGCCAAGACCACCGACCGGCTGGAGGCGGAACTGGGCCGCACCCCGACCGTCGCCGAACTGGCCGAGGCGCTCTCCATCGAGCAGGAGGACGTCCTGGAGGCCATGGTGGCCGCCAACGGCTACTCGGCCTCCTCGCTTGACACGGAGATCACCAGCGAGGACAACAGCGAAACCTGGGCCGCCCGTCTCGGCTACGAGGACGAGGCGCTGGAGGGCGTGGAGAACTTCAACGCCCTCAAGCCGCTGCTCGCCTCGCTCAGCGAGCGCGAGCGCCTCATCCTGTCGATGCGCTTCGGCCAGGAGATGACGCAGGCGCAGATCGGCGCGGAGCTGGGGCTGTCGCAGATGCACATATCCCGGTTGCTCAGCCGGACGTTGCGCAAGCTGCGGGCCCGACTGCTCGCCGAGGACTGAGCCGGCCGCGCCGTCGGCGGTGCCCGCCCACCCGGACCGCCGGGTGGGCGGGCACCGCCGCGTCCGGCCCTCCCGACCGACGGCGGGTCCGGCGCCCGGGACGCGCGTGCCGGTGGCGGGCCGTCCGAGCGACGTCGCGAGCGACGGCGAGGCCGCGGACCGACGACGTCGGCGGGGCTAGACTCCCGGAGTTCTCCCGACATGTTCACGTCAGGCGCTGTGGTGAGCCATGATGCTGGTGGACGACACGTTACCCACTGGTAGTGCGACCGCCGGGAGCCCACGCGATGAGCCGACACAGCAGACGCCACTTCATCGCCGGCGCGGCGGCGGTCGCCGCGGCGGCGGCCGTCACGCCGTTCGGCGGCGGGTACGCCTCCGCCGCCGAACGGGACCGCGCCGTGGCGCAGAGCGCGGCCCGGGCCGTGCGGGCGGCCGGCACCACGCTGGAGCAGGTGGCCACCCCGACCGGGACCGGCGGCTACCGGCGGCTGGTGGCCGGACCCGGCTGGCCGCAGGTGGTGCGCACCGACCTGGCCGCCGCACGGTCCGGGCGCGACGACCGGCGCACCGCCCTCGCCTCCTTCGTGCAGTTCACCGACCTGCACCTGACGGACACCGAATCGCCGGTCCGCTTCGAGTACCTCGCGCGCTACCTGGACTCCGCGCACCGCCCGCACGAGACGCTGACCGTGCGCGGCGCCTCCTCCCTGGTGGAGCGGGTCAACGCGCTGCCGGGCGGGCCCGTCACCGGCGCGCCGTTCTCCGCGGTGGTCGCCACCGGGGACAACACCGACAACCACGAGCTGGCGGAGCTCGACTGGTACCTGACCGTCATGAGCGGCGGCGCCGATCACCCCGGGCACCGGTGACCCGGCACGCTACGAGGGCGTGCAGAACAGCGGCTCCACCGCCTACTGGAACCCCGAGGACCCGCTGCGCGACGACTACAAGGCGGTCGGCTTCCCGCAGGTCCCCGGTCTGCTGACGGCGGCCGCCCGGCCGTTCGCCGCGCCCGGCCTGCGCACCCCGTGGTACAGCACGGCCGGCAACCACGACGACAGCGTCGAGGGCACGCTGCCCGACCTCGGCCTGCTCACCGCGGTCTACACCGGCGGGCTGAAGCTGGAGGGCGTCGACGACGCGGACGCCGCCCGGCTCGCCGACGCGATCCAGCACGACCCGTCGCGCCGCGCTCACGCTGTTCGTCGAACTCCTGGACGGCGGCGGCCCGGTCCGGCACGTCACGCCCGACGCGCGGCGCGCGCCGTTCGACCCCGCCGCTTCGCCAAGGCCCACCTCGACCCGGCCCGCACCGGGCCGGGCCCCTACGGGCACGGCTTCACCGCCGACGCCGCCGACAGCGGCGAGCTGTACTACACCTTCCCGATCTCCGAGGACGTCCTGGGCATCAGCCTGGACACCACCAACCGCGCCGGGCTGGCCGACGGCTCGATCGGCACCGCCCAACTCGACTGGCTGGAATCCCGACTGCGCGCGTCAGCGGCCACTGGTACGACACCGACGGCAACCTGGTCCGCGGCGGCGCCACCGACCGGCTCGTCGTCGATGCTGAGCCACCACACCAGCACCACGATGGGCAACCTGCTGCCCGACCCCTACCACCTGCTGGAGGAACGGCACAGCGGCGACGAGCTGGTCGCGCTGCTCCAGCGCTACCCCAACGTCGTCGCCTGGGTCAACGGCCACACCCACGCGCAACCAGATCACCCCGCACCCGCGCCAGGTGCCCGAGCGCGCCTTCTGGGAGGTCAACACCGCCTCGCACGTCGACTTCCCGCAGCACGCGCGGATCATCGAGGTCGCCGACAACGCGCGACGGGACGCTGTCGCTCTTCACCACCCTCATCGAGTCCGCCGCCCCCTACGCCACCGACTTCTCCGACACCTCCGACGCCGGGCTGGCGGCGCTCTACCGGGAGTTGTCGTTCAACGACCCGTACGCCACGCCGTCCGCGAAGCTGGGCGGAGCGGCCGACCACAACACCGAACTGCTGCTGACCCGTCCGGGCGGCTGACCGCCCCCGGCCACCAGGCCACGCCGACTCGGGCCGCCGTCCGTCCGGCACCCGGTCGGCGGGCGGCGGCCGGGGAGGGACACGGGTCAGCCGGCGGCGGCCGGGTGCGGCTCGACGACCGCCTTGACGAACCCCTCGGGCTTGTCGGCCGCGTCCCGGAACGCCCTGGCGACGTCCTCCAGCGGGTAGCGGTGGGTCAGCAGGTCGGCCGGGTCGAGCCGGCCGGCCTCGGCCAGGGCGACCGCGGTCCGCATGCCGCCGAGGATGGTGTCCAGGTCGCGGAAGTGCGCGTTGGCGATCCGGAACGCCCGCTCGTTCCAGTACGCCAGGTCCAGGGTGCGCGGGCCGCCCTGGTGGTACCCGACGATCGCGACGGTGCCCCCGGTGCGGGTGGCCCGGCCGGCCAGCGTGAGCCCGTCCTGCGCCCCGGTGGCCTCGTAGGTCACGTCCGCGCCGCCGGACCCGTCGGGACCGGCCCCCACCGCCTCCGGCAGCGACGCGGCGCGCAGGTCGACCACCCGGCTGGCGCCGCCGGCCACCGAGCGGGCCAGCGCCTCCGGCCGGCGGCCGGCCACCGTGACCGAACGCGCGCCCTTCAGCAGCGACAGCCGTACCAGCAACTGGCCCATGAAACCGGTCCCGATGACCAGCACGTCGGCGCCCAGCGCTGGGGCCGCCAACTCCACCGCGTTGACGCAGCACGCCACCGGTTCGGCCGCCGCCGGGAACACGCCGCCGGGCCGCACCCGTATCGCGTGCCGGGCCTCGACGGGCACGAACCCGGCCATCCCGCCGCCGGGCACCCAGGAGACGACGTGGTCGCCCACCGCCAACGCGGGATCGCCGCCGGGCGCGACCTCCTCGACCACGCCGGCGACCTCGTGCCCGATCTCCGCCGGGTAGGAAGCGCCGTGTCCCAGCCACTTGTCGACCTCCGAGGAGCACACACCGCTCTGGGTGACCCGGAGCAGCGCCTGCCCGGCCCGGAGCGGTTCCAGGGCCCGGCGCCGGGACTCCACGCGCCCCGGGCCGGTCAGTACGACCTGAGTGGTCCACCGCATGATGCCGCCTCTCTCGCTGTCCGCGCGGCCGCGCCGCCCCCGCCGTCGTCCTTCGTGCCGTCACGCCGCGCCGTCGCCGCGCCCGGCGCACCGCCGGTGTCCCGGAGCGCCGCGCCCCCGGCCGCGGTGCGCGGCAGGCGCACCCTACCCGCGGGCCTGGCCGGCCGGTTCGCGGACCTCGGCGCGGGCCGGCGCACCGGTCCGGGTCGCCCCCGCCAGGCACGTGACGGCCACCGCGGCCACCGCCAGCACGCCCAGCGCCACGGGCAGTCCGGCCAGCGTCGCCAGGCCGCCGATGATCGGCGAGACCAGCAGCCAGCCCAGGTTGCCGGCGAAGCCGACCTGGCCCATCGCCAGCGCGGAGTCGGGCAGCGAGCCCGCGGCGGTGAACGCGCCCGGGAAGACCGCGCTGTTCCCGGCGCCCGCCACCACCAGCGCCACCAGCGTGAAGCCCGGCAGCCCGGCCAGCAGCATCGCGGTGAGCACGGCCGCGCAGCACAGGGTGCCGATCCGGATGGTGCGCACCCAGCCCAGCCGGTTCACCAACCGGTCGTTGAACAGCCGGGTGGCCACCTCGCCGGCCGAGAAGGCCGCGTAGCCGGCCGCGGCGGTGGCCGCGCCCGCACCCAGGTGCCGCAGGTAGACGCCGCTCCAGGAGGCCGGCGCGTCCGAGACCAGGGCGGACAGGAACGTCATCGCCGCCAGCGTCAGCACCACCAGCCGGCCGTTCACCCGCGTCCCGGGCCCCCGCGGGCCGCCGGCCGGGCCGGAGCCACCGGAGCCGTCCCGGGCTGGCCGCCGCGCACCCCGTTCGCGTTCGGCGTCCGGTTGCAGACCGCAGGCCGACACCGCCGAGACCAGGCCCAGCACCACGGCCATCACCACGAACTGCGTGGCCAGCGACAACCCCGCGGTGGCCACCCCGGCCAGGCCGCCGGCGACCGCGCCCACGCTGCGGATGGCGTGCATCGAGTTGAGCACCGTGCGCCCGTAGCGCTCCTGCACCGCCACGGCCTGGGCGTTCATCGCCACCGACGTGCAGCCGTCGGACGCCCCGAGCAGCATCAGCAGCCCGGTCAGCGACCAGGCCGAGTGCGCGGTCGGGATCAGGCCCAGCGGCACGCTCAGCACCACCGGCGCCAGCGCGCTGACCCCGCGGCTGCCCAGTCGGTGCACCAGCACCCCGCCGAGCTGGCTGCCGGCCAGCGCGCCGAGCCCCGGCCCGGCCAGGACGAGGCCCAGCACTCCGGCGGACAGCCGCAACTCGTCCTTCACGAACGGCACCCGGGCCGCCCAGGAGGCGAACACCGCGCCGTGCACGAAGAAGATCGCGGACACCGAGGCACGTGCCCAGCGCAGGCGTGCGGTCACCCCGTCCCGGTCATCTGGCACCAGGCGGCCCCGGTTCCCTGGAGTGGTCCTCGCCGTCCCCGGACACGGTACGCGGCGCCGGCACGTCGCACACGGTACGCCGCAGGTGGTCGGCGAGCCGCAGGGTCAGCGCCACCCCCGGCAGCACCGGGCCGGCCGAGTCCAGCGCCGGGAAGACCGCCGGCCCGGCGACGTAGAGGTTGCGCGTCGTGTGGCTGCGGCCGTCGGCGTCGGTGTGCGAGTCGGCCGGGTCGTCGCCCATCGCCAGCGTGCCCATCTCGTGGTGGCCGCAGCCGAGCGGTTCACGCCGCTCGCCGGCGGTCAGCGGCGGCGCGCCGGGATCGGTCCCGCCGGGCACGAAACGGCCCGAGCGCAGCACCTGGTACGGCTGGTCGCCGAGCAGGGCGCGCAGCGCGGCGTCGGCCGAGCGGTCCATCGCCTCCCAGGTCCGCAGGTCCCGCCCGCCCGGCGCCAGTCGGACGCCGGCCCGCCGGGTGCCGAACTCGTCGCGGTCGTCGAGCAGCTCGACCCCGCCCGCGCCGCGCGGCGCCATCTCGCCGACGCTGGCCAGCGTCACCACCAGGTGGACCGGCGGCTCGCGCAGCGTTGGGTCCAGGGCCTCCACGTCGTGCCGGGGGGTGTCCTGGTAGAGCCGGCGGGCCGCCTGCGGCGTCAGCTCCCCGACGCCGTACGCGGTGACCTGGTGGTGGAAACGGGTGTCCGGGCCGTCCGGGTGCCGGCAGGAACCGCGCAGGTGCAGCGCCGCGGCGCCCCACCCGTGCGGCCCCTCGAGCGGGAACGGCACGCGCACCGTGAGGTTGGAGCGCAGGTGCGTGCTCAGGTGGTGCGGCGGCGCCGGCGCGTGCGACCCGCCGGCCGCGTCGAGCACCAGCCGGGTGTTCTCGATCGTGCCGACCGCCAGCACCACCGCGGCGTGCTCGGGCACCGTCAGCGTGCCGCGCGCCGTCTCGATCTCGCACACCCTCCGCCCCCGGGTGCGCACCCCGGTCACCTGGCAGTCGGTGAGCAGTTCCAGGTCCCCCGAGCCGTCCGCGAGCCGTTCGGACAGCAGGCCGGCCGCGCTGAAGCGCAGCGGGGCGGGCGAACCGGTCAGCGGGTCGGGCCGCATGTCGATCGCCATCGGCATGTTCAGCCGTGCCGCGCGCTCGCCGGCCCGGTAGGCCAGGGCCGGGTGGTCGGGCAGTTCGCCGGTGGACCACACCCCCTCCAGCCGGCCGGCCGCCAGCGCGTCCAGCAGCCGCCCGCGCAGTCGGCGGTTGAGCGGGCCGTCGAAGTGCGGCACCTCGCGGCACAGCCCGAGCAGTTCGGCCGCCTCGGGCAGGTAGTGGCCGTGCAGTTCCTTGGCCACCCCGGCCGGCCAGTGCTCCCGGATACCGTCCTGGTCGAGCAACGGCGGTACGCAGTAGGCGCCCCAGTACAGCGACCGCCCGCCGACGCCGTAGGCCAGGCCCTGGTACGGCAGCGCGGAACGCCACGGCACCCGCCACCGGCCGCCGCCGGTCGGTTCGTGGGCCCCCGGCTCCAGCAGTCGGGGCGGCGGCACGCTCTCCTCGGCGACCGGCGCGTCCTGCACGTGCCCGGTGCGCCCCAGCGTGCCCGACTCCAGCACCAGCGTGCGGACGCCCGGCCGCCGCCGGCCGAGCCGCCAGGCCAGCACCGAGCCGAAGGTGCCCGCCCCGACGACGATGACGTCCGGCTCCCGACGGGGGACGAGGGGGGTGCGGGCGGTCACGGTGCCTGCGTCGCGGGCTCGGCGCACAGACCGGTGTACAGCCGCAGGTGGTCGTGGAACTCGCGGACCGCCAGGTAGCGCCGCGTGACGTGGTCGTGCGCCGTCCGGCCCAGCCGTTCGCTGAGCGCCGGGTCCTCCAGCAGCCGGGCGACCTGCCGGCCGAACGTCGCCAGGTCCGTCGGATCGTCCACCAGCAGCCCGTCGACCTCGTGCGTCATCTGCGACCGGATGCCGCCGACCGCGCTGCCCACCACCGGGCGGGACTTCCACATCGCCTCGGTCACCGCCAGGCCGAAGCCCTCCTCCAGGCTCTTCTGCGCGACCACCGACGCGTGCCGCTGCAACGCGTTGACCACCAGCGCGTTCGCCCGCAACTCCGCCTGGTCGTCGGCCAGCCCCAGCGCCACCAGGTGGATCCGACGCCGCACGTCGTCCGCGAGAGCGTCGCGCGCGCCGAGCGCCGCCCGGAAGACCGCCAGGTTCTCCGGGTCGTCGGCGATGTCGGCCGGGTCGGGCCCGGCCAGCACCAGCCGCGCGCCGGGCACCGCGGGGGCCACCCGCTCCACGAACGCGGTCAGCGTGCCGACCATGTCCTTGAGCGGGTCCCAGCGGGACAGCTGCAGGACGTTCGGTGCGTCAGGCGGCAGCGGCTCGTCCTGCCACACCGTCACCCGGCGCCGCGCGTAGCGCGCCAGGTCCGCGTCGAGCACGCCCGCGGCCGGCGCCGGCCCGCCGAGCAGCCCGGCCACCACCAGCACGCCGCGCACCTCGTCCGTCGCCATCTCCCGGCACTTGTCCGAGGTCTCGTCGATGGTGGGCGGGATGATCACGCTACGCCGGTCGGCCAGGCCCGGCGGCACGTAGTCCGGCAGCGAGAAGACCAGCCGCTCCGGGTGGTCCAGGAACGGTGCCAGGAACTCCCACGCCGCCGTCACCAGCGGGCCGGGCACCGAGGTCCCGATGTGGCTGCGCCACGCCACCCGCAGGCCCGCGCGCCGCAGCGCGGGCGCCATGCCCAGCGTCTGCGGGTCGTGCAGCAGCACCACGTCGCCCGGAGCCATGACGGCCAGCGCCTCGCCGGCCGCCTCCCGGGTGGCGCGCTCGTACACCGCGGCCTCCTTGGCGCCCAACGGCCGCCCGTGGCCGGCGCTGCCGTGGAAGAGGTGGTGCACCTGCTTGGTGATGCCGAAGAACTCCTGGTCGGCGTTGATCACCAGCCACCGCGCGTCCAGCCCGGCGCGCAGGTGGCGGACCATCGCCGAGCGCAGCAGCTCGGCCACGCCGCCGCCGACCGCCGTGGTGTTGACGTGCCAGACGGCACGGCCGTCCAGCGCCGCGCGGGCCGCGGCGGCCACCGGGTCGTCGTCTCCGGCGGCCGGCCGGACCGGCTCGGGGGACTCGACCCGCAGGACGTCAACCATCGATGCTCACCCGCGATCCGTCGAAGTCGAGGTCCACCACGACGTCGCCGCGCCGGAACCGCCAGTGCCCGTCCTCGGCCGGCAGCGGCTCGTAGCGGCCGGACAGCCGCTTCTTGAGCGCGATCAGCCGCCGGGTCTCGTGCAGCATCGAGTCCGGATCGGCCCGTTGGTCGGCCACGTTGCGCTCGGTCGAGCCGAGCGGCAGCCAGGGCTCCCCTGTGGTGAAGCCGCCCCGTTCCCCGCGCCGCCACGGGATCGGGGTGCGGCTGGTGTCCCGTGGCAGCGGGCCCGGTCGCGGGTCCGGCCGGTCGGGATGATGGTGTCCTCCATGCCGAACTCGTCACCCTGGAACAGGATGCAGGCGCCCGGCAGCGTCATCAGCATCGCCATCGCGATCCGGGCCAGGCCCTCGTCGCCGTCGCACCAGCGGGTCGGGAACCGCGAGAGGTCGTGGTTGGACCCCAGCCACACCGCGGTGTCGTCCGGGCCGAGGGTGTCCAGCCAGGTCTCCGCGCAGGCCCGCAGCGCGTCCGCCTCGAACTGTGTGAACAGCATCTGGAAGTACTGCGGCAGGTGCAGTTCGTCGCCCTTGCCGAAGTAGCCGACCAGGTCCTCCGGCTCGGGCACCCAGGTCGCGCCCATCAGCAGCCGGGGCGGGTCGTAGCGGTCCGCGACGCCCCGCCAGCGGCGCAGCACGTCGTGCACCTCGGGCTGGTGGGCGCTGTGCAGCGGCACCTGGCCGCGGTTGCGGTCCCACATGTGGTCGCGCGGTCCGGCGATCGGGTTGTCGCGCAACCCGCGGTCCTTGAGGATCACGTAGCACGCGTCGATCCGGAAGCCCGCGACCCCCCGGTCGAACCAGAAGGTGAGGATGTCGTCGAACTCCTCGCGGACCCTCTCGTTCCACCAGTTGAGGTCGGGCTGCTCCGGCAGGTAGCTGTGCAGGTAGTAGGACTCCTCCGACGCGTCGTACGACCAGGCCGGGATGTGCAGCGAACTGGTCCAGTTGTTCGGCCGGTCGGACCACACGTAGTAGTCGCGCTTGGTCTCCGGCGCGTTGAACCACGGGTGGTCGATGCTGGTGTGGTTGGGCACCAGGTCCAGCAGTACCCGGATGCCGCGCCGCCCGGCCTGCTCGATCAGCCGGTCGAGGTCGGCCATCGTGCCGAGTGACGGGTCGACGGACCGGTAGTCCGTCACGTCGTAGCCGAAGTCGTGGTTGGACGAGGCGTTCACCGGGGAGCACCAGATGGCGTCCACCCCGAGCCAGGCGAGGTAGTCCAGACGGGATATCAGGCCGGGTATGTCACCGACGCCGTCGCCGTCGGAGTCCGCGAACGAGCGGACGTACACCTGGTAGACGACCGCGTTGCGCCACCAGTCCTGTTCACTCAAGTCGCCGCCTCCACGTGCCTCGTGCCGGTCCGCGGGTGCCGGCGGTGCCGTGCGACGGTGGCCGGAAACACCCTGTGAACGGTGTCACTGTGCCACACCGCCACCTCACGCCGAGCGCCCGGTGATCGCCGCGAAGCGGCCGGACAACGCCACCCGGGCGGCGGTCCGGCCACGGTGCGCCGACCCCGCGGAGACGCCGCGCGGGCCCCGCGGAACCGCGCCCTCCGCGCCCTGCGGGCCGCGCGCGGCGGCCCGCGCCGTCCCCTCAGGCGACCTCCCACTCCGTCCTTCCCCCCGGGAGGGCCGCCCGCAAGTTGCCGCCGCTATTGCCGCTCGCCCGCGCCCCGGGGATCGGCCGTGCCGCGCCGGGCGGGCCGGCGGGGTGCGTTCACGCGCTCCCGGCGGCCGCCGGGCGGCCGTTGACGCAGTACAGGGCGGCGGCGACGGACCGCGGATCGGCGGCCGGGCAGCCGGTCAGCCGGATGCGGGCGCTCTCGCCGGGGAGCAGGGTGAGCCGGCCGCGGTCGGCGACGGCGTCCGGATGGACCCGGTCGGCCTGCAACAGCAGGTCGCGCAGCAGGGTGTGCGCGGTGACGGTGACGACCGCCCCGCCCCGGTCGGCGGGGGCGACCTCGACGCCGCAGCGGGCCGGGCGGAACGCGAACTCCTTGTCCGGGCGGGCGAACCACACCGCGCGCAGTTCGCCGCAGTCCGCCACCCAGAACTCCGCGGCGGCGTCGCCGGCGCGGACCAGGCCGTCGGGCAGGCCGACCGGTGCCACGGAGCGCGGCGGGACCGTCGCGCGCACCCGGTGTTCCGCCAGCACCCGCCCGTCTGCGTGCACCCGGCGCACCACCAGCGGCGCGGACCAGGCGGCGGCGCCCTGGTTGGCGGCGGTCAGCACCAGGGCGCCGGCCCGCCGCTGGAAGGACAGGAGCCGGTCTGCGTACAGGCGCCGCAGTTCGAAGTAGAGCGGCTTGGGCCTGGCGTCCCCGTCGATCGCGGCCCAGGAGGTGACCGGCCAGCAGTCGTTGAGCTGCCAGACCACGGTGCCGGCGCAGCGCGGCCAGTGCGAGCGCCAGTGCTCGACGCCGGTGGCGATCGCGCGGGCCTGGTTGATCTGCGTGAGGTAGTGCCAGGTGTCGAAGTCGCGAGGCACCTCGAAGTGGTGGGCCAGGCCGCGTTCCAGCTTGCCCTGCCCGTCCTCGGCCTTCTGGTGGTGGAGCATCGCCGGCGAGTCCGGGGTGAGGACCGGGTCGCTGACGCAGCGCCGGATCGTGGCGTAGGCCGCCGGGGCCTGCCAGCCGAACTCGGCGACGAACCGGGGCACGTCGTCCAGGTAGCCGGTGTAGTCGCGGCGGTTCCACACCTCCCAGGAGTGCGTCGTGCCGTGGCAGGGGTCGTTCGGCTCGTGCTCCCAGGAGCCTGACCACGGGGAGCCGGCCCAGTAGGGGCGGCCGGGGTCCAGCTCCGCGACCACTCGCGGCAGCAGGTCGCGGTAGTAGCCCTCGCCCCAGCTCGTGCCCGCGAGCCGTTCGGCCCAGCCCCAGTCGTGGAAGCCCCACAGGTTCTCGTTGTTGCCGTTCCACAGCACCAGGCTGGGGTGCGGCATGAGCCGCGCGACGTTGTCACGGGCCTCGGCCTCGACCTCGGAGCGCAGCGGCTCCTCCTCGGGGTAGGCCGCGCAGGCGAAGGCGAAGTCCTGCCACACCATCAACCCCAGCTCGTCGCACGCCTCGTAGAAGGCCCGGTCCTCGTAGACGCCGCCGCCCCAGACCCGGACCAGGTCCACGCCGGCACTGGCGGCCTGTCCCAGCCGGTGGCGGTAGCGGTCGGGGGTGACGCGGGAGGGGAAGGCGTCGTCCGGGATCCAGTTGACGCCGCGCGCGAAGACCGGGACGCCGTTGACGACGAAGGTGAACGCGCTGCCGTGCTCGTCCGGGGCGGTCTCCAACCGCACGTCGCGGAAGCCGACGCCGCGGCTCCAGACGTCCAGCGTCTCGCCGGTGGCGGCGTCGGCGAGGGTGACCTCGCAGGTGTAGCGGTGCTGCTCGCCGTAGCCGTGCGGCCACCACAGCCGCGGTCGCGGGACGTCGAGTTCGACGGTGGCGGTCGGCACGCCCGGTGCCAGCCGGGCGGTGGCCCGCCGGCCGGCGACGGTGACGGCGGCGAGCAGTGGCCGCCGCGCCCCGCCGGCGGTGCGCTCCACGTCGAGGTCGACCCGGACCCGACCGGCCCCGCCGTCCACCGTGACGTGCGGGCGGACCCGGTCCAGCCGGGCGGTGGACCACCGTTCCAGGTGCACCGGCCGCCAGATGCCGGCGGTCACCAGCGTCGGCCCCCAGTCCCAGCCGAACGAACAGGCCATCTTGCGGACGAAGTTGAACGGCTCCGGGTAGGCGTTCGGACGGTCGCCCAGCGCCGCGCGGAGGCGTTCCGCCTCCTGGTAGGCGCAGGTCAGGCGCACCGACAACTCCGCCGGTCCGGCGCCGAGCGGCCCGGTGGCGTCGAACCGGTGGGTGCGGTGCATGTTCCGGGTGGTGCCCAGCGGGGTGCCGCCGAGGGTGAGTTCGGCGACGGTGTCCAGGCCCTCGAAGACCAGGTCGGCGCGCTCGTGGCCGCTGCCGGCGGCCGGCAGCGAGGTGGTGTAGCGCCAGTCGGCCCGCCCGACCCAGGCGACCTCGGTCTCGTCGCGGTCCAGATAGGGGTCCGGGATCAGGCCCGCCGCGAGCAGGTCGGTGTGCACGCAGCCCGGCACCCGCGCGGGCACCGGTCCGCTCGGCACGAGCGGCGGTGCCTGGTCCGGGGTGTGCCGGGCGGTCTCCAGGTGCAGCGTCCAGCCGGTGTCGACCGGCGTGCGGACCATCATGGCGAACTCCTTGGCGTGGGCGGCCCACCGGCGGCGCGGCCCGGCCGGTCCCGGCGGGCCGGGGTGGGTCACGCGGGCGGGCGTGGACGAGACCGGGACGGCGACCGCGGCGGGCGGGCGGCGGGTCGGTGACGGGGGCCGGCGGGTGGCGCGACGGGTCGGCGACGGGGTCGGGTGGACGGGTGGACGGGTGGACGGCCACCAGCATCGCCCCTGCGACGGCCGCTCGCCCAGGGCACCCGGTCCTGCCGGACCCGGGGCCCTGGGCGGGCCCGGCCCGTCGCGCGGCCGCCTCCCCCTCCGGACCCTCCTCGACGACCCCGCCCGGCCCGCCGCGTCCGGCCGCGCCGGCGGTCGCGCGCGGTGCCCGCGCCCCGCGGCGCGCCGTGGACGCGCCGGTGACGTTCCGGCGCGCGCGGGTCAGGACGCCGGCCGGCGCGGCGGGGTGTGCGCCCGGCGCGCCGCGCGGTAGACCGCCTCCTCGACGCTCCGCGTGGTGGGCGCGACCCGCGTGACGTTGGGCAGGGCGGGCGACGCACCGGTGCTGAGGAACTCCTGGCGCGGATCGCTCCGGGCGACCGCGGCGACGGTCGCGTCGAGGTGGTCCCCAGCGGCGACGATCGTCGCGCACCGGCGCTCCACCAGGCTGTCGAGGTACGGCCGGAGCGTCGCGCTCCCCGCCCCGGCCGGCACGACCAGCCGCTGGGCGTTGAGCGGAGTGCGACGGGCGGCGTCCTCGACGCCGGACCAGGCGGCCCGGGACGCGGCTGCCCGCGGGGCGTCGGTGACGAGGCAGACGCGGGGGGCGCGGGAGACGTTGTCGGGCACGAACGGCCGTGGGTGCGGCGTGCTGCCCAGGACGATCCACGCGGTCGTCGCGCCGGCGACCCCGACGGCGACGGCGAGGGCGGTGTACCGGCGGCCGGTGGTGCGGACGAGCCGGCGGAGTGCACTGGAGACGGACAAGGGCGGACCTTCGGGTGAGGGCGGGTCGGCGGTCGGCCACCGGTCGCGCCGGTGGACGCCCGGCCGGTGGCGGGCGGTTGCGGTCGGGGCCCCGCCGGTGGACGACGGGCGGTCAGCCGGCGGACCGGCCGGTCCGCTCGCGGCCGGGTCCGGTGCCGGGCCGCGCGGGGCGGCTGCGGCCCGAGGGCCGGCGCGCCCGCCCGGCCGGCGGTGGCCCCTTCCGGGGCGGCAGGGGCCCGGGTCCGCGCCGGCGGCGCCTGCGCCGTGCGAGCACGAGGACCCCGGCACCGACCGCGAGCGCCAGGGCGACCGCCGCACCGACGATGCCCGGGGTGCGCCAGGAGGCGGAGGCGCGGACCGGGCGTGCGGACAGCAGCGGGTTGGCCGTGACCGAGGCGAGCGGCGCTCGGGAGCGGAGCGCCGCCAGGGGGTCGAGGACGCCGTAGCCGTACTCGTCGCCGACCTGCCCGCCGTGCCCGGCCGGCGGATCGGCGGTGGCGACCAGGCGTTCGACGGTCTGGGCGGCGGTCAGCCGGGGCGCGGCGGAGCGGACCAGTGCCGCCGCGGCCGAGACGTAGGCGCTGGCGTAACTGGTGCCGGCGGCGTCCACGTACTGGCCCGTGTCGTCGGCCGAGTAGATTCCGGCCGCCGGGGCGGCCAGCGCGGTACGCGGCCCTGATTCGCTCATCGGCCAGAACCGGCCGGCCGCGTCGACGCCGCTGACGTCGACCACGCCGGGAAAGGCCGCGGGATACAGGGCCGGGTCGCCGTTCCCACCCTCGTTCCCGGCCGCGGCCACCACGACGCAGTCCTTTGACATCGCGTAGTCCACGGCTCGGCGCAGTACGGGGTCCGGATCATCCGTCGTCAATGAGATGTTGATGACCTGGGCGTGGTGGTCGGCCGCGTATCTGATGCCCTCGGCCAGGGCGATCGGTTCCACCCGTCCCCCCACGGAGACCCGGACCGGGAGGATTCTCGCCCGCGGCGCCAGACCGATCATCCCCGAGCCGCCGTCGGCCCGTCCGGTGCCGGCGATGATCGCGGCGATCGCGGTGCCGTGGGAGTCGCCGGAGGCGTCCGTGCGCCCCCGGTCGCCTTTCAGACCGGTGAATCCGGTACCCGGCAGTACCTGACCGACCAGGTCGGGATGGCCGGCGTCCACGCCGCTGTCGACGACGGCGACGGTCACCCCGTTTCCCCGGCTGAGCCTCCAGACGGCTCCGCTGTCGAAGTGCCGGGCGTCCAGCGGCCATTCCTGCCGGCGGATGACGACGGCCGCCGCGGGGGGCTGGCAGGCGAGTACCGCCGCGCAGCCGAGCAGAAGGACCGCGCAGCTTCGGAACGCCGCGCCGCGGCGCGGCCGGTGCCGCCGGAAATACCGATTCAATGGGCCGCTGCTCCAGTGCGCGGGGTCGGGCGATCGAAAACCGGCCGACCGGGTCTTTTGTCGCGGGGGTGGCCCGGGTGTTCCGCCGGGGCGGCGGAGTTCGAGCACCGTCCATCCGGGATCAGTGAATCGCCGGTCCGTTGAAGGGCGGTTCACGTCATGGAAAAGCGGAGGTAAAGCTCGGCTGGATGAAGTCATGCAAATGTTGACCAAGCGTCATGGGTGTCCCGCGCGCGCGTCCATAACGTGGTTGCCGTACCTCCACCGCACGGATACAACTCAGGCGCCTGCGTCTCGTCAGGAGGCGCCAGCCTGTGGGGGGTTGACCGGTGGGTCGCTCAACTGTGCCTGCGTCGCGCGGGGCCGTCGACGGCGTCGGGCGGCCGCGGTCCGCGCCGACCCGCCGGCCGGGCCGCCGCGCCGGGCACCGCGTACCGCGCTGGATCGCCTCGGTGCTCAGCGGTGTCCTGCTGTTCGTGCTCGGTACCCAGCCGGCCGCGGCGGCGCTGCCGTCGTTGGGCGCGCACCTCGACCTGCCCGGGCAGCGCACCGGTTCGGCCGCCGGACAGCCCCACCAGGTGGGGGCGTCGGCCACCCGGGCCAGGAAGATGCCGCACGGCCACCGGGCGGAGCCGGTGCCGGGAGCGGTGCCGGGTGCCCCGAAACGGCGGTCCGGCCGTTCGCGCCGATCGTTCACGCCGGCCGGGCGCACCGCGGGCAAGCTGACGCACCCGCCGGCCTCCGCGGCGCGGCCGCAGCACGCCAAGGCGGCGAAGGCGACCACGTCGGCGGCGCACGGCGACTCCCGGCTGCCCGGCCGGGCCGCGAAGGGCACCGAGGTCACGGCCGACCGCAGGGCGAACGTCTCGGTCTTCCGCGACGCCGACGGCACGATGACGGCCCGGGTCTACAGCCGTCCGGTGCACTACAGGACCGCGGGCGGCTCCTGGGCGGACATCGACGACTCGCTGGTGTCCTCCGGCGGCCGGTGGAAGGAGAAGGCCGACGCCCCGGCGGCCGGCTTCGCCCGCACCGGCGACGCCCCGGCGCTGGTCTCCTACGGGCCGAGCAGTACGCAGCGGGTCTCCTACGGGCTGGCCGGTGCCCGCGCGGTGACCGGCAGGGTCGACGGGAACGCGATCACCTACCCCGGGATCCGCGCCTCCTCCGACGTCAGCTACGCCGCGACCGCGTCCGGCGTGAAGGAGACGCTGGTCCTGCACAGCGCCTCGGCCCCCACCACGTGGACGTTCCCGCTGACCACCGCCGGGCTGACCCCATCGGTGGCGGCCGACGGATCGGTGCACTTCACCGACGCCGCCGGCAAGGTCGTCGAGAGGATCCCGCACGGCTTCATGGAGGACGCCGACACCGGGAAGGCCTCCGGTGAGGGCGCGGTCTCCACCGGCGTCACCTACCGGCTGACCACCTCCGGCGGCCGACCCGCGCTGCGCGTGACGCTGGACCCCGCCTGGCTGCACGACCCGTCCCGGGTCTTTCCGGTGAAGGTCGACCCGACCAGCCTCAACACCTCGGCGGACACCTACGTCGAGACGCCGTACGACATCAACTTCT
Organism: uncultured Actinomycetota bacterium; assembly: GCA_963711125.1. Taxonomy (GTDB): domain Bacteria; phylum Actinomycetota; class Actinomycetes; order Streptomycetales; family Streptomycetaceae; genus Streptantibioticus_C. Next base: position 184,589 of record CAVQCY010000006.1, read on the forward strand.
CCACGGACGACACGCTGAAGGTCGGCTCGTACGACGACGGCGGCCACAAGGCCGACAGCTACCTGAAGTTCGACTCGTTCGGCAGCACGTTCAAGAACGACTACATCGAGGCGGCCTCGCTCTACCTCGACGACGTGTGGTCCGGCGGCTGCACCCCCGAGCCGGTCTACGTCTCGCCGATCACCAGTTCCTGGGCCAACTCCACCATCGCGAAGTACCCGGGCCTGTCCTACGGATCGCACATCGGCTCCAGCACCTTCTCGGCGGGCGCCGGTTGCGACGGGTCGGCCTGGCACGGGATCGACATCGGTGACAACCCGTCCGCCGCCGGCGTCGAGGACCTGGAGAAGTGGGCGCACGGCGGTACCGACCTCGGTCTCGCGCTCACCGCCAACACCTCGGTGGTCGCCGCGTGGAAGCAGTTCGCCAGCGCCAACTCCTCCTACCCGCCCTACCTCTCGGTCACCTACAGCTCATACGGCGCCGACTACTCCATCCCGGCCACGAGCTACACGCCGCCGACCGCCAGCACCACCGGGTCGATGCAGGTGCGGCTCACCAACCGGGGCACCTCGTCGTGGACGACGTCGAACATGAAGCTCGGCGCCAACATCTACAGCACCAAGTGGACCCTGCTGCAGAGCGAGGCCGCCAAGACGTCCGTTCCGTCCACGGTGCCCGCCAACTCCTCCGTGACGATGACCGGTTCGATCCCGGAGGTCTCACCCGGCGAGTACTACGTGTGCTGGGACATGCTGCTCGACGGCAGCACCTCGTTCTCCTCGACCTACCACGTGCCGATGGGCTGTGCCGAGATCGTCTCGGTGGACACCCCGCCGCAGATCGACTCCACCGATCCGCTCTCCGACGTGACGCTCGGCTCCCTCACCCCCGAGCTGTACGCCTCCGGCTCGGACCCCGACGGCTACCCGGGCAGCGGGGTCAGCTACGACTTCCAGGTCTACTCCGACCCGCCGTCCGGCACCCCGGCGCTGCTCGCCGACTCCGGCTCGACCTCCACGCCCAACTGGGTCGTGCCATCGGGCAAGCTGGCATGGAATCAGGCCTACTACTGGACGGTCTCGGACAGCGACGGCGACGCGGACAGCGCCTGGAGCGACCCGTCGACCTTCTCCACGGCCGTCCCGCAGCCGCTGATCACCTCGCACCTGGGCGGCGCCGCCGACGACGGCGGCGGGCACGACGTCGACCCGCAGATCGGCAACTACACCACCGCGGCCGCCGACGCGGACGTCTCCGTCGCCGGACCGGCGCTCGCGGTCAGCCGGTCGTACAACTCCCTCGACCCGCGCACCGCCACCCTCTTCGGCGCCGGCTGGTCCACGCCCTACGACATGGCCGTCCAGCCGGACGACGACGGCACCGGCGACGTCGTGCTCACCGACGCCGACGGCCGCCAGCAGCGCTTCGGGCTGGACGCCGCCACCGGCGACTACACGGCGCCGGCCGGCCAGTTCGAGACGCTCGCCCAGCTGACCGGCACCCCGGGCGGCTGGAGCCTGACCGTCAAGTCCGGCACCACCTACACCTTCCGGCAGCCGTCCGGCACGGCCTGGCGGCTCACCGGCGTCACCGACCCCGCCGGCCACACCGAGACGCTGGCCTACCGCGCCGACGGCACGCTGGCCACCGTCACCAACACCACCAGTGACCGGTCGCTGCACTTCACCTGGAGCGGCGGCCACGTCACCGAGGTGGACACCGACCCGGTCACCTCCGGCGGCGCCGCCGAGAAGTGGACGTACGCCTACACCGGCGACGAGTTGACCGCGGTCTGCCCACCGACCTCCAGCACCGCCTGCACCGACTACACCTACACCTCCGGCACCGCCTCCGGGTCGCACTACCGCTCGGCGGTGCTGGACGCCGGCCCGGCGTCGTACTGGCGGCTGGCCGACCCGAGCGGCACCACCGCCACCAGCGACGTCGCGGTCAACGAGGGCAACGACGACGGCACCTACAGCTCCGGCGTCACCCTCGGCGCCGCCGGCCCGCTGCCCGGCTCGCCCACCACCGCCGCCACCTTCGACGGCACCGGCGGCCACGTGTCGCTGCCCCCCGGCCTCGCCGACTCGGTCACGTACGCCACGGTCACGATGTGGTTCAAGACCACCGGCGCCGGCGTGCTCTTCTCCTACCAGAAGGACGCCGTCACCAACGCCACCACACCGGGCGACTACACACCCGTGCTGTACGTGGGCACCTCCGGCAAGCTGTACGGCCAGCTGTGGCGCACCGGTGGCGTCTCGCCGATCGCCACCACCGGCTCGGTGGCGGACGGCGACTGGCACCAGGTGGCGCTGACCGCCGCCGGCACGACCCAGTCCCTCTACCTGGACGGCTCCCTGGTCGGCACCCTCAGCGGCCAACTCAAGGTCACCACCCAGCCGGTCGGTGCCATCGGTGCCGGATTCCTCGGCGGCTCCTGGCCTGACGAACCGCACTACCTTCCGGGCGACAGCACCGGCTACGCCAGCCACTTCGCCGGCCAGATCGCCGAAGCCGCCTTCTACACCCACGCCCTGGGAGCCCCGGCCGTCCAGCGGCAGTACGCGGCCGGCACCCACCCGGCCACCGAGCTGACCGGCATCACCCTTCCGTCCGGCAAGACCCGGTTCCACGCCACCTACGACGCGGTGCACGACCGCGCCGGCCAGATCACCGACGCGAACGGCCAGACCTGGGACGTCCAGGAGCCGACCACCACCGGGTCGGACGCCTACTACCGCTCCTCGGTCCTCGGCTCCACCCCGGTCGACTACTGGCGGCTCGGCGACTCCTCGGGCACCGACGCGGTCAACGAGGTCGCCTACGCCCCCGGCAACACCTACGGCGCGACCCTGGACGCCGGCTACCACGACGTCACCCTCGGAGCGCCGGGTCCGCTCACCGGCAGCGGACACACCGCCGCGTCCTTCGACGGGACCGGTTCGTACCTCGACCTCGGCGACACCGTTCCGCCCACGCTCCGGTCGGTGGAGCTGTGGTTCAAGACGACGCACGCCGGAGGGGTGCTCTTCAGCTACCAGAGCGGCGCGGTCGGCAGCACGCTCAGCGGCGGCTACACGCCCGCCCTCTACGTCGGCTCCGACGGCCACCTCTACGGCGAGTTCTGGGACGACCACCTCTCGCCGATGGAGTCCTCCGGCGCGGTGACCGACGGCGCCTGGCACCAGGTGGTGCTCACCGACGACGGCGCCGGCGAACAGACGCTCTACCTGGACGGCGAGCAGGCCGACCAGCGGTCGGGCGATCCGCTGGACTTCCTGGGCGAGCCGGTCTTCTCGCTCGGCGCCGGCTACCTGTCCGGCGGCTGGCCGGCCCAGCCGTCCGGCAACGTGCAGGGCTACTTCGACGGCACCCTCGCCGAGGCGTCCTTCTACCGGCACCCGCTCACCTCGGACGCGGTGGCCACCCACTACCGCGCCCGCGGCACCTCGACCGGACCGGCGCCGGTGACCACCGCGCAGGTCACCGACCCCACCCACAAGACCCTCACCTACACCTACGACCCGGCCGCCGGCGGCCGGCTGATCTCCGCGACCGACGCGCTCGGACACACCACGTCGTACGGCTACGACCTGGACGGCTTCCTCTCCGGAGTGACGGACCCGGACGGCTACGGCAGCACCGCGACCTACAACGACCGCGGCGACGTGCTGTCCAGGACCGACGGCGACGGCGCGACCGGGTACTACGGCTACCCCGCCGCCGGCACCTACGCCGTCACCGATCCGCGCGACGACGAGCCGCTGAGTTTCGCGGACGCCCGGTCCTCCGGACCGGACGACACCACCTACGCCACCGACTACACCTACGACGCCGACGGCAACCCGCTCACCACCACCGACCCGGACCAGCACACCACGTACGACACGTACACCACGGGCACCGAGGCGGCGGTCGGCGGCGGTACCGAGCCGGCCGGTCTGCCGGCCACCGTCAAGGACCCGCGCGGCGAGGTCACCTCGTACTCCTACGACAGCGCGGGCGACCTGGCCCAGGTGGTCACGCCCTCCGGCCTGACGACGAACTACGACTACGACGACCTGGGCCGCCGCACCCGGAGCGTCCAGGTCTCCGACAGCTACCCGGCCGGCGTCACCACCTCCTACAGCTACGACGCCGACAACCGGCCGCTGACCGAGACCGACCCGGCCGCCACCGACGCGGTCACCGGCACCGTCCACACCCCGCGAACCACCGACTCCTACGACGACGACGGCGACCTGCTCTCGCAGGCCGTCTCCGACCTCACCGGCGGCGACCGGACCAGGACCACGCTCTGGCACTACGACGCGCAGGACCGGGTGGACTCCAGCACCGACCCGGCCCAGCGGACCACCGGCTACGGCTACGACGCCTACGGCGACGTCGACTCCCGTACCGATCCGGACGGCGACGACTACTCCTTCCTGTACTCGCCGACCGGCGAACTGCTGACCACGACGCTGGAGAACTACACCGGCGACCCGGAGAACCCGACGTCCCCCACCGCCCTGGTGCTGGACTCGCGCGCCTACGACCCGGCCGGCCGGCTCGCCTTCGACACCGACGCCATGGGGCGCACCGTCAGCTACGAGTACGACGACGCCGACCGGCTGACCGAGACGGACCTCAACAACTTCCACGAGCCCGACGGGACGGTGGACTTCGAGGACATCCACCACTGGATCCGGGACGCCGCCGGCCACCTCGTCGAGTACTTCGACCGGGGCGCCGTCACCGACTACACGGTCGACCCGGCCGGTCTGACCACGACCTCGGTCTTCGACGGGAGCGACTTCGGCGACACACCGCTCGACCGGACCACGGACTACACCTACGACGCCGACGGCGACCTGCTGACGTCGGCCGAGACCGGCGGCGGCGCCTCACAGGAGACCGACTACACCTACGACGCCCTCGGCGACCGGCTCACCCAATCCGTGCAGGACGGTTCCACGCCCCTGGTGACCTCGTGGACCTATGACCAGCGCGGCCTGCCCACGTCGACGACCGACCCGCGCGGCAACGCCTCCGGCGCCGACGCCGCCGCGCACACCACCGACTACGTCTACGACGAGGCGGGGCGGCCGACCCAGCGCACCGCCCCGGTCGTCGACGCCGAGACCTACGGGACGACCGCCCAGCCGGTGCACCCGATCACGCTCTACGGCTACGACACCTTCGGGGACCGGACCACGGTCGACGACCCGGACGGCGACATCACCACCTCCACCTTCGACGCCGACTCCGAACCGCTGGCGGTCTCCGAACCCGCCTACACCCCACCGGGCTCCTCCACCCCGATCACGCCGAGCCAGATCGCCACCTACACCCCGGCCGGGCGCATCGAGACGCTCACCGACGGCCGCGGCGGCGTCACCCACTACACCTACGACCAGCTCGGCGACCTCGCCCGGACCGTCCAACCGGAGGTCGGCGGCACCGCGCCGACCACGCACGCGACCTACGACGCGGACGGCGAACTGCTCTCCCTCACCGACCCGACCGGCGCGACCACCGACCACACCTACGACGACTTCGGCGAGCAGCTGACCACCAGCCAGGTGGTCCGGCAGCCCACCCAGACCGTCGACACCACCCACTACGACTACGACTACGCGGGCGACGTCGACGGCGTGACCCTGCCCGACGGGCAGCAGACGACGGCGGACTACGACCGCGCCGGCGACCTGCTCTCGGTGACCGACGGCGACCAGCACACCACCCACTACAGCTACGGCCTCGACGGCCAGGTCACCGGTGAGACGCTGCCCGACGGGACGAGCACCGCGAACACCTACGACGAGGCCGGCCGGCTGACCGGCACCGCGAGCCTGGACGCCGACGGCGACACGCTGACCTCCCGGTCCTACGGCTACGACGAGGACGGCAACCAGACCTCGGCCACCGACGGCGACCAGCACACCACCCACTACGCCTACGACGCGCTCGGCGACCTGACCGGCCAGACCGAACCGGTCAGCGGCACCGCCTCGATCACCACCGGCTTCGGCTACGACGCGGCCGGCCACCAGACCCGCTCCACCGACGGCGCGGGCAACGCCACCTACACCACCTACAACCCGCTCGGCCTGCCGGAATCCTCCGTCGAGCCGGCCACCGCCGACTTCCCCGACGCGGGGGAGCGCACCACCACCGTTTCCTACGACGGGAACGGCGACCCGGTCACCGTCACCCGCCCCGGCGGCGTCACCGTGACCAGCGTCTTCGACGCCGACGGCGACCTGACCGGCCAGACCGGCTCCGGCGCCGAAGCCGCCACACAGGACCGCTCGTTCGGCTACGACGCCGACGGCCGGCTCACCTCCGCCGGCGCCCCCGGCGGCACCGACACCTACACCTACGACGACCGCGGCGACCTGCTCACCGCCGCCGGCCCGTCCGGCGACACCGGGTACGCCTACGACGCCGACGGCCGGCCGACCTCCCGCACCGACGCCTCCGGCACGGCCACCTTCGGCTACGACGGCGCCGGCAACCTGCGCACCGCGCTCGACCCGCTCACCGGTACCACCAGCACCTACTCCTACAACGACGACGAGCAACTCACCGGAATCTCCTACGGATCCGGAAACGCCGCACAGGGCTTCGCGTACAACCAGCGGCACGAACTCACCGGCGACACCCTCACCGCGCCCGGCGGAGCCACCGAAGCCTCGATCGGATACGACTACGACGACGACGGCCGGCTCACCACCCAGACCGTCACCGGGCTGGCCGGATCGGGCACCAACACCTACGGGTACGACGACGCGGGCCGGCTCACCAGCTGGAACAACGGCACCACGACGACGGGTTACGGCTACGACGACGCCGGAAACCGGGACAGCGTCAGCGTCGGCTCCGCCACCTCGACCGCCAGCTACGACGCCCGCGACGAGCTGACCGGGGTCACCAGTGGCTCGGACACCACCGGTTACGGCTACACCGCGCGCGGCACGCTCTCCACGGTCACCACCGGCGCGAGCACCGAACACCTCGCCGACGACGCCTTCGACCAGCTCAGCACCGACGACTCCGCCACCTACACCCACGACGACCTCGGCCGGCTCGCCACCGAGGACACCGCCTCCTTCAGCTACGACGGCACCGGCGACACCGTCGTCTCCGACGGCACCCAGACCTACGGCCACGACGCGGACGGCACGCCGGTCAGCACCGAGACCGGCGCCGCCGCCGCCCTCACCCTCGACGACCGGCACGGCGACCTGGTCGGCACCTTCACCGCCGGCGGCACCACCCTCGGAGGCTCCACCGGCTACGACCCGTTCGGCCAGGTCACCGCCGCCAGCGGGGCGCAGACCGACCTGGGCTACCAGGGCGGCTGGACCGACCCGGCCACCGGCCGGCTGGCCACCGCCAGCCGCTGGTACGACCCCACCACCGGCGCCTTCACCAGCCAGGACGCCACCGGCCAGACCCCGATCCCGTCCGTCAACGGCAACCCCTACGCCTACGCCGACGACGACCCGCTCGACGCGGCCGACCCCAGCGGCGACAACGCCTGCTCCCCGAGCGGGTACTCCCCGGGGCCGGCGTACTCCCACGGCCGCTCCCCGTCGGGCGGCGACTCCTACCACCCGTACGACTGGGCCAGCAAGACCGCCGCCATGGACTACGAGGAGCGCTTCTGGTTCGCCGGTTCTCCGACCCAGTACGGCAGCGTCCACATCCCCGGCCCCTCGCACTGGGGCGCCTACGCCCGGGACATCGTCGGCGGGCTCGTCGGGGGCGGTGCCACGGCCGTCGCGCTGCGCATCGGGGTGATCCTGCTCGCCGCCGGGTACTCCGGCTGCCAGGTGGCCGGCACCCCGCCGCCCCCGCCGCCGACCGCCCGCACCGGGTTGGGGGAGAACCCCGGAACCCGTCCGGTGGGCCAGGCCACCGGCGCCGGCACCCACGCCCAGCCGGGCACCAAGACGGCGGGCACCGGCCCGGGCGACGCCGCCCCGGCCCACCCCGAGGCGAACCCGGGCAGCGGCCACGTCGCGCACACGCCCACGGCCAACTCCGCGGGCGGCACCGCTGCGATGGCCTCCGACGCCGGCTCGGGCGCCCTCGGCACCACCTCGCCGATCGACCCGAGGGCCGGCGCCCCCGTCACGCTGGTCAACCCCGCCGACGTGATCACCGGCAGCACGCTGACCACCCCGGTGGACTCCTCGGCGGGCGGCAGCACCACCACCGTCACCCCGATCGACCCCAACGCGGCGGTGGCGGCGATCACCGCCTTCCCGGCGGTGCGGCAGGCGGGGCACGTCCTGCTGTCCGAAGGAGACAGCCCGTCGAGCCTGTATCACTACACTACGGAAGACGGACACGCGGCAGCTGTTCAGGACGGCGCCGCCGGGAAGGTCCCGGTCTATCGGGGGACAGACCGGATGGCTGAGAACGCCATCGCAGATGAGACCCGTCTACTGATGAGCGAGGCGGCCCAACGTGCGTACTTCGAGGGCGGCTCGGTCGAGGACGCGCTCCGGGCGTCGCAGGAGGCGCACTCATCTGCTCTCGCCGGGTGGGGCAGCCCTGATGAACTCGCTCAGGCACACTCGGAGTTCGGGACGGAGATGCAGCAGGCATACGGACCAAGGTCGGTGATGTCGTTCACGACTGACCCGGAGGTCGCGAAGTACTTCGCCCGGGGCGGGCCGGTATACCGTGCCATGATCGGTCCGGGCGAAGGGATCTGGCAGAGCCTGCCCGGAGCAAGAGAGAGCGAGGTCCTGATCCCCAACATGATCAAGGTGGAACCGTGGGCGGGCTGACCGTGACTTTCCGCAAGTGGGAGACGCGATACTTCGCTGCGGGGGAACTCGTGGAGGCCGACGAGCCGATCGCCGGTTTCGACGAGCCGGAGGACCGGCTGCTCGCTGACCACCTCCGGATGCGCCGCATCCTGGTGCGCGGACGTCCTGGTTGGCCACTGCACCGTTACTACCTGCACTGGAGCGACGGAACAGACCTGGAAGCCCTCGACAGGCGCGTTGCTTCCGGGGCGGCGACCGAAGCGGACTTTGCCGGGGCCGTAGTCGGGGAGCCCCTCGGAATCACGCATCCGGCCTGCGGAGCAGAGCTCCGCGTGGTCGCTCTCGATGTCGTCCTCCCCTTGTTCCCCGACGGCATCGAGCGCTCGCACGCTCACTCATATCGAACAGCGTGCCCTGTCTGTGGCGGCCGGCTCACTGGGAGCGTGCTGGAGTTCATCGCGCCCGAAGCGCCATGAGTTCAGGCCGCGTCCGGTGCCAAGCCAGGAGGGAGTCACGCGCCGGTGGTGCAGAGGTCCACGAGCGCGTCGAGTTCGTCGCGGCCCCACTTGCCGGCGGTGGACAGGTAGGACCGGACGATCGCGAAGCCGGCGAGTCCCTGCAGGGTGCGCCAGCCGCCGCCGGAGGTCCGCTGCTGGACCTCGACCGGCCGCTGGTCGCGCTCGGCGAGGTTGTCCGAGAACGGCACCGCGAGATCAGCCGCGCAGCGGAGGATCGTCACCTCGTAGCGTTCGAACCGGCGGATGAGCTTGTTCGCCTCGTCGGCGAGCGGGCCGCGATGTCGACCTGGATATCGCCGGAAGAATTCTGGAACACGGAAAGACGCCCTTCTGATGGCCGACTACGTCAAACTCGACATCGAGACCATGGACTACCGGGACGGCACGACGTACATCGAATTCGTCGACCACGTCCCCGCCCGGCAGGTCACGTACGTCGAAGGCAGATGGTCCACGGCCACCCCCGACGACGATCCGGACGGAGAACTCACGGACCAACTGCAGCAGTCCGGTGAATTCGAACCGGATGACTTCATCTCCGCGGAAGAATTCCAAGAGGTGTGGAACCGCGCCGTTGTTCTGAGGAGGCGGCCGTGACCATCGAGTTCCGTGTGGGCGATCTCTTCTCCGTCGAAGACGCCGAAGCCCTGGCGCACGGATGCAACTGCGCCGGCGCGATGGGGCGGGGCATCGCCGTGGAGTTCAAACGTCGCTGGCCGGATATGTATGCCGCTTACCGAGAGCGTTGCCGGGTGGGGGCCTTCACGCCAGGTGACTGCTTCCCCTGGGACATCGGTGGCCGGTTCATCTACAACCTCGGAACGCAGGCGCACTGGCGCGCTTCGGCACGACTCCCCTTCATCCAGAAGGCGGTGCGCGCCATGCTGGTTCACTCGGCCGCCCATGGCGTCCGGCGCGTCGCCATGCCACGGATCGGCGCAGGCCTCGTTCGGCGCCGACGACGCCCTCCCCGCCATGGCCACGGCGGTTTCGGCGCGGCCTCGACCTGCCCACCCCGCGTCCCGATCGTGAGGCACCGGCGCCGAGTGCCGCCAGGCGGGCCGGGATCGTCATCTGGATAGCGGTCGGCATCCAGATTCAATATGAGATTGACATAGCAACTCCTATGTCAATAGTGTTCGCTGCATGGGCGGGCGGGGTGTGCTCCCGGCGTCCGGCGCGGACGCGCCGGCGCGTGCCCGGGTGTCCGTCCGTGGGCGTGTCGTTGGTCGTCGTGACCTGTTCTTGGGGGTGCTGAGATGACGTCGTCGTCGAAGGTCGTGCGGTATCTGGTGGGGGGCCTGCTGGTCGGCGGGTTCTGGTACCTCAACCGCGGCAGGCCGCTGTGGGAGGAGGTGCTGCGCGTGGTGGTGGTGTTCGCGGTGCTGATGTTCCTGCTCAGGTCGCGGCTGCGGCGTCGGTCGGTCGACGTGCGTCTGGTGCCGTTGGTGGCCTCCAAGACGGTTCTGGTGGCGGCCGCGGCGGTGGTGGAGTGGCGGATCGAGGGGTCGGTGGGCGATCCGTCGCTGGTGGTGGCGGTGGGCCTCGGGCTGGCCGTGGCGTTGCTCGGTCCGCTGGGTGACGGTCACTACTTCGTGCCGTCGGCGTCGGGGCCCGCCGTGTCGGGCGGACACCCCGGCGCCGGTTTCTGACCGGCCCGCACCCGGCCCGCACCCACGGCCTCGTCGTGACGGGTGCGGGCCGCCCGGGCGCGGCGAGGCTGGTGATCCTCGACGCGGGCGACCTCACGCGGCCGGTCGCCTCGGTCGCGTTGCCGCGGAGGAGCGGGCGGGAGCGGGCGTCAGCCCTCCTCGTCCGTCGATGCCCTCAGGGACGCGTTCAGACCGGTGAACAGCCAGTGCGCGGCGGTGCCGTACAGCTCCTCGGGGACCAGTTCCGGGTCCGTGCGGCGCAGTTGCACGAGTCCCTGGAACAGGGCCAGCAGCAGGGTGGCGACGTCGCCGAAGGGGGCGCCGGCGGGCTGCCCGCGGTCGCTCGCCCGGTCGGCCAGCACGGCGGCCAGCGCGTCCCGGTTGGTCCGGAACTGCGAGGCGAGACTCTCCCGGGACTCCGGCCGGCGGATCGCGTACAGCCAGAACTCCGCCTGGAGCGCGGCCAGGTCCATGTCCTTGTCGGCGACCTCGACCAGGTGCCGGGACAGCGCCGTGCGGACGTCCTCGGTGCTTCCGTCCTTCTCGGACACCAGCGTGGCGGCCTCGGTGAGGCGGCTGCCGCTCCGGCTGGAGAGGAGTTCGACGAACAGCTTGTCCTTGCTCGCGAAGTTCGAGTACAGGGCACCGGTGGAGAAGCCGGCGCTTTCGGCGATGTCCTCCACCGACGCCCCGGCGTAGCCCTTGCGGGCGAACACCTGCGCGGCGGCCTCCAGCAGCAGGGCCCGGGTGCGTGCCTTGGTCTCCGCCCTGGTCATCCGCCGCGGACGCGACTCCTCGTCTTTCATATAGCAGAAAATATCCGCATAGTAATTGTTATGTCAATGCCTCGGGTGGTCCGGCCGCGGGTCGTCCGGCCGCGGGGCGGGGAGCCGCCGGCCGGCGGAGTGCCCCGCCGCGGCCGGGAGCCGAGGCCCCGGCCCGGCTATCCGGCGTCCCGGGCGGGCACGGCGACCCCCAGGCGCGCGGCCGCCCGGCGGGCCGTCCGTTCGCGTTCGGCCGTGAGGTCCGCGGCGGCACGGCGGGCCTCGTCCAGCACGTCGGCGGGGGCCGTCCCGGGGGTGCCGCTGTCGAACGGCGGCTCGGGAGCGTACTCCATCGCCAACTGGATCCGCCGCGCGACCCCCGCCCCGCGCAGTTCCGCGGCCAGCCGCAGCGCGCCGTCGATCCCGGCGGTCACGCCGGCGGCGAACACCATCGACCCGTCGACCACGACGCGTTCGGGCACCGCCCGCGCACCGAAGTAGGGCAGCAGGTGGACGACCGACCAGTACGACGTCGCCCGGCGGCCCCTGAGCAGTCCGGCGGCGCCGCACAGCAGGGCGCCGGTGCACACCGACAGCACCGCGGTCGCCCCCGCCGCCTGGGAGCGGATCCAGGACAGCACCTCTTCGTCCTCCATCAGCGCCTGCTGCCCGGGGCCGCCGGGCACGTGCAGCACGTCCAACTCGGGCGCGTCGGCGAGCAGGCCGTCGGCGAGCAGCCGCAGGCCGTTGGAGTCCCGTACCGGTTGCCGGGTCGTGGCGTAGAGGCGGCAGGTGGAGTTCGGAATGCGGGACAGGACCTCGTAGGGTCCGGTCAGGTCGATCTGGTCGAGCCCTTCGAAGAGCAGTGAGCCGATCCGCAGGTGGGTGTCGTTCGCGGCCAGGGGCATGGCGTCGGTCTCCGTTCCGGTGTGCCGGGGTACCGCGGCCGGCCGCCTTGGTGCGGGCGGGCGGACCGGCGGGCGGCGGTCGGACGGTCAGCCGGGCTCGACGACCGTGGTGATCCGGCCGTCGGCCCGATCGTAGCCGGACCGGCGACTCCGAAGCGCTCGATGCCGGGGTCGACACGGGTGCGGACCGCGGGCGTCCGACCTCCTCGCGCACGGCGGCGGGTGGCGAGGGCACGCGGCCGGGGTGCGAGGGCAGGGGCGCCGTACCGGAGCCGTCAGCCCGTGCGGTCGGCCGTGACCTCGCGCAGCCATCGGCGTGTCTGCCGCCGACTGCTGAGCAGCACCACGTCGGCGTGCCCGGAGGCCAACTCCTCGATCTTCGCCAGCACGCGGGGCCGCATCGTGCGCCGGTAGGTGGTCACGTACCTGATGACGTCCCAGGTGATCCGGTTGTGGACGCCGTCGCCCCGGTGGCCGGCGCCGTGCCGGAGCTGCCGCGAGACGATCCCCCACAGCGCGGCGGGCGTGGACACATCCATGAGCACGACGGTGTCGCAGGCTTCGAGCCGGATCGACAGGGTGGAGTTGTAGTTCCCGTCGATCACCCACCGCGCCTCGGCCACGAGGGCGCGTTGAGCGGCGGCGAACTTCTCCATCGGCAGCGCGTTCCACTCGTCGTCGAAGTAGACCGCGTCCAGGTGCGTCACCGGCGCGTCCAGCGCGACCCCGAGCTGACGAGCCAGCTGGGACTTGCCGCTGCCGCCGCAGCCGACGATGGTGACTTTCCGCATGGCGCTCCACCGTAGAGGAGACGGACGCCCGGACAGGACTGATCCCACCGCTCTACTCCCTCCGCATGGTCAACGGCCCCGGCCATCAGCGATCAAGCGCCGTGACCTGGTGGACCGCGCACATCTTCTCCAAGACGCGCGCTGGTTGATCCCGATTCCCGGGCGTGCGTTCGGGTACGTCGACGGGTGAGCGAACGCCCCTGCGGGGCTCGCGGAACATCGGGTCCGTGCGGGCGTCACCAATCACCCGGGACCACCCCCGCGGGTGCGGGGGTGGCCCCCGAGGGCGCACATCCTGAGTATTCGGCTTCAACTGCTCCCCGCGTATGCGGGGGTAGCGTGGCGGGCAGGCCGCGCCCGATCCACTCTGCTGCGCGGGTGACCACAGGTGCGCCCACCCGTGGCTCCAGCGCCGGAGCCGCGCGGGGACGTTCCGGACGCTGATGGACGGATGGTCGCCGCGGCAGCGGCCTGCGGGCGGGCCGGTCTCGACCTCGTCCGTGTGGATTCCGCAGTCGCGCCCCTCGGCGTGGTGCGGTCGCCATCCCGGCAGGGCCGTTCGCCTCGGTGGGGCGGACACCGGAATCCTGCTTCAGGTGACCGAGCCATCCGGCACAATGGCTCGGTATGTACAGCGTGAACGACCAGCGGGCTGCCGCGACGGATGACGGAGCGACGCCGGGCCACTACCAGCCGTTCGCGCATCTCACCACGGACCACCGGGTGCTCTACCGCCAGGTCATGGGCGTGTTCGTGCGGGCCAAGCACGAGTTCACCGTCCATCTGCGTCCCGAGGACGTGCTGGTGGGGTTGCCGGCGGAGGGCCGGCCGGCGTTGGAGGCGGTCACCGCGGCGCTGGAGCGGCTGGCCGGGTGGGGGAACCTGCGGGCCGACCCGGACACCGGGCGGGTCACCGCGTTGGAGGACTTCTACCGTGCCCGGCACATCTACCAGCTCACGCGGGCAGGCGAGGCGACCGAGGAGGCGTTGAGCGCCTACGACGAGGCGCTGGGGCGGCGCGGCGAGCTGCAGGCGGTCGCGCTCGCCGACATCACCGTCCAGCTCAACGTGCTCACCGCGCTGGCCGGACGGGCGGACCCGGATCCGGCCAGGGTGCACCTGGCGCTGCGAGACCTGGTCGAGCGGTTCTCGGGCCTCGCGGAGAACGCTCGGGCGTTCATGAGCTCACTCCAACGCACCGTCGACCTGCACGAGGCCGAGGTGGAGGTGTTCCTCGCCTACAAGCAGCGGCTCATCGAGTATCTGGAGCGCTTCATCGAGGACCTGGTCACCCGCGGCGCCGAGATCGCCGCGCTGCTGACCGGGCTGGGCACGGGACGGGAGGAGCCGATCGGCCCGCTACTGCGGCTGGCCGCCGAACGGGAGGCGGCCGACGCCGCGCCGGACCAGGCGGCGGCTGCCGCCGATGCCGCCGAGAGCCGCTGGCTGGGCCGCTGGCAGGGGTTGCGCGGCTGGTTCCTGAGCACGCCCGGTCACGGCTCCCAGGCGAAGCTGCTGCGGTCCGCCGCGCGCCAGGCTATTCCCCAACTGCTGGCCGTGATCAGAGTGTTGAACGAGCGGCGGGCCGGGCGTTCGGACCGTTCCGCCGACTTCCGGGAACTCGCCCGCTGGTTCGCCGAGGCGCCCGGCGACGACGAGCGGCACCGGCTGTGGCGCTCGGCCTTCGGCCTCTATTCCGCGCGGCACCTGACCATCGACCGGGAAGCCCTGGCCGAGCGGGAAGAGCGGCCGGTGCCCGCGTCGGCGTCCTGGTACGAGGCGCCAGGGGTGCGCATCAGCCCGCAACTTCGGCGTACCGGCTCCTACGAGCGCCGCGGCCGGGCGCGGGCCGTGCGGGACCGCGGGGAGGCGAAGGCGTATCTGGCCGAGCTCGCCCGCAAACAGGGCGAACAGACGGCGGCGGCCCGGGCCCGGCTGGCCACCGGGGGCGAGGTGCGGCTGAGCGACCTGGACGTTCTCGACCCGGCCGCGTTCAGGCTGTTCCTACAGCTGCTCGGCGACGCCCTGTCGGCCTGGCGTCCGGACACCCGCACGGTCACCGCCACCACCAACGACGGCACGATGGCGATCAGACTGACCAGGCTGCCCGGCGAAGAGCCGGCCGAGATCCGTACGCTCGACGGTGTCCTGCGCGGCCCGCAACACGTCGTGGAGATCACCGACCTGGCCGGCTCGGCCGAGACCGACGGGAGCGTGCGGTGAGTGACGACCGGTTGAGCGACGCGCTGACGGCGCAGCGTGCGGCCGAACAGCGCAGGGCCGCCCGAGCCCTGCTGCGCCGCCCGCTGTTGCGGGCCGGAGGGGACGACTTCCGGCTGGTGCGCCAGCACGCGGCGCACCTGCGGGCCTGGTTCGAACGCAACACCGGCTGGGTGCTGCTGGTGGACTCCGAGGTGGCGCGGCTGCGCCGGACACCCGGACGGGACACCGACACGACGCACCCGGCCCGGGACCGGCGCACCGGACTGGCGTTCTCCCGGCGCCGGTACGTGCTGGTGTGCCTGTGCCTGGCCGTGCTGGAACGTGCGGAGCAGCAGATCGCGTTGGGCAGGCTCGCCGAGCAGGTGGTGCTCTCGGCGGCGGATCCGGCGCTGGAGTCGGCCGGGGTGCGGTTCACACTCGCCGACCGCGAGGAGCGCGCCGACCTGGTGGCCGTGGTCCGGCTGCTGCTGGAGCTGGGGGCGCTGGCCCGGGTCGCCGGCGACGAGGAGGCGTTCCTCAAGGCGGCCGGCGACGCGCTGTACGACGTGGACCGCCGGGTGCTGGCCGGCGTGCTGGTCGCCCGGCGCGGCCCCAGCATCGTACGGGCCGACGGCTTCGAGGAGCGACTCGCGGCTCTGACCGAGGAGGCGCTGCCGGACAGCGACGAGTTGCGCAACCGCGCACTGCGACACCGTCTCACCCGTCGGCTGCTCGACGATCCGGTGCTCTACTTCGACGAGCTCACCGAGGCGGAAGCCGGCTACCTCACCTCGCAGCGTGCCGCCCTGACCCGCCGCATCACCGAGCTGACCGGTCTGGTGCCCGAGGTGCGGGCCGAGGGCTTGGCGATGGTCGATCCGGAGGACGACCTGACCGACCTGCGGATGCCCGAGTCCGGCACCGACGGCCATGTGGCCCTGCTGACGGCAGAACACCTCGCCGGCCGCGGCGGCACGGTGCCGGTCACCGAACTGCACCGGCTGGTCAGGGGGTGGGCGGTCGAGCACGCGGGCTTCTGGCGGCGCGCCGCCACCGTGCCGGGCGCCGAGGCGGAGCTCGCCGAACGCGCCGTCGAGCGGCTGACCGCGCTGGGCCTGCTGGAACGGGTCGCCCTGCCGGACGGCGTCGCGGCGGTACGGCCCCGCCCTGCCCTGGACCGCTACCGGGTAGGCGAGACCGTGCTGCTGGAACCCGGGCAGCGACTCCCCAAGGCCCGCGCACCGAAAACGAAGCATGCGAAAGGCACAGCCCGTTGAACACTCCCGTCAGGACCGACCTGCCGACCCCGACCCGCACCCGCTGGCAACCGCTCCGGGTCGGGCTGGTCGACGTGTTCTACTACGACGTCGAGGAGTTCCCGTTCCGCGACGGCAGGCTGCTGCTGCGTGGCAACAACGGGACCGGCAAGTCCAAGGTGCTCGCGCTCACTCTGCCGTTCCTGCTGGACGGGGACCTGTCGCCGCACCGGGTCGAGCCGGACGCCGACCCCAAGAAGCGCATGGAGTGGAACCTGCTGCTCGGCGGTGAACATCCGCACCCCGAACGCCTCGGCTACACCTGGATCGAGTTCGGCCGGATCGACGAGGCCGGGGACGCGCGGTACACGACGCTCGGGTGCGGACTGAAGGCGGTGGCCGGCCGAGGGATCGCCCGGCACTGGTTCTTCGTCACCGACCGCCGGGTCGGCGCCGACCTCGATGACGGCGGCCTGCGCCTGCTGGACTCCACCGGCGCCGCGATCGGCCGCGACCGGTTGGCCGACGCGCTCGACGGCCGCGGCACGGTGCACGACTCCGCCCGCGCGTACCGCCGTGCGGTGGACGAGGCCCTGTTCGGCCTCGGCGAACAGCGGTACGCCGCCCTGATCGACCTGCTGGTGCAACTGCGGCAGCCGCAGTTGTCCAAACGGCCCAGTGAGAAGGCGCTGTCGAGGGCGCTGACCGACGCCCTGCCGCCGATGGACCAGGCGATGGTCGCCGACGTGGCGGAGGCGTTCCGTTCGCTGGACGAGGAGAAGGACCAGCTCGCGGTGATGGTCGCCGCCGAGCACGCCGCCGGCGCGTTCCTGCGTCACTACCGCCGGTATGCGCGGACCGCCGCCCGGCGCAGGGCACGCGCCCCGCGCGAACGGCACTCCCGCTACGAGGCGCTGCGCGCCGAACTCAACACCGTCGAGCAGGACTTCGAGGCCGCGGTCAGCGCGCTGGCCGAGGCGCGGAGGCGGCTGGCGGAACTGGAGGAGCACCGGACCGCCCTGCGGGCCAGGGACGAGGCGCTGCGCGCCGGGCCGGAGATGCGCAGCGCGCGGGAGCTGGAGCAGGCCGCGGACCTCGCCGGTCGCACCGCCGGTGCCGCGGAAGGCGCGGTGGCCGACCACGATCGCGCCGCGGAGGACCTGACCCGGAGCGCCGGCCGGCTCGGCGCGGCCCGTTCTCGTACCGAATCCGCCGGGCGCACCCTGGAGGGCGCGCTGGCCCGAGCCGGCGAGCGGGCGGCGGACGCGCTGCTGGAGGGCGACCACGCCGAGCGGGTCGCGGGTCCGCTCGTCGCGGGCGGCGGAGCGCAGGAGGCCCGGCTGGCGGCGGCCGAGCTCGCCGATCGGCGGCTGCGTGCCGTCTCGCTGGTCGAGGAACACGCCGCCGCCCTGCGACGGGCCGTGGAGGCGCTGGACCGAGCCCGCCAACGCCTGGAGGACGCGGACGCCGAACTGGCGCACCGAGCGGAACGCCGGGCGGACGCCGAGGAGGACGCCACCCGGGCCGGAGCGGACTATGTGGCCCGAGTCAGGGCGCACTTCGCGGACTGCGCCGTGCTGCGCCCGGCCGCCCTCGATGACGTCGTGCGCGAACTCGGCGAATGGGTCGGGACCTTGGTGGGCGCGGACCCGGCCCGCGTGACGGCGCGACGGACCGCCGCCGACGTCGGTGCCGAACTCGCCGCCCGCCGCGCGGTGCTGGACCACCGCAGGGGTGAGCTGCGCGAAGACGGTGACGAACTGCGGGCTGAGCTCGCCGAGTTGCGGGCCGGCGTGCAGCGCGGCCCCCGCCCGCCGCACACCCGGGCCGTCGGAGCCCGGCAGGATCGCCTCGGCGCCCCGCTGTGGCGGCTGGTCGACTTCACGGCCGACCGTTTGCCGTCCATCGCGCGGACCGGCGTCGAAGCGGCCCTGGAAGCCGCCGGGCTGCTCGACGGCTGGGTCGGCCCGGAAGGCAGCGTGGCCTCGGCCGACACCGGGGACACCCTGGTCACCGTCGCGCCGCCGGTCGACGGGCCGTCGCTGGCCGATGTGCTGCACGCGGCTGTCGACCCCGAGGACCGGTCCGCGACCGCCGTCCCCCATGGACTGGTGGGCCGACTGCTCGCCGGGATCGGTCTGCTCGCGGAGGGCGATGCCCTACCCGCTGACGGCAACTGGATCGCCCGCGACGGGCGTTTCCGGCTCGGGCCGCTGACCGGGGCCTGGTCCAAGCCGGCCGCCGAGTATCTCGGCGCGGGCGCCCGGGAGCAGGCCAGACGCCTGCGGATCGAGGCCGCCGAGGCCGAACTCGCCGGTGTCGCGGAGGAACAGGCATGGCTCGACGGTCAGGTCGCCGCGGTTGACGCCGACCTGGCCACGCTCGCCGCTGAACAAGCTGCCGTTCCCGACGACTCCGTGCTGCGCGAGGCCCACGCGAAGGTGGCGGCGGCCCAGGCCGAACACGCCCGTGCCGCGGACCGGCGCCAGGCGGCCGACGGACAGGCCGCCACCGCCACCGCCACGGCCGACCAGGCCAACGCCGAACTCACCGAAGTCGCAGGGGAGGTGGGCCTTCCCACGACGCCCCGGGAACTCCGCGCGCTCCGGGAGGCGGTCGGCACCTACCGGGAGGCACTGGCCGACGTGTGGCCCGCCGTCCGCGAACAGCGGGCCGCCCGGGACGCACTGCTCGTGGAGGAAGCCGATCACCGGCGTGCCGCCGAACGTTCCGCCGAACTCGCCGAGCGGGTCCGGCAGACCGGCCGGGAGGCCGTCACCGCCGGTGCGCGGTACGAGACCCTGCGGTCGACCATCGGCACCGCGGTCGCGGAACTCCAGCGACAACTCGCCGAGGTCGCCGCGGAGTTGCGGGCAGGCGAGGACACCGAACGTGCCGTGCGCCGGGAGCAGGACGAGGCGATCGGCCGCCGCGCGGCCGCCGACACCCTGCGCGGCCGGGTCCGCGTCGAGATCGAGGAGGCCGCAGGAGCGCGGGCCGAGGCGATCGACGCGCTCCGCCGGTTCGCCGGTACCGGACTGCTGGCGGTGGCGCTGCCCGACCTGGAACATCCCGGTACTTCGTGGACGCCGGAACCCGCGGTACGCCTCGCCCGGGCCGTCGAACGCGAGCTGGAGTCCGTCGACGACTCCGACCCGGCGTGGGAACGCGTGCAGAAGAACGTCGCCGCGGAGTTGAAGGACCTCGCCGACGCGCTGGCCCGCCACGGACACACCGCCGTCGCCCGGATGCTGGAGGACGGCCTGGTCGTCGACGTGGTCTTCCAGGGCCGGGAGCGGTCGGTGCCCGACCTCGCCGCGGCACTCGCCGCGGAGGTCGCCGACCGCCAGGCGCTGTTGTCCGCCCGCGAGCAGGAGATCCTGGAGAACCATCTGATCACCGAGGTGGCCGGCACGCTTCAGGAACTCGTCGGCGCCGCCGAACACCACGTTCTGCGGATGAACGAGGAACTGCGGGACCGCCCCACCAGCACCGGCATGCAGCTGCGCCTGGTCTGGCGTCCCGCCCGCGACGCGCCAGCCGGGCTGGCCACCGCCCGCAACCGGCTGCTGCGGCAGACGGCGGACGCCTGGACCGCCGCGGACCGGGCTGCGCTCGGGGAGTTCCTCCAGACGCAGATCGACCGGGCTCGCACCGACGACCCGGCGGGCACCTGGCTGGAACACCTCACCACCGCCCTCGACTACCGGTCATGGCACGAGTTCGGCATCGAACGCCACCAGCACGGCAAGTGGCAGGCCGCCACCGGCCCGGCCTCCGGAGGCGAACGTGTCCTGTCGGTCTCCCTGCCGCTGTTCGCCGCCGCCTCCTCGCACTACGCCTCGGCCGGCAATCCGCACGCCCCCCGCCTGGTCACCCTCGACGAGGCGTTCGCCGGAGTGGACGACGACTCCCGAGCCAAGTCCCTCGGACTGCTCGCCGCGTTCGACCTGGACGTGGTGATGACCTCGGAGCGCGAGTGGGGCTGCTACCCGCAGGTTCCCGGTCTCGCCATCGCCCAACTGTCCCGGGTGGAGGACGTCGCCGCGGTGCTGGTCACCCGCTGGGAGTGGGACGGACAGCGCCTGGCGGGCCCCGCGGCAGCCGTGCCCCGGCCGCGCGAGGACGGCCTGCTCGGATGACCGAGGACCTCCTCCGGCTGCGCAGGTTGCTGGGCGCACCGGAACTCGCCTGGCTGGTCGAACGGGTGAGAGGGCGGTTGGAAACCGGTCGGCCACTCGTCGGCACGGTCAGCCGTCCGGCGGCCGCCGATGCGGAACGCGCCGCCGCCGCAAGGCTGTTGGGGAGAGCGCCACGGGCCGGCCGGTCGTTGTCCGTCTCCCTGGACACCGTCGACCGGGTGCTGCGGGACAGCGGCGCCGCCCCCGACGGGCTGGCCGCCGCCGTCATCGCGCTGACCGGGCCGGTCGTTCCGCGCCGAGCGGCTGCCGACGCGTTGGAACGGGCCTGGCACCAGGCATTCGCCCCGTTGGTGACGGCGACTGCCGGCGACCTCCGGCTGGCCGGCTGGCTCGCCGCCCTCCAGGCCGACGGCCTGGTCCGCCGGGTGTGCCGTACACCGGCGGAGGCGGCACCGGTGCTCACCGTCCTCGCCCGTCTGCTGCCCCGGCTGCCCGCCGCACCGCCGCGGGCCCTCGGCACGTTCGCCGCCGAATTCGCCGGCGACGCCCACGCGCTCGACCGGGGGCCACTCGCCACCCTGACCCTGGACGCCGTCCGGGCCATCACCGGCGCCCCACCCGGCGGCGGTGCCCGGTGGCGCCGCGACACCTGGGCGTCCGCCGGGCTGCTCCTCGACGAACTCTCCTCCCAGGTACTGGTCCTGGGCCTCCCCGGTGACCCCGGAACCCCCACGGGCCGAGCGCTCGACGCACTCGCGGCGGCCGGTCAGCCAGCCGTCCTGACACTGCGCCAGCTCCTGCGGGACCGGCCGTGCCTACCGCCCGGCGGCTCCGCGTTCGTATGCGAGAACCCGGCCGTCGTCGTGGCCGCGGCCGACCACCTCGGCGCCGGCTGCGCACCCCTGATCTGCCTCCAGGGCCAACCCAGCACCGCCGCCATGCGCCTGCTGGCGCTGTGCGTCGAAGGCGGCTGGACCCTGCGCTACCACGGCGACTTCGACTGGGGCGGAGTTCGCATCGCCGCACGTGTCCTGGCCGACGTCCGCTGGCTGCCCTGGCGGTTCACCACCGTCGACTACTCAGCCGCCCTGGCCGCACACCCGGCCACCCCGACCCTGACCGGCTCTCCCGCGGACAGCCCGTGGGACCCGGCTCTCGCCGCCGCGCTCCGCCGGGCAGGCCGCCGCATCGAGGAGGAACTCGTCCTCGACCACCTGCTGACCGATCTGTCCGGATGACGCCCCGCGCGCCGTACTCCGGACTGCGCGTAAGGCGGCGGGGCGAGGCTGCGGCCACTCACCGGCGCAGCCAACCGCCCGCCGATCCGGCCAACCTCGCCCTGCGACTGCCGGGCTACCAGGGCAACGAGGGGCTCACCAAACCAGCCTCCCTGGTGCGGAAGCTGGATCCGGACACCGCCGTAGCCTGCGCACTGCCGCCCAGGAGTTGCGGACCACGCCGTACTGCGTATCCGTGGCCGTCGTGAAGGCGCTGGTCACCCACGCCATTGGGCAGCGGTGGGTCACCCTGCTGACCACGAACGCCAACCGGCTGGACGGCGCCTACCAGCGCACCGTCGGCTGGTTCGCCGACGGCGTCTTCCCCACCACCGACGTCGAGTTGGCCGGCACGTTCCGGGAACTGGTCACCGCGGTCCGCGACAGCATCCTGGGCGCCACCGCGCACGGCGACATGCCAGCCATGTTCGTCCGGCGCCGGATCTGGCCGGACCTGCCGGCCGGCTACCGCAAGGACCCGGGCGTGTACTTCACGTGCAACGACGTCTGGAGCGCCGGGCTCGACCTCGGCGCGGACACCCGAGTCACGCCGTACCACCTCCCGGAAGACGCCGACTCGCCGGGACCGCACATCTGGCTTACACGTGAGGGTGACGCGTTGCGCCTGCTGGCACCCTCCTACGAGTCCGAATACCCGGTGGCCTACGTCCGGGAGTTCGCAGACCGTCTGCTGCGGGCGCTGCGACTGCTCACCCGCCAGCCGGACCGGGGGATGTCCGAGATCCTCGCCACGTCGGAGTTCCGATCCGTGCGAGGCTGAGGCCCGGCCGTCACCGTACGGCCGTTCTTACCCCATGATCCACGGCACGGCAACGGAGGACTACGTGTCCAAGAAGCTCGACCCGGACTTCGGACTGACTGCCGAAGACTACTCTCGGCACCGCAGTGGATTCCCCCCCGAGGTGGTGGCTCGGCTCGCGGGGTTTGGGGTGGAGGTGGCCGGGCGCGACGTGCTGGACATCGGCACCGGGACCGGCAGCCTTGCAAGGCTCTTCGCACGGGCTGGCGCGCGGGTCACCGGTGTGGACCCGGCCGCACCGCTGCTGGAGCAGGCGCGTGAGCTGGACCGGGCGGCCGGGGTGCGGATCGCCTACGAGGTGGCGACCGCCGAGGCGACCGGACTGTCCGACGCGGCCTTCGACGTGGTTTCTGCCGGGCAGTGCTGGCACTGGTTCGACGCGCCGAAGGCCGCCGCCGAGGTGCGGCGACTGCTCCGACCGGGTGGACACGTCGTGATCGCCCACTTCGACTGGCTGCCGCTGCCCGGGAACGTCGTGGCCGCCACCGAGGAGTTGATCGTCTCCTACAACCCGGCCTGGACAATGGGCGGCGGCACCGGTCTCCACCCCCGGTGGCTCACCGACCTCGCCATCGCTGGTTTCGGGGGCGTCGAGACGTTCTCCTTCGACGTCGACGTCCCCTACACCCCCGAGGCCTGGAGTGGCCGAATCCGGGCCAGCGCCGGCGTCGGCGCCTCCCTCAGCCCCGCCAGGGTCGCCGAGTTCTCCGCCGGCCTCACCGCGCTCCTCCATGACCGTTTCCCCGGCAACGTCCTCCCCGTCCCGCACCGCACCTGGGCCGTCCTCGCCACCAAATCGACGGCGTAGCACTGCCGTTGACGAAGCCGCGTGCGAACCCGCCCTCGCCCCGGCCCCCGCCGCCGCCAGCGGCGAGCCGTGCAGCCACGGCAGCTTGACGAGGTGGAGGAGCAGGTTCAGGCGGCTCCGAACCCGGGACTTCTTGGCCATCTGCCCGTGATGCCGATCGACCTGGCGCAGCTGCCGGACGACATCTCACGTCGGCTGTTCGAGGCGCTGCGACTGGAGATCCGCTGCGACGGCAGAACGAACGAGGCGGTCTGCACGATCACGCTGAGCGGAGAGACGATCGAGGCTGTCTCCCGCACGGCTCATGCGGGCGCCGTCCCGATGGGATCAATCAAGGGAGACCAGATGAATCAGGACTACGCAGAGGTTGAGGAGATCGATCATGATCTCTCTCCTGCAACCTTCTGCGGAGTGCCCCCGGCAGGACTCGAACCTGCGGCCAAGCGCTTAGAAGGCGCCTGCTCTATCCGCTGAGCTACGGGGGCCGGGTTGCGGCGTCGGCGGTGTCCGTGCCCGGGGCGAGGCCGGGGCTCACCGGAGGCACGGGGGCGCGGCGGTGGGTCCTTGACCTTGCCGGGGACAAGGATAGATCGCTTCGGACGCAGGACCGGTTGCTTCACCTCCGTGCCACTATGTGGAGGTTCCGTGAAGCGCTCTGATAATCGCAGGGGCTGTTGAATCGCGCAGCGATTTTGACCCTTCGGGCGCCGGGTGTTGTGCAGTCGTTATCGCGAGGCCCAAAGGGTCCCGCTTTGCGGCCTCGGCGGGCGGAGATCGGCCGGGTGGGTCGAACGAGGCGCGCGGGGGCCCGTCGCGCTTCAAAAAGGGTGCAAAATTGGGCATTCTTCGCTTGTGGCGATCCTTGACGTACGGCCCGGACTGATCGACGCGCTGACCGCGCTGCGCGAGCGCGTCGACACCGCGCGGTTTCCGCTGGAACTTCCCGGGGCGTTGCGGGCCCGCAGGAGCCGGCAGGAGTTGCTGGCCCAGCTGGACGACTACCTGGTACCGCGGCTGACGGAGCCGGCCGCGCCGCTGCTCGCGGTGGTCGGGGGATCGACGGGTGCCGGGAAGTCCACCTTGGTCAACTCGCTCGTCGGCCGCCGGGTGACGGAGGCGGGCGTGCTGCGGCCGACGACCCGCACACCGGTCCTGGTGTGCCACCCCGACGACCGCGAGTGGTTCGTCGGGCGGCGGATCCTGCCCGGTCTGGCCCGGGAGGAGGCCGGTCCCGGCGGCTGGTCCGCCGACCGGGGCGAACGGGATGAAAAGGACGATCTCCCGGGTCGGCCGATGGCGTTGCGCCTGGAACTCTCCGACGCGCTGCCGCCCGGTCTGGGCCTTCTCGACGCCCCGGACATCGACTCCCTGGTGGCCGCCAACCGTGACCTGGCGGCGCAGCTGATCTGCGCCGCCGACATCTGGGTGCTGGTGACCACCGCCGCGCGCTACTGCGACGCGCTGCCGTGGAACCTGCTGCGGTCCGCCAAGGAGTTCGACGTGACGCTGGCGACCGTGCTGGACCGGGTGCCGCACCAGATCGCCGATGAGGTGTCACAGGACTACGCGGTGCTGCTGGCCGAGGCCGGACTGGGGGACGTTCCGCGCTTCACCGTCCCGGAGCTGCCGGAGTCGGCCTGGGGCGGGGGGCTCCTGCCGCGGAGCGCGGTCGCGGAGCTGCGGGAGTGGTTGCGGCACGCCTGCGAGGACCCGGCGGCGCGGCACGTGTCGGCCGACCGGACGGCGACCGGCGTACTGGACTCGTTGCGTGAACGGGTGATGGGACTGGCCGGCGCGTCCGCCGCGCAGCACGCTGCGATCGTACGGCTGTCGGGTCATGTGACGGACTCCTTCGCGGTCGCGGCCGATCTGGTGACCGACGCGCTCTCCGCCGGCGAGGCGCTGGCAGGTGAGGCGTACGCGTTGTGGCGGGGTTACCCGGGCTGCGGTGCGGCGGCCGTGCAGGACGCGCTGGCCGAGGGGCTGGCCGCGTTGCTGCGGATCGCGGTCACGGCCGCCGACGACACGGCGGAGCAGCGCTGGCGGCGCGACCCGGCCGGTCCGGTCGCGCCCGCCTATCGCGCCGACGAGGACGCCACCGGGGAACGCATCGGCCGGCGGGTCGCGCGCTGGCGCACCGCGGTCGCCGACCTCGCCTACGAGGAGGTCAGGTTCGCCCGCGACGGCGAACACTCGCCGGTCGACGCCGAGGACGTGGCGGTACTGCTCGGCGTGATGCTGCTCGGCGGGGGCCGCGGCGACATCGCGGGCGAACGCCTCGCCGAACTGCTCGGCGCCGCGACCACGACGCGCATGCGGGACCGCGGCCGTGACGAACTGAAGGCGACCGTGGCGGACCTGCTGAGCTCCGAACGCGGCCGGCGGCTGGCACCGATCGACGCGCTGCGCCTTGAACCGGCGCAGCAGGCCGCGCTCATCGCCACCTATTCCGTACTGCAGAAGGTGAGGTGAGGGCGGCGGTGGCCACCTCGCTCGACACGACCGGTCCCGAAGAACCGAACACCCCCGAAGAACCGACCGGCTCCCCGACGCCGTCCGGCCGTGGCGAACCAGCCGGCCGTGAAGGTCCTGGTGGCTCCGGCGCCCCGGTCGGCCCTGGAGGCCCCGGAGCCCCGGTCGACTCCGGGAGCGCCTTCGACGACGCGGACGGGTCCGGGCACGGCGGCACCCCCCGCGACGCGGGCGCGCCGAACCCCCTCGACCTGGCGGAGCCCCGGCAGCCGACCGGCCGGGAGGACGCCGTCCCCTCCGGCGGTGTGGCTTCTTCCGGGGACCCGAGTCCGTCCGGGGACCCGAGTCCGTCCGGGAACACGGGCGTCTCGGGGACGGTCCCCTCCGAGGACTCGACGCGTTCCGTGGCCGCGGTCCGTGCCGCGGACGCGGTGGGATCCGGAACCCCGACCCGCGCCGGTGACGTCTTCGACGAGGCGGACGCGTCACGGGCCGGCGCGATCCCCGCCGCGGAGGCGTCCGGCCTGGGACGGGACGCGGCGCACTTGCACGCAACCCCGCTCGGCGCCGACGACGCCGCGTACGCCCCGTCCCCCGACGCCGGCACGGATAGCGACGCCGGTACCGGTACCGGTCGCCGCGCCTCGATCGACGCCGACGACGTCTCCCCCGATACCGACGCTTCAGCCGGCCCCGGTACCGCTGCCGGCGCGGGCACCTGCGGGGACGCGGCGCCGGAGCGCGGACGGTCCATGGACCGGCTCCCTTCGCCGGGTGCCACGCGCGCCTCGAGCCCGGCGAGCCGCGCATCGGAGACCGGCGGTCCGCACGAGGGCGTCGCTGCCGGCGGGGCCGTCCGTTCCGCTGCCGCGGGCGGCTGGCCCCGCCACGACGACGGATGGGACGGTGGACCTTCCGGGGACGGCGGAACGTCCTCGCCGGTGCGCCACTCGGAGCGCTGGGCGGACGCGACCCGGCCGTCGGGGCCGGCACCGAAACCGCCGAACTCGGAGGAACCTGCGGGCTCGACGGGCTCGGCGGGATCGAACCGGGGGACGGCGGAACCCGGTCACCGGGCCGACCGCCACGACGGCCGGGCCGGTACTGGGTCGACGTGGCCGGTATTCGGCGCCCCGGAGACGTCGTCGGTCGCCGCGGCCGGACCGGGCGCCGCGCAGGCGTTCGGCCGTTCCGCGCCGGCCGGCCCGCGGCGTGACCCCCTGCAACGCCGGGTCGACGCGTTGGGCGAACTGCTCGGTCTGTCCCGTACCCGGGTGGAGGCCGATGCCCTGGCCGAGGCCGGCGCCCTGCTCGACCGGGTGGCCGAACGGCGCAGGCTCTCCCTCGACCACACGGTCGTCGCGCTCGCCGGGGCGACCGGCAGCGGCAAGTCCGCCCTGTTCAACGCATTGACCGGGCTGGAGCTCTCCGAAGTGGGCGTGCGCCGTCCGACCACCCAGTGGCCGGTGGCGTGTGCGTGGGACCCGCCCGGCGCGGTCGAACTGCTGGACCGCCTGTGCATCCCGCCGCAGGCCCGCTTCGCCCGGCGCAGCCTGCTCGACGGCGTGCACACCCGCCCGGGCGGTTCGGACAGCGGGCTCGACGGGCTCATCCTCCTCGACCTGCCCGACCACGACTCGGCCTCGGCGCAACACCGTCAGCAGGTGGACCGCATGCTGGACCTGGTCGACGTCCTGGTGTGGGTGGTCGACCCGGAGAAGTACGCGGACGCCGTGCTGCACGAGCGGTACCTGCGGCCGATGGCCGGGCACGCCGACGTCACGCTGATCGTGCTGAACCAGGTCGACCGGCTGCCCTACGACGCCGCCGACCAGGTCATGGACGACCTGCGCCGGCTCCTCGACGAGGACGGCCTCGCCCTCGGCGAACACGGCGAGGCCGGCGCCGTCGTCCTGCCGGCCTCCGCGCTCACCGGCGAGGGCGTGGCCGACCTGCGCGCCGCCATCGGAGAGATCGCCGCCGCGCGCAGCGCCGCCGACCGCCGACTCGCCGCCGACCTCGACCGTGCTGCCGAGCGGCTGCGCCCGACCTACCTCGGCCACGGATCCCCCGGTCTGACCGACGCGGTCCGCGAGGGCTTCGTGGCGCGGCTCGCCGAGGCCGTCGGTGCCGACGCGGTGGGCCGCCTCGCGGAGAACGAATGGACCGAAGCGGCCGCCCGCGCCTGCGGACTGCGCTGGGGCCGCCTGGTGGAACGCACACCGGGCGACGCCGGACCGCAACTCCCCGAAAGCGCGAACCCGTTGGGTGCCCCGGGGCCGATGGCCGGTACCGGTGCGCCGACCGGCGATCCCACCGTGGACCGGCCGGGCGTCGCAGGCGTCCCCGGGATGCCCCCCGCGGTTCCCGAAACCGCCGGGCACGGGCCGAACGCGCCAGGCGAACTCGTGGGCCTCACCCACCGGATCGGCGCGTCGGTGGCCGCGTTCACCGGTCGGGGTGACCGGCCGACCGCCGGCGCCCAGGGGGCGGCCTCCGGGGGTGGCGCTTCTGGCGGTGCGGTGTACGGAGCCGCGGCCCCCGGCGGTGCGGCGAACGGTGATCCGGCCTGCGGTGATCCGGCGAACGGGCGGCCGGCCGTTCCCGGCCCGAGCTGTGGCGGCGAGGCCGAACCTCCGCTCTTCGCCAGCACGGTGGCCGAGCGTTTCGGCACGCCGGCCGGCGGTACGGCGGACGACGCCGTGGGCGGCACCACCTCGGGCGCGTCCGCCCCGTACCCGTTCCGTCCCGGTGCGTTCGCCTCGGACCACGGTACGGCTCTGCCAGGGCGCTCCGCCCCTCGTGCGGACGACCCGTCCGGCCCGTCGGCGGGTGGCGTTCCCCACCCGGAGCGGCCGACGCTCCGCCCGGGACGGCATCGCCTCGGCTCCCGAAGCGACGACCGGGCGGTCGCGGCCGGTCGTCGCCGGGCAGGCCGCGAACTCCGCGGGAGCGGGCCCCGACAGGACGACGGGGTGCCTGGCCCGAGCCGGGCGTTCGGCGGGCGCCGGTCGACCGCGGTGCCCGCGCCCGCGGCCCCCCCGGCCGCGCCCGGAACGGCCCGCCCGGCCGCCGCCAGGCCGCTGGTCGCCGAGGCGGTGCGGACCGTGGCGGCCGAAGCGGCGAACGGCTTGCCCGCCCCGTGGGCCCGGGCGGTCCACGACGCCGCGTCGCGGGGCCGGCGCGGGCTGCCCGAGGCGCTCGACCTCGCGGTGGCGAAGGCGGAGGAGTGCCAGGTCGAACGGCCTCGCTGGTGGTCCGCGGTCGGGGCGGTCCAGTGGGCGCTGATGGTGTGGTCGGTGGTCGGCGCGGTCGGTCTGGTCGTGGTGGCGGTGCGCGCCATGCCGGTCCCTGCCTGGCTGCCCGGCGTGGTGTTCGGCATCGGCACCGTCGGAGGTCCCGTTCTGGCGTGGGCCTGCCGTGCCGGGAGCCGGGGCGCTGCTCGGCGGCACGGACAGTACGCGGAACGCCGCTTGCGCGACGCCGCCGCGGACTGCGGTCGGACCCGTGTACTGGAACCGGTGGCCGCCGAACTGCTGCGGTACCGGGAGGTACGCGAACAGTACGCCGTCGCGATGGGCGCGGGGACCGGAGAATCCGGAAAACAAGGGAACCACGCCGTGTAATCACTCGGGCGAGTGGCCGAGTTGTCCACAACACAGCTGCCATCAACAGATTTGAGGTCATCTTCCCACGATCGTCGCTCTTCGTCGCAGGCTGTTCCCGCACGGCGCAGTCCGCGCCGGGGAGCAAGCGGAAGCCATGCGCGTCGTTCCGAAGCGGTGTACGGGGTGACGCGGGCATCAGGAGGAGGAAGAAGCCATGGGCGAGACCTATGTGACCCTCATCGGAAACGTCGCCACGCAACCGGAGTTGCGCCGGGCGTCGAACGGAGCGCAGGTCGGCCGCTTCCGGCTGGCCACCCACGAACGCCGGTACGACCGGACGGCCGAACGCTGGACCGACGGGCCGACCAGTTTCTACACGGTGTGGGCTTGGCGGACCCTCGGCGAGAACGTGTGCGGTTCCCTCGGCATGGGCGAACCGGTCGTGGTGCACGGCAAGTTGCGCTTGGTAGAACGGGAGGACAAGGGGTTGGTCGCCAGCATCGACGCGGTGACGGTCGGGCACGACCTGGGCCGTGGCACGTCCGCGTTCCGGCGGGTGGCCAGGACCAAACCGGAATGGGTCGCCGGGCCGCCGGGCGGACCGGGTGACGCGATCGACGAGGAGTTCCGGACACCGCTGGCGGAGACCTCTTCGGCCTCCCTGCCGCAGACCGCAACGAAGCCCGCCGGGGCGTCCCGGGCTACGGGCGCGGGAGGAGTGCGAAGGTCCGAACCCGTCCCGGCCTGACCTGGCCGCGCAGCCTGGAGTCGCGATCGGCGGGATGGCGAAGGGCGCGGCGTCGTCGGTCGCGGCAGCGGCCCGGACGGGCGCCGGCGATGTTCGGACCGCCGGCGGGACGGGCACGGTTCGTCGGCGCCCCATGGACGGCTCGGCCGCTGGATCGCGGGCCACGGAGCCGTGCCGCGGGGGGCGCCGGCCGGCGGGCGCGGCGTGGCGCAGATCGGGCGCCCGCCGTGGCACGGCCGGCCCGGCAGCCGCCGGATCCAGGTCCGGGCCGGGAGATCTCGCGCGGGTCATGGGAACGACGTCCTCGCGTTGGGCGGAAGACTGCGGGCGTCGTGCCGGTCCGGCGGGCTCGGAGGGGCGGCGTGGGCGTCGTGCGGTTGCGCGGGGTGGCGTTCGGTCGCGTGGCGGGGTGGCGCTCTCGTGCGCGGTCGGCGGACGTGGCGCGGCACCGGGTCCCGTGCGGGGTGTCGGGAAGCCGCGCTCGGTTCGCCTGCGGGCGGAGAGGGTCCGCGGTCGTCGTGCCGGACAGCACGGACATGGCGGCCCAAGGGGACGGGTGTGCGGGGGCGTCCTCGTCCGGAACTCCACGGACCTGCCGGTGGAGGTGGCTTGAGGAACGAGGTGGGCGCAGGCGATTCGGGCGATGGAGGCCGAGGTGTCCGCGATGGTGGCGAAAGGCGCGTTGTGCGGTGTCCGGCCCGGAATTGGGCGTGCCCTGTGTCCCGAGTCGGTCACCGACCGTCGATCGGCTCAAGGATTTATCGATAATTTCGGCTCCATGCCTGATTCTGATAACGATTCAGATTCGATAGGAGGGTGTGATGAGATAACTGGCGCTGGGAGCGTCATTGGTTTCTAGGATCCTCTGCGTAGCACGGGGGACCGGATCAGTTGGCGGGGCGGTGTAGTTGGCCCGCTTCGCCCAGAGGGGAAATCCATGGTGACTGTTGGAAAGCGGCATCGCGTCCGCTTTGCCGCCGCCGGACTCACCGCCGGCCTGCTCATGGCCGGTGCGATGGTCGGCGCCACGTCGGCCGCGGCGGACGGCGGCACGCCGGCCGCCGGTGGCGCGGCCGCCACGCTCGGCGCGTTGGGCAAGTACGAGACCGCGACGGTCCACGACGGCAACCACTCCGAGCGGGTGCCGGCCGTTCTGCTCTCGCTCGGAGTGAGCGGTGGCGGCAACCTCAGCGCGTACTGCATCGACATCCACCGGGAGACCTCTCCCGGGGCGACCTACACGGAGACCCCGTGGAACCAGTCGGTGCTGCAGGGCAACCCCGACGCCGGCAAGGTCGAGTGGATCCTGCAGAACTCGTACCCGAAGGTCGACGACCTCGGCCGACTGGCCGGTGAGGCGGGCGTCAAGAAGCTCGACAAGCTGGACGCCGAGGCCGGTACCCAGGTCGCGATCTGGACGTACTCCGACCACGTCAAGGTCACGGCCGACAACGCGCGGGCCGAGAAGCTGGCGCGGTACCTGATCAACACCGCCAAGCAGCAGAGCGGGAGCGAGCCGGGCGCGTCGCTGACCGTCAGCCCGGTTTCGGTCTCCGGCAAGTCCGGCCACAAGCTCGGCCCGGTCACCGTGCACACCAACGGTCCGAGCGCGCAGGTCAGCCTGTCGAGCCACACCCCGGTCGGCGTCAAGCTGGTCGACTCCAGCGGCAAGCCGGTGACCACGGCCACCGACGGCGAGCAGTTGTACTTCGACGTCCCGGCGGGCACCGCCCCGGGCACCGCGACGATGGACGTCCAGTCGACCACCACCGTCCCGGTCGGCCGGGCCTTCAACGGCCTGCTCAACGGCCAGGCCGCCCAGACGCTGATCCTGGCCGGGTCCAGCGCCTCCACCGTGAGCGCGCAGGCGACGGCGACCTGGGCGATGCAGGGCCCGATCCCGGCCCTGTCCGCGTCCGTCGACTGCGCCAAGGGCGGCGTGGACGTCACCGCCACCAACTCCGGTGACCAGGCGTTCACCTACACGCTCGAGGGCAAGCACTACACGGTCGCGCCGGGCAAGTCGGCCACGGTCCTGGTCCCGGTCAAGGAGGACCAGAAGTACTCGATCACCGTGACCGGTCCCAACGGGTACTCGAAGACCTTCACCGGCCTCGTGAACTGCAAGGTCTCCACCGGTGGCGGCGGCGGTGTGACCACCCCGGCCCCGTCCCCGAGCCCGACCGGTTCGAACCTGGCCGAGACCGGTGCGAGCAGCGCCACCCCGATGATCGCGGGTGTCGCGGTCCTGCTGCTGGTCGTCGGCGGCGGCGCGGTGTTCGTGGTCCGCAAGCGCAAGGCGGGGTCCGCCTCCTGAACGCGGTCCACTGATCCGGCCCCGTTGAACAGGCACCGGCCCTGAACCAGCGCCGGACGGCCCCGGCACACCCCACGGTGTGCCGGGGCCGGCTGCTGTCCACCGGAACGGGCCGCGGCTCCCGCGTTCCGCTGCTCCGATGATCGACCGGCGCCCTTCACACCCGTCCCTCGCGCCCGCCCCACGCCTGCGTCGCCCCACACGGCGCCCGCCCCACGTCTGCTCTGCCCGACACGGCGTCCGCACGCGGGGCGCGATCCCGCCGCCAGCGCCGCCCACGCCGCCAGCGCCGCCCACGCCACCGGGCCGTCCGATGCCGCCCGCCGCGTCCCGGGCCGCGTGCCACGCCGCCGGGCGTCCCACCCCGGGCGGGGCGCCACCCCACGCCGCCGCCAGGCCAACACGGCCGCCCGGCCCCGGCGCCGCCGGGCGCCACCCCACGCCACCGGCGACGGAAGGGTGCTTCACGGGCGCGTTTTCGTGCGGCGCGGGGCGTACGGCAAGATGGGTGTATCTGCCCATCCCCAAGATCTGCTCCGGACGGTTTCTCTTGGCTGAGTACATCTACACCATGCGCAAGGCCCGCAAGGCCCACGGCGACAAGGTGATCCTCGATGACGTCACGTTGAGCTTCCTGCCGGGGGCGAAGATCGGCGTCGTGGGTCCGAACGGCGCGGGCAAGTCGACGGTGCTGAAGATCATGGCGGGGCTGGAGCAGCCGTCGAACGGCGACGCCTTCCTGGCCCCGGGCTACTCGGTCGGCATGCTGTTGCAGGAGCCGCCGCTGGACGAGTCCAAGACCGTGCTGGAGAACGTGCAGGACGGCGCCGCCGACACGATGGGCAAGCTCAAGCGGTTCAACGAGATCGCCGAGCAGATGGCCACCGACTACTCGGACCAGCTGCTGGAGGAGATGGGCAGGCTCCAGGAACAGCTCGACCACGTCAACGGCTGGGACCTGGACGCACAGCTGGAGCAGGCGATGGACGCGCTGGGCTGCCCGCCCGGCGACTGGCCGGTCACCAACCTCTCCGGTGGCGAGCGGCGCCGCGTCGCGCTGTGCAAGCTGCTGCTGGAGGCGCCCGACCTGCTGCTGCTCGACGAGCCCACCAACCACCTGGACGCCGAGTCGGTGCAGTGGCTGGAGCAGCACCTGGCGAAGTACCCGGGCACCGTCGTCGCCGTCACCCACGACCGGTACTTCCTGGACAACGTCGCCCAGTGGATCCTGGAACTGGACCGCGGCCGGGCGTTGCCGTACGAGGGCAACTACTCCACCTACCTGGAGAACAAGGCGGCCCGCCTCAAGGTCGAGGGGCAGAAGGACGCCAAGCGCGCCAAGCGGCTCAAGGACGAGCTGGAGTGGGTGCGCTCCAACGCCAAGGGGCGGCAGGCCAAGTCCAAGGCGCGCCTGGCGCGCTACGAGGAGATGGCGGCCGAGGCGGAGAAGATGCGGAAGCTGGACTTCGAGGAGATCCAGATCCCGCCGGGCCCGCGGCTGGGCAACGTGGTGATCGAGGTCAGCCACCTGACCAAGGCGTTCGGCGACAAGGTGCTCATCGACGACCTGTCGTTCACGCTGCCGCGCAACGGCATCGTCGGCGTCATCGGCCCCAACGGTGCCGGCAAGACGACGCTGTTCAAGATGCTCCAGGGCTTCGAGACGCCGGACAGCGGCGACATCAAGGTCGGCGAGACGGTCCGGATCTCCTATGTGGACCAGGGCCGTTCCCACATCGACCCCAAGCGGACGCTGTGGGCGGTCGTCTCGGACGAGCTGGACTACATCAACGTCGGCCAGGTGGAGATGCCGTCGCGGGCGTACGTGTCGGCGTTCGGATTCAAGGGCCCGGACCAGCAGAAGCCGGCCGGCGTCCTCTCCGGCGGGGAGCGCAACCGGCTCAACCTGGCGCTCACCCTCAAGCAGGGCGGCAACCTGCTGCTGCTCGACGAGCCGACCAACGACCTCGACGTGGAGACGCTCTCCTCGCTGGAGAACGCGCTGCTGGACTTCCCCGGCGCGGCGGTGGTCGTCTCCCACGACCGGTGGTTCCTGGACCGGGTCGCGACGCACATCCTGGCGTACGAGGGCGACTCGAAGTGGTTCTGGTTCGAGGGCAACTTCGAGGCGTACGAGAAGAACAAGGTGGAGCGGCTCGGCACGGAGGCGGCCCGTCCGCACCGGGCCACGTACAAGAAGCTGACCCGGGGCTGACGATGGCGCGCCACGTTTTCCACTGCCCGCTGCGCTGGTCGGACATGGACGCCTTCGGGCACGTCAACAACGCCGTCTTCCTGCGGTACCTGGAGGAGGCGAGGATCGATCTGACGTTCCGCCGGGCACCGGGGCGGGGCGAGGGGTCGCTGGCCGCCGGTTCGGTGGTGGCCCGGCACGAGATCGACTACCTGCGCCCGCTGCCGCACGGCTACGAGCCGGTGACCATCGAGACCTGGGTCACCAAGATCGGCGCCGCGACCATCACGTACGCGTACGAGATCAAGGACGACGCGCAGGTCTACGCGCGGGCGTCCACGGTCGTCGTGCCGTACAACCTGGCGGAGGGCAGACCGCGGCGGCTGACCCCGCAGGAGCGGGCGTTCTTCGAGGCGTACCGCGACGAGCCGGCCGTCCCGGCGGCCGTGGGCACCGCGACCGGGTCCGGCGCCCCCGATGCGGCCCCCGCCTCCGACGCCTCCGCCTCCGACGCCTCCGCCTCCGACGCCTCCGCCTCCGACGCCTCCGCCTCCGACGCCTCCGATGCCCCCTCCGACGCCGACGCCTCCGACCCGGCCGACGAGGCGGGCTCCGGTGACGCGGGCGGCGGCGAACGGGTCGAGGGAGCCGTTCCGGCATGAGCGTGCTGCGGCCGGACGGCGCGGGGGAGGCGGCGGACCTCGCCGCCTTCCTCGGCAGGCTGGTCCGATGGGACAAGGCCGCCGTGGTGCGGCTGCGGGCCGGGTCGGTGCCGGACGGCGGCTCGGCGGTGGCGGTCTTCGGGCGCCCGCCGTTCGGTGAGGTGCTGGCCGTGCGGACCTATCCGCTGGCCGAACCGCTGACCCTGGACGCCACCGTCCCGGCCGGCCCGCTGCTCGACGCCGTCGACGCCTCGGACGGCGTGACCACGGTGCCGCCGGGCGTGACCGGGCCGGCCTGGGCAGGCGTGCTGCCGCCGCGCGACGGCTGGCTGCGCACCGCGGAGTTGGACGCCGGGCGGCTGCGGACGGCGGCGGCGGCGGTGGTGGGGGAGTTCCGGGCGCGCACCGAGGCACTGGCGCCGCGGGAGCGCACCCGCGCCGTGCTGGACGCGCTGGCCGACGAGGTGTGGTCCCGGCGGCTGGCCGGCACCCGGCTGCCGCTGCGCGCGGTGCACGCGGCGCACGCGCTGGGTTTCCTGCGCCCGGTGCGCGCGGTGGTGACCGCCGGGTCCCCCGGCCCGCCCGGTGGCGAGGACCCGCCGGTGCTGCTGGCCCGCGGGCCGTGGCTGCGGTTGCGCACCCCGTACGGCTCGGTGGCGGTGCGGGAGCGGACCGGCGCGGGGCTGCCGGTCAGCCCGAGCCGTCCGGCGGCCCGCCCGGACCGGCCGGCCCGCTGAACCGCTGCCGCCGCAGCATCGGCCGCTGGACCCGGTACCCCGCGGGACGCCCCGGCCGGGGTACGGCCCGGGGTCAGCCGGGGGTGTTGACCATGGAGGCGGCCGCGTAGCGCAGGTACTCCCACAACTGGCGCTCGTGCTCCGGGCCGAGGCCCAGGGAGTCGACGGCGTCGCGCATGTGGGCCAGCCACGCGTCGTGCGCGGCCCGGTCCACCGCGAAGGGCATGTGGCGCATGCGCAGCCTCGGATGGCCGCGCCGCTCGCTGTAGGTGCGCGGGCCGCCCCAGTACTGCATGAGGAAGAGGGCAAGCCGCTCCTCGGCGGGGCCGAGGTCCTGTTCGGGGTACATCGGCCGTAGCAGGGGATCCTCGGCGACCCCCTGGTAGAAGCGGTGCACCAGGCGGCGGAAGGTCTCCTCGCCGCCGACCGCCTCGAAGAACGTCTGCTGCTCGACCGTGCCGCGCGGGATCTCATTCACCCCCCCATCGTCGCAGACCCGCCCGGGGCCGGTCTTGGGCCGGGCGGCGCCCAGGCCGCACAGTGGAGGGGTGGACACCGATCGCTGGGCGCAGGCCGCCGGACCGCTGCGCGCCCGCCTGGTGCGCCGTGTCGCGGATGCCGGGCTGCTCACCGAACCCGCCTGGCGGGCGGCGTTCGCGCAGGTGCCGCGCCACCTGTTCGTGCCGTGCTTCTACCGCCAGGTCCCCGGCCGCTCCGGGTACGACCGGTTGTGCGGCGACGACCCCGACCCACGCCGCCGCACCCGCTGGCTGACCGGTGTGTACGAGGACGCGCCGCTGGTCACGAGGGTGTGCGGCGGGTCGATGGTCTCCTCCAGCAGCCAGCCGTCGTTGATGGCCGCGATGCTGGAGGCGCTGGAGGTGCGGGTGGGGCACGAGGTGCTGGAGATCGGTGCCGGGAGCGGCTACAACGCGGCGCTGCTCGCCCACCGGCTCGGAGCGTCCAGGATCACCACGGTGGACCTGGACCCCGGCATCACCGCGGCGGCTCGCGCCCACCTCGACGCGGCCGGCACGGGGGCGGTCGCGGTGGTCACCGGTGACGGTTCGCTGGGCTGCCACGAGCGCGCCCCCTACGACCGGATCATCGCCACCTGCGAGGTGCTGTCGGTGCCCTGGGAGTGGTTGCGGCAGTGCGTGCCGGGGGCGCTGGTACTGGCGCCGCTGGCCGGAGGGCTGATCGCGCTGCGGGTCACCGACGCCTGGCACGCCCAGGGGTGCTTCCTGCGCACCCCGGCGTACTTCGTCGCGCTGCGCGGTCCGGGCGCCGCCGAGCACCCACCGCCCCGCCCGGTCGCCGACGACGCCCGGGTGCGCCGCAGCCGGACCCCGCCGCGGGTGCTGGACGACGACGTGTTCCGTTTCGTGTTCGCCCTGGCCGCCGGGCAGGTGGAGGTCAGCTGGGCGTACGGCGGCCGGGGCGCGGCGCTGACCGCCGCGGACGGCTCCTCGGCCCGGGTGGACCGGGACGGGCTGGTGGAGGAGGCGGGCGAGCGCGACCTGTGGGCGCTGGCGGAGGACACCTACCGGATGTGGCGCGGGGAGCGCTACCCCGAGCGCGACCGGTTCGGCGTGAGCGTGGACGGTGACCGGCAGTGGGCCTGGCTGGACGTGCCGGACGGCCCGCACAGCTGGGAGCTGACCTCCCGGACGTGAGCACCGCCGTGAGGGCCACGCCGCGCAACGGGTGCGGTGCCGGCCGCCGGAGGGTCCGGCCGGCGGCGGCCGCTCCGGGTGTCCACCGGATGCGGTGCCGCCGGTCACTCCTGCCGCAGGGTGATCGTGGTCCAGGCGCCCACGTGGATCCGGTCGCCCTCGGCGAGGTCCACCGGCCGGAAGGGCTCGATGGCGTGCTCACCGCCGTTGACCGTGGTGCCGTTGGTGGAGTCCTCGTCCACCACCGACCAGCCGTCGTCGGCGCGCCGCACCAGCGCCGCGTGCCGGTGCGAGACGCCGGGGTCCTCCGGCGGCCGGGACAGGTCGATGTCGGGCGCCTCGCCGGTGGCGTGCCGGCGCCGCCCTATCGTCACCCGCGGCTCGGTCAGCGGCACCCGGGCCTCGGGGGAGTACTGCGGGAAGAACAGGCCGGCCGGCCGGGCGCCGCTGCGCGCCATCATCGAGGTGAAGTACTCCCGGTCGGCCGTCACCACGGCCACCCACCGCGCGGCGGCGGCCGGAGGCGGCGCCGACTGCTCGGCGCTGGGCGTGCGGCCCGCGGCGGTGGGCGGCGGGAGCAGGAAGTCGCCGCTGTCCGGCGTGACGGTGGCCTCCGGGGCCAGCGCCTCGGCGGGCCGGTTGATCCGCGACGGGCCCGAGGTGGTGCGCTGCGACAGCGGGGGGTACGGGTCGGCGGGCACCGGGTAGGTGGGCGGCGGGACGGGGGAGAACGTCGTGAAGTGGTACCGGCACTCCTCGCAGTACGCCGCCCGGGCGTCCCGCGGTGTGCCGCACCGGGGGCAGTGCTCCGCCGGTGCGCCGCCGCTCCCGCCGCCCTCGGGCGCGCCGAACGCCGGACCGGCCGGGAGGCCGGGCGGCACCGCGGGCCGGGTGGGCGCCCCGGCCGGCCCGGCGTTCGGCGCCGCGGCGGGCGGCGCGATCCGCAGCCCGCACTCGTCGCACCGGTCGCCGCTCTCCGACGGGTGTCCGCTGGGACAGGTCGGCATGTCGGTGAGTCCTCTCCGCGGCACGCACGGGCCGGCCCGCCGTGCCCGACGTCCCTGCTTCTTGACGCGTACCGTCTTCGTGGAGCGCGTCTCCCGGGTCATCTCGTCGGCGTCCGGGACCGTCCGCTTCAGCCGCACAGTACCGGTCGCCGCGTCGTCGCCCGAGCCGTCGGGTCGTCGCCGCTGGGCGGTCCGGCCTCGGCGCGACGCCCGGTCAGGTCCTCGACGGCGGGCGCCAGCCTGGTGACGCCCGGCGAGCCGACGCGTCCCGAACAGGACGGTCGAGGCGTCGGTCGGTCGGCGGGCCAGACCCACCCGCGACGTCACCACGTCACATCCTCACCGCCGGTCGGCCGCGGCCCCCCGCCCCGGAACCGGGAACGGCAGGACCGCCACCGTCACGTTGTCGTGCCCACCGCTGTCGACGGCGAACGCCACCAGGGCGCGGGCGGCGCCCAGCGGGTCGGTCCTGGCGTCGGCCGGCACCACGCCGGCCAGCGCGGGCGCGGACTCGGCGTAGTTCCACAGGCCGTCGGTGCACAGCAGCACCACGCCGGGCCGCTCCAGCCGGAAGGAGGAGGTGTGCGGGTCGAGTTCCTCGTCGGAGGAGCCCAGCCAGCCGGTGATGGCGTGGGCCCGCGGATCGGCCATCGCCTCGGACTCCGACATCAGCCCGGCCTCCACCATGCGGGCCGCCCACGAGTCGTCCTCGGTGAGCCGGGCCGGTGTCTCGGCGGCCCGGTCGTCCGGGATCCAGTACGCGCGGCTGTCGCCGACCCAGCCCACGGTGAGCAGTCCGCCGGTGACCGTCGCGCTGACGCAGGTGCACGCCGGGGTGTTGAAGTGCGGGTCCTGCGCGGCGTCCGCGGGGCTGAGCCCGATCACCGCCGCTGAGGCGGTGGCCAGCGCGCGGTGCATCGCCGCGGCCGGCTCCGTGCCGTCGGCCAGCGCCCCGGCCAGGTGTGCCCGCGCCGCCGTGGCGGCGATCGCCGACGCCTCGTCGGGCCGGGAGGCGGAGGACACCCCGTCGCACACCACCGCGATCACCGCGTGGCCGCCGTCCGGCAGCGCGCTCTCGCCGATCGCGAAGTCGTCCTCGTTCCTGTGGTGCCGCAGCCCCCGGTCGCTGACCGCCGCGTGGGTGGCCAACTCCGCCTCCACATGGTCGCGGTCGCGCGGCGGGACCTGCCCGCAGTGTTCGCACCGGCCGGCCGCGTCCAGCGTGCCGTGCCCGCGCGAGGCGCACCGGGCGGCCGGGTCCGCGTCGTCCGCGGCGCGGTCCGCCGGGTCGTCGGCCGTGGGCCCGTCGCCCGGGGCGCCCGGCCGGCCGGCCGGCTCCGCGCCCGTCGGCTCCGCGCCCGCCGGCTCCTCGTCCGCCGGCGCGGGCGGGTCGAGCAGCATGCGGGCGCGAGGGTCCACCGCCCCGGCCCGCGGCCGGTGTTCGCCGCGCACCGGCTCCCCGCCGCCGGCGGTCGGCACCGCCTCGGCCGGGGCGCAGCCGTGCGCCGCTCCGGACGGATCCGCTCCGGCGGGCGGGGCCAGCCCGAAGTCGCCGGCCGACGCGGACGCGGCCGACGTCGCGGTGGAGGTGGCCGTCGACGCGGACGCGGCCGGCCGCGCGGCGGCGGCCGCGGGACCCGGCGGCGCCTGGGCCGGGGCCCGAAGCGGCGCCGCGGCGGCCGGAGCGGGCGGCGGCGCCGGCACGGACGCCGGCGGAGCGGCGGGTACGGGCGGCACCGCCGGCGGCGGGGGTACGGCCGGCGGCACCTCGGGGCGCGGCGGCGCGGCGGGGGGCGCCGGCACGGCCGGGTCCGGCGGCACGGCGGCGGCCCCCACGGGCGTACCGCAGTTGCCGCAGAACCTGTCCTCGGGTTCGAGGTGTTCGGCGCAGGACGGACAAGCGGTCAGTTGCGGCATGGTCACCACCACGTCCGGGGGCGGAAGCGGTTGGCTCGCTCCACCAGGTTGTTCCTCTCCTCGCCACGCTGGGCGAGTCTGGCCAGAACGCGGTAGGAGCGCTCCAGCCCCAGGCGCAGGTCGCGTTCCGCCACCGTACTGCCCAGCAGCACGGCGTGCGGGACCGCGCCGCGCGGTCCGCCTGCCGAGCCGGCCAGCACCCAGTCCAGCGCGCAGCCCAGCACCTCACCCCGCAGGGTCTCACGGCGGACCGGGTCGATGCCCAGCTGTTCGAGCCTTTGCACCCGGTCGGCCGCCGCCGCCAGGTCGCCCAGCAGCGGTTCGCGCGGGTCGCGGGCCCGCAGCCGGGCCCGCACCGAGGCCGCCATCGCGGCGATGAAGTGGATCGACGTCTCCGGAACCGACTCCAGCGCCCGCACCGCGCCCACCCGGTCGCCGGCCGCCATCCGGACCCGGGCGAGTCCGAACGCCGCGCTGACGTACGTCTGATCGGTCGTCCACACCAGTCCGAAGTACTCGGCCGCGTTGTCCGGCTGGCCCAGCACCTCGGCGCAGACCGCCAGCGCCAGCTTCGGTGCGCACTCGCCGGGGAAGGCGTCGTAGACCGCGTCGAACACCGGCGCGGCGGCGGCGAAGTCGCCCCCGGCCAGCGCCGCCACACCCCGGGACCACACCACCCGCCAGTCGCCGGCGTGGTCGCGCTCCAGGGTCGCCAGCACCGAGGACGCACCCGGCCGGTCGTCCAGCTCCAGCCGAGCCCGCAGTTCGCGCAGCCGCAGCTCCACCGACCTGGTCGGACAGCGGGCGAGCGCGGTGAGCACCTCGTTCGGCGCCGCCGCCACCAGCCCGGCCAGGAAGCCGGCGTTGGGGTCGTCCGGCTCCACGACGGGCACCGGCAGCGCCAGCGCCGTCGCGCGCGGGTCGAGCGGCGCCACCACCGAGGGCGGCGGCACAGCGGCCCGGCCGGGCGCGGCGGCCGGGGGAGGGCCGGGCGGAGCGGGCAGGGGCGCGGTTCGCCGCGCCCGCCGCCCCAGCAGCGCGCGCGCACCCGGGCCGGTCGCCCCCAGCCGGGAGAAGACCCGGTCCGACGGCAGCACCAACTCGGTGTCCACCACCCGCCGTTCCGGCCCGAACAGGGCGGACGGCGCCGGTCGCGGCCGGCCGGTGCGCAACGCCACGACCTCGCGCAGCACCCCGGTCAACTGCTCGGTCATCTCCGCCGCCGAGGAGAACCGCCGGTGCGGATCGGGGTCGGTGGCCCGCACCAGCAACCGGTAGAACGACTCGTAGCGGGAGAAGACCTCGATGTGCGCCGGGTCCGGCAGGCTGTCGGCGAAGACGTTGGCGTAGCCCTGGAAGTCGAAGGTGAGCACCGCGAGGGTGCGCGCCACCGTGTACAGGTCGGAGGCGACCGACGGCCCGGTATCGGGGACCTCCGGCGCCTGGTAGCCGATCGTGCCGTAGACCGCGCTGTCCACGTCGTCCATCCGGCGCACCGCGCCCAGGTCGATCAGTTTCAGGCCGTCGCCCTGCTGGAGGGCGTTGTCCACCTTGAAGTCGCAGTAGAGCAGCCCTTGGCCGTGCAGGTGGCCCAGCGCGTCCAGCGCCTCGATGCCGTACGCGATCGCGGTCTCCACCGGCAGCGGCACCCGGCGGCCGTGCTCGTCCCGGCGTTCGTTGGCGATGTCCTTGAGGGACTTGCCGCCCACGTACTCCATCACGATGTAGCCGTCGAGGGTGTTGGTGCGCGGGTCGAGGTGCTCGACGAAGTTGTGGATCCGCACGATGTTGGCGTGCTCGATCTCGGCGAGGAAACGCCGCTCCGACACCGCGGCGGCCAGCGCGTCCTGGTCGCCGGTGTCCAGCAGGCCCTTGAGCACCACCCACCGGTCGCTGACCGCGTGGTCCACGGCGAGGTAGATCCAGCCCAGCCCGCCGTGCGCCAGGCAGCCGGCCACCTCGTACTGGCCGTGCACGACGTCGCCGGCCCGCAGCTTCGGGGTGAACGAGTACGGGTGGCCGCACGCCGTGCAGTAGCCCTCGGTACGCCCCGGACGGTCGCCGCGGGCCCGGCCCACCGGCGCGCCGCACTCGCCGCGGCCGCACCACCGCCTGCGCTCCGGGACCTCGGGGTTGACCAGCAGGGCGGTGCGCGGGTCGGCCCGGGGCACCGGGGCGACCGACACCAGGCCGGCGCCCAGCGTCTCGCGTGCCGTGCCGCCGCTGCCCCGCGCGCCGCGCACCGAGACCGGGTGCGCGCCGGCGTCGATGCCGGACCGGGCGCGCGACAGCCGCCCGGAGACCGACCGGTGCGAGGAGGACGAGCGCGAACTGCCGCCGGACACGGTGCGCGAGGACATCGGGCCGCCGCGCGGCGCACCCGGCCCGGCGGACGTCCCCGACCCCGTGCCGGGGGCCGGGGACGCCGGCCCGCCCGCCGCCCCCGGACCGGCCTGTGCCGGAACGGCCGGGGCGGGCATGGCGGGCGCGGGACCGAAGCCCGGCGGCGCGGACGCCGGCGCCGGCGGGCCGGCGG
Organism: uncultured Actinomycetota bacterium; assembly: GCA_963711125.1. Taxonomy (GTDB): domain Bacteria; phylum Actinomycetota; class Actinomycetes; order Streptomycetales; family Streptomycetaceae; genus Streptantibioticus_C. The sequence goes on from CAVQCY010000006.1 coordinate 228,378, forward strand.
GGCCGGACGGCCGCCCGCCGGTCGGCACCGGGTCGGCGGCCACCGGCGCGAGTCCGCAGGTGTCGCAGTACGGCGTCCCGGAGCCCGCGTCCTCCAGGATCCCGCCGCAGCCTGGCCGGCCACACTTCATCGGGTGTCTCCTCCTCGGTCCAGCGGCCCGGTCGCGCCCGGCGCCACAGCCTCCGCCACGGCCCGCTGGTAGCGCAGCACCGCGCGCTCGGCGGCCCGCAGGTCGCACGGCGCGCTCCACAGCAGGCGGCGTGCCTGGTCGTAGCGCTCCACCAGCAGGGGGTCGTCGGCGGCCGGGTGCCGGGCCGCCCGCGCCTTGTACGCGTCGAGCCGGCCGCGCAGTTCGGCGCGCACCGCCAGCGGCGCGGTCACCGCGGTCAGCGAGGCACGGGCGCGTTCCAACTCCTCGTCGGCCCGCTCCTCCAGGTCGTCCAGCAGCGGTGAGAGCAGGTGCCAGCGGGCGTCGCGGTGGTAGGCGGCGGCGGCGACCAGCCGCTCGCGCAGGTCGGCGGCCGGGCCGCTGACCGCCGGCACCTCGCAGGCCGCGATCCTCGCCAGCACCTCGCCGCGCGCGGCGCGCGCCTCGGTCAGCGTGCGGTCGGCACGCGACAGGACGTCCCGCAGCCGGCGCATCCGGTGGCCGGCGTCCTCCCGCACGTGCAGCACCGCCTCCACCTCGCGGCGGATGTCCTCCAACTCGCGCTCGGCCCGCTCGTAGCGGCGGACGTCCGGGCGGCCGTCCGTCCGGACGCCCGACCCGGGCCCGGACCCGCGCGGTTGCGGCAGCCAGAAGGCGAGCGGGTCGGCGACCGCCTCGGCGCGCAGCACCGCCAACTCCGCCACCAGCCGCCGCAGGTCCTCGCCGGAGGGGTGCTCGCCGGGGACGACGCCGACCGAGCGGGCCAGCGAGCGCACCCGTTCCGCCTCGGCGGCCAGCGTGTCCACCCGGGCAGGCAGCGCCGACCAGACCGCGCCGGCCCGGCCGACCACCGTGATCAGCTGGTCGTACCAGTCGCTCATCCGCTCCAGGAGGCGTTCCAGGCCGATGCGCTCGTCAGGTGACGCGGACCCGGCGGCCGCGCCCGCGGCGTCCGGCGGGTCGCCGCCCGGGACCGTCACGCCGGTGCCGCGCAGCAGGTCGGTCAGCTCCGCCAGGTCGGCCTGCGAGGGCCAGCGGCGCCGTCCGCGCACCTCGCGCGCGTCGGCGAGCGCCTTCCCGCAGACCTCGACGTGCGCCGACAGCAGCGGCAGCAGGGGACCGACCGCGCTCCACCGCCGCCTGGTCGCGCCGGCCAGCGCCGCGCCCTCCAGCAGTCGGCGGCCGGCGTCGTCGCGCAGGGCGCGCAGCGACGCCCCGATCGCCTCGTGCTCGGCGCCGAGCCGGGCCAGCGTCCGGTCGACCTCCTCACGGCTCATCACCGGACCCGTGGACCCCGCCACCGTCATGCACTCCCCTCCCGGTCTCGCGCGGCTCCCGCCCGCGACCTCGCACCCGGCGGACCGGGCGGTGCCGGCGTCCGCCTCAGTCCTCGTACAACGGCTTGGGCGGGCCGCCGACTCCCGGCAGGTCGCGGGCGAGCCACTTGTGGTAGGCGGCCTGCCAGGCGCCGTCGGTGCGGTACCGCTCCAGCACCGAGTTGACCCGGCGCACCAGATCGGTGTCGCCGAGGTTCATCGCCACGCCGTACGGCTCGTGGCTGAGCGGCCGGCCGATCAGGTGGACCGTCGGGTCCTGCGCGGCCTGGCCGGCGGCCAGCGCGTTGTCGGTCAGCACCGCGTCCACCTGGTGCAGTTGCAGCAGCACCAGGCAGTCGATCTGGTTGGCGAGCGCGGTGACCCGGGCGCCGTGGCCGTGCGCGCGCAGCAGCGCCTGGCCGGTCGAGCCGGACGCGGTGCACACCCGCTTGCCGCGCAGGCTGTCGTCGAACCCGGTGATCGGGTGGGCCGCGGACCGCACCTTGGGCACCAGCAACTGCTGCCCGGCCTCGAAGTACGCGGTGGAGAACGCCACCTGGCCGAGCCGGTCGCAGGTGATCGACATGGTGCGGACCACCATGTCCACCTCGTGGTGGCGTATCGCCGGTATGCGCTGGTCGGTGGGGATCGTCTTGTAGACGATCCTCGGGTCCGGGCCGAGCAGGTCGGCAGCGATCGCCTTCACCAGGTCGATGTCGAACCCGACGATCTGCCCGGTCGAGGTGTCGCGGTACCCCCACAGGTAGCTGTCCTGGTCCACGCCGACGACCAGGTAGCCGCGCCGTTGGATGCGCCGGACCGCGGGGCCGGCGGCCTTCGACGGCCGCAGGCTCGCCTCCGGGTGCGCGCAGTCCGCGTCCGACGCCGGCCGGGCGTGCGCGACCGGCCGCCCGGCGGACGGCACCCGGCCGGCCGTCCCCCGCCGCGGACCGGCCCCCGGCGCGAACGGCGGGCCGGCGAGCGACAGCGTCAACGCGCCGGCGACCGCCGTGCCGGCGAGTGCCGCCGTGCACCGGCCGAACGGCCGCCACCGCCGCCGGGCGGTGCCCCGGTCCCCGGGCGCCCCGCCGTGCGCGGATCCGGTCATCGGCTCCCCGTCCTCCCGGCCCGTGGCCCTCTCCGGTGCCCGCGGCCGGCCGCCGCGCCCGGCCGTCACCGGTACTCCGACAGCCGTCGGCCGACGCCGGCCAACACCCCGGCCGCCGCCAGCAGGCAGAGCGGGGCGGCGGCCTCCGGTAGTGCGGCCAGCGCGCCGCGGGCCGCGGAGACCGACTGCCGCAACCGCGCCGTCTCGTGGCCGATCGCCCGGCTCAGGCCCTGGTCCACCGTGTCGAAGGACCGCGCGGTCGTGTCGGTCACCCGGTGGCCGGCGGTGTCCGTGCCGCCGATCACGTCGGCCACCGCGGTGTCGTAGTCGCCGCCGGTGTCGGCCGCGCTCTCCACGGCGTGCCGGCGCTTCCAGTGCGCGGCGCCGCCGATCGCCGCCCGCACGGGAGAACGGCCGGCGTCGTCGTCGGCGTGCGCCAGCGCCCGCGCCAGCAGCCCGCCGTCACCCGAGGAGCCCGGCCCGGCCAGCGCCGCCATCTCCTTCTGGTAGGCGCTCCGGTAGGCGTCCCCGCCGCCGCGCGCGACCAGCGTCAGGTTCTCGTCGCCGCGCGCCTGGAGGGAGTCGACGCGCGCCTGGTCGAGCAGCCGCAGCGCGTACGCGCTGTGGGCGGCCGAGTCGTCCAGGTCGGTTCGGGAGACCAGCGGCCCGGCCACCAGCCACACCAGGACCAGCAGGCACGCGGCCGAAGCGGTCACCAGCCCGCGGTCGAACACCCGGTTGGTCCGCCGGTAGCCGCGCGCCTGCGCCCAGCCGAGCGCGGCCAGCGTGGCCGCGCCGAGCCCCCAGGCGCCCCACGGCGGTGACGTGGCGTCCGCGTAGTCGTGGTCCAGCCGCTGCTGCTCGATCGCGTACAGCTTCTGCGCGGCGGGCAGCAGGACGCCGGTCATCCGGCCGTTGGCGTACCGCAGGTAGGCGCCGCCGAGCGGGAAACCCTGCCGGTCGTCGGCCCGCGCGGTCTCCACCAGGCCGGTGTAGACCGGCAGTCCGCCGTTGAGCAGCCGCAACTGCGCCTGCGCCCGGGGCACCCCGGAACTGCTGGTGGCCGCGGTGGTGATCAGCCGGGAGGCGGTGGCGACGTCCTCGTGGTACCGCCGGGTCACCGCGGCCGGCTGCTCGCCGTCCACCAGGAAGCCGCCGGACTCGGTGGTGTTCGCGTCGGCCAGCGAACGGTAGATCTCCGCGGCGTCCGCGCTCAGCGGCTGACTGTGCCGTGCCACGTCACGGGCGGCCGCGGCGCGCCCGGCCACCTGCCAGGCGGCGACCGCGCCGAACAGCACGACCAGCGACGCCAGCGCGGCCCCGATGATCCGCAGCCGTCCCGGCTCGGTGGCGGCGGCGGCCCGCAGCCGGTCCCGCCGGCCCGCCGGGCCCCGGCCCCGCGCGGCGGCCGGCGACGGCGGTCGGCCGGTCGGCGTGAGCGTCACCCAGATCCTCCCCCATGGACGCCGTCCCGCGGGTGTCCGCCCGTCGGACGGGGGCCTGCCGTGTCCCGCCGGCCGGCCCGGTCAGCAGTATGCCGACCAGGAGCGACATCCGGGCGACTATTCCCGCGATCTTGCCCGGACCGCAACCCCGGACGCACGGAATCTCCCCGTACCACGCGCCCCGCGGGCCGGCGGTTCCGACGCTCCGCCACCCCGACGGCGGGGAGCGCGGGCCCGACCGGCGGGGCGCCGGCGCCGGTGTCGCGACGGCCCGGCACCCGCCGGCGCGAGGGCCCCGGCACCCGGCCGGCGCGCCGGACCCGCTGCCGGCCCGCGGCGCACCGCGCGGACTCCGCGGACCCGCGCGCACCGCACCGGAGTTCACCCGTTCGTGGCATCCACCTCGGGCGGGCCGCCGAGCCGGGAGCGCAGCCGGGCGTGCGCGGCGGCCGGCGCGCCGACCCGGTCCAGTCCGAGCAGCGCGGCGCCCAGCACCGGGTGCGCCGCCACCACGCGCGCGACCGCCAGCGGCGCGGCGGCGGCCAACAGCGCGGCCACCGCGTCGGTCAGCGGCGCGTGCCCGGCCGCCAGCACGCCGCCGCCCAGCACGACCGGGGCCGGCCGAGCCAGCAGCCCGAGCCGGTCCAGCGCGACCGACGCCATCGCCACGACCTCCTCGGCCTGCCGCCGCACCACGGACCGGGCCACCGCGTCGCCGTCCGCCGCGACCCGGAACAGCAGCGGCACCAGTGTGTGCCGCACCGCCGGCCAGGCCGGCTCGCCCCGGTGCAGCGCCTCCACCACCGCCGCCATGCCCGGCAGCCCGAGGTGCTCCGGCACCGCGTCGGCCAGCGCGCTCGGTGCCCCCCGGCCGTCCGCCGCACGGGCGGCGTGCCACAGCGCCTCGTCGGCCAACTGCCCGCCGCCGCCCCAGTCACCGGAGATCCGGCCGAGCGCCGGGAAGCGGGCCGTGCGGCCGTCCGGCAGCAGGCCCACGCAGTTGATGCCCGCGCCGCACACCACCGCGACGCCGAGCGGTTCGTCCACCCCGGCGCGCAGCACCGCGAAGGTGTCGTTGGCCACGTGGTGGGCGGTCCCCCAGCCGTGCCCGCGCAGCGCGCGCTCCAGGCGCTCCTCCTCGAACGGGAAGTCGGCGTTGGCCAGGCAGGCCGCGACGCAGGCGGCCAACGGCCGCGCCCGCGGGTCGAGTCCGGCCCGCCGGGCGGCCGCCTCGACCAGCGGTGCGAGGCCGGCCACCGCCGCCGCGGCGCCCAGCGACTGGGGATGGAACCCGCCGCCGCGCGCGGTGGCCAGCACCGCGCCGTCCGGGCCGACCAGCGCCACGTCGGTCTTGGTGTTGCCGGCGTCGACGGCCAGCACACCGCCGGGCAGCGCCGGGGAGGGGCCCGTGCCGGACGGCGCCGGGCTCACGCCCACGACAGGTAGCCGCGGTTGTGTGCCAGCAGGGCGTCGGTGAGCCGTTCCGCCCGGTCGTACTGGGCCACCAGCGGATGGGCCAGCAGCGCCGTGAACACCCGGTCGCGTCCGCCGCGCAGCGCCGCGTCCAGCGCCAGCCGCTCGTAGCCGGCCACGGCGCCGATCAGCCCGGTGTACAGCGGGCCGAGCGGTGCCACCGGCAGCGGCGCCACGCCGTCCCGGCCCACCGCGGCCGGCACCTCGACGACGGCGTCGTCCGGCAGGAACGGCAGGGTGCCGCGGTTGAACGCGTTGACCACCTGCACCGGCCCGGTGCCGGTCAGCAGGGCGGCGACCAGCGCGACGGCGGCCTCCGAGTAGAACGCGCCGCCGCGCCGGGCGAGCAGGTCCGGCTTCTCGCTGAGCGACTCGTCCGCGTACATCGCCAGCAGCCGCTCCTCCATCGCGGCCACCTCCTGAGCCCGCGACGGCCTGCCGCTCGCCTCACGGACCACCGCGTCGTGCGTGTAGAAGTAGCGCAGGTAGTACGACGGGACGCAGCCGAGCCGGTCCAGCACCGCACGCGGCAGCCGCAGGTCGGCGGCGATCCGTTCGGCGTGCCCGGCCAGCAGCTCGGGCAGCACGTCCGCGCCGTGCGGGCCGCCGAGCCGCACCCCGGTCTCCCAGGTGAGGTGGTTGAGCCCGACGTGGTCGAGGTGCACGGCGTCCGGCTCGGCGCCGAGCAGCGCGGCGAACCGGCGTTGCAGCCCGATCGCCACGTTGCACAGGCCGACCGCGCGGTGGCCGGCGAGCAGCAGGGCGCGGGTGACGATGCCGACCGGGTTGGTGAAGTCGACGATCCAGGCGTCCGGCGCGGTCCGCCGCACCCGTTCGGCGATGTCCAGTACCACCGGCACCGTGCGCAACGCCTTCGCCAGGCCGCCGGCACCGGTGGTCTCCTGGCCGACGCAGCCGCACTCCAGCGGCCACGCCTCGTCCTGGGCGCGGGCCGCCTGGCCGCCGATCCGCAGTTGCAACAGCACCGCGTCGGCACCCTCGACGCCCGCCTCGAGGTCGCCGGTGGTCACCACCCGGCCGGGGTGGCCGTGCGCGGCGAGGATCCGGCGGGCCAGGCCGCCGACCGGCACCAAGCGTTCTTCGGCCGGGTCGATCAGCACGAGGTCGCCGACCGGCAGCCGGTCGCGCAACCGTGCGATGCCGTCCGCCAGTTCCGGGGTGTAGGTGGAACCGCCGCCCACCACCGCGATCCTGACCGGCCTCATGTCCGCCCCCGCTCCTCGTTCCCGGGCGCATCCCCGGGCGTTCCCGGGCGCCCCGCGCCCCGGCGTCCCCGGAGGTCCCGCCCGTCCGGCGCCCCGCCCCGGCACCGCCGGGGGCCGGCGAGATCGACGCGACGGACCCTAGGGGCGGCCACCGGGCCCGTCAAGGACGGCTGTCCGGCCACCGGTGGCCTCGGGCGGCCGGTTCAGGAGCGCCACGGCCGGCCGGAGCCGGTCGCCCCCCGCGACCGCGCGGGCCCCGGTACGCCGCCGGTGCGCGGCCGCCGGCCGCCGGCCCCCTCCCGCTCACCGGCGCCGTCGCGGGCCGCGTCCGGGCGGCCGGTCGGCTCCGTCCCGGCCCCGGACGGCGCCTCGGTCCGGGGCGCCGGGTCCGTCCCGCTGCCGGGGGCCGCCACCGGGTCCGGTGCGGCCGGCCCGGCGTCGTCGGCCGGGTCCGCGGCGGGCCGGTCGGCAGGGGCCGAGGGGTCGTCCCCGGGGCCGCCCGGCGGGTCCTCGACCGGGACCGCCGCCGGGCCGCCCACCAGGGTGATGCCGTGCTCGTCGAACGCCCGCTTGACGCGCCAGCGCAGTTCGCGGGCCGCCGCGTCGTCGTAGCCGGGCATGGTCTTGGCCTCCACCTGGACCACCACCGAGTCGGTGCCCACCGAGGACAGCCCCAGCACCCGCACCGGCTCCCACAGCGCCGTGTCCCACGGCTCCTGCTTGGCCATCTCCTCGGCGACCCGCACGATGACCGAACGGACCCGGTCGAGGTCCTGCCCGTAGCCGACCTGGATGTCCACCACGGTCACCGACCAGCCCTGGCTGAGGTTGCCGATCCGCTGGACCTCGCCGTTGCGCACGTACCAGATCTCGCCGCTCTCGCCGCGCAGCTTGGTCACCCGTAGGCCGACCTCCAGCACCGTGCCGGAGGCCACCCCCGCGTCGATCACGTCGCCGACGCCGTACTGGTCCTCCAGGATCATGAAGACACCGGACAGGAAGTCGGTCACCAGGTTGCGGGCGCCGAAGCCGACCGCCACACCCGCCACGCCCGCGCTGGCCAGCAGCGGCGCGAGGTTGATCCTCAGCGCGGACAGCACGAACAGCGCCGCCGTGCCGAGGATGACGAACGAGGCGACACTGCGCAGCACGCTGCCGATCGCCTCGCTGCGCTGCCGCCGCCGCTCGGCGTTGACCAGCAGCCCGCCCAACGCGGTGGCGCGCGGCTCGGCGGTGCGGTTCATCCGGGCGATCAGCTCGGTGATCATCCGGCGCACGATGGCCCGCAGCACCAGGGCGACCACCACGACCAGCAGTATCTGGAGCGCCTGGCCGACCCATGACGTCCAGTGGTCGGCCACCCAGTCGGTGGTGGAGACCGCGACGTGGTGGGCGCGGGCGAGCGAACGGGAACCGGGGTCGGTCGCGGTGGCCGGCGCCGCCGTGAACCGTCCGGGCGCGGTGAACGTCGTGAACGAGGACCGGGACACAGCGGGAGCCCTCCATGCCATTCTCGCGGGGACGCGGCCGACGACGCGACGGCCGGTCATCCACCCTAATGGGGCAACGAGGGATGGTTGGTCGCTCGCGAGGCGACTGGTGATGATTGTCCGGATATAAAGACGTGTGCGGGAAAACACCCCGAGGTCGTTACCCGGGCATGGTGGCGCCGCGACCAGGCTTGGGCCGACACTGAGGGAGATCGTCCCGGCGCGAGCCACGCGCCGCCGGCGTTTTAAGGGAGGCATCCGTGCCGCATGTCCTTGTCCTCAACGCGTCGTACGAGCCGCTCGGCGTCGTACCGCTCCGCCGCGCGCTCGTCCTCGTGCTCAACAACAAGGCCATATGCCTCGAGGAGTCCGGCGCCCTCATGCACAGCGCGACCCACGTGCTTCCCGCACCCAGCGTCGTGAAGCTGACCAAGTTCGTGCGTGTGCCCTTCCGCGGCCCGGTCCCGCTCACCCGCCGCGCGCTGTTCGCCCGGGACGGCGGCAAGTGCGCCTACTGCGGCAGCGCCGCCACCAGCGTCGACCACGTCATCCCGCGCAGCCGGGGCGGCCAGCACGCCTGGGACAACGTCGTCGCCGCCTGCCGCCGCTGCAACCACGTCAAGGCCGACCGGCACGTCGCCGAACTCGGTTGGCGGCTGCGCCACCAACCCGCCCCGCCCTCCGGCCTGGCCTGGCGGATCATCGGCACCGGGCACAGAGACCCGCGCTGGATGCCATACCTCCAGCCATACGGTGCGGAGGACGCCGTGGCCCGGATCGACGGGATTTCCGCCTGAGGTCCGGGCTTTCGCATGTCCGGGCCGGACCGGTCCGGCCCGGACATGCGAAAGCCCGGACCGTGTGCGTCGGGCCCCGGTGCGGCCCCTGCCGGGCGGGCCCGCGGCGGGGTAGCGTCGCGGCCATGACGCTCCCGCACGAGCTGACCGTGCTCGACCAGGCCGCCGCGGTGCGCGGGGGCGAACTGTCCCCGGTGGAGCTGACCGAGCACTACCTGCGGCGCGTCGAACGGCTGGACGACGCGGTCGGCGCCTACCTGACCGTGACCGCGGAGCGCGCGCTGGACGACGCGCGGCGGGCCGAACGGCTGCTGGCCACCGCCCGGCCGGAGGACCTGCCGCCGCTGCTGGGCGTGCCGCTGCCGGTCAAGGACCTCACACCGGTGCCGGGCGTGCGCTGGACCGCGGGATCGGCGGCCTTCGCCGACCGGGTGGCCGGCGCCGCCACCCGGCTGGGCGAACTGCTCGCCGAGGCCGGCACCGTGCTGCTGGGCAAGACCAACACCCCGGAGTTCGGACTGCCCGCCTACACCGAGAGCAGGGTGGGCCCGCCGGCCCGCACCCCCTACGACCTCAGCCGGGGGGCCGGCGGGTCGAGCGGCGGGGCCGCGGCGGCGGTGGCCGCCCGGCTGGCGCCCGCGGCACAGGGTTCGGACGGCGGCGGATCGATCCGCATCCCGGCCTCCTGCTGCGGCCTGGTCGGGCTCAAACCGAGCCGGGGCCGGGTCAGCCCGGCGCCGGGCGGCGACATCAGCGGCCTCGTGTCGGCCGGCCCGCTGGCCCGCACGGTACGTGACGCGGCGGTGCTGCTGGACGTGATGTCCGCCGAGGTGCCCGGCGACCCGGTGCCGCTGGCCCGGCCGGCCAGCTCGTTCCTGTCCTGGTGCGACGCCTACCGCGGCACCCCGCCCCGGCTACGGATCGGCCGGTGGGCGGTGCCGGACGTGCCCGGTGTGACCGTGGAGCCCGAGGTGCTGGAGGTCTACGAGGGGGCCTGCGCGCTGCTGGCGGAGCTGGGCCACGAGGTGGTGGACGCGCCGCAGCCGCTCGCGCCCGGCGACCGGGACGCCTTCACCCCGGTCTGGGCGGTGCTGGCCGCGCTGGTGCCGGTACCGCCGGAACGGGAGGTGGACCTGACGCCGATGACCCGCTGGCTGCGCGAGCGCGGCCGGGCGGTCGGCGGACCGCGGTACGCCCGCGCGCTCGCCGCCATGCAGGCGGTCGGTCGCACCTTCGCGACCGCGGTGGCCGGCTTCGACGCCGTGCTCACCCCGACGCTGGCCCGGGTCCCGGTGCCGGTGGGGGCGCTGCGCGACGACGCCGACCCGGTCGCCGACTTCGCCGCGCAGGTGGCGTTCACGCCGTTCACCGCACCGTGGAACATCGCCGGGCTGCCGGCGGTGTCGCTGCCGCTGGGCCGGACCGCCTCCGGGCTGCCGGTCGGGGTGATGCTCGGCGCCCGGCACGGTGCCGAGGGGCCGCTGCTGGCGCTGGCCGCCCAGGTCGAGGCGGCGGCCGGCTGGACCGGGCGGGCGGCGCCCCCGGGCTTCGAGTGACGCGGGGTGCCCGCGGTGCCCGCGGCGGCCGCCGCCCGGTGCGCCGCGGGCGCCCTCATCCGGCCGGGTGGCGCGGCCGCGGGATCCGGTGTTCCCTCGGACGGGTGATCGCCTTCCCCCGTATGAGGAGGGACACACGCCGGCGGGTACCGGCCCGGTCGGGCGGCCGCGAGGGCCCGGCCGGGCCGTGGCGCCGCGATCCGGGCGGATGCGACCGCGAACCCTGGGTAGGTCTGGACATGGACCGGCGGACCGGTGTCGGAAGACCGCGACCTGGCGACCCGCCCCGGCGCGACCGGTCCCCCCGACCAGCACCCGCACCGAAGCCCCGGAGGCACCCCGATGGCCGTTCCCGCTGATCTGCTCCTGTCCGCCCTCGCCGGGTGCGACTGCGGGTGCGAGGGCCACGACGGGCGGCCGCTGACCAGCGAGCCGGCCGTGATCGACGAGGTGCCGCTCACCAGCGAGCCGCCGCTGGCCCTCGCGTCCCCGCTGACCAGCGAGGCCCCGCCGGCCGCCGAGCCCGCGCTCACCAGCGAGCCCACGTTCACCTCGGAGCCCGCGCTCACCAGCGAGCCGGCGGCGGCCGTGTTCCGGCCGGCCGGCTGACCCGGGCGACGCGCCCCGGCCGACCCGGGCACCGAGCCCGGCCGGGCCGCCGCCCCGGGAGCCGCCGGGCGGCCGGCGGACCGCTGCCCGGGCCGGCGGCGGCCACCGGACGGAACGCCGCGCGGCGGGGGCGGCGCGGGGAGCCCACCCCGGTCGCGTGGCGCGGGAAGGCGGTCCGCTAACTTGGGCACGTGGTCAACAAGAATGCGCTGCGCGCCGGCACCCTCGGTGCCGTGACGACGCTGATGATGCTGCTCACGCCCGCCGCCTTCGCCACCACCGGCGACGACCCGGGCCCGGGGCTGTCCGTCGCCCAGACGGTCGGCCTGTACGTGCTGATCCCGATCGCGCTGTTCTGCCTCATCGCCGGCCTGGTCGTCGTCACCGACAAGTCCCGCAAGAAGCCGCAGCCCTGACCCGGCGCGCGCGGTCCCGGCTCCGGCCCGGTCCGCGCCGCGTGCGGCCCGTCGGCCGGACCGCCCGGGCGCGGCCCGGCCGCTTCGGTGACCCCGCGTGCCGTCGGGCCGACCACGGACGCGGAGGGGGCGCCTCCCGCCGGGAGGCGCCCCCTCCGCGCATCGGATCTCAGACGCCGGCCGCGCCGTCGACGGCCTGTGCGCGCAGCGCGCGCTCCACCCCGGACCGCGCCTCGACCACCAGGCGGCGCAGCGCCGGGGCCGGCTGCGCCGACTCCAGCCACGCGTCGGTGGCCTCCAGGGTGGCCCGCGAGATCTGGAGGCGGGGGTAGAGCCCGACCACGATCTGCTGGGCCATCTCGTGGCTCAGCGCGCCCCAGACGTCCTTGAGCGCGGCGAAGTACCGGTCGGCGTAGGGCGCCAGCAGTTCGCGCTGGTCGGTCTGGAGGAAGCCGCCGATCACCGCCTCCTGCACCGAGTTGGGCAGCGGGTCGGCGGTGTCGAACACCGCCGACCAGGCCCGTTCCTTGGCCTCCGGGGTCGGCCGGGCGGCCCGCGCTGCGGCGGCGTGCCGCTCACCGGCGGCGGTGGAGTCGCGCAGCAGTTCGGCCGCGACGGCCTCCTCGTCCGCCTGCCCGGTGGCCGCCAGCCGCTCCAGCAGTGCCCACCGCAGCTCGGTGTCCACCGCCAGGCCCGGCACCTCGGCCGTGCCGTCCAGCAGACCGGAGAGCACCGCCAGCTGCTCGGTGGTGCGGGCGGTCGCCGCGAACGCCCGCGCCCAGGCGAGCTGGTGGTCGCCGCCCGGCTCGGCGGCGCGCAGCATGCGCAGCGCCTCCTCGCTCCACCGCGCCAGGCCCTCGGCCCGCCACCCCGGGTCGGCGTACAGGTCGAGTGCCAGCTTGACCTGCCGGTGCAGCGACTGCACCACGCCGATGTCGGACTCCTTGGCGATGCCGGACAGCACGAGTTCCAGGTAGTCGCGGGCGGCCATCTCGCCGTCCCGCGTCATGTCCCAGGCCGCCACCCACACCAGCGCGCGCGGCAGCGACTCGGTGAAGTCGCCCACGTGGTCGCGGACCGCGGCCAGCGAGACCTCGTCCAGCCGGACCTTGGCGTACGACAGGTCGTCGTCGTTGAGCAGGATGACCGCCGGGCGCCGGGTGCCGGCCGGCAGCGGGACCTCGGTGACCTCGCCCTCCACGTCCAGCTCGATGCGCCGCACGCGGGTCAGCCGGCCGTCCACCAGGTCGTAGAAGCCGACCGCGACGCGGTGCGGGCGCAGCACGGCGGCGCCCTTGGCACCGGCGGGGAGCGCGGGCGCCTCCTGGAGCACGCTCAACGCGGTCAGGGTGCCGTCCCCGGCCGACTCCGCCCGCGGCCGCAGCACGTTCACCCCGGCGGTCTCCAGCCAGGCGCGGGACCAGGCGCGCAGGTCGCGGCCGGAGGTCTCCTCCAGCGCCTCCAGCAGGTCGGTGAGCCGGGTGTTGCCCCAGGCGTGCCGCTTGAAGTACTCGCGCACGCCGGCGAAGAACTCCTCCTCGCCGACGTAGGCCACCAGCTGCTTGAGCACCGAGGCGCCCTTGGCGTAGGTGATGCCGTCGAAGTTGACCAGGACGTCTTCCAGGTCGTTGATCTCCGCCATGATCGGGTGGGTGGACGGCAACTGGTCCTGCCGGTACGCCCAGGTCTTCATGGTGTTGGCGAACGTGGTCCACGCCTTGGGCCAGCGGGTGCCGCGCGCGGACGCCTGGCAGGCCACCGAGGTGTAGGTGGCGAACGACTCGTTCAGCCACAGGTCGTTCCACCACTCCATGGTGACCAGGTCGCCGAACCACATGTGCGCCAGCTCGTGCAGGATCGTCTCGCCGCGCATCTCGTACGCCGCGTCGGTCACCTTGGACCGGAAGACGTACTGGTCGCGGAGGGTCACCGCGCCCGCGTTCTCCATCGCGCCGGCGTTGAACTCCGGCACGAACAACTGGTCGTACTTGGCGAACGGGTACGGCATGTCGAACTTCTCGTGGAACCAGTCGAAGCCCTGCCGGGTGACCTCGAAGATCGCGTCGGCGTCCAGGTGCTCGGCGAGCGACGGGCGGCAGTAGACCGCCAGCGGCACGGTCCGCTCCTCGCCCTCCCAGCTGCTGTGCACCGCCTGGTACGGGCCGGCGATCAGCGCGGTGACGTAGGAGGAGACCGGCGGGGTCGGCTCGAAGGTCCAGACCCCGTCGCGCGGTTGTGGGGTGGGCGAGTTGGACACCACGGTCCAGTCCTTCGGCGCCCGGACGGTGAAGGCGAAGGTGCCCTTGAGGTCCGGCTGCTCGAAGACCGCGAAGACCCGGCGCGAGTCGGGCACCTCGAACTGCGTGTAGAGGTAGGTCTCCTTGTCCACCGGGTCCACGAACCGGTGCAGGCCCTCGCCGGTGTTGGTGTACGCGCAGGAGGCCACGACGGTCAGCTCGTTGGCGCCCCGGACCAGTGCCGGCAGCGCGATCCGTGAGTCGGCGAAGACCTCGGCCGGGTCCAGCTCCTCCCCGTTCAGCACGACCTGGTGCACCTCGGGGGCGATCAGGTCGATGAACGTGTCGGTGCCCTCCTCGGTGCAGTCGAAGCGGACCACGGTGGTGGACCGGAAGGTGCCGCCCTGCCTGGCCCCGCTGATGTCGAGGTCGATCTCGTAGGAGTCGACGGTGAGCAGTCGGGCGCGCTGGCGCGCTTCTTCGCGTGTGAGGTTCGTGCCCGGCACAGGGGCTCCTTCTGGGAGTGCTTCGATCGGATCGCGGCGGCTTCCTCATGGGACGCCGCCGCCATCCTGCCACGCGGTCCCGCGCCGGGCGCGGGTCACCGGGGCGGGCCGGGCGCCCGCCCCGGTGACCCGCCCGTCCCTCAGCCGGCGCCGGACGCCGCGTCGCGGGCCTGCGCCCGCAACGCCCTGGCCAGGTCGTCGCGGCCCTCCAGCACCAGCCGGCGCAGCGCCGGCGGGACGTCCGGGTGCGTCGCCAGCCAGGCGTCGGCCGCCTCCAGCGTCTCCTGCCGGGCGCGCAGCGCCGGGAACAGCCCCCGCACCACGTCCATGCCGATCTCGATGGACCGCTCGTCCCAGACGCGTTCGATCACCTCGAAGTAGCGGTCGGCGTACGGCTCCAGCAGGTCGCGCCGACCGGGCTGGGCGAAGCCGGCGATGGTGGCGGCCACCATCGCGTTGGACAGCTCCCGCGTCTCCACCACCTGCCGCCAGGCGGCCGCCTTGACCTCGGCGGACGGGCGGGCGGCCAGGCAGCGCACCTGGTGGCGGCGGCCGGAGGCGGTGTCGTCACGGGCCAGTTCGGCGGTGAGCGTGTCCTCGTCGGCGTCGCCGTGCGCGGCCAGCGGCTCCAGGAAGGTCCACCGCAGCTCGGTGTCGACCTCCAGGCCGTCGATCTTCACGGTGCCGTCCAGCAGGTCGCGCAGCAGCGCGCGGTCGGCGGCCGACACGGCGGTGGCGGCGAAGAAGCGCGCCCAGGCGAGCTGGTGGCCGCCGCCCGGCTCGGCCCGTTCCAGCTCCCGGCGGGCCGCGCCGGCCAGTGCGCTGGCGGCGGCCTCCCGGCGGGCGGGTGCGGTGTAGTGGTGCAACGCGGTGCGCGCCCAGGACATCAGCATCTGCAGCACGCCGACGTCCGACTCGCGGCCGGCGAAGTCGCTCACCAGCGCCAGGTACTCGCCGGCCGGCATCAGCCCGTCGCGGGTCAGGTTCCACACCGCGGACCAGGCCAGCGCCCGGGTCATCGGGTCCTCGACGTCGCCGAGGTGGGCGCGCAGGGTGCGCAGCGAGTCCTCGTCGAACCGCACCTTGCAGTACGTCAGGTCCTCGTCGTTGACCATGACGAGGTCCGGGCGGGGCTGCCCGGCCAGCTCGGCGACCGTGGTGCGCGGACCGGACAGGTCGGCCTCGGCGCGCGCGTAGCGGGTGATCCGGCCGTCCGTGCCGCGCCGGTACAGGCCGATCGCCACCCGGTGCGGGCGCAGTTCGGGCTGCGCGGGGTCGGCCTCCTGCACCACGGCCAACTCGGCGATCCGCCCGCTGTCGGCGTCGTGCCGCAGCTGGGGGGTCAGCGAGTTGACGCCCGCGGTCTGCAGCCAGGAGCGCGCCCAGCCGGCGGTGTCGCGGTCGGAGGTCTCGCCGAGCACCGACAGCAGGTCGGCGAGCCGGGTACTGCCCCACGCGTGCCGCTTGAAATAGCGCCGGGCGCCCTCCAGGAACGCCTCCCGGCCCACGTACGCGACCAGTTGCTTGAGCACCGCGGCGCCCTTGGCGTACGTGATGCCGTCGAAGTTGAGCTTGGCGTCCTGCAGGTCGCGCACGTCGGCGGTGACCGGGTGGGTGGAGGGAAGCTGGTCGGCCCGGTACGCCCACGACTTGCGGCTGTTGGCGAAGGTGATCCAGCCCTCGGTGTAGCGGGTCGCCTCCACCTGGGCGAGGCAGGCCATGTAGTCGGCGAACGACTCCTTGAGCCACAGGTCGTCCCACCACTCCATGGTGACCAGGTCGCCGAACCACATGTGGGTCATCTCGTGCAGGATGACGTTGGCCCGCGCCTCGTACGACGGACGGGTGACCTTGCCGCGGTAGACCGCCGCCTCGTTGAAGGTGACCAGGCCCGGGTTCTCCATCGCGCCGAGGTTGTACTCCGGCACGAACGCCTGGTCGTACTTGCCGAACGGGTACGGGAAGTCGAAGTGGTCGTGGAAGAAGTCCAGCCCCTGCTTGGTGACCGTGAAGATCTCGGCGGCCTCGAAGTGCCGGGCCAGCGAGGCGCGGCACAGCGCGCCGAGCGGGACCTCCAGCACGGTGCCGTCCGGCAGCGTCCGCCGGTAGCGGTCGGTCTCGTGGTGGTACGGGCCGGCCAGTACCGAGGTGATGTACGTGGAGATCGGCCGGGTCGGGGAGAACCGCCAGGTGGCCGCGGACCCGCCGGCCGGCTCCGGCGCGCCGTCCGCGGCGCTGTTGGACAGCACGGTCCAGTCGGCCGGCGCGGTCACCGCGAAGGTGAACGGCGCCTTGAGGTCGGGCTGCTCGAAGGCGGTGAACACCCGGCGGGCGTCGGCCGGTTCGTACTGGGTGTAGAGGTAGACCCGGCCGTCCTCCGGGTCGGCGAACCGGTGCAGCCCCTCGCCGGTCCTGCTGTACGCGCAGGCGGCGTCCACCGTCAGCTCGTTCCGCTCGGCCAGCCCGTCCAGCGCGATCCGGGCGCCGTCGAAGACGTCGGCGGGCTCCAGCGCGCGCCCGTTCAGCCGCACCGAGCGCACCCGCGGGGCGAGCAGGTCCACGAAGGTGGACGCGCCCGGCCGCGCGCACCGGAAGCGCACGGTGGTCACCGAGCCGAAGGTGTCGCACGACGGGTCGGTGGCCGAGCGCAGGTCCAGCTCCACGCGGTAGTCGTCGACAGCGATCAGCCCGGCCCGCTCCCGGGCCTCGTCGCGGGTCAGGTTCTCGCCGGGCACGTGTGACTCCTTCGCGGTCGGGCCGGTCCTGCGGGATCTCCGTGGACTCCGGCACCGCATCATCGCACGCGCGTGCCGGCCCGGGCCGTGCGGCGGCCGGCAGGCCCGGAGCCCGGGACGCAGGGGCGGCGCGCCGGCGGCGTGCGGGACGGGCCGGCCCGGGTGCGGCGGCGCGTGCGGCGGTGTGCTGGGCGGCCGGGCCGGGCCGGGCCGCGGTGCGGGGCGGGGCACCGCGTCCCGCACCCGGACCGTGATCGGGCGGGAACGGCCGCGCACCCGGACCGTGATCGGGCGGGAATGGCGCCCCGCACGGCCGTGTTGCACCCGGTGACGGCCGACCGCCCCCGACAGGCAGACCGGAGACGAGACTGTGACCGAGACCGCCGTGACCCCCGCCGACTTCTGGTTCGACCCGCTGTGCCCGTGGGCCTGGATGACCTCCCGCTGGATGCTGGAGGTGGAGAAGGTCCGTCCGGTGCGGGTGCGCTGGCACCTGATGAGCCTCTCCGTGCTCAACGAGCCCCGGCACGGCGAACTGTCCGACGACTACAACGAGTTGATGAAGACGGCGTGGGGCCCGGTGCGGGTGTGCGCCGCGGCCGCCCAAGAGCACGGCGAGGACGTGCTCGGACCGCTCTACACCGCGCTGGGCACCCGTTTCCACCCCCAGGCGCTGCCCAGGGACCGCGAGACCGTGGTCGCCGCGCTCAAGGAGGCCGGACTGCCGACCGGGTTGGCCGACGCCGCGGACACCGACGCGTACGACGAGGACGTCCGGGCCCGCCACCAGGAGGGCATCGGCCTGGTGGGGACCGACGTCGGCACCCCGGTCATCGCGGTGCCGGGCCCGGACGGCGGGCGGATCGCCTTCTTCGGCCCGGTCGTCACCCCCGCCCCCAAGGGCGAGGAGGCCGCCAGGCTGTGGGACGGCACCCTGATGGTCGCCTCGATCCCCGGCTTCTACGAGATCAAGCGCACCCGCACCCGGGGCCCGATCTTCGACTGAGACCGCCCGCCGCGCCCCGGGCCCGCCGCCGGCCCGCCCGTCCGAACCGGCGTGCGCCGGCCGGGAGCAGCCGTCGTGTCCCCCGCCGGCCGTGCGGCCCGGCACCGTCCCGCGTGGGCCCCGGCCCGCGCACCCGGGCGGTTGTCCGGTCGCCACCAACGCGCGGTGCGCCGTTCTGTCCCGACCTGCCCTGACGCCGGGCGGGAACAACCGTTAACGTCGCGGTGTCCCCCGTACGCGCTCCCCACCCGCGGAGATCCGATGAGCCTCGCCGCCGCACCCGGCGCCCCCGCCCGTACCCTGCCGGTCCTCGCCGACCTGCTGCCCGCCTCCACCACCGCCCGCGCCGCGGTCCGCGACGCCGCGCTGGTCGCGGGCGGTGCCGCGCTCACCGGACTGGCCGCGCAGATATCCCTTCCGGTGCACGGCTCGCCGGTCCCGGTGACCGGTCAGACCTTCGCCGCGCTGCTGGTCGGCACGGCGCTCGGCGCCCGGCGCGGCCTGGCCTCGCTGCTGCTCTACGCGGTGGCCGGCGCGGCCGGACTGCCCTGGTTCGCCGGTGGCACCAGCGGGGTCTCCACCGTCAGCTTCGGCTACATCCTCGGCATGGTCCTGGCCGCCGCCGCGGTCGGCGCGCTCGCCCGGCGCGGCGCCGACCGCAGCGTGCCGCGCACCGCCGCCGCGATGCTGGCCGGCGAGGCGATCATCTACGCGGTCGGCGTGCCCTACCTGGCGGTCGCCGCCCACCTCTCGCTCGGCCGGGCGGTCGCCCTCGGCCTGACGCCGTACCTGATCGGCGACGCCCTCAAGGCCGCGCTGGCGATGGGCCTGCTGCCCGGCGCCTGGAAACTGCTCGGCCGCCGCTGACCCGCCGCACCGGGCCGGGGCGGGCGGGAGCGACCACCGGGCCGTGGCAGACTTCCACCATGCGCGTGTACCTCGGCTCGGACCATGCCGGCTACGACCTCAAGAACCACCTCGTCGAATGGCTGACGGCATCCGGCCACGAGCCGGTCGACTGCGGCCCGCACGTCTTCGACGCCGACGACGACTACCCGCCGTTCTGCCTGCGGGCCGCCGAGCGCACCGCAGCCGACGACTCCGCCCTGGGCGTCGTGGTCGGCGGCTCCGGCAACGGCGAGGCGATCGCGGCCAACAAGGTGCGCGGCGTGCGCGCCGCCCTCGCCTGGAGCGAGGAGACCGCGCGGCTGGGCCGCGAGCACAACAACGCGAACGTCGTCAGCGTCGGCGCCCGGATGCACACCGCCGAGGAGGCCACCCGCTTCGTCGAGGTCTTCCTGGACACGCCGTTCTCGAAGGGCGAGCGGCACATCCGCCGCATCGACATGCTCAGCGCCTACGAACTGACCGGCGCCCTGCCGGACGTCCCGGCCCACCACCCGGGCGCCGGACAGGGCTGAGCCCGGTGCCCGAGGGCCACACGATCCACCGGCTGGCCGCCGACCACGAACGCCTCTTCGGCCGGCGGCCGGTGCGGGCCGGCAGCCCGCAGGGCAGGTTCGCCGCCTCCGCAGCCCTGATCGACGGCCGTGTGCTGCGCGGTGCCGAAGCGCACGGCAAGCACCTGTTCCTCGACTTCGGCCCGGTCGGCTGGGTGCACGTCCACCTCGGCCTGTTCGGCAGGTACGCGCTGGCCGGGACCCCGCCGCCGGCCGCCGGCGGCACGGTGCGGCTGCGGCTGGCCACCGACGACGCCTACGCGGACCTGCGCGGGCCCACCGCCTGCGAACTGATCACCGAGGCCGACAAGGGCGCCGTGCACGACCGGCTCGGCCCGGACCCGTTGCGCCCCGGCACCGACCCGGAGCCCGCCTGGCGCCGGATATCCGGCAGCCGCACCCCGATCGCGACGCTGCTGATGGACCAGAAGGCGGTGGCCGGCGTCGGCAACGTCTACCGCGCCGAGGTCCTCTTCCGGCACCGTGTCGACCCGTTCCGGCCCGGACGCGACCTGGACCGCGCCGAGTTCGACGCGCTCTGGGCCGACCTGGCCGCGCTGATGCGCACGGGCGTGCGCGACAACCGCATCGACACCGTGCGCCCCGAGCACACCCCGGAGGCGATGGGCCGCCCGCCGCGGGTGGACGACCACGGCGGCGAGGTCTACGTCTACCGCCGGGCCGGCCGGCCCTGCCTGGTGTGCGGCACCCCGGTGTGCACCGCGCCGCTCGGGAACCGCAACCTCTTCTGGTGCCCCGGCTGTCAGAAGCCGTGAGGCAGCCAGGGCTCCAGCACGCCGCGGAACGCCACCGACGCCTCCGTGAGCGCGCCCGGCCGCACCTCGGCCACCCGGCCGGCCGCCGCCAGCGCGGCCAGCGACGCGCCGCCCAGGTACGCCGCCCCCAACTCCCGAGCGGACAACGCCAGATCGGCCGGGTCCCGGGTCGGCACGCAGGTCGCGCCGGTGCCGTCCCCGGTCAACCGCCACCGGCCCGCGTTCCACGGGCAGAAGGCGTCCGACACCTCCAGCACCAGGTCCACCGGCACGGTGTAGGTCCGCGCGGCCAGCGCCCGCCCGACGTCCACCAGGCGCACGAACATCCCCTCCCGCCGGCGCGGCAGGCACCGGCGCTGGTCGTCGACCAGGTGCAGCAGCGGGTCGTCGGCCGGCAGGTTGCGCGCGGTCAACTTCGACACCAGGTCCACCCCGAACAGGTACCGCCACAGCGCCGCCGCCGTGGCCGGGTCGAGCGCGGACAGGTCGCGCAGCACCACCGTGTTGTCCGGGCCGCCCGCCGACCACCCGGCGGCCACCGCGTAGCGCGCGTAGCCGGTGACCGCGCCGTCCCGTTCGGCCAGCACGCACAGCAGTCCACCGGCGCCGTCCCGGCCGGCGGCCGGGTCCAGCAGCGGCAGCCGCTCCCAGTGCGGACGCCGCTGGAGCATGCCGGGACGTCCCGGCACCAACCGCCGGTAGACCTCCTCGCAGTCCGCCGCCGCGTCCGCCGGGCGGACCACCCGCAGCCGGACCGCGTCGGTGCCCTCCGGGGCGGCCGGCACCACCCGCCGGGTCTCCACCGCCACCGCCATCTGCAGGGTGGCGGCGCCGAAACCGAACCGGCCGTAGATCGCCGGCTCGGTCGCGGTGAGCGCCGCCAGCGGCTCGCCGCCCGCCCGCGCGTCGTCCAACTGCCGCCGCATCATGGCGGTCAGCATCCCGCGCCGCCGGTGGGTGGCCTGCACGGTCACGTTGGCGATCCCCGCGGTCGGCACCGGATCGCCGCCGGGCACCGTCATCCGGAACGAGTACGCCGCGGCGGTGCCGACCACCTCGCCGGCGTCCCGGACGGCCAGCGACCGCTTGAATTCGGTCAGATCGCGCATGAGGGCGCGTTCCTCCGCGGGGTCGGCCGGACCGCCGAACGCCCGCTCGATCCGTTCGTACCACTCGTCCCACAGTTCGGCGGTCAGCCTCAGGGTCTCCCAGCTCATACCCCTTGCCTACCAGCCGCGACGCGGCACCGTCGACCGGATTGCTGCCGTGACCGGCGCTCTCGGCATATGCTCCGGACAAGCTCGAGAACTGGACCGAGTACAACAACAGCCGGAATCGACGGGCCGCCGGACGGACGGATAGGGTCGCCGCAGATGAAAGAGGGGCGGGTGGGCGTGGAGACACTGGTGGTCCGGTGGCGCAGAGCACTGCACCGGGCCCGGTTCGTGGTCCGCCGCTCCGCCGTCGACTACTTCCGCGGCGAGGCGTCCGACTGGCTGCCGATGACCGGCCTGCTGCTCGGCGTGCCGGCGCTCGCCTGGGCCACCAGCTGGCTGCCCGACTGGTGTCCGCCGACCGCCCTCGTCCTGCCGGTCCTGCTCGGCGGCCTGCTGCTGCGCCCGGCCAGCCTCCTGCTGCTGTACACCGCCGCCGCTGCCGCGCTGATCGCCGAGGACGCGGTGCTCGGGCCCTACCGCGAGGCCGGATCCCGCTCCGTGACGCCCGGCACGGTGCTGGTGGTGAGCGCCGTCGCGTTCGTCGGGCTGGTGATCGCCCAGTTCCGCAGCCGGGTCGGCGTGCCCTGGCGGCGGGGCGGCACCATGCTGTTCGACCTGCGTGAACGCATCCGGGTGCAGAGCCGGCTGCCGAGACTCCCGTCCGGCTGGCACGCCGAGATGGCGCTGCGGCCGGCCGGCGGCCAGTCGTTCTCCGGCGACTTCGTGGTCGCCACCCGCAGCGGTGAGGGCCGGATACTCGAGGCCGTGCTGACCGACGTCTCGGGCAAGGGGATGGACGCCGGTTCGCGGGCCCTGCTGCTGTCCGGCGCCTTCGGTGGCCTGCTCGGGTCGCTGCCGCCGCACCAGTTCCTGCCGGCCGCCAACGGCTACCTGCTGCGCCAGAAGTGGGAGGAGGGCTTCGCCACCTCCGTGCACCTGGCGCTCGACCTGGAGACCGGGGAGTACGAACTGCTCAACGCCGGCCACCTGCCGGGCGTGCAACTGGTCGCCGGCACCGGCCGCTGGGAGCAGAAGGACGCCGACGGGCTGATGCTCGGCGTGCACGACGACGCCCGGTTCGGTGGCGTCAGGGGGACGCTGCGTTCGGGCGACGTGCTGATGCTCTTCACCGACGGACTGGTGGAGGCGGTGGGGCGGGATATCACCGAGGGGATCGACCGGTTGATAGGCGCCGCGGACCACTTCACCGCCCGGACCTTCCACGGAGCGGCCTGGCGGCTCATCGAGGAGGTCGCCAAGGACGTCAACGACGACCGGGCCCTGCTCATCATCTCGCGTGATTGAGAGGACTGCCCGCGGGTCGTCCACCCGCTGCTCTTTGGCCAGTTGGGGACGTGTGAACGGCTTAGCGGCCCACACGGCGGGCATGTAGATGGCACGATGGACCCCGTGGGGGCGGCGGACGATGGCAGCGCACCCCCGGTCCGGTGTTGGAGCGAGCGAGGATGTGATCCCGAGTGGCCATCTCCCTGTCCGTAGTGGTGCTGTTGGCGGTCGTGCTGGTGGTGATGATGCGCAGCGGTGCCATCAAGGGCGGCGGTGCGGTCGTCGCCATCCTGTTCGGGTTCTTCCTCGCGTCGTCGGGTCTGGCGCCGGGGATCCAGCGCTTCCTCAACTCCCTGGCCACCTCGATCTCGCAGATAAAGTTCTGAGCCACCGGGGCCCGGCCGGGGGTCTGTCTTCCGGCCGGTCAGGCTGACAGCGCCGCCAACCGCAGGCGCAACTTCTCCGCCGCCCCGGGCTGCCGCCCCGGCACCGCGGTACGCAGCGCGACGAGCCGGTCGGCGAGCCGCAGCGCCGTGGCCCGGTCGTCGATCCTCCCCCAGCAGAAGTGGGCCCGGTCGACCGCGTCCACCACCGGTTTCTCCTCGGCTTCCCGCCCGCCGGCCAGGTATGCCTCGGCGACCCCCATCCACAGGGCGCACGCCGCCGGGCGGTCGTCCGCGAGCATGGCGAGATCGGCCCGCACCTCTCTCCAGTGCACGGCGTCGTCCGACATCTGCCCCCGCGCGCGCATCGCGGTCTGCTCGCATATGTTCACGATCTCGTTGGCCTCGCCGAACCGCCCGGCGCGCGCCGCGTCGCGGATCGCCGCGTGCGGATCGGACCGCGGCACGCCGCCGGCCGGCGCCGGCGGATGCGCGGGCATCGGCGGCACGGCGGGGACCTCCGGAGCACCCGGCTCGCCCTCCGGTTCGGACGTCTCCGGTTCGGTGGTGGTATCCGGCAGGACGTCCTCCGGTCCGGCCGGCCCGGGTTCGTCGTCCTCCGGTCCGGCGTCCTCCGGCGCGGGTCCCGCCGCGGCCGCCTCCGGCGCGGGCGGCGGCGGTTCGGGAACGGCCGCGGGCTCCGGCCCGGTCGCTTCGCGCCCGGCCGCGGTCGACTCGGCCCGGGGCGTCGGTCCGGCGGGCCCTGCGGCGGCCCCGGGCTCCGGCTCGGGCGCGATCGGCGCCGGCGTCGGTGGGACGCGCTCCGGCTCGGGCCGCCGTACCGCGGTCGGGGCGGTCGGGGCGGTGGTGGGCAGGCGGGCCGGCGGTGCGGCGACGCGGCCGGCGGCCGGGCCGCCGTGCAGCAGGAGTTCGCCGCCGGCGCCGAGACCGGCGCGGGCCAGGGCGAGTTGGTGCAGCCGGTCGGGCGGTCCGGCCGGGTCGCCGGACCGCAGCAGGTCGCAGAGCGCGTAGGTGTAGTGCGGGACGGCGTGCGTGCGGCGGGCCGGCGGCGGCGCCAGCACCCCGTACAGCGGCAGGTCGCCGACGAAGGCGTCCGGCTCGGCGGTGACGGCGTGCCAGGCGGCCGGATCGGCGGCCACCAGGTCCGCGAAGACGGTGAGCCGGTCCGGGCCGAGGCCGCGCAGTTCGTGGGCCAGCCAGGACCACGGCAGGCCGGTGTAGCGGATGGTGTGCGCGGTGGTCCTGGCGAGCGCGACGTGCGGCGCGTGCTGTCGCCGGTCGGCCATCACCTGGCCGAGCACGTAGACCACCAGCGGTCCGGGCGCGGCGGCCGCGGTCCGCAGGTGGGTGAGGACGGTGTTGGGCTCGACCGGGTCCGCCAGGTGCACCGCGGAGGCCACCTGCGTACCGGTCAGCGCCGCGGGCGGCACCGCGGCGAGCCGGGCGCCGCCGACCGAGGTGTCCAGGACACGTCCGGGGCCGTTCGGCACGGCGGACAGCAATAGGGCGTAACCCTGCATGGGCGCACTCACTCTCGACGACCCGTCCCAGTACGGGTTTTCGGCCGCGCAGACGACACAGGGCCAGGCGTGGAGGTTGACGGCCTCCGCCTGACCCTGCGTCATGCGAGCGGGCGACGGGAATCGAACCCGCGTAGCCAGTTTGGAAGACTGGGGCTCTACCATTGAGCTACGCCCGCGACAGCCAGTCATTCTGGCACACCGAATCGTAGCCGATCCATCCGGTGGCACGCACCGCGGGAGCGTCCGAGGGAGGAGTGGGGGCCGGAGGCACGCGTTCTCGCGGAGCCGGCGGGGAGGGGCCGGGCGGACCGCGGCGATCGGCGGCCGGGTGCCGCGCCATGTACGCTACGTGTCGCACTGAACGGGGTGTGGCGCAGTTTGGTAGCGCGTCCGCTTTGGGAGCGGAAGGTCGTCGGTTCGAATCCGGCCACCCCGACCATCGTCCGCGCGTTTGTTCGATTCGCGCGCACCGCGAGACGGCTCCGCCCTCCGTACCGGTACTATGCAGGCTGGCCCTCCGTGCGGGGCGACGTAGGGGCGTGAACCCCGGGAGTACGTCTCGTCGGCCACGCAAAGCCCCCAGATGTCAGCCCAAGGAGACCGAACCGTGAAGAGCGCCGTGGAGACTCTGAACCCGACCCGGGTTCGACTCACCGTCGAGGTGCCCTTCGAGGAGCTCAAGCCCAGCCTCGACGCGGCGTACAAGAAGATCAACCAGCAGGTCACGGTGCCGGGCTTCCGGAAGGGCAAGATCCCGGCCCGCATCATCGACCAGCGGTTCGGCCGCGGCGCGGTGCTCGAAGAGGCCGTGAACGACGCGCTGCCGAAGTTCTACACGGAAGCGGTCAACGAGGGTGAGCTGAAGGTCCTCGGCCAGCCCGAGATCGACATCACCGAGTTCAACGACAACGAGCAGCTGAAGTTCACCGCCGAGGTGGACGTGCGCCCGGAGATCGAGATCCCGGACTACTCCGGCATCGAGGTCACCGTGGACGCCGTCGCGGTCTCCGACGAGGACGTCGACACCTCCATCGAGCAGCTGCGCGAGCGGTTCGCCTCCACCAGCCCGGTCGAGCGGCCGGCCGCCGAGGGCGACGTGGTCGTGGTCGACCTGTCCGCAGCGGTCGACGGCGAGGTGCTCAAGGACGGCGTCGCCGAAGGCGTCAGCTACACCATCGGTTCCGGTCAGCTCCTGGACGGCATCGACGAGGCCGTCACCGGCCTGGAGGCGGGTGGCTCGGCCACCTTCGCCTCCGAGCTGAAGGGCGGCTCCGCGGCCGGCCGGCAGGCCGAGGTCACGGTGGACGTCACCGCTGTGCAGGCCCGTGAACTGCCCGCCCTGGACGACGAGTTCGCCCAGCTGGCGAGCGAGTTCGACACCCTTGAGGAGCTGCGTGCCGACAGCGTCAAGCGCCTGGAGCGGATGAAGAAGTACGACCAGGCCACCCAGGCCCAGGAGAAGGTGCTGGACGCCCTCCTGGAGCTGGTCGAGATCCCGGTGCCGGAGAAGCTCCTCAAGGACGAGATCGAGTCGCGCAAGCACAACATGGAGCAGCACCAGTTCCCGATGATGGGGCTGACCTGGGAGAGCTTCCTGGAGCGTGAGGGCAAGACCTCCGAGGAGTACGACGCCGAGCTGGAGGCCCAGTCGGTCAAGGGCATCAAGACCCAGTTCGTGCTCGACGAACTGGTCAACAAGGAGAAGCTGTCGGTCAACCAGGAGGAGCTCACCGAGCACCTCATGCGCCGTGCGGCCTCCTCCGGCATGTCTCCCGACCAGTTCGCGCAGGCGGTGGTCGAGGGCGGCCAGGTCCCGATGCTGGTCGGCGAGGTGGCCCGCGGCAAGGCGCTGGCCGCCGTCGTGGAGACCGCCAAGGTGACCGACAGCAACGGCGAGGCCGTCGACCTGGACGACGACGAGGACGAGGACGGCGAGACCGTCGAGGCGTCCGCGGAGCAGACCGCCGAGGCGCCGCAGGCGTCGGCCGCCGAGGCCGCCGAGGAGGGCTCGCAGGGCTGAGGTCCGGGTCGGTGCACCGCGCCGGGTCCGCCCGGCCGCGCCCGCCGTCCCGCACCGCCGGCCGGCCGCGCGGGTCGGCGGCGCACCCCGGAGCATGAGTGGGCCCGGGCACGCGCGCGTGCCCGGGCCCACTGCCGTCGCTGCCCACGCCGGTTCGCCGCTACCCCCGCCAAGGGGAGCCTGCGCTGAAAGCGAACAGTTCCGCGTGCGGGACCGCCGCGTCCGACCTGCGCGTTAGGGTCGTTGATAACGAGGGCAGGGGAGTGCCAGGGTGGTGAGGTCTCCCCGCCCGCAGAGAAGACGCGAAGACGGCGCGTCGCCGTCCGACAGACGAGCAGGTGGATACGTGACGACTCCGCAGATCCAGAAGCCGGGACTCCTGATGCCCACCGCCAACGGCCTTGTGACGCCCACCGCCAACGGTGCCGCGAGCGGCCCCGGACTGGGCGACGCGGTCTACAACCGACTGCTCGACGAGCGCATCATCTTCCTCGGCCAGGCGGTGGACGACGACATCGCCAACCGGATCTGCGCCCAGATGCTGCTGCTGGCCGCCGATCCCGCCAAGGACATCTACCTCTACATCAACTCGCCCGGCGGATCGGTCACCGCGGGCTTCGCGATCTACGACACCATGCAGTACCTCAAGAACGACGTCGTCACGATCGCGATGGGCCTGGCCGCCTCGATGGGCCAGTTCCTGCTGACCGCCGGCACCCCGGGCAAGCGCTTCGCGCTGCCCAACGCCGACATCCTGATGCACCAGGGCTCGGCCGGCCTGGGCGGCTCGGCGTCCGACATCAAGATCCAGGCGGAGCAGCTGCTGCGCACCAAGAAGCGCATGGAGCAGCTGACCGCGCAACACAGCGGCCAGTCCGTGGAGACCATCAACCGGGACGCCGACCGCGACCGCTGGTTCACCGCGGAGGAGGCCAAGGAGTACGGGCTCATCGACGAGGTCATGCACAGCGCGTCCGACGTCCCCGGGGGCGGCGGCACCGGCGCCTGAGCCCGGCAGCGTTCCTCCTCACCCGCTCACTCCCCAGGTCCCCAGGTCCCCAGGACGGTGAACCCCACATGAACAACGTCAGTTCCGGCCCGCTCGGCCTCGACGCCCGTACCCAGCGCGCCGCCATGGAGTCGCGCTACATCGTGCCGCGCTTCGTGGAGCGCACCTCGCAGGGCATCCGGGAGTACGACCCGTACGCGAAGCTCTTCGAGGAGCGGGTCATCTTCCTCGGCGTGCAGATCGACGACGCCTCGGCCAACGACGTCATGGCGCAGCTGCTCTGCCTGGAGTCGATGGACCCGGACCGTGACATCTCGATCTACATCAACTCGCCCGGCGGCTCCTTCACCGCCATGACGGCGATCTACGACACGATGCAGTTCGTCAAGCCGGACATCCAGACCGTGTGCCTGGGCCAGGCGGCCTCGGCGGCGGCCGTGCTGCTGGCGGCCGGCACCCCGGGCAAGCGGATGGCGCTGCCGAACGCCCGGGTGCTGATCCACCAGCCGTACACCGAGACCGGCCGCGCGCAGATCTCGGACCTGGAGATCCAGGCCAACGAGATCACCCGGATCCGGACCCAGATGGAGGAGATGCTGGCCAAGCACTCCAGCCGTTCCGCCGAACAGATCCGCGAGGACATCGAGCGGGACAAGATCCTCACCGCCGAGGACGCGCTGTCCTTCGGCTTCGTCGACCAGATCACCGCCTCCCGGAAGACCGGGGTCTCGGTCTGATTCGGACCCGACAAGGGACGGATGCGCACGAATCCCCCCTGGGCCGCCGCACCAGTCGGCTCAAGGGGGGCCCGCGCACCGTGCCCGGCAAGGTACCGTCGAGTGGGGGTCCCGGGGTTGTTCCCCCGGACAGCCCAGTAGGCACCAGGCCCGTCGAACTGACGGGACCCAGGCGAAGGGGAAGCACCTCGTGGCACGCATCGGTGACGGCGGCGACCTGCTCAAGTGCTCGTTCTGCGGGAAGAGTCAGAAGCAGGTGAAGAAGCTCATCGCAGGCCCGGGTGTGTACATCTGCGACGAGTGCATCGACCTGTGCAACGAGATCATCGAGGAGGAGCTGGCCGAGTCCTCCGAGGTCCGCTGGGAGGACCTGCCCAAGCCCCGGGAGATCTACGAGTTCCTCGAGGGCTACGTGGTCGGCCAGGAGACCGCCAAGAAGGCGCTGTCCGTCGCGGTCTACAACCACTACAAGCGGGTGCAGGCCGGGGAGAACGGCCGCCCGGGGCACGACGACGGCATCGAGTTGGCGAAGTCCAACATCCTGCTGCTCGGCCCGACCGGTTCCGGCAAGACCCTGCTGGCACAGACCCTGGCCCGGATGCTCAACGTGCCGTTCGCGATCGCGGACGCCACCGCGCTGACCGAGGCGGGCTACGTCGGCGAGGACGTGGAGAACATCCTGCTGAAGCTGATCCAGGCGGCCGACTACGACGTCAAGAAGGCCGAGACCGGGATCATCTACATCGACGAGATCGACAAGGTGGCCCGCAAGAGCGAGAACCCGTCGATCACCCGGGACGTCTCCGGCGAGGGCGTGCAGCAGGCGCTGCTGAAGATCCTGGAGGGCACCACCGCCTCGGTGCCGCCACAGGGCGGGCGCAAGCACCCGCACCAGGAGTTCATCCAGATCGACACCACCAACGTGCTGTTCATCGTGGGCGGCGCGTTCGCGGGTCTGGAGAAGATCATCGAGTCGCGGGCCGGCGCCAAGGGGATCGGGTTCGGCGCCACCATCCGTTCCAAGCGCGACCTCGACTCGGTCGACCAGTTCGCCGAGATCATGCC
Organism: uncultured Actinomycetota bacterium; assembly: GCA_963711125.1. Taxonomy (GTDB): domain Bacteria; phylum Actinomycetota; class Actinomycetes; order Streptomycetales; family Streptomycetaceae; genus Streptantibioticus_C. The sequence goes on from CAVQCY010000006.1 coordinate 257,944, forward strand.
CGAGGACCTGGTGAAGTTCGGCATGATCCCGGAGTTCATCGGCCGGCTGCCGGTCATCACCTCGGTGCACAACCTGGACCGCGAAGCGCTGCTGAAGATCCTGGTCGAGCCGCGCAACGCGCTCGTCAAGCAGTACCAGCGGCTGTTCGAACTCGACGGAGTGGAGCTGGAGTTCGACCGGCCGGCCCTGGAGGCCATCGCCGACCAGGCGATCCTGCGCGGCACCGGCGCGCGCGGCCTGCGCGCCATCATGGAAGAGGTGCTGATGTCGGTGATGTACGAGGTGCCGTCCCGCAAGGACGTGGCCCGGGTCGTCATCACCGACGAGGTCGTGCACTCCAACGTCAATCCGACGCTGGTGCCGCGCGGCCGGACCGAGACCGGCGAACGGCACGAGAAGAGCGCGTGAGCGCGGAGCCCGCGCTCGGCCCCGGCCGGGCGGGCGCCGGCCCGGTGGGCCCCGCGAGTCGCGCCACCGGCCCCGGCCGTGCGTCAGGCGGCGGCCGGGTGCCGGCCGGCGGTCCGGGGGACGTCACGACGAAGGGGCGTCCGGCTGCCGTCCGGGCGCCCCTGTGGTGTGCCCGGGTCAGGAGATCTTCACCCGGGTGTCCGTGCGGACCTCGGCGGTGATCTTCGCACCGTCCTCGACCGACACGCTGCCGCCGGTGACCACCGTGGTGCCGTCCACGTAGGCCACGAGCGCGACCGTGCTGGTGTCGCCCCACACGCAGATGGGGAACTTCACCGACATGCCGTCCTCGCTGGTCTGGATGATCTGGCACTTCATGACCGCGTCGCCCAGACCGTCGGGGTGGACCTCCTGTGGGCTGCCGACCGGCTTGCCCTCGTCCCCCTGGGTGCTCTGGCCGTCGACCCTGCCGAACACCGCGTCCACCGCGGCCCGCGGGTCGGAGACGCCGCCGTACACGCCGAAGAACTCCACGTTCCGCGCGGTGCCGTCGGCATAGGTGGCCTGCACCTCGTGCGGGTCGGTGACGCCCTCGATGCCGTCGAGGTCGTCGGAACCGGAGCCGGAGGCGTTGGAGTCGGCCTGCTTCTTGAAGTCGCCGGCCACCGTCGACGGAGTGATCAGCTTGTAGGCCGGGCCCCCGGACCCGCCGCCGCTCACCGTGGCGGCGATCGTGATGCCTCCGCCGACCAGCACGACCGCCGCCGCCACGATCGCGATGACCTTGCCGGTGTTGTTCCGGCGCGGCGGCGGCGCGGGCGGCCAGCCGCCGGGCTGCTGGCCGTAGGCGCCGTACGGGTTCTGCGCCATCTGCTGCTGGACGTAGGCCGGGTTGGGCTGCACGCCGAACGAGTTCGGCTGCGGTCCCGGGCCGTACGGGCCGGGCTGCGGCTGCGGCTGGCCGTAGGCACCGGGCTGCGGCGGGACACCGCCCTGGGGGTAGCCGTACCCGGGCGGCGGTCCCGGCTGGCCGGGTGGCTGGCCGTAGGGGTTCGGCGGCGGCTGGTTGAAGCTCATCGGCTCCGTTCCCTCCCGTTGGTTCTTATGCGGACCACATCCTCGCCGATGAGCCGGGGGCCCGGTAACCCGGGTGTGCCCGCCGTTACCGGGCCAGGACGGTTCGGAGACCACGGCGTGCCGCCCTAGAATCGGTGCCGTGACCGACACGAACCAGCGCCCAGGTGGCGACCACCACAGCACCCCCGGACATCTGCCGACCCAGTACGCACCGGCCGAGGTGGAGGGGCCGCTGTACGAGCGCTGGGTGGAACGCGGTTACTTCCGGGCCGAGGCCAAGAGCGACAAGCCCCCCTACGCCATCGTCATCCCGCCGCCCAACGTCACCGGCAGCCTGCACCTGGGTCACGCCTTCGAGCACACCCTGATCGACGCGTTGGTGCGGCGCAAGCGGATGCAGGGCTACGAGGCGCTGTGGCAGCCGGGCATGGACCACGCCGGCATCGCGACCCAGAACGTGGTGGAGCGCGAACTGGCCAAGGAGGGCACCTCCCGGCACGACCTCGGCCGGGAAGCGTTCGTCGAGCGCGTCTGGCGGTGGAAGGCGGAGTCCGGCGGCCGCATCCTCGGCCAGATGCGCCGGCTCGGCGACGGCGTGGACTGGTCGCGGGAGCGCTTCACCATGGACGAGGGCCTTTCGCAGGCCGTCCAGACCATCTTCAAGCGGCTCTACGACGACGGCCTGATCTACCGGGCCGAGCGGATCATCAACTGGTGCCCGCGCTGCCTGACCGCGATCTCCGACATCGAGGTCGAGTACCAGGACGACGACGGCGAGTTGGTCTCCGTCCGCTACGGCGAGGGCGAGACGTCGATCGTGGTGGCCACCACCCGCGCGGAGACGATGCTCGGCGACACCGCGGTCGCCGTGCACCCCGACGACGGGCGCTACCGCCACCTGGTGGGCACCGATGTCGTCCTGCCGCTCACCGGCCGCCGCATCCCGGTCGTCGCAGACGAGCACGTCGACCCGGAGTTCGGCACCGGCGCGGTCAAGGTCACCCCGGCCCACGACCCCAACGACTTCGAGATCGGCCGCCGGCATGACCTGCCCTCGCTGACGGTCATGGACGAGCACGCGGTCATCACCGCGCACGGACCCTTCCAGGGGTTGGACCGGCTGGAGGCCCGCTCGGCCATCGTCGCGGCGCTGCGCGCCGAGGGACGGATCGTCGCCGAGAAGCGGCCGTACACGCACTCGGTCGGCCACTGCTCGCGGTGCAGGACCACCGTCGAACCCCGGCTCTCCATGCAGTGGTGGGTCAAGGTCGGCCCGCTGGCGCGGGCCGCCGGCGATGCGGTGCGCGACGGCCGGGTCACCATCCACCCGCAGGAGATGGAGGCCCGTTACTTCGGCTGGGTCGACAACCTGCACGACTGGTGCATCTCGCGGCAGTTGTGGTGGGGCCACCGCATCCCGGTCTGGTACGGGCCGGACGGCGAGGTGGTGTGCGTCGGGCCCGACGAGCGGCCGCCGTCCGGCGACGGCTGGCGCCAGGAGACCGACGTGCTCGACACCTGGTTCTCCTCCGGGCTGTGGCCCTTCTCCACACTCGGCTGGCCGGAGCGCACCGAGTCGCTGGAGGCGTTCTATCCCAACGCCGTGCTCGTCACCGGCTACGACATCCTCTTCTTCTGGGTCGCCCGGATGATGATGTTCGGGCTGTACGCGATGGACGGCGTCCCGCCGTTCCGCACCGTCGCGCTGCACGGCATGGTGCGCGACCAGTTCGGCAAGAAGATGTCGAAGTCCTTCGGCAACGCGGTCGACCCGCTGGCGTGGATGGACGCCTACGGTTCCGACGCGCTGCGCTTCACCCTCGCCCGGGGCGCGAACCCCGGCACCGACGTGCCGATCGGCGAGGACTGGGTGCAGGGCTCACGCAACTTCTGCAACAAGATCTGGAACGCCACCCGGTTCGCGCTGATGAACGGCGCCACCGTCGAGGGCGAACTGCCCGCGCCCGAGCGGCAGTCGGCGATCGACCGGTGGATCCTGTCCCGGCTGAACTCGGTCGTCGCCGAGGTGGACGCCCTCTACGACGACTACCAGTTCGCCAAGCTGTCCGACACGCTCTTCCACTTCGCCTGGGACGAGGTCTTCGACTGGTACGTCGAACTGTCCAAGACCACCTTCGCCGCCGGCGGCGAGGCGGCCGACGTCTCGCGCCGCGTGCTGGGCGAGGTGCTGGACGTCACGCTGCGGCTGCTGCACCCGGTCGTGCCGTTCGTCACCGAGACCCTGTGGACCACGCTGACCGGCCGCGAGTCGCTGGTGGTCGCCGACTGGCCGGCCGGCAGCGACTTCCGGGACGCCGCCGCCGAGGCGGAGATCGCCCTCGTCCGGCAGGTCGTCACCGAGGTCCGCCGGTTCCGCTCCGACCAGGGGCTGCAACCCGGCCAGCGGGTCCCGGCCCGGCTCACCCTGGCCGGCACGCCGCTGGCCGCCCACGAGCCGGCCGTCCGCGCCCTGCTCCGGCTGGAGCCGGCCGGCGACGGCTTCACCGCCACCGCGTCGCTGCCGGTCGCCGGGGCCACCGTCGCGCTCGACCTGTCCGGCGTGATCGACGTCGCGGCCGAGCGCAAGCGGCTCGCCAAGGACCTGGCCGCGGCCGAGAAGGAGCTGTCCCAGGCCACCGCCAAGCTCGGCAACGAGGCGTTCCTGGCCAAGGCGCCGCAGAAGGTCGTGGACGGCATCACGGCACGCCGGCAGACCGCGGAGGACGACATCGCCCGCCTCACCGCCCAGCTGGCCGCGCTGCCGGCCGCCTGAGCCGGCGGCCGCGCCCCGGCGTGCCCCCGAGCGGGGCGCGCCGGGGCGCGGCCGGAACGGTCCGCCGCCCTCCGTAGACTGGTCGCCGTGAGCGAGCACCCCGATGACGACCAGGCGCGCGACGGCACCGACCCGTTCGAGGAGATCGTCCAGACCGAGACCGGGCGGGACCCCGACCTGGCGGTGATCGAGGCCGGCAGCCGGACCCTGCGCGCCGGGGTGCCGCTGTCCGAGGCCGCCGAGGCGTCCGCCGGGCCGCGCACCCCCGAGGAGGCCGAGGCGCTGCGCGCGGTCGAGGCGGAGCTGGCGGACCGGTGGGGCGAGACCAAGATGGAGCCGTCCCGGGACCGGATGGCGGCGCTGATGGACGTGCTCGGCGAGCCGCAGCGCGCCTACCCGGCCATCCACATCACCGGCACCAACGGCAAGACCAGCACCGCTCGGATGATCGAGACGCTGCTGCGCGCCTTCGAACTGCGCACCGGCCGCTACACCAGCCCGCACGTGGAGTCGGTGACCGAGCGGATCAGCCTGGACGGCGCCCCGATGGGCGTGGAGCGGTTCGTGGCCACCTACGCGGACGTCAAGCCGTACGTGGAGATGGTGGACGCCGCGCAGCCGTACCGGCTGTCGTTCTTCGAGGTGCTGACCGGCATGGCGTACGCCGCGTTCGCGGACGCCCCGGTGGACGTGGCCGTGGTGGAGGTCGGCCTCGGCGGCGAGTGGGACGCCACCAACGTGCTGGACGGCCAGGTCGCCGTGGTCACCCCGATAGCGCTGGACCACACCGACCGGCTGGGCGGCACGCCCGGCGAGATCGCGGTGGAGAAGTCCGGGATCGTCAAGCGCGGCGCCACCGCCGTCATCGCCCGGCAGCCGGTGGACGCGGCCCAGGTGCTGCTCAGGCGCGCGGTCGAGGTGGACGCCACGGTGGCCCGGGAGGGGATGGAGTTCGGCGTCACCTCCCGCGAGCTGGCGGTCGGCGGGCAGATGCTGACGCTGCGCGGGCTCGGCGGCGAGTACGAGGAGCTCTTCCTGCCGCTGCACGGCGCCCACCAGGCGCACAACGCGGCGGTGGCGCTGGCCGCCGTCGAGGCGTTCTTCGGGATCGGCTCCACCCGGCCCGGGCGCACCCTGGACCTGGAGACCGTGCGCGGCGCGTTCGCCGCGGTCACCTCGCCGGGCCGACTGGAGGTGGTGCGGCGCAGCCCGACCGTGGTGCTGGACGCGGCGCACAACCCGGCCGGAGCGTTGGCGAGCGCCGAGGCGGTGCGCGAGGCGTTCGGCTTCACGCACCTGGTCGGCCTGGTCGGCCCCAGCTCCGACAAGGACGTGCGCGGCCTGTTGGAGGCGTTCGAGCCGATCTTCGCCGAGGTCGTGGTCACCCGGAACTCCAGCCACCGGGCGATGGACGTGGACGCCCTGGCGGCGGTGGCCGTCGAGGTGTTCGGCGCCGAGCGGGTCCAGGTCGAACCCCGGTTGGACGACGCGCTGGAGGCCGCCATCACCCTCGCCGAGGAGGAGGGGGAGTACGCGGGGGCCGGCGTGCTCGTGACCGGTTCCGTCATCACCGTGGGAGAGGCCCGGCTGCTGCTGGGCCGGAAGTGAGCGTCGATGCGTACCCTGTGTTCCAGCACCCTGATCGGCGAGGCGTTCGTCATCGGCCTGGCCGGGCTGGTGGCCAGTCACCTGTCGGACTACTCGGCCGGAACGGTCTGGACGGTGTGCGGCGCGGCGATGGCGCTGTGCGTGCTGCTGTGCGCCGTCGTCACGCTGCCCGGCGCGGTCGCGGTGGGCTGGGTGCTCCAGGCGGGCCTGGTGGCGTCCGGCGTGGTGGTGCCCATGATGTACTTGCTGGGGGTCGCCTTCGCCGCCCTGTGGTGGGCGGCGGTCCACTTCGGGCGGAAGGTCGACGCGTTCAAGCGGCAACACGATCCGGCCGGCTCCGCGCCGGCCGGGTAGCCGTCCGCGTCCCGTGCCGTCACCCGTACGGCCTCGCCCGTCCGGGTCGGTCCGTCGCCCGATAGGGTCGGCCCCATCCAGCACCCCGTCGGCGACCGCTCGCCGCGCCGTCGACCCCTGCCAAGGAGCCCCTCCATGAGCCAGCGCACCCTCGTCCTCCTCAAGCCCGACGCCGTGCGGCGCGGACTGATCGGCGAGATCGTCGGCCGCATGGAGCGCAAGGCCGGCTGGCGCATCGTGGCGATGGAACTGCGCACCCTGAGCCGTGAGACGCTGCGCACGCACTACGCCGAGCACGAGGGCAAGCCGTTCTACGGGCCGCTGGTGGAGTTCATGGCGTCCGGGCCGGCGGTGGCCCTGGTGCTGGAGGGCGAACGGGCGGTGGAGGGTATGCGGGCGCTGGCCGGCGCCACGGACCCGATCGCCGCGGTCCCGGGCAGCGTCCGCGGCGACTTCGGCACCGTGGTGCGGGAGAACCTGGTGCACGCCTCCGACTCCCCGGAGTCGGCGGACCGGGAGATCAAGACCTTCTTCCCCGAGTTGGGCTGACGGTTTTCGCCGGCCTCCGTGTCCGACGGGCCGGTTGACATCGATGATCGATTGGCATATGCCGGAGTATCGCGGGAACCGCTGGCGCCGACACGGCGTCACCATTACAGGGGACCGCGGTGCGTTTTGCTGACAATGGCCGAGGTGCCCGCACTCCCGGTCCGGTGCGGCGCACATAAGATGGAAGCTCCGCTGCGGATTCCGCAGCGCTTCACTCCTTCGCGCCCTGAAACCCCCATCGCTCCAGCTCGGGAAGGCCAGACGTTTCCTCATGGCGAACAACATGTCGTTCATCGGCCGTGACATGGCTGTCGACCTCGGCACCGCCAACACGCTGGTGTACGTCAGGGGTCGCGGGATCGTCCTCAACGAGCCGTCGGTCGTCGCCATCAACACGAACACCGGTGGCATTCTGGCGGTCGGCGCCGAAGCCAAGAAGATGATCGGCCGCACCCCCGGCAACATCGTCGCGGTCCGCCCTCTCAAGGACGGCGTCATCGCCGACTTCGAGATCACGCAGCGGATGCTCAGGTATTTCATCCTCAAAATCCACAAGCGCCGCTATCTCGCCCGCCCGCGGGTCGTGGTGTGCGTGCCGTCCGGCATCACCGGGGTGGAGCGCCGAGCGGTCATCGAGGCCTCCCAGCAGGCCGGCGCGCGCCAGGTGCACATCATCGAGGAGCCGATGGCCGCCGCGATCGGCGCCGGGCTCCCGGTGCACGAGGCGACCGGCAACATGGTCGTCGACATCGGCGGCGGCACCACCGAGGTGGCGGTCATCTCGCTCGGCGGCATCGTCACCGCGCAGTCCATCCGGGTGGCCGGCGACGAGCTCGACAACGCGATCATCCAGCACATCAAGAAGGAGTACAGCCTCCTGCTGGGCGAACGCACCGCGGAGAGCATCAAGATGACCATCGGCTCGGCGGCCGAGGTCGAGGAGGACGAGCACTCCGAGATCCGGGGCCGTGACCTGGTCAGCGGGCTGCCGAAGACCGTGGTGATCTCCTCCGCGGAGGTCCGCAAGGCGATCGAGGAGCCGGTCAACACGGTGGTGGACGCGGTCAAGACCACCCTGGACAAGTGCCCGCCGGAGCTGTCCGGCGACATCATGGACCGCGGCATCGTGCTGACCGGCGGCGGTGCCAAGCTGCGCGGGCTGGACGAGCGGCTGCGCCAGGAGACCGGCATGCCCATCCACATCGCCGAGGACCCGCTGGACTCGGTGGCCCTCGGAGCCGGCAAGTGCGTCGAGGAGTTCGAGGCGTTGCAGCAGGTGCTGGACTCCCAGCCCCGCCGATGACGCGACCGGGCACCCGCCGGGCGGTCCCCCGCCCGGCGGTGCGCCGGAGAGTCGTCCGTTCCACGGCCGGACCGGCCCACCGCGGTCTGCCGGCCCCATCAGCTGACACATCGCTGACCGGCGACGGCCCCGCGGGCGGGCCGGTCCGACGAGGAAGGCACGGCCGCCGCACGTGAGGGACACACGAGAGAGCCGCCTGCTGCTGGTTCTGCTGGTCGCCATCGCGTTCGCGCTGATCACCGTCGACATCAGGGGTGGCGACGCCTCCCCGCTGGGCAGCGCGCGCAGCGTGGCCGCCACCGTCTTCGGCCCGGTGGAGAACGGCGTGGCGTCCGCGGTGAACCCGGTGGGCAACGCCATACAGGCCGTGCGGGACTCCGGCTCCCGCCACGACCGGCTCGCCGCCCTGCAGCGGCAGAACGAGCTGCTCAAGGAGAAGCTGGGCACCCACGACATGAACCGCAACCGCGCCCAGGAGCTCGACAAGATGCTCCGGGTGGCCGGCGCGGGCCAGTACGGCATCAAGGGCGCCCAGGTCGTCGCGATAGGCGCCACCCAGAACTTCTCCTGGACCATCACCATCGACGCCGGCAGCAGCGACGGCATCCGCCGCGACATGACCGTGCTCAACGGCGACGGACTGGTCGGCCGGGTCACCACGGTCAGCGCCACCACCTCCACCGTGCTGCTCGCCTGCGACCCCGACTTCACGGTCGGCACCCGCATGGAGGGCTCGATGGAACTCGGCTTCGGCACCGGCCAGGGCGACCGGCCGATGAAGGTCCAACTGCTCAACGGCAGGGCGAACGTGCACGTCGGGGACCGCCTGGTGACCTTCGGGTCCCAGCACGACACCCCGTTCGTGCCGGGCGTGCCGATAGGGAAGGTGGTCAAGATCGACCCGGGCGCCGGCGGGCTGACCCGCACCGTGGAGGTCAAGCCGTTCGTGGGCTTCACCCGGCTGGACGTGGTCGGCGTGGTCGTGGTGCCGCCGCGCAAGGACCCGCGCGACACCGTGCTGCCTCCGCTGCCGCACGCCAAGCCCACCCCGACGGTGACGGTGACCGCCTACCCGTCCGGCGCGCCCTCGGGAGCCCCCTCCGGCTCGCCGTCCGGTTCGCCCTCCGGCGGGCCGTCCCCGTCCGCCACCGACGAGCAGAGGGGCTGACCGATGCGTGTCAACCGGATCGTGCTGTCCACCGCGCTGGTGGTGGTCGCGCTCGTGCTCCAGGTCAGTGTGCTGGCCCGGCTGCACCTGCCGGGCGCGGTGCCCGACCTGCTGATGCTGGTGGTGCTCGCGCTCGCGCTGACCTACGGGCACGTCGGCGGCTGCCTGATCGGCTTCGGCGCCGGGCTGCTCGCCGACCTGGCGCCGCCCGCCGACCACGCGGCCGGGCGCTACGCGCTCGTCCTGTGCGTCATCGGCTACCTGGCCGGACTGGCCAGGCCGGACAGCGGGCAACTGCGCTCGGCCGCCATGCCGATGGCCGTGGTGGCCGCCGCCGGGGTGCTGTCCACGCTGCTGTACGCCGGGGTGGGGGCGCTGGTCGGGGACACCGCCGCGCGGCACGTCGGCATCCTCAGCCTGCTGGTGACGGCCACCATCTACGACCTGCTGCTGGCGCCGTTCACCGTGCCGTGGATCATGAAGCTGGCCCGGCACCTCGAACACGACCCGATGGCCGGGGACGCGCTCGGCGGCACGTCCAACCCCGCGTACCGCTGGGTGAGCACCACCGGCCGGACCGGCTCCGGCACCGGTGGGCAGCGCGGCGGGCTGCTGAAGGGCGGCAGGAAGCTGTGAACGCTCCCGCCGTCCGCGCCGTCCGCGCCGTCCGCGCCGTCCGCGCCGTCCGCGCCGTCCGCGCCGTCCGCGCCGTCCGCGCCGTCCGCGCCGTCCGCGCCGCGTACGCACCCTCCGGCGTCACCCGGGCCCACGCCCCGGCCCGCGCCGCCCGGGCGCACGGATGCCCGGCGCCGCTCGGCGGCCGTGCCGGGGGCGCCCCGCACCACCCGACCGACCGCGAGCGAGGGGAACCGCGATGAGCAACATCCCGGAGACCGGCCGCACCCAGCGGGTCACCATAAGGCTGGTGATCCTGCAGATCCTCGTGGTGTCGCTGCTGCTCACCCTGGGCGGCCGGCTGTGGTTCCTGCAGATCCGCGACGGCCAGCAGTACACCGCCGAGGCGGCCAGCAACCACATCCAGCAGGTGGTGCAGCCCGCCGTGCGCGGCTCCATCCTGGACGCGCGCGGCGTGCCGCTGGCCGACAACCAGACCAAGCTGGTCGTCACCGTCAGCCGCACCGAGATGCTGTCCGAGCCGGACGGCGGCAAGGCGGTGCTCACCCGGCTGGCCGGGGTGCTCGGAATGAGCTACAAGGCGCTGTCCGACAAGGTCCGGCTCTGCGACGCCAAGACCTCCCGGCCGTGCTGGAACGGCTCGCCCTACCAGCCGATCCCGGTGACCGACAAGGCCACCACCCAGCAGGCGCTGCAGATCATGGAGCGCCGCGAGGACTTCCCCGGCATCTCCGCCCAGCCGACCGCGGTGCGCCACTACGGCAGCCCGAACGGCGCCAGCGCGGCGCAGGTGCTCGGCTACACCGCGCCGGTCACCGACCAGGAGATCCAGGCGTCGATGAAGGACGGCCAGCCCACGCTGACCCGCTCCGACCAGGTCGGCGCCTCCGGCGTGGAGCGCACCTACGACAGCGTGCTGCGCGGCAGGGCCGGCATCACCCGCTACGAGGTGGACAACCGCGGCCGGGTCATCGGCGAGGCGGCCGACACCCCCGAGCAGCCCGGCGACAACCTGATCACCAGCATCGACGCGCGGGTGCAGGCGCTCACCGAGAAGGAGCTCAACTCGGCGATGGTGGATGCCCGCAAGACCTACGACCCGGTCACCCACCGCAACTTCAAGGCGGACTCGGGCGCCGCGATCGTGATGGACGTGCACACCGGCCAGATAATCGCCATGGCCAGTGAGCCGACCTACGACCCCAACGAGTGGGTCGGCGGCATCTCGGAGAAGGACTACCAGGCGCTGACCAACGCCACATCGGACTACCCGCTGCTGAACCGCGCCATCCAGGGCCAGTCCGCGCCGGGCTCGACGTTCAAGGTGGTCTCCACCTCGGCCGCCGCGCAGGCCGGCTACGACCTGGGGGCCGACATCTACCCGTGCACCTCCAGCTTCAGCATCGGCAGCCAGGTCTTCCACAACGACGAGAACGAGAGCTTCGGCGACATCAACATCGGCCGGGCGCTGGAGGTCTCCTGCGACACGGTCTTCTACCGGCTCGCCTACGACCAGTGGCTCAAGGACGGCGGCAACCACCCGCGGCACCCCAAGGACTGGTTCTACAAGACCGCGCACGAGTTCCAGCTCGGCCAGGACACCGGCATCGACCTGCCCGGCGAGGCTCCGGGGCGGGTCCCGGACCGCAAGTGGAAGAAGCAGCAGTACGCGCAGAACAAGGCGTTCTGGTGCAAGCAGGCCAAGTCCGGCAAGCACGACTACGCGACCGAGATCTACCGCGAGGACTGCGCCGACGGCTACGAGATGCGCGCCGGTGACTCGGTCAACTACGCGATCGGCCAGGGCGACACGCTCGTCACGCCGATCCAGGAGGCCAGGATCTACGCCGCGCTCGCCAACGGCGGCACGCTCTACCAGCCCACCATCGGCAAGGCGGTGGTCGGCGCGGACGGCAAGCTGGTGCGCCGGATCAAGCCCAAGGCGACCGGCCACCTGCCGGACAGCAAGGCGACGCTGAAGTACATCAACAAGGCGCTGGCAGGCGTGGTCACCGAGGGCACCGCGGCCTGGAAGTTCGGCGGCTGGCCGCAGAACAAGATCCCGCTGCACGCCAAGACCGGTACCGCGGAGGTCTACGGCAAGCAGACCACCTCGTGGTTCTCGACGTACAGCAAGGACTACGCCATCGTCATGACCATCTCGCAGGGCGGCACCGGCTCCGGCGGCTCCGGCGCGGCGGTCCGCAAGATCTACGAGAAGCTGTACGGCGTGCAGTCCGACGGCTCCGTCGACTCCTCCAAGGCGCTGCTGAAGAGCCCCGACCCGGCGCTGCCGAAGTTCAACTCGGACGGCATCGTGGTGCGGGCCTCGCTGACCTCGCCGCGCTCCGCGGCCTTCGCCGACCCGGGCACCGGCACCGCGGCGCCGGTGCCCGCCACGACGCTGAACGCGCTGCCGCCGGACCGCAACGAGAAGCTGCTGCCGGGGCGGAGGTACCAGACGTGACGACCGGCAGCTTCGGCGGCTACTCGATCCGCCGCTACAGCCCCGAGCGCGGCACCTTCGGCAAGCTGTTCGCCCGCGACTCCGTGGTCCGGCGGATGGACTGGATCATGGTGCTGGCCGCCCTCGCGCTGTCCGGCGTCGGCGCACTGCTGGTGTGGTCCGCCACCCGGGGCCGCACCGCCATCAACCACGGCGACCCGCAGTACTTCCTGATCCGCCACCTGATGAACCTGGCGGTCGGCATCGCCCTGGGGATCGGCACCCTGGTGATAGGACACCGCAGGGTGCGCAGCGTGATCCCGTTCCTGTACGGCTTCTCCATCCTGCTGCTCCTCGCGGTGCTCTCCCCGCTCGGCTCCACCGTCAACGGCGCGCACTCCTGGATCGTGCTCGGCGGCGGCTTCTCGCTCCAGCCCTCGGAGTTCGCCAAGATCACCATCGTCCTGGGCATGGCCATGGTGCTCTCCGGCCGGGTGGACGCCGGGGACCGCGCCACGCCCGACAGCCGCACCATCCTGCAGGCGCTCGGCCTGGCCACGCTGCCGATGTGCGTGATCCTGCTCATGCCGGACCTGGGCTCGACCATGGTCATGGTGGTCATCGTGCTCGGCGTGCTGCTGTGCTGCGGGGCGCCCAAGCGCTGGGTGTTCGGCCTGCTGGCGGCCGGCACCCTCGGCGCGCTGGCGGTCTGGAAGCTCAAGCTGCTCAACGAGTACCAGATCGACCGGTTCGCCGCCTTCGCCAACCCGGCGCTCGACCCGTCCGGCGTCGGCTACAACACGGCCCAGGCCCGCATCGCGATCGGCTCCGGCGGCCTGCTCGGCGAGGGCCTGTTCCACGGCTCCCAGACCACCGGGCAGTTCGTGCCCGAGCAGCAGACCGACTTCGTCTTCACCGTCGCGGGCGAGGAGCTCGGCTTCGTCGGCGCGATCGCCATCATCCTGCTGCTCGGCGTCGTGCTCTGGCGCGCCTGCCGAATCGCCCGCCAGGCCACCGACCTGTACGGCACGATCATCGCCGCCGGGGTGGTGTCCTGGTTCGCCTTCCAGTCGTTCGAGAACATCGGCATGACGCTCGGCATCATGCCGGTGGCCGGCATCCCGCTGCCGTTCGTCAGCTACGGCGGATCCTCGATGTTCGCGATCTGGATCGGGATAGGGCTCCTCCAGTCGGTGTGCACCCAGCGGCCGGTCTCCGCCTGACCGGCCGCTGGGTGCCCGACGCCCACTTTGCCGGCCGGCCGCGCGCCCCCTAGCGTCGTACCGTGGCTGCCGCAGGAGTACCGGAGACCGAGCGCACCTACGTCGGGGACGCGGCCGGCGGCCCGCCGCCCGGCACCCGCGAGGTCCGCGCCGCCCTGGAACGCGGGACCGAGCAGGTCGCCTCGCTGGAGGAACTGGAGCCGGTCGACCTCGACGCGGTCTACTTCGACACCGCCGACCTGCGGCTGGCCGCCCGTCGGATCACGCTGCGCCGCCGCACCGGCGGGGACGACGACGGCTGGCACCTGAAACTGCCCACCACCGAGGCGGACACCCGCACCGAGGTGCACGCACCGCTCGGCAGCGGCACCCCGCGCACCGTGCCGAAGGCGCTCAGCGCCCAGGTCGCCGTGCACACCAGGGGCCGCCCGCTGCGCCCGGTGGTCCGCGTCGTCAACCACCGGGAGCGCACCCGGCTGCTCGACGCGGCCGGCGGACCGCTCGCCGAGGTGGCGCACGACCACGTCACCGCCGGCCCGCTCAGCTGGACCGAGACCGAGGTCGAACTCATGGGCGGCGAGCCGTCGTTGCTGGACGCGGTCGAGGAGCGGCTGCTGGCCGCCGGGCTGCGCCGCGCCGCCGTGCCGTCCAAACTGCGCCGCGCGCTCGGCGACCGGGTGCCGGTACCGCCCGGGCCGCCCGAGCGCGCCGACACCGCCGGCGAGGCCGTCCTGCGGCACCTGCACCGCCTGGTGGCCGACCTGACCGGCTGGGACCCGCCGGTGCGCCGGGACGAGCCCGACGCCGTGCACCAGATGCGGGTCACCACCCGGCGGCTGCGCGCCGCGCTGCGCACCTACCGGCGCGAACTGGACCGGGCGGTCACCGACCCGGTCGGCGAGGAGCTGAAGTGGCTGGCCGGCGTGCTCGGCGAGGAGCGCGACCGCGAGGTCCTCGACGCCCGGCTGGCCGCACTGGTCGCCCTGCTGCCGCCGGAGGCCGCCACCGACGCGGTGCGCGGCGGCCCGCCCGGCGGACCCGACCGCGAACGGTCCCGTGAGCGACTGCTGCGCCGGATGCGCGGCACGCGGTACTTCGCCCTGCTCGACCGGCTCGACGCCCTGCTGGCCGACCCGCCGCTGCTCGACGCGGCCGGCCGGCCGGCCGCCGACGCGCTGGCCGCCGCGGTGCGCCGCGAACACCGCCGGCTGCGGGGGCGACTGCGGGACGCGGCCGCCGCCGCGCCCGGCCCGGCCCGGGACGTCGCGCTGCACGAGGCCCGCAAGGCCGCCAAGCGCGCCCGGTACGCCGCCGAGTCCGCCGCTCCGGTGCTGGGCCGGCCGGCCGAGCGGTACCGGAGCCGGATCACCCGGTTGCAGCGACTGCTCGGCGAGCACCAGGACGGCGTGATGTGCCGGGCGGAGATCCTGCGCCGCACCCGGGCCGCCCGCCGGGCCGGCGAGGACACCTTCGGGCACGGCGTGATGTACCAGGCCGAGCGGGAGCGGGCGGCGGCGGTGGAGGACGCGCTGCCGGCCGCCTGGCGCCGGGCCGACCGGGGACCGCTGGCCGGTTGACCGCCCGCCGGTCGGCGGGCGCGGTCCGGTGCCGGAGCGGGTGGCCCGGTGCCGGCGGCGTCGCCCGGCGGGCGGCCACCGCGGCGTCGGGGCCCGGCGCCGACGCCGGAGCCGGGGCGCCGGGGCGGCTCCGGTCGGGGCGTTCGCGGCGGGGCCGGAGCGGTCCGTGCGCCGCGTTAGGCTTGAGCACCGTCCCTGATCCGCTCACGAAAGTCCCACGATGCCTGTCGAGTCGGTCTTCCCACAGCTCGAAGCCCTGCTGCCGCACGTGCAGAAGCCGATCCAGTACGTCGGCGGGGAGCTGAACTCCACCGTCAAGCCGTGGGACGCGTGCGACGTGCGCTGGGCGCTGATGTACCCGGACGCGTACGAGGTGGGGCTGCCCAACCAGGGCGTCATGATCCTCTACGAGGTGCTCAACGAGCGCGAGGGCGTGCTGGCCGAGCGCACCTACAGCGTCTGGCCGGACCTGGAAGCCCTGATGCGCGAGCACCGCGTCCCGCAGTTCACCGTGGACGCGCACCGGCCGGTCAGGGCGTTCGACCTGTTCGGCGTCTCCTTCTCCACCGAACTCGGCTACACCAACCTGCTGACCGCGCTCGACCTGGCCGGCATCCCGCTGGACGCCGTTGAGCGGGGGGACGACGACCCGATCGTGGTGGCCGGCGGGCACGCCGCGTTCAACCCGGAGCCGATCGCCGACTTCGTCGACGCCGCCGTGATCGGCGACGGCGAGCAGGCGGTCCTGGAGATCACCGAGGTCGTCCGCGCCTGGAAGGCGGAGGGCCGGCCCGGCGGGCGCGAGGAGGTGCTGCTGCGGCTGGCGAAGACCGGCGGCGTGTACGTACCGCGCTTCTACGACGTGGAGTACCTGGCCGACGGCCGCATCGCCCGGGTGGTGCCCAACGCCTCCGGAGTGCCGTGGCGGGTCGCCAAGCACACCGTGATGGACCTGGACGAATGGCCGTACCCCAAGCAGCCGTTGGTGCCGCTGGCCGAGACCGTGCACGAGCGGATGTCGGTGGAGATCTTCCGCGGCTGCACCCGCGGCTGCCGGTTCTGCCAGGCGGGCATGATCACCCGCCCGGTGCGCGAGCGCAGCATCACCGGGATCGGCGAGATGGTCGAGACCGGCCTGAAGGCGACCGGCTTCGAGGAGGTCGGCCTGCTGTCGCTGTCGTCGGCCGACCACTCGGAGATCGCCGACGTGGCCAAGGGCCTGGCCGACCGCTACACCGACGACAAGATCGGCCTGTCGCTGCCGTCCACCCGGGTCGACGCGTTCAACATCGACCTGGCCGACGAGCTGACCCGCAACGGCCGCCGCTCCGGTCTGACCTTCGCGCCCGAGGGCGGCAGCGAGCGGATCCGCAAGGTCATCAACAAGATGGTCTCCGAGGACGACCTGATCCGCACCGTCGCCACCGCCTACGGCAGCGGTTGGCGGCAGGTGAAGCTGTACTTCATGTGCGGCCTGCCCACCGAGACCGACGAGGACGTGCTGCAGATCGCCGACATGGCCACCAGGGTGATCGCCAAGGGCCGTGAGGTCTCCGGGCAGAACGACATCCGCTGCACGGTGTCCATCGGCGGCTTCGTCCCCAAGCCGCACACCCCGTTCCAGTGGGCGCCGCAGCTGTCCGCGCAGGAGACCGACGCGCGGTTGGAGAAGCTGCGCGACAGGATCCGCGGCGACAGGAAGTACGGCCGTTCCATCGGCTTCCGCTACCACGACGGCAAGCCCGGCATCGTCGAGGGCCTGCTCTCGCGCGGCGACCGCCGGATCGGCGCGGTGATCCGGGCCGTCTACCAGGACGGCGGCCGGTTCGACGGCTGGCGGGAGCACTTCTCCTACGATCGCTGGATGTCGGCCGCGGAGCGCACCCTGCCGGAGTTCGGGGTGGACGTCGACTGGTACACCACCCGGGAGCGCTGCTACGAGGAGGTCCTGCCCTGGGACCACCTCGACTCCGGCCTGGACAAGGACTGGCTCTGGGAGGACTGGCAGGACGCGCTGGACGAGACCGAGGTCGAGGACTGCCGCTGGACGCCGTGCTTCGACTGCGGCGTGTGCCCGACGATGGACACCCGGATCCAGGTGGGTCCGACCGGCAAGAAGCTGCTGCCGCTCACCGTCGTCACCTGACGCCCCGGGCCCCCGGCCGGCCGGTGCCGCCGAGGTGCCCGGGAAAACCGGTTGCCTGCCCGCGCCGCCGGCGGCACCGTGGCGGGATGCCGCACCTGATCACGCCGGACGTACGCGTCCGCTCCTCGTTCGCCGCCGCCATGGCCGAGTTCCGGGCGGAGGGGCGGGGTGTCCCCGGCGACGCGAGCATGCTGGGCCGCGAGTTCCGCGACCACGGCGACAGCTGGGAGCTGCCGGAGGGGTTCGCCACCTACGTGGCCGCGGTGCGCGGGCAGTCCGAGCCCGGCCCGCACCTGCCGGACGGCTGGGTGCCGTGCACCACGCTGTGGTACGTCGAGGGCGACGCGTACCTGGGCCGACTGGCCATCCGGCACGCGCTGACCCCGTGGCTGCTCGCCTACGGCGGCCACATCGGCTACGACGTCCGCCCGAGCGCCCGGCGCCGCGGGCACGCCACCGCGATGCTCCGCGAGGCGCTGCCGGTCGCCGCCCGGCTCGGCGTCGACTCGGCGCTCATCACCTGCGACACCGCCAACACCGCGTCCCGGAGGGTCATCGAGGCGTGCGGCGGGGTCCTGGAGGACCAGCGCGGTGGCAAGCTGCGGTTCTGGGTGCCCGCCGCGACCGCGTAACCTGGAGAGCGACGAGACCCCCGCACACCCGAGGGACTGACGACACTGGGCAAGCGACAGCCCGAAGGCCCGCCGCCCGCACCCGCGGTGCAGCGCATCCGACTCCGCTACACCAAGCGGGGCCGCCTCCGGTTCACCAGCCACCGCGACTTCCAGCGCGCGTTCGAACGGGCGCTGCGCCGCGCCGGGGTGCCGATGGCCTACTCGGCCGGCTTCACCCCGCACCCGAAGGTCTCCTACGCGGGCGCCGCGCCCACCGGCGTGGCCAGCGAGGGCGAGTACCTGGAGATCGCGCTCACCGAGCCGCGCGACCCGGAGGCGCTGCGCGCCCTGCTGGACGCGTCGCTGCCGCCCGGCCTGGACGTGACCGAGGCGGTCGAGGCGCACACCTCGGGGCTGGCCGACCGGCTGGAGGCGTCCGAGTGGCTGCTGCGGCTGGAGGGCGTCGAGCCGCGGCGGGCGGCCGGCGCGGCCGAGGCGTTCCTGGCCGCCGAGCGGGTCGAGGTGCGGCGCACCACCAAGAACGGCGAACGGGTTTTTGACGCCCGTGCCGCCGTGGTGTCCCTCTCACCGGTGGACCCCGCGGTCGCCGGCGGCACGGCCACGACCGGTGCCGATGGGCCGTCGGCCGGAGCCTGTGCGATACTGCGCCTGGTGGTTCGGCACGTGACACCCGCCGTTCGACCCGACGACGTCCTGTCCGGCCTCCGTTCGACGGCCGACCTCGCGCCGCCGGTCCCCGCAGCGGTGACCAGGCTGGCGCAGGGGCCGCTCGACGAGGAGACCGGCACGGTGACCGACCCGCTGTCACCAGACCGCGACGCCGCTACGGCCGCCGCCACCACGGCCGCCGAGCCGATGATCGCGACGGTGCCGGGCGGTCCCGCGTAGGCACGCCGCCGACGCGTCGCCGACGTACCGGGAGCCACCCGGGTCCGGTGACGCGCTGACCAGCAGACTTTCGCCGCCCGCAGACCGGGTCCGGCGAGTGAGACAACAGCTCCCGTGTGGCGCACGCGCCCCGGAGGCGGAACCGCGAAGCCGCGGGACCGCGGACCGGAACAGAGCGCGGCGCCCGGGAGCGTGACGGGAGACATGCCCGCATGCTCGAGAACGAGCCCGAGAACACGCCCGAGACGGCGTCCGACAGCAACGAGCCGGCCCCGGCGCCCCGCCGCAGGCGGCGCACCGCCTCTCGGCCGGCCGGTCCGCCGACCGGCGCGGAGGCCGGGGCGCAGGCGTCGCAGCAGGCCGAGCCGTCCGGCGCCCCCGCCGAGGAGCCGCAGGCCCCGGCCGCCAGGACCACCCGCCGCCGCGCGACCCGCAAGACCGCCGCCGCGCCCGAGCAGCCCGCCGACGCGCCGGCCCAGGAGCCGGCCGGTCCGCCGACCGGCGCGGAGGCCGCCGCGCCCGCCGCCGAGGAGCCCGCGCCGCGCACCCGCCGCCGGGCCACCCGCAAGGCCGCCTCCCCCGAGCCGGAGGCCGCCCCCGCGGCGCCGGAGCCGGCCGCGGAGGCCGCTGCGCCGGCCGCCGAGGCCCCAGCGCCGGCCGCCGAGGAGAAGCCGCAGCGTGCCCGCCGCACCCGCAAGAAGGCCGCCGCGGCCGAGCCGGACGACGGCGGGTCCCGCCGGCTCAAGCCGGGCTCGCTGGCGCCCAAGGACGCGCCCGCCGCGGCGACCGCCGAGGCCCCGCCGGCCGCGTCCGACGAGGCCGACGCCGTCGACGAGGACGAGGACGGCGAGGAGCAGCGGGAGGCCGAGGGCGACCGGCCGCGGGCGTTCCGGCCGCCGGTCGCGGTCTTCCAGCCCCCGGTCTTCGTCGCCCCGCAGGCCCGCCCGGCGGGCGAGTCCGCCGATCCCCCGGGCTCCGCCGACTCCGCCGCCTCGGAGGAGGAGGCCGAGGGCGGGTCGCGCCGTCGGCGCCGCCGCCGCGCCACCGCCCCGGAGAGCACGCCTGCGGCGGCCGAGCCCGAGCACACCGGCGAGAGCGCGGAGGAGCCCGGTGGCGAAGCCGCCGCCGAGCAGGGCGACGGCCACGACGAGCAGGACGACCGCCCGTCGTCCCGGCGCCGCCGCCGCGGCGGACGCCGGCGCCGGCGGGGCGAGCAGTCCGAGGGCGACGACGGCACCGAGAGCGCCGAGGACGCCGGGCACGACGAGGACGACGCCGGGTACGCCGACGAGCGGCCCGAGGGGGAGGAGCACGACGACGAGGGCGGGCAGGGGTCCGGCTCCAGCAGCAGTCGCCGGCGGCGCCGGCGGCGCCGGCGCGGCGGCGATGGCCCCTCCGACGGCGAAGCCGGGGGCGGCGACGACCCGGAGCGCACGGTCACCAAGATCCGCGAGCCGCGCAAGCGCGCCGAACCCTCCGACGGGGTGCAGGCGATCAAGGGCTCCACCCGCCTGGAGGCGAAGAAGCAACGCCGCCGGGAGGGCCGCGAGCAGGGCCGCCGCCGGGTGCCGATCATCACCGAGGCCGAGTTCCTGGCCCGCCGCGAGGCCGTCGAGCGGGTCATGGTGGTCCGGCAGAACGGCGACCGCACCCAGATCGGGGTCCTCGAGGACAACGTGCTCGTCGAGCACTTCGTCAACAAGGAGCAGGCCACCTCGTACGTCGGCAACGTCTACCTGGGCAAGGTGCAGAACGTCCTGCCGTCCATGGAGGCGGCGTTCGTCGACATCGGCAAGGGCCGCAACGCCGTGCTGTACGCCGGCGAGGTGAACTTCGAGGCGCTGGGAATCTCCGGCGGGCCGCGCCGCATCGAGTCCGCGCTCAAGTCCGGCCAGCCGGTGCTGGTCCAGGTCACCAAGGATCCGATCGGGCACAAGGGGGCCCGGCTGACCAGCCAGGTCTCGCTGCCCGGCCGCTACCTGGTCTACGTGCCCGAGGGCTCGATGACCGGCATCAGCCGCAAGCTGCCGGACACCGAGCGGTCCCGGCTGAAGCAGATCCTCAAGAAGATCGTCCCCGAGGACGCCGGCGTCATCGTGCGCACCGCCGCCGAGGGGGCGAGCGAGCAGGAGCTGTCGCGTGACGTCGAGCGCCTCCAGTCGCAGTGGGAGGAGATCCGGCGCAAGGCCAAGAGCGGCAACGCGCCGACCCTGCTGTACGGCGAGCCGGACATGACCGTCCGGGTGGTCCGCGACATCTTCAACGAGGACTTCTCCAAGGTCGTCGTGAGCGGGGACGAGGCGTGGGAGACCGTCCACGGCTACGTCCGGCACGTCGCCCCGGACCTGGAGGCCCGCCTCCAGAAGTGGACCTCCGACGTCGACGTCTTCGCCACCCACCGCATCGACGAACAGCTGCTGAAGGCACTGGATCGCAAGGTGTGGCTGCCCAGCGGCGGTTCGCTGGTGATCGACCGCACCGAGGCTATGGTCGTCGTCGACGTCAACACCGGGAAGTTCACCGGGCAGGGCGGCAACCTGGAGGAGACCGTCACCCGCAACAACCTGGAGGCGGCCGAGGAGATCGTGCGCCAGCTGCGGCTGCGCGACCTCGGCGGCATCATCGTCGTGGACTTCATCGACATGGTGCTGGAGTCCAACCGGGACCTGGTGATGCGCCGCCTGCTGGAGTGCCTGGGCCGGGACCGCACCAAGCACCAGGTGGCCGAGGTCACCTCGCTCGGTCTGGTGCAGATGACCCGCAAGCGGGTCGGCCAGGGGCTGCTGGAGTCGTTCTCCGAGTCCTGCGTGCACTGCAACGGCCGCGGCGTCATCGTGCACATGGACCAGGCGACCACCTCCGGCGGGGGCGGCAAGCGCAAGAAGAAGGGCCGCGGCTCCGCCGCGTCCGAGCCGGCCCCGGAGCCGGTGGCCGGCACCGGGCCGGACGACGAGCCGGAGGAGCCGGACGAGGCCGAGGTGGTGGCCGAGGCCGAGGAGGCCGTGGAGGAGTGGTTCGGCACCGCCGCCGAGGCGGAGGCCGCCGCGATCCGCTCCACCCGGGCCGGCGGTCGCGCCCGCCGGCGGGCCTCCCGGACGGCCGGCGCCCCCGCGGCGTCGGAGCCGGAGGAGGGCGCCGAGCCGGTTGAGCCGGCCGAGCCGGTGGGGCGTTCACGGCGTCGTGCGACGCGGAAGGCGACTGCTCCGGCCGGTGCTCCGGCGCAGGCCGACGAGGGCGCCGTCGTCGTGGTGCCGGCGGACGAGCCGAGGCCCGGGGCGGAGTCGGCGGCCGTGGCGGGGACGGACGCGGCCGACCCGGCGGCCGCCGGGTCGGAGCCGGAGGAGGGCGCCGAGCCGGCCGAGCCGGTGGGGCGTTCACGGCGTCGTGCGACGCGGAAGGCGACTGCTCCGGCCGGTGCTCCGGCGCAGGCCGACGAGGGCGCCGTCGTCGTGGTGCCGGCCACCCAGGCCGAGCAGGTCGTCCCGGAGCCCGTCGTGCCGCGGCCGGCGGCCGAGCCCGCGCCGGCCCGCCGCCGCGCCACCCGCAAGGCGTCCGCTCCGGCCGGGCCGCCGCCGTCGGCCGCCGACGAGGCCGCCGTGCTGGTCGTTCCGGCCGCCGGCGCCGAGTCCGCGCAGGAGGACGGTGCTCGGGGGACGGAGCCGGCCGGTGCTCCGGCCGACGAGCAGCCGGAGCCGAAGAAGCGCGCCGCGCGCAAGACGGCCGCCAAGAAGACCGCCGCGACCAAGAAGACCGCGGCGAAGAAGACGACGGCCAAGAAGACGACGGCGAAGAAGGCCGCCGCCAAGTCGACCGCCAAGAAGGCGTCCGCGAAGAAGACGGCGGCCGCCCCGCACAGCGGGACCGGCGTGGTCTCGGCGCCGGCGGACGAGTCCTGACGCGCCGTCCCGGTGCCGTGCGCCCCGTTCCCGGGGTCGCGCGGCACCGGGACGCCGGGGCGGGTTTGACCCTGCCGGAGGCGGCCCGTAATCTTGACCTTCGGCGTATCGACGCCCGCTTCTGAGCACATCCCCCCCGGCCGGTGTCGGGGGAGGCCCCCGAACCCCCGGCATCCGCCCTGCGGGCGCGCCGGTTCCCGGACGGCTGGCATCAGGGGTGCCATTTCGAGCGAGAGAGTGAGATCCGCGTGTACGCAATCGTGCGCAGCGGTGGCCGCCAGCACAAGGTGGCTGTCGGCGACATCGTTGAGGTCGACAAGCTTCCCACCAACGCGGTGGGCGACACGGTCGAGCTCTCGACCCTGCTCGTCGTCGACGGCGACGCCGTCACCAGCGACCCGTGGGTGCTGGCCGGTGTGAAGGTCCAGGCCGAGGTCGTGGACCACCACAAGGGTGTCAAGATCGACATCCTGCGGTACAAGAACAAGACCGGCTACCGGCGTCGTCAGGGCCACCGCCAGCAGTACACCGCCCTGAAGATCACCGGCATCCCCGCGGCTGCGAAGTAAGGGACTGAGGAGCAATGGCACACAAGAAGGGCGCGTCGTCCACCCGGAACGGTCGCGACTCCAACGCCCAGCGGCTCGGCGTCAAGCGGTTCGGCGGCCAGAGCGTCAACGCGGGCGAGATCCTGATCCGCCAGCGCGGCACCCACTTCCACCCCGGCGCCAACGTGGGCCGCGGCAAGGACGACACGCTGTTCGCCCTCGCGGCCGGCGCGGTGCAGTTCGGCACCGCCCGCGGCCGCAAGGTCGTGAACATCGTTCCGGCCGCCGCGGAGTAACACCCGCCGCGCCACGGAACGGCACCGCACCACCCGAGGGCGGACGCGCATCCCGGTACACCGGGGAGCGGGTCCGCCCTCGGTCCGTTACGAACCGCCGCCGGCCGGCGGCACCGCTCAGGGAGGCACCCGTCATGACCACCTTCGTGGACCGCGTCGAACTGCACGTCGCCGCGGGTAACGGAGGCCACGGCTGCGCCTCCGTGCACCGCGAGAAGTTCAAGCCGCTGGGCGGGCCGGACGGCGGCAACGGCGGGCGCGGCGGTGACGTCACGCTGGTGGTGGACACCGCCGTCACCACGCTGCTCGACTACCACCACTCGCCGCACCGCAAGGCGACCAACGGCAGGCCGGGAGAGGGTGGCAACCGCTCCGGCGCGGACGGCCGCGACCTGGTGCTGCCGGTGCCGGACGGCACGGTCGTGCTGGACCGTGACGGCACGGTGCTCGCCGACCTGGTCGGCCACGGCACCGCCTACGTCGCGGCGCGCGGCGGGCGCGGCGGACTGGGCAACGCGGCGCTGGCCTCGGCGCGGCGCAAGGCGCCCGGCTTCGCGTTGCTCGGCGAGCCGGGGCAGGGCGGCGACATCGTGCTGGAGCTGAAGACCGTCGCCGACGTGGCGCTGGTCGGCTACCCCAGCGCCGGCAAGTCCTCGCTGATCTCGGTGCTGTCCGCCGCCAAGCCGAAGATCGCCGACTACCCGTTCACCACGCTGGTTCCCAACCTCGGTGTGGTGACCGCCGGTTCGACCGTCTACACGATCGCCGACGTGCCGGGGCTGATCCCCGGTGCCAGCGAGGGCCGGGGGCTCGGGCTGGAGTTCCTGCGGCACGTGGAGCGCTGCTCGGTGCTGGTGCACGTGCTCGACACCGCCACGCTGGAGTCCTCCCGCGACCCGCTGTCCGACCTGGACGTGATCGAGGCGGAACTGGCCGCGTACGGCGGGCTGGAGGACCGGCCGCGGGTGGTGGTGCTCAACAAGGTGGACATCCCCGACGGCCAGGACCTCGCCGACCTGGTCCGGCCCGACCTGCTGGCCCGCGGCTACCGGGTCTTCGAGGTCTCCGCCCTGTCCCGCCGCGGCCTGCGTGACCTGTCGTTCGCGCTGGCCGGTATCGTGGCCGACGCGCGCGCCGCCCGGCCGGCGCCGGAGGCCACCCGGGTGGTGATCCGGCCCACGGCGGTCGACGACGCCGGCTTCACCGTCATCCGGGAGGGGGAGTCGTTCCGAGTGCGCGGGGAGAAGCCGGAACGCTGGGTGCGCCAGACCGACTTCGCCAACGACGAGGCGGTCGGCTACCTCGCCGACCGGCTCAACCGGCTCGGTGTCGAGGAGCAGCTGGTCAAGGCGGGTGCCCGGCCCGGCGACGAGGTGGTGATCGGCCCGGAGGAGAACGCGGTCGTCTTCGACTGGGAGCCGTCGATGACCGCCGGTGCCGAGATGCTGGGCCGGCGCGGCGAGGACCACCGCTTCGAGGCCCCCCGCCCGGCCGCGCAGCGCCGCAAGGAACGGGAGGCGGAACGCGACGACGCGGCCCGCGCCTACGACGAGTTCAACCCCTTCTAGGCCTGTCCGGTCGGCGGCGCCGGTCGCGCCGCGGCCCGCGTGGCCCGTCCCGCCGTCCGGCCCGCGGAACGGGCGGGCGGGGCGCCGTGCGCTTCCCGTAGATTGCGCAGCGGCCAGCAAGAACCGGCAGACGTTTGTGGGGTGGCACGCGGTGGTATGGCAGCACGCCGGCAGCGCGGACGGTGCGGACGACGCCGCGGCGGGGGTCGGCGGCGCGGAGCGTGCCGCCGACCGGACGCGCGAGGAGGTGACCGGGGCGCGCCGGATCGTGGTGAAGGTCGGCTCGTCCTCGCTGACCACGGCGGCCGGCGGGCTGGACGCCGACCGGGTGGACGCACTGGTGGACGTGCTGGCCGGGGCGCGCGGAGCGGACGGCGGCGCCCGGGAGGTGGTGCTGGTCTCCTCCGGCGCCATCGCGGCCGGGCTCGCGCCGCTCGGGCTGACCCGCAGGCCGCGCGACCTGGCGCGCCAGCAGGCCGCCGCCAGCGTCGGCCAGGGCCTGCTGGTCGCCCGCTACACCGCCTCCTTCGCCCGGTACGGGGTCCGGGTCGGCCAGGTCCTGCTCACCAGCGACGACATCGCGCGCCGCGCCCACTACCGCAACGCCTACCGCACGCTGGAGAAGCTGCTGGCGATGGGCGCGGTCCCGGTCGTCAACGAGAACGACACGGTGGCCACCGACGAGATCCGGTTCGGCGACAACGACCGGCTGGCCGCGCTCGTGGCCCACCTGGTCCGGGCCGACCTGCTGGTGCTGCTGTCCGACGTGGACGGGCTCTACGACGGCGACCCGCGCCGGCCCGGCGCCCGCCGGATCCCCCGGGTCGCCGGCCCCGCGGACCTGGCCGGGGTCTCGGTCGGCGGCGCTGGCCGCTCCGGGGTCGGCACCGGGGGCATGGCCACCAAGGTGGAGGCGGCCGGCCTCGCCGCCGGGGCCGGCGTTCCGGTGGTGCTGACCTCCGCGGTGCGGGCCGCCGACGCGCTGGCCGGCCGCCCGACCGGCACGTTGTTCGACCGCACCGGCAAGCGGTCGGCGGATCGGCTGCTGTGGCTGGCGCACGCCTCCGCCCCGCGCGGCACGCTGCGACTGGACGCCGGTGCGGTGCGGGCGGTGGTCGAGGGCGGCGCGTCCCTGCTGGCCGCCGGGCTCACCGGGGTGGAGGGGCGGTTCTCGGCGGGCGACCCGGTGGACCTGGTGGGCGAGGACGGCCGGCTGGTGGCGCGCGGCCTGGTCAACTTCGACGCGGCCGAGGTGCCGCGGCTGCTCGGCCGTTCCACCCGCGAACTCGCCGCGGAGCTCGGGCCGGCCTACGAGCGCGAGGTGGTGCACCGCGACGATCTGGTGGTTCTGCGGTGAGCGCGGGGGCGCGGGGTGCCGCCGCGCATCGGTGATCCGGGGGCTTCTTGGTGAAAACGGCCACGCGGCGGCCCCGGGACTGGTGCACTTTGATACGGGAGCCGCGCGCCGCGCGGTGCGCGGACACGACCAGGAGGCCGCCGGTGGGACGAGGGCGCCCAGGTACGCCGCACCGCGCGGGTGCCGTCCCCGGCGGCCGGCCGGGCACCGGACAGCAGCGGCCGCTCGCCAGCGTCGGCGGTCCGCGGGCCGGCCGCCCGGCCCCTTCGCGTCCCGACGAGCGGCCCGGGCCGCCGGAGCACGTCCGGGCCGGCGGCAGGCTGTGGCACGTCACGCTGAGCGTCTCCGGGCGGGCGGCGCCGCTGCCCGAGGTGCGCCGGGCGCTCGAACAGCTCGCGCACGACCACCCGTTCCTGCTCACCGGCCGGTACGCGGACGACCACGCCGAGATCCGGTACTGGGAGGAGGCCCCCGACCTGCACGACGCGGCGGCCATCGCGCTGCGGCTGTGGGGTGAGCACAAGGCCACCGCCAAGCTGCCGCCGTGGGAGATCGTCGGCCTGGAGGTCATCGACCGGGAGACCTACCACCAGCGGCTCGCCGAGGGGTACGGGCCGCCGCCCGCCGTGCCGATGGGCGTCCACCCCTACTGAAGCGCCCTCCTCGCGCCCCGCGCCCCGCCTCCCGCCCCCTGCGCCCCGCGTCCGCCGCGCCCCGTGTCCCTCGTGCCCGGGGTCCCGCGCCGGGGGCCCGGCGGCTCACCCGCCCGCCGCGCGGAGTGGGCCCGGGCCGGCGTCCGCAGGCGTCCCGGATGCCGGAACGCCGCCAGGGAGCGCCCGACGGGTCAGTACCCTTCGGAGCATGACCCTCAGCGCCCCGTCACCGTCCTCCCCGCGATCCGCCGTCCTGGACACCGCGCGCCGGGCCAGGGAGGCCGCCGCCCTCCTCGCGCCCCGGCCGGGCGCCGACCGCGACGCGGCCCTGCTGGCGATGGCCGACGCCCTGCTGGCCCGCACCGGCGAGATCGTGGCCGCCAACGCGCGGGACGTCGCGCGGGCCCGGGAGGCCGGCACCAGCGAGGCCATCGTGGACCGCCTCACCCTTTCGGAGGAACGGGTGGCGGCGATCGCCGCCGACCTGCGCCGGGTGGTCGCGCTGCCGGACCCGCTCGGCGAGGTGCTGCGCGGCTCGACGCTGCCGAACGGCCTGGAACTGCGGCAGGTCAGCGTCCCGCTCGGCGTGGTCGGCATCATCTACGAGGCACGCCCGAACGTCACGGTGGACGCCGCCGCGCTGTGCCTGAAGTCCGGTAACGCGGTTCTGCTGCGCGGCTCGTCGTCCGCGTACGCCTCGAACAGCGCCCTGGTGGGCGTGCTGCGGGACGCGGCGGCCGCGACCGGGCTGCCGGCCGACGTGGTGCAGCTGGTGCCGGGGGAGAGCCGGGAGTCGGTCAAGGAGCTGATGCGGGCCCGCGGCCTGGTGGACGTGCTGATCCCGCGCGGCGGCGCCGCGCTGATCCGCACGGTGGTGGAGGAGTCCACCGTGCCGGTGATCGAGACCGGCGTCGGCAACTGCCACGTCTACGTCGACGAGCACGCCGACCTCGACATGGCCCTGCGGGTGCTGGTCAACGCCAAGGCGTCGCGGCCCAGCGTGTGCAACGCCGCCGAGACCGTCCTGGTGCACGCCGCGGTGGCCGGCGCCTTCCTGCCGCGGGCGCTCGCCGCGCTGGGCGAGGCAGGGGTGACCGTGCACGGCGACCCGGCCTGGCAGCGCGCGGCGAGCGCCGGCGGGGGCGCCGTGGTGGCCGCGACCGACGAGGACTGGGCGGCGGAGTACCTGTCCTACGACATCGCGGCGGCCGTGGTGCCCGACCTGGACGCGGCGCTCGCGCACATCAGGCGCTGGTCGTCCGGGCACACCGAGGCGATCGTCACCCGCGACCAGGCGGCGGCCCGCCGTTTCGCGGCGGAGGTGGACTCCGCCGCGGTGATGGTGAACGCCTCCACCCGGTTCACCGACGGCTCGGCGTTCGGCTTCGGCGCCGAGATCGGCATCTCCACGCAGAAGCTGCACGCCAGGGGGCCGATGGGCCTGCCGGAGCTGACCTCCACCAAGTACGTGGTCACCGGTGACGGCCAGATCCGCTGAGGGGTGTCCGCCGTCCGTGTGACGTTCGCGGATGCCGGAATCCTCCCGCTCCCTGCCCATGGGGGCGTCCGCGGGCTTAGTCTGGATCCGTGTCTGAGGATGTTGGCGGCAAGCCGTTCCCGGACGGCGACGACCACGGAGACGCGGACGAGGAGTTCGCTTCCGTGGTGTTCGACGAGGACTTCGTCCGGGCGGCGACGTTGCACGAGCCCAGCGCGCGGGAGCGCGCGCTGGCGGCGGCCCGGGCCCGCGCGGCGGCCGAGGCGGCCCGTGCCCGGGTGGGCGGGTCGGAGGACGACGGCCCCGACGAGGCGTTCCGGCGGCACGGCTCGGGCCGGCACGCGGACACCGACCTCGGCCTGTACGCGGGCCACTACCGGATCGGGCGCGGCCACGGCGCGCACACCCGCTGGCACCGGACGATCGCCTGGCTGCTCGCCCTGATCATGGGGCTCGGCGTGGTGGCGCTGACCTTCGCCGCGGTCTATCGGGGCGGTGCCGGGTCCTCCTCCCGGCAACACGTACCGGCGCCGCCGCCGGCCACCGGTCTGATCGGCGTCTCGCAGGTGCCCACCGGCACGGCGGGTCCCGCGAAGAGCTGACCGCGGGATGCCGGACGGGCTCCGGCCTGCCGGAATCGTTCCTTTTTTGTGACGGTATGCCAGAAACAGTTTCCCGCCGGTGCATTCACCAACGCGTTGACAGACCTACTCTTGTCATATGAACGGGAGCGGACAGCCGCCGGAGGGCACGCCCGCCGGCGGTGCGGGAGGCGACGACGAATACCGCTCCGTCGTGTTCGACGAGTCCTTCGTCCGAGCCGCCCGCATACGGGAGTACTCGGCCCGCGAGCGGATGGACGACGTCGGGCGGGCGGTGGCGGCACGCCACTCCATGGCCAGGGTGGGCCGGCACCGGCAGGCGGTGCTGCTCGTCGTGCTGATGGTGCTGGCCTTCGGCAGCGCGATCTACCTCGGCATACGCCATCCGAACCGCCCCCTGGAGCCGACGCCCAGCGGGCCGCTGCGCATCCAGCTCACCCCGCTCACCCCGCAGGGCCCGGTGCGGGCGGCCGCCGCCGACCGCCTGTTCACCGCCGACCAGGTGGCCGGCTACCGCACCGGCGCGGCCGGCATCACGCTGCCCGCCGCCCGGGCCACCGCCCACTTCACCGCCGACCAGGTGCTCCAGGCGCTGACCATCAGCAAGGAGTACCTGATCGCCTCCTCGCTCGACGCGACCGCGCTGACCGGGGGCGACGTGCGGGGGGTGCGGGACCTGCTCAGCCCCGGCGAGCTGGAGCAGTTCGA
Source organism: uncultured Actinomycetota bacterium (assembly GCA_963711125.1). GTDB lineage: Bacteria > Actinomycetota > Actinomycetes > Streptomycetales > Streptomycetaceae > Streptantibioticus_C. The sequence continues at coordinate 287,862 of CAVQCY010000006.1, forward strand.
CCGCAGCCTCGCCCGGCCCGCCGACGACGGCCGGCACGCGGCGACCGGCTGGTTGGTGCGCTTCGACCCGGACCGGATCGTGCTCGCCGACCCACAGGTGCGGGTGCGCGGCACGGTCGCGGTCCGTGAGCACGGCTCGGACACCCTGGACGTGGCCACCGACCACACCCTCGTCTACACCGTGCGGTCGGCCGACTCGCGCCGGCCCGACCCCTCGTTGTTCACCGTCCGGCGCCAACTGCGGCTCTCCTTCGACCACGACGACCTCGCCGCCCACCAGGTGGAGGTGGAGGACGCCGCGGTCGAGGCCGGCCCGCTGGACTGCGGCAGCGACCCGTCCGCCTACTTCCGTCCGCTGCTGACCGGCCAGGTCGCCACTTCCGGCGTCGGCACCGACCCCTACGACCACCGCGCGCCGGTCGCCGAGATCTGCGGCACGCTGCGGCTGCCGCCGCGCCCGTCCGCCAGCCCGACCCCGGCCCCCGGCCTCGGTGTCGGCCACCTGGAGGACGACGGCTGACGCACCCGCGACCGGCGGGCCGCCGACCGGCCGCCTCCGAGCCCCGTCCGATGGATCCCGTCCGGGTGACGGTGTCCGGCGGACGCGCTCGCGGCGTTGTCGCTCGTCGGGGCGGTCCGCCGCGCTCCCCTGCCTCCGCCTTGTGAGCGCACGCACCGGACACCGTCACCCCCGCCCTCCGGGCGGAGGACGCCATCCACCGGACCGGCCCTAGCCGGCCGAGCCGTCCGGCCGCTCCGCCTCCGGCCCGTCCGGACCGGCCGCGTCGTCGCCCGGCCGCGGACCGGACGGCCGGGCGCCGCTGGCGGAGAACCGGTCGAACAGCTTGCCGCCCAGATCGCCGGCGCCGGTGGATATGTCGCGGATCAGGCCCATCAGCGGGTCCTTGCTCGTCCTGACCTGCTCCGCGTAGTGGCCGGCCCCCTCCCGGAACGACTCGCGCACCGAGGTCCTCCCGTCGTCGTCGCGGCGCGGGTAGTGGCCGTCCATGATCCGCTGGTAGTCGCGGCCCTCCGCCCAGCGCTTCAGCTCGGCGGCGCGCACCGTGGTGAACGGGTGGGTGCGCGGCAGCATGTTGAGGATCTTGAGCACCGAGTCGCGCAGGTCGCCGCCGGCCTCGTACTCCTCGGCCTGCGCCAGGAAGGCGTCCACGTTCATCTCGTGCAGGTGGTTGCCGCCGGCCAGCTTCATCAGACCGCGCATCGACGCCGGCAGGTCCTGCCCGACCAGCAGTCCGGCCCGGTCCGCGGACAGCTCCGACTTGCGGAACCACTCCCGCAGCGCGTGCACGATCGCGGCCAGCGCCACCGTCCCCAGCGGGATCCAGGCCACCTTCACCGCGAGGTCGGTCAGGAACAGCAGCACCGTGCGGTACACCGAGTGGCCGGACAGCGCGTGGCCCACCTCGTGGCCCACGACCGCCCGCATCTCCTCCTCGTCGAGCAACTCCACCAGGGCCGTGGTCACCACGATCAGCGGTTCGTCCAGCCCGATGCACATCGCGTTCGGCCGCGGGTCCTGGGTGACGTACATCGGCGGGACCTTCGGCAGGTCCAGGACGTAGCAGGCGTCGCGCAGCATGACGTGCAGGTGGGGGAACTGCTGCTCGCCGACCCGCACCGAGTCGGAGAGGAACAGCAGCCGCATCGAACGCTCGGGCAGCAGCGAACTGAGCGCCTTGAACACGGTGTCGAAGCCGGTCAGCTTGCGCAGCGCCACCAGCGCGGAGCGGTCGGCCGGGTGCTCGTAGGCCCGGGAGGAGATCCCGGGGAAGCGGGTGCGCGACCGGCCGGGCAGCCTGTCGTCGGGCCCGCCCCGGGCGCTTCGGTCGTTCGGCACGGTCATAGGGCCTCCCCCTCGGTGGCCGGAGCCGTCGCTCCCGGCGGTGACCCCACGATAGAGGCCCGCGTCGACGGGGATACGCTGAAAGGCATGCACACCCCCGCGATGTACGACCCGGCGACGGTGCTCGCCGTCGCCTCCGACTCGGCCGGCCCCGGCTGGTTGCTGCGCACCGTGATCCTCGTCTCCGTACTGGGCGTGGCCTTCCTCGCCTGGTTCCTGCTGCGCGGCTACGGCAGCAAGGACTGACGGGCGGCGGCCGTCGACCTCCACGCCGCCGGGTGGACGGTCGCGTTCACCGGTCAGGACGCCCGGCGCCGCTCAGCGGTTCCGCTCTGGGGCTTCCGCGCGGTGCGGGCTTACCATGTGGCACGATTTCCCGCCTGACGACTCTTCCGATCACAAGGGGTCCCGCAGACCATGACCGCACACATCGCAAGCGCCCTGGCCCCGCTCGCCGAGGGTGGGCACCACCAGAGCCTGAGCCCCTTCCTGACCGGTGGCGGCGCGCTGTTCGTCCTGCTGCTCCTGCTGTGGATCACCACCCGCTTCAACCGGGACCGCTGAGCACGGCGGGCGTGCTCCCCGCCACCCCCAGTAGGGTGTGCTCGCACGGGAGCGGGCGGCGTCCGAACGCCCCTCCGCGATCGGTGGATCAGGCACGGAGGGGCCGGACCGGTGAAGAAACGACTCGGTGTGATGGGTGGGACGTTCGACCCCATCCACCACGGCCACCTGGTGGCCGCGAGCGAGGTCGCGAGCCTGTTTGAGCTCGACGAGGTGGTCTTCGTCCCCACCGGCCGGCCGTGGCAGAAGGAGGACCAGCGGGTCTCCCCGGCGGAGGACCGCTACCTGATGACGGTCATCGCGACCGCCTCCAACCCCCGGTTCTCGGTGAGCCGCATCGACATCGACCGCGGCGGGCGCACCTACACCCTCGACACCCTGCGGGACCTGCGCGCCGAATACGGCGACGTGGAGCTGTACTTCATCACCGGCGCCGACGCGCTCTCCCAGATCTTCTCCTGGCGTGACGCCCGCGAGCTGTTCGACATGGCGCATTTCATCGGAGTGACCCGTCCGGGGCACACCCTGTCCGACCCAGGGATCCCCGACGGCGGCGTCTCGCTCGTCGAGATCCCGGCCCTGGCGATCTCCTCGACCGGATGCCGCCAGCGGGTCGCCCGGGGGGAGCCGGTCTGGTACCTGGTGCCGGACGGCGTGGTGCGCTACATCAACAAGCGGAATCTTTACCGGGCCGCCGGGTAGGCCGGCCGGCACGGCATTCGATCTGGAGGGGCGCTGGTGAGCGAGCAGGAGCGACACGGCCAGGAGCCCTACCGGCCCCAGGGCCCATACGCCCCGTACGCGCCCGGACACCCGGCGGATCCGGAGCCCCCGGCCGACGACCGGCGGCCCCGCCCCGGCGCCGACCACCCGGCCCACCACGACCCGGGCCGGCCGTATCCCGGCGGGCCGCATCCCGCCGAGCCGTACGGCGACGCGCCGTATTCCGGCGGCCCGTATTCCGGCGGCCCGTATTCCGGCGGCCCGTACGGCGGCGGGCCCTATGGCGGCGGCCACGGCGGTCAGCACGTCCACCCCGGCTACGACCCCGGCTACGACCCGTGGCACGCCGGGCAGGGGGATCCGGCCGGCCCGGGCGGTCACCCGGGGCAGGCCCAGGAGTTCGACCCGCAGGGCTACCGGACCGACGGCTACACCGCGCCCCGGCACGACGCCGGACGGCACTCCGGCGTGCCCCGGCAGCCGTACCAGCGGCCCGCGCCCGAGCCGGCCGCGCAGCAGCCCTACGGCTACCAGCAGCCGGTCGGCTGGCAGGACCACCCGGTGCCCGGGCCGCCCGGAACGGAACCGGATCCGGCCGGTCCACCGTACGACGACCGGCGGTCCGGGAGCCCGGGGCCCGGCGGTCCGCAGCACGGCGGGCCGCACCAGCAGCCGCCCTACCCCGCCGCGGACGGCCGCCGCGGCGACCCCGGACAGCCCGGCGCGGACCCGGTCCACGGGGACGCCGGGCACGCGCAGGACGGGTACCCCGGTGACGCCGGGCACCCTGGCCCCGGCGCGCACGACCCCGACACGCACGACCCCGGCGAGGAGGGCTTCGACACCGAGCAGTTCGCGTTCGTCGAGGAGGAGAACGGGCAGGCCGAGGACGTCATCGACTGGCTGAAGTTCTCCGAGTCGCGTGCCGAACGGCGCGACGAGCGCAAGCGGCGCGGCCGCGCCCGCACCATCGCCCTCGTCGCCGTGCTGGCGCTGGTCCTGGCCGGCGGCGCCGGCTACGCCTGGTACGCGGGGCTGCTGCCGGGCGTCGGCCCGGCCGGCTCCTCGGTGCCGCTGAGCGCGCAGAAGCGCGACGTGATCGTGGTGCACCTGCGCGAAGTGGACAGCGACAACAGCTCCACCGCACTGCTGGTGCGCAACGAGACCACCGGCCGGGGAAGCCTCGTCCTGCTGCCCAACACCCTGTCGGTCAGCACCGACAACGGCTCCACCACCCTCGGCAAGTCGGTCGTCGAGCAGACCGCCGGGCCCACCCGGGACGCGCTGAGCACCCTGCTCGGCGCCAGGATCCAGGGCAGTTGGCGGCTGGACACCCCGTACCTGGAGATCCTGGTCGACGCGGTCGGCGGCATCACCCTCGACGCCGACGCCACCGTCACCTCCGGTGGGAAGACCGTGGTAGCGCGCGGCAAGGACCAGCCACTCAACGGCAAGGCGGCGGTCCGTTACGCCACCTACCGCGGCCCCGGCGAGACGGAGGCCGACCAGCTGGCCCGGTTCGGGCAGGTGATGGACGCGGTCCTGATGAAGGTGCCCAGCGACACCCGGACCGCGACGAAGATCGTCGACGACCTCGGACAGGTCCCCGACCCCTCGCTCTCCAACGACCAGCTCGGCGCGACGCTCGCCGCGATGTCCGGCCTGGTGAAGGCCGGCCACTACACCACCACCACACTGCCGGTGCGGGCCAACGGAACCATCAGCCCGCAGGCCACCGACCACGTGGTCAGGAGCATCCTGGGCGGCCAGGTGCGCAACACCGACACCAGCGGGATACCCACCGTCACGGTCGAGGACGGCAGCGGCCGTCCGGCCACCGCCCCCGGTGCCGCCCAGGTCCAGGTCGTCAACGCCGGCTACACCTACGTCAACGGCGGCCGGGTCGCGACCCGGGCCGACTCCGAGGTGCTCTACGCGGCGGCCTCCGGCGAGAAGCCGGCCAGGGAACTCGCCAAGACCCTCGGCCTGTCCTCCCGCGAGGTCCGCAAGGGCGCCGGGGCGGGCAACGCGCTCGTCACCGTGGTGCTCGGCGCCGACTACCGGCCGCCGGAGGCCGGCGCTCCCGCACTGTGACCCGTCCGGCGGTCCGCCCCCGGTGCCCCGGGCCGCCCGGACCGTCCGGCGGCGCACGGCCGGTGCCCGGTCCGGCGGGGTCCGGCTCCCCGGCGGGCGTGCCGGGCCGGCCCCTGCCAGGAGCCCACGGCCCCGCACGGCGGAGGAACCCACGCCTCGCACGGCGGCCGCCGGAGCCCCCGTCGGCCCGGGGGCCACGGCCCGGGGCAGCGCGCTCGGTGCGGCCGCCGGGGCATGAGATCCTTGGGGGAGTACCCCGACACCGACCGGAAAGCCTCCTGTGACCGCCACGGACCGCTCCACCGAGCTGATCACCTGCCGCCGCCCAGGCCGCCGCCGACAAGCTCGCGCACGACATCATCGCCTACGACGTCAGTGACGTGCTGGCGATCACCGACGCCTTCCTGCTCGCCTCGGCGCCCAACGACCGCCAGGTCAAGGCCATCGTCGACGAGGTCGAGGAGCGGCTGCGCACCGAGTTGGACGCCAAGCCGGTGCGCCGAGAGGGCGAGCGCGACGGCCGCTGGGTGCTGCTCGACTACGTCGACATCGTGGTGCACGTCCAGCACGCCCAGGAGCGCGTCTTCTACGCCCTGGAACGGCTCTGGAAGGACTGCCCCGAGACTGCCGCTGCCCGGCGACGCGCTGGCCACGCGGGGCAAGGCCGCCGAGCACGCCGCCGCCCGCGGCACGGTCGAGGACGCGGACGGAGACCTCAACTGACCGCCGCGGCCGGCCCGTCGGCCACCGGGCGCCGCGTGGTGCTGTGGCGGCACGGCCAGACCGGCTGGAACCTCGAGCGCCGCTTCCAGGGCACCACCGACATACCCCTGACCGAGTCCGGCGTCGCGCAGGCCCGGCGCGCCGCGCGGTTGCTCGCCGCGCTCCGGCCGGACGCGGTCGTCTCCTCCGACCTGCGCCGCGCGGCGCGCACCGCCGCCGAGCTCACCGCGCTGACCGGCCTGGAGCCCCGCTTCTACGAGGACCTGCGAGAGACCTACGCCGGCGACTGGCAGGGGCTGACGTCCGCCGAGGTCCGGGCCCGGCACGGTGAGACGTACGCCGCCTGGAAGCGCGGTGAGCCGGTCCGGCGCGGCGGCGGCGAACTGGAGACCGAGGTCGCCGACCGGACCGCTCCGGTGGTGCTGCGCGAAGTCGACAAGCTCCCGCCGAACGGCACGCTCGTCGTGGTCAGCCACGGCGGCGCGATCCGGGTCACCCTCGGCCGCCTGCTCGGGCTGGAACCCCCGCAGTGGGAGTCGCTGGGCGGGCTGTCGAACTGCTGCTGGTCGGTGCTGGGCGAGGGCGCCCGGGGCTGGCGGCTGCTGGAGCACAACGCCGGAAGCCTGCCCGAGCAGGTGCTCGGCGTCGACGACGACTGACGGATTTCGTTTCCGAGCCGTGCACACGCTAAGCTCCTACACGACTCGGGGCTATAGCTCAGCTGGTAGAGCACTTGCATGGCATGCAAGGGGTCAGGGGTTCAAATCCCCTTAGCTCCACAGGCAGACAGACGGAACAGAGACGGACCGTCGCACACGAACGAGGGCGGACTGTGCTCGCGGTGAACGCGGGCCGGTCCGCCCTCGTCGTCGTACCCGGGCGCGCCGCGGGTGACGCGGGCCGCGCCGCCCGCGCCTCCGGGGACGGGGGCGGACCGAATCGCACGGGCGTCCGGCGGCCGGTCGAGTGCGACGCGGTGGGAGCCGGGTGAGCCGGTGGGCGCGGCACGGTTACCGTGGGTGGGAGGATGACGGCTCGGCCGCGGGTGTCCTGGACGCGGCGACGCCCGCGACACCCGCGTCCCAGGGACCTGGCGGCCACGAGCGGCCGCGCGGCAGCCGCGACAGTGGAGGACGACGCGTCATGGACCCCGAGCAGATCGCACAGGAGCTGGCCGACGCCCACGAGTTGTTGGACCAGGGGTCCATGGCGCGGCTGGCGTACAACGGACTCGACGGGCGGCCACGCGTCATCCCGATCGGGTTCTTCTGGACCGGCGAGGAGATCGTCATGTCCACGGCGGCCACGGCGCCCAAGGTGGGAGCGCTGTCCGCCCGCCCCGAGATCGCCCTGACCATCGACGCCGGCGACGGTCCCGGCTCGGCCAGGACGCTGTCGGTGCGCGGCGTCGTGCGCCTCACCATCGTCGACGGGGTGGTTCCGGAGTACCTCGCGGCCGCGCGGAAGAACTTCGACGCCGCGTACGCCGCCGAGTTCGAACGGAACTGCCGGGCCGTGTACGACCGGATGGCACGTATCGCGGTCGAGCCGCGGTGGGCGCGGTTCTACGACTTCGGCGCCGGGCGGGTGCCGCGGTTCCTCGCCGAACTCGCCGAGAAGTCGCGCTGACCTCGACCGGCGCGGAGGCGTTGCGCCCGCGCCCCCAGCGGGGACGTGCCGGTGGGGACGTGGTCCGGGCGAGGGGCGCGCTCCCGTCCGGCGGTCGCCGGGGTCCGGTGGACGGCTCCGCGGCGGCCCGCCCCGCGCCGGACGGAGACGGCGTGCGGGGCGCTCCCGGGGCCCGGGCAGCGTGGCCCGCCGGGTCCGGCCCGGCCGGCAAACGATTTGGCGAAACGGCCCCCTGTCCGTGTAATGTCTACGTCGTCGCCGGGTCATTCGGTGGTGCACGACCTGGGGCTATAGCTCAGCTGGTAGAGCACTTGCATGGCATGCAAGGGGTCAGGGGTTCAAATCCCCTTAGCTCCACAGACAGACACAGACGGCCGTTCGTGCCGTGTCTCAGAGCGGTTGACCAGATCCCATCCGATCAAGCAGAGCGGGTGGGATCTTGCTGTGTCGGCGTGGTACTCGGCCCGAAGCCCGGTTTCGCGGACCACGTGAGTGCTCGGTTCGACGAGGTCCAGCCGAGTGCCGGGTGGATGACGGCGTCCCGCCGGTCACCACTCGCGCCTCATGGACCCGATACGCTCCCGTGCCTGCGTCGCGGACTCCGCCACCGACCGGCGCTCCCCTCCGCCGGCCGCACCAGGAAATCCAGCGTCGGCGCATCGTGCGTCACCACCAGCAGGGCCTCACAGCCCACCAGCCGCCGCGACTCGTGCGGTAGCCGCGCGAACCCGCTCCCATCACCGGCGTATGCCTCCGCCGAACCCCCGTGCGCCGGATCGAGTCGCGACGGGTCGAACCGGCCGCCCGGACCAGGGGGCGTCACGCACGGCACGGCAGCCGAGCGGTGCCCTGGCACATCGACTCGGTGTTGTGCGGGCACGATTCCCGTGGGCGACTCTTCCGACCCGAGCGGGAACGCCGACGCCGGAGCGGCCAGCGCACCCAGCGCCAACCCCGCCACCGCCAGGCACCACGACCACCACGACACCCGCGCCGACGTCACCCCTCCGCACCCTTGCGCGCTGAGGACGAAGATCCCGAACCAGAGCCTGATGACTGCACCGCGGCACGGCACCGCCGTAGCCGGCACCACCGAGGCCGCCCGCCAAGCGGTCCCCGACCGGCCCTCGACGGACCATTCCGACGCCCACAGGTCCACCAGCCGCACCGCCATCCCCTCGGAGACCCCCACCGGCTCCGCCGCGCACGTCACGTCGATCACGTCCGCATCCGACCCACGCCCTCCCTCCGGCCGCACCGCGACACCGACCACCCACTGTTCTCGCCCCTCGCGATCCAGACGGGGCCGTCCCGTCACCGCGTCCGTCCTCACCTCCGGTGGCGCCACGCACCGGCAGAGCGCGAACCTCGCGACATCGACGGGCTTGCTCTGCATGATCGTTCCCCTTCTGCTGTTCGACACGATCGGCGGAAACCTTCTTCACTTCCTCAAGCCCGCGCCGCCGGCGCGGGCCGGGCGGCGCGGCCACCCCCACCGGGCCGTGGCCTCCGGCCGGGTCCCAGGCGGGTGGCCACCGCCCAACCCGTACACAGCCCCTGTACGAGAGGAAGGGGGGAGTTCCCGGCGACCAGGAGAAGCGACGCCGCTCCCTGATCACGCAGCGACAGTGACACGAATCGGCCGGTGTCCGTGAGGACGAATCGATGTCCACGGAAAGGACATCGATTCGTCCCCCGAGAGGACACGAGAACGTCCTCTCCGAGCTCGGCCGACGGCACGGCGACCAACTCGCCGAAAACACGGCAGGGATGACGGCATATCAGTTCGTCCAGGCACTCCACCGTAATTGCTTTCCATGCTCCGGAAAAACAAGATCGCAAAATTTGTGGTATGGATACTGCCTCTCAAAGGAGGCGGGCATGATCAGTCGACCTCTCGCGGGTATGCCGTACTACCTGCGCCGGTGGCGCGAAGCCCGGCACCCGGCCGATGTACCGGAGAAATACCGAAGAAACCTGGGAACGGAACTCCCCCAGGCGCTCACCCAAGAAGTGATGGCCAGGCTGGCGTGCGTCAGCAAGCGGCACTACGGACGCTTCGAAGCCACAGGACGCTGCGGGATCAGCCTGGTGGAAGCCGTAGTGGACATCCTCGGATGCGATCAGCACCAGACGGCCGCCATCCACCGGTGGACCGGACGCGAACCACCTGCCCCGCCCCCGCGCCACGAGATCCCACCCGACCTGCGCGCCTGCCTCGACGACCTTCCCGGCCCGTCCTTCTTCGTCAGCACGTCCCACTACGACATGCTCGCCCACAACGCGGCACTCGCCCGGACCTTCCCGACGCTGGCCGAAGCGGACAACGCCCTCCTATGGGTCATCAACCCCCCAACCGCCGAGGTGCGAGCCTCCATGATCGATTGGGAGCACTCATGGGCACGTCCGACCGCCGCGCTGCTCCACCAATTGCTCGTAGAGGCGGCGAAGCACCCGCGCACGAAGGAGATCTACGCCAGCCTCGACGACGATCCGCAATCCCGCGCCCAATGGAGCGCCCATGCCAAATTCCAGAGCAGCGCCGCAGGGGACACCCGCCCCGTGCTCCTGCCCGAGATCTCGCCGGTCCCGATCCTGCTCAAAGTCCAGACTTTCATACCAGAAGCCGCGAAAGACGTCATCCTCGTGACAGGCCGCCTCATTCCCAGGTGAGGAAGCGCCCCAGAACAACCGCGGGCAGCGGCCCGACGCCCCCGCGAGGGCCAACACCCGGGCCAGACGGTCGCGTTCGGGTGAGGGCGGAGGCGCGCCAGCGCGAACCGGCCCCCGCGGAGTTCCACGGGGGCCGGTCGGTGTCGCGTGATCGTGTCGAGGTCACCTGGACCGGGCGGCTCAAGGAGTCCGGCCGGGGTGTGCTCTCGCCGTGAAGGACGCGAACGGGTCCGCGGGACCCCCGGGGTCAGCCGCAGTGGCTGTCGTGCTGGTACTCGACCACGGAATCGATCGAGCCTCCCCAGTCGATGCACTCGCCCGGCGCGTACATGTACACCGGCCCGGCGAAGGTGCTGTAGTCGCCCTCGTCCTCCTGGCCGTTCCCGCCACCGCTGTTCACGTCGCTGGTGAGGTCGATCTCCGCCATCATCAGCAGCTTGGTACCCGGATCGTCGCGGTCCGTGACGACGCAGTTGTACCCGTTGGAACTGTTGTAGGTCAGGTAGACGGTGCCGTAGTTCGGGACCGTCATCTGGTCGATCACGCTGTACCCGGCGCCGCATTCGCTGCCATAGGATGCGGCGTCTGCCGCCCCCGGAAGGGCGACGACAGCGGCGGCAGCAGCAGCGAGCACGCCGAAACCGGCGACGGCTGTCTTGACTCTCTTGTGCACGATTCCATCCCGTTCGCTTGGGAGCGAACCGGCCACTCGGCCGGATCGGCAGTCCAACTTCCTAGGAACTGGTGGTGCGTGAGCCAGAACCCGCGCAGCGAAAATTCTTGCCGTTCGCGCGGGAACCTCGCCGAAGGTATCAGGGCGGGGCTCCGGGTGCAGGTGAATTAAGGAACGGCGCCGGGGTGCGGAGTGCGGCGGTGCGACGGCGGATTCCTCGGTGGTCTCATCCGCGCTGGTCCGGCCGGGTCGGGACGGTGGTGCGGGGCCCGGCGGTCCGCCGCGGAAACGGCGCACACAGCGGTCGGCGGACGGGGAGCGGCAAGAAACCGTGCGACCGGATTTATTTCTCGGGTACGGAACCGAGAAGGTCCTCTCGAAAGCGCGGACGCCCCCGGCGTTGTCGCGCGTGTCGATTCCTCCGAACCGCACGTCCGCCGTATTGCGGCTGTCGGCCACCTTCACCACCGTCGCGCGGGCCAGGGCCCCGGCAGGGTCGTCGGTCATGCGGTCGGGAGGAGGTCGATGGGCCGGTCGGTGTCGCGGGCGTGGTGCCGTTGGGCGGCGGCGAGGTGGTGGTGGCCGTGGAGGAGCCGTACGTCGGGGAGATATTCGCCGAGATCGTGGGGGCCGGACGGGAGAGCGGCGACATCCTGCCCGGCATCTCCTCGGCGTGCGTGGGCAACGTCCTTCGGGACCTCTGTCTCGGCGCGCTCCACCGCTGGTCGCAGCGCCGGTCCGACGACGGCCGCCGGTCGCTCGACGGCGAACTCCAGGCGATCCCGCGGCTCCTGGTGCACGGCATCGCCAGCGGGTCCGCCGCCCGTGCGTCGGGCCCCTCCGGCGGAGCGTGACCGCCGGCCGACCGCCGGACCGGTGGCGGAACCGGTCGGAGGGGAGCGGTCCCGCCGGCCCGCCGGCCGGCCCGTCTGCCGACTTTGTGTGTGCTTTATGATCTCTTGGCGCAAGCATGACCATGACGTGGACGGATCAACGCAAGAGTTCGGGCTGCGGCGTGTCTACTTCACCGTTAACCGGTGATTCGCACCGGTGGCGTCGGAAGCGGCTCCGCATCACGGGATGATCCGTTCCACTGGGGGTTACATGAAGCTCGATCGCAACGCACCGCGCGCCGGCCTGGCCCTCGCCGCGGCGCTGCCGCTGGTGGCCGTCGCGCTGGCCGTCGGGACACCGGCCGCGCAGGCCGCCCCGCACGGCCGGCGGACGTTGGCCCACACCCGGCCGTCCTGGGCCACCGCGAAGGCCGACCGCGGCGCCGCCTCGGCGGCCACCGAGGTCAGCGCCCGCGTCTACCTGGCCGGGCGGGACGCGAAGGGGCTGGCCGCGTACGCCCGGGCGGTCTCCGACCCCCACTCCGCCTCCTACGGCAGGTACCTGACCGCCCGCCAGGTGCAGGCGCGCTACGGAGCGAGCGGGCGGCAGATCGCCGCGGTCACCGGCTGGCTGAAGTCCGCCGGGCTGAAGGTGACCGCGAGCACCCGGCACTACATCGCGGTCAGCGGCGACAAGGCCGCGGTGCGCAAGGCGTTCGACACCGACCTGCACACCTACGCGCTGGCCGGCCGCACCTACCACGCGCCCTCCACCCCGGCGTCGGTGCCCGCCTCGCTGGACGGCGCCGTGCTCACCGTGGTCGGGTTGGACGACGCGCCGGCGATCGCGCGCAAGGACTCCACCACCGGCACCGGCACGTCCGTCGCGCACCGCGCCGGCGTCCTCGCGCCGGCCGTCGGCACGCCGTCCCCGGCGACGACGAAGAAGCTGCCCCCGCCGCCGGCCGCCTTCGTCAACGCCGGCCCGTTCTCCACGTACTACGGCTCCGACGTCGACAAGAAGCTGCCGACCGCCTACGGGCGGCACGCGCCCTACACCGTCGAGGGCTACACCGGCACCCAGCTGCGGCACGCCTACGGCGCGGGCCGGTACACCGGCGAGGGCGCCACCGTCGCCATCGTCGACGCCTACGCCTCGCCGTTCCTCGCCTCCGACGCGGCGACCTACGCCAAGCGCAACGGTGACCAGAAGTACACGGCGGGCCAGTTCACCGAAGTGCTGCCGGCCACCTACAACAGCCTCAAGGAGTGCGACGCGGCCGGCTGGTACGGCGAGCAGAACCTCGACGTGGAGGCCGTGCACGGCGTCGCGCCCGACGCGGACGTCACCTACGTCGGCGCCGCGTCCTGCAACGACGACGACCTGCTCGGCGCGCTGTCGGACATCGTCGACCGGCACCTGGCCGACATCGTCTCGAACTCCTGGAGCGGCGACGAGGTCGGCGAGAGCTCGGACATCGCCGCCGCCTACGACCAGGTCTTCCAGCAGGGCGCGGTGGAGGGCATCGGCTTCTACTTCTCCTCCGGCGACGACGGAGACGACCAGGCGGCCACCGGCACCAAGCAGGTCGGCAGCCCCGTCAACTCCGCCTGGGTGACCGGGGTCGGCGGCACCTCGCTGGCGATCGGCCGGCACAACGCCTACCGGTGGGAGACCGGTTGGGGCACCGAGCGCGCTCCGCTGTCCGACGACGGCACCCGGTGGACCGGCTTCCCCGGACCGTTCACCTCCGGCGCCGGCGGCGGCACCAGCACGCTGTTCGCCCAGCCGTACTACCAGAAGGGCATCGTCCCGGCCTCGCTCAGCGAGACGGCCGGCGGCACCCCGATGCGCACCGTGCCGGACGTCGCGGCGGTCGCCGACCCGAACACCGGGTTCCTGGAGGGCCAGACCCAGACCTTCCCGAACGGCACCGTCACGTACGGCCAGTACCGCATCGGCGGCACCTCACTGGCCTGCCCGGTCATCGCGGCCGTACAGGCCGACGCCCAGCAGGCCCGCGGCGGCGTGCCGATCGGCTTCGCCAACCCGGCGATCTACGAGCGCTACGGCTCCACCGCGCTGCGTGACGTGACCGACCACCCGCTCGGCGCCGGCCAGGGCATCGCCGACGTCCGGGTCGACTACGCCGACGGCGTGAACGCCAAGGACGGCCTGGTCACCTCGCTGCGCACCTTCGGCACCGACAGTTCGCTCCCCGCCACCGTCGGCTACGACGAGGTGACCGGCGTCGGCACCCCCGCGGCCGGCTACGTCGCGTCCTACCGCCCGCACCGCTGACGGCACCGGAGGGGCCCGCGCCGCACGCCGCGGTGTGGGCCCTTCACGCGCTGCGGTACCCTGACCCCATGCGTGCCGTACGCCTTCTCCTTACCGAGCCGCGCTGACCAGGATCCACGTCAGTGCGGCCGACCCCTCCTGCGCGAGGGGCGTTTTTGTCTGCGGATCCGCCCGCCGACCGGCCGGAGTGACCGCGCGTACGCCTGACACGACATCGACGGAGCTTCAGAAGACATGAGCGAGACCACTGCGGCGTCCGACGCCGCGCACGGCGGCGGGCCGTCCCGGGCCGTGCCGTTCAAGTACGAGGCCGCGCTGGCCGCCGAGATCGAGGGGCGCTGGCAGGACCGGTGGGAGCGGGAGGGCACCTTCGAGGCCCCCAACCCCGGCGACGGACCGCTGGGCGGGCCGGCCGAGACGGTGGCCCGGCCCAAGAAGTTCGTCATGGACATGTTCCCGTATCCGTCCGGTGCCGGGCTGCACGTCGGCCACCCGCTGGGCTACATCGCCACCGACGCGTACGCCCGCCACCAGCGGATGACCGGCCACAACGTGCTGCACACCCTCGGCTTCGACGCGTTCGGCCTGCCCGCCGAGCAGTACGCCGTGCAGACCGGCACGCACCCGCGGATCACCACCGAGGCCAACATCGAGACGATGCGCGGGCAACTGCGCCGGCTGGGCCTGGGCCACGACCGCCGCCGCTCGTTCGCCACCATCGACCCGGCGTACTACAAGTGGACCCAGTGGATCTTCCTGCGGATCTTCAACTCCTGGTACGACGAGAGCGCGGGCACGGCCCGGCCCATCGAGGAACTGGAGGTCGAGTTCGCCTCCGGCGCCCGCCCCACCCCCGACGGCCGGGCCTGGGACGGCCTGACCCCGGCCGAGCGGGCCGACGTGCTGGGCGCCCACCGGCTGGCCTACGCCTGCGACTCGCCCGTCAACTGGTGCCCGGGGCTGGGCACCGTGCTGGCCAACGAGGAGGTCACCGCGGACGGCCGCTCCGAGCGCGGCAACTTCCCGGTCTTCAAGGCCAAGCTGCGCCAGTGGATGATGCGCATCACCGCCTACGCCGACCGACTGCTGGACGACCTGGACGACCTGGACTGGCCCGAGGCGATCAAGTTGCAGCAGCGCAACTGGATCGGCCGCTCCGAGGGCGCCCGGATCGACTTCCCGGTGCGCCTCCAGGGCGACGGCGAGGCGCGCGTCACCGTCTTCACCACCCGTCAGGACACCCTGTTCGGCGCCACCTACGTGGTGCTGGCCCCCGAGCACGAGCTGGTGGACGCCGTCGTCCCCGACGTCTGGCCGGAGGGCACCCGCCCGGTCTGGACCGGCGGCCACGCCACCCCCGCCGAGGCCGTCGCCGACTACCGCAAGCAGGCCGCGGCCAAGTCCGACGTGGAACGGCAGGCCGACGCCAAGGACAAGACCGGCGTGTTCACCGGCGCCTACGCCGTCAACCCGGTCAGCGGCGAGCCCGTCCCGGTCTTCGTCGCCGACTACGTCCTGATGGGCTACGGAACCGGCGCCATCATGGCCGTCCCGGCCCACGACACCCGGGACTTCGCCTTCGCCCGTGCCTTCGACCTGCCGATGCGCTGCGTCGTCGAGCCGTCCGACGGGCGCGGCACCGACCCGGCCGGCTGGGACGACGCCTTCGACTCCTACGACGCACGCATCGTCAACTCCAGCGGACCGGACATCACCCTGGACGGACGGCCGGTCGCCGAGGCGAAGGAGGCGATGTCCCGCTGGCTGGCCGAGCGGGGCATCGGCGAGGGAACCGTCAACTTCCGGCTGCGCGACTGGCTGTTCAGCCGCCAGCGCTACTGGGGCGAGCCGTTCCCCATCGTCTACGACGAGGACGGCGTGGCCCACCCGCTGCCCGAGTCGATGCTGCCCGTCGAACTGCCCGAGGTCGAGGACTACAGCCCGCGCACCTTCGACCCGCAGGACGCCGACACCTCGCCGGAGACCCCGCTGTCCCGCAACGATGACTGGGTCCACGTGGAGCTGGACCTGGGCGACGGCAACGGCCCGCGCCGCTACCGCCGCGAGACCAACACCATGCCCAACTGGGCGGGCTCCTGCTGGTACGAACTGCGCTACCTGGACCCCGGCAACGCCGACCGCCTGGTCGACCCGGCGGTCGAGGCCTACTGGATGGGCCCGCGCCAGGACCGCCCGGCCGGCGGCGTCGACCTGTACGTGGGCGGCGCCGAACACGCCGTGCTGCACCTGCTGTACGCCCGCTTCTGGCACAAGGTGCTCTTCGACCTGGGCCACGTCTCGTCCTACGAACCGTTCCACAAGCTGTTCAACCAGGGCATGATCACCGCCTTCGTCTACCGCGACGGCCGCGGCTTCCCGGTGCCCGCCGCCGAGGTCGAGGAACAGCACGACGGCACCTTCACCCACCGGGGCGAACCGGTCCGCCGCGAGCACGGCAAGATGGGCAAGTCCCTGAAGAACGCCGTCACCCCCGACGAGATCTGTGCCGAGTACGGCGCCGACACCCTGCGCCTGTACGAGATGGCCATGGGCCCGCTGGACGTCTCACGTCCGTGGGACACCCGCGCGGTCGTCGGCTCCTACCGCTTCCTGCAGCGGCTGTGGCGCAACGTGGTCGACGAGGCCAGCGGCCAGGTCACCGTGGTCGACGAGGAACCGGACGAGGCGACCCTGCGCGCCCTGCACAAGGCCGTCGACGGCGTGGGCCGCGACATGGCCGCGATGCGCTTCAACACCGCCATCGCCAAGGCCACCGAGCTGAACAACCACGTCACCAAGCTGGACCGGGTGCCGCGTGCCGTCGCCGAGACCATGGTGCTGCTGGTCGCCCCGCTCGCCCCGCACATCGCCGAGGAACTGTGGAGCCGGTTGGGTCACCCCGGCTCGCTGGCGCACGAGCCCTTCCCGGTCGCCGACCCGGCCTACGTCAAGGACGAGACGGTCATCTGCGTCGTCCAGGTCAAGGGCAAGATCCGGGCCCGTCTGGAGGTGGCCCCGGACATCGCCGAGCAAGACCTGGAACGGCTCGCCCTGGCCGACGAGGCGGTCGTCGACTCCCTGGCCGGGGCAGCGATCCGCAAGGTCATCGTCCGGGCCCCCAAGCTGGTCAACATCGTCCCGGCGTGAGCACCCGACGCGGCGGCGTGCCGGAGGCGCGATCGGCCGGGGGCCGCCGCCCGGCCGGCCCGGTCGGCCCGTAGGCGCTGCCAGGCAGGTGCGGTCGGCCGGCGGCGTGGACGGGTGCCGCGTGGACGGGTGCGGCGGGCGGCGGTGGGGTGGCCGGCCCCGGGCCGCCGGGACGCGGCGGGTCGGGTGGCGGAGCCCAGACCGTCGGCACGGGACGGACGGCGGCGGAGCGTGCCGGACGGCGGGGCCCCTAAGGGTTCGGCGGGGGTGCGGTCCGGGACGCACCGGGGGCGTGGCGCCTACGGACCGGGTCGGCTGCGTATACCGTGGAAGGACGGGCCCAGGCCAGCGAACCGGAGGGACCCCCATGGAGGCCATACTCGGCGTGACGGCGCTGATCCTGCTCATCGGCGCGGCCCTGGGCGTCTTCCTCATGGTCAAGACGGTGCGGGCGGTGCGCCGCGGCGTGGAGCGTACGTCCGTCCAGGCTCGCAGGGTCGTCGAGGAGACCGCCCTGAAGGCCCGCCGCGTGCAACCCGGCCCGGCCGGTGAACTGGCGGCACTGCGGCTACGGCTGCGGGTCTCGATGACCGGCACCCGTCAGGCGCTGGAGTCCGGGGTCACCGGCGACCCGACCCTCCGCGAGGCGATCGTGCTGCTCGACCGCCTCGGCGTGCACGCCCACGCCCTCGACGACGAGTTGCGCCTGCTCGAACGCGAGCCCGACAGGGCCCGCACGGCCGGCCGGCTGCCCGAACTGCGCGAGCGCGCCGAGCGGGTCGCCCACTCCGCCGACTCCCTGCGCTGGGCGGCACAGGACCGGGCGCGGAAGTTCGACGACGACGAACTCGCCGCGCTCGGCCGGCAGATCGAGGTCGAGGCCGGCGCCCTGCGGCACTGGGTACCGGCCGAGGCCGATCCGCAACTGTCCGAGGGCCGGTTCTGACGGTGGCTCCCGTCACATCCTGTCACGGACCCAACGGCCCATCTGATGACAGAACGGGTGCCGGAGGCGTCCGGTCGGTATCGGCGGTAGCCGTCGGCCGGTAACCTCCCGCTCATGTTCGCCCATGTCGCGATCGTCACCGATTCCACGGCCTACCTGCCGCAGGACGCGTTGGCCCGGCACCGGATCGCGGTCGTACCGCTCACCGTGGTCCTCGGCGACGAAGCGCTCGAGGAGGGCACCGAGGTGTCCGCCAAGTCCGTCGCCGTCGCCCTGCAACGCAGGCGTCCGGTCACCACTTCGCGCCCCAACCCCGAGGACTTCGCCGCCGCTTACCGCGATGCCGCCGCCTCCGGGGCCACGAGTGCCGTCTCCCTTCACCTGTCCGCCGAGTTCTCCGGTACGTACGAGGCCGCGTGCCTGGCCGCCGCCGAGGCCCCGCTTCCGGTGCGGGTCGTGGACACCGGCATGGTCGCCATGGCGCTGGGCTTTCCCGTGCTGGCCGCCGCGGAGGCGGCCGAGGCCGGTGGCACGGCCGACGACGCCGTGGCCGCCGCCGAGAAGCGTGCCGCCGCGACCTCTGCCTTCTTCTACGTCGACACCCTCGACTACCTGCGCCGCGGCGGGCGCATCGGCGCGGCGCAGGCCCTGCTCGGCTCGGCGCTGGCCGTCAAGCCGCTCCTCCAACTCTCGGGTGGCAGGATCCAGTTGCTGGAGAAGGTGCGCACCGCGTCCAGGGCGATCGCCCGCCTGGAGGAGATCGTCGCCGAACGTGCCGCCGACCGCCCGGTCGACATCGCGGTCCACCACCTGGCCGCACCGGAGCGTGCCCGGGCGCTGGCCGAGCATCTCCGCTCGTGTGTGCCGGGACTGGTCGATCTGCGCGTCCGCGAAGTGGGGGCGGTCATCGGGGCGCACGCGGGACCGGGCCTGTTGGGAGCGGTGGTGTCACCGCGCTGATTCCGACTTCCCGACTCCTTTCCGTCATCGGTCGCTGTCCGTTCTTCTACGGGCAGTTGTACCCGGATCGAGGGGGCCGCCGGCGCGGACGGACGTGAATCGCTCGAAAGAGTGGTCGAGTTATTCACAACTGGCGAGTAATCCACTGGATTGCAAGGGAATCGACCGAGATTCCGGATCTTGCCTACCGTCCTGGCCATGGGAACTCGAACTCGCTTCGCGACGAAAACGCAACGGACGCCGGCCCAGCAGCAGTTGACACGGCGTGCGGAGGCGCTGCTCGGTCGTGCGGGAGGAGAGGACGGCACGAGGAACGGCCCGGCCGGCCGACCCCGCCAGGGGTGCGACGACGCCTCACTCGCGGCGTGGGGTTCCGGCGCGGCCGGCCGGGTGGACCGGCCAGGAACGGCGGACCCCCCGGGCAGAGGGGCTCGGCGATGCCTTGCCGAGCCGGCCGGAGCACCACCGCCGGCGGACCCGGCCTCGTGGACGGGAGTCCGCCCCGCTGACCGGGCGGACGCCGCCGGCCCCCGGATGCCGGCGGCGAACACCGGCCGCGGCCCGACGGCGCTGGTGAAACCGGCACGGCCGGGGCGGACCGCGCAGCCGTCCGAGCGGACCGGCGGGCCGGCCGCGGCACCGGTCGCTCGGGGGAGGGCCGGCGGCGCGCCCGGCCCGGCCACCGCGGCCTCGGCCGGCCGCACCGCCTGCGCCGACCGAGGATTCTCGGCGGATCCGGGTGCGGGCGCGGGCTTCGACGGGTGCGGCGGCTCGACGGCGCGATCGGCGGGCTCGGTGGTGGAGTCCGACGCGATCCGGGTGCCGCCGGCCTTCTCCGTGCCGGCGGCCGGGTACCCGGGGCAGGACCCGTTCGAGGCGCCGCGACCCGTCGTCGAGGGGGCTCCGGATGACCTTGCCGGGCCGGTCCACCCCGCGCTCGCGCGGGTCCGTGGGGGTGCCGGGCACGCGCCGCGCTGGGAGTCGCTGAGGGAGGCGGCGTTCGAGCGGCTGCCGGTCTGGCTGCGGTTGCGGTGCGGGATGGAGCCGTGCACCGTCGCCGCGGTCGCCGGGATCCTGGTGCTCGCGATGGCCGTCGCGGTGCACCACTTCGTGGCGGGCCGCCCCCGTGCCGTTCACGTGCCACCCGCCCGGCGCGCGATGGCCATGGCGCCGGCCGGGCACGCGGTGGGACCACCGGGCCGGCGGGACGAGGCCGGGGCGGCGGTGCCGGCGTCCTCGGCCACGGCGGCCGGCGGCGGGGGAGTCGTGGTGGACGTCACGGGAAAGGTCCACGCGCCCGGCGTGCTGAGCCTGCCGGCCGGGTCGCGGGTGGCGGACGCGCTGAAGGCGGCGGGCGGCGCGCTGCCGGGCACGGACACCTCGACGCTCAACCTCGCCCGGTTGCTGGTCGACGGCGAGCAGGTGGCGGTCGGCCGACCGTCCGCTCCGGACGCCGGGCCGGGCGGTGCGGGAGCAGCCGGGCCAGCGGGGTCCAGGGCCGGCGGACCGGTGAGCCTCAACACCGCCACGGCGGACCAGCTCGACGCCCTGCCCGGTGTGGGACCGGTGCTGGCCCGGCGCATCCTCGCGTTCCGGGCCCGGCACGGCGGGTTCAGCTCGGTGAGCCAACTGCGCCAGGTGAGCGGCGTCGGTGATCGGCGCTACCAGGACCTGCGTCCGCTGGTCCGGCCGTGACCGGGCGGAGGCCGCCGCGCAGGCCGCCCGGCGGGCCGGGAGGGGAGTGGGAGGAGCGCGC
Source organism: uncultured Actinomycetota bacterium (assembly GCA_963711125.1). Lineage (GTDB taxonomy): Bacteria > Actinomycetota > Actinomycetes > Streptomycetales > Streptomycetaceae > Streptantibioticus_C. The sequence continues at coordinate 308,749 of CAVQCY010000006.1, forward strand.
GACGCGCGAGCCGGCCGGGGACGCCGCGGCACGCGGGCGGTTCGGAGCGGCGGCGTGCCGAAGGAGCGGCCGGGCACACCGACTCCCGGGCGCGCGGGGAGCGGTGGACACCAGCGGCGCCACCGGGCGGGCAGGAGGGCGGGAGCGCCCGGGGACACCCGGGGCACGCGCGAAGGACGCACCTGGTGAGTGCACGGGGGAGGCACCCGGTGCGTGGGGGCCGGCTGGTGGGTGGGGGACGGCCGGCCGGCAGCCGCCGTCCGTTCCCTCTCGCGCGGCCGCTCGCCCCGCCGGCCGGACCGTCCGACCGGTGAAACCGCCCGGTGCGCCGCCCGGTGTGCCGCGGTCACCGGGTGGCTCGGAGCGGGACGGTGCGGCGGTGCGCCCGGGCCGTGCCGGATCGGACCGAGAGGGGCCACCGGACCTGCGACTCGTCGCACCCGCACTGGCCGCCTGGGCGGCGGCGGGGTGGGCACTGGGCACCTCGGCCGGCCGGGCGGCCGTGCTGGCCGGACTCTGCCTGGCGGCGGCCGTGCCGTTGTGCGTGGCGCGCGGCCGGCGCGGCCGGGGAGCGGTGCGCGGCATCCTCGCGGTCGCCCTGCTCTGCGCCTGCGTGGCCGCGGCGGAGGCCGGGCTGGAGGTGGCCGACCTGCGCCGCGGACCGGTTCCGGCGCTGGCCGCCCGGCATGGTGGAGCGATCGTCGAGGTGACCCTCACCGGGGACCCGAGGCGGGTGTCGCCGCGGGTGGCGGGCGCGGCACGGGTGCCACCGACCGTGCTCGTCGAGGCCGACGCGTCGCGGGTCACCGCGGCCGGCCGGACCACGTCCGTTCACACGCCGGTGCTGATCGTCGCCAGGGCCGGGCGGAGCGCCGCGCGGTGGCTCCGGCTGCTGCCCACCACCCGGCTCACCGCGCGTGGCCGGCTCGCCCCGCCGTGGCGCGCGGGCGAGCACATCGCTGCCGTGCTCAGCGTGTCCGGCGCACCCGAGGTGACGGGGGCGCCCACCGTGGTGCAGCGGGTCGCCGGGCGGCTCCGGGGCGGGTTGCGCTCGGCGACCGCGCGCCTGGCCCCGCAGACCGGTGCGCTGCTGTCCGGGCTGGTGGTCGGCGACACCTCGCGGATGACGCAGCGGACCCGTGAGGAGTTCGAGACGACCGACCTGATGCACCTGTTCGCGGTCAGCGGTGCCAACCTGACCATCATCCTGACCCTGCTCATCGGCCCGCCCGCCCGGGCCGGACGGGCCGAACGGAGTGGACTGGGCGGCCGGCTGGGACTCCCGCTGAGGGTGACGGCGGTGCTGGGCGCGGCGCTGACCGTCGGATTCGTGGTGCTGTGCCGGCCGGGCCCGAGTGTGGTGCGGGCCGCCGCCTGCGGGCTGATCACGCTGTCGGCCATCGGCACCGGACGGCGTCGCTCCCTGCTGCCCGCGCTGGCCGCCGGGGTGATCGCGCTGCTCCTCCACGACCCGTGGCTCGCGCGCTCGTACGGGTTCGCGCTGTCGGTGCTGGCCACGGTCGCGCTGCTGGGGGTGGCACCGCGCTGGGCCGGCGCCCTGGAACGGCACCGCGTGCCGGCTCGGCTGGCGGAGGCGCTGGGTGCGGCGGCGGCCGTCCAGGCGTGCTGCGCGCCGCTGGTGGCGGTACTGGCCGCCCGGGTCAGCGTGGTGGCGATCCCGTGCAACCTGCTGGCGGAGTTCGCGGTGGCGCCGGCCACGGTGCTCGGGTTCGCGGCGCTGGCGGCGGCGCCGGTGTCGATACCGGTGGCGTCGTGGATCGCCTGGTTGGCGGGCCGGCCGGCCGGATGGGTGGTGGCGGTGGCCCGGGAAGGGGCCGGGCTGCCCGGTGCGGCGGTCCACTGGCCGGGCGGCTGGCACGGCGGTCTGCTGCTCGCGGGCCTGACCCTCGCCGTGGTCCTGCTCGCCGGACGGCTGCCGCGGCGCCCGTGGTGGTGCGCGGGCCTGGTGGGGCTGCTGTTGCTCGCGGTGCTGCGCCCCCAGCCGGTGACCCGCTGGGCCACGGGGTGGCCGCCGCCCGGCTGGCGGATGGTGGCCTGCGACGTCGGCCAGGGTGACGCCCTGGTGCTCAACGCGGGCCCCGGGACCGCCGTCATGGTGGACACCGGGCCGGACCCGAGGCCGGTCGACCGGTGCCTGCGCGCGCTCGGGGTGACGAGGATCCCCTTGCTGGTGCTCACCCACTTCCACGCGGACCACGTCGGGGGGCTGCCGGGAGTGCTGGCCGGCCGGCGGGTCGGCGCGATCGAGACGACCACGCTCGACCTGCCGGCGGCGGAGGCCGCCTCGGTGCGGCGGTCGGCGGGCCGTCACGGGGTTCCGGTGATCCGCGCGGTGGCCGGCGAGCGCCGGTCGGTCGGGGGCCTGAGGTGGCGGGTGCTGTGGCCGCCGCGGACGCCGCTGCCGGACGACGACCCGAACGACGCCAGCGTCGTGCTGCTGGTCCGCATGCCGGGGCTGACGGTGCTGATGCCCGGCGACCTGGAACCGGCAGCGCAGCAGGAACTCCTGGCGCGGTACCCGGACCTCCCCCGGGTGGACGTCCTCAAGGTCGCCCACCACGGTTCCGCCTACCAGGACCCGGAGTTGCTGCGCCGGCTGCGGCCGCGCCTGGCGCTGATCAGCGTCGGCACCGGCAACCCGTACGGCCACCCGGCGCCGCGCACCCTCGCGGCGCTGCGTTCGGCGGGCACCGCCACGCTGCGCACGGACACCGACGGCTCGGTGGCCGTGGTCGAGTCGCGGTCCGGTGCGCTCACGGCCGTGGAGACGGGGCCGTCATGACCGTCCGGACCCGGTACCCGGGTCGCCGGACCGGGTGGCCCGGCCCGCACGCGAACCGGCGGCGGTGCTCGGCCGGTGGACGACACGGTTCGCGCCCCTGCCTATTCGGACTCGTACCAGCCGCCGTACTCCTCGGCCAGCGCCTCCAACTCCCGCCGGGGCAGTTCGCCGCCACCGTCTTCTATGACGACCACCCACTGGGCGTCCTCGGCGTCGTCCTCCCCGGCGAGCGACTCGCGTACGACACGGGGGTCATCGTTCAGGCCGAAGCGTTCGGACGCGCTCTCGGCGGCCTCTTCCGCGGCGTCGCGGTCGGCCAGCACCAACAGGTGTCTCACAGCACTCACGGGCCGCATTCTGCAATATCCGGGTGCCCGGCCGCCGCGTGACCCCCGGTGGTGCGCCGCGCCCGCCGGCCGGACCGTCCGACGGGGGCCCGGACACCGCCACCGCGTGGCGGAGCCCGGACGGTCCGCCACGCGCCACGGAGGGTCGACGCGGCGGGATGCCCGGCGGGGATGTCGGTAGGGCGTGGGATGCTGGAGCGCGATGGCCAAGAAGACCGCTCCCGATGACCTGCTCGCCCCGGTGACGCTCGCCGTCGGGCAGGAGGACCTGCTGCTCGACCGCGTGGTGCGGGCGGTGGTGGCCGCGGCGCGCGCGGCGGACGCCGACACCGACGTGCGCGACCTGGCGGCGGAGGCGTTGCGGCCCGGCACGCTGGCGGAACTGGTGAGCCCGTCGCTCTTCGCGGAGCGCAAGGTCATCGTGGTGCGTGGTGCGCAGGACCTGTCGGCGGACACGGTCAAGGACGTCAAGGCGTTCCTGGACGCGCCCGTCGAGGAGATCGTGCTGGTCCTGGTGCACGCGGGCGGCGCCAAGGGCAAGGGGCTGCTGGATGCGGCGCGCAGAGCGGGGGCGCGGGAGGTGGCCTGCCCGAAGATGACGAAGCCGACCGACCGGTCGGCGTTCGTGCGGGCGGAGTTCCGCACCGCCGGACGGTCCGCGACGCCCGAGGCGTGTCAGGCGCTGGTGGACGCGTTGGGCAGCGATCTGCGCGAACTCGCCTCCGCATGCTCGCAGTTGGCCGCAGACGTGGACGGCACGATCGATGAGGCGGTGGTCGCGCGCTACTACACCGGGCGGGCCGAGGCGACCGGCTTTGAAGTGGCCGACCTGGCGGTGACCGGGCGGGCGGCTGAGGCGCTGGAGCGGTTGCGCTGGGCGATGGCGGTCGGCCAGCCGTTGCCGGGTATCACCTTCGCGCTGGCATCGGGCGTGCGGGCGATCGGCAAGCTGGCCACCGCGCCGCGCGGCGCCCGGGCGGGCGATCTCGCGCGTGAACTGGGCATGCCGCCCTGGAAGATCGACCGGGTGCGGCAGCAGATGCGCGGATGGTCGGCGGACGGGGTGGCCGCCGCGCTCACCGCCGTCGCCGCGGCCGACGCCGCCGTCAAGGGCGCGCAGGCCGATCCCGGCTACGCCGTGGAGAAGGCGGTCGTGGCCATCGCCCGTGCGGCTCGGTCCGGCAGGCGTTGACCTCAGCGGCGGGCTCGCCCGTGCGCGTTCCCTCCAACCGGGCCCGCGCTTCCGGGATCCCCGCCCGCGTTCGCGCCCGCGCCACGCACCCGTTCCGCCACGCACCCGCTTCCGCAAAGCCTCCGCCCCCGCCGCAGACGCCGGTGCACCGCCGGTGGGCGGCGGACGGGTTCCGGTCGCGGGGGCGGCGTCTCGGGTCCGGAGCGCGCCGAAGGCCCCCGCACCGGGGAACGACGCGGTGCGGGGGCCTTCGGCCGAGACGTTCAGACGACACCGCACACGCGTGGCGAACGCAGTCGAGTGCGGTGGATCCCCGCGGTGACGCGGAGGAGCCGGGCGGGACGCGGTGGAGAGGGACCGCGTGAATCCTGCCGGCGGGTGCCCGGAGGCGGGACTCAGCCCTGGGCGGAGAGCGACTGGGCCAGGGCCGACTTCTTGTTGGCGGCCTGGTTCTTGTGGATGACGCCCTTGCTGACGGCCTTGTCCAGCTTGCGGGAGGCGACGCGCGCGGCCTCGGCGGCCTTGGCGGCGTCGCCGGACTCGACGGCCTCGCGGGTGCGGCGGATCGCCGTCTTCAGCTCGGACTTGACGGCCTTGTTGCGCTGCCGGGCCTTCTCGTTGGTCTTGTTCCGCTTGATCTGGGACTTGATGTTCGCCACGTATAGCCTCTGGTCGATCGATGGTCTGCTGCGGTTGCCCGCGATGCCGAGCGGTCCCGTCGTGAGGCGGTCCCGCGTGGTGGTCGCGGACGCGCCGGCACCCGGGCATGCGGACATGGGGGTACGGAACGCGATGCTCCAGGCTACCAGCCGCCTTCGAGCCCGCCCAATCCGCCGACGCCCCCGTCCCGGCGGCTCCCGCCCGGCCCCCTGCGGGTGCGCGATCGCGCTCCCGCCCGGCCGCGGCAGGCGACCGCGGAGGCGTTGATCCCTGCCCGCCCGAAGATCGCGCACGCCCGGCCGCGGCAGGCGACCGCACCTGCCGCCCGCACCTGCCGCCCGCCGGCCTGCCGCCCCGGTCCATCGCCCTCCCCGACGCATCCACCCCTCGGGCCCCGACTCCACGCCGCCGACTCGGCGACCCCGACTCCACGCTCCCGGCTCGGCGACCCCGGCCGGGACCGGGGGACCCGGCGGGGCCGTCCGCACGCACCGTGACGGCGGGCACCGGCACGGACCCCCGCCGGGTCCGGGAGGGCACGGATCGTGGCGCCGCCGGGTACCCGCCTCCGGCGGGCTTGGCGGGCGGCGGCTCGTGGGACTATGGAGGGCAACGTATCGATCCGCCCACCGGACGTCTCCCCGCGGACGCGCAGCGCCCCCGCGGGAACGGACGTCGACTCACGAGTCGAGAATCAGGACCCCCGCGTGCCCGCGACCCTCAGCAACGTGCCCGAGCCCAGCCGCACCGACCCGGCGCTGATCCGCAACTTCTGCATCATCGCCCATATCGACCACGGCAAGTCGACGCTCGCCGACCGGATGCTCCAGTTGACGGGCGTGGTCGACCAGCGCCAGATGCGCGCCCAGTACCTGGACCGGATGGACATCGAGCGTGAGCGCGGCATCACGATCAAGTCGCAGGCGGTGCGGCTGCCGTGGGCGCCGTCGGCCGGGGAGCGGCAGGGCGTGGGGCACGTCCTGAACATGATCGACACGCCGGGCCACGTCGACTTCACCTACGAGGTCTCCCGTTCGCTCGCCGCGTGCGAGGGGACGATCCTGCTGGTGGACGCGGCCCAGGGCATCGAGGCGCAGACGCTCGCCAACCTCTACCTGGCGCTGGAGAACGACCTCACGATCATCCCCGTGCTCAACAAGATCGACCTGCCGGCGGCGCAGCCGGAGAAGTACGCGGCCGAACTGGCGCACATCATCGGCTGCGACGCGTCCGAGGTGCTCAAGGTCAGCGCCAAGACGGGCGAGGGCGTGGCGGAACTGCTGGACGAGGTCGTCCGGCAGGTGCCGGCGCCGGTGGGGGACGCCGGCGCGCCGGCCCGCGCGATGATCTTCGACTCGGTGTACGACTCCTACCGCGGGGTGGTCACCTACGTGAAGGTGGTCGACGGGCAGCTGTCGAAGCGCGAGCGGATCCAGATGATGTCCACCGGCGCCACGCACGAGCTGCTGGAGATCGGGGTCTCGTCGCCGGAGATGTCCGCGGCGGACGGGCTGGGCGTGGGCGAGGTCGGTTACCTCATCACCGGTGTCAAGGACGTGCGCCAGTCCAAGGTCGGCGACACCGTGACCCGGCTGGCCAACGGGGCCACCGAGCCGCTGGGCGGGTACAAGGAGCCCAAGCCGATGGTGTTCTCCGGGCTCTACCCGCTGGACGGCTCCGACTACCCGGAGCTGAGGGAGGCGCTGGACAAGCTCCGGCTCAACGACGCCGCCCTGGTCTACGAGCCGGAGACGTCGGCGGCGCTCGGTTTCGGCTTCCGCGTCGGCTTCCTCGGACTGCTCCACCTGGACGTGATCCGGGAGCGGCTGGAGCGGGAGTTCGGGCTGGACCTGATCGCCACCGCGCCCAACGTGGTCTACCGGGTGATCATGGAGGACGGCGGCGAGCACACCGTCACCAACCCCAGCGAGTTCCCGACCGGCAAGATCTCCGAGGTCTACGAACCGGTGGTGCGCTCCACGCTGCTGGCGCCCAGCGAGTTCGTCGGCGCGATCATGGAGCTGTGCCAGGCGCGGCGCGGCAGCCTGCTCGGCATGGACTACCTGTCCGAGGACCGGGTGGAACTGCGCTACACGCTGCCGCTCGCCGAGATCGTCTTCGACTTCTTCGACCAGTTGAAGTCCAAGACCCGCGGCTACGCCTCGCTGGACTACGAGCCCACCGGAGAGCAGCGGTCCGACCTGGTCAAGGTCGACATCCTCCTTCACGGCGACAAGGTGGACGCCTTCTCGGCGATCCTGCACAAGGACAAGGCGTACGCGTACGGCGTGCGGATGGCCGGCAAGCTGCGCGAGCTGATCCCGCGCCAGCAGTTCGAGGTGCCGATCCAGGCGGCGATCGGCAGCCGGGTCATCGCCCGCGAGACGGTCCGCGCGATCCGCAAGGACGTGCTCGCCAAGTGCTACGGCGGCGACATCTCCCGCAAGCGCAAGCTGCTGGAGAAGCAGAAGGAGGGCAAGAAGCGCATGAAGATGGTCGGCAGCGTCGAGGTGCCGCAGGAAGCCTTCATCGCCGCGCTGTCCACCGACGACTCGGACGCCAAGAGCCGCAAGTGACCGCCCCCTGACCGGGCCCGCCCTGGGACAGGCCGCCCCGGGACGGGCCGCCCCGGCTCGCTCCGGGCCGCGGTGGGCCGGGCCGCGCCCGTCCGGGTCGCGGAGGTCGGCCCGCGGGTGCGCGGCGCGGGAGCCCGCCCGGCGGGGCCGCCGGGCGGGGCCGCGCGGGCGGGTGTTCGGGGAGGTTCGATGAACCCGGCGGTGGGCCCTTACGTGCCGCGGGGATCGCCGTCTACTCTGAACATTGCCTGAAGGTTACTGATGAGTTACTAGCAACGACGCGAGGAAGGGCCCGGCGGCCCCGGAGGTTTTCGTGACCGATACCCAGCCATTGATCGAGAACCGGCCGCCCTCCGTGGCCAACCTCTTCCTCCAGCGTGTCGAGGCCACGCCCGACGCCGAGGCGTACCGCTACCCGGTTCCCGATCCGAGCGGCGGGCCCGACCGGTGGCGTTCGCTCACCTGGCAGGCCGCCGCCGACCGGGTGTTCGCCATCGCCGCCGGGCTGACCGCGCTGGGCGTGCGGCCCGAGGAGCGGGTGGCCATCGCGTCGAACACCCGCGTCGAGTGGATCCTCGCCGACCTCGGCGTGGTCTGCGCGGGCGCCGCGACCACCACGGTCTACCCGAGCACCAACGCGGCCGAGTCGGCGTTCATCCTGGCGGACTCCGGCAGTCGGGTGCTGATCGCCGAGGACGCCTCCCAACTGGCGAAGGTCACCGAGCGGCGCGCCGAACTGTCCGAGCTGCGGCACGTCGTGGTGATCGACGAGGACGGCGTGCCGGGCGCGGCGGACGGCGGCGCGGCCGGCGACGACTTCGTGCTGGGCCTCGCCGAGCTGGAACGCCGCGGAGCGGAGTACCTGGCCACCAGTCCCGAGACGGTCAAGGAGGCCGTCGCCGGCATCACGTCGGACCAACTGGCCACCCTCATCTACACCTCCGGCACCACCGGCCAGCCCAAGGGCGTGCGGCTGCCGCACGACGCCTGGTCGTACATGGCCAAGGCGATCGCCGCCACCGGGCTGGTCTCCGAGGACGACATGCAGTACCTGTGGCTGCCGCTGGCCCACGTGTTCGGCAAGGTGCTCACCGCGGGCCAGATCGAGGTCGGGCACGTGCTGGCGGTGGACGGCCGGGTCGACAAGATCATCGAGAACCTGCCGGTCGTGCGGCCGACCTACATGGCGGCCGTGCCGCGGATCTTCGAGAAGGTCTACAACGGTGTCGCGGCCAAGGCACGGGAGGGCGGCGCGGCCAAGTACAAGATCTTCCAGTGGGCGGCCGGCGTGGCCCGCGAGTACGGCCGGGTCTCGCAGGAGAACCGGCGGGCGCGCGGCAACGCGTCGGTGCCGATCGGGCTCGCGGCCCAGCACGCGCTGGCCGACAAGCTCGTCTACGCCAAGCTGCGCGCGGCGTTCGGCGGCCGGCTGCGGGCCTGCGTGTCCGGTTCGGCGGCGCTCGCCCCGGAGATCGGCTACTTCTTCTCCGGCGCCGGCATCCACATCCTGGAGGGCTACGGCCTGACCGAGTCCAGCGCGGCCAGCTTCGTCAACCCCGGCGAGGCGTACCGCACCGGCACCGTCGGCAAGCCGTTGCCGGGCACCGAGGTGCGGATCGCGGAGGACGGCGAGATCCTGCTGCGCGGTCCGGGCATCATGCAGGGCTACCACGGCCTGCCGGAGCAGACCGCGGAGGTGCTGGAGGCGGACGGCTGGTTCCACACCGGCGACATCGGCGAACTGTCCGAGGACGGCTTCCTGAAGATCACCGACCGTAAGAAGGACCTGATCAAGACCTCGGGCGGCAAGTACGTCTCGCCGGCCGAGGTCGAGGGGCAGTTCAAGGCGGTCTGCCCGTTCGTCAGCAACGTCCTGGTCATCGGGGCCAACCGCAACTTCTGCACCGCGCTCATCGCACTGGACGAGCCGACCATCCTCAGCTGGGCCGCCGAGCACGGCCTCGGCGGGAAGCCCTACCCGGACGTGGTCGCCGACCGGCGCACCGTCGAGATGATCGAGGAGTACGTGGGCCGGGTCAACGAGGGACTGCAGCGCTGGCAGACGATCAAGCGGTTCCGGCTGCTGCCGCGCGACCTGACCGTGGAGCACGGCGAGCTGACCCCGAGCCTGAAGCTGAAGCGGCCGGTGGTGGAGAAGAAGTTCAGCGAGCTGGTCGAGGACATGTACGCGGGGGCCCGGGAGGCCTGACCCGCCCGCCCACCGCCGGGGGGCCGCCCGCCGCCCCCCGGCGGGGGCCGGGCCGGATGCCGGACAATGGGTGGCATGCCTTCCGTACTGCCCGACGGCGAACCGGTGCCCCACGACGGGGCGCTGCCCGCGCACGCCCTGGCCGGGGCCGCCGGCCGGCCGCTCGGCCTCTACCTGCACGTCCCGTACTGCGCGACCCGCTGCGGGTACTGCGACTTCAACACCTACACCGCGAGCGAACTGCGCGGCGCCGGCGGTGTGCTCGCCTCCCGGGAGGGCTACGCGCGGGTGCTGTCGGAGGAGATCCGGCTGGCCCGCAAGGTGCTGGGCGACGACCCGCGGCGGGTCGCGACCGTGTTCGTCGGCGGCGGCACGCCCACCCTGCTGCCGGCGGCGGACCTGGTGGGGGTGCTGGCGGTGGTCCGTGACGAGTTCGGGCTCGAGCCCGGCGCCGAGGTCACCACGGAGGCCAACCCGGAGACCGTGGACCCCGGCTACCTCGCCGCGCTGCGGGCCGGCGGCTTCACCCGGGTCTCGTTCGGCATGCAGAGCGCCCGCCCGCACGTGCTGCGGGTCCTGGACCGCACCCACACGCCCGGCCGGCCCGAGGAGTGCGTCGCCGAGGCGCGGGCTGCCGGGTTCCAGCACGTCAACCTCGACCTGATCTACGGCACGCCCGGCGAGTCGGACGCGGACTGGCGGGCCTCGCTGGACGCGGCGGTCGGCGCCGGGCCGGACCACGTCTCGGCGTACGCCCTCATCGTCGAGGAGGGCACCGGGCTGGCCCGCCGCATCCGCCGCGGCGAGGTCCCGCCCACCGACGACGACGTGCACGCCGACCGGTACCTGATGGCCGAGGAGGCGCTGAGCGCTGCCGGCCTGCACTGGTACGAGGTGTCCAACTGGGCCGCCGGTGAGGCGGCCCGCTGCCGGCACAACGAGCTGTACTGGCGCGGCGCCGACTGGTGGGGCGCCGGGCCCGGCGCGCACAGCCACGTCGGCGGGGTGCGCTGGTGGAACGTGCGGCACCCGGCCGGCTACGCGGCAGGCCCTCGCCGCGTCGCGTTCGCCCGGGGCCGGCCGCGAACTGCTCGGCGCCGAGGACCGGCGGGTGGAGCGCGTGCTGCTGGAACTGCGGCTCTCGGACGGGCTGCCGCTCGACGTGCTGCGCCCGGACGGCGCCCGGGCCGCCGCCCGCGCGGTGGCCTCCGGCCTGCTCGACCCCGGGCGGTACGGGAACGGCCGGGCGGTGCTCACGCTGCGCGGCCGGCTGCTGGCCGACGCCGTGGTGCGCGACCTGGTCGACTGACCGTCCCGCGTACCGCCCGGTCGCCGGATCGACCGGACGGGGCCGGCCGCTCCCGGACCTGCCGGCCGCAGGGTCACTCCGGCGCGGTGACGAAGTCGATCAGCTCCTCGACCCGGCCGAGCAGCCGCGGGTCCAGGTCGCGGTAGGAGCGGACCGCGGACAGCACGCGCCGCCAGGCCGCCCCGGTGTCGTCCGGCCAGCCGAGCGCCCGGCACACGCCGGTCTTCCAGTCCTGGCCGTGCGGGACGTCCGGCCAGGCGGGGATGGCCAGCCGGGCCGGCTTGACGGCCGCCCAGACGTCGACGAACGGATGGCCGACCACCAGGACGTGCTCGCCGGTCACGGCCTCGGCGACGCGCGACTCCTTGGAACCGGGCACCAGGTGGTCGACCAGCACGCCGAGCCGGGCGCCTGGGACCCGGCCCGAACGACGCCACCACCTCGGGCAGGCGGTCCACGCCGGCCAGGTACTCCACGACGACGCCCTCGACGCGCAGGTCGTCGCCCCAGACGCGTTCGACGAGTTCCGCGTCGTGCCGGCCCTCCACGTAGATCCGCCCGGCCCGGCCACCCGGGGGCGGGCGCCGTCCACCGCGATCGAGCCGGAGGCGGTCAGCCGCGGTCCGCCGCCGGGTGCCGGGGCGGCCGGGCGGACCAGGGTGACGACCGCGCCCTCCAGCAGGAACCCGCGCGGGCGCAACGGGAAGACCCGCTGCCGGCCGAACCGGTCCTCCAGGGTCACCGTGACGCCGCCGGCGGACTTCTCGCAGGCCAGCACGGCGCCGCAGAAGCCGGTCTCCGCCTCCTCGACGACCAGGTCGCGTTCGGCGGGCACCTGAGGAACGGGCGCTGAGCGCTTCCACGGCGGGGTCAGGTCGGGGCCGTAACTCCTGCTGCGCATGACCGGATGCTATCCGCGCGCCGGGGCGGGCGGGCCGGATCCGCCCGGCTGGAACCGCCGCCCGAAGCCGCCCCGCCCTCGAAGCGGGCCCCGCCCCGGTGGCCGCGCGGGCGGTCCGGCCGCGGCGCCGGCGGTCAGGCCCCGGGGAAGCGCGCGGCGAGCGCGGCGCGCTGCGCCCGGACGAACCGGGCGTCCACCGTGGCGCCGTGACCGGGGACGTAGACGGCCGTCTCGCCGCCGAGGGCGAGCAACCGGTCCAGCGCCGACGGCCAGCCGGCGGGCACCGCGTCCGGCCCGGCCTGCGGCTCGCCGGACTCCTCCACCAGGTCGCCGCAGAAGACCACGGTCGGGCGTGCCGGGCACCACCACGGCCAGGTCGTGGCCGGTGTGCCCGGGACCGGCGGTCACCAGGAGCACCTCGCGGGAGCCCAGGTCGAGCACCGCGCCGCCGTCCACGTCCACGTCCGGCAGCACCAGCGCGTCGGCGGCCCGCCGCGCCTCGACGGGGTCCACGCCGTGCCGCACCGCGTCCGCGCGCAGCCGCTCCCGGCCGGCCCGCAGCTGGGCGGAGAGGGTCCGCTCGCCGTACACCGTCAGCCCGTCGCCGAGCGCGGCGGTGCCGAAGACGTGGTCGAAGTGGGCGTGGGTGAGCGCCACATGGCCGACCGGCCGCCCGGTCAGCTCCCGGACCTCGGCCCGCAGCGCCGCGCCCTCGCGCAGCGTCGAGCCGGCGTCCACCACCAGGACGCCGTCGGCGCCGACCACCACGCCGACCGTGACGTCCAGGAACGGCAGCCGGCGCCGGGCCACGCCGGGCGCCAGCCGTTCCCAGCGGTCCGGGCCGGAGCCGGCCGCCCGATCCCGCGAAGTGTTCTCCACACCTCGACGCTATCCGCAGGCACCGGGCGCCGCGCACGGTACGGTGGCGTGCGCGGCCGCGAGCCGCGGTGCGGGGGCCGGCGGCTCTTGCCCCGCCCTAGCCGCCGCGCCGTACACTGGCAGCGGGGATCTGGCACTCGTCCGGCTTGAGTGCCAGAGGGGCTGATCGCCCGTTCCCGTGGACAGGACCGGACGACGTCGGCTTGGAGGTGTGCGCGTGCTCAGTGAACGCAGGCTGGAAGTGCTGCGCGCGATCGTCCAGGACTACGTCGGCACCGAGGAGCCGGTGGGTTCCAAGGCGCTCACCGAGCGGCACCGGCTCGGCGTCTCGCCGGCCACCGTGCGCAACGACATGGCGGTGCTGGAGGACGAGGGCTTCATCCACCAGCCGCACACCAGCGCCGGGCGGATCCCGACCGACAAGGGCTACCGGCTGTTCGTCGACCGGCTGGCCGGCGTCAAGCCGCTGACCTCGGCCGAGCGCCGCGCGATCCAGAACTTCCTGGACGGCGCGGTGGACCTCGACGACGTGGTGGCCCGCACGGTACGGCTGCTGGCCCAGCTGACCCGGCAGGTCGCCGTCGTGCAGTACCCGTCGCTGACCCGCTCCACGGTCCGGCACGTGGAACTGCTGTCGCTGGCGCCCGCCCGGGTGATGCTGGTGCTGATCACCGACACCGGTCGGGTCGAGCAGCGGCTGGTGGACTGCCCGGCGCCGGTGGGCGAGGCGCTGCTGGCGGACCTGCGCGCCCGGCTCAACAGCCGGGTGGTCGGCCGCCGGTTCTCCGACGTGCCGCAACTGGTGCAGGACCTGCCGGACGCCTTCGAGCACGACGACCGCCCTTCGGTGTCCGTCATGCTCGCCACCCTGCTGGAGACGCTGGTGGAGGAGACCGAGGAGCGGATCATGCTCGGCGGCACGGCCAACCTGACCCGGTTCAACCACGACTTCCCCCTGACGATCCGCCCGGTCCTGGAGGCACTGGAGGAGCAGGTCGTGCTGCTCAAACTCCTGGGCGAGGTCAAGGACGCGGGCGTGACGGTACGAATCGGTCATGAGAACGCCCATGAGGGCCTGAACTCCACGTCGGTCGTCGCCGTGGGCTACGGTTCGGGCGACGAGGCGGTCGCCAGGCTCGGCGTGGTCGGCCCGACCCGCATGGACTACCCCGGAACGATGGGAGCGGTACGCGCAGTGGCGAGGTACGTCGGACAGATCCTGGCGGAGTCGTAAGTGGCGACGGATTACTACGCCGTCCTGGGCGTGCGGCGGGACGCGGGCCAGGACGAGATCAAGAAGGCGTTCCGCCGCCTGGCGCGCGAACTGCACCCGGACGTCAACCCGGACCCGAAGACGCAGGAGCGGTTCAAGGAGATCAACGCCGCCTACGAGGTGCTCTCCGACCCGCAGAAGAAGCAGGTCTACGACCTGGGCGGGGACCCGTTGTCGGGCGCCGGCGGCGGCGGGGCCGGCGGCTTCGGCGGCGCCGGGTTCGGCAACTTCAGCGACATCATGGACGCCTTCTTCGGCCAGGCGTCGCAGCGCGGACCGCGCTCGCGCACCCGGCGCGGCCAGGACGCCATGATCCGGCTGGAGATCGAGCTGGACGAGGCCGCGTTCGGCACCACCAAGGACATCCAGGTCGACACCGCCGTCGCCTGCGCCACCTGCAACGGCGAGGGCGCGGCGCCCGGCACCTCGGCGCAGACCTGCGACATGTGCCGCGGGCGCGGCGAGGTCTCCCAGGTCACCCGGTCCTTCCTGGGCCAGGTGATGACCTCGCGGCCGTGCCCGCAGTGCCAGGGCTTCGGCACCGTCGTGCCCACCCCGTGCCCGGAGTGCGCCGGCGACGGCCGGGTCCGCTCCCGGCGCTCGCTGACCGTCAAGATCCCGGCCGGCGTGGACAACGGCACCCGCATCCAACTGGCCGGCGAGGGCGAGGTCGGCCCCGGCGGCGGCCCGGCCGGCGACCTGTACGTGGAGATCCGCGAGGCGCCGCACGCGGTCTTCCAACGGCGCGGCGACGACCTGCACTGCACGGTGACCATCCCGATGACGGCCGCCGCGCTGGGCACCAAGGTCCCGCTGGAGACGCTGGACGGCCTCGACGAGGTGGACATCCGCCCGGGCACCCAGTCCGGCCAGTCGATCCCGCTGCACCAGCGGGGCATCACGCACCTGCGCGGCGGCGGTCGGGGCGACCTGATCGTGCACGTCGAGGTGCAGACACCCGGCAAGCTCGACCCCGAGCAGGAGGACCTGCTGCGCCGGCTCGCCGTGCTGCGCGGCGAGGAGCGCCCGGCAGGACACTTCCAGCCAGGCCAGCAGGGCCTGTTCTCCCGGCTCAAGGACGCCTTCAACGGCCGCTGAGCCGGTCGGCCCCGGCCGTCCCGTGCCCGGAGCACGGGACGGCGCGTGGCACCATGGGCGCATGCCCGCGCTGACCGATCTGCTGACCGTCCCCGTCGTCCAGGCGCCCATGGCCGGCGGCACCTCCTGCCCGCGACTGGCCGCCGAGGTCAGCCGTGCCGGCGGCCTGGGCTTCCTGGCCGCCGGCTACCGCACCGCCGAGCAGACCGCCGCCGAGGTCGGCGCGCTGCGCGAGCTGACCGGGCGGCCGTTCGGCGTCAACCTCTTCATGCCGCACCCGCCCGGCGGCGACCGCACCCCGGTGGAGGTCTACCGGGAGCGCCTCGGCGGTGAGGCGGCCTGGTACCAGGCGGAGTTGGGCGACCCGTACGGTCCGGCGGACGACGCGTTCGAGGAGAAGGCGGACTGGCTGCTGGCCCACCCGGTGCCGGTGGTCTCGTTCACCTTCGGCTGCCCGAGCGGCGAACTGCTGGAGCGCTTCGCGCGGGCCGGGACGCTGACCGTGGTCACCGTCACCTCCGCCGCCGAGGCGCTCGCCGCCCAGCGGGCCGGCGCCGACGCGGTCTGCGCGCAGGGCGTGGAGGCGGGCGGCCACCAGAGCACCCACCACGACGCCCCGGAGCCCGGCACGACGGGCACCGGACTGCTCGCGCTGCTCGCCGAGGTGCGCGACGCGGTCACCCTGCCGGTGCTGGCGGCCGGCGGCATCATGCGCGGTGAGCAGATCGCCGCCGTGCGGGACGCCGGCGCGGCCGCCGCGCAGCTGGGCACCGCGTTCCTGGTCTGCCCGGAGTCCGGGGCCCACGACCTGCACAAGCGGGCCGTGACCGACCCGGAGTTCGGGCAGACCGAGCTGACCCGGGCGTTCTCCGGCCGCCCGGCGCGGGCTCTGGTCAACCGGTTCGTGCGCGAGCACGGGCCCTACGCGCCCGCCGCCTACCCGCAGGTGCACCGGCTGACCGCCCCGCTGCGCAAGGCCGCCGCCGCCACGGGGGACCCGCAGGCCATGGCGCTGTGGGCCGGGCAGGGCCACCGGCTGGCCCGGCCGCTGCCGGCCGCCCGGCTGGTCGACACGCTGCACGACGAGTACCGGGCCGCGGCCGCCGGTTCGGACCGCCCGGCGTGACCGCGCCGGTCTTCCTCGTCGCGCCGGACGCGCTGGCCGGCGACCCGGTCACCCTGGACGGCCCCGAGGGGCGGCACGCGGTGACGGTGCGCCGGCTGCGGACCGGCGAGGAGGTGGTGCTCACCGACGGCGCGGGCCACGCGGCGCACGGCACGGTCGCCGCCGTGCACGGCGGCGACCGGCTGGAGGTCGCCGTGACGAGGCGGCTGGCCGAGCAGCCGCCCGCGGTGCGGCTCACCGTCGTGCAGGCGCTGCCCAAGGGCGACCGCGGCGAACTGGCCGTCGAGACCATGACCGAGGCCGGCGTGGACGTCGTGGTGCCCTGGGCGGCCGCCCGCTGCGTCACGCGGTGGAAGGGCGACCGGGCCGGCAAGGCGCTCGCCCGGTGGCGCTCGACCGCCCGGGAGGCCGGCAAGCAGGCCCGCCGGCTGCGGCTGCCGCACGTCACCGAGCCGATGACCACCGAGCAGGTGGCCGCGCTGCTGGGGAGCGCCGCGTTCGCCGCCGTCCTGCATGAGGAGGGCGGCGCGCCGCTGGCCACCGCCGAACTGCCGCCGAGCGGTGACATCGTCCTGGTGGTCGGTCCCGAGGGCGGCGTCGCCCCCGAGGAGTTGACCGTGTTCGCCGCCGCCGGCGCGCTGCCGCACCGGCTCGGTCCGACCGTGCTGCGCACCTCCACAGCGGGCGTCGCCGCCACCGCCGTGCTGCACGCGCGCACCGGACGCTGGTCCTGACCGGCGGCCGTGCCGGGCGGTCAGCCGTCCAAGAACCCTCTCGTCGTGGCGCCCGCACGTCGTTAGTGTGGCGGTCGTGACGCAGCCTTCGTACCTCAGACACCCGCACCTGCACGGCGACTTGATCACCTTCACGGCTGAGGACGACGTCTGGGCGGCGTCCTTGAGCGGTGGCCGCGCCTGGCGGGTCAGTTCCGACAACATGCCGGTCTCGCGGCCCCGGTTCTCCCCCGACGGGCGTCGCATCGCCTACGTCTCCACGGTCGACGGCGCCGCCGAGGTCCGGGTGGCCGACACCGACGGCGGACCGTCCCGCCGGCTCACCTACTGGGGCAAGCCGCGCACCGAGGTGGCCGGTTGGACCCCGGACGGTGAGGTCGCCGTGATCAGCGGCCAGAGCCAGGCCTCCGCGCGGCGCAGTTGGGCCCACGCGGTGCCGGTGGACGGCTCCCCGCCGAGCCGGCTGCCCTACGGACCGGTCGGCGACCTGGCGTTCGGGCCGGACGGTGCCGTGCTGCTGCTGTCGGCGAGGGTGACCCGCGAGGCCGCCGTCTGGAAGCGCTACCGCGGCGGCACGGCGGGCAAGCTGTGGATCGACCCGGACGGCACCGGGGAGTTCCACCGGATCCTGGCCGACCTGGACGGCAACCTCGAATGCCCGATGTGGGTCGGCTCGCGCGTCGCGTTCCTCTCCGACCACGAGGGGGTCGGCGCCGTCTACTCCTGCCGGCCGGACGGCTCCGAACTGCGCCGGCACACCGGGCTGGACGGGTTCTACGCCCGGCACGCCAGTACCGACGGCGAGCGGATCGTGCACGTCAGCGGCGGCCGGGTGCACCTGCTGGACGGCCTCGACGCCGAGCCGCGGGCCCTGGACGTCCCGCTCGGCGGCCAGCGCGCCGACCTGCGCCCGCACCCGGTGCGCGCCGCCTCCAACCTCGGTGAGGCCCGCCCGGACCACACCGGCCGGGGCAGCGCCGTCGAGGTGCGCGGCACCATCCACTGGCTCACCCACCGCGACGGCCCGGCCCGCGCGCTCGCCGCCGAGCCCGGCGTGCGGGCCCGGCTGCCGCGCCCCTACCGCACCGGGCGGGACGGCGGCACCCTGGTGGTGTGGGTGACCGACGCCGAGGGCGAGGACGCCCTGGAGACGGCGCCGGCCACCGGGGACGACCCGGCCGGGCGCCGCCGGCTGGCGGTCGGGGAGCTGGGCCGGGTGATCGACCTGGCCGTCTCGCCGGACGGCCGGCGCGTCGCGGTCGCCTCGCACGACGGCCGCGTCCTGCTGGTGGAGCCGGACACCGGCACCGTGCACACCGTCTCGAGCGGGCAGCACGGCGTAGCGGACGGACTGGTCTTCTCACCGGACTCCGGCTGGCTCGCCTGGTCGCACCCCGGGCCCGACCCGCTGCGCCAACTGCGGATCGCCAACGTCACCACCCTGGCGGTCGCCGACGTGACACCGCTGCGCTTCAACGACTTCTCCCCGGCGTTCACCGCGGACGGCAAGCACCTGGCGTTCCTGTCCGAGCGGGCCTTCGACCCGGTCTACGACGCCCACGTCTTCGACCTGTCGTTCCCCAACGCCTGCCGCCCGTACCTGATCACGCTCGCCGCCGACACCCCCTCGCCGTTCGGCCCGCACCAGCACGGCCGGCCGATCGGGCGCGGCGAGGACGGCCCCGACCGGCCGGCCGGCGCCGACCACCCCGACCACCCCGACCACGCCGAGGGGGCCGCCGGGGAGCGCCGCACCCCGGTGACCCGGGTGGACGTCGAGGGGCTGGCGGACCGGATCGTGCCGTTCCCGGTCGAGGCCGGCCGCTACTCCGACCTGCGCACCGCCGGCTCCGGCGTGCTGTGGCTGCGCCACCCACTGGCCGGCGTGCTCGGCTCCTCGCTCGCCGGGCCGCACGCCGCCCCGCCGGTCAGCAGCCTGCACCGCTACGACCTGGAGCGGCTGCGCACCGAGGAACTCGCCGAGGACGTCGACGACCTCGCCGTCACCGGCGACGGCCGGCGGCTCCTGCTGACCTGCGGCGACAAGCTGCGCGTCGTGCCGTCGGACAGCAAGTCCAACGGCTCCGACGACGACAGCGACGACAGCGTCACCGTCGACCTGTCCCGGATCCGGCTGACCGTGCACCCGGCCGCCGAGTGGCGGCAGATGTACGACGAGGCCGGCCGGCTGATGCGCGACAACTTCTGGCGGGCCGACATGTCCGGCGTCGACTGGGACGGCGTGCGGGAGCGCTACCGTCCGCTGCTGGACCGCATCGCCACCCACGACGACCTGGTCGACCTGCTGTGGGAGCTGCACGGCGAACTCGGCACGTCGCACGCCTACGTCATCCCGCTCGGCGGCCGTCACGACAGCCTGCGCCGGCAGGGCCTGCTCGGCGCCGACCTGGCGCGGGACGCGGACGGGGTCTGGCGGGTGGGGCGGGTGCTGCCGTCCGAGACCTCCGACCCCCAGGCGCGCTCCCCGCTGGCCGCGCCCGGCGTGGCCGTGCGGCCCGGCGACGCGGTGGTGGCCGTCGACGGGCACCCGGTCGACCCGGTCACCGGACCGGCCCCGCTGCTGGTGGGCACCGCCGGCAAGCCGGTCGAGCTGACGGTGCGGCCGCCCGGCGGCGAGCCGCGCGCCGTGGTGGTCGTGCCGCTGGCCGACGACGAACCACTGCGCTACCACGACTGGGTGGCCGACCGGCGCGCCCACGTCCACCGGGTCTCCGGCGGACGCCTGGGCTACCTGCACGTGCCCGACATGGTCGGCTCCGGCTGGGCGCAGCTCCACCGCGACCTGCGCGTCGAGGTGGCCCGCGAGGGGCTCGTGCTGGACGTGCGGGAGAACCGCGGCGGCCACACCTCCCAGCTGGTGGTGGAGAAGCTGGCCCGCAAGGTGATCGGCTGGGGCCTGCCGCGCGGCCAACTGCCCTCCAGCTACCCGGCGGACGCGCCGCGCGGCCCGGTGGTCGCGGTCGCCGACGAGTTCGCCGGCTCGGACGGCGACATCGTCAACGCGGCCATCAAGGCGCTCGGCATCGGTCCGGTGGTCGGCACCCGCACCTGGGGCGGCGTGATCGGCATCGACTCTCGCTACCGCCTGGTGGACGGCACGCTGGTCAACCAGCCCAAGTACGCGACCTGGATGGAGGGCTGCGGCTGGGGCATGGAGAACCACGGCGTCGACCCGGACGTGGAGGTGCTGCGCACGCCGCAGGACTGGGCGGCCGGCCGCGACCCGCAACTGGACACCGCGATCACCCTCGCCCTGGAGGCGCTGGAGACCACCCCGGCCAAGGCCCCGCCGCCGCTGCCGCCGCTGTCCTGAGGTCCGCGCCCGCCGCACCCTCAGGCGCCGCCGGCCGCGGCGCCTGAGGGGCGCGGCGACGCGCACGCCCGCGGGCCGCCCCGGGCGCCGCGCCGGCCGGCCCGTCCGCCTCGCCCGCCCCTCCGCGTCGTCGGCGCCGGGCGTCCGCCCCCGAGGGCGCGGGCCGGTAGCATGCGCGCGTACCCACCGCAGAGACGCGCGAACACGAGGAGACTGGGCCGTGGCGGGAGAACCGCAGGCGGACTGCCTGTTCTGCAAGATCGTCAGCGGCGACCTGCCGGCGACGATCGTCCGCGAGACCGACACCACGGTGGC
Organism: uncultured Actinomycetota bacterium; assembly: GCA_963711125.1. Lineage (GTDB taxonomy): Bacteria > Actinomycetota > Actinomycetes > Streptomycetales > Streptomycetaceae > Streptantibioticus_C. Next base: position 329,505 of record CAVQCY010000006.1, read on the forward strand.
GTTCCGCGACATCAACCCGCAGGCGCCGACGCACATCCTGGTCATCCCCAAGGCGCACTACCGGGACGCCGCCGAACTCGCCGGGAGCGAGCCGGCGTTGTGCGGCGACGTGCTGCGCGAGGCGGGCGAGGTCGCCCGGCGGGAGAACGTCGACGCCACCGGCTACCGCATCGTGTTCAACACCGGCCCCGGCGCCGGGCAGACCGTCTTCCACGCGCACGCCCACGTGCTGGGCGGACGCGACCTGCAGCGCCTGGTCTGACCGGGCCCGCCGCCGTGCGCGAACTCCTCGTCCTGGGCACCGCGAGCCAGGTGCCCACCCGGCGGCGCAACCACAACGGCTACCTGCTGCGGTGGGACGGGGAGGGCATCCTGTTCGACCCCGGCGAGGGCACCCAGCGCCAGATGGCGCACGCCGGGGTCGCCGCCCACGACCTCACCCGGATCTGCGTCACCCACTTCCACGGCGACCACAGCCTGGGACTGGCCGGCGTGATCCAGCGCATCAACCTCGACCGGGTGCCGCACCCGGTCGCCGTGCACTACCCCGGCTCCGGCCAGCGGTACTTCGAACGCCTGCGGCACGCCACCGCCTACCACGAGACGGCGCGGCTCGTCCCGCGCCCGATCACCGCGGACGGCGTGATCGAGCGCACCGCCGGGTTCACCCTGGAGGCCATGGGGCTCTCCCACCCGGTCGACTCCTACGGCTACCGGCTCGTCGAGCCCGACGGCCGCCGGATGCTGCCCGACCGGCTCGCCGCCCGCGGCGTCCGCGGCCCGGACGTCGGCCTGCTGCGCCGCGACGGCGTGCTGCGCGGCGTCACCCTGGAGGAGGTCAGCGCGCCCCGGCCGGGCCAGCGGTTCGCCTTCGTGATGGACACCCGGATGTGCGACGCGGTGCCCGCGCTGGCGGACGGCTGCGACCTGCTGGTCATCGAGTCCACCTTCCTCGACGAGGACGCCGCGCTGGCCCGTGAGCACGGCCACCTGACCGCCGCCGAGGCGGCCCGCGCCGCGGCCGGCGCCGGGGTGCGCCACCTGGTGCTCACCCACTTCTCGCAGCGTTACCCGGATCCGGACGCGTTCGCCCGGCAGGCCCGGCGGGCCGGGTTCGAGGGCGCGTTGACCATAGCCGCCGACCTGGACCGGGTCCCGGTCCCCAAGCGCCGCTGACCCCGCCGCCCTTCGCGGCGTATCGTCCCCGGTGCGTGTTGAAAGGAGCCCGCCGTGCCCGACCTGCCCGCCCTCGACCCGCTGGCCGCGCTGCGTGCGGAGGGCGACCCCCCGTTCGACGTGTACCTGACCGGGACCGTCTTCCTCGACATCATCTTCACCGGCATGGACAGCGCCCCGGTGCGCGGCACCGAGTCCTGGGCGCGCGGCATGGGCTCCAGCCCCGGCGGCGTCGCGAACATGGCCACCGCGCTGGCCCGGGTCGGGCTGCGCACCGCGCTGGCGGCGGCCTTCGGCGACGACGTCTACGGCGACTTCTGCCGGGAATGCCTGGAGAACGACGAGGGCATCGACCTGTCCCTGTCGCGCCGGGTGCGCGGCTGGCACTCCCCGGTCACCGTCTCCATGGCGTACGAGGACGAGCGCACCATGGTCAGCCACGGCCACGAGGCGCCGCCGCCGGAGGAGCCCGCCCCCACCTGCCCGCCGGCCGCCCGCGCCGCGGTCGCCACGCTGGCCGCCGGGAGCCGCGAGGAGTGGATCGGCCACGCCGCCCGGAACGGCAGCCGGATCTTCGCCGACGTCGGCTGGGACGACACCGGCCGCTGGGACCCCGCGGACCTGGCCGACCTGCGGCACTGCGACGCCTTCCTGCCCAACGCCGCCGAGGCGATGCGCTACACCCGTACCGACACCCCGCAGCGGGCCGCCCGCGCGCTCGCCGAACTGGTGCCGGTGGCCGTGGTGACCATGGGCTCGCACGGCGCCTGCGCGGTCGACTCCGGCACCGGCGAGACGGCGCAGGTGCCCGCCCTCGCGGTCGAGGCGCTCGACCCGACCGGCGCCGGTGACGTGTTCATGGCCGGCTTCGTCACCGGATCGCTCGCCGGCTGGCCGCTCGCCGACCGGTTGGCCTTCGCCGGCCTCACCGCCGGCCTGTCGGTCCAGGAGTTCGGCGGCTCGCTGTCCGCCCCCGGTTGGATCGAGATCGCCTCCTGGTGGCAGCACGCCAAGTCCTTCGACGACCAGGACCGCTCCGCGCTGCGCCGCTACGCCTTCCTCGACGACCTGCTGCCGTGCGGAGTGCGCCGCTGGCCGCTGCGCCGGGCCGTGCCGACGATCGGCTTCCGTGACGCGTGAGGCGAAAGTCCGCTGACCCCGGGTGCGGCCGTCGTACCCTGGGGAGCCCAGGCCGCGACCAGAAAGAGGACAGGTAGGCCACAGAGCCGGCCCATGACTCAGACATCCACCCAGCAGCCCAAGCAGGCGCGCGCCCGCTTCGTCGTACCGGCCAACCACCCCATGGTCACCGTCCTGGGATCGGGGGACTCACTGCTGCGCGTGATCGAGCGGTCCTTCCCCGACGTGGACATCCACGTCCGCGGCAACGAGGTGAGCGCGAGCGGCGACGCCGCCGAAGTCGCCTTGGTGCAGCGGCTGTTCGACGAGATGATGCTGGTGCTGCGGACCGGCGCGCCGATGACCGAGGACGCCGTCGAGCGGTCCGTCGCGATGCTGCGGGAGGACGGCGCCGGCCGGGGCGCGGGCGAGAGCCCGGCCCAGGTGCTCACCCAGAACATCCTGTCCAACCGGGGCCGCACCATCCGTCCCAAGACGCTCAACCAGAAGCGCTACGTGGACGCGATCGACCGGCACACCGTGGTGTTCGGCATCGGTCCGGCCGGCACCGGCAAGACCTACCTGGCGATGGCCAAGGCGGTCCAGGCGCTCCAGTCCAAGCAGGTCAACCGGATCATCCTGACCCGCCCGGCGGTCGAGGCCGGCGAACGGCTCGGCTTCCTGCCCGGCACGCTCTACGAGAAGATCGACCCCTACCTGCGCCCGCTCTACGACGCGCTGCACGACATGGTCGACCCCGACTCCATCCCCCGGCTGATGGCCGCCGGCACCATCGAGGTCGCCCCGCTCGCCTACATGCGGGGCCGCACCCTCAACGATGCCTTCATCATCCTGGACGAGGCGCAGAACACCTCGGCCGAGCAGATGAAGATGTTCCTGACCCGGCTCGGCTTCGACTCCAAGGTCGTCGTCACCGGTGACGTCACCCAGGTCGACCTGCCCGGCGGCACCAGGAGCGGTCTGCGCCAGGTCCAGGAGATCCTCGACGGCGTCGAGGACGTCCACTTCTCCCGGCTGACCAGCGTCGACGTGGTCCGCCACAAGCTGGTGGGCCGGATCGTGGACGCCTACGAGGCCTACGACAGCCGTACCGGACAGACCGCCGGCGGCCCCCGCGCCGACAGAAAGTAACCACCGAGCACCATGGCGATCGACGTCAACAACGAGTCAGGCTGGGAGTTCGACGAGCAGGCGGTCCTGGAGGCCGCCCGCTACGCGCTCCAGCGCATGCGCATCCACCCGCTGTCCGAGCTGTCGCTGATCGCGGTGGACGCCGCCGCGATGGAGCAGCTGCACGTGCAGTGGATGGACCTGTCGGGGCCCACCGACGTGATGTCCTTCCCGATGGACGAGCTGCGTCCGCCGGGCAAGGACGACGACGAGCCACCGCAGGGTCTGCTCGGCGACGTCGTGCTGTGCCCGCAGGTGGCCAGGGCGCAGGGTGAGGCCGCCGAGACCCGGCACAGCATGGACGAGGAACTGCAACTGCTCACCATCCACGGCGTGCTGCACCTGCTGGGCTACGACCACGAGGAGCCGGGCGAGCGCACCGAGATGTTCGGACTGCAGAAGACGATTCTGGACGACTGGCGCGCCGAGCGCGGCGTCGACGGGCCCTCGCCGGCCCCGACCCTCCACTGACGCCGTGATCGTCGCGAGCGTCTCGCTGATCGTCGTCGCCTGGCTCGCCGCGTGCGCCGAGGCGGGCATCGCCCGGGTCTCCCGGTTCCGCGCCGAGGAGGCGGCGCGCGGCGGGCGGCGCGGCGCCGCCAAGCTGCTCGCCGTCGCCTCCGACCCGGTGCGCTACCTCAACGTCGCGCTGCTGGTGCGGGTCGGCTGCGAGATGTCGGCCGCCGTGCTCATCACGGTGGTGGCCGACCGGCACTTCGCCCACCTGTGGCAGGTGCTGGTCGTCGCCATCGGCGTGATGGTGCTGGTCTCCTACGTCGCGGTGGGCGTCTCACCGCGCACCATCGGCCGCCAGCACCCGCTCAACACCGCCACCGCCGCCTCGTACGTGCTGCTGCCGCTGGCCCGGGTGATGGGCCCGGTGCCCGCGCTGCTGATCCTGATCGGCAACGCGCTCACCCCCGGCAGGGGCTTCCGCCAGGGCCCGTTCGCCTCCGAGGCGGAACTGCGCGCGCTGGTGGACCTCGCCGAACAGGACTCGCTGATCGAGGATGAGGAGCGCCGCATGGTGCACTCGGTCTTCGAACTCGGCGACACCCTGGTGCGCGAGGTGATGGTGCCGCGCACCGACCTGGTGATGATCGAGCGCTCCAAGACCATCCGCCAGGCCCTCACCCTGGCGTTGCGCAGCGGCTTCTCCCGCATCCCGGTGGAAGGCGAGAACGAGGACGACATCGTCGGCATCGTCTACCTCAAGGACCTGGCCCGCCGGGTGCACATCAACCGGGAGGCGGAGAGCGACCCGGTCTCCTCCCAGATGCGGCCGGCCAGTTTCGTGCCGGACACCAAGAACGCCGGCGACCTGCTGCGCGAGATGCAGCGGATGCGCAACCACGTGGCCATCGTGGTCGACGAGTACGGCGGCACGGCCGGGCTGGTGACCATCGAGGACATCCTGGAGGAGATCGTCGGGGAGATCACCGACGAGTACGACCGCGAGCTGCCGCCGGTCGAGGACCTTGGCGACGGCCGGTTCCGGGTCACCAGCCGGCTGGACATCGGCGACCTCGGCGAGCTGTACGGGGTCGCGCTGGACGACGAGGACGTCGAGACGGTCGGCGGCCTGCTCGCCAAGTCGCTGGGCCGGGTGCCGATCCCGGGCGCCAGCGCGGTCGTCGCGCTGCCGGAGGACGCCGCCGGTGCGGCCGGCGGCCTCGCCCAGGCGGTCCCGCCGCCGGCCGCGCTGCGGCTGACCGCGGAGAGCGTCGCCGGTCGGCGCAACCGCATCGGCACCGTCCTGGTCGACCCGCTCACCGAGCGGGAGCGGGCCGAACGGGCCGGCTGACGGCGGGTCGGGGCGGGCCAGGGCGGGCCGGCCCGCGGATATGCTCGCCGTATGAGCGACAGCGCAGCCGGCGGGGCGGAGCCGGGTCCCGAGGACCGCAAGATCATCACGCTGGCCCGCGGCGCGCGCGCCCGCAACGGTGTGCCGGAGGGCGCGGCGGTGCGCGACGAGACCGGGCGCAGCTACGTCGCGGTGAGCGTCGCGCTGCCGTCGCTGCGGCTCAGCGCGCTGCGCGCGGCGATCGCCATGGCGGTGGCCGGCGGTGCGCGCGGCCTGGAGGCGGCGGCCGTGGTCACCGAAGCGGCCGGGGTGAGCGACGAGGACCGGGCCGCGGTGCGGGACCTCGGCGGCGCCGGCACCCCGGTCTTCCGCACCGGTCCGGACGGCACCCTCGCCGGGATCCACCCGGCGTAGGCCCTGGCCGGGGAAACGGCGCCGCCGCCCGGGCAGGATCCGTCGGACAGGACCCGGCCGAACGGCGCCGGCCGCCGGGGCGGTGCCCGGCGCTGCCCGACCTCTCCGTCGGCGCCCGGCCGTTCCGGCGTGGTCGGCGCGGCTCCGGCGATCGGGGAGAATGGTCGGCATGAGCGTTCGCACCCCCACGGAAGACACCGCGCACCGGGCCGGATTCGCCTGCTTCGTCGGGCGGCCCAACGCGGGCAAGTCCACCCTGACGAACGCGCTGGTCGGCCGGAAGGTCGCCATCACCTCCAACCGCCCGCAGACCACCCGGCACACCGTGCGCGGCATCGTGCACCGCACGGACGGCCAGCTGGTCCTGGTGGACACCCCCGGCCTGCACAAGCCGCGCACCCTGCTGGGCGAACGGCTCAACGACGTGGTGCGCGCAACCTGGGCGGAGGTGGACGTGATCGGCTTCTGCCTGCCCGCCGACCAGAAGATCGGCCCCGGCGACCGGTACATCGCGAAGGAACTGGCCGGTATCCGCAGGACCCCGAAGGTCGCTGTCGTCACCAAGACCGACCTGGTCGATCGCGACCGGCTGGCCGAGCAGCTCATCGCCGTCGACCGGATGGGCCGGGAGGTCGGCGTCGAGTGGGCGGAGATCGTGCCGGTCTCGGCCACCGGTGACCAGCGGGTCTCGCTGCTGGCCGACCTGCTGGTGCCGCTGCTGCCGGCCGGTCCCGCGCTCTACCCGGAGGGCGACCTGACCGACGAACCCGAGCAGGTCATGGTGGCCGAACTGATCCGGGAGGCCGCGCTGGAGGGCGTGCGCGACGAACTGCCGCACTCCATCGCGGTGGTGGTCGAGGAGATGCTGCCGCGCGAGGGGCGGCCGGCGGACCGGCCGCTGCTGGACGTGCACGCGAACATCTACATCGAGCGGCCCAGCCAGAAGGGCATCGTGATCGGCCCCAAGGGCGCCCGGTTGAAGGACGTCGGCACCACCTCCCGCAAGCACATCGAGGCGCTGCTCGGCACGCCGGTCTACCTCGACCTGCACGTGAAGGTCGCCCGGGACTGGCAGCGCGACCCCAAGCAACTGCGCAGGCTCGGCTTCTGAGCGGGCCGGCCAGGCCGCGTCGCGCCCCGGCCACCGCTACCCGGTCCCCCCACGCCGACCGCCGCCCGGCGCCCGCGCGACGGCCCCGCTCAGTCCCGCCGCCCGCGGTCGGTGCCGTCGCCGGCGTCCGGCTCGCCGTCCGGGCCACCGTCGGCGACGTCCCGGCCGGCCGCACGGTCCGGCCCGGCGCCCTGTGCCAGCACCAGCCGGACCAGGGCGCGTTGGGCGTCGGTCAGGTGCGGTTCCGCGCAGTCGGCCGCCCGGTCGCCGACGGTGATCCGGTAGCGGAAGCCGTCCGGTGCGCCGGCCCCCGCCGCGTTCGGCGGGGCTGCCAGGGCCCGGTGCCCCAGCGCCTCCAGCCGGGCGGCGTCCGGCCGGCCGGCGGTCTCCAGCGCGCCGCGCAGCACCCGTCCGGCGAACCCGCCGGTCCTGGTGACCGCTATCCGCACGCTCAGCCCCGGTTGGTCGATGACGGCTCGGCGCCCTGCGCCTGGCCCTGGCGGGGCAGCGCGCCGCCGGTACGGGCGGTCACGCCCACCGCCTCCCAGGCGGCGAGCACCGCGTGGTGCTCCTCCCCGTCACCGTAGCGGCCCAGCGCGGTGGCCGCGGTGGCGGCGGCGAAGCCGGCGAAGTCCACGTCCGGCGACAGCTGCCCACCGGTGAGCGTGTCGTACCAGATCTGGCCGGCCCGCTCCCAGGCGTGGCCGCCCAGCGCGGTGGCCAGCAGGTAGAACGCGTGGTTGGGGATACCGGAGTTGATGTGGACGCCCCCGTTGTCCTCGTGGGTGGTGACGTAGTGCGCCATGTCGGCGGGCTGCGGGTCCTTGCCGAGCACCGGGTCGTCGTAGGCGGTGCCCGGCGCCTTCATGGAACGCAGCGCCAGCCCGTGCACGTGCGGGGCGAGCAGCCCGGCACCGATCAGCCAGTCCGCCTCGGCGGCGCCGTGGCCCAGCGCGTGCTGCTTGACCAGCGAGCCGAACACGTCGGAGACCGACTCGTTCAGCGCCCCGGACTGACCGTGGTAGGAGAGGTTGGCGCTGTACTGCGTGACGCCGTGGGTCAGCTCGTGTCCGATCACGTCGAGGGAGACCGTGAAGTCGTTGAAGACCTTGCCGTCGCCGTCGCCGAAGACCATCTGCGAGCCGTCCCAGAAGGCGTTGTCGTAGTCCCGCTCGTAGTGCACCGAGGCCAGCAGCGGCAGCCCGGCGCCGTCCACCGAGCGCCGGTGGTAGGCGTCGAGGTAGAGGTCGTAGGTGGCGCCGAGGCCGTCGTAGGCGCGGTTGGCGGAGGCGTCCCGGCCGGGCTTCGCGCCCTCACCGCGGACCTTGCGGCCGGGCAGGTGGGTGCCGTGCCGGGCGTCGTAGACCGTGCGGTCCGGCGAGTCGGCGACCGCGCCGCCGGAGACCGGCGCCGCGGCGGTGCGCGCCGCGACCCGGCGGCGGCTGCGGTGCGCGGCGTCCATCTCCAGCGACCGGCGGGCCGGGCCGTGCACCAGCGGGTCGGGGGCCTGGGCGAGCCGATCGAGCAGATGGGGTGGAACGATCGTGCAGAAGATGGCCATGACTCCAATGTGGCACCGTGTAGTGGACAAGTCACCGACGGTGGTGGTGATTGACCGGAAGGAGTGGAGGAGGCCGGCCGGATGTTGACCCGCGTCTTGCATGGTGAGAGGCGTGGTGTTCCCGCTGGGCCTGCCGGGGCGGGTCGGCTAGGCTGCCACGCACCATGCGTTTCGGGCTGCTCCTCCTTAGCTGCCGCGGCGAGGGCCTGTAGTCGAAGGCCGACCCCCTCCCCGCGGAGTTCGGTGTCGCACGATCCACCGTCGGTCGCTTCCCCCCGACGACCTTCGAGGAGTCACCCCTCATGTCCAGCCCCGAATCCCTCGGCCGCCCCACGCCCGTCACCGCCGCCACCGTGCGCCAGCGGCCGTCCGGCATGCCGGTGCACCGCTACCGCCCCTACGAGGCCGTCGACATCCCGGACCGCACCTGGCCGGACAGCCGGGTCACCGCCGCGCCCCGCTGGCTCTCCACCGATCTGCGGGACGGCAACCAGGCGCTGATCGACCCGATGTCGCCGAGCCGCAAGCGGGCCATGTTCGACCTGCTGGTCCGCATGGGGTACAAGGAGATCGAGGTGGGCTTCCCGTCCTCCGGGCAGACCGACTTCGACTTCGTGCGCTCCATCATCGAGCAGGACGCCGTCCCGGAGGACGTCACGATCTCCGTGCTGACCCAGGCGCGCGAGGAGCTGATCGAGCGCACCGTGGAGTCGCTGCGCGGCGCCCGCAGGGCGACCGTGCACCTGTACAACGCGACCGCCCCGCTCTTCCGCCGGGTGGTCTTCCGCGGCGGACGGGAGCAGACCCGGCAGATCGCGGTCGACGGCACCCGGCTGACCATGGAGTACGCCGGGAAGCTGCTCGGCGACGAGACGGTCTTCGGCTACCAGTACAGCCCGGAGATCTTCACCGACACCGAACTGGACTTCGCGCTGGAGGTCTGCGAGGCGGTGATGGACGTCTGGCAGCCGGAGCCGGGCCGCGAGATCATCCTCAACCTGCCGGCCACCGTGGAGCGCTCGACGCCCTCCACCCACGCCGACCGGTTCGAGTGGATGTCGCGCAACCTCAGCCGGCGCGAGCACGTGTGCCTGTCGGTGCACCCGCACAACGACCGCGGCACCGCGGTGGCCGCCGCCGAACTGGCCCTGATGGCCGGCGCCGACCGGATCGAGGGCTGCCTGTTCGGCCAGGGCGAGCGGACCGGCAACGTGGACCTGGTCACGCTGGGCATGAACCTGTTCTCGCAAGGCGTCGACCCGATGATCGACTTCAGCGGCATCGACGAGATCCGCCGCACCGCGGAGTACTGCAACCAGATGGAGGTCCACCCGCGCCACCCCTACGCGGGCGACCTCGTCTACACCTCCTTCTCGGGCTCCCACCAGGACGCCATCAAGAAGGGCTTCGAGGCGCTGGAGGCCGACGCGGCGGCCCGCGGCCGGGCCGTCGGCGACATCGAGTGGGCGGTGCCGTACCTGCCCATCGACCCCAAGGACGTGGGCCGCTCCTACGAGGCGGTCATCCGGGTCAACTCGCAGTCCGGCAAGGGCGGCGTGGCCTACGTGCTGAAGAACGACCACAAACTCGACCTGCCGCGCCGGATGCAGATCGAGTTCTCCCGGATCATCCAGGCGCGCACCCACGCCGAGGGCGGCGAGATCACCCCGGCCGAGATCTGGTCGGTCTTCCGCCACGAGTACCTGCCCACCCCCGACGACCCGTGGGGCCGCATCGCGTTGCGCTCCGCCCAGACCTCCACCAGCAGCGACGGCACCGACGCGCTCACCGTGGAGGCGGTGGTGGACGGCGCCGAGACGGTGCTGACCGGCACCGGCAACGGGCCGATCTCCGCGTTCTTCGACGCGCTGGCCGCGATCGGGGTGGACGCCCGGCTGCTGGACTACCAGGAGCACACGCTGAGCGAGGGCGCCAGCGCGCGGGCCGCCTCCTACATCGAGTGCGCCATCGACGGGCAGGTGCTGTGGGGCATCGGCATCGACCCGAACACCACGCGTGCCTCGATCATGGCGGTGGTCTCCGCCGTCAACCGCGCGTACCGCGACTGACTCGCGTACTTCGTCCCGGTCCCGGCCCCTTCGGCCGGGGCCGGGAGCGTTGTTTTTCAGGCAGTCCGCGCAATGGTGCTGACGCCGCCGGGCGCTGTGGCTAACATCACTCCAACACGGCGACGTTGCCGTAGCGTTACGTCCGGTGCGTTGCGCGTGCGTTGTCGTGCTGTGACGTGCCGGGACGAGCCGCCAGGAGTCTGCATGGGCCTGCCAACGCTGGAGGTGCGCTGCGGCGGCCTGTACGTCTGGGGGGTGCGCACGACGTGGCGCACCGAGGCGGACGGTGAGTTCTACTGCGAGGCGTGCGGCGGGGACCGCAACTACGCCCGGCGCACCGGCACCCGCCGGCTGACCCTGTTCAACATCCCGCTGCTGCGCCGCGGCACGGTCGCCGCGGTGGCCGAGTGCGGCACCTGCCGCACCCGCTACGGCCTGGCCGTCCTCGACCAGCCCACCTCCGGCCGCTTCTCGGCGATGCTGCGCGACGCGGTGCACACCGTGGCGCTGGCCGTGCTCACCGCCGGCGGCGCCGCCTCCAGGGCGGTGCGCGAGACCGCCCTGGAGGCGGTGCGCGAGGCCGGATTCACCGACTGCACCGAGGACCAGCTCATCGGGCTGCTGGCCGCGCTCGCCGCCGACGAGGGCCGGCTGCCCGGCGCCGGCTCGTACGACGCGCTGGCCGACGCGGTCGACGGCTGCGGCACCTGGCTGTCCATCGAACTGCACGAGGCGCTGGAGCCGCTCGCCCGGCACCTGGCGCCGCAGGGCCGCGAGCACATCCTGCTCCAGGGCGCCCGGATCGCGCTGGCCGACGGCCCCTACCAGCCGGCCGAACGCGAGGCGCTGGCCGCAGTGGGCCGCTCGCTGAGGCTGCCGGAGGACGACACCGCCCGGCTGCTGGAGGCCGCCGCCACGCCGTCGTAGTCGCACCCGCCGGGCGGGAGGCCGGCCACGCGGGCGGCCGTACCCGCCGGCGTACGCGACAATGGGGCCATGACCCTCTTCCGCGACGACGGCGTGGTGCTGCGCACCCAGAAGCTGGGCGAGGCGGACCGCGTGATCACCGTGCTCACCCGGCACGGCGGCCGGGTGCGGGCGGTCGCGCGCGGCGTGCGGCGCACCAAGTCGAAGTTCGGCGCCCGGCTGGAGCCGTTCTCCCACGTGGACGTGCAGTTCTTCGCCCGCGGCGGCGAACTGGTCGGCCGCGGGCTGCCGCTGTGCACCCAGGTCGAGTCGATCGCGGCCTACGGGAACGGGATCGTCGGCGACTACGCCCGCTACACCGCCGGCACCGCGATGCTGGAGACCGCCGAGCGGTTCACCGACCACGAGGGCGAGCCGGCGGTCCAGCAGTACCTGCTGCTGGTCGGCGCGCTGCGCACGCTGGCCGGCGGTGAGCACGAGCCGCGCCTGGTGCTGGACGCCTTCCTGCTGCGCTCGCTGGCGGTCAACGGGTACGCGCCCAGTTTCGACGCCTGCGCCAAGTGCGGCCTGCCCGGACCGAACCGGTTCTTCTCGGTCGCCTCGGGAGGAGCGGTGTGCGCGGAGTGCCGGGTGCCCGGCAGCGTCGTACCCTCGGCGGAGTCGATGGAACTGCTGGGGGCGCTGCTCACCGGCGACTGGCGGACCGCGGACCGCTGTGAGGACCGCCACGCGCGGGAGGGCAGCGGGATCGTCGCCGCGTATCTGCAATGGCATCTGGAGCGGGGACTGCGGTCCCTGCGGTTCGTGGAGAAATAGGAGAGTCAAGCGCATGGCACGTCGTGGGCTCCTTGGCCGCAACCGTCGCGAGTACCGGGTCCCCGAACCGCACCCGTCCGGGGCCCGGCCGCCGCGGATCCCCGGCGAGCTGGTGCCCCACCACGTCGCCATCGTCATGGACGGCAACGGCCGCTGGGCGAGGGAGCGCGGGCTGCCGCGCACCGAGGGCCACCGGGTCGGCGAGGGCGTCGTGATGGACGTGCTCAAGGGCTGCATCGAGATGGGCGTGAAGAACCTGTCGCTCTACGCCTTCTCCACCGAGAACTGGAAGCGCTCCCCGGACGAGGTGCGCTTCCTGATGAACTTCAACCGTGACGTGATCCGCCGCCGCCGCGACGAGATGGACGAGCTGGGCATCCGCATCCGCTGGACCGGCCGGATGCCGAAGCTGTGGAAGTCGGTCGTGGAGGAACTGCAGATCGCCCAGGAGCAGACCGTCGACAACGACGCGATGACCCTGTACTTCTGCGTCAACTACGGCGGCCGGGCGGAGATCGCCGACGCCGCCGCCGCGCTGGCCGCCGACGTCAAGGCCGGCCGGCTCGACCCGGGCAAGGTCAACGAGCGCATCCTGGCCCGCTACCTGTACTACCCGGACATGCCGGACGTGGACCTGTTCGTGCGCCCGTCCGGCGAGCAGCGCACCTCGAACTACCTGATCTGGCAGTCCGCCTACGCCGAGATGGTCTTCCAGGACGTGCTGTGGCCGGACTTCGACCGCCGCGACCTGTGGCGCGCCTGCCTGGAGTACGCCTCCCGGGACCGCCGCTTCGGCGGCGTGGACCTCGGCGCCGAGCCGGTCGGGGCCGAGACCCCGCGCTGATCCCGCCGGTCCGGCCGGGCCGGGTCGGCCGCCGCCGCGACGGCGGCTCCGACCGGACCGGGCGCAGCCCCGAGGCCGGCGGCGCGCCCCTCACCGGCCGGCGGCGCGCCCCTCACCGGCCGGCGGCGCGCCCTTCAGCGGCCCGGCAGTCCGCGCAGGTGCCGATGATCTCCATGGTGTGGTCCACGTCCGAGAAGCCGTGCTCGGCGGCGACCGCCTCGGCCCACTTCTCCGCCGCCGGGCCCTCCACCTCGACCGTCCTGCCGCAGTCCCGGCACACCAGGTGGTGGTGGTGCCCCATGCTGCACCGGCGGTAGAGCGCCTCGCCGTCGCTGGTGCGCAGCACGTCCACCTCGCCGGCGTCGGCCAGCGACTGGAGGGTGCGGTAGACCGTGGTCAGGCCGACCGAGTCGCCCCGGTGCCGCAGCAGGTCGTGCAGTTCCTGCGCGCTGCGGAACTCGTCGACCTCGGCGAGCGCGGCCGAGACCGCCGCCCGCTGCCGGGTGGAGCGGCCCTGCACGGGCGGGTTCGCGGTGGCCACAGTGGTCCTCCTCGATGGGGCTCGAAGCAACTCGACCCGGATCCGCCCGGCAGCCCGACCGGGCGGATCCGGGTCATTGTGCCAGCGCCAGCCGGCGCTCGGACGGCGGCTCGGCCCGGCCACCGCCGGGCGGGGGCGGCGTCCGTGGTCCATGGTAGGCCGGGATCCGATTTGATCCCGGGGGTGCGGGCGCCGGTAACCTGAGGTATTCGCTGGGCCGCGACGCGCCGCACCACCTCGGCGCGCGGACGCCGGCGGACCCCACCATGACCGCTTCGTCGTACTGAAGAGAGCACCGTGGCCGCCGACAAGATCGACACCATCGTCAGCCTGAGCAAGCGCCGTGGCTTCGTCTACCCGTGCAGCGAGATCTACGGCGGTCAGCGCGCCGCCTGGGACTACGGCCCGCTGGGCGTGGAGCTCAAGGAGAACCTCAAGCGCCAGTGGTGGCGCTCCGTGGTCACCTCGCGCGACGACGTCGTGGGCCTGGACTCCTCGGTGATCCTCGCCCGCGAGGTCTGGGAGGCGTCCGGCCACGTGGCCACCTTCACCGACCCGCTGACCGAGTGCACCTCCTGCCACAAGCGCTTCCGCGCCGACCACCTGGAGGAGGCGTACGAGGCCAAGCACGGCCACGCGCCGACGGCCGGACTGGCCGACGTCAACTGTCCGCACTGCGGCACCAAGGGCGCCTTCACCGAGCCCAAGCAGTTCTCCGGCCTGCTCGCCACCCACCTGGGCCCGACCCAGGACTCCGGCTCGGTGGCCTACCTGCGCCCGGAGACCGCGCAGGGCATCTTCACCAACTTCGCCGCCGTGCAGCAGACCTCGCGCAAGAAGCCGCCGTTCGGCATCGCGCAGATCGGCAAGTCGTTCCGCAACGAGATCACCCCGGGCAACTTCATCTTCCGCACCCGGGAGTTCGAGCAGATGGAGATGGAGTTCTTCGTCAGGCCCGGCGAGGACGAGACCTGGCACGAGTACTGGATGGAGCAGCGCTGGAACTGGTACCGCGACCTGGGCCTGCGCGAGGAGAACATCCGCTGGTACGAGCACCCCGAGGAGAAGCTGTCGCACTACTCCAAGCGCACGGCTGACATCGAGTACCGCTTCAACTTCGGCGGCACCGAGTTCTCCGAGCTGGAGGGGGTCGCCAACCGGACCGACTACGACCTGGGGGCGCACTCCAAGGCGTCCGGCCAGGACCTGTCGTACTTCGACCAGGAGGCCGGCGAGCGCTGGTTCCCTTACGTCATCGAGCCGGCGGCGGGCGTCAACCGGGCCATGCTCGCCTTCATGCTGGACGCCTACAGCGAGGACGAGGCGCCCAACGCCAAGGGCGTGATGGAGAAGCGCACCGTGATGCGGCTCGACGCGCGGCTGGCGCCGGTCAAGGTCGCGGTGCTGCCGCTGTCGCGCAACCCGCAGCTGTCGCCGAAGGCCAAGGGCCTCGCCGCCGACCTGCGCAAGAACTGGAACATCGACTTCGACGACGCCGGCGCCATCGGCCGCCGGTACCGCCGCCAGGACGAGATCGGCACGCCGTTCTGCGTCACCGTCGACTTCGACACGCTGGAGGACAACGCGGTCACCGTGCGCGAGCGCGACACGATGAAGCAGGAGCGGGTCTCGCTGGACCAGGTGCAGGGCTACCTGGCCGGTCGGCTGCTCGGCTGCTGACCGCCCGCTGACGCGGCCGCCCCGGGCCGGGGCGCCGCGCCGTCGGTGCGCGACCGGCCGCCGGGCCGCCGCTGCCGTCCGTGCTCCGGCCGGGCCGTCCGGCGCACGGCCGGCCCGGCCCCGCGGAGGGGCCCGCCGGCCGGACCGGGCACGGCGCCGTCCGCCCGGCTCAGCCCAGGAGCTTCGTGACGATCCGGTCCAGCGCGGCCAGGTCCGCGTCGTCCAGCGCCAGCAGCGCGCCGGGCGGGGTGTCCAGCACCCGGCCGGCGCGCTCGGCGGCGTCCCGGCCGCCGGGCGTGACCCGGACCACCTTGCGGCGCCGGTCCGCCGGGTGCGGGGTGCGCTCCACCAGGGCGCGCCGGGCCAGGTCGTCCACGATCACCGTGGCGTAGGGCGCGTCGACGACCAGGAACTCCGCCAACTCCCGCAGGGTGAGCGGTCCGGCGGCGATCCGGCGCAGCGCCTTGACCCGGTTGAAACCCATGCCCAGCGTCCCGGCGACCTCCTGGCGCCGGTCGTGGCGCTCCAGCACCAGGGTCCGCAGGCCGCGCCAGGCGCGTTCGGCGCGCCGCGCGCGGGGGCCGGGGCCGCCGGCACGCGGTCCGTCGGGCGCCGTCTCGCGGTGGCCGGTCACACCTTCACCGGCATCCGGATCTCGTCGGTGCGCAGCCGGTCCGCGGCGCGCGCGGCGGTGGCGCGCGCCCAGCGCCCCGAGGTGAGCGCGCCGACCACCAACACGGCGGCGCCGCAGCAGGCGATGATCCACCAGGCCGTGCGGCCGGCGTCGGTGAAGCCCCGGCCGAACCCGCCGCCGCTCATCCCGGAGGCCATCACCGAGCCGATCACCGCGACGCCCAGCGAGGTGCCGATCTGCCGGCTGGTGGAGGCCACCGCGGCGGCCACCCCGGCCTGCGCGCGCGGCATGCCGGACACCGCGGTGTTGGTGATCGGCGCGTTGACCAGGCCGAATCCCATGCCGAAGACCGCGTAGCCGGCGAACAGCAGGTAGTCGGGGGTGTCGGCGGAGTACTTCAGCGCCTGGAGGATCCCGCTGCCGCACAACGCCACCCCGGCCAGCACCAGCGGCAGCCGCGGTCCGCGGTTGCCCACGATCCGGCCGGACAGCGGTGCGAAGACCAGCGCCATGGTGGCCATCGGCAGCATGAACAGCCCGGCGTGCAGGGCGTCGTGGTGCCGGACGTCCTGCAGGTAGAGGGTGTTGAGGAACAGGAAGCCGCCCAGGGCGGCGAATCCGCAGACCGCCACCACGGTCGCGCCGGAGAACGGCGCGCTGCGGAAGAACCGCAGGTCGATCAGGGGCTCCTCACGGCGCGGCTCGTACCACAGCAGTCCGAGCAGCGCGCAGACCGCGAGCGGCACGCAGGTGATGATCACCGGCGATCCCCAGCCGCGCCCGGGGACCTCGATGATCGCGTACGTCACCGACGCGAGCAGCACGATCATGAGCGCCTGACCGACCGGGTCCGGGCGGCGGGCCCGGGGCGCCCTGGACTCCGGCACGTGGATCCTGGTGAGCAGCAGGGCGGCCATGCCGATGGGGACGTTGACCCAGAAGATGGCCCGCCAGCCGGTGGACTCCACCAGCGTGCCGCCGATGATCGGGCCGGCGGCCATGCTGATGCCGACCACGCCGCCCCACACGCCGATCGCGCGGGCCCGCTCGCGGGGGTCGGTGAAGGTGTTGGTGATGATCGACATCGCCACCGGATTGAGCATGGAGCCGCCGACCGCCTGGAGCATCCGGAAGGCGATCAGCCACTCCAGGCCGGGCGCCAGCCCGCACAGCAGCGAGGCGCCGGTGAAGAGCGTCAGCCCCACCTGGAAGGTGCGGCGCCGGCCGATCCGGTCGGCGGTGGACCCGGAGAGCATCAGCAGGCTGGCGAGCACCAGGGTGTAGGCGTCGATGGTCCACTGCAGGCCGGAGACGCTGGTGTGCAGGTCGCGCTGCATGGAGGGCAGCGCCACGTTGAGGACGGTGTTGTCGAGGCTGACGATCAGCAGGCTCATGCAGCAGATCGCCAGGACGAGCAGGCGTCGCCTGCGGCTCAGGTCGGGCACGGGAACGAACTCCGGCGTCGGGAACGCGCGGTCAGGGAGTGACCGGGGGGATGCGGGGCGGGTGGCCGCACGACGCACCCATTAGTTGTGTTCGTATAACCATTACACGATACAACTACTCCGGCGCCCCCGGATCCCGCAGGTCAGCGCACCGCGCGCGGCAGCCGGCCGCTCAGCACCACCGACGCGACGACGGCGACGGCCTGGGCCAGCAGCGTGACCAGCAGCGCGTCCCGCGGCCCGGCGACGCCGGAGGCCGACAGGAACAGCGTGCCCAGGGTGGCGACGCCCAGTGCCAGCGAGGACTGCTGGGTGGTGACCAGCGCGCCGCCGCCGACCCCGGCGCGTTCCGGCGGAACCTCCGACAGCACGATGCGGAACAGCGTGCTGAGCGCCATCCCCTGGCCGAAGCCCTGCACCACCATGGCCGGCGCGAGCGACAGCGGCCCCAGGTGCGGCCAGCCGGCGGCCACCGTGCCGGCCACCGCCAGCACCCCGGTGCCCTGCACCCACAGCCCCACGGTCACCACCCGTCGCCCGTACCGGGTCACCAGCCGCGGCGCCACCAGCGAGGCGACGAAGTACGACACCGCCATCGGTGCGAGCGCGGTGCCGGCCCGCACCGGGCCGAGCCCGAGGCCCTGCTGCAACGCGACCGCCATCACGAACATGAACCCGCCGAACCCGGCGAAGAACGGCAGCGCCACCGCCAGGCCGCTGCGCATGGCGTGGTTGGCCAGCAGGGACGGCGGCAGCAGCGGGTCGCGGCCGGCCCGCTCGCCGGAGCGCTCCGCCCACCAGAACGCGGCGGCCAGCGGCGGGGCGGCGGCCAGCAGCAGCCAGGTCCACAGCGGCCAGCCCACCGCGTGACCCTCCATCAGCGGAACCAGCAGCGCCAGCAGGGTCGCGGCCAGCAGCAGCGTGCCGGCCGGGTCCACCCGGGCCGGTGCCGGCGAGCGGGTCTCGGGTACCGAGCGCAGGCTCAGCACGATCGCGGCCGCCGCCACCGGCACGTTGACCAGGAAGATCGCCCGCCAGCCGCTGCCCGCCAGGTCGGCCGCGACCAGCCAGCCGCCGACCACCTGGCCCAGCACCGCCGCGATGCCGCCGGTCGCGCCGTACAGCCCGAGCGCCCGACCGCGCCGGGTGCCGGCGGTGGTGGCCTGGATGGTGGCGAGCACCTGCGGCAGCATCATCGCCGACGCGGCGCCCTGCGCGACCCGGGCGGCGACCAGCGCCCAGGCGTCCGGCGCCAGGCCGCACGCCAGCGAGGTCAGCGCGAACAGCGCGGTGCCGGCCAGGAACATCCGGCGCCGGCCCACCAGGTCGCCGAGCCGCCCGCCCAGCACCAGCAGCACGGCGTACGCCACGCCGTAGCCGGCCGCGACCATCTCCAGCAGGGCCGGACCGGCCTTCAGGTCGCGGTCGATGGTGGGCAGCGCGACGTTGACGATGAAGAAGTCGATCATCGGCAGCGCCGCGCCGAGCAGCAGGGTCAGCAGGCCGAGCGCGCTGAGCACCGGGGGCGCGGCGGCTTCGTCGGGCGTGGCGGGTCCGGCGGGAGCGGGGTCCGCCGGGCGCAGCCGCCGCCGCGCCGGTGGCGCCAGGGGGTCCGGGGCCGGGGACTCTACGGTGAGGGGCTTCACGGATTTCACGATGATCAGGATGCGGGACGGCGCAGGGGGGTACCAGAGTGTGCTTATCCAGGTATTGGGCGAACCTGGCAACCGGATGAACCGTGCGGCACCCTGGTGCCATGGCCATCGACCCGCGCACCGCCACGACCGCCGCCGGCCGGCCGGACCGTTCGGGTTCCGAGGTGCGGCGGCGGGAGCTGGCGGACTTCCTGCGCAGCCGCCGGGAGCGGGTCACGCCCGAGCAGGTCGGCCTGCCCGGCGGTCCGCGCCGGCGCACCCCGGGGCTGCGCCGCGAGGAGGTCGCGCAACTGTCCTCGGTGGGCGTGACCTGGTACACGTGGCTGGAGCAGGCGCGGGACATCAAGGTCTCGGCACAGGTTCTGGACTCGGTGGCCCGCGCGCTGATGCTCGACCCGCCGGAGCGCGCCCACCTGTTCGTGCTGGCCGGGGCGGCGGATCCGCACCCCGGCCGGGAGTGCCCGTACGTCACGCCGTCCGTGCTGGCCACCATGGCGCAACTGGAACCGCTGCCCGCCTGCGTGATGAACGAGCGGTACGACCTGCTCGCCTACAACCGCACGTACGCCCGGCTGTTCGGCGACCTCGACGCGGTGCCGCGCGAGGACCGCAACCTGATGTGGCTGCTGTTCACCCACCCCGCCTGGCGTGCCGGGGTCGTCGACCGCGACGAGGTGACCCGGCGCTGCACCGCCCAACTGCGCGCGCTGCGGGCCGAGCACGTGGCGGAGCCGGTCTGGAAGCTGCTGGTCAACCGGCTCCAGCAGGCGTCGCCGGAGTTCCGGGCGCTGTGGCGGGAGCACGAGGTGGTGCAGCCGTCGGACACCGCGAAGCGGTTCCTGAACGCCCGCGTCGGACTGCTCAACGTCCAGCACACGAGCATGTGGCTGAGCCGGCGGGGCGGCAGCCGCATGGTGGTCTACACCCCGAGGGACGAGCAGACCCGGGTCCGCCTGGAACGCCTGCTCGACCTCGCGACCGCTCCGGAGCGGTCGCCGGAGCAGCCGCGGGAGCGGGCGCGTCGCCCGGCGGTGGCGGTGTGAGGCGACGCGGCGCCCGGCCGTCGTGAGGTGCGGGTGCGCGGAGCGGGCCCGGCCGCGGGTGCGCGCGGCGTCCGGCCGTCGTGAGGTGGGGGAGAATGGGGGCCGGCCCGGTGCGGCACCATCCGCGGCGCACCCGGCCCGGGAGGCCCCGCGAGGGGCGCCGCCACCGTTCCACCCCTGGGAGAGACGCCGCCGTGCTGCAGATCGGTCCGTACACCGTGACCCCGCCCGTCGTGCTGGCGCCGATGGCCGGGATCACCAACGCGCCGTTCCGCACGCTGTGCCGTGAGTTCTCCGGCGGCCGGGGGCTGTTCGTCTGCGAGATGATCACCACCCGGGCGCTGGTCGAGCGCAACGAGAAGACCATGCAGCTCATCCACTTCGACGCCGGGCGAGCGTCCGCGCTCCCTCCAGCTCTACGGCGTCGACCCGGTGACGGTCGGCAAGGCGGTCCGGATGATCGTCGAGGAGGACCTGGCCGACCACATCGACCTCAACTTCGGCTGTCCGGTGCCGAAGGTGACCCGCAGGGGTGGCGGCTCCGCGCTGCCGTTCAAGCGGCACCTGCTGCGCTCCATCCTGCGCGAGGCGGTCGGCAACGCCGGGTCGCTTCCGGTCACCGTCAAGATGCGCAAGGGCATCGACGACGACCACCTGACCTACCTGGACGCCGGGCGGATCGCGGTCGAGGAGGGCGTCACCGCGGTCGCGCTGCACGGCCGCACCGCCGCCCAGCACTACGGCGGCACCGCCGACTGGGAGGCGATCGCCCGGCTGCGGGACGCGGTCCCGGAGATCCCGGTGCTGGGCAACGGCGACATCTGGTCCGCGCGGCGACGCGGCGCGGATGATGCGCCAGACCGGTTGCGACGGCGTGGTGGTGGGACGCGGCTGCCTGGGCCGGCCGTGGCTCTTCGGCGACCTGGTCGCGCTGCTCGGTGGCGCGGACCCGGCCGGCGCCCGGACACCGGGGCCCGCCCGGCGGGCCGGACCGGGCCCACGCTGCGCGAGGTGGCCGGCGTGATGCGCCGGCACGCGGCGCTGCTCGGCGCGTGGCTGGGTGACGAGGCCCGGGGCGTGATCGACTTCCGCAAGCACGTGGCCTGGTACACCAAGGGCTTCGCCGTGGGCTCGCGGGTCCGGCAGCGGCTGGCGACGGCCTCCTCGCTGGCCGAGCTGGACGAGCACCTGGCCGAGCTGGACCTGGACCAGCCCTGGCCCCGGGACGCGGAGGGCCCGCGCGGGCGGACGGCCGGCGCCAAGCGCGTCGTGCTGCCGGACGGCTGGCTGGCCGACCCGTACGACCGCGGCGTCGCGGTGGGCGCCGACGCCGAACTGGACACCTCCGGCGGCTGACCGGCGCCCGACCGCACCGCCGCTCCGTCGGGCGGGCGCGCTCCGCGCCGCGGGCCCCGGGCCGCGCGCCGGCGCCCCCCGCCTGCGGTCCACGCCCCCGCGGTGCGTCACGCGCCGGACGGTCCACGCAAACGCGCGGGTGTCCGATGGCCGAGACGCCGGTTCGCCTGGACGAGTGATGACGGACACGTTTGGCGGCGATCGTGCTCATCCGAGCGGGATCGGGGTGCCGGACCCGCCGCCGTCACTTCTCCACGCCACGGCACCGGATGTCGCGCCGATTGGTTCGGCGGATGGAGGCGTCGTAGCATTGAGTCACCGAGCCGGGTGCTCAACTGCTCTGATGGGCGCTCATGCGTTGAACAGTCGAACGCCGCGCGGTGGTCCGGTCGCGTTCGAGGATCGCAGGCAGAAGACCCGGAAACACTTTCGATCTGGTGGCGGACGGGTGGCCATGGCCGCGTGACGTGCCCGTCGATGTACTGCCACGCCTTGGAGATGGGTACGCTCCCGGCCGTCAGGGCAGCACCGCGCGCGAGGAGACCGATCCCGTGTCGGACAAGAAGATCACCCCCGAAGTTCGTCTACGACTTCACCGAGGGCAACAAGGACCTGAAGGACCTGCTGGGCGGCAAGGGCGCCAACCTCGCCGAGATGACCAACCTCGGACTGCCGGTCCCGCCGGGCTTCACCATCACCACCGAGGCCTGCCGGGTGTTCCTGGCGACCGGCGAGGAGCCCGTGCCGCTGCACGACGAGGTGAGTGCGCACCTCGACGCGCTGGAGCGGCGGATGGGCAAGCGGCTCGGCTCCGCCCGACGACCCGCTGCTGGTCTCGGTGCGCTCCGGCGCGAGGTTCTCGATGCCCGGCATGATGGACACCGTCCTCAACATCGGACTGTCCGACGCCTCGGTGGCCGGCCTCGCCGCGCAGTCCGGCGACGAGCGGTTCGCCTGGGACTCCTACCGGCGGCTGATCCAGATGTTCGGCAAGACCGTGCTGGGCGTGGACGGCGAGCTGTTCGAGGAGGCGCTGGACGAGACCAGGCAGGCCGCCGGCGCCGCCACCGACGTGGAACTGGACGCCGTCCGGCTGCGCGACCTGGTCGGCCGCTTCAAGGAGATCGTCGCCGAGCGAGGCCGGCCGGGACGTTCCCGCAGGACCCGCGCGAGCAGATGGACCTGGCCGTGCGGGCCGTCTTCGACGTCCTGGAACACCGAACGCGCCCGGCTCTACCGGCGCCAGGAGCGCATCCCCGGCGACCTGGGCACCGCCGTCAACGTCTGCTCGATGGTGTTCGGCAACCTCGGCCCGGACTCCGGCACCGGGGTCGCCTTCACCCGCGACCCGGCCAGCGGCCAGCAGGGCGTCTACGGCGACTACCTGCCGAACGCGCAGGGCGAGGACGTGGTGGCCGGCATCCGCAACACCGTGCCGCTCGCGGACCTGGAGAAGATCGACCGGCCCTCCTACGAGGCGCTGACGCGGATCATGGAGACGCTGGAGAACCACTACAAGGACCTGTGCGACATCGAGTTCACCATCGAACGCGGCACCCTGTGGATGCTGCAGACCCGGGTCGGCAAGCGCACCGCCGGCGCCGCGTTCCGGATCGCCACCCAACTCGTCGACCAGGGTCTGATCGACGAGGCGGAGGCACTGCGCCGGGTCAACGGCGCCCAACTCGCCCAGCTGATGTTCCCGCGCTTCGAGGACCGGGCGGGCACCGACCTGCTCGGCCGGGGCATCGCCGCGTCGCCGGGCGCCGCGGTCGGCAAGGCGGTCTTCGACTCCTACACCGCCGTCAAGTGGTCGCGTTCCGGCGAACGGGTCATCCTGATCCGCCGCGAGACCAACCCCGACGACCTCGACGGCATGATCGCCGCCGAGGGCATCCTCACCAGCCGCGGCGGCAAGACCTCGCACGCCGCGGTGGTCGCCCGCGGCATGGGCAAGACCTGCGTGTGCGGCGCCGAGGAACTGGAGGTCGACACCAAACGGCGGCGGCTGACCACCGCCTCCGGGGTCACCGTCGAGGAGGGCGAGGTGCTCTCCATCGACGGCTCGACCGGCAAGGTCTACCGCGGCTCGGTGCCCGTCGTGCCCTCCCCGGTCGTGGAGTACTTCGAGGGCCGGATGCACGCCGGGGCCGACGACGCCGACGAACTGGTCCGCTCGGTGCACCGGATGATGGCCTACGCCGACCGGGTGCGTCGGCTGCGGGTACGGGCCAACGCCGACAACGCCGAGGACGCCGCCCGCGCCCGCCGGTTCGGCGCGCAGGGCATCGGGCTGTGCCGCACCGAGCACATGTTCCTCGGCGAACGGCGGGAGCTGGTGGAACGGCTGATCCTCGCCGACACCGACGAGGAGCGCGGCCGGGCGCTGGCCGGCCTGCTGCCGCTGCAGCGCGCCGACTTCGTCGACCTGCTCGACGCGATGGACGGGCTGCCGGTCACCGTGCGGCTGCTGGACCCGCCGCTGCACGAGTTCCTGCCCGACATCACCGACCTGTCGGTGCGCGTCGCGCTGGCCGAGTCCCGCGAGGAGCCGCACGAGAACGACCTGCGGCTGCTCCAGGCCGTGCACCGGCTGCACGAGCAGAACCCGATGCTGGGCCTGCGCGGCGTGCGGCTGGGCCTGGTGGTCCCGGGGCTGTTCACCATGCAGGTGCGGGCCATCGCCGAGGCGGCGGCCGAACGCCGGGCGGCCGGCGGCGACCCGCGCGCCGAGATCATGATCCCGCTGGTCGGCACCGTCCAGGAGCTGGAACTGGTCCGGGACGAGGCCGAGTCGGTGATCGCCGAGGTGGAGCGGACCGCCGGGGCCGACCTGCGGCTGGCGCTCGGCACGATGATCGAACTGCCCCGGGCGGCGCTGACCGCCGGGCAGATCGCGGAGGCGGCCGAGTTCTTCTCGTTCGGCACCAACGACCTCACGCAGACCGTCTGGGGCTTCTCCCGGGACGACGTGGAGGCCAGCTTCTTCACCGCCTACCTGGAGAAGGGCATCTTCGGCGTCAGCCCGTTCGAGACCATCGACCGCGACGGGGTCGGCTCGCTGGTCGCACGGGCGGTCCGGGACGGCCGGGCCACCCGGGCCGACCTGAGACTGGGCGTCTGCGGTGAGCACGGCGGGGACCCGGAATCGGTGCACTTCTTCCACGAGGTGGGCCTGGACTACGTCTCCTGCTCGCCGTTCCGCATCCCGGTCGCCCGGCTGGAGGCCGGCCGGGCCGCCGCGGCCGGGCGGCGGGCCGGATAGCCGGGCGGCGGGCGCCGCGCGGGCGGCCGCCCGGTCCGGTGCGCCACGCGGCACCACGCCCCGCGCCGGCTCCACCCGCCGCACGATGCCGCGCACCGCGTGGGCGGCGGGCGTCGGTGGCGCGCGGCAGCCCGCCGGGTCAGGCTGCGGCCAACCCCTCCAGGCCCGGGTAGCGGACCCCGGTCAGCTGCTCGGAGGCGGACCACAGCCGCTCCGCCGCGGTGTCGTCGAGCGTCCACGGTGCGCGCCAGGAACGGGTCGGCGTACCGCGCCAGCCCTGCAACCGCGGCCCGATGAAGTCGTCCTGGCGCACGCCGGGCGCGGTGGCCGCGTACAGCGTGGGCAGCGCGCCGCGTTCGGCGGACTGGGCGAGGATCCGGTTGCCGAACCGGATGGCGCGCGCGGCGGTCCGCCGTCCCTCCAACTCCACGCCCGCGGTGGCCAGGTTGGTGTCCGCGTAGCCCGGGTGGGCCGCCGCGGCCGTCACCCGGGCGGCGCGCGCGGTCAGCCGGCGGGCGAGTTCGTGCACGAAGAGCAGGTTGGCGGTCTTCGACCGGCCGTAGGCGGTCCAGCGCCGGTACCCGTGCTCGCTGTTGAGGTCGCCCGGGTCGATGTTGGCGATCGCGTGCAGCGCGCTGGAGACGGTCACCACCCGGGCGTCAGGGGTGCGCAGCAGCACCGGCAGCAGCAGCCCGGTCAGCGCGAAGTGCCCCAGGTGGTTGATGCCGAACTGGGTCTCGAAGCCGTCCGCGGTCCTGGCGTACGGCAGTGCCATCACGCCCGCGTTGTTGACCAGCAGGTCGAGCCGGTCCTCCTCGAACCCGGCGGCGAAGCCGCGCACCGACGCCAGGTCCGCCAGGTCGAGGTGCCGGTAGCCGACGCGGGCGCCGGGCACCTCGGCGCGCAGCCGGTCCGCCGCGTCCTGGCCGCGCCGCTCGCTGCGGCAGGCCAGCAGCACGTACCCGCCGCGCCGGGCCAGTTCGCGGGCCGCGCAGTAGCCTATGCCGCTGTTGGCGCCGGTGACCACGGCGACACGGCCGCTCTGGTCGGGGATGTCGGTCTCGCTCCAGCCCATCGCGGCAGTCAGCTCCTCGCGTCGTCGGCCCGCCGTCACTCCGCCGCTGCCGTTCCGGCCCGACCCGGTTGACCGGGACGGGTGGCGGAACGGCACAGCATAGGCGGCCTCGGATCAGTCGTCGATGCCCGTGCGCTCCACGCCGGCGACCAGGTGCCGCTGCAGTGCGACGAAGACCAGCACCAGCGGCAGGATCGAGACCGCCGAGGCCACGAACAGCTCGTGCAGGTTCACCGACTGCGCCGTGGTGAACGTCGACAGCGCCACCTGCACCGTCCACGAGGACTCGTCCTGGCCGATCACCAGCGGCCACAGGAAGGAGTTCCACGAGCCGATGAACACGATCGCGCCGACCGCCGCGAACACCGCCCGCGAGTTGGGCACCACGATCCGCCAGTAGGTGCGCCAGTACCCCAGCCCGTCCACCCGGGCCGCGTCCTCCAGCTCCTGCGGGAACCCCAGGAAGTACTGCCGGAACAGGAACGCGGCGAACGCGCTGAACAGCGTCGGGATGATCAGGCCGCGCAGCGTGGAGATCCAGCCGAGCGTGGAGACCAGCACGAAGCTCGGCACGAAGGTGACCGCGGACGGGATCATCAGCGTGCCGAGGATCGCGTAGAAGACGTGGTCGGCGTACGGGTAGGGGATGCGGGCCAGCCCGTAGCCGGCCATCGAGGCCAGCAGCAGCGTGCCCAGCGTGGTGAGCACCGCGATCCGGGCCGAGTTCCACAGCGCGTGCACCATCGGCACCGAGGGGTCGTCGAACAGCTCCCGCACGTTGCCCCAGTGCAGGGTGTGCGGGAAGAACGTCCAGCCCGGCGAGGTGATGTCCGCCTCGCTGGACAGCCCGTTGCGCACCAGCAGGTAGAACGGGACCAGGAACAACAGCGCCAGCGCGATCAGCACCACCGGGCGCAGCGCGCGGGCCAGCGAGCGCAGTGCGGACTCCATCAGGCCTCCTTGCGGCCCAGGCCGAACCACCGCGCCTGGGCCACCGTCACGATGGCGATGACCAGCGCCAGCACCACCGCGCCGGCGCTGCCGACGCCGAGGTTCTGCCCCTGGCCGAGTGCCACGTAGTACAGGTAGACCAGCGGCGGCCGGGCGTACGGCGGGTAGCCGCTGGGGGTGGACAGCAGGTTGTAGAACTCGTCGAACGCCTGGAAGGCGTTGATCACCAGCAGCAGCACCACCGCCACCGACGTCGACCGCAACTGCGGGAACGTGATGTGGCGGAAGGTCTGCCAGCCCGGCCGGGCGCCGTCCACCGCCGCCGCCTCGTACAGCGTGCGCGGGATCCGCTGCAGCCCGGCCAGCAGCAGCACCATGTAGAAGCCGGCCTGGAGCCACAGCCGCACGCTCACGATCACCAGCCAGTACCACGGCGGGTGGGTGGTCGACAGCCATGCCACCGGATCGGCGCCGAACCACCGCAGCACGGTGTTGGCCAGCCCGAAGCGCACCCCGTTGAAGATCGACATCTTCCAGATCAGCGACGCCACCACGTAGCTGCACGCGGTCGGCAGGAAGAACACCGAGCGGAAGAAGCCGCGCGCCCAGCGCAGCCGGTGCACCAGCAGCGCCAGCCCCAGCGACAGCGCGTAGGTGGCCGGCACGATGAACAGCGAGAAGAGCGCGAACGTCAGCAGTGACGAGGTGAACGCCGAGTCGCCCAGCACCGACGTGTAGTTGGCCAGCCCCACGAAGTGCGTGGGGGTGACCGTGTCCCGGGCGTCGAAGAAGCTGAGCGTGATGCTCCACAGCAGCGGCACGTAGCTGAAGACGACCAGTCCGAGGACGAACGGGCCGGTGAAGATCCAGAACCACAGATAGCGCCTCTGCGGCCCGAGCAACCTGGCGAGCACCCGGTCAGCTCTTCTTCTGCACGCGCTTGAGCTCGGCGGTCGCCTTCTTCACCACCGCCTTGACCTGCGCGGCCGGGTCCGCGCCGTCCTTGATGATCCGGCTGAGCGCGTCCAGCAGCGCGTTGTTGGAGGCCGGCGTCCACAGCAGCGGGTTGGCGTGGCCGTGCTCGGTGGCGTAGCGCACCGCGTCGGCGGCGGCTCCCGAGCGCAGCTTCTCCGCCCGCTTGGCCAGCGAGACGCGGGAGGGGATGTGGAAGCCGTAGGAGGTCGCGAAATCCTCCTGGTAGTCGGTGCGGTCCACCCACAGCCACTTCGCGAACGCCTTGCCCGCCTCGACGTGCGCGCTGCGCGCGCTCACCGCGCAGCCGTAGGCGCCCACTGGCACCGCCGGCTGTCCCGCGGAACCCGACCTGGGGAACGGCAGCACGCCGAAGTCGTCCCCCAGCGCCTTCTTGACCTGCGGCATCGCCCACAGTCCCGACCACTGCATCGCGGTCAGGCCCTGGATGAACGCCGACGGGTCCGACCAGTCGGCGGGCGCGCCGAGCAGCAGCCACTTGGCCGCGTACATCTTGTGCAGCGCGCCGAGGGCCGTCGCGGCGGCCGGGTCGTCGAAGCCGACGGTGCCGTGCGCGGTGACCAGTTCCAGGCCGGCCGCGAACAGCGGGGTGCCGCCCAGCACCCCGGCGCCGCCGTCGTTGCCCAGGAACAGCCCCTTGACGTTCTTGTTCGTCAACGCGCCTGCGGCGTCGACCAGTTCGTCGAGCGTCTGCGGCGGGTTGACCCCGGCCTCGCGCAGCATGCTCTTGCGGTAGTAGAGCAACTGCATGTCCACCACCTGCGGGATGGCGTAGACCTTGCCCTGCCAGGTCTTCGGTGCCAGCACCGCCGGGTTGAAGTCGGAGCGCACCGCCGCGATCCGGTCGGTCAGGTCCACCACCTGGTGGCCCTGGATCTGGTCCAGCGAAGGGCCGTTGACCTCGAAGACGTCCGGGCCGTGCGCGGTCAGCAGCGCGGCGGCGGTCTGCTGGTCGTAGTTGCCGGGCCGCCACTGCACCTCGACCCGGGCCGGCTGGTAGGCGGCGGCGTACCGCTTGACGGCCTGCTCGGTGCCCGCCTCGCCGTACTGGTGGTACCACTGCGACAGCACCGGGCGCCCGCCGGAACCGCCGTCACCCCGGCCGGTGTTGGACCCGCAGGCGGCCAGCGCGCCGGCGAGGGCGAGACCGCCGCCCGCGGACAGCAGGCCGCGGCGGGTGACGGAGGGGGACTCGGTGGTGCGGGCGGACCGCGTGGTCTCGGACATGGACATGAAGTACCACGAGAACGTGGGTGGAGAACATCACGGATTCGTGAATCGTTCGGCGGACGGCCCCGCGGCGGCCCTCCGCGACCGGGCGCCGACCTGCGGTGGCGGTGCTCCCGCGCGGCCGTCCGTCGCGGGTGGGGCGCCGAGGCGTGCCGGGGAGACCCGCCGGTCGGGCCGGTCGGGGCGCGGTCAGTCCGTGGTGTCCACCACCGGCGACCAGACGCTGCGCACGCCCTCCAACTCCGACAGCTCCGCCACCAGTTGGTGCACGTTCCCGGTGCCCTGGATGGTCAGCTCCACGTCCGAGACGCCGGGCGGATGCGTGTCGCCCTCCTCCGGCTCGATCCACGGCGCCCGGTCCACCCGCACGTCCAGCACCCGGAACCCGGCACTGGTGCACCGTTCCAGCAGCCGCGGCAGCACACCGCCGCCTATCTCGTAGACCAACTGCAACCGGGCCTGGGCGGCGGTGGAGATCGACGGGACGAAGCGGGTCACCAGCGGGTAGCCGCGCACCACCAGGAAGTGGGTGACCGTCGCACCGGCCGCGAGCAGCGGCAGCCCGCCCCCGCAGGCCATGCCGATCGCACAGGTCAGCCACACGGTGGCCGCCGTGGTCAGGCCGCGCACCGCGTCGCGCCGCACGAAGATGATGCCGCCGCCGATGAAGCCGATGCCGGAGACCACCTGCGCCGCCACCCGGGACGGGTCGAACGAGATGTTCTGCAGCGCCAGCACGTTGTTGAAACCGTGCTGGGAGACCTCCATGAACAGCGCGCTGCCCACGCCCACCAGGGTGTGCGTGCGCAGCCCCGCGCTCTTCTGCTGCACGGCGCGCTCCACGCCGATCAGCGTGGACAGCACCAGCGCGAGCCCCAACTCCGCCAACTGTCGCAGCCCTTGCCCTGCGGCGGGATCCCACAACCCCAGTGCCGACGACAGCACCCCCACCACCTCCACCACTCGTGTCCACCGGAACACCGAACGTCCCACCGGTGCCGGTGCCGGTGCCGGTGCCGGTGCCGGTGCCGGCACGAGCCTAGGTCCTGGCCGAGAAGTGGCCTCGTCCGCCGGCGGGGCGGACGACGCAGCCCGGGCGGGATCCGTCAGAGGCGGTCCGGACGGACCCCTCCGCGCCCCCGCCGTGCCGACCTCGGCGGTCCGCGCCCTCCCGCCGAGCGGACGCGGTGAGGGCCCGCGCGCCGTGTGGCGGACGGGCCCTCGCGTGGTTCACCGCCGGGGTTCCGGGGTTCCGGGGTTCCGGGGTTCCGGGCGACGGTGCGGCCCGCCGGTCTCCGGAGCCCGCGGGCCACCGCCGGAACGTCTGGGTCCGCGGGAGCTCAGCGGTTGGCGCCGTTGCCGGAGAGCACCGGGATGTCGCTGAGGACGTGCGACAGCGGGTCGTCGCCCTTGACCTGGCTGGAGTTCTCGGTGCACTGCTGGTTCTGCGGCTGGGTCAGGACGTCCTGCGCGCTGATCGGGATCAGGTCGATCAGCGAGCCGACGTCCGCCTTGGCCGGCAGGCCGACGCACGGCTTGTTCAGCGAGCCCTGGACCAGGCCGATCTGCGGGCTCATGTAGCCGCCGGTGGTGGTGTTGCCGTACGTCTGCTCCGCGCCGTCGCCGTTCGAGGACGACGGGCCGTGGTTGTTGCCGATCGCCATGGCCGGGGCGGCGGTGACGCCCACCGCCGAGACGACGACCGCCGCGGTGGCGAGAACCTTCTTGATCACGCGTCTTCCTTCCGATCCTGGAGCGCCCCACTGGGCCGGAGCAGCCTGCACAACTGCCGCTCGCGGGAGAAGTTCCTTCCGTTCACCCTCCCGGATCAATCCGCACGGCCGCGGCGGACGCCGGTCCCCGCGCGTTGGGGCCCCGTCGGAACCGGCCCGGCGCGGGTAGGATGCGCGGGGGCGCGGGGGAGCGAGGAGCGGGCATGGTGACCGAGGGTCCGGAGGAACTGCTCGTCACCATCGCGCCGCCGCTCGGCCCGGCGCCGGCCGTGCGGCACCGCCCCTGGATCGGCCCGCTGCTCATCGTCGGCGCCCCCGTGGGGCTGGCCGTCGTGGTGTTCGCGCTGCTCAGCCGCTGACCCCGCGGGTCCCGTGGCCGTGGCGGGGGACCTCCGGTCAGGCCGTGCCGGGCGTCCGACCGGCCCCGCGCCGGCCGGACGGGAACCGCGGCCGGCGGGGCGCCGCGTTACGCCCGACGGGTGACCGCGGACCCGTCCGGGCCCGTTCGCACCGGTATCAGCCGATCCGCACACCCCACACTACGTGCATGGACGACGACCAGAGGCTCTCCGACCACGAGGACGTCTTCGACAGCGCCGAGCTGCTGATGCGCCGGATCACCGCGCAGCTCAACAGCCAACTCGCCCGGGTACGGCCGCCGTGCGGGCACACCGCCGCTCCGGGTCCCGGGCCGCTGCCCCCCTGACCGCGGGCCGCCGCCGCGGGGCCCGCCGCGCCCGGGCCGCCCGCCGCGCCGCGCCCGGCAGGTATTACCGTCGCAGTATGAACGGGAAGACACCGGTGGCGCGGGCGCACGCCACGACGTACGACGCGCCGTACGACGAGGCCGCCACCGAGCGGTGGGTGCCGGAGCCGGACAAACGCTCCGGCCGGACCTCGTTCCAGCGCGACCGGGCCCGGGTGCTGCACTCGGCCGCGCTGCGCCGGCTGGCTGGCAAGACCCAGGTCGTCGACCCCGGCGCGGAGTCGCCGGAGATCAACACCTCACCGCGCACCCGGCTCACCCACTCCCTCGAATGCGCCCAGGTGGGACGGGAGTTGGGCGCCACGCTGGGCTGTGACGCGGACCTGGTGGAGACCGCCTGCCTGGCACACGATCTCGGCCACCCGCCGTTCGGGCACAACGGGGAGCAGGTGCTGGCCGAGGTCGCCGGGGAGTGCGGCGGCTTCGAGGGCAACGCCCAGTCGCTGCGCCTGCTCACCCGCCTGGAGCCGAAACGCTTCACCGCCGACGCCTCCGGAGGGGTGACCAGCGTCGGCCTCAACCTCACCCGCGCGGCGCTCGACGCGGCCACCAAGTACCCCTGGCCGCGCGGCGGCCACCCCACCGACCCCGGCTCGCGCAAGTACGGCGTCTACCCGGACGACGAGCCGGTCTTCAGCTGGCTGCGGTCGGGCGCGCCGGAGGACCGGCGCTGCTTCGAGGCGGAGGTGATGGACTGGGCGGACGACGTCGCGTACTCGGTCCACGACCTGGAGGACGGCCTGCACGCCGGCCACCTCGACCCGGCCGTGCTGCGCGCGGAACCGGAACGCCGGGAGATCTACGCGGTCGCCCGGAACCGTTACGCCCGGGGAGCGCCGTCCGAGGAACTGGCGGCGGCCCTCGACCGGCTGCTCTCCCAGGAGTGGTGGCCGCACCACTACGACGGCTCCGCGCTCGCCCAGGCACGGCTGAAGGACGCCACCAGCCAGCTGATCGGCCGTTTCTGCCTGGCCGCCGAGACCGCGACCCGCGACGCCTACGGCCCCGGCCGGCTCACCCGGTACGCGGCCCGGCTCGTGGTGCCCGCCGGCGTCACCCTGGAGTGCGCGGTGCTCAAGGCGGTCGCCGACCGGTTCGTGATGCAACGCGCCGACCAGGAGCGCCGCCGGGCCGGCCAGCGGGTGGTCATCGCCGAACTCGCCGACGCGCTGACCGCCCGGGCGCCCGAGGGGCTGGCCCCGGAGTTCCGCGCGCTGTGGCACGCCGCGCCGGACGACCGGACCAGACTCCGGGTGGTCGTCGACCAGATCGCCTCGCTGACCGACGCCGCCGCCCTCACCCTGCACGCCCGACTGACCCGCCGCGACTGAGCAGCCGCGCGCCCGCCGTACCGCGAACCGTCCCGGAGCGCGTTTCGCGGCAACCTCCGCCGTCTGCCCGGTGCGGCGCCCTTCCCGCCGGGCCCGTCGTGCGGGACGCTCCGAAGTGAGAACTTCCGTGAGTTACGTACGCCGGGGGATAACGCGCGAGGAGGCGCACAGTGGTCAACACACACCAGTCGTTCGTCATCGTGGGAGCGGGACTCGCCGGTGCCAAGGCCGCCGAGACGCTGCGCTCCGAGGGGTTCACCGGCCGGGTGATCCTCATCGGGGACGAGCGGGATCGCCCCTACGAGCGGCCTCCGTTGTCCAAGGGCTACCTGCTCGGCGACGACGAACGGGACTCGGTGTTCGTCCACGAGCCCGGCTGGTACGCCGAGCACGACGTGGAACTGCACCTCGGCCAGCCGGCCACCGCACTGGACCGGGCGGCGAAGACGGTCGCCCTCGCCGACGGCACCGTGCTCGGCTACGACAAGCTCCTGCTGGCCACCGGCGCCGAGCCGCGGCGGCTGGACGTGCCCGGCACCGACCTGAACGGCGTGCACCACCTGCGCCGCCTGGCGCACTCGGAACGGCTGCGCTCGGTGCTGTCCGCGCTGGGCCGCGACAACGGCCACCTGGTGATCGCCGGCGCCGGCTGGATCGGCCTGGAGGTGGCCGCCGCCGCCCGCTCGCACGGCGCGGAGGTGACCGTCATCGAACCGGCCCCCACCCCGCTGCACGCCGCGCTCGGCCCCGAACTCGGCGGCGTCTTCGCCGACCTGCACCGCGAGCACGGCGTGCGGTTCGCCCTCGGCGTCGGCCTCACCGAGATCGTCGGCCAGGACGGCATGGTGCTGGCCGCCCGTACCGACGACGGCGACGAGCACCCCTGCCACGACGTGCTGGCCGCCATCGGCGCCGCGCCGCGCGTCTCGCTCGCCGAGTCCGCCGGCCTCGCGCTGGCCCCGCGCGAGGAGGGCGGCGGCATCGCGGTGGACGCCGGGCTGCGCACCAGCGACCCCGACGTCTACGCGGTCGGCGACTGCGCCGGCGCGCCCAACCCCCTGCTCGGGACCCGGCTGCGGATCGAGCACTGGGCGAACGCGCTGGACGGCGGCCCGGCCGCGGCCCGCGCCATGCTCGGCCAGGACGTGGCGTTCGACAAGGTGCCCTACTTCTTCACCGACCAGTACGACCTGGGCATGGAGTTCTCCGGCTACGCGGCACCCGGCTCGTACCAGCAGGTCGTGGTGCGCGGCGACGTGGGCAAGCGCGAGTTCATCGCCTTCTGGCTGGCCGAGGGGGCGGACGGCCACCAGGTGCGGGCCGCCATGAACGTCAACGTGTGGGACGTCACCGACCTCCTCCAGGCGATGATCCGCTCCGGCCGCCCGGTCGACCCGGAGCGGCTCGCCGACCCGGGCGTACCGCTGGAGTCGTTCACCGGCTGAGCCCGCCCGGCCCCGCGCTCCCGCGCGCCCCCGCCGTCCGGCCGCGCCGTAGAATCCCAGCGTGGCCGGACGGATCAGGGACGAGGACGTCAAGGCGGTGCGGGACGCGGTCCCGATCGACGCCGTGGTCGCCGAATACCTCCAACTGCGCCCGGCCGGCGGCGGCAACCTGAAGGGCCTGTGCCCCTTCCACGACGAGAAGTCGCCGTCCTTCCAGGTCAGCCCCGGCAAGGGGCTGTTCTACTGCTTCGGCTGCCAGGAGGGCGGCGACACCCTCGACTTCGTGATGAAGCTCGACCACCTGTCGTTCTCCGAGGCGGTCGAGCGGCTGGCCGCCAAGGCCGGTGTCACGCTGCGCTACGAGGACGGCGGCTACAACCCGGGCCGCCAGCAGGGCGAGCGCACCCGGCTGATCGAGGCGCACCGGGCCGCCGCCGCCTACTACGCCGAGCAGCTGGCCGGCCCCGAGGCGGAGGCCGGCCGCGCCTTCCTGGCCGCCCGCGGCTTCGACCAGGCCGCCGCCGCGCACTTCGGCGTGGGCTACGCGCCCGCCGGGTGGGACCACCTGGTGCGCCACCTGCGCGGCAAGGGCTACACCGACCGGGAGCTGACCACCGCCGGGCTGGCCGGCGAGGGCCGGCGCGGGCCCATCGACCGGTTCCGCGGCCGGCTGGTCTGGCCGATCCGCGACATCACCGGTGAGGTCATCGGCTTTGGCGCGCGCAGACTGCGCGAGGACGACAACGGCCCCAAGTACCTCAACACCGCCGAGACGCCGATCTACAAGAAGTCCCAGGTGCTCTACGGCATCGACCTGGCCAAGAAGGACATCGGCCGCACCGGCCGGGCGGTCGTGGTCGAGGGCTACACCGACGTCATGGCCTGCCACCTGGCCGGCGTCACCACCGCCATCGCCACCTGCGGCACCGCCTTCGGCGGCGAGCACGTCAAGATCCTGCGCCGGGTGCTGATGGACAGCTCCCGCACCAAGGTCATCTTCACCTTCGACGGCGACGCGGCCGGGCAGCGCGCCGCGCTGCGCGCCTTCGAGGACGACCAGAAGTTCGCCGCCGCCACCCGGATCGCGGTCAGCCCCGGCGGCATGGACCCGTGCGAGCTGCGGCTCGCGCAGGGTGACGAGGCGGTGCGACAGCTCGTCGAGGGCAGCACCCCGCTCTTCGAGTTCGCCATCCGCTCGGTGATCGACCGGCACGAGGCCGACACCCCGGAGGGCCAGGCCGCGGCGCTGGAGGAGGCCGCGCCGATCGTCGCGCGCATCAAGGACACCGCGATCCGGCACAAGTACGCCGTCATGCTCTCCGGCCTGCTCGGCTACGTCACGGAGAACCAGGTGGCGGTGCGCCGGGTCAGCCGGCTCGCCGCCCGGTACCGCGAGCACGGCCGCCCGTCCGAACCGCGCCGGCCCGTGCCGCCGCCGCCCGCCGTGCCGCGCGGTGCCGCGCCGCCGACCGTGACCGGCCCCCGACTGGACCTGCGCGGCCCGCACCACCGGGTGGAGCGCGAACTGCTCAAGCTCGCCCTCCAGCACCCGGCACTCGTCGCCCCGGCCTTCGACGCGTACGGCGAGGACGAGTTCACCGGTGGGCCCTACGCCGCGGTCCGCCGGACCATCGCCGAGGCCGGCGGGGTGACCGGCGCCGACAGCGGCTTCCCGGCCCGGGTCCGGGACCTCGCGCCGGACGACTCGGTGCGCGCCCTGGTCACCGAACTGACCGTCGAACCGGTCCGGCACAAGGCGCCGGAGGTCTACGCCGGACAGGTCCTGGTGGACGTGCGGCTGTTCGCGGTCAAACGCCGGGAGGCCGAACTGCGCGCCGGGTTCGCCCGGCTCGGCCCCCGTCCCGACCCGGCCCGGGCGGCCACCGTGCAGAGCGAGCTGTGGGCGCTCCAGCAGTACGGCAAGCGGCTGCGCGACCAGGGCGCCGCCGCGTTGTGACCCCGGCGCGGCCCGGCGGTCGCACCGCCGCGAGGTGACCCCGCGGCGCCGCGGAGGGCCGGCAGCCGAGGCCCGTGCGCCGATCGGCGTGCGGGGCCGGCCGGCGGGGTACGGCCCCGCCGGGCTCGGGCGGTCGGCAAGAAACCGGGCGCACGCCCCTCGTGTCGCGGTGTGCCGTACGTCACACTGGCTTGTGCCGACCCCACCGGACCGTGACGGCGCACCGTGGAGGCGAACTCACGTGACGACGCAGGTACTCGACCCCCCGCTCGGCCGTACCGTGCCCGGTCGGTCCGGCCCGACGGCGGCGGGGCGCCGGCGCGTCACCCCGGAGCCGGCCGCCGGGCTGTCCTTCGACCTGTTCCGCCAGTACCTGCGCGAGATCGGCCGCTTCGCGCTGCTCACCGCCGAGGAGGAGGTCGACCTCGCCCGCCGGGTGGAGGCCGGACTGTTCGCCGAGGAGCGGCTGGCCCGGCGGCGCGACCTCGACCCACGGCTCAGCGACGACCTGGACCGGCTGGTGGTGCGCGGCCGGAACGCCAAACGCCGGCTGATCGAGGCGAACCTGCGGCTGGTCGTCTCGGTCGGCAAACGCTACGCCGGACGCGGCCTGACCCTGCCCGACCTGGTCCAGGAGGGCAACGTCGGCCTGATCCGCGCGGTGGAGAAGTTCGACTACGCCCGCGGCTACAAGTTCTCCACCTACGCCACCTGGTGGATCCGGCAGGCGATGACCCGGGCACTGGCCGACCAGAGCCGCACGATACGGGTGCCGGCGCACGTGGCGGAACTGATCAACCGGGTGGTGCGGGCCGAGCGCCAACTGCTCCAGGAACGCGGCAGCCGCCCGCCCGCCGCCGAGCTGGCCGCCCGGCTCGACCTGACCGTGGAACGCGTCACCGAGGTGCTGCGGCTGTCCCAGGAGCCGGTCTCCCTGCACGCGCCGGTCGGCGAGCACGAGGAACTCTCCCTCGCCGACCTGATCGAGGACGGCGACGCGGCCTCCCCCGCCGAGTCCGCCGCGTTCCTGCTGCTGCGCGAGCACCTCGGCGCGGTGCTGGCCACCCTCGCGGAACGCGAACGGCAGGTCGTCCGACTGCGCTACGGCCTCGACGACGGCCGGCCGCGCACCCTGGAGGAGATCGGCCGGGCCTTCGGCGTCACCCGGGAGCGGATCCGGCAGATCGAGTCCCGCGCGCTGGGCCGGCTGCGTGACCACATCCACGCCGGCCAGTTGCGAGGCTACCTGGACTGACCGCCCCCGGCCGCCGTGACCGGGCGGCGGCGCCCGGACCGGCCGCGGCGGCTCAGCCGACCGGCAGCGCCCCCGGGTGGGTCTGCTCGCGCACCGCCTGGAACTGCCGGCGCACCGCGCCGCCGGCCGACGCCTCCTCGCCCGGCTCCAGCACCCGGCTCCCGGACTCCACCGCGGACTGCCAGTGCGGCGGTTCCAGCGGCGAGGCGGACCCCTCCCGCACGGCGAGCGCCCACGCCGCCTGCCGCGCCGCGCCCAGCGCCGCGTAGTCGGCCGGCGGCGGCACCACGACCGGCACGCCGAACAGCGCGGGCGCGATCGCCCGGACCGCCGGCAGCTCCCCGGTCTGCCCGAGCAGGAAGACCCGGCGCACCTCCACGCCGCGCCCGCGCAGCACGTCCAGCCCGTCCGCCAGGCCGCAGAGCATGCCTTCGAACGCCGCTCGAGCGAGGTGCTCGCGGCGCATGCTCTCGCGGCGCAGCCCGGCCACTGTCCCGGCGGCGTGCGGCAGCGCCGGCACCTGCTCGCCGTCCAGGTACGGCAGCATCACCAGCCCGTGCGAGCCCGGCGTGGAGCGCAGCGCCAGCTCCGACAGGCCCGCCAGGTCGGTGTCCAGCAGTTCGGCGGTGCCGCGCAGCACCCGGACGGCGTTGCGGATGCGCACCATCGGCAGGTGCCGGCCGGTCGCGTCGGCGAACGAGGTGATGGCGCCGGTCGGGTCGGTGAGCGCCACCTCGTGCACCGCGAAGACCGTGCCGGAGACGCCGAGCGTGACCACCGCGTCCCCCGGGCCCAGGCCGAGGCCGAGCGCGGCGGCCATGTCACCGCCGGTGCCGGCCGAGATCAGCAGCCCCTCCGGGGTGCGCCCGGCCGTCTCCGACGGGCCGAGCACCTCGGGCAGCCGCACCTGGTGGCCGAGCGCCAGCTCGACCAGGTCCGGCCGGTACCCGCCGGTGGCCGCCGACCAGTACCCGCTGCCGGAGGCGTCGCCGCGGTCGGTGGTCCGCCGCTCGGGTCGGCCGAGCAACTGCCAGACCAGCCAGTCGTGCGGCTGCAGCACCTCGGCGACCCGGTGCGCGGAGGCCGGCTCGGACCGGGCCAGCCAGCGCAGCTTGGCGATCGGGTAGGCGGACTGCGGCAGCGCCCCCACCGCCTCCGCCCAGCCGGTCGGACCGCCCAGTTCCTCGGTCAGGTCGGCGGCGCTGATCTGGGCCCGCCGGTCGTTGCGCAGCATCGCCGGGCGCACCAGCACGCCGCCGGCGTCCAGTGCGATCAGGCCGTGCTGCTGGGCGGCGACGCCGATCGCGCGGACCCCCTCCAGCAGGCCGTCCTTGGCCGCCTCGCCGAGCGAGAGCAGCCAGGTCTGCGGATCCGCCTCGGTCCGCTTGGGCGCGGGCACGCCGGCCCCGGCGGCGGTGCCGCCGTCCGCCGGGTGCGGGGCGTACCCCTGCCTGAGCACGGCACCGCTGTCGGTGTCGCACACCACCACCGTGGTGCCTTCGGCTGAGCTGTCGATTCCGGCCACGATCCCCATGGGCCACGATCATGCCGTACGCCGGGGCTCAGGTGGCGGTGCTGCCCCACTCGTCCTCGCCGCCGGCCGCCCGGTGCCGCAGGTGCCGCACCTTCGCGGTGACCGAGTCCGGCAGCCGTTCGCCCATCCTGGTGGTCACCGAGTCGGCCGCCTTCACCGCCATGGCCCTGCCGTTCTGTCCGGCGGACTCCACGGTGTTGCGCACCGCCGGGTTCCGCGCGATCCCCATCGCGGTCCTGCGCAGCTGCTCGTAGCGTTCGCGTCCGGCCCGTGCGCCCAGCACATAGCCCACCGCGGCTCCGGTGATGAACGTCAGCCGGTAGCGCATGGCTCCACCCTTCCCGTCGTGTCCGCGTGGTGTCCGCGTCGTGGTCCTTCGCGCCTACCCGTTGTAGCCGGACGACAACCCCGGTGATACGGGTTGGCAGAGCACCCCCCACCTTGCGCTAATGTATGTGGCGCAGCGAGCACGCGCCGTCCGGGGGACCGGGGGTGGGTGCGTTCGAGGCAACCGCAGCGTTCCCCTGTAGCTCAATTGGCAGAGCAGCCGGCTGTTAACCGGCAGGTTACTGGTTCGAGTCCAGTCGGGGGAGCTTCGGTCCCCTGTAGCTCAATTGGCAGAGCAGCCGGCTGTTAACCGGCAGGTTACTGGTTCGAGTCCAGTCGGGGGAGCACGACCGGCGTGCACACAGGGCCCCGAAGGGGTCCTTTCTCTTTTTCCGGCCCCCGCCCTGGAACCGCCGGGCGGTGAGGTGGAGTCCCTCCCTCCGTACGGGCTGACCCGTGCGGGCGACAGATCGTATGAGCGGCTATGCTGCGGCAGACGACGTGCACGACACGCCAGTACGGGGCGGTAGCTCAGCCGGTTAGAGCAGCGGACTCATAATCCGTCGGTCGTGGGTTCGAGCCCCACCCGCCCCACCGCGCAGGTGTCCCAGCCGACACCGTATGACCTGCGGCGCAGTCACTCCGTCAGCGACGCGCCAGGTTGACCCGGGTGGCCGTAGATCAACTGCTCAGCCAAGGCTCAGCCGAAATGCTAATGATCTTGTGTGGGCGCGACTCGACACCCTGTTAGCAGACGAGCTACCCGGACAGGCCGGGGCCCTCGCTACCCGCGATGGATGGCCAGGGTCCCGGCTTGGATTTCACGCGCTCCGGGGGGATCGTCTCGCGGTGGGCTGCCAGCCGGTCCTTGTAGAACTCCCCGGCGACGCGAAAGCCCCGTTCGGCGCTCGTGAGGCGTCGAACCGGGCTCCCCTGACGGGCGCTTACTTCGCTGGGAGCGGCTTGTACGGGCCGGCGACGTTGACCAGTTCCATCAGATGGTGCAGTGAACCCGTACCGGGGATCGGTGCGATGT
This sequence comes from uncultured Actinomycetota bacterium, assembly GCA_963711125.1. Taxonomy (GTDB): domain Bacteria; phylum Actinomycetota; class Actinomycetes; order Streptomycetales; family Streptomycetaceae; genus Streptantibioticus_C. The sequence continues at coordinate 369,789 of CAVQCY010000006.1, forward strand.
GGTTCCCGAGTTCCAGCAGCCACTGCAGAGCCGACTCCAGTGGAGTGGGTGCCGACGATGCCGATGCGCGTGGGCTGTCTCACCACAGTAAAGCCTCCTCTGTCTTCTTCTCGCCGGGGAAACCAGGCGGGACGGCGGCCGCGGCCAGGTCGTCCCAGGTGGGGTAGTGCTGGGCCATCTCCAGCAGCAGCAGCGCAGTGGCGTGCGCGTCGTAGCCGGCGCGGTGCCGCTTCCCGGGGATGTCGGTGAGGTCGATGCGGGCGTACTCGAGCAGGGCGTCCAGGCCGTAGCGCGGCGCGTCCGGGTAGGTGGCCCGGGCCAGCCGCAGGGTGTCCAGCACCCCGAGTGGCCGCCAGCCCGGCAGGTGCCTGGAAAGCGCGTTGTACTCCACGGATGCCGAGTGCGCCGCGATCCACGCCCCGTCCAGACAATGGGAGACGTCGTCGGCGACCTCCGGCCACGCCGGGCAGGACTGCACGGCCGTGTTCGTGATGCCGTGGACGCGGACCACCCGGGTCTGGATCGGCGCCGGCGGTCGGATGAGCCACGAGCGGGCCGTCGACCCGTCCACGGCTCGGTTCCGGACGGGCACGATCGCCACCTCTACCAGGTCCGGCGGGTTCGCCCCGTTGCCCTCGACATCGGCGACCACGAGGCGGGGCCATGCTGCTGGGGTCATGTCGTCTGATCCTCTCCCATCGGCCAGCCGATCTCCGCCCGGCCGTGACGGCGGTGGTGGTGCGGGTGCTCGCGAGCGTGAACCTGGTAGCCGTACCCGTGCTGCAGGAAATACCGCGGCTGCTCGGCCAAGCCCCCCACCATGATGGCCCGGTCGGTCACCTCCACCGGGCCGACCGCGCCGAGGTTGCGAGCCGCCTTCTCCGCTTCCGCCGCCTCGGGCGGCTGCCAGGCGTCCCGGCAGCGTCCGAGCTGGGCGACCGGGCAGATGTCGCACAGCTCCCGGATACCGAAGTGGCCGTTGTAGTCGGGCAGTCCGTGGGCGTAGGCCACGGCGCAGGAGGTCTTGCGGAACAGCGGCCCCCACGGCGCGCCGTGGTCGTCCGGGCGGTGGAAGGCGGCGAGGATCCGGGTCTCCAACTGCTCGGGCATGATCTTGCGCCGGGCGGTCTGGCTGTAGGGCTCGGGCAGGCCGTTCTCCTGGTAGTACGCGGCGATCTCGTCGCGGAAGAACAGGCCGGTGAACACTGTGGCGTGGGCGTGCCGGGAGAGTTGCACCGCGCGGTCGATGTCCTCGTCGGAGTCGTTGAGGCCGGGCACGATCGGCCGCCAGTACAGGATCGTGCGGTAGCGGCGGGCGCCGGCGTACAGGGTGCGCAGGCTGCGTGCGGCGATCTCGGAGTCGACCGGTTCGATCCCGGGGTGGCGGATGTTGGAGTGGGTGACCAGGATGGTCACCCGGATGTTGTGGAAGCTGTTGAGGACGTCGCAGTCCTGCGGTTCCACGCGCCACCGGGTGATGATCAGGACGTGGTTGGTCAGGCCGCGCTCGTCCAGGAGCCGCAGCGTGTTGAACGTGTGCGGCTTGACCACGGGCAGCATGGGGTCGGTGGCCTTGTTGAACACCTGGACGGGCGTGACGTGCGGCCTGAAGTACTCGTGTGCGACAAGGGCGTTGACCGCGTCCTCGTCGCTCATCAGCGCGCGGGGCGTCTTCATCTCGAAATTGTCGTACAGGTGCCGGATGCAGTAGCCGCACTCCAGCGGACAACCGATCACGTGGTTCAGGGACAACCCCGACTTCCGGTACTCGATCACGTCCGCCAGCTTCGGCTTGAGGCGGCCCACCTGTTCGGCGGTGAGGATGGATAATGCCTTTCGCCGGCGTCCCGCTGTGGTGTCCATCGGTACTCCTCGCATTATCGAGAGTGGTGTCGAGCGCTGGTCCCGGCGGCGCACCGTCTCCCCAGAAGCGCGCGGCCGGGGCCGGCCCCCGCCGGCCGTCGTACCGGCGGGAGTTTCAGCCGTCCTCTGCGGGGTGCGTCGCCAGCACGGGGGGAGCCTGGCGGAACCCGCGGTTCTCACCGCAGAGGACGGCGTTCAGCGAGCCCCTACACGGTGGGGCACTGGGTGAGCTGACCGCGCTGCGGACGGTCGGTCCGGGCGCCGGCGATGGTCTCCACTCGGCCGCCGTAGGCGACGACGCGCCGGGCGAAGCGAGGCCGGTCTTCGGCCTGGTGGCCGAGACGCTGCCAGTCGAAGAGGAGCACCAGCACCTCGCGCCCCCGAAGGACGCGCGCCTGGTTCAGCTCGTCCAGCAGGGCGGCGAACTGCTCGCGCCGATTGGGCAGCAGTGCGTTGTCGCCCTCGTCGTACCACTCGCCGGCGACCTCGTAGCCGTTCGCCTCGGCGTAGTCCGGCAAGCGGCCAGACGCAGCACCAGCAGACCGGTGGTCGGCGCCGTGCGGCGGTCGTAGAGGAACGCGAACGGTGGCCGATGGCGTGGCCGTAGACACCGTCGCAGGCTGGGAATCCGGACGCCGGCCACTCACCTCCGTCACAGCGGGCCAGATGCTCGTCTACCGGCATCGGCTCCTGCACCTCGGGGCGTCTCCAACCCTGCTTGCCGTCCTCGACCACGCCATGGAAGCCGACGTGCTGCTGGCCGCTGCTCTCGACGACGCAGCCCCACGACAGCGTGAAGACCCGTTCGGAGCCTGGGTGATGCAGCGCGACTTGGTCGAGGTGCTGGCATGGCCGCTGGGAGGAGCTACCCCAGCTTTTGCCAGAGAATTACCTGTACCGGCACGTGGTCGGCGGGGCCCGGTCGCCGCCGGCCCGGAACTCTCGGCCGGCGCGCGGCGCCGGTTCTTCGACCGCATGAGGTCGACCGCTGAACGCGCGACGGCGCCGGACCTGTTCCTGCTGCGGCGTCAAGCCCTCTACCTCTCCGGCTACGACCCGCAGTCGGATGCTGCGGCATGGCTCGATGATCAGCAAAGCGCATCGCCTGGCGACAACTGGCTGTCGAGCTGGCTCAACGCGCGGTCGGTCGCCTCAGTGGCTACCCGGCACGGCGACCGGGACCGACTCGCGCACTTCGTGGCCAGCCACGTGGGTGATGAGCGCGCGGAGGTGGCGAACCTCAACCACTGGGCGTACTGGGTTGGGGAGATTGCGACCATCGAGATCAGTGACGAGTTCATGGGCAGTGGTGCGCTCGCCCCGTGGCCCGGGACGAAGCTGTTCGACCACCTGGTGGACCGCCTGGTCCCGCAGCATGGGTACGCGGACCTCTACGTTCACACGCTGTGGGCCCTCCTCGCGGCAAGGCCGAACCTGCTGCAGCGCGGGGTGCCGGAGCTGCTGCAGGAGCGCACGCAGGTGATGTTGGATAGCCGCGAGGTCTCAGGCGCCGCGCGCCGGGAACTCGACGGGATCAGGTACGCGATGCGCCTCGCCGAGGCGTGAGAGGTAGGCCAGCAGTGGGTGACGACCTGACGAAGGTGGCGCACTTCCTGTTCGAGACGGGCACGCTCAAGAACGCGCGCAGGACCGGGTGGTGGATGGCCGGCATTCGGGACCCCGAGAGCGTTGCTGAGCACTCTTGACGCACGTCGTTGCTCGCATCGGTGATCGCCACACTGGAAGGCGCCGACCCAGCACGCGCGGCGCACATGGCGGTCTGGCACGACTCCCAGGAGTCCCGTACCGGCGACGTCAACCACCTCGGGAAGAAGTACAGCCCGATCGCCGATGCCAACGACGTTACGGCCGACCAGACGGCCGCGATGCCCGAGGCACTGGCCGCGGCCATCCGAGCCACGGTCGCCGAGTACGAGGCGAAGCAGACGCCCGAAGCGATCTGCGCGCGTGACGCCGACAAGCTGGAGTGTCTGCTGCAGGGCATCGAGTACCGAGCCCAGGGATACGAGGCCGCGCAGCGGTGGATCGACAACAGCCGCGGACGTCTCACCACCGAGTCGGCCAAGCGCCTGGCGGATGAACTGCTCGCGATGGGGCCGCTGGACTGGCTGCGCACCGCCATGGGGGAATCCACCTCCTCGTAACCCGCGACGACGCCCCCCACTCCGCCGTAGCGGGTGGGGGCGTCGTGCCGATGGTGGACATGAGTCCGGCCCGTTGACCAGGCTTTTTGTGCGGTTGCGCAGGAAGGTCAGTGCTTGCGGCGCGGGTCGAGCGCGGCCTGTGCTGGGGCGTGGTCGCCCCTGTCGGCTCTTGCGGACATCGCTGTTCGACGAGAGGTATTCGTGACGTCCAACTGAACCGCCCCGGGTTCACAGGGGAGATCGGACAGTCGCACGTCCTTGGCCCGCACCACGGCCATCGCGTCGATTCCCCCCCGGCGTGGACGACCTCGCGGCCCGGCCGCCCGGCCGACACGTCGACCGGGCGGCGAGGACGGCAGGCCGTCAGGCCTCGCGGGTGAGGGGTTCGAGCAGGTCGGACAGGGCGGGCTGGTGGAAGTACCGAGACCAGTCCAACGGGGTCGCGTGGAAACGCCGGTCCTCGACGCCGGGGTCCGCGCCGAGTTCGAGGAGGCGCTCGGCGAGGGCGAGGTCGCCCTTCTCCGCCGCGGCGTGCAGGGCGGTCTGCCAGGGTTGGTTGCTGAGGACGTCGCCGCGGCCCCGGGCGTTGACGTCGAACCCGGCGGCGACGAGCAGGCCGACGGAGCCGGGCGCGCCGTGGGCGGCGGCCCAGACCACCAGCCCGGGCCGTTTGCGCCGTACCGCGGCGACGACATCCGGCGAGGTGCGCTCGACCGCGTCGGCGTCGCCGGCGAGCACGGCCGAGACGAACGCGTCGGCGTGGTTGAGCCGGGGCGGAGCTGCACCCAGCGCCAGGAGCCGGTCCGCCAGTTCCCGGTGACCGTTGAACAGCGCGAACTCGACCGGGGTGTGGCGCCGCGGGCCGCGCGGCTCGGTGAAGGGGGAGAGGACGTCGACGCCGTTCGCGGCCAGCAGGGCGACCCGCTCGCGCTGGTCGTGGGCGATGGCCCAGGCCAGCAGGGTGCGCAGCATCGTGGCCGGGGACTCCAGGCCGTCGCCGAGGAGTCGGTGCCAGGGCCCGTTCGTGTCGCGGCCGAGACCGTACTCGAAGAGCAGCACGAGGTGGTCGTCGCGGGTGCCGAACATCCGGTCGTAGAGGGTCTGGCCGTCGTTGGGGTCCGCGCCGGCGTCGAGCAGCAACCGGGCGAACGCGATGGCGTGCGGGTGCCAGGGTCGGCGGCGTTCGCCGTGGCCGAGCACCCCGGTCAACACCGTGTACGGGGTCGGGAGCGCGTGCCAGAAGCGGCCGTCGTTGGGATCGGCCCCGGCCTCGATGAGCAGGCGGGCCGTCTCCAGCACGGCGGACTGGTCCGGATCCGGATCGTGCCGGGCGTAGGCCTGGTACAGCAGCGGCGACCAGCCGTGCGGTCCGCCGGTCGCGGATGCGGCGGACGGCCGTGCGGCCAGGTGCCGACGCACCCCGGCGACGTTCGCGCAGGCCGCGGCGACGAATAGGTCGCTCTCCGCCAGGCCGGGATGCTCCGCCAGCAGCCGCGCCGCGGCGACCTGGTCGGCCGACTCGTCGCCGCCCGAGGTCAGGCAGGCCAGTCGCAGGAACCGGTCCGGCAGCGGCTCGTCGGCCGGCGCCGGCCGGCCGGGCGTCCAACTGCGGGCGGTCACGATCCGCACGTACCGGCGCAGCCGCGCCCAACTCGCGAAGCCGTGCTCGCGGGCCAGCACCAGTTGCGCCGCGGTCAGCCGGAACCGCTCGGGCGGTGCCGGATCCGGCTGCCACCGGACGACCCGGGCCCGGGCGGCCTTGTCGCCGGCGCGCACCGCACGCTGCAACTCGCGGGCCTGGTTGCGGAGCTGATGGAGATCGGGATCCTGGGGAAGCGCGGCCATGGCCGTCGCGACCTCCTTTCGCACTGCCGGTCGGTCCGCGACACCGGTCGAAAGGAGGGACAGCAGGACAGCACACGTGACCCAGCCAACGGGTGGGCTCAGCCCTTTCCGCGGACCCGGCGGCGTCCCGATGCGCCGCCGCCATGATAGCCGTCGGCGAGAAGGGCCGACCACAGCGGAGCGGCGACCTGACGCGGGCGGTGTCCTTCCCGTCCGAGGCGGGCGCCGGCGGGCAGGCCCGGCACACCGGCCGGTGGACGGCCGGCGCGGTGCGGGAAGCGTCGCGGAGCAGGTCCGGCGGACGTAGCGGCCTCCGGAGGCGGGCAGCGACGTCCGCCGGACCCGCCAGCGCGGTCACCGGCCGGCTCCCCGGCCGGTTCAGCCGGCCGGGGAGCCGCGCACGACCAGGCCGTCGAGCAGGTCGCGGGTGGCGCCGGCGACGGCCGCGACCGCCTGGTCGAACGCCTCCCGGTTGTGGGCGGCCGGGGCCCGGAAGCCGGAGACCTTGCGGACGTACTGCAAGGCGGCGGCGTCGATGTCCGCGTCGGTCACCGCGGGGGTGGCCGGCGGCCTGAGGGTCTTGATGCTGCGGCACATACCTCCATGGTGCCGCCCCCGGCCGCGGGCCGGGAGCGGGCCGCCCCTGCGGATGCGGGCGGTGTCCGGACCGGACACCGCCCGCGCCCGCGCATCACCGCGCCCGCGCGACCCGCACGCCCGTGTGCTCCGTCAGCCGTTCAGCAGGACCGGCAGGCTGCTGTGGCCGTTGGAGATGAACGAGCCGGACGAGCCCAGTTCCCCGGCGGGGACCGCGAGCCTCGCCCGGGGGAAGCGGTCGAACAGCGCCGGCAGCGCGATGCCCGCCTCCATCCGGGCCAGCGGCGCCCCCAGGCAGAAGTGCACGCCGTGGCCGAACGCCAGGTGCTCCTTGTCCACCCGTGCCGCGTCGAACTCGGCGGCCCGCTCCCCGTGCCGCCGGCGGTCGGTGCCGGAACCCTGGTAGTTGGCGAGGATCGGCGCGCCCCGGGGGATGGTGACGTCCTCGAGTTCGATGTCCTCGACCGCGTAGCGCAGCGGCAGGTGCGCGACCGGTGCGCGGTGCCGCAGCGACTCCTCGATCACGTCGTCCCAGCCGATCCGGCCGGAGCGCACCATCTCCAACTGCTCGGGACGGGTGAGCATGGCGTGCACGGCGTTGTCGATGAGGTTCACGGTGGTCTCGTGGCCGGCGCCTATCACCAGCAGCAGGGTGTCGACCAGTTCGTCCTCGCCGAGTCGGGTGCCGTCGTCCTCGTCCCGGGTGGCGATGAGCGTGCTGGTCATGTCGTCGCCGGGGGAACTCCGCTTGATCTCCACCAGTTCGCGCAGGCTCGCGTACATCGCGTGGTAGTTCGCCAGCGCCTGCTCCGGGCCGGCGCTGGTGTCGAACACCCCGTCCACCGCCGTGCGCAGCGCCTCGCGCTGCTGGTCCGGCACGCCGAACAGCTCGCAGATCACCTGGATCGGGATCGGGTACGCGTACCCCTCGCGCAGGTCGCACACCTCGCCGTCCGGCAGGCCGGCCATCCGCTCCAGCAGGTCGGCGGCGATGTGCTCGATGCGCGGGCGCAGCGCGGCGACCCGCCGGGCGGTGAAAGCAGGGGAGATCAGGCGGCGCAGCCTGCGGTGGTCCGGGCCGTAGGCGGTGAACATGTTGTTGACCGCCACCCAGCTGAACAGCGGCCAGTCCTGCGGGATCTCACCGGCCGCGAACGCCGGCCAGTGCTGCCGGGGGTCCTTCGAGACACGCGGGTCGGTCAGCAGCCGCTTGAGCAGGTCGTAACGGCCTACCGACCACGCCACCACCTGGCCAGGAAGCTCCACGGGCGTCGCCGCGGCGTGGTCGGTGATCCGCTCCGCCTCCCCGGCGACGTCCCGCCCGGCGGGATCGAGGGCGAGGGGGACGAGGGGGTTGTCGGCCGCGTCTTGTCGTTCCATCGGGTCTCTCCGGAGGTCTCGGACGTCTCGGGGGGCAGTACGGATCGCACCGGCTCGACCGGCGGGAAACGCGCCGGCAGCGCGGTGAGCGCTCGGTGGAACGGGCCCGGCCGCCACTGGAGTTCCTCGACCGGGACGGCGAGTTCCAGATCGGGCAGCCGGTCGAGCAGGCGCTCGATGGCGACCGAGGCGATGATGCGGGCCTCGCGCTGTGCCGGGCAGCCGTGCGGACCGGCGCTCCACGCCAGGTGGGCGCGGTTGCCGGCCCGCTGGTCGGTGACGATGGACGGTTCGGTGCTGGCCGCCGCGAAGCTGACCACGATCGGGCAGCCGGCCTCCAGCACGGTGCCGTCGACCTCCACGTCGCGGAACGCGAAGTGGATGCCGTAGTTGGCGATCGGCGGGTCGGTCCACAGCACCTCGTCGAGCGCGTCCTCGACCGGCAGACTGCCGCCGTTGAGGGTGCCGGCGAACCGGTCGTCGGACAGCAGCAGGCGCAGCGCGTTGGCGATCAGGTTCTGCTGCGGCTCGGTGCTCGCGCCGGTCATCACCACGAGCTGGTCGATCAGCTCGGGGTCGGTGAGGTTCGACTCGTGCTCCATCAGCCAGGTCGCCATGTCGTTGCCCGGCTTCTCGCGGCGCAGCGCGATCAGCTCCACGATCGCCTCGCCGACGATCGTGTTGGCCCGTTCGGCGTCCACGCCGTCGAAGATGCCGCGGATGCCGGTGTAGAGCCGGTCGCCCAGCTCCGGGGTGCAGCCGAAGACCCGGGTGAGCACCCGCAGCGGCAGCTCCTTGGCGTAGTCCAGCAGCAGGTCGGCCTCGCCCTTGGCGGCGAACCGGTCGATGATGACGTCGGCGCTCTGCTCGATGTAGCCGCGCAGCTCGTTGGGGTCGATCCGGGCCAGGCCGTCGTCCAGCGAGGCGCGCAGCCGGCGGTGCTCGGTGCCCTCGGCGAAGAACGCGTTCGGCCGGTACATCATCATCGGCACCACCGGCGAGTCGGCGGGCACCCGGCCGTCGGAGAGCGCCTTCCAGCGCCGTGAGTCCTTGCCGAACGTGTCGGTGCCGCGCAGCACCTGGAGCGCGGCGTCGTAGCTCGTGACCAGCGTCGCCTCCACCCCGGGGGCCAGCTCGACCGGTGCGAAGGAGCCGTGGGAGCGCAGCCGTTCGTAGGTGGCGGCCGGATCCCTGGCGAAGTCCTCGCCGTAGAGCCGGGCGGCGGGAGCCTTGCCGTGCGCGGGGCAGCCGGGCGGCGGGACCGGCTCTTCCTGGTCAGCCGGGTGGGTCACGCGTGCTCCTGGGAGTTGCGGGTGTACAGGTACTGGACGAGGGCGATGAGCGCCTGCGTGGAGGACCGCTGGTCACGCGCGTCACAGGTGACCAGCGGGGTCTCCGGCAGCAGGTCCAGCGCCTCGCGCAGGTCCGCCTCGGTGAACCGCGGCGCGCCGTCGAAGTGGTTGACCGCCACCGCGTACGGCAGGCCGTGCTCCTCCAGCAGGCCCATGACGTCGTAGGAGTGCTCCAGACGCCGGGTGTCGGCCAGCACGAGGGCGCCGAGCGCGCCCTGTGTCATGTCCCGCCACAGCTGGGTGAACCGCTGCTGCCCGGGCGCGCCGAACAGGTAGAGCACCAGGTGGTCGTTGAGGGTGAGCCGGCCGAAGTCCAGGGCGACCGTGGTGGTCGTCTTGCCCGGGACACCGGCCAGGTCGTCGGTGAGCGCCCCGGCCTGCGTCATCGTCTCCTCGGTGCGCAGCGGGCGGATCTCCGACAGGGTGCCGACGAACGTGGTCTTGCCGACGGCGAAGTGCCCGACGACCAGCAGTTTGACCGCGGTCTTCACCGTCTGGGGCAGATACACGTCGTCACAGGCGGGCGCGGAGCCCATCGAGGACCTCCTGCAGGATCTGGATGTCGGGGAGTTCGGCTGACGGGATGGGGGACCTGGTGGTGATGTGGCCGCTGTCGACGAGGTCACCGAGCAGCACCCTGGTGACGCTCACCGGGATCTCCAGGTGAGCGGCCACCTCGGCGACCGACAGGGAGCCGCCGCGGCACAGGTCCATCACCCTGCGCTTCTCGGGGCTCAGCCCGCCCGGATCGTCCCGGGCGGCCATCACGAGCGTGACCAGGTCGAAGGTGTTGCGGGTGGGGTGCGCGCGGCCTTCGGTGATCACGTACGGCCGCACCAGCCCGCGCCTCCCGGGCCGCGGCGCCGTCACGCAGGCCTGCCCGCGTCCCGGCGCGGCGGGCTGGTCAACTCCTTGCCGAGCCGGTCGACCAGTTTGTGCATGCGGAAGGTGACCGCCTCCATGTCCACGTCCGCGGTGGCGGACACCGCCAGGTAGGCGCCCGGGCCGGCGGCGACGAGGAAGACGAACCCGTCCACGAACTCGATCAGGGTCTGCCGCCACACGGTCTGCGGCCGGTCGCAGAACTCCGCCGTGCTGCGGCTGATGGACTGCAGGCCGGACAGCGCCGCCGCCTGCCGCTCCGCCTCGTCCCGGCTGATGCCCTGGGAGTGCGCGCGCAGCATGCCGTCGGCGGACAGCAGGATCGCGTGCCGTGCCTCCGGCACCGACAACGCGTCGTCGAGCATCCAGCCCAACTGGTCATTGAGCGGGCCGCCGTTCGCCGTGGCGGACACGTTCATGGCGTTCATGCCTGGGAGTTCCCTTCATGGTCCGAGGAGTCCGTCGAGGAGGATCGGCCGGACCGGGTGCCGCGGGCGAACGCCCCGATCACGGCGGCTGCCTCCTGCGCCGAACGGCCGTGCGGGTTCGTGGGGTCGGTGGTTCCGGCGGTGTGCTGCTCCTGCTCCTGCGGCGGTTGCGCCAGCGGCTGGCGGCGGCGGCGCTTGGGCAGGCCGATCGAGGACAGCTCCGGTTCGGGCTCGGGTTCGGCCCGCGCCGCGGGAGCGGACCGCTCCGGTGCGGGAGCGGACGGCTCCGGTGCGGCGGGCCGGGCGGCGGCGCGGGCCGACGAGCGGCGCGGCAGCTCCCCGGTCCGCGCGGCGGCCGGCGCCGGGGCGGGGGCCGCCGCGGGCGCCTGGTTCTGGGCACGGGTCAGCAGCGCGCTCGGCAGGAAGACCACCGCCCGCACGCCGCCGTAGGGGGAGCGGGTGTCGACCGAGACCCGGAAGCCGTAGCGGTCGGCGAGCACGCCGATCACCGCGAAGCCGAACTGCGGCGGGTCGCCCAGCCGCTGGATGTCCACCGACTGCTGGCCGGCCAGCAGTTGCTCGGCACGCTGGATCTCCTGGTCCAGCAGGCCCACGCCCGCGTCGTCGATGACGATCGCGGTGCCGTTGTGCGCCGGCTGGAGGTTGACCTGCACCGTGGTGTTGGGCTGGGAGTGGCGGGCGGCGTTGTCCAGCAGTTCTGCGACCGCCAGCACGACCGGCTCCACGGCACGGCTGGTGACCGAGACGTCCACCTGGGAGTGCACCTCGACCCGGCGGTAGTCGCGGATGCGCGAGGTCGCCCCGCGCACCACGTCCACCAGGGGCGACGCGGAGCGCTGCCGGCCGGGCCAGGAACCGCACAGCACCGCGATGGCCTGCGCCCGGCGGCCGAACTGCGAGTTGGTGTGGTCGATCTCCAGCAGGTCCTGCAGCACGTCGGGGTCGTCATGCCGGTCCTGCATCTCGGAGATGGCCAGCTGCTGTTCGTTGGCGAGTCCCTGCAACGCGCGCATCGAGGACTTCAGCGCCGCCTTGGCCGACTGGTCGGCGCGCGCCTGGGCCTCCTGCGCGGTGCGGCCGAACAGGTCGATGACCGTCCGCAGGCTGGCCGCGAACGGGCTGCCCTCCAGCCGCTGGTGCAGCAGCCCGGGCACGGTCGCCCTGCGGTGCGTGATGGTGTCCATCAGCGCGGGCAGCCGCACCGTGGCCAGGTGGTGCACTTCGGCCTCCCGGGAGCGCACCTCGTCGTCGATCGCCATGAGGCGGCCGCGCAGCCGGTTGCCCGCCCGTCGTTCGCGTATCAGCAGGACCACGACGGCCAGTGCGACGGCCAGGAGGCACCAGCAGAACACCGCCTCCGGAATGTCTCGTGTCATCAGATCCTCGTGGACGCAGATTCGTATTCGTGGGGGGATTTCGGGGGCATTAGCGCATCTTCACCACGTTTCACGGGGGTTTCGCGGTGCGGAGATCGTTCCCATGCCGGGCCGGAGCCTACGACCAGTGAGTGTCTTCACGCCAGACGGGTGGATTACAACCCGGCCGCCGCGACGGGGATTTGGTGACGAAAGCCGAGATGGCCGCCGAGATCACCTGGGCCGTGTGGCCGGCGGCCGGACCGGGTACATATCGGTGCCCGAATAGTTCGGTGCCCGATGTAATATGACCCGGAGGACGAGCTGCCGGAAGGAGCGCGGTGCGGCGCATACCAGCGGTTCTGGTGCGGGAACGACCCCGCCCGGAGCGGATACGGGAACGTCCGGGGGCCTGGCGGCTCGCGGTCGGCACCGTCTGCTTCGGCGCATTCATGGGCCAGCTGGACGCGAGTGTCGTCACCCTCACCTACGGCGGACTGCGCGCCGGATTCCACGCGTCGCTCGCCGCTGTCGAATGGGTTTCGCTCGGTTATCTGCTCACCCTGATCGCGCTGCTGGTACCGGTCGGCAGGTTGTCCGACACCCACGGTCGCAAATTGTTCTACCTGCACGGCTTCCTGGTGTTCACCGCCGCCTCCGCCGCCTGCGGACTGGCGCCCGACCTCGGTGCCCTGATCGCCTTCCGGGTGGCCCAGGCGGTCGGCGCCGCCATGATGCAGGCCAACAGCGTCGCCCTGGTCGCCACGTCCGCCCCCCGGTCCCGGATGCGCGGTGCGCTGGGGGTGCAGGCCGCCGCCCAGGCACTCGGCCTGGCGCTCGGCCCGACCGTCGGCGGCGCGCTGGTCTCCACCCTCGGCTGGCGCTGGGTCTTCGGCGTCAACGTCCCGGTCGGCGTCGTCGCCTGGATCGCTGGACGCTACCTGCTGCCCAGGACCCGCACGCTGACCCCGGCCGCGGTGGCCGGATCCGGTGCCGGCGGCGGGAGGACGGGCGGTGCGAGCGAGGCCGGGGCGGCGGGCCGGTTCGACCTGCCCGGCCTCGGCCTGCTGGCGCTGGCCACCACGACCGGGCTGCTGGCGCTGTCCGCCGCCTCCGGGCTCGCGGTGCCCGGCTGGGCGGTGGCGGTGCTGTTCGCCGCCGCCGCGGCGTCCGGCTGGGCCTTCGTACGCCGCCAGCGGGTGGCCGCCGCCCCGATGCTCGACCTGGCCCGGCTGCGGGTGCCGGCGGTCGCCACCGGCCTGCTGGGGGCGCTCGGCGGCTACCTCGTGCTGTTCGGGCCGCTCGTCCTGGTTCCGGTGGTGATCACCGCGGCGGGCGGTTCCGCGCTGTCCGCCGGCGCCGTGCTGACCGCGCTGCCGGCCGGTTTCGCGCTCGCCGCGACCGGCGGTGACCGGGTGCTGCCGCACGCCATGGGCGACCGGGCCCGGTGCGTGCTGGGCGCCGCCGTGCTGACCGGCGGCTGCGCCGGGCTGGTGGCGGTGCTCGGCCGGCCGGCGCCAGGCGACGCGGAGCTGGCGGCGGTGCTGGCGGTGCTCGGGCTGGGCCTGGGCGTGTTCACCCCGGCGAACAACGCCTCGGTCATGGCGTCCTTCCCGGTCCGCGACTCCGGCACGGCGGGCGGCCTGGTCAACATGTCCCGGGGGCTGGGCACCGCGCTGGGCGTCGCCCTGGTCACCCTCGCGCTGCACCTGTGGTCGGCGGCCGGCGCCGGCGCCCTGCTGCTCGCGGTGGCCGCCGGCACCCTCGCGGTCTCCGCCCCGCGCGGCGGCCGGGCCCGCGGGGCGTCCGGACGCGGAGCCTGACGCCGCCGGAGCGGGCCGGGCGGCGGCGGGGCGCGGGCGGCGCGGTCCTGCGCGGCGGCGCCGTGGGGCGCGGCGCCCTGCGGGAACGCCCGGCACGGCGCGGCGGCTCCGGGCGGCCGGGCTACCCTCGTGCCATGCCCAGCCAGCCGCCGCGCGCCGCCGCCCCACCGCCGCACCCGCCGGGCGACGCGGCGGACGCCCGGCTGCTCACCGAGGCGGTGACCAGGCTGCGCCGTGCGCTGCGGGCGTCCATCCGCACCGACTACCCCTGGGAGACTCTGCCGATGGCGCAGGTGGAGCTCCTCCAGGCGCTCGCCGAGCGCTCGCCGGTCCGGATCGGGGACCTCGCCTCCCGGCAGCGGCTGGCCACCAGCACGGTCAGCGGACTGGTCGGCCAGATGATCACCGCCGGCCTGGTGGCCCGCGCGGTCGACCCGGAGGACCGGCGCGCCTCGGCCGTCACGCTGACCGAGGCCGGCCACGCGCAGCTCACCGCCTGGGCGCAGGCGCACGAACGCCGGCTGGACGCCGCCCTGAGCGCCCTGGACCGGGCCGACCGGGACGTCGTGCGCGCCGCCCTGCCGGCCCTCTTCCGGCTCGCCGAGCACCTCGACGACCGGGGTGGCCGTGCGGACCGGGGCGGTGGCGACGCCCGGGACGGCGCGGAGCACGGCGGACGGCACGGGCCCGGCGGCCGGGAGCGTCCGCCCGGCGGCCGCGACTGACCCCGGTCAGCCGGCCCCGGCCGGGCCCCGCGGTTCGTCCGCGACCGGCCGGGGCAGCCGCCGGGTGGTCAGCAGGTCGTCCCCGGCGAGGCCGGCCAGCGCGATGCGCGGCAGCTCGGTGCTCCGTTCGAACAGCAGGAAGCGCGGCCGGTAGCCGGGCCGCAGGGCGGCGGCGGTGCGCGCGGTGTCCACCTGCCGGCGGCGCCGGGCCGGCAGCCGTGCGACCAGCCGGTGCGGCGTGAGGAGCCGCACGGGCCCCCGCCCGCCGCCGGGCCCGGCGCCGGCACGCGTCACCGTGACGTTCAGCGCCACCCGGTCCAGACCGGCGACCGGGGCGGCGTCGGCCCGCGCCCGCAACAGCAGTTCGGTCAGCATGAAGCCGAACAGCGCCTCGGGAGACTCGCGTTCACGCCGCATCAGGTCCAGCGCCAGACCCGTCCGGCCCCACGGCACCAGGCTGAGCAGCGCGCAGGTGCGGTCCCGCGGGTCCCGGCACTCCACCACCACGCAGTCCGGGTCGGCCGGATCGCCCAGCCTGGCCAGGGACATCGTGAAGTCCTGGTCGGCCGCGCCGCGGCGCCAGGCGTCGGCCAGCGCGACCAGCCGGTCCGCCTCCGGTGCGGGGACCTCGTGCTGCCGGCGCACCACCACCGCGTAACCGGCGGCGCGCAGGGCGCGGCGGGCCTCGCGCAGCCCCCCGGCCGGCTCGCCGTCCAGGCCGAAGGCCGGGGGCCGTACCACCGCCTCGTCGCCGAACGCCAGCGTCCGCAGGCCGCGGTGCTCGTACGCGCCGACCGCCTCCTGGCCGACGCCGGTGACCGCCGGCACCCAGGCGTGGCGGCGCGCGGTGCGCAGCCAGCCGTCGATCGCCTCCGGCCACGCCGACCGGTCTCCCACCGGATCGCCGCTGGCCAGCGCGACCCCGTTGACCACCCGGTAGACCACCGCGGCGTCCCGGCCGGGCGACCAGCTCACCGAGGCGTCGCGGCGCAGCGCGAAGTAGCCGAGCGAGTCCTGTCCGCCGTGCCGGCTCAGCAGGTGCCGCAGTCGCTCCTCGTCCTCCGGCGCCATCCGGGCCCGGCCGAGCGGCGAGCGGAAGAAGGCGCGCAGCACCTGGAGCAGCAGCGCGACGCTGAGCCCGTTGACCGCCAGGTCCACCCAGCCGGGCACGGCGATGTCCGGCGGCTCGGCCACCGTGGTCAGGGTGAACACCCGCAGCGCCGCGTAGCCGAAGCAGTCGGTCCAGTCGGCGGGCGGCGCGCTGTCGGCGGCCCGCACCAGCAGCGCGCCGAGCCCCACCGCGACCGCGCCGCCGCCGACCAGCCAGGCCAGCCCGCGCGGCCCGTTGCCGTGCGCGCCGCGCACCCGGCAGGCCGGTCGGCCGACCAGCAGCGCGACCGCCACCAGCCCGGTCAGCGCGGTCGAGAGTCCGTTGACCGGCCGCACGCGGAAGTCCGGCGCGGACAGCAGCGTCAGCGCGTACCCGACCGAGTTGAGCGCGGCGAGCGCGAACGCGACGAGCCAGGCGGCCCGTTTGCGGCGACGCAGCATGACCGCCAGCAGCACCGCGAACACCGCCGCGGTCAGCCCGGGGGTGAACAGGAACGGGGTGAGCACCGTGCCGGCCTGCGCCCGGTGCAGCCGGCTGCGGAACGGCACGACCAGCGCGGTGACCACGTTCCAGACGGTGGCCACCCGCAGGTACCAGACCACCGCCGTGACGGCCGGTTCGCGCCACCCGCGCAGCGCGCTCCCGGCAGGGGACCGCCCGGCACGGGCGCGGCCGGGCGCGGCCGGGGGCGCCGGACCCGGCGGACGCGGGGCGCGCGGCAGCGGCGGCGGCTCGGCCCCGGCGACCGGGACGGCGCCGCGCGCCGGGCCGGCCGCGACCGGCCCGGGGTGCGGAGTGCCGGCCACCGCGTCGTAGACCGAGCGGCGCACCGCGCGCACCGTGCCGCGGATCCGCTCCTCGCGCCGTTCGGCGCGGGCCAGCCGGCGCGGCCGGGAGTAGTAGCGCCACCGCGCCCAGGGGCTGTCGGGCCGGGCCAGCCGGATCGCGCCGAACAGCGGCAGGAAGACCAGGAAGAGGCCGAAGAAACCGGTCCACACCTTGCCCTTGAGCAGGCTGACCACGACCAGCGCCAGCAGTACCGCGATCGCGGCGATCCGGCTCAGCGGCGGGCCGCCGAAGCCGCCCAGCGGCGTCACCCCGAGCAGCAGCAGTCCGATCACGCCGACCGCCAGGATCACCGCGTCGACCGACTGACGCCCTTCTTCACTCCAGTAGACGTCCTTCAGGTGGAGCACCAGCGCGAACTCGTCGAGCACCAGTCCGCAGCCCGTCCCGAACAGCAGGGCCAGCAGGTCCCGGGCGGCCCCGCCGGAGCCGCGTACCGCGAAGGAGCCGACGCCGCCGGCCAGCATCATCCCCAGGCCGAAGACCACGTGGTGGATGTGGAGACCGCCGGGCTGGACGTTCCCCGGCCACCAGGTGGTGCCGCGCCGGATCATCCGGGTGCTGAACCGGATGAACAGGAACGAGGCGAGCAGGCCGACCAGCAGCAGGAACAGCGGCTGACGGCCGGATTCCAGGATCCGGGTGTGGTAGCCGTGCGACAGCCACCCCCACATCGCTACCCGGCCTTCGCGGCGGCCCTCGCGGTCGGCGGGGCCGACGCGGTGGTACCGGACACCGGGGCGGCGGACCGGGGAGCGGCCGGGGGCCGGCCGGAGCGGCCGGGCACCGGCCCGGCAGCCGCCGGCTTCCCGGGGGCGGACCTCCCCGGTGCGGGTCGGGCGTGGGCGGAGCCGCTCGGCGCGGGTCTCCCGGAGGGCCGGCCGGCAGCCGCCGGGGCGGCGGTGGCGGAGCCGCTGGGCACCGCGGCCGTCGGGGCGTCGCGGGTGGCCGACAGCCGGGCGTAGACCACGACGTTGCCCAGGTAGCTGTGGGTGGCCTTGGAGAAGCCGCCGCCGCAGGTGATCACCCGCAGTTGCGCGCCGGGCGCGTCCCCGTAGACCTTGTCGGTGGGGAAGTCCGCCTTCGCGTACACCTCGATGCCGTACACCGTGAAGACCGCGACCCGGTGGTCCTGCCGGGTGACCTCGATGGTGTTGCCCTTGTGCAGCGCCCCCAGGTCGTAGAAGACCGCCGGGCCCTTGAGGGTGTCCACGTGGCCCAGCAGCACCGATGTGCCGGCCTCACCAGGCGTCACGCCGTACTCGTACCAGCCCGCCATGTTGCGGTTGCCGTCCGGCGGCACCTGGATCTGGTTCCTGCCGTCCACGCCGAGCTTCATGACCGGCGCGTTCACCCGGATCGACGGGATGCGCACCCGCACCGGCACCGAGGCGGGCAGCGGCGTCACCGGCACCGGGCGGTGGGCCGCCGCCGAGCTGTCCGGCGCGCCGCCGTGGTGCCCGGCGCCGAGCAGCGCGTCGGACGGGCTCGGCGCCGGCGGGGCGTGCGTCTCGGTGCCCAGGTGCATCAGCCACGCGCCGCTGACCAGGGCCAGCAGCGCCGCGGCCACCGCGGTCCTCGACGGGCCGCGGCGCGGCGGTGGACCGGCCGGTCCGGTCGGGCCGGTGCTCTCGGACGGCTGGCTGCGCGACATGGACGACCTCCGATGCGTCAACGGCTCTGCGTCGGGCCAAGTCATGTTTCCGACACCTGACAGGGGATCACGAAAGCCGCTTGTACGACATATCGCCCGCCGACGTCCGGCGGGTGACGGCCCCCGTACGGAGCAAGCCGTCGGGTGGTTGTTAGCGTGCGGTGTGCCACCGATACCCAGCCGGGCGGAGGATGCGGACGAGCGGACCGCCGGACCGGGCGGTCCGATGTCCGACGGGGCGTCCGCCGCCGTACCGCCCGTCCCCGCCCGCCGGCGGAGGATGCTCGCCGACCTGACCCCGCTGCGCACCTCGCCCGACTACCGTCGGCTGTGGTTCGGCAACACGCTGTCCTGGATGGGCTCGCAGATGACCGCGCTGGCGGTCTCCCTCCAGGTCTACGCGATCACCCGCTCCACCTTCGCGGTCGGCCTGGTCGGGCTCTTCTCGCTGGTGCCACTGGTCTCGTTCGGCCTGTACGGCGGGGCCTTCGCCGACACGTTCGACCGCCGCACCCTCGGACTGGTCTCCGCCGCCGGCGCCAACGTCCTTTCCGTCGTGCTGCTGGTCGCCGCGCTCACCCACTCGCGCCGGGTGGGGCTGCTCTACGGCATCGTGGCGCTGCAGTCGATCTGCTTCGCGATGAACTCCACCGCGCGCAGCGCCATGGTGCCCCGGCTGCTGCCCCTCGAACAGCTGCCGGCCGCCAACGCGCTCAACTCACTGACCAGCAACATCGGTCTGATGGTCGGCCCCAGCCTGGGCGGCTGGATCGTCGGGCTGTGGGGCTACCAGGCGGCCTACCTGGTGGACGTGCTCACCTTCGGCGCCTCGCTCTACGTGATGCTGCGGCTGCCCGCCATGCTGCCGCAGCGCTCCGCCGGGGAAGGCGCGGCCCGGCGCGCCAAGGTGCTGGACGGGCTGCGCTTCCTGGCCACCCGGCCCAACCTGCGCATGACGTTCTTCTCCGACCTGTCGGCGATGGTGCTCGCCCAGCCGCGTGCGCTGTTCCCGGCGGTCGCGCTGCTGTGGTTCGGCGGCGGCGCCCGGACCGTCGGCCTGCTGCTGGCCGCCACCGCGGTCGGGGCGGTGATCGGCGGTACCTTCTCCGGCTGGCTCGGCCGGGTGCGCCGGCACGGCGTGGCGATCCTGGCGGCGGTGGCCTGCTGGGGCGCGGCCGTCGCCTGCTTCGGGCTGAGCCGGCAGCTGTGGATCGGGCTGTTCTTCCTCGCGGCGGCCGGCGCCGCCGACAGCGTCTCGATGGTCTTCCGCTCCACCATGCTGCAGGCCGCGGTGCCGGACGAGATGCGCGGCCGGTTGCAGGGCGTGTTCATCATCGTGGTGGCCGGCGGCCCGCGGCTCGGCGACTTCCTGGCCGGATCGGCCGCCGACCTGACCTCGCTCGCGGTCACCGTGGTGTGCGGCGGTCTGGCCTGCGTGGTCGTGGTGTCGCTGCTCGCCCTGCGCTGGCCGGGGTTCGCCCGCTACGACGCGCGTGATCCGCGGCCGTGATCCGCGGCCGTGACCGGCGGCCGCGGCGGTGCGTCGGCCCGGGCGACGGGGTCGGTGACCCGTCGGCCGGCGGTGTCCGGAACGCGGCGGCATCATCCGGCCCGGCCGGGGCAGAGCACGTACTGAAGGCGTGTGCACGGCCGCCGCGGCCCGGACGGCGCAGGTCGTGCCGCGGACACGGTTGTGGCAGCATCGCGGCGCACGCAGCGATCAACTCCAGCACGACCCGGAGACGTTCCAGGTCGTCGAAAGGCAGGGCTCACGTGGGCATCATCGGTTGGATCATCCTGGGGCTGCTGGCCGGCGGTATCGCCAAGATCCTGCTGCCCGGACGCGACCCGGGCGGCGTGCTCGGCACCATCGTCACCGGCATCCTCGGCGCCTTCGTGGGCGGTTGGCTGTCCTCGCACTTCCTGCACCGCCCGGTGCAGCACACCTTCTTCGACGCGCGCAACTGGGGTGCGGCGATCGTCGGTTCACTGGTCCTGCTCATCCTCTACCGCATCGTCTTCGGCAACTCCCGAAGGGCCCGCTGACCCCCGCGGCCCGGCCGGCCCCCGGGCCCGGCGCCGCCTGCCGTGGGGCGTGTGACGAGCCGGCGCGTCCGGCGGCACCGCCGCCTGTCGGCGGCGCTCGTCCGGGCGGCGCCGACACGACCGCGCCGGGCGCGCGGCGCCGGGAGCCGCCGGGCCGGGCCAAACACCACTGAGCCACGCCACGGCCGGCCGCCGTGGCGGAAGGAGCCGCACGTCCCATGGCGACATCCGCACCCACCGTGCCCGCCACCAGCCGAGAGTGGCGGTTGACCGCCCGCCCGCACGGCACGCCCACCCCGGCCGACTTCGCGCTGTGCGAGGTGCCGGTACCGGCACCCGCGGCCGGCCAGGTCGTGGTGCGCAACAGCTACCTGTCGGTCGACCCGTACATGCGCGGCCGGATGGACGACGTCCCCTCCTACGTCCCGCCGTTCCGGCTCGACCAGCCCATGGAGGGCGGCGCGGTCGGGGTCGTGGTGGCCTCCGCGTCGCCGGAGTTCGCGGTCGGTGACCACGTGCTGCACGGCTCCGGCTGGCGGGAGTGCGCCGTGCTGGACGCCCGGCGGGCCACCCGGGTCGACCCCGGCCTCGCTCCGCTGTCCGGCTACCTCGGCGTGCTCGGCATGACGGGCCTGACCGCCTACGCCGGGCTGTTGCGGGTGGCCGCCTTCCGCGAGGGCGACGCGGTCTTCGTCTCCGCCGCGGCCGGCGCGGTCGGCTGCCAGGTCGGCCAGATCGCCCGGCTCAAGGGGGCGTCCCGGGTGGTGGGTTCGGCCGGCTCCGAGGAGAAGGTCCGCAAGCTCACCGACGTCTACGGGTTCGACGCGGCGTTCAACTACAAGGACGGCCCGGTCGCCGAGCAGCTCAAGCGGGCCGCCCCGAGCGGCATCGACGTCTACTTCGACAACGTGGGCGGCGACCACCTGGAGGCCGCGATCAGCGCGCTGAAGGTGCACGGCCGGATCGCGGTCTGCGGCATGATCAGCGCCTACAACTCCACCGAGCCGCCCGCCGCGCCGCGCAACCTGGCCATGGTGATCGGCAAACGGCTGCGGATGCAGGGCCTGCTGGTCACCGACCACGACGACCTCAAGGAGGCGTTCTGGGCCGACGTCGCCGGCTGGCTGCGGACCGGCGAACTGCGCTACGAGGAAACGGTGGTGCCCGGGATCGACGCGGCCCTCGACGCCTTCCTGGGACTGATGCGCGGCGACAACACCGGGAAGGCGGTCGTCGCACTGGACGGCTGACCGCCCGCCCCGTCCGCCGCGTCGGCACGCCCCCGCGCGGCGGGCGCCGGTCGACGACCGGCGGGGATACGCGCGTAGACGAGGCGGCGGACACTTCTTGACCTGCAACCGTCAACGCCCTTAGGTTGCGGACCCATCGTCCTCGTGGGCCGCCACCCCGAAGGAGCGTTCATGCGCCGTCCATCCCTCCTGCCGAAGTCGAAGCGCGGCAGAACCGTCGCCGTGCTCGCCGCCGCCGTGGTCGCCGGGAGCGGCGTCTTCGCCGCCGGCGCCGCCACCGCCGACAACTCCGTGCCCCGTTCGGACCGGCAGATCCCCAACCTCGGCCTGGTGGAGAACCAGATCGAGGCCTACTACGGCGACACCGTCGTGAACGGCGAGCACCACGCCTCGCCCGACAGCCCGTACGCCAAGCAGGTCGGCGGCATCGAGCGCGCGGCCGAGCACTACCTGGGCCACGCCATCCGGCACGCGCACGGCAAGCCGGCCATCGTGCTCGACGTGGACGACACCACCTTGCTGACCTACAACTACGAGCTGGAGCAGGGCTTCGGCTACACCCCGGCCAGCAACGACACCTACATCCGGAACAAGACCATGGGCCCGGTATTCGGCATGCCCGCGCTGGTCGACTGGGCGGCCGAGCAGGGCGCCACGGTCTTCTACGTCACCGGCCGGCCGGAGGCGCAGCGCGCCCCCAGCGCCGCCAACCTGGCCGCCGTCGGCTACAAGGCGCCGGCCGACGCCGGCCACCTGTTCCTGAAGAACTCCGCCAACCCGCCGTCCTACCTGCCGTGCGGCTCGACCTGCACCACCGTCGAGTACAAGTCCGGCACCCGCAAGCACATCGAGTCCGAGGGCTACGACATCGTGGCCGACTTCGGCGACCAGTACAGCGACCTGTCCGGCGGCTACGCCGACCGCGGCTTCAAGATGCCCAACCCCATGTACTACCTGCCGTGACGCACGGCTGACGGTCCCGGGCCGGGGTGACGGGCCGGGGTGTCACACCGGCCCGTTACGCTGCCGGGCATGCGGATCGTGCGGGAGGTGACGGCCGGTGCGGGCTACGTGCTGTCCGGGCAGCGCTGGATCGCCCGGCGCCGACGGCTGTGGGCCTGGGGCGCGCTGCCGGCGCTCGTCACACTGGCCGGATACGCCCTGGCACTCGCCGTGCTGGCGGTGTGGGGCGGCCACCTGGTCGCCTGGGCCACTCCGTTCGCCTCCGGCTGGGAGCCGCTGTGGCGGTCGGCCTTCCGCCGGGCGCTGACCGTGGCGCTGTTCGGCGCCGGTCTGCTGCTGGCGGTGGTGACGTTCACCGCCGCCACGCTGCTGGTCGGCCAGCCGTTCTACGAGAGCCTTTCCGGCAGGGTGGAGCGTGCCGAGGGCGGCGCGCCGCCGGAGCCGGACGGGCCGGTCTGGCGCGAGGCGCTGCTGGCGCTCCGGGAGGGCGTCGCGCTGCTGCTGCGGCTGGCGGTGTTCACCGTCCCGCTGTTCCTCCTCGGGTTCGTCCCGGTGCTCGGGCAGACCGTGGTGCCGGCCGTCGGCTTCTGCGTCTCGGGCTTCTTCCTCACCCACGAGCTCACCGCGGTCGCGCTGCAACGCCGCCGGATACCCCTGGCGGAACGCCTGCGACTGCTGCGCGCCCGGCTCTGGCTCGCCCTCGGCTTCGGCGTCCCGCTGGTGCTGCTCTTCCTCGTCCCGTTCGCCGCCGTCCTGGCGATGCCCGGCGCGGTGGCCGGTGCGACGCTGCTCGCCCGCGACCTGCTGGCCGAGCGCGGTCAGCCGGCCGACGCCGCCGGAGCGGAGGGCGCGCCGGACGCGCCGGTCACTCCCCGGTAGGCCAGCCATGCCAGCAGTCGCTGGCCGCGCGGGCTGGGGTGGAACCAGTCCCACCGGCTCAGGTCCGCCGTGCCGAACGCCTGGCGGAAGACCGCTCCGCCGTCGTAACGGCAGCGCGGGAAGGCCCCGCACACCTGGCCGAGCACCTGGTTGTACGCCACCACCCGGGCCCGTACCGCGTTCCGCCGGGCGGTGTCCGCGGCGGCGGTGCCCATCGGGTCGTCCAGCATCGACGGGCAGATGCCGAGTCGCCAGATCTGCCGTTCGACCGGGTCGGCGCGTCCGACCTGCCAGAGCCGGTACAGGTCGGGGATGCTGGCGACGTACACCTCCGTGCCGGGCGCGTCCCGGCTGAGCACCCGCATCGCCGAGGTGAACCGGGTTCTGAACTCCGCGACCGGGGTCATCGCGGCGACCGTCGGACGGCAGGCGTCGTTGGCGCCCATCAGCACCGTGACCAGCCCGGGGTGCTGGGCGGCGGCCCGTTCCGCCTGGGCCGGCAGGTCCGCCATCCGGGCGCCGCTGACCGCGTCGTTCCAGGTGCGGCCGTGTCCGCCGGGCAGCAGGCGGGCGGCCACGCCGAGCACGGAGGTCGCGCTGCCGGTGGCCCAGGAGTCCGCCGGGCAGTCCGTCAACAGCCCGCAGGCGTCGAACCCCCGCGTGATGGAATCGCCCAGCGCGGCCACCGACGCCGGGTGCGGGTTCCAGGCGGGCGCGGTCGGCGGGCGGGCGGCGCCGGAGCGCGCCGGACCGGATGCGGTGTGCGGCCCGGCGCCGCAGCCGCCGACCCCGACCGCCGCCGCGGCCAGCCCGGCCAGGCAGGCCAGCGCCGCCGCCCGCCGCCGGCCGCTGCGAGGGTGCCCGTGCATGGCGCTCCTCCTCTCGGACGACCGGGTGATATCTCACCGCGCACGACGGTACGTCACCCCGGGGCGGACCGCGCACGGTAGCTTTTCCCTGACAGTCGCGCGCTGGGTCCGGCAGGCGCGGCCCGTGTGACGGGAGAGCGGGGTGGTCTGGGGCGCATCGCTTGTGAACGATCAGATCTTGTCCTCTTTGGTAAGAATGGTGCAGAATGAGCGCCGTCCCGGATCGCCGACAGGGGACGCGAGGCCGCTGGGGAAGGCGAACCTCGTCCCACACTGGAGGTCCCGGTGACGACCCGTGGAGTTCTGTTCGTGCACTCCGCACCACGCGCGCTGTGCCCGCACGTCGAGTGGGCGGTGGCGGGCGTGCTCGGCGTGCGCGTGAGCCTGGACTGGATCAGGCAACCGGCCGCGCCCGGCACCTGGCGCGCCGAGGTCTCCTGGCAGGGCGAGTCCGGCACCGCGTCCAAGCTGGCGTCCGCGTTGCGCGGTTGGCACATGCTGCGCTTCGAGGTGACCTCGGACCCGACCGCGAACGCCGAGGGGGAGCGCTACAGCAGCACGCCGGACCTGGGCATCTTCCACGCCGTCACCGGGATGCACGGTGACATCCTGATCCCCGAGGACCGGCTGCGCGCCGCCCTGGTCCGCGCCCGCGGCGGGGAGACGGACCTGGAGGCGGAGGTCGCCAAGCTGCTGGGCAAGCCGTGGGACGACGAGCTGGAGCCGTTCCGCTATGCGGGTGAGGGCGCCCCGGTCAGGTGGTTGCACCAGGTGGTCTGACGCACGAGCACCCGTGGTGGCCGCCGGAGCGGAGCGAGGGCGTCCGCGGCGCCGGGCGCGGCGGGAACCACCCCGAGCCACCGGGGACCGGCGCGGCGGTGCGTGCGGCGGCCGGGCGCTCGCAGCGCGTCGTAGCGTGGGGGCATGACGCAGAAGATCACCGCAGCGGTGCTGGGCACCGGGGTCATGGGCGCCGCGATGGCCCGCAACCTCCTCGCGGCAGGGCACCACGTACGGGTGTGGAACCGGACCAGGGCTCGGGCCGAGCCGCTGGGCGCCTCCGGCGCACAGGTGGCGGACCGGCCGCGGGACGCGGTCCGGGGTGCGGACGCGGTCCTGACCGTGCTGCTCGACGCGCCGGCCGTGCGGGAGGCGGTGCGCGAGGCGCGGCCCGGCCTGCGGGAGGGCGCGGTGTGGATTCAGTCCGGCACGGTCGGCCCGCAGAGCCTGCCGGAGCTGGCGGAACTGGCCGCGGAGGCCGGCGTGCTGCTGGTCGACGCGCCGGTGCTGGGCACCAAGGCGCCTGCGGAGAGCGGAGAGTTGCAGGTGCTGGCCGCCGGGCCGCAGGACGCCCGGCCGGTCGCCGACCGGGTCTTCGACGCGATCGGCCGGCGCACCGTGTGGCTCGGCGAGGACCCGGCCGAGGGTGCCGCGAGCCGGCTCAAGCTGGTGTTCAACAGCTGGGTGCTGGCGGTGATCAACGGCACCGCCGAGTCGCTCGCGCTGGCCCGGGGGCTGGGGGTGGACCCGGCCGGGTTCCTCGCCGCGCTGGAGGGCACCGCGCTGGACTCCGGCTACCTGCGGATGAAGGCGGACGCGATCCTGGGCGGCGACTACACGCCGAGCTTCACGGTCTCCGGCGCGGCGAAGGACGCCCGGCTGATCGCGGACGCGGCCGAACGCGCGGGCGTCCGCCTCGACCTCGCCGCGGCCGGCGCGGAACGGCTCGGCCGGGCCGAGCGACGAGGACACGGCGGCAAGGACGCCGCCGCCAGTTACCTCGCCTCGTTCGACGCGTGACCGTCCACCGCGGAGCGACCGCCGGCCCGGGAGCGCCCGTCCGCCCGGGCGCGCCCGGATCGGCCGGCGCCGGGCCGGGACGCCGCGTGCCCCCGGCGGGACCGTCCGCCGGGGACACGAGAGGCGTGAGGGGCACGGCGGGCAGCCGCACGGGGCGACCGGGACGGCCGGGTGCCGAGCCGGTCAGTCGGTGCTGCGGAACGCGAGCACCACGTTGTGCCCGCCGAAGCCGAACGAGTTGTTCAGCACCGTGATGCGGCCGGCCGGCAGCTCGCGCGGCTTGTCCCGGACCACGTCGGCGTCGATCTGCGGGTCCAGCTCGGTGATGTTGATGGTCGGCGGGGCCGTCCGGTGGCGCAGCGCGAGCACGCACGCCACCGTCTCGACACCGCCCGCCCCGCCGAGCAGGTGGCCGGTCATCGACTTGGTCGCCGAGATCGCCATGTGGCTGACGTCGTCGCCGAACACGTTGCGCAACGCCAGCACCTCCGCCGCATCCCCCTGCGGGGTCGAGGTGGCGTGCGCGTTGACGTGCACGATCTCGGCCGGCGTCAGGTCGGAGTTCTTCATCAGGTGGGTCAGCGCGGCCGAGATGCCCCGGCCGGTCGGCTCCGGCTGGGCGATGTGGTGCGCGTCGGCCGAGACGCCCTGGCCCACCGCCTCGCAGTAGATCCGGGCGCCGCGCCGGGCGGCGTGCTCGGCGGACTCCAGCACCACGATGCCCGCGCCCTCGCCGAGCACGAAGCCGTTGCGCTTCACGTCGTACGGGCGGGAGGCGCCCTGCGGGTCGTCGTTGTCCTTCGACATCGCCATCATGTTGGCGAACGCGGCGATCGGCAGCGGGTGGATCGCCGCCTCGGTGCCGCCGGCCACCACGACGTCGGCCCGGCCGGTGCGGATCATCTCGATCGCGTAGCCGATCGCCTCCGCACCCGAGGCACAGGCGCTGACCGGCGTGTGCACACCGGCCCGCGCGTTCAGGTCGATGCCGACGTTCGCGGCCGGGCTGTTGGGCATCAGCATCGGCACGGTGTGCGGCGAGACCTTGCGGACGCCCTGCTCGCGCAGGACGTCGTACTGTCCGAGCAGCGTCGTCACGCCGCCGATGCCGGAGGCGACGACCGCGCCGAGCCGGTCCGGGTCGACCGAGTCGTCCTCGCCCGCCTTGCCGGCGAAGCCGGCGTCGGCCCACGCCTCGCGGGCCGAGATCAGCGCGAACTGCGCCGAGCGGTCGAGCCGGCGGGCCTGCGCCTTGGGCAGGATCTCGCCGGGCTCGGCCGCGATGCTCGCGGCGATGCGGACCGGCAGCTGCGCCGCCCACTCCTGCGTCAGGTGGTCCGCACCGGAACGTCCGGCGAGCAGACCCTCCCAGGTCGACGCGGTGTCGCCACCCAGGGGTGTGGTTGCGCCGATACCGGTGACGACCACGGTGCGACTGGTCGAGTTCACAGGAATTCTTGTCTCCACGTATCGAGGGTGAAGGCAACGCGTGTCACGCTCACGGGTGGCGCCGACGCGTCGACCTGCGGATCACAACGGAACCGTGCGGCCTCAGTCCTGGTGGTCCAGGATGTAGCTCACGGCGTCGCCCACGGTCTTGAGGTTCTTGACGTCGTCGTCCGGGATCTTCACGCTGAAGCGCTCCTCGGCGGCGACGACCACCTCGACCATGGACAGCGAGTCGACGTCCAGGTCGTCGGTGAACGACTTGTCGAGTTCGACGTCCTCGACCGGGATACCGGCGATCTCGTTGACGATCTCGGCGAGACCCTCGAGGACCTGCTCCTTGCTGGCAGCCATGGCGGCGCTCCTTCGGTACGTTGCGATGTGCGTTGTTGCGTTGCGGTGCTGAGGGCTCAGGGGAGTGTCACGACGGCGGCGGCGTACACCAGGCCGGCACCGAACCCGATGACGAGAGCCGTGTCCCCGCTCTTGGCCCGCCCACTGGCCAGCAGACGCTCCATGGCGAGCGGGATGGACGCCGAGGAGGTGTTGCCGGTGGTCTCGATGTCGCGGGCGACCACGACGTGCTCCGGCAGCTTGAGGGCCTTGATCATCGAGTCGATGATCCGCATGTTGGCCTGGTGCGGGATGAACGCGTCCAGCTGGTCGGCGGTCACGCCCGCCGCGTCCAGCGCCTGCTGGGCGACCTTGGCCATCTCGTACACCGCCCAGCGGAAGACCGTCTGGCCCTCCTGGGCGATGGCCGGGAACTTCAGGTGGCCGTCCGCGTCCGTCGGGAGCTGATCCAGGTCGCCGACCCGGAACCGGTCCCACGGCACGGTCTGCGTGATGGTGCCCGCCTTGTCGCCCTCGGAGCCCCACACCACCGGGCCGATCTCGGGCTCCTCGGACGGTCCGACCACCACCGCACCGGCGCCGTCGCCGAACAGGAACGCGGTCGCCCGGTCGGTCTTGTCGGTCAGGTCGCTCAGCCGTTCCACCCCGATGACCAGGACGTACCGGGCCGAACCGTCGACGATCATGCCCTTGGCCAGGGTGAGGCCGTAGGTGAAGCCGGCGCAGCCGGCCGAGATGTCGAACGCCGACGGGTTGCCCGCGCCGACCCGGTGGGCGATCTCGGTGGCGACCGCCGGGGTCTGCTTGAAGTGCGAGACGGTCGCCACCAGCACCGCGCCGATCTCGCTCGCGCTGATCCCGGCGTCGGCGATCGCCTTGCCGGCGGCGGCCACCGACATCTCGGTGACGGTCTCGTCCGGTCCCGCCCAGTGCCGGGTGACGATGCCGGAACGCGACCGGATCCACTCGTCGGAGGAGTCGATGTGCTCGAGGATCTCCTCGTTCGGTACCACGCGGGTCGGGCGGTAGCCGCCCACACCGAGGATCCGTGCGTGCGGTGCGCCCTTGCTCGGCTTGATCTTCCCGGTCATGGCTCGGACTCCTCGTGGTTATTCGGCCGCGGGCGCGCGCAGCGGGGACCGGCCGGGACCGGCCGGGTCGACGCCGTCCGCGCGCCGTTCGACGGAGTCGGCGCCGTGCTCCGCGATGAGCTCGCGGGCCGCCTCGATCTCGTTCGGGGTCTTCAACGCGAGCGTCCGGACACCGGGCAGCGCCCGTTTGGCCAGTCCGACCAGCGTACCCGCCGGTGCCACCTCGATGATCGCGGTGACGCCCAGCTCCTTGAAGGTCTCCATGCACAGGTCCCAGCGGACCGGCCCGGCCACCTGGTGCACCAGCCGCTTGACGATCTCGCGGCCCTCCGACACCACCTGGCCGTCCGCGTTGGACACGTAGCGCACCCGGGGGTCGCACACCGTCATGCCGGGCACCAGCGCCTCCAGCGCGGCGACCGCCGGGGCCATGTGCTCGGTGTGGAAGGCGCCGGCCACCTGGAGCGACCGCACCCGGGTGGCCTCCGGCTTGTCGGCGGCGAGGGCGGCCAGCTGCTCCGCGGTGCCGGCCGCGACGATCTGGCCGGCCCCGTTGACGTTCGCCGGGGTCAGGCCGTGCTCGGCGAGCTTGGCGCGCACCACCTCGGGGTCGCCGCCGAGCACCGCGCTCATGCCGGTCCGGGTGACCGCGGCGGCCTGCGCCATCGCCAGACCGCGCCGGCGCACCAGCGCCATCGCGGTCTCCGGGCTGAACACCCCGGCCGCCGCGGCGGCGGTGATCTCGCCGACGCTGTGGCCGGCGACGGCCCCGGCCGCGGAGCGGCCGTCCTGCGCGCGCGGGAAGAGCGCCGCCGCGCAGACCAGCCCGGCCGCGACCAGCAGCGGCTGCGCCACCGAGGTGTCGCGGATCTCGTCCGCGGTCCCCTCGGTGCCGTACCGCACCAGGTCGAGCCCGGCGACCGCCGACCACCAGTGCAACCGGTCGGCGACGCCCGGGAGTTCGAGCCAGGGAGCGAGGAAACCAGGGGTCTGGGCACCCTGGCCGGGAGCTACGAATACGAGCACCGTCACACTCTCTCTCGCGTCGGGTGGTCGCCGCCGGTGGGGACAAGGACCAAGAAGTGTCGGGCGATTTGTGGCTGTTCCACAAAAGCCCGACAGGGCATCACGATGACGTGCCGGTGCTCGCGAGCCTGCCGAGGATGAGGGCGATGCGCAACGTGAACGCGGAGCGCACGTCGGAGGGTGACCAGCCGGTGACGTCGGTCACACGTCGCAGCCGGTAGCGCACGGTGTTGGGGTGCACGAACAACATCCGCGCCGCCCCTTCGAGTGACGACGCCTGCTCCAGATAGACGCTCAGCGTCTCCAGGAGCGCCGAACCGGCTTCTTCCAGCGGTCTGTAGATCTCCTCCACCAACTGCTCGCGGGCCGCGTGGTCGCCGGCCATCGCCCGCTCCGGCAGCAGGTCGTCGGCGAGCACCGGCCGCGGCGCGTCCGGCCACGCCGCGCAGGCCCGCAGTCCGGCCGCCGCGGCCTTCGCCGAACGCCCGGCGGCCAGCAGGTCACCGACCACCGGGCCGGCCACCACCGGGCCGGACGCGAACGGCCCGATGAGGTCCTTCGCGGTGCGGATCGGGTCGTCCGAGCCGCCCGCGACCACCACCAGGCGGGTGCCCAGCACCCCGGTCAGCACCTGGAGCCTGGCGTGCCGGGCGGCCCGGCGGATCGCCTCCACGGTCAGCTCGCTGTCGCCGTCCGGCGCGGTGCCCAGCACCACCACCACCTGATCGGGCGACCGCCAGCCCAGCGCCGCCGCCCGGGACAGCACTCCCTCGTCCGCCTCGCCGGACAGCACGGCGTTGACCACCAGCGACTCCAGTCGGGCGTCCCACGCGCCGCGCGCCTCGGCGGCCTGCGCGTACACCTGCGCGGTGGCGAACGCGATCTCCCGCGCGTAGACCAGCAGCGCCTCCCGCAGCACCGACTCGTCGCCGGGCGCGGCCACCTCGTCGATCGCGGACTCCACGACCTCGATGGTGGTGCGCACCATCTCCACCGTCTGGCGCAGCGAGATGGCCCGGGTCAGTTCGCGCGGCGCGGTGCCGAACACGTCGGTGCTGATCGCCTGCGGCGCCTCGGGGTGCCGGAACCACTCGGTGAACGCCGCGATGCCGGCCTGCGCCACCAGGCCGATCCACGAGCGGTTCTCCGGCGGCATCGCGCGGTACCAGGGCAACTGCTCGTCCATCCGCGCGATGGCGGCGGCCGACAGCCGCCCGGAGGACTTCTCCAGCCGGCGCAGCGTCGCGCTGTGCGGGTGGCCGGAGCGCCCGCCGAGGTCGGGCGGGCCGGCGGCTCGCGACGAGTGCGCCGATTGCGAGGTCCGTGCGGGCTTCGAGGGCTGTGGCGGGGTGGGCGGCGTGGATGCGGACACGGGGACAAGCCTGCCTTATCGGCCGGACGTGCCGCCGCCCGGCCCCCTGACCTGCGGGTGACCGGAGCCCGCCGCGCGGTGTGGCACCGTGGAGCGGTGATCCAGGTGACGCGGGCCGACGAGCGGTTCCGGGGCGGTGACGCGGCCGGCGGGATCTCCTCCCGGTACGCCTTCTCCTTCGGACCGCACCACGATCCCGGCAACCTGCGGTTCGGTCCGCTGATCGCCTGCAACGAGGAGTGGCTGGCCCCCGGAGCGGGCTTCGCCGAGCACCGGCACCGCGAGGTGGAGATCGTGACCTGGGTGGTGGAGGGCGAACTCGCGCACCGCGACGACGCCGGGCACACCGGCACGCTGCGGCCCGGCCGGGCGCAGTGGCTGAGCGCCGGCGTGGGCGTGCGGCACAGCGAGCGCAACGCGAGTGCCGAACGCCCCTGCCGTTTCGTGCAGATGTGGCTGGAGCCGGCCGAGCCGGGCGGCGCCCCGGCGTACGGCACCACGGCCGGAGCGCTGGTGCGCACCCGGCGGCTGCCCGGCGCGACGCTGCGGATAGCCCGCGCCGACCTGGACCTGCCGCCGGCGCCGTTGGTGTACCTGCACGTGGTGCGCGGCCGGGTCCGGCTCGGCACCCGGCGGCTCGGGCCGGGGGACGCCGCACGGATCGCCCGGCCGGACCCGGTGGCCGCCGAGCCGCTGACCGCCGGGGCGGAACCGGGCGCCGAGTACCTGGTCTGGCGGCTGCCCGCCCGGCCGGGTCCGCCGCGCGCCGACCTGCGCCCCTGAGCCGGGCCGGCTCCCGGCCGGCCCGCGGTACCCGCGGCCGGGCGGGGCGGGCCCGTCAGCCGCGCAGTTCGGCGAGCACCGCGTCGGTGAACGCCGGCCACAGCGGCAGCGCCCACTCGCCGAAGTCCCGGTCGGTCAGGCAGACGCAGGCCGCTGCCGCGTCCGGGTCCACCCACAGGAAGGTGCCGGCCGCCCCGAAGTGGCCGAAGGTGCGCGGCGAGGACGAACCGCCGGTCCAGTGCGGCGACTTGCCGGCGCGGATCTCGAAGCCCAGCCCCCAGTCGTTGTGCTCCTGCGTGCCGTAGCCGGGCAGCACGCCGCGCCGGCCGGGGAAGGCGACCGCGGTCGCCGTGGCGTGCGTGGCCGGGGCGATCAGCCGGGGCGCGAGCAGTTCTGCGGCGAACCGGGCCAGGTCCCGCACCGTCGAGACCCCGCCGGAGGCCGGTGAGCCGGCCAGTTCGCTGGCGGCCATCCCCAGCGGGCTCAGCACCGCCTCCCGCAGGTACTCGGGGAACGGTATCTCGGTGGCCTTCTCCACGTGGTCGGCCAGCACCTCGAACCCGGTGTTGGAGTACAGCCGGCGCTCGCCGGGCGGAGCCGCCACCCGCTCGTCGTCGAAGGACAGGCCCGAGGTGTGCGCCAGCAGGTGCCGCACCGTGGAGCCGCGCGGGCCGGCCGGCTCGTCGAGCTCCACCGCCCCCTCCTCGACGGCCACCAGGACCGCGTAGGCGGTCAGCGGCTTGGTCACCGAGGCCAGGGCGAAGCGGTGTCCGGCCGGTCCGTGCGTTCCGGCCACGCCGCCGTCCGCCCGGACCACCGCGGTGGCGACCGTGGACACCGGCCAGTCGTCGGTCAGGCGCAAGCTCTCCATGGCGGTGAGGGTACCGGGCCGCGGCGCGCCCTCCGGTGGCCACTTGCCTGGAGTGCGCTCAAGCTGTCTAGCGTGAGGGCCGCCGGCGCGGGACGCCGGGCCCCGCGCGGGGCAGGACGGCGGGAGAGGACGACCGCATGACGCTCACCGGCACCGGGGCGACCGGAGCCCGTCCGCGTGCGGCGGGCACACCGTGTGCCGCGCGCTCCTGCCCGCCCCGCTCCCGGCCGCGCGG
The DNA here is from genome assembly GCA_963711125.1 of uncultured Actinomycetota bacterium. Classification (GTDB taxonomy): domain Bacteria; phylum Actinomycetota; class Actinomycetes; order Streptomycetales; family Streptomycetaceae; genus Streptantibioticus_C. Next base: position 402,821 of record CAVQCY010000006.1, read on the forward strand.
CCGGGAGCGCTACACCATCGGCGAGGTCGCCGCCTACACCGGGCTGAGCGCCCACACGCTGCGCTGGTACGAGCGGATCGGTCTGATGCCGCACATCGACCGCTCGCACACCGGACAGCGCCGCTTCACCGACGCCGACCTGGACTGGCTGGACTTCGTCGGCAAACTGCGGCTGACCGGCATGCCGGTGGCCGACATGGTCCGCTACGCCGAACTGGTCCGCGAGGGCGAGCACACCTTCGGCGAACGGCTGCGGCTGCTGGTGCGGCACCGCGAGGACGTGCTGCGGCGCATCGAGGAGCTGCGCGACACCCTCGGGGTGCTCGACTTCAAGATCGACCTGTACGCGGGCGCCGACCGGGCGCCGGAGAGGGACTGACACAGATGACCACCGAGAAGATCGCCACCGTGCCGCTCGGTTCGCGCGGCCCGCTGGTGGGCGTGCAGGGACTGGGCTGCATGGGGATCAGCGAGTTCTACGGGGAGACCGACGAGGCCGCCGCGCGCGACACGCTGGAGGCGGCCCTGGAGGCCGGCGTCACGCTGTTCGACACCGCCGACATGTACGGCCTCGGCGCCAACGAGCGCTTCCTCGCCCCCTTCCTGCGCGCCCACCGCGACGAGGTGGTGCTCGCCACCAAGTACGGCGTGGTGCGCGGCCAGGACGATCCGACCGCGCGCGGGGTGAGCAACGACCCGGCGTACATCGGGCGGGCCGTGCAGGCGAGTCTGGAGCGGCTGGGCACCGACGTGATCGACCTGTACTACATGCACCGCCGGGACCCGGCCGTGCCGCTGGCCGAGTCGGTGGGCGCGATGGCGGAGCTGGTGGCGGCCGGCACGGTGCGGCACCTGGGCCTGTCGGAGGTGACCGGCGCCGAACTGCGCGAGGCGCACGCGGTGCACCCGATCACCGCGCTGCAGTCGGAGTGGTCCGTCTTCAGCCGCGACGTGGAGATCTCCGCCGTCTCGGCCGCCGCCGACCTCGGCGTGGCCGTGGTGCCCTACTCCCCGCTCGGACGCGGCTTCCTGACCGGCGCGTTCACCGACGCCGCCAGCGACCTGCCGGCCGGCGACTTCCGGCGCCACCAGCCGCGTTTCACCGGCGAGAACGCCAGGGCCAACGCCGAGCTGCTCCAGCCGCTGCGCGAGATCGCCGCCGCGCACGACGCCACCACGGCCCAGATCGCGCTGGCCTGGGTGCAGCAGCGGCAGGCGGTGCACGGGCTGGCGGCGGTGGTGCCGATCCCCGGCACCCGCAAGCGCTCCCGGCTGCTGGAGAACGCCGCCGCGACCAGGATCACCCTCACCCGCGCGGACCTGGCCGCGCTGGAGCCGCTGGCCGGCCGGGCGTCCGGGGACCGCTACGCGGACATGTCCAGCACCTCGGCGGCCCGCGAGTGAGACCCGGCACCGGCAGCGCGGGCGGCGCCGGCGGTCAGCCCAGGGCGGGGGCGCCGACCGCGCAGTCCGCGTCGTCGGCGGCGCAGCGCACGGCGGCGTAGCGGCCCAGCGCTATGCGGGCGAAGTTGCGCAGGCTCTCGGTGCCCGCCGCGAAGTAGCCGGTGTGCAGTCGGGCGCCGGCCGCCGAGACGACCCGGGCGCCGAAGGACGGCGAGACCGGGTCGGCGCCGTGGCCGAGCCCGGCGACCTCCAGGTACGGCACGTCCTGGATCCAGTCGGTGGCGTCCCGGGCCGCCCACACCCGGGCGCTGGTGTGCAGCCCGGCGACGTTGGAGGCGCGCATACCCGGGCTGCCGTAGACCGCGATGTCGGTGACCTTGCGCTGCGGCAGCCGGGCCGCGCCCACCCCGCACAGCACCGAGCCGTAGGAGTGGCAGAACAGCTGCACGCTGGTGGCCGACGGCAGCGCCCGCACCAGCCGGTTGAGCCGGACCGCGCCCGCCTCGGCCATCGCGCCGGTGGAGGCGTCCAGCCCGATGCCCTGCGGCGTGGTGTAGTCGTCCCAGGCGATCACCGCGTCCCTGGTGCCCGGCTCGGCCCCGCGCTCCGCGTCGTAGAGCGCCCTGGCCATGCCGTCGGCGGCGGAGTAGGGCTTGTTGGTGCGCTCGAAGGTCATGATGTCGCTGTCCACGCCGGGCACCACGATCGCGGTGCGCCGCGCGGTCGCCAGGTCGCCGAACACCTCGGCCACCCGGCCCTGGCCGCCCGGGTCGAAGGCGAGGATCTGCCGTCCGGGTGCGGCCAGCGAGGCGTAGCGGTGCGCCAGCCGCCGGGCGCTGAGCCGGCCGTCCGGGGTGAGGTCCACGGCGTGCGCGCGGCGGTCGGCCTTGGCCCGAGCCTGGCCGAGCGCGACCCGGTTGGCCCGGTAGCGCAGCGCCGGCGGGGCGCCGTTGAGGTTGCCGACCACCAGCGGGTAGCGGTCGGCGAGGCGCCGGCGCTGGGCGGCGCTGAGGGACCCGAAGAAACGCGCGACGGCGGCCGAACCGGCGTGGTTCGGGTTGGGCAGCCGGCGCCCGGCCACCGAGCCGTGCAGCCACGCGGAGACGGCGGCGGCGTGTGGCCCCGGTGCCGGTCTCTGGTGGCGCATCGCCGTCCACCCGCTGGTCGCCAGCAGGACGAAGACCACCAGTACGGCCAGCGCGCCCCGGCCCGGCGTGGTCAGGTCCTGCGCTATGACGCGCAACCCGTACCAGCCGAGGGAGCGGGGGGAGGAGGGAGCGCCGGTGCGCTCGTTGAAGGGGTTCACCGCCAGCCACCATAGGAGACTTTCGCCGTTCCCCGTGAATCCGGTGACCCAGGTCACGTTTGACCGTCCGTTGAACGGCTCATTAGTCGTTTTTAGTGGTGTTTGTGGTGCCTTCGTGCCGACCGGGCCGCCGCCAGCCGCCGAGCAACGCGGGTCCGAACGCGGCGAGATGTTCCTCGAAGCTGCGCTGGACCGCCTCGACGCTGGTGTCCTGGCACTGTCCCCAGTGCTGCGAGGCGGTGCGCACCACCCCGCTGAACGCCGCGACCAGCACCCGCGGGCGCAGGTCGGCCGACGGGTCCAGGCCCTCGCGGCGGGCGACCACTTCGGTGATCCGCCGCTCCAGCGCCGCCTGCCGGGCGAGTCGCACGGCGAGCAGCGCGGGGGTGGACTCGATGAGCTGGTACATGCGCATGTGCAGTTCCACCGGCACCAGTTCCCGGATCGCCTTGTCGAGGTCCTCCCAGGTCTCCAGGATCGCGTTGCGCAGCGCCTCCAGGGGCGGCTCGGCGGACGGCCGCTCGTGCACCGCGCCGGCGAAGTGCTCCTCGACCAGTTCCTCGACGACGAACGCGGCGGCCTCCTTGCCGGCGAAGTAGCGGAAGAAGGTGCGCTGTGAGACCTCGACCGCCTCGGCGATCTCGTCCACGGTGGTGGCGTCGAAGCCCTGGGTGGTGAACAACTCCATCGCGGCGCGGGCCAGCGCGCCCCGGGTGCGCCGCTTCTTGCGCTCCCGCAGCCCGCCGGGGTCGGCGGCCGGGCGTCCGGTCCTCGGCGGGGTGTCGGCCATGCCCCGGCCCCTTCCTCACGTTGGTGGTCACAGCGGTGCGACGCGTCTGTCAGTTACGGGAAGTGAAGTCGTTTGTCAAATGTCAGTCACTGACATAATGTCCCCGGCATGACCCACGCCTCCTCCGTCACCGAACGGATACCGGGCGGGACGCCGCCCTCCGGCTCCTTCCTGCGCGGCCATCCGTGGCTGACCCTCTTCTCCGTCGCCATCGGCGTGATGATGGTCGCCCTGGACGCCACCATCGTGGCGGTGGCCAACCCGGCCATCCAGAGCCACCTGCACGCCAGCCTCGCCGACGTCCAGTGGATCACCAACGGCTATCTCCTCGCCCTCGCCGTCACCCTGATCACCGCCGGGAAGCTGGGCGACCGATTCGGCCACCGCCAGACCTTCCTGGTCGGCATCGTCGGCTTCGGCCTCACCTCCGGCCTGATCGGGCTGTGCGGCGGCGTCACCGCGATCATCGTGCTGCGCGTCTTCCAGGGGCTGTTCGGCGCCCTGCTGCAACCGGCCGCCCTCGGACTGCTGCGCGCCACCTTCCCGGCCGAACGCCTCAACACCGCGATAGGCATCTGGGGCGCGGTCATCGGCGCCTCCACCGCGGCCGGCCCGATCATCGGCGGCCTGCTGGTCGAGCACGTCGACTGGCAGTCGGTGTTCTTCGTCAACGTGCCGGTCGGCGCCCTCGCGCTGGTCTTCGGCCTGGTGGTGCTGGTGGACCGGCGCGCCGAGAAGGCGCCGCGCTCCTTCGACCCGCTCGGCATCCTGCTGCTGTCCGGCGCGATGTTCTGCCTGGTCTGGGGCCTGATCAAGGCCCCGGACCGGGGCTGGGGGGACACCGGAACCTGGCTGTTCCTGGGCGGGTCCCTCGTGCTCTTCGTGCTCTTCGCCGGCTGGGAGACCTGGGCACGCGAACCACTGGTGCCGCTGGGCATGTTCCGCTCCGTGCCGCTGAGCGCCGGGACGGTGCTGATGGTGCTGATGGCCTTCGCCTTCCTCGGCGGGCTGTTCTTCGTCACCTTCTACCTGCAGAACGTGCACGGGATGAGCCCGGTCTCGGCCGGCGTCCACCTGCTGCCGCTGACCGCCATGATGATCTTCGCCTCCCCGGTGGCCGGCCTGCTCATCTCCCGGTTCGGCCCGCGGCTGCCGCTGGTGACCGGCATGCTGTGCACCGCGGTCGCCTTCACCGGCATGACCCGGCTCACCCCGGAGACCGGTACCGGCGTCACCTCGCTGTGGTTCGCCCTGCTCGGCCTCGGCCTGGCACCGGTCATGGTCGGCGCCACCGAGGTCATCGTGGGCAACGCCCCGCTGGAGCTGTCCGGAGTGGCCGGCGGGCTGCAGCAGTCCGCCCTGCAGATCGGCGGCAGCCTGGGCACCGCCGTGCTCGGCGCGGTGATGTCCGACCGGGTCGACGCCCTGCTGCCGCACGACTGGGCCGCCGCCGGACTGCCCGCGATGCCGCCGGCCGCCGCGGCCCGGGCCGCCGACGCGGTCACGGTCGGCGTCGCCCCGGTCGGCTCCGGCACCCCGCCGCGGGTGGCCGCCGAGATCGGCCGAGTCGCCCACCACACGTTCGTCTCCGGAATGGCGACCTCCTTCACGGTGGCGGCGGTCGTGGCACTGGTGGCCGCGGTCGTCGCGCTGTTCACCAAGCGCGGTGCCAACGCCGGCGCGACCGGCCCCGCGCTCTGAGCCCGCCCCCGCGCGGCCAGTCCGCGCCGCTCCGCCGCGCGCCCGCCGCGCTCCGTCAGGTGCCGTCCGCGGTGCGGCCGGCGGCGGCTGACGGCGGGACATACGCGGGGCCGGCCGGGGTAGGCGCGCGGCGACGGACCCGGTGGGACGACCCTGGAGGCGACGATGGCGGGCTTTGGAGACAGTCGGCGCGGCAATCCGCTGACCCGGCTGGACAGCGACACCCTGGGCATCATCGGCACCATCTGCGCGATCGCGGGGTTCTTCACCTTCGGCCTGGTGCTCGGCCCGGTCGCGATGGTGGCCGGCTGGTTCGCGATGGGCCGCCGGTGGACCGGATCGCGGCACCTGACCGCGCTGATCGCCGTCGTGCTCGGCACCATCGACCTGATCCTGTCGCTCATCTGGCTGGCCGGCAGTGGCGCGGGCCGGGTCGGCTTCTGGTGACCCGCCCGGCGCGGCCCCGGCCCGCCGGCCCGCCCTGCGCGTGCGGCGGCGTGCCCCCGCGCACGGTGGCCCCCCGACCGGACCGGTCGGGGGGCCACCGTGCCTGCGGGACCGGGCGGCTAGGCGTCGCCGCCGGCGGCGCCCGGGTCGGCCGCCGCGACGTCCAGCAGGTCGTAGCGGTCGATCGCCTGCTTGAGCGCGGACCGGTCGATCCGGCCCTCCCGCGCCAGCTCGGTCAGTACCGCCAGCACGATCGACTGGGCGTCGATGTGGAAGAAACGGCGGGCCGCGCCGCGGGTGTCGGCGAAGCCGAAGCCGTCGGCACCCAGTGACTGCCAGGGGCCCGGCACCCAGCGCGCGATCTGGTCCGGCACCGAGCGCATCCAGTCCGAGACCGCCACGAACGGACCCGGCACGCCCCGCAGCGCGGAGGTCACGTACGGCACGCGCTGCTCCTCCTCCGGGTGCAGCAGGTTGTGCCGCTCGGCCTCCACCGCGTCGCGGCGCAGCTCGTTCCACGAGGTGGCCGACCACACGTCGGCCCGCACGTTCCACTCCTCGGCGAGGATGCGCTGAGCCTCCACCGCCCACGGCACCGCGACGCCGGAGGCCAGGATCTGGGCCGGCAGGGCGCCTGCCCGGCCCGCCCGGTAGCGGTACAGGCCCTTGAGGATGCCCTCGACGTCCACCCCTTCCGGCTCGGCCGGGTGCTGGATCGGCTCGTTGTAGACGGTCAGGTAGTAGAAGACGTCCTCGCCGGCCCGGCCGTCGCCGGCCTCGCCGTACATCCGGCGCAGCCCCTCACGCACGATGTGCGCGATCTCGTAGCCGAACGCCGGGTCGTAGGCGACGCACGCCGGGTTGGTGGAGGCCAGCAGCTGCGACTGGCCGTCGGCGTGCTGCAGGCCCTCGCCGGTCAGCGTGGTGCGGCCGGCCGTCGCGCCCAGCACGAAGCCGCGCGCCAGCTGGTCGGCCATCTGCCAGAACTGGTCGCCGGTGCGCTGGAAGCCGAACATCGAGTAGAAGACGTACACCGGGATGAGCGGCTCGCCGTGCGTGGCGTAGGAGGAGCCGGCCGCGATGAGCGACGCGGTGCAGCCCGCCTCCGAGATGCCGTCGTGCAGCATCTGCCCGGTCGGCGCCTCCTTGTACGCCAGCAGCAGCTCGCGGTCGACCGACTCGTAGGTCTGGCCCAGCGGACTGTAGATCTTCGCGGACGGGAAGAGCGAGTCCATGCCGAACGTGCGGTACTCGTCCGGCGCGATCGGCACGAACCGCCTGCCGATCTCCTTGTCGCGCATGAGGTCCTTCAGCAGCCGCACGAACGCCATCGTGGTGGCGATCGACTGCTGCCCGGAGCCCTTGCGGACCGACGCGTACGCCTTCTCGTCCGGCAGTGCCAGCGGCTTGGCGCGCACGATCCGGCTCGGCACGTAGCCGCCGCACTCCTTGCGGCGGTCGTGCATGTACTGGATCTCCTCCGAGCCGCGGCCGGGGTGGTAGTACGGCGGCGCGCCGTTCTCCAGCTCCCGGTCGGAGATCGGCAGGTGCAGGCGGTCCCGGAAGCGCTTGAGGTCCTCGACCGTCAGCTTCTTCATCTGGTGGGTGGCGTTGCGGCCCTCGAAGTTCGGCCCCAGCGTCCAGCCCTTGACGGTCTGCGCCAGGATCACCGTGGGCTGGCCCCTGTGCTCCTTGGCCGCCTTGTACGCCGCGTAGATCTTGCGGTGGTCGTGGCCGCCGCGCCCCAGGTGCAGGACCTGGTCGTCGGTCATGCCCTCGACCATCGCGCGCAGCCGCTGGTCGCTGCCGAAGAAGTGCTCGCGGATGTAGGAGCCCGACTCGGTGGCGTAGGTCTGGAACTGGCCGTCCGGGGTGGAGTTGAGCTTGTTGACCAGCACGCCGTCCCGGTCCTGCGCCAGCAGCGGGTCCCAGCTGCGGTCCCACACCAGCTTGATCACGTTCCAGCCGGCACCCCGGAACTGCGACTCCAGCTCCTGGATGATCTTGCCGTTGCCGCGCACCGGCCCGTCCAGCCGCTGCAGGTTGCAGTTGACCACGAAGGTCAGGTTGTCCAGGTTCTCGCGGGCGGCGAGCGACAGCTGGCCGAGGGACTCGGGCTCGTCCATCTCGCCGTCGCCGAGGAACGCCCACACGTGGCTGCCGCCGGTGTCCGCGATGCCGCGCGCGGTCAGGTAGCGGTTGATCCGTGCCTGGTAGATCGCGCCCAGCGGGCCGAGGCCCATCGAGACGGTGGGGAACTCCCAGAAGTCCGGCATCGAACGCGGGTGCGGGTAGCTGGAGAGCCCGTCAGGGGCCTTCGACTTCTCCTGCCGGAAGCCGTCGAGCTGCCGCTCACTGAGCCGGTCCAGCAGGTAGGCGCGGGCGTAGATGCCCGGCGAGGCGTGCCCCTGGAAGAAGATCTGGTCGCCGCCGCGGCCGTCGTCCTTGCCGCGGAAGAAGTGGTTGAAACCCACGTCGTAGAGCGAGGCCGAGGAGGCGAAGGTGGCGATGTGGCCGCCGACCCCGATGCCCGGGCGCTGCGCGCGGGAGACCATGATCGCCGCGTTCCAGCGCGTGGCGTTGAGGATCCTGCGCTCGATGTCCTCGTTGCCGGGGAAGAACGGCTCGTCCTTGGTCGCGATGGTGTTGACGTAGTCGGTGCTGCGCATCTCGGGGACCGCGACGCGCTTCTCGCGGGCCCGCTCGATGAGGCGGAGCATCAGGTAGCGGGCGCGCTCACGGCCGCGCTCGTCGATGGCCGCGTCGAGCGAGTCGAGCCATTCCGCCGTCTCCTCGGGATCAAAGTCCGGGACCTGGCTGGGAAGGCCGCCAATGATGATCGGGTTGCGATCGGATCCGGAAGCCACGCTGTTCCTTCGCTGCTAGGTTGTGCTCTTTTTAAGTCGCGCCGCCTCCATCGTGTACCGCACGCCGGAGGCCCGTCACCTCTACCGTCCGGTAACTGCCACCTCCTGGCGAGGGTCGCGCCACTGAAGGGTGGGCCATCTGGCAACTTTACGCCCCGGCGGCCCGCGACCCGGGAGGGCCGTCGCGGCGCCCTCCGCGGACCCGCCGGAGCGGTTACCCTCGGTGGGGTCGGCGTGTGGCAAATGGGTAAAATTGACCGTGACGCGGGTCACGCCGAGGCGGCACCGCGGCGCGCTGTTGCCCCGAAAGTCACCGTTTCGGCGGTCTCGGCGGCCGGGTACTTGCGCGATCCGCCCGGTCCGTGTGGACTACGGCCAGCGTCCCGCGTCAGCGCGGGACGATGAAGACACCCCAAGACAGGAGGCAATCCGTGAGCGCGACCGCGGACCACGCGGAGGAGCGGACCAACCCGGCGAGCCGGTTGGGATTCCAGCCCGGACAGGTGGTCCAGGAGCTCGGCTACGACGAGGACGTCGACTTCGACCTCCGCGAGGCCATCGAGGAGCTTACGGGTACGGAGCTCGTCGACGAGGAGTACGACGACGTCGCCGACGCGGTGCTGCTGTGGTTCAGGGATGAGGACGGCGATCTGACCGACGCCCTGGTGGACGCCACCACCATGGTCGACGACGGCGCCCCTGTCTGGCTGATGACGCCGAAGACCGGCCGGGACGGCTACGTGGAGCCCAGCGACATCGGCGAGGCCGCCACCACCGCCGGACTCGCCCAGACCAGCAGCGTCAGCGCCGCCAAGGACTGGTCCGGCAGCCGGCTGGTCACGCCCAAGACCGTCAAGTCCGGCAAGCGCTGACCGCGCCCGGCCCGGCAGCGTCCGGCCGGCCCGCCGCGCCCGGCACCGCCGCCCGGCCGCCGGTCGCCCCGGACGACGCCGGCCGGCCCTCGGCCCCGGACTCCACACCCGCCCCCGGGCGGCCGACCCGGCCGCCGGGGGCGCGCCGGTCTCCCGCCGCCGGGGGCCCGGCCGCCGCCGCGGGCCCGTCCCCAGCCCGCCGTCGCCGGGCCGGCCCGCCGGGACGGCACGGGACGGCCCGGACCGGGGTGGGGGCGTCCGGCCGGGGGCGGCCCGGCAGTGACAGACTTGGGTCGGCAAACCATCCGTCCATCCGAAGGGATCACCCCCATGGCGATCGAGGTCGGCACCAAGGCTCCGGACTTCGAGCTGAGGAATCAGCACGGCGAGACCGTGAAGCTCTCCGACTTCCGGGGCGACAAGAACGTCGTCCTGCTCTTCTACCCGTTCGCCTTCACCGGGGTGTGCACCGGTGAGCTGTGCGCGCTGCGTGACGAGCTGCCCCGGTTCGTCAACGACGACGTCCAGCTGCTGGCGGTCTCCAACGACTCGCCCTTCAGCCTGCGGGTCTTCGCCGAGCGGGAGGGCCTGGAGTACCCGCTGCTGTCGGACTTCTGGCCGCACGGCGAGGCGTCCCGCGCGTACGGCGTCTTCGACGAGGCCAAGGGCTGCGCGGTGCGCGGCACCTTCGTGATCGACAAGGAGGGCGTGGTGCGTTGGACCGTGGTCAACGCCATCCCCGACGCCCGTGACCTCAACGACTACGTCAAGGCGCTCGGCGAGCTGTGACCCGCCCGGCGGGACCCGGCGGCCGGCGGTACCGGGTGCCGGCGGGGAACCGGTCACGAGGACCGAATCGTTGTCCTGAACGGCAAACGTATCCGGGGGCGCTGCACTCAACGTTCCCTCGACCCAGGGAGGACTCGTGGGAGTCAGCCTCAGCAAGGGTGGAAACGTCTCGCTGACCAAGGAGGCGCCGAACCTGACGGCGGTCCATGTCGGCCTGGGATGGGACGCCCGCACCACCACCGGCGCCGACTTCGACCTGGACGCCAGCGCCCTGCTCACCAACGCCGAGGGCCGGGTCCCGTCGGACGCGCACTTCGTCTTCTTCAACAACCTCAAGAGCCCGGACGGCTCCGTCGAGCACACCGGCGACAACCTCACCGGTGAGGGCGAGGGCGACGACGAGGTGATCAACGTCGACCTCGCCGCGGTGCCGGCCGAGGTCGACAAGATCGTCTTCCCGGTCTCGATCTACGAGGCCGAGACCCGCCAGCAGAGCTTCGGCCAGGTCCGCAACGCCTTCATCCGCGTGGTGAACCAGGCCGACGGCAACGAGCTGGCCCGCTACGACCTGACCGAGGACGCCTCCACCGAGACCGCCATGGTCTTCGGCGAGCTGTACCGGCACGGCGCGGAGTGGAAGTTCCGCGCCATCGGCCAGGGCTACGCCTCCGGGCTGCGCGGCATCGCGCAGGACTTCGGCGTCAACGTCTGAGCCGGCCCGCGCACCACCCGTCCGGCGTCGCGCACCCCGTCCAGGGGCGCGGCGCCGGACGCGTCACCGTACCGGCCGCAGTGGCCACGAGCACGTACCACCGGGGAGGAAGCAGTCATGGGCGTCACGCTCGCCAAGGGGGGCAACGTCTCCCTCAGCAAGGCCGCGCCGAACCTCACACAAGGTCAGATCGGCCTGGGCTGGCAGGCGCGCTCCACCACCGGCGCCGACTTCGACCTGGACGCCAGCGCGCTGCTGTGCGCGGGCGGCCGGGTGCTGGGCGACGAGTACTTCGTCTTCTACAACAACCTCAAGAGCCCGGAGGGCTCGGTCGAGCACACCGGTGACGAGCTGGTCGGCGGCACCGGGGGCGACGACGAGACGATCATCGTGGACCTGACCGCGGTGCCGGACCGGGTGGACAAGATCGTCTTCCCGGTCTCGATCTACGAGGCCGAGGTGCGCTCGCAGACCTTCGGCCAGGTGCGGTCGCGCCTACATCCGGGTGACTCAACCAGGCCGACCAGAGCGAGCTGGCCCGCTACGACCTGACCGAGGACGCCTCCACCGAGACCGCGATGATCTTCGGTGAGCTGTACCGCTACGGCGGCGAGTGGAAGTTCCGCGCGGTCGGCCAGGGGTACGCGTCCGGGCTGCGCGGCATCGCCCTAGACTTCGGCGTCAACGTCTCCTGAGCCCGCGCGCCCCGTTTCCCGCGCCGGTCCGGTGCCCGCGCGCCCGGTCCGGCGCGGTCCGGCGCCCTCCCGTGCCCGCTCGCGCGCGGCGCGGGAGTAGCGGCCCGGCGGCGGGGTACCTCTCTCCTGGCTGGACGCCGGATTCCGGGGGACCGGCGGGGGCGGCCGGAGCGCCCCCTAGACTGCGGGTCAACGATTCGTAAAACGCGCGGGCTCCTCGCCGCGGGGGACAGCAAGGGAATGGGATAGACAGTGCTCCTGAGAACGTTCGGCTGGTCGTTCGCCATAACGGTGGCCGGCCTCGCCCTGGCCGGAGTCGTCTGGGGGTGGACGGGAGTCGCGCTCGTGGCGATCCTGTCGGTCCTGGAGGTCTCGCTCTCCTTCGACAACGCGGTCATCAACGCCGGCATCCTGCGCAAGCTGAACGCCTTCTGGCAGCGGATCTTCCTCACCGTCGGCGTGCTCATCGCGGTCTTCGGCATGCGGCTGGTCTTCCCGCTGGCATCGTCGCGATCACCGCCAGGATCAGTCCGGTCGAGGCGGTGCGGGTCGCGCTCGAACGACCCGACCCACTACGAGCACCTGGTGACCAACGCGCACCCGGCCATCGCCGCGTTCGGTGGGATGTTCCTGCTGATGATCTTCCTCGACTTCATGCTTCGAGGACCGCGAGATCACCTGGCTCGGCTGGCTGGAGCGCCCGCTGGCCAAGCTCGGCAAGCTCGACATGCTCTCGGTCGTCGTCGCGCTGGTGGTGCTGTTGGTCTTCGCCACCACGGTGGCCGGCTCGGTCCCGCTGTCCGGCGGCTCCGGCACCGTGGACCGCACCGCGACGGTGCTGCTGGCCGGGGTCGGCGGCATGATCGCCTACCTGGTCGTCGGCGGCGTCTCCGGCTACTTCGAGGACCAGCTGGAGGAAGAGGAGGAAGAGGCCGGTGAGGCCCGGGAGACCGGGGACGGCCGGCCGGAGGGCGCGGACGCCCCCCGGAGCGCGGGCACCGGCAAGAGCGCGTCGGCCGTCGGCCTGGTCGGCAAGGCCGCCTTCTTCGTCTTCCTCTACCTGGAGGTCATCGACGCGTCGTTCTCCTTCGACGGCGTGGTCGGCGCGTTCGCCATCACCAACCAGATCTTCCAGATCGCGCTGGGCCTGGGCATCGGCGCCCTCTACATCCGGTCGCTCACCGTCTACCTGGTCCGCAAGGGCACCCTGGAGGACTACGTCTACCTGGAGCACGGCGCGCACTACGCGATCGGCGCGCTGGCGATCATCCTGCTGCTGACCATCAAGTACGAGATCAACGAGGTCGTCACCGGCCTGGTCGGTGTGGTGCTGATCCTCACCGCCTACGTCTCCTCGGTGTTGCGCAACCGCCGACTCGGGGAAAACTCAGGAGAGCCGGACGAGCGGACGCAGGTCACCTCCGGGGTCTGACCCGGACCCGGGGCACGGCCGGCGGCCGGCTCGGGACAGCGGACGAAGCACGTCGAGCGCGCCACCGGATCCCCCGCCCGTCCCGTCGGCGCGGGGGATCCGGTGTGCCGAGGGGAGGAGACGGACATGGCCGGAGTGTGGGAGTTCCTGCGGGGCGGCAACGCGGCGGAACGGTTCGACCTGGGGACCGCGCACACGGTCACCCTCGACAGGCGTCGTTCGGTGGTCTCGCTCAACCACCAGGGATCGTCCGGCGGCAACCTGCGCGTCAACCTCACCTGGCGCATGCGTACCTCGGACGTGGGAGACCGCGGCCAGGGGCTCTCGGCGCTGCTGCACCGCCCGTTGAGCCTGGATTTGTTCAAACCGAAACTCGTGCAGGCGCAGGGCCCGGCGATGGTCAACGTCGACCTGGACCTGGCGTGCCTGTACGAACTCGCCAACGGCACCAAGGGGGTCGTCCAGCCGCTCGGGGGCTTCCTGGGCAGTTTCACCGAGGAGCCCTACATCCAGCTCAGCGGCGACGACCGCTTCGGATCGGCCTCCGGCGAGACGATCTACATCAACCTCGACAAGAAGGAGGAGTTCCGCCGGCTGCTGCTGTTCGTCTACATCTACGACGGCACCCCGGCCTTCGACCGCACGCACGCCGTCGTCACCCTCTACCCCAGCGGCGGGCCGAGCATCGAGATCCCGCTGGACGAGCGTGCCCCGCAAGCCCGTTCGTGCGCCGTGGTGCTGATCGAGAACCGCAAGGGCGAACTGCTGGTGCGCCGCGAGGTGCGCTACGTCTACGGCTTCCAGTCCGAGCTGGACCGGCTCTACGGCTGGGGACTGCAATGGGGCCGCGGCTACAAGCAGAAGGCGTGACCCGCCCGGCGGGCGCGACCGGCCCATCCAGCCCCGCCCGCCCGGACCGTCACGCACCGCGCCGCTGGAACTGCGGACCCTGCGGCGGCAGGGCGAACGCGGTGGCCTGCAACGGCTGCTGACCGGGCGCGGCCGGCTGCCGCGCTGGCGCGTACCCCGGGTAGGCGTAGCCGTACCCCTGCTGCGGCCCGGCGGCAGCGGCGGGCGGCGGCGCGGTCTGCGGGAAGCCGTAGCCGCCTGGCTGCGGCGGCGGATATCCGTAGCCGGGCACCGGAGCCGGCGGGTACCCGTAGCCGCCGTAACCGGTCGGCGCCCCGGCGGGCGCGGACGGCGGCGGCACGACCGGGGCGGTCGGCGGTTCGACGGGGGCCGGCGGCAGCTGGGGGAGCGGCGCGGTGGCCGCAGCCGCCGCGGTGCCCGCCGGGGCCCCCTGCCCGCCCGGCGGTGTGCTCCCGGCCGGTGCGGGCGGCTCCGGCGCGGCGGGCCCGGCGGCCCGGCCGGGCTCCGGCGCCTCGTCCTCGTCCTCGTCCTCGTCCTCGACCAGGATGCCGAACTCGGTGGCCAGCCCCACCAGACCGCTGGCGTAGCCCTGGCCGAGCGCGCGGAACTTCCAGCCCCCGTCCCGGCGGTAGAACTCGCCGCAGATCAGCGCCGCCTCCTCGCCGGTGTCCGGTTCGATGTCGAACGCCGCCAGTGGTTCGCCGCCCGCGTCCGGCGCCTGGTCGTACAGCCGCACCCGCAACCCGTCGACCTGGCCGAAGGTGCCGCCGTCGGTGGACGCGGCGAGCACCACGCGGACCACGTCCGGCTCCAGCGAGGCGACGTCCATCTCGACGCCGTCGCTCCAGCCGTCCTCGTCCTCCGCCCTGGCCAGGTGCCGGACCAGGCCGGTGGGGTGCCGGGGCTGGTTGTAGAAGACGAAGTCCGCGTCGGAGCGCACCTTCCCGTCCTCGCCCAGCAGCAGCGCCGAGACGTCCACGTCCGGCAGGGACGGGCCGGACGACCAACTCAGCACCGCCCGCACCGCGTCGGCCGCCAGCGGGATGTTGGACCCCTTCACCATCGCGTGCGTCATGCCCGTCATCCTGCCCGCCGCACACCGCCCAGGACAACGCGGGGCGGCCCGCGGCCGGCGGGAGGGCACCCGGCCAGGCGGGCGCCGCGCCCCGCGGGCCGCGCGGTGTTCACCGTTCCCGGGCCGGACGGGTACCGAACGTGCGTACCATGGTCCGTCACGTGTCCTGCGGCGTCCGCGCGCCGGTTCCGGCGGCCGCCGGAACCGCCGACCGTCGCACGTCCCCAGCCCACAGGTCGTTCCATGCGTCATTTCGGACACCTCGCGTCCGGCACCCGCGACGTGTTGTTCCACCGGGAGCCCGCCCGGTTCACCGCCCGCTCGCCGCTGCCGGTCCTCTCGGCGGCCCTCGGCGCCACCCTCTACAGCCCGGCCACCCGGCCGCGGCTCGCCGGTGACGTGCGCCGGCGCGCCGCGGCGGGCGTGACGTCCATGGTGCTGTGCCTGGAGGACGCCATCGACGACCGGGACGTGGCCGCCGCAGAGGCCAACCTGGTCCGCCAACTCGCCGAGCTGGCCGACGGACCGGCGCAGTCGCTGCCGCTGCTGTTCGTCCGGGTCCGCGAACCGGAGCAGATCGGCGCGCTGGTACGGCGGTTGGGGCCGCCGGCACGGGTGCTGGCCGGGTTCGTCCTGCCGAAGTTCACCGAGGACAGCGGCGTGCCGTTCCTGGAGGCGCTCGCCACCGCCGAAGCCGCCTGCGGGCAGCGGCTGCTGGCCATGCCCGTCCTGGAGTCGCCGGACCTGCTCTACCTGGAGAGCCGGGCCGCGACGCTGCACGGCATAGCCCGCACCCTCGACCGGTACCGGGACCGGGTGCTGGCGGTCCGCCTCGGCGTCACCGACCTGTGCTCCGCCTACGGACTGCGCCGGGCCCCGGACATGACCGCCTACGACATCGGCATCGTCTCCTCCGTCATCGCCGACGTGGTCAACACCCTCGGCCGCGCGGACGGTTCCGGCTTCGTGATCACCGGACCGGTCTGGGAGTACTTCCCGCAGCAGGAGCGGATGTTCCGCACCCAACTGCGCCAGACGCCCTTCGAACCCGGCGCGGAGCGGCTGCGCGCCGCCCTCATCGAGCACGACCTGGACGGGCTGCTGCGCGAGGTCGAACTCGACCGCGCCAACGGGCTGCTGGGCAAGACCTGCATCCACCCCTCGCACGTCGCGCCGGTGCACGCGCTGTCCGTCGTCACCCACGAGGAGTACTGCGACGCCGCCGACATCCTGCGCGGGGACCACCGGGGCGGCGTGCTGCGCTCCTCCTACACCAACAAGATGAACGAGGTGAAACCGCACCGCGCCTGGGCGGCGCGCACGCTGCGGCGCGCCGAGGCGTTCGGCGTGGCCCGGGCGGGCGTCACCTTCGTGGAACTGCTCGCCGCCTGCGACGCCGCCGCCCGCGCCGTCCCGACCGGAGGCTCGGCCGCATGACCGCCTCCCCGCCGCCCGCCGACTGGTCCGGCCGCTGGGTCGCCGACCGGCTCGGCGTCACCCTCACCGGCTCACCCGACCTGACCGCGCTGCTCGGCCTGGCCGTGCGCGACAACCCGCGCCGCGCCCACCTGCTGGTCTCCACCGTGCTCGGCAAGCACGTGCCGGCCCCGCCCGGCCTGGTGCACGGCACCGGGGTACGCCTGGGCCGCCGGGTGCGCGCCCTGCTCGGCCCCGGGGAGGCGGACCGCGCGGTGGTGCTCGGCTACGCCGAGACCGCGACCGGCCTGGGCCACAGCGTCGCCGACGGCCTGGGCCGGGTGCCCTGCCTGCACTCCACCCGCCGGCCGGTGCCCGGGATCCGCCCGGTCGGCCGCTTCGAGGAGGCGCACAGCCACGCCACCTCCCACCTGCTGCTGCCCCGGGACGGTGCGCTGCTGGCCGGCGACGGACCGCTGGTGCTGGTGGACGACGAGTTCTCCACCGGCAACACCGTGCTGAACACGGTCACCGCGCTGCACGCCCACCACCCCCGCGCGCACTACGTCGTGGTGGCGCTGGTGGACACCCGCACCGCCGCCGACCGGGCCCGGCTGGCGGACCACGCGGCCCGGCTCGGCGCCCGGCTCGACGTGGTCGCCCTCGCGGCCGGCACCGTCGGACTCCCGGACGACGTCCTGGAACGCGGCAGGGCACTGGTCGCCCGCCACCGCACCCCGCCGCCCGCCCCGGCCGCCGCCGCGCACCCGGTCCGGGTCGGCCTGCGCTGGCCGGCCGGGTTGCCGGACGGCGGTCGGCACGGCTTCACCCCGGCGCACCGCGATCGGCTGGAGGCCGCGCTGCCCGGCATGGCCGGCCGGCTGCGCGCCGCCCTGCCGCCCGCCGCGCACCGGGTCCTGGTGCTCGGCTGCGAGGAGCTGATGTACGTGCCGCTGCGACTGGCCGCCGCGCTGGAGACCTCCGGCGGGCCCGCCGTCCGCTTCTCCACCACCACCCGCTCCCCGGTGCTCGCGGTCGACGACCCCGGCTACGCGGTCCGCACCCGCCTGGTCTTCCCGGACCACGACGACCCGGCGGACGGCCCCGGCGACCGCTTCGCGTACAACGTCGCCCCCGGCGCCGACCCGGCCCGGCGGTTCGACGCGGTCGTCCTGGTCACCGACGACGCCGGCGACACGCCCCGGCTGCACGCGCCCGGCGGACTGCTCACCCACCTGGCCGCGCACACCGACGCGCTGCTGCTGGCCGTCGTGCCCGGCCGGCCGGCCGGGCCGCGGGAGGCCCGATGACCGCCCGCCGAGCCGGAGCCGGACCGGTGCCCGCCCCCGCCGGGGCCCGGCCGTTGCGCGGGCCGGCCTTCTCCAGCTACCCGCCGCACGAGGTCGGCTGGCTGCTCAAGGACCTCTCCGGCGTCCCGCTGGAGGCCCCGGTCGAGGAGCGCGAGGAGGCCGTCCAGCGCGGCGGCGCGCACTACGCGGAGTCGCTGCCGGTCGAGTACCAGCCCAGCGCCGCCTACCAGGCGCTGTTCCGGACCGCGCTGGACGCGTCGGCGGACCGAGTGGCGCGCGCGGTCGGCGCGGTCACCGAACTCGTCCTGGACCGCCGCGGCCGCTCCCGACCGCCGGTGCTGGTCTCCCTGGCCCGGGCGGGCACCCCGGTCGGCGTGCTGATGCGCCGCTGGGCCCGGCACGCCCACCGGCTCGACCTGCCGCACTACGCCGTCTCCATCGTGCGCGGCCGCGGCATCGACGCCACCGCGCTGCGCTGGCTGGCGGCCCACCACGACCCGGCCGACACGGTGTTCGTCGACGGCTGGACCGGCAAGGGCGCCATCACCCGCGAACTGGCCGCCGCCATCGAGGCGTTCACCAGGGACGGCGGACCGGCCGGCTTCGACCCGCGGCTGGCCGTACTGGCCGACCCCGGCTGCTGCGTCACCGAGCACGGCACCCGGGACGACTTCCTCATACCCTCCGCCTGCCTCAACTCCACGGTCTGCGGCCTGGTCTCGCGCACCGTGCTGCGAGCCGACCTGACCGGCCCGGGGGAGTTCCACGGCGCCAAGTTCTACCGCGACCTGGCCGCCGACGACGTCTCCGCGCTGTTCGTGGACACCGTCGCCGCCCGGTTCGACGCGGTCGCCGACGCCGCCCGGCGCGACCACCTGCGACTGCGTGCCGCCGACCGCACCCCGACCTGGGCCGGCTGGGCGGCCGTCGAACGGGTCAGCGAGGAGTACGGCATCGGCGACGTCAACCTCGTCAAACCCGGCGTCGGCGAGACCACCCGGGTGCTGCTGCGCCGGGTGCCCTGGCGGGTCCTGGCCCGCCGGGGCACGGGCGCCGACCTGGACCACGTCCGGCTGCTCGCCGAACAGCGCGGCGTGCCGGTCGAGGAGACCGACGACCTGCCCTACTCCTGCGTCGGGCTGATCCACCCGCGCTGCACCCGCGGCGCCACCGGGGCCGACGGCCGGTCGGCGGCGGGCGGATGACCGCCGGTGCCCCGGTGCTGATCGCCACCGACCTGGACCGCACCCTGATCTACTCCGGCGCCGCCCTGGGGCTGACCGGGCCCGACGACCGGGCACCCCGGCTGCTGTGCGTCGAGGTGTACCGCGGACAACCCCTCAGCTTCGTCACCGAGCGGGCCGCCCGGACCATCGAACGGCTCACCGCCGACACCGAGTTCGTACCCGTCACCACCCGCAGCCGGGACCAGTACCGCCGGGTGCGCCTGCCCGGCCCGCCACCCCGGTACGCCGTGTGCGCCAACGGCGGGCACCTCCTGGTCGGCGGGCGCACCGACCCCGACTGGCACGCCGCGGTGCGCCGCCGGATCGACGCCGCCTGCGCCCCGCTGCCCGAGGTGCTGGACCGCCTGGCGCGCGTCGTCGGCCCCGGCCGGCCGGGCGGCGTCCGGGTCGCCGAGGACCTGTTCGCCTACCTGGTGGTGGAACGCGAACCGCTGCCCGACGACCGGCTCGCCGGCCTCGCCGAGTGGGCCGCCGGGCGCGGCTGGCGGACGTCGTTGCAGGGCCGCAAGCTCTACGCGATCCCCGAGCCGCTGAGCAAGGGCGCCGCCGTCGCCGAACTGGCCCGCCGCACCGGTGCCCGGTGGGTCCTGGCGGCCGGGGACTCGCTCCTCGACGCGGACCTGCTGCTCGCCGCCGACCAGGGCTGGCGCCCCGGCCACGGCGAACTCGCCGACCGCGGTTGGACCGCCCCGCACGTCACCGCGCTGACCACCCGCGGCGTCGCGGCCGGCGAGGACGTCGTCCGCCGGATGGCCGCCTGGGTGGCCGACCCGCCGTGAGGCGCGGGCCGCCGGCCGGGCGGTCCGGCGAGCGCCGGCCGGCCGCGTCCGTGCGGCGGTCCCGGGCCGGCGCGGCGGCGGTCGGCCGGGCGCGGCGCACCGGTCGGCGCACCGGCCGAATGGTCCGTCCCGGTGCCCGGCACGGGCGTAACCTGGGCCATCGTGCCGTGTCCGTGAACTCCCCCTGGAGCCGTAGGTGACCACCACCAAGAACCCGCCGCTCACCCCCGAGCTGTACCGCTACCTGCTCGACAACAACCCCCTGAACGCGGCCCAGAAGGAACTGATCGAGGCCACCCACACCACCTTCGCGGACGACGCCGGGCTGCAGACCGCGCCGGAACAGGGCCCGCTGCTCGCGTTCCTGGTCCGGCTGGTCGGCGCCCGGCAGATCGTCGAGGTCGGCACCTTCACCGGCTACTCGACGCTGTCGATGGCCCAGGTGCTGCCGCCGGACGGCCGGATCATCGCCTGCGACGTCTCCGAGGAGTGGACCGGGTTCGGCCGCCGCGCGTGGCAGGAGGCCGGCGTCGCCGACCGCATCGACCTGCGGATCGCGCCCGCGCTGGAGACGCTGCGCGCGCTGCCCGACGACGAGCCGTGGATCGACCTGTCCTTCCTCGACGCCGACAAGGGCAACTACGCGCACTACTGGGAGGAACTGGTGCGTCGCACCCGGCCCGGCGGGCTGCTCGTCGCGGACAACACCCTCTACCACGGCCGGGTCGTCGAGCCGGACGCCACCGGCCCGGCCGCCGGGATCCGCGCGTTCAACGACCTGGTGCGCACCGACAGCCGGGTGGACGCCGTGCTGCTCAGCGTCGCGGACGGATTGACCGTGGCCCGCCGTCTGCACTGAGCTGCCGGGTGCGCGGGGGGACGGCGCGCCGCGCCTTCTCCTCGCGCGCCGCCTGCTCGGGGTGGCGCAGCCGCCAGTACGGGTTGTCGTGCGGCAGATGGCTGTGCACCCGCCCGTACATGCCGAAGGTCATCAGCACCAGGCCGAACACGAAGCTGAACAGCACGTTCGCCATGCCGAACGCCAGGTAGTTCAACCCGGTGTCCAGCAGCGCGAGGTTCACGAAGCCGCTCAGTACGAACAGCGCGCCGAGCACCATGTTCAGGTGGGAGGCGAAGTTGCCGCCGACCAGCATCCCGATGAACAGCAGCGCGCCCACCACCACCGACAGCACGCTCAGCGCGCCGTTCGAACTCAGCCCCGCCACCTCGTGCCCGTCGGTGGAGAAGAAACCCACCTGGTCGGTGAAGCCGAGGATGCCGAAGACCAGCAGCACCAGCCCCATCAGGCCGGCGCCGACCCGGTAGACCGTGCTCAGCCGGTGGTCCACCGGCAGGTGCTCGTCGAGTTTGAGCATGGCCCCGCCTCCCTGCGCGGACAAGGACGTGCGTGAGTGCCCTGCGTCCAGCATCCGCCCCCACCACCCCACCGGCCACTCGCACGCCGGATCCGGACGCGGACCCGCCCCGGGCGGGGGTGGCCGCCCGGTGACGTTCCGTGTCCGGGGCCGACCGGCGCCGCCCCGCAGCCGGTCCCGCCGGGGCACGGACCGGTGGCGGGGCGGTGGCGGGCCGGGGGTCAGCCGCAGCAGCCGCCGCCGCAGCACCCCCCGCCGCCGCCCTGCGGCCCCGGGCCGCGCGGCGCCTGCGAGGCACCGGTGACGGCGACCGTGGACAGCAGCTTGACGGTGTCGTCGTGGCCGTCCGGGCAACTCGCCGGGGCGGACGACTCGGCCATCGGCCGGTTCAGTTCGAACGTGGCGCCACAGGCGCGGCAGCGGTACTCGTAGCGAGGCATGGCACGCAGGATAGCCACCGGTCACCGTCGCGCGGCGCGTTCCTCGCGGATGGCGGCCACCACCCGCTCGGCGGTCCGCCGGATCTCCGCGGTCTCGGTGAGGAACGCCCAGTAGTCCGGGTGCCGCCCGGTCAACGCCGCGACCGCCCCGTCCAACCGCGTCACCCCCTCGTCCAGCGGCCGGGCGTGCTTCGGCTCCGGGGTGGCCCGGCCCTGCATCGCCAGCCGCTGGGCGTCCCGCAACGCGAACCGGGTCCGCTCGATCTCGCCCTGCGGGTCCTTGGCGACCTCGTTCAGCCGGCGCAGTCGGTCGCCGGCCGCCGAGACCGCCGC
This sequence comes from uncultured Actinomycetota bacterium, assembly GCA_963711125.1. Lineage (GTDB taxonomy): Bacteria > Actinomycetota > Actinomycetes > Streptomycetales > Streptomycetaceae > Streptantibioticus_C. Next base: position 424,682 of record CAVQCY010000006.1, read on the forward strand.
GTCGGCGTCGGAGAGCAGGTCGCGGACCGCGCCCAGCGCCTCGGCCGCGTCCGCCCAGCGCTGCCCCTCCCGGGCCGCACGCGCCTCCCGCAGCCGCTCCTGCGCCTGCCGCGCGGCGGTCGCCGCCTGGTCCGGCACCTGCTGCAGGTCCTGCCAGCACGCCGCGCTGAACCGGCGCCGCAGCTCCGACAGGGTCGGCGCCACCTGGGCCGCGCGGGTGGACAGCGCCTCGGTCCGGGTACGCAGGCTCACCAGGCGCCTGTCCATCTCGGCCGCCCGTTCCGGAAGCCGTTCCGCCTCCGCGCGCACCTCCTGGGCGCGCCGCCGTACGTCGTCCGCGCGGCGGATCGTCTCCCGCACCCCGTGCACCGCGCCGCCCTGGTTGAGCTTGGTCAGCTCCGGGGCGAGCGCGGCCAGCCCGGCCGCGAGGTCGTCCGCGCGCAGCCCGCTCTCCCGGACCGCGTCCAGCGCCCGGGTCGCCGCCCGCAGCGACTGCCGGGCGCGCTCCACCGCCGGGGCGAGCTGCGCCAGCTCGTTCTCCGCACGGGTGAGGACCGGGCCCAGGCCGTGCGAGAACCGGTCCAGGTCGGCGCGCACCGTGCCGATCTCGTCCTTGGCCAGCGTGAACGCGTTGCGCGCCCGGGTCGCCGCCGCGACGTCCAGATCGACCGCGTCCAGGTCGTGGGCGTCGACGGTGTCGATGTAGGCGGCGCTGACCTGGTCGATCCGCCGACCCAGCGCCTCGAAGTCCGCCGCGGCCTTGCGACCGGCCGGCGAACCGTCGACCGCGGTGACCGTCTCGACCGAGATGGTCAGCTCGCGTTGGGCGGTGTCCAGCTCGTAGAACGCGTCCGCCGCGGCCTCCTTGGCGGCCTGAGCCGCCGCGCGGTGGTCATCCCCGTCCCCGCGCCGCCACCACGACCGTGCCGTCGCCACATCCCTCTCCCGCTCCACGCCTCACGTGCGTCCATCCTCCCACCCCTGCCCCGCCGCGCACCGCTCCACCCCCGCCCCGGAAGTTGTCCCGGACGCCCTCCGGCAGGGTAACCTGACCCCCCGCGCGTGCACCGGCGCGTACGGGCGCATAGCTCAGCGGTAGAGCGCTGCTCTTACAAAGCAGATGTCGCTGGTTCGAACCCAGCTGTGCCCACCAGCGAAAACGCCCCCGCAGCGCATCGCTACGGGGGCGTTGACGGCAGATCCTGACGGCAATGGGGTCAGTTTGTGGCTCTACGGCGCTTGAGCAGCCGGTCCATATGACCCATCGCCTCACGACGGCTGTCATCGGATACGTGGGTGTAGATGTTCATGGTCACCGCGATCTGCGAGTGACCGAGGATCTCCATCACCACCCGGGCCGGCACACCCGCGGCGAACAACAGGGTCGCGCATCCGTGCCGTGTGTCGTGCAGCCGGATCCTCCGGAGCTTCGCGTCGTCCGCGATCCGCTCGAAGGAACGACTGAGGTTGCGCGGCTCGATCGGCCGGCCGGTCCGGGAGGTGAACACGTACCCGCTGTCCTCCCACTTATCCCCGGCCTGGTCGCGTTGCCCCTGCTGGCGCAGCCGCTGCCAGCGGAGCGGGGCAATGCACATCAGGGGCAGGGGGACCGTCCGTGTGCGGCGGTTCTTGGTCGTGTCGGAGTACAGCTCCTTCTGCACTCGTTGAAGCTGGTTGCGGACGGTCAGAGTCTGGCGCTCAAGGTCGATGTCGCTCCATCGCAGGCCGAGGATTTCGCCGCGCCGCAAGCCGAGTGCCACGGCCAGCACGAACGCCGCGTAGAGCGGGTCCTTCCGGGCCTCTTCCAGGAAGGTCAGCGTCTCGTCCAGACTCCACGGCTTCAATTCCCGGACCTGCACCCGGGGGGCCGGAACCAACTGGGCCACGTTGCGACTGATCAGCTCTTCCCGACATGCCGCCGAAAGCGCGCTTCTCAGGACCCGATGCGACTCCTTCGCCGTCGCCGACGAAGCCTGTGACGACACCGAACCCGTCATCCGCCGCACGTCCGCGACACCCAGGGATTCGAGGCGCTTCGAGCCCAGCAGCGGAACTAGGTACAGCCTCACGTGCGTCTCGTACTTGGCGTACGTGGTCTTCTTCCGCTCCGGCCGGATGAACTCCTCCAGCCAGTACGGGAGCCATTCCGAGAGCTTCGCGGATCGGGTCGGGGTCGGAATTCCCTGCCGATCGCGCCTCACCAACTCCTGCCTCTTGGTGTCGCACTCCTCCCAGGTGCTGCCGTAGACGGTCTTGCGCTTGCGGGTGCCGTCCGGTTGAGGGACGTAGGCCCGGGCCTCGTAGCGGCCGTCCTTGCGCTGCCAGATGCTGCCGGCGCCGTTCGGGTTTCTCTTGCTGGCCATCAGGCGGCGTTCTCCTCGATCTGCTGGTTGATGAAGGCTCGGAGACTTTCGACGGCGATTCGCCGGGAACGGCCGACCTTGAAACTGGGGAGTTGACGGGAACGGATGAGGTCGTAGACGGCACTGCGGCTCATCCGCAGGGCGGCCATCACTTCCGGGACTTTGAGTGCTTCGGGCGCTGCGGTGGGCACGCTCGCTCCTTCGCGCGGAATGCCGGTGGTTCGACGCGAGAGGGGGGCACCGGCCGGTGCCCCCCTCTCAGGAATCCGCTACATCCGCTACATCCGCTACATCGCAGGTCAGGGGCCTGTTTTTTGTAGCGGATGTGCGGGATGTAGCGGATACGTCCGCTACACGCTGCTGAGCGCGGTGGGGGGTGTAGCGGACGTGTAGCGGATGCGGGTGGGGTTATCCGCTACATCTGCACCGCCGGTGAGCTGCGATGTAGCGGATGTAGCGGATGTAGCGGGCTTCTCGGGGGGAGGGGGGCAGTACCGGAGCCAGGCGTCGGCGAGGTCGCCGGCGTAGTAGCCCTTGACGACGCCGTCGCCGGTGCGGATGGAGCGGGCCTTGACGGGCTGGTTGTCGTCGGTGACGTACTCGCCCAGGCGCTTGGCCAGGCCGCGGGCGTCGAGGGGCCGGCCGCCGGTGTCGGCCCAGGGGGAGTCCTCCAGGGCGTTGAGGCTGACGAGGATGTGGGCGGTGGGCATGCGTTCGGCGCCGTTGAAGACCTGGTCGCGCAGGTCGGTCAGCAGCTTGATGCCGAGGGACGCCTTGTCGTCCTGCCGGGCAGCGTTGACCAGCTCAAGGCAGGCGGTGCGGGCCCGCTCGGGCCAGGCGCCGCCGGCCGCGTCGGCGACGGCGAGCAGCGGCTCCCACACGTCCGCGGGCCGGTCAGTGACGCCCTCGGGCATCTCGGGGAACGCGCCATCCACGGTCTTGCGGACGCTGGCGGCCCACTTGCTCAGGCGCTCGCGCAGGGCGTGGCCTTGGGGCTCGTGGATGCGCTTGCGCCACGGTTCCACCTTCTCGTTGGGGGCACGGCGGCGCATGCGGATGATGACGGAGCGGGTGAGGATCGTGTCGGGCAGGGAGCCGAGTCCGGCCATGGCGACCGCGCAGTAGGAGGGGAACTCCTGGGCGGTCTGGTTGGAGCCGTCCCCGACGCACCTCCACATGCCGGCGCCGCGGCGGTGCCCGGCGTTGATGAACGCCCGCAACTGCTCGTCCCCGCCCGCCTTCGGCCCGAACACGGCGTCGACCTCGTCGAACAGGATCGTGGGCCGGGTCTCGGTGGCGGACACCGCGCGGAACATGGCGGTGGCGGAGGCGTCGGCGGCCATCATGCGGTTGGGCACGATCGGCTCCATCACTTCCAGGGCCCGGGACTTGCCGGATCCGGGTTCCGGGGAGAGGAAGGCGATGCGGGGGGTGGCGTCGAAGCAGTCGATGAGGTGGGCGTGGGCATCCCAGAGGGTGACCGCGACGTAGGCGGCTTCCAGGGGGAAGACGTTGAAGCGGCGGTGGAAGTGCTCGACGTCGTCCAGAACTGCGGCGCCGTCGATCGGTTGGGCGGTCATGCGGCCGTCTTCCCTTCGGTCGCGGGGTGGGTGATCGGGCAGGCGGTGTCGCGGTGGTGGGCGTGGAGGGTCTGGAGGCGCATGACGTTGGTGTGGCCGGCGGCGGTGCGGTGCCAGCCGCACCGGCACCACGACTCGCCGGTCGGCGTCCCGCCGCGCCGGGCCGGGGCCGTGACCCGGATCCAGGACGCGACGAACAGCCGCTCCGGGCCGGGCGGGGTGGTCGGGCGCGGGTCGGGGCGAACCGATGAAAGGACGCCCTGCCGGGCGACGACCTTCGGCGCTCCATGGTCTGCCGGGGTGGCGGCCGGTTCGGCGGGGCGGGGCTGGCCGGGGGTCGGGGTGAGGCTTTTCAGGCGGGGGGATTCGGTGGTCATGCCGTCTCCCGGGGCCGGGCGGTGCGGATGGAGTAGTTGAGGGCGGATCGGATGGTGGCGGTGCACTCGCCCGCCGGGAGTCCGGCTGTCTCGCCCGCCGCCTGAAAAGCCTGCTCGACCGTGCCGCGGTCGAGGTCGCCCCAGGCCACGAACCGGCCCACCGCCCGTACGGCGCGCAGGAGTTCGGCGTTCCGCCCGCCCTCCCCGGTCCCCGCCACGGTGGCGGTCTCCCGGTCGAGGACGACGACCGCGCACCGGGCGCCGTCACGGGTGGGCATGGGCCGGATCGGGGCCGCCACAGCCTCCTGAGGGGCCGTCAGGGCAGTGTGGAGCCATTCGGGTAGCTCCGCAACCGGCGCGTCGTCCACGAGGCTGTAGGGGCCGGTGGGGGTGATGCTGCCGGGGGCGACGACCTGACCACCCCACGCGCGGGTGTCGACCTTCTTGGCGAGCTTCTTGACCGTGCAGCCGAGCCGGACCCCGGCGGGCGCGGTGAAGTACAGGTGGGTGCCTCCGCTCGCGGTCCGGATGCGGCGGGTGACCGGGGCGGGCTGTCCGGCGCGCTCGCAGAGCGCCGAGAAGTTCGCCACGCCGTCAGGCGTGCCCTTCTTGTCGTTGGGCTTGAGCAGGTCGAGGTCGACCACGACCAGGCCGGCGGGGCCGGTGGCGATGCCGACGTTCCAGGGCCCGGCTGCCCAGCACCGTTCGATGCGGGCGGGGTCGGTGGTGGCGCGCTGCTCGAACGTGCGGTGCCCGCTGGCGCAGTCGCCGGTGCCCGGGCAGCGGGTCTCACCGTGCAGGGCGGGGGCCTTGCCGCCGGGGCGCAGGGGGATGACGGGCCAGCCGCGGGCAGCGGCGTCCAGCGCCGCGGCGAGCAGCGCGGGGCGTGGGTGATGGGTCATGCTGGGGGTACTCCTGTCCCTTCGGGGATGTGGATGGGCCGGGACGGCCGCGTGACTTTGGCGAGCTGGGCGGCCGTCCCGGGCGGTCAGGCGTCGGGGTTGTCCGCGCAGTTGCACTGGTAGGACTTCCACTCGCAGTTCGGGCAGCGCCCGTCCGCGAGCAGGGCGGCACGGCGCAGCGCCTCGTACTCGCTGGGGTCGGTCCAGGCGAACGGCGGGGTGGTCTGGGCCTGCTTGTAGGTGTCGATGGCGGCGTGGCCGGCGGTGTCGCCGGGGCCGGGGTAGACGCGCCCGCCGTCGAGCGAGGCGAGCATGTGGGCGCCGTGGCGGACGCAGCCGAGGACGCCGACCGTGTCGGCGTCGCGGGCACGGGACATGAACCGGCTGCGGATCTCGACCGCGTCCTGCGGTCCTTCGCAGGGGGTGGGGTCGTCTCGGTGGGCTGCGGCGCAGCGCGGGGCGGTCACAGGGCGCCGTTCTGGTAGTGCTGGTCGAGGGCTTCGGCCTCGGTGATGGTGCCCGTCTCCACGTCGGCCTCGATGTCGTCGTACTCGCGCTGGTCGCAGTCCTCGCAGCCGCAGTAGGTCCATGAGCCGTCGATGAACTCGGCGTAGCACTCCACAGGGGTCTCCTTGCCTGGTCAGGCGGTGGTGGGGTTGGCGCACGGCACGCAGGTGCCGAGCGAGGTGGGGATGACGTAGCCGCGGTCGAGCCCGCAGGTGGGGCAGGTGCGGCGGGCCGCCATCGCGGCGGCCAGCGCGCGCCACCGGCCCGGCGTCATGGGCCGGACCGGCAGCGCGCGGGCGATGTCGTAGAGGTAGGCGACGCGTTGCCCGCCGGTCGCTCGGGCTTTGCGGGAGTGCCAGCGCAGTTCGGCGACGGGGTCGTTGCCGCCGGGCCGTAAGCCCGCGGCCCGGAGTTGGCGGCGGGTGGCGAGTCCTTCGGGGGCGAGGCGGTAGCCGTAGGCGGGGATCGCGGTCACGGGGTCCCCCCGGGGTTCAGTGGCCGATGGTGGTCAGGGTGTGGGCGAGGCTGGCCACGGCGTGGTTGATCGGGGTAGCGGCGCCGGTGGAGGCGAGGAAGAACCCGAACATGACGGCGACGAACGCCGGGCCGCCGGTGAGGTTGCGGGCTTTGAGGAGGAAGGCGAGGAAGACGCCGAAGAGCAGGGCGCCGGATATGGTCACGGCCATCGGTCGAGGTCCCTTCAGCCGCGGGCCGGCAGGCCCGGCCCCGGCGGGTCAGTGGGTGCGTCGGGTGGTGTTGAACAGGCGGCGGCCGGTGCGCAGGCGGATGCCGGCGCCGTGGCAGCGGCGGCAGGTCTTGCCGCGCTTGGGCCGCCCGTGGCGGTCGGTGGTGGTGCGGAAGCCGAAGCCGTGGCAGCGGGTACAGGTGGTGAACGGCGAGCAGGCGCACAGCAGGCCGTAGCAGGCCGCGGCTATGAGCCCGGCGGCGATCAGGACGGGCACGGGTTCTCCCGAACAGGGGTCGGAAACAGGGCTGTAGCGGGGTGCGGGAGGGGCGCGTCGTACCCCCTCTACCGGGCGCTACCTTGCAGGTCAGGCCCCCTCTACCGGGGGGTCTACCTCGGTAGCGGCCCCCCGCTACCGGCCGGGGCCGGGTAGACCCCGGCCGGAAGGGGGTTCGGGTAGCGGGCCGGGTAGTGGGGACCCCCTCTACCCCTCGCCCGCGGCCGTCTCATCCGGGCCGGTGGCCGGGGTGGCGGGGTCGGTGCCGCGGGCGGCGAGCAGGAGTTCGGCGGGGACGGCGGCTTCGAGGTCGGCGCGGCGGTATCCGGCCCGGTTGTTGCCGTTGATCTTCACTTGCTTGCTGGTGCGCTCGACGCCGGCCGACTCCAGTTCGGAGGCGAGGCGGTCGGGGTCCCAGTCGCCGTAGCGGTCCTCGTCGGCGTTGACGAGGCGGGCGAGCAGGTCGACGGTGTGCATCCGGTCGGAGTGCCGCATCGCATCCAGGCAGTCCGAGAGCACCGGCGCGATGACGATGCCCGCGCCGTCCGCGGCGGCGGTCACGTCACCGACCGCATCACCGGACAGTTGCCCGATGGCCTCGCGTAGCGCGCGGCCCTTGACGCACATGGCGTTGAACTCCGCCGTGGTGAGCAGGTCGTTCTTCACCGTGGCGTGGCTGGCGGGGCCGGTGACCAGGACGGTGACGCCCTTGTGGTCCTCCGACAGCAGGGAGGCGTCCGCGCCCATCGCGGCCTTGCCTGAGCCCAGCACCATGTCGCTGCTGGTCTTGTCGGTGACCTGGGTGCAGCAGCGGATGGTGATGATCTCCCGCAGCTTCGTCGGCACCGACTTGGCGTCGGGGCGCTGGGAGGCGTAGTTGGAGATGAACCCGGCGGCCGGGCCGCGGCGGGCGATGCGGCCGAGGTCGTCGACGACTTCCTCGCGGGCCTTGTCGTCCATGGCGAGGAAGGCTTCCTGCAGCTCATCGACGGTGAGGAAGATGAACGGCATCCGGTACTTCTCCACAATCTGCGGGGTCAGCTTGCCCTCGGGGCAGATGCTCGTGGGCAGCCCGCGGAACAGGGCGAAGCGGCGCTCCATCTCGGCGAGCAGTTCCTTGAGCATGGTCTTGAATGCCTCGATCGCGTCGTCTTCGGCGCCGAGCACGAGGCGGTGGGCGACGTGCTTCATGCCCATCCAGTCCTGCCCGCCCTTGAAGTCCGCCACGTAGTGCCGCACCCACGGGTCCAGCAGCCCGGCCGCGGTCATGATGCGCTGCGTGAACGTCTTGCCGCGGCGGGGCAGGCCGCCGAAGAACATGGACTGCCAGATGACGGGCACGGTGATGCGGTTGCCGCGGGCATCGGCCCCGAACGGGATCGGATCCCAGATGGAGAACCGGGCCAGGCCCGCCAGCGGCGAGGGCGTCGGCTCGGCCAGGTAGGGGTCGTCGTCGGCGACCCACAGCGAGACGCGGCCGGCGTTGCCGCCCTTCGCCGCACGCACCCGGGACATGATGAGCTGGATCTCATCCACCCCGAGTTCCTGCGCGAGGACTTCGCGCTTGCCCAGCACGTCGGAGGCGGTCTTGCCGCCGCCGCGGGGCAGGTCGAAGATGCACGCCCAGCCCTTCCCGTCCCGCACCGGCCCCATGACCGGCACGATTCGCGGCCCCTCATCGTCGCCCCGGCCGGGCTTGAGGAGCCCGGCGGCGCGCAGGGCATCGTTGAGCTGCTGGGCGTTCAGGTCCAGGCGCAGCGGCACGTCCGCCTTGTCGAACAGCGGCACCTCGGCACCCTTGCGGCCGACCACGGCCAGGATGCCCAGCAGCACCGCCGAGACGGTGACCAGCACCGGCGTGGTGGCGACGGCCAGGGTCATGCCCGCGCCGGCCGCGACCGCGACCGCAGAACCGAACCGCCACCGGCGCGCGATCGTGCGGTCACGGTGGGCCGCCTTGTACTGCAGGGCGGTGGTGGCGTCGAAGGCGTGCTCACCGGTCTTGGTCATCGCCTGCGCGGCCAGCGCGCGGACGACCTGGGTGTGTTCGTGGCAGGTCAGCACCGGCCACACCCGCGCCGTCACCCGCCAGCCGCCCTTCGCGGACAGCCACACCGCCTTCACCGAGTACTTCGGGATGCGCAGGCTGTGGTAGCGAGCGTGATACCCCGCCAGGCGGGTCAGGGCCCCGGCGTTGGCCTTCAGGCGGGCCGGGGTCTGCGCCCACGCGGGCAGCACCGGCACATCCGGCACCGTCAGCCAGTCCGCCAGCGGGTTGTCCGGCCGGTCCACGGCCTCTCCGTCCAGCGGCGGCAGGACGGTGCCCTCCAGCGGCGGCAGGACGGTGCCCTCCAGCGGCGCCGGGGCGCTGTCCTGCTCGGCGGTGGGCTTGACCAGGCTTATCGGGTCGTCGGCGCGGGTCGCACGGTGCTGGTCGAGGTGGTGGACGGTGCCCACGCCGGTGCTTCCTTCCGTCATCAGATCGGTCATGCTGGTCTCTCCTACTGCTGCGTGAGTGGTGGTCAGGGGCCCGGGACAGCCGCACGTCTTGGCGGATGGAACGGCTGTCCCGGGGCGGAGCTACAGGCCGGCGCGGCGCGCGGCCCGCTCGGTGTCGGCCGCGCGACGCTCGGCCTCGCGGCGGGCCTCCCGGGCGGTCTTGCGGTCCGGGCCGCGGGCGGCCCGCTCCCGGGCCACGGCGGCGGCGACCGCGTCCTGGGCCTGGTTGTTCTGCCGCAGCAGCGCCAGCGCCTCGCGCTCGCCCCGGTCGGCCGCCGCGGCGTCGATCCGGTCCATGCGGTCCATCAGCCGCGGGTCGACCGCGTCGGGGCCGGCGGCGGACTGGCGGGTGGTGCGCAGGGCCAGCCAGGCGCGTTCGCGGCGCTCGGAGCGGGTGTAGGAGCGGTAGTCGTTCATCACCGGCCACCCTTCTTGCTGTTCAGGGCCTTGCGGGCGGCCTTGGCGTCGGCGTGGCCGTCCACGCTGCGGACGACGGAGACGACCGCCCACCCGCCAGCGACGGCGACCACGGCCAGCACGGCGAGCGAGGCGGCCATCGACGCGAGGGAGGCGACCAGCAGCGGGCCGAAGTAGACGCCAGCAGCGACCATGCCGCCGCCGACCCCGGCACCGAGCGCGACGCGCTGCACGGTGCGGTCCGGCGGGGCCTGGTGGATGTGCTGCACCACCACCTGCTGCGACGGCTGCTCGTAGGCGGCCGGGAGGGGTTGGGGTTGGTAGACGACCGGCGGTGCGGGCTCACGCATCGCCGGGAGTGGGTTGTCGAACTGGTAGCGGCGGTGTGTGGACACTGTTGCCTCCCTTGGCCTGTTCAGTCGGTGTTCTTGCGCTGCTTGCGGGCCGCATCCGACATGGCCCGGCGGGCGCCGGTGGAGTAGCGGCGGGTGTCGCCCGGGGTGCGCTTGGGGGGCTTGCCGCCGTTGCCGCGGCGCCCGTCCGTCGTGCTCTTGCCGGGGGTGGGCATTTGGGATTCGACCTGCGTGTTTGCCGCTCGGGTGCGCGGGTTGGCGGCGGCCGGTGCGGCCCCGCCCGGGGTGGTGTGCGGGCCGCCGAACAGGGCGGGTCCGGTGCCTCCGGGTGCGGGTCCGTCGTCGCCGCCGAACAGGTCGCTCAGCAGTGCTTCGACGGCCATGCGTTCCGGGGTGCGTTCGGCCTCGGCCAGTACCTCGCCGACCGCGTCGACGGCGGCGAGGCGGGTGCGCATGACGGGTGCGGTCAGCGCCAGGTCGGCGCCGTGCACGTCGAACCACGCGGCCCGCCACGCCTGCTCGGTGTCCAGGGCGCCGAACGGGTGCGCGGTGAGGATGTCCTCGTAGCGTGACCACACCGGCTTCATCGCCCGCCGTGCCTTCTCGTGCGCGCGGCGCTCGCGGTCCTGGCGGCGCTGCTGCCGGGTGCGGCCGGCGGTGCCGCCGTGACGGCCGAGGCCGCGCAGTTCCCAGAACCCGACGCCGCCCAGTGATGCGGCGGCCAGGACGACCGCGAGCCAGTGGAACGGGGTGGCGGGGGCGTGCGCGAAGTTGACCGTGGCGGCCAGCGCGGCACAGGCCCACATCGCGGTACGGAACCGGCCGACCGGCCGTCCCTCGCGCTTCGCGCGTTCCCCGGCGATCGTGGCCACCCACGCGCCGGCCTCCAGCATCACGGCCAGCGCGACCGCGATCGGCCCCGGCAACCCGGGAACCGCCGCCAACGCGGTGATCTGGTAGTAGACGGCCGGGGTGATCGAGCAGCCCATGACGACCAGCGCGGCGATCGTGTCACCCCCGCCGGCCACCCGCCGCCGCAACCCGACCAGCCGCTCCCGCCGGGCGGCCCGGCGCTGCTCGGCCTCCTGCTTCGCCTCCTGGCGTGCGGCACGGTGGGCGGCTTCGGCCTCCGCACGATCCGTGCGGCGTTCTTCACGTTCCTGGCGCCGGTCCTCGCGGTCCTGCGCCCGATCGGCCGCGCGGTCCGCGCGGCGCTCCTCGTAGAAGCTGGTCATCGCCGGTCACCTCCGGGACGGCGGTAGCTGGTGATACGGATCGCGACCGGCAGCCGGTCCGGGATGGTGTCCAGCACGGTGCCGACCACGACCAGGACCACGACCAGGACCACGACCAACAGCCGGACCGGGGCAGACGGTGTGAGGCCGAGCAGCCAGGCCAGACCGGCCAACACGGCCAGCAGGCGGGCCCGCTGCGCGAACAGCACGCTCAGGTTCGTCACGACCGCTCACCCCGCAAGGTGGCCACGACAGGCCCGGCGAGCCGGTTGACCGCGGCAGCCACGGCGGCCACGGAGCGCTTGGCGTCCGTCACCAGCCGAGGGCCCTCCGCTGTGCGGGGGCTGGGCAGGGTCCAGGTGGCGTCCACGGGCAGGCGGATGACGGTGGTGGTCAGCAGCGCGGGCCGGGTCGAGGCGGGCTCGCTCCACCAGCGGTAGCGGTCCCCGTCTTCCCAGTGGCGCTCGGTACGCCAGTCGCTCCAACCGGCCGGGACCGCGGTGCGGCCCGCGAGCAGGGCGGTGCGCGGCAGCCGCAGCCGCACGTCGAACATCAGCCCCGCCGCGCCGTCCTCGGACCACGTCGGGGTGATGGCGTGGACGTCGGGGCGCAGGCGGACGTAGCCGGGCGCCATCACCGGCGAACCCGCGATCCGCCACACCGCGGCGGCGAACTCGTCGGTGTCCAGCGGTGCGTCGCAGTCCCGCAGGTCGGCGGCGTGCTGGCGCAGGTAGACACCGAAGCGGGAGACGCCGTCGGAGGCACGGTCGCGGTCATCGGCGTCGTCCACCACGGCGAGGGTGGTCGGGTTCCAGGCGATGCTCATGCCGCGACCCCCACACCGAGCGGGCGACGCGGCCGGCGCACGGCCGGGTCGGGGACGGCGGGGGCGAGGCGGAGCAGGTCCGGCATCCTCGCGCCGATCGTCTCGACCGCGAGGCGGGTGGTGCGGTCGACCAGGCCGGGGTCGTCGGCGAGGATGTCGCGGGCCGCGTCCAGGCGGGCCGCGCGCTCCTCGGGCGTCTCGTTCTCCTCACCGAGCCACAGGTCGATGGGGGTACCGAGGGCGAGTTCGAGGAAGTCGGTGGTGCTGTGGGCCTCGTGGCCCGCGAGGTAGTGCTTCATGGTGGCGATCTCCTGTCGCAACGGGCCCGGCCCGGAACACCAGGTGGTGGTCCGGGCCGGGCGCAGGGGGGCCGTCAGCGGGGCTGTTCGGTGTAGCGGGCCGCGTTGCCGTAGGCGTCGCGGACGGCCATCTGGTGGAAGGCGGTGTCCCGGCCGGCCGCCGACAGCTCGGCGATGCGGGCGGTCAGGTTGTCGCCGCGGGTCTCCTCCTCCTGCGCGAGGAACGGCGCGGACTGGTGGTCGAAGCGGCTCACCGGCGACCACCACCGTTCCGGGAGTCCTCGTTGGCCTCCCGCACCCGGCGCGACAGCTCCTCGCGCTCCTCGTCCGTCAAACACGTCATACTCGCTTCCACAGGTAGCTCCTTTGCCGGATGCCTGTAGCGCGGCGTCCCGGTGGCCTCCGGGGCGCCGCACCTTTTGTGTGGGGCCGGTCTGTTCGGCTCCCCTCACCGCCCGGAGCGCGCAGGGCGCCGGGCGGATCGGGCAACGCGTCAGGCCGGTCAGACGGTGGTGATGAGCAGGGCGGCGATCAGCAGCCACAGGTGGTGCCAGGACTGGTCCAGCGCGTAGGCGCCGGTGCCGAGCGTGGGCGCGTACCGGCCGGTGGCCGTGGCGGGTGCCGCCGGGTGGGCCGGGGTGCCCAGCTCGTAGAACTCGCTGTTGCCCGTGACGCGGGCCAGGGCGGCCAGCGTGGTGCGGCGGTCGGCCCACCAGTGGGTGACCGCGTCCACGGTGAACCCGGCGGCCAAGCCGAACCACGCCAGGTGCAGGTGCAGCACGAGGGCGGTCGGGGCCAGCAGCACCGCCTTGGTGGCGGTGAGGGTGGCGACGTGCCGGGTGTCGGCGAGGCGGCCGGCCCAGCCGGGCCGTGCCTTGGCGGCGGCCTGGGCGCTGGTCTGGATCCAGTGGTCACCGACGCTGTGGGCGACGTACAGGACCGCGAAGACGGCGGCGAAGGTGGCGGCGGGAGCGGGCATGATGGTGGCTCCGTCTCGTGTGATGCGGGATGGTGGCCCGGGGCGGCCGGACGCTTGCCGGCAGGACGACCGCCCCGGGGCGTGCTCAGCGGCGCTTGGCCGCCTGCTGGTGCAGCCGCGCCTTGGTCGCGGCCTCGTCCTTGGACCGGCCGGAACGGCTGTGCGCGCCGCAGGTGCACGTGAAGTTGAAGGTGGCGAACCCGCAGTCCTGCACCTCAACGTCGTGGCTCTCGCGCTTGAACCAACCCATGACGAACTCCTCAGCAATCTGGAACCGCGGTGACGCGGTGGCTGTTCGGTTGAGCAGCCACGAACGCGGACACCCCGGAGGGCCGTCCGCGAACGTGCGCGCTCAACACGCGCACCGCCCGCCGCCGGCCGGGCCGAAGCCCTGGCCAGACGGTGAGCGGGATGGTGACTCAGGCGGGGCACTGCCACCCGCCCCGGTCAGGCACGGGCGGCGCCCCTGGGTCTTCGGCGAGCCATGTCGGCTCCTTCGCTTCGATGTGATCTGGCGCGTCGTGAGCGCCCGGCCCCGGTGGGGCCGCCCGGCTGTCGGGCCGGGTCCGGTGCTTCCTCGCTGCTCAGCACGAGCAGGGCGACGGGCCCGCCCCGGTCGGGGCGTGCTGCCTGGCTAGCTGTCGCCGACGAACCTCACCCGGTCGTCACGGGGGCGATCTGTCTCATCTCGCCACGTGCATTGGGGTCCCCGCTGTACCTCCCCACACCCGGATCCCCGGGCGGCGCCGCCAAGCGCGTAGGGGGAGAGCGCCGTTCGGCCCGGTGGTCTGCCCCCGGACCCTCGTCCTAGGCACCTACCGTGCCCGCCGCTCTCGCGTCGGCCCCGCACGATCACTGTTCAGCTATCAACAAACGAACGCTCCCCTCCCACCCCACGACAGGGCGTTCAGGCGCGTCTGAGCAGGTCAAAGAAGGCCCACTCGGTCTCTGCTAGGCCGTCCGTTGCCGGCCGGCCCGCATAGAGCTAGCTTGCACTAGCTCAAGCTGGTTCGCAACTTCTCCAGCTCAGCGCGTTAGTGCGAACTAGTCGGTACCCTCATGGGCATGACCGCTGTGGCGAGCGACCCCAGATCGAAGCCGGTGAAGCTCGCGGACAAGCTCCGCGACCGGATCAAGGAGGGCAGGTACTCCGATGGCAAGCTGCCTACCGTGAGGGAGCTGACGAAGGAGTTCGGGTACGCGGGGCAGACCGTCCGGGACGGCATGGGCATCCTGATCAGCGAGGGACTGGTTGTCTCTGCCGGCAGCCGGGGGTATTTCATCGCTGCGGAAGGCGGAGAAAAAGCAGGATCCAGCAGCGACGTTGGCCAAGAGCTCAAGGAAATGCGCCTCCAGATTCAGGCATTGGCCGAACGGGTGACTGCTCTCGAAGAGCGAGCCGATCCGAGCAGCGCTTGATCTGGAACAACCATGCAGGGAACGGGAGCTGCGAAATAAGTGACAGCGAGGGGGCAGCTATGTGGACATGGGGACACTTCCGATGTCACCACCCTGTCCCCTTGCATGTCCCCACGGCCGGTCTGAAGACTCGCGTCAGGCATCGGAGGAGGGCGCATGAGTGATGACAGGGCCCCATGGGCCCGACGCATTGCAGCGGAACGGGCAGCGCGAGATTGGTCCCAGCTCGACGCGGTGAAGGCACTTCGGGCTCACGCCACGACCGAATTGCCATCCGACGACAGCATGGTTCGACAGTGGAAGCGCTGGGAGTCCGGCTCGCTGCCGGGGGAGTTCTACCGGCCGATCATCGCGGCCACGTTCGGCACCGTGACGCAGGCCCTTTTCCCTGAACCCGGAAGGCGGAATGGTGGGAGGGAAATCCTTGTTGCCAGCGGCATGGAAACGTTCGAAATCGTCAGCCGGCTCAACAGGTCAGATGTAGACAACGCCACTCTGGATGCGCTTCGGATCACGACGGATCGACTCTGTTCGGAATACCCGTTCATGCCGAGCGAACAGTTGCTCATTGAGGGGCGTCAGTGGCTAAGGCGCGTGGTCGATCTGCATTCGAAGAGCCTCACCCTTGCGCAGCACCGTGAGGTGCTGGCGCTCTCGGGGTGGCTCGCCCTGCTCGTGGGCTGTGTGGAGTACGACTCCGGGGCCCGTCACGCGGCAGAATCCACCCGACAGGCCGCCTTGTCGCTTGCCACCGAATCCGACCATGCAGAGGTAGCGGGTTGGGCGCACGAGATGCGCGCTTGGTTCGCCCTTACGACTGGTGACTACCGCGGAGTCATCGCGGCGGCCCAGGCCGGCGCCGAGCGGGCCCCGCACCACAGTGTGGCTGTGCAACTCGCTGCGCAGGAAGCGAAGGCATGGGCTCGCCTCGGGGATCGCCGTCAGGTCGAGGTGGCCCTTGACCGCGGTCGCCGCTTGCTCGAAGGGATGCCCCACCCGGAGAACCTTGATAACCACTTCGTAGTGAGGTTTTCTCAGCGAAATGATCTCCGCGAAGCGGTGTGAGGTACTCGTAAGCGGTCGGATCAGACGATGGAACCCTGGGTGCAGGCAGACGTAAAGCCTCTGGTAGGACGGTTCTCTCTCACAAGATCGTCCGCTGCGACACCAGAGGCTTCACGTTGGTCACCTATGTTGCCACGCTCGATGTCCCGCGCCATGTCGTGGACCACCTGTCCCGTCTACTGGCCGGCCACCGCCGACGCATCGGCACCCCGCGTGGCAGTCGCGCGCTCGGCACGTTCCGTCAGGCAGTGCTCGTCCTGCGCTGGTTCCGCGAACACCGCTGCGTGCACTGCCTGGCCCGGGATGCCGGCGTCTCCCAGGCCACCGGCTACCGCTACCTGCACGAAGGCATCGACGTCCTCGCCGCCCACGCCCCGGACCTGCACGAGGTCCTGGACCGTTGCCGACGCGAGGGCATGACCCACGTGATCCTCGACGGCACGCTGATCGAGTCCGACCGCGTCGCCGGTGTCCGCGACAACGGCAACGACCTGTGGTTCAGCCAGAAGCACAAGGCGTTCGGCGGCAACGTGCAGTTCCTGTCCGCTCCGGACGGCACCCCGCTGTGGGTCTCCGATGTCGAGCCCGGCAGCGTCCCCGACATCACCGCCGCCCGCATCCACGCACTGCCCGCGCTGTACAAAGCCGCGGCCGACGGCCTGCCCACCCTGGCCGACAAGGGCTACATCGGCGCCGGGATCGGCATCCTCGTCCCGGTCCGCCGTCCGAAGGGTCAGTCCGAGAAGGCCCTGCACACCGACACTCGAACCACGAACAGCCTGATCAGAAGCATCCGAGCCCTCGGCGAGCGCGCGGCAGCCGAACTCAAGCAGCGCTGGCGCACATTGCAGCACGTCACCCTCAGCCCCAGCCGGATCGGCGACATCACCCGTGCCGCCCTCGTCCTCAACGGAATTTGGAAGTGATCACCGTTGAGAAAACGTCAGTAGACCCGGCGAAGTTCGACTTCTACGCCATGGACTGCTACCGGCTTGTCGGCGAGGACAAACTCGCCCGCACACTGGCGGAGGAAGTGCTGCGGGCTGGCACGGACTTCGACGGCACGGAACGCGCCCCGATGCGCAACGCGGAAGCCCGTGTCACGCTCGGGGTGACGGCGGCACGAGAAGGTGACCTCGAACAGGCGCTGATCCATGGCGAGCGTGCGCTGCAGGGTGACCGGCAGTCCGTCCCCTCGCTGATCATGACCAGCCGAGAGCTTGCCGCCTTGCTGAAGCAGCGCTACAGCGGTGAGCCGGAGGCTCAGGAGTACCTGACCCACCTCCGGGACCTCGGGCAGGCAAAGCCCGGCTTCCTGCCCTCATAGTCCAGAGTGACAAGCAGGTTGGCCCCGACCCAAGGAGGGCCGGGGCCAATCCCGTGAGGAAGCCGGGCGGGCGGTTAGTCGGGATAAGAGCCCGGCGATGCCCGGGTGAGCCGTGCTCGAAAAGTGATTGAGGTTTTCTCAGCGAAATGATCTCCGCGAAGCGGTGTGAGGTACTCGTAAGCGGTCGGATCAGACGATGGAACCCTGGGTGCAGGCAGACGTAAAGCCTCTGGTAGGACGGTTCTCTCTCACAAGATCGTCCGCTGCGACACCAGAGGCTTCACGTTGGTCACCTATGTTGCCACGCTCGATGTCCCGCGCCATGTCGTGGACCACCTGTCCCGTCTACTGGCCGGCCACCGCCGACGCATCGGCACCCCGCGTGGCAGTCGCGCGCTCGGCACGTTCCGTCAGGCAGTGCTCGTCCTGCGCTGGTTCCGCGAACACCGCTGCGTGCACTGCCTGGCCCGGGATGCCGGCGTCTCCCAGGCCACCGGCTACCGCTACCTGCACGAAGGCATCGACGTCCTCGCCGCCCACGCCCCGGACCTGCACGAGGTCCTGGACCGTTGCCGACGCGAGGGCATGACCCACGTGATCCTCGACGGCACGCTGATCGAGTCCGACCGCGTCGCCGGTGTCCGCGACAACGGCAACGACCTGTGGTTCAGCCAGAAGCACAAGGCGTTCGGCGGCAACGTGCAGTTCCTGTCCGCTCCGGACGGCACCCCGCTGTGGGTCTCCGATGTCGAGCCCGGCAGCGTCCCCGACATCACCGCCGCCCGCATCCACGCACTGCCCGCGCTGTACAAAGCCGCGGCCGACGGCCTGCCCACCCTGGCCGACAAGGGCTACATCGGCGCCGGGATCGGCATCCTCGTCCCGGTCCGCCGTCCGAAGGGTCAGTCCGAGAAGGCCCTGCACACCGACACTCGAACCACGAACAGCCTGATCAGAAGCATCCGAGCCCTCGGCGAGCGCGCGGCAGCCGAACTCAAGCAGCGCTGGCGCACATTGCAGCACGTCACCCTCAGCCCCAGCCGGATCGGCGACATCACCCGTGCCGCCCTCGTCCTCAACGGAATTTGGAAGTGATCACCGTTGAGAAAACGTCATTGAGCTCGTACGAAACCACCGCAGGGGAGCTGAAGACCACGCGCGGTCGACTCCTGCGGCAACCCAGGCAACCGCTCAGGCTCGCGTCAGGGCAAGCGCAGGTGCGACTTGAACGGGCGCTTGTTGGAACCGGTTCGCAGGTTGCGGCAACCCGCAGCCATGCACACTAGGAATTCGTCAACGTATTTCCTACCTGTTTTCTTCTTGAGCCAATCCTTCTCAGAATCAGTGAGGGGACGGTGCTCCTCGTCGCTATTACAGGTGACGCAGGCCGTTATTCGGTCTTTCACAACGCTCCCCAAGGGTGACGAATTGGGTCAACCTTGAGCATATAGAGCAAAGTTTGAATATGGATAGCGCGTAATCGGACAAGCTGCGTGGCCCTGGCGCACAACCAACCTGGCGCCACAACAAGCCGATCCGGCACGGGGGCTCCAACACGGCTGGAAAAGGAGTGACGGCCGACAACTCCTGACGGCAGTCGATGACGGCAACGTAGTGGGACTTCGGCGCACGTCAGATGACGGAGGAACGCATGTCTCGGATGGCAGTAGCGGGTCGCGCGTGGCTCAGGCGTATCCCAGATGAACTTACAAAGCAGATGTCGCTGGTTCGAACCCAGCTGTGCCCACCAGCGGTCCGCACTCTCCTGACCAGCCTGGGGGCTGAGTCGGGGATTCGAACAGCGGCCTCGGGCTCCCCGTCCGGGGTCG
Organism: uncultured Actinomycetota bacterium; assembly: GCA_963711125.1. Taxonomy (GTDB): domain Bacteria; phylum Actinomycetota; class Actinomycetes; order Streptomycetales; family Streptomycetaceae; genus Streptantibioticus_C. The sequence goes on from CAVQCY010000006.1 coordinate 443,621, forward strand.
TCCGCGTGACCGGTGCGTGCACGAGCGTCCCAGAAACCACCGCCGGCCGCCGCGCAACGGCGCCAGCCGCGACGTCGCCTCGGCCACCTCGCGGTCCACCTGTGGCAGCGGATTCAGGTACGCGTCGCTCGTGATCCGGATCCCGGAGCGACCGAGCGTGTTCTTGACGTAGCGGAGATCCCGGAGTCTAGGGCACTTCTCGGGGCCCTGCCCGCACCTCCCACCGGACCACATCCCGGCTACGCGAGTGCCGGCCTGCCGCGCTCGCGTTCCCGTACGTCCGCCTGCCCGGGGGCCGTTCCGCGCGGGGGCGTGCGGTCCAGGTGGGCCACCACCGTGGTGTAGAAGCGGTGCACCGCGCCGTCGACGCTGCGGATGAAGCCCGACTCGGCGTTGCCGCGACCGCTGCCCATCCCCTTGAGCAGCGACAGGCGGAAGCCGGTGATCCGGACGCCGGCGTCCCTGGGGAGCATGTCGGCGGGTTCCCGGCGCAGCCCCTCCAGCGTGCCCTTCGGCGCCGCGCCGCCCCCCTCGACGAGCGTCTCGACGTGCAGGTCCGCCGGCGCCTCGGCCAGGCAGCGGACGAGCCGCTTCGCCCAGGAGAGCGGGTAGCCGCGCTCGGGTGCCGGAATCTCGATGGAGGTGCGCAGCCTGCCGGTGCGCAGGTCCGCGCTGATGGCCATGACGCCGGGCGTCGACTCGATGCGCACCTCGGTACGCAGCCGCCCGTCGCGGCACAGCCGGTCGGCGAGCCGGGTCCGGCGGGCCCCGGGATCCGTTCCCCGCCTGGTGCGTTGCACGGGCAGGACCTTGCGGCCCAGCTCGCCGCCGAGGCTCAGGCAGACCTGGCGGATGAGCCGCTCCCAGCTCTCGACCACGGCCAGCGCGCGCGGGTCGCCCTGGCAGAGCGTCTCGTGGCCGATGCCGTCGCGCACCGGGACCCAGGCCGGGCCCATGTTCTGGAAGCCGTGGCAGCCGGAGTTCTCGTGCCGCACGTAGTGCAGCAGTTCCTGCAGGAGCCAGGCGTGGGCCGCGTTGCCGACGCCCTCGTGCCGGATCAGCATCTGCGCCTGGTGGGCGACTTCGGCCCAGGACAGGTGCCACAGCGCGACCTTGTGCTTGCGCCGCCCGTCGATCCTGACGTCGACGAGCGGGCTGCCCTCCAGCGCGACGTCGTTGGACAAGGTGATCACCGCCTCGTAGCCACGGCGGGTGGCGATGTCGACGTAACCCTGCACCTGCTCGGTCCGCAGGCCGTTGCCGTTGGTCTTCGTCTCGACCAGCGCCGTCCACAGTTTGCCGGCACGTTCGACGCGGATCACCCCGTCGGGGCGCCGGGGGGTGTCGCCGTGCGGCAGGGTCACCTCGGCGTAGGTCTCCATGCGGCCGGCCGGCGCTCCGAACGCGGCGGTGAGCCGCCTGCCGAACTCCGGTACCTGGGCCATCACCGACAACAGCACCGAGGTGGCCCGGGTCTCCCGGTCCGGGTCGCTCTTGAGCGCTGAGACCGGGAAGAGCCGGGCGGTCCTCCAGGACTCGTTCTCGGCCAGCGTCTGCTTCGGCGGCCCGGGCAACGTCACCTTCTTGCGCGCGGTGCGCGGTCGTGCGGCCGTCTTCGGCGGTCCGGCGGCGTCCGGCGCGCGCGGTGCGCGGACCGGCTGGTCCGCCGGGCGGGCCGGCGCCGCCGCGTCATCCCGTGCCGGCTCCGGCGGGTGCGCCCGATCGCCGGCGTCATCGGCGGCCCGCGCCTCGACCGCGGTGGCGTCGTCGTCGATGTCGACCCCGAAGTCCGTCGCCAGCCCGGCGAGACCGCTGTCGTACCCCTGGCCGACGGCACGGAACTTCCACCCCGATCCGCGCCGGTACAACTCGCCGAAGATGATCGCGCTCACCGCGTCGGCGTCGGTCCCGTCGACCGCGAAGCGCAGGATCTCCTCGCCGGCACCGTCCGCCAACGACAGCCGCAACCCGTCGAGTTCGCCGAACCGCGCCCCGTCATACCGGCTCGCGGCCACCACCACGCGGGCCACGTCCGGGGGAACGGCGGTCAGGTCGAAGCCGATCCGGTCCTCGTCGCCGTCCGCCGTCGGCGTCTTGCCCAGCAGGTGCACGCTCCCGTCGGCTGCGACCGGGTTGTTGTAGAAGTAGAAGTCCCCGTCACCGCGCACCCTGCCGCCGTCGTCCAGCATCAGGACGGACACGTCCGCGTCGCCCTCGCCGTTCGGGCTGGCCCACCCCAGACTGACGACCACCGAACCGACGTTCCCGCTCAGCGCCCGAAGCGTCGCGTTCGAGCCCTTGGCCATGTCGAGCACCCTGCCCCCCAACTGTGGTCCCTCCCCGGTGTGGATGGCGTCCGACGGTCGGCCGACCGTCGGACGCGGTGTCCCGGCGCGCTGCCGGGAACGCGCCGGTCTCGCCCGTCCGGACCCGTCCGGCGGCGGGGCGCGGCCCGGCGTCGACGGCTCAGGCGACCAGGGCGACCTGGGTGCCCGGTGCCACGCCCGGGTAGGCGTCGACGACCCGGTTCAGTTCGCGCTGCATGTACCAGGTGTTGAGGCCGAGGCAGAGCCCGAGGAACGAGCACGCCCCGGGGCCGCAGGTCACCGGGAGTCCGGCGGCGCGCTGGGCGTTGGCTATGGCCTTCCCGGTGTTGTAGTAGGAGACCAGTGGTGCGACGACGGTCCAGCCGAGGAAGACCAGGACGAGCACGCTGCCGGACGGGCTCAGGACGCGGCGCCGGTCGTACTCCTGGAGCTCCTTGAGGATGTTGTAGTACCAGACCAGGTGGTAGATGCCGAGCGTGATCAGCGGCAGGCCGAGCCATACCGCGACCGTGCCGCGGCGTTTCATGGACAGGCCGGTCAACGGACCGGTGGCGACGGCCCCGTACGCCCCGGGGGGCCACCGAACCGCCGCCCGGGTACCCGACGTTCGGGTCGTACGGAGTGCTGGGCTGGATGTCGGACATGCGTGCTCCATCGGTCTGCGGGCAACGGGTGGGTCGAGTCCGACAAGTGTGGCAGGCCGGTGAAGGTGACCTACCGTCAACTCCACGATTTGTGATGGCGATGTGACGAAATCGTGTATCTCGCCGGAGTGAGGCGCGCCGGGGTCCGCGGCTCCCCCGCCGCACCCGGCCGATCGGCCGTGACTCTCCGTGCGGGGACCGCCGCACCCGGCCCGGCGGTCCCTGTGCCGCGCGCTTGGCGCGGCGTTCGGGGAGGTCGGCGAAGCGGGCGGAATGTCCGCCGGGTTCGCGGTGTTACGGTCAGTCATGGGCTATTACGACTACACCCCGTTGGATGCGCCCTACCCCATGAGTTGGCCGGCCAGGGAGTGCGGCTGGTGCGGGGACGGTGATCTGGCCTGGGCGTACCCGCTCGGCGACGTCACGTTCTGGCGCGTGCTGGCCGAAGGCGGCGAAGCCGAGGAGATCCCGCACGTCTCCCAGCCGTGGTTCGCCTGCGCGCGCTGCAAGTCGTTCCTCGACGGGGACCGTTGGGACGAACTGGCCGACGAGGTCGGCGTGCCGCGCGGACACTGGGAACGGCTGCGGGTCGCCAAGTCGACGGCCCGCGGCTACCCGTGGGGCGTCCCGCGCCGCCTCAGCCGGCGCTGACCCCGCGCCGCCTTCGCGGTCCGCGTCGTGGCGTTCCGGCTCTGGCGGGGTGGGCTCAGGAGCGTGTCGAGCGGTCCGGTCGGGGGCGCGGGCTCCCGGGCGGGTGCCGGTTCCAGCCCCGGTCAGGATGCCGGCCCGCGCCGGCACCACGCGGCGCCGGGACCGGCCCGCGCCGGGGTCGTGCCGGGGCGGGCGGGCGCCCCTCGGGCCGCGTCCCCCCGGGCGATGCCCCGAGGGTGGCCTGCGCCACGTCTTATTGCGAACTACTTGCAAGAAGAAAACACTGGCGCTTACGCTCGAAGCGGTCCTGCGACGAAAAGAGACTGCTCATGGGCTTTCAGCCGACTGCCGAGGCGACCGAACGGGCCGGTTCCCGACGTCCTTCCTGGCACCGGTCGATCACCCGGCGGGAGTGGGGGCGGCTGGCCGGGATGGGCGGATTCGTCATCCTGCTGCACGTGGTGGGCTGGGTGACCCTGCTGGCGATCGTGGCGCCGCAGCACCTGAGCCTGGGGACGAAGTCGTTCGGCATCGGGATCGGCGTGACCGCGTACACGCTCGGCATGCGGCACGCCTTCGACGCCGACCACATCGCCGCGATCGACAACACCACCCGCAAGCTGATGCACCAGGGACAGCGGCCGTTGTCGGTGGGCTTCTGGTTCTCCCTCGGGCACTCCTCGATCGTCTTCGGGCTGGCGTTCCTGCTCTCGATGGGCGTGCGCGCGCTCGCCCGGCCGGTGGAGGACAGCGGTTCGCAACTGCACAGCGTCACCGGACTGATCGGCACCACGGTCTCCGGCACCTTCCTCTACCTGATCGCCGCGATCAACGTCGTGATCCTGGTGGGCATCTGGAAGGTCTTCCGCGCCATGCGCTCGGGCGAGTACGACGAGGCCGCGCTGGAGGAGCAACTCGACAAGCGCGGACTGATGAACCGGCTGCTGGGGCGCGTCATGCGCTCGATCGACAAGCCGTGGCAGATGTACCCGGTCGGCCTGCTGTTCGGGCTGGGCTTCGACACCGCGACCGAGGTGGCGCTGCTGGTGCTGGCCGGCACCGGTGCCGCCTCCGGGCTGCCCTGGTACGCGATCCTGTGCCTGCCGGTGCTCTTCGCGGCCGGCATGTCGCTGCTGGACACCGTCGACGGCTCGTTCATGAACTTCGCGTACGGCTGGGCGTTCTCCCGGCCGGTGCGCAAGGTCTACTACAACCTCACCGTCACCGGGCTCTCCGTCGCGGTCGCGCTGCTGATCGGCACCGTCGAACTGCTCGGCCTGCTCGCCCAGCAGTTGGAGCTGCACGGGCCGTTCTGGGACCGGGTGGCCGGACTGGACCTCAACGTCATCGGCTTCGTCATCGTCGGGCTGTTCGTCGTCACCTGGGTGATCGCGCTCGCGGTGTGGAAGTTCGGGCGGATCGAGGAGAAGTGGTCGGCCTCCCTGCGCCCGGCCGAGAGCGCGCCGAGCGACTGACGCACCGGCCTCCGCCCGGTCGGCCGACGGCCGGGCGGTGCCTTCCCCCGGCGCCGGGCCGGCGTTGGCCGGCCTTCGCCGTCGAACCTGCGTCCCGGCGGTCACAACCGCGCGGCGGCGCCGCGCCGGCGGGCGGGCGGGAAGCACGCGTGGCGACCGCCTCTCCGCCGGCCGGGTGCGTGTCCAGGAGGGCCGAGGCCGCGCACCGCCGCGGCGTGAACGGCACCGACGACGGCCCGGGAGCGGCGGTCCATGTGACTGATGTCTCGTCATGTTCCAGTGATGAAAGCCCTGTTGAGGGGAAGTTGAGAGTGAGTGTGGCGCATCTTGCGGATGTTGATCGCCGCGTCGTGACAAATTGATCACAAAATCCGCCTACCATCCGTCCATGCGTGATGCGCTGGAGATAAGCGACGAACTCATCCGGCTGCAGAGAACCGTTGACGCGGCGTTCGCCGCGCTGGGCGAGTGGGACGTTCCGCCGTCCGAGTGGACGTCCGAACGGAAGGAGGAGTGGGAGGCGCGGTGGCAGGCGTACCGTACGGCGGTACGCGTGCTGGCCGCTCACCCCCTGATGCGCAGAGCCGCCGAGGAGCGGTACTACGGCCGCATGCAGACGGCCCTGCGCCGGGCCGCGCGCTCGGCGGACGCCTAAGGGCCGTCCCGTCATCCGCGGTGGATCGGCATGCGGCGTCGGATGCGGTGCATCGCACGGCGGAGGCAAGGCGGAGGGCCGTCCTCATACCGAATGCACTCGGGCGATCCGACAACGCGGCGAGGTGCCGTAGCCGTCGTCGCGTGCCGCCGGGATCACGGGACAGCCCCTGGGCTCCGTCTGGTTCCCGCCCGGGCGGCGCTACCCGGCACGCAGGCCCGCGGTGGCGTCGGGACCATCCGATCGGGCCGCCACGGGGACGACCCTCCGCCGTGCCATCGCACGCGCCGGACGCCGCCCGGGCCCCGTCCTTCCGGCGGACGGCGCTCCGTGCCGGACGCGGCCCGTGGTCGGGCTCTGGACCGGCGGGCCGGGTCGGCCCGGCCGGTGGTCGGCCCCGACCCCGGTCCGGCCGTTCGCCACCGTGCCGGGTCGGCCCGGCCGGAGGGGTCCGGGCCGGTCATGGGACGATCGGGCAGGTCCGCGCCCGAGGAGGTGACCGCGCCGATGCGCACGCTGCTGATCGACAACCACGACTCGTTCACCCACAACCTGGCCCACCAGATCGCCGCCGCCACCGGCCGGGAACCGGTCGTGGTGGCCAACGACGACCCCCAGTGGCGGATCGGGCGGCTGGCCGGGTTCGACGCGGTGGTCGTCTCACCGGGGCCCGGCACTCCGGAACGGCCGGCCGACTTCGGGATCTGCCGCGAGGTGGTCGACCGGTGCGAGGTGCCGCTGCTCGGGGTGTGCCTGGGCCACCAGGGCATCGCGGTCCGGCACGGCGGCACGGTGGGGCGCGCGCCGCAGCCGCGGCACGGGCGGACCTCGCCGGTGGTGCACGACGGGACGGGGCTGTTCGCCGGGATCCCCTCGCCGTTCGAGGCGGTCCGCTACCACTCGTTGACGGTGACCAAGCTGCCGGATGACCTCGTGGAACTGGCCCGCACGCCGGACGGCGTCCTGATGGCGCTGCGGCACCGGAGCCGGCCGGTGTGGGGCGTGCAGTTCCACCCGGAGTCGGTGCGCACCCGGTACGGCGACCGGCTGCTGGCCAACTTCGTCGCCCTCGCCCGGAGCGCCCCGCCCCGCCGCGGCCGCGTGGCGCTCACCGCCCGCGCGCCGGCGGTCGGGCCCGAACCGGCGGTCGGAAGCCCGAGCCGGTCGCCGGCCGGCCCGACGCCGGGCTCGGGCGGAGGCGCGGCCAGCGTGCCGGGCCCGCCCGGGTGTATGAGATGGCGGTGGAACGGCTGGTCACCCGGTGGGACGCCGAGGCGGCGTTCGACGCCCTGTTCCGCACCGGTCCGTACGCGTTCTGGTTGGACAGCGCCCTGCGCGGCGGCGGGCGGCGAGGCGGGCGCTTCTCCGTGCTCGGCGACGCGAGCGGTCCGTTGGCCCGGGTGGCGACCGCCGACGTGGCGGGCGGCACGGTCACGGTGCGCTCAGGTGCCGCACGGCGCACCGTGCCGGGCGCCTTCCTCGACTGGCTGGACGCGGACCTGCGCGGCACCCGGGTCGAGGCGCCCGGCGGTCCCGTGCCGCCCTGCGACTTCGCGCTGGGCTGGGTCGGCTACCTGGGCTACGAGTTGAAGGCGCAGTGCGGCGGCCGGGCCGCGCACCGCTCGCCGGACCCGGACGCCGTGATGGTGTTCGCCGATCGGGCCGTGGTGCTGGACCACGTCGGTGGTGAGACGTTTCTGCTCGGCCTCGCGCCGGCCGGGGACGCGGCTGCCCGGCGCGCCGTGGCGGACTGGACGCGCGAGACTGCCGACCGGCTGGCGGCGCTGCCCCCGCCCCCGCCTCAGGGACCGGCATCCGGCCCGCAGGTCCACCCCGGCGGCGGGGCCCGCCCCGGCTCGGGCGGCGGACCCGGCGCGGCGAAGGGCCCCGGCGCGGACGCCGGGCCGGGGCCCGGCCTGCCGCTGGCCGGGCCGATCAGCCTGCGGCACGACCGGGAGCGCTACCTCGACCTGGTGGCGATCGCGCAGGAGGAGATCGCCGCCGGTGAGAGCTACGAGGTCTGCCTGACCAACATGGCCGAGGCGGCGACCGCGGCCCTGCCGCCACCCGTCGGCGCCCCGCCACCCGTCGGCGCCCCGCCACCCGCCGGGGCCGAGCCCGTCGGCGCCCCGCCGCCAGCCGGCCGTCCCGAGGCCGACCGGGACGCCGGCTGGCGCGCGTACCGGGCGTTGCGGCGCATCTCACCGGCGCCGTTCGGGGCGTTGCTCCGCTTCGGCGCCATGGACGTGCTCAGCACCTCGCCGGAGCGGTTCCTGCGGGTGACGGCGGACGGCCGGGCCACCTCGCGGCCGATCAAGGGCACGCGGCCGCGTGGCGGGACGCCGGCCGAGGACGCGGCGCTGCGCGCGGAGTTGGCCTGCTCGGAGAAGGACCGGTCGGAGAACCTGATGATCGTCGACCTGGTCCGCAACGACCTCGGGCGGTGCGCCGAGCCGGGGTCGGTCGAGGTCGCCGGGTTGTTCGAGGTGGAGAGCTACGAGTCCGCGCACCAACTGGTCAGCACGGTGCGGGCCCGACTGCGGCCGGGTACGACGGCGGTGGACTGCGTGCGCGCGGCCTTCCCCGGCGGTTCGATGACCGGCGCGCCCAAGGAGCGCACCATGCGGATCATCGACCGGCTGGAGGGCGGCCCCCGAGGCGTCTACTCCGGTGCGATCGGCTACTTCTCGCCGTCCGGCGCGGCCGACCTGAGCATCGTGATCCGCACCGCCGTGCTGACGCCCGGCCGGGTCCGCTACGGCACCGGCGGCGCGGTGGTCGCGCTGTCCGACCCGGTAGCGGAGTTCGAGGAGACCGTGGTCAAGGCGGCCCCGCTGCTGGCCCTCACCGGCGGTGCCCTGCCCGGGGCGGACCTGCCCGGTGGTGGGCGGAGCGCGGCGGACCTGCCCGGCGGCGCCCTGCCCGGGGCGGGTGCTCCCCGGTGACGCACGCCGTGGCGGACGGTGGCGTGGCGTACGTCGCCGCGGCGGGCGGCGACGGCGGCCGGCCATCGGGGGCGCGGTGCGGACCGGGCGGGCCCGGTGGCTGCGCGGCGGGGGGAGCCCGGTGTGCCGGGGGCGAGAGGCGGGACCGCGCGACGGCGGAGCCGGCCCCTCGGCCGGGCCGCGTACCCCGGGTGGTCCGTGCGTATGACACCGCTGTCATCACGACGTACGGATTCCCCTCACGCCGCGCGGGGTCCCCGGAAGTCGGGGAAACCTTCGGGCCGTCTTCGAAAACACCAGACACGCACGGCACTTGCGCCGCTACCTTGAGTGTGCGAAAAGTGGTCGCGGGAGGGCCGGATGGACAGCCAGACGAACAACACAGCGCCGGACGGCGGGCGTCCGCCCCACGACGACGACCCGGCGGCGTTCCTGGAGCGACTGCTGGCCAGGGACGAGGGGATCGCCGCCCGGACCGCGGCGGGCGACGGGATCGGCGACGCGCTGATGGTGCGGCTGAGCACCGCGTTGATGCACCGCACCGAACTGCACGCCATGCGGCAGCGCAAGGGGAGGGACGGCCCGGTCGGCCACCGGGTGCTGCGGCACGTCTTCCTGCTGACCGACGGCGGGTACGCGGCGCTGTGGGAGGTGGAGTACGCCACCCGTGCCGAAGGACCCACCGTGCACCGGTTGTTCGCCGGTCGGCGGCAGGCGGAGGCGTACGTGCGCGAGACGTTCGGCGAACCGCCGTTGCTGGACCTGTGGCCCCGGCTCGGGGACCGTGACGGCGGCCAGCAGGAGCCGCCCGACTCGCTGCTGGGCCCGGTGCTGGGGGCGGGCCCGGAGGCGGACCGCCGGGACGTCATGGGCGGCCCGCAGCGGTACCTGGACCTCGTCGCCGGGACGGCCGACGCCCTCGACCCGGAGGGCGAGTGGGGCGATGAGCCGGAGCCGGGCGTGGAGTTGGGCCGGATGATCGCGGAGATCTTCTTCACCGCGCGCCGCGCCGAGCAGAGCCGTTCCCGCCGAGCCCGGCACTCGCGGCACGTGTACCGGACCGACGACGCGGCCGAGCACGCCCGACGGCTGCTGCGCCGCGCGCAGAACGGTGATCGGCCCGGTGACGCGGTCCGGCGGATGCTGGCCCGCGCGGTGGGCCACGAGACCACACTGGTGACGCTGCGGCACGACGCCACCGACGACGGCGTCACCGAGCGGGCGTTGTACGAGCACGCCTTCCTGCTCGAGGAGGGCGGCGAACTCAGCCTGTGGGAGCTGGAGACGACCAGCACCCCGGGCGGGCAGCCGGTCTGCGAGGTGCACCTCGACGAGGCCGCCGCCCGCGACTCGGCCGACCGGCACCGCGCCGGCAGCTGACGGTCGCGCGACGCGCCCGGATCCCGCCGCAGGGACCGGGGGCCGGCGTACCGCACGGGGGTGGCGCGCCGCGCGGACGGCGTCCTACCGGGTCGAGGGCGCGTGGGTGCGCTCGGGGAGCCGGCGTACCGCGCGGACGACGGCCGGCCGAGCCGGGGGCGGCGTACCAGGTGCGGCCGCGTGCGCCCGGGGAGCCGGCACGTGACGCGCGCCGTCGACGTACCGCGGTGGGCGGCGGTGGGCGGCGGTGGGGGGCTCAGCCGGCCTCGGCGGGTGAGGGCGCCGGAGCGGGGGCCGCGGGCGGTGCCGCCGATTGCGCCCGCCGCTCCCTGCGGAAGACGTACGACGCTATCGCGCCCGCGCCCAGCAGCGACGCCAGTGAGACCGCGGTGGCCAGCCAAGTGGCGCCCAGCCAACGGCCGTCCAGGTAGCCGACGCCCACGCCGTAGACCGCCCAGGCGATGCCGGCCAGCCCCGACCAGGGCAGGAACTGCGCGGGGCGCCGGTGCGCCGCGCCCGCGCCCAGGCTCATCACCGACCGGCCGGCCGGCGCGAACCGGGCGAGCACCACCAACGCCCCGCCGCCGCGCGCCAGTACCGCGCCGAGCCGTTCCTGCGCGGACGCCAGGCGGCGTGAGCCGGTCAGCCTCCGGTCCAGCCAGCCGCCACCGCGGTAGGCCAACCGGTAGGCGGCCAGGTCGCCCAGGCAGGACGTGATCGCCGCGCACACCAGCAGCCCGGCGATGTCGATCAGGCCGCTGCCGCCGGTGCCCACGGCCGTGTAGGCGGTGGCGGCGGAGATCAGCAGGACGCCGCTCGGCAGAATGGGCAGGAACACGTCAAGTAGAACGGAGAGTCCCACGAGGACGAACACCCACGGTGTTCCCACCAGGGAAGCCACTTCTCGGCCCACTGCGAATCTCCCGGTCTCCTTGTTCGGTCAAGGCCCTGACCGGAGAGAACGGCCCCCGTTGGCCTCAGCCGTACAGCGTACGCGGGACACCTGTGGATGGGGAGGGCGCCGGGGAGTCGGGGAAGTTCTCGCGGCCGGCGCCGAATTGGCGGCCGGGGCGGCGGTTCGCCCGCCGCGTGCCGCCGAGCGGCGGCGGAAGGGCCGCGGACGGCGCGGGGGCGCCCGCCGCGCGCCCGGCGGGCGAGGGCCGCAGTGGCGGACGTCACACCCGGCGGCGCGGCCGCGGCGCGGTGGGCTAGGCTGAGCGGCGCAGAAGGGGAGTAGCTCTTCGCCGGACCGTCGACATACCGCCCGGGTCCCACCACGGTGGCCGGGCCGGCGCCCGGAGGCCGCGCGGGACGAACCGCGCGTGCCGGCGAGACCTTCGGCTGTGCAGTGTTGACCGAACGCTGCCGTGCCGAAGCGACCCCTCTTCAGGACCGGGAGACTTCGCGCGGCGGGCCCGAGCGAACAGGATCCCCGACGTGTCCAGCCCCACCGTCGCCGCCGTCGTCTTCGGCGTCGTCTTCCTCGCCGAACTGCCCGACAAGACCGCGCTCGCGAGCCTGGTGCTCGGCACGCGCTACCGGGCGGGGTACGTCTTCTGCGGTATCGCCGCCGCCTTCGCGGTGCACGTGGCGCTCGCGGTGGCGGCCGGCAGCCTGCTGGCGCTGCTGCCGCACCGCTGGGTGGAGGGCGTGGCCGGGGTGCTCTTCCTCGGCGGCGCGGCGTTCCTGCTCCGGGAGGACCTGCGCGGCGGCGAGAAGGAGGAGGACGACGCGGCCGGTCGCGCGCCGGCCGACCAGGGTTTCTGGAAGGTGGCCGGCAGCGGGTTCACGCTCATCCTGGTCGCCGAGTTCGGCGACCTCACCCAGATCATGACCGCCGATCTCGCCGCGCGCTACGCCGATCCGTTCGCCGTCGCGGTCGGCGCGCTGCTGGCGTTGTGGGCGGTCGCCGCGATCGGCATCCTGGGCGGCAGGGCGCTGATGAAGCGGGTGCCGCTGTCGCTGGTCACCAGGATCGCGGCGGTCGTGATGCTGGTGCTGGCCGGGTTCAGCCTCTACCAGGCCGCCGCCTGACGCCCCGTCCGGCGCCGGCGCCGGGGGAGCCGGGGCACGGACGCGGACCGGGCCTCGCGGGTCCGTACCGGCGCGGGGTGCGGTACCCGGTTCGTCCGCGCTCGACGCTCGACGCTCGACGCGCCGAGGCCCGGTCCGAGAGGCGGCGTCGTCGGCCCGGCGGGATCCGGACGGGGGTGCTGGCCGTGCCGCACCCGTCGCCGGGCGGGGGCCGCCTACGGTGTGACCATGGGCGACCAGGCCAGACGGGTGGTTCTCGTGGTGGGCGGCACGCTGACGCTGCTGCTCGGCGCGGCGCTGCTGGTGCTGCCCGGTCCCGGGCTGCTGCTGGTGCTGGCCGGGCTGGTCATGCTGTCCGCGGTCTTCCCCAGGCTGGAACGGCACCTCGCGCCGGTGCGGCGCCGGGCGATGCGCGCCGCCGAGGAGAGCGTGTCGTCCCCGCTGCGGATCGCCGCCTCTGCGGGGGTGGGCGCGGTGCTGGTGGGCGCCGGCGTGGTGTGGACGCTCCGTCCCGACCTGCCGCTCGGCGGCTGGCCGACCGGGTCCGGGCTCATCCTGTCCGGGCTGGTGCTCTGCGCGTTGCTGGCGCACAGCCACCGCACGGTGCGCAGGCGGCGGAACGCGGCGCCGTGAGGGAGCGCGCAGCCAGTGGTCCCCGCCCGCTGGTCGGGTGGCGGGCGGGAACCACTTTGTTTCTCAAACATACAAAGAGAAGGGCGGTTCGCGCCAGGGGGGTCGGCCACCGGACCGCCGCGCGGCCCTCGGCCGGACGGGGGCCGTCGGTACGCCGCCGCGGAACGCCGGCCGGGGCCAGGCCGGCGTTCCGTCACCTTCCGGACCCGGGAGGAGCGGACCGGGAGGCGGGGCCGGGGCGGTCGACGTACTGGAGCAGGCCGTAGGTGAAACAGGCGATCGGCCCGCCGGGCAGCGCCAGCCGCGAGCGGGTCGGCGCGTCGCCCTCCAGCGGCCTGACGGGGGCGAACGCGCGGGCCACCTCGTCCACCGTGCAGCGCCACGGCGTCAGGTCGTCCGGCACGGCCAGGGCCGGACCGGCCGCGCCCGGGGCCCGTACCAGCCACTCGTTCCACACCCGGCCCTCCGGTCCGACCAGCGCCTCGAAGCGCAGGTCCGGCCAGAGCGGCACCGGCCACAGCAGCGCCCGGCAGGCGACGTCGCCCAGCCGGCGGGCGGACTGCCGGGCCGGAGGTCCGAGCAGCACCCGCAGTCTCCCCGCGCCGCGCGGGAAGCCGCGGGCCCGCAGGGTCGCCTGCCAGTGCCGGTTCGCCGCCCGCATCGCGGCCCGGTCGGTGCCCAGGAGCCGCAGCGCGTCCTCGACCAGCCCCGGCTGGTGGTCCGCCATCCGCCGCAGCAGCACCAGTTGGAGCCCCGCCGTCCCGAAGTGCCCGCTCGCCACGCGGCCGATGGTAAGGGCTGTCCCGTGATCCCGGCGGCCACGCGACGACGGCCACGGCACCTCACCGCGTTGTCGGACCGCGTGAATGGACCCGGTACGGGGACGACCCTCCGCCGTGCGACGCACCGCGTCCGACGCCGCGTGCCGATCCACCGCGGATGGGACAGCCCTTGGGCGACCGGGCCGCCGGACGCGGCCGGCCGGCACGCGGCGGCTCACCGTGCGGACCGCCGCGTCACCCGGTGCCCGGCGCCCCGGCTGCCAGCCGGGGCCGGCCCCGCCGGGCGCCCGCCCGGCGGCGCGCCGGTCAACCCCGCCGCCGGCGGGCCCGCCACGCGGCGGCGCCGCCGACCGCCACAGCCACCCCCAGCCCGGCGTACAGGCCGGCCGACGGACCGCCGTGCCCGGACGCCGCCGGGGCGGACACGGCGTGCCGGGCGGCGCCGACCGCCTCGCCGCAGCCGGCCGCCGGGTAGCCGGAGATCCCGCAGACCAGCCCGGAGGAGCCGTAGCGCAGCGGCCCGCCCACCGCGGCCAGCGCGTCGGCGGCCGAGGCGCCGCGCGGCACCCGGGCGCAGCCGGTGCGCTCGCGCGGCGGCCGGGAGCCGTCCGGCGCGTCCGCGACGGTGCCGAAGTCCAGCACCACCGCGATCCGTTCGTCGCCCCCGACCGCCGGGGTGCCGGCGCAGGCCCGGGCGAACGAGACCGGGCCGCGCGGGCCGGCGGCCTTCGCGGAGTCCGCGCCGACCGCGAACCGCCAGCCCTCCACGTCCCCGTCGGACGGGGTGGCCGAGGCCGGTCCGGTCGGCGCGAACCGCCAGCTGCCGCCGGTCCGTTCCCAGAACGACCAGTAGCGGTATGCGGTCGCCCGGGCCGGCGCCGCGTTGAGGGCCAGCAGGGCGAGCGCGGCCAGCAACGCGCCGAGCGCCCGCCCCCGGCCGGTGCGCGGGGCGACCCGGCCGGTGGTCATGAGCGCGGCCCGGGCCCCACGTCCTGGGGGCCGCGGTCCTGCTCCCCGTTCCCGTCCGGGTCCGCGCGGCCGACGTCCCCCGACCCGTCCGGCGTGGGCTCCCGCGGCGCGTCACCGCCCTCCGGGGCCGCGTCCCGCGGGTCGCCCGCGCCCCGGCCGCCGGGCCGCGCGCGCAGCCGGTAGGCCAGGCCGACCCCGATCCCGGCCAGCAGCCCGACCCCGATCAGCCACCACGGGCTGATGCCGCCGCCGTGCCCGGTTGACGCGTGCGCCGCCGGGGGCCGGGCGGCGGCCGGCTCCGGGCCGAGCGCCACCAGTTGGGCGACCAGGTCCGCGCCACCGAACGCGTGCGGGTCGGCGCCCACCGCGCCCGAGGCGAGGATCAGCGAACCCAGCGCGGCCGGGCTGCCCTTCGCCCAGGCGTCGGCGCCGTGCCGCTCCAGCCAGGTGTACGGCTTGAGCGCCGCCGTGCGGTGTCCGTCGGCGGCCAGCGCCAGCACCGCGTCGGCGGTGGTGCCGAAGTCCGGGGTCTTCCTGCTCGACCCGGGCTGGGCGGTCGTCAGGTGCTGGCCACCGGAGGCCAGCGCGGCGGCGAGGTAGGCGGAGCCGGCCGCCGCGGAGCCGGCCGGGCCGCTCGCGCCGGCGGAGTGCGAGGAGCACGGCAGCGGCGCCGTCGGACGGTCCGCACGCGGTGCGGCGACCAGGTAGCCGGAGTCCAGCGCGCCCAGTACCCCGTCGGTGGTGGCCTTGGCGTTCGGGGTCAGCCGGCCGGACGCGGGGTCGCTCTGGTAGGCGAACGCGCCGCGCCGCGCGGCCTTGGCCGAGCAGCCCAACTGCAGCGCGCGCAGCGCGTCCTGCGGGCCGTGGCCGGCGCGGGTCGGCTCGGTCGCGACGCCGGCCGTGCGCAGGGCGCCGGCCACCACGGCGGTGGAGTCCGCGTCGCTGGCCGCCCCCGCCTGGTAGCCCCAGCCACCGTCCCGGTTCTGCTGACGCTCCAGCCACGCCACCGCGCGGCTCACCACGCCGTGGTGGCCGCCGAGCCGGCTGAGGGCCTGCACGGCCATGCCGGTGGAGTTGGTGTCCTCGTGCCGGGTCGAGCAGGCCGCGGACGGATCCGCCCGGTACGCCTCGAAGCCGCCGTCCGGGCAGATCTGCCCGGTCAGCCAGTCCACCGCGGACCCGGCCGGGGCCACCTTGACCGCGCTGAGCGCCAGCAGCGCGGTCGCCTGGCGGAACACCCCGTCGTACGTGGGGTCCGAGGTGCCGTACAGCCCGCCCGGCAGCGTCGGGGACGCGGACGTGGACGGGGAGGCGGAGGCGGCGGGGGACGCGGCGGCGAGCGGCGCGGGGGCGCAGAGCGCGCCGAGCAGGGCGGCGGCGGTGAGCGCGGTCAGCCGGCGGGCGACCACGGCGGGACCGCGGCGCGGCGGTCCGGACGGCGGGCGGGACATGGCGGAATCGCTGCCTTTCGGTGGGCGGGGTGCGGCCGACGCGCCGCCGTGCACCCGCGCCGCGTGCGGCCGGGCACGGCACCGGGCTCCGGCTCCGTGTCCTCGACGGTGCCGGCGGTCGCGCTGCCGCGCGCCGCGGGGAGCCACTCGCGCATCCTCAGGCGCTCCGGCTTCGCGGACGCCCGCGGCCGGCGGCCGGGGCCCGCGTCACGGTTGCGGGACAGCGCCGGAATCGCACCGGCTTCCCCTGGTGATGCGCGCGATGGAGTTGTCCCGCACACCATACGTCTCCGGTGTACGGCCTCGGTCCCCCCTCCCGGCCGCGTCCGCAGTGGCTCCCCGAGTGCGGCGATCCGGTCGGCGGGTGTGCGGCCCTCCCGGTCACCCCCGCGGCGGCGGGCCGGCGGGCGGCGTGAGGAGCCGGCTGGCGGTGGCGACGTCCAGGCCGACCTGCGCGGTCGAGGCGCGCCCGGACCGCCAGCTCACCAGGGTGGCCAGCCAGGTGTGTTCGATCACCCGGACCGCGGAGAGCTGTCCCTCGGTGGGCGGGCCCGGCAGCCGGGCGGCGTCCAGGATGATCTCGGTGGTCAGCCGGGTCACCGCGGTGACCTCCGCGCTGGCCGAGCGGTCCGCGAAGGTCAGGGCCCGTACCATCGCGTCGGCCAGCAGCGGTTCGCGGCTCAGCGCGCGGAAGGCACGCATCAGCGTCTCGGTGACCCGTTCGGCCGGCTCCGCCCCGGTGGGCGGCCGCTTGGCGAGCGCGGCCCGCAACTGGCCGAGCTGGTCGAGCATGGTGGCCACCAGCAGGTGGATCTTGGACGGGAAGTAGCGGTAGAGCGTGCCCAACGCGACGTGCGAGGTCTCGGCGACGTCGCGCATCTGCACCGCGTCGAAACCGCCGAGCCCGGCCAGCCGGGCGGTGGCGCGCAGGATCCGCTGCCGCCGGATTTCCTGACGGTGCGTCAGTGATCCGGGGGCGGGCGGTACCGGACGAGGAGCCATCGGAGCCAATCCGTCTGAGGGGCCGCGGGCCCGTCGGCTGTGGTGGCGGGAATCACCCGGCGGACCCGTCCGGGCCGGTGGCACGGACGGTAGATTCGGAGCCCGTGACCGGCCGACTGTAACTTGTTCTAGATTACCGTGACCGGCTACGCTCCGGCGCGGAACAGAAGGGGGCCGGGCAAGTGACAGCTGACGCCGCCGCGGCGGTCGGGCGCGCGCCCGCCGCAACCGGTACCGGGCGGGTCCCCGGCACCCCGGAACGGCCCCTGCGGATCGCCCTGTTGACCTACAAGGGCAACCCGTTCTGCGGTGGCCAGGGCGTCTACGTGCGCCACCTGTCGCGCGAACTCGCCGGACTCGGCCACACCGTGGAGGTCATCGGCGCCCAGCCCTACCCGGTGCTCGACGAGGGCGTCACCCTCACCGAGCTGCCCAGTCTCGACCTGTACCGGCAGCCCGACCCGTTCCGCACGCCGCGCGCCGCCGAGTTCCGGGACTGGATCGACGCGCTGGAGGTCGCCGCGATGTGGACCGGCGGCTTCCCCGAACCGCTCACCTTCTCGCTGCGGGTGCGCCGCCACCTGGCCGCCCGCCGCGGCGAGTTCGACGTGATCCACGACAACCAGACGCTCGGCTACGGCATGCTCGGCCTCGCGGCGCCCGCCGCCGCGCCGCTGGTCACCACCATCCACCACCCCATCACCGTCGACCGCCGGCTGGAACTGGCCGCCGCCGCCACCCGGGCCCGCCGGCTGTCGGTACGGCGCTGGTACGGCTTCACCCGGATGCAGAAGCGCGTCGCGCGCCGGCTGCCCAGCGTGCTGACCGTCTCCGGTTCCTCCCGGCGCGAGATCATCGATGACCTCGCGGTGCGACCGGAGCGGGTGCACGTGGTGCCGATCGGCGCCGACACCCGGCTGTTCAGCCCGGACCCGGCGGTGCCCGAGGTGCCCGGCCGGATCGTCACCACCTCCAGCGCCGACGTCCCGCTCAAGGGGCTGGTCCACCTGGTCGAGGCGCTGGCGGCGGTCCGCGCCCGGCACCCGGCCGCCCACCTGGTCGTGGTCGGCAGGCGCCCGCCCACCGGTCCGGTCGCCGACGCGCTGGCCCGGCACGGGCTCGAGGACGCCGTCACGTTCGCCAAGGGCATCAGCGACGCCGAACTCGTCGGCCTGCTGCGCGGCGCCCAGGTCGCCTGCGTCCCCTCGCTCTACGAGGGCTTCTCGCTGCCCGCCGCCGAGGCGATGGCCACCGGAACCCCGCTGGCCGCCACCACCGGCGGCGCCGTCCCGGAGGTGGCCGGCCCCGACGGCGAGACCTGCCTCGCGGTCCCGCCCGGCGACGCCGCCGCGCTCGCCGCCGCGCTCGACCGGCTGCTCGCCGACCCGGCGCTGCGCGCCCGGCTCGGCGCGGCCGGACGCGCCCGGGTCCTGGAGCGCTTCACCTGGCGGCAGGCCGCCCTCGGCACCGTCGAGCACTACCGCGCGGCGATCGACGGTGACGCCCGCCGCCCGGGGGCCCGCCCCCGGGACCTCGGAGTGAAAGCAGGGTCCCCGTGCTGACCGTCGACTTCTCCCGCTTCCCGCTCGCCGCCGGCGACCGGGTGCTCGACCTGGGCTGCGGCGCCGGCCGGCACGCGTTCGAGTGCTACCGGCGCGGCGCCCGGGTGGTCGCGCTGGACCGCGACGGCTCCGAGGTCCGCGAGGTGGCCAACTGGTTCGCCGCCATGCGGGAGGCCGGCGAGGCGCCGCGCGGCGCGACCGCGCTCGCCCTGGAGGGCGACGCGCTGCACCTGCCGTTCCCCGATGACAGCTTCGACGTCGTGATCATCTCCGAGGTCATGGAGCACATCCCGGACGACAAGGGCGTGCTCGCCGAGATGGTCCGGGTGCTGCGCCCCGGCGGCCGGATGGCGGTCACGGTGCCGCGCTGGCTGCCGGAGCGGATCTGCTGGGCGCTCTCCGACGCCTACCACGAGGTGGAGGGCGGCCACATCCGCATCTACCGCGGCGACCAACTGCTCGGCCGGATGCGTGAGGCGGGTCTCGAACCGTACGGCACCCACCACGCGCACGGCCTGCACGCACCGTACTGGTGGATCAAGTGCGCGGTCGGCGTGGACAACGACCGGGCCTGGCCGGTCGCCGCGTACCACCGGCTGCTGGTGTGGGACATCATGAAGAAGCCGCTGGCCACCCGGCTGGCCGAAGGGGCGCTCAACCCACTGATCGGCAAGAGCCTCGTCGCCTACGCCACCAAGCCGCACCCGCCGGTCGGGGAGAGCGCGTGACCCCTCCCGGACGCACCGAGCACCTCGTGCTGCCGGGCGTGCTGACGGCCGGTCAGGCCGAGCGCACCGTCGCCGCGATCGCCGCCGTGCAGCGCCCCGACGGGGCCGTCCCGTGGTTCACCGGCGGACACCTCGACCCGTGGGACCACGTCGAGGCGGCCATGGCGCTGGACGCGGCCGGCGAGCACGAGCGCGCCGAGGACGCCTACCGCTGGCTGGCCGGCCGGCAGAACCCGGACGGCTCCTGGTACGCCGCCTACACCGACGGCGTACCGACCGACCGGGCCCGCGAGACCAACTTCTGCGCCTACGTCGCGGTCGGCGTCTGGCACCACTACCTGTCCACCGGCGACGAGGCGTTCCTGGACCGGATGTGGCCGCACGTGTACGCCGCCGTGGAGTTCGTCCTGGCGCTCCAGCTGCCCGGCGGGCAGGTCGACTGGAAGCGCGACGAGGACGGCTCCAGCCCCGGCGAGGCGCTGCTGACCGGATCGTCCTCGGTGCACCACGCGCTGCGCTGCGCGCTGGCGATCGCCGAGGAGCGCGAGGAGGCGCAGCCCGATTGGGAGTTGGCCACCGGGCGGCTGCGGCACGCTATCGCGGCGCACCCGGAGCGGTTCCTTGACAAGTCCCGCTACTCGATGGACTGGTACTACCCGGTGCTGGGCACCGCGCTGCGCGGACCGGCCGCCAGGGCGCGCATCGAGGAGGGCTGGGACCGCTTCGTGGTACCCGGCCTCGGCGTGCGCTGCGTGGTGCCCAACCCGTGGGTGACCGGCGGGGAGAGCGCCGAACTCGCCCTCGCCCTGTGGGCGGTGGGCGAGTCCGACCGCGCGGTGGAGATCCTCCGGTCCATCCGGCACCTGCGGGCACCGGACGGGCTGTACTGGACGGGGTACGTGTTCGCCGACGCGACCGTGTGGCCGCGCGAACGCACCACCTGGACCGCCGGGGCGCTGCTGCTCGCCGTCTCCGCGCTCGGCGGCGACGAGGCGACCACCGCCGTCTTCGGCGGCGAGGCCCTGCCCAGCGGTTTCCCCGAACCCTCGGACGGCTGCTGTCCGTAGCGGGGCCGCGCTGCCGGCCGGCTCGGCCGGCGGCACCCAGGCGGCCGTGGCGGCCGGAACGGCGCCCGGGGGCGGGCGCCGTTCCGGACGGCCGGGCGGCAGTCACCCGTTCCGTCCTCGGGTCCCTGTGTCACGACCGCCGGATCCGGCCGGCGATCGCGTTGCCGATGATGAGGTAGACGACAGCCGCGATGCCGTAGTTCAACAGCACCCGCAGCCACGCCGAGTCGGGGGTGAAGATGTCGTGCGACCAGCCGGAGAGCCAGTTGGCCGTGTTGTGCACCCACCCCACGAGATCGTTGCCCTGGTTCGCCTTGAGCGCGTACATGATGATCCACACGACAAGGATCAGGGCCGCCGCATCCGCGATGATCGCGATGAACCGCGCCGCGTCACCGCCACCGTATCTAGCCATGACCAACGCTTTGCCGCCTTGGCCTGGTTGAAACGCCGCCGGTTGTCGGGAATCGAAGACGCGGTCGGTTCAGCCGTTCAGTTCGGCGAGCGTCTCCAACGCCGCCGGGTCCGTGGTGATCGCCAGCAGATCGGTGACCGGCCCCGCACGCCACGCCTGGAGCCGCTCGGCGATCCGGTCGCGCGGACCGACCAGCGAGATCGCGTCGGCGAACGCGTCCGGCACCGCCGCCGCCGCCTCGTCGCGCCGCCCCCGCGCGAACGACTCCCGCACCCGCGCCGCCGCCTCGCCGTGTCCCATCCGGGCCATCAGGTCGGCGTGGAAGTTGCGGCTGTGCGCGCCCATGCCGCCGACGTAGAACGCGATCATCGCCTTGACCGGGAGCAGCCCGGCGGCCACGTCGTCGGTGAGCCGCACGTGCGCCATCGCGGCCACCATGAAGCCGTCCGGCGCCCCGGCCAGCGCCTCGCGGTGCAGGTGGACCGAGTCCGGCGACCAGTACAGCGGCAGCCAGCCGTCCGCGATCCGGGCGGTCTGCGCCACGTTCCTGGGGCCCTCCGCGCCGAGCAGCACCGGCAGGTCGGCCCGCAGCGGGTGGGTGATCGACCGCAACGGCCGGCCCAGCCCGGTGGCGTCCGGCCCGGCGTACGGCAGCGCGTGGTAGTCGCCGTCCGACTCCACCGGGCCGCCCCGCCGCAGCACCTGGCGCACCACGTCCACGTACTCGCGGGTGGCGGTCAGCGGGCTGCGCGGGAACGGGCGGCCGTACCAGCCCTCGACGACCTGCGGGCCGGACAGCCCCAGGCCCAGCAGCACCCGGCCGCCGGACAGGTGGTCCAGGGTCAGCGCCTGCATGGCGGTGGCGGTCGGCGCCCGGGCCGCCATCTGCGCGACCGCGGTGCCCAGCATGATCCGCGACGTGCGGGCCGCGATCCAGGTCAGCGGGGTGAACGCGTCCGAGCCCCACGCCTCGGCGGTCCACACCGAGTGGTAGCCGAGCCGCTCCGCCCGTACCGCCAGGTCGGCCGTGCGCGGGTCGGGACCGCGCCCCCAGTAACCGAGCGCCAGACCCAGCCGCATGTGCGCACCTCCGGGGTGTCCTGTCCGGCGGCACCGCCGGGTCGTGCCGACTCCCGGACTGTACGGCGATCTTCACCCGGCACGCAACAGCCCCCACCCGTCGGCCGGGTGGGGGCTGCCGCCTGCCGAGCCGGGCGGGCCCGGATCAGCCGCGCTGTATGCCGGTGGTGTCCTGCAGCACGCCGCGCCGGCCGTCCTGCGTCTGCGCCACCAGCGCGCTGCCGCGCTGGTCCACCGCCAGGTACCAGGTGCCCGGGGTCAGTTCGGCGACCGGGGCGGACGAACCGTCCTCCGCGTACAGCGGCCGGACCACCGGCACCGCGAACCAGAACGGGGCGAAGTCCCCGCCCGGGGTCTGCCCGGTGGCCGGAGCCGCCTGCGGCGCCGCGCCGCCGGCCGTGCCGCCCATCGGCGCCCCCGGCTGCTGCGGCTGGCCGCCGTAACTGGGCTGGCCGGGCTGCGGGTAGGCGTAGCCGCCGCCGGGCTGGCCGGGGCCGGGCGCGAACGGCTGCGCGTAGCCCTGCGGAGCGGCCGGCTTGGGGGCGCCGAGCAGCGCGCCGCGCAGTGCCGGGGTGCGCTCGCCCAGCACCGCCAGCACCGCGACCGCCAGCCCGAACACCAGCGTCAGCCAGGCGCCGACGCCCAGGTCGGTCTGGGAGTTCAGGCTGCTCAGGTCGGAGGTGCCCTTCGGCTCGTACCACAACTGGGCGATCAGCGACCAGACGGTGGACCAGCCGACGAAGACCGCCAGTGCGACGCCCCACTGCCGCAGGCCCAGCCCGAGGATCTTGCGGTCCTGCGGCTGCGCGGCGCGGGCGAGGAAGAACAGCGCGCCGACCGCCAGCGCGGCCAGGTGCACGGTGGGCAGCATCGGCATGAGTGCCAGGTGCCAGCTGTTCGGACTGCAGTCGGACTGCGAGCAGTGCTCGATGCTGTAGAACGGCAGGAAGGACGCGATCAGCAGCAGCACCGCTGCACCGATCACCGCGCCGTCTCCTCGGGTGAGGGAGCGGATGTTCAACGTAAGGATCCTTTGAGTCGGTCTCGGTGTCGTCGTCACTGTTGCCGTACCCCGGGGCCGCACGGCGGCTGGTGGCAGGACGAAGCGCGGAGGCGGTCACCCATCGTACGGGTGATGACCAGCGCCGGTCAGCCGGGTTCTCCCGGCCGGTCGGCTCCCGTCAGCCGGCCCCGCCGCGCAGGAACGCGGTGATCCCGTCCGCGATGCCGCGCGCCGCGCGCTGCCGCCACGCCGCGTCGGTGAGCAGCCCGGCGTCGTGCGCGTTCCGCATATTGCCGCATTCGATGAAGACCTTGGGCACCGTTGACAGGTTGAGACCACCGAGATCACCGCGTACGTCCAGACCGGTCCCGTCTCCCACGTAATCGGAATAGCGTGTTCCGGTGTCCCGGGCGAACGCGTCCCGCACCGCCACCCCCAGCCGGTGGGACGGCACGGTGATCGGCAGCGTGTCCGCCGCCCCCGCACGCACCGCCGCCGGCAGGATCAGGTCGAAGCCCCGGCCGCCCGGCGGCCCGCCGTCCGCGTGGATCGAGACCGCCGCGTCCGCGTGCGCCGCGTCGCCGATCCGGGCCCGCCGGTCCACGCACGGCCCGTACGGCGTCGAACGGCTCCGGGTCAGCCGCACCGTGGCGCCGCGCGCGGCCAGCAGCCGCTCGGCGCGCCGGGCGACGTCCATCGTGAAGTCCGCCTCCGGGTAGCCGGCGTTCGTCGCGGTCCCCGTGGTGTCGCACGAGGTGTACCCGTTGCCGATGTCGACCCGGCGGTCGATCGCGGCGGTGTGGAACTGGTTGTCGATGTTGTGCCCCGGGTCGAGCACCACCACCTTCCCGGCCAGCGGCGGCCCGGCCGAACGGCTCGCCGCAGGCCGCCCCGCCCCGGCGCCCGGCGTCGCCGGGGCGGACGCCGACGCGCCGGACGACGGCGCACCGCCGGCGGACGGAGCCGCCCGCCCGGGCCGCGCCCCGCACCCGGCCAGCGCCGCCGCGCCCACCGCGGTCACCAGACCCGCGCACGCCGCCGCCCGTGCCACCCGCGCGCCCCGTCCGTGCCCTTGCCGCCGTTGCCGCGGGCCCGGTCGCTCCGGCACCGTCAGATCCCCTCCCCGGTCCGGCGCAGCACCCGCAGCGAGCCGGTCCCCGGCCGTTCGGCGAACGCGCCGCACCCCAGGGCGCGGCGGTAGATCCGGTACGGCGCCCGCCCGCCGTCCGCCGGGTCGGGGAAGACGTCGTGGATCACCAGCAGCCCGCCCGGCGCCAGGTGCGGCGCCCACCCCTCGTAGTCGGCCGTCGCGTGCGCGTCGGTGTGCCCGCCGTCGACGAACACCAGGCCCAGCGGACGCCCCCACAGCGCCGCGACCCGCGGGGAGCGGCCGACCACCGCCACCACGTGCTCCTCCAGCCCGGCCGCGTACAGCGTGCGGCGGAACTCCGGCAGCGTCTCCATCCGCCCGCCGACCCGCTCGTCGGGGTCCACCAGGTCCGGGTCGTGGTACTCCCAGCCAGGCTGCTGCTCCTCGCTGCCCCGGTGGTGGTCGACGGTGACCGCGTCGACCCCGGCGTCCCGCGCGGCGGCGGCCAGCAGCAGCGTGGAGCGCCCGCAGTAGCTGCCGACCTCCAGCAGCGGCAGCCCCAGCCGCGCCGCGTCCACCGCCGCCACGTACAGCGCCAGGCCCTCGTCGAGCGGCATGAAGCCCTTCGCCCGTTCGAACGCGGCTCTCACCTCGGGACCGGGACCGACGGGGGCCGTGGGCGCGCTCGCTTCGCTCATGCGCCCATCGTGCCGCACCGCCGGCCGCCGCTCGCCACCGGTTCACAGCCAGCCGTCGGCGCGCGCGGTGCGGGCGGCCTCCATCCGGTTGCGGGTGCCGGTCGTGCCGATCGCCGCCGACAGGTAGTTGCGCACCGTGGACTCCGACAGGTGCAGTCCGGCGGCGATGTCGGCGATCGTCACACCGTCCACCGCGGCCGCCAGCAGGTCGCGTTCCCGGCCGGTCAGCGGGCTCGGGCCGGCGCTCAGCGCGGCCGCGGCCAGCGCCGGGTCGACGACCCGCTCGCCGGCCAGCACCCGGCGGACGGCCGCGGCCAGTTCCTCGACCGGCCCGTCCTTGACCAGGAACCCGCGCGCCCCGGCCGCCATCGCCCGGCGCAGGTAGCCCGGCCGCCCGAAGGTGGTCAGGACCAGCACCCGGCAGTCGGGCACCGCCGCGCGCAGCCGGGCCGCCGCCTCCAGGCCGCTCATCCCGGGCAGCCCGATGTCCAGCAGCGCGACGTCCGGCCGTTCCCGCTCGGCGGCCGGCACGATCGCGGTGCCCTCGCCCACCTGCGCGACGATCTCGATGTCGTCCTCCAGGCCGAGCAGCAGCGCGAGCGCGCCGCGCATCATCCCCTGGTCCTCCGCGAGCAGCACGCGGATCGGACCGGACGCCGGCCCGCTCACGCCCGCACCCCGCCGGACCCGGACCCCGCTGGTGGGCCGTCGCCGGAACGGGAACGGGAACCGGAGGCGAGGCGGCGGCCGGCGCGGCGGCCGGCGCGGTCCGGGCCACCGGCACCGCGCGGAGCGCGCCCCGGTCCGTCCGGCCCGGCGCTCCCGGCTCCGCCGGCGCGCACCGGTTCGGCGCCGGCCGCCGTGTCCGGCGTGTCGGCTGTGTCGGCCGTGTCCGGCGTGCCCCCGGCGGGCGCGTCGGCCTCGTCCACCGGGAGTTCGGCGGCCAGCCGGAAGCCGCCGTGCGGCGCCGGACCGCCGCGCAGCGCACCGCCGGCCATCGACAGCCGCTCGGTCAGGCCCGCCAGCCCGTTGCCGCCGCCGGCCTCGGCGCCGCCGCCCCGTCCGTCGTCGGTGATCACCAGCCGGGCCCGGCCGTCCGCCGACCCCAGTTCGATCCGGCAGTGCGCCGCGCCCGCGTGCCGTACCACGTTCGTCACGCCCTCCCTGACCACCCATCCCATCAGCGCCTCGGCCTGCGGCGGCAGGGGCGGACCCGACTCGTGGACCGTCAGTTCGACACCGGAGGCGTCCAACACCGAGCGGGCGCGCTCCAGTTCGGACGACAGGCCGCCCTCACGGTAGCCGGAGACCGCCTCCCGGATCTCGGTGAGCGCCTGCCGGGCGACCGACTCGATGTCCGCCGCCTGGCCGAGCGCGGCCTCCAGGTCGCACGGCGCGAGCCGGCGCACCGCCTCCGCCTTGACCACCACCACCGACATGGTGTGCCCCAGCAGGTCGTGCAGGTCGCGGGCGAAGCGCAGCCGCTCCCGGCCGACCGCGGTGCGGGCCAGTTCCTGCCGGGTGGCGCGCAACTGGCCGATGACGTCGTGCAGCGACAGGACGGCCACGTCCGCCGCCCGGGCGCGCAGCGTGTGGCTCATCCGTCCGTCCGTTCCCGTCGTCCCCGGTCATGGTGGCCGCCCGGCGCCGCCGCCGTCCCCCATGATGCGGTGCGACGGGGGAAACCGGACAGCGGAGTGCACCGGCGCCCCCGCCCTCGCCGCACCGGCGTACGGTGTGCCCGCGGCTCCCGCCCGGCCGGGGGAGCGGTGGTACGGGCAGCGGCAGTGAAGCAGCGGCAGTGAAGGGAGACACGTCCAGATGCCCATCGACGTCGCCGAGGCCCTCGCGGCCCCGCCGGCCACCAGCGAACTGCGCTGGGACCACAAGGACATCCAGCTCTACCACCTGGGCATCGGCGCCGGCGCCGACCCGACCGACCCGGCCGAGGCGCCCTACACGCTGGAGGACCGGCTGCACGTGCTGCCCAGCTTCGCCACCGTGGCCGGCGGCCGGATGGCGCTGGTGGACGGGTTGTCCGCGCCGGGCGTCGAGGTCGACCTGGCGGCGGTGCTGCACGGTGCCCAGTCGGTCCGCACCCACCGCCCGATCCCGGTCCGCGGGGAGGCCACCCAGTCCTCGGCGGTCGCGGCGGTCTACGACAAGGGCAAGGCCGCGGTGGTCGTGCTGCGCTGCGAGGTGGCCGACCCGGACGGGCCGCTGTGGACCGCGGAGAGCCAGATCTACGTGCGCGGTGAGGGCGGCTTCGGCGGCGAGCGCGGGGCGGCCCGCCAGGACGTCACCCCGGACCGCGAGCCGGACCTGGTCGTGCGACGGACCACCCGGCCGGACCAGGCGCTGCTGTACCGGCTGTCCGGCGACTGGAACCCGCTGCACGCCGACCCGCGGTTCGCCGCCCTGGCCGGCTTCGACCGGCCCATCCTGCACGGGCTGTGCAGCTACGGCATCACGCTGAAGGCGGTGGTGGACCGGGTACTCGGCGGCGACGTCGGTCGGGTGCGCCGCTACGGCACCCGGTTCGCGGGGGTGTTCTTCCCCGGCGAGACGCTCCGGGTGCGGATGTGGACCGGGCCGGGCCGGGTGCACGTCACCGCGACGGCGGTGGAACGCGACGACGCCGTGGTGCTCGCCGACACCGTGGTCGAGCACGACTGACGGCCTCCGGCCGAAGGCCGGCCCGGAGGCGGCGTCCCCCGGCCGCGAGGAGGACCCGCCGGTCCGCGGTGCCGAGGAGGGTCGCCGCGGGGCGTCGCCCGGCGGTCCCGGCGGCCGGATCCCGGCCGCGAGGAGGACCCGGCGGTCCGCGGTGCCGAGGCCCGGCGCGTCCGCGGCGTCGCCGCATGCCCCGGCCGAACGGCGGACGGCCGGCGCGGGACGGGTTCCCGCTCCGACCGTCGGGACGGCCGGAGCCGAGGCACCGCTGCTCGGCGCCGCCGCCGGTCCGGCGGACCGGCGGCGGCGCCTCCCGGCGGCCCGGACCCCCTCGGCGGTCCGGCGGCGGTCGGTGATCAGCCGTCGTTCTGTTCCAGCCGGCGGTGCCTGCCGTGTGCCGGGGTCTCCGGCTCTTCGGCGGGCGAGGCGGAACCTCGGTGCTTACCGCCCTCGGCGCCCAGGGCGACGGCCAGCAGGGCCCGGTCGTCAGTGGAGTCGTTGCGGGCTTCGGACATCTCAGTTCTCCGTCGGAAATCGCTTACGGGGATGGCGAGTCGGGGTGCGCGAAGCGTCACGCGCCTTATCACAGCCGCCCGTTGCTCACCTTCGGTGGCCGGGCCGCCCGGCTGCGTGTCTCCCCCGGCGGAGTCTAGCCAGGCCGGCGCACCGCCCACCAGGCACGCCCGGTGGCGCGGGCCGCCGAACCGGTGTCGACCGCCACGGGATGTGTGACGCACGGCAGCCGCCCGCGGTTGCGGGCGCGGTGTGCCGGTCGTCTCGTTCCCGGTGTGTCTACCCGGCGCGGGGCTCGCCCATCCCACCGGACACGTTCGTCCCACCGGACACGCCGGCCCCGCCGTGGATCAGGCCGGCCGACGCGGCCAACGGGGCCTGCTGCAACGGGACCACCCGGCTGAGCGGCGCCACAGACCTGGCGGACAGCGTGACGTGACGTGACGTCAGTTCCGATGGCGCCCCGGCCGGCGGGGCGTACACGTCGACCGGGATGTCGCGCACCCCGTACGGCTCGCCCGGTCCGGCGTACGGCATCCGCAACGTGCCCGGTGCCGGCCACCAGGCGCTGCCGGCCAGCCAGCCCGGCGGGGTCGGCAGTCGGCCCAGCCCGCGGCCGCCGGGCCGCCAGAGCGCGGACCGGCCGCCGCAGCGCAGCAGCACCGCGCACGACTCCGGCGCCAGCGGGTGCCCCGGCTGCACCGCGACCGGTTCGAGCGGCCGGCCCGCCGACTCCTCCTCCTCGCGCAGACACTCCGGGAACCGCACCGGCCGACCGCCGCCCAGCACCCCCCACCCCAGCCGCTCGGTGCCGGGCGCGTCGCTGCGCACCAGCAGCAGACCGCTGTCCGGGTCGGCCAGCAGCAACCGGTCCCGGCTGCCGTCGGCCAGGTGCAGCAGGTGCGACACCGCGCCGGTCGCCACGTCCACCGCCACCGTCGTGACCGGGCCGTCGCGTTCCCGCTCCAGCGCCAGCAGTCGGCCGGCGCGATCCAGCCACACCCCGCCCGCGCACCGGCCGTCCAGCCCGGCGCACCGCTCCAGCCCAGGCCCGCCGTGCACCAGCCACACCGTGCCGGCGCCGTCCGCGCACACCAGCGCGTACGCCCGGCCGTCGGCACGCGGCGGCAGCAGCCGGACCCGGTCGCCGTACAGGAAGCCCACCGGCACCTGCCCGGTGCCCGGCCCGGTCGGGTACAGCAGGGCCAGGTCGTGTCGGTCGCCGGACCGGCGCAGCACCAGCACCCGCCCGTCCGGCAGCGGCTGCACCTGGGCGTCCGGCTCCTCGGGCTGGTTGACCGGCAGCGGCACGGTGTACGGCTCCGGACCGCCCAGCGTCCAGCGCTCCGCGTACCAGGCGCCGTCGCCCGCGTCGGCCAGGCACGCGGCGTACGCGCCGCCCGCGGCGACGGTGAACCCGGTCCGCGCCACCGGCGGCACCCGGACCGCGGCCGGCGGCATCGGCCGGGCCGGCGCCCGGCCGCCCGGCGGCACGAGCGTCAGCGGAGCGGAGCGGGGTCCGCCGCCGGTGTCGGTACGGGTCGGTCCGGTCTCCGTGGCGCAGGCTGTCATGTTCTGTGCACCTCCGTCCGTGACGCTAGTTTTCCGCTGTCCCGCCCATCAACGCGAGTTGCCCGCCTTCACCCGTAAGGATGGGAATCGAATGATTCGGCCGAGAACGGCGCGGCGACTGTGCTCGGCCGCGGAGCGCCCGCGCGGGAGGAACGCCGCCCGTCGGCGGGAGGTAACCTTCCCTGCGTGCCGAAACTGTCCGACGTCATCGACGCACTGGAAGCCCTCTGGCCGCCCGGACGGGCCGAGCAGTGGGACGCCGTGGGGCTGGTCTGCGGGGACCCGGACGCCGACGTCGGTCGGGTGCTCGTGGCGGTCGACCCGGTGCGCGAGGTCGCCGAGGAGGCCGTGCGCCTCGGCGCGGACCTGCTGGTCACCCACCACCCGCTGTACCTGCGCGGCACCACCACGGTCGCCGCCGACGGGTTCAAGGGCCGCGTGGTGCACCGGTTGATCAAGCACGACGTCGCCCTGCACGTCGCCCACACCAACGCCGACCAGGCGGACCCCGGCGTCTCCGACGCGCTCGCCGCCGCCGTCGGGCTGCGGATCACCGGACCCCTGCTGCCCGATCCCACCGACCCGGCCGGCCGCCGCGGCCTCGGGCGGATCGGCGAACTTCCCGCCGCGCTCCGCCTGGACGCGTTCGCCCGGCAGGCCGCCGCCGGCCTGCCCGGCACCGCCACCGGGCTGCGGGTGGCCGGCGACCCGGACCGCCCGATCCGCACCGTCGCGGTGTGCGGCGGTGCCGGCGACGGCCTCTTCGACCAGGTCCGAGCGGCCGGTGCGGACGCCTACCTCACCGCCGACCTGCGCCACCACCCGGCCTCCGAGGCCCGACAGCACGGCGGCCCGGCGCTGCTCGACGCCGCCCACTGGGCCACCGAGTGGCCCTGGTGCGAGCAGGCCGCCGCCCAACTCGACGCGATCTCCGACCGGCACGGCTGGGCCCTGCGGACCCACGTCTCCCGGCTGGTCACCGATCCGTGGACGCTGCACGCGCCCGCGCCGCACCCTGTCCCCGCCCTCCCCTCCAGCAGCCCAGGAGCCCCGAACTGAACGCCGCGCCCGCCGACCAGATCCGCCTTCTCGACGTCCAGGCCATCGACTCGCGCCTGGCCCGGCTGGACCACCAGCGCAGGAACCTCCCGGAGCACGCGGAGGTCGAACGGCTCACCGCCGACGCCGGGGAGCTGCGCGACCTGCTGGTCGCCGCGCAGACCGAGGAGAGCGACACCGCCCGCGAACAGACCAAGGCCGAACAGGACGTGGACCAGGTGCGCCAGCGCGCCACCCGCGACCAGGGACGGCTCGACTCCGGCGCGGTCACCTCCCCCAAGGACCTGGAGAGCCTCCAGCGCGAGATCGCCTCGCTGGCCAAGCGCCAGGGCGACCTGGAGGACGTGGTGCTGGAGGTCATGGAGCGCCGCGAGTCCGCCCAGGAGCGCGTCACCGAACTGACCCGGCGGCTCGACTCGGTCCAGGCCAAGGTGGCCGACGCCGAGTCCCGGCGCGGTGCCCGCCTGGAGGAGATCGACGCCGAGGGCTTCACCGCGGCCAAGGAGCGGGAGGTGGTCGCCGCCTCCGTGCCGGCCGACCTGCTCGGTCTGTATGACAGGCTGCGTGGCCAGTCCGGCGGGGTCGGCGCCGCGAAGCTCTACCAGAAGCGCTGCGAGGGCTGCCGGCTGGAGCTGAACATCACCGAGCTGAACGAGGTGCGCTCCGCGCCCGCCGACGAGGTCGTCCGCTGCGAGAACTGCCGGCGCATCCTGGTGCGCACCCCGGACTCCGGCCTGTGACGGCTGAGTTCGTCGTCGAGGCCGACGGCGGCTCCCGGGGCAACCCGGGACCGGCCGGCTACGGCGCGGTGGTACGCGACGCCGCGACCGGCCGGACCCTGCTGGAGAGGGCCGGCTACCTGGGCACCGCGACCAACAACGTCGCGGAGTACCACGGCCTGATCGCCGGACTGCGCGCCGCGCGCGAACTCGACCCGGCGGCGGCCGTCCTGGTGCGGATGGACTCCAAGCTCGTCGTCGAGCAGATGTCCGGCCGCTGGAAGATCAGGCACCCCGCGATGCGCCCGCTGGCCGAGGAGGCCCGCGGCGTGCTGCCCGCCGCACAGGTCGGCTACGAGTGGGTGCCGCGCGAGCGCAACCGGCACGCCGACCGGCTGGCCAACGAGGCGATGGACGCCGGCCGGCACGGCGTGGACTGGCAGCCGGGCGCCTCCACCGCCGAGGACCGGACCGCGCCGGACGCCCCCGGAACCGCCCCCGCGGTGGCCGCCGCCCCGGCCGCCGCCGACACCGGTTCGGACGGCGCGCCCCGACAGGACACCGCGACCTCCGGCTGGGGTCCCCGCGACCTCGGCCCGGCCACCACGCTGGTCCTGCTGCGGCACGGTGAGACGGCGCTCACCCCGCTGAAGCGGTTCTCCGGCAGTGGCGGCGGCGATCCCGACCTGTCCGAGCGCGGACGGTGGCAGGCCGCGCGCGCCGCCGGGGCGCTGGCCGACCGCGGCACCGTCCAGGCCGTCGTCTCCTCGCCGCTCGCCCGCTGCCGGCAGACCGCCGGCGCGGTCGCCGAACGGCTCGGCCTGAACGTCGAGATCGAGGACGGCGTGCGCGAGACGGACTTCGGCGCCTGGGAGGGACTGACCTTCGCCGAGGTCCGCGAACGCCACCCCGCGGACCTGGCCGCCTGGTTGGCGTCCGGCACGGCCCGGCCGACCGGCGGGGGCGAGTCGTTCGCCGCGGTGGCCCGCCGGGTGGCCGCCGCCCGCGACGACCTGACGCGACGTCACCGCAGCCGTACCGTCCTGGTGGTCAGCCACGTCACGCCGATCAAGACGCTGGTCCGGCTGGCGCTCGGTGCCCCGCCGGAGGCGATGTTCCGGATGGAACTGTCGCCCGCGTCGCTCTCCGCCGTGGCCTGCCACCCGGACGGCACGGCGTCGGTCAGACTGTTCAACGACACGTCGCACTGGCGCGGTTGACGTCCCCTCGCGCACTCGCCGTGGCGTGACGACGCGTCGCGTACCCGCCGTGGCGGCCGGTCAGGAGCGGCCGGTCCGGAGTGGGCCCGCCGGGGCGTGCCGAACGGGCGTCGGTCCGGAGCGGGCCCGGTCGGGCGGGGCCGGGGCGTGGGGTACCGGCGTGCGCGGCGGCGGGCGGGCGGTTCCGTCCGGTCAACCGGCGGCGCGCAGGCCTGCCGCCTCGCCGGCCAGACGGGCGATCCGGTCCCAGTCCCCGGCCCGTACCGCCTGCGCGGGCGCCATCCAGGTGCCGCCGACGCAGTCCACGTTGGGCAACTCCAGGTAGCGGCGGGCGCGTTCGGCGTCGATACCGCCGGTCGGGCAGAACCGGGCGCGGGACAGCGGCGCGGCCAGCGCCCGCAGGTACGCCGCGCCGCCGGCCGCCTCCGCCGGGAAGAACTTCATCTCGCGTCACTCCCCGTTCCAGCAGGCCCAGCGCCTCCGACGCGGTGGAGACCCCGGGCAGGTAGGGCAGACCGGACCCCCGCATCGCGGCCAGCAGCCGGTCGGTCCACCCCGGGCTGACCAGGAACCGTGCCCCGGCCTCGACCGCCGCCGCCACCTGCGCGGTGCCCAGCACCGTCCCGGCGCCCACCCGGACCTGCGGCACCGCCGAGGCGATCGCCCGCACCGCGCGCAGCGCCGCCGGGGTGCGCAACGTGACCTCGACCGCCGTCAGCCCGCCCGCCGCCAGGGCCCGGGCCAGCGGGACGGCGTCCGCCGCGTCCTCCAGCGTCACGACCGGGATCACGGGGGCGAGATCGATCAGCGACGTCATGGGGCCATCCTGCGACCGGCGGCGTACCGCGCGCAACGCCGGGAGCCGGCGGCGCGCGCCGGGCGACCCGGGACCGGCTCCCGCTCAGCGCACGTCGCTGACCAGCACGTCCAGCCCGCCGGTCGCCGGTGCGTTCCACGCGGAAGCCCGACTGCCGCCAGCAGTCCGCCAGTTCGTCGACACCGGCCGGCTCGGCACCGGACTCCAGCAGTGCCCGCACCAGCCGCCCCTTGGTCGCCTTGTTGAAGTGGCTCACCACGCCGCGCCGCTCGACGCCGTCCACCTCGCGCACCAGCAGCACCCGCACCGCCGCGGTGCGCCGTGCGATCGAGCCCTTCGGCCGCCACATCGCGGCGTACGCCGAGGACCGCAGGTCCAGTACCAGTCCGTCGCCGGCCGCCTCCGGCATCACCTCGGCCAGCGCGGGACGCCAGAAGCCGGCCAGCGTCCCGAGCCCCGGCAGGCGGGCGCCGACCGGGCAGCGGTAGGAGGGGATCGCGTCGCCGACCCGGACCGCGCCCCACAGGCCGGAGAAGACCAGGAGCGCCTCGCCGGCCCGGCGGCGCGCGGCGGCGCCCAGCGTGGCCAGGCCGAGGGCGTCGTAGAGCACGCCGGTGTAGACCTCGCCGGCCGGCCGGGTCGGCGCCTGCGGCAGGGCGGCGTTCCTGGCGATCTCGCCGTGCTGGGTCGGGCCGAGGCCGAGCGCGTCGAGCGCCTTGTCCTGGTCGGCCCGGCACAGCTCCACCAGTTCGGCGAGCACGCGTTCGCGCGCCGGGCGCAAGGCCGGCAGCGTGAGCGCTCCGGGCTCCACGGCGGGGCCCGTCCCGCCCGAGGACTTCCCCTCCGACGGCGGCAGCAGGACGAGCACGGCGGGTCTCCCTCATCGGTGGCGGTGGCGGTGGCGGTGGCGGTGGCGGTGGCGGTGGCGGTGGCGGTGGCGGTGGCGGTGGCCGGGGTGGCCGGGGTGGTCGCGGTGGCCGGGGTGCAGCCTACGGCGTGGACTCCACTAGGATGGCAGTGCGCAGACGAGTCGTGCGGGCGGTCGCGGCGGCGCGGGTCGAGGCCCGCACCGCCGAGGAACGTCCGGGCTCCACAGGGCAGGGTGGTGGGTAACGCCCACCCGGGGTGACCCGCGGGAAAGTGCCACAGAGAACAGACCGCCGGGGACCTCGGTCCCCGGTAAGGGTGAAACGGTGGTGTAAGAGACCACCAGCGTCCGGGGTGACCCGGACGGCTCGGTAAACCCCACCCGGAGCAAGGTCGAGAGCGGGCGTCTCCGGACGCCCCGCGCGGACGACGGAGGGCTGCCCGCCCGAGTCCGCGGGTGGACCGCACGAGGCCGGCGGCAACGCCGGTCCCAGATGGATGACCGCCTCCCGGCGGGCCGCGAGGCCCCCGGAGACAGAACCCGGCGTACAGCACGGCTCGTCTGCCGCCGTGCGTTTCCGCAGGTCAGGGCATGTGTCCTAGGGTTGGACGTGTCAGCCGGGTCGAATCTGGGTCGATTCCGCGTCGAAAGTCGTCTTGCCGCCATGCCGTATGCCCAGCGGCAGTCTGCCGGCCCCGTAGTGCTTTGACCAGGGAAAATCCTTGATCGGAGACGGGAAAGACAATGCTCAGAGTTCAGTCCGCGTGGTCCGCAGCGCTTTGGGTTGACGAGGTACAGCGTCAGCCTGAGATGTCGAGGGGATGGGACACCACGGGAAGGGACGCGAACCTGCGGAGGCCGGAAATGTTCTCGGCGTGGTAGCCGTCAGCAGTGGAGACACCGGGAGGGGCGAACAGACCAGAGGATGATCCGGACCGAGAACCTCACCACCCTCGACCTTTCGCGCCCCGGACTCGCTCACACGGCCTCCCATCCTCCGGCTCCACCGTTGATTCCGTTCCGTGCGCGGCGTGCGCCTCTTGCGCGGTCCCACTCGACCGGCAGGCATGGAGTCAGCAGTGCTGCCTCACAGGGTCGTGCTGACGTTGACCACTGCGACCTCGATACCGGCGCGGCGGAGCGCGGTGACAGCCTGGAGCAGGGAGACCTGGGCGAAGGTGAACAGGCTGGCGGCCGTGACGGGCTTGCCGCTTTTCAGTGAGATCGCGTAGATCACCTTCTTGGGCGTGAAGTCCAGCGGCAGGACCCGGGTGCGGTGCTGTTCCCGGCTACGGGCGAGGACCTTGGCGGCCATGTCCTTTCTGGCTGAGCTGTCCCAGCGCAGGGCCTCGGCGGAGATCCGGCCCTGTGCGAAGAGGTGGTTCAGCGGGGCGGTCGAGGCGGCCCGTTTGACGTGGATGAGTTCGTTCTGGGGGCCGAGCAGGTCACAGGATTCGATGCCGCGCGGGTGCAGTCGGGGCTTGATGAGCGCCCGGTCCATGCAGACGAAACCTTCCTCCTTGCGGGCGACCTCGTCGTTGTAGGCGCCCTCGTCCTTGACGGTGGGGAGCCAGTCCGGGAGGAGCAGTCCGGCCGGAGCGCCGAGGATCTCCGCAATCTGGGCCTGGATGCCCTCCAGATGCTGTTCGCCGACCTCGTACCAGCGGCCTTCGTGATGGAAGAGGCGGCTGCTGGCTCGGGTGATCTCGGCGGCCAGCCAGCGGTTGGCGGCGATCCTGCGACCCGCCGGGTTGCGGCCGTCGGCGTCCTGGCAGGCCTGGATGTAACCGTTCTTCAGCGCGAGCAGCCGCTCGCCGGGACTGAACTGGGCGACCTGCCCAAGGATGAAGTCCAGCGTCAGTTCCTCGCAGAACACGTACCGAGGGCCGATCTTGACCCGGTAAGACTGGGTGCGGTCCTCATTGTTGAGGCACTGCGTGGGGACGACCAGGGCCAGCCTCCCCTGCTCCGCTCCGCCGAGCAGGGCGTCGAGGTCCTTGTCGAGATCTCTGAGACGGTTGTCATGGCTCCGCAGCGGGCGGACCTTCGCGATCGCGTCGAACTCAGGGGCCGAGGACTCCTTGGCCAGGACGCGGCTGATCTCGGTCAGGTCTGCGACGAGATCCTCGGGGCTCAGCCCCAACGGGATCCTGAGCGACTCGGCGCCGCAGACCTGCACGGACTTGCTGCGTCCCTGACTGAAGGTGAGGGCGGTGGACTCGAGTTTGCCGCCGAGCCGGGTCACGATCTCGCCGAATTCCTCCAGGCCGAACCCGTGGATGGGCTGGTCCTCCGCCGCCGAGTTGCGGTCGGTCCGCCCACGCGCGTCCAGCATGGTGTGGGTGACGTGGCGGATCGCGTCCGCTTGCAGAGCCCGCAGGGCGAAGGAGAACCCGAAGTCGGGGGCGATCTGGTCAGCGTTGAGCAGCAGGTGCCCCATGCCGTAGCAGAGGGCGAAGACGTTCCCGTCAACGGGGACGATCAACACGCCGGCGGAGGACTTGTTCTCGATCTCCGGCCGCACGCCGCTGACCGAACGCAGAGCCTGCCCCCACTCGGGTGGCCTGCCGCCGCCGAGGACGCCGGTGTACTGCAGGCAGGGGATGCCCGCGACGGTCACCTCGGTGGAGACGAAGCCGTGGGATTCCTCGTAGGTGCCGTTCACGTACTGCTGGAGGCCGGCTTCGAACGTGCTGTGAGCCGACTGCAGCAGGAAGACTGTGCTGCGCCTGGTGCGGCTGGCGCGCTTGGCGATGGCGAACTGACCGTGCTGGCCGGGCTCCTCGAAGGAGGTGTCCATCTGGGTCTCCGTGGTGGCGCCGGGGCGCCGGTAGCGTGGGAACAAGGCGTGCTCGCCTCGCACTCACCTCTGACGGCCCAACACCACTTCAGTCCGGAACCTTAGGAAGTGACGTGGATCACTCTCGACACTCGCGGCACGCCCCGCCCTCCTTGACGAACAACCGGGGGTGGCGAAGCAGGAAGCAGCGGGGGCAGAGCCGTTCTGCGTTCTGTGTGCACTCGCAGTGGCCTCCAGGACACACAGGTTCGTGGCAGCGCGGGCAGCGCATGGAGACCGGTGACCGGTCGTCGCAGACGGCGCATTCGTGCTCGTATTCGCGGGTGGGGTGCCCGAGGGTGGAGCGCGGTGGGGACATGCGACGCCATGGTGCGTCGTGTTCGACCAGGACGGCGAGGATGAAGCCGTCGCACCAAGTGGCATGTCCATAGAGAGGCGACCGGGCGTATCCCTGCCGGTAGACGATCGACGTCGACCGCACGACGGGGTGGGAGCCGTCCCTGGACTGCTGATCCAATGCAGCGCGGACGAGTTCGGTCCGGGACTGGTCGCTTCCTTGCGGCGGTGCGAACACATCTCCTCGTGAGGCGGCGAAACTGACGTGCCCCCTGCTGTCGTAGAGGATGACGGCGCCGCTGCCAACCATCCGGGTTGCGGCTCTCACACAACTGGCCGCCCGGGAAGCACCGGATGCCCGGTAGAGGGCGGCAACCGCGTCCGAGGTCGGGGTCCCCTGACCGAGGCACAGGTCGGTCATGTCGTCGGGGAGCAGAACGCGTGCGGCGAACGCGTCGCAGGACAGGTCCTCCAGGACTTTGGACTGCGGGGATTCCAGCAGGTACTCGCCCAGAGCCAGATCCGACTTCTGCAAGTGGTGGCCGAGCTCATGGAGCGCCGTGAACTGCCGGCGCCTCACGGACGCTGTCGCCGCCACCACAATCGAGGGCGGATCGGTGTCGTGCCGGTAGCCGCCGTAGACAGAGCATCCGCGATCCGCTCCCGTGATCTCGTCCACGAGGCGCACCCGGAGTTCACCGGTCCACTGTGCGAGTGAGTGAAGGGCGTTTCGGCGCAGCTGCACGGATGCTCCGGGTCTGCGTGCCTGCAGCACTCCGAGCATGGCCGCGGCCTGTCTCTCGGCGGACGGCAGCAGATAATGATGAATGGTCATCGTTTGCGCTCCCCGGTTTCGTGGTCAGCGCCCGCTTGGAACCAGCGTCGTAGTCGCTGATCCCAGTCGACATCGGTGTCCTTCGTGGAAGGGCCCGAGCGTGCGGCGAGTGCGTACGCCCCGAAGGCCGCCCGGTTGCGTGCCGCGTACTCGTCCACATCGTTTCTACGCGCCAGGGCTGCTACCTCTGCCCGCCAACGTGGCGCTTCGACTGCTTCGACGAGACCGGCCGGCAGGCCGGGCATCCGGTGCTCAATGTCGGCCACGGGAATGCCGCTGCGCCGTGACAGCGTCGCGATCTGCGGGGGCGACAGTGGCTGGTCGCCGCGGAGCACGTCCATGGCCAGTGCCTGTGTAACGTCCAGCGCCTTCATGACATCGGCGAGTTTGAGTCCTAGTGTTCTGTGGAGGTCGCCCGGCGGGGCATCCCCTTGATGGACCGGTAGCGAGGGAGCCTCGGCGAGGCGTTGCATGGCTGCGGCTGTCTCACGCCGGAACTCTGTGTCCTCAGCCCGCTCCTCGCCCGGTCGGCATCCCGCCGGCGCTGATTGCCCGGCACCTGGGCCCCGGTAGGCGTAGTCGACGATCTCGGGTGGCCAACTGTCGATGATCTCGTCGAGAACGTGTTGTGCTACGGCCTGCCTCAGGTCGCACCAGAGCGTCACATGGACGCTGAAGGCGGTCATCGCTGGACCGACCACGAGGGCTTCGGCGCCCTCTCCGGTGGGCTCGACGGTGACCGGTGCGGCGGTGAAGCCCTGCGGGCCCCCAGCCAAGAGAAGAAGGAGCAGACTGTCCTCTTCCCATCGGGCGCGCCAGACCTGTCCGGGGGCGGGGATGCATCGGTGGGGGTCGGGCCGGCGTTCGGCTCTGCCTGTGGGGGTGAGCGAGTGGGGGGCCTTGGTGACGGTGGCCAGGTGAAGGAGGTCTTGTAGACGGTCGGCCATCATGCTCCCTCAACGATTCGAATATCAGTGTTATCGCCATGGTCTGACGTCCCACTGACAGTCGAGTCCGGCGTTTCTGCGTCGAGGCACAACTCTCTCAGGCGCAGGGAAACCTGCTCGGCGTCATCGCCCAAGGGCAGCAGGAGCACTTGCAGGCGCTGCGTGATCTTGTTGACCCTCTCGAAGGCGGCGGACCGACCACAGCCGAGGAGCGTCTGAGCCATTTTGATGTCCATATTGCCCGGTCCGACAAAGCGGACCAGTGCACGCTCCACGGGAGTGAGCTGGTCGAAGGCGATACGAGCCTGGCGTTCGACCTCAGCGCTGTCGACGCCGGCAGGTACCGCGGCGATGCTGAGCGCCTGCGCGTGGTCTACCGGGTCGGTCTCAAGTGACGTCTCTACCGGGGCTACCCACAGTGGGAAGCGCCGAGCCAGGACATCCGCGAGGATCGACGAAGGCAAACTGCCGCCCGCGGCGCGCAGGACCATCTGAAGGATGGCGACGAGATCGCCACTGGATGCTACTGGGGGGCGCCGGATTCCGCCCCGGTCGACGGGGACAGACTTCGTGACGAACGCGGTTGCGGCCCGGGTCAGCCTGTCGATGTCGGATCGCCCCGGTGCCGCCGGGGCGCCGGCGATCCGCCACCAGCCTCCTCCCTCCTCACCTGCGGGCACCTGCTCGAACTTCCCGTTGTGCTCACGGAGCAGCTTCATCACCTTGCGATGGATGTGCCCGGTGGGTCCGCCCCGGCTCCGGTCCGCCAGCCAGTGGCGGATCGACGTACGGCAGTAGCGGGCGACGCAATCGTCGTCCGCGGCAGCAGTGACCAGGGACTCCACGAGGCGCTGCGCCTTCTCCGTGAAGAACTCGATGGTCAGTTCCAGGGCGAACTCGCGGCGGTCGGGCATCCCGTTCAACAGAGCTGGATAACGGCGCAACTCCTCGGCCATCAGGCTGCGGAGCAGATCGACGCCTGCCGGACCGAAGCCCTGCAGGTTCTGAAGTTCGTCGAACGGGGTCGATCCTTGCGGGTTCGTACCCATCACCCCCAATGGACGGAAAATGCTTCACCATCGTTCACGGTATGTTGGATGATCAACGTTAGCGTTGTCAACGCGATTCTCTTGCCGATTTCCTTGATCATGTGTACAGTCTGGGCATGGCAGCTGAGGAACCCGCCCCCGCGACGGTCGTCACGGCTGCCGAGATCGCTCGCCTGGCCGGGGTGACCCGTGCAGCCGTGTCCAACTGGCGTCGCCGATACCCCGACTTCCCGCGCCCCGCCGCCGGCACGGCAACCAGCCCGCTCTTCTTGCTCCTGGAGGTCCAGCGGTGGCTGGACCAGCAGGGCAAGGGCCGAGCAACCTCAGCCGAGGTTGACCTCTGGCATGAACTACGCGCCCAGTACGGTGACGACCTGCTCACCGCACTGGGCGCGGTTGGCGCTCAGTTGCTCGGGCTGTCCGCCGATCAGCCCCTGTCCGAGCCCGCTGGAGCTGCCGTCGCGGCACTGGCTGCCGAACGCGGGGCGCAGGGCCTCTACGCTGACTTGGTCGAGCGCTGCATCGCCTCCACCGCCCGCAGCGGCGGTGGCGAGCCGATGACGACCGTAGGCCTCGGGCGGATCGTCGCGGCGTTCGCCGGGCCGGTCGGCGAAACAACTTACGGCACCGTCTACGACCCGGCCTGCGGTATCGGGACTCTACTGCTCTCCGCCGCCCCGGGTGCTGACCGGTGCGGCCAGGAACGAAACCCTGCGGCCGCCGCGGTTGCCGAGCTTCGAGCCCGGCTCGACGGCAAGACCGCCACGGTTGTCTGCGGTGACTCGCTGCGCAAGGACTCCTTCCCCGACCTCCGCGCCGACCTGGTCGTCTGCGAGCCCCCGGTGGGTGTGGCCGACTGGGGCCGCGACGAATTGCTGCTCGACCCCCGTTGGGAGCTGGGCGTTCCCCCGCGCTCTGAGAGCGAACTCGCCTGGGTGCAGCACAGCTACGCTCACACAGCCCCCGGTGGCCGCGCGCTGCTCGTATTGCCCGCGTCCGTCGCCTATCGCAGGGGCGGTCGCCGTATCCGGGCCGAACTCGTACGCCGCGGCTTGCTGACCTCTGTCGTGGCACTGCCGCCCGGCCTGATCTCCAACCATTCCCTACCCGTGCACCTGTGGATCCTGCGGAGACCGGTCAACGCTGACTCCGACCCTACGCACATCCGCATGATCGACCTCAGCGCCGCCAACCCCGACGACATCGGTACGAAGGACTGCACACCGACACCGGAGCAGATCGCCGACGTCCCGCCCATCGACATCCTGAATGATGATGTCGACCTGAGCCCCAGCCGGTACGTCACGCCCGATCACGGCGACTACCCCGTTGAGTACGCCGCCCTGCGCGACAGGATCCAGTGCCTCGCCCAGGGATTGCTCGACCTGCTCCCCGAACTCCCCGCCGGCCCCGGCCATGTGGATGCCGCACCGATCGGCCTCGGCGACCTCGTTCGGGGCGGCCTGGTCGATCTCGACGGCAGCGCGCCAACCTCCCGCACCGACCAGCTCGACACCGACTATCTGCGCGGCTTTTTGCGCAGCGCCGCCAACACACGTCGCAGCACCACCGCCAGCGGCACATTCCGCTTGGATGCCCGCAGCGCGCAGCTGCCGCAGATGGGCATCGCACGGCAGCGGGAGTACGGCGTGGCCTTTAGACGCCTCGCCATGTTCGAGGAGCGGCTGCGCGAGGCTGCCACCATAGGCGAACGGGCGAGCGAGCTGGCCTACGACGGGCTGACCAACGGTGCATTGCTGCCGCCGGCCACCATGTCCACCGAGGAAAGCGAGTCGCAGGAGACGCAGGAGCAGTGAGCCGATCCGCTGATAATCTCCCTCTCCTGCGCTCAAGACAGGACACCACGGGGGCAAAGGTGCTGCAGCCGCTCAGAGCGGGCGATCCGACGACGGTTGGGAACTTCCAGCTGGTCGGCCGACTGGGCCAGGGCTCTATGGGTGTGGTGTACCTCGGCTACCGTTCGACCCGCCTGGTCGCCGTGAAGGTCGTCAGATCGCAGCTCGCCGAGGACGAGTACTTCCGCAAGCGTTTCGTCTTGGAGTTGGAGGCGATCCGCCGCGTCGGTGGCTTCCACACCGCCGCCCTGGTGGACGCCGACCCGCACGCGGCAACTCCATGGATCGCCACCCAATACATCAACGCGCCCTCACTACAGGAGCTTCTGGAGAAGCACGGCGCGGTGAGCGAGCTGGGGGCGTGGTGGCTGGCGGCAGGTCTCGCGGACGCCCTGATGCACGTCCATTCGGTACATCTGCTGCACCGAGACCTCAAACCCGGCAACGTCCTGGTTGCGACGGACGGCGTTCGGGTCATCGACTTCGGCATATCCCATGTAAGTGGCGGTACCGGCCTTACGACAGCGAGCGCAGCCCTCGGTACCCTCTCCTACATGGCACCCGAACAGGCTGCCGACTCCCGAAGGGCCAGCGAGGCGGCCGACGTTTACAGCCTCGGTGCGACGCTGGTGCACGCCGCGACCGGCCATGTCCCCTTCTACGCCCACATGCCGGCGCAGCGGACGCTGGACATCCAGCCGGACCTGGCTGGCCTTCCACCCGCCTTACTCGATCTGGTCACCCACATTCTGGCCTTCGACGCCGAGGACCGGCCGACCGCCCAGAGTGTGCTGGAGGAAGCGATGGGACGCCTTCTCGACTTCGGGGTGCCGACCGTTGCGCAGGCGTATCCGCCGCTGCCGGAGACATTCCTCGCGGAGGTGCTGGAGCGGCAGGCCACACCGCCGGACGTGCCGGATGCCGGGCTGGAGGCCGCACAGGACCGCGAAGCCGAGCCGGTCCCCGATCCCGTGCCGCTTCCACGGCCCGCCGTCCCTCCGGTTTCGGAGCCCGGGCCGGACCGCTGGGCCGCGCGATGGCGCAGTCGCATCGAGGACCGCCGCAATGACTACGGCGGCTGAGTACCCCTCACCCCCGCACCCGCAACGCAGCAATTGAAGGAGACCCGCCGATGACCACCGTCGCCGACCGTGCGTCAGGCAGCAGTCCGGGCGATACGCCCGGCGGCGCCCGGTTCGCCGCCGGGATGCAGGTCCGCGCCCGCGACGAGGACTGGCTGGTCGTGGAGGTCGAGGAGACCACCAAGGACGGTACCCGCCTGGACGTACGGGGCATCTCAACGCTGGTCCGCGACCAGCGCGCGGTCTTCTTCGCCCACCCCAGCCTCGACCAGGTGACCCCGCTGCGCCCCGAGGACACCGAAATCGTCCCCGACGACTCGCCCGAGTGCCGCCGCTCCCGCCTGTTCATCGACGCGCTGATCCGCAAGACCCCTCTGCCGCAGTCCGAGCAGCGCCTCGCCACCGTCGGCACCCACCTCGTCGACGATCTCGCCTACCAGCGCGAACCCGCGAAGGCCGCCCTGCGCGCCCTGCGCCCCCGCCTGCTGATCGCGGACGCGGTGGGCCTGGGCAAAACCTTGGAGGTCGGGCTGCTGCTGTCCGAGCTGATCAGCCGCGGGCGAGGGGAGCGCATCCTGGTGGTGACGCCGAAGCACATCCTGGAGCAGTTTCAGCACGAGCTGTGGACCCGCTTCGCGATCCCCCTGGTCCGGCTGGACTCCGCCGGGATCGAGCGGATCAAGAACGACATCCCCGCCGGCCGCAACCCCTTCTCGTACTACAAGCGGGCGATCATCTCGATCGACACCCTGCGCTCCGACCGCTGGCGCAGCCACCTCATGCAGGTCACCTGGGACGCCGTCGTCATCGACGAGTCGCACAAACTCATCAACACAGGAACGAAGAACAACCGCCTCGCCCAGCTGCTCGCGCCCAAGACCGACGCTCTCATCCTCGCCAGCGCCACACCGCACAACGGCCAGCGCGAGTCATTCGGCGAGCTGCTGAGCATGCTCGACCCGACGGCCATCCCCGACACCAGCAACTACGACGAGACCCAGCTCCAGCACCTCTACATCAGGCGGCACAAGATGTCCCCTGCTGTCTCCGCCGAGATCGGCCACATGTGGGCCACCCGCAAGCCGCCGGTCGCCATCGACTGCACGGCGACCCCGGCAGAGCAGCGGGTGTTCGAGGAACTGTATGACGTCTGGGTTCACCCGAAGGACGGCCGCACGGCCCCCGTCACCGGCAAGGGCGCGCGACTGTTCCCTTACACACTGCTGAAGTCTTTCCTCTCCTCCCACTCCGCGCTCGTCGAAACCGTCGACAACCGGATCGACAGCATCGACCGCAGCCCTCGACCGCAAGAACGGCAAGCCGAACGCGACGCCCTGGTCACCCTCGGCACCCTGGCCGAGGCCATAGACATCGACGACGCCGCCAAGTTCCACCAGCTGGTGAAAGTCCTCAAAGAGGAGATCAAGGTCGGCCCCGACTCGGACGCCCGCGTCGTCATCTTCTCCGAACGCCGCGCCACACTGCAGATACTGCAGGACACCCTGCCCTCCGCCCTCGGCTTCGCCCCGGGCCGGAACAAGACCAGCGGCGCCGTCCGCCAGCTCCACGGCGGCCTGTCCGACGACGAGCAGCAGCGCACCGTCAAGGACTTCAGCCTGGCCAGCAGCGACCTGCGCGTCCTGCTCACCGGCGACATCGCCGCCGAAGGCGTCAACCTGCACCGCCAGTGCCATCAGATGATCCACTACGACCTGCCTTGGTCGCTGATCACCATCGAGCAGCGCAACGGCCGTATCGACCGCTACGGCCAGCAGCACTCCCCGGAGATCCGCGCACTGCTGCTGCTCACCGCCGACGAGGACCCGGACCGTCCCTCGGCCGACCGGGCAGTCTCCAAGCGCCTGCTCGAACGCGAGGACGAGGTCCACCGCACCCTC
Source organism: uncultured Actinomycetota bacterium (assembly GCA_963711125.1). GTDB lineage: Bacteria > Actinomycetota > Actinomycetes > Streptomycetales > Streptomycetaceae > Streptantibioticus_C. The sequence goes on from CAVQCY010000006.1 coordinate 488,456, forward strand.
GGCGAGGCCGCCTCCATCCTCGGCCTTCGCGACGAGGAAGCCGAGACGGCCGCCATCATGGAAGGGTTGGCAGCGGGCACACCTTTCAACACGGTCGTTCCGGCCGTCCCGCTTGACCCCTTCGAGGCGTTCATGGCCGACCACACCCCAGAGGGCGACTCCCCGGGTTACCAGGCGCCGCAGCTGTTCGCGTCCACCCGCGCCTTCGTCGAGGAGGCCCTGGAGGAGGTCTACGACAACCCCGAGCAACGCATCGGCAAGCACTGGGACGACGACCACCCCAAGATGCTGGTCTTCACCCCTGACCGGGAACTCCAGCGCCGCCTGCTGGTCCTTCCCAAGTCATACCTGGACGAGCGCCGGGTCCTGGAACAGCTCCGGGTCACCTTCGACAAGGAGTTCGGCCAGGACCGGCTGGAGCGGGCCCGCGAGCGCAGCGGCAACCGCGGCAAGGGCGCGATCACCAAGCAGGAGCGGACCGAGACTTCCGGATGGCCCGACGTCAGCTACCTGACGGACCAGCACCCGGTGGTGGAATGGCTCACCGACAAGGTCCTCGTCAAACTCACCCGCAACACCGCACCGATCATCACCGCGGACGTCAGCGAACCGGTCTTCCTCACCCAGGCCATGTACTCCAACGCCAAGGGCCACCCCACCGTGCTCGCATGGACCTGCGTGACGGGCCTGGCCAGCGGCACGCCGACCTTCGACGATGACCTGGTGGGCGTACTCCAGCAGGCCGGGGTGAAGCCGAAGATGCTCAACCGGCCCTTCACCGGGGACCTGACGGCCCTGCAGGCACTCGTCCCGGCAGCGGTACGGGCGAGCCGCGAGCACGTGGCCGAGCTGCGCGCGGAGCAGGAGACGCCGCTGGTCGAGCAGCTCGTTCAGTACGGGGAACGATTGGAAGCCTGGCGCAAGGCCAGCCTGTCGACGTTCGAACAGCTCAGCTTCAGCGCTGTACGGCTGAAGCACGAGGAGACCCGCGTGCGGAAGACCGCGATAGAGGTCGAGCAGCTGATCGAACAGCTGGCCACACAGGGCGAACCGATGGTCCGGGTGATCGGGGTCCTCGCGCCAGCCGCTGGTACCGGCGCATCTCAGAAGCAGAAGGACGCGTGACACCGTGGCATTCCAAGCGATCTCCAACCGCGGTGAATACATCTCCGCCCACTACCTCGCCGAGCTGTTCGTCCGCGACCTCACCGAGCTGCGCAAGCGATGGACCTCCGCCGACCGCGCAGGCGCGCCCTCGTCCCGCTCGGGCGTCAAGGGCCTGCGCCGCGAGTACTTCAAGTCCAAGGTCCGCATCACCGAGAACAAGGCCTTCGACGGCCCCGAGGTGCGGGAGCTCAACGACCGCCTGCTGGCGGCGCTGGCATATGTCGCGTCGGACGCGGAGGAGTCGCAGCCCGAGGGGTCCACGCACACGCGGCTCGTTCGGGGCAACTTCGGCGTCATGCAGGGCGACGACGAACGGTCGGTGCCGGTCGCACTCGCCGTCACCGGTCCGGGCGGCGTCGAGCTCATCGCTCTGGACGTCACCTGGCAGGTGGACGGCGAACTCGTCATCGCGGATGTCGAGGACGGCGGCGCGCAACTGCTCGACCCGATCCAGCTGGACGGCAAGCAGCGGATCACCGGTGCCGCGGACGCCGTCACCTTCCTGTTCGGCTGCGAGGACGGCTGCGCCCCGCGCTACGTTCTGCTGCTCGCGGGCGGCGCGATCCTGCTCGCCGACCGCACGGCCTGGCACGAGGGCCGTTTCCTCGCTGTGAGCGTGGACGAGGCCCTGGACCGCAACCTCAGCGCCGACGGCGAAGAGCTTGAGGCGGTGGCCGCGCTCTTCGGCGCAGAGTCGCTGCTCACCGAGGGCGGCGTCGCCGGCTACCTGGACGGCCTGGTCGACAAAGGCCGCAAACACGCGGTCGGCGTTTCCAAGGAACTTCGTGAGGGGCTGCGGCAGTCCGTCGAACTCATCGCACAGGAGATCCTGGACCGGATCCAGGACAGTGGCGCCGACCCGGCGGAGCTGGGCGACCCCGCCGACCTGGCGAGCCGGCTCACCCGCGAGTCACTGCGCTACCTGTACCGGATCCTGTTCCTGCTCTACGCCGAATCCCGCCCCGAACTCGGCATCCTGCCCAGCAAGGACGATGCCTATCAGGACGGCTACGGCCTCGCGCGGCTCGGTGAACTGGTCTCCTATGACCTCCCCGACGAGGCACAGGACGGCTTCCACTTCGCCGACTCGTTGGACCTGCTGTTCCGGCTGGTCGACCAGGGCCACCGCCCATTGGGCAAGGACGCGGCATCCGAGGAAAGCGTGACCGTCCTCGACGCGGACGGCCTGCGCTTCGAGGCCCTGCGCAGCGATCTGTTCAAGGCCGACGCCACTCCGCTGATCGGCTTGGTGTCGATCGACGGCGAGCGCATCGACACCCGTCTGCGGAACCGGGTGCTGTGGCGCGTGCTCAACCTGCTGATGCTCACGCAGGGACGCCGCAGCGGCCGCGGCCGGGCCGGCGGCGGCACCGGCAAGGGCTTCATCTCCTACGCGCAGCTGGGCATCAACCAGCTGGGTGCGGTCTACGAGGGCCTGATGTCCTACACTGGCTTCTTCGCCGCACAAGACCTGTACGAGGTCGCCAAACCCGACACCGACGGGCTGAGCGGCACCTGGGTCGTGCCAGTGAAGGACGCCGACAACTATGACGAGAACGTCTTCGTCACGCGCCCGGACGAACTGACAGGCGTACGGAAGCGGATCCTGCACAAGAAGGGCACCTTCGTCTACCGCCTGTCCGGACGGGAGCGGCAGCGGTCAGCGTCGTACTACACGCCCGAGGTGCTGACCCGGAGCACGGTCAAGCACGCGCTGGCCGAGCTGCTGGACCAGGAGACCTCGGCGCGGGCAATCCTGGACCTCACTGTCTGCGAGCCCGCCCTGGGCTCGGGCGCGTTCCTCAATGAGGCCATCAACCAGTTGGCGGCGGAGTATCTGCGCCGCAGGATGACAGAGCGCGGCGGCGACCCGCTGCCGCCGGACCGGTACGAGGCGGAGCTGCAGAAGGTCAAGGCGTATCTTGCGCTGCACAACTGCTATGGCGTCGACCTCAACCAGACGGCCGTGGAACTGGCCGAGGTCTCGCTGTGGCTGAACTCGATGCACGAGGGCCTGAAGGCCCCATGGTTCGGCCTGCACCTGCGGCGCGGCAACTCGCTGATCGGCGCCAGGCGGGCGGTGTACGCGGCGGATGCCCTGAAACGGAAGGCCTGGCTGACGACGGTCCCGACGGACCGGCCGCTGCGGGCAGGGGCTGAGGACGGCACATTCCTGGCGGGCGAGGAGATCCACCACTTCCTGCTGCCGGCGAAGGGTTGGGGCGCGGTCGCGGATGCCAAGCAAGAGAGAGAACTGGCTAAGGACGAGCGCGAGGCACTGGCGAAGTGGCGGACTGCTGTCACGGCAACGCCGTCAGTGGCTCAAGGCAAGCGGCTCCTGGCGCTGGCGACGCGAGTGGAACGGCTCTGGGAGCTCACACGGCGCCGCCTGATCGTAAGCGAGCGAGAGGTGCGACGCCGGATCGACGTATGGGAAGTCGACCCTGATCAGCCGCTGCCGCAGGCGTCGGGAGACGTCACGCGCGAGCAGGTCGAAAGCGCCTTGAACGAGCCGGGGTCGGCGCGTGGTCGGCTTAAGCTGGTCATGGATACCTGGTGCGCGCTGTGGTTTTGGCCCGTGGGGCAGCCCGATACGCCAACGCCGCCCAGTATGGACGAGTGGCTGTCCTTCTGCGAGGCGGTGCTAGGTGTTCCGGCTGCCAGGGCGAAGGCAAGGCAGTCCAGCCGTATTGGAGGCGGCGCGGCGGGGCTGGATGACGAGCTCGGTCTGTTCGCCGATACCGGTGTGTTCGAGCAGTTGGCGACGGACGACGCGTTCGACCGAGTGATGAGCCAGTGCGCGGACCTGCCATCGGTGGCTGTGCGCTTCCCGTGGCTGAGTGAGGTAGATGAAATCTCGCGAAGGGAGGGATTCTTCCACTGGGAATTGGAATTTGGGCACGTCTTCGAGCGAGGTGGATTTGATCTCCAGGCAGGTAATCCTCCGTGGTACAAGCCTAAGTGGAACGGGCACTTGTCCCTAGCGGAGTATGATCCCTGGTTTGGCCTTAATGAAAAAGCTTCAGCAGTAGAGATGGCTGAGCGCCAAGACGCAGCCCTATCGAATTCAACAATACTTCGCGCGTATTTGTCAGATTTGAGCGCCTGGGCAGGACTCTCTTCCCACCTTGGTTCCGATATTATTCATCCGGTTCTTGCTGGGGTCCAGACGAATCTGTACATGAATTTCATGGAACAAGTTTGGAGGAACGGCGGGGAGTTCGGTATTTCTGGACTAGTGCATCCAGAGGACCATTTCGGTGCTGCCACGTGCCGTAGGGTTCGATCGGAAGTCTATCCGCGACTCCGCCGACACTTTCAATTCCGGAACGAACTGAAGCTATTCGAGATCATGAATACGCGGGAATATGGCATTCATATTTATGGCCCCGCAAGTCGTGTAAGGTTCATCAATATCTCCGGACTGCTTCATCCGTCGACTGCGGATGGATCGATTTCGCATGATGGCACGGGAGATACTCCTGGAAGGCAGTTTGAGTCCGGCGGATGGGATCTAAGGCCACATCGTGAGCGCGTCGTGGAGGTCGACGAGCGTACTCTCGCCTCGTGGTCGGCTCTTGTAGATAGGGCAGGTACTCCAGTCATGCAATCCCGCATGCTTCGACCTCTGACCAATTCGGATAGTGAGGCCACGCAGGTCATTTCGGCATTTTCCAAGCGGCTCCGGGACCATCAGTTCTGGTGGACGCCGGGATTGCGAGAGAATAGGGCGATTGAAAAGAATCTCATCAAGAAGTTGACACATGTCCCCCCAAGTCTAAGTGAGGTAATTCTACAAGGACCACATTTGGGGGTAGGGATTCCTTTTGAGCAGCAGGCAAATCCGGGATGTAGGTCCTACAAGGACTACTCAGGAGTGAATTTTTCGGAAATTTCAGAGAATTTCTCCCCGCGTACGAATTATAAAAGGATTTCCTCGGAAAGTGAGTTCTGCGAGAGTCATCAGAATTGGGGAGAGCGGCGTGCTATCCAATATCTACGCGTTGCTTGGCGGCGCAGGGTTGATTCCGTCACAGAACGTACGTTGCAAGCAGGATTGATTCCCCGCGGGGTGACGCATGTCGACGCAGTCCATTCATTGGCTTTGAATGAAGATCGCAGTACCGCCCTCGTTGGGGCGTTGTGGTCTAGCTTGCCGTTTGATTATCTAGTTAAGGTCACCGGGAAAGATGATCTACAGGCTGAGGTTATGGCACAACTTCCTGCGCCTCTCGATCACCCACTCGGAGCGCCTTTGCTCCTCCGGTCTCTGCGTCGTAATTTCGTAACATGTTGCTACGCCTCCTTGTGGGAGGATCTGTTTCAGAAGTCGTGGCTCTTTGACCGCTGGACCGATCCCGCTCCGCGGTGTGCACCGATTGGAGCTATTGCTTCTGAGTGGTCAATGGCCACCCCGCTCCGCAGTGAATATGAACGACGAATGGCCCTGATTGAGATCGATGCAATTTCTGCCGTCATGCTTGGGCTCACCTCTGATCAACTTTGTGCGCTGTATGGTTCCCAATTCGGAACCCTGCGCAAGTATGAATGGGAGATGTTTTTCGCTCCCGATGGCCACAAAATCGGAGCATCAAAGGATAATGCTGGTGTTTGTCAGTCCACGGACGAGACCGAATTCGTACGCGCCTGGGTAAAGGCCGCCCGTGCAGGCGACCCCACCCCCGCTATCCCCGAGGGCTGGGTGAAGCCCAACCGTGAGGCCGAGATGACCCGTGCCCACGCGGACTTCACGGCCCGCCTCCACGCGGGCGAGTACGGCGACTATGCCGCCCACCTCGCGGAGCAGCCCTTGCCCACGCCCACCACCGCCCCGGAAAGCAGGTAGGTCCCCGCCATGCTTCCCTCTCTGGCTGCTGAGGATCTGCGCCGTGCCCTCGCTGCGTACCTGACGACGAGCTTCGCGCTCGCCGACGATGACGTCCGTGAGGAGTTGGAGGCGTTCCTCGAGCGGCCGGAGAGTCGGCTCTTTCGCGGTCCTTACCTCCGCGTCCGTACGCCCTTCCGGGAGGCACCCGACGGCTGGCAGAAGGCCTTGGACTGGTGGCCCAGCGGCTTCCGCCCTTACACCCACCAGGCTGCCGCCTGGCGGCGATTGTCCAGCAAGGCGGGGCACGCGCCCGAGCCGACGATCGTCACTACCGGTACGGGCTCCGGCAAGACCGAGTCGTTCCTGATCCCGATCCTGGATCACTGTGCGCGTGCCCGGGCTGCCGGTGTGAAGGGTGTCAAGGCGCTGCTCCTCTATCCGATGAACGCCCTGGCCGACGACCAGGCCCGCCGCATCGACGAGCTGCTCGCCAAGAACCCCGCGTTGTCCTCCGTCACCGCCGGAATCTATATCGGCGGGGCCTCCGGCAATCGCCCCCCGGACGACGAGGACGAGAACGCCCCCGGTTCCTACGCACGGGAGTCGGGCGCGAGCACCATCACCGCGGGCCAGCTGTCCCCTGACAGCCGGCTGATCACCGATCGTGAGGCGATCCGGGCCAACCCGCCGGACCTGCTGCTGACCAACTACAAGATGCTGGACCTGCTCCTCCAGCGCATCCCGGACGTTCCCCTCTGGCAGGACGGCGGGCTGACGTACGTCGTCCTGGACGAGTTCCACACCTACGACGGTGCTCAGGGCACCGACGTGGCGATGCTGCTGCGCCGCCTGGGCGCGGCCACCGGCAAGGCCGAGCCCGGCCGGCCACTCGCCACCATCACTCCCGTGGCCACCTCCGCCACCCTCGGTGGCGGCATCAGCAGCCCGTCTGCCGACGACAGCCTCAGCGGTGACGGCCCGCAGAAGTCGGATCGAGAACTTCTCCTGGAGTTCGCCGAGAAGGTCTTCGGCACTGCGTTTCCCGACACGGCCTTGATCGGCGAGGACCGTCAGTCGTCTGGAGAGTTCGTCGCCGAGCCCAACTTCCTGCTCCCCGTTCCCTCTCCGGCGGAACTCGCTGCCGTCCCCGATCCCCTGGACGATGCAACTGCCATCCATCGGCTGGCCGAACTCGTTGTCGGGAGGGACTTCGCCGACTCCGTCGAGCTGGGCAAGAAGCTTCGTCAGCACAATCTGATCCGCGCGCTCCTAGACGTCGCGGGCGATACCCCCGTCACTGTCCCGGACATCGCGCGGGAGTTCGCCAAGCGCGGTGGTGGCGCGGCCTGGGACGAGGCGGCCCGCACCGACGTCAATCTGGTCGCCACCGGTCTCGCCCGGCTTCTCGCCCTTGTTTCGACCGCCAGGGTCCACGACCCGGCAACCGGCCGCCTTACCCCCTTCCTGCGGGTGGAGACTCAGCTGTGGGTCCGCGAGGTACGCCGGGTCATTCGTGCCGCGACGCCGACCCCCCACTTCCGCTGGTTCGACGACGACGGCCCCACCGGCGACACCCGTCCCAACCCGGCGAACCTCGCGATCTATCCGTCCGCCGAGGTGGACAGCACCGCTGACGCCGAGCCGGACGGCGCTACCGCTGGCAGCCCGGTCCCGTTCGTGCGGCCCGTTGGCCCGGCGTTCCGAGCCCATCTGCCGGCCGTGTACTGCCGCCACTGCGGCCGTTCGGGATGGGCGGCGCTGTCGACCGAACTGGAGTGGCAGCAGCTCAAGACCAAGCCCCTGGATATTTACCGTGCCTCCGCTCAGGGCAACCGGGCGGTCCGCTGGATGATCCGCGCCAGGCCCGGCGAGCAGACCCCCGTCTTCCTGCACGCCGAGGAAGCCGAGCTGCGTACGGTGCCGAGCGCCGAGACTGTGCCCGTGATCACCGTTGCCGGGCCGATCCCCGCCAACGCCGGAGACAGGTGCCCTTCCTGCGATCTCAGTGACGGCATGCGTTTTCTCGGTGCCGGCACCGCCACTCTCGCCTCCGTCACTACCACCCAGCTCTTCTCCGACCGCGGTCTGACCGACGACGAGCGCAAGCTGCTGGTCTTCACCGACTCCGTCCAGGACGCCACCCACCGGGCCGCGTTCATCGCCAACCGCAGCTTCGGCTTCACCTTCCGTGGACTGCTCGCCGAGCAGCTGAAGCCGGGCACCCCGGTCGCCGTCCACGACCTCGCCACCGATGCTGCCGAAGCCGTCGTGACCGCCGCCGAGAAGGACGAGCGGAGCAAACTCGCGTCGATCGTCCCCCCGGACCTGCGGGACAATCCCGAGATCCGGACGCTCCTCACCGGCGACGAGTTCAGTGATGCGGGCGCATACATGCTGCAGGACCGCATAATGTTCCAGACGCTGCTGGAGTTCGGCCTGCGGTCACGCCTGGGCCGCACCCTCGAGCTGACCCGCACGACGGCCGCCGAGGTGGACCTCCCCGACGCTGCGGCCATCGCGTCCCTTCTCCGGGAATCGCATCAGCGCATCCCAGGACAGATCACCCTCCCCACCGACGATGCCGCCTACGTCGTCTACCTCAGAGGACTGCTTGAGCGGATGCGGCTGCGCGGCGCGCTGTTCCATCCCTGGCTCAAGGAGTACATCGCTCAGGCCGGCGCCCGACGCTGGCCGATCTGGGGTGGGCGGCCCACCGGGATGCCGGCATTCCCGCGCGGTCTGGCCGCGCCGACCTTCCCGATTCTCGGTCGTACTGGAAGATCCGACTTCGACTCGCTCAACCGTGACAACACCTGGTTCGCCGACTGGGGCCACCGGGCGCTGGGCTGCGAACGGCGCGAAGCTCGCGCGCTCGCCGAGGTCGCGATGAAACTGCTCGCGCAGCGCGAAGTACTGGCGACATACCCGGCCGACGGCGGCTCGACCGTGTTCGCGCTCAGGCCGCGCACCATCCTGGTGCACCGGCTCGCCACCGATCCGTCCTCTCCCGACGGGGCCGACCTCAACGATTACGGTGTCCGCTGCGACAGCTGCACCTGGCGGCAGACCGTCCCCCCCGGGCGGCGCGAGGAGTGGCTCGGCACGCCCTGCCTGCGCTTCCAGTGCACAGGCCACTTCACCACCGACGACCGCGACTACAGCGACGACTACTACCGCCACCTCTACACCGTCGACCGGCCCGGCGACGTCCTTACCGCAGAGCACACCGGTGCGCTCAGCCGGGCCCGCCGCGAGGAGGTCGAGCGGGCCTTCAAACTCCGCCGCTCCCCGTTCGACCCCAATGTGCTCACCTGCACGCCCACCCTGGAGCTCGGCATCGACATCGGCGACCTGTCCGCCGTGCTGCTGGCCTCCCTGCCTCCCGCGCCCGCCAACTACGCCCAGCGCATCGGGCGTGCCGGCCGCAGCACCGGCAACTCGCTCACTGTCACTTTCGTCCCGCGCGGCGCCCGCAACCAGTACTACCTGCACGCCCCCGAGCAGATGCTCGCGGGGCGGATCATCCCGCCCGACTGCTACCTGGACGCCTCCGAGATCCTGCGCCGCCAGTACCTGGCGTTCCTGCTGGACCGGGCCGCGGACCGCAGCCTGTGGCAGGCGACGATGATGCCCGAGGAGCCCATGCCGCACCGCATCGGCACACTCTTCACCCGCGGTCTGGCCGAGGACGGCTGGTTCCGCCGCTTCCTGGACGTCGCCCAGGCCCGCCACGCCGAGCTCGCCGACTCCTTCATCGCCCTGTTCCCCGCAATGTCGCCCGAGGCCAAGCAGGGCTTGCGGCAGTTCGCCGAACTGGAGCTGGAACAGACTGTCGGCCAGGCCGCCACTGCCTGGCGCAAACGCCTGGAGGCGCTGCGCTCCCGCTCCCGGCAGATCGGCCGGGCCTTCGATGCCCTGTCCACAGCCTCCGGTGACCGTCAGCGCGACGAGCAGCGCCGTCAGCTCTACGCGGAACGGCGGTCCGTCAGCAGGCGCAGGGACGCCCTGGTCGGCGAGAACTCGATCAACGCCATGGTCCGTCTCGGCCTGCTGCCCAACTACACCCTCCACGACGACTCCACGCTCTTGGACGCGACCCTTTGGTGGAAGGATCCCGACGGGGAGTTCCAGGACCAGCTCACGGAGTACGGGCGCGGCTCACGCATGGGCCTACTGGAACTCGCACCCGGCAACACCTTCCACACCGACGGCTACAAATACATCATCAACGGCCTGGACCTGGGCGCCGGCGAGGGCGACACCGCGTACGCCAAGTGGCGGCTGTGCCCGGAATGCGGCTACGTCGCCACCGCGGAGGCCGGACTGGACCTGACCGCCTGCCCGCGCTGCCAGGCGGTACAGATCGCCGACCCGGGCGCCCTGCACACCGTCCTGGTACCCGAGCGTGTCACCGCCCGCGAACGCCGCGAGGACGCCCGGCTCACCGACGAGCGCGACGACCGGGAGCGGAGACGGTTCACCGACATCACGCTGGTGGACATCGACCCGGACCAGCCGCAGGGACTGCGGGCCTGGAAGCGTGTCGGAAACCTGCCGTTCGGCGTGGAGTTCGCGCGGGTGGCCACCATCCGCACCCTCAACCTCGGCCCGGCCGCCGCCGCGGGCCCCGAGCACCAAATCGCCGGCGTGGATGTCCAGGTCCCCGGCTTCGAGACCTGCCTCGAATGCGGGGCCGTGCGCGGCGTGCATCCGCAAGCCTGGGACCAGACCGCCGAGCGGATCGGCACCCGGCACGCGTACTGGTGCAGCCACAAGGACGACGGGATCGCCGCCGAACCGGTGCAAAGGCTCGTGCTCGCGCACGAGCTGACAACACAGGCGCTGCGGATCCTGCTGCCTTTTTCCACCATGGAGCTGCAGACCCGGCTGGTGTCGTTCAAGGCTGCTCTGCTGCTGGGCATCACCAAGCACTTCGGCGGCGCCCCGGACCACCTGCGAGTCGTCACCGCGACCATGCCGGGCGGCACCCAGGAACTGCGCCGCCGCTTCTTGGTGCTGCACGACTCCATGCCGGGTGGCACCGGTTACCTGGAGCACCTCGCGGACCCCGCCGTGCTCCACCGGGTGCTCACGCTCGCCCAAAGCGCCCTGCGGGACTGCCCCTGCGGCAAGGAGAACCTGCGCACCCCCTGCCACCGTTGCCTGCTGCCACACGTCAGCAGCAGCGAGCACCCGCACGCGTCGCTGCGGGTCGCCAGGGAACTCCTGGACGAGATCCTCACCGGCTGGGACACCGAGCGCGTCGACACCCTCACCGGAGTACGGATCGACCAGCTCGCCGACAGCGAACTGGAGGCCCAGTTCGTCCGCACCCTCGTCGATTGGGGCAGCCGTCCCCAGGAGACCGGCTCGGTGACCCCCCGCGCCGGCGAGCGCGGCATGGAGTACGAACTGCGCTTCACCCGCCCGGACGGCAACACCACCCGCTGGATCTTCCAGGACCACGTACGGCAGCTGACCTCCGCGCCCAGTGAGCCGGACTACCTGCTGACCCGGATCGACGGCCCCTCCACGCGTATCGCGGTCTTCCTCGACGGCTACGCCTACCACGCCAGCGCCGGCATCAACCGGATCGCCGACGACGCGGCCAAGCGCGAGGCCCTACGTGCCGAAGGCATGCAGGTGTGGCAGTTCACCCACATGGACGTGATGGCGTGGAAGGCAGCCGTTGAGGGAGCGTCGAGCGACCGCCAGGTGCGCACCCCTGCCGAACCGCTGCTCGGAGACGGCCCGCTGCGGTTGGCACGGCAGATCCACCAGACGCTGACCCGCGGCGCCCGCCCTGACGACACCCTGGACCCGGTGCTGCGGAACCCGATCGAGACGCTGCTTGCTGTCCTGGCCGACCCCGACGCGGAGAAGTGGTCCCGCACGGCGGCAGCGCTGCTCGGCGGATTCGCAGGCGGCGGAGCGTCGAGGCAGCCGATCGACCGGCGTTCGCTGGGGGAGCGGCTGCCCCAGGTTCTGGCAGCCGCCACGCTGCCCGTTCCTGCCGACCCGGCGGCCGCCGACGTCATCGCACTGGACGTCCGAACACTGGGCGGGCTCCGCCTCATCGGGCTCCTGGACCGGCGCCCTGAGCCCGCATCCGGACAGCCCGGGATGTCTGCCTGGTCGGCGTTCGCTGTCCTGGACGACCGCGACGCCGCCGTTATTGAGCCCGACCACCGCCGGCGATGGGCCGACTGGCTGCGCTGGTCCAACCTGCTGCAACTGCTGGTAGGCGCCCAGGGTTCGGCGCTGCCGCGTTCGTTCCACCAGATCGCGATGTCCACAGCCGCGCAGCTGGATCCGCACACGGTCGCGCTGCTCGCGGGCGCGCTGCCCACCACCACGGGGCAGCCCGAACAGTTGCCGGAGCCATGGGCGGAGGCAGTCCAGTGGGCCTCTTCTAGGGCCGAGCGACTGCTTTTCGCCCTGGCCCAAGAAGCGCACGCCCGCCACTTCGGCGCTCCGGAGGTCGGCTTCGAACTCGATGACCAGGTACCGCAACAGGCGGAGCTCGCCTGGCCGGACGCCAGGGTGGCCGTGTTCCTGGACCTGGATGAGCACCGGGATTCCGCGTTCGCGGCGGCCGGCTGGCAGATCGAATATGCGGAAACCGTCGATGTGGCCAAGCTGGCCAAGCGTTTGGGGAGCGTGTGATGTCCAAGGCCCAGGTCGTGATGGCTGACGTCTTCGGTAAGTACTACGACGACCTCGACGGGTCGGTCCAGGCCCAAGTTCTGCAGTTCATCATGAAGATGCAGCGCGATCCGGACGCCAACGGACTGAACCTCAAGCCGCCGAAAGGTGGGCGGGACAAGCGCGTCCGCACCGCCCGGATCAACGACAACTTCCGGGCAGTACTGATGCACTACGCCGACCGGATCTACTACCTGGCCGCGGTACTGCCGCACGACGACGCCTACACTCTCGCCTCCAACATCATCTTCGACATCAACAAGATCACCGGCGGCGTCGAGCTGATCAACCTGGCGAGCCTCCACGGCACGCTCAGCGGGCAGCCATCCCCGGCCGCCGCCGCTTCAGCGGAACCTTCGGTCTTCGCCGCGGTCTCCGACGCGGACTTCGACCGGCTTGGCGTGCACCCATCGGTCGTCCCGGCGCTGCGCGAGATCCGCAGCATTGACGCGATACTCGGATTCGTCGAGCACCTACCCAAACTCGCCAGGGACGTGATCCTCTGCCTCGCCGACGGCATGACCGTCGAGGACGTGTGGGAACACGTCAGCTCCGTCGCCGCGACCAGCGACACCGTCGACCCGGAGGACTACGAGGCCGCCAATGAGCGTCCGGCGACCAAGGAGTCGTTCGTCGTCACCGGTGACATCGCCGAGTTCGGCCGGATCATGTCCGAGCCGCTGTCGGCCTGGCGGATCTTCCTGCACCCCGCGCAGCGCGCCCTTGCCGAACGCAAGACTCCCAATAAAGGCTCGGTTCGCGTCACCGGCGGTCCCGGCACGGGCAAGACGGTTGTCGCCCTGCACCGGGTCAAGGCCCTGGCCGACCGGCTGCCACCCGGCCAGGCGATCCTGCTCACCACCTACACCACCACCCTCGCCGAACTGCTGCGCTCCCTGTTGGAGGACCTCGGAGGCGCACAGCTCACGGCCAAGGTGGATGTCCGCAACATCGACAAGGTCTCCTACGGCATCGCCAAGGACATCTTCGGAGTGAAAACCCCGAACCCGCTCGGCGACGCCGAGATCCGCAAACGCTGGGAGGACCTGGCCGACGAGCAGCAGCCGTACCGCTGGGACGCCCGCTTCCTGGAGGCCGAGTGGAAGCAGGTCGTCCTCGCCCAGGACCTGCGCAGCCGCGACGACTACCTCGCCGCCGGCCGGGCCGGGCGCGGCCGGCGCCTCAACCGCCCGGAGCGTGCACAGGTCTGGGGCTTGATCGAGTCCTTCGAGCATCGGCTGGACGCGGCCGGCGAGGTCGGCGTCACGCAGCTCGCCGCGCAGGCCGCCCGGATCGCCTCCGGCTGGAGCGACGAGGAGCGTCCGTACCGGCACATCGTCGTGGACGAGGCCCAGGACCTGCATGCGGCTCACTGGAAGCTGCTGCGGGCGCTCGTTCCGGTCGGCGAGGACGATCTGTTCATCGTGGGCGACGCGCATCAGCGCATCTATGACAACCGCACCGCTTTGAGCGCCCACGGCATCAACGTCCGGGGCGGCCGTTCCAAACGACTCACGCTCAATTATCGGACGACCCGTCAGATCCTCGGCACGTCATTGGGCCTCCTGGGTGACGCGACGTTCGACGACCTCGACGACTCGACCGACGACCTCGGCGGCTACCGATCCGTCCTGGGCGGCGCCCGACCTGAGCTGATCGAATACCCCTCTGCGAGCGCCGAGCTCGCTGCCCTGGCGGTACGGGTGAAGGGCTGGCTGGGTGAGGGACTCAAGGAAGAGGAGATCGTCGTCACCGCCCGGACCAACAGACTCGTGGAGGCGGCCGTCGAGGCGATCAAGGGCGCAGGCGTCAAAGCCGTTCACGTCAAGTCGCGGCAGACCCCGGCAATCGGTTCCGGGGCGCATGTGATGACGATGCACCGGATTAAGGGCCTTGAGTACCGAGCGGTTGCGATCATCGGGGCCGGCGCGGATCACGTCCCTCAGCCTGGAGCCGTCGCCCCGGCCTCCGAGGACCGGCTCCAGCACAACCGGGACCTGCTGCGTGAGCGCTCCCTGCTGTTCGTCGCCGCCACCCGCGCTCGCGAACAGCTCGCCATCACCTGGGCCGGCAACCGCAGCCCTTTCCTGGAGGGCAGCCACTGACCTGCGACGACCCCACACGGCGCCGGACTACAGTCCCCTCGGAGCCCATTGCGGTCCGGCTTTTACCTCAATCGGGATCCAGGCGGACACGACATGTACCTCAAGAACGTTCGGCTGCGGAATATCAGGTCGTTCCACGGCGCACGCAATGTTGACCTGGACCTGACCAGGCCTGACGGGTCGTACGCCGGCTGGACGGTCCTGGCCGGCCGCAACGGCTCAGGAAAGACGACCCTGCTGCGCGCCGTCGCCCTGGCTGTCAGCGGGCCGGCTGTCACCAGGAGCCTCGTTGCCGGGTTCGATACCTGGGTTGCCCGAGGCGAGTCGGTGGCGAAGGCCGAAGTGTGCCTGGTCCATGACGCGGAGCAGGACCAGTTCGCCTCTGGGCGGCGGCCGGCCCGGCCGATCTGGGCAGGGCTGCGGTGGACCGCGGCGGACAACTCGCTCTCCGGCAAGCCAGGTTCCAGCCGCACGGGCCAGCCGTCACTGCAGCCTATTGGGTACCAGAAGGAGCGCCCTGTTGCGCAGCGTGGCCCGTGGGCGGACAACCCTGTCGGGTGGTTCTGTGCGGGATACGGGCCGTTTCGCAGGCTCGCCGGAGGCTCCAGCGACATCCAGCGGCTGATGTCCAGCTCCGGCGCGGTTGCCCGGCTGACCAGCCTCTTCCACGAAGACGCCTCCCTGGCGGAAGGCGTGAGCTGGCTCATCGAGCAGCACTTGCGTGCATTCGAGGACCGTGATGGCGCCCGGGACCTCAAGGCGGCCGCTCTCGCGATACTGGGTGACAACCTGCTGCCTGACGACTACCGCATCGACAACATCGACTCTGAAGGATTGTGGGTCGTCCACCAGCGCCACCGGTTTCCGCTGCGCGAGATGAGCGACGGCTACCGCGCAGTGGCAGCCCTTGTCGTGGACATCCTCAAACAGATCCACGACGCCTACGGCGAGCTTGTCCTGGATACCGCTGACGGCGTCCCCAAGGTCCCCAGTCCGGGGATCGTCATCATCGACGAGATCGACGCACACCTGCACGTTTCTTGGCAGAAGCGAATCGGCGGCTGGCTCAAGACGCACTTCCCGAACATCCAGTTCATCGTCACCACTCACAGCCCCTACATCTGCCAGGCGGCCGACCCGGGCGGCCTGATCCGGCTCCCGGGCCCCGATGAGGACAGCCCAGTGGAGACGGTGCCCCAGCATTTGTACGACCGGGTCATCTTCGGAAGCGGAGACGACGCCGTACTCTCCGACCTCTTCGGGCTCGACACCCCCTACTCGGAACAGGCCGAGCAGAAGAGGGAAGAGCTCGTAGCCCTAGAACTGGACGTTGTACGCGGCAACGCCACGGAGCAAGAGAAATCCCACTACCGTGACCTCAAACGTAAGCTGACCAGCTCCCCGGCAACCCGTGTCGACGAGATCGCAGCCCGGCTCCACTCCCGCCCCAGGCGGGAACCATGATCCGCATCACCCGTATATCACTCCCGCAGACAGCCCTGACGAAAATGGTCGGATACACCAGCGACATAGGGCAGGCATCCGTTCCCCGGCAGCGGGCAGGGGAGTTGTGGAAGCACACCACTGTCAGGAAGCACGTACATCCGGTGCTGAAGAGCGCCCTCGCGGAGATGGCGCCCGGGCTGGAACGCTGCATGTACTGCGGGGACAGCCAGGGCACAGACATCGACCATTTTGAGCCTGTCCGGGTTAACCCGCTCAGGACCTTCGACTGGAATAACCACCTGCTGGCGTGCTCCCTGTGCAACAGCCACCTGAAGCGTGATCAATTCCCGACTGACGACGACGGATCGCCCTTACTCATAGACCCCAGTCGCGAGGATCCTGCCGCACACTTACACCTCTCACTTGCCGCAGGTGTATACCTGGAACTCTCGGACAGAGGCAAGGAAACGATCACCATATTCGGTCTCAACCGGAGGATTCTTGTCGAGGGGCGCCTCCGTGCCTACCGACTCACTCCGCTTTTACTGGAGCGTTGGCGGGGTGCCTTCGAGCTCGGCGATGTGGAGCGTGCGACGCGTTGGGCGGGCGACCTCTGGGAGCAGCCGACCGCCGACGTCGTCCACGCCATGTTCCATCAGGCACTCACGCCAGGAGCCGATGATGTCTTCGCGGACGAGCCCGAGACCCTTGCATTACTTCGTGACCCGGTAGCCCGTACGGCTCTGCTGCCCGCTGGCTGAGCTTGTAACAGCGCCTTTACGGCGCCGGGCTGGTACCAACGTTCACTGTCGATGCAGAACGGGGAGAAGGTACGTTCCCTCCCTCGGTCGCACGCGGCTGTGCCGGCTTTGGTGGGAACGTCCTTGCCGTGGCCGGGGTGCGGCCGGTGCTGTGGAGGGCGGAGGCGGGGACAGGGGCCAATGCCTGCGCCGCGTCCTGCGGTGACAACCGTACGTCGATCCCTGCTACGTGCAGTTCGGCGAGCTGTCCGCGCGGTGCTGTTACGCGAAGACGGCGGTGGGTGGCACCAGGGGAGGGGTGCACGACCACGGCTGCGCCGGTGCCGTCGGGAGAGTATCCGGCGGTGTAGGTGAGCATCTGGTGGATGTCACTGGCCGAGATGGACCTGTTGTCGTAGCGCTTGTACTTGGCATCCACGGCCAGGAACGTCGGTGGCGTGTTCGCGAAGCACAGCAGGACGTCGGGGCGGAAGGGGGAGTGGGACGAGAGGTCACCGGACGCCTTGATCGCCGAGCCGCCGGAGGACGGCACCAGACGCCCGTGCATCCCGGCGGCCAACTCGACTGCCATCCGTCTCACGACCGCCTCCCACAAAGCCTCCATACGCAGCAGCAGGGAATCGGCGGTGTGCCCGGCGTCGACCAGCAGGTCATCGATGCCGCCACCGTCGAGGAGCAGCCGGGCCCAGGCGTGAGCAGGGCGGTACCGTGCGTTCAGTCGCGTGTACCTGGCTCTCGCGAGCATCCGCACGCCCACGGCGCGGGTAGCGGGCTGAGGGAAGAGAGCGGCAGTGTCGGCTGCCGCCCGCGCCAACTCCCGGCGGTCGGCGAGTCGCGCTGCATGGTGCAGGGCGGCGCCGCACACCTCGTTCTCCCAGATGGCGGCGTCCCGTTCGAAGGCCCGGAGGTGGAGCCGGTCGAGCTGGCCGTACCGACGGGAGACCTGGGCGGCGAGGTCCAGACGTCCCCGCAGCACCGGCTCGACCAGATCGCGGCGGACGTAGTCTCGGCGCAGGCCACCGAGGAGGAGCGCGCGGCACTCCGCGACGAGGGCTGAGATGACCAGGTCCGTGAACCCGGCGCGGTCGGTCTGCCATCCGCGGGGAGTCGCCGCGTGCCGGATCGGGAGGTGGAGGGCGTAGCACAGCCAGCTGACCAGCCGGCTGCCGTCCACCGCGGTCTTGGGCTCGATGACCAGCCGGATGCGGTCGAGCGCCAGCACACCCACCGTCGACAGCGCCTCGATGCGCCAGCCGTACCGCGTCTCGGCCAGCCTCAGGCACCGCTGGTCGGTGAGCGACCGCAGGCGGCTCAGATCCGCGTCGGTCAGTTGCTCCCTCCGCACCTCGCGGTACTCGTGCTCTCCCAGGCGGACCTCCTCGAGCCGCGCTCCAGGATCACCCATCGAGCGCCTCGTCGACGCCTGCGGCGGTGAACTCCGCGGCGAGCGCGACGGCCAGCTCGTCCGCGGGTATCAGCGCGAGGCGTCCGGTCTGCGGATCGACCAGCCCGCCGAGCAGGTCCCGCAGTAGGTCAACGCTGCCGAGGGTGTAGTCCTCCAGCAGCGGGACGATGTCGTCGTTGAAGGCGGCGGCGAGGTGCGTGTCGCTGATGAGCGGTTCGCCGTCGCGCAGGAAGAAGGGGTGGCCGAGCTGGTGGTCGGCGTCCAGGAACCGGATAATCCGGGAGTTGAGCTCTTCGAAGAACGCGGCCAGATCCAGCGGCCCCACCGACCCGGCGACCACGTCCGCGTCGGGACCCACCTCGATGAAGGCGAACCGGCGCCGGATCGCTGCGTCCAGGTGGCCGACGCTGCGGTCCGCCGTGTTCATCGTCCCGATGATGCGCACATTCGGCGGCACGGAGAACGGTCGGCCGCTGACAGACAGGACCACAGGCATGTCGCGCTTGTCGGGCTCAAGCAGGGTGACCAACTCGCCGAAGATGCGCGGCAGGTCACCACGGTTGATCTCATCGATGATCAGCAGAAAGATACGATCGGGTTCCTCGGCCGCAGTGGTGCAGAGGTCGAAGAAGACACCGTCCGTGAGCCGCAGCGACAGCCCGCTACCCGCAGGGGCCGGAGCGGGCTTGAAACCCTCCACGAAGTCCTCGTAGCCGTAGGAGGGGTGGAAGGTCACCAGGCTGACCATGGGCCGGGCCGAGCCGGCGTCGTCCTCCCCCTCGTCCTGGTCGAGGATCCGTTCGGCCTCGCGCGGCGTCAGCCGGAACGCGGTGCCCTGCATGCGGTGCACCTTCGGCTCGCTGAGGCTCAGGATCGGATCAGTGTTGAACTCCTCCCAGGTGGGGCCGTCAAGCGAACGGACCCAATCAACGCTCACGCACTCGTCCTCGTTGGACAGGTCGATGCCGGTGATGCGTCCCAGGGCGACGGCCTTCTTCGTGGGGGTGCTTTCGTATCCGACCACCAGGTCGCCAGGCTGCATCTGCTCGTAGTTGCGGGTAAGCCGGCCCTTCCAGAGGGTGGCACTGCCTTCCTTCTCCAGGTCGTCCCAGCGCCAGTTGCTCTTGTTCCGGCTTGTGACGAACAGCCATACCGCAGGCCGCTCCGCCGATCGGACGGTCGCCGACATCATCGCCTGCACGGCCGCTTGGCGCTCCGGTACGGGCGCGTCGATCCGGTCCGCCATGCCGGTTATGGCCATGGCAGCGCTCAGCGCGAGCCGGGTCTTCCCGGTGCCGGGCGGCCCATAGAGGATGACCTGCCCCTTGCGCTCCAGCGCGTCGACGACCCGAGTGACCTGGGAAGGAAGCGCCACGTCCGGAGCATCGCCGGAATCCAGGCGGCCGGATTCTTCCCCGGACGAGGAACCAGCCGGTGCCGAATCCGCCTGCCGCTTCGCCTGCACCTGCTTCCACAGCTTCTGACTGACCGGGCCGAACGTCTGCCGCCATCCGTTCTGCGGCGATTCAAGGACCTGTGCGTACGAGGTGTCCCACGAGACACCGACCAGATGCGGTGCTTCGGGCGACAGCGCCTCGTCGTAGGCGTACCCGGTGTCCGTCACCGTCCCCACGGCCAGCACCTCAGACAGTCCACGGTTCGCGACGATGCGGTCGCCAGGCTTGAGATCGCGGTACGCCAGCAGCCGGCGGGCAAGGGCCAGATGCCCACCTGCCTGCTTCGGCCAGTGCTCGGTGAGCGCTTCGCGCAGCTCTGTGTCACTGCCGTACTCGGCGAGGCTCCCCACTTCCCCCCAGGCCACGCAGATGTGGCCGCCGCGCAGGCATGCCTCCCAATACGCGGCATGCTGCCCGGGGGCGACCTTCAGTAGTCTCGGGGACTGCGGCCGCGGGTCGAACGCCTTGTACAGCAGACGAACGACCTCGTGCGGGCTCAAGTTCTCCAACTCAGGACGTGCCAGCACTAGCTCGCGCAGCCGCCGGTTCAACCGCCAGGCCGGGGCACCGGAGACAGACCCGCCGAGGAGACCGATGAAGTGCCGCAAATGGTCACTGGAGTAGACCGGCAGGAACTCATCCGGGAAGTACGTGGCGAGGGACTTCGTCACTAGCGCAGGGCCGTAGGCGAGTACCTCCAGGTCGTCCACCCGGTCGAAGGCGCCGGCTCCGGCCGCCTCGAACGCCGCTACGAACTCCTTGCGCAGTCGCTGCCACGCTTCCTCGGGG
Source organism: uncultured Actinomycetota bacterium (assembly GCA_963711125.1). Lineage (GTDB taxonomy): Bacteria > Actinomycetota > Actinomycetes > Streptomycetales > Streptomycetaceae > Streptantibioticus_C. The sequence continues at coordinate 509,119 of CAVQCY010000006.1, forward strand.
TTCGTTCCCTTCAGCGGCGCAGACAGCCTCCACTCTCCGCTGCGGTGGAGGAACATGATGTGCTTGCCGGCGGCGCCGCCCCTGATGCTGCCAAGCGCATCGGTATGGAACTCCATCCGGGTACAGAAGGGCGCACCCCACTTCTGCCGGTCGGCGAACCCCAACGCATACCGCTCGAGCGGCAACTCAGGCCAACCTTCCAGAGGAAACTCACGAAGTATCTGCTGCCTCTGCTCCTCGGCCTCCGTCAACTCCTTGGCGTACGAGGCACGGTTGAACGCAGCCGCAGCGGCTGCCAGAGCATCCTGTTCCATGCTGTCACTATGGCGCACTACGGCGTCGTGTACCGGAGGGCCTCAGGAAGCTGCCGTGGACGATGCCGTTGCGGTACAGCTCGCGGAACGACGGGACCCTGTGGAGGGCCCGGCGACGTTACGGGTTTGGCGTGCCGACCGGGGTGGTGAAAGCGGCGCTGAACACGGCCACCTTCACACCTTCCACTGCGAGAGGGGGATGCGCGTAGGTGTCCCACGTCTCCGAGAACTTGGCATGCCGTGACAAAGCTTGCACCGTCTTGGGGTCGTGCCTTCCTGAGGCGCCGAGGGTGGAGGTGTAGAAGTGCTTGAGATCATGAAATCTTGTTCCTTCAGGTAGCCCGGCCAACTGCGCCGCGCGACGCCACTTTTCGTTGAATTCGCTGCGTTGCACGGGTCTGCCGAATCGGTTGGTGACGATCAAACCCTCGTCCGGCGAGTCCAGGGGATCGCCCGCCCGGTGCTGATGCTCGGTGTGATCGAACGCGGATCATGGCCGGAGAACCGTGATACATGCTCGGCCAAACGCTGAATCAAGAAGTGATCGACCGGCAAGGTCGCATAACTTGCCCTTGTCTTCAGCTTGACAGCCCTGCCGTGTTGGCGTTGTTCCACCACGTAAAGACGATCTTCTAGCCATTCCACCCGGGCGCACTTCAATCCGAAAGCTTCCCCTGCGCGCAACCCGGCACAGGCACCGAGCCACACCAAAATCTCGTACCGTGGTTCGACAGCCCGTATTGCTGTGGCGACTGCGGATACCTGCGCAGTTGTCAGTGGGATTTTGACGCGATCTTCAATCCTCGGAAGCTCAATCCGGGCAACGACATTGGCCGGAAGAGGAACGTCACTATCAACCATGTAGTTCACAAGGACGCGCCAGGTCTTGAAGACCTGAACGACGGTGCATGGAGATCTTACGCTGGGCTTGTCAAGCAAGTAGTCGACGAAAGCCATGGAGTCTCGGCGGAGTAGCGTGTTTGCGTGACGATCGCCCGCAAACGGCACGATGTGAGCACGAATGTGGCTCTCATATGTACTGGTCGTATTGTTGTTCGCATTCAATTTTCTCCTTCGGCTGATCATCTGCATCGCGTAATATTCGAGTGACATGCGGGTAGCGGGAAGCTTTCCTTCGCCGAGGCTGTGCACCCGTCGCGAACGCCGTGTTCAAGTGACTGCTGGCTTCTTGCCATGTGGCAAAGGCTGGGCGACGCTGGGCGCCGTTTGCATCCCGGTAACGTGCTTGCCATTGCCTCCCGCGTCCGTGATCTGCAGATGGGTAAAGGGGGCGCTTCTTGGTGCCGCATCGGCAAGGCGTGTCTCCCGGTTTCGGGTAGCGCTTGTGCCACCGATCGAATGGCATTGAGTGTTCGATGGTGCATCCTCTGTTGCTGGTGGGCGCTCTCTCATACTGCCTGTCACAAGCGCTTCTCCTCTGTGCCTCCTCGGTGCGCCTATTTCCAGGTGCCCAGCGGGAACAACTCTGTTCTGGTTCCGTGTATCCCCATCACGCTCGGTAGTTATGCACAGCTGTTCATGGCTCTTTGCTTCATGTGACGGTCGAGTCACTGTGTGCCAGCAAGCCAGCCGTTGCCTGATCCGCGCCTCTTGTCTATTGGTATGCAAATCCGTCGTCTACGAGAGGAGCGCGGGTACAGCCTGGAAGAGCTGGCCGAGCGGAGCGGATTGAGTTTCCGTGGGCTGATCTACATCGAACAGGGTCGGCGCAACGCGAGTGTCTTGACTCTCTTGGGTATCGCCTCGGGACTGGAGGTGGCCCCGGGCAGGCTGTTTGACGACCCTCCGCTCGGGATGCCCGACCGACCGGCGGCAGAGGGGTGACGGTCGGCTCAAAGTGCCGTGTCCCGGGGACGGTTGAACGCAACCTGACGCCGTTGTTCGGACATGGACAGAGACATCATGGGATCGCCGTCTCGGTAGCTGACGGTCTGGGCGGTGTCAGATGCCCGTCCGCGTTGGCCGCCGGCATCCTTGTAGTACCGGGCACTGCACATGCATGGGGTTTCCCCCTTCGCCCGACGGTCAGGATTCGGTCCCGACCGATGAGGCAACCACTGACGTTTTCTCAACGGTGATCACTTCCAAATTCCGTTGAGGACGAGGGCGGCACGGGTGATGTCGCCGATCCGGCTGGGGCTGAGGGTGACGTGCTGCAATGTGCGCCAGCGCTGCTTGAGTTCGGCTGCCGCGCGCTCGCCGAGGGCTCGGATGCTTCTGATCAGGCTGTTCGTGGTTCGAGTGTCGGTGTGCAGGGCCTTCTCGGACTGACCCTTCGGACGGCGGACCGGGACGAGGATGCCGATCCCGGCGCCGATGTAGCCCTTGTCGGCCAGGGTGGGCAGGCCGTCGGCCGCGGCTTTGTACAGCGCGGGCAGTGCGTGGATGCGGGCGGCGGTGATGTCGGGGACGCTGCCGGGCTCGACATCGGAGACCCACAGCGGGGTGCCGTCCGGAGCGGACAGGAACTGCACGTTGCCGCCGAACGTCTTGTGCTTCTGGCTGAACCACAGGTCGTTGCCGTTGTCGCGGACACCGGCGACGCGGTCGGACTCGATCAGCGTGCCGTCGAGGATCACGTGGGTCATGCCCTCGCGTCGGCAGCGGTCCAGGACCTCGTGCAGGTCCGGGGCGTGGGCGGCGAGGACGTCGATGCCTTCGTGCAGGTAGCGGTAGCCGGTGGCCTGGGAGACGCCGGCATCCCGGGCCAGGCAGTGCACGCAGCGGTGTTCGCGGAACCAGCGCAGGACGAGCACTGCCTGACGGAACGTGCCGAGCGCGCGACTGCCACGCGGGGTGCCGATGCGTCGGCGGTGGCCGGCCAGTAGACGGGACAGGTGGTCCACGACATGGCGCGGGACATCGAGCGTGGCAACATAGGTGACCAACGTGAAGCCTCTGGTGTCGCAGCGGACGATCTTGTGAGAGAGAACCGTCCTACCAGAGGCTTTACGTCTGCCTGCACCCAGGGTTCCATCGTCTGATCCGACCGCTTACGAGTACCTCACACCGCTTCGCGGAGATCATTTCGCTGAGAAAACCTCACTGACGTAATGGTTGATCTTGCGCCAGAGTGGTAGAGCTGTTGGCCTGCGGTTCGGCGGCCGAGGGGACCAGTTATGGCCGGAAGGGGGGTCTTGACAACCCTTCGGCGGGCTTGGGGTGCAGACCGGTGTGGAAGGGTTCGGCTACGGTCGGCATTCGAGTGGGCTGGTGGCCGGCGTTGCGGGTCCGCGTGAGGGCCCGGAGATCGGCAATCGAGGGCCGAGCTGAGTGCCGGGGGAGGGGCTCGCGTGTCGCTTGCGGATGCTGGCGCGTCGGCAGTCGGTGCCTGGTTCGGCGTGGTGACAGCGGCCCTGACCGCGTTAGGGGCGCTGTTGGCGCTGCCTCCATTGTTCGTTCGACGCAGGCGCCAACGCCTTGAGCGGTCCGCGGCAGGTCGGACGCAGATGGTGTTGCCTTCCAGGGTCCGACTCGTTGCCCGGACTGACGAAGCGACCCAGATCCTCGATCGCCTCGGGCGCGGTGAGTACGTCATCGCGATCGAGGGAAGCATCGGAGTCGGCAAGAGCGCACTGGCAATGGAGGTCGCGCACCGTCTGGCCGAACGGCGAGCGGGTGGGCGCGGGTCCCGACGGTCGTTCGGCGCATATGAGTGGTTGGTCTGGATTGATGCGCACAACAAGCTGCTCAGTCTCGTCGACATTGCCCGGACTCTGTCCCTCATCAGTGGGGACCAGTCGTTGTCGGCTGCGCCGGCCGAACACAAGGCTGAAGCGTTGTTGTCCTTCCTGGCCGCTCATCCGAGTGTTCTTCTGATCGACAACCTTCGGCTCAACGCGGTTGAGGCCGAACACGTGGTTCACTTTTTGCGTACCTTGCCCTCAGGTTCTCTGGCGATCGTCAGTGCGAACACACTCGGTCGTTTGGAGGCCCCGCGCGTGCTACTGGACGAGCTGCAGTTCGAGCACATGCGGGAGTTGCTTCTGCGAGAGGCGGAACGGCGGGATGTCGTCTCCATCATGGAAGCAACCGATGAGGTTTTCCGTCAATTGCACAGAGTCCTGGGTGGGAATCCGAGGGCCATCGAACTGTTCGTGCTGGCCTGTTCCCGGCAGAACCTGTCCGCCGAGGAACTTCTGCGTGAGCTCGCGGATGGAACGGTGAGCCTCACCGACGGCTTGTTCGGCGCGGTGTGGACGGACGTCGCACCAGTGGGCCGAGATGTCCTGTCGGTCTGCGCGTATCTGGAGGGCAGCGCTACCGCCGAACAGGTACAGGCCGCTCTGGGGCTGTCGGAGTCGGAGTTGCGCCAGCCGATTGAGCAGTTGTGGGCAGACGGCCTACTGTCGTCGCACCGGCATCTGGACCAGACGTTTTACCGTTGTTCGGCGGCGCTGCGCGGGTTCGTGCTGGCGCGGACACCGCCAGATCAGGCCGTCGTGGTCCGGACCCGCCTGGCGGCGCACATCACTTCCAGGTTTCAAGCCGACTGGGAGGACGCCGCCGGAGCGACGGTGTACGTGGATGCGATCCGGCTGCTCATGAAGGATCTCGACGCACACGGTGAATACCGTATGTGTGTGGACCTGTTCGCTGTCGCACTCGACCTGTTGTTCACTTTGGGGTTGTTCGACGACCGGATCGAACTTGGGTGGGTCTCGTACCACGCAGCGACCGAGTTGGAGCTGGCCGAGGAGCAATCACTGGCGTTGTCCGTGGTCTCCTCGACCCACGCGATCCGCGGAGAGGACAGCGAAGCCGCATCAGCGACAGCTCTGGGCCTGCAGATCGCCCGTGCGGCCAACTCCCCGAAAGAGCTCGCACGCCAACTGCGCTGTGAGGGCTTCAGGTTGTTCCGGGCGGGCAAGGCGGCCGAGGCGCTTGCCGCGGTGGAGTCCGAGGACGCCGAAACCATGGCGCGCTCGGTCGGCGACATGAACAACGCCATCGACATCCAGTCCCTCAAAGGCGCCGCGCACTGGCACCTCGGCGACCTGGACAGGTGCGAAGCCGAGGTACGGCGCTTCGTCGAGGAATGCGAGCGGCTTCCCTGGGAGCGAGGCAAGGCGTACGCGGTGCGAGACCTGGCCGAACTGGTCCTCATGCGTCGCTCCTACGCGGACGCTGACGCGCTCGTGCAGCAGGCCCGTGCCATCGCTGAACAGTACCGGGACGTGAGGCAGTTGGCCCGTATCGGTCTGACCGCGGCACGGCTGAGACTGTTCCAAGGCAGGATGCGCGAAGCGGCGTCACTCGCACGGGTGGCTGCTGCGCAGGCACGTGATCTCGTGCTCCTGGGAGAAGCAGCGGAGGCCGAAGCGGTGAGGCGGATGGCAGTCCATGCGCTATGGTCCCCGCTGTTTCGCCTCCGATCGGCACGGATTCCACGTACTCGGTTCACGGAGTTGACGGTGGGCGGCGATTGACCGTCCCGGGCAGGAAAGGTGAGGAAGTGCAGCCCGTAATGCAGGAGTTCCAGTACAGAGTGCCCGTTGAGGAGGACGAACTGGCAGTCGTGGCGCTCCTTACGAATACACCAGGTCCTCGCCGGCTGGCAATAATGCTCCACGGCGGCCCAGCGGGCGACAAGAATGGACCCGAGAACCTTTACGTTGATCTGGCGCAAAACCTGGCCGAGGCGGGTATCTGCTCGGTGCGCTTCGATTTTCGTGGCTGTGGGCAGAGCACCGGCCGTTACCGTGACATGACCATCAAACGGCAGGTGGCCGAACTATCCGCCGTGCGCCGGTTCGTCGACACCGAACTCAATCCGGATTCGCTGGCTTTGGTGGGAGAGAGCTTCGGGGCGACGATCGGTATCCGTGGCTTGGAAGCCGGCTACCAGACAGTCGCGCTGCTGTGGCCCTGCATCTGGCTTCTTGACGGCGCGTTTGAATCCTATGTCACTCCGGACAAGATGCTCGCAGCCGAAAGAGACGGCTACATCGTCGAAGACGACGAGGAGATCGGAATCGGCTTCCTCCGCGAGCTGACCGAGGTCCGCGACGTCGGCGAATCACTGCGTGAGTTCGGTTCGGCCCCTACACTCTTCATCCACGGTGATGCCGACACCGAAGTCCCCTTCGTTCAGAGTACCCGGGCAACCGAATTGGTCACGGCGCCCACCCGGCTCGTGCCGGTTGCCGGCGGTGACCACTGCCTTGTCGAGCCGCATGAACGGGAGATCGTGCACCGCGAGACGGTGGCCTGGCTTCGCGAGCACCTGTGAGGATCAGCGCGATCCTGCTCGCGGTAGCCAACTACCGCACCCTCGCACCCCTGCCCTGGATCCGTGACGGAGCCTTCCGCGCCGGACTGCACGACTGCCTGCGGCAGGACCACCACGCCGATGTCCGGGTTCTCCCCGAGTCACATCTGGCCAGCCCTGCCACCGCGTTACGGAGCCTGGCCGGCGCACTGCGAGACGTCGGTCACGGCGATCTCCTCGTGCTGGGACTGGCCGGTCACCTCCGCGGCTTCCAGCGACGCTCCGGAACTTTCCACACCATCGCCCTTCCCGGCTCTCTGCCTGGCAGGCCCGGCAGCGCGGTCTCCTTACGTTCCTTGGCCGCAGTTGTGCGCGAGCAGTGCGACGACGACACCCACCTACTGATCTGCGCCGACGTCGTTCCGGGCGACAACGACACTCTGGTGGGGGCGTCCGAGATAGCCGGCGAGTTGTCCGGGCTCCTCGGCGAGCGCGTCAGTCTCCTGCTCGGGACGAGTGCGGCCCACACCCCAGTCGACACAACCGGTCACCAAGCGCTGGCCGTTGCTTTCAAGGAACTCACCGCCAGCGGCCGTGACACCACTCTTGACGCACTGCTGGGCGGGGCCGTCGGCCACGCCAAGGCGCGCAACGCGAACGTTCAGGCCGTACCGGGAGCCACGGCGGCACGATTCGTCGTGGCGGCCCCGGACACCACGGAGCGCCTGGCGGAATACATCCGCGCAGACCTGTTCTCCGCTGATCCCGGATCCCGGCTCGACGCCGTGGCCGAACTCGCCCCCCTCGCCGACCAGGGCAATGAGACCGCCGGGGCGTACCTCGCTCAACTCGCTCGCGACGACACCGACGCCTCAGTTCGTTCCTACGCCGACATCCTGTTGCGGCAGAACCGGCAACCGACGCTGAACGACCTACGGAACCGAGGCGTGATACCCGCCGAGGTGTACGACTGGGCGAGTGACGTTCCTGACCTGCCAGACCTTGTGGAACAGCCGTCGGGGACGGTGGTCATCGGAGCAACTGACGCTGAGGGGCAATCAGCTGAACGGCCACGTCACCCAATCGATCTGGGACCTTTTCGGCTCGGACGCACCCCTGTCACCAACCTCCAATACCTCTCGTTCCTGATCTCCGCCGGAGGCCCCTGCCCGGATCACTGGGCGACTGACCCGGCAGTCTGGACCACACCCGACCTGCCGGTCGTCATGGTGTCCTGGCTCGACGCAATGAGGTACTGCGCCTGGACGGATTCCAGACTGCGCACAGCGGGCGCCCTCGCCGACGGCGAGCGGATCACACTGCCGAGCGAAGCGGAATGGGAATGCGCAGCCGGCAACGGACGAGGCGACCGGTACCCCTGGGGCCAGGAACCCGACACCGCACACTGCAACATCCGAGCGACCGGCGTCAGCCAAGTCCTGCCTGCCGGCCGGTTCTCACCCCAAGGTGACAGCGCGTCCGGATGCGTCGACCTGATCGGCAACGTCTGGGAATGGACCCGCAGCGCCTGGGGCCGCAGCGGACACGCCCCACAGTTCAGCTACCCCTACGACCCGCTCGACGGCCGGGAATCAAGCGCCGCCGACTCATCAGTACGCAGAGTCATTCGCGGCGGAGCGTTCTACTACGCCACCGAATGCGCCAACGCGTACACCAGGAACCGGATGTTTCCGACGGACCGGCACCCGGCTGGGGGATTCCGTGTCGCAGCCGTGCGCCACACAGGTCCTTGAATAGCGACCATGCATCTTGTGCCGTCAGGGGACCTGCTCATTTTTGATCCGGTAGACCGCGCCCCGAGGCGGCCTCGAACCAAAGAGGTCAGCTCAACTAATACTTCAAAATCATCAGTCGGCGAGCTCTAAATTTCGCTGATGGCTCACAATGCCGTCCCTACTCGGCCACATTGGCTGAGAATGCGCTCTTCCTTAACTGATGACGGCTGCTCACTCTGGCACCAAGGGAAAGACGAGGGTGCCAAGGGGAAGCAGCCATGGCCGGACCACTGTATGTTCCCGTACTTCCGACCCGCCCGCATGCCGCAGAAGCTTACCGCCGCCTCCGCCCGGACGTTCAAGGGGCCGTGGCACCGGTATGGAACCTTCCGCCTCACGCCGGCTTGCCGCCGTCCGAGCTCGCCCGCGCATTTCAAAAGGACGTGAGCATTGCGGCCAAGGTCCAGCGTTACCACCCAGCGTGGCTCGACGCGCCGTTCGCAGATGAGACGCAGATGCCTGTGCTCGCAGCGATCCTGCGCGAAGCCAGCGTGACAGGCCCGCTGCGGCCAGTGACAGGGCCGGGCCGACCCCTGTCCCAGCAGACATCGACGCTGGACACAGCTCTGCGCTCAGGCAATGGAATCGGCATACGCGTCCGCATGCCGGGGGAGTGGGACTACAGGATCACCGAGCTGGTGCGCGACCTGCTCGCCAGGGCAGGGACGACCGTCCGCGTGGATCTCCTCCTGGACCTGGCGGGTGTTCTTGCCGACCGGCCTGATGCCGGCAAGGAGACGCTGCGGGCACTGGACGCCCTGGTCCCTCTCGCCCCCTGGCGGACCGTTGCCACCATAGGCGGCGGTGTCCGTCAGGCCAGCCTCGACATGCTGGACCCGGGCATGCGTGAGGAGTCGCGCACCGATTGGGAGATGTGGCGTGAAGTGACCGAGAGCGGTCGCGCCTATCTGCCCTTGCTGACCTACGGTGACTACGGCGTTCAACCCGCCGCGGCCCTCGCCCGTGATCCCCTCTCCGGGAAGGGTGGCCCGCCCTGGGGCGTCCTGCGCTACACCACCGACAGGTCTTACGTCCTTGTCAAAGTGCTGGCGAGGGGCGAAGGCCACGTTGCCCACAATCGTGCGGCTGCGGGGCAGTTGATGACACTGCCCGCTTTCCGAGGGCCGACCGCTGGAGCTGCGGAAACCTGGTTGCGAGACTGCGCGTCCGGCGTTGGCGGAACGGGGAACTTCAGTACCTGGCTTTGGGTCGGCAATGCCCAGCACATGACGTACGCAGTCGAAAGCCTGCGCGATTGAGTGCCGGTAATCCCCGGCGCCGAGTGGTGGCCCGGTGTCGATCAGTACTCGCTGCAGCGAAGCGGTGTTGCGACGGCCTCTTCAAGCCTGAGCGCCGGACCTGAGTCACGATTCGCGCGTCGTCGACAGACCTCAGCGCAGCGAAGTGAGGAGGTCAGAAGGCGATGTGGCACTCCTCGACGCCGCGGGCCACGTAATGCAGGATGACTGTTTCAATCGCCTTCGTGTCCGTTCCAGGGGGAAGCGAAGCGACAGCGTCGTCCGTGCTCTCGTACATGGCTTGGGTGCAGAAAACCATGGGAGCGTCCGGCCCGATGACCTCGGTTCGCAGCCATGTCGCGAACTCGGCCGCCTCGTACGGATTGCACGGTGACAGGCCCGCCACCGGTTCACTCCCGCCGGTGAGGCGCCCCTCGCGTCGGGTCCGCGGCGTCGTGAAGAAGAACTCCAGGGACGGGTCGGGGCCGGCGGCCCACTGCACCATGCCGGCCTCGTCCTCCGCGCAGCGTCCGGTCCGGAGCAGGGCACTCTGCATCTGTTCGTACGTGAGGTTCCAGGATCCCCGCTGATCGTCGGGCTCCCAGAACATGAATACGTCTTCGTACTCTTTGAAGTCGGGCTGCTCCGTCATCCGATCCTCACCCATCGTAGGGAACCTCGCGGGCGTATCCCCGCACCCCATGTGCTGCCATCATGGCATCCCAGTAGGGCACGGCATCGGGATCGTTCGTGTCGATCTCCAGGCCCCTGACCATTCCCTTGTTGGCAGGCCATTCCATCGTTGACTTGTATTTCTCCATCTCCTTCTCGTCGCCCCCCATCATGAATGCCTGCGGCCTGTCTTTGGGGTTGTTGAAGCTGTTCATGTTGCGCCAACACCTGCTACTGCCAGGGTTGTTCACATATTTGGCGTCGACCAGCATTCCGTCTGCCGGGCGCACCCCATCAGCCGCCATCGTCCCGTTCACGGAAATCTTCTTTCCGTTGTACTTCAGGTCGGGATCGATCGGTATTTCTTTCTCCGGGTACCCCGCTACCTGGTACTGGTAGCGGTTGGCATCGTTGCCCGGCTTGTCCAGGTCCTGGCTGCCGCCGGCGAAGCCGGACGAACGAAGCCCGGCGGCCCAGGCCGCGAACGCTGCGCTGTCTGGGGGAGACAGGAGCGGGAAGCCCGCATGAGGCGGGTTCTCCGGCGCGATCGCGGGTTTGGACGGGAGGGCGTTGGGGTCCTTCCAACCCGCCGGTACGACCGTCACCGCGGCGATCGGCACCATGGGGAGTTCGGGAACCTCCGGTACCGGATCGACCTGCGGACCGCCTGGGGAAGGCAGGAACGGAAACCCCGGAACGCCTGGAACGGTGGGCACCGGAACACGCGCGCGGGAGGCGTCCAGGGCGTGCGCGATGGTCCCGAGAGCGGTGATTGACGGATCGGCGGCCACGGCGTCGTGGAGGCCGCAGTCGTCTCCGTCGCCGCCAAGGGCCGGGCTTTCGCTGATGAGCGTGAACGGGTCGGTGAACATGCCGTCCAAGCCGTGCTGCATCTGCGACGCGGCGGACTTCGCCTTGGTGATGTGGTCGGCGTACGCGTCGCACGCGGCAGCGATCTGTGAGCAGGCGGCCGGCAGGTTGGCCAGCAGTGGTTCACCGTCGTCCACCCGGGCCAGACACGGCCCGTAGCCGCACAGATTCTGGAAGAACCGCTGCGTGGCCTGCGCTGTCTTCCCGCGGGCGGGCTTCACCAGGTGCCAAGCCGCTTGCACGTCGTCGAGCAGCCGGCCACAGGCGCGTTCCGCAGTACGCCAGGAGTGCGCCATCGTACGAAGCTTGTCCGGAGAACCCCGGTACACATCCCCCCACACGTATCGGTCCATCCCGCTGGTGGTCCCGCGTACGTTCGGCAGCGAGCTGGCCTGACCCGTGGCGGCCCTGGCACACTCCGGTACCCGAGCATCCTCGCCGGGGCCTGTGAGGATGCCCTGGTTCTTCAACTGCTGGGCGAGTTCTGCGTCCTTCTTCATAAACGTCACGGCCGCGTTGAACGTCGTCTCCGAGCCGCCGCCAGTGAGGTTCACCGCCCGCGCGATGCTGTCGATCGTTTCGTCTACGGCGCTGCCGTACAACCGCCCGAACAGCCCTCCGGAGGCGTCGTCCCCAGCCGCACCACGTTGCTCCCCGAGTTCGGCCACCAACGCGGTGGGCAACGCGGCGAACTCCTGCGTGGTGCCGTGCAGCATCCAGGCACAGTTGATGAACGCATCCGGATCGAAATCCAAGTCCGGCCCGGCGCCACTCAAGACGAGCCCCCTCGCATCCGCACGCCTCCAGCCCCTCCACGCGTGAAACAATCGCCAGCGAGCCTCCAGCTGGGAATCTTAACTGACAATAAGTTGAAGAGGCGGTATCCCGAGCGCCTGCTGTTCAAGAGGCCGAAGGTGCGGAGAAGAAGCGCAGCAACTGCACGGTGATTCTCACCGCCTGAGAGAGGGCGTTCGAGGAGAAGGCCAGTTGCAGGTGCTGGTGATCGGCGATGTCATCAACGACGCCCCCGCGCTGGCGCCACCAGACACCGGCATCGCGATGGGCCAGGCTGCTCCGACCCCGCGTCGGCGACCCTCGAAGCGGTCATCGTCCGCAACGAACTCGCCCGCCGTCGCATGGTGTGCCCTGTCCCGTGCGGCCCGGTGTCTGGTGGCGCAGAACCTGGTGAACCAGCCCTTCCGGTCCCGGCCCAGCACTGCCGGTCGAGTCTGCGGAAGTTCATCGCGTTGAAGCGGGACTCATTCCGCTGTCTCCGGGGCCTTGGCCGGGTCGGGCGGGTAGCCCTTGGCGCGGAGCCAGGTGTCCAGGGCCTCGGCGGCGATGTCGCCGTGTTGGATGTCGTGGTCGGCGTTGTAGCGGCGGATCCGGCGTTGCAGCTGGAGTGCCTCCGGGACGGAGTAGTTGAGCTGACTCCGTTTGGTGGTGCGGCTGTTGATGAGCGCGAGGCTGTCCGGATGGATCTGGTAGGGGTCTTCGGCGGGGCTGGACTGGGCTTCGAGTGCGTCCGCGATTTCCCTCAGTCGGCGGGCATGGTGGTCGAGTTCCGGCACGGCAGCGTCCGATCGGTTCGCCTGCTCGACTATCTAGTCGAGCAGGCTGCTATGGGAGTGGTGGGGGCATGGTGGCCCGCAGCTCCGGCCTGCGGGCCACCCGGAGATGGGGCTCAGAAGCCGCGGTTGGTGAGCCATTCGTCGAGACCGACCGCGATGATGTCCCCGAGGGGCAGGTGGTCGAGGTCGTTGTCGAGCATCAACCGCTTGATGCGCTTCTTGAGGCGAAGAGCGGCGGGCACGGAACCGTCGAGGCTTTCGCGGCGGATGGTGCGCTGGTTGAGGATGACTGCCGTCTCGGGGATGTCTTTCGGACGCCCTGATCCCCTGATCCAGACCTGACTTGTGCTGGGCGCCCCGGCATCGTCGGTGGACCCCCGTTCGTGCTCTCCCGAACGGGGTTCTTTCCCCGACGCAGGGAAGGAACTGGTGACCTGGACCGGAAGGATCGAGTCGCGGGACACCTGCTCAGCGGTGCTGGCCGGAGGCGTCTCGTGTGGAGTTGCGGCGACCTCCTGCACGGCGGCGCTGGGTGATGATCCGGTGGTGTTGTCCACCTCTTGTGCGGGCTCCGGTGTGCGGGCTGATCCTGCCGCGATGCCGGGAGCATCGGCGAAGTCTCCAGCGGCTTCTTCAGCGAGGATCTGGTCGCGGGTGAGCTCGGCGGACGGCGGGGGCGGAGTAGCGCCCGTAGCCCTTCCTCCACCGAGGACGCGTCCTGCGGGTTTGCGGCGGGCCGGGGGCTTCAGCTTCTCGGTCATGCTGCGTCAAGCTCCTTCATGAGAGTGGCGTACTCGCTCAGTTCGGTGGGGACCGTGCCGAAGGCCTCCATGTAGTGGACCCAGTAGTGGATGACGGCCTCGGTCAACGGAGCCGGCTCGGTGCCGTCCTCGGGGTCGAGCAACTGGTCGCGTGCTTCGCGTCCGAGGCGGGTGCGGTCGTCGACCTTGACCAGGACGAGGTGCGCCGTGACCTCGCGCGTGTTCCGCACGGCGGCGCGTTCGGCCTCGTCGAAGGTGGCGGCGATTTTGCGGCGCTCGATCTTTGTCGGGGCGACCGGCACGATCAGTCGGTCGGCCTCGGTGACGGCCTCGTGGAAGACCTTGGCGCTGCCGCCGCCGGCGTCGACGACTATCGCGCCGTACTCCCCGCGCATCTCGCTGATGAACTCGGCGATGTCGTCGAAGGGGTGGCGGACGACGTGGAGGTTGGCGGGCATCTCTTCGCCCGCCTGTGCGGCCTCGGCCTTGGCCACCTTGTACCAGTCGTAGCTGGACTGGGAGATGGCGTCGGCGTCGATCAGCAGGGTCTTCACGCCGAGGACGACCGCGTAGTAGAGGGCGATGAACCAGGCGGAGGTGGTCTTGGCGGTGCCGCCCTTGAGCATGCCGATGACGACCACGAAGGCCTCGGCGCGGTCGGCAGCGGCGTGTGCTGTCCGCTGGATGGTTTGGGACATGAGCTTGATCTCTCCTGTGGTGGATACGGGGCGATCTCCTCGGGTGAGGAGCGCCTGCCGGTGACGCGTGACGGCTCGCCGGTCCCTCCGGGCCCCGGAGGGACGGTCGGCGGTAGGCAGGCCCGATTTGCCTCCGGATGCGTCGGTTGGGGGCCGGAGCCGGCGGACTGCGGGCTGGCTGCGGGCAGCTGCTCTTCGGCGGTCCGTTGATGGGCCGATCGGAGAACAGGCGCTTCAACGGGGCGTGGACCGAGAGGGGTTGTCTCGCGCGGAGGCCGCCTGTCATGTCTTGTGGTCCACTTCGGGCGAAGCGGTACGGCCAGGGCGGCGCATGGTGGTCTTCGCCTGCCTGAGCAGCCGGTAGATCGTCGAGGTGGACAGGCCGTGATCCGCGGCCAGGGTGGTGACCGTCTCGCCTGTCTCGTATCGGGACCGCAGGATGATCAGGAGCAACTGGTGCTCGGCGACTTCCTTGTGGGTCCGGCGCAGGCGGCGCGTCTCCCACGAGGTGCGGGTGCTGCCCCCGGCTTCGGCTAGAAGTCGGCGTGCGGTCTTGGCCGAGCGGCCGCAGCGGTCCGCCAGGTCCGCGATGGTCGCGCCCTTTTCGTACAGGCTCCGCAGTTCCCGGGCGAGGCGCATCCGGGCCTTCGACCGTTGCCCGGCGCGCATTTGCCGGGTTTCCTGCGAGGTGCGCATCCGGGTGCCGGCGGCCCGGAGGCGGTTGATCACCGTGCCGTGCGACAGCTTGGTACTCAGCGCGAGGTCACTGACCGAGGCGCCGGACTCGTACCGCGCTCGCAGGTCCTCGGCCGACGGAGTGGCCAGATGGCCGCGGGGCACGGGGGATCGGGCGGTCATGCTGCGGACTCCCATTCGTGGAGGGCTTGTTGATGAGCGGCGACCAAGTCGTCGTAAGAGAGCTGGTCGGCTGGGGTGATGAGGATGAGATGGCCGTCGGTCGCCACCCGCAGACCCGGGTCGATGCGGCCGGATGCCGGGTCGATGACCCTGCCGCCGGGGCCGTGCCATGTGGCCGGGATCTCGTCGGCACGGGGGGCTGGAACGAGGATGCGACGGCCGTCTCGGACGATCACCATGGCTTGCTTCCGGTGAGTGGACAGCTTCTCCAGAACGGCCAGGTAGGCCGCGCGCTCAGCTGCGTGCAGCGCTTTGCGGCTGGCCGCCACCCCCAGGGTCTTGAACTGCCGGGCCACGTCGTTCCAGCCACGCGTCCGTACGACCGCCGGGGCGATGACAGCCTCTGGAGGAGGCGTCCCGATCCCCTCCAGCGCTCTCGGGGTCAGGGCCCAGGTCTCACCGATCTGGCGAGCCAGACCATGTGTGACCAGGCGCTTGAGGGTTCGGTAAGCCGTGGCTCGCGAGACGGAGGCGGTATGGATCAGCTCGCTGATGGACTGGTGTGCGCGGACGGACAGCGAGCTGATGATCATGAGGGCTGAGCTGCCGAGGCCGTGGTGGGCGAAGGCGTCGTGGCCCATGAGCTGCCCGATGACCGTGGAGTCGACGTTGGCGGTAGTGCGTGTCTCGGGAGGAGACCACTCCCCAAGTTCCCGGTCGGGGGGGAACTGAGTGGTCTGGGAACGGGACAGACGGGGGTGAGTTGACCTCTCCGGTCCGGTGCCGAGGTACCAGGTGGAGCCCTCGGTTCCCCGTCCCACACGGAGACGTTGGAGCCATCCGGCGGGCTTGAGGACCGCCTCGTAGGCGTTTCGGAGGGTCTGCCGCGATATCCCCGCCTCCTCGGCCGCCTGACGTTCACTCGCCGCGTGACGTCGGCCGCCAGCGGCCTCGGTGAAGTTCAGGTGCGCCCGGAGCACACGAAAAGCGGTACGCCCGCGCTCGCCCGGCCAGGGAGTGGTCTCCGCCAGATCGCGTATCGCGGCCAGGCCCGCATCGGCGTGGTGGCGGGACTCCACGGCGACGGCGTCCGTCACCGTTGCGCGTGCGCTCGCCCAGACCCGCTGGATGTAGTTGCTGGCTCGCGCCTGACCCGATCGCAGCGCGATCGTCCGGGCGTGCCGACCTCCTTCGTGGTCGGGGTGCAGGAGCAGCTGCGTCAGCTCGTGGACGGTTCCGCCGGCGCGAGCCACATGGCAGGCGATGGCCGCGGTGATCCGGTGCCCGTGCTCGGCTGCACCGGTACGGTCTTCGCGAAGGACGAGTGCTCGGCCGTCGGTGTCGAGCCTGCTGTAACTTCCCGCCGCGTAGCGGCCGGTGAGGTCCCCGAGCAGGACGAGATCGGCCGCGGCCCGGGGCAACTGGTCGAGCCCGAGGGCCCCGAACGGATGAGAAGATCTGCTGCTTGAGCGTGTGTGGTGGGTGCCGTCTGACATTGTGGAGGCGTCTCGCAAGGACGTGGACGCCACCTGAGGCCCGCAAAAACCGCGGTGGTGTCCGGAACCGACCTCCAGTCGGTGCCAGCGAAGCCTCCAGGGTGACCGTCCTGGAGGCTCTCCTGCGTCTGGCGCCGGATGGAGGCAGACATCCCCACCGCGGCTCGACCAGACGATCCGTGGCGATCGAGACACCCCTGTCCCGCCCCGACCGACCGCGCCCACTCGGAGCCGAAACCAGGGCGATTGCCTCTGGCTGCCTCTGAGCGGGGCGGGTCGAATCGGGGTCGAATCAGAGCGCTTTCCTCTGACTGCCTTCGATCGCCTCTGCAACCCGTCCTAGCAGGTCACAGCCGTTCCGCTCTCCAAAAGCGCAGGTCAGAAAG
Source organism: uncultured Actinomycetota bacterium (assembly GCA_963711125.1). Lineage (GTDB taxonomy): Bacteria > Actinomycetota > Actinomycetes > Streptomycetales > Streptomycetaceae > Streptantibioticus_C. Next base: position 526,011 of record CAVQCY010000006.1, read on the forward strand.
GTGAAGCAGATGAACCCGGCGTACAGCACGGCTCGTCTGCCGCTTTGCGTTTTTGCAGGTTGCGGCCCCTTTGACTGCCTCCGCGTGCGTCCACTGGGGGCGATCCGGGTCGAATTGCGGCTGGGGCGGCATGAGGCGATCTGGACATGTACGCCGAGTACAGCACCGCTCGTCCGCCGCTGCCCAGGCAGAGCGCATGGTGTGGTCACGTCGTCCGGGTCGATCGGGGCGACTTCGGCCGCTCGCCGACGCCCCGCAATACGCCAGCGGAGGTCTGCCCGGTAGGGCTTTGCCGCTCAGGCGGCGTTGAACGGGAGTGGGGCATGAGCAAACTGCACGTCGGGTACGTCCGCAAGGCGATCGAGGAGCGATTCACCGGCCTTGTCGACATGACGGACCAAGCACGGTTATCCGACGATAAGCGTCATCAAGCTTTCCTCAGCCGCGGTTTGGCCGCACTCGCTGTGCAGATCGAGCACCCGTGCAGTGACGGTGCCGCAGCGATCAGTGTCTTCGACGGTCAGGATGACCGCCCGCTATTGGCGACGACTCCTCCGCCGCTCGAGCTACCGTCGATTCGACGAGGCCACGTCCCGTCCCGTGGCCGCGGACCCCATCCGTGTGGGTAACGTTGTCGTAGGTGTCTTCCAATACAGTGATCGCCCGCTACCGCAAGATCGCCCTTCTGCGCCTGGATGAGTTCGGGTATCTGAACCTGGCCGCAAGGGCGCCAAGCCGCTCCTCCCGATCTTCACCGAGCGGGAGGAGCGCAAGGCCACCGCCGTCGCCACGAACTCACCCTTCACCGAGTGGGACAAGACCTTCGGGGACGCCCGCCTCTGCGCGGCCATCGCCGACCGGATCACGTTCCGCTGCACCCTCATCCAGACCGGCACCGACTCCTAAGTAGCAGCCCCGAAGCCCGACTCGTCTTGCAGCTCTCCGCCGGACCTGTACCAGCTGCCGCAGCCTCGCTTCGAACGGCTCCACGGTATCCGCCCCGGAGAAGGTGAGCCCCTGGTCGCATCTTGGCAGGGAGGCGGCCTCACCGAAACCGACATCGACCGGCGGCCGCCGACCTCATCACCCGAACCGCACACGCTCTGGCACCGGCATCGGTCAACATGGCCTGACCCCTCCGGACACCCGTGGTCCACCCGAGGCCCTTCGAGGACCGCCCGGGCGGCCTGGCCCCTCGCCCGGCCGGCGCCGCCGGATAGCCCCAACGGCCGCCGTCCATGGCGAGCACGTGCCGCGTCTGCGTCGAGTAGCGAAGGCCGGGCCGGTTGGTAGGGGCGGTACGTTCCCCGGTGGGACGAGTCGGCGGTGAACGCCACGGTCGACCCGGGGCAGACGACGCTGACCGGTGCATCGGCCCGTACGGCCCGCTGGCCGCGGACGTCCTCCGCGGTGCCGAGGTGGACGGCGGCGGGTGTGTGCAGGCCGACCCCGGAGTGCCCGTGGTCGTGGTTGCAGTAGGGGCTGGACGTGTCGCACTCCGGCGTGGGTCGGCGGTGACCTCTGGGGTGGAGGCGGTCGGCGACGAACTGCCCACCGGCGGTCCCTACGCGCTGGTCCGCCACCCGATCTACACCGGCGTCATCGGCCTCGCGCTGGGGCAGACCATGCGGTCCGGCTTCGGCGGGGTGACCGTGATCCTCGCGTTCGTGCTGGGGTGGCCGATCCGGCGGGTGCGCGTGGAGGACGGGATGATGCTGGCGACCTTCGGCGACCGGTACCGCACCTACCGGCGGGGCGTGCGCGCGCTGGTGCCACTACCGCGCCTGCGGGGCCGTGAAGGCGGTGTGGAGGGCGGATGACTCCGCGCGCCCCGCTCGCCCGTGTCCGCGGGCACGCCCCCCGAGCCCGGCCCTGCGGCACCCTCCCGCGCACGGTCTGCGGCGCTCTCCCGCGCACGGTCTGCGGCGCTCTCCCGCGCACGGCCTGCGGAAAACCCCCGCCGCCACGGTCCGAGCGGTGTCCGCACGGCCTGCGTGCGGCCCGCACGGTGTCGCGCGGTGCCCTCGCGCGAACGCGGGATCAGCCGCGTTCGAAGAACTCGACCTCCCCGAGGGCGATGTCGCGCCCCGGCCCGGTTCCGGCCGCGCCGCGGATCACGAGCGTCACCCGCACGACGTCGCTGATGCCGGTCACCACCCGCTGCGAGCCCGGCTTGTCGTCGAGGTCCAGCCGCTGGCGCCGTCGGCCCCCGCCGGACTCCACGGCCACCAGTTCCAGGGCGGTGGGCCGCGCCTCGCGGCGGAACCGCTGCGGGTCGGTCGAGTCGCCGGTGTGGACCAGCAGGTCCACGAGACGGAACGGGGAGCGGAACGTGAAGGTGACCGAATCGCCGATCCGCGGCGCCCCCCAGTAGCGGTTGGTCAGGCCGTCGGCCGCGGCCGACGCTGGATGCCCCCGCACCGCGGCGCTCGCCGTCACCGCGGTCGGGCTGATCGCGTGCGCGCCGCCCAGCTTGTCGCGCAGCGTCTCGTAGGCCTCGTGCTCCCGCGGGTACAGCAGGATCGCCGCGGCGGCCACCGCCGCGATCACGAGCAGCGTGAGGGCACGACGCAGCGCGTTGCCCGAGCCGCCGATCCGCACCCGGCGCCGGAACGGCCACCTGGTGCGCCACCACGGTGGCGGCGCCGCCACGGACCTACCGGTCAGCGCGGCGGCGCACCGCCGGCAGAAGCGGCGCCCGGGTTGGTTCGGCGTTCCGCACGCGGGGCAGGATGGTCCGACGGCCGCGTCGTCCACGGCGGACGGTCGCACGACCGGGCGGGGGGCCGCCGGCCTGGCGGGCCGCACGGCCACCGGGTCGGGCTCGCGCTCCGGTCGGGCCGGCGGCGGCGAGCCCGGCGCGGCGGGAGCGGGCGGGTGCGGGGCGGGGCGGGGCGCCGCGGCGCCGGAGTCCGGGGCCCGGTCGGGCGGCGCGTCCCGCCCGGCGGCACCGGCCGCGGGCCGGCCGGCCTCCCCCCGCGGTGCGTCCGGAGCGGCCGGCTGCGGTTCCGGGCGCGGCGGCCCGGCCGGTGGCGTGCCGCCGCCGGTGGACGGGCCGGGCGGGGCAGGGGACCAGCCGAGGTAGGAGCCGCAGCTCCCGCAGAAGTCGTCGTCGGCGGCGTTGGCCGTCCCGCACTCGGGGCAGGTGCGCATCGGTCAGTTCTCCTCCTCGGGCGGTCCCGGGAGGATCTCCACCCGGTGGCCGAGATGGACGGGGCACGACTCGGCGACGACAGCCCGCACCTGGTCCTCGGGCACCTCCCGGGTGCGCACCGGCCAGACCCGGACCACGAGCACGCCGTCGGGGGCGGGCGGCAGCGCGGCGTCCGCGGTGGTGGACCAGGAAGCGCCGCCGCCGTCGGATATCCGCGCGCCGACCCCGAGGGTCAGCCGCAGCCGCAGCTCCAGGCCGCGCCGGGTGCCCCGCCACCGGTGCAGTTCCACCGCGCGCTCGACCACGGTGCGCCGGACCTCCTCGGACCAGGCCGGATCGACGTCCACGCCCACCCAGCCGGCCAGCCAGGCCAGGAAGTCCGCCGGCGCGAGTCGCGGGTGGAAGTAGGCGGGCAGGTTGTCGAGGGTGGCGAACACCGGCGCGAGGACCGTGTCGAGGCCCGCGGTGAAGCGCTGCGCGAAGTCGTCGTCGGCGTAGAGCCCCGGCAGCAGCCCGCCGATGGGATGGCGGCTGGGCAGTCCCGGAACCGCGGCCCGGGTCATGACGGCTCGCCCGGGGACGCGGAGCCGACCACGACCTGGTGCCGGTAGGAGAAGACCAGGGCGTCCGGCGCGATGCCGATCCGCTCGGACGGTGCACCCCGCCGACCGGTGACGGGGTCCGCCGGGAACAGCCGCAGTTCGTCCACCGTCGCGTCGGCGGCGGCCTGTTGCAGCACAGCGAACACCTCCCCGTACCGCACCGCGCGGCCGAACGGCCAGCCGGAGCCGTCGGCTCCGCCGCGCAGCGGGTCGAGGTGGCGGAACAGGACCGCGAGTGCCGTCTCCCGGACCCGGTCGGTGTCGTCGCCGGCCCGGACCGTCAACCGTGCGACCACCGTCACCCCTTGGTAGTCGGGCGGTCGCACGACGAGCCGGGTGCCGAGCAGCCGGCGCTCGTCGAGTTCCGCGGCGATGCGGGCCAGCATCCGTTCGCCGGGGACCAGTTGCTCGAACCGCAGCCGGCCGCCCTCGTCGCGCACCGCGTCCGGCACGACCAGCACCCGTACCGCCCCGGCCTCGCCGGCGACCGCCGGCAGGCAGGCGATCCGGGCGGCGGAGGGCGCGGCCCGCCGGGCGATCCTCTCGTAGTCGCCGGCGGTGACCGCCCGTTCCTGCAATCGCAGTTGGCCGGGGGCGCGCAGTTTCGCGTTCTCCACCGATTCGCCGTCCACCCCGCCGGTGGCCGCCTCGCGGTTGTCGACCCGGGCGACGTACGGCACCGAACTGCGCAGCACCGAGATGGCGCCGCGCGCGACGTTGCCCGCGGTGCCGCCGCCGACCCGGTAGCCCGGCACCCGCAGGTGTGCGCCCTTGGGTGGTACGGCCCCGAAGTGCCGCATGCTGCCGTCGGGTTCGCGGACGGCGGGGGCGAAGTGGAACTCGCCGGTGGTGGCGTCGACCACCACGTGCCGGTCGGTGGGGGACGAGGCACCGAAGTGCTCGACGGTGGTCCAGGTCTCCCAGCTCCCGCCGGCCGACGACTGGACCACCGGGGGCCCGCCGTCGAGCAGCAGCGGCGAGCGGGTGACCCGGAAGCGCTGCCCCGCGACGCCCTCGGAGACGCCGAGCGGCTCGTCGGCCACGGTCTCCGCGTGCGCGACGGTCGCGGTGGCGCCCATGGTGAAGACCTCGGCGCGCCGGATGGTGGGCGACTCGGAGTAGAACGGCTGGTCCGGTCCCGGGTCGGTCGCCCGGCAGCGGAGCCAGCCGGCCCGCCGGCCCGCGACCACCGAGGCGGTGTGCCCGGCGGGGACGAACACCACGACCTCACCGGGCCGGTTGAGCCCTCCGGTGGAGTCGCCGCCGGTCTCGCAGGCGGTCCACCGCGCGCCGTCCCAGGCCTCCCATGCCAGCGGCGGCTGGCGCGGGTCGACGCCGACGCCCTCCACCCGGCTGTCGAGGCGGACCGCCAGGACGCACCGGGGCACCGCGGTGGGCAGTCCGAAGAGCATCGCGTCGCCCGGCTCGGGGCGCGGCTGGAAGCACGGCACGTCCTCGCCCTCGGCCAGCCGCGCGGTGCGGTCGGTCTGCTCCCCCGACACCGGGACGGTGACCAGCCGCTCCAGCGAACTGGGCAGCACGGGAACCTCGTCGACGGTGGCGAAGACCACCGCCTCGTCGCTCTCGGTGCGCAGGGTGGAGACCTCGGTGCCGGCGTGCAGCACCACGGTGTCCGGTTGCGGGGCGGACAGCCAGAAGTCGACCTCCGCGGTCGCCGCGGCCGGCGGGAAGAGCCGGATGCCGAGCAGGTCGAGGAAGGCCGTGTAGTTCCTGTCCGGCACCCGGTTGAGCCGGTACAGCAACTGGTCCACCAGGTAGGCGAACGTCTCGACCAGCGTGACGCCGGGGTCCGAGACGTTGTGGTCGGTCCACTCCGGCGCCCGCTGCTGGATGTACCTCTTGGCCTCGTCCACCAGGTGCTGGAACCTGCGGTCGTCGAGGTTCGGGGCGGGCAGCGCCATCAGCTGTCGCCTCCCTCGGCGCCGTCCGGCTCGGACGGGATGGTGTAGAAGGGGAAGACGAGGTTGCGGCGGTCGTTGGTGGACCGCACGGTGTAGCGCACGTCGATGTAGAGGGTGCCGTCGTCGACGCGGTCGAGGACGACCGCCACGTCGTCGACGGCGATGCGCGGCTCCCATCGCTCCAGCGAGATCCGTACCTCACGGCCGATGCGTCCGGCGGTGGCGCCGTCGGTCGGCGCGAACACGTGGTCGTGGATGCCGCAGCCGAACTCCGGGCGCATCGGGCGCTCGCCGGGCGCGGTCCCCAGCACCAGCCGGATCGCCTCCTCGATCTCCTGGTCCCGTTCGACCATGCCGATGCCCCCCGTCGGTCCGACCCGCATCGGAAAGCCCCAGCCGCGTCCGACGAAGCCGCTCACAGCGCCCCTCCGATCAGCACGTCCGGCGCGCCGGTCAGGATGGTGGCGCCGCAGGTGGTCTCGTCGCCCGCGCGCGCCGCGGGCAGCCCGCCGATCAGCACCCCGCCGGTGGCGAGCGCCTCCGGGCTGGGCAGCACGACGTTGGCGGGACCGAGTTCCGCGTGCGCGACGCACGCGTGCACGCTGCCCACGACGGCGGCCGGCCGCCCTCCGACCAGCACGGTCTCCACCATGACGGCGCCGGGCGGCGGGGTGGTGAGGACACCGCCGTGGTCGGTGGCGTCGTCCGTCCTGGCTGCGCTGGGCATCTCGGTCTCCAATCCGGGGTTCCACGGTCGGTGCGGTCGGTGCGGTCGGTGCGGTGTAGGTCGGGCGGGGCGGGGGCCGGTGTCCGGGGCCCGTTCGCCGACGGGCCGGAAAGGCCCCGGCCCGTCGGCGGACCGGGTCAGTTGAGGCGGATGACGCCGGCCTTGAACACGCCGACCTCGCCGCCGTCCACGGTGACCCCGGTGGTGGCCCGGACGGTCACCGAGGCGCCCTTCACCTCCACGTGACCGGTCCCCGCGTCGAGGGTGATGCCGTCGGTCGCCACCCGGACGAAGCGCGGCTCGGCGCCGACCGGGTCGGACAGACTGAGGACGATCTCCTCGCCCCGCTCGTCGAGCCGTACCTCCATCCGCCCGTCCCCGGTGGCCAGTCGGACGCCGGACGGTCCGGACGCGGTGTCGAGGAGTTCCAGCCGGTTGCCCGAACGGTCCACCAGGGAACGGCGGTTGACCTTGCCGCTGGTCGGGTCGACGAGCGGCACGTCGTGCGGTGAGGGGGCGTCCCTCCCGTTGTAGAGGCCGCCGATCACGTACGGGCTGTCCAGCGAGCCCTGTTCGAACCCGACGAGCACCTCGTCGTTGACCTCGGGGCTGAAGACGCCGCCGCCCCCGTGACCCCCGCCCTGCACGGTGCGCGCCCAGCCGGAGACGTACTCGTCGTCCAGCCAGGGGAACCGCAGCCGCACCCAGCCGCGTTGGCCGTCGTCCGGCTCGCGCACGTCGGTGACGACGGCGACGGCCAGGCCCGGCATCCGCGCCCCGGCCGGCGGCAGGCGGCCGTCGCCCCCGGTCAGCCCGGCCAGCGACCGGTCCGCCGACGCGCTGACGACGACCGTGGTGCGGTACCCCCGCTGCGGTTCCAGGACGTGGCGCACGAGGTTGGCGGTGTAACGGCCGGAGAAGGCGGGGCCGACGTTGCCGAGGGCCACGGGGGTGCCGACCCGCAGCGCCGGGTTGCCCTCCACGACCGCTTCCAGCTCCGCGAACCCCGCGCTCACGGACGCGGCCACCGCCCGCGCCGCCGCCCGCGTCTCCGCGTGCGTGCGGTACGGGGTGTCCGCGACGGTGCGCCGGGCGGCGGCGCCGAACGCCGCGTTCGCCACCGCCGGCCGGATCCCCGGCCGCACCGTCTGGCTGCGGACCGACGGCGCGGACGCGATCAGCACGCTCTTGGTGGTGACGTCCCAGCCGCGCACCTCCACGGTGCCGGCCCCGTCCGCACCGGTGAGCACGGCGTGCAGTTCCTGGAGGTTGCGCCCGTACTCCAGGACCAGCGGGTTCGACGTCGCGGGCGTGGAGGGGGCCGGCGCGCCGTCGGCGGGCTTCGGCGTGAGGAACTCCAGCAGCCCGTTCTCGTCGACGCCCAGCCGCGCGCCGCTCTCCTGCGCGAGGTACGTCAGGAAGTCCCAGTCCGAGACGTTCGGTTGGGACAGCTGCCGGTGGACGACCGGGAACCGGCCGATGCCACCGCAGGCCACCCCGGCGTCCCGGGCGATCTCCCGGACGATGTCGGAGATCGTCATGTTCCGGAACGCCTTGACCCGGCGGCCGCGCATCAGGCGGTGGATCTTCGCGGCCGCCCGCACCAACGTGAAGGTGCCGGTGCCGTCGACGTCCAGTTCCAGCGCGGTCACCTCACCGTTGAACAGCCGTGTGCGGACCGAGTCCTGCACGGTCCGCGCCGAGATCGCCACCGGGGTGCCGATGGTGACCCCGGTGGCGGACAGGAACCTGTGGCCGCTGTCGCGGATGGTGAGCACCGCCGTGTCGGGCAGGCCGGCGCTCTGCTCCACGTCGCAGGAGACCACCTGGTCCGCCCAGGCATCCTCCAGCGGGTCCGGGATCTCCACGACCGGGGCGGCGGCGAAGGCCCGGCCGCCCCTGGCCTCGGGTGTGGTCATGGTCTGCCGTCCTCTTCCGGTACGCCGACCGCGGGCACGATCAGTTCCGTGCCCGGTTCGAGCACCATCGGGTCGTCGATGCCGTTGGCCTCGGCTATGGTGCGCCAGGCGGTCGCGTCGCCGAGTCGCCGCCAGGCCAGCAGCGGCAGGGTCTCGCCCGCGACCACCCGGTGGACGCCACGGGCCTCCCGGGAGCCGGACGTCGGGTTCTGGCCCGGCGGGTCGACGCTCGCCTCGTCGATGGTCAGCGAGCAGGTGGCGCGCAGTGGCCTCCCGTCGACGTCGAAGAGGGCGTACTCGATCGAGAGGCCGGTCAGCACGCCGTTGAACGACGTCGACTTCGCGGTCCCCCATTCGAACCGCACCCACGGACTGGCGGGGGTCTCGGCGGCCAGGCTGGCCCGGGTGGGGACGCACGCCGTCATCAGCCGCTCGACCGCCTGCTCCACCGAGCCGTCGTGGGTGGCGGTCGCGTCGAGGAAGAGCTCCAGGGAGAGCGAACGCGGCCCGCTGCCGACGAACTCCGGCAGCGCCGACTCGCCCGCCATCCGGGAGGGGGTGCGCCGCCACTCCGTGGTCTTGCTCAACGACAGGGTGGCCGGGTTGAACTGGAACCGGACCGTTTCCAAGATCGCTCCGGGGCTCGCGCCGACGGTCGTGGGCGGCTCCATGATGATCAGTTCGGCGCGTACCTGGCTCGTGGGGACCGACACCCGCTGCCTCCTTCCTGGTGTGCCGTGGTTGCCGTGGTTGACGTGTGTGGCGTGCGCGGTCGGGTGCGCGGAGCGGGGTCACGACGGGCGCAGGCCCGAGTGCGCGATCTCCAGGGTCTCGACGGCCGGCTGCGAACTGGAGGGGTCGAACGAGGGGCCCTGCCAGCGGACCGGCACGATGCCCAGCACCTGCCAGCCGACGATCCGGCTCTTGTCGGGCCGCAGGGCGACGATCTCGCCGTCCTTCGGCTCGACGCGCCGGAGGATCTCGTCCAACCAGCGCGCGATCTTGGCGGTGTCCGAGGTGACCGCGCGGGTCAGCGTGATGTTGGACCAGGTGATGCGGCCCGGCAGGTTCCACGTGAAGCCGTTGTTGCCGCCCTCCGCGTACTGGTGGATCTCCACCTCGGCGCCGAGCCCGGAGCAGGTCGTGAAGTCCCCCAGGTCGTTGCCACCGATGCTGAGCTTGAAGAACACGCTCGTCGCGAAGACGTTGTCGCTCATACCCTCTCCCTCGCCCGCCGGTCGGCCGGCGTGCCTCAGCGGCCGCCGTCGTACGGGTGTCCGGCGCGGTCCCTGCCGCGCCGCAGTTCGGCGCGCAGCAGGCGCCCCACCGGCCCGACCAGCCGTCGCGCCAGGGCGTCGACGTCCGCGTCGGACCACGCGTCGGCCTTCGCCACCGGGCTCGGCGTCGCCTGCTTTGCCCCGGACGCGGTCGAGGGCTCCTTCGCCCCGCCAGCCGCCTGCGCGGCACCGGGCGGTGCGCCGGCCGAGAAGGGCGTCAGCGAGAAGCCGCCCAGCCCCGTCTGACGCGACACCCACCGCAGGATCTCGGTCATGGTCGACGGGGCGCCGCTCCCCCTGTCCTCGGCCGGCTCCGCCCCGGACACCGGGGGCACGGGTGCCGGGTCCCGCCGCTCCGCGGCTCCCGGTGCGGTCCGCACCGGGAGCACGGAGTCGTCGGCGGTACCACCGACGTCCTCCCCCGAGGGCGGCGGTTCGGACGACCCGCCGCCGCCCCGCGTGCGCTGGACGGGCACCGCCGGCGACACCGCCGGGGGCCGCGCCGGCCGTACCACCGGGACGGCCCTCCCGCGCCGCACCGGGGACGCGGACCCGGTACCACTGCGCGCTCCGGCGGCCGGCGAGTCGCCCCGCGCCGGCGACGCACCGGCGCGGGCCGGCGGGTGCGCCACGACGGCCGGTCGCGACGGCGCTCCGGCCACCGCGGAGGACGCCGCGGGCGCCGGGCGGGCGGCCGGCCCGGTCGGACCGGCGGCCCGCCCGGGCCGGACGGCTGGGCTGGGGACCGCCGCTCCGCCCGCGGCCGGCCCGGCCGGACCGGTGCCGCGCGCGCTCCGCGAGGCCGACGACCGGGCGACCGGCGCCAGGCCGGACGGTGACGGGGCCAAGGACGCCGGACCGGACGGCGTACCGGCGCCCGGCCGGGCGGACGGCGCGCCGCCCCGGCCGCCGGCCGCCCGGCCCCTCGCGAACGCCCCTCGGCCGCGCGCGTCCGTCGCGCGGGACGCCTCGGCGGCCCGCGGACCCGGGGTGGCACCGGAGGCCGACCCGCCGCCGGGCGCGGTGCTCCGCCCGGTGTCCTGAGCCGTCCCGCTCCGGACCGGGCGGGAGGCGTCGGCCGGGGCCGACGCGCCACGGCCCGCCAGGCGCCGCAGGGTGCGGGGGACGAACCCCCGTCCGGCGGCGGCGCCCGGGCCGCCGGCCCGGCCGGCCCGGGCGGGTGCCGTGCCGGTCGGCGCCCCGGGCGCCTCGGCGGCCCGCCCGGGCGCCTCGCTTTCGCGGACCCACACGGCTCGGACGACCGGGACGGCGCCGCCGCCGTGCGCCGGCGCGGGCACCGCGGCGTCCGACAGTGCGGCGCCGGCCAGTCGCACCGCCATCCGGCGCTGGAAGAGCAGGCCGCGTCCGGGGCGGGCGGACCGGGGGCCGAAGGCCCTTCCGGCGGCTCTGGCCACCGGCACCGCTACGGACGGAGCAGCCCGCCGCGCCGCGTTCCCGGCGCCGGCCCCGCGGGGAGTCCCGGCGCCGGTGCGGTGACGCCGGCTGACCGAGGGCCCGGTCGGGGTCCCGGCGCCCGCTGTCGAGTCGGTGTCCTTCGGCCCGTCGTCCGAGGCGCCTCGTGCCGGATGACGGCTCGTCGGCCGGTCCACGGCGGGCCGGGGCGGTCCGCCGGCCGGACCCGCGGGCCGGTCGGCGCCGGCCGGCCGCCGCACGGCTGGGGACGCGGTCGCGTCGTCGCCGGTGCGGCCGACAGCGGAGCCCCGGGGGCTTGCGCCGCCGGCGCCCGGCATGTCGGGCGTGGCGCCGGACGGCGGCGGGAGGGCGCCCCCGGCCGGGCTGGAGGCGCCGCCCGCCGGGTGTCCGCCCGCCGCCCCCGCAGCGGCTGTCCGCGGACCCGGGACCGGACCGCTGAGCGGCGTCCCCGGGCCGCCGGGCGCGGCGGCGGTCGGCGGCAACGCCCTGAGGGGGGCACCGAGTCCGCCGTGCCTGCGCGCGGCGGACGGACCGGTGGCGGCGTCGGGCCGCGCCGCCACCGACCGGCCGACGGCGCGCTGGACGTCGATCCCCTGGCGCCGCGTCGGCGGGGCAGTCGTGGGGTGCGGGCTGGTCCCCGGCACGGCAGGAGTGGCGGACCCGGAGCCCGGCCGGCCGGGCGACGCGACGAGCGGCAGCGGGGCCGGGCCGCCGGGGCGGGTCCGGGCCTCCGGCGTCCCGTCGTGCGGGCCGCCGTCCGGTGCGGCGGTGGGGGGCAACGCGGGCAGCGGCGCGCCGAGCGTGGGTCGGTTCGGGCGGGCGACGGCGCGCCGGCCGCCGGGGTCGGTGAGCCGTGCGGGCCGCTCGTCCCCCGGGGAGCCCCCGGCCGGCGGTGCGGTCTCCGGGCCCGGACCCCGTGCGGGGGCGGCCGGCGTGCCCTGGGGCGCGGGGCGTTCCCGTGGAGACGGGGCGGCAGGTCCTTGCCCGGCGGCTCCCGCGTCGCCCGGCCGGCGCGGCGCGACGGCGGAGAGCGAGCGCAGGACGAGGTGCGGCGGGCGCGGGGCCGTGGTCAGTGATCCGGCGGCCGGTCGCGGCAGGACCGTGCGGACCCGTGCCGCCGTCTCGGAGGACGACGAGGCGGCACAGGGGGCCGGTGCGCCGTCGGAGCCGGCCGGCCCCGACGGCGTCCCGCGGCCGCTGGGTGGAACGGCGGCGGTCGACCGCCGCACGGGCCTGCGGCCCTGCCCGGCCGCCGGCGCCGGCGGCGCCGCCAGCGCCGACGCGGCCGGATCGTCCGCCTGCGCGGGAACGGGCGTCCCGGGAGCCCGGGTCGCCGGACGGGTCGGCGCGGGGTCCGGAGCGCTCCCACCGGTGCCGGGCGGCAGGGCGACCGCGCGCAGCAGGCCGGGCGGCGCCGACGGCAGCACGGCGTGGCCGAGGGTGCCGACGACGGACGGGCTCCGCCAGGCGCTCAGGCGGGACCGGAAGCGCAGTCCGTCGCTGACGCCGACGACCGAGCGGGCGACCGTGACGGCCGGGGGCGGCACCGCGCGCCACCCCCCGTCCCAGCCGCCGGGCGGTACCGCGCCGGAGTCGGCCGCCTCGGTGCCGTCCGCCGGCCCGCCGGAGCCGGACGCCGTCACGTCCCCCGCCACCGTGCGTCCGCCGTCCGCTCCGGCCCTCGCGGCGGTGCCGGGCCGGTCGCGCCGCCACCTGTCCCGGAACCCCATGCTCTTCAACCGCCTCCGTTGACGCGGGTGTTGATCCGCCCTATCTCCCACACCCAGCGCTGCCGTTCGCGGTGCGAGAGGTCAAGGATGTCGTCCCGCCGCCAGTGGAAGTGGTAGGCCACGTACGCGATCTCCTCGTACAGCCGGGAAGCCGCGTACGTCACGATTCCCCCAGGCGCCCACCGGCGAGGTCGATCTCGAACTCGCCCTCGCAGTGGGGGCAGGCCACGGCGGCGCGGGTGTGGCCCTCGCTGTTGATCCGCTGGTAGAAGTCCTGGAGGAAGGCCACGTCGGTGGCGTACATGCGCTCCACGACCCCGGCGTGCACGTCGGTGACGTCGCCCAGCCTGGTGATCACCTGGCTCAGCAGCACCACGCTCAGGTACGCCGGGTTCTCCTTGACCCGCAGGTCGATCTGGGGCATGAGTTCGTCCCGTGCGGTGGCCAGGCGCATGACCCCCTCGCGGTGCACGGTGCCCGCGTCGTCCACGTAGCCGCGCGGCAGCTCGAACCCGAACTCGGTCTGCGGGGCCGCGGCGCGGGCCGCCGGACCGCCCGGTGCGGCAGGCCCCCGCCGGGGCCGGTCGGCCCCCGCGGGCGCGGCGGGCGCGGTCTCCAGGAGCTCGTCCAGACTGATGCGGCGCCTCACCTGACGTGGATCTCCTCGAACACGATCGTCACGGTCTCGGTGGCCGGGCTGCTGTCGCCGGCGGTCAGGCTCGGGCCCTCCCACTTGCTGACCCACGCGTTGATCAGGTTGATCCGGCGAATGGTGTTCCGCCGCGTGTCCTTGGCCTCGATGGTGATGTTCTCCCGTGCGGCGTCGATCGCGCCCTGGTTGAGGGTCTTGTCGATCCACGCGCTGAACACGCCGCTCTTGTCCAGGCCGCGGGTGATGGTCACCTCACCGGGCTGCCGGGCGCCGGGCAGCTTGCGGACGAGCAGCTGCCCCTCCGGGGTGACCTGCTTGTACTCGATCACGTCCTGTTCGACCACCAGGTTGCTGACCTCGTGCAGGGACTCGACGGTCAGGCCGCCGAGCTGGACGCCGAACGTGTTCGTGACGAGCGGATCGCCGTTGTGCGTCGACATGACGGTCTGTCACCTTCCGGGTTCGCTGACGGGAGTCACTCGTTGACGAGGCTGGTGCTGTCGGAGAACTGCGACAGCCGGAACACCACGAACTCCGCGGGCTTGACCGGAGCCACCCCGATCTCGCAGACCACCTGTCCGAGGTCGATCGACTCCTGCGGGTTGTTCTCGCGGTCGCACCGCACGTAGAAGGCCTGCTCCGCGGTCTGGCCGAACAGCGAGCCGCGCCGCCACTCCTCGGTCAGGAACGCGGTGATGTTGCGGCTGATGCTGGCCCACAGCCGGTCGTCGTTGGGCTCGAACACCACCCACTGGGTGCCCAGGAGGATGGACTCCTCCAGGTAGTTGAACAGCCGCCGGACGTTCAGGTAGCGCCAGGCCGGGTCGGAGGAGAGGGTCCGGGCGCCCCAGACGCGGATCCCGCGGCCGGGGAAGGCCCGCACGCAGTTGACGCCGATCGGGTTGAGCAGGTCCTGCTCCCCCTTGCTGAGGCGGATCTCCAGGTCCACCGCGCCGCGGACGACCTCGTTCGCCGGCGCCTTGTGCACGCCGCGTTCGGTGTCGCTGCGGGCCCACACACCGGCGACGTGGCCGCTCGGCGGGACCATTTCGTTGCGGCCGGTCGCCGGGTCGAAGACCTTGATCCACGGGTAGTACACCGTGGCGTACCGGGAGTCGTACCCGGCCTCCTCGTTGCGCCAGGCGCGCATCTGCTGGGCGCTGAGGCCGGGCGGGCTGTCGAGGAGGGCGACCCGGTCGCCCATCTGCTCGCAGTGCGACATGACGGCGAGCTGGACGGTCCGCACCCCTTCGGCGTCGATGTCGCCGCGCCGGTAGGCGCTCATCAGGTCGGGGACCGCGACCATGGTGATCTCGTCGACGGCCTCCAGCCCGGCGAACCCGGTACGGGCCGAGGCGTCGCCGACGTACTCGGCCGGGTCCAGGCGGGGCGCGGCGGCGGGCGCGGCCGCGGGGGCCGGGGCGAGCGCCAGGCTCTGCCGCTCGGGGCGGCTCGGCGCGACCCCGGGCTGCTCGGTGACCCGCACCAGCCTGGACCCGCGCAGTTGGGTGACCACGTAGCCCTTGACGTTCCTGCGGGTGGAGACCTCGTAGGCCTCGGCCGTCCTCCTCCCCTGCTTCACGACGAGCTTGAAGCGGTCCTCGGGTACGTTCTCCCCCTCGGCGTCGGCGATCTCCACCGTCACGTCGGAACCGGCGCCGGGCAGCGCGGAGAACAGCAGGCCGCCGATCGCGGTGGGCTCCGGGGCCGGTCCCCCCTCGTCCTGCGGGGTGCCCGCGCCCGCGCCGGTGCCCGTGCCCGCGTCCGTCGGCCCGCCGATCCGCACGACGTACGCGGACCCCCCGCCGTTGGCGAAGAAGCCGTACACCGCGTGGGCCAGGTAGGTGCCTTCGGTGAAGCCGCCGAAGGTCCGCACGTACTGGTCCCAGTTGGTCACCAGGGTGGCCTGGTGGAAGGGGCCGCTCCCGGCGAAGCCGACGAAGGCGGCGACGGCCGTGCCGACCCCCTCGATCGGCCGGGCACCGGACCGGACCTCCTCCACGTAGACACCCGGGGTGAGGTACGACGGCATACTGGCTCCTTCGGGTGGCCCGGCCTTCCGGCCCGAGTCTGCCGCCCCCGGCACCCGCCGAGACAGGTCCGCCGAGCCCCGTCCCGGGGCAAGGACGCTGCCCCGGGAGGCACCCCGCCCGGCCCCACCGGCCCTCGGCGCACCGCCTGCCCGCGGTCACGGCCCCCCGGTGAGCCACGGCCCGAACTCGCTCTCCAGCAGCAGCCGTCCGAGCTTGCGGTACTCCTGGAGCACCGCGGCCACCACGTGCGCCATGCCCAGCGGTTTTCCGCTCTCCGCCGCCAGGTACGCCGCGGTCACCGCGCACGCGCGGATGGATCCGCCGGCGAGCTCGAACCGCCGGGCGCAGAAGTCGAGGTCGAGGTCGTCGCCGCGCGGCAGCAGGTCGCCGAGGCAGCGGTCCCACAGGGCGCGCCGCCGCTCCTCGTCCGGCACCGGGAAATCCGCGACGAGGTCGAGCCGGCGGGTGAACGCCTCGTCGATGTTGGCCCGTAGGTTGGTGGTGAGCACCGCGATGCCGTCGAAGGACTCCATGCGTTGCAGCAGGTACGCCGACTCCGTGTTCGCGTGCCGGTCGTGCGCGTCCCTGACCTCGGAGCGCCTGCCGAAGACGGCGTCCGCCTCGTCGAACAGCAGGATGCCGTTGACCTGCGACGCCTCCGAGAAGACGCGTTCGAGGTTCTTCTCGGTCTCCCCGACGTACTTGTCCACGACGGCGGACAGGTCCACGACGTACAGGTCCATGCCGAGTTCGGCCGCGACCGCCTCGGCCGACATCGTCTTGCCGGTGCCCGACTCCCCGGCGAACAGGGCGACCACTCCTCGGCCCCGGCCGCCGCCGGGCCGCATCCGCCACTCTCCCAGCACCCGGTCCCGGTGTCTGGCCCGCAGCGCGAGCTCCCTGAGCTGGCGGGCGGTGCCCGGGGGCAGTACGAGGTCGTCCCAGCCGATCGCCGGCACCACCCGCCGGGCGAGCCGGGCCAGCCCGGCGCCGTTCTGCCCGCGCACCGCGGCGCGCAGGTCGGCGCCGTCCACCGGCCGGCCGCCGGCCGCCGCGGTCCGAACCGCCACCGCGGCCGCCCGGCCGATCTGTTCCTCGCTCAGCCGGTAGGCGGCCACGGCGTCCAGAGTGGCCGGCAGTCCGTCGGCGGTGCCGCGTGCCGGGGCGCCGGGGTGGGCGGCCGACGCGCGCAGCAGCGCCCGGCGCCACTGGGCGGCGCGCCGTTCCGGGGCGGCCGGCGGCGCCGCGACCACCACCGGGCTGTCGGGCGCCCACGCCGGGTCCCACGCCCTGGTGCCGTGCACGACGACCGGGACGCCGGCGAGTGCGCCGAGGACCTCCCGCACCCACCGTGCGCGCTCCGGCCGTTCGGGCTCCAGCGCCTCCAGCGGGCCGAGCACGACACCGCGCGATCCGAGCCGTGCCTCGCGGGCGAGGGCGCGCGTCGGCGGGTCGGGGAGGCGGTCGGCGAGCGCCGTCGCGTCCACGACGAGCGGATGCGGCCCGCCGGCGGCCAGGGCCTCGACGGCCGGCCGGCCGCCGTGGCCGCCCTGGTCGAGCAGGTGCGCCAGGACGGTGCCGCCGGCCAGGACCGCGGCGAGCCGGTCGGCCGGTCCGTCGCCGTCCGGGTCGGCGGACGGACTCCCGCCGGGCCGGGCCACGCGCGCCAGGCCGCGCAGCGCGCCGTCCGGTTCGTCGTCGCCGAGCAGGTGGGCGGTCACCCGGTCCGGTACCCGCAACTGGCGTGACAGGAAGGGTCGTTCGGGCTCCACCAGGTCGAGCAGGCCGCCGGCGAGCAGCGGCGAGCGGGCGGTGAACCGGAAGCGTCCGGGCCCCACCGCGGACAGCCCGCACAGTTCGAGCGCGAGGCCGATCGTGGGCCTGCGCTGGGTGAGGTCGTCGTTGAGGTAGCCGTAGAGCTGCTCGAAACGGCGGTCGAGGTCCGGCGCCATCGCCACGAGCAGCAGGTCGAGGTCGAGGGGGGACAGCCCGAAGGACTCGACCAGCCGGGCCGTGCGGGAACCGGGCGGCGGTGGCGGCGACGTCGGCGGCGGCGCGGCGCGGGACGCGGCGGCCGACGGCGCGGCGGCGAGGAGTCGGTCCGCCGCCTGCGGGGTGAGGTACTGCCCGCGGTACGGGTCGTCCGGGTCCGGGTCGGTCGCCCGGCGGGCGTCCACGGCGGCCGCGACGCGCCGCTCGACCCGGCTCAGCCGCTGCCACAGATCGTCGGTCCCGGCGGGTTCCCGCGACGCGGCGCGCTGGTCGTCCGGTGCTTCCGCCACGACGTCGAACGTCATCGCGGACCGCCCTGGCGGTGCCGCCTGCCGGGCGGCAGGGACCGTTCGCGGGGCGCGCCGAACCCGCCGGGGCCGGGGTCGGCGGCGCCCCGGTAGCGCAGGCCGCGGCCGGGCCCCGCGTTCCCCGGCTCGGAGTTCTCCGTGTGCTCCGCGTTCTCGTGCTCCGCGTTCCCGGGCGGCGCCGCCGCGACGTCGGAGAGCCGCACCCGCGCCCCCTCGGTGACCGGGGGCGGCGCCGGAACGGCCGCGGCGGTCAGCGGGGCGAGCACCCTCAGGTCGAGCGCCGGTTTCAGGTCGCCGCCGAGCCCGGACCACACGTCGGCGGACGACGGCATGTCCCCGCGCGTTCCGGAGACGTCGATCCGCACGGTGAGGCCGAGTTCCGCGAGCGTGCCGGTGAGCAGGTGCGGGGGCAACGCCTCGATGCCGATCAGGCGGCGCATCACCTCCGACAGCAGCCGGTGCTCGTCCTGCGGCCGGTTGGTCCAGGCCGTCACCAGGTAGGCGAGGTCGAACCAGCGGGGCACGGGACGCAGCGCGGTGGTCACCCCCTCCCGGTCGTACTCCGGGAAGGCGCCGATCTGGCGGAAGCCCGGGTCCTCGCGGATGCCGTAGAGGAAGACGTTGACCGTGGGGGCGTTGCGCCGGGCCGCCCAGTCGCGGGTGGGCGGGTCGAAGACCAGCTCGACCCCGCCGTCCCGCAGCCCGCTCTCGGTGAGCAGCAGCCGCAGCGCCTCGTCCACCTCGTGGATCACCGGCGCTCCACCTCGTCGGGCGGTCCGATGCCGCCGCTCACCACGAGGAAGGGCGTGGTGACCGGGCTGAAGCCGGGACCGCTCGCGGTGATGGTCCGCGGTCCGGTCCGGTCCTTGGGCAGGATCAGCAGCTGCCCGGCGAACGTCCCGTCGGCGGCCGGGACGGTCGGCGCGGCGGCGGCCGTGATGCCGGGGGTCCACACGAACCGCACCGGCGCGCCGGGCGGGAAGTCCTCGCCGCGGACGGACGTGACGAACCCGGGCTTGCCGATCGGCGGTACCGCGGTGATGCGCGGCTGGAGGACGCGCAGCGGGGTGCGGGCCACGCGGGCGCCCGGGGCGGCGTCGGTACCGGAGGTCGTGAGCCGTGCGGTGACCGTGGTGCTCAGCGCCGTCTTCGGCGCCAGCACCACCCGCAGGACGGTGGAGCCGCCGGGGTCCAGGTCGCCCACCAGGCACACGCCGGCCGTGCAGCCCGCCGGCATCGTGCCGGTGGGCACCGCGGCGGGCAGTCCGAGGGAGAGCCGCAGCCCGGTGGCGAGCGAGGTGGGCCCGTTGCGCACGGTGTAGGTGACGGTCACCCGGCCGCCGACGTATCCCGGGTCGGGCTGGGCCGAGACGGCCACCCCGGGGCCGGACCGCAGGGCGGGCGGCGACAGGCCGGACGGCGGGGCGGCGTCGACCGGTACCACCGTCCGGCCCGCGTTGTCGCCGGGGTCCGGGTCGACGACGGCGCCGTCCACCGACCAGCCGAACGGCTGCCGCCCCACGACGGTGCCGGTGACCGTCGCGGTCAGCCGGACGCTCGCGCCGGGGGCGAGGGTGCCGAGGCCGCACTGGAGGGACGCCGCGTGGCAGGTGCCGGTCGGGGTCCGCAGCGCGGTGAGCCGGGCGCCGGCCGGTGCGGACACGGTGAACGTGGTGTCCGGCGAGGGTGCCGGACCGTGGTTGGTGACGGTGACGCCGATCGTCGTGCTGGAACCGGTGTGCACGGTGGGCACGGCGGCGGGCGCGCTCAGCGCCAGGTCGACCGACGCCTGGACGGCGGGTTCCTTCTGCCGGCCGGGCAGCCGGCCGTCGATGGGGGTGAGCTCGCCGGTGGCGATGTCGTAGCGTTCGAGTTCCTCGGGAGAGTCGGGTGGCAGCGCCCGACGGGAGGTCAGGATCAGGTGCGAGGCGTCCGCCGTCCAGGCGACGTCCCGCGGTTGGAACGGGCCGGTCAGGGAGGTGTCCGGCAACCGCTGCCCACAGGCGTCCCGGTCGCCGGTGAGCCCGGTCGGCAGCACCACCTCGCACCCGGTGCCGCTCACCGGGGTGACGAGGACGCCGTCCCGTTCGGTGACCCGGCCGTCTCCGTCCTTCCGGTTGAACGCGACGGTCGCGCCGTCCGGGGAGAACGCCGGGCTGTCGTCGATGACGGCGCAGTCACCGGGGCACACCCGGCTGCTGAGGTCGGTCTGCCGGGTCAACGCGTCGGCGTGCACGATCCACACGTGCTTGTCGCCGCCCTGGCCGTCGATGGTCTCGGTCCTGGTGAAGGCGATCAGCCTGCCGTCCGAGGACCAGGCCGGCTGGGCGTCGGAGGCCCCCGCCTGGCCGGCGGGCGGCTCGACGGTGCCGACCACGGCACCGGTCGCCACGTCGGCGATCACCACCCGGCCGGGGCCCGACGCGGCGCCCACGCCACCCGGTGAGGTCCGGGTGAAGGCGATCAGCCTGCCGTTCGGCGAGATGGCCGGGTCGGTGTCCCAGTCCCGCGGTGCGCGGCCGTCCAGGTGCAGCCGGCGCGGATCGGAACCGTCGTCGTCGACCAGCCAGATGCGCTCCACCCGGCCGGCGGCGGAGTCCTCGAACCGGGTCACCACGATATGCCGCCCGTCGGGGGTGTAGCTCTGCCGCTCGGTCCACGGGTCGTACCCGGGGGCGGGGTCGAACAGCGGGTCCTTCGACGGGTCGGTGTTGGTGTCGGCGGCCGGGTCCTCGGTGAGGACGCTCACACCCAGGTCGCGCGGGTCCACCCCGTCGCGGCGTACGTCCTCAAGGTCGGCCACGTTCGGTGGGCCGGCGTTGTTCACGTCCACGACGGGGCCCCCGGTGGCCTGGTCGCCCAGCCAGGTCGGCGTGGCGATCGCGACGTTCTCGCTCAGCAGCGACTGCGGCGCGGTGCACGAGCAGGTCGGCGCTCGGTAGAGGTTCTGGTACGCGGTGGCGGCGCCGTCGACCCGGTCCGGACTGACGAACAGCACACCGCTGCCGTCCGGCAGCCAGGAGGCGGAGCCGGTGCGCCAACCCGAGCCGGTGGAGGCGAAGAAGGAGCGGTCGTCGGTGCCGGTGGGCGTGGTGATCCTCAGGCGGGGGCCGGTGCCGCCGCCCTCGTCCCAGGTGTAGACGAGCTGCTTGTCGTGGGTGGCGTCGTCGACCGGGTTCCAGGCGGGGTCGACCGCGTTCCCGCTCGGCACGTCGGTGATCCGGACGGAAGGGCCGCCGACCAGCGGAATCCTGAAGATCTGGGAGTGCGGCGGGTCGCCGTCGCACGCGTACGCCACCCAGAGCCCGTCCGGTGAGACGGTCGGTGACGTCTCGTCGGCCGCGGTGTCGGTCAGCCGGCGCAGCCCCGTCCCGTCGGTGCCGACCAGCCACAGGTCGCGCTGTGTCCCACCGTCCGCGCCGCCGGGCTCGGCCGCGTCGAACACGACGGTCTTCCCGTCGGGCGTGAGGACCGGGTCGGCCGCGTCCATGCCGGTGGTGAGCCGGTGCACGCCGCCGTCCCGGTCGCGCAGGTACACCTGCGGTTCGGTGCTGTCCCGCAGGCTGGTGAAGACCAGCCGCCCGCCTCGGGCGGACGGGTCGGTGTCGAAGTGCTGCGGCCCGGCGCCGAACAGCGGTGCGGTCGAGGCGGCACCGGTGACCCGGGCCAGGCTCCGGTGGCCGGTGCCGGCGAACGCGATGCGCCCCGTGCCGGAGGTGCCCGAGGCGCTGGAGGCGCGGGGCGTACGGGACGTGCCCGAGGCGGCCGCGGCCCCGTCGGGGTGCGCGGCGCCGAACGCCACCGCCGCCGCCGACGAGGACAGCAGGAGCGCGACGCAGGCGCCGAGTCGCGCCGGCCGTCGGCTGAACCGCGCGAACCGGGTGAACTGGGTGGCGCCGATCACGCTCAACCTCACAGACCGAGAAAGGGTGGTGCCTCGCAGAGTCTGCGGCGGCGCCGGGCGCCGGGCACAGGTCCGGGGTACCCGAGTCGGGGGTAACGGCCGGTGCCCGCAAGGGCAGCCGGCCGTCACCGTGCCGCCCTCGTGCCGACCGTTCCCTTCTCCGGTGGACCGGCACGGTCCCGGTCAGATCAGGCCGTGGCGCATGGCGTAGCCCACCGCGTGCGCCCGGTTGCGCAGACCCAGCCGGGTGGCGATCTCGTGCAGCACGTTCTTGACCGTCCGCTCCGAGTAGGAGGTGCGCGCCGCGATCTCACCGGTGTCGAAGCCGTCGGCGACCAGCCGCAGCATCTCCGCCTCGCGGGCCGTCAGGGTCGACAGGGTGAGGCCGCGCGGTTCGAGCATGGTGCGCTGCAGGCTTCCCACGTGGTCGAGGAGTTTGCCCAGGAGGTCGCCGGGCATCACGCCCTCCCCGTTGGCGAGGGCGGTGATCAGGTGCACCAGCCGGTCCTGGTCGGCCTCGGCGCGGCGCAGCACCGCCGCGACCCCACACTCGATCATGGTCTGCAGACCGCCCGCCTCCAAGTGCCCGATGACCAGGCCGGTGCGTGCGGAGGTGCTGTGCCGCAGTCCGCGCAGCCGCTCGACCACCGTGTCGCTCAGCCGGTCCACCACCAGCAGCGAGACGGCGGCCCGGTCGAGTTCGTCGTCGCCGAGCAGCTCCACCTCCGGTCGTTGCCGCAACTGCTGCACGACGCCTGCGTGGAGGATGAGGTCCTCCGCGTACACAGCTGCCGGGACGCGGGTGGGCGGTACGCGGCCGCCGACCCGTTCGGACGGTCCGGGGGAGCGGAGCCGTGGGCGCTGGGCGGACGGCGCCGACTGACGTTCCGGCAGCTCGTTGCCGGTCTTCTCGCGGTGGGTCGTCCCGGTCTCGATCGACGTCATCCGTTGGTCCGTTCCGCGTCCGTGACGGCGTGGGGGTGCGCTGTGGTGGTGGCCCGGGTGCGACGGCCGCCGGAACGGGGGCCGCGCTCCGGCGGACCGGCCGGCGGGCAGCCGGCGATGGTTCACACGGGCACGGGCCGTGCCCGGGACGTGCCCTCGCGCCCGTCTCGCCGCGGCGTCCGGCGGGCCTACCGTCACGGCGTGAGCACATCTGCCGAACTCGGCCTTCCCGCCCTGACCGTGTCGCCGGGCGGCGAGGCGACGACGACGCTGACCATCCGCAACGAGACCGACATCGTGGAGGCGTACGCGCTGGAGGTGGTCGGCGAGTGCGCGGCGTGGACGACCGTCCAGCCCGCACGGGTCTCGCTGTACCCGGGCACCTCCGAGACTGTCTCGATCCGGCTGGCGCCGCCGCGCTCGCCCGACGTGCGCACCGGTGAGTTCCCGCTCGGCGTGAAGGTGCTGCCCGCCGAACGGCCGGAGCTGGTGGCCGTTCCCGAGACGACGGTCACCGTCACCGCGTTCCACGAACTGCGCGCGGACCTCGCCCCCCGGCGCCGCCGCGGGTGGCTGCGGGCCCGTTACCGCACGTCGGTGCGGAACCTCGGAAACACCGACGCGGACGTGGCGTTCGCCGCCGGACAGGCCGGCGAGGACCTGCGGTTCGCGTTCAGGCCGGCCACCGTGCACCTCGAACCGGGCGAGACCGGCGAGGTCCGGCTGCGAGCCCGCACCCGCAGGCTGATCTGGTTCGGCAAGCCGGCCACCTGGACCTTCGAGGTCCAGGTGAGCCAGGCCGCCGCCCCCGACCCCGCCCAGCGGGAACGCCACGACCCGGATCCACCGGTGACGTCGAACGGTGAGTTCGTCCAGCTCTCCGTCTTCCCGAAGTGGCTGCTCGCCGTCCTGGCCGCGATCATCGCCCTGCTGATCCTGTGGTTCGCGCTGGTGCGACCCGCCGTGCGGAGTTCCGCCCGGCAGGCCGCCGCGAAGGAGGTGGGCAAGAAGGTCGCCCGACTGGAGCCGACGGGTGCCGCCGGCACCGGCGCGTCCGGCGGGCAGGGCTCCGGCGGCCAGGGCGCGGGCTCCGGGGGGAGCGGCGGAACGACCGGCCGCCCGGTGCCCGGTACCGCCGTGCAGAGTTCCGCCACGATCGACGTCCAGACCGCGGGCGGCGCGTCCAAGGTCGGCAGCTACCGCGTGCCGAGCGGGAAGGTGTTCGGCATCACGGACATCGTTGTCGCCAACTTCCAAGGCGACCAGGGCCTGTTGACCATCAAGTTCGGTCAACAGACGATCACCACGATCGCCCTGGAGACCTTCCGCAACCAGGACTACCACTGGGTGACTCCGATCGACGTGCCAGCCGACCAGACGGTGACGGCGAGCGTGACCTGCGAGAAGCCGGGCACACCCGCGTCGGGACGCACGGCGTCCGAATGCCATGAATTGTTGAACGTGAGCGGGGAGCTGAGCGATCTGAAAAGCTGAAGCCGGTCTGGGACACTGAAACGACGTTCGTGCATCTGGATTCCCCCAAGGGCGAGATCCCGGTCCCACTGCGTCGACCGTGCGGAGACACACAGGCACCCGGTCGCCCGGTTCGATTCGTCGACCCGAAGGCAGCGTACAGCCCTCCCTCCGCGCGCCTGATCTTTTTGGCCGTGCCTGTGAAAGTGCCATGGAAAAGGTGCCGGTGTGCTCTCCTGGGGGTCGTGGGCGGCGTCGGACGCGAGTGACGGGCGGGATCTAGCACGTAGCTCGCCTTCCTTTCCGGAACGCGCCGAGTTCTCCCGCCGCACGGCGGGCCGAGATCCCCGCCGTACCGGGCCGTCGCGGGAACCGCCGCCCCCGCGCGAGCGGTCCCGCGCGGGAGCGCCGAGGGCGCCGGCCGGAAACACGTCCGAAAAGGCGCCGTTTCCGATCCGCGGTTGCCTGTGCCACGGGTTCGTCGTCAAGGCCGATTCCCGTCGATGGCGCTGGCGCGGCGATGCGCCGGCGGTGACCCTCGCTCATGGGGAGGGCCGTTTTCCGGACACCGGTGTGCAGTACACCGGTGTCCGACCGCAGCTGACCATCCCGTGCGGCCGGTTCGCGCGACGGCCGGCGGAATTCCCGACGGATCGCGCCAACGAATTCATCGCCCGACATGTTCGATCTGTCGTTAAAATCGGGTTATGGCCGAGAATGGTGAGCGTCGGCACGAATGCCGTGAACTCGCGTGCTACCGGCGTCTGATGCTCGCTCCCCGGCCCGAACCGACGGCGCGGGAATACGCGTGACGCTTCTCCTCCGAGTTCGGGCACCACCGTGGCGATCTCCGATCGGCATCCCTCCGTGCAAGGCGTTGGACGTCAATAGCTTCCCGTAAATCCCTGGCCGCGTGGCCGGGGCTTTTCGTGGTAGTGTCCCGGCTCAGAGGGACAGCGCAACCTGAAAGGGAAATGGTGAACACGGAGAAGATCGCGGCTCGCCGCCTCTCGCTGGAAGAAGTGGCGAAGCTCGGGGTGAAGGACAGGATCTTCGTATCCGCCGACACGGCGGAACTCAGGCTCGGCAACTGCTACGTCCCCGCATTTCTGACAAAGCCCGGTGAGGCATTCGAGGGCGGATCGGTCAGTGCGAGGACGGTCTTCCAGGAAGAAGTCTGCTGCCTCCCTGACGACGAGAACGAATGCGGGGTCTACCTCGCCGACGAAGAAGGCTCCGAGACCATCGAGGTCCTCCAGTCCGCCGGGGTGGTGCTGGACCTGGCGCTCTTCGTTCCCGGCGGTGACAAGGGGGCTCTCACGGCCCTCTACGCGGCGGCCCGGCAGGCGTTCGGCGCGGATATCGTGCAGATCTGGCGCCAGGGCCTCCAGGAAGTCCCGGACGTGAAGGTCGACATTTTCGAGGAACAGGTTCCTCGGGGACGCAAGGGGACCGACAATCCCAAGCGTGATCGTCGCGCGATGGACACCTACCCCAACCGTGCGGACTTCATCGAGTTCTCCCCGGGATGGAAGCCGGTCGTCGAACTCCACAAGCCGGTCGTGGACGACACCCCGACAATCTGACGTAGCGTCATATCAGCGTTCCCGGTCGAAGAGAAGGCCGGGAACGCGTCCAGCCGAGCCCCAGCCGACCACCGGACGGCCGGGGCTCGGCATTTCCCCGTTCTTATGAACTCGCGACAGGTTCTCTGCCGGAATGATCCGGTGCGGCGTGACGGGCGACGGCTCAGGGGGGCGCGTCCTCGGCGCGCACGGGCCGGTGTGCGGGCCGGAGCCGGCAGCCGAGGGCGCACCGGCGGACGCGGCCCGGGCCGGCGCGGCACCACGGGGCCGCCGTGCGTCGCGGTGCGGACCGGCCCTTGACCCGCCCTTCGCGGCATCGCCATGATGAGCCGTCATACGGTGACTCCGCCGCTGAGGGAAGTCCGGTCCGAATCCGGCGCTGACCCGCAACGGTAGGCCGCCGGCGGTGTGCCGGCGGCGAGCCCGAGTACTCGGCGGCGGAGGCGTGTTCCCTCCTCCTGTCGTGGTCTGCGGGGCGGAGTCGATGGGCCGCGGCGTCCCGCCGGAGCCCTTCGCTTCTCCGTGCCCCGGGCTCGGAAAGGCACCCATGCCCGTGCTCCGCCGTTCCCTCGGTCTGCTCGCGACGTCCGCCCTCGCCCTCGGCGTGGTGCTCCCCAGCGCGGGCGCCGCACAGGCCGCGCGGCCCCCGGCCGCCGCGTCGTCGTCCGCGACCGTCAGACCGGACGCCGCCGCGGCCGGCTGGCTCGCCCGCCAACTGGTCGACGGCGACCACTTCGAGGACGACTACGACGGCGCCGCCTACCCGGACCAGGGGCTGACCATCGACGCCGTCCTGGCCTTCGCCGCGTCCCACAGCTCGGACCAGGCCGCCGCCCGTGCGACCGCCTGGCTCGCCGAGCCCGCGATCCTCGACGGTTACCTCGGCGACGGCACCACCGAGTCCTACGCGGGCGCCACCGCCAAGCTGCTCCTCGCGGTCGAGGTGCGCGGCCAGAACCCCGCGTCCTTCGGCGGCGTCGACCTGACCGCCCGGCTCCGTTCGCTCCTGACCCCCAGCGGCCGTTTCTCCGACCGCTCCCAGTACGGCGACTACAGCAACTCCTTCGGTCAGTCCCTGGCCGTCATCGCCCTCAAGCGGAGCCCCGGCGGCGTCCCGGCCTCCGCCGTCGACTTCCTGGCCTCCTCCCAGTGCGCCGACGGCGGATTCCCGCTCGACTTCGGCGAGCCGACCTGCACCGACGACCCCGACTCGACCGCCCTCGCCGTCCAGGCCCTCGCCGCTGCCGGCCGCACCTCCACCGCCGCGGCCGGCCTCACGTGGCTGACCGCCCACCAGAACGCCGACGGAGGATTCGCCGCGGCCGGAGCCAGCACGTCCAACGCCGACACCACCGGCCTGGCCACCGAGGCCTTGCTGTCGACCGGCCGCCTCAGCTCCGGCCTCCGCGGCTGGGCCGGCCTGGTCACGCTCCAGCAGGGCTGCGACACCGACGCCTCCGTCCGGGGCGCGATCGCCTACGACGCCTCCGGCTACGACCCCGAGAAAGGCGTCCGCGCCACCACCCAGGCCGTCCTGGGCCTGGCGGGCACACCGCTCTCCTCCCTCACCGCCCACGGCTCCGGCGCCGCCGCCCCCATTCTGGCCTGCCCGGCCTCCACCCACTGATCACGCCGACGGCGACCGGCCGGGGCGGCGCACCCCGCTGCCCCGGCTGGCCGGGCGGGAGCGCAGCCACCCGTCAAGCCCCACCGCCCCGGCCGCCGGCAGGACGCGCCGAGACGGCGGCGAGGTGTCCCGCCGCGCCCGTCATCCCGCCCGTCCTTCGCCGGCCCCGGCCGCCTGACCCGACCGGCCCGGCGGGTACGGCGCACCGGCCGCTCCTACCCCGCGAACCCGCTCCGCGCGGCGGAGCACCTTCGGTGGTCCTCCGGCGCGGCCGGCCCGGTGCACCGGCTCAGCGGTGCCGGCCGCGCCGCGCCGCCGGGTCGGCATCCCGCCCGGGCCGGTGGCGACGCGGTGCCGGGATGCGCCTTTCGGCCAGGGCGCGAGACTGGGAAAGGGGAACGCGGTGGCCTGACCACCGAACGTGTTCGTCCCTTGACCGATCGGCCCCCGATGTCGTCCGGTCGACGCCTGGCGGCGTCCGGGGGCGCGAGGAAGGCGATGCGCGATGGACCAGCAGATGAAAGCGGCGCTCGCGGCGGGCGTGGCGGGCGGTTACGTGCTCGGCCGGACCAAGAAGGGCCGGGTCGCCCTGACCGTGGCGACGGTGGTGATGGGCCGCCGCCTCGGGCCGCGTCGTGGCGGCGGGGAGGACGGGCCGGAAGAGGCGGACCGTGACCGGCGCACCTCGCTGGGCGGCCGGGCCGGGGGACAGGTCGTCGAGGCGGGACGGTCGGCGCTCGCCACGGTGGTGGATCGGCGCTTCGACGCGTTCGTCGACCTCCTGCGCGAGCACACCCCGGGCACGGCGGACGGCGGGCCGCAATCCGAGGACGCCGAGGACGCCGATGGCCGGGAGGCCGAGGGCGCCGGAGCGGAGGGCGCCGGAGCGGAGGACGCCGACGACGCCCGGGGAACCGAAGGTGTGGAAGGCGCCGAGGACGACGGGGGCACCGGGGCGGGGCGGAAGCCGCCGAGCGGACGCCGCCCGACCCGGTCGGCCGGTGACGGCCGGCGGACCGCGCGGGACGAGCCGGCCGACCGGATGTCCGGCCAGGCGGAGAAGGCGGACCGGGTGAAGCGGAGGGCCGCGCCGCCGAGGGAGGCCGCTCCGGAGCGGAGGACCGGTGGTGAACGGCCCGCGCCGGAGAGGAAGAAGACGGCCGCGCGGCGTTCGGCCGCTCGATCCGACGGCAAGAGGTGATGACGATGACCACGACGCAGCAGGCACAGGGGGCCTCCGCCTCCGACCGGCTGAAGGACGCCCTCCAGGCGTTCCTGCGCGGCCAGGCGGACCAACTGGCCTCCAAGGCGCGCGGCAGGCTCTCGCAGGTGGTCGGGCAAGTCGCCGAGTCCGCAGAGCAGGACGGGGCGTTGCCGAAGATGGGCGCCCGCGTCCTCAAGGGCGAACCCCCGGTGAGCTCCGAGGACGCCAAGCAGTCCGTGCTCAGCCGGCTGCACGGGGGCTCCCCCTCCGGTGGCGACGGGGGCGGGGACGGCGAGCAGGCCGAGGACGTCGCGAAGGCCACCTACGTCACCGAAGTCCTCGACATCGGCGTGCCGGTGCGCACCGCCTACGACCACTGGACGCAGTACGACGAGTTCAGCGCCTTCACTAAGGGCGTGCGGGAGGTGTCGAAGGAGGACGAGGTCACCAGCCAGTGGTCGGTGAAGGTCGGTCCCACGACGCGGCAGTGGAAGGCGACCGTGCTGGAGCAGATCCCCGACGACCGCATCGTGTGGCGCACCGAGGGGGGCGAGGGCAGCACTCAGGGCGCCGTGAGTTTCCACGAACTGGCCCCCACGCTCACCAGGGTCCTGCTGGTGGTGCAGTACCAGCCGTCGGGGTTCCTGGAGAAGACCGGGAACCTCTGGCGCGCCCAGGGCAGGCGCATGCGGCTGGACTTCAAGAACTTCCAGGGTCACGTGACCTTCGCCGGGGGCGAACCCGAGGGGTGGCGCGGTGAGATCCGCGACGGCGAGGTGACCATGACCCACGAGGAGGCGACGCGGCGCGAGGCTGAGGAGGACGGCCACGACGGTGACGCCGACACCGGCGACGGTGACGGGGAGTGAACCGTTCCGTCCGGCTGCCCCGTCGGCACCCGCGTTGACGCGGGCGCCCTCGACGGCCGGCCGCCGCGGGGCCCGTCGCGGGCGGTCGCGACGGGCCGGTCGCCGGGCCTACCGTGGGTCGTACGGATGACGGACGACCCACGACATGCGAAGACAACGTGAACCGACCGCTGAGGGATCCCATGGATGACGAAGCGGAGACCGCGGGCCGGCGGCCCGAACGCCGGCCGGCGCTCCCGACTCCGCACGACGGCGAGCAGGCCGAGCCGGAGCGGGGCGGGGCCGCCGGGCCCGGTGAGGAACCGGACGTCCTGCTGGACGTGCCGGCCCTGCACGTGGACACGATCGACCTCGAGGTCGAGGACCTGCGGGCCCGGGTCAACCTCCAGGCGGAGGTACTGGACCTGCTCAGGCTCAACGTCGGCGTGGACGTGGCGCTCAGGGGCGTCAGGCTCGACGTCGAGGGCGTGGACGCCAAGGCGCTGCTCAAGGCGCGACTGCACAACGTCGCGACGATCATCGCCCGCGTCCTGTCCACCATCGACCACAACCCGCAGATCATCGAGAACATCTCCTCGTCCGTCGGCTCGACGGTCCAGGACGTGGCCGGCCGGGCCAGCCGGCCGGCCGGCGCCCTCGGGCCGGCTGTCGGCGAGGCCGGAGACGCCGCCGTCGAGGCCACGCGCGACGCGGGCGAGGCGGTGCCGGACTCCGCCAGGGCGGGCGCCGGGGACCGGGACGAGGCCGGCGGGGACGTCGCGCCGGCCCCCGACCGCGTGCCCGAGGAGGATGGTGCGCAGGACGCGGCGGACGAGGCGGCGGACGGGGATGAGGAGAGCGCGGACGCCGTGGGGCGCACGGACGGTTCCCCCGGCGGGCCCGACGCGACCGGCTGGCACCCGAAGGAGCGTTCCGGTACCGGTGGCCGGCGGACCGGGGGTGCGTCCGGTGCCCGGCGGGCCCCGGCCCGTGGCACGGCGGTGCCGCCGCGCCCGTCGCCGCGCGCCCGGGGGAAGGGCGGACCGAGCCGGGCCGGGCGACGGCACGACTCCTGAACGCGCGGACGTACGGGCACCGGCGGAACCGCCGGGCCGACCGCAGGCGACGGCGCTCCGGAACGTCCCACGTACGACGAGGTCCTGCCCCCGGTCCGGCGCCGGGTCCGGGTCCGGGTCCGGAGACCGTCCGACGACGTCGGGGCGTTTCGGTCGGAGGTGTGTTAGGTTGGTCGCGTTGCGATTTTGGTACCCATGAACTCTGTGCGCACCTGACGGAATGTGACGTTGAGGTGCGTTTTTGTTTTCCGGTTCTCTCTGGAGGGGCCACGCGGCATGAGGCCGGTAAAGTGCTGGCCTCGCTCTGAAGGAGAATCCGACATCATGGCCACAGGCACCGTGAAGTGGTTCAACGCGGAAAAGGGCTTCGGCTTCATCGAGCAGGACGGCGGCGGCGCCGACGTCTTCGCCCACTACTCGAACATCTCCGCCTCCGGTTTCCGGGAGCTGCACGAGGGCCAGAAGGTCACCTTCGACGTCACGCAGGGCCAGAAGGGCCCGCAGGCCGAGAACATCGTTCCGGCCTGACCGCGGTACGTCGTGGGGTGACGGAGGGTCGTCGGAGCCAGTGGCCCGACGGCGTTCCGCCACCCGACCGGCCGTCCCGCACGGCTCTCGCGTGAAAGGCGCCGGCCCCTCGGCCGGCGCCTTTCCGCCGTTCCGGCCCCCGCTGTCGCCGCCCAGTCGGGACCTCTCGGACCGGGCTGCTCCGGACGGCGCACCGCGGGCGCGGCACGCCGTGCCGAGCGCTTGGACGGCGCCCTCGGCGGGCAACCTTCACTCCATGCACGGAATGCACGGAACCGACCTCGACCGCACCGCGGACGCGGCGATCGCCTGCGCGTTGCGTGAGGACGTGGACGGCCTGGTGACCCTCATCCGCCCGCTCGACGCGGCCCAACTGCGCCGCCTGGTGGGCCGCCTCGCGGTGCGCGCCGCCGAGGGGCTGGAGGGGTGGGCGGCTGACGCCGGGGCCAGTCACGAGGACACCGTCGCCATGTGGCAGCGCGCCATCCTGCGCCTGGAGGCCGAGCGCGGCGGCGAGTCGACCTGATCCGCCCCCGAGCGCGGCGGCACCCCGCTTCCGCGGCGGTCGCGTGCCACTGAGGGCGGTGCCACCGTGACGTCCGCGGCCGGCTCGGCACCGCCCGCTCCCGCACACACGACGCGCGGGCGTGCGCGCCGTGCGCTCCGGAGCCAGGCGCCACCCGGGTCGCGCCGCCCCGGGCGGAATCCCGGAGACCGGGCGGATGGCCACCGCCGCGTGCGCGCTCGCACCGGACGTCGCGCCGCCCGCGATCGGCCGTGATCCGGACCGGCGGAGGCGGTGGACGGGCCGGGACGGGTGCGCGGGCCGCGGGGCGGCACGGCCGGTGCTCGGGAACGTGGGGTGAGTCAAGATGTAGTAATGATTTTCATCTCGGGAAGTACAGCGACTGGTGTTGAAAATCGTTTTCAAATAACCTGAGGCCACCAACCCTCAGGAGCAGCACGCCATGGACACCCCCCGCCCGTCGTCCGCCTCCCGCTCGGCTTCCCCTTCCGCCGCCCGGTACGTCGTCCCGGGCACCGACCGGTTCCACCGCCGGTCGGTGGCCGGTCCCGCCCTCAGCCCCGCCGACGCCCGTGCCACACCGCCCGCCCCGTGCCGCCCCCGCACCCGGCGGACCGTGCGGGCACTGTGCGCGGCCACCGCCCTCGCGCTCACCGCCGCCGGGTGCGCGACCACCGCCCGGACCAGCGGCGCCGGGGGCGGCCGGCGGATCCGCGTGGTCGCCGCGGAGAACTTCTGGGGCAGCATCGCCGCCCAACTCGGCGGCAGCCACACCACGGTGACCAGCCTCATCACCAACCCGGCCGCCGACCCGCACGACTACGAGCCCACCGCCGCCGACGCCCGCAGCGTCTCGTCCGCCCGCTACGTCATCGTCAACGGGATCGGCTACGACGGCTGGGCGGACAAACTGCTCTCCGCCGACCCGGGGGCCCGGCGCACCACGCTCGACGTCGGCGACCTGGTCGGTGTGCACCCCGGCGGCAACCCGCACCGCTGGTACTCGCCGACCGACGTGACCCGGGTCGTCGAGCGCGTCAGCGCCGACTACCGGCGGATCGACCCGGCCGACGCCGGCTACTTCACCGCCCGCGAGAAGGCCTTCGAGCACACCGCCCTCGGCCCGTACCACCGCCTCATCGCCGAGATCAGGGCCCGGTACGCCGGAACGCCGGTCGGTGGCTCGGAGTCGGTGGTCAGCCCGCTCGCGCAGGGGCTCGGCCTGCGGATGCTCACCCCCGGTTCGTTCCTCGACGCGATCAGCGAGGGCTCCGACCCGACGGCACGGGACAAGGCGACCGTGGACCGGCAGATATCCACCCGGCGGATCCGGGTCTACCTCTACAACAGCCAGAACTCCACGCCCGACATCCAGCAGCAGGTCAAGGAGGCGAAGGCGGCCGGCATCCCGGTGGCCACCGTCACCGAGACCCTCACCCCGGCCGGCGCGACCTTCCAGCAGTGGCAGGTCCGCCAACTCCAGGCCATCGAACGGGCGCTGGCCGCCGCCACCACCCGGAACGGCAGCCGGTCGTGACCCCCGAGCCCGGCCCCGGCCCGGAGCGCGGCGCCGAGCCCGGCCCCGACGACCCGCGCAGGACGGAGACGACCCCGATGACCGACACCACCCGGCACCCCGCCACCCGGCACCCCGCCGTCCCGCAGCAGGCCACTCCGCACCCCGCCGTCCCGCAGCCGGCCCGCGTTCCGGCTCCCGTTCCCGGGCCCGGGCAGGCGATGGGCGGTGAGCGGCCGTCGCCGGTGCTGAGGCTGTCCGACGTGAGCGTCCGCGTCGCCGGCCGGACCCTGTGGTCACACGTGGGACTCACCCTCGCACCGGCCGAGTTCACCGCCGTGCTGGGGCCCAACGGGGTCGGCAAGTCCACCCTGCTCAAAGTGGTGCTCGGCCTGCTGCCGGTGGCCTCCGGGCGGATCGAGGTGCTCGGCCGACCGCCCGGCACGACCGGTCGCCGGGTCGGCTACCTGCCGCAGCGCCGCAGCTTCGACCCGGCGCTGCGGGTGCGCGGCCGGGACGTCGTCCGGCTCGGCATGGACGGCGACCGCTGGGGCGTGCCGCTGCCGCCGATCGGCCCGCTGCGGGCACGGCGGGAGGCCGAGGCGGCCCGGATCGCGGAGGTCATCGAACTCGTCGGCGCCACCGGGTACGCCGACCGTCCGATCGGCCAGTGCTCGGGCGGCGAGCAGCAACGGCTGCTCATCGCCCAGGCGTTGTGCCGCCGGCCGGAGATCCTGCTGCTCGACGAACCGCTCGACAGCCTCGACCTGCCCAACCAGGCGGCGGTCGCCGGCCTGATCGGCCGGGTCTGCCGGCGGGAGCGCGTCGCGGTCGTCATGGTCGCCCACGACGTCAACCCGATCCTCGGCCACCTCGACCGGGTCGTCTACCTCGCCGAGGGCGGTGCCGCCACCGGCACCCCCGAGCAGGTGATCACCTCCGAGACGCTGACCCGCCTGTACGGCACCCCGGTGGAGGTGCTGCGCACCCGGGACGGCCGCCTCGTGGTGGTGGGCGGCCCGCAGGCGGCGGCCGGCCACGGCCACCACCCGGCCGCGCCGGGAGGAGCCGTCCGTGCCGCCGGCTGACGCGGCGGCCGCCGTCCTGGCCGGTCCCGCCGCCGGGCCGCCCTGGTCGTGGAACCCGCTCACCGACGTGCGGGTCATGTGGTCCTTCCCCTTCATGGTCAACGCCTTCCGGGCCGGCGCGGTCGTCGCCGTCCTGGCCGCCGCGGTGGGCTGGTTCGTGGTGCTGCGCCGGCAGACGTTCGCCGCGCACACCCTGGCCGTCGTCGGCTTCCCCGGCGCGTCCGGCGCCGTGCTGGCCGGCGTGGCCGTCGGCTTCGGCTACTTCGCCTTCTGCGTAGCCGCCGCCGTGGTGATCGCGCTGCTGCCGGGGGCCGGACAGGGCGGCGGCGAGGAGAGCGCGCTCACCGGAACGGTGCAGGCGTTCCTGCTGGGCTGCGGCTTCTTGTTCGTCGCCCTCTACCGGGGGTTCCTCGGCGGGGTGGACGCGTTGCTGTTCGGCAGCTTCCTGGGGATCGGCGCGGGGCGGGTACTGCTGCTCACGGTGGTGGCCGCCGTCGTGCTCGGCGTTCTGGCGGCGGTCGGCCGGCCCCTGCTGTTCGCGTCGGTCGACCCGTCGGTGGCCGCCGCGCGCGGCCTGCCGGTGCGTGCGTTGGCGACTGTCTTCCTGGTGCTGCTCGGTGCCGCGACCGCCGAGGCCAGCCAGATCACCGGCTCGCTGCTGGTCTTCGCACTGCTGGTGATGCCGCCGGCCGCCGCCCAACTGATCAGCGCCCGAGCGGTGTTCAGCATCCCGCTGGCCGCGCTGATCGGCCTGGCCGCCACCTGGGCCGGGTTGGCCGCCGCCTTCTACCGGCCGTACCCGGTCGGCTTCTTCGTCACCACGTTCGCCTTCGTCGGCTACCTGCTCGCCCGCGCCGGCCGGGCCCTGCGCGACGCGCGCGGCTCCCGCCCTGGGCGCCGCCGGCCGGCCGCGCCCAGCGCGGGGGAGGCCGCCGCGTGATCGCCGCGCTCTGCCACCCGTTCTTCCTGCACGCCGTGCTGGCCGGCACCGCGATCGCCGCGGCGGCCGGGCTCACCGGCTACTTCCTGGTGCTGCGCGCCCAGGTGTTCACCGGCGACGCGCTCGGCCACACCGCGTTCACCGGCGCGCTCGCCGCGCTGGCGGCCGGCTGGGACCTGCGGGCCGGGCTGTTCGCCGCCCCGGTGGCCGGCGCGCTGATGCTCGGCCTCCTCGGCCGCCGGGGCCGGGCGGACGACGTGGTCATCGGCAGCGCCTTCGCCTGGATCCTCGGGCTGGGCGCGTTCTTCCTCACCCTCTACACCACCACCCGGTCCACCGCCGACGGCGACGCCGGCGTCAGCGTGCTGTTCGGCTCGGTCTTCGGCCTGTCCACCCGGGCCACCTGGAACGCGGCGGCCGTCGCGCTCGGCATCTGCGCCGTGCTGCTCGCGCTCGCCCGACCGCTGCTGTTCGCGTCGCTGGACGAGGCGGTGGCCGCCGCCCGAGGCCTGCCGGTGCGCCTGCTGGGCACGGTCTTCCTGGTGCTGGTCGGCGCCTGCGCGGCGGAGGCGTCGCAGGCGGTCGGGTCGCTGCTGCTGCTCGGCCTGCTGGCCGCCCCCGCCGGGGCCGCCGGTCGGCTGACCCGATCCCCGCTGCGCGCGCTGGCGCTGTCCGGACTGCTGGCGGTCGGCGCGATGTGGGCCGGGCTGGCCGCCGCGTACGCCCTGCCGGCGGCGCCGCCGAGCTTCACGGTGGTGACCGCGGCCGCCGCCCTCTACGCTGCGACGTTCCTGCCCCGCTCGTCCCGCCGGGCGCGTCGGACCCGCGCCGCGGCGGCCCGGGACGCGCCGGCCGCGGGGTGATCGCCGAGGCCCCGGCCACGGTGTGGTCACGCTCCGGTGCGGGTGTGGCGCAGCCGTGCGTCGCGGCCGGCCGCGAGGGCCGCGCCGTCCTATGACCCTCCCGCCCGGATCCGCCGGGCGGGAGTCCGGACGGAACCGGACGCACGAAGGGGGAGGCTGTTCGGCCGGGTCGGCGACCGGCGGCAGGGCGGCGGTGGCGACCGCGGCCGTGGTCGGGGTGGCCGGCCTGGTCGCGGCGGTCGCCGTCCCGGTCGTGGCCCTGGTACGCGGCCCGGCCCACTGACCGGCCCCGGCGCGGGCGGCGTCACGGGCGGCGTCAGTTCGGCACGGTGCGGCCGTCGCGCGGGCCGAACGCCTCGATCGCCTCCTCGGCGCCGGCCCGGGCGCGCACGTACGCCTCCGCCCACCCGGCCGCGTCCGGGTAGCCGGAGGCGGCGGTGACGCGGGCGACGGCGGCGTCGTAGTCGTAGCCGGTGCGGCGCAGCCGGACCTGGTCACCGGGGCCGAGCAGCGCCCAGTGCGCGCCCGGCCGGCCGTAGGGCATGCCGACGCTGCCCGGGTTGACCACCAGGCGGCCGAACACCAGCCGGACGTACGGCATGTGGGTGTGGCCGCAGACCACGGTGGTCACCTCGTCGTCCAGGCCCCGGAGCACCTCGGCCCACCGTGTGGCGCGCGAGTCGACGAGCACGACCTCCTCGTCGTCGCGCGGTGTGGCGTGGCAGAACAGCACCGTGCCGAGCCCGTCGACGGCCAGCCGGGCGGTGGCCGGCAGCGAGGCGAGCCGTTCCACCTGGTCGTCGCGGAGCCGTTCGGCCGCCCACGGCGCGACGGGGTCGGGGATCGCGCCGCCCGTGCCGCGGCGGTGGCCGACCATCTCGCGGTCGGCGTTGCCGCTGATCCACAGCGCGCGTTCGCCCAGTGCCGCGAGCCGGTCGAGGGTCTCCACCGGCAGCGGGCCGGCCGCCAGGTCGCCGGTGAGCACCACGCGGTCGGCGCCCCGCACCTCGGGCTCGGCGAGCACCGCCTCCAGGGCGGGCAGCACACCATGGATGTCGGAGAGCACGGCCACCGTCGCGGTCATGCCCCCCATGATCCACCCGCGGTACCAGGCCCGGCCAGCGCATAGGCTGGCGGCGTGGAAGCCCCCGAGACGACACTGCACGACGAGCTGCGCGAGGCGCTGCGGGACCGGCTGGACGGGATCGCCCCCAGACAGGCGGCGCGCGCGGTCGAGCGGCTGATCGCGAACTACCGGGGGCGCACGCCGACCGACGCCGCGGTGCTGCGGGACGAGGCCGACGTGACGGCCTACGCCGCGTACCGGATGCCCGCGACCTACCAGGCGGTGCGCGCCGCGCTGCGCGCCTTCCGGGAACGGGCCGGGGACTGGGCGCCGGACAGCCACCTGGACGTCGGCGGCGGCACCGGTGCGGCCGGCTGGGCGGTCGCGGACGCCTGGCCCGCGTCCGCCGAGCCCGCGGCTCCCGCGTCGGCTGCTCCCGCGCCCGCCGGCCTCGCGGGCACCGCCGGGCGCCGGGCGCACACCACCACCGTGCTGGACCGGGCGCGGCCGGCCCTGGAGCTGGGCGCGGCGCTCACCGCACACGCCTCGCACCCCGCGCTGCGCGGCGCCCGCTGGCAGTGCCTGCGGCTCGGCGCCGGGTCCCCCCTGCCGGCCGCCGACCTGGTGACGGTCAGCTACCTGCTCGGCGAACTGGCCGCCGCGGAGCGGGAGTCGGTGATCGCCGAGGCGGCCCGTACGGCACGGGCGGTGGTCGTGGTGGAGCCGGGCACACCCGACGGCTACGCCCGGGTGATCGCGGCCCGCGAGCGGCTGGTCGGGGCCGGGCTGACCGTGCTGGCGCCCTGCCCGCACGACGGGCCGTGCCCGGTCGGCGGGAACGACTGGTGCCACGTCGCCGCCCGGGTGAGCCGCTCCGCGCTGCACCGCCAGGTCAAGGGCGGCTCCCTGCCCTACGAGGACGAGAAGTTCTCCTACGTGGCCGCGATGCGTGTGCCGGACGGGCCGCCGACGCCGCCCGCCGCCGCGCGGATCGTCCGCCACCCGCAGATCCGCAAGGGGCAGGTGCTGCTCGACCTGTGCACACCGGACGACGGACTGCGCCGGGTCACCGTCTCCAAACGGCAGGCGGACCGCTACCGGGCGGCCCGGGACGCCTCCTGGGGCGACAGCTGGCCAGCCGGCTGACGACCGGTCAGGTCCCGGCCCCGCGGTCCGCCCCGCTGCCGGTGGCGCGGGGTCAGGGACGCCGCTCCAGCACGGACATGGCGGCGTTGTGGCCCGGCACGCCGCTCACACCGCCGCCACGCACCGCGCCCGCGCCGCACAGCAGCACGTTGGCGTGCGCGGTCTCCACGCCCCAACGGCCGGTGCCCTCCTGGGCGTAGGGCCAGGACAGGTCCCGGTGGAAGATGTGGCCGCCGGGCAGGCCCACCTCGCGTTCCAGGTCGAGCGGGGACTTCGCCTCGATGCACGGGCGTCCGTCGGCGTCCCGCAGCAGGCAGTCCTCCAGCGGCTCGGCGAGCACGCCGTCCAACTGCGCGAGGGTGGCGGTCAGCAGCGCCTCGCGGGCGCCCGACGGGTCGTCGGCGAACAGCCGGGCCGGGGCGTGCAGTCCGAACAGCGTGAGGGTGTGCGCGCCGGCGGCGGCCAACCCGGGGGAGAGGATCGAGGGGTCGGTCAGCGAGTGGCAGTAGATCTCCGAGGGTGGCGCGGCCGGCAGCTCCCCGGCTGCCGCCTGCTGGTACGCGGTCGCCAACTGCTGGTAGGTCTCGGCCACGTGGAAGGTCCCGGCGAACGCCTCGCGCGGGTCCACGGAGCGGTCCCGCAGTTCCGGCAGCCGGGAGAGCACCATGTTGACCTTGAGCTGCGCGCCCTCGGGGCGTTCCGGCTCCGGCTCGCCCAGCAGCCCGGCCAGCGTCCGCGGCGAGGCGTTGACCAGGACGTGCCGGGCGTCGACGGTGCCGCCGCCGGGACCGTCGAAGGCGACCTCGGCGCGGGCGCCGTCGGTGCGCACCGCGGTCACCTCGGCGCCGGTGACCACCTCGGCGCCGGCCGCGCGGGCCGCGCCGGCCAGCGCCTCGGTGAAGGCGCCCATGCCGCCGATCGGCACGTCCCAGTCGCCGGTACCGCCGCCGATGACGTGGTAGAGGAAGCAGCGGTTCTGCCGCAGCGACGGGTCGTGGGCGTGGCTGAAGGTGCCGATCAGCGCGTCGGTGAGCACCACGCCGCGCACCAGGTCGTCGTCGAACGCGTCTTCGACTGCCTCGCCGATCGGCCGTTCGAACATCGCCTCCCAGGCCCGCGGGTCGTCCACCACGCGCTCGAACTCCGCCCGGGAGCGCAGCGGTTCGGTCAGGGTGGGGAAGACCCGGCGGGCGACCTCGCCGGTCATCGCGTAGAAGCGCTGCCAGGCGTCGAAGTCGCGGGCCGAGCCGGTCAGCCGCTCGAAGCCCTCCCGGGTGCGGGAGGCGTCCTCGACGTCCACCAGCAGTCCGCGGCCGTCCGGGGTCGGGGTGTAGGAGGAGATCCGCCGGCGCCGGACCGCGAAGTCCAGCCCCAGGTCGCTGACGATCTTGTGCGGCAGCAGGCTGACCAGGTAGGAGTAGCGGGAGAGCCGGGCGTCGACGCCGCTGAAGGTCCGGGTGGAGACCGCGGCGCCGCCGGTGGCCGGCAGGCGTTCCAGCACCAGGGTCGAGAGCCCGGCGCGGGCCAGGTAGGCGGCGGCGACCAGGCCGTTGTGACCGCCGCCGACGATCACGGCGTCGTACGAGGTGCGGGCGGACATGGGCCCCTCCTGGTTCGAGGTCCCGTTGCGGGACGGTGATCGACGGACGACACCGGCACGCTATCCGGCTCCCGTGCTCCCGCGCATCACCGCGCACCCCGTCACGGCGTCGGCCTGCCCCTGGACGCCTCGCCCCGGGAGCAGGCCCGCCTCAGCGGTGCGACCGGGGTCCGGTCGCACCCACCGGTGTCAGTCCCGCAGTTCCTGCGTGACGCACTTCACGCTTCCGCCGGCCTTGTGCAGCTCGGACATGTCCATCGGGACCGGTTCGAAGCCGCGCTCGCGCAGCGGCGCGAACAGCCCCGAGGCGGCGGCCGGCAGGAGCACGTGGCGGCCGTCGCTGACCGCGTTGAGGCCGAACGCCCGGGCGTCCTCCTCGGTGGCCAGCAGGGCGTCGGGGAACATCCGGGCGAGCACCGAGCGGCTGCCGGCCGAGAACGCCCGCGGGTAGTACATGACCTCGTCGCCGTCCAGCACGGCGAGCGCGGTGTCCAGGTGGTAGTAGCGCGGGTCGACCAACTCCAGGCCGATCACCGGGCGGCCGAAGAACTCCTGGGCCTCGGCCCGCACCTCCGGGCTGCTGCGGAAGCCCGCCCCGGCCAGCACCCACGACGCGGTCGGGGTGAAGTCGCCCTCGCCCTCGTTGACGTGCTCCGGCTCGTGGACGTGCTGGTAGCCGTGCGAGCGGAACCAGTCGAGATGGGCGGGCGCCTCGCGGGTGCGTTCGGCGTTGGCGAACCTGGCGCCGAAGACCTTGCCGTCGACGACGGTGGCGCCGTTGGCGGAGAACACCATGTCCGGCAGTCCGGGCACCGGCTCCAGGACCTCGACCGTGTGGCCGAGCGCCCGGTAGCGGTCCCGCAGGTCCTCCCACTGCAGGAGGGCGACCGCGGTGTCGACCGGCTTGGCCGGGTCCATCCAGGGGTTGATGGAGTAGGTGACCTGGAAGTGCACCGGGGGGCACATCAGGTATCGCCGGGTCGTGGCGACGCGATTCGTGCGCAAAGAGGGCTCCTCATGGTTGAGGCTCCGTGGGTACGCGGGTTGCGTACGGGCCAAATGGTCCACCGTTCGGGCCGGAAATGCACGAGCCGTACGGGTGGTTCCCGCCACTCTTGCGGCGCGGCGCCACCCGTGTGCCGCACGGGACGGCCGGCGGGTGCGGAAACCGGCCGTCCGGCGCCGTCCGCCGGCCGCCCGGCGCCGTCCGGCCGGCGGCCGGTCCCCGGCCGTCCCGGATCCGGGCGGCGGCGCCGCTCAGTCGGTGAGTGCCGTTCAGGCGGTGAGTGCCGTGTCCCGGCCCAGGGCGTCGAAGACCGCGCTGTTCATCGTGAAGGCCAGCCGGCACTCCTCGACCACCCGCTCCGCCTCGGCCTCCTCGATCGGCAGCGCGTCCAGCGCCGCGCGGTACTCCCGCTTGAAGGCGGCCGGGTTGCCGATCCCGTCGAAGACGTAGAAGCGCACGCCGTCTCCCTTGTGCGCGAAGCCCCAGGCGCGCTCCGCGGCCCCCCGCACGACCTGGCCGCCGGACAGGTCGCCGAGGTAGCGGGTGTAATGGTGCGCGACGTAGCCGGCCGGCCAGCGCGCGGCCACCTGCCGGATCCGGTCGGCGTAGGCGGCGGTGGCCGGCAGCGGCACCGCGTCCGCCTCCCAGCCGGGGCCGAGCAGGTGCTCCAGGTCACGCCGGAGCGCGTTGCCGCGCGGCAGCTCCGGGCGCAGGAAGGGCCCGGCGACCGGATCGCCGTCCAGCCCGGCGGCGCCCGCCTCCAGCGCCCGGTAGACGAACCACAGCTGCTCGGTGTAGCGGGCGAACGCGGACACGCCCAGGCGGCCGCCCAGCAGGTCGGCCATGAACGCGGACTCCTCCGCCGCGGCGTGCTGTGCCCGGGTCGCGTCGCGGATCAGTTCGGAGAAGGGGGTGGCGGTCACGTTGGCCTCCATGGGACGGGTCGACGAGGGCACACTTCCCGACATCGCGTCGGGAAAAACCACCGCCGACCGCGCGTCGCCCCCGTCGCGGCCCCGGGGGCCGGGGGAGCGGCGCGGTGCGCGTCACGAGCCGTGCGCGTCCACCTCGCCGCTCAGCTGGTCGACGAAGGTGACCTCGCCGTGCGCCGGCACCACCGCGGCCTGCTCGGCGATGTCGTACTCGGTGACCGAGGTACGGGCGGTGCCGGTCAGCAGCGCCTTGGTGCGCGCGTCCACCGGCACCGGGCCCTCGGCCACCGTCCGCCGCACCTGCGACTGGGTGGTGAAGAACACCAGCGCGCCGCCGCCGGCCAGCCGCAGCGCCACCGTGCCGTAGCGCGCCGGGTCCCCGGCCTCGTCGGCGAACTCGGTGACCGTGCCGGAGTCCTGCGGGTGGCCGGTGCGCCGCGCGGCGCGCTCCTGCGAGGTGTACGGCCCGTCGGCGAACAGGCCCGAGCCCCGGTCGCCGTGCTGCAGGTAGGCCGCGTACCGGGCGCCCAGCAGGGCCGGCGCGACGGCCAGCCCGGCGGCGCCACCCGGTACCGGGACCGCGCGGCCCGCGGAGTCGGTCACGAACCGCGGCGCCTGCGTCCGGGCGCAGGGCACCAGGTAGGACACCCGCCACGGCTGCGCGGCGGAGTCGTGCGTGAAGACCATCAGCCAGCGCGCGTCGTCGCGGTTCTGCCCGGTGTCCACCACGAACCACTTGGGCCAGCCGCGCAGGCGGGGTATCAGCACGTGCGTGTCGTGCAGCACCAGCTTGTGGTAGCCGGGGTCGCCGGCCGGCGCGGCGGCCCGTTCCACGGTGAGGTTGGCGTCGTCCAGCGCGCCGAACCCGCCGGTCTCGACGGTGCCGTTGAGCTTCGGGTCGAGCGCGAGGTTCGCCGCGTTGCTGACCGTCACGAAACGGGCCAGCGCCGCGGTGGCGGCGCTCCGGGTCGCCGTGGGGACCAGCGCGGTCGCGCCGTGCACCGTCACGCAGCCGCTCGCCGCCGCCGCCAGCAGCAGCGCGGTGGCGGCCCCGCCCAGCCGACGGGTGAGCGCCGCGCGCCGCGGGCGCGGCGGGGTGCCGGGCACGGGCCGCTCGAAGGCCGGGAGTTGCGCGGCACGGGACGCGGTCATCGGGGCGTCGGCTCCTTCGTCGGTGCGGAAACCAGGCCACACTACCCGGAGTCGTCCGGCCGCCACAGACCGACCGGGCGACCCGCCCGCACC
This sequence comes from uncultured Actinomycetota bacterium, assembly GCA_963711125.1. Classification (GTDB taxonomy): domain Bacteria; phylum Actinomycetota; class Actinomycetes; order Streptomycetales; family Streptomycetaceae; genus Streptantibioticus_C. The sequence continues at coordinate 568,880 of CAVQCY010000006.1, forward strand.
GCCGGGCACGCCGTCGTGCGGCGGCCTCCCCGCGGCTCCCGCCGGGGCGACGCCACGCCGGCCGGGTCACTCCCGAGGCAGCGTCAGCACCTCGGCGCCGGTGGCGGTGACCACCATGGTGTGCTCGAACTGGGCGGTACGCCGGCGGTCCTTGGTCACCACCGTCCAGCCGTCCTCCCACACGTCGTACTCGTAGGTGCCCAGCGTCAGCATCGGCTCGATGGTGAACGTCATGCCCGGCCGGATCCCGGTGGTGGCGTGCGGGGAGTCGTAGTGCGGCACGATCAGCCCGGAGTGGAAAGAGGTGTTGATGCCGTGCCCGGTGAAGTCGCGCACCACGCCGTAGCCGAACCGCTTGGCGTAGGACTCGATGACCCGTCCGATGACGTTGATCTGCCGGCCCGGCCGGACCGCCCGGATCGCCCGGTCCAGCGACTCGCGGGTGCGCTCGATCAGCAGCCGGGACTCCTCGTCTACCTCGCCGCACGGGTACGTGGCGTTGGTGTCGCCGTGCACGCCGTGGATGTAGGCGGTCACGTCGAGGTTGACGATGTCGCCGTCGCGCAGTGCGGTGGAGTCGGGGATGCCGTGACAGATCACCTCGTTCACCGAGGTGCAGATCGACTTCGGGAAGCCGCGGTAGCCCAGGTCGGAGGGGTACGCCTGGTGGTCGCACATGTATGCGTGCGCCACCCGGTCCAGCTCGTCGGTGGTCACGCCCGGCCGGATGTGCCCGGCGGCCTCGGCCATCGCGTCCGCCGCGATCCGCGAGGCGATCCGCATCCGCTCGATCGTCTCGTCGTCCTGCACCTCCGGACCGGTGTACGGCGTCGGGGCCGGGCGGCCCACGTACTCGGGCCGCGGGATCGAGGAGGGGACGCGGCGGGGCGGCGACAGGGTGCCGGGGACGAGGAGCGACTGGCCAGACATGCCAGCGAGTGTATCGGCGCGGCACGGGGCACGATGGCTCAAGGCCCCGCGCACAGGAGGTAGCGATGTCGGTGTTCAGGTCGAGGAAGTCAGACGGCGATCAGGACGAATGGTTCTACTGCCTCAAGCACAAGGCGGTCGAGCGGGGGCTCCAGTGCCCGTCGAAGGAGCGGATGGGCCCCTACCCGAGCCGGGAGCGGGCCGAGAACGCCCTGGCGACCGTCGCCGAGCGCAACCGGGAGTGGGACGACGACCCGCGTTCGCGGTGAGCCCGCCCGCGGTGAGCCCGCCCGCCGGCCGCGCCGTAAGGTTCGGGCCATGACTGATGATGCGAACGCCTCCGCCGCACGGCCCGCCGCCGGCGCGCCCGCCGGCGGCCGGGCCGCGGCACCCGCCCGGGACCCGTGGGAGCTGCCGGACGTCTCCGGGCTCGTGGTCGGCGTGCTCGGCGGCACCGGGGACCAGGGCCGCGGACTCGCCTACCGGCTGGCGAGGGCCGGACAGCGGGTGGTGGTCGGCTCCCGGGACGCCGGTCGGGCCGCGGCGACCGCCGCCGACATCGGCCTCCGCGTGGCGGGCGCGGACAACGCGGCCTGCGCCCGGACCAGCGACGTGGTGATCGTCGCGGTGCCGTGGGAGGGGCACGCCAAGACGCTGGAGTCGCTGCGCGCCGAGCTGGCCGGCAAGCTCGTGGTGGACTGCGTCAACCCGCTGGGCTTCGACGCGCGGGGCGCCTACGCCCTCACCCCCGAGGAGGGCAGCGCCGCCGAGCAGGCCGCCGCCCTGCTGCCCGACTCCCGGGTCACCGCCGCCTTCCACCACCTGTCCGCGGTGCTGCTGCGCGACCCGGCGGTCGAGCGCATCGACACCGACGTGATGGTGCTCGGCGAGAAGCGGGCGGACACCGACATCGTGCAGGCGCTGGCCGCGCGGGTGCCCGGCATGCGCGGGGTGTACGCCGGCCGGCTGCGCAACGCCCACCAGGTGGAGTCGCTGGTGGCGAACCTCATCTCGGTCAACCGCCGCTACAAGGCGCACGCCGGGCTGCGGTTGACCGACGTGTGAGCGGACGCCTGATGCCGGACGTGGCGACCGGCGGGCCTCGGGCGGGGACGCCCGGCGTCGCGGGACGCCGGCCGCCGGGACGCCGGCTCGGGGCCGGCGGACGCCGGGCGTGGGGGACAATGGGACGCGCAGTGACGCCGTGACCGAGGAGTTCCCGCATGCCCCCGCTGTCCCCCTCCGGCCCGGACGCCGGCGTGCCCGCGTCCGGACCGGCCCGCCGCCTGGCGCTGTACGCCGTCGTCGCCTGCGTCCTGGCGGTCTGCGCCGCCGTGGTCTGCTTCGCGCGGGGCAGCCTGCTCGGCGTGGTCTGGGTGCTGCTCGCCGGCCTGGCCAGCAACATGGCCTGGTACTACACGCGCCGCGCCCGGCCCGCCCGCGCGCCGGAGCCCGGGACGGCCGAGCGGACCGGGGAGGCGGTCGGCGGCTGACCGCCCCTGGGGCGTCGCCGCCGGCGGCGGGCGGTGCGGGCCGCCGTCAGCGGCCGACCGGACCGCCGTCCCAGAAGCGGAACAGCTGGTAGCCGTAGTCGGAGTACAGCTCCGGCACGTGGAAGACGTTCATGATCGCGTAGATCGTCTCCCAGAAGTACGTGTTGAGCGACGGGATCCACAGGCAGCCGAAGACCGCGATCAGCCCGAACGGCGCGAACGGCTCCACCTGGCGGCGCACCCGGTACGACAACCACGGCTCGACCACCCCGTAGCCGTCCAGCCCGGGCACCGGCAGCGAGTTGAGCAGCGCCGCGGTCACCTGGAGCAGCGCCAGGAAGGCCAGCGCGGCCATGAAGTCCGGCGGTACCCAGGTCGGCGGGCCGAGGACGAACGGCAGCATCAGCACGATCGCGAACACCACGTTGGTCAGGGGGCCGGCCGCCGAGACCAGGCTGTGCCGGGCCCGGCCGCGGATCCGGCCGCGCTCGATGAAGACCGCGCCGCCGGGCAGCCCGATGCCGCCCAGGACGAGGAAGACGATCGGCAGCACGACGCTCAGCCCGACGTGCGTGTACTTCAGCGGGTTCAGCGTGAGGTAGCCCTTGGCGCCGACCGTGATGTCACCGCCGAGCTGCGCGGTGCGGGCGTGCGCGTACTCGTGCAGGCACAGCGAGACGACCCAGCCGGAGACCACGAACAGGAACACCGCGAAGCCCGGATCGGCGGCGAAGCCGTCCCAGACCGCCCAGCCGGAGACGGCCATGATCACGACGAGGCCGATGAACACCGGGCTGACCTGGCGCTCGCGGAGCGCGGATACGGTCGTCATGGCGCGGACGTTAGCACCCGGCGCGCACCGGTCCCGGCGCCGGGGCGGACGGCTCGGGCGCCGCACCGGGCGCCGCGTCCACCAGAATGGTCCCGTGCGCTACAGCATCCTCGGCCCGACGCGGGCCCACCGGGACGACGGTACGGCGGTCCCCCTCGGTGGGGCCCGCCTGCGTGCGCTGCTGGCCGCGCTCGCCCTGCGGCCGGGCCGGGCGGTGCCGCCCGCGACCCTGATCGACGAGGTCTGGGACGGCGACCCGCCCGCCGACGCGGCCGGCGCGCTCCAGGCGCTGGTCGCCCGCCTGCGCCGGGCGCTCGGCCACGACGCGGTCGGCTCCGCGGACGGCGGCTACCGGCTGGACGCCTCCGCCGACCAGGTGGACCTGCACCGCTTCGAACGGCTGGTCGCCGACGCGGGGCGGGCGACGGCCGACCGGGACCCGGCGAAGGCGTCCGTGCTGCTGGCCGAGACGCTCGGCATGGCCGCCGGCCCGCTGCTCGCCGACCTGCCGGGCCGCGCCGCCTACACCGCACGGCACGACGCGCTGCGTGCCGACGCCGTCCGGCTGCGGCTGACCGCCGAACTCGACCTGGGCCGCGCCGAGCAGGTGCTGCCGGAGCTGGCCGCGCTGTGCGCCGCCCAACCGCTCAACGAACCGCTGCAGGCCCTCCACCTGCGCGCGCTGCGGGACGCCGGCCGTACCGCCGACGCGCTGGACGCCTACGCCACCGTGCGGGCCGCCATAGCCGACCGGCTCGGGGTGGAGCCCGGCCCGCAGCTGCGGGCGCTCTACGGGCGGCTGCTGGCCGGCACCACCGAACCGCCGCCCCCGCCGGACGCCGCCCGCACCCGGGACGCCGCCCGAACCCCGGACGCCGCCGGCCCGGCCGGGACACCGCCGCCGGACGGCGGGACCGGTGCGCGGCCGGCTGCCGTCCCGCACCGGGCCGCCGTCGGCGCCCCCGTCGCGCCCGGCGGCGGCGCACCGCCGCCCGCACCCCCGGGCAACCTGCGCGCGCCGCTGACCAGCTTCGTGGGCCGCGAGGCCGACCTCGGCACCCTGCGCGCCGACCTCGGCGTGGCACGGCTGATCACCCTCACCGGGCCGGGCGGCTCCGGCAAGACCCGGCTGTCGCAGGAGGCCGCCCGCCGGAACGCCGACCGTTGGCCGGACGGCGTGTGGCTGGCCGAGCTGGCGCCGGTCGCGGACGGCGCCACGGTGCCGGAGGCGCTGCTGAACGCGCTGGGCCTGCGCGAGACCGCCATGCACTCCGCCGACAAGCTGGCCGGCGAACGCGAGCAGGACCCGGTCCGGCTGCTCACCGACTTCTGCGCCGGCCGCTCGCTGCTGCTCGTGCTCGACAACTGCGAGCACGTCATCGGCGCCTGCGCCCGGCTGGTGGAAGTGCTGCTGGAGTACTGCCCCGGGGTGACCGTACTGGCCACCAGCCGGGAGCCGCTCGGCGTGCCGGGCGAGTCGGTGCGCCCGGTCGACCCGCTGCCGGAGGCGTTCGCGGTGCGGCTGCTCGCCGACCGGGGCCGCGCCGCCCGCCCGGGGTTCACCATCGCCGACGACCCGCACGCCTGCGCCGAGGTCTGCCGGCGGCTGGACGGGCTGCCGCTCGCCATCGAACTGGCCGCCGCCCGGCTGCGCAGCATGACCCCGAGCCAGCTCGCCGGACGGCTCGACGACCGCTTCCGGCTGCTGACCGGCGGCAGCCGGACCCTGCTGCCGCGCCAGCAGACGCTGTGGGCGGTGGTCGACTGGAGCTGGGAACTGCTGGAGGACGCCGAGCGCGCCCTACTGCGCCGGCTGTCGGTCTTCTCCGGCGGCTGCGACCTGACCGCCGCCGAGCAGGTCTGCGCCGGGGACGGACTGGAGAGCGCCGACGTGCCCGCCCTGCTCGGCTCGCTGGTCGACAAGTCCCTGGTGGTGGCTGACCTGACCGCGCGGTCCGCCCGCTACCGGATGCTGGAGACCATCGCCGAGTACGCCGGCCGCCGGCTCGACGAGTCCGGCGAGCGGGACGCCGTCCAGAGCCGGCACCTGGCCTACTTCCGCGCGTACGCGCGGGACGCCGACGAGCGGCTGCGCGGGCCGGAACAGGTCCACTGGCTCGACCGGTTGGAGACCGAGCACGACAACCTGCGGGCCGCGCTGCGCCGGGCGGTGGAGGCCGCCGACGAGCCGCAGGCGCTGCACCTGGCCCTGTCCTGCCTGTGGTTTTGGATGCTGCGCAACTACCGCACCGAACTGCGGGTGTGGCCGCAGGCGGTGCGGGCGCTCGGCCCCGACCCGTTCGCCGAGCCCTGGCCGCCGGTGGTGCCGCTGGAGCGCACCCCGCTGGAGACACCGCTGCCCTGGCCGCCGGAACAGCTCGTCGAGGCGCGGCGCTGGCTGCGCACCGGCACCCTGGTGGTGCTGGAGGAGGGGATGGAGGAACTGGTGCGGGACGGCGACCGGGGTTTCGGCCGGGCCATCCTGGCGGCCTATCCGCCCGGCATGCCGCAGTCCAGCAGCCGCGCCGGCCTGATCCGGCCGTTCACCGCCATCCTGACCGGGGACTTCCACGGGATGCCCGGCCTGCTGGACGAACTGGTCGCCGACTGCCGCGCGCACGGCCGGGTCTGGGAACTGGCCTACGCGCTGCAACTGCGTGTCAAGGCGCTCAACGACCTGGAGACCGGCTACGACGAGATGCGGGACGTGCGCGAGAGCCGGGAGCTGTTCGCCCGGGTCGGGGACCGCTGGGGGATGGCCGAGGCGCTGTCCGCACAGGCCGAGTCGGCGGGCCACCGCGGCCAGTGGGACGTCACGGCCCGCTGCTGCCGCGAGGCGATCGCGCTGGCCCGCGAACTCGGCGCGCACCAGCAGGTGCCCGAGCTGACCGTGCGGCTCGGCGAGGCGACCGCCAACGGCGGCGACCCGGTCGGGGGCGAACGCCTGCTGCGGGCCGGCGTCGAGGACGGGGAGCGGTTGGGGCCGGGCGCGCGCGGCGCGGTCTTCTTCGGCCGGATGAACCTGGTCGCCCTGCTCGGCCACCTCGGCCGGCTGGACGAGGCGCACGCCCTGGTGGACGTCATGATGGCCGAACCGCCCACCCCGAACCTCGAGTTGGTGCGCGGCCTGCTGAAGGCGGTCAACGGCTGGCTGCTGGCCCGCTCCGGACGGGTGCAGGAGGGCCTGCGGGAGGCCCGCGCCGGGCTGGACGAGCTGTACACCCACCCGCTGGCCGCCGTGTTCGCCCCCCGGCTCGGAGTGCTGGCGCTGCCCGCCGTCGTCTCCATGCTGGCGCGTGCCCAGCGCTCGCCCGGCGAGGGCACCGACGAGGCCACCACCCGGCGGCGGGCCCGGCACGGCGCGATGCTCCTCGCGGCCGGCCGCACGCTGCGCCCGCACGCCATGGCGCCGTTGGAACGCGCCGAACTGGAGGCCGCCGAACCGCTGTTGCGTGCCACCCTCGGCGACCGGGAGTTCGAGGACGCCTGCCGGACCGGCGCCGGGATGTCGGCGGAGCGGGCCACCGCCCTCGCCCGCGCGGCCTGCGCCTGAGCGCCGCCGCACCGGGCCCGATCGGCGGCGCCGGAACGCGGCCCGGCCCGGGCGCCGGGGCCCGCGGCGGCCGCGACGGCCGGATCCGCCGCGGGCCTGCCGGGTCAGGACTTCTTGCGGAACCTCGCCACCGCCAGCGGCGCGGTGACGGCGGTGATCGCCACCGCCCACACCAGCGTCAGCATGACCGAGTGCGCCACCGGACCGCCGTTGATCAGCGCCCGCGAGGCGTCGGCGAGGTTGGAGAGCGGGTTGACCTTGGTGAACGACTCCAGCCAGCCCGGCATGGTGGTCGGCGGCGCGAAGATCGAGCTGCCGAACTGCAACGGCATCAGCACGAGCATCGCCACTCCCTGCACCGCCTGGGGCGTCTTCATCGTCAGGCCCAGCAGGATGAAGATCCACATCAGCGACGCGCCGAAGACCAGCGACAACGCCACCGCGGCCAGCAGGTTCAGCACCGAGGTGTGCACGGTCAGGCCGAGGGAGAAGCCCATCGCCAGCAGGATCGCCGTCGCGATCAGCATCCGGCCGATCTCCACCACGATCTTGGCTATCAGCACCGAGGAACGGGCGATCGGCATGGTGCGGAAGCGGTCCATCACCCCCTTCTTGAAGTCGTCGTTGATGCCGCTGCCCACCGCCATGGCGATGTTCATGCCCATCATCGCCATCAGGCCGGGGACCACGTAGTTCACGTACTGCGTCTGGTGGCCCTTGCCGGAGATCGCCCCGCCGAAGACGTACACGAACAGCAACGTGAAGATCACCGGCATCAGCAGGGCGTCGAACATCGACTCCGGGTCCTGCTTGATCTGCAGCGCGTTGCGCCGGGCCAGCGCGCCGACGTGCCGCAGGTTGGCCCGCAGCCCGATCCGTCCCTCACCGCGCACCGCCACCGGTACGGCCACCGCCTGCGCGCTCATGCCGCCGCTCCCTCGAACTCGTCGCTCCGCTCGGCCCCCGCCGGTTCCGGCGCGGACGTCTTCTGCCCGGTCAGGGCGAGGAACACCTCGTCCAGACTGGGCAGGTGGGTTCCGATCCCGGCGACCGCCAGGCCGCGCTCGCCCAGCACCCGGATCACCTCGGTCAACTGCTCGTCGCTGACGATGGGCACGTTGACCACGCCCTCCTGCTCGTCGCACACCGGCCCGGCGGCACCGGCCAGCCCGGCCCGCGCCAGCGCGTCGGCCATCGCCCGCAGTTCGGCGGGCACGGCCGGCTCGACGCGCAGCGTGCGCCCGCCCACCCGGGCCTTCAGCTCGGCCACCCGGCCCTCGGCGATCACCCGGCCGCGGTCGAAGACCGTCAACTCGTGCGCCAGTTGCTCGGCCTCCTCCATGTACTGCGTGGTCAGCAGCACCGTCGCGCCGTCCGCGACCATCCGCTGGACCTCCACCCACACCTCGTTGCGGGTGCGCGGGTCCAGCCCGGTGGTCGGCTCGTCCAGGTAGAGCACCGCCGGGCGGCCCACCATGCTGGCCGCCAGGTCCAGCCGGCGCCGCATGCCGCCCGAGTACTGCATGGCCGGGCGCCTGGCCGCGTCGGTCAGCGAGAAGCGCTCCAGCATCTCGTCGGCGCGCGCCTTGGCGTCCTTGCGGGACAGGTCCAGCAGCCGCCCGATCATGTACAGGTTCTCCCGGCCGGACAGCTTCTCGTCCACCGAGGCGTACTGCCCGGTCAGGCCGATCACCCGGCGCAACTGCCGGGGCTGGCCCAGCACGTCGTACCCGGCGACCTCGGCGGTGCCGGCGTCCGGGCGTACCAGGGTGGAGAGGATGCGTACCAGCGTGGTCTTGCCGGCGCCGTTCGGCCCGAGCACCCCGAGGACCGTCCCCCGGCGCACCTCCAGGTCCACACCGTCCAGCGCCTTCGTCGCGCCGTAGTGCTTGACCAGGCCCCGTACCCGCACGGCCGTCCCGCCGTCACCGGTCGTCTTGATGCGTGTCATGGGTACACCGTCGCGCACCCCGCTGACATCGCTCCGACAGACCGCCGACAGCGACCGGCTCCCGCCGCCGCCCGGCCGACGGAGCGCCGACGCCGGGGCGGCGTTCCCGGCCCGGGAACGCCGCGGCCCGGCCGCGAGCACGCGCCCGGGCCCGGAGGGGACGGGCCGGGGACGCCCCGGCCCGTCCGGCCGGTCAGTGGAAGCTGTGCTCCTCGGCCGGGTACGACCCCTCCACCACCTCACGGGCGAACGACGCCGCGGCGTCCCCGAGGACCTGGCGGACCTGGGCGAACCGCTTGACGAACCGCGGCACCCGGCCGTCGGTCATCCCCGCCATGTCGGTCCACACCAGCACCTGCGCGTCGCACGCGGCGCCGGCGCCGATCCCGACCGTCGGCACGTGCAGCGCCGTGGTGACCTCGGCGGCCAGCTCGGCCGGCACCAGCTCCAGCACCACCGCGAAGGCCCCGGCGTCCTGCACCGCCTTGGCGTCCCGCAGCAGTTGCTGGGCCGCCTCCTCGCCGCGGCCCTGCACCGGGTAGCCGCCGTAGGCGTTCACCGACTGCGGGGTCAGGCCGACGTGCGCCATCACCGGGATGCCGGCCGAGACCAGCGTCTCCACCTGGTGCGCCGAGCGCTCGCCGCCCTCCAGCTTGACCGCGCCGACCCCGGCCTCCTTCACCAGCCGGGTCGCGCTGCGCAGCGCCTGCGCGGCGCTCTCCTGGTACGAGCCGAACGGCAGGTCGCCCACGATCAGCGCCCGGCTGGTGCCGCGCACCACCGCGGCCGACAGCATCGCCATCTGGTCCAGCGTGACCGGGACGGTGGTGTCGTACCCGAGGTGGCAGTTGCCCATCGAGTCGCCGACCAGCAGGACCGGGATCCCCGCCTGGTCGAAGACCGAGGCCGTCATGGCGTCGTACGCCGTGAGCATCGGCCACTTCTCGCCGCGCCGCTTGGCGGCGGCGATGTCGCGCACGGTGACCCGGCGGTTCCCGGTGCCGCCGTACAGGGTCCTGCCGGTCGGGTCGGCCGGCTTCTGGGCAGCCTCGACGTGCGTCATCTCTGGCTCCTGTCCATGTCTCGAGGCGCCCTGACGGCGTCCCCGGATCCCTTCCATGCTGGCACGCCCCACCCGGTGGCGGAACCCCGCCGGGACGAGACGTGCCTCGCGCGCCGGGCACCGCCCGGACCACCCAGGGAGCCGTCGGGAACCGCCCCGCCGCGCCCCGGCGTCCCCGGCGGTGCACCCCGCCCGCCGGCGCGGTCCCCGCACGCCGCGTCGCACCAGCGCCGGACGGCCGCACCCGGCCGGAACGTCTAGGGTCGAGGCAACCGGGTCCCGTTGCGGCATCCGGGCGAACGGCGAGACGAGTGAGGCGGCGCATGGCTCAGGCGGACACGACGGACACGCCGACACGCGGCCGGTGGCCGCTGGCCGGCCGCTCCGGTCGGCCGCGCAGCGCGTGGCGGGACGGCCGCACCTGGCGCCGCGGCTGGGTGCTGGCGGCGTTCGCGCTGCTGACCGGCGTGCTGATGTGCCTGCACGCCGACCTGCCCAACACGGTGGGCAACCTCGGCAGCCTGCTGGAGACCTTCCTGCCCTGGCTGGGACTGGTCGTCCCGGTGCTGCTGGCGGCCGCCCTGCTGCGCCGCTCGGTCGCCGCGCTGGCCGCGCTGCTGGTGCCGGTGGTGGTCTGGACCGACCTGTTCGGCGGCCTGCTGGGCAGCAAGGGCACCGCCGGCGGCAACCTCACCGTGCTCAACCACAACGTCGACGCCGGCAACCGGCACCCGGCCGCCACCGCGCGGGACATCGAACGGGCGCACGCCGGGCTGCTGGCACTGGAGGAGCTCAGCACGAGGCAACTGCCGGTCTACGAGCGCGTGCTCGCCGCCCGCTACCCCTACCGCGCGGTCGAGGGCACCGTCGGGCTGTGGAGCCGCTACCCGCTCAGCGACACCCGGCCGGTCGACATCCGGCTCGGCTGGATCCGTGCGCTGCGCACCACGGTGGCCACCCCGCACGGCCCGGTGGCGGTCTACGTGGCGCACATGCCGTCGGTCCGGGTGCGGCTGGACGACGGGTTCACCGCCGACCAGCGCGACGCCAGCGCCACCGCGCTGGGCAACGAGATCGCCGAGGAGCGGCTGCACGACGTGATCCTGCTCGGCGACCTCAACGGCACGATGAACGACCGCAGCCTGTCGCCGATCACCGCCCAGATGCGCTCGGCGCAGGGCGCCGCGGGCGACGGCTTCGGCTTCAGCTGGCCGGCCGCGTTCCCGATGACCCGGATCGACCAGATCATGGTCAAGGGGGTGCGGCCCACCCGTTCCTGGGTGCTGCCGCGCACCGGCAGCGACCACCTGCCGATCGCGGCCTCGGTGCGGATCGGCTCCTGAGGCCGGCCCGCGCGGCGAGCGGGCCGGCCCCGGTGGTCAGCAGCCCTCGCGCCAGCGGTTGGTGATCGGCAGCCGGCGGTCCTTGCCGAAGCCCTTGGAGGTGATCTTCGTGCCCGGCGGGTACTGGCGGCGCTTGTACTCCGCGGTGTCCACCAGCCGCAGGATCCGGTCCACCGTCTCGGCGTCGTGGCCGGCGGCCACGATCGCCTCCCGGCCCCGGTCCTGCTCGACGTACAGGTCGAGCACCCGGTCCAGCAGCTCGTAGTCGGGCAGCGAGTCGGAGTCCATCTGGCCAGGCCGCAGTTCGGCGCTCGGCGGCTTGGTGATGGAGTTCTCCGGGATCGGCGGCACCTGACCGCGGGAGGCCGCCGCCGCGTTCCGCCAGCGCGCCAGCCGCCACACCCGGGTCTTGAGCACGTCCTTGATCGGGGCGAACCCGCCGACCGCGTCGCCGTACAGGGTGGAGTAGCCGCAGGCCAGCTCCGACTTGTTGCCGGTGGCCAGCACCAGGTGCCCCTCCTGGTTGGAGATGCCCATCAGGGTCACGCCGCGCAGCCTGGCCTGGAGGTTCTCCTCGGCCAGGCCGGTCAGCGAGAGCGCCGACAGGTAGTCGTCGAACATCGGGCCGATCGGCACCGTGCGCAGACTGAGCCCGGTGCGGCGGGCCATCTCGGCCGCGTCGCCGCGCGAGTGCCGGGTGGAGTAGCGCGACGGCATCGACACCGCGTAGACGTTCGGCGCGCCGATCGCGTCACAGGCGATCGCGGCCACCAGCGCCGAGTCGATCCCGCCGGACAGGCCGAGCAGCACGCTGTGGAACCCGTTCTTGGCCAGGTACGCGCGCAGTCCCACCACCAGCGCGGTGTAGACCTCCTCGTCGTCGTCGAGCCGGGCCGCCACCTCGCCGCCCACCGGCACCTCGGGGTCCGGCGCCGGGTCCTCGCCGACCACCACGTGGTCGAAGGACAGCCCGTCGCCGGCCGAACCGGTCGGTGCCGCCCCGGCCGCCGGCAGCTCCAGGTCCACCAGCACGCAGCCCTGCTCGAACTGCGGCGCCCTGGTGATCACCGTGCCGTCCGCGGCCACCACGATCGAGTCACCGTCGAAGACCAGCTCGTCCTGGCCGCCGATCGCCGCCAGGTAGGCCAGCGTGCAGCCGGCCTCCTGCGCCCGCTTGCGCACCAGCTCCAGCCGCGTGTCGTCCTTGGCCGTCTCGTACGGCGAGGCGTTGATCGACAGCAGCAGCCCGGCGCCCGCCGCGCGCGCCGCCGGCACCCGGCCGCCGTCCTGCCACAGGTCCTCGCAGATCGCCAGCGCCACGTCGACGCCGTGCACCCGCACCACCGGCAGCGTGTCCCCCGGCACGAAGTGGCGGAACTCGTCGAAGACCCCGTAGTTCGGCAGGTGGTGCTTGGCGAAGGTCAGCACCACCTCGCCGCGGTGCAGCACCGCCGCCGCGTTCTGTGGCGCCCCGGCGGGCTGGCCGTAGCGCGGCTGGGCGCGTTCGCTGCGGTCGAGGTAGCCCAGCACCACCGGGACGTCGCCCAGGCCCTCGGCGGCCAGCCGGGCGGCGAGCGCGGTGAGCGCGGCGCGGGACGCCTCGACGAACGACGAGCGCAGCGCGAGGTCCTCCACCGGGTAGCCGGTCAGCACCATCTCCGGGAACGCCACGAGGTGCGCCCCCTGGTCCACGGAGTGCCGGGCCCAGCGCGTGATCGTGTCGGCGTTGCCGGACAGGTCCCCGACACAGGAGTCGATCTGATTGAGAGCGAGACGTAGTTGAGGCACGGATCCCAGCGTAATCGTCCGATCGACGCGATGGGTTCCGGGGGTCGCCACCGGATCGCCACGGCCCGCACGTCGCCGCAAGCCGCCGTTGGGCCCGGCCACCCGCCCGTCCGCCCGGCGGACCGCTGCCCGTCCCGTGGCCGGCGTCGGCCGGGACGGCGGCCGAGGAGTTCCGGCCGGCGGCCCGCCCCGGGCGGGCGGGGGCGGGCGGCGTGTCAGCTCCGGTAGCCGATGACCGTCATCATGCCGCTCTCGGCGTGGTAGACGTTGTGGCAGTGCGCCAGCCACAGGCCCGGGTTGTCGGCGTCGAACTCCACCTCCAGCGACTGCCGGGGCAGCACGATCACGGTGTCCTTCAGCGGACCGCCGCCGGGCAGCGCGAAGCTGTGGCCGTGCAGGTGGATCGGGTGCCACATGGGGGTCTGGTTCAGCAGGGACAGCCGCACCCGCTGCCCCGAGACGACCGGCTGGCGGGCCCGCGGGTCGTAGCCGAGGCCGTTGAACCCCCACGAGTAGCGCGGCATGTCCCGGGTGAGCCGCAGCCGCAGCGTGGTGTCCGGCTCCCGGCCGGACAGCGCCACCGAGGGATCGGCGGACAGCCGGTCGGCGGTCACCAGCCGGCCGTCCAGCTCGGCCGGGCGTGCGTCGGCCGGCGGTGTCGCCCCGCCCGGCGAGGTGCGCAGCACGGCCCGCGCCGCCGCGCCCTTGCCCTCGGCCAGCGCGACCAGCGGGAAGACCCCGTCGCCCGCGGTCACCAGCACGTCGTACCGCTCGCCCATGGCCACCAGCAGCGCTTCGGTCCCGGCGTGTCGCACCGGCCTGCCGTCGGTGTGGGTGATCGTCATCCGGTGCCCGCCGAGCGCGACCCGGAACGCGGTGTCGCCCCCCGCGTTGATGATCCGCAGCCGGATCCGGTCGCCGGGCCTGGCGGTGAAGGTGCGCGGCGCGGCCGGCACCCGGCCGTTGACGAGGTAGTACGGATAGGCCACGTCACCCGGGTGGCCGTACAGCAGGTCGCTGTGCCCGCTGGTCAGCAGCCGGCCAGGGCCGGGCGGCGGCGAGTCGGCGTCCGCTCCGCCGGGCACCGCGGACCCGGCGCGCGGGCCGCCGCCGTGCGCCCGGTCCAGCTGGGCCAGCACCCCGTCCGGCGTCGAGCCGTCCACCCCGTCCAGCCAGTCGTCCAGCACCACGATCCACTCGTGGTCGTACGACAGCGGCTCCTTCGGGTCGTCCACCACCAGCACCCCGTACAGGCCGCGGTCCCGCTGCAGTCCGACGTGCGGGTGGAACCAGTACGTGCCCGGCTGGTCCAGCGTGAACCGGTAGCTGAAGTCCGCGCCGGCCGGGATCGGCTGCTGGGTGACGCCGGGCACGCCGTCCATGTCGTCGCGGATCGGCACCCCGTGCCAGTGCACGGTGGTGTCGTCGGGCAGGCCGTTGGTGACGGCCGCCTCCAGCACCTCGCCCGCCGTCACCCGGACCACGCCGCCGGGCACGTCGCCGCCGTACGCCCAGGTGCGCACCGTGGGACCACCCAGGTCCACGGTGGCCGGGCCAGGCGCCAGCCGCACCCGGCGCACCACCCCGCCGTGCCGGGCCCGCTCCGCCGCGATCACCTGCGGCCCGTCCGGCGCCACGTAGCCGTCCGGCGCCGCCTGCCCTGCCTTCCCGGCCACCTCCGGGCGGCGACAGCCGGTCAGCACCACACCCCCCAGCGCGGCCAGTCCCGTCCCCAGCACGTCGCGCCGCCGAAACTCCCTCATGGAATGTCCCGTCATGTCGGTCAATGGGGCGTTTCACCATATACGCCACCCGTGACAACACCGGTGAACCCGGTTCGCAACGACCTGCTCGCACCCGGGTGGAGCCACCGTCGAGCGCTTCCCCGGCGGTGCCCGGCGGTCCCGGGCGGTCGTCCGGCGGCCTCGGGCCGCCCGCGGCCCGGCCCGGTGGTCCCGGGCGCGGGTCCCCGGCCGGCGGCGGTCCCGGTCGGGCCGTGCGGTGCTCCGACCGCCGGGTCGGGCTTCGTGATGTCCTGGAAACAGCGGGAGGCCATACTGAGGTGTCCCGGACCGGCCACCGGGCCGGCGCGGGGCCGTCACGCGGACCGCAACGACTCGACGAGGACTGGCGTTATGGACAAGCAGCAGAGTTTTGTGCTCCGGACGCTGGAGGAGCGGGACATCCGCTTCGTGCGGCTGTGGTTCACCGACGTGCTGGGCTTCCTCAAGTCCGTCGCGGTGGCGCCCGCCGAGCTGGAGCAGGCGTTCGACGAGGGCATCGGCTTTGACGGCTCCGCCATCGAGGGGTTCGCCCGGGTGTACGAATCCGACATGCTGGCCAAGCCCGACCCCGGTACGTTCCAGATCCTGCCGTGGCGCGCCGAGTCGCCGGGCACCGCGCGGATGTTCTGCGACATCCTGATGCCGGACGGCTCGCCCTCGTACGCCGACCCGCGCTACGTGCTCAAGCGGATCCTGTCACGCGCCTCCGACCTGGGGTTCACCTTCTACACCCACCCCGAGATCGAGTTCTTCCTGCTCAAGGACAAGCCGGTGGACGGCAGCCGCCCCACGCCGGGCGACTCGTCCGGCTACTTCGACCACACTCCGCAGCACGTCGGCCAGGACTTCCGGCGCCAGGCCATCACGATGCTGGAGTCGATGGGCATCTCGGTGGAGTTCTCCCACCACGAGGGGGCGCCGGGCCAGCAGGAGATCGACCTGCGGTACGCCGACGCGCTGTCCACGGCGGACAACATCATGACGTTCCGCCTGGTGATGAAGCAGGTGGCGCTGGAACAGGGCGTGCAGGCCACCTTCATGCCCAAGCCGTTCTCCGACGTGCCCGGATCCGGCATGCACACCCACCTGTCGCTCTTCGAAGGGGACCGCAACGCGTTCCACGAGTCGGGCGCCGAGTACCAACTGTCCAAGGTCGGCCGCTCCTTCATCGCCGGACTGCTCCGGCACGCCGGCGAGATCTCCGCGGTCACCAACCAGTGGGTCAACTCCTACAAGCGCATCTGGGGCGGCTCGCAGCGCACCGCGGGCGCCGGCGGCGAGGCGCCGTCGTACATCTGCTGGGGCCACAACAACCGCTCGGCGCTGATCCGGGTGCCGATGTACAAGCCCGGCAAGACCGTCTCCACCCGGGTCGAGGTGCGCTCCCTGGACACCGGCGCCAACCCCTACCTGGCCTACGCCGTCCTGCTGTCCGCCGGCCTGAAGGGCGTCGAGGAGGGCTACGAGCTGCCGGCCGGCTCCGACGACGACGTGTGGGCGCTCTCGGACGCCGAACGCCGCGCGATGGGCATCGAACCCCTCCCGCAGAACCTCGGCGAGGCCATCATGCTGATGGAACGCAGCGAACTGGTCGCCGAGACGCTGGGTGAGCACGTCTTCGACTTCTTCCTGCGCAACAAGAAGCAGGAGTGGGAGGAGTACCGCAGCGAGGTCACGCCGTTCGAGCTGAGGAAGATGCTGCCGGTGCTGTAGCACCGTTCGGCGGCGGGCTCGGGGCGGCGGGCTCGGGGCGGCGGGCCCGGCCGGCTGGGGGCCGCGGCGCGGCGGGACCGGGAGCGCGTGCCGCCGGCTCCGCCGTCGGCGGGCCCCGGACGCCTGGCCCGCGCAGCGGCCGCGCTCCGGGCCGGGCGTCGACCCGGACCCTCGGGCGGGCCGCCCGGGGTTCCGGCGACCGTCTGCCGCCGGCGGGCCGGGTGATCGGTCACGTTCGGAGAAGCGGCCGCCCGCGCGCCGTGCCTACCGTGGGATCGGCCGCGGAACCCGTACGGCCGCGGCGCCGTCCCGAGAGGCAGGAGCGTCCCCACCATGAGCAGTGGTCTCACCACCGTCATCTACCACGTCGCGGACCTGGACCGGTCCAAGGCGCTGTTCGGCGCCTACCTCGGCGTCGAACCGTCGACGGACTCGCCGTACTACGTCGGCTTCGAGGTCGACGGCCAGCAGATCGGGCTCGTCCCGGACGCCGGGCAACGCGGCTTCACCGGGCCGGTCTGCTTCCGCGACGTTCCCGACATCGCCGCCGCCCACCGGGCCCTGATCGCCGCCGGCGCGGAGTCCGACGAGGAGCCGCACGACGTCGGCGGGGGGCTGAAGGTCTCCTCCGTCAAGGACGCGGACGGCAACGTCATCGGGCTCCGCCAGCTGCCGTGACGCGGCGGCCCGCCCCGCCGGTCCGGCTCGGGGGCCGGGCGGTCCGCGCCGCCCGGCCCCCGCCCGCGCCTCCGCCGCGCCGAGCGGCTCCGCGCGGCGGCGTTCACAGGCCGCAGGAACCCCGGTCGAGGTGGAAGTAGCGGCCGTTCGCCCAGCGGCACAGCCGGATGCCCACCGCCACACCGGCGATGGTGATCAGGGCGGGCAGGTAGCCGCTGGCGACCTGGATGATCGGGATGGCCGGGCAGCCGCCGGATATCGCCCAGCCGACGCCGAACAGCACCGCGCCGGGGACCACGCCGGCGTGGACGCGCCCCGGGGTGCGGGGGACGCGCAGCACGGCGAAGACGCACGCGATGATCACCACCGCGCCGGCGAAGGAGAGGAACATCCGCAGGTCCTGGAAGGTGAACATGCGGTTGAGCTGGGCGTAGTCGCCGAAGCCGATGTTGGTGACGGTGTAGCCGAGGGCCAGCCCGGTCAGGACGGTGGCCAGCAGGATCGTGCCCCGGGAGCGCATCAGATCACCTTCCACAGCAGGAACGACACCCCGACGGCGGTGCCGAAGAAGACGGCGGTCGCGACCATGCTGACCGGGCGCAGCCGGCCGCAGCCGCTGAGCCCGTGGCCGGAGCTGCAGCCGCCGGCCAGCCGGGTGCCGAAGCCGACCAGCACGCCGCCCACGAAGAGCAGGACCACCATGGTGATCGGGTCGGAGGTGACCAGGTGGCGGAAGCCGGGGCCCATGTCGAGTCGGACCTTGAACCGCCCGGAGGTGACCGCCGCGATCAGGCCGCCCACGAAGATCGACACCAGCAGCGCCGCCTGGGTGAACAGCGGGACCGGGCGCCCGCCGGAGACCGGCCGGCCGACCGCCGCCGGGGGCGCCGGCGGCGGCGCCACGTCCGGCTCCGCCAGCGACGTCTCCCGGTACGGGGCCGGCCGCGGGCCGGCCGTGTCCGGGCCGGCGCCGAAGTGCTCGGCGGTGGCGGCGGCGAGTGCCGCGACCAGTGCGCTGTCGTCGGGGAACTCCTCCTCCACGCGTTCGAGGCGACGCTCCCTGCGCCAGTGCAGCACCCGGTCCCAGGCCGACGACACCCCGAAGGACCGCTCGGTGGCGAGGGTGTAGCCGATGGTGACCAGGGCGAGCCCGAGAGCGCCCGCCCACCAGGGCCAGTAAGGAGTCATGCGGGGCCACTCATCCAATCGACGAGCCGGCGCCACCAGCCGCGCTTGGCACCGGGCGGTTGCCGGGTGCCCGCGGCGCGGTCCGATGACGGGCCGGACGGTGCGGGTGGGGACGACTTCTGTGGCCGCCCGCGTCCGCGGACCGGTTCGGACCGGTCCGCGCCGCGGTGCGGTTCCGGCCCCTGGGCGGCCGGCCGGCCGCCACGGGGGTCCAGGGGGTTGGCGACACCGGGCGCCTGCGCGAGGTACGCGGCGTGGTGCCCGTTGGGCAGCAGGCTGATGGGGACGCGTTCGCCCGAGAGCGACAACTTGTAGCGCGCGCAGTCCTGCCACCGGTCCCCGGTGTCGCAGTAGTAGTCACGCCAGCCCTGGAGGCTGGAGTTGAGCAGCGGGAAGAGGGGGCATCCTGCTGCGTGCGAGCAACTCACGTTGCTCCCTTCTGACCGGCTGTCACCGCCCGTCCGGGGTGGGCGGTCGGCCGTTCTCGGTTCCTGTCCTCGCGACGGGGGGAGCCGCGGGTGCGCCGGGGGAGGGCTGGTGTTCTTGTGACCGCCGTCACCGGGTCGACGCGTGATGCAATCATTTTTTATGCTTCCCGAGCAACCTTTCGGCCGTCGGTGGTCCAGCGCCGGCGCGGGACCCGGCCACCGCGTCCGGCTGACGTGCGGTCAGCAGGCCGCGGGGGCCGGGAGAACCGGGCCGGCGCGGGCCGAAGTTCCCCCGGACGCGGCGAGAGGCGCCATACCGGTGGGCGGGCCGGACGGATACGCTCGCTGCTGGTGATCAACCTGGCGACCAACGGGACCCGGAGGCGGTGGGCCCATGCCGGAAGGCCGGCGCAGTAGCACCTTCACCCGACTGCTGCGGCACGGGTTCACCGATCCGTCGCAGGCCGAAGGGCTGCTGGACAGCCCGCAACTGTCGGCGGTGCGCACCGACCCGGTGCTGCTGGACGCGCTCGGCGCGACCGCCGACCCCGACCTGGCGCTGCGTTCCCTGGTGCGGCTGGTCCAGGCGCAGGAGGACGGCGACCGGCACACCCTGCTCGACACCCTGATCACCTCCAAGCCGCTGCGCGACCGGCTGCTCGGGGTGCTCGGCGCCTCGGAGGCGCTCGGCGAGCACCTGGCCCGCCAACCGCACGACTGGCACGCGCTGGTCACCTACGACTCCAACGACCTGCACCCGGGCGTGCCCGACTTCGAACGGGCGCTGCGCCGCGGCATGGCCGCGGCCCGGGCCGGCGACGGCGGCGCCACGCCGGAGGACGCGCTGCGCGTCGCCTACCGCCGCTGCCTGCTGGGCATCGCCGCCCGTGACGTGTGCGGCACCAGCGACCTGGCGCAGACCGCCGGGGAACTCGCCGACCTGGCCACCGCCACGCTGCGGGCCGCGCTGGCCATCGCCGCGCAGGAGGCGCCCGCCGACGCCGCCGCCGGCCGGCTGGCGGTGATCGCGATGGGCAAGACCGGCGGGCACGAGCTCAACTACGTCTCCGACGTGGACGTCATCTTCGTCGCCGCACCACCCGAGGGCGCCGGGGGCGAGGGCGCCGGCACGGAGGAGGAGGCGGAGGCGCTGCGGGCCGCTGCCCGGCTGGCCGCCCGCATGATGCGGGTCTGCTCGCAGAGCACCGCCGAGGGCAGCATCTGGGAGGTGGACGCCAACCTGCGGCCGGAAGGCAAGAACGGCCCGCTGGTGCGGACGCTCGCCAGCCACCTGGCGTACTACCGGCGCTGGGCGAAGACCTGGGAGTTCCAGGCGCTGCTGAAGGCCCGCCCGGTGGCCGGCGACGACGCGCTCGGCCGCGCCTACCTCGACGCGCTCTCGCCGATGGTCTGGGAGGCCGCCGAGCGGGAGAACTTCGTGACCGACGTGCAGGAGATGCGCCGCCGGGTCGTCGAGAACATCCCCGCCGCCCAGGTCGACCGGGAGCTCAAACTCGGCCCCGGCGGGCTGCGGGACGTGGAGTTCGCCGTGCAACTGCTGCAACTGGTGCACGGCCGCACCGACACCGCGCTGCGCAGCGGCACCACGCTGACCGCCCTCACCCAGCTCGCCGAGGGCGGTTACGTGGGACGGGCGGACGCGGCGGCGCTGGACGCCGCCTACCGCTTCCTGCGCGCCATGGAGCACCGCATCCAACTGCACAAGCTGCGCCGCACCCACCTGGTGCCGGACGGCGAGGCGGACCTGCGGCGGCTGGGCCGCTCGATGGGACTGCGCGCCGAGCCGGTGACGGAACTCAGGCGCGAGTGGCGGCGGCACGCCAACCAGGTGCGCCGGCTGCACGAGAAGCTGTTCTACCGGCCACTGCTCGACGCGGTGGCCCAACTGGAGCCGGGCGCCGTGCGGTTGAGCCCGAACGCGGCCCGGCAGCGGCTGGAGGCACTGGGCTACCTCGACCCGGCGGCGGCGCTGCGTCACCTGGAGGCGCTGGCGTCCGGGGTGAGCCGGCAGGCGGCGATCCAGCGCACGCTGCTGCCGGTGCTGCTCGGCTGGTTCGCCGACTCCGCCGACCCGGACGCCGGGCTGCTGAACTTCCGGAAGGTCTCCGACGCGCTGGGCCGCACCCCCTGGTACCTGCGGCTGCTGCGCGACGAGGGCGCCGCCGCGGTCAACCTGGCCCGGGTGCTGTCCGCCGGCCGGTTCGCCCCCGACCTGCTGCTGCGCGCGCCGGAGGCGGTCTCGCTGCTCGGCGGGGAGGCCGGGCTGCGCCCGCCCGGCCACCCCGCGCTGTGGCAGGAGGTGCGCGCGGCGGTCAGCCGGGCGTCGGACGCCGAGGCGGCGGTGACCGCGGTGCGCGGGGTGCGGCGCCGGGAGCTGTTCCGGATCGCGGCCGCCGACCTGACCGGCGCGTTCGGGTCGCCGCAGGACCCGGGGGCGGTGGTGGACGCGATCGGCGCGGCGCTGACCGACCTGACCCGGGTGACGGTGGCCGGGGCGCTGCGCGCCGCACTGGACGCGGTCGCGGGCGGCGACGGGCCGGACACCCGCGTCGCGGTGATCGGCATGGGGCGCTTCGGCGGCCGGGAGCTGGGCTACGGCTCGGACGCCGACGTGCTCTTCGTGCACGAGCCGGTCGAGGGCGCCGACCCCGGGCGGGCCGCCCGCACCGCGCTGCGGGCCGTCGACGAGATGCGCAGGCTGCTGCAGATACCGACCTCCGACCCGCCGCTGCTCATTGATGCCGACCTGCGCCCGGAGGGCCGCAGCGGCCCGCTGGTGCGCTCGCTGGCGTCCTACGCGGCCTACTACCGGCGCTGGTCGCGGGGGTGGGAGAGCCAGGCGCTGCTGCGAGCCGCGCCGGTGGCCGGCGACGAGGAGCTGGGGGAGCGGTTCACCGAGCTGATCGATCCGACCCGCTACCCGGCCGACGGCCTGGGCGAGGAGGCGGTCCGCGAGATCCGCCGGCTCAAGGCGCGCATGGAGGCGGAACGGCTGCCGCGCGGCGCCGATCCCACCACGCACACCAAGCTGGGCCGCGGCGGGCTGTCCGACGTCGAGTGGACCGTGCAACTGCTCCAGCTCCGGCACGCCGCCGGGCACCCCGCGCTGCGCACCACCCGCACCCGGACCGCGCTGGCCGCCGCCGCGGCGGACGGGCTGGTGGACCCCGAGGACGCCGAGGTGCTGAACGACGCGTGGGTGCTCGCCACCCGGGTGCGCAACGCGGTGATGCTGGTGCGCGGCCGGCCCGGCGACACCTTCCCGGGCGACGGGCGGGAGCTGGCCGCGGTCGGGCGCTGCCTGGGCTACGGCCCGGGACGCTCCGGCGACCTGGTGGACGACTACCGCCGGGTGACGCGCCGGGCCCGCGCGGTGATGGAACGGATGTTCTACGAGTACGAGGTGTGATGCCGCACCGCCGGCGGCGGTGCGGCCCGCCGCCCGCGGTGCGCGGGTCCCGGGGAGACCCGGATCCGGCCGCCGCGGTCGGATCGCCCGCGGCTACCCGCCGGCCCGGCTCGACACGCGGGTCGGCGCGGTGTCGGGCGCGGCGACGTACCGCGGTAGGCGGTAGGTGAGCCGGCCGTAGACCAGGTAGGAGACGCCGAACCCGACCACCAGGCAGACCACGCCGCCGATCGCGTCCATCCAGAAGTGGTTGGCGGTGGCGATGATCACCACCAGGGTGGCCAGCGGGTAGATCCCGCCGAGCACCTTCACCCACGTCCGCCGGGCCAGCATGATCATCGTGATGCCGCACCACAGCGACCAGCCGATGTGCATCGAGGGCATCGCGGCGAACTGGTTCGACACGTGCGACAGGTTGCCCGAGGCCATCGAGCCCCAGGTGTGGTGCACCGTCACCGTGTCGACGAAGTCGCCGCCGCGCATCAGGCGCGGGGGCGCCAGCGGGAAGAGGTAGAAGCCGACCAGCGCGAACCCGGTGGTGGTGAAGATCGTCAGTCGCGCCGAGGCGTACCGGCCCGGATGCCTGCGGTACAGCCACACCAGTACGCCTATCGTCATGATGAAGTGCAGCGTGGCGTAGTAGTAGTCCATGCCCACGATCAGCCAGGTCACCGAGTTCAGGGCGTGGTTGACGTGGTCCTCGACCGCGATGCCGAGCGTGGTCTCCAGCTTCCAGATCATGTCCGCGTGGTGCATGGCGGCGGCCCGCTGCTCGGGAACCGCGTTGCGCACGAGGGAGTACACCCAGTAGCTGACGCCGATGAGCAGGACCTCGAACCACAGCCGGGGCCTGCGGGGGCGGCGGATCCAGGCGACGAGCCGCTGCCCGCCCCCCGTCCGGCGTGCCTCCTGTGCCGTTCCATCGCGGTCGATGGAACCGGTCGGATGCGGAGGGACGAGCGAACGGCCTTCCAGGATCTTCGGTTCCCCCATAGGTGGACAGTCTGCCAGATCTCTCCCACCGGCACCTCATGCCGGGAACCGGACGATTCGTTCTCCTGGTCCACCGTTCGCCCGTGTGACCTGCGTCTTCCTCCCGGCGTCCGCCCTCCGCCCGGGCCAGGCCGTTGAGGGTTCGACGAAGAGTTGACGAAGAAATTCCCTGCCGCCGGGCCGCCCGCGCCGGCGGGCGGCCCGCGGCGGGCACGGGCACGACCGGGCCGCCGCCCCCGACAGCCCGGGAGCGGCGGCCCGTATCCGCCGGAATTACGCCGAACGGGTGAAGCGGAGGGGCGGCGGCGACCGTCAACCGGCCGCCGCCGGAGCGTCACCCCCGCATCCCCCCGCATCCCCGGACCGCCGGCCGCCGAGCCGGTCAGCCCACCGGGACGCTCGGCTCAGGCGGTCCACCACAGCGCGGTGTCGCCCGGCAGCACCACCTCGGCGGCGTCCGGCCCGGGGTCCGGCACCGGACCGCTGGCCAGCAGCACCCGGCCGTGCACCGGCACGGTGACCGGCGCGGAGCCGGTGTTCACCACGCAGACGAAGTCGCCCCGCTCGCCCTCCCGGCGGAACGCCAGCACCCCGTGCGGCGCGTCCAGCCACGTCAGCCCGTCACCCGCGCCCAGCGCAGGGTGCTCGCGGCGGGCGGCCAGCGCCGCGCGGTAGAACTCCAGCGAGGAGTCCCGGTCGCCGGTCTGCGCGGCGACGCTCAGCCCGGCCCAGTCCTTCGGCTGCGGCAGCCAGCTCGGCCCGCCCTCGACCGGCCCGAACCCGTACGGCGCCCGGTCGCCGGACCACGGCAGCGGCACCCGGCAGCCGTCCCGGCCCCCCTTCTGCCCCTCGCCGCGCAGGAACGCCGGGTCCTGGCGCGCCTCGTCCGGCAGGTCCAGGACCTCCGGCAGCCCCAGTTCCTCGCCCTGGTAGAGGTAGGCAGACCCGGGCAGCGCCAGCATCAGCATGGTCGCGGCCCGGGCCCGCCCGGCCGCCGCCGGCCCGGCACCGTCCGCCAGCCGGGTCGGGTGACGCACCACGTCGTGGTTGGAGAGCACCCACGTCGCCGGCGCGCTCACCCCGGCCATCTCCCGCAGCGACTCGGTGATCACCGCGCGCAGCGCCTCGGCGTCCCACGCGGTGGTCAGGTAGGCGAAGTTGAACGCCTGGTGCAGCTCGCCGGGGCGCAGGTAGCGGGCCGCGCGGGCCACCGTGGGGGTCCACGCCTCGGCGACCGCGATCCGCTCCCCCGGGTACGCGTCGAGGATCCGCCGCCAGTCGTGGTAGATCTCGTGCACCCCGTCCTGGTCGAAGAACGGCTTGTCGTGCCGGTCCAGCAGCCGGACCTCCTCGGAGTCCCCGATGTCGGGCAGCCCGGCGGCCTTGATCATGCCGTGCGCCACGTCCACCCGGAACCCGTCCACGCCCAGGTCCAGCCAGAACCGCAGGACCGACCGGAACTCCTCCCGCACGGCGGGGTGCTGCCAGTCGAAGTCCGGCTGCTCCGGCGCGAACAGGTGCAGGTACCACTCGCCGGGCGTGCCGTCCGGCTCGGTCACCCGGGTCCACGCCGGGCCGCCGAACACCGACTGCCAGTCGTTCGGCGGCGTCCCGCCGTCCCGGCCCTTGCCCGGCCGGAAGTGGAACCGCTCGCGCATCGGGGAACCCGGCCCCTCCCGCAGCGCCTGGCGGAACCATGCGTGCTGGTCCGAGCAGTGGTTGGGCACCAGGTCCACGATCACCCGCAGACCCAGCCCGTGCGCGTCGCGCACCAGGTCAGCGGCATCGTCCAGGGTGCCGAAGATCGGGTCCACGGCGCGGTGGTCCGACACGTCGTACCCGGCGTCGGCCTGCGGCGAGGCGTAGAACGGCGACAACCACACGGCGTCGACGCCCAGGTCCCGCAGGTAGGGCAGCTTCGCGCGGATGCCGGGCAGGTCGCCGATGCCGTCGCCGTCCGAGTCGGCGAAGCTGCGCGGATACACCTGGTAGATCACCGCACCGCGCCACCACAGCGTGGGTTCGGTCTCGGTCTCGGTCCCGGTGTCGGGCCGGTCAGCCGGGCGGGGGACGGCGGCGAGGCGCTGGCTGGTCATGGGGTCCTCACGGGTCGGGACGGTTCACGTGCTGGCTGCGCGGCGCCGTGGCCGCCGACCGCACCGCTGTCCGAGCCCGGCCGGTGCCACCGCACCAGCAGGAAAGCCTACGGTCGTCCGGCCCGCGATCATCACCGAGCTGCGAACCTTCACCCCCGGTCCGCCGGCCGGGCACCGGATCCGCGCCCCCTCGATGGCCAACGCCCCTGGCACGTACGGAAATCGGCCTGCCACGACGGGGCCCGGCGGGTGGCGGCGTCCTGCGGCGACCCGGACCCGGGGCTCGTGCGCGGGCGCACCCGGCCGCTACCCCGCACGCCCCGGCCGCCGGAGGGTACGGCGCACCGCCCACCCGGCCGGGGCGGACCCGTCGGCCGGGGCGGGGCGTCACTTCAGCGCGGGCAGATCCCCGCCGGCCGCCAGCCGGCCGGTCAGCTCGGCCTTCGTGGTGGGCGTCGCCGGCACGCTCAGCACGTCGGCCGCCGTCGCGTACCGCAGACCGCCGGTCACCTCGATCCCGGCGACCCGCGCGCTGCCCGCCGCCAGCAGGTACCAGCGGCCGGCCGGTGACTTCCACAGCGCACCGGTGAGCACCGCCGGGCGCAGCGGTCCGCAGGCCGGCGTCCGGGCGGTCATCGCGGTCAGCGTTGCCGGGGCGTCCGCCGCGGAGCCCGGCGGCAGGAACTGCGCCAGCACGTGGTCGTCGCCGGACCACTGGTCCGCCCGGGTGCACAGCCACCGGGCCGTTCCCGCTCCGTCCGGCAGCGACTGGGTGGCGAACCGCCAGGTGCCGGCGGTGCGCACCCCGTGGCCGCGCAGCAGGGCGAGCCGGCAGGCGGTGTGCGCCCACGTCGCGAGGCCGTCCGCCCCGGTGGCCTCGCGCTGCCGGGCGCCCGGCCCGGAGGCGTAGGTGAGGTGCACCGGCGTGAGATCGCCGAGGTCCGTCAGCAGGAAGGAGCCACCGGGCACCTCGGACGCCGTGGCCACCTCGACCGCCGGCCACCCGGAGGCCGGCGTGCGGCCGCTCGCCGCGCCGCAGCCCGGGTCGCGGGTGGCGGACGGCACCGGATCGGTCACCCCGTCCGCCGCCCGTCGCACCGGCTCCGCCGCCCCGTCCGGCTTCAGCAGGTCGCGCAGCGCCACCCCGGTGACCCACGGTGCGGTCAGGTACCGCACGTTGCCGTCCGAGCGGTCCAGCACGACGGCGGCGGCGGACGTGCCTTCGGCACCGCCGGCCCGGGCCAGGTCCAGCGCCGGGCCGCCGCCTCCGTCCAGCGGCTCCGCGTACCGTGCCAACCGGGACCCGTCGGAGAACAGCACGATCGCGGCGCCGTCCACGTCGCCGGAGAACAGCAGCCGCGGCGGTGCGTCCGGCGGGGTGTCCGCGGTGCCCTGGCTGGTGGCGACCCGCAGGTGAGCCGGGTGGCGTCCCCAGGCGGCCAGTGCCCGGCCGATCAGTGCCCGGTCGTGGATCCGCCCGCCGCGGGCCGGCCAGGCGGCGAAGTCCAGCCGGCCCGCGTCCAGCCAGGACGTCGCCCCGGCCGAGACCACGTGCGCCGGGTCGAGCGCGGCGGCGTACCCGCCCGGCGCGCCGGCCGGGCCGCCGGCCGCCGGAGTGCCGCCGACGGCGACCCCGAGCAGCGCGACCGCCAGGGCCAGGGCCCCCGCCGTCGCCGCCCCGGCGCGCAGGTGCCGGCGGCGGCGGAGCACACCGGTGGGGCGAACCCGCAGCAGGCACGGGTCGACGTCGCAGGCGGCGAGCAGCGCGGCCGCACCGACCGACCGCCGCGCGTCGCGGACCGCGTCCTGCGGCGCGGCCACACCGCAGCGCGCGAGGACCCGGGTGATCTCCCGTTCCGGGAGCCGTTCGACGCCGGCCAGCGCGCAGGCGGCGCGGGCCGGCGCGTCCAGACCGCCGAGCACCCGGTCGAGCACCACCTCGCCGCGGCCGGCCAGCGGCGACACCCGCAGCCCGGTCACCGCCGGCGGCAGCGGAGCGGCCGTCCACGCCCGCCGGGCCGGCCGCCGCCAGCCGCCGGCAGGCCGGCCGAGCGCCAGCGCCCCGCGCACGGCGGCCTCCCGGAGCAGCGCGTACGCCGTCTCCCCGGGCTGGCCACCCCGGGACGACCGGCCGTGCCGCGGCGGCAGGGCGCGCTGCACGACCCGGTGCGCCAGCAGCACCCGGCGGTGCCGGCCGGCGATCGCCGGAAGCGTGACGTAGGCGATCTTGACCAGCCGTGCGTAGTGCTCCACCAGAGCGTCCTCGGCGTCCTCGGCGTCGATCCGGTCGCCGGTGGCCTCGGGTCCGTGCCCGGACGTGTGCGTCTCCACACTCCGTCAAACGACAGATTGGTGCGATGGTCACCCCGCCCGCGGGAGCGCGCCCCCGCTGACCGCCGGCTCCGCCGCCCGACCCGGATGGTCCCCCGCGCCGTCCCCCGCCGGTACCGGGCCGGGTCCGCCGCGTCGGCTTCCGGCGTCCGGTGACCGACCACCAGCCGGACCGCGCGGCGCGGGGCGGCCGCCGAGACGGATCGCGGCCGGACGGTCGTCGGTGCGGCGACGTACACTCCGGGACGTCCGGGACACCGACCGGACGGACCGGATCGGGGGAGGGGCGATGACCGGGCGGGACGTGATCCGGATTCCCCGCGCGAGCGGGCGGGCCGGGCTGGGCAGGTGGTGGCGCCGGCTGATCGTGCTGGCCGTCTGCGCGGGCGGTCTGGTGGTCTTCCTGCCGGCCACCGACGACAGCCTCGACGCCAACGTGGCCAACGAGCACTTCGCCCTGGGCGTGGCCGTCTGGGCGTTCGCCGCGATGATCCCGGTGTGGGCCGGTCCGGAGCCCGGCATGCCGCAACTGCCGCGGTTGCGGCGACTGCACCGGCGGACCGCATGGCGACTGGGCTTCCTGGGGCTGTTCGCCGCCTCGCTCGCGCTGGTGGGCAACACCTACTGGCAGGTGCGTGCCGAGCGGACCTCGTACGTCCACCACCCGGGCCGGATCACGGCGTTCGAGGGCAACGCGCACGACTGCGCCGTCCTCGGGTTGTGGCTGCTGTGCCTGTGCCCGCTGCCCGTCCTCGTCGAGACGCCGTCGTGGCGGCTGTGGCCGGCGCCGATCCGACGCGGTCTGCGCTGCGCGCGCGCCGCCGAACGGCTCACCGGCCCCTTCCGGAGCGGGCCGGCTGCCGACTTCGACCCCGACCAGGGGGCGGCCGGCCGTCCGGCCGCCCGTTCACCGCGGTTCACCGGCGGTCCACCGTCCGACCGGCCCTGCGCGGCGTCGCTGTCCGGCGGCGGCCGCCGCGACGGCGCGCGGTCCGTGGTCGAACTGCGTTGGGACGGCTCCCGGCTGACGCTCCGGCGGGGAGTCGGGGAGCCGGTCGAGATACGGGTGGCCGGCCGGGAGACGCCACCCGGCGGCGGCCGGCCGGCCGGCACGGGAGGCACCCGGCGGCCGGTGGCCGAGCTGGTCTGGTACAGCGAGCCGCACAAGGCGGTGCGCTCCCCGGGGGGCCGCTGGGTCACCCGGGAGACCGCGCTCACCCTGCTCGACGCGGAGGGCTTCCGGGTCGGCACGGTGCACGGGGCGCGCAGGGAGTGGTCGGGCGTCCTCGCCGTCGCGCGGGCGGCCGGCCTGCCGTTCGCCGCGTACGACCTGGGGGCGGTGGCACGGTCCGAGCCGCCGCGCGCCAACGCCCTGCTCTTCCCACGGCGCGGGCGGCAGTTGAGGATGTTCGCCAACTGAACCGGCCCGGACCGTGCCGCGCGGAAGGCGGGCGGCCCACCCCTGGCGGCGGGCCCGGGCCCGGGCGGCGCAGCCGGGCGGCGGGCGGCGCTGTCGGCCCCGGCTGCCAGGATGCGGGCATGAGTGAACGCGACGAGACGCCGGGCGTCCGGGTCCGCACCCCGGCCGAGCAGTTCGCCGTGGAGGTCGTGCACGGCGGCTTCACGGACTTCGACGACGCCGTGGAGGCGCTGGTCGACTACTTCGCCGACGAGCGGGAACCGGTCGGCGGGGAGCAGGCGAAGGACATCGTCACCGCCGTCTGGACCGCCCGGCTGGCCGGGCAGCGGCGGTGGCCGCCGGTCACCGAGGCGGAGCGGCTGCTCGGCGTGCTGGCCGGGCTGGCGGAGCGGGACCTGGTCGCCGAGCCGCACTTCACCTGCTGCGGCCGGTGCGGCACGGCGGAGATCGGCGCGGAGGCCACCGTCGACTCGCGCGGCTACGTCTTCTTCCACCAGCAGGACACCGAGGCGGCGGTCAACGGCCGCGGACTGATGCTCTCCTTCGGCGCGTTCGACGGCACTCCCGAGCGGAACCGGGCCGTCGGCAGCGAGGTCGCCGCCGCGCTCACCTCGGCCGGCCTGCCGGTGGAGTGGGACGGCACGCCCGAGCGGCGGCTGCACGTCACGCCGTTGGAGTGGCGGATACGCCTGCCAGAGCCGGTCGCCTGACCCGGCCGCCCGCCCGGCGCGGGCCGGCCTGCGGCGACGTCGACCTGACCGGCGGCACCCGGCCCCGCCGCCCGCCCGCGCGGAGCCGGCGGCCGCCGTACCACCCGGCAGGGGCGCCCGCCGGCTCGTTGCGTCGGGGCCGAGCCCGCCGGGGTGCGCGCCGGGGGCGAGCCCGGGCGTCCGGCTGCCGCGCCGGCGCCCGGCTGGCACCCGCGATCCAGGGCCGCTCCGGCCGGTTGGCCTCCCCGCCGGACAACGCCCGGTGGAAACGGGCGAGTCGAGTGACGTCGGGCGGCCCCGTACGACGTACCGCACGGCGCCGATCCCCGGTGCACCGTCCCCGGAGCGGCGCGGGAACGCGGTGGGAGTACGCCGGTTCGGCGTGCTGGGAGGCATTCGGCATTGTGGGATAAAAGGAGCATAATGGTAGGGCGACGCCGCGTCGCGATCCGGCGGCGCGGTCATATGAATGCCCATAGAAGGAGATGAGTCATATGGGCGGCGACGTGTCGCACCACGCGAGCGATCTTTCGAGCCACCCCGACGTGCACGAGATGCGGGAGCGGTACGCCCGGGTCGAGGCCGGAAAGGGCGAGGTGGCGGTGGACGGACTGGTGGTCCTGGCCGGTCTGTACTGCGCCGTCTCGCCGTGGGTCGTCCATTTCTCCGGCGCCCGCCCCGACCTGCTGACCAACAACCTGATCCTGGGCATCGCGGTGGCGCTGATCGGGCTCGGGATGGCGATGGCGCCGGAGCGCATGCGGGGCATGAGCGTCGCGGCGGCCGGCATCGGTGTCTGGCTGATCATCTCGCCCTGGGTGGTCACCAGGTTCCCGGACCACGGGATGATCTGGAGCAACGTGGTCACCGGAGCGGTCATCTGCCTGCTGGGGCTCGCGGCGTTCATGACGCTGAACCGCGGCGGGCACACCCGTTCCAGGCGTTGACCGGCGACCGCTGAGCCGCGGGGACGGCTCAGCCCCGGTCCGTCCGCCCCGGTCCGGCCGGCCTCCACCACCGCCGGCCGCACCGGGGCGGCGGACTGCCCGGCGCGCCGCGCGCCGCTGCCCGACGCCCGGTCCCCGACACCCCGGTGGCCTTCGCGTGACACGGCCGGGGCCCTCCGCACGCTCCCGCGTCCGCGCGCGGCGTGCCCGTGCGGCCGTGTCGTCCGTCCCCGGGGCCGCCGGGGCGTCCGGTGCCCGGGCGGCCTTGACAGGGCGGGCCGGCTGGGGATTGGTTGATCCCGTCCGTGGCCGGCCGGACCGGCCGGCCGTACCGGCGTACGAGGTGGTGGCGGCAGATGGCGGGACCCGCGCAACGGATGTTCGAGGCGGACCGGGCGTCCCGGGGCCTGGGGATCGAACTGCTGTCGGCCGGCGAGGGCCGGGCCACCGCGCGCATGACGGTCACCGCCGCCATGGTCAACGGCCACGGCATCGCGCACGGCGGCTACCTCTTCCTGCTCGCCGACACCGCGTTCGCCTGCGCGTGCAACAGCCACGGCCCGGTGACCGTGGCGGCCGGCGCCGACATCGACTTCGTCGCGCCGGTCTCGCTGGACGACGTGCTGCTGGCCAGCGCGGCCGAACGGGTCTCCTTCGGCCGCAGCGGGATCTACGACGTCACCGTCCGGCGCGGCGAGGAGGTGGTCGCGGAGTTCCGCGGCCGCAGCCGGGTGGCCAGGAACGGAACGCCGGGCCAGGCGCCGGGCGGCGGCCGGGCCGGTGCCCGGTGAGCGCCGGCGCCGGGGGCGGCCGCCGGCTCGGCGAGGCGCCGCCGCCCGGACTGCTCGACGCGGGCGAGCGGCTGAACCGGGCCGAACTGCTCGACCTACAGCTGCGGCGGCTGCGCGAGACGCTCCGGCACGCCTACGACAACAGCCCGATGTACCGGGCCGCGTTCGACGCGGCCGGGGTGCGCCCGCAGGACTGCCGCACGCTCGCCGACATCGCGCGCTTCCCGTTCACCACCAAGGCCGACCTGCGTGAGCACTACCCGTTCGGCGCGTTCGCGGTACCGATGGACCGGGTGCGCCGGGTACACGCCTCGTCGGGCACCACCGGCCGGCCCACGGTGGTCGGCTACACCGAGGGCGACCTGTCGCGCTGGGCCGACCTGATGGCGCGCAGCATCCGTGCGGCCGGCGGGCGGCCCGGCCACAAGGTGCACGTCAGCTACGGCTACGGGCTGTTCACCGGCGGGCTGGGCGCCCACTACGGCGCCGAGCGGGCCGGCTGCCTGGTGATCCCGGCCTCCGGCGGCATGACCGCGCGGCAGGTCCGGCTGATCCAGGACTTCGAGCCCGAGGTCATCATGGTCACGCCCTCGTACATGCTCACGCTGCTCGACGAGTTCGAACGCCAGGGGCTGGATCCGCGGGCCTGCTCGCTGCGGGTCGGGATCTTCGGCGCCGAGCCGTGGACCGAGCGGATGCGCCGGGAACTCGAGGAGCGCCTCGACCTGCACGCCGTCGACGTCTACGGGCTCTCGGAGGTGATGGGCCCGGGGGTGGCGCAGGAGTGCGTCGAGACCAAGGACGGGCCGCACGTGTGGGAGGACCATTTCCTCCCGGAGGTCGTGGACCCGCTGACCGGCCGGGTGTTGCCGGACGGCGAGAGCGGTGAGCTGGTCTTCACCTCGCTCACCAAGGAGGCGATGCCGGTCGTCCGCTACCGTACCCGCGACCTGTCCCGGCTGCTGCCCGGTACCGCCCGGCCCGCGTTCCGCCGGATGGAGAAGGTCACCGGGCGTTGCGACGACATGATCATCCTGCGCGGGGTGAACGTCTTCCCCAGCCAGATCGAGGAGGTCGTGCTGGGCACCGCGGGCGTCGCACCGCACTTCCACCTGCTGCTGACCCGCCCGGAACGGCTCGACCGGCTGACCGTGCGGGTCGAGGCGCGTCCGGCCGCGACCGGCGCCGAGCGCGTGGCGGCGGCCGGTGAGATCGCCCGACAGGTCAAGGAGCGGGTCGGGGTGACGGTCGACGTCGACGTGGTGGACCCGTTGACCCTGGAGCGCTCGGCGGGCAAGATCCGCCGCGTGATCGACACCCGCCAGGCGTAGCCGGCGTCCTCGACACCCGGGGCGCGCGGCGGTGTCCGGTCCGTCCGGCCCGGTCCGTCCGGCCCCGGCATCGGGACGGAACCGCTCCGCGGCCCCGGGGGCGCGATCCGCCGAGCCCGCAGGGCGGCCCGTGCCGGCGCGCGTTCCCGCGCCGGGTACGGCCGTTGGCGACACGGACCGATGCGCCGGAAAACTGACGACGTATCATGTCCGATCGGATCGGACAACATTTCGGCCAGCCTTTCAGGAAATCATCCGCATGTTCCCCGCCGCAAGCATGTCATGCAAATTTGTTCGAATGGTTGCCTGGCTGATATCTACGCGCGTTTAGCTGGTCCGCGGCCGTTCCGCCGGGCGGTCGCCGGTCCATGGAGCGCACCGCACGCCCCACCGGTTGGTCTGTCGTTGACGCGATGCGTGTGGAGTGTCGAGCGAGATGTCACAGGGAACCACGATCGTAACCGCGGCCGGGCCGATGGCCGGGGCGGCGGGACCGGGCGACCCGCCCCCCGTACGGCGGATCCGCCGGGTCCGGGAGAGCCCCATGGGGTGGCTGTACTCGGCGCCCGCGCTGCTGATCTTCTCGGTGTTCACGGTCGGCCCGACCGCCTACACCCTCTACATCAGCTTCTTCCACTGGAACACCCTGAACTCCGCGATGTCGCGGTACATCGGGGTGGCCAACTTCCGGTCCCTGCTCGGTCACAGCACGCCGAGCTTCCTGTCCAGCGCCTGGCACTCGCTGTACTTCACCGGCGGCATGGTGATCGGCGGCACGGTGGTCTCGCTCGCCCTCGCGGTGCTGCTGCAGGGCGGCGGCCGGCTGATCGCCGCCTCCCGGGTGGCGATCTTCGCCCCGTACGCGACCCCCGTGGTGGCCACCTCGATCGGCTGGGTGTGGATCTTCAACCCGCAGTTCGGCCTGCTGGACACCGTCCTGAAGGCGATGCACCTGGGAGCCCCGGACTGGCTGAACACACCCGGCCTGGCGATGCCGTCCATCATCATCTACAGCCTGTGGCACGAGGTCGGCTTCACCGTGGTGCTCTTCCTCGGCGGCCTCGCGGTGATCTCCCCGGAACTCGGCGAGGCGGCGCGGGTCGACGGCGCGAACGCCTGGCAGGAGTTCTGGCACATCACCTGGCCGCAGCTGCGCCCGGTGACCATCTTCGTGGTGATCATCACCAGCATCATGTCGCTCCAGGCGTTCACGCAGTTCTACGAGATGACCAAGGGCGGCCCGGTCTACGCCACGACCACCCTGAGCTATCTCGTCTACCAGGAAGCCTTCGTCTTCTTCGACACCGGCTACGGCGCCGCCCTGGCACTGGTCCTCTTCGTGGTGATCGCGGCGATCACCGTCCTGCAACGGCGAACCACCGCACGCATCGCCGACTCCGTATGAACCACCCGCGGTAACCCACCCTCAGAAGTGATCTCCAGGAAGGCTCCCGACATGCCTGTTCTCGCATCGGGCCGGCGTACCAAGCCCCTGCTGCTGGCCACCGCGACCGCGATGATCGCCTCCTTCGCCCTGGCCGGCTGCGGCTCGTCCGGATCCAGTGGCACCTCGGCCAACGGCACCACGACCATCTCCTTCATGGAGACGATGGCCGCCAGCACCCAGAAGACCACCCTCCAGCAGCTGACCGCGTCGTTCGAGAAGGCCAACCCGAAGATCAAGGTCAAGCTCGTCGTCGAGCCCAACTACGAGACCCTCCAGGCCAAGGAGACCGCGTCGGTCTCCGGCGGCAACGCGCCCACCATCGCGCAGGTGTACCCGGACTGGGCCGCCACCTTCGCCAAGAGCAACGTGATCCTGCCGGTCAGCAGCTACGCGGGCAGCAGCCACCCGAGCCAGCTCGCCGACTTCTACACCGGCGTGCGCGACGAGCTGTACCTGCCGGACGGCAAGCTGTGGATGTGGCCGTTCAACAAGTCCGTCGAGGTCATGTACGACAACCCGGCGATGCTCAAGGCCAAGGGCCTGAGCTTCCCGACCACCTGGGACCAGTTCGTCGCGGACGCCAAGAAGCTCTCCGGCGGCCGGGTCACCGCGATCTCCACCGATCCGGGCCAGTCCTCCGGTGCCGGCGCCGGCACCATCTGGCTGGAGACGATGGACTACGCCTACGGCGGCGCCCCGTTCTCCAAGAGCGGCGCCCCGCAGTTCACCAGCCCGCAGATGGTCAAGGCACTCTCGCTGCTCGCCCAGATGAAGAAGGCCGGCGCGCTGGCCATCGGCCAGAACTACCCCGGCGAGACCGCGCTGGCCGCCAAGAAGGGCGCCTTCGACGTCGGCTCCAGCGCCGGCTACTACTACGAGAGCCAGGCGGTCGGCAACAAGTTCACGCTCGGCACCTACGACCTGCCCAGCGGCCCGGCCGGCAAGGCCAACATGCTGCAGGGCACCGACCTGGTGATGTTCGCCGGTGCCTCCAAGGCGCAGCAGGCGGCGGGCTGGAAGTACATGCAGTACCTCACCCGGCCGAGCAGCCAGGCCACCTGGGCCTCCGGTACCGGCTACCTGCCGGTGACGTCCAAATCGCTGCCCGCGATGCACGCCTACATCGCCAAGAACCCCTGGGTCACCTCGGCGGTGTCCGCGCTGCAGACCGCCAGGACCGACCCGCCCTACGCCTGGGTGACCAAGTCCGAGGGCGCGCTCGCCGTCGCCGTCCAGGACGTCGTCGACAAGGGCGCCAGCCCGGCCAGGGCCCTGGCCGCCGCCCAGCAGACGGCGCAGGCCGCCAAGGCAGCCGGGTGAACGGCATGAGCCGCACCTCGTCCGCGCGCCGGCCCCCGGTCCGGCGCGCGGGCCGCGGGTGGTCCCGCCGCGCCGTGGTGATCGCCGTGTCGCTGCTGTTCCTGCTGCCGTTCTACTACGTGCTCGTCGCCTCGCTGAACAAGGCGAGCGACGTGGGCTCGCTGGGGCAGATCATGCTGCCGCACTGGCAGTTCTCCAACTACAGCCGCGCCTGGGCGGCGGCACCCTGGATGCGGCTGTTCTTCAACACGCTGCTGATCGCCTCGGCGACGGCGGCCCTGGCGCTGGCCACCTCGCTGCTGGCCGGCTTCGCCTTCGGGCTGATGCGGTTCAGGGGCCGCAACGTGCTCTTCGGGCTGGTGATGGCGGTCCTGATGATCCCGGCCACCGTGCTGATCATCCCGGACTACGTGATCGCCAAGGACATCCACTGGCTGGACACGTACTGGATCCAGATCGTGCCGTGGGGCGCCAGCGTCTTCGGCATCTTCCTGGTCCGGCAGTTCTTCGCCGGGCTGCCCGAGGAACTGTTCGACGCCGCCGAGCTGGACGGCGCCTCGCGGTTGCGGATGTTCTGGTCGATCGGCGTGCCGCTGGTGCGGCCCGCCGTGGTGATCATCATCATCAACGTGTTCCTGGCCACCTGGAACTCCTTCCTGTGGCCGTTCCTGATGACCAGCAGTCAGGGCGTGCAGCCGGTCGAGGTGGGCCTGGCCACCTTCTACGGCACCGACGGCACCGACTACACCGGCCTGTCGGCCGCCGTGGTGTTCACCACCGCGCCGGTCCTGGCCTTCTTCCTCGTCCTGCAGCGCCACTTCATCACCGGCGCCATGTCCACCGCCGGAGGCGTCCGTGGCTGACCCGAACGACCCGCACCACCCCCACGACCGGCTCGTCCTGGTCACCGACTTCGACGGGACGCTGTACCGGGGGGACGCGCCGATCCGGTTCTACGCGCGTGGCGTGGCCGAGGGGCTGTCGACCGCCGACCGGGACCGGTTGTCCCGCACCGTCGGCCGCTACCTCGACCGCGGGGTCGCGGCGGCCGAGGACGCCGCCGACGCCACCGAGGCCGCCGCGCTGCGTGACGCGGTCGACGCGTGGGAGGCGGTCGCCCAGGTCGCCTCGCGCTGCCTCGGCGTGCCGCAGCCCACGCTGGACGCCGCGTTCCTGGCCACCCGCGAGCACATGACCACCGACGCGTGCGCACTGGAGGTCCCACGCGCCTACCGCGAACTGCTCACCGAACTGCGCGCGGCCGGCGTGCGGGTGGTGCTGGCCACCAACAGCCCGGCCGGCGGACTCGACCTGCTCCTCGACCGGCTGGAGGTGCGACCGCTGCTCGACGAGGTGGTCTCCGGCACCGGCAAGCCGGCCGGCCTGACCCGGCTGCTGCGCGCCGAACTCGGCGCGGACCGGGACGGGGACGGGCCGCCTCCGGCCTCCCGCTGCTTCGCGGTCGGCGACCACTGGCGCAACGACGTGGAGCCCGCGCTGAGCCTCGGCGTGCCCGGCGGCTACGTCGACCGCTACCGGCGCCATGACGGCCCGGCCACCGCCGTCGCGCCCGACATCGAGGGGCTGCTGCCCGCGCTGCGCGACTGGGCCGCCGCGCCGGCGCGCCTCGGTGCCTGACGTCCCGTACCGCGTACCAGCACGCCGCGCGTGTGTCCAAGGAGGAATCGCCACATGGTCAGCATCGAGTTCTGGGGTGGGCTCGGCGTCATCGGCGGAAGTAAGATCATCATCCGCGAGGGCGGGCACCGCGTCATGCTGGACATCGGCATGGACATCCCTTCCGGTGCCGACCTCTTCCGGCTGCCGGTACGCGAGCGCCCCGGCCGCGAACTGTCCGACCGGCTGCGGGTCGGCGCCGCGCCGCGGGTGCCGGGCCTGTACGACCCGGCCGTGCTGGAGGCCGGCGACCCGCTCGGCGAACCCACCGAGCCGACGGCGGTGTTCGTCAGCCACCCGCACATCGACCACGTCGGCCTGGCCGGCTACGTGCGGCCGGACATCCCGGTGCACGCGCACACCGACGCGGTCGACCTGCTGGAGGCGCTCACCGCGTCCGGCAACGGGCTGCCCGGCGGCGATCCGGAGTGGCACCGGCTGACCTCCGGGCAGACCGTCGCGGTCGGCCCGATGGAGGTCAGCTGCGTCCCGGTCGACCACGACGTGCCCGGCGCCAGCGGCTACCTGGTGCGCACCTCGGCCGGCACCCTCGCCTTCACCGGCGACATCCGCTTCCACGGCCGGCACCCGGAGGTCTCCTGGGCGTTCGCAGACCGGGCGCGCGGCTGCGACGTGCTGGTCACCGAGGGCACCACGCTGGGCTGGGACATGCGCCCCGGCGCGCGCGGCGAGGACGAGGTGGAACGCGACTTCGCCGACACGCTGGCCGGCACCCCGGGCCTGGTGCTGCTCTCGCTCTACCCGCGCGACCTGGAGCGGGTGCACGGCTTCCTGGCGATCGCCGAGGCGGCCGGACGCACCGTGGTGTGGCCGCACGCCGCCGCCGACTTCCTGCGCGGCCTCGGCGTGCCCGGGGTGGTCCGGGCCGGCGACGAAGCGGCCGCCGGGCTGCGCGCCGAGCCCGGCGCGCACGTCCACGTGCACGACCCGGCCGACCTGCCCGGTCTGCTCGACCTGCCGGTCGGCGACGACCACCCGGACAGCGTCTTCGTGCACGCCAACGGCGAACCGCTCGGCCCGTTCGAGCCGCGCTGGGCTCCGTTCACCGACTGGCTGGACGCGCTCGGCATCCCGTTGCGCCAGATCGGCTGCTCCGGCCACGCGGTCCAGGACGACCTGCACGCCATGGTGCAGCGGATCGGGCCGCGGGTGGTCTTCCCGATCCACACCACCGCCCCGGCCCGGCTGCACCCGCCGGCCGGGACCATCCGGGTCATCGCCGAGTACGGCGCCCGCTACGGCATGGACGGCGCCGTGCTCTGACCCCGGGTGCCGCGTCCCGGAGCCGGGGCGCGGCGGGGTGCCGGCGGCACCCGACCGGCAGCCGGGTGCCGTGCGGGGGAGCCTTCCCGCGGGCACGGCGGCCGGACGACTGGGCAGCGCCGCCGCCGGGCGCGCACCGGTGGGGCACCGGCCGTGCGCGGGTCGGCCGGCGGTCGGCGCGCGGGGGTCGCCGGCGGCTACGCGCCGTGGGAGCGAGCGGGCCCCGGCCGCTCCGGGACGGAACGGCGGGGGCCCGGCGGCCGGTTGCCTGCGCCGCGCACGAACGTCGCAGCGCAGGACGCCGAACCGCCCGGCCGTCCCCGCCGGGACGGCCGGGCGGCCAGAGGCCGTGAGCGGCTCACACGTCGAAGTAGAGCTCGAACTCGTGCGGGTGCGGGCGGAGCTGGAGAGGTGCGATCTCGTTGGTGCGCTTGAAGTCCACCCACGTCTCGATCAGGTCCTGGGTGAACACGCCGCCCTGCAGCAGGAACTCGTGGTCGGCTTCGAGGGACTCCAGCACGGCGGGCAGGTTGGTCGGGACCTGCGGGACGCCGGCGTGCTCCTCCGGGGCCAGTTCGTAGAGGTCCTTGTCGACCGGCTCGGCCGGCTCGATCTTGTTCTTGATGCCGTCCAGACCGGCCAGCATCATCGCGGAGAACGCCAGGTACGGGTTGCCGGAGGAGTCCGGGGCGCGGAACTCGATGCGCTTGGCCTTCGGGTTGGCGCCGGTGATCGGGATGCGGATCGCCGCGGAGCGGTTGCGCTGCGAGTAGACCAGGTTGACCGGCGCCTCGAAGCCGGGCACCAGCCGGTGGTAGGAGTTCACCGTCGGGTTGGTGAACGCCAGCAGCGCCGGCGCGTGCCGCAGCAGGCCGCCGATGTAGTAGCGCGCGGTGTCGGACAGGCCCGCGTAGCCGGCCTCGTCGTAGAACGTCGGCGAGCCGTTGGTCCACAGTGACTGGTGGCAGTGCATGCCGGAGCCGTTGTCGCCGAAGATCGGCTTGGGCATGAAGGTGGCTGTCTTGCCGTTGCGCCAGGCGACGTTCTTGACGATGTACTTGAAGAGCATCAGGTCGTCGGCGGCGGCCAGCAGCGTGTTGAAGCGGTAGTTGATCTCCGCCTGGCCGGCGGTGCCCACCTCGTGGTGCTGGCGCTCGACCTTCAGTCCGGCCCGGTCCAGCTCCAGGCTGATCTCCGCACGCAGGTCGGCGAAGTGGTCGACCGGCGGAGCCGGGAAGTAGCCGCCCTTGTAACGGACCTTGTAACCGCGGTTGTCCTCCAGCGCGCCGGTGTTCCAGGCACCGGCCTCGGAGTCGATGTGGTAGAAGGACTGGTTCGACTCGGTGGCGAACCGGACGCTGTCGAAGACGTAGAACTCGGCCTCCGGGCCGAAGTACGCGGTGTCGGCGATGCCGGTGGAGGCCAGGTACGCCTCCGCCTTCTTCGCCACGTTGCGCGGGTCGCGGCTGTACTGCTCGCCGGTGATCGGGTCGTGGATGAAGAAGTTGATGTTGACCGTCTTGTCCCGGCGGAACGGGTCGACGCGCGCGGTGGACAGGTCGGCCCGCAGCGCCATGTCGGACTCGTGGATGGCCTGGAAGCCCCGGATCGACGAGCCGTCGAAGGCGAGGTCCTCGTCGGGGTCGAACGCCTCCACCGGCACCGTGAAGTGCTGCATGATGCCGGGCAGGTCGCAGAAGCGGACGTCGACGAACTTGACGTCCTCGTCCCGCAGGAACTTGTTGGCCTCGTCGGCGTTCTGGAACATCCAACTCCTCCTCGGCCCGGGCCTGGCGCGGCACGGGTTGGCTGGTTCGTGCGGTCCGCACGGAGACGCACGACGTACCCCGACCTTACGGATCAGGCGTTTCCCGGGCGTGACCCCGTTGTTTCGCCGACGTTAACCGGGCGCCCTTCGAAGGTGACGGCACGACCCGCCCCGGGGGCCGGGTCGGTGGGCCGCGCGGGCGGGCCGTACCGTGGTCGGGTGGACAAACGGGAAGCTCTGGGCTCATGGCTGTCCGGCCCGCGGGCCGCGATCGACCGGATGGGTGCCGACCTCGGCTACCGGGGTGAACGGCTCGGCCTGCCGCAGGACGGTGCCGGCTCGGTGGCCTCGGTCGGTCGGCGGCTGACGGCGCTGTTCGTGGACTGGGGGCTGTGCCTGCTGATCGCCTACGGGCTGCTGGCGCACGGCAGCGCCAGGGCGGCCGACAACTGGACCTTCGTGGTCTTCGGCGTCATGACCCTGCTGACGGTCGGCATCTGCGGCACCACGCCCGGCAAGCGGCTGCTCGGGCTGCGCGTGGTGCGGCTGGACGGCCGCCGTGCCGGGCCGGTCGCGGTGCTGGTCCGGACCGTGCTGCTGCTCCTCGTGGTGCCCGCGGTCGTCTGGGACCGCGACACCAGGGGCCTGCACGACAAGGCGGCCGGCACCGTCGAGGTCCGGATGTAGCACGGCCCGGCCGCCGGCGCCGGGCCCGGCGCCGGCGGCCGGGCCGTGCCGCGTGGCGCGGTACGGGCGCACGAAGAAGGGCCCGCTGGGCACGGGAAGCGTCGTCGGGCATGCGGGAGCCGGGGGCACCGGCCCCCGGCTCCAGGTGGGTGGTGGACGCGTCGCGCGTGCGGCGAAGCCGCGCCCGCGGGCGGTGGGCGCAGCTTTGGGTCAGCGCATCCGGCCGCCCTTCGGCATCCGGGCGTTGCGCGGCAGCGGGCCCTTCGGGATCGGCATCCGGCTCATCGGGTCGCCCAGCGCCTTGAGACGGTCGTTGACGTCGGTGACCGACTGGCCGGGCAGCACGCGCGGCATCTTCAGCAGCGTGGCGCGGATCTTCTTCAGCGGCACCTGGTCCGGGCCGTCGCCCACGATGAGGTCGGTGACCGGCGCCTCCACCGCGATCCGCGCCATCCGCCGCTTCTCGTTGGCCAGCAGGGACTTGACCCGGTTCGGGTTGCCCTCGGCGACCAGCACGATGCCGGCCCGGCTGACCGCCCGGTGCACCACGTCCTGGTTGCGGTTGACCTGCACCGCCGGGGTCACCGACCAGCCGCGGCCCACGTTGTCCAGCACCGCGGCGGCGGCGCCCGGCTGGCCCTCCATCTGGCCGAACGCGGCCGTCTCCGCGCGCCGGCCGAAGATGATCGCCGCCGCGAGGAAGCCGAGCAGCACGCCCATGATCCCCGTGTAGACCGGGTGCCCGATCAACAGGCCGATGACGAGGAGCACAGCGAAGGTGCCGACGCCCACCGCCGCGATGACGAGTCCGACCTTCGGGTCGGCCCGCCGGGTCATCTTGTAGGTCAGCCCGATCTGCCGCAGCCGCCCGGGATTCTCGGATGTTTCCTTCCTCGCCATGCGGCACAGGATACGTGGCCCTGCGCCCCGCCCCGCCACCAGGCGGGCGACCGCGGGGGCACCCGCTACCGGCCGGGCCGTTCGGCGGGTG
The DNA here is from genome assembly GCA_963711125.1 of uncultured Actinomycetota bacterium. Lineage (GTDB taxonomy): Bacteria > Actinomycetota > Actinomycetes > Streptomycetales > Streptomycetaceae > Streptantibioticus_C. The sequence continues at coordinate 610,847 of CAVQCY010000006.1, forward strand.
GGTCCGGCCCGGGGGCGGTGCCGGTCGGGGCCCCGGGCGTCAGCCGCGGGCGGTGCCGGTCGGGGCCCAGGGGGAGCCGGGCGGCACGGCCTGCGCGGCGGCCAGGCCCTCCAGGGCGTGCTGGGCCTCGTGCCGGTCCCGCGCCCGCCTGCGGTCCTCCAGCACGGCCGTCCAGGCGTTGCGCCGGGCGGTCTGCTGCCCACCGGCCAGCAGGATCGCCTCCACCGCCCGCAGCGCTCCGGTCACGGTGGGGGTGGTCGCGGTCGGGCGGGCGAGTGCCTGCGCGGGGTGCGCCTGCATGGGGGTCTCCCTAGATCGTCCAGAAGGAACGCAGAGGCATGCGTGAATCCAGGATCACCACATTGTGTTACCAGCCGGTGACAGCACGGTCAAACGCGGGTGAACCGACGTCGCCGCCCGGTTCACCGCGTCGGCCCAGCGCCCGCGGCCCGCCGGCGCGGCGGTTGGGAACGCGCCGGCCCCGCGCCCGTGCCCGCCGCGTGGCACCGTCAGGCGTGCCGGACGGGCGTCGTCAGACCCGGGCCGCGCGCGCCTGCGTCGCCTGGGCGAACAGCCGCCCGGCCCGGTAGGAGGACCGGACCAGCGGCCCGGACATCACACCGGCGAAACCGATCCGCTCGGCCTCCTCCTTGAGTTCGACGAACTCCTGCGGTTTCACCCAGCGCTCCACCGGGTGGTGCCGCACGCTCGGTCGCAGGTACTGCGTGATGGTGATCAGCTCGCAACCGGCCTCGTGCAGGTCGCGCAGCGCCCCACTGATCTCCGCACGCTCCTCGCCCATGCCGAGGATCAGGTTGGACTTGGTGACCAGTCCCGCCTCCCGCGCCAGCGTGATGACCCGCAGCGACCGCTCGTAGCGGAACGCCGGCCGGATCCGCTTGAACAGGCGCGGCACGGTCTCCACGTTGTGCGCCAGCACCTCGGGGCGGGCGGAGAAGACCTCGGCCAACTGCTCGGGCACCGCGTTGAAGTCCGGGATGAGCAACTCGACCTTGGTGCGCCCGGCCGCCCGCTCGGCGGTCATGGCGTGGATCCGCCGGACCGTCTCGGCGTACAGCCAGGCGCCGCCGTCCGGCAGGTCGTCGCGGGCGACGCCGGTGATGGTGGCGTAGTTCAGGTCCATCGTCACGACCGACTCGCCGACCCGGCGCGGCTCGTCGCGGTCCAGGTCGGCCGGCCTGCCGGTGTCGATCTGGCAGAAGTCGCAGCGCCGGGTGCACTGGTCGCCGCCGATGAGGAAGGTCGCCTCGCGGTCCTCCCAGCACTCGTAGATGTTCGGGCAGCCGGCCTCCTGGCAGACGGTGTGCAGGCCCTCCCGCTTGACCAGGCCGCTCAACTCCCGGTACTCCGGGCCCATCCTCGCCCGGGTCTTGATCCACTCGGGCTTGCGCTCGATGGGGGTCCGGCTGTTCCTGACCTCAAGACGCAACAGCTTGCGTCCGTCCGGCGCGACAGCTGACACGGCGAGCACTCCCTCGGCTAACACGACATTCGATTCCTCGGCGTACACCAGGGTACGCCCATGGATTGTGGTCCCCGTGACCGAGCCGACCCCGCTACCTTCGTACCGCGCCCCGGCCGAGGCGCACCAGGGCCGACGGCCGCCCGGCCGGAGCCGACCGGCGCGGCGTCCGGCGTCCCGCCCCGGTCCCCGCGCCCGGGACCCGGCGGCGGCTCACACCGCGCGCGGCAGCGGCTCCGCGGACGCCAGCACCCGGCCCAGGTGCCGTTCCACCAGCGGCAGCACCTCGGCCACCGGGACGTCCCGGCCCAGCTCGGCGGAGAGCGAGGTCACCCCGGCGTCCCGGATGCCGCACGGCACGATCCGGTCGAACGCCGTGAGGTCGGGGTCGCAGTTGAGCGCGAAGCCGTGCATCGTGACGCCCTTGGCGACCCGGATGCCGATCGCGGCGACCTTGCGGTCCTCGCCGCGCTGCCCGGCGTTGGACGGCGCGTACTGCGGACCGGACAGCCGCGGGTCGAACTCCTCGTCGTGCAGCCGCGGGTCGAAGTCCAGCGTCAGCCCGGGCACCGCCGGGCGCCGCTCGACCGGGTCGCCCAGCACCCACACGCCGCTCAGCCCCTCCACCCGGGTGGTGGCCAGGCCCAGTTCGGCACAGACCCCGATCAGAGCCTCCTCCAGCCGCCGCACGTGGGCGATCACGTCCACCGGCCGCGGCAGCCGCAGGATCGGGTAGCCCACCAGCTGGCCGGGACCGTGCCAGGTGATCTTGCCGCCGCGGTCCACGTCGACCACCGGCGTGCCGTCCAGCGGGCGTTCGCTGTCCTCGGTACGTCGGCCGGCGGTGTAGACCGGGGCGTGCTCCAGCAACAGGCAGGTGTCGGGCACCTCGTCGGCGAACCGGGCCGCGTGCACCCGGCGCTGCTCCTGCCAGCCCTCCTGGTAGCCGACCGCGTCCGGTCCGAAGCCCAGGCGCGCGAAGCGCAACTCACTCACGTCGACTCCCTCGGTGTGTGCGGCGGGAAGGCCGTCACCACTGTACGGCCGCGCGGGTGAACCGGCCGAACCCGGACCCGGCCGCCCTCCCCACCATCACGTCACGGCCGCCGCTTATCACGTGCCACCGCCCGGACGGGCCCGTTCCGGCCGGGTCCACCGGACCGGTTCACCCGTTCCGGGGAATGCAGGGCGACCGGGCTGTCCGGGCGGGCGTACCCGGCTACATTCGCGCCGTTCCCGCTCGCCGGCCACCGTCCGCTCCCGCCCACGACCCGCTGCTCCCGACCCGCCGCCGGCGACCCGCCCGCCCTGCCCCCGCGCCGCCTTCCGGGCGGCCGCACCGCGGCCCGGACCCGTGGCCCGCACGGCTGATCAGAGCACCACCCCGACCGCCCGTTCCTCCCGCCGGCGCCGCCGGCCACCGCCACCCTCCCGAGGAGGGGACCGTACCGCCCATGACGGATCGCACCTCGCAGCGCACGCCCAACCGACGGCTCGCCTCCCTGATCGCCGAAGCAGGCTTCTCCAACGCCGGACTCGCCCGCCGGGTCGACCAGCTCGGCGTGGAACACGGACTCGACCTGCGCTACGACAAGACCTCGGTCACCCGCTGGCTGCGCGGCCAGCAGCCCCGCGGCACCACCCCCGCGCTCATCGCGGAGGTCTTCACCCGCCGGCTCGGCCGCCGGCTGTCCGCCCAGGACCTCGGCCTGGACGCCTGCGCCCCGGTCTACGCGGGGCTGGAGTTCGCCGGCTGCCCGCAGGAGGCGGTGGACATCGTCGGCGGCCTGTGGCGCAAGGACACCGGCAACCAGTCCGAGCTGCGCCGGATAGCCTTCACCGCCGCCGGTCTCGTGGTGCCCAGCCGCGACTGGCTCATCGGTCACGCCGACGACCAGGTGGCCCGGGGGCTGCCGGAGTCCGACGAGACCCCGCGGGTACCGCCGCAGAGCCGGGGGCGGGTCACCGCGCCGCGGGCGGGCGCCGCCGCCGGCCGGGACCCCGGCCGCCGGGTCGGCGCCGGCGACATCCAGGCGCTGCGCTCGGTGGGCGACCTGTTCCGCTCGCTGGACGACACCTACGGAGGTGGCCACGCCCGGCAGGCCCTCGTGCGCTACCTGGAGCACGAGGCCGAACCGATGCTGCGCGGCCAGTACGGCGAGGCGATCGGTCGCCGGCTGTTCGGCGCGGCCGCCGACCTGACCCGGCTGGCCGGCTGGACCTCGTTCGACATCGGCGCGCACGGGCTCGCCCAGCGCTACTTCGTGCAGGCGCTGCGGCTCTCCCAGGCCGCAGCCGACCGCGCCTACGGCGGCTACGTGCTGGTCACCATGAGCCGGCAGGCGGTCTACCTCGGCCACGGCCGGGAGGCCGTCCAGCTCGCCCGGGTCGCCCAACAGGGCGTAGGCCCCGGCGCCACCGCCACCGTGCAGGCCCTGCTGCACGCCGCCGAGGCGCGGGCGCAGGCCGCGCTGGGCGAGCCGCGGACCTGCGTGGCCGCGCTGACCCGGGCCGAACGGGCCTTGGAGGCGGCCAGGCCCGGTGACGAGACGCCGTTCTGGGCGCGCTTCTTCGACGAGGCGCAGCTCGCCGACGAGCTCGGCCACTGCCACCGCGACCTGCAACAGTACCGGGCCGCCGCACAGCACGCGGAACGCTCGCTGCGGCTGCGCGACCCGCGCCGCGCCCGTTCCCGGCTGCTGTGCCGGGTGGTGCTGGCCACCGCGCGGCTGGCGGTCGGCGAACTCGACGAGGCGTGCGCGCTGGCCGCGGAGTCGGTCCGGCAGGCCGCCGACATGCGGTCCCAGCGCGCCGTGGAGTACCTGCGAGACTTCGCCCGCCGCCTCGAACCGCACCGGGAGTCCGGCCCGGCCCGGGCCTTCCACGAACGTGCCGCCACGCTGGGCGTGCCGGTCGGGTGAGGTACCGGCGCGCCCCCGGGAGGCGCCGCCGCGCCCGCCGCACGCGTGGCGGCGGGCGCGGACCGGGCCCCGCCCGGCGGTGTCAGGCCGCCGCGGGCAGGTCTTCGGCGGTGTCCCCGTGGCCGGGGCGGATACCGAAGTCGCGCATGACGTGGTGGGCCGCCCGCCGGGCGGAGAACATCGCGCCCTGCGCGGTGGAGGTGTCGCGGTGGTCGCCGCACACGTACAGCCCGGCCATCACCCGCACCGGCCGCCGCACGTCGTGCGGCGGCGGCATGGCGGCCACCGCCCGCGGGTCGTGGTGCAGGGCCAGCAGTTCCCATCCGGCGGTGTCCGTGCCGTAGAGCCGCGCCAGGTGGGCGCGGACCGCCGTGTCCAGGCGCGCCCGCTCCCCGGGCACCGTGCCCAGCACCGTGGAGGTGACCAGGGCCCGTCCGGCCGGGGCCCGGGACGGGTCGACGGCACTGGCCACGAAGGTGTGCGCCACCGGGCCGCGCCCTTCGGCGTCCAGCAGGAGCGAGGCCTCGCGCAGCGGCGGCCGGTCCACGGCGTGGTGCAGCACGGTGACCGGGTGGAAGTCCGGTACCCGCAGGCCCGGCAGCAGCCCGGCCGCGTCCTCGGCGCCGGTCGCCACCACCGCGGCCCGGCACGGGAGGTCGCCGTGCTCCTTGGTGGTGACCGCGTTGGCGGACACCGAGACGACCCGCACCCCGAACCGCACGGTGCCCGGCGGCAGCGCCGCGGCCAGCAGGTCGGCCACGGTGCCGGAGCCGCCGGCCGGCAGCGCCAGCCGGCCGCGGGCGTAGCCGCGCAGCACCAGGTCGGCGCAGCGGCTGGAGGTGGCCAGCCCCGGGTCGTGCAGCAGCGCGACCAGCAGTGGCCGCAGGAAGCTCTCGACCGGGCGGGGCGGCAGGCCGCGTCCGGTCAGCGCTTCGGCCACGGTGGTCTCCGCGCGGGCCAGCAGCCGCCCGGTGGGCAGTGAGGCGAGCCTGCCGAGGGCGGAGCCGAGCCGGGCCTTGTCCCACACGCCGCGCGGGTCCACGCCGCGCGGACCGCGCCGGCCGGGGGCGCCCGCGCCGGTGGCGGACAGCGGCAGCAGGCGCAGCCCGTCGAGACCGGGCGTGCGGGTCAGCTCCGGGTAGGAGGTGCACAGCAGTTCGCTGCCCCGGTCCAGCCGGAAGCCGTCCACGCTGTCGGTGACCATCCGCCCGCCGACCCGGTGGCCGGCCTCCAGCACGGTGACCGTCACCCCCGCGTCGACCAGGTGGTGAGCGGCGCACAGGCCGGCCAGGCCGGCCCCCACGATCACGACGTCGCTGCCGTGCTGTCGTGCGCGCCGGGTGTGGACGCCTTCGTGCGTACCGGGGGTGTCCTGCTGGTGGTGCGTGGTGCGTGCGTCGAGCGACACGGTGCCCCTCCCCGAGGTCCGTCGGTCTCCCCGCTTCCCGTACGTGAGAGGCCGCCCGGCGTCGTTGGCGGCGCGGCCCGGTGCTGGAAGGGTCATGCCCGTATCGCGGGCCGGAGTACCGTCGAATGCGGAGGAAGTTGGGCTTTCGGGCTTGTGACCGGGGTCGCCGTGGTTCGCCCGGGGCGGGCGGGGGCGGTGCGGCGCGGGTTCAGCGCGGGGCGTCCAGCGCCGCCCGGATCGCCGCCTCGACGCCCGGGTGGGCGAAGGCGAAGCCGGACTCCAGCAGCCGGCGCGGCACCACCCGCTGGCTGCTCAGCACGTCCTGCGCGAACTCGCCGAGCGCCAGCGAGAGCACCGGGGCCGGCACGTGCGCGAACGCCGGCCGGCGCAGTACCCGGCTCATCGCCCCGGTCACCTCGCGGTTGGTGACCGGCTCCGGCGCGGTGAGGTTGACCGGGCCGGACAGCCCGCGGGTGTCGACGAGGTGGCGCAGGGCGGCGACGTGGTCGGACAGCGCGATGAAGCTCCAGTACTGCCGTCCGTCGCCCAGCCGCCCGCCGAGACCCGCCCGGAACAGCGGGAAGAGCCGGCCCCACGCACCGCCGCCGCGCGCCACCACCAGGCCGGTGCGGGCCAGCACGGTGCGGATCCCGGCGCGTTCCGCGGGCTCGGCCGCGGCCTCCCACGCCCGGCACACGTCGGCCAGGAAGCCGGTGCCGGGCCCCGCGTCCTCGTCGATCCGGCGCTCGCCGGTGTCGCCGTAGTAGCCGATCGCGCTGCCGGACACCAGCACCCGCGGCGGCCGGGGCAGCGCGGCGAGCGCGGTGGCCAGGGTGGCGGTGCCGCGCACCCGGCTGTCGCGGATCTCCCTCTTGTACGCGGCCGTCCAGCGCCGGTCGCCGATCCCGGCGCCGGCCAGGTGCACGACCGCGTCGCAGCCGTCCAGCGCGCCGGGGGACACCTCGCCGGCCCGCGGGTCCCAGCGGGCCTCGTCGGAGGCGGCCGGGGCGCGGCGGACCAGGCGGACCACCTGGTGACCGTCGGCGGCCAGCGAGCGGACGAGGGCGGAACCGATCAGGCCGGACGAACCGGTGACAGCGAAGCGCATGATCCCATCATCCCCGTCCGCCCTCCGGCGTCCACCCGGACCCGCCGCCCGGCCGCGTGCCGTCGGCCCGGGCGCCGGCCGCCCCGCTCACCGGGCGGGACCCGCCCGGTGCCCGGACCGGCGCGACGCCACCGGACGCGGGCCGGGCGGAGGGCCGGGGCCCCGGCCGCCCGGGCCGGTACCGCACCCGGGTGACCCGGGCGGCCGCCGCGTAACGACACGGGCGCGCACCGGCCCGTCCGGATGCAGCGGGCCCCGCGAACCACGATCCTGGTGCCGTGATGGACGAGACGGAGTTCTGGGAGATCATCGACCGCGCCCGGCTGGACGCCGACGGCGACTCGCGGGAGCAGGCGGACCGGGTGGTCGAGCGGCTGACCGGACTGGACCCGGACTCCGTGCTGGACTTCGCCCGGCACTTCGAGGCGCGGGTGGGCCGCGCGTTCCGCTGGGACCTGTGGGGGGCGGCGTTCGTCCTGCTGGGCGCCGCGGGCGACGAGGCGTTCGACGCCTTCCGCTGCTGGCTGGTCGGCCAGGGGCGGCACGTCTTCGAGGGCGCGGTGCACCGTCCGGACGACCTGGCCGCACTGCTGGACGCCTTCGAGGAGGGCGTCGACGGTGACGGGGAGGACCTGGGCTGCGCCGCCGACGAGGCGTACGAGCAGCTCACCGGGGTGCCCCTGCCCGATCTGGGCGTCGATCCGCCGCTGGAGCCCGAGGGCACGCCGTTCGACTTCGACAACGACGCGGCGATGCGCGACCGCTATCCCAAGCTGTGGGACCGCTACGGCTGGTGAGCCGGACGCCGGCGGCGCCCGGCACGCGGCCGTCCCGGCGCAGGACCGGGCAGCGCGCAGGACCGGGCAGCGCGCAGGACCGGGCGGAGCGCCCCGGCCCCCGCGAACGGGGACCGGGGCGCTCCGGCGGCGGTGCGCTGCTACAGCCCGAGGTCGCCCTCGAACTCACCGGCCTCCAGACGGGACTTGACGTCGCCGAGGTAGCGGGCGGCGTCCGCGCCGTCGACCAGCTGGTGGTCGTAGCTGAGCGTCAGGTAGGCCATGTCGCGGATCGCGATGGTCTCGCCCAGCTCCGGGTGGTCGATGACGACCGGGCGGCGCACGGTGGCGCCGATGCCCAGCTCGGCGACCTGCGGGTGGTTCACGATGATCGTGTCGAACAGCGCGCCGCGCGACCCGGTGTTGCTGATCGTGAACGTGCCGCCGGACAGGTCGTCCGGGCTGATCTTCTTGCTGCGGACCTTGCCGGCCAGCTCCGCGGTCTTCTTGGCGATGCCCGCGATGTTCAGGTCGCCGGCCCCCTTGATGACCGGGACCATCAGGCCCTGCTCGGAGTCGACCGCGATGCCGATGTTCTCGACGTCGTGGTAGGTGACCGTGCCGTCGTCGTTGATCTTGGCGTTGACCGCCGGGTGCGCCTTGAGCGCCTCGGCGGCGGCCTTGACGAAGAACGGCATCGGCGAGAGCTTGACGCCCTCGGTGGCCAGGAAGGACTCCTTGGCCCGCTGCCGCAGCCGCATCACGCGCGTGACGTCCACCTCGACCACGGTGGACAGCTGCGCCTGGCTGTGCAGCGCCTTCATCATGTTCTCGCCGATGACCTTGCGGATCCGCGACATCTTCACCGTCTGCCCGCGCAGCGGCGAGGCCGCGGCGGCCGGACGGCCCGGGGCGGCCGGCGCGCTCGGCGCCCGGGCCGCGTCGCGGGCCGCCTCGGCGGCGGCCAGCACGTCCTGCTTGCGGATCCGGCCGCCGACGCCGGTGCCCCTGACCGCGCCGAGGTCGACGCCGTTCTCCGAGGCGAGCTTGCGCACCAGCGGGGTGACGTAGGCGCCGTCGTTCTCGACGCCGGCCGCCGGCCCGGTCGGCTGGGCCTTCGGGGCCGGCGCCGGGGCCGGCTGGGTGGGAGCGGGCGGCGCGGCCGGCGCGGGAGCCTGCCGCGGAGCCGGGGGCTGCTGCGGCTCCGGCGCGGCCGGAGCCTGCTGCGGAGCGGGAGCGGGAGCCGGGGCTGGGGCCTCGGCCGGCTGGGCCGGCGCGGACTGCTGGGGCGCGGCCGGGGCCTGGGCGCCGGCCGCACCGATGACGGCCAGCTTGGCGCCGACCTGCGCGGTCTCGTCCTCGCCGATCACGATCTCCAGCAGGGTGCCGGAGGCGGGGGCCGGGATCTCGGTGTCCACCTTGTCGGTGGAGACCTCCAGCAGCGGCTCGTCCTCCTCGACGGAGTCGCCGACCTGCTTGAGCCAGCGGGTGACGGTGCCCTCGGTCACCGACTCGCCCAGGGCCGGGAGCACCACGGGGGTGCCCTCGGCGCCACTGGACGAGGGGGCCGGGGCGGACTGCCGGGCCGGCTCGGGCTCGGCAGGCTGTGACCGGGGCTGCGGCTCCGGCTGGGCCGGTGCGGCCGGTGCCTCGGCCGCGGCGGCCTGCGGAGCCGGTTCGGCGGCGGGCGCGCCGCTGCCGTCGTCGATGACGGCCAGCTCCGCGCCGACCTCCACCGTCTCGTCCTCGGCCACCTTGATGGCGGACAGGACGCCGGAGGCGGGCGCCGGGATCTCGGTGTCCACCTTGTCGGTGGAGACCTCGAGCAGCGGCTCGTCGGCCTCCACGCGCTCACCCTCGGCCTTCAGCCATCGGGTGACGGTGCCCTCGGACACGCTCTCGCCGAGCGCCGGCAGGGTTACGGAAACCGCCATGGTTTCGGTTGCTCCTAACGATCTGTGCGGATTGCGGGGCGTGTCCCGGGTCAGTCGTGCGCGTGCAGCGGCTTGCCCGCCAGGGCGAGGTGGGCCTCGCCGAGTGCCTCGTTCTGCGTGGGGTGCGCGTGGATCAGCTGCGCGACCTCCGCCGGCAGCGCCTCCCAGTTGTAGATCAGCTGGGCCTCGCCGACCTGCTCGCCCATCCGGTCGCCGACCATGTGGACGCCGACCACGGCACCGTCGCGTACCTGGACGAGCTTGATCTCGCCCTGGGTCTTGAGGATCTTGCTGCGGCCGTTGCCGCCGAGGTTGTACTTGAGGGCGACGACCTTGTCCGCGCCGTACTGCTCCTTGGCCTTGGCCTCGGTGAGGCCGACCGAGGCGACCTCGGGGTGGCAGTACGTGACGCGGGGCACGCCGTGGTAGTCGATCGGCACGGTCTTCAGGCCGGCCAGCCGTTCGGCGACCAGGATGCCCTCGGCGAAGCCCACGTGGGCCAGTTGCAGGGTGGGCACCAGGTCGCCGACCGCCGAGATCGTCGGCACGTTGGTGCGCATGTACTCGTCGACCAGGACGTGGCCGCGCTCCATCGCGACCCCGGCCTCCTCGTAGCCCAGGCCCTGGGAGACCGGCCCGCGGCCGACGGCTACCAGCATCAGTTCGGCCTCGAAGGTCTTGCCGTTCTCCAGCGAGACCTTGACGCCGTCCGCGGTGTACTCGACGCCGGAGAAGCGGGCGCCGAGCGAGAAGTTGATGCCGCGCTTGCGGAAGGCCCGCTCCAGCAGCTTCGAGCTGTTCTCGTCCTCCAGCGGCACCAGGTGCGGCAGCGCCTCGACGATCGTGACGTCGGTGCCGAACGACTTCCACGCCGACGCGAACTCCACGCCGATGACGCCGCCGCCCAGCACGACCGCCGACTTCGGCACCCGGTCGAGCACCAGGGCCCGGTCGGAGGAGATGACCCGGTCGCCGTCGATGGTCAGGCCGGGCAGCGACTTGGGCACCGAGCCGGTGGCCAGCAGCACGTGCCGGCCGGTGTAGCGCTCGCCGCCCACGTCCACGGTGGTGGGCGACGACAGCCGGCCCTCGCCGGTCACGTAGGTGACCTTGCGGCTGGCGACCAGGCCCTGCAGGCCCTTGTACAGGCCGGAGACCACGTCGTCCTTGTACTTGTGGACGCCCGCGACGTCGATGCCCTCGAAGCTGGCCTTGACGCCGAACTGCTCGCTCTCGCGCGCCTGGTCCGCCAGTTCGCCGGCGTGCAGCAGGGCCTTCGTCGGGATGCAGCCGCGGTGCAGACAGGTGCCGCCGAGCTTGTCCTTCTCGATCAGGGCGACGTCCAGGCCCAGCTGAGCCGCGCGCAGCGCCGCGGCGTAACCGCCGCTGCCGCCACCGAGGATCACTAGGTCGAAAACGGTGCTGGCGTCGTTCGCCACGTCACGTCCTCCATGCAGAAATACGCCGGAGCCGGTCTTCCCCGACCGGCGGCGGCTTCAGGTTCGGCCGCTTGTTCAAACTTTTGTTCAAAAGGGGGCCCTGTCGTGCCGATAGACCATCTTCGCACTTGTCGGCTGCCTCCGGGACGCCGGGCCGAGGTTCTGAGACCTCCCGCACACTCCTACCGGCGGGTAGCAGCGGGGCGGCCCCGGGCCCGCCGCCCGCGACCGGCGCCGGTCGCGGGGCGGGCGGCCGCTCAGAGCAGCGTGCCGTCGGCGACCCGCTCGGCCATCGCCACCAGGGTGCGCACCGCGCTGCCGGTGCCGCCCTTGTGGGTGTAGCCGAACGGCGCGCCCTCGTGGAACGCCGGGCCGGCGATGTCCAGGTGGGCCCAGGCGGTCCCCTCCTTGACGAACTCGCGCAGGAAGATGCCGGCCACCAGGCCGCCGCCGTTGCGCTCGCCCATGTTCGCCATGTCGGCGACCGGCGAGTCCAGCCCCTTGCGCAGGTCGGCCGGGAGCGGCATCGGCCAGGACTGCTCGCCCGCCTCGCCCGCGATCTCGTGCAGCCGGTCGCGCAGCCCGTCGTCGTTGGACATCACGCCGAACGTCCGGTTGCCGAGCGCCAGCACCATCGCGCCGGTCAGCGTCGCCACGTCCACGATCGCGTCCGGGTTCTCCTCGCCGGCCCGGGCGATGGCGTCCGCGAGCACCAGGCGGCCCTCGGCGTCGGTGTTGAGCACCTCGACGGTCCGGCCCGAGTACATCCGCAGCACGTCGCCGGGCCTGGTGGCCGAGCCGGACGGCATGTTCTCCGCGAGCGCCAGCCAGCCGGTGACGTTGACCCGCAGGCCGAGCCGGGCGGCGGCCAGCACGGTGCTGAACACCGCGGCCGCCCCGGACATGTCGCACTTCATGGTCTCGTTGTGGCCGGCCGGCTTGAGGGAGATGCCGCCCGAGTCGTAGGTGATGCCCTTGCCGACCAGCGCCAGGTGCTTGCTCGCCTTGCCGTCGCGGTACGAGATCCGCACCAGCCGCGGCGGGCGCTGCGACCCCTGGCCGACGCCCATGATGCCGCCGTAGCCGCCCTTGGTGAGGGCGTCGTCGTCCAGCACCTCCACCTTCAGGCCGTACTCCTTGGCGGCGGCCTGGACGATGCCGGCGAAGCTCGCCGGGAAGAGCAGGTTGGACGGGGTGTTGATCAGGTCGCGGGCCCGGTTGACCTCCTCGGCCACGACGGTGGCCCGCTCGGCGGCGGCCTTGTACGCCTTGTCGCGCGGCCTGCCACCCACGATGGTGACCTCGGCCAGCGGCTTCTTGACGCCGTTCGGGCCGGACCGGGCCTCCTCGCCGCGGCACGAGGTGAACGCGTACGCGCCCAGCAGCGCGCCGGTCGCCACCGCCTCCACCCCGGCCGGGTCGGCCGACGGCAGCGCGAACGCGGCGGTGCTCGAACCGCTCAGGGTGCGCGCCGCGGTGCCGGCCGCCCGGCGCAGCGTCTCCGCCGGGTACTCCCCGCTGTCCGGCGGGGCCTCGCCCAGGCCCACCGCGAGCACCACTGCGGCCTTCAGCCCGGACGGCGCCGGCAGCCGGGTCACCTCGCCGTCGCCGCCGGTGGCGCCCAGGGTCTCCAGGGTGGCGGCCAGGCCGCCGTCGAAGGCGAGGTCCACGGCCTCCGCGCCGGGCGCCAGGACCGGGCCCTTGGGCCCGGCGGCCACGCCGACCACGACGGCGTCCACCCGCAGGGACGCGGCGGACGAAGCGCTGAGAGTCAATGCAGTCACGGTGTTGGAGTTCCTCTTCCGTCGAGGTGTCTGTCGAGGTCCTGCGGGCCTGGGCCGCGGGGTGGCCGCCCCCACCGCACGCCACTGGCGCGGTGCCCGGCCGTCCCCTGGTCCCCCCGTTCGTCTCACGGGAGCCTACGCCCGGCCCCGGCCGGGCCGACCGCCCGGAAGGCCCGGCCCGGCGGCGGGTGGCGCCGGCGGCCGTGCCGCCGCGGCCCCGCGGTGGGTGCGTCCACGCCCCCGGCGCGCCTTCCAAGTCCACCCCTCGCCCGCGTCCCGGGTTCACCCGCGGGGGTCGGCGCAGGTACCCCGGGACGCCCCCGCACCGGTGGCCGGGGCGCCGGTGCGGGGGGCGACGGGGCGGTGCGGCACGGCCCGGCGGGTGACGGCGTCGTGGCACGGGGGTGCGGGCGGGCCGCCGCCCGGGCCCCGTCCGACGCGTGCCGCCCGGGCGGACGACGCCGTTGCGGGGACGGCCCTCAGCGGACCCGGCCGCCCCGCCGGTACGCCAGGCAGCAGACCCCGGCGGCGAGCAGCGCGAGCAGGTGCTCTCGACCCGCCAGGTCGGGCTGGAGCCGGGCCTCCAGCAGCACGCCGGCCACCACCGCGGCGCAGGTCCAGCCGGCCCGGTAGCGGTAGCCGACGAAGACCGCCAGCGCCACCACGGCCGACGACGGGCCGGTGTCCCGCACCAGCGCGTCCGCCGGGCCGAGCCCGAACAGCGCGTGCGGAACCGCCCAGCGTGCGAAGGCCGTTCCGGCCAGCGTCGCCGCGTACGCCACCACCAGGGTGCGCACCCGGCCGACGGTGATCTCGGCCACGCCGAAGACCACCAGCACCTGGGCGAGCGCGCCCCACACCGGCAGCCCGACGGCCGGCACGAACAGTGACAGCGGAGTGCGCGCCAGCGCCAGCCAGCCCGGCAGGGACGCGTCGACCACCCCGATCCGGCGCACGAACACCGCCGGGCCCCCGCCCACCGCCTCCCCGACCCGCAGCAGTCCGACCAGGGCCACGGCGGCCAGCGTCAGCGGCACCGCCCGCGGTCCGTCGCGGGACAGCACCCGGCGCACGTCGCCGGCGGCCGGTGCCCACTCACGGCGCGCGGTGCGGCGCAGCCGTGCGCCGGCGGCGCTCACCGGCCGCCGGCGGTGACCGGGTCGGCGGCCGGGGCGGTGACCGTGCGCCGGCGGCGGCGCAGCAGGGCGGGCAGCCGGGGCGCGGCGAGGAAGCCCTCGGCGCGGGCTCCGGCCAGGCCGATCCTGGGCAGTTCGCTGGAGGTGCGGAACAGCAGGTAGCGCGGCTGCCAGAGCGGGCGGTACTTGGCGTTGGCCCGGTACAGCGACTCGATCTGCCACCAGCGGGAGAACAGTGTCAGCAGCGAGCGCCACACCCGCAGCACCGGCCCGGCACCCAGCCGGGAACCGCGTTCGAAGACCGAGCGGAACATCGCGAAGTTCAGCGAGATCCGGGCCACCCCGACCTCGGCCGAGCGCCTGACCAGCTCGATCACCATGAACTCGACCAGCCCGTTGTCCGACTCCCTGTCCCGGCGCATCAGGTCCAGCGACAGCCCGTCGTCCCCCCACGGCACGAAGCTCAGCAGGGCGCGCGGCACCCCGTCGGCGTCCTGGCACTCGACCATCACGCAGCCGCCGTCGTCCGCGTCGCCGAGCCGGCCGAGCGCCATGGAGAAGCCGCGCTCGGTCTGCCCGCCGCGCCAGTGGTCGGCCCGGCGCACCAGCGCCGCCATCTCCGCCTCGGGAACGTCCCGGTGCCGGCGCACCCGCACCGTGTAGCCGGCCCGCCGCACCCGGTTGCACGCCTGCCGCACGGTCCGCATCGAGCGCCCGTCGAGCCGGAAGTCCGCGGTGACCACGATCGCCTCGTCGCCGATCTCCAGGGCGTCCAGACCGTGCCGGGCGTAGACCGTGCCGGCCTCCTCGCCGGCGCCCATCACGGCCGGCGTCCAGCCGTGCCGCTCGGCCTCGGCCAGCCAGGCGCCGATCGCGCCGGGCCACGCCTCCGGGTCGCCGATCGGGTCGCCGGATGCCAGCGTCACGCCGCCGACCACCCGGTAGCCGATCGCCGCCTTGCCGGTGGGCGACCAGATCACGCTCTTGTCCCGGCGCAGCGCGAAGTAGCCGAGCGAGTCGCGGCCGCCGTGCCGGCGCAGCAGTTCCCGCAGCGCGGCCTCGTCGTGCGGGCCGAGCAGGTCGCGGCCGCGCGGCGCGCGGAACGCGGCGTGCAGCACCAGCAGGAACAGCGCCGCGCTGAGCACGTTGATCAGCACGCTCGCCCAGCCGGGCGTGGTGATGCCCGACGCGTCGTCCGAGCCGGCGGCCAGCGAGACGACGCGCAGCATGGTGTAGCCGACGCGTTCCCGCAGCCCCGCGCTGGGCCCGGAGTCGGTGAGGGTGACCAGCAGGGTGCCGGCCGCCACGCACACCACCGTGCCGACCAGTGCGACCGCGGCGGCGCGCAGCGGGTTGGACGGGTCGCCCTTGGCGCGGAAGGCGCCCTGACCGGCGAGCAGCGCTGCCAGGAAGAGCGCCGAGAGGGCGAGCGAGACCCAGTTCTGCCGCTGCCGGGCCACTTCGGGGAAGGTCATGGCGAAGCCCAGCGCACCCACGAACGCGCCGCTGAGCAGCAGGTTGAGGATCCAGGCGGCACGCTTGCCGCGCCGCGCGGTCACCGCCAGGAAGAGTGCGAACAGTCCGGAGGTGAACCCGGCGGTCAGCAGGTAGGGGGTGTAGCAGCTGCTCGGCGTCGTGCCGCCGCACGCTCTGCCCGAGCGACGCCCACGTGCCGCCGAGCAGGTCGACCGCCGCGACACCCCGCAGGTACCAGACGGCGAACGCGGCACTCCACCGGACGCCCCGGTACGGTCCGGCCGGCGCCGGCGGGCGGCGGTCCGCATCGGGACGCTCCACGCTGCGATGATCCACGACAGGGGATCATATGTCCCCGATGGGGTGGTTCGAGGGGTGTCGCGCGCCGACGGGCCGGGCCGTCGCCAGGCCGTTCGGGTGGTCCGTCCCGCCCCGCCCCGGGGCGGCCGGCTTCCGTGCCCGCCGTCCCGGACCGGCCCGCTCGGGGGCCCGTTCTACCCGGCGGCCGGGCGCGCGCCGGGACCCTCCGGGCCGTCGGCCGGCGCCACGCCGTCGCCATGGCCGGCGTCGCCGCCGGCCGGGCCGTCCGCCGGAGCGTCCTCGGCACCTGGTCCCGGGGCGGCGGCGCCCCGCGCGGCGGCCGGTTCCGTGACGTCCTGCTCGGTGGCGTCCCGCTCGGCGGCGGCAGGTCGCGGGGCGCGTTCGGGCAGTTCGCGGGAGAGCACGGCGGCGGCCCGCAGCGCGGGCAGCGCCAGCAGCGCCCCGGTGCCCTGGCCCAGCCGCACGCCGTGGTCGAGCAGCGGTTCCAGCGACAGCCGGTCGAGCGCCTTGGCCTGACCCGGTTCACCGGAGGCCTGCGCCGCCAGCCACCACTCCGGCGCGCGGAACGCCACCCGCTGCGCCACCAGCGCGCACGCCGACGAGACCACGCCGTCCAGCACGACCGGCATGCGGCGCACGGCGCTCTGGAGCAGGAAGCCGGTGATCGCGGCCAGGTCCGCGCCACCGCACTCGGCCAGCAGCCGCAGCGGTTCGCCGAGCAGCGGACGGGCCCGGCGCAGCGCGTCGCGGATCGCGGCGCACTTGCGCATCCAGGCCAGGTCGTCGATGCCGGAACCGCGGCCGGTCACCACCGAGGCGTCGGTGCCGCACAGCGCGGCGGTCAGCACGCCCGCCGCCGTGGTCCCGCCGACGCTCACGTCGCCGAGCAGCAGCAGGTCGGTGCCGCCGTCCGCCTCCTCGTCGGCCACCGCCACCCCGGCCAGGAAGGCGCGTTCGGCCTCCTCCTCGGTGAGCGCCGGTTCCACGTCGATCACGCCGCTGCCGCGCCGCACCCGGTGCGCGCCCAGTTCCTTCGGCAGCTCGGCCGGGTCACAGTCCAGCGCCATGTCCACCACGCGCACCTGAGCGCCGTACTGACGGGCCAGCACGCTCACCGGCGCGGCGCCCTCCAGCACCTCGCGCACCAGCGCGCGAGCGCCGCCCGCGGGGTGCGCCGACACCCCGCGCCGGGCGATCCCGTGGTCCCCGGCGAACAGCACCAGCCGGGCGCGCTCCACCGGCGGCACCGGCACCCGGCCGTGCACCGCGGCCAGCCAGTCGGCCAGTTCCTCCAGCTTCCCCAACGTCCCCGCGGGCGCGGCGGTCCGATCGCGCCGCACCTTCGCGTCATGCCGGACCGAGGGGTCCGGACGGTCGATCAACGTCGCGAAGTCATCAAGGTCAACACTGGTCACGCGATCGAACACTACCGCCACCGGCGGGCCCTGTCCGGGGGAGGCGCGGACCGGCCGGCGGCCGGCGGCCCGACGTGCGGCCCCGGGCCCCCGGCGCCCGCCGCGCGGTACCCCGGACCCGGCCCCCGCCCGGCCGCGCGGCGGTCTGCGGCACCCGGCCCGGCGCAGCCGCCGCCGGCGCGTCTCCCCGGCCCACCGGTCGGCGGCCCACCGGCCTCACGGCACCGGTCCAGGACCGACGTCCCGGGACGACACGGCCTGGGCGGTGTCTGACACATGGCGCCGTTCGCCGGTAGGCCCGGGCGGGATTCGTCGGACACGGCCTGAGGGCTGTCCGGTGATCCCCGGCGGGCACGCGACGACGGCCACGGCACCTCGCCGCGTTGTCGGATCGCCCGGACGCACCCGGCATGAGGACGACCCTCCGCCGTGCGACGCACCGCGTCCGACGCCGCACGCCGATCCACCGCGGATGACGGGACAGCCCTTATCGCAACGTCACGGCCATGCCCGCCACCACCAGCAGCACGTGGTCGGACTCGGCCGCCAGCGCCGCGTTCAGCGCGCCCAGCGCGTCCCGGAACCGCCGGTCCTGACCGGTGCCCGGCGCGGTGTCCGGCGCCGTGCCGGGGCCGACCCCGTCGCTCACCGCCACCGCCGTGCGACCGCAGGAGCGCCACGCGGCGGTCAGCGCGTCGGTGGCCTCGGCCAGCCGGGCCGGCGCGTCCCGCGCCCAGCGCGCGTCGTCCCACGCCCCGGCCTCGTCCATGGCACGGCGCAGCCAGAGCGCCAGGCAGTCGACGAGCACCGGCGGACCCGGCGAGCCCAGCAGCGGCAGCGGGTCGCCGCTGTCATCGGTGCGCCAGCCCGCCGGCCGGTGCTCCCGGTGCCGCCGGACCCGCGCCCGCCGCTCCGCGTCGTCGCGGCGGCCGCCCATCGTCACGTGGACCACGTCGGGGAAGGCGGCCAGCCGCCGTTCCGCCTCCGCCCACCCGCCGGACCGCGCGCCGCCGAGCACCAGCGTGCGGCGCGGCACGTCAGGTACCGCGGCGTAGGCGCCCACCGGGAGCGACCGGCCGTCCGGCACGGCGCGCGCGCCCGCCGCGGCCAGCCTGCGCCGGGTCTCGGCCGGCGGCGGCGCGTCGTGCCCGACGTGCACCGCGATCACGTCGGTGGTCGGTCCGGCCTCGCCGGCCGCCCGCAGCCGGGCCAGCGCGTCCGGCCGGAGCACCACGTCCATCAGCACCATGTCGTACGGCTCGGCGCGTCCGGCCGGACCGGACAGCCCGGCAGGACCGCAGCCGGCCGGCAGGTAGAGCGCGCGGCCCCCGGAAGGACCGGTCACCGCGTACCCGGTGCCGGGCGCGTCCACCGGCACCGCGCGCACCCGGTGCCCGGTCAGCAGCGCGAGTTCCTGCCCGTCCGGCACCCGGCCGGGCGCCGGGAGGCCGGGCGGCAGGTCCACCGCCGGCCCGCCCCGCGGATGCGACAACAGCACCTGGCGCACCCCGCTGAGCGACCGCCCGGCGCGTGCCGCGGCCAGCGCCGGGCCCGGCGTCAGGTCGATCAGCAGGATCCCGTCGACCAGGGCCGACGTCGGGCCCCGGGCGTCCGCGCCGACCGCCGCGGCGCACGGCGCGCACGGGCAGCCCGGCTCCGGCAGCGCCCGCGGCGCCCCGGTGCCGAGCAGCGTGATCTCCATGCGCACATGGTCGCGCACCCGTCCGGAGGGTGTCCTGCCGGCCCGCCGCCGTGCGGGCGGGAGGGGAGCCGGCAGGGCGCCCACTGCCCCGCGGTGGCACGGGCGTATAGCCTGCGCGCAGGAGTCAGACCGGCGGAAAGAGGCACGGCATGGCGTGGACGTGGCGGTTCGAGAAGGCCGACGGCACCGAGACCGCTCCGGCGGTCGAACCCGAGGAGTTCCCGACCCAGGGCGACGCGGAGTCCTGGATCGGCGAGGTCTGGAAGGAGTTGCTGGACGGCGGCACCGAGCAGGTCACCCTGTTCGAGGACGGGACCGAGGTCTACGCCATGAGCCTGCGGGCCGCCGCACGGTGACCCCGGTGCGCCCGGGTGGCTCCGGTGTGCCCGCTGCCGGGCCGCCGGGCCGGCCGGGCGGCCCGCCGCCGAGCCGCCGGCGGGACGTCTGCCGGGTGGCGGGCCCGCCGCCGCGTTCCGCGGGGCGGGGCGGCCGGCCCCCGCCGGGGTACCGCTAAGCCTTGCCGCCGCCCCGCTTGACCTGGGGCTTCGGCAGCCGCATCCGGCGCATCTGAAGGGTGCGCATGATGCCGTAGAACATCGAGCCGCCCAGCGCCTCGGACGGGAAGCGGCGGCGCAGCTCGGTACGCAGCCGCACCGCGTTGACCACCGACTGGCCGATGATGCCGACCAGCAGGAGCAGCCACAGCACCAGTGTCAGGTCCTTGATCCGCAGGTTGGGCACCATGCTCAGGATCAGGATCGGGATGGCCAGCGGCAGGAACAGCTCGCCGACGTGCCAGCGGGAGTCCACCCAGTCACGGACCGCCCGGCGCACCGGGCCCTTGTCGCGGGCCGGCAGGTAGCGCTCGTCGCCGCCGGCCAGTGCCTCCCGCTGTTTGACCATCTCCTGGCGGCGCACCTCGCGGACCCGCTTGCCGGCCTCCTTGCGGCTGGCCGGCCGGGTCACCGCCGTGCGGCGCTGCGACTGGGCCTCACGGCGCTTGGGCGTGGGGCGGCCCTTCGGGGCCTGCGGGTCTCGGGGTACCGGTTCCGCGGTCGCGGTGCGGGTCCCGCTCTGCTCATCCTGGCTACGACGTCCGAACACAGGCCCAAGGGTACGTGCTGGCGCCGCCCGGTCCGCACCCGCGTGCGGACCGGCCCCGTGGGTGGCCGCGGGGCGGGGGCAGCGGGCGGTCCCGGCGGCACGCCCTACTCCCTGGGCCGGAGCCGGCGGGCCGGTGATCGTCCCACAGGATGAGCACATCCGGCGCCGAACGGTGCGGTAATGGAAGCGGGGCCCGTACTGTAGGGGTCAACGCAGGTGTCGGATACGTCGGAGAAGGGGGCGCGCGAGGCCCATGAGCGGTGTCATGAAGCGGATGGGGATGATCTTCCGCGCGAAGGCCAACAAGGCCCTGGACAGGGCCGAGGACCCGCGCGAGACGCTCGACTACTCGTACCAGAAGCAGCTGGAGCTGCTACAGAAGGTGCGCCGGGGCGTCGCCGACGTGGCCACGTCCCGAAAGCGGCTGGAACTCCAGCTCAACGGCCTGCAGCAGCAGTCCTCGAAGCTGGAGGACCAGGGCCGCAAGGCGCTGGCACTGGGCCGCGAGGACCTGGCCCGCGAGGCGCTCTCGCGCCGGGCCGCGCTGCAGCAGCAGGTCACCGACCTGGAGACGCAGCACACCGCGTTGCAGGGCGAGGAGGAGAAGCTCACCCTGGCCGCGCAGCGGCTGCAGGCCAAGGTGGACGCCTTCCGCACCAAGAAGGAGACCATCAAGGCCACCTACACGGCCGCCCAGGCGCAGACCAAGATCGGCGAGGCGTTCTCCGGGATCTCCGAGGAGATGGGCGACGTCGGCCTGGCGATCCAGCGCGCCGAGGACAAGACGCAGCAGATGCAGGCGCGGGCCGGCGCGATCGACGAGCTGCTCGCCTCGGGCGCGCTGGAGGACCCGAGCGGGCTGGCCAAGGACGACATCCAGTCCGAGCTGGACCGGGTCTCCGGCGGCTCGGACGTGGAGCTGGAGCTGGAGCGGATGAAGGCCGAGCTGTCCGGCGGCAGCGGCTCTCGGCAGGCCATCGAGGGCGGCCAGGGCGAGGGGTCCGACGCCTCCCGGAAGCAGGACCAGCCGCGTCTCGACAAGAGCTGAAGGGATCGACGTCATGATCGTACGGATCATGGGGGAGGGGCAGCTCGACCTCGCCGACGGCCACCTGCCCCGGCTCAACGAGCTGGACGCCGAACTCCTCGGCGCCGTGGAGCAGGGTGACGAGGCGGCCTTCCACCGCACGCTCGGCATGCTGCTGGACGCCGTCCGTGAGCTCGGCGAGCCGCTGCCGCACGACGCGCTGGAGCCGTCCGAACTGATCCTGCCGAACGGCGACGCGTCGCTCGAGGAGGTCAAGGCGATGCTCAAGGACGACGGCCTCATCCCGGGCTGACCCCGAGGCCCCCGGCCGACTTCTGCGCCCCGCGCCCCGCCACCGCCCGCCGGTGGCGGGGCGCGGGGCGTCCCGCGTCCCTCCCGGCGCCGCGCGCGGACCCCGGCCCGGCTCCGCCGGCCGGCCGGGGGCCGCCGTCACAGGAAGGACGCGGAGGGGATGTACGGGGCCGGCGGGCGCATGCCGCGCAGGCAGACGTAGCCGTGGTTGGCCACCGCGAGCCCGGCGGCCAGCCCGACGTCCACCGCCCACTCCTGCTCGGCGGTCAGGTGCGGCACCCGCGCCTCGCGGTCCGGCGGGACGAGCGTCAGAGCGGCGGTCAGCAGCCGGGTGGCCAGCCGGCGGGAGGTCGCCGCGAGCAGTTCGACGGTGCCCTCCTCGTCCAGGTAGACGTAGCCGCTGCCGGCCAGGTCGTCGGCGACCAGCAGGGTCGCGTGCCGCAGCAGCTCCTCGTGGTCCGGGCCGTGCGCGCCACCACGGGTGCGCCGGTCCACCGAGTCGAGCATGTCGCGGTCCCGGGCCGAGCCGCGGTGCACGGCGCCGTCCGGCGCGGCCAGTCCGGCGCGGTCCACCCGGCCGGACAGCCGCATCGCCGGGTGCAGGGTGAAGCCGGCCCGGCGGTAGGTGGCGGCGGCCCGCGGGTCGGCGGAGCCGCAGATGATGCCGCGCAGGCAGGCCCGGCCGTAGGTGAGGGTGGCGGCGAGCAGTTCGCGGCCCATGCCCAGGCCGCGCGCCTGCGGCAGCACCGCGTACAGCGCCAGCCCCCAGGTGCCCTCCCGCCGGGTGGACAGCGCGGTGCCGACCGGGCGGCCGTCGTCGTCCAGCGCCAGCCAGCAGCCGCCCGGGTCGGTGCGGGCCAGATGGCGGGCGACGGCCCGCTCCCGCACCCCGGACGGGGTCGGCCCGCACGGTCCGGCCGGCGGGCCGAGCCCGGCGTCCGGCAGCGGCCCGCCGCCGTCCGGGCCGGCGGCGGACCCGGCCGGCGGGCCGAACGCCGCGGCCAGGACGTCGTTCACCGCCTCGGCGTCGCGGCGGGTGTCCTGGACCGGTCGCAGCATCACGGCGCCCATCTTCCCCGTGCGCGGCGGGCCGAATCGAGCCCCGGCGACCGTGTCGGCCGGGCGTTTCCGACAGGGCCCAACGGCGGCCTGCGGACCAGCGCCCCCTGACCGGGCCCATCCGCGGAAGACTCCGTCACGACCCACGTCCGGTCGGAGCCATGGCGTCGCCCGCCCGCGGGCCGCCCGGGCGGGATTCGTCGACCAGCGCCTACGGCAGCGCCAACATCTGGTCCAGGGCGAGCCGGGCGAAACGTTCCGTCTCGGGGTCGACCTCGATCCGGTTGACCACCCGGCCGTCCGCCAGCGACTCCAGGGCCCACACCAGGTGCGGCAGGTCGATCCGGTTCATGGTCGAGCAGAAGCACACCGTGCGGTCCAGGAAGACGATCCGCTTGTCGGGATGGGCGGTGGCCAGCCGGCGCACCAGGTTCAACTCGGTTCCCACCGCCCACGCCGAGCCGGCCGGCGCGTCCCGCAGCACCTTGATGATCTGCTCGGTGGAGCCCACCCGGTCGGCGGCGGCCACCACCTCCTGCCGGCATTCCGGGTGCACCAGGACGTTGACGCCGGGAATCCGGGCGCGCACCTCCCGCACCGACTCCGGTGAGAAGCGGCCGTGCACCGAGCAGTGGCCGCGCCACAGGATCATCCGGGCCGTGCGCAGCCGCTCGGCGGTCAGCCCGCCGCCGGGCCGGTGCGGGTCGTAGACCACGCAGTCCTGCGGCGACATGCCCATCTCCCGCACCGCGGTGTTGCGGCCGAGGTGCTGGTCGGGCAGGAACAGCACCTTGCCGCGTCCCGGTGGCCGCAGTCCGAACGCCCAGCGCAGCGCCCGCTCGGCGTTGGAGGAGGTGCAGATCGTGCCGCCGTGCCGGCCGGTGAACGCCTTGATGTCGGCGGAGGAGTTCATGTACGACACCGGCACGGTGTCCTCGGCCACGCCCGCCTCGCTGAGCACGTCCCAGCACTCGGCGACCTGCTCGGCGGTGGCCATGTCGGCCATCGAGCAGCCCGCCGCCAGGTCCGGCAGTACGACCTGCTGGCGGGCGGCGGTCAGGATGTCGGCGCTCTCCGCCATGAAGTGCACGCCGCAGAAGACGATGAACTCCGCCTCCGGGCGGGCGGCCGCGTCCCGGGCCAGCTTGAAGGAGTCGCCGGTCACGTCGGCGAACGCGATGACCTCGTCGCGCTGGTAGTGGTGGCCGAGCACGAAGGCCCGCTCGCCCAGCCGCTCCCGGGCCGCGCGGGCGCGCTCCACCAGCCGCGGGTCGCTGGGGGCGGGCAGGTCGCCGGGGCACTCCACGCCGCGTTCGCTGCGCGGGTCGGCTTCCCGGCCGAGCAGCAGCAGGGCGAGCGGGGTGGGAGTCACGTCCAGCGGTTCTGTGGTGGTCACGGGCCTGAACGCCCTTTCTGCGCGACGTCTCCGGTGCCGTGGTCTCGCGGCCGACCGGTCGATTTTTCGTCTATTTGACGTTATCCATCATAGCGGCTTCGCGTCAGATTGACGATGGCGAGCGGGCCGATGTGACGCACCCCGCGCCGGCACCACGAGGGCCCCGGTCACGTGACCGGGGTACGGCAGGTATGCGAGCATGAATCGGACGGAACACCAGGACGACACGAGCGGAGGGCCCGGTGCGGCGGACGGGAACCGGGAATTTTCCCCGGCGCACCGCCGTTGCCCGCACGGTGACATCCGAGTCGCGTTACGACACCAGGAGTGAAGCAGATGACGGTTCAGGACGAGACCAACGCGAACACCGGCGTGAGTGAGGGCATCATCCTGTCCGACGCGGCGGCGGCGAAGGTCAAGTCGCTGCTGGAGCAGGAGGGCCGCGACGACCTCGCGTTGCGGGTCGCCGTCCAGCCCGGCGGCTGCTCGGGTCTGCGGTACCAGCTCTTCTTCGACGAGCGCTCGCTCGACGGCGACGTCGTCAAGGAGTTCGACGGCGTGAAGGTCGTCACCGACCGGATGAGCGCGCCCTACCTGGGCGGCGCCTCCATCGACTTCGTCGACACCATCGAGAAGCAGGGCTTCACGATCGACAACCCGAACGCCACCGGGTCCTGCGCCTGCGGCGACTCCTTCCACTGATCCGTTCGCTGACCCGGCCCGCCGGCCGGCCCCTTCAGGACCGGCCGGTTCCGCCGGGCGGGCCGGGTCACGGCACACGTGTGGCGGTGCGCTCCCCGCCGGGGCGCACCGCCACACGCGCGTCCGGAGCCCGGCCCCCACGCCCGCGCACCGGCCGCGCGGTGCCGTCGCCGGAGACCGGCCGCCGGCCCGCGTGGATCAGCGGGCCGGCGCCGTGGTCGGGACCCGGTGGCCGTCGGCCGCGTCGTACACCGGGCGCCCACCCAGCGGCCGGTCCAGCCGGACCGTCACGGTGACCTCCTTGGCCAGCGACGGGCACGGCGTGCCCGGGTGCCGGGCGGTCGCGGTGATCCGCACCCGCACCGCGGTACCGGTCTGGCTCGTCACCTTTCCGGAGTAGGCGTCGCACACACCGCCCCACAGCCGCAGCGTGAGGTTCCGGCCGGAGGCCGTGGCGGAGACCACCCGGGTGCCCGGCTCCGCCGGCGTCCCGGGGGCGGAGGGTGACGGAGGGGTCGATGCGGACCCGCCGGGGACCACGAACCGCGGGTCGACCGCCGGCTGCGCCAGCTCGGTGGTGGTCGGCACCTGCGCCGAACCGTCCGTCGGCTCCACCTGGAACAGCCAGGACGGCACCAGCTCGGGCCGGCCGGAGACGAACTGCGCGGACAGCCCGAACAGGGCGCCGCTGACGGTGACGGCCGGGGTGGCGGCCAGGCACGGCGCGTTGCCGCGCACCGGCGAGGCCGCCGCCCCCGCCGTGCCGGCGCCGGTCGCGGCGTCCGCGCCGGCGGACCGGGCGGTGCCGGCCGCCGGGCCGGCGGCGCCCGGGTGCATCACGCCGCCGCCGCACAGCCGGGGCACGGGGGCGCCGTCGGAGCGGCCGAGCGAGGCCAGCGCCGCGTGGGCCGGGACCACCGGGTAGACGTCGCCCTTCGCCAGCCGCGCCAGCCGGCCCGCGCCGCTCACCAGCGTGCCGTCCGGGCGCACCTCCAAGGTGGTGCGCCAGCCGTGCGTGGGCAGGCCGCCGACCACCGGATCGGCGGTCACGGTCCGCAGCGGTCCGGACGTGCCGGAGGCGTCGATCCGGGCGCCGGACAGGCCGAGCGCGGACAGCACAGGCGCCGCCGCGTGCTCGGCCGCCGCCGGGGAGAGCGGGTGACCCTGGACGCCGCCGCCGGCGCCGAAGCAGACCCCGGCGCCGGGTACGTGGTCGGCGCCGCGCGGCGCGCAGACCGTGCCGGAGCGCACGTAGGACCAGGAGCCGGGCGCGCCGGACGCCACCCGCAGCGTCGCGCCGTGTCCGTCGGCCGATCCCGCGATCCAGCCGCCGCGCCGCGCGGACGGCGCGCCGGAGACGTGCAGCGCGGCGGCCAGCGCGGCCACCCGCGGCCTGCCGACCTGCTCCGAGGCCCGGTAGACCGGCGCGTCGGACGGGCCGGACGGCAGTGTCCCGGTGAGGTGGAAGCGTGTGCCGGGAGCGGTGCCCCGACCCGGCGGCATGGTGCCCGCGGCGCCCTGAAGGGCGAGCGGGGGCGGCCCGGAGCGCGCTGCCGCGCCGCTCCCGCCGCCGGCCGCCGACGCCGCCCAGTAGGCTCCGCCGCCCCCGGCCAGCAGCACCGCGCCGGCCACCGCGGCCACCGTCAGCCGGGAGCGCGGCGCCCGGCGGGGCGGGTCGCCGCCGCGCGCGCTGTCGTGCGGGATGTCGGTGTCTCGCTGCGGCCGGTGGTCCGGGTCGCCCGGACCGGCCGGCCGGCCCCGGTCGTCGTCGCTCTGGCTGGCCACGGTCTCGCTCCTTCGGCTTCCGTGCGTCCACGCCGTCGCGCGGACGGGGGTTGGACGGAGCGGGACGGTCTCCGGTTCCTGGCGGGGGCGGCCGACGACCGGGCGGTGTCAGCTGCCGTACTCCGACATACCCGCCACCGCGTGTGCCGACGCGGCCGGCACGCTGGTGCCGCGGATCGCGGCGGGCCCGGCGCCGGACGCCGTCGGGGCGGCCCCCGGGGCCGCCGCCGCGGCGGGCCACCGGCCGGCGGTGCTGCGGCAGTCGCTGAGCAGTTCGGCGGCCGATCCGGGGTGGCCGCCGGGGAACCCCGGGAGGTCGAGGGAGGTGTCGCTGTCGGGGAAGGGCATGCCGGCTCCAGTCGCCGCGGGCCCGCGTCCGCCGGGGCCCTGCTGGAGCCGACTCTAGAGAACCGCCGGCCCCGGCGAAACGCGTACCAAACGGTAATATGGCCAGGTGATCCGACCGGCAATCCCGGCCGGGCGACCGGCAAATCGGCTGCCCGCACACCGGCAGACGCGCGCCCGCCGCGCCGGGTCCCGCGGCGTCCGGTCCCGGCCGCCGCCGCGGCCGGCCCCCGTGCTCCGTGCCCCTGGGGACGGGCTGACGGCGGGCCCGGCCCGAGGCGGCGGCGCGCCCGTGCCCGCCGGGCGGGCGCCCGGTCGGGGCGGCAACCGCCTCCCCGTCCGCCATGTCGCGCCGCGCCCGCCGCCCGCCGCGCCCGCCCGGCCGGTAGCGTTGGCTGGTCCCGTTCCATCCGTCGACGAGGCCACCGGCCACGCAGGGAGCAGACCCGTCGTGCGTATCGCTGTCACCGGCTCCATCGCCACCGACCACCTGATGACCTTCCCCGGTCGCTTCGCCGACCAGTTGGTCGCCGACCAGTTGCACACCGTCTCACTCTCCTTCCTGGTCGACACGCTCGACGTGCGCCGCGGCGGGGTCGGGCCCAACATCTGCTTCGGCATGGGCCTGCTCGGACTGCGCCCGGTGCTGGTCGGCGCGGCCGGACCGGACTTCGACGAGTACCGTGCCTGGCTGGACCGGCACGGCGTGGACACCGCGTCGGTGCGGATCTCCGAGGTGCAGCACACCGCGCGGTTCGTGTGCACCACCGACGAGGACCACAACCAGATCGCCTCCTTCTACACCGGAGCGATGAGCGAGGCCCGGCAGATCGAGCTCCAGCCGGTCGCCGACCGGGTGGGCGGCCTGGACCTGGTCGTGATCGGCGCCGACGACCCGCAGGGCATGCTGCGGCACACCGAGGAGTGCCGCACCCGCGGCATCCCGTTCGCCGCCGACCCCTCGCAGCAGCTCGCACGCCTCGCGGCCGACGACATCCGCACCCTGGTCGAGGGCGCCGAGTACCTGTTCACCAACGAGTACGAGGCCGCCCTGATCGAGAGCAAGTCCGGTTGGACCGCGGACGAGGTGCTGGCCCGGGTCGGCACCCGGGTCACCACGCTGGGCGCCCGCGGCGTGCGGATCGAGCGCACCGGCGAACCGGCCGTCGAGGTCGGCTGCCCGGAGGAGGAGCGCAAGGTCGACCCGACCGGCGTCGGCGACGCCTTCCGGGCCGGCTTCGTGGCCGGCCTGTCCTGGGACCTGGGCCTGGAACGCTCCGCCCAGCTCGGCTGCATGCTGGCCACCCTGGTCATCGAGACGCTGGGCACCCAGGAGTACGAGTTGCGCCGCGCGGTCTTCCTCAACCGCTTCGCCAAGGCCTACGGCGATCAGGCGGCCGAGGAGATCCGCCCGCACCTGTCCTGAGCTCGCCGACTCACGCCAGGCGGCGCACGACGTACGCGGGAGCCCCCGCGCCGTGCGCCGCCCGGCGCTCGCCCACGAACTCCTGGCCGCGCATCGCGCACCACGCCGGGATGTCCCACCGGGCCGCCGCGTCGTCGGACAGCACGGTCACCGTGCTGCCGACCGGCACCGTGCCGATCACCTTCGCCAGCTCGATCACCGGGATCGGGCAGCGCCGGCCGACCGCGTCCACCACCGTCCCGGCCGCCTCCCGCGGTGCCTCGCCCGTCCCGGCCGCCTCCCCTCCCGCGTCGGCCGTCCCCGCCGTCCCGGCCGGCGGGGTCCGCGCGCCCAGGCGTTCCCGCACCTCGCGCACCACGCCGGGCAGCACGGACAGGAACGCCTCCACCTCCTCGGCGGTCGTGCCGGACGGCAGCGAGACCCGCACGTTGCCCTGCGAGAGCACGCCCATCGCCCGCAGCACGTGACTGGGCGTCAGCGTGCTCGACGTGCACGACGAACCGGAGGAGACCGAGAAGCCGCGCCGGTCCAGTTCGCCGAGCAGCACCTCGCCGTCCACGTGCAGGCAGGAGAAGGTCACCAGGTGCGGCAGCCGCCGCACCGGGTCGCCGACCACCTCCACGTCCTCCACCAGAGCCGGCACCCGCTCGCGGATCCGCTCCACCAGCGCGGTCAGCCGGACCCGTTCCGCGTCCGCCTCGGCCCGCACCGCGCGCAGCGACGCCGCGGCCGCCACGATCGCCGGCAGGTTCTCGAACCCCGGCGACCGGCCGCGCTCCCGCTCGTCCGACGGCCCCCCGGGTGCGAACCGGGTGCCCTTGCGGACCGCCAGCAGCCCGACGCCGGCCGGACCGCCCCACTTGTGCGCGCTGGCGGTGAGCAGGGACCAGCCCTCCGGCACCGGGCCCCAGCCCAGCGACTGCGCCGCGTCCACCAGCAGCGGAACCCCGGCCCGCCCGCAGTCCCGCGCCGCGCGGGCCACCGGCTGCTCGGTGCCCACCTCGTGGTTGGCCGACTGCAGGCAGACCAGCGCGGTGTCCGACCGCAACGCGTCCCGCACCGCGTCGTCCGGCACCCGCCCGGTCCGGTCCACCCCGACCTCGGTGACCGTGCCGCCGGCCGCCTCGTGCGTCCGCGCCGCGTACAGCACCGAGGAGTGCTCGACCGCCGAGACCACCAGGTGCCGCCCGGCCCGGCGCCGTCCGGCGAGCGCCCCCGACACCCCGGCGTGCACCGCGTGGGTACCCGAAGGGGTGAACGTGAGTTCGTCCGGTCGGCAGCCGACCGCCTCGGCCGCCGTCTCGCGCGCCGCGTCCAGCAGCATCCGGGCCCGCCGCCCCTCGCGGTGCGGTCGCGCCGGGTCCGCCCAGCCCTCGGCGAGAGCGGCGAGCAGCGCCTGCCGGGCGACCGGATGCGGCGGCGCGCCGGACGCCGCGTCGAAATACCCCACACGCCAGACGCTACGCCACCCGGGCCGCCCGCGCCGCCGCCCGCCCGGCCCCGCGGGCGGGGTTCCCGACCGGGGGCGAACAGCCGCCGCGACCGGGGGCGACGGCCGTCCCGGCAGGGGGCGAACAGCCGTCCCGACCGGGGGCGGACGGTGGCGGCGACACCCCATCGGATGCCAACCGCCGCCCCCTCCGGCGCGTTGGCCACCCTGGCCGCATGGCCTGGAAATGCGTCCAGTAGGGTTTGGTCCGCATAAACATCCACACCCTGCTCGCGCCAGGGCGCCGACCGGAGAAGCGGCCGGAAACCCGGCCGCGCGGGCGAGACTCTCGGGAAGGCGCTACGTGAGTCCCAACGGCTCCGACCGCAAGTCGCGGCGCCCGATGCGGCGGCGCTTGCCGCAGGCGTTGGCCGCGGGCCTGGTCCTGTTCACCGCTACCGGCTGCTCCGCGTCATACAAGGACTTCCCCCGGTTGGGCATGCCCAGCCCGGCGACGGAACAGGCCCCCAGGATCCTGTCGCTGTGGCAGGGTTCCTGGGCCGCCGCGCTGGCCACCGGCGTGCTGGTCTGGGGCCTGATCCTGTGGAGCGTCATCTTCCACCGGCGCAGCCGGACGAAGGTCGAGGTTCCGCGGCAGACCCGGTACAACATGCCCATCGAGGCGCTGTACACGGTGGTCCCGCTCGTCATCGTCGCGGTGCTCTTCTACTTCACCGCCCGCGACGAGAACGACATCCTGCGCGTCTCCAAGAAGCCGGACCACATCATCAACGTGGTCGGCTTCCAATGGAGCTGGGCGTTCAACTACATCGAGCACGTGCCCGGCACGCCGACCACGCCGGTCGCCCTGCCGTCCGAGCTGTCCAGCATCTCCACCACCGCGCTGCAGGGCCGACCGGCCGACGCCAACGGCGTCTACGACACCGGTGTCCCCGGTGAGTGGACCAAGGGCAACCCGAGCCCCGGGCCGACGCTGTGGCTCCCCGAGGGCCAGTCGGTGAAGTTCGTCCTGACCTCGCGCGACGTGATCCACTCGTTCTGGATCATCCCGTTCCTGATGAAGATGGACGTCATCCCCGGCCACACCAACGTCTTCCAGGTGACCCCGGACAAGCTGGGCACCTTCCGCGGCAAGTGCGCCGAACTGTGCGGCGTCGACCACTCCCGGATGCTGTTCAACGTCAAGGTCGTCCCGCCGGCGCAGTACCAGCAGCACCTGCGGGACCTGGCGAAGGAGGGCCACACCGGGTACGTCCCGGCGGGCATCTCGACCTACGGCAACACCCGGGACGCCACCACCAACGAGCAGCCCGGCATCAGTACCTCCGGGAGTGACCAGTGAGCATCCTCAACGAACCACAGAGCGTCACGCACGACGCGCCCGCCCACGAGGTGCCGGTCCGGAGCAGGCGTCCGGGCAGCGCGGTGGTCAGCTGGCTGAGCACCACCGACCACAAGACGATCGGCACGCTGTACCTGTCCACGTCGTTCGCGTTCTTCCTCATCGGCGGCATCATGGCGCTGCTGATGCGTGCCGAGCTCGCCCGACCCGGTCTGCAGATCATGTCGAACGAGCAGTTCAACCAGGCGTTCACCATGCACGGCACGATCATGCTGCTGATGTTCGCCACCCCGCTGTTCGCCGGCTTCACCAACTGGATCATGCCGCTGCAGATCGGCGCGCCCGACGTGGCGTTCCCGCGGCTGAACATGCTCGCCTACTGGTTCTACCTGTTCGGCTCGCTGATCGCGGTCGGCGGCTTCCTCACCCCGCAGGGCGCGGCCGACTTCGGCTGGTTCGCCTACGCGCCGCTGTCCGACGCGGTCCGCTCGCCGGGCGTCGGCGCGGACATGTGGATCATGGGCCTGGCGCTGTCCGGCTTCGGCACCATCCTCGGCGCGGTCAACTTCATCACCACGATCATCTGCATGCGCGCGCCGGGCATGACGATGTTCCGGATGCCGATCTTCATCTGGAACGTGCTGCTGACCGTCGCTGCTGGTGCTGCTGGCCTTCCCGGTGCTGGCCGCCGCGCTGCTGGCGCTGGAGGCGGACCGCAAATTCGGGGCACACGTCTTCGACGCGGCCAACGGCGGCGCGCTGCTGTGGCAGCACCTGTTCTGGTTCTTCGGCCATCCCGAGGTGTACATCATCGCGCTGCCGTTCTTCGGCATCATCACCGAGGTCATCCCGGTCTTCAGCCGCAAGCCGATGTTCGGCTACATGGGCCTGATCGCCGCCACCATCTCCATCGCCGGCCTGTCGGTGACGGTGTGGGCGCACCACATGTACGTCACCGGCGGTGTGCTGCTGCCGTTCTTCTCCTTCATGACCTTCCTGATCGCGGTGCCGACCGGGGTGAAGTTCTTCAACTGGATCGGCACCATGTGGAAGGGGTCGCTGAGTTTCGAGACCCCGATGCTGTGGGCGATCGGCTTCCTGATCACCTTCACCTTCGGCGGTCTGACCGGTGTCATCCTGGCCTCGCCGCCGATGGACTTCCACGTCTCCGACTCCTACTTCGTGGTGGCGCACTTCCACTACGTGGTGTTCGGCACCGTGGTGTTCGCGATGTTCGCCGGCTTCCACTTCTGGTGGCCGAAGATGACCGGCAAGATGCTGGACGAGCGGCTCGGGAAGATCACCTTCTGGACGCTGTTCATCGGCTTCCACGGCACCTTCCTGGTCCAGCACTGGCTGGGCGCCGAGGGCATGCCGCGCCGCTACGCCGACTACCTGGCGGTGGACGGCTTCACCACGCTGAACACCATCTCCTCCATCAGCGCCTTCCTGCTCGGCATGTCGATCCTGCCGTTCCTCTACAACGTCTGGAAGACCGCCAAGTACGGCGAGAAGGTCGAGGTGGACGACCCGTGGGGCTACGGCCGCTCGCTGGAGTGGGCGACCTCCTGCCCGCCGCCGCGGCACAACTTCCTCACGCTGCCGCGCATCCGCTCCGAGTCCCCGGCGTTCGACCTGCACCACCCGGAGATCGCCGCGCTGGAGCAGCTGGAGAACCAGCACCACCACCGTGCCGCGCTGGCCGGTGACGCGAGCAAGGAGGCCGGCAAGTGAAGATCCAGGGCAGGATGTTCCTGTGGCTGGCGGTTTTCATCCTCGCCACCGCGATCGTCTACGGCCTGTGGGCGAACGAGCCGACCGGCACCACCGCGCTGGCGCTGGCCTTCGCGCTGAGCCTGATGATCGGTTTCTACCTGTCGTTCACGGCTCGCCGCGCGGACACCGGCGCGATGGACCGCAAGGAGGCGGACGTCGCGGACGACGCCGGCGAGGTGGGCTTCTTCAGCCCGCACAGCTGGCAGCCGCTGCTGCTCGCGACCGGCGCGGCGCTGGCGTTCCTCGGGGTCATCTTCGGCTGGTGGCTGCTGTACTTCGCCAGCCCGATCATCATGGTCGGCGTGTTCGGCTGGGTGTTCGAGTACTACCGGGGCGCCGACCAGCGGTACTGACCGCTCTCCGGCGCTGACCGCCCGCCGGCACCGGCCGCCCGGCGGACGGCCGGTGCCGGCGCGGTTCCCGGCAGGCCGGCCGACCGCTCCACGGGCCGGGGCCCGGACACCACACGTGTCCGGGCCCCGGCCCGTTCCCCTACCCCGGAACCCCCGTTTGCCGGAACCCAACGCGCCAGTTGTCACATTTTTTCATACGTTGTGACCATGAGTCAGACACCTCGATGCCGGACCGCGATATGCACCCTGTCCTACCTGGCGCTCATAGCGCCCCTGGCGGCGGGGCTCACCGGCTGCGGCTCCGGTCGACCCGCTGGCCGACGCGCCGTACAACGCGAGCGGCCAGATACGTTTCAGCGACACGGACGGCGCCCGCCAGGTCGACCCGAGCAAGCCGCTCACGGTGACCGCCAAGGGCGACAGCCGAATAACCGACGTCACCGCGACCGACGGCGCGGGGCGCTTCGTGCGGGGCGAACTCGACGCCAAGGGCACCCGGTGGCGCAGCACCGGCCCGCTGGCCGCCGGCAGCCATTACACCGTCCGGGTGAGCACCGAGAACGGCGACGGCGCCCAGGGGCGGCAGACCATCACCTTCGACACCAGGTCCGCGAACAACCTGCTGAACGTCACCTTCGGGCCGGACGCCGGGACCTACGGCGTGGGGGAGCCCGTCACCGCCGCGCTGAGCAAGCCGGTCAAGGACCACGCGGCCCGCGCCGCCGTCGAGCGCGGCGCTGCACGTCACCTCCACGCCCGCGGTCACCGGCTCCTGGTACTGGGTGGACGACCGCACCCTGCACTTCCGGCCCAGGACCTACTGGCCCGCACACGCCACGGTCACCGTCTCCAGCAGCCTGTCGGGCGTGCGGGTGCGCAAGGGCCTCTACGGCGGGGCGGCGCAACCGGTGACCTTCGACACCGGCGACCAGATCCTCGCCCTCACCGACGCGGGCACCCACGAGCTGACCTTCTACCGCAACGGTCACGAGGTGCGCACGATGCCGGTGACCACCGGCAAGCCCGGTTTCTCCACCCGCAACGGCATCAAGGTCGTGCTGGAGAAGCAGTCGTACGTGCAGATGAAGAGCAGCACGGTCGGCATCGCCGCCGGCAGCTCCGACTCCTACGACCTGCCGGTCTACTGGGCCACCCGGGTGACCTGGAGCGGCGAGTACGTGCACGCCGCGCCCTGGTCGGTCGGCTCGCAGGGGGTGGCCAACACCAGCCACGGCTGCACCGGCATGAGCACCGCCAACGCCCACTGGTTCTTCGACAACGTGCGCCCCGGCGACCTGGTGAAGGTCATCGGCAGCCAGGGCCACGAGATGGAGCCGTTCGGCAACGGGTTCGGCGACTGGAACCTCTCCTGGAGCCAGTGGCTCAAGGGCAGCGCCCTGGGAGCCCGGGCCACCTCCGGAAGCCGGCGGGACAACGCCGCGAAGCACCAGGGCGAGGCCTCACGGCTCACCCCGACGGTGTGACGCCCCCAGCCACCGCCGCCGGGCCGGCCGGGCGGCGGTGAACCTCAGGATCCCGAACCGGCCGGCACCCGGCGCTCGCGGAGCAGACCCGCAAGGGACTCCGCGAGCGCCGCGGGGTCGATGGGGTGCGCGACGACCGCGTCGGCCCGGCTCCAGGTGGCCAGCCAGGCGTCCTGCGGGCGGCCGATGAGCAGCAGCACCGGCGGGCAGTGGAAGATCTCGTCCTTGACCTGTCGGCACACCCCCATGCCGCCGGCCGGAACCGCCTCGCCGTCCAGCACGCACACGTCGATCCCGCCGGTGTCCAGCGCGGACAGCACGGCCGGCAGCGTCGCGCACTCCAGGAACTCCACCCGCGGGACGTCCGGCGCGGGCCGGCGGCCGGCGGCGAGCCGGACCTGCTCGCGGGTGTTCGCGTCGTCGCTGTAGACGAGCACCGTGGCGGGCTGCTGCATGATGCGGAGCCTCCTCGTTGAGGGGTGGCCGCGCGGCCGTGGACCGCGCCGCGGACGCGCAGATGCTACTCCGCCGACCGGCTCCCGGTGGAGTGCTTTCGGCAAGCCGGGTCGATCTCCCGCCGGCGGGAGCGCCCCGCAGGGCGCGGTGGACCGCCCCGCCGGGGGACCGCGGAGCGCCGCCGGACCGGCGCCGTCCGGCCGCGGACCTCCGACCAGCGGGTCCCTCCTTCGAGCGAAGCGGGCGGCACGCGGGGCGGGCGTCCCCCGAGCGCTTGACACACCGAACGGGACCCCCCGGGGTGAGCGCCGGATAAGCGACCGACATAATGTCGGTCGTGGCGACAGCAACTGCAGTAGAAACCGGGCACGCGCACCCGTCGGTCAACCGGCCGAACATGACCAGCGTCGGAACCATCATCTGGCTGAGTTCCGAGCTGATGTTCTTCGCGGCCCTCTTCGCGATGTACTTCACCCTCCGATCGGTGACCGGAACGGACTTCTGGCACAGCCAGAACGACGCGCTCAACGTGCCCTTCGCTTCGGTGAACACCACGATCCTGGTGCTCTCCTCCTTCACCTGCCAGTGGGGCGTCTTCGCCGCCGAGCGCGGTGACGTGAAGCGGCTGCGGATGTGGTTCATGATCACGTTCGTCATGGGCGCCATGTTCATCGGCGGCCAGATCTTCGAGTACACGGATCTGGTCCGGAACGCCGGCCTCTCCCTCAGCTCCAGCCCGTACGGCTCGGTGTTCTACCTGACCACCGGCTTCCACGGACTGCACGTGACCGGCGGTCTCATCGCCTTCCTGCTGCTGCTCGGCAGGACGTACGCGGCGAAGAGGTTCACCCACGAACAGGCCACGGCGGCGATCGTCGTGTCCTACTACTGGCACTTCGTCGACGTCGTCTGGATCGGCCTCTTCACCACGATCTACCTGATCAAGTAACCGGTTCCGCGCCGGAACCACACCTGAAGCATCGACGCAGAAGATCCTGACACCGGGGTAATCCGTGAAAAAGCTCTCCGCACGACGACGCCACCCGCTGGCGGCGCTCGTCGTCCTACTCTTCGCGCTTGCGGCCACCGGGGGGCTGTACGCCGCGTTCGCGCCGGCTGACAAGGCGCAGGCCGACACCTCCGCGCAGTCCCTGGCCATCTCCGAGGGGCAGAAGCTCTACTCGGTCGGCTGCGCCACCTGCCACGGGACGTCCGGACAGGGCAGCAAGACCGGTCCGTCGCTGGTCGGCGTCGGAGCGGCCGCGGTCGACTTCCAGGTCGGTACCGGCCGGATGCCGGCCCAGCAGCAGGGCCCGCAGATCCCGCAGAAGAGGCGTGCGTACAGCCAGGCGGAGATCGACCAGCTGGCGGCCTACATCGCCTCGCTCGGTCCCGGCCCGGCCAAGCCCTCCAAGCAGCAGTACAGCCCGGACGGCGCGGACATCGCCAACGGCGGTGAGCTGTTCCGCACCAACTGCGCGCAGTGCCACAACTCGTCCGGCAAGGGCGGCGCGCTCTCGGAGGGCAAGTACGCCCCGACCCTGGACGGCGTCGAGCCCAAGTACATCTACGAGGCCATGCTCACCGGCCCGCAGAACATGCCGTCCTTCCCGGACACCACGATGCCGCAGAAGGAGAAGAAGGACATCATCGCCTACCTGGGCGCGGTCGACAGCGGCAAGTCGGAGAGCCCCGGCGGTCTCGAACTGGGCGGTCTCGGCCCGGTGAGCGAGGGCCTGTTCGGCTGGATCTTCGGGCTCGGCGGCCTGATCGCCGTGGCCATCTGGGTCGCCGCGCACACCACGAAGGCCAGGAAGTCATGAGCATCGAGCCTGGATCCCACGAGGACATGTCAGACGAGAACCTGCCGGGTGAACGCTCGCACGAGGACGGCCACGGCACCGTGGCCACCACCGGCGACCCGTTCGCCGACCCGGGCCTGCCGGCACACCAGCCGCGCCGCCAGGACATCGACGAGCGCGCCGCCAGGCGCTCCGAGCGCACCGTGGCGCTGCTGTTCACGGTCTCGATGCTGGCCACGGTCGGCTTCATCGCGTCGTACGTCTCGCTCAAGCCTGGGAAGATCATCTACATCTTCCCGCTCGGCCACATCTCGGCGCTGAACTTCGCGCTCGGTATGACGCTGGGCGTCGCGCTCTTCTCCATCGGCGCCGGCGCCGTCCACTGGGCGCGCACCCTGATGTCGGACGTGGAGGTGCCCTCCGAGCGGCACCCGATCGAGGCGCCGCCCGAGCTGAGGGCGAAGATCCTGGACGACTTCCGCCAGGGCGCCAAGGAGAGCCAGTTCGGCCGCCGCAAGCTGATCCGCAACACCATGTTCGGCGCGCTGGCCATGGTGCCGCTGTCCGGCCTGCTGCTGCTGCGCGACCTCGGTCCGCTGCCCGGCACCAAGCTGCGGCACACCGCCTGGCGCAAGGGCATGCTGCTGATCAACCAGAACACCAACCACCCACTGCGGCCGGAGGACGTGATGGTCGGCTCGCTGACCTTCGCCAAGCCGCAGGGCCTGTCGGACGACGCCGCGGACTTCCAGGAGGTCATCGCCAAGTCGGCGCTGATGGTGGTCCGGATGCGGCCGGAGGACATCAAGGACAAGCGGGAACTCGACTGGGGCCACCAGGGGATCGTGGCGTTCTCCAAGATCTGCACCCACGTCGGCTGCCCGATCAGCCTGTACGAGCAGCAGACGCACCACGTGCTGTGCCCCTGCCACCAGTCGACGTTCGACCTGTCGGACGGCGGACGGGTCATCTTCGGCCCGGCCGGCCACGCCCTGCCGCAGCTGCGGATCAGCGTCAACGACAAGGGCTACCTCGAAGCGCTCGGTGACTTCACCGAGCCCGTCGGCCCGAGTTTCTGGGAGCGCGGATGAGCACCACTGACAGCGCCGGCGCACCGGCGGGCAAGGCGCCCGCGGGAGAGCGCGTGGCGGACTGGGTCGACGGCCGACTGGGCATCTACGGCCTGGCCAAGACCAACATGCGCAAGATCTTCCCGGACCACTGGTCCTTCATGCTCGGCGAGATCTGCCTCTACAGCTTCGTCGTCATCATCCTCACGGGTGTGTACCTGACGCTGTTCTTCCACCCGAGCATGCAGGAGGTGACCTACTCCGGCCCGTACGTGCCGCTGCAGGGCATCCGCATGTCCGAGGCGTTCGACTCCACGATGCACATCAGCTTCGAGGTGCGCGGCGGGCTGCTGATCCGGCAGATCCACCACTGGGCGGCGCTGGTGTTCATCGCCGGCATGCTCGTGCACATGATGCGGGTCTTCTTCACCGGCGCGTTCCGCAAGCCGCGTGAGGTCAACTGGATGTTCGGCTTCCTGCTGCTGGTGCTGGGCATGTTCACCGGCTTCACCGGCTACTCGCTGCCGGACGACCTGCTGTCGGGCACCGGCGTGCGGTTCATGGAGGGCGCGATCCTGTCGGTGCCGATCGTGGGCACCTACCTGTCGTTCTTCCTGTTCGGCGGGGAGTTCCCGGGCGACGACTTCGTCTCGCGGTTCTACTCGATCCACATCCTGCTGCTGCCGGGCATCATGGCGGCCCTGCTGGTCACCCACCTGATCCTGATCTTCTACCACAAGCACACGCAGTTCGCGGGTCCCGGCCGGACGGAGAAGAACGTCGTCGGCATGCCGTTGCTGCCGGTGTACATGGCGAAGGCGGGCGGTTTCTTCTTCCTGGTCTTCGGCACCATCGCGTCGGTGGCCGCGATCGCGACCATCAACCCGATCTGGGAGTACGGCCCCTACCGGCCGGACCAGGTGTCGACCGGCGCGCAGCCCGACTGGTACATGGGCTTCTCCGAGGGCCTGATCCGGGCGATGCCCGGCTGGGAGATCAACTTCTGGGGCCACACGCTCCAGCTGGGCGTCTTCATCCCGCTGATGGTCTTCCCGCTGGTGCTCACCGCGATCGCCGTGTACCCGTTCGTCGAGTCCTGGGTGACCGGTGACAAGCGTGAGCACCACCTCCTGGACCGCCCGCGCAACCGCCCGGTCCGCACCGGTCTGGGCGCGGCGTGGATCGCCTGGTACGTCGTGCTGCTGCTCGGCGGCGGCAACGACATCGTGGCGACCCACTTCCACCTGTCGATCAACACCGTCACCTGGTTCGTGCGGATCTCCTTCTTCGTGGCGCCGGTCCTGGTGTTCGTCGCCACCAAGCGGATCTGCCTGGGCCTGCAACGCCGTGACCACGACAAGGTGCTGCACGGCCGGGAGACCGGTGTCATCAAGCGGCTGCCGCACGGCGAGTTCATCGAGGTGCACGAGCCGCTGGACCAGGGCAAGCGCTACGCCCTGACCGCGCACGAGCAGCCCGAGCCGGTCGCCGTCGGCCCGGAGGTCGACGACAACGGCGTGGAGCGCAAGGCCGGCCCGATCACCCGGCTGCGCGGCAACCTCTCCCAGGGCATGTACGGCGAGGGCAGCCAGATCCCGAAGCCGACCGCCGAGGAGTACGTGGAGATCACCAGCGGCCCCGGCCACCACTGATCCGCTACCCCCGCCGAAGGGCCCCGCAGGACCGCCACAGTCCCGCGGGGCCCTTCGGCGCACCCGGGGTCCCACGGCCGTCCCCGGGGCGGCAGGGGGCGCGGGGCGTCCCGCGGCGGACGCCGGACGTGTGCCCGCGGCGGGCCCCGCGTTCGCCGTGCGGAGGGTGCGGCCGGGCTCGATACGCTGTGTCCCGCACACCACCGAGAGCCCCAGCCACCCCAGGAGCGGCCGATGAGCGCGCACAGTCCCCAGGCAGCCGACGCGGCGGCCGGCCGCGGCTGGCCGGACGTGCTCACCGACCTGCTCGCCGGCCGCGACCTGACGTCGACCGACACCGCCTGGGCGATGGACGCCATCATGTCCGGCGCGGCCACCGACGCGCAGATCGCCGGCTTCGCGGTGGCACTGCGCGCGAAGGGCGAGACCGTCGAGGAGATCGGCGGCATCGTGCGCGCGATGTACGCGCACGCCAACCTCATCGAGGTGCCGGGCCCCACGGTCGACGTCGTGGGCACCGGCGGCGACCGGGCCGGCACGGTCAACATCTCCACCATGTCCGCGATCGTGGTGGCCGGCACCGGAGCCACGGTGGTCAAGCACGGCAGCCGGGCCGCCTCGTCGCGCAGCGGCGCCTCCGACGTGCTGGGCCGGCTCGGCGTCAATCTGGACCTGTCGCCGCGCCGGGTCGCCGAGGTGGCCGCCGAGGCGGGGATCACCTTCTGCTACGCGGTGAAGTTCCACCCCGCGCTGCGCCACGCGGCCGCCGCCCGCGCCGAACTGGGCATCGCCACGCTGTTCAACTTCCTCGGCCCGCTGACCAACCCGGCGAAGGTGCGGGCCCAGGCCACCGGGGTCGCCGACGCCCGGATCGCACCGATCATGGCCGGGGTGCTGGCCGACCGCGGCTCGTCCGCGCTGGTCTTCCGCGGCGACGACGGGCTGGACGAGTTGACCACCACCGCGACCTCGCGGGTGTGGGTGGTCCGGGACGGCGCGGTCGAGCGGGTGCCGTTCGACCCCCGCGACGTGGGACTGCGCCTGGTCCCGGTCGAGGCGCTGCGCGGCGGCGACGCCGTGCACAACGCCGAGGTCGCGCGCCGGCTGCTGGCCGGCGAGACCGGTCCGGTGCGGGACGCCGTGCTGCTCAACTCGGCGGCCGCGCTGGTCGCGCTCTCGCCCGGCAGCGGCCCGCTGGAGGAGCGGATCGCCGGCGGCATGGTCCGGGCGGCCGAGTCGCTGGACTCCGGCGAGGCCCGGCGGGTGCTGGAACGCTGGGTTGCCGCCAGCCACGCCTGACGGCCACCGGCCGGCCGCCTCCCGGCGGCGGTGTTCGCATGGTGGAACGCGGCGGCCGGGTGGCGGCGCCTCCTGCTAGCGTGCCGGGCAGGTCACGAGTGGCAGCGCGAAGGCCCCGGCTCGCTGTCCGGCAACCCTCCGTCCGTGGC
Source organism: uncultured Actinomycetota bacterium (assembly GCA_963711125.1). Classification (GTDB taxonomy): domain Bacteria; phylum Actinomycetota; class Actinomycetes; order Streptomycetales; family Streptomycetaceae; genus Streptantibioticus_C. Next base: position 651,739 of record CAVQCY010000006.1, read on the forward strand.
GGGGTGCCCCGGGTGATGACCAGGCCGTGGGCAGCAGGGCCCACGGCAAGCGCGGACCCCTCGCCGACACGACCAGGGGTCCTGGTTGTCGCGGGAGTGCGCATGACGGTCTCTTCGGTCCCCACCCTCTTCCCCGGTCCCTCGGCCCGCGGCGTTCGCCGTGCCGTGCCGGACCCGGCTCCGCACCCGGCCGGCGGGCCGCTGCCGGTACTCGGCCGGGACGTGCGGGTGCCGTTGGCCGGCGGCGGCGAGGTGGAGTACGCCGCCCTGGACTACGCGGCGAGCGCCCCGGCGCTGCAGCGGGTCTGGGAGGAGGTGGCGGCCTACGCGCCGTACTACGGCAGCGTGCACCGCGGCGCCGGTCACCTGTCGCGGCTGTCCACCGACCTGTACGAGCGCAGCCGCGCCGAGGTGGCCGGGTTCCTCGGCTGCCGGCCGGACGACGAGGTGGTCTTCACCCGGTCCACCACCGACTCGATCAACCTGCTGGCGGCCGCCGTACCGGTCGGCACCCGGGTGGTGGTCTTCGAGACCGAGCACCACGCCGCGCTGCTGCCCTGGCGCACCCGCGCGGACTGCCCGCTGACCGTGCTGGCCGCGCCGCGCACGCCCCAGGCGGCGGTGGCCGCGGTGCACGGGGCGCTGGCCGGCGGCCCGGGCGGGCCCGCGCTGGTGTGCGCCACCGGCGCGTCCAACGTGACCGGCGAGATCTGGCCGGTGCCCGAACTGGCCGCGGCGGCCCACGCGCACGGCGCCCGGTTCGCCCTGGACGCCGCCCAGCTGGTGCCGCACCGCCCGGTGCGGGCCGCCGCCTGGGGGGCGGACTACGTCGCCTTCTCCGGCCACAAGCTCTACGCGCCGTTCGGCGCCGGGGTGCTGGCCGGACGGCGGGACTGGCTGGACGCTGCCGAACCGCGGCTGGCCGGCGGCGGCGCGAGCCGGTGCGTGGGCCGCGACCCGGACGGCCGGGTGACGGTCGACTGGCACCGCGGCCCGGCCCGGCACGAGGCCGGCTCGCCCAACGTGATCGGCGCTTTGGCGATCGCCGCCGCCTGCCGGGCGCTGCGCGCGGCCGGGCCCGAGGCGCTGGTGGAACGCGAACGCGCCCTGGTGCGCCGGGCGCTGGACGGGCTGGCGGCCGTCGACGGGGTGCGGGTGCTGTCGCTGTTCGGCGGCCGGGCCGAGCGGGTCGCGGTGGTCTCGTTCACCGTGGCCGGATGGGACGGCGCCCGGCTGGCCGCGGCGCTCTCCGCCGAGCACGGCATCGGGGTGCGTGACGGGCTGTTCTGCGCGCACCCGCTTCTGCGCACGCTGCTCGGCGACCCCGCCGCCGGCCGGCGTCCCGCGGCCGGCGGACCGGCGGCGCCGGCCGCGGGCCCGCGCGGCGCGGTCCGGATGAGCTTCGGCGCCGGCACGCCCGACGAGCACGTCGACCGCTTCCTCGCCGCGCTGGCGCGGTTGTCCGGGGCCGGCCGGCCCCGGACAACCGCGCGCCGGAGGGGGGCTGACCCGGCGCCGGCCGGACGGGCCGGACGGGCCGGCGACGGCTGGCCGGAACCGGTCCGGGGAGGGACCGGTCGGATCAGCCCTCCAGGCCGATGGAGAAGGCGGCTTCCAGGTCGTGCTGGGAGTAGGTGCGGAACGCCACGTGCGTGTCGGTGACGACCACGCCGGGGATCTTGCTGATCCGGCCCGGGATGACGTCGGCCAGGTCGTCGTGGCGGGCCACCCGGACCAGCGCGACCAGGTCGTAGCCGCCGGTGACCGAGTAGACCTCGCTGACGTGCTCCAGGGCGGCGATCGACTCGGCGATCTCCGGAATCCGGTCCACATCGGTCTTGATGAGCACGATCGCGGTGATCACGGCTGGCTTGTCTCCTCGGGTCGCGGTTCGCGGGGTCAGCTTAGACCGGCCGGTGCCCGCCGGCCGGTGCGCGATCGGCCCAGGCAGGCCGCGCACAGCAGGCCGAAGCCGAACCCGACGAGGTGCGCCGGGTAGGCGATGCCCGGTCCGGTCCCCTCGGTGCGGGCGGCCAGCGCCTGCAGCCCGAACCAGAAGCCGAGCACCAGCCAGGCCGGGAAGCGCAGCGGAAGGAAGAGCAGGAACGGGAAGACGCCGGTGACCCTGGCGCGGGGGAAGAAGTACAGATACGCCCCCAGCACCCCGGCGATCGCCCCCGAGGCGCCGACCAGCGTCTGGGCGGAGCCGGGCCGCCCGAGCGCGTAGCCGTAGGTGGCCGCGTAGCCGGCCGCCAGGTAGAACACCGCGAAGCCGGCCCGTCCGAGCCGTTCCTCCACCGCCGGGCCGAAGACGTACAGGAAGAGCATGTTGCCCAGCAGGTGCAGCCAGCCGCCGTGCACGAACAGTGCGGTCAGCACCGAGAGCGCCGGCACCTTGCCGTGTGGGTCGGGAAGCGGGCAGCCGGCCGGGGCGGTGAGTGGTGTCCGCTCGTGCAACAGCTGGCCGGGGATGACCCCCCAGCGGTCGAAGTAGGCGGCCTGGGCGCACAGTTGGCCGTGCACGCCGTGTCCGCGGACCAGCAGTCCGCACACCGGGCTGACCAGGAAGACCGCGGTGCACGCCGCGATCAGCGCGTAGCAGACCAGTGGCCGCCGGCCGAGGCCCCGGGGGCGGTTCGGCCGGGTCCGACCGCCGGGCCGTACCGGCGGCAGGCGGCCCGGCGGGCGGGGCGGGCGGGCCGTGGCGTCCTCGTTCGGGAGTGGCGGCATGGGGACGATCATCGCGGAAGGGGCCTTGTACTCATAAGCCGCCTCGCCGGACACGGTCTGCGGCGTCCGGGCGGAGGCCGTAGGGTTGCCGGGTACCTCCGATGCGTTTCGGCCAATCCGGCGCGCCGCCACCGCTCGGGTCCTGGCGGCCGGTCCGGCGCCGGTCCGCCGGCCGGGGCACCGGGGACAATGGGGGGTGTACGCAGGACGGCGGAGGAAGCGGACGGAGTCACCGGTGGAGCGAGCGGGCGGCAAGCGGCAGGCGGCATCGCGGGGTGCCGTCGGGGCTCAGGAGCCGCCCGGCCCGGGACCGGACGGCACGCGACCACCCGGCGCCGGATCCGGGGAGACCGGAGCGGAGCGGAACGGGGCCGGCGGGCACACCCGCGCTGACGGTCCTGACGGGTCCGACGCACCGGAGCGCCCGGACCGCGAGCACGCGCGCGGGGACCGGCCCGGCGGGCCGGTCGGCGGCCGCGGCGCGGACGGCGCGGAGCGCCCGGACACCGCGGACGGCCCGCCCGACGAGCGGCTGCCCGGCCCGCTGCCGGAGGGCGTCCGGCACAAGGTGGTGGCCGTCGCCGCCGACGCGTTCGGCTCGCTGACCACCGCCGAACTGCCCGCGCAACTGCGGCAGTACGTCCGGTTCACCCCGACCCGGCGGGCCCGGTTCGCGGCGAACGCGCTGGCCGCCGCGTTGGAGGCGGACCTGGTCTTCCGGCAGCGGATCGCCGCCCGGCTGCGCGAGACCGAGCCGGAACTGACCGCGGCGCTGGACGCCGGCGCGCCACCGCCGGCCGCCGAGCCGCTGGACGTGGCCGCGGCCGCCTACCTGCTGCGGCCCCCGGGGTGGCCGAAGCTCGTCGAGACGGCCGGCGAGGAGGCGCAGCGCGCCCACGCCGACCAGGTCGGCGAGGAGACCCACAGGGAGCTGCGCACGCTCAGGGAGCGGCTGGCCGACGCGCGGGCCGGCGCCCAGGAGGAGGCCCGCGCCGCGCGCGCCGAAGTGGAGGCGGCGCGCAAGGAGGCGGACGCGCTGCGCCGCAAACTGCGCAGCGCGTCAAGCGACCTGCGCCGCGGCGAGGCCGCGCTGCGCAGGGTGGAGGCCGAGCTGGCGCAGGCACGGGAGGGCGCGGTGGCCGAACGGATCGCCGCCGAGGGCGAGTCGCGGCGGCTGCGGGCCCGGCTGGCGGAGGCGGAGGCGGCGTTGGAGGCCGGCCGCCGGGCGGTCCGGGAGGGCCGCAGCCTGGAGGACATGCGGCTTCGGCTGTTGCTGGACACCGTGCTGGACGCCGCCCAGGGACTGCGCCGGGAGCTGGCGCTGCCGCCGGTGAGCGAACGGCCGGCGGACGGTGTGGACGCGGTGGCGCCCGGTGCGATCAACCCCCGGGACATCGCCCGCCGCGCGCTGGCCGAGGACGACCCGCAACTGCTCGACCAACTGCTCGCGCTGCCGCAGGCCCACGTGGTGGTGGACGGCTACAACGTCACCAAGACCGGCTATCCCACGCTGCCGTTGGAGAAGCAGCGCCTCAGGCTGCTCGGCGGGCTCGCCGGGCTGGCGGCGCAGACCGGCGCGGAGATCACCTGTGTCTTCGACGGCGCGGAGCTGGCCGCGCCGGTGCTGCTGGCGCCGCCGCGCGGGGTGCGGGTGCTGTTCAGCAAGCCCGGCGAGACCGCCGACGAGCTCATCCGCCGGCTGGTGCGCGCCGAGCCGGCCGGCCGGCCGGTGGTGGTGGTCTCCGCGGACCGTGAGGTGGCCGACGGCGTGGCGCGCGCGGGGGCCCGGCCGGTCGCCTCCACGCTGTTGCTCAGGCGGTTGTCGAGGATGTGACGGCGGGTCTCCCGCCCGGGTCCGTCGTGCCGGGGAGCCCCGTGCCGCCGCCGCGGGAGCGGGGCCGTGCCCGGGCCCGCCGGGTATGCCGAGCGCCGGTGTGACGGACGCCACAGGAATGGGTCAAAAGTCCCGACCGCCCCTTCTGGGTGGCTTGTTCGGGGTACTGAGGGTCAAAAGCCCGTCACCGGTGGTGGAGTGTACGTAAAGAAGTCGTCTGATGACCAAGTTTTTTCTCGGAAGGATTTGAACCGATCACAACTCGGTTACTAGGGTCGGCTCGAACCTCCGCAAGGTCGCTCGTCCAACCCGGACGACGGCGGGGGTTACCGCCGAGTTCGACGCACGGGCCACGCACCACGGGGAGGTCCGCGCTCGGAGCCGGGGAACCAATGTTCCCGGGGTGAATCGGGGTCAGGCCGCGCCGACCAGGGTGCGGTGAGACCTCGTAGGGCAACTTCCGGCCCGAACCCGACAGCTCACCCGGTAGGCGGCTGATGGAAGAAGGAGCTCGCCTCCGTGGCGTCCCACCGTCGTCCCAAGCCCGTCAGTCGTACCCGCGTGACCGTCCTGACCGCGACCGCCGCCGCGGCCGTCGCGCTGGCCTCGCAGTCCGCCGCCAACGCCGCTCCGAAGCCGACGGAGAAGAGCGTCAAGGCGCAGGTGGACAAGCTCAACCAGCAGGCCGAGGCCGCCACCCAGGAGTACGACGGCGCCAAGGAGCGCCAGGACAAGCTGGAGGCCCAGGTCAACGACCTGCAGAACAAGGTGGCCAAGGAACAGGACTCGCTCAACAAGCTGGCCGACGACTTCGGTTCGATGGCCAGCGCGCAGTACCGCACCGGCGGCATAGACCCCACCGTGCAGCTGTTCCTCTCCTCCGACCCGAGCGACTACCTCGCCAAGGCGAGCATGCTCGACCAGCTCAGCGGTACCCAGGCGGGCGAGCTCCACCGGATCCAGACGCAGAAGCGCATCCTGGACCAGGAACGGGCGGAGGCGAGCGCCAAGCTGGCGCAGCTGTCCAGCGCCCGCAAGGAACTCGCGGCGAAGAAGAAGGAGGTCCAGGGCAAGCTCGCCAAGGCGCAGCGCCTGTTGGACACCCTCACCCCGGCCGCCCGCACCGCGTTCGAGGACGCCGGTTCGCTGGGCAGCGACCCCTACCTCGGCAGCGAGAGCGCGGCCTCGGCGCGGGCCGCCGCCGCGCTGAAGGCCGGCATGACCCGGATCGGCGACCCGTACGTCTACGGCGCCACCGGCCCGTCCTCCTTCGACTGCTCCGGCTTCGTCCAGTGGTCCTACGCGCAGGCCGGCGTCTCGCTGCCGCGCACCTCCGAGGAGCAGGAGAACGTCGGACCGCACCTGTCCCGCGACCAGTTGCGGCCGGGCGACATCGTGATCATGTACGGCGGCGAGCACGTCGGGCTGTACGCCGGCAACGGCATCGTGCTGCACGCCCCGCACACCGGCGCCACCGTGCGCTACGAGCGGCTGAGCGACATGCCGTTCAACTTCGGCGTCCGGGTCTGACCGCCGGCCGCTCCCCGCGCCGCCGGGCCGGGCCGCCCGGCGTCCCGACCCTCCGGTGCGCCGTACGGGTGACTCCTGATGCCGCCGGCTGACGGCGGGTCGGCTGTGACCTGCGCAACCGGCGTGTGACGTCCCGCGCCGGACGCGCGGTGTTTTGTACTGTGCGTGACCGCACCGCTACTGTCGCCTCCGCACAGAAGGAGGTGCGGTCCATGGCGTCCCATCGCCGTCCCGCGCGATCGGGGCCGGTACGGGCCGGCCGGGTCACGGTGTTCTCCGCCGCGGCCGCCGCCGCGGCGTTCACCACCACCGCCGTCCCGGCCGCGGCCACCCCGCGCCACCAGCCCGCCGAGACCGCGGCGCGGGTCGACGCCCTCTACCGGCAGGCCGAGTCGGCCACCCAGCAGTACGACGCGGCCCACGAGAGGCGGGCGCGGCTGGACTCCACGCTGGAGGTGCTGCGCGACGAGATCGCCCGGGACCAGCAGGGCGTCAACGCGATGCGGGACGGTCTGGCCGCGGTGGCCGGCGAGCAGTACCGCTCCGGCGGCCTCGACCCCGCGCTCACCCTGATCCTCTCCTCCGACCCGGGCAGCTACCTGGAGCGGGCCTCCGCGCTGAACCGCATCGAAGGCCGGCAGGCGCTGCGGCTGCGGCAGTTGGGCGACGCCCGGCGGGCGTTGGACCAGAAGCGCCGTGAGGCGGAGCGCGAGCTGTCCGAACTCGCCGACGTCAGAGCCCGGTTGGCGGACCGCAAGCGGGTCGTGCTGGAGCGGATCGGTGCCGCCCGGCGGCTGCTGGGCGGTCTGCCGCCCGGCTCGCGCGACGTCCTCGGCCAGGACGCATGGCGCACCGGCCCGGTCGGACCGCCGCCCGACCCGGCGGACCTGCCGGCCACCTCCGCCCGCGCCGCCGAGGCGCTGGCCGCCGCCCGGTCCGCGGTCGGCCGGCCGTACGTCTGGGGCGCCGCCGGGCCCGGCGCGTTCGACTGCTCCGGCCTGACGTACTGGTCCTACCGGCACGCCGGCATCACGCTGCCGCGCACCTCCCAGGAGCAACTGCACGCCGGCCGCCGGGTGCCGCTCGACCGGGCGCGCCCCGGCGACCTGGTGATCTACCGCGGCGACGCCAGCCACGTCGCGATGTACGCGGGCGGCGGCGAGGTCATCCACGCGCCCTACCCCGGGGCCCGGGTGCGCTACGACCGGGTCGACATGCTGCCCGTCGACGCCGTCGTGCGACCCTGACCCCGGATGACCCGCGGCGCCGGGCGTGGCGGCGCGCGACCGGGCGCCGGGCGTCGCGGGCGTGCGCCGGACGCCCGTGCCGGGCGCACGCCGTGCCGGGCCGCTCCGTAGGATCGTCGCGTGCGAAGAACGAGCCGGCCGGCCGGCGCGGTGCCGGGCGCCGCCGCGGCGCTCGTGCTGGCCGCCGTGCTGGCCGGCTGCTCGCCGGGCGGGCACGCCGGCCAGCACGGCTGGCGCTCGGTGCTCACCGACCGGGCGAACGCCGTGCTGCACCGGGACCGCGCCGCCTTCCTGGCCACCGTGGACCCGGACGCCGGCGGCGTGCGCGCCGCGCAGGCCCGGGTCTTCGACAACCTGCGCAAGTTGCCGTTCACCACCTTCCGCTACCGGTCCGCGGCACCCGGCGCGTTCCCGGTGGCCGCGCCGGACCAGGTCGCGGTCGGCGCCGAACTGGAGTACCGGCTGCGCGGCTACGACGCCGCCCCGGTGGTGGCGCGCGCCTACCTCACCCTGACCCGGCGCGGCGGGCACTGGTACCTGTCCTCGACGACCGGCGGCGGCCCGGCCGGCCGGCGCGGCGCGGTCCAGCCGTGGGACCAGGGCCCGATGGACGTGGTCGCCGGCCGCAGGTCGCTGGTGCTCGGCGGCCAGGACGCCACCGTGCTGCGCGGCTACGCGGCGCTCGCCGACGCCGCCGTGCCGGCGGTCGACCGCGCCTGGCCGGGCCACTGGGCGGACCAGGCGATCGTCGAGGTCCCCGGCAGCGAGCCGGACCTGGCCGCGCTGCTCGGGGCACCACCGGACGCCTACCGGAACATCGCCGCCGTCACCACCGCGGAACTACGCGGCGGCGGTGCCGTCCCGGCCGACCGGGTCATCGTCAACCCGCAGGCGTGGGCCCGGCTGAGCGCGTTCGGCCGCCGGGTCGTGCTCACCCACGAACTCACCCACGTGGCGACCCGGTCGGCCACCACCGCGCGCACCCCGCTGTGGCTGTCCGAGGGGTTCGCCGACTGGGTCGGCTACGGCGGCTCCGGCCGCGGTGCGCCGGCCCTCGCACCGGAACTGCGCCGCGACGTGCTGGCCGGCCGCGTCCCGGCGGCGCTGCCCTCCGACGCGGCGTTCGCGCCGACCGCCGCCGCGCTGGCCCAGGCGTACGAGGGCGGCTGGCTGGCCTGCCGGATGGTCGCCGAGCGGTGGGGCGCGCCGAGACTGGTCGCGCTGTACCGCGCGGCCGGCCGGGAGGGCCAGGAACGGGCGCTGCGCGACACGCTCGGCCTGAGCACGGCGGGCTTCACCGCCCGCTGGCGGGCCTATCTGCGGGAGGAGTTGGGGTGAACGGGGCACCGGCGGCCGACAGCACGGCGGAACCGGACTTCACGGCCGAACAGGTGGCCCGCGCACGGGCCTTGCGGCGCGGCCAGCTGCCGCTGCTGCTGGCCGGCCGGCTGGCCGCGGCGGCGCTCTCGCTGCTGCTCGGCCTGACCCCGGCCGGAGCCCGGCTGGTGGGCGCGGCGGGCCGACCGTTCGGCGGCGCCTGGTGGGCGGAGGTGCTGTTCGGCGGCCTGGCGCTGCTGCTGGCCCAGGAGGCGGTGACGCTGCCGTTCGGCGCCCGGGTACGCGTGGTGCGGGCCCGGTTCGGGCTGGTCACCCAGGGCTGGGCCGGCTGGTTCGCGGACCGCGCGCGCGGGGCGGTGGTCGGCGCGGCGCTGACGGTCGGCGCGCTGTTCGCGCTCTACGCGACCGCCGGAGCCACCGACCGGTGGTGGGCCTGGGCGGCCGGCGGCGCCGCGGCCGCCGTGCTGCTGCTGTCCTGGGTGGCGCCGGTGGCGCTGGAGCCGCTGTTCAACCGCTTCACCCCGATGGAGCCCGGCCCGCTGCGCGACGCGTTGCTGGCGCTGGCCGCCCGGGACCGGATCGCGGTGCGCGACGTGCTGGTGGCCGACGCCTCCCGGCGCACCACGGCGCTGAACGCCTACGTCTCGGGGTTCGGCCGCACCCGCCGGGTGGTGGTGCACGACACGCTGCTGAGCACCGCGCCGCCCCGCGAGGTCGAGGCGGTCACCGCGCACGAACTCGGCCACGTCCGGCACCGCGACGTGCCGTACGGCACGGCCGGCGGCGCGCTCGGCGCGGCGCTGGCCGTCCTGCTGGTGGCGGCGGCCGCCGGCCGCGGCCCGCTGCCGGCGCTGGCCGGCGTGCACCGGTTCGCCGACCCCCGGTCGATGGCGCTGCTGGCGGCGTTGCTGACCGTGCTGTCCGCGGTGACCGGCCCGATGGTGTGCGCCGTCAGCCGGCGGGCGGAGGCGCGCGCCGACCGGTACGCGCTGCGGCTGACCGGCGACCCGGAGGCGTTCATCGCCGTGCAGCGGCGGCTGGCGGTGGCGAACGTCGGCGACCCGAGCCCGCCGCGGGCGGCGCACCTGCTGTTCGGCACCCATCCCACGCCCGCCCAGCGGATCGCGGAAGCCCGCCGGTTCGCGGCGGCGCGCCGAGCGGCACCCGGTACCGGATCGCGGCGGTGATCCGGTGCCCGGCCGCCCGGCGCGTGCGGCACCCGTCCGTCCGGCACGGGGACCGGCCGCTCAGATCGCGTACTGCCAGTTGGTCAGCATGTAGGCGCCGAACCAGCTGCCGAACAGCGCGAAGACGGTGAGCGCCGGGACGGCCCGGCGCGGCTCGGTGGCGCCGAGCGCGCGGGCCACCGGCACCAGGGTCAGCAGCGCCGGCACCAGCAGCCGCAGCTTGGAGTGGTAGTAGTTCGTCTGCCCGACGGTCAGCGCGAACACCAGCAGGCCGTAGACGGCCAGCGGCGGCCACGGGCGGTGCGCCAGCTCCGTCGCGCAGCAGGCGGCCAGTGCGATCAGCATCACCGCGATCGACACCGGCACCCAGTCGTGGCCGCGCTGCAGCGTGGAGCACAGGAACCGCCAGGTGGCGCGGCCCCAGTCCCACGCGGTGTTCCAGCCGGCGCTCTGTATCGTCAGCCACGCGGTGGGCCGCCCGACCCGCAGGCCCACCCAGACCAGGTAGAGCGGCACGCCGAGCCCGCCGAGCAGCACCCCGGCCACCGCGCGGCCGTCCAGCCGGCGCTCCCGCCACATCGGCGGCACGGCGGCCACCAGCAGCGCGGCCGACAGCGCGACGCCCGTCGAGCGGGTCAGCCCGGCCAGCAGCGCGCAGCACCCCGCGGCCAGCCACGCCCGGCGGTGCGCCGCCAGCAGGCACAGCGTCACCAGCAGCAGGAAGAGGCTCTCGCTGTAGCCGATCCACAAGGTGATCGCCATCGGCTGGGTGAAGACCACCGCCACCAGGAACAGCGCCGTGCGCGGTCCGTACAGCCGCAGCCCCAGCCGGTGCACCGCCACCGCCGCGCCCGCCGACGCCAGCCACGCGGCCACCACCGAGGCGGTCTGCGCGCCCAGTCCGGTGACCGTCGCCACCAGCCGGATCGCCGCCGGGTAGAGCGGGAAGAACGCCAGGGTGTTGCCGGTCAGCCGGCCGTTGGCGTCGTAGCTGAACCCGTGCGGGTAACCGGACCGGGCGATCTGCACGTACCACTGGTTGTCCCACGGGGTGAGCGCGGCGTGCAGCCAGTCGGGCCGCACGGCCAACCAGGACAGCACCAGCAGTTGCAGCAGCAGGGCGCACGCCCAGACCGCCAGCGGGGGCACCGCCCGGGACACCGCGCCGGACCGGCGGCCGGCGAGGCCGTCGCCGGGGTCGTCGCGCTCCGCCGGGTCGTGCGGTGGGCTGTCGGGGGTGAGGATCACCGGCGGCCACGGCTCCTTCGTACGACGGCCGGGAGGGACGCCAGACTACGCCACCGCGTCCGGAGCACGTCCGGTGCACCCGATAACGTCTCACCCTGATGGACAAGACCCTGATCGTCACCAACGACTTCCCGCCGCGGCCCGGCGGCATCCAGTCCTACGTGCACAGCATGGCGCTGCGCCTGGACCCGGGGAAGGTCGTGGTCTACGCCTCGACCTGGAAGGACCGCGCGGCGGTCGCCGCGTTCGACGCGCGCCAGCCCTTCCCGGTGGTGCGCGACCGCACGGGGATGCTGCTGCCCACCCCGCGGGTCACCGCGCGCGCCGCCGCGCTGCTGCGCGAGCACGGCTGCTCCTCGGTGTGGTTCGGGGCCGCCGCGCCGCTCGCGCTGATGGCGCCCGCGCTGCGCGGGGCCGGGGCGCGGCGGATCGTGGCCACCACGCACGGGCACGAGGCGGGCTGGGCCCAACTGCCCGCCGCGCGCCGGCTGCTGCGCCGGATCGGCGAGGGCACCGACACCCTCACCTACCTCGGTGAGTACACCCGCTCCCGGATCGCGCCGGTGCTCACCGCGTCCGCCGCCCGCCGGATGGTGCGGCTGCCGCCGGGCGTCGACGAGCGGACGTTCCGGCCGGACGGCGGCGGCGCGCGGCTGCGCGAGAGCCTGGGACTGGCCGGTCGGCCGGTGGTGGTGTGCGTCTCCCGGCTGGTGCGCCGCAAGGGCCAGGACACCCTGATCCAGGCGATGCCGCGGATCCTGCGGGAGACGCCCGACACCGTGCTGCTCGTCGTCGGCGGCGGGCCGTACGGCCCCGACCTGGAGAAGCTGGCCGCCGACACCGGGGTGGCCGGCGCGGTGCGGTTCACCGGAGCGGTGCCCTGGAACACGCTGCCCGCGCACTACGGGGCCGGCGACGTGTTCGCCATGCCGTGCCGCACCCGGCGGGCCGGGCTGGACGTCGAGGGACTCGGCATCGTCTACCTGGAGGCGTCCGCCACCGGGCTGCCGGTGGTCGCCGGCGACTCCGGCGGCGCGCCGGACGCGGTACTGGACGGCGAGACCGGCTGGGTGGTGCCCGGCGGCTCGCCCACCGCGACCGCCGAGCGGGTCCGCGCGCTGCTCGGCGACGCGGCGCTGCGCGCGCGCTTCGGCGAGCGCGGCCGCCGCTGGGTGGAGGAGACCTGGCGCTGGGACCTGCTGGCCGACCGGCTGCGCGGGCTGCTCTAGGTCCGGTCCGGGGAACGGCGCCGCCGCCCGGGCGGGTTGCGCCAGACAGGGCTCAGGAGTGCGCCGGGGGCGCTTGGCCGGACGGGGCTCCGGCGCACCGTACGCGAGGCCGGCGGCGCGGTGGGGGCGGCGTGGGGCGCGGGTGCGGGGCGCGCCGGGTGCGGGTCAGCCCGCGTAGATCGCCTCGATCTCGGCGGCGAAGTCGCGCAGCACCACGTGCCGCCGCAGCTTCAGCGACGGCGTCAGGTGGCCGGACCGCTCGGTGAACTGGCCCGGCAGCAGGCGGAACCGCTTGACCGCCTCGGCGTGCGAGACCGCCGCGTTGCCGTCGTCCACCGCGCGCTGGATCTCCGCGAGCAGGTCGGCGTCCTCGCGCAGCGCGGCGGCGGTGGCCGGCAGCGGCTTGCCGTGCCGCCGCGCCCAGCGCGGCAGGAACTCCTCGTCCAGCGTGATCAGCGCGCCGACGAACGGCTGCCCGTCGCCGACCACCATGCACTCGGCGACCAGGGCGTGCGCCCGCACCCGGTCCTCGATCACCGCCGGCGCCACGTTCTTGCCGCCGGCGGTGACGATGATCTCCTTCTTGCGCCCGGTGATCGTCAGATAGCCGTCCGGGTCGAGGCAGCCGAGGTCACCGGTCTGGAACCAGCCCTGGGACAGCGCCCGGGCGGTCGCCTCCTCGTCGTTCCAGTACCCGCTGAACAGGTGCTCGCCGTGCAGCAGCACCTCGCCGTCGTCCGCGATGCGCACCACGCTGCCCGGCAGCGGCTGGCCCACCGTGCCGATCTTGGTGCGGTCCCACGGGTTGAACGTGGTCGCCGCGCACGACTCGGTCAGTCCGTACCCCTCCAGCACGGTCAGCCCGACGCCCCGGTAGAAGTGCCCGAGCCACCCGCCCAGCGGCGCGCCGCCGGAGATCGCGTGGGTGGCCCGGCCGCCGAGCGCCGCGCGCAGCCGGCCGTAGACCAGCCGGTCGAAGACCCGGTGGCGCAGCCGCAGCGCCGGCGACGGGCCGCCCGCCGCGTCCAGCGCCCGGCTGTACTCCACCGCCACCCGGGCCGCCCGGTCGAAGAGCCGGCCCCGGCCGCGCGCCTCCGCCTGCGCGCGCGCCGCGTTGAACACCTTCTCGAACACCCGCGGCACGCCCAGCACCATGGTGGGGCGGAACGCGGCCAGTTCGTCGGTGAGCCGCCCGACGTCGGCCACGTGGCCCAGCTTGATCGGCGCCATCATGCTCGCCACCTCCACCAGTCGGCCCAGCACGTGCGCCAGCGGCAGGAACAGCAGCACCGAGGACTCGCCGGTGCGGAACAACGGGGTCAGCCGGGCGACCACGTTGCCGCATTCGGCGAAGAACGCCCGGTGGGTCAGCACGCAGCCCTTCGGCCGGCCGGTGGTGCCCGAGGTGTAGACGATGGTGGCCGGCGCGTCCGCGCCGGCGGTCGCGGCGCGCTCGTCGACCTGCGCGTCCCGCACGTCGCTGCCGCCGACCGCCAGCGTCTCCACCGCGCCGGAGTCGATCCGCCACACGTGCTTGAGCTCCGGCACCCGGTGGCGTACCGACTCCACGACCTCCTCGTGGCCGGCCGACTCCACCACGCACGCCACCACGCCGGCGTCGGAGAGGATCCAGGCGACCTGCTCGGCCGACGAGGTCTCGTACACCGGCACGGTGACCGCGCCCGCGCTCCAGATCGCGAAGTCCAGCAGCGTCCACTCGTAGCGGGTGCGCGACATCAGCGCGACCCGGTCGCCCGGCCGGACCCCGGCGGCGATCAGCCCGCGGGCCGCCGAGCGCACCTCGGCGTGGAACTCCGCCGACGTCACGTCCCGCCACACGCCGGCCACCTTCCGGGCCAGCACGGGGGTGTCGGGGTACCGAGCGGCGTTGCGGCGGACGAGATCCGTCAGGTTGCCGTTCGCCGGGACCTCGTACAGGGCCGGAAGGCTGAACTCGCGCAAGACTGCTGCTCCTCGTGGGCGCCGGCTCGGGCACGGCCGTACTCGTGATCAACAGCCGTACCGGGACCGCCCGGACGTTACCCATCGGTAAGCCCTGGTGGGTAGGGGACGGGCCGCGGATGTCCGCTGGGTCACAACGGCCGAGGCCACGGGCGTCTGCCGGGAACCCTAGTCCACGCTTCTCCCACCGCGCGAGTGTCCAGACCGTAGGGTGATCGTCATGAGGGTGCATGTGGTGAGCGACGTCCACGGCGCGGCGGAACCGCTGGCGAGAGCGGGTGACGGCGCCGACGCGCTGGTGCTGCTGGGCGACCTGGTCCTCTTCCTCGACTACGCCGACCACTCGCGCGGGATCTTCCCCGACCTGTTCGGCACGGAGAACGCCGACCGCGTGGTGGCGCTGCGCACCGCCCGCCGCTTCGAGGAGGCCCGCGCCTTCTCCCGCGCCCTGTGGGCCGGCGTCGACGAGCGGGCCGCCATGGAGAACGCGGTCCGCAGGCAGTACGCCGAACTCTTCGCCGCGCTGCCCACCCCCACCTACGCCACCTACGGCAACGTCGACATACCGACCCTGTGGCCGGAGTTCGCCGGGCCCGGCACCACCGTGCTGGACGGCCGGACCGTGGAACTCGGCGGCCGCCTCCTCGGCTTCGTCGGAGGCGGGCTGCCCAGCGCGATGCGCACCCCCTACGAGGTCGACGAGGAGACCTACGCCGCGAAGGTCGCCGCCCTCGGCCCGGTCGACGTGCTGTGCTCGCACATCCCGCCCGCGGTGCCCGAACTCTGCTACGACGTGGTGGCCCGCCGCTTCGAACGCGGCAGCCAGGCGCTGCTGGACGCGATCCACACCACGCGCCCGTCCTACGCGGTCTTCGGCCACGTGCACCAACCGCTCACCCAGCGGATGCGGATCGGCGTCACCGAGTGCGTGAACGTCGGGCACTTCAACGCCACGCACCGGCCGTTCGTACTGGAGTGGTGAACCGGCGCCGGTCCGCCCGCCGCGCGCCCGCCGGCCGGGCGCGGGGCGCTCCGGCGTTCGAGCCGCGCGCGGTAGCCTGCACCATCACCACAATCACCAAGCGAAGTCCCGGAGGGGCCACGGCGATGGCGGAACACACCATGTCCAGCATCACGATCGAGGCGGGCCCCGACCAGGTCATGGCGGTGATCTCCGACTTCGCCCGCTACCCGGAGTGGACCGACGAGGTCAAGCAGGCCGAGGTGCTCTCCCGTGACGGCCAGGGGCGCGCCGAGCAGGTCCGACTGGTGCTGGACGCCGGCGCGATCAAGGACGACCACACCCTCGGCTACACCTGGGGCGGCCCGCACCAGGTGAGCTGGTCGCTGGTGCGCTCCCAGATGCTGCGCTCGCTGGACGGCTCCTACGCGCTGGCCGGCTCGCCGGACGGCTCCACCACCAAGGTCACCTACCAGCTCACCGTGGACGTCAAGATCCCGATGCTCGGCATGATCAAGCGCAAGGCGGAGAAGGTGATCATCGACCGGGCGCTGGCCGGCCTCAAGAAGCGTGTCGAGCAGCAGAACCGCGCCGAGCAGCAGAACCGCGCCGAGCAGCACTGACCCGTGCGGACCGTCCTCGTCACCGGCCCCGGCGCCGCCGGCAGCTCCACCGTCGCCGCCGCCACCGCGCTGGCCGCCGCCCGAGCCGGCGCCCGTACCCTGCTGATCAGCGACGACCCGCCGCCCGGCGTGCTGCGCCCCGCCGTGCCGGGGCTGACCGTGCGCGGCGTGGAGGCCACCGCCGTCTTCCGGGAGCGCGCGGTCGAGTTGCGCGACCGCTTCCGCACCGCGTTCGACCTGCTGGGCGCCGCTCCGCTGGACGAGGAGGAGTTCACCGAACTCCCGGGCGCCGACGCCTTCGCGCTGCTGCGGGCGCTCGGCGGCGCGCGCGGCCACGACGTGGTCGTCGCCGACCTGCCGCCGTTGCCCGGCGCCGTCGGCCTGCTCGCGTTGCCCGAGCAACTGCGCCGCTACCTCGCCCGGCTGCTGCCCGCCGAACGACAGGCCGCCCGCGCGCTGCGGCCGATGCTCGCCCAACTGGCCGGCGTGCCGATGCCCGCCGAACGGCTCTACGCGACCGGCGCCCGCTGGGACGCCGAACTCGCCGGCGTGCAGGCCGTCCTGACCGCCGCGTCCACCTCGGTCCGGCTGGTCGCCGAACCCGGTCCGCGCTCCACCGACCGGCTGCGGACCGCGCGGACCGGACTGGCGCTGTTCGGGCTGCGGCTGGAGTCGGTCACCGTCAACCGACTGCTGCCCGGCGGGTCCGCCGACCCCTTCCTGGCCGGACTGGCCGAACGCCAGCAGCACGACCTCAAGACGCTCCGCCACGAACTGGACGTCGCCCCCGGCCGGACGGCGGTCCACCTGGTGCCGCACCTGGGCCGCCCGCCGCACGACGCGGAGGAGCTGGCCGGGCTCGGAGTGCCCGCGCCGGACGCCTGGCGGGAGCCCGGCGAGGCGCCGGCCCCGGAACCGTGGAGCGTGCGCGACCTGCTCGCCGAGGAGGGCCACCTGCTGTGGACCCTTCCGCTTCCCGGCGCCACCCGCGACGCGCTCGACCTGGTCCGGCGCGGCGACGAACTGGTGGTGGACGCGGCCGGGTTCCGCCGGATCATGCCGCTGCCGTCCGCGCTGCGCCGCTGCGCGGTGGCCGGCGCGGGGTTGCGGGACGGCGTGCTGCGGGTCCGCTTCACCCCCGACCCGGCGCTCTGGCCGCGCTGAGCGGCACCGGGCCCGCGGCCGGGACGCGGGCGGAGCGGTCGGCGTTCGGCCGCGGGCTCCGGCCGGTGGCGAGGGCCGGGCGGCCGTGCGGCGGCCGGGGCGGGGCGGGTGCCGGGGCGGTCCGGCCGGCCGCACGGCGCCCGCGAGTCGCCGGGGCGGCCCTGCCGGGCCGGGTGGTTCGGGTAACGTCGTAGCGTTGAGCGGGTTCGTGCTGCGAGGAGTCGGCGATGAGCGAAGACAGCGAAGACCTGGACCGTCCGCACCCCGATGACGACGCGTGGGCCACGGCCTGCGCCGAGGACCTGGCGGCCGAGAAGGCCCGCCGCCGGGAGCTGCCGGGCGCCCTGCCGGGCAGCGCGGCCGAGGAGTTGCGCCGGCTCGCCGACGCGGTCGTCGACAAGATCTCCGAGTTGCGCTCGCCGGCCGCCGAGGTGGCGGCCCAGGCGGTCGTCTCGCAGGTGAGGGCGGTCGGCGACCAGCTGCGCGGCAGCAGCCCCGGGGTCTTCGACCACCTCGCCGCGGCCGGCACCGAACTGCTGGCCGCCTACCGCGCCGCGGTCACCGGGCAGGAGCAGCGCTGGACCCGCACCGCGCGCCCCCCGGCCCGCCCGCCGGCCGAACCGGCCGACGGCGGCGAGGGCACCGACGACGGCCGGCCCGGCACCGAGCACATCGACCTCGACTGATCCGGCACGCCCCGGCCGGACCAGGAACGGCTCCGCCGGGGGCTGGTCCGGCCCCCGGCGCGCGTCCCGACGCCGTCCCGGCCGCCGCCGCGCGGGGCCGTCCGGCGGCACGCGGCGCGAGGCCGCCGCGACCGCCTCCGGTACGGTGGCCGCAGCGGCGGGGTTCGACCGGAATCTGAGGGACACATGGGACTGACCATCGGCGTCGACATCGGCGGCACCAAGATCGCGGCCGGGGTGGTGGACGAGAAGGGCTCCGTCCTCGACACCTGCAAGGTGCCGACCCCGGACACCGCGGAGGGCGTCGTCGACGCCATCGCGGACGCGGTCCGCCGCGTCGGGTCCGGCCACACCGCGGAGGCGGTCGGCATCGGCGCCGCGGGCTACGTGGACGACAAGCGCGCCACCGTCCTGTTCGCCCCCAACATCGACTGGCGCCGCGAGGCGCTCAAGGAGAAGGTCGAACACCGCGTCGGCCTGCCGGTCGTGGTGGAGAACGACGCGAACGCCGCCGCCTGGGGCGAGTACCGGTTCGGCGCCGGCCAGGGCCACGACGACGTGGTGTGCGTGACGTTGGGCACCGGGCTCGGCGGCGGCATCATCATCGGCGGACGGCTGCACCGCGGACGCTTCGGCGTGGCGGGCGAGTTCGGGCACATCCGGGTGGTGCCGGACGGCCTGCTGTGCGGCTGCGGCAGTCAGGGCTGCTGGGAGCAGTACGCCTCCGGTCGCGCGCTGGTGCGCTACGCCCGGCAGCGCGCCGCGGCCACCCCGGACAACGCACGGGTGCTGCTGGAGCTCAGCGGCGGCACGCCGGAGTCCGTCGAGGGCAGGCACATCAGCGAGGCCGCCCGGGCCGGCGACCCGGTGGCCGTCGACTCGTTCCGCGAACTGGCCCGCTGGGCCGGCGCCGGGCTGGCCGACCTCGCCTCGCTCTTCGACCCGTCCGCGTTCATCGTCGGCGGCGGCGTCTCCGACGAGGGGGACCTGGTGCTCGACCCGATCCGCAAGTCCTTCCGGCGCTGGCTGGTCGGCAACCAGTGGCGGCCGCACGCCCAGGTGCTGGCCGCGCGCCTGGGCGGCGAGGCCGGCCTGGTCGGCGCCGCGGACCTGGCCCGGCAGGACTGACGCGGTGGCCCCGCTCGAGGACCTTCCGGCGTCCGCCACCGCCGCCGACGGTTCGGCCGTGGTGCGGGTGCTCAGCTACAACGTCCGGTCGCTGCGCGACGACCGCGCGGCGCTCGCCCGGGTGGTCCGGGCGTGCGCCCCGGACGTGGTGTGCGTCCAGGAGGCGCCGCGCTTCCTCCGCTGGCGCAAGCACGCCGCGCGGCTGGCGATGGACTGCGGCCTGGTGGTGGTCACCGGCGGCGCCACCGCGAGCGGCCCGCTCGTCCTCGCCTCGCTGCGGGCCCGGGTGGAGCGCACCGAGGACGTGCTGCTGCCGCGTACCCCGGGGCTGCACCAGCGGGGTCTGGCCACCGCCGTGCTGCGGTTCGGCGCGGCCCGGATCGGCGTGGTCAGCTGCCACCTGAGCGTCAACGCCGCCGAGCGCCACCGGCAGGCCGGCCAGCTGCTGGAACGGGTCGCCGGCCTGGACGCGCCGCACGTGGTGGTGGGCGGCGACTTCAACGACAACCCCGGCGGCCGCTCGTTCGACCGGGTCGCCGGCACGCTGCGCGACGCCTGGGCGGTGCGCCCGTGGGGCGGCGAGCACACGTCGCGGCCCGGAGACCCCCGCCAGCGCATCGACGCGGTCTTCACCGACCGGGGCGTCGAGGTGCTCGGCTGCGGGGTGCCCGTCGGACTGCCCGGGGTGACCTGCGCCGACCTGCGCCGGGCCACCGACCACCTGCCGGTGCTGGCGGCGCTGCGCGTGCCGGCCGCCGGGGACTGACCGGCGCGCGGCCCGGTCGGGCGGAGGCGGTCCACCCGGCCGGGCGGGCCGCACCGCCTCCGCCCACCGGGTCGGGCACCCTGCGCGGCGGCCCGCCGGGCGGGGTCACACCACCGCGCCGCCGTGCGGGTCGTCGTCCTCGTCCTCGCCCCGGTCGCGCATCCGGGCCACCAGCGTGGCGAAGCCGCCGAGGAAGCCGCCGACCCCCAGCACCAGCGCCCAGGTCGGCACCGCCTCGCCGGTGAAGACGTAGAACAGCAGCAGCGCCGGGCCGCCGAGCACCGCGACCCAGGCGAACTTGGTGGTGGTGTCGGCCTCCGGCAGCGGCGGCGGCTCCGGCGGCACGAAGTGCCCCTCCTCCCCGTCGTCGTCCGGCGCGTAGTCGCGCGGACCCGGGGCCCGCACGACGTACACCTTCCGGATCACCGGGACCACCGGCTCCGGGGCGGGCGGGTCGCCGGGGCGTTCCTCGGGCAGGTCCTCGGCGGCCGGCCAGCCGCCCTCGCCCGGTTCCGGTGCGGCGGTGAAGGAGGCGACGAGCTGCCGCCAGGCGGCCTCCTCGTCGAGCGGCGCGTCGCGGCCGGACGCGTCCTCGGCCGGCCCGGTGCCCTCGCCCTCCGGCTCCTCACGCTCCGCCACTGGCCACCCCGTCCCGGCCGGCCGGCCGCTGGTCCACGTCCGGGGTGAGGCGGGTGAAGAACTCCAGGCTGCCGCCGAAGATCCGCGGCGCGTCGTGGTCCAGCGTCGCCACGTGGTAGCTGCGCTCCAGCACCCGGTGGGTGACGTCCCGGCCGGCGACGTGGGACAGCACCAGGTCCGAGTTGGACGGGTGCACCACGTGGTCCTCGCGGCTGGTGAACAGCAGCAGCGGCTGGTCCACCGAGGACAGCTGGGAGCGCACGGTGCGCCACAGCCCGGTCAGCGAGTGGACCGCGCGCAGCGGAGTGCGGTCGTAGCCCACCTCGGTGCCGCCGGCGGCGATGTCGCTGGCGATGCCCTTCACCGACGGCACCACGTGCCGCAGCACCGGCACCGCCAGCAACCGCGCGCTGTCCGCCTTCACCGACGGGTTGACCAGCACCACGCCGGAGACCGCCGCGCCGTGCCGGGCGGCCAGCAGCAGCGCCAGCGCGCCGCCCATCGACAGCCCGCACACGAACACCCGGGCGCAGCGGGCGGACAGCGCGCGGAACTCCCGGTCCACCTCGGCGTACCAGTCCTGCCAGCAGGTGATCTGCAGGTCCTGCCAGCGGGTGCCGTGGCCGGGCAGCAGCGGCAGCGAGACCGTCAGGGAGTGCCCGGCCAGGTACTCGGCCCACGGGCGCATCGACTGCGGCGAACCGGTGAAACCGTGGCAGAGCAGCACGCCGGTCCCTCCGCCGTCGTGGTGGTACGGCTCGGCTCCGGGCAGAAACGGCACGGTGACGCTCCTCGGTCGGGTCGGGTCCGGTGGGTGACCTCGGCTGTGCGAACGCCTCGCGGACGACGGATGTTTCACCCTACGCGGCCGGTACCCCACCCGGTAGGCGGGACGCGGCGCGCTCCGCGGCCGGCGCCCGACCGGAGGGGGATGCGGCGGTCCGGGCGGGATATTGTCGTGACGTCGCCAACGAGAGGTCCTGGGTTGTTCTACGGCGTGATGAAGCAGTCGCTCGGCAGGTCGATCCGGCTTGCCTTCCGCCCGTGGGTGGAAGGTCTGGAGAACATCCCGAAGGACGGGCCGGCCATCCTGGCCAGCAACCACCTGTCCTTCTCCGACTCCTTCTTCCTCCCCTCGATGCTGGACCGCAAGGTCACCTTCATCGCCAAGGCCGAGTACTTCACCTCGCCCGGCGTCAAGGGAAAGCTGACGGCCGCGTTCTTCAAGGGCGTCGGGCAGCTGCCGGTGGACCGCTCGGGCGCCCGCGGCGCCGGCGAGGCGGCGATCCGCAGCGGGATAGAGGTGCTGGCCCGCGGCGAGCTGTTCGGCATCTACCCGGAGGGCACCCGCTCACCGGACGGCCGGCTCTACCGCGGCAAGCCCGGCGGCCTGGCCAGGGTGGCGCTCGGCTCCGGCGCGCCGGTCATCCCGGTGGCGATGATCGACACCGAGAAGATCCAGCCGCCCGGCAAGTCGATCCCCAAACTCATGCGGCCGGGCATCCGGATCGGCAAGCCGCTGGATTTCAGTCGTTATCACGGTATGGAGCAGGACCGCTTCATCCTGCGGTCACTGACCGACGAGGTCATGTACGAGATCATGAAGCTCTCCGGCCAGGAGTACGTGGACATCTACGCCACCGCCGCCAAGCGCCAGATCGCCGAGGCGAAGAAGCAGGCGGAACAGGCGGCCAAGGGCTGACCCGCTCCCGGACCGCCGGCGGTCCGGGAGCGGGGGAGGGAGGTCCGCCATGGCGGTGGGCGCGGAGCGCGGCGTGCCGGCGGTGTCGGTCGAACGCCCGCTGTGGCGCGCCCTGACCGCCTACCGGGTCCTGGCGCTCGCCTACGGGGTGGCCCGGTACGCGCAGATCGCCGGGCACTACGGCCAGCACCCGGAGGTCGCCTGGGGCTACCTGGGCGGGCTCACCGCCTGGACCTTCGCCACGCTGCGCCGGGTCTCCTCGGCCGAGCGCTGCACCCGGGTGTTCCTCGCCGCCGACCTGTCGGTCAGCCTGACCGGTGTCCTGCTCACCCCGGTGGCCGACGGCCACGCGGCGATCGTGGCCGGCACCTCGACGCTGCCCGGGGTGTGGACGGCCGGGTCGGTGCTGGCGTTCGCCATCAAGGGCGGCTGGCGGTGGGCCGCGCCCGCCTCGGCGATCGTCGGGGTGTCCAACATCGTGGAGAGCGGCCGGGTCACCCAGGGCAACACCCACAGCATCGTGCTGCTGTTCTTCGTGGCGACCGGCATCGGCTACGTCGTCGAGGTGGCCCGCAGCAGCGAACGCGCGCTCACCCGGGCGCTGCGCATCGAGGCCGCCACCCGGGAGCGCGAACGACTGGCCCGCGACATCCACGACGGGGTGCTCCAGGTGCTGGCGATGGTGCAGCGGCGCGGTGCCGAGATCGGCGGTGCGGCGGCTGAGTTGGGCCGCCTCGCCGGTGAGCAGGAGGTCGCGCTGCGGGCGTTGATGCGCGGCGAGCCGGCGTCTCGGGCCCGCCACGCCGTGGCCGCCGGAACGGTGCCCCCGCCCGGCCGGCCGGGCGGTGCGGGCCCGGCGGCGGCGTGCGACCTGAGCGCGCTGCTCGGCGCCCGCGCCGGCGCCCGGGTCACGGTCTCCGTACCGGCCGCGCCGGTGCCGCTGCCGCGGCACGCCGCCGAGCAGGTGGCCGCGGCGGTCGGCGCGGCGCTGGACAACGTCGAGCGGCACGCGGGGGCCGGCGCGCACGCCTGGATCCTGGTCGAGGACGAGCCGGACGCGGTCTCGGTCACCGTGCGGGACGACGGGCGCGGCATCGCGGCCGGCCGGCTGGCCGCCGCGGAGCGCGAGGGGCGGCTGGGCGTCGCCCAGTCCATCCGGGGCCGGCTACGCGACCTGGGTGGCGAGGCGCGGCTGGTGTGCGTGCCCGGCCAGGGGGTGGAGGTCGAGATGCGGGTCCCGCGCGACGTGCCGGGCGGGCGCGCCCGCCGGAGGCGGGAGGCGCGGTGACAGGCGGCGGAACGCTCAAGGTGATGGTGGTCGACGACCACCCGATGTGGCGCGACGCGGTCGCCCGCGACCTGGCCGAGGCCGGGTACCAGGTGGTGGCCACCGCGGGCGACGGGCCGGAGGCGGTGCGCCGGGCCCGCGCCGCGCTGCCCGACGTGCTGGTGCTCGACCTGAACCTGCCCGGGCTGCCGGGCGTGGAGGTCTGCCGGCGGCTCGTCGGCACCCGTCCGGCGCCGCGGGTGCTGGTTCTGACCGCCAGCGGGGAGCACCAGGACGTGCTGGAGGCGGTCAAGTCCGGCGCCACCGGCTACCTGCTGAAGTCGGCGGCCCGCGAGGAACTGCTGGAGGCGGTACGCCGCACCGCGGCCGGCGACGCGGTCTTCACCCCGGGGCTGGCCGGACTGGTGCTCGGTGAGTTCCGCCGACTGGCCAGCGAACCGCCGGCCGGGGCGGGACGCGGCCCGGGCGTGCCGCGGCTGACGGAGCGGGAGACCGAGGTGCTGCGGCTGGTGGCCAAGGGACTGGGCTACAAGCAGATCGCCGAACGCCTGGTCATCTCGCACCGTACGGTGCAGAACCACGTGCAGAACACGCTGGGCAAGCTCCAGTTGCACAACCGGGTCGAACTGGTCCGCTACGCGATCGAGCGCGGCCTGGACGACGGCTGACCACCGCCCGCCGTCCCCGTCCGCCCGCACCGCCCGTCCGCCCCACCGCCCGGGAGCCCGCACCGCGCGTCCGTCCACCGCGCGTCCGCCGGAGGGCGGCGCCGGTCGGTCCCGCCGCCGCCCCGACCCGGGCCCCGCGTCAGCGCGGACGTCCGGGCCGCCACCCCCACGGGTGATCATCGACGGGGTCGCCCCGGCCGGCCGGGCCCCGGGGTTCCCGGCGGTCTCCCGCCGAACGCGCCTCGTGCGCCCGGCCTTCACCTCCGACATACACGTCCGGACGATCCCGTGTGACCTGGATCACGGCTAGCGTGTCCGTATTGGCCGCGGTGCGACAGAAGGGACGAATCATGCGGGTCGGAGTGCTGACCGGGGGCGGTGACTGCCCGGGGCTCAACGCCGTCATCCGTGCCGTCGTGCGCAAGGGCACCCAGGACTACGGGCACGAGTTCGTCGGCTTCCGGGACGGCTGGCGAGGTCCGCTGGACGGCGACACCCGGGAGTTGGACGTCCCGTCGGTGCGCGGCATCCTGCCGCGCGGCGGCACCATCCTCGGCTCGTCGCGCACCAACCCGCTCAAGACCCCGGACGGGGTGCGGCGGATCAAGGAGAACCTGGCCAAGTTCGAGGTGAACGCGCTCGTCGCGATCGGCGGCGAGGACACCCTCGGAGTGGCCTCCGCGCTCTTCGGCGAGCACGGTGTGCCGTGCGTCGGGGTGCCCAAGACCATCGACAACGACCTGGACGCCACCGACTACACCTTCGGCTTCGACACCGCGGTCAACATCGCCACCGAGGCCATCGACCGGCTGCACACCACCGCCGAGTCGCACATGCGGGTCCTGGTGGTCGAGGTGATGGGCCGGCACGCCGGGTGGATCGCGCTGCACGCCGGACTGGCTGGCGGCGCCAACGCCATCCTCATCCCTGAGCAGCGCTTCGACACCGACCAGGTCTGCGGCTGGGTGGAGAGCCGGTTCAAGATCCGCTACGCGCCGGTGGTGGTGGTCGCCGAGGGCGCCATGCCCAAGGAAGGCGACCTGGTCGTCAAGAACGGCGAGCGCGACTCCTTCGGCCACGTCCGGCTCTCCGGCATCGGCGACTGGCTGGCCCACGAGATCGAGCGGCGCACCGGCAAGGAGGCCCGCACCACGGTGCTCGGCCACGTCCAGCGCGGCGGCACGCCGTCCGCGTTCGACCGGTGGCTGGCCACCCGGTTCGGGCTGCACGCGATCGACGCCGTGCACGACGGCGACTTCGGCACGATGGTCGCGCTGCGCGGCACCGACATCGTGCGGGTGCCGCTGGCCGAGGCCACCGCCCGGATCAAGACGGTCGACCCCGCGCTGTACGCGGAGGCCGGCGTCTTCTTCGGCTGAACGGCCCGGGCCGGGCCGTCACGGCGCGGAGTCCTTCACCTCGGGGTGGTCGGCGTACGCCTGCTGCGGGGTGATGCCGCGGGAGGCGCTGATCGGGATGGTCAACTGGGTGCTGACCCGCACGCAGCCGGTGGCGCCCCCGTTGCTGTGCAGCGCCCCGGCCAGCGCCTGGCCGGCGTCGCCCGCGGCGTGCCCGCCGGGGTAGACGGTGCCGGACGGCCAGTCGGCGCCCACCGTCAGCACGATGCCGTCGGTGGAGCCGGGGGCGAGCCGGGAGGCGGGCAGCCCGAGCGCGGCGGCCACCGCGCGGGCCTGCGCGGACCGACCGGCCGGGTAGGCCAGCGTGGTGGTGCCGGCCGGTGCGGAGGCGTTGCCCGCGGTGGAGGCGGAGCCGAAGCCGTCGCCGGTGAGCCGCCGGAGGATGTCGGAGGCGCGGTGCGGGGTGCTGGTGCCGTTGCGCACGGCGATCACCACCCGGGACCGCTCGACGCCGGGCGCGGTGGGCGAGGCGCCGGTCCGGCCGCCCCCGGAGGGGGTCAGCGACCGGTCGTCGGCGATCGCCCGGAACAGCGCCGGTGCGACGGGTCCCGGCAGCACGCGGCCGGGCGCGGCCGGGTCGTCGCGGTTCTGCATGGTGGTGAAGGTGATCCGGTCGCTGGGCACCCGGTTGAAGTCCCGCGCCAGGCCGACCAGCCGCGAGACGCTGCCCAGGCCGGTGTCCACGGTGAGCGCCTTGGTCGCCGCGTCGGCCAGGTGCACCACCTTGACCGGGTCGGTGACGGTGCCGGCGCTCTTGAGCTTGGCCGCGGTCGCGCTGAGGAAGGCGTGCTGCCCGCCGGTGCGGCCCACGTTGTCGCTGCCGTCGCCGAACCCGTGCCGGGTGCGCAGGAACTCCAGCGCGGCGACGCCGACCAGGGTGTGGTGGCCACGGGCGAGTTTCAGGTGCGACTGCGGGTCGTAGACGTCGTGGTTCACGCACACGTCCACCCCGCCGACCGCGTCCGACATCGCGACCACGCCGGCGAAGTCGACCATGACGAAGTGGTCGATCGGGATGCCGGTGAGCCGGTGCACCGCCGCCACCTGGCAGTCGGGTCCGTAGTTGAGCGCGCTGTTGATCATGCCGGTGCGCGGGCCGACCAGCCTCCGCCCGGTCCCGGTGTCCGTGCAGGCCGGCAGCGCGGTCTCCAGGTCGCGCGGGATGCTCATCACGGTGGCGTTGGAGCGGTCGGCGGATATGTGCAGCACCATCTCCACGTCGGCGCGCGCCCCGGAGGCGGTCGCGCACGCCCCGCCGAGCGCGCAGTCCCGTGCGTCCTGGCGCGCGTCCGAACCGATCACCAGGACGTTGATCGGGGTGCGGCCGAAGGCGTCCTGCCTCTCGCTGCCCGCGGTCGCCCGGTTGAGGTCGTCGGTGCGCAGGTTGCCGTCGAGCCGGTGGTAGAAGTACGCCCCCGCGCCGCCGACGGCCAGTACCAGTGCCGCGACGGCCAGCGTGAGGACCCGCAGGACCGGGTGCCGGCGCCGTGCGGACCGGCGTCCCGGGCCCCGCCTGTCGCCGACCCCGCCCGCGGCCCGGCGGGGGCCGGGAACCCGGCGCCGGCCGGGGTCCGCCGGATCCGGCTCCGGGCGCCCGTTCGGCGCCCCGGCGGCGGGTGCGGATCGGTCCATGCTGGTTCCCCTCCCGGATCCGGTAGCCGGCGGACGGCGGCCGCGTACGGGGTAGGACATGCCAACTCCGCCGCTGGTTCCGGGCGTTCGGGCTTCGGCCGGCGGCCCGGAGGGTGCCGGCGTCGGCGCCGGGCCGGTACGCGCCGCCCGGCGGCGGGGTCCGCGGCGGGCGTCTCACCCTGCGGGCGGGACCGGTCTCGCGGACCGGGACCCCGTAGGGTGGGAGGGTGACCGTGAACGCTGAAACCGTTGCCGGGGCCACCACCTGGCACCACCTGCCCGCGGCGCAGCAGCCCGAGTGGCCGGACCCCGAGGCGCTGCGCGACGTCGTCGCGGAGCTGGAGTCGTATCCGCCGCTGGTGTTCGCCGGGGAGTGCGACCAGTTGCGGGCCCGGATGGCCTCCGTCGCGCGCGGCGAGGCGTTCCTGCTGCAGGGCGGGGACTGCGCCGAGGCGTTCGACGCGGTGTCCGCCGACCAGATCCGCAACAAGCTCAAGACGCTGCTGCAGATGGGCGCGGTGCTCACCTACGCCGCGTCCGTCCCGGTGGTCAAGGTGGGGCGGATCGCCGGCCAGTACTCCAAGCCGCGCTCGAAGCCGACCGAGACCCGCGGCGGGGTGACCCTGCCGACCTACCGGGGCGACAGCGTCAACGGCTTCGAGTTCACCGAGCGGGCCCGCACGCCCGACCCGGAGCGGCTGAAGCGGATGTACCACGCGTCGGCCGCCACCTTGAACCTGGTGCGCGCCTTCACCACCGGCGGTTACGCCGACCTGCGCCAGGTGCACGCCTGGAACCAGGACTTCGTGCGCTCCTCGCCGTCCGGCCAGCGCTACGAGGCGCTGGCCCGCGAGATCGACAGCGCGCTGAACTTCATGGAGGCGTGCGGCACCGACCCGGCGGAGTTCCGCACGGTGGAGTTCTACTCCTCGCACGAGGCGCTGGTGCTGGACTACGAGTCGGCGCTCGCCCGGGTCGACTCCCGCACCGGCCGGCTCTACGACGTCTCCGGGCACATGCTGTGGATCGGGGAGCGCACCCGCCAACTGGACGGCGCACACGTGGAGTTCGCTTCCAGGATCCGCAACCCGCTGGGCGTCAAGCTGGGCCCGGCCACCACCCCGCAGGACGCGCTCGCCCTGATCGAGCGGCTCGACCCGGACCGCGAGCCGGGCCGGCTGACCTTCATCACCCGGATGGGTGCGGGCACGGTACGCGAGCGGCTGCCGGAACTGGTGGAGAAGGTCACCGCGTCCGGTGCCCAGGTGGCGTGGGTGTGCGACCCGATGCACGGCAACACCTTCGAGGCGGCCTCCGGCCACAAGACCCGGCGCTTCGACGACGTGCTCGACGAGGTCAAGGGCTTCTTCGAGGTGCACAAGGAACTCGGCACCCACCCGGGCGGCATCCACGTGGAGCTGACCGGGGACGACGTCACCGAGTGCGTGGGCGGCGGCGACGAGATCTTCGTCGACGACCTGCACCAGCGCTACGAGACCGCCTGCGACCCGCGGCTCAACCGCAGCCAGTCGCTGGACCTGGCGTTCCTGGTGGCGGAGATGTACCGCGGGCAGTGAGAGCACGCCGCGACCCCGTGGCCGCCGCCGCGCGGTCCGACCGGGCGAAGGGGCGAGGATCACACCGGTCCCCGCCCCTTCGGCGTTCCCCGGACCGCGCGCGAATGAGTAAGGTTAGGTTAACCTGACTTCGTTCGAGCGTCGTCGAGTCGGGAGAGCCGGCCGGAGGGAGAGCCCGCGTGTACGTCTGCTCCTGCTTCGCGATCACCGAGGAACAGATCGCCGCCCACGCGGAATCCGGCCGGGCCACCCCGCGCGCCATCGCCGGCGCCTGCGGGGCGGGTACCGACTGCGGCTCCTGCGTCCGCCGCATCCAGGCGCTGCTCGGCCGCGCCGCGGTGCCCTGCGCGGTGCACCCGGGTACGGAGCGGGCAGTCGCGCGACCGGCCGCCGTCCGGGCCGTGCCCGCCGTCGCCCCCGCGCCCGCCGTCGAAGCCGCCTGACGCCCGGGCCGCCCACCTGCCGCGGGCCCGCGGGAGCGGTACCGCGGCCCGTACCGGAGCCCCGCCGGCCGGGTCAGTCGGCCGGCTGCTCGATCAGCTGGGCCAGGTAGAGCGGTTCGCCCAGCCTGCCGAGGAGTTCCAGCTGGGTCTCCAGGTAGTCCACGTGCTCCTCCTCGTCGGCGAGGATCGCCTCGAAGATCTTGGCCGAGGTGACGTCGCCCTTCGCCCGCATCACCTCGATCCCGCGCCGCAGCCGGTCGATCGCCTCCACCTCGACCCGCATGTCCACCTCGAACATCTCGACCACCGTCTGGCCGACCCGCACGTGGAACAGCCGCTGGTAGTTCGGCAGCCCGTCCAGGAACAGGATCCGGTCGGTGAGGATCTCCGCGTGCCGCATCTCGTCCATCGACTCGGCCCGGGTGTGCTTCGCGAGTTTCGTCCAGCCCAGGTTCTCCTGCATCTTCGCGTGCAGGAAGTACTGGTTGATCGCGGTCAGCTCCGCCGTGAGCTGCTCGTTGAGGAACTCGATGACCTCGGGGTCGCCCTGCATGGCGCGGCCGTCCTTCCGTGGTGGGACCGACAGGGAAAGCGGCGGGCCCGCGGACCCCGCCGGTCCGGTCCGCGCCCGGCGGTGCGTCCTCGCACCCTGCGCAATGGCCTATCCAGTAAATCCACACTTACGCCCCGGGCCGCTTTCCGCCACCCGCCGGCCCGCCGCGGGGCCGGGCGCCGGGAGCGCGGGACCGGACACCGGCCGTCGTCCGGCGCCGGGTCGGTCCCGGGCCGGGGACGCACGCCAGGTCAGGCCGTACGGGGGCGCCGCCCGCGGCCCCCGCCCCCGCCCGGGCGGGCAGGCAGCGGTCTGTCACCATGGGGGCATGGCTCAGTGGGAACACCGAGCCGGGGAGCTGCCCCCGGGCCAGCGGGTCCAGGACGGCTGGCCGGTGCTGCACTACGGACCCGTTCCGCGCTTCAAGCCGGACCGCTGGGACTTCCAGGTGTTCGGCGCCACCGCGGACGGCGGCAAGCACGCCTGGGACCACGAAGGCTTCAGCGCCCTGCCGTTCTCCACGGTCGTCGCCGACCTGCACTGCGTCACCAGGTTCTCGCTGCTCGGCGTCGAATGGGGCGGAGTGCGCACCGCCGACCTGCTGGAGGCGGCCCCGCCCGCCGACGACGCCACCCACGTGATGGTCTGGGCCGAGTACGGCTACAGCGCCAACCTGCGGATGACCGACTTCACCGACGACCGGGCCGTCTTCGCCACCCACCGGGACGGCGCGCCGCTCACCCCGGAGCACGGCTTCCCGGTCCGGCTCGTGGTGCCCCGGCTGTACGCCTGGAAGGGGCCCAAGTGGGTGCGCGCGGTGGAGTACCTGCGCGCCGACCGCCGCGGCTTCTGGGAGGAACGCGGCTACCACAACCTCGGCGACCCCTGGCGCGAGCAGCGCTACTCCTACCAGGAGGAGGACGGCGACGGCCCCCAGCCGTGACCCGCACGGGAAGGCGGCGGCCGTCCGGCGGACTCCGCCGGGTCAGCCGCGCAGCTCCTTGAGCCGGGCCACGTCCGCCGCGTGCCGCTCCGCCGGGCCCGGCGTCTCGATCACCAGCGGTACGCCCTCGGTGGCCGGGTGGCCGAACAGCTCGCCGAACGCGTCCGAGCCGATGCGTCCGGCGCCCACGTTCTCGTGCCGGTCCCGGCGGGCGCCGCAGACGTCCTTGGAGTCGTTGGCGTGGATCAGCCGCAGCCGCCCCGGCCCGCACACCGCGACCACCTCGTCCAGCAGCGCCTTCGTGCCGCCCGCGACCGCCATGTCGTGCCCGGCGGCGAACGCGTGGCAGGTGTCCAGGCACACCCCGAGCCGCGGATGCCGCTCCAGCGCGTCGAAGTACGGGCCCAGGTCGGTGGCGAGCGAGCACAGCGACGCGCCCTGTCCGGCGGTCGGCTCCAGCAGCAGCCACGGGTCGTCGTCCGCGGTCAGCTCTGCGAGCAGCGGCCGGACCCGCTCGGCCACCTGCGCCAGCGCCACCTCGCGCGGCCGGCCGCCGGTGGCCGAACCGGTGTGCACCACCACGCCCCGCGCGCCGATCCGCCGAGCACGGCGCAGCGAGTGCCGCAGCGAGTCCACCGACCGGTCCACCGTCGCGGCCGTGTGCGAGCCGAAGTTGATCAGGTAGGGGGCGTGCACGAACGCCGGGACGCCGGCGCGCCCGCAGCCGTCCCGGAACGCCTCGTCCTGCGCCGGGTCGCCGGACGGGGTGGCCCAGCCGCGCGGGTTGGCCACGAAGACCTGCACGGCCTCGGCGCCCATCGCCGCGGCGTGGGCGAGGCCGACGCCGGCCAAGCCGCCGGCCACCGGCACGTGGCCGCCGATCGGGTTGCGGGAACGGGCGGGCGGGTGCGCGGTGGTCATGCCGCCCAGGATCCCACCCGCCGGCCCGGCCCCGGCACGGGCCGGCCCGCCGGCCACCGGGCCCCACCGCCGGGACCGGTCCGGACGGCCCGCCGGCCGCCGCGCCGCCGCCCGGCCCGCGTCCGCCAGGCCCGTCCGGCACGCCGCCCGGTCAGCGGGCCCACAGCGTGATCGTGGTGCCCTTGGGCTGCATCGACCCGCCGGACGGCGACTCGTTGAACACCTTCCCGGTGAAGAACAGGTCGATGACGCTGACCCGGAACCCGGCCGCGCGCAGCGCGTGCCGGGCGGCGTCCACCCCCTGCCCGGTCACGTCCGGGACCTTGAACAACTGCTGGCCCTTGGAGACCGTCAGCGTCACGGTGTCCCCTGCGGCGGCCCGCCCGGAGGGCGACTCCCGGGCGACCGCGTCCCGCGGCACGTCGTCTGAGTAGACCGGTGTGCCCGACACGGCCACCTTCAGCCCGGCCGCCTGCAACGCCTGCTCGGCGTCGCTCAGCGCGGAACCCACCACGTCCGGGACGTCGATCGGCGCGCCCCGGCTCACGGCGAAGGCCACCGGGTCGCCGGAGGAGCGCGCGCTGCCGGCCGCGGGGTCGGTGGAGACCACGTCGCCCTCCGGCACCGAGTCGCTGAACACCCGGTGCACGGTGCCGTCGGTCAGGCCCGCCGCGGTCACCGCGCGCCGCGCCGCCGCCAGCGACCGGCCGGCCACCCGCGGCACCCTGACCTCCTGCGGGCCGCGCGAGACCACCACGTCCACCACGCCGTTGCCGCGGATCCGCCCGCCCGGCCCCGGATCGGTGGAGATCACGTGGTCGCGGGCCACGGTCTGGCTGTACGCCTGGGAGAAGCGCACCCCCAGCCCGGCGCCGTGCAGCCGGTGCTCCGCCTGCGCGCGTCCCAGCGCCAGCACGGCGGGCACCTGGGTGAACTGCCCCACGCTCACGTACCACACCACAGCGCCGCCGCCGAGCAGCACCACCAGCGCGGTCACCACGGCGACCAGGCCGCGCCGGGAGGTCGGTCGGCCGGCCCGGTGCCCGCCGGCCATCGCGCCGTCGTCCTCCCGGACCAGGTCCGGCGGCAGCCGCAAGCGCGTGGTGCGGTTCAGCCCGGCATCGTCCGCCGCGGCCCGGGGGATCACCGTGGTGCCCTCCTCGGAGCCGGCCGCCCCGCTCCCCGAGGCGGCCGGCGGAGCCGCGTCGAGTTGCGCGTCGGTCAGCCCGGAGCGCGCGGCGCGCAACGCGGCCAGCAGCTCCACCGCGTCGGCCGGCCGGTCCGCCGGGACCCGGGAGGCGGCCGTCGCCACCAGCGCGTCCAACTGCGGCGCCAGCCCGGCCACCAGCGCGGACGGCGCCCCCACGTCACGGTGCAGGTGCTGGTAGAGCACCGCCGCCGGGGTGGCGCCGTCGTGCGGCTTGGCGCCGGTGAGCATCTCGTAGAGCAGCACGCCGCACGCGTAGACGTCCGAGCGCTGGTCGGCGACGCCGTGCTGGATCTGCTCGGGGGCGAGGTAGGAGACCGTGCCCAGCACCGAGCCCGTGGTCGAGGTGGTCTCGGTGCCGACCGCGTGCACCAGGCCGAAGTCGGCGACCTTGACCCGGCCGTCGTCGCCTATCAGCACGTTCTCCGGCTTCATGTCGCGGTGCGCGAGCCCGGCGCGGTGCGCCGCGCCCAGGGCGGCCAGCACCGGCTCCAGGATGTCCAGCGCGGCCCGCGGCTGGAGCGCGCCGCGCCCGCGCAACACGTCGCGCAGGGTGCAGCCGGCCACGTACTCCATCGCCAGGTAGACGTGGCTGCCGTCGTCGCCCTGGTCGAAGACCCGGACCACGTTGGGGTGGTCCAGGCGCGCGACGGACTTCGCCTCCCGGATGAACCGGTCCACGAACGCGGCGTCGGCGGCCAGCGCCGGATGCATCACCTTCAGCGCGAGCAACCGGTCCAACCGGGTGTCCACGGCCTGGTAGACCGAGGCCATCCCGCCCACCGCGATCCGCGACTCGATCCGGTACCGGCGGTCCAGCACCTGACCGACCAGCGGATCCCTCAGGGTCGTATCCACAACCGGGAGTCTACGAGCCGCGAGCGACACATCCACCGACGCCGCCACGGCCACGACACGGCCGGTGCCCAAGAGCGACACAAACGTGACGTGCCGTCGCCCCCGCCGGGACGCCGCCCGGCCGACCCCGCGCCGCCGGGGCCGCGGGGGCCGCGCGGCTTAAGGTGATCGGGTGAGCGTGGATCAGAGCATGCGGCGCGTGGTGGTGGTCGGAGCCGGTATGGCCGGGGTCGGGACCGCGGTGGCCCTGCGCGAACAGGGCTTCACCGGCTCGGTCACGCTGCTCGGCGAGGAACCGCACCGCCCCTACGACCGGCCCCCGCTGTCCAAGGCGGTCCTGCTGGGCACTGCCGAAGACGCCGACCTCGACGTGGACTTCGAAGGGCTCGACATCGACCTGCGCCTCGGCCGGCGCGCCACCCGGCTGCGCCCGGACAGCCGCGAGGTGATCACCCCGAGCGGTACGGTGCCCTACGACCGGCTGGTGATCGCCACCGGCGCCCAGGCCGCGATGCTGCCCGGCGCGGTCGGGCTGCCCGAGGTGTACACGCTGCGCACCGTCGACGACGCCACCGCGCTGCGCCCGGTGCTGGCCGCCGGGCGCGAGGTCGTGGTGGTGGGGGCGGGCTGGATCGGCGCCGAGTTCGCCACCGCCGCCGCCGAGGCCGGTTGCCCGGTCACCGTGGTGGAGGCCGCCGACCGCCCGCTCACCGGGGCCATGCCGGCGTTCGTCGGCGACGTGATGCGCGAGTGGTACGCCGACGCCGGGGTCCGGCTGTTCACCGGGCGCCGGGTGGCCGGGGTGGAGCCGGGCGGCGTGGTGCTGGACGACGGATCCCGGTTGCCGGCCGGCGCGGTGGTGGTCGGTATCGGCGCCCGCCCCGGCACCGGTTGGCTGGGCGGCTCCGGCGTGGCGCTGGACACCGACCGCGCGGTGCTCGCGGACGACCGGCTGCGCACCTCAGAACCGGGCGTCCACGCGGTCGGCGACTGCGCGTCCTTCCCGTCCGCGCGCTACGGCCGCCGGCTGCTGATCCACCACTGGGACAACGCGGTGCAGGGGCCGCGCACCGCAGCCGCCAACCTGCTCGGCGCCGACGAGGCGTACGACCCGGTGCCGTACTTCTGGTCCGAGCAGTTCGGCCGCTTCGTGCAGTACGCCGGCTACCACGGCGACGAGGACACCGTGGTCCGGCGCGGCGACATCGACGGCACCGCCTGGACGGTGTGCTGGCTGCGCGGCGGCGTGCTCACCGCGCTGCTCTCGGTGGGCCGGCCGCGCGACGCGGCGCAGGGCCGCAAGCTCATCGAGCGCGGCGCGCTGCTCGATCCGGAGGCGGCGGCCGACGCCGCGCAGCCGCTCAAGGCCGCGGTGCTCCCGGCGGCCTGACCGCCGCGCCGGTACCGCGGCCCCGACCGCGCCACCGCACCGCCCGGCCGTCTGGTGCCCGACGGGCCGCCCCGCGCCCCGCGCCCCGCGGTCCGACCGGCTCAGCCCGCCGCCGCCCGAGCGGCCGCACCCCGGTCCGCCGCCCCGTGCCGGCCGCCCGACCCGCACCCGGCACGCCGCCGTCGCGCGGCTGCCGCCGCGGGCCCTACCGGCTTCCCCCGCGTCACCCGTACGGCGGACCGGCGCCGGCACGACCGGACACGCCCGGTGCCGCCGCGCGCGGCACGCCGGGCGGCGGGCGTCCACGACCGGGTCCCCACCCGGCCGTGACCGGCCGGAACCCCCCGGTCGCGGCCGGCGGCCGGGGCATCCGGCCGGCCGCCGTCCGCGCAGGCCGCATCCCGTCCCGGTACCGGTTGCCGGTGCGGGATGGCAGGCTTGGACCCGTGACCGAGATCGACTCTCAGATTGACGCCCTCGTACCCTCCTGGCTGACCCTGCCCGACGTCGCCGAGCGACTGGGCGTCGAAGTGACACGGGTGCGCCCCCTGATCAAGGAAGGCCAGCTCATCGCGGTGCGCCGCGGGGAGAACCGGGTGCTGATGGTTCCCGCCGACTTCATCGGGGACGGCAAGGTGCTCAAGGGCCTGGCCGGGACACTGACCCTGCTCAAGGACGACGGCTTCACCGACGAGGAAGCCCTCGAATGGCTGTTCACCGCCGATCCCACGCTGCCCGGCACCCCGGCGCAGGCGCTGCGTGAGAACCGCGGCACCGAGGTGAAGCGCCGGGCCCAGGCCCTCGCCATCTGACCGCCGCCCGCACCCGCCCGCCACCGGGCACCGCGCCCGGCCCCGGCCCCGGCCCCGGCCCCGGCCGGGGCCGGGCGCGGAACGCGGCTGACGCCGCCCGCCCGCCGGCGAGCGCGCCGGACCGTCGGCCGGAGGCCGGGACGCCGGGTCCGCCCGCCCGGCCGGGAGCGGGATACCGGTGGTTACCGGTGCGAAAGACGAGACACGGTTACGCACCGTCCCCGATGCCGGATAGCCTGCGGAGCATGGCTCTCGGAACGTCGTCCACCAGGACCGACCACGCGGTCACGATTCGTGAACTGCTCGCTTCCGGTGAACGCTCCTACTCCTTCGAGTTCGCCGCGCCCAAGACCGAGAAGGGTGAGCGGACCCTGTGGAACGCCATCCGACGCATCGAGGCGGTCGGCCCGACCTTCGTGTCCGTCACCTACGGCGCCGGCGGATCGTCCCGCGAGGGCACGGTGCGCGCCACCGACCGCATCGTCTCCGACACCACGCTGACCCCGTGCGCCCACCTCACCGCGGTCAACCACTCGGTGGCCGAACTACGCAACATCATCGGCCAGTACGCCGACGCCGGGATCCGCAACATGCTCGCGGTGCGCGGCGACCCGCCCGGCGACCCGATGGGGGAGTGGGTTCCGCACCCGCGGGGGCTGCGCTACGCGGCCGACCTGGTGCGCCTGATCAAGGAGTCCGGCGACTTCTGCGTCGGGGTGGCCGCCTTCACCGAGATGCACCCGCGCTCCACCGACCCGGCGGACGACACCCGGCACTTCGTGGACAAGTGCCGGGCGGGCGCGGACTTCGCCATCACCCAGATGTTCTTCGACGCCGCGGACTACCTGCGGCTGCGCGACCGGGTGACGGCGGCCGGCTGCGACACGCCGATCATCCCGGAGATCATGCCGGTCACCAACGCCCGGCAGATCGAGCGGTTCGCCCAGCTGGGCAACGCGCCCTTCCCGCCCCGGTTGGCGGACCGCATCCTCGCGGTGCGGGACGACCCGGCCGCCGTACGGGAGATCGGCGTCGGCTTCGCCACCGAGATGTGCCGTCAGCTGATGGCGGAGGACGTCCCCGGCCTGCACTTCATTACCCTGAACCACTCGACGGCCTCCCTGGAGATCTACGAGAACCTGGGACTGCACCAAAGGTCGTGACGGGATCCCCATCGGCGGACCGTCCCCGGGGGCGGCCGCGGTGAACGTGAGGACGTGCGTACATGGGCTACACGGTGCTCTACATCGCGTTCGGGGCCGTCGCGTTGTGGCTGCTCGGCGAGGTCCTGCTGCAGAACAAGGCCCGGCTGCGCTGGCGGGTGCTGGCGTTCGCCGGCTTCCTGTGCGTCGCCGTCGGGGTGGTCTCCGCCCAGGTCCTCGTCATCGTCGCCGGTGCCCTCGCGTTCGGCGCCGGCCAGACCCTCGTCACGCTCTCCCACCGGCGCGGCTTCGTCACCGGATGGGCCCTGGGCGCCCGGCCCCGCACCGGCCGCCGCCGGGACCGGGCCGCCGTCGGGCACGGCGACGGCGCCGCTGACGACCCGGACGGCGAGGTCGGGCCGGACCCGCAGGCCACCGTTCCGCCCGCCGCCGAGGACGCCGCGCCGGCCGACGACGCCTGGGACGCCTTCGGCGGGGGCCCGGCCGAGCCGGAACCGGCCGGCCGGTCGGCCGCCTCCCCGTCCGCCGCGGAGCCCGACCGGGACCCGGCCTACGACGTCCCCGCCGGCGCCACCGCTCCCGGCGCCCAGGAGTACGCCGCCGCCGGCTCCTCGGACTGGCCGGGCGCCGCGGATCCAGCGGCGGGGTACGGTTACGACGACGACGTCTTCGCGGCCGGCGGCGTCCGGCAGGCCGCCGGTCCCGGCTGGGCGGCCGGCTACGACCCGTCCGGGCTCCCGGACCAGGGCTACGGCTACGACCCCCGTGCCCCGCAGGACCCCGGCTACGGGCAGCACCCCGGCTATGCCGCGCGGGAGGGGGGGTACGCGGCCCAGGCCCCCGGGTACCCGCCGGACCCGGGCCACCCGTCGGACCCGGGGTACGGAACCGCCGGGTCCGGCTACGGCGGGTACCCGGAGCAGGAGTACGCCGGCCACCAGCGGCCCGGCCACCTCCAGGACCCTCAGCAGCCCTACCCGGCGTACCAGGACTCGTACGGCGCGCAGGACCCGTACACCGCTTCGGACCCGTACGGCGGGCAGGGCGGCTAACCGTACCCGGGCAGGACCCGTACGCCGGGCAGGACCCGTACGGGCGGGACGCCTACCCGTACTACGGACAGCCAGCCCAGCCCGCCGCGCAGGAGTGGCAGGTCGCCGACCCCTACGGGACACAGCAGCCGTACGTCCCCCAGCAGGCCGGCTACGACCGGCGGGAGCCGGTCGACGGCCAGGAGGGCTACCAGCAGCCCTACGGCACGTACCAGGGCTACGGCTGAACCGCCGCTGCCTCCACGGGCCGCCGGCGGCCCCTCACCGGCTGCCGCCGGGTCCGCCGGCCACCAGGTCGGCGACGATCGCCCCCGACATCCCCGCGTGCGGCAGCCCGCCCCCCGGGTGCGCCGCACCGCCCACCCGGTACAGCCCGGCCGGCAGCGCCCGGTTGGCCGCCCGCAGGTGCGCCCCGCCCGCCCCGGCCAGCACCGGGGACGGCACCGCGCCGCCCGGCGCGCCGGTCTCGCGTTCGGTGTCCGCCGGGGTGCGCACCTCGCGCCACAGCTCCCGACCGGCCAGACCCGGCACCGCCGCGCCGGCCGCGGCCACCACCCGGTCGGCGAACGCGGCCGCGTAACCGGGCGCCGTCCAGTCCACCCCGGCGCCCTGCGGGGCCACCGTCACCGTCAGGGCGACCGCCTCGTGGCCGCGGTCCGGGCGCAGCCGGTCGTCGTCCGGTCGCACCACCCGCACGGTGGGCCCGGGGCCGCCCGGCGCGCCGTCGTGCGGGGCGGCCAGGCCGTGCACCACCGTCAGGTGCGCCGCGCCGTCCGGCCGGGCGCCGCGCAGCGCCAGCGCCACCGTGAACCGGCCCCGGTCGGCCGGGAGCACCTCGTCCGGGGTGCCGCGCACCACGACGTCCGCCTTCTCGTGGGCGCCGTCCGCCAACTCCACCCCGGCGACCCGCCCGCCGGCCTCCAGCACGGCGGCGACCGCCGTGCCGAAGCGGAACTCCACGCCGCGCGCCAGGCAGCGTTCGTGGACCGCGCCGGCGAGCGCCCGCGTCCCGCCCGCCACCCGCCAGGCGCCGAACGTCTGCTCCAGGTACGGCAGTACGGTCGCGGCGGCCGGCGCGGTGCGCGGGTCCAACCCGTGGGAGAGCACGCAGCCGGCGAGCAGGGCGGCCAGTGCCGGATGCCGCAGTTCGTCGCGGCAGACGCCGGCGATCGTGCGGTCCGCCCGGCGCAGCGGGCCCCGGCGCACCGCCGGGTAGGGGTCGCGGCCGAACGGCGCCGGGTCGTCGGCCAGGGTGTCCTCCAGCAGCGGGCGGCGGGTGACCTCCCAGACGGCCCGCGCCCGGTCCAGCATCCCGCCCCACCGCGCGCCGGCGCCCGCGCCGAACGCCGCGTCCAGCGCCCCGACCACGCCGGCCCGGGAGGCGTTGGGCAGCGACACCTCGGTGCCGTCCGGCAGCACGTGCCGGCTCGCCGGGTCCACCTGCTCCAGCGCCACGCACCGCTCCAGCGGCTCGCGGCCGGTCTTGACGAACAGGTCGCGGTAGACCGCCGGCAGGTACAGCAGCACCGGCCCGGTGTCGAACGCGAAGCCGTCCCGCTCCAGCCGCCGCACCCCGCCGCCGTACGTCCCGGACCGCTCGTAGACCGTCACCCGGTGGCCGGCGGCGGCCAGCCGGGCGGCGGCGGCGAGCGATCCCATCCCCGCGCCGATCACCGCGATGCGTGCCATGCGGGGACTGTACCGGGCGGTCCTGACACCCCGTCGCGCCAGGTGAGTACCCCTACCTAGGAACGCGGATGAGTACCGGAGCGGATGGGCACGCCGCCGGCCGACCGGCACACTGGGTGCCGGCGCGCGCCGCCGATA
The DNA here is from genome assembly GCA_963711125.1 of uncultured Actinomycetota bacterium. Lineage (GTDB taxonomy): Bacteria > Actinomycetota > Actinomycetes > Streptomycetales > Streptomycetaceae > Streptantibioticus_C. The sequence continues at coordinate 691,465 of CAVQCY010000006.1, forward strand.
CCGCCGACACGGGGCGGCGGTCTCGTGGCGGCGCGCCGCGAAGGGGGAACCGGGTGCGGGGGAGCCCCGGGACTTCGGGAGCGCCGGTCCGGTCGGTCCGACGGGGGATCGGCCCGCACCGGACCAGCGCTCCCCACCGGCCCTCCGCGGACGCCGGCGGTGCGCCGCCGCGCCTCTCGGGCGGACCGGGCACGGCCCGCCCCGCCCCCCGGTACCCGCGCCGGCCCGGTCCGGGCCCGACCGGCCCCGGTCAGCGCACCGCCGCGTCGTCGCGCACCCGACCCGGCAGCAGCCCGCACAGTGCCGCGTGCACCTCCTCGACGGTCCGCTCCGGCCGGAACGCCTGCCGGTCCAGCGCCGCCACCAGCACCATGCCGAGCAGCGCGGAGGCGGTCAGCGGCACGTCGGTCCCGGCGGACAGCTCGCCCGCCTCCACCGCCTCCCGCAGCACCGTCTCCAGTACGGTGGTCGCCTCCTCCCGCACGGTCCGCAGCGTCTCCTGCCAGGGCCGGTTGGTCCGCCACAGCTCGGCCGCGTACAGCTGGGTGAAGGCCGGGTTGCCGGACGCGAAGTCCAGCGCGGCGCGCACCGTCGCGTCCAGCGCGTCCACCCGCGAGCCGCCGTCCGCCACGGCCTGCCGCGCGGCCTCCCGGAGCGACGCGGTCAGCGCCCGCACGCCGTCCCGCAGCAACCTCTCGAACAGGTCGTTCTTGCCGCCGAAGTTGTAGTACACGGTGCCCTTGGCCACGCCGGCGCGCTCGGCGATCTCGTCGACGGTCGTCGCCGAGAACCCCTGTTCCGCGATGAGGGTGACCGCGGCCTCGTAGAGCCGGCGCCGGGTGGCCGCACGTCGTCCGTTGCCCATGGCGTGATTCTGCACCCCCGCCCGGCTCCCGCCTAGGCCGGTGATGGGGATGTCTTCCCAGGTCAGGGCCGATTGTCAGTGGTGTGCCCCACTATGGGCACACGTCAGGGAAGGGCGTGCCCGGACCTGACGCGGCCGTGGGCGCGGCCCCCGCGTCCGCCGACGCCGACGACAGGAGGTGCGCATGGCCGGCACAGCCGCGGCTCACCACAGCCGTCCCACCCCGGGCCGGGCGTCCGGTCCCCCCAGCGACGTCCACCCCGTCCTGCGCCGGGCCGCCGCCCCGCCCGCCGCTCTCGACCTGCTCGCCCAGGCCCACCAGGGCCTCGACGAGGCGGTGCTGCTCGCCACGGCCAACGAGCGGTACGCCGCCGCCCACCTGGCCGCGCTGCGCACCGCCGCCGCGGTGCTGGCGGTGCGCAGCAGCCCCGAGCCGGCCACCCGAAGGGGCCGTCGGATACGCAGCGCCTGGGAGGTGCTGCCCGAGGTCGCGCCGGAACTGGCCGAGTGGAGCGCGCTGTTCGCGGCCGGCGCGGCCCGGCGGGCTCGTGCCGAGGCGGGCATCCCCAACGCGGCCCGCGCGCGGGACGCCGACGACCTGGTCCGGGCCGCCACGATGTTCGTCCGGATCGTCGAGCGCCTGCTGTCGTTGCGGCCCGCGCTGCCGGAGGGCCCGGGTGACGGGTCGGCGGGCCGGGTGCGGCGCCCCTGACGCCGGACGCGCCGGGATCGGCGGAACGACCCCTTAGGGTGGAGTGGCCGAGCCCGTACCGCGTCGCAGGCCCCCCGGGGCGGCGACGCCGCGCCCAGGAGCCGCCCGCCGTGTCAGATCCGTCGCGCCCCCGAGCCTCGCTGCGTACCGCCGTGGTGTGGGACGTGCTCCAGGAAGCGCTCGGCCGGCCGCCCGCCGGCCCGGAGCGGCCCGAGGGCGCCCCGCGCACGGCCGGCGGGGACGCCGGGGCGGGCGGGGTCCTCGACGTCCTCGACATCGGCGGCGGCACCGGGAACTTCGCGGTGCCGGTCGCCCGGCTCGGCCACCGGGTCACCGTGGTCGACCCGAGCCCGGACGCGCTGTTCGCGCTGGAGCGGCGGGCCGCCGAGGCCGGGGTGACCCACCGGGTGCGCGGGGTGCAGGGCGACGCGCACGGGCTGCGGGAGGTGGTGGAGCGCGGCTCGCAGGACGTCGTGCTGTGCCACGGCGTCCTGGAGCACCTCGACGACCCGGCCGAGGGGATGCGGGCGGTGGCCGACGCCCTGAAGGCGCACGGCACGCTGAGCCTGCTGGCGGCCGGCCGCAACGGCGCCGTGCTGGCCCGCGCCATCGCCGGGCACTTCACCGAGGCGCAGCGCGGGCTGGCCGACCCGGTGGGCCGCTGGGGCGACGGTGACCCGCTGCCGCGCCGCTTCACCGCCGAGGACCTGACGGCGCTGGTCGGCGCGGTCGGCCTGGAGGTGGCCTCGGTGCACGGCGTGCGGGTCTTCTCCGACCTGGTGCCCGGGGTGCTGATGGACACCGAGCCGGGCGCGCAGGAGGCGCTGCTGAGGCTGGAACTGGCCGCCGCGCGGCTCCCCGCCTTCCACGCCGTCGCCACCCAGTTGCACGTGCTGGCCCGGCGCGGCTGAACCCGTCCGGCCCGGGGCGCGCGGAGGCCGTCGTTCCGCCGCGGCGGAACGTATGATCTGGGTACATCGGGCCAGCATGATGAACCGACCGCCGGGGAATGCACTCATCGTCACATCGCGGGTACCCGGCCGTGGCGGTCGGTGGTCAAGCGGGTGGATTGGCGCACAGGGGCGGGTTTCACGGGGACGCATACCTGCCTATCCTGAAAGGGTCGGACCGGTCGCGCCCCAGCGGCCGACGAGGAGGAGGACTCCGTGCCGCTCTCGGAGCACGAGCAGCGCATGCTCGAGCAGATGGAGCGAGCGCTGTACGCCGAAGATCCCAAGTTCGCGTCGGCGCTTGAGGGAAGCGGGCTGCGCAGGTTCACTCGGCGGCGTGTCTACCAGGCGATCGCCGGGTTCCTGGTGGGCGTCGCGCTCCTGATGGCCGGCATGGTGGCCAAGCAGATCTGGATCAGTGTGGTCGGGTTCCTGGTGATGCTCGGGTGCGCCGCCCTGGCCATCGCCGGTTGGCGCAGATCGGTCCGGCCGGTGGGTCCGCAGGGTCGGACCGCCGGGCCCTCGGGACGCCACCCCCAGCGTCGCAAGGGCCGCGTCATGGACCGCATCGAGGAGCGCTGGCAGCGTCGCCGGGACGAGCAGGGCATGTGACCGCCGGGCGCCCGCCCCGGGCGCCGGTCCGCCGTGCCAGGCCGGTTCCGCTCCGCTCCCGGGCGCCCTGTCCGTGCGGCGGCACCACCCGTGCGCCGCGCCCGGCGTCGCCTCCCGGCACCGGTGCCGGCGGGGTCGGCGCCCCGCCCCGTGGCGTCGCGGCCCGGCGCGCGGCCGGTCGCGCCGCGACGGGCTCCCGCCGGGCCGCCGGTCCGGCCGCGCCACCCGTTCCGCGGCGCACGGGGCCGGACGGCGTGGCGGCCCCCGCCCTCGCGCGTCCCGCCGGACGCGGCGCCCACCCGCCCGGCGCCCCACCGCGCGGGACGGCGGGCTCAGCCGGTGCGCCGCGAGAGGCGGGCGGCGCCGCCGGCGAGGGCGGCGCAGACCCGTGCGGCGGTGCCGCGCAGCGCCGCCCCCGCGGCGGACCAGCGGGCCCGCCAGCTCCACAGCACCCGGGCGAACGACCGGGGGGCGATCCTGGCCCGCAGCCGGGTGCGGCGGCGGGCCCGCTCGGCCAGCGCGCGGCGCACCAGCCGCACGTCGTCGGCAACGCCCGGCACCGGCAGCGGCCGACGGGCGTAGAGCGTCTGTTCGACCGCGGCGGCCACCCGGCGGGCCGCGGCGGCCGGCCCGTCCGGCAGCCGGGCCCAGTCCACCAGCCGCCCGACGGCGTGCCGCGGGGTCTGCGCGTGGTCCGGGAAGAGCCCGTAGTCCCAGGCGGAGTCCAGTAGTTCCCGCCACGCGGACAGGGTCCGGCCGGCCACCCGCGCGTCCCGGTCCTCGTCCCGGTCCGGTCCGCGGGTCCCGCCGGCCAACCGCACCGCGCGCACCCGGACCCGCCACACCATGGGCAGCGCGGCCAGCGCCAGCAGCACGAGCGCCGCCGCGCCGCCGGCCGGCCCTCCGGCGCCGGACCCGCCGCCGGACGGCGGGGCGCCCACCGTCACGCCGCCCCCGGACGAGCAGCCGCCGACCCGGCGGCTGACCTTGTCGCAGGTGCCGGACGCGGACGGGCCGGAGGTCGGCAGCGTGCCGGAGCTGACGTGCGGGGCGGGCGAGGAACGGCCCGGGCCGGTGCCGGTGGGGCCGAGCGTGTAGTCCGGCGGGAAGCCGCGGCTCGGCGTCGGCTCGAACCGGGTCCAGCCCACGCCCTGGAAGTACAGCTCGGGCCAGGCGTGCGCGTCCTTGAGCCCGACCGTCCAGGTGCCGTCGGACTGCTCGGTGCCGGGCACGAACCCCACGTCCACCCGTGCCGGGATGCCGAGCGTGCGGGCCATCGCCGCCATGGTGAACGCGAAGTGCACGCAGAAGCCGCGCTTGTCGCGCAGGAAGCGCACGATGGCCTGCGGGCCGCTGCCCTCGGCGACGTCGGTGTCGTAGGTGAAGCCGCCGGAACCGGTGAACCAGTCCTGGAGCCTGACCGCCTCCTGGTAGGGGTCGCGGGCGCCGCGGGTGACCTGCCGCGCGGTGCGCGCGACCACCGGCGGCAGCGACGCCGGGAGGCGGGTGAACTCCTTCTCCAGCGCCGGCGGCGGCGCCGGCGCGTCCTCCAACTGCCGGGCGGTCGGGTCCACCCGCAGGCTCTGCACCTGGTAGCGGATCCCGGCGGTGGTCTGGCCGTGGTCGCCGACCAACGTGCGGCCCTCCGGCTCGAACCGCCAGTCGCCGTCTATCGCGACCCGGGTGGCCGGGTACGGCATCGGCAGGTAGTCCTGCTGGTAGCCGGCGGCGGCGGTGACCGCGGTCTCCACCTGGGTGGTCCTGACCCCGGGGCCCAGGCCCTGCGGCGTGGGCAGGGTGTTCGGCACCTCGGTGACCCGGCGGGTGGCCGCCTTCCAGGAGGTGCCGTCGAACTCGTCGAGGGTCACGATCCGCAGGTACATGTCGGCGGCGTCCGGCGCGGTGGTGCGGTAGCGCAGCACCACCCGGTCGTCCGGCTGGTTGAGGCTGCTCTGCAACGACACCAGCGGATTGACGGCGGAGATCGTGCCGTCGCCCTTGACCAGGCCGCCGCCGGCCGGGTCGGCGCCCAGCAGCCCGGCGCCCATCGCGGGCAGCACCGCCGGCGCCAGCAGCGCCACGCCCAGCACCGCCGCGCCGATCCGGCGCCCGCTGCGCGCCGCGGCGACCGGCCGGCCGCTCTGCGACGGGTCCGGACCGAACGGGGAGCGGCGCGGCGTGCCGGTGAACACCCGGCCCCAGCGCGACAGCCGGTCCCGGCCCTCGGCCACCAGCAGCACCAGGTAGCCGAGCGCCGCCAGCAGGAACCACAGCCAGCGCGCCTCGCCGGGACCGCTGAGCCCGGAGGCCACCGAGTACAGCGCGAGCAGCGGCAGACCGGCGACCGCGGCGCTGCCGTAGCCGACCGCCAGTTGGTCCACCAGCAGCGCCACCAGCAGCATCCCGCCGATCAGCATCAACCGGATGCCCGGCGTCACGGGCGCCGGGATCGCGTACTGGCCGATGTCCGAGACGCCCCGCGAGAGCATCCGCCCCCACTGCTCGAAGACCGCCGGCCCCGGCAGCATCCCGAGCGGCGCACGGCCCGGCACCGAGGAGACGGTCAGCAGCACCAGGGTCACCACCACCTGCGCGGCCAGCGTCACCCCCTTGCCCACCGGGGCGCGGCGCACCAGCGCGGTCACCCCGGCCTGCACCAGGACCAGCAGCACCGCCTCGCCGAACCAGCCCATCGGGGAGGCCAGCGGCAACAGCGACAGCGAGGTCAGCAGGGTGGCCAGCGTCGCGCACAGGGCGAGCCGCCCGCGACCGCTCATCAGCCGGGTCCCTTCGCGTCCGTCGCCGGGCGGTGGAAGCGGTCGGTGCGCCGCCACAGCGCGGCCAGCTCGTCGCCGGGCAGCACCCGCTGGGCGTGCCAGCCCGCCTCGCGCAGCCGCCTCGGCACCGCGTCCGGGTCCTCGTCCTCCCCGCGGCCGTCTATCACGAACGCCACCGCCGCGGCGGTGTGCTGTCGCAGGCGGGCCAGCAGTTCGGCCTGTTCCGCGTCGAGTTCGCCCAGGAAGGCCACCAGCAGTCCGTCCCGCCGGCCGCGCAGCGCCTCGTGCGCCCGGGCCAGGCCGGAACCGTCGGAGTGCCCGATCACCGCGAGGGCGTCCAGCAGCACGCCGGTCGCCTCCGCGTGGTCGCCGGCACCGCCGGTGGCGCCGGCCTCCCCGCCGGGCACCAGCGCGCCGGTGTCGGTCAGCAACCGGCAGGAGTAGCCGCGTTCCAGCATGTGCGCCGCGACCGAGGCCGCCCCGGTGACCGCCCACTCGAACGCCGAGTCCGGGCCGGCGCCCGGGTAGCCGGCCCGCCGGGTGTCCAGCAGCACGGTGCAGCGCGCCCGGTGCGGCTGCTCCTCGCGGCGCACCATCAACGCGCCGTAGCGCGCCGTGGAACGCCAGTGCACCCGGCGCAGGTCGTCGCCGTGCCGGTAGCCGCGCGGGATCACGTCGTCCTCCCCGGCCAGCGCCAGCGCCCGGGTGCGGCTCTCGCCGTAGCCGTACGACTCGCCGGCCGGCCGGACCGGCGGCAGCCGGTGCACCCGCGGCACCACGGTGAGCGTGTCGTACTCGCTGAACGACCGGGTCAGCTCGCACATCCCGAACGGGTCGGTCAGCCGCAGCTGCAACGGCCCGAGCCGGTAGCGGCCGCGCAGGTCGGAGCGGACCCGGTAGGACACCTCGCGGTGGCCGCTCGGCTCGACCCGGTCCAGCACGAAGCGCGGGCGCGGTCCGAGCACGTAGGGCACCCGGTCCTGGAGCATCAGCAGCCCGGTGGGCAACCGGGCCACGTTGTGCACCCGCAGCCGCACCCGGGCCTGCGACATCGCCGGCACCCGGGGCGGGGTCAGCTCCCGCCGGCCGGACACCCGGTGCCGGGTGCGGTGCAGCGCCACCACGCAGGCCAGCGGCAGCGCCGCCATCAGCAGCCCGACCCGCAGCAGGTCCTGCTGGCCGAGCAGGTAGGCGCATCCGCACGCCGCGACGCCGGCGGCCAGGAAGGACCGCCCGCGGGTGGTCAGGCCGCCGAACGCGTGCCGAAGGCCGGAGCCGGCCGACCGTCCCCCGGCGCCGTCCGGACCGTCCGGCACGCCGCCGCCCGGCGGCGCGGCCCGGCTCACCGGACCGCCCGGCCGCGCGCCGGGCACCCGCCCGGCCGGACCCTCGCCGCGTCCACCACCGTCACCGCCCCCCGTGCCGTCCGCTCACCGCAGCCGCCCCTCCCGCCACTCGTCGCGCAGCTGCGGGACCCGGGTGCCCGCCACGATGTCCGCGACCGTCTGCTCGGGGTCACGGCGGTTCAACTGTGCTTGCGAGGTGGGCAGCAGACGGTGCGCCAGCACCGCCGGCGCCAACTCCTGGAGGTCGTCCGGGCGCACGTAGTCGCGGCCGTCCAGGGCAGCCGCCGCGCGGGCCGCCCGCACCAGGTGCAAGGTGGCCCGCGGGGAGGCGCCGAGCCGCAGGTCGGGATGGCGCCGGGTGGCCGACACCAGGTCGACCGCGTAACCGCGTACCGCCGGGGCCAGGTACACCGTGCGCACCGCCTCGACCAGCTTGACGATCTCGTCGGCGTGCGCGACCGGCCGCAGGTCGTCCAGCGGGCTGACCGCGCCGTGCGAGTCCAGCATCCTGGCCTCCGCCTCGGCCCCCGGGTAGCCGATCGACACCCGCGCCATGAAGCGGTCCCGCTGCGCCTCCGGCAGCGGATAGGTGCCCTCCATCTCCACCGGGTTCTGGGTGGCGACCACCATGAACGGGTCCGGCAGCGGATAGCTGACGCCGTCGATGGTGACCTGCCGCTCCTCCAGCGACTCCAGCAGCGCGGACTGGGTCTTCGGCGAGGCGCGGTTGATCTCGTCGCCCACCACGATCTGCGCGAAGATCGCACCCGGCTTGAACTCGAAGTCCCGCCGCTGCTGGTCGAAGACGCTGACGCCGGTGATGTCCGAGGGCAGCAGGTCCGGGGTGAACTGGATGCGCCGCACCGTGCAGTCGATGGACCGGGCCAGCGCCTTGGCGAGCATCGTCTTGCCCACCCCGGGCACGTCCTCGATCAGCAGGTGCCCCTCGGCCAGCAGGACGGTCAGCGCGAGCCGGACGACGTCGGGCTTGCCCTCGATCACCTGCTCGACCGACGCGCGCACCCGATCCGCGGTCGCCGTCAGATCGCTGAGCTGCGCTCGCGACTCAAAGGTCGTCACCCGGCCCTCCTCGGCCACGTCCCCCGGGCGACGGCCACCGGAGGGTTCAGTCCGCAGGGCCGCCCCGTCCCCGCGGCGGCCCTCCCCGACGTGCCACCGCGAGGTTCCCGGTGGCACACGTGCATTCTGGCCTTTACCGGGCCTCCACGTCACGGTCCGGCATCACGGCGCCGTGATTTCCCTGAGCTTTCCGGTGTGCACGTCGAAGACGAACCCGCGCACGTCGTCGGTGTGCGGCAGGAACGGCGAGGTGCGCACCCGGGCGATCGACTGGCGCACGTCCTGGTCGGCGTCCGTGAAGGCCTCCACCGCCCAGGTGGGCCGCTGGCCCACCTCCCGCTCCAGGTCCGAACGGAAGTCCTCGGTCAGCATCTGCATGCCGCAGTCGGTGTGGTGGACCAGTACCACCGACCGGGTGCCCAGCGCCCGCTGGCTGATGGTGAGCGAGCGGATGGTGTCGTCGGTGACCACCCCGCCGGCGTTGCGGACGGTGTGGCAGTCGCCCAACCGCAGGCCCAGCGCCGCGTGCAGGTCGATGCGCGCGTCCATGCAGGCGACGACGGCGACCCGCAGCACCGGGGCGGCGCCCATGCCGGGGTCGCGGAAGCCCTCGGCGTAGCGGCGGTTGCCCTCGACGAGGCGGTCGATCGTCGCGGGGGAGGGGGACTCGGGAACGGAATCATTGCTCGACATACCCCTGACGTTAGACGGCGTGGCGGCGCCCCGTCCCGGGATCCCCCGGCCCGGGGACCGGAACGCCGTGGTCAACGCGGTCCGGGCGTGAGGTAGACCACAGTGGTGACCCCGGATCGTCCGGGGGGGTGAACTTCGCGCCCGGCGTGGCGGTACGGCGCCCGGCGGCTCCCGACCGGCGCGCACTGTTGCCGCGGCGCGCCGGGGCGCCCGGGACGCGCGCCGGCCGCCGTACGGCCGGTCGGGGCGGCCGGAGGGCGGCGCGGGGGCGGGCGCGCGGGCCCGGCACGGGCGGGCCGCGCGTGGTGGCCGGTGGAGTAAAGTGGCGCGAAGTGGGAGACGACCGACCGGGAGGTGCGGATGTTCCTCGGGACCTACGCGCCCCGGCTGGACGACAAGAGCCGACTGGTGCTCCCCGCCAAGTTCCGCGACCAGCTCACCGACGGGCTGGTCGTCACCAAGGGCCACGAGCGCTGCCTGTGCGTGTGGCCGCTCACCGAGTTCCGCTCGGTCACCGAGACGCTGCGCAGGGCCCCGGTGACCTCCAAGACCGCCCGTGACTACATGCGGGTGCTGTTCGCCGGCGCCAGCGACGAGGTCCCCGACAAGCAGGGCCGGATCACCGTGCCGCAGGCGCTGCGCGACTACGCGGGGCTGACCCGGGACTGCGCGGTGATCGGCGCCAACAACCGCGTCGAGATCTGGGACGCGGTCGCCTGGGAGCGCTACCTGGCCGGCCAGGAGGACACCTTCTCCGCCCTGTCCCAGGAGGTGCTGCCCGGCATCCTGTGACCGCGCCCCCGGCGCCGTACCCCGCCCGCCCCCGGCCCCGCGGCCGGTACGCGACGCCCGGCCTCCTCCCGCTCCACGGCCTGCTGGTACTACTTCCCCGGCACCAGCCGGCCCCTTCCCTCCGAGCGGGCGGGGACCAGGCGCTACGTCCCGCCCGGCGCGGCCGCGTCCACGGGCACAGTCCGATCAGAGGGCCAGATGAGCACGACCAGCCACGCACCCACCCCCCGGCCCCGGCCGCGGTTCGGCGACGCCGGAGCGGAGCACGGACGGTGACCCCGACGCACGTGCCCGTCATGCTCCGGCGCTGCCTGGACCTGCTGGCCCCGGCGCTGGCCGCGCCCGGCGCGACCGTGGTGGACGCCACCCTCGGGCTCGGCGGCCACAGCGAGGCGCTGCTCACCACCTTCCCCGCGGTACGGCTGATCGGGCTGGACCGCGACCCGGCGGCGCTGCGGCTGTCCGCCGAACGCCTGGCGCCGTTCGCCGACCGGGCCACCCTGGTGCACGCCGTCTACGACGAACTGCCCCGGGTGCTCGACCGGCTGGAGCGCCCCCGCGTCGACGGCGTCCTGTTCGACCTGGGCGTGTCCTCCATGCAACTGGACGAGGCCGGGCGGGGCTTCGCCTACGCCCAGGACGCCCCGCTGGACATGCGGATGGACCAGGACACCGGGATCGGCGCCGCCGAGGTGCTCAACACCTACCCGCCCGGCGAACTGGTGCGCGTGCTGCGCGCCTACGGCGAGGAGCGGTTCGCCCGCAGGATCGTCGCGGCGATCGTCCGGGAGCGCGAGAAGGAACCGTTCACCCGCAGCGCCCGGCTGGTGGCGCTGATCCGCGACGCGCTGCCGCAGGCCGCCAAGCGCACCGGCGGCAATCCCGCCAAACGCACCTTCCAGGCGCTGCGCATCGAGGTCAACGGCGAACTCGCGGTCCTGGAACGGGCGATCCCGGCCGCCGTCGGCGCGCTGGCGGTGGGCGGGCGGATCGCCGTGCTGTCGTACCACTCCCTGGAGGACCGTGTGGTCAAGCAGGTCCTGGCAGCCGGCGCCGCCTCCACCGCGCCCCCCGGGCTGCCGGTCGTCCCCGAGCGCTACCAGCCCCGACTCCGGCTGCTGACCCGCGGCGCCGAACTGCCCGGCGAGGAGGAGATCGCCGCCAACCGGCGGGCCGCGCCGGCCCGGCTGCGCGGCGCGGAACGCGTCCGCGAGGACGTCACCGGCCGGGAGGGGCCGTGAGCGCCCCCCGGCAGCGGCCCACGCTGGCCCGGATGCTCGTCGCGGCCGGCGACAAGCGCGCCGCCCGGGCGCCCTTCGTGCTGCTGGTGGTCGCCCTGCTGGCCAGCGGGCTGATCTCGCTGCTGCTGCTCAACGCCTCCGTCAACCAGGGCGCGTTCCAACTCGCCCGGCTCAAACGGCAGACCACCCGCTACACCGACGAGGAACAGGCGCTCCAGCAACAGGTCGACCGGGACGCCGCGCCCGGGCCGCTCGCCAAGCGCGCGCACGAACTCGGCATGGTCCCCGGCGGCAACCCGGCGTTCCTGGAACCGGGCGGCCGGGTGCGCGGGCTGCCCGGCGAGGCCACCGAACCGCCGCCCCCGCCGCCGCCCACCGCCTCCGACGCCCCGGCACCGTCCGGCACGCCGGTCGGCACCGGCACCGCCACGCCGCTGTCCACCATCGACCCCTCCACCCAGGCCAGGACCAGCGGCGCGAGCCCCTCCCCGAGCACCGGAAGGTGATCGCGTGACCGAGCGCGAACGGCCGCGTCCCGGCCGACTGCCCCGCCCCTCGGACCCGCACCGGCCCGCCGCGCGCGTGCCGGCCGCCGGCCGCCGGCCCGGCCGGCCGCCGCGGCCGGTCCGCGCGCCCCGGCCGGCCGCGGCACCCGGGCTGCGACTGGGCCAGCCCAGACCACGGCTGAGGCTGATGAGCGTGCTGCTGGCGCTGATCATGCTCACCTTCGCCGGGCGGCTGTTCCAGGTGCAGATCGTCGACTCCGCCTCGTTGGACGCCAAGGCGGACGTCAACCGCTACCAACCGGTCCAGATCGCCGCCGAGCGCGGCGACATCACCGACCGCGACGGGGTGCCGCTGGCCACCACCGTGGACGCCTACGACGTCACCGCCGACCCCTACCTGTTCACCCCCGGCCAGGCGAAGAGGGCCGACGCGCCGGCCAAGGCGGCCGCCGTGCTCGCCCCGCTGCTCGGCGAGCGCCGGCAGACCCTCGCCGTGCTGCTGGCCACCCCCCGGTCCCGGTACGTGGTGCTGGCGCACGGGGTCTCGCCGCAGGTGTGGAACAAGGTCAAGGCGGAGCGCGGCCGGCTGGCCGACGAGGCGGCCGGGCACGGCCTGCCCGGGCTGCTGGCCGGGGTGCTGGCCGAGCCGACCAGCAAGCGCGTCTACCCCAACGGCGACCTGGCCGCCGGCGTGCTCGGCTTCGTCAACAGCCGGCAGCGCGGCGCCGGCGGGCTGGAGGCGGAGCTCGACCGGGAGCTGGCCGGACGGCCCGGCAAGATGACCTACGCCCAGTCCGGCGGCCAGACCATCCCGACCGCCGGCATCCAGGAGCAGGCCGCCGTGCCCGGCACCGACGTGGAACTCACCTTGGACCGCGACATCCAGTGGGCCGCGCAGAACGCCATCAGCCGGCAGGTCGCCAGGTCCAAGGCGGACCGCGGCTACGTCATCGTGCAGGACTCCCGCGACGGCCAGGTCCTGGCGATGGCCGACGCGCCCGGCTTCAACCCCAACGACCTCGCCCACGCCGACTCCGAGAGCCTGGGCAACGCCGCCCTGCAGGACGCCTACGAGCCGGGCAGCGTCAGCAAGCTGATGTCGATGTCCGCGGTGATCAACGAGGGCGTGGCCACCCCGGGCACCCACGTCGTGGTCCCCGGCACCCTCCAGCGCGGCGACCGGGTCTTCCACGACGACACCGACCACGGCACCGAGTACCTCACGCTCACCGGCGTGCTGGCCAAGTCGAGCAACATCGGCACCATCCTGGCCACCGGCCAGCTCGGCCGCACCCAGCGCCAGGCCGACCAGGTGCTCTACTCCTACCTGCGCAGGTTCGGCATCGGCCGGCCCACCGGACTGGACTTCCCCGGCGAGACCCCCGGGATCCTGGCCGAGCCGCAGGACTGGAACACCTCGCAGCAGTACACGATCCCGTTCGGCCAGGGCCTGTCGGTCAACGCGATGCAGGCCACCTCGATCTACTCCACCATCGCCGACGGCGGCGTGCGGGTGGAGCCCACCCTGGTCAAGGGCACCACCGGCCCGGACGGCCGGTACACCCCGGCGCCCGCGCCGCGGCGCACCCGGGTGGTCAGCCGGGCCACCGCCAAGGCCGTCACCCGGATGCTGGAGGCGGTGGTCGGCAGCGAGCAGGGCACCGGCACGATGGCCCGCATCCCCGGTTACCAGGTGGCCGGCAAGACCGGAACCGCCAACCGGGTGGACCCGGCCACCGGCCGCTACCACGGCTACACCTCGTCCTTCATGGGCTTCGCGCCCGCCGACAACCCCCGGGTCACCGTCTCCTGCGTGATCCAGAACCCGACGGTCGGCTCCTACTTCGGCGGCAGCATCTGCGGCCCGGTCTTCAAGCAGGTCATGGAGTTCGCGCTGAAGACCCTGCAGGTCCCGCCGTCCGGAGCGCCGGCCCCGCACCTTCCGGTCACCTTCGCGCCGGGGAAGCAGTGAGCCACGTGACAACGATCACACCATCGGACGATCCCGGCACCGACCGCCCCGGCCCCGCCCCGGCCACCGCCCCCGGCCGCACGCCGGCCGGGCCCGCCGCCACCGGATCCCGGTCCGACTTTGGCCCGGAACCCGGCACGCCGGGTAACCTCACGGCCGTGCCCCACGCAGAACAGTCCCATGCCGCGTCCGCCGCTCCCGGGCTCCCCCGCCCGGACCGGGTGCGCCCCACCCCGCTCGCCCACCTGGCCGAGCGGCTCGGCGCCACCGCCCCCGACGGCGGGCGGGACGCCACCGGCATCACCCACGACTCCCGTGCGGTGCGCCCGGGCGACGTCTACGCCGCTCTGCCCGGCGCCCGCTTCCACGGCGCCGAGTTCTCCGCCCAGGCCGCGGAACGCGGCGCGGTGGCCGTGCTGACCGACCCGGAGGGCCGGGAGCGCGCCGCCACCACCGGCCTGCCGGTCCTCGTGGCGGACAGCCCGCGGGCCCGGATGGGCGAGCTGGCCGCCGTGGTCTACGGCGACCCCGGCCGGGACCTGCTGCAGATCGGCATCACCGGCACCTCCGGCAAGACCACCACCGCCTACCTGGTCGAGGGCGGCCTGCGCGGCGCCTACGGGACGGACACCGGCCTGATCGGCACCGTGGAGTCCCGGATCGGCGAGGAGCGGATCAAGAGCGAGCGCACCACCCCCGAGGCCACCGACCTCCAGGCGCTCTTCGCGGTGATGCGCGAACGCGGGGTGCGCGCGGTCGCCATGGAGGTCTCCAGCCACGCCCTGGTGCTCGGCCGGGTGGACGGCGCCGTCTTCGACGTCGCGGTCTTCACCAACCTCAGCCCGGAGCACATGGAGTTCCACTCCGACATGGAGGACTACTTCCAGGCCAAGGCGCAGCTGTTCACCCCGCGCCGCAGCCGGGTCGGCGTGGTCAACCTGGACGACCCCTACGGGCAGCGGCTGGTCAAGGAGGCCGGCGTCCCGGTGACCACCTACTCCGCCGAGGGTCACCCGGACGCCGACTGGCGGGCCGACGGCGTCGAGGTGGGGCAGCTGGGCAGCACCTTCACCGCGCTCGGCCCGAACGGCGAACGGGTGCCGGCCGCCTCGCCGCTGCCCGGCCCGTTCAACGTCGCCAACACGCTGGCCGCCATCACCGCGCTGGTGACCGCGGGCGTGGACCCGAAGGTCGCCGCCGACGGCGTCGCCGCCGTCCCCGGCGTGCCCGGCCGGCTGGAGCGGGTGGACGCCGGCCAGCCGTACCTGGCGCTGGTGGACTACGCGCACAAGACCGACGCGGTCGAGTCGGTGCTGCGCGCGCTGCGCAAGGTCACCGACGGCGGCATCCACGTGGTGCTGGGCTGCGGCGGCGACCGGGACGCGTTCAAACGCGGCCCGATGGGCGCCGCGTGCGCCCGGCTGGCCGACACCGCGATCCTCACCTCGGACAACCCGCGTTCGGAGGACCCGCTGGCGATCCTGGCCGCCATGCTGGCCGGCGCCGCCGAGGTGCCCGCCCACCAGCGCGCCCGGGTCAGCGTCGAGCCGGACCGGGCCGCCGCCATCGCCGCCGCGGTGGCCGCCGCCCAGCCCGGGGACGTCGTGCTGGTCGCCGGCAAGGGGCACGAGCAGGGCCAGGACATCGCGGGTGTGATCCGCCCCTTCGACGACCGCGAGGTGCTGCGCGCCGCCATCGAGTACGCGCAGCCCCGTGTGGCAGCCCGTCCCCCGGCCCGAACGAAGGACACCGACCCGCAGTGATCGCACTCACCCTCGCCGAGATCGCGCAGGCGGTCGGCGGGAGCACGTACGACATACACGACCCGGCCCTCCAGGTCACCGGTCCGGTGGTGATCGACTCCCGCCAGGTGCGGCCGGGCAGCCTGTTCGCCGCCTTCGCCGGCGAGCGGGTGGACGGGCACGACTACGCCGCCGAAGCGGTCGGACGGGGCGCGGTGGCGGTGCTCGCCGTCCGGCCGCTCGGCGTGCCGGCCATCGTGGTGGACGACGTCACCGCGGCCCTCGGCGCGCTGGCCCGCTTCGTCATCGCCCGGCTCGGGGTGGACGTGGTCGCCCTCACCGGCTCCTCCGGCAAGACCAGCACCAAGGACCTGATCGCCCAGCTGCTGCGCCGGATCGGGCCCACGGTGTGGCCGGAGGGCAACCTCAACAACGAGATCGGCCTGCCGCTGACCGCGCTGCGGGTCCAGGAGGGCACCCAGCACGTGGTGCTGGAGATGGGCGCCCGCGGCGTCGGCCACATCCGCTACCTGACCGGCCTGACGCCGCCCCGGATCGGCGTGGTGCTCAACGTGGGCACCGCGCACATCGGCGAGTTCGGCGGCCGGGAGCGGATCGCCGAGGCCAAGGGCGAGCTGGTGGAGAGCCTGCCGGCCGACGGGGTGGCGGTGCTCAACGCCGACGACCCGCTGGTGCGGGCGATGGCGGGCCGCACGGCGGCGCGCGTCGTGCTGTTCGGCGAGGCGCCGGAGGCCCGCGTGCGTGCCGAGGATGTCCGACTCGACCCGAAGGGCCGCCCGCGCTTCACCCTGCGCACCCCCTCCGGGTGCGCCCCGGTGAGCCTGCGGTTGTACGGTGAGCACCACGTGTCGAACGCGCTGGCCGCAGCCGCCGTCGCCGGTGAACTGGGCATGCCCGCCGAGGAGATCGCCTGCGCTCTCTCCTCGTCCGGGACGCTCTCCCGCTGGCGGATGGAGGTCGTCGAGCGGCCGGACGGAGTGACGGTCGTCAACGACGCCTACAACGCGAACCCCGACTCCATGCGGGCCGCGCTGCGGGCACTCGCCGCCATGTGCGGTCCGGGGGGCCGCACATGGGCGGTGCTGGGCGAGATGGCCGAGCTCGGTGAGGACTCACTCGCCGAACACGACGCGGTGGGACGGCTTGCCGTCCGGCTCAACGTCAGCAAGCTTGTGACCGTGGGCGGCCAGGAGGCCGCCTGGTTGGACATGGGCGCCAAGAACGAGGGTTCGTGGGGTGAGGAGTCGGTGCATGTGTCCGACGCGGAGACGGCTGTCGAACTTTTGCGCGGTCAACTGCGCACAGGAGACGTCGTGTTGGTGAAGGCATCGCGTTCGGTCGGCCTGGAGCGGGTCGCGCAGGCACTGCTGGAGGGTGTCCGCGACGCCCAGGGCGAGGTCACCGCCTGATGAAGCAGATCCTCATCTCCGGTGTGCTCGGCCTGTTCCTGTCCCTGATCGGCACGCCGCTGCTGATCAAGCTGCTGGCCCGCAAGGGCTACGGCCAGTTCATCCGCGACGACGGGCCGCGCAACCACCACAGCAAGCGCGGCACCCCCACGATGGGCGGCATCGCGTTCATCCTGGCCACCCTGGTGGCGTACGCGCTGACGAAGGTGGTGGTCTCCCAGCGGCCGACCATCCCCGGCCTGCTGGTGCTCTTCCTGTTCGCCGGCATGGGCCTGGTCGGCTTCCTGGACGACTACATCAAGATCGTCAAGCAGCGCAGCCTGGGGCTGCGGGCCAAGGCGAAGATGGCCGGGCAGTTCATCGTCGGCATCACCTTCGCGATCCTGTCGCTGAACTTCCCCGACCAGCGCGGCGCCACCCCGGCGTCCACCAAGCTGTCGTTCACCCAGGACTTCGGCTGGTCGATCGGCCCGGTGATCTTCGTCATCTGGGCGCTGTTCATGATCCTCGCGATGTCCAACGGCGTGAACCTCACCGACGGCCTCGACGGCCTGGCCACCGGCGCCTCGGTGATGGTCTTCGCCGCCTACACCGTCATCGGCGTGTGGCAGTACGGCCAGTCCTGCGCGAATCCGCTCACCGCCGGCCCCGGTTGCTACGAGGTGCGCGACCCACTCGACCTAGCGGTGGTGGCCGCCGCCCTGATGGGCGCCTGCTTCGGCTTCCTGTGGTGGAACACCTCGCCGGCGAAGATCTTCATGGGGGACACCGGCTCGCTCGCCCTCGGCGGCGCGCTCGCCGGCCTGGCGATCTGCTCGCGCACCGAACTGCTGATGGCGATCCTGGGCGGCCTGTTCGTCCTGATCACCCTGTCGGTGGTCATCCAGGTCGGGTCCTTCCGGCTGACCGGCCGCCGGGTGTTCAGAATGGCACCACTACAGCACCACTTCGAACTCAAGGGCTGGAGCGAGGTCCTGGTGGTGGTCCGGTTCTGGATCATCCAGGGCATGTGCATGGCGGTCGGCCTGGGCCTGTTCTACGCGGGCTTCGTCGCCGCCAAGTGACCGGAAGGGCGTCAGCATGAGCACGGCGGAGGAACTCGCGGGCCGGCACGTCACCGTCGCCGGGCTCGGCGTCAGCGGGGTCCCCGCAGCGCGCGCCCTGCACGGCCTCGGCGCCCGGGTCACCGTGGTCGACGGCAGGGACGGCGCCCGTGAGCGGGCCCAGGCCGAGCCGCTGCGGGAACTCGGCGCCACCGTGCTGCTCGGCGACGGCGCCACCCTGCCGGACGGCACCGACCTCGTCGTCACCACACCGGGCTGGAAGCCGTCCGCCCCGCTGTTCGCCGCCGCGGCCGCGGCGGGCGTCCCGGTGTGGGGCGACGTGGAACTCGCCTGGCGGCTGCGTGGCCCGGACGCCGCCGACTGGCTGGCCGTCACCGGCACCAACGGCAAGACCACCACGGTCGGCATGCTGGCCGCGATCCTGACCGCGGCCGGGCTGCGGACCGCCGCGGTCGGCAACATCGGGGTCTCGCTGGTGGACACGGTGCTCGGTGACCGGGCCCACGACGTGCTGGCCGTCGAGCTGTCCAGCTACCAGCTGCACTGGGCGCCCAGCGTCCGCGCCCACTCCGGCGCGGTGCTCAACCTGGCCCCCGACCACCTGGACTGGCACGGCTCGATGGCCGCCTACGCCGCCGACAAGGGCCGGGTCTACCGGGGCAACCGGATCGCCTGCGTCTACAACGCCGCCGATCCGGCCACCGAGGACCTGGTGCGCGAGGCCGACGTCGAGGAGGGCTGCCGGGCCATCGGCTTCACCCTCGGCCCGCCGGCCCCCTCGCAACTGGGCGTGGTCGACGGAGTCCTGGTCGACCGGGCGTTCGTCGAGCGCCGGGCGACCACCGCCCAGGAACTCGCCGGGACCGGCGACGTCACCCCGGCCGCCCCGCACAACGTCGCCAACGCCCTCGCGGCCGCCGCCCTGGCCCGCGCCTACGGGGTGGCGCCCGGCGCGGTCCGCGACGGGCTGCGCTCCTTCCGGCCGGACGCGCACCGCATCGAGCACGTCGCCACGGTCGGCGAGGTGGCCTACGTCGACGACTCCAAGGCCACCAACACGCACGCCGCGGCGGCGTCGTTGGCCGCGTTCGAGCACATCGTGTGGATCGCCGGCGGGCTGGCCAAGGGCGCCACCTTCGACGAGCTGGTCCGGCACGCCGCCCCCCGGCTGCGCGGCGTGGTCCTGATGGGCGCGGACCGGGCGCTGATCGCCGAAGCGCTGCGGCGACACGCCCCGAAGGTCCCGGTCGTGGAACTCGGGCGGACCGACACTGGGGCGATGGCGGAGGCGGTCGCCGCCGCGGCACGGCTCGCCGCCCCCGGCGACACCGTCCTGCTGGCACCCGCCTGCGCCTCGATGGACATGTTCGCCGACTACGGCAAGCGCGGTGACGCCTTCGCGGAGGCGGTACGCGACCTGCCGCGGGCGGCGGCACAGCAGCGATAGCCACCGGTTCCGCCGCCGCGGCCCCGGCCCGGCACCCGGCAACTCGGAGGGGACATGACGCCGCAGCAGCGGTCAGCGGTACCGGCCAGCAGACGACCCCGGGTGCCGCCCGCCCGCGGCCCGCGCACCGCTGAGCGCCGGGGCGGTCCGCTGCGCGGGCTGCGGGCCGGCTACCTGCGGGCCCAGCGGGCCTGGGACCGACCGCTCACCGCGTACTACGTGATCATGGGCGGCGGCTCCCTGATCCTCATCCTCGGTCTGGTCATGGTCTTCTCCGCCTCACAGGTCGAGGCGCTCCAGATGGGCCTGCCCGGCACCTACTTCTTCCGCAAGCAACTGCTCGCCGCGGCGATCGGCGCGGTCCTGCTGCTGACCGCGACCCGGCTGCCGGTGCGCACCCACCGGGCCCTGGCCGCCCCGCTGCTGGCCGGCACCGTCTTCCTGCTGGTCCTGGTCCAGGTGCCCGGCATCGGCATGCGGGTGCACGGCAACCAGAACTGGCTGTCGATCGGCGGGCCCTTCCAGATCCAGCCCAGCG
Organism: uncultured Actinomycetota bacterium; assembly: GCA_963711125.1. Lineage (GTDB taxonomy): Bacteria > Actinomycetota > Actinomycetes > Streptomycetales > Streptomycetaceae > Streptantibioticus_C. The sequence continues at coordinate 711,232 of CAVQCY010000006.1, forward strand.
AGTTCGCCAAGCTGGCCCTGGTGCTCTGGGGCGCCGACCTGCTCGCCCGCAAGAGTGAACGCGGCGCGCTGACCCAGTGGAAGCAGCTGCTGGTCCCGCTCGTCCCGGTGGTGATGCTCGTCCTGGGCCTGGTGCTGGTCGGCGGCGACATGGGCACCGCCATCGTGCTGGCCGCCCTGCTCTTCGGCCTGCTGTGGCTGGCCGGCGCGCCCACCCGGCTGTTCGTCGGCGTGCTGGGCATCGCCGGCGCTGCCGGACTGCTGCTGATCCGCACCAGCGCCCACCGGGTCTCCCGGTTCGCCTGCATCCTGGCCACCGAACCCGGCGCGAACGACCAGTGCTGGCAGGCGGTGCACGGCCTGTACGCGCTCGCCTCCGGCGGGCTGTTCGGCTCCGGGCTGGGTGCGAGCGTGGAAAAATGGGGCCAACTGCCGGAACCTCACACCGACTTCATCTTCGCCGTGACCGGGGAGGAACTCGGACTGGCGGGGACGCTGTCGGTGATCGCTCTGTTCGCGGCTCTAGGCTATGCGGGTATCCGCGTGGCCGGACGCACGGAAGACCCCTTCGTGAGGTTCGCCGCGGGAAGCGTGACCACCTGGATCACGGCGCAGGCCGTGGTCAACATCGGGTCGGTGCTCGGCCTGCTGCCGATCGCCGGCGTCCCGCTCCCGTTGTTCTCCTACGGAGGCTCGGCCCTGCTGCCGACCATGTTCGCCATCGGGCTGCTGATCTCCTTCGCACGGAGTGAACCGGCGGCGCGGGCGGCGCTGGCCGCGCGGGGGGCCGGTCCTGTGACCAGGGCAATGAATCGGAGCATGCGACGTATCGCCGGCCGGCGGTCGTCCAGGAAGCGGTGAATTTCGGTGCATGTGGTACTCGCCGGCGGCGGAACCGCCGGTCATATCGAGCCCGCGCTCGCCCTCGCGGACGCCCTGCGGCGGCAGGACCCCACCGTGGGGATCACGGCGCTCGGTACCGAACGCGGTCTGGAGACCCGGCTGGTCCCGGAGCGCGGCTACGACCTCGCGCTGATCCCCGCCGTGCCGCTGCCGCGCCGGCCCACCCCGGAACTGATCACCGTGCCGGGCCGGCTGCGCGGCACCATCAAGGCCGCCGAGCAGGTGCTGGAGCGCACCAAGGCGTCCTGCGTCGTCGGCTTCGGCGGGTACGTGGCGCTCCCGGGCTACCTGGCCGCCAAGCGGCTCGGCGTGCCGATCGTGGTGCACGAGGCCAACGCCCGACCCGGCCTGGCCAACAAGATCGGCTCGCGCTACGCCCACGCGGTCGCGGTCAGCACCCCGGACAGCAAGCTGCGCGACGCCCGCTACATCGGCATCCCGCTGCGCCGCTCCATCGCCACCCTGGACCGGGCCGCCGCCCGCGCGCAGGCGCGGGCCGCGCTCGGCCTGGACCAGAACCTGCCGACGCTGCTGGTCTCCGGCGGCTCCCAGGGGGCGCGCCGGCTCAACGAGGCGGTGGCCGCGGCCGCCCCCCGGCTGCAGCGCTCGGGGGTCCAGGTGCTGCACGCGGTCGGTCCCAAGAACGAACTGCCGGCCCCCGAGCACATGCCCGGCATGCCGCCGTACCTCGCGGTGCCCTACCTGGACCGGATGGACCTGGCGTACGCCGCCGCCGACATGATGCTCTGCCGGGCCGGCGCGATGACGGTCGCGGAGCTGTCCGCGGTGGGGCTGCCGGCCGCCTACGTGCCGCTGCCGATCGGCAACGGCGAGCAGCGGCTCAACGCCCAGCCGGTGGTCAGGGCGGGCGGCGGGCTGCTGGTCGACGACGCGGACCTGACCGGCGACTGGGTGCTCGGCAACGTGCTGCCGGTGCTCACCGACCCGCACCGGCTCTACGAGATGTCCCGGGCGGCCGCCGAGTTCGGCCGCCGGGACGCCGACGACCTGCTCGTCGGCATGGTGCACGAGGCGGTGGCCGCCCGGCGGGCAGGATAGCCACGTTCCCCGGGAACGGCAGGATCGACGAGGAGGCGGGCCCGTGTCCGGACCGACGACCGCGCAGCGCGGCGCGCAGGTGTCCCCGGGGACCCGGCGCCCGCCCGCCCGCCACCCGCGCCGGCGGCTCACCCGGCGCGGGGTGGCGGTCCTCCTGGTGCTCGCCGCCCTGCTGGCCGGCGGCGCGCTCTACCTCCTGTACGGCTCCCCGTGGCTGAGGGTGCGCCAGGTGCGGGTCACCGGCACCCGGGTGCTGACCGGCCGCAGGGTGGCGGCCGAAGCCGGGGTGTCGGTGGGCGAGCCGATGGCCCGGGTGGACGCCGGGTCGGTCGCGGCGCGGCTGCGCGCCGCGCTGCCGCGGATCGCCGCGGTGCGGGTGGAGCGGGCCTGGCCGCACACCGTCACGCTGCGGGTGACCGAGCGGGTGCCGAAAGCGCTGCTGGAAAAGGACGGAAAGTTCGTGGAGGTGGACGCCGAGGGTGTGCGTTATGCCACGGACGCGACCGCTCCGGCGGGGGTTCCGCGCGTGCAATTGACCGGTTCACGTCCGGGAAAGGGCTATTTCGGGACCGCGGTGCTGCTGCACTCGGCGGTGCAAGTCGCGGCCGATCTTCCAGAATCGGTGCACAGGCAGACAAAGGTCATCCGGGTCGCGTCCTTCGACGGAATCACGCTCGAACTGGCCGGGGGCCGCAGCGTGCTGTGGGGGAGTCCGGAGCAGGGCGCGCGCAAGGCGGTGGCGCTGACCGCGTTGCTGAAGGCGGCTCCGCACGCCGTCCACTACGACGTCAGCGCTCCCACCGCCCCCGCATCCTCGGAGAGTTGACGCTTCGTCGCCGATCGGTAACCCTGGTATGCCCGGACCGGGCATGATCACATAGGGTCAAAAGAAAAGCGGGAGGTTCGGCGTGTTCGTTGAACGAGTGCCGCTTGTCGACTTAGTGTCCTGTCCAAGCGGACACAAGGAACGAGATTGACATTGACCCTAAACCTCAGGGTTAGGGTTCGGGTCGGAGTCCGAACCGTCCCATCGGCATCCGCCGGCCCCCCGCGTTCGCGGCGGGACGGCACGTAAATCGAGGCGAGAGGCCTTCGACGTGGCAGCACCGCAGAACTACCTCGCAGTCATCAAGGTCGTCGGCATCGGCGGCGGCGGTGTCAACGCCATCAACCGGATGATCGAGGTCGGTCTCAAGGGCGTCGAGTTCATCGCGATCAACACCGACGCGCAGGCCCTGCTGATGAGCGACGCCGACGTCAAGCTGGACGTCGGCCGGGAGCTCACCCGCGGTCTCGGCGCGGGCGCCAACCCGGATGTCGGGCGCAAGGCCGCCGAGGACCACCGCGAGGAGATCGAGGAGGTCCTCAAGGGGGCCGACATGGTCTTCGTCACCGCGGGCGAGGGCGGCGGCACCGGCACCGGCGGCGCTCCGGTGGTGGCCAACATCGCCCGCTCGCTGGGCGCGTTGACCATCGGCGTGGTCACCCGGCCGTTCACCTTCGAGGGGCGGCGCCGGGCCAACCAGGCCGAGGACGGCATCGCCGGACTGCGCGACGAGGTCGACACCCTGATCGTCATCCCCAACGACCGCCTGCTGTCGATCTCCGACCGCCAGGTCAGCGTGCTGGACGCCTTCAAGTCGGCCGACCAGGTGCTGCTGTCCGGTGTGCAGGGCATCACCGATCTGATCACCACACCGGGGCTGATCAACCTCGACTTCGCCGACGTCAAGTCGGTGATGTCGGAGGCCGGCTCGGCGCTGATGGGCATCGGCTCCGCCCGCGGTGACGACCGCGCGGTGGCGGCGGCCGAGATGGCGATCTCCTCGCCGCTGCTGGAGGCATCCATCGACGGCGCCCGCGGCGTGCTGCTGTCCATCTCCGGCGGTTCCGACCTCGGCCTGTTCGAGATCAACGAGTCCGCCCAGCTGGTCAGCGAGGCCGCCCACCCGGAGGCCAACATCATCTTCGGCGCGGTCATCGACGACGCGCTCGGCGACGAGGTGCGGGTCACCGTCATCGCGGCCGGCTTCGACGGCGGGCAACCGCCTACCAAGAGTCGCGACAAGGCGCTCGGTTCGTACGGCGGTCGCGACGAGGAGGCCGGCCGGCTCGGCGCCCAGGGTGGTGAACCGGTCCGGCCGTCCTTCGGCGGCCTCGGCAGCCTGGCGCAGCGCGAGCCGGTCGAGCCCCGTGAGGAGTCCGTCGAGCCGGCCCCGGCCGCCGAGGCCGCCGCGCCGACCCCGCAGGTCCCGCCGGCCCGTCCCTACCAGGACAGCCAGGCCGAGGAGCTGGACGTCCCCGACTTCCTCAAGTGACCGGTTCTCCCCTGCGAGCTGAGAGACCTTGATAGGCCAGAGACACGAGACGAGCGGCGCCCGCTTCGCCTTCACCGACCGGTGGGGCGGGGTGAGCGCCGCTCCGTACGAGCGGCTCAACCTCGGCGGCGCGGTCGGCGACGACCCCGCCGCCGTCGCCGCGAACCGGGACCGCGCCGCGCGGACCCTGGGCGTCGACCCGGCCTCGGTGGTCTGGATGAACCAGGTGCACGGCCGGGACGTCGCGGTGGTGGACCGGCCCTGGGGCGACCGGCCGGTGCCCGCGGCGGACGCCGTGGTCACCGCCCGCCGCGGACTGCCGCTGGCGGTGCTCACCGCGGACTGCGTTCCGGTGCTGCTGGCCGACCCGGTGGCCGGCGTGGTCGGCGCCGCCCACGCCGGGCGGCCCGGGCTGCTGGCCGGGGTGGTCCCGGCGGTGGTCGCCGCGATGGCCGAACTCGGCGCCCGCCCGGAACGGATGATCGCCCGCACCGGGCCGGCGGTCTGCGGGCGGTGCTACGAGGTGCCGGCCGAACTGCGCGAGTCCGCGTGCGAGCTGGTGCCGGCCGCCCGGTCGACCACCCGGTGGGGCACACCCGCGCTGGACATCGTCGCCGGCGCGCACGATCAACTCGCCGGACTCGGCGTGACCCGGCGGGAGTCCTCGCCGGTGTGCACGCTGGAGTCGGCCGACCACTTCTCGTACCGGCGGGAGGGCCGTACCGGCCGACTCGCCTCCTACGTCTGGCTGGAGGCGTGATGATCGCGACGTCCGGGGGTCACGGTTCGCCCGCCGAGCGCCGGGCCCGGCTCGCGGAGAACCTGGCAGTCGTCGAACGGCGCATCGCCGAGGCGTGCGTGGCGGCCGGACGTGCGCGCGACGAGGTCACCCTCATCGTGGTCACCAAGACCCACCCGGCGAGTGACGCGGCACTCCTGGCCGAACTGGGGGTCCGACACGTCGCGGAGAACCGCGATCAGGAGGCCGCGCCGAAGGCCGCCGCCTGCGCGAACTCCCCTCTGGTCTGGCACTTCGTCGGCCAGTTGCAGACCAACAAAGTCCGTTCCGTTGTCAGTTATGCCGATTTCGTGCACTCGGTCGATCGTCTGCGGCTGGTCGCGGCGCTGTCCGACGCGGCCGTCCGGTCCGGTCGGGAGGTCGGGTGCCTGATCCAGGTGGCACTTGACGCTCCGTCAGGATCCGTTGGCAGCAGGGGCGGTGCCGCGCCGCAGGACGTTCCGGCGCTGGCCGGCGCGCTGGCCGCCGCGCCGGGCCTGCGACTTGGCGGCGTGATGACGGTCGCGCCGCTCGCCGGGGAGTACGCCGGTCAACCGCGTGCCGCGTTCGACAGGCTCGCGGAAATCGCAAGCGCGCTGCGCGGAGCCCATCCTGCTGCGAACATGGTCTCCGCCGGGATGAGTTCGGATCTGGAGGAGGCGGTGGCGGCCGGTGCGACACATGTACGCGTCGGTACTGCGGTGCTCGGAGTCCGCTCCGGGCTCCGGTAACGTCACCAACAAGTCGGACCACAGTAGAAAATATGGTCAGCTCCGCCCAGCACGGAGCAGGCGGAGTGGATCTCCCTCACCTGGTGACGGTGCCGATCCACCACAGAGCGGAGGACGTAGAGCATGGCCGGCGCGATGCGCAAGATGGCGGTCTACCTCGGCCTCGTGGAGGACGATGGGTACGACGGCCCGGGGTTTGACCCCGACGACGAGTTCGAACCCGAACCCGAGCCGGACCGGGGTCGGCGACAGCACCAGCCGCCGCCCGAGGAACCGGTGAGAGCCGTCCATCCTCCGGCCCCCCGGGAACCCAGGATCGCCCCAGTGGCATCCATCACACCTGAACGCCGAACTCAGGAGAAGAACGCACCGGTGATCATGCCCAAGGTCGTCTCGGAGCGGGAGCCGTACCGCATCACGACGCTCCACCCCCGCACGTACAACGAAGCCCGTACGATCGGGGAACACTTCCGGGAGAGCACCCCGGTGATCATGAACCTGACGGAGATGGACGACACCGACGCCAAACGTCTGGTGGACTTCGCCGCCGGTCTGGTATTCGGACTGCACGGCAGCATCGAGCGGGTGACGCAGAAGGTGTTCCTCCTGTCTCCTGCTAACGTCGATGTCACGGCGGAGGACAAAGCCCGGATCGCCGAGGGCGGATTCTTCAACCAGAGCTGAGACGAGAGCGCGTGGAACCGGACCGGCGGAGCCCGGACGGAGTGAGGAAAGGGGAGGCGGGATGAGTGTATTTCTGCAAATCGTCTACATCGTCCTGATGGTCTTCCTTGTCGTGCTGATCTTCCGGCTGGTGATGGACTACGTCTTCCAGTTCGCCCGGTCGTGGCGTCCTGGGAAGGCCATGGTGGTCGTGCTCGAAGCCACCTACACTGTCACCGATCCGCCACTGAAGCTTCTGCGGCGGTTCATCCCGCCGCTTCGTCTCGGGGGCGTAGCGCTCGACCTGTCCTTCTTCGTACTGATGATCATCGTCTACATCCTGATCTCCGTCGTGGCCAGGCTGTGAACGATACGGTCTTGCCCGATTGCCGACGATCACGTTGAGGTGAAGAGATGCCGCTGACCCCCGAGGATGTCCGGAACAAGCAGTTCACGACCGTCCGCCTCCGAGAAGGCTATGACGAGGATGAGGTCGACGCCTTCCTCGACGAGGTCGAAGCCGAGCTGACCAGGCTGCTGCGGGAGAACGAGGACCTGCGCGCCAAGCTGGCCGCCGCCACCCGGGCCGCGGCGCAGAACCAGCAGCAGAACATGCGCAAGCCGGAGCAGCAGGACCGGCCGGGGGCACCGGTGCCCGCCGCCATATCAGGTCCGCAGCCGGTGCCTCCGGGACAGCAGCAGATGGGCGGACCGCCCCAGTTGCCCGGTGCACCCCAGCTGCCGGCGGGCCCCAGCGGGCACGGACCGCAGGGCGGTCCGATGGGTCCAGGTCCGATGGGCCAGGGGCCCGGGCCGATGGGCCAGGGCCAGATGGGCCAGGGCCCGATGGGGCAGGGGCCCGGACCGATGGGGCAGGGGCCGATGGGCCAGGGCCCGATGGGCCAGGGCCCGGGACCGATGGGGCAGCCGCCGCAGATGCAGCAGGGCCACCCCATGCAGCAGGGCCACCCGATGCAGCAGGGCGGCCCGATGCAGCAGGGCGGCCCGATGCAGCAGGGCGGCCCGATGCAGCAGGGCGGCCCGATGCAGCAGCAGGGCGGTCCGCACGGCGACAGCGCCGCCCGGGTGCTCTCGCTCGCCCAGCAGACCGCCGACCAGGCGATCGCCGAGGCCCGCTCCGAGGCCAACAAGATCGTCGGCGAGGCGCGCAGCCGGGCCGAGGGCCTGGAGCGCGACGCCCGCGCCAAAGCGGACGCGCTGGAGCGGGACGCGCAGGAGAAGCACCGTGTGGCGATGGGCTCGCTGGAGTCCGCGCGCGCCACGCTGGAGCGCAAGGTCGAGGACCTGCGCGGTTTCGAACGCGAGTACCGCACCCGGCTGAAGTCCTACCTGGAGAGCCAGTTGCGCCAGTTGGAGAACCAGGCGGACGACTCGCTGGCCCCGCCACGCACCGCGGCCGCCGCGTCCCTGCCGCCCTCATCCACGATGGGCGGTGGCATGGGCAACGGCATGGCCACCGCGGGCGCCGGACTGGGCAACCAGTCCTACGGCGGCCAGCAGATGAGCCAGGGCGGCCACACCTACGGCGGCCAGCAGCAGATGTCCCCGGCGATGACCCAGCCGATGGCGCCGGTCCGACCGGCCCCGCAGCCGCTGCAGCAGGCGCCGACGCCGATGCGCGGTTTCCTGATCGACGAGGACGACAACTGACGACGGGCTCGACCCGCACCACGACGGGCGGGGGCCGCGGGAGACCGTGGCCCCCGCCCGTCGGCGTGCCCGGAGTCGGGGGAGCGGGGAGCGAGCGACGGCACCACCGGGGTCCGGTCCGCCGCGGCGGACCGGACCGGGCGTCTGACCCGCCCGGGCGCGGGCGCCCCGGGAACCCGCCGCGCTCCGGCCGGCCCTCGCTCCCGGTGGCCGCCGCCGTGACCGGCGGCTACCGCTTGCGCAGCCGGAAGGCCAGGCCGAGCGCGTCGTCGCGGAACACCTCGCCGTAGGAGTCGTCGCCGTCACCGGGCGCGTAGTCGGTGGCCAGCACCTCGTCGGCGACCAGCGTGCCGTGCTCGGCCAGCGCCTCGGCCAGTTCCCGGTCCGCCCGCCAGCGCAGCGCGATCCGGTCGGCCACGTCCAGCCCGGAGTTCTTCCGGGCCTCCTGGACCAGCCGGATCACGTCACGGGCCAGCCCGGCGCGGCGCAGCGCCGGGGTGACGGTCAGGTCGAGCGCCACCGTCGCGCCGGAGTCGGACGCCACCGACCAGCCCTCGCGCGGGGTCTCGGTGACGATGACCTCCTCCGGGGAGAGCGCCACCGGCTCGCCGTCCACCTCGACCGACGCGGTGCCCGCGCGCAGCGCGGCGGACAGCGCGGCGGCGTCCGCCTGGGCGATGGCCCGCGCCACCGGCTGGGTGCCCTTGCCGAACCGCTTGCCCAGCGCGCGGAAGTTGGCCTTGGCCGTGGTGTCCACCAGCGAGCCGCCGGCCTGCGAGAGCGCGGCCAGCGAGCTGACGTTCAGCTCCTCCGCGATCTGCGCGCGCAGGTCCTCCCCGAGCGCGTCGAAGCCGGCCGCCGCGACCAGCGCGCGGGACAGCGGCTGGCGGGTCTTGACCCCGGACCCGGCGCGGGTCGCCCGGCCCAGTTCGACCAGTCGGCGCGCCAGGGCCATCCGCTCCGAGAGCGCCGGGTCGATCAGTGCCGGGTCCGGCACCGGCCAGGACGCCAGGTGTACCGAGGCGGGCGCCTGCGGCGCGGTCGGCACGACCAGGTCCTGCCAGACCCGTTCGGTGATGAACGGCACCAGCGGCGCCAGCAGCCGGGTCACCGTCTCCAGGACCTCGTGCAGGGTGCGCAGCGCCGCGGGGTCGCCCTGCCAGAAGCGGCGGCGGGAGCGGCGCACGTACCAGTTGGACAGGTCGTCGACGAACGACGACAGCAGCCGGCCGGTGCGCTGGGTGTCGTAGCACTCCATGGCCGCGGTGACCTCGCGCACCAGCGTGTTGAGCTCGCCCAGCAGCCAGCGGTCCAGCAGCGTCCGGGCGGCCGGGGCCGGGTCGTCCGCACCGGGAGCCCAGCCGCAGGTGCGGGCGTACAGCGCCTGGAAGGCGACGGTGTTCCAGTAGGTCAGCAGGGTCTTGCGGACCACTTCCTGGATGGTGGTGTGGCCGACCCGGCGGGCCGCCCACGGCGAGCCGCCAGCCGCCATGAACCAGCGCACCGCGTCCGCGCCGTGCCGGTCCATCAGCGCGATCGGTTCCAGGATGTTGCCCAGGTGCTTGGACATCTTGCGGCCGTCCTCGGCCAGGATGTGCCCGAGGCAGACCACGTTCTCGTAGGAGGAGCGGTCGAAGACCAGGGTGCCGATCGCCATCAGCGAGTAGAACCAGCCGCGGGTCTGGTCGATGGCCTCGGAGATGAACTGCGCCGGGTAGCGCCGCTCGGCCAGCTCCTTGTTGCGCAGCGGGTAGCCCCACTGGGCGAACGGCATCGACCCCGAGTCGTACCAGGCGTCGATCACCTCCGGCACCCGGCGCGCGGTGCCGCCGCAGGTCGGGCAGGGGAAGGAGACCTCGTCGATGAACGGCCGGTGCGGGTCGAGCCCCGACATGTCCTCGCCGGTCAGCCCGGACAGCTCGGCCAGCGAGCCGACGCAGGTCAGGTGGTCGTCCGCGCAGGTCCAGATGGGCAGCGGGGTGCCCCAGTAGCGCTTGCGGGACAGCGCCCAGTCCACGTTGTTGTGCAGCCAGTCGCCGTAGCGGCCGTGCTTGACGGTGTCCGGGTACCAGTGGGTGCGCTCGTTCTCGCGCAGCATCGCGTCCTTGACCGCGGTGGTGCGGATGTACCAGGACGGCTGCGCGTAGTACAGCAGCGCCGTGTGGCAGCGCCAGCAGTGCGGGTAGCTGTGCTCGTACGGCAGGTGTTGGAAGAGCAGGCCCCGCTCGCTCAGGTCGGCGACGAGGGCCTCGTCGGCCTTCTTGAAGAACTGTCCGCCGACCAGCGCGAGGTCCGGTTCGAACGTGCCGTCCGGACGCACCGGGTTGACCACCGGCAGGCCGTAGTCCCGGCAGGTCCGCAGGTCGTCCTCGCCGAACGCCGGCGCCTGGTGCACCAGCCCGGTGCCGTCCTCGGTGGTCACGTAGCCGGCGGTCACCACGAAGTGCGCGTCGGCCATCTCGACCAGGTCGAACGGCCGCCGGTAGGTCCAGCGCTCCATCTGCGCGCCGGTGAAGCGCTCCCCGGTGGCGGTCCACTCCTCGCCCAGCGCCTTGGCCAGCAGCGGCTCGGCGACCACCAGCCGCTCGGTGCCGTCGGTGGCGACCACGTAGGCCACCTCCGGGTGGGCGGCGACGGCGGTGTTGGACACCAGCGTCCACGGCGTGGTCGTCCACACCAGCAGGGACGCCCGGCCGGCCAGCGGACCGGAGGTGAGCGGCATGCGCACGTACACCGAGGGGTCCACGACGGTCTCGTAGCCCTGGGCCAGCTCGTGGTCGGACAGGCCGGTGCCGCACCGCGGGCACCAGGGGGCGACCCGGTGGTCCTGGACCAGCAGGCCCTTGTCGAAGATCCGCTTGAGCGACCACCACACGCTCTGGATGTAGTCGGGCGCCATCGTCCAGTAGGCGTCGTCCAGGTCGACCCAGTAGCCCATCCGGGTGGTCAGCGCGGCGAAGGCGTCGGTGTGCCGGGAGACCGACTCGCGGCACCTGGCGTTGAACTCGGCGATGCCGTAGCGCTCGATGTCCTGCTTGCCGCTGAAACCCAGCTCCCTCTCCACCGCCAGCTCCACCGGCAGGCCGTGGCAGTCCCAGCCGGCCTTGCGCGGCACGTGGAAGCCCTGCATGGTCTTGAAGCGCGGGAAGACGTCCTTGAAGACGCGGGCCTCGATGTGGTGCGCGCCCGGCATGCCGTTGGCGGTCGGCGGACCCTCGTTGAAGATCCACTCCGGCCGGCCCTCGGTCTGCGCCAGCGAGCGGGCGAAGACCTCGTTGTCCCGCCAGAAGCCGAGCACCTCGTGCTCCAGCGCGGGCAGGTCGACCTGGGCGGGGACCTGGCGGTACTGCGTCATCGGTTCGTCCTCCGGCGGACACTGTCATCACGGCAACCGTCGGAGGGACGAGAGCGGAGAGCTCCCGCGGTACCACCCTCCTTGGCCGCCGGACGTGCCGTCCTCGGGGCGGCCCGCTCGTTGGGCCGCGATGCCGGTTCTACTCGCCCGCCGCTGGACCACGGGTTTTCCTCCGGCGGCTCCGGGGTGATCTTCGCGCCGCGCACGCCCCCGGGCTCGCACCGTCCCCGGATCGCTGATGGCTGCGTGCGGCGCTACTCGTCCCCATCCACGCCTTTCGCTGCGGCCAGTGTACGGGTCCCGGGCGGATGCTCCCGCCGGGTCTTTGGCCCTGGCCCGCCACCGGGGACCCGCGCCGGCAACCGACCGGTGGGGAACATCTACGGAGGATACCGGCATATCGGGGCGCCGACCGGGCACACCGCAGAGGGGCCCGCCGCTGGGCGGGCGACCCGGGCGGCGTGGCCGGTTGCCGCACGGGGACGGGGCGATCTATCGTTCCGGGACGATTCGCGAGGAAAATCACCTTATCTGAAAGGGCCGGGTCCATGGTGGTGAAGAGGACCGCCGCGAAGTCCGCGCGGGGCACCCGCACGGCGGCCGGCTCGAAGACGTCGCCGCCCGCCAAGAAGAAGCCGTCCCGCACGTCCGGCGCGGCCGCCTCCGAGCGGTCCGCGGCATCCGGTTCGGCCAAGCGCGCCGGAGCCCAGGCCAAGCGCGCCGGCGGCCGGACGGCGAAGAAGGCTCCCGCGGCGGCGCAGCGCACGAAGCCCGCCGCGGCGCGGCGCGGCGAGCCGGCCGGACCCGCGCGGTCGGGGCCGGGCGCGCGGTCCGGCTCAGACGCCTCGGGCGGGACCGGGTCCGGTGCGGACGCCTCGGCGGGCGGGGACCCGGCGGCGGGGGAGGGCACCGCGAAGAAGACGGCTGCGAAGAGGACCCCGGCGCGGAAGGGCGCCGCCGGAACGGGCACCGCGAAGAGGAGCACCGCGAAGAAGGGCATCGCGAAGGAGGCGCCGGCCGCCGCCTCGGGCGCTCCGGCGTCGGAGGCGGCCGGCGGCCGGCGGCCGGCGCCCGCACGCAGGAAGGCCACCTCGAAGAAGACGCCCGCAGGCAAGAAGGCCGCGCCGAAGAAGACGCCCGCACGCGAGGCCGCGGCGCCCGGGACGGCGGCCGCCGAGAGGTCCACCGCGCCGAAGAAGACGGTCGCCTCCGCGCCGGCCGCCGGGAAGAAGCCCGCGTCCAAGAAGACCTCGGCGCCGCGCAAGACCACCGCGCCGCCGCGCAAGACCGCGCCGGCCAAGAAGACCGCCGCGCCGGCCGACCGGCGCGGCGCGGCGGGCGCCCGGCCGTCCGGCGGCGCCCGGGGCCGGGCCCGCACCGCCGGCGGGGACGCGGACGGCCGGCACCGGACGCGGGGCCCGCTGCCGCAGGCCCGCGCCGCCGCCGAGGCGGCCGGGGTGGTCGCGTCGGGTGAGCTGGCGGTACGGCCCGGCGAGGAGCCGTGGACCCCGGGCGAGATCGAGGCGGCCCGCGCGGAACTCGACGACGAGGCCGGCAGGCTGCGCGCCGAGATCGCCGCCTTCGAGGAGGCGGTCACCGGCCTGATGCGCGACTCGGGCGACGGCGCCGGCGACGACCAGGCCGACGTCGGCACCAAGAACATCTCCCGCGAGCACGAGATGTCGCTGGCCGACAACGCCCGCGAGATGCTCACCCAGACCGAGCACGCGCTGGAGCGGCTGGACGACGGCACGTACGGGCTGTGCGAGTCGTGCGGCAACCCGATCGGCAAGGCCCGCACGCAGGCGTTCCCGCGTGCCACGCTGTGCGTGGAGTGCAAGCAGCGCACCGAACGGCACTGACCGCCCTGCCCCCGCCGGGCCCGGTGCCGTACCCTCGTCCTGGTCGGGCACGGCCTGGCGCGGGAACAAGCTGAGGAACTCACGTGACGAAGGCGGAGCGGACCATCGGTACGCCAGGTTTCGAGCAGGCGCCGGACCAGCCGGCGGACGGGGCCGGGCCGCCGGCCGGCCGGGACGCGGACGCCTCGACGGACGACGGCGAGCCGGCGGGCGCAACCGGGACGGACGCCGGCGGACCCGGCGGTCCAGCGGGCCGCGGACGGCGCCGGGTCCCGGCGCTGTTCGGCGTCGCGGCGCTCGCCTACGCCCTGGACCTGGTCAGCAAGACGCTGGTGGTCCACCACCTGGAGCACCATGCGCCGGTCCAACTGCTCGGCCCGTACCTGCAGCTGGAGGCGGTGCGCAACTCCGGCGCCGCGTTCGGCATCGGCCAGGGCATGACGATCGTCTTCAGCCTGATCGCGCTCGTCGTGATCGGGGTGATCGCCCGGCTGGCCCGCAAGCTCTACAGCACGCCGTGGGCGATCGCGCTCGGCCTGCTGCTCGGCGGCGCGCTGGGCAACCTGACGGACCGCCTCTTCCGCTCGCCCGGCGTGCTGCGCGGCGCGGTGGTGGACTTCATCGCCCCGCGCGACTTCGCGGTGTTCAACCTCGCCGACTCGGCCATCGTCTGCGGCGGCTTCCTGATCGTCTGGCTCTCCTTCCGCGGGCTGGACCCGGACGGCTCGGTGCACCGGGACTGACCGGCGGGCCGGGCGTCCTCCCGGGTCCGGCATACTCGTCCCGGTGAGCACCCTTCCCGAGATCCGTACGCTTCCGGTGCCCGACGGCCTGGAGGGCGAACGGGTGGACGCAGCACTGGCCCGCATGTTCGGCTTCTCCCGCACCAAGGCCGCCGAACTGGCCGCCGGCGGCAAGGTGCGGCTGGACGGCGCCGAGGCGGGCAAGTCCGACCGGGTCAGCGGCGGCGCCTGGCTGGAGGTGGAGATGCCGGCCCCGGCCGCGCCGGTGCGGGTGGTCCCCGAACCCGTCGAGGGCATGACCGTCGTGCACGACGACGAGGACGTCGTGGTGGTGGTCAAGCCGGTCGGCGTCGCCGCGCACCCCAGCCCCGGCTGGAGCGGCCCCACCGTGATCGGCGGCCTGGCCGCGGCCGGCTACCGGATCTCCACCTCGGGCGCCGCCGAGCGGCAGGGCATCGTGCACCGGCTCGACGTGGGCACCTCCGGGCTGATGGCGGTCGCCAAGTCGGAGCGGGCGTACACGCTGCTCAAGCAGCAGTTCCGGGACCGCACGGTCGACAAGCGCTACCACGCCCTGGTGCAGGGCCACCCCGACCCGCTCAGCGGCACCATCGACGCCCCCGTCGGGCGGCACCCCACCCACGACTACAAGTGGGCGGTGGTCGCCGACGGCAAGCCCAGCGTCACCCACTACGACCTCATCGAGGCGTTCCGGGCCGCCAGCCTGCTGGACATCAAGCTGGAGACCGGCCGCACCCACCAGATCCGGGTGCACATGTCCGCCCACCGCCACCCGTGCGCAGGCGACCTGACCTACGGCGCCGACCCGGTGCTCGCCAAGCGGCTGGGCCTGACCCGGCAGTGGCTGCACGCGGTCCGACTCGGGTTCGAACACCCCGGGCACGGCGGCTGGGTGGAGTTCACCAGCCCCTACCCCGACGACCTGGCCGCCGCGCTGGAGCGGGTCCGCCGGGACAGCGCCTGACCGCCGACCCCTTCCCCGGGGCACGCCGTGCCCCGCCCGACCCCACGGAGGCCGAGGAGCATGGCTGCCGCCGAGACGATCGTGCTGTTCCACTCGATGTACGGGCTGCGGCCCGCGGTGCGCGACGCCGCCGACCGGCTGCGCGCCGCCGGCCACGAGGTGCTGGTGCCCGACCTGTTCGACGGCCGGACCGCCTCCGACGCGGAGGCCGGCGAGGCGCTCAGGGACGAGTTGGGCCAGGACGAACTGCTGCGCCGCGCCGTGCGGTTCGCCGCCCCGCACAGCGCGCGCCGACTGGTCTACGCCGGCTTCTCGCTGGGCGCCGCCATCGCGCAGAACCTGGCGCTGGCCGACGAGCACGCCCGCGGCCTGCTGCTCCTGCACGGCACCTCCGACATCGCGGACGACGCCGCCACCGACCTGGCGGTGCGACTGCACGTGGCCGAGCCGGACGCGTTCGAGCCGGACGACTGGCTGAACGCCTGGTACCTGCGGATCAGCCGGGCCGGGGCCGACGTGGAGGTGCACCGTTACCGCGGCGCGGGCCACCTGTACACCGACCCCGGGCTGCCGGACTGGGACGAGGAGGCCGCCGAGCGCACCTGGTCCACCGCCGAGTCCTTCCTGGCCGACCTGTAGCACGCGGCCCGGCCGCAGGGCGCGGCCGGGCCGCGTGCTCCGCGCCGGCCCGTGGCGCCGGCCCGTGGCGCCGGCCCGTGGCGCCGGCCCGTGGCGCCGGCCCGTGGCGCCGGCGCGGAGCGTGCCCCCCCGCGTGGATCCGCGGTGCCGGGCCCCGGCACCGCGGATCTCGCCGGGCCCCGGCGCGGGCCGCCTACTTGAGGCCGAACGCCTTGTCCAGACCGGCGGTGAGCTGGGCCGGCGGGATGATGCCCTGGGTGGAGTTGAAGGTGTTGCCCGCCAGGGTGAACAGCTTGCCGTCCAGCTTGGCGGTCGGGGTGCCCTTGACGCCGCTGGAGTTGAACGAGGCCGACATCTTCTGCGCCCAGCCGTCGAACCTGCCGTCCTTGACGTTCTTCTGGAACGCCGCGTTGTCCTTCAGCGCCGGAACCTGGTTGGAGATCTTGAACAGGTAGCTGTTGTCGCTGAACTTGTCGACCGTCTCGTCCGGGTGGTTGGCCTTGGAGTACAGCGCGGTGTGGAACTCGATGAACGCCTTGGGGCTGATGTTGAGCGCCGCGCCCAGCGCGCTGAGCGCGTGCATGGAGCCGGTGCCGCCGTTGTTGGTGTCCAGGAAGGTGCCGAAGGTGTACTGGATCTTGTACTGGCCGGCGTCGGCGCCCTTGACGACCAGTGCGCCGTCCTTCTGCTCGAACGCGGCGCAGATCGGGCAGCGCGGGTCCTCGTACAGGTGCAGCGTGTGCTTGGCGGACGCGTTGCCGTAGATCACGGTGGTGCCGTCCGCGCCGGAGGTGTGGGCCGGGGTGACCACCGGCTTGGCGGGCTTGTTCGCCTTGTTGACGGCGACCGCGACCCCGCCGGCGATGGCTATGACGGCCAGCACGCCGACGCCGGCGACGATCTGGCGGCGGATCTTGGCGCGCCTGGCCTCCCGGGCGCGCTCGGCCTTGAGCCGTTCGCGGGCCGACGCCTTGTTCTCCCAGCTGTTCTTCTTGCTCATGGTGGGTCCAGCTCTCCGTGGTGTGTGGTCCGGGACGTGTGTCGGGCGTGCGCGCTCCCGGCGGGCCGTCCCCGTCGGGGATCAGGCGGCCGGGAGCGGGCACGGCGGACCGCGCCGTACCACGGAGTGCAGCAGGGGCGGACGGGCCACGTCCGGCCCGGTGGAGCGGGCCGGGGCCGACCGGTCCGGCGGCGGCGTGCGGAGCGCGCGCAGCACCGAGGCGGCCAGCGCCAGCGGGCGGAAGGCGAACGAGGCGGCGGCGCGCAGCGAGCGGGCCAGCGCCGCCTCACCGCGCCGCAGCCACCAGGAGGCCAGCAGCCCGACGCCGACGTGTGCGGCGAGCAGCAGCCAGGGCAGGTTCGGGTCGGTGAGCAGGGTGTCCCCGCCGGCCAGCGGGGAGCCGACCCGCCCGCCACCGCAGACCACGTGCGCCCCGAAGGAGCGCAGCGGCCCGGTCACCGGCCCGCCGGCCGGCCCGTAGCAGGTGCGCTGGCCCGTGGTGAAGAGGGTGTCGGCGGCCAGCTCCAGCGGCACCAGCAGGGCCGCGACGGCCCAGAATCCCCGCTCGTGCCGGCCGGTCGCGTAGGCGATCGCGAACAGCGTCGCGAAGACCGCCGTGACCAGCGGCAGGGGCAGCGGTGCCCGGGAGAGCAGCACGTGCGAGGTGGCGGACAGCAGGGTGCACAGCGCGGCGAACATCGTCGCGCGCGCCACCCTGAGCCGGACACTCCCCTCCATGGGGCCCGAGTGTGCCATGCGCACCAGTAGGAGCGGGCTAAGGTTTCCGGCCGAGCGGTCCGCCCCGCGGCGCGGCCGGCCCCGCTCCCGGTCCGGCGACGGGCGGGCGAACCGGGCGGCCGCCGCCCGGCCGGGCCGCGCGCCCCGGCCGGGCCGCGCGCCCCGGCCGGTGCGTTCCGGCCGGTCGCACGCACCCCAGGCCGAAGCCGCCCGCCCGGCCGTCGGCGGCGCCCGCACGCCCGGCCCGTTTCCGGCGGCCCGGCCCGTCCCCGGTCGGCTGACCCGGGCCGGCCCGACGCCCGGACGCCGCCCGCCCGGTGGCGCCGGACGGCGGAGTCGGCGGTACGGCGCAGGGACGCGCCCGGTCGGGACGCGCCCCTGCCGACAACGCCGTCCAGCGGCTCAGTTGTGGCCGAACTTCTTCTTCCGCTTCCGCGACATCTCCTGGTTCATCCCGGAGTTCTGCGACCCGACCGGCACGGGCGCCTCCATCGTGGCGCCCTGGCCCGGCTCCTGGGCGGCGGCACCGTCGCCTCTGCGGGCGGGGGCGCCGCCCCGGTCACGGTTCTGGTTCCTGTTCTTGGCCATGATCGTTCCTCCTGGGAAACGTCACACGACGGGCCGCCGCGGCGCCTGTTCGGGGTCCGCCCCGGGCGCGACCCCAGACTTGCACGGGGGAACGAATCCCGCATTTCGGTCGTTGACGCTCCAGGCCGGGCTCCCGGGCCGCCGCCGGCCGGCGAATCCGCCACGCCGAAGATCGAGTTCCGGCTCATATCCCGCGCCCGGTCGGGCAGACTCCAAGGAATGCCCTGCCCCGGGGGTGAGCGGACGTAGGAGAGAGGTGGAACGTGGACCGTTGCGTCGTCCTGGTGGACGCCGGATATCTGCTCGGTGCCGCCGCGAGTCTGCTCGCCGGGGAGCCCTCTCGGTCGCGCATCACCGTGGACCACGCGGCGATCGTACGGGGACTGCGGGAGAGGGCCGAGGAGGAGACCGGGCAACCGCTGCTGCGGATCTACTGGTTCGACGGCGCACCGGACCGCGTGCCGCAGCCGGAGCACCGCAGGCTGCGCGTCATGCCCCGGGTCACCGTCCGGCTCGGTGCCCTGACCAGGAGCGACGGCCGCTGGGCGCAGAAGGGCGTGGACGCGGCCATGCACGCCGAACTCTCCGAACTCGCCCGCAATCGGGCCTGCGCCGACGTTGTCCTGGTCACCGGCGACGGCGACCTGCTGCCCGGCATGATGTCCGCCAAGGAGCACGGCGTCGCCGTCCACCTGTGGGCCGTGCAGGCCGCGGACGGCGATTACAACCAGTCCGAGGACCTGGTCGCCGAGGCCGACGAGCGCCGGGTGCTGGACCGTGCCTGGATCACCCGGGCGGTCCAGGCCAGGGACGGCGTCTGCGGCACCGCGCAGGTGACCCGGCCGGAGATCGCCGCCATCCTGTCCGCGCCGCTCCCGGAGTCCACCCCGGCGGCGCCGGCCGCCCCGTCCGGCGAGCCGGACCGCGCCGCTCCCCCGGCGCCGGCGGACCGCAACGGTCACGCCCCGGCCGCCGGACCCGGACCGGGCCGCGCCACGCCGGCCGCGGTGCCCACCCCGAAGGACCTGGCCGGACGCGGCGGCGGACGCGGCCCGACCGGCGGCCACCCGACGCCGTCCACGCCGAGCGCCACGCTGCGCTGGTCGTCGGAGAAGGGCTGGGTGGAGCGGACCCCGCCCGGCGACGCCGAGTCCGGGCTGCCCACCCTCGCCCAGCTCACCACCGCCGAGCAGCGCTGGGCCGACCGCGAGGAGGACATCACCGCGGTCAGCGGCGACCCCTTCGAGGTCGGCCAGGTCTTCGCCGGGCGCTGGATCGACCGGCTCGCCGACCCGGGAGCGCTGCGGGTGCTGTCCGCCGACTACCCGCGCGTGCCGCACCGGATCGACGGCGAGTTGCTGCGCTACGCCGCCCGCTTCGGCCTGCTCGCCCACAAGGACGACCAGATCGACGAGCACGACCGCTACGCCATCCGGGCGGGCTTCTGGCGTGAGGTGGACGCCCGGTCGGTGGCGGCCGGGCACGGCGGCACCACCGGCGAGTAGCCGGCCCGGCGGCCGTCGGCGGCCCCGCGGCCCGGTCCGCCGACCGCGCGGCGTAGTCTCGGTGCTCGTGAGCACGGGCATCGAAGCGACCCAGGACGTTCCGGACGGCACCCCCGGCGAAACGGTCTGGACCGTGCGCGGGCTGGTCAAGACCTACCCGGCCGGTCGCGGCCGGGCGGGCGGCGAACCGGTGCGCGCCAACGACGGGATCGACCTCGGCGTGCGGGCCGGTGAGATCTTCGGCCTGCTCGGCCCGAACGGCGCGGGCAAGTCGACGCTGGTCCGGCAGCTCACCGGGCTGCTGCGCCCGGACGCCGGGCGGATCGTGCTGCACGGCCACGACCTGGTGGCCCATCCGGACCGGGCCGCCCGGCTGATCGGATACCTGGGCCAGGAGTCCAGCGCGCTCGACGAGATGACGGTGGCGCTGGCCGCCGAGACCACCGGCCGGCTGCGCGGCCTGCCGGCCCGCGCCGCCCGCACCGCGGCCGGCGAGGTGCTGGACGAACTCGGCCTGGCCGACCTGGCCGGCCGCCCGCTCAAACGGCTGTCCGGCGGGCAGCGGCGGCTGGCCTGCTTCGCCGCCGCCCTGGTCGGCCGCCGCCCGGTACTGGTCCTGGACGAACCGACCACCGGCATGGACCCGGTGGCCCGGCGCGCGGTCTGGGAGGCCGTCGACCGCCGCCGCGCCGAGCACGCGGTGACCGTGCTGCTGGTCACCCACAACGTCATCGAGGCGGAGACCGTCCTCGACCGGGTCGCGGTGCTGGACCGCGGCCGGATCATCGCCTGCGACACGCCCGCCGGGCTGAAGAGCGCCGTCGCCGACGAGGTCCGGCTCGACCTGGTCTGGCGGGACCGGCCGCCACTGGAGGTCCCGCAGATCGCCGCGCTCGGCCGGGAGGCCGGCAGGGACGGCCCGGCCGGCCTGCGCTGGACGCTGCGGCTGCCGCAGCGCCGGGCCAGGGAGGTGGTCGCCTCGGTGACCGCCGGTCCGGCGTTCGCGGCGCTGGAGGACTTCACACTCGCCACCCCCAGCCTCGAAGACGTCTATCTCGCGCTGGGCGGACGACAGAAGGGACTGGTCAAGGGGTGAGTGTGGGGTCGCTGTCCCGATCCTCGGATTCCGCGCGGCCGGCCGGCGGCGAGGTGCCCGCCGTCCCGCTGCCACCGCCTGCCCGGCTGCTCCCGGCGCTGGCGGCGGTCTACCGGGCCCAGCTGTCGCGGGCCCGGGTGGCGCGGATCCCGCTGCTGTTCGTGGCCACCTTCCAGTCGGTCGGGATCATGGTGCTGATGCGCGGTGTGGTCGGCGCCGGCTCCCCGGCGGCCCGCTCGGTGGTGGCCGGCTCCAGCGTGCTGGTGGTCGCCTTCGTCGCGCTCAACCTGCTCGCGCAGTACTTCGGCCACCTGCGCGCCTCCGGCGGGCTGGACCACTACGCCACGCTCCCGGTCCCGCCGGCCGCGGTGGTGCTGGGGGCGGCCGGCGCCTACGCGTCGTTCACCCTGCCGGGCACCTTCCTGACCGCGGCGGTCGGCTGCGTGCTGTTCGGGCTGCCGTTCGGCGGCCTGTGGGTGCTGGCGGCGGTCGTCCCGCTCGCCGGAGCCGCCCTGTCCGGGCTCGGTGCGGCGCTCGGCCTGCTCGCGCCGCGCCAGGAACTGGCGACGCTGGCGGGTCAGCTGGGCATGTCCGCCGCGCTGCTGCTGGGCGTGGTGCCGCCCGCCCACCTGCCCGCCCCGATCGGTTGGGCACGGGACGTGCTGCCCTCCACGTACGGCGTCGAGGCCTTCGCGCACACCTTCGCCGCGCACCCCGACTGGAGCGTGGTGCTGCTCGACCTGGCGGTGTGCGCGGGGGTCGGCGTGGTCTCGCTCGCGGTGGCCACCGTCGCCTACCGACGCGTCGTGCACCGCTGACCGACCCCCCGTCACGGACACAGGCGGACCTGGCAGGATGGGTGGGTGACCGCACCGTTGACGCCGAACGACCCCCGACCGCCGTTCCCGCCCGGCCCGGACGACGGTTCCGGCGCGCCCACGGTGGCCCGTGACGTACGCGAGGCGGTGCTGGCCGCGGTACTGGTGGCGCTGTGCGGGCTGGCGCTCGGCGGGCTGTGGCTGTGGCTGGCCCCTCGGGTGCCGCTGATCTCCGACGGCTCTGCGATCTACCTCAAGGACCCGGAGGGCGAGCAGTCGATCGGCGCCGACGGCTGGTTCACCCTGCTGGGCCTGGGCATGGGTGTGCTGAGCGGGGCGGCCGTCTACCTCTGGCGGCGGACCGGCGGCGTGGCGCTCATGGTCGGCCTGGCGGCCGGCGGCGTGCTCGCCTCGGTGATCGCCTGGCGGCTCGGTGTGGCGCTCGGCCCGACCTCCGACGTGGTGGCGCGCGCCAAGCACCTCGGCCCGGGGAAGGTCTTCCAGAACCCGCTCGCCCTGCACGCCAAGGGCGCCCTGCTGGCCTGGCCCGCCGCGTCGATGGCCGCCTACCTGGTGCTGACCACCCTGTTCACGCCGTACGAGCAGCCCCCCGCCGCCGAGCCCGCCGCCCAGTGGCCGGGTTGGGAACCGCGTGGCGCGCAGCCGGCCCGTCCCCTCCCGGGAGCAGCCCCCGGCGCCGACGATCCGCAGGCCGCGCCCCCCGGCGGCCCCGGCCCGGCGCGGGAGGACGCGCACGGCACGCCCGCCGACGCCGACGCCGGGACCCCGCCCGGCACCGACGCGGGAGCGGACGCCGGGCGGGACACGGGAGCGGGCGGCGCCGACACCGGACGGGACGCGCGGCGCGCGGAGCCGGAGGGCGGCCGTCCCGGTCCGGCGGCCGGCGACCCGGACCGCACCGCCCGCGAGGACGGCCCGGAGGCGGACCGCCCCGGCGACCGGCCGGACGGCGGCGCCGAGGCGGGCTGAGGCGACGCGGTCAGCGGGCGACGGCCGCCGTCGCGGCGCCGGTGAGCCGGACCAGGTCGGCGGCGGCCAGTTCGACCTCCAGGCCGCGCCGGCCCGCCGAGACGAACACGGTCGGGTGGCCGAGCGCCGAGGCGTCCACCACCGTGCGCAGTCGCCTGCGCTGGCCCAGCGGCGAGATCCCACCCCGCACGTAACCCGTGCCGCGCTCGGCCGCCGCCGGGTCGGCCATCACGGCCCGCTTGCCGCCGACCGCCGCGGCCAGCGCCTTGAGGTCCAGCGAGCCGGCGACCGGCACCACCGCCACCGTCAGCGCGCCGTCCACTTCGGCCACCAGCGTCTTGAACACCCGCGCCGGCGGCACGCCCATCACCCGCGCCGCCTCCTCGCCGTACGAGGCGGCGACCGGATCGTGCTGGTAGGCGTGGGTGCGGAACGGCACGCCCGCCGCGCCCAGCGCCACGATGGCCGGGGTCGAGCCCGCGGTCGGCCGCGTCCTCCCGCGCTTCCCGCTCATCGCACGTCCCGTCAGTTGTGGCTGGTGGGCTGCCGGGTGAGCTCCACCGCCGGCAGGGACGGCAGCTTGTCGATCACGGCGGTCTCCCGGCGCAGCAGCTTCAGCTCCTCGCGCAGCCGCTCCGCGGTGTCCGCCGCCTCCAGCAGCCGCTGCCGGAAGGGCACCTCGACCACCGTTGCGGCGGCCACCAGGTAGGAGAGCACGGTCGGCTGGTCCGGCAGTTCCTGGGCCGCCGACAGAGTGCGCTCGCTCGCCCCGGCCAGCTGCTTCTGGTAGGCGCGGAACGCCCGGTCCACCTGGCCGCCGAGTTCGCCCGCGCCCTGCCCGGCCGGCTCCGGCAGCTCCTCGACCTCCGCGGTCAGGTAGGGACCGGTGGCGTCCACCGACAGCAGGCGGAAGCGGGTGGTCCCGGTCGCCACGATCTCGTAGCCGTCCGCGGCGTCCTCGCCCTTCTCCTGCAACGAGGCCACCTCGGCGGCGCAGCCCACCGAGTGCAGCGACGCGCGCAGGTCGGGCCCGAAGCCGGCCGCCGCGCCCGCCCCGGCGGAGTCCGGACCGCTGGGCGCCACCTCGTGGCCGTCCCGGATCGCCACCACGCCGAACCGGCGCGAGGCGCCCTCCGGCAGGGCCAACAGGTCGCGGGCGAGCGCTCGATAGCGGTCCTCGAAGATGCGCAGCGGCAGGACCAGGCCGGGGAAGAGCACCGAGCCGAGCGGGAAGAGAGGGAGGCGTTCGGTCACAGCAGGCAAGCCTATGTGCAGGCCCGGCGCCCGCACCGGGCTTTGCACCCACAACGGGGCACCCGCCGCGCCGGGACGCCGCGGCCGGGCGCCGGCGGCGCGGGGCCCGTCCCCGGACCGCCCCGGGCCCTCCGGCCGCGCCGCCCCCGTGCCCGCCTCCGCCGCACCGACCCGGACACCGGGCCCACGAGGCCCCTGGCGGTTCACGGCCGCGCCCGCCGCCGTGAACCGCCGGACCCGTACCCGCCGCCGGAGCACGGCGCCCCGACCGGCCCGCCGCCGTCCCGCTCCACCGCCTCGGCGGCCGTCCCGCGGGAGTGCTCCGGCGTGTCGCCACGCCGCGCCCCGAGACGTCATGGCCCGGGCCGGCGGTCCCGCCGCGCGGGCCGGTTCCGGCCGGTTCCGGCGGCCCCGGGGCGGCCGGTCCGGCGGCGCGCGGCGGGCGCGGCGCCGTCTCACCACGTGGAGGCACCCGGCGTGCCGCCGGCCCTGTCCTTACACTTGAGACCGTGATCTCCCGAATCGACCTGCGTGGTTCCGCTTTTCCGGACGCCCTGCGCGACGGCGCGGTCGACCGCGACCTGCTGCCGCGCGCCGAGCTGGACGTCGAGGCCGCCCTGGAGAAGGTGCGGCCGATTTGCGACGCGGTCAGGCACCGCGGCACCGCCGCGCTGATCGAGTACGCGCGCGTCTTCGATGGCGTCTCCATCGACCGGGTGCGGGTGCCGGCCGAGGCGCTGCGGCAGTCGCTCGCCGACCTCGACCCCGCGGTCCGCGCGGCGCTGGAGGAGTCCGTGCGCCGCGCCCGCCTGGTCCACGGCGAGCAACGGCGCACCGATCACACCACCCAGGTCGTCCCAGGGGGCACCGTCACCGAGCGGTGGGTGCCGGTCGAACGGGTGGGCCTGTACGTGCCCGGCGGCCGGGCGGTCTACCCGTCGTCCGTGGTGATGAACGTGGTGCCCGCCCAGGAGGCCGGCGTCGGCTCGCTCGCCGTCGCCTCCCCGCCGCAGGCGGAGTCCGGTGGGCTGCCGCACCCGTCGATCCTGGCCGCCTGCGCCCTGCTCGGCGTGGACGAGGTGTACGCGGCCGGCGGCGCCCAGGCGATCGCGATGTTCGCCTACGGCACCGAGGAGTGCCGCCCGGCGCAGCTGGTCACCGGGCCCGGCAACATCTGGGTGGCGGCGGCCAAGCGGCTGCTGAAGGGGCGGATCGGCATCGATGCCGAGGCCGGTCCCACCGAGATCGCCGTGCTCGCCGACCACAGCGCCGACCCGGTGCACGTCGCCGCCGACCTGATCAGCCAGGCCGAGCACGACACGCTGGCCGCCGCCGTCCTGGTCACCACCTCCCCGGCGCTCGCCGAGCGGGTCGAGGGCGAGCTGGAGCGCCAGGTGGCCGCCACCAAGCACGTCGAACGGATCACCGAGGCACTGGCCGGCCGGCAGTCCGCCGTGGTCCTGGTCGACACCCTGGAGCAGGGCCTCGCGGTCGTCGACGCCTACGCGGCCGAGCACCTGGAGGTGCAGACCGAGGACGCCGCCGCGGTCGCCGCCCGGGTCCGCAACGCCGGCGCGATCTTCGTCGGCCCCTACGCCCCGGTCTCGCTCGGCGACTACTGCGCCGGCTCCAACCACGTGCTGCCCACCGGCGGCTGCGCCTGCCACTCCTCGGGCCTGTCCGTGCAGTCCTTCCTGCGCGGCATCCACGTCGTGGACTACACGCGCGGCGCGCTGGCCGGGGCCGCCGGGCACGTCGTCGCCCTCGCCGAGGCCGAGGACCTGCCGGCGCACGGCGCGGCGGTCACCGCCCGCTTCCCCGACGACCCCGCACGGAAGGCCGCCGGCAGGTGAACCGGATCGACGACCTGCCCATCCGCGACGAGCTGCGCGGGCGCTCCCCGTACGGCGCGCCGCAGCTGGACGTCCCGGTCCGGCTGAACACCAACGAGAACCCCTACCCGCTGCCCGAGGCGCTGGTGCGGCGGATCGCCGAGCGGGTCGCGGCCGCGGCCCGGGACCTCAACCGCTACCCGGACCGCGACGCGCTGGAACTGCGCGGTGAACTGGCCGGCTACCTCACCCGCACCACCGGCCACCCGGTCGGCACCGGGCAGGTCTGGGCGGCCAACGGCTCCAACGAGGTCATCCAGCAACTGCTGCAGGCGTTCGGCGGGCCCGGGCGCACGGCGATCGGCTTTGAACCGTCGTACTCGATGTACCCGCTGATCTCGCACGGCACCGGCACCCGGTGGGTCGCCGGGCCGCGCCGTGCGGACTTCACCATCGACCCGCGGGAGGCGGTGGAGGCCGTCGGGGCGCTGCGGCCGGACGTGGTGTTCGTCTGCTCGCCGAACAACCCCACCGGCACCGCCGTCGAGCCGGCCACCGTCGTCGCGCTCTACGAGGCCGCGCAGGCCGCCAGGCCGTCGCTGGTGGTGGTCGACGAGGCCTACGGCGAGTTCTCCCACCGCCCGTCGCTGCTGCCGCTGATCGAGGGCCGCCGGAACCTGGTGGTCAGCCGGACGATGTCCAAGGCGTTCGGCGCCGCCGGGCTGCGGCTCGGCTACCTGGCCGCCGACCCGGCCGTGGTGGACGCCGTGCAACTGGTGCGGCTGCCCTATCACCTGTCGGCGATCACCCAGGCGACCGCGCTGGCCGCGCTGGAGCACACCGACACCCTGCTCGGCTACGTCGAACGCCTGAAGGCGGAACGCGACCGGCTGGTCGTCGAACTGCGAGCGCTGGGCTACCAGGTCGCCGAGTCGGACGCCAACTTCGTGCAGTTCGGCCGCTTCGACGACGCGCACGCCGCGTGGCGGGACATCCTGGAGCGCGGCGTGCTGGTCCGCGACAACGGCGTCCCGGGGTGGCTGCGCGTCACCGCCGGCACCCCGGCCGAGAACGACGCGTTCCTGGAAGCGGCGCGCGCACTGAACAAGGAGCACCGCACATGAGCCGCACCGGCCGGGTGGAGCGCACCACCAAGGAGACCTCGGTCGTCGTCGAGATCAACCTCGACGGCACCGGCCGGGCCGACGTCGCCACCGGCGTCGGCTTCTACGACCACATGCTCGACCAGCTCGGCCGGCACGGCCTGTTCGACCTCACCGTCAAGACCGAGGGCGACCTGCACATCGACAGCCACCACACGGTCGAGGACACCTCGCTGGCGCTCGGCGCCGCCTTCCGCCAGGCGCTCGGCGACAAACGCGGCATCGTCCGGTTCGCCCACGCCGCCGTGCCGCTGGACGAGTCGCTGGCCCAGGTCACCGTGGACCTGTCCGGCCGCCCGTACCTGGTGCACACCGAACCCGACGGCATGGCGCCGATGATCGGCTCGTACGACACCACGATGACCCGGCACATACTGGAGTCGTTCGTGGCCCAGGCGCAGATCGCCCTGCACGTCCACGTACCCTACGGACGGAACGCGCACCACATCGTCGAGTGCCAGTTCAAGGCGCTCGCCCGAGCACTGCGCGCCGCCAGCGAACTCGACCCGAGGCAGCCGGGCATCCCGTCCACCAAGGGCGCCCTGTGACCACCGGGCCCCGCGAGCAAGGAGCACCGTGACCAAGGCAAGCGCGCTCTTCATCCTGCTGGGCCTGTTCCTGGCGGGCGGCGTCTACTCGTTCTGGAAGCAGAAGATGTCCAGGAGCATGATCGCCCTGCTGGCCGTCAGCTCCGTCATGTCGCTCACCGCCGGGCTGATGCGGCTGTGACGCACCGGCGACGGATCCGGCCCGGCGGGAACCGGAGGCCGGCCGCATGAGCAGGCGCGTGGTCGTCTTCGACTACGGCTTCGGCAACATCCGCTCCGCCGAACGGGCGCTCGCCCGGGTCGGCGCCGACGTCGAGGTCACCGCCGACTACGACGCCGCGATGGCCGCCGACGGCCTGGTGGTGCCCGGTGTCGGGGCGTTCGCGGCCTGCATGGCCGGACTGAGCGGGGTGCGCGGCCCGTGGATCATCGACCGGCGGCTGTCCGGCGGCCGCCCGGTGCTGGGCATCTGCGTCGGCATGCAGATCCTCTTCGCCCACGGCGTCGAGCACGGCGTGCGGACCGAAGGCTGCGGCGAGTGGCCCGGCACGGTGGAGCCACTGCGTGCGCCGGTCGTGCCGCACATGGGCTGGAACACCGTGAAGGCCCCGGCCGACTCCGCGCTGTTCGCCGGACTCGACCCGGCCGAGCGCTACTACTTCGTGCACTCCTACGCCGTCCACCAGTGGGAGCTGCGGGTCACGCACGACGCGGTCCGCTCCCCGAAGGTCACCTGGGCCACCCACGGCGAGCGGTTCGTGGCGGCGGTGGAGAACGGACCGCTGTGGGCCACCCAGTTCCACCCCGAGAAGTCCGGCGACGCCGGCTCGCAGCTACTCGCCAACTGGCTGCGGACCCTCTGACCGGCCACCCGGCCGGCCCGGCGTCCGGCCGCCGGGTCCCGCCGCCCCGGCCGACCCCGCCGCCCCGACCGACCATCCGCACCGACCTGTTGAGGAACCCCGCCTGATGCGCCTCGAACTCCTCCCCGCCGTCGACGTACGCGCCGGCCGGGCCGTCCGCCTCGTGCACGGCGAGTCCGGCACCGAGACCTCCTACGGCGATCCGCTGGAGGCCGCGCTGACCTGGCAGCGCTCCGGCGCCGAGTGGCTCCACCTGGTCGACCTCGACGCGGCGTTCGGCACCGGCGACAACCGGGAGCGCGTCGCCGAGGTCGTGGCCGCCATGGACATCGAGGTCGAGCTGTCCGGCGGCATCCGAGACGACGCCTCGCTCACCGCCGCCCTCGCCACCGGCTGCACCCGCGTCAACCTCGGCACGGCGGCGCTGGAGAGCCCCGAGTGGGTGGCCGGGGTCATCGCCCGGCACGGCGAGCGGATCGCCGTCGGCCTCGACGTGCGCGGCACCACCCTGCGCGGCCGCGGCTGGACCCGTGACGGCGGCGACCTGTTCGAGACGCTGGCCCGGCTGGACTCCGAGGGCTGTGCCCGCTACGTGGTCACCGACATCGCCAAGGACGGCACGCTGCGCGGCCCCAACCTGGAGCTGCTGGAGCGGGTCTGCCAGGCCACCGCGGCGCCCGTGGTGGCGTCCGGCGGCGTCTCCTCGCTCGACGACCTGCGCGCCATCGCCTCCCTGGTGCCCCGGGGTGTGGAGGGCGCCATCGTGGGCAAGGCCCTGTACGCCAAGGCTTTCACCCTGGAAGAAGCACTGGAGGCAGTCTCCCGATGACCGACAACCCCGCCGTGCGCCGTGTGCAGACCGACAGCCCGTGGGAGGAGGCCATCGGCTTCGCCCGCGCCGTGCGGGCCGGCGACCGGGTCCTGGTCTCCGGGACGATGCCGCTGATCAAGGGCGTCCTGCAGGGCGAGAGCGACCCGTACCTCCAAGCCAAGGTGGCCTTCGGCAACGCGGTCGGCGCCCTCAAGGAGTTCGGGCTGGACGCCACCGACGTGATCAGGACCCGGATGTTCCTCACCCACGCCCGGGACGTCGACGCGGTCGGCCGCGCCCACAAGGAGCTGTTCGACGCCGTCCGTCCGGCCGCCACCCTCGTCGTGGTCTCCGGATTCGTCGACTCCCGGGTGCTGGTGGAGGTCGAACTCGAGGCCCACGCCGGGCCGGACACCCCGGACGCGCCCCGGGGGGCCGGCTCGTGAGCCTCGCGGTACGGGTCATCCCCTGCCTGGACGTGGACGCCGGCCGGGTCGTCAAGGGCGTCAACTTCCAGGACCTGCGGGACGCCGGCGACCCGGTGGAGATGGCGCGGATCTACGACGCCGAGGGCGCCGACGAACTGACGTTCCTGGACATCACCGCCTCCTCCGGCGACCGGGAGACCACCTACGACGTGGTGCGCCGCACCGCGGAGCAGGTCTTCATCCCGCTCACCGTCGGCGGCGGCGTGCGCACCGCGGACGACGTGGACCGGCTGCTGCGGGCCGGCGCGGACAAGGTCGGGGTCAACACGGCCGCGGTCGCGCGGCCCGACCTGATCCGCGAGATCGCCGAGCGGTTCGGCAGCCAGGTCCTCGTGCTGTCGGTGGACGCCCGCCGCTCGGACGCCGGCACCCCGTCCGGCTTCGAGGTGACCACGCACGGCGGGCGGCGCGGCACCGGGCTGGACGCCGTCGAGTGGGCGCGGCGGGCGGCGGCCACCGGCGCGGGGGAGATCCTGCTCAACTCCATGGACGCCGACGGCACCCGGTCCGGCTACGACACCGCGATGATCGAGGCGGTCCGGGCCGCCGTCGCCGTCCCGGTGATCGCCAGCGGCGGTGCCGGCCGGCCGGCCGACTTCCCGCCCGCGGTCGGCGCCGGCGCCGACGCCGTGCTGGCCGCCTCCGTCCTGCACTTCGGCGACCTGCGGGTCCGCGACGTCAAGGACGCCCTGCGGGCGGCCGGCCACCCGGTCCGCTGAACCGCGGCCGCCGCGGCAGGCCCGGCGGCCTCGCGGCACGCCCGGCGGCGTCGTGCCCGCCCGGTCACAGCCCCAGGCGCAGCGTGGTCACCCGGGCCACCGCGTCCGGATCGCCCTCGGTGCGCACGTCGGCCACCGACTGCCGCCCGAAGACGAACATCGTCAGCTCCGCCGCCTCCCCGGTGACCGTCACCACCGGGGTACCACGGTGCGCCACCGCGGTGCGGCCGTCCGGCAGCCGCAGCACCAGGCCCACCGGGCAACGGCGCCCCAGCACCCGTGCGCCGCGCTCCAGCCGCCGCCACAGCACCTCGGAGAAGACCGGGTCGACCGTGCGGCGCGCCCAGTCCGGCTGCGCCCTGCGCACGTCCTCGGCGTGCACGAAGAACTCCACGCCGTTGGCCACCTCGTCGATCTGCTTGACCGTGAACGGCGACAACCTGGGCGGGCCGCTCCGGATCAGCTGGAGCAACTCCTCGTACCGCTTCGCCGCGTATTCCCGGCGGACCCGCTCCAGCCGGTCGGCCAGCCGGGGGATGACCAGCCCGGCCGCCGCGTCGCCACGGCGCTCGCGCACCACGACGTGGGCGGCCAGGTCCCGGGTGGTCCACCCGTCGCACAGCGTCGCGGCGTCCGGGCCGGCGTTCTCCAGCAGATCGGCGAGCAGCAGGCGTTCCCGCCGGGCATGAGTCGACATGCCGGAAGCCTACGTCCCAGCCCGCCGACCGGCCACGTCCCGGCCCCGCGGCCGGCCCGTTCGCGCCACCCCGCCGGCCCGTGCCGGACGCCGGGTCAGCCCTTCGGCAGCGGTGCGGTCAGCTCCCGGCCGTCCGGAGTGTCACTGAGCGTCAGCGTGCACGAGACGGTGTCCTGCCCGGTGCGCCGGTAGGTCGCCAGGTCCGGGTAGAAGGCGTAGTCGTAGTAGCGCGGGCCGCCCTTCGGCAACGCCTTGAGCCGTGCGGCGGCATCCGGCGCGCACAGGGCCATCGCCGCCCGCCGCACCTGCTCCTGACTGGTCAGCGTGCCGCTCAGGTGCTCGTCGCCGATGACCTCCCCGTTGTGCGGCGAGGAGCACGGCACCGTGGTGACCGTGGTGACCGTGGGGTCCAGCCCCGGGGAGTCGAAGCACAGTCCCGGGGCCAGCCGCACGTACGGCACGCCGACCGGGGCGACCGAGGAGCCCGACCCGGCGGCGCCCGATATCGCGCTTCCCGGCAGTCCGGCCGCGTCGCCGGGCGCGTCCCTGGCGTCCGCCGCCCCGGAGGCGGCACCGCGCGCGGCGTCCGTCCCGGTGCCCTCGGTGTCGTAACCACTGCCCAGCCAGACGATGCCGCCGGCCAGCGCGGCCAGCAGCACGACGGCGCCGGCCAGGAACGCGGCGATCCGCCGCCGGTCGCCGCGGCGCTGCCGCGGCACCGGCCCGGGCGGTTGGGCGGGTCGGGACGGCTCCGGCGCGGACCGGCCCGGCGCGGACCGGCCCGCGGGACCGGGCGGCGGGTACGGCTCCGCGGCGGGGTGGTGCCACGCGGGCGGGGCGTGCCGGTCGGCACCGTCGGCGGGCGGCGGTCCCGGACGGCACTCCGGGACGGGTCCGGGTCCCGCTCCGGAGCCGTCCGGGGCACCCGGGCCGTACGGCAGGCCGGAGGGGTTGGGCGGGCCGGAGCGGTACGGCGGCCGTGCCCCCTCCCCGGGCCCCGGCCGCCGGGGGTGGTACTCAGGCGGAGAACTCATGTGCGAAGCATGCCGCACGGAACCGACACCGTGTGGGCCTGCTGCGAAAGTTGTGGACAACCGACCGGTGCGGGTGAACACCTGTCGCCCATCGGCCCGACCGGCCGGGGCGCGGGCGCCACGTCGGCCCGCCGTCCGGCCCGTCGTCCGGCCCGCCGCCCGGCGACGCGCGGCCGTGGGCCGCCGCCCGTCCGCCGCCGCCGGTCCGGCGCGGCCCGCCGTTTTCCGGAGCGGGCCCGGCAGGCGCCACAATGGGGGCATGCCACCCGCCTCCGCACTCGATCCCGCCGTCGCCGCGCGCCTCAGGCGCGACGCGGACGGCCTGGTCCCCGCCATCGCCCAGCAGTACGACACCGGCGAGGTGCTGATGCTCGGCTGGATGGACGACGAGGCGCTGCACCGCACGCTGACCACCGGGCGCTGCACGTACTGGAGCCGCAGCCGCCGCGAGTACTGGGTCAAGGGCGACACCTCCGGCCACGCCCAGTACGTCAAGTCGGTGGCCCTGGACTGCGACGGCGACACCCTGCTGGTCAGGGTCGACCAGGTGGGCGCCGCCTGCCACACCGGGGACCGCACCTGCTTCGACGCGGCCGTGCTGCCGGTGCGCACCGGCTGACCGCGGCGGGCCCGCTCCCGTCACGCGGCGGGCCCGGGCACCGGATCCGTTCATCTAGGCTTCCGCCCATGACCTCGGGCACCGTAACCCCTGATCCGGAGACCTTCCGTCGGCTCGCGCGGGACCGCCGGGTGATCCCGGTCAGCCGCCGACTGCTCGCCGACGGCGACACGCCGGTCGGTCTGTACCGCAAGCTGGCGGGGGAGCGGCCCGGCACCTTCCTGCTGGAGTCGGCCGAACACGGGCGCAGTTGGTCGCGCTACTCCTTCGTCGGGGTGCGCAGCGACGCGACGCTGACCGAACGCGGCGGGCAGGCGCACTGGCTGGGCACGCCCCCGGTCGGCGTGCCCGCCGGGGGGGACCCGCTCGCCGCGCTGCGAGCCACCGTCGAGACCCTGCACACCCCGCACGCCCAGGGGCGCGACGCGGCGCTGCCGCCGTTCACCGGCGGCATGGTCGGCTACCTTGGCTTCGACGTGGTGCGCCGGCTGGAGAAGCACATCGGCGAACACGCCAAGGACGACCTGGGCCTGCCCGAGCTGACCATGATGCTCACCTCCGACCTGGCGGTGCTCGACCACCGGGACGGAACGGTGCTGCTGATCGCCAACGCGATCAACCACAACGACACCGCCACCGGCGTGGACGAGGCGTACGGGCAGGCGGTGGCCCGGCTGGACGCCATGGCACGGGACCTGCGCGCACCGCTGGACGCCATGGCGGCGGAGCTGCCCGACGCCCGGCTGCCGGAGTTCACCGCCCGCTGGGGCGGCCCCGCCTACCAGGAGGCGGTCGAGGAGGTCAAGGAGCGGATCAGGGCGGGCGAGGCCTTCCAGGTGGTCCCCTCGCAGCGGTTCGAGACGCCGTGCCCGGCCGGCGCGCTGGACGTCTACCGGGTGCTGCGGGCCACCAACCCGAGCCCGTACATGTACCTGTTGCGGGTGCCGTCCGCGGACGGCGGCGTCTTCGACGTGGTCGGCTCCTCGCCGGAGGCGCTGGTGAAGGTGGAGGACGGCCGGGCGATGCTGCACCCGATCGCCGGCACCAGGCCGCGCGGCGCCACCCCGCAGGAGGACACCGCGCTCGCCGAGGAACTGCTGGCCGACCCCAAGGAGCGCGCCGAGCACCTCATGCTGGTGGACCTGGGCCGCAACGACCTGGGCCGGGTCTGCGAACCGGGCAGCGTCGAGGTCGTCGACTTCATGTCGGTCGAGCGCTACAGCCACGTCATGCACATCGTCTCGACGGTGACCGGCCGGGTCGCCGAGGGGCGCACCGCGTTCGACGTGCTGACCGCCTGCTTCCCGGCCGGGACGCTCTCCGGCGCGCCCAAGCCGCGTGCGCTGCGGATCATCGACGAACTGGAACCGACCCGGCGCGGCCTGTACGGCGGCTGCGTCGGCTACCTGGACTTCGCCGGCGACGCGGACACCGCCATCGCGATCCGCACCGCGCTGCTGCGCGACGGCACCGCCTACGTGCAGGCGGGCGCGGGCGTGGTGGCCGACTCCGACCCGGTCTCGGAGGACATCGAGTGCCGCAACAAGGCGGCGGCGGTGCTGCGCGCGGTGGCCACCGCCGGCGCGCTGCGCGGCGTGCGGTGACGTCCGGTCGGGCCGGCCGCGCCCCGGCCGCCCGGAGCGTGGTCCGCCGTCCGGCCCAGAAGCCCGCCGCGCCCCGGCCCGGCCGTGCGCCCCGGCCGTCCGCACCCCCGGATGCCGGGCGGCGCGGGCCGGGGGCGATAGTGGAGGGGTGAGCGACACACCCCGCCCCGCCGCACGGACCGACGCCCGGCCCCCCGGACCCGCCCGCCGGGGCAGCCTGGTCGCCGCCCTGCTGCTCGGCGCGCTCGGCGTCGCCCTCGTCCTGCTCGCCGCGGGCAGGACCTGGGCCACCGGCTCCGCGCCCGCCGCCGGCGCCCTGATCCCGGTGCGTGTCTCCGGCAAGGACGTCACCGGGCTGCCGGACGCCCTCGCGCTCGTCGGGCTGGCCGCGCTGGTCGCGGTCTTCGCGGTCCGTGGCGCCGCCCGTACCGCGGTCTGCGCGCTGCTCACCCTGGCCGGCGCCGCCACGGTGTGGAGCGCGGTCGCCGGAGCGGCCGGCACCGCCGCGCTCGACGCCGCCGCCGCCCGGGCCAGCGGGCTGACCGCCACCACCGTGCGGCACGCCGGGCACACCGCCTGGCCGTGGATCGCCGCGGCCGGCGGGCTCGCGCTGGCCGCCGCCGGAATGCTCGCGCTGCTGCGCTCCCGGGACTGGCCGGCGATGTCGTCGCGCTACGAACGCGACGGCGCGCCTCGGTCCCGCCGGGTGCCGCGGGCCCCGGCCGACCCGCGGCACCCGGCCGAGTTGTGGAAGGCGCTGGACCGCGGCGAGGACCCCACCGCGTAACCGGTCGGCGCCCCACCGGGCCACCCCCGGGACCGGGGCGGTTCGCATCCGGGGGAGAATGGGGGCGGGCACGCCGGCAGGCGTGCCGTCGAGCACAGGAGGAGTATTCATGGCGGGCAACAGCCACGGTCACACGCTTGCCGGGTGGACCGGTGTGACCATCATCTTCATCGGCTTCTGCGTCTCCGGCGTCTTCATGGTGATGGCGGAGCCGATCGGCTTCTGGGCCGGCATGGTGGTCGTCGCGCTGGGCGGCGTCGTCGCCCAGGTGATGCGGATGGCCGGCCTGGGCATGCCGCTGCCGGAGAAGAAGCCCCGGACCGCCGACCTCGCCGCCCGCCAGGAGACGGGGGAGAATCGGGAGCGTGTCGCCGACCCCGCTTCCTGAACCCGCGCCCGGCCCGCCGGCGCGGCGGCTGGCCGTGCCGGTCGCCACGCTCGTGGGCGTCGTCGCCGCCTTCGGCTACGTCGGCGGTGTCGACCCGAACCACCCCGGTCACTACCCGGTCTGCCCCTTCCTCGCGCTGACCGGGTACGACTGCCCGGCCTGCGGCGGGTTGCGCAGCGCCTACGCGGTGGCGCACGGACACCTCGGCACCGCGGTCCACGACAACGTGCTGGCGGTTGCCGGCTACGCGGTGTGCGCGGTGCTCTGGGCGCTGTGGGCGGTCCGCGAGGCGCGCGGCCGCCCGGCCGCCCGGACCCGGCGGGTGCGCCCCGGCGTCTGGTGGGCGCTGGGCACCCTGGTGGCGGTGTTCACCGTGTTGCGCAACACGCCGTTCGGCGCGGCCCTCGCCCCCTGACCGGCAGCGGAGGCCGCGCCGGAGCGGCGGCCGGCCGCCCCGCGCGGCGGGACCGGATGCCGAGGCCGCCGCCGGCCGGATACCATCTCACTACCAGCGCATGACGCGCGCTTGAACCGTGCCATCCCGCACGACCGCACCATCCCGGAAGGGGGCCACTCGCGTGAGTGTGCTCGACGAGATCATCGACGGAGTCCGCGAAGACCTCGCCGAGCGGCAGGCCCGCGTCTCGCTCGACGCCCTCAAGGAGCGCGCCGCCCGGACCCCCCGGGCCAGGGACGGCGCCGCCGCGCTGCGCGGCGAGGGCGTGCAGGTCATCTGCGAGGTCAAGCGCTCCAGCCCCAGCAAGGGCGCGCTCGCCGCGATCGCCGACCCGGCCGCGCTGGCCGGCGACTACGAGGCCGGCGGCGCCGCCGTCATCTCGGTCCTCACCGAACGCCGCCGCTTCGGCGGCTCGCTCGCCGACCTGGAGGCGGTCCGCGCCCGGGTGGACATCCCGGTGCTGCGCAAGGACTTCGTCGTCACCTCCTACCAGTTGTGGGAGGCCCGCGCGCACGGCGCCGACCTGGTCCTGCTCATCGTCTCCGCGCTCAGCCAGGACGCCCTGGTCTCCCTCGTCGAGCGCGCCGAGTCGATCGGGCTCACCCCGCTGGTCGAGGTGCACGACGAGCACGAGGTGGAGCGCGCCGTCGACGCCGGCGCCCGGGTCATCGGCGTCAACGCCCGCGACCTGAAGACCCTCGCGGTGGACCGCAGCACCTTCGCCCGGGTCGCCCCGCGGATCCCCGACCACCTGGTCAAGGTCGCCGAGTCCGGCGTCCGCGGCCCGCACGACCTGATCGCCTACGCGCACGACGGGGCCGACGCCGTGCTGGTCGGCGAGTCCCTGGTCACCGGCCGCGACCCGAAGACCGCGGTGACCGACCTGGTCGCCGCCGGCGCGCACCCCGCGCTGCGCCAGGGCAGGGACTGAGCCGCCGTGCCGCTGACCGCCCGACTCGCCCGCGGCTGCACGCCGCGCGGCTGCCGTGCGCCCGCCCGCCGGGTGCTGGGCCGCCGGGTGCGCTACGTGATCGGCGCCGAACCCGGCCAGGTGAACGGCCGCCGATGGCGGCGCGCCGCCGCCTAGACCCGCACCCCCGGCCCGGACCCGAACCGTCCCACGGCCTCGCCCGGACGCCGCCCCGCCCACGGCACGGCAGCCGGACCGGACCGCATGCGGTCGGACCGCACCGCCGGCCCGGACGCGCCGTCACCCGACCGGCGCCGGACCACGGTCCGGCGGGCGTGGACGACGGCGCGGTGCGCCGTGCCGCCGGTCCGACCCACCGGACCGGCGGGCGGCCCCGGGCGGCTTCCCCACCCCACCCCACCCCGTCCCCGGCGGACCCGGCAGGACGGCCCCGCGGCGTTCCCGCGCCGCCCGCCCGCCCCCGGCACGCCCGCGCGCCGGCCCGGCGGGATCCGCCACGCACCACCGTCACGCGGCGGGCACGGCAGTGACCGTGCCGCCGCGAAGGAGCCACCGGATGTCAGAAGCGTTCTTCATCCCCGACCGGGAGGGCCGGCTGCCCAGTCCCGAGGGCTACTTCGGCAGGTTCGGGGGCAAGTTCATCCCCGAAGCCCTGGTCGCCGCGGTCGACGAGGTCGCCGCGGAGTACGAGAAGGCCAAGGCCGACCCGGCGTTCGCCGCCGAACTCGACGACCTGCTGGTCCACTACACCGGGCGGCCCAGCGCGCTCACCGAGGTGCCGCGGTTCGCCGAGCACGCCGGCGGCGCACGGGTGTTCCTCAAGCGCGAGGACCTCAACCACACCGGCTCGCACAAGATCAACAACGTGCTCGGCCAGGCCCTGCTCACCCGCCGGATGGGCAAGACCCGGGTGATCGCCGAGACCGGCGCCGGCCAGCACGGCGTGGCGACCGCCACCGCCTGCGCGCTGTTCGGCCTGGAGTGCACCGTCTACATGGGCGAGGTCGACACCCGCCGCCAAGCGCTCAACGTCGCCCGGATGCGGATGCTCGGCGCCGAGGTCGTCGCCGTCACCTCCGGCAGCCGCACCCTCAAGGACGCCATCAACGAGGCGTTCCGCGACTGGGTGGCCAACGTCGACCACACCCACTACCTGTTCGGCACCGTGGCCGGACCGCACCCGTTCCCCGCCCTGGTGCGCGACTTCCACCGGGTGATCGGCGTCGAGGCGCGCCGCCAGTTGTTGGAGCGCACCGGCCGGCTGCCGGACGCCGTGTGCGCCTGCGTCGGCGGCGGCTCCAACGCGATCGGCCTCTTCCACGCGTTCCTGCCCGACCGGGAGGTGCGGCTGGTCGGCTTCGAGGCCGCCGGGCACGGCGTGGACTCCGGCCGGCACGCGGCCACCCTGACCGCCGGCGACCCCGGGATCCTGCACGGCTCGCGCTCCTACGTGTTGCAGGACGAGGAAGGCCAGATCACCGAGCCGTACTCCATCTCGGCCGGCCTGGACTACCCCGGCATCGGCCCGGAGCACTCCTACCTCAAGGACGCCGGCCGCGCCGAGTACCGGCCGGTCACCGACGACGAGGCGATGCGGGCGCTGCGCCTGCTGTCGCGGACCGAGGGCATCATCCCGGCCATCGAGAGCGCACACGCCCTCGCCGGGGCGCTCACCGTCGGCCGGGAGGTCGGACCCGAGGGGCTGCTGCTGGTCAACCTCTCCGGACGCGGCGACAAGGACATGGACACCGCCGCGCGCTACTTCGGCCTGTACGACCCGGACCCCCAGGGCGCCGACCACGAGGGAGAACAGCGGTGAGCGGCACCATCCGACGGCTGGCCGAGGTGCTCCGCGCGGCGCGCGACGAGGACCGGGCGGCCCTGATCGGCTACCTGCCGGCCGGCTTCCCCACCGTCGACGACGCGGTGACCGCGGCCGTCGCGATGGTCGAGGGCGGCTGCGACGTCGTGGAGATCGGGCTGCCGCACAGCGACCCGGTGCTGGACGGTCCGGTCATCCAGACCGCCGACGACATCGCGCTGCGCGGCGGGGTGCGGATCGCGGACGTCATCCGCACGGTGCGCGAGGTGACCGCGGCCACCGCGGCCCCGGTGCTGTGCATGACGTACTGGAACCCGGTGGACCGCTACGGCACCGAGCGGTTCGCCGGGGAACTGGCCGGGGCCGGCGGTGCCGGGTGCATCCTGCCCGACCTGCCGGTCGAGGAGTCCGGGCCGTGGCGGCGGGAGGCCGAGCGGCACGGCCTGGCCACCGTCTTCGTGGTCGCCCCCAGCAGCCGCGACGACCGGCTCGCGAGGATCACCGCCGCCGGCTCCGGCTTCGTCTACGCGGCCTCGCTGATGGGCGTCACCGGCACCCGCGCGTCGGTCGGCGCGCAGGCGGCCGACCTGGTGCGGCGCACCCGCTCCGGCACCGACCTGCCGGTCTGCGTGGGCCTGGGCGTCTCCAACGCCGAGCAGGCCGCCGAGGTGGCCGGGTTCGCCGACGGCGTGATCGTCGGCTCGGCGTTCGTCCAGCGCCTGCTGGACGCGCCGGACGGCGACCCGGGGGCCGGGTTCGCCGCGGTCCGCCAACTGGCCGGCGAGCTGGCCGCCGGGGTTCGCAAGCGCGGATGACCGTCCTACTCCGTTCGGGCGAATTGGCGGCCGGGGAGGCGTCCAAGGCGCGTCCCCGGCCGTCGCGCCGTCGTTGGGCGGGGCGTGAGCGAGACGAACCGTCGACAGGCAGAGCGCACCGCCCGTGAGCGGCTGCGCGCGGAACGCGAGCGGGAGAAGATCCGGGCCAGGCGCCGGCGGACGGCCGTGGTGGCCGGCGGGATCGCCGCCTTCCTGGTGGCCGCCGGCGCGGTGGGGGTCCTGGTCGCCGACCGTGGCCGGAGTACGGCGGGCGGGCCGGCCGCCGCGCCGTCCGGCGCCACCGGCAAGGCCGACCTCGCGGTGCCGGTGGGCGCGGCCGGCGCGCCGGCCACCCTCACCGTCTACGAGGACTTCCGCTGCCCGGCCTGCGACGCCTTCGAGCGGACCTACCGCCCCACCCTGCACCGGCTGGAGGACAGCGGACGGCTCAAGGGCGAGTACCACCTGGTCCGGCTCATCGACGGCAACCTCGGCGGCACCGGGTCGCTGACCGCCGCCAACGCCGCCGCCTGCGCCCAGGCGGCCGGCGACTTCCGGGCCTTCCACGACGTGCTCTACGACAACCAGCCCGACGAGCAGCAGGACCGGTTCTCCGACACCGGCTACCTGCTGCGGCTGGCCGGGAAGGTGTCCGGCCTGCGCACCCCCGCCTTCACCTCCTGCGTCCGCTCCGGGCGGTACGACGCGTGGGTGAACAAGTCCGCCAAGGAGTTCGACGCCGCCGGCTTCGGCTCCACCCCGACCGTCCTGCTGAACGGCAGGAACATCTACGACGACCGCGCCCACCCGCTCACCCCCGCCCGGCTCGAACGGTTGGTCGACCAGGCGGACCGCGGCAAGCCGTCGGCGTCCCCGGCGCCGCGTTCCGGCTGAGGGCGGACGCCCCGCCCGGATCCCGTCCGGCCGCCCTCCGGACGGTCTCCGGACGGTCTCCGCCCGGAGGGTCACCGCCCGTCCGGAGCAACCGCCACCCGTCCGGCCCACCGGGCCGCCGGCCCCCCGACCAGCGGACACGGCAGGTCCGACGGGTCGTTACGGACCCGTTGCGGGGCTGGTTGCACCCCGCGAGGCCGGGCAGGGTAGCGTCGGTGGGGCCATGGACCTCGCATACATTCCCAGCCCCTCACGGGGCGTCCTCCACCTCGGCCCGATCCCGCTGCGTGGCTACGCCTTCTGCATCATCATCGGCGTCTTCCTCGCCGTGTGGCTGGGCGGCCGCCGTTGGGAGGCGCGCGGCGGGCAGAAGACCACCGTCGCGGACATCGCCGTGTGGGCGGTGCCCTTCGGTCTGGTGGGCGGCCGGCTCTACCACGTCATCACCGACTACGAGCTGTACTTCGGCAAGGGCCGCGACTGGGTCGGCGCCTTCAAGGTGTGGGACGGCGGGCTCGGCATCTGGGGGGCGGTCGCGCTCGGCGCGCTCGGCGCCTGGATCGGCTGCCGCCGCCGCGGCGTGCCGCTGCCGGCGTACGCCGACGCCGTCGCCCCCGGTGTCGCGTTCGCCCAGGCGATAGGGCGCTGGGGCAACTGGTTCAACCAGGAGCTGTTCGGCGGGCCGACCAAGCTGCCGTGGGCGCTGAAGATCGACCCGGCACACCGCCCGCCGGCCACCCCGAACATCGGGCTCTACCAGCCGACCTTCCTCTACGAGTCGCTGTGGTGTGTCGGCGTGGGCCTGCTCGTGATCTGGGCGGACCGCAGGTTCCGGCTGGGCCACGGACGGGTGTTCGGCCTCTACGTGGCCTCCTACACGGTCGGCCGGTTCTGGGTCGAGCACATGCGGATCGACTACGCCCACCACATCCTGGGCCTGCGGCTGAACGACTGGACCGCGATCATCGTCTTCCTCTGCGCGGTGGCCGGAATCCTGGTCTCCGCCCGCCGCCACCCGGGCCGGGAGGAGATCGTCGAGCCGGAGTACCAGCTCAGGGGCGGTGCGGACGGCCGGACCCCCGGCGACCCCGCCGCCTCGGACCCCGCCGCCGAGGGTGTCCCCTCCGCCCGGGACGGCTCCGGGCAGGACGGGGACCCCGGGGCCGCCGAACCGCCGCCGGGCGCTGACGGGACCGCCGCGGACCCGGAGGGAGCCGCGGCCGACGGAAGCGCCGCGCGGGACGGGGCGGCCGCGCAGGACGGGGCCCCGGCGGGCGGGCCCGCGCCGTCGGACCGCCCGGGAGGCGCCGCCGAGCCGGCCGCGGACGCCCCGGCCGACGCCGCCGGCGCAGGCCGGGCGACCTGAACCCGGCCGCCCGCCGGCCCGCACCACCCGCACGAAGGCCGCCCGACCGACCCGGCCGGGCGGCCTTCGCCGTGCCGACGGACGCCCCGCGACCAGCACTTCGGGCAGCCTTTCCTTGCTGGCAGGAGGCTGCCAGTCGTGCGTATTGTCGAGATGTCGACCCAGTCCAAAGGGAGCAGGCACTCGATGCCCACCACCATCGAACACGAGGCCGAGAACGCCGGCCCGCACGTGTCCCACCACAGCCACCGCGACGTCAACGGCGGCTGGCTGCGACCCGCCGTGTTCGGTGCCATGGACGGCCTGGTCTCGAACGTCGCACTGATGACCG
This sequence comes from uncultured Actinomycetota bacterium, assembly GCA_963711125.1. Classification (GTDB taxonomy): domain Bacteria; phylum Actinomycetota; class Actinomycetes; order Streptomycetales; family Streptomycetaceae; genus Streptantibioticus_C. Next base: position 753,096 of record CAVQCY010000006.1, read on the forward strand.
GCGTCGCCGGCGGTCACGTCGCGGTGCGCGGCATCGTGATCACCGGGCTGGCCGGGCTGGTGGCCGGCGCCTGCTCGATGGCCGCGGGGGAGTACACCTCGGTCGCCTCACAGCGCGACCTGGTCCAGGCGGAGCTGGACGTGGAGCGCCGGGAGCTGCGCCGCAACCCCAAGGACGAGCTGCGCGAGCTGACCGACCTGTACACCTCCCGGGGCGTGGAGCCGGAGCTGGCCGCCGAGGTGGCCCGGCAGCTGTCCAGGGACCCCGACCAGGCGCTGGAGATACACGCCCGCGAGGAGCTGGGCGTGGACCCGTCCGAGCTGCCGTCGCCGGCGGTCGCCGCGGTCTCCTCGTTCGGCTCGTTCGCGGTCGGCGCCGTGCTGCCGGTGCTGCCCTACCTGCTCGGTGCCGTCACGCTGTGGCCCGCGCTGCTGGTGGCGGCGGTCGGGCTCTTCGCCTGCGGCGCGCTGGTGGCCCGGGTGACGGCCCGCTCGTGGTGGTTCAGCGGGTTGCGCCAACTGGTGCTCGGCGGAGCGGCGGCCGGGGTGACCTTCCTGCTCGGCACCCTGTTCGGGACGGCGGTCGGCTGAGTTCGTCCGGACGGGGCCGTTTCGTCCGGCCCGTCGCGGGGCATCAGCACCTAGCGCCGGGGCAACGTCGCCCTGCCTCAGGGCCGGCTGCGGGCCGAAGAACGGATTCGCCGTCACGACGGACGGGCGCGACGGGCACACCGAAGTGGCCGTGGCGTCCACATGATGGAAGCGGAAGTCCGCTGATCGAGAACTCGGCCATCATGTAACCTGCACGAAATCGCAGAGGGCCAACGCCGTCCCTGTTGCGCCGTGACATCACTCCGGCACTACAACGACGACGACGGGAGAGCCGATGCGTTCCGCGTCCACGCACTCCGAGCCCGGCCGCCGCCGCGCTCGCCCGGACGGGCGACCCGCCCCGCAGGGGATGTACGACCCCCGCGCCGAGCACGACGCCTGCGGCGTCGGATTCGTGGCCACCCTGACCGGCGAGGCCAGCCACGCGCTCGTGGAGCAGGCGCTGACCGTGCTGCGCAACCTGGAGCACCGCGGGGCCACCGGATCGGAGCCCGACTCGGGCGACGGCGCCGGCATCCTGCTGCAGATACCGGACGCGTTCCTGCGCGAGGCCACCCGCGCCGACCTCACCCTCCCCGCGCCCGGCGGCTACGCGGTCGGCATCGGCTTCCTGCCCGACGGGGCCGACGACCGCGCCAAGGCGGTCGACGCGGTGGCGCGCATCGCCGCCGAGGAGGGTCTGGCGGTGCTCGGCTGGCGCGAGGTCCCGGTCGCCCCCGAGATGCTCGGCGCCACCGCCCGCTCCACCATGCCGTACTTCGCACAGCTGTTCGTGGCCGACGCGGCCGGCGAACGCACCGGCATCGCCCTGGACCGGCTGGCGTTCGTGCTGCGCAAGCGCGCCGAACGCGAGGTGGACGTCTACTTCCCGTCGCTGTCCGCGCGGACCATCGTCTACAAGGGCATGCTGACCACCGGACAGCTGGAGCCGTTCTTCCCCGACCTGTCCGACCGGCTGTTCGCCACCGCCATCGCGCTGGTCCACTCCCGGTTCTCCACCAACACCTTCCCGAGCTGGCCGCTGGCCCACCCGTACCGGTTCGTCGCGCACAACGGCGAGATCAACACCGTCCAGGGCAACCGCAACTGGATGCGGGCCCGCGAGTCGCAGCTGTCCAGTCAGCTGTTCGGCGCCGCCGACGCCCCGGTCGGCCTGGAACGCGTCTTCCCGGTCTGCACCCCCGGCGCCTCCGACTCCGCCACCTTCGACGAGGTGCTGGAACTGCTCCACCTCGGCGGCCGCTCGCTGCCGCACGGCGTGCTGATGATGATCCCGGAGGCGTGGGAGAACCACGACTCGATGGACCCCGCCCGGCGTGCCTTCTACCAGTTCCACTCCACGATGATGGAGCCCTGGGACGGTCCCGCCTGCGTCACCTTCACCGACGGCACCCTGGTCGGCGCGGTGCTGGACCGTAACGGACTGCGCCCGGGCCGCTACTGGGTCACCGACGACGGGCTGGTGGTGCTCTCCTCCGAGGTCGGCGTCCTCGACATCGCCCCGGAGAGGGTGGTGCGCAAGGGCCGGCTGCGGCCCGGCCGGATGTTCCTGGTGGACACCGGCGGCCACCGCATCATCGAGGACGACGAGATCAAGGCCGGGCTGGCCGCCGAACACCCGTACCGCGAATGGCTGGACGCCGGGCTGATCCACCTGAAGGACCTGCCGGAGCGCGAGCACATCGTGCACACCCACGCCTCGGTCACCCGTCGCCAGCAGACCTTCGGCTACACCGAGGAGGAGCTGCGGGTGCTGCTGGCGCCGATGGCCAGGACCGGCGCCGAGCCGATCGGCTCGATGGGCACCGACTCGCCCATCGCCGCGCTCTCCGACCGGCCCCGACTGCTGTTCGACTACTTCACCCAGCTGTTCGCACAGGTCACCAACCCGCCGCTGGACGCCATCCGCGAGGAACTGGTCACCTCGCTGATCTCCGCGGTCGGCCCGCAGGGCAACCTCCTGGAGCCCACCCCGGCCGCCTGCCGCAACGTCATCCTGCCGTTCCCGGTCATCGACAACGACGAGCTCGCCAAGCTCATCCACATCAACGCCGACGGGGACCTGCCCGGCCTCGGCGCCGCCACCCTCTCCGGCCTGTACCGGGTCTCCGGCGGCGGAGAGGCGCTGCGCGAGCGGCTGGAGCGGATCTGCGCCGAGGCCGACACCGCCATCGAGGACGGCGCCCGGCTCATCGTGCTGTCCGACCGGCACTCCGACGCCGAACACGCCCCGATCCCGTCGCTGCTGCTCACCTCGGCCGTCCACCACCACCTCATCCGCACCAGGAAGCGCACCCACGTCGGCCTGCTGGTCGAGGCGGGCGACGTCCGCGAGGTGCACCACGTCGCGCTGCTCGTCGGCTACGGCGCCGCCGCCGTCAACCCGTACCTGGCGATGGAGTCCGTCGAGGACCTGGTGCGGGCCGGCACCTTCCTGCGGGACGTGGACACCGAGACGGCACTCGCCAACCTCATCAGGGCACTGGGCAAGGGCGTGCTGAAGGTGATGTCCAAGATGGGCATCTCCACCGTCGCCTCCTACCGCGGTGCGCAGGTCTTCGAAGCGGTGGGCCTGGACGCCGACTTCACCGACACCTACTTCCACGGCACCACCACCAAGATCGGCGGCGTCGGCATCGGCGTCGTCGCCCGGGAGGTCGCCGCCCGGCACGCCAGGGCCTACCCGGCCTCCGGCATCACCGCCGCCCACCGCCGCCTGGAGATCGGCGGCGAGTACCAGTGGCGCCGCGAGGGCGAACCCCACCTGTTCGACCCGGAGACCGTCTTCCGGCTCCAGCACGCCGCCCGCTCGCGCCGCTACGACATCTTCAAGAAGTACACCTCGCGGGTGAACGAGCAGTCCGAGCGGCTGATGACGCTGCGCGGCCTGTTCGACCTGCGGGCCGCCGACGGCACCACCCGCGCCCCCGTCCCGCTCGACGAGGTCGAACCGGTCAGCGAGATCGTCAAGCGGTTCTCCACCGGCGCGATGTCCTACGGCTCGATCTCCCTGGAGGCCCACCAGACACTCGCGGTGGCCATGAACCGGATCGGCGGCAAGTCCAACACCGGCGAGGGCGGCGAGGACCCGGAACGGCTGCACGACCCGGCCCGGCGCAGCGCCATCAAGCAGGTCGCCTCCGGGCGCTTCGGCGTCACCTCCGAGTACCTGGTGAACGCCGACGACATCCAGATCAAGATGGCGCAGGGCGCCAAGCCCGGCGAGGGCGGCCAACTGCCCGGCCACAAGGTCTACCCGTGGATCGGCAGGACCCGGCACTCCACGCCCGGCGTCGGCCTGATCTCGCCCCCGCCGCACCACGACATCTACTCCATCGAGGACCTCGCCCAGCTCATCCACGACCTGAAGAACGCCAACCCGGCCGCCCGCGTGCACGTCAAACTCGTCTCCGAGGTCGGCGTCGGCACGGTCGCCGCCGGGGTGTCCAAGGCACACGCCGACGTCGTGCTGATCTCCGGCCACGACGGCGGCACCGGCGCCTCCCCGCTCACCTCGCTCAAGCACGCCGGCGGCCCCTGGGAGCTGGGCCTGGCCGAGACCCAGCAGACCCTGCTGCTCAACGGGCTGCGGGACCGCATCGTGGTGCAGACCGACGGCCAGCTCAAGACCGGCCGCGACGTGGTCATCGCCGCCCTGCTCGGCGCCGAGGAGTTCGGCTTCGCCACCGCTCCGCTGGTGGTCTCCGGCTGCGTCATGATGCGGGTGTGCCACCTGGACACCTGCCCGGTCGGCATCGCCACCCAGAACCCGGTGCTGCGCGAGCGCTACAGCGGCGAACCGGAGTTCGTCGTCACCTTCTTCGAGTACATCGCCGAGGAGGTCCGCGAACTCCTCGCCGAACTCGGCTTCCGCTCGGTCGAGGAGGCGGTCGGCCACGCCGAACTCATCGACGCCGGCCGCGCCGTGCGGCACTGGAAGGCCCAGGGCCTCGACCTGGCGCCGCTGCTGCACGTCCCCGACCTGCCGGACGGCGCGGTCCGCCACCACGCCGCCGCCCAGGACCACGGCCTGGCCAAGGCGCTCGACAACCAGCTGATCAAACTCGCCGCCGACGCGCTGGACGGCGGCGCCCCGGTCCGCGCCCGGCTCGCCATCCGCAACATCAACCGCACCGTCGGCACCATGCTCGGCCACGAGGTCACCAAGCGGTACGGCGGCGCCGGCCTGCCCGACGACACCATCGACGTCACCTTCACCGGCTCGGCCGGCCAGTCCTTCGGCGCGTTCCTGCCCAAGGGCGTCACGCTGCGGCTGGAGGGCGACGCCAACGACTACGTCGCCAAAGGACTGTCCGGCGGTCGCGTCGTGGTCCGCCCGGACCGGCAGGCGGTGCGGCTCGCCGAGTACTCCACCATCGCCGGCAACACCATCGCCTACGGCGCGACCGGCGGGGAGCTGTTCCTGCGCGGCCGGGTCGGCGAACGCTTCTGCGTCCGCAACTCCGGTGCCACCGTCGTCGCCGAGGGCGTCGGCGACCACGGCTGCGAGTACATGACCGGCGGCCGGGCCGTCGTGCTCGGCGGGACCGGGCGCAACTTCGCGGCCGGCATGTCCGGCGGCATCGGCTACGTGCTCGACCTCGACCCGGGCGACGTCAACCCCGGCATGGTGGAGGTCGAACCGCTGGACGCCGACGACATCGGATGGCTGCACGACGTGGTGCGCCGCCACCGCGACGAGACCGGCTCCACCGTCGCCGAGGCCCTGCTCGCCGACTGGGGCACCACCCTGACCCGCTTCGGCAAGGTCATGCCCAGGGACTACAAGGCAGTGCTCGCCGCCAGGGCCGCCGCCGAGCAGGCCGGGCTCACCGAGTCCGAGACGACGGCCAAGATGATGGAGGCGGCACATGGCTGACCCCAGGGGATTCCTCACCACCGACCGGAAGACCGCCACCTCCCGGCCGGTCGGCGAACGCGTCGGGGACTGGCAGGAGGTCCACGTCCCCGGTTCGCTGCTGCCCATCATCAGCGAGCAGGCCGGGCGCTGCATGGACTGCGGCATCCCCTTCTGCCACAGCGGCTGCCCGCTGGGCAACCTCATCCCCGAGTGGAACGACTACGCCTACCGCGACGACTGGAAGGCCGCCAGCGAACGGCTGCACGCCACCAACAACTTCCCCGAGTTCACCGGCCGGCTGTGCCCGGCACCCTGCGAGGCCGCCTGCGTGCTCGGCATCAACCAGCCCGCCGTCACCATCAAGAACGTCGAGGTCACCATCGTCGACAAGGCATGGGACAGCGGCACCGTCACCCCCCAGCCGCCGGACCGGCTCTCCGGGAAGACCGTCGCCGTCATCGGCTCCGGCCCCTCCGGACTCGCCGCCGCCCAACAGCTGACCCGGGCCGGCCACACCGTCGCGGTCTTCGAACGCGCCGACCGCATCGGCGGACTGCTGCGCTACGGCATCCCCGAGTTCAAGATGGAGAAACGGCACATCAACCGGCGCATCGAGCAGATGCGCGCCGAGGGCACCAAGTTCCGCACCGGCGTGGAGATCGGCCGGGACCTGGACGCCGCCGCGCTGCGCAGGCGCTACGACGCCGTGGTCGTCGCGGCCGGCGCCACCACCGCCCGCGACCTGCCGGTCCCCGGCCGCGAACTGCGCGGCATCCACCAGGCCATGGAATACCTGCCGCTGTCCAACAAGGTCCAGGAAGGCGACTACGTCACCTCCCCGATCACCGCGCACGGCAAGCACGTCGTGGTCATCGGCGGCGGCGACACCGGCGCGGACTGCGTCGGCACCGCACACCGCCAGGGCGCCCGGTCGGTCACCCAACTGGAGATCATGCCGCGCCCGGCCGACGAACGCCCCGCGCACCAGCCCTGGCCCACCTACCCGATGACCTACAAGGTCACCTCCGCGCACGAGGAGGGCGGCGAACGCGTCTACGCCGTCAGCACCGTGCGGTTCGAGGGCGACGAGAACGGCGAGGTGCGGTCGCTGCGCCTGGTCGAGGTGGAGTTCACCGACGGCCGCCTCGTCCCCACACCGGGCACCGAACGCGACATCCCCGCCGAACTCGTCACCCTCGCCATGGGCTTCACCGGCACCGACCAGGACAACGGCCTGATCGCCCAACTCGGCCTGGCCCTCGACGAGCGCGGCAACGTCGCCCGCGACGAGCACTTCGCCACCAACGTGCCCGGCGTCTTCGTGGCCGGCGACGCCGGCCGCGGCCAGTCGCTCATCGTGTGGGCCATCGCCGAGGGCCGCAGTGCCGCCCGCGCCGTCGACCGCCACCTGACCGGCGCGAGCGGCCTGCCCGCGCCGATCCGCCCCACCGACCGCGCCCTCGCCGTCTGACCCGGCCCGGCGGCGACCGGTCCCACGACGGCCGTACGACGAGGTACGGAAGCGGGACGGCGCCCGCCCCCACCCGACCGGGGGCGGGCGCCGCACGGCCCGCCGCGCCGCGCCCCGGCCGGAGCCGGGCGGGCCCTCACGTATCGCACTCCCACCGCGCACCGCACACCCCGCAGCGCGCCGCGAACCGCCCGCGCACCGGCACCCGCAACCGCTGGAAGCACGTCGGACACGCGAACGACACCCGGGCCCCGCGCCGGTCGAACTCGCACCCGTCCGGCCCGGCCACCCGCGCGCCCTCCGCCGCCGCCCGCGCCAGCCGGCGCGCCACCGCGTACCGGCGCGCCGTACCCCAACCCGCCGCCGCCAGCGGCGCCCGCCGCACGTCCCGCTCCGCCAGCCGCAGCCCCTCCCGGTAGGCCTCCCGGGCCCGCACGCTGGACAGCCACGGCTCCACGTCGTCGTCGAAGGCCGCCGCCCGCTTCGCCAGCACGTAGCCGAACTCCTCCGGCGTCAGGTATCCCAGCTTCGACGCCGACCGCACCAGCCGCCGGCCGCCGCGGATCACGCTCTCCTCCCGGAACGCGTCCAGCAGCGGCCAGCCGGTGCCCAGGTACGCCGCCGCCGTGTCGGTGAGGATCTCGTTGTCCCGGGTGCCCGCGCACTCCAGGCCCAACCGGTGCAGGTAGACGTGCGCCACCTCGTGCGCCAGGCAGGCCCCGACGTCCCGCGGATCCCGCCGGAACCGGGTGTTGAGCTCCACGAAGTACTCCGGCCCCGCCGTCAGCTCCACGCTCCCGGCGTGCACCATGTCGCGGAACGTCACGATCACCCGCGCCGACGGCAGCCGCATGTGGTCCACCATCACCCGCGCCACGTGCTGCGCGGCCTCCACCGCGTCCTCCCGCCGCCCCACCGCCACCTGCTCGGGCCGCACGCTCGCCGCGAACCGGTGCACGGTGTCGGGCGACATGCGCCGGTACAGCGCGGTCAAGGAAGCGCGCACCGTGGCCAGGTGCGGGAAACCCCGTACGATCTCCCCACCCCCGCCACCCCCGCCAGCAGTGCCGACCACCTGCGACCACCTCCCGCCGTGCCACCGCCGGGACGCCACACCGCCCCGCGCACACAACGAAACACCGCCCGCCCGCGTTCCGCCACGCCGCCGCGCGGGAACCCACCCGGCCCGGAACGGGTGCCGCGCCCCCGACCCGCCCCGGCCCGCCGCCCCGGCCCGGAACTGGGTGGCCGCGGGCCGGGTCGACCGGGCAGCATGGCCGCATGCCGTCCCTGACCCGCGCCGAGGCCGAGACCCGCGCCCGCCTGCTCACCGTCCACCGCTACACGATCGACCTCGATCTCACCCGCGGCGACGAGACGTTCGGATCCACCACCACCATCCGCTTCTCCACCACCCGACCCGGCGCCACCACCTTCGTCCAGCTCAAACCCGCCGTCCTGCACCGCGCCACCCTCAACGGCCGCGACCTCGACCCCGCCCTCCTCGACGACAACGTGCTCCCGCTGGCCGACCTGGCCGCCGACAACGAACTGCGCGTCGAGACCGACATGCGCTACTCCCGCACCGGCGAGGGCCTACACCGCTTCACCGACCCCGCCGACGGCGAGACCTACGTCTACAGCCAGGGCTTCCTGGAGGACGCCCAGCGCGTCTTCGCCTGCTTCGACCAGCCCGACCTCAAGGCCGAACTCCACCTCGGCGTCACCGCGCCGCACGGCTGGACCGTGCTCGGCAACGCCACCGGCACCCGCCACGCCGGCCCCGCCCACGACCGCTGGACCTTCGCCCCGACCCCGCCGCTCAGCAGCTACCTGTTCGCCGTCGCCGCCGGCCCCTACCACTCGGTGCGCACCCGCCACGCCGGCCTGCCCTTCGGCCTGCACTGCCGCCGCTCCCTCGCCGCCCACCTCGACACCGACGCCGCCGAACTGCTCGACCTCACCCGCCGCGCCTTCGACCGCTACGCCGAACTCTTCGACGAGCCCTACCCCTTCGACTCCTACGACCAGGCATTCGTCCCCGAGTTCAACCACGGAGCCATGGAGAACCCCGGACTCGTCGTCTTCCGCGACGAGTTCGTCTTCCGCTCCGCCGTCACCGACACCGAACGCCAGACCCGCGCCATGGTCGTCGCCCACGAGATGGCCCACATGTGGTTCGGCGACCTGGTCACCCTGCGCTGGTGGGACGACATCTGGCTCAACGAGTCGTTCGCCGAGTACATGGGCTACCAGACCCTCGCCGACATCACCGCCGGCGCCACCGACGGCTGGCAGGCGGCCGACCCCTGGACCACCTTCGCCGTCGCCCGCAAGAGCTGGGGATACGACGCCGACCAGCGCCCCTCCACCCACCCGGTCGCCCCCGACACCGGAGCCGCCGACGCCGGCGCCGCAGCCGGCGACTTCGACGGCATCTCCTACGCCAAGGGCGCCTCCGCCATCCGGCAACTCGTCACCTGGCTCGGCCCCGACACCTTCCTCACCGGCGTCAACGACCACATCACCCGCCACAAGTTCGGCAACGCCACCCTCGCCGACTTCACCGACTCACTGGCCCGCACCGCCCCCGACCGCGACGTCCGAGGCTGGGCCGACACCTGGCTGCGCACCACCGGCGTCGACACCCTCACCGTGCACACCGCCCCCGGAAACGGAACCGGCACCCGACGCGTCACCGTCGACCGGGCCGGCAGCCGCCCGCACCGGCTGCTCGTCACCCCCTTCACCCCCGGCCCCCGGCCCGGCACCCTGCGGGCAGGCCGACCCGTCCCGTTCGGCCTGCCCGACGCCCCGACCCACCCGGTCAGCGCCCCGCCCGGCACCCTCCTGCTGCCCAACGACCAGGACCTGACCTACGCCAAGGTCCGCCTGGACCCCGACTCCTGGCACGCCGCCGCCGGCGCGCTGTCCGCCGTCCCGGACCCGCTCAGCCGCGGCGTCCTGTGGAACACCGCCCGCGACATGGTCCGCGACGGCGACCTCGCCCCCGCCGCCCACCTCGACCTCGTCCAGCGCCACCTGCCCGCCGAAACCGACGTCTCCATCGTCGCCGCCGTCCTGGACTTCGCACACGGCACCGTCACCGACGCCTACCTCCACCCCGCCGACCGCGACCCGGCCCTCACCCTGCTCGGAGACGTCGCCCGCGCCCTGATCGAGCGCACCCCCGCCGACCCCGGCATCCGGGTCGCCGCCCTGCGCACCCTCACCGACTGCGCCACCCCCGGCGACGGCACCCGTGCCCTCGAACACTGGCTGGCCGCCGACGCCTTCCCCGCCGGCCGACCCGCCGACCCCGAACCCCGCTGGCGCGCCCTGCTGCGCCTGTGCGCCCTCGGCGCCGCCGGCCCCGACCGCGTCGACGCCGAAACCCGCCGCGACCCCAGCTCCGCCGGACACGAGGCCGCCGCCCGCTGCCGCGCCGCACTCCCCGACCCGAAGGCCAAAGACGCCGCCTGGCACGCCATGTTCGACGGCGACACGCTCACCAACAACCTGCTCGCCGCCACCGCCGGCGGCTTCTGGCAGGCCGGGCAGCACGACGCGCTCGCCGGGTACGCCCCCCGCTGGTTCGCCGCCGCGGCCCGCACCGCCACCCGCCGCGGCCCGGCCATCGCGCACGCCCTCACCCTGTACGGCTTCCCCACCCACCACCCCGACGCACCCGTCCTGCGCGCCGCCGAGGAATGCCTGGCCGCGCCCGACCTGCCCGCCGGCTTCCGCCGCGGCGTCGCCGACCGCCTCGACGACCTGCGCCGCGCCGCCCGGATCCGGGCCGCCCACCCCCGGGAGTGACCCGCGCCGACCGGGCGATACCCCCACCCGGTCCGGCTCGTTGTGCCCAGCGGGACGGCGGCCCGCCCGCCGCCGCCCCGCCCGCCGAGCCGGAACGGAAGGAGACCGCGGCGTGCCCACGCCCCGCGACGACGACCCCCCCGATGCCGCCGGCCGGCCCCGGCCGCCGCGCGCCGACGACCTCGCCGGCGGCCCCGGCGGACCCCGCCGGCTGCGACCCCTGCTGGAGACCGCCCTCGCCGCCCTCGCCGACGGCACCGCCGCCCGCCGCGGCCCGATCCCGCCGGGCGGCCCCCACCAGGTGGCCGCCCGACTGCGGGACGCCGTGCCGCCCGGCCTGCCGGCCGACGGCACCGGCCCCGCCGAAGCACTGCGCACCGTGCTCACCGCCCTCGCCGAAGGCTCCGCCGACCCCGCCGAACACCACTGCGCCGCCCACCTGCACTGCCCCCCGCTCGCCGTCGCGGTCGCCGCCGACCTCGCCGTCAGCGCCCTCAACCCCTCCCTCGACTCCTGGGACCAGGCCCCCGCCGCCACCACCCTGGAAGCCGACACCGTCGCCGCCCTCGCCGCCCTCGTCTACCCCGACCTGCCGCAACCCGACGCCACCGTCACCACCGGCGGCACCGAGTCCAACCAACTCGCCCTGCTCCTCGCCCGGGAACGCGCCCGCGCCGCCGGCGCACCCGGCGTCCACATCGTCTGCGGCCAGTCCACCCACCACAGCGTCCCGCGCGCCGCCTGGCTGCTCGGCCTCCCCGAACCGGTCACCCTCCCCACCCCCGCCGGCACCCTCGACCCGGTCGACGCGCACGCCGCCCTCGGCACGCTGCGCGGCGCGCCCGCCCTCCTCGTCGCCACCGCCGGCACCACCGAGAGCGGCGCCGTCGACCCGCTGCCCGCCCTCGCCGAAGCCGCCGCCGCCCACCACGCCGAACTCCACATCGACGCCGCCTACGGCGGACCCCTGCTGTTCAGCGACCGCCGCCGCCACCTCCTCGACGGCCTGCAGTCCGCCACCTCCGTCAGCCTCGACCTGCACAAACTCGGCTGGCAGCCGGTCGCAGCCGGCCTGCTCGCCGTCCCCGACAGCAGCGTGCTGCGCCCGCTCGCCCACCAAGCCGACTACCTCAACGCCACCGACGACACCGAAGCCGGCCTGCCCGACCTGCTCGGCCGCTCCCTGCGCACCACCCGGCGCCCCGACATCGTCAAGATCGCCGTCACCCTGCGCGCCCTCGGCAGCCGCGGCCTCGGCCGCCTCACCGACCAGGTCTGCGACCAGGCCCAGCGCCTCGCCGACCGGGTGCACCGGCACCCGGTGCTCACCCTGCACGCCAGACCCACCATCAGCACCGTGCTCTTCCGCCCGCACGGCGCCGACGACGCACACGTCGCCGCAGTCCGCCGCACCCTCATGGACCGCGGCACCGCCGTCCTCGGCCGCTCCCGCGCCGACGGCCGGCTGTGGCTCAAGACGACCCTCCTCAACCCGCACACCCCCGACACCGCCCTCGACGCCCTCCTCGACCACGTCGTCCGTGCCGCCCGAGCCACCCGCGCCACCCCGGAAGGACCCCCCACGTCATGACGGCCGCCACCCCCGCCCCCGCGAACCGCCCCGCACACCCCGGCGACCACACCCCGGCCGACCGCGCCCCCGGCACCCGGCCCGACGCCCCCCTCGACCTGCTCGGCGTCGGCATCGGCCCGTTCAACCTCAGCCTCGCCGCCCTCGCCGCCCCCCTCACCACCCTGCGCACCGCCTTCCACGACCGGCGCCCCGCCTTCCACTGGCACCCCGGCCTGCTCATCCCCGGCACCACCCTCCAGGTCCCCTTCCTCGCCGACCTCGTCACCCTCGTCGACCCCACCAGCCCCTGGTCGATCCTCGCCTACCTCAAGACCCGCGAGCGCCTCTTCCCCTTCTACTTCGCCGAACGCCTCCACCTGCCCCGCGCCGAGTACGACGCCTACTGCCGCTGGGTCGCCTCCCACCTGCCCACCTGCCACTTCGGCCACCAGGTCGACGCCGTCCACTGGAACCAGCGCGACCAGGTCTTCGACGTCGACTACACCCGCACCACCCCGGACGGCACCGTCGCCGGCACCGGCCGCGCCCACACCCGCAACGTCGCCGTCGGCATCGGCACCGCCCCCCACGTACCCGGCCCGCTGCGCCCCCTCGTCGACGCCCCCGCCGCCACCGTCCACCACTCCGCCGACTACCTCACCCACCGCGAGCGCTTCCTCGCCGCCGACCACGTCACCGTCGTCGGAGCCGGCCAGTCCGGAGCCGAGGTCTTCCTCGACCTGCTGCGCGGCCGCCCGGCCGGCCGCGAAGGACTCGCCTGGATCGCCCGCACCGAGGCGATCGCCCCGATGGAATACAGCAAACTCGGCCTCGAGCACTTCACCCCCGACTACACCCGCTACTTCCACCGCCTCCCCGAGGACGTCCGCGACCGCCTGCTGCCCAACCAGTGGCAACTGCACAAGGCCATCGACCACGAGACCATCAGCGCCATCCACGACGAGCTCTACCGGCGCACCCTCACCCCCGACGGCGACCACCCGCACTGGCCCGACATCACCATCAGCCCCGGCACCACCCTGCGCACCGCCGGACGGATGGGCACCGACGGCATCGAACTCCACCTCGAACACGCCCAGCAGGGCACCCGCCGCACCCTGCGCACCAACGCCGTCGTCCTCGCCACCGGCTACCGCGCCCGCTCCCTCGAACCCCTCCTCGCCCCGCTCGACCCCTATCTGCGACGCGACGCCTCCGACCGGCCCCGCGTCGACGCCCACCACCGCCTCGTCCTCGACCCCGCGGTCACCGGCGGCCTGTACGTGCAGAACGCCGAACACCACACCCACGGCGTCGGCACCCCCGACCTCGGGCTCGGCGCCTGGCGCTCCGCCGTCATCCTCAACTCCCTGCTCGGCCACGACGCCTACCCGCTGCCGCACCGCACCTCCTTCACCACCTTCGGCCTCGCCCCCGACCGCCCCCGCCCCGCACGCACCGTGCCCGCCCCCGCCCCGCCCGCCGACTCCGCACCCACCCCGCACGACCATCGCCTCGGCGCCAACCCGGCTGCCACAGTGGGCTCATGACCGCCACCCACAGCGCCCACCCGGCCGAACCGTTCGGTACCCCCGACGTCCCGCGCCTCGCCGTACGCGGCGAGGCCGTCCTCGACGTCGAACCCGAACTCGCCCGCATCGGCATCACCGTCACCGCGCGCGCCACCGACCGGCGCGCCGCCCTCGACGACCTGGCCCGCCGCAACACCGCCGTCCTCGACCTGGTCAAGGGCTATCGGGACGCGGTCGAACGGCTCGACACCAGCGCCCTGGTCATCACCCCGGAACTCGGAAAGGGCCGCGGCGAACGCGTCCGCACCTACCACGGCCGGGTCCACCTCCAGGCCACCCTCAACGACTTCACCGCACTGGGCGACCTCACCACCCGGCTGTCCACCGTCGACCTTACCCGGGTCGACGGACCCCGCTGGAGTCTGCGCCCCGACTCCGCCGCCTACCGCACCGCCCGCACCCAGGCGGTCCGCGACGCCGTCCAGCGCGCCGGGGAGTACGCCGACGCCCTCGGCTCCCGCGTCGTCGCCCTGCTGGAACTCTCCGACGAGGGCATGGACGGCATCCGCTCGCACCAGCCCAACCGCATCGCCTACCGCACCGCCGGCCCCGGCGGCGGCGCGCCGGAGAGCGAACCCGTCATCGACCTGGAACCCGAACGCCAGACCGTGCACGCCCAGGTGGCCGCCTACTTCACCATGACCCCGCCCGACCTGGGATGAGGCGGCCGGCCGGCGGCGGGGGCCGGTGCCGCCGGCCCCCGGGGCACCCGGCCCTCCCGCCGGCCGGCGCCCGACAACTCTTGACGGCCGACCGGCCGGTCCGGTCGAGGACCCGGCTCCCTACCGCCCGGTAGGTCGTATGGTCGAGCGTATGCGCCGAGCGAAAATCGTCTGCACACTGGGCCCAGCGACCGACTCCTACGAACAGATCAAGGCGCTGGTGGGCGCGGGCATGGACGTGGCCCGCCTCAACCTCAGCCACGGCGGCCACTCCGAACACGAGGACCGTTACCACCACGTCCGCAAGGCCGCCGACGAAGCCGGGCGCAGCGTCGGCGTGCTGGTGGACCTTCAAGGTCCGAAGATCCGGCTCGGACGGTTCGTCGAAGGCCCTGTACTCCTTGAACGCGGAGACGAGTTCACCATCACCGTCGAGGACGTCGAGGGCGACCACACCCGCTGCGGCACCACCTACCCCGAACTCGCCGCCGACGTCAGCCGCGGCGAGCGCATCCTGGTCGACGACGGCCGGGTGACCCTGGAGGTCACCGGCGTGGACGGCCCCCGGGTACGCACCCTGGTCGTCGAGGGCGGACTGGTCTCCGACCACAAGGGCCTCAACCTGCCCGGCGTCGCGGTCAGCGTCCCCGCCCTGTCCGCCAAGGACATCGAGGACCTGCGCTGGGCGCTGCGGACCGGCGCCGACATGATCGCGCTCTCCTTCGTGCGCGGCGCCCACGACCTCGACGACGTGCTCCGGGTGATGGACGAGGAGGACCGCCGGCTGCCGGTCATCGCCAAGATAGAGAAACCGCAGGCCGTCGACCACCTCGACGAGATCGTCGCCGCCTTCGACGGCATCATGGTCGCCCGCGGCGACCTCGGTGTCGAAATGCCCCTGGAGACCGTCCCCCTGGTCCAGAAACGCGCCGTCGCCCTCGCCAAACGCAACGCCAAGCCGGTCATCGTGGCCACCCAGATGCTCGACTCCATGATCGACGCCTCCCGGCCCACCCGCGCCGAGGCGTCCGACGTCGCCAACGCCGTGATGGACGGGGCCGACGCCGTCATGCTCTCCGGCGAGACCAGCGTCGGCAAACACCCGGTCGGCACCGTGCGCACCATGAGCCGCATCGTGTGCGCCGCCGAACAGGACATGCTCGCCGACGGGCTGCCGCCGCTCACCGAAGGCGCCGAACCGCGCACCCAGGGCGGCGCGGTGGCCCGGGTGGCCGCCGAGATGGGCGACTTCCTCGGCGCGAAACTGCTGGTCGCCTTCACCCAGAGC
The DNA here is from genome assembly GCA_963711125.1 of uncultured Actinomycetota bacterium. Lineage (GTDB taxonomy): Bacteria > Actinomycetota > Actinomycetes > Streptomycetales > Streptomycetaceae > Streptantibioticus_C. The sequence goes on from CAVQCY010000006.1 coordinate 768,973, forward strand.
GGGGACACCGCCCGCCGGCTGTCCCGCTACCGCTCCCCGATCCCGGTCCTCGCCTTCACCCCCGACCCCGCCACCCGCGCCCAGCTCAACCTCAGCTGGGGCGTCGAGGCGCACCTCGGCCCGGTGGTGCGCACCACCGACGAACTCGTCACCCAGGTCGACGAGCACCTGCTGCGCCTCGGCCACTGCCGGCGAGGCGACACCGTGGTCATCACCGCCGGTTCACCGCCCGGCGTGCCCGGCAGCACCAACATGGTGCGCGTCCACCACATCGGCGCCGACGACCTGCACTGACCGGGGCGACGGGCCGGCGTGTCAGCCCTTGGGGCCGACATGCCGGTCCAGCAGCGCCACCGCGTCACGGCGGGCGACCGACACGTTCCAGTCGTTCGCCTGCCGCCACGCCACCCCGAGCCGGTCCAGCGTGCCGGTGAACAACGCCCGGATGTCCGCCGACCGGTTGGTGAAGAAGTACCGCGGGTACGCGTACGCCCGGCGCTCGCCGCCCACCACCCGCCCGGTCCGGTTCGTCAGCCGGCAGCCGTCGGAGTGCAGCAGCCCGCGCACGAACTCCCACGGACACCGCGCCACGATCTCCTCCTGCCACCCGGCCAGCACGATCGCCCGTTCGTGCTTGCGCCCGGGACCGTGCTGCGGGAACAGACAGGGCCAATGGCGGAAGTAGCTGGTGACGTGGACGCAGCCCGGGGCGGGTACCCGGCAGACCGAACCGGTCGGGTGCACGGCTCGGATGGCCCGTTCACATGCGTCGACCAGCCCCGGGTACACCGCCGCGCAGGCGACCCGCAGCACATGGCCGCCGCGTGGGGCGCGGCTGAGACAGCCGTCGCCGAGATAGAGGCCGAGCAGGTAGGAGTAGTCGGGCACCGGGGGAGGCACGGCGCCCGGGTCGCAGCGGGCGCAGCGTGGGTCGCGGTCGGCAGGCTCCGGCCGGTCCCGCCAGGAGCGCAGCGTGGAACGGGAGACGCCGGTGCGCGCGCTGACCGCGCTGAGACTGTGGCCCCCGCGCACCAGGGACATCGCCCGTCTGCGGGTGTCGAGGTCGTACATGGGACCGACATTGGCCTGGGTCGGGTCGCCAGGTGCGTCGTTCGCAAGAACGGTCACCCTGAATGGTGAAAACCAAGATCGGTGATGTCATCTTGGAATCGAAGGTAAAGTGCCCCGGGTGGGATTCGAACCCACACTGAATGCTGTTTGAGAGCATTGACTCTGCCGGTTGGTCTACCGGGGCTGGCTTCATATCGAAGGATAGCGGAAACCCTGCGTGTCTCAAACATACCCGACCTCGGTAGTCTCGGGGGAGCACCCCGACGCGAAACGAGGAGTCCGGTGAACGCCGCTGACGCCCCTGACGAGAACAGCTCCGCGGACCAGTCGGCCGCGGCGGTCGGCGCGGACAGCGGGCACGTGCCGCCGCGCACCACGCGCGTGGTCATCGCGGAGGACGAGGCACTCATCCGGCTCGACCTGAAGGAGATGCTGGAGGAGGAGGGTTACCAGGTCGTCGGCGAGGCGGGCGACGGGATGCGCGCGGTCGAACTCGCCGAGGAGCACCGGCCCGACCTGGTGATCCTGGACGTCAAGATGCCCGTGCTGGACGGGATCTCGGCCGCCGAGCGGATCGCCCGGCAGCGGATCGCGCCGGTGCTGATGCTCACCGCGTTCTCGCAGCGCGAGCTGGTCGACCGGGCCCGCGAGGCCGGCGCGATGGCCTATCTGGTCAAGCCGTTCAGCAAGAGCGACCTGGTCCCGGCGATCGAGATGGCGGTCTCGCGGTTCACCGAACTGCGCGCCCTGGAGGCGGAGATCGCCGACCTGTCGCTGCGTCTGGAGACGCGCAAGCTGGTCGACCGGGCGAAGAGCGCGCTGCAGACGAAGTACGGGCTGACCGAGCCGGCCGCCTTCCGCTGGATCCAGAAGACGTCGATGGACCGCCGGATGTCGATGCAGCAGGTCGCCCAGGCGGTCATCGACGAGGTCGGCGACGGCGGCTCGGACTGACGCGCGCCCCCGGAGCCGCCGCCCCGCCCCGGCCCGCGCGGCCCCCGCCCCCCGGACCCGCGCGGCCGGGCCGCAGGCGTCCGCACCCGGTCGTGGACCGGGCGCCGGACCGGGTGGCCGGCGGCGGGCGTCAGGCGGGCGGGTTGCCGTTCGGCGGGGCGGCCGGACGCAGCATGCAGGTGAGGCGGGCGGAGCAGACCCGGCGGTCCTGTTCGTCGCGGATGGCGATCTCGTAGGTGGCGCTGGAGCGGCCGCGGTGCACCGGGGTGGCGACGCCGGTGACCACGCCGGAGCGTAGGGCGCGATGGTGGGTGCAGTTGAGGTCCACGCCGACGGCGATCTTGTGCGGGCCGCCGTGCAGCATGGCGCCGACCGAGCCGAGGGTCTCGGCGAGCACCGCGGAGGCGCCGCCGTGCAGCAGGCCGTAGGGCTGGGTGTTGCCCTCGACCGGCAGGGTGCCGACGACGCGGTCGGCGGACGCCTCCAGGACCCGCAGGCCCATCCGGGCGCCGAGGTGCCCGGCCGAGAAGAGCGCGGGCAGGTCGATGCCGAGTCCCGCGTACTCCTCGACGACCTCCGGCGGGAACTGCGCTGCGGCCTGCTCGCCCATGGCGGTGGTGCTCCGATCCTGGTGTCCCGGCGCGCGGTGCGTGCGGCGCCGCGTCCCGGCCGGGTGCGGCCGGAACTGGCAATGTCCTATCAGGAGTCGGTGGTGCCCCGGCCGAGGTCAGCGGGTGTCGTTCGTCACGTGCGGAGGGCCGTCCTGGGCCGGTTCGAGGCGGATGACCACGGACTTCGAGGCGGGCGTGTTGCTGGTGTCAGCGGTGTGGTCGAGCGGGACCAGGACGTTGGTCTCCGGGTAGTAGGCGGCGGCGCAGCCGCGTGCGGTGGGGTAGTGCACGACGCGGAAGCCGGGGGCGCGCCGTTCGGTGCCGTCGGTCCACTCGCCGACCAGGTCGGCGTAGGAGCCGTCGGGGAAGCCGTGGGCGGTGGCGTCGTCGGGGTGGAGCAGGACGACGCGGCGGCCGTCGCGGATGCCGCGGTAGCGGTCGTCGAGTCCGTAGATCGTGGTGTTGTACTGGTCGTGGGAGCGCAGGGTCTGCAACAGCAGGCGGCCTTCGGGCACGGCGGGGTACTCGACGGGCGCGGCGGTGAAGTTGGCCTTGCCGGTGGCGGTGGGGAAGCTGCGGCTGTCGCGGGGTGCGTGCGGGAGGGCGAAACCGCCGGGTGCGCGGACCTTGGCGTTGAAGTCGTCGAAGCCGGGCACGACGCGGGAGACGGCGTCGCGGACCCGGTCGTAGTCGTCGGCGAACTCCTCCCAGGGCACGACGCTGTCGGGGCCGAGGACGGCCCGGGCGAGCCGGCATACGATGGCGGGTTCGGAGAGCAGGCCGGGGTCGGCCGGGTCCAGCCGGCCGCGGGAGGCGTGCACCATGCCCATGGAGTCCTCGACGGTGACGAACTGCGCGGTGCCGGCCCGCACGTCCTTCTCGGTGCGGCCGAGGGTGGGCAGGATGAGGGCGCGGGCGCCGGTGACCACGTGGGAGCGGTTGAGCTTGGTGGACACGTGGACGGTGAGTCGGGCGCGGCGCATGGCGGCCTCGGTGACGTCGGTGTCGGGGGAGGCGGAGACGAAGTTGCCGCCCATGGCGAAGAAGACCTTGGCGTCGCCGTCGCGCAGGGCGCGGATGGCGGCGACGACGTCGAGGCCGTGCGCGCGGGGCGGTTCGAAGCCGAACTCGTCGCGCAACGCGTCGAGGAAGGCGGCCGCGGGGCGTTCGAAGATGCCCATGGTGCGGTCGCCCTGGACGTTGCTGTGGCCTCGGACCGGGCAGACCCCGGCGCCGGGGCGGCCGACGTTGCCGCGCAGCAGGAGGAAGTTGACGACCTCGCGGATGGTGGGCACGGCGTGCTTGTGCTGGGTGAGGCCCATGGCCCAGCAGACGACGACGCTGCGGGAGCGCAGGACGCGGCCGAGGAGTTCCTCGACGTGTTCGCGGGGCAGTCCGGTGGCGCGCAGCGTCTCGTCCCAGTCGGCGCCGCGGGCGGTGTCGGCGAACCGCTGGAAGCCGTGGGTGTGCCGGTCGATGAAGTCGCGGTCGAGGACGGTGCCGGGGGCGCGGTCCTCGGCTTCGAGCAGGAGCCGGTTCAGGGCGCGGAAGAGGGCCTGGTCGCCGCCGAGCCGGATCTGCAGGAACTGGTCGGTGAGCCGGGTGCCGCCGGCGGCGAGTCCCTTGGCGGTCTGCGGGTTCTTGAACCGTTCGAGTCCGGCTTCGGGCAGCGGGTTGACGCTGACCAGGGTGGCGCCGTTGCGCTTGGCCTCCTCCAGGGCGGAGAGCATGCGGGGGTGGTTGGTGCCGGGGTTCTGGCCGGCGACGATGATCAGGTCGGCGCGGTACAGGTCGTCGAGCAGGACGCTGCCCTTGCCGACGCCGAGGGTTTCGGTGAGGGCGGAGCCGGACGACTCGTGGCACATGTTGGAGCAGTCGGGCAGGTTGTTGGTGCCGAACTCGCGGGCGAACAGCTGGTAGAGGAAGGCGGCCTCGTTGCTGGTGCGTCCCGAGGTGTAGAAGACGGCCTCGTCGGGGGTGTCGAGGGCGCGCAGTTCGTCGGCGACGATGGCGAAGGCGCGTTCCCAGGGCACGGGCTGGTAGTGGTCGGCGCCTTCCGGCAGGTACATGGGCCGGGTGAGGCGTCCCTGCTGGCCGAGCCAGTAGCCGCTGCGCCGGGCCAGGTCGGTGACCGGGTGGCGGGCGAAGAAGCAGGGGGTGACGCGGCGCAGGGTGGCTTCTTCGGCGACGGCCTTGGCGCCGTTCTCGCAGAACTCGGCGACGTGCCGCCGCTCGGGTTCGGGCCAGGCGCAGCCGGGGCAGTCGAAGCCGTCCTCCTGGTTGACCTTGAGGAGGGTCAGGGCGGTGCGCCGCACGCCCATCTGACGGCGGGCGGTGCGCAGGCTGTGGGCGATGGCGGGCACGCCGGCGGCCGCGTGCCGGGGTGCGGTGACCTCGGGTGCGTCCTGGACCGGGTCGTTCACAGGGGGCTTGCTGGCCATGGGGTCCCTCTTCCCGTCGCTTCCCGTCGTTCGCTGCGCGCGTTCTCCCTTTGTGCCCGCTTACCCGCCGATCCTCCCACGCACCGCGGCCGGGTGGGCGGGCCGGTGCGGGGCGGCGGGGGTGTCGGTGGTCCGTGGGAGGATCGGTGACGTGGCAGCCAATGCATCGAAGACAGCGAACGCGACGTCCCCGGCGGGCGGGGCGGGCCGGGACGCCGGCCGGCCGCGCCTGCTCCTGCTGGACGGGCACTCCCTGGCCTACCGGGCGTTCTACGCGTTGCCGGCGGAGAACTTCAGCACCAGCACGGGGCAGACCACCAACGCGATCTACGGGTTCACCTCCATGCTGGCGAACACGTTGCGTGACGAGGGGCCGACCCATCTGGCGGTGGCGTTCGACGTCTCGCGCCGCACCTGGCGGTTCGAGGAGTACCCGGAGTACAAGGCGACGCGGTCGGCGACGCCGGACGAGTTCCGCAGCCAGGTGGAGCTGATCGGGGAGCTGCTGGACGCGTTGCGGGTGCGGCGGTTCGCGGTGGAGGGCTTCGAGGCGGACGACGTGATCGCCACGCTGGCCGGGCAGGCCGAGGCGGCGGGATTCGAGGTGCTGATCGTCACCGGTGACCGGGACGCGTTCCAACTGGTCAGCGAGCGGGTCACGGTGCTCTATCCGACCAAGGGCGTCTCGGAGCTGACCCGCTACACCCCGGCGAAGGTGGAGGAGCGCTACGGGCTCACGCCGCGCCAGTACCCGGATTTCGCGGCGCTGCGCGGCGACCCGTCGGACAACCTGCCGGGCATCCCGGGGGTGGGGGAGAAGACGGCGGCGAAGTGGATCACGCAGTTCGGCTCGTTCGCCGAGTTGGTGGAGCGGGTCGACGAGGTCAGGGGGAAGGTGGGGCAGAGCCTGCGGGACCACCTGGACGCGGTGAAGCTGAACCGGCGGCTGACCGAGATGGTGCGGGACGTGCCGCTGGACACCGGCCCGGAGGGGCTGGCGCGGGAGCCGTACGACCGGGCCGCGCTGGACGTGGTGCTGGACGCGCTGGAGTTCCGGCACCCGAACTTCCGCGAGCGGCTGTACGCGGCCGACCCGGGCGCGCGGCGTGCGGTGGCGGGCCCGGCGGAGGCGGGCGTGCGGATCGACGGCGCGGTGCTGGCGGCCGGGGAACTGGCGGGGTGGCTGGAGCGGCACGGCGGCGGGCGGCTGGGGGTGGCCACGGTGGACGCGTGGGCGCTGGGGTCCGGTGCGGTGAGCGAGGTCGCGCTGGCCGCGGCGGACGGGCCGGCGGCCTGGTTCGATCCGGCGCACCTGGCGGCCGAGGACGACAAGGCGTTCGCGGCGTGGCTGGCGGACGAGGGCCGGCCGAAGGTGATGCACGACGCGAAGAGCGCGATGCGGGTGTTCGCCGAGCACGGCTGGCGGGTGGCGGGCGTGGTGATGGACACCGCGCTGGCGGCGTATCTGGTCAAGCCGGGCCGCCGGTCGTTCGCGCTGGACGCGTTGACGGTGGAGTACCTGGGCCGGGAGCTGGAGGAGGGCGCGAACGAGGACGGCCAGTTGGCGTTCGGCGTGGAGGAGGGGGCCGAGGCGGACCGGTTGATGGCGAAGGCCCGGGCGGTGCTGGACCTGGGCGAGGCGTTCGGCGAGCGGCTGGAGCGGGACGGCGCGGCGGAGTTGCTGCGGGAGGTGGAGCTGCCGGTGTCGGAGCTGCTGGCCCGGATGGAGCGGCACGGCATCGCCGCCGACCGGGGCTGGCTGGAGCGGATGGAGCAGCGGTTCGCGGCGGCGGTGCGGGAGGCGGTGGCGGAGGCGCACCGTGCGGTGGGGCACGAGTTCAACCTGGGTTCGCCCAAGCAGTTGCAGGAGGTGTTCTTCGGGGAGCTGGGGCTGCCGAAGACGAAGAAGACGAAGACGGGGTACACCACGGACGCCGACGCGTTGGCGTGGCTGGCCGGGCAGACCGAGCACGAGCTGCCGGTGATCATGTTGCGCCACCGTGAGCAGGCGCGGCTGCGCTCCACGGTGGAGGGCCTGGTCAAGACGATCGCGCCGGACGGGCGGATCCACACCACGTTCAACCAGACGGTGGCGGCCACCGGCCGGCTGTCGTCGACGGACCCGAACCTGCAGAACATCCCGGTGCGCACCGACGAGGGACGGGCGATCCGGCGGGGTTTCGTGGTGGGCGAGGGCTACGAGTCGCTGCTGACGGCGGACTACAGCCAGATCGAGCTGCGGGTGATGGCCCACCTGTCGCGGGACGAGGGGCTGATCGCGGCGTTCACCTCGGGTGAGGACCTGCACACGACGGTCGGCTCGCAGGTCTTCCAGGTGTCCAAGGACCGGGTGGACGCCGAGATGCGCCGCAAGATCAAGGCGATGTCGTACGGGTTGGCGTACGGGTTGTCGGCGTTCGGGCTCTCGCAGCAGCTGGGGATCGGGGCCGACGAGGCGCGCGCGCTGATGGACGGCTACTTCGAGCGGTTCGGCGGGGTGCGGGACTACCTGCGCCGGGTGGTGGACGAGGCGCGGGTGACCGGGTACACCGAGACGCTGCTGGGACGGCGGCGGTATCTGCCGGACCTCAACAGCGACCAGCGGCAGCGGCGCGAGATGGCCGAGCGGATGGCGTTGAACGCGCCGATCCAGGGTACGGCGGCGGACATCGTGAAGATCGCGATGCTGCGGGTGGACGCGGCGCTGTCGGCGGCGCGGCTGCGTTCGCGCACGCTGCTCCAGGTGCACGACGAGATCGTGCTGGAGGTCGCGCCGGGCGAGCGGGCGGAGGTCGAGGAGGTGGTGCGCCGCGAGATGTCACAGGCGTATCCGCTGCTGGCGCCGCTGGACGTGTCGGTGGGCGTGGGGCGGGACTGGGAGTCGGCCGCGCACTGAGGGCGTCGTGGGCGCGCCGGGGCGGCCGGTCAGAGCCGGTGGCCGGGCCGGGCGCGGATCGCGAGGGTGACGGCCGCGGCGCCGGCTGCGGATCCGGCGCCGGCGCCGAAGGCGGCTGAGGCGATGGCCTGCGAGGGACCGCGCGGCCGGTCGCGGCGCAGCCGCAGCAGCGCGCCGGCCGCGGTGGCGGCGGTCAGGGTGAGCCGTCCGGCGGTGCGCCCGGCCGGGCCCAGCCGGGGCACTCCGGCCGGTGCCGGCGGGTGCGGTGCCCGGCGCAGCGCGGTGCGGGCCGCGCCGCCGAGCGCGGCGAGGCCGGCCACCGAGGAGGCGTACTGCGCCCAGTGGTGCAGCGGTACGCCGGCGGCGGGCCGGTCCAGCACGGGCAGTCGGCGCACGCCCCAGCGGCCGGCATGGGTGAAGGCGTCCCACCCGACGTGTCCGGCGGCGCCGGCCAGCGCGGACGCGGCGAACCACCAGGGGGCGGCGCGGTGCGGTGTTCCGACGCCCAGCAGCCGGGCGGCCGGGCCGCGTGCCGGGTCGGGCAGCAGGGCGGCGAGCGGTGCGCGTACCGCCGACCAGCCGGCGGCCAGTGCGGCGGCCAGCAGTGGGTCGAGCAGCAGCACCCCGGCCGGCCGGTGCGCGGCCGTGCCGAGCCGGTGGGCGGCCGGCAGCACGGTGGCGGCGAAGAAGGGCGCGTCGGGGGCGAGTGATCCGGCGACGAGCCCGGCCGCGCTGAGCGGTCCGCGGCCGCGCGGCACGCCGTCCGGGCCGGTGCGCAGCGCGGGCAGTGCCGCGGCGGCGTGGCTGAGCGTGAACGGCACACGCACCTCCTCGCGTCCGGTGCCGGGCGGGTGGCGCGGCGGGGTCCCGGGGCGGGTCCGGCCGGGCCGTCCCGCCGCTCCTTCCCGCTTGCGTGCGGGCTGACACCGTGTCATCCGCCGTTCGGGCCGGTGGGCCCGCCGCCGCGGGCCGGCGGCGGGGGCCGGGGGTGGCGCGGTCGAGGCGTTCGGGGCGGACCGGTGGTAGTGCCCCGAGCGTGACAGACGGTGGATCCGGTGCGGGAGTTGACGTATGGTCCGTTGCGTGCCGGGCGGCGACGCGCGGTACGGCGCGCGACACGCAGTGCACGCAACCGCCCCAACGGGCTTGGCACGGGAGGGAATCGGCGCATGGCATCGCGGTTCGGCCGACGGATACGCAAGGGGGCCGCGGGCACCGCGGTCGCCGCGGCGGCGATGGCGGCGCTCACCGCCTCACAGGCTCCCGGACTCGCCTCGGGCGCGGCGCGCCCAGTGCCGCCCGGCCCCGGCATCGACGGCGGTTCCCCCTACATCACCCGGTTGCCGCCGCTCGGCTCCTCCCCGTCCGGCAGCGCCTCCCCGTCCCCCGGCACGTCGGGCTCGTCCGGTTCCCAGGCGGCCCCGACCGGCGGCGCGGGCATCCCGGCGATCGTGCTGGCCGCCTACCGGCGGGCGGAGGCGACGCTGGCGCGCACCCGGCCGGGCTGCCACCTGCCGTGGCAACTGCTCGCCGCGATCGGCCAGGTGGAGTCCGGGCAGGCCGAGGGAGGCGACGTGGACCTGGCCGGCACCACGCTGCACCGCATCCTGGGCCCGGTGCTGGCCGGCGGGCGGTTCGCGGACATCCCGGACACCGACGACGGCCGGTGGGACGGCGACCCGGTGCACGACAGGGCGGTCGGCCCGATGCAGTTCATCCCCTCCACCTGGGCCACCTGGGGCGCGGACGGCAACGGGGACGGCGTCAAGGATCCCGACAACGTCTTCGACGCGGCCCTGGCGGCCGGCGACTACCTGTGCGCGGCGGGCGGCGACCTGTCGGTGCCGGCGAACATGCGGCGCGCGATCCTGGGCTACAACCACTCCGACGCGTACGTGCGCACCGTGGAGTCCTGGTACACCTACTTCCTCAAGGGCGTCCACGAGGTGCCGGACAGCGCTTCCGGCGTGGGGATCGCCGCGCCCTCGCCGGGCCGCTCCGGCTCGCCCGGGCCGAGCGTGTCGCCGAGCCCGAGCCCGTCGAAGTCGCCCGGTCACAGCCCGACGCCGACCGTCTCGGCCAGCGGTTCGGTGGGGCCGGTCAGTTCCTCGCCGAGCCCGTCGTCCAGCGGTTCGCCCACGGGGTGCCCGACCACGTCGCCGTCGCCCACCGCCTCGGCGTCGCCGAGCACCTCGCCCAGCACGACCCCCAGTGGCCCGCCCACGGGGTGCCCGACCACGTCGCCGTCGCCCACCGCCTCGGCCTCGCCCACCGCGGCGCCGAGCGGGTCGGCCGGCCCGTCCGCCAGCGCCACCTCGTCCGCGTCGGCCTCGGTGGCGCCGACGGATCCGCCGTCCACCGGGCCGAGCGGTTCGTGCCCGCCGTCGCCCACGCCGAGCGACTCGGTGGCGCCGGCGCCGTAGCCGGCCCCGTGCGGGCCGGCCCGGTACCCCGCCCGGCGGCCCGGGCCCGGTCAGCGCCCGCCCTTGACCCCCCGGGTGGGGCGTGCGGTCAGCGGGTCCTCGGGCCACGGGTGCCGCGGGTAACGGCCGCGCAGTTCGGCGCGGACCGCGCGGTAGCCGTCCCGCCAGAACGACTCCAGGTCGGCGGTGACCGCCGCGGGCCGGCCGGCCGGCGAGAGCAGGTGCACCAGCAACGGCACCCGCCCGCCGGCGATCCGCGGCGCCGCGCGCAGCCCGAACAGCTCCTGCAGCTTGACCGCCAGCACCGGCTGCGGCCCGTCGTAGTCCACCCGGACCAGCGACCCGCTCGGCACCTCCACCCGCTCCGGCGCCAGCAGCCCGAACCGGGCCGCCTCACCGCCGCCCCACGGCAGCAGGCGGGCCAGCGCCGCGCCGGCGTCCACCCGTTCCAGGTCGGCCCGGCAGCGGGCGGCGGCCAGTTCCGGGCCGAGCCACTCCTCCGCGCACTCCAGCAGCGCCTCCTCCGCCACGTCCGGCCACGGCTCGCCCACCTCACGGTGCAGGAAGGCCATCCGGGTCCGCGCGGAGCGGGCGGCCCGGCTCCAGCCCAGCAGCCCGGTGCCGTCGGCGCGCAACCCGGCCAGCACCGCGGCGCGCACTGCCGCCGGGTCCGGTGCGGACAGCGGCCGCGCCGCCAGTTCGATCGCGCCGAGCCGTTCCACCGACCGCGCCAGCACGTCGCCGTCGCACCAGCGCACCTGCTCCTCACGGGTGAGCAGGGACGCGGCCGCGGTCCGCGCCGCGCCCTCGTCGATCGCCGCCGCCAGCCGCACCCGGGCCGAGGCGGTGCCCGCCGCCCGGTCGGCGACCGCCACCGCGATCCACTCCACGCCCTCCCACACGCTGCCCTCGTCCGGCACGGCGGCCGTGCCGGACGCCATCAGGTGGCCGCCGCCGCGCCGGCGGGCCACTCGCTCCGGGAACGCCAGCGCGGCGACCAGTCCTGCCGCCGCGTCGTCGGTCGGCCGCGGGCCCGGCCCGGGCCCGCGGCCGCCGACCGCGTCCGCCAGCCGCCGCGCCTCGGCGCGCCAGCGCGTCGGGTAGCCGTCGCCGGGGCGGCGGGCGGCCCGCCAGACGGCCGCCAGGTCGTCGCCGTAGGAGCGCGGCGGCTCCTCGCTGATCAGCGCCACCGCTTCGGCGGCCCGGCGCGCGCCCAGCACCGGTGCGGCGTCCAGCAGCGCCCGGCCCAGCCGGGGGTGCAGGCCCAGGCCGCACATCCGCCGGCCGCGCTCGGTGGGCCGGCCCGCCGGGTCGGTGGCGCCCACCGCGCGCAGCGTGGCGCGTGCCGCGGCCAGCGCGCCGGCCGGCGGCCGGTCCAGCAGCGCCAGGCCGGCCGCGTCCGGGTCTCCCCAGCAGGCGGCGCGCAGCGCGAAACCGGTCAGGTCGGCCACCGCGATCTGGGGCGACGGCATTCGCGGCGCCCGTGCGTCCCGTGCCGGGCTCCAGCAGCGGTAGACGGTGCCCGACGCCTCGCGTCCGGCTCGTCCGGCCCGCTGCTCGGCGGCCGCCCGGGAGACCGGCACGGTGGTCAGCGAGCCGAGGCCGCGCGCGTGGTCGGTGCGCGGTTCGCGGGCCAGTCCGCAGTCCACCACCACCCGCACCCCGGGCACGGTCAGGCTGGACTCGGCCACGGCGGTGGACAGCAGCACCCGGCGTTCCGCGCCGGGCGCCAGCGCCGCGTCCTGCACCGCGGCCGGGGCGCGCCCGTGCAGCGCCAGCACCTGCGCGCCGCCGGTCCGGGGGCCGAGCAGCGCCGCGACCCGGCCGATCTCGCCGACGCCCGGAAGGAAGCACAGGACGTCCCCGTCCCGTTCGCGCAGCGCCCGGCGCACCACGGCGGCCACGTGCTCCAGCAGTACCGGGTCCACCCGGGTGCCGTGCGGCGGGCGCACCGGCCGCCCGGGCGGTGTCCACACCACGTCCACCGGGTGCGCGGCGCCGTGCGCGGCGACCACCGGCACGCCGCCCATCAGCCGGGCCCACGCGGCGGTGTCGGTGGTCGCCGAGGCGGCCAGCAGCCACAGGTCGGGCCGCACGGTCGCCGCCACGTCGAGCAGGAACGCCATCGCGGTGTCCGCGTCCAGGTGCCGTTCGTGGCACTCGTCGAGCAGCACCGCGTCCACGCCGGGCAGTTCCGGGTCGCGGTCCAGGCGCTGGAGCAGCACACCGGTGGTGACCACCTCCACCACGGTGCGCGCGCGGACCCGCCGTTCGCCGCGCACGGTGAAGCCGACCCGTTCGCCGGCCGGTTCGCCCAGCGACCACGCCATCCGGCGGGCCGCCGCGCGGGCGGCCATCCGGCGCGGTTCGGCGACCAGCACCCGGCGGGCCGGCTCCGGCCCGCCGGCGAGGCCGGCCAGTGCGAGCGGCACCAGGGTGGTCTTGCCGGTGCCGGGCGGCGCGGCCAGCACCGCGCCGCCGCGGGCGGCCAGCGCGCGGGTCAGTTCCGGCAGGACGCCGGCCACCGGCAGGCCGAGGGTTTCGGGGCGGATCACGCGGGCCAGCGTAGTGAGCCCGCCTCCCGCCGGGCCGGCGGCGGCCCTCCCTCCCGCCCGCCGCGGGCGGTTCCCGGCCCGGGACCCGTGCCGTGCCGCCCGGCCCGGTGCCTGCCCGGTGTCCGTCGGCGTCGCGTGGCGCCGGGCGGACGGTACGGCCCGCCGGACCCGGTCCGCCCGTGTGGTCCCGGCCCCGGCCGCCGGCCGGGGGCTCAGTCGGCCGCGCAGACGAAGATCGCCGTGCCCGGCAGCAGCGCGCCGCGCAGCGGCGACCAGCCGCCCCACTCCCGGCTGTTCCAGGCCGGCCACTCCGGCTCCACCAGGTCCACCAGCCGCAGCCCGGCCGCGGTGATCTCCCGGACCCGGTCGCCGAGGGTGCGGTGGTGCTCGACGTACACCGCCCGGCCCGCCGCGTCCTGCTCGACGTAGGGGGTGCGGTCGAAATACGAGGCGCTGACCGTCAGGCCCTCCGGACCCGGCTCGTCCGGCAGCGCCCAGCGGACCGGGTGGCTGACCGAGAAGACCCAGCGCCCGCCGGGGCGCAGCACCCTGCGCACCTCGCGCATCACCCGGGCGGAGTCGGCGACGAACGGCAGTGCGCCGTAGGCCGAGCAGGCCAGGTCGAACGCGCCGTCCGCGAACGGCAGGGCGCCGGCGTCCGCCTGCACCAGCGCGACCGCGGGGGCGCTCACGCCCTCCGGGCTCACGCCCTCCGGGCCGGCGGCGGGCGCGCCGGCGCCGATGCGCCGGGCGTGCCGCAGCTGCCGGGCGGACAGGTCGAGCGCCACCGGGCGCGCCCCGCGCGCCGCCAGCCAGCGGGAGCACTGCGCCGCGCCGCAGCCGATCTCCAGCACGGCGCGTCCGGCGAGGCCGGCGGCCGGGCCGAGCAGCGCCGCGTCGGCCTCGTCGAGCCCTTCCGGGCCCCACACGAAGCGGTCGTCGCCCAGGAAACCGCCGTGCTCCGCCTGGTAGTCGTCGGCGTTGCGGTCCCACCAACCGCGGTTGGCGCGCATGCTCTCGGTGCTGCCGGAGCGGCGGCGGGTGGCCCGCGGCTCGTCCTCCGGGACCGGGCGGGCACTGGGCGGCACGGCGGGCGGGGCGGCGTCCGGACGGTCGTCCGGCGCGGGGCGGGGGCGTGAGGAGTCTTGGATCATCGCCGGGTTCGTCGTACCCTACTCGTCGATCTGTGGCCGGATCCGCCGGTTATGGCCCGTCGTGTCCCAGGTGCGTCCTTCGTGCATTGACCGACCTCGGCGGCCCCCGTATGCTACAAGTTGCGCTGTGGGCCTGCGCACCTCAGACGGAGCAGGCTGCGCTCGCGTCTGTTGCATACCCCTCGGTTGCTGAGGCGACATCCGGAGAGATCCGGGTCCGCCGCCTCGAAGCTGTCCGGAATCGGCAGAAGCGACACGGGCTCCCGGCGTAGCAGTACCTACGACTTACTGTCCGTACCGGAGTCCTTTCCCTAATGACGAGCAGCACCGAGGCCCCCCGTACCACCCCGCAGGTGGCGGTCAACGACATCGGTTCCGAGGAAGCCTTCCTCGCCGCGATCGACGAGACGATCAAGTACTTCAACGACGGCGACATCGTCGACGGCGTCATCGTGAAGGTCGACCGGGACGAGGTCCTGCTCGACATCGGTTACAAGACCGAGGGCGTCATCCCCTCCCGCGAGCTGTCGATCAAGCACGACGTCGACCCCAACGAGGTCGTCGCCGTGGGCGACGAGATCGAGGCCCTTGTCCTCCAGAAGGAGGACAAGGAAGGCCGGCTCATCCTGTCCAAGAAGCGCGCGCAGTACGAGCGCGCCTGGGGCACGATCGAGAAGATCAAGGAAGAGGACGGGATCGTCACCGGTACCGTCATCGAGGTCGTCAAGGGCGGCCTCATCCTCGACATCGGCCTGCGCGGCTTCCTGCCCGCCTCCCTGGTCGAGATGCGGCGCGTGCGCGACCTGCAGCCGTACGTCGGCAAGGAGCTGGAAGCCAAGATCATCGAGCTGGACAAGAACCGCAACAACGTGGTCCTGTCCCGCCGTGCCTGGCTGGAGCAGACCCAGAGCGAGGTCCGCCAGACCTTCCTCACCACCCTGCAGAAGGGTCAGGTGCGCTCCGGCGTCGTCTCCTCCATCGTCAACTTCGGTGCGTTCGTCGACCTCGGCGGCGTCGATGGTCTGGTGCACGTCTCCGAGCTGTCCTGGAAGCACATCGACCACCCCTCCGAGGTCGTCGAGGTCGGCCAGGAGGTCACGGTCGAGGTCCTGGACGTCGACATGGACCGCGAGCGCGTGTCCCTGTCGCTCAAGGCGACCCAGGAAGACCCGTGGCAGCAGTTCGCCCGCACGCACCAGATCGGCCAGGTCGTCCCGGGCAAGGTCACCAAGCTTGTTCCGTTCGGCGCGTTCGTCCGGGTGGACGAGGGCATCGAGGGCCTGGTGCACATCTCCGAGCTGGCCGAGCGCCACGTGGAGATCCCGGAGCAGGTCGTCCAGGTCAACGACGAGATCTTCGTCAAGGTCATCGACATCGACCTGGAGCGCCGCCGGATCAGCCTGTCGCTGAAGCAGGCCAACGAGGCGTTCGGCACCGACCCGTCCGCGGTCGAGTTCGACCCGACCCTGTACGGCATGGCCGCCTCCTACGACGACCAGGGCAACTACATCTACCCCGAGGGCTTCGACCCGGAGGCCAACGACTGGCTGCCCGGCTACGAGAAGCAGCGCGAGGAGTGGGAGCGCCAGTACGCCGAGGCGCAGTCCCGCTTCGAGCAGCACCAGGCGCAGGTGGTCAAGTCCCGCGAGGCCGACGAGCAGGCGGCAGCCGAGGGTGGCGCCGCCGCCGCGGCTCCGTCCGGCGGCTCCGGCGGTTCGTACTCCTCGGAGTCGGCGGACAACTCCGGCGCCCTGGCTTCGGACGAGGCGCTGGCCGCGCTCCGCGAGAAGCTGGCGGGCGGCCAGAGCTGACGCTCCGCCGGGCCTCGGTGCCCATCGGTTGACCGACAGGCGGGCCCGCTCCCTGCGAGGGGGGCGGGTCCGCCTTCGTCGTTCCCCGGGCCGCCGTCGGGCCGGCCCCGCGCGGCCCTCCGGCCCGCGAGCTCTGCCCGCCCTCCGGGCGCCGGCACACCGCCGGCCGGTCAGGACGGCGCGGCGACCGTGACCCGCACGGTGCGCACCACCGGGCCCCCGGCACCGGCCACCCGCACCGTCACCGGATACCGTCCGGCCCGGGTACCGGTCGGGACGCTGACGCGCACCGTGGTGCGCAGCGTGGCGGGCAGCCCGTCGGAGCGCGCCGTCAGCCGGGTGTCCGCCGGGGTGGCGGTCAGCGGCGCCGTCGTCCGCGCGGTGAGCGTGCCCGACGCCTCGCCCGGCGCGGTCAGTTCGGTGGCGGCGCTCAGCGTGGTCGCGCCGCCGGGGCGCACCGCGGCGGCGGTCGGCGTGACCTCCAGGGCGGCGCGCCGCCGGCTCGGCGGCACGTCATCGGTCGCGGGCGGCGCGTCGCCGGGCCGGGTGCCCCAGCGCGACGGGACGGAGCCGACGGTGAAGGCGACGTTCCGCCCGGCGCGCAGCTCGGCGGTGGTCAGGTAGGTGTGGTCGGTGGCGCGCCCGTCGACCCGCACCGCGCGCGGGTAGCGGTCGGCCGACCCGGTGCCGGGCGCGGTGACGGTCAGCGTGCCGTGCGGGAACCAGCGCCGGTCCAGGGTGATCCGTATCCGGGGGAAGACCGGCGTGGTCAGGCCCCACACCGGGCTGCCGGGGGAGACCGGGAACAGGCCGACGCCGGCCAGCACGTCCCACGCCGACATGGTGCCCAGGTCGTCGTTGCCTGGCACCCCGTCCGGCGTGTCGGTGTACAGGGTCAGGGCCGCGTGCACCACGTCGGTGGTCTTCCACGGCTGACCGGTCGACAGGTAGGTGTAAGGGGCGATCAGATCCGGTTCGTTGCGCGGGTTGTAGGTGTCCTGCCGGTAGTAGGCGTACGCGCCGTGCACCCACGCGTGCCGGGCGGTGCCGGCCGGGTCTGCGCGCAGCCTTCCGTAGGCGAAGAACGCGTCGAGGCGGGCGTCGGCGGCCCGCCGCCCGCCGATCGCCCCGATCAGGCCCGGCAGGTCCTGCGGCACCTGCCACATGTACTGCCACGCGGTGCCCTCGTGGAAGCCGCTGCCGAGCGAGGGGTCCGCGGACCCGGTGAACGTACCGTCGGCGTCGCGCGGGCGGAACCACCCGGTGCGCGGATCGAGGACGTCGCGGTAGTCCTGGCCGCGCTCCCGCAGCCGGACGGCGTCCGCGTGATGGCCCAGCCCGTCCGCCATGGTGGCCAGCGCGGCGTCGGACAACGCGTACTCCAGCGTCGCCGAGGCGCCGCGCCCGCGGTCCGGGTCGCCCGGCGCGCCGACCGCCGACGGGTCCCACGGAACGTAGCCGTCCGCGAGGTAGGCGCGGTCCGCGCCGCGGCCCCGGAACGGCGAGTCGGGCGGCGGCTGGGTGTCGGCGTCGCGCAGCAACTGCGCGTACGCCTGCTGTTCGTGGCCCTTCAGCAGCCCCTGGGCCCACGCCTCGACCAGGTACGGGGTGACCGGGTCGCCGGTCATGACGTCGGCGTCCACCGTCGCGTAGCCCCACTTGGGCAGCCCGCCGGCCTGCGCACCCACCGCGAGCAGCGACAGCGCCATGTCCCGCGCGTCGCCGGGCGCGATCAGCGACAGCAGCGGGCCCTGCGTGCGGTAGGTGTCCCACAGCGACCAGTCCTGGTAGTAGGTGAAGCCGCGGGCCCGGTGCACCCGGCCGTCGTAGCCGGTGTAGGAGCCGTCCGCGTCGTCGCCGGTGTTCGGGGCGAGCAGCGAGCGGTAGAGCGCGGAGTAGAAGGCCCGCCGCTGCTGGGCCGGTCCACCGTCCGCCCGGACCACCGACAGCCGCCGCTCCCAGGCGGCCCGCGCGGCCCGCGCGGTGGTGTCGAAGCCGCCGTGCCCCTCGGCGGCCAGGTTGGCCAGCGCGCCGGAAGCGCTCACGTAGGAGACCGCGGTGACCGCGGTGACCCGGCGGTCGCGGCGGGTGTCGAAGCGCAGGTAGGCGCCGCGCCGTCCGGTGCCCGCCGAGGTGCCGGAGCCGGCCGTCACCCGGTCGCCGTCCCAGGTGCCGTGCCCGGTGAACGGCCGGTCGAAGCGGGTGACGGTGTAGACCGTGTACCGCCGGGTCGGCCAGCAGAAGCCGCTGCCGGTCACGCTGGCGGCCACCGTGCGGTCGTCCAGCACCCGCACGCTGCTGGACACCACGCGGTGCAGCGCCTGCCCGGAGTCGAGCAGCACGTTGGCCCGGTCGGTGGCGGGGAAGGTGTAGCGCTGCCAGCCGGTGCGGGTGGTGGCGGTCAGTTCCGCGGTGATGCCGCCGTAGGAGCGCAGCGCGACCCGGTAGTAGCCGGGTGAGGCGCTCTCGTCGTCGTGCGAGAAGGCGGCGGCGTAGCCGGCGTCGTCGGTGCGGGTGACGGCACCGGTGGTGGGCAGTGCCGGCAGGTCCCCGCCGGCCGCGCAGCCGGCCCCGGACAGGTGGGTGAGGCTGAACCCGCGGATCCGGTGCTGGTCCCAGTCGTAGCCGGTGGAGTGCCCGGTGTCCGGGGAGAGCTGCACCATGCCGAACGGCACGGTGGCGCCCGGGAAGGTGTTGCCCTCGTCCCGCGAGCCGATGAACGGGTCGACCAGGGAGGTGAGCGGGCCGCCGGCCGCCGCGGGCGCGGCGGCCCCGGGTATGACGGTGAGCAGGGCCGCGGTGAGCGCCAGGACGAGAGGCGCGGCCAGGCGTGCGGGGACGGATCTGCCTCCGGTACGGTGCGTCAAGGCAGGTGTCCCTTCGTGATGGCACCGGGAGGGCGGTGGGCGAACGCGCGTCGGGGCGTGGATCGTCCGTCCGGGTGGGCGGAACTGTCAAGACCGGGGCAATCCGGCCATCGCCGCGGTGACCCGGCCGTGCGGAGGGAATGCCGCTGCCGCGGGGCGCGTTGACGCGGGAGACCAGAAGGAGCGCTACGTTGCTTGAACCGCGGGATCTCTACGAGCTCGAGCCCGACGGGGTCGCGGCGCTGGAGGCCGCCGGCACGGACGGGCTGGTGCTGCTCTACCACCTGGACGGCTTCATCGACGCGGGCGACACCGGGGAGCAGCTCGTCACCGAGCTCCTCAGCCGCCTCGACCACCAGCTGGTGGCCCGCTTCGACGTGGACCGGCTGCTGGACTACCGGGCGCGCCGGCCGCTGATGACGTTCCGGCGCGACCACTGGACGGACTACGAGACGCCGCAGCTGGCGCTCTACCTCACGCACGACACCACCGGCACCCCGTTCCTCCTGCTGGCCGGACCGGAACCGGACGTGCTGTGGGAGCGGTTCACGGCGGCGGTGGCGGAGCTGGTGACCCGGTTCGGGATCCGGCTGGCGATCAACTTCCACGGCATCCCGATGGGCGTGCCGCACACCCGCCCGGTCGGCCTGACCCCGCACGGCAACCGCGCCGAGCTGGTACCCGGCCACCGCAGCTGGTTCGACGAGGCGCAGGTGCCCGGCAGCGCCGAGGGGCTGCTCGAACTGCGGCTGGCCGAGGCCGGCCGCGACGTGCTCGGGGTCGCCGCGCACGTCCCGCACTACCTGGCCCGCTCCTCCTACCCGGCCGCGTCGCTCGCCGTGCTGGAGGCGGTCACCGGCGCCACCGGGCTGGTGCTGCCGCAGGTGGCACACGCGCTGCGGGCCGAGGCGCACACCGTGCGCGAGGAGATCGAGCGGCAGATCTCCGAGGGCGAGGGTGACGGCGACCTGGTGGCGGTGGTGCGCGGCCTGGAGAACCAGTACGACGCGCTCGCCGGCGCGGGCGGTCGCGAGAGCCTGATCGCCGAGTCGGCGGACCTGCCGTCCGCGGACGACCTGGCCGCCGCGTTCGAGCGGTTCCTCGCCGAGCGCGAGGGCGAGGACGGCTGACCGTCCGCTACGCCGTGGCCCGCCGCCCCGACGTCGGACTCCGTGCCCCCCGCTCCCGGCTCCGGACTCCGGGCCACTGCGCCCCGGCGCGGTGCGCCCGCCCGGTGCGCCCGCCCGGCGCTCCCGGCGCGCTCCCGGCGGGCGGACGACGGCTTCGGGCCGGCGGGGCCTAAGGTTCGTCCCGTCATCCGCGATGGATCGGCGTGTGGCGTCGGATGCGGTGCGTCGCATGGCGGAGGGTCATCCTCATACCGGGTGCGTTCGGGCGGAATGCCGGGTGTGTCCGGGCGATCCGACAACACGGCGAGGTGCCGTGGCCGTCGTCGTGTGCCCGCCGGGATCACGGGACAGCCTTTAAGGTGGCCGCATGCTGACAGTGGGCCTGACCGGCGGCATCGGCGCCGGCAAGAGCGAGGTGTCCCGGCTGCTGGTGGCGCACGGCGCGGTGCTGGTCGACTCCGACCGCATCGCCCGCGAGGTGGTCGGGGCCGGCACCCCCGGGCTGGCCGCGGTCGTAGCGGAGTTCGGCCCCGGCGTGCTGGCCGACGACGGCACTCTGGAGCGTTCCCGGCTCGGCGCGATCGTGTTCGCCGACGCGGACCGGCGGGCCGCGCTCAACGCGATCGTCCACCCGCTGGTGCGCCGCCGCTCCGCCGAACTGGCGGCCGCCGCGGCGCCGGACGCGGTGGTGGTGCACGACGTCCCGCTGCTCGCCGAGAACGGGCTCGCCCCGCTCTACGACCTGGTGGTGGTGGTCGACGCCGCCGAGTCGACCCGGCTGCGGCGGCTGGCGGCCACCCGCGGCATGCCGGAGCGGGAGGCCCGCGCCCGGATGGCCGCCCAGGCGACCCGGGAGGAGCGGCTCGCCGTCGCCGACGTGGTCGTCGACAACGACGGCCCGCTCGACGCGCTCGCCCCCCGGGTCGACCGGCTGTGGCGGACGCTGGCCGACCGGGCGGCGGTCCCCGGTCCGGCCGGTGGCCCGGGATGACGGCCGCCGGCCGCAACCCGCCCGGTCCGCCCGGGGAAGGCGTCGCGGGCTGGAACGCGAGCCGGACAACGCCTTCGCGCACCTCACGCTCGACCGCACCCTGGAACGCGCCGACCGCTCCACCGAGGCGCGCCGCCACGTCCGACTCGCCGCCGCCCTCGACCCCAACCCGGACCACCTCGCCGCCGCGCGCTTCGACGACCGGCCGGGGTGAACCGGCGCGCGCGGGGGCGCGTCGAGGCCGGTCGCACGCCGGCGTGCGGGGCGGGCCCGGCGGGGGCCTGGCCGCCGGCGGCTCAGAACAGCGGCTGCGGCAGCACGCCCTCGAGCGCCAGCAGCCGGCGCTTGATCTCCAGCCCGCCGCCGAACCCGCCGATCCCGCCGTCGCTGCCGATCACCCGGTGGCAGGCGACCACCACCGGCAGCGGGTTGGACCCCATCGCCACCCCGACCGCGCGGGCCGCGCCCGGCTCGCCCACCCGGTCCGCCAGCGTCTGGTACCCCACCACCGTGCCGTACGGGACGCCGTCGGCCAGCGCGCACAGCACCCGGTGGTGGAAGCCGCCGCTGAGCGACCAGTCCAGCGGCACCGTGAAGTCACGCAGCGTGCCCGCGAAGTACGCGTCGGTCTGCCGGACCGCGTCCGCCAGGTGCCGGCCGGCCGCTCCGGCGCCCTCGCCCGGCGCCCCCGCGTCGAGCCGGACCGGTTGCCCGCCCAGCCGCCCGGCCAGCCGGCGCAGCGCGGCGGAACGCCCCCGCCCGCCGGCCCGGAAGGCCACGTGGACCAGCCCGCGGCCGGTGGCGGCCAGCAGCAGCGGCCCGACCGGGGTCTCCCGTACCGTCCAGCGGGTCGGCGGGGTCCCGGCGGAGTGCGGACCGGACGGCATCGACGTCACACCGCCAGCCTAGGCCGCGTCCGACGGCCGGCTCCGTCCGCCCGGTTCCCCGGGGCCCGCCGTGCCCGGCGCGGTGCGCGGCGGGGCCGGCGGGCGGGGCGGTGCGCGGGCGGGCCCGATTGTCGGCGGCCCGTCGTACGGTGTCCTCATGCGGCCCGTTACAGATATCGAACGCAAGGTGGCCCCCTTCGAGGTCGTCAGCGACTACCGGCCCAGCGGTGACCAGCCCACCGCCATCGCCGAGCTGGCCCGGCGGGTCCGGGCGGGGGAGAGGGACGTCGTCCTGCTGGGGGCCACCGGCACCGGCAAGTCGGCGACCACCGCGTGGATGGTCGAGGAGCTCCAGCGCCCCACCCTGGTCATCGCGCCCAACAAGACGCTCGCCGCGCAGTTGGCCAACGAGTTCCGCGAGCTGCTGCCGCACAACGCCGTCGAGTACTTCGTCTCGTACTACGACTACTACCAGCCCGAGGCGTACGTCCCGCAGACGGACACCTACATCGAGAAGGACTCCTCGATCAACGAGGAGGTCGAACGGCTGCGGCACTCCGCCACCAACTCGCTGCTCACCCGGCGTGACGTGATCGTGGTCGCCTCGGTCAGCTGCATCTACGGCCTGGGCACGCCGCAGGAGTACGTGGACCGCATGGTGCGGCTGAGGGTCGGCGAGGAGATCGACCGGGACCGGCTGCTGCGCCGCTTCGTCGACATCCAGTACACCCGCAACGACATGGCGTTCACCCGCGGCACCTTCCGGGTGCGCGGCGACACCGTCGAGATCTTCCCGGTCTACGAGGAACTGGCGGTGCGCATCGAGATGTTCGGCGACGAGATCGAGGCGCTCTCCACCCTGCACCCGCTGACCGGCGAGGTCGTCACCGACGACGAGGAACTGTACGTCTTCCCCGCCACCCACTACGTGGCCGGTCCGGAGCGGATGGAGCGCGCCATCACCGGGATCGAGCAGGAGCTGGAGACCACGCTGGCCGCCCAGGAGAAGCAGGGCAAGCTGCTGGAGGCCCAGCGGCTGCGGATGCGCACCACCTACGACATCGAGATGATGCGGCAGATCGGCAGCTGCTCGGGCATCGAGAACTACTCGCGGCACATCGACGACCGCGAACCCGGCACGGCGCCCAACACCCTGCTCGACTACTTCCCCGAGGACTTCCTGCTGGTCATCGACGAGTCCCACCAGACCGTCCCGCAGATCGGCGCGATGTACGAGGGCGACGCCTCCCGCAAGCGCACCCTGGTCGAGCACGGCTTCCGGCTGCCGTCCGCGCTGGACAACCGCCCGCTGAAGTGGGAGGAGTTCCTGGAGCGGGTCGGCCAGACCGTCTACCTGTCGGCCACCCCCGGTCCGTACGAGCTCTCTCGCTCCGACGGCTTCGTCGAGCAGGTCATCCGGCCCACCGGCCTGGTCGACCCGCAGGTCGTGGTCAAGCCCACCGAGGGTCAGATCGACGACCTGGTGCACGAGATCCGGATCCGCGCCGAGAAGGACGAGCGGGTGCTGGTCACCACGCTGACCAAGAAGATGGCCGAGGACCTCACCGACTACCTGCTGGAGCTCGGCATCCAGGTGCGCTACCTGCACAGCGACATCGACACGCTGCGCCGGGTGGAGCTGCTGCGCGAACTGCGGGCCGGCGAGTTCGACGTGCTGGTCGGCATCAACCTGCTGCGCGAGGGCCTGGACCTGCCGGAGGTCTCCCTGGTCGCCATCCTCGACGCCGACAAGGAGGGCTTCCTGCGCTCGGGCACCTCGCTCATCCAGACCATCGGCCGCGCGGCGCGCAACGTCTCCGGCCAGGTCCACATGTACGCCGACAAGATCACCCCGGGCATGGAACGGGCCATCGACGAGACCAACCGGCGCCGCGAGAAGCAGATCGCCTTCAACCGGGAGCACGGCATCGACCCGCAGCCGCTGCGCAAGAGGATCGCCGGGATCCTCGACTCGTTCGCCCGCGAGGACGCCGACACCGAGGAACTGCTCGGCTCCGGACGGCAGCGGTCGCGCGGCAAGGCACCGGTGCCCGGCCTGTCCACCCGCGGCGGCGAGCGTCGGCCGGCCGCCGGTGGGCTGCCCGCTCAGGAACTCGTCGCGCTCATCGAGGAGCTGACCGAACAGATGCGCACCGCCGCCGCCGAGCTGCAGTTCGAGGTGGCCGCACGGCTGCGGGACGAACTGGCCGACCTGAAGAAGGAACTGCGCCAGATGCGGGAGGAGGGAGCCGCCTGACCGGCGCCGCCGCCGGAGAGGACGGGGACCGGTGTACCAGCACCGCCACAAACCCCCGCCGGCCGGGGTGCATCGCCCGGGACCCTGCGTAGGGTTTCCCCGGAAGGCACCGCGTGACGGCGCGGTGGCGGCAACGGGAGGGGAACGCCGGTGACGGTGAACTTGGCCAAGGGCCAGCAGGTCAGTCTGACGAAGTCGGGCGGGGGCACCCTGACCGCGGTGCGCATGGGCCTCGGCTGGCGCGCCGCGCCGCGCCGCGGCCTCTTCGGGCGGCGCACCCGGGAGATCGATCTGGACGCCTCCGCCGTGCTCTTCGCCGACGGGCGGATGACCGACGTGGTCTACTTCCAGCACCTGGTCAGCGACGACGGATCCGTCCGGCACACCGGTGACAACCTGGTGGGCGGCGCCGGGCAGGGCGGCGACGACGAGTCCATCCTCGTCGACCTGGAGCGGGTCCCGGTCCACGTCGACCAGATCGTCTTCACCGTCAACTCCTTCACCGGCCAGACCTTCTCCGAGGTGAGCAACGCCTTCTGCCGGCTGGTCGACGAGACGTCCGGCCAGGAGCTGGCCCGCTACACCCTCGACGGTGGCGGCGCCTACACCGCGCAGATCATGGCCAAGGTGCACCGTTCCGGCGGCGGCTGGTCGATGACCGCGATCGGCACGTCCGCCAACGGCCGTACGTTCAAGGACCTGATGCCGTCGATCGCGCCCCACCTGTAGCGGGCGCGAGGGCACGGCGGGCCGGTCGAGGGGAGGGACGGTACGGCGATGGGCGCCGAACTGTCGCGAGGGCAGAACATCGCGTTGCCGCACACCGGGCTGGAGGTCACGGTCACCGCCTCGGTGCCGGTGGCCTGCGCCGTCATCATCGACGGCGGGGGCGCCGGGAGCCGGCTCGTCCGGCACCGCACGTCCGCGCCGGACGGCGTCACGCTGCCCCGGGAGCCGGGCACGAGGCAGCGGGTCACCGTGGACCTGACGGCGCCGGGCCCGGCAGCCGCCGCGGATGGCCGCCGGCTGACCGTGCTGATCGCGCTGCCGGACGCCGCGGCGCCGGGCGGTACGGCCGGGTTCGGCGGGAGAGCCGCGCCGCGGGCGACCGTGCGCGGCGCGGACGGCGGCACGCTGGCCGCCTTCACGATGACCGGGCTGACCCGGGAGTCGGCGGTGGCGGTCGTCGAATTCTACCGGCGCCGCGGTGCCTGGCGGCTGCGGGCGGTCGGCCAGGGGTACGCGGACGGGCTGGCCCGGATGCTCACCGACTACCGGCTGCCCGGCGCGGACCGGCTCGCCGCGGAACTGCTGGAGGACGCGCGGCCAGCCGGCCCGGTGCTGCCCGCGCAGCGCGTCGCCGCCCGGCCGGCGGCCGCCGGCGAGGCCGACCGGCCCGACCCGGGCGCACCGGTGGCCGGCGACGCCCCGGGGTGGACCCCGGTGGAGCGCCTGGTCAACCAGGTGCACGGGATGTTCGAGGACCTGGCGCGGCGGATCGCCGCCTACCGGGGCACGGTGGAGTTCGCCGTGTCCCGGCTGGAACGCGAGACCGACGCGCTGCTGGCCGACCCGGCCACCCGGCTCAGCGCCGCCACCGAGGCGGCCCGTGAGCGCGCCCAGGCCCGGCGCGACGAGCTGGCCGACCGGGCCAGGGCGCACCTCGACCACGACCTGGCGCAGCTCACCGCCGAGTCCCAGGTGGTCGAACCGGCTCTGCCGCCCGCGCTGGCCGGCTGGGAGAGCCCGGTGTGGCACGACTACCGGCCGCCGGCCGAGCCGTCCCCGGCGGTGCGGTTGGGTGACGTGCACCTGCCGGAGGTACCGGAACTGCGGATCCCGATGCTGGCCCGGCTGCCGCTGGAACGCGGTCTGTGGGTGGACAGCGGCACGGAGCTGTACGGCGGCGAGCCGGGCGGACTGACCGCCGAGGACGCCGACCTGGCGCGGGAGCGCGCGGCCCGGACCGCCGCGGCGCTGGCGGTGCGGCTGCTGGCCGCGCACCCGGTCGGCGCGTTCACCGTGCACCTGGTGGACCCGACCGGCGCGGCGGCCGAGGCGTTCGGTCCGCTGACCCGCTCTCGGGCGCTACGGCCGTGGACCGGCGCCGGGCCGGACGGGGTGCCGGGGGTGCTGGCGGCGATGGCCCGGCGGGTTGAGCTCGTCACGGCGGCGATGCGGGCCGGAATGCCGCGGGCGCTGCCGGCCGACCTGGAACGGGCGACGCAGTTGCTGGTGATCAGCGGATTCCCGTACGACTTCGACGACCGGGCGCTGACCGGCCTGCGCTACCTGGCGGACGAGGGGCCGGCGGCCGGGGTGCACCTGATGCTGATCGCCGACCGGGCCGACGCGCGCGGTTACGGTCCGCTGCTCGACCCGCTGTGGCGGTCGCTGCTGCGGCTCACCCCGCTGCCCGACGACCACCTGGCGGACCCCTGGGTGGGCCAGCACTGGACGTACGAGCCGTCGCTGCCCCCGGAGGGCAGCCGGGTGCTGGAGGTGGTGCTCGGCGGGATCGCCGAGGCCCGGCCCGCGCACGGCGGCTGACATCCGGCGTCCGCGGGCGGCCGGGTGGCCGCCGGCCGTCCGGGGCGCGGCCGGCCGCCTTGGCGTGCGCTTCACCCGCGTTCGGTATGCCCTGTACCGTTTTCGGTGTGGACGTCTCGCTGGTCGTCTGGGTCCTGACCGTCCTCGGCCTGTGTGCCCTGATCGCCGTGGACTTCCTGTTCGGGGGGCGCCGGCCGCACGAGGTGTCGATGCGGGAGGCGGCCGCGTGGACGGCGGTGTGGGTCGCGCTCGCCGGGGTGTTCTGCGCCGGGCTGCTGGCCTTCGGCGGCGCCCGTCCCGCGGAGCAGTTCCTGGCCGGCTACGTGACCGAGAAGGCGCTGAGCGTCGACAACCTCTTCGTCTTCGTGATCATCATGTCCCGTTTCGCGGTGCCCAGGATCCACCAGCAGCGCGTGCTGCTGGTGGGCGTCCTGATCGCCCTGGTGCTGCGCGCGGTGTTCATCGCGGCCGGCGCCGCGCTGATCGCCGGGTTCTCCTGGATCTTCTTCCTCTTCGGCGGGTTCCTGGTGTGGACCGCGTGGAAGGTGCTGCTGGAGGCCCGCGACAGGCACCGCCGGGCTCCGGAGCGGGACCCCGGGCGGCCCGACGCCTACCGGGAGAACCGGCTGCTGGCCGCGGTGCGGCGCCGGGTGCCGGCCACCGAGCGCTACCACGGCAGCCGGCTGTTCGTGGTCCGTGACGGCCGGCGGCTGATGACGCCGATGCTGCTGGTGATGCTCGCCATCGGCACCACCGACGTGCTGTTCGCGCTGGACTCCATCCCGGCGATCTTCGGCCTCACCCAGGACCCGTACGTGGTCTTCACCGCCAACGCCTTCGCGCTGATGGGCCTGCGCCAGCTCTACTTCCTGCTCGGCGGCCTGCTGCGGCGGCTGGTCCACCTCTCCTACGGGCTGGCGGTCGTCCTGGGCTTCATCGGCGTCAAGCTCGTGCTGCACGCCGCGCACGAGGCGGGCGCGCACGTGCCGGAGATCTCCACGCCGCTCTCGCTCGCCGTCATCACCGGTGTGCTGGCGGTGACCGTCGCCACCAGCCTCGTCGCCTCCCGCCGCACCCCGCCGCCGGCCGGCCGCGACGGGAGCCCGGCCGGCGAACGGCAGGCCGCCCGGTAGCCGCCGCGCCCGCCGCCCGCACGGCGGACCACCCGGACGGGACCCGTCGGACCGTGGCCTAGGGTGGTCGCGACATGAGGTCCCCGAAGTGAGCGCGGGAGGGCCCGGGTGAACACCGTGGCGGCGGCACGACTGCCGGAACTGACGTTGTCCCGCTTCCTGACCGAGTGGCAGCCGGACCCGGTCGCCCTGGTGTGCGTGCTGCTGGCCGGCGTCCTGTACGCGGCCGGCGTGCTGCGGCTGCGCCGGCGCGGCGAGCGGTGGCCGGCCGCCCGCACGGCCGGCTTCGTGCTGCTCGGGCTCGGCACCGTCGTGCTGGCCACCATGTCGGCGCTCATGGTCTACAGCCGGGTGCTGTTCTGGCCGGCGGCCGTGCAGAACATCCTGCTCGACCTGCTCGCGCCGCTCGGCCTCGCGCTCGGCGACCCGCTCGCGCTGGCCGGCAAGGCGTTGTCCCCGCGCGGCGCCCGCCGGGTGGAGCGCGCCGCCACCGGACCGGTCGCCCGGGTGCTGACCTTCCCGTTCGTCAGCACCGTGCTGGTGCTGGCCTCCGAGATGTCGATCTACTTCACGCACTATTTCCAGACCGCGCTCGGCCACTACGGCGTCCGGCAGTTGATGCACCTGCAACTGCTCGGCACCGGCCTGTTGTTCGTGCTGCCGATGCTCACCGGCCAGGAGATGCTGCCGCGCTGGTGCACCCACCCGGTGCGCGCCCTGCTGGTCTTCGTCGACGGCCTGTTCGACTCGGTGCCCGGCATCGTCGTGCTGTTCAGCGGCACCCTGGTCGCCGGCCCCTGGTACGCCGCGCACCCGCGCGACTGGGGGCCGAGCCTGCACCGCGACCAGCAGATCGGCGGCGGCCTGATGCTCACCATCGCCGAACTGGTCGGCCTGCCGTTCCTGGCCGCGGTCTTCGCCCAGTGGTGGCGCTCCGAACGGGTCAGGACGAGGGAACTGGACGCCCGGCTGGACCGCGAACTCACCCCGGTCACCGGGCCGGTGCCGGCCGCCGGCCGGGACACCGGCCGGGACGCCGCGGCCCCGGCCCCGACCGCGCCCGCCGCACCGGACGGCACGGGCCGCGCCGCCGCCCCGGAACGCGTGCGCCCGTGGTGGGAGACCGAGGGCGGCGAGGTCGGCGAACGCATGCGCCGCAACGTCCGCCGCTGAGACCGCCCCGTCCGCCGTCCGGCCGCGGGCTCCGGCGGCCCTTGGAGCGCGCCCCGGCGGAAAACACCCCGGCCGCCGGTCCCGGACGTGGCAGGCTGTCCCCGTCAGCCAAGGACAGCCGTCCCGCCTGGAGGTCACCATGCCCGTACAGCCGCGAACGCCGGACGGCTCGCCCGCCGATCCGCCGGAACCGGACGCCGAGGCCGCAGCGCCCGAGCCGGAGGACGAGGTCAAGGCGCGCTTCCGGGCGGCGCTGGAACGCAAGCGCGGCGCGCAGAACGAGGCGGCGAACGGCCGTGGCGGTGCGGGGCGCTCGAAGGTGCGCGGCGAGCACGGCCCGGCGGCCGGCCAGCGCTCCTTCCGCCGCAAGAGCGGCGGCTGACCGTCCCGCCACCCGGTGGACCGGCCACCGGTCCACCGGGCCGGGCCGGTCGGGCGCCTCGGCGCTGTCGCCCGGTGCCCGGACGTGTCCCCGCGCCCCGGCACGGGCGTCCCACGGCCGGCCCGGCGGCGCACGCGCCGGCCCCGGGCCCGACCGCGCGCCGCCGCGAAGCCGCGGGGGCGTCGGCTGCGGCGCGGTGGCGCGGGCCGGCGTGGTGGCGCGTGGTCGCGGCCGGCGACCGCCGGGCGGGCGGCCGCTCAGCGCCGCTTGATCTTCTTGCCCCGGTTGCCCTTGTGCGTGGTGATCATGCCGCCTATCCCGGCGACGGCCAGGACCGCCAGAATCAGCGCGGCGACCGTGGCGTTCCGCGCGTGCTCCGCGAGATCCACCTGCGCCTCCTTCCCATGCCCGGCTGGTGTCCCAAGCCTGCCCGGGACCGGGACGGCCATGCACGGGCCGGCCGGCGCGGCACACCATCCGGCCCGCGGACACCGGCGCGCCCCTGTGGCCCCGCCCGCCCGGTGCCGGGCGGGCGGGACGACGCGGCGGGGCCGCCCGGGTGGGACGGCCCCGCCGCGACGGGTCGGCCGGTTCACCAGCCGCGCTCGCGCCACTCCTCCAGGTGGGGGCGTTCGGCGCCGATCGTGGTGTCGTTGCCGTGCCCCGGGTAGACCCACGCCTCGTCCGGCAGCGGCTCGAACAGCTTGGCGCGCACGCCCTCGATGAGGTCGGCGAACGCCTTCGGGTCGTCGTGGGTGTTGCCCACGCCGCCCGGGAAGAGGCAGTCGCCGGTGAAGACGTGCGGGTGGCCGTGCGGGTCGTCGTAGACGAGGGCGATGCTGCCCGGGGTGTGGCCGACCAGGTGGCGGGCGGTGAGCTCCACCCCGCCGAACCGGATGGCGTCGCCGTCGTCGACGAGCTCGTCGGTGGGCACCGGGATGCCCTCGGCGTCCGGCCGGCCCGCCCAGGTGCGGGCCCGGGTGGCGTCGACCACCTCGCGCAGCGCGCCCCAGTGGTCCGGGTGCCGGTGGGTGGTGACGACGGAGGCGACGCCGCTGTCGCCGATCACTCCCAGCAGGGTGTGCGGTTCGGCTGCCGCGTCGATGAGCAACTGCTCGCCGGTGGCGCGGCAGCGCAACAGGTACGCGTTGTTGTCCATGGGCCCGACCGCGACCTTGGTGATCATCAGATCGGTGAGTTCGTGCACGTCGGGCGGGCCGCCGACCTTCACTGCTCCGGTGTACGCCATGGCGTCACCCTAGCGGCGGGAGGACCGGGAGGGGCACCGGTGGCTCGGCGGCCAGCCCCGCCCCGTCGTCGCGGCCGGAGACCCAGGCCAGCAGCGCGCCGGTGGGGCCCGAGACGGTGACATCCGGGTGGTCGGCGGCGCCGATGTCCCAGGTCGTGCCGGTGCCGGTGTCGTGCAGGCGGACCGCGGCGATGCCCTCGCGGCCGGCCAGACCGCCGAGCAGCACGTCCAGTTCGCGGGTGGCGAAGTCGGCCGGCAGGTCGTCGCACGTGCGGCCGATGTCGAGGTCGACGTGGTGCAGGTGCAGTTCCTGCAACCGCTTGCCGGGGACCGCGGCGGCCGGGCCGACGCCGCCGCGCCCGAAGCGCAGCTGTGCGGCCCACGCCTGCGGCGGCATGCCGTCCAGCGCCTCGGCCAGCCGGTCGGAGGCGGCGCGCAGGTCGGCGAGCTGCTCGGCGAGCGGCCGTGCGGCGCCGGCCTCGATGTCGTTGGCGCGGGCCTCCGCCGAGGCGTAGGCGGGCGTCTCCTCGCCGGTGCGCGCCCAGGTCAGCAGGTTGACCAGGGAGTCCGCGTTGCGGGCGAGGTGGGTGAGCACGTGGCCGCGGGTCCAGCCGGGCAGCCGGGACGGCTCGCCGACCGCGTCGGGTTCGAGGGCGGAGACCGCCTCCAGCAGGGCGGCGGTGGCCTCGCGCACGGCGGCCGTGTCGTGGACCGGATCCGGTAGGTGGACGGACAAGGGTGCCTCCTGGTCGTCGTCTGCTGCCGATCACCTCTGACGCTAGCGCGGCTCACTCGGTCGGGTGAACCTGCTCGCCGTGGCACGAGAATCGAATATGCGTGCTATAGGCTCGGCGGAGCACGACGCAGTTCGCCCAGAAGGTCGGCAGACGCCCCGGCTACGCTGAACGGGGGCGCTTCCCCTTCGTCGCTACGAAAGGTACGGACCCGGCGTGGCCGATCGACTCACCGTCCGCGGCGCTCGTGAGCACAACCTCAAGAACGTCTCCCTGGACCTCCCGCGGGACTCGCTGATCGTTTTCACCGGGCTCTCCGGCTCCGGCAAGTCGTCCCTGGCGTTCGACACCATCTTCGCCGAGGGACAGCGCCGCTACGTCGAGTCGCTGTCCTCCTACGCCCGGCAGTTCCTCGGCCAGATGGACAAGCCGGACGTGGACTTCATCGAGGGCCTGTCCCCGGCGGTCTCCATCGACCAGAAGTCCACCTCGCGCAACCCGCGATCCACCGTCGGCACCATCACCGAGGTCTACGACTACCTGCGGCTGTTGTTCGCCCGGATCGGCCGGCCGCACTGCCCGCGGTGCGGCCGGCCGATCGCCCGGCAGTCCCCGCAGGCCGTCGTGGACCGGGTGCTGGAGTTGGAGGAGGGCAGCCGCTTCCAGGTGCTCTCGCCGCTGGTGCGGGAACGCAAGGGGGAGTACGCGGACCTCTTCTCGGACCTGCGGGCCAAGGGCTACAGCCGGGCCCGGGTGGACGGCGCGACGGTCCAGCTGACCGACCCGCCGAAGCTGCGGAAGCAGGAGAAGCACACCATCGAGGTGGTCGTCGACCGGCTGACCGTCAAGGACAGCGCCAAGCGCCGCCTCACCGATTCGGTGGAAACCGCGCTGGGCCTGTCCGGCGGCATGGTCATCCTGGACTTCGTGGACCTGCCGGAGGACGACCCGCAGCGCGAGCGGATGTTCTCCGAGCACCTGTACTGCCCGTACGACGACCTGTCCTTCGAGGAACTGGAGCCGCGCTCCTTCTCGTTCAACTCGCCGTTCGGCGCCTGCCCCGAGTGCACCGGCATCGGCACCCGGATGGAGGTCGACCCGGAGCTGATCGTCCCCGACGAGGACAAGTCGCTGGACGAGGGCGCGATCGCCCCCTGGTCGCTCGGCCACAGCCAGGAGTACTTCGGCCGGCTGGTCGGCGCGCTCGCCGAAGAGCTGGGCTTCCGCACCGACATCCCCTGGCGCGGACTGCCGCAGCGGGCCAGGAAGGCCCTGCTGCACGGCCACCGCACGCGCATCCAGGTCAGCTACCGCAACCGCTTCGGCCGGGAGCGCTCCTACGTGACGGCCTTCGAAGGGGCGATCGGGTACGTCAAGCGGCGGCACGCCGAGGCCGAGTCGGACGCCAGCCGGGAGCGGTTCGAGGGCTACATGCGCCAGGTGCCGTGTCCGAGCTGCGAGGGCACCCGGCTCAAGCCCGTCGTGCTGGCCGTCACCGTCGCGGAGAAGTCCATCGCGGACATCTCCGCGATGTCCATCAGCGACTGCGCCGACTTCCTGCGCACCCTGCGGCTGACCGCCCGCGAGAAGACCATCGCCGAGCGGGTGCTCAAGGAGGTCAACGAGCGGCTGCGCTTCCTGGTCGACGTCGGGCTCGACTACCTCTCGCTCAACCGGGCGGCCGGCACCCTCTCCGGGGGCGAGGCGCAGCGCATCCGGCTGGCCACCCAGATCGGCTCCGGGCTGGTCGGCGTGCTCTACGTGCTGGACGAGCCCTCCATCGGCCTGCACCAGCGCGACAACCACCGGCTGATCGAGACGCTGGTGCGGCTGCGTGACCTGGGCAACACCCTGATCGTCGTCGAGCACGACGAGGACACCATCCGCGCCGCGGACTGGGTGGTGGACATCGGCCCAGGTGCCGGCGAGCACGGCGGCGAGGTGGTGCACTCCGGCACCCTGGACGCGCTGCTGGCCAACGAGCGGTCGCTGACCGGGCGGTACCTGGTCGGCGCGCGCGGCATCCCCACTCCCCGGGAGCGTCGCCCGGTCGACCGCGGGCGCCGGCTGACCGTGCTCGGCGCGCGGGAGCACAACCTCCGGGACATCTCCGTCTCCTTCCCGCTCGGCGTGTTCACCGCGGTCACCGGTGTCTCCGGATCGGGCAAGTCCACCCTGGTCAACGACATCCTCTACACCCACCTGGCACGGGAGCTGAACGGCGCCCGCGCGGTGCCCGGCCGGCACACCCGGGTGGACGGCGACGACCTGGTGGACAAGGTGGTCCATGTCGACCAGTCGCCGATCGGACGTACGCCGCGTTCCAACCCCGCCACCTACACCGGCGTCTTCGACCACGTGCGCCGGCTGTTCGCCGAGACGATGGAGGCCAAGGTCCGCGGCTACCTGCCCGGCCGGTTCTCGTTCAACGTCAAGGGCGGGCGCTGCGAGAACTGCTCGGGCGACGGCACCATCAAGATCGAGATGAACTTCCTGCCGGACGTCTACGTGCCGTGCGAGGTCTGCCACGGCGCCCGGTACAACCGCGAGACGCTGGAGGTGCACTACAAGGGCAAGTCCATCGCCGAGGTGCTGGACATGCCGATCGCGGAGGCGCTGGGCTTCTTCGAGGCGGTCCCGGCCATCTCCCGCCACCTGCGCACCCTCGACGACGTGGGCCTGGGTTACGTCCGGCTCGGCCAGAGCGCGCCGACGCTGTCCGGCGGCGAGGCGCAACGGGTGAAGCTCGCCAGCGAGTTGCAGCGCCGTTCCACCGGGCGGACGGTCTACGTGCTGGACGAGCCGACCACCGGACTGCACTTCGAGGACATCGGCAAGCTCATCCGGGTCCTGGAGAGCCTGGTCGACAAGGGCAACACGGTCATCGTCATCGAGCACAACCTCGACGTGATCAAGACCGCCGACTGGGTGGTCGACATGGGCCCGGAGGGCGGCAACGGCGGCGGGCTGGTGATCGCCGAGGGCACGCCGGAGGAGGTCGCCGCGGTCCCGGCCAGCCACACCGGCAAGTTCCTGCGCGAGATCCTGGGCAGCCGGGTCAGCGACGCGGCGATCCCCACCCAGACCAAGCACGGCGCCGGCAAGCCGGCCGGCCGCGGGAGGACCGCCGCCCGCAAGCGGGCCGGCGGCTGACCGCCGTGCGGCCAGGGGCGGCGCGGCCCGGGGCCGCGGTCCGGCCGGGTCGGGCGGCGCACCCGGCGGCGGCACGCCCCGGGCCGCGAGGGCGTGCGGCCCCGCCGACCCCGGCGCGGGCACCCGCAGGAACGGGACGTAGGGTGCCGGACGGGCGCCGGGCGGGCGCCCCCGGGCGCCGCCCGCGCCGCCCGGCCCCGACCCGGAGAAGCACCATGATGAGCGATGAGCAGCCCACCCCCACCCGCCGGACCGTGGTGCGCACGGCCGCGGCCGCGGCCGGGACCGCCGGCCTCACGCTGTCCGCCGGTTGCGCGCCGAAGCCGAGCGCGCCGCACGGCCCGACGACGCTGGGGTCCGCCGACCGGATCCCGGTGGGCGGCGCGCGGCTGTTCCGCGACCAGAAGGTCATCGTGGCGCAACCGGTCCGGGGCGAGTACAAGGCGTTCAGCGCGGTGTGCACGCACATGGGCTGCACGGTGGCGGACCTGTCGCACGACGTGGTGACCTGCCCCTGCCACGGCAGTCGGTTCGACGCGCTCACGGGTGCGGTCCGGCACGGCCCGGCCACCAAGCCGCTGCCCCCGGTCCGGGTACGGACCGAGGACGGCAAGGTGATCGCCGACCTGTGAGCCGCCCGTCCCGTGCCGGCCCGTCCCGGTGCCGCCCGGCCGGGACACGCCCGGCCGGGCGGCGCGCCGGGCCGTCCGCGTCGACCGGGTGGCGGCCGCCGGGCGCGGCGGGCCGGGGCGGCCCCGCGGCGGCCGCGTTGCGGCACCCCGGCGGGGCGTTCGGCCGTCGCGGGCCCGCGACGGCCGGCGGGCGCTCCGGGCCGCACCGGACGCCGCTCCCCGATCCGCCCCGACCGGCCGGACGGCCCCTGCCCCGCCAGTAGGGTTGACCCCATGGCCGACCCCTCCAGCTACCGCCCGAAGCCGGGACAGATCCCCGATTCGCCCGGGGTCTACAGGTTCCGCGACGAGCACCGCCGCGTGATCTACGTCGGCAAGGCCAAGAGCCTGCGTCAGCGGCTCTCCTCGTACTTCCAGGACGTCGCCAACCTGCACCCGCGCACCCGCACCATGGTGACCACCGCGGCGTCCGTCGAGTGGACGGTGGTCGGCACCGAGGTCGAGGCGCTGCAACTGGAGTACTCCTGGATCAAGGAGTTCGACCCGCGGTTCAACGTCAAGTACCGCGACGACAAGAGCTATCCGTCGCTCGCCGTCACCCTGGGCGAGCGGTTCCCGCGCGTGCAGGTGATGCGCGGCCCGAAGCGCAGGGGGGTGCGCTACTTCGGCCCGTACGCGCACGCCTGGGCGATCCGCGAGACCGTCGACCTGCTGCTGCGGGTCTTCCCGGTGCGCACCTGCTCGGCCGGGGTGTTCAAACGGTCCGCGCAGATCGGCCGGCCCTGCCTGCTGGGCTACATCGGCAAGTGCTCGGCGCCGTGCGTCGGCCGGGTCACCCCGCAGGAGCACCGCGAACTGGCCGAGGAGTTCTGCGACTTCATGGCGGGGCGCACCGGCACCTACCTGCGCCGGCTGGAGCAGGGCATGCGGGAGGCCGCGCGGGAGATGGAGTACGAGCGGGCCGCACGGCTGCGCGACGACATCGAGGCGCTCAAGCGCGCCATGGAGAAGAACGCGGTCGTGCTCGCCGACGCCACCGACGCCGACCTGGTGGCGGTCGCCGAGGACGAGCTGGAGGCGGCCGTGCAGATCTTCCACGTGCGCGGCGGCCGGGTGCGCGGCCAGCGCGGCTGGGTCACCGACAAGGTGGAGGAGGTCGACACCGCCGGCCTGGTCGAACACGCGGTGCAGCAGCTGTACGGGGACCAGAGCGGCGAGGCCGTGCCCAAGGAGGTGCTGGTCCCGGCGGTGCCCGAGCCGGCCGAGCCGATCGCCGCCTGGCTGGCGGACCGCCGAGGCTCGCTGGTCAGCCTGCGGGTGCCGCAGCGCGGCGACAAGAAGGACCTGATGGCCACCGTGCAGCGCAACGCGCAGCAGGCGCTCGCGCTGCACAAGACCAAGCGCGCCTCCGACCTGACCACCCGCTCCCGGGCCCTGGAGGAGATCGCCGGCGCGCTCGACCTGGAGCAGGCGCCGCTGCGCATCGAGTGCTTCGACGTCTCGCACCTGCACGGGGACGACGTGGTCGCCTCGATGGTGGTCTTCGAGGACGGACTGGCCCGCAAGAGCGAGTACCGCCGTTTCCAGATCAAGAGCTTCTCCGGCCAGGACGACGTGCGCTCCATGCACGAGGTCGTCTCCCGGCGGTTCCGCCGCTACCTGCGCGAGATGCAGCGCGACGGCGAATGGCCGCAGTCCCAGGACGGCCCGGACGGTGCGCCGGCCGGGCACGAGGCGGCCGGGCCGATCGACCCGGAGACCGGGCGGCCGCGCAGGTTCGCCTACCCGCCGCACCTGGTGGTGGTGGACGGCGGCCGGCCGCAGGTGGCCGCCGCCCAGCGGGCGCTGGACGAGCTGGGCATCGAGGACGTCGCGGTGTGCGGCCTGGCCAAGCGGCTGGAGGAGGTCTGGCTGCCGGACGACGAGGACCCGGTGATCCTGCCGCGCACCAGCGAGGGGCTCTACCTGCTGCAGCGGGTGCGCGACGAGGCCCACCGGTTCGCCATCGCCTACCAGCGCGGCAAGCGCGGCAGGACGATGCGGGCCGGCGCGCTGGACTCCGTCGCCGGGCTCGGCGAGGCGCGCAAGCAGGCGCTGCTCAAGCACTTCGGGTCGCTCAAGAGGCTGCGCGCCGCCACCGCCGAGCAGATCCGCGAGGTGCCCGGCATAGGCCGCAAGACCGCCGAGGCGGTCGTCGCCGCGCTGGCCGAGCCGGCCCGCGCGTCCGCCCCGGTGGTGAACACCGCCACCGGGGAGATCATGGAGGAGGAGGGCCCCGGCCCGGCCGCCCCTCCCGGAACGGAGCGGGACGCGTGATGAGCACCTACACCGCGAACACCACCGACGGCACGGGCGGCACGCACCGCGCGAACCCCGGCCGCCCCGCGGACCCCGCAGCACCCACCGACACCGCGGCCGTGGCGGATCCCACGGCCACCGGGAACGCCGCCGGCACCGCGTCGGCCGCCGGCACCGCCGGCACCGCCGGCACCGCCGGCACCCACCGCACCAGCAGACCAGAACCCCACGGAGCACACGTGACCACGGACGGAGCGGGCCAGACGGCGGACGTCATCCCCGAACTGGTGATCATCTCGGGCATGTCGGGGGCCGGCCGCAGCACAGCGGCAAAATGCCTGGAGGACCTCGGGTGGTTCGTGGTGGACAACCTGCCGCCCGCCCTCATCCCGACCATGGTCGACCTCGGCGCGCGGTCCCAGGGCAACGTCGCGCGCATCGCTGTCGTGGTGGACGTGCGCGGCCGACGCTTCTTCGACAACCTGCGCGAGTCGCTCGCCGCGCTGGACGCCAAACGGGTGCGCCGCCGGGTGCTGTTCCTGGAGGCGTCCGACGACGTCCTGGTCCGGCGCTTCGAGTCGGTGCGCCGGCCGCACCCGCTGCAGGGCGACGGGCGGATCGTGGACGGCATCGCCGCCGAACGCGACCTGCTGTGCGAGCTGCGCGGCGACGCCGACCTGGTCATCGACACCTCCGGCCTCAACGTGCACGAACTGCGCGCCAAGATGGACGCCCAGTTCGCCGGCGACGGGGAGCCCGAACTGCGCGCCACGGTGATGTCGTTCGGCTTCAAGTACGGACTTCCGGTGGACGCCGACCTGGTCGCCGACTGCCGCTTCCTGCCCAACCCGCACTGGGTGCCGGAGCTGCGGCCGTTCACCGGGCTCAACGACGAGGTGGCCACCTACGTCTTCGACCAGCCCGGCGCCAAGGAGTTCCTCGACGGCTACGCGGAACTGCTGCACATCGTGGCGGCCGGCTACCGCCGGGAGGGCAAGCGCTACGTGACCATCGCGGTCGGCTGCACCGGCGGCAAGCACCGCAGCGTGGCGATGGCCGAGCGGTTGGCCCGCCGGCTGTCCGCGGACGGCGTGGAGACCGTCGTGGTCCACCGGGACATGGGGCGCGAGTGATCCGGGCCACCGCCACCCGGCGGCTGCGGCGCACCCGGCGCAACGGCGCCACCCCCAAGGTGGTGGCGCTCGGCGGCGGTCACGGGCTCTCCGCGTCGCTGGCGGCGTTGCGCCGCATCACGCAGGACCTGACCGCCGTGGTCACCGTCGCCGACGACGGCGGCTCCAGCGGCCGGCTCCGCGACGAGCTGGGCGTACTGCCGCCTGGCGACCTGCGCAAGGCGCTCGCCGCGCTGTGCGGGGACGACGAGTGGGGGCGCACCTGGTCAAGGGTGATCCAACACCGGTTCACCAGTAAGGGTGAGATGCACGGCCACGCGGTCGGCAACCTGCTCATCGTCGCGCTGTGGGAACAACTGGGCGACCCGGTGGCCGCGCTGGAGTGGGTCGGCCGGCTGCTCGGCGCGCACGGCAGGGTGCTTCCGATGTCGGCGGTCCCGGTGCACCTGGAGGCGACGGTACGCGGCCACGACCCGCTGCGCCCGGAGGAGACCGGCACCGTCCGCGGCCAGGTGACGGTGGCGCTCACCCCCGGCGAGGTGCTCGAGGTGCGGCTGGTGCCGGCCGACCCACCGGCCGTTCCGCAGGCCGTGCGGGCGGTGCTGGACGCCGACTGGGTGGTGCTGGGGCCCGGGTCGTGGTTCTCGTCGGTCATACCGCACCTACTGGTGCCGGAACTGGCCGAGGCCCTGGTCCGGACCCGGGCGCGGCGGGTGCTCACGCTCAACCTCGCGCCGCAACCCGGTGAGACCGACGGGTTCTCTCCGCAGCGTCACTTGGAGGTTTTGGCCCGACACGCCCCTAAACTCACCATCGACGTGGTGCTGGCCGACACGGCCGCCGTCCCCGACCGCGAGAGCCTGGTCCAGGCCGCCGAGCGGCTGGGGGGCCGGGTGGAGCTGGCCGCGGTCGCCGCCCCCGACGGACCGCGGCACGACCCGGAGCTGTTGGCCGCCGCGTACGACCGGATTTTTCGGATGCATGGAAGGATCGGCCCATGGCGATGACGGCTGCGGTGAAGGACGAGATCTCCCGGCTCCCCGTCACCCGAACCTGCTGCCGGAAGGCGGAGGTGTCGTCGATCCTGCGGTTCGCCGGCGGACTCCACCTGGTGAGCGGCCGCATCGTGATCGAGGCGGAGCTCGACACCGGCATCGCGGCCCGCCGGCTGCGCAAGGACGTCCTGGAGATCTTCGGGCACGCCTCCGACCTGGTGGTGATGGCACCCGGCGGGCTGCGCAGGGGCAGCCGCTACGTGGTGCGGGTGGTGGCGGGCGGCGACCAGCTCGCCCGGCAGACCGGCCTGGTCGACGGGCGCGGCCGGCCGATCCGCGGGCTGCCCCCGCAGGTGGTCTCCGGGGCCACCTGCGACGCGGAGGCCGCCTGGCGCGGGGCGTTCCTGGCGCACGGCTCGCTCACCGAGCCGGGGCGGTCCTCGTCGCTGGAGGTGACCTGCCCCGGCCCGGAGGCCGCGCTGGCGCTGGTCGGCGCGGCACGGCGGCTCGGCATCCCGTCCAAGGCCCGCGAGGTGCGCGGCGTGGACCGGGTCGTGGTCCGCGACGGCGACGCGATCGGCGCGCTGCTGACCCGGCTGGGCGCGCACGAGTCGGTGCTGGCGTGGGAGGAGCGCCGGATGCGCCGGGAGGTGCGGGCGACCGCGAACCGCCTGGCCAACTTCGACGACGCCAACCTCCGCCGCTCGGCCCGCGCGGCGGTCGCGGCGGGGGCCCGGGTGCAGCGGGCGCTGGAGATCCTGGGCGACGACGTCCCGGAGCACCTCGCGGCGGCCGGGCGGCTGCGGATGGACCACAAGCAGGCGTCGCTGGAGGAGCTGGGCTCGCTCGCCGACCCGCCGCTGACCAAGGACGCGGTGGCCGGCCGGATCCGCCGACTGCTGGCCATGGCCGACAAGCGCGCCTCCGACCTGGGCGTTCCCGGCACGGAGTCGAACCTGACGGAGGAAATGGTCGGTTGACCGGCCCCGGCACGCGCGTCCGGCCCCGGCAC
The DNA here is from genome assembly GCA_963711125.1 of uncultured Actinomycetota bacterium. Taxonomy (GTDB): domain Bacteria; phylum Actinomycetota; class Actinomycetes; order Streptomycetales; family Streptomycetaceae; genus Streptantibioticus_C. The sequence continues at coordinate 809,465 of CAVQCY010000006.1, forward strand.
GCCCGTCCGGCCGAACGTCGGCCGTGCCAAACCGTCGGCGGGCCGACGGCTGCCCAGAGCTGCTCGGCGCTGCCGAGCCCGCCAGGCCCCGCGCCCGGCGGGCCGGGGGCGCGACATGCGGGGGCCGCGCTCCCGGCGTGTCGGGGCCGCGCCGGCGCGGGGCGGCGCGCGGCGGACGGAGCGGTGCTCCGGCGCACGGCCCGCTCCGGGGCGCCGGGGCGGCTTCGGAGCGCCGGACACGACCGGCTCCTCGGTGTCAGCTGCGAGAGGCGGCGAGGTAGGGTCGTCAGTGGTCGGGACATCCCATACGGAGCAGTCGGAATGTATTCCGGCGCGTCAACGAGGAGATCGGTTCGTGACGACCCGCGTAGGCATCAACGGCTTCGGCCGCATCGGACGCAATTTCTTCCGGGCCGCCCTGGAGCAGGGCGCGGACCTGGAAATCGTGGCTGTCAACGACCTGGGCGACACCGCGACCACCGCCCACCTGCTGAAGTACGACACCATCATGGGCCGGCTGAAGGCCGAGGTCACCCACACCGAGGACTCCATCACCGTGGACGGCCGGACCGTCAAGGTCCTCGCCGAGCGCGACCCGGCCGCCATCCGGTGGGGCGAGCTGGGCGTGGACGTGGTGGTCGAGTCCACCGGCATCTTCACCAAGGCGGCCGACGCCAAGAAGCACCTCGCCGGCGGCGCCAGGAAGGTGATCATCTCGGCGCCCGCCAAGGACGAGGACATCACCGTCGTCATGGGCGTCAACCAGGACGCGTTCGACGCCGCCAAGCACCACGTGATCTCCAACGCCTCCTGCACCACCAACTGCGTGGCGCCGATGGCGAAGGTGCTCCTGGAGAACTTCGGCATCGCCCGCGGCCTGATGACCACGGTGCACGCCTACACCAACGACCAGCGGATCCTGGACTTCCCGCACAAGGACCTGCGCCGCGCCCGGGCCGCCGCGCAGAACATCATCCCCACCACCACCGGTGCCGCGAAGGCCACCGCGCTGGTGATCCCGGAGCTGAAGGGCAAGCTGGACGGCATCGCGATGCGCGTCCCGGTGCCCACCGGCTCGGTCACCGACCTGGTGGTCGAGCTGGAGCGCGAGGTCACCAGGGACGAGGTCAACGCCGCCTTCCAGAAGGCCGCCGAGGGCCCGCTCAAGGGCATCCTGGACTACACCGAGGACCCGATCGTCTCCTCGGACATCGTCAACTGGCCGGCCTCCTGCACCTTCGACTCCTCCCTGACCATGGTGCAGGGCAAGAGCGTGAAGGTCGTCGGCTGGTACGACAACGAGTGGGGCTACTCCAACCGCCTGGTGGACCTCACCGCCTTCGTCGGCGGACAGCTCTGACCCCCACCCGGCAACACCGCGACGCGGTGGGACGGGGCCCGGACGACGCCGTCGTCCGGGCCCCGTCCGACGACCCAGGAGCCACCATGAAGACGATCGACGACCTGACGGTCGCCGGACGACGGGTGTTCGTCCGTGCCGACCTCAACGTCCCGCTCTCCGGGACCGACATCACCGACGACGGCCGCATCCGCGCCGCCGTCCCGACCATCGCCGAACTCGCCCGCCGCGGCGCCAGGGTGATCGTCGCCTCCCACCTGGGCCGGCCCAAGGGCGCGCCGGACCCGCGGTACTCGCTCGCCCCGGTCGCCGCGCGACTGGGCGAACTGCTCGGACAGGACGTGGCGTTCGCCACCGACACGGTGGGCGAGAGCGCCCGCTCCGCGGTGGCCGGACTGGCGGACGGTCAGGTCGCGCTGCTGGAGAACCTGCGGTTCAACCCGGGCGAGACCGCCAAGGACGACGCGGAACGCGGCGCGTTCGCCGACGAGTTGGCGGCGCTCGCCGACGCCTACGTCGGTGACGGCTTCGGCGCGGTGCACCGCCGGCACGCCTCGGTCCACGACCTGCCCGCACGGCTGCCGCACGCGGCCGGCGCACTGATCGCGACCGAGGTCCGGGTGCTTCGGCGGCTCACCGACGAGGTGCGGCGCCCGTACGCCGTGGTGCTCGGCGGCGCCAAGGTCTCCGACAAGCTCGGTGTGATCGACCACCTGCTGGGACGGGCGGACCGCATCCTGGTCGGCGGCGGCATGGCGTACACCTTCCTGGCGGCCCGCGGCCACCGGGTCGGCGGCAGCCTGCTGCAGGAGGACCAGATCCCGGCGGTCCGCGGCTACCTTGAGCGGGCCGAGGAGAACGGCGTGGAGTTCGTGCTGCCGGTCGACGTGGTCGCCGCCGACCGCTTCCCGGACCTGGCGGACCCCGCGCCCACCGAGCCGTCCGTCGTGGCCGCAGACGCCATCCCGGACGGTCTGATGGGACTGGACATCGGCCCGGAGAGCCGCAAGCTGTTCGCCGCCCGGCTCGCGGACGCCGCCACGGTGTTCTGGAACGGCCCGATGGGCGTCTTCGAGCACCCCGACTACGCCGACGGCACCCGGGCGGTCGCCCAGGCGCTCCTCGACAGTCCGGCCCTCACCGTCGTCGGCGGCGGTGACTCGGCCGCCGCCGTGCGGCTGCTCGGCTTCGACGAGGACGCCTTCGGCCACATCTCGACCGGCGGCGGGGCCAGCCTGGAATACCTGGAGGGCAAGACGCTCCCGGGGCTCGCCGCACTGGAGGACTCGTGACCACCCGCACCCCGCTCATGGCGGGCAACTGGAAGATGAACCTCAACCATCTGGAGGCCATCGCCCACGTCCAGAAGCTCGCGTTCGCCCTCACCGACAAGGACCACGCGGTGGTCGAGGTGGCGGTGCTGCCGCCGTTCACCGACCTGCGCTCGGTGCAGACCCTGGTCGACGGCGACAAGCTGAAGATCAAGTACGGCGCCCAGGACCTGTCGGCGCACGACAGCGGCGCGTTCACCGGCGAGGTCTCGGGGCCGATGCTGGCGAAGCTGAAGTGCTCGTTCGTCACGGTCGGCCACTCGGAGCGGCGGCAGTACCACGGCGAGGACGACACGCGGGTCAACGCGAAGGTCAAGGCGGCCTTCCGGCACGGGCTCACCCCGATCCTGTGCGTCGGCGAGGGGCTCGCGGTGCGCCGCGCCGGCGAACAGGTCTCGCACACCCTCGCCCAGGTCGACGGCGCCCTCGCGGACGTGCCGGCCGAGCAGGCGCGCGGCCTCGTGATCGCCTACGAGCCGGTCTGGGCGATCGGCACCGGCGAGGTGGCGACCCCGCAGGACGCCCAGGAGGTGTGCGCGGCGATCCGCGGCCGGCTGGCCGAGCTGTACGACCGGGAGCTGGCCGACCAGGTCCGGATCCAGTACGGCGGCTCGGTGAAGGCGGCCAACATCGCGGCGATCATGGCGCAGCCGGACGTGGACGGAGCTTTGGTGGGCGGCGCCGCGCTGGACGCCGAGGAGTTCGTCAAGATCGTCCGGTTCGGCGATCAAGCAGTAGGCTGAACGGTCCCATCCGAAGTACTCTGGCCGGACCGGACGCGACAGCCGGCGTCCGGTCCGCTCCGCCGCAATGCGCCAGATCGACGCATGTCCCCCAGAGAGGTCCAGCCGTGGTCATCGGGTTCTCCATCGCCCTCATCGTGTTCAGCCTGCTGCTGATGCTGCTGGTCCTGATGCACAAGGGGAAGGGCGGCGGCCTCTCCGACATGTTCGGTGGCGGTATGCAGTCCTCCGTCGGCGGCTCCTCGGTCGCCGAGCGCAACCTCGACCGCATCACCGTCATCGTCAGCGTGCTGTGGTTCGCGTGCGTCGTCACCCTCGGACTGATCCTCAAGTTCCAGAAGTGACCGCCTGGCGGTCGTGACCCTACCGCTGCTGCCCCGGGCGCACCTGACGCCCTGTCGCGTGCGCGGCTTATCATGGAACGGCATCCTGCGGGAGTCCGCCCATTGGCCTGCCGCCGGACGCGACGTAGGGTCTTCGTAGACCGAACGACCTGGCAGCACCATCACGCAGGGAGTTACGACCGTGGCAAGTGGCAACGCGATCCGTGGCAGTCGGGTCGGAGCTGGGCCGATGGGGGAGGCGGAGCGCGGTGAGTCCGCCCCCCGGCTCCGCATCTCCTTCTGGTGCTCCAACGGGCACGAGACCCAGCCGAGTTTCGCCAGTGACGCGCAGATCCCGGACACCTGGGACTGTCCCCGCTGCGGCTTCCCGGCCGGGCAGGACGAGAACAACCCCCCGGCGCCGCCACGCACCGAGCCGTACAAGACGCACCTGGCGTACGTGCGGGAGCGGCGCAGCGACGCCGACGGCGAGGCGATCCTCGCGGAGGCCCTCGCCAAGCTCCGCGGCGAGATCTGAACGGCGCCGGTCCACCGGCGGCCGGCACCGGACGGCCCGGTCGCGGCCCCGTGTCGGGGGCGTGGCCGGGCCGTGGCCGTTCACCGGCCGGTCAGCCGGAGGCCGGCGGGTACAGCTGCCGCGGCAGCTGGGCGGCGGCGGCCCGGTCCAGCAGCCACAGGGTGCGGCCGCGGCCGCGGGCACCGGCCGCCGGGGCCTGCACCTCACCGGCCCCGGACAGCGCGATGGCCACCGCCTTCGCCTTGTCCTCGCCGGCCGCCAGCAGCCACACCTCGCGGGCCTGCCGGATGGCCGGCAGGGTCAGCGAGATCCGGGTGGGGGGCGGCTTGGGCGCGCCGCGCACGCCCACCACGGTGCGCTCGGTCTCCCGCACCCCGGGGTGCTCGGGGAAGAGCGAGGCGACGTGGGTGTCCGGGCCCACCCCGAGCATCAGGACGTCGAACGCCGGCACCTCGGCGCGGTCCTGCGGGCCGGAGGCGTCCGCCAGCAACTGCGCGTAGTGCTCGGCGGCGGCGTCCACGTCACCGCCCCACCCGCCGCCCGGCGCCGGCATGGTGCGCACCCGGGCCGGGTCCACCGGCACCGCGTCCAGCAGGGCCCGCCGGGCCTGGGTGTCGTTGCGGTCCGGGTCGCCCTCCGGGAGGAACCGCTCGTCGCCCCACCACAGGTCGAGCCGCGCCCAGTCCACCGCGTCCCGGGCCGGTGACCCGGCGAGCGCGGCGAGCAGGGCGGTGCCGTTGCGGCCGCCGGTGAGCACCACCGAGGCGGAGCCGCGGGCCGCCTGGGCGTCCACCACCTTGGTGATCAGCCGGGCAGCCGCGGCCTTGGCCATCAGTTCCTTGTCACGGTGCACCACCACCTGCGGCGCGTTCACCCGGAGCGCTCCGTGTCCGCTCCGGCCGCGGCGCCCCTGCCGGCCCCGCCGGACTTCGCCGTGCCCTTCGACGCCGTGCCCTTCGACGGTGCGCCGGATCCCGCGGCGCCGGACCTGCCGCCCTTCGAGGACGCGCCGACCGGCTCCCCGGCGGTCGCCTCGGGCGGGGAGAGCCGCTGCACGCCGTACTTCACCGTCGACTCGTATATGTCGTCCGGGTCCAGCCGGCGCAGCTCCTCGGCGATCAGCTCGGCGGTCTCCCGCCGCTTGAGCGCCACGTGCCGGTCCGGCTGTCCGGGGACGGCCAGCTCGGCCAGCGCGCCGTCCGCCCGGTCCAGGCACACCTCGCCGTCCGTGGTGGACAACCGCACCCCGGTCAGCCCGGGGCCGTCGGAGACCCGGCGCTCGACCGGCACGCCGAGGCGGCTGGCCAGCCACATGCCGAGCAGCTCGGTGGACGGGTTGTACGGCTCGCCCTCGACCGCCGCGCTGGAGATCGCGCCGTGCTTCTGGTCCAGGGCGGCGGCCAGCATGCTGCGCCACGGCGTGATCCGCGTCCAGGCCAGGTCGGTGTCGCCGGGCGAGTAGGCCTCGGCGCGCACCCGCAGCGCGTCGACCGGGTCCTCGGTGGTCGCCGCGTCGGTGATGCGGCGTTGCGCGAGCCGGCCGAGCGGGTGGGCGGCCGGGTTGTCGGGCGCGTCCTCCGGCCACCAGACCACCACCGGGGCGTCCGGCAGCAGCAGCGGCAGCACGACGGAGGCCGCGTGGTTGGCCAGGTCGCCGTGCAGTCGCAGCAGCACGGTCTCGCCGGTGCCGGCGTCCGAGCCGACCCGCACCTCGGCGTCGAGCTTGGAGACCGCGCGTTCGCGCGGACCCCGGCCCTGGCGCTTGATGACGGCCAGGATGCGCGACGGGTGCTCGCGCGAGGCGTCGCCGGCCGCCTTGACGGCGTCGTAGGCGTTGCCCTCGTCGGTGACGATGACCAGGGTCAGCACCATGCCCACCGCGGGGGTGCCGATCGCCCGGCGGGCCTGGATCAGGCCCGCGTTGATCTTCGACGATGTGGTGTCGGTGAGGTCGATCTTCATGGCCGGCGCCAGCTCCTGCCGTCTCGTGCGAGCATCTCGTCCGCCTCCTCGGGACCCCAGGTCCCGGCGGCGTACTGCGCGGGTTTGCCGTGCTTGTCCCAGTACCGCTCGATCGGGTCGAGGATGGTCCAGGACAGCTCGACCTCCTGGTGCCGCGGGAAGAGGTTGGCGTCGCCGAGCAGCACGTCCAGCAGCAGCCGCTCGTACGCCTCCGGGCTGGACTCGGTGAACGACTCGCCATAGGCGAAGTCCATCGTGACGTCCCGGACCTCCATCGCGGTGCCCGGCACCTTCGAGCCGAACCGCACGGTGATGCCCTCGTCCGGCTGGATCCGGATGACCAGCGCGTTCTGGCCCAGCTCCTCGGTGGCGCCGGACTCGAACGGCAGGTAGGGGGCGCGCTTGAAGACCACCGCGATCTCGGTGACCCGGCGTCCCAGCCGCTTGCCGGTGCGCAGGTAGAACGGGACGCCCGCCCAGCGGCGGTTGTTGATCTCCAGCTTCACCGCGGCGAAGGTGTCGGTCTTCGACGCGGGGTCGATCCCCTCCTCCTCCAGGTAGCCGAGCACCTCCTCGCCGCCCTGCCAGGCGTGCGCGTACTGCCCGCGCACCGTGTGCCGGCCCAGGTCCCCGGGGAGCTGGACGGCGCCGAGCACCTTCAGCTTCTCCGCCACCAGCGCCTTGGGGTGGAAGGAGCCGGGCTCCTCCATCGTGGTCAGCGCCAGCAGTTGCAGCAGGTGGTTCTGGATGACGTCGCGGGCCGCGCCGATGCCGTCGTAGTAGCCGGCCCGGCCGCCGATGCCGATGTCCTCGGCCATGGTGATCTGCACGTGGTCCACGTAGGACCGGTTCCAGATCGGCTCGAACATCGTGTTGGCGAACCGCAGGGCCAGTATGTTCTGGACGGTCTCCTTGCCCAGGTAGTGGTCGATGCGGAAGACCTCGTTGGGCGGGAAGACGTCGTGGACGACCTTGTTCAGCTCCTGCGCGCTGGCCAGGTCGTGCCCGAACGGCTTCTCGATGACCGCGCGCCGCCAGGAGTCCCCGGTGCCCTGGGACAGCCCGTGCTTCTTCAGCTGCTGGACGACGTCGGGGAAGAACTTCGGCGGCACCGACAGGTAGAACGCGAAGTTGCCGCCGGTGCCGCGGACCTTGTCCAGGTCCTCGATGGTCGCGCGCAGCGTCTGGAACGCCCGGTCGTCGTCGAACTCACCGGGGACAAACCGGAAGCCCTCGGCCAGCTGCGTCCACACCTCCTCGCGGAACGGGGTGCGCGCGTGCTCCTTGACGGCGTCGTGCACCACCTGCGCGAAGTCCTCGTGCTCCCAGTCCCGGCGGGCGAAGCCGACCAGCGAGAAGCCCGGCGGCAGCAGGCCGCGGTTGGCCAGGTCGTAGACGGCCGGCATCAGCTTCTTGCGGGACAGGTCCCCCGTCACCCCGAAGATGACCAGGCCGGACGGCCCCGCGATCCGCGGCAGCCGCCGGTCGGACGGGTCACGCAGCGGGTTGCTGCTCATCGCCACTGTGTTCATGCCTCCGTGGGGGCGAGGCGGGCCAGTTCCGCCTCGGTGGACTTCAGAAGGTCGTTCCAGGACGCCTCGAACTTCTCGACGCCCTCCTCCTCCAGGACGCGGACCACGTCGTCGTAGTCGACGCCCGCCGCGGCCAGCGCGTCGAGGTCGGCGCGGGCCTGCCGGTAGCCGCCGGTGACGGTGTCGCCGGTGACCTCGCCGTGGTCGTCGGTGGCGTACAGCGTCGCCTCCGGCATGGTGTTCACGGTGTGCGCGGCGACCAACTCGGTGACGTAGAGCGTGTCGGGGTAGGCCGGGTCCTTGACGCCGGTGGACGCCCACAGCGGGCGCTGGACGTTGGCTCCGGCCTTCTCCAGCGCGGCCCAGCGCTCCCCGCCGACCACCTTCTCGTACTCCTGGTAGGCCAGCCGCGCGTTGGCCACCGCGGCCCGCCCGCGCAGCGCCTTCGCGTCGTCGGTGCCGATCTTCTCCAGCCGCCGGTCGATCTCGGTGTCCACCCGGGAGACGAAGAACGAGGCGACGGAGCGGATGCCGGACAGGTCCAGGCCGGCCGCCTTCGCCTTCTCCAGCCCCGTCAGGTAGGCGTCCATCACGGCCCGGTAGCGCTCCAGCGAGAAGATCAGCGTGACGTTGACGCTGATGCCCAGGCCGATGACCTCGGTGATCGCCGGCAGGCCCTCCAGGGTCGCCGGGATCTTGATGAAGGTGTTCGGCCGGTCCACCAGCCAGGCCAGCTGCTTGGCCTCGGCGATGGTCGCGGCGGTGTCGTGGGCCAGTCGCGGGTCCACCTCGATGGACACCCGGCCGTCCTGGCCGCCGGTGGCGTCGTGCACCGGGCGCAGGATGTCCGCCGCGTCCCGCACGTCGGCGGTGGTGATCATCCGCACCGCCTCCTCGACGGTGACCCGCCGGGCGGACAGGTCGGCCAGCTGCTGCTGGTAGCCGTCGCCCTGGGAGACGGCCTTCTGGAAGATCGTCGGGTTGGTGGTGACACCGACCACGTGGTGGGTGTCGACGAGCTCGGCGAGGTTGCCTGAGGTGATCCGCTTGCGGGACAGGTCGTCCAGCCAGATCGCCACGCCCTCGTCGGAGAGCCGTCGCAGTGCGTCAGTCATGGATTCGCATCTCCTCGGAATCGTCCGCGTCCGGTACCGTCAGCGCCTGCTCGCGGCCAGCGACTCGCGGGCCGCCTCGACCACGGCGTCGTCGGTGAGGCCGAACCGCTGGTAGAGCACCTTGTAGTCGGCGGAGGCACCGAAGTGTTCCAGGCTCACGACGCGCCCGGCGTCGCCGACGAACCGGTGCCAGGTCAGGCCGATCCCGGCCTCCACCGCCACCCTGGCCCTGATGTCGGGCGGCAGCACGTGGTCGCGGTACGCCTGGTCCTGCTCCTCGAACCACTCCACCGACGGCATCGAGACCACCCGGGTGGCGACGCCATCCGCCGCCAGCCGGTCGGCCGCGGCCAGCGCGATCTGCACCTCGGAACCGGTGCTGATCAGGATCACCTGGGGCTGTCCGCCGTCCGCCTCACGCAGCACGTAACCGCCGAGCGCCGCCCCCTGGTTGACCGGCAGCACCGGCACGCCCTGCCGGGTCAGCGCCAGGCCGTGCGGTGCCGGGCGGTCCCGGTGCCGGCGCATGATCTCCCGCCAGACGACGACCGTCTCGTTGGCGTCGGCCGGCCGGACCACGTTCAGGCCCGGGATGGCGCGCAGCGCGGTCAGGTGCTCGACCGGCTGGTGGGTGGGGCCGTCCTCGCCCAGGCCGATGGAGTCGTGCGTCCACACGTAGGTGACCGGCAGCTTCATCAGCGCGGCGAGCCGGACGGCCGGGCGCATGTAGTCGGAGAAGACCAGGAAGGTGCCGCCGTAGATCCGGGTGTTGCCGTGCAGCGCGATGCCGTTCATGGTCGAGCCCATGGCGTGCTCGCGGATGCCGAAGTGCACGGTGCGCCCGTACGGGTCGGCGCCCGGCAGCGGGTTGCCGGCCGGCAGGAACGAGGAGTCCTTGGCGAAGGTGGTGTTGTTCGAACCGGCCAGGTCGGCCGAGCCGCCCCACAGCTCCGGCACGACCCCGCCGAGCGCGGCCAGCACCTCGCCGGACGCCTTGCGGGTGGCGATCTGCCCGCCCTCGTCGAAGTCCGGCAGTACCTTCTCCCAGCCGTCCGGCAGTTCGCCCGCCGCGATCCGGTCGAACTCGGCCGCCCGCGCGGGGTGGTCGGCCCGCCACCGCCGGAACCGCCCGGTCCAGGCCTCGTGCGCCTCGCGGCCGCGGGAGGCGACCTGGCGGGCGTGCGCCAGCACCTCGTCGCCTACCTCGAAGTGCCGCTCCGGGTCAAACCCGAGCACCTTCTTGGTGGCCGCGACCTCCTCCTCGCCCAGCGCGGACCCGTGCGCGGCGCCGGTGTTCTGGGCGTGCGGTGCCGGCCAGGCGATGATGGTGCGCGCCACGACGAGCGACGGGCGGGAGGTCTCCCGCCGGGCCGCCGTGAGCGCGCGGTGGAGCGCGGGCACGTCGAAGTCGCCGTCGGGGGACTGCTCGACGTGCTGGACGTGCCAGCCGTACGCCTCGTAGCGGGCGCCGACGTCCTCGCTGAGCGCGGTCTGGGTGTCGCCCTCGATGGAGATGTGGTTGTCGTCGTAGAGCGCGACGAGGTTGCCGAGCTTCTGGTGGCCGGCGAGCGAGGACGCCTCGGCGGAGATGCCCTCTTCGACGTCGCCGTCCGAGACGATCGCCCAGATGGTGTGGTCGAACGGCGACTCGCCCGGTGCGGCGTCCGGGTCGAACAGCCCGCGCTCGTAGCGGGCGGCCATGGCCATGCCGACCGCGTTGGCGATGCCCTGGCCGAGCGGCCCGGTGGTGGTCTCCACGCCGGCCGTGTGTCCGTGCTCCGGGTGGCCGGGGGTGCGCGAGCCCCAGGTGCGGAACGACTTGAGGTCGTCGAGTTCCAGCCCGTAGCCGGACAGGAAGAGCTGGATGTAGAGGGTCAGCGAGGTGTGGCCGGGAGAGAGCACGAACCGGTCGCGCCCGGTCCAGTCCGGGTCGCTCGGGTCGTGCCGCATGAGCTTCTGGAACAGCAGGTAGGCCGCGGGGGCCAGGCTCATCGCCGTGCCGGGATGGCCGTTGCCGACCTTCTGCACGGAGTCCATGGCCAGAACTCGGACGGTGTCCACGGCACGCTGGTCCAGATCGGTCCAGTCCAGATCTGTGGTGGTCGGCTTTGTGCTCACCCTGGGTCAGGGCTCCTCTCCACATGTCTCCACATGCGCTTGATTCCGGTGGCGGGCCTCCGCCCACCGGGCGTTTTGAGCCTACCCTCGCAGGGCGGGGCTCCGGTCCCGCTCCCCGCTGCGTCGGACGACGGCCGGACTGTTTTGTTCATTCCGGGTACATAGTCTGGCCCCCGAACCCCCGGCGGACCAACACGGTCCCCCCGGCGGCGGGCGGCGTGAGCCGGGCGTCTAGAGTGGCCTGGTACGTGCGGGGACTCGCCTTGTCGTCACAACTGTGAGGGTCCCGCTGGTCTTTCTCCCTCCCAGAGGTGTTCGTGACGGCCGTCGATTCCCGACCTTCCCGGGTCATCGCGACGCCGCCCAGCCACCGGCCGTTCGGGGCCCGTGTCAAGGCGTTCGTGGCGCTGACCAAGCCGCGGATCATCGAGCTGCTGCTGATCACCACCGTTCCGGTGATGTTCCTGGCCGCCCGCGGTGTTCCCGACCTGGGGCTCGTGGTGGCCACCATGGTCGGCGGGTACATGTCGGCGGGCGGCGCCAACGCGCTGAACATGTACGTCGACCGCGACATCGACGCGGTGATGGACCGCACCTCGCAGCGGCCCCTGGTGACCGGCATGGTCTCGCCCGCGGAGTGCCTGGCCTTCGGCATCACCCTGACGGTGGTGTCGACCGCGTTCTTCGCGGTGCTGGTCAATCCGCTCTCCGCGGCGCTGTCGTTGGCGGCCATCCTCTACTACGTCTTCGTCTACACCCTCGGGCTCAAACGTCGCACCACGCAGAACATCGTGTGGGGCGGCGTGGCCGGCTGCATGCAGGTGCTGATCGGCTGGGCCGCGGTCCGAGACGACCTGGCCTGGGCGCCGTTCGTCCTCTTCCTGGTGCTCTTCTTCTGGACCCCGCCGCACTACTGGCCGCTGTCGATGAAGGTCAGGGACGACTACGAGCGGGTCGGCGTGCCGATGCTCCCCGTGGTGGCCGGCAACCGGGTGGTGGCCCGGCAGATCGTGCTCTACAGCTGGGTGATGGTCGCCGTCTCGCTCACCCTGTGGTGGCCGCTGGGCGCCACCGGGCCGCTCTACCCGATGGTCGCCCTGGTACTGGGCGGCTGGTGGCTGAAGGAGGCGCACGCGCTGCACGCGCGCGCCGCGGACGGCGCGGCCGGCGCGAAGCTCAAGGAGATGCGGCTGTTCCACTGGTCGATCACCTACGCGACGCTGCTGTTCCTGGCCGTCGCCGTCGACCCGTTCGTCCGGTTCTGACGCCGCCGTCCGGGCCGCCGCACCGACCCGGCCCGGACGGCCTTCCCGCCCGTTCTACCGGCGGGTAGCATCGGGATCATGCCAGAGACAGCACAGCAGACCCCGGCCGCGCCCACCGGTCGGGAGGCCCGGGCCGAACGGCGTGCCGCCCGCCTCGCCCGGCAGATCCGGGCGTTCGCCGCCCGGCACGGCGGCAGCGCGGATGGCCAGATCGCGTACATCGGCGCGATCGGTACCCGTATCGTCCTCGTCGGCGCCGACGGGGCCTGGGGTGACCTGGTTGCGCCGAACCAGCGGATCGCGGAGCGTGCGGTGGAACGGGCCGGGATCACCCGCCACGAGTCCTTCGACGGCGAGATGGCCGCCAGGGTCCGCACCGGGCCGTACGAGTGGAAGCGCATGGCGGGAATCCAGTGGGGCGGCGCTGCCACCGCCTGAACGTCTCGCTCCTCAGCACCATGGACCGTGTCCGACCGTCGTTGAGGAGAGGGAGCGCGCATGGGTGCGGGGGCGGCAGGAACCGGCCACCCGGACGACCGGCCGCGGGCCGTGCCGGACGGCCCCGCCGCGGCGATCGGCCGGGAGGCGGAACAGGCGGCCCGGCAGCGCGCCGCGGCGCTGGCCGCCGACGACATCGACGTGATCGCCATCGGCTACCCGGACGTCTCCGGGGTGGTCCGGGTCAAGGCGGTCCCGACCGGACGGCTCGGCCACGCGGCGCGGCACGGCGTCGGCATGTCGCCGGTCTTCGACGTCTTCACCTCCGACGACGCCATCACCGCCTCCGCGCACCTCTCGGGCCCGGACGGCGACCTGCGGCTGCGCCCCGACCTGGACCGGCTCACCCCGCTCGCCGCGCAGCCCGGCTGGGCCTGGGCGCCGGCCGACCGCTTCGACCAGCGCGGCGCCCCGCACCCCGGCTGCGCCCGGCACCTGCTGCGCCGGACGACCGCCGCCGCCCGCGGCCGCGGACTGCGCATCGCGATGGGCTTCGAGACCGAGTGGGTGCTGCTGCGCGACGCCGCCGCGGGCGCCGACGCCGCCGCGGAAGCGGCCTCCGGCGGGGACGCCGGGTCCGGGCCGGGAGCCGGCACCGCCCGGGACGCGACCGGCGCCGGGCCGGACGGTACGGCGCCGGTCCCCGCCGCGGTCGGCCCGGCCTACGGGATGACCCGGCTGGTCGCGGTGTCCGACGTGCTGCGCGACGTCGTCCGCGCGCTGCGCGCGCAGGACATCGATGTCTGGCAGATCCACCCCGAGTACGCGCCCGGCCAGTTCGAGGTGAGCACCGCGCCGGGCGGGCCGCTGGCGGCCGCCGACGACGTGGTGCTGGTCCGCGAGACGATCCGCGCGGTCAGCGCCCGGCACGGGATGACCGCCTGCTTCGCGCCGGCCGTGCTGGCCGGCGAGGTCGGCAACGGCTGCCACCTGCACCTGAGCCTGCACGAGGAGACGGCGCCGCGCGACGAACCGGCCGGCGGGGACCGGCTGCGCGGCGGCCGCGGGCCGCACGGGCTGACCCGCTCCGGCGAGGCGTTCCTCGCCGGCGTGCTGGACGAACTGCCCGCGCTGCTGGCGCTCGGCGCGCCGTCCCCGGCCGGATACCTGCGCCTCGCGCCGTCCCGCTGGGCCGGCGCGTACCGGTGCTGGGGCCTGGAGAACCGGGAGGCCGCGCTGCGCCTGGTGGCCGGCGCGGACGGCGACCCGGGCGGCGCGCACGCCGAGCTCAAGTGCTTCGACGCCGCCGCCAACCCCTACCTGCTGGCCGCCGGGGTCATCGCCGCCGGGTTGGCCGGGCTGGACTCCGGCGCCCGGTTGCCCGACCCGGTGCGGGGCGACCCGGCCGAGACCGCGCCCGGCACCGAGCGGCTGCCGCGGACGCTGACCGAGGCCACCGACCGGTTCGAGGCGTCCGCCGTGCTGCGCGGGGCGCTGGGGGAGACGCTGCACGGTGCGGTGGTCGCGGTGCGCCGTGCCGAGGAGGAACGGCTGGCCGGGCGGGACCCGCGGGACGTGGCGGCGGCGACCCGCCGGCGCTACTGATGGGCGGCCCGCTGCCGCCGCTGGTCGACCAGCACTGCCACGGGGTGGTCACCGGACAACTCGGCATAGGCTCGTTCGAGCCGTACCTGACCGAGGCGCACGCCGCCGCGGCCCCGGGCACCACCTACTTCGACACCCAGACCGGCTTCGCGGTGCGCCGCTGGTGCCCGCCGCTGCTCGGCCTGGAGGCGCACTGCCCGCCGGCGCACTACCTGGCCCGAAGACGCGAACTCGGCGGCTACGAGTCCGCCCGGCTGCTGCTGGGCGGCTCCGGCATCGGCACCTTCCTGGTGGACACCGGGCTGGTCGGCGACCTGACCGGGCCACTGGAGATCGCCGACGCCTCCGGCGGCACCGCCTACGAGATCGTCCGGCTGGAGACGGTGGCGGAGCAGGTCGCCGACACCTCCGGAACGGCGGAGTCGTTCATCGCCAACCTGGCCGAGGCGGTCTACAGCGCCAGCCACACCGCGATCGCCTTCAAGTCGGTCGCCGCCTACCGGCACGGCCTCGCGCTGCCCGCCGCACCGCCCGGCCCGGCCGCGGTGCGCGCCGCGGCGGCCGACTGGCTCGGCACCCGGCCGGCCGGCGGCCGGGTGACCGACCCGGTGCTGCTCAGCCACTTATTGTGGACGGCGGTCGCCACCGGACTGCCGCTGCAACTGCACACCGGCTTCGGCGACCCCGACCTTCGCCTGGACCACGCCGACCCGGCGCTGCTCACCGACTTCGTCAGGGCCACCGACGGCCTGGGCACCCCGCTGGTGCTGCTGCACGGCTACCCCTACCACCGGCAGGCCGCCTACCTGGCCCATGTCTTCCCGCACGTCTACGCCGACGTGGGCCTCGCGCTGACCCACACCGGCGCCCGGGCCGCCGCCGTGCTCGCCGAGACCCTGGAGCTGGCGCCGTTCGGCAAGCTGATGTTCTCCACCGACGCCTACGGGCTGCCGGAGCTGTTCGTGGTCGGCGCCCGGCTGTTCACCCACGCCATCGACCGGCTGTTCGCCGACTGGGTCGCGGACGGCGCCTGGTCCGCGCCGGACGCCGCCCGGGTCGCCGCGCTGCTGGTGTCCGGCAACGCCCGCCGGCTCTACGGCATCCCGGCGCCCGGCTCACACCCCGGCGGCCATCGCTGACCCCTGCGGCGGCACGACGGCCTGCTCCGGCACCCGGGGCCGCTCCCGCAGCGCCAGCACCACGCGCATCATCGCGACCCACACCAGGCACGCGCCCAGCATGTGCGCCTCCACCACGCCGACCGGAAGGTGCGTGAAGTACTGCACGTAGCCCAGCACGCCCTGCGCCATCAGCACCGCGAACAGCTCCACCACACGGCGCCGGGCGACGGGCGGCGCGCCCACCGCACGCAGCACGAACCACAGCGCGACGGCCAGGCCGACCACCACGTAGACGAAGTCCACGTGCAGCTGGGTGATCTCCCGCCAGTCGATCGGGATGCGGTGCACGTGCCGGGCGTCGCCGGCGTGCGGACCGGCGCCGGTGACCACCGTGCCGACCAGCACCAGCACCGAGGTGGCCGCCGCCAGCACCCACGACAACTGCCGCACCGGCCGGACGACCAGGTCGCGGGCCGGGCCGTCGCCCTCCCGGGAGCGCTGCCACATCAGCACGGTCACCGTCAGCAGGAGGAAGGCCAGCACGTCGTGCGAGCCGACCAGGTACGGGTTGAGCCCGGTC
Organism: uncultured Actinomycetota bacterium; assembly: GCA_963711125.1. GTDB lineage: Bacteria > Actinomycetota > Actinomycetes > Streptomycetales > Streptomycetaceae > Streptantibioticus_C. Next base: position 825,496 of record CAVQCY010000006.1, read on the forward strand.
AGCACCACGATGCCGCCGAGCACCGCGTTGGCCACCACCACCCAGAACTGCGCCCAGCCGTACCGGGTCAGCGCGCGCCGCCAGGGGGACCGCGCCCGGGCCGCCAGGATCGCCAGGCCCACCACCGCGCACAGCACGTCGGTCAGCACCCGGTTGGCGAACTCGATGTCGCCGTGGACGCCCATCGCGTGCGTCGGCGTCAGGCTGCGCGCGGTGCAGGTCGGCCAGGTGGGGCAGCCGAGGCCGGAGTCGCTGAGCCGCACCGCCCCGCCGCCGACCACGATGAGCACCGCCATCACCACGCCGGCGAGCGCGGCGCGTTCCACGAACTTCGACGAGGGTTGCCAGCGGTCGGCGAGCAGCGTGAGGGGATTGAGCGATTTCGGCACCCGCTCATCGTAAGCGCGGCGCTTGTGCACGCGTTCACGAGGGTGCCGGCCGACGGCCGTGCGCCCGGCGGACCACGCCCGGCGGAACGGGCCACCCGCCGCTGAACGGGTCACTCCCAGCGGAAGAAGCGCGCCGCCGCGCCCAGCCCGAACACCGACCACACCGCGAGCACCGCCAGGTCCCGCCACGGGATACCGGACCCGTGCCGCAGCACGCCGCGCAGCCCGTCGGACAGCGCCGTGATCGGCAGCAGCCCGAGCGCGGCGCGGGCGGCGTGCGGGAAGTCGGTGAGCGGCACGATCACCCCGCCGCCGACCAGCAGCAGCAGGAAGACCAGGTTCGCCGCCGCCAGCGTGGCCTCCGCCTTGAGGGTGCCGGCCATCAGCAGCCCCAGACCGCTGAACGCGGCCGTGCCCAGCAGCAGCAGCGCGGCGACCGTGGCCGGACAGCCGTGCGGCGACCAGCCGAGCAGCAGCGCGATCACGGTGAGCAGCGCCACCTGGAACGCCTCGACCACGAGCACCGAGCAGGTCTTCGCGGCCATCAGGCCCCAGCGCGGCAGCGGGGAGGCGGCGAGCCGCTTGAGCACGCCGTAGCGCCGCTCGAACCCGGTCGCGATCGCCTGCCCGGTGAACGCGGTGGACAGCACGGCGAGCGCCAGCAGCCCGGGGGTGAGGAAGTCGACCCGCCGCCCGGCGCCGGTGTCGAGGATCGGCAGCACGCTGAACAGCACCAGCAGCACGGTCGGGATCACCACGGTCAGCAGCAGCTGCTCGCCGTTGCGCAGCAGCATCCGGGTCTCCAGCGCGGTCTGCGCCCCGATCATCCGGGGTAGCGGCGCGCCGCCCGGCGCGGGGGAGAAGGTGTCGGTGGCGGTCACGCCCGCAGCTCCTTGCCGGTCAGCTCCAGGAAGACGTCCTCCAGGGTGCGGTGCTCGACCGCGATGCGGTCCGGCAGCACCCCGTGCTGGGCGCACCAGGTGGTGACGGTGGCCAGCAGGTGCGGATCGACCCGCCCCGCGACGCGGTACGAGCCGGCCGCGGTCTCCACCGCGGCGCAGCCCGCCGGGAGGGCGCCGAGCAGGGACTCCAGGTCCAGTCCCGGGCGCCCGGTGAACCGCAGGGTGTCCTCGGCGCCGCCGCGGCACAGCTCCCGCGGCGTGCCCCGGGCGATGACCCGGCCGGCGTCGAGGATCACCACGTCGTCGGCGAGCGTCTCGGCCTCGTCCATGAAGTGGGTGGTCAGCACGGCGGTCACGCCGTCCGCGCGCAGCTCGCGCACGAGGTCCCAGGTGGCGCGGCGGGCCTGGGGGTCGAGCCCGGCGCTGGGCTCGTCGAGGAAGACCAGTTCCGGCCGGCCGACCACGGCCATCGCCAGGGCGAGGCGCTGCTGCTGGCCGCCGGAGAGCCGGCGGTAGGGGGTGCGGCCGCAGCCGCCGAGCCCGAGCCGTTCGACCAGTAGCGCCGGGTCGACCGGATGGCGGTGCAGCCGGGCGGTGTGCCGGAGCATCTCCTCGGCGCGGGCCCCCGGGTAGACGCCGCCGGACTGGAGCATCACGCCGATCCTGGGCCGCAGCCGCGCGCCGTCCCGCGCCGGGTCCAGGCCGAGCACCGCGACGCTGCCGGCGTCCGGGCGCTGGTAGCCCTCGCAGATCTCGACGGTGGTGGTCTTGCCGGCGCCGTTGGGGCCCAGGACGGCGGTGACCCGGCCGCGCTCGACGCTCAGGTCGAGCCCGTCCACCGCGGTCCTGTCGCCGAACCGCTTGACCAGGCCGACGACCTCGACCGCGGGGCTGCTTCGCATGGGGTGAGTCTAGGGAGCCGCCCGGGGGGCCCGGGCGGCGGCCCGGCGGCGGCCGTCCGGGCGGACGTGACGGACCGCACCCGCGACCCGGTCCGGTCGGGACTTGTGAGTGGCGCGTTATTTACGCAACAATGGTGTTGTGAAAAACCAGGGCATCCCCCCCGTGGGGGCGGACCGAGGGACGGCGGCCACGCAGGCCGCCGCCTGCGGCCTGCCCGCCCTGGAGCCCGGCGACGTGGCCGAGGGACACCGCGGCACCCGCAACCGGGTGGCGCACTCGATCCTCGACCACGGCCCGTCCACCGCGGCCGACCTGGCGGAACGGCTGGAACTGACCCCCGCCGCGGTCCGCCGCCACCTGGACGCCCTGCTGGCCGAGGGCGTCGTCGAGCCGCGCGAACAGCGGGTGTACGGGTCGCGTTCCCGGGGTCGTCCGGCCAAGGTCTTCGCGCTCACCGACGCCGGCCGTGACGCGTTCTACCAGGAGTACGACCAACTGGCCGGCGACGCGCTCGGCTGGATCGCGCGGCTGGCCGGCGGCGGCGAGCGGGGCGAGGCCGCGGTCGCGGAGTTCGCCAGGGCCCGGATGGCCGGGCGGCTGGAGCGCCACCGCGACCGGGTGGAGGCCGCCGCGCCCCCGGACCGGGCGCGGGTCCTGGCCGAGGCGCTGACCGAGGACGGGTACGCTGCCACCACGCGCAGCGCGCACACCCGGGCCGGTGAGCAGCTCTGCCAGCACCACTGTCCGGTGGCGCACGTCGCGGAGCGGTACCCGCAGCTGTGCGAGGCGGAGGCCGAGGTCTTCTCCCACCTGCTGGGCACCCACGTACAGCGGCTGGCCACCATCGCCCACGGCGACGGGGTGTGCACGACGTTCGTGCCCGCCCCCGCGAGCACCGGGCGACCCCAGCGACCACACGCACCGAAAGCCAAGAAGGCGACGGGCACCACATCCGCCGCCGCGTCCGGGAGGAACCCCGCATGACCGCTCCCACCGAGACCACCCACCCGGAGCTCGAAGGGCTGGGCACGTACGAGTACGGCTGGGCCGACTCCGACGTCGCCGGCGCCTCCGCCCGGCGCGGACTGTCCGAGGACGTCGTTCGGGACATCTCGCGGAAGAAGTCCGAGCCGGACTGGATGCTCAGGATGCGCCTGAAGGGCCTGCGGCTGTTCGAGAAGAAGCCCATGCCGACCTGGGGCTCGAACCTGTCCGAGATCGACTTCGACAACATCAAGTACTTCGTCCGCTCGACCGAGAAGCAGGCCGAGAGCTGGGACGACCTGCCGGCCGACATCAAGAACACCTACGACAAGCTCGGCATCCCGGAGGCGGAGAAGCAGCGGCTGGTCGCCGGGGTCGCCGCACAGTACGAGTCGGAGGTCGTCTACCACCAGATCCGCGAGGACCTGGAGGAGCAGGGCGTGCTCTTCCTGGACACCGACACGGCGCTCAAGGAGCACCCGGAGCTGTTCAAGGAGTACTTCGGCACCGTCATCCCGGCCGGCGACAACAAGTTCGCCTCGCTCAACACGGCGGTGTGGTCCGGCGGCTCGTTCATCTACGTGCCGAAGGGCGTGCACGTGGAGATCCCGCTGCAGGCGTACTTCCGGATCAACACCGAGAACATGGGCCAGTTCGAGCGGACGCTGATCATCGTCGACGAGGACGCCTACGTCCACTACGTCGAGGGCTGCACCGCGCCGATCTACAAGTCGGACTCCCTGCACTCGGCGGTCGTGGAGATCATCGTCAAGAAGGGCGCCCGCTGCCGCTACACCACCATCCAGAACTGGTCGAACAACGTCTACAACCTGGTCACAAAGCGCGCGGTGGCCTACGAGGGCGCGACCATGGAGTGGGTCGACGGCAACATCGGCTCCAAGGTGACGATGAAGTACCCGGCCGTCTACCTGATGGGCGAGCACGCCAGGGGCGAGACGCTGTCCATCGCGTTCGCCGGCGAGGGCCAGCACCAGGACGCCGGCGCCAAGATGGTGCACATGGCGCCGCACACCTCCTCCAACATCGTCTCCAAGTCGGTGGCGCGCGGCGGCGGCCGCACCTCCTACCGCGGCCTGATCGAGATCGGCGAGGGCTCGCACGGGGCCAAGTCCAACGTGCTGTGCGACGCGCTGCTGGTGGACACCGTCTCCCGGTCCGACACCTACCCGTACGTGGACGTGCGCGAGGACGACGTGTCCATGGGCCACGAGGCGACCGTCTCGAAGGTCAGCGAGGACCAGCTGTTCTACCTGATGAGCCGCGGCATGACCGAGTTCGAGGCCATGGCGATGATCGTGCGCGGCTTCGTCGAGCCGATCGCCCGCGAGCTGCCGATGGAGTACGCGCTGGAGCTCAACCGGCTGATCGAGCTGCAGATGGAGGGCGCGGTGGGCTGACCGCCCGCCCGGTCCGCGACCCGGCCGTGGGCCGTCGGCCCACGGCCCGCGGCACCGGCTTCCGCACCCGTTCGAAGACGTAGGACGTAGAAAGAGAGCCGTACGACAGCCATGGCGACAAGCATTCCGGCGGGCACCACCACCGACGGTGCCATCCAGGTGGGCCGGTCCGGACAGAGCAACCAGGCGGCGGACGCGCGGAGCGAGGCGGTCGCCTCCTTCGACGTCGCCGACTTCCCGGTGCCGCACGGCCGCGAGGAGGAGTGGCGGTTCACCCCGCTGGAGCGGCTGCGCGGGCTGCACGACGGCAGCGCGGAGGCCACCGGGTCGCTGCGGGTCGAGGTCACCGCGCCGGACGGCGTCGTGGTGGAGACCGTGGACCGCGGCGACGCGCGGCTGGGCCGGGCCGGCAGGCCGGTCGACCGGGTGGCCGCGCAGGCGTTCAGCTCGTTCGAGAAGGCCACCGTGGTCCAGGTGCCCGCCGACACCGTGCTGACCGAGCCGGTGCGCATCGCCGTGCACGGCGACGGCGGCGTGGTCTACGCGCACCAGGTGGTGGAGGTCGGACCGTTGGCCGAGGCGGTCGTGGTGATCGACCACACCGGTGAGACCACGCTGGCCGGCAACGTGGAGTTCGTGGTCGGCGACGGCGCCCGGCTCACCGTGGTCTCGGTGCAGGACTGGGGCCCCGGCGCGGTGCACGCCGCCCAGCACACCGCCCGGGTCGGCCGGGACGCCGGCTTCACGTCGGTCACCGTCACCTTCGGCGGCGACCTGGTCCGGCTGAGCCCGCGGGTGGCGTACGCCGGGCCCGGCGGCGAGGCGGAGCTGTACGGCCTGTACTTCACCGACAACGGCCAGCACCAGGAGCACCGGCTGTTCGTGGACCACGAGGCGCCGCACTGCCGCAGCAACGTCGCCTACAAGGGCGCGCTACAGGGCAGGGACGCGCACGCGGTGTGGATCGGCGACGTGCTGATCCGGGCCGGCGCGGAGGGCACCGACACCTACGAGCTCAACCGCAACCTGGTGCTCACCGACGGTGCCCGGGTCGATTCGGTGCCGAACCTGGAGATCGAGACCGGCGAGATCGTCGGCGCCGGGCACGCCTCGGCCACCGGCCGGTTCGACGACGAGCAGCTGTTCTACCTGATGGCCCGCGGTATCCCGGCCGACGAGGCTCGCCGCCTGGTGGTGCGCGGCTTCTTCGCCGAACTCGTCCAGCGGATCGGCGTGCCCGACCTGGAGGAGCGGCTGACCGCCAAGATCGAGCAGGAGCTGGAGGCGTCCGTCTGATGGCTGCCGAATCGCTCCAGGCCAACGGCTTCCTGCCGGTCTGCTCGCTCGGCGAGCTTCAGGACGACCTGCCCAAGCGGGTGGAGGTGGCCGGCGTCCCGGTCGCCCTGGTCCGCACCGGGGGCGAGGTGTTCGCGATCAACGACGTGTGCTCGCACGCCAACGTCTCGCTGTCCGAGGGCGAGGTGGAGGACTGCCGCATCGAGTGCTGGCTGCACGGTTCCAGCTTCGACCTGCGGACCGGCAAGCCGTCCGCGCTGCCGGCCACCCAGCCCGTCCCCGTTTACCCCGTAAAGATCGAAGGAGACGGTCCGGACGCGACCGTGCTCGTCCTCGTCACCCAGGAGTCCTGAGACAACCCATGGCAACGCTTGAGATCCACGACCTGCACGTGTCCGTCGAGGCCGAGAACGGCCCGCGCGAGATCCTGCGCGGGGTCGACCTGACCGTGAAGCAGGGCGAGACGCACGCCATCATGGGCCCGAACGGCTCCGGCAAGTCCACGCTCGCCTACTCGCTGGCCGGCCACCCCAAGTACCGGGTCACCGAAGGCACCGTCACCCTGGACGGGGAGGACGTGCTGGCGATGACCGTCGACGAGCGGGCCCGTGCCGGCCTCTTCCTCGCCATGCAGTACCCGGTGGAGGTCCCGGGGGTGTCGGTCTCCAACTTCCTGCGCACCTCGGCCACCGCCGTGCGCGGCGAGGCCCCCAAGCTGCGCACCTGGGTCAAGGAGGTCAAGGAGGCGATGGAGGCCCTCCAGATCGACCCGGCCTTCGCCGAGCGCAACGTCAACGAGGGCTTCTCCGGCGGCGAGAAGAAGCGCCACGAGATCCTCCAGCTCGAACTGCTCAAGCCGAAGATCGCCGTGCTCGACGAGACCGACTCCGGCCTGGACGTGGACGCGCTGCGGGTGGTCTCCGAGGGCGTCAACCGGGTGCGTGGGTCCGGCACCGTCGGCACCCTGCTGATCACCCACTACACGCGGATCCTGCGTTACATCAAGCCCGACTACGTGCACGTGTTCGCCAAGGGCCGGATCGCCGAGTCCGGCGGCGCGGAGCTGGCCGACAAGCTGGAGGACGAGGGCTACGAGGAGTACGTGAAGGGCGGCGCGTCCGAGTGAACCAGCTGCCCGGCCTCCTCGACACCGAGGCGATCCGCAAGGACTTCCCCCTGCTGGACCGGCAGGTCCACGACGGGAAGCGGATCGTCTACCTCGACAACGCCGCCACCTCGCAGAAACCCCGCCAGGTGCTGGACGCGCTGACCGAGTACTACGAGAACTACAACGCCAACGTCCACCGCGGCGTCCACGTCCTCGCCGAGGAGGCCACGGCGGCGTACGAGAACGCCCGCGACAAGGTGGCGGCGTTCGTCAACGCGCCCAGTCGTGACGAGGTCGTCTTCACCAAGAACGCCTCGGAGTCGCTGAACCTGGTCGCCAACATGCTCGGCTGGGCCGACGAGCCCTACCGGGTGGACTCCGGCACCGAGATCGTCATCACCGAGATGGAGCACCACTCCAACATCGTGCCGTGGCAGCTGCTGGCCCAGCGCACCGGCGCGGAGCTGAAGTGGTTCGGCCTGACCGACGAGGGCCGGCTGGACCTGTCGCGGATCGACGAGGTGATCACCGAGCGCACCAAGGTGGTCTCCTTCGTCCTGGTCTCCAACATCCTGGGCACCGTCAACCCGGTCGAGGCGATCGTGCGCCGTGCCCAGGAGGTCGGCGCCCTGGTGGTGGTGGACGCCTCGCAGGCCGCGCCGCACATGCCGCTGGACGTGCAGGCGCTGCAGGCCGACTTCGTGGCCTTCACCGGCCACAAGATGTGCGCGCCGACCGGCATCGGCGTGCTGTGGGGCCGCCAGGAGCTGCTGGAGGACCTGCCGCCGTTCCTGGGCGGCGGGGAGATGATCGAGACGGTCTCGATGCACTCCTCGACCTACGCGCCCGCGCCGCACAAGTTCGAGGCCGGCACCCCGCCGATCGCGCAGGCGATCGGGCTGGGCGTGGCGGTGGACTACCTGACGTCGGTCGGCATGGACCGGGTCGCCGCGCACGAGCACGCGCTCACCGAGTACGCGGTGGGCCGGCTGCGCGAGGTGCCCGACCTGCGGCTGATCGGCCCGGCCACGGCCGAGGCGCGCGGCGCGGCGATCTCCTTCACGCTCGGCGACATCCACCCGCACGACGTCGGGCAGGTGCTCGACGAGCAGGGCATCGCGGTGCGGGTCGGCCACCACTGCGCGCGGCCGGTCTGCCTGCGGTACGGAATTCCGGCGACCACGCGGGCGTCGTTCTACCTGTACTCCACGCCGGCCGAGGTGGACGCCCTGGTCGACGGTCTGGAGCACGTGAGGAACTTCTTCGGCTGATGGACGCACGGCGACGAGGGACGGTCTCGTGAAACTGGATTCGATGTACCAGGACGTCATCCTGGACCACTACAAGCACCCGCACGGCCGGGGCTTGCGGGACGGGGACGCCGAGGCGCACCACACCAACCCGACCTGCGGTGACGAGATCACCCTGCGGGTGCGGCTCGAGGGCACCACGATCGCCGACGTCTCGTACGAGGGCCAGGGCTGCTCGATCAGCCAGGCCAGCGCCTCGGTGCTCAACGAACTGCTGGTCGGCAAGGAGGTCGGGCAGGCCCAGGAGGTCCAGCGGGTCTTCCTGGAACTGATGCAGTCCAAGGGCCGGATCGAACCGGACGACGCGATGGAGGAGGTGCTGGAGGACGCGGTGGCGTTCGCCGGCGTCTCGAAGTACCCGGCGCGCGTCAAGTGCGCGCTGCTCAGCTGGATGGCGTGGAAGGACGCGACCGCGCAGGCGCTGTCGGTGAAGGAGACCGCATGAGCGAGAACGTGACCGCCAAGCCGGTGTCGGAGGACGACATCCGCGAGGCGCTGTACGACGTGGTGGACCCGGAGCTGGGCATCGACGTGGTCAACCTGGGCCTGATCTACGGCATCCACATCGACGAGTCCAACGTCGCCACCCTCGACATGACGCTGACCTCGGCCGCCTGCCCGCTGACCGACGTCATCGAGGACCAGGCGCAGGCGGCCACCGAGGGCATCGTGGAGGACCTGCGGATCAACTGGGTCTGGATGCCGCCGTGGGGCCCGGACAAGATCACCGACGAGGGCCGCGAGCAACTGCGTGCCCTGGGCTTCACCGTCTGACGCGCCGGGCGCGGTCCCGGCGTCCGCCGCCGGGCCGCCGCGCCCGATCCGCGCCGCCTTCCGGGCGGGGCGCCGGTCCGGCGCCCCGCCCGTCCGCGTGTCGGCCCGTACCGCCGGGAGCCGCCGGGCGGCCGGGTCAGCCGGAGTCCGGCCGGCCGACCCGGGCCAGCAGGTTCTCCAGGTGCCCGCGCATCGCGCCGGCGGCGTCCACCGCGGACCGGGAGCGGAACGCCGCCAGGATCGCCCGGTGCTCGGCGGCGGACTGGGCGGCGTCGCTGATCACGTGGTCGTGGAAGACCCGGAAGCGCTGCATGTAGCCGTTGAACGAGTCGAACGTCTGGGCGAGGAACGGGTTCCCGGCGGCGGCCGCGATCAGCCGGTGGAAGGTCCAGTCGGCGGTCAGGAACTCTGCGGGCGGCCGAGGAGGAACTGGGCCGGCTCGACGCCCGGGCCGGCGACGGCGACCACGGCCGCGGCATGACCACCGGCGTCGGAGCCGCGTTGGAGGCCGCCGGACGGGCCCAGCACGCCGGGGCGGGAGCGGCCACCACCCTGGCGCGCGCCGCCGACGCCTGGGCCGACACCACCGGCGGCACCTCCGGGGCGCTGTGGGGCGTGCTGCTGCGCGCCTGGAGCGGCGCGCTGGTCGACCGGGGCCCGGTGACGCCGGAGCAGATGACCGACCGGGCCGGGCGCGCACTGGCCGAGGTCGCCCGGCTCGGCGGCGCCCAGCCCGGCGACAAGACGATGGTCGACGCCTTCGACCCGTTCGCCGCCGCGCTGCGGCGGGAACTGGCGGACGGCGCCGGCCTGGCCACCGCGTGGCGGCGGGCCACCTCCTCCGGCGTCCCGTCCGGCGGGACCTGACGTGTCCGTTGCGTGCGGTGCGGTTCGGCTGCCGCCGGCGGCCGCGCGGCGCGCTCCCGCGGCGCGGGCCCGGTGCCCGCGGCCCCGGTGGCGGCCGGCCCGGACCGGTTCACCGCGCGCCGCCAATCGCGGCGGCGACCGGTGCGGGGGTGCGGGCGCACAGCGCGAACGAGACCGCGCCGGCGTCCGGGTGGCCCAGGCTGCGCTCGGCCAGCGGGCGGGCCCGGCCCAGCCGGGGCCGCAGCCCGGTGGTCGACTCGGCGCCCTCGGTGGCCGCGGCAACGCACGTGAGCACCGCGCCCGCACTGCGCGTCGTCGTCGGCTGCGACGACGCCGGAGTCGAGTACAAGCGGGTCCTCGGCGCCGACCTGGCGGCCGTCACCTCCTACCAGCAGCCGGACGCCGACGGCACCGCGCCGGACGGGCACGGCTGAACCGCCGGGCCGGGTTGGGCGGTGCGGCGGGGGAGCGGTTAGCGTGCAGGCATGACTGAGACGACCCATTTGCACGCGGTGGGCGCGCGGGCCGCCGGACTGGCCACCGTGGCCGATGACGGCACCGTGCTGGACACCTGGTTCCCGGCGCCCGAACTGGAGGAGGAGACGGGAGCGGCCGGCACCGAACGGCTGTCGGGGCAGGACGCGCAGCGCTCGCTCGGCGAGGCCGTGCCGGCGGCGCTCGGGCGGGACGCGCGGCGCGGGGTCGAGGTGGTCGCGGTGCGCACGGTGATCGGTTCGCTGCGCGACAAGCCCGTGGACGCGCACGACGTCTACCTGCGCCTGCACCTGCTCAGCCACCGCCTGGTGCGGCCCAACACACAGAACCTGGAGGGGGTCTTCGCCCTGCTGGCCAACGTGGCGTGGACCTCGCTGGGGCCGGTGCCGGTCGACGTGCTGGACCACGCCCGGCTGGCCGCCCGCGCAGAGGGGCGGCACCTGGTCGTGCACGGCGTGGACAAGTTCCCCCGGATGACCGACTACGTGGCGCCCCCCGGGGTGCGGATCGCCGACGCCGGCCGGGTGCGGCTCGGCGCCCACCTCGCCTCCGGCACCACCGTGATGCACGAGGGCTTCTGCAACTTCAACGCCGGCACGCTGGGCGCCTCCATGGTCGAGGGCCGGATCAGCCAGGGCGTGGTGGTCGGCGACGGCTCCGACATCGGCGGCGGCGCGTCGATCATGGGGACGCTGTCCGGCGGCGGCCGGCAGACCGTCGCGATCGGCGAGCGCTGCCTGCTCGGCGCCGAGGCGGGCCTGGGCATCTCGCTCGGCGACGACTGCGTGGTGGAGGCCGGGCTGTACGTCACCGCCGGCACCCGGGTCACGCTGCCGGACGGCGCGGTGGTCAAGGCGCTGGAGCTGTCCGGCGCGGACGACCTGCTGTACCGCCGCAACTCGGTCACCGGCGCGGTCGAGGCGCTGCCGCGCTCCGGCTCCTGGGGCGGCCTCAACGCCGCGCTGCACCGCCACAACTGACCCCGCCGGCGGGGTCGGGAGCGGCCGGCCGGGCCGGGTGCGGAGACGACGCTCCGCACCCGGCCCGGCCGGCGCCGGTCACGGACGGACGCGTACCACCTGCGGGTCGTGGTCGCTGGTCTGGTGCGCGAACTCGGCGTTGACGTGCACCACGTCGTAGCGCGGGTCGTGGACCGCCGGGCTGGTCAGGATGTGGTCCAGCGCCTCGGAGTTGCCCTCGTAGTCGTAGGAGTAGCGCTGCTTGACCGGCAGCGTGGTCATCAGGTCCTTCAGCACGCCGCCGTCGGTCAGGGCGGACAGCGCGGGGGAGAACTGGAAGTCGTTGAGGTCGCCGAGCGCGATGACCTCCGCGTGCTTGTCGACGGACAGGATCTGCTTGACGAAGCCGTTCTCCACCTGCGCCTGCTGGATGCGCTGCACCATGCTGGACTGGGTGGGCGGCTGGAAGCGGCTGTCCATCGGCTGGTCGCCGAGCTTGGCCACGAAGTGGTTGGCGATCACGAAGACCCGCTTGCCCTGGAAGGTGAACTGCCCGACCAGCGGCTTGCGGCTGTCGGTCCAGGCGGAGTCGTTCGGCTCGACGCGGCCCGGCGAGGCGGTCAGCTGCGCCTGCCCGTGCACCGCGGTGACGCCCACCGCCGAGGTCGGGCCGCCGCCGGGGATGTCGTCGAAGGAGACCCGGTCGGGGTTGAACAGGAACACCGAGCGGATGTTGCCGCCCGGCTCGCCGCCGTCCTTGTCGTTGACGGGGTTGATGGAGCGCCAGTCGTAGGCGGGGCCGCCGGCCGCCTTGACGGCGTCGACGAACTTGGCCACCGTCTTGTCGCAGTCCACCACGCCGTCGTCGGTGGCGCCGTCGTTGTCCTGGATCTCCTCCAGCGCGACGATGTCGGGCGAGCGCAGGTTGTCCACCACGCCCTTGGCGAGCGCGGCGAACTTGCTGTCCGGGTCACCCGGGGCCAGGTTCTCCACGTTGTAGGTGGCCAGCGCGAGCTGGTGGCGGCCCTGCTTGCGGGTGACCTCCGGGGTCAGGCCGCCGGAGGTGAGGGTGCCCAGGGTGTTGGCGACGATCGTGTAGCCGCCGTACTGGTTGAAGTCCAGCGGACCGGTGGTGGCACCGGCCAGTTCGTCGCCCACGTTCGCCTGCGGGAAGGCGCTCTGCGAGGCGGGGATGTCGGACTGGATCTGCAGTCGGCCGTCGTTGGGGTCGTCGTAGCCCTCGTAGATCGTGCCGCCGCGCGCGGTCGGGTTCTGCCGGGGCTTCGCGGTCACCCACAGCTCGCCGTACGCGTCGGTGGGGCCGACCACGCGGGCGTCGTCCACCTCGACGTTCATGCCCTCCAGCGACTCGAACAGGTCGAGCGCGTACGTGTCGGGCCGCAGGGTGAGCGGGTCGATGTCGCCGCCGGCCGCGTCGGGCGCGTAGGCGGCCGGGATGTCCTTGCTGTCCAGGACCACCGGTGCCGGCAGCGGGTTGCCGCTGGAGACCACGGTGACGGTCGCCTTGTCGATCTCGGTGACCGACTGCACGCCGGTGTCGGAGCCGCCCGGGTAGTACTCGTTGACCGTGCCGTCGACCGTCACGCTGTCGCCGAGGGCGACCTTGGGCGCCGAGGAGGTGTAGACGAAGATGCCCTCGCTGGTGGCGGGGTCGTCGTCGGGGTGCGGGTCCTGCATCCAGAAGCCCTTGGAGGAACCGGTGGTCCGCACGCCGGTCACGATGCCCGGCACGCCGCTGACGGCCTGCCCGGCGAGCGGGGAGATCCTGGTGGAGCCCTGGATGTCGTGGATGCTGATCTGGTCGGCCGAGGCCTGCTGGGGAACGATCAGCAGACCGGCGGCGAGCGCTGCGACGGACAGCGCGCCCACCGTTGCGGGTCTGCGGGCGGGACGGCGAGGGGTCACGTGGGTCCTCCGGGGACAGGACGGTCGGGAGGTTTGACGGGGATCGCGGGATTCGGCCACATGCGATCTCTACGCGCGTAAATCTCCTGCCGCTCCGTGCCAGTTGTCAAGCCGCGACGGGGAACTCCCGGTGACGCGCCGGTGAACACGGCGGCGCGGCACCGGATGCGTCTAGGCTGGTTTGCGCGCGCGTTCGCGTGCTGGAACCCGGTGCCGGTGGCGGTGCCGATTCCCGTTCTCAAGGAGACCGACCTCGATGTCCGCTGACCGCCGCGACATGCCGCCGGTACGGCTGCTGCCCGACGCCGAGTTGGCCGCGCTCGCGCTCGCCGCCCCCCTACTGGACCGGGCGTCCCGGCTCGCCCGCTGGGCGGCGCCGCGGATCGCACTGGACGCCGTGGGCGAGTTGACCGAAGAGGAACTACCGCGCGCCGTGGCCGCGTTGGGGCTCGCCGACCAGCCCGGCGGGGTCGCGGAGACCGCCGAGGCGTGGGCGTTCGCGGTGGACACCGGACTGGTCGACATCGCGGCCGGGGCCGACGGCGCGGCCGGGGCCGTGGACCGGGCGGATGCCGACGGCGCCGGGGACGCCGGGGACGCCGGGGGAGCCGGGGACGCCGGGGACGCCGGGGGAGCCGCCGAGCCGCTGGTCGCGGTGCCCGGCACGGCGCTGGAACTGCTCGGCGGCCCCCCGGGTCCGGTGCTGGAGCTGTGGCGGTCGGGGTTCGAGGCGGTGCTGGCCGAGGTGGCCTGCGCGGTGCCGGACGGCGCGGCCGAGGACGGCGGGGCGGACGACGGCGAGACCCAGGACGGCGGGCCGGCCGGGGAGGAGGACTGGGACCCGCTGGAGGAGGCCGCGTTCCTCGACGGCGCGCTGGCCAACCTCTACCTGCTCACCGCGCTGGAGGAGACGCGGGCCGGGGCCGGCGCGGACCTCGGGCGGCAGCCGGCCCCGGCTCCGGGCGTCCCGGCCGGCGGTGGCCCGGTGCCGCTGCCGGTGCTGGCGGCCTCCATGGTGGTGCCCGACGAGATGCAGGTGCCGACCGACGACGTGCTGGAGGAGGTCTCCGAGGCGATGATGCGCCTGGACGACCACTTCCGGCTGTTGGCCGCCACCGGCATCGTGGACTACCGGCCGGTCGACGACGCCCTGATCGCCGAGGAAGCCGACGAGGACGTCGTGCCGCCGGATCCGTCCGGCGGGCTCGACGAGGAGGAGGTCTCCCGGTACGGCATGGTGCGGCTCACCCCGCTCGGGGTGTTCGCGGTGCGCGACCGGCTGCTGGCGGCCGGCACCGGCGCGCCGGCGATCGGCGACCTGACCGACCGGGACGCCGGCGCGCTGCTCGACGCGCTGGTGGCCTACCCGCAGCACGTCGGCCGTGAGGAGGCGGCCGGCTGGCTGGCGGACCGCGAACCTCGGGAGGCGGCGCGCGCGTTGCTGGCCGCCGCCCGCGGGTCGGGTCCCGGCGCGCCGGCCCGCCGGCTGGCCTGCCAGCAGACCCTGAGCCGGCTGGGGGCGAGCGCCGAGCCCGCGGTGCGCGAGGTGCTGGCGGACCGCGAGCTGGGCGGACTGGCCCGGGTGTGGCTGGCGGAGCGGGGCGCCGCGGACGTGCCGACCCCGGACCAGGAGATGGTCTTCTGGCTCACCGTGGACACCCTCGCCGCCCAACTGGACGTGGACGACGACCCGGAACTGCTGCGCGAGCTGGTGGTGGACCTGGTGGCCCGGCACGAGGGCTTCTTCGACGCCGTCTGGCGGGTGGACCACCCGGACACCGGCGACGTGCTGGAGGCGATGGGCCGGCTGCACCCGGACCGCGCGGTGGCCAAGGAGGCGCGCAAGGCCGCCTTCAAGGCCCGTTCGGCCGGCTGACCGGCCTGCGCTGCGGCCGGCGAACGGGCCCGCGGGATCGACCGGCGGAGCGGAACCGGCCGGCCGGGTCAGCCGCCGGCCGGGTCAGCCGCCTACTGGGGAGCCGTCCGGCAGCAGCAGCCGGCGCAGCGCGACGGTGACCATCGGCAGGTCGAACTCGCCCCGCGCGGTGTGCGGCAGCGCGTCGAGGTAGCCGCGCACGTCGGCCAGCAGCGCGGCGCGCTCGTCCGGCGGCAGCACCAGCACGTGCGAGTGGGTGGCGATGGTGGCGGTCAGCGACGCGGCGGTGCGCCGCTGCGCGTGCTCGAACAGCCGTCGCTCGCCCGGACCGAACGGCGGGTGCCCCGGCAGCGGGCCGAACGCGGAGCGGCGCACCACGTCCACCTCGCGGCGGGCGGCTCCGGCCAGCCCGGCCACCCAGTCCACCGCGTGGTCGTCGGCGTTCCAGAACCCGGCCAGCACCCCGCCGGGGCGCAGCACCCGGGCCATCTCCGGACAGGCGCGCTCGTCGTCGAACCAGTGCATGGCCTGGCCGACCACGATCGCGTCCACCGAGGAGTCCGGCAGCGGGATGTCCTCGGCCCGGCCGGCGTGCGCGGGCACCCGCGGCAGACCGGTGCGCAGCCGGGCCAGCATGGCCGGATCCGGCTCGACCGCGACCACGTCCAGCCCGGCGGCCAGCAGGACCCGGGTCAGTTTGCCGGTGCCGGCCGCCAGGTCGAGCACCGCCGGCCGGTCGGCGGCCAGTGGTTCCAGCGCCCAGCGGACCGCGGCCGCCGGGTAGTCGGGGCGGTGGGCGTCGTAGTTGGCGGCCTCGGCCCCGAAGGATCCGGCGCGCCGAGCCCAGCGGGCGTCGTGGTGATCGGTCACGGCGCCGAGGGTAGCCGCGCGCCGGGTGGGCGCGCCGCCGGGAATCATGCCGCCCGCGTGCCGCAGGGCGGCCCGACCGACCCGGAGCGGAGCCGGCCGCCGGAGCGCCCCGCGCGGCGGGGAACGCGGCCCGGCGCCGCCCGGCGCCTCGCGGCGGGGCGGCGCCGGGCCGGTAACGGTCCCGGGGTCACCCGCTGGTGACCGGTTCGAACGGCCCGCGCGCGCCGATGAACTCCGGGCGCGGCACCGGGGCGGCGAACGGCTCCACCGCCTGGTTGTCCATGCTGTTGAAGACGATGAAGACGTTGCTGCGCGGGAACGGCGTGATGTTGTCGCCGGAGCCGTGCATGCAGTTGCAGTCGAACCAGGTGGCGGAGCCGGCCGGGCCGGTGAACAGCTTGATGCCGTGCTGTCCGGCCAGTTCGGTCAGCGCCTGGTGCGAGGGCGTGCCCGCGTCCTGCATCTGGAGCGACTTCTTGTAGTTGTCCTTCGGCGTCTCCCCGGCGCAGCCGACGAACGTCCGGTGCGAGCCCGGCATGATCATCAGGCCGCCGTTGGTGTCGTGGTTGTCGGTGAGCGCGATCGACACCGACACCGTGCGCATCCGCGGCAGGCCGTCCTCGGCGTGCCAGGTCTCGAAGTCCGAGTGCCAGTAGAAGCCGCTGGCGCCGAAGCCGGGCTTGACGTTGACCCGGCTCTGGTGGACGTAGACCTCCGAGCCGAGGATCTGCCGGGCCCGGTCCAGCACCCGCGGGTCGCGGACCAGGCCGGCGAAGACCTCGCTGATCTTGTGCACCTCGAAGATCGAGCGCACGTCCTGGGTCCTGGGCTCCACGATGGAGCGCTCGTCGGCCCTGACCTGCGGATCGCCGATCAGCCGGTCCAGCTCGGCGCGGTAGTGCCGCACCTCCTCGGGCGTGATCAGCTGGTCGACCGTTAGGAAGCCGTCCCGGTCGAAGCCGCTCAGGCCGTCGGCGCTGACGGGGCCGGGGGCGCCGGGCTGGGACCACACCACCGGGTCCTGCCGGGGGGTCGCCACCTCCGCGGTGCCACGGGTCGGATAGAGATCGGTGATCGTGGTCATCGCTCAGGCCTCCTCGGTGAGCAGGGGGTACACCCCGTTCTCGTCGTGGTCCTCGCGGCCGGTCACCGGCGGGTTGAAGACGCACGCGCAGCGGAAGTCGGTCTTCGGCCGCAACGTGTGCCGCTCGTGGCCGTCGAGGAGGTACACGGTGCCCGGCGTGATCATGTGCGTCTCGCCGGTCTCCTCGTCGGTCAGTTCCGCCTCGCCTTCCAGACACCAGACCGCCTCGATGTGGTTCGCGTACCACATCGAGGTCTCGGTGCCGGCGTACAGGACGGTCTCGTGCAGGGAGAAGCCGACGCCCTCCTTGGCCAGCACGATGCGCTTGCTCTCCCAGGTCCCCGACTCGGACTTCACATGACGGTCGGTGCCCTCGATGTCCTTGAACGATCGGACGATCACGGTGTGTGGTGCCTTTCTGTACGGTGTCAGGCGGTCTCGCGGACGGCGCGCGCCATGATCCGCAGCCCCTCGTCGAGCTCGTCGGGGGTGATGGTCAGGGCGGGGAGCAGCTTGACGACCTCGCTCTGCGGGCCGGAGGTCTCCAGCAGCAGGCCGAGTTCGAAGGCGCGGGCGCAGACCTTGGAGGCGCGTTCCTTGTCGCCGAACTCCAGGCCCCACACCAGGCCGCGGCCGCGGAAACCGGCGTCGATGCCGTGGTGCTCGCGCAGGATGTCGCGCATCGCGGATTCGACCTGGTCGCTGCGGGAGAGCGTCTGCTTCTCCATCTGGCCGTCCGCCCAGTAGGTGTCGAGCGCAGCGGTGGCGGTCACGAAGGAGGGGTTGTGGCCGCGGAAGGTGCCGTTGTGCTCGCCGGGCTCCCAGACGTCCAGTTCGGGCTTGAACAAGGTCAGCGCCATGGGCATGCCGTAGCCGCCGATGGACTTGGAGAGCGTGACGATGTCCGGGGTGATGCCGGCGTCCTCGAAGGAGAAGAACGGACCGGTGCGGCCGCAGCCCATCTGGATGTCGTCGACGATCAGCAGCATGTCCCGGCGCCGACACAGGTCGGCCAGGCCGCGCAGCCACTCCGGGCGGGCGACGTTGATGCCGCCCTCGCCCTGGACGGTCTCGACGATGACGGCGGCGGGCTGGTTCAGCCCGGAGCCCTGGTCCTCCAGCAGGCGTTCGAACCACAGGAAGTCGGGGACCTGGCCGTCCAGGTAGTGGTCGAACGGCATGGGCGTGCCGTGCACCAGCGGGACGCCGGCGCCGGCGCGCTTGAAGGCGTTGCCGGTGACGGCCAGCGAGCCCAGTGACATGCCGTGGAAGGCGTTGGTGAAGGACACGATCGACTCGCGGCCCTTGACCTTGCGGGCCAGCTTCAGCGCCGCCTCGACGGCGTTCGTGCCGGTCGGGCCGGGGAACATGACCTTGTAGTCCAGCTCGCGCGGGCGCAGCACCACGTCCTGGAAGGTGCTCAGGAAGCGGCGCTTGGCCGTGGTGGACATGTCCAGGCCGTGGACGACGCCGTCGCGCTCCAGGTAGTCCAGCAGGGCGCGTTTGAGCACCGGGTTGTTGTGGCCGTAGTTGAGCGCGCCGGCGCCGGCGAAGAAGTCCAGGTAGGCGTGGCCGTCCTCGTCGTGCAGCCAGCTGCCCTGGGCGCGGTCGAAGACCGCCGGCCAGCCGCGGCAGTAGCTGCGCACCTCGGATTCGAGCGACTCGAAGACACTCAGTTCGGGCGGGGTGATGGTCACCGTGGGACTCCTCGGGTGTGGGCGGGGCGGGCGGTGGTGTGGCGTGCGTGGATCTCAGCGGGTGATCGGACCGATGCGGTACAGCACCTCCGAGTCGTGTCCGTCGGGGAACTGCACACCGTCGAAGAGCACTTCGCGCTCCACCGTGGCGCCGTGCCGCTCCCCGTAGGAGGTGAACAGCCGGTTCGAGGCTTCGTTGCCGGGGGTGATGGTGGTCTCCAGGCTGTCCACGCCCAGCGCGGCGGTCCGCTCGGTGAGGCCGTCCAGCATGGCGGCGGCCAACCCCCGCCCGCGGCAGTCCTGGTCCACCGCGACCTGCCACACGACCAGGGTGCGGGGCCGCTCCGGACGTACGTAGCCGGTCACGAAGCCGACCGGCGAGCCGCCGCCGTCGCGGGCCACCACCGAGGTACGGGAGAAGTCGCGGCACCACAGCAGGTAGCTGTAGGAGGAGTTCAGATCCAGGACCCGGGAGTCGCGGGCGATGCGCCACATCGCGGCACCGTCGTCGACCGATGGGGTGTCGAGGAGGTAGTCGGAATTCGTGGCAGATACGGCGGTCATGGAAAGAGAATTTACCCATCCTGGGGAAGAAATGCATCGGGGGGCGGGGTTACGCGAACCCCCGATGTGTGTTATCGCGCGCGCCTGGCTGGCTGGATGTTATGAACCTTTTGCCTGGGGCATAACGGGACGAAGCGCAGACGTTGTGCGATCGATCACAACTGTGTAACACTGGCTCTGTCCTGTGGAATTAGGCTGTTCAGGCGAATCTCGACTTTTTTGTTTAGGCCGCTGGAGACTGGGCAGGCGTGCTCCGGGAGAATATGTTGGTGAATTCGCACGCGGAATTATCTCCGATCATATTCGTTATCGCACGCCGGAGGGGGTGGCCCGCGGCGGGCGGCCGGCTCGTAGAGTCGCGGCATGACGGACGCACCGGTGCTGCACATCAGGGGGCGGGTCCTGACCGGACCGCGCGAGGCGATCGACGAGCTGTGGGTGGTGGGGGGCCGGATCACCCGTACCCGGCCGGTGACTGCCCGGGACGTGACCACGGTGACCGGCTGGGCGCTGCCGGGGCTGGTGGACGCGCACTGCCACGTGGGGCTCGGCCCCGAGGGCGCGGTGGACGACGCGGCCACCGAGAAGCAGGCGTTCGCCGAACGGGACGCGGGCGCGCTGCTGCTGCGCGACGCCGGCTCGCCCGCGGACACCCGGTGGATCGACGAGCGCGACGAGTTGCCGCGGATCATCCGGGCCGGCCGGCACATCGCCCGCACCCGCCGCTACATCCGCAACTTCGCGCACGAGATCGAGCCCGGCGACCTGGTGGCCTACGTGCGCCGGGAGGCGCGGCGCGGCGACGGCTGGGTCAAGCTGGTCGGCGACTGGATCGACCGGTCGGTCGGCGACCTCATGCCGTGCTGGCCCGCGGACGAGGTGCGGCGGGCGATCGCCGCCGCGCACGAGGAGGGAGCCCGGGTCACCGCGCACTGCTTCGCCGAGAACTCGCTGCCCGACCTGGTCGCGGCCGGCATCGACTGCGTCGAGCACGCGACCGGGCTGACCGAGGAGACCATCCCGCTGTTCGCCGAGCGCGGCGTGGCCATCGTGCCGACGCTGGTCAACATCGCCACCTTCCCCGCTCTCGCGGACGGCGGGCAGGGCAAGTTCCCCGTCTGGTCCGACCACATGCGACGGCTGCACGAGCGCCGCTACGCGACGGTGCGCGCCGCCCACGAGGCCGGGGTGCGGATCTTCGCCGGCACCGACGCGGGCGGCTCGCTGCCGCACGGCCTGGTCGCCGAGGAGGTCGCCGAACTGGTCACGGCGGGCCTGTCGGCCACCGAGGCGCTGTCCGCCGCCTGCTGGGGCGCGCGCGCCTGGCTGGGCCGCCCGCTGCTGGAGGAGGGCGACCCGGCCGACCTGGTGGTCTACGCCGGCGACCCGCGCGAGGACGTGGGCGTGCTGGCGGCCCCGCGGCGGGTGGTGTTGCGGGGCCGGGTGGTGGGCTGAACGGTCCACGCCGCCGGCACCCCGGCACCCCGGCGGTCACCGGGGCGGGCCGGCCGGCGAGGCTCCTCACCCGGCCGGGGCGACGGCCGCCCGGCCGGGTGCCGGGGCGTCAGGAGGAGAAGCGCTCCCGGTAGCCGGCGAGCGCCGCCCGCGTCCACTCCTCGGTGGCCTGCCGGGTCACGCCGCGCTCCAGCAGCAGGGCGGCGGCCGGGTCCTTCTCCTCCCGGAGCAGGCCGAGCAGCAGGTGCTCGGTGCCGATGTAGTTGTGGCCGAGGTGCAGCGCCTCGCGCAGGGCGAGTTCGAGGGTCTTGCGCGCGGCGCGGCTGAACCGGATGCGCCCGGACGCCTTCTCGCCGCCCGGCCCGAGCAGTTCGAGGACCGCCGCGGGGAGGGTGTCGGCGTCGGCGTCCAGTTCCACCACGGCCTTCGCGGCGAGCCCGTGCGGCTGGCCGAGCAGGCCGAGCACAAGGTGCCCGGATTCCACGTGCCGGTGGCCGCGGACGCGCGCCTCGTCCCTGGCCTGGTGGATCGCCTCGCGGGCCCGCACCGTGAAGCGCGAGAACAGGCCCGAGTGGGACACGTCGTCGAGTTCGTCCACCTCCGTCTCCTTGGGCACGAACCGCTTCTGCGCGGCCTGCTTGGTCACGCCCATGAACTGGCCGATCTCGGTCCACGATGCCCCGCCGCGGCGCGCCTGGTCCACGAAGTGGCCGATCAGGTGGTCGGAGACCTCGCCCAGGTGTGCCGAGGTCTCCATGGCGTCCGACAGGTGCTGCAGCGCGTCGCCGTCCGGGTGCTGGTTGATCACGTGCTCGATCAGGTCGTCGAGCCGTACGGGGTTCGTCTCCATGCGTCAACCGTAGGTTGTCGACCCCCAATCGTCAACCCTTGGTTGACGATTGGGGTCGGCGCGAGGGGCGGCGGCACCGGAGGGGCGCCCCGAGGTCAGCCGGCCCGGCCCGCGTGGTCCGCCTCCCCGCGCACCGGCGGCAGTTCGGCGTAGCGCCGCAGGACCAGGTCGGCGACCTCGTCGGCGGACCCGATGACGTCGGCGAACCGCACGTGCACCGCGGTGTTGGCCTCCGCCCAGCCCTCGGCCTGCTGGCGGGCGCGGGCCGGCAGCACGCCGTCGAAGAGGAAGTAGGGCAGGACCACGACCCGGGTGGCCCGTCCCTCCGCGCCGAGCCGCGCGCAGCGGTCCAGCCCGGCCGGCACGTCGGGCGCGGTGCCGTTGACGAACGCCACCTCCACGCCGGCGTAGCCCCGGCCCTCCCACAGCAGCCTGGCGGTCCGGTACAGCTCCGCGTTGGCCTCCGGATCGCTGGAACCGCGCCCGACCAGCAGCACGGTGAGGCCCGACCGGTCGCGCGGGGTGCGCTGGCCGTCGCCCAGCACCTGGTCCAGCCGCCGCTCCAGCACGTCCAGCAGCGCCGGGTGCGGCCCCAGCGGCCCCCGCCAGTAGGCGAAGGAGGCGCCGGCCCAGGGGGTGCCGGCGTAGCGCTCCTCCTCGCGGGCCAGCGCCGCGCGTATCTCGCCGTCCGCCCGGTCGGCCGAGCCCAGCGCCAGCGGGATCACCGCGATGTGCCGGGCCTCCCGCTTCTCCACCAGGTCGGTGACCGCGTCGGTCAGCGAGGGGCGGTGTCCCGCGCCGGTCAGTCCGCCGCAGACGGGCAGCCCCGGATTGCGCTCACCGAGCAGTTGGACGAACAGGCGGAAGGCGTCGGCCCCCGCCTCGTCTCGCGTGCCGTGGTCCACGACGAGCAGGGCTGGCGGCATCACAGGAGCGTCTCCTCGGTAGGGGTGGTGCGTGCGACGGGCCGTGCGGCGCGGCGGCGCCGACCGGTCCGGTGACGACGGTACTGACCCGGCCGGCCGCCGGCGCCGGCAGGGCGGGAGTCGTCGCTGGTCAGGGCCACGGCAGGGCCGGGTGCCCGGGCCGAACGCACCGGCCACGGTCGCGGAGGGCATCGCCTGCGGGCCCGACGGCCGCCGCACACCGGCGGGTTGAGCCTACGTCACGGCGTGCGCCGGAACGCGGCCGGTGCCGCCGCGGCCGACCGCGTCCCGGCCCTGGCCGCGGTCCGGGTTCCGGCGTAGGCACCGGGCACCGGAGGCTCCACGACGGCGGGCGGGGAGCGGATCGCACGCGCTATACGGGCCCGGCGCCGGGCACCGCGACCCGGCCGCGGGCGCCGCCGCCCGCACGCCCGGCCCGGGCAGCCGGGCGGAGGCAGCCGCGGCGCTCCGCGCGGACCGCGGCGCCCGGTCGGGGTCACCCGGCGATCAGCCGGATCCCGTACACCACCGCCGCGGCCGCCAGCGCGAAGCAGGCGTAGCCCGCCGACCGGACGAGCGGGGCGCCGGTGCCGCGGGCCACCGCGGCCCTGCCCCGGGAGAGCGCCGCGATGCCGAGGGTGAACAGGCCGACCAGCGACACGGTCAGGGCCACGCCGACCACGGTGACGACGGCCAGCGACCTCCAGTCGACGCTCACAGCACGGCCTCCCGCTCCACGTGGTCGGCGTGCTCGGCCGCTCCCCCGGCCGCCGCGCACCGCCGCGCCCGCCGTTCGGCGGCCTTCTCGCGCAGCGGGACCACGACCCGGCCGCCGGCCGGCGGGTCCGCGACGGCGGCCGCGCCCTGCGGCGCCGCCGGGTCCCGGGGCCCGGCCACGGCGTCCGCCGGGGCGCTGCCGTAGGCGTCGTTGACGTTGTGCCGGTCGATCCGGCGGCGCAGCGAGAGCACCCGGACGGCCGCGCACACCGCCAGGCCCAGCAGCCCGACCAGCACCACGCCCCAGGTGCCCCGGTCGGCCAGCAGCGCCGCGCCGCCCGCGCACACCGCCGCGGCCGGCAGCGTGACCAGCCAGGACAGCGCGATCCGGCCGGCCAGCCGCCAGCGCACCGCGTGGCCGCCGCGGCCGACGCCGGAGCCGAGCACCGCGCCGGAGCACACGTGCGTGGTGGACAGCGCGAAGCCCAGGTGCGAGGAGACCAGGATCACGGTCGCGGCGCCGGTCTGCGCGGCGAAGCCCTCCGGCGGCCGCACGTCGGTCAGCCCCTTGCCCATCGTGCGGATGATCCGCCAGCCGCCGAAGTAGGTGCCCAGCGCCATGGCGGTGCCGGCCGAGAGGATCACCCAGACCGGCGGTGCCGTGCCCGGCGCGAGGACGTGCCCGGCCACCAGGGCGAGGGTGATCACCCCCATCGTCTTCTGCGCGTCGTTGGTGCCGTGCGCCAGCGAGACCAGGCCCGCCGACGCGATCTGCCCGGCCCGGTAGCCGCGCGCCGAGGTCCCCTCGTCCGCGCCCCGGGTGACGCGGTAGGTCAGCCGGGTCGAGGCCCACGCGGCCACGCCGGCCACCAGCGGCGAGAGCACCGCGGGGAGGAGCACCTTGGTGACCACCGCCGAACCGTGCACGCCCTGCGTGCCGACATCGGCCAGCGTGGCGCCGATCAGGCCGCCGAAGAGCGCGTGCGACGAACTCGACGGCAGACCGGCCAGCCACGTCACGAGGTTCCACACGATCGCCCCGACCAGCGCGGCGAAGATCACTTGGGGGCGGATTCCGGAGTGCTCGTCGATGATCCCGCCGGAGATCGTCAGCGCGACCTTCACGGACAGGAACGCTCCGGCGAGGTTGAGGACCGCGGACATCGCCACGGCCGTTCTGGGGCCCATCGCACCGGTGGAGATGGTGGTGGCCATGGCGTTCGCGGTGTCGTGGAAACCGTTCGTGAAGTCGAACACGAGCGCGGTGGCGATCACGACTCCGATGAGCGGCGTGATGTGGTCCATTCACCCGACAATCGTTCGTATGGTCGTCTACCCGGCGACCGTACGGAGCACGGGTGAACGCCGGGTGAACTGGGCGCGACCGGCGGGTGTGCGTGGCGGAGTGATGTGTGACGGCACCTCATCGAGGTCCCGCGCCGGTCGTCCGTCCGGTGTCCCCGCGCGCCGTCCCGCCACGTCCGACCGGCGCCCCGCCCTGTCGGACGGCACTACAGTGCCGGGCGTGACGCGATACGACGAACGGCTCCGCGCCGCCTGGCGGAACGTGGTGGACACCGCGCGCAGGACCGCCGCCGAGGGCCTGGTGGTCGGCACCTCCGGCAACGTCTCCGCGCGGGTCGGGGACCTCGTGGTGGTCACCCCCACCTCGGTGCGGTACGACCGGCTCGGCCCGCGGGACCTGGTCGCGGTGGACCTGGAGGGCGTCCAGCGGCACGGCACCCTGCGCCCCAGCAGCGAGGTGCCGCTGCACCTGGCGGTCTACCGCCACACCGACGCCGCCGCCGTCGTGCACACCCACGCCCCGCACGCCACCGCGGTCTCCACCCTGGTCGACGAAGTGCCCGCGGTCCACTACATGTGCGCGGCGCTCGGCGGCCCGGTGCGCGTGGCCCCCTACGCCACCTACGGCACCGAGGAACTGGCCGCCGCCGCGCTCGGCGCGCTGGAGGGGCGCAGCGGCTGCCTGCTGCGCAACCACGGCACCCTGGTGCACGCCGCCGACCTGGAGCACGCCTACGACAACACCGCGCAGCTGGAGTGGATGTGCCGGGTCTGGCTCACCGCCTCCGCGGCCGGCACGCCCGCGCTGCTGTCCCGGCAGGAGATCGACCGGGTGGCCGACCGGCTGCGCGGCGGCGGCCCGCCCGTGCGGGAGAGCGGCTGACGGCGCTCGCGCGGCGTCCTGGCGCCGCCCGGCCGCCGGTCACCCCGCCGGCCGGGCGGGGTGGCCGGACCGGGCGGTGTCACGGACACTGAGGGGAGTGCGCATCCGAACCGCGGTCGGCGTGGCGGCCGCCTCCTGTCTGGGTGCCGGCGCGGCCGCGGTGGTGGCCGGCCGGTACGCGTCCCGGTTCGCGCTGCGTCCCGGGACCGGCGGGGCCCCGGACGGCGGCCCGCTCACCGTGCACGCGGTGGAGCCCGGCCGGGTCACCCTCACCCGTTCGCTGGCCTCCGTGCGGCGCGGCGTGCACGGACTGGACGGCGGCGCGGCGCGTGCCACGGTCGGCGCGGTACTGGCCACCACCCCCGACACCGTCACCCGCGAACTGCGCCCGGACGGCCCGGGCGATCTGGTGGCCGGCGCGCGGGTGCGCATGACGCCGCAGGTCCACCGGGGCGACCCGTTCCGCACCGTGGGGCTGGAGTACGCCGAGGACCCGGTCGAGGGCGAGCTGGGCTACCTGCCGGCGTGGTTCGTACCCGGCGGGCGCGACACCTGGGTGATCGCCGTGCACGGGCTCGGCGCCACCCGCGAACAGCCGCTGGCCGTCCTGCCGGTGCTGCACGAACTCGGATTCCCGGTTCTGGACGTCAGTTACCGCAACGACCCCGGTGCCCCGCGCTCCCCGGACGGCATCGCGCACCTGGGGGACACCGAGTGGCGGGACGTGGACGCCGCCCTGCGGCACGCGGTGCGCTACGGCGCCCGGCGTGTCGTGCTGTACGGCTGGTCCACCGGCGCCGCGATGGCGCTGCGGGTCGCCGACCACTCCCCGCTGCGCGGCCGGATCGGCGGCCTGGTGCTCGACTCCCCGGTGCTGGACTGGCGGGCCGCGGTGCGCTCGATGGCCCGCGGCCACGGCGTGCCCGGGCCGCTGCTGCCACTGACCACCCGCGCCGTGGCCGGCCGCACCGGGCTGCACGCCGACCGGCTCGGCGGCTCCGCCGACCCGGACCGGCTGCGGGTCCCGGTCCTCCTGGCCCACGGTCCGGACGACAGCGTCGCGCCCTGGCGGACCAGCCGGGCGTTCGCGGCCCGCCGCCCGGACCTGGTGACCGCCCACACCGTGGAGGGCGCCGAGCACCAGGGCATGTGGAACGCCGACCCGGACGCCTACGAGGAGGCGCTGCGCCGCTTCCTGACCCCGCTGGCGAGCTGACCTCCGGCGGGCCGGGCCCGCCGTCGCCCGACGCGTGGCGGTTCGGCGGGTGGCGGTCCGAGGGCGGCCGTCCGGCCTGCGGCCGTTCGACGGGTGCCCGGCCCGGCCCACCCGTCCGGGACGACCGCCGGTGTGCCGGACGGCCGCCGCACGAGCCGGGGCAAAGCCGCCAACGGGACGAAAGGGGCGAGCGCGGGCGGTCGGGGGTGGCTCGTTTGGGATTCCGGCGGCTCACCCGTAAGACTTCTCCCGTGACGTCCCGTTCCCAGCGCGACACCAAGCTCCGGCTCGTGAACCAGCAGCCGATCGCGGCTGTGCGAAGGGCCGCCGCGGCCCGTCGCACCGGGCCGCCCCGACCGCCCGACGGAACCCCGGAGGCGGCGGAACTCGCCGCCCAGGCCCGAGCCGTCCTGGCCGACGCGGTCCGCCTCGCCCGCTGGGCCGATCCGTCCGGCCGCCGTGGCTCCGGCGCCCGGCGCAGCACCCCGCTGCACCCCGCACCGAACGGCATACTGCCGCTCGCGGAGTTGCAGCTCGCCGCCGCCGCACTGAAGTTGACGTCGCATCACGTGCGGTTGGCCTGGGACCAGGCACGGCTGGCCGGCCTGGTCGAACTGCGCGGCGGCACGGCCCGTCCCGGCTGGCGGCTACGCGCGTGGAACCGGGACGACACCGCCGTGCTGCGCGGCTGGGTGGCGCTGTTCGACGCCTGGTCGCTGGGCCATCCCGCGCCGGCCGGCAGCGACCTGTCGCTGGTCGCCGAGGTGATCGAGGCCGCGCCCCAACTGCTGTCGCTGCTCCACCTGTCCTCCGGCCCGGTCCCGGTCGGCACCCTGCTCGACCTGCTGACCGCCCGGGTCGCCGAACTGCGCACCGAGCGCCGGGAGCCGCCCACCGGCGGGGCCGACGCCACGCACCCGCTGCCCGCGCTGCTGGAGTGGACGCTGGACGCGCTGGTGTCGGTCGGCGCGTTGTGCCCGCGGGCCGCGGCCGACGACGACGTGGTGCTCACGCCGCTGGGCAGTTGGGCGATGTGGGTGAAGCTCGAGCGCATCTGCGTGTCCGCGCAGAGCCCGGCCGGGCACATCGAGCAGTCCGCCGAGGAACTGCTGCGCGCCTGTGCCGAGTACTCCCCGGGGCCGGCCCGCGCCGAGTACCGCGCCTGGCTGGCCGCCCGCCCGGTCAGACAGGCGGTCGGCGAACTGCTCGAAGTGGCCCGCGGCGACGACGCGTTGCTGCGCGGCCTGGCCTTCGAGGCGCTGCGCACCGTGGGCACGCCGGCCGAGCCCGCGGTGCGCTCGGTGTGCGACGAGCCCCACCTGCGCCCGTACGCGCTGCTGTGGCTCGCCGAGGAGCAGGGCCTGGACCCGGAGGAGCAGGCCGCCCGGCTCACCCGGGAGGAGGCCACCTGGCTGTGGGTGGACACCGCCGCCGCGGTCGCCGACCACGGTCAGAGCCATCTGCTCGTCGGACACCTGGAGACCGCGCTGCAGGACTCCGTGCCCCGGCTGCTGGAGGAGGTCCGGGCCACCGGCCACCCCCGCACCGTCCAGGTGTTGGTCGCGCTGGCCGCCGCCCACCCGGACCCGGCGCTGGCCAAGGCGGTGCGGCGGGCCGCGTTCGAGGTGCACCACGGCGGCGAGTGACCGGCGCGGCGGAGTCCGGCCCGCGCACCGCCGGTAACCCGGTGGGCCCGCCCCGGTAGACTGACCTCCATGGCAGTCCTCCTCGCGCACTAGACGGCGCCCGGCCCCGGCGGTACCGCGTACCGGTCGCGGGGCCAACCCCGTCCCGCCGTCCACCCGTCCCGGCCCCGGGCCCCAAGCCCGCGCGGGCCCTCCATGGAGCCTCCCCGTGATCACTGCCACTGGCGTCGAGCTGCGCGCCGGCGCCCGCGTCCTCATCGACTCCGCCTCGTTCCGCGTCGCCAAGGGCGACCGCATCGGCCTGGTCGGCCGCAACGGCGCCGGAAAGACCACCCTGACCAAGGTGCTGGCCGGCGAGGGCCAGCCGGCCGCCGGGAGCGTCACCCGCTCCGGCGAGATCGGCTACCTGCCGCAGGACCCGCGCACCGGCGACCTCGACGCGCTCGCTCGCGACCGCATCCTGTCCGCCCGCGAACTCGACTCCGTGCTGCGCAAGATGCGCGAGAACGAGCAGCGCATGGCGACCGGCAAGGGCGCCACCCGCGAGGCCGCGATGAAGAAGTACGCGCGGCTGGAGACCGAGTTCCTCACCAAGGGCGGGTACGCCGCCGAGGCGGAGGCGGCCACCATCGCCGCCGCGCTCGGCCTGCCCGACCGGGTGCTCGGACAGCCGCTGCACACCCTCTCGGGCGGCCAGCGGCGCCGCGTGGAGCTGGCCCGCATCCTGTTCTCGGACGCCGACACGCTGCTGCTCGACGAGCCGACCAACCACCTCGACGCCGACTCGATCACCTGGCTGCGCGACTACCTCAAGACCTACGGCGGCGGCTTCGTCGTCATCTCGCACGACGTCAACCTCGTGGAGACGGTGGTCAACAAGGTCTTCTACCTGGACGCCAACCGCTCGGTGATCGACATCTACAACATGGGGTGGAAGCTGTACCAGGCCCAGCGCGAGGCGGACGAGAAGCGCCGCAAGCGCGAGCGGGCCAACGCGGAGAAGAAGGCGGCCGCGCTCAACTCCCAGGCAGACAAGATGCGCGCCAAGGCCACCAAGACGGTGGCCGCCCAGAACATGGCGCGCCGCGCCGAGAAGCTGCTGGCCGGGCTGGAGGAGGTCCGCGCCCACGACAAGGTCGCCCGGCTGCGCTTCCCCGACCCGGCGCCGTGCGGCAAGACCCCGCTCATGGCCTCCGGGCTGTCGAAGTCCTACGGGTCGCTGGAGATCTTCACCGACGTCGACCTGGCGATCGACCGCGGCTCGCGGGTGGTGATCCTCGGGCTGAACGGTGCCGGCAAGACCACGCTGCTGCGGCTGCTGGCGGGGGTCGAGAAGCCGGACACCGGCGCCGTCGAGCCGGGCCACGGGCTCAAGCTCGGCTACTACGCCCAGGAGCACGAGACGCTCGACCCGGGCCGCACGGTGCTGGAGAACATGCGCTCGGCCGCCCCCGACATGGACCTGGTGGAGATCCGCAAGATCCTCGGCTCCTTCCTGTTCTCCGGCGACGACGTCGACAAGCCGGCGGGCGTGCTCTCCGGCGGTGAGAAGACCCGGTTGGCGCTGGCCACCCTGGTGGTCTCCAGCGCCAACGTGCTGCTGCTGGACGAGCCGACCAACAACCTCGACCCGGCCAGCCGCGAGGAGATCCTCGGCGCGCTGCACACCTTCACCGGCGCGGTCGTGCTGGTCACCCACGACGAGGGTGCGGTCGACGCGCTGGAGCCGGAACGCATCATCCTGCTCCCGGACGGCGTGGAGGACCTGTGGGGCGAGGACTACGCGGACCTGGTCGCGCTCGCCTGACGCCGCGACCCGGCGGGCCCGTCCCGCCGGTCCCCGGGGGCCGTCCCGCCGGTCCCCCCGGGCCCGGCCGCCGGTCCGCCGGGTGGATCATTCGGCCGACCGGTGATCCGTCATCTGCGTGAGTCCGGTTCATCCCCCGTTCGGCGCAACGCGGGAGGCCGGACGGCGCCGAGAGACCAGTTCCGTCTGCGGCTGGGGCACCTTACGCACCGTGATGACCTGCCGTTTCACGATCGTTGCCACAGCGGTGGGGAATCGTGACCGGGCGGAGAACCGGCCGGGGATCCGGCCCGCCGGCCCGGTCCGCCCCGGCGCCGCGCGCGATGTTGTGCCACTGGTCTTGCCGAATGGGTGGCCAGGAAGCCCGGGAGGGGTGATCATGAGAGTCCAGAGCGCACTTCCCTGGAGGAGGCACGGGTGGCCGAGACTCTGAAGAAGGGCAGCCGGGTGACCGGCGCCGCGCGCGAGAAGCTCGCGGCTGACCTCAAGAAGAAGTACGACTCCGGTGCGAGTATCCGGGCACTGGCCGAGGAGACCGGCCGTTCCTACGGATTCGTCCACCGGATGCTCAGCGAGTCCGGAGTCACCCTGCGTGGTCGCGGAGGCGCGACCCGGGGGAAGAAGGCGGCCGGCGCCTGACCGGCCGGGCCCTGCGGGACCACCCGGACGGCGGGCGTGGTCACCCGGGTGGTTACTGTTCGGTAATCACCATGCGGTGATCCCGCCCGTCGCCCGTCCGGAGGCCCCGATGCCCGACCAGACTCCCGCCGCGGCAGCAGCCGAGGCACCCGCCGAGGCCCTGCTCGACCGAGACGGCGTACGGCTCCACCTGCGGAAGTCGCCGTGGCCACGGTCACGCTGTGCAATCCGGCCCGGCGCAACGCCCAGACGCCCGCGCTGTGGCGCGCTCTGGTGGAGGCCGGCCGGCTGCTGCCGGGCAGCGTGCGCGTCGTCGTGCTGCGTGCCGAGGGGGTCTCCTTCTCGGCCGGCCTGGACCGGCAGGGCTTCACCCCCGAGGGCTTCCCCGGCGAGCCGTCGTTCACCGACCTGGCGCGCGGACCGCAGGACCGGCTGGACGCGACCATCGCCGGGTACCAGGAGGCGTTCACCTGGTGGCGGCGCACCGACCTGGTCACGATCGCGGCCGTGCAGGGTCATGCCATCGGCGCCGGGTTCCAGCTCGCCCTCGCCTGCGACCTGCGGGTCTGCGCGGACGACGTGCGGTTCGCGATGCGCGAGACCGGCCTCGGCCTGGTCCCCGACCTGACCGGCACCAAGCCGCTGGTCGATCTGCTCGGCTACGCCCGGGCCCTGGAGATCTGCGCCACCGGTCGTTTCGTGCACGCCGACGAGGCCGCCCGCACCGGCCTGGCCAACCTCGTGGTGCCCGGCGCCGATCTGGACGCGGCGGTCCGCGACCTGACCGCCGCGGTGCTGGCCGCGCCGCGCGACGCGGTCGTGGAGACCAAGGCCCTGCTGCGCGGCGCCGCCGACCGCACCCTCGACGAGCAGCGGGCCGCCGAACGTGCCGCCCAGGCCCGCCGCCTGCGCGACCTGGCCGGCCTCGGCGACTGAAACGGCACGGTGGTGGCGCGGGTCAGCCGACCTCGGTGACCACGACCGCGCCGGCGTCGGCGGCCCGACGGACCGCCAGCGCCACGTCCAGCACCCGGTGGCCGGCGCGGACGCCCACGAGCAGCCGGCCGTCCGGCCCGCCGGGCGGGCGGGCGGCCCGCAGCACACCGGGCACCTCCCACACCGCCTCCGGCACCGGCCGCCCGGCCCGGTCCGGCCGGTCGCCGTGCTGGACGCTCACCCTGCCGACGTCCGGCCGGCGGCCCGACGCCGGCTCCGCCGTTCCCGGCTCGCGCGACCCAGGCCCCGCCGCCGACGGCTCCGGCGTCGACGCGCCGGGCTCGGCCGGGTACGGCGGATCGTCGCCCAGCAGGCCGGTCACCCGCAGGTCCACCTCGACGACCGCCAGTCCCAGCAACCGGTCCGCCGCGTCCGCCAGGAGCGCCCGCAGCTCGGCGGCGGTGGCGGGCAGCGGCCGGTCCGGGCGGGCCCGCAACCATCCCTCGACCCGCAGCGGCCCGGCCGGCAGCGCGCCCGCCGGGGCGTCCGGATGCGCCGCGCGCACCGCACCCCAGTCGTGGGCGCCCGGATCCGCCATGCCGATCCGCACCCGGTCCAGCAGTACGCCGGGCACCGCGCCCCCGGCGGTGCCGAGCACCGCGGCAGCGGCGCGTTCGGCGACCCACGCGCCGTCCGCCGCGCCGCCCAGCGGCAGCAGCCTGCCCAGGCCCACCTGTTCCCTCACCGCCCGGACCATCTCGTCCGCGGTCATCACGCCTCCCAGCCGGCCGGAACCCGCATCGGCCCCCATCTTCGCCCCCGCCGGCCGCGCGCGCACGGGTTCACCCGATCGGCGGCGCGGTGTGCCGGAGCGGTCCCCACCGTCCGGCGCTCGCGCTTAGGCTGGCACAACTGGAGTCAGCCGGCGTGGAGATGACCGTCCACCGCCTGAGACGGTGGCGCGGACCGAGAGGACGGACCGCTGTGACGGATGTGGTCAAGGACAGCACGCGCGAAAGCAGGACGCTGGGGGCCCGGGCGGCGAACGGCCGACTCGGCGACCCGGCCACCCGGGGGCGCACCACCATCGCCGACGGGGTGGTGGAGAAGATCGCCGGGCTGGCCGCCCGCGACGTGGTCGGCGTGCACGCGCTCGGCAGCGGGCTGGCCCGCACGCTGGGCGCGGTGCGCGACCGGGTGCCCGGCGGTTCCCGGGCGCTCACCCGCGGGGTGAAGGCCGAGGTCGGCGAGGTGCAGACGGCCGTCGACCTGGACATCGTGATCGACTACGGGGTCTCCATCGACCAGGTGGCCCGTGCCGTGCGGGAGAACGTGATCGCCGCGGTCGAGCGGATGACCGGCCTGGAGGTCGTGGAGGTGAACATCGCCGTCGGCGACGTGAAACTGCCCGACGAGGAGGACGAGGACGAGCAGCGCGTCCAGTGATCGTCGGCGATGATGGGGCCGGATGCACGGCGCCGGCAGCAACGGCACGACACGCGCGACGACCGGGAGCGGACGATGAGCATGGCCGTAGTGGGCTTGATCGCCGGAATGGCCCTGGCATTCGCCGGGTACTTCGGCGGGTTCGGGGCGTTCGTCCTGGTGGCGGCGCTGGGCGCGCTCGGGTTCCTGGTGGGCAGGTTCCTCGACGGCGACCTTGAGCCGGGGGACTTCTTCCGTCCCCGTGACCGCGACCGGCGCCGGTGAACGCGACCGCGCCCGTACCGGCGGCCGGCCGGGTGGCGGCGGCCGACCGGGGCGCGACCCGCGTCGCGGACCGGGTGGTCGCCAAGATCGCCGCCCAGGCGGCCCAGGAGGCGCTGCGCGCCCTGCCCGGCGCCCATCTGGTGCCCCGGGACCGCTTCCCGCAGGCCACGGTCAGCGTCCGGCGGCCGGCCGGCACCTCGGACGGCGCCCGTGGCCGGGCCGGAATCCAGCTCTTCCTGGACGCCGGCTACCCCGCCGACCTGCGGGAGACGTGTGCCGCGGTGCGCCGTCGGGTCGCCCGCCGGGTGGGCGAGATGACCGGCATGGCGGTGCCCGAGGTCTCCGTGGAGGTCGGGCGGCTGTACTCGGCGGCCACCGCGCGCGACCACGGGAGGGTGACATGAGCGATCCCGAGGACCGGCCGGCGGACGCCGGGCCCGACCGCCCGGCGGACGCCGGGCCCGGCCGCCCGGCGGACGCCGGGCCCGGCCGGCCGCCTCCCGGTCCGGCCGGGCCCGGCGACACCCAGCCGCTGCCCACCCTGCCCGGCGGGTCCACCGTGCCCGTCGAACCCGGCCGCCGGGACGACGGGCCGCCGCCCGGATCCGCCCCGCCCGGCGAAGCGGCCCCGCCGGCCGGCCGGGCCCGGCGCTTCTGGTCGTCGCGCCGGGTGACGTCCGGGATCACCGCGCTGCTCGCGCTGGCCGGCACCGGGCTGTTGCTCTACGACGTCGCCGCGGTACGGGCCGGCCGGCACGCCATGCGCTGGCGGACACGGCTCGCCGACGAACTGGCCACCCGCCCGTTGGACGACACCTGGGTGCTCACCGGCGCCGCGGTCTGCGCCGCGCTCGGCCTGTGGCTGCTCCAGCTGGCGCTCAGCCCCGGACTGCGGCGGATCCTGCCGCTGCGCCCGCTGCCCGGACCGGTGCGCGCCGGGCTGGACCGGGACGCGGCGGCGCTGGTGCTGCGCGACCGGGTGCTGGAGGTGCCCGGGGTGCGCACCGCGCGGGTGTCGGTGTCCCGGCGCCGGGCGAAGGTGCGGGTCGACTCGCACTTCCGGGACCTGGACGACGTGCGCGAGGACGTGCGCACCGTGCTGGGGTCGGCGGACGACGGCCTGGGACTGGCCCGACGGCTGCGGCTGTCGGTCAGCGTACGACGCGGCGGGAAGGAGTGAGCGCGGCATGCGGACCACGGCCAACCGGGTGCTGCTGACGCTGGTCGGACTGATCCTGCTGGCGGTCGGCGGCTCGGTGCTGGTGGGCGGGCTCGACCTGGCCCGGCACTGGAACCTCGCCCTGCCGTCCTGGTGGCCCTACAAGGGCCCGCACGACGTGCTGCTCACCCGGCACGCCCGCACCCGCTACCGCACCGATGGATGGTGGTGGCCGGTGGTCATCGCGGTACTGGCGGTACTGGTGCTGATCGCGCTGTGGTGGCTGCTGGCCCAGCTGCGCAACCGCCGGCCGCGCCAGGTGCTGGTGGACTACGGCGAGGAGGGCCGGGTGGTGCTGCGCGGCCGGGCGCTGGAGGACGCGCTGGCCGCCGAGGCCGGCACGCTGCCCGGGGTGGCCGGCTCCGGGGTACGGCTGGCCGGCCGGCGCACCGCGCCCACCGCGCGGATGTCGCTGCTGCTGGACGGCGGCGCGGTGCCCGGCGAGGTGGCCTCGGGGCTGGGCCGGGAGGTGCTGGCGGACGCCCGCCGGTCCACCGGGCTGGCCGCGCTCCCCGCCGAGGTGCGGCTGCACGGGGAACGGCACCGGGGCCGCCGGGTGGAGTGACCCCGGCCGGTCCCGGCGCCGGTGCCGTTCCCGGTGCCGGGCGGCCGCGCGTCAGCTGTAGGTTCCCTTCGCCGCTGGCCACTGGCTCCGCAGTGACCTGCGGGTTTCGATGCCAGTCCCAGTGGTTTGTCCACGGTTTTGTTCCATGGGCGTGTCCTTTTCCTCCGGGCTGTCCCGTTCACTCGGTCTTTGTGAGCTGCGTGAGGGACGGTTGGAGCCGGTGTGCGAGTGCGGGATCCCAGAGTTCGATCTCGGCGGAGAGCAGGTCGACGGCGGTCTTGAGTGCCCTGCGGAGTTCTTGCTCGGTGAGCGAGCGCACGAGCGTTGCTTCCAGCGGTGTCGTGAGGTCGTCGGGCAGCAGGTGGGCGCCCTTGGCGTAGGCGGTGGGGTGGCCCAGCCGGAGGCAGGCCAGGGTGATGAGGTGGTCGCGTAGGGCGCTGATCCAGTGCTCGGCCTGCCAGCTCCGGTTTCTTTCGATGCAGGTCCGGGCGTGCAGTGCGTGGTGCCAGGAAAGCCCGATCAGCGTGTCCGGGTCGGGTGCGGTGAAGGGTTCGAGGTCCGCTGTCTGACCGAAGACGGTGTGCCATTGAGGGCCGCGCGGGCCGAACGCGGCTTCCGGGGAGAAGGTGAGGTCGATCTCCAGCCAGCCGGGGAGGAGGAACACGCGGATGGTGCTGGGCGGCGATGACAAGTCCCAGTGGTGCAGCGCGCCGAACTCGTCGTAGAGCCGCTTGCTCCAGGAATCGACTGCCGGAGCGAGATCGCCGCGGACGGCGAGAACCAGGTCGATGTCCGACCAGTTGTCGCCTTGTCCGGCAGCCTGCGAACCGGTGAGAGCGGCGCCTGCGATGGAGTTGTCGGTCCTGGCGTGGTCCAGCAGGCGTTCCCGGACTTGATCCTTTTTGTGAGAAGGCAGCATCGGTTCCTGTCCCTTCAGCGGTCTTGTATGTGGCTGGCGGCGTGGATGGCCGGCGCGGTCAGTGCGTAGAAGGTGCGGCCTCGGCCGCCCCTTGGCCGTTCGGCCGGGGTTTCGCGTCGGCCGGTGAGCCAGCCGGCTTCTTCGAGGCGTTTGAGTTGCTTGAAGATCGTGTTCGTCGGCATGCCGGTGGCGGCTTGGATCTGAGCCAGGCAGATCTCCTGATTTCTTCGGGCGAAGAGATACCTCAGGAGCGGCAGCATCGGAGGAGGGACGTGGAGCTGGCCGTTTTGCTGGGCGTCGGCATGG
Organism: uncultured Actinomycetota bacterium; assembly: GCA_963711125.1. Taxonomy (GTDB): domain Bacteria; phylum Actinomycetota; class Actinomycetes; order Streptomycetales; family Streptomycetaceae; genus Streptantibioticus_C. The sequence continues at coordinate 862,017 of CAVQCY010000006.1, forward strand.
AGGCTGGTCAGCGCGCCGCGCTCACCGTCGGCCGCGGCGAGTGCAGAACTGATCGCGTCTTGGCCGGGGATTTTCTCGATTCTTGATCCGAGCGCGTCGTGCATGAGTTTCTGGACGTTATCGCGATCGAGATCGCATAGGAGACGGGCTCCGCGTCTGGTTGGGTTCTGTGGCGCGTGCCGAACCGAGCGGTGGAACAGTTCGACTCCCACGGCGCATTCCAGCTGGTCGAGCTGCATAGTGAGCGTGCCCGGCAGGAGGCCGAGGTAGGTGGCGCTGGTTGCGAGTGTGGGAAAGAATATGCTGATCTGGAAACGGCGTAGGCGGCGCCAGCCGTGAAGTGTCTCTTCCGCCGCTGCTCGGATGTCGGGCGGAATTGACGCATCGAGTTTCTTGATGAGAGCGGGAATGCTGCGGCCGGGTGGCCGACGCGGGATGCCGAGTTGTTCGAGGCGACGACAGACGGCTTCGGCATGGGTGCCGATTTCTTGGGCGATGTCATTACCGGTCCGTTTGTGCGTGACGTATTGCTCGTGGAGCCAGTCGTCGTTGAAGGTCGGCGGCCGAGGTCCTCGGTAGATGGTGACGCCGAGGTTCTTCGCATGGCGGATGACATGTTTTGTAGGCAGGCCCACTTCCCTGGCAATCGTGTCGAGGCTTTTCCCACTGTCGGTGTACTCGCGCTGCAGGAATTCGGGCGTCAGCATCCGGACACGGCGTTCATGGAAGCGCCAGCTGCCCAGCGACGACTGTGAGTCGGTAGCGTCCGCGAACACGGATTCCCAGGCGGAACGGCAGGCGGGGCTCATCGCACGCAGGACGGACGGCCGCAGGCAGCCGGCGAGCGCGGACAAGAGGCGGTCCACCTCGACGAAGACGGTGTCAGCGGAGGTGAACGGATGGAGAGTGGTGCTGTTGACCTCGGTCTGGGTCTGGACGATCGGATGGCCGTGACCGAGGGTGAGCTGAGGCGCGCTGCTCAGGTCGGTGCCGCAGACGTTCCTCCTGCCGGTCCGGCGCATGCAGTGTCCCGGCGGATGCAGGTGCACTGCCCTGGGCAAGAAGTAGCGCGGTTCGCGACCACAGCTTGGGCAGAGGCGGTGAAGGAGGGCGTGGTGCTTGGGACAGGCGAAAGCCCACGGCAGCCACCAGAGCGTCGGCCAACGACCCCCGCCGTCACGCAGACACTGGGGGCAGAAGCGCCAGCCGGGCGCCCGGCGGCCGAAGATCTCGGTGGGCAGGACGGCATCGTCAAGGCGGCGGGCAGGTAGTGCCACCTGCTGTTCCAGCCGCCGCAGTGCCCCCGAGGGGGAGGTGATGAGCCGGCTCGTTCGTTCCCGGGCCGGCACCTCGGGCAGGCCCAGAGTGTCCAGTAGAGCTGAGAGCGAGGTCCAGGAGCGCCGGGCGAGCGCCTCCAGCCAACTGTCGAGGCTTTCCCCGGAGCGTGGCAGGACGCGGATGCCCAGGGTGCGCAGTTCCCTCATGCCGCCTTCCTTCCCGGCTGGCTGACCAGCCGGCCGGAGGCGAGGGCATGCTGAAGTTCCTCGCGGGCCTGCTCGGACGCGGCGTCGTTCTTCACCTGGTCGAGCAGATCCCTGCCCAGGCGCTCGGCGCCGGTGCGTACTGCTCTTTGGCAGCCGCGGTTGATCAGCGTCATGAGCGAGCCGATGTGTCCGGTGCTGCGGGCGAAGAGGTAGTCGGACAGATCGTCCGCGATCATTCCGGGGTATCTGTCCGCGAGGACGACGCGTTCCTCGATCCCGAGGAGGGCATCGCGCCAGTCGTTCCGGCCTTTCTCGGAGGAGATGGTGAACGGATCCATGTCGAGCCGGGTGGTGCGGCGTCCGGTCTGCGCGAGAACCGCGTCCTCGTAACTGGACCCTTCACTGAAAAGTCCCCGCTTTTCCAGGCCGACGCCGATCATCAGCAAGGTGACCGGGAACTCGTTGGCGATGTATTTGAAGTGGTTGCTGACTTCGATCCCGTTCTTGTTCCGCCATTTCAGGAAGTGCAGGTCGTCGACGATCAAGAGTTTGGTTTCCGCTGACAAGACCGAATCGAGAGCGCGATAGCCGAACTCGGTGGCGGTCCCGCGGAAGCGGCCAGGGTGCCCGAAGTACTCCAGGATGGCCCGGTTGAAGTCACGCATACCGGTGTTGCTGGTCAATCCGACACGGCAGACCGGCCACCGTTCGTGACCCTCGTCGGTGTACTTTCCCTCTTCTTCGATGATCTGCCGGTGGATCTTTTTGGCGAAGGCGAGCACGGCTGTGGTCTTTCCCAGACCGGGAAAGGCGTCGAGGGCGATGCCGCCCTTGACTTTGTCGCTGTCCTGGTCGTTGCTGTCGAAGATGTCCCAGAGGTCTTCGTGCAGGGCCTTCATTTGTGGGGTCCCCAGCGGGCCGAGGTTCGCGTGCCACTTGCGGCGGTCGCGGTTGTATTCGGCAAGGGCCTTCGTGCCCAGCTTCTTCAGCTGGCGGCGGGACAGAAGCTCCGGACGCTTCCTGCGCGGGGCGTCGGCCAGCCGGCCGAAGCCTTCTTTGCGGGACAGCGTGAGGTGATCCAGCCGGGAGCGCAGATCGGCTTCTTCGGCCTGGGCACGGGTCGGTTTACTCGTCGTCATCGATGTCCTTCAAGGCCGTGGCGTAGAAGTCGAGTTCCTCTTCCAGTTCCTCCAGGCCGTCGGCGTCGTCATCGCCGGCCTCCGGCTGCTGGTCCTGGACCGCCTCGATCGCCGGCGGCGCCGGCTGTTCGGGAAGGGACAGCACGCGGGCGACCGACGGCAGTGAACTGACGTCGTCGGCCGGCTGTTCGGGAAGTTCCAGGCCGACCTGTTCGCGGGAGAGCCGCAGTGCCATCCGTCGTTCGACCAGGGAAGTGCCCAGCCCCAGGTTCCACCGCTTCAGCAGCAGGGCGATGGCGAGCCGGTCGTCGGGATAGGTGTACTCCATCGCCGCCAAGCGCCGGGCGAACTGCAGCGCTTCCTCGCTCAACGGCATGCTCAGGCCGGGCGCGTGCTCCCACTGAAGGGTGTGCCAGACACGTTTGTGGTCCCGGAAATGGATCCGTGTGACGTCGTCGGGATCGGCGAAGAACGGCAGCCGCCGCTGGTCCAGTTCGATGTCGGAGCCGGCCATGTCGCGCAGCCCTTCGAGGCAGTCGCCGTTGTAGCGGCGGCCGTCGATCTCGACGCCGTAGTGCTGGACGGTGCGCATCGTGACGTCGAGGAACTCGTAGGCCAGGTTCGGGTCGCGGGGCACTTCGATGTAGCCCGCCCGTGCGAGCCCGTGCTCGAACATCGCCGCCGGGGACAGCTCCACCCTCGGCAGGTGCGGATCGATCAGTCCTTCATGTGGCCTGCGGTGATAGGTCACCGCGGTCCACTCGCGGATGATCGCCTCCAACTCGTGGTGGAAGAAGAAGGCGTCCTTCTCCGGGTTGAGGCCGCGCGAGTGGACGTCGGGCCCCTTGTAGCCGGGCAGCCGCTGCAGCAGGTCTTCCCGCAGCGTGCGGAAGAACCGCTCCACCGGCCCCTTGTCCCGTCCCGTGCGCAGCCGCGCCGGCTGCACCGAGATCCCCATCCGGTGACAGACGCTGGTCAGATGTGCCGATAGGTAGATCTTGCCGTGGTCGACGATCAGCGTCTCGGGTGCCACCTTCGGCCCCCACACCCCGGTGACGGGCCCGTGGACGGCCTCCGCCTCCACCAGCACTCCGCGGGGAATGCCGTGCTCGGGCCAGGCCGCCTCCCTCGGCCAGCTCTGGGGAACCGGCTGGGGACGGTATGCCTGGTAGAGGACGGCCGCCGCGTCGATCGCCTTCGTCGACACCGGCGTCACCCGCAGACCGATGATGCAGCGGGTGTACCAGTCCATCGCGACAGTCAGTTCTGCCTGCATCCACCGCAGCGTCACCGGGTCGAGGGCGAACACGTCCAGGCGCGTGGTGTCCATCAACACGTACTCGCCCGGCCGCGTGGGCCGCAGCTTCCCGTAGACCCCCTTCGGGCGGCTGGCGATGTCCCGGTTGCGCTGGGTACTGAGCCGGAACGTCGGATGGCGTCGCTCCAGCTCCTGCATCCACCGGTAGGCCGTCGTCTGCGGTGGCACCGGCACCTTGACCAGCTTGAACTTGGTCTTGACGCGGGCCTCGACTTCTTCGAGCACCACCTTGACCGAGGGGCGCGACTCCTCCTCGTACTCGTTCAGGACCTCTTCTGCGGCCTCGACCCAGCGCGGGTCGGCGTTGCTCAGCCCGCCGTCGGGCTGTGCTGTTCTGGGCACCAGACCAGCCTCGCCATGGTCGCGGAAGGACTGTGCCCACCGGCGCGTCGACCGGGCGGACACCCCCAGTTCCGCTGCCTTGGCTTCATACCGAACCTTCAGCGGCAGGGCAGGGGCGTATTGAGGCCGCGGCTCGTCGGGCCGTGGAAGATCCTCGCTGCCGGAGCGGTAGCCCGTCAGCATCTCCCGGACGTGCTCGGCCCGCTCCAGAACCTCTTTCTTCTCCTCCTTGGTCAGCCCCTTCAAAACGACAGCCACGAGATCGTCGTCGTCGGTGGACGACGGGCCCGACCTGTCGTGGATCAGCTCGGCGCGATCGGAGGTCAGCAGCTCACGCAGCGAGATCCGGGCCAGCCGGTCACGCCCGTCCTTCAGGACGACCTCCATGCCCGTGGCCAGGCTGGCGAACTCCACGACCTCGACTGTCTCGCCGTCCAGCCGAAAGTGCGTCCCGACCCCCAGCTTCGTTCCCGCACCGCTCATGAGGCCCTCCGCAGCACATGCCCCGAACTCAGCGGCCGGTCCAGCGCGGTCGCCACATGCCCGGACCACAGCAGGTGCAGCACTGCCGACTTCACCAGCGGCCGGGGACACTCCGGCAGCAGCCGGAAGGCATCGCCCAGCGACATCCCGTCCAGATCAGCGGCCCGCAAAGCGGCTACCAGGTCGGGGTCGAACAGCCAGTCGCGGCGGTAGCCGGCCAGGAACCGGATGTTCTCCAACGCGTGCGGATCCGGCTCGCTCCACACCTCGTACCGCCACCCGCGCGAAGTCACGGCCTCCCGCGTCCAGGCGAAGGTGAAGGCGACCTCCGGCTTCTGAAGCCGGTGGCGCGGCTTGACGTCCACGACCACCGGACCGTCGTCCGTCAGCAGCAGATAGTCCGGGATGTGCTTACGGATCTTGCCGTCCACGTCGGCCTTGAGCAGGAACGGCTGGGCGACGATGTGCCGCACCTCCGGGGCGAAGTCGGCGAACAGCAGCCGCCCCAGCTCCAGCCGCGACTCGTAGATCACGTGATCGCCCATGGTGGCCGACCAGTACGTGCCCGAGTAGTGCTGCTGCCCCTTGAACCAGCGGAACGTCCGCCACGGCCGGGCCTCCCGCAGCAGCCCGAGCGGCACCGACGGCCACTCCAGGTCCTCCACCTCGGACTCGTCACCACGCCGGACACTCAGCCGTACCGGCGCGGCCACCGCTGTACCCATCGGACCACCAACCCCGCGATTTCCTTGGCGGCCCCACTGGCCGCCGGACGCTGGGGTCCTGCCCCGGCCGGCAGTGGAGACGACGACCGGGGAGGTCCTGTACACGAAGAGGGGAACTACTGGGCCACGGAGCATGATTTCCACCCCCGTGGCCAATTGGCCACGCTGTGGCCATCGCTGATGGAAAG
>CAVQCY010000007.1:0-688864 GCA_963711125.1 uncultured Actinomycetota bacterium
TAACCAAGCTCTTGGAATATCTTTTGACAAATTTGCAGCAGAAGTGAACTATGTGCTGCTGCTACAAGAAAGCAGCATTTTAACTTGGATCATCTGAAGTTAACAGGTCGTTACAGGTTGCTTAATGATGTTGTTGATGATCCTTTTAGTGTTGTGGCAGGGATATCATTGATACAGGCTGGCAGGCCGGCTCTTAATGATCCGGCGTCTTTTCATCACGGACTTTTTGAGGTAGAAACACATTTGTCGGTAGGTAAAGAAATTGCTCAGGGTCGTTTTTGGTCAAAGCGATACTATGCAGTTTTTGGTTTTGGTTTGGGTTCAGGGTCTCCTTGGATTCGCGCAGATTTTGCTTACGAACAAAATTTCTTTGATTTACATCAATTTAAGCTTTTTGCAAATACACTTTTTGGTTTAGGCGAAAAAAACTTAAAAGTTAATTCTTTTCATGGTTATGGCTCAATCAGGCATCAATCAGTTGATCTTGGGGTGGCTTATTCTTACTTTTTAGAGAGAGTTGGAGGGACGCTAATAGGGGAATATTCATACCGTGTGTATGCTAAAAATTTTCCTAAAAATGCAAGTCGAATACTTTTAACATTCTTTTATCCTCTCGGTCTTGGAATTTAAAGAACGATAGCGACAGCCGTTGCATATTCTTTGCAATGGCTGATCGAGATCATGATGAGGGGGTTTTGAAATAACTCTTGAATTGAGGCTGATAAATGAACGATAGGTTTGCCTTTTTCGTTATTAATAACTTCAAAATCAAGCCATGAAACACCGTCTTTTAATCCGGATCCAAGAGCCTTTACTATTGCTTCTTTAGCTGCAAACCTGCCTGCGAAATGTCTTTCAGACTCTTTATGTTGCAGGCAGTATTGCTGTTCATTTAATGTAAAAACTTTATCGAGAAAGCGCTTTCCTTGGCGCTCAATCACGCCTTTTATGCGTGAAATTTCGATAATGTCGTTGCCTATACCTTTAATCATTTATAGAGCAAAGTAGTTTTTGTGGGCATTGTCTAAATTAGCCACTGACTGAGCTGATTCTTGTTCAGACAAGAGGCTTTCATCGGTAGAATTACAGAAAATCATACGTCCTGAAGTTGTAGTGTTTAACAGAAGAACTTGTGCCTTTATTGTTTCACCGATATTGTCTGCACCCCCATTAATGACAACCATTGTCCCATCATCAAGATAACCAACGCCTTGTCTTGTTCCTTTTCCAGGGTGTTGAATCTTAATGTTGATATATTCACCGGCTTGAGTGATAGGCTTTAATGCATTAGCGAGTGTATTAATGTTAATGACGGAGACACCTTCAATGGTTGACTGCTGAATCCGATTAATGTCTGATGTGATAATGTTGGCATCTAAAAGTCTTGCAAGCCTGACAAGTTTTGACATAGGATCTTGGATATCGTGGTAGTCTGTATCTACATAACGTAGGTCAAGGCTTGGCATGCTCTCAAGTTTTTTATAGACTTCTAAAGAACGTCTAGCTCTTGAATTGATAATTTCATTGCCGTTTTCAGTTGAATTGTAAAGATCTTTTAGTGTAAATCGAGGTAAAATCAAATGGTTGTCTAAAAGGCCGGAAGATGCAAGGTCAAGAATACGTGAATCTTGTAAGATTGAGAGGTCGATTAGAAGATCTTTCTTTTTGTGATTAATGGGCTTAAATTTGATGAAGGGGACACTTACATAAAGCTCTTCTGCCGCACGAGCTGTCATGCACATCCCAAGATAAGCTGTAAATAAAAAGATTCCGGCTTTTATCAATGTTTTAGCTGCTGGATCTATTGGAAGTGTTGATAGATTTAAGATGCTATCAACAACTAAAAAAAGAGCAACACCCATTAAGTAACCGATAAAAAGTCCAAGCATGGCAATATTGAATGCGCGTAAATTAAAACGTTTAAAAAAGTAGTCGGTCGCCATTACGATTAAAGCAAAAGCAATCCCGGAATCCATTCCGATTAAAATATTTAATGGTGTAAATCCACCGGTCATGGCAGTTGTTGTGTATGTTGTGAGAGTCAAGACTGAGACGATTAAGAAAAAAGCCCGTATAAACGAGAGTGATATGTTCATATATATTCCTTGTAAATGCAGAAAAATGTTTACAGCTATTTATCAAAGTTTATAATGGAAAGTTCAATTTTTGTCTATAAAAACAAGATCTAACTCTAAAGGAATTTCTATGATACACATGCGTCACAAAAATTTAATTATCATTTCCGGTCTTATTTGGCTTGCTGTAGGCTCATTTTTATTGATGATGGGATTGAATTTTTTGCTTAAAGGCACTGCTACTGACCGTTTTTTTGATGCTTCTTATCCATTGCTAGGTAGCATGGCACCATATTTTGGAAGTCTTGAACAGGCAGCTCTTGTTATTGTCGCTTTTGGTTTATTCATCGGATATTTCAAGGGTAAATTTGTACTTGGAAAATCTGCAAAACGCGGCATTGAACGCATTCATAGCTTTCCAAATCCAACACCGTTAAGCAATATTTACAGTGCAAAATATTACGTTCTTCTTGGATTGATGATAGGGCTTGGTATGTCAATTAAGTATTTGGGAGTGCCAACGGATGTGAGAGGACTTGTCGATGTTGCGATCGGTTCTGCGTTAATCAATGGATCCATGTTTTATTTTAGAGCTTGTTCCTCGTGCCCAAAAACTGCAACTTAATTAAAATTTGGGTTATCTAAAAACATTCAAGTGAAGCAGTATATACTGGTTCCACCTGAAAGTGAAAATTTATGAAGCTGCTTGTAGATTTGATACGAGAAAAACAATTCATCTTCTTTTAATTCGAAAGGCAAGCTGCTAACAAACCTTTATTTCGATCGCGAAGCGATCTCACATAGGTAGCCGGTGGTGTTGCCACGGCAGTGGCATTAACCACCGGAATTCAAAAACAAAAATGCACCACAGAGTGGTGCTACATAAGAAAACTATAGAACACCTAACAATAAATTTTAAAATGTTTAATATAAATACCTTCAAGCAGAACCAGTTTTTTTGTAATCTACTGGCTTTTGATTTTTTTAAAGATGGAATACCAATGCCCTGCAATTTCAGCAACATCTTTGTCCAAAGCCTTTTGGATGGATTTTACACTGGACATCACTGTAGAATGATCTTTTGAAAAAATATCCCCTATTTTTACAAAGGGGAGTTTAAGTTCTGTACGGCAAAGATGCATCGCAATTTGTCTTGGCAATACAGAATCTCGATTTTGTGCTTTTCCAAGAATATCTTCAGACTTTATACCAAATTGTTCGGCGACAGTTTTGAGGATTTTTTGAGGTGTTAGTGTGTTTTGTTCTTCTTCTTGAATCAGATCTGCAAGGATTTGCTTTGCTATTGGTACAGTCATCATTTTGCCTGTATGATGCGTACGTAAAATTAATGCCTCTAGTGCACGGATTAAATATTTGCAATTACTTGTAAATGTTTCAAGAAGAAAGTCGATAAGCTTCGGGTGTAAGTAAAAATTTAAACTTTCGGCCTTCTTATTTAAAATAGCTCTTAAATCATCTTGAGTATGGACTGCGATCGGCAAAACAATACCCCACTCAAAACGGCTAACCAAACGGGGTTCGATAAGGTGTAATTCAGCAGGTGATACATTTGCAGAGAGTATAATTTGCTTGCCTTCAAGATGCAACGCGTTAAAGGTATGGAAAAATTCTTCTTGGGTTGCTGCTTTTCTTGAAAAAACATGAACATCGTCGATAATTAAAGCGTCTACATTGCGATAGGCCTGCCTAAAGTGACTCATTTCACTTGCACGAATGGCAGTAACAACATGGTCTGTAAAAGTTTCAGCTCTTGCATAAATAGCTTTTAAGCCGTGATTGCGAAGGGCATGAGTGACTGATTGTAAAAGATGTGTTTTTCCGGATCCGCTTATGCCATAAATATAAAGAGGGTTTAGCGATCCTAAATCTAATTTTGCTTGTGGTATTAAATGGCCTGTTTCTTCATCAGTACCTGAAATACCGCAAAGTAACTTGTGAAGCAATAGATTACTTTCTTTATTTGAATAATTTTCAAAAGTGCAAAGAGGGTTTAGTTCTTCATAATTAATGCTAAGCTTTGGCAATACCTCAACAGTATTCTTAGAACGTATAATTTTTTGAAATGGCTTTGCTCCTGCAAGATTTAAGTGAACTCGGATAGATTTGCTGTTATTATTCTTAAAATTCGCTAAAATTTTTTTTCTGATATGCTCTTCAAACCATAAAATTTGAAATCTATCATTTGCTTCCAAAAATAAATTACAGGCGTCAAAGTTTAAAACTTTTAAAGGTTTTAACCATTTATTGACTGTTTCTAATCCGAGTTCTTTTTCCTGACTCAGTAGGAACTTTTCCCAAGCTTGCATAAGCCACTATTATTTTGCTTTAAAAGGTAATTTTGTAGATGTCAACCTTTTTGACGTCCACCATTGTTGCAATATCCCAAGCAGCATCGATGACAACCAATAGATGTTTAAGCCTGATGGAAAATTATAAAACATGATTGCAAAAACAACAGCCATAATAGAACCCATCATACGTTGTTGTTTTTGTTGTTCCGTCATCAAATTAACATCTTTTGGAGCTGTACTTGATATTTTTTGCTGAATAAACATCACAGCACCCAGAAGTATAGGTAATAAATGAAACTGGTTGCCAATAAAGAACAAGGGTTTAGTCCAGCTAAATAAAACATCTGGTGCTGACAAGTCGTTAATCCATCCCGGAATAAAACTTGCGCCTCTTAGTTCAAATGTTGATTTTAGCAAGTCAAACATTCCGATAAGAAACGGCATTTGGATAAGAAGTGGAAAGCAGCCGGAAATTGGGTTAACACCTTGTTCTGGTAAAGATTCATGACTTCGAGTTGTGCTTTTTTAGGATCTTTTTTATATTTTTCCTGGATAGCCGTTACTTGAGGAGCTATTTGTTGCATCCTGAGCATGGATTTTGTTGACCAAGCATTTAGAGGATAGAGCATTAAACGTAAAGCTATCGTCAAAAGAATAATGGAAAATCCCCAAGAATTCGTCAAAGAGTGAAAGAAATTCATGAGGATAAAAAGAAATTTTGCAAAGGGCGCAGAAATAAAGGCAAACCAACCATGAAATGTTTGACAAGCGATATAATCTGGGTTATAGCCGATTTCGTCATTTGTATATACTTGATCGACAGCTTTTAAAATACCATCAGCAAAGGGACCTGTGAAAAGACGAAAGCCCATCGTACCGCCGCTATTACTTAACGGAAGTTGCATCATGTAGCCTGGGAGATCTTCCAATTTAAATTTCCCATAGGATTCATCCATTTTAACTAAACGTGAAGGCACCGTTTTTCCGGGCACATATTGGGCACGCAAACCCGCATCTATAGTTGTCAATGGATCCAAAATTATTCCAAAAAAACCATTTGAATTACAAACCCAATCCGGATAAATTGAACTTAAGGCTAAAGAGTCTTTTGGTAAATCAAGCAAAACAACTTCGGACTTATCATTTCGTGTGATGCGGTATTTTAAAGCAGGCGCAATAGCTCCGGAAATCCATTCCACTTCAGGGACTCCTGTAACAACCCATAAACCGCGACTGTCGCCTTCAATTTTAATTGTTAAGTTGATACAGTAAGGGGCATCTTTTAATTCGCTTTCTACCGAATAAGTTTTTGTAATTCTTCTGTGAGGTTGATTTGCTTCAAAAACAATTGAAACATCAGTAAATTCTTTGAGTTCATAAATTAATTCAGCAACTTCAGGGTATTCCGATACGATGTTTGCTGCATAATATTCAGGAGAAATTTGAATTTCCTGACCGCCGCGATCGCCGGCAACTTCGCCGGCGTGCGCTGGTCCAAGCTCGCCATCAACAGCGTGACCTCCACGCTCGGCGCGGTCGGCGGTGAGGCGCTGGGGCGCTTGCTGTTGCACGCGTCGGTGCGCCGGCTGGCGATGGCGATCTTCGGCGAGCTGAAGGCCGTGGCCGCCCCAGCGGCGTGCGCCTGGTGGGCGGGACGCTCGACATCGGCCAGGTCACGCTCACCGAGCGCGAGCGGCGCGCGAAGGTGCCGCCGCCCTCGCTCCTGCTCAAGCACGTGCTGTTGCTCCTGGTCGGCGCGAAGTTCCGTCGCATGCGCAGCTCGATGCTGTACGCGCTAGAGCGCGGGCGCCCGCCCGAGATCGATCGCCTCAACGGCGATACGTCCGCCGCGGCGAGGCGCTGGCGTCCCCACGCCGGTGAACCGCGCGCTGATCGAACGGGTGCGCGCGATCGAGGCCGCGAGCGCCCTTAATCGCCGGCCTGGTCGCGCTGGCGCGCACGCTCAACGCCAGTGGTGGCGCCTGAACCGGTGGGGCGGCGGCGCCGGTGGCTCGGGCGCGCCCAGCGGCCCCTGCCAGTAGCCCAGCGCCATCGCCAGCAGGCCCACGCCGACCGTGATGCGGATCGAGCGACCACAGCGTGCCCAGGTTGACGAATCGCGAGTAGATCGAGTCGCCGGCCCGGCGCAGCTCGCGGAAGCCCTGGGCGGCGATGTTGGAGTAGTGGGCGAACACGTCAGCGCCGCCGCCGTCCTGCTCGATGAAGCCGAAGCCCTTTTCCGAGTTGAACCACTTGACGGTACCGGAAGCCATAATTCTTCTCCTGGGCAAACAAACCCGCACTGTACGGGTCGATCAGCCACGCATCGTCGCTCCACCGGAAAGCATCCGGAAAAGAAAAAAACCTCGCCGTATGTGACGACGAGGTAATGAATCTGGAACCACAACCGCAACTGGCATAACGGTAACACAGCGGCCCGGGATCCGTCCCTGATCCGGGCCACCGATTTCGTGCCCGGGATCCGGCGTCCCTCCCCCGGCCCGGAGGGCGCGCGCCGGCCGCGCCGCAGGGGTCAGCCGGCCTCGGCGGGGGTGTCGGCCGGCGGGGCGGCGAGGTCGGCGAACTCGGTCTCGCTGACGACCCGGACGCCGAGTTCCCGGGCTGTGGCGAGCTTGGAGCCGGCGTTGGCCCCAGCGACCAGGAGGGTGGTCTTCTTCGACACGGTGCCCGAGGAGGTGCCGCCGGCGTTCTCGATCATCTCCTTGACGTCGTTGCGGTTGCGGCCGGCCAGCGCGCCGCTCATGCCGCCGGTGACGACCACGACGTGGCCGGTCAGGGGGCCGCCGTCGGGCGTGTCGGTCTCGGGTTCTGTCATGCTCAGGCCGGCTGCGGTCAGCTTGTCGATGACGGGGGCCATGGCGGCGATGTGGGCGGCGATCCTCGGGGCGTTCGCCGGGGGCAGCTTCGGCACGGCGGACAGGGCGTCGGTGTCGGCGGCGCGGATCGCGTCCATGGTGCGGAAGTGCCGGGCGATCTCGCGGGAGAGGGTCCGGCCGGTGCGCACGATGCCCAGGGCGCAGAAGACCCGGTTGAGCGGCTTGGTGCGGGCCGCGGCGATCCGTCCGAGCAGGGTGTCGGCGCGCTTCTCGCTGCGGGCGGCGGTGGCCAGCTGTTCGCGGGTGAGGGTGAACAGGTCGGCGATGTCGGCGACCGCGCCCTCCTCGACGAGGGCCTCGATGAAGGTGCCGCCGAGGCCGTCGATGTCGAGCTGGTCGCGGCCGACGGCGTACTTGAGGGCGGCGAGCAGTCCGCAGCCGCCGCCGGCGCCGCCCGCGCACTCCCAGCGTTCCCCGGATGTGTCGATCCCGCCTCCGCACTGGGGGCACTCCTGCGGCAGGGCGATGGGCACGGCGTCCGCGCCGCGCAGGTCCACCACGGGGGCCTCGATGCGCGGGATGATGTCGCCGGCCTTCCAGACGGTGACGACGTCGCCCAGCATCAGACCGCTGGCGGTGATGAACGCCGGGTTGTGCAGGGTGGCGTAGCGCACCACGCTGCCGTCGACCTCGACGGGTTCCAGGACGGCACGGGGGGCGATGACGCCGGTGCGGCCGACGTTCCACTCGACGGCGAGCAGCCTGGTGCGGCGCTCCACGGGCGGGAGCTTGTAGGCGACGGCCCAGTGCGGGTGGCGGGTGGCGAGGCCGGCCTTGTCCTGGTCGGCGTGGGTGTCGGCCTTGACGACCACGCCGTCGATGCCGAAGGGCAGTCCGGGGCGCAGCCGGGTGATCTCCTCGACGCGGGCCCGGACCTCCTCCAGGGTCGCCAGCACCCGCAGGCCGACGTCGGTGGCGGAGGTGGTCCGCACGCCGAGGGCTGCGACCTGGTCCATGACGGCCTGGTGGGTGGTGCCGGTCAGGAAGCCGGAGTCGTCGAGGCCGACCGCGCCGTAGGCGAAGAAGGTGGTCTCGATGCGGTAGCCCCGGGATCTGGCGCCGCGCAGGGTGCCGGCGGTGCCGTTGCGGGGGTTGGAGAAGACCTTCGAGCCGTGTTCGCGGCGCTGTTCGTTGGCGCGGGCGAACTGTTCGCGGGTCAGCAGGACCTCGCCGCGGATCTCGACGGTGACGTCCCGGTCGAGCCGTTCGGGCAGGCCGGTGATGCTGCCGATGGCGGGCGAGAGGTCCTCGCCGTGGGTGCCGTCGCCGCGGCCGACGAGCTGGACGAGCCGCCCGTCGCGGTAGCGGGCGGCGACCGCGGCGCCGTCCAGCTTGGGTTCGACGGCGTAGCCGCCCGTGGCGGGCCGGCCGAGACGGCGTATCAGGCAGGCGCCCCATTTGCTGAGGCCTTCGGCGTCGAAGACGTTGTCGAGGGAGAGCATCGGCACGGTGTGCGGGACGTCGCCGGCCGGGGCCGCCCCGCCGCCGACCTTGCCGGACGGGGAGTCGGGGCGGACGTGTCCTGGGTGGGCGCTCTCGTGGGCGGCGATGCGGCGTACCAGCGCGTCGTACGAGGCGTCGTCCAAGGTGGTGTCCCCGTCGCCGTAGTAGGCGGCGCAGGCGGCGAGGGCCGTGGTCACGGCGTGGTCGTGGTCGTCGCGGGTGGTCGCGCCCGGGGTGGTGGTGGTCGTTGTCATGCCGTGATCCTCGCGCACGGGTCGGACAACGCGGCCGGGGCGGCGCGGCGCGCGGTGGAGGGGGCACGGGCCGGCCCGTGCCCCCTCGCGTCCGCGGTCAGGCCCCGCGGGGTGCGGTGGCCGGCGCGGTGAGGGCGTCGCGGGAGGTGCCCAGCGCGTAGCGGACCCAGCGGCCGTGCAGCGGCACCAGCAGCCGGGGCAGCACGGTCAGCGACAGGAGGATCTCCGCGAGGCCCACGGCCGCGGCCATGACCGCGGTGGCCTGGCTGTGCACCGGGACGAACGCGAACCAGGTGCCGTTGAAGTGCTCGGTGACCGTGTGCCAGTCGAACGGCAGGGTGAGGCCGAACAGGCCGTCGAGCAGGGCCAGCGCGGGTACCAGGCCGAGGACCGGGCCGATGACCGGGTTGACGACCAGCCACAGCAGGTCCCGCCAGGTCGCGCCCTCACCCAGCCTGCGGAACGCGGTGCGCAGACGGGTGCCGCCGGCCGCCGGCCGGGCGTAGGGATCCGGCACGCGGATCCCGGTCCACCGCGAGGCCAGCCGGCGCTGGAGCCGGGCGTCGGCGCGCACGGTGTCCAGGGCGCCGGGCAGCAGTGGCAGGCCGATGCCTACGCAGGCGAGGCAGCACACCAGGCCCACATATACCAGCAGCAGGCTCTCGGCGAGAGCCAGTCCTCCCAGCGCGACCCCCCGCGCCAGCAGAGCGGCCGCTCCGGTCCGCTCCCGCGTGCTCTCCTCGTGGTAACTCATCGTCCCCTCGCCTCACTTCACCGTCCGGGCGTGCCCTGTGTCACCAGCATGCCGTCCGGGAGGGCCGCCCCGCAGGGGGTCCAGCACCCCTGTCTGAGGCTTCTGAACCCCCTGGGGGCGGCCGGGAACTGATCGGTGGTCAGGCGGTGAAGGTGAACCAGTTGACGTTGACGAAGTCGGAGGCGGATCCGGCGAAGACGAGGTAGACGTCGTGGACGCCGGTGGCCGTGCCGGAGATGTTGGAGGGGATGGTCTGCCAGCTCTGCCAGCCGCCGTTGTTGGCGATGTCGATCTCGGCGATCTTGGGGCCGCCGGTGCTGTCGAGGCGGACCTGGACGGCGCCGGAGATGCCGGCGGCGGCGCCGCAGGCGAGGCGGGCGGCGAACTGGCGGGGTGAGGCGCTGCCGAAGTCGAGGCCGGAGTACTTGAGCCAGTCGCCGGCCGAGAGGTAGCCGACGTCGGAGCCGCCGCCGGTGTCGGTGCAGCTCTCGGTCTGGCTGCCGCTCTGGGCGCTGAACGACTCGGCCTGGACGGTGCCGTAGGCGCTGGTGCCGCCGGGAGGCGTCGTGCCGCCGCCACCGCTGCCGCCGGCGCCGAGGGTGATGGTCCAGGAGGTGGGGGCGCCGTCCTGGATGTGGCCGTCGACGGGGGCGGCGCCGGTGGGGCCGACGTCGTCGTAGGGGAAGGCGTAGCCGATGTTGGCGTACTGGTGGACCAGGCGTGCGTAGTGGTTGGTGACCGCGCCCTGGTAGTACTGCGAGGCGTTGACGCCGCTGGGCTGGCTGGAGCCGCCGGAGACCAGCAGGCTGCTGCGGTTGAGGGCCGCGCCGAGGCGGGCGGCGACGGCGCCGCGGGCGTCGCCGCCGGAGTTGTACAGGGGGCCGCTGGCGCAGCCGAAGATGTCGGCGGCGCTGGGCCGGGTGAAGGGGACGCCGTTGTCGTTGAGTCCGCTGAAGGTGAGTACGCCGCCGGAGACGCGGCCGGAGTAGGAACCGGCGCTGCCCTGGCCGTCGATGGTGAGGGTGTTGTTCTGGTAGTAGCTCCACACCGAGTCGAGGTAGGGGTTCCAGTAGCCGCCGAAGTCGGTGGGCGAGTGGGTGGGCGACAGGACCCGCAGGACGTTGCCGGAGGAGTCGGAGGTGACGAGCTGGTCCCAGGGGGCGCCGTCGGCGGCGTGCTGGGTGCGCAGGCCGGAGGCGATGGAGGCGAGCGCGCCGGACGGCAGCGGGCTGACCGCCTGGTTCCCGCCGCTGCCGGTGGTGGCCATGGAGACGGGCAGGGCGACGAGGTCGACGTAGCTGATGTTGGCGTACAGGTTGGCGCTGTTGTAGGTGAACTCGCAGAACGTCCAGTTGGTCTGCCAGTTGGGGTCGGAGCTGTTGAAGCCGGGCTGGACGAGGCCGGGGCCGGGGTTGACGAAGAACTGGATCTTCTCGCCGATGGAGAACCAGACGCGGCCGCCGATGACGTACTCGCCGAGGGTGAAGGTGGTGGCGGACGAGCCGGAGGCGCCGAGCGGGATGGCGTAGTCGGCGACCGGGGTGAGGGTGGACGACGGGTTGGGCAGCCGCTGGAAGCGGCCGTCGGCGGTGACGAACCCGGGCCAGCCCGAGGTGTCGGCGCCGCTGATGTAGGCGTAGACGGTGTTGTTGCCGGAGTTGTTGCGCAGCGCGATCGGGAGTGCGGCGCCGGCGGCGTAGGCCCGGGGGGCCAGGGCGCCGGCCCACAGCGGTGAGGTGGCCGCCGCGGCGGCGGCGGTGAGGAAGGACCGTCTGGAACGCACGTGCTCCTCCTGTGGGGGAGATACAGGGCCGGTTTCCCGTCCGCCCGTCCCTGTGCCGTTGGTGCGGGTCTCGCCCACTATTGGACTGGACCTGTCGCGTGGTCAAGACGGCGGACCGGACCACTCGCCGTGCGGCGGTGGGCCGGTGGCCGCTCCGGTGCTCCGATGGAGGTGTCTGCCGTGGTGAGGGGTCGGTTCAGAACCGGGTGAGCTTCTTGCGGGTGGCCCGCCGGTACCGTGCGGCCCCTTCCTGTTCGCTGTGCGCGGCGGCGGCGCGGCCACGGGCGTACAGCAGGCCGTGGGCGAAGGTCTCCCGGCCGGCGGCGTGGTCGGCGGCCGCCCGCTGTGGGAGGGTGCCGGCGGCGACCACGGCGTCCTGGTGCTCCCCCAGCACCCGCTGCACGCCGCGGGCCCTCCGGGCCAGCCGCCGTGCGGTGCGGGCGTCGACCGGGCGTGCCGTCTCGGCCGCGTACCGCAGCCGCCGGGCCGCCTTGCGCACGTCGTGCAGGGCGCGGTCGCGTTCGGGTCCCGGCGGCGTGCGCAGCGCCCGGTCGCCGCGCCGGGCGAGGGTGCGCTGGGTGCGGCGGACGGCCTTGCGCAGTTCGCGGCGCGCGTCGTGGCGGGCGCGGGGGCCGAACGGCGGGGCGGCGAGGAAGGCGTCGAGTTCGCCGAGCAGCCGGTAGTAGCGGGGGCGGTCGAGTTCGGCGCGGGTCAGCTCCCACGCCTGCCGGCAGGCCGCGTTCTCGCGGCCTGCCACCGCGCGGACCGCCTTCAGGACGGCCGGGCCGGTGCGTCCCTCCCGCCGCAGGGCCCTCGCCTCGGCGGTGAAGCGTGCCGCCAGCACCTCGTGGTCGCGGGCGTCGCCCAGTACCCGTCCGAGGTGGGCGAGTTCACGCTCCAGGTGCCGGGTGCGGGCGGGCTGGAAGATCCGGCGGAAGGTCCTGAGCACCGACCGCAGGCGCCGCACGGTGGTGCGCAGGGCGTGCACGGCGCCGGGTTCGCCGGTCCGCACGGCGGCGTCCAGGGCCGGCAGGGCGTCGGCGAGGTCGCGCAGCCTGGCGAGGACGACCCGGCCGGCGCCGGTGGCCTTCTGCCGCGGCGCCGGGGGCGGGGTGAGGCCGGCGGCGGCCATGGCCCGGCCGGGGTCGCCGGGGGCCGTCACCTCGCTCAGGCCGGCGGCGCTGAGCCGTTCTCCGGTCTTCTTCAGCAACGTGCCCTTGCCGCGGCGCAGTTCGACACCGATTTCCTGCCGGGCGGCGAGGGTCGTGCCGGTGGCGGGGTGCGTGCCGCCCAGGGCCTGTGCGGAGACGGTGTCGTGCGCGACGCGGGCGAGGACCCGGCCGGCGGCGTCCAGCAGGTGGCGGCGCTCCCTTCGGGTGTGCAGCCGGGCGACGGGGACGAGTGCGCGGCCGCGGACCAGCGCGGCGGTGCGCAGCCGCAGTTCGGCGGGGACCTTCCCGGAGCCGTCGTCCGGCGGGACGGTGTGCACCCGGGGGCCGGCGGCGCCGCGGGTGCGCAGCTGCCAGCCGGCGCCGTCCCCGCCGTCGCGGCGGCCCAGGGTGTGACCTGCGGACAGCAGCGCGAGGTCCTCGGTGTCGTAGTAGACGGCCGTCAGGTCCTCGGCCGGCCCGTGCCGCGTCCGGTCGACGCCCGGCAGGGCGTCCAGGTCCGGCAGCGGGAGGCCACCCGCGCCCTGGTAGGTGATCTTCCTTTCGGCTGTGTCATGTGCCATGGGGAACGCCTGCCCGGCCCTGTGGACGGTAAGCGGAGGCCCGGGCTCCGGGCCCCGCGGCGCCGGCGGCCGCGGGGTCCGGGCGGGTCAGCCCTTGACGGAGCCGGCGTTCGCGCCGCGCACGAAGTGGCGCTGGAAGACGAAGAACAGCACGGCGACCGGCACGGTGGCCAGCAGGGCGGCGGTCAGCTTCAGCGGGTACTGCGTGCCGGCGCTCAGGCTGCCGGAGACCAGATGGGCCAGGCCGGTCGTCAGCGTCTCGTACTGCGGGGAGTCGGTGGCGACCAGGTAGTGGGTGAACTCGTTCCACGAGCTCTGGAACGACAGGATCGTCAGGGTGATCAGCGCCGGGCGGGCCATCGGCAGGACGACCGACCAATAGGTGCGGAAGACGCCGGCGCCGTCGATGCGCGCGGCCTCCTCCACCTCGTGCGACACCGACAGGAAGAACTGCCGCATGATGAACACACCGGCGGCGTCCACCAGCAGGGGGACGATCATGCCCGCGTAGGAGTTGAACATCCCCAGTTCGTTCAGGACCAGGAACTTGGGGATCAGCAGCACCACGCCGGGCACCGACATCACCGCGAGCAGCACGTTGAAGAGGGCTCCGCGGCCGCGGAAGTCCAGGCGGGCCAGCGCGTAGCCGGCCAGCGAGTCGAAGAAGACCCGGCCCGTCGTGACGCACACCGTCACCAGCACCGAGTTGCCCAGCCAGCGCCCGAACGGCACCGGCTGCCCCGAGGCGTGTCCGCCGCCGAACAGCCGCCGGTAGGAGTCGAGGTCGAACGGGTCGGGCAGCAGGGCCAGCGGATGGGCCGCCGCCTGCGGATCGGACTTGAACGTCGTCACCAGCTGCAGGACGAACGGCATGACGTACAGCAGTCCCAGCAGGCACACCGCCAGCACCCCGGCCCAGCGCAGGGCCTGGCCGCCGGACAGCCGCCGGGGCCGGCCGGCGCCCGCGCGGCCGGGTATCGCCGCGCTCACCGGGCACCTCCCGCGGCGCGCCCGGCGGCCGCCGCGCGGCCCGGTCGTGGCGGCCTGACGCGCCGCGCGTCGCGTTCGCGCAGCACCCGGCGCTGCACGCCGGTCAGCAGCATGATGACCGCCAGCAGCAGGAACGCGGTGGCCGCCGCCACGCCGTAGGCGCCGTTCTGGAAGCCGTCGGTGTAGGACAGGAAGGCCGGGGTGAGCGTCGTGTTGGCGGGGGCGCCCTGGCTCATCACGTAGACCGCGTCGAAGACCTGCCAGGTGGAGATCAGCCCGAGGGTGAGCACCAGCAGCACCACCGGGCGCAGCGCGGGGAGCGTCACGTGCCGGAAGGACTGCCGGCGGTTGGCGCCGTCGAGCAGGGCGGCCTCCTCCAGTTCGGCCGGTACGTCCTGGAGGGCGGCGAGGAACATCAGCATGAAGGTGCCCGACGTGGTCCAGACGGCCAGGACGATGATCGTGCACATCGCGACGGAGGGGCCGGAGAGCCAGTCCCACCAGGACAGGCCCGCGAAGCCGTGGCCGGCCAGGGCCGCCGGCGGGTGGTGGGGGTCGACGAGGCCGACCGCGCCCAGCGCCGTCCAGACCAGGCCGTCGGGGTCGGTGAACCAGCGCGGGCCGCTGACGCCCACCCAGCGCAGCAGTCCGTTGACCGCGCCGCTGCCCTGGAAGAGGAAGAGGAAGACGGTCGAGACCGCGATGGAGCTGGTCACCGACGGGAAGAAGAACGCCGTGCGGAACAGCCCGCGGCCCTTGAGCCACCGTTTGTTGACCGCGACGGCCAGCCCGAGGGCCAGCACGGTCTGCAACGGTACGACGAACAGAACGTAGTACAGGTTGTTGCGCACCGCGGTCATGAACAGCGTGCGGTCGAGTCCCGGGTGGGTCAGCAGGTCCGCGTAGTTGCGGGCGCCGACGAACCCGGCGGCGCCGGAGAACGGGTCGGACTGCCCGTCCCAGTGCAGCAGGCTGACCCACAGCGCCATCAGGATCGGCAGGAGCAGGAACAGCCCGAGGACGATCACCATGGGGCTGACGAACAGCCAGCCCCACAGTCCTTCGCGGCCCCGGATGCCGGGGGCGCGGCGGCCGGAGGGGGCCGGGCCACCGCGGCGGACGGCCGCCGCGCCGCCGCGCGGACCGGGTGGGGTGAGTGCGGCCGCCGCAGTCGCGGGGCCGCCGCCGTGGTGGCTCATCGTGTACTCCCGCCGGCCTAGTTGCCGCTCAGCGCCTGGGTGCCGTTGGTCTGGAGATCGGACAGGATCTTCTTCGGGTCGGAGGTGGCCAGCGATCCCAGTTCCGAGTCGAACTGGGTGAGCACCGTGGCGAACCCGGGTATCGTCACCGGGCCCTGCGCGAAGGCGCTGCCGTCGGCCCAGGCGGAGAACTGCGGGAACTTCTTGGTGTAGTCGGCCAGCGCGCTGGTGCGCGAGGGCATCACGCCGAAGGCGCCGGCGAACGCCATCTGCTGGTCGGCCGAGGTGAACGCCTTGACGAGCGAGACGGCCGCCGCGTGGTGGGCGCTCTTGGCGGCCACGCCCCAGCAGGTGCTGAACGACAGGGTCCCGCGGCCCCTGGGCCCCTGCGGCAGCGGCACCACGGCGTAGCCGACCTTGGGGTAGTCGGTGCTCATCGCGCCGCTGAGCCAGTTGCCCTCGATGGTCATGGCGGCCTTGCCGGTGCCCAGCGCCTCGCCGCCCCAGCCGGCGTCGACCTGCTTGGGGAACTTCAGCGCGCCCTCGGTCATCAGCTTCTTGACGTAGGTCAGGCCGGCCAGGTTCTGCGGGGTGTCGGCGGTGACCTCGGTCTGCGCCGGGTTGACCAGCCAGCCGCCGGCCTGCCGCAGGAAGACGCCCAGCTCGTTGTAGGAGCCGTCCACGACCAGGCCGCTGACCTTGCCCTTCGTCAGCTTCTTGGCGTCCTTCTCCAGGTCCGCCCAGGTCTTGGGGTAGTCGGCGGAGGTGAGTCCGGCCGCCTTCCACTTCGCGGTGTTGACCGCCAGCGCCAGGGTCGAGCTGTCCTTGGGCGCGCACTCGAACTTGCCCTGGTAGGTGAAGGAGGCGCGCAGTCCGGGGACGAAGTCGGAGCGGTAGGAGAGCTGGTCGCCGTAGGGGTAGAGCGAGCCGCCCTTGGCGTAGTTGGCGAACACGTCGGAGCCGACGTAGAAGACGTCCGGCGGCTGTCCGCCGGCCAGGGCCTGGCCCAGCTGCTGGTTGAGGTTCTGCGCGGCGGTGATGGTGACGGTGTTGCCGGTGCTCTTGGCCCAGGCGTTCGCCGCGGTGGTCACCGCTTTGGTCTCCGCGTCGCCGGACGAGCCGATCATCACCGTCAGGTGCTGCTTGCCGCCGGACGACTGTTTGGCGTCGTGATCGCTGCCGAAGCCACTGGAACAGCCGGTGAGCAGCAGGGCGGTGCCGAGGAGCGCGGCAACGCCGGCCCGGGTGGAAGTCATCGTCTCTCCGTTGAATGCCGATGCCGAGGGGGAATCCTGGGGGGCCGCGGGGGCCCGGTGGCCGTGGCGGGCCGTGGGTCAGGCGGGTGGGGAGGCGGCGCTCTCGCGGGCCACCAGGAGCGGGGGGAGCAGATGCCGGGCCGGTTCGGCCCGCGGTTCGCGCAGCCGGCGCAGCAGCAGGTCGGTGCAGGTGCGGCCGGCCTCCTCCAGGGGCTGGTGGAGGCTGGCCAGCGGCGGGGCGAGCAGGGCGGCGGCCGGTGAGTCGTCGAAGCCGACGACGGCGACGTCGTGTCCGGGCAGCCGGCCGGCCGAACGCAGCGCCCGGTAGCAGCCCAGAGCCAGGGTGTCGCTGGCGGCCACCACGGCGGTCACGCCGCCCGCCAGCAGGGGGGCGACGGCCGCGGCGGCCGCGTCCACGTCGTCCAGCGCGCAGGCCCGCAGGCCCCGCACCGCCAGGTCGTGGCGCCGCATGGCCCCGCGCCACCCCTCGGCCCGGTCGTCGCCGACGCCGGAACCGCGCGGCCAGCCGAGGAAGGCGATCCTGCGGTGCCCGAGGGCCACCAGGTGGTCGACGGCGGCGGCGGTGCCGTGCGCACCGTCCACGTCCACCCAGTCGCCGATGCCCCGGGCCGACCAGCGGCCGAAGGCCACGAACGGGATGCCCTGCCGGTCGAGGAAGGACGGACGGCGGTCGCCGCGGCAGGTGTTGCTGAGCACGAAGCCGTCCACCGAGTGGTCGCGCACGAGTTCGGTGTAGCGGTCCG
Organism: uncultured Actinomycetota bacterium; assembly: GCA_963711125.1. Taxonomy (GTDB): domain Bacteria; phylum Actinomycetota; class Actinomycetes; order Streptomycetales; family Streptomycetaceae; genus Streptantibioticus_C. The sequence goes on from CAVQCY010000007.1 coordinate 17,460, forward strand.
TCTCGTCGGGGGCGCCGGGGGGCGCGGCGAACAGCAGCACCCGGTAGCCGGCGTCGTCGGCCGCCTGCGAGAGGGCGTGCAGGAAGCGGTCGAGCACCATGGTGGACACCCCGCCGGGGGCCGGCTGGATGCCGTAGCCGATCAGCCGGCTGGAGCGGGTGCGCAGCGAGCGGGCCGCCTGGTGGGGCCGGTAGTCCAGCTCGCGCACCGCCCGGCGGACCCGCTCCAGGGTCGGGGCGGCGAGTCGTTCGGGCGTGTTGAGGGCGTTGGAGACCGTCTGCCGCGAGACGCCGGCGCGTTGTGCGACCTGGGCCAGCGTCACCGCGCCGTCCTGGGGGTTTCTCGCCGCCACGTCCGATGCCTCTCCGATCCGCGCCGCGTCCGGCCGGGGGCGGCCGTGCGCCACCACCGCGGCACGGGACGTCCGCCCGGCCGATTGGATCGATCAAACGCCCTGGGAGGCGGGCTTGGCAAGGGATAGGCTGCGATTTGATCGATCCAATGAGGGAGGGAACGCCCGTGACGAGCGAGGTCCAGGACGAATCCACAGGCCGCGAGGGTGAGTCGGCGGTCCTGGAGGGCCTGCAGCCCTTCCTGCACGACGCGGTGATCACCCTGTACGCGCCCGGTGTCGTGATCGCCCGCCCCGGTGGTGACCTGGCGGGCGGCGCCGACGGATGGTTCCAGGGCGACCGGCGGCTGCTGTCCCGGCTGACGGTGCGCGCCGAGGGCATACCCCTGATCCCGGTGGCCGCCGGGGCCGCCACCGCCGACGAGAGCGTGCACCGCGCGGTGCTGCGCGGCGTCGGCGAGCACACCGCCGACCCGGCGGTCACCCTGCGGCGCGCCCGCCGGGTGGAGCCGGACGCGGTGCGCGAGGAACTGCGGATCGACAACGCCGGGGTGCGGCACGTGACGGTGCGTCTGGTGGCCGCCGCGGGCACCGACCTGTCGACGATGCCCGAGGTCAAGGACGGCCGTCCCCGTCCCGAGGCGCCGGCCACCGCGGAGGGCGGCGCCCTGGTGTGGCGGGACGGGCAGGTCACGGTACGGCTGACGGCCGGACCGGGCGGGATCGTGGCGGCCGGGGCGACGGGCGGGGCGGGCGCGCCGGGGACGGCGGACGGGGCCGGGGGCGCGGGGGCGACGGCCCGATCCGGCGCGGCGGACGGGGCCCGCGCGGGCGGGCCGGCGGACGGTGCGGGCCTCACCGTGGCCGGACTCGACGCCGCCGCCGGGGAGTTCGCCTGGCTGGTGCGGCTTGCGCCGCGGCAGTCCTGGCGGGCGGAGCTGGTGTGCTCGGTGGAGGACCGGGGGCCCGGGGGTTTCCCGTCCCCGCCGCGGGGCACGGCGGCGTGGCGCACGCCGGAGGTGCGGACCGCCGACCACCGGATGGACGTGCTGCTGCGGCGGTCCGTCGCCGACCTGGAGCGGCTGCTGCTGGCCGATCCGCTGGAGCCGCGCGACCTGTTCCTGGCCGCCGGGGCGCCGTGGTTCCTCACCCTCTTCGGCCGGGACGCCCTGTGGGCCGCCCGCATGCTGCTGCCGCTCGGCACGGGCCTGGCGGCCGGCACGCTGCGGACGCTGGCCCGCCGCCAGGGGCAGGTGTCCGACCCGCGGTCGCAGGAGGCGCCGGGCAAGATCCTGCACGAGGTGCGCCGGGAGACCTGGGACTCCGACCGGCTGCTGCTGCCGGCCACCTATTTCGGGACCGTGGACGCCACCCCGCTGTGGGTGATCCTGCTGCACGACGCCTGGCGCTGGGGGATGCCGCAGGAGGAGGTCGAGGCGCTGCTGCCGCACGCCGAGGCGGCCCTGGAGTGGCTGGCCGGGCCGGCGGACGCGGACGGGGACGGGCTGCTGGAGTACGTCGACACCACCGGCCGGGGGCTGGCGAACCAGGGCTGGCGCGATTCCGGCGACTCCATCCGGTTCCGGAACGGCGCGCTGGCCGAACCGCCGATCGTGCTGTCGGAGATGCAGTCCTACGCGCACGAGGCGGCCGTGGCGGGCGCCGCGCTGCTGTCGGCGTTCGGCCGGCCCGGCGCGGACCGCTGGCTGGAGTGGGCGGAGCGGCTGCGCACGCGGTTCCGCGCCGCGTTCTGGGTGCGGGACGCGGCGGGCCGCTACCCGGCGATCGCCCTGGACCGCGACAAGCGCCCGGCCGACGCGGTCACCTCCGGTTTCGGCCACCTGCTGGGCAGCGGGCTGCTGGACGCGGAGGAGTCCGCGCTGCTGGCCGCCCGGCTGGCCGGCCCCGACCTCGACAGCGGTTTCGGCCTGCGGACCTTCGGCACCGGCAACGAGGGCTTCAACCCGCTGGGCTACCACATCGGTTCGGTCTGGCCGCACGACACCGCGATCGCCGTGCACGGGCTGGTGCGCGCCGGTTTCCCCGGGCAGGCGGCCTCCCTCGCCCAGGGCCTGATCAACGCCTCGCCGGCCTTTGACGCCCGGCTGCCCGAGCTGTACTCGGGTCACAGCGCGGCCGCCGGTCCGGCGCCCTGCCCCTACCCCGCCTCCTGCCGTCCGCAGGCGTGGTCGGCCGCCGCCTCGGTGCAGTTGCTCTCCAGTGTGCTGGGGCTGACCGCCGACGTGCCGGGCGGTGTCCTGCGGGTGGACCCGGCGGCCGCCGGCCTGCTGCTCCCGCTGCGGGCGGACGGCCTCTCGCTGGCCGGCCACCCGCTGTCCGTCGAGGTCCGCGCCGACGGTACGGCCACCGTCCGCACCACGGCGCCGGTCACGGTGCACGGCTGCGGCTGACCCTCCCGCGCGACGGCTGCGCGCCGGGTGCCGGTCCCCTGCGGGGCGGCACCCGGCGCGCGGGCCGGACGGGGGTCAGTAGGAGAAGTGGCCGGGGCCGTAGACGTGGAACGGCGAGCCCGCGGGGTCGGTGATCCGCGCCCAGGGGGTGGTGAAGGCCAGCACCTGGGAGGTGGAACGCTTGATGGCCCACAGGGTGGGGCGGGCGGGCGTGGAGCGGTCCCAGGCGATGGCCTGGCCCTCGACGTCCGGCAGCGTGACGGTGGCGATCCACCGCAACTCGGAACCGGCCTGCGGCAGTTCCATCACGTACGCCTCATCGAGGTCGTGCCCGGTGATCCACAGCCGGCCGTCCGGGCCCCAGGATCCGCCGGAGTCGCTCATCGGCTTGAAGCGGTCGAGGATCTCGTTCGGGATCGTCCAGGCGTCGGTGACCCGGAAGCTGTCGTCGAGGCGGACGACCTGGGTGTTGACGGTACGGCCGTAGGGCTCGGTGGTTTCGTCGGGCACCTCGTCGTAGTTGGCGAAGCCGCCCCACCACGCGCCGTCGTGCCGGTCGAGCCAGGTCAGCGAGCCGCGGTCGATGCCGAAGCTGTGGCTGCCGGTGTGGCGGAGCGTGCGGGTGTCGAAGATCTCGACGGAACTGGTCTCCGGGGCACTGTCGTAGTCGGAGGTCGCCACGTACAGCTTGTCGCCGACCACGGTGGCGCTGTCCATGTGGATGATCGGACCGTCGTCGTCGGCCCGGAACTCCAGGACGGGCTTACCCGTGGTCCTGTCGTGCTTGGTGATGGTGCGGTTGTTGACGGTGTAGAAGTACCGGGCGTCGACCGCCACGCCCTGGTGGGCGTCGTCCGTGTCGAACGCCTTGTCCCGCACGGCGGTGAACGCCGGCGGCTGAGGGGCCGTCCGCGCCGCAGCGGCGGACGGGGCTGCGGGGCCGGCCGGCGCGGTGGAGGCGGCGACCGGCGCCGAGGGGAGCGGGGCGGGGTCGGCGGAGGAGGCCGCCGCGGTGGGCAGCAGGCCGCCGGTGAGGGCCAGGGCGGCGGTGCTGAGGGCGGAGGCCACCACGAAGGCGGCCTTCCTGCGGTTCATCATGGCGGGTTCCTCCGCGGGTTCGGCGGCGGGGCGGGCGCGTGGGGTCGCGCACGGGGTGGGGCCGGGCACGTCCACCGCCGCGAGCACACCGGCGGGGTTCCCGGCCCTGCCGACTCTCGCCCCTCTCCCCCGCGGGGGCGCGAACTGCGCACGACGCAGCGGTGAATCGTTGCCGCCGGGCCCGGCGGGCGGGGACGCGCGCGCCGGACGGCCACGGGGGCGCCGCCGCCACGCCCGGGGGCCCGCTCCCCCGGGCGCGGCGGCCCCTCAGCCCGTCGTGGCGAACGTGTCGATCACCCGGTCGTCCGGTCCGTGCCGCAGGGAGCGGCTGCGGCGCAGGTCGCGCACGACGGTGAGGCGGCGCATCCAGCGGTCGGTGCCGTCGTAGCGTGGGCGGAAGGTGCTGCGGCCGTGCAGTGCGCGGTAGTTGTCGACGAGCAGGAGGTCGCCGGCGGCCATCGGGACCTCGGTGCGGCCGGCGGACAGCTGGGCGGCGAGGGCGGACAGGGCGCGGGCGGCACGGGCGTCGCCGGGGACGGCGCGGGTGCAGGGCAGGTCGACGCGCAGGTAGGGGCTGTGGCGGGCGCCGAACATCAGGGGGCGGCGGCGGGCGGCCTCCAGCGGGGTGGCGCCGGTGCCGCGCAGGTGCTCGTCGTCCGGCATGATCAGGAAACGCGGCGCGAACAGGGCGTCCAGGTCGAGCCGTTCCAGGTCCAGCGCGGCGGAGGTGACCAGGGTGCTCGGGACGGCGTCGTGGTTGCGCAGGCACAACAGGGCGAGCGCGTCGCAGCGTTCGTCGCTGAAGCAGTCCTCGATGTGGAGCTCCAGGTCGGCCTCGCTGCCCTGGCCGGTCTGGGCGCCCTCCTGTCCGGGAACCGGCAGCATGTCGTTGAGCAGGCGGCCCTCCTGGAGGCTGGACCAGGCGATCGGGTCGCCCAGCGGGGCGGCGGCCAGCGCCAGCCAGACGTCGTGGCCGACGGTGGCGGCCGGGTCGCGGTGCGACCAGTGGCCGGGGGTGGGAACGCGCGCGCCGCCGACCGGGCCGCCCCGCACCACCAGGGCGGCGCAGGACTCGCCGTAGCGCAGTTCGCCCAGGGCCTGCCGCAGCGGCTGCGGCAGGTCGCCGGCCAGGGCGGCGGCGGACCGCAGGAATTCCGGGTCGTCGGCGCGGCCGTACCGGGCGGCGGTCCGGCGCACCAGGTCGGCGGCCTGCCGCCGGTCGCGGTCGTCCAGGGTGAGTTCGCGGATCCCCGGCGCGCTCACCGCGACCGCGCCTCGTGCGCCATCTCCCGCAGCTGGGCCCGCCACGGCTCGGGATCGAAGACCCGCAGGACGTGGTCGCGGTCGCGCTCCAGGCCCCGGCGCACCGTGGGGTCGCCAGCGGCGGCGCCGTCCATCAGGCCGAGCAGGGCGCGGGCGGCGCGTTCCAGGGCGTCGGGTTCCCGGCCGGTGACCCGGACGCAGGAGCTGTCGGTGCCGTAGAAGTCCTCGAAGCAGGTGTAGGGGGTCACCGCGCAGGGCACGCCGGCGACCGCGGCGAGGGCGGGACCGAGGCCGACGCTCTCCACGTCGGCGGTGCTGGGGGTGAACAGCACGGCGCCGCCGCTCGCCCGGCACAGCCGCAGCAGGTCGACCTCGTCCAGGTGCCAGTCGCCGTCCGGGTCGCGGTGGGTGGCGAGGGGGACGCCGTCGAGGAAGACGATGTCCTTGGCGACGCCGAGGTCCTCGGCGCGGCGCAGCACCTCGCGGGCGTACGGCGGGTCCTCGCCGAGGCTGCCGAAGACGACCAGGTAGGGCGCGGGGGTGCCGCGCTGTTCGCAGAGCCGGGTGGCCTCGGCGAGCAGTTCCAGGGCGATCTCCACGCCCTTGACCCGGAACATCCGCACCGGTACCAGCAGCAGCGGGCGGTCCGGGTCGAGGCCGTGCCGGTCGCGGAAGCCGTCGTGGGCGGGGCGGGCAGCCGGGTCGTCGGCGGGGTCGGGCAGGACGTTGGGCAGGACGGGCGCGGTCAGGTCGGTGGGGTAGGCGGCGACCTCGCGGGCCAGGGCCGGGGAGACGACTGCCCACCGGTGGCAGGGGTGGCTGCCGGGGACGGGGGTGAACTCGTTGGGCTCGGCGGGGTAGACGCGGGCGCCGTCCTCGTAGATGGCGCAGCTGCCGAACAGGTCGTGGTCCCAGAACAGCACGCCGCCGGGGCGCGGGCCGGTCCAGCGGCGGGCGGCGGCGCGGTGCAGGCCGAGGGTGACGGGGACCGCGTCGGACAGCGTCATGTTGACGGCGACCACCCAGTCCGGGTCGTGCTCGGCCAGCCAGCGGGTGAAGTACTCCTCGTAGGGGCCGGCGAATTCCTCCACGTCTCGGTGGAGCGCGGCGCGTTCCTGCTGGTCGAGGCTCCCGGCGCGGGCGACCGCGGCGCGCACGGCGGTCAGCCGGCCCATCAGCCGGCCGCGTTCCCAGGTGACGGGTACGGCGTCGCTGACGGTCATCCAGGCCGGGTAGCCGCTGCCGGGGCGGCCGGCGGGGAAGAAGTACTCCTTGTCGGGGCGCCAGGAGTAGCCGAGGTCGGCGGCCACCGGCGCGTCGATCCGGCCGGCGGCGAGTTCGGGTTCGACCACGTTGCGGAAGATGGTGAGCAGTCCGCTCACGGGAAGTCCGTCGCCTGACACCAGAGCCAGTTTCATCCGACCCTCTCTCCATCAAAGGGCGCCGGTGCACCGCGACCGGCGGCCTTGCCAACGGGGCACGTGCACGGGATCGGTGACCGGCTCCGGGGGCCGTGCGGCGGCGGTCCCGGAGCCGGGCGCCGGATCCCTCCTGCCCCACTGGCCCTGCGAGCATGCGGTCGGCGGACCGGGGGCGTGATGTTCCATCAGAACTTCACCAACGGGCACCGGTGATGCCCGTCGCGCTGCGATGCGGGCGGCGGAACGGGCGTCACGGGCACGGGCGTCGCGGCGGGCGGGTGCGGGTCAGGTCGCGGCCGGCTGTGCGGCGGCGGTGTCGAACTCGGTGTTGATCAGGGCCTCCACGAGGACCTCGCCGACGGGGGTGAGGGTGATCCGGCCGGCCGCCTCGTCGGGTACGGCGAGGCCCCGTTCGGCGAGGGAGGCGAACAGGTCGCGCCAGGGCGGGGCGAACAGGGAGGCGCCGGGGAAGCGTTCGCCGTGCAGGGCCTGCGAGAGGGGACGCAGCGTGGTGAGGGCCATCTTGACCGCGCGGGCCTCCTGGCCGGCGGTGGTGAAGCCGGTCGCCGAGCCCAGGGGGACGCGGCCGGCCTCGACGGCCTCGGTGTAGCGGCGGGGGTCGGTCTCGGTGATGGCCTCGGAGCGGCGGCAGCTGGAGCTGCCGCCCAGGCCGATGGCGACTTCGGCCTGCTGCTGGTCCTGGTCGACCATCAGCGCCTTCCACTTCTCCGGGCCGGCGCCGGGGCGGGCGAAGTACATCGTGGGGTGCTCGCGCCAGCCGGCCGCCCGCAGGCCGCCGGTCAGCACCTCCCGCATCTGGTACTGCTCGCCGAGCGAGGGCCAGTGGTGGCCGCGTTCGGCCATCCTGCGCCGGTAGGAGGGCAGTTGCCAGGCTGCGGGTGCCTCGCCGGCCACCCCGGTGCGGGTGTCGGCGTAGGAGCGCAGGTGCAGTTTGGTGCACACCACGGCGGTCGGCTCCTCGGCGAGCACGGTCTCCAGGTCGCGGCGGACGCCGTCGACGCTCTGGTCGAGCAGTCCGTACATCAGGTCGACGCTGACCCAGTCGAAGCCGGTGCGTCTGGCGTCGCGGATGAACCGGCGGCAGTCGGCGCCGTCGTGTTCCCGCCCGCACTGGCGCAGCACCTCGTCGTCGAAGGACTGGACGCCGGCGGAGAGTTTGGTGCAGCCGAGGTCCGCGAGCAGTTCCAGTTTCGCGGGGGTGAACGTGGTGGGGTCGCCCTCGAAGCGGATCGTGGTGTCGGGGCCGAACGCGAAGTTGTCCCGGTAGAAGTCCAGCAGGCGCCGGATGGCGTGGCCGGGCAGCAGGGAGGGGGTGCCGCCGAAGACGTTGAACTCGCCGACGGGCGCGGTGGCCAGGTGGGGCACCCGGCGCAACCAGGCCCGCGCCTCACGGATGTTGAGGTCGACCCAGCGGGTGGCGCGTTCGTCGACGGTGTCGGGCGGGCCCTTGACGATGACGACCGGGTACTGGCAGAAGCGGCACCGGTAGGAGCAGGTGGGGATGTAGCACCACAGGTGGAAGGGGGCGGTGGAGGCGAGTTGGCGGTCGAGGTCGTCGAGGAAGTCCCCGGTCGAGTGGCCGGGGAGGTTGCCGGGGAAGACGTGCGCGCCGAACGGGTCGTCGGCGACGTAGTCGAGCAGGTGGGCGTTGGCGGGGTCGGCGAGGGCGGCGGCGACGGCGGGGCGGGGGTGGGCGGGGTCGAGGGCGGTCAGTGAGGCCAGTGCGGTGCGGCGGCGGTCGGTGGGCAGGCCGAGGTCGGTCATCAGAAGACTCCTCCGTTGCCGAAGTAGTTGTGCGCCTCGCCGGATTCGCGGTCCTCGCAGTAGTAGCGCACGAACTCCGCGAAGCGTTCGGGCTGTTCGCGGCGCACCTGCTCCAGGCAGGGCGGCAGGGGCGGCGGGGTGCCGATGTCGGGGCCGACGGCGGCGCGCAGGGCGGCGAAGATCTCGTCGGCGAACTCGAAGTACAGCCGGTAGGAGGGGGTTTTGTAGCTGTGGATGGGGGTGAAGTCGGTCAGCCGCATCTCGTGGCGGATCTCCTCGATGCGGGTGGCGAGCCGTTCGGCGACCGGGGCGCCGAAGAACGCGGTGACCGGGCCGGTCTCCAGCAGGGAGGGGGTGAGCAGCACGGGCAGGACGGTGTTCTTCGGCGTGAAGTCCTTGATGGAGAACTCCCATGCCTGCCGGGCCTGTTCGGGGGTCAGGTCGTGGCCGGTGGGCGATGCGCCGCCGGGGCGGATGTCGCGCATGGTGATGATGCCGTCGCTGCCGTAGGCGCGGCCGGTGATCACCTCTTCCAGGGAGTGGTCGACGCGCCGGGGATTGATCTCCACGCGGGAGCCGGGCACGTACACGATGTCGTCGCCGCCGGCGCGGACCTTGATGCCGAAGTCCCAGTCGTCGGACAGGTGGCCCACGAAGCGGCCGTCCTTGACCTGGTAGAGGATCTCGATGCCGCCGGCCCGGTCGTGGGCGTCGCGGTCGACGGCGAAGCCCTTTCCGTCGGGGAAGCCGCCGAAGAGGGTGAAGGTGACCTGGCGGCAGCGCAGGGTGCGCGATATCGCGTCCCACAGCCGGGGGCGGCCGGCGAAGTGCGCGGGGTCGTAGGAGTAGTCGCAGACGGCGATGGCGGCCGTCGTGGCGTCCATGGCGGTGAGCATCTGCCACAGCCAGTCGTCGGCGACCGTGCAGTCGGCGTCGGCGGACACCAGGTAGAAGCGTTTCCCGTCCTCGCCGTCTCCGGCGCGGGCGCGGCTGCGCCGGGAGGCGTACAGCATGCCGGTGCGCCGGGCGCAGGAGACGCCCTGTTCGGGTTCGGTGACCACGTGCAGGGCCAGGTCCGGGTGGGCGGCGGCGAACCGCCGGGCGATGGCGACGGTGTCGTCGGTGGAGTTGTTGTCCACCAGGACGATCTCGTAGAGGTCCTTGTCCAGCGGGCCGTCCGCGCCGCGCTGGCGGTGGAGGGAGTCCAGGACGGCGGGCAGGTTGGCCGCCTCGTCGTAGACCGGCAGGACCACGCTCATCCGGGCCCGTTCGTGCATCGGGGTGGGGATCAGGCGGTCCAGCAGGCGTTCGGCCGGCCGTGACCCGAAGTGCCGTTGACCCAGGGTGTAGTTGTGTTCGGCCATCCGGGCTCGCTCCTCCTCGTCGGTCAGCAGCCGGGCGGTCTGCCGCACGAACGCGGCGTCCAGGCGGTCGCCGGCCGCTTCGCCGCCCGCCAGGTCCAGCACCGGCGCGCGGAAGCCCTTCGCGCCGTAGACCGTCTCGTACAGCTCGTAGCGCGTGGTCAGGTACGGCACCTTCGCGGCGATGGCCTCGCCGATGGGGTTGCCGTAGCTCTCGTAGTCGTAGGAGGTCAGGAAGGAGACCGCGTCGGCGTGGGCGAGCAGGTCGCGGACCGTCCAGGCTCCGTCGGCGCGGCGGCCGGTGGCGGCGTCGTCGGGTGGGAGCCAGCCGCCGAACACCACCCGGTCGGCGACCCCGAGGGCGTTCGCCAGGTCCGTCAGCCGCCGGTGTTCGCCGGGGCATTCGCCGGGGTCGCCGGCGACGAACAGGCGGGTCCCGGTGCCGGCCAGCGCCGCCACGAGCCGGATGTCGCGGTCCACCGCCTTCTGCGGGATGATCCGCGTGGTGCGGGCCAGCAGCGGGACGCCGGGCGGGATGCCGTGGGCGTGGCGGAAGCCGGCGTTGGCCGGGGTGACGCGGGCCGGGCGGTGCGGGAAGGTGTTGGGCAGGACGTCGATCTCCCGCAGGTGCGGCGCCCACCGCAGGGTGCGCCGCCGGGCCTCCTCGTGCAGGGCCAGGTAGCGGATGTGCCGGGAGGCGACGGGCCGCGGGGTGTGCGGGTAGGGGTGGACGCCGTACTTGCCGGTGCCCGGTTCGCTCTGCCACATCAGGTCGTGGTCGCGCCACAGCACGAAGCGGCCCAGCCGGTGCCGTTCCCCGTAGACCGCGACGGCGCGTTGCAGGGCCAGGGTGTAGACGATGTTCTCCGGCAGGGTGCCGTTCTCCACGAGCACCGCGCCGACCCGGTGTTCCTCCCAGGTCTCCAGCAGCGCCCCGGCGACCTCGCCGGCGAGTCTGCGGACCTCGGGGAGCAGTTCGGGGCGGCCGGCGCCGACGGTCTCGCGCAGGACCCGGGCGGTGAACCGCGCGTCGTAGCCCGCCAGCCGGCGCAGTCCCGCGACGCGCACCAGGCTCACCCATTCGGGCAGCAGTGCGGCCTCGTCGCGGTAGGGCTGGAAGAACCGGCCCTTGTCGGCCTTGATGTCGTAGCCGAGGTCGAGCCGCACCTGCCAGCCGCGGTCCCGGAAGAGGGCGGCGGTCTTGAGGAACTCCACCACGACACCGGACAGCGGTGTCGCGTCGAACGAGACGCCCCACAGCACCCTCATCGGACCAACTCCCGCCGCCGTCATGGGCCGTGCGTGCCCTCGACGGTAGGCCGCCGGCGGGCCGGTGGCCAGAGCGCCTGCCGCTGATGGGGGATCATGGACGGCACCGGCGGGGGGCCGCCGCTCCCGGTCGCCGCAGTTCGAGGTGTCCCCGTTCGTGAGGAGTCCGCCGGTGTTCCCCAGGCTCTCCGGCCGCAGTGCCGTCGCTCTCGCCTTCGCTCTGGACGGGGCCGTCTACGGTTCGTGGGCGGCCCGTGTGCCGGCGCTGGGCGAGCACGCCGGGGCGGGTCCGGCGGGGCTGGGGCTCGCGCTGCTGGGGCCGGGGGCGGCCATGGTGCTCACGGCCTCCCCGGCCGGCCGGCTGTGCGCCCGCTGGGGTCCGCGCGGCACGGTGACGACGGCCCTGGTGCTGGCCCTCCTGGTGCTGCCGCTGGCCGGTGCGGCGCGCACGGTGTGGCAGCTGGGTCTGGGGCTGGCCGTGCTGGGCGGCCTGATGGGCGCGGTGGACGTGGGGGTCAACGTGGCGGCGGTGGCGGTCACCCGGGAGCTGGGGCGGCCGCTGATGCCGTGGTTCCACGCCGGGTTCAGTGTCGGCGGGCTGGCCGGTGCGGGTGGCGCGGCGCTGGCGGCGGCCCTGTCGGCCTCCCCCGCACGGCAGTTCGCGGTGGTGGGGGTGGTGGGAGCGGCGGTGGTCGCGCTGTGCGGGCGGTCGCTGCCGTCGGGGGGTGTCCCGGAAGGGCCGGGCGGGGGAACGGCACCGGTGCGCCGGATGGTCACCGATCCGCGGCTGTGGCTGCTGGCGGGGGTGGCGCTGTGCGCGGCGGTGGCGGAGGGGGCGTGCTCGGAGTGGTCGGGGCTGTTCCTGGTGAAGGCGCGCGGTACGGGGGCGGCGGTGGGCACGGCCGGGTACGCGGTCTTCACGCTGGCGGTGGCCCTGACGCGGCTGACCGGTGAACCGGTGCAGCGCCGCCTGGGCCCGCACCGCACCCTGGCCGCGGGCGGGGCGCTGGCGGCGGCGGGTCTGCTGCTGGCCGTCGCCGTCCCGTCGGGCGCCGCGGGGTTCGCCGGCTTCGCGCTCGCCGGCGCCGGTCTCGCCTCCTGCTTCCCGGTCGCCCTGGGCCTGGCGGGCGGCGCGGCGCAGGGGGGTTCCGGGGACGGCGGCGGTCCGGGGGACGGCGGCAACGGGGGGCGGGAGCTGGGGTTCGTCACAACTGTCGCGTACGCCGGGCTGCTGGGTGGCCCGCCGCTGATCGGCGCGGTGGCCGGGGCTGCGGGCATGGGCGCGGCGCTGGCCGCCGTCGCCGTCGTGGCGGCGGCGGTGGCCCCGGCCGCCGCGGCGGTCGCACGGTTGACGGGGCCCGCGGGGCGGGCGGCCACGGCGGGGAGCGGTGCGGCGGGGACCGGAGGCACCTCGGCGGAGGCGGGCGGGGACGTCGTGCGGATGTGACGCTCTGCCAACTTCAGCCCATGGCAAGGTTGTTGGGTTCACCGGGGCGGTGTCGTGCCGGAGCCGCGCGGGGGTGCCGCGGGGTGCCAGACTCGTGTACCGGAGATCGCCCACGCAGGAAAGGGGGTCCGGTGGCCGCTTCGCCACGACCCACACCGATGGACCTGAGCCTGCACGGTGCGACCCGGGACTGGCCGCTGGTGCCGCTGACCGTGGGGACCGTGCTGGACGTGGCGGGCGACGCGCCGCCGGTCGGGCGGCTGCGCGACCACGTCGCGGCGCACCTGGACCGGTTGCCGGTGCTGACCCACCACCTGCGGGGCCCCCGGCTGCGCGCGCGGTGGGTGCGGGATCCGGGGCCCGGTCTGGAGGTCCGCGTACGGGAGCTGGAGGTGCCGCCCGGTGGGCTGGAGGCCGCCGTGGAGACGGTGACCGCCCTCCCGCTGCCGGAGACGGGACCCCCGTGGGACCTGTGGCTGCTGCACGGTCACGCCGCCGGTACGTACACCCTGTGCTACCGCGCGGCGCACACCACGCACGACGGCGGGGCGATCCGCAACACCCTGTACGCGCTGTTCGGGGACGCGCCCCCGCAGGCGCCGGTGCCCGCGCGGGCGTCCGCGGCGGCCTGCGGCCGGGCGCTGCGCGGCCAGGCGGGCGCGCTGGCCAGGAGCGGCGTGTGGGACGACCCGGCGGTGCCGCTGTCCGGTGAACGGCTGCGGAGCTGGGTGTCGGTCCCTACGGCACGGCTGCGGGAGGCGGCGGCGCCCGCCGGGGGCAGTGCCAACGACGCGCTGCTGGCCTGTCTGGCGCAGGCGCTGGGCGACTGGGCGGCGGAGCACTGGCCACGCGGTGCGGGCAGGCCGCTGAGCGCGATGGTCATGGTGGACGGCCGCAGCACCGGCGAGGCCGCCCGGCCGGGCAACCTGTTCGCCCTCGCGCCGCTGCGCCTGCCGGCCCATCTGCCGGACTTCGAGGGCCGGTTGGCGGCCGTGACGGCGGCGACGACGGTGCTGCGGCGGCCGTCGGAGCGGGCCGCGCTGCGGCTGCTGACGGAACGCGCTCCCGCCCGGGCGTTCTACGCGGCGGCGACGCTCCTGACCACACCGGCCCGGGCGACGGTGGACACCTCGCACGTGGCGTTCCGCCGCCCCCTGCGGCACGAGGGCGCCCCCGTGACGGCGGTGCGCATCTTCACCTGGCTCCCGCCGCGGCATCCGCTGTCGCTCGTCTCGTGCGCCTACGCGGGGGTGACCACGGTGAACTTCGTGACGGACGCGGCGCTGCCCGGGATCGGCGGGCTGCCGCAGCGGTGGAGTGACGCGCTGGAGGCCACCGGTCGGCGCGGGGACGACGTTCCCGCCCGGTGAGGGCGGCCGGCGGCGCCGGGGCGTTCCGGGGGCGCCGGTGGGGGGTCAGGAGGCGGCCGGGCCCTCGCCGGCGGCGGCGGGGACGGTGACTTCGCCGGCGCGGGTCAGGGAACCGTCGGCGGCCACCCGGAAGGAGACCAGGTGCCGGCCGCACCGGTCCGGGCGAACAGGAAACGCCCGTCGGAGGTGGCCGCCACGTCGACCGAGCCGGCGGCGGTGGCGCCGAACGCCTTGCGCAGGCCGGAGATCTCCAGCAGCGGGGTGGTCATCGCGGCAGGCGCGGCGGCCCTCCCGCTGACCGGGGCGCTCTGAGGTCCGCGCGGCGGGGCGGCCCGGCCGCCCCGCCCGGGGCGGGGGTCAGGCGGACGGGGCGGTCTGGGAGGACGTGACCCGGCGGACCACCAGGAGGGCCAGCACGGTGACGGCGAGGTCGACCGCGGCGACGAGGACGGTGTAGGGGACGCCGGGGGCGTCGCCGGACGCCTTGGTGTAGATGACGGCGCCGAGGCTGACCGCGATGTGACCGAGCCAGGCGGCCCACCAGCCGTTGATCAGGCGCGTGTCGGCCGCGTCACCGGCGCCGGCCCGCCAGATGTCACGGACGACGGCACGCGGCCACCACAGGCCGGCGAAGGGGATGAACCACACCCACACCGCTCGCCCCGGACCGCCCGGCACGGCGCCGGGGGCCAGGATCCCGGCGTTGCGGCGGCAGCCCGACAACCAGATGAGGAAGGCCACGATGGACAGCACGAAGGTGACGGCCATCGCCACCGTGGAGCCGTCGGCCAGGGCGGTCGAGGGGTGGTCGGTGGACATGGTCACCGTGCTCTGCACGATGATCGCGATCCCGGACAACCCGATCAGCGACTGCGAGATCCTCGCGGGAACGCGGGGGTCGCGCAGGGCGAACGTCGCAGCGGGGACTGCTGCTTGGACCATGGCAGATACCAACCATTCGTACGAGACGCGTCAACCAGTCGCACGACCTTTACGGGACCACGCTCGAACAACGGAGGAACGCGGGCACACCCGTCCCCGGATGTGCCCGCGTGTCCCGCCGCCCGGGCCGGGCGCCGGGGCGGGCGGCGTGGTCAGCCGAACAGCACCGAGCGGACCTTGAGGCGGTCCGACGCGTGGCCGCCCAGCGGGCGCAGGGCGAACGACAGTCCCTGGCAGCCGGCCTCGCTGAAGACCAGGGCCCGGGCGTCGGTGTCGTTGCGCGGGGAGTGCGCGGCCGGCGTCCACGGCACGGCGACCTCCGGCAGCGTCAGGCACACCCCGTTCGGCGGGTCGAGGAGCAGGCCCTGGTGCGCGGTGCCGTCCGGGGCGTCGTAGACGTAGCCGAAGCCGCCGGTGGCGGCGGCGGCGGGACCGGCGGCGGCGAACAGGGCGACCAGGCCGCAGGCCGCGGCGGCGGCGGCGGCGAGGGTACGCATGCGCATGGTGTCGTCTCCCGGAGGTGTCGGGGGTGGTGCGGGCCCTGCGATCCTCCCCGCCTGGAGCGGCGACGGACCGTCACGCAGCGCCGCAGGCCGCACACATCACCCGATCGTGGTGCGTCCCGACCCGCCCGGTCTCTTCGTCCTGGTGCCCGGCCCCCGCGCCGTCCCGTTCGTCATACCGCCGACAGCACGGGGGCGGCCGTGCGGCGCACCGTCACCACGGCCTGGTCCCAGGCGGTGGTGACGCGGTCGGCGAGGGGACGGGTGGCGGAGCGCAGGCGGCGGGCGGCGGGGGTGAGCAGGACGGAGCCGGCGGTGGCGCCGGCGGAGCAGGTCAGCGCGGTCGTCCAGGCCACCGGGCCGAGCGGGGTGCAGCCGAAGAAGTGGCTGACGCCGGGGGTCTGGATGACGGCTGCCAGCGCGGCGGCGGAGCCGGCCACCGAACCGAGGACGGCGGGGCTCCGGGCGCCGACGAGCAGGGTCTGGCCGAGCTGGGTGCCGACGAGCGCGGCCAGCGCGATGGTGCGGGCCCGGGCGGGGCGGCCGGTGCAGCGGCCGGCGATCCATGCGGCGCCGGCCCCGGCGGCCGTGGTCGTCGCCCGCACGGTGATCTCGTCGGTGAGGGCGGCGCCGAGCGACGCCTCGGGACCCTCGCGCAGCAGGCGTTCCGCGGCCTGCGCCTCGGGCCGGCGCAGGGCGACGGCGATGGCGGGCGCGAGGTCGGTGAAGAGGTTGACGAGCAGCAGCTGGCGCGCGGTCAGCGGTGAGGTGCCGGTGACGGCGGAGCCGAGGACGGTGAAGCCGATCTCGCCGAGATTGCCGCCGACGAGGATGGCCAGTGCCTGCCGCACGGAGGCCCACATGGCGCGGCCCTCGATGAGCGCGGCCAGGATCGTCTCCAGCCGGTCGTCGGTGACGACGAGGTCGGCGGCGGCACGGGCGGCGGGGGTGCCGCGGCGGCCCAGCGCGATGCCCACGTCGGCCAGCCGGATCGCGGGGGCGTCGTTGGCGCCGTCGCCGGTCATGGCCACCGTGCGGCCCAGCCGCTGGAAGCCCTGGACGACGCGGACCTTGTGGGCGGGCGTGCCGCGGGCGACGACGCCGACCGAGGGCAGCAGGGCGTCGAGGGCGTCGTCGTCGAGCTGGTCGAGTTCGGCGCCGGTGACGACGCGGTGACCGTCGAGCACCTCCAGTTCGCGGGCGATGGCCTGGGCGGTCTGCGGGTGGTCGCCGGTGATCATGACGATGTGGACGCCGGCGCCGGAGAGCCGTCTCACCGCGGCTGCGGCGCCGCCGCGCACCTGGTCGGAGAGCAGGAGGTGGCCGAGGAAGTCCAGGCCGGTCACGGCGTCGTCGTCGAGGGTGCCTGCGGGGGCCTCGCGGCGTTCGGCGACCGCGAGCACCCGGTGGCCGCCGGCCGCCAGCCGTTCGGCGTCGGCCAGCACGTCGGCGGGGGCGAGGGGGCCGCCGCGGTAGCTGGTGCAGCGTTTGACGACCTCCTCCGGCGCGCCCTTGACGGACACCAGGTGGACGCCGCCGGTGCGGCCCCGGGTGGCGTGGAAGCCGCGGCTGGGTTCGAACGGCAGGTGGGCGCCGGCCCGCCAGCCCCGTGCGCCGTCGGTGGTGCGCACCCCGGCGAGGGCCGCGCCGTCGGTGACGGCCCGGTCGGTGAAGTGCTCCAGGGGGCGGCCGGGCCGGGCGCGGGGGGTGGCCCGGAGCGCCGCGGCGAGCACGGCGTGCTGTTCGGGGCGCAGGCCGTCCGGCGGGCGGCGCACCCCGCACGCCTCGACGCCGGTCAGCTCGACGGTGCCGACGGTGAGGGTGCCGGTCTTGTCGAAGCACAGCACGTCGGCGCGGCCGGCGGCCTCGATGGTGCGAGGGTCGCGCACCAGCACGCCGAGGGCCGCGAGCCGCCGGGCGGCGGCCAGTTGGGCGGCGGAGACCAGGAACGGCAGGCCCTCGGGGACGCTGGCGACGGCCAGCGCCACGCCGGCGCCGACGCTCTCGCGCACCGGCCGGCCGCGCAGCAGGCCCGCTGCGACGACGGCGCCGGCCGAGCCGAGGGCGAGCGGCAGCGCGGTGCGGGTGATGCGGGCGAGCCGGCGTTCCACGCCGACGTCGGGGGTGGCGCCCCGGGCGGCCCGGGCCCCGCGTCCGGCCTCGGTGCCGGCCCCGGTGGCGACGACGACGGCGGTGCCGTGGCCGGTGGCGACGGTCGTGCCCTCGTAGACCATGCAGGCGCGGTCCGCGACGTCGGCGGCCAGCACCGGGTCGGTGCCCTTGGTGACGGGCAGGGACTCGCCGGTGAGGGCGGACTCGTCGAGTTCCATGCCGCGGCTCTCCAGCAGGCGGCAGTCGGCGGGCACCAGGTCTCCCCCGGCGAGGTGGACGACGTCGCCGACGACGAGGTCCCCGGCGGGGACGTGGCGTTCACGGCCGTCCCGCACGACGGCGGCGGTGATCGCGGACTGTTCGTGCAGGCGGGCCACCTCCCGTTCGGTCAGGTGGCGCTGGACGCCGCCGATGACGCCGGACAGCACGGTGACCCCCACGACGATCCCGGCGTCCAGCGCGCCGCCGACCGCGGCGGACAGGACGGCGCCGCCGAGCAGGACGGGGGTGAGGGGGTTGGCCAGTTCGGCGGCCACGGACCGCAGCAGGGAGGGGCGCAGGGGTCCGTCGGTGCCGGGGCCGGTCCGCCGGGCGGCCTCCTCGTCGGTCAGGCCGCCGGTGCGGCCCCCGGTGCGTTCCAGCACGGTCCTGGCGGGCATGGCGTGCCAGGGTTCGGCGGCGGGCGGCGGGGCGGGCGGGCGGCGCAGGAGTTCCACGGCGGACCACACGCCGTAGCCGATGCCGAGGGCCGCGGCCCAGTTGACGGCGCTGAGGCTGCGGGCGGCCGGGCGGCGGGAGGTGCGGCCGGCGAGGGCGACGACGCTGCCGAGGCCGGCGGCCGCCTGGGTCAGCCGCACGCCGCGCACGGAGACGGTGCGGGCTGGGCCGCACGCCTCGGCCAGCAGCAGGGCCTCACGGGGGGAGGCGGCGTGCACGTGGGCGCCCCAGGCGGGGACGCCGTCGGCGCCGGTGACGCCGACGCCGAGGTCGGCGCAGGCGAGGGCGGCGCGGTCGGCGGAGATCAGCAGTACGCCGCGGCCGCGGGCCTGGGCGCGGCGGACGGTCGCGGCCAGCGGTTCGTCCTGCGGCGCGGTCTCGTCGGCACCCGGGACGGGTGTTCCCGTGCCGTGGACGACGACGCGCAGCCGGGAGCGGCGGGCGGCGTCCACCAGCAGGCGGGCCGCGTCGCAGACCTCGGGCCGGGCCTTGATGACGGCCATCAGCCGGTCGCCCTCGGCCAGGCCCAGCAGCAGGGCGTCGTCCGGTCCGAGCCGGGTGGCAGCGCGCCGGCCGGTGCGGCCGCGCACGGCGAGGCCGTCCAGCGGGCCCAGCCGCCAGCCGTCGGCGGCGGCGGTCGCGGTGGGGCGGCGCGGGTCGAAGAGGCGGTGGGCGGTGACGGTGAGCGGTCCCGAGGGGGCGCCGGTGTCCAGCGGCACCAGGTCGGCCAGCCGGTGGGCGGGGTCGGCCAGGACGGCGGTGTCCAGCAGCAGGGTGCCGATGCGGTCGAGGTTGCGCAGCGCCTGGGTGCTGTGCACGGGGGTGCCGCGGCGGCTGAGGGCGCCGCTGAGGGTGGCGGCGAAGCCCTCGCGGGCCAGCACGGGTGCCTTGGGGATGGCGGACAGGGCGGCCGCGGCGGCGGTGCGGGGGCGGCAGGAGGCGGCCAGGACGCCGGTGAAGGCGGCGCCGGCCAGGTAGACGGCGCGGTTGGCGCAGCGTTCGACGGGGCCGTCCCGCAGCGGTGCCGGTCGGGGCGGCAGGTCGGGCAGCGGGCCGGTCGCCGCGCGGGCCGGGTCGCCGGCGAGTCCGGGTTCGGCGGCGTGCCAGGCGGTGCGGGCGGCGTTGAGTTCGGCGGCCCGCAGGCCGTGCCGCACGCCGTCGACGGCCAGGCCGAGCACGCCGCCGGCGCCCGCCTGGAGGACGGCGTTGAGGGCGGCGAGCACCAGGCCGGCGTTGTCGCGGCCGGCGAGGGTGTCGAGCAGGCGCCGCAGGCGGGGTTCGTAGTCGATCTCGGGGACGAGCGCGGCGACCTCGGGCGGCAGCGGGGAGTACCGGACGAAGCGTCCGACGGTGGCCACCGGCAGGGCGGCGGCCTGCAGGGCGAGCGACCAGATGGCCTTGCCGGCCGGGCGGGCGGCGGCGGGGTGGGCGGTGGGCAGCGGCCCGTCGCCGGCGCCGTGGGCGCGTTCGACCTCCTCGACGAGCTCCGCGAGGTCGGCGAGGAACTCCACGTCCTGTTCGGCGCCGCCGCCGGTGGTGGCGACGACCACGGCTTCCAGCGCGGTGTTGACCGCGGCCCATGCGACGGCGGGGTGGCCGGTCAGGCGCTGCCGCACCTCCCGGGCGATGCGGTCACCGTGCGGCCCGTGCAGACCGCGGACCAGGATGTGCCGCCGGCCGTCGGCGAAGGTGCGGATCCGCGGGCCGCCCGGTGCCGGGGCGCGTCCTGCGACCGGTGTCCTCCCGGTGACGAGCCCGGCGGACGACGCCGCGAGCTGTGACAGCAGTCCGACCCCTGGAATCCACACACGCACCGTCCACACTCGCCGGGAGAGACGGATGCGTACCCGAGTGATGAACAAAATGTGGCATCTCATCCTGTTTACACTCTTTTGGCGGTGGTACCCGGATCATAACGACCGTTCTAGGAGGCGAACGCGATGCCGAGCACCACAGCGTCCGGCCGCAAGACCCGGACCACGGGAAAGACCGCGCGGAGCCCGAAGAAGACGGCATCCGCCGCCCGCACCGGTGCGGGGCGCACGTCCTCGAAGCGTGAGTCCGCGAGCAAGGACCGGAGCGGCGCCGACGGCATGCACGTGCGCACCGCGCACGCCACCATTCCCATCCCCTACGTCACCGGCAAGGACATCTCGGACAACGTACGGGCCGCCGGATCGGCGCTGCCGGACGTCAAGCTGCCGCCGCCCGAACGCATGGCCTTCTACGGGGGCCTGGGCGCCCTCGCGGCGGTCGGCGTGGTGGAGTGGCCCGTCGCCGCGGCGATCGGTGCGGCGGCCGTGGTGGCCCGCCGCTCCCGCCGCGAGAAGCGGTAGACACCCGCCGGGTGCGCGCCACCGGGCCCGGCGGCGCCCGCAGGAGCGCGCGCAGAACGCGTCGACGGCCGGGGGACGCCGGCACCGACCTGGCCGGACCGGCTGAACGCCCGGCTCAGCGGCGCATCGCGGCCGCCGCCTGCGGGGAGCGCGCGTACGCCGCCCACAGCCGCCCCATGAGGTGGGCGGTGAGGGCGGCGACGCCTGCCGGGAGCGCCGCCCGTGCCAGCGACCGGGCCGAGGGGGTGAGCAGTTCGCGCATGTCCGCCTTCCGGTGCCGTGGGCCAGGGCTCCAGTGACGCACGCCGCCGCGACCGGCCGGCGTCACCGGAGGGACGGTCGGATGAACGCGCGGGGCGCCGGGCGTCAGCGGGACATGGCGGTGGCGAACTCCACCAGTTCGGCGCTCACCCGCTCCGGGGCCTCCTGCTGGACCCAGTGCCCGGCGCCGGGGACGGTCACCACGGAGCGCAGCCGCGGGGCGTGCGCGCGCAGGGCCTGTTCCCAGTCGGATCCCGAGATGTCGAGCACCACGTCGGCGCGGCCGGCGAGGAAGATCATCGGAGGGTCGAGCCGGGCGCCCTGCCAGGGGGCGGTCAGCTCCCAGTTGCGGTCGATGTTGCGGTACCAGTTGAGCGCCGGGGTGAAGCCGTCGGCGAACGCCCGGGTGTGGGCGTCGACGTCCTCCGGCGTCGCCCAGGACGGCAGGGGGACGTCGCCGGCCAGCGCCCCGGGGCCGTTGTCGACCAGGAAGGACAGGGCCCGATCACGCGGCGCCTGTCCGCTGCCGTAGTGGAGGAACGCGCGGAAGGTGCGGGCGGTGTCCGCGGCCAGTTCGGCGTCGGCGAGACCCCGCTCCTGGAAGCGCAGCTGGTAGAACGCCTCCCCGAACGCGGCCCGCAGGACGTCCGTCGGGCGGCGCGAGCCGCGGGGCCGGGGCGGCAGGCTCAGGCAGGCCAGACCGCGCACCAGGCCGGGCCGCAGCAGGGTGAGGCAGGAGGCGACGGCCGACCCCCAGTCGTGGCCGACGACGACCGCGTCCCGCTCCCCCAGCGCGCCGATCAGCGCGACCGCGTCACCGGCCAGGTGGAAGGCCGTGTAGTGCTCGGCGCCGAGCGGCTTGTCGGTGTCGCCGTAGCCGCGCTGGTCGGGGGCGACGGCGTGGAAACCGGCCCGCGCCAGGGCCAGGAGCTGGTGGCGCCAGGAGTACCAGAACTCCGGGAACCCGTGCAGCAGGAGCACCAGCGGCCCCTGCCCCGCCTCGGCGATGTGCATGGTCAGGCCGTTCACCGTCACCTGACGATGGCTGATCTCGGTCACGCGTTCTCCCGGCTCTTCCCGACTCGTCTGCCGGTGACCACCGTGGGCCCCGGGCCCCACCGCGTCAACCGGGCCGGGGGCGGGGGCACGGTCAGGGCCGGCCGGCGTCCAGCGCGTGAGACATCGATCGGTGCCCATCGACGGGCGCTCGCAGGACGGCCGCGTGCGCACGGGCATCCCGGCGTGACGTGCCGCTGGGGCGGGGCGGGGCCGGCGCCGGGGCGCGCTCAGCGGATGGCGGCCAGCCCCAGTGTCCGGGCGGCCCGCTCCAGGGAGCGGCGGGACTGCTGCGCGTACAGCTCGAACGGGTCGAGCACCTCACGGCCGGCCGCCCCCGACAGCCAGGCGCGATCGTGGGCGGGACCGGTTCCCGCGCTGCCCCGCGCGTCCGTGCAGCCGAGGTTGGACTGGAAGATCCCGGCGGCGGACCGCGGCAGGAAGTCCTCGTAGACGACCGGGTCGGCCCGCAGCCGGCCCTGCCCGAGCAGCGCGGCCAGGCCGGCGCGGCCGCCGGAGGGCCGGCCGTCGCCGGGGCGGCCGGGAACGGCGTGGTAGGTGAAGAACGCCAGTCCCCCGACGGCCAGTTCGTGCTCGGTGCGGGGGAAGCCCGCCTCCCACACGGCGCGGGCCACCTCCTGCCGTGCGGCCGGCTCCCCCGCCGCGAGGCGGGCGTCGGTCTCGGCGAGCAGGGCGTCGTAGCGCGCGTGGCCGGGGCGGGTCAGGGCGATGCCGCGTGCCTCCACCTCGCCGAAGCGCACCCGCAGGCTGCCCCGGGTGACCCTTCCGTCGGCCTCGCGCAGCGCGCGGGGTTCGGCCAGGGCGCGGAAGGAGGTCTGGCGCAGCAGCACGTCGGGGCCGCTCCAGCGTGGCGGGCCCTGGATCTCGTCGATCATCGCGACGCCGCGGCCGGTCATCCGCCGGTACAGCTCGTCGATGTCCAGCACCCGGGGCGTGAGGTGGTTGACGTGGGTGCCGCGCACGCCCCCGATGTCGGCGGCGACCGCGGAGACCTTCTCCAGGGCCGCGTACCAGGCCCGGTCGACCGGTTCGGCGGACAGCCGCAGCGACCGGACGGCCAGGCCGAGGAACCGGTCGGCGGCGTCCCGCTCCAGTCCGCCGTCCGCCGCTGCCCGGTCGGCCAGCTCCAGCAGCGCGTCCGAGAACAGCTCCCGGGCGGCCAGGAACTCCTCCAGCCGGCGGCGCAGCGCCACGTCGAAGAACCGCGGGTCGGCCGTGGTGAGCAGGGAGGTGAACAGGCGGAACGGGTTGAGCGCCAACTCGGCCGCGTCGACGGGCCGGAAGGCGGTGGAGACCACCGGGACGGCCCCGACGGCCGCCTCCCGCAGGTCGTAGAAGCCGACCGGATGCATGCCCATCGCGCCGAACACCCGGGTGGCCCGGGCGAGTTCACGGGGGGTGCCGACCCTGATGGCGCCGTGCCGTTCCGCCGAGACGCGGTCGAGGGAGCCCAGCCGCTCGGCGTCGCCGCCCCGGGCCCGCAGCACGTCGTCGTTGACCTCGCGGGAGGCCTCCACCAGCGTGGTGTAGGCGGGGACCTCGGCGCCGTACATGGCGCAGAGCCGCCGGGCGAACGCCGCACGCAGCTGCCACTGGCTGATCATCGCCGTGCCGCCTTTCCGTGGGCCGGGCGGGCCGGGCCGGGCCGGACCACCGAGCGTACCGGCGGACCGGCCGGGGCGGGCGGCGGTGCACGCCGTCGCCCGCCCCGCGTTCGTCCGGCCGGCCGGGTCACGCGCTCCTGCGGGCGAACCGCTGCCCGATGCGCACGTAGCCGGGGACGTCGGTGCCGGGCTCGGGGATGAAGGAGATGGAGCCCTTGAGGACGTCGCGCTCCGACATGGAGGTGAAGCCGCCGGCGCCGGAGGAGACCAGGTCACCGGCGTCGCGCAGCTGCCAGCCGCCGTCGGGGAGGCGTTCGGCGTACTCGTAGCCCAGGTGGTCGCCGTCGCCGGGGAGCACGTCGAGCCGGTACCCGTCGGCGGCGTAGCGGGCGACGCAGTCGGCGAGTTCCATCTCGAAGGGGCGTCCGGTGCGGACCATGCCCTCGCCGCTGAAGGTGCGCACCAGGTCCTCGTACAGGCCGAAGACCGGGTAGGCGTCGGCGAGCAGCACGAGGAAGGAGCGGTCCTCGGGGTAGATCTGGACGAAGTTGTGGTGGCCGCTGCCGTTGGAGTTGAAGCCGAAGGAGGTGGGGCCGAACATCAGCCAGCCCAGTCCCCAGGCGTGCATGAAGTGGTGGCCGGGGACGCCGACCTGCGGGGTGCGCATCTGTTCGGCGAGTGCGGCCGACAGCAGCCGCCGCCCGTCCGGGGTGACGCCGTCGTCGAGGGCGAGCCGGGCGATGGCGGCGACCTCGTGGGTCGTCAGGCAGACCGAGAACGATCCGGCCGCGTCGTCGGCGATGGTCTGCGCCTCCGGGTCGTGCCGGACGTAGGCCCGCTCCCCCGCGTCCCACAGGTAGCCGGTGGCGACGGTGCCGCCGTAGTGGCCGTCCTCGGTGCGGCTCTCGGGCACCGGGTGGATGCCCAGGGGTACGAACAGCAGCTCGTTGAGGGCGCGGCGCCACGGCATGCCGAGGGTGGCCTCGATGAGGCCGGCGACGATGGAGGTGCCGCAGGCGGAGTAGGCGAACACCTCGCCCGGCTCGAAGACCTGCGGGTAGTGGCGGAACGTGCCGAGGTAGTGGTCGAGGTCGGGGTGGTCGGTGTCGTGCCAGATCTCGTAGGAGTCGTCGATGCCGCTGGTGTGCGCGAGCAGTTGGCGCAGGGTGACCGGGACGCGGCGGCCGTCGGCGCGTTCGAAGGCGTGCGGGAGGCGGTCGTCGACGGGCTCGTCCAGCGGGAGCAGCCCGCGGTCGACGAGCTGGAGGGCGACGAAGGCCAGCAGGGCCTTGGTGATGCAGGTGACGCGCTGCCGGGATGTGTCGTCGCGCGGCCGGCCGGAACCGGTCTCGTCGACGCCGTGGTGGGTGACGCTCAGCGTGCCGTCGAGGAAGACCGCGGTGGAGGCGCCGGGGATGCCGTGGGCGAGGGAGGACTCGCGCAGGACGCCGGCGACGGCCGCCAGCCGGGCCCGGGTGTCGGTGGTGGCTGTGGCCGGGGCCTGCCGGCGCTTGTGGCGCAGGAGTTCGGCCTGTTCGGCGAGGGTGCGGTGGGCGTAGACCTCGGCGACCCGCACGGTGGTGCCGGCCTCGTCCCCCAGGCGCGCGGCGAGCAGGGTGGCGAGCAGGGAGTGGCCGCCGACGGAGAAGAAGTCGAGGCCGGCGCTGAGCCGGGGCAGGCCGAGCAGCCCGGTCCACACCCGAGCGACGGCCGCCTGTTCCGGGTCCTCGGGGCGGAAGTCGCCGCCGCCCGCCGTCCAGTCGACCTCGACGGCGGCCAGGGCCTTGCGGTCGGTCTTGCCGTTGGGCAGGCGCGGCAGCCGCTCGTGGACGACGATGCGGGCCGGCTGCATGTAGTGCGGCAGTTTGCGGCGCAGGTGCGCGCCGATCGCCTCGGCCGGGTCACCGTCCCCGTCGCCGCCGTCCACGCCGGCGTGCAGGACCAGCAGGGTGTCGCCGTCCTTGGCGACGGCGAGGGCGGCGACGTCGCGTACCGCGGCGACCTCGCGTGCCACGGATTCGATCTCGCCGAGTTCGATGCGGAAACCGCGGACCTTGACCTGGGTGTCCCTGCGGCCGAGGAAGCGCAGTTCGCCGTCGGCGGTCCAGGCGGCGAGGTCGCCGGTGCGGTAGAGGGTCCCGGCGGGCAGTCCGGGTCCGGCGGGCACGAAGGCGGCGGCGGTGCGCTCGGGGTCGTTGAAGTAGCCGCCGCAGACGCCCGCGCCGGCCAGGTGGAGTTCGCCGGGCAGGCCCTCGGGGACGAGCCGGCCGCGGGCGTCGAGCAGGTGGGCGGCGGTGCCGCGCACCGGCACGCCGATGGTGGGGGCCTGGCCGGTGGGGCCGGTGAAGCACTTCCAGGTCGAGTAGGTGGTGTCCTCGGAGGGGCCGTAGAGGTTGTAGAGCCGCACGATCTCGGTGCCGGCGAAGGCCGCGTTGACCAGTTCCTTCGGCAGCGGTTCCCCGGCGACGTTGAGGACGGTGGTGGAGCGGCGCACGGCGCGGCGGTCCAGCAGGACGCGCAGGGCGCTGGGCACGGTGTTGATCAGGGTGGGGCGCAGCCGCGGGTCCTCGGCGAGGGCCAGCACGTTGTCGACGACGACGACGCAGCCGCCGGTGGTCAGCGGGGCCCACAGTTCGAAGACGGACAGGTCGAAGTTGAGGGAGGTGCCGAACAGGACGCGGGCGAGTTCCTGCGGCCGGTAGGTCTCCCACGCCCAGCCGAGCAGGGCGACGACGTTGCGGTGGCTGATGACCACGCCCTTGGGGCGGCCGGTGGAGCCGGAGGTGTAAATGAGGTGCGTGGGGCTCGCCGGGTCGGTGACGGCGCCGGGGGGTTCGGGGCTCTCGCCGCGGGCCTTCTCCCACAGTTCGGCCCACGGCAGGGCGCGGGCGCCGGTCGCGGCCGTCCAGCCGGCGTCGCCGGTGTCGAGGACGACCGCGGCCATGTCGGCGGTCTCGGCGATGGCGGTCAGGCGTTCCACCGGGTAGGCGGGGTCGAGCGGTACGTAGGCGCAGCCGGCCTTGTGCACGCCGAGCAGCAGGGCGACGGTGCGGTGGGTGCGGGCGACGGAGACCCCGACGCGTGATCCGGGGGTGACGCCGTGGGCGTGCAGGGCGCGGGCGATCCGGTTGGCGCTCTCGTCCAGCTCCCGGTAGGTCAGCACCTCTTCGCGCCATTCCACGGCCGGGGCGTCCGGGGTGCGGGCGGCCTGCGCCTCGACGTGCGCGTGCAGCGTGCCGCTGTCGGGGACGGGCCGGCCGGCGGGGGCGTTCAGCTCGTGCAGCAGGCGCCGGGTCTGCGGCGCGGACAGCAGGGTGAGGTCGGCTGCGGGGACGCCGGGACGGGCGCAGCCGTCGGCCAGCAGGGTACGCAGGCTGTCCGCCATGCGGGCGACGAACGCCTCGGTGAAGTGGGCGGTGTCGTAGTGCAGCGTCAGCCGGGCGCCGCCGCCGGCCGGGCGGACCTCCAGGGCGAGCTCGAAGGCGTCGGCGGGGTGGGGGGCGTCGCCGGTGCCGTGGTCCGCGCCGGTCAGGACGGCGACGCGCGGTCCGGCGGCGGCCGGGCGGGCGGGCGTGCCGGGGCCGGTCGCGGCGCGGTGGCGGGCGGCCAGCGCGGCGGCGAACGCGCCGAGACCGGCGGCGGCGTCGGCGTCGAGGCGGGAGCGCACCGGTACCGGGGCGTCGTGCGGCGGGCCGAGGCGTTCCAGGACGATGTCGTCGAGTCCGCTGTAGCGGTGGACCAGCGCGGTGAACGCGGCGGTGAGCAGCTCGGCCGGGCCGGCCTGCGGGGCGAGGTCCGGGAGGTGCTGTTCGGTCCACGCGTGACGGCCGCGCGCCGGCGGTTCGGCCCCGCCGGGGGCACGGTCCCCGATCTGGAGGACGGCCGGCTCGGACGTCTCCGTGGCGGGGCTGGTGGCGGGCCTTTCACACACTGGCGGGGTCCCTTCGCATGGTGACGGTGGTTCACGGGTGGTGCGGTGCGGCGTCCCGCGGGACGGGCGCGGTGGCGGGGGTCCGGCCGGGGCCGGTGAAGGGCGTCTGCCCGGTCCGGGGTCAGGCCACCGCGGGGGCGGCGGCCCGCCGCTTGCGCTGGGCCCAGCCGACGACCGGCGGGACGAGGGCACCGAGCGCCGCGAAGCCGACGGCCATGGCGATCCAGCCGGCCCGGCCGTGGTCGATGGCCAGCCAGGTCAGGACGGCCGGTGCGATCATCTTGCCGATGTCGGCGCCCATGGCGTACGTGCCCTGGTACTGGCCCTGGGCGTCGTCGGGCGCCAGGCCGAAGGAGATGCCCCAGCTGCCCGCCGCCTGACGGATCTCGCCCAGCACGTGGACGACGGCGCCCAGCACCAGCAGCGTGCAGGCGAGGGGGGCAGAGACCCCCTGGCTGAGGGCGAAGATCAGGCAGGCGATGCCCAGGCACAGCGCGCCGGACCGCTCGGCCCGGGCGGCCGGCCCCGGTTCGTCGGTACCGCGGGCCACCTTGACCTGGAGGACGACGACCAGCAGCGTGTTGGTCAGGACGACGACCGCGATCATCCAGCGCGGGGCGTGCGTGCGGTGCAGCACCCACAGGGGCAGCACCACGTCCAGCAGCAGGTTGTGCATCGACAGCAGGCCGTCGAGCACCATCAGTACCAGGTAGGGGCGGTCGCGCAGCACCACCAGCGTGGGTCCGGCCCTGCGGGGCTGGGCCGGTACGGCGGGCAGCAGTACGGTCATCAGCCCGGTCGCCAGGTAGACGACGGCGATGAAGGCCACGGCCGCGCGGTAGACCGTCGCCGTACCGACGGACAGCAGCACCCCCGCCGCGCCGGCGCTGATGGCGACGCCCGCGTTGCTGACGGCCCGCACGTAGGAGCGGACGTAGACGCGTTCGCTCGGGGGGACGAGTCCGGCGATCATCGCCATGCGGGCGCTGCGGCTGGCGCTGTAGGCCACCGCCTGCGCGCAGGCGGCCACCACGTACTCGGTCATGCCGTGGACGTACAGCAGCGCGGCCGACAGCGGGGCGAGGGCGACGAACGACCAGATCTGCACGGTCCTGGGGCCGACCCGGTCGGCCAGGTGGCCCGTCGGGGTGCTCGCCGCGAGGGCGAACCCGGCCGCGAGTCCGACGCCGATGCCGAACTGTCCCGGGGTCAGGCGCAGCACGGTGGTCGTATAAATGGCGTTGAGCGCCAGCCAGAGTCCCTGCCCGAGAGTGAGGGTCAAGGTGATGACGGCCAGGGTCCGGATGCTTCCGGGCGGCGGGAGGATTTTCCCCATCACCGGTTCGCCCGCGCGAAGGAGTTCGCACGTGCGCGGAGGATCCTGCGCGGGATCCGGTACCTGTTGTCGCGTTCCCCCGGCATCGCGCACCTTTCGTTCAGCTCATCGCCGACGACAGGCCGTGTGATCGGCGCCGATCTGACGGACCTTATAGAAGGGGCCGGGCCCGGGGAAAGCGCACCGGCGGCATTGTGGTGCTCACCACATCCGGCATCCGGGACGGCGTACTTCCCCCCCGTGCACCCGGTGGAGCACCGGGTGCTCCGCCGGCGGTCAGGTCAGGAGCCACGCGATGAGCGACAGCGAGACCATGGACAGCAGGGTGGACAGCAGCACGGTGTCGCGCGGGAGTTCGGTGTCGATGCCGTACTCGCTGGCGAACACGAAGGCGTTCTGGGCGGTGGGCAGTCCTGAGCACAGGACGACCGCGAAGAGCGCGTGGCCGCGCAGTCCGGCGGCCCAGCGGCCGATGGCGTAGGCCACCAGCGGCTGGAGGACGATCTTCAGCCCGACCAGCACGCACCGCTCCACACGGGTGCCGGGTCCGGGGCGCACGGAGCCGTTCAGCGACATGCCCAGCGCGATCAGCGCGGCGGGCACCGCCGCGCCGCCGAGCGTCTCCAGCGGCGAGACGACGGCGCCGGGCACCCGCCATCCCAGGGCGGATACGGCGACGCCGGCGGCCGAGGCCGCGATGATCGGATTGCGGAACGGCAGGAGCGCCAGCCGCCGCCACTGGGGTCCGGCGCCGGCGCGCACGTCGAGGTCGATCAGCACCAGGATCAGCGGCATGACGAACAGTTGCTGGAAGAGCGCGGCGGTGATGATGAACGTGGTGTCGTGCAGCACGTGCAGGGCGACCGGGATGCCGAGGTTGGCGGAGTTGACGTAGGCGGCGGCCATCGCGCTGATCGCCCGCTCGGCCGGGCGCCGGTGGAAGAAGCGGCGGCTGATCAGCAGGGCGAGGGCGAAGACCACCACCAGTGCGGCCGCGAAGACGGCGACCCCGGGGTCGGCCACCTCCGAGACCCGGGCCCGCGACATGGTCACGAACAGCAGCGCGGGCATCGCCAGCGAGAAGGCGAACCGCCCCAGCACGCTCTGCGCGCCGGCCCCCAGGACGTGGTGGCGGCCGGTCAGCCAGCCGACCGCCACTATGGCCCAGATGGGCAGGAAGCCGGAGAGCACCGAGTCCACGCGATCGCCTTTTCGGCCCGGACTGCGGGCGACCGGTTCCGGCCGCGGGTACCGCTGCCCCGGCGCAGATCATGATGCCCTGTCCAGCCCCACGAGCCCCATGTGGTCGGGGACCCCGGCCGACGACGGCCCGGCCGCGCCCCCGCGACGTGCGAACCGCCCACCGCACCGGCCCCGTCGCCGGGGCGGTGGGCGGTTCGCGACAGCGCCCCCGTCGTCTTACGCCGCGTCCGCGTGGTGGGGGGCCGTCGTGGTGAGGCAGGGGTCGGTGATACCGGCGTGGCATTCCTGGCCGGGGGGCCAGCCGGCCAGGGAGGCGCCGGCGCGGAAGGTGGTGCGGTAGAAGTCCTGGACGGTCTCGTGCGGGGCTGCCGCCGTGCGTACGGCGTCGTAGGGGAGCACCGCGAGCGGGGAGCCGTTGCGTTCGGTCCAGCGGGCGGAGCGTGGCAGCAGCGGTACGTCGGCCAGGCCGTCGGGGGCGGGCGCGGTGTAGGAGTAGAAGGCGGGCGCGGGGAAGGTGTCGTCGCCGAACCAGAAGCCGGAGCTGACGAGCTCGCGCGAGTACGCCTCGCGGGTGACGGGGTCGGCGGAGCGGCCCGGGTCGGCGGAGCGGCCGGAGAAGCGGGTGACGGCGACGTCGAAGGTGTGCCAGAAGTGGTGCACGTCGCTGGTCTTGCCGCTCCAGCCGGCGGAGAACGTCTCCAGCTCCCAGGCGACGGCGCTCAGGATCCGCCAGTAGCGGTTGACCGCGTCCCGGTCGTAGGCGCGTGTGTTCGGTGTCGTCCTCGAACGGTCGCGCGCTGTCCGGCAGGTCGAAGGGGTGGTCGACCGACGGCCTTACCCGCAGGCCGAGTTGGCCCAGGCCGGTGAGCAGGTCGGCGTGGAACGCGGCCACCGAGCGCCCGGTCAGCGGGAATCCGGCCCGGCGCCCGTCGAGCGCGCTGATCTCCAGCCGGTGGGTGACGAAGTCGAAGTCCACCGCGAACATCCGCCCGGTCGCCGGGTCGCGGGAGGGCCGGGTGGTGATGCCCCGGCCGGTGAGGTGGAAGGGCACGTTCCACCAGTGGTTGCGCCGGGGGCTCGCGGCCAGCCTGACCTTGCCGACGACCTGGAGGAACCGGTGCAGGGTCTCCTTGGTCTCCCGCCAGTCCTCCAGGGCGAACTCGGGGAATTCGCACGGTGCGGACACCACCGGTGCCGGACGGGACGGGGTCATGGCCATCACTTCCCTGGAACGCGGCCTGGCGGCACCGCGCCCGGGGCCGGCGGCGCGGTGCCCGTCCCTTCACCGTGCGGCGCGGCGCCCGCCCCCGCAACCGGCCGGGCCGGACCGCCGCGCCGGGCGCCGGCCCGCCGTCGGTGCCCGGCAGGCCGCGGGAAGCCGCCCAGTGCGGTCGGCGTCCCGCGGTGCGCGTCGCGGCACCGGCTTCGGTGACGCCGGGGTTCGTCAGCCGGTGGTGTAGGCCGCGACGTAGCCGACGCTCATCGTGCCGCCGGACGCGGTGGAGCCGTCGGGCGAGGTGCAGCCGCACACGCCGTTGGGGAAGCCGCCGCCCATCGCCAGGTCGAAGATGATCGACAGGTTGTGGTCGAACGCCGCCTGCCACGTGCCGGCGCCGACCTGGCCCTCGGTCACGGTGAAGTAGGCGTTGCCGTCCAGGGAGAAGGTGATGGACTCGTTCGAGGTGTCCGTGCGGTCCAGCACCATCGAGTACGTGTGGAAGCCGTCCTGGCAGCCGCCGCAGCCGCGCAGGCCGCTGCCGATGCCGTTGGACTCGTTGCAGGGGCCGCCCGGGTCGGTGCCGCAGTGGATGGTCCCGGCCACCTCGGAGAGCGCGTTGACGTCCTCCATGATGTCGATCTCGCCGTTCTCCGGCCACTGGCCGGGGCCCAGCATCCAGAACGCCGGCCAGTAGCCGAGGCCCGCGCCCGGGTTGGGCTGCTGGATCGAGGCGGTGACCTCCAGCTTGCCGCCGGCCGGCGCGCCGACGTTGGCGCTGGTGGTCTGGATCCGGCCGGACGTCCAGCCGCCGCCGTTGTTCAGCGCGGTGATGTCCAGGTGACCGTTGCCGTCGAGGTGGACGTTCGACGACGAGTTGGTCATCGTCTCGATCTCACCGGTGCCGAAGTTCGAGCCGGGACCGGTGTCGTACATCCACTGGCCGGAGGGTCCGCTGCCGGCGCCGCCGCCGAAGTCGTCGCTGAAGACGGTGTTCCAGCCCGAGGGGGGTGGCGGCACGGTGTCGGCGCTCGCCCCGGTGGGGAACGCCACGAAGACGGCCAGCAGTCCGGCCGCCACCAGGGCGGCCCGCCGGTGGAAGGTGCGAAGGGCCCGGCGCGTGCCCTGCGGCGACCGGTTGCCCCTGCGGTTGAGCCTCATCCGCGACTCCTCATGTCCGTCGGCCGCCCGGCCGGATCACCGCGGCGGCCGATGAGTGACGCACCGCCGCGCCGTGGGGGAAGCGCGCGACGGTGTCCAGCCCTTCGGGACCGGCGGTCGTCGGGCACGGCGGTGGGGGGTTCCGAGCCGGGCGGGACGAGCGCCGGGGGCTGTGCGTGGGGGGTTGAACGGTGGTGCTTCGGGGTGCGATGACGCGTCGTACGGTGGCGCCGCGGTGCGTGGTGCGAGTCGGGCGGGCCGGCGCCGGGCTTCGCCTTCCGGGAAGTATCGGTCTGGACCAATGCGGCGTCAACAGGCCCCGCCGACCGCCCAATTCACCGCGAATCCGACCCCCGGCACCTCGTCACGCCACGGCCCCGCACGGCGCCCCCACCCCCCGTGACCAGCCGGACACCCGCCGCCGCACCGGCGCTCCGCGCCCCTTCGGCGGTCCGCCCGCGACTCCGGACGCCTGCACCGAATCGGCACAGCGGGCGGACGGACCACCGCATGCTTCATATCCGGCCCCTTCCTTCACCCCGTGCGACGGCCGGCGGTGCGCCGGCGGGCCAGTTCCTTCCCCTCGTCCGGGAGGGCGCCGGCGACGAGCAGGCGCGGCAGCAGGTCGGGTTCCAGGGTCATCGCGCGCAGCACCAGCGCCACCGTCACGTCGTGGGCGGGCCGGTGCACGATCTCGACCGGGTCGCCCCGGCGGACGTCACCGGGCTCGATCACCCGCAGGTAGGCGCCGGGCCGCCCGGACCGCAGGAACCGTTTCATCCAGCCGTCCAGCCCCAGCCAGCCCTGGAAGGTGACGCAGGGGATCCGTGCGCAGGACACCTCCAGGACGACGTCCGCGCCGATCCGCCAGCGTTCCCCGATCAGGGCGCCGTTGACGTCCAGGCCGCAGGTCGTGAGGTTCTCCCCGAAGGCGCCGTCGTGCAGCGGCCGGCCCAGTTCCGCCTGCCAGTCGTCGAGGTCCTCACGGGCGTACGCGTAGACGGCCTGGTCGGCGCCGCCGTGGTTCTTCACGTCGTAGGCCCGGTCGCCGGCGAGACCGACGTCGCCGCCGCCCTTGGGCCCGGGCGCGCTCACCGCCACCGGCCCCTCGACGGGCCGCTTGTCGATGCCCGTCGCGCGCAGGCCCTTCCACGGATTGGGGCGGGGTCTGCCGACGTTGACGGAGAGCAGCCTCATGCCGTGCGACGGTAGCGGCCGGGTCGGCGCGCCGCGACGCCTTTTCAGCCGCCCGGCCGCCCGGCGCACCGCCGGGCGCAGCCGCCCGCGGCGCGGGCCGCCGGGGTGCGGACCCCGGCCAGCGGGAGGTCCAGCAGGCGGCCGGCGCTGGCGTGCGGGGGCGACGACGGACCGGTGCGGCTGTGGAGCCCCGACGACGGGAGCGCGGGCGTCCTGCCGGCGGAGGAACGGGAGCGGCGCGGCGCCCGTGGGCGGGGCGGGGGCCAGGGCGCGGGCCGGCGGCGTCCGGCTCGTCAAGCAACGGCCTTATCATCACAGGCAGTTGATATGCGCGAAACGTGAGGAGACGGTGGCATGGGGAACGCGCCGAGCTGGATGAAGGGCACGGAGCACACGCCCGCCGAACTGCACACCGACCGGCCGCACGCGGCGCGGATCTACGACTGCCTGCTCGGCGGCAAGACGCACTATCCGGCCGACCGGGCGGCCGCGAGCCAGGTGTGCGACGTCATGCCGTCGCTGGTCACCGCGGCACGCGAGAACCGGGCGATGATGCACCGCGTGGTGCGCCACCTCGCCGAGGACCGCGGGATACGGCAGTTCCTGGACGTCGGCACCGGCATACCCACCTCGCCGAACCTGCACGAGGTCGCCCAGTCCATCCACCCGCGGGCGCGGGTGGTCTACACCGACAACGACCCGATCGTCCTGGTGCACTCGCGCGCGCTGCACGAGAGCCACCCGGAGGGCGCCACCGCCTACGTGCAGGCCGACGTGTGCGACCCCGAGGCGATCCTGTCCGACACGGAGATCTGCGAGACGCTGGACTGGACCCGGCCGATCGCCATGACCATGCTCCTGCTGCTGCACTGGCTGCCGCGGGAGAGCGACGTCGAGGGCATCGTGCGGCAGCTGGTGGACGCGCTGCCGTCCGGCTCCTGCGTCGCCATCAGCCACGCCACCGACGACTTCGACCCGGAAGCCTGGGTGCAGATCAACGAACGCCTGCGGGCGCTGGGCCCCTCGCAGGTGCAGACCCGCACCAAGGAGGAGTTCGCCCGGTTCTTCGACGGGCTGGAGCTGCTGGAGCCCGGGATCGTGGTGCCGCAGCTGTGGCGGCCGCAGATCGGCGAGTGCGACATCGGCACCCGGGAGGCCGTCGGCGACCGGGACGTGCCGGTGTGGGCCGCCGTCGCCCGCAAGCCCTGAGGACCGGCCGGCGGCCGCAGGAGGGGGCCGGGCGCTGGAGCGCCACCGGAGCCCGCCGAAGGTCTTCCCCCGCACCGTGCCGCGGTCCTGGCGCGCAACCCCAGGATCCCGGCGCCGCCGCGCTACACCGTGGCGCAGCGGTTCGAAGGGGTGACGGCCCGGTGGGCGCGCCGCGGGCACACTGGCCGCGGGCCGGTGCGGCGGGCGGCTGCCCGGCGGCCGCGGCCGGCTGCTGGTGACGCGGTACCGGTCGTGGCTGGGCCACGCGCTCACCCGTGACCTGGGCCGCTCCTGGTTCACGGGTGAGCGGGAGCATCGGGCAGGCGCCGCCGGCGGCCTGCCCGGCGCTGCCGCCGGCGGTGCTGCCGGGCGGCGGGGCGGGCATCACGGCGGCGCTGAACGACGGCGTGCGGCTGGAGCGGGCGGTGCCGCTGGTGTGCCCGGTGCTCGGCACGCCGCCGGCGTTCGTGGTGGCGATCGCGCTGGTCGTGGTGTTCTCGGTGCGGCCGGGGCCGCCGCCGCGGGTCCACTTCGGCGGTTCCTCGCCGGCGGCCGCCCGGGTCGCCGCGCGGCACGCCGACGTCCGCCGGAGCCGGGGCGCCGGGGGTGGTGGACGGCGCCGCACGCCGCAGACCGATGGGTCGCGCCCGCGCCCCGGCGGACGCGCCGCTACCCCCGGCTCCTGTCCCGGCCGCCCAGTGCCGCGCCGAAGAGACCGGCGAGGGCCGCGTGCGTGGCGGCGAGGGCGCGGGCCGGGGAGGCGGTGCCGATGTTGTCGGTGACCACGGAGGCCGGCAGGCAGTGGGCGCGGGCGATCTGCGGGACGAGGGGTTCGGCGTCGGTGTAGGTGGCGTGGGCGCTGCCGGGGAGGGTGAGGCAGCGGTGCGGGCCGGTGCTGTGCGCGGCCAGCGCCGCCCAGGAGGGCACGGTGGCCAGGCCGTTGTCCGCGTCGCCCATGAGCAGGAACGGCCGGTCGAGGCCGTTGCGGGCGACGGAGGAGAGGTGACCGGGCTCGGAGTCCTCCTGGACGAAGGCCAGCACCCCGTCGAGGTCGGCACCGGCCAGCAGGCGCCGGTCCTCCTCCATGGTCTGCAACGCGGTGAACCCGCCCGCGGACTGGCCGAACATGCCGGTGCGCGAGAGGTCGGCGACCCGCCGCAGCGCCGCGGGCAGGGCCGAGGGCAGCGCGTCCAGCACGAACCGGGTGTCGGCCACCCGCACGGCGACCGTCTTCTCCAGCAGCGCCCTGACGCGCTCCGGGTCGCCGCCGGTGGCCTCGAACACGGCCGGCACCACGCTGTGTTCGACCCGGCCACCGGGGAACTCCACGGCGGTGGCCTCGTAGGTGTGGTCGACGGTGACGACGACGTGACCGCGCGAGGCCAGGTCGTCGGTGAGGGTGGTCGCCCAGGTGCGCGGGTCGACCACGCCGGGCGAGTACAGCACGACCGGGAAGGGTCCCCCGGCGGTCTCGGCGGGGGCCGCGGTGTGCGCGTGGCTGACGGTGGCCGCCCAGTCCACGGTGCCGGCCGGGACGCCGGTGAGGTTGTTGAGCGCGTCGAACCCGGCGGCGGCCCCCGGTTCCATGTGCGGGGCCCGCGGGTGGGCCTCCGCGGTGGCGGCGCGGGCCGGGTAGCGCACGCCGACCATCAGCTCCCGGTAGGGGCGCCGCGGCACCCAGGGGTCGCGGCGGCCGGTGTCCACCAGGCGCAGGGTGATCGCGCCGAGCGCGTACGGCCCGCCCGGCGCGGGCAGCGTCAGGCGTACCGGTCCGTTCCCGGTGCGGGGGGCGGCGGGCGAGGCGGCGCGGGCGGGCGTGGCAGCGCCGGCGGCGATCCCGGCAGCGGTCAGGACGAGGGCACGGCGGCTGATCATGCGGAGGACTCCGTTCCGTTACGACGGCGTACGCCGCGCCGGATCCGTACGCCCCCGGCACGGCCCGGTTCCGCCCGCCCGGCCCCGCTCCGGGACCGCGACACGGACGACCCGCCGTCATCCCCCCAGACGCCGGCCGGACCACGGACCGTTGCCTGCGGCGGCCGGGTTCGCCCGAACGGAGCGGCGGGGGCGGTGGGGCGCCCTCCCGCCGGAGCTGGCCGCCCGCGTGGGCACGGCGTGCCTGCGCCGACGCCCAGCACACCGGGATCCTGCTGGCCGCCGCGGTCCTGATCGTCCGCGCCCTCCCCACCGCGCTGCTGGTGCGGCAACGGCCCGCCGGCCGCCGGCCGCCGGCCGCGACACGCTGGTGGCCGGCAGCGGGACCGCCGGGCGCACGGCTCCCGCCCGCTCCGACGGCGAGCAGGCGCCGGCGCCCGTCGCCGGCGGGCCGCCGGGGGCGAAAACCGTTCGCCCGCACCGACGCCGCTCCCTACACTCCGGTCCGGATCCCCCTGTACGGCGAGGCGAGGCGGGTGCGCGAGGTTGACCATGCACGACGACCAGGTGGACGTGACGGAGCAGACGGTGGCCGCGCTGGTCCGGGAGCAGTTCCCGCAGTGGCGCGACCAGGAGGTACGGCTCCTGGAGTCGTCCGGCACGGTCAACGCCGTCTTCCGGATCGGTGAGGGTCTCTCGGCGCGGTTCCCGCTGCGGCTGACCGGCGCGGACGCGCAGCGGGCGGTGCTGGAGCGGGAGGCGGCGGCGTGTGAGGAGTTCGCACGGGCCGCTCCGTTCCCCGCCCCGCGCCCGGTGGCGCTGGGCGAGCCCGGCGCCGGGTATCCGATGCCGTGGTCGGTGCAGACGTGGCTGGAGGGCACGGCCGTCCCGGCCGGCGGCCCGGGCGGCCCGGACGCGTTCGCCCAGGACCTCGCCACCCTCATCGCCGCCCTGCGCGGTGCGGACACCCGGGGGCGGCGGTTCGGCGGGGAGGGCCGCGGTGGCGTACTGACCGACCACGACGGGTGGATGGAGACGTGCTTCGCGCGGAGCGAGGACCTGCTCGACGTGCCCCGGCTGCGCCACCTGTGGGGTTTCCTGCGGGAACTGCCCCGCGACGGCGACGACGTGATGAGCCACGGCGACCTGATCCCCGGGAACGTCCTGACCGCCGGCGGGCGTCTCACCGGCGTCCTGGACGCCGGCGGCTACGCCCCCGCCGACCCCGCGCTCGACCTCGTCGCCGCCTGGCACCTGCTGGACTCCGGCCCCCGCGACCTGCTGCGCCAGGCCCTGGGCTGCGACGACCTGGAGTGGGAACGCGGTATCGCCTGGGCCTTCGTCCAGGCCGTGGGGCTCGTCCGGTACTACCTCACGACCAACCCCACGATGAGCGCCACGGGCCGGCGGACCCTCGACCGCGTCCTGGAACTCGCGGACTGAGGCGTCCTCCCGCCGGGCCGGTCTCCGTCCCGGAGAGGGACACCGCGCCTCCCGGCGGCGATCACCCTCCCGTAGGGTGCCGGGCATGCCCATTCCCCGCACGTTCCGCGGCTTCGTCGACGACGCCGCGATCTTCCCGCCGGGATCGATGCCCCTGGAGCGGGCGGTGCCCGCGCACGTGGCGCACCGCGGCTCGCCGCACGCCGACCTGGTCGGCCCCTTCGTGGTCGCCGAGGGCGACCTGGGGCGCACCGCCGCGCTCGCCGCCGGCGGGGGCGTCCTCGCGGTGGGCGTCGTCGTGGCGGACCCGGCGGCGGTCGGGCGGGTCATCGACTCGGTGCGCTCCGCGGAACACCTGCGTCTGGCCGCGCTGGAGGTCAAGCTCGCCGCCGGGCGGGACCCGCTCGCGCAGGTCGACGCCGTCGCCGCGGGAACGGCCGCGCTGGGCCCGGCGGTCACGGTGTTCGTCGAGGTGCCCCGCCCCGGTCACCCCGCCTGGGGCGCGGTCCTCGGGCGGATCGCCGGTCACGGCCTGCGGGCCAAGCTGCGCACCGGGGGCACCGGCGCGGACGCCTTCCCCGACACCGCGGAGGTCGCCGCCTGGATCCACGACACCGTCGCGGCCGGCGTGCCGTTCAAGTGCACCGCCGGACTGCACCGCGCCGTCCGCCACACCGACGCCCGCACCGGTTTCGAGCACCACGGCTACCTGAATCTGCTGCTGGCCACAGTGCTGGCCCGGCGCGGCGAGGGCGCCGCGGCCGTCCGTGCGGCGCTCGGCCTGCGCGACGAGCAGACGGTGGTCGACCGGCTGCACGCGTGCGCCGGCCCCGAACGCGACGCGGCCCGCGCCTCGTTCCTGTCCTACGGCTCGTGCAGCATCGCCGAGCCCTACGAGGACCTCGGCCGCCTCGGCCAGCTCACCAAGGACCCCGAGGCGGGGGACGCCGAGTCCTGAGCGCCGGCCGGTGGGCGCGGGCCCCGGGGCCCGGACGACGGGCTCAGCCGGCCTGCCGGCACGTGCCGTGGAAGGCGGAGTACGTCAGGTCCTTGAGGATTCCGCTCCGGGAGCCCGTCAGGCCGCCGAGGAGCGTGCCGCCGCCCGACGCGCCGGCGGTGACCGGGGAGCGGCCGCCGGGTCGGCGCAGGAGATGCCGGGGGCCGCCATGACGACCGCGCCGGCAAGGGCTCTGACGGCGGGTGCCTTCTTCATCATGCCGCGCGGGATGCGCGGCACCACCCCTTGCCCACCGTCCCCCGACGGGCGAATCTCCACGGTGAACCTGGTGGTCAACGTCCGCTTGGGGCCGGTCAGTCGGGTCCCGGGGGCCGGGCCCCCGCCCCGGTGGATCGCGTCCCGGCGCAGGCGCCCGCCCCTTCGCCGTACGACCGCGGGAGGCGTCCGGGCGGGTGGGGGCCGGGGTGGCAGGACAGACGCATGACTCAC
Source organism: uncultured Actinomycetota bacterium (assembly GCA_963711125.1). GTDB lineage: Bacteria > Actinomycetota > Actinomycetes > Streptomycetales > Streptomycetaceae > Streptantibioticus_C. The sequence continues at coordinate 56,807 of CAVQCY010000007.1, forward strand.
GACGCTGTGCCGGTCCGCCCCGGCGCGCCGGCCCCCGTGACGCGGGCCGTTCAGGCGGCCCGGTCCTCGGCGCAGGGGCAGGGCGCGTACCGCAGGCCGAGTTCGGTGTCGACGGCGTGGCTGGTGCGGGTGGAGGCGTCGGCCACCGCCTCCCACGAGCCGTACTTGGCGTGGAGCTGGTCGGCGGTGGGGCCGAGGGGGTCGCCGTACTTGGCCTCGTTGCGCTCCTCCAGCCGCAGCACGGCCTCGGGCGTCATGCCGGCCCGGGTGATCTCCTTGGCGTCGTTGCGCAGGTCCACCAGCCGGCGGGCGATCTCCTCGGGGGTGCGGCCGGCGGCGCGCAGCGCACAGCGCTCGTGGTCCATGGCGCCGATCAGGTCGAGGTACCGCCTGCGGACGGTGCGGGCCGCACGCCGTTCCCGCGGGCTCTCCGCCCGGATCCGGCACACCACGGGTTCGGGGCTCGCGCACGGGCCCGTGGCGGGCGGCGCGGTGGACGGCGGTGCGGCGACGACGGCCCGTCCGCACACGCCGGCACACTGCGCGGGCACCGCCGCGAACGCCGAGGGCACGGCCGTGGCGGCCAGAACGGACAGGAGCACGGCGGTACGCCGCAGAAGACCGGGGATCCGGGAGGACGCAGACATTCACGCCATCCTCACGAGGGCGCCCGCGGACGGACCGCAGGCACGCCGGAGGTTCACACCCGCGAGTGACCCCGTGGCCCGGCTCGCGGGTCCGCCCGCACCGCGCCACCCGGACCCTGCGGCAGCCTCCCCGGCGGGGACGGCGCCGGCCGGGGCGCACGGGGGTGGGAATCATGTCGCGTACATGCCACGATGTGCGTCGACCGCCGCTCGCCGGCGCCCGGGCCGGCCCGGGCGCGGCCCGAGGATTGCGAGGCCACCGCATGCCGTCCCCCACCAGAACCCGCGCCCCACTGCCGGTGCGGCTGCTCGCCGTCCTGGCGGTGCTCGCCGGGCTGCTGATCGGCGCCGGGAGCACCGGCGCCGGCCAGGCGCAGGCCGCCAGTTGCGGCGTGCTGTCCTCCGGCGCCGCCGCCCAGGCACAGCAGGCGGTCACCCAGGCGTGCGGCCTGCTGGGCACGCCGTACTCCTGGGGCGGCGGGCACAGCGCCACACCTGGACCGACGTACGGACTGTGCGACCCGTCCAACGGCGCCCCCAACGACTGCCACGTGGACGGGCTGGACTGCTCCGGCATGGTCCGCTACGCCTACTACCTGGCCGTCGGATCCGACGTGATCCCGGGCACCAGCGCCGGGCAGTACCAGTCCTCGCGGGCCGTCGCCCGCTTCACGGCCGGCCAGGGCACCGCGCCGCTGCTCCCCGGCGACCTGCTGTTCTTCGGCTCCTCGGCCGCCGCCATCCACCACGTGGCGATCTACCTCGGGCAGGGCGAACTCGTCGAGGCGCCCTACTCCGGCGGGCACGTCCAGGTGGCCGCGGTCTCCTCGCACGGCGACTACTACGGCGCGATCCGGCTGTACGGATCGGGCGGCGGCACCGGCGGCGGCCTGTCCTGGGTGGACACCTTCGCCGCCGCCCCGGTCTACGCGAGCCCCACCTCCACCACGCAGACCGGCACACTGAACGCCGGGACGAACTACGTGTACTGCAAGGTGTGGGGGCGCGAGGTGAGTTCGGGTTCGAGCTACAACCACTACTGGCTGCTGACCGACCCCGACTCCGGCCCGGCGCGGCAGTACGTCTCCGCGTACTACCTCAGCAGGTGGGGCAACGACCAGGCCCTCGACAACGACGGCGGCGCCATCCCGGACTGCTGACCGCCCGCGGCGTTCCGCACCGCGCCCGGCTCTGGCCGGCCACCGGCACCACGGTGGCCGGCCGCGGCCGTGGTCCGCGGCGCGTCACCTCAGGGGCGGGGTGACGCCGTTCAGCCGGTTGTCGCCGGCGTTCCCCTCGCGGCCGCCGGTGACGGTGAACGCGTCGAGGCGGGCGGTCTCGGCGGCGGTGAGGCCGGCCAGGGCACCGCCGGCGTTCTCCGCCAGGCGCCCGGCGTGCGGGGTGCCGGGGACCGGCGCCACGTCCGGGGCCCTGGCCGGCGGCCGGCGGGAGGACCACCTCCTCGATCTCGCGGGACCACGGCGACCACTCGGTCCGCACCACGCTGATCGGGTGCGCGGCGTGCGTGCGGCGGACGGTGCCGGGGGCGGCCCCGGACCGGCCCGGACGGCGGACCCCGCCCTCCGGGTCGCGGCGCCCCTTGAGCGCCGTCGCGATCCTCCCGCCGGCCCCCGGCCGGACTACCCGGCGCTCTCCCCCGCCTGTGCCGGCCCGGCCCCGGCGGGCTCCGCGCGGTGCATCGCCCAGCGGATCGCGCCGACCAACCCGTGTCCCGCCAGCCGCACCCCGGTCCGCTCGACGAGCGGCAGGCAGGGCAGCCGGAGCGGCGGCCGGGCCCACGGTGGCAGCAGCGCCACGGCGTTGGCGGCCAGCACCGCGTAGGGCCCCCGCGCGGCCAGCGGCAGCGGCGGGTTGAGCAGCAGGAAACGGGCGGCGTCCCGGGCGGCCGCGGTGCCGCGCAATGCGGGACGGTGGCCGGCGAGCCGCCGCGCCAGCTCCGCCCGGTCGCGCGGCGGGTCGGGCACCCCGAGCGCCTCGGCGACCCTCGCGGTGTCCGCCACGTAAGCGTCGTACCCCGCGTCGTCCAGCGGGCGGGCGCCGAACCGGCGGTGGGCGCGCAGGAAACAGTCGACCTCGGCGGCGTGCACCCAGGAGAGCAGCCGGGGATCGGCGGCGTGGTACGCCTCGCCGTCCGCGGTCGTGCCGCGCACCCGTTCGTGCACCTCCCGCACCTGCGCGACCGCCCGGCCGGCGTCCCGCGCGGTGCCGAACGTCGTGACGGCGAGGAAGGTGCTGGTGCGCTGCAGGCGGCCCCACGGGTCGCCGCGGTAGCCGGAGTGGGCGGCCACCGCGGCCATGGCGAGCGGGTGCAGCGACTGGAGCAGCAGGGCGCTCAGGCCGCCGACGAACATCGAGGCGTCCGCGTGCACCTCGCGGATCGGCCGGTCGGGCCCGAACCACCGCGGCCCCGGGCTCCCGTGGATCCGGTGGCGGGTGGCCGCCCCGTCCGGCCCCGCCACCCTGGCGAACAGCTCACGTCCCACCCGCTCGCGCAGCGCGCCGGCCCCGGGTATCGCGGAAAGACTGGGTCCCATGCGCCCAGTGTGCCTCCGCGGCGGGACGGGCGGCGAGGAACGGGTGGGGCGGCCGCGCGGGCGGGGTGCCGGGCCGGACGAGGGGTGCGGGGCGGGCGGGAACGCCGGGACGCCGGGACGTGACCGGCGGCCGTGCGTCCCCGGCGCGGCGGGCGGGCCCGAGGGGTCGGACCGGGGGTGTGGTGCCGTGGCCGGGGACGAGGACGGCGCCGGGGGCGGCGGTCAGGTCCCGGAGGGTGTCGAAACGCCCGGTACATCGCGGGCAGGTCGGCGACGAAGGCGAACGGCCGGTCCCGTTCCAGTTCCTCGTAGTAGTGCGCGGAGTCCGAGGCCGGCACCGCGGTGCCGGCCTCGGTGGGGACCACCACGATGGCCTGGCCGGGGTGTGGCCGCCGGCCCGGATCATCCCGGCGCCGGGGGCCACGGTGTGCGTGGCGCCGGTCAGGGTGAGCCGGCCGCGGTCACGCAGGGCCGTCAGGTGGGCGCTCTCCTCCGGCTCGATCGAGTGGGCGAACTGCTCGCGGCAGCCCCAGGGCCCGGTCCAGCAGCCGAACTCCTCGGCGGTGACGAGCACTTCGGCGCGGGGGAGGCCGGCGAGGTTGCCGATGTGGTCGTCGTGCGCGTGGGTGACGACCACCTGCGGCACCGAGACCGGGCCGACGCGGCGCAGCGCGGTCAGCGGCTCGGCCGGCATGGTGCGGTCGCGGCGGTCGCGGCCGGCGCGGCTGAAACCGGTGTCGACGACGATGGTGCGGCCCTGGCCGCGCAGCGGCCAGAAGCAGTGGTCCATGCCCATCGGGCGTCGGGCTCCCCGTAGATGTAGTGGTCGAGGCAGACCTCGGACCTGCTGCCCGCGCGGGTGCCGTAGCGGACGGCCAGCACCTCGTGGGACGCCCGGGTCACGCCGGGCCCCCGGTGCCGGAGCGCGGCCGGCGCGCGGGCCGCCGGCCCCCTCACCCGAGCACCGTCACAACCCGCCCGGCCGGACCCTCCAGCGCCGGGTAGCGTTCCCGCACCCGTGCGTCGTGCCCAGGGACGACCACCGCACCGGTGGCGGCGGCCAGCCGGTTGAGGTAGGCGAGGGCGGCGCGCGTCTCGGCGAGGTCGGTGTGGGCGAAGAAGGGCCACTCGTTCTCGATCTGCTCGTAGAAGTGCGCGGCGTCGGCGGCGAGGATCAGCGTTCCGCCGGGGGTGACGACCTCGGCGACGAGCTCCCCCGGACTGTGGCCGCCGACCGGGTGGACGGTGACGCCGGGGTGGACCTCGGTGGGGGTCTCGATCAGCCGCAGGCGTCCCTCGCGTTCGGCGCGGCGGACCGGCTCCAGGTGTTCGGCGAGGGTGAACTCGCCCTCCAGTTCGCCGCGTTCCCACTTGCCGAACCAGTGGGCGCGTTCCGCCGCGCCGGCGACCACCCGGGCGTTCTCGAACAGCCGCAGGTAACCGATGTGGTCGTAGTGGAAGTGGGAGGCGATGACCATGGACACCCGCGGCGGGTCGACGCCGAGCAGGGCCAGGGAGTCGGGCGGGGGGAGCACCGGTCGCTCGCCGAGCCAGTCGCGGGCGGTGACGTCGTAGCCGGTGTCCATCAGGATCACCGTCGAACCGTCCCGCAGCACCCAGAAGTTGTACTCCATGCGCAGTTCGGCGTCGGGCCGCCCGTAGGCCGCGTAGTCGTGCAGGACGGCGCTCCTGCGGGTGGTGCGTTCCCCGTAGGTGACCTGGAGGACCTGGAGACCGGCGGGCGGCGCGTGCTGTGCGGTCATCTCACTCCTCGCGGGGCGCGGTCGTGGCCGGGTCGCGGGCGCCGTCCGACCGCAGGGTGGCGCCGCCCCGGCCCGTGTGCGTGCCCCTCCACCGTCGGGCACGCACCGCCGCCCGGCAACCGCATCCCGGCGCACCCCGTGCGACCAGGTCTTCCTCCCCGGTTCGGGGTCGCGCCGCCCGCCCCGCTCCGGTGCCGGGCCCCGCCGGGCGGGCGGTGCCACCATGGAGGGGCGGGCACGCGGGCGCGTCGCCGCGGCCGGCGCCGGGTGCCCGGGCGGTGCGGCCGCCGTGGCCCGGCCGTGGGGAGAGGAGGTCCCGGCGTGACGCGCACTCCCGAACAGGCGTGGCTCCGCAAGGAGCTGACCGAGATCGGCGGCCGGTGGGACGCGGCCTGGGAGCGGCTGGCTGAGCTGGACCCGGGTTTCGTGCGGGCGTACGTGGCGATGGCGGCGGTGCCGGCCCGCAGGGACCGGCTGGGGGCCAGGGTGCGGGCGTTCGTGGGCCTGGCGGTCGACGCCGCGGCCACGCACCTGTACGTGCCGGGCATCCGGACGCACATCCGTGCCGCGCTCGCGGCCGGTGCGAGCGCCCGGGAGCTGACAGAGGTGCTGGAGCTGACCAGCACGCTGGGCATCCACGCCTCGAACGTGGGCGTCCCGCTGCTGCTGGAGGTGCTGGAGGAAGAGGGCCAGCGGTCCGGTCCGGTGCCACTGGACGCCCGGCAGGAGGCGCTGCGGGCGCGGTTCAGGGCCCGGCGCGGCTACTGGCACGAGACGTTCGAGGGGCTTCTGGAGCTGGACCCGGAGCTGTTCGAGGCGTACCTGGCGTTCTCCTCGGTGCCGTGGCGCAGCGGGGTGCTGGAGCCGAAGGTGAAGGAGTTCGTGTACACCGCCTTCGACGCCTCGGCCACGCACCTGTACGCGCCGGGGCTGAAGCTGCACATGCGCAACGCGGTGCGGCTGGGGGCGAGCCGGGCGGAGCTGATGGAGGTGCTGGAGATCGCCGGCCTGGTCGGCGTGCACGCGGCGACGGTCGCGGCCCCCGTCCTGGCGGAGGAGCTCGCCGCGGCGCGGGAGGAGCCGGAGCGCGGGGAGCCGGAGCGCGGGGACCGGTCGCGGGGGTGACGTGCGGGTGGCGGGGGGCCGGGGCCGGGTGACGGCGTCCCGGGGGCATGATCCGCCGACCGTGGCGGGGTGACGGCGGGCGAGCGGGCCGGGGCCGGGTGCCCCCTGGGACCGCCCGCGCTGTCCGGGGGCCGGCCGGTCCGTCTTTCGGCCTGGTCGCGACGTTCCCGAGCCGAAACCTCACTGCCGACACTTGACAGACCGCCGTCGGCCATGTCGGTTTGCGGGCGGCGATCTCCACCAGGCCCTCGTGTTCCAGGGGCAGCAGCGCCTCGCGGACCGGGGTGCGGCCGCTGTCGAACCGGCGGGCGAGGCCGACGGAGTTGAGGTCGTCGCCGGGGCTGACGCGTCCCTCGATGATGGCGGCGCCGAGGGTGACGTCGTCCTCGGAGCGGCGCAGCATGCGCGGGATCTCGCGTTCCCCCGCGCTGAGCGGTGTCCCGGCCTCCCCTACCGGCCCCGGTCCCGCCGTCTGCCCGGCCTCCGCACCGCTCGTCGTCGCCCGTTCCGTCGCGTCCCGCCGTTCCCGGCCGTCTGCGATCACGCGACCACACCGTGGGCCCTCCCGCCGGCCGGAACCGCCGCCGGGCCGCCCCGCGGGGCAGCCGGGGCGGAGCGGGGTGCCGGGTCCGGCGGGCGCCGGGGGCCGTGGCGGCGGCGGGCCGGACCGCAGCGGTGGCCGTCCGCTCCTGCCGCGCGGGGTCAGCCGCGCAGGACGTCGGCGAAGCGTTCGGTGTCGATGTTGCCGCCGGAGGCGATGACGCCGACCCGGCGCGGGAGGTTCTCGACGCGGCCGGCCAGCAGCGCGGCCAGCGAGGAGGCGCCGCTGGGTTCCAGGACGATCTTCAGGCGCTCGAAGGCGAACCGCATGGCGGCGCGGATCTCCTCGTCGCGGACCAGGGCGACGCCGTCGAGCAGGCGCCGGTTGATGGAGAAGGTCAGTTCGCCGGGCGTGGGGGCGGCCAGGCCGTCGGCGATGGTGCGCGAGACCGGGATCTCGACGCGTTCGCCGGCCTCCAGGGAACGCCGGGTGTCGTCGCCGGACTCGGGCTCCACGCCGATGACCCGGATGCCGGGGTGCAGGGCGGTCGCGGTGGTCGCGCTGCCGGCGATCAGGCCGCCGCCGCCGACCGGCACGACGAGCGCGTCGAGGGGGCCGGTGTCCTCCAGCAGTTCGAGGGCGGCGGTGCCCTGGCCGGCGATGATGTGCGGGTGCTCGTAGGGCGGGATGAGCGCCAGGCCGCGTTCGTCGGCGAGCGCCCGGCCCAGGGCGGTGCGGTCCTGGGTGTAGCGGTCGTAGGTGACGATCTGCGCGCCGTACCCGGCGGTGGCCCGCATCTTCGACCCGGGCGTGTCCTGCGGCATGAGGATGACGGCGGACGTGCCCAGTTCGCGGGCCGCCAGCGCGGTGGCCTGCGCGTGGTTGCCGGAGGAGTAGGCGGCGATGCCCTTCGCCAGCGCCTCGGGCGGCAGCTGGGCGGCCGCGTTGTAGGCGCCGCGGAACTTGAAGGCGCCGATCCGCTGGAAGTTCTCGCACTTGACGAAGACCTCGGCGCCGACCAGGGCGTCGAGGGTGCGGGAGGTCAGCACGGGCGTGCGGTGGGCGATGCCCCGGAGGCGTGCGGCGGCCTCGCGGACGTCGTCGAACGTGACGGGCGGAGCGGCGGGCATGGTGGCGTCCTTGGGTGGGAGGTGACGGGCTGTACACCTTTCCCCCGGAGGATGGCACGCCGGCCCCCGCCACCGCCCGGCGCGTTCCCGGCGGCCGCCGCGCACGGGCGAACTCCCCGGTATCTCATGACACATCGAGGGCATCCGCTTTTCACATGATTGCGCTAAGGTCTCCGCCACTGCTCCACATCCGGTTCGCCGGAAGGGGCGGTACGTGAAGCGGCAGGCGGGTGCCGCCCTGGAACCCAGGGGGTGGGCGATGGAGCGTGGCATCGTGCGGACGGTGCTGCGGATCCTGCGGGACCGGCCGGCGCTGCTGGTGTTCCCGCTGGTGACGGCGGCGGGCTGGGCCGTGCTGGCGGGGGTGGCGTGGCTGACGCCGCTGTCCGGCGCCTGGGACCTGGTCCGGCGCGGACATCCGCCGGCGCCGGGGCAGGACGCGGGGCTCGTCGCGGTGCTGCTGGGCATGTCGTGCGTGTCGGTGTACGCCAGTGCCGCGCTGCTGCACGCGGTGCACCGGCTGGCGTCCGGGGAGCGGCCGCCGGTGCTCGCCGTGCTGGCGGTCACCGCGCGGCGGCTGCCGGTGCTGCTGGGCTGGGCCGTCCTGCGCTCGACCGCCGGTCTGGCGCTGCGCGTCCTGGAGGCGACCGGGCTGGGCTCCGTGGTCTCGGCGGTGGCCGGCTTCTCGTGGTCGCTGGCCGGCTGCTTCGTGCTGCCGGTCCTCGTCGTGGAGGGCGGGGGGCTGTTCCCGGGCCTGCGGCGCTCGGCGGCGCTCGCCGGGCGGTACGGCGGCGGCCGGGGCTCGGGCGCGGCCCGCGGTACCCTCACGCTGGGGGGCGACCAGACCGCCGGCGCGGTCCGCGGCGTCCTCGTCCTGGGCGGGGTGCTGGTCGTGGGGCTGTTCGCGCTCATCCTCGGGGTCCGGGCCGGCGTTCCGCTGCCGGCCGTGCTCGGCGCGGTGGCGGCCGTGTTCCTGCTGACCGTCCTCGTCGTGGCCACCGGCTCCGGGATCTACCGCACGCACCTGTACCTGCGGGCCGTCGCGCCGCCCCGGCCCGCCCGCACCCCGGCGGCGGCCGCGGGCGCACCGGGGCCGGTGGCGTGACCGGGGCGGCCGGGGCGGGAAGAATGGGCGTGACCGGTCCGGCCGATGGACGACGACGGGAACGATGACCACGATCCGGCTTCGCGAGCACCAGGTCCGCCAGAAGGCCCGTATCCGCGCCTGGGCGGGGTACCCGGTACGCTCCCCGGTGCCGCCGGGCGGGGCGCGGGCCACCGGGGTGTCGGCCACCGGGTCGGGCAAGACCTACACCGCCGCGGCGGCCGCGCTGGAGTACTTCCCCCGCGGGCGGATCCTCGTCACCGTGCCGACGCTCGACCTGCTGGTGCAGACCGCGCGGGCCTGGCGCCGGATCGGGCACCGGGCGCCGATGGTCGGGGTGTGCTCGCTGGAGAACGACGAGGTGCTGGACCGGCTGGGGGTGCGCACCACCACGAACCCGGTGCGGCTGGCCCTGTGGGCGGGTCGCGGTCCGGTCGTCGTGCTGGCCACCTACGCCTCCCTGGTCGAGCGCACCGGCCCGGGCGGCCTGCGGGAGCCCGGACCGCTGGAGGCGGCGCTGGCCGGCGGGCCGCGGATGTACGGGCAGCGGCTGGAGCGTTTCGACCTCGCCGTGGTCGACGAGGCGCACGGCACCACCGGTGACGCCGGACGGCCGTGGGCGGCGATCCACGACGACGTGCGGATCCCGGTCGACTTCCGCCTCTACCTCACCGCCACCCCCCGCGTCCTGGCCGCGCCGCGACCGGGGCGGGAGGAGGGCCGCACGCCGGAGATCGTCTCGATGCGCGACGACCCGGACGGACCCTACGGCCGGTGGATCTTCGAACTCGGCCTGGCCGAGGCGGTGGAACGCGGCATCCTCGCCTCCTTCGAGATCGACGTGCTGGAGATCCACGACCCGCGACCGGGCCAGGCCGTCTCCGGGGAGGCACGACGCGGGCGCCGCCTGGGCCTGTTGCAGACCGCGCTGCTGGAGCACGCCGCGGCCCACGGTCTGCGCACCGTCATGACGTTCCATCAGCGCGTCGAGGAGGCCGAGGCGTTCGCCGCCCGGCTGCCGGTGACCGCCGCCGCGCTGTACGGGGCGCGGGGGCCCGCCGGTCTCGCGGGACCGCCCGCCTCACCGACCGGCGCCGAGCCCTACGACCTGGTGCCCGGCCGGCACGTGCGGCCGGACCGGGTGTGGTCGGCGTGGCTGTGCGGGGAACACCTGGTGGCCGAACGGCGGGAGACCGTGCGGCGGTTCGCGGACGGCACCGACGCCGCCGGCCGCCGGGTGGACCTGGCGTTCCTGGCCTCGGTGCGGGTGCTGGGCGAGGGCGTCGACATCACCGGCGAGCGCGGCGTGGAGGCGGTCTGCTTCGCCGACCCGCGCGGCTCGCAGGTCGAGATCACACAGAACATCGGCCGGGCCCTGCGTCCCGCCGCCGGGGGCGCCGCGAAGACCGCGCGGATCCTCGTGCCGGTCTTCCTCTCCCCCGGCGAGGACCCCTCCGGCATGCTGTCCTCCGCCTCGTACGAGCCGCTGGTCAACGTCCTGCAGGCGCTGCGCTCGCACTCCGAGCGGCTGGTCGAGCAGCTGGCCTCCCGGGCGCTGACCCGCGGGGCGCGGCGGTCGCGCCTGCGGCGGGACGCCGCCGGGCGGATCGTGCCGGCCGGGGAGGCGGCGGAGTCGGAGCTGCTGCGGTTCGCGTCGCCCCGCGACCCGGCCACCGTCGCGGCGTTCCTGCGCACCCGGGTGCACCGTCCGGAGTCGCTGGTCTGGCTGGAGGGCTACCAGGCGCTGCGGCGCTGGCGCGAGGAGAACGGTGTGCGGGGTCCGTGCGCCGTCCCGTACGACGCGGAGACGGACGCGGGCGTCAGCCGCTATCCGGTCGGGCGGTGGACGCACCAGCAGCGCAAGGCATCGCGCGCCGGTGAACTGGAGCCGCACCGGCGGGAGTTGCTGGACGAGGCGGGCATGGTGTGGGAGCCGGGCGAGGAGGCGTGGCAGGCGAAGCTCGCCGCGTTGCGGGCCTTCCGCCGGGCGCACGGCCACCTCGCGCCGCGCCAGGACGCGGTCTGGGCGGACGACGCCGGAGGGCTGGTGCCGGTGGGCCGGCACCTGGCGAACCTGCGGCGCCGCGCGGGGCTGGGCAAGGACCCGGAGCGGGCCGCCCGCCGGGCGGGACAGCTCGCCGCCGTCGACCCGGACTGGAACTGCCCGTGGCCGCTGGACTGGCAGCGGCAGTACCGGGTGCTGGCCGACCTGGTGGACGCCGACGGCCCCGGCGTGCTCGCCCACCTGCGTCCCGGCGTGCTCTTCGAGGGCGACGACCTGGGCCGGTGGTACGAACGTCAGCGCCTGCACTGGGCGGAGCTGACCGGGGCGCAGCGCGACCGGCTGACCGCCGCGGGCGTCACGCCGGCCGGTCCCGCACGGGCGCCCGCCCCTGCCGTGCCGGTCGCGGCACCGCGGGCGGCTTCCCCGCGCGGCGCGTTCGAGCGCGGCGCGGCGGCCCTGGCCCGGTTCACCGCCCGCGAGGGGCATCCACGCGTCCCCCGCGGCCACGTGGAGCGGATCGAGACCGGGGACGGGGGCGTGGCGGACGTACGGCTGGGGGTGTGGATGTCCAACACCCGCTCCCGCCGCGAGGGCCTGACCGGGCGGCAGCGGGCGACCCTGTCCGGGCTCGGCGTGCCGTGGGCGTGAGCGGGGGGCTCGGCCTGCCGGGTGCGTGAGCGGGGGGCCGGCCGCTACCCGATCGTGACGATCCTGGCCCGGTCCGGGGTGTGGGCGGCAGGTAGTGGGGATCCTGATCGCTCCGGCCGGCGGGCCGGGAGCGGGCGAAGAGGGCGGCCGCCGCGCGGCGGCCGGGCCGGCCAGCGGCTCCTCGGGGTCGGGCGGGTCGGTGGACGGCGGGTCGCCGGGTCGCCGTCCCGCGCCGGGCGGGCGGTCGGCGCACGGCCGTTCACGCCTCGCGCGCGGTGATGTCGCCGTTGACGGTGCGCAGGGTGATGGCGCGGCCCGGCGCCGGGTGCGCGGTGGGGAGGGTGATGCTGGCGTGGCCGTTGACGGTGGCCGTGGTGGCGCGGTAGGCGGGGGTGCCGGAGGGGACGGTGAGGGTCACCGAGCCGTTGGTGGTGGCGGCGGTCACCGCGGTGGGGGCGGTGGCGCAGTCGAGGTCCACGTCACCGTTGACGGTGGTGCCGCCGATGCGGGCGGCGCGCAGGCCGTGGGCGCGGACCGAGCCGTTGCGCGTGGTCAGGCGGACGGTGGCGTGCGGGTCGCCGCTGTCCTGCGCGGTGACGTCGCCGTTGACGGTGGTGAGGTCGAGCGGGCCGGTGAGTCCGGCCACGTCCACGCCGGCGTTGCGGGCGGTGACGGAGACGGGCGTGCCGGCGGGCACCTCGACGGTGGGTTCGCGCGGGCAGGGGTGTCCGGCGGCGGGGTGGCCGGGGCAGTCGAGATCGAGCACCCGGGTCCTGCCGTGCCGGCTCCACCGGGCGCGCGTCGCGGGGTCGGTGGTCACCCGGTCGCCGTCGGCGGGCCGCAGCCGCAGTCCGCCGTCGGTGACCACGACGAGCCGGGTGCCGGACGGCAGGGCGGTGCCGGCGGGGGCGGCGGTGTGCCGCCCGCAGCCGGTGGCCGTCCCGGCTGCCAGCAGGAACACGGCGGCGAGCGGTGCGGTGGCGCGTCTCATGGGGTACTCCTGCCCACGCCCGCGCCGGTCCACCGCGCCCGGCCGGCGCCTGCGGGATCCGCCGTGACGCGGTACTCCCGGCGCCCCCGAGGGGACCGCGCGGGAGCGCCGGCCGGTCACCGTCCCAGGGGGACGCAGGTGCCGTCGCGGCCCCCGCGGGGGTCGGGGCTCCAGCTCATCGTGCACCGGGGCGGGGCGAACCGTGCCAGGAGCTTGCCCGCGGCGTCGTAGACCTCGACGCTCACCTCGTTGTCGAACACGCTCTTCGGCGGCGGTCCCCAGGCCCACCCGGTGGCGTAGCCGGGATGTCCTGGCAGGGTGACGACCTGGAGCGGCAGGGTGCGGCCCCGGACCTCGACGGTCATCCGGGCCGCCCGGCCGTGGCCGATGTAGAGCGGGGTGTAGAGCGCCCCTGAGGCGCCGCCCTCCATCTGGAGTCCGACCGAGTCCTGTGCCTGGTTGCCGTCCATGACGCTCTTGCAGGTCCATGGCGGATGCGGCCCCTGGCCGTCGTTGAGGCAGCGCTGGCCGGGGTGGAGGATCATCCGCTGGCCGTGGCCGAGGGAGACGACCTGCCCTGGCCGGACGACCCGCACCGCGGGTCCCGTGCCGGGGGTGGGCGGGGCGGGGCTCGGGGCGCCGGCCGTGGCGGTGGGGGAGGCCGCGGGCGGTGCGGGGGCCACGTGGGTGGCGCCGCTCCGGCCGATCAGCAGCACCGCGGCCACCGCCGCCGCGGCGACCACCGGGACGGCGGTCCCCACCCGCCGGACCCGCCGGCGCCGCACCCGCTCCAGGATCCGCTGTTCCGGCCACACCCCCGGCCGCAGCTCGAACGCCTCGCGGTGCAGTGCCTCGCGCAGCAACTCCTCGTCCAGGCACAGCGGTTCACCGCTGCCGCCGGGGTCCTCACCGGTCGGCGGCAGGTCTCCTCGGTCATCGCGTGCGTTCATCGTCAGCCCCTCCGGCGGCCGGTCCGGCGAGCGCCGGGTGTTCCCGCAGTTTCCGCAGGCCACGGCTGGCCTGGCTCTTGACGTTGCCGGGCGAGCAGCCCAGCGCGTCGGCGACCTGCTGCTCGCTCAGATCCTCCCAGTACCGCAGGACGACGACCGCGCGCTGCCGGGGCGGCAGCGTGGCCAGCGCGGTGAGCAGCGCGGAGCGGTCCTCGATCTGCCGGGCCGCGCCGTCCCGGGCCCGCTCCGGCAGCCGTGCGGTGAGCAGTTGCACCACGCGGCGCTTACGGAACCGGTTGAGGTTGGTGTTGACCAGCGACCGGTGCACGTAGGCGTCCGGTTCCTCCAGGACGACGATCCGCGACCAGGCCGGATAGACCTTCGCCAGAGTCGCCTGGACCAGGTCCTCCGCCTCGTGGTGGTCGCCGGTGAGCAGGTACGCGGTGCGCAGCAGCCGCGACCAGCGGGCGGCCGCGTACCGCGAGAAGTCCCGGAGTTCCTCCGGGTGCCCGGCGCTCCCCTCCGGGCGCCGGGCCGGTGCCTGCGGCCGCTCCCGCGACGGCCGCTCCCCCGCGCCGGCCGTCGGGCTCTCCGCGTTGCGGGACGTCAAATCGCCCTCCCTGGCCGTGCCGCGCACGGTCCGGGGCCCCCGTGTGCCCCGGACCGGCGAGGTCGGTGACGATGTGTCAGTTCGAGGCAAGGACCGTTCCCGCGGCGTTGTAGACGGTCACCACGGGCTGGTCGAACGGGTCGCCCGTCGGTGCCCCCCACGCGTAGCCGGTGGAGTAGCCGGGGCGTCCGGGCAGGGTGACGACCTGGGCGTCGTAGGTGGTGCCGTCCTCGGTGACCGTCATGCGGGCGGCCTTGCCGGCCCCGATGTAGAGCGGCGAGTAGAGCGCGCCGGTGCTGTCACCGATGATCTGCACGCTGACCGTACCGGCCGGCTGGTTGCCGTCCACCACGCTCTTGCAGCTGCCCGAGCCGTCCTCGGTCAGCACGCAGCGCTGGGTGCGGGTCAACGTCAGGGTCACGCCGTGGCCGGCGTCGACCGGCTGCCCGGCCTTGACGACCTCCACCGGTCCGGCGGCGTTCGCGGCGACCGGGACGAACGCGGCAGCGGCCGCCAGCGCCGTGACGGTGACGACCTTCGACAGGTGCATGGTGTTCCCTCCGTTGGGTGGTGCGGTGCTTCGATCCCTACAACTCCGTTTCGCACGTGGGGGGTTGCACGGTCGGCTGAAATCCTTTCGGCGCGGTCCCGGCCGCCGCGTGGCCGGCCGGCCGTCCAGCACGTACCGTCTGTCCCAGCGGCGGGACCGGGCCGGCCGCAGAGAGGATCGGTGAGCCGATGGAACGTCCCTGTCCCGCCGTCGACTTCACGGCGGACGCACCCGTGCGCGGTGACCTGGACGTGCGCTGGCGGCACGGCGTGCGGTCCGGCCGGCGCGGCACTGAACCGCCGGTCCAGGTCCACCACTACGACGAACACACCGTGATCCTGCGGCAGAGCAAGACGGTGCACTACGAAGCGCCGTTCCTGTTCCTGCTGTTCGGCAACGACCGCGCCCTGCTGCTGGACACCGGCGCCACCGCCGACCCGCGAACGTTCCCGCTGCGGTCCACGGTGGACGCCCTGGTGGATGCCTGGCTCTCCGATCACCCGCGTGAACGCTACGGGTTGGTCGTCGCGCACACCCACGGGCACGGCGACCACGTCGCCGGGGACGGGCAGTTCGCGGACCGGCCGCAGACGCTCGTGGTGCCGGTGGAGGCGGACGCGGTACGGGAGTTCTTCGGGTTCGGCGACGACTGGACGGCGGCGCCGGTCCCCTTCGACCTCGGCGGCCGGGTGCTGGAACTCATCGGCTCGCCGGGTCACCACCCGGCGGCCGTCACCGTCCACGACCCGTGGAGCGGGATCCTGTTCACCGGCGACACCGTGCTGCCGGGCCGGCTGTTCGTCGCCGATCACGCGGCCCAACTCGCCACCATGGAACGGCTGGTGGCGTTCGCCGCAACCCGTCCGGTCAGCCACGTGCTGGGCTGCCACGTCGAGATGTCCGATCGGCCCGGCCACGACTACCCGATCGGCGCCCGCTACCAGCCGCGCGAGCGACCGCCCCAGATGACCGTGGCCCACCTGACCGCCGTACGCGACGCCCTGACCGCCGCCACCGGCCGGCCCGGCGTCCACCGCCACCCCGGCTTCGTCCTCCACAACGAACCACGGGCCCGCGACGTCCGCCGGATGCTGGCCCGCGGCCGCGCCCACCAGGTGCTCGACCGGCTGGCGGGGCGCACGGGCGGTTAGTGCCGGGGCCCGAGGGGTTCGCCGGTCCGCCACGCCCGGCACCGCCGACGGCTGGCTCCGCGGGGAGTCTCCCCGGAAACGCCGCGGGCCCGCGCGCCGTGGGGCGGGCGGGCCCGCGGGTGGCGCGGGGTGGATCAGACGGTGCCGGCCTGCCACCACCAGGCGCGACCGAGGTCGGCGCGGCTGTCGACGTGCTGGTGGTCCTCGGCGTAGGTCTCCAGGCCGGAGAACCCGCAGGTCTCGGCGTGCTGGTAGACGGTCTTGTTCGCGTCGCCGGGGACGTCGAGGTCGGCGGCGTTGCCGTAGAGGTGCATGCTGTCGCTGGCGCCGCCCACGGACGCGTTGTGGGAGATGCTGCGGAAGCCGGAGTTGACGGTGATCGGCTTGTTGCCGAGCTTCTTGCGCAGCGCCTCCAGCTTGTACATCAGGCGGCGGGCGTTCTCCTTGGCGGCGGCGGTGCTGACCTTGCCGCCGGCGAAGGTGCCGCTGACGCGGTCGGTGAACTCACTCCAGTTGAAGTGCAGGGTGGAGCCGTCCGAGGACTCCAGGGAGTTGAGTTTCGCCTGGGTGGCGGGGCCGGCGACGCCGTCGGCTGACAGGCCGTAGGCCGCCTGGAAGCGCTTGACCGCGGCCGCGGTGCCGGAGCCGAAGTCCCCGTCGATGGCGACCCGGGTCTGGCTGGCGCTGGACGCCGCCCAACCGGCCACCCGGATCTGCAGCTCGGTGACGTCGGCGCCGCTGGAACCGCTCTGCAGGGTGCGGCTCCACGAGTACGCGGAGGCGGACCCGGACAACAGCGCCGGCCCCAGGATCAGGCCGGCGCCGGCGGCGATGCCGCCGCGCAGCAGGGAGCGCCGGTTGAAGGGGGCGTGGGACGAGGCCATGGGTGTCCTTTCATCGACCGCCCGGGCGCCCCCCGTTCGCAGCCGGTCGCCCCGACGCGCGTCAGCAGGACGCGGGCCGCGGTGACGCGGGGTGGCCGCCGGCCGGTCGGGCACGGGTGTCGCCGGCGCGGTTGCGCCGCGCCGGCACTGACTGTGGCGGGACTCATGATGCTGCCGCCGGGCGACGTGCTCAAGGCACCTTGGCGGCAACTGTGTGTACGGTCTCCCACTTCAAGCAGGAGGCGGTGACGGCGAATCCGGGCGGCCGGCAGAACCCGGTTCGCCCCCGGTGGCCGGACCGGCGGCGGGGCCACGCGTTCGAGCGTCCCGGCCCGCGGGCCCCACCGGACGGCCCCCGCACCGTCGGTGAGGACCGGTCACGGGGCGTTGTCGTACCCCGCCCCTAGGCTGGTGACGCACCATCGGGAACGGAACGGCGGGGGTTGAGGGACATGCGCGTGATCGAACGGCACGAGGTGGCCGGGGACCGGCTGGCGGCGGCGCTGACCGGGTTCGCGGACCGGATCGCCGACAGCGTCCACCGCATGCAGCACGACGAGGACCCGGCGTTCGGCTGGCACCTGGTCGCCAACGACTTCCTCGACCACCTCGGCGCCCGCTCGGTGGACCACCCGGAGCTGACCGGCAGCGACGTGCGCGAGGCCGTGCGCGCGGCGGCCGACGCCGGCCTGGGATCGCTACGCCTGGCCGCCACCGGCTCGGCCCACGTCATGATCGAGTACGTCAACGAGGGCGTGGACCACTCCGCCAGGCCGGACAGCGTCGACCCCGGCCAGTGGCTCCGCACCTTCTGGCTGGCGTACCTCCTGGCGACGCAGGACCGCCACGCCCAGGACTTCCGCACCGCGGCCGCCCGCATCCGCACACCGGCCCGGTCGCCCGCGCACGTCCTGGTGCGGGCGGTGGTGGCTCATGCGTACGGTGCGGAGGGCGGGGCCGGGGCGGAGGACGCCGCGCGGGATCCCGTGGAGCCGACCGGGGCGGAACACCGTGCGGAGCATGCCGCCCTGCGGACCCTGCGCGCGCTGGAGGCCGGGGACGAGCCGGGTTTCACCCAGGCGCTGACCGCGCAGCTGGAGGAGCACCGGAAGCGGTCCGCGCAGGGCTCGCCCCGCGCCCGCACGCTGCTGCCGCTCGACGCGATCGCCCTGGCCGCGATGGCCCGGCGGGAACACGGCTGGCACCTGGCGACCGCCTCCGGCTACCTGCCCGAGGCGCTGGTCGGCGGCGTGCGGCCACCCGCCCCGCGCGTCGGCGCCTTCGGCCGGGACCCGCGCCCCGAGGCCCTCGCGGAACTGGCCGCCGGCCCGCTGGAGATACCCCGGCCGCCGATGGACTTCGTGCGGAAGCCGGGCGACTTCGACCGGTTCGCCGACCGTGACCTCGCGGAGTTCGCCGACCCGGCGGAGGACGCCCTGGGAGTGGCCCGCTGCATGGAGCTGCTGATGGACACCCATCTGACGTGCTTCGTCCTGCGCGCGGCGGCGTGGCCCCAGGAGCAGGAGGAACGGTGCCTGCGGGACCTGCGGATCACCGCGGAGGCCGGAGTGGCCTGCGTCGAGCTGGCCGCGGCCGAGCCGGGCACCGGCGTGGAGGTGACGATCGCCGGCACCACCCGCGCCCTGCCGGCCCCCGCCCCGCACCGCGCCCTCCCCCCGCACCACTGGGCGAACGCGGCCGACGCCGCGCTGGTCCTGGGCGACCCCGCCCTGCTCGCCGGCCTGCTGGCCGTCGACCGGCGGCAGCTCACCCATCCCCACGCGCCGGACGTCACGACGTACGCCGAGGCGCTGCACGCGTTCCTCACCGGCACGGACGCGGTCGCCGTCACGCGGGCCGCCCTGGCGGCCGTCCCCCGGACCGCCGGCGGTCGTCGTCCCTCGCGGATCACCGTGCTCTCCCAACTCGCCGCCGGCGACGAACGCGGCTTCACCCTCGCCCTCGCCGACGCCCTGGAGACCCACCGCGACTACTACGCGGTCGGCTCCCGCCCCCGCGACCACGCCGCCGGCCTCGACCTCTCCCTCCTCGCCCTCACCCACCACGCCGGACGCCTGGGCCTGCGGGTCGACGTGGTCTCGCCGTACCTGCCGGACTTCCTGGGGGTGACGGGCTGATGTGACGGGGCGGGGGCGGACGCGGGGCGGGGGCCGGCCGGACGGCCCGGTCGTGGCGGTCGGCGGCGGTTGACGACGGCGAGGGTCTCGTCGCCGAGGGACGCGACGGTGGCCGCGTGGACGCCGTACGTCAGGCGCCGCGCCACGACCGGCGTTCCGCCCCGCCGGCCCCCGACGGCGCGGGCCCCGCGACCCCACCCGCCCGGAACCCCCCGTGCGGTACGGTGATCGTTCGGACTTTTCAGCCACAAGCCAGGGGTGACGCAGGCATGGTCAGCGCCCGAGCCACGCGGAAGGACTCGCCGTGCCCGGTGGGGCGGGCCGTCGAGGCGGTGGGTGACCGGTGGGTGCTGCTGATCCTGCGGAACGCGACGCTGGGGACGCGGCGGTTCGACGAGTTCCGCGCCGAACTCGGCATCGCGGACAACGTGTTGAGCAACCGCCTGAGCCGGCTCGTGGAGGGCGGGCTGCTCACGAAGGTCCCCTACCGCGACGGCGGCCGCACCCGGCAGGAGTACCGGCTGACCGAGGCCGGCGCCGACCTGCTGCCCGTGCTCAACGCACTCGCCCAGTGGGGCGGCCGGCACACCACCGCACCGGCCGGCACACCACCGATGCGGATCATGCACCGGACCTGCGGCGGCCCGGTCACGATCGACGGCTACTGCGAGGCGTGCGACATCGACGCCCCCCGTGCCGAGACCGCCTGGCTGCGCCCCTGGCACGCGCACCACCCGGCCGAACTCGCCGAACCGGTCACCCCACCGGCACCCTGACAGGCCGGGGGCCTGACGAACCGGCACCACGCGTCCCGCCAGGACCGCCCGCACCCACACCCCCGGCGGCTCCCCGAACCCCCGCGCCCTCAACGGCCCGCCCCCGGGGGCCGCACCGCCACGCTCGTCCCGGCGGCCCGCACCGAGACCGCCCGCCGCCCCCGGCCCTCGTGCCGGAACACCCGCCGCCGCGCCCGCCACGCCCGTGCCCGAAGCGTTCACCGCCCCCGCCGGGGACCGTCCGCCGGGCCCCTCCTGCCCATGAGGCCCGTCACCATGCGCGGGGTGGCGATTGTGGTGGACGGTCACATGTGCCGGGGTACGGGGCGTTCCTAGCCTGTGTGACGCGCCTCACGCCGGCCGGGTGCGGTCGGCGGGGCCGTCCCCTCCACGCGACGAATCCGGAACGGTGACCCCATGGCCGGCGAGCTGTCCTCCCCGCCCCTTCCCCGCACGACGGCCGATCCCCGGGCGCTGGCCCGGGTGGTCGCGGCGAGCCTGATCGGTACGACCGTCGAGTGGTACGACTACTTCCTCTACGGTTCGGCCGCGGCGCTCGTCTTCGGCCACGTCTTCTTCCCCAACTCCGACCCGCTGACCGGCACGCTGCTGTCGTTCCTGACGTACGCGATCGGTTTCGCCGCCCGGCCGCTGGGCGCCCTGGTGTTCGGGCACTTCGGCGACCGGATCGGGCGCAAGCGGCTGCTGGTGCTCAGCCTGCTGACGATGGGCGTGGGCACGACGCTCATCGGATGCGTGCCCGGGTACGACAGCATCGGCTTCGCGGCGCCGGTGCTGCTGACGCTGCTGCGGCTGGTCCAGGGCTTCGCGCTCGGCGGGGAGTGGGGCGGCGCGGTGCTGCTGGTCTCGGAGCACGGCGATCCCAGGGCGCGCGGCTTCTGGTCCTCGTGGCCGCAGGGCGGGGCGCCGGCCGGCAACCTGCTGGCGGTGGGTGTGCTGTCCGCCATGACCTCGCTCCAGTCGCACGCGGCGTTCCTGGCCTGGGGCTGGCGGATCCCGTTCCTGCTGTCGGCAGTGCTGGTGATCATCGGCCTGTGGGTGCGGCTGTCGGTGGAGGAGACCCCGCTGTTCCAGCAGGCGGCGAAGGCCGCCGGGGAACGGGAGCGGCAGCGGGGCGACCGGGAGCGGCTGCCGCTGGTCGAGGTGGTCCGCGACCACTGGCGGGACATCCTGGTGGCGATGGGCGCCCGCATGGCGGAGAACATCTCGTACTACGTTCTGACCACATTCGTCCTGGCGTACTGCGTCGACCACCTGGGCCTGAAGGAGCAGACCGCGCTGAACGCGGTGCTGATCGGCTCGGCGGTGCAGTTCCTCCTCATCCCGGCGTTCGGCGCGCTGTCGGACCGGGTCGGGCGACGGCCGGTGTACCTGTTCGGCGCGGTCGGGGTGGGCGCCTGGGCGTGGGCGTTCTTCGCGATGCTGGACACCACGTCGTTCCCGATGATCGCGCTGGCGGTGACGGTGGGTCTGTTCTTCCACAGCGCGATGTACGCGCCGCAGGCCGCGTTCTTCTCGGAGTTGTTCGCCACCCGCACCCGCTACACGGGGGCCTCGATCGGCGCGCAGTTCGCCTCGGTGGCCGCGGGCGCCCCGGCGCCGCTGATCGCGGTGGCGCTGCTGAAGGACTACGGCAACGCGACGCCGATCTCGGTCTACGTCGGGCTGGCGGCGGTACTGACGATCGTGGCGCTGCTGGCCGGCCGGGAGACCCGCGGCCGGAACATGGCGGCGGTGGGCGGCGGGGAGCCGGACGCGGTGGCCCCGGCGCAGCAGCGGGACGACGCGAATCCGGCGTCGGCCTGAGGGCCCGGGCACCACGGTGAGCCGTGCGGCGGCGACGCTGGCGGCCGGCGACTCGCCGCTGACCGGGCGGGAGCGGGACGTGCTGAACGCCGCGCGCCCGGGCGGTTCGGTGGCGGACGTCGCGGCGCGGCTGTTGCTGTCGGAGGGCACCGTGCGCGACTACCTGTCGGCCGCGATCGCCAAGACCGGGACCCGCAACCGGATGGAGGCGGTGCGCACCGCGGACGAACGCGGCTGGCTGCAGGGGTCGCCGGGGGGCGTGTCGGGCGGGGGGCCCGCGGGGGTGCTGACCGGCCGGTATCGGGAGGTAAGGTGATCGCCGGGCGCCGGCCGGTGCCGGGGCCCACCGTTCCCCCGCCGTTTCCGCCGATCCGTCACCGGAGCGCCGCATGAGCCACGACACCCACCCGGGGCAGGGTTTCCCCGCGGAGGCGATCGACACCCGCACCCCGCACCCGGCGCGGATGTACGACTACTTCCTGGGCGGCTGGGACAACTACGCCGCCGACCGGGAGGCGGCGGAGGAGTTCCTCGCGAAGGCGCCGGACGCGCGGGCGAGCGCGCGGGCCAACCGGGAGTTCCTGCGGCGGGCGGTGCGCACCGTGGTCGGGGCGGGCGTCCGGCAGATCATCGACGTCGGCACCGGCATCCCCACGTCGCCCAGCACCCACGAGATCGCGCGGGAGATCGCGCCGGACGTGCGGGTCGCCTACGTCGACAACGACCCGATCGTGGCCACGCACGCCGGGGCGAAGCTGACGGGCACCGGTGGCACGTCGTTCCTGCTGGGCGACGTCCGTGACCCGCGGGCGCTGCTGCGGGACCCGCGGATCGGCGAGGTGATCGACTTCGCGGAGCCGGTGGCCCTGCTGATGGTCGCGGTGCTGCACTTCGTGCGGGACGAGGAGGACCCGGCGGGCGTGGTGCGCGCGCTCACCGCGCCACTGGCGGCGGGCAGCCACCTGGTGATCTCGCACGGCACGCTGGACTTCCATCCGCGGCAGGACGAGGGCGTGCCGGTGTACCGCAGGGCCACCGCGCCGCTGACGCTGCGCGACCGGGAGACCTGCCAGGGGTATTTCGACGGTTTCGGCCTGCTGGAGCCGGGTGTGGTGCAGTTGCCGCTGTGGCGTCCGGACGGCCCGCCGGTGCCCCCGGAGGAGCTGCGGCGGGTCGCGCTCTACGGGGGTGTGGGCGTCAAGTCCTGACCGCCGTCCGGGCGGTGGGGGGTAGATTCCCGGTGGGCGGGGGAGCGCGCGGACAGGGGAGGGGGCGGCCGGGATGGCCGGCACGGACACGGACGGGGAGGCGCTGCCGGCGGCCTTCTACACCGAGGAGGCGCCCGGGGTCTTCCGGGCGACCGGGGCGACCCAGGGGCCGTGGGAGCCGGGCAGTCAGCACGGCGGTCCGCCGGCCGCGCTGCTGGCGACGGTCGCCGAGCGCGAGGCGGGTGGCCAGGACCTGCGCACCGTGCGGTTGGCGCTCGACTTCTTCGGCCCGGTCCCGGTGGCCCCGGTGACCGTCTCGGTGCGGGTGCTGCGGCCGGGCCGGCGCATCCGGCTGGTCGAGGCGGAACTGGCGCACGAGGGCCGGGTCGCGGCGGTGGCCCGGATCTGGCAGCACGCGGTCTCCGCCACCGGTGACGCGGTGGAACTCGCCGACGGCGCCCTCGACGCGGCGGGGGTGGCACGTGACGGTTTCACCTTCTCCGGCCGCCCGGCGCCCGTCCGGCCGGAGCGGGACGCCGCGGGGCTGGGGCTGCCGTCGTTCGGTTACGGGCGGGCCATGGAGTGGCGGGCGACCGGTGGTGGGGCCGCCGCGCGGCCGGGGCCCGGCGCGGTCTGGGCCCGGCCGCGGATCCCGGTGATCGCCGGCACGGAACTGACGGGTCGTCAATGCGCCCTGCTGCTGGCCGACTCGGCCAACGGCATCAGCCTCTCGCTGCCGATGGACCGCTACCTGTCGATGCCCACCTCCCTCAACGTCGCCCTGCTGCGGCACCCCCGGGGTCCCTGGGTGCACATGGCGGCGCGCACCCTGCTGGGCGGTGACGGCTCGGGCCTGACGACCGCCGAACTCGCCGACGAGCACGGCCTGGTGGGCGTCGTCGACCAGCCGCTGCTGATCGCGGCGCGCGGATGACCGCCCCGGAGCCGGACGCCGCCGCCGGGGCCGGGGACGCCGCCGAGGTCGCCGCGTTCCGCCGCGAGGTGGGACTCGGCGCACTGATCGACGTGCACACCCACTTCATGCCGGAACGCGTCCTGGCCAAGGTCTGGGCGTACTTCGACGCGGCGGGGCCGCTGGTGGGCCGCTCCTGGCCGATCACCTACCGGCACGAGGAGGAGCAACGCCTCGCCGTGCTGAGGGGGTTCGGGGTGCGGGCGTTCACCTCGATGCTCTACCCGCACAAGCCGGGCATGGCGCGCTGGCTCAACGAGTGGGCGGCCGCTTTCGCCGCGCGGACCCCCGACTGCCTGCACACCGCCACGTTCTTCGCCGAGCCCTGCGCCGCCGGTGACGTGCGGCGGGCGCTGGAGCAGGGCGCCCGGGTCTTCAAGTGCCACCTGCAGGTGGGCGCGTTCGATCCGCGTGACCCGCTGCTCGACGCGGTGTGGGGGCAGTTGGCGGACGCCGGCGTACCGGTCGTCACCCACTGCGGTTCCGGCCCGGTGCCGGGCCGCTTCACGGGGCCGGGCCCGGTCGCCGAGGTGCTGCGCCGCCACCCCCGGCTGCCGCTGGTGGCCGCCCACTTGGGGATGCCCGAGTACGAGGACTTCCTCGGCCTGGCGGAACGTCACGAGCGGGTCATGCTGGACACCACGATGGCCTTCACCGCCTTCGCCCAGGAGCTGGCCCCCTTCCCCCCGGCGGTCCTGCCCCGGCTGGAGGCGCTGGGCCGACGGGTGCTGCTGGGCACCGACTTCCCGAACATCCCCTACAGCTACGGCCACGCCCTGTGGTCCCTGCGGGCGGCGGGCCTGAGCGACGCGTGGCTGCGCGCGGTCTGCCACGACAACGCGGCGGCGCTGTTCGGCCTGTGACGGGCGGGCCGGGCGGTGCGATCGGGTGCGGATCGCGCGGGCACGGTGGCCCGGTAGCGTTCCTCGCGTGGACGGGGACGGGTGGGAGTCGCGGCACCGGGCGGCGTACGGCTGCGGGGCGTGGGAGCGGGCCGCGCGGCAGGCGGGCGTGCTGGTCGACCGGTACGACGAGTGCGGCGACGGGTCCGCGAGGCCGTACGGAACGCCGACGACCTGCGGGAACGCGGCGCCTGGCGGCCCACCGACCGGGAACGCACCGCGAGGGGACGCATCGGCCCTGACCCGGCGCCCCCGGCCGGTCCGGCCTTCCCGGGGCGAACGCGCGCCCCGCTGGCTGACGCGGGCGTCGCGCCTGGTCGCCGCCGCCGGCACCCTGTCCGGCGCGGCCGCCGCGCTGCCGCCCGGCCCCTCGGGCCCGGGGCCGCTGGCGCGGCCTCGGCACGGTACCGGCGGGCCGCCTCGTCGAGCGACCGCGCGATGCCGGCCTCGGGACAGCCGCGGTGGTACAGCGACGCGAGGTAGTGGGCCGCCCGCGGCGAACCGGTGCCGCGCCGCGGCCTCGGCACCGCCTTCGCGTAGTGCCCCTGCACGTATGCGACGTGTCCCAGCAGCTCGTCGGCGTCACCGTGTCCGGCGGACGCCGCGGTCTCCGGAAAGAAGACGGCGGCGCCCCGGTGCTCCGCGCTGTTCCAGCAGTGCAGCCCGATCCGGTAGTACTCCTCGGCACTCACGGGCTCCCGGCCGTCCACCGTGAAGTCGATCCCCTGCCACCGGCACCACGCCCCGCCCCTTCCGTCCCGCCCCGGTGCGCGCCCCGTGCGCCATGATGACGGCGCGGCCGGTCCGTCGCGACGGGTACGTACGGCGGTCTTCACCGGCCGCTCACCGGTGTCCGCGCGACGTACGAGGTCATGGCATCGTCCCCCGACAGGTCAAGGGCGGTCCCCCGCGCCCGGCTTCAGGACCGCGGCACGGGACGTCCCGCGAACGGAAATGCCTCCCCGGCGGGTGGCCGCTCCCCCTCGGGCCGCTCCGGTCCGGCGCGGGGACCGGCCGGCTCCCCCGGCTCAGGCGCCCCGGGCGAGGTCCAGCCGCTCGGGGAGGCGGCGGAAGCCCGCCGACTCGTAGGTGGCGGTGCCGGCGGTGTTGGACTTCGGGGTGCACACGAGGGCGCTCGACGCGCCCAGCCGCTGGAGCTCGGCCGCCGCGGCGACGCAGATCGCCCTGCCGTGGCCGCGGCCGCGGTGGTCGGGGTGGGCGCCCATCGGCTCCAGGAGTCCGGGCCGGCCCGGGCCGGCCGACCACACCGTCACCGCCGCCACCGCGTTGTCCTGGTCGTCGTGGGCGACCAGGCACCGGGCTTCGGCGTACGCGGGCCCGGCCGCCATCGCGTGCCACTTGTCGTCGGTGAACTTCTGGCTCCCGAACGACGCCCGGTGGACGGCGGTGCGTACGTGCGCCCGCCCGGGCCCGGTCACCTCGATCCGCACGCCCGGGTCCTTCACCGGTTCCGTCAGGTCGAAGCGCAGCGGCGCCCACGGCGCGTCGGTGGCCCACCCGGCCTCGGACAGCACGTCACGGACCAGTGCGCCCGTCGGAGCCTCGACGTAGACCTTGCCCGCCGGCAGAACGCCGCGCTCCGGGTCGGCCAGGTCCCCGGCGATCCGCCGCGCCAGTTCCTCGTCCCGGAACACCTCCGGCGCGGTCGTCAGCCGCGCCAGATCGGGACCGTCGAGCAGCCCGACGGCGACGATCCGGCCGTCCCGGCTCCAGGTCCGCACCGCCGCTGCCGTCGCCTGCGCCCCGAACCGCCAGAACCAGCCCACGTCCCCCGGGTGAAGTTGCAGCGGCGCCTCCTCGCACTGCCACTCCCCCAGCACGCTCACCACCTGGCCCAGTCCGTCGACCCGCGGCCTGCTCAACACGATGCCCATGGACCGCATCACATACCATCGCACCGCCGTTCCACACCTGGTTTTTCCGCGGCGGGCGCGCTCCCCGCGCCCGGCGGCGGGTCCGCCCGCCCGATCACGGTCCACGGCATGTCGTACTGGTAGCGACCGCCCTGCTTGCCGCGGAGGTCGGCGGGGTCCGCCGGGCCGACCAGGACGAACCCGGCCTTGGTCAGCACCCTCCGGGAGGCGGCATTGCTGTGGGCGGCGGCCGCCCGCAGGCTGCGCAGCCCGTGCCGCGCCGCCGCCAGCCGGCACAGTTCCCGGACGGCCGCGGTCGCCACGCCCCGGCCGGTGGCGTGCTGTGCGACCCGGTAGCCGACCTCGGCGGTACCGGCCCCGAGGCGGTACAGGTTGAACCGGCCCAGCACCGAGCCGTCCTCGTCGATGAGCAGGTAGAAAGCGCAGGTCCCTGCCTCCTGCTCGGCCAGCCAAGCGCTGAAGACATCGGCGAACCGGTCGAAGAACGCGTCACCGCGATCGGAGACCGAGGCAGCGAAGTAGGCGCGGTTGGCCACCTCGAAGGCCAGCACCGCCGGGGCATGGCCGGCACACAGCCGCATCAGCTCGGGCACAGCCCGACCCTACCCGGACGACACGTCGGGGCCACCCGGGTTTTTCCGCGGCGGCGGCTCGTCACGACGTCCGGCCGGTGATCGCGTCGCCGTCCGGCCATTTCGGCTCCCGCACCGGATCGAGCTCCTCCGGTCCGGCCGGCCGCCACAAGGCCGTCGTCACGCGCCGGCCGGTCATGCGTGCCGCCCCCGGACACAGGCCGCCGGTACGGCGGCGGGAAACCGGACGCCACCGGCGGCGCGAACGCGGCAGCCACCGGGTTTCCTGCGCGGACCAACTGCGTGACGGGTGGATTCGGGACAACACCTGGGTGTCCGCTCCGGCTTCGCGGCGGCCGGGTGTCACGTCAAGGGCCGGCCCGGAGCGCGTGGTGCGGGTCAGTACTCCAGTTCCACGAAGTCGATGTCGGTGAACTCGACGGACAGGCCGGTGGCGCGGCGGCCGCGGTCCTGGAAGTAGACGTCGCGCAGGCCCTCGGCGGCGATGGCGCGCAGGTCGCTCTCGGGGGCGCCGGCGGTGTGGGCGGTGAAGAGGCGGTCGGCGTACTCGGGGGGGAGGCGCTGGGTGATGAGGCGGACGCGGGCGTCGTCCGTGCTGCCGGGCGCGGCGGTGAAACCGAAGCGGGCACGGGTCTCGATGACGATCCCCGTGGCGGTGGCGGCCCTGCGGCGGGCGCGTTCACGGACCCGGGGCTGCCAGCGGTGACGCACCTGCGCGGAGAGCCGGGCGGCCAGTTCGGGCTTGGGCGTACGCAGCTGACCCTTCACGTAACGCTCCACGGTGCGCTGCGAGACCCCGAGCAGCCGCGCGACCGCCCGGGTGCCCCGCAGGGTACGCACCAGGAAGTGCATCTGGGCCCGGGCCGACCTGGGGGGCGGGCGGGTGAACCCCGCCTCGTCCGCCCGGTCGAGGCTGTCACCGACGATGCCCATGCCGTTCGCTCCCGTCACTCCCGCTCGCTGCCCACCGCCATCATCCCGCGTCGCGAGGGGTGCGCGCGCCGCAGGACGGCCGTGTCGGGCACGAGGTCGCGGCGGGCGCCCACGCCTCGGCCCGTGGGAGCGGCAACGGCCGTCGGTCCGGGGGTGGTTGACCCCGCCGAGCGGCGGATCGCGGTCACCGCCCCCGCTCCCCCCGCCGACCGGCGCCCCGGCCGCGCCCGCGACCCCGACCGGGCACCCCGGACCAGCCCGCACCCGCCACACCCGTCGCCCTGTCCGGCGGCACCGCGATCCTCACCTGCCCGCGAGCGCCTCGACGATCGGGGCGAACCTCTCCATGTCGTCGAGGAGGAAGGAGCTGATGCCCAACTGCTCGCGCAGGTCGAGGAACTTGCGGGTGAGTTCCTCGACGGTTCCGATGAAGACGTGCGGGGAGTCCATGACCTCCTCGACGGTGAGTTCGACGCCGGTGCGCTCCTTCAAACGGTCGGCACGGCGGCGTGCCTCGCCCCGGGCGTCGTGGGTGAGGACCATCGGGCCGCCGGTGGGGTAGCAGTTCAGTTCCAGGCCGGCGAAGCGGTCACCGGCCGCCTCCCGGATCCAGGCGGTCTTCTCCCGCGTCGCGGCCAGGGTGATGCTGGACGGCTCCACGGCCGGCAGACCGTCGCGGCCCTTGGTCAGCCGGGGCGCCAGGCCGATGATCTGCGCCTCCCGGGCGGCGAGGGTCAGCAGCCGCCTGCCCCCGCCGCCGACGAAGAACGGCGGGTGCGGGCGCTGGACCGGCTTGGGCTGCGCGTCGTACGCGGTGATCGTGTGGTGGTCGCCCTCGAAGGAGAACTCCCCGTCTGCGAAGCAGCCCTTGAAGACCCGGACGGCTTCGGCGAGTTTGGCGACCCGCACGCCGACGGGCTCGAAGGGGATGCCGATCGCGTCGTGCTCGGGGGAGTTCCAGCCGGCTCCGAGGCCGATCTCCAGGCGCCCGCCGGACAGCCGGTCGACGGTGGCCAGGTCCTTGGCGAGGACGGCGGGATGCCGCAGGTTGTTGTTGAACACGAAGGTGCCCACCCGCAGTCGCTGCGTGGCCGCGGCGACGGTGGCGAGGAAGGGGACCGGCGAGTACTGCGCGGTGAGGTGGTCCGGGATCATCAGCGCGCTGTAGCCGATCGCCTCGGCCCGGCGCGCGAAGGCGGCCAGGCCGGGGCCGTCGAGGAGTTCGGAGGTGTCGGTCAGGAATCGGAAAGGACGCATGCGGGCCATCGTGGCCACAACGCCGCGCCCCCGCCAGAGGCGCGCGGGCTCCCAGCACCCGCCGGCCCCGCGCCGGACCACCCCGCCCCCGCCGGGCCCGCACCCGCCCCGGCGCCCGGCGCCCGTCGCACCGCCTCACCAGGCGCTACGCCCTGCCTCCGGCGCCTGGAAACCGCCGATCCTCGCTTCGAGCAGTTCGGCCAGCCGCAGCGGGGTGCGGTCCTCGAACATCGGACCGATGAGCTGCACGCCCACCGGCAGGCCCTCGGGGGACCGGCCCGCCGGAACAGCGGTGGCGGGCAGGCCGGGCATGGTGGCCAGACCGGCCCACACGAGCTGATCGACGTAGGGGTGCGCGGCACCGTCGATGTCGAGCCGGCGACTCAGCAGGTCGGGGTCGTGGTCGTGCGGGAAGGCGGGGGTGGGCGTGACCGGGCACACCACGGCGTCGAACTCGGCGAACAGCTGCCGCCAGCCGTGGCGGTGGAGTTCGCGGCGGCCGTCCGCCTCGCACCAGTCGCGGTGGCTCAGCACCATGCCGCGCAGCCGGGCGGCGTCGAGACCCCGGTCGTCCACGCTCAGTCCGGCGGCGCGGGCCCGCAACTGCTCGTATGCCTCGACGGGAAAACGCGCGACGGTGCCGGAGAACAGCAACTGCGTGTAGAGCAGGGCGGCTTCGGCCAGGTCGGGCAGCAGCGGGCTGTGCCGTTCGACGCGGGCGCCGCCGTCGGCGAGCGCTTCGGCCACCGTGTTCACGCCCGCCCGCACGGCGGACCCGGTCGCAACGAAGGGGTGGCTGTCGAGGACCAGGACCCGGAAGTCGCGGAGCCGTTCGTGGCGCGCGGGCGGCAGGGTCAGGTCGTACGCCGCGCCGCGCGTCAGGGGGTCGGGCCCGGCCATGACGTCGAGCAGGAGGGTGAGGTCGCGCGCGGTGCGTGCCATCGGACCGACGACGGCGAGGTCGAGGTCGACCGGCAGGGCCGGCACGGACGGCGGGACCATGCCGCGGTTCGCCGCCAGCCCGAGTGTCGGCTTGTGCGCGTAGACGCCGCAGAAATGTGCGGGGGTGCGCAGCGAACCGGCGATGTCGGAGCCGATGGACAGCGCGCCGAACCCGGACGCCAGGGCGGCCGCCGATCCGCCGGAGGACCCGCCCGGCGTGCGGCGGTGGTCCCACGGGTTGTTGGTGGTGCCGTAGATCTCGTTGAAGCTCTGCAGGTCCTGCA
The DNA here is from genome assembly GCA_963711125.1 of uncultured Actinomycetota bacterium. Taxonomy (GTDB): domain Bacteria; phylum Actinomycetota; class Actinomycetes; order Streptomycetales; family Streptomycetaceae; genus Streptantibioticus_C. The sequence goes on from CAVQCY010000007.1 coordinate 87,190, forward strand.
GCCCCAGGGGCACGTTGGTCTTGCCGAGCACCACCGCGCCCGCGGCCCGAAGCCGTGCGACCTGCACCGCGTCCTCGGGCGGCAGGTGGGTCCGGTGCTGCGGCATGCCCCAGGTGGTGGGCAGCCCGGCGATGTCGTACGACTCCTTGACGGTCACCGGTATGCCGAGCAGTGGCCGGGCCTCACCGCGGGCGCGCGCCTCGTCGGCGGCGCGGGCGGCGGCCCGGGCCCGGTCGAAGTCCGGCACACAGATCGCGTTGATCTCCCGGTCGTCCCGTTCGATGCGGGTGATCGCCTCGTCGGTCAGTTCCGCCGACGTCACGTCACCGGCACGCAGGACAGCGGTGAGTTGCCCGGCCGACGCATATGTCCAGTCCATGGTTCGGACCGTAGCGGCCTCCGGCAGAGGCCATGAAATGCCGCCGCGCGCAACGGGCTGTTGTCCGGTCGCCGGAGTACCTACACCGCGTGTAGGTTCGCGCCGCCGGTGTCATTCCGGACCGCGGTGACCTGCTGCTTATCCTGCTGTCTCATCGGATGTCCCACGGTTTCCGTCTCAGCTCGTTGGCATTTCCTCACGCGGCATCGCCTTGCTGGTCCTCGTCAGGCTTCCAGGTCCGGTCGAACCAGGTGATGAAGTCCATCACGGTGCCGACCCTGGCGATGCGCTCGTGAATGGCTCGCTGGTCGTGGCCGGGCAGGAAGTCGCCTCGACTGATGGGTTTGCCGCATCCGCAGTTGCATTCGCGGTTGCCCAGAGGGGAGTCGAAGTAGGTGATGGGGTTCTGCTGGGCGCCGTTCGGGGCCGGCTTGCCGACGTAGTGGTCGTGGACGGGGTGCCCGGGGCCGAGGATGCGACCTTCGAAGGCCCGTCGCCCGCCAGGGATGTCGACGATCCGCTCGATCTCCATGGCCTGGCGGACGATCCCGCCGCCGTTGACGACCGTGAATCGCTCCCGCTCGACGCGCGATCCGGGCATCACCCAGACTCCGCGGGCGATCTCGTAGAGCTGTCGGTCGGACAGCCCTTCGCTCCAGCCGATCTGTGAGCGCTGGAGCGGATCGCTGGTCGGGTCGACGTCCTTCTTCTTGCCGAGGGTGATCTGAATCATCGCGTCTCCCTGCGAGGTCGCCCCGTGGTCGGAGAGGCGGAAGCGACCTGTTCAGGATAGACCATCAGCCCCCGTTGTAACGGGGTATTGAAGATGAAACCTGGAAGCGATCTACTTCTCCCCTGAACGGAATCGGGGCGGCGCCGCGAGAGGCCATGGGGAGATGCGCGAGCTCGACGAGGAGGCGGTGACTTCGCGCTGATGGCCGCGGCAACGGAGGGGACGAGGACTACGAGCGGGTCCGGTGAACGTGCCAGGCGCCCGGATGGGGGCCGTCACTCTCCCCGAGCGGGCGCCTGGAGCGTAGGGGCCCGGTCAGGGCCTGGGCAGCGGCAGTCCGGGCATTTGGGGGTGCCGCAGGTGCTGTCCGCCGTCGTACACGTGCAGGGTGAAGGTGCCTGGGCCTGGGGAGCCGGCCGCGTCGGAGGCGTCCAGGACGCGTTCGATCCGGTCCCACAGCTTCACCGGCCCGCCCTCGCGCACGGCCCAGCCGGCCTCGCTCGGGGTGAGGGTGGCGGCGGAGCCGGTGACGACGTCGACGAGGTGCACGACCTCGCCCACCGTCGTCATCTGTGCGTCCGGCACTGCGCTCTGGGCGAGGAACCGCAGGTGGAACGCCTCCTCGGTGGCGTCACTGATTCGCTTGGGGCTGTGCCGTGTCGTCCGGGCTTTCTCGGGAAGGCCTGCGGCCCAGTGGGCGGGGTTCCCGAACACCGGCGCCGCGTGGGTGCGGGCCGACATGAACGACACCGTGCCGGGCAGTAGTTGGCCCTCGGCGGTGCCGTCCTCGGCGACGGTCAGCAGGACGCGGGCGTATCCGTAGAGCCAGCCGGACAGCGTGAGCAGGATCTTCCCGCCCGGCCGGGCCTGCGCGAGGAGCGCGGGCGGGACGGCGCGAAAGGAGCACGCGGCCACAATCCGGTCGAACTTCGCCTCGGGCCAGTACCCGTACAGCCCGTCCGCCACCGCCAAGGTCGGCGTGTAGCCGCAGCCGTACAGCGCGCCCGCCGCCTGTGCCAGCCGGTGAGGGTCGACCTCGATGGAGGTGACGTCGGCGGAGCCGAGGCGCTCGCAGGCGAGCGCGGTCGAGTAGCCGGTCCCGGTGCCGATCTCCAGCACCGTGTGCCCCTCCTGGATGTCGGCGTCGGCCCACATCCGCACCACGAGCGAGGGCAGCGTGGACGACGAGGTCGGGGCGCCGCCGTGCCCTACGGCGGGCTGTTTCCAGTCGGGTTCGTCCCCGTCGAACTGCGTGATCAGGGTGGTATCGGAGTACGCGGCCGCGAGCCAGCGGCCGTAGTCGAGTTCGGCGGTGACCGGCTCCCACACCGTCAGGCCCTGCCTGTCGCGCTCGTCGGCGGGCAGGTAGAAGCCCGGCACGAACTGGTGCCGCGGCACCGTCTCCACCGCGGCCCGCCAGGCGGAATCGTCAAGGAAACCGTCCTCGATGAGGGCCTTCGCCATCGTCTCGCGAAGCCGTACGGCATCGGTCTCCGGGTCGGCGGGCATGGTCATGGCCTGCCGCCTCCTTTCGTGCTCAGAATGTCGGCGAACGCCTCGGTGATGTCGTCGGCGTCGGGCAGCCAGCCCCACTGGCCGTTCGGATTGCATTCGATGGCCGTCCAGTGCGCGGGGTCGTCTCCGTCGCCGGTCAGGGCGAAGTCGAAACAGCCGAAGACCAGGCCGAACGAGGCCAGGTAGCTGTGCAGCGCGGCCTCTACCTGGGCGGGCACGGTGATGGGGGCGTGGATCAGGTCGTCCCAGTTGCCCCGGCGCCAGTCCAGCGCACCGCCCGGGGCGGCGATCTGCTGTGCGAAGATGCGGCGGCCGACCACGGTGACGCGTACGTCGCCGGTCTTGGGGATCTCGGCCTGGAACAGGTGCGCGGTCACCGCCAGGGCGTCGTCGAAGCTGTCCGGGTTTACCCGCTGGGCCCAGATCGCTCCCGCGTGCCCGTCCTCGCCCGCCGGCAGGCCGCGAAAGGGCTTGTAGATGACGTGCTCGTGCCCGGCGGCGAACTTCCTTACCTGCTCTACGTCGTTGGTGACCAGGGTCGGCGGGATCGTGAGCCCGAGCTCGGTGAAGCGCTGGAGCTGGGCGGGCTTGAAGTCCGCAGCGGTCACCGCGGCGGGATGGTTCACGTACAGCGCGCCGTGCAGGTGGTTCAGGACGCCGCCGAGCCCGTGGCGGGCCTCAGCGACGCAGAAGTCCCGCTGCTGGGAGGGCAGATGTCCGAACCGGGCGGCATAGGGGGTGGGGCGGCGGTAGTACACCGCCGCCACCTCCCCCAGCTCCACCTCCCGGCTCGCCGTACGCAGCCGCCCGCCCCACACCAGGGCGTCCTCGCCGATGCGGAACCCGAAGGTCAGGGCGGGTCCGATGTCGGCGGGATCGACGCGTACGACGGGCACCTCACGCTCGTTCAGCGCGGCGATGACCTTGTCCGCGGTGAAGTCTTCCAGCGCGGTGACGACCAGGACGGTGGAGGCCATCGACTCAGTCCGACTCGTAGTCGGTGGTGTTGTCGTCCTGGGTCTGCGGCTGCGGGTTCTGCCCGTCGCCGCCTCCGGACATCGACGCCGTACCGGTCGTCTTCGAGGTGCCGTGCTTGCCCATCTCCACGGGTCGGCCGGCGGTGTCGGTGTAGTGGGCGGTCTGCGTGGACGCATCCAGCGTCACCGTCTGGTACGACGGCGGGCCGACGGGCAGCCGGTCGGTGACCAGCCGCATCGCCCACGGAGCCTCGGGTGCAAGTGTCGCCATGCGAAATCCCTTTCCCCTGTGCCGAAAACGGTCAGCCGTGCGGCTGCCGCCTGCACAGAATCGGTGCCCGGCACCGGCCCTGGCCAGTACCGTAGAGGTCGCGAACCGTGGCGGAAGTATCACGGTCCGTATACGCAGGCGGGGAAGGCGAGGCAAACGATGGCCAGCAGATCCGGAAACCCGCACCTGGCGCTGTGGATCGCGGCGACCGGGCTGTCCCACGGGGAACTCGCCCGCCGCCTGCATGCGGCGGCAAAAGCCCAAGGTCACCGTCAGGTCGCCCCGGACACGACCCGTATCCGGCGCTGGCTCGACGGTGAGCGACCCCGCCCGCCGGTACCCGCCCTGCTCGCCGAGGTGCTGTCCAATGCGGCCGATCATGTCCTCACTCCCGGTGATCTCGGCCTGACGGCTGCCGGTCCGGTACTGGATAGCATCCAGCTCCCGCTGCTGACCGAGGCAGCTGCCCAAATCTTGGCCGGATGGACGCAGATGGACTTCATGAACCGCCGCGACACCCTCAAGCTCGCCCTCGGCGCCCCGCTGATCCTCGCCGCCGAACGGATGCTCGGCGGCACCGCCCGCGCGCTGAACCACGACCGCAAGGGCTTCGACACCGACACCGTCACCGCCCTCGAGGAGGTGACCGCCTTCTTCACCAAGGCCGACGCTTCCAAGAGCGGCGCCCTGTACCGGTCGGCGATCGTCGCCCAGCTCGACGAGGTCGCCCGCCGCATCCAGGACGGCGTTCCGCCGAAGCTGAAGACCCGGGTCTTCGCGGCCACCGCGGACCTGGCGGCGCTCGCGGGCTGGGTCAGCCACGACGCCGGCCGCTACGGCATCGCCCAACGCCTGTGGAGTTACGGCACGTACGCCGCCGGCGAGGCCGGGCAGCGCGACCGCGGAGTGGAGATCGTCACCCGCATGTCCCACCAGATGATCTACCTCGGACACCCGACCGACGCCCTCGGCCTGCTCGGTGTCGCCGCCCAGAAGGCCGCGCTGCCCGCGACCAAGGCGCTGGTCGCCTCGCAGACCGGGCGAGTACACGCCGCCCTCGGCGACGAGCGAGCAGCCGAGATACACCTTGGCGACGCCGACGAGCTCCTGGCCGACGGGCTCGGCGACGATGTCCCCGAGTGGGTAGCGTACTTCGACGCGGCCGAGCACGCCGGGGCCCGCGCGGTCTCCGCCCGCGACCTCACCGGACTCGGTCGCGGCAGGCGGCTCGCGAGCACCCACTTCGAGGATGCCCTCACGCTCAGGAAGCCCGGGTTCGACCGTGTCCGTGTCATGGACCGCGTCGGTCTGGCCGCCGCGCTGTTCGACGAGGGCGAGGCCGAGCAGGGCGCCGCCGCGGCCCACCAGGCGCTTGACGACGCCGCCCGCATTGACTCCACCCTCGTCACCTCCCGGCTCAACACATTGCTCGAGGCAGCCCGCCCGTACGAGACCGCCGCCGTCGATGAGGTGCGCACGAGGGCGAAGGAGATCGCCGCCGCCCGCCCAACGACGATCGCGGCCTGAGAGCATCGAGCGCATGGGCAAGCACTCCCGACCCGGACCCCCGAACCAGCCGTCCCACGCCGTCCCGCACCTGAATGCTGACGACCCGCTCGCCGCGTACCACAAGCGGCGCCGGCCGCCGATGGACATCTACCGCCGTCACCGTCCGGTGCACGGTGCCGGCCACCTGCGCCCCGACGAGCCACGGGTCCTGGAGGAGTGGGACGACTTCACCTACCAGGTAGCCGGCACCGCGCCGAACCTCTCCGCCGCCCGAACCTGGGTTGCTGAGCTGGCGCTCGATGACGACTCCGCCGCGTGACGCGGCAGGTAAGCCTTGCCGGGCGGGCCGCTGGCAGCCAGGAAGGTCGTGCCGCCGGCCAGGTAGCTGATCATGCCGAGCGAGAAGCCGGTCTCCTCGGCGAGCTCGCGGCAGGTCCGTCCAGCGGCCCGTTGCTCGCGGAGCCAATCGAGATCGATCTGGCGCCAGCGGGTCGCTTTGCCCTCGCGGCTCATGCCGTACTCGCGGACCAGAACCTTGATGGCCTCCTCGTTCACGCCGACGTGCTTCGCGATCCACTTCAGCGGGCGGTACTCCTCGAGGTAGAAGCGGGCGAACGTGTCCCTGGGGAGCGCGGCGTGAGCACGGCGAATGGTCGCTCCTCTCTCCCACATCGCGGATCGTGTGGGGGGTGCCGGCTGCTCCTGCAGGACGAAGCGGACGCCGTCATGGCTGGCGCCCAGGCGCCGGGCCGCCCCGGCTGTCGTCAGGGATTCGTCCCGGACCAGGCGGTGCAGCGCGTGGACGTCGATGTCTCCAAGGTCGCACCCTGGCAGTTGGAGACCCTTGATGATGTCGGTCGGCGGCTGCCAGGTGAGGGGCTCGTCACGGATGCCTTGGCCGACGAGGAACTCGCGCGCGTGTTCCTCGAGTTGGCTCACCAGCGCGGGGGTGAGATCCGTTTCGAAGGTTCGCAGCATGGTCCGCAGCTCCTGCGTGGCGGGCGCGTAAGGGTGACGAGGTGGCCGAGGATGCCCGAACTCACCGGACTGGACGGGCTGGACGGCAGCAGGCCCATCGAGGTCAGAACATCGCCGGTGGTGGTTCCCAGCCGGTGGGCGATCGCCTCCCACCAGGAGTCGAGTGCCTCGCCCGGGTGCGGGGCGAGACGGATCGGCAGGGTCCGCGCATGCGTCACCGGCCAACCGCCTGCCGACGGGGCCGCCGGGAACGCTGGCCCTTCAGGAGATTACGTACGTCGTCCTGGGCCAGGTGGGCCGCCTGGTCGATCTTGACGCGGCTAAGCAGAGCCTCGTCGAGACGCTCGGCGCCGGTGCGGACGGCTCGCTGGCAGCCCCGGTTGATGAGGGTCATCAGCGAGCCGATGTGGCCACTGGAGCGGATGAAAAGGTAGTCGGACAGGTCGTCGGCGAGCATGCCCCGGTACTTGCCCCTGAGCACCAGGCGCTTCTCCAGTCCCAGCAACAGCTGCCGCCACTCGGCGCGGCCCTGGTCGCTCTTGAGCTCCAAGGACCGCATGTCCAGGCGGGTCGTACGCCGGCCCGTCTGGGCCAGGACCGCGTTGTCGTAGGTCTCGCCCTCGGAGAACAGTCCGCGGCTGGCCAGGCCAACGCCGACGAACAGCAAGGTGACCGGGAACTCGTTCGCGATGTACTTGAAGTGGTTGCTCACCTCGACACCGCCGGTCGCCCTCCACCGGAGGAAGTGCAGATCATCGACGATCAAGAGCTTCACATCACACGAGAGCACGCAGTCCAGGGCGCGCTGGGCGAACTGGGCCGTGGTGCCGGTGGTGCGGCCGGGGTGGCCGAAGAACTCCAGCATCGCCCGGTTGAAGTCCTTCATCCCGGTGTTGCCGGTCAGGCCCACCCGGCAGACGGGGAGCCGTTCGTGCCCGCCGGCGGTGAGCGTGCTCCCCTCGGCGATCTCACGGCGGTGGAACGCCCGCGCGAAGGACAGCACCGCGGTGGTCTTGCCCAGCCCGGGAAAAGCGTCCACCGCGACGGCACCCTTGGCCTTGTCGCCGTCCTGGAGGTTGCTGTCAAGGATGTCCCACAAGTCCTCTTGCAGCTCGGCCAGTTGCGGGGTGCGCAAGGGCCCGAGGTTGGCATGCCAGAGCCGTCGGGCCTGGTCGTACTCGGCCCGCGCCCGCTCACCCAGCGCCAAGTATTCGCTGCGCGGAAGCAGTTCGGGCTGGACACGCACCCCGGCTTCCGCGAACGCCGACCAGCCCTCCTTGCGGGACAGCGTCAACGCGTCCAAGCGGTGGGTGTCTCCCGGCGTCCACGTACTGTCGCTGATCACGCATCCCCCAGCGGTATCCAGCTGGTCCAGCACCACCGCGGCCACGTCCTGCGGGTCGTCGGAGGCCGGTCCGGGCCCGTCCGGAATGGTCCGAGCACGGTCCGAGAGCAGCAGTTCCTTGACGGCCAGCCGCAGCAGCCGGCCCCGCCCGTCCTTGAGGACCACCTCGCCGCCGGCCTGCGTACCGGCGAGCTCCACCACCTCGACAAGCTCGCCGTCGTAGGAGAAACGGGTCCCCACTCCCACGCGCACCGCCGCCCGGTTCACGACGCGCTCCTCAGCACGCTGCGGGCACTGAGCGGAACGCTCAGGTCGGTCAACCACTGCTGTTTCCACAGCAGATGCAACACCGCGGCGCGCACCAGCGGCACCGGACGTTCCGGCAGGCAGGCGAACGCCTCCCCCAGCGTCTCCCCGTCCGCGACCCGGTCGCGTACCTCGTCCAGGATCGCCGGGTCCAAGGGCCGATCCGGCGGTGGCTCCTCGTCCACCGCCTCGTCGTCTTCCTCCTCGAGCAGGTCTGGCTCGAACAGCCAGTCGCGGCGGTAGCCCGCGAGGAAGCGGACGTTGGCCAGCTCGGCATCCGGCGGCTCGCTCCACACCTCGTAGCATCAGCCCCTCGCCTCCACCGCCTCCCGCGTCCAAGCAAACGTGAACGCGTGCTCCGGCCTGGCCACCCGGTGCCGCGGCTTGACGTCCACCACCAGCGGGCCCTCGCCGGTGGCCAGCAGGTAGTCCGGGATGTGTCGGCGCAGCGCCCCGTCCACCTCGGCCCTCAGCAAGAAGGGCTGGGCCACGATCCCGGCCACGTCCCGGTCGAAGTCGGCGTAGAGCAGCCGTGCCAGCTCCAGCCGCGACTCGTAGATCACGTGATCCGACTGCGTGCACGACCAGTACGAGCCCGAGTAGTGCTTCTGCCCCATGTACCAGCGGAACGTCCGCCACGGCTCGGCCGCGTACAGCATCTCCACCGGCGCCGTCTCCCAGGAGAGGCCCTCGCGGACCTCGTCCTCGGCAAGCCGGACACACACCTCTACATCCACCATCCGCCCCCAGTGCCCGTGTAACTGACCTTGATCGCAGGACAGTTGCACGGGCACTGGAGTACGAACGGTCACACGCGCTTTCGATCACTCGAAAGGGTGATCATTCCGAGCTGGGCATCTCAGCATCGCGTCATAAGTGCTATTCAGAGGTCATCGCTCGCGAGAACATGACGCGGATTCTGAGTACCTACACCGCGTCGTCCTTGATGTGCCGGGCCGGGTTGTGGCCCTCGTCGAGGAGCTGGACCGCCCAGAGCAGGGGGCGGGTGCCCTCGTGCTTGACCATGCCGGGGCTGACGCCGAGGCGGAACGTGCCGGGGGCGGGGCGGCCGTCGGGGGTGCGGGGCAGGACATCGAGGGGCGAGGGGCCGTCGGAGAGGTAGACGGCGCAGTCGGACAGGACGGCCACGGGCAGCAGGGCGTCGGCGCCGAGGACGAGGGAGCCTGCGGGGGCGGGGGCGGTCTGGGTGGCGAGGGCGGTGCGCAGGATCTTGCGGTGCATGTTGACGCGGGCGGTGGCGACGACGGCGGCGCGGATGTCCGGTCGCCAGGTGGGCCTCTCCAGCGCGGGCCACGGCTGGCCGTGCCGGTGGGCCGCGCCCTGCGGGCGTTCCCGCAGCTTGCCGATGCCGCCCTTGACGGTGGACTTGACGGCGGCCAGGACCGCGGCGGCGGCCGGGTCACGGTCGCGGTGACGTTCCATCGCGGCGAGGTAGGCCGCCTCGTCCGTGCCGGGCAGCACGCCGAGGTCGGCCATGGTGGCCTTGTACGCCTCCGACAGCCGCTGGTACCAGGGGTCGAGGTAGCCACCGTGCTCGGGCCGCAGCCACGCCTGGAGGATCTCCGGGCGGACCGGCAGACGGTGGGCCTCGATGAGTTCCCACGCGTAGGCGACGGTGGGCGTGGCGTACCAGGCGGGCCCCTCGGGACGCCCGCCGTGCGGGGTGAACGGGCCGGGCAGGCGCGGGTCCAGCTCGATGCCGGACAGGTCGACGAACCAACTGCCGGGCGTGCGGGGGTCGAAGCGCGGGGCGAGGACGTGTCGCGCGGCGCCGAGGCCGACGTCGAGACGGTTCGCCGCCGCGAGGAAGGCGGTGTTGACGTCGATGCCGACGGCGTGGGAGCGGGCGCACTCGGCGTCGGTGAGGAGTTGGGGGTCGCGGATCCAGTCGTGGGCCTCCTCGTCGAGCATGTCGGCGGGGCCGCGCCGGTGGCCGCGGGCGAACAGGGCGGCGGCGACCGGGTGTTCGGACGGCGCCTCGGGCGGGGCGGGGTCGACGGCGGCGGTCAGCGATCCGGGGACCGGGCCGGGGCGCCACTCGCCGGTGCCGGGGTCGCGTTCCGGCCGGGTCGGCGGGCGCAGCGCGGTCATCAGCTCCAGACCGCACACGGCGGTGGAGCCACGGGGGGTGATGACGCGTTCGGCGTACGTGCCGAGGATGCCGGCGATCTCGGGTGCCGGGCGCCGTTCGGTGTCGCCCCACGAACGGGCGTCGAGCGCGCCCCACGGCAGCACCGCGAACTGGACGCACTGCCGCTGCCCGGCACGCGCCGGGCGGTAGACGCGCGGCCAGGGCCCGAAGCCCCGCCTTGTCAGCCGCCATTTGGCCCGGGTGACGTCCCGCACGACGGGGTGGTCGTCGGGCAGCCGCAGCGCGCGGCGGTCGGCCAGTTCGGGCGGCAGGCCCAGCAGTGCGGTGGCGGACGCGGTGAGCACGACCAGCGGATCCCCGTCCTTCCCGAACCGGTGCAGCCGCGGCGCCCCCAGCCCCGACTCGGCCAGCACCCACTCCGCGAGCGCGGGGACGTCCCGCGCGGGGCAGTCCAGAACGAGCCCACCGGCGCAGTACAGACTCCCGTCACCGTCGAGAACGCCCAACGGCCCGTGTCCGCCGCCTGGTTGGGGCGAGGCGTCCCGGGTGGCGCGGGAGCGGCGTGCGGCACCTTCGGCGGGCGGTCGGGCGTCACCGTGCGGGGTGCGGGCCCGGCTCCCGTCCGACGCCGGGCCGTTGAGGCCGGGGGACGTCACCGGGGCGTGCGGGGGCGTGCGGTGGGCGGCGGCGACGGCCCGGGGCGCGGCGGCCGGCGGGTGGGGGTCCGGGGGTGCGGGCGGCTCCGTCGGTTCCGGGGCCCGCGGCGGTTCCTGCGGCGACGGGGCCGTACCGTCCGCCGGCCCCCCGTCCGCGTGCACGGCATCGGCCGCCCGCGCCGCCTCAACCGCGCCGGCCGCCTCCGCCGTGCCGGCCGCCTCCGCCGCGCCGGCCGCCGGGGCCGGGTGGCGTTCGGCCAGTCCTTCCAGCAGGCGGGCGTAGGCGGCGCGTTTCGGGGGGCGGGGGCCGGTGCGGCCGGTCTCCCACGCGGTCACGGTTTCGCGGCGGACGCCGAGGGCGCCGGCGACCTGGTCCTGGCTGAGGCCCGACACCTCGCGCAGCCGGCGCCGCTCGGCGGGCTCGGGCAGGTCGTCGCGGACCGCGACCCGCTCCAGCAGGGCGTCCACCGACGCGAACAGTTCTTCCTGGTCACCGGACACGGCGCACCACCTCCGGACGGTGATCCTAGGCGGAACGCACACGTCGTCGCACCGGAGCACACCGTGGAGGCGGCTTGCGTCAGGTGGCCGGGACGCGGACGCGGAATTCGTAGAGGCGGGTGACCTGCTGCTCGCTCTGGTTGTTGTCGGAGACGAGGTAGAGGGTGCGCCAGCCACGGTGCGGGCCGGTGGTGGCGACCGGGCCGAGGGCCATGCCTTCGACGTTGTCCAGCAGCGGGTTGCTCTGCGTCTGCCGCGCCGTGACCTTGCCGGGGCTGCCGGCCGGGCAGTGCGCGAGGTCGAACAGCGGGTCGTTGCCGACGAGGATGTCGGCGGGCTGCTTGTAGAGCGAGGTGACCCTGCTGACGTCCTGGGCGGTGCTGGTCGACAGGGACAGCACCGCGACGTGGACGGCGTTGCCCGCGCCCTGGATGTAGTTGCGTTCCAGTGCGAGGAGCTGGTCGGTGCCGGAGACGGCCAGCTCCGACAGGTACAGGCCGGCGTCGGCCGCGAAGGCGTACTGCCGGTCGGGGGTGTAGGTGCCGCCGGGCGTGCCGTGGTAGCGCTGGATGCGCAGCCGGTACTGGCCCCGGGCGTCGCCGTCGGTGCCGAGGGGGCCCTCCATCCCGGCGTAGAGGTACCGGCCGTCCGGGGAGAGGGCCAGCGACTCCAGGGTGCGGCCGTTCTGTGCCTGACCGCCGTCGGCGACCGTGCGGAACGACTTGGGGACCGGCAGCGGGTCCCCGACCTCGCGTCCGGTGGTGAGGCTGAACCGGCGGATGACGGGCCCGATCTCGGAGCTGATCAGGACGGTTCTGCCGCCCTTCTCCAGGACCAGGCCCTCGCCGTCGAACTGCTGGTGGCCGGTGTGCCGCAGGGTGACGGGGGTGGTGATGCGCGGTGCGAGGGAGTCCGCCGGGGCGCCGGCGCCGCGCAGGGTGATGGGGAAGAGGTAGCCGGGTTCGTTGTCCGTCAGGCCGACGGCGGTGTCGGGGCCGGTGAGCGCGAGAGCCGACAGGCCGTCGTCCGGCTCGTCGTCGGGGGACGCCCCGTTGAGCGCGTCGGAGACGCTCAGGAGCGTGGCGTCGGGCGAACAGGCGCCGCCCGGCGGGGTGGTGAAGACGTGGTCGCGCAGCCAGTGGGTGCCCGGGGGGACGCCGGCGCCGGCCGCGAACGCCACGGCGACCGCGCCGGCCACCAGGGCGCGGCGCACGGCGCGGCGGTGCGGGTCCTCCGGCGGTGCGGCGGGCGGCCCGCCGCGGGCGGCGTTGCGCACGAACGGCCGGCGTCCGACACCGTTGCCGTCCTGCTGCTGGGGCTCCGGCCCGTCGGCGGCGCGCACCCGGGCACGGACGGCGTCGAAGCAGTCGGAGAGCGACAGCATGTCCCGGCCGTCGGGCAGTCCTTCGCGCAGCACGTCGACGAGGGCGCCGGTGAAGACGGTGCAGCGGTCGCGCCCGGCGGCCAGCCCGCGGCGGTCGCGCGCGGTGGACGTCATGTAGTAGGCGCCCTCGGCCGGTTCGGTGCCGAGGGTGAGGTCGAGACCGCCCTCGCCCATCTCGTCGAGCGCCCGGCCGCTGTAGCAGCAGTCGAGGATGACGGCGCGGCAGGCGGCGTCGCAGTCCCGCATCGCGCGGCGCACCGAGCGGAAGCGGGCGGAGGTGTCGGCGACGCCCTTCTCGGAGTCGGGCAGGCCGAGGTAGAGCTCGTTCTCGTCGGGGTCGATCAGGCCGTGTCCCGAGTAGTAGACGATCAGGGCGTCCTGGGCGCGCTGGGCCATCTCCTCGACATTGCGGGTGATCTCGCGGGAGGTGCGGGGGTTGGTCACCACGCGCAGCCGGTCCCGGGGCAGGCCCCAGACGCACCGGTCGGTGAGGACCTCCTGGAGCGCTTCGAGGTTGCGGGCGACGCCGGGCAGCTTGTGGAGGTCGGTGTAGTCGTGGACGCCGATCAGGACGCAGGCCGAACGGGCCGGGTCGATGGCCCGCAGCCGCTGGTCGCCCTCGCCGGGCACGTCACTCGCCTTCCCCGGTACGGGAGTCGTCCGCCGTGCCGTCCTCGCCCGGGGGTTCCAGCCCGAGGGCCCGGCGGACGGCGTCGGCGGCCTGCGCGTCGGCGCCGGTGACGACGACGGTGACGGTACCGGCCGGCCGGCGGGCGTCCCGCCACGCGGCGCAGGCGACGGCGAACTGCCCGACGCCGGCGGCGACGGAGATCAGCGCCTCGACGGCGTCGATGCCGCCGCCCATGGTGTCCGTGCCGCCGCCGTCCCCGGCGTCGGTGACGCGGGTGGTCGCCCGCAGCTCCCGGTCATCGCGCAACCACCGGTACAGCGACCGCAGTTCGTCGTCGCCGTGCCGCCCGCTCCACTCGATCCTGACGCGCATACCACTCCCCCGCGTTGTGTCAGGGATGTGCGATCCGTCCCACCTTCGCACAACCGCTCGGACGACGGAAGGCGATTCCTCGTCCACCGGAAGGCGCAACGGGCCTTGCGGCCATGGGAGTTGGGCGGTGCGCGCCACTGACGCCGGCCCCACGGCACGCCCCCCGCCGCAGCCCCCGTCCCCCGGCGTCAGCCGACACCCCGCCCGCGGACCGCGCCGGCCCACCGCAGGACGAACCGCGCCGCGCCCGCGGTGTGCAGGGCCGCCGCCACGGCCAGCGCCGCCGGCAGGGAGCGTTCCGCCAGGGGGCCGGCGAGGGCGGCCGCGCAGGAGAAGGCGGTGATCTTGAGGCTGGCACCGGTGGTGAAGACCTGCGCGCGCAGGTGGTCCGGGGCCTCGCGGTGCCGGACGGCGAACAGCGCCGTCAGCTGTGGTCCCGTTCCCGCGCCGCACAGCAGCGCGCCGGCGACCAGTGGCACCGGGCGGCAGGTGGCCGCCAGCAGGGTCCCGGCCGCCTGGGCCAGCGCGCCGAGCCGCAGCACGGTGTCCGGGGCGGGCGGACGGGGCGCGCGGGCCAGCACACCGCTCGCCGTCAGGGAGGCGAGCGCGGCGGCGGACAGCAGCAGGGCGCCGCGGTCGGCACCGCCCAGCACCTGCCGCCCGGCGAGCGGCGCGCAGGTCACGAGCAGCGCCTCCCCCGCACAGGACAGCGCCGAGACGGCGGTGGCCGCGGCCAGCGCGGGGCGTTCCGCCAGGCAGCGGGCGCCGGCCCGCAGGTCGGCGGCGAGGGAAGGCCGGGCGGCGGGAGCGTGCGACGGGACGCGGGCCGGCAGCCGCCGGGCGGCCGGCGCGGCGAGCGCCACCAGGGCCGCCGCGGCCGCCACCGCGGCGACCGGTCCGGCCACCGCCGCCACGCACCCGGCGAGCGCGGGGCCGGCCATCGCGGACGCGCCGAACGTCATCGCGTCCAGCGCGTTCGCCCGCGCGAGGCGGCCGGCCGGCACGAGGCGGCCGACCTGCGAGGTCCAGCCGCCGGACAGCGCGGGACCCAGCACCCCGGTGGCCGCGGCGGTCAGCAGGACGGCCGGCAGCGGCACCCGACCCAGCCCGCACACGACGAGGACCAGTCCGGCGGCGTACCCGGTGAGCGCCCCGGCCAGCAGACGCCCGGGGCGGGCGGCGCGGTCCAGCAGTGCGCCGAGCAGTGGCCCGCCGACCGCCGCGGTGGCGGTCAGGGCTGCGAGCGTCGCGGAGGCGGCCGTCACCGAACCGGCCACCGCCATCCCGGCCAGCAGCAGCGCGGGCCCGGACATCTCCTCCCCGGTGCGCGCCGCGGTGCTCGCCGCCAGGTGCGGCCCCAGTCCGTATCGCCGTGCCATGGGCGCGACCGTACGGGCGTAACGCAATTCTGGGCAATGAGCGTTACGCTCGTGGGGTGCCGACGACGCCTGTGCCACCGGACGGCCCGGGTCGGTTCTCCCTGACGGAGAACGCCCGCCGGACGGCTGATCTGATCAACGTCCTGACCGGGGAGCGGCCGGACCCGGACGCGGTGCTGGCCGTGCTGCGCCGTTACGGGGAGCCGGAACCGCTGCGGCTCGGGCCGCGCGACGCGCTCCGGATGCGGGAGGCGGCGCTGCTGCTGCGCGAGGTCTTCGCCACCGGCTCCACGGCGGGTGCCGTCGCCGTGCTCAACGACCTGCTGCGCGAGCACGCCGGCCCGCTCCGCCTGACCTCCCACGACGGCGCCCTGCCCTGGCACCCGCACATCGATCCCGGCGACGACGCGCCGTGGGAGGTGTGGCTGATGACGTCCTCGTGCCTCGCGCTGACGGTCCTGCTCTGGGACCGCCAGCGCCCGCCGGGCGGCGTCTGCGCGTCACCGCCGTGCGGCAATGTCTTCGTCACCCTGGCCGGCGGCCCCGACCAGCGGTACTGCTCCCGCCGGTGCGCGACCCGGGAGCGGGTGGCGGCACACCGCCGTAAGAACGGGGGTGCGGGGGGCGGGAGTTGAGGCGCCCCGCGTCCCCGGCCCCGCAGCGGCGCGGCCCCGGTCCCGTTACGGCTCGACGTTGCCGCGGGTTGGCCTCCCGGAGCGAACGACGGGGGGCGACGGGGGCGACGGGGGCGACGGACGCGCCCGCCACGCGCTCCCCCGGCACCCGGCCGAACCCGCCACCCCGCCCGCCTACTCCCCCGCCCGTCCCGGCGCGTCGTGCAGCGCCAGGAACTGCTCCATCGCCGCGTCGACGCCGGCGTGGTCGCCGGTGGCCAGCAGGTCCAGCAGGAGGCCGCGGACGACGGCGAGGCCCAGCCGGGCGCGGGCCGCGGCGGTGGCGGGGTCGGCGCCGGAGGCGGTCTCGGCCGCCACGAGCGGGTCCAGCCAGTCCGTGACCAGCCCCTCCAGGACCGGAGCGGCCTCGGGGCGGCCCTGCACGGCCCGGCCGTAGATCTCGAAGAACAGCCGTTCCTGGCCGGCCATCCGGGGGTGCGTCAGCTGCCGCCACAGCTGCCGGGCGGCGTCGGCCGGCGAGAGCCCGGGGTCCGCGCGGAGCCGGGCGAGCTGTTCGCGCTGGCGCCGCTCGCAGGTGCGGACGATCTCGGCGAACAGCTTCTCCCTGCTGCCGAAATAGTGGATCAGCATGCGGTGGCTGGTGCCGAGCGCCGTGGCCAGGGCACGCAGGCTCAGGTCCGCGATGCCGTGCTCGGCGACGTGGTCGGCGGCCGCGTCCAGCAGCCGGGCGCGGCGGCCGCCGTCCCCGTCCCGCGCGGGCCCGTCCGCCGGGGTGTTCGTCTTCGTCACGACGCGAGTGTACCGATCGGTACATCAGCGGTGTACCGTCTGGTACATGAGGTCTGTCACCGTGGCGGCCGACGTGCCGCAGTCACCCGATCAGGTCTACGCGTTCCTCGACGTCCTGGCCCTGCACGAACGCTTCACCGACCATTACCTGACCGGCTGGCGCCTGGGCGGCCCGGAGCGTGGCGTCGGCTCCCGCGCCACGGTCACCGCGCGGCTGGGCGGCGCGCGGACCGAGGTCGTCATCGAGGTCGTCGAGGCGCTGCCGCCGCGGCGCATCGTGGAGCGGAACGTCAGCGCGAACGGGCGGCGGCGGGCGCACGGCACGTACGGCATCGAGCCGCTGCCGGACGGCGGGAGCCGGATCTCGTTCACCTACGCCTGGGTGCGCGCCCCGCTCGCCGACCGCCTGCTGGCCCCGGCGGTCCGCGCCGTGATGCGGCGGGCCAACACGACCGTGATGCGGCGCCTGGCCGTCGAACTGGCCCGGCACACCGCCGGATCGGCCGGCTGAGGGCGCGCGCCGCCGCTCCTACCGCGCCAGCACGCAGTCCCCGCACAGCGCCGGGGGGAGCGGGGCGGGGCCGGCGGCGCGGTAGATGAGGCAGCAGGTGGTGCGGCGGAAGCGGGGGCCGGCGGTGTGGGAGCCGGCGAGGAGCGGGTGGGCCAGGAGCACGGCGGCGGCCCGGCGGACACCCGGGGCGAGCGGGGAGCGGCTGTGCGCGGCGGCGGCCGAGGCGCCGTTGATCGCGGAGGCGGTGTTGCCCCACAGGATGCGGCGGGAGACCGGCCGGAGCACGGTGTGCTCCAGCAGTTCGCGCAGCGGACCGTCCAGGACCGCTCCCGGGGCGGCCGCGGGGGCCGGCGGCGCCAGCACCCGGTCGGGCAGCGACAGCGGGAAGAGACCGTCCGGCCCCGGCTGCCGGCGCAGGTCCGCCAAAGCCAGCCGGGGCGGCGTCCCGTGCAGGGCGGTCAGCGCGAGCAGCGGGGAGACGAGCCGGGCCGCAAGGCCGAGGTGCGCGACGGAGGCGGCCACCCGCACGGGCACCGGTCCGCCCGCGCCGTGGGCGAGGCGTTCCGCGACGGCGGCCAACCGCTCGTCCAGGAGGGGCAGTCGCCCCCCGGGTCCGGTCACCGGGCGCCACGCCCCGGCCGGGGGCGCGTCCGCGTCGTGCACCGCGAAGGCGAAGAACGGCCCGAGGGCGGCGACCGCTCCGGGAACGCCGGCGCCGCCGCCGGCCGGTGCGCCGTACTCGTCCGTCACCGCTCTCCGTCCGCCGTCGCGTTCCCGGCGAGCGTAGGTACCGGGCGGGGGGACGTCAACGCGGCGCGTGCCGCGGGACCGCCGGCCCTCGCGCCGGAAGACCGCTGGCCGCCGGGCCGCGCGCCCGCCACAGTCGTGGGTGCCGCCCTCCGGGACGGGGCGTGGCGAGGAAGAGGGCGAAGGGGGAAGCACCCATGTCGACGCCGCGGGTCACGGCCGAGCGGCTGACGGCGTTCGCGCATCCGGACGCGGAGGCGCCGGAGCTGGCACAGGTCGGCCTGTACCAGGCCGTAGTGGCCAAGGGGGCCTACCTCAGTGGTGAGTTCGCCCTCTACGTCCCCGAGCAGGCCGTGCCGCCCGCCGCGTTGGTCGACGAGCTGGGGCTGACCGGGAAGCCGGCCGGGCCGTGGGCCGGCATCGAGAACCTCAAGCGGGTGCCGGGCAGCTTCGCGCCGGGCGACCCGGTCGCGGTGACCGGGAATTTCCCTGGAGCCGCCTGCTGCCTGACCTGGGTCGCCGACGGGGGCACCGCCCACGTCACCGTCCAAGGGGCTGGGCGGTCAGCGGCTGGCGCTGAAGGAGAGCGACGGCAACCTGTACTGGCGGGCGGTGCGCTCCCTGCGGCTCGACGGGGCCGCGTCGGGAGTGGCCGAACGGCTGGGCGCGACGCGGGTCGGGATCTCCGGCGAGGTGTACGGCCAGGGCGTGCAGGACCTCGCCGACGGGGTGAGCGCCCGCTCGGGCGTTCCCGGCCACGCGGCGTTCGACGTGTGCGGCGAGGCGGACGGCCGGGTGCGCTGGCTGGACCCGGTGCCGCTGGTGCCCCGGCTGTTCGAGGGGCCGTCGTCAGCGACGCCTGCCTGACGCGCGGGGGCGGCGCGAGTACGAGTGAGCCGGGCCGCCGCGGCCACCGGGCGGGCGCCCGGTGGCGTCACGGCGGGCCGCCGCCGGTGTCCGCCGGCCCGGTCACCGGCGCGGGCGGGCCGTCGAGGAGGGCCCGGGCGCGGTGGTCCCTGGGCGGCAGGCCGTAGGCGGCGCGGAAGGCCCGGGTGAAGTCGGAGGCGTGCCGGAAACCCCAGCGGGTGGCGAGGACGTGCACCGGCAGTCCGCGCAGCGCGGGGTCGGCGAGGTCGCGGCGGGCACGTTCCAGGCGCTGGTGGCGGATCCACCGGGCGAGCGTCATGCCGTCGCAGCGGAAGATCCGGTAGAGGTGGCTGACGGAGACCTGGTGGGCGGCGGCGACGGCGGCCGGGTCCAGATCGGGGTCGGCGAGGTTGTGCAGCACGAACTCCCTGACGCGGACGGCCAGTACCCGCTCCCGGCTCTCGGCGGGCGGCTGCTGCCCGAGGCCGTCGAGGCTGCGGGCGACCATGGCGGCCACCAGGTCGCGGGCGACGGCGCCGAGCCGGGGGCCGTCGTCGGGGCGCAGGGCACCGGCGGTGCCCTCGTCGAGCAGGCCGCTGAGGAACCCGGCGAGCAGCACCGCGACCCCGTCGTCGGCCGGGGCGCGCAGTCCGACGGCGCGGTCCACGGCGGCGCCGGCCAGCGGCAGGGCCGACCGGGGGACCATCAGGGCGAGCGCCTGGAACGGGCCGCCGCCGGACGGGGCGATCAGGCGCAGGCGGCTGGGGTGTGTGGTGTCGTGCAGGTACAGGTCGCCGGGGCCGCAGTCGGCGGTGCGGCCGGCGGTCTCGGCGATCATGCGGCCGCGCCGGGTGACGTAGACGCAGGCGGTCTCCGGGTCCGACACGCGCACCAGCCGGCCGTCGCGTTCCATGCCCGACGGGCCGGCGTCGACCTGCCAGACCTGCACGTCGCCGAGTTCCAGCAGCCGCTGCCGGGCGACGAAGGTGTCCGGGTCGTCGGTGAAGGTGCGCATGGGGGCGAAGCCGCGCCGCATCAGGTCGCTCCAGTACCCGAAGCCGTCCCCGCCCGGGGCGTCCCCGGTGCCGAAGGCGGTCTCCCGCATGCTGCCCCTCCTCCTCGTCCACCGTCCCGGACCGGCCGGACGCTCCGGTTCCCCGCGCCGCGGCCGGTGGGCCGGGGCCCGCGGACAGGACGGGCCTGCCCGTGCCGGGCCGGATCACGGTAGGTGACCGTACGCCGCGTCGCCTCCGGTTTTCAAAGCCGGCCCGGATGGTGAACTCCGCTCAGCCGCACGGGGGTTGCCGCACGGGCGCGCGGTCCGGAGCGGCCGGGCGCCGCAGGGCCCGGGGTGGTGGGCGCCGGGGTCCGCCGGATCCGGCGCACGGGGTGGCCGCACGCGATCCGCGCCACGCCGCCGCTCGGTCCCGCCACGCCACCGCTGACGGCCCCGGCCACGCCGCCGCGTCCGGCCGGTGCGGGCCGGGCGGGTGAACGCCGGTGTGCGGGGCGGGCGTTGCCCGGCGCGTGGGGTCAGAGGGCTAGTTCCAGGGTGAGTTCGTCGTGGACGGGGATGCCGTGGCCGCCGACCGTCGGGATGGACGGCTTGACCGCGCGGGCGGCGTCGGCGGCGCCCGGGGCGACGTGGGTGATGCGCAGGCCGCGCCGCTGGTAGAAACGCAGCGCGTCCAGGTTGTCGTTGGTGGTCACCAGCCACATCCGCCGGGCGCCGGCGCCGCGGGCGGTCTCGGTGGCCGCGGCCAGCAGGGCGCTGCCGGTGCCGGAGCGCCGTTCGACGGTGTCGAGGGTGACGACCTCCAGGCCGTGCGTCCCGGTGCGGTAGGTGAGCAGTCCCAGGGGTGTGCCGTCACGTTCGGCCAGCAGCGCGGGCAGTTCCGCCGCGTTCATGACCGTTCCGTGGACGACCACGGTGGTGCCGCCCCGGGAGGCGCTGAGGATGGCCGCGACGGTGCTGCGGTCGGCGGCGGTGGCGATGCGGATCGTCAGGTCTCCCACGTCGGTCAAGCCTAGTCGCTGACGTGCTGTCAGGCGGCGACGACGTGCGTCAACTCACCTGTCCGAGGGGTGATTTCGGCCGCGGTGGATCACCCTTGCGGTGCGGGGCGGCGGCCGGCGACGGCGAGCAGGGCGCCGGCGGCGGCCTCGGTGGCCGCGGCGCGGGCGGGTGCGAGGTAGCGGCGCGGGTCGACGAGGGCGGGATCGGCGGCGAGGGCGGCGCGCACCGGGGCGGTGAACGCGATGTTCAGCAGGGTGCCGATGTTGATCTTCGTCATGCCGTGCGCGACGGCCTCCGCCAGGTGGTCGTGCGGCACCCCGGAGGAGCCGTGCAGCACCAGCGGCACCGGCACCGACTCGCGCAGCCTGCCGATGAGTTCGAGGTCGAGGCGGGCGGTGCGGTCCAGCATGGCGTGGCTGCTGCCGACCGCGACGGCCAGTGCGTCCACCCGGGTGGCCCCGGCGAAGGCGGCGGCCTGGGCGGGATCGGTGCGGGTGCCCGGGGTGTGCGGGCCGCCCTTGCCGCCGATCTCGCCCAGTTCCGCCTCCACGTACAGGCCGTGTTCGTGCGCCCAGTCCGCGGCGGCCCGGGTGGCGGCGAGGTTGCGGTCGTCGGGCAGCGCCGAGGCGTCGAACATGACCGAACTCGCCCCGCAGCGCGCGGTCTCCCGCAGCAGCGCGGTGTCCTCGACGTGGTCCAGGTGCAGCGACAGCCGCGCCGGGCTCTCCTCGGCGACGGCGACGACCGCGGCGGCCAGCGGCATGACCGCCCCACCGTGGTAGCGCACCGCGTTGTGGCTGATCTGCACCACCGCCGGCAGCCCGGTGGCCCCGGCCGCGGCCGCCACCGCCTCGACGTGCTCCAGGGTGATGACGTTGAACGCGGCGACGCCGGTGCCGGTGGCCCGGGCGGCGAGGACGAGGTCGGCGGTGGTGGTCAGCACGGTGCGCTGCTCCTGGCGTGAACGGCGGACGGGGTCCGTGACGGTGCCCGCGGCGGCGGGCGGGATACGGCGGTGCGGGTGCCGGCCGCGGCGGCCGGTCCGGTTCAGGCGCCGGTTCAGGCGCCGGTTCAGGCGCCGGGGCTCGCGGCGGGGCTCGCGGCGGGCAGGACGACGGAACGGGTCAGGGCGCGCGGGTGGTCCACGTCCAGGCCGCGTGCCGCCGCGACGGCGCCGGCCAGCCGCTGGGCGCGGACCAGGTCGACCTGCGGGTCCTCGGGGTGGTCGACGAAGAGCGCCCCGGTGGGCACGACGTCGGCGCGCAGGCCGGCGGCGTCGGGCCCGAAGTGCCAGACGACGCGGCCGGGGGCGGCGATGCTGATGGGGCCGTGGCGGTACTCCATGCTGGGGTAGGACTCGGTCCACAGCTGCGCGGCCTCCCGCATCTTCAGCCCCGCCTCGCGCGCCACCCCGTGCGCCCAGCCGCGGCCGAGGAAGGTGAACTGCCCCGCGGTCAGGCAGCGTTCGTCGAGCGCTTCGGCGAGCACCGCCTCGGCGGCGTCGGCCAGCGGGGCGACGTCCTCGCCGAGGGAGGCGCGCAGCACGGTCAGCGCGGTGGTGGCGAACACGGTCTGCACCACCGACCGCTCGTCGGCGAACGTCAGGTCGACCACCCGGTCGGCGGCGTCCACGACGGGGGTGGCGGTGTCGCCGGTGAGCACGGTGGTGGGGGTGCGGCCGCGCCGGCGGTCGAGCAGGCCGAGGACCTCGGTGGTGGTACCGGACCGGGTGATGGCCACGATCCGGTCGTAGGCCCGCTCGTGCGGGAACTCCGAGGCGGCGAAGGCGTCGGTGACGCCCAGGCCCGCGCTCTCACGCAGGCCGGCGTACGCCTCGGCCATGAACCAGGACGTGCCGCAGCCGACCACCGCGACGCGTTCGCCGGGAGCGGGCAGCCCGGTGTCGGGCCTGGCGGCCACGGCTGCGGCCGTGCGCCAGGACCGGGGCTGGCGGGCGATCTCCTCGCCGTTGAAGGACATCGTGACTCCTCGTCACCGCGGGTCGTCGCCGCGGAGGGTGCGGGTGGCCGGTGACCGCCGGGGGCCGGCGGGGTCGCCGGAGGGTCTCGGGCGGTTCAGCGGCGGGGCCCGGACCGGCGCCCCACCGGAAGCGTAGGCGCTCGCAAGTGCCTGCTCAAGGAAGCCAGTGAGCATCTGTGAGCACTCGTGCTACGGTTCGGCAACGCCACGGGGAGGGGTCAGGTGAACCGGTACGCCCGTCTGAACGCCCTGCTGGACGTGATGGCCACCGAGGGGCACGTCGATGTCGGGGCGCTGGCACGGCGGTTCGGGGTCTCGCCCTCCACGGTGCGCCGCGACCTCAACCACCTGCACGAGCAGCAACTGGTCAACCGCACCCGGGGCGGGGCGGTGGCCACCACCGTCAACTACGACCTGCCGGTCCGCTACCGCAGCGCCCGCCGGGGATCGCGGAAGACCCGCGTCGGCCGGGCGGCGGCCGCCCTCGTGCCGGCCGGCTGCGTCGTCGGGATGAACGGCGGCACCACGACCACCGAGACCGCCCGCGCACTGGCCGAACGCGACCTGCCCGGCGCCGACGGCGGGCCCGGGCGGATCACCGTGGTCACCAACGCCATCAACATCGCGGCCGAGCTGACGGTGCGCCGGCACGTCAAGGTGGTGATGACCGGTGGGGTGGCCCGTGCGCAGTCCTTCGAACTCACCGGCGCGCTGGCCCACGACACGCTCGCCCGGATCGACCTGGACCTGGCGTTCCTCGGCGTCGACGCGTTCGGCCCCGAGCAGGGCGCGCGGGCGCTGGACGAGGAGGAGGCCCGGATCAACCAGCTGATGGCGCGGCGGGCCCGCATGGTCGTGGTGGTGGCCGACAGCGGCAAGCTGGCCGCCCGGGCCTTCGCCCTCATCTGCCCGCTGGAGGAGGTCGACTGCCTGGTGACCGACACCGGGGCGCCGGCCGGGGCGGTGGCGGCGATCCGCGCGGCGGGTGTGCGGGTGGTGTTGGCGTAGGGGTGGCCCGGTGCGCCCGGCGGACGGGTCCGCCGGGCGCACCGGGCCACCGCGTGCGGGTCAGCCGCCGAGCGTCTGGACCTCCAGGCCCACGTTCCGGTCGTTCGAGCTGCCCCAGGCGTAGACGACGGTGTTGCTGCCGCTGGGCAGCGGCAGGTTCACCGGGCCGACGACCGTGGTGTCGGTGCCGGTCAGCAGCACCCGGGTGTTGACGGTGCCCGAGTCGACCTCGGCGCGGGCCTGTTCGGGGTTCTTCAGGTCCTTGAACACCGTCCGGTCTCCCAGCCGCACATCCACCGCGGGCGCCGCCGCGACATGACGCACCGTCAGACGCGCCTTGCCGGACGGCACTTGTGAGACGTCGTTGGTGAAGGTGTTGATCGCCGGGTCACCGCTGGTGTTGAGGTTGGCCACGATCGTGTCGTTGGAGCCGCTCTTGACGTCGACCGTCCGGCTGACCAGCGGGGTGCTGGACTGCGAGGAGCCGGCCCGCACGATCCGCACGTCGTAGTCGCCCTGCTTGAGGTCCATCGGGCTGGTGATGGTGCCGGGCTTGACGTCGGAGAGCAGTTGCCGGCCGTTGGCCCACACGTCGACGGTCACGCCGGGAATGCCGTGGAAGACCGACACCTGGGCGTCGTCGGAGGCGGTCGGCGCCGCGTTCGCGGTGCCGAGCGCGCTCAGGCCGAGCGTGCCGGCCGCGCCGAGGGTCAGGGCGGTCCTCACGAGCCTGTTCATGCGGTGTCCTTTCGCTCGTCCCGGCCCGTCGGCCCGCGGCAGGGGCGAACCCGTGCGGCGCGGCGGGGGCGGTCCCGTGCGCGCGGCGGCGCGACCGCGCGGGGCGGACGCCGGGAGGAGCGGGCACGGGTCGCGGGGGCCCGGAGTCGGGGGAACGGCGGCCGGCCGGGTCGGGCGGTCCGCCCGGGCGCCGGGACGGTCGGTCCGTCTCCGGTGCCGCACGGGAACGGCGGCCGGTGTGCCGCCGCCGGGTCCCCGCCCCGGCTGCGGCGCCCGCGCGCCCGCCGGACTGTCGGCGAAGACCTCCCGTTCACTATCCCACGCGGTCCGCCGGGGGCAACTCGCGCCGCCGGGGGCCTTGCGGGGCAAGGGCGTGGGCGGTCCGCGGCGCGCTGCCGGAGCCCTGCGGCGGGCGGGCGGCCGGGCTCCCTGCCCCTGCCGCGGGGCCGGCCGCGGTGCGGTGGATCGGGGTGCGGCGGCGCAGCGCGCGCACCACGTCGTCGAGGCCGATCACCAGGACGTCGTCGCTGCGGGGCGGGGCGTCACGGATCCGGCAGCGGGCCAGGGTGTCGGCCATGACGTGCGCGGTGCAGGAGGCCCGTTCGATCCAGCGGATGTCCATCGCGTCCAGCTCACGGCCCGTCACGTGATCCAGCAGCGGCCGCAGTTGGAGGTAACGGGAGTCCTGCGGGCGGCGGAAGTGCCGCAGGCTGCGGGCGGCGGCGCGGTAGTCGGTGTAGAGCACCGGTGCCGCCTCGCCCTCCCAGCGGGCGAAGACGTGGGCGAGCAGCACCCCGAGGACCTCGCCGACGGTGGCGTTGAGCGCCGGGACGCGGCAGGTCACCGCGGTGCCCAGCGGCCGGCCGGCGGCGTCGGCGCGTACCAGGGCGGCGACGCCCCAGCCGGGTTCGTGGGCGAGGGAGAAGTCACTGACCCAGCCGGGCCGGTCCACCGCGCTGACCGGGCACTCCTCCGCCCGGTCCAGCACGCTGCGCCGGACGGCCGCCGTCACGATCCGCAGTTCGGTGTCGGCGGTGAACGCCTCCGGGTGCTCCAGGGCCTCGCGCAGGGCGGCGAACCGCACCGCGCCGCGTTCGTCGCCGTCCGCCGGGACCAGGACCGCGCGGCCGAGCCCGGGCAGCACCTCGCCGGCCGCCGCGCGCACCGCGGCGGGCAGCACCGTGAGGTCACCGGTCGCGATCAGGTGCCGCGCCAGGGCGACGGCGGGCGGCTCCAGCACGATCCACAGCACCGCCCGCGGTCCCGCCGCGAGCGCCCCGAGCACGGCGGCGGTGACCGCCCCGGCCGCCTCCCCGGCGGTGTCGCCGGCGTCCCAGTACAGCCGCTGCACGCTGCTTCTGCCGACCCCGCGCACGAACGGCCCCTCGTGGTAGCGCCGCCGGTGGTAGGCGACGTGCACCCGTCCGTCCCGCACCCGCGCCAGCACCCGCACCACATGCCGCACGGCCACCACCCCCACCCGTCCGTTCCGCCCCAAGCGACCCATTTTACGCCCGGATTGACACCCGGTGGGGAAGCCCGCGAACGGGCGCACGGTTTCGGACGGCCGGTCCGGCCCCTCAGCGCGCCTGCTGGCCGGCCCGTCCGGGGCACGGCAGCATGCCCCGCATGGACGAACACGGGAGCGGCGGCGCGACGGCACGGCCGGTGGCACTGGTCACCGGGGTGGGGCGCACGGTGGGCATCGGGGCGGGCGTCGCGCGGGAACTCGCCACGCAGGGCTGGGACGTGGCGTTCGCCCACTGGACGCCGTACGACGAGCGGATGCCGTGGGGCGCCGAGCCGGACGCGTCGCGGGAGGTGGAGCGGGATCTGGCCGCCCGGGGGGCCGCGTCCGTGGGCGTCGCCGCCGACCTGGCGGACCCGGCGGCCGCCGGGCGGATCTTCGACGCCGCGCAGGCCGGGGCCGGACCGGTCACGGCACTGGTGATGTGCCACTGCGAGTCGGTGGACTCGGGGCTGCTGGACACCACGGTGGACAGTTTCGACCGGCATTTCGCGGTGAACGCCCGGGCCACCTGGCTGCTGGTGCGGGAGTTCGCCCGGCGCTTCACCGGCCCGCCGGGATCCGGCCGGATCGTGGCCCTCACCAGCGACCACACCGCCGGCAACCTGCCGTACGGGGCGAGCAAGGGCGCGCTGGACCGCATCGTGCTGGCCGCCGCCCGGGAGCTGTCCGGGCTGGGCGTGAGCGCCAACGTGGTCAACCCCGGCCCGGTGGACACCGGCTGGATGTCCGACGGCCTGCGCGAGGACCTGCGCGGGCGGACCCCGCTGGGCCGCCTGGGCACCCCGCGCGACACCGCCGACCTGGTGGCGTTCCTGTGCTCGGACCGCGGCGGCTGGATCAACGGGCAGCTGCTGATGAGCAACGGGGGCTTCGCCTGACGCGGTGCGGGCGGCGGGCGGGGGCGGTGCGGTGCGGCCGGGTGATGCGGCCGCAACGGGGCCCGGCAGCCGGGGCGCCGCCGTCCCGCCCCGGCCGGGGGCCGCTACATGCGCTTCATCTTGTAGTACCGCCATGCCTCGGGGAGTTCCGCGACGGCCACGGCCGTCATGGCCAGCGCGAGGACGCCGAGCGTCGCGCGGACGACGAGGGCCGGGACGAGGATTCCGTTCTTCACCGGACCGTTCCTTTCACCGATGGGTCGGGGGTCGGGCGGGACAGGGGGCGGCGGCCGCGCCGGTGCCGGGTTCCCGGCCGGCGAGCAGGTCCTCCACGACCGACGCGGCGAGCGGGACCGTGCGCTCCACCGCCTCGCGCACCGGGTCGCTGAGGCCGACGACGACGTCGGGCTCCTCGCCGGTCATCCGCAGCAGCGGCTCGCAGCCGAGCACCAGCACCCTCGGCAGCCCGGCCCCCGGCCCGCCGAGACCGCGGGCGAGCGCCAGGACCCGCACCGGGTCCATGGCGTGCGTCTCGGGCAGCTGGTCGCCCTCCGGCAGCCGGGGTTCGAGGAGGGTGAGCGTGCCGGGGGGCTCGCCGCGCGGGGCCGCGTCGATCAGCACCGCGGCGTCGTAGCCGTCGAGGAGCCGGTAGGCCAGGTCCATGCCGCGGATGCCGAAGTCCACGACGTCGGCGCCGGGCGGCGGGTCCCACCGCCGCAGCAGGGCGGTGACCGCCTCGGGGCCGTAGCCGTCGTCGGCGAGGAACATGTTGCCGATCCCGGCGACCAGCACCCGGCGGGCCGGGCGGCCGTCCGGCGGGGGGCCGACCGGCTCGACCTCCTCGGGCGTGAAGTAGAAGCGGTGGCCGATCTTGCCGCTGGCGCCCAGGTCGCGGCCGGGGTCGTCGCGGACCAGGACGGCCAGGTGCAGCTGCCCCTCGAAGTCCTCCAGCACCGCGTCCACCACGGCCTCACGGCCGGTCAGGGCCAGGTCCATGATGTCGGCGCTGCGGGAGGGGCGCAGCCGCACCCGGCTGCCCCGGCCGACGGGGACGCCGTCGACGGTGACCGTGGCGGGGACCGGGCGCGGGGCGTTCACCGGTCGCCGTCCCGGCCGGCCGGGGCGGGCCGGAACTCACGGATCGCGCCGTGCAGGGCCGTCATGCCGGACAGGTCCAGTGCGGCGCACCGCTCCAGGATCTCCCGGGCCCGCGGGTCGCAGGCGCGGGCCTCGGCCTGTTCCTCCTCGGTCATGCTCAGCACGCTCAGCACGAGGAGCTGGTCGATCTCGGTGCCGTCGAACAGGTCGCCGGGGCTCTCCGGGGCGATCGACGGGAAGTCGTAGAGCGTCAGGGGCGAGGCCAGCACGGTCCGCGAGGTCTGCCCGTGGCCCTCGGGGCCGGCCAGCACCGGCCACAGTCCGTCCTGCGCGCAGTCGGCGGCCGCCGCGGCCAGCGCGGTCGGCGGGTCGGTCCGGGAGACGAGGCGGCCGCCCTCGCAGTCCAGGACGACGTGTGTGGAGGCGAACGCCCAGGCGGCGGCGGTGTCCCGGGCGCGGCGGTCCGCCGGGTCGGGCGGCGGGCAGGCGGTGGTGTTGGCCACCCGCACCTCCAGCCGGCGGGCGCCGCCGCCGGTGTCGTCGGCGCGCACGGTGACGGTGCCGGACAGCCGCCGCCAGCGGCGCACCACGGTGCCGGCGGGCCGGCCGCCGGCGCCGGTGAGCGTCTCGGTCCGCGATCCGGCCGGCACGTCGATGGCGGCGCCGGCGGAGCGGGCCGGGAGCCGCAGGGTCACCGTGGTCTCCCGTTCGGTGGCCTCCTGCCAGCTGACGTGGCGTTCGCCGTCGACGGTGAGCGCGTCGACCGGCTCGGGCCCGTCGGGCGTGTCGCGGTGCACGACGCGGTCGACGACCTGGAGGAAGCGCACCCGCACGGTGATCGCGCAGGGGCCGTCGCCGGGTTCGGCCAGCAGACGGGTCGTCACCGAGGCGCGTTCGCCCAGGGCCGCCGCGCAGCCGCCGGGGAAGACGCCGCCGAACGTCCACCGTCTGGTGTTCTTCAGCGCGGTGCGCCGGTAGGGCCACAGCAGGTAGCCCTCGTAGAGGCAGGTGCGGGCGATGGTGTCCACGTCGGTGGCGGGGCCGGTGGCGGTCATGGTGCTCCCGATCGGTCGAGCAGGTCACGCAGGGCGTCGCCGGTGCTGCCCAGCACGCGGTGCACCCGGTAGGCGTCGAGTCGTTGCCAGGTCTCGTGCGGCACCCGCAGCCACGGGCTGCCCTGGTGGTAGCGGGCGACGAGGTCGTGCCACAGGGCGGCCGGCATGTCGTGGGCGGCCTGGGCGGTGGCGGGCAGCGCGGTGGCCCGCAGTCCGCCGCCGGGCGCGGTGTGGAAGACGGTGCCGTTGAACAGCAGGTCCAGGGGTACGCCGCCCTCGCGGACGGCGCGCAGGTACTTGGTGACGGCGAGTTCCTCCTCCGTCCCGCAGGGCAGCGCGACGGTGACCAGGGCGCGGTCGCCGAACGCCGGCACCTGGGCGGTGGCCCGCAGCCACGGCAGGGGGCGCATGGCGCGCGCCCACTCCCGCGGCGGCCCGAACAGTTCCCGCAGCGCCTCGCGTGCGGCGGGGGGCGGCTGGGCGCGGGCGGGGTCGAGCCGTACCGCGGTGGTCAGCGACAGCGCGCGCACGGGGGCGCCGCCGGTGCGGACCACTTCCAGGGTCAGCAGGAGCGTGGGCAGCGCCGCGTACTCCTGCGGTGCCACCTCCGCGACCCGGAACTCCAGTGCGGGCGGCGCGTCGGGGGACAGGTCCGCGCTCACGCGGGGGACAGCCGGGGCATGTCGGGCATGATGGGGTCGTGCTGGGCGGGGTTGATGCCCGTCGAGCGGCGGGCGTCGCAGGTCTCGTCCTCGTGCAGCCCGGGCTGGTGCCTGGCCCGGCCGCGGTCGTTGCCGCGGCGTACTCCGCGCACGTGGGCGGGGGTGTCGGGCTTGACGTCCGGCTTGCCTACGGTGATGCCCATGACGCCTCCTGGCGGTCGGCGGTCCCGCGGGTGACGGGACCGGGGGTGGGTTCGGGTCCGGCGGTGGGGGTGAGCGCGGTGAGGAAGGCGCTGACGCTCCGCTGGACGTCGGGGCCGCCGGTCAGGCCCTTCC
The DNA here is from genome assembly GCA_963711125.1 of uncultured Actinomycetota bacterium. Classification (GTDB taxonomy): domain Bacteria; phylum Actinomycetota; class Actinomycetes; order Streptomycetales; family Streptomycetaceae; genus Streptantibioticus_C. The sequence continues at coordinate 117,091 of CAVQCY010000007.1, forward strand.
ACTCGGCGCGGACCAGGGCCGCCAGCCGGTAGCAGGTGTCCAGCGGCACGATCAGGTGCCGGTCCGGGCCGCCGTCGGGGCGTTCGCGGTGCACGAGCAGCGCCTCGACGTCGTCGGCCAGGCCGGGCAGGGCCGGGTGGAGGGTCTCGACGCGGGCCCAGGCGTCCGGGGTGACGGCCGAGCGGGTCAGGCCGAGCGCTCCGGGGTAGCCGGCGGTGATCCCGGGCGGGTCGGCGTTGCGGGTGAAGAACGCCAGGCCCACCGGCACCCCGAGGCCGGCCCACACGGTGTCGGGCAGGACGAAGCCGGTCAGCTCCCGGGCCTGTTGCGGCAGGAGCCGGTAGTGGGTGCCGCCGGCCGCCGTGTGATCCATCAGCAGCGAGCAGGCCGGGCAGGAGCACTGGAGGGTGCCGGTGCGCTGGTCCAGCAGGTGGCGGTGGTTCTCCGGCAGGGCCGCGGCGCACAGGTCGCAGCGGGGTGGGGCGCCGGGGTCGGCGGCCGCGGCGGAGCGGGCGGCCAGCCGTCGCAGGCGTCCGCCCGCCGTGGTGGCCGGCGTCATCCCGGCTCCCGGGCGGCGGCCGGGGTGCGGAAGAGGGCGTCGACGGGGATCAGCGGCCGGGCGGCGGCCGGCTGTGCGGTCTCGACGTCGACCTCCTCGACCTCCGGCGCCCGGCCCAGCACCGCGGTGCGCACCAGGTCCTCGGGGCTCTGCTCGGCGCCGGGCCCGCTCCCGCAGCCGCAGCCGCGGGCGGCCGGTGCGGTGACCCGCACCCGGACCGGCGGCCCGCCGGCGTCGAGCAGTTCGGCGTCGCCGCCCTGGGCGCGCAGCACGGCCGCCGCCTCCTCGACGGCGGCGGCCACGCGGGTGGCGACCGGGTCGGGGTGCAGGTCGTGCACGAGCAGCAGGTGGCCGACGAGTTCGTCGCCGGCCAGCCGCCGCAGGGCCGCCGGGTCGCCGGCGAGGTGGCCGGCGATCCGGGTGAGGCAGGCGCCGTAGAGGTCCACGAGACCCTGCACGGCGTCGCGGGCACGCGCGGCGGAGAGGTGGTCGGGCAGGTCCTCCAGCGCGCCGAGCAGGTCCTCGGTGCGCGCGACGTTGCGCCGCGCCTCCTCGTCGTCCCAGTCCATCAGGGCCTCCCGGTCAGGTCAGCGCGCCGAACGTGGGCGAGTGCGACTGTGTGAGGGTGCGTCCGTCGCCCAGGTACATGTGGACGCCGCACGGCAGGCAGGGGTCGAAGCTGCGCACGGTGCGCATGATGTCGATGCCCTTGAAGTTCTCCGGCCCGTTCTCCTCGAAGATCGGGCAGCCCTGCACGGCGTCCTCGTAGGGTCCGGGGGTGCCGAAGTGGTCGCGGGGGCTGGCGTTCCACGGGGTCGGCGGGTAGGGGTGGTAGTTGGCGATCTTGCCGTCGCGGATGACGAGGTGGTGGGAGAGCACGCCGCGCACCGCTTCGTGGAATCCGGCGCCGATGGCGTCCTTGGGGACGGTGAAGTCCTCGAAGACCTTGGTGCGTCCGGCGCGGACCTCGGCGAGGGCCTTGTCGACGAAGTGCAGGGCCATGCCGGCCGCGTAGGCCACGAAGTACATCCGGGCCCGGTTGCGTTCGATGGTGTTGGGGAACGGCGGGGGCTTCCACTCCAGCCGGGTCTCGGGGCTGGAGGGGGTCTTCGGCAGGGTGATCTCGACGCTGTGGCCGGTGGAGCGCACGTAGGGGGTGCGCACCTTGCCGGCCAGGGAGGTGGCCCACAGGCGGGCGATGGGGCCGCCGCCGGTGTCGAGCGCGAGGTGGTCGCCGGTGCGTTTGTCGTACCAGCGGGGGCTCATCACCCAGCTGTAGTTGCCGCCCTCCAGGTCCCGTTTCTGCGGTGCGGGCAGCGTCGTCTGGTTCCAGGGGTGGCGTTTGTCGACGGGGTTGCCGAGCGGGTCCTTGTCGACGTAGGTCTCCTCGCCGGTCCAGTCCTCGTAGTAGGAGCTGCCCAGCAGGATGCGCATGCCGAGGTTGATGTCGACCAGGTCGGTGGTGACGAGCTGGTTGTCGACCACGATGCCGGGGGTGACGAACATGGCGTTGCCCCAGGTGTTCATCGTCCGGTAGTCGTAGTCGACGACGTCGGGGTCCTGGAAGGAGCCCCAGCAGGCCAGCAGGGTGCGGCGGCGGCCGACCTCCTCGTAGCCGGGCAGGGCCTCGTAGAAGAAGTCGAAGACGTCGTCGTTCATGGCGACCGCGCGCTTGACGAAGTCCAGGCAGCGGGTCAGGCGCACCAGGTAGTCGGTGAACAGCTGCGGGGTGGCCACCGTTCCGACGCCGCCGGGGTAGAGCGTGGAGGGGTGGACGTGCCGGCCCTCCATCAGGCAGATCATCTCGCGGGTGAGGCGGCTCATGAGGAGGGCTTCCTTGTAGGTGCTGCCCTCGAACGGGTTGAACGACTTCATGATGTCGCCGATGGTGCGCATGCCGTGCTGTTCGGCGTGGGGCGCGGGGGTGCGTTCCGCGCGTTCCCACACGCCGGGGTTGGTCTCCTTGACCATGCGTTCGCAGTAGTCGACGAAGACCATGTTGTCCTGGAAGATCGTGTGGTCGAACATGTACTCGGCGGCCTCGCCGAGGTTGATGATCCAGTCGGCGAGCGGCGGGGGTTTGACGCCGTAGGCCATGTTCTGCGCGTAGACCGAGCAGGTGGCGTGGTTGTCACCGCAGATGCCGCAGATGCGGCTGGTGATGAAGTGCGCGTCCCGTGGGTCCTTGCCCTTCATGAAGACGCTGTACCCGCGGAAGATCGATGAGGTGCTGCGGCACTCGACGACCTCACGGCGCGGGAAGTCGATCTTCGTGTAGATGCCGAGGTTGCCGACGATCCGGGTGATGGGGTCGAAGGCGACCTCGGTCAGGTCGCGCCGGTCGGGCGGGACGGTCTGGCTGGACAAGGGTGCGGTCCTTTCCGGGGTGGGCGCGGGCCGCCGGGTCAGCGGCCGGACCAGCGGGGGGCGTAGCCGGTCGTCAGTTCGCCGCGGTTGTGCCGCCAGCGCGGTTCGCGGTTGGCCGAGCGGTTGGTGATGGCGCGCAGTGAGCGGATGAGCGGTCCGTAGGAGGAGCTGAGGATCGCGGAGGAGACGCTGCCGCCGGGCGGTTCGTCCATGAACGGCATGAACTTGTCGGGGAAGCCGGGCATGGTGCAGCCGATGCAGATGCCGCCGACGTTGGGGCAGCCGCCGACGCCGTCCATCCAGCCGCGTTTGGTGACGTTGCAGTTGACGACCGGGCCCCAGCAGCCGATCTTGACCTGGCACTTGGGCGAGTTGTAGTCCTTGGCGAAGTCGCCCTGCTCGTAGTAGGCGGCGCGGTCGCAGCCCTCGTGGACGGTCTTGCCGAACAGCCAGGTGGGGCGCAGCTGTTCGTCCAGCGGGATGGGCGGCGCGAGTCCGGCGACCTGGTAGAGGAGCCAGGTGACGGTCTCCATGAAGTTGTCGGGCTGGACGGGGCAGCCGGGCACGTTGACGATGGGCATGCCGCCGGCGGAGCGGAAGTCCCAGCCGAGGAAGTCGGCCAGGCCCATGGATCCGGTGGGGTTGCCGGCCATCGCGTGGATGCCGCCGTAGGTGGCGCAGGTGCCGATGGCGATGACGGCGAACGCCTTGGGCGCCAGCCGTTCCAGCCAGGTGGTGAAGGGGATGGGCTCACCGGTCTCCGGGTCGTTGCCCATGGCGGCCCAGTAGCCGTCGCCGTTGATCCGCTCGTTGGGTACCGAGCCCTCGACGACCAGGACGAACGGTCCCAGGTCGCCGTCGGCGGCACGGTGGAAGGCGGCCATGAAGTCATCGCCGGACTCGTAGGCCAGCACCTTGTTGTGCAGGACGACCTTGGGCAGTCCGGGGATGGCGCCCAGGACGACGTCCTCCAGGCTGGGCAGCGAGGCGGCGGTGACCGACACGGTGTCGCCGTCGCAGCTCATGCCTTCCGAGGTCCACAGGATGTGCACCTCGTCGGTGGCTTCGGGGGCATCGGTCGTGGTTGTCATGCGCGTTCCCTTCACTGGGCGGCATTCCACAGAGTCGCACTGAATGACAAAAGCGACCATTCGGACACGCCACCGGGGGCCGCGGAACCGGTCCGTGCTGGGCCGTCCGGGGGAACCGCCGGGCGCGGGCGCCCCCGGCGGGCCCGGCGCGCGGCCGCGGTCCCCTAGCGTCGGCCCCCGTGCACGAACTGTCGATCGCCGCCGCCGTCGTCGAGACCGCCGAACGCACCGCGCGCCGTCACGGCGCCACGGTGGTCGAGGCGGTGCGGCTGCGGATCGGTGAGCTGTCCGGCGTCGTCCCCGACGCGCTGCGCTTCTCCTTCGGCCTGGCCGCCGAGGGCACCGCTGCCGCAGGCGCCGACCTGCTCATCGACGACGTGCCCGCCCTCGCCGCCTGCGACCCCTGCGGCCGGCGGTTCGGCGTCGGGACGCCGCCCCTGCTGTGGTGCCCGGGCTGCGGACGCCCGGCGGACCGGGTGGTGGCCGGCCGCGAACTGGAGGTCGTCGAGGTGCGCCTGCCCGCCGGCCCGCCGCACTGCCCAGCCGGCGGTGCGGCGGCGGCCGTCACCCGCCGAGGAGAGGAGACCTGAATGTGCCGGAGCGTCGAGGTACGGCAAGCCGTCCTGGCCAAGAACGACCTGCTGGCGGACGCGCTGCGCCGGGAGCTGGCAGAGCGCGGGACCGCCGTGGTCAACCTGCTCTCCAGCCCCGGCAGCGGCAAGACCGCGCTGCTGGAGTCACTGCTGCGGCGGGCGATGGAACGCGGGGTGCCGGTGGCGGCGCTGACCGCCGACCTCGCCACCGAGAACGACGCCCGCCGGCTGGCGCGCTCCGGCGCCCCGGTCCGGCAGGTGCTCACCGGCGGCCTGTGCCACCTGGAGGCGGCCCAGCTGCGCGGTCACCTCGACGGCTGGCTGCCGGACGGCACCCGGGTGCTGTTCGTGGAGAACGTCGGCAACCTCGTCTGCCCGGCCGCCTACGACCTCGGCGAGTCGATGCGGCTGGCCCTGATGTCGGTGACCGAGGGGGAGGACAAGCCGGCGAAGTACCCGACCGCGTTCGGCCTGGCGCACCTGGTCGTGCTGACCAAGACCGACCTCGCCGGCCCCGCCGGATTCGACGAGGCCGCGTTCGCCGCGCAGGTCGCCCGCGTCAACCCCGGTGTCCCGCTGCTGCGCACCAGCACCCGGCCGGAGTCGGGGCTCGGCGAACTGCTGGACCGGGTGCTGGCGGTGGCCGGTGGCGCGGCCCCGCACCGGCCGCTGCTGGCCGCCGACCACCTGCGCGCCCACGGGCACGACCACGGCCCGGCCGGCGGCGGGCCCGGCGCAGGCGCGTACCCGGCACCGGGGAACGCCGGCGTCCCCTCATGACCGCACCCGCCGCGGTACGCGGCCGGATCACCGTGCGCGGCACCGTGCAGGGCGTCGGCTTCCGCCCGTTCGTCCACCGGATCGCCGGGGAACTGCGGCTGGCCGGCTTCGTGCGCAACGGGCCGGAGGGTGTGGTGATCGAGGTCGAGGGCCCGGCGGAGCGGGTCGCCGACTTCCGGCGGCGGCTGACCGCGCAGGCGCCCCCGCTGGCGGACGTACGGGAGGTGACCGAGGTGGACGTCGCGCCGTGCGGGGGGCGGGGGTTCACCATCGACGCCACCGGCGCGGCCGGCGGCGGGCGGCCCTGCATCCCGCCCGACACCGCCACCTGCGAGGACTGCCTGCGGGAGCTGGCCGATCCGCGCGACCGGCGGCACCGGCACCCCTTCATCGCCTGCACGCACTGCGGACCGCGCTGGACGATGACCGTCGGGCTGCCCTACGACCGGGCCGGCACCACCATGGCCGGCTTCCCGCTGTGCGCCGCCTGCGAACGCGAGTACCGCGACCCCGCCGACCGGCGCTTCCACGCCCAGCCGCTCGCCTGCCGCGACTGCGGCCCCACCCTGCGCCTGAGCACCGCGGACGACCCGCCCGGATCGCCCGGTCCCGCCGGTGACGAGGCGATGGCCGGGGCCCGGCGGTTGCTGGCCGGCGGCGCGATCGTGGCCGTCAAGGGGCTCGGCGGCTACCACCTGGCGTGCGACGCCGCCGACCCGGCCGCCGTCGCCCTGCTGCGGGAGCGCAAGGTACGCCCCGGCAAGCCGTTCGCCGTCATGTGCGCGGGGCTGCGGGAGGCGGAACGGATCGCCCGGATCGGGCCCGCCGAGGCCGCGGTGCTGACCGGGCGGCGCCGCCCGATCGTGCTGCTGCGCCGCCGCCCCGGGCAGCACGGGCCGGCCGGCGGGGTGTGCCCGGGCAGTCCGCACATCGGCGTCATGCTGCCCTACACCCCCGTCCACCACCTGCTGTTCGGCCTGCCCGGCGACGCCCCCGGCCCCGGCGTCCTCGTCATGACCAGCGGCAACCGCTCCGGCGAACCCCTGGTCACCGGGGACGCCGAGGCCCGGGAACGGCTGGCGGGGCTGGCCGACGCGTGGCTGTGGCACGACCGGGAGGTGGCCGCGCCCTGCGACGACTCGGTGGTGCGGGTGCGGGCCGACGGCACCGCGCAGGTGCTGCGCCGGGCCCGCGGCCACGTGCCGGAACCGCTGCCGCTGCCCGCGCCGGTGCCGCCGTCGCTGGCGGTCGGCGGGGACCTGAAGAACACGCTGTGCCTGGCGGCCGGGCGGGAGGCGTGGCTGTCCCCGCACATCGGCGACATGGCGGACTTGGCGACCCGGCGGGCGCACCGGGCGGCCGGCGACCGGCTGGCCGCGCTCACCGGCGTCACCCCCCGCCTGGTCGCCGCGGACGCCCACCCCGGCTACGCCTCGTCCCACCGGGCGGTGCGGACCGCCGCGGCGGCCGGGGTGCCGCTGCGGCGCGTCCAGCACCACCACGCCCATCTGGCGTCGCTGATGGCCGAACACGGGCTGGACGGCGGCCGGCCGGTGCTCGGCGTGGCCTTCGACGGCACCGGGTACGGCACGGACGGCACGGTGTGGGGCGGCGAGTGGCTGCTGGCCGGCCGCACCGGCTTCCGGCGCCTGGGCCACCTGGCCCCCGCACCGCTGCCCGGCGGCGACGCCGGGACCGCCAACCCCTGCCGCCAGGCGATCGCCCGCCTGCACGCCGCCGGCCTGCCCCGCGCCCCCGGCCTGCCGTGCGTTCGGGCCTGCTCGGCGGAGGAACTGCGGCTGCTGGAGGCGCAGTTGGACCGGGGGCTGGCCTGCGTGCCGACGTCCGGCGCCGGGCGGCTGTTCGACGCGGTCTCCTCACTGGCCGGCGTCTGCCACCGCGCCGGTTACGAGGCGCAGGCCGCGCTGGAACTGGAGGCGGCGGCGCTGACCGCTCCCGCCGAGGACGGCGACGGCTACCCGATGGGTCTGCGGCCGGCGCGGGGGCGGGAGCCGGCGGTGCTGGACCCGGCGCCGATGCTGCGGGCGGTGCTGGCCGACCTGCGCGCCGCCACCCCCGCCGGGGTGATCGCCGCCCGCTTCCACCGCGGCCTGGCCGCCGGCACCGCCGCCCTGTGCGAACGGCTGCTGCACGGCACCGGGGTGACGACGGTGGGGCTGACCGGGGGCGTCTTCGCCAACGCCCTGCTGGAGGACGACTGCGCCCGGCGACTGGCCGCAGTGGGTCTGACCGTGCTGCGGCACCACCGGGTGCCGCCGGGCGACGGCGGCCTGGCGTACGGCCAGATCGTGGCCGCCGCCGCTCCCGGCGCGACCGGCGCCGGCGCGGCGCGCACGACGACAACGACGAGGAACGGAGCGGACCATGTGCCTGGCGGTGCCCGGCAGAGTGACCGGGATCAGTGAACGCGACGGGACCCTGATGGGCCACGTCGACTTCGGCGGCGTGCGGCGCGAGGTGTGCCTCGCCTACGTCCCCGATGTGAGCGTCGGCGAGTACGTGATCGTCCACGTCGGCTTCGCCCTGCAACGGCTCGACGAGGAGTCGGCGCTGGCCTCCCTGAAGCTGTTCGAGGAACTCGGTCTGCTGGAGGAGGAGTTCGGCGACGCGTGGGCGCGCGCCGGGCGGGAGGCCGGCCCCGGGACCGTGGCGGAGGGAGTCAAGTGAGGTACGTCGAGGAGTTCAACGACCCGGATCTGGCACGGCGGTTGCTGGACGACATCCACGCCACCGCGGTGACCGGACCCTGGGCCCTGATGGAGGTCTGCGGTGGCCAGACGCACTCCATCATCCGGCACGGCATCGACCAACTGCTGCCCGACACCGTCGAGTTGATCCACGGCCCGGGCTGCCCGGTGTGCGTGACCCCGCTGGAGGCCATCGACCGGGCGCTGGAGATCGCCTCGCGGCCGGGGGTGATCTTCTGCTCGTTCGGCGACATGCTGCGGGTGCCGGGCAGTTCGCGGGACCTGTTCCGGGTGCGCGCGGCGGGCGGCGACGTGCGGGTGGTCTACTCCCCCATGGACGCCCTGGCGATCGCCCGCCGCAACCCGGACCGCGAGGTCGTCTTCTTCGGCATCGGCTTCGAGACGACCGCGCCGGCCAACGCCATGACGGTGCACGAGGCGCGGCGGCTGGACGTGCGCAACTTCAGCCTGCTGGTCTCGCACGTGCGGGTGCCGCCGGCCGTCGAGGCCATCATGACCGCGCCGCGCTGCCGGGTGCAGGCGTTCCTGGCGGCCGGTCACGTGTGCAGCGTGATGGGCACCTCCGAATACCCGGCGCTGGCCGAACGGTTCGGGGTGCCGATCGTGGTCACCGGCTTCGAACCGCTGGACATCCTGGAGGGTGTCCGCCGCACCGTGCGGCAGCTGGAGCGGGGCGAGCACCGGGTGGAGAACGCCTACGGCCGGGCCGTGCGCGAGGAGGGCAACCCGGCGGCGCTGCGGATGATCGGTGAGGTCTTCGAGGTGACCGACCGGGCGTGGCGGGGCATCGGCGTGATCCCCCGCAGCGGCTGGCGGCTGACACCGGCGTTCGCGCGGTTCGACGCCGAACTGCGCTTCGACGTCACGGGGTTGTGCACGCGGGAGCCGGCCGGCTGCCGCAGCGGTGAAGTGTTGCAGGGCCTGATCAAGCCGCGCGAGTGCGAGGCGTTCGGCACGGCGTGCACCCCGCGCACCCCACTGGGGGCCACGATGGTCTCCAGCGAGGGGGCCTGCGCCGCGTACTACCTCTACCGGCGCCTGGACGGTCCGGCGGGCGAGCCGCCGGCGAAGGAGGCGGCGACCCTTGCCTGACATCCTGAGCCCGCACCCGCACCGGCTGCGGCGCCCGCGGACGTCGTGGACCCGGCCGTGTGGAGCTGCCCGGCGCCGCTGCGCGATCATCCGGTGGTCGTCATGGGGCACGGCGGGGGCGGCGCGCTCTCGGGCGAACTGGTCCGGCACCTGTTCGCCCCGGCCTACGGCAACGAGACGCTGGAGGCCCTGGGCGACAGCGCGGTGGTGACGCTCGGCGGTGCCCGGCTGGCGTTCTCCACCGACTCCTACGTCGTGCACCCGCTGTTCTTCCCCGGCGGCGGGATCGGCGACCTGGCGGTCAACGGCACGGTCAACGACCTGGCCATGAGTGGTGCCCGGCCGGCCTTCCTGTCCTGCGCGATGGTGCTGGAGGAGGGCGTCGCGCTCGACGTGGTGGGCCGGATCGCGCAGGGCGTCGGGGCGGCGGCCCGGGCGGCCGGGGTGCAGGTGGTCACCGGTGACACCAAGGTCGTCGAGTCCGGTCACGGCCACGGGGTGTACGTCAACACCGCCGGCATCGGCCTGGTGCCCGAAGGCGTCGACATCCGGCCGCAGCGCGCCCGGCCCGGTGACGTGGTGATCGTCAGCGGCCCGATCGGCCTGCACGGCATCGCCGTGATGAGCGTGCGCGAGGGCATCGAGTTCGGCGCCGAGGTGGTGAGCGACACCGCGCCGCTGGGCGGCCTGGTCGCCGCGATGCTCGCGGTCACCCGGGACGTGCACGTCCTGCGCGACCCCACGCGCGGGGGGCTGGCCGCCTCCCTCAACGAGATCGCCGCGGCCTCCGGCACCGGCGTGGTCCTCACCGAACGGGCCGTCCCGGTCCCCGAGGCGGTGGCCAACGCCTGCGGTTTCCTCGGCCTCGACCCGTTGTACGTGGCCAACGAGGGCCGGCTGGTGGCGTTCGTCCCCCGCGCGGAGGCCGACGCGGTCCTGGCGGCGATGCGGGCGCATCCGCGGGGCGCGGGTGCCGCGGTCGTCGGCGAGTGCGTCGGCGAGCACCCCGGCGTCGTCGTGGCCCGTACGGCGCTGGGCGGCACCCGCGTGGTGGACCTGCCGCTGGGGGAGCAACTGCCCCGCATCTGCTGACCGTTCCGCGCCCGGTCACCCCTGGTGCCGGGCCGGGGCTCCCGCCGCGTTCAGCGGGGGTCGCCGGCCCGGCCCGCGCGGTGGGCCCGGTTGCGGCGTGCCAGGAGCAGGGCGGCGAGGACGGCGGCGGTCACCGAACCGACGAGGACGGCGGCCTTGACGTGTCCGACGGTGACCGGGTCGGTGAAGGCCAGTTCGCCGATCAGCAGTGAGACGGTGAAGCCGATGCCGGCCAGCAGGGCGACGGCCCCCACGTCGGCCCACGCCAGGTCGGGGCTGAGGCGGGCGCGGGTGAAGCGGGCGGCCAGCCACGTGCCGCCCAGCACGCCGACCGCCTTCCCCGCCACGAGGCCCAGCACCACGCCGAGGGGTTCCGGCGTGGTGAACACCGCCGCCAGCGACGCCCCGGACAGCGGCACCCCGGCGGCGAACAGCGCGAACAGCGGCACGGCCACCGCGGCGGACACCGGGCGCAGCAGGTGCTCGGTGCGCACGCCAGGCGATGCGCGTTCCCCCTCGTCGGGCCGGGCGCGCAGCAGCAGGCCCATCGCCACCCCGGAGACGGTGGCGTGCACGCCGCTGCGGTAGGTCAGGGCCCAGATCAGCAGGCCCAGCGGCACGTACCACCACCAGCCGCGCACCCGCAGCCGCTGGAGCAGGGCCAGGACGGCCAGGCCGGCGGCCGCGCCGGCCAGCGCCCAGGGGTCGAGGTGTCCGCTGAAGAAGACCGCGATGACCACGATGGCACCGAGGTCGTCGACGACGGCGAGGGTCAGCAGGAAGGCCCGCAGGGCGGTGGGCAGATGGGAGTTGAGGACGGCCAGCACGGTCAGGGCGAACGCGATGTCGGTCGCCATGGGTACCGCCCAGCCGTCGCGGTCGCCGCCGCCGGCGGCGGCGGCGGCGACCGCCAGGTAGACGGCGGCCGGCGCCGCCATGCCGCAGACGGCGGCGATCACCGGCAGCACGGCGTCGGCCGGGCGGCTGAGTTCGCCCAGGACGAGTTCGCGTTTCAGCTCGATGCCGGCGACGAGGAAGAAGACGGTCAGCAGCCCGTCGGACGTCCAGTGCGCGACCGTCAGGTGCAGGCCGATCGCGGTGGGGCCGAGGTGCGCGGCGCCGGCCCGCTCGTAGGCCGCGCTCCACGGGCTGTTGGCCCACACCAGCGCGACCACGGCGGCGGCCAGCAGGATGGCGCCGCCCACCGACTCGGTGCGCAGCGCCCGGGCCACCTCCCGGCGTTCCGGGATCGGCAGGACGTCCTTCAGGAGCGGGCGCTCCCCGCGGTCGCGGCGTGCCACGCGGTCTCCTCGCGGTCGCGGGCGGAACGCCGTCCGGTCCGCCGCCTCGTCGCCTCCCTTCCCGCCGCGGGGGGGTCACGGCGTCCGTCATGCGGGTGGCCTTGCGCGGCGGCGGAGCGTTCGCGGCCGTCCGGCCGGGGGGAACGGGGCCCGCGCGGCCGTGCGGCGCTCCCCGGGCGAGGAGCTGCGGCCCGTGTTTCACTGGCCGTGTGGACAGCGAACGCACAGCGACGCCTTCCGGGCGCCCCGGCGGGTCCGCGGGGGCGCGCAGCGAGGTGCTGGCCCGGGCCGAGGCCGAACGGCAGCGGGTCCGCCTCATGATCTCGATCACCGCACGGGCCGGCGAGTACCGCAAGGGCCTGGAGCACGCGGCCGGCCGGCTCAGTACCGAGGAGGCGGTCATCCTGGCCGACCTCGAACGGCACGGCCTCCAGGTGCCCCAGCTGCACGACGTGCTCTGCGGCGGCCACGTGCTGGTCGACGACCCCGGCCTGTACGAGGAGTGGCGGTTCGACGAGGTCAGCCACCCGCGCATCTCCAGCCACCACCGCGACATCGACAAGGGGCGCTACCCCGACATCGGCATGCGCGGGAACGTGGTGCGCGAGAAGCTGCACGGGCGCACCGCGCAGGGCACCTGGGTGCAACTGGAGAAGACTCCGGCGGCGTTCGGCAAGAAGAAGCTGCCGCGCTTCGACGACGTGCGGCACCTGATGGACTACGTCGTCTACCGGATCACCCGCAGCAACGTCGGCCCCTGGGGGCTGTCGCGGATGACGGAACGGCGTCCCATGTACCTCTCACCGATGCTGGCGGTGCCCACGACCCTGACGCCGCCGGTCGCCCGGTCACTGAACCAGGCGTTGCACCGGATCGAGGAGAACGACGACACCACGTCCGTCTCGGCGGACCTGGCGTCCAGGGTGCCGCCGCCCGAACGGGCCGATCCAGGGGCCGAGTTGGGGCAGGCACTGTCCGGCAGGGGCGGACGCGGACTGTTCGGCAACTCCGAGGTGTGGGTCACCCAGACCCCGTCGCCCAGCGCCGCCGCGGTCCTCAGCGAGAGCCACCGGCCGCCGTCGGCGGCCACGTGGCGGGCGGGAGAGCAGTGAACAACGACGACCAGCACGACACCCCCGCCACCGGGCCGGGTTCGGCGGACTCACCGGGAGCCGCCGCGGTGCCGGAGGGCCTGGTCACGGCGGTCGTGGACCTGGTGCACACCGGTCCCGTGTTGCTCGGCGCCTACACCGTCGCCGAACTCACCGCGGTGGACGCCATCGTGGACTTCCTGGAGGTCCGTCCGCCCGACGACGTGCTCGCCGAGGCGGTCCGGTCGCTGGCGGCTCGGCAGCTGCTGCTGGCGGGTTCCTCGCAGGAGCAGGTGCGGGTGCGCGGGGACCTGGGCATCGCGGTGGCGTTCCAGCAGCGCGCCCGCATGGTCCTGGACGCCCGCGCCACCGGCACCGAACCGGGCGAGCCCTGGCGGATCCTGGTGCTCCCGCAGCCCGAACGGATCTGCCTGGTGGTGCGGATCGACGCGCTGGGGGTGCACGAGATCGCCCTGTACCAGCTGGAGGAGACGCTGGCGCTGCTCACCGAGTGGCTGCCGCGCGGATCCGCGGCGCGGGAGGAGACCGTCGCCGACGCGGACGCGCTGCTCACCGGCTCGCAGCGGTCGGCGCTGGTCACCGTCACCGAGTACACCGCGGTGGGATCGGCCGAGATCGCCGGCGACAGCAGGGACCTGGTCCTCGCCCGCCGCGACGGCCGCCTGCACGCCCTGTCCCGCACCCGCCGGGCCGGCAGCGCGGACGGCGCGCTGGAGCCGGCCACGGTGGACGGCCGGGACGGGGTCCGCGACCGGCTGGTCGACCTGATCGCCGCCTGACCCCGCGGAACGCGGCGGACGCGACCACCCGGCCGCGGCGCACCGCGGGTCGTCGACGACCACCTCGTGCGCGGGCACCAGTTTCACATCGTCGCTGTCGTCGTCGTCCGACTTCTGCAGGGCCAGAGTCGTGGCGTAGCCGCGTTTCCCCTTGCCGACGCACTTGGTGGCGAGGTTCCCGAAGCCGTCGGGGAAGTTGTAGACCTCCGCCGGGCCGTCCTCACCGCTGCGGCCGGCCACCGGGCCGTCGCCCTTGCCGCGTTCGTCGTAGTGCTGCTGGGAGCAGCCGGCGGCGAGCAGCCCGAGAAGGGCCAGGCCCGCCAGGGCCGCCCCGCGGGTCCTCAAGGGGTGCTCCGGCAGGCCGCGTCCGCCACCAGCTGCACGTTGGAGGGGGCGTTGTTGTTCGTGGTGACGTAGGCGCGGTAGCCGTGGCCGACGCACTTGGTGGCCAGGTTCCCGAAGCCGTCGGGGAAGTTGTAGACCTCCGCCGGGCTGTCGTCGCCGCCCCGGCCCGCCACCGGCGCGTCGCCCTTGCCGCGCTTGTTGTCGTACTGCGAGCAGCCGGCCACCCCGACCAGCACGGCCGCCACCGCGGCCCCCGCCACGACCGCCCTGATACCGCTCCGTCGCATGGTCACCCCTCGTGTCACGGACGCGCCGCCCGCATGGGCCGGACGGCGTCGTCCCGGATGAGGACGCGGCGGGGGCGGGAGCAGTTCCCGTGGCGGCCGGTGCGTCATCGGCCGGTGCGGTGTCAGCGGTAACGGCGTCTGCCGGCCGCCGGGACGAAGGGGCGTGGGCGGGCGGTCCGTGCGCCGGCGGGAGGGAAGGCGTCGGTGGACGGGGCCGGGCAGAGGCCTGGGGTGCGCCGTCGTCGCCCCGGCGGGTCCGCGCTCATGGAGGTCACCGCCCGTCGTGCCCGGGAACGCCGGCCGGGGTGACCGGGAGGATGCCGGCCGCAGGTGTGGGCTGGGCCCCGGCAGGTGCCGCTCCTGGCCGCGTACCGGACGAGGGCGGTGGCGCACGCGCCGTGGCCGGACGCGGGCACGGCCGGGTCAACGCCCCAGCTGGTCGGTCCGGTGCGGTACCCGGCGTCGCTCACCGCCCGCCACGGCGTCCGGGTCGCGGGCCGGCGGAATGGCCGGAACCGTGAGGGTTCCGGCCATTCCAGCGATTCCGCTCGATCAGCAGAACGGCCAGATGGTGTAGGTGGTGCCGGTGCAGGACGAGACACTGGTGGTGATCTTCGCCTCGATGGAATCCAGTTCGGCCATCAGCGGAGCGCTCAGCGAGACGTCGCCGGCCGGGTGCTCCAGCACCGCGGTGCCGCCCTCGGCACGCAGGTACGGGTTCTTCCAGGCCTGAACGTTCTCCATGGGACCTCCTGGGTCGGTGTTCCACACGATTCCCGACGGCGCCGGGATCCAGAAGGTCTCGACCGCCACTCCAGGATCATTCGCGCCGCGCTGAAGTCGCCGTCATCTGTCCAGGTCACCGGCGTGAATGTCGGCGAAGGATTCTCCGCGGCGCCGATGCCGGCGAAGATCCGGCGGGCGGCGGGCGACCGTCCCGGAGAACCGCCGGGTGGCCGTCCGGAACCCGGCTCCGCCGACCCGCCGCACCAACGACTGACGGATCGTCGAATCAGCCCGCACCGCCGGGAGCCGATCACGAGGTGCCGGCCGTCGCGCAGCGGCACCGTGGGGCGGCGGCGGTCCGCCCGGCCGTGCCGGTGGGTGACCGGCGAGCGCCGCGCGACATCATGTACACGTTCCGTCAGCGACCGAACACGGGCTCCGTGTGCGGACGTCATCTTCTTCCGCCGGCGGGGCCACCGGCACGTTCACCCGGAATCCGTGCCGCTGCGGCCGTTGCCCCCGCACGGCGCCCACCATGTCACCAGGATCGCGTGGAGGGTGCGGGGACCGTGCACGCCCTCGACGCGGTCGAGTTCGATGTCGCTGGTGGCGGAGGGGCCGGAGATCCAGGTGAGCGGGCGGCGCGGGTCCAGCCGTTCCAGGGCCTGCGGCACCGAGGCGACGATCTGGCCGGGGGCGCGGATCACGCAGATGTGCCGGTCGGGGACGAGGGTGAGGGCGCGGCGGCCCTGCGCCGGGCCGGCGTCGAGGACGATGGTGCCGGTCTCGGCGACGGCGAGCGCGCAGCCGGTGACGACCGTGCCGGCGGTGTCGAGGACGGCGGTGGTCAGCGGTTCCGCGGCGTCGTCCGTCAGGCGTGGCGAGGCGGCGCGGGCCAGCCAGGCGCCCGGCAGCCCGGGGGGTACGACGGTGCCGCCGGGGTGGGCGTCGGTCAACGCGGCCAGCAGGGCGGGCAGCCTGGCGTCGTCGCAGCGGTGCACGGTGGCGCGGTAGTCGGCGAGGCGTTCCGCGAGCAGGGCGGTGAGGGCGTCGCCGGTGAGGGGTGAGGTGGTGCGGTGGTCGCGCCGGGGCGGGGCGGGTTCCGCGGTGTGCGCGGTGGCGTCACGGATGCGGCCGAGGACGATGTCGCGGCTGGTGGTCACGGGTTCTCCTCGGTGTGCTGGTCCTTCCACCCGGTGCGGAAGGACCGGGCGGGCATGCGGGGCAGGTCGCGGCCGGCGCTCCAGGCCGCGGCGGGCCCGCCCGGCAGCCGGGCCGGGTGCAGGCGGCGGGTGGCGGAGGCGGCCTTGAGGGCGGCGGTCAGGGCGGCCGGGTGGTCCAGCAGCCAGGTCGCGGCCTTCATGGCCGCCTTCTCCGCGCGGTGTCCGGGCTGGTCGGTGACGCGTTCGCGCAGGTGGACGAGGATCTCGGGGATGTCGATGGCGACCGGGCAGACCTCGTAGCAGGCCCCGCACAGCGTGGAGGCGAACGGCAGGGAGGCGGTGAGTTCGCTGCCGGTGCCCTCCAGTTGCGGGGTGAGGACGGCGCCGATCGGGCCGGGGTAGGGCGATCCGTAGGCGTGGCCGCCGGCGCGTTCGTAGACCGGGCAGACGTTGAGGCAGGCCGAGCAGCGGATGCAGCGCAGCGCCTGCCGTCCCACGTCGTCCGCCAGCGTCGCGGTGCGCCCGTTGTCGAGCAGGACCAGGTGGAACGCCCGGGGGCCGTCGCCCGCGGTGGTGCCGGTCCACATCGAGGTGTAGGGGTTCATGCGTTCGGCGGTGGAGGAGCGTGGCAGGAGCTGGAGGAAGACCTCCAGGTCGCGCCAGGTGGGGACGACCTTCTCGATGCCCACGACGCTGATGAGGGTCTCGGGCAGGGTCAGGCACATGCGGCCGTTGCCCTCGGACTCGACGACCACCAGGGTGCCGGTCTCGGCCACCATGAAGTTCGCCCCGGAGACGGCGACCTTGGCGCGCAGGAACTTCTCCCGCAGGTGCAGGCGGGCCGCTTCGGCGAGGCGAGCGGGCTCGTCGGTGAGGTCGTCGGGAGCGGGGCGGCCCCAATCGGCCATGCGGGTGCGGAAGATGTCACGGATCTCGGCGCGGTTGCGGTGGATGGCGGGCACCAGGATGTGGGAGGGGCGGTCGTCGCCGAGCTGGACGATGAGTTCGGCCAGGTCGGTCTCGTAGGCGCGGATCCCCTCGGCGGCGAGAGCCTCGTTCAGGCCGGTCTCCTGGGTGGTCATCGACTTGATCTTGACGACCTCGCTCTCGCCGGTGGCGCGGACCAGACCGGCGACGACGCGGTTGGCCTCGACGGCGTCCCGCGCCCAGTGCACGGTCCCACCGGCGGCCGTGACGTTCTCCTCCAGCTCCAGCAGGTAACGGTCGAGATGACGCAGCGTCACATCCTTGATGCGTTTGCCGGCCTCGCGCAGTTGCTCCCAGTCGCCGAGTTCGGCGACGGCTCGGGCGCGTTTGTCACGGATGGTGTGGGTGGCGCGGCGCAGGTTGGCGCGCAGGACCGGGTCGTTGACCGCGTCGCGGGCGGCCCGGGGGAAGGCGGGCATGCCGAGGTAGGTGGCGCTCACGCGGGGCTCCAGGGTTCGGCCTCGGTGGAGGCGAGGATCTCGGCGAGGTGGAGCACGCGCAGCGGGTCCCCGCGCCGCCGCAGGATGCCGTCCAGGTGCATCAGGCAGGAGTTGTCGGCGCCGCAGAGGGTACCGGCGCCGGTGGACAGCGCGTTGTCGGCCTTGTCCACCCCCATGGCGAGGGAGACGTCGGGGTTCTTCACGGCGAACGTGCCCCCGAACCCGCAGCACTCCTGCGCACCCGGCAGGTCGGTGAGTTCGATGCCGCGCACCGCCTCCAGCAGGCGTCGCGGCCGGTCACCCAGGCGCAGCAGGCGCAGGCCGTGGCAGGAGGGGTGGTAGGTGACGGTGTGCGGGAAGCAGGCGCCGACGTCGGTGACGTGGAGGACGTCCAGGAGGAACTCCGTCAGCTCCAGTACCGGGGGCATGCCGGCGACCGCCCCGGCGAGTACGTCGCCACCGCCGGCCGCGCGGTCCTTGGCGGCGACGCGCGGGTAGTTGTCGCGGATCATGGCGACGCAGGAGCCGGAGGGGCTGACGACGTGGTCGTAGCCCTCGAACGCGGCAGCGGTGCGGCGCACCAGCGGGCGGGTCGCGCGCCAGTGGCCGGTGTTGTACTGCGGTTGCCCGCAGCAGGTCTGCGCGGCGGGGAAGTCCACGCTGACGCCCAGGCGTTCCAGCAGCCGCACGGTGGCCGCGGCGGTGGAGGGGAAGAGGGCGTCGTTGACGCAGGTGGCGAACAGGGCGACTCTCATCGCGGCTCCTCGGCGTCGGTGACCGGTGCGCGGTGCGCGGGCCCCGGCCGGGCGGCGGCCGCCGCCCGGGCCCGCCGGTCGCCCCCGGGCTCGAAGTATCGCAGGGGCCGGGTGGAGGCCACGAGCTGCCGCGCGGCGTGCCGGTCACCGACCGGGCCGTGGGCGCGGGCCCGCACCGTGATGAGCCGGCCGCACCGGGCCGGGCGGGGCGGACGGGCCCAGCGCCCGGGAACGACCGCGCCGGCCGGAACGCGGGGCCTCCGCGTTGCGGCCGGCGCCGGTTCACCGTTCCCGGGGCCGCCGGGTGCCGGGGGTCAGCTGCCGTTGACGGCGTGGCTGAACTGGTCGGCGCAGTCCTGCCGCTGGGACTCGCTTGAGGCGTGCCGCACGCAGTCCTGGTAGTTCTGGAACTTCTGGGAGTGCAGCAGCGAGACACCGGCCGCGATGATCACGACGGAGGCCACCAGGGCCAGCGCGCCCAGCACGATGCCGGTGATCGACACGCCCGAGTTGGTGGCCTGGCCGCGGCGGGTGCGGCGGAAGCCGACGATGCCGAGGATCACGGCCAGCAGGCCGAGCAGGATGCCGCCGACCACGGTCCAGAAGGTCAGCAGGCCGATGATGCCCAGGATCAGCGCCGCGATGCCCAGGCCGTTGCGCGGGGCGACCGGAGCCTGCATGGGACCGTAGCCCTGGTACGGGTAGTTCGGCATGTTTGTCATATGACCCCCCTGTAATGGTTGGCAGATGCTACCGCGTGTCCCCACACCCGGCCGAGGCATGCCGGTTCCCGGCGACGGGTGCGCGCCGGCCCCGTGCGCGCCCCCACGCCCCGGTGCTCCCCCGGTCGCCGGACCGGTCAGCGACCGCGCGGGGCGTACATGATGAGGGCCACCCCGGCCAGGCACACCAGCGCCCCGGCCACGTCGAACCCGTCGGGCCGGTAGCCGTCGGCGGCCCAGCCCCAGGCCAGCGAGCCGGCGATGAAGATCCCGCCGTAGGCCGCGAGCACCCGCCCGAAGTCGGCCTCGGGCTGGAGCGTCGCCGTGAAGCCGTACAGGCCCAGCGCGACCACCCCGCCGGACGTCCAGATCACGCCGCGGTGCTCCCGCACCCCCTGCCACACCAGCCAGGCGCCGCCGATCTCCAGGACGGCGGCGAGCAGGAACAGGGCCACGGAACGGAACGTCAGCACGGGCACGGCGCTTTCTGGCGGACGGCGGGGGTCGGCAGGGCAGACGCTACGGGACGCGGGGCGCGGTGACACGGGGCACGCGCAGCAGGAACGGTTCACCGGGAGCCGCGCCCCGCCGCGGAGCCCCGCCGGGGCCGGTGCACCGTCGTCCGCGGGCGGCGGGACGCGTAGGGTCGGGGCCCGGGGGTGATCGGGTCCCGGCGGGCCGCCCCCACGGCGCCTCGCGCGCACGGGAGTCCGGTCGGCAGAACGCGCAAAACAACGTCTGCGCCCTTAACGCGCAATGTGCTCACAACAACCGGGCACCGCGCGGGTCCTCTAAGGTCCGTTGCTGTCTCCGCGGACCCGGACCACCGGATGTTCGTCCCCACCTCACCACGTGAAGGGACGCACCATGCTTTCCCACTCCTCACCGGCCGGACGGCGCCACCTGCGGCGTTCGCGGCGGGGAGGTGGGACGGGGTGAGGTCCGCCTCGCTGCGACTGCCGGCGGACGGCGGACGGCTGGCGGCAGCCGCACTGGTCCAGTCCCTCGGCATCGGCCTGTACATGGCCTCCTCGATGGCCTACTTCACGCAGCGGGTGGGGCTGTCGGCCGGCACGGTGGCCGGCGGGCTCGCCGCGGCCGGCGCGGTGGCGCTGGGACTGTCGCTGCTGGGCGGGGAGCTGTCCGACCGGTTCGGCGCCCGCAAGGTGCTGGCGGCGCTGTACGCGGGCCGGGCGGTGTGCTTCGCGGCGTTCGCGTTCGTGACGGACTTCTGGGAGTTCGCGGTGGTCACGCTGGTCTCCCTGGCCTGTGACCGCTCCGGGCCGCCGGTGCTCCAGGCGCTGGTGGCGTCCGCCGTCACCCAGCAGGCCGAACGCACCCGCCTGCTGGCGGTGGTCAACGTGCTGCGCAACGTCGGACTGGGCGTCGGCGCGGCCGCGGCGGGCGCGGCGCTGACCGTCAACACCCTTGCCGCGTACCGGATCACGCTGGCGGCGATCAGTGTGGCGTTCGTCGGCGGGGCGCTGCTGGTCCTGCGGGTGCGCGAGGGCGACCGGGCGGTGGTGGCCGCCGCGCCGGGCGGGCGGCTCTCCCGGCTGCCGGACCGCCGCTACCTGGGCCTGACCGGGCTGAACTTCGTGCTGTCGTTCTTCGACTCACTGCTGCTGGTGGCCATGCCGGTGTGGGTGCTCCAGCACACCGGGGCGCCGCGGGCCACGGTCTCGGTGCTGTTCACGCTCAACACCGCGCTGGTGGTGGTCTTCCAGATCCCCGTCAGCCGGTGGGCGAGCGGCATGCGGCGCACCACACGGATGGTGGTGACCGCGGGTGCCGTGATGGCGGTCAGCAGCTGCTGCTTCGCGGTGGCCGCCTTCGGCACCGGCTGGACGGCGGTGGGCTGGCTGGTCGCCGCCGTGGTGGCGCTGTCGCTGGGCGAGGTGATCACCAACTCGGCCATGTGGACGCTGTCGATGGAGCTGGCGCCCGCGCCGGTGCGCGGCCGGTACCTGTCGGTGTTCAACCTGGGTCTGGCCGCCGAACGGGTGCTGGGCCCGGTGGTGGTCACCTCCCTGCTGCTGGCGGCCGGCACCGCCGGCTGGGCGGGTGCCGCGGTGGTCTTCGTGGCGGCCGGCGCGTTCGCCGCCCGGCTGGCCGGCGGCGCCGTGCGGCGCCCGGAGGTGGCGGGTGGACGCCTGATGACCTGACGCCGCCGCCGGTCCGGCCGCGACCGGCCGCCCCCGTACCCGATGTCCGACGCCGGCCACGCCCCGGCGTCCCCCGAACCCACGTGCGGATCACCAATGACGATGAGCACCGACCGAAGCCTGGGGACGGGCTTCCTCCACCACAGCGCCGTACGGCCGGACGCGGTCGCCCTGACCCTGGGGCGCCGGGAGATCGGCTACGGCGAGGCGGCCGAGACCGCGCTGCGCTGGGCGGGCCGGCTGACCGACGGGTGCGGCGGACGGCCGGCCCGGGTGGGGGTCTTCGGCCATCGCAGCGCGACCTCGTACCTGGGCACGCTGGCCGCGCTGTTCGCCGGTGCCGCGTTCGTGCCGCTCAACCGGCGCTACCCGGTGGAGCGCACCCGTTCGATGGTGGCGCGCGCCGAGGTGGACGCCCTCGTCGTGGACGGCGGGTCCCTGCCGCAGCTGGAACAGGTGCTGTCGGGGCTGGAGCGGCGGCCGGTGCTGCTGCTGCCGGACGGTGGTGCGGAGGCACACCGCGGCCCGGGCCCGGCGGTGTTCGGCCCGGCGGAGCTGGCGGCCGCGGTTCCGCCGGAGCGGCCGGTGCCGGCCGCTCCGCAGGACCTGGCGTACCTGCTGTTCACCTCGGGCAGCACGGGGACGCCGAAGGGCGTGCCGGTCACCCACGGCAACGTGCGGGCGTTCCTGGACGCCAATCAGGACCGGTACCGGATCACGCCGGCCGACCGGCTGACGCAGACCTTCGACCAGACCTTCGACCTGTCGGTCTTCGACCTGTTCATGGCGTGGGAGAACGGCGCGCGGGTGTGCGGGATGGACCCCATCGAGCTGATCTCGCCGTACGGGTACCTGGAGCGCAACGGGGTCACCGTGTGGTTCTCGGTGCCGTCGGTGGCGGCGGTGCTGCGCAAGCGGGGTTCGCTGCTGCCGGGGAAGATGCCGTCGCTGCGCTGGAGCCTGTTCTGCGGCGAGGCGCTGCCGCGGGAGACCGCGCAGGCGTGGCAGGAGGCGGCGCCGGGTTCGGTGCTGGAGAACCTGTACGGGCCGACGGAACTGACGATCGCCTGTTCCGCGCACCGCTGGGACCCGCGCACCGGCCCGGACGAGTGCGTGCACGGCAACGTGCCGATCGGTCACTTCTACCCGGGGCTGCACCCGCTGGTGGTGGACGAGGACCTGCGTGCGGTGGGCCGGGGCGGCACCGGGGAGCTGTGCGTGGCCGGTGAGCAGACCACGCCGGGCTACTGGCGGGCGCCGGAACTGACCGCGGAGCGGTACTTCGAACGGCACGGGCAGCGGTACTACCGCACCGGTGACCTGGTGCGCGTGGAGCGCGGCGCGTACGTGCACGTGGGACGCAACGACCAGCAGGTCAAGCTGGGCGGCCACCGGGTGGAGCTGGGCGAGATCGAGGCGGCGCTGCGGGCGGTCGGCTGCGAGGAGGCGGTCTGCCTGCTGTGGCCCGATCCCGACACGGTCACCGCCGTGGTCAGCGGCCCGGTGGACCCGCGGGAGCTGCCCGACGCGCTGGCCGGGCGGCTGCCGGCCTACATGGTGCCGCGGGCGGTGCGGGCGACCGACCGGATGCCGCTGAACGGCAACGGCAAGGTCGACCGCGCCGCGCTGCGCTCGTGGCTCGCCGCGCAGTCCGCCCCGGCCTGACCCGGCTCGTACCGCCGGGCCCGCGTCGGCGCGACCCGCCGGGCGGTGCCCACCGACAGCAACCTGCGACCACCCCGCCGGAGGAGCAATGAGCAGCATCGACCGTCTGATAGCCCGCACCCTGGGCATCGACGAGGACCGCGTCAGCGACGACCTGGAGTACCAGTCGGTCCGCGAGTGGGACTCGCTGGGCCACGTCACGCTGATGGTGGCGCTGGAGCAGGAGCTGGGGGTGACCGTCGACGACGAGCTGATGCTGACGCTGCGTTCGGTGCCGGCGATCCGGGAGTTCGCGGCGGGCGGGGCGCCGGCCGGCGCGGTGCCCGCGCCGCCGGAGGCGGAACCGCAGGGCCGCGGCACGGTGCACCGGGGGCTGGAGGGTGTGGCGTTCGACCACACGGCGATCACCCGGATCGACGGGACGGCCGGGGTGCTGGAGTACCGCGGTTACAGCATCCACGACCTGGCGGGGCACGCCTCCTACGAGGAGGTGGCGCACCTGCTGGTGGAGGGCGAGCTGCCGAACGCCGCGCAACTGGAGGCGTTCTCCAAGGAGTTGCGGGCGGCGCGGCAGCTGCCGGGGCCGGTGCTGGAGCTGGCGAGAGCGCTGGCGCACGCGCACCCGGTGGACGCGCTGCGCACCTGCGTGTCGGCGCTGGGGGCGTTCGGGCCGCAGCGCGCGGCGGGCACCGACGAGTCGTGGGAGCAGGCGCGGGAGGCGGGGGTCGCGCTGATCGCCCGGATCCCGATGCTGGTGGCGGCCCACCACGCGTTCCGGCAGGGCCGTGAGCCGTTGTGGCCGGCGGCGGAGGCGGGGTACGCGCGGGCGTTCCTGACGGTGCTGCTGGGCCGGGAGCCGGGGCCGGCGCAGGTGCGGTTCATCGACAAGGGCCTGATCGTGCACGCCGACCACTCCTCGAACGCCTCGGCGTTCACCGCGCGGGTGGCGATCGGCTGCCGGGCGGGGATGAACGCGGCGGTGACCGCGGCGATCGCGGCGTTCGGCGGCTCGGTGCACGGTGGTGCGGCCGAGCGGGTGGTGGGACTGATCGACGCGGTGGGCACCCCGCAGAACGCCCGGGCGTGGGTGGACGAGCAGCACGCGCGCAACGAGCCGGTGATGGGCTTCGGTCACCGGGTGTACCGCACGGAGGACCCGCGGGTGCGTCATCTGCGCGACACCGTGGTGGAGTTGACCGAGGAGACCGGCGACGGCCGGGGGCTGGCGATCCTGGACGCGGTCGCGGAGGCGATGCGTCCGTACGGCCGGCACGGGGTGTCGCCGAACGTCGACCTGTACGCGGGTCTGGCGTACCGGCTGCTGGGGCTGCCGGACGATCTGGCGGTGGCGATGTTCGTGGTGGGCCGCACGGCCGGCTGGGTGGCGCAGGCGCTGGAGCAGCAGGCGAACAACGTGCTGATCCGGCCGTTGCTGGAGTACACCGGTCCGTCCGGCCGGGTCTTTCATGGGAGTGCGAAGTGAGCGCGGTGCGTGAGGAGTTGGCGGGCGAGCGGCGGCTGCTGTTCGGGCTGCCGGAGTTCGCGGGGGAACGCGGCGTGGACCTGGCGAAGGTGCCGTTCACCGGCCGGGTGCTGATGGAGTCGCTGCTGCGCGGTGGGGACCCGGAGCGGGCGGCGGTGCTGGGGGCGCGGCTGGCGGCCGGGCAGGACCCGGACCTGGAGATGCCGTTCCCGCCGGCCCGGATCCTGGTGCAGGACTACACGGGCATCCCGTTGCTGGTGGACCTGGCGGCGCTGCGCGGTGCAGCCTCGCGTCCGGGGCGGGTGGCGCCGGCGCTGCCGGTGGACGTGGTGGTCGACCACTCGGTGCAGGCGGACTGGGCGGGGCGGCCGGACGCGCTGGAGCTGAACGAGTCGCTGGAGATGCGGCGCAACGCCGAGCGGTACGCGTTCCTGAAGTGGTCGCGGCAGGCGTTCGAGGGGGTGCGGGTGGTGCCGCCGGGACGCGGGATCGTGCACCAGGTGAACCTGGAGCGGCTGGCGACCGTGGTGGCCGACGGCGAGGACGGGCTGGCGCTGCCGGACACCGTGATCGGCACCGACAGCCACACCACGATGGTGGGCGGTCTGGGTGTGCTGGGCTGGGGCGTGGGCGGTCTGGAGGCCGAGGCACTGATGCTGGGCCTGGCGCAGCCGATCCGGGTGCCGGCGGTGGTGGGGGTGCGGCTGACCGGTGCGGTGCGGCCGGGGACGTCGCCGACGGACGTGGTGCTGGCGCTGACCCACCGGCTGCGGCAGGAGGGGGTGCGCGGGCTGCTGGTGGAGTTCACCGGTCCCGGGGTGGCCTCGCTGACGGCCGCGGACCGCTGCACGATCGCCAACATGGCCCCGGAGTACGGTGCGATGACCGGTTTCTTCCCGGTCGACGGGGAGACGCTGGCGTACCTGCGGCGCACCGGGCGGGACGAGGGGCGGGTGGCGCTGGTGGAGGGGTACTGCCGGCGGCAGGCCCTGTTCGCCGGGGCGGACGCGGCGGAGCCGGTGTTCGGGCGGGTGGTGGACTTCGACCTGGGGGCGGTGACCGCGGGGCTGGCCGGGCCGAGCCGTCCGGACCAGCGGATCACGCTGGCGCAGCTGCCGGGTTCGTTCGGCCGGCTGGCCGGTCCGGCCGGCGGGCGCGACGAGGTGAGCGGGCTGGCCGACGGTGACCTGGTGATCGCCTCCATCACCTCGTGCACCTCGACGTCGAACCCGAAGGCGATGCTGGCCGCGGCGGTGCTGGCCCGCAAGGCGGTCGAGCGGGGCCTGACGGTGCCGTCGCACGTGAAGACCAGCATGTCGCCGGGGTCGCGGGCGGTGACCCGTTACCTGTCGGACGCGGGTCTGCTGCCCTACCTGGAGAAGCTGGGTTTCCATGTGGCCGGGTACGGGTGCATGACGTGCAACGGCGGCAGCGGCGCGCTCAACGACGGGGTCGGGGAGGCGGTGGACCGCTCGGGTCTGACGGTGGCCGCCGTGCTGAGCGGCAACCGCAACTTCGAGTCGCGGGTGCACGCGCAGGTGCGGGCGGGCTATCTGGCCGCGCCGGCGCTGGTGGTGGCGCTGGCCCTGGTGGGTCATGTGCGCATCGACCTGGACCGTGAGCCGCTGGGCACCGGTTCGGACGGCCGGCCGGTGTTCCTGGCCGATCTGTGGCCGGACGGGCGGGAGCTGGCGGAGCTGGAGGAGAGCTGGGTGCACCCGGGGCTGTTCGGCGGCGACCCGGGGGCCTCCCCGGCGTGGCAGTCGATCCCGTCGCAGGACGGTGAGGTCTTCGAGTGGGACGAGGCGTCGACGTACATCCGCCGTCCGGGGTACGTGGACGCGGCACCGCGGGACTGGTCGCTGCGCGGGGCGCGGGCGCTGCTGGTGCTGGGCGACGACGTGAGCACCGACCACATCTCGCCGGTGGGCGCGATCACGCCGGACTCGCCGGCCGGGCGCCACCTGCGGGAGCGCGCGGTGGTGGACTTCAACTCCTACGGTTCGCGGCGCGGCAACCACGAGGTGATGGCGCGCGGCACGTTCAGCAATCCGCGGCTGCGCAACGCCCTGGTGGGCGACGGGGACAGCGGGGGTACGACGGTGCACCTGCCGTCCGGTGAGCGGCTGCCGGTCTTCGAGGCGGCGCGGCGCTACGCGGCGGACAACACGCCGCTGGTGGTGCTGGCGGGCGGCAGTTACGGCATGGGGTCCTCGCGTGACTGGGCGGCGAAGGGCCCGTGGCTGCTGGGGGTGCGGGCGGTGCTCGCGGAGAGCTTCGAGCGGATCCACCGGGCCAACCTGTGCGCGATGGGCATCCTGCCGCTGTCGCTGCCGCCGGGGCGTTCGTGGGCGTCGCTGGGGCTGACCGGCCGGGAGGAGTTCGCGCTGGACGCCTCGGCGGTGCGGGAGACCGGTGAGGTGGGGGTGACGGCGGGCCGGGTGGTGTTCAC
This sequence comes from uncultured Actinomycetota bacterium, assembly GCA_963711125.1. Classification (GTDB taxonomy): domain Bacteria; phylum Actinomycetota; class Actinomycetes; order Streptomycetales; family Streptomycetaceae; genus Streptantibioticus_C. The sequence continues at coordinate 143,776 of CAVQCY010000007.1, forward strand.
CGCGCGTGCCGAGGTGACCTCCAGCGGCGAGTGGGACGTGCTGGGGGCCGGCGGCATGCTGCCGTTCCTGCTGGGCCGGCTGGAGAGCGAGGCGGTGCTGTGAGTGCGATCCTGGCCGGACTGGGCCTGGAGAAGGCCGCGTTCGCCGGTGAGCTGGCGGTCGCCAAGCGGTCGTTCGTGCCGGTGCACCTGGGTGAGCACGACGTGCCGGTGGGCCGGGTGCTGGACCTGATCGCCGGCACCGAGGGGCTGTTGCCGCCGCGTACCGGGCACTTGGGCAACTGGGAGGACATCGCGGCCGGCCGGGCCGGAGCGATGGACTTCAACACCGCGGTGTGCGGGGGCGGTCACGGCTATCCGCTGATCTACGGTTTCACCCGCACCGAGTCGGCGACCGAGGGCGGCGGGGACGACGTCTACCTGCCGGGGTCGCTGGTGGACGGCGGGCGGCGCCGGGCGCTGGAGCTGTTCACCTGGGACGGGCGGGGGTTCGCGCGCCGGGACCGGGAGCGGGCGTTGTTCTGCCCGATGGTGCGTACCGAGGTGGACGGCGCGCTGGAGCCGCTGGCCCGGGTGCACCTGCGGCGGATGCGGCGGATCCCCGGGTACCGGTTCGCCACCTGGGCGGACTCGCTGATGGCGTGCGCGCCGTTGCTGGTGGACATGATGACGGTGCTGATCGAGGCGGCCCGCAGCGATCCCAATCCGCCGCGCGCGCTGACCGAGCTGGTCAGCCAGTCGGTGCGGCTGGACGGTTCGGTGAGGCGCTGCGAACTGCGGCCGGACGGCGACGGGTTCGTGCTGGACGACCACCGGTTCGGCTCGGCGCGGGAGCTGGCGCGGGCGGTGCTGCTGCCGTTGCGGGCGCTGACCGAGCCGGACTGGTTCTTCGAGCACATCGCGTCGATGCCGCCGGTGCTGCCGGTGATCTCGCTGCTGATGACCAACGTGCTGTTCGCGGTGCTGGGCGACCACCGCCCGGACGAGACCGGGGTGCCGCAGGAGGGGCCGTTCATCACGCACCTGCACTGGGGTGCGCGGGCGATGGCGGGCGCTCCGCCGCGCCGCAGCGGCTATTTCGGGCGGCGTTCGCGGGTGCGGCCGATGCGGACGATCACCGCGACGCTGGTGCGGGAGTTCGAGCGGATCCGTCCGGTGTGCTTCCTGCTGCTGCCGGCGCCGGTCTTCCAGTTGTGCCCGCCTTCCAGCGAGCCGGCGGACGCGGAGCTGCTGGCCCGGGTCTTCACGGCGGTGACCCGGGCCGCCCCGGAGGCCGCCTACGAGGTGGCGCTGGCGGAACTGGCTGGGGTGTGCGGGCAGTTGTCGCCGTATGTGCGGGACCGCTTCCGGGAGGGCAGCGGCGTGCCGCGCGACGGGGAGCCGCGGGAGGCGGCGGTGCCGGTGGAGCCGGAGGGCTTCCGTGATCTGACATATCGTCAGGCGTGTGCGCTGGTGGCCGCGTTCGAGGAGATCCAGGCGTCCGGCGGTGAGGCCGGATGAGGTTCGCGGCGCATCCGATGACGGTGCACCTCAAGGAGCCGTTCGCCGGCGCCCGCGGGGTGATCACCGAGGTGGCGCAGACCGTCGTGCGGCTGGACTGGCAGGGGCTGACCGGCTGGGGCACCGGCCTGGCGGCGCCCGCGGAGTTCGGCGGCTGTGCCGAACTCCTCGCCGACGTCAGCCCGTTCGGCCTGCGGGACCTGCCGCAACTGCTGGCCGGGGCGGGTCTGCGGCCGGCCGCGGCCGGCGCGGTCGACATGGCGGCGCACGACCTGCTGGGCACGTCGGCCGGGCTGCCGCTGCGTGCCCTGCTGGGCCTGGCGGAACGTCCCCTGCCGCCCACCGGCCTGTCCATCGGGGCCTGCGGCGACGCCGAACTGCGGCGCAGAGGCACGGAGCTGGCCGGGTGGCCGGTGCTGAAGCTGAAGATGACAGCCGCCGACGACGGCAGCCGCGCGGGCGTGCTGCGGTCGGTCTACGAGGGGCGGATCTGGGTCGACGGCAACGGCTCCTGGTCGCCGGAGCAGGCCCTCCGGGTCGCAGCCGAACTGGCCCGGCACGAGGTGGAGCTGCTCGAACAGCCCGTGCCGCCGGGGCAGCTGGACGCCCTGGCCATGGTGCACGAGCGCTCCCCGGTGCCGGTGCTGGCCGACGAGGACTGCCAGGGCCCGGACGACGTGCTGGCGCTGCGCGGCCGGGTCACCGGCGTCAACGTGAAGCTGATCAAGTGCGGCGGTCTCGGCCCGGCGCTGGAGACCGCCCTGCTGGCCCGGGCCTGCGGACTGCGGGTCATGCTGGGCTGCAAGACCGAGAGTTCCCTCGGCGTCACCGCCATGGCCCAGCTGGCCGGGCTGGCGGACTACCTGGACCTCGACGGCCATCTCGGGCTGCGCGACGACCCGTTCACCGGTGCCCGGATCGAGCACGGCGTGATCACCCTGCCCGACGGCCCGGGCCTGGGCGTCCTGCCCCCGCCGGACCTGGCAGGCCCCTGACCCACCGCCGCCCCGGCCGCCCCCGGACCGCCGTCCCGCGGGGGAGGGACCGGGCGGCGCCCCCGACCCGAACCACTGCGAACGGAGTACCACCACTGTGAGCGCGCACCGCCGCATGATGAAACTCGGCGCCTTCCTGCCGGCCCCCGGTCACCACGTCGCCGCCTGGCGGCTGCCGGACTCGCACCCGCAGGGCGTGCTGGACTTCGCCTACTACCGGGACCTGGTGCAGACCGCCGAGCGCGGCATGTTCGACATGATCTTCCTGTCGGACGGCGCCGGGGTCCGCACCAGTTACCGCAACGCGGACGAACTCAGCCGCCAGGGCCGCATGGTGCACTTCGAGCCGCTGACCCTGCTGTCGGCCCTCGCGGTGCACACCGAGCACATCGGCCTGACCGCGACCGCGTCGACCTCGTACAACGAACCGTTCAACATCGCGCGGAAGTTCGCCTCGCTGGACCACCTCAGCGGAGGGCGGTCGGGGTGGAACGTGGTGACCTCGGCGACCGACGCGGAGGCGCGCAACTTCAACCTCGACCAGCAGGCCGACCACTCCACCCGCTACCGGCGGGCGAGGGAGTTCATGGAGGTCGTCGCCGGGCTGTGGGACAGCTGGGAGGACGACGCCTTCCTGCACGACCGCGAGTCGGGCCGCTTCTTCGACCCCGACAAGCTGCACATCCTCGGGCACCAGGGCGAGTACTTCTCGGTGCGCGGCCCGCTCAACGTGGCCCGCCCTCCGCAGGGTCACCCGGTGATCGTGCAGGCCGGCTCCTCCCCCGACGGCCAGGACTTCGCCGGCCGGTGGGCGGAGGTGGTCTTCACCGCGCAGCAGACGCTGGAGCAGGCGCGGAAGTACTACGCGAGCATCAAGGAGCACGTCTCCTCGCACGGCCGCGAGCCGCAGGACGTCAAGGTCATGCCGGGGGCCTGCGTCCTGGTCAAGGAGACCCTCGCCGAGGCCGAGGACACCTACGCCAGGCTCCAGGACCTGGTGGACCCGGTGGTGGGCCTGGGGCTGCTGACCGGTCAGCTGGGCGACGTCGACATCTCCGGCTACCCGCTGGACGGCCCGCTGCCCCCGCTGCCGGCCACCGAGGGCAGCACCAGCAAGCAGCAGCTGATCTACGAGCAGGCGCAGCGCCAGGGCCTGACGATCCGGGAGCTGTACCTGTCGGTCTCCGGCAGCCGCGGCCACCGCTTCCTGATGGGCACCCCGGCCACGATCGCCGACCAGCTGGAGGACTGGTTCACCCAGGAGGCCGCGGACGGCTTCAACATCATGCCGGACTACCTGCCCGGCGGCCTGACCGACATCGCCGGCCTGCTGGTGCCCGAACTCCAGCGCCGCGGCCTGGTGCGCACCGCGTGGGAGGGCAGCACCCTGCGGGACAACCTGGAGCTGCCGCGCCCCTCGTTCGTCAACGGCGAGCGCCCGTGACCCGGCCGGCCGCGGTGACCGGCACGCCGTGCGCCGCGGCCGGCACCGCCCCGGCGCCGGCCGCCCCGCGGGGTCCTGCGGGGCCCGCCCCGGTCCCGCTCTCCCACCCGAGGATCTGAACCATGCCGCGAGTGCTTCTGCTCTCCCGCCAGCCGCTCAGCAAGCGTCCGCTCCAGGAGTGGCTGGAGGGGACCGCCGGGCAGGTCGTGCTGCTGACCACCCCGAAGGCGGTCACCGGCGCGCAGGACGTGCTGGCCGAGTACTTCCCCGACCACCACCTCGTCGACGACTACAACTCCTGGGGCGCCGAGCACGCCGCGGAACTCGCCGCCCGGCGCTTCGGGGTCGGGGGCATCGCCAGCACCAGTGAGCACGACGTGCTGCGGGCCGCCCGGCTGCGGGAACGCCTGGGCCTGCCGGGGCAGTCGGTGGCCTCGGCGACGGCCTACCGCGACAAGGTCGTCATGAAGGAGACCCTGCGGGCGGCCGGCATCGGCGTTCCGGAGTTCACCGCGGTCGACTCCCCCGGCGACCTGCTGGCGTTCACCGAACGGCACGGCTTCCCGGTGGTGGTCAAGCCGCGGTTCGGCGCGGGCGCCGACGGCGTGTCGATCGTGCGTGACGCCAAGGACGTCGAAGCGTTCTGGGCCGGCGAGCGGCAGGCGTCACCCCCGTTCCTGCCGGGCCAGTGGATGGCCGAGACGTTCGTGGCCGGCGACTTCTTCCACGTCGACGGCATCATGCGCGCCGGGCGGACCGTGCACTGCTGGCCCTCCCAGTACAACGGTGGCATCGCCGAACACGTGCGGGACGCCACGGTGCTCTCCAGCGTGCTGCTGCCCGGCGGTGACGAACGGCTGGAGGTGCTGCGGGAGCTGACCGCGGCGGTGATCACCGCGCTGCCGGCGGCCCCGCACCCGCTGGCGTTCCACCTGGAGGCGTGGATCGACCCGCGGGGGCGGACGGTGGTGTGCGAGATCGCCAGCCGGGCGGGCGGCGGCCTGATCGCCGAGACCTACGAGCGGGCCTTCGGGGTGCAGCTGGCCCGGGAGGGGCTGCGCGCGCAGTGCGGCTCGGACCTGCGGCTGTCCGGGCAGCCGGACGCCCCGGGCGAGGCGCACGGCTGGACGCTGCTGCCGCCCGGGCACGGCACGTTCACCCCGCCGGGCGAGCCGTGCCCGGTGCCGGGGGTGGAGCTGGAGCTGCGCATGAAGGCCGGCGCGGTCGGCGACGGCCTGTCGCTGGCCGGGCAGGCGGCGGCCGGCGCGCTGGTGACCGGGCGGACCCCGCAGGAGGTGCGCGACCGGGTCGCCGATCTGGCGCGGTGGTGGCGGCTGAACACCTCGTGGGAGTGACCCGGGGCCGGCCGGCCCGGGGTCAGCACTCGTAGTGGTGCTCCGGGCGGCCGGTGTCGCCGTACTTGAGGGTCAGCCGGGCCCGGCCGCTCTCCTCCATGTACTTCAGGTAGCGCTGGGCGGTGGACCGGCTCAGCCCGGCCCGGGCGGCGACCTCCTGGGCGGACAGCGGCTGGCGGGCCCGTTGCAGCACCTCGTGGACGAGCTTGGAGGTCAGCACCGAGTACCCCTTGGGCAGCGGGGCCGCCGGGTCGGGGGCGCTGGCGCCGCCGAAGATGGCGTCGACGCCCTCCTGCCCGATCTCCTCGGTGCCCTCCAGCAGCCGCCGCACCTGCGCGTACGCCTCCAGTTTGGCGCGCAGCGCCGGGAAGGAGAACGGCTTGACCAGGTAGTGCAGGATGCCGTAGCGCAGGGCGGTGCGCACCGATGAGACGTCACCGGCGGCGGTCACCATGATGACGTCGACGGCGCGGTCTTCCCGCTGGAGCCGGCGCACCAGGCTGAGGCCGTTCTCGTCGGGCAGGTAGTGGTCGAGCATCATCAGGTCCGGCTGGGCCTGTTCGACCATCGACATCGCCTCGGCCGCGCTGTGGGCCTTGCCGGTGACGCGGAAGCCGGGGATGCGGGAGACGTAGGCGGCGTTGACCTCCGCGACGTAGAAGTCGTCGTCCACGACAAGTACGTCGATCACCGTTCGTGCCCGCCCGTGTGCCGGGACCTGCCGGTGCGGGCGCCCGCGGTCGCGGCGGGGGTCGGCCGGCCGGGCCGGACCGGCGGTCGCGGGGGCTCGGCGGGACTGCGGGAGGCGTGCACGGCGGTACCTCATCCTGCTGTGCCCGCGGTCCGCTGGGCGGACCGCGGGGTCTGCTCTTTCGGCCACGCGACACGGGCGGGGAGGCGGACCACCGCCGTCGGCGGGATGCCGGCGCCGGACGGGGGATCGCGCGTGTCGCCGCTCCTCCTCCCCCGCATTGTCGCGTCGGCGGGTGGCCGATCCTGTTGAGCCCCACATGAAACCACCGCCCTTCCACAAACGGAAGGACACGGCCGCGTGTGCTCTCTCACTCGTCCGTATCGGTACCGTTTCTCCACCGGTCAATGCACCTTTCGGCCAGCATTGGTTGAGATTTCATCAGGTGACATGCCGTCACCATGGCCGGAATACGCCGTACCGCCGCCCGGGTGCGGCGTCCGGGACCCGCGTCCGGGACCGGCACAGCCGGGTCGCCGTGCCGGGGCCGTGTTCAGCGCAGCCGGGCCGCGTCGGCCGTGCTGCGGCCCTGCCGCCAGCCGTCCGCGTCACGGCCCTTGAGGCGGGAGGTGGTCGTGGACGGGAAGAGCCGGCGGGTGGTCTGCCTGACGGCCAGGTCACGGGCGGCCAGCGCGGGCAGGAGTCCCCGCTCCCCGTCGTGGGCGGCGACCTCGGCGGCGGTGGCGGCGGTCAGGCGTTCCCGGACCCGGGAGGCGTAGGCGATCAGGAACGACTCGCGGTAGTCGCGGCGGTGCGAGGGCCCCTTGCCGAGCACCCGGTCGGCCTGTACGAGCAGTGAGGTGTAGAGCAGTTCGACGGCGTCCAGGTCCGCGGGGTGGCCGACGACGGTGGAGAAACCGAAGTCGCCGGACCAGACCGCCTCGCAGCCGTTGGCCGCCGCGACGGCGTCCAGCAGCAGTGCCCTGGCGCCCTCGTACGGCCGCTCGACACCGATGCGGCGGGCCAGCGGGGCGCCGGGTGCGGCGGCCCCGGCGGTCAGCAGTGCGGTGTCCACGCTGTGCCGGGCCATCAGCTGCTGGGCCTTGGCCGACAGCGCCTCCGCCTCGTCGGGGAACCCGGTGGACTCCGCCTTCGCCAGCAGGGCGCGGATCCGGCCGAGCACCTTGCCGGCGCCCGGGTCGGCGGCGGCCGGGCGGACGGCGCCGGCCGGCGCGGTCAGCGGCGGGATCCGGGGCAGCCCGCCGTACAGGCAGACCACCTCCACCAGGCAGGCCGCGGCGGCGAACCGGTCCAGCCGCTCCCGCCCGGCGAACGCCGCCGGCCCCTCCCCGGCGGCCAGTGCGGCGGCGAGACGGTGGTGGCGGGCGGTCAGCTCCCGGCCCGCCATCCGCACCAGGTCCGCGTCCTGCCAGCCCCGGTCCCGGCAGCCTCCCGCGACCCGCTCCGCGGTGCGCCGCCCGGCCGCGTCCCACCGCTCGCCGGCGGCCGCCAGCACCGACGCCGCGGCGTCCACCTGCGCGTCCGCGCCGCCCGCCGCCAGGGCCCGGCCGTACGCCTCGTCGAACTCGTCCACGCCTTCATTGTCCGTCACCCGCCCCACCCCGGTGACGTGCCGGTGGCGGGAGCCCGCGTCCCGCCATCTCCCCCCACGAGCGGGCCGGTTACCCTGTCCGCACGACGTGCCCCGGCGCGGCGGCCCGCGGGGCTGCCCGCGTCCGCCGGGCGGCGCCTGCGGGCGCCGGCCGGTCCGGAGGACGTCGCACCCCGCGGGCATGACGGCGGGGGTGGGGGAAAGGCGTCCCATGACGGGACCGACAGGCCGGACCGGCGGGCGGGAAGTGCACCCGCGCATGCGCGACGCAGCCGTGCCCGAACGGAATCCGGCCCGCCTTTGACCCATGCTTTACGTTCGGCCTGCAACCGTGCCCCCGAGGCGCGTGTCATCAGGTAGGAAAGGCGTTCAGTGGCTTTAGAGGGTGGAGCAAAAGGAATGAATCGGGTCTGGAGGAGCGTGGGTGTCGCGCTGGCGGCCGGTGCGGTGCTGGCCGGTGCGACCGCGTGCGGTGGGGACACCTCGCCGTCCTCGGCCGACGGCAAGCCGTCGGGGGCGGCCACGGCGTCCGGGGGTGCGGCCCCGGCCTCGGCGAAGCCCAGCGCTTCGCCGTCGCCGACGCACCCCGCGGGGCCGCCGATGCTGCTCGACACCATCGAGCCCAAGAGCGGTGCCACGGTCGGCGTGGCCATGCCGGTCTCCGTGGTCTTCAGCAAGGCCGTCGCCACCTCCGCGCGGGCCGCGGTCGAGCGCCACCTGAAGATCTCGACGTCGGTCCCGGTCACCGGCGCGTGGCACTGGTTCACCAGCAGGCGGGTGGACTTCCGCCCGCAGGCGTACTGGAAGCCGGGCACCAAGGTCACGGTCGACGCCGACCTGACCAACGTGACCGACGGCAACGGGCGGTACGGCACGCACGCCTACACGCACTCGTTCACCGTGGGCGACGACGACGAGGCCAAGATCAACGTGCCCGGCCACAAGATGACCGTCACGCACAACGGCACCGTCGTCAAGACGTTCCCGATCGACGCCGGCAGCCCGTCGTTCCCCTCGTGGGACGGCACGATGGCCGTCATCGACAAGTCGCGCGAGGTCCGCATGACCTCGTGCAGCGTCGGGATCGCGTGCAGCAAGTCCGACCCCAACTACTACGACCTGACGCTGCCGTGGGACGTCCACCTGACGACGTCGGGCACCTACGTGCACTACTCCACCGGCGACCCGTACCCGGGCCACAGCGTCGGCTCGCACGGCTGCGTGCACCTGTCGCTGGCGAACGCCAAGTGGTTCTACGACTTCGTCCGCCAGGGCGACCCGATCACCATCACCGGCTCCCCGCGCGGCAAGGCGCCCGGCGACAACGGTTACGCCGACTTCAACCTCAGCTGGACGCAGTGGCTGGGGCAGAGCGGCGCGGGCGAGACGGCCACCACCGTCGTCTGACCGGTGGGCCACCACGCCCCTGCGCGCCCCCGGCGACCAGCGGCCCGTCGCACCCCGCGGCGGGCCGCTGTCGTCTTCTGCGCGCCGCCCGGGCAGGCCCTAGGCTGGCCGCCGTCACGAAGGACGGAAGGGCGGCGGAACGTGGTGGAGGCGGCACGCGGGGTGCGGCGGGCACGGTGGTCGGTGGCGGCCGTGTTCTGCGTGCACGGCATGGTCGGCGGGTCGCTGGCGGCCCGGATGCCGTGGGTCCAGGACCATGCCGGGGCGTCGGCCGGCCAGCTGGGGCTGGCGCTGGCGTTCCCGGCGATCGGCGCGGCCCTGGCGATGCCGCTGGCCGGGCGGATCAGTCACCGGCTGGGCTCCCGCCGGGCCATGCGGGTGCTGCTGCTGGTGTGGACGCTGGCGCTGGTGCTGCCCGCGTTCGCGGTGAACGCCTGGACGCTGTGCGGGGCGATGTTCCTGTACGGCGCGAGCTCCGGCACCGCGGACGTGGCGATGAACACCCTCGGCGTCGAGGTGGAACGCCGGATGGGCCGGTCGGTGCTGTCCGGGCTGCACGGCATGTGGAGCCTGGGCGCGATGGCCGGGGCGGCGGGCGGCGCGCTGGCCGCGCGGCTGGACGCCGGGGCGCAGGAACACTTCCTGGTGGCGGCCGCGGTGATGGTGGTGATGGGCGGGGCGGCCGGGCGCGGGGTGCCGGACCCGCGGCCGGTGGACGAGGAGCCGCCGCCGCGGTTCGCCCTGCCGCCGCGTTCCGCGCTGCTGATCGGCACGGTGGGTTTCTGCTCGGTCTTCGCCGAGGGCGCGAGCCTGAACTGGTCGGCGCTGTACCTGCACGACGCGCTGCACAGTTCGGCCGCGGTGGCCGCCGCCTCCACCACGTGTTTCACCCTCACGGAGGCCGGGACGCGGCTGGTGGGCGACGCGATCGTGGACCGGTTCGGCGCGGTGCGGGTGGTGCGGGCCGGCGGCGTGGTGGCCGCGGCCGGCGGGGTGCTGGTGATGGCGGCGCCCGGGGCCGCGGTGGCCATCGCCGGGTTCGCGCTGCTGGGACTGGGCGTGGCGGTCGTGGTCCCGCTGGCGTTCGCCGCCGCCGGGCACGCCGGCCCGAACTCCAGTCAGGCCATCGCGGGGGTGGCGACCGTCACCTACGCCTCGGACCTGGTGGCGCCGTCGGTGATCGGCGTCATCGCCCAGGTCGGCTCCCTGGTGATGTCCTTCGGCGCGGTCACCCTGCTGGCCGGCGGGATGTGCGCCTTCGCCGGGGTGCTGCGGCCGGCCTCCCGGGGCGCCGTACCGGTGGCGCGGCCGGACGCCACCGGGAGCGAGGCCTGCGCCGGGCCGCCGGTCAGCCGGTGACGGGGACCGCCCGCACCCAGGTGCCGTCGTCGGTCAGCACGGCGTCGATCGCGAGGCCGTGAGCGGCCAGCGCCCGCTCGAACTCCCCGGGGGTGAGCGGCCGGGAGCGGAACGTCTGGGTCCAGGTGGCGTCCGGGAAGACGTATGCGACGTGCACGGAGTTGACGCCGGGCCCGACCGGTTCGCTGGAGACCACCCGCACCGTGCCGCCGCCGGGCAGCGGCCCCTCCCGCGGCACCCGTTCGTGCCAGTCGGGGCCCTCCCGCTGGATCAGCACGCACCCGTCGTCGGCGACGTGCCGTCGGCAGGTCGCCAGCAGAGCGCCCCGCACGTCCTCGTCGGCGGCGTGGACCAGGAACGAGCCGAGCAGCACGGCGTCGAAACGCTCGCCGAGGTCGAGCTGTTCGATCGGTGAGCACACGGTGCGCGCGCCGCGCACCCGGGCGAGCATGTCGGGTGACTCGTCGACGGCGGTCACCACGAAGCCGTAGCCGGCCAGCGGACCGGTGATCCGCCCGGTGCCGCAGCCGAGTTCGAGCAGGCTCGCCCCGGCCGGCACGGCGGCGCGCACCACTTCCGGCTCGCCCTGCGGCGTCAGGCGTTCGTAGACGCCGACCGCGCATCCGTCGGGGGTGATGGGGCCGGAGCCGGTGCCTATGTGTCCCTCGCGCACAGTTCTCGTCACCGGCCCATCGCAGCACGCCCGGCGCGGCCCCGCAAGGACGTCGCGCCGGCCGGCGGCGGCGCGTCCGGGCCGTGTGCGGCCGCCGGGGGTACGGGTTGGGCCGCACCGTCCGGGCAGGCGCCCGGGGCACGCCTGGAGCGTGTGCCGCGCAGCGGCGACCGTCCTCGGCCGGTCCGTCCCGGGCCGCCGCCTCGGCGCCGGTCCCGGGGCACCGGCCGCACCCCCGGCCGCCGGCCCCGCGCGGTCCGGTCCCCGCCGCACCCCGGCACGCTCCTCCTGGACGCCGCACCACAGAGCGTGACGGGGGCGGGGCCGGCGGCGCGAACGCCGGCCCGGGGGCGGTGGCCGGGGGCGGTGGCACGGTGACGGGGGCACGGTGACGGGGGCACGGTGAACGGCGGCCCCGCGTACGGGGCGGGCGGACCTCGCCGGCCCCGCCGTCCGGGCAGGTGCGGCGGGGCGGTGGGACCGGTCAGGTCCAGGTCATCACCAGTTCGTGCTCGAACGCCTCGTACCCCGCGCGCCGGAACGCCTCCGCCATCGGCACGTTGGTCAGGTCGGTGGAGGCGCGGACGCGGGGGACGTTCTCGGCGGCGAGGACGCGGGTGCCCTCGGCGAGCAGCGCTCCGGCGTGACCGTGGCCGCGGTGGGCGGGGTGCACGGCGAGGTAGGCGATGATCGGGTTGTAGGAGTTGCGGGCCGGTATGACGAATCCGACCGGTTCGCCGCCGGGCAGCGTCGCGACCCGCCACCAGTGCCTCGGGCTGGTGTAGCGCGCGAGTTCGTCCTCGTAGTGCCGCACGGCGGTCTCCCGCGCGGTCATCCGGGTCAGGTCGTCCCGGCTGTGGGCGTCGAGCGTGCCGTCGAGCACGGCGGTCATCAGGTCCAGCAGCTCGGAGGTGTCCGCGGGCGGGCGGAACGTCAGGGGGCCGGCCGGCCGGGGGACGGGTGTGCCCGGGCGCCACTCCAGTCGGAGGCGTTCGACGAAGGTGCGGGCCCCCAGGCGTTCCAGCACCGTCACGCGGTCGGTCACCGCGGCTTCTGCGGCCGGGTCCTCGCGCCAGTCCGGCGGCAGGAAGCGGCTGAACGGCGGCGGGCGGACGCCGGCGGGCAGGACCGCGGCGGCGGCGGTCCGCAGCAGGCGTTCGCCGGCGGCGACCCGGGCCGGGCGCGGCAGGCCGTCGTCGAGGTCGAAGACGTCGAGCAGGTAGGGCTCGTCGTACCCCGGCCGGGTCCACCAGGCGGCGCGGGCCACCGGGCGGTCGCCGTCCAGGGCGACCCACATCCACTCCGGGCGGCGCCGGCCGTCGGTGAGGTCGCCGGCGAGTTCGTCGTCGAGGCGGTACGGCAGCAGATTGAACAACGCGAGTTCGCCGGGGTCGGCGAGGGGGCGCAGGGTGAGGCGTTCGGGATCCATGGTCGGGCACACTCCGAGGGGGTGGCACCCGCCGGCTCCGGGCTCAGCGGCAGCGGACGTCCGGGGCGGGAACGGGCACGACGGCGGTGAAGGACATCGGCGGGTCTCTCCTCTCACATCCGGACGGTGGTACCGGCCGACAGGTGTATAGCAGGCGGGAGACGCCGCGGGCGAACGCTTTCCGCCCGGACCGCCCTCCCGGTCTCCCGCCCCGCCCGGTCGCGCGTTGCACCGCCGCGGCGAAGTGCGCGTCCCCGCCGCGGAGTTGGAACGCCGCCGGTGGCGGGTTGTGAGGCCGGTCACCGCGGGGGCCGCGGAATAAGGAGTTGGCCGCCGCGGGTCACGGTTGGTAGCGTTCGGGCACCGTGATCGTGACGAGGAGGTGGAAGCCGTGAACGCTGCAGCAGGATCGGTGCTCCCCCCGTCATCACGGTGGGGCGGCTGACGCACACGTCGCCGGGAGCACCTCACAGGAGGAACTCCCGAAGGGCGATACGCCATGCTTTCTGCACGATTCACCACGGAGACGACGTCGGACGGCGTCGTCAGCCGTGACTTCACCGTGGGCGACGTCCCCGGTGTCCTGTGGTCCCCCGCCTGCGCTGCCGGCCGTGCGCCGCTGGTGCTGCTGGGCCACGGCGGCGGCACCCACAAGAGGTGGCCGGCGATGACCGGCCGGGCGGGCCTCCTGGTGGCCGCCGGCTTCCACGTCGCCTGCGTCGACGCGCCCGGTCACGGCGACCGGCCGCGCACCGGGCACGACGAGCAGGAGATCGCCGCGCTGCTGCGGGCCAGGACCGCGGGCGACCCCGAGGGCCCGGTCGTCGTGCGCTACAACCTGCACCTCGCGGAACGCGCCGTGCCCGAGTGGCGGGCCGTCCTGGACGCCCTCCAGGAGCTGCCGCGGATCGGCGCCGGCGGGCCCGTCGGCTACTGGGGCCTCAACATGGGCACCGCGATCGGCGTCCCGCTGATCGCGGAGGAACCGCGGATCACCGCCGCCGTCCTCGGCCAGTTCTGGGCCGATCCGCTGGCCGGGACGGCGCGGCGGATCACGGTGCCCGTGGAGTTCGCGCTCCAGTGGGACGACGAGCACATCCCGCGCGAGTCGGGTCTGCGGCTGTTCGACGCCTTCGCCTCGGCCGAGAAGTCGCTGCACGTCAACAGGGGGCGGCACAAGGAACTGCCGAGGTTCGAGGCCCACAGCGCGGTCCGCTTCCTCCTCCGGCACCTGACCGCGGCGGCGCCGGCCCGGTCCTGACCCGGCCGCCGCTGCCGGCGCCCACCCTCCCGGGGACGGGCGCCGGCGGCGGCGTTCCCCGGGGACGGGCGCTGGTCAGGGCGCCGGGATCCGGAGGGGGCGGGCGGCGAGGAGGCCGACGGCGAGTTCCACGAGGGTGACCGCCAGCAGCAGCCCTATCGGCGCCCGCCAGCCCCCGGTGAGGCTGTGCAGGAAACCGACGGCCAGCGGGCCGAGCGAGGCCACCAGGTAGCCGACGCCCTGGGCGAGCGCGGACACCGAGGCGGCGACGGCCGGGGTCTCGGAGCGGGCCATCACGAAGTACAGCGCGAGCGCGAGCGCCGCCCCCTGCCCGAGCCCGAGCGGCAGCATCAGCGCGACGCCCACCCCCACCGGCGCGAGGAGCGCCCCCAGGATGCCGGTCAGGCACAGCACCACGGTGACGACGATCACCCGGCGGGCGGCGGACGCCGAACGCTGGGCGATCAGCGGCACGCAGAACGCGGCGGCCGTGCCGCCGACCGCCAGCAGCACGCCGATCAGCCCGCTCCGGGAGGCCGCGAGCCCCCGGGAGAGGAACAGGCTCGGCAGGAACGACAGCGTGGCGTAGTACGTCATGCTCTGCAGACCCATGAACGCGGTGATCTGCCAGGCCAGTCCGTGCCCGCGCACGTACCCGCGCGGCAGCCGGGGCGCGGCGGGCGCCCCGGACACCCGTGCCCCGTAGCGCAGTTGCGGCAGCCACGCCAGCAGCCCCGCCGTCATCGGCACCGCGCAGAACCCCAGGGTCAGCGGCAGCGACCCGTGCGAGGAGCGGTAGACCGGCACGACGATCGCCGAACTCGCGATGGCCCCGCCGTTGAGCATCACCATGTAGAGGCTCAACAGCCGTCCGGCGTGCCGGGGTTCGCGCCGCTTGATCAGCCCGGGCAGCAGCACGTTCATGAACGCGATCGCCCCGCCGGTCAGCACGGTGCCCGGCAGCAGCAGCGCGCCGGGCAGCAGTGCGCGCGACAGCAGCCCGACGGCACCGGCGGCGAGGGCGACGGCCAGGGCGCGTTCCTCACCGGTGCGGCGGCCCACGGCGGCGGCGACCGGGGAGAACAGCCCGAAGCACAGCACCGGAACCGCCGCCAACAGCGTGATCTGCGCCGGCGGCAGACCCAGCCGCGCCTGCAACTGCGGGAAGACCGGAGGCAGTTCGGTGATGGCCGGCCGCAGATTGACGCACAGCAGCATCACGCCGAACACCAGCGCCACCCGCTCGGCCCTGGTCGGCCCCGGCAGCGAGGGCCGCACTGCCGGACCGGCCGGCCGGGCGACCGGATCCACCGTGAGCGCCGCGGCGGACGTCAGGGACGGCGCGGCGCCGATCGGGGTGGCGGGGGCCGGGGTGGCGGGGGGCGCCGCGCCGTCGGGGGTCTCGGGGGGCTCAGTCGCGGTCATGGTCGTCCCGCGGCCGGGCCTGGAGCGTGAGCAGGTTGTCGCTGAGGCTGTCGAAGGCGGCCTTCGCGGCGGCGGCCGGGTCGCCCTCCTCGACGGCCCGCAGGATCCCGGCGTGCCAGACGTCGTTGCGCTCGACGGAGACCGGGTGGTCGAGGGTGGCGCGGACGCTGCACGCGACGCGTTCGGTGAGGCTGGCGTAGATCTCGGCGAGCACCGGGTTGTGCGCGGCCTCGACGACCGCCCGGTGGAAGCCGAGGTCGGCCTCGACGAAGCCGGTGACGTCACCGGTGCCGACGGCGGCCCGGCGGGCGAACGCCGCGCGGAGCCGGTCGAGGTCCTCCGGAGTCCGGTGCTCGGCGGCGAGCCGGGCCGCCTCGGTCTCCAGACCGCGCCGCACCTGGTGGACGTGGAGCGTGGTGGAACGGCCGGCACGGCGGCGGAGCGCCGCCTCGACCTCGTTGGCGCTGTGCACGAAGGTGCCCTCGCCGTGCCGGGTCTCCAGGAGCCCGGCGTAGGTGAGCGCCCTGACCGCCTCGCGCACGGTGTTGCGGCCGAGGCCGGTGAGGGCGGCGAGTTCCGGCTCCGCGGGTATCCGCGCGCCGACCGGCCACTCGCCCCCGGTGATCTTCTCCCGCAGCCAGGCGGTGGCCTGCTCCGCGAGCGAGGTCTTGACGATCACGTCCACCCGCCCCCCTTTCGTTCATCCGCTCATAGGATATCCGGTCATGGGATGTCTCCTGCGGCGGGTCCCGAGTGGGCGGACCGGGCCCGATCAGCCGGCCGCGCGGAGCCGTTCCTCGAAGCGGCGGGCGAACAGGTAGGCGTCGCCGGGCCAGCGCGCGGAGACGTAGGAGCCGTCCTCGACGACGAAGGCCGGGCGGTCGTCGGTCGCGGTGCCGCGGGCCAGGCCGCCGCGCGGGCCGCCGGCGAACTGCGCGGGGGACGCCAGCGCGGCCGTCACCTCGTGCTGCACGTAGGCGGGGTAGGTGCGGTAGTACCGGCCCAGGCGCCAGGCGGTCAGCGCGTAGGCGACGCGTTCCATGGCCGCCGGCAGGCAGGTGGTGCGGCGCTCGTACAGCAGGCTGTGGCCGGTGGCCGGGTCGATCGTGCGGGCGAGCACGAGGACCCCGTGGCAGATCGCGCCCACCGGACGGCCCGACGCCCAGAAGGCGGCCACCCGTTCGCGCAGCACGGCGGACCCCAGGTACTGGCGCATCCCGGGGGCGTGACCGCCGGCCAGCACCAGGCCGTCGTAGCCGGCGGGGTCCAGCTCCTCCCACGCGAGCGTCGCCGAGAACTCGGGGGCCCGCTCCAGTTCCCGGTAGAAACGGCACGCCTGCGGCGCAGCGCCCAGCCGGCCGAACAGCACCCCGGTCAGCAGCCTGGGGTCGGCGGCCGGCAGCGTCCCCGCCCGCTCGGTGGCGAACACCACCTCGTGCCCGGCGTCCCGCAGCAGCCGCCACGGCACGGCGACCTCCGTGACGTCGAAATCACGGTCGGGCAGCGGCATCAGCACACGCACGGCGCACTCCGGCGGGTCGGCGGGTCGGGCAGCGCCACCGTATCCCCCACCGGCCGCCGCGCGTCGGCCCTCCGGGAATCCTGCGGCGCGACGCGGGCGCGGGCGCGGCCGGCGGAAGCGGGGGCCCGCCCCCCGGGTTCGCCGGCCGCGCCGTGCGCAACGCCCTCGTGGGACGGCAGTTGCCCCGACTGGCCGGACGGGCCGGGTTCGACGTGACGTCCGTCGTGCCGGCCGCCTCCGTCTTCCGCGACGCGCACGCCGCCGACCAGGTGCTCGGCCTGCGCCGCAACACCGACCGCGCGGTGGCCGCCGGATACCTCACCCGGAGCCAGGCCGACAGCTGGCTCACCCGCCTGGCCACGGGACCGTTCCTGGCGTCGGTGACGCTGTTCGTGGTGACGGGGGACGTTCCGGCGTGAGCGTTCCGGCGTGACGTTCCGGTGCGACGGGGGGCGGGACGGCGGCTCGGCGGGGGGCAGGGCGGCCGGAGCGGTGCGGTGGCCGGAGCGGTGCGGAGGCCGGAGCGGTGCGGTGGCCGGAGCGGTGCGGTGGCCGGGGGCCCGGCCGGCGCGGACCGGCCGGGGCCCGCCCGGCGCGGGGCCTACTTCGACGGGGCGACGTGGGCGAACCAGCCTTCCGCCTCCTGCGCCGTCAGGGCACGGTCGAGGACCAGGTCACCGGGTATGCCGGGGAAGAAACGGCCGGCCGGCCAGCCGCGCTGGTAGGCCGGCGGGTCGAGCACGAGCAGGCGGGCGCCGTCGACGACGGGTATGTCACTCGGCGTCCCCTCGTTCCAGACCCACGTGCCGTCCGGAGCGACCAGGTTGAAGGAACCGCTGGTGGTGATCTGGCCGGGCTCGGTGCGGCAGACGGCGACCGCGTCGGGCTCGGGCGCCTCGCCGGGCAGGTGACCGCCGCCTATGAGGACGCCGGCGAGCAGGGTGTGCAGCTGGAAGTTGTCGCCGAGGCCGTGCATGCGCATCAGCCAGCCGGCGCGGGAGGCGCGGTCGAGCACGACGAGGGGTTCGTCGTCCAGGACGAGCAGGGCGTAGTGCAGGCACTTGAAGTCGCCGCCCGTCACCTCGTACAACTCGCGTGCCAGCCGCTGCCGTTCCGCCCGGGCGGGGACGCGGGCGCGGACGGCCGCGGAGTTGAGCATGGCCACGCAGGCCATCTCCCACTGGCCGGCGGTCCACCAGGCGACCACCGCGTCCTCGCCGAAGCGCCCGGCCAGCTCCCCCTGCGGCGCGGCGGCCTCCGGGTCGGGCAACGCGTCGTCACCGGCCGCCTTCCACCGCTCGGCGAAGTCCAGGGCGAGGGTCAGCGCCTCCCGCGCCCCGTCGAGCACGGGCGGCGCGCAGCGCGACGGGTCGGCCCCGCGTTCGACGCACGCGCCGACCAGCACCGCCGCCGTCGACCGCGGCCCCGGCGGTATCTCCGGCAGCACCGCCGCCAACTCCGGCCCCCCGCAGCGCAGTCCGGCCTCGTCGGCCTGCTGGAAGGCGGCGATCATCGTCTCGAAGCAGCGCTGGGATCCCTCGGAGTCCCGGGCACGGACGGCCGAGGCGAACGCGGCGACTGCGGAATCGAATGTCAGCGGTGCGTTGGTCACGTCCAGTACCCTAGCGAGGCCCGCCGACAACGCGTCCCGCCCGCGGGCGGGACGCCGGACCGGGGAGCGGCGTCCGTCCGGCGCGGCCGGTCGGCGCCCGGGCTCCCCGTCAGCCGGTCTCGCCGGTCGGGTTCGGCGACGCGGGCCGATGCGCGGGCCGGGCGTCGCGGGGCACCCATCGCTTCGTGGGTCGCGGTGCCGGCGGGCCGAGCGGAGAGAACGGCGGGAGGTCAGGAGCAGTTGGACGGTGCGTTCATCCATCACGTCGAGCTGTGGATGGACGATCTGTCCACGGCTGAACGTCAGTGGGGTCCCGTGCTGGTGGCCCTGGGATGCGAGCCGTTCCAGCGCTGGGAGGACGGCCGCAGCTGGTGCCGGGGGGGCAGTTATGTGGTGATCGAGAAGTCGCCCGATCTCCGCGCCGGAGGACACGATCGTCTCCGGGCCGGCATCAACCACCTCGCGGTGCGGGGGGCGCGGGAGCCGGTGATGGCGGCCGCGGCCGCCGCGGGGTGGTCGGTGCGTACTGACACCGGTCAGGCGCTGCATCTGACCGACAGTCAGGGTTTTGAGCTGGAGATCGTCTACGCCGTCGGCGTGGGAGAGTCGGGCACGTAGGGCAGCGCGTGCGCTCCGGAGGGTCCGCCCCGGCCGGTTGCCCGCCGCCACGCCGCTGTGCCGCCGTCCGGGCGGGCGTGCGGAGGTGCGCGGGTGCGGGCCGGCGCCCGGGGAGGGCTGGGCGCCGGGTCCGGACGACGCCGCCGTGCGCTCCCGCGGTGAAGGTCAGGTGGAGCCGCCGGAGCTGGAGCGTGCCGCCCCGGCGATCGGGCCTGGCACGGTGATGGCGATCGGGCCGCAGGTGACCGCGACGGTGGCGCCGGAGACAGCGGAGCCGCCGCTGAGCGACTCGGCGGTCGGGGTCGCGCCGCCGGGCACCGGCGGACGCCCCCGGGATGAGCTGCGAACGGGGACTGCCGCGCTCCGAGGCCGTCTTCTACGACCGTGCCGGGGCACCGTGGCCCGGCGTCCGCCCCCGGGGTGCTGGACGACGTCGCCCGACCGGCGCTGGTCCGCTTCGAACTGTGGGACGGCAACGTCCTGCCGGAGCCCCCGGCGCGGCGGGCGGTCCGCGCCTGAGCGGGACCATCGACGGTGAGCGCGTGTTCCGGGGCGACCTCCTCGCCGGCCGCACCGGACGCCGCTCCCTGACCCGGCCTGATCCCGGACGGGCCCGGGGAGCGCGGGCGGAACGGGCACCATCGTGCTGATGTCCGGGCGTCAGCCCGCCAGGATCCGCCGGACATGCCTAGCCCCCGCACCCCGCCGGTGCCAGCCCCCCGAACAGGGGGCTGGCCCGGGTGCGGGGGACTTCGTAGCGTCGGCGCTGCATCCGGTCGGCTGGGCGGCCGGGTCCGCGACGGAGGAGGGGGAATCCCGTGGAGGCGTTCTCGCTGACGCTGGCCGACCGGGAGTTCTACATGCCCCTGGAGCGGGCCGCGGAGATCGGTCCGTGCTGGGAGCCGGCCGGGGTGCCGGAGGGCTGGGGCGGTGACCGCCGCGGTGTGTGGACGTACTGGCACCGCGGCCGGATCGCGGGTCCCGAGCAGGGCTGGAAGGTGCACGTCTCCACCACCCGGGAGCGGGCGCAGTCCACCCTCGACACGGTCGCGGCCGCGTGCTTCGCGCTGGACGTGCCCTTCAAGCACCTTGCGGCTCCGCTCTTCTTCACCGCCTTCCACCACAAGCACGCCTCTCGCGCGCAGGCCGGGAAGTTCACCGCGCTCTACCCCCCGGACCTGCCGACCGCCCGGCTGCTGATGGAACGCCTCGCCGCCGGACTGCGCGGCGTGACCGGGCCCTACGTCCTGACCGACCGCCCGTTCCAGGACAGCGGCGTGGTGTTCTACCGCTACGGCGCGCACCGCGGCCGCCAGGAGGTGCGGGCCGACGGGCAGCGCGTACACATGGTGCGGGACTCCTCCGGCCGCGACACCGAGGACGTCCGTTCGACCTCCTTCGTCCTGCCGCCCGGCGTCGAGGACCCGTTCGCCCCGCCGCCCGAGCGGTTCACCGGGCCGATCCTGCTCAACGACCGGTTCGAGGTCACCGAGGTGATCCGGCACAGCAACGGCGGCGGCGCCTACCGGGCCACCGACACCCGCACCGGGCGGGCCGTCTTCGTCAAGGAGGCCCGCCCGTACAACGGACTCCTCGGCGACGGCGAGGACTCCCGCGACCGCCTGCGGCGCGAGCACGGCATCCTCCGCGCGGTGCACGCCGCTGACCCCGGCCTGTGCCCGGAACCGGTGGACTTCTTCACCGCCTGGGACCACGACTACCTCGTCACCGAACTCGTGCCCGGCACCGGCCTGGTCAAGTGGGTGGCGGCCGCCACGACGACCGGCCGCCTGGAGGTCGAACCCGATCGGGTCGAGGCGTACTACGACCGGCTCCGCGGGCTGCTGGCCTGCCTGCGGGACCGGCTGGACCGGCTGCACGCGCTCGGCTGGAGCTTCGGCGACCTCAGCCACGGCAACGTCCTGGTGCAGTCCGACGACACCGTCCGGCTCATCGACTTCGAGACCGCCACCCGCCTGGACGGCGCCCGGTCGCTCATGGGCACCCCCGGCTACAAGCCGTCCGCGGCCTGGACCGCCGCGGGCGCCACGGACGACGACTACGGCTTCGCCGCTCTCGCGCTGTGCGGCCTGTTCCCCCTGCACCAGCCGCTGGAACGGGACCCGGCCGGACGCCTGGAGCTCTACCGGCGCGACGTCGGCTGCACCCGTCCCGTCCCCGACGACCTGTGGCTCACCGCCACCCGCTTCCACGGCCGCGTCCCGGGCGACGCCCCGGCGGACACAGCCGGCACCGGGGACGACGGAGCGGCAGGCGCGGCCGGCGCGGACACGGGGACGGCGGGTGCCCGGCCGGAACCCTCCGGCACGCCCGGCGCGTTCCGCCTGCCCACCGCCGCCGAACTGGACGCGGAACCGGAACGCGCGCTGGCCCGGCTCCGCGACGGGCTGACGGCGGGCACGCTGGACCTCGCCCGGCCCGGCTTCCCCGCCTGGGTCTTCCCCCCGTCGCCGCGCGGGCTCGCCCTCAACACCGTCTGCCTCGAACTGGGCACCGCCGGCGTCCTGTACGCGCTGCACCACAGCGGCACGACCGTCCCGGCTGAGCTGGTGGCACGGCTGCGCACCGATGCCCTGCGTGAACGGCCCGCGCTGGCACCGGGGTTGCAGACGGGGCTGGCCGGCATCGCCTGGACGCTGGGCGACCTCGGGCTGGACCAGGAGGCCGAGGACCTGCTCGACGACGCGCTGCGGCACCCGCTGGGGGAGGAATCCGCCCGGCTGGCCACCGGCTCCCCCGGCATCGGCATGGCGGCGCTCGCCCGGCACGCCGCCACCGGGGACGACGCCCGGCTGGCCGCGGCGGCCCGGATCGGTGACCGCCTGCTGCGCGACGCGTGCGCACCGGTGCTCGACGGCGCCGGTTCGGCCGGCCTCGCGGACGGTCTGGCGGGAACCGCGCTGTTCCTGCACCACCTCGCGGAGGCCACCGGCGACGAACGCCACCGGGCCGGCGCGCTCACGCTGGCGCACGCCGAGCTCGACCGGGCCCGGGAGGAGGGCGACGACGGCCTGCGGTTCGCCGACGCGGGCCGGATCATGCCGCACCTGGCCACCGGCGCGGCCGGTGTGGCCACGGTGCTGACCGGGCTGGCCGCCGGCGGCGACGAACGCTCGGCGGAGGCCCTGCCCGAACTGCTCCGCATCTGCCGGATGACCTGCGGCGTGGAGGCCGGCCTGTACGCGGGCGTGGCCGGCTGGGTGTTCGCGCTGGCCGGGTACGCCGAGTTCACCGGACGGCCCGAGGACCGGGCCTGCGCGGTGCGGGTGGCCACCGGCCTGGCCAAGTACGCCACCCGCCACCCGGGCGGTCTGCGGATCCTCGGCTCCTACCAGACGCGCTACCAGGCCGACCTCGCCTCCGGCGGCGCGGGCGTCGCCCTGGCGCTGGCCCGGCTGCTGGACGGCCCCCGCGTCCGGCTCCTCACCCCGGCCACCGGGACGCCGGCCGGCGTCCCGGTGGTCTGACCGCCGGACCGGCCGCCCCGGCCCGGGCCCGCCCCGCCCGCCGCCGGTCCCACCACCCGGGCCCACGACTCCGGGACGTTCCCCGCCCCGGCGATGTCCGCCCCCTCGCACCACGGGGGGAGCGAACACCATCCCCCAGCGGCCGGCCGGCCGCTCGACACGAAGGACACGCCCATGAACCAGATCCTCGCGCTCCAGAACCTGCCCGAGACCCCCAACGGTTCCGAGGAGGCCGAGCAGATCACCACGCTGGGCAGCTACATCAGCGTCTTCAGCGACTGCACCAGCACCGGCGTCCTCACCGTCTGATTCCCCGTCCGGGAGCGCCGCGCGACGTCTGCGCACGGGCCGCGGCGCAGCGTCCCCGCGACTGAACGGTGTTGCCCCCGTGGGCCCGGAAGCGCCGGCGCTTCCGGGCCCACGGGGTCCGGCGCCGGGCGGGGGCGGCCGAGGAACACCGACCGGTCCCGGAACCCGCCCGGGTCGACCCGCCGCAGCCGCGCCAGTACCTTCGCTCCTGCGGGTGGGGACGGGTCACCGGGACGGGGTCCCGGCGGGGCGGTGGGCTCAGTGCTCGTCGTGGTGACCGAAGATGTCCTTCGCCACGTCCTTGACCTTCTCGACCGCCTCGCGGGCGTGGCCCTTGGCCTGGTCGCCCTGGCCCTCGGCCTGGAGGCGTTCGTTGCCCACGGCGTCGCCGACCGCTTCCTTGCCCTTGCCGGCCAGCACGTCGGCCTTCGCCGAGATCTTGTCGTCCGCACTCATGCCTTTGCCTCCTAGCGGCGTCCTTCGAATCGGTCGCACCAGGCGCCTGCCCCGCCCCGCGGCGATCAACCGTGCGGCGGCGCGACCGGGTCCGCGGTCCCCGGGCGGACGTCCCCGGCGGACGGTCGCCAGCGCAGGTGGACGGGTTCGCCGGGGGCCTCGTCGCGCAGCAGGGACAGGCGGGGGCGGACCGCGTCGGTGCGGGCGGTGGGCGGTTTGCGGCTGCCGGCGCCGAACTGCCGGGCCCACCGCGCCCCGTCGCCGCGATAGCCCTGGTCGGCGGCGGCGTGCAGGGTCCAGTGCGGGTCGTAGAGGTGGGTGCGGCCGACGGCGCACAGGTCGGCGCGGCCGGCCAGCAGGATGGAGTTGACGTCGTCGGGCGAGGCGATCGCGCCCACCGCGATGACCGCGGTGCCGGTGGCGGCGGCGGCCTCGTGGCGGACGCGGTCGGCGAACGGGGTCTGGTAGGAGCGGCCGAACGCCGGGCGTTCGGCCGCGGTGACCTGACCGGTGGAGACGTCGACGGCGGCGGCGCCGTGTGCGGCGAACGCCCGGGCGATGGCGACCGCGTCGAGTTCGGTGTTGCCGTCCGGGGCCCAGTCGGTGGCCGAGATGCGCACGATCACCGGACGGTCGGACGGCCAGACGGCGCGGACGGCGTCGAAGACCTCCAGGGGGTAGCGCAGCCGGTTCTCCAGCGGGCCACCGTAGGCGTCGGTGCGGTGGTTGGTGAGCGGGGAGAGGAACGAGGAGAGCAAGTAGCCGTGCGCGCAGTGCAGTTCGAGGAGGTCGAAGCCGGCTTCCGCGCCGCGGCGGGCGGCGGCGGTGAAGTCGGCGGTGATGGCGTCGAGGTCGGCGCGGGTGGCCTCGCGCGGAACGGCGGAACCGGGGCGGTAGGGCAGCGGCGAGGGGGCGACCGTCTGCCAGTTGCCGTGCGGCAGCGGCTCGTCCATGCCCTCCCACATCACGCGGGTGGAGCCCTTGCGGCCCGAATGGCCCAGCTGGAGACCGATCTTGGCGGTGCCGTTGGCGTGGACGAAGGAGACGACGCGCTCCCAGGCATCGCGCTGCCGGGCGTTCCACAGGCCGGTGCAGCCGGGGGTGATGCGGCCCTGCGGCGAGACGCAGACCATCTCGGTCATCACCAGGCCGGCGCCGCCGAGGGCCTTGGAGCCGAGGTGGACGAGGTGGAAGTCGCCGGGGAGTCCGTCGACCGCCGAGTACATGTCCATCGGGGAGACGATCACGCGGTTGGCCAGCTCCAGCCCGCCCAGGCGGAACGGCTGGAACATCGCCGGTGTGCCGCCGGCCAGTCCCTGGGCGGCGGCGAACGCCGCGTCGACGCGGTCGGCGAACCCGGCGTCGCGGGCCCGCAGGTTGGCGTAGGTGATGCGGCGGGAGCGGGTCAGCAGGTTGAAGCAGAACTGCGTGGGTTCCTGGTCCGCGTACATGCCGATGTTCTCGAACCACTCCAGGGACGCCTGGGCGGCGCGCTGGGTGGACTCGACGACCGGCCGGCGTTCCGCCTCGTAGGCGTTCAGCGCCGCCTCGGTGCCGGGGTGTTCGTGCAGGCAGGCGGCGAGCGCGAGGGCGTCCTCCATGGCGAGTTTGGTGCCGGATCCGATGGAGAAGTGCGCGGTGTGCGCCGCGTCGCCGAGCAGGACGAGGTTGCCGTCGGACCAGCGTTCGTTGCGCACGGTGGTGAAGTCGAGCCAGCGGGAGTTGTTGGCGAGCAGGTCGTGGCCGGCGAGTTCGGCGGCGAACATCCCGCGCAGCCGGCTCACGGCCTCCTCGTCGGACGTGCCGGGCGCCGGCGACGGGCCGGAGCCGAAGCCGGCACGCCGCCACACGTCGTGGTGCATCTCGACGATGAAGGTGGAGCGTTCGGCGGAGTAGGGGTAGGCGTGCACCTGCACGATGCCGGAGTCGGTGTGCCGGACGAAGAACTGGAACGCCTCGAAGACCAGGTCGGTGCCGAGCCACATGTACTTGTTGCGGCGCCGGTCGAGGGTGGGGCGGAAGACGTCGCTGTGAGCGCCGCGCACGGGCGAGTTGACCCCGTCGGCGGCCACCACCAGGTCGTGGGTGGCGCGCAGTCGCGGCGCCGGCGGCGCGGGGGTGCGGAAACGCAGGGTCACGCCGAGTTCGCGGCAGCGGTCCTGGAGCAGACGCAGGAGGTCCTTGCGGCTCATCGCGGCGAAGCCCTGGCCGCCGACGGTGTGGGTGCGGCCGCGGAAGTGGATGTCGATGTCGCTCCACCGGGCGAACCGTTCCGCCATGCGCCGGGCGACGACCGTGTCGGCGTTCTGGATGCCGCCGAGGGTCTCGTCGGAGAAGACGACGCCGAAGCCGAAGGTGTCGCCGGGGGCGTTGCGTTCCCAGACGGTGACGTCGTGGGCGGCGTCCAGCTGCTTGAGCAGGGCGGCGAGGTAGAGTCCGCCCGGTCCGCCGCCGGCGATGGCGATCTTCACCCGGTCACCTCCCCCCGCTCGGCGGCCTGTTCGGCGTCGATGATCCGGCGCAGGATGAACCGCTGGAGTTTTCCGCTGGCGTTGCGCGGCAGGACGTCGCAGAAACGCACGTCCCGGGGGTACTTGTGGGGGGCGATGACCCGTTTGACGTGTTCCTGGATCTCCCGGGCCTTCGCCGGGCCGCCGCTCACCCCGGCACGCGGGACGACGAACGCGCAGACGACGGAGCCGCGTTCGGGGTCGGGGCGGGCGAGAACGGCGCACTCCAGGACGTCGGGGTGGGTCTCGACGGCGGCCTCGACCTCGGGCCCCGCGATGTTGTAGCCGGAGGAGACGATCATGCCGTCGGCGCGGGCGTGGTAGTGGTAGCGGCCCTTCTCGTCGCGGTGGAAGATGTCACCGGTGACGTTCCAGCCGTTGCTGACGTAGCCGCTCTGGCGTTCGTCGTCGAGGTAGCGGCAGCCGATGGGGCCGATGACGCCGAGCCGGCCGGGGGTGCCGGGGCCGAGTTCCTCACCGCCGGGTCCGAGGATCGCGGCGCGGTAGCCGGGCACGGGACGGCCGGTGGCGCCGGGTTCGATGTCGTCGCCGGCGGCGGAGATGAAGATGTGCAGCAGCTCGGTGGAGCCGATGCCGTCGATGATCCGCAGGCCGGTCCGCTCCCGCATCTCCTGCCAGACGCCGCGCGGCAGGTGTTCCCCGGCCGAGACCGCCAGGCGCAGTCCGGCCAGCCGCTGTTCGTCGCCCTCGCGCAGGATCGCCCGGTAGGCGGTGGGCGCGGTGGCCAGGACGGTGACGCCGTGCCGTTCGACGAGCGCGGCAAGGCGCTGCGGCGTGGTGCTCTCGGTCAGCAGGGCGCAGGCGCCGGCCCGCAGCGGGAAGACGAGCAGCATCCCGAGCCCGAAGGTGAACGCCAGCGGCGCGCTGCACGCGGTGAGGTCGCCGGGCAGCAGCCGCAGGGTGTGGCGGCCGAAGGTGTTGTCGATGGAGAGCAGGTCGCGGTGGAAGTGCGCGGTGATCTTCGGCTCGCCGGTGGTGCCGGAGGTCGGTCCCAGCAGCGCCACGTCGTCGGCGGCGGTGGGCACGTCGGCGAAGGTCGCCGGTCTGGCGGCGGCCAGCGCGGTCAGGTCGCCGGGTCCGGTGCCGCCGATGGGCACGACGCGCGGCGCGGGCCACGTGGTGGCGCCGAGGGCGTGCAGTTCGGCGGTGCAGCGGTGGTCGGCGAGCGCGAGGACCGGGCGGGTGCGCTCCACGACCGGGGCGATGTCGCGGGGGCGCAGGGTGCTCATGACGGTGACGACGATGCCGCCGGCCTTGAGTGTCCCGAGCCAGGCGGCCACCGCCCAGGGTGTGTTGGGCGAACGCAGCAGCACCCGTTGCCCCGGTACGAGGCCGAGGTCCCCGGTGAGCACCCGGGCGACCTGGTTGGCTCGGGCGCGCAGGTCTCCGTAGGTCCAGGTCACGCCGTCCGGGGTGCGCAGGGCGGGGCGGTCGGGGCCGAACGATTCGGTGGGTACGTCGATGAGTTCCGTGGCCGCGTTCAGCCGCGCGGGGTAGCGCAGTTCGGGCGTGCTGAACTCCAGGACGGGCCACAGGGCGGCGGGCGGCAGATGGTCGCGGGCGAAGGTGTCGAGGTGGGCGGTGGGCGCGGGGCTCCCCGGGGGCGTCACGGCCGCTGTCCTTCCGCTGCGCCGGCCCGGATCAGGCCCTCCTGCGCGACGGTGGCCAGGTGGAGCCCCTCGCGGGTGAGGATGCGGCCGGCGCCGAGTCCCCGGCCGGCGTCGGCGGCGACCGCCTCCTGGAGGTAGAGCAGCCAGTCACCGGCGGGCCCGGGCCGGTGGAACCACAGGGAGTGGTCCAGGCTGGCGGTGACCAGCCCGGGCGTGGCCCAGGCCAGTCCGAGGGTCCGCAGCACGGGTTCCAGGATCGTGTAGTCGCACAGGTAGGCGAGGGCCGCGGTGTCGCGCTGCGCGTCGCTGAGCCCGGCGACCGGGCGCAGCGCGTCGAACGGTTTGAGCCACACCGCCTGGTGCGGTACCCGGCCGCCGTCGACGGTGAGGTAGACCGGCCCGGGCACGTGCCGCATGTCGAAGCTCCGGCCGCCGGACCAGTACTCCTTCGACAGCGCCGTCATCGAACCGCCGCCGCGGTCCACCAGGTACCGCGCCGCGCTGGGCAGTTCCTCCGGTGGGGGCACGGGCGCGGCCGGCCCCGCGCGGTAGCTGCCGCCGTCCTCGCCGGCGGCGAAGTTCGCCAGGCTCACGTAGAGCGCCTTGCCGTTCTGGTACCCGCGCACCTGCCGGGTGCTGTAGCCGCGGCCGTCGCGCAGGACCTCCACCTCGTAGCGCACGGTGGCGCCGATGTCGGCGGGGCGCAGGAAGTACCCGTGTGTGGAGTGCAGCGTCTTGCCGTCGGTGACGGACCGCATGGCCGCGGCGGCGGCCTGTGCGACGAGGTCGCCGCCGTACGCCTTCGGCCAGGGGCAGGGCTGGGTGACCGCGGTGAACGCCAGGTCGAAGCGCTCGGGCGGCACGGGGGTCAGGGTGACCGCGTCGGTGAAGACCCGTGAGGTCGCCCGCGTCCGCTGCGTGCCGGCCGCGGGTCCGCCGCCGGGGCTCACCGGTCCGTCCAGTCGCGCAGGCCGGCGTCGTCGACGTCGGGGAGGTTGACCACGATGTTCTCCGGGGTGCGGGTGGTCATCCACACCAGCGGCCGGGTGCGTGAGAGGTTGCATTCGATGTGGGGCATGAAGGGCGGCACGAAGACCCAGTCGCCCTCGGCCATGTCGACGTACTCCTCGAAGTGTTCGCCGAAGTAGATCCGGCCGCGGCCGGACAGCACGTAGCCGCCGGTCTCGGCCTCGCCGTGGTGGTGGGTGACCGAGCGGTAGCCCGGTTCGTTGCTGACCTTGCCGAACCACAGCCGGGTGGCCGGGGTGTGCTGCGGGCTCACGCCGGAGACGCGGACGGCGCCGCCGGAGTCCGCGGTGCCGGCGTCCTCCAGGCCGCCGCGGGTCACCACCGGTGCGACCAGTCCGCCGGGCAGGCGGTACATCGAATTGTCGCCCTGGAGGCGGTACTTGCTGAGGTCGGGCTCCATGGTCGGCTCCGTCTCGGTTCGCGATGGGAGCCCCGGGCGGGGGCCGGGCGCGGGCCGGGGTGTGCGGGGCCGGGCGCGACGGCCGGGGCGGGCGGCCCGGGGTGGGGGCCGCTCCCGGGGGGGTGGGTGCGGGGGCGCGGGGTGTGACGCTGTGCGGGGCGGGGGCGCGGGGTGGGTGGTGCGGGGCGGCGGTGCGCCGGTGCTGTGCTTCGGGGGCGAGGTGGCGGGGCGGGACGGCGCTGGCGCTGTGCTTCGGGGGACGCGGTGACCGTGCGGGCGGCGCGTGGTGCGTCGGGGGCGGCGTCGGCGGGTGCGGCGCCGTTGAGCTGCGGGCCGCGGGTGTGTTCGGGCCGTTCGGGGGCCCGAGGGCGCTGCGGCCGTCGGTGTGCCGGGGGCTCGCGGGGAGCGAGGGCGATGTCTCGTATTTTTCACGGTCGTCATTTATTGTCAATACACGCGTCGCCGGGGCGGAGCAGCGGCCGCCCCGGCCCGAGACGGAGGTCGTATGCCTCACCCCGCCGTGAACCCGCCCGGCCTCCCCGCCCCCAGCGGCTACTCCCACGGCACCCTGGCGGGCAACACGCTCCACCTCGGCGGCCAGACGGCGCTGGACGCCGGCATGCGGATCGTGCCGGGCGGCATCGTCGAGCAGTTCCGCCAGGCGTTCGGCAACGTCCTCACCACGCTCCGCGCGGCCGGCGGCGAGCCGGGGGACCTGGTCAGCGTGACGCTGTACCTCACCGACATCCCCGGCTACCAGGCCCACGGCAAGGAGATCGGCAGGGTCTGGCGGGAACTCGCCGGCCCGGTCTACCCCGCCATGGCCGGCATCGGGTGCACCGCCCTGTGGCAGCCCGAGGCCCTGATCGAGATCCTGGGCGTCGCGGTGATCCCGCCCGGACGCCTCGTCGTCCCCGGCACGTGACACCGGCGTCCCGCGACGCCTTCCCTGCGGTGCCGGCGGCCCCGCCGGTCCGCCCGCCGGCCGTCGTCGCGGACGGTAGGCTGCGCACGGCCGCCCGGCGGGGCGGTGCCGCCCACCGGCGGAGACCGAGGAGACGAACCTGAACGGCGCCAGCGAGCCGACACCCGCCGCCGCCGGCGGTCCGGCCCCGCGGACCGCCCCGGCCGGCGCCCGCGACAAACGGCTGGGCCCCCTGGTCATCACCGTCTTCGGGCTGTACGCCCGCAGCGAGCACAACTGGCTGTCGGTGGCCGCCGCGGTACGGCTGCTGGCCGACCTCGCGGTGGAGGAGCAGGCCACGCGGTCCGCCATCTCCCGCCTCAAACGGCGCGGTGTCCTGTGCGGCGAACGGCACGGCGGCGCGGCCGGCTACCGCCTCGCCGACGAGACCCTGGAGGTACTGGCCGAGGGCGACGTGCGGATCTTTGAACGCCCCCGCGCCACCGAGGCGGACGGCTGGGTGGTGATCGTCTTCTCCGTCCCGGAGTCCGAACGCGAGAAACGGCACGCCCTGCGCACCGCCCTGACCCGGCTGGGCTGCGGCACGGTCGCCCCCGGCGTGTGGGTGGCGCCGGGCAGTCTGCTGGCCGAGACCCGCCGCACCCTGGAGCGGCGCGGCCTGTCCGGCTACGCCGACCTGTTCACCGGCGGCCACCACGCCACCGGCGATCCCCGCGCCAAGGTCAGCGCCTGGTGGGACCTGGCCGAACTGGAGGGCCTGTACGCCGACTTCATCGCCCGCCACCGCCCCGTTCCCGACCGGGTGACGTCCGGGCGCACCACGCCGCTCAAGGCGTTCCGCACCTACGTGCCGATGCTGACCCAGTGGCGGCGCCTGCCCTACCGCGATCCGGGACTGCCCCTGTCGCTGCTGCCGCCGGGGTGGAACGGCGAGACGGCCGGCGCGCTGTTCACCCGTCTCGACGCCGCCCTGCGCGGCCCGGCCCGTGAGCACGCGCTGTCCGTCATCCACGGCACCGGGTAGCCACGGGTCCCGGCGGTCACCCCCCGGCCGGCAGGGGCAGGTCCGCCCAGATCGTCTTGCCCGCCGGGGTCTGGCGACTACCCCAGCGCCGGGTGAGCTGGGCGACGATGAACAGGCCCCGGCCCCCTTCGTCGTAGGTGCGGGCGCGGCGCAGGTGCGGGGCGGTGGCGCTGCTGTCGGCGACCTCGCAGATCAGCGCGTCGTCCCGGATCAGCCGCAGCCGCACCGGGGGACGGCCGTAGCGGATGGCGTTGGTGACCAGTTCGCTGACGACCAGCTCCGCGGTGAACTCCAGCTCCGGCAGCCCCCACTCGGCCAGGGTGGCGGTCACCACCGCGCGGGCCTCCGCCACGGCAGCGGGCTGCGACCCCAGCTGCCAGGTGGCGACCCGTTCGGGGGCCAGGGCCTTGGTGCGGGCCAGCAGCAGGGCCGCGTCGTCGGTACGGCGTTCGGGCAGCAACCGTTCCAGCAGCTCGTCGCAGGCCGCGTCGAGCGAACGCCCGGGCACGGTCAGCACGTCGCGGAAGACCGCGCACTCGTCCGGGGCACCCTCCGAGAGGCCGTTGGTGAGCCCGTTGGTGACGAACGCCAGCACGCTGCCCTCCGGTATCGCGAACTCGGCCACCTCGAACGGCAGTCCGCCCACCCCCAGCGGCGGTCCGGCCGGCACGTCGAGGAACCGCGCGGCACCGTCCGGGGTGACCAGCGCCGGGACGGGATGCCCGGCGCGCGCCATCGAACACCGGCGGGAGACCGGGTCGTAGACCGCGTACAGGCAGGTGGCTCCGACCTCCGCCGGATCGCCGTGCTCCCCCGCGCCGTCCTCCTCGGCGGCCTGCCGGTCCAGCCGCAGCACCAGGTCGTCGATGTGCGTGAGGAGTTCGTCCGGCGCCACGTCCGCGTCGGCGAGCGTGCGCACCGCCGTGCACAGGCGTCCCATGGTGGCGGACGCCTCGATGCCGTGCCCCACCACGTCACCGACCACCAGCGCGACCCGCGCGCCGGACAACGGGATCACGTCGAACCAGTCGCCGCCGATGCCCCGGCCGGGGTCGGCGGGCCGGTAGCGGGAGGCGACCTCCACGGCCTCCGCCGTCGCGGACGGCGCGTGCTCGGGCAGCAGGGTGCGCTGCAGGGCCAGGGCGGTGCGGCGTTCCCGGTCGTAGCGGCGGGCGTTGTCGACGCAGACGGCGGCCCGGCCGGCCAGCTGTCCGGCGAGGCGGGCGTCCTCCTCGTCGAAGGGCTCGGGCGTGCGGTGGCGGATGAGGACGGCGACGCCCAGCGTGGCCCCGCGCGCCCGCAGCGGAACGGTGAGGATGGAGTGGATCCCCAGCGCACGGATCCGCTCCCGCCGCTGCGGGGCACGGTCGCGCCACCACCCCTCGTGCTCCGCCCCGCTGATCCGGTCGAGCAACGGCCGCCCGGCGGCGAGCGCCCGCACCTCCGCCTCCCCGGCGCCCGGCACGTGCCGTTCCCCGATCGCCACCACGGCCTCCGGGCAGCCCGGCAGCGCCGACCGGTGGGCGACCCGCCGGAAGACCTCGGACCCGCCGGCCTCCAGTCGGCGCGAGTCGTCACCGCCGGCCACCGTGTCGAGCATGTCGACCATCGCGAAGTCCGCGAGGTGCCGTACGGCGACCTGCGCGAGTTCGTCGGCCGTGCGGTCCAGGTCGAGTGTGGTGCCGATGTGTTCCGCGGCGTCGTTGAGCGTGTTCAGCCGCAGCCGCGCCTGGTACTGCTCGGTGCTGTCCAGACAGGCCAGCGCGACCCCCCGCATGCTCCCCGCCGGATCCAGCACCGGGTAGAGCGAGACCAGCCAGGCGTGTGGCCGGGGCTCGCGCTCCGTCCGCAGCCACGTCTCGACGACGGTGGGCTCCCCCGTACGCAGCACGAACCGCGCCGCGTCGACGACCTCGTCCGGGTACGGCATCCGGCCCCCGGCCCGGTCGGTCCCGATCGGCATGCCGATCAGCTCGGGCTCCTGCCGGACCAGCGTGCGGGCCATCGCCGGATTGACCGCGACCCTGATCCCGTCGAGATCGCACAGGGACATGGGCAGCGGGAGCTGTTCGAGCGCCCACTGCTTGAGCAGCGACGCGTCGGGGTCGCCGGGACGGGGCCGCGTTCCGGTGAGCGGGGGCGGGAGGGGCGCTGCGGGGGGCTCCGCCGGTTCGGTCGGGGTGGTGGCCGGTTCGGTCGGTGCGGGGGGCGGATCTGAGGGGGCGGCGGCCGGCGCGACGGGTGGGGTGGCCGGTCCTCCCGGCGGGGCATCCGTCCCGTCCGGCTCGTAGCGGGGGGCCTCGGGCCCGGTGCCGGCGGCCGGCGGCTCCTTCCGCGTGCCGGGCGCCCGCGCGGGCCCCGCCCGGCCCTGCGCACCGGCCCGCCCGTCCGCAGCCGGTGTGCCCCCTGTCCCTTCCGGCGGCGGCCCCGCACCCTTCGGCATCCCCGCGAGCCCTGCCCCCGTTCGCGGTGCCGTTCCCGCAGCGCTCCCGGCGTCCGGCGCCCCCGCACCGCCACCCACGTCCAGGGCGGACCCCGGACAGGTCCGCGCCCCGGGCGACGCGGCGTCGACCAGCCACAGGGTTCCCGCCTCCCCGTCGGCCAGCGGCAGCAGGCCCAGGTCGACGGGGGTGCGGTGGCCGGCGCCGTGCCGCAGCAGCACCTCGCCGCTCCAGGGCGCCCGCCGCTCCCAGCAGTCCCGCAGCCGGTCCGGCACCGGCCCGGCGAACAGCCCGAACAGGGTGCCCCCGAGCGCCTCCCCCGCCCCGATCCCCAGCAGCTTGCGCCCGCCGGGCCCCCACGCGCTCAGCTCTCCGGTCTCCCTCACCACACACAGCACGTCCCGCTCCCGCTCCGGGGCCCGGGATGCGGGCGTGGCGCCTCCGGCGGTGCCGCGCGTGACGCGTTCGTTCATGCCGATCCACCGTCCGGCCGGGTCCGGGGCGTGGGAGTCCCCTCCCAGGGTGCGTCGGGGCTGGGTCGGGCGCAACGGGGGCCTCCGGCGGTGAGTGCGGCTGGAGTGGCAGGCGGGGCTGGAGTGGCGGATTCTCCGGGGACGAGGGGGCGGGATCGCGGACGGGGGGCCTGGACGTGGTGTGCGTGGGGCGGCCCGGGCCGGTGGGGCGGCACGTGGCGTGGGACGCCACGGGCGGGGTTCCGGAGCTGGCCGGGGCGGATCTGGCGTGCGGCGGGGGCGTTCGGGGTGCGGGCGTTCCGGCGGGACGTCCTGGGCGGACGTACCGCCGGACGTACCGCTGCCGGCGTTTCGGCCGGTCACCGGCCCGTACGCGCTGTCGCGGGCGGCCGGGGCGACGTCAGTGCGGCACGCGCCACCGGCGGACCGCCCGTTGTTCATCCGGCGGGTGCAGTGTGCGGCCGGGGGACAGGACCATATTCAGCAACACGGCGTAGGGAGAGCGGCATGTGCCGTCCGGGTGTGTGTGACAGTCATCAGGAAGCGGAGCCGGCGGCGGAGGGGACGCAGGGCCCGGTCGGGCGGCGGACGGTGCTGCGGACCGCCGGGGTACTGGGCGCGGCCGGCGCCCTGACGATGACGCCGACGGTGTTCGCCGAGGCGGCCGGGCGTCCCACCGGGGCCACTCCCCCGGCCGGCACCGAGGTCACCCGGGTGATCAGCGGTCACCTGGAGACCGGCGCGGCCGACTTCGTGTACCTGCCGCTGGAGGTGCCCAGGGGCGTCAAGCAGATCGCGGTGTCGTACACCTACAGCAAGCCGGCGGTTCCGGCGGGGGTACCGGCCAACTCGTGCGACATCGGCATCTTCGACGAGCGCGGCACCGCGCTGGGCGGCCGGGGCTTCCGCGGCTGGTCCGGCGGGTTCCGCACGGCGTTCGTCATCAACAGCGACCAGACCACGCCCGGTTACCTGCCCGGCGCGGTCGACCCCGGCACCTGGAACATCGTGCTGGGCCCCTACCAGGTCGCGCCGCAGGGCCTGGACTACGACGTCACGGTGACGCTGACGTACGGCGAGCCGGGTCCGGCGTTCGTCCCCAACTACCCGCCGGAGCGGGCCAGGGGCCGCGGCCGGGCCTGGTACCGGGGCGACTCGCACCTGCACACCGTCTACTCCGACGGCAAGCGGCTGCCGGCCGAGGTGGCGGCCGGGGCGCGGGCGGCCGGGCTGGACTTCATGGTCTCCACCGATCACAACACCACGTCCTCGCACGCGGTGTGGGGCGACCACGCGGGCAGCGACCTGCTGATCATCACCGGTGAGGAGGTCACCACCCGCAACGGCCACTGGCTGGCGCTGGGTCTGCCGGCCGGGCACTGGATCGACTGGCGGTACCGGTCGCGCGACGACGAGTTCTCCCGGTTCGCCCGCGAGGTGCACCGCACCGGCGCGCTGGTGGTGCCTGCGCACCCCTACTGCCCGTACATCGCCTGCCAGTTCAAGTTCGGCTACGAGGACGCGGACGCCGTCGAGGTGTGGAACGGCCCGTGGACCTACGACGACGAGTCGGCGGTCGACACCTGGGACGCGATGCTGGGCGAGGCCATGCGCAGCGGACGCAAGTGGCTGCCGGCGATGGGCAACAGCGACGCGCACAGCGAGCCGCAGGTCATCGGTCTGCCGCAGACGGTGGTGTACGCCGACGACCTCAACCGGGACGCGATCGTGGCCGGCATCGCCTCGGGCCGCACCTACCTGGCGGAGTCCTCCGCGGTGACCGTGGCGCTGACCGCGGCCGGCGCCGGGCGCAGCGCGGGCATCGGTGAGACGCTGACGGTGGCGCTGGACGCCCCGGTCGACGTGCGGGTGGAGGTCAGCGGCGTGCCGAACGGCACCGTGCGGCTGATCACCGACGAGGGCCAGATGCACCAGGAGTCGCTGGAGGCGAGCGGCGCGGGCACGGTGGTGTGGCGCACGACGGCCTCCCTGGCCGCCTACGTCCGCGCCGAGGTCCGCCACCCGCTGGCGGACGGCGCCCCGGGCCACGGCAACACCATGGCGGCGGCCCTCCAGTGGGGTCCGATGGCGGCCCTGACCAACCCGGTCGTGCTGCGCGGCCGCGGGTAGCGGCCGCTCGTGGCCCGCACCGCACCCCGGCGCGGACCACGGCGCCGCCCGCCGCCCGCACCGCGGGGGCGCGGGGTTGATCGGCCGGCGCGACGGCGGTAGGAAGGGCCCGTGATACGTGGCGAGAACGTCGGGCTGCGGGCCCGGCACGAGAGTGATGTCCCGGTGCTGCAGGGCGAGTTGTACGACGACGTGGTGACGCGGTCGCGTGCGGACTCCCGGCCGTGGCGGCCCGTTCCGCCGGTGCCGGAGCACTCCCCCTACGCCGTGACCGGGCCGTCGGATTCGGTGGCGCCCTTCTCCGTGGTGGTGCTGGAGTCCGGGGAACTGGCCGGGGAGGCCCTGCTCTGGGGCATCGACCAGCACAACCGCACGGCGCACGTCGGGATCTCGCTGCGCCCCTCCTTCCGCGGCCGCGGCCTGTCCGCCGACGTCCTGCGCACGCTGTGCGTGTACGGGTTCGCCGTCCGCGGACTCCACCGTCTCCAGATCGAGACCCTCACGGACAACGCCCCGATGCTCGCGGCGGCGGCCCGTGCCGGGTTCGTCCGGGAGGGAACGCTGCGGCGCTCCGCGTGGGTGTACGGCGCCCACGCGGACGAAGCCGTCCTGGGCCTCCTCGTGGCCGACTGGACCCCCCGGCCCTGAGCTCCGCCGCTCCCCCGCCGGCGGACGGCGCCCCGCCCGCAGGCTTCCGCCCCTGCCCCGCCGCCCCGCCCACCGCCGGGTCCCGCCCCCTACCCGTGGCGGGCCAGCCAGTCGAGGATCAGGCGGAGGCGGGCGATGCGGTGGTCGGGGCGGCCGGAGGCGGTGAAGGTGTGGGACTCGCCGGGGAAGCGGGCCAGGACGGCGGGCGTTCCGGAGCGGCGCAGGGCGGTGAAGAACTGCTCGGACTGTTCGATCGGGCAGCGTTCGTCGCGTTCGCCGTGCACGAGCAGGACGGGTGTGGTGACCGCGGCGGCGTGGGCCAGGGGTGAGCGCTCCCACAGCGCGGCGGCTCCGTCGGGGTCGAGGAGGTCGAGGCCGCCGAACTCGTGGCGGTTGACGGTGAAGCCGTTGTCGGACGTGCCGTACTTGGAGATCAGGTTGGAGACCGAGCGTTCGGAGATCGCGGCGCGGTAGCGGCCGGTGCGGGTCAGTGCCCAGTTGACGAGGTAGCCGCCGTAGCTGCCGCCCGCGAGATACAGACGGCCGGCGTCGGCGAGGCCGGAGTCGACCGCCCAGTCGGTGAACGCGGTCAGGTCGGCGTAGTCGCCGCGGCCCCACTGCTCCACGCTCAGGGCGCGGAAGGCCGCTCCGTGGCCGGCGGTGCCGCGCACCGAGGGCATCAGCACGTGGTAGCCGGCCGCCAGCTGGGTCTGGGTCTCCAGGTCGAAGGCGTTGCCGAACGCCAGGTGCGGGCCGCCGTGCAGCCGGATCAGCAGGGCGCCGTCGCCGGTGGGGGCGCGGTACAGCAGGCCGGGCAGGCGCAGGCCGTCGGGGGCGGCGACGGTGATCTCCTCGGGGGCGACCGGGCGGCGGTCGCGGACCCAGGCGGTGTTGAGGGCGGAGACCCGCCGGCCGTCGAGGTGGACCTCGACGGGTTCGGTGGCCGATTCCAGGCAGGCGGCGATCCGGCCGGAGGCGTCGGCGTCGAAGTCGGCGACGGAGCGGCCGGGCGGGGTCAGGCGACGCGGCGTGCCGCCGGGAAGGCCGGCGAAGAGGGCGACCTCGGTGCCGGTGGTCACGGCGAACACCGCTTCCTCCCCGGCGGCGCGCAGCAGCGCGGGGGCGGTGCGGGCGCGGCAGTCGGCGAGCACGGCGCGTTCGCACTCCAGGTCGCTGCCGGGGAACGCCGGGCGCCCCTCGTCGGCCAGCCAGACGCGGGGCGGGGCGGCGCTGTGGCCGGGTTCGCCCGCGGCGAGGGCCAGCACGCGCCCGGAGACGGTCACCGCGAGCGCGGCCACCGGCGACGGGCTGCGCCACACCAGTTCCTGCGTTCCGGTGCCGGGGTCCAGGCGCCGCACGTCGGTCGGGGGGTGGAGGGCGTCGCTGTGCCGGGCGCGGGCGGTGTAGAGGGCCCGGCCGGCGTGGACGGTGAGGCAGCGCAGCCGTTCGCCGCCGGCGTGCAGCAGCCGGGGCGGGCTGCCGGGGGCGAGCAGCCACAGTTCGCCGGAGGGCTCCAGCGGGCCGCCCCCGCCGTCGGCCTTGCAGCGCAGCCAGTCGATGACGAGGGGGGTGCCGTCGCGGTGGACGGCCGGCCGGTCGGCGAGCGCCAGCAGCCGGTCCTCGTCCAGCCAGGCGATCTCGGTGACGGGCACGTCGGGGCCCTCCAGCGGTACCGGGGTGCCGCCGGGGGTCACCAGCCGGGCGGCGCGGGGGCCGTCGCGGTCGCTGAGGTGGGCGACCAGGCCGCCGCCGGGCGCGATCCGCGGCAGGGTGTCGTTGCCGGGTCCACCGCCGGTCAGCGGGGTGGGGTCGGTGCCGTCGCGGAAGGTCCACAGCCGGGTGGTGCGGCGGAGGGTGGCCGCGTCCACGGTCTGGACGGCGGCGACCACGGCGGTCCCGCCGGGGGTGAGGGCGGGTGAGCCGGCGAGGGCGAGGGCGGTGAGGTCGCCGGGGGTGGCGGCGGTCACCGCCCGGCCTCCTCGAAGCGCTGCCGGGCGGTCCGCAGAAGTTCGGGCCGGGTGAACAGCGTGGTCAGCAGGGTGGCCAGCAGGGCCGCCGCGTCGAGGACCGCGCGGTCGCCGTCCGGTCCGGCGGCGACGGCCTCGAACTCCCGGGTGTGCAGGGCGACCGCGGGCGCGACGCGGACGTAGGGGTGGAGGGCGGGCAGCAGCTGGCTGACGTTGCCCATGTCGGTGGAGCCGGCCGGTCCGGCGTAGCCGGTGGCCGGGTCGAGCGGGCGGCCGAGCGCCGCGAAGGTCTCGGCGGCCAGGTCGGCGAGCACCGGGTTGGCCAGCACCGGGTCGTAGGCGGGGGCGACCTCCTCGAACGCGGAGGTGGTGCCGGTGGCCAGCGCGGAGCCGAGCACGCAGTCGCGCAGCGCCTCGGTGAGCCGGCCGCGCAGGTAGGCGTGGTCGGTGGAGCGGGCGAAGAGTTCCACGACGGCGCGCTCGGGGATGATGTTGATGGACTGGCCGCCCTCGGCGACCTTGGCGTGGATACGGGAGTCGGGGCGCACCTGCTGGCGCAGCAGGCCGACGGCGACGAGCAGCAGGGTGGCTGCGTCGAGGGCGTTGCGGCCCTCCTCGGGGGCGGCTGAGGCGTGCGCGGCGCGGCCGGTGAAGGTGGCGCGCAGGGACAGGCGGCCGAGGTTGGTGCGGGAGACGGCGTCAAAGCCGGCCGGGTGGGCCATGACGGCGGCGTCGATCCCGTCGAGGATCCCGGCCCGCGTCAGCAGCACCTTGCCGCCGCCGCCCTCCTCCCCGGGGCTGCCGATGACGACGACGCGGCCGGCGGCGCCGCTGTCCTCCAGCAGTGCGGTCGTGGCCAGGGCGGCTCCGGCGCCGGCGGCGGCGATGATGTTGTGGCCGCAGGCGTGCCCCAGGCCCGGCAGGGCGTCGTACTCGCAGAAGACGGCGAGGCAGGGGCCGCCGTCGCCGATGGTGCGGGTGGCGCGGAAGGCGGTGGGCAGACCGGCCTGGCCGGTCTCGACGGTGAAGCCGTGGGCGGCGAGCAGTCGGGTGAGCCGGGCGCTGGCGGCGTGTTCGGCGAACCGCAGTTCGGGTTCGGCGTGCAGGGCGTGGCTGAGTGCGAGCAGTTCGCCTTCCAGGGCGCCCGCGTGGCGCCGCGCGGCCCCGGCCAGTTCCGGTATCCAGGGCCGGGTCACGCCGCCACCCGCGCGGTCTCGGCGTAGTGGCAGGCGGTGAGCCGTCCGGCGACGTCGCGCAGGGCGGGCTCCTCGGTGCGGCAGCGGTCGGTGGCCAGCGGGCAGCGGGTGGAGAAGACGCAGCCGGGCGGGCGTTCCAGCGGGCTGGGCAGGTCGCCCATGCGGGTGACGGCGCGCGGGGTCCGGTCGCCGGCACGGGGGCGGGGCACGGCGGCGAGCAGGAGCTGGGTGTAGGGGTGGCGGGGGTCGGTGAACAGCCGTGGGGTGGGGCCCTGTTCGACGATCCGGCCCAGGTACATCACGGCGGTCTCGTGCGCGAGGTGGCGGACGAGGGCGAGGTCGTGGCTGATGAACAGGTACGCGAGGTCCAGGTCGCGCTGGAGGCGGCCGAGGAGGTTGACGACCTGGGCCTGCACGGAGACGTCGAGGGCGGAGACGGCCTCGTCGCACACCACGAACTTGGGGTCGAGG
Organism: uncultured Actinomycetota bacterium; assembly: GCA_963711125.1. GTDB lineage: Bacteria > Actinomycetota > Actinomycetes > Streptomycetales > Streptomycetaceae > Streptantibioticus_C. The sequence continues at coordinate 183,777 of CAVQCY010000007.1, forward strand.
GCGATGGCCCGGGCGATCGCCACCCGCTGGCGCTGCCCGCCGGAGAGTTCGTGCGGGTGGCGCGTGGCGTATTCGGGGCCGAGGTTGACCAGGTCGAGCAGGTCGGTGACGGAATGGGCGGTGCCGGTCAGGCCGTGTACGCGGGCGGGCTCCGAGAGGATGTCGTGGATCCGCATCCGGCCGTTGAGCGAGTCGTAGGGGTCCTGGAAGACCGGCTGGATGTCGCGGCGCGTCCGGCGCAGGGCGGCCGGGGAGAGGGCGGCCAGGTCCTGGCCGGCGATCTCGACGGTGCCCTCGCTGGGGCGTTCCAGGGCGAGCAGCAGCCGTCCGGTGGTGGACTTGCCGCAGCCGGACTCGCCGACGAGGGCGACGATGCGGCCGGCGCGGACCTCCAGGCCGACGCGGTCGACGGCGGTCAGGGTGCGTTTCCCGGTCCGGGTGCGCACGCTGTAGCGCCGGGTGAGTGCGGTGGCCCGCACCAGCGGCGGGCCCGCGGGCTTGTCGGTGTTCATCGGGCGTCCTCCTCGGCCTGGCCTTCGGGGTACCAGCAGGCGGCGGCCGATCCGCCGGTGGCGGGGGCGGTCAGCGGGGGCTGTTCGCGGCAGCGGTCGCGGGCCTTCGGGCAGCGGTCGCGGAAGGGGCATCCGGTACCGCGGGCGCCGAGCGGCGGCACCCGGCCCGGGATGGTCGGCAGGTCGCCGGTGCGCGGGTCGTCGGGGTCGGGCACGGAGGCCAGCAGGGCCGCGGTGTAGGGGTGGCGGGGGTGTTCCAGCACCTCGGTCAGGGTGCCGCTCTCCACGACGCAGCCGGCGTACATCACCACGACGCGGTCGGCGATCTCGGCGACCACGCCCATGTCGTGGGTGATGAACAGCACCGCCGCGTCCCGGGTGGACTCCCGCAGCAGGGCGAGGACCTGGGCCTGCACGGTGACGTCGAGGGCGGTGGTGGGTTCGTCGGCGATCACCAGGTCGGGTGAGCCGGCCAGCGCGATGGCCATCATGACGCGCTGCCGCATGCCGCCGGACAGCTGGTGGGGGTGGTTGCGGGCGCGGGTGGCGGGGTCGGGGACGCCGACGGCGGCGAGCAGTTCGACGGCGCGGGCGCGGCGGGCGGCGCGGCGGGCGGTGCCGTGGATCGCCATGACCTCCTCGATCTGGGCGCCGACGCTCATCAGGGGGTTCAGCGCGGTCGAGGCGTCCTGGAAGACCATGCCGATCAGGTTGCCGCGGACGGCGCGCATGCGGCGTTCGGTGCGGCCGACGAGCTGGACGCCGCCGAGTTCGGCGGAGCCGGTGGCGGTCGCGCCGCCGGGCAGCAGGCCGGCGAGGGCCAGGGCGCTGAGGGTCTTGCCGCAGCCGGACTCGCCGACCAGGGCGACGGTCTCGCCGCGGGCGGCGGTCAGGGTCAGGCCGGTGACCGCCTCCTTGCCGGGTCCGAAGGAGACGCGCAGGTCGCGGACGTCGAGCAGGGGGGCGTTCACAGCGGCCACCCCGTCGCGTCGCCGGTGACGGTGGTGGCGGGCGCGTCGTCGCCGAGGGCGTCGTGGTGGGCGGCGAGGTCGCCGACGGTGCCGATCCACACCTCGCCGCTGTCCCGGGTGGCGTCCAGGAGTTCGCGCAGTGCCCGGACGCGGGCGGGCCGGCCGGACAGCCAGGGGTGCATGGTGAGGTTGACCAGGGTGCCGCGGTCGCGGGCGCCGGCGATCTCGGCGGCCCAGGCGGCGCCGAGGGTTCCGGCGCCGAGGGGCGGACGGGCGTCGCCCGCGGTGTACCGGTAGTGGATGGCGTCGTCCGTGGCCCAGTCGACCGGCACCTCCACCAGCGGGCCGATCCGGTAGGGCCGGTCGTCGCCCATCACGGAGCTGTCCCACCGCAACCCGAGGCCGGCCAGCACCTCGAAGGTGCGGGGGGTCATGCGGAAGCTCGGTGACCGGTATCCGGCGGGACGGCTGCCGGTGATGTCGGCGAGCAGGTCGGCGGCGCGGGTCAGGGTCTCGCGCAGTTCGGTGGCGCTCAGGGCTCCGGGCGGTTCGTGACACCAGCCGTGCAGGGCGAGTTCGTGCCCGGCGGCGTGCACCTCCTGGACGGCGGAGCGGTAGGTGGCGGCGATCCACCCCGGTACGAAGAACGTGGCGCGCACCCCGGTCCGCTCCAGCGCGTCGAGCACGTGGTGGACGCCGCGGCGCGGGCCGTACCGGCGCTGTTCGAGTTCCGCGACGTCGGCGGGCGGGTCGTCGCGGCGGCGCCACAGCAGCGGCGACTCGCCGTCGAAGTCGAACGTGACGCACAGCGCGGCACGCCGCCGCTGCGGCCACGGGTAGACGCTGGTCACGCTCCGCCTCCGTTCGGTGCGCCGCCGGCGGCCGGCGGCGCGGTGTAGTCGCCGGCGGTGCGCCCGCCGTCGACGGCGAGGGTGGTGCCGGTCACGAACGACGCGGCGGACGAGGCGAGCCACAGCACGGCGGACGGCGCGTCGCCGGGTCCGGAGGTGCGGCCCAGCGGGATGCGGGCGGTCATCGACCGGACGTGGTCCTGCGACAGTTCGCTGACCTCGCTGCCGGGGGCGAAGCCGGGCTGCACGGTGTTGACGCGGATGCCGTGCGGGGCGACCTCCAGGGCCAGGCCCCGGGTGAGGGACTCCAGGGCGGCCTTGCTGGCGGCGTAGACCGTGCCGCCGGCGCCGGGCCGCACGGCGGCGCCGGAGGAGATGTTGACGACGCTGCCGCGCACCCCGGCGGCGGTCATGGCGGCGACCGCGCGGCGGGTGAGTTCGAAGGGGGCGGTGACGTTGACGTCGAGGATGCGGCGCACCTGGTGGGGGCCGGTGCTCCCCAGCGGGGTGCGGGGGTAGACACCGGCGTTGTTGACCAGCACGTCCGGGGCCGGCCAGGTGCCGGCGACGGCGTCACCGAGGCGGAGCAGGTCCTCCTCCAGGGTGAGGTCGGCGGCGAGGTGGCGGGCGCCGAGGCGGCCGGCGAGGCCGGCGAGCGGGCCGGGGCGGGCGTCGGACAGCAGCAGGTCGGCTCCGGCGGCGGTGAACGCCTCGGCGATCCAGGTGCCGATGACGCCGGCCGCACCGGTCAGCACGACCCGGGTTCCGGCGAACTCCGTCGTGTAGTCAGGCACGTTCGGCCCCCTTCGGGGGTGTGGGCCGGCCGGCGGTGGCCGGTGCCGGGCGGGAGAGGCGGGCGCGGCGCGGCACCCGGCGGGTGGGGTCGAGGCGGTCGCGGACGGTGTCGCCCAGCAGGTTGACGGCCAGCACCAGGCCGAACAGCGCCAGGCCGGGGAAGGTCGCCAGCCACCAGGCGGACGCCACGTACTGCTGGCCGTCGGAGAGCATCGAGCCCCACGAGGGGGTGGGGGGCTGCACGCCGAGGCCGATGAAGGACAGTGACGCCTCGAAGACGACCATCAGGCCCAGTTCCAGGGTGCCGACGACGACGGCCAGCGGCGCGATCTCGGGCAGCACGTGCCGGCGCACGATCCACCAGCCGGTGGCCCCGACCGCGACCGCGCCGCGCACGAAGCCGCGTTCCCGGGTCTCCAGCACCCCGGCGTACGCGATGCGGGTGTAGCGCGGCCAGCGCACCAGGGCGAGGCAGATCACGACGTTGACCAGGCCGGGGCCGAGGACGGCGACGACCAGGATGGCGAGCAGGAAGAACGGCACGGACAGCGCGATGTCGGCGATCCGCATGATGACGGCGGCCGGCCAGCCGCCGCGCCAGCCGGCCAGGACGCCGACGGCCACGCCGAACAGGCCGGAGACCACGACGGTGGCCGCCGCCACGGTGATCGACACCCGGGAGCCGTAGAGGATCCGGCTGAGCACGTCGCGTCCGAGGGCGTCGGTGCCGAGCAGGTGCAGGTGGCCGCCGGCGTGGCTGAAGGGTCCGGCCAGCCGGGCGGCGAGGTTCGCGTGGTCGGGGTCGAAGGGGGCGATCAGCGGGGCGGCGAGGGCCACCAGGACGTACAGCGCGACCACGGTCGCGGGCAGTGCTCCGCGGTGCCTGCTCATCGGCCGGTCTCCTTCCCCGTCGCGCCGATCCGCGGATCGACGAACGCGTAGGCGATGTCGGTGATCAGGTTGACCACGATGTAGACGGTGGCGGCCAGCAGCACGATCGCCTGGACCACGGGGAAGTCGCGGCCGTCGACGGACTGGACGGTGAGCTGGCCGATGCCGGGCCAGGCGAAGATCAGCTCGGTGACGACGGAACCTCCGAGCAGGTTGGCGGTCTCCAGGGCGAGCACGGTCATGATCGGGATGGAGACGTTGCGGGCCAGGTGGCGCACCACGAGCCGGGCCGTGCCGGCGCCCTTGGCGCGGGCGGTGCGCACGTAGTCGCGGGTGAGCTGTTCGAGGACCGCGCCGCGGGTGATGCGGGCGACGGTGGCCGCCGACAGCGAGGCCAGGGTGATGGCCGGCAGCACCAGGGAGGCGAGGCCGGAGTCGCCGGTGGAGGGGAGGATCTTGAAGGTGACGGAGAAGACGAGGATGAGCAGGATGCCGGTCCAGAACGCCGGCATGGCCTGGCCGATGAGCACCAGCGGCATCAGCAGCCGCTCGGGCCAGCGGCCGCGGCCCAGCGCCGTGACCATGCCGGCCCCGACGCCGAGCAGCGCCGTCAGCACGAGGGCGGCGACCGCGAGGTTGACGGTGTAGGGCAGCCGCTGGGTGATGAGGCTCAGGGCGGGCTCGTGCTGCACGTAGGAGAAGCCGAAGTCGCCGTGCAGGAGCCCGCCGAGATAGTCGGTGTACTGGTGCCAGACGGGGATGTCCAGGCCCAGCTGGTGCCGCAGGTTGGCGATGTCCGCCGCGCTCGCCCCCTGCGGTGCCATCAGCCGGGCGGGGTCGCCGGACAGCCGCAGCGCGAAGAAGACGGCGGTGACCACCCCGAGCAGCGCGATCAGTGCCTGGCCGATCCGCGACGCCAGGTACCGGGCGGACGCGGACGCGCTGCCCCCGCTCACGATCCGAGCTTCATGTCCGCGACGAAGAAGCTCTGCTGGGCGTCGGGGGTCCACCGCAGCCGGGAGCTCGCGCCGTAGATGGAGTCGATCTGGAAGAGCCCGATGCCCGGCAGGTCCTTGTTGAGGATGCCGTACGCCTGCGCGTAGAGGCCGTTGCGGGTGGCCGGCGCCAGGGTCTGGCGGGCCCGGTCGACCAGGGCGTCGAACGAGGGGTTGGAGTAGGAGCTCCAGATGGTGCCGGTGCGGAAGAGCGGGTAGGCCACGCCGTCGGCGTCCAGGCAGGAGCAGGACCACTGGCCGAAGCGGATGGCGCCCCAGTCGTGCTGGGGGCTCTGCACCTTCTTGAGGTAGGTGGCCTGGTCGCTGTTGCTGATCGACACCTTCAGCCCGACCGCCTGGATGCCGGCCTGGATGGACTGCACGATCTGCGGGTCGTAGGTCGGCGAGGTGGCCATGACGATCGTCTTGCCCGCGACGCCCGCCTGCTTGATCAGCTGCTTGGCCTTCGCCGGGTCGTAGCGGTAGTCGGGCAGTGCCTTGGGGTACCCGGTGGCCAGCGGTGTCAGCACGCTGTTGACGCGCTTGGCGTATCCCTGTTCGAGGTTCTTGATCAGCGAGTCGTAGTCGATCGCCATGCTGATCGCCTGCCGCACCCGCGGGTCCTCGACGGGGCCGCCGTGGATGGTGTTGAACGCCAGGTAGCTGACGCGTTCGGTGGGCGCCGAGAGCACCGTGAGGTTGCCGGCGCCCTTGAGCTGGGTGGCGCTGTCGGGCGTCATGGAGTCGGCGATGTCGGCCTTGCCGGACTTGAGGTCCGCGACCCGGCTGGCGACCGCGGGGACGGCCCGGAAGGTCACCCCGCTGATCTGCGGCTTCGGCCCCCACCAGGCGTCGTTGCGCTTGAGGACGACCTGGGAGCCGGGTATCGAGGAGACGAACGCGTAGGGACCGGAGCCGACCGGGTGCAGGTTGAACGCGGCGTCGCCGGCCTTCTTCACGTCCGCCATCGGCACCACCGACAGTGTGGTCAGGTAGCTCAGCAGGGTCGGCGAGGGGTACTTGGTGGTGACCGTCAGGGTCTGGCCGCTGCCCCGGGCGGAGGCGATCGCGGAGAAGTTCGCGTTCTGCTGGCTGGCGAACTTCGGGTCGAGGATGCGCTGGATGCTGTAGGCGGCGTCGGCCGCGGTCAGCGGGGTGCCGTCGCTGAACTTCACGTCCTTGCGCAGCGTGAAGACCCACGTCTTGGCGTCGGTCTGCTTCCAGGAGGTGGCCAGCCACGGCACGATCTTGCCGGCGGTGTCGCGGTGCAGGAGCTGGTCGAAGATGTTGCGGTAGACCGAGTAGGAGTCGGTGTCGTACTGCCGGCCCGGGTCGAGGCTGGCCGGGTAGCTGGCGAGGTCGGCGGTGAGCGTGCCGCCGCCGGACGCGTGGCCGCCGGGGGGCGTGGAGGGGGTGGAACAGGCGGCGAGCGCCACGGCCGCGGCCGTGGCGACGCCGATGAGCCCGGCCGTCCTGGGGATGCGCATGGTGGTCTCCTCATGTGGTGCTCCCGCGGCGTCGGCCGGGGGCGGGAGTGGTTCAGCCGGTCCGGCGTGCCGGGATCCGGCCGCCGGTCGCGAGGGTGGGAACCTCGACGCTGACGGTCTCGGGGTACTTCAGCCCCATACCGGTGTTGAGCACGACGGTCACGTCGTCGTCGCCGAGCCAGCCGGACTCCCGCAGCTGCTTGGCCGCGGCCATGCAGGCGGCGCCCTCGGGGCAGATGAACGCGCCTTCGCGGGCGGCCAGCAGGCGCTGCTCGGCGAGCAGGTCGTCGTCGCTGACCGCGATGGCGGTGCCGCCGGTCTCCCGGACGGCGCTCAGCACGAGGAAGTCGCCGAGCGCCTTGGGCACGGTGATCCCGAAAGCGACGGTCCGCGCGCCGGGGAAGGGCTCGCTCTCCTGTGCGCCGGACTCGAAGGCGCGCACGATCGGTGCGCACCCCTCGGCCTGGACGGCCACGAGCCGGGGCAGTTTGTCGCCGATCCAGCCCAGTTCCTGCATCTCCAGGAGCGCCTTGTGGATGCCGATCAGGCCGACACCACCACCGGCAGGGTAGAGAACGACGTCCGGAACCCGCCACCCCAGTTGCTCGGCGATCTCGTAGCCCATGGTCTTCTTGCCCTCCAGGCGGTAGGGCTCCTTGAGGGTGGAGACCTCCTGGAAGTCCTCGCGCTCGGCGACGGCTGCGTTGACCAGCTTGCCCGCGTCGCCGATCAGGCCGTCGACGAGGTACAGCTCGGATCCGGCGGCCACGCATTCGGCGCGGGTGATGGCGGGGGCGTCCACCGGCATGGCGATCATGCTGGACAGTCCGGCCCGGGCCGCGTAGAGCGCCCAGGCGGCGCCGGCGTTGCCGTTGGTGGGCATCGCGACGCCCCGCACGCCGAGTTCCCGTGCCCGTGAGACGCCGACGGCGGCGCCGCGGGCCTTGAAGGTGCCGGTGGGCACCAGGCCCTCGTCCTTCATCAGCAGTTTGGGCAGGCCGATCGACGCGCCGTAGGAGGTCAGGGGCAGCAGGGGGGTCATGCCCTCGCCCAGCGAGACCACGTTGGCCTCGTCGCGGACCGGCAGCACCTCGTGGTAGCGCCAGAGCGTCGGCGGGCGGCCGGCCAGGTCGGCGGGGGTGACGGTGGCGGCCACCCGCTCCAGGTCGTAGCGGGCGAGCAGCGGCACTCCGGCGGTGCTCACCCCCTGGACGACGTCCGCGTCGTGGCGCTCACCGGTCCGCGAGCATTCGAGGTGGCTCAGGGCCGAGTAGCTCATGGATCTCCTTGAGTTGGCCGGAACGGCACGGGTGGGCCGCGAGGAATTGAATTTTGAATCCAATTTCCGGGCGACGTCAACCCCTGTCTCATCGCGGGTTCCCCGGCCGCCGGAGGAGGACCACGCTAGGAGCCGGGTGTGACAGCGGCGTGTCGGCGCCATGTCGGGTGGCCGGATCCGGACGTTCGGCGCCGCACCGGGGCGGCTGGATCCCGGCGTTCCGCGGGACCCTCCGGGGTGGCGGGCAGGCCGGGCGGCGGGGGCCGGAGCGCCGGGGCCGGAGCGCCGGGGCAGCGGGCGTCAGGGGGTCGCGGAGCCGTCGTCCCCGTCGTGGGCGAGGGCGGCGCCGCCGCCGAACGCGCCGGCGGCGTGCCGCACGTGCTCGCGGGAGAGCCGCTCGGCCAGGTCCGCGTCTCCGCGGGAGACCGCCTTCATGATGGCGGCGTGCTCGGTCAGCGCGTCGGCGACCCGGCCGGGGGTCCGCGAGGAGGATCCGGAGGCGAACCGCAGCTGCCCGCCGAGGTTGTCCATGAACTGTGCGAGCCGGTTGTTGCCTGCCACGTGCCAGATCGCCCGGTGGAAGGCGATGTCGACGTCGCTGTAGCCGTGCCCGGACTCCTCGCGGATCAGCCGGCGCTGCTCCTCGTAGAGCGGACGCAGGGTGGTCTCGACGAACGTGCGCGGATCGGGCAGGGCCGCGGCGTTGCGGGCGGCGACGCCGTCGAGCACCTCGCGCAGTTCGTAGATCTCGCGCATGTCCTGCATGGCGACCTCGGGCACGAAGTAGCCGCGGTGCGCGATGGACAGCAGGAACCCGTCACGTTCCAGGCCGGCGAGGGCGGCCTTGATCGGGGTGGGCGACAGGCTCAGCCGCTCGCTGAGCAGCCGTACGACGACCTTGGCGCCGGCGGGCAGTTCGCCGTCGACGATCATGCGGCGGATCTCCCGGTACGCCTGTTCCTTGTAGGTCCGCCGCTCGATGGTCACACCGCATCCTCGCATCCCGGTGACCGGGCCTCCAAGCGGCGGGACCGGCCGGTACCGTGCCGCGGGGGGCCGGCGGGGCGGTCCGGCGGGGGTGCGCGCGGGGTGCGCCGGGGGGGTGACCCGGTGCGGCGAACGGGTCCGGGCCGGAGTCCGCGGGGGCGTCCGGTTCAGCGCAGCGCGGCCACCACCTGGTCGGCCAGCAGTTCGCGGGCGGCGCGGGCCCCGGAGGCCAGCGCGCCCTGGACGGAGCCGGTGGCCCGGTGGTCGCCGCACACGTAGCGGCCGGGCGCGACGCGGCAGGGGCGGGTGAGCGGGTGCGGCGGGGGCATGGCGGGCAGGGCGTCGCGCACCGTGCGGCGGGCCAGCAGCCGCCAGCTCGCGGTGCCGGTGCGGTACAGGTGCGACAACTGCTCCCGCAGGCGCGGCTCGTGGTCCTCCCCCGGGTCGCCGAGCACGGAACTGGCGATCAGGTGGCGGCCGGGCGGCGCGTACGCGGGCTGCACCTGGCTGAGCACCACGGTGTTGAGGATCCGGCGCCGGGCGTCGAGCAGCAGGGTGGGCTCGTCCAGCGGGCAGTGGCCGGCGGCGTGGTAGTACGTGGTGACCGTGCGGCCGGGCGGGACGTCCAGGCCGGGCAGCAGGTGGGCGGCGGCCGCGGCGCCGGTGGCGACCACCACCGCGCGGGCGGCGTGTTCGGTGCCGTCGGCGGTCAGGACCCCGTCGCCGGTGAGCGTGCCGACCGGGGTGCCGGTGACCACGGTGCCGGGCGGCAGCCGTTCGGCCAGGGCCGCGGGGACGGCGCCGATACCGCCGGCCGGCAGGCACAGGGTGCCGCGCAGGAACGTGCGCCAGACCAGGTGGAAGAAACGCGAGGAGGTCTCCAGGTCGTCCTCAAGGAACACCCCCGACAGGAACGGCCGCAGCAGGGTGTCGACGACCTCCTCGGACAGGCCGGCGGCGGCCAGTTCGGTGGCGGTGGTGCGGTCCGGCAGGCGTTTGAGCAGCCGCGCCGGGGTGAGCAGGTCGCGGGCGCTGAGCACGCCGAGGGCGGCCAGGTCGCGGGCGGAGGCGGCGCGTCCCGGCAGCAGTCCCGCCGCGTCGCGCGGGTGCCGGGTGGGGTCGGCGACCCGGATCAGCCGTTCGTCGGCGGCCCGCACCAGCAGCCCGGCGGTGAACGGCCGCAGCCGCAGCGCCCGCAGGTCGCAGCGGCGTTTGACCTGCGGATAGGAGGTGTTGAAGACCTGGAAGCCGCGGTCGAGGGTGAAGCCGTCGACCCGGTCGGTGCGCATCCGCCCGCCGACCGCGTCCGACGACTCCAGCACGCGGACGGTGAGCCCGCGCGCCGTCAGGTCCTGCGCGCACGCGAGCCCGGCCAGGCCCGCGCCCACCACGATGACGTCACTCCTGCCGCCGTCGGCCATCGCCGTGCCGCCCTTCCCTCGCCACGCCCCGGTCGGCCCGACCGCTCCGGCCCTCCCCCGCAGCGTACGGCGGCGGGCCCCGGGGGCGGGCGCGGCTCGCGGGCCCGGGAGCCGGCGGGGCGGGCGCGGGCGGGCGGGCAGGGGGTGGGGTCGGCCGGTACGGGCGCGTTCCTGCTGGGGCGGCGGGGGTCCTGGCGGGGCGGCGGGCGCCGTACGACGCCGAGCGGCGCCCGGAGGTGACGGTGGACCGGACGCGGATGGTGGTGGAGGACGGCGGGGTGATCACCGCGGGGGCCGCGTTCGGGCACGTGGACCTGGCCCTGTCGCTGGTGCGCTGGGCCTCGCCGGACTGGAACGCCGTGCCGGAGGATCCGGCGGCGGGACGTGCGGCGCCGCCCGCCGCCGTGGGGACGGCGGGGGCGGCGTCACGGGACCGGGTGGGGATCCGGTCAGTTCGAGTTCTCCCAGGTGACGCCGAAGTCGCCACCGGAGATGCCGCCCGGCGAGGCGAGGACGTCGCCGCTGCCGCTGTTCTGCATGGTGATCTTCTCCGGCGAGGCGTCGCCCAGGGCGCCGCCGTTGACGGTCGAGCCGGAGAAGCTGACCGAGCCGAAGTTCGACAGGTCCGCGATCGAGCCGCCGACCGAGGTGGCCTCGGCGATGACCTCGGCGGAACTGTCCTGGTAGCCGGAGGAACCGGCGTGGGTGGTGGTCTTGGTCCAGCCCTGGGTGGAGTCCGACAGCGTCATGGTGAAGGTGCCGTCACCGTTGTCGGTGACCGACGCGCTCAGGTTGTCGCCGGGGGCCACGGTCACCGAGTAGGGGGACTCGGCGGCGGGCAGGACCTCCCACCAGGCGCCGTACTCGGCCTGGCCGCCGATGCAGTCGGCCTCGGTGCCGGTCTGCTCCAGCGCGGAGTTGTTCAGTCCGTCGAGACCCACCCAGAACGAGGAGTAGGTGTCGGAGGAGCCGCAGGTGATGGACGGCTGCACCCACGAGGAGGTGACCGAGGTGTCGCCACCCTGCGAGGTACTCGTGGCGTAGCCGGACCAGTTGCCCGAACTCATGTCGTTCGTCGTGGCGTTCGCCACGTGGCGCAGGTCGTGGGTCTCGGTGCGCGCGACGGACGCGCTCACCTGGGCCGGGTGGTGCGCGGCGTGCGTGGTCGCGGCGTGGGCCGACGGCGCGACGAAGGCCATCGCGGCAGCGCCCGCGGCGACGGCGACGACACGAGCAGAACCCTTCTGGGTCATGGGTGAACTCCATGTGCTTCGTGGGGGGTGCTGTGGGGGGACCGGCCGGACGCGCGCGAGTTCCCGGCCGGGTGGTGCTCAAGTGCGGTGGAGCTGTGGGGGCGCCGCCGCGTCGGGCCCTGCCGCGGTGACGTTCGAAAGCCTGCGCCATACCGCATGAACATGGCAAGCATTTCCCGGAGATTGAGGATTGCGCGATTTCTTGCGCCCGGCATTCCGCGCCGCATTCACAACGGACATCTCGCCGCGAATCCCGACGGTCAGGGTCGTAATTCGCTCCACCAATTCTGACCTGCGAAAACGCCGTAATATATGGACCCTGGAACCGTTCTGGAACGCCGCGGTCGCAAAGCCTCCACAGTTGTGCAGATATGACGGACGCTCGTGATCGTCCCCGGTGCGGGGGGCCGTTCCGCGTTCCGGCGGTGCGCTCCGGCGCGGAAGTTCCGGTATCTCCGGGCGCGTGCTGAAGAATCGGCCGCGGTGAACTGCCGCTGTTTTCCGGCGCTTCGCCGGGGTATTCCGGCGGGCGGCGCGGGCGGTCCCGCGCGCCACGCCGGGCGGCCGGAGTTGCGTTGGAGCGCACTCCACTTCGTAGCCTCACCGCATGACCACAACCACACCGCAGAAGAAGACCGGTTCGGGTTTCGGCGCGGGCAGCACCGCGGCCGAGGTCCTCGACGGCACCGACCTGTCCGGGCGGCTGGCGATCGTGACCGGCGGCTACTCGGGCCTGGGCCTGGAGACCGCCCGGGCGCTCGCCGCGGCCGGCGCGCACGTCGTGGTGCCGGCCCGCCGCCCCGGCGCGGCCCGCGAGGCGCTGCGGGGCGTCGACGGCACGGAGGTCGCCGCCCTCGACCTGGCCGACCTCGCCTCGGTGCGCGCCTTCGCCGACGCCTTCCTCGGCTCCGGGCGCGACGTCCACCTCTTCATCGGCAACGCCGCGGTGATGGCCTGCCCCGAGAGCCGGGTCGGGCCGGGCTGGGAGGCGCAGTTCGCCACCAACCACCTCGGGCACTTCGCGCTGGTCAACCGGCTCTGGCCGGCGATCCGGCGGGGCGGCGGCCGGGTCGTGGCCGTCTCCTCCAGCGGCCACTGGCTGTCCGGCGTCCGCTGGGAGGACCCGCAGTTCACCACCGGCTACGACAAGTGGCAGGCGTACGGCCAGGCGAAGACGGCCAACGCGCTGTTCGCCCGCCACCTGGACGCCCTGGCGGCGGGCAGCGGGGTGCGGGCCTTCTCCGCCCACCCCGGCGGCATCATGACACCGCTCCAGCGGCACCTGACGCGGGAGGAGATGCGGGAACGGGGCTGGATCAACGAGGCCGGCGAGATCATCGCCACGGGCTTCAAGTCACCGCAGGCGGGCGCCGCCACACAGGTCTGGGCGGCGACGGCCCCCTCCCTCGACGGGCTGGGCGGCGTGTACTGCGAGGACTGCGACATCGCCGACGCGGCCGGTGACCCGGCGGACCGCAGGGGTGTCGCGCCGTGGGCCACCGACGACGCGGACGCCGAGCGGCTGTGGGCGCTGTCCGCGCGGCTCACCGGGGTGGACGCGTTCGCGTAGCGGTCCGTGCGCCGCACCACCGGCCGCCGCCCCTCGCACCCCCGTTGACCGGTCACGTGGGCGCGTTCCTCAGCTGTGCGTCCTCGGCGCGAGGGCCAGGGTGCGGCGGGCGCCGGCCAGGACGGCGGGGTCGACGAAGCGGCCGTCGGGCAGGGCCCGGGCACCGTCGCAGGGTCGGGCGGCGGTGAGGAGTTCGGTGGCGCGTTCGATCTCGTGGGCGGTCGGCAGGTAGGCGCGTTCGATGACGGGGAGCTGCCGGGGGTGGATGGCGGTGCGGCCGAACAGGCCCAGGCGGCGGCCGTGTTCGCAGGAGCGGGCTAGGCCGTCGAGGTCGCGGACGTCGGGGTGGACGGACTGGGCGGGGGCGGGCAGGCCGGCGGCGCGGGCGGCGACCACCAGGCGCGAGCGGCACCAGTCGAGCCCGGGCTCGGGCCGCACGCCCAGGTCGGCGCCCAGGTCGGCCTCGCCGAGCGCGACACCGGCCACGGCGGGGTGGGCGCCGGCCACGGCGAAGGCGTTCTCCACCCCCAGTGCGGACTCCAGCAGCGGGTAGAGGCCGAGCGGCGGCAGGCCGCCGCGCGCCCCGGCGGCGGCGACGGCCGCCCGGCGCACGGTGGCCGGGTCGGCGACCTTCGGCAGCCGCAGGCCGGAGATCCCGGGCAGGGCGGCCACCGCCGTCACGTCGTCGTGCCAGCGCGGCCCGTCCAGCGCGTTGACCCGCACGTGCACCGCGACGGCGCCGGGGGCGGGGGCCCCGCCGAACAGGTCGCGCAGCGCGTCGCGGGCGTAGGTCTTGCGGTCCTCGGCGACCGCGTCCTCCAGGTCGACCAGCACCACGTCGGCCCCGGCGCCGAGCGCCTTGACGACGACCCCGGGACGGTCGCCGGGGACGTACAGCCAGGTCAGTACCGGTTTGTCGGTCACAGCACACCTCGTTCGCGCAGGGACTCCAGTTCGGCGGGGGTCAGGCCCAGGCCACCCAGGACGGTGTCGGTGTCGGCGCCGTGCGGGCGGCCGGCCCAGCGGATGCCGCCGGGGGTCTCCGACAGGCGGAAGAGCACGTTCTGCATGCGCAGGGAGCCGAGTTCGTCGTCCTTGACCTCGGTGATGGTGCCCAGTGCCGTGTACTGCGGGTCGTTCATCACATCGGCGACGTCGTAGATCGGGGCGACGGCCGCCTGGGCCTGTTCGAAGGCGGCGACGACCTCGTCGCGGGTGCGGGCGGCGACCCAGGAGCCGACCGCCTCGTCGAGTTCGTCGGCGTGCGCGGCACGGCCGGCGCCGGTGGCGAACCACTCCTCGGTGACGACCTCGGGCCGGCCCACCAGGGTCATGACGCGCTCGGCGATGTTCTGGGAGGAGGTGGAGACCGCCACCCACTTGTCGTCGCCGGTGCGGTAGGTGTTGCGGGGCGCGTTGTTGGCGGAGCGGTTGCCGGTGCGCGGCTGGACGTGCCCCAGCTGGTCGTACCACAGGGGCTGCGGGCCCAGGACGGTGAGGATGGGCTCGATGATGGCCATGTCGACGACCTGTCCGCGTCCGGTGCGCTCCCGGCCGGCCAGCGCGGTCATCACGGCGTAGGCGGTGGTGAGGGCGGCGATGGAGTCGGCGAGGCCGAACGGCGGCAGGGTGGGCGGTCCGCCGGGCTCACCGGTGATGGCGGCGAACCCGCTCATGGCCTCGGCCAGCGTGCCGAACCCGGGGCGGTGGCTGTAGGGGCCGGTCTGGCCGAAACCGGTGACGCGGGCCAGCACCAGGCGGGGGTTGGCGGCCGACAGCCGGTCCCAGCCGAGGTTCCAGCGCTCAAGAGTGCCCGGGCGGAAGTTCTCGACGACCACGTCGGCGTCCCGCACCAGCCGCACCAGCAGGTCCTGGCCCTCGGTGGTCGACAGGTCGAGCGTGACGTTGGACTTGTTGCGGCCCAGCAGCTTCCACCACAGGCCGACGCCGTCCTTGCTGGGGCCGTGGCCGCGTGAGGGGTCGGGGCGGCGCGGGTGTTCGACCTTGACGACGTCGGCGCCGAAGTCGCCCAGCATGGTGGCGGCCAGCGGTCCGGCGAACAGGGTGGCGAGGTCCAGGACCCGCAGGCCGGCCAGGGGTCCGGCGGCGGGTGCGGGGGCGGCGGGATCAGGGGTGCTCACGGTCGGGTGTCCTCGCGTTCCGTGCGGTGGTGCGGGAGGGCGTGGCCGGCGGCAGGTCGGCGGCGCAGCGGAATCCCACGGTGGTGAAACGGTCGCTCCCGGCGCAGGGCAGCGGGAGGGGAAGGGCGTATTCGGGCGGGCGGGGGCCGCCGGGGGCGTACCACTCGCTGCCCTCGGCGCGGTGTGCGGCGCCGCCCTTGAGGACGGCGGTGCGGGTGCGTCCGTCGCTGGCCTCGCTCTCCGTCCAGTTCCACACCGGCGGCTGCGCGCGCTCCAGCCGGCCGGCTGCGGCCTGCCATTCGTCGGGCGTGGGCAGCCGCAGGCCGCGCCAGGCGGCGTAGGCGCGGGCGTCGTCGAGGTCCACGCAGACCACGGGGGCGTCCCCGGTGCCGGGGTGCGGGCGGTCACCGTCCCAGTGGGCGAGGAAGCCCTCCGTGCGGCGCGGGACGTACCCGGTGGCGGTCAGGAACGCGGCGTACTCGGCGTTGGTGGTCTCGCGCACCGCGACCGCGCAGGGGGTGAGGGTGACGGTGTGTTCGGTGGTGACATCCTGGTGCAGCAGCGGTGGCAGCGGTTTCCACGCGTCGGTGTAGGGCGCGGCGCCGGGCAGGCCGCATTCGCGCACCTGGTGGACGGTGGTCAGCCGCAGGGTGGCGGCGGGCACGGCGACGGTGCCGGGCGGGGGCGCCGGGTGCGGGGCGTGCGGCACGGGGGTGCGGCGCAGGATGACGGGCGGAGGTGCGGTCTCGTCGCTCCAGCGGGCGGCGGTGGTCCGGGCCTGCCGCAGCAGGGCCTGGAAGTCCGGCTGCCGGGCCCGGTGCGGTGGCAGGGCGGCCACGCAGGCGGCGCCGTCGCGCGGCAGGGTGCCGGTCAGCCGGCCGTCGAGGCGGACCCCGGCGACCGCGTCGTACCACTCCAGGGCCGGGTCGGGCTCGTGGCCGAGCAGCGGGCCGTGGTAGGGGGCGCCGGTGCGGTTGACGACCGGCCAGAGGGTGACGCCGTCGTGGTGGAAGCGGGCGGCGGGCAGCGTGGGGGTGACGGTGCCGGCGAGCGGCTGCCAGTCGCCGTGCGTGAAGTGGCCGGCGAAATGGCGGCGGGCGGGCAGCACGGCGCGCAGCAGGGCCCGGTCGCGGGCGCTCCAGCGCACCGGCGCCCCGAAGACGTTCTCCCAGACCAGGACGCCGCCGCCGGACAGCCACGCGGAGTGCAGTTCGTCGCGGTGGTCGGTGTGCCAGCGGCGGGTGGCGTGCGTCATGTGCCGGGGTTCGAACCAGCGGGCGCGCGGGACGCCGGGCACGGCACCGTCGGCCCACCACTGGGCCCAGGAGGCGAGGTGGACGCCGACGCGTTCGGTGGGGACGGCGGACTCGGTCTCGAAGACGGTGCCGGGGCGGGCGGCGAGCACGGTGGTGAGCAGGGTGTCGTCGCCGCCGCGCAGCGTGTCGAGGAAGACGCCGTCGAGGTCGAGTGCTGCGACCAGGTCGGCCAGCGGGGCGGCGTGCCCGGCGGGGTCGGGGCGCCCGGTGCCGGTGTCCCAGGGGTTGTACGCCATCATCACCCGCACCCCGCGGTCGTGGAAGTGCCTTACCACGTCGGGCAGTTCGGGGATCGCGGTGCAGCAGGCGAACTGGTCGCGGCCGTCGAGCCCGAGGAAGGGGTAGCCGTTCCACAGCACGACGGCGTCGTGGCCGCCGAAGTCGCGGTCGGCGGCGTCGAGGTAGCCGTCCGGGGTGAAGCGGCCGGTGGCCCGGTCGTAGAGCGTCTCGTCCCACAGCCAGGCGACGCCGACGCTGACGGCGCGGGCGGCCCAGGCGGCGGCGGGGGCGTCGTAGGGGGCGCCGTCGTGCGGGTGGCGGGCGCGGGCCTCCTGCCGCCACCGGGTGAGCCGGGCACGCCAGCGCGGCCAGTCGGCGGGGTCGTCCGGGGCGGCGAGGATCTTGGCGCGGTCCAGCGCCCGCAGGTCGGCGCCGGGGTCGAGCGGCACCGGGGTGGGCAGGTCGAGGGCGCGCGGGTACGGCAGGTCGGCGGCGGTGCGCGGTGCGGGCGCCGGCAGCGGGGCGGTGCGGAGCGTCATCCGGTCCCCCGGGGTACGGGGGCGGGCCGCACGAGAGCGAGGGTGCGGTCGGCGAGGGTGTCGAAGCCGGTGCCGTCGAAGCCGGTGATGCTGCTGGCCAGCCGGTTGCGCAGCGGCGCGGTCCAGGCGGTCGGCAGACCGGCCGCGCCGGTGAGCGCTCCGGTGACGGCGCCGACGGTGGCGCCGTTGGAGTCGGTGTCGCAGCCGGCGGACACCACGCGGGTGACGCTGGCGGCGAAGTCGCCCCGGCCGTGGACGAGGGCGGCTGCCACCAGGGCGGCGTTGGGCAGGACGTGCACCCAGTGCAGGCCGTCGGTGGCCTCCTCGATCCGGTCGGCGACGCGTTCCCAGTCGCTCTCCTGCCGCGCGGCGGTGACCGCGGTGCGGACGGCGGCGGCCAGTCGCGAGTGCGGGGGGACGACGGTCAGGCCCGCCTCGACGCAGGCGGCGGCGTCGTCGAGGACGACGGCGGCGGCCGTCATCGCGGCGGTGAACATGGCGCCGTAGATCCCGTTGGCGGTGTGGCTCAGTGCCGCGTCCCGCCGGGCGGCGCGGGCGGCGTCGGCGGGGCGGCCGGGGTGGGTCCAGCCGAAGAGGTCGGCGCGGATCTGGGCGCCGATCCACTCGCGGAAGGGGTTGCGGCGCCGTGCGGTCGCGGGGGGTTCGATCCCTTCGAGGAGGTTGCGGTAGGCGACGCGTTCGGCGGTGAAGGTGCGGCCGGCGGGGAGTTCGTCGAGCCACACCCGGGCGACGTCGCCGGTGTCGAAGCCAATTCCGTGACGTTCCGTCAGCAGTAGGGCGAGCAGGGGGTAGTTGAGGTCGTCGTCCTCGGGCATCCCGGCGATGTTCTCGGCGAGGCTGGTGGGGGCGCTGCGGCGGTTCCAGGGCCAGCGCCGCGCCACGTCCGCGGGCAGGCCGGCGGCGGTGAAGTAGCCGGACAGCGGCCAGTCGCCGGTGGCCCGGGCGATCTCACGGATGCCGGCGCGGGGGATCTTCTCCACCGGTTTGCCCAGCAGGCATCCGGCGGCCCGGCCCAGCCAGGCGCCGTGCAGCCGGTCGCGCAGTGCCGCGCGGCCGGGCACGGGGGCGCTGAGCGGGGCGGGCCAGTGCGGGCAGGCGGCCTCGATGGCGGCCTGGTCGTCGGGTTCGCCGGCGGCCAGCGGTGAGGGGACGGCGTCGAGGGCGTCGAGCGATTCCTGCGCCAGCCGCCGCAGCCGCGGGGGCGCGGGGGTGCCGGAGGCGCCGGCGCGGGCGGGGGCGGGGTCGCCGCCGGCCGCGCTCCAGCGGGCGGCGACCGCGCGGACCACGGGGTCCTCGCCGCGGCCGTCCTCGGCGGCCTGGCGCAGTTCGTGGCCGACGAGGTCCTCGGGCTGTACCCACGACAGCCGCAGGGCGGCGGGCGTCACGGCCGGGTCCGTCCGGTCAGGGCGAGGAACGCCGCGCGGTGGGCGTCGGCGCGTTCGGTGTCGGTGGCGTGGATGTCGCGGGCCACCGAGGCCATCACGGTGCCGGGGGCGTCCAGGTCGAGGTGGCTGGCCGCGGCGACCGGGTCGGCCCATTCGGCGGGGACGGCGGAGCGGCCGAGGGTCGCGCCGCAGATCGCCCCGGCCATGGTGGCGATGGAGTCGCAGTCGCGGCCGTAGTTGACGGCGCCGACGACGGCCTGCCGCAGGTCGCCGCCGGTGGCCACCAGCATGCCGAGCGCCACGGGCAGTTCCTCGATGGAGTGCAGGCGGCTGGGCCGGCGGGCGCCCAGGGAGGGCTGCCGGTAGGTGTCGCCGACGGTGTCGTAGGGGCGGACGGCCTCGCGCAGCACCGGGACCGCCTCCTGCCAGCCGTCGCAGCGGGCGGCCGCCTCGCAGACCGCCTCGATCGCGGCGCGGGTGCCGTCCTTGGCCAGGGCCAGGCAGGTGTCGACGACGCCGGTGGTGTCCGCGCCGGGCAGGAACGCGGCGGCCACGGCGGCGGCGAAGACGGCGGCCGCCTCCCGGCCGTAGGAGGACTGGTGGGCGCCGGCCACCTCGATCGCCTCCGCGTACGCGCCGCGCGGGTCGCCGGCGTTGGCGATGCCGACCGGTGCCATGTACATCGCGGCACCGCAGTTGACGATGTTGCCGACGCCGGCCTCGCGCGGGTCGACGTGGCCGTAGTGCAGGCGGGCCACGATCCACTTCTCGGCGAGGAAGATCCGCTGGAGGGGCAGCGCCTCCGTCTCCAGCTCCGGTATGTAGCGGGGGGTGTCGATGAGTTCGGGCACGAAGTGGCCGGCGATGTCGTAGGCGTCGAGGTGGTCGCGGACGGTGTCGTAGACCCGCACGAGGGCGTGGGTCATGAGGGTGTCGTCGGTGACGTGTCCGTCGCCCTTGTGGTACGGCGCGATGGGGCGCGCGGTGCGCCAGTCCTCGTAGTAGGGCGGGACGATGCCGGTGACCGGCCCGTCCCAGCGGTCCCGGATCTGCTCGGGGGTCCAGCCCTCGGCGGGGCCTCCCAGGGCGTCACCCACCGCCGCTCCGGCCAGGCAGCCGCGGGCGCGATCGTCGAGAGGGGTGGTCATGCGGTGTCCAATCCAGGGGTGCGGACTTCGGTGGCGAACGCGGCCAGGCGGGCGGCGGTGGCCGTCAGGTCGTGTCCTTCGAGGTCGGGGTGGGCGCAGCCGAGCAGCGTGGCGCAGGCCGCGGTCCAGGTGGCGGGCAGGGCGCCGGTGACCGCGCCGGTCAGGGCGCCGGTCAGGGCGGGTGCGGAGTCGGCGACCCGGGACAGGCAGGCGGCGGCCGGCAGGGCGGCGGCCGGGTCGCCGCCGGAGGCCCAGGTCAGGGCGAGGGCGACGGGCACGGTCTCGGCGGCCGCCAGACCGTAGCTGTAGACGTGGTCGATGACGCCGCTCTCCAGGGCCGGCACGGCGGTGAACGCCGCGAGGTGGCCGGTTCCACCACTGGCCGCGGCGGCGTCCCGGGCGATGGCCAGGGCGGTGGCGGCGTTGCGGCCGATCTCGGTGCCGGGCGGCAGGTGGGCGAGGCCGGCGGCGACGGCGGAGGCCGCACCGGCGCCACCGAGCGCGGCGGCGACGGCGGCCGCGACGGCCCGGGCGCCGTGCACGCCGTCGCCGTCCTGGGTGACGACGGCGTCGGCGGCGGCGAGGGCCGCGGCGCCGTCCGGGTCGCCGGGGCGCAGGGCGGCGAGCACGACGGCCCGCGGGCAGGCGGCGTCGTCGAAGTAGTGCGGGTTGTCGTGGCCGGTGACGGGCGGGCGCAGTCCGGCGGCGAGGTTGGCCAGGGCGGCGCGCACCGAGATGCGGGCGCGCAGTCTGCGGTGGGCGGGAACGGGGTGGTCGGTGGCGGTGCGTTCCGCCAGGTCGAGCCAGGCGGCGGTGAGGGCGGCGGTGACCTCGGTGTCGCCGGGGCCGTTGGCGCGCAGGACGGCCAGCGCGGTCCAGGCGGCCCATTCGGCGTCGTCGGAGGGGCCGAGGGCCAGGGGGGCGGGTGAGACGTTGAGGGCGAGGGGGACGGGCAGGGCGGTGGTGCCCTCCAGTTCGGCGAAGCGGTCGAGTTCCCCGGCGAGCCGCCGGGTCCACGGTGGCAGGACGGCGGAGCGGTGCCGGGCGGCGGGCCAGCCGGCGGCGTCGCCGGCGGCCAGGCCCAGCAGGGCGCCGGTGATCCGGGCGGCGGTCTCGTCGTGGCCGCCGGGCAGCACGGTCAGGGCGGGGTCGGGGATCATCGCGGGCTCCGGTGCGGGGCGCGGTTCGCGGCGGCGACCAGGGTGTCGGCGACGTCGAGGATGTGGTGGCCGGCGACCCAGGCGAGGCAGCTGCCGGTGACGGGGCCGATGGCGGCGGCCCAGGCGGGCGGGATACCGGCGGTGCCGGTCAGCGCGCCGGCCACCGATCCGGCTACGGCGGCCGTGGTGTCGGCGTCGCGGCCCATGTTGACGGCGGTCAGCACGGAGCGGCGGAACGCGCCGTCGCAGGCGGTCAGGGCGCCGAAGGCCAGGCCCACGGCTTCGGGGGCCAGGTCGGTCCAGGGGTAGCCGCGCACGACGGCGGCGCGCAGCACGGCGCGTTCGGTCTCCTCGTGGGAGGCGCCGGCGGCGCGGGCCGTGCGGACGGCCGCGACGGTGCGGGTCAGGGTGCGGGCGGTCCAGGAGTCGCCGGGCACCACGTCCAGGGCGGCGGCCACCGCGGCGTCCAGGTCGCCGCCGCCGGCCGCGGCGGCCACCGCGGCGGCGACGGCCCGCCCGCCGTGGATGCCCTCGCCGTCGTGGCTGACGCTGCCGTCGATCGCGATCAGCCGGGCGGCCTCGTGCGGGTCGCCGGCCGCGAACACCCCGAAGGGGGCGGCGCGCATGGCCAGTCCGTCGCTCCAGGCGTGCCGGTGCTGGGCGGAGAAGGGGGCGGCCAGGCCCCGGCGGAGGTTCTCCACGGTGCCGCGTTCGCTGAACCCGGCGCCGCGGAAGGGTCCTCCGGCGACGCCGGCGATGCGGGTGCGCCAGGCTTCCTCGACGTGTGCCGGGGTCAGGTCGTGGCCGTGCCGGGCGAGCAGGAGGGCGGAGAAGACGGTGTACTCGGTGTCGTCGGTGCCTGCGGGCGCGTCGAGGACGAAGCCGTCGACGCGCCCCCAGCGGGCCCGGATCTCCTCGGGGGTGAGGTTCTCGGCCGGGGCGCCGAGGGCGTCGCCGACGGCGAGGCCGAGCAGGGCACCGCGGGCCCGTTCGTTCCTGGTGGTCCCCGGGGGGACCGGGGTGGTGCTGGAGGTCATGGTCAGTTGTTCTGCGCCAGAACGCTGTTGCCGTCCTTGACCAGCTTGTCGCCGAGCTGGGCGAGGGTGATCTTGCCGCTGTAGTACTGCTGGAAGGCGGGGGTGGCGATCTTGTTCTCCCATTCGGGGTAGCCGCTGAAGCTCTGCGCGGGTTCGGCGACCAGGTTCTTCTGCATGCCGGTGCCGGTCCGCCAGCCGTCGGTGGCCACGTTCAGCGCGGGGTCCTTGGCGGCTGCGGTGCTGGTGGGCAGCATCCAGTCGCCCTTGGCGAGTTCCACCTGGTGGGCGGGGTCGAGCAGGAACGCCAGGAACTCCAGTGACTGCTTGGCGTTGGGGCTGGTGGCGGAGACCGACAGGGTCTGCGGGCTCACGCCCTGCTGGGCGGTGGTGCCGGCCGGGGCGGGCAGGGCGACCCAGTCGAAGCCCTTGGGGGCCTGCTGGGCGACCTGCTGGCGGTAGGACATGCCGAGCGGCAGCATGGCGTACTTGCCGGCGAAGAAGCCGGGCAGCGCGTCGGAGCCGGACATGCCCAGGGCCTGCGGGGCGGCGGAGTGGTCGACGTTGACCTCGTCGTGGATGTGCCGGGGCACCGCCTGCTCGCCGGCGCCGAAGGTGGCGACCGCGCCCTTGCCTGAGGCGTGCAGGTAGTCGCCGCCGAAGCCCATGGACAGGTTGAGGGTGACGCTGACCGGGGACTTCATCGCCCAGGCGACGCCGTAGTCGGAGCCGTGGGTGAGTTTCCTGGCGGCGGCGTCGAACTGGTCCCAGGTCCAGGGGTGGTCCGCGGTGGGCAGGGCGATGCCGGCCTTCCTCAGCAGGGTGGCGTTGGCCATCACCATGCGGGGTTCCTGGAGGAAGGGGATGCCGTAGACGCCCTTGCCGAACGTGGTCATCGCCCAGGACCGCGCGGGGATGTCGCTTTGGAGGGCGGCGGGCAGCTTGCCCTTCATGTCGTAGAGGTAGCCCTGCTGCGCGAAGCCCACGATGTCGTCGGCGGCGTCGGCCACGATGTCGGGGGCGTCGCCGCCCTCGAAGGAGGTGACGAGCTGGTCGTGGATGTTGTCCCAGCTGCCCTGGACGTAGCTGACCTGGATCTTGGGGTGGGTCTTGTTCCACTCGGCGACCAGGGCCTTGTTGGCCTTGACGGAGTCGGTCTGCCAGGCCAGCGACTCGTACTTGAGGTGGATGACACCGTTGGCGTCCTTGGTCGGTCCGGATCCGCCGCAGCCGCTGAGGGTTGCGGCGCCGAGCGCGGTGACTGCCACGGCGGTGAGGAAGGTGCGGCGCATGCCGGTCACTCCTGTAGGTGGTGCGAGGCGGGACGCCTCGTGGTGCGGGTCGGGGGTGGTGGTGCCCGGTGGCGCGGGGCGGGTCAGCCCTTGACGGCGCCGCCGAGCAGGCCGGAGGTCAGCCGGCGCTGGATGAGGGCGAAGAAGAGCAGGCTGGGCAGGGTGGCCAGCACCGCGGCGGCGGCGAGCGGGCCGAGACTGGCCACCCCGTCGGCGCCGATGAAGCGGATCAGGACGAGGGGGAGGGTGAGTTTGTCGGGGGTCTTCAGCAGCACCAGGGCGAAGAAGAACTCGTTCCAGGAGTTGATGAAGGCGAACAGGGCGGTGGCGACCACGCCGGGGGCCAGCAGCGGGAAGACCACCGAGACCAGGGTGCGGGCGCGGCCGGCGCCGTCGACGGCGGCGGCCTCCTCCAGCACCGGCGGCACGGCGCGCACGTAGGAGCGCAGCATCCACAGGGCGAACGGCATGTTCCACACGACGTAGACCAGCACCAGGCCGGTGAGGGAGTTGATCAGCTGGAGGTTCTTCAGGACGAGGAAGAGCGGGATGACGATGAGGATGAACGGGAAGATCTGGCTGAGCAGGATCCACGCCAGGGTGGAGCGCCCGACGACGCCGCGGTGCCGGGCCAGCACGTAGGCGGCGGGTGCGGCCAGGGCGACGGTGACGGCGGCGGAGACCACCGCGACGACGAGGCTGTTGAGCGCGGCGTGGGTGAGGGGCTGGAGGTCGAAGGCGTCGGAGAAGTTGCGTGTGGTGGGCGCGGTGGGGATCCAGTGCGGGTGGATGCCGGCGATCTCCCGGGGGCCCTTGAACGCGGTGGAGACCAGCCAGCCGAGCGGGAAGACCAGGAAGACCAGGTAGGCCAGCAGGGCCAGGTACTGCATTCCGCGGACGGCGGGGCGGGTGCGCAGGTGGGGTGAGGTCATGACCGCTCCTCCCGGCCCTGGGCGCGCAGGTAGACCACCAGGAGCACGGCGATGACGACGACCATGACGTCCCCTAGGGCGGCGGCGTAGCCGAAGTGGCCGTAGCGGAACGCCTCCATGTAGGCGAACAGCATGGGCAGTTGGGTCTTCCCGCCGGGTCCGCCGCCGGTCAGGACGTAGACCAGGCCGAACTCGTTGAAGTTCCAGATGAAGTTCAGCGACGTGATGGAGACGACCACGGGCCTGATCGCCGGCCAGGTCACCACCCGGAAGCGGGCCGGGGCGCCGGCGCCGTCGAGGGCGGCGGCCTCGCCGAGTTCGGCGGGCACGCCCTGGAGGGCGGCGAGCAGGGTGACGGTGGTCTGCGGCATCCCCGTCCACACTCCGACGACGATGACGGCGGGCAGGGCGATGGCGAACCCGGAGAGCCAGTCGACGTTGTGGTGCAGCAGGCCGGCGGAGCGCAGGGTCTGGTTGAGGATGCCGGCGTCGGGGTGGTAGACGAGCCGCCACATGATGCCGATGACGACCGGCGGCATGGCCCACGGCACCAGCGAGAGCACCCGGGCGAGCGACCGCAGGCGCAGGCCCTCGACGTTGAGCAGCAGGGCCAGGCCCAGGGAGAGCAGGAACTGCAGGACGGTGACGCCGACCGCCCAGACCAGGCCGATCTTGAACGAGCTCCAGAACAGGCCGTCGTGGACGAGCTGCCGGAAGTTGCCGGCGCCGATGAAGTCGGTGGGGACGTTCAGCCCGGCGCGGGCGTCGGTGAATCCGAGGTAGACGCCGTAGAGCAGCGGGCCGAGGCTGAGGACCACGATGGGTATCAGCGCGGGCAGCAGCAGCACCCACACGTCCGGGGTCATCCGGCCGGTGCTCCCCCGGCGGCGCGGCGGGCGGCCGGTCGCGGGGGCGGCCGGGGCTGGGGCGACGGCGCTCACGACATCTCCTTCTGCGGTGCGGTGCTGCCGCAGGAACCGCGGACGACCAGGCGCGGCCGTACCGCGAGCCGGCTGACCGCGGGCTGGACGGCGGCGTCCAGCCGGGCGATCAGGAGCCCGGCGGCCAGCCGGCCGCGTTCCTGCGAGCCGAGGTCGACGCTGGTCAGCGGGGGCCAGCACGCCTCGGCGAGGTCGGTGTTGTCGACGCCGACCACCGCCACGTCTGCGGGCACGTCCCGCCCGGCGGCCCGCAGGCCGCGCAGTGCGCCGACCGCGATCAGGTCGTTGGCGCAGAACAGCGCGTCCAGGTCGGGCGCGCGGTCCAGCAGCGCGCGGGCGGCGGCCTCGCCGGAGGCGGCGTCGAAGGTGCCGAACGTGGTGAGCGCCGCGTCGAACGGCAGCTCGCAGGCGGCCAGTCCCCGCCGGTAGCCGGTCAGCCGGGCCGCGCCGGGCACGGTGTCGGCGGGGCCGTTGAGCAGACCCACGCGGCGTCGGCCGGCGGCGGCGAGGTGGCGGACGGCGAGTTCGGCGCCGGTGACGGAGTCGGCCCGCACGCTGTCGACGGGCAGGTCGTCGGGCACCGAGCCGATGACGACCACGGGGGCGGCGGTGCGGGCGAGTTCGTCGAGGTGGGCGGGGGTGACGCGGATGGGGCAGAGGATCAGGCCGTCGGAGTGCCGGTCGGCGAGCGCGCGCAGGGCGGCGAGTTCCTCGGCGGGGTCGGCGCCGGTGGAGTGCAGCAGCAGCCGGTAGCCGGCCGCCCGGACGACTTCCTGGATCCGGCGGACCATGGCGATGTAGACCGGGTTGCCGATGTCCGGCATGGCGAAGGTGACCTGGCGGGACTGGCCGCCGCGCAGCGAGCGGGCCATGGCGTTGGGTACGTAGCCGAGTTCGGCGGCGGCGGCGCGGACCTTGGCCACCGTCGCGGGGCGGCCGCCCATGCCGCGCAGGATCCGGGAGACCGAGGCGGTGGAGACGCCGGCGCGGCGCGCGATCGTCTCGATCGTGGGTGTCGGCCCGGGTCGTGACGGCACGCGGTCCTCCGGACGGTTGGCGGAAGTAATCGATTACAGGTTGGCCGGACGGCCGGACGTAATCGATTACATACGGGATGACGGCCAGCGTGACCGCATCATGTCGGCGCTGTCAACAGCGGTTGAGGATGTGTTTCCTGAATCGACTTCAGGAAGGGGTCGTATTGTCCGCTTGACGGCTTTCCGCCCCCAGTGGCTTTCCGGTCATTCCGGGCACCACAGCTGCGGCCAGCCCCAGTCGGTGCCCGGCAGCCACACCGGCCAGTCGTGGCCGCCGGGCAGTTCCCGCGAGGTCACGGCGGCCCCGGAGGCGGCCAGCGCCCGGTGCAGCGCCCACGCCTCGCGCCGCCCCGGCTCCTCCTCCGTGCCGACCGCGACGGCCACCCGCAGCGGGCACGAGGGGTCCCGGGCGGCCAGCAGCGTGGCGTGATTCACCCGGTGCCAGCGGTCGGCGTCGAACGCCGTCGAGGCGTCGCCGAAGGCACCGAAGCGCCGGATGCTGGAGTCCGGCGGCGGCCGATCCGCGTACACGGCGGGGCTCAGCGCCAGCACCCGCCCGAAGGTCCCCGGGCGCAGCAGGGCGAGCCGCAGCGCACCGGCCGCCCCCATCGACCAGCCCCCGGCGCTGCGTTCACCGGCGCGGACCGGCAGGGCGGCCTCCAGGGCGGGCAGCACGTCGTCGAGCAGCGCGGTGGCGACCGGGGCGCCGCGCGGGTGGACGGAGTCGGCGTACCAGCCCGCGCGGTCGCTCCAGGGCGCGTCGACGCACGTGACGACGTGCGGCGGGACGCGCCCGGCGGCCTCCAGGGCGCGGACGCGGGTCAGCAGCCGCAGCGCGTCGCGGTACCCGGCGCCGCGGCCGTGCAGCAGGTGCAGCACCGGGTGGCGGGCGGCGGTCCCGCCGCCGCGGGCGGGCACCGAGGCCCAGCAGGCCACGGACTCCCCGAGGACCGCCGAGGGGACGCGGGTCCACCGCACGGGCGGCGCGGGTGGGGGCGGCACGGGTCAGAAGCCGTCGGGGAGGGTGGTGAGCGCGGCGAGCGCGGCACGGGTGACCATGCCCTCGCGGGCGCCCTCGTGCTCGGTGGAGGCGGAGGCGGCCGCCACCGCGGTGCGGACCGCGTCGACCCATGCGGCGCCGCGGGCCAGGCACCAGGCCAGCGTGCCGTTGAGCGCGTCGCCGGCGCCGGTGGTGTCGCGCACCGCGACCCGGGGTGCCGCGACCGGGTGCGCGCCGTCGGCGGTGGCCACCAGCGCGCCGTCCCCGCCGAGGGTGGCGACGACGGTGCCGCGCACGGCGGCGGCCAGGGTGCGGGCGGCGGCCTCGGGGCCGCCGGGGGCCGCGGTGGTCAGGGCGGCGAGTTCGTGGGCGTTGGGGGTGACGACGAGACCGCCGGGCCACCGGCCGGTCAGCGGTCCGGCGGCCGGCGCCGGGTTGAGCACCACCTGCCAGCCGGCCGCCCGGGCCAGGGTGGCGGCCGCCCGGACTTCCGCGAGCGGCACCTCGAAGCAGGCGACGAGCACGCCGGGCGGCAGTTCGTCCAGCACCGGCTCGAACTGGGCGGCTGTCACGGCCGCGTTGGCGCCGGGGGCGACGGTGATGGCGTTGTCGCCGTCCTCGCCGACGAGGACGACGGCGGTCCCGGTGGGCGTGCCGGGCACCACGGCGACGTGCCGGCAGTCCACGCCGTCGGCCTCCAGGGCCGCGACCGCCTCCCGCCCGGTGGCGTCGTCGCCGACCGCGCCGACGAACAGCACGGGCCCGCCGCCGAGCCGGGCGGCTGCCACCGCCTGGTTGGCGCCCTTGCCGCCCCACAGCGTGTCGAGCCGGGCGCGGCCGACGGTCTCGCCGGGACGGGCGATGCGGGCGGCGGCCAGCCGCAGGTCACGGTTGACGGATCCGAGGACGACGACGGGCCGGGGCGTGCCGGGGGCGGCGGGCGGGACGGTGGTCATGGTGCGGGGGTTCCTTCCGGGGGCGGTGCGCACGAGTCGCGCACGAGGAGTTCGGTGGGCAGGCTGACGACGCCGGCGGGGGCCGGGGCGGTCAGGAGGTCCAGCGCCCGGCCGGCGATCGCGGCGACCGGCTGGCGGACGGTGGTGAGGGCGGGGGCGGTCAGGGCGGACAGCGCGACGGCGTCGAACCCGCAGACCGACACCTCCTGCGGCACCCGCACCCCGCGCCGCAGGCAGGCGTGCAGCACCCCGATCGCCTGCTGGTCGCTGCCGGCCACGATCGCGGTGGGCGGGCGCTCCAGCCCGAGCAGGTGGTCGGCGGCCCGCACGCCGGTGGCGTAGTCGAACGGTCCGCGCAGCACCGGGCCGCTCACCCCGGCGCCGCCGGCGACCGCGAGGTGACCGGCGAGGCGTTCGTCGGCGGCGTGCGTGCCGGCCGGTCCCGCCACGCAGGCGATGCGGCGGTGGCCCAGGCCCAGCAGGTAGGCGGTCGCGGCGGCGGCGCCCTGCCGGTGGTCGGCCACCACGGCGGGCACCGCCGCGCCGGGCAGCGCGCGGTCGCACACCACGAGCGGGACGCCGCCGGTGTCGGGCAGGCCGGCCGTGGTGGCGGTGGGCACCACCACGACACCGGTGGGGTTGTGCTCCAGCGCCGCGCACAGCGCCCGCGCCTCGGTGCCGGGCGACTCCGCCGAGTCGCGCAGGGTCAGCTGCAACCCCCGCCGGGCGCAGCCCCGTTCGAGTTCGCGGGCGAGTTCGGCGAAGAACGGGTTGGTGATGTCGGGCACCACGAGTGCCACCTGCGGGCTGCGCCGCGAGCGCAGGGCCCGGGCGGCCGGGTCCGGCCGGTAACCGAGTTCCGCCGCGGCGGCCAGCACCCGCTCCCGGATCCCCTCCCCCACCCCGGGGTGCCCGTTGAGCACCCGCGAGACCGACCCGGCGGACACCCCCGCCCGCTCCGCGACGTCACTGAGCCGGACCATGCCACCCTCCGCGGTGAATCGATTCCCGGGCGGCCACATCGTGCGGCGCCCGCCCGGCGGCTGTCAAGGAGTCGACCTGCGGGAACAACCCGGCGTGGCCCTGTTCTGGCGGGGTCGTGCGGCGGGATCGGGTGGGGCGGATGCGGGAATCGATTCACCGGGCGGGGGACGGGTACTCGCGGGGCCGCCCGGCGGCTCCGGACCGCCCCCTTGCTCCGGCCACCGCCGGCCGGACATTGCCCGCCGCCGGGTTCAACGCGCGGGTGCCGCCGTCCGTATGCCCCGGTGGAGGCACTTCGGTGCGGTGTCCGGAAGGGTGGCGGGCGATCTGGCAGGTGCGGCGGCGGGCGGTGCCCGGCGGCTCGGAGCGGGACGGGGAAGAGGAGCGGGGCCTCCGGCGGGTGGGATCCGGGGTGCGGGGTGAGGATGGAGGTGCGTCCCGCGTGGGCGGGACGGCCCTCTTGTTCGGGAGGCGGGTCCCATGAGTCTCTTCTCTCACCACCGCACCGACCGCCACCGTGGCGGGGGGCCGGCCGGCACCGGGCGGGACGCGGCGGCCGGGCCGGGGACCGCGCGGGCCCCCGGCGCCGCCCCGCCGGCCGGCGCCGCGCTGGGCGGTCCGGCGGCCGCGCTGGGCCGGGCGGGCTGGCAGGTGATGCTGACCGCCGGGATCGCGGCGGTCGCGCTGGGGGTGTTCGTGCTGGTGTGGCCGAAGGCCACACTGCTGGTGGTCGGCGTGTTGTTCGGGGTGTACCTGCTGGTCAGCGGGGTCTTCCAGCTGATGGGCGCGTTCGCCTCCCATGTGCCGGGTCATCTGCGGACGCTCGGGTTCGTCAGCGGGACGCTGTGCGTGCTGCTGGGGCTGATCTGCTTCCGCAGCGCGGCCGAGTCGGTGCTGCTGCTGGCGTTGTGGATCGGTTTCGGCTGGCTGCTGCGCGGCGGCATGCTGGTCGCCGTGGCGCTCTCCGGCCAGGACCTGCCGGCCCGCGGCTGGCAGATCTTCCTCGGCGTGGTGACGTTCCTGGGCGGCGTGGTGCTGATCGTCGCCCCGTTCGGTTCGCTCGCGGCGCTCACCGTGGTCGCCGGGATCTGGCTGCTGGCGCTGGGTGTCACCGAGATCGCGCACGCGGTCCGGCTGCGCTCCCGGCTGCGCGGGGCCGCCGCGGCCTGAGGGCGGCGGGGGGACGCGCGGGAACCGTGCGGGGGACGCCGGGGAATAGTGCGGGGGTCCGGCGGGCTTCCACCGACGCGTGCGGCGCGGGTGCGGCGCACGGGGACGCGGTCGATGGGAGCACGAAGATGCCCGAGGGGTATGTCCGTACGGCGGACGCGCGGACACCGGCCGGGTACGCCGCGCTGGCCAATCCCGCCCACGCGGCGCTGAGCGGGCCCGACGCGCCGCTGGCCGAGCGGCGGGGGCGGGTGCTGCGCTACGGCGGGGGTGACGTCTGTCCGTTCATCGGCATGCCGGACGATCCGGCGGAACGGGACTGGGCGGACGCGGCGGCGCTGGTGGGACCGGGCGGCGCGGCCGGGTTCGCGGCGTTCGACGTGGCGGCCCCGCCCGGGTGGGAGCCGCTGCTGAGGCTCGACGGCTGGCAGATGACCGGGGAGGCGGTGGCGGGCGCGCCGGCCCCGGAGGCTGTCGCGCTGGGCCCGGCGGACGTGCCGGAGATGCTGGACCTGGTGGAACGCACGCGGCCGGGCCCGTTCCTGCCGCGCACCGTGGTGCTGGGCGGTTACCTGGGCATCCGGGACGGCGGGCGGCTGGTGGCGATGGCCGGGGAGCGCTTCCACCCGCCGGGCTGGGCGGAGATCAGCGCGGTCTGCACCGACCCGGGGTTCCAGGGCCGGGGTCTGGCCCGCCGCCTGATCGGGGCGGTGGCGGCCGGGGTGCGCGAGCGCGGCCTGACGCCGCTGCTGCACGTGGCGGGCGGCAACACGGGGGCGATCCGGCTGTACGAGGCGATGGGCTTCCGGAAGCTGCGGGCGGTCACGTTCTCCAGCCTGCGGGTGCCGGCGCGGGCGCCGGAGTCGGCCGGTCCGGGGGCCTGACGATCCGCCGGGATCGGACATTTCCTGCCTTTCGCCACCATTCGGACTACGCTTGGCGTGAGGTCGCGTACCCGCGGGACACCGCCGCAGCGGCGGACCGC
This sequence comes from uncultured Actinomycetota bacterium, assembly GCA_963711125.1. Classification (GTDB taxonomy): domain Bacteria; phylum Actinomycetota; class Actinomycetes; order Streptomycetales; family Streptomycetaceae; genus Streptantibioticus_C. The sequence continues at coordinate 215,049 of CAVQCY010000007.1, forward strand.
CGGGGGCGCGAGCGGTCCGAGGTACGCATCGCAGTCAGGAGAAACCCCATGACAGACACCCTCTCCCGCAACGCCAAGGAGACCCGGTCCGGCGACGGCCGGCACACGGGCACCGATGTCAAGGCGGCCGACCGGGGCCGTACCAGCATCGCCGACGACGTGGTGGAGAAGATCGCCGGCATGGCGGCCCGCGAGGTCCCCGGCGTGCACGGCCTGGGCGGCGGCATGACGCGGGCGATCGGCAGCGTGCGCGACCGGGTACCGGGCGGCCGCACCGCCGGCGTCACCCGCGGCGTCAGCGTCGAGGTGGGCGAGCGGCAGGCCGCCGTGGACCTCGACGTGGTGGTCGACTACGACGTCGACATCATGCGGCTGGCCGGCCAGGTGCGCTCCACCGTGGTCTCCGAGGTCGAAGGCATGACCGGCCTGGAGGTCGTCGAGGTCAACATAGCCGTCGACGACGTCCACCTGCCCGACGACGACAGCGGCACCGACGAGAACGAGGGCAGCCGGGTGCGCTGACCCGGCCGTACCTCCCGCGAAACGGCACCGCGCCCCACCGCCGGGACGCGGTGCCGTCGTCGCCACGGCGGCGACCGGGCGGGCCCGCGCGTCGATCCGGCGAGCGCGGTCGGCGCGAGGCTGCCCGGCAGCGGCGCGGCGCGCGGAACGGACGGGCCCGGCGCCCTCCGGGACGGGCCCGCAGGACGGCCTGGCGGCGGCCGGTTCCCCCTTCACCGGCGCCCGTTGGCCGGCACGCCCACCGCGCGGCACAGCTGACGCGTCCTCAGACCGCTGGTGGGCTGCGTCCGGCCGACCGGCGGCGGCCACCTCTTCGCGCCGCCCGGCGCGCGCGGTCCCGGCGACCACCTGGGCGCGGCCCTGCCGGCCTGACCCCGCCGGCCCCCGGACACGCGCCCGCCCCGGCCGGGAGCGGACCGGGGCGGGCAGCCGGCCGGTGTCAGTCGCGCCGCAGCAACTGCCGCACGACGCGGGTCAGTTCCGCCTCCGCGTCGCCGGCGGCCCCGGCGGACCGCCAGGCCACGAAGCCGTCGGGGCGCACCAGCACCGCGCCGTCCTCGCCGGTGCCGTGGGCGGCCGCCCAGTCGGCGCCGTCCTGCGGGGCGAGGTCGGCGGCCGGGGAGGCGCCGATGCGGTACGCCTCCAGCGGCACCGTCAGCCGTTCGGCGACCGCGCCGGCCGCGTCCCGCCAGGCGGCGCCGGCCCTCCCGTCGCCGCACAGCAGCACCAGGGCCCGTTCGTACAGGTCGAGGGTGGAGCGCCGGGCGCCGTCGGGCGCGGTCAGCCACAGGTGCGGGGCGCGGGATCCGGGGTCGCCGGACGGTTCGAAGTCGTCCGGGACGACCGGTGCGTCCGGGTCGGCGCCCAGGACCGCGCCGCGCGGGTAGCGGTAGCCGAGCGCGGTGACCAGCACGCCCTTCTGCGGGCCGCCGCCGGCCGGTGCCTCGTAGCCGGGGTGGGCGTGTTCGGCGGACCGGGCGGAGGCGCGCTGCGAGGTGGCGACGGCCACCGGACGGCGTTCCGCCTCGTAGCTGTCCAGCAGACCGGGGCCGGCCCAGCCGCCGAGGACCGCGGCGAGTTTCCAGGCGGCGTTGTGGGCGTCCTGGATGCCGGTGTTGGAGCCGAAGGCACCGGTGGGCGACATCTCGTGCACCGCGTCGCCGGCCAGCAGCACCCGGCCGTCGGCGTAGCGTTCGGCCACCCGTTCGGCGGCCCGCCAGGGGGCCTTGCCGGTGATCTCCACCTCCAGGTCGGGCACGCCGACCGCGGCGCGGATGTGCTCGGCGCAGCGGGCGTCGGTGAAGTCCTCCAGCGTCTCGCCCTCCTCGGGTTTCCAGGGAGCGTGGAAGACCCAGCGCTCGGCGTTGTCCACCGGCAGCAGCACGCCGTCGGCCTCGGGGTTGGTGAGGTAGCAGGCGATGAAGCGGCGCTCCCCCACGGCCTCGGCGAGCCGTTTGGCGCGGAAGGTGACGGAGACGTTGGCGAACAGGTCGCCGCGGCCGTCCTGGCCGATGCCCAGGGCGCTGCGCACCGAGGAGCGCGGGCCGTCGCAGGCCAGCAGGTAGCCGGCGCGGATCTGCCGGGGCTCGCCGGTGGCACGGTCGAGCAGGGTGGCGGTCACCCCGTCGGCGTCCTGGGTGAAGCCGGTCAGCTCGGTGTTGAAGCGGATGTCGGCGCCCAGGTCGCGGGCGCAGCGCAGCAGCACCGGTTCGAGGTCGTTCTGGCTGCACAGGCACCAGCCGGAGGGGCTGATGGCCTCCAGGCGGCCGCCGGGGCTGATCCGGCGGAACAGCCACTGGGCGTCGTCGCCGGTCAGTGAACCCGCTTGCAGGATGCCGTGGTTGTCGGCCAGGACCGAGGCGGCCTCCCGGATCGGGCCCTCGGCGCCGGCCGCGCGGTACAGCTCCATGGTGCGCAGGTTGTTGCCCCGGCCCCGCGGGTGGCTGGAGGTGTCGGAGTGCTTCTCGATCAGCGTGTGCCGCACACCGAGGCGGCCCAGGAAGAGGGAGGCGGACAGCCCGACGAGGGAGCCGCCCACGATGAGGACCGGCACCCGGTCGTCGGCCGTGGTTGTCATGGCGGGTTTCATAGCCGGATCGACGCCGCATTTGTCACCCATCACCCCATTGGATCACAAATCTCGCACCGGACGGCCGTCGCGGAGACGATCAGTCACGGACCTCGGGGTCGAACTCACTCCTCGAAGGAGAGGTGGAACATGACACCGCTGGCCGAAAAGGTCTCGCAGTCCGCACTCGACGGATCCCGCCTGCGCGTCGTCCTGCAGCTGGAGGTCGAGGACGGGGCGGAGCAGCGGTTCCTCGACGCCTACGACCGGATGTGCCGCCAGGTGGCCGCCGTGCCGGGGCACATCAGCGACCAGCTGTGCCAGTCGATCGAAAACCCCTCGCAGTGGCTGCTGACGAGCGAGTGGGAGAGCGCGCTGCCGTTCCTGGCCTGGGTGGACAGCCCGGCGCACCTGGAGATGGTGGGGCCGTGGCACGGGTGCGTGCGCGACACGCGCTCCACCCGGTTCGCGGTGCTGCGGGAGACCGGTCAGACCCAGCCGGGCGCCGGGCAGCTCCAGGAGAGCGCGCGCACCGGTGACGGCATCGTGCGGCACGCCATCACGTTCACCGTCAAGCCGGGCACCGAGGAGAAGGTGGCGGCGCTGCTGGCCGGCTACACCTCGCCGGAGGCGCGGGTGGACGACACCACGCGGCTGCGCCGCACCTCGCTGTTCATGCACGGCAACCGGGTCGTGCGGGCGGTGGAGGTGGAGGGCGAGCTGGTGCGCGCCCTGCGGCACGTGGCCATGCAGCCGGAGGTGCGGGCGGTCGAGGAGGCCATCAACCCGTACCTGGAGCAGGAGCGGGACCTCACCGACGCCCGCTCCGCCCGGGACTTCTTCGCCCGCGCGGCACTGCCGGCGGTCCACCACGTGGGCCCCAAGCAGCAGCTGGGCGAGGTGGTGCGGCACGCGCTGCACTACCCGGTCAAGGCGGGCTGCGGCCAGGCGGTCGCGAAGCTGCTGGCCCGGACGGACGAACGTGCGGCCGGCGCCCCGGACGGGGTGCTGGCGGCCAGCACGGTCTACCTGCGCGGCGACACCGTCGTGCGGCTGGTGGATCTGCGGGAGCCGATGGAGAAGGCGCCGCTGGCCGCGCTGGGTGTGCCCGACATCCGCAAGGCGAAGGTGCTGGCCCGGCTGCTGGAGCTGGACCCGGCGGACGCGGCGGTGGACGAGACCGCCGTCACCCGGCTGCTGGCCGCCTGCGACATGCGGCTGGTGACCGACCGCCGGTCCGCCCAGGACTGACCGGCGCCGACCCGCCGGCCGGAGCGATCCGGCCGGCGGGGCCGGGGCCGCGCGACCCCCCTGATCCCCGCCGGACGGCCCGGCCCCCGAAGAGACCCGCGGACGCGCACGGGCGTCGTCCCGATGCGCACCGCCGAAGGAGCCCACCATGACTGTCACTCCCCCCGTCACGCCCCCGATCGTCGGCGTCGAGTCGGCGGCGCCCAACACCAAGCGCGGCGGCGACCTGCGAGCCATGCTGACCCCGGCCGCCGTCGGTGCCACCAGCGGGTTCATGGGGCTGGCGCTCATCGAGGCGGGCGACCGAATAGGAGAGCACTACCACCCGTTCTCCGAGGAGTTCGTGTTCGTGGTCCGCGGAGACCTGGAGGTCGACCTCGACGGGGTCACGCAGCTGCTGCTGCCCGAGCACGGGCTGATGATCCCCCCGTTCGTGCGCCACCGGTTCCGCAACGTCGGCAGCACGCAGGCCCGCATGGTCTTCCACTGCGGTCCGCTGGCGCCGCGGCCGGAGCTGGGGCACGTCGACACCGAGGTCACACCCGGTCCCGGCCGGATCGAGCCGGGGTCGCGGGAGCGGGCGGAGGAGCGGCTGCGGGCCGAGGGGCTGTGGCCCGCGGGTGCGGGGGGCGCCGGCCGCGGGGGTGCCCGATGAGGCGGGTGGCGGTGACCGGCGCCGGGGTCGTGGCGCCGGGCGGGGTGGGGGTGCCCGCGTTCTGGGACATGCTGACGGCCGGCCGTACCGCGACCCGCGGCATCACGCTGTTCGACCCGGCGGGCTTCCGGTCGCGGATCGCCGCCGAGTGCGACTTCGACCCGCTGGCCTGCGGGCTGAGCGTCGAGGACAGTGAGCGCGCGGACCGCTACGTGCAGTTCGCCCTGGTGGCGGCGGCCGAGGCGGTGCGGGACAGCGGTCTGGAGCTGGAGCGGCTGGACCCGTGGCGGATCGGGGTGTCGCTGGGCACCGCGGTCGGCGGCACCACCCGGCTGGAGCGGGACTATCAGCTGGTGAGCGCCGGCGGTTCCCGCTGGGACGTCGACCACACCCGGGCCGGCGCGCACCTGCACCGGGCGTTCGCGCCGAGCGCGCTGGCCTCCGAGGTCGCCGAACGGCACGGGGCGCGCGGCCCGGTGCAGACGGTCTCCACCGGCTGCACCTCGGGCCTGGACGCCATCGGCTACGCCTTCCAGGCCATCGAGGAGGGCCGCGCCGACGTCCTGATCGCCGGCGCGTCGGACTCCCCCATCTCGCCGATCACGGTGGCCTGCTTCGACGCGATCAAGGCCACCTCCCCCAACAACGACGACCCGCGGCACGCCTCCCGCCCGTTCGACGCCCGGCGCGACGGTTTCGTGATGGGCGAGGGCGGCGCGGTGCTGGTCCTGGAGGAGCTGGAGCACGCCCGGGCGCGGGGTGCGCGGGTGTACTGCGAGATCTCCGGCTACGCCACGTTCGGCAACGCCTACCACATGACCGGCCTGACGAAGGAGGGGCTGGAGATGTCGGAGGCGATCGACCGGGCGCTGGAGCACGCGCGGCTGGACCCGACCGCCATCGACTACGTCAACGCGCACGGGTCGGGCACCAAGCAGAACGACCGGCACGAGACGGCGGCGGTCAAACGCAGCCTGGGCAGCCACGCGTACGACATCCCGATGTCGTCGATCAAGTCGATGGTCGGGCACTCGCTGGGCGCGATCGGGGCGATCGAGATCGTGGCCTGCACGCTGGCGCTGGTCGGCGGGATCGTGCCGCCGACGGCCAACTACGAGGTCCCCGACCCCGAGTGCGACCTGGACTACGTGCCGCGCACCGCCCGGGAGCTGCCGCTGCGTTCCGTGCTGTCGGTCGGCAGCGGCTTCGGCGGCTTCCAGTCCGCGGTGGTCCTCAACCGTGAGGGGAGCAGCCGATGACCCGCGAGACGGTGATCACCGGGATCGGGGTGGTCGCGCCGAACGGCGTGGGCTCCGAGGCGTTCTGGAAGGCAACCCGTGAGGGCGTCAGCGTGCTGGACCGGATCAGCCGGGAGGGTTGCGGCGACCTGCCGGTGAAGGTGGCAGGTGAGGTGCGCGGCTTTGACGCGGCGGCCGTCATCGAGGAGCGGTTCCTGGTGCAGACCGACCGCTTCACGCACTTCGCGATGGCGGCGGCCGACCTGGCGCTGGCGGAGGCCGGGCTGCGGCCGGACGACAGCTCACCGTTCGGGGTGGGCGTGGTGACCGCGGCCGGTTCCGGCGGCGGCGAGTTCGGCCAGCGGGAGCTTCAGCGGCTGTGGGGTTCGGGCCCGAAGTTCGTCGGCCCCTACCAGTCGATCGCCTGGTTCTACGCGGCCAGCACCGGCCAGGTCTCGATCCGCGGCGGGTTCAAGGGCCCGTGCGGTGTGGTGGCCTCCGACGAGGCCGGCGGCCTGGACGCCATCGGGCACGCGCGCGGCAACGTGCGGCGCGGCACCCGGGCGGTCGTGGTCGGCGCGGCGGAGGCCCCGCTGGCGCCGTACTCGGGGGTGTGTCAGCTGGGCTACGCGGAGCTGAGCCTGGAGTCGGAGCCGGGCGACGCCTACCTGCCGTTCACCGCCTCGGCCCGCGGGTTCGTGCCGGCCGAGGGCGGCGCGATGCTCGTGGTGGAGGACGCCGGGCACGCGCTGCGGCGCGGGGCGCGGGCCCGGGCGGTGGTCGCCGGTCACGCGGCGACCTTCACCGGCGCCTCCCGCTGGGCGGACTCCCGCGAGGGCCTGGCCCGGGCGATCAGCGGCGCGCTGGACGACGCGGGTCTGTCCCCGGCCGACGTGGACGTGGTGTTCGCCGACGCGATGGGCACCGTGGAGGCCGACCGGGCCGAGGCGCTCGCGCTGGCCGACGCGCTGGGCCGGCACGCGGCGCGCGTGCCGGTGACCGCCCCGAAGACCGGTACCGGCCGGGCCTACTGCGGTGCCCCGCTGCTGGACGTGGCGGCCGCCGTGCTGGCCATCGAGCACGGCGTGGTGCCGCCCACCCCGCACGTCACCGACGTGGTCCACGACCTGGACCTGGTCACCGGCCGGCCGCGGCCGGCGCGGCTGCGGACGGCGCTGGTGCTCAGCCGCGGGCTGATGGGTTCCAACGCCGCGCTGGTGGTGACCGCACCGCCCTCCTGACCCCCGCTCCCCTTCTCCCCCCACCCGGGCGACCGGCCGAAAGGAAGCACAGTGAAGAACGAACTGACCTACGAGGAACTGGCCGCGCTGATGAAGTCCAGCGCCGGTGTCACGGTCGACCCGGAGGCGCTGGCCGAGGGCGCGGACACCCAGTTCGCCGAGTACGGCCTGGACTCGCTGGGCCTGCTGGGCATCGTCGGCGAGCTGGAGAACCGGCACGGCGTCGCGATCGACGGCGACGCCGACGCGTGCAAGACCCCCCGGGCCTTCGTCGAGGTCGTCAACGCCTCCCTCACGGCTGGAGTCTGACATGGCAGCTCACACCCGCAACGAGATCACGATCCCGGCGCCGATGGAGGTCGTCTGGGAGATCACCAACGACCTCAAGGGCTGGCCGAAGCTGTTCAGCGAGTACGCCTCGGTGGAGATCGTGTCCGCCGAGGAGCGGGAGAACGGTTCGGTGACCACGTTCCGCCTCACCATGCACCCGGACGAGAACGGCCAGGTGTGGAGCTGGGTCTCGGAGCGCACCACGGACGAGCCGACCCGCACGGTGCGCGCCCGCCGGGTGGAGACCGGCCCGTTCGAGTTCATGGACATCCACTGGGCGTACGAGGCGGTGGACGGCGGCACCCGCATGGTGTGGACGCAGGACTTCGCGATGAAGCCGCAGGCGCCGGTGGACGACGCGGGGATGCAGCGGCACATCGACGACAACTCGAAGGTCCAGATGGCGCTGATCCGCGACAGGATCGTCGAGCGGCACGCGCGCGGCGGCCGGGCGGACGGGCCGAAGCCGGGTCCGCGCGGCGGCGCCCGGCCGAAGGCGGCGCCCCGCAGCACGTCCGGGCGGGGCAGGAAGGAGGCGGCATGACGTACCGCTCGCTGATCGTCGCGCGGATGAAGCCGCGTTCGGCGGACCGGATCGCGGAGGTGTTCGCCGCCTCCGACGCCGGTGAGCTGCCGGGGCTGATCGGAGTGAGCGGGCGCAGCCTGTTCCACTTCGGTGACGACCTCTACCTGCACCTGGTGGAGGCCGACACCCCGCCGGGGCCGCAGGTGGCCACGCACAAGGACCATCCGGAGTTCCGCGGGATCAGCGAACGGCTGCTGCCGTTCGTGATGCCGTACGACCCGGCGACCTGGCGGGAGCCGAAGGACGCGATGGCACGCGAGTTCTACCGCTGGGAGCGGTAGGGGCGCGCAGCGTCGAGGGGCCCGGCCGGTGGAGTGCGGCCGGACCCCTCGGCGTGCGGTCAGTCGCGCGGCCGGTCGGGCACGGTGCCCATGATGACGTGCAGGTAGGCGTTGACCGGGCGGGCCGGTTCGACCCGCAGGCCGGCCTCGCGCATGAGGGAGGCCAGGGACTCCTCGGTGTGTTTGCGGCCGCCGACGTTCATCAGCAGCATCAGGTCCATGGCCCCGGTGAAGCGCGGTGAGGGGGTGTCGTCGACGAGGTTCTCGATGACGGCGACCCGGGAGCCGGGGGCCGCCGCGGTCATGACGTTGCGCAGGGTGCGGCGGGTGGAGGTGTCGTCCCACTCCAGGATGTTCTTGATGACGTACAGGTCGACCGAGACCGGCACGTCCTCCCGGGCGTCGCCGGCCACCAGGTCGGCGCGGGCGGCGAGCGGTCCGCCGTCGCGCAGCCGGGGGTCGGCGCCGGCGACGACGCCGGGCAGGTCGAGCAGGGTGCCCTCCAGCTGCGGGTGCCTCTCCAGCAGCGCGGCGAGCACGTGGCCCTGGCCGCCGCCGATGTCGACGACGTCGCGCACCCCGGTCAGGTCGAGGGTGGCGGCGACGTCCTGGGCGGACTGCCGGCTGGAGTGCGTCATGGCCCGGTCGAAGACCCTGGCGCTCTCGTCGGCCTCGGTGTGCAGGTAGTCGAAGAACTCCTTGCCGAACATCTCGGGGAAGAGGTTGCGCCCGGTGCGCACCGCCTCGTCGAGCCGCGGCCACGCCTGCCAGGTCCACGGCTCGGTGCACCACAGGGCGACGTAGTGGAGGGTGTCGGGGGCGTCGACGCGCAGCATGCGGGAGGTGCCGGTGTGCTGGAAGCGGCCGTCGGGCAGTTCCTCGAAGACCCCGTAGGCGGACAGCGCGCGCAGCACCCGGCCCAGCGGTCCCGGCTGGGCGCCGACCGCGGCGGCGAGGTCGGCCGGGGTGGCGGGGGCGTCGCCGAGCGCGTCGGCGACCTTCAGGCGGCAGGCGGCGCGCACGGCGGCGGCGCACGCGGCGCCGAAGGCGAGTTCGCGCAGCAGCATGGGGCTGCCCGGGGTGGCGGGGGCGCCCGCCGGGACCTGGGTGTCGGTCATCGCGCGCACCGCCCGTCGGCCGCCGGGGCGCTGATGCCGCAGACGTTGGCCAGGAACGTGGTGCCCTGGGCGCCGGTGTCGCGCAGGGCGAGGTCGGCTGGGGCGTTGTCCAGGGCGGTGTTGCCGGTGATGACGGCACCGGTGTTGTGGACGCCGACGATGCTGCCGTACAGCACGATGCCGCCGGACATCGGGGAGGTTCCGGTGTTGCCGCTGACCCGGTTGCCGGTGACCCGCACGTTCTCTGTGCCGGTCAGCAGCACGCCGGTGCCCTGGATGAACGGCAGGCGGGAGGCCGACGCGCAGTAGGCGTTGTTGCCGCTGATGTCGTTGCCGGTGATGTCGAGGTCGCCGCCGCGCGGGGTGTTCTCGTCGCCGATGACGAAGACCCCGCCGCAGTTGCCGGTGACGAGGTTGTGCTCGACGGTCAGGTCGCGCAGCCGGCGCACGACGACGCCGAAGCGGTTGCCGGACAGCTGGTTGGCGGTGACCCGGGTGCCCTCGGTGTCGATGGCGCCGGCCTCGGTGGAGACGGTGTTGGCGAGGAAGACGCCGGCCTGCCCGTTGCCGGTGGCGATGTTGTCGCGGATGTCGCCGCGGACCGAGCGTTCCTCGCTGATGCCGTGGTCGCCGTTCCCGGTGGCGGTCACACCGGTGACGGTCAGCCCGTCGGCGTAGGAGGCGTCGATGCCGTTGACCTTGAAGCCGTGCACGGTCAGGGCGGCGACGGTGACGCCGGCGGCGTTGGCGGCGGGGGTGCCGGTGACGCAGACGCCGTGGCCGGCGTCGGCGCAGGCGTCGTGCTCGCCGGCGCCGGGGACCAGCACGGTGTCGGGGCCGGCGCCGCGCAGGGTGACGCCGGGGGTGGTGATGCGGACGCTGCCGGGGTAGACGCCCGGCAGGACGATGACCTCGTCGCCCGGGGCGGCCCTGTCGACGGCGGCCTGGACGGACTGGCCGGGCATGACCACCTGGCGGTGGGGGCCGGCGGGCGAGGCGAGGGCCGCGGGGGCGGCCACGGACAGGACGACGGTGGCCGCGGCTGCCGCGGCGGCGTGGACCCGGCGTGCGTTCATGCGGGGAACACCTGCTTTCCGGTGGCGAACGACGGACGTAGCCACCGGAAAGACGCTATGGGTGATCTTTTGCGCCTGCCACTCGTGTGTGGCAGGCGGGTAACGGTGCGTCACCTGAGCGGCGGCGCGGGCGGCGGGCGGGCGGTCAGCCGCCGAGTGCGGTGACCATGTTCATGATGGTCTCGATCTGCGCGCCGCCCTTGATGGGGTAGTTGGTGGCGCCGAGGTAGCCCCACCAGTCCCAGCAGCCGTAGGGGTTGACGACGCTGGCGGTGGCCTGCGGGTACAGCACGATCATGTGGTTGGTGTCGGCGTACTGGTCGAGCCCGGAGTCGTCCTCGAAGGCGGTGCCGACGGTGGCGTAGTCCTGCTCGCAGCCGTGCAGGGCGACCATCAGCCGGCAGGAGGAGGATCCGGCGGCGCACGCGGCGGGCACGTAGGCGAAGCCGTGGTCGTCCATGCTGACCGCGGCGGCCGACCCGCCGGGGGCGTAGGCGTTCTGGTCGAAGCGGACCAGGGTGCCGTCCGGGGTGCCGGTGGCGGGGGCGGAGACCGAGCCGAAGAGGGTGGAGAGCATGGTGTGCTCGGGGTCGGTGCCGCAGTTGTTGAGGAAGGGCACGGCGGTGTCACCGCAGGCCCCCGGCCCGTACGGGGTCACCCAGGCGTGCCCGGCGGTGGCGCTGCCGTCGGTCGTGACGCGGGCGCCGAAGTGCCGGAAGAAGTCACCGGCGGCGGAGCTGACCGGTGCGGCGACCACGGAATCGGCGCCGCCGTGGTAGACGTACACCGGTTTGCCGCTGAGGTCGGAGACCGGGTCGATCCAGCCGTAGGCGGCGAACTGCGCGGTCTCCGCCTCCAGGGTGGCGGTGAACGTCGGCCACAGGTCGCCGGAGCAGCCGGCCAGCGCCTGGGCGGCGTTGTTCTCCGCGCAGTAGTAGGGGGAGAGGCCGAAGGCGCCCATGCCCTTGATGCGGGAGGAGTAGGCGACCTGGAGTTGCCCGGCCATGTCGGCGCCGGAGGAGATGCCGGAGACGTAGACGCCGGAGACCTGATGCCGGCTCAGCGTCCCGTCGGTGGGCGGCACGGTCGGCGCGCCGGCGGCGGTCGCGGCGTTGGCCGGCAGCAGCACGGCGCAGAGCAGGGCGAGGAGCGTGAGGCCGGTGCGGCGCACCGGCCGGGTGGGGGGTTTCATGGCGGCTCCGAGGGTGTGACCGCGCCCCGGCGGGGAGCGGGGTGACGTCACGTTAGTGCGCCGCCGCCGCGTCCGGCGATGGCTGCCGGCCCCATACCGGCCCCCGCCGGGCGTGGTGTCGGTCACCACCGCCGCCCGCGCGGGCGGCGGCGAACTGGACCTTGGTGGGCGTTTTGCGCGAACGGATGACAGGCAGTTCACCGGTACGAGTGGACATCCGGGCGGTGGATCGGGATCCTCTGACATCATGGACGACTCTTTCCCGATACCCGCGCGTACCGGCGTCGCCCGGGGCCCGCTCGACCCGACGGCCGTCACGCCGGGCCCGCAGCCCCTGGACGTGTCGGAGCGGAGTGGTCCGAACGTCATCGTCGGTGAGGTGCTGCAGCCCGGACGCCACCGGGCCACCCGACCGCGCCGCAAGGTCGCCCTCAGCGGCGCGGTGCTCTCGGCGGCCGGCGCGGTGGTGACGCTGGCGCTGATGATCGGCAACGGTGGCAGCCACACCGCGAGCGCCGCACCGCGCAGCGTGCCGAGCAGCCCACTGCCGGACCTGCCGGACGAACCGGTGGCCGCCCAGCACCCCGAACACACCCCGGCCCCGCCGGCCCCCACCCGCGCCGCCCGGCGGGTACCGGTCACCACCACCGTCGCCCACACCCCTCCCCCGGTCCGCCCCGCGACCCTCACCCCCCAGCAGCAACTCGCCCAGGCCGCGGCCCAGTGGCGCGCACAGATGCGCCGCGACGCGGCCCGCGACGCCCAGGTCTGGGCCACCGCCATGCGCCAGGCCGCCGCCACCCGCGACCAGCACGGCTACGGCTACGGCTACGGCTCCACCACCACTGCCTCTTCCTCCTACCAGTCCGCCGACCGCTCCAACGCAACCACCTACGGCGCCCAGTACGACAGCCGCCACGGGGGACACCGCCGGGGCCGCGGATAGACGTGGGGCACGCCAGGGGCGCGGGGACCCGCCCGGGCGGACCGTCAGGGACCGCGCGGCGGGCGCGTTCAGGGGGCGGGGGCGCACACGCCGGCCCGCCCAGGCCGACCGCGGGGACTACGCCGCGGCCCTCACCCGCCCCTCCTCCACCGCCACGCTCAGCGCGGCGTGGTCGCGCTCGTTCTGGTCGGCGTAGGACTCCGCGAACGCGGACACCGCCTCGTCGAACACCGCCCCCTTGCCCAGGTAGCCGGCGATCGCGAACCGGTCGCCGGAGCGGGCGTGGGCCCGTGCGAGGGTGGCGCCGCACATGACGGCGAACTGGGCGAGTTCGGAGGGGGACATCTCCTCGGGGCGGGCGATGCCCTTCCAGTCGCGCAGCTGGCGGACGTAGAAGTCGCGCCGCTCACCGTCGAGTCCGCTCTCGCTGCGCACGTGGCCGAGGAAGATGTCGCCGGCCGACTGCATGAGCTGCTGGCCCGCGACGACCCGGGCGCCGTGGTTGCGGTGGGTGCCGCGGCCCGCGTAGGGCTCCAGGACGGACGGTCCGGCCTCCTTGGCCTGGAGCAGCAGCGGGTCGCCCGGGCCCGAGCCGAGCATGAGCACGATCCAGCAGCGGGTACCGACGCTGCCGACGCCGACGACCTTGCGGGCGATGTCGGCCACCCGGTACTCCCGCAGCAGGTACCGGCGGTCCCCGCGCAGGGTGGCGGCGTAGCGGTCGATGAGAGCGCGGACCGTCGCCGCGGCCCTCTCGCGGGCCGCGGCCGACGGCAGCAGGTCGTCGAGCGGCACCAGGAGCGGCGGGTCGGCGGTGATCCGGCGCCGCCCGGCGGCGTCGAGGTGGGTGAGGCGTTCCATGGCGTGCAGCCCGTCGCGGCGGCGGGCGCGGGCGGCGGCGCCGGTCAGCCGGCGCAGCATCCCCGGGTCGACGGTGCCGGCGGCACGGCGGGCGAAGACGTCGACGTCGGGCTGCGCGTACCAGACGGCGAGGTTGGTCATCCCGGCGAACTCCCGCATCCGCGTGCGGTAGGAGCGCACCGCGCCGCCGGTGATCCGGGCGCGTTCCCCGGCGCCGAGGCCCGCGGCCCGGGCGGCGATGGCCAGGCTGGTGGCGAGGCGTTTGACGTCCCACTCCCAGGGGCCGGGCAGCGTCTCGTCGAAGTCGTTGAGGTCGAACAGCAGGTGCCGTTCCGGCGAGGCGAGGAAGCGGAAGTTCAACAGGTGCGCGTCGCCGCACAGTTGGGTGCGGATGCCGGTGGTGGGGGTGGTGGCGAGGTCGGTCGCCATGACGGCGGCGGCACCGCGGAAGAAGCGGAACGGCGACTCGGTCATCCGCGCGTAGCGGATGGGGACGAGTTCCGGGACGCGTTCGGCGGACTGCGTCTCGACGATGTCCACCGGGTCGGGCCGGCGCAGCGACGGGGTGTGGAACGCGTGCGAGGAGCGCGGCACCCGGGTGCGGAGGGCGCGGCCGCGGTCGTGGCGTTCCTGCGTTGTGCCGGGGTCGGGGCGGCTGGTGGGGGGCATGGTCCGTCCTCCCTGCGGCGGGGCGCGGCGGACGGCGACCGGGGCGGCCGGACGTCCGGCGCGGGGAACCTGGTGGTCCGATGGTCCCACCGGGACGGCGACCGCGCGCGTCCGGCGCCGCGGCGGGCGGGTCAGGCGGCGCCGGGGGCCGTGTCCTGGACGGCGCGGTCCAGCGCACGGGTCTCGCGGTCCGCGCGGCGGCGGTCGTCGTCGGAGGCGTCGGTGACGTCCAGGAAGATCTGTTCGAGGTCGGGGCACTCCTCGCGCAGGCCCTGCCGGATGCGCTGGAGTGCCTCCTCGACGCTCTCGCTGTCCACGCCGGGCACCAGGTCGATCCGGGCGGCGAGCATGACGGCGCGGGGGCCGAGCCGCATGGTCAGGGCGGCGGTGACCACGTCGATCTCCGGCTGCCGCGCGAGGTAGCCGCGTACCCGGTGGCGCAGCGCGGGGTCGGCGGCCTCGCCGATGAGCTGTTCCTTGGCGCTGCGGCCCAGGACGTAGGCGACATACACCAGCAGCACGCCGATCAGCAGGGAGGCCACGCCCTCCCAGGCGGCCTGGCCGGTGACCATGTGGGCGACCAGGCCGGCGGCGGCCAGCAGCACACCGGTGCAGGCGGCGCCGTCCTCGGCCAGTACGGTCCGCAGCGCCGGGTCGTCGCCGGCGCGGATGACCCGGGCGAGCGGGGTGCCCTGTCGCCGGGCCTCGGCGCGGGCCTGGAGCAGGGCCCGTGCCAGCGAACTGCCTTCCGCCAGCAGGGCGACGAACAGCACGGCCAGTCCGACCAGGTACCCGGCCGTCGACTCCGTCTCGCCGGAGCGCAGGGCGTCGACGCCCTGGAGGAAGGAGAAGCAGCCTCCGGTGACGAAGATCCCGACGGCGGCGAGCAGGGACCAGAAGAACCGTTCCTTGCCGTAGCCGAAGGGGTGGTCGGCGTCCGGCGGGCGGCGGCTGCGGCGCAGGGAGGCGAGCAGGAAGACCTCGTTGAGGCTGTCGGCGACCGAGTGCGCGGCCTCCGACAGCAGGGCGGGCGACCCGGTGAACAGGCCGCCGGCGAGTTTGGCGACGGCGATGACCAGGTTGGCGGCCAGCGCGATCCACACGGTCTTGCGGGTGCCGCCGTCCGCTCCGCCGTCGGGCGGGGGCGCGGTGCCGGTGGGTTCCGGGTCGGGCGGTCCGGTCGCCGGGCGGTCGGGGGGCGGTGCGGCGGGGTCGTTGCGGCTCGTCATCCGGGACGGCTACCCGGCCGGTGGCGGTCGATTCGCGGCGTTCCGGACATCCTCTGGCGTGTTCGGCGCGGGCTGTCATCTTCCGCCGCGCCGGGGGTAGCTGTCGCGGCATGGCTGAACTGCGGCTGGGGCCGCTGCTGCGGTACGCGGACGACGTGAGCGCGACGGTGTGGGTGGAGACCGGGGGCCCGTGCGAGGTGCGGGTGGTGTGCGGGGACGGCACCGCGGCGGCGGCGCCGACCTGGTGCGTGGCCGGGCACCACTACGCGCTGGTGGTGCTGCGGGGGCTGGGTCCCGGCCGGGAGACGCCGTACGTGGTGGAGCTGGACGGGGAGCGGGTGTGGCCGCTGCCGGACTCGCCGTTCCCGCCGAGCCGGATCCGTACCCGGCCGGCGGGCGGCGACGGGGAGCTGACGGTGGCGTTCGGCTCCTGCCGCTGGGCGGCGCCGCCGGCGGGCGGGACCGACCGGATCGGCCCGGACGCGCTCGACACGCTGGCCCGGGCGGCCGCCGGCGCTCCGCGGGGGCGGCTGCCGGACCTGCTGATGCTGCTGGGCGACCAGGTCTACGCCGACGAGACCTCACCGGCCACCCAGGAGTGGCTGGCGGCGCGGCGGGACCTGGACCGGCCGCCGTGGACGCAGGTGGCGGACTACGAGGAGTACACCCGGCTGTATGCCGAGTCCTGGCTGGACCCGGGCATCCGCTGGCTGCTGTCGTGCGTGCCGTCCGCCATGATCTTCGACGACCACGACGTGATCGACGACTGGAACACCTCGCAGGCGTGGCTGGAGGACATCCGCCGGCAGCCGTGGTGGGCGGAGCGGATCACCGGTGCCCTGATGAGCTACTGGGTGCACCAGCACCTGGGCAATCTCCCCCCGGACGCGCTGGCGGCCGATCCGCTGTACGCGGCGGTGCGGGCGGCCGGGGACGGCACGCGGGAGCTGCGGCGGTTCGCCGAGTCGGCCGACCGGGACCGGACGGGCACCCGGTGGAGCTATCGCCGCGACATCGGGCGGGTGCGGATCGTGGTGGCCGACTCGCGTTCGGCACGGGTGCTTCAGGAGGGCTCGCGGGCGATGCTGGGTGAGGGGGAGGAGCGCTGGCTGCGGGAGCAGCTGCTGGAGGACGGGGACTACGACCACCTGCTGCTGGGCACCTCGCTGCCCTGGCTGCTGCCGCACGGCATCCACGCGGTGGAGTCGTGGAGCGAGGCGATGTGCGCCGGGGTGCGCGGGCCGCGCTGGGCACGGCGGGGTGAGCGGCTGCGCCGGGCGGCCGACCTGGAGCACTGGGCGGCGTTCCGCTCGTCGTTCGAAAGCCTGGCCGCGACGCTGCGGGAGGCGGCCGGACCGCGGGAGGACGGTGGCGCGGGGCCGGCGACGGTCTGCGTGCTGTCGGGGGACGTGCACCACGGGTACGTGGCCGATGCGGGCGGCGCCGGCGGGGCGGCGCGGGGCGGCCGGGTCGTGCAACTGACGTGCTCGCCGGTGCACAACGGGGTGCCGGCGGCCATGCGGCTGGGTTTCCGCGCCGGCTGGAGCCGGGTGGGCCGGCTGCTGGGGGCGCTGCTGACCCGGCACGCGCGGCTGCCGGCGTCCGGGGTGACCTGGCGGCGCACGGGCGGCCCGTGGTTCGGCAACCAGGTCATGACGCTGACCGTGCGCGGCCGGGCGATGCGGCTGCGGCTGCACCGGGTGTCGGGCGGTTCCGCGCAGGCGGCCGCACTGGTGACCGCGTTCGAGAGTGAACTGTCCGCGGGGCGGGAGGGCTGAGCGCCCGGACCGCCGCCGGGGAGGCGTCCCTCCCCGGCGGCGGTCCGGGCCGGCGGGTCACTGCTCGCGCAGGCCCCAGGGCGAGTCGTACTCGGTGAGCAGGTCGAGGTAGGGGCGGGGGGCGAACGCCTCGGGGCCGAGCACGCCGGTGCCCTGCCAGACCCCGGTGGCGATCAGTTCCAGGGCGACGACCGGGTTGATGGCGGTCTGCCAGACGACCGCCTGGGAGTCGTACTCGTTCATCGACCAGGCGTTGTCGACGACGTGGTAGAGGTAGACCTCGCGCGGACGGCCGTCCTTGGTGCCCTTGACCCAGGTGCCGGCGCAGGTCTTGCCGTGCATGCGCTCGCCGAGTCCGGCGGGGTCGGGCAGGGCGGCGGCGACCACGTCGCGCGGGGAGACCTGGCGGCCGCGGACCGAGACGGTCTCGGTGCTGTCCAGGCCGAGCTTGTGGAGGGTCTTGAGGACCTCGATGAACTCGTTGCCGAGGCCGTACTTGAACGTCACGCGGCGGGCGCCGACCCAGCGCGGGATCAGCAGCACCTCCTCGTGCTCGACGTTGACGCACTCGACGGGGCCGATGCCCTCGGGGAAGTCGAAGACCTCGGGCTCGCTGAAGGGTTCTGTGGTGAACCAGCCGCGGTCCTTCTCCCACACCACCGGTGGGTTCAGGCACTCCTCGATCGTGGTCCAGATGGAGAACGACGGCGCGAAGTCGTAGCCGTCGACGGTGAGGTTCGCACCGTCGCGGACGCCGATCTCCTCGATCTCGTCGAAGAGTTCGTCGGCGGCGTAGCGGGCGAAGACGTCGGACAGGCCGGGCTCGACGCCCACCCCGGCGAGCGCCAGGAGGCCGGCCCGCTCCCAGTCGCCTGAGCGGGCGAACTGGTCGTCGCCGAGCTTGACGCCGCACTCGGTGTACGGCTGCTCGGGGTGCGGCCGGGAGAGCGACATCGCCATGTCGAGGTAGTTCGCGCCGCCGCCGAGCGCCGCCTCGAACAGGGGCATCACGAAACGCGGGTCGGTCGCGTTGAGCAGCACGTCGCAGCGGTGCTCGGACAGCAGCGCGGTGACGGCGGACCGGTCGGAGGCGTCCACCCTCGCGGCGGTGAAACGCGGGTCGGGCGCGAGCGCGGCCACCGCGCTGCTCGCGCGGTCCAGGTCGTAGTCGGCGACCACCATGAATTCGAAGAACGATCTCCGGGCCGCGATCCTGGTGATCGCCGTGCCCACCCCTCCTGCCCCTACCAGCAGGATTCGCATAAAAATGCACTCCTCACAGTGTCCCGCGGGCATCAGAGGCCGGCGGGACTTCTCCGAATGGATGCGGGTACGGTATCAGCGTTTCAGCAGCGTGGATACAGTCAATTTCACCAATTCGAGCACCGTCTTCCAACGAAATCCGCAGCCAAGCGGAAGAAATCAGTGCTCCGGCCTTACGGCGAACGGGAGTTGGCGCACCACCCCGGGGGAGCCGCCCGGCCGCGCGCCGCGCAGCAGCCGCGGGAAAACCGGTGCCCGGTGGTACACGTCCGGAGTGGAAACGACGCCGGCCTGAACCGGGTTGCTGCGGCTGACCGACGGCCGGGCGGCGGCCTTCCGGGTCAACCGGTCTACCGGCGGCTCACGTCGTCCCCGGCCACCTCGCGGGCCGGTCGGCGGGCGGTGTCGCCGGTGACGACGCGGGAGCGGGTGCCGCGGGTGGCGAAGGCGGAGTAACGCGGTACCCAGCGCAGCAGCGCCCCGGCGGCCAGCACGCCGACCGCGCCCATGGTGGTGATGCCCGCCGCGAGGCTGCCGAGCCCGGCGGCCGCCGAGACCACCAGGGGGCCGCCGGCGCTGCCGGAGTCGGCGCACAGCCGCCAGACGCCGAGGAACTGCGAACGGCTGGCCGGCGGGGCCACGTCGGCGCCGAGCGTCATCAGGATGCCGCTGCCGATGCCGTTGCCGAAGCCCATCACCATGGCCACGGCGGTCAGTTCGCCGAGGGTGCGGGTCAGCGGCAGGGCGGTCATCGTCATGCCCAGCACGAGCATGGAGGGCACCGCGATCCACAGCCGGCCGGACCGGTCCATCACCTTGCCGGAGGGATAGAAGGTCAGGGTGTCGATCAGGCCGGCGAAGCCGAAGACCACACTGGTGGTGGCCGGGGTGAGGTTGAGGTGTTCGGCCCACAGCGGCAGCACCGTCTGCCGGGCGGCGCGCACCGAGCCGACCAGCAGCACGGCCATGCCGAGGGTGAGGAAGACCGTGCGGTGGTCGCGGACCACGGCGCGCACCGGGGCGGGCGCCCCGGTGCCGCCGGCCCGGCCGCCGGTGGGGTCGGTGACGTCCCGCACGACGGCGACCACCACGGCGGAGGCCAGGGTGAAGGCGACGGCCAGCCAGTAGATGTCGTGGACCGGGTGGGCGCTCAGGACGGCGGCGCCGATGAACGGGCCGGCGAAGTTGCCGACCCGCGACATCCCGCCGAGCGTGGACAGCGCACGGGCCCGCAGCGCCGGCGGGGTGGCCTCCGTCAGGTACGCCTGGCGGGCCAGGATGAAGACCGCGTTGGTGGCGCCGGTGGCGGTCACCGCGATCCCCAGCTCCCACACGGTGCGGGCCAGGGCGCAGCCGCACAGGGTCAGGACGGCCACGCCGGCGGCCAGCAGCATCGCGCGGCGGTCACCGACCCGGGCGGCGAGCGCACCGGCCGGCACGTCACCGAGGATCTGGCCGACGCCGAGCAGGGCCAGCACCAGGCCGGCGGTGCCGACGGAGGCGCCGAGGGCCCGGCCGCTGAGGGCCAGGACCGGGGCGAGGGCGCCCATCCCGGTCTCGAAGACGAGGGCCGGCAGGAAGACCGCCGGGGCCATCCGCAGGAGGGACATCGGACGGGCACTCACCTGCGGCTGCCTCTTTCCGGACGTGCTCCGCCACGGTGAGGATGCGGGAGCGTGAATGGTCCGATGATAAGTGCGATGCGGCGAACGCGTCGCGGGTGTCCACCAGTCGTCGCGTCACACCTGCGGGCCGCCGGCCTCCTCGGCGGCCGGCGGTCCGTAGCGGGCCAGCCAGCGGTCACGGACCCGGCGCAGCGGGCGGCCGTCGAGGTAGTGCAGTTTGCGCCGGCCGCTGCGCCGGCTGACCACCAGACCGGCCTCCTCCAGCACCCGCAGGTGCTTCATCACACCGAACCGGGTCATCTGCACGCAGGTCCCCAGATCGGTCAGCGACCGGCCGTCCCGCTCCAGCAGCCGGTCCAGCAGCAGCCTTCGGGTGGGATCGGCCAGGGCCTTGAACACCCGGTCGTCGTCCACCGGTTCTCCTTCCTCTCTCACCGCCGGCCCCCGCGGGCCCTCTCGCGGACCGGGCCCGCGCACGGCACGATGGCCGCACGGGCGGACCGGCCGCCCGCGGGGGCGGGGAGGACGGCTGCGTGCGGCACAACTGGGCGGGGAACGTGGTCTTCTCGGCACGGTCGGCACACTGTCCGGGTGACGTCGACGCGCTGCGGGCGCTGGTCGCCGGGGCGCGGCGGGTGCGGGCGGTGGGCGCCGGGCACTCCTTCAGCACGGTCGCCGACACCACCGGGGCGCTGGTCTCGCTGGCCGGGCTGCCGCCGCTGGTGGAGACCGACGCGGGCGCCGGTACCGCGCGGGTGGGCGGCGGGATGCCGCTGCACTTGGTGTGCGCGCGGCTGCGGGAGCGGGGGCTGGCGCTCGCCGCGCTGCCCTCCACCCCGCACGTGACGGTGGCCGGCGCCTGCGCGACGGCGACGCACGGTTCGGGGGACGCCCTGATGTCGCTGGCCGGGTACGCGCGGGCCGTCGAACTCGTCACGGCCGGCGGGCGGTCGCTGACGCTGCGGCGCGGGGAGCCGGACTTCGGCGGGGCGGTGGCCTCGCTCGGGGCGCTGGGCATCGTCACGGCGCTGACGTTCGACGTGGTGGCGGACTTCACCGTGGAGCAGCGGGTGTGGGAGGGCGTGCCGTGGGAGGTGCTGGCCGGCGGGTTCGACCGGCTGATGGGGTCGGCGTACAGCGTGAGCGTCTTCACCGACTGGCGCTCCCGGCCGGACTGCTGGGTCAAGCGCCGGGAGCACGACCCGGCGGCGGACCTGGCGTGGACGGGTGCGGTGCCGGCCGGCGGGCCCCGGCACCCGGTGCGGGGGCTGGACCCGGCGGGGGTGACGCGGCAGGGCGGTGTGCCGGGCCCGTGGGACGAGCGGCTGCCGCACTTCCTGGCGGGGAGCACCCCGAGCGTGGGTGCGGAGCTGCAGTCGGAGTACTTCACCGACCGGGCGCACGCGGTGGCCGCCATCGGTGAACTGCGGTCGCTGGGCGGGCGGCTGGCACCGGCGCTGCGGGTGTGCGAGATCCGCACGGTGGCCCCGGACCCGTGCTGGCTGGGTCCCGGGGCGGACGGCGCGGTCGCCCTCCACTTCACCTGGGTCCCGGACCGGGCCGCGGTGGACCGGGTGCTGCCGCTGGTGGAGGAACGGCTCGTGCCGCTGGGGGCACGGCCGCACTGGGGCAAGGTGCACGGCCTGGCCCCGGCCGCGGTGCGGGCCGGCCACCCGGGCTCCGCGCGCTTCGCCGACCTGCGTCAACGGCTGGATCCGCGCGGAGTGTTCGGCAACGCGCTGGTGGACGCGGTGTTCCCGGCGCCGGGCCGGTGAGCCGGTAGCGTGCCGGGCATGACGGCGACGCGGCTGCGCGGGATGCGCGGGGTGGCGAGGATCGGCCTGGGCCTGGCGGCGGTCGGGCGACCGGGCTACATCACCCCGGGCCGGGAGCGGGACCTGCCGGACCGCTCGGTGGCGGCCCTGCGCGCACGCACCCGCGCGCTGCTGGACGCCGCCTGGGCCGGCGGGGTGCGGTACCTGGACGCGGCCCGCTCCTACGGGCGGGCCGAGGAGTTCCTGGCCGGCTGGCTGGCGGACCGTCCAGCGGCCGGCGCGGTGGTGGGCAGCAAGTGGGGCTACACCTACACCGGCGAGTGGCGGGTGGACGCGCCGGTGCACGAGGTCAAGGAGCACGCGGTGGCCGTCTTCGACCGGCAGCTGGCCGAGACCCGGGCGCTGCTGGGGGAGCACCTGGGCCTGTACCTGGTGCACTCGGTGACCCCCGGCAGCCCGGCCCTGACCGATCCGGCGCTGCACGGGCGGCTGGCGGAGCTGGCCGGGACCGGGGTGACGGTCGGGCTGTCGGTCTCCGGGCCGGCGCAGGGCGAGGCGGTGCGCGCCGCGCTGGCCGTGCGGGTCGGCGGCCGGCCGCTGTTCGGCGCGGTGCAGGCCACGTTCAACGTCCTGGAGCCCTCCGCGGGACCGGCGCTGCGGGCGGCGGCGGACGCCGGATGGGCGGTGGTGGTCAAGGAGGCCGTGGCCAACGGCAGGCTGGCCGCGCCGGACGGTCCGCTGGCCGCGGACGCCCGCCGCACCGGACTGGCCCCCGACGCCCTGGCGCTGGCCTGGGTGCTGCGCCACGACTGGGTGAACGTGGTGCTGTCCGGGGCGGTCACCGGCGGGCAACTGGCCTCCAACCTGGTGGCCGCGGCGGTGGACGGCTCGGTGACCGCCGGTCTGCCGGTCCCGGCCGGGCCGGCGGCCGGCTACTGGCGTCACCGCGCGTCGCTGCCCTGGTCCTGAGCGGCCGGTCAGCCGGCCAGTCCGGCCGGCGCGGCGAGCCGTCCCACGGCGGCCAGCGCGTGCGCGGGCACCAGGCGGTGAACGGAGGTGTGCAGGTCGCGGCGGCCCACCCGCAGGATCTGGCCGTTGCGCAGCGGCTCCCAGGGCGCGTCGTCGTGCGCCCAGCCGCTGGAGGCGACGATCACCCGGTCGGGCAGCACCCGGAACCCCATCTCGTAGGACTCGTGCGGGTCCTTGCCGGAGGCGGTGGGCCGGGTGCCGTCGTAGGAGGTGTAGGCGTAGAGGGCGTCCTCGGTCAGCAGCAGGCAGTTGAGCGCCTCGGTCGGCATGGCGTCGAAGACCGCGGTGCTCACGGCGGTCAGGGCCACCTCGGGGGCCGCGCCGGTGAGGGCGGCGCGCAGCAGGGAGAAGTAGCGTTCGCTGTCGGTGGTGCCCGCGCACGCCGGGCCGCCGGCCGAGGTGACCATGGCGTCGAGCTTCGCGGCGTCGCTGGCCCAGCCGTTGTGCGCGAAGGCGATGCGCCCGTCGGTGAACGGGTGGGTGTTGAGCGCGGTGTTGTCCATGCCGGAGGACGCCTTGCGCAGGTGCAGCAGGGCTGCGTCGGTGTGCGCGCCGGCCAGCGCCTCGCGGTAACCGGAGCTCCCGGCGG
The DNA here is from genome assembly GCA_963711125.1 of uncultured Actinomycetota bacterium. Lineage (GTDB taxonomy): Bacteria > Actinomycetota > Actinomycetes > Streptomycetales > Streptomycetaceae > Streptantibioticus_C. Next base: position 238,371 of record CAVQCY010000007.1, read on the forward strand.
CGGCCTCGGCGGCCTTGGTGAGTTCCAGTGCGTCCCGGTCGTTCCAGTGCGCCACGCCCCAGCCGTCGCAGTGCTCGGCCGACAGCGCGGTGTAGGGCGGCAGGTCGTCGGCGAGCAGGGTGGTGAGCGGCTGGGCGGTCGTGGAGACGACTCCGAGCAGTCGGCACATGAGGGTCTCTCCTCCTGGGGTCGGTCCGCCGCGCGGGCGGCGCGGCGCGGGTTCGGCGTTTCCGCCGCGGGGGCGGGGTGCGTCCGGCCGTGGCGGGGCGGCGCCGGTGGGGGCGGCGCGCGCGGCAGGGCCGGGTGGTGGCGGCGGGCCCGGTGGTGCGGGGCCGCGCGGATGCGGGCCGGCGGCGGCCCGGGGGCCCGGGCGGGGGCGGCGGGCCGCACCGGTGGCCGTGGGGGCCCGGGCACCGCTCCGCCGGGCGGGGCGGCGCGGTGCCCGGGGGTTCAGGCGGCGCGCAGTTGCTGCTGCGACTCGAACTCGCTCTCCAGTCCCTCACCCGGACCGCCGGGGCCGGCGGCGCCCTTGGTGCGGGGCTTGCGGCGGGCGCCGCGTTCCAGGGCGTGGGCGAGCTGGGAGATGGCGGCGTTCAGCACGATGTAGATCACCGCGATCACCACGTAGCTCTGGAAGAACAGGTGGTAGTACGAGCTGAGGATCTTCGCCTTGTCGAGCAGGTCGGCGACGCTGACGACGTAGCCGAGGGTGGAGTCCTTCAGGAGGCTGACCATCTGGCTGACCAGGGTCGGCACCACCAGCCGGATCGCCTGCGGCAGCACCACGCTCCGCATGACCTGGCCGTCGCGCATGCCCAGCGCCCGGGCCGCCTCGGCCTGACCGCTGTCGAGGGCGAGCACACCGGCGCGGAAGACCTCGGCGAACACCGCGGAACTGCACAGCACGATGGGGATCACCAGCTGCCAGAAGACCGGGAAGACGAAGCCGGCCTGGGGCAGGGCCATCAGGAAGACGTAGACGACCACCAGCAGCGGCACCGAGCGGAAGAACTCGATGAAGACGACGGCCGGCCAGCGCACCACGGGGCTGTCGGAGAGCCGGAACAGCGCCAGGAACGCGCCGATCGGCAGGGACAGCAGCGCGCAGACCGCGGCGATGCCCAGCGTCATGCCCAGGCCGTCGAAGAGGAAGCGCGTGATCGCGGACGAGGTGAATATCCGCCACTTGGCGGCGGCCAGCTGCCCGTTGTCCCCCAGCTGGATCAGGGCGAGGGCCACCAGGCCCGCCATGACCAGCAGCGAGAGCACGGTGGCCACCGCGATGCGGCGCCGGCCGCGCGGGCCGGGGGCGTCGAACAGGACCCGGTTGACCGAGCTCATCGGCGCACCACCATCCGCTTCTGGATCCGCCCGGCGAGCAGGGCGATGGTCAAGGTCACCAGGACGTAGCCGAGGGCGACCATGATGACGACGGGGACCGGCTGGTCGTACTGCTCGTTGAAGATCTGCACCCGGCCGGTCAGGTCGCTGACGCCGACCGCGGCGCCCAGCGAGGAGCCGAGGACGATGCCGATCAGGACGTTGGCCAGCGGCTGGACCATGGTGCGGAACGCCTGCGGAAGGATGACCAGGCGCAGCGACTGCGCGAAGGTCATGCCCAGCGCCCGGGCCGCCTCGGCCTGCCCGACCGGCACCGCGTTGATCCCGCCGCGCATCGCCTCACAGGCGAACGCGCCGAAGTACATCGCCAGGCAGATGACCTCGGAGTCGAACAGGGAGAACGAGACGCCGGCGTCGGGCAGGCCGAAGGCGAACAGGTAGAGGAACACCAGCAGCGGGATGTTGCGGAACACCTCGACGTAGAGGGTGCCGAACACCCGCAGCGGTGTCACCGGGCTGACCCGCATGACGGTCAGCGCCACCCCCAGAACCGCGGCGCCCACGAATCCGAGCAGGGACAGTTCGAGCGTGATGCCCAGGCCGCCGATCAGGAGGCCGATGTGCTGGAGGACTATCGACATGATGAGCCGTCAGGAACCGTCCGCCGAGTGCAGCTTGGGAACGGCCGGCGGGTCACCGGCGACCTTGGTGCCGATGGTGGCCTTCCACAGCTTGGCCCACTCGCCGTCGGCGTAGATCTGCTGCAGCCAGTCGTCGACGAACTGCCTGGCGGCCGACCCCTTCGGCACACCGATGCCGTAGGGCTCCTGGGTGAACGGCTGGCCGACCACCTTCAGGCTGGAGTCGCTGACCGCGTCGCCGAGCAGGATGCCCTGGTCGAGCACGTAGGCGTCGGCGCGGCCCTGCTTGACGGCGGCCACGCACTCACCGTCCTCCTGGAAGAGCAGCACCTTCGCCTTGGGCGCGAACTTCTTGATGTCCAGCGCGGCGGTGGAGTTGCCCTCGGTGGCGACGGTCTTGCCGTTGAGGTCGGACGCCTTGGTGATCGAGGTGTTGGACGACTTGACCATGATGGCGTCGCCGGACTCGTAGTACGGGCCCGCGAAGTCGACCTTCTGGGCGCGCTGCGGAGTGATGGTGTACGTGGCGAACACCGCGTCGACGGTGCCGTTCTGCAGCATCGTCTCGCGGGTGTCGACGGTGGTCAGCGACAGCTTGGAGGTGGGCTTGCCGATGATGTACTTGGCCAGCATCTGCGACAGGCCCGCGTCGAAGCCCTCCAGCTTGCCGCTGACCGGGTTCTTCTGGGAGAACAGCGCGCCGGCGTCGGTGCCGCCCACCCGCAGGTAGCCGCGCTTCTTGACCTTGTCCATCCAGGAACCGGGGGTGATCTTGGAGGCGTCGGCGACGGGGGCGGCGGCCACCACCTGTTCCTGGGTCATGGCCGACGGCGTGCCCTTGCCGGCCGAGGAGCCGGGGGCGGGCGGGAGTGCGGACCCGCTGCCGCCACAGGCGGACAGACCGGCCGCGAGCACGGTGACCAGACCGGCGGCGAACAGCCGGGTCCGGGCACGGGACCCGTTCTTGAGGGCGTTCAAAGCGGTACTCCTTGTTTCAGTGCGGGTGGAGCGGGGTCAACCGGGCTGGTGCGGCCCGCGGTCGGGCCGGGGACGCACGCTCCCGGTCGAGCAGTCTGGATCAGTGGTGGAGAATCGTCGAGAGGAAGTCCTTGGCCCGGTCGGTCCGCGGGTCGGTGAAGAACTCCTCGGGGGTGGCGATCTCGACGATCTCGCCCGCGTCCATGAACACCACCCGGTCCGCGGCCTGCCGGGCGAAGCCCATCTCGTGGGTGACGGCGACCATGGTCATGCCGTCCCGGGCCAGGCCCACCATGACGTCGAGGACCTCACGGATCATCTCCGGGTCCAGGGCCGAGGTCGGCTCGTCGAACAGCATCAGCTTGGGGTGCATGGCCAGTGAGCGGGCGATGGCCACCCGCTGCTGCTGGCCGCCGGAGAGTTCGGCGGGGTGGGCGGCGAGCTTCTGGCCGACCCCGACCCGGTCCAGCAGCGCCTTCGCCTCGGCCTCGGCCTGCTGCCTGGGCACCTTGCGCACCTTGACGGGCGCCATCATCACGTTCTCCAGCACGGTCTTGTGCGCGAAGAGGTTGAACGACTGGAAGACCATGCCGACGTCGGCGCGCATCCGGGCGAGTTCGGTGCCCTCCTGCGGCAGTTCGCGGCCGTCGAAGACGATGCGGCCGGAGTCGATGGTCTCCAGCCGGTTGACGCACCGGCACAGGGTGGACTTGCCCGAGCCGGAGGCGCCGAGCACGACGACGACCTCGCCCTGGGCCACCCGCAGGTTCACGTCGCGCAGCGCGGTGAAGTCGCCGAACCGCTTGCTGACCGCCTCGACGCTCAGCAGCGCGCCGCCGGCCGGGGAGTGGGACCCGTCTTCCTGATCAACCATGCAGATGAAGATAGGACCGGTACCGCCGAAGGGCTAATAGAGGCTTTCTCGTGAAATCGAAGAGACGGTTATACCACCGGTTTCCTCCACTCCTACCCCTTTGGACCCCTTTCGGTGTGATGTCAGGTGACCCGGACGTCACAGTTCGGTCACCCGGGGGTCCGCCGCGCCCGCGCTCGCTTACCCTGTCCCCCATGTTCGACCCGCGCCACCTGCGGCTGCTCCAGGAAATCGCCCGCACCGGATCACTGTCCGCCGCGGCACTGGAACTCGGGTTCAGCCAGCCGGCGGTCTCCTACCAGCTGCGCAGCCTGGAGCGCGAGGTCGGCACGGTGCTGGTGGTGCGCAACGGGCGGACCACCCGGCTGACCCCGGCCGGTGAGGCGCTGGCGGTGCACGCGGACACCATCCTCAGCTCCATCCAGACCGCTGAGCAGAACCTCGCCGACATCGTCGGCACCCGCGCCGGACTCGTGCGGATCGCCGCCTTCCCCAGCGGCTGCGCGACCGTGGTGCCGGCCGCGATGGCCGCGATGCGCCGGGCCCGCCCGGCGGTGGAGATCCAGCTGCACCAGGCCGAACCCCCGCAGGCGCTGGACATGGTGCGGCGCGGCGAGGCCGACCTGGCGGTCTCCTACCGGTACGAGGCTCCCTCGGCGGCCCGCCGGCCGGCCTCCCGCGACGTGCCGCTGCGGCGGGTCCCGCTCATGAAGGACCCGGTGGCGGTCGTCCTGCCGCTGGGCCACCCGCTGGCGGAACGCGACCGGATCGGCATGGCCGACCTCGCCGACGCCACCTGGATCATCAGCAGCCGCTGCTTCGAGGGGATCCTCCAGCGGGCCGCAGCCGTGGCCGGGTTCAGCCCCACGGTGAGCATGGTCGCCGACGACTACGTGGCGATGCAGGCGCTCGTCGCGCACGGTCTCGGAGTGGCGGTGCTGCCCCGGCTCGCCCTGGAGGCCCACCGTGACGAACGCGTGGTGGCCCGCCCCGTGCACGACTGGCCGCCGCGGCTGATCGAGGTCGAACTGTGGCCGGACCGCCTGCGGGTCGACGCCGTCGCCGCCATGACCGCCGCGCTGCGCGACGCCTGCGCCCCGCTCCCGGCCGGCCGCGCCTCCGTCCCGGCCTGACCGGCGGACCCGGCCCGGCCGGCGGCCACCGTCAGCTCTTCGCCGCCAGGGTGACCGGGTGCGTGACACGGGTCGTCAGGTCGTAGGTGTAGGCGGCGCCGTGCTGCACCGCGCAGAACGTGGTGGCGGTCAGCCAAGCCACCGCGACGGTCTCGCCCTGCTTGCCGCGCTGCGGCACCCACGTCCCCAGCAGCGCGCCGGTCGAACGGGAGAAGCGCATGACGATGTCGGCGACGGGACTGGTCTGGAGCACCAGGACGTCCTGCGCGGTGCCGCCGGTCAGGGCCAGGCTCGGGGTGGACTGGTTGCCGGGCAGCATGACGTCGTCGACATCGCCCAGCCGTTGCATGCGGCGGTCGTCGACGCCCCCGCCGCCCAGCGTGACCAGGGTGGTGCGCGCGCCCTCGCAGCCCAGGCCGACCACCCGGCCGGTCGCCGCGACCTGCTGGGGAGCGGTGCCCGCGCCGCGCTGGACGACGAGGTGGGTGCCGAGGGTGCCGGCGGCGCAGATGCCGTTCGGGGCGGCGCCGACGACCGCGGGCTTCAGGGCGTACGGGTAGACCTTCCGGAGCGTGCCGGTGCGTATGTCGTAGGAGCGGGCCAGGGTCTGGTGCGGGTCCGGTGCGCCGGCGCCGCCGGTGACGTAGGAGACCACGAGGGTCTCGCCCGCCGCCGTGACGCCCCGGACGGCCTCGTGGGCGTCGGCCGGGAGCGTGGCCACCGGGACGAGGCGGGCGCCGGCGGTGTCGATCCGGTAGAGCGGGACGGTTCGGCCCCGGACGGCCGCCAGGTACCAGGTGCCGTCGGCGGCCCGCAGGGCGAAGGCGGCTCCCGGGCCGCTCCCGCCGGGGACCGCGGCCAGCAGGTGCGCGGTGCGGTGCGCGGTGTCGATGCCGACGAGCGTTCCGCTGCCCTTGCCGCCGCCCACGGTGAAGACCCGCGCGGCCCTCCAGTCCCCCGCCACCGTGCGGGCCGGCGCGGTGCCGGGCCACCCGGCCGGCGAACCGGCGGACGACGACGGCCCGGTAGCGGGCGCCGGGGCGGAGGCGGGGGCCGGGCCGGAGGACGAACCGGAACCGGTGCAGCCGGCCAGCGGCAGCAGCAGGGCGAGGAGGGCGGCGGGGAGTCCTGCGCGGGCGCGGCGGGTCATGGGACGGGAGCCTTTCGGACGGGAACGCCTGGCGCCCGGTGCCCGGTCCGCGGGGTGCGGCGCCGGAGCGGCGGGCAACGGGATTCTTCCGCACGGCGTCCGGCGCCCCCGGATCGCCCCGGGGCCCCCGGGCTCCTCGACACGATCCCCACAACCGGAACCCGGCCGTTCGGACCGGCGTCCGGAGCGGGGCGCCGCGCGGGTGCCCGGCCGGGCCGGCCGGGCCTGCCGGTGCGGGCGGCGGCGGCGGGGGAACGTGTACGCGCCGGGCCGGAGGTCAGGGCTCCGGCCCGGCGCGGGTTCACGCGGTGGCGGGGGTCAGCTGCCGCCGGGCGCGGCCGGCGGAGCGATCGGCGGAGTCACCCGCATCTCGCTCTGGCCCCCGTACTGCAGGGCGGCCAGCACGTACCAGGCGCCGGTGACCGGCTCGACCATGGTGGAGACGATCGGTTTCTGCGAGACGTTGGAGGTGGCCTCGCCGGGCGGCATGTAGCCGGTGGCGGTGCGGGAGGTGTACCAGGTCAGGCGCTTGAGGGCGTCGGTCTTGTCGGCCAGGTACAGCTGGTCGAGCGCCACGTACATGCTCATCTGCGGCCAGGAGGGCATGGTGCCCAGGGCCTCGTTGCCGGCCGGGTCGTAGGGCGAGGTGTAGTAGAAGTTGTCGCCGACGTAGCGGGCGGTGCCGTAGGCGTCCTCGGTGAGCGTCGCGTTGATCTTGGCGATGTGCGACTGGGCGTAGGCGTTGTCCGCCGGCACCACGCCGAGGACGATCAGCATGTCGGAGGAGGAGTCGACCGGGTCGACGCGCGCGGTGTTGTCGGTGTTGACCGCGCGGTCGAAGTAGCCGCCGCCGCGCGAGTTCCACAGGCCGGCCGGGGACGCGCCGGAGTCACGGTAGACGGCGGACTGGATGGTGGCGGCGGCCGAGGCCCAGCCGTTCTCCAGCGAGGAGTTGTTCTCCGCGACGGCCAACTGCTCGGCCGCGTACAGGCCGCCGACGTAGGTGGCCTGGGTGAACGCGTTGTACTCGACGTTCTCCTCCCAGATGGAGTTGTCCGCCGGGCCGAATCCGTTGGAGCCGATGCCGTTCTTGATGAAGTTGGCGGCCTTCTGCACCGCCGGCCACATGGCGGACAGGAAGGAGCTGTCGCCGGTGGCCGCGTAGTGCCGGGCGACGCCGTCGATGAACAGGCCCACCGAGTCGTCCTCGGGCTCGACGAAGCTGACGTGCGCGCCGGTCCACTCGTCGTAGGTGGTGCCGAAGGAGCCGTCGGAGTTCTGGATGCCGGCCAGCCAGCGGAAGTACTTGTCGGCCTCGGCGTGGTGCCCGGCCGAGTCCGCGGCCATGGCGGTCACCGCCGAGTCGCGCACCCAGGTCTTGTAGCCGTAGGCGATCGGGTTGGTGGCGGCCGGCCAGGTGCCCAGCACCGGGTTCTGCGTCTGCTTGATGGCGATCAGCGCGCGGTCGTAGGCGGTCGACAGCCCCGGGTCGGTGAACGTCGAGGTGGTGCGCCTGCCCGCGGCGAGCCAGTTGGTGTAGGCGGTGGTGACCTGGTTCTGCCAGTAGGTGTCGGTCTGCGCCCGCGCGGTGTCGGCGTCGGCCAGCACCGCCGAGGTGGAGGAGTCGATGGCCAGGTAGAAGGATGTGCTGACCGTGGAGTCGGCCGGCACGGTGACCTTCTTGTTCAGCGCCACCGAGACGTCGGAGGCCGACACCGAGCCGTTGCCGGGCAGGGTGCCCGAGGCGTCGAAGGCGTACCAGGGCGCGACGGTGGCGCTGGAGGTGCTGGAGTTGGCGTCGTCGCCCACCTGGTGACCGGTGGGGGCGCCGAACGAGCCGAGCACCAGGTGGTACTGGCCGGAGGCCGACATGTCGACGACGTCGGCGTTGCGGGTGGCGTCCCAGGTCGCGGAGACCTGCTTGCCGGAGGAGGCACCGGTGTTGTTCAGGTGCAGCTGGTCGAGGACGTTCTCGGTGACGGCGGAGGCGGTGGTGTTCTTCAGCCGGTAGGTGACGATCATGAAGTGCCGGCCCGGCACCATGGCGTAGTCGCGGCCGATCGTCACCGGCATCGCGGTGCCGTTGTAGGCGCCGTAGTCGGAGCGCAGCACGCCGCCGGAGTCGAGGTAGCCGGTGGCCGAGGCGAACTGGTGGACCTGGTCGTACTTGGCGCCGTGGGTCTCGTCCCGGAAGAAGCCGGTGTAGTCGGTGATCTGGTTGACGGCCGAGTTGGCGGAGGCGGTCCCGCCGGGTGAGAAGTGCAGTTCGCCCAGGCGCGGTCCGTAGCTCGTGTTGGTGTCGGTCTGCGCCAGCTTCGGCGCCATCCAGATGCCGGTGGTGTCGCTCCAGTTGTTCATGTAGAGCGAGCGGGCGGTCTCGGTGCTGGCCTGGGTGGTGCCGGCCGCGGCGGCCGGGGTGGCGGTCATCGCCTGGGTGCCGGCCAGCCCGGCCGCCGCCAGCGCGCCGGTCGCGGCCACCGCGGCCAGTCGGGTGCGAAGTCTCTTCATGCGTGGGCCTCTCGCGTCAGCCTCGCCGTCGGGGGGCCTCCGGGGGCGTCAGTGGGCGTGACCGACCCGGGGCGGCACGAGTGTCGTGCAGATTAATTGCACCCGTCAAGCAACAAACCCGTGCGGTACCGCACGCCGTGGCCGGCCGCCCGCCGAACTCCCCTGGTGACGGGGACGGGCGGGGAAAGCTCCCGCGGGGTTTTTTCCTTGACACAACTAATTCACCTGCACGAGACTCGCCGCGGTCCCGACAGGCCACGGGCGACGGTGCCCGGATCGGCGAACGGAGGCACGGATGAACATCTCTCGGCGCGCACTGCTGACGGGGGCGGGCGCCGCGGCGCTCGGCGGAATGACCGCGCTGGGGCGGCAGCGCGGCGGTGCCGGGGAGGTGCCGCTGCGGGTGGCGCAGGCGGCCGCCACGGCGATCGCCCCGGCCAGCCGCAACAGCGTCTGGACGCGTTCGGGGGCCGGGCCGCTGTACTGGTCGGCCTACAGCTGGGACTACGCCAACGACGCCACGCTGCCGGAGTCGGTGTGGAAGCAGAACGTGGACTGGGTGGCGTCCACCTTCAAGTCCTCCGGCTACACGATGGTGTGCACCGACGGGTGGGTGGACTTCACGCAGAAGACCAACGCCAACGGGTACGTCCTCAGCTACAGCGACTCCTGGAGCAACGACTGGCAGTACTGGGCGGACTACTGCTCCTCCAAGGGCCTCAAGCTCGGCGTCTACTACAACCCGCTGTGGGTGAGCGCCGCCGCGGTGGCCGACTCCACCAAGACGGTGGTGGGCACCGGTGTGAAGGTCGGCTCGATCGTCAACAGCGGTGACTACCTCAACTCCAACGGCGAGCTGTACTGGGTGGACGTCACCAAGACCGGTGCCAAGGAGTACATCCAGGGCTACGTCACCTACTTCAAGAACCTCGGCGTCAGCTACCTGCGCACCGACTTCTGGGCCTGGTACGAGGCGGGCGGCACCGACGGCCAGGGCGGCATCGTGGCCCACGGCTCGGCCCACTACGCGCAGGCGCTGGAGTGGATCGCCGAGGCGGCGGGCGACGCCATGGAGGTCAGCGTCGTCATGCCGAACATGTACAACAACGGCGCCAGCGAACTGCTCTACGGCGACATGGTGCGCATCAACAACGACGCGACCACCGGTGGCTGGCAGCACCTGAGCGGCGGGCGGCAGACCTGGCAGGACAGCTGGTCGCAGTGGGACAACGCGTTCAGCGGCTTCACCGGGTGGGCGCACCGCTCCGGCCGCGGTCAGCTGATCCTCGACGGCGACTTCCTGATGATGAACTCGTTCGCCTCGGACGCCGAACGGCAGACCGCGATCAGTCTGTTCACCGTCGCCGGGTCGCCGATCGCGATATCGGACCGGGTGGACACCATCGGCTCGGCCGCCTCCTTCTACACCAACAGCGAGGTGCTGGCCCTGCACAACCAGGGCCTGACCGGCAAGCCGTACTTCTACAACGGCACGCTGTACTCGGTGGACGGCGGCTCGCGCGACACCGAGCGGTGGATGGGCCAGCTGCCGGACGGCACGTGGGCGGTGGCGCTGTTCAACCGCAACGACAGCAACACGGTGACCAAGTCGGTGAGCTTCGGCACGGACCTGGGCATCGTGGGGTCGGCGGCGGTGCGCGACGTGTGGTCGCACACCGACCTGGGCTCGATGACCTCGTTCTCGGCGAGCCTGGCGCCGCACGCCTGCCGGCTGGTGCACGTGGTGCCGGCCGAGACCACCAAGCGCTACCAGGCGGCGTTCGCGGCCTGGAGCGGCGGCGCCAACTTCAACAACAACCACACCGGTTACTCCGCGATGGGCTTCGTCGACAAGCTGGAGGCGGCCGAGGCCGGCGCCGGCGTCACCTTCGCGGTCCAGGCGTCCACCGCCGGCACGCACACCGTGCGCTACCGCTACGCCAACGGCGGCGGGACGGGGGGCACCGCGACGGTACAGGTGCAGGGCGCGAGCCGGAACGTGATCAGCGCGCCGGCGACCGTCGCCTTCCCGGCCACCGCGAACTGGGACACGTGGGGCACCGTGAGCGGCAGCGTCACCCTGGCCGCCGGTCTCAACTTGATCACGATTGCCCGGACCGCCTCGGACGCCGGAGCGATCAACCTCAACCACATCGAAGTGGTCTGAACCGCCCCCGCACACCGGCCGGCCCGCGGCCCGCACCACCCCTGGAGGAGACCCGGTGAACCCCGCCGCCGGACGACCGGCCGTGACCGATCTGATCGGTGAGCGCGCCCGGGCCGAGATCTTCGCCCAGGTGCTCACCGGCGGACCGGTCTCGCGCACCGCGCTGGCCGGCCGGCTGGGGCTGTCACCGTCCACCGTCACGCGACTGCTGGCGCCGCTGGTGGCGGCCGGTCACCTGCGTGAGACGGTCTCGCGGGCCTCCGGTCCCGGGCGGCCGCGGCGGCTGCTGCACGTCAACACCGCACGTCACGTGGTGGTCGGCGTCAAGATCGCGCCGACCCACGTGGCGGCGGTGCTGACCGACATGGGCGCCCAGGTGCTGGCCCGGGCGCTGGAGCCGGTCACCGACCCGTCCCCGGCGGCGGTGCTGGCGGTCGCGGCGGGGCTGGCGCGGCGGCTGCTGGCGCGGGTGCCGGGCTCGGCCTCGGGCGTTCTGGGCATCGGCGTGGGGGTCAGCGGGCACGTCGACTCCCCGGCGGGAGTGTGCCGTTACTCGGCACTGCTGGACTGGCACAAGGTGGACGTGGCGGGACCGCTGTCGGCGGCCACCGGGCTGCCGGTGGTGGTCAACAACGACGTCAACACCCTGGTGGTGGCGGAGCACTGGTTCGGCAAGGGCCGCGGCGTGGACAGCTTCGCCGTGGTCACCACCGGCTCCGGCATCGGCTGCGGGCTGCTGCTGGACGGTTCGCTCTTCTCCGGGGCGAGCGGCATGGCCGGGGAGCTGGGCCATCTGCCGATGGACCCGGACGGGCCGCTGTGCAGTTGCGGCCGGCGCGGCTGCCTGGAGGCGCTGGCCTGCGCGGACTCGGTTCTGGGCCGGCTGCGGCGGGCCGGGGTGCCGGGCGTGGAGTCGGTGGCCCGGGCGGCGGCGCTGGCCCGGGGCGGTGGTGAGCACGCCCCGGCGGCCCGGGCCGCGTTCGCCGCGGCCGGTGACGCTCTGGGCCGGGGGCTGGCCGCGCTGTGCAACCTGCTGAACCTGGAGAAGATCATTCTGGCCGGGGAGGGCGCCGCCGAGCACGACCTGTTCGGGCCGGCGGCGACCGCGGCGCTGGAACGGCACGCCTTCTCGGAGGCGGCCCGGGACTGCGTCGTGGAGATCGATCCGGTCACCGACGACCTGTGGGCGCGAGGGGCGGCCTGTTCGGTCATCAAGGAGACGGTGAGGGGTCCGCTCTCGTAAGATCCGCCCCCAGCACGCTCGCCGGCTCCGGTAACCGGCAATCGGTCACCGGGGTCTAGCGTCAGGCTCCCCCCACAGCGATACAGTCCGTTCGAAAATTCCTCCGCACAAGGAACCATCATGCGTATACGCACCGCCGTCCGCTCGAACAAGGCCATGGCCGTCGTCGGGGCCGCGGCCCTGATGCTGGCCGCAAGTGCCTGCTCGTCGTCCAACGACGACTCCAAGGCCCCGTCCGCCAAGGGGCCGGCCAAGGGCACCATCACCTGGTACGCGAACCAGTTCGGTCCGACCGACACCGACGTCCGCACCACTCTGGTGAAGGCGTTCGAGAAGGACAATCCGGGCATCACCGTCAAGGTCCAGTCGGCGCCGAGCAACTCCGACACCTTCCGGTCCACCCTCACCACCCAGATCTCGGGTGGTTCGAGCTCCTTCGACGTCTACAACGGTGACGTCGTGTGGCCGGCGCAGTTCGCCAGCAAGAGCCTGGCGCTGCCGCTCAACTCGTACTTCTCGAAGGACTACTGGAAGACCTTCTCGCCCGGCCTGGTCTCCTCGCTGACCTACCAGGGCAAGATCATGGCGGCGCCGCTGTTCTCGGACAACGCGTTCCTCTTCTACCGCAAGGACCTGCTGGCCAAGGCGCACCTGCCGGTTCCCACCACCTGGGAGCAGCTGCAGTCCGAGGCGAAGAAGCTCCAGCAGCAGAAGCTCGTCAAGTACGGCTTCGCCGGCCAGTTCGCCTCCTACGAGGGCCTGACCGCCGACTTCACCGAGTTCGAGGCGGACGCCGGCGGCTCGACCCTCAACAGCGACGGTTCGAAGTCGACCATCAACTCGCCGGCCGCCCTCAAGGCGCTGACCTACATGCGCGGCCTGGTCTCCTCCGGTGTGGCGCCGTCCTCGGTGACCAACTTCCAGGAGCAGCAGTCGGAGACGCTGTTCACCTCCGGCCAGGTGGCGTTCCTGCGCAACTGGACCTACGCCTACGCCGACTCCAACTCCAGCGCCTCGAAGGTCAACGGCAAGGTCGGCATCGCCAACCTGCCGAGCTTCGACGGCACGTCGGGCCCGGGCTACTCCACCACCGGCGGCTGGAACATCTACGTCAACCCGCACAGCAAGCACATCGCCGCGGACATCGCCTTCGTGAAGTGGATGACCGGTGAGAAGGCCCAGAAGATCATGGGCATCAACGGTGGCGAGATCCCGGTGAACGCCGCGGCGCTGGCCGACCCGGACGTGCAGAAGTCGAACCCGGCCTACCCGGTCGCCGCGCACAACAAGCTGGCGGCCCGCCCGTCGACCGCGGCCGAGTACTCGCAGGTCTCCGACGCCATCTACTCCAACATCAACGCCGCCATCTCGGGTTCCGCCTCCCCGAAGGACGCGCTGAGCAAGGCCGACAAGGCCATCACCACCGCGCTCGGCAGCAACGGCCTGTAACGGCCACCGGCGCCGGGCTCCCGCAGCCCGCCCAGGGCACGGGGGCCCGGCGCACCGTCGGACACCGCACACCGCAACTCAAGAGGCAGGAACGTGTCTGCTGACCAGGCAATACCCCCACCGGACGTCTCCGTGAAGCCCCCGCAGCCGGGGCGCCGCCGATCGGGCACCCGCTCGCAGCTGGAGGCCAGCGCGGCCCGGCTGGGCTGGGGCTTCGCGTCCCCGGCCCTCATCGTGATCGCCGCGGTGACGATCTTCCCGATCATCTTCTCGGTCGTCATGAGCCTGAGCAACGTGAATGTCACCGGCGACGGCTTCAAGCTCTCCGGTTTCACCGGCCACAACTTCTCGATCGTCTTCGACAGCGACCTGTGGCAGCACGCCCTGGTCTTCACCACGCTGTACACGATCGTCACCGTCGTGGTCGAGATCATCCTCGGAACCGCCATCGCTCTGGTGCTGGAGCGGCTGACCGGGGCGCGCGGCTGGATGATGGCCCTGCTGCTGCTGCCGTGGGCGATCATCACGGTCATCTCCGCGCAGCTGTGGAGCTACGTCTACAACGGCGTCTACGGCGTGCTCAGCGCGCTGCTGTCGCCGCTCAACGGCGGCCACGACATCAACATGCTCGGCAGCTCCTTCTCGGCGACCACCGCGATGGCCATCGCCGACATCTGGAAGACCACCCCGTTCGTCGCCATCATCACCCTGGCCGGTCTGGTGATGCTCCCCGGTGACGTGGTGGAGGCCGCCAAGATCGACGGCGCCAACGCGTGGACGGTCTTCTGGCGGGTGCGCCTGCCGCTGCTGCGCCCCACGCTGTCGATCGCGGTGCTCTTCCGCATCCTGCAGGCGTTCGGCGTCTTCGACCTGCCGTACGTGCTGACCAACGGCGGACCGGGCGACGCCACGCAGTCGCTGGCGCTGCTGGGCTGGAAAGTCATGTTCAACGACCTGAAGTTCGGGCCCGGGGCCGCGGTCGCCGCGAGTACGGCGGGCATCGTGCTGATCGCCTGCCTGCTGTTCCTGAAGGCGTTCCGTTCCCAGGTCGGCAGCGAGGAGGTCGGATGAGCACCGTGGAGACGACCGCGAAGGACGTCGCACCGGCCGTGGCCCGGCCGTCCGCCCGGCGCCCGATGAACACCGGCCGGATCATCACGCTGGTGGCGTCGGTGCTGGTGGCGCTGTTCGTGGCGCTGCCGCTGTACTGGATGGTGGCCACCTCGTTCAAGAGCACCAAGGACGTCTCGGCGAGCCCGCCGCAGTACCTCCCGCTGCACCCGACCGGGGCCAACTACTCCAGCGCGTTCAGCCAGTACAACTTCGGGCGCTACATCGTCAATTCGGCGGTGGTGTCGATCATCGCCACCCTGCTGGTGCTGGGGCTGGGCGTCTTCGCGTCCTACGCGCTGGCCCGGCTGCCGGTGCGCGGCAAGAGCGGCCTGATGATGTCGCTGCTGATGATCTCGCTGTTCCCGACGGTGGCACTGGCCGCCCCGCTGTACCTGCTGATGCGTGACATCGGCTGGCTCAACAGCTATCAGGGCCTGATCCTGTCGTACACGGCGCTGAACCTGCCGTTCTCGATCTGGATCCTGCGCAACTACTTCCTGGCCATCCCCAAGGAGATGGAGGAAGTGGCCTGGATGGACGGCACTTCGCCGTTCCGCACGGTCGTCAGCATCATCCTGCCGCAGGCGCTGCCGGGTATCTTCACCGCCGGCATCTTCGCGTTCGTGGCGTGCTGGACGGAGTTCCTGGTCGCGCTGACGCTGAACAACGACGACGCGCACCGCACCGTGCCGGTCGGCATCGCGCTGTTCGGTGGCCAGTTCACCACGCCCTACGGCACGATCTTCGCCGCTTCGGCGGTGGCCATGCTGCCGATCGCGATCCTGGTGCTGGTCTTCCGCAAGGCGGTCGTCTCCGGTCTGACCGCCGGGGCCGTCAAGGGCTGAGGCCCGCGTACCCGCGCGCACCGCGAACGCCCCCGGTCCCCGTGGTGGACCGGGGGCGTTCGCGCGCGGCGAACGGGTAGATCCCTCCCGTCCCGTCCCGTCCCCCGCCGGCGTCCGCGCCGCGTTCTTCTCCCTGGAGATGTCCTCGCATGACCTCCCGCCGTCCCACTCCCGGCTGGCTCGCCGACGCCGTGCTCTACCAGGTCTATCCGCAGACGTTCGCCGACTCCGACGGTGACGGGATCGGCGATCTGCGGGGCGCCGCCGGGCGCCTGGACCATCTCGCCTGGCTCGGGGTGGACACCGTGTGGTTCAGTCCGCTGTTCGCCTCGCCGTTCGGCGACGCCGGCTACGACGTGATGGACTACCTGGCGGTCGCCCCCCGCTACGGCACCAACGAGGACCTGGTGGCGCTGGTGGCGGCGGCCCGCGAGCGCGGCATCCGGGTGATGCTGGACCTGGTGCCGGGTCATACCTCGCACCGGCACCCGTGGTTCCAGGCGTCGGCCCACGACGGGCAGGACCACCGCTACATCTGGTCGGACACCCCCGGCCCGGCGATGCGCTCGTGGATCCCCAACCAGGGCGCGCGCGGCGGCTACTACCTGGCCAACTTCTATCCCGTCCAGCCGGCCCTCAACTTCGGCTACGCGCGCACGGATCCGGCCGAGCCGTGGCGGCAGCCGGTGGACGCGCCGGGGCCGACGGCCAACCGGGCGGCGCTGCGGGAGATCATGGCGTACTGGTTCGACCGGGGCGTGAGCGGTTTCCGGGTCGACATGGCGGCCTCCCTGGTCAAGGACGACCCGGGTCTGGTGGAGACCGCGCGGCTGTGGGGACAGATGCGCGACTGGATCGACGCCGAGTACCCCGAGTGCGTGCTGCTGTCGGAGTGGGGCGACCCGAAGACCTCGGTGCCGGCCGGTATCCACGCCGACTTCTTCCTGCACTTCGTCGGTCGCGGCATGCGGTCGCTGTGGGACAACGGCACGGGCAGCAGGGGCAGTTGGTGGACCGATCAGCCCTGCTACTTCGACCCCGAGGGCCGCGGCTCGATGACGGAGTTCCTCAGCGCCTGGCGCGAGGCGGACACCGCGATCGACGGTGGCGGGTTCGTGGCGCTGCCCACCGCCAACCACGACTTCTCCCGGCTGACGTGCGGCCCGCGCACCCGGGAGATGGTCGCGCCGGCGTTCGCCTTCCAGCTGACCTGGCCGTCGCTGCCGGTGGTCTACTACGGCGACGAGATCGGCATGCGGTACGTGCCGGGGCTGGCGGACAAGGAGGGCAGCCAGCTCGACACCGAGGCCCGGCAGGGCTCGCGCACGCCGATGCAGTGGGACGACGGTCCCAACGCCGGTTTCTCCACCGCGCCGGCGCGGGAGCTGTACCTGCCGGTCGACCCGGACCCGGACCGCCCGAACGTGGCGGCCGCCCTGGCCGATCCGGACTCGCTGCTGCACCAGGTGCGGGCGCTGATCGCGCTGCGCCGGGCGACCCCGGCGCTGGGCACCGGCGCCCGCGTCGAGGTCCTCACCGACGGCTACCCGTTCGTCTACGTGCGCGGCGGCACGCACCTGGTCGTCGTCAACGGCCGTGCCGAGCCGGCCACCGCGGACCTGTCCGCCTTCCCGGGGCCGTACCGCCCGCTGATCGCCCACGGCGTGGAGATCCGGGACGGCGTGGCGGTGGTGGAGGGCTTCGGCTACGGCGTCTTCGAACGCTGACCGGCCGGGCCGGGGCGCCGGCGTCGACCGCCGGCGCCCGGGCCGTGCTGACCGGCGGGCATCCGCCCGCGCCCCGGGCCGCGGTCCGCACCCCGGCCGGGCCGGCCGCGCGGGCGGCGGGGCGTACCGCTGAGCGGGGCGGGGGGTCGCGCCCGGCGGACACGGCGGCGGGCTTTGCCATCCCTCGCCCAAGCGTTCGCCTGTCGTGAGTGGATCACGCCGGAGCGGAGTGGTGTCCTGTTCATGTCATAGACGAACTCCGCTCCCCACCGTGAGGTTCAGCATGCCCAGGCTGCACGTCCGTCCCCTCGCCGTCCTGGCCGCCGCCGCGCTGGCGGCCGGCACCGGCAGCGCCGCCGCCGCGAGCGCGCCGCACACCACCGCGCCGCACACCGTCACCTACACCCTGGTGACCGAACCGGCCGCCGGCTACGGCCCGATCTACGACCTGATCAACTCCGCGACCACGTCCATCGACATGACGATGTACGAACTCACCGACACGACGGCCGAGCAGGACCTGGCGAACGCCGCCGAGCGCGGGGTGAAGGTCAGAGTGATCCTCGACCAGAACCTGGAGAAGTCCCACAACACCGCCGCCTTCACCTACCTCAACGCCAACGGCGTCCCGACGGTGTGGGCCTCCAAGAGCTATGCGGCCACCCACCAGAAGACCATCACGGTGGACGACGCCACCAGCGCGGTGATGACCGGCAACCTGACCTCGCAGTACTACTCCACCAGCCGCGACTTCGCCGTCATCGAGAACAACTCGCTGGACGTGCGGGCGATCGAGAAGGCCTTCGCCGCCGACTACGCCGGCACCGCCTTCACCCCCACCGACGGCGACCACCTGGTGTGGAGCCCCACCGACTCGCAGAGCCAGATCCTCGCCCTGATCAACGGCGCCACCAAGACCCTGTCGGTGGAGAACGAGGAGATGGGCGACGCCACCGTCACCACCGCGCTGGAGAACGCCGCCGAGCGCGGGGTGAACGTCGAGGTCGTCATGACCAACGACGACAACGAGTACGGCAGCGAGTTCGACGCGCTGACCGCGGCCGGCGTGCACGTGCGCACCTACGCCTACACCGCCTCGCTCTACATCCACGCCAAGGCGATCGTCGCCGACCAGGGCACCTCGGCCGCGCAGGTCTTCGCGGGTTCGGAGAACTTCTCCAACGCCTCGCTGAACAAGAACCGCGAGCTGGGCTTCCTGACCAACAACACCTCGATCATCTCCGGCGTCGAGTCCGCGTTGTCCTCGGACTACGCGGGCGGCACCACCTGGTCGTGAACCGCCGTGCCGGCCGGGTCGCGGCTCCCCCGCCGCGGCCCGGCCAGCGCCCCTCCCCCTGACGCGTTCCCGCCCCGCCCCGCCGCGGACGCCGCTGAAGACAACCGCCATCAGCGGTGCCCGCGGCCGGCCGCGCCCCGCCGCACAGCCGGCGCACAGCGGCCGCGCCGGCCCGGCCCGGCCGCCTTTCACCTGGGAAGTCTTTACTTTCGGCGGCGGAGCGTCCGCGCAGCTCCTTTCAGTCCTCCGGTGGTCTGGACCTCTGGAGGTCCGGCAACGCTCTTCCGCAGCCCGAGCCCGGCCGCGTACGGTCGCGGCACGAGATATGACATGACCACGGCAAATCCACCCGACGCACCGGAAGAGGCACTCGATGGACGCACCCCGCGACCTCAACGTTCGGCGACGCACCCTCCTCGCCGCCGCAGGCGCGGCCGCGGCGGCGACCGGCGCCGCCGGCACCGCCGTCGCGGCCCCCCGCCCCGGGGTCGCCCGGCCGGCCGCCCTGACCGCCGCCCAGACGGCCGGCCAGCGGATCATCTACTCCTACCCGGGCCTGACCCCGCCCTCCAGCCTGCTGACCGCCATCTCCTACGGTCACGCCGCCGGCGTCATCTTCTTCGGCGAGAACATCTCCAGCCACAGCCAGATCGCGTCCGTGATCGCGCAGCTGAACGAGGCGAACTCCTCCAACCCGGTCAAGTCGCCGCTGCTGATGATGACCGACCAGGAGGGCGGCCAGGTGCGCCGGCTGTCCGGTGCGCCGACGATGTCGGAGAAGCAGATCGGCCAGTCCGCACAGGGCTCCACCCAGGCCGCCAACGCCGGCACCGGCGCCGGGCAGAACCTGCTGAGCGCCAGCATGAACATGAACCTCGCGCCGGTGCTGGACGTCTACCGCACCGCCGGCGACTTCGACGACCAGTACGGCCGTTCCTACAGCAGCGACCCGGACGCCTGCGCCAGCCTCGGCAGCGTCTTCATCCACTCCCAGCAGGCCACCGGTGTGGCCGCCTGCGCCAAGCACTTCCCCGGCCTGGGCGCGGCGACCGCCAGCCAGAACACCGACGCCGGCCCGGTGACCCTCACCCAGTCGCTGTCCGACATCCGCAACATCGACGAGTTCCCCTACCGGGCGGCCATCACCTCGGGCGTGAAGTCCGTGATGCTGTCCTGGGCGGTCTACAAGTCGCTGGACGCCTCCAACCCGGCGGGCTTCTCGTCCACCATCATCCAGGGCGAACTGCGCAACCGCCTCGGCTTCACCGGTGTGACGATCACCGACGCGCTGGAGGCCGGCGCGATCCCCTCGTCGATGACGACCGCCCAGCGCGCGGTGAAGGCGGCCGGCGCCGGCATGGACCTGCTGCTGTGCTCGGGGCGCGACGTGGGCCAGGGCAACGACGCGGTCATCGCGCTGGCCAACGCCTACACCTCCGGCTCGCTGCCCAAGGCCGCCTTCGACGCCGCCGTCAGCCGCGTGCAGGCGATGCGCAACTCGCTGTGACCCGGCGCTGAACGCGGGCGGCCCGCCGCCCCTCCCCGGTGGAGGGGCGGCGGGCCGCCGCCGTGCCGGAGCGTCAGTTGTGTTTCCAGGTCACCGAGAAGTTCTCGCCGCCGGACAGCGCGGAGGTGGTGGCCTTGGTGGTGCTGCCGGACGCCATCTGGATCTGGTCCGGGCCGAAGTCACCGATCGGCTGGCCGTTGGCGGTGGCGCCGGTGAAGTTGACGGTGCCGAAGTTGGTCAGCGGCAGCACGCTGCTGCTGGACGGCGCCTCGGCGATGATCTCGGCGGAGGCGTCCTCGGCGGTCGAGGAGGACTTGGTGGTGGTCTTCGACCAGCCCTGCGTGGTGTCCGACAGCTTCAGGGTGAACTTGGAGCCGCTGACGCTCACCGTCGAGGTGAAGTGGTCGCCGGCCTTGACCTTGTTGCTGTAGTTGACCGGGTAGGCCGGGTACATCTCGTACCAGGCGTAGTACTGCGGGCTGCCGCCGGAGCAGTCGACCTCACTGCCGGTCTGCTCCACCGAGTCGCTGCCGTCGCCGTCGATGCCGATCCAGAACGACGAGTAGGTGGTCTTCGAGGTGCAGGTGCCCTTCGGCTGCACCCAGCTCGCCGAGACGCTGGTGAAGGTGCCGCCGGTCGCCGAGTAGCCGGCCCAGTTGGAGCTGGTGCTGTTGAGGATGTGCCCGTGCGGGTCCATGATCCGGTGCTGGGCGACGGGCGTCATCCGCACGGCGTGCGCGGTGGCGGCGCCGGCCTGCGGAACGGCCAGCGCGGCGGCCAGCAGCGCGGCGCCCGCGGCGGCGGCGGACAGGGCGGGGATGCGAAGGCTTGCCGACATGGTGCTCCTTCTCGCGGTGGTGTACGCAACGACGAGCGGACCCGGCCGCGTTCGGGGACGCACCGGGCACCTGGCGACGAACTGCCCTCACCTCGGGTCCCGTTGTGACGGACACCCGGAGCGACTGACGATGTGCAGACAATCACAGGGCTCCGGCCGCACCATGGAAAACAGCAGCAAAGCCTGACCCAAGAAACCCTCAACCACGCCGTTTTCGCGGTGGTTCGACCGCCTTCGCGCCGCTGCGCGGTCTCCACGCAGACGTCACCGCCCTTCGCCCGGCCCCGCGACGACGCCGGCCCCCGCGCCGCGCGGTGGCGGTGCGGGGGCCGGCGCGGCGGGCTCAGCGGTCGGTGAGGGCGAAGCCGGCCCCGGTGAACGCGGTGGGCAGGCGGTCCCCGTCCAGCAGCGTCCCCGCGGCGTCCCGGACGGTGACGTGGGCGACGTTGACGCCGCGTCCGGTGTACTCGGCGTCGGTCTTGTACTGCCAGCGCAGCGTGACCGCACCGGTGGCGGCGGGCACCTGGGCGGTGACCCGCCACCAGGCGCGGCTGCCGCCGGAGAGCGAGGCGGCCGCGCCGGACGGGGCGCCGGTGCCGGTGGCGGTGACCTGGACCGGGGTCCAGGTGGTGCCGCCGTCGGCGCTGGCCGCCAGGGTCAGGAGGTCGTACCCCGGCTCGGTGTCGACGAAGCCGGTCCAGCCGACGGTCAGCGCCGCGCCGCGGGCGGTCACCGTGGTCTGCAGGGTGGAGGTGGTGGCGTCCTTGTTGCCCGCGTACCAGCTGCGGCCGCCGCCGGGCACCCGCACGGCCATGGAGTTCGCCAGCGCGTCGGCGGCGGCGCGGCGGGCCGGGTTGGTGGAGCCCCAGTTGCGGGTGGGGTGGCAGCGGTTGGAGAACTGCAGGGCGATCGAGCGGGAGACCGGGTCGATGACGATGGTGGTGCCGGTGAACCCGGTGTGGCCGCAGGTGCGGGTGCTGTCGAGGCGGCCCATGTACCAGCGCTGGTCCAGCTCGAAGCCCAGGCCGTGGCTGTCGTCGGGGAACTTCTGGTTGTAGTTGGTCTGCATCAGCCGCACCGACTCCTCGCTGAGGATGCGGTGGCCGGCGTAGACGCCGCCGTTGAGCACGGCCTGGGAGAGGACCGCCATGTCGGCGACGGTGGAGAAGACGCCCGCGTGGCCGGCGACACCGTTCATCGCCCAGGCGTTCTCGTCGTGCACCTGACCCCACACCAGGCCGCGCTGCGGCTCTCCGGGGCCCTGCTCGTACTCCTCCGCCGCGATGCGGTGCTTGAGGGAGGCCGGCGGGTTGTACATGGTGTCGCGCATCCGCAGCGGGCCGGTGATGCCCTCACGGACCAGGGTGTCCAGCGGCTTGCCGGTGACGCTCTCCAGCACCTGCTGGAGGGAGAGCATGTTGAGGTCGGAGTAGAGGTAGGTGCTGCCGGCCGGGTACTGCGGCACGGTGTCCAGGATGGCCTTCACCTTGGACGGCATGTCGGCGTACGTCCACAGCGCGGGGCTGGGGTCGGCCGGCAGGCCCGAGGTGTGGGTGAGCAGCATCTGGATGGTGATGTCGCCCTTGCCGTTGCTGGCGTACTCCGGCAGGTAGCTGGCCACCGTGGCGGTCAGGCCGATCGTGCCGGCCTGGATCTGCTGCGCGGCGCAGATCGAGGTGAACAGCTTGGAGAGCGAGGCCAGGTCGAAGATGGTGTCGGTGCGCATCTCCACGCACTGGCCGGCCGGCAGCAGGGTGCCCTGCTGGTCGGCGTAGCGCACCGCCCAGCCGGCCGCCTCGTGAGCGACGACGACGCCGTCGTGCGCGAGCAGGGTGACCTGGCCGGAGTAGAGCGGGTGGCCGGTGGTGGGGTCAGGCACCGTGTAGCCGTTGACGATGTCGATGCCGGCCTGCAGCGCCGCGGGATCCAGCCCGTTCGCCGCCGGGACGCCGGGACGCAGCAGGGTCCACTGCGGGGCGAAGCCGGCCTGCGGTTGGTCGAAGCGGCCGGTGAAGGGGGCGGGGACGCCGGCCCCGGGGGTGTGCCTGGCGGTACGGGGGGCGGCCTGCGCGCGGGTCGTGGCGCCCAGCGCGGCGGCGGCGGCGGTGAGCGGGACTGCCGCTATGACAGCTCTGCGGTCGAGCATCTTCGGGTTTCTCCTGTCCGGGTGCAGCGGTGGGACGTCGGCGGCGGGCGCCGGGGTCAGCGGTAGAGCAGGAACGGCTCGCGGCGGCGGCGGAAGGCGGCGAGTTCGTCGCTCCAGGCGCCGGTGACGTCGTCGGTGGAGGCGCCGGCGTCGACCATGGTGCGCAGCCGGTCGGAGCCGGTGAGGTCGTCGATCCAGTGGTCGGGGCGCCAGCCGAAGACGTCGGGGTAGAGCCGCTTGGCGGTGACGATCATGGCGACGGCGGTGCGGATCGCGTCCAGCCGGCGGATGTCGGTGAGGTGGACCTGGACGCCGCCGCAGGTGGTGTTGGCGAACTTGTCGAAGGTCGGCACGGTGTAGTTCTCGCGGAACCGCACCCCGGGCAGGTCCAGGGAGTTGAGTTCCTGCGCCCACTTCCAGTCGATGCCGGGGGCGCCGATGAGTTCGAACGGACGGGTGGTGCCGCGGCCCTCGGACAGCAGCGTGCCCTCGAACATGCAGGTTCCGGGGTAGAGCATCGCGGTCTCGCCGGTGGGCATGTTGGGGCTGGGCAGCACCCAGGGCAGGCCGGTGTCGGTGTAGAGCTCCTCGCGCCGCCAGCCGCGCACCGGCACGACGTGCAGGCTGCTGCCGAGCCGCTTGCCGTCGCAGTCGGCGGGGAGGAACAGCTCGTCGAACATGCGGGCCAGTTCACCGGAGGTCATACCCATCTGCTGCACGACGGGCTTGAGTCCCACCCCGGTGGCGTACGCGGGCTCCAGCATCGGGCCGTACGCCGTTCCGCCGACCGGGTTGGGGCGGTCGAGCACCACGAAGGAGGCGCCGGTGGTGACCGCGGCGCGCATCGCGGTGTACATCGCCCAGGTGTAGGTGTAGAAACGCGCGCCGACGCCGGCGATGTCGAAGACCACCGTGTCCACGCCGGCCTCGCGGTACATGCCGGCGAGCTTGGCGGCGGTGGCGCCGTAGGCGTCGTAGACGGGGATGCCGGTGCGCGGGTCGGTGTAGTTGCCCTCGGAACCGCCGGCCTGGGAGGTGCCGCGGAAGCCGTGCTCGGGTCCGAAGGCGGCGACCGGTTTGACGCCGGCGTCGGTCATGTCGTCGACGATGTGGGTCAGGTCGCGCAGGACGCCGGTGGGGTTGGTGAGCACGCCCAGCCGGCGGCCGGCCAGTGCCTGCCAGCGGTCCGCGGCGAACTGGTCGGCGGCCGGTTCGGCTCCCGCGCCGCGCGCGGCGGCTGACGGTGCGCCGGGCGTGGCGGCGTGGGCGGGTACGGCGGCGGCGACCGGTGCGGCGGCCGCGGCCGCTGCGATGAAACCTCGTCGGCTGAGCCCTGGCATGTGGATCCTCCCGCGGCGCGTTCGTGGGGACGGCGAGCGGCGGGGCCCGAAGGGGGCGATCGCCGGATCACCGGTGGTGTGCGGTGGGGGGAGGGGCCTCGCGACTGCTGGGACGCAGACGGGGTGGCCGCCGGCGCCGGCCGCTCACTCCGGGACGGGACGCTACGCGGGTAGCAGCCCGCGGTCAATGACGTGAGGATCGTTGACAGCAGGTCATGCGCCGCGATCCAATGCGTCCGCGTTCAGACGCCTGGTCTACTCCACTTCGCACCCGGAGGCAATACATATGCGTGGTCGTGCGGTCATCCCACTTCTGCTGGCCGCAGCCGCGGTCACGCTCTCGCCGGCGGCGACGCCGGCGTTCGCGCACGGCGCGAAACCAGCTTCTCTGATGGACACTCAGATCCGCGCGACGATGGCCCGCATGACCCTTCAGGAGAAGGTCGGGCAGATGTTCGTCTCCGAGGTCTACGGCTCCGGCGCCAGCACCGCGAGCGCCGCCGACGTCACCGCCAACCACGGCCTGTACGGGGCGGACGTCGACAACGGCGCCGAGGCGCTGGCCAAGTACCACCTGGGTGGCGTCATCTACTTCACCTGGAGCGACAACCTGGGCAGCCCCCAGCAGATCGCGTCGCTCTCCAACGGCCTGCAGCAGGCCGCGCTCAGTGACCCGGACGGGGTGCCGCTGCAGATCAGCACCGACCAGGAGGGTGGCGTCGTCACCCGGATCGGCGCACCGCTGGCGGTCTCGCCGGGCAACATGGCCATCGGCGCCACGTTCTCCCCGAAGATCGCCTACGACACCGCCAGGGTCAGCGGCACCGAGCTGCGCGCCCTGGGCATCAACGTGGACGACGCGCCGGTGGTGGACGTCAACACCAACCCGGCCAACAGCGCGGACGGTCCCCGCTCGTTCGGCGACAACCCCCTGATGGTCTCCGCGATGGCGGCCGGCGCGGTCACCGGTTACCAGTCGGCGGGCGTGGCCGCGCAGGCCAAACACTTCCCCGGGCTGGGCGACACCACCGTCAACACCGACAACGGGGTGGCGGTCACCGACCAGACCAGGGCCCAGATCATGGCCAAGGACATCCCGCCGTTCCGGGCCGCGATCGCGGCGGGCGTGAAGTCCATCATGGCCGCGCACATCATCGCCCCTGCGCTGGACCCCTCCGGGCTGCCGGCCAGCATGTCGAAGCCGATCGTCACCGGTGTGCTGCGCGACCAGCTGCACTTCGACGGCGTGGTCATCACCGACTCGCTGAGCGCCGCGGCGCTGGGCGGACTGACCCAGCAGCAGATCGTCCTGGACGCGGTCAACGCCGGTGACGACGAACTGCTCATGCCGGCCGACCTGCCCACGGCCGTCGACACGCTCATGACCGCCGTGCGGAACGGCACCGTCAGCCAGGCGCGCATCGACCAGTCGGTGTACCGCATCCTGCGGGAGAAGTACGAACTCGGGCTCTTCGACAACCCGTTCACCACCGCAGAGGCGGTCACCGCGAACGTGGGCACCGCCGCCCACCGGGCGGTCGTGGCCAACGCCGCGAAGCGCTCGATGACGCTGCTGCGCAACCAGGACGGCACCCTGCCGCTGTCGGCGTCCGCCGGCCAGCACGTGCTGGTCACCGGCTGGGGCGTGTCCACCACGGCCAACCTCGCCGCCGACCTGACCAGCGCCGGCGTCACCACCCAGCGCGTCTACACCGGCTCCCCCGGCCAGGCCACCATCGACGCCGCGGTGGCCGCCGCCAAGACCAACGACGTCACGGTCGTCACCACGTACAACGCCTGGGGAGACACCGCGCAGCAGAACCTGGTCAACCAGCTGCTGGCCACCGGCAAGCCGGTCGTGGTGGTCGCGGTCGGCGGCCCCTACGACCTGGCGTACTTCCCCGGCGCCCGCACCTACCTGGCCGGCTACGGCTACCAGGCGAACTCGGTGCAGGCCGTCACGGACGCGCTGCTGGGCACCGCCCCCACCGGTCACCTGCCGGTGACGGTGCCGGACGCGGCCGGTGACGCCACCCTGCTGCCGTACGCCTCGGGCCTGCTGAACTACGGCCGGCACTGAGGATGCGCGCTCCGCGGTTCACCGCCGCCGGGGTGGCCGCCGCGCTGGCCGGGCTGATCGCCCTGGCCGGTGCCGGCGCCGCCCCGGCGGCCGCGCGCGCGCTTCCCGTGGCCGCCCACGCCCCCGCCCGCACCACCGGCTCCCCGGCCGGCGGTCCGACGGCCCCGGACGGCGCCCGGGTCGTGGCGGTACGGCAGGTGGCGCCGCGTCAGGTCGACCTGAGCGTCGATTCCCCGGCGCTGGGCCGCACCGCCACCGTGCGGCTGCTGACCCCGGACGGCTGGCGGCCGGACGACGGACGGCACTGGCCGACGCTGTGGCTGCTGCACGGCTGCTGCGGCGACTACACCAGCTGGACCTCGCTGACCGACCTGGCCGCCCTCCCGCAGCTGCGGAACGTCCTGGTGGTCATGCCGGAGGCGGGCGACACCGGCTTCTACAGCGACTGGCTGCGCGACGACGGCAGCGGCACCACGCCCGGCTGGGAGACCTTCCACCTGCGCGAGGTCATGCCGCTGCTGGACCGTTCCTGGGGCTCCGGCCCCGACCGGGCGGTCGCCGGGCTGTCGATGGGCGGCTTCGGCGCGCTGTCCTACACCGCGCGGCACCCGGGCCTCTTCCGGGCCGCCGCCGCCTACAGCGGCGTCGCCGACCCGCTGGAGACCGCCGGCGGCCCGGCCAACGTGGAGTCCATCGCGGCCTCCCACGTGCCGGACCCCACCGCGCTGTGGGGCGACCCGGTGACCGACCGGGCGGTGTGGGCGGCGCACGACCCCACCACGCTGGCGCCGCTGCTGACCGGCGTCCCGGTCTTCCTCTCCTGCGGTGACGGCACCGCCGGGCCCTACGACACGCCGGGCGCCACCAGTGCGTACGAGACGCTGTTCCTGGCGGAGAACCAGCACCTGGCCGGCCGGCTGACGGCGCTCGGCGACCGCCGGCTGACCACCGACTTCTACGGGGCCGGCACCCACTCCTGGCCGTACTGGCAGCGCGAACTGCACCGTTCGCTGCCGATGCTGCTGGCCGCCCTGCACGTGCCCGGCGCGGCGTGAGACCACCCGCGCGGCCGGCCCCCCGCGGCCGGCCGCGCGGGTAGCCTCGGCGGGATGCGCCTGGTCATCACCTCCGACACCCATCTGCCGCGCCGCGCCGCCCGGCTGCCCGCACCGCTGCTGGCCGCGATCGACGCGGCGGACGCGGTGCTGCACGCCGGCGACTGGGTGGACGTGGCGACCCTGGACCTGCTGCTGGAGCGCTCCCGGCGGCTGATCGCCTGTCACGGCAACAACGACGGCCCCGCGCTGCGCGCCCGGCTGCCCGAGGTGGCCCGGGCGGAACTGGGCGGGCTGCGCTTCGGCGTCGTCCACGAGACCGGCGACGCGCGCGGCCGCGAGGGGCGCTGCGCCCGGCGTTTCCCCGATCTGGACGTGCTGGTCTTCGGCCACTCCCACATCCCCTGGGACTCGGTGGCCCCCGGTGGCCTGCGGCTGCTGAACCCCGGCTCCCCCACCGACCGGCGCCGTATGCCGCACCGCACCTACCTCACCGCGCGGGCGACCGGCGGCGTGCTCGACGAGGTGGCGCTGCACCGGCTGGGCTGACCGGCCAGGTGTGAACGCGGGGCCCGCACGGTAGGGATGGCGCGTCCGGTGCGAACGGTCGTGCCGGGCGGCTGCGCGGCGGGAGGCGTCATGGCCGAGGGGGACCGGCGGGCAGCGCGCCCGGGACCGCTGGAGCGGCTGGGCCGCTGGTGCGCGCGGCACTGGGTGGTCGTGGTGCTGCTGTGGATCGTGGCGCTGGCGGCGGCGCACGTGCTGGACTCGGCGTTCGGCGGCAGCTACGCCGACGACTACCAGCTGCCCGACACCCCTTCGCAGACCGGCCTGGACGTGCTGCGGGCGCACGACCCGAAGGCGGGCGGGCTGTCGGGCACCGTGGTGCTGCGCGACCCGGACGCCCCGCTGACCACGCGGTCCGGCCCGGTGGGCCAGGCGGTGACCGCCCTGGAGTCGCTGCCGCACGTCATCACGGCGGTCGGCCCGCTGCCACCGCCGGGGTCCTCGGCGCCGACGGGTGCGCTGTCGAAGGACGGGCGGATCGGTTACATCACGGTGCGGTTCGACACCAACCCCTCGTCGCTGGGTTCCGGTTACCTGACCGGTGTGGACAGCGCCACCGCGCCGCTGCGGCGGGCCGGGCTCCAGGTGGAGTACGGCGGTCCGCTGGGGGAGCTGGCCCGGCCCGGCGGCACGGACCGCACCAGCGAGGCGATCGGTTTCGGCGTCGCGGTGCTGGTGCTGCTCGCCGCGTTCGGCAGCGTGGCCGCCGCCGTGCTGCCGCTGCTGACCGCGCTGGTCGGCGTGGTGCTGGGGCTGGCCCTGCTGGGGCTGCTGGCCGCGGCGTTCACCTTCGCGAGCGTTTCGCCGACGCTGGCGACGATGATCGGGCTGGGCGTCGGCATCGACTACGCGCTGTTCCTGACGACGCGGCACCGCCAGCACGTCATCGACGGTGACGACCCGGTCGCCTCGGCGGGGCGTGCGGTGGCCACCAGCGGGCGCGCGGTGCTGGTGTCGGGGTGCACGGTGGTGGTGGCGCTGGCCGGGCTGTACGTCTCCCGGGTGAGTTTCATCGGCAAGCTGGGGGTGGCCGCGGGCGTGACGGTGGTGACCGCGGTGGCCACCGCGCTGACCCTCGTGCCGGCGCTGCTGGGCGCGCTGGGGCGGGGGGTGGACCGGCTGCGGGTGCGCGCTGCGGTGGCGGAGCCGGCCTCGCGCGCCGGTGAGGGCGGCTGGCACCGGTACGCGGCCCGGGTGCGGCGGGCGCCGTGGTGGTTCGCGGCGGCGGGGGTGCTGGTGGTGCTGGTGCTGGCTGTTCCGCTGCCGTCGATGCGGCTGGGGCACATCGACGACGGCGCCGATCCGTCCTCGTTCACCGACCGCAAGGCGTTCGACCTGATCAGCGAGGGATTCGGTGCCGGGGCGAACGGGCCGCTGACGGTGGTGATCGACCAGAGCGGCGTGCCGGGGGCGGACCGTGCGGCGCTCGCCTCGCAGGCGGCGAAGGCGTTCACGGGGGTGGCCGGGGCGGCGAGCGCGACGGCGCCGAAGACGGCCGGGGACGGGGACGTGCTGGTCGGCACGGTGGTCCCGGCGGGGGCGCCGCAGGACGCGGGCACCACGGACCTGGTGGGCCGCCTCAAGGACAGCGTGATCCCGGCGGCGGTGGCCGGCACCGCGGCGCGGGGGTACGCCACCGGTACGACCGCCGCCCAGGTGGACTTCCTCGACATCGTCTCCGCCCGGCTGCCGCTGATCATCGGCGTGGTGGTGGCGCTGGCGTTCCTGATCGTGCTGGCGGTCTTCCGCGGTCCGCTGGTGGCGCTGAAGGCGGCGGTGCTCAACCTGCTGTCGATCGGCGCCTCGTACGGGGTGGTGGTGGCGGTCTTCCAGTGGGGCTGGGGCGGTCCGCAGCTGGGGGTCAACGGCACGGTGCCGATCGAGAGTTACGTACCGATGATGATGTTCGCCATCGTCTTCGGCCTGAGCATGGACTACGAGGTCTTCCTGCTGTCGCGGGTGCGGGAGCGGTGGTTGCGGGACGGGGACGCGGGGGGCGCGGTGGCGCACGCGCTGGAGGTGACGGCGCGGGTGATCGGCTGCGCGGCGCTGATCATGGTGAGCGTCTTCGCGGCGTTCCTGCTGAGTGACGACATCGTGGTCAAGATGCTGGGCCTGGGGCTGGCGGTCAGCGTGCTGATCGACGCGACCGTGGTGCGGCTGCTGCTGGTGCCGGCGGTGATGACGCTGCTGGGCCGGGCCGCGTGGTGGACGCCTCGGTGGCTGGAGCGGATCCTGCCGCGGCTGGACCCCGAGGGCGGCTGAAGCGCCCGCGGTCAGCTCCGGCGGTGCCGGGACCGGGGCCTGCGCGGGTGTCCGGGGTCCGGGGTGGCCGGGTCGGCGGCGGTGACCGCGATCACCTGGCGGCGGAAGAACGCCGGGGCGACGTAGCGGTAGACGACCATCAGGACGGCGCCGAGGATCAGCGCGCCGATGCCGATGACGAAGACGCCGCCCAGGTGCCAGTGCGGCGGGAACGGCAGGGTCCAGGAGGTGCTGCCGTAGTCGGGTTCGGCGTAGATCACGCACGCCTCGACGAAGAAGAACAGCAGCAGGAGTCCGCCGAGCAGGGGCATGACGCCCTTGGTCCACAGGTCGCGGGCCGAACGCGTCAGCACCCGGCGGTAGAACCAGACGCAGGCAAAGGCGGTCAGCCCGTAGTAGAAGGCGATCATCAGACCGATGGAGCCGATGGAGTCGGCCAGCAGGTTGCTGCTGAGCCGGGTCATCAC
Source organism: uncultured Actinomycetota bacterium (assembly GCA_963711125.1). Taxonomy (GTDB): domain Bacteria; phylum Actinomycetota; class Actinomycetes; order Streptomycetales; family Streptomycetaceae; genus Streptantibioticus_C. The sequence goes on from CAVQCY010000007.1 coordinate 269,102, forward strand.
CACGTAGAAGGCGATGGAGGTCACTCCCATGCCGAGGGTGGACCAGGTGGGGGTGAGGAAGCGGTGGTGGACCCGGGCGAACTGGCGGGGCAGCGCGCGGTGGACCGCCATGGACAGCGTGGTGCGGGCGGTCGGCAGGATGGTGGTCTGGGTGGAGGCGGCGGCCGAGGTCAGCACCATGAAGACCAGCAGTTTCGCCAGGAAGAGCCCGAATCCGGTGGTGCCGAAGATCTCCGACCCGAGGTTGGAGAGCACGTCGTCGGCGGTGTCGGGGTTGTTCAGCCCGATGCCGGTGGCGCCGACGCCGGCGTACGCCTGGGCGCCGGTGGCCACCAGCAGGTACATCACCAGCAGCAGCACGGTGGACAGCACGGCCGCCCGGCCCGGGATCCGGCTGGCGTCGGTGGTCTCCTCGTTGACCGAGACCGCGGTGTCCCAGCCCCAGTAGATGAAGACGGCGGCCAGCACGCCCTTGGTGAGGGCGTCGACCGAGCCGACCGCCCCCGGGTCGAACCAGCTCGCGGCCACCGGCAGTGAGACCGCGGGGGCGTCGGCGGAGTACGCCTTGACCAGCGCGGCGACGCCCAGCAGCAGCAGGACGACGACCTCGATGCTCAGCAGGACCTTCTGGCTGTTGGCGGAGATCTCGATGCCGATGTAGCAGATGGCCGTCATGATGACGATCCACACCACGCCGGCCACCGTGGTCCACAGCGTGCTGTCGGCCACGCCGTCCGCGCCGACGAGGTGGAAGCCGTACTGCCCGGCGACCTGGGCGAGGTTGGCCATGACGATGATGTCGGCGGCGATCAGGCCCCAGCCGCCCATCCAGCCGGTGCGCGGGCCGAAGGCACGGGAGACCCAGGTGAAGGTGGTGCCGCAGTCCGGGTCGTCCTTGTTGAGTTCCTTGTAGGCGTAGGCCGTCAGGAACATCGGCACGAAGCCGAGGATGATGATGATCGGCGACTGGAGGCCCACGCCGGCCACGATCACCCCGAGGGTGGCGGCCAGGCTGTAGGCCGGCGCGGTGGAGGCCAGGCCGATGACGGTGCTGGAGAGCAGGCCGAGCGCGCCGCCCTTGAGCCCCTTGTCGGTGCGCTGCCGACCGCCGCCGGGCCCGGTGGCCGGAGCGGTCCCGCCCGGGGTGTCGTTCATGGGTGCCTCCACTCGCCGGCCGGCGGGCCCGGTCGAGGTCAAGCATCCGCCCGGCGCGCGGAGTCCACAACCGGAAGGTAAACCTCCGGTCATGGTGCGGTGAAGCGACCGGAAAAGCCGGTGCCGGAGGGCATCGCCCGGATAACGATCGTGATCAGCCCTGTGCGCCCGCCGTGCGGCTGCCTAAGCTCCCGGGTCATGGCGATATTTGGACCACGCCGGGGGGCACCGCGCCTGGCCCCCGAACTGGACGACGTCGTGCTGGGCCGGGTGCGCAAACAGTTGCTCACCGCGGCCACCCCGGGCATGGCGGGTATCCGGCTCGACCAGGTGGAGCAGGCGATGACCGGCCCCGGCGACGACTGGGACCGCCGGATGTTCCGGCTGGCGGTCCTGGCGCCGCTGGCTGACTCCGCCACGATCACCGGCTGGGAGCGCCGCCGCCCCCGGTCGGCCGACCCGCTGGTCCTGCACGCCTGGGGCGAGCTGTACCGGGGGCGGCGCTCCGGGGAGCTGGCGGACCCGCAGGAGCTGGTGGACCTGTGCTATCGGGCGGCCGACCTCGTCCCGGCCGACCCGGCGCCGTGGATCACCGTGCTGGGCGTGCTGCGGCTGCTGCGCCGGCCCCTGGCGGAAGTGCTGCCGGTCTGGCGGGAGGCCACCGCGCGGGACGCCTGGAGCCGGGAGGCCCACCTCCAGATGCTGGGCTACCTCTCCCCCGAGGAGTGCGGCTCCCCCGGGCAGGTGCTGGACTTCGTCGACTCCATGCGCGCCGCGGTGCCCCCGGACGCGCCCACCGCCGGCATCGAGCTGATCGCCCTGGTGGAACGGCACGAGCGCACCCTGTCCACCGGCGGCCTGACGGGCCTGATGGCCGGCGGGCAGTGGACCCAGCCGCGGGCCGCGGCGGTGCTGGACGAGGCGGTGGCGAGCTGGCCGGAGCCGGGACACCTGCGGCACGCGGCGGCCCGGGCGGACCTGAACCTGCTGGCATACGCCCTGGTCCGGGCCAATCGCGCGGCGGAGGCGGCCCCGGTCTTCGCCGCGATCGGCGGACTGGTGACCCCCTGGCCCTGGGGGCTGGCGGGCGACCCGCTGGACCAATTCGCCGACTGGCAGCAGCGCGCCCGCCTGTGAATTGCCCGCCGTCCCCGCCTCAGCGGGCCCTCAAATACCTCAAGGGTCATTCAACGACGCATCAAGGATGAGTCAAAGAATAGACGATTGGATCGGGGACGGACCACGCACCCCCGGTCCTACCTGCACAAACGCCCAGATCACCCCGCTCCGGCGGGGTACCACCCGGATGGCGGCTTCCGGCAGGAGAATGAACGGCTGTCAGGTAACTATTCAGACAACGACTCTTTGCACAGCAAGCCGTACTCCCTAATCTGGGGCAACTTTCAAAGCTCAGTCCTCATTCGAGAGGCCCCTCATGGTTAGCGTTGACAAGTTCGCCCCCGACACCGGAAGAGATTCCAGCTCGCTGCGTCGGGATGTCGGACTGATCGGTCTGATGTGGGCCTCCGTCGGCTCCATCATCGGTTCGGGATGGCTGTACGGAGCCGAGAAGGCCGTCGTCGTCGCCGGTCCCGCGGCCATCATCTCCTGGGTCATCGGCGCGGTGGCCGTCACGCTGCTGGCGCTCGTGCACGCCGAACTCGGTGGCATGTTCCCGGTGGCCGGCGGTACCGCCCGCTACCCGCACTACGCCTTCGGCGGCCTGGCGGGCATGTCCTTCGGCTGGTTCTCCTGGCTGCAGGCCGCGACCGTCGCCCCGATCGAGGTCGAGGCGATGATCGGCTACGCCGGTCACTGGAAGTTCGCCGCGCACCTGATGAAGCAGCACGCGGACGGCAACTCCACGCTGACCGTCACCGGCCTGGTGGTGGCCATCGTGCTGATGGCCGTCTTCGTGGCGGTCAACTTCCTCGGTGTCCGGGTCCTGGCGCACACCAACAGCGCCGCGACCTGGTGGAAGATCCTGATCCCGCTGGTGACGATCTTCGTCATGGCGCTCACCCACTTCCACGGCGGCAACTTCAGCGCCGGCGGCGGCTTCGCACCGTTCGGCGCCAAGGGCGTGCTCGGCGCGATCAGCAGCTCCGGCATCATCTTCGCGCTGCTGGGCTTCGAGCAGGCCATCCAGCTCGCCGGTGAGAGCAAGAACCCCAAGCGTGACCTGCCGCGCGCCACCATCGGTTCGGTGGCCATCGGCGCGGTCATCTACCTGCTGCTGCAGGTCGTCTTCATCGGCGCCCTGCCGCACGCCGCGTTCATGCACGGCTGGGCGAAGCTCAACTACATCGGCATCGACGGCCCGTGGGCGGGTCTGGCCACCCTGGTCGGCCTGGGCTGGCTGGGCTGGGTGCTCTACCTGGACGCGGTCGTCTCCCCCGGCGGCACCGGCCTGATCTACGTCACCTCCACCTCCCGCGTCTCCTACGGTCTGTCGAAGAACGGCTACGCGCCGAAGCTCTTCGAGCGCACCAACGGGCAGGGCGTGCCGTGGTTCGGCCTGATCTTCTCGTTCGTCATCGGCATCATCTGCTTCCTGCCGTTCCCCAGCTGGCAGGAGCTGGTCGGCTTCATCACCTCGGCGAGCGTGCTGATGTACGCCGGCGCCCCGCTGGCGTTCGGCGTCTTCCGCAACCGCCTGCCGAACATGGAGCGCCCGTACCGCCTGCCGGGCGGCAGCTGGATCGCCCCGACGTCCTTCGTGGTCGCCAGCTTCATCGTGTACTGGTCCGGCTGGGAGATCCTGCAGAAGCTGGCCGTGGCGATCATCATCGGCTACGTGCTGCTCGGCAGCTACGCCTGGTACGCCAACGCCAAGAACCTGCCGAACGCGCCGAAGATGGACTGGCGGGCCGCGCAGTGGCTGCCGGTCTACCTCATCGGCATGGGCGTCATCTCGTGGCAGGGCGGCTTCGGTGGCGAGGGCAACCTGCCGCTGTGGTGGGACCTGGCCGTCATCGCGGTCTTCTCCCTTGGCGTCTACTTCTGGGCCGGCGCGGTCGCGGTGAAGGCCGAGGAGATCGAGCAGAACATCGAGCGGGTCGAGGTCGTCGACGCGGGCGGTCACTGACCCCCGCACGGGAACGGCGGGCCCCGCGCGTCGCCCCCGCACCTCCTGGAGCCCGGCCGGTCACCCACCGGCCGGGTTCCGGCGCGTCCGGGGGCCGGGCGTGTCGGGGCTCGGGTGTGCCTCCGGTCCGGCGTGTCGGGCGGCCGGGCGGGTCGCGGACCGGACCTGCGAGGCCGGCCGGCGGGTCCCCCGGCCCGGCCCGGCGCGGTCAGGGCGTGCGGCGCAGGGCCAGGACCGCGACGTCGTCATCGAAGCCGCCGCCGGTGTGGCGGCGCACGTCGGCGAGCAGGGCGTCGAGCAGCCGGTCGGGGGTGGCGGCGGACAGTGCCGGGAGCCGGTCGGCCAGCGGGTAGAAGCGGCCGGCCCGGTCGCGGGCCTCCGAGACACCGTCGGTGTAGAGCAGCAGGGCGTCGCCGGCCGTCAGCGGCACGGTGCCCACCGGGTAGCCGCCGCCGGTCAGGCCCAGCAGCGCCAGCGGCGGCGCGTGGTAGGGCGGGGTGACCGGAACCGCCCGGCCGCCGTGCAGCAGGACGGGGGGCGGATGACCGCAGTTCACCAGGTCGGCGCGGTCACCGGCTTCGGGGACGCCGACCAGGAGCGCGGTGACGAAGTCCGCGGTGGCCGCGTCGCCGGGACGCCGGGCGAGCGCCCGGTCGAGCCGGACCGCGACGGCCGGCAGGTCCGGCTCGGTGCGGGCCGCCTCCCGGAAGACGCCCAGCACGTCGGCGACGGTCTCCACCGCCGTCAGCCCCTTGCCGCGCACGTCGCCGAGCAGCAGCCGCACGCCGAACGGGGTGTCGACCACCTCGTACAGATCGCCGCCGACCCGGGCCTCGGCGGCGGCCGCCACGTAGCGCACCGCGACCCGCAGCGGGCCGACCACCGGCGGCACCGGGCGCAGCAGGGCGCGCTGGGCGGCCTCGGCCACGTCGCGCACCCCGGCCAGTTCGCGCTCCCTGGCCGCGACCAGCACCACGGTGGAGGCGCTGATGAGGGTGACGGCCAGCACGGTGGCCCCCGCGGTCAGGTGCAGGGTCGCCGGGACGTGCGGGTTGAGCGCGGACAGCGCGCCGACCAGCCCGACGGCGACGGCGCCGGCCGCCAGCGGGACCGCCGCGCGCCGGGTGCCGACGCCGGCGAGTACCGGCACGGCGGCCAGCAGCGGGGAGACGGTGGATCCCGGTCCGGTGACCAGGTCGACGACCACCGCGGCGGCGATCAGCAGGTAGGCGGTCAGCACCAGCAGCCGGGCCCGGGGCGGCAGCACCGGCGCTCCGGCGACGCCCGGCCGCGGGCGGCGCGCTGCCCCGGCCCGGTCGCGCGGGGTGGCGGACGGCGCGTTCACGGCCGGTCTCCGCGGGCTCCCACCGGGCTCAGCGTTTGGCCCGGCTGGGCTGGACGCGTTTGGGCTCGCCGGCCATCTTCGGGTGGTCCGGCGGGTACGGCAGGTCGCCCAGGCCGTGTTCGCTCTCGTCGCGCGCCGCCAGCTCCAGCGCGGCCTCCAGGCGGAACGCGTTCCGGTCCATGTCGGCGTGCACGTCGCCGTGCTCCTGGTAGCGGGCGGGCATGCTGACCAGGTCGAAGTCGCCGGGGTGGGCGTCGGGCACCTCGCTCCAGCGCAGCGGCGCGGAGACCGGGGCGTGCGGGCGGGGGCGCACGGAGTAGGCGGAGGCGATGGTGCGGTCACGGGCGGTCTGGTTGTAGTCGACGAAGATCTTCTCGCCGCGCTCCTCCTTCCACCACTTGGTGGTGACCTGCCGCGGCATCCGCCGTTCCAGTTCACGGGCGACGGCGATGGCGGAGCGGCGCACCTGCGTGAACGTCCAGCGCGGCTCGATGGGCACGAAGACGTGCAGGCCGCGTCCGCCGGAGGTCTTGGGCCAGCCGCGCAGGCCCAGCCCGTCGAGCACCTCGCGCAGTTCGAGGGCGGCGCGCACCGCGTCCTCGTAGTCGGTGCCGGGCTGCGGGTCGAGGTCGATGCGCAGTTCGTCGGGGTGGTCGACGTCGGCGCGCCGCACCGGCCAGGGGTGGAACGTGAGGCAGCCGAGGTTGGCGGCCCAGAGCACGGCGGCCGGCTCGGTGGGGCAGATCTCGTCGGCGAAGCGGCCGCTGGGGAAGGAGATGCGGCCGGTGGGGATCCAGTCGGGGGTGTTCTTCGGCGCACGCTTCTGGAAGAACGATTCGCCGCCCACGCCGTCGGGGTACCGCTCCAGCGTGGTGGGACGGTCGCGCAGGGCGCGGGTGATGCCGTCGCCGACCGTGAGGTAGTAGCGGGCGACGTCGAGCTTGGTCAGCCCGCGTTCCGGGAAGTACACCTTGCCGGGGTTGGACAGCCGCACGGTGCGCTCCCCGACGGTCAGCTCGGTCGCCTCGCCCATGCGTCCCACGGTAGGCCGGGGCGGGGCGGCACGCCTGCCGGCGGGCGGCGCGGGAGCGCGGGACGCACAATCGGGTGCATGGACCTTCCGGTCATGCCGCCGCTCAAGCCCATGCTGGCCAAGCCCGCCGCGCGGATCCCGCCGGGGATGCTGTACGAGGCCAAGTGGGACGGTTTCCGGGCGATCGTGCACCGTGACGGCGACGAGATCGAGATCGGCAGCCGCTCCGCCCGCCCGCTGACCCGGTACTTCCCCGAGGTGGCCGCCGCCCTGCTGCGGGAGCTGCCCCGGCGGTGCGTGGTGGACGGCGAGATCGTCATCGCAAGGGAGGGCAGGCTGGACTTCGACGCGCTGCTGGAACGCATCCACCCGGCGGAGTCCCGGGTGCGGATGCTGGCGGAGCGCACCCCGGGGGCGTTCGTGGCGTTCGACCTGCTGGCGCTGGGTGACGAGTCGCTGATGGAGGTCCCGCAGCGGGAGCGGCGGGAGCGGCTGGTCTCGGCGCTGGCCGGGGTGCGGGCGCCGGTGCATGTGGCGCCGGCGACGACCGACGAGGCCGTGGCGCGCGAGTGGTTCGAGGCTTACGAGGGCGCGGGGCTGGACGGGATCGTCGCCAAGCCGCCCGGCCTGCCCTACCGGCCGGACGAGCGGCTGATGGTGAAGGTCAAGCACGAGCGGACCGCTGACTGCGTGCTCGCCGGTTTCCGCTGGCACAAGAGCGGACCGGTGGTCGGATCGCTGCTGCTGGGGCTGTTCGACGCGCGGGGGCGGTTGCAGCACGTCGGGGTGAGCGCCTCGTTCCCGATGCGGCGGCGCGAGGAGCTGGTGGGCGAGCTGGAGCCGTTGCGGATGCCGTCGGCCGAGGGGCACCCGTGGCAGGCGTGGGCGGACGCCGAGGCGCACGAGCGGGGACGGATGCCGGGCGCGCCGAGCCGGTGGAGCGCGAAGAAGGACCTCTCGTGGGTGCCGCTGCGGCCCGAGCGGGTGCTGGAGGTGGCCTACGACCACATGCAGGGGGACCGCTTCCGGCACACCGCGCGGTTCCGCCGGTGGCGCCCGGAGCGGGAGCCGCAGGGCTGCACGTACCAGCAGTTGGAGGAGCCGGTGCGCTACGACCTGGCGGACGTGCTGGCCCCGCCGCCGGGGCGGTGAGCGCCCGCCGGCACCGGGCCGGCGGGCGGGGGCGGCCGTTCCGGGGCCGGGCGAGCGACCCTGGAGGAAGGACCGAGACGGCAGGGGTGAGGCGTGGAGCGAGCAGGGAGGCGGGGCGCGTCCGGTGTCCGGACCGGGCCGCGGGCCCTGCGCGTGCTGCCGGCCCTGCTCCTGGCGTTCGGGGCGGTCCTCGACTGGTTCACCCCGCCCGACCTGAGCGCGGCCCCGTTCTACTCGGCGGCGCCCATGGTGGCCGCCACGCTGCTCTCGCTGCGCGCCACGGTCACCACGGGACTGGTGGCGTGCCTGGCGGACCTGCTGATCAACCTGCGCTACGACGAGCTGGCGAAGAGCGGTGGGCAGACGGAGGTCATCACCATCGCCACGGTCTCGGGGCTGGCGGTGCTGGTCAACCGGCTGCTGCAACGCACCGACCTGCGTCTGCAGTCGGTGCGCGGGGTGGCGCTCGCGGTGCAGCGGGCGGTGCTGCCGCAGCCGCCGGGCCGGATCGGTTCGCTGGACGTGGCGGCCCGCTACGAGGCGGCGCAGGCGGACGCCCAGCTGGGCGGTGACCTGTACGCGGTGCAGGACACCTCGTTCGGGCTGCGGTGCATCGTCGGCGACGTGCGCGGCAAGGGGCTGGGCGCGATCGAGGCGGTGGCGGTGGTGCTGGGGGCGTTCCGGGAGGCGGCGGAGCAGGAGGAGACGCTGACCGGGGTGACCGCCCGGGTGGAGCGGGCGGTGGAGCGCGAGGGGCTGCGGCGCGCTTCCCTGGACCAGTTCGAGGGGTTCACCACGGCGGTGCTGGCGGAGGTGCCGCCCGACGGTTCGCGGGTGCGGGTGGTCAACCGGGGGCACCCGCTGCCGCTGCTGCTCTCCCCCGACGGCTCGGTCCTGCCGGTGCGGTCGGCCGAGACGGCGGTGCCGCTGGGCATGGAGTCGCTGCTGCCGCCGCGCAACGCCGCCGACTCGGTGCCGTTCCCGTGCGGTGCGACGCTGCTGCTGCACACCGACGGCCTGACCGAGGCCCGCGACCGCGGCGGCCGCTTCTACGATCCGGTCGCGGCCCTCACCGGCCGGGGGTTCGGCGGTCCCGACGACCTGCTCGACGGGCTGCTGGCCGACGTGGACCGGCACACCGGGGGCGCGCAGGCCGACGACCTGGCGATGGTCGCCGTCACCCGCGCCCCGGTCTCGGTCCCGCCGGGGGAAGCGCGGGAGTGAGGCGGGGGACGGAGACGGGGTGGGGGTGGGGGTCGTCCCCAGGTCCGTGGGCCGGGGGACGGCGTGGGGCCGGGCTCAGGCGGACCAGGCGACGCGGATGCGGGCGGCCTGGTCACGCAGGGCGGCCACCAGGTCACGGGCGCTGCCGGCGGTGGTGGTGCGCAGCATGGCGACGGCGATCTGCCGGGCCAGCGGGGGTCCGTCGAGCGGGCGGACGGCGATGTCCTCGCGCGGGGTGCCGAGGGCCAGCCGGGGCACCAGGGCGACGCCCGCGCCGGCCGCGACGAACCCTTGGATGACGCCGTAGTCGTCGGTGCGCAGCGCGTGCACGGGTTCGAAGCCGGCCCGGTGGCAGGCCCAGGTCAGCAGGCGGTCACAGGGGTCCCAGTCGGTGGTGCCGACGATCCACGCCTCGCCGCGCAGCGCGGTCAGCGGCACCTTCTCCAGCCGGGCGCAGGGGTGCTCGGCGGGCAGCGCGAGCAGCAGCGGGTCGTCCAGCAAGGGGTGGACGTCGATGTCGTCGTCGAGGTCGAGCCGGTCGCCGGGCTGCGAGAAGACCAGCGCCAGGTGCAGCTCGCGCGACCGCAGCCCGTCCAGCAGCGCGGGCAGCTCCCCCTCGGTCAGGTGGAGTTCGACGCCGTGGGCGTGCAGTGACTTGACCGCGGGGGGCAGCAGGAGCGCGCCGGCGGTGGGGAAGGTGCCGACCCGCAGCGTGGAGGCTCCGCGCTCCACGAGGTCGCGCACCTCCTTCTCGGCCGCGGCCAGCCGGCGCAGCACCGCGTCGGCGTGCGGCAGCAGGGCCTCGCCCACCTCGGTGAGCGTGGCCCCGCGCGCGCCGCGCCGCACCAGGTGCGCACCGAAGTGCGCCTCCAGGGCGGCCAGGTGGTGGGTGATCGTGGGCTGGCTGTAGTGCAGGGCGCGAGCGGCCGCGGCGAGCGAGCCCTCCCGCGCGATGGCCCGCAGAACGCGCAGGTGGCGCAGGTCCATCATGCGACCAGCATAGAGACCCGGTATGGAGATCCGCGAGATGCGGCATAGCCGGGCGTGAGCCGGGCGGCGTGCGTGGGTGGGGGTCCCGGGCCGTGCGGGGGTGGACGCCGGCTGCGGCGCGGTTCCGGGCGGGGTCCGGGCGGACGGCGCGGGCGTGCCCGGCGGCGCGGCGTGCCCGGCGGCGCGGCGTGCCCGGCGGCGCGGCGTGCCCGGCGGCGCGGCGTGCCCGGCGGCGCGGCGTGCCCGGCGGCGCGGCGTGCCCGGCGGCGCGGCGTGCCCGGCGGCGCGGCGTCGGGCGAGGCGGCGGTGGCGCCCGGTCCACGGGTCGCCGGGTCCCGCCGCCGTCCGCGCGCGCCCGTCCCCCGCCGGGGGCGGACGCCGGCTACGCCGTTCGCCGCAGGCGGTGGTGACGCGGGGTGCGCAGGCCGTTCGGCGTTCACCCGAAATACCTGTCATGGCCATGACCATAGGAATACGCTGCCGGGTCCGTCCCCCACACGAAGGGCACCGGCATGGCCGCATCCTCTCTGCGAAGACTCCTCGTCCCGCTCGCCGCGGGCGCCCTGGCCTGCGCCGCCGCGCTGCTGCCGCTCGGCTCCGCGTCGGCGGCCGGCACCGGCGACACCTCACTGGCGTCGGCGACCACGGTCGGCATCCACAACACCTACGACCGCGACGCCTATCCGTACCTGGCCGACGCCCTCGACAACGGCGCCTCGATGATCGAGCTGGACAGCTGGGTCGACATCGTCACGAACGAGTGGAAGGTCAGCCACTCCAACCCGCTGGGCAACGACAACAACTGCGTGGCCGCCACCAGCGCCTCGCAGCTGTACGGCGGGGGCGCCAACAAGGACCTCGGCGACTGCCTGGACGACGTGCGGGTGTGGCTGGGGGCGCACCCCGGGCACGGTCCGCTGCTGATCAAGCTGGAGCTGAAGGAGGGCTTCGACCAGACCGACGGCATGGGCCCGGCCGCGCTCGACGCGCTGATCTCCCAGCACATGGGCTCGGCGGTCTACAAGCCGTCCGACCTGCTGGCCAGGTCCGGCGGCGGCAGCTACCCGACGCTGGACGCCGCGGCGAAGGCGGGCAACTGGCCGACGCGTTCCGCCCTGGCCGGCAAGGTGCTCTTCGAGGTCATCCCCGGCACCGTCGAACAGAGCAACCCGTTCGACACCCTGTGGACCGACGTGGAGTACGCCAGCTACCTCAAGGGGCTGGCGGCGGCCGGGCAGACCTCCAAGGCGCAGATCTTCCCCAGCGTGCTGGGCGCCGCCTCCGGTGATCCGCGCACCCGGTACACCGACGCCTCCATCCGCCCGTGGTTCGTGGTCTTCGACGGCGACGCGGCCACGTACACCGGCGGCATCAGCACCGCGTGGTACGACACGAACCACTACCTGCTGGTGATGACCGACGCGCAGAACGTCTCCCCCGCCCTGGACGACACCGCGCCCACCGCGGCGGCCGCCCAGGCCCGGGTGGCCCAACTCGCCACCGACCACGCCAGTTTCGTCTCCTGCGACTGGCGTGGACTGACCACCGTGCTGCCCGAGGTACTGCCCCGCGGCTGACCGCACACCGGCCACCGCCACACCGCCCGTCCGCCTCCTGCCCAACCGGCAGCGGCGGGCGGGCGGTTGTGCGCGGCGGCAACGGCTGCCGGTCAATTGCCGGTTCCCGCACCTCTTTTGCCACATTATGATCCGCTTTCCCGGGCGCATCGGGGCGGTCGATCTCTTGTGACCCCGGGCACGTTGGGCTACGTTCACGACCAGACACCACTGAGCAGGGTGGCAACCCGGTGGCGCGTTCTGGCCGTTGAGGTTGTCATGTCTGCGTCACCTGCACCACATCGCTCCACCCTTGTCGACTCCCGGGACCGCGATCCGTCACCCCACACGACGGCCGCGATCCCCAACCCCCACTGGGAGGGCAGTTCTGTGAACACCCCCGCACGCCGCAGACTCCAGCGCACCGCCGGTGCCGTCGTCGCAGCAGCAGCGCTGATCAGCACCGGCCTCGCCACCGCGGGCAGCGCCGGCGCCGTCGCCACCGGTCCGCACAAGGCCGACTTCAAGCGCTCCTGCTCGGTCGCCGAGCCCGGCTTCGCCGCCTGTGACGCCCTGGTGCGCACCAACGTCGCGCAGCACATGGCACTCTCCCCGAACGCCACCCCCGACGGCTACGGCCCCTCGGACCTGACCAGCGCCTACAACCTGCCCTCGGGCGGCGGCGCCGGCCAGACGATAGCCATCGTCGACGCGCAGGACGACCCGAACGCCCAGGCCGACATGGACGCCTACCGCGCCCAGTACGGCCTGCCCGCCTGCGACGCCGGCTGCTTCAGCAAGGTCGCCCAGGACGGCAGCACCAACTACCCGACCGCGGACAGCGGCTGGGCCGGCGAGATCTCGCTCGACCTCGACATGGTCTCCGCCATCGCGCCGAACGCCCACATCATCCTGGTCGAGGCCACCAGCGCCTCCATGGACAACCTGGGCGCGTCGGTCAACGAGGCGGTCTCGCTGGGCGCCGGCTACGTCTCCAACAGCTACGGCGGCGACGAGGACTCCTCGGACACCTCGGCCGACAGCCAGTACTTCAACCACCCCGGCACCGTCATCACCGCTTCCGCCGGTGACAGCGGCTACGGCGTCGAGTACCCGGCGGCGTCCCCCGGCGTGACCGCGGTCGGCGGCACCTCGCTGACCCAGGACGGTTCCGCCCGCGGCTGGAGCGAGAGCGTGTGGGGCAGCTCGTCCGGCGGCGAGGGCACCGGCTCCGGCTGCTCCTCGGTGGAGCCCAAGCCGTCCTGGCAGACCGACGGTGACTGCTCGGGCCGCAGCGTCGCGGACGTCTCCGCGGTCGCCGACCCGAACACCGGTGTCGCGGTCTACGACACCTACGGCGCCAGCGGCTGGAACGTCTACGGCGGCACCAGCGCCTCCTCGCCGATCATCGCCTCGGTCTACGCGCTGGCCGGCTCCCCGTCCGCGGGCAGCAACCCGGCGTCGTTCCCCTACGCCGACACCGGCGCGCTGAACGACGTCACCTCCGGCTCCAACGGTAACTGCTCGGACTACGAGTGCACCGCCGGCTCCGGCTACGACGGCCCGACCGGCCTCGGCACCCCGAACGGCACGGCCGCCTTCACCGGCTGACCGCTCCCCGTTCAACCCCGGCCCCCGGCGCCCCTGTTGGCGCCGGGGGCCGGGCGCGTCCGGCGGGCGGAGCGGTCGGGTGCCCGATGGTGCGCGGTGCCCGGCGGGTGCACCCTGGAGGGGAGGCGAGGAAGGTGATCGCGGTGCGGACGCTGCTGACGTGGCACATCGACCTGGACATCCGTGAGGACGGCGACAAGGAGACGCGCACCACGGCGTCCCTGCGGCTGCCCGACGAGACCTGGCTGCGCGGCGAGGGCCGGGCCCGCCGCCACCCGCACGACCCGGTGCAGAACCGGGTGGGCGAGGAACTGGCCGCCGCCCGGGCCCTCAACGAACTGGCCCGCCTGCTGCTGTCCAAGGCCGCCGACGACATCGAGAACACCACCCACCGCCCGGCCCACCCGGCGATGTGACGCGCGGACACCCCCGCCACCCGGCGGTCGGGCCGGGGACGGGGGCGCGCGGGCGGGGGGTCAGTGACCGAACAGGTGCCGTCCGGGCCGGCGGCGCGTGCCGTCGCGCTCCCCGGCGGCCGCCGGGTCCTCGGCCATCACCGGGTCGGTGGCGGGATCGGCGTAGCTCTCCCCGGTCATCCGCGAGGCCAGCTGGTCGCGTTCCTCCCGGGCGTCCCGGGCCTGGCGGCGGGCGGAGCGCAGTTCCGCACGCCGCCGGGTGTGCCGCCGGCCGGAGCCGCTGAGCATCGCCAGCCCCAGGCCGAACAGCAGCGCCAGGGCGATGCCGGACAGGAAGATCTCCAGCGAGTTGAGCGTGGCGATGGAGTTGCCGAGCACGGAGACGGTGTAGTCCGGGCCGCCCCCGGAGTTGCCGGCGATCAGCAGACCGGTGAAGGCACCCGTCGCCGCGACGAGCAGCAGTCCCAGCAGGAGCATGGCAGTCACCTCGTACCGTTTTGGGTGGTTCCCTCTTCTTCCCCTACCCCGTTCGGTCCGGTTCAACGGTGCCGCCGCCGGCGATCCGCCGGCGGCGGGGGGCACACCGGGTCCGCGTCCGGTCGCGCGCCGTGGCCGGTCCGGGCGGCGGGGTCCTCGATCAGCGCGCGCACGGTGCGCATCGCCGCCCCCAGCACCGGGCCGCGGCGGCCGAGCGGGGAGACGGTCAGGGCGGCGGGGTCCCAGGGGCGGACGGTGACGCGGGCGGCCAGTTCGCGGCGCACGCCCGGCAGCAGCCAGGGGCCGAGTTCCGCGTAGGCGCCGCCGAGCACGACGGCGGCCGGGTCGAGCAGGCAGACCGCGCCGGCCAGCGCGGTGCCCAGGGCGGCGCCGGCCCGGGCCAGGGCCTTCAGCGTTGCGGGGTCGCCGGCCGCGGCGCGCACGGCCAGCACGGCCACCGGGTCCCCGGTGCCGGACGGCAGCCCGGCGGCGCGGGAGAGAGCGGCGAGCCCGGCGTAGACCTCCAGGCAGCCGCGGGCCCCGCACGCGCAGCGGTCGCCGCCGGGCCGGACCGGGACGTGGCCGAGTTCGCCGGCGAACCCCCGGGCACCGCGGAACAGCCGGCCGCCGACCAGCAGCGCGGCACCGATCCCGGCCCCGGCGGAGACGTGCACGGCGTCGGTGGCGCCGGTGCCCAGCCAGCGTTCCGCCCCGGCACCGAGGTTGGCCTCGTTGTCGGCGGTGAGCGGCAGGCCGGGCAGCGCGGCGCCGAGCAGGGCGGCCGCGGGGACCCGCCGCCAGCCGAGGTTGGGGGCGTGCGCGACGGTGCCGTCCGGGGTGACCAGACCGGGGACGGCGAGCACCGCGCCGGCCACCGGGGCCGGGTGGGCGGCGATCAACCGCCGGGCCATGGCGGCGAGTCCGGCCAGCACGTCGGCGGGTTCGCGGTCCGTGCGGGGCACTTCGGCGCGGGCGCAGGCCCGCACGGTGCCGGCGAGGTCGACCAGGCAGGCGGCGAGGTGGCCGACGCCGGCCTCCAGGCCCAGCCCGGCCGGTCCCGCCGGGTCGGGCGCCAGGGCGTGACCGGGCCGCCCGGGACGGCCGCTGGGCGCCGGGCCGCGTTCGGTGACCAGCCCGGCGGCCATCAGCTCCTCGACCAGGCTGGAGACGGCGGCCCGGGTCAGGCCGGTGCGGGCGGCGACCCCGGCGCGGGAGAGCGGGGCCGCGTCGCAGACGGCGGTCATGACGAGGGCGAGGTTCTGCCGGCGCATGCCGGCCTGGGAGGCGGCGGGCCGCCCGCCCGTCGCGAGGCCGGCCGGGCCGGCGGACTGCGGACGGTCGCCGGACACGCGGGTCATCCGGCGGGGCGGGTCTGGAGGGCGGCGGCGCGGGTGAGGGTAGCGGCGATCCGGTCGGCCGTGGCCCCGTCGCACGGCAGCGGGTCCAGCAGGGGGCCGTCGGCGGTGCCCCAGCGGCGGGCGACGTCGTAGGGCGGTTCGCCGGTGAGCAGACCGGCGGCCTGGGCGGCGGCGCCGAGGGCGACGAACTCGCCGCCGCGCGGCAGCCGCACCGGGCGCCCGGACAGCCGCCGCACGGTCCGCCGCCAGGCGGCGCCCCGCGCCCCGCCGCCGATGAGCAGCAGTTCGGTGCCGGGCGCGGCGCTCTCCCCGCCGTGCCGCAGGACGTCGTCGAGGGCGGTGAGCAGGGTGTGCACGGCGCCGTCGTAGGCGGACTGGAGGAGCTGGCCGGCGGTGGTGTCGTGCCGCAGTCCGTGCACCAGGCCGGAGGCGTGCGGGAGGTTGGGGGTGCGTTCGCCGTCGAGGAAGGGCAGGACGACCGCGGTGCCGCCGGCCTCCACCGCGTCGCGTTCCAGGCCCAGCAGGGCGGCGAACCGGTCGACCGCGAGCGTGCAGTTGAGGGTGCAGGCGAGCGGCAGCCAGTCCCGTCCGGCGTCGGCGAACCCGGCGACCGTGCCGGTGGGGTCGGCGGGGCGGCCACGGGTGACGGCGAAGACGGTGCCGGAGGTGCCCAGGGAGAGCACCGGCACGCCGGGGCGCAGGCCGAGACCGAGGGCGGCGGCCATGTTGTCGCCGGTGCCGGCGGCGACCAGCGCGCCCTCGCGCAGTACGCCCCCGGGGCGCACGGTGCCCGCGGCGGTGCCGGACGGCACGACCTCGGGCAGCAGGGCGGGGTCGAGGCCGGCGAGGGCGAGCAGGCCGGTGTCGTAGCCGGCCGGGGTCCACCAGCCGGTGCCGGAGGCGTCGCCGCGGTCGGTGGTGCCCGCGCCGGTGAGCCGTCCGGTGAGGTAGTCGTGCGGCAGGCGCACCGCGGCGGCGGCGGACGCGGCGGCGGGCTCGTTCTCCCGCAGCCAGAGCCACTTGGCGATGGTGAACGCGGCGGTGGGCAGGGATCCGGCGCGGTCGGCCCAGCCGCGGGCGCCCAGGCGGGCGGTGAGCGCCTCGGCCTGCGGGGCGGAGCGCACGTCGTTCCACAGCAGGGCGGGGCGCAGCGGGGCGCCGGCGGCGTCGAGGACGACGAGGCCGTGCTGCTGGCCGCCGACGGAGACGGCCTCGGCGGTGCCGGCGTGTCCGGTGGCGGCGACGGCCTCGTCGAAGGCGCTGCCCCACCGGGTGGGGTCGCTCTCGCGGGCCTCGCCGGTGGTGACGGTGTGCGGGGCGCGGCCGGTGCCGAGGATCCGGCCGGTCTCCACGTCGACGGCGACCGCCTTGGCCGACTGGGTCGAACTGTCCACGCCGATGACGACGGGTGCGAGGGCCACGGGGGCCTCCCTTGCGCGGTGGGGGCGGTGGTCCCGGGGGCTTTCGCCGGACCCGATGTCATACTAATTTGTTTTCCGACTTGACGAAATACGCGCGCGACCGCTCCGGAGGCCCCGATGCCGCAGTCGTTCACCCCCACCCCCGAGGACCGCTTCACGTTCGGCCTGTGGACCGTCGGCTGGACCGGCCGCGATCCGTTCGGCGACGCGACCCGCCCGCCGCTGGAGCCGGCCGTGGCGGTGCGCCGGCTGGCGGACCTGGGCGCGTACGGCGTCTCGTTCCACGACGACGACGTGGTCCCCTTCGGCGCCTCCCCCGCGGAACGCGACGCCGCGCTGCGACGGTTCCGCCGGGCGCTGCAGGAGACCGGTCTGAAGGTCCCGATGGCGACCACCAACCTGTTCACGCATCCCGTCTTCAAGGACGGCGCCTTCACCGCCAACGACCGTGACGTGCGCCGGTTCGCGCTGGCGAAGACCGTGCGCAACATCGACCTGGCCGCGGAGCTCGGCGCGTCGGTCTACGTCGCCTGGGGCGGCCGGGAGGGCACCGAGTCCGGTGCGGCGAAGGACGTGCGGACGGCGCTGGACCGGTTGAAGGAGGCGTTCGACTTCCTGGCCGGCCACGTCACCGAACAGGGCTACGACCTGCGGTTCGCGATCGAGCCGAAGCCGAACGAGCCGCGCGGTGACATCCTGCTGCCGACCGTCGGGCACGCCCTGGCGTTCATCGAGCGCCTGGCGCGCCCGGAGCTGTTCGGCGTCAACCCGGAGGTCGGCCACGAGCAGATGGCCGGCCTGAACTTCCCGCACTCGATCGCCCAGGCCCTGTGGGCGGGCAAGCTGTTCCACATCGACCTCAACGGCCAGAGCGGCATCAAGTACGACCAGGACCTGCGCTTCGGCGCCGGCGACCTGCGGCAGGCGTTCTGGCTGGTGGACCTGCTGGAGTCGGCCGGGTACGCGGGACCGCGGCACTTCGACTTCAAGCCGCCGCGCACCGAGGACGACGACGGGGTGTGGGCGTCGGCGGCCGGCTGCATGCGCAACTACCTGATCCTGCGCGAGCGCGCCGCCGCCTTCCGCGCCGACCCGCGGGTGCGGGCCGCGCTGCTGGCCTCCCGGCTCGACCAGCTCGCGGTGCCGACGCTCGCGCCGGGCGAGGGCCCGGCGGACCTGGTGGCCGGGGACTTCGATCCGGCCGCCGCCGGCGAACGCGGCATGGCGCTGGAGGCACTGGACCAGCTCGCGCTGGAGCACCTGCTGGGGGTGCGCGGCTGAGGCGGCGTCCGCACGGTGGACGGAGGGGGCGGGCCCGGCGGACCGGGCCGCCCCCGGGCGGTCAGACGGCGGCGGGGGCGGTGGCGCGGCGGCGGGCGGTGGCGGCCCAGGGGTCGAGCTCCACGGACTGCAACTGGTCGTCGCCGGTGCCGGCGCGCAGGTCACCCCAGTCGTCGGCGTCGGGGTCCGCGTACCAGCCGGTGCCGGCCAGCGAGGTCTCCAGCCAGCCGGCCAGGCCCTCGGCGTCCCGGAACCAGGCGGCGGCCCAGTCGCCGTCGGCCTCGTTGGGGTCGTAGAGCAGGACGGTGCCCTCGGCGCTGCGGCAGTCGACGGCCGCGAGCATGCCGCTGCCCCAGGTCAGCACCGGCAGCACGCCCTCGGGCCAGTCGCCGGCGCGGTGGGCGGTGTAGCCGCCGGCCAGCGAGGCGTCACCGCCCTCCAGCGGGAAGAAGCGGCTGTCGGGGCCGAAGCCGCCGTCGGCGACGGAGGTGTAGAGGCGGGCGAGCAGCGGGTGCAGGGGGAAGCCGAGGCGGTCCTCGGCGGCGGCCAGGGAGGCCGGGGTCACGGCGGCGGGCAGCGGGGAGCAGCGGTCCTGCGCGCGGGCCGCCACCCGGGCGATGAGGTCGTCGTGACGGTGGTGATCGGTCATGGCACGGCATCATGCCGGTCGCCCGGCGGGCTCCGGCGACCGGGTCGCCCCAATCTGTGTGCCGGCCATGTGGTCCGAGGGCCCGTCAGACGCCCGAACGGGGTGCGGGTGCGGGCGAAGTGGTACAGATGGCACCGTGGTGACCTTCTCCGATCCCGGTCAGGAACTGGGCCGACTGGTATTTCAGCGGGGGCTGGCGGTGGTGTACGCCGTGGCCTTCTGGTGCGCGCTGCGGCAGTTCCGGCCGCTGATCGGTGAACGCGGCATGCTGCCGGTGCCGCGGTTCGCCGCCCGGGTGCCGTTCCGGAGCGCGCCGAGCCTGCTGCGGCTGCGCTACAGCGACCGGCTGTTCGCGGCGGTCGCCGGCGGTGGCGCGGCGCTGGCGGCGGCGGTGGCCGGCGGCCTGGCGGACGCGGTGCCCGCCGGGGTGGCGGTGGGCCTGTGGCTGCTGCTGTGGGCGGCCTACCTGTCGATCGTCAACGTCGGGCAGGTCTGGTACGGCTTCGGCTGGGAGTCGCTGCTGGTGGAGACCGGCTTCCTCGCCGCGTTCCTGGGCAACGGGCGGTGCGCGCCACCGGTGCTGACGCTGTGGCTGCTGCGGTGGCTGGTCTTCCGGGTGGAGTTCGGCGCGGGGCTGATCAAGCTGCGCGGCGACCGCTGCTGGCGGGACCTGACCTGCCTGTACTACCACCACGAGACGCAGCCGATGCCTGGGCCGCTTTCCTGGGCGTTCCACCGGCTGCCGCGCTGGGCACACCGTGCGGAGGCGGGCGCCAACCACGTGGCCCAACTGGTGCTGCCGGTGCTGCTGTTCACCCCGCAGCCGGTGGCCGGCGCGGCGGCGGCGGGGATCGTGGCGACGCAGCTGTGGCTGGTGGCGTCGGGCAACTTCGCCTGGCTGAACTGGCTGACCATCCTGCCCGCCGTGCCGGCCGCGCTGGGCGGTCCGTGGCGCGGCGCGCTGCCGCGTCCCGCTCCGGCCGGGGCGCTGCCGGGGTGGCTGACGGCCTTGTCGGTGGCGCTGACGGTCCTGGTGGCGGTGCTCAGTGTGCGTCCGGTGCGCAACCTCCTCTCCCGCCGGCAGCTGATGAACGCCTCGTGGGACCCGCTGCGGCTGGTCAACTCCTACGGTGCGTTCGGCTCGGTGGGCCGGGTGCGCCACGAGGTGGAGATCGAGGGCACCGCCGACCCGGCCGACGGCCCGGGCACCGTGTGGCTCGCCTACGGCTTCCACGGCAAGCCGGGTGAACCGGGCCGCTTGCCACGGCAGTTCGCGCCGTACCATCTGCGGCTGGACTGGATGATGTGGTTCGCCGCCCTGTCCCCGTCGTACGCCGGGACGTGGCTGCCCGCGCTGCTGCGGCGGCTGCTGGCGGGCGACCGCGACACGCTGCGCCTGCTGCGGCACAACCCGTTCCCCGGTACCCCGCCGGCCCGGGTGCGCGCGGTGCGTCACCGCTACCGCTTCACCACCTGGCGCGAGTTGCGCTCCAGCGGCGACTGGTGGCACCGCGAGCCGGTGGGGCTGTTCGCGGGGCCGGTGGGGCGTGACGGGGCGGGGTGAACGACCCTGGTGCCGTCAGGGGGTTGATGAACGCCCCCGGCCCGTAGGGGGTTGGCCGGGTTCCGCTCCCCCCGGGCGGGCCGTCGCCCTCCGCTCCGGTGAGCGTCACCCGGTGGCCCCGGCGAAGGCGGCGGCGGAAGCTGTTGGCCGGCTCCTCCCCCGGTTCCGGCGCGGCGGCGAGCACCCCCGTCGTCGCGCTCACCGGGTGCCCCACGAACGCGACCGGCCCGAGCGCCAGTTCCCGGCACAGCTCCAGCACGCCGTCGGTGTGGCCCTCCAGCGTCGCGTACCGCTCCCGGCGCCGCGCCCCCGGGGCACGAGGCGGTCCGCTGTACGGCGCGGCGGGCCCCGCGCGGGGCGCCGGGCGGCTCCGCGGATCCTGGCGGGGCGGCCGGGCGGGTGGCAGACTCGGGCGGGTTCGCGGAGGGCGCGGGAGGTGGCCGGGGTGAAGGTGTTCGTCTCCAGTGACATGGAGGGCGCGGCGGGTGTGGTGGCCTGGGAGCAGTGCCGGGCCGGGCAGCCGGAGTACGAGCGGTACCGGGAACTGCTCCAGGGTGAGGTCAACGCCGCCGTCGAGGGCGCGGCGGCGGCCGGGGCGACGGAATTCCTGGTCAACGACAGCCACGGCGGCATGGCCAACCTCTTGCCCGACCGCCTGGCGCACGGCGCCCGTTACCTGTCGGGACGCCACAAACCGCTGTACATGATGCAGGGTCTGGACCCCTCGTTCGACGCGGTACTGCTGGTCGCCTACCACGGCTCGATGGGCGGCGACTCCTCGGTGCTGTCGCACACCTACAATCCGGCGGCGATCGCCGAGGTGCGGCTGAACGGGGTGCCGGCCGGGGAGGCGGGGATCAACGCGCTGGTGGCGCTGGCGCACGGGGTGCCGGTGGTGCTGATCACCGGCGACGAGGTGACGGCCGGCGAGGCGGAGCCGTTCTGCCCGGGGATCCGGCAGGCGGTGGTCAAACGTTCGGTCTCGCGGTTCGCCGCCGACAGCCTGCACCCGGAGCGCGCCCGTGAGCTGATCCGCCGGGAGGCACGGGCCGCGGTGGCGGGCGCGGTGGGGGCCGCGCTGCCGGCGATCACCCTGCCGGCGACGCTGGAGGTGCGGTTCCGCAACGCGGACCTGGCCGAGATGGCCTGCTGGATCACCGGTGTGGAGCGTTCCGGCACCGTGGAGGTCCGCCTCACGGGCGACGATCCGCTGCGGCTGTTCCGGGCGTTCGTCACAGTGGTGCTGCTGACCCGGGGGATCGCCGAGTAGCCGGTTCCACGTGCCCGCCGGCGAGGGCCGTCCGCCGGCCACCGCGGGGCGCGGCCCGGCCGGCCCGCCACGGTCCGTGGGGACCCCGGACGGGGTATCGCCACTGCTCGCAGCGGGTGCGTCCGGCTTACGCTGGAGGTACGCGACGGAGGGATCCAGGCATGCGCAGCATTTGGAAGGGCGCCATCACCTTCGGGCTGGTCTCTATTCCGGTCTCGCTGTTCAAGGCCACCCAGGAGCACCGGCTGCCGCTGCACCAGGTGCACGCCCAGGACGGCGGGCGGATCCGGCAGAAGCGGGTGTGCGAGGTGTGCGGCGAGGAGGTCGCCTACGCGGACATCGCCAAGGGGTACGAGGACGGCGAGGGCCGGCAGGCGGTGCTGACCGACGACGACCTCGCGGACCTCCCGCTGCCCAGCAAGAAGATCATCGATGTGCTGGCCTTCGTCGACGACGGCGAGATCGACCCGCTGATGCTCTCCTCCGCCTACTACCTCGACACCGGCTCCCCCACCGCCGACAAGCCGTACGCCCTGCTGCGCGACGCCATGGCGGAGAACGGCAAGTCGGCGGTCACCAAGATCACCCTGTCGACCCGGGAGTCCCTGGCGCTGCTGCGCGTGCACAACGGACTGCTGACCCTGCACACCATGTACTGGCCGGACGAGGTGCGCGCCGACACCGGCCTGGGCCCCGCGGACAACGTCTCCATCCGTGCGCAGGAACGCCGGATGGCCGCCTCCTTGATGGACACCCTCTCCGAGGGCTTCGACCTCGGCTCGCTGCACGACGACTACCAGCGGGCCCTGGAGAGCCTGGTCACCGCCCGCATGGACGGCCGGCCCACCCCGGTGCCGGAGGCGGCCGGGGCGCCGGACAACGTCATCGACCTGACCTCCGCCCTCCAGGCCAGCCTCGACGCGGGCGCCCAGCGGCGCGGCGACCGGGCGGGCGGGGAGGAGGGGGACGGAACGGCCGGCGGGGGCGGCAGCGGGCGGGCACCGGCCCGCAAGCGCGCGGCGAAGAAGACGGCGGCGAAGAAGACCGCCTCCTCCGGCTCGGGCGGCACCCGCAAGACCGCGTCGTCGGGCACCGCGAAGAAGAAGGCACCGGCGAAGAAGAGCACCCGCAAGGCGTCCTAGGGTCCGTGCCGCGGGTCAGGGCGGGGCGCCGGGTCCGTCCCCCGGTCCTCCCGCACCACGTCCGCCGGGTCCTTGTCGTCCCGCAGCCCCTGGAAACGCGGGTGCCGCAGCCGGCCGCCGGCGGTCCACTCGGTGAACGCGACCTGGGCGACCAGCCGGGGCAGCACCCAGTGCGCCCGCGGCTCCGGCACCGGGTCGGCGAAGGGGCTCGCCGGGGCGGTGAGCCCGGCCAGCAGGGCGGAGATCCGGCGCAGGGCGGCGGCGTCGAACCCGGTGCCGACCTTGCCGGCGTAGCGCAGGGCGCCGTTGTCCCAGTGGCCGAGCAGCAGGGCCCCGAAGCCGCGGCGGGCGCCGGAGGGCTCGGTCCAGCCGCCGATCACGAGTTCCTGCCCGGCGGAGCACTTGAGTTTGAGCCAGTCACGGGAGCGGCGTTCCGCGTAGCGTCCGGCGGCGCGTTTGGCGATCAGGCCCTCCCAGCCGTCCCGGCAGGCGGCGGCGAGCAGGCCGGGGTCCCAGGTGACGCGGTGCGGGGTGAAACGCAGCGGGCCGGCGAAGTCCACCTCCCGCCGCAGCAGCGTCTTGCGGGTGCGCAGCGGCAGCCCGGTGAGGTCGTGCCCGTCCAGGCGCAGCAGGTCGAAGACGTAGTAGGTGACGTCCACACCGCTGGCGGCCACGTCGCGGGGGCTGGTCAGGCCCAGCCGGCGCTGGAGCAGGCCGAAGCTGGGGCGGCCGTGCTCCAGGGCGACGACCTCGCCGTCGAGCACGAGGTCGTCGTGGTGCTGGGGGGCGAGGGCACGGGCGAGTTCGGGGTAGGTGGCGGAGAGCGGGCGGCCGGTGCGGGAGACCAGTTCGGCGCTGGTGCCGGTGCGGGAGGCCAGCATGCGGACACCGTCGAGCTTGCGTTCGAACAGCCAGCCGTCGCCGAAGACCCGCAGGTCGCTGCGGACCGCCGCCATGGGCCGGATGTCGCGCACGGGCCGGCCGGGCCGCAGCAGCTCCCGCTGCCCGGGCGGCAGGGCGTCGAGGGGGCCTTGCGTCACCGGTCGATCAGCCGGGAGCGGGAGGCGTGCAGGCGCTGGGCCAGCACCTGCGCGACAGCGCGCACCAGCGCGTAGCCGAGCTCCGGCTCACGGTCGCACAGCTGCCGCACCTCGGCGCCGTCGAACTCGTACGCCCGCACCGGACTGAGCGCCTCGGCTCCGAAGTCCCACTCGTAGGGCGGGAACATCCACGACCAGCCGAGCAGGTCGCCCGGGCCCAGGGTCTCGACGGTGACGCTGCGGGCGCCGGGCAGCCGCAGGTCGAGGGTGACGGCGCCGGAGCGGATCACCCAGAAGCGGTCGGCCGTGCCGAGTTCCTCGAAGAGGCGGGCGTCCTGCGGGAAGGAGACCTCGCGGGCGATGGTCAGCATCCGCTCCCGGTGCTCGGCCGGCACTGCCCGCAGCAGGCGGGTACTGGTCTTCATGCGGATCACCTTCCCTCGTCCTGTTCCCCTCCAGTCTTGGCCGCTTTCCCGCTCCCCGCTCCCCGGGTGCGGCCGATGGCGCCCGGGCGGGGCGCGGCCGGCGCCGGGCGGCGTCCGGCCGTGGGACGTCGGCGCAGGTGGCGAAGGGTGGCGTGACCCCCCGTAACCGCACCGGCACCCCGGGCGTTGTGCCGGGCGTCAGGCCCGACGACGCAAGGAACGACATGCGCACCACCACGGTGACCGCCGCGCTGGCCGCGGCCCTGCTGGCCACGGCCGCCGCCCCCGCCCGGGCCGCCGACCCCACGGCCTGCCCGCTGCCGCTGTCCAAGCTGAGTCTGCTGGGCGTCCACGCGGCCCCCGACTCCCTCGGCGACGCGTGCGACGCGCTGAAGGGCGGCGAGGGGGCGAGGGGCTGAGCGGCGCGGCGCGCACCGGGGCGGCGGGCGGGGCGGCGACCGGGCGCGGGGCCGGGGCGACCGGGCGACCGCGGGAGGCGCGAGCCGGCGCGGCGCGGGGGCCGGGTGGCCGCGGGGCGGCGCGGGTTGGCGCGGGACCGGGTGCGGGCCGCCCGGCACGACGCGGCCGCGTACGCCCACGTCCGCGGCACGACCCCGCCCGCGCGGCCCCCGTCGCCCCGCGCGGGATTGGTCCGGTCTATTGACTCGCTCTCCGCGACGCCTGTTCAATCACGCCATAAAATAAGGCGTGATGAAACCCGCACGCCCCAACCGTCCCCGCTCCCGGGCGGGTTGAGGGAGGCGATGTGATCACCGTGTCCACCGGTCGCCACGGGTGGCGCAAGCCCGTGAGGACCACCGCGGCGGCCGCCGCGGCGTCACTCGCCGGCGCGCTGTGCCTGACGCTGGGCGGGGCGCCCGCCGCCCATGCCGCGGGCCTGCCGGCCGGCTTCACCACCGTCGTCAACGCGGGCAGCGGCAAGTGCGTCGACGCCAGGGCGGCCGGCACGGCCGACGGCACCGCCGTGCAGCAGTACGACTGCAACGGCACCGGCGCCCAGCAGTGGCAGCTGAGGGCGACCTCGGGCGGCTACTACCAGATCGACAACTTCAGCAACACCGCCGAGGCGTGGGACGTCACCGACGTCTCCACCGCCGACAGCGCGCCCGTGCAGACCTGGACGTACAGCGGCGGGCTCAACCAGCAGTGGATGCCGGTGGCGGAGTCCGGCGACACCTACCACTTCGTCAACCGCAACAGCGGCAAGTGCCTCGACGTGCCGAGCGCGTCGACCGACAACAGCGTTCAACTGCAGCAGTACGCGTGCAACGGCAGCGCCGCGCAGTCGTTCACCCTCGGCGGCGGTTCCGGGACGACTCCCCCGGCCGGCACCCCGGACTTCGGGCCGAACGTGTCGGTCTTCGACCCCTCGATGTCCGCCTCCTCGATCCAGAGCCGGATCAACTCCGTCTACGCCCAGCAGCAGACCAACCAGTTCGGCTCGCAGCGCTACGCCCTGCTGTTCGAGCCCGGTACGTACAACGTCGACGTCCCGGTGGGGTACTACACGCAGGTCGCCGGTCTCGGGCAGTCGCCGGACGACGTGACGATCAACGGCGGCGTGCACGTGGACGCCAAGTGGGACGACGGCAACGCCACCCAGAACTTCTGGCGGGACGCGGAGAACATGTCCGTCCACCCCTCCTCCGGCACCGACATGTGGGCGGTCTCGCAGGCCGACCCGTACCGCCGGATGGACGTGCACGGCAATCTGCAGCTGTGGGACAACACCGAGGGCTCGTCGACCGAGTGGGCCTCCGGTGGATTCATCGGCGACTCGCGGATCTCGGGGACGGTCCAGTCCGGGTCGCAGCAGCAGTTCCTCACCCGCAACTCCACCCTGCAGGGCGGCTGGAACGGCTCCAACTGGAACATGGTGTTCGTCGGCGACACCAACGCCCCGGCCAACACCTTCCCCAGCCCGCCGATGACGACCGTGGCGCAGACCCCCGTCGAGCGGGAGAAGCCGTACGTGTACGTCGACGCCACCGGCGCCTGGAAGGTCTTCGTGCCCGCGCCGCGCTCCAACACGCAGGGAGCGGGCTGGACCTCGGCCACCGAACCGGGCACGTCGCTGCCGATGTCGGACTTCTACATCGCACAGCCCTCCGACACCGCCGCCTCCCTCAACGCGGCACTGGCGGCCGGCAAGAACCTGCTGATGACCCCGGGCGTCTACCACCTGACGCAGACGCTGAACATCACCCGTCCCGACACCGTGGTCCTCGGCATGGGCCTGGCCACGCTGGAGGCCGACAACGGGGTCACCGCGATCTCCACCGCGGACGTCGACGGCGTCATGCTGGCGGGGCTGCTGATCGAGGCCGGCACCACCAACTCCTCGACGCTGGTGCAGATCGGCCCGGCCGGCTCCTCCGCGAGCCACGCCTCCGACCCGACCACCCTCAGCGACTTCTTCGTCCGCGTCGGCGGCGCCATCCCCGGCAGGGCCACGCAGTCGGTGGTGGTCAACAGCGCCGACGTCATCGGTGACGACCTGTGGCTGTGGCGTGCCGACCACGGCAAGGACGGCTCCACCGTGGGCTGGAGCACCAACACCGCCGCCAACGGCCTGGTCGTCAACGGTGGAAACGTCACGATGTACGGGCTGGCCGTCGAGCACTACCAGCAGTACCAGGTGGTGTGGAACGGCAACGGCGGGCGCACGTACTTCTACCAGTCGGAGATGCCCTACGACGTCCCCGGCCAGAGCGCGTGGCGCGGCGGGGCGAACGGTTACGCCTCCTACAAGGTGGGCGCCTCGGTCACCAGCCACGAGGCGTGGGGGCTCGGCGTGTACTGCTTCTTCAGCACGAACCCGTCGATCGTGGCGGACCGGGCGATCGAGGTGCCGGCCACCTCGGGCGTGCGGTTCCACGACGCGATGACGTTCTCGCTGGGCGGCGACGGCAGCATCTCGCACGTGGTGAACGACACCGGCGGCGCCGCGACCGGATCCTCCGGCCCGGTGGACGTGGTCAGCGGTCCCTGACGGCTGACGCTCCCGGGGTCCCGGCCGCCGTCGCGGTGGCCGGGACCCCGGATTGTTTGGGGGCGCGGGGCAGGGGCACACGCGGTCCAGGTGAACGGATTCCCCCTCCGCACACCCCCCGCGCGGGCCCAGCCGTTCCCCCCACTATCGGCTGGGCCCGCTCAGACTTCCCCCCCGGGCGGGGACGGGCGGGCCGCGTCAGGCGGCCGCCGGGGCCGCCGCGGAGGCCAGTCCCGGCGGGGCGGCGGCCAGCGCCTGCTGGATGGCGGCGACCAGCGCCAGCGCCGACTCCTCGGTCATCTCCAGCGCCACACGGGCCGCGGGGCCCTCGCCGGGGTTGAGGAAGTCGATGTTGACCGTGTGCTCCTGCGGGTGGTGGTACGGGTGGTCGACGTAGACGGACGCCTGCGTCATCCGCGTCCAGCCCTGCGCCGTCTTGCCGCTGGCGTCGACCTCGATCTTCTCGGTCAGGTAGGTGCACATCGCGGGACTCCTCAGGCGGACAGGTGGCGGCCGAAGAACCCGGTCACCTTCGCGTACGCGTCGTTGGCGGCCTCGGGCCGGTAGCTGGGGCGGTCGGCGGAGAAGAACGCGTGGCCGGCGCCGTCGTACGTGTGGAACTCGTGCTCCTTGCCGAGCCGGTCGAGCTCCGCGGACAGCTTCGCGGTCTCCTCCGGGCTCGGGAAGCCGTCCTGCGCGCCGAACAGGCCCAGCAGCGGCGCCGACAGGTTCGGGGCCATGGCCAGCAGCGGCTTCATGTTCGACAGGTTCTCCGGCGGGTCGCTGACGACGAACGCGCCGTAGCAGTCCACCGCCGCGTCGACCTCCAGCGAACAGGCCGACAGGAAGGTGTGACGGCCGCCGGAGCAGTGGCCGATGACGCCGATGCGGCCGTTGGCGCAGTCGAGCGCCTTGAGGTGGTCGATGGCGCCCTTCACGTCGTTGACGACCTGGTCGTCGTGGACGCCGCCCATGCCGCGCACGTGGGCCGCTGCGTCGTCGGGGGCCGCGCCGGGCGCCTGACGGTGGTAGAGGTTGGGGCAGAGCGCGGCGTAGCCGTCGGCGGCGAAGCGGCGGACGACCTCCTTGGTCCACGCGTCGTAGCCGGGCATGTGGTGGATCACCACGACACCCGCGGTCGGCGTGGTGTCGACCGGACGGGCCAGGTATGCCTCGATACCGGTGCCGTCGCCGCTGGTTATGGTGATCGTGCCGGCCGTCAAGGTGTCGCTCACGGCGCTCCCTCATGTCGAGCGGTACCGCGCCCTGAGCGCACGGTACGTGTTCGCTCTACACGTACCACAGCGCGCTGTCCTTCCCGGAAGCCGCCTCCGTTTGGCGGCGGCCCGTGCGGCGGGCGGACCGTTCACAGGCCGGCGAGCACCGCGTGCAGTCCGGGGGCCAGCACGAGGGCGACCGGGACCAGGGCGATCAGCAGGCCGGCGGCGGTCAGACTCAGGCGCTGGAGCGGGGTCAGGCGGCCGGGGCCGGTCAGCAGCCGGTCGGCGCGGGCGGCGACCTGTTCGGCGGGCGGGGGTGGCGGGGTGCCCGGGGTCCACGGCAGGCAGCCGGAGCGGGCGCGGCCGGCCCCGAGCCGGGTGGCGTTGACCTCCAGCAGGGCCATCGCGGTGGCCACATTTCCGTGGTGGTGGGCGGCGGTGTCGTCAGCGGCCAGTTCCACCAGGCGGGCGCAGTGGTCGGCGTAGGCGGTGAACAGCGAGGCGACCGGGAAGGCGGTGGCCAGCGCGCCGGCGGACTGCACCACGAGGTGGTGGCGGGCCCGGGCGTGGGCGCGTTCGATGGCGAGGACGGCGTCGAGCTGTTCGGGCCGCAGGCGGCGCATCGCACCGGTGGAGACCACGAGTTGCAGCGGGCGGGCGGGCAGCGGCAGGGACCACGCCTGCGGACGGGGGTTCTCCATGACCAGGAGGTGTTCGCTGCGCCGGCCCAGCAGCGCGGCCTTCTCCCGCGTCTCGTCCGGAAGCAGCGGCGCGGCCCGGCGGATCGCCTCGTACCGGCGGCGGCGGCTGATGCGGGCCAGGTGGGCCTCGCGCATCAGGTGCAGCAGCACGTGCACGCTGCCGGTGAGCAGGACGGCGGCGAACACCCCGCGCCAGTCGCCACCGGTGGCCAGGCCGTAGGCGCTCTGCACACCGTGCGGGGCGTCGAGGAAGATCCAGCCGCGCACCGGGGGGAAGACCGCCGCGCAGGTGATCAGCAGCGACAGGGCGAAGCACAGCAGGACCGCGGCCACCACGCACTGCCACACCCACAGGGCGATGACGGGTTCACGGTCCTGCCAGCGCGCCCGGCTCAGCAGCCGGGGGGCCAGCAGGGCGAAGGCCGTGCCGACGAAGGGGAGCGCGATCGCGGTGTCCACCGTCTTCCTCCTCCGGCCTTGTCCGCGGCGGGTGTTGTCCTGGTCCGCAGCATGCCCGGCCGGACCGCCGGAGCGCCATCACGGCGCACCGGCGTGTTCGGCTTTCCGGCCCCGCGCGGCGCGACACCCCGGGAGGTTACGGGACGTTGCGGCGCGGAGCCGGGGGGACCGGGACGGGGGTGCCGGGCGCGCGCGGTCCGCCCGGCACCGGACCGCCGTGCGGGCAGGGCTACTTGCCGCCGTTGAACTCGTCGTACGCGGCCAGGACCTCCTCGGTCGGCCCGTCCATCCGCAGCACACCCTTCTCCAGCCACAGCACCCGGTCACACGTGTCCCGGATCGAATTGTTGTTGTGACTCACCAGGAACACCGTGCCCGCCTCCTTCCGCAGCTCACGAATCCGCGCCTCCGACCGCCGCTGGAAACGCCGGTCACCCGTCGCCAGCGCCTCGTCGATCAGCAGCACATCATGGTTCTTCGCAGCCGCGATCGAGAACTTCAACCGCGCCGACATACCCGACGAATACGTCCGCATCGGCAACGAAATGAAGTCCCCCTTCTCCTGAATACCGGAGAAGTCCACGATCGACTCGTACTTCGACCGCACCTCCTCCTTGCCCATCCCCATCGCCAGCCCACCCAGCACCACATTCCGCTCACCCGTCAGATCGTTCATCAAGGCGGCGTTCACCCCCAGCAACGACGGCTGCCCGTCCGTGTAGATCCGCCCCGACTCCGGAGGCAGCAACCCCGCGATCGACCGCAGAATCGTCGACTTCCCCGAACCGTTCGAACCGATCAGCCCGACAGCCTCACCCTTGTACGCCACGAACGACACACCCCGCACCGCATGCACCTCACGCACACTCGGCGAAGCCTTCCGCGTCACCAACCGCGACAACGCCGCCGTCGCCGACCCCTTGCCCGACCCCGCACCGTGCACCCGGTACACAATGTGCACGTTGTCGCAGATCACCGTCGGCTTCCGGCCGTCCCCACGGGGATCGTCCAGCGCCTTGTTCCGGTCCTCACCACGCGCGA
Organism: uncultured Actinomycetota bacterium; assembly: GCA_963711125.1. GTDB lineage: Bacteria > Actinomycetota > Actinomycetes > Streptomycetales > Streptomycetaceae > Streptantibioticus_C. Next base: position 299,733 of record CAVQCY010000007.1, read on the forward strand.
TCTCAACCATGGCGCCAACTCTCCTCGGTATTGCGGAAGATCACGGAACGGCGGTGCCGACGACAGGGGCGGGCCCGCGCCCGCGGCGGGAGCGGAACGGCGCCGTGCCGTCGTATTCTGCGGACGGGACGCTAGCGGTTTTGCCGTTGGAACGCAACCGTTCCGTTGTTACGCTAGGCTCCCCCCATGGACCGGACCTCAGCACCGCGCACCCGACGCGCCCCCGCGGGCGCAGCCGTCCTGCGGGACGACGTGACCGCGGCGATCCGCGCCGCCGTCTTCGCCGAACTCGCCGCCGTGGGATACGCCCGGATGTCGATCGAGGGCATCGCCCGGCGCGCGGGGGTCGGCAAGGCCGCCGTCTACCGCCGCTGGCGCTCCAAGCTGCCGCTGGTGCTCGACGTCGTCTCCGCCGTCGCCGCGGCCGGCCTGCCCACCCCGGACACCGGTTCACTCCACGGTGACGTGCGGATGCTGCTGGAGATCACCGCCCGCGCGCTGCGGCACCCGATGGCCTCCCAGATCGTGCCGGACCTGCTGGCCGAGGCCGCCCGCAGCCCGGAGATCGCCGACGCGCTGCGGGAGGCGCTGCGCGCCTCGCAGGACGGCATCGCGCGCGCCGTGGTGGCCTGCGCCGTCGGCCGCGGGGAACTGCCCGACGGCACCGACGCGGCCATCGCCGCCGACCTGCTGGCCGGCCCCCTGTACTGGCGCCTGGCGGTCTACCGCTCCCCCGTCTCCCGCGCCGAGCTCGACCGCCTCGCGGCGGCGACGGTGGCCGCGCTGGGGGCGGCGCACGACTGATGTGGCGGGGCGTCGTCGCGGGCGGCCGGCGCAGGGTGTGCGGGCGGTGGGGGCGTCGCGCTGGGGGACGGGGAGCGAGCCTCCGGGCGTCACGGCGCCGACAGCGGCAGGTGCCGGGTGTCGGCGAACGCCTGTTGCGGGGTCATGGTGACGCCGTTCAGTTCCACCGTGGGGTAGCGGCTGACCTGCGCGCAGTCGCCGGAGCGGTCGGCGGTGACGCGGTGCGGGTCGTAGCCGGCGTCGTCCGCGCCGCCGGGCACCGGGAGCCAGGCGGCGGCCGCGTCGGTCTCCGGTGCCCCGTCCTGCGCGCTCCAGGGCCGGCGGGCCAGCCGGCCGGCGATCCGTTCCCGCAGCGCCGCACGCGCCTGGGGGCTGCCGGCGGCCCGGTCCAGCGCCCGGCCGGCCGCCGAGGGGCCGCCGCCGGCCACGGTGAGCGGGCGGTCCTCGACGATCGCGCGGAACAGCGCCCGGGCGGCCGGGGCGACCAGCACCCGGTCCGGGTCGGCCGGATCGGGACGGTTCTGCATGGTGGTGAACGTGACCCGGTCGGCAGGCACCGCGTTCAACTGCCGCGCCAGCTTCAGCAGCGGGGAGACGCCGGCCAGACCGGTGTCCACGGTGAGCGCCTTCGTCGCGGCGTCGGCGACCCGGTAGAGCCTCGTGGGGCTGGAGAGGGTGCCGGCCGACTTCAGCTTCCGCAGCAGGGCGGACAGATACAGGTGCTGGGCATAGGTACGGCCCAGGTCGCTGCCGTCGCCGAACGCGTGCCGCGACCGCAGGAACTCCAGCGCTGACAGCCCCCGCAGCATGTGCCGTCCCCGGGTCAGCCGCAGGTGGGAGTAGGGGTCGTAGACGTCGGCACTGACGCACACCGGGACCCCGCCGACGGCGTCGGACATCCTCACCACCCCGGTGAATCCGATCATCATGAAGTGGTCGACGGGGATGCCGGTGAGGGCGTGCACGGCGGCCACCGTGCAGCCGGGGCCGTGCGCCAGGCTGGAGTTGATCTGACCGCGGTGCGCCGGGGCCGTGCCGCCGCCCGGGTCGCGGCAGGCCGGCAGGTCCGTGACGGTGTCGCGCGGCACGCTCATGACGGTGGCGTTGCTGCGGTCGGCGGAGAGGTGGACGAGCATCTCCACGTCGGCGTCACGGCGCGGCCCGCAGTCGCCGCCGATGGCGCAGTCGCCACGGTCGGCCCGGGCGTCGGATCCGATGACCAGCACGTTGACCGGCGTGCGGCCCCGGCCGTCAGCCCGTTCGTGACCGGCGTCGCCGCCCGCTCCGCCGAACAGCGGCAGACCATGGATGTCGCCGTCCAGACGGGCGAACAGCCACGCCCCGGCACCCGCCGTGACCAGCACCCCGGCGGCCGTGACGGCGGCGACGGCCAGCAGCGTCCGGCGACGCCTGCGTCGCGGACGCGGTGTGCCCCGGGAGCCGCCGGGTGACGCCCCGCCCGCGGGCGGGCCGCCGGTCACGCCGGCCCCGGGTGCGGCGGTCGGCGGTTCGCTCGCATCCCGCACTCCCTTCCCCTGGCCGGGCGGCGGACGGCGCCGCGACGACCCCCTGGACCGCCACGACCCCTCCGACGATGCCAGGGGGCGCCGGACAACACGTCACGGTGCTGGTCCGTCCGGGGGTCGGGGGCGGCGGGGTCGGGGGCGGCGGGGTCGGGCCGGCGACCCGCTCGACCACCAGCCACCGTTCGTCCGCGCCGAGCACCGCCGGTACCCGCACCGCGAAGGCGTCCGCCGGCCGGAGCTGGCCCGCAGCCTCGGCCGGTGCGGCGCCGGGACCGGTGCCGGGTTTGGCCGCCGGGCACGGTCCGCCGGTGGTCTCGATCCGCACCAGGGCGGAGTTCCACGCCCGGGCCGCCCGGACCGCTCGGCCGGTCAGCCGGGCCACCGCCGCGACGCAGCGCCGGCCCCGCCCTCCGGAGCCGTACCTCCCGCGCTCACCGCTCGGGCCGCCCGGCGCACCGCACGTCCTCGAAAACGTCGGCGCCCCCGTAGTACGGGTCCGGCACGTCGAGCCCGCCGGTGAGTGAACTGGTGAGTGAGGCGCGGCACTTGTCGCCGTCGGCGCAGGGGGCCTTGCGTTTGCGGGCGTTGGCGGCGTTGGTGGCGTTGGTGGCGGGGCGGGAGGGTGAGGATGTGGCGGCGGTGTCCGGGGTGCCGCTGAAGGCGGTCGACGGGTGGTGGGCGGGGTGGTGGGCGGGATGGTGGGCGGGATGGTGGGCGGGATGGTGGCGGGGCGGGACGCGCTGGTCACGCGTCCGCGCGGGAAGCCGGTCGGGGTGCACCAGGTGCCCGGGGAGGCGGAGCAGGCGGCGGTGCGTCAGGCGGTTCTCGATCACCGGCCCTGTGACGTGGGGCTGAGTGGGCAGGTGCGGGCGCGGCGACTGGTGGGCGAGCTGAGCACGCTCATGACAGCGCCAGGTGAGGAGCGGCGTGCCGGTGGCCACGCCGGACGGGCAGGTGTTCGGAGACGACGCCACTGGCATACTCAATCCGTGATCGAGACCGACGGACCTGCTCCGCTGCCCGGCGCCTCCATACCCGACGGGGTACCGGACTGGACGACGCAGGAGGCCGCCCGGTGGGCGGTGCCGCACCCGCCCCGTTGGGCCCGCACGTTCTGGCCGGCATGGGTGACGCTGGCCGCGGCACTGGTCGCCGCGTTCCTCCCGGCCACCGGGCCGGTGTGCAGCGCGGGCAATCCGTGCGGAGCCGACTGGCCCGGGGTGTGTGTGATCGGTCTGCTCCTGGGACAGGCGCTGTGGTCGTGGGCTCTTCCCGAGCTGCTGCTTGCGGCCTCTCCGGCGCTCGTGGGGCTGGTTGTCAGCACGACGTTCCCGCTGCCGGGCGGCGTCTACACCGGTCTCACCGCGCTGATGTTGTCGGCTTCGGCCACGGCATGGGCGGCGGCGGTGTGGCGCCTGGTCTCGCGGCGGCGGCAGCGGCTCCAGGCTGTCCGGGTGGCCGGTGCGTCGCGGCATCGCGTGCCGGGCGCCGAAACAGCCGTGGCGCGCGGCACGATCCGGATCGTGGTGGCCCTCGTCCTGCTGGCGATCGCCGTCGGGGCGGTACTCCTGGCGCTGCAGGGCATCCACGCCGACGCTCGCCGGGCCCGTGGCGCTGTCCGACTGACGGGCCGGGTCGTGGCAACCGGCGATGTGGACATCCGGGTCCGCGTCGCCGGCGCGACGCGCACGCTGGACGCCCAGTCCCCGCAGGACTACACGCCTGGCCAGCAGGTCGAAGTGCTGCTCGACGGGGATTGGGACCGGCTTGCCCAGGAACCCTATGACCCGACAGGGTGGCAGCTGCTCGTCCTCGGTGCTGCCCTGCCCGCGCTGACCCTGCTCGCCTCCGGAGTCCGCGCGCGCCGCCGCGATGTGGCGCTGCTGCGTCACTCGGTGCCGGTAGTGCGCGCGGTGGTGGACTTCGACAGGCGCGGTGACGCGTGGGTGCGGCCCGTCGATGACGCGGGCGCCCGGTCGGCCGCCTTCCGCTGCTGGGTCGACCCGCTGAGCAAGGAGACCCGGGACAGCGGGGTGCCAAGAACCCGAGCCGATGCCTGGGAACAAAAGAAACCGGCCGAGCAGGGCGAAGCCGCGGGCGACAGCCGGCCGTGCGAGGTGCTGGTGTACGGGGCGCCGCGGGCCGGTTCCCCGGTGGTCCTGGTGACCGCGGCCCCTGACCGGAGCATGAGGGTGCTGAGATCGGGGCCGCTCAGCCTGCCACGTCCGGGTGCGTCGCCGCAGAGGGTCCATCCGGGCGCCGGGCAGGTCCCCACAACCGAGTGGGTCCAGGAGACCGGAGCCCGGCTGCCGGCGGGCGGCCCGGTGCGGCGGTGGGGGCCGGGCATGAGCGCCCGTGCCGGGGCGCTGTTCCTCGTCCTCGGGGCGGCCGCGATGGTCGGAGCCCAGGCGATCCGGATCCGGTCGGGCGCGGGAGTCGGTTCGGGGGGCTACCTGCTGTGGGCGCCGACCATGACGTGGGTCGCACCGGTGCTGGGGGGTTGGCGGATCACGGCCGACTGCGGCGGCGTGTGGCTCAGGGGCGTGTGGAAGGTCCAGCACATTCCGTGGCAGGCGGTGACACGGGTGGCCTACACCCAGGACGGAGTCGTCGAGATCTCCGGATCGGGGGGTGTGCGGTGGCGCCGTGCGAACATGGGCCGACGGCGGCAGGCCCGTGCTTCGGGTGGGCGTCCCGCGCACCTGCGCGCGGCCGAGGAGATCGCGGCCATGCACGCGCATCCTGAGCTGCGGCCGGGCACCGGCAGCCGCCCGCGCGACCGCGGAATGCCGTTGGGCCCGGTGCTCGCCGCCTTCTACCTGTTGTGGACGGCAGCAGCGTTTTTCTTCTGACCGGGATCTGCGCACCCGTCAGCGGTTTCGGTGGTCCTGGTCACCGGCATCACCGTGTCGGCCTGAGTTCGACGGACGCTGTCCAGGTGCGTCGTCTGCCGTCGGGTGAGCCGATGGGGTACACGCACGGTCGGGAGCACGGTGATGGCCCTGTCGCAGAGGACCCGCTCTTCTGGAGGCGCGGCCGAACGCTCGCGCCGGAACCACCGGATCAGCCGGGCAGGTCTCGGGACCAGTTCGGGCTCGCCAAGGACGCACCCTCTGATGTCCCGGATGATCCCGCCACCGGCGGTTGTTCCTTTTCCGGGAGTTCGCCGGCGGCAGGCAACGGGGCAGGTCCTTCACGTAGTCATTCTGCTTCGAAACCCTGTGCCGGGCCGGCTGGCACCCCGTCCTGCTCATGACGGACAGGGCTGCGAACCGATCCGCCTGCGGCTCGTCGTACCGACGTATCAGCGACTGGCTCGAAGGCGTGGAGTCCGCCTCGGCGAGCCGGCCGGGGCACACCCTGATGCCCGGCGGGCGGATCGAAGACGCCGACCGATCGACCGCCGGCCGACACTGCGTCCACGCCAACGGGCGGCAACCCTGACATGGGTGCCGCCCGTTGCGATGTGTGGGACCGGCTTCACCGCCGTGACCTCGGTTGGCCCCCAGCGGATTTGTGGTCACCGACCTGATCCGCGGGCCCACGCCGACAAGCGCACGGGGGTGGCTTTGTTCACGAACCCGGCGCACGCTGTCCACCGGCCGCCGACCGCAGCGTGGCCGGTATGGGCACCACCTCGATCCACGACCGCCGCCTCCGTCCATGAGGGCCTGGAGTGCGTCGAACTCGCCCTCCTCACCCGCCCGATCCCCGCGCCCGGCTCAAGCCGCCCAGCCGTGAGCGCCCACCATCTACGGCTGTCGGCCCCTAGGCTGGAAGGATGGATCTTTTGGGGAGCGACCTCGATGCGGTCGATTGGGCGCGGTTATGTGGCGGCCCCGAGTACTTCGCCGGCGCGGCGGCGGATGTTCCGGAACTGCTGCGCGGCCTGGCGTCAGCAGCCGGCCCCGCAGACGCGAGCGAGTGGGGCGAACGGCTCTACGACGTGGCCCATCACAGCCACTCGGGCGGGTACTTGTGGCCCGCCGAACTGATGACGCCCTTCCTGGTCATGATCTCCGAGTCGGGCCGGCCGGCGTCACAGGCGGTCGCCTTGTTGTTCCTGGCCCATCTCGGCGGTGGCGTCCCCTCCTCGGCGGAAACCTGCGCGCGAAGCGCGGGCCTACGTGAGCGGACAATGACGGCGGTGCGCGCAGGCTTCCACTGCTACTACGCGCGGTTGGAGGCGCCGGACCCTCTGGTCAGGGCGGCGGCCTTCGTGCTCCTGAGCGTGCTGGAGCACGCGCCGATCCGGGACCTGAGTGGTCCCGAGCGCGCCGCGCTTCCAGCGGGAGTTCCAAGCACCTCCGATCGGTTCCGTCAGGCGCGGGATCAGCTGACGGCAACGGAAGCGGACACGATCGTTCTGGGGCGAATCCGGGAGGCGGAAATCGACCCCCTGTTCGGCTGCGGCGAAGCGTACTTCGGCATCGAGTTCGAACTCTGAGTCAATCCAGCCCGAAAAACAGACATGCACCTCGCCGGGGCACGGCGCGGGGGCCCGCCGGGCAGCGGTCCTGCGGGGACCCTCGTGGGCGGCCGGGGAGCGACCGGGCGCGGCGGCCGGCGGCGCGACGCACGGGCGGACCGGCGGACGGCGCACGGTCCGGCACGGTCGCCGTGGCGGGGGTGCGGTGGCGGGGGTGCGGTGGCGGGGGTGCGGTGGCGGGCGACCGGGCGAACCGCGAGACACGTCACGCCAAAAGCGCGTTGCCGGGGCGCCGGAGCGGCATTATCGTCATAGCGACATGAATTGAGGGGGTACCCGTGTCCGTTCCCGACGCGCTCAGCGCTCTCGTCGCGCCGCTCAACCACGTGCTGTTCCACCTCGGCCAGGACGCCGTCAGCTGGGCGGAGTTGCTCGGCTTTGTCACCGGCGCCGTCTGCGTGTGGCTGTGCGTCCGCGCCAGCGTCTGGAACTTCCCCATCGGCATCGCCAACAACCTCTTCTTCCTGGTGCTGTTCTGGAGTGCCCGGCTCTACGCCGACGCGGCCCTCCAGGTCGTCTACCTCGCGCTCGCGGCAGGCGGCTGGTGGAACTGGCTGCGCGGGGGCGCCGAGCGCACACCCCGACCGATGCGGCGGGCCCGGCCGCCGACCCTGGTGGCGCTGCTCGTGCTGCTGGTGCCCGTCACCTGGGGCATGACCGTGGTGCTCACCCGTGCCGACGACATCGCCCCGTTCTGGGACGCGTTCACCACTGCCCTGTCCCTGGCCGCACAGTGGCTGCTGAACGGCAAGCGGCTGGAGAACTGGTATCTGTGGATCGCGGCCGATGTGGTCTACATCCCCCTCTACTTCGTCAAACGGCTGGACCTCACCGGGGTCGTCTACGTGATGATGCTGGCGATGTGCCTGTACGGGGTGCTGTGCTGGCGGCGTGAGCTGACCGGCGGGGGCGCCCGCGCCGGCGCGGTGCCGGTATGACGGCCGGGCCGGACGGCGGGGGGGCGGGGGCGGACGGGCGCTTCGCGCACGGCCTGGTGATCGGCAAGTTCTACCCGCCGCACTCCGGGCACCACTTCCTGATCCGGGCGGCGGCCGACGCCTGCCGCCGGGTGACGGTGGTGGTGATGGCCTCCGCTCCCGAGTCGCTGTCGCTCGCGGACCGGGTGGCGTGGGTCGAGGAGCGCTGGGCGGGCGATCCGCACGTGGCCGTCGCCGGTATCCGCGACGACCTGGAGATGGACTACGCCAGCGACACGCTCTGGGCGGGGCACGTGGCCCTCATGCGGGAGGCGGTGGCCGCCGCGCCGCCCGCACCGCCGGTCGACGCCGTCTTCGCCTCCGAGCCCTACGGCGCCGAACTCGCCCGGCGTTTCGGTGCGGTGCCGGTGCTGCTGGACCCGGACCGGACCACCTTCCCGGTCTCCGGCACCAGGGTGCGGGCCGACCCCGTGGCGTACTGGGACGAGATCGAACCCCCGGTGCGGGCGGCGCTGGCCCGGCGGGTGGTCGTGGTCGGCGCCGAGTCGACCGGCACCACCACGCTCTCCCTGGACCTGGCCGCGGCCCTGCGCGCCCGGGGCGGACCGCACGCGGCGACGGGCTGGGTGCCGGAGTACGGGCGGGAGCTGACCGTGGCCAAGCTCGCCGTCGCCCGGGGTCTGGCCGCCCCGGGCAGCCGCCCGACCGTCTTCGACCTGGAGTGGGCCGACGCGGACTTCGCCCTGGTGCTCCGCCGTCAGAACGAGGCGGAGGAACGCGCGGCGCGGGCGGGCGGACCGGTGCTGGTCTGCGACACCGACGCGCTGGCCACCACGGTCTGGATGGAACGCTACCGGGGGCGCTGCACCCCGGACGTGCGCGAGGCGGCCCTCGGCGCACCGCCGCGCGCCCTCTACCTGCTGACCGGGCACGACGACGTGCCGTTCGATGACGACGGGATGCGGGACGGCGAGCACCTGCGGCCCTGGATGACCGGCCGCTTCCGCGAGGTGCTGGCGGGGACCGGGGTGCCGTGGCGGGAGCTGCGGGGTGACCGTGAGGCACGGCTGCGGCGGGCCCTGGGCGAGGTGGACGCCCTGCTGGCGGGGGGCATCGGACTGGCCGACCCGCTGGGCTGAGCGGAAGGCTGCACGGACTGAACGGACGAGGCGGGCGGCGGCACGGAGACCGAGGACGAAAAGGTTCATGTCCGGGCAACTCTCCGCACCCGCCGAACTGTTCCGCGCTTCCCGCCATTTCACCCGAACGTGGGCGTGTCCGGCCGTGCGCCCCGACGCCCCGGGGCGAAGACCCCTCACCGGACAGCTCGGACCCACCGCCCCCGGACCCACCGCGCCAGGGGCCCGCCCCCGCCGGCCGCGCCGGCCGCCGCGTCCCCCTTGCCGCCGCGCACACCTCGCCCGCTCCCCCGCCCTCACCCGGAACCGCCCCCACGGCCCGCGCCCTCACCGCCACCCCCAGGAACCAACGAAGGCTCCGCCCAGGAACAATGGCGGCCGGGGCGAACGAACGGGGAGGGCCATGACCGCGGAGGAACCGGGGGCGGCACGGAGGTCGGCGGGGCTGGTGCGGGCAGCCGTGGCGAAGGTGGTGCCGGGGTGGGGGCGGCTCGGCGGGCTCCTGAGCGCGGCCGGTGCCGCGGGCGGGGGTTCCGGGCGGGCGGAGCGCCGGTCGCTGGGCGGGAAGCCGTCCCGCGCGCAACTGCGGGAGCACCAGGAACGCGTCACCCGGGAGTGGGAGGTTTTGCGCGATCGGTTGACCGAGGTGGCCGGCGGTCGGATCGCGGACGTGGGCGACCTGCTGCGCGACACGCGACTGGACTTCGTCCCCGACCGGGCCGAACGCGCAGCGACCCGGGACTACGAGTGGGCGATGGAGGCGTTCCAGGCGGCGGGCAAGCTGCTGGACGAGGCGGCCGACCTGCCGGACCTGGCGGCCGCGATCGTCCTGGCCGACCGCGCGGTGGAACGTTTCGCGGCGGCGCACGCCCGGCACGTGGGGGAACGGCCGGCGGCCCCCGTCACGCGCTGCTTCTACAACCCCCTGCACGGCAGGGCCGAACGCGACCACCGCGCGGGCCGCTCCGGGGGACGCCGGAGCCAGGGCCGGATCTCGCAACGCGAGGCGGCCGCCCGCCGCCGACCGGCCTGCGCGGAGTGCCGGATGGCGATCCTGGCCGGGCAGACGCCCGACGTGCTGCCCGCCCTGACGGAGGTGACGGTGGGCCGCCACCACACGGCGAAGGTGTTCGTGCCGTACTACGCCGTGCCGCAGGCCCGTTCCCTGTGGTCGGCGACGACCTGCGGGGCGACCGACGACGACGCCCCCGCGCGCGTCCTGCGCGGCGAGCACCGCTCCCGCGCCACCGGAACGCCCCGGCCGGCAGGCACCTGACGGCACGACGCCCGCCCGCGAGGCACCGCCCGGTCCCGCGCACGCCCGCTCGCGCGTACGTCCCGCCCCCACGCCGCCTTGACATCCGCCCCGCCCGCGGCGACCACCTCCACCCCCAGCGACTTCACACTTCCCTCACGAATTCGACACCATTCCCGGCTTCCGGCCCACCTTCCGGCGGCGCGAATCCGACGGCGTCCCCCCACCCCCGGGAACACGTCGCGCCGGACGACACCCCCCGCCGGGCACCAAGTGACACCATTGCCGGGCGAGTTGACGCTCTAGCACATAGGGCGTCAGGTCACATCCGGAACGGGACATTCCGCGGATTGTCGCTAGGGTCGATCTGTCAATCCGCCGGAAACTGCCGACAAAAGCCTCGCTGGGCCGTACAGTTCGCCCAAGCCTCGCCTACGTAGTCCTCACAAGGAGTGGGAAACGTGAAGGCACGAAGCCGACACCTCGCCGCCGTCGCGGCATGCTCCATGGTCATTCTCGGGGTGACCGCCCCGCACGGCGCGGTGGCCGCGCCCGTCGCCCCGGCGGCGTTCACGTCCAACGGTCTCGCCACCTGGCAGACCGACGGCATCGTCTGGGCGCTGGCCCAGACCGGCGGCACGGTGTTCGCCGGCGGGACGTTCAACACGGTCCGTCCGCCGGGGGCGGCCGCCGGGGCCCCGTCGTCGCAGCCGGCCGTCAACTTCGCGGCGTTCGACGCGGCGACCGGAAACCCGGTCTCCTGCGGGCTGTCGTTCACCGTCTCCGACGGCACGCCGACGATCCGTGCCCTGGCGGTCTCCCCGGACGGCAAGACGCTGTACGCCGGCGGCTGGTTCGACCACGTCAACGGAACGTACGTCAACAACCTGGTCGCCATTGACACCGCCACCTGCAAACTCACGACGGGTTTCACCCCGCCGCACGTCAACGCGACGGTGCGCACCATCACGGTGTCGGCGGACAACGTCTACGTCGGCGGTGACTTCACCGCGGTCGACGGCCAGACGCGTGAGCACCTGGCCGAGGTGGGCACCGACGGCACCCTGTCGGCATGGGCACCCTCCACGAGCGGGCCGGTGCGGGCCTCAGTGCTCTCGCCCGACGGGACGAAGCTCGTGGTGGGCGGCGACTTCTACACCCTCAACGGCGGCGACTCGCACGCGCTCGGCGTGCTGGACAGCACCTCCGGCGCGACGGTGAGGGCGTACCCGCTGGGCTTCATCGAGAAGTTCAGCGCGGTCAAGGCGCTCACGGCCGACGCGACCGGGTTCTACACGGGCAACGAGGGCTCGGGCGGCGGGGTGTTCGACGGGCGGATAGCCATCGACTGGTCCACGCTCGATCAGCGCTGGCGGGACACCTGCCTCGGCGCCACGCAGGCGGTCGTCAGCTACCAGGGCGTGCTGTACGCCGGCAGCCACACCCACGACTGCTCCAGCATGGGCGAACAGCCCGACGGACGCCGCCAGCACCTCATCGCCGAACCCACCACCACCGGCATGGAACTGCCCTGGGCACCCGACACCAACGACGGCATCGGCGAACAGATCGGCCCCCGCGCCCTCACCATCGCCACCACCGCCAACCAGCCCTACCTCTGGGTCTCCGGCGAATTCACCACCGTCAACGGCACCGCGCAACAAGGACTCACCCGCTTCGGCACCGGACCCGACAAAGCCCCACCCACCACACCGCAGGTGAACGTCGCCGCGTTGACGTCCGGTCAACTGGCCGTGCGCATCCGTGCCTCCACCGACACCGACGACGGCACGCTGACCTACCACGTCTACCGCGACGGCGGCAGTACGCCGGTGTGGACCGGCACCGCCACCTCCTGGTGGTGGTCGCGCCCGCAGCTGACGTTCACCGACAAGGGCCTGACGGCGGGCAGCAAGCACAGCTACAAGGTCAAGGTCACCGACGGCACGAACACCGCGACCTCCGCCACCGTGAGCGGCACCGTCCCGTCGGCGGACGGCGCGTACGACGCCAAGGTGGCGGCCGACGGCGCCAAGCTGTATTGGCGTTACGACGGCGCGGCCTCGGTCACCTTCATGGCCGACAGCTCCTCCGGGAACCAGACCGGCTACTTCAACGGCGGCGGCACCTACAACGACGGTACCGGCGCGGTCAACGACGACCTGGGCACTCCTCTGGGGTTCAACGGCACGTCCGGCTACGTCTACGACGAGGTCGCGCAGCCGGGCGCCACCAGCTACTCGGTGGAGACCTGGTTCCGCACCACGTCCAAGAGCGGCGGGCTGCTGATGGGCCTGGGCAACAAACAGGTGCTCAGCTCCACCATCAGCGACAAGGACGTGTACCTCAGCCCGACCGGCCAGGTGGTGTTCGGCGCGTACAACGTCTACCACTACGCGCTCACGTCCGCGACGGGCTACAACGACGGCAGGTGGCACCACGTGGTGGCCACGCAGGGACCGCAGGGCATGCAGCTGTACGTGGGCGGCAAGCTCGTGGCCAGCAACCGGACGACGGTCTCGCCGACCCGGATGCCCACCGGCTACTGGCACGCGGGAGGCGGCGTGGAGCTGTCGGCCTGGCCGAACCACGGCACCAGCGACTACCTGGCGGGCGACCTCGACGAGTCGGCCGTCTACCCGGTGGTGCTCACCGCCGCCCAGGTCGCGGCGCACTACGCGGCCCGCACCTCCTGACGCCCCGGCGCGTCACCCCGTAAGTCCGTGCCGGACGGCCGTTCCCCGGGGGGACGGCCGCCCGGCACGGGACATCCGCAGCATCCGAACATCCCGAGGGGGGATCCGATGCGCAGAACCCGAATGCTCGCCGGTCTGGCGGCCACCGCGCTCGCGGCGTCCGCGCTGTGCGCGCTGTCCGTGCCCGGTGCCGCCGCGGCGCCGGTGGCGCCGGTGGCGTTCACGTCCAACAGCCTGGCGACCTGGCAGACCAACGGCATCGTCTGGGCGCTGGCCCAGTCCGGCGGCACGGTGTTCGCCGGTGGCAGCTTCACCGCGATCCGTCCGCCCGGCGCGGCGTCGGGGGCCTCGTCGTCGCAGCCGGCCGTCAATTTCGCGATGTTCGACGCCGCGTCCGGCGACCCCGTCAACTGCGGTCTGTCGTTCACTGTCTCAAGCGGTACTGCGACGGTACGCGCGTTGACGGTCTCGCCGGACGGGAAGACGCTCTACGCGGGTGGGTACTTCGACCACGTCAACGGAACGTACGTCAACAGCCTGGTCGCCATCGACATCGCCACGTGCACGCTGAAGACGGATTTCGCGGCCCCGAAGGTGAACGCCACCGTACGTACGATCACCGCGACGGCGAACAGCGTCTACTTCGGCGGTGACTTCACCAGCGTCAACAGCCAGCCGCGCGCACGCCTCGCGCAGGTGACGACGGCGGGCGCGCTGACGGCGTGGGCCCCCACGGCGGACAAGCCGGTGCGGGCGTCGGTGCTCTCACCGGACGGCTCCGCCCTCGTGGTGGGCGGTGACTTCGACACTCTCAACGGCGGCGGCTCGCACGCCCTGGGTATCGTCGACTCCACCTCCGGCGCGACGGTGAGGGCGTACCCGCTGGGCTTCATCGAGCAGAACAGCGTGGTCAAGGGTCTGGCCACCGACGCGACCGGCTTCTACACCGCCAACGAGGGAACCGGCGGCGGGGTGTTCGACGGGCGGATAGCCATCGACTGGTCCACGCTCGATCAGCGCTGGCGGGACACCTGCCTCGGCGCCACGCAGGCGGTCGTCAGCTACCAGGGCGTGCTGTACGCCGGCAGCCACACCCACGACTGCTCCAGCATGGGCGAACAGCCCGACGGACGCCGCCAGCACCTCATCGCCGAACCCACCACCACCGGCATGGAACTGCCCTGGGCACCCGACACCAACGACGGCATCGGCGAACAGATCGGCCCCCGCGCCCTCACCATCGCCACCACCGCCACCGCCAACCAGCCCTACCTCTGGGTCTCCGGCGAATTCACCACCGTCAACGGCACCGCGCAACAAGGACTCACCCGCTTCGGCACCGGACCCGACAAAGCCCCACCCACCACACCGGCGATGGGCTCCGCCGGTTCCGTGGGCTCCGGAACGGTGCAGGCCAGGTGGCTGGCGTCGACCGACACCGACGACGGCACGCTGACCTACAGCGCCTACCGCGACGGCGGCTCCACCCCGGTGTGGACCGGCACGGCCTCCAGTTACTGGTGGTCGCGCCCGCAGGTGTCGTTCACCGATTCGGGTCTGGTGCCCGGCAGCTACCACACGTACCGGATCACCGCCTCGGACGGCACGAACGTCTCGTCCTCGCCGGTGTACACGCTGCGGGCCGGCAGTGGCGCGTCGGCCTACGCGGCGAAGGTCATCGCGGACGGCGCGTCGCAGTACTGGCGCTACGACGAGGCGTCGGGCAGCTTCATGGGCGACTCGGCCGGCAGCCACAACGGCAGGTTCAGCGGTGGCGGCACCTACCGCGACGGCACCGGCGCGCTGACCGGTGACCCCAGTTACCCACTGGGCCTCAACGGCACCTCGGGCCTGGTGACGACCACCGCGCCACAGCCGACGCCGGACGCGTACAGCGTGGAGACCTGGTTCCGCACGACGACGAACAGCGGCGGTCTGCTGGCCGGATTCGGCAGCTCGCCGACGGCGAACTCCTCGAACTACGACAAGCACATCTACATGACGAACGACGGGCAGCTGGTCTTCGGCGTCTACAGCGGCGGCACCCAGACCCTGAAGTCGCCGAACGCCTACAACGACGGCGCCTGGCACCACGTGGTCGCCACCCAGGGCAGCGGCGGGACCGCACTGTACGTCGACGGGCTGCGCGTCGGCCGCAACACCTCGGTGACCGGCAGCCAGGACTACTCCGGCTACTGGCACGTCGGCGGCGACACGCTGAACGGCTGGCCGGACCAGCCCGCCAGCAGCTACTTCCAGGGGGACGTGGACGAGACCGCGGTCTACCCGGCCGCCCTCAGCGCCGCGCAGGTCGCCGACCACTACGGCCTGGGCAGCGGCACCACCGTCACCCTCGGCCCGTCCGACCGGTACGGCAAGGCGGTCTACGGCGACCAGCCGGACGCCTACTGGCGGCTCGGCGAGTCCTCGGGCAGCGGCGGGACCGACGCCTCCGGCAACGGCGCGGGCGCCCTGTACGGCTCCGGCGTGACTCTCGGCTCGCCGGGCGCCGTCACCGGGACCACGGACACCGCGGCCACCTTGAACGGCAGCTACTACGGCACCGTCTCGGCCGCCTCGCCCTCCGCGTCCCCCTCGGCGTTCTCCGCGGAGCTGTGGTTCCGCACGAGCACGACGAGCGGCGGCAAGCTGATCGGCTTCGGCAACGCGCAGACCGGCGAGTCGGGTTCGTACGACAAACACGTCTACATGACGAACGACGGGCACCTGGTCTTCGGCGTCTGGAACGGCCAGGCCGACGTCGTCACCTCACCCCAGGCGTACAACGACGGCGCCTGGCACCACCTGGTGGCCACGCAGGGGGCGGACGGCATGACGCTGTACGTGGACGGTGCGCCGGTGGCGACCGGAACGGCGACGACCAGCCAGCCGTACACCGGGTACTGGCGGATCGGCGGCGACAACCTGAACGGGTGGCCGCAGCAGCCGGCCAGCGCCTACTTCGCCGGGACCGTCGACGAGGTGGCGGTGTGGTCCAGCGAGCTGACGGCCGCCCAGGTCGCGGCGCACCACACGGCCGGCACGAGCTGACGAGGGACGGCGACGCGGAAGGCCGAAGCGTACCGGATAAGCGGCGCGCTTCGGCCAGTTCACGCCGAACCGCACGGAAACCGACCCAGAACGCCACGTGTACTCCTATCGTCATACCGGCGTCGTGGACGCCGGCAGGGGGCAGGGTGACGCGAGCTCGTTCCCGGGGGGACAACTGCATGAGATCGATCGACGTCCGAACCGCCGCGGGGGAATCGGGGCTCACCGCTCCCGGGACGCTGCGGCGGCACCGGCACCGGCTGGTGCCGCGCCCCGACCGGCCGATGACCGCCATGGCGGCCGACGTCCTGGGCACCCTCCTGCCCGCCGGCGCGCTGCTCGGCGCGGCCGGCGGGACGGCCAGGCCCTGGCAGGTGGCCACGTTCGCCGCGGGCTGCTGGCTGGCGGTCGGCCTGGCCGGGAGCCGCTACTCGCGGCTGAGCATCGGGGACTCCGGCGCCCTGCGGCCGGTGGTGCGGGAGTGGGCGGCGCTGGTGGGGATGCTGGCGGTGGTGCTGGTGTTCACCGGTGCGCCGGTGGCGGCCGGGCCGGCGGTGGCCGCGCTGGCCCCGGCACTGCTGATCACCTGTCTGCGGCGGAAGCTGACGCAGCGGCGGCTGTTCCGGCTGCACCGGATGGGTCTGGCGGTGCGCCGCACCCTGGTGGTGGGCGATCCCGCCGCGGTGGACGCCGCGGTGCAGGAGCTGGGCCGGCACACCCATCACGAGTACGTGGTGGTGGGGGCGTGTCCGGTCGGCGCGGGCGAGCCGGTGGGCGGCACGGCAGTCGCCGGGCGGCTCGCGCGGGTGGACGGGCCGGCCGGCTCCCCGCACGCCGCGGACCCCGAGACGCTGCTGGGCGCGGCGCGGGAGAGCCGGGCCGACACGGTGCTGGTGGCGGCCGGGCCCGCGATGTGCGGGGAGCGGCTGCGGCGGCTGGGCTGGGCGGTGCACGGCGGCGGGCTGCGGCTGGCGGTGCTGCCGGGCGTGGTGGAGGCCGCAACGCACCGGCTGGCGCTGGACTCCGCGGGCGGGCTGCCGCTGCTGACGGTGGCCGCCCCGACGGAGCACGGTCCGGCCCGGCTGGCGAAGACGGTGGTCGAACGGCTGGCGGCGGTGCTGCTGCTGGCGGTGGGCTGGCCGCTGCTGCTGGCGCTGGCGGTCACGGTGCGGCTGACCTCGCGGGGTCCGGCGTTCTACCGGCAGACCCGGGTGGGGCGGGACGGGCGGACGTTCACCATGGTGAAGTACCGCTCCATGGTGGCCGGCGCGCAGGAGCTGCGGGACGGGCTGAGCCACCTCAACGAGCAGGACGGGCGGATGTTCAAGCTGCGCTCGGACCCGCGGATCACCCGGTTCGGCGCGCTGCTGCGCCGGTTCTCGCTGGACGAACTGCCGCAGTTGCTGCACGTGGTGACCGGCCGGATGTCCCTGGTGGGTCCGCGGCCACCGCTGCCGGAGGAGGTGGCCGGCTACACGCCCGAGGAGCTGCGGCGGCTGCGGGTGCGGCCGGGACTGACCGGGCCGTGGCAGGTCTCCGGCCGGTCGGACCTGACGTGGGACGAGACGGTCGCCATCGACCTGGCCTACGTCGACAACTGGTCGCCCGCGGTGGACCTGCACGTGCTGGCGCGGACGGTGCGGGCGGTGACCGGGGGGCGCGGGGCGTACTGAACCGGCGCCGCCCGGTCGTCCGGCGGGGTCAGGCCCGCTCGCGCCACCAGGCGTAGGTGGCGGCGATGCCCTCCTCCAGGGGGACGGCGGGACGCCAGCCCAGGGACGTCAGCCGGGTGACGTCGAGGAGCTTGCGGGGGGTGCCGTCGGGCTTGCCGGTGTCCCAGGCGAGGGAGCCGGTGAATCCGGTCACCCGGGCGACGGTCTCGGCGAGTTGATGGATCGTCAGGTCGGTGCCGCAGCCGACGTTCACCGGTTCGTCGCCGTCATAGCGGCGCAGCAGGACTTCACAGGCGGAGGCGAGGTCGTCGACATGCAGGAATTCGCGGCGTGGCGTGCCGCTGCCCCACAGGGTGACCTCGGGCAGTCCGTCGCGCACGGCCTCGTGGAAGCGGCGGATCAGGGCGGGCAGGACGTGGGAGCCGGCCGGGTCGAAGTTGTCGCCGGGGCCGTAGAGGTTGGTCGGCATGGCGCTGATGTAGGAGGAGCCGTACTGACGGCGGTAGGACCGCACCTGGACGATGCCGGCGATCTTGGCGACGGCGTACGCCTCGTTGGTGGGCTCCAGCGGCCCGGTCAGCAGGGCGTCCTCGGTGATCGGCTGGGGCGCCAGGCGGGGGTAGATGCAGCTGGAGCCGAGCATCAGCAGCCGGCGCACCCCGGCGCGGTGGGCGGCGCAGACGACGCTGAGCTGGATGCGGAGGTTGTCCTCCAGGAACTGCACCGGGTAGGTGGAGTTGGCGAGGATGCCGCCGACCCTGGCCGCGGCCAGCACGACGGCGTCGGGGCGTTCGGCCTCCAGCCAGGCCGCGGTGGCCGCCGCGTCGCTCAGGTCGAGTTCGGCGCGGGCGCGGGTCAGCACCCGGTAGCCGGCGGCGTCCAGGCGGCGGGCGACGGCCGAGCCGACGAGCCCGCGGTGGCCGGCGACGAACACGCGGGCGGGGGGAGGGAGGAGATCGTCCATGTCCGGGATTTTCGCAGAAACAGATGTGATAGGAACACAACTCCCGCCACCGGGTTCCGCGTTCCGTGCTCCCCGGCGCTGATCGGCGCCAGGGCCGGGCCCGCCGGCCCGGCGTCCCGCGACCGCCGGGTCCCCAGGGGCCGGGCGCTCCCGACCGGCCCGGCGCCGCCCGCCGCGCGGCCCGTCCGCCCGCTCCACCGACCATCCACCACCGACCCAGGGGGCTCCCCGTGCGCAAGACGGCGCTGATCACCGGCATCACCGGCCAGGACGGCTCGTACCTGGCCGAACTGCTGCTGTCCAAGGGCTACGAGGTCCACGGCCTGATACGCCGCTCCTCCAGCTTCAACACCGAGCGGATCGACCACATCTACCAGGACCCGCAGACACCGGAACGGGACCTGGTGCTCCACCACGCCGACCTGTCGGACGGCGTGGCGCTGACCGGGCTGCTGCACCGGATCGCGCCGCACGAGGTGTACAACCTCGGCGCGCAGTCGCACGTGCGGGTCTCCTTCGACGCGCCGCTCTACACCGGTGACGTGACCGGCATGGGGGCGCTGCGGCTGCTGGAGGCGGTGCGGGCCAGCGGGATCGACACCCGCGTCTACCAGGCGTCGTCCTCGGAGATGTTCGGTGCGACGCCGCCGCCGCAGAACGAACTCACCCCGTTCCACCCGCGCAGCCCGTACGGCTGCGCGAAGGTCTTCGCCTACTGGACGACGGTCAACTACCGTGAGGCGTACGGGATGCACGCCACCAACGGGATCCTGTTCAACCACGAGTCGCCGCGCCGTGGGGAGACGTTCGTGACGCGCAAGATCACCCGGGCGGTGGCGCGGATCCGGGCGGGGCTCCAGGACCGGCTGTACCTGGGGAACCTGGACGCGGTGCGTGACTGGGGCTACGCGCCGGAGTACGTCGAGGCGATGTGGCGGATGCTCCAGCAGGACGCGCCGGACGACTACGTGGTGGCCACCGGGGAGGCGCGTTCGGTGCGGGAGTTCTGTCAGGAGGCGTTCGCGGCGGTGGATCTGGACTGGACGCGGTTCGTGCGCTACGACCCGAAGTACGACCGGCCCTCCGAGGTCGACTCGCTGATCGGCGACGCCTCGAAGGCGGCCGAACGGCTGGGCTGGAAGCCGGCGGTGACCTTCGCGGAGCTCACCGGGATCATGGTGCGCGCCGATGTCGCGGCGCTGGAGGCGCAGTTGTCGGGTGCCGCGGTGCGGGTGGACCGGTGAGCGGCGCGGAGGGCGCGGCGCGGGCGGCGGTTGCGTCGCAGCGGCCCGGAGCGCTGCCCGCGCGGTCGCTGCGCGGGTTCACCGGCGCCGGGTACGACAAGGGGCGCGGGGTGCTGTGGCAGGCGCTGTGGTTCGCGGTGCTGAACCTGGCGTGGTCCAAGTGGTGGTTCCCGCCGCGGCTGCGGCCCGTGGTGCTGCGGGCGTTCGGCGCGCGGGTCGGTGCGCGGGTGCTGATCCGGCACCGGGTGCGGGTGCAGTGGCCGTGGAAGCTGACGGTGGGCGACGACGTGTGGATCGGCGAGGACGCCTGGCTGGTGAACCTGGAGAGGATCACCGTCGGGCACGACGTCTGCGTCTCGCAGGGAGCGCTGCTGTGCACCGGCAGTCACCAACGCCGCAGTGCCACCTTCGAGTTCGACAACGCGCCGATCGACCTGCGGCCGGGCAGCTGGGTGGCCGCCCGGGCGGTCGTGCTGCGCGGGGTGACCGTGGGCGAGGGCGCGGTGGTGGGCGCCGGCGCGGTGGCCCACCGGGACGTGCCGTCCGGTGGCACGGTACTGGCGTCCGGGAGCGCCGGATGAGCGCGGACGGGCGTCAGTTGACGGTGCGTCACGTGGTGACGCTGGTGAGCGACGACGGTGCGTACGGCGGTCCGGTGAGTGTGGCGGCGGGGCAGTTGTCGGAGCTGGCGTCGCGCGGGCACGACGTGGCGCTGCTGTCGCTGTGGCGGGGCGAGGGTGCGGTGCCGGCCGCGGCGGACGGGGTGCGGCTGCGGGCGTTCCGGGCCCGTGCGCTGGTGCCGGGCCGGGGTTTCCTGGGGTTGTTCTCGGTGCGGCTGGCGGCGGCGCTGTGGCGGGAGGCCGGGCGGGCGGACGTGCTGCACGTGCACGCCGGGCGTGACCTGGTCTCGCTGGCGGCGCTGGCGGCGGCCCGGTTGCGGCGCACCGCGTACGTGGTGCAGACCCACGGCATGGTGCAGCCGCGTGACGGCGTGGTGGCCCGGGTCTTCGACGCGGTGCTGGTGCCGCTGCTGCGCGGGGCGCGGGCCGTTCTGGTGCTGACGGCGGAGGAACGGGCGGGGCTGGCACGGGTGTTGGGCCCGGGTGGCCCGCCGCTGGTGCGGTTGCCGAACGGGGTGCGGCCGGCTCCGGCGGGGGACGGCGGGCGGGACCGGGACACCGTGCTGTATCTGGCGCGGCTGCACCCCCGCAAGCGGCCCGAGGCGTTCGTGGACGCGGCGGCGCTGCTGACCGGGCGGCTTCCGGCGGCCCGTTTCCTGCTGCACGGCGCGGACGAGGGGTCGCTCGCCGGGGTGCTGGCGCGGGTGGAGCGCACCGGGATGGCCGACCGGGTCACCTACGGCGGCGCGCTGGACCACGCCTCGGCGCTGGAGCGGCTGCGGCGGGCTGCGGTCTACGTGCTGCCCAGCATCGAGGAGCCGTTCCCGATGAGCGTGCTGGAGGCGCTGGCGGCCGGGACTCCCGTGGTGCTGACGTCGAGTTGCGGGATCGCGGCGCGACTGGCGGAGCGGGGGGCGGCGTTGGTGACGGACGGCAGTCCGCGTGCCCTGGCGGACGCGGTGGAACGTCTGCTGTGCGACGAGGAGTTGCGTCGGCGGACGGTTGCGGCGGGTCTGCGGGCGGTGGGGACGGTGTTCTCGCTGCCGGCGGTCGCCGACCGGCTGGAGGAGCTGTACCGGGCGGCGCGGGAGGGCGTCCCGGTGCGGGAGACGCCGGGTGAGGCGGGCGACGCGGATCGCCTCGCCCCGTCGGGCGCGGGTGCCGTCGGGGCGGGGCCGGACGGGGAGGCCGGGTCGGACGGCTGAGGGTCCGGACGGGGTGGTGCCTCCGGGCGGCGGTTCACCGGGTCCGTACAACCACCGCGCCCTCCCGGTCGTCTTGTGGTTGACGGACCGTGGCCGGGAGGGGACGGGGGGTCAGGCGGCGAGTGCCTCGTCGATGAGGGCGTCGATGCGGGCGAGGCCGGTCTCGCGGCTGAGGTGGGCGTCGACGTGGGCGGGGCCGCGGGCACCGAGGCGGGCGGCGGCGGCCGGGTCGGCGGTGAGCGCCCGCACCGCGTCCAGCAGGGCGGCGGGGTCCTCCGGGGGCACCAGTACCCCGGCGCCGGAGCGTTCCACCTCCTGGGCGGTGCCGCCGCCGGGGGCGACCGAGCCGATGACGGGGCGGCCGGCGGCGAAGTACGAGGTGAGTTTGGAGGGGATGCTCATGTCGAGCACGGAGGCCCGCTGGGTGACCGCGAGCACGTCGGCGGCGGCCAGCACGTCGGGGAAGACGTCGTCGCCGACCGGTGCGGCGAACTCCAGCGCGGGCACGCCGGCGCCGGAACTCTCCAGCAGCGTCCGCTGGTTGCCGTCGCCGAGGAGTACCACGCGTACCCGGTCGCCGGCCGCGGTGGCCAGCCGGGCGGTCTCGACCAGCACCTCCAGGCCCTGTTTGAGGCCCATGTTGCCGGAGTGCAGCAGCACCGTCTCGTCCTCGCGCCAGCCCATCCGGGCCCGGACGGCGGCCCGGTCGCCGCTGGGTCGGGCGATGTGGCTCCAGTTGGGCACCACGCGGATGCGTTCCTGCGGCACCCCGGTGGCGGCCACCCGTTCGCGGAACGTCTCGTGGACGACGCCGACCAGGGTGGCGGTGCGCAGCACCCGGCCCTCCACTGCCCCGGCGAGCCCGGCGACCCTGCCGCCGCCGGCGATGCCGCTCTGGGCGGCCGCTGCCCCCATCAGGTCCTGTACGACGACCACGTGCGGGATGCCGGCGCGGCGGGCGAGGGCGGCGCCGATGACGCCGCCGGCCAGTCCCGGCATCTGGCTGAGCACCAGGTCGTACCCGCCGCGCGGCGCGGTGAGCCGGCCGTGGGCGAGGAAGCTGGCCTCGTACATCGCCCGGCGCAGGGCCGTCTGTCGGGCGGGTACGGTGTGACGGCGCCGGTGCACGGTGACGCCGCCGCGCTGCTCGGTGCGGCGCCAGGCCCCCCGGTAGCCGGGGTCGGTCCGCCACGCGGGGTAGTGCGGCATTCCGGCGAGCACCTCGACCCGGTCGCCCGCGGCGGCACGGTGCTCGGCTATGCCGGTGGAGTACGGGCCGATGCCGGAGTGCTCCGGGGCGTAGTTGGTGGAGACCAGAAGCAGCCGACGCGGCATTGTGAAGGTTCCCCTCGAAATGTTTTCCCTATGGACACATGGTCGCATCCGCGGGGGCATACTGGGGCCAGTTTTGCTCAGCGGGACGTAACGCACGGACGGGAGACGGGATGTGACTGGGGGGCCGGCCGGCGACGTGGAGCGTTCCCGGAGTGCGACCGCCCTGGTGGTGTGGCTCCTGCTGCTCGGGCTCGGCGGTCCGGTGCTGGTGCTCTCGTCGCTGGCGTGGCGGCCGCAGCCGGCGCTGGCGGTGCAGGCGGTGGTGATCGCGCACACCGCGATCGGCCTGGCCAGGGTGCTGACGGACCGCTCGGTGCGGCTGGTGGCGCTGGGCTTCTGGCTGTTCGGGTACATCTGGCTGGGGCTGGCGCCGCTGGCGATGCTGGCCGGCGGCGCGTACCCCTGGCAGTACCGCACCGATCAGCACGTGGCGTTCCTCAGCTGCGTGATCGTCGAGACCGGGCTGCTGGCGTACTCGGCGGGGTCCGCGCTGGGCGGGCGGCTGGGGCGGCCGGAGCGGACCGGGCCGCCGCCGCTGGAGCGGCTGCTGGGGCGGCGGGTGGCGCCGGTGCGGGTGCTGCTGCTGTGCCTGGCGGCGCTGGCGATCGCGGTGGTGCTGGTGCCGCGGCAGGGCGGGCTCGGGGCGTTCTTCACCAGCCGTCAGGCGCTGAGCGCGGCCGGCGGCGCGAGCGGCGACGGTTCGAAGGCGGGGGCGGCGCTGTCCTCGTGGGGTCTGTCGGTGCCGGCGTTCTGGGCGCTGCTGGGCCTGACGCAGCTGCCGCGCCGCGCGGACGGCGACCGGCTGCTGCGGGGCCTGCGGTGGCTGGCGCTGGCGGCGATGGCCGCGCTGAACGTGGTGGTCAACAACCCGGTGAGCAACCCGCGTTTCTGGGCCGGCACCGTGCTGCTGACGCTGGCGTTCTCGGCCCCGGCGCTGCGCCGGCCGCGGGGCTTCCGGATCGCCGCGGCGGGCATCCTGGCGGTGGTGCTGGTGGTCTTCCCCTACAGCGACTACTTCCGCTACACGCACCGCGAGCAGATCCACGTGGTCTCGCTCGCCCAGCAGTTCACCGGCAACGGCGACTACGACGCCTACCAGCAGATCGAGACGGGTCTGGCGTTCCAGCGGGCGGAGGGTTTCCAGCCCCAACGTCTGCTGGGGCCACCGCTGTTCTGGCTGCCGCGGTCGGCGTGGCCGGGCAAGCCGCAGGACACCGGCATCGACATCGCCCGGTTCGCCGGTTACCGCTTCACCAATCTCTCCTCCCCGCTGTGGATCGAGAGCTACCTGTGGGCCGGACTGCCCGCGGTGGCCCTGGTGTTCCTGGCGCTGGGCGCGGTGGGGCGGCGGATCGACGCGGCCCGGCACCGGCTGCGGGGGCGCTCCGGGACGCTGGCGGCGCTGCTCGTCCCGGCGCTCGGCTTCTACCAGTTGATCCTGCTGCGCGGCAGTCTGCTGGCGGCGACCGCGCCGCTGGCGCTGCTGGTGGTGGTGCCGCTGCTGATCTCCCGGCGGGCGTCCGCCGAGCCCCCCGTTCCCGACGACCGCGACGACTGCGGTGGTGTGGCCGGTCCGCCGGACCGTGCGTCCTCCGCTGCGAGAAGGGCCCTCGTGTGACCGCCTCTCCCCTTGCCGACGACTTCCTCCGTGACGAACCGGACCAGGTGCGCGACCAGGTGCGGCAGGTGCTGCGGCACCGGCTGGTGATCGCCGTGTGCCTGGTGGCCGGGGTGTGCGGCGGCGCGCTGCTGGCCGCGGCCGGCTCCGGGACGTACGAGGCGGACGGCACCGTGCTGGTGCGCGACGTGTCGTCCTCCGCGTTCGACTCACCCGTGGGTGTGGACAACCGGATCAACATGCAGACCGAGGTGCAGGTGGCCGGCAGCCCGCTGGTGACGGCGCGGGCGGCGCGGGCGCTGAAGGAGCCGGGGCTGACGGGTCCGGCGCTGGGCCGCGGGCTGGTGGTGAGCGTCTCGCCGGACTCGCAGGTGCTGGAGTTCGCCTACACCGGTCCGGGCGCCGCGGAGTCCGCGCGGCGGGCGAACGCGCTGATGTCGGCCTACCTCGGCCAGCGTCAGCAGGACGCGGACAAGTCACTGTCGCACACCGTCGTTACGCTCCAGGCGCAGCTGAAGTCCCTCACCTCCCGGTACACGAGCGCCGGTCCGTCGCTCAGGGAGTCGCTGGCGCAGCAGATGGCGTCTGTGCAGGCGAAGTTGACGGACTATCAGGCGGTGGACACCACGCCCGGCCAGGTGCTGGCGAAGGCGGTGCGGCCCGGGTCGCCGGCCGGGGCGGGCACCGGGCTGATGCTGACGGTCGGCGGGGTGGCGGGTGCGGCGCTGGGCGTGCTGCTGGCCTGGCTGGTGTCGGTGCTGGAGACCGGGGTGCGGGACGAGCGGGACGTGCGGCGCTACCTGGGCGCGCCGGTGCTGGCCGTGCTGGCGGCGGCGCGCGGCGGGGACGGCGAACTCGCGTTGCCGGCCGGGCGCACCGGGGAGACGTACCGGACGCTGGCGCTGCGGGCGTCGCTGGCGGCGGACCCGGACGCGGCGTCGTCGGGGCGGCGGGTGCTGCTGGTGGTGGAGCCGCGTTCGGCGGGGCACGCGGCCGAGGTGGCGGCGGGGCTGGCGTCGGCGTTCTCCGAGAGCGGTGAGGACGTCCTGCTGATCGAGGCGGACCTGCGGGCGCCGGAGCTGACCCGGCGGCTGGCGAGGCGGCTGACCGGCGACGGGCTGGACGCGCAGGGCCGGCCGCGGCCGCCGCTGCGGGTGGACGCCGGGGGCCCGGGGGCGTTCTTCCTGGTGCCGGGGCGGGCCACCCGGGCGGTGGGGCCGGCGCTGGCGGAGATCGAGGCGAACGCGGTGGCGCACCGGGCGGGCCGCACGATCGTGGTGCGGGCCCCGGCGGTGCTGGAGTACCCGGACGCGCTGGCGGTGGCCCGCTGGGCGGACGGGGTGGTCGTGGTGTGCCCCGAGGGCGGTCTGCCGGGGCGTGAACTGGCCGAGGTCGCCGAGTTGTTCGGGCCGTCGCAGGTGCCGGTGCTGGGCGCGGTGCTGCGCCGTACCGGCGGCCCGCTGGGGCGCCGGGCCGGGCGGTCACGGACGGGTGCGGGACGGGTCGCGCCGGCGCAGGCCGGGGAGCCGGACGGGCCGGCGACTGCCGGGGCCGCGGTGGCCGGCGCCGGGGCGCGGTGGGCGGCGGGCGGCGGCGGCCCGGCGGCCCCCGCACCGGCCTCCGCACCCGGCGCCGCGTCCGTTCCCGGCGGCCACGGCACCCCCGGCTCCGCCCCGGTGCCCGGGTCCCACCACGCCACCCCCGGGTCCGGCGGTCCGGCGGCGCACACCCCCGCCGCCACCGGGTCGTGGTCCGCGCTCGGCGGCGGGCAGCGTCCCGCGCCGGAGCGGGGCGGGGCATGACGGCGGCCCAGGTCGAGGAGGGCGAACGGGAGTCGGCCGCGGGCGGGCCGACGGCGAGCACGGCGCGCGGCAGCCTGACCGGTCTGCTGGGCTCCGCGGTGAACGCGGTGGCCGGCTTCGCGCTGGTCGCCGTGGTCACGCACGGCGCCGGGGCCTCCGGCGCCGGTTCGGTGTTCACCGGGGTGGCGGTCTTCACCATCGCGTCGAACGCGCTGAAGCTGGGGGCGGACACCGCGCTGGTGCGGTTCGTGTCGATGGACCGCGCGGCCACCGGCGGCGCCCGGACCCGGGTGCTGCTGCGCACCGCGGTGCTGCCCGCGCTGGTGGCCTCCCTCGTGGTGACGGCGGCCGTGCTGCTGCTGCCCGGGGCGTCCCGCGCGCTGCTGCCGGGGCTGCCGGCGGGCGAGGCCGTGCACGTCATGCGGATGTTCGCGTGGTTCCTGCCGATGACGACGGTGACGCTCGTGGCGCTGGGGGCGGCCCGCGGTTACGGCACGGTGCTGCCGTTCGTGGGCAGCGAGCAGATCGGCAAGCCGCTGCTGCGGGTGCTGCTGGCGGTCCCGCTGGTGATCTGGGCGCCCTCGGTGTCCGCGCTGTCGCTCTCCTGGCTGCTGCCGTCGCTGGCGGGGCTGGTGATCGCCGGGGTGTCGCTGCGGCGGCTGGCGCGTTCCGACGCGCCGGCGGTGCCGGATCCGGCCGGGGACCGGGCGCTGCGGCGGGAGTTCTGGGCCTTCGCGGGGCCGCGGGCGATCTCCTCGGTGTTCGACATCACGGCGGTGTGGATCGGCGTGGTGCTGCTCTCGCTGCTGGCCGGCAGCCGGGACGCGGGCGTCTACACCGCGGTCTCCCGGCTGATCACCGCGGGCACCCTGCTGCAACTGGCGGTGCGGCTGGCGGTGGCGCCGCAGATCAGCGGCCTGCTCGGCGGCGGGCGGGCGGAACCCGCGCAGGACCTGCACCGGCTGACGACGCGGTGGATCACGCTGTTCTCGCTGCCGGTGTTCGTGGTGATGGCCGTCTTCCCGCACAGCGTCATGTCGCTGTTCGGTGGGGGTTTCCCGGCCGGGGCGACGGCGCTGGTGGTGCTGTGCGGGGCGAGCGCGGTGAACGTGATGGTGGGCAACGCGCAGACGGTGATCCTGATGGCCGGCCGCAGCACGTGGAACCTGTCGGTGGCCGGCGCCGCGTTCGTGACGCAGGTGGGTCTGGGGCTGCTGCTGATCCCCTCGCACGGGGTGCTGGGGGCCGCGGTGGCGTGGGGTGGCGCGGTGGTGGTGGACAACGTGGCCTCCGCGCTGCTGGTGCGCCACCGCCTGGGGTTCCGCACCGTGGACCGCCGCTACGCCGGTGCGGTGGCGGCCGGTGTGCTGCCCGCGGCGGTGGCCGGGCTGGTGGCGCGCGGCGGTCTGGGCGACGGTGTCGCGGGGCTGGCGGCCGGCTGCGCGGCAGGGGCCGCGGTGTACGCGGCGGTGCTGTGGCGCTGGCGCGGGCCGCTGGGCGTGTCGGCGTTCCTGGGCACCGTCGGACGCCGGGGCTGACGGTGGCGGCGTCCGGGTCAGCCCTGGCCGATGCAGTCGGTGAACGCGACGGCGGCGTCACCGGCGGCCATGGCGTCCTGGGTGGCGGTGGCGAACTGGCACATGTCGTACCGGGCGACGGTGCGGCCCGGCGCGTCCCGCGGGGTGCGGTAGCGGTGGGTGCCGGCCAGCTGGCAGGTCTCGTAGCGCACGAGGGGGCCGCGGGGTCCGACGTCGTAGCGGTGCGCGGTCAGCTGCGCGGAGAACGGCTTGAACGCCAGGGCGGTGTCGTCGCAGTCGTTGAAGTGGACGGTGCCGCCGGACCAGTGGCTGTCGATGACGAGCGTGTCGGGGCCGCGCACCTCGAAGCGGATGTCCTCGGCGTGGAAGCGCTGCACGGAGGCCGCGTGGGTGGCGCGCGGGAAGCGGAAGAACGTGCTCGTGGTCCCGTACTCGGGGTCCGCGTGCGGGCGTTGCCCGGTGACGATGTAGGAGCCGCCGCGGCAGGTGATGGATCCGCCGTAGGGGAACTCCAGGAAGTTGCCCCAGGCGTACTCGACCTTCATGTCGGTGAACCAGTAGTTGAGGAACTGGTCCTGGGCGGCGGGGTGCTGGGAGCGCTGCGAGAGTCCGCTGTAGAGGAACGCCTTGCGCCACGCCCCGCCGACCCTGCACGCCTGCCAGCGCATCTCGGAGTTGGTGTTCGTCCCGTCCAGCGCGAGCCCGTAGGTCCACTCCCCCAGCCATTCGCAGGCGGTGAAACGGTAGTCCTGCGCGTTGCCGGTGGAGTACGAGGAGAAGAACGAGGCTCCGGGCGTGCCGCTGGTGAACGTCATGTCCTCGAAGGCCAGGTTGGACCAGGTGTCGTCGTTGCGGCACAGGAACGCGTCGGCGGAGTCGGGCCGGAAGACGATCTGCGTGATGCGTTTGCCGGCGCCGCGGAACCGCAGACCGTTGGCCGGCTTGTCGGGGGTGGCACCGTCGAGGAGCGCGCCGGGGCGGGTGATGAGGTACTCGCCGGGCGGCACGTCGACGACGGTGCGTCCGGTGTGGCCGGCCACCCGGGAGACGGCGTGGGCGTAGGCGCGGGCGAAGGCGTCGCTGTCGTCGGTGCGGCCGTCGCCCTTGGCGCCGAAGTCGGCGGTGACGCTGACCACGCCGCCCGCGGTGGCCGGCTGTTCGGCCGCGGTGCCCGCTCCCGGGGCGTTGCGGCCGCCGGTGTCCGTGGCGCGGCCGTCGGTGGAGGGCCGCGCCGCAGGGGCGGTGCAGGCGGCGAGCGAGGCCGCGCCCGCGGCGGCCGCGGTGCCGAGCAGCACCGCGCGCCGGGCCGGCCGCGTCTCCCCCTGCGCCGCGTCGCGCCGCCCGTTGCCGTCTGTCTGCCGCACGTGTTCCCCGTACCGTCGGTGGGTCGCTGGTCGCATCGTAGGGCGTACGGAGGCGACTTGGAGGCGATGTGGCGAAAGTGTGCGGAAATAGGCGAGGATCACCACACGGACCTGAGGGGGGTTCATATGACGGGCTTCACGGTGGCGCTGGGCCGGCTGCGGTCGGCGCAGAAGAGCGCCAAGGGCGTCTCGTACTACTCGCGGTGGGTCAACCGGCCGGCCGGGCGGGTGCTGGCGGCGGCCGCCCACGTGCTGGGGCTGACGCCGAACGCGGTGACGGCGCTCAGCGCGCTGGTGACCGGCTGCGGGATCGCGCTGATCGCGCTGGTGCGCCCGTCGTGGCCGCTGACGGCCGGCGTGGTGCTGCTGCTGGTGACGGGGTTCGCGCTGGACTCGGCGGACGGTCAGCTGGCGCGGCTGCGGGGGGGCGGCAACCGGGCGGGTGAGTGGCTGGACCACGTGGTGGACTGCGGCAAGATGCTGACGCTGCACCTGGCGGTGCTGGTGGGCCTGTACCGCTTCGTGCGGCCGCTGCCGGCCGGCTGGCTGGCGCTGCCGCTCGCCTTCCAGGTCACCGCGGTCACCACGTTCTTCGCCGGGATCCTGACCGAACAGCTCAAACGCTCCGCCGGCCCGTCCGGCTCGCCGCCCACCGCGCCCTCCGCGCTGCGGTCGGTACTGCTGCTGCCCGCCGACTACGGGGTCTTCTGCCTGCTGTTCCTGTCGTGGGGGGCGGGGCGCGGTGTCTTCCTCGGCGTGTACGGGGGGCTGCTGGCGGTCAACGTGCTGCTGGCGGTGGCCCTGCTGGTCAAGTGGTTCCGCGAGCTGTCCGCACCCGTGCCCGCCGCGGTCTCCTGAACGGTCCGGTGCCCGGTCGCCCGGGCACCGCCGCCGAAACTCCTTCGTCCGCACATCACCGAACGGAAGGCCGTGGGGGATCTTTTGTCACAGCGGAAGACGTTGCTGCGCGTCGGGTACGCGCCCGGGGTCTACGACCTGTTCCACGTCGGGCACCTCAACATCCTGCGGCACGCCCGCAGCAGGTGCGACCGCCTGATAGCCGGGGTGGTCTCCGACGAGATGGCGCTGCTCGCCAAGGGGCGGCGGCCCGTGGTGCCGCTGCTGGAGCGGCTGGAGATCGTCCGTTCCATCCGGTGGGTGGACGAGGCGGTCGCCGAGACGCAGCCGAGCAAACTGGAGACGTGGCGCAGGCACCCGTTCGACATCATCTTCAAGGGCGACGACTGGCGTGGCACCGACAAGGGTGAACGGCTGGAGCGGGACTTCGCGTCGGTCGGCGTGCAGGTCGTCTACTTCCCGTACACCGTGCACACCTCCAGCACGCTGCTGCGCCGGGCGCTGGACGGCCGTTCCGCGGAACCGGCCGAGGCGCTGGGGCGCCAGGCGTGAACTCGCCCTCCGGGGGCCGGGGGTGTTCCCGGGACCGGTCCGGGCGCGGCGGACGGGCCGCGCCCGGACCGGGGTGTCAGGCGCTCGCGCCGGTGTAGAGGGCGATCGCGTCGCCGGATCCGACGGTGGCGCTGAAGGTGCCGTCGGAGCCGATGGTGTACGTGGTGCCGGTGCAGCCGCCGCCGGCCTTCGGGGCGCCGTGCTGCACGTCACAGTAGGTGCCGGCGGGCATCGAGGTGTGGAACGTCTCGGTGATGGCGCCGGATTCGTGGTTGATGGCCACGTAGCCCTTGCTGCCGCGGCCGAACGCGATGGCGTTGGTCCCGTCGGTCCACCAGTTGGTCACCGCGGTGCCGGCCACCGCGTTGTGGAAACCGACCATGTCGATGATCTGCGGCCAGGCGTGCTGGCACTTCCAGCCGTCGGCGTAACAGGCGTTGACGGTCCCGTTGTTGGGCGGGCCGGCGTCGTTGTCGGAGAACTCGTAGCCGGAGTAGACGTTGGGCGAGCCGTAGGGCCAGGCCAGCATGAAGACGTTGGCGAGGGTGTAGTCGGCGCCCGACTTGTAGCTGAGGGTGGAGCCGTCGCGTTCGGTGTCCCAGTCGTCGGTGAAGACCACGGCCTTGCCCGTGGGCAGGTAGCCCCACGCCTCACCGAAGTTGCTCAGGTACGACAGCTGCCCGCCGCCCTCGAACATCCGCTTGAGGTCGCGGCCGTAGCGGAACTCGTCGACGTCGCCGGTGCCTTCGTACTCGGTGGGCTGCACCGCCTCGCCGTCACCGTAGATGACCTCCTGCGCCCAGAAGATCCCCGGGTTGGTCAACTTGGCCTTGATGGCGGCCAGATCGGTATCGGCGATGTGCTTGGCGGCGTCGATGCGGAAGCCGTCGGTGCCCAGCGAGATCAGGTGGTTGAGGTAGCCGGCGATGGTGGAACGCACGTAGTCGCTGCCGGTGTCGAGGTCGGCGAGACCGTTGAGTTCGCAGGTCTGGACGTTGTCACGGTCGCTGTAGTCGGAGATCGGCTGCCGGCAGGAGTGGAAGTCCTGGTCCTGGTAGGTGCCGGGGTAGTTGTACTTGGTGTAGACGGTGCCGCCGGTGCCGGTGCCCGAACCCATCGTCATGTGGTTGATGACGGCGTCGGCGATGACCTTCACGCCGGCGGCGTGGCAGGTGCTCACCATGTTCTGGTAGGCGCTCTCGTTCCCGAGGCGGCCGGCGATCTTGTAGCTGACCGGCTGGTAGGAGGTCCACCACTGCGAGCCCTGGATCTGCTCGGCGGCGGGAGAGACCTCCACGTAGCCGTAGCCGGCCGGGCCCAGGGTGCTGGCGCACTCCTTGGCGACCGAGGGGTAACTCCACTGGAAGAGCGTGGCGGTGACGTCCTTCGTACCGGGCGGCGCGGCCTGCGCGGCCTGCGGCCCGGCGGCGGACAGTCCGCACGCGGCCAGCACGCCGGCGGCCACACCGCCGGCGATCCGGATTGCTGCCGTTCGCATCCTGCGGCTCCTTCGGTCGCCCGGGCCGGGTCGCCCGGGACCCGTCGGGGCGGCCGGACCACGGCCGCCGTGGGGGGTGTGGCGGCCCGCGCGAGCCGCCACACGGAGCTTCCCGCTTTGGATGTGTACGCGTCAAGAACGGCGCGGCGCGGTGGCCTGCCGGGGCGGGCCCGGGGCGGGCCCGGGGGCGGCGCGGCCCGTCCGGCGGGCCCGGGGGCTCCCGGCTCTCCTGCTCCCCGCACCCGTTGACCGCTTCCCGCCCCTACCGCGCCGCGCGGTTCTGGTGCACCCGCAGATGCGCGGTCGCCAGGTCGAGCAGCGGGGTGGCGACGCCCAGGGTGCGGGCGCGGGCTGTCAGGTCGCCGAGGATGTGCTCGACCTCGGTGGGCAGTCCCCGGGCCATGTCGCGGTAGAGGGACGGCGCGGACGGGGAGCCTTCGGCGGTGGCGGCCCGGGCGGTGCGCTCGTAGTCCTGCGGCGGCACGGGACTGCCCGCGGCGGCGGCGACCGCGGCGGCCTCGTCCAGCACCGCCGTGGCGAACCGCGTGCCGCCCGGTACCGCGGCGACCTCACCGATCGTGCCGCGCATCAGGCAGGTCACGGCGACGAGAGTGGAGATGAACACCCACTTGTTCCACATCGCGGCCAGCACGTCGGGCGAGGTGGCGAAGGTGAACCCGGCCACGTCGAGGGCCTGGGCGGCGGCCCGCAGGCGATCGCTGTCCGCACCGTTCTGCTCGCCGATCAGCATCGTGGCCGGCGAACCGCGGCGCACGATCCGGCCGTCGGGGCCGAGGAACGCGCCGATCATCACGACGCCGCCCATGACCGCCGCCGGCCCGAACCGCTCGTTGAGCGTGTCGAGGTGGGCCATGCCGTTGAGGAACGGCACGACAGCGGTGCCGGGTCCCACGGCGGGGGCGAGGTCGTCGACGGCGGAGGGCAGCCCCGCGGCCTTCACCGCCAGCAGCACCAGGTCGTAGTGCCCGGTCAGTTCGGCGGCCGTCACGACGGGCGGCTCCAGGCGTTCGGTGCCGTCGCCGGTCTCGACCACCAGCCCGCCCGCCCGCACCGCCGCCGCCCGGCCCGGCCGCAGCAGGAACGTCACGTCCCGGCCGGCCCGGTGCAACTGGGCGCCGTAGTAACCGCCGGTCGCGCCGGCCCCCACCACCAGGATCCGGGTCATCGCCGCACCCCCGGGGCGAGCGGCTGCGAAGCGTCGGGGAACATGAGCGTGATCCTTCCGCGGGCTGGCTTGTCGGGGGCAAGCCTATCCCCCGGCCGCGGGCCCCTGGCGGGAGGCCCGCACGGGCGAACGACGCACCGGGCACCCCCGCACCGGCTCCGCCCCCGCACCCGCGCAGGCACGCCGTCCCGCCCTCACTCCTCCCGCGGCCACAGGGTGACCGCGGCGGACGGGACGGTGAGGCGGACCGCGGCACCGGTGTCCGGGGCGAGGCGGGCCGGGAGGTGTGCCGTCAGCTCGGTGCCGGCCGCGGTCACCGCGACCAGTTCCGCGACCGCGCCCAGGTGCACGACGTCGCGCACCACGGCCGTCACCGCGCCGCCCCCGGGAGCACCGGCCGACGCGCCCGACGCGCCCGTGACCTCCACCTCCTGCGGCCGCACGCACCACGTCACCGGTCCGCCGGCCGGCGCGGTGCCGGGCGGCAGCGGGACCGTGAGGTCGCCGTCGGTCAGGCCGGCGGGGGTGACGCGGCCGGGACGCAGGTTGCGCACGCCGAGCAGCCGGGCGACCCGCGGGGAAGCGGGGTGCGCGAACACCTCGCGCTGCGGACCGGCCTGGAGCACCCGGCCCTCGTCCATCACCAGGACCTCCTCGGCGAGCATGGCCGCCTCCACGGGATCGTGCGTGACCAGCACCGTCGTGAGCCCGGTCTCGCGGGTGACGCCGCGCAGCAGCAGCCGCAACTCCTCGCGCACCGGGGTGTCGAGCCCGGTGAACGGTTCGTCGAACAGCAGGATGCGCGGGGCGCGGGCCAGCGCGCGGGCCATCGCGGCGCGGCGGCGCTGGCCGCCGGAGAGCTGGTCGGGGGTGCGCTCCAGCAGGCCGTCGAGGCCCAGCCGGTGCGCCCAGAACGCGGCGAGCGCCGGATCGCTGCCGGCGCCGAAGGTGATCTGGTCGGCCAGCCGCATGCGCGGCAGCAGGCAGGAGTCCTGCGGGAGGTAGCCGATACCGCGGCGTTCGGCGGGCAGCGCCAGCAGGTCGGTGCCGTCGGCCAGCAGGTGCCCGTCCTGCGGGGCGAGCAGGCCGGCCACCACACGCAGGGTCAGCGACTTGCCGGCGCCGGAAGGCCCGAGGATCGCCAGGCGGCGGGCGGCGGCGCGGTGTTCGACATCGAGCCGGAACGCGCCGGCCCGGGCCCGCACCGCCAGGTCGAGCAGCGGCCCGGACACCGGTGCCGGCGGCACGGGCCCGGGCAGCACGGCCGGGCGGCGCAGTCGGGCCGGCGGGCCCCCGCGCCGGCCGGGCCCGCGGTCGGCGAGCAGCAGCACGACGAGGGCGGCGGCCAGCGTGAGCAGCACCGGGACCGTGGTGCCGGGCAGGCCGCTGCCGGAGAACTGCACATAGACGAAGACCGGCAGGGAGTTGGGGTTGTAGGCCAGCACGACGGTGGCGCCGAACTCCCCGAACGCGCGCAGCCACGTCAGCAGGATCCCGGAGCGGATACCGCGCGCCGCGCCGGGCAGCGCCACCTTCCGGAACCGGGCGAGGCGCCCGTGGCCGAGGGTGGCGGCCACCTCCTCCAGCGCCGGGTCGAGATCGGCGAACGCGGTGCGCGCGGCGATCACCAGGAACGGCGCCGCGACGAACACCTGTGCCAGCACGATCCCGGTGACCGAGTCGGTCAGCGAACCGTCGAACAGCCGCCCGAGCCGGGTGTAGGGGCCGACGACGAAGATCAGCAGGATGCCGCTGATCAGCGGGGGCAGCGCGAGCGGAAGCTGGACGGCCACCCCGACGAGGCGGGCGAGACGGCCGCGGGCGCGGGCGAGTACGTAGCCGAGCGGCACGCCGAAGAGCGTGACGGCCAGCGTGGCCACGCTCGCCGTCCACAGCGACAGCCGCAGCGCCGCGCCGACGCCGGGGGCGGCGGCCTGGTGCCAGGCGGTGCCGGGCAGTCGCACGAAGAAGGCCGCGACCGGCACCAGCAGGTAGGCCAGCAGCAGCGCGCCCAGCCAGGGCAGCGGCGTGCGTCTCACGCCGCCGCCCCGGCCGGTGCCGGGCGGACGCCGGTCAGCTCAGCCCCAGGGTGCCCATCAGGGTGGACGGCACCTTGGTGCGGTCACCGGTGACCGTGACCTTCTGGAGGGTGAGGTTGTGCGCCTTCATGACGGCCAGGCCGTCCGGGCCGAGCAGGTAGTTGACGAAGTCCTGGCCGCCGGTGGCGTTCGGCGCCTTGTTCAGCACGGTGACGGTGTACCGCGCCGCCAGGTGGACGGAGCCCAGGGAGACGGTCGGCAGCTGCTGCTCGGTGGCCTCACTGGAGTAGAAGAACGCGGCGTCGAGGTTGCCGCTGGAGAGCCGGGCGAGCAGCTGCTCCTCGGGGAAGACCCGCACCTTGCCGGTGGATATGTGCTCCTGCCCCAGGGCCTTGGCCGCCAGCTTGCCCTTGGGGTCGAGCTCGGGGTCGGTGGAGCCCATGCGGAAGCCGGGCTCAGTGATGACCTTGTTCCAGGGCTTGGACTTCAGATCGGCGGCGAACTTGCTCCTGGGGTTGTAGCCGATCACCAGGGGCGCGCTGGCGAAGCTGGCGTACCACGACTCCCAGTCGCCGTTGGCCTGGCCCATCAGGCCGCTGTTGGCGGCCGTGGAGGCGGCGACGAAGACGTCGGCCTGCTTGACCTTGCCCTTGATCTCGTTGACCAGCGCGTTGGAACCGCCGGACTCGCCCTGGAAGGTGGCGCCGGTGGACTTGCCGAACTTCGGCTGGACGTCCTTCATCAGGTTGACCAGCGAGCCGGCGTACAGCACCCTGACCGTTCCCTGGTGCGCGGCGGCCGCTCCGCCGCCGGCCGGGCCGCTCGGCGCGGAGGAGGCCGAGGCGTGCGGCGAACCCGAGCCGGAGCCGGAACACCCGGCCAGCAGGAGGGCCGCCGCGGCGACGACGGGCAGGGACTTCCTCACGATGATCCTCCCGGGACCTCGACGACGACGGTCGTGGCCTTGACGCTCGCGACGGCCAGCACCCCGGGTTCCAGCCCCAGCGCGCGCACCGCCTCGGAACTCATCAGGGACACCACGCGGTGCGGGCCGCACTGCATCTCGACCTGGGCCATCACCTTGTCGCACTCGACGGAGGTGACCAGCCCGGTGAACCGGTTGCGCGCCGAACTGCCGGCGTCCACCGGATCGGGCACGGATCGGGCGACGCTCTTGGCGAACGCGGCCAGTTCGGCGCCGTCCACCACCTTGCGTCCCTGCACGTCGACGGTGACCGTCAGGCGGCCGCTGTCGCTCCAGCGGCGGACGGTGTCATCGCTCACGCCCAGCAGCCGGGCTGCTTCGGCCAGTCGGAATTGCGGCACGATCGTGCATGCTATCTCCGCTTCTGCGGGCCGTACAGGGCGACTTCTCCGCGTTTCCGTCCGGGCGGGCCGCAGCCGCGGGGCGGGCGGCCGGGCGTCGGCGCCGCGGGTGCGGCAGGCTGTGCGGGCCCGGAGGCGATCAACGCGGCCGGGTGGGAACCGTTCCGGGGTGTCCGGGGCGTCCCAGGGAATGCGCGGGCCGGTGGGGCCGGCGCGGCTGCCACGGCTGGGGAGGCCGCAGGATGACCGTCATACCGTTGATCTTCACCAGTGGGTGGGCCAGTGGGATCAACGCCTACGCCGTGGTGCTGGTGCTGGGACTGGCCGGGCGTTTCGAACACGTGGCGGCGGTCCCGCCCACGCTGGAGCGGTGGGACGTGCTGGCGGTGGCCGGGGTGTTGTTCCTGTGCGAGTTCGTGGCCGACAAGATCCCGCTGGTCGACTCGATGTGGGACGCGGTGCACACCGTGGTCCGTCCGGTGGCCGGAGGGGCGATCGGAACGCTGATGGCGCACCACGCGCACGGCTCGCTGGCCGCGGCGGTCACCGCGGCGGCCGGGGGCGGCGGCACCGCGCTGGTCTCGCACCTGATCAAGGCGGGGGTGCGGATGGGCGTCAACGCCTCGCCCGAGCCGTTCAGCAACATCGTGCTGAGCGTGGCCGAGGACCTGTCGGTGGCCGCCCTGGTCTCGTTCGCCCTGCTGCACCCGCTGCCCGCGGCCCTGATCGCCGCCGTGCTGCTGGGCGTGGGCGTGACGGCGGTGGCGCTGCTGGTGCGGCGCATCCGGGCGTTCCGGCAGCGCCGCCGCGAACGCCGGGCGGCGCGGGCGGCGTTCGCCGGGTAGGCGAGGCCCGGCCGGCGGCCGGCGGTCAGCGGCCGGCGGTCAGCGGCCGGCGGTCAGCGGCCGGCGGTCAGCGGCCGGCGGTCAGCGGCGGACGCTGCGCAGGACGACGAACTTCGGGTCGCCGGCGACGACTTCGCAGGTGCCGAGGATGCGGCGCAGGGTGATGTGGTGGCCCAGGTGGCGGTTGGCCACCACCCACAGTTCGCCGCCGGGGCGCAGGATCCGCCGCGCGCCGGTGAACATCCGGCGGGCGGCGGCGGTGCTGGTGGCCTGATGGGTGTGGAACGGCGGGTTGTTGAGCACCAGGTCGGCGCTGCCGTACGGCAGTTCCGCGGTGCCGTCCCCCGCCAGGAACACGGTCCGGCCGGTGAGCCCGTTCTCCCGCACGGTCTCCTGCGCGGAGGCCAGCGCGGGGAACGACTCGTCGGTGAACGTCACCCGGGTCCCCGGGTTCGCCAGCAGCGCGGCGAGCCCCAGCACCCCGTTGCCGCAGCCGAGGTCCACCACGTCGCCGGCGGGTACCGGGGGCAGGTGGGCCAGCAGGAAACGTGTGCCGATGTCGAGGCGGTCGGCGCAGAAGACGCCGGCGTGATTGACGAGGGTGCGCCCGGCGGCCGCCCCCGCGTCCGGCGGGACCTGCCAGCGCAGCGGCCACGGTGACGGCCCGGCGGCGGCGAGCACGCGCGGATCGGGAGCGGCGGTGATCAGCCTGGCCTTGCCGCGCGCCAGGCTGGTGCGGGTCGGGCCGACCAGCCGCTCGAACAGCCGCAGGGTCGAGGTGTGGACCTCCTTGACCATGCCGGTGCCCAGCACGACACTGCCCTCATGCAACGCGGGTGCGAGCCGGTGCAGTTGGTCCTCCAGCAGCGCCAGGCTCTTGGGTACCCGCACCAGCAGCACGTCCACCCGCGCGGGCGGCGGGTCGGCGGTGGTCAGCACGGTGACGGCCGCGGGGTCGATCCCGTTGCGCGCCAGGTTGGCGCAGAGCGCCTCGCGGGCCAGCCAGGAGTCCGTCACCAGCGTCGGTTCGCGGTGCGCCAGCGCGGCGGACACCGCCCCCCACCGGTCTCCCACCACCACGACCCGCCCGCCGGGCGGCACCTGCGGTTCCCCGGTGCGCCCGGCGATCCGGTCCAGCAGGTAGAGGTCGGCGGCGTCGAAGGCCCGCAGCGGATCACGCGGATCGTCGGGGTAGCGGGCCAGGTCCAGCTCGTGCCAGGGGGTCGTCATTCGGTTCATCGTCGGGCCAGGGTAGTGGAGGCCGTGCCCTTGCCCTCACTCCTGCCCGGCCGCCGCCAGCAGCGCCGCGTCCTTCTCCGGGGGCAGGCCGACCGGGGAGCGGTCCGGGCGGTGCGGGGGCGGGCTGCCGAGGGCGGACAGCCAGGCCCAGGTGTCGGCCACGGTCTCGGCGACCGGGCGGCAGCGCAGTCCCGCGGCGAGGGCCTTGGAGACGTCGCCGCAGTGCATGGTGTCGAAAACCTCGCCCGGCGGCAGCCAGACGGGCAGCTCCGTCCAGAACCGCGCGCCCACCGCTTCGACCGCCGCCGGTGTCACCCAGCGCAGCCGGGCGCCGGAGGCGGTCGACTCCACGCAGGCGTCCAGCAGTTCACCCATGGTGGCGTGGCCGGGCGCGCTCACCACGTTGTACGCGCCACCGAGTCCGGCGCCGACCGCGTCCAGGGTGAAGGCGGCCAGGTCCCGCGCGTCGACGTACTGCAGGGGCAGCTCGCGGGGGCCGGGTGCGGGGACGGGTCCGCCGCGGGCGACGCGTCCCAGCCACCACGGCAGGCGGCCGACGTTCTCCCGGGGGCCGAGGACCAGGCCGGCCCGCAGCAGGAGGGCGGCGTCGCCGAAGACCTGTTCGGCGGCGAGTTCCCCGCCGCGTTTGGCCCGGGGGTAGTCCACCGGCCCGTCGTCGGCGGCGGCCTCCACCACGGGGGCGCTCTCGTCGAGGCCGCGGCCGGTCGGGAAGGTGTAGACGGAACGGCTGGAGACGTAGGCGTAGCGGCCGGTGCGGTCGCGCAGCAGGCGGGCCGCGTCGAGGACGGCGCGCGGGGCGTCGGTCCAGGTGTCGACGACGGCGTCCCAGCTTCCGCCGTCGGCGCTCAGTGCGGCGAGCGCGCTGTCGTCGGTGCGGTCGCCCAGCAGTTCCCGGACGCCTTCGGGGGCCGGGGTCCGGCCGCGGTGCAGAACCGTTACGGCGGCGCCCCGTGCGAGCGCCTCGACGGCGACCGCGTGACCCACGAAGTCGGTGCCGCCCAGAATCAGCAGTCTCATGCCGCTCACTCTGCCGCCTCGCACCCGGTCCCGGCGGCCGGAGTCGCTGTGAGCGTAATCGCCCAGGGCGAACGGGACCCGCCGCTACCGGACGTCCTGCGGTGCGGCGGCGTCCCGACGGGGCCGCGGTGGCCGTTGCCGTCGAACCGTCCGACGGCGGCCGCGCCGTCCGACCCGGCGGTGCGGGCAGCTCCGGCGGGCGGCACCGTCCCGTACCGATCCGGCCCCCGGGGCGCGGGCCCGTCCGTCCGCCCCCCGGGCGTACCCTGCGAGGACCGGGGGAAAGGCGCTGGCCCGGGCGCGGTCGGCGCCGGCATGCTGGCCGCGTGGACAGACCGCGTATCGCCATCACGTTCAACCCCGGCCTGCACGTCTTCGTGGGAGCCGGCCACCGCGGACCGGACGCTGTTCTGGAGACCGACGGCACTTCGTCGCTGGGTCACGTCGTCGAGGCCCTGGGGGTGCCGCTGACCGAGGTCGGGGGGATGGAGGCGGACGGCGTCGTGGTCGCCGCCTCGCACGTGCCGGCCGACGGTGAGCGGGTCGCGGTGCGTGAGCGGGCCCGGCCGCAGGCACTGCCGGGGGCGCCGCGTTTCCTGCTGGACGTCCATCTGGGCACACTGGCGCGGCGGTTGCGGCTGCTCGGGGTGGACGCGGCGTACGAGAACCTCGACATCGGGGATGCCGCGCTCGCCACGCGGTCGGCGGCGGAGCAGCGGGTGATGCTCTCGCGGGACCGGGGGCTGCTGCACCGGCGGGAGCTGTGGGCCGGTGCCTACGTCTACAGTCACCGCCCGCAGGAGCAGTTGACGGACGTGCTCTCCCGGTTCGCGCCGCCCTTGGCGCCGTGGACCCGGTGCACCGCCTGCAACGGGCTGCTGCGTGAGGCCACGAAGGAGTCGGTGCAGGGCAAGGTGCACGACGGCACGGAGCGGACCTACGACGTGTTCGCCGAGTGCCGCGGTTGCGCGCGGGTGTACTGGCGCGGGGCACACCACGCACGGCTGACCGCCATCGTCGACGAGGCGATGCGTGACTTCGGCGGCGCCCCGAACGGGAGCTGACGGCCGGGCCGGCCCGGTGCACCGGCGGGGCACCGGGCCGCTCGCCGTCGCCGTCACGGCCGCCCCGCAGACCGTCCCACCCGGCGCGCGGCGTCCGCACGATGCGCCGTCCCCAGCGCCACAGGAGCGAGAGCCCTCCGATCGGCTCGCCGCGTTCAGCCGGCCCGCTCCGGGCGGCGCCGTCCCGTGTTCCGCCGCGGTACTCCGACGGCGTCAGCGCCGTGTCCGCCCCCTTCGTCTCCCTCATGCGCCACTCCCCCATCGCCCTTGCGCCCGTCGGTCGTTCCGGCGAACCCGATGGATCACCACGTTAGCCGCGTATGGCGACATTGGGGATCTTCCGCCCCGCATTGCACTCGAACGAGTGAGCGATGGCCCGTCGGGGTGGCGGGCCGGGGCTGGGCGGGCGTGGCGCCCGGGCCGCGCCGTCCGGCCTGCCTACGCTCGCGACCTGCGCCGATGGGCGCGGACCAGACGTTGACGACGGCGGAGGCGTGAGATGGGACGTGGAACGACGGGTCGCTGGGCCGTGCTCTGGTGCGCGGTGCTGGCGGTCGCGGGTACGGCGGGAGCGACCGCGCCCGGGCCGGCCGGCGGTCGCGCTGCCACGCTTCACGCACCGATCGCCGTGCGGCACCCGGGGCCGGCGCGTTCTGTGGCCTCGGCTCACCCGCGCCCGCGCCGCGGACGGCCGGGGCGTATCCCCCTGCCCGTCCGGCGGCCCGCGCTTGCGGGCCAACCGGCCGTCTACGTCAGCGAGTACACCCCGGGGGACGTGCTGCGGCTCACGCAGGACGGCGGGCGGGAGGTGCTGGCGTCGGACTCCCTGGTGCGGCCGACGGGGCTGGCCGTCGACCGGCCGGGGAACGTCTTCGTGGCGGACACCGGGAACAGCCGCGTGGTCGAACTGCCCGCCGGCGGGGGGCCGCAGCGGGTCCTGCCGTTCGTGGGGCTGAACCGGCCGCTGGGGCTGGCGCTCGACCGCGAGGGGGACCTGTTCGTCGCCGACGACTTCAACGACCGGGTGGTGGAGCTCCCGGCGCGCGGTCGGTCCCAGCGGGTACTGCCCTTCCACGGGTTGGAGCGGCCGCAGGGCGTGGCGGTGGACGCCGGCGGTGACGTGCTGGTGGCCGACTTCGTTCATGACCGGATCCTGGAACTGCGT
The DNA here is from genome assembly GCA_963711125.1 of uncultured Actinomycetota bacterium. Classification (GTDB taxonomy): domain Bacteria; phylum Actinomycetota; class Actinomycetes; order Streptomycetales; family Streptomycetaceae; genus Streptantibioticus_C. The sequence continues at coordinate 341,804 of CAVQCY010000007.1, forward strand.
CGGCGCGGTGGGCAGTTCACCCTCCCGTTCAGTGGTCTCGCCGGACCGACCGGGGTGGCCGTGGACGGCCACGGGAACGTCTTCGTCAGCGACAACGGTCACAACCGGGTGCTCGAACTGTCCGCGCACGGCGGGCAGTCCACCGTGGCCACCGGACCGCTGAACGCGCCGCAGGGGCTGGCGGCGGGGGCGGACGGGGCGCTGTACGTCGCGGACTTCGGCGCGGACCGGGTGCTGCGGGTCCCCGCCGGCGGCCGTGGGGTCGTCATGCCGATCGGCAGTACGGCGACGCCCTCCTACCCGGCCCTGCGGGCGGTGAGCGGCCTGCGCTGACCACGGCGCCGGTCAAGTGGGCGGCGGCCGGCAGCAGCCCGGTGGCCGGGGCGGCGGGGCGCAGCGGGGCGGCGGCCAGGGTGAGGACAGCCCCGGGAACGGGGGAGAGAACGCGGAAGAGAGCACCGCCGGAACGGCCGTGCCCGCGGGGCGTGTCAGGCGGTGTCCTGGCCCGCCAACCGGTGCAGGCGGAGCGCCAGTTGGAGTTCCAGGGCGCGCTCGGGACTGTTCCAGTCAGGGCCGAGCAGGTTCTGGACGCGCTCCAGCCGTTGCACCACGGTGTTGACGTGGATGTGGAGTTCGTCCTTGGCGCGGGTCAGGCTGCCGCCGCAGCCGAAGTAGGCGGCGAGGGTGCGGACCAGGTCGGTGCCGCGCCGGGTGTCGTAGTCGATGACCGGGCCGAGGGTGGCGGCGAGGAAACCGTCGACGTCGTGGGCGTCGCCCAGCAGTACGCCGAGGAAGCCGAGTTCGCCGGCGCAGGCGCCCTCGCCGGTGCGGCCGAGTACTCGCAGGGCGCGGACGCAGCGGGCGGCTTCGGCGTGCGCGTCGACCAGGGCGCCGGGGCCGCGGGCGGGGCCGGCGCCGGCGACGGTGACCGGTTCACCGGCCGCCGCGGTCAGCCGGCCGGCGGCGGTGCGGGCGGCCTCGCCGGGCGGGGTGCCGTCGTCGGGCAGCAACAGCACGGCGTGGCCGGCGTGTTCGGCGCTGATCGCCCCGGCGCCGAAGACGTAGCGGGCGGCGGCCCGGGCGAGCCGTTGGCGGGCCTCGGCGCCGGCGGTGCACACCAGCAGCAGGTGCGGGCCGTCGAGGTCCACGCCGAGGTGGCGGCCGCGTTCGGCCAGTCCGCGCGGGTCGCGGCCGGGCGAGCCGAGCAGGTCGGCGACGAGTTCGCCGCGCAGCCGGTTCTCGGTCTCGGCGACGGAACGGCGCAGCAGGAGCAGCAGGGCGGTGACGACGGCGGCGCGTTCGAAGACGCGGCGGTCGGGGTCGTCGAGGGCGGGGCGGTCGTGCAGTACGAGGCTGCCGAGCGGCTCGCCGCCGGCCAGGACCGCGCACACCCAGCGGTGGCCGTCGCGGACGGCGCGGGCGGCGGCGCGGGAGGTCTCGGCGGCGCGCCGGAGGGAGTCTCCGTCGCCGGGCGGGGGTTGCGCGGGGCGGCCTGGGGCGGTCAGGGGGCGGCCGTCGGCGTCGTGGATGGTGACGGCGGCGCCGAGCAGTCCGGCGACCGCGGCGGCCACGTCGGTGGCGTCGCCGCCGCCGAGCACCAGGTCGGTGAGCCGGTCGTGGGCCTCCTCCGCGCGCTGCACGGCGGCGGAGTGCTCGCGCACCAGGGCGTTGACGCGGCCGAGTTCGGCGAGGGCGGCGTGGTTGGCGGCCATGGCGCGGGCGGTGTCGATGGCGATGGCGGCGTGTGCGGCGAGTGAGCACAGCAGCGCGATGTCGTCGCCGGTGAACGCGCGCGGGGTGCGGTCGGCGGCGAACAGCACGCCGATCACCTTGCCGCCGCGGTTGCTGCTGGAGCCGAGCAGCAGCGGGACGCCGAGGATGGCGACCAGCCCTTCGTCGACGACGCCCTCGTCGATGGCGCCGGTGTGGCAGAAGCGGGCGTCGGTGCGGTAGTCGGAGGTGGCGTAGGGGCGGGCGGTCTGCGCGACGAGGCCGCCGAGCCCTTCGCCGAGGCCGAGCCGCAGGCGCTGGAAGATGCCGGAGACGGAGCCGTCGGTGGCCCGCATGTAGGTGTCGCCGGCCTCCTCGTCCGGCAGTGTCAGGTAGGCGGTGTCGGTGCCGAGCAGCATGCGGGCACGGCGGACGATGGAGGGCAGTACGGCGTCCAGCTCCCGCAGGGCGGCGAGGTCGCCGGCGGTGTCGAACAGCGCGGTGAGTTCGCTCTCGCGGCGGCGGTGCCGGCGCAGCGATCGGTGCACGCGCAGGGCGGTGGCGGTGGCGTGTGCGAGGTCGGCGGCCGGGGCGTCGGGCAGTCCGGCGGCGCGGGCGTCCCGCGGCACGGCCTCGAACGCTTCGGCGGGCGCGTCCTCCGCGAGGAGTTCCAGCAGGCGGCGGGTGAGGCGGGCCGGGTCGGGTGCGGCCGTCGGGGGCGGGGTGTCGTCGGGCATGGTGACCGCCATCGTGCCAAAGGACCGCGGGGGTTGGGTGGGCGGCGGGCAAACCCGTGACGGTTGCCGGCCCCCCGGGGGGCGGCTGTGGTGGAACGGCGTGAGAACCGGCGCCCCGCGCGCCGGTCCTCACAGCGGGACGTCCGCGGGTCCCTGGCACCCGCGGGCGTCCCGGCTCAGGCTGCCGTTCCGCCGGAGAAGTCGCCGCTGAAGGCGTTCTCGACGACACCGGCCACACTGGTGTCGGTCAGGATGATGCCCAGCTCCCGGTTGTTGGTCAGGGAGTTGGTGGTGTCGTTCATCGAGCCGATCTCGACCTTCATGCCGGACTGGCCGTAGTCGGCCACCACGGTCTTGGCGTGCATGTAGAAGCCGGTGGAGGAGGAGTAGCCGACCACTGAGGCGCCCGCGTCCTTGATCTGCGAGACGTACGAGGTGTAGTCCGACGGCTTCTCCAGCACCAGGCGCACGGTGACGCCGCGCTGGGCGGCGGCGGCGATGGCGTTCACGACACCGGGGGCGTTGAACTCCTCCTCCTCGATGTCGAGGCTCTTGGTGGCGCCGTTGATGACGCTCAGGAGGCGGCTGGAGGCGCTGGTCGGCGACCACAGGAGGTTGTCGCCGTCGCTCGGGGTGATCGAGGTCTGGACGTAGTCCGCGTCGAAGACGTCCTCGATGGCCTGGACGTCGGCGGCGTCGGTGTCGAAGACGCCGTAGTCGCGGCCGGTCGAGTAGTACTTCGAGGTCAGGTTGCCGGTCAGGATCAGCGACTTGGTGCCGTCGACCGTGATCGTCTTCTGGTGCGTGTAGGTGAACGCGGAGGACGAGTAGGTGACGCCGACACCTGCCGCCTGCAGGGCGCTGTAGGCGGCGCTGTTGGTCGAGGTCTCCCGCCGGTCGAGGATGACACGGACGGTGACACCGGCCTGTTCGCGGGCTATCAGGTCGTTGACGGCCGTGGTGTCCTGCAGCTCGTACATGGTCATGTCGAGCGAGGTGCTGGCGGAGTTGATGAAGTCGTAGATCGTCGGCTCGGTACTGCTGAGAGCGAAGGCGAACGCCGAGAAGTCGCCGTCGGCGTGCGCTGGTGCGGTGAACGCGAGCACGGCGGACCCGGCCGCTGCCAGGATTCCGGCACGGCGAAGCGTGGTGCGCAGCATGATCCGGCTCCATGGTGATGTGGGGGGAGAGCGGTCGATGACTGTGTGCTGCCGTGGGGTGGCAGCGCGCCCAGCGCATCACGGGCGCCGAGCCGGAGGGAAGCGATCTCGGCAATATTTGACATGTTCATTGAACATCGATGACTCCCCGCACCCGCCGGTCACCCTGCGTTCACCATGCGGGGCGCTCCGGCGGCCCGCCGGGCCTGCCGGAGACTCACCGGCGGCGCTCGTTGACCCGGCGGACCGGCGGGCGAAAGATGATGCTCCGTCACCCTGTGCCGGTTCCGGGCCCCTTGTGCCGGCGGCCGGCCGCTCCCCCAGCCGGCCCCGGAGTCGCGCGTGCCCTCCCGTTCGTTCGCCGCCGCATGGCGCTCCTTCCGGGCCTCCCCCTACCGGGCCGCCGTCGTGGTGCTGCTGATCTCGGCCGCCTCCGCCGGGCTGTTCGCCGGCTCCTACACCTATGCGATGGCCAATCCGACGCCGCGCAGAATCCCCACGGCGGTCACCGGCACCCCCGTCTCACAGGCCCGGCGGGCGGCGTTCGTGGCGGGGATGGAACGGCAGCTGGGGGCGTCGCTGGACCTGAACCGGTACCCGACGTACGCGGCCGCCCGGGAGGCGGTCGAGGAGCAGCGGGTGTTCGCGATCCTGTGGCAGCGCGGCGGACGGCCGCGGCTCGACGTGTCCGGGGCCTCGGGGGCCTCGGTGGCCGAACTGCTGGCGCAGCGGGCGCCGCGGGTGAGCGCGCGGATCGGGACGCCGGTCGTGGTGCGTGACATCAACCCGTTGCAGCGCGGCGATCCGCGGGGACTGGCGATCTTCTACATCTCGCTGGCCTCGGTCGTGGTCGGGTTCGTCGGCTCGGCGCAGATGAGCGTGCACGCCGCCGGGCTCTCCCCCGGCGCGCGGGTCGCGGCCACCGCCGGGTGCGGGCTGCTGGGCGGGCTGGCGATCGCGGCGGTCACCGACTGGGTGCTCGGGGCGCTGCGGCTGCCGTTCGCCGAGTCGTGGGCGATCCTGTCCCTGACGATGTTCACCTCCGGCATGGTCTTCGTCATGTTCAACACCCTGTTCGGCCGCTGGGCGCTGCTGCCGACCTGGGGGCTGATGGTGCTGCTGGGCAACCCCTCCTCGGGCGGCGCGGTCTCCTGGCCGCTGCTGCCGTCCTTGCTGGGCACGGTGGGCCGCTGGCTGCCGCCCGGCGCCGCGGTCAACGCCCAGCACACCGCTGTCTACTTCGGCGGTCACCAGCACGTCTTCCCGTTCCTGGTGCTGGGCGCCTGGGCGGCGGCGGCCTGCGCGGTGTTCCTGCTGCGGTCGCGCCCGCGGCCCGGCGCCGACGCGCGGGCCAGGGGCGCGGACCATCCGCCCGGTCAGGCGGGAGCCGGCGCCTCGGGGTGAGTGTGGCCGTTGCGGATGCGGGGCCGGCCGGTGCGGCGGGGAACGCGCCAACCCGGCGGCCGGGCGGGGGCGTCGGCGAGGTGGCCCCGCCCAGGGATGGAGCAATCCCGGTGCGACGGTGGGCGGTCGGGGTGTTCTGGTGCGGTCCGCAGGCCCCTCGCACCACGAGGTCGCACAGCATGTCCTGGTCGCTCGCGCGATGTATCGTCCTGGCCGCCGCCGGGATCGCCGCCGCGGTGTTCGCCGTGCCCGTCCCCGCCCTGACCGCCACCCCGGCCGAGCCACCGCCCCGACCGGCCGTGCCACCCGCACCGTCCGGCCCCCGGCGGGTCGTTCCCGGTGGGCACCGCCGCGTTCCGGCTGCGTTTCCTGCCGCTCGACGCCACGATGGTGCCGTGGTGGGGCAGTGTGAACCCGGGCGGCATCGTGCGGCTGTGGCCCGGGCACCGCACCGGCGACACGTGGCGGGCGGTCGGGCGCGGCGGCCTGCCGTTCGCCGGCGGGACGCTGACCGTCTTCACCCTGGTCAACGACCGCAGCGGCCTGTGTCTGACACTGTTCGGGCCGGGACTGGAGCCCGGCGGGAAGTTCGAGATCGCGCCGTGTGTGCCGGGGCGCACCGATCAGGGGTTCGTCGCCGTCCCGCAGGCTGTCGCGGGCCGCACGGAACCGGCGTTCGTGCTGCGTGTCGTGGCCTCGCCCGACAGCGCGGTGTCGGTGGGCAATCGCGGCTGGAGGGGCTCCGGCCTGGCGGTGGAGACGTCGACCGCGGTGCCGCCCGGCGACGGTTCCCTGGCCTGGGCCGTCGAAGCGGCGGGCTGACCGGACCCGCCGCCCCGACCGCTCCACCGCCGGAGGACCGCGCGGGCCCGCGTGTTCCGCACCGGCGCGGTGGTCAGCCGCCGCGCCGGGCGACCGCGTTGGCCGCGAGCACCACCGCCATCGCGGCCCACTCCGGCGGCGCCGGACGCTGGCCCAGCACGACCAGGCCGACGAGCGCGGCGAGCACCGGGTGCACGCTCATGAAGACGCCGAAGTACCGCGCGGGCACCCGGCGCAGCGCCATCAGGTCGAGCGCGAACGGCAGCGCCGACGAGAGCACCCCGGCAGCCGCGGCGAAGCCCGGCGCGGAGCCCGCCGGCGAACGGTGCGCGAAGGTGATGAGCCCCGGCGGCACGTAGAGGATGGCGGAGACCGCGGCGGCCGCCGCCGTCCCGCGCACCCCCGGGATCCGGGCACCGACGGAACGGTTCAGCAGGATGTAGGCGGCCCAGCACGCCCCGGCCAGCAGTCCCAGGGCGATCCCGGCGGCGTCCGCGCTCGGCCGGGGCCGGGCCAGCACCACGACGGCGGCCGCGGCCGGCACCGCGCACACCAGGTCCAGCACCCGGCGCGACGAGGCCAGCGCCACCGTCAGCGGCCCGACGAACTCCAGCGTGACCGCCAGTCCCAGCCCCAGCCGCTCGACGGCCCCGTACAGCGAGAGGTTCATCAGCGCGAAGACCGCCGCGAGGCCCAGCACCGGCCCCCACTGCCCCCGGGTGAACGACCGCAGCGGCGGGCGGACCGCCGCCAGCAGCACCACCGCGGCCACCCACTGGCGCATCGCGACCGCGCCGACCACACCCAGCGAAGGAAAGGCCATCGATCCGAGGGCGGCGCCGATCTGGTTGGACAGCGCCGCCCCGGCCATCATCAGCGGCCCGGCGAAGGACGCGCGCGGACGGCCCCCGGGACCGGCACCGCCGGGCCGGCACGCGGAGGGGAGGACGGGTGTCGCGGGCTCGGTCGGCAGCGTCATGACCGCAGCATCGGCTCCCACGATGCATACGCAAAATGCATGCGGGTGCTCTGGCATACGCTGGAGTCATGCGACTCGAGCTGCGGCACCTGCGCTGCCTGGTGACGGTGGTGGACTGCGGGAGCTTCACCGACGCGGCCATCGAACTGGGCGTCTCCCAGGCAGCCGTCTCCCGCACCCTGATGGGACTGGAGGAACTGCTGGGGGTGCGGCTGCTGCACCGCTCCAGCCGCGAGGTCACACCGACCACGGCGGGCGTGCAGGTGCTGGCCCGCGCGCGGACGCTGCTGGCCGACGCCGAGAACCTCGTGCGGGAGGCCACCACCGGGCACACCCGGCTGCGGCTGGGGCACGCCTGGGCGGCGATGGGCCGGCACACCGTGGAGTTCCAGCGCCGGTGGGCCCGCACGCACCCGGAGGTGGACCTGCTGCTGGTGCGCACCAACTCGGTCACCGGCGGCCTCGCCGAGGGGCTGTGCGACCTGGCCGTGGTGCGCGGGGCCTTCGACGAACGCCGGTTCGCCGGCGCGGTCGTGGGGCACGAACGGCGGTACTGCGCGATGGCGGCGGACGATCCGTGGGCCGCGCTGCGGTCGGTGGAACTGGCCCGCTTCCGCGACCGGAGCGTCCTGGTCGACCGGCGCACCGGCACCACCACACCCGACCTGTGGCCGGATGGCGACGGTCCGCGCATCCTGCACACCGGCGACATCGACGACTGGCTGGCCATGATCGCCGGGGGCACCGTCGTCGGCATCACGCCCGAGGGCACCGTCACGCAGTACCGGCGGGCCGGCGTGGTCTTCCGGCCGGTACGGGACGCCCCGCCGGTGACCGTGCGGCTCGTCTGGCCGCGCCACGAGCCGCACCCGGCCACGCACGACGCGGTGGCGCTGCTGGCGCGGCTGTACCGGACGCCACCGGCGGTCCGCCGCGCACGGGGGGCGTGAGGCGTCTCCCCCCGCACCGCTCCCGGGCGGGCCGGCGGCCGGCGGAGCGGGACGCGAACGCGCGGGACACGAACGCGCGGGACACGAACGCGCGGGACACGAACGCGCGGGACACGAACGCGCGGGACGCGAACGCGCGGGGCCGCCCGGCCGGCGGCCGGGCGGCCCCGGGCAGCTGTCGCGGCGGTCACCGCGGGGGCGGTCAGCCCTCCTTGATGACGACCGTCTTGGCGATCTTGTCGTGCAGGCACTGGTGCAGCGGCTGGTCCCACAGGTGCCACAGCACGTTCAGCAGGGTGAACAGGCTGCCGATGCAGTAGACCGCGACGGGCAGACCGTAGACCGCGGCGCGGGTCCACACGCCGGCCTCGGTCGGGGCGCCGAAGGTCGTGGCGTCGACCACGCGGGTCTTCATGACCTTCTTGCCGACCGTCTGGCAGTTCTGCGTGACCATCATGACGGCCTCGTACGCGGTGTAGAGGAGGCCGACGACCAGGGTGGAGACGATGTAGTTGCCGATGATCACCTCGACCAGGATCACCGGTATGAGCATCACGGCGGCGTCGATCAGGCGGGCGAGGAAACGGTCGCCCGAGGTGGCAAGACGGGGCTGACCGGGCATGCCGTACTGCGGCTGGGACGGGTAGCCGTACGGGACCTGCTGGTTGCTGCCGTAGGGGCTCTGCGGCTGCTGCTGAGGCTGCTGCGGGTAGCCGTAGGGCTGACCGCCGCCGGCCGGCTGGCCGTAGGGGCTCTGCGGCGGAACACCGCCGTAGGGCTGCTGCGGCTGTTGGGGCTGCTGCGAACCGTACGGGTTATTCGGCTCGTTCGGGTAGCCGTACCCCGGGTTGGAGTTGCTCATGCACCTGGCTCTTCGTCGTAGGGCCTTTGATCAGCAGTTGTAGTGGTTCCGGCCGCCCGAGTGCACACCGGGTGCGCTTTCGTTACGGGACGGTTGCCCGCCCGGGTGCCCGGTACGTTCCCCTGGGCCGGCCCGGCCGCCGGTGTGCCGGGTATCACGCACCGGGCCCCGCCATGGTTCCCGGAGCGGTGGTGATCCCGACTCGGCGGTGCGCGCGGGGAGTTGGCCGCGGCGACGGATCACCGCCGGGAGGCGACGCGCTGCGGCCGGGAGGTGGCGGGACGACCGGCGGCGTTTCCGCTGCGGTGCGGCCCACGGCTCCCGCCCGCCCCGCGTCCCAGCCACCGGGAGCCGTCACACACGCCACCGCGGCGGTCTCGAACTCCCGGGCGGGAACGCGGAAGGCGCCGGTGCGCCACCCGCGGGGGGTGAGGCGCCGGCGCCCGGGGAACCGGCACGCGGCCGGTTCCGGGGTCAGTACTTGTTGGGGCGGTACGCGTGGTACTGGTCGCCGCCGAGACCGTAGCTCACGACGTCGTGAGCGGTGCCGACGCCGCCCTCCTGCTCGTAGACCCAGTAGGCGGAGTGCGCCGCGCTGGTCCACTTGTCGAAGATGACGGCGTGACGGGTGGTGCTGGTGCCCGTCGAGTCGATGACGAGGTCACCCCGCTTGAGGTTGGCCATGGCGATCTTCTTGGTGTAAGTGGTGGTGGCCAGCCCCACGGTGTTCGGGCCCGGCTTCGCCAGGCTGAGCGCCATGGAGGCGTAGCCGGAGCAGTCGGTGCGGTAGCCGCCGTAGGTGGTGGTCTGGCTGTAGGGCACCTGGTGACCGTTGATGGCGGTCAGCCAGGTCTTGGCCCGCGCGATGGTGGTCGCCGGGCTGTACGCGTTCGGATGGACGACGCTCGGCGCGGCGTGCGCCGGGGCGGCCACGGCCGTACCGGGGAACGGCGCCGCGATCGCGGCCGCGATCACCATCGGCAGCAGCAGGCGCACGGGCTTCCTCATCGGGCTTCCCCCCTGGGGATCGGAGTCGTGGACCGGCTCCGCTCGCGGGTCGTCCCTGTCACGGCCGGCCCCCGCTCGGTTCCGTTGATCACAGAACTTTGCCGAAATGACATGGCCTGGTCAACCCCACGGGAAGGGGTCTCCGGCTCACGGCGGCGCAGCAGCAGTCCGAGGAGCAGGGCGACGGCGCTCAGCGGCGCGGTGTACGCCTCCGGGACGGTGACGCCGGATGCGGCCAGCCGGACCCAGCCGGCCACCAGCCCCGGATCGCGCACGGTGCCGGGAGCGCCCGCGCACCTGCCCGTTCCCGGAGCGCGTGATCACCACGCGGAACCCGTCGCCGCTCGCGTGGTGGCCATCACCTGCGACGATGCGACCCGTGTGGTTTCCTGCTCTTGCCCGTTCCTGCCCGGGGCGCGGATCCGGGTGGTGGGCCGGGGCGGGTGCCCGGTGCTTCAATGAGGGGGTGCCTCTCGACGAACTGCGTGACCTGATCTCCCGCCACGCCCGGGCCGACGGGACGACGTCCGTCGAGGACGTCCTGGTCTCCCGGGTGGAGCGGGACGACGGGCCGCAGGTGTCCATGACCGGCACCGTGATGGCGCTGATCGCCCAGGGGTCGAAACGGCTGGCGCTCGGCGGGAGCGTCCACGACTACGGCGCCGGGCAGTACCTGGTGGCCTCCGTGGACCTGCCGGTCACCGGCACATGGACGGGTGTCAGCAGGCGGACGCCGGCGCTGGGCTTCGGCCTGGTGCTGCGCCCGGCGGCCGTCGCCGAACTGCTGCTGACCTCCGGTTCCCCGGCCGGGCGGCGCGGGAACGCGGCGCCCGCGCTGGCGGTGAGCGACGCGCCGGGCGAACTCCTGGACGCCGTCGTGCGGTTGCTGCGGCTGCTGGAGCGTCCCGCCGACGCGCGGGTGCTGGCGCCGCTGGTCAAGCGGGAGATCCTGTGGCGGCTGATCAGCGGTGAACAGGGCGAGAGTGTGCGGCAGTTGGGGCTGGCGGGCAGCGGTCTGGCGCACGTGTCGCGGGCGGTGCGGTGGATCCGCGACCACTACGCGGAGTCCTTCCGGGTGGAGGAGGTGGCCAGGCTGTCGGGCATGAGCGTGTCCGCGTTCCACCGCAACTTCCAGGCGGTGACGGCGATGAGCCCGATCCCGTTCCAGAAACGCATCCGACTGCAGGAGGCACGGCTGCTGCTGGCGGCCCGCCCGGCGGACGTCGCGCAGGTCGGTCACCGCGTGGGCTACGACAGCCCGTCGCAGTTCAGCCGCGATTACCGCCGCACGTTCGGTGCCCCGCCCGGCCAGGACGCCGTCCGTCTGCGGGAGGCGGCCGCCGCGTCGTACGGACGTACGAACGGGACGGGGGCCGGCCCGGCGGCCGGTGCGATCCGGGAACGGCCCACCGGGCCTGCCTAGCCGGGGCCGCCGCCCGGCGGCGGGGGGATGGCCTGCTCGGCCCAGATGATCTTGCCGTTGGTCAGGTAGCGGGTCCCCCAGCGGTCGGCGATCTGGGCGACGAGGAACAGGCCGCGGCCGCCCTCGTCGGTGACGGCCGCGCGGCGCAGGTGCGGCGAGGTGCTGCTGTGGTCGGAGACCTCACAGATCAGGCTGCGGTCGCGCAGCAGGCGTACGTGGATCGGGCCGGTGGCGTGGCGGATGGCGTTGGTGACCAGTTCGCTGAGGATGAGTTCCGTGGTGAAGGCCAGCTCGTCCAGTCCCCAGCGGGCCAGCCGTTCGCTGACCAGGGCACGGACGTCCGCCACCGAGACGGGGTCGGACGGCACCTCCCACACGGCGGTCCGGTCGCCGCCCAGCGCGCGGGTGCGGGCGACGACCAGGGCGATGTCGTCGCCGGGGCGGGCCGGGAGCAGGGCGTCCAGGACGGCGTCGCAGGTCTGCTCCGGGGTGCGGGACCCGTCGCGCAGGGCGTCGCGCAGCAGGTCCATGCCCGCGTCGATGTCACGGTCGCGGGTCTCGATCAGCCCGTCGGTGTACAGGACGAGCTGGCTGCCCTCGGGCAGTTCGAACTCGGCGGTCTGGTAAGGCAGCCCGGTCAGCCCCAGGGGCGGCCCGGCCGGTACGTCGAGGAAGCGGACCTCGCCGCTTGGCAGCACCATGGCGGGCGGCAGGTGGGCGGCCCGGGCCATCGTGCAGATCCGGGTGGTGGGGTCGTAGATGGCGTACAGGCAGGAGGCGCCGGTGACCGCGCCGGCGCCGTCGGCCGCCGCCTCCTCCTGGTCGATGCGGGAGACCAGTTCGTCCATCTGCCACAGCAGTTCGTCGGGCGGCAGGTCCAGGGCGGAGAAGTTGCGCACCGCGGTCCGCAGCCGTCCCATGGTGGCGGCGGCGTGCAGGCCGTGTCCGACGACGTCGCCGACGGTCAGGGCGACGCGGGCGCCGGGCAGCGGGATGACGTCGAACCAGTCGCCGCCGACCGCCTGGGCGGGCAGGTAGCGGTGGGCGAGCTCCAGGGCGCTGGGCGCGGGCAGGCCGCGCGGCAGCAGGTTGCGCTGGAGGGTGGCGGCCATGGTGTGCTCGCGGGTGTAGCGGCGGGCGTTGTCGATGCAGACCGCGCCCCGGGCGACCAGCTGCTCGGCGAAGTCGACGTCGTCCTGGTCGAAGGCCCGGCGCTCGTCCGCACGCCAGAAGGTCGCCATGCCGAGCAGCACACCGCGGGCGCTCAGCGGCACCACGATGCGCGAGTGGACGCCGGAGTCGAGGATCCTCCGGGCGCGGGCCGGGTCCTGGAGCCGCCAGGCGCCGGCGGCCCGCAGGTCGCGTTCCAGCACCGGCCGCTCGTTGCCGAACGCCCACGCCTGCGGGGTGACGGGCGCGAGGTCGAAGCCGGCGCCCACCGGGATGAACGGCGTCTCCTGGCGGATGCCCTGCAGGGCCACCCGCCGCATCCGTGACCCGTCGCCCGCTTCCGGCTCCTCGCCGCGCAGGACGGCCTCCACCAGGTCGACGGTGGTGAAGTCGGCGAACTTGGGCACGCCGACCCCGGCGAGTTCCCAGGCGGTCCTGGACAGGTCGAGCGTGGTGCCGACGCCCTCACCGGCGTCGTAGAGGAGCTGGAGGCGGCGGCGGGCCGATTCCGCCTTGTCCGACAGCAGCCGCAGTTCGGTGGAGTCCCGCAGCGTGGTCACGGTGCCCGGCGGGCCGCCGTCCCGGTCCGTCGGCCAGCTGTTGACCACGAGCAGCCGGTCGCCGACGGTCAGCACCTCGTCGTTGACGACGCGTCCCTGGGCCAGGGGGGCGGTGACGGCGGGGTCCAGGCCGAGCTCGGTCAGCAGCCGGCCCTCCACGGGTCCCGACAGGCCCAGCAGGCGCCGCGCCTCGCCGTTGACGACGGTGATCCTGCCGTCGGTGGTGAAGCCGACGACGCCCTCCCGGATGCCGTAGAGCGTGGCCTCGCGGTCCTGGAGCAGGCCGGCGATCTCCTCCAGTTCCAGGCCGAACGTGCTGCGCTTGAGGCGGCGGGCCAGCAGCAGGGATGCGATGGCCCCCAGGCCCAGCGCCGCCCCCGCGTAGAGCCCGAAGGCGGGCAGCTGTCCCAGCAGCTCACTGTCGGCCTTCTTGACCGGCAGGCCGATCGAGACCTCGCCGAGCCGTTGGTGGCCGGGGCCGTACATGGGGACCAGGCCGTTGGCGGTCCGCCCGGTGGGCGTGTTGTGGATCCGCACGTGCGCCTTGCCGTCCAGCGTCAGGAAGTGCCGGGGGACCGCCTCGCCGATCTGCTGGTGCAGGGGGCTGGAGTGACGGACGCGGTTCTTGTCCAGGACGACCACGTAGGTGGCGCCGGAGTCGGAGGCGATGCGGTTGGCCTCACGCTGTACGACACCGTTGACGGACGCCTTGTCGCCGTCGAGCAGGGCGTTCTCGATCAGCGGGTCGTTGGCCGTCATCCGGGCGATCACCACGGCGCGCTGCTCGTACTGGGAGTCCAGCACGGATCGCTCGGCGACCACGAACAGCACGAAGCCGAGCGCGCTCGTCGCGATGAGGATCAGGAGCTGGACGAGGAGGATCCGCCGGGAGAGCTTGCGCCTCCGCTGGCGGGGCCGCCTGGGCCAGCCCCCGGGCCGGAGCCTCCGGAGCAAGAGTCGCCCACTTCCCTCCAGGGTGCAAAAACTGGACCTATTATCTCTTTATACGGCCAAAGCGCGAAATGCTCGTGCGTGGACCCTTCCGCGGCCGGCGGCGGGGACCGGCCGCCCGGACCGCGGGGCGTGCCTGCCACGGCCCGGGGCGTCGGTGTCACAGCGCCGGTGAGGGCGGTGGCCGGCACGCGAGGTGTCCGCGTCACGCCCGAGGAGCACCCCGCCACGGCGGCGGGGACGGCGTTCGGCCGTCCGGCGGGCGTCAGCCCTCCCGGGCCTCCGGGCGCGGGTCCTCGGTCGCGGGGCGGGGGCGCGGATCGCCGGGGAAACCGTGGGCGGCGAGGGTGTGGCCGCCGATACCGGCGGACCGCAGGCACAGCGCGAGCAGGCCGAGGACGGCGGCCAGGCGGGCGGCGCTGCCCAGCAGGGCGGGGAACAGGTCGCTGCCGCGTTCGTCGTCGGCGATGCGGATCTCCTCGATCCACAGCTCCACCGAACGCGGCGCGAACCGCAGCCGCAGCAGTGCCCGGGGCCGGGCGGGCCCCCCGACGCGGATCTCGACCTCGCCGCCGCCGCCCGGACGCAGGGTCACCGTCGCGCGGGCCGGGCGGAAACCGTCGAGCAGCAGGGCGGCCAGGCCCTCGGGGGTGAGCGGGATCCGGGCCCGCCAGGCGGCGGCGAACGTCTCGTCCGGGCCGGTCGCCGTCAGGTCGGGGGCGGCCCGCCGGAAGTCCTCCGCCGTCAGCGCTGCGACCGCCGCCACCGTGCCGGGGCCGGGCGGGGCGGCGGGGACGGGCGGGTCGAGGGCGATGCGTTCCGCCTCCCGCACCAGCGCGTCCCAGCCGGGGGCGGCGCGGAACGGGGGCAGACCGGTGGCCCCGGCGGCGGCGCGGGCCAGCAGCCAGTGGGCGACGGCGCGCACCGGCCGCATGCCGAAGCGCAGGGCGCCGGTGACCAGGCAGCGCACCAGGAGGAGGTCCGCGTCGGTGCCACCGGGCCCCTCGGAACCCGGCCGCAGGGCGGCGTCGGCGAGCCGTTCGGCGGCGCGGCCCATCTCGCTGTGCGCGACGAGCGCCGGGGCGCCGGTCATCCGGTAGGGCACCGTGGAGTCGAGGACGTCGTCCGGACGGGCCGGGGCGAAGACCAGGTCGCCGGCGGTGACCAGGAGCGTTTCGCCGCCGGTGACGGTGAACTCGGCGGCCGCCCCGCCGTCCGGCGCGGTCAGTGTGCGGCAGTGCTCGACCTGGCCCGCGACCAGCCAGACGGCGTCGTGCACGGCGGGGACGGCGATCCGCAGGCCGTCGCGCAGGGTCGTCACGTCGAGCCCCGGTACCCGTTCCAGTACCCGGGACAGGTCAGCCGTCCGCAATTGTTCCTCCGTTCCGGCAGCCTGCCGCCGGCTGTACCCCACGGGCCGCGGCCGTTCGGGAGGGCCGGGTGCCGCGTGCGGCCGCACCACCCTAGCCCGCGGGCGCGGGGCGGGGACCAGCGGGTTTCCGGTGTGTCGGTCATCGCGCCCGGGCGGCGGACGTACGGGGAGCGCTCCGGGCGCCGCGGGCGGGGACGCCGTAGCGGCGCTGGAGATACCACTCGGCGATCACCAGGTTGACGGCGGTACCCAGCCACACGCTGCCCGAGGCGATGTCGTGCAGGACCGCCAGCTGGTCGCCGCGGTAGACGGAGGTCCCGGCCTGCGGGAGGGTGACCGCCACCATGAGAAACGTCCAGAAACGGGAGGCCAGCGAGCCGAAGGTGAGCGCGAAGTTGCGGATCATCCAGCGGCGGTGGTCGGCGTAGCGGCCCTGCCGCACGGTGCGCCAGCCGGCGACGGCGGTGGCCGCCCACAGCACGTCGAGGAAGATCAGACCTGCCTGGTTGGCCGATCCCATGGGTGCCAGCACGGTCACCGGCACGGCGAGGAGCGCGGAGGGGAAGACCCCGGCGAAGAAGTACGCGCGCCCGGTCCACCGGTGCACGGCCGGGTACCGGCCGCGCAGCCACGGCCAGAACTGGAGCGGGCCGGTGAGCGCGGCCACCGCGGCGGTGAAGATGTGCGCGACCAGCAGCGGCAGGTGGACGCCGTCCCGGATCGGGATGCGGCTGGTGGCCACGCTCGGCGGGAGGTAGGGGGTGAGCAGGTAGACGACGACGGCCGCGGTGACGAGGGCGAGGACGCCCACCGGCCAGGGGCGCCGGCGGCGCGGGCGGCCGGAGCGCGGCGCGGTGCCGGCGGACGCGGCGCCGGTGGGTGCGGGCGGGGTGGTGACGGTCATGGTCACGGCCTTCACGGGAGTGGGGAGGACGGAGTGGCCGCGGGGTCCCGGCGGGGCGGGCGGCCGTCCCGCCGCCGGGGGCGACACCAGGGAATCCTGCCGGTGGCGGCCGGTCGTGGCACGGGTGATGGCACCTGGATCGCCCGGTGGTGCCAGCACCACCGACGTCCCCGCGCCGCAGCGGGGAGAATGCCGGGATGAACTCCGCGTTTCCTGCCCCCTCGCCCGACCGGGCGCGTGCCCTCGTGCTGCCGGCGGTGCGCGGGCTGGCGGTGGCCGTGCCGGCGTTCGCCGGCGGCGTGCCGCTCCTGGTCCTCTTCCTGCTGTCGGTGGCGCTCGTGCCGCTGGGTGCCGGCGTGCTCCTGGTACCGCCGGTGGCCGCGGCGCTGCGCGCGCTGGTCAACGGGGAACGCCGGCTGGCCGGGGCGTGGTTCGGGGTGCCGGTCGCGGTGCCGTACGCGCCGGTGGACGCCCCGCGGGGGGTCGCCGGGGTGTGGAGGCGGTGCCGGGCGGTGCTGACGGAGCCGGCCACCTGGCGGGACCTGCTGTGGACCGCGCTGGCCCCGGTGACGCTGCTGCTGGGGGTGGTGCCGGCGGCGTTGCTGGCGCACGGTCTGGAGGGGGTCGTGGTCCTCTCGTGGCTGACGCCCTTCGTGCCGGGCTATCCGTACGTGCTGGGCTGGCTCGCCCACGGCCCGGCGTGGCTGATGTCGCCACTGGCGGTGGTGGAGGGCGTGGCGCTGATCGCCCTGGGGGTCCGGGTGGGGCCGGCGCTGCTGGCGGCGCGGGCCCGGCTGGCGCGGCTGCTGCTGGCGCCCACCGGTGCGGCGCTGCTGGCGGCGCGGGTGCGTGACCTGTCGGAGTCCCGGTCGGAGGTGGTGACCGCGGAGGCGGCCGAGCTGCGCCGGATCGAACGCGACCTGCACGACGGGCCGCAGGCGCGGATCGTGGCGCTGGGCATGAGCCTGGGGATGGCCGAGGACCTGATGGCCGACGACCCGGCCCTGGCACGCCGGCTGCTGGCGGAGGCACGGGCGGCCAGCGACACGGTGCTGGCGGAGCTGCGGGACCTGGTGCGCGGCATCCACCCTCCGGTGCTGGCGGAACGCGGCCTGGGCGACGCGCTCGGCGCGCTGGCGCTGGCCCTGCCGCTGCCGGTGGAGACCCGCGTGGACCTGCCGGGCAGGCCGGCCGCCCCGGTGGAGACGGCGGCGTACTTCGTGGGGGCCGAGGCGCTGGCGAACGTGGTCAAGCACAGCGGTGCGGGCCGCGCGTGGGTGTCGGTGCGGTACGCCGGCGGGCTGCTGCGGCTGGAGGTCGGCGACGACGGCCGGGGCGGCGCGGTCGCGGCCGGCGGCACCGGGCTGCGCGGAATGGAACGCCGGGCGCGCGCCCATGACGGCACACTGTCGGTGACCAGTCCGCCGGGCGGACCGACCGTTGTGACGCTGGAGGTACCGTGCGCGTTGTCGTCGCCGAGGACCATGCACTCCTGAGGGACGGGCTGACCCGTCTGCTGCAGGCGTACGGCTTCGAGGTGACCGCGGCGGTCGACGACGGTCCGTCGCTGCGCCGGGTGCTGCTGGAGGACCCGCCGGAGGTGGCGGTGGTGGACGTGCGGTTGCCGCCGTCGTTCACCGACGAGGGGCTGCGGGCGGCGGCGGAGGCCAGGCGGCGCACGCCGGGGCTGCCGGTGCTGATCCTCTCCCAGCACGTGGAGCGGCTCTACGCGCGGGAGTTGCTGTCGACGCCGGGCGGGGGCGTGGGCTACCTGCTGAAGAACCGGGTCTCGGACGTGCGGCAGTTCCTGGACGCGGTGCGCCGGGTGGCGGCGGGCGGCACGGCGCTGGATCCGGAGGTGGTCGCGCAGTTGCTGTCCGCGCGGGACGGTGGTCCGCTGGAGCGGCTGACCGCGCGGGAGCGGGAGGTGCTGGGGCTGATGGCCGAGGGCCGGTCCAACAGTGCCGTCGCGACCGCCCTGTTCGTCACGGAGAAGGCGGTCAGCAAGCACATCAACAACATCCTGGCCAAGCTGGACCTGCCGCCCTGCGACGACGACAACCGCCGGGTGCGGGCCGTGGTCACCTACCTCGACCACGGTGGCCCGGCCGGCGGCTGAGCGCGGCGGCGCCGCGTGCTGAGCGCGGCGCCGCCGGTGGTGTCAGCCGACGGGGACGGGCGCGAACCCGTCCGCCCACAGCTGGTCGACCTCGTTGATCTCGGCCGTGCTGGGGTGGGTGTTCTGGCAGGACGGCCCGGGGCCGTGACCGGACATCAGTTCGTCGCAGGGGCCGGTGTAGTCGTCGGGCAGGCCGAGGACGTGGCCGGTCTCGTGGGCGACGATGCGGGTGGAGTTGTACTCCTGGGCCTGCGAGTAGTCGATGAAGATGGTGCCGTGGCCGTGGCCGTCGGTGCTGGCGTAGCTGCCTTCGGGGTCGCTGCCTTCCGTGTAGGCGTAGTCCGCGTCGCCGCCGGAGGCCGGCTCGATCCGGACGTTGGTGACGGAGCTGTCCCAGATGCTGACGGCGTCCGATATCTGCTGGGCGAACGTCGGCGCCTGGCTGGCGTCGTAGGTGATGGTGACGGCCTCGTCCGGGTGGGCGGCGTGCCGGGCCGTCGCGGACCGCATCACGGCGTCGAAGAACGCCTGGTTGGCGCCGGCGCTCTCCTTGACGTGGTGCGGGGCGGCCGTGGGGGTGGCCGCGATCGCGGGGGCGGTGCCGAGGGCGGCTGCGAGTCCGAGGCCGAGGACGGCGGACAGAACGCTGCGGTGTCGCATGTGGGGGGACTCCTCCTCGTCCGGTCACGGGCCGGGAGGGCCCGTTCGGTTACCGGAGAGTTTCGGTGAGCCGGGCGCGCGGCGGATGATGTCGGACGGCGATAGCCCGGAGCGATCACCGGCCCCTGCGCGGGGCGGACCGGACCGGGGGGCGCGCCCGGCGGGCCGGGACGGACCGGGGGGCGGTGGCCGGGACGGCGGGTTGGCGTCCGGGGGCCGGCGGCGGCGCGGGGCCGGCGACCGGAAGGCGTTCGCCGCCGCGCTCCAGCACGCGGAGGGCGAACGGGACTTCGGCGACCGGGGCGTCGCGGGCCCTCCGGGTTCCGCCGGACAGGCCCTAGCCTCGGGGCATGGAGTTGGACGTGCGGCATCTCAGAGTGCTCTGCGCCATAGCGGACGCGGGCAGCCTGCACCGGGCGGCGCGGGTGCTTGGCATGACCCAGCCGTCGTTGTCGACGCAGTTACGGAGGATCGAACAGGCCCTGGGCGGGGCGTTGTTCGAGCGGGAGCGCTCCGGGTGCCGGCCCACCGCGCTGGGCCGGTCGGTGGTGGTCAGGGCGCGGCCGCTGGTGGCGGAGCTGTCCGTGCTGGTCGCCGAGGCGCGGGCGCGGGCGGCCGGGGCGGGCGGTCCGGTGCTGCGGCTGGGTTCGGGTCCCGGTCCGGTGGCGGCCGGCTGGCTGCGGCGGATCCGCGGCCGGCTGCCGCGCACGGAGACCGCGCTGCACGTGGAGGTCTCGGCGAACGTCCTGCTGGCGATGGTGGCGGACGGCCGGCTGGACGTGGCGGTGGTGCCGGAGGTGGAGGGCTGCCCGCTGCGGGTGCCGGCCGGGCTGGAGCGGCACGTGGTGGTGGAGCGCGAACCGCAGTTCGTGGCGCTGGCGGCGGACCATCCGGCGGCCGCCGCACCGGTGGTGGATCTGGCGGCCCTGACCGGCGAACGCTGGGTGGCGGACCCCGGCGCGGACGGCGAGCGGGAGGGTCTGCACCGGGTGCTGGGCGCGGCGGGTGCGGTGCCCCGGGTGCTGGAGGGGGACGCGCTGACGGCGGCGTCGCTGGTGGCGGCCGGCGAGGTGGTGGCGCTGTGCCGTCCCACCTCGCCGGCCCGGCCGGACACCGTGATCCGGCCGCTGCGCCACGACCCGCTGGGTGTCTGCCTGTTCCTGGCGGTGCGGGCGGGCGGGTTCGACGCGGCGCTGTTCGCCGACCTGGGGGCCGCGTACGGGGAGGCGGCCGGGCAGGCGGCGGAGTACCGGGCGTGGCTGCGGGACGTCCCGGCCGGCCCCCCGGCACCGCCCGGGCAGGGGCGGGGGTGACCGGTGCCGCCCGCGCACCGGCCACCGGCCCGAGTGAGCGCCCGTGGACACGCAGGGGCCTCTTCCGCCGGCCGGTCCGGCCCCTGCTGCGGCGCCGGTCCGCGCCGGGTGGCCCTCGGCGGCGCGGACAACGTCGCCGGGCAGCCCCCGCAGGAGCCGGCCGGCGCGTAGGCTCGGGCGGTGCGCATCGTCTCCCTGCTGCCCGCCGCCACCGACATCGTGGCCGAACTCGGCCTGGCCGCGCACCTGGTGGGCCGCACCCACGAGTGCGACTGGCCACCCGCACACGTGGCGGGAGTGCCGGTGGTGACCGCCGCCGGATTCGACGCCGGCGCGATGACCAGCAGGGAGATCTCCGCGGCGGTCGGCGGCGCCACGCACCAGGGGTCCTCTCTCTACACCCTGGACTCCGCCGCCCTCGCCGCGCTGGCGCCGGACGTGGTGCTGACGCAGGACCTGTGCGAGGTGTGCGCGCTCTCCTACCGTGAGGTCTCCCGCTCCCTGCGGGTGCTCCGGGCCGGGCCGAAGGTGCTGAGCCTGGAGCCGCACACCCTGCAGGAGGTGCTCGACTGCCTGTTGCGGGTCGGCCGGGAACTGGGCGTGGCGGACGTGGCCAGGCAGCGGGTGGCGGCCCTGCGCGAGCGGCTCGGCACGGTGCGGGACGCCGTCCAGGAGGCCGTCGCGGACGGCGGGCGGCCCCCGGTGGCGGCGGTGGAGTGGCTGGACCCGCTGTGGCCGGCCGGCCACTGGGTGCCCGAGCAGATCCGGTACGCCGGCGGCGCGCCCCTGCTGGCGGCGCCCGGCGAGCACACCGCCGCGATCCGCTGGGAGACGCTGCGGGAGGCCCGGCCGGAGGTCGTGGTGCTGATGCCCTGCGGTTTCCCGCCGGAACGCACCCTCGCCGAGTGGCGGGCGCTGACCGCGCTGCCCGGGTGGGAGGACCTGCCGGCGGTGCGGGCGGGGCAGGTCTGGGTGGTGGACGGCCCCGCGTACTTCAACCGCCCCGGCCCCCGCGTGGTGCGCGGCGCGGAGGTACTCGCGCACGTGCTGCACGGCGTGACCTGCGGCGCCCCCGTCACCGCCGCCGAGGCGCACCGGCTGCCGACGGGGTGACGGCGGCGCCGGAGCCGTCCGGGGCGGGGCGGATGAGGCGTTCGGCGGCGCGTACCGCGGCGCGGCGGCGGTCCTGCAAGGTGTGGTCGACGGCGTCGCCGCGTTCGGTGCCGAGGGCCAGCGGGTGCTGCTGGGCCATGAGCCGGGCGGCACCGATCAGCATGGCCAGGAGGGTGGCGGGGGCCCATTCGGCGCTGATGACGCCGGTCCGCTGGCCGCGGCGCAGTTCGGCCACCTTGGCGGCGTAGAGCTTCGCGGTGCGTTCCCGCAGCCGCGGGACGTCGCGTGCGCCGTCCAGGACGATCCGGTCGTGCAGGCGGCCGATGTCGGGGTCGACGGCGTAGACGTCGAAGAGACGCCCGACGTAGCCCGGTACGTCGTCGGCGCTGAAGCGGGCCTCGTCGGCCGTGGCGTTGACGATGTCCTCGCACACGGCGGTGAACAGTTCCTCCTTGCCGGCGAACCGGAGTCCCAGTTCCTCCCTGGTGACCCCGGCACGGACCGCGACGCGCTGCATCCGGGCCCCGGCGAGGCCGTGTCCGGCGAATTCCCGTCTGCCTTCGGCGAGGATCCGCCGAAGGGTCGCCTCCTGTGCGGCACCCATGATCCCGAGCGTACTTCGCCCCCGGCGGACGGCACGCCGTACCCGACCGCCGGCCCTGCGGTCCTTCACCTCACGTGCGGATGGCGGAAGGTGGAGGCCACCGGTGCGAACGGGCCGGCCTGGTGGCGGGGCGGCGCGGGGGCCGGTGACATCATCGGACCCCGCAGTCCGCACGGGGCCGCCCCCGTGCCGTCCCCGAAGGAGCCCACCGATGACGCGCCACCCCGTCACCGCCGCCGACGCCCCGCAGCCCCAGGGCGCCTACAGCCCGGGGGCCGTCGGCGGCGGCCTGCTGTTCACCTCCGCGCTCGGCCCGCAGGACCCGCGCACCGGCGAGGTCGCCGCCACCGTGGCCGGGCAGACCGCGCAGGTCGTCCGCAACGCCGAAGCCGTCCTGGCCGCGGAGGGCCTGACCCTCGACGACGTCGTCAAGGTCACCGCCTACCTCCACGACATCAAGCGCGACTTCGCCGAGTACGACACCGCGTACCGCGCAGCCCTCCCCACCCCCTACCCGGCCCGCACCACCCTGCGCGCCGACCTCGGCGACGTCCTGGTCGAACTCGAACTCGTCGCAGCCCTGCGCTGAACGCGGCGCCCGGGCGGGTACGGGTGCCGGCGTCGGACGCCCCCGGCTCGCGTCGGGGGCCCGGCGGCTCAGGGGTGGAGGGTGCGGCCCTCGGCGAGCATGGTGACGAACTGTTCGATGCGGCGGGCGCGGGTCTCGGGCTTCTTGGCGTCGTGGACGCGGTAGAGGACGGCGTAGCGGTTGGCGCCGTCAAGCGTCTCGAAGAAGCGGGCGGCGGCGGGTTCGGCGGCGAGGGCCGCGGCGAGGTCGGCGGGGACGGTGGCGTTGCGGGGGCTGGCGTAGGCGGCGTCCCAGCGGCCGTCGGCCTTGGCGCGTTCGACCTCGGCGAGGCCGGCGGGGCGCATCCGTCCGGCGCCCTCCAGGCGGGTCACCTTGTCCCGGTTGATCTGCGACCACTTGCTGCGGGGCCGGCGCGGGGTGAACCGCTGGAGCCAGTGCTGGTCGTCGAACGCCCGCTTCTGCCCGTCGATCCACCCGTGGCACAGCGCGACGTCAAGGGCCTGCGCGTAGTCCAGCGCGACCACCCCGGGGGCCTTCTTGCGGAACTTCAGCCAGACGCCGGGGGACGTCTCGTGATGCCCGGCGAGCCAGCTCTCGAACGCGTCCGAGGTGGCGAAGGACAGGATCTCCAGGTCATCGGCCATACGGAGGAGTCAATCACGCCCGGCGGACGTGCGCTCTCCCCTCACCCGGGACGCCCCCTCCAGCGCCCGGGGGATCGTCTGATGTGACCTGCGTCTCATCGGACAACCGGATCCGCCTTCCATCCTGTTGACGATGATGTGAGGAACACATCGTTGACCGAGGTGCGATGGCGAGGACGGGGCCGTGGTGCGGTCTGCCGGCGATTTCGAGGAGTTCGTGGCGGCCCGCGGCGCACGGCTGCTGCGGATGGCGTGGCTGCTGACCGGGGACGCCTACCTGGCCGAGGACCTGCTCCAGACCGTGCTGGCGCGGGTGTGGCCGAAGTGGCACCGCATCGCGCAGGACGACCCCGACGCGTACCTGCGCAAGGCGCTGGTCAACACCTACGCCTCGTGGCGCCGCAGGCGCTGGCGCGGGGAGGTGCCGCAGGAGTCGCTGCCGGAGACGAGCGGAAGGGACGTCTACGAGGCGGTCGACCTGGAGCGGTCGCTCGCCTCGGTGATCCGGCTGCTGCCGCCGGGCCAGCGGGCCGTCGTGGTGCTGCGGTACTACGAGGACCTGAGCGTGGAGGAGACCGCGCGGGTGCTGGGCTGCCGTCCGGGCACCGTCAAGAGCCAGGCGGCGAAGGCGATGCGGGTGCTGCGGCACCGGCTGTCGGAACGGGCCGGCGAGGAGGCGCTCTGTGAGAGCCGATGACGCCGAGACCGAACTGCGCGGGCTGCTGCGCGACGGGATCCCACGGCTGACCGCGCCGCCGGACCGCATGGCGCGGGTCCGCCACCGGGTGGCGCTGCGCACGCGACGCCGGGCCGCCGTGGCCACCGCGGTGACCTGCGTGGTGGCGGTGATCGCCCTGACCGTGCCGTCGGCCGGCGGGCCGTTCGCGCGGGAGGCCGCGCCGGGCGCCGCGCCCTCCCCCGATCCCGTCGCGACGGTCGGCGGCCAGGTGCGGGACTCCTCGGCCGCGCCCGGCCACAGACTGCTGTTCCGCTTCCCGTCGGCCGACGTACGGGTCAAGCTGCCGGAGCACTGGCAGGCGGAGGAGGTTCCCGGCGGGGGCTTCGCCATCGGCTACGCGGCCGACCAGCCGCTCGGCCCGGCGGCGCGCTGCCCGGACCCGACGGTGGGCGCGTTCGCCTGCGTCCCGTTGCGGCGGCTGACCGACGGCGGCACGGTGGTCGCCGTCCTGGCGCCCGGGCCCCGGTTCAAGGTCCCGCACGTCCCAGCGCCCTTCCACGGGATGCTCTCCCCCGCGCCGCCCTACACGCCGGGCCCCGACCCGGACTGCCGGGCCCTCGGCGGCACCACGGAACTCCAGGCCCTCGGCAGGATCAAGGACGCGGTCCCGGTCGTGGCGTACGCCTGCGTCCGCGGCACCTCCCCCGGGGCGGTGGTCCGGGCCAAGTCCATCCTGGCGGCGACGGTCTTCGACGGCGTCCCGCGGCCCGGCGACCCCGCGCCGACGCCCCCCGGCACGCCGGGAGCCTGAACCGGCCGCGTGCCGGCATCCGTTCGCCCCGCGCGCACCTCGCGCCGGCTGATCCGCGCGGCCACCTCCCGCATCCTGACACCACGTCCGCCCGGCACGCCCCGACTCCCGCCCGCCTCGCGCCCGTTCACCCCGCGCCGCCCAACTCGTCGCCGCCCGGCGTCCGTTCACCCACCGCACCGCTCGCCCCGCCCCGTTGTCCCGGAAGGTCCTCCCATGCGCGCTCGCGCGATCGTCGCCTCTGCCGTTCTGGCCGCCGCCGCGTGCGGCACGTTGTGCGGGTGCGGGGGCGGGGCCGCGGCGGTGCCCGTGCGGCACGCGGCGGCGGCCGTCGTGCGGCCGTCGGGCACACCGTCGTCGGGGCCGGCGGTGACGAGTCCGCCGGCGCGGCTGCCGGGGCTGGGTCCGCGGACGCTGGCGCGGGTGCCGGCCGACGCGGGGCAGGCGGTCGTGGTGACCGGCGCCGGGCACGACTCCCCGGACGCCACGGTCGTCCTCTACCAGCGCACCCCGGCGGGCTGGACAGCGGGCGCGGCGTGGCCGGCGCACAACGCGCTGCACGGCTGGAGCACCCACCACGAGGGCGGTGATCTGCGGTCGCCGGTCGGTGTGTTCACCCTCACCGACGCGGGCGGGCGGCTGGCGGACCCCGGATCGAAGCTGCGCTACGACCACTCCCCCATCGGCTTCGCCGCGACCGGGACGGGGTTCGAGGGCGAGTCGCTGGCGGGGGCGTTCGACTACGTGATCGCCATCAACTACAACCGTGTGCCCGGCACGTCACCACGCGACTGGACCCGGCCGCTGGGGGCCGGGCGCGGCGGCGGCATCTGGTTCCACGTCGACCACGGCGGGCCGACCCACGGCTGCGTGAGCCTGTCGGCCGCCCACATGCGGGAGTTGTTGCGGACGCTGGACCCGGCCCGGCACCCGGTGGCCGTCATGGGCGACGCGGCGGACCTGCGCGGCTGACGGCGGGCCGGCCCTCGCACCACCGCACCCCGTCCCGCCCGCACGCCCCGCCCCGGCCGTCTCGCGCCGGCCTCTCCCGCCCGCCCCGCCGGACCCCGCCCCCCGGCAGCCCCCGGCGGGGTCAGCCCGCCGGGACGTCGGTCATGTAGGCGTTCAGCGGTACCGGGCTCATGCCGTAGCGTTCTTTGAAGTGCCCGTTGCGGCGGCCGCCCTCCAGGGTGGGGATGCCCAGGCGCAGGCCGAGTTTGATGATGGCGGACATCAGGACGTAGTAGGAGCTGAAGGGCCGGCCGCGTTCGGTGTCGGCGGTGCGGTCGTAGCCGCCGGCCCAGGCGTGGATCTTGCGGGGTTCGACGAAGACCACGGCCTTGGCGATGGTCTCGCCGTCCTGGGTAACCTCGATGATGCGGGCGCCGGTGCGGGTGTGGCGCAGGAACGCGGCGATACGCTCCTTGCTGTAGTAGCCGGCGGAGCCCACGTTGGCCATCAGCACCTCGAAGATCCGCAGGCTGTCGGGGTCCTCGTCGCCCTCGGGGACGCGTTCGGTGATCCGCACCCCGCAGTCGGCGGCGCGGCGCAGCTGGCGGGCGTACTCGCGGCGGGCGTTGTAGCGCAGGGAGGAGAGGTAGCCGTCCCAGTCGCCGAGGGCGGCGAGGTCGACGGTGTAGCGGGTGTCCAGCTCGGTGCCGGTCAGGCCGGCGGCCTCCAGGGCCAGGGCGGTGGGGGAGGCGGCGGCCACGTTGATGAAGCCGCAGCGGGCCAGGCCCTCGCCGGCGGCGACGGAACGCATGGCCGCGACGACGGCGCGGGCCAGACCGGGGGTGGGGGTGGGGGCCGCGCAGGCCAGGCGGGTGTCGGAGCAGTGCCAGACGTGGCTGAGCAGCGCCGTCTCGCCGGGGGGGAGCCCGAGGGCGCGCAGCGGGTCGCCCTGAACGTAGCAGGGGGTCAGGGCGACGACGCGGTCGTGGTCGTCCAGCACCTCGATGTAGTGCACGGAGCGGACCGGCTGGATGGGTTCGCGTTCGTAGGCGCGCAGGAACTCGTGACCGTAGTAGAACTCCGAGGCGCCGCACGCCGCGGCCAGTTCCGCTGTCTCCGGGGCGAGTTCCTCGACCGTGCGGACGACGCGCGTGCGGTGGGTCTCAGTACGTCGCAAAGTACTCACGGTGCTCCCATTCGGTGACCTCGGTGTCCGGCGTGGGTCCGGCCGCCGCCCGCCATTCGGTGTATCGCCGCAGTTCACTGGCCTTGAGCTGCGTCAGACAGTCTGTCAGAGGATCACCCAGCAGACCCCGGTGGAACTGACTGGACGTCAGCGCGTCGAGGGCCTCGGCGAGACTGCGGGGCAGCGGTCTCAGGTGGGCGGCGTGCGGGTCGGCGGCGGGTTCGCCGGGATCGAGCCCGCGGTCGATCCCGTCGGTGCCGGAGGCGAGTTGGGCGGCGAGGTAGAGGTAGGGGTTGGCGCAGGGCTCGCCCGTCCGGTTCTCGATGTGCGCCGCCGGGTCGCCGTACGCGCCCAGCACGCGCAGGTACGCCTCACGGTTCTCCACCGACCAGGCGGCGCGGCTGGGCGCCAGGGAGAAGCCGTCGCCCATGCGGCGGTAGCCGTTGACGGTGGGAACGCACAACAGGGCGTTGCCGGCGGCGTGTTCGAGCAGTCCGCCGAGGAAGGCGGTGCCGGTCGGTGACAGGGCGTGGTCGCCGCCGGGCGCTGTGAAGAGGTTCTCGCCGGTGGAGGCGCGGGCCAGTGACTGGTGCAGGTGCCAGCCGCTGGCGTCGAAGCCGGGCAGGCCGGGCAGCGCCATGAACGAGGCGTGGTGGCCCAGGCGGGCGCAGATCTGCTTCGTGGCGGTGCGCAGCAGCAGCATGGCGTCGGCGGCCGCCGGCGCGCTCATCGGCGCGAAGGTGAACTCCATTTGTCCCGGCCCGGATTCGTGCTCCACCGACCGCAGGGGCAGGCCCATCGCGAGCAGCGCGCGGCTGAGTGGGTCGATCACCGGTTCCAGCGCGTCGGTGAGGGCGTCCAGGTTGAACTGGTAGCCGCCGTCGACGGGTTCGACCTCGGGCGGGTCGCCCTGGGTGCCGAATCCGCCGACGGTGCCGGAGAAGCCGCCGTGCACCCGGCGGGTCAGGTACCACTCGACTTCGAGGCCGGTCACGTAGTCCAGGTCGCGGGTGCGCAGGCCGTCGCAGAGCCGGCGCAGGACGGCGCGGGCCGACAGGGGGTGGGGGCGTCCGGAGCGCAGGTACTCGTCACCGATCACCCAGCCGGTGCGTGGTCCGGTGTAGGGCAGGACGGTGAAGGTCAGCGGGTCGGGGACCAGGACGAAGTCGCCGGCGCCGGCGAGTTCGGCGACGCCCACGCCGCCGCCGGGGGCGGTGAAGTCGACGGCCACCGCGTGTCCGGTGTCGAAGACGAACGGGCCGGGGCTGTGGTCCATGCCGTTGCGCAGCACGGTGCGGAACGCGTCGGCGGTGAGGGTCTTGGAGCGGGCGAGGCCGTGCGGGTCGGCGAAGACCGTGCGCACGAAGTCGAGGGAGTCCAGGGACGCTTCGAGTTCCGCTGCGGCCTCCCGCTGGCGGTCGGTCCACAGGTGGTGGCGGGCGATGAAGTCCCGGCTGCCGGTGCTCAGTTCGCGGTACGCCCGGCGGTCGGAGCCGCCCGTAGTGGTGGTCACCTCGGTTGCCGGTCCCTTTCGGAGTAGGTGTGGTGCCACGGTGCGCGCAGTTCCACCTCGCGGGCGAGCCGCAGGACGAGCGCGTCGTGGTGGGGTGCCGCGGCGAGTTGCAGTCCGGCGGGCAGGCCGCCGGGGCCGGGTCCGGCCGGGACGGAGACGGCCGGCGCCCCCGCCATGTTGAAGGGGAACGCGGCCGGCGCCCACGCCAGCCAGGCGAGCGGGTCGGCGTCGGCGGGGCCGCCGGGGTGCCAGGCGTCGGCCGGGAACGGTTCCACCGCGACGGTGGGCATGGCCAGCGCGTCGAACCACCGCATGCAGGTGGCGAGTTGCTGCTGGAGGCGGGCCCGGGCGTTCTGGGCGCGCACCAGGTCCACCGCCCGCAGCCGCCGCCCGTGTGCGACGATCCGCAGCCTGCCGGGGTCGGCGAGCGCGTCGTCGGCCTCGGGGGAACCGGCGGCCGCGGCGGCGGCCAGCAGGGTGACCAGGGCCGGGTAGGCGTCGTCGAACGGCGGGGGGATCTCCTCGACCAGGTGCCCGGCCTCCGCCAGCGCCGCGACGGCGGACCGCTGCGCGGCGCAGGCGCCGCCGGGGATCCAGCCGATGCGCAACGGCCCCCGTGGCGCGGTCGGTTCGGCACCGGGCGGGTGCAGCGAGTCGGGGTCGCGGGGATCGGGTCCGGTCATCACCCGGGTCAGCAGGCCGGCGTCGTCGACCGTGCGGGCCAGCGGTCCGAGGTGGGCCAGCCGGTCGGGGCAGTACGGCACGTAGGGGATGCGGCCGTAGGTCGGCTTGAAGCCGACCACCCCGCAGAAGGCGGCGGGGATGCGGATGGAGCCGGCCCCGTCGGTCCCGGTGGCGGCGACCCCGATGCCGGTGGCGACGGCCGCGGCGGCGCCGCCGCTGGAGCCCCCGGCGCTGCGGGTCAGGTCCCACGGGTTGGCGGCCGGTGGTCCCAGCCGGTTGACGGTCGCCGCGCTCCAGCCGCCCTCCGACGTGGTGGTCTTGCCCAGCACGAGCGCCCCGGCCGCCCGCAGCCGCGCCACGGCGGGGGCGTCCTCGTGCGGCACCCGGTCGCGGGCGGTGAGCGATCCGCGGGCGGTGCGGACGCCCTCGGTGGCGGTGAGGTCCTTGACCGTCAGCGGGACGCCCAGCAGCGGCCGGCCCTCCCAGGCCGCGTCGCCGAGGGCGAGGATGCGTGCCTCGGCCTGCCGGGCCTGCGCCATGACGCGTTCGGCGGCGACGGTGACCAGGGCGCCGAGCGCGGGGTTGAGGGAGGCGGCGAGCGCCAGGGTGGCCGCGGTGTACTCCACCGGGGACAGTTCGCGCCGGCGGTAACGGCGGCGCAGGCCCGCGGTGTCGGTGTAGCGCAGGGCGTCATCCATAGAAGGCCCGGAACCAGTCGTTGCCGAAGTCCCGCACGGTCGCGCCGTGCCGGCTCATCGCCTGGTGCAGCGCGGCCAGCACCCGGCCGGCGGCCACGGCGGCCCGCAGGTCGCGCGGGGTGTAGCGGTCGCCGCGGGCCCGCATCAGGCGCAGGTCGTACAGGCCGGGCAGGTGGCGGCCGGCGTGGTCGATGCCCAGGGGTACGCGGATGGCGAAGCGGACGCCGAAGGTGACGTGCCCGGTGTGGTGCTGGTCGGACCAGTGCGTCAGGTCGGGCATGGTGGGGGCGAAGAACCAGTCGTCGCGGCCGGGCACCCGGTCGCTGATGCCGAGGGTGTGCGGCAGGTAGTGCCAGGTGTTGAAGCGCATCCGGGCGCTGTAGGCGCTCAGCGTCCTGACCAGGGCGGCGCGGTCCTCGCCGAAGAGTCTCCCGAACGCCGCCCCGGGGGCGACGCAGCAGAAGAAGTCACCGGTCCGCAGGAGCAGGGGGTCGTGCGCGCCGGCGCTGTCGGGGCGCAGGGCCGCCGTCGATCGGGGGCCGCGGCCCATCGCCACGTCGGAGGCGGTGGCGTCCGCGAGGGTGGTCATGAACCCGGTGAGCAGGGCCTCGTAGGCGCTGCTGAACCCGGCTGGGGGCGTGCTGCGGTGCAGGTGCGGGGCGAGCCGGTCGAGGAGGGGGGCGGTCTCCTCGGTGGTCGCGGTCCGCGGCGGGATGCCGCAGGCGCCGGCGAGGAACTCCCGCAGTGCGGCGGGCACGTCGGCGTAGGTGACGGCGGGCCGCAGGAGATGTTCCTGCTTGTTGAGGTTGGTCCCGTGAATGAGGCGGTAGAAAACGGATCCGTTCCTCACATGGTCCCGCCGCAGTTCCGCGCATTGTCGTGCGAGGGCGTCGAGGCGGGGTCCGACGGGCAGGTGCGCGACGTCGGGAACGCGGCCGCCGTAACCGGTGATGCGGTCGTTCATGAATTGTTCGACGGGGGCCGGCGCCAATTGCGTTCCGTTGAATTCCTCCAGCCGGGACTGCGTTCCGCTGCGCAGGACGACGAGGGCGAGCGCCACGAATGCGCCTTCTTCGGGGGACCATTGTCCGGTGGGAATTCCGGCGAGCCGGAGCAGGAGATTTCCGGGGTCGTCCGGGGTCATGGAACGGCCGGGGAGATTGCCGGATCTCCCGAAGTTCGAGAAGTGGCTCTCGCCCGCGTACAGCACGACGGGGGCCATGTGCAGCAGGACGTGGCCGATGTGTCCGAGTCCTTCGAGGACCGCTGCGCGCGGCTGGTCGGACAGCCATTGGCGCAGTTCGGTGTAGCGCGTCCGTTCGGCGGCGCGTTCCCGCCGGGCACGCTCCGCCGCTTCGGGTGACCGCTCGCGGACGGGGAGTGATCCGATGGCGTGGGAATCGCCGGGATTGTCTGTCCCGGCGTCGAGTAATCGCGTTCTCCCGGTCGGGTCGATCACGAGCAGGCCGGGCCCGGCGGGTGGCGCGAGGGGCGCTCCGGGGACGCAGAGCGCGTCGAGCAGCACGCGGTCCGGGGCGCTGAGGGCCGAGCGTCCGATGTGTTCGGGAACGCGGTCGTCCAGGGTGAGCGCGATACGCAGCGCCTGCCGTGAGTCCGGCGCCTCCCGCGCTTTCCTGGCGACCTGTTCAAGTAGGTGAGGAAATCCGTCGGACCGGAGGGAAATCATGTCGCCCAACCCCGCTCGGTAATCCGTTGATGGTGATGCGACAAGCACCATGACGCCGAATGGTTTTTGCGGGTTCGAACCGTACACCGGTGTCCGCGAGATGAACCAGAGGTGAACGCTGTGAGCAGGGTCACAAGCACGGAACGGTTGCCCGGCGGGCGTCACCGGGAAATATGTCATGGTCGATTCTGCGGCCCCGACCCGCCGCGCACCGATAACCTTCCCAGAAAACCGGCCACTCATACTTTTTCGCGGCCGGTGATCTTTATTGCCCTATTGATGATCAAGGCAGGGGACAACGTGAGCGAGTTATTGGCCGGGGTGGCCCGGCCGGCGACGGCGGCCGAACTGGCGGGGCTGTACGCGCTGCTGCACGGCCGCGGCCTGCTGCCGGACACGGTGGCCCCCGCCGTGGTCCTGGTCGAGGCGCCGGGGACGGCGAGTCTGGCCCCGGACCTGTCCGGGCGGCTGGTCCCCTACGGCGTGCGGGTCGTCGCGACCACCGCGCCGGAGCCGGCCGCCCCGCCGCGCACCACGTTCCTGCTCGGCGGCGGGCTGCACGGCTGGTGCCTGGGGTCCGGCGCGGCCGGCACCGGCGAGGAGGAGACCGCGCTGATCAGCGCCGCGGTCGTCGACAGCCGCCTGCGCACCTGGTCGGCGGCGACCCGCGAGGCCCCCGAACCCACCGGTCTGCACCCGCCGGGATCGGACTCCACCGGTGTGGTGCAGTTCAACGACGGCACCGAACTCGTCGCCAAGATCGGTGAGTCGGAAATGATCCGGGCCGAGACCGCCTTCATCGCCCGCAGCAACGCCGAAGTCTCCGGCTCCGGCGGCGACCCGCTCTTCCCCCACCTGCACGGGGTGCACCTGGAGGGCCGCCAGGGGGTGAGCCTGATGGAGGCCGCCGAGCCCGCCGGCCTGGAGGCACGGCTGTTCCGCGACGAGGACCGCACCGAACTGGGTCCGGACGCCCCCGGGTTGCTCGCCCCCTACCTGGAGCAGCTCGCCGGCTGGTACCGGCGCACCGCCGCCGGCCGGGAGCCCACCTGCGGCGACTACCTCTACCGCGAACGCTTCCACGTGCTGCGCGCGCACCCGGAGTTCCTCGCGACCTTCCGCACCTGCTTCGGCGACCGTGACCTCGACGCCCTGCTCGCCGAAGACCTGCTGCTGCCGGACGGCGGCCGGATCCCCGGGTACACCGCCTGCGTGCGGTGGCTGGACGAGCACGCCGCGGACCTCCTGCCGCGCACCGGCAGCCGGGTGCACGGCGACATCTACCCGACGAACATGCTCCGCAGGCCGCACGGCGGCCCGGTCTTCATCGACCCCCGCACCGTCTGGGAGCAGCGGGAGCGGCCCGACGCCGGCTACGGCGACCCGGTGTTCGATCTGGCCACCCTGCTGCACGGGCTGCTGCCGATGCCCGCGATCCTCCAGGCGTGCCGCCGGGGCCGGCCGCAGGACCTGTTCGGCGACGGCTTCGACCCCGCCAGGCCGCACGACCTGGGCGCGCTGCGGCTGCCGCTGGCCTTCTCCCCCGCGCTGCGCGCCATGGAGTCCCGTCTGATCGAGGTGGCCCCCGGTGGCGAACCGGAGCACCGGGTGCGCTGCCGGCTCTACATCGGCGCGGCCTGCTCGCTGGCCGGCTGGCTGAAGTACCGCAAGACCCTGCGCACCCCGTACGCCTGGCTGGCCACGTACGCGTACACCGTCTGGTACCTGTGGCGGGCCAGGAACGTCCACGAACGGCACCTACCGCTGGAGGAGTCGCTGTGACCGCGCTGGACTACGACGAACTGGCCGCCGAGTACGCCCGGCACCGCCGCCCCTACCCCGGACTGGTGGAGTTCCTGGCGGAGTTCGCCGGGATCGGCGCCGGCACCCCGGTGCTGGAGATGGGCTGCGGCACCGCCAACCACCTGGCCGCCCTGCAACGGCTGACCGGGGCCACGGCCATCGGTGTCGACCCGTTCCCGCAGATGCTCAAGGCGGCCGCGGGGCACCGGGCGGAGCTGGACCTGCGCACCGGCCGCGCGGAGGAGACCGCGGCGCTCGGGCTGCCCGAGGGGTCGTTCGACCTGGTCTTCTCGGTCGACATGATCCACTACGTTCGGGAGCCGGCCCGGTACTTCGCCGGCGCGCTGGCGCTGCTCAAGCCCGGCGGCGTGCTGTGCACGGCGACCGACTCGGAGTGGATCATCCGCAACCGGGTGCCGGTCGCCCGCTACTTCCCCTCCACCGTGGAGGTCGAACTCGCCCGGCACCACCCGATCGGCACGCTGCTGGCCGAACTGGAACGCACCGGCTACACCGGCGGGCAGCAGCGGCTGTTCGAGAGCACCTACGAGCTGACCGACCCCGCCAAGTACCGCGAGAAGGCGTTCTCCTCCCTGCACCTGATCCCCGAGAAGGAGTTCACCGCGGGGCTCGCCGCGCTCACCGGGGCGCTGGCGGCGGGGCCGATGCAGGCCAACAACCGCACCTGCGCGGTGCTGGCCCGGAGGCCGTCGTGATCCCCCGGTACGCGCTGCCCGCGATGGCCTCGCTGTGGACGGACGAGGCCAGGTACGCCGCCTGGACCCGGGTGGAGGTGCTGGCCTGCGAGGCGCAGGCCGGGCTGGGCCTGATCGGCCCGGCGGACCTCGCGGCGATCCGGGCGGCCCGGGTGCCGTCGGCGCAGGAGGTGCGCGAGCAGGAACGCACCCGCGACCACGAGATCCTCGCGTTCCTCGCCGCCTGGACCGCGGGCATCCCGCAGGACGCGGCCCGCTGGGTGCACCACGGCATGACCAGCTACGACCTGGTGGACACCGCTCTCGGGCACACCCTGGCCGCCTCCTGCGACCTGCTGCTGGCGGCGGCGGTCCGGCTGCGCGGTGCGCTGACCGCCCGGGCCGTCGAGCACTGGGACACCGTCTGCGTGGCGCGCACGCACGGCATCCACGCCGAACCCACCACGTTCGGGCAGAAGATGGCCGGTTTCGCCTTCGCGGTGGACCGCTCCGTGACGCGGCTGCGCGCGGCGCGCACGGCGGTGGCGGTCGGCACGATCTCCGGTCCGGTCGGCACCTACGCGAGCGTGGACCCGTTCGTGGAGTCCTACGTCTGCGCGGCGCTGGGGCTCGGTGTGGAGCCGGTGCCCACACAGGTCGTCGCGCGTGACCGGCACGCCGAACTCATGGCGGCGGTCGCGGTGCTGGGCGCGGTCGTCGAGCAGATCGGCCTGGAGCTGCGGCTGTTGCAGCGCACCGAGGTCCGTGAGGTCGAGGAGCCGCGCTCCAGTGCCTATCAGGGCTCCAGCGCCATGCCGCACAAGCGCAACCCGACCTCCAGCGAACGGCTGTGCGGGCTGGCACGGGTCCTGCGCGGCAACCTGGGCGCCGTCGTCGAGAACGTCGCGCTGTGGCACGAACGCGACCTGGCGCACTCGTCCGTGGAGCGGATCGCCCTGCCCGACAGCCTGATCGCCGGCCACTACCAGGTGACGGGGGCCGCCCGGATCATCGAGGGCCTGCGGGTCTTCCCCGAGCGGATGCGCGCCAACCTCGACCAGACCGACGGCCTGATCCACAGCTCCACCGTGATGCTGGACCTGATGGCCGCCGGCACGGACCGCGAGAGCGCCTACCGCACCGTGCAGGGCGCCGCGACCGAGACCTGGGAGACCGGCCGCCATCTGCGTGAGACACTGCGTGACCGTGGAGTCGACACCGATTCCGGGCAATTCGACCCCGGGCGCTTCCTCAGGTCCCGGGAGGTCATGCGCAAGCGACTGGAGGAGTTGCTCGATGTGGAAGCTTGACGTCGTCGACCCGGCCGGCCTCGACGTCCACGAGGTCGCCGCGCTCTACCGGGCGTCCGGCCTGGCGGAACGCCGTCCGGTGGAGGAGACCGAGCGGTTCGCCGCCATGGTGGGCAACGCCGGCCTGGTCGTCGTCGCCCGCTCCGGGCAGCGCATGGTGGGCATCGCGCGCTGCCTGACCGACGGCGCCTACGTGACCTACCTGGCCGACCTCGCCGTGGACCGGGAGTTCCAGCGGCGCGGGATAGGCGTGGACCTGATCCGCCGGATCCAGCAGGCCGCCCCCCGGGCGAAGATCGTGCTGCTGTCCGCCCCGGCCGCCAGCGAGTACTACCCGCACGTGGGCTTCACCCGGCACGGATCCGCCTGGGTCCTCGACCCCGCCTGACAGGAGGACGTCATCAACAAGCCGACGGTGGGCATCACCACCTATCAGGAGCACGCCTCCTGGCGCGGCTGGCACCGGCACGCCTCGCTGGTCCCCACCGACTTCGTCGACGCCGTGCTGACGGCCGGCGGCGTGCCGGTCCTGCTGCCGCCGTCCGGCGCGGACGCGGAGGCGCGGGCGGTCGCCGCGGGACTGGACGCGTTGCTGCTGGTCGGCGGCGCCGACATCGACCCGGCCCGCTACGGCGCCGAACGCGACCCGCGCACCGGGGTCGCGGCCCCCGAACGCGACACCTGGGAGGCCGCGTTGCTGCGCCTGGCCCTCGCCGCCGACCGGCCGGTGCTCGGAGTGTGCCGCGGCATGCAGATGATCAACGTGCTGCTCGGCGGCACCCTGCGCCAGCACCTGCCGGAGGACACCGTCGGACACCACCAGCCGGACGCGCCGGTCTTCGCACCCCGGCCCGTCACGCTGCGCACCGACCAGCCGCCCGGTTCGGTGCTCGGCCCGCGGTGCGACCTGCCCTGCTTCCACCACCAGGGCGTCGAGACCCTCGGCGAGGGCGTGCTGGCCACCGGGTGGAGCGCGGACGGCCTCGTCGAGACACTGTGCGTTCCCGGCCGGCGCTTCACGGTGGGCGTCCAGGGCCATCCCGAGGCGCTGCCGCAGCGGGCGCTGTTCAGCGCGTTCGCCGCCGCGGCGCGGGACTTCCGGCTGGTGAACGGTCCGGTGCGGCGCGGCGAGAGCGACCGGGCGGCATGAGCGCGCACGAGGTGACCCGGCGCCTGCGCGAGACGCACTTCGCCGGACGGGTGGAACGCGCCAGGCGACAGGGCGCGGTGGCGTACGGGCCGTGGCCGGGCGGCGAGCCGGCCGGCCCCGGCACGCAGGACGGCCCCCTGCTGTGGAACCTGCTGCACCTGGGCCGTCCCGCACCGCACCCCCCGGAGCCCGCCCTGTCCGCCGCGCTGGCCGGTCTGGAGCTCCTCAACGGTGCGGGCGGGCCCGGCGGTTGGGAGGTGACCGCGTTCCAGGGCGTGCTGGCGGCCCGGGACCGCGCCGAGCCGGCCGGCACCGGAGCGGTCTACATCGGGGAGGACTCCCTGCGGTTCACCGAGGCCATCCTCCAGGCCGGGCCCACCGGCCGGGCGCTGGACGTGGGCTGCGGTTCCGGCATCACCACCTGCGCGCTGGCCCGCGGCTGCCGGGAGGTGACCGGCGTGGACCTGCAACCGGAGTGCCTGCGGGCCACCCGGCTGTCCGCGGCGCTCAACGGGTGCGGGGAGCGGGTGCGCACCTGGCAGGGCGACTTCTTCACGGACTTCACCCCCACCGCACCGCTCAACTGCGTCGCCGCCAACCTGCCGTACGTGCCGGTGCCGCCCGCGCTGGCCTACTCGGCGGCGGGCGACGGCGGACCCGACGGCCTGGACCTCAACCGCCGGCTGCTGGAGCGCGCGGCCGGGCTGCTCGATCCCGGGGACGGCATGCTGGTCACGCGTTTCCAGAGCCTGGGCGACGCCGCCGGACCGCTACTGATGCCCGACATCGCCCGGTTCGCGAAGGCCACCGGTCACGACGTGAGCGTCGTGGCCGACGGCCGCGTGCCGCCCGGGGTGCGCGCCGCCCTGACCGCCCTGCACGCCCACCGCCACAACCCGCACCTGAGCCGGGCGGCCGTCCTGCGGGAGGTCGACGCCCACATGGCCGGGTTCGGGCAGCCGTACTACTTCGCGTGCGGCCTGACCTCCCGCTCCGGCGGGACCGGCACGGTGACGTTCACCGACCTGTCGGACGGCCCGCTGCCGGACGAGCCGGTCACCGCGGCCGGCCGCCCGCCCGCCGGGGCCGAGCAGACGGCCGTCCGCCGCTACCGGGAGCGGTCCCACGACCTGCCGGACGGCTTCTGGGAACTGGGCGGCGCCGCCGAGGTGGCGGCTCCCCCGGAACGGCTGACCGCGCTGCTGGGGGCGCTGGAGGAGGGGGCATCGTGCCGGGAGCTGGCGGAGTCGGTCTTCGCCGACCGCTTCGCGGCCGACCCGCTGCGGGCCCGCGCCCTGTACGTGACCACGGAGCTGATGGCCCAGTGCCTGGTGGACGCCGGCCTGGCCGGGAAGCGAGCGACCGCCGGGTGAAGCTCACGCACGTCGCACCACGGCACCGCATGCCCCACCGCACCACGATCCTGCTGCTGGCCTTCGGCGCCTTCGCCGTCGGCACCGACGGGTACGTCATCAGCGGCATCCTGCCCTCGATCGCCACCGGCGTGCACGTGTCGGTGGCACAGGCCGGCCAGCTCGTCACCGCCTTCGCGCTCGCCTACGCCCTCAGCGCGCCGGTGCTGATGACGCTGACCGCGCGCGCCGGCCGCCGGGTCGTGCTGCACGCCTCGCTCGGCGGTTTCCTGCTGGCCAACCTGCTCGGGGCGCTCGCCGGCGGCTACTGGACGCTGCTGGCGGCCCGGATCCTGGCCGGCGCCGGCGCCGCCGTCTACATGAACACCGCGGTCGCCACCGCCACCTCGCTGGCCGGGGAGCGGCACCGGGGCCGGGCGATCTCCCTGGTCATCGGCGGCCTCAGCGTGGCGACCGCGCTGGGCGTGCCCGTCGGCACCCTCGTGGGGGCCTACGGGAGCTGGCGCGGCACCCTGGCGCTGATCGTCGTGCTCACCGCGGTGGGCTCGGCCGGTCTGGCGTTCACCCTGCCGGCCACCCCGCCGCCGCCCGCGGTCACCATGGCGGAACGGCTGCGGGTCGCCGCACGGCCCGCGGTGCTGGTGGCGGTGGCGACCAACGTGTGCGTGGTGGCCGGCAGCTTCGTGGTCTACACCTACCTGGCGGTGCTCACCCGCGCGGTCACGCCGCTGACCGCGGGCGGCGTGAGCGTCGTGCTGTTCGTCTGGGGCGCGGCGGCCGCGGTCGGCACCACCTACGGGGGCCGGCGCAGCGACAGCGAAGGGCCGGACCGCGTGCTGATGCTCGGGCTGCTGGGCGTGGTCACCGCGTTCACCGTGCTGGGCCTGGTCACGAGCCTGCTGCCGGTCGGCACGGCGCCGGCGACCGCGGCGTTCCTGCTGGCCGTGCTGGCGTGGAGCACGCTGTACTGGACGGTGCCGGGCGCGCAGGTCCAGCGCGTGATGGAGCGCGCGCCCGCCGCGCCGGCCGTCGCGGTCTCGGTCAGCAGCGCCTCGTCCTACCTGGGGGTGGCGCTGGGCGGCGCGATCGGCGGTCTGACGGTCGGCCTGGCCTCCCCCGCCGCGCTGCCGTGGGTGGCGCTGCTCCCGCTGGGCTGCGCGGTGCTGCTCATGACGACGTGGGACCGCCGTCTCGCCCTGCCCGGCGCCGCCCACGCCGGCCCCGCACCGCGGGAGGAGCGGTCCGCCGACGACCGGCGGGTGCGGCGGTGAGCGGCCGGGCGGCGCGTCGTCCTCAGGCGGCCCGGTGCAGCGCCACCACTGCCACGTCGTCGGTGAGGCGGGGGCCGGCGTGCTGCAGCAGGTCGGCGCGGACGGCGTCGATCAGGGCGTCGGGGGGCTCGGCGGCCCACTGCCGCAGGCGGTCGGTGAACGGGTAGAAGACCCCGGCGCGGTCGCGGGCCTCGGTCACCCCGTCGGTGTAGACCAGCAGGGTGTCGCCGACCGCCAGCTCGTAGGTGTCGGCCCGCCCCGGCCCGCCGAGGTCGCCCAGGCCCAGCGGCAGCCAGGGCCGGGGCGGGGTGAGCTGGCGGATCGTCCCGTCGTGCAGCAGCAGGGGCGGCAGGTGTCCGCAGTTGGCGACCCGCACGACGTCCTCGCCCTCGGTGTAGTCGATCACCACGGCGGTCACGAACCCCTCGGCGAGGTCCCCCGAGGTGCCGCCGCTCTCCGCCAGGTCCTCGCGCAGGCTGACGTCCAGCCCGGCGGGCAGCTGCGCCAGGGCCATCCGCTGCCGGGCGGTGCGGCGGAAGGCGGCGAGCAGCTGGCCGGTGATCTCCACGGCCGCCAGCCCCTTGCCCCGCACGTCGCCGACCAGGATCCGGGTGGTGGCGGGCAGGGCGGCGGTGGCGTAGATGTCGCCGCCGATCATGGCCTCGGCGTCGGAGGCCAGGTACAGGGTGGAGATCCGCAGCGACCCGATCCGGTCGGGCAGCGGGGGCAGCAGCGCCCGCTGGGTGACGGCGGCCACCCAGCGGGCCTGGGACAGCTCGCGCTCCCGGCGCTGGCGGATGGCGGCGGTCAGCACGGCGGCGATCCCCAGTACCACGACGGTGCCGAAGGAGGCCGGGAAGTTACTGGTGTCCAGCGTGTTGTTGTCGGCGGCCGCGGCCACCACCAGGGGCAGCGCGATCAGGAAGACGATCAGCACGGACAGCGGGCCGAGGAACGCCGCGCACAGCGCCGGCACCGCGATCATCAGAGTGCTGATCCGGATGGCGGAACCGCCCTCCAGGTCGATCAGCAGGATCACCCCGAGGACGACCAGCGGCAGCGCCAGCCGCGGCAGCGGATGGCGCAGCAGCCGCGCCGCACGCGAGCGGGCCGCGCCGGTTCCTCTCGGTGCCATGGCTCAAAACTACTGGAACGGCCCACCCCCCGCAGCGGCTGCGGTCCCGCCGGCGCCGGGCGCCGGGCCGCCGCCGGGACCCGCGCCGCCCGGCGCCGGCCCCCGTCGTCAGTCCCGTCCGCCGCGGAACGCCTCCAGGATGCGTTCGGCGGCCAGGCCCGCGGGCAGGTCACCGTTTCTGACCCGCTGCTCCAGGCCGGGGGCGAGGGAGCGGACCGCGGGGTCGGCGTGCAGGCGGCCGAGGAGTTCGTCGCGGACCATGGACCAGGTCCAGCCGACCTGCTGCTCGCTGCGGCGGGCGGCGAGGCGGCCGGTGGACTCCAGCAGCTCCCGGTGCCGCTCCAGCCGTTCCCAGACGGTGTCGAGACCGGTGGATTCCCGGGCGCTGCAGCTGAGCACCGGGGGCGTCCAGAAGGCGTCCTTGCCGTGCATGAGCCGCAGGGCGCCGGTGAGTTCGCGCGCGGCGGCACGGGCGTCGCGTTCGTGCGGTCCGTCCGCCTTGTTGACGGCGATGACGTCGGCGAGTTCCAGGACGCCCTTCTTGATGCCCTGGAGCTGGTCGCCGGTGCGGGCCAGGGTGAGCAGCAGGAAGGAGTCGACCATGCCGGCCACGGCCGTCTCGGACTGCCCGACGCCGACGGTCTCCACCAGCACCACGCCGAAACCGGCGGCCTCCATCACCACGATCGACTCGCGGGTGGCCCGGGCCACCCCGCCCAGCGTCCCGGCGGTGGGGGACGGCCTGACGAAGGCCGCGGGGTCGGTGGCCAGGCGTTCCATCCGGGTCTTGTCCCCGAGGATCGATCCGCCGGTGCGCGTGGAGGAGGGGTCGACCGCCAGCACCGCCACCCGGTGGCCGAGCCCGGTCAGCATCGTGCCGAAGGCGTCGACGAACGTGGACTTGCCCACGCCCGGCACCCCGCTGACGCCGATCCGCCGGGCCTTCCCGCTGTGCGGCAGCAGGGCGGTCAGCAGGTCCTGGGCGAGCGCCCGGTGCCGGGGGTGCGTGGACTCCACGAGGGTGATGGCGCGGGCGACGACCGCCCGCCGCCCCTCCAGGACGCCGCTGACGTAGGTGTCGAGGTCGATGGCCACCGCGGTCACCGGCTCACAGGTCGCCGTGTCCGAGGTCCG
Source organism: uncultured Actinomycetota bacterium (assembly GCA_963711125.1). Classification (GTDB taxonomy): domain Bacteria; phylum Actinomycetota; class Actinomycetes; order Streptomycetales; family Streptomycetaceae; genus Streptantibioticus_C. The sequence continues at coordinate 382,938 of CAVQCY010000007.1, forward strand.
CCGCCAGCCGTTCCACCAGGTCGCGGGCGGCGTCGGGGATCACGGTGCCGGGCGGGAAGACCGCGGCGGCGCCCATGGCCAGCAGTTCCGGCACGTCCTGCGGGGGGATCACGCCACCGACGACGATCACGATGTCCTCCCGTTCCTCGGCGGCCAGCGCCTCGCGCAGCGCGGGCACGAGGGTGAGGTGGCCCGCGGCCAGCGACGAGACGCCGACGATGTGGACGTCCGCCTCGACCGCCTGGCGGGCCACCTCGGCCGGCGTCTGGAAGAGCGGGCCGACGTCCACGTCGAAGCCGAGGTCGGCGAAGGCGGTGGCGATCACCTTCTGGCCGCGGTCGTGGCCGTCCTGACCCATCTTGGCCACCAGGATGCGCGGCCGGCGGCCCTCCGCCCCGGCGAAGGCGTCGACGAGGGCCCGGGTGCGGCCCACGTTCCCGGAACGGCCTGCTTCGTCGCGGTACACACCGGAGATCGTACGGATCTGCCCGGCGTGCCGGCCGTAGACCTTCTCCAGGGCGTACGAGATCTCGCCGACGGTCGCCTTGGCGCGGGCGGCGCGCACCGCCAGTTCCAGCAGGTTGCCGTCGCCGCCGGCCGCCCGGGTCAGGTCGTCGAGCGCGGCCTGGCAGGCGGTCGTGTCCCGCTCCTCGCGCAGCCGCCGCAGCGCGTCGATCTGCTGGGCGCGCACCGAGGAGTTGTCGACCTTGAGCACCTCGATCTGCTCGTCGCTCTCCACGCGGTACTTGTTGACGCCGATGACCGGCTGGCGCCCGGAGTCGATGCGGGCCTGGGTGCGGGCCGCCGCCTCCTCCACGCGCAGCTTGGGGATGCCGTCGTCGATGGCCTGGGCCATGCCGCCGGCCGCTTCGACCTCCTGGATGTGCCGCCAGGCGCGGCGGGCCAGGTCGTGGGTGAGCCGCTCGACGTAGGCGCTGCCGCCCCACGGGTCGATCACCCGGGTGGTGCCGGACTCCTGCTGGAGGAGCAGCTGGGTGTTGCGGGCGATCCGCGCCGAGAAGTCGGTGGGCAGGGCGAGGGCCTCGTCGAGGGCGTTGGTGTGCAGCGACTGGGTGTGGCCCTGGGTGGCGGCCATCGCCTCGACGCAGGTGCGGGTGACGTTGTTGAACACGTCCTGCGCGGTCAGCGACCAGCCGGAGGTCTGCGAATGGGTGCGCAGGGAGAGGGACTTGGGGTTCTGCGGGTCGAACTCGCGCACCAGCCGGGCCCACAGCAGCCGGGCGGCGCGCAGTTTGGCGATCTCCATGAAGAAGTTCATGCCGATCGCCCAGAAGAACGACAGCCGGGGGGCGAACGCGTCGACGTCCAGCCCCGCGTCCCGCCCGGCCCGCAGGTACTCCACGCCGTCCGCGAGGGTGTAGGCCAGTTCCAGGTCGGCGGTGGCTCCGGCCTCCTGGATGTGGTAGCCGGAGATGGAGATGGAGTTGTAGCGCGGCATCCGCTGCGAGGTGTACGCGAAGATGTCGGAGATGATCCGCATCGACGGCTTCGGCGGGTAGATGTAGGTGTTGCGGACCATGAACTCCTTGAGGATGTCGTTCTGGATGGTCCCCGCGAGCTTCTCGGCCGGCACCCCCTGTTCCTCGGCCGCCACGATGTAGAGCGCCAGGACGGGCAGCACCGCGCCGTTCATCGTCATGGAGACGGTCATGCGGTCCAGCGGGATGCCGTCGAAGAGCTGGCGCATGTCGTAGATGGAGTCGATGGCCACGCCCGCCATGCCGACGTCGCCGGTCACCCGGGGGTGGTCGCTGTCGTAGCCGCGGTGGGTCGGCAGGTCGAAGGCGACCGACAGGCCCTTCTGCCCGGCGGCCAGGTTGCGCCGGTAGAAGGCGTTGGACTCCTCTGCGGTGGAGAACCCGGCGTACTGGCGGATCGTCCAGGGCTGGTTGACGTACATCGTCGGGTAGGGGCCGCGCAGGAACGGCGCCGTGCCCGGGTAGGTCTCCAGGAAGTCCAGGCCCTCCAGGTCCCGCCCGGTGTACAGCGGTTTGACGCTGATGCCCTCGGGGGTCTCCCACGCCGGCCCGCCGCCGCCGGCCGCCTTCTCGGCGGCCGTGCGCCAGTCCTCGTAACGGGCCCGCGGGTCCGGGGCTCCCAGCTCGATCGCTGAGAAGTCCTGCGGCACGGACATCAGTTCACTCCCATGCGGTCGAGCGTGGCGGAGAGCACGGAGGCCGCGTCACAGCCGGCGAAGACGTAGGTGTCGGCGCCCGCGAAGGCCGCGGGCCGGCCGGCGAGGAAGACGTGCCGGGCCCCGGCGGCCCGCAGTTCCCGGGCGGTGGCCTCGGCCGTTTCCGCGTAGAGGGCGTCGCTGGAGCACAGGCACACCTCGGCGGTCCCGCTGTCCGCGAAGGCGCCGTCGGTGAGCGTTTCGATGCCGCCGGCCTGGAAGAGGTTGGCGGCGAAGGCGAGCCGTGCGGTGTGGGCCGCGGCCGGGCCGATCGTGGTGAGGTGGACGCGCGGCCGGGCACCGGTGGCGGCCAGGTGGGCGTCGGAACGGGCCCGCAGCGCCTCGAACGCCTCGTCTCGCCGCACCCGGGGCAGCCCGCCGGAGCGGGGCGCCGGGGCGGCGCGGCGGACCACGGGCTTCTCGGCCAGGTACGGGAACTCGCTGACGCCGGTGACCGGTTCACGCCGGGTGGCCAGCCGGGTGCCGCGCGCGGCCCAGGTCGCGGCCAGCCACTCCCCCAGCGTGCCGGAGCGCAGGGCGGCGGCCTGACCGCCGGCGCGTTCGATCTCCTGGAAGAACTCCCAAGCGGCGTGGGCGAGTTCGTCGGTGAGGCGTTCCACGTACCAGGAGCCGCCGGCCGGGTCGGTCACCCGGGCCAGGTGGGACTCCTCGATGAGGACGGCGGAGGTGTTGCGGGCGATGCGCCGGGCGAAGGCGTCCGGCAGTCCGATCTCGTGGTCGAACGGCAGCACGGTCACCGCGTCGGCGCCGCCCACCCCGGCGGCCAGCGTGGCGACGGTGGTGCGCAGCATGTTCACCCAGGGGTCCCGGCGGGTCATCATCACCGGTGAGGTGACGGCGTGCTGGAGCTGTGCGCCGGCCCGCGGCGCCCCGCAGACCTCGGCCACCCGGGACCACAGCCGCCGGGCGGCCCGCAGTTTGGCGACGGTCAGGAACTGGTCGGCGGTGGCGGCGTAGCGGAACTCCAGTTGCCCGCAGGCGGCCGCGGCGTCCAGGCCGGCGGCGGTCATCCCGCGCAGGTAGGCGACGCCGGTGGCCAGGGCGGCGCCGAGTTCCTGGGCCGCCGAGCCGCCGGCCTCGTGGTAGGGCAGCGCGTCGACGGTGAGCGCCCGCAGCCCCGGGTAGCGCGCGGCGCACAGCCCGGCCAGTTCCGCGACGGGGGCGGTCTCCTGCGGTTCGCCGGTGCGGGCCTCGTGGCCGAGCGGGTCGGCGCCCAGGTTTCCGCGCACGGCGGCGTCGGCGGTGCCGCGTTCCCCGTGCAGGTCCAGCAGGCGCCGGGCCGCCGCCGGGGTCTGTTCGCCGGCGTCCAGAACGACGGGGGCGAGCTCCAGGTGGACGCCGTCGAGGGCGTGGCCGAGCGCGTCGAGCGGGATGCCGGCCGGGCCGCCCACCTCCAGCCACAGGGAGGTGACGCCGTTCTCCAGGTCGGTCAGGACCGCCGCCGGGTCGGCGGCGGTGTGCCGCTGGCGGACGTCCCAGCCGGCGGCGGTGCCGCCCTCGGCACGGCCGCCGCGTACGAAGGGGGCGAAGCCGGGCAGGCCCGGGTCCGGCGCGGTGTCGCGCGCGGTGTAGAGCGGCCGCACGCGCGGCAGGTCCTCCAGCGCGGTGGACAGGGCGTACTCGGCCTCGGCGTCCGGGATCTCCCTGCCCGACTTGCGCAGGACCCCGGCCGCCAGGCTCTGCCACTGCTCGTGGGCCACCCGGGGGAACCCGTCCGCCAGGGGCAGTGCGTCGTCAGGCAGGACCGTCATGCCGGGATGCTAGGGCCTGGCGGCCGCCCGGCAGTGGAGTGCCGGGTGTGACCTTGTTCTCGTCTCTGCCCGTCTTCCCCGGCAGCGCGCACCACCTGGGGGATCGCGCGGCGCGGGGTGACGGGGTGTGAGGTGGGCGACGCCCGCCGGCCGGTGACGGACCGCGTCGTGGCCGTGCCGGGCTCCCGCCGCGGGGTCCGTGGCCGGGGGGTGGCCCGGTCACCGCGTCACGAGGGGTGGCGGACGGCGTTCCCCGGGCCGGACGGTGCGTGGACGACCGCGGTGAGGGCGGGTTCGTGGCCGGCCGTGGCACGCGGTGAGAGCCGCTGCGACGGCACGCACCGCAGCTCCGGGGCGCTCGCCACCGCCGCGTGGGCGGCGGCGGCCAGTGAGCGGCGGTCGTGGCCGGCCGGGCTGAGGGGGGCGTGGGCGGTGATCCGCACCGACAGGCCGCCGGCGGCGGCGACCCGGCGGAAGGACGAGGCGAAGGTGCCCTCGCCGACGTAGGCGGGGAGCGTGGTGGGGACCCCGTGGCCGGTGTAGGTGAGGGTGACCGGCCGCACCGGGGCGCCGGCGTCGAGGGCCGCCTGGAGCGTCGCCCGGCGGAACGGTCCGCCGGGCGCGGTGCACCAGGTGGTGCCCTCGGGGAAGACGATCACCGTCTGCCCCTCCCGCAGCAGGGCGGCCAGGTCCCGTACGGTCTCCGGCAGTCGCCGCAGGCCCTCCCGGTCGATGAACCGGGTTCCCGCGCGCCGCACCAGCGCTCCCGCCACCGGCCACTGGCCCACCTCGCGCTTGGCGAGCAGCGTGGCGGACTGCACCGCGAGCAGGGCGATGGGGTCGAGCCACGAGATGTGGTTGGCCACCACGAGGGTGCCGGTCGCGGCGCCGGGCACCGGCACGGTGAGCCGGTCGGTCTCGCATTCCAGGGTGACGTCCAGCGCGGACAGCAACGCGCGGGCCCGGTCCCGCAGTTCGTCGCCCTGGCCCAGCCGCCGGCCGGCCGCGGCCGCGCGGGCGAACCCCGCCACGGCGGCGGCGTAGCGCCGCGCGGTCACGGCCCGGCCTGCGCCCGGCGGCCCGGGGGCGACGCACGCCTCGGTGCAGGGCGAGGCCGGTGCCCAGGGTCCGCCGGTCACCGTTCCTCGCCGAGGAAGTACCGCCGGTACCGCTCGTTCATCCGCTCCAGGTCCAGCAGGACGAAGAAGTCCGCGTCGCCGAAGTCCCGGTCGTGCGCGGGCGCACCGCAGATCCAGGCGCCGACCCGCAGGTAGCCGCGCATCAGCGGCGGCAGCAGGGCGGCCGTCGGCTCGGCGGCCGGCATCGCGGCGGGCATCCACGGGTCGCGCGGGTGGACGCGCAGTTCGGGCGGGCAGGCGTGCTTCTGGTTGCCCAGCAGCCAGGCGCCGGCCGCCGCCAGGCCGCCGTCGGCGAGCGGCACGGAGGCGCAGCCGGCCAGGTAGCGCAGGCCGGACAGCAGCGCGTAGCGGGCCAGGCCGGACCACATGAGGTTGATGACCGCGCCGTCGCGGTGGTCGGGGTGCACGCAGGCGCGGCCGGTCTCCAGCAGCGAGCCCCGCAGCCCGTGCAGTGAGCGGAGGTCGAACTCGCGCTCGGAGTACAGCCGGTCGCAGCGCCCGGGGGGCAACAGCCGGTAGGTGCCGACCACTTCACCGGTGGCGCGTTCCGTGACGACCAGGTGGTCGACGAACTCGTCGAACTCGTCGATGTCGTGACCGGGGAGCGGGGTGCGCAGCACGGCGCCCTTCTCCTCGGCGAAGACCTGGTAACGCAGCCGCTGCGCGGCGCGGATCTGTTCCTGGGTGGACGCGATCGAGGTCACGTAGGAGCGGGTTGGGACCGATGTTGCATGCATGACAGGCAACTTCCGTTTGTCGGAACCAGCGCGGCTGGAAAGCTCAGGCGGAGCCCGCGCATCATTGACCCCCTCCCCGGTGCACGCCCGCCCCCCGCCCGCTGTCCACCCGCTGACCATGCGATGAACGCCCTTGCACGCGGCCGGATCGCCGGGGCGGGGGAGCCTCGGGGCGGCGGATGGGACGGGCGGGGGCGGGCGCCTGCGGTGGGGTGCGGCAGGCCGCGGCCCGGGGGCGGGAGGCGCGGCCAGGGTGCGAGTGCGACCGGCGGGACGCAGGCGCGGCGGACTCGACGGATGCCGTGTCGGTGTACGCCGCATCACCGCCCGGTGATTTACACACTTTCAGACGACTTGTTCCCTTTGTGAATCACGCCACATGATGGGCCGTCATGCCATGACACGCCGGACTGGCGGGAAGGATGAGCGACGACAGCAGAAACCGACAAAGGGGACGAACAATGCGCTTCGCACACATCGTTTCGGCCATGGCCGCTCTCACCGCTTTCGGTACGCTCGGGGTCGTTCCGGCGCAGGCCGCGCCGGACAGCAGCACGGTGACGGCGTGGCAGCACGCGGGCGTGTGGTCGGCGCCGACGAACGAGTCCACGCAGGTCAGTCAGGTCAACGCGGGGTACACCTATACGGGCCTGTGCTGGACCACGGGCAAGAAGCAGACGTTCTACAACCCCCCGGTCACCACCGACCACTGGGTCAGGCTCGCCCTCAACAGCGGCGGCACCGGCTACGTCTGGGGCGGCGCCCTGAAGGGAAACGAGAACGGCAACGTGCCCAACCACTGCTAGGCCCTGTCCGGGACCCGGAACGCCGGGCCGCCGGCCCACCCGGCGGCGGCCCCTCCCACTGCAAGCGCCCGCGGCCCCGTTCGCCCCGGGACTTGCGCCGGCCGCCCCGCCCGCGCCACCTGCGCGGGCCCGCCTTCCCACCCGGGGGCATCGGCAGGATCGAATGATGGACGCCGTTTCCCTGCCCGTGAACGCGTCGCGCCCGACCGCGCACGCCCTGGACGTGCTGGGGGAGAAACGGACGCCGCTGATCCTGCGGGAGGCCCTGGCGGGCAGGACGCGGTTCGCCGGCTTCCAGCGCATCGGTGTTCCGCGCGAGGTGCTGTCGCAGCGCCTGACGCGCCTGCTGGAACACGGGGTGCCGGCCATACGCCCGTACAGGGAGGCCGGTTCCCGGGCGCGTGAGGAGTACTGCCTGACGCCGGAGGGACGGGATGTGAGCCTGCCGCCGGCGGCGCCGGGCCAAGGGGGACGGGCGCACCGGCCCGGGGTGGCGACGGCCGACGCGGACTTCGTCGAGCGCGGCGCCGGCGCGGCGGTGTCGCTGGGCTTCCGGCCCGGCCGCGCAGGCGCCGGCCGGACCGACGTGGAACCGGTCCGCCGCAGCGCGCAGCCGTGACGACCGGCCCTGCGGCGCGCGTCCGGTCGTACCGCAGCGGCGGCCGCCCGGCCGTGGGGGCCCGGGCGGCCGGCGGTGCGGTGGAGCTGCGTCCACCGGGGAGCGGTCAGCAGGTCAGGTTCGAACCGGGGCTGACGCCGAGGATCTGGGCGAACGCCTGGTAGTCGTTGACGCGGTCCTGCATCTCGGCGGTGTTGGAGCCGTTGCACTCGACGCTGCCGTTGATGCTGCGGATGGTCTGGCCGAAACCGGCGCCGTTGACCATGGCGTTGTGCGCGGTCATGGTGCCGGGGCCGGTCTGGGTGTTCCAGTACCACAGGGCGGTCTTCCAGGCGACCGCCGGATCCTGCTCGACCAGGGAGGGGTTGTCCAGCAGGTCGATGCCGAGGGAGTCACCGGCCGCCTTGTAGTTGAAGTTCCAGCTGATCTGGAGCGGGCCGCGGCCGTAGTAGGAGTACGTGCCGGCCGGGCAGCCGTAGGACTCGCTCGCGCAGTAGTTGCCCGACTTGTCGACCTCGGTGATGTAGACGAGTCCGCTGGTCTCGTGGTCGGCGTTGGCCAGGAACGCGGCGGCCTCCTGGCGCTGGACGGTGTCGCTGCCGGTGGTGGCGAAACCGGGGTAGGCGCTCAGCGCGGCGGTCAGGCCGGCGTAGGTGTAGAAGGAGTTGCGGCCCGGGAACATCTGGTTGAACTGGGCCTCACTGACCACGAATCCGCCGCCGGGCGGGTTGGTGCCGCCGCCACCGCCGCAGGTGTAGGGCGACCAGTACCAGGTGCTGATGGTGGGGTCGTAGCCCGGGTTGTCGTGGGTGGCCTGGTAGAGGCCGCCGTTGGCGGTGTACTTGACGATGGCACCGGTGGCGTAGGACTGGCCGGCGACCCAGGCGGGGTAGTCACAGCTTCCGGTGCCGCCACCTCCGGGCGTGGACCCGTCGCAGCCGCCCTGGTCGGCCCACACGTCGGCGGCGCCGGGCGTCTCGCCCTGCGTCCACCACTTCGCCGACCAGTTGTGGCCGTTGTAGGAGGCGCTCTGGCCCCCGGTGTAGACGGCCGACGCGGTCCAGCCCGCGGCGCAGGCCACGGCCGGGGACGCCGCGGACGCCGCTCCCGCGGGCAGCAGGATGCCGAATCCCAGTGCCGACATCAGCGCCATGAGCAGCGCCGCGATGCGTTGTCTCAATCGACTCACTCCTTCGCGCGCCCCGTCGCCGGGGACGCCATGGGGGATGGAATGAAGAGACTCGATTTACGCGTTCACGTCAAGGTCTAGACCAAGTTTTCTGCATCACTCCCCCGGACCAGGACGCCGCAGCCCCCGCCGGGATCACGCTCTCAGACGCCGTAGTGCGCACAGGAGACCCGGGCGCTGGGGTGGTCGGGGAGCAGGGCTCGTTCGTCGAGGAGCGCCGGGTGCGGGGCGCCGGCGCCGCGCAGGTGGTGGAGTTCGGTCAAGCCCCCGGGCCGCCGCCGCACACGCCACCGCGACGGCGCGCGCGAGGTGTCGAGCATGCGGCGGAACCAGGAGCGGGGGCGGTCGGCCGGCGGCGGCGCCAGGACGTGGTCGTGGACGGTCCTGGCGATGCGCGCGGCGGGCCCGTCGGGCGCCGGGCGCAGGGCGCCGGTGACGGCCCGGAAGCCGGCGTGCGTCAGGGCGGCGGCCAGGCTGATCCACTCGTCGCGCACGAGGCGTCCGCAGCCGGCGGTCGTGCAGGCCGCGAGGAAGGTGAACCGGGCCTCCCGGGGCGGGAGATCGGCCGGACCGGAGACGGTCGGCGGACCGTCGTACGGCGACGGGTGACGGGTGAGCGGCTGGTCGACGTCCTGTTCCGCGTGGCAGTCGACGTGGGCCCGGGCGTTGCGCGGGAGCGCCCCGAGGACCGCCGCCCGGGGGGCCGGCGCGCCCAGCAGCGTGTTACGCCGCGCCGGTGGGAGCAGCCGCGCCGGGTTTTCGCGGACGCGGGCGCCGCCCGGCAGGTGTTGCGTGGGGGCGACGATCATGAGCCGGACGGCGCGGGTGGGCCAGGCCGGGGCCGGGGGCGACGCGGCGCGCGCGGCGGAGGGCGCCGACGGTCGGCGTGTGGGAGGAGACGACCAGGTCGGGCACGCGGCGGCCGGCCGGGGAGCCCCGGTCGGCCGCCGCGTGCAGCGGCGGGGTGGTGAGCGCGCCGGTGGGGATCCGCCACGGGCGCCGGGGCTGGCCCGGTTCCGGGAGGGCGTCCAGCACGGGTGCGGCGACGGTGTGCCACCAGCCGGTCCAGGACGTCCCGGACGATCTCCTCGCGCCCCTCGCTGCCGGCGCCGGCCGGGGCCGTCAGGGTAGCGCTGCGCACGGCTCCCGGCCTCGGCCGCGGTGAGGCCGGGCAGCCGGACGGGCACGGGTATGTCCCGTTCGGCCAGGATCAGCATCGCGTCGCACCGCCATGGACCGACATTGACGTAGACGACGGGCCCGGCGTCGCCGGCGGGCCTGATGTCGCGGACGTAGTCCGGTGCCGCGACGGTGTTCACCCCGAGTGCCTTCCGCGCCTCGCGGACGCCGGCGTTCCAGGCGTCCAGGAGGACGGCGGGCCTCTCGTGGCGGCCGAGGACCCCGGCCGGGCAGGGCCGGCCGGTGTGGTCCGCGTCCGGGCGCGGGTCGCCGTCGAACGGTCCCCCGTGGCGGACGTGAGCGTGGTGAGCCCGGTGAGCCGCTCGTGGAGCCGGTCCAGCCGGGCGACCGGGGCGGACGCCTGCGCCGCCCTGGTCGGTGCCGCGGCGGAGCCCCTGCGGGGACGCGGAAGCGGCCGGGGCCGCCGCTCCGGGGGTACCGCGTCCCGTCCGGCCACCGGTCCGCCGGCGGTCACGGCCGTGTGCCCGCTGTCGCAGGCGGCGCTCAGCCGCCCGATCGCGCTGAAGCCCTGCGTGCCGCCCTTCTCCCGCGGCGGCTGAGCCGGTGGGGGCGGCCGGGCCGGCCGCGTCCTCCGGTCCGGCGGTCCGGTACGGTCCCGCCGTCTCGGCCCCGGCGACCGCTCGCCGGGACGCGGCCGCGTCCCCCGCCGCGGGCGCCGCGCGCACCACCGCGGGTTCGCTCTGACCGGACGCGCTCCCCGGCCGGGTACGGGCGCAGACGGTCCCCCGTCCGTACCGGGCCGCCCGGCGCGAGCGCCGGCGGACGGACGGCGGGGGGTGAGTGTACGTGAACGCCGTTGACGCGCTCCCATGGTGCCGGAAAAGACCTTCATGCCCGCCCCACCGGCCGGTAGGATGGTCGGAATGATCAGAGCGCCGGGCGGCAGCTGGTTCACGTGGGTGTGGGTGATCGTCCTGCCTCTCTTCCTGGGAGTGCTGTTCTTCCCCCTCGGCCTGCCCAAGGCACCGGACCACGGACCGGTCCTGTGCGACGGCAAGGTCATGCGGCCCGGCGACACGTGCGACGTCATCGTCAACGGCGTCGGCGACCTGCGCGGTTATGCGACGCTGCGGGCCCAGCAGGACGCCGGGCGGGGCGTGGAACCGATCGCGCTGACGTTCGGAAGCGGCATGCTGCTGATCGGTCTCGGATCGATCGGGCTGCTGATCCGGCTGCTGAGACGGTCCCCGGGCCGCCGGACCGGAACGCGTCGGGTGCGCCCGACACGCCGCCCGGTGGGCTGAAGCGGATCGCGCACCGATCCTTGAACGTATGAATGTCAGACCGACGCGGGGGTAAGCGCCCTGGGCAGTGAGCGGCGGATGCCCGCCCATGCCGTGGAGGCTGTCCCATGAAGGTTCGACACGCTGACCGGCCCACCCACCTCCCCACCGCGGAACCCGCCCGGGACTCCCGGCAGGCCGGACCCGCGGAGCCGGCCACCGGCGCGCCGCCACGGATCAGGGACGTACGGGACGTCTCCAGGACGCTCTTCGCCCGCCTCGGCCAACTGGAGGAGGGCACGCACGAGTACGCCTACGTCCGCGGAACGCTGATCGAACTGAACATGCAGCTGGTGAAGTTCGCCGCGAAGCGCTTCAGCAGCCGGGCCGACCAGATGGAGGACATCCTCCAGGTCGGCGGCATCGGGCTGATCAAGGCCATCGACCGCTTCGACCCCGACTACGGGGTCGAGTTCGTCACGTTCGCCATGCCGACGATCGTCGGGGAGATCAAGCGCTTCTTCCGCGACACCAGCTGGGCCGTCCACGTCCCGCGACGCCTTCAGGAGCTCCGCCTCGCGCTGGCCAAGGCGAACGACGCCCTCTCCGCGGAACTCGACCGCGCGCCGACCGTCCCCGAGCTCGCCGAGCGGATCGGCGCGGACGAGGAGGAGGTCCTGGAAGCCGTGCTGGCCTCGAACGCCTACACCGCCTCCTCCATCGACACCCCCGCGACCGAGGAGGACGAGGGAGGCGGCTGGGCGCAGCGCATCGGCCACGACGACCCGGGCTACGAGGGCGTGGAGAACCTCACCGCCCTCAAGCCCCTCATGGCCCGGCTGCCCGAGCGCGAACGGCTCATCCTCTCGCTGCGCTTCGGCCACGACATGACCCAGGCGCAGATCGGCGAACGCCTCGGGCTCTCCCAGATGCACATCTCCCGCATCCTGACGAAGACCCTGCGGAGCCTGCGCTCCGGCATGCTCACCGACCGGTAGGACCCGGCGGGCCCCGCCCGGGCGCCGGGGGTGCGGCAGGGGGCCGGGGGTGCGGGGGCGGCGTGGAGGGCGGCGCGGCGCGGCGCGCGGACCACGTTCCGCGTTCGGTGATTCCTCCCGGCGAACTGCCGCACAGATGTTCCGCATGTTCGCCACATGCCAGGGCACACGCCGTTCAGGAGGTTGATGACAATGGGTGCACTTCTTTTGGTCCTGCTGCTGGCCCTCGTGCTCGGCGGTATCGGTTTCGCCGTCCACATTCTGTGGTGGGTCGCGATCGTGGTATTGGTCGTGTGGCTGCTGGGATTCGTTTTCCGCGGCGCCGGCGCCGGCGGTTCACGGGGCCGCTGGTACCGATGGTGAGAAAGTGACCGTCGGGTTCATTCAGGGCCGGGGTGGCACCGATTTCGGTGCCACCCCGGCCCTGTGTGCGAAAGGGGAAAGGGGTCCGACGGGTTTTCCCCTGTGCGCATGGGGCTCGGGGAAACAGTCGCTGAACAGGAACGTCCCGCTCTCCTCGGAGCCGGCCGCATCCGCCCGTCCTCCCAGGGGCCGCGCGCCTTGGTAAACGCCGGTTGTGGGCCCCGGCATGCTTCACGGGGCGTCCGAGTGCGTCGGCGACGACGGTCGGTCACCCGCCATTGACCCGCAACGGTCTCCCGCACGGCCATGTGCACCCCGGCGTGTCCGGAGTGCCCGCGCACCGCGGCGGGGAACCTCCACGGTGAGAGTGACGAACCCGTATTCGCCGTCGGCAGCCATGAGAAACCACAGCGGCCGACGAACCGCCGCGCGGGCGCCGGGTGGGGAATCCGTACCGCTCCGATCATCCCCGGCGGAAAGGGCCGCGCCACCGTGCCCGGTTTCCGGATGCGGCCCCGTGCCGGAGGCGGCGGCACGGTTGCCCCGGGCGCGGCGGCAACTCCGGTCCGGGGCGGCAGGGTTGGGGCAGAACCGTCTCGCGCCGGGGGCCCGCTGTTAGCCTCGCCGCGCACTCGCCCTCACCCATGTCTGCGAGCTGAGGAGTACGTCCGTGAGCACAACGCGTGATCCGTGGCGCCGACTGGCGCAGTTCGCCGTCGCCGCGGCGCTGGCCGTCTTCGCCCTCGTCGTCCCCGGCGTCGGAACCGCGCAGGCGGCCACGTCGGTGTGCGCCAACCAGCCGTTCCCGGCGGGCCACATCGTCACCGCGGTCTCGACCGGGTCCTGTCAGGGGTTCCTCGAATACACCGTCGCGCTCCCGTCGAACGGCGCGAAGGCGTGCGCGGTGGGCTCCGCCGCGATCCCGGCGGGCTGGGTGATCACCGCCAACAGCATCTCGTCGCAGCCGCAGTGCGCGAACGAGTTCCCGACCGTCACCCTCGACCAGCCCTACGACGGGATCCAGGTCTGCCTGGGCGCCACCTTCCCCTCGCCCTACGTGATCACCGCGATCACCTCCGGCAACTACGCCCCCTGCGACGGCCAGGCGGCCACGCTGACCCAGCAGTACCCGGGCGTCTGGGCGTGCGCCAACACCGCGGTGTGGACCGACTGGGTCGTGACGGGGGTCAGCAGCGGGACGGCCTGCGCCGGCTACGGGCTGGAGGAGCTTTCGCCCGCCCACGACGGCATCATGGCCTGCGGCCAGGGCCCCAACCCCGCCGGCTACGTCATCACCGAGGACCTGAGCACCTACCAGGGCTGCGGCCTCGACCACGGTCTGCGCTACAACCTGCCCTACAACGGCATCCGCGCCTGCTCCGACTCCACCCTCCCCACCGGCTGGCACGTGACATCCGTGTACTCGGACAGCAACTGCGGCCTGTACCAGGGAGAAACGCTGGCGTCGGCCTGACGGCGCGCCGCCCGCGCGGGCACCGCGCCACGCCCCGTTCCGTCGGCCCGCACCGGTACGGGTGAACGGGACGGGGTCCCCCCGTCGGTGCGGCCGCGCGCCGGCGCCGAGTTCCCGCACCGCCACCGTCAGTCCCACCAGCGGTTCGGCATCTCCTCGCGACCCCCGGGCCGACAACGGCACACGCACGGAGGACTCCCGTTTCGCGGGTCCGGCCGTCGAGTCGCTGATTCTGTGGTGCGGGAGGGGCCTTGCCGCAGGCCCCCGGTGGGCTACGGCGTGGCGGTGGCGGGCAGTTCGCGGCTCTCCGCCGTCGTCGTGCGGTGCGCCGGTGGCGCCGGTCCCTCAGGGGTGTCCGTCGCCGTCACCGCACACCGTCCGTTCGCCTCGGGTCGGTCACGTTCCGCCCGCCGGACCGTTCACCGGGTACGGCGGGAAGAACGCTGGGACCGGCCCGCTGCCGGCACCGGGTACGGGCCCGCGCGGAGCGGGTGCCTCAGCCGACGTGGACGTGCGGGCGGCGGTCCCGGTCGGGTTCGGCCTCGCGCAGGACCTCGCGGGTGACGGGGGCGACCTCGCCCTGGCCGAAGAGGAAGAAGCGCAGGAACTGGGTGAAGGGGTTGCCCTCGGTCCACTCGAAGTAGATGTGCGGGCGCTGGCCGCTGCGGTCGCGCACCAGGATCAGCAGGGCCGCCAGCGCGTTGGGGATGCTGGAGCTGTCGACGCGCAGCACCCGGAAGCGGCCGTGCAGGATCTCGCCGCTGACCTGGAGGGTGCTCTCGAAGTCGGAGGGGTCGCGGACGGTGACCTCGACGAAGACCAGGTCGTCGCCCTCGGGGATGTCGTTGTCCTGGCGGATCTGCCGGGTCTTGTCGAGGTATTCGTCGGCGTCGCGTTCGGCGGGTTCGTTGGCGACCAGGCGGATCGTGCGGCGGGCGGCGTCGCGCAGGCAACGTTCCGCCATGTCGTCCAGGCGCACGTCGGAGACCCGCAGTTCGAAGGCGCGGCCCAGCCGGGAGAGCAGGGAGACCAGCACGATGGCGGCGATGAAGCAGCCGCCGATCTTCACGCCGTCGGGGCGTTCGAAGACGTTGACGACGGTGGTGTAGAGGAAGACGGCGGAGATGACGCCGAAGCCGGCGGTCCAGCCGCGCTGGCCGGCCCGGCGGGCGGCGATGGTGACGGCGATGGCGGCGGAGGAGATCAGCACCAGCACGCCGGTGGCGTAGGCGCCGCCCTGCTTGTCGACGTCCGCGTCGAAGATCCAGGTGACGAGGAAGGCGATCAGGGTGAAGACCATGACCATGGGCCGCACGGCGCGCGCCCAGTGCGGGGCCATGCCGTAGCGGGGCAGGTAGCGCGGCATGAGGTTGAGCAGTCCGGCCATGGCGGAGGCGCCGGCGAACCACAGGATGGCGATGGTGGAGAAGTCGTAGACGGTGCCGAAGCCGGAGCCGAGGTACTGGTGGGCGAGGTAGGCGAGGGCGCGGCCGTTGGCGGGGCCGCCGGCGCGGAACGCGGACTGCGGGATCAGCAGGGTGGTGATGAAGCTGGTGGCGATCAGGAAGGCGCTCATGATGACGGCGGCCGTCGTCAGGAGCTTGCGGGCGCCGCGGACGCGTCCCGCCGGTTTCTGTTCGGTGTCGGACGGGTCGCCCTTGATGTGCGGCATGACCGCGACGCCGGTCTCGAAGCCGGACAGGCCCAGCGCGAGCTTGGGGAAGATCAGCAGGGATATGCCGATCATCATCAGGGGGTCACCGTGCGCGACGGTCAGCGCGTGCGCCCAGTCCGGGACGACGTGCGGGGCGTTCGCCACGTGCCACAGGCCGACGGCCACCACGACGGCGTTCAGCACCAGGTAGAGGCCGACGAGGACGACCGCGACGCCGACGGCTTCCAGGAACCCCTTGAGGAAGACCGCGCCCAGCAGCGCTATCAGGGCCAGGGTGATGATCATCTGGTCGCCGTGCAGGGCCCCGGACAGGTGGGAGTTGCGCGTCATGTGGGTGGCTGCGTCGGCCGCCGACAGGGTGATCGTGATGAGGAAGTCGGTGGCGGCGAAGCCCAGCAGGGCCAGCACGAACAGCTTGCCCTTCCAGTCCGACAGCAGCCGCTCCAGCATCGCGATCGAGCCCTCGCCGTGCGGGCTCTCCGCCGCCACGCGCCGGTAGACCGGCAGCGCGCCGGCCAGGGTGACCACGACCAGCACCACCGTGGCGACGGGTGAGAGCAGGCCGGCGGCGAGCGCGGCGATGCCGGGCTGGTAGCCGAGGGTGGAGAAGTAGTCGACGCCGGTCAGGCACATCACCCGCCACCACGGCTGCCCCTTGTGCCCGGGCTCGGCCTGCGGCGGCCCGTCGGCGTGCTGCCGGCCCATGTCGGACAGTCCCGCCAGCATCCAGGCGCGCAGCCGGGTGCCTGGGGTCCTGCCGGTACCCGGTCCCGTGGGGGCTGTGGCACTCACCGTGTTCTCCCATCACACCGCCCGGGGGCGGCCCGTTCATCGCATCGTCGCCGGGGCACCCGCGCCCCCGCTCACCCGCACGACCCTGCCCGCTCAGCAGGGAGAACGACAGGGACGGGCCGTCAAGATGGCGTTAAGACCCGGGGGGCGCGCGTCAGGGCGGCGTCAATGGCCCCCCGCACAGGTGGTCCCTGCGCTTGTCTTGCCCCACCGGTTCGAACACCGGAACGGCTCAGGTCCACGGCCGGCGATGGCGTCCCCGCCGGCCGCGACCGTACCGGGCCGTCCGTCCCACCCGATGCGATCTGGGGTGCTTCGCCCATGCCTGATGTGGTCTTCGTCCTCGTCACCGTCGCCGTCTTCGCGGTGCTCGGCCTGATCGCCAAGGGGGTCGAACGGCTGTGAACGCCGAGAACGCCGTCGGCCTCGTGGCGGCCGTGCTCCTGATCGGCTACCTGGTGGCCGCCCTGATCTTCCCCGAGAGGTTCTAGTGAACGACACCCTCGCGGGCTGGCTCCAGATCCTGGCGCTGATCGCCGTGCTGGCCGCCTCCCACCGGCCGCTGGGCGACTACATGGCCCGCATCCTCACCACGGCGGAGCACCAGCGTGCCGAGCGGTTCGTCCACCGCCTCGGCGGCGTCGACGGCGACGCCGACCAGAAGTGGTCGACGTACCTGCGCAGCCTGCTGGCGTTCTCCGCCGTCTCGGTGCTCTTCCTGTACGGCTTTCTGCGGCTCCAGCACCACCTGCTGCTGTCGCTCGGCTTCCCGGGGATCACGCCCGGCCAGTCGTTCAACACCGCCGCGTCGTTCGTGACGAACACCAACTGGCAGTCGTACTCCGGCGAGTCGGCGATGGGCCACCTGGTGCAGATGGCGGGCCTGGCCGTGCAGAACTTCGTCTCCGCGGCGGTGGGCATCGCCGTCGTCGCGGCGCTCATCCGGGGCTTCACGCGCCATCGCACCGACCGGGTCGGCAACTTCTGGGTCGACCTCACCCGGATCGTGTGGCGGCTGCTGCTGCCGCTCAGCGTGGTCTTCGCGCTCGTGTTCGTGGCCAGCGGGATGATCGAGAACCTCCACGCCGTGCACGCGGTCACCACGATCGCCGGCGGTCACCAGGACATCACCGGCGGCCCGGTCGCCTCCCAGGAGGCCATCAAGGAACTCGGCACCAACGGCGGCGGCTTCTACAACGCCAACTCCTCGCACCCGTTCGAGAACCCGAACCCGTTCACCAATCTGGTCGAGATCTACCTGCTGCTGGTGATCGGCTTCAGCCTGCCGCGCACTTTCGGCACCATGGTCGGCGATCGCCGCCAGGGTCTGGCCATCGTCTCGGTCATGGGCCTGATCTGGGCCGCGTCCGTGGCGCTGATCACCGTCAACGAACTGCACAGCGTCAGCGGTCACGCCGGGCACCTGGCCGGCGGGATGATGGAGGGCAAGGAGCAGCGGTTCGGGATCTGGGGGTCCGCGCTGTTCGCCGCGTCCACCACGCTGACCTCGACCGGCGCGGTCAACTCCTTCCACGACTCGTTCACGCCCGGCGGTGGGGGGACGGCGGTCTTCGACATGATGCTGGGCGAGATCGCGCCCGGCGGCACCGGATCCGGCCTGTACGGCATGCTGATCCTCGCGGTCATCGCGGTCTTCGTCGCCGGCCTGATGGTGGGCCGCACGCCGGAGTACCTGGGCAAGAAGCTCGGCGGCCGGGAGATGAAGTTCGCCTCCCTCTACATCCTCACCACGCCGGCGATCGTGCTGGTCGGTTCCGGGATCGCGATGGCGCTGCCCGGTGAGCGGGCCGGGATGCTCAACTCCGGGCCGCACGGCTTCTCCGAGGTGCTCTACGCGTTCACCTCCGCCGGCAACAACAACGGCTCGGCGTTCGCCGGCCTCGGCGTCAACACCGACTGGTACAACACCGCGCTGGGCCTGGCGATGCTCTTCGGGCGCTTCCTGCCGATCATCTTCGTGCTGGCGCTGGCCGGCTCCCTCGCCCGCCAGCAGCCGGTGCCCGTGACGGCGGGCACGCTGCCCACCCATCGGCCGCAGTTCGTCGGTCTGCTGTCCGGCGTGGTGCTGATCGTCGTCGGTCTCACGTATTTCCCCGCCCTCGCGCTGGGTCCGCTCGCGGAAGGTCTCCACTGATGTCCACCACCACCCCCGTACGGCCCCCGGCCGGTCCGGAGACCCAGCACCGGGTGTCCGGCGGCGGCATCGGGCCGCGACAACTGCTCACGTCGCTGCCGGAGGCGTGCCGCAAGCTGGATCCCCGGGGCATGATCAAGAACCCGGTGATGTTCGTCGTCGAGGCCGGCGCCGTGCTCACCACGCTGTCGGCGGTCAAGGACCCGTCGGTGTTCTCCTGGGTCATCACGGTGTGGTTGTGGCTCACTGTCGTCTTCGCCAACCTGTCCGAGGCCGTCGCCGAGGGGCGCGGCAAGGCCCAGGCGGACACCCTGCGCCGCACGAGGACCGACACCGTCGCCCGCCGCCTCGCGGAGTGGCGTCCCGGTACGACCGGCGCCCGCGAGGAGGAGGTAGCCGCCTCCGCCCTCACCCTCGGTGACCACGTGCTGGTCGAGGCAGGGCAGATCATCCCCGGCGACGGCGACGTGGTCGAGGGTGTCGCCTCCGTCGACGAGTCCGCCATCACCGGCGAGTCCGCCCCCGTCATCCGCGAGTCGGGCGGCGACCGCTCGGCCGTCACCGGCGGCACGAAGGTGCTGTCGGACCGGATCGTCGTCAAGATCACCTCCAGGCCGGGCGAGACGTTCATCGACCGGATGATCGCGCTGGTCGAGGGCGCGGCACGGCAGAAGACGCCGAACGAGATCGCGCTGAACATCCTGCTGGCCTCGATGACGGTCATCTTCCTGCTGGCCGTCGTCACCCTCCAGCCGTTCGCCGTCTACGCACACGCCGAACAGACCATCGTCGTCCTGGTCGCCCTGGTGGTCGCACTGATCCCGACGACGATCGGCGCGCTGCTGTCGGCCATCGGCATCGCCGGCATGGACCGCCTCGTGCAACGGAACGTGCTGGCCATGTCCGGTCGTGCGGTCGAGGCGGCAGGCGACGTCAACACGCTGCTGCTGGACAAGACCGGCACCATCACCCTCGGGAACAGGCAGGCCGCCGAGTTCCTGCCGGTCGCTACCGTGGGCCAGGACGAACTCGCCGCCGCCGCGCACCTGGCGTCACTCGCCGACGAGACGCCCGAGGGCCGTTCGGTCGTGCTGCTGGCGCGGGAGTCGTACGGAGTGCCCGAAGGGGCCGCCGACGGTGGGGAGTTCGTGCCGTTCACCGCGCAGAGCCGGATGAGCGGCGTCGACCTGCCGGACGGCGGCCGCACCCGCCAGGTGCGCAAGGGCGCCGCCGCGTCGGTGGCCGCCTGGGTCACCGAGCACGGTGGGGAGACCAGCACCCAGGTCACCGGCATCGTCCAGCAGGTCTCCGCAGCCGGCGGCACCCCCCTCGTGGTGGCCGAACGATCCGGCGGCACCGCACGCGTGCTGGGCGTCATCCACCTCAAGGACGTCGTCAAGCCCGGCATGCGCGAACGCTTCGACGAGCTGCGGCGGATGGGCATCCGCACGGTGATGATCACCGGCGACAACCCGCTCACCGCGAAGGCCATCGCGGACGAGGCCGGCGTGGACGACTTCCTCGCCGAGGCCACGCCCGAGGACAAGATGGCGCTGATCAAGAAGGAGCAGGCGGGCGGCAAGCTCGTCGCGATGACCGGCGACGGCACCAACGACGCCCCCGCGCTCGCCCAGGCGGACGTCGGTGTGGCGATGAACACCGGTACCTCGGCCGCCAAGGAGGCCGGGAACATGGTGGACCTGGACTCCGACCCGACCAAGCTGATCGAGATCGTCGAGATCGGCAAGCAACTGCTCATCACCCGGGGCGCGCTGACGACGTTCTCCATCGCCAACGACGTCGCCAAGTACTTCGCGATCATCCCGGCGATGTTCGCCGTCGCGTATCCCGGCCTGGACCAGCTCAACGTCATGGGCCTGCACAGCCCGGCCTCGGCGATCACCTCGGCGATCGTCTTCAACGCGCTGATCATCGTCGTGCTGATCCCGCTGGCGCTGCGCGGAGTGCGTTACCGGCCCGCGTCGGCCGCCAAGCTGCTGAGCCGCAACATCTGGCTCTACGGCGCCGGCGGCCTGATCCTGCCGTTCGCCGGGATCAAACTCATCGACCTCGTCGTCCAGTTCATCCCCGGCCTCCGCTGACGCGCCCGGAACTCAAGGAGGCACCCTCATGCCCAGTCAGCTCCCGTCCGCCGTCCGCACCCACCTCACCGCCCTGCGGATGCTCCTGGTGTTCACCGTGCTGTGCGGCCTCGCCTACCCGCTGCTGGTCACCGGCGTCGCCCAGGCCGCGTTCCCGCACCAGGCCAACGGTTCCACGGTCTCCTCCGCCGGGCGTCCCGCCGGGTCCAGCCTGCTCGGGCAGCAGTTCACCCTGCCGGGCGAGGACGCCAAGCCGGACCCGAAGTGGTTCCAGCCGCGCCCGTCCGCCGGAGGCTACGACCCGACGGTCTCCGGGGCCTCCAACCTCGGCCCGAACGACCCCGGCCTGGTCAGGACGATCAAGCGGCGCAAGGCCGCCGTCGCCGCGTTCGACGGCGTCCCGGAATCGAAGGTGCCGGCCGACGCGGTCACCGCCTCCGGCTCCGGACTCGACCCCGACATCTCCCCGGCGTACGCCTACGAGCAGGTCAACCGGATCGCCCGGGTCCGCGGTCTGTCCCCGGCGCAGGTCCACCGGCTCGTCGCCGGCCACGTCCAGGGCCGGCCCCTGGGGTTCCTCGGCGAGCCACGGGTCGACGTCGTCACCCTCAACCTGGCGTTGGCCGGGCTCGGATAGCCCACCGCCGCCCCCACCCGCATCGCCCGGGAGCACAGGAGGCCCTGCGCCCCCGGGCCGTGTGCGATCACGAGAAGGAGGCCCGCACGTGACGCAGCCCCCCGTCGCCGGCGCACCCCCCTGGGCGGGACCGCCCGGCCGGCTCAAGGTCTTCCTCGGCGCGGCGCCGGGCGTCGGCAAGACCTACCGGATGCTCGACGAGGGACGCCGGCGTGCCGCGCGCGGCGTGGACGTCGTGGTGGCGTTCGCCGAGTGCCACGGCCGCCCGCTGACCGCCGCCCTCCTCGACGACCTGGAGGCGCTGCCCCGCGTCCGGCGCGGTTACCGGAGCGGGGAGTTCGAGGAGATGGACCTCGACGCCGTGCTCGCCCGCCGCCCGCAGGTCGCCCTCGTCGACGAACTCGCCCACACCAACGTCCCCGGCGGCCGGCACGCCAAGCGCTGGCAGGACGTGGAGGAACTGCTGCGGGCCGGGATCGACGTCGCCACGGCGGTCAACGTCCAGCACCTGGAGTCCCTCAACGACGTGGTGGAGCGGATCACCGGCGTTCCGCAGCGCGAGACCGTCCCCGACGAGGTGGTGCGCCGCGCCGACCAGATCGAGCTGGTGGACATGCCCGCCGAGGCGATCCGCCGCCGCATGGCCCACGGCAACATCTACGCCGCCGACAAGGTCGACGCGGCCCTCGCCCACTACTTCCGGGTCGGCAACCTGACCGCGCTGCGGGAACTCGCGCTGCTGTGGGTGGCCGGCCGGGTCGACGAGGCGTTGCAGCGCTACCGTTCAGAACACGGCATAGGGAAGGTCTGGGAGACCAGGGAACGCGTGGTGGTCGCGATCCCCGGTGGTACCGAGGGCGACACGCTGATCCGGCGGGCCGCCCGGATCGCCGACCGTTCGTCCGGCGGCGACCTGCTCGCCGTGCACATCGCCCGCAGCGACGGCCTCACCGGCGCCTCACCGGCCGCCCTGGCCCGGCAGCGCGAGCTGGTGGAATCGCTCGGTGGCAGCTACCACTCCGTCCTGGGCGACCATGTCCCGTCCGCGCTGCTGGACTTCGCCCGTGCGGAGAACGCCACCCAGCTGGTGATGGGTACCAGCCGCCGGGGCCGCCTGCTGCGGTTCCTCACCGGTTCGGGCGTCGGCGAGACCACGACCGCGTTGTCCGGCGACATCGACGTGCACATCGTCACCCACGAACGCGCCGGCCGCGGGCGGCTGCTGCCGGTGTCCGGCAGTTCCCTGCCGTCCTCGCGCAAAGTGGCCGGCCCGGTGGCCGGTTTCGTCCTGCCCGTGCTGCTCACGCTGCTCCTCTCGCACAACCGCGGCAACCTCAACCTCACCAGTGAGGCGCTGCTGTTCCTGTTCAGCGTCGTCGGGGTGGCGTGCATCGGCGGGGTCGTCTCCGCGCTGCTGGCCTCAGTGACGGCCTCGCTGCTGCTCAACTTCTTCTTCATCGCGCCGGTCGGCCGGTTCACCATCAACGAGTTCAACAACGCCCTCGCCCTCGCGGTCTTCTCCCTGGTCGCCGTCACCGTCGCCGCCATCGTCGACCGCTCCCTGCGCTGGTCGCGCCGCGCGGCCAACGCCACCGCCGAGGCCGAGACCCTGTCCGCGCTGGCCGGCGACATCCTGCGGGGCGACCAGGCGGTGGACGCGCTGCTGGAACACACCCGGGCCACCTTCGGCATGGAGTCCGCCACCCTCGCCGAACGCAGCGGCCAGCACCGCGCGGACGAGGCGCCACCCCCGTCCGAAACGGTGCCGGTCGGCCGCAACCACGTGCTGGTGCTGCGCGGGCGCCAGTTGGCCGCCTCCGAACGCCGGGTCCTGACGGCGTTCGCCGCACACGTGACAGCCGCCCTCGACCACGCCCGGCTCGCCGAGGCCGCCGCCGAGATCGAACCGGTCAAGGCGGCCGACCGGATGCGTACCGCGCTGCTGGCCGCCGTCAGCCACGACCTGCGCACCCCGCTGGCCAGCGGCTGGGCCGCCGTCAGCAGCCTGCGCGCCGGCGACGTGGAGTTCTCCGACGAGGACCGAGACGAACTCCTGGCCACAGCCGACGAATCGCTCGCCCGCCTCAACCGGCTGATCGACAACCTCCTCGACATGAGCCGCCTCCAGGCCGGCGCCCTCACCCTGCACCTCCAGCCGACCGCCCTCGCCGACATCGTCCCGACCGCCCTCGACACCCTTCCCACCACGCCCGTGCCCGTCACGGCGGACCACCTGCACGAGATCCCCGGCATCCAGGCCGACCCGCCCCTGCTGGAGCGGGTCATCGCCAACCTGGTGACCAACGCCGTCCGGCACACCCCGGCCGGCCGGAGCGTCCTGATCAACGCCAGCTCACTCGGCGACCGGGTCGAGCTACGGATCGTCGATCAGGGGCGCGGCCTGCGGCCCGAGGACCGTGACCGGGTCTTCCAGCCCTTCCAGCGGCTCGGCGACACCGACAATTCCACCGGCCTCGGCCTCGGCCTGGCGCTGTCACGCGGCCTGACCGAGGCCATGGGCGGCACCCTCACCCCGGAGGACACCCCCGGCGGCGGCCTGACCATGGTGGTCTCGCTGCCGGTCGCCCCGCTCGCGGACCCCGGTGGGGAGACGGGGACGTGCGGCGGGTCGCGATGAGCACGGGTGGCGGGGGCCGGAGGTCCGCCGGCCCGCGTCCCCGCCGCCGTGCGCGGCGGCGGGGAGGCTGCGGCGAGGATCAGCTGCCGAGGTTCTTGACGGCCTGGTAGTAGGTCCAGGCGAGGGCGTCGCAGGCGGTCTTGCTGGCGCCGGAGTAGGTCGCGCAGACCCGCTCCAGGTCGGCGTAGAGCATGCTGTCGAGCCGGGCCTTGTTGGCGGAGAAGTCGCCTTCGTCCTTGTAGTTGCGGTAGCCGAAGTCGTGGCGCGCGCAGGAGAGCTGGAAGGGGAAGCCCAGCGGGTTGTCGGGCGAGTCCGAGCAGTAGTCGGTCGACCAGTCGAAGTCGTAGGAGGCGTAGGCGCCCTGGTTGTTGCGGGCCGCGATGAACGCGTTGTAGCTCGACGCGCTGGTCTGCGTCCAGTTGGAGAGCACCTGCGGCTTGTCGGCCGGCGCGGCCGATGCGGGCGCGGTGGCCGTGATCACGGCGAACAGCGCGGAAGCGGAGAAGGCCAGACCGGTGAGAGCCCGACGACCCATTGGTCCTCCAGGAACAGGCGGCCCCCAGCGGACCGCAGACCCGGAGCAGTAAACCGGCTCCAACTTGACCGTGTCCCGACAAGATGACGAACCGTTTCGTGACCGCGGCGATCTTCACTGCGCCCCCACCGCTCCTGCGACCCGCGAGGATGGCACATTCCTCGCAACGCCGGAGCGCCCGAAGGTGACGTCGTACACCTGGACGCCGGCAGCCGGTTCGACCCGCGCCGGCGATCCGGGACGTGCGGGCGCCGCGGCGGAAGGCGCCGATGCGGGGGGCCACGCCGCTGCCGGCCGGCGCGAACACCAGCGGCGGATTCGCGGTGCCGATGGCGAACGACGGGGTGAGGACGTTGATCCCGGCGTTGATGCGGCCCCGGGCTCCGCCCACCGTGATCGCCGCCGGCTGTCAGTCCGCGGCCAGCCGCTCGCCGCAGCGGCTGCAGTACGCCGGGGCGCGGCCGTCGGGAACCGCGCCGCAGGCCGGGCAGACCCGGTGGAGCCAGCAGGCCGCCTCGCCGCCCTCGTCGGCCACCGGTGCCGCGCCCCGGATGGACAGGCCGGGACGCCGCCGGTGGACGGTGAGGTAGGCCAGCCCGCCGGGTCCGGCGCGCAGAGCACGCCGGGAGCCGCACGGGAGCCAGGCCAGGGCGCCGGCCGCCAGGGGCAGCGACCGCGTGCCGTCGAGGAGTTGCCCGTCGCCGGAGGCCACGAACAGCAGCACGTCGAGGTCGCCCTCCCGGTGCTCGTCCACCGACGCGCCCGCCGGCAGGCGGACCAGGTTGGCGTCGAGCTGCCGCGCGGATTCGGCGAGCTTCCACAGCGCGCCGCGACGCCGCTCGCCGGCCCCGGCAAGCAGGCAGTTCACGTCCGCCAGGAGGTGCACGGAATCGTCGGGGAGCATGGTCGGGGTTCCTCTCCGGGTGGTCCGGGCCGGCCGGGTCCCCGCATCGGGGGCCCGGCGGCACGGGGGTGGCGGGCCGGGGCGCGTGCCGCCCGGTCCGCTCAGCGCGTGGGCGGTGCCGGCGAACGGCAGGTGGTGGTCCTCGCGGACCGACCGCACGGGGATGGCCCCGGGCCGGCACGAGTTCGTCGCGGCCCTCGCCGTGGGGGAAGGTCCTCGGGCCGAACGGCCACGGGCCGCGGAGCCCCGCGTGCTCCCGGGCCGTCCGGCCGGGGGGTGCCCCACGTGCTCCCGGTGCCGGTGCGCACCCCGGGCGCGCGCGGAAAGCGGCCGGCGGCCTCCTCGGCCGCGACCGCTTCCATGCCCTCCAGCTCGTGCACGACCCGCAGGACCGCGGGTTCCGGGGCGTCCGGGCCGACGGCGGTGTCGACGGGCGGGACCTGCGAGGGGCGGTGGTCCGACGGGCCGGTCGCCGGCGGCGCCCGGTGGTGCGGTGTGGTCGCCACGGCGGCTCTCTCCGTCAGATGCTTTTGACCAACGAGTATTGGTCTTATCTGCTCACCAGGTCAAGCAGCAGTGTGTTCGAGCGGGTGAACCGTATTGGATCCACCATAGTTGGCCTTACAGTGGGACCGTGACCGCTCCAGACGACCTGTCCGCTCCCGGGCTGTCCGCCGCCTCCCGCGTCGAGGCCGTCGCGGTGCTCGCCGACGCTCAGCGCCGCAGGATGTTCGACTTCGTCCGCCACGCCCGGCGGCCGGTCACCCGCGAGGAAACGGCCACCGACGCCGGCGTTTCGGCCAAGCTCGCCGCCTTCCACCTCGACAAACTCGTGGCGGCCGGCCTGCTGCGCGCGGGGACCGCCAGCCCCGGCGGCGTGCGGAAGGTCGGCCGGCAGCCCAAGGTCTACGAGCCCACCGGCGCCGACCTCCGCGTCAGCATCCCGGAACGCCGGCACGCCCTGATCGCGGAGATCCTCCTCGACGCCGTCGGCGCGCAGGTACCCGGTGAGGACGCCCGGGCCGCCGCCCTGCGCACCGCCCGGGAGCGCGGCCGGGAACTCGGCGCGGACGAACGCGCCCGCACCCGCCCCGGCCGGCTCGGCCCGGAGCGCTCCCTCACCCTCAGCGAGGCCGTCCTGGAACGGCAGGGCTTCGAACCGGACCGCACCGCCCCCACCGGCACCCGGCTGCGCAACTGCCCCTTCCACCCGCTGGCGGCCCGTTCGACGGACCTGGTGTGCGGGATCAACCAGGCGTACGTCAGCGGTCTGCTCGCCGGCCTGGAGACCAACGGCGTCGACGCCGTCCTGGCCCCCCGCCCCCGCCACTGCTGCGTCGAACTGCGCGCCACCGGCGGCCGGGCCGGCCGGCCGCACGGCTGAGGAGGGCGTCGCCGCGCGGGCTCGGGGACGCCGCTCCACGTTCCACGACTGACGTCCGCCGTGCGCGTCGGGCGCCGCGGACCTGCCGCGCGGCTGCCGGGCCGGGACCGCGCGCTTCGCGGAGCGCGGAGGCCGGGGGCCCGCCGCCGGCACCCGTCGTGCCCTGCCCGGCCCCGGCCCGAGGACTTGTGCGGGGCGTCCGGGGCGCGCAGCATGGCCAAGCACGTGACGGGAGACCGTCGTTCGCCGGAGTGTCGGAGGATCAGTGCACATCACGTCGGACCGTACGCACGTCGTCTGGGACAACGCCCTGAGCCCGGTGGCCGAGGTTCCGCCCGGGACCGAGGCCGAGGTGGACCTGGAGAACTCCTCGGGCGGCCAGATCACCCGTGACTCCACCGCCGACGCCATCGGGGTGCTGGACTTCGGCCGGGTCAACCCGGTGACCGGTCCGCTGCTGGTCCCCGGCGCCGAACCGGGGGACGCGCTGATCGTGGACGTCCTCGACGTCGAGGTGGACGACTGGGGCTGGACGGCGAACATCCCCGGGTTCGGGCTGCTGGCCGACCGGTTCCCCGACCCGCACCTGGCCGTCTCGACCGTCGCCGGCGGCCACGTCACCCTGCCGCCCGGCATCCGGATCCCGGTGGTGCCCATGATCGGCACGATCGGGGTGGCGCCGCCCGAGCCGGGAGAGCACAGCGTGGTGCCGCCGCGCCGCTGGGGCGGCAACATGGACGTCCGGCACGTCGGTCCCGGCGCCCGGCTGGTACTGCCGGTCGGGGTGGCCGGGGCGCTGCTGTCGCTGGGCGACACGCACGCCGCGATGGGCGACGGCGAGGTGTGCGGCACCGGTGTCGAGACCGCGTCCCGGGTGCGGCTGCGGCTCGGCCTGGCCAAGGGCGCGGCCCCCGCGTTCCCGCTGATCGAGACCGACCCGCGCACCGCGCGGACCGGCCGGGCGCTGGCGACCACCGGTATCGGCCCCGACCTGATGACCGCCGCCCGGGACGCGGTGAACCTGCTGGTCGACGAGGTCCACCGGCGCACCGGCCTGCCGGAGGCCGACGCGTACCTGCTGGCGAGCGTCGCGGCCGATCTGAAGATCAGTGAGGTCGTCGACGTCCCCAACTGGGTGGTCTCCGCGCACCTGGAGCTCGCCCTGCTCGACGAGGCGCGCGGGGCGCTCGCGTGAGCGGTCTCAAGCGGGGCCTCGGTTCCCTGGAGGCGGCGGCGCTGTCGGTGGCCATCATGGCGCCCACCGCGGCGATGGCGCTCAACACCTCGCTGGCCGCCTCGGTGACGGGCGCGTCGGTCGCGCTGGCCTTCGGGCTGGCGACGGTCACCATCTCCCTCGTCGCCTACGCCTTCGTCACCTTCGCCCGGGTCTACGCCTCCGCCGGGTCGGTCTACACGTTCAACGGCCGTGCGCTGGGCGCCCGGGCGGGCTTCCTCAGCGGCTGGACGCTGCTGCTCACCTATCTGGCGTTCACGGTCGCCTCCGCCGCCGAGACCGGGGCGTTCTTCTCCACCGTCATGGGCATGGCCGGGGTGCGGGTCCCGTGGACCTGGCCGGCGCTGGTGTGCCTGGCGGGCATCCTGGCGCTGTGCCTGGCCAGGGTGACGCTGTCGACCCGTACGGCGCTGGTCGTCGAGGGCGTCTCCATCACCCTGATCGTCGTGCTGGCGGTGCTGATCGTCGGCCACAAGGGCTCGGCGGCCGTGACCGCCGCGCCGTTCCTGCCGCACGGCGCGACCTGGTCGGCGATCGGCCTGGCCAGCGTGTTCGGGTTCCTGTCGTTCGCCGGGTTCGAGGGCGCGGCGGTGCTGGGCGAGGAGACCGCGGACCCCAAGCGGTCCATTCCCCGGGCCATCGTGATCGCCGTGGCGAGCATCGGCGTCTTCTACGTGGTGATCGCCTACGTCCAGACCGTCGGCTTCGGCCTGTCCCCGGCGCAGATCAAGCGGTACGGCGCCAGCCAGGCACCGCTGGCGGACCTCGCCACGGGGTACGCCGGGCACTGGTTCGCCGTCGTGCTGATGGCCGGGGCCACCGGATCGGCCTTCGCCAGCGCGCTGGGCACCACCACCGGCGCGGCCCGGCTGCTGTTCACCCTGTCCAAGGACGGCATCCTGCCCCGGGCGACCGCTCGGGTCAGCCGGCTGGGCATCCCGGCGACGGCGGTCGCGGTCACGGTGCTGTTCGGCACGGTGGGCGTGGTGGTGATGTCGCTGACCGGCACCGACGGCGCGACGACGTTCGGCTACTGGGGGACGGCCGGGGTCCTGGCGCTGCTGGTGGTCTACCTGGTGACCCAGGTGGCGGCCATCAGGCTGTTCCGTTCCACCGGGCGCTGGCGCGGGCCCGTCCTCGCCGTCCCGGTGCTCGCCATCCTCGGTCTGGGCTACGCCCTGTACGCCAACCTGTGGCCGGTCCCCGCGTTCCCGTCCGACCTCTTCCCCTACCTGGTGCTGGTCTGGATCCTGATCGGCACGGTGATCGCCGTCGCCCGCCCGCACGCCGTCCGCCGGGCCGCCGAGGCCCTCGCCGCGGGCGACTGACGCGGGGCCGTCCGATCTGCCGGGGCCGGTCCGGCGGGGCCGAGCGGCCGGGGCGCGGCGGGACGGGTCAGGGAACGGCGTCCGGTGCGGGCGGTCGCGGGGCCGGCCGGTCGGGCGGCGGGGCCGTGCTGCCGCGCGGGATCAGCCGGGTGGGGAGCACGACGTGCCGGGCGGTGTCCGCGTCCGGGTCCCCGGCGATGGCGGTCACCAGTTGCGCGGCGGCCCGGCCCACCTCGACGGCCGGCTGGGCGACGGTGGTGAGGTCCAGCCACTCCGCCAGTTCCTGGTCGTCGAAGCCGAGCACCGAGAGGCGGCCGGGGACGTCGACCCGCTGGAGGCGCAGCACCCCCAGCACCCGGGCGGCGATGTCGTCGGACTCGGCGAAGACGGCGGTCGGCACGTCCGGCAGGCTCAGCAGGTGGCCGACCGCCTCCACCAGACTGCGCCGCCGGCCGGGCGCGACCCGGACCACCAGGTCCTCGTCCCACGGCAGTCCGGCCTCCCGCAGCGCCCGGCGGTAGCCGACCAGCCGGTCCTGGGAGCTCCAGGCGAAGCCCGAGGGGTCGGCGGTCTGCACGAAGGCGACGCGCCGGTGCCCGAGGTTCGTCAGGTGCAGGGTGCCGCGGCGGGCCCCCTCGATGTCGTCGATGTAGACGCTGGCCAGGCCCTCGGCGTGCTGGCTGACCAGGACGACCGGCATCCGCAGGGCGTCGAGCGTGGCGCGCTCCGGTGCGGTCAGGTCGAAGGAGACCACCATGAGGGCGTCGGCGTTGCGGCGGGCCGGGGAGCGGTCGAAGAAGGCGGCGCGCTCGCCCATGGTCGTCACGCTGTAGACCAGCAGGTCGAAGCCGGCCTGACGCAGCACCTCACTGATGCCGGTGAGGACCGCACCGGGGAACCACGCCTGCATCCGCGGGACGAGGACCGCGATCCGCCGGGTCCTGCCGGTGACGAGACTGGAGGCGCTGCGCGAGATGGCGAACGACAGCTCCCCGGCCGCCCGTTCGACCCGGTCACGGGTGGCCGGCGCCACCACCGCCAGTCCGCGCAGGGTGCGGGAGACCGTCGAGACCGAGACACCCGCCCGCTGCGCCACATCGGCCATCGTGACGTGCCGTTGCTCTCCCGACATGGCGGGAACGTAGCACAGCGGTCCCGGCCGTCCGCCGCTGCCCGCGCCGGTCACGTGGCCGGCGGTTCCGGCCCGTTCGCCCGCCGTGGGACGACGGCCGCGTGGACAACGCTGTCAGCCAGCGGTCGCAGGGGCGGCCGGCGCCGGGCCTGATGGTGGAACAGCTGGTTCGCCGTCACGTTTTGAACTCGACTGCGGTCGCAACCGTTGACGCACCCGACCGTCGCCCATAGTTTCTGCAATCGCTGTCAGGAAGTCCCGGCAGCCGCCATGCCCAGGGGAGCGCATGGCGCCGAACACGCCCCTGACGCAGCGGTGCGCGCCGACCGACGGTCGCGCACCGCGTGGCAGGCCCATCACGCGAGGTGCGCACGTGACGCCCGGAACCACCCGTCGCCGGCCGACGCCCGCCCCGGACTCCCGTCCGCGGCCCGCCACGTGCGGCGGCCGGGCCCGCGCCCGCACCACGGTCCGGCGCCGGCACACCTGACCGCGTGTCGCCTCTCCCCGCGCGGACCGCCGGGCCCCGGCCCCGTCCGCCGCTTCCGTCCACGGCTCATTCAGGAGTGCAGATGACAACGACCCATCGACGGCTGATGACCTTCCTCGGCGTCCCCGCTCTGCTGCTGGCGTCCGCGGCGTGCTCGTCCTCCGGCGACGACGGGTCGGGCAGCGCCTCCGACGACTCCCGCGGACCGATCACGTTCGTGCAGGGCAAGGACAACACCGGTGACGTCAAGAACATCGTCGCCATGTGGAACGCGAAGCACCCCGACCAGAAGGTGACGTTCAAGGAGCAGAGCGACAACGCCGACCAGCAGCACGACGACCTGGTCCAGCACTTCAAGGCCAAGGACTCCCACTACGACGTGGCCGCCGTCGACGTCGTGTGGACCCCGGAGTTCGCCGCGCAGGGCTGGCTGCAGCCGCTGAAGGGCACGTTCGCCATCGACACCAAGCCGCTGCTGGACGTGGCGGTCAAGGCGGCCACCTACCAGGGCAACCTGTACGCGGCGCCGATGACCTCCGACGGCGGCATGCTCTACTACCGCAAGGACCTGGTCTCCAAAGCGCCGACGACCTGGAGCGAACTGCTGGCGGACTGCAAGATCGCCAAGGCCCACCACATGGGCTGCTACGCGGGCCAGTTCGCCAAGTACGAGGGCCTGACCGTCAACACCTCCGAGGCGATCAACGCGGCCGGCGGCAGCATCGTGGGCCCCGACGGCAAGACCCCGACCGTCGACACCCCGCAGGCCAAGAAGGGCCTGTCCTTCCTGGTGGACGCGTACAAGAACGGTGACATCCCCCAGCAGGCCATCACCTACCAGGAGGAGGACGGCCGCCAGGCGTTCGAGGCCGGCAAGCTGATGTTCATGCGCAACTGGGCGTACGTCTACAACCTGGCCAAGAACGACGGCAGTTCGGTGGTCAGGGACAAGTTCGCGGTCGCTCCCGAGCCCGGCCCCGACGGCATCGGCGCCGGCACGCTGGGCGGCCACAGCCTCGGCATGAGCGTCTACTCCCGGCACAAGGCGACCGCGCTGGACTTCATCAAGTACTACGAGTCCAGCGAGATCCAGCGCCGGCTGCTGGTGAAGTCCTCCAACGCGCCGGTCCTCAAGTCGCTCTACACCGACCCGACGCTGCTGTCGGACCCGAAGCTCGGCTACCTCAAGACGCTCGGCGCCTCCCTCGCGACCGCCAAGAGCCGCCCGGTGACCCCGTTCTACCCCGCCGTCACCGAGGCCATCGAGACGAACGCCTACGCCGCCATCAAGGGCGACAAGTCGGTCGACCAGGCCCTCAAGGACATGCAGGCCGCCATCGCCACCGCGTCCAAGGGCCAGTAAGCCCCGCCGGGGTCCGGGGCGGCGTCCACCCGCCCCGGGCCCGGTTCCCCAGCTCAGCGCATCCTCACCGCCAGACAAGGAGACGCGGATGACCGCGGTCGCTCCCCCGGACGCCCGGCAGACACCGTCGGCCGGAAAGCCGCCCCGCACACAGCGCAAGGCATCCTCCGGCGAGAGGAAGCTGGCGCTGACCCTGATCAGCCCGATGATCGTCGTGATCGGCCTGGTCATCGGCTATCCCGTGGTGGCCGCCGTCATCACCTCCTTCAAGCAGGACCAGTCCCTGCACAACGGCTTCTTCAACCACGGCGGCGGATTCGCCGGCTTCAGCAACTACACCCAGTGGCTGCTGCAGAAGTGCGGCGACGTCAGCTGCCCGGCCGGCACGCTCGGCGGCGAGTTCTGGGACGCGGTCTTCGTCACCGTCTTCTTCGCGGTGGTCACCGTGGTGCTGGAGATCGTGCTCGGCACCGCGATGGCCCTGGTGATGAACCGCGAGTTCAAGGGCCGCGCCCTGCTGCGCGCCAGCGTCCTGGTGCCGTGGGCGATCCCCACCGCGGTCACCGCCAAGCTGTGGTACTTCATGTTCGCCTACGACGGCATCGTCAACCGGCTGCTGGGCACCCACATCCTGTGGACCTCGGGCACCTGGTCCTCACGCGCCGCGATCGTCGTCGGCGACGTGTGGAAGACCACCCCGTTCGTCGCCCTGCTGGTGCTGGCGGGCCTGCAGATCATCCCCGGCGAGCTGTACGAGGCGGCCCGCATCGACGGCGCCGGCGCCTGGCGCTGCTTCAAGGAGATCACCTTCCCCCTGGTGCGCCCCGCCCTGCTGGTCGCCGTGCTCTTCCGGGTGCTCGACGTGCTGCGCATCTACGACCTGCCGGCGATCATGACGCAGGGCGGCGGCGGCACCGGACACGCCACCACCACCTTGTCGATCCTGGTCATCCGGCAGATCGACCAGGGGTACGGCGGTGCGTCGGCGCTGTCGACCATCACCTTCCTTTTCATCTTCCTGGTCGCGCTCGCGATGGTGAAACTCTTCAACGCCAACGTGATCAGGTCCCAGCAGCGGGCGGTGAAGTGACATGACGACGCACACCACGACAGCCGCCCCGCGGCTCACCGCGGTCAGGCCCCGCCGGCGCACCCCGAAGTGGAACCGGGTGGGCCTCTACACCGGGGTCGCGGTCATCGCCCTGTGGTGCCTGGCGCCGTTCTACTGGATGGTGATCACCGCCTTCCGCGACGTCGGCTACACCTTCGACACCACCCCCTGGCCGACCCACGTCACCCTGGACAACTTCCGCACCGCCTTCAGCACCGGGCGCGGCAACCACTTCGGGCAGGCGCTGGTCAACAGCCTGCTGATCGGGGCGTGCACGACCGCGATCGCCATGCTGATCGGCGTGTTCGCCGCCTACGCGCTGGCCCGGCTGCGGTTCCGGGGCAAGTTCCTGGTGCTGGGTCTGGTGCTGGGCGCCTCGATGTTCCCCGGCGTCGCCCTGGTCACCCCGCTCTTCCAGCTGTTCACCGACATCCACTGGCTGGGCACCTACCCGGCGCTCGTGCTGCCCGACATCTCCTTCGCGCTGCCGCTGGCCGTGTGGATCCTCACCAGCTTCTTCGCCGAGATGCCGTGGGAGCTTGAGCAGGCCGCCCGGGTGGACGGCTGCACCCCGGGCCAGGCGTTCCGCCTGGTGATCCTCCCGCTGGCGGCCCCGGCGCTGTTCACCGCGACGATCCTGGTGTTCATCACCGCCTGGAACGAGTACCTGCTCTCCAGCCTGCTGTCCAACGGCAACTCCGCCGTCGCACCGGTCACCGTGGCCATCGCCGGCTTCACCGGCTCCCAGCCGCACCAGGAGCCGTACACCGCGGTCATGGCGGCCGGCGCGATCGTCACCATCCCGATGGTCCTGCTGGTCCTGGTCTTCCAGCGCCGCATCGTCTCGGGGCTGACCGCGGGGGCCATCAAGTAGGGGCCGTCGGTGCGGCGGCGAGCGGTACCGGGGGCACTGCGCGGGTGCGGGGGCGGCAGCCGCGCGGGGGGCGGCGGCGGGCAGCATGGGTGCGGGCGGTGGTGGCGCCGTCGCGTGCGCGAGGCCCGTCGAGTCGGGAGGCTCTCATCAAGCACCAGGAACGTGCGGGGTTCGCGGTGATGCGACGACGGCGGCGCCACGCTCCCCGCGCGTGCGGGGGTGGTCCCAAGGCGTACCTGTCGTCCGCATTGGTGGTGGAGTGCTCTCCGCACCCGCGGGGGTGGTCCCGCTCGGCTCGGCCCGTTGAGGACACCGTTCGCGACACTTCACCCCGAGGCAGCAGGCCACAGGTCGCGCCGGCTCAGGGCAAAAGGCCGCAAGCGGCACATCGTGGTGGACGCCCTGGTTGGGCCCGCGTGATGGTGACCGCGCCCTCGGTCACCGACCGGGACGCGGGGCAGACGCTGCTGGCCCGGTTACGCGAGCGGCACTGGCGCGTCACGCGGGTACGGGCCGACGGCGGCCGCAGCGGAACGTCGCAGCTCCGATCGTCTGATCACTCGTCAGATCTCGTCGGGTGCCGCTAGGGTTTCGAACATGATGAGCCAGGACTTGAGCCGACCCCTCTCCCGTGACCCAGTGGCGGCGTCGGAGCCAGCAGCAGGCCGCGGCAGCCTCGCGGTGGCATTCATCACCCTCCTGGTCATCGGCACCGACCTGTTCGTCGTCTCGCCGCTTCTGCCGGACATCGCCCACCAATACCACGTCTCCGCATCCGTGGCCGGGGTCACGGTCACCGCCTTCTCGCTCGCGTACATGTTCGGCGCCCCGGTCATCGGGTCCCTCGCCGACCGGGTGGGACGCCGGACCGTCCTCATCGGCGGCCTGACCCTCTTCGGCTTCGCCAACGCCCTGACCGGGCTGTCCCCGTGGTTCGGACTGCTGCTGGCCGCCCGGGTGCTCGCCGGTCTGTCGGCCGCCGCCATCACGCCCGCGGCGCAGACCCTGGTCGGTCTGGCGGCCCCGCCCGAACGCCGGGCCAGCTGGCTGGCCGTCGCCGCGTCGGGCTTCCTCATATCGCTGGCCACCGGCGCCCCCATCGGCACCGCCGTGGCGTCGCTGATGAGCTGGCGGGAGACCTTCTACGGGATCGGCGGGCTGACCCTCGTCCTCGCCGTGGTCAACCTGTTCGCCTGGCGCGGTGTGAGGACGCGCGACGCCGTGTCCACAGCGCCCGTCGCGGGCAGGGGCGACGGTCCGCGCAGCGGCGCGCTGACGAAGGCCCGCGCGGTCTCCGTCGCCGGGCTGTGGGCCTTCGCCGTCTACAGCCTCTACACCTACGTCGGCACCGCGCTGACCGACAACGTCCACCTGTCGACCGCCATGGTCGCGGTCGCCCTGGTCATCTACGGGATCGGCGCCGTCACCGGCAGCCTCTTCGGGGGACGGCTGGCCGACCGATACGGCGCGCAGCGGGTGGTCACCACGAGTCTGGTGGGCCTGTCGGTGCTGGAGGTGCTGCTGGTGCTGGCGTTCCACGCACCGACCGTGGTGCTGCTGCTCGTCCTCGGCCTGTTCGCCCTCAGCGCCTTCCCCTGCTTGCCCGCCTTCCAATCCCAGCTGATGCACGCCTTCTCACGCGAGATCGGTTCGATCATGGCCTGGAACAGCAGCTTCGTGTACCTGGGCACCTCGATCGGGTCCGCGGTGGGCGGCGTGCTGCTCTCCTCGGCCGGATTCTCCTGGATCGCCCCGGTGGCCGCCGCTGCGGGCCTGCTCGGCGCGCTGGTCCACGCGCGCTGGGCCCTGCCCTCCGGCCGGTCGGCCCGGGGGTGAGTCGCCGGCACGGCGGACCGGTCAGTCGGTCTTCAGCGCCGGCTTCCGCAGGTCGAGCCACGTCGCCATGTCGAGTGAGCGTTCCAGCACCGTCCGTTGCCGGAGGCTGATGGTGTCCTTGTCCGCCCTCATCGCCTCGCTCAGGCGCTCCCGGCTGAACAGGGCCAGTGCCGGGTGGTCGCCGGCGAGCAGATCAGCTACCTGGGACTGGACCGCCGCGAGGTACCGCGGGTCGAAACTGCTCGGGTAGCCGCTCTTCTTGCGTTCCGACACGGCTGCCGGCAGCAGATCACGGGTCGCCGCGCGCAGCAGGCTCTTCTCCCGGCCGTCGAACGACTTCAGCGACCACGGGGTGTTGAACACGTACTCCACGAGACGGTGGTCGCAGAACGGGACGCGCACCTCCAGCCCGGCCGCCATGCTCATCCGGTCCTTGCGGTCGAGCAGCGGCTGCATCTTCCGCGTCAGGTTCAGGTGGCAGACCTGGCGCATCCGCTTCTCCAGGCCGGTCTCGTCCTCCTTCAGTGGCACCTCCTTCAGGGCGTCGACGTAGTGGTCCCGGAGGTAGCCGTCCAGGTCGAGCCGCTTCGCCAGGTCGTCGTTGAGGAGGCCGCCGGCCTCGAACAGCGAGCCCTTTCCGGCCAGCCACGGGAAGGTGTCCGCGAAGCGGAACCGGTCCTCGTGAAACCACGGGTAGCCCGCGAACAACTCGTCCGCCGACTCCCCGGAGAGCGCCACCGTCGACTGTTCCCGCACGGCCCGGAACAACAGATGGAGCGAGTTGTCGCGGTCGCCGATCCCGTTCGGGACGTCCCGCGCCCCGACGGCCGCCCGTCGTACCCGCGGGTCGGCCAGCGCCTCGCCGCGCAGCAGGATGTCCCGGTGGTCGCTGCCCACGTGCTCGGCCACCGCGTGGGCGAAGGGGGTGTCCAGGGTGGGGGCGAGTTCGATCCCCCGGAAGTTCTCCGCCTGGTTGGGGAAGTCCACATTGAAGGTGCGGACCGTCTCACCCCGCTTCCGCAGCAGCCGCGCGGCGAGGGCGGTGATGACGGAGGAGTCGAGACCGCCGGAGAGCAGGGTGCAGCGCGGGACGTCCGCGACGAGCTGCCGGGCGATGATGTCCTCCAGCAACTCCCGCACGTGCGCCACGGTGGCGTCCAGGTCGTCGGTGTGGTCGTCGGCCTCCAGGCGCCAGTAGGCGTACTCCCGCAGCCCGTCGCGGTCGGTCACGGCGACGTGGCCCGGGCGCAGCTCGCGCATCCCCTCCCAGATCGCGTGCCCCGGGGTCTTGGCGAAGGAGAACATCTCCCGCAGCCCGTCCAGGCCGACGACCCGGGAGCACAGCGGGTTGGCCAGGATGACCTTGGGCTCCGAGCCGAACAGGACACCGTCCCCGGTCTCGTAGAAGTAGAAGGGCTTGACCCCCAGCCGGTCCCTGACCATGACCAGCTTCTCGGTGCGCGCGTCCCAGATGGCGAAGGCGAACATGCCGTTCAGGTGCTCGCCGATCGCCTCACCCCATTCCACGTAACCGCGGAGCACCACCTCGGTGTCCGAGTCGGTGGTGAAACGGTGCCCCCGGCGGCGCAGTTCGTCGCGCAGCTCGGTGTAGTTGTAGGTCTCGCCCGAGTAGACCATCACCACATCGCCGTCCGGGGTGGGGACCACCATCGGCTGCGCGCCGCCGGGCAAGTCGATGACGGCGAGCCGCCGGTGGCCGAGCGCGGCGTGCCGGTCCGCCCAGGTGGCCCCGGCGTCCGGACCGCGGCAGGCCATGGTCTCGGTC
The DNA here is from genome assembly GCA_963711125.1 of uncultured Actinomycetota bacterium. Lineage (GTDB taxonomy): Bacteria > Actinomycetota > Actinomycetes > Streptomycetales > Streptomycetaceae > Streptantibioticus_C. The sequence goes on from CAVQCY010000007.1 coordinate 420,628, forward strand.
ATGGCGTCGAGAACCGGCGACTGTCCCGTCAGATTCCGATGGTACGAAACCCAGCCGGCGATACCACACATGAAATCGGACCTTCCCTCGAAGTGGGTTGCGTCATGTGTCCAGCCTCAGTACCTGGTTGTCCGCGGCGGTCTCACTCCACGCGGATGGCGTCCGCCGGGCAGATGGCGGCGGCGTCCAGGACCGCGTCGCGCGCCCCGTCCATGGGCGCGGGATCCCGCAGGACCACGATCCCGTCGTCGTCCTGGTCGAAGACGCCGGGCGCGACCAGGACGCACTGTCCCGCCCCGCAGCACTTGCCCGTGTCGATGGAAATTCTCATGGCTTCCTTCTCCAGGTGCCGGATCAGTGGTCGCTGAGCGGTCACCAGGTGACCGGAAGCGCGTGGCAGCCGTAGACGAGCATGTCGCTGCGGAACGGAACGTCCGCGAAGTCCACGGCCAGCCGCAGCCCCGGGAAACGGGCCAGGAGCGTGTTCAGGGAGATCTCCAGCTCGGCACGGGCCAAGGACTGGCCGAGGCACTGGTGCACGCCGTATCCGAAGGCCACGTGGTGCTGGGCGTTCCGGCGCCGGATGTCGACGGTGTCGCCCTCGGGGAACTGCTCAGGGTCCCGGTTGCCGGAGGCGACGGCGCAGACGATGCCCTCGCCCGCCCTGATCAGCTCGCCGCCCACCTCGACGTCCGCGGTCGCCGCCCGGCGCGGCCCGCTGCGCGTGATGCTGTGGAACCGCAGCAGTTCCTCGACGGCTCCCGGCATCAAGGAGGGGTCCGTGCGCAGGTCGTCCGTGGCCCCCGGGGTGCGCAGCAGGGTCAGCGCGCCCAGCCCGATCATGTTTGCCGTGGTCTCGTGCCCGGCGATCAGCAGCAGCGTCGCCGTGCCCGTCACCTCGTCCCGGGTCAGCTGGCCCGGGCCCATCCGGTCGTGGACCAGCTCACTGAGGATGTCGTCGCCCGGGTCCTTCTCCTTGTCCGCGACAAGGCGGGTCAGATAGCCGCGCAGGGCCTGGCGGGCTGCGGCCCGCTCGTCCTCGGTGTTCACCCGGGAGAGCACGGTGGCGGTGATCGACTGGAACAGGGACCGGTCCTCGTACGGCACGCCGAGCAGCAGGCTGATCACCAGGGACGGGAGGGGGAGCGCCAGGGACTTCACCAGGTCCACGGACCCGCCGGGCCCGCTCAGGTCCCGCTCCATCCCGTCGCACAGCTCGTCGGTGATCCGCTGGATGCGCGAGCGCAGCGCGGACACGCTCTTCACGGTGAAGGAGTGCGTCAGCATCCTGCGCCTGCGGCCGTGCTCGGGCGGGTCGGTGCGGATGAGGCTGCCGCCCTCGCCGGCGGTCACCATGCCGCTGCGCGGAAAACCTGGGGCGTTGACGTCGGAGCTGAACCGGGAGTCCGACAGTGCGCTCCTGATGTCCCTGTACCGGGTCAGCAGCCACGCCCAGCTCCCGTCGGGCATGCAGACGCGGCTGACCGGGTGCTCGACGCGCAGCCGGGTGTACTCCCGCGGCGGGGAGAACGGGCAGCCCGGCGGAGGCTCGGCGGGCAGGGGCATGAGTGGATTGGTCTTATCCATGTCAGTCCTCACATGGTTGGTGTCCTGGCCCGAACCGGCGCCGGCTCGGACAACGGGCGGCGCGGACACGGGGTTCAGCGCCGGCCGGTTGCACACAGGGTGCGCTCGATCTCGCCGGCGATCTCCTCCTGGCTGTCCACGAGGTAGAAATGGCCCCCGGAAAAGACGTCCAGCCCGAACGGCCCCTCGGTGTGGTCACCCCAGTGGTGCAGTTCGCTGACCTCCACCCGGGGGTCCGAGAAACCCGTGAAGGCGCGGACCGGACAATTCAGCGGAGGGCCGGGCGTGTACGCGTACGTTTCGGCGGCGTGATAGTCGCTGCGAATAGCGGGGAGGAACATGTTGAGAACGTCCGCGTCACCGAACATCTCCGAACCGGTGCCGTCGAGCGCCCGGATGTCATCGGCGATTTCCTCGTCCGAGAGCCGGTGCAGTCCCTTGTCGACGTTCCGGTGCGGAGCGGGGCGCCCCGATACGAAAAGGGCCTCGGGGTGCTTTCCCGCCGAGCGCAGCCGCAGTGCCACCTCATAGGCGAGCGTGGCACCCATGCTGTGCCCGAACAGGGCGTAGTGGCCGTTGAGTCGGGGCGCCACCGCCTCGGCGACCCGGTCGGCCAGTTCGTGCAGGTGAGGGATGTTCGCCTCGGACCTGCGGTCCTGACGCCCCGGGTACTGAACGGACCACACGTCGATCCCCGGGGACAGCCGCTGTGAGAACGGAAAGAAGAAACTGGCGGAGCCACCCGAATGCGGGAAACAGAGCAAGGCGTGTTCCGCGTCCGGCGCATGGTGGAACCTGCGTACCCACGTGGATTCCCTAACGGGCTGATCGGCCACGCCGCCCACTCCCAATCGTTTCGCACGACGAACGGGCGAAGCCCCGTGTCCGCACATGCTGCCCGGGTGGTCCCCGGGCGGCAATCCCCTAGCGCCGCCGCGCGATCCGGCAGGGGGGCGGACGAACCGGTCCCCCGGGAGTAGGGGATTTCCGCGAGACGGCGGCCCACCTAGCCTCTGCCGGGAAGGGCGTGCACTGCCCCACTTCGCAATCGCCCCCGGAGGAAGCCCGTGAAGGAAATAGTCGATGCCATCGTCTCGGCCGAGGCGACGTCCGAGGACTACAGGGCGCTGCCCCTCCCGGACAGTTACCGGGGTATCGCTGTCCGCAAGACCGATGTGGGAATCTTCGACGGACTGGACACGGAGGTGAAGGACCCGCGCGAGTCCCTTCACCTCATGGACGTCCCGCTGCCCGAACTCGGTCCGGGCGAGGCGCTCGTGGCCGTCATGGCCTCCTGCGTGAACTACAACTCGGTTTGGACCTCGATCTTCGAGCCGCTGCCGACCTTCGCGTTCCTGGAGCGCTACGGCATGCTCAGCGACCTGACGAAACGTCACGACCTGCCGTACCACGTCATCGGCTCCGACCTCGCGGGCGTGGTGCTGCGCACCGGCCCAGGGGTGAACGCATGGAAGCCGGGCGACGAGGTCGTCGCCCACTGCCTCTCCGTCGAGCTGGAGTCCTCCGACGGGCACAACGACACGATGCTCGACCCCGAGCAGCGCATCTGGGGCTTCGAGACCAACTTCGGCGGCCTCGCGGAGATCGCGCTGGTCAAGTCGAACCAGCTGATGCCCAAGCCGGACCACCTCACCTGGGAAGAGGCCGCCGCCCCCGGCCTGGTGAACTCCACCGCGTACCGGCAACTGGTCTCCCGCAACGGCGCCGGCATGAAGCAGGGCGACAACGTCCTCATCTGGGGAGCCTCCGGCGGCCTGGGCTCGTACGCCACCCAACTGGCGCTGGCCGGCGGTGCCAACCCCATCTGCGTGGTCAGCAGTGGCCGGAAGGCGGACATCTGCCGGGCGATGGGCGCCGAGGCCGTCATCGACCGCGCCGCCGAGGACTTCCGGTTCTGGAAGGACGAGCACCACCAGGACCCCCGGGAGTGGAAGCGCTTCGGCAAGCGCATCCGTGAACTCACCGGCGGCGAGGACGCCGACATCGTCTTCGAGCACCCGGGCCGCGAGACCTTCGGCGCCTCCGTCTACGTCGCGCGCAAGGGCGGCACCATCGTCACCTGCGCCTCGACCTCGGGCTACCAGCACAGTTACGACAACCGCTACCTGTGGATGTCGCTGAAACGGATCATCGGCTCGCACTTCGCCAACTACCGCGAGGCGTGGGAGGCCAACCGGCTGGTCGCCAAGGGCCGGATCCACCCGACACTCTCCACGGTGTACCCCCTGGAGGAGACCGGCCAGGCCGCGTACGACGTGCACCGTAATCTCCACCAGGGGAAGGTCGGCGTCCTCGCGCTCGCCCCCGGGGAGGGGCTGGGCGTCCGCGACCACGACAAGCGCGCACGGCACATCGACGCCATCAACCGCTTCCGGTCATGAACGCCCCGGTGCCGCGGCCGACGACCACCGGAGTCGGCGACGTGCAGCACCTGCTGGAACCGGGCCGTACCGTCGGCATCGTGGGGCTCGGAACGGTCGGGGAGGCACCGCTGAGCATGCTCGCGGCCTCCGGGCGCCCGGTCATCGGCGTGGACCACGGCCCCGACGTCCTCGCCGGGGTCGGGCGGCGCCTCGGGCGCACCTGCCCCGACGGGGGCACGGTCCCCACCGTCACCACCGAGATCGCCGCCCTCGACGACGATGCCCCGGCGGGTCACCGGGCTGCGGCTGCCGCGCCCCCCGGCGCCCGGCCGGCACGCCGAGGCCGTCCGCCCGCTTCTCAACCGCGGCGCCGCCAGGGGCGAGGCGGGGTTCTCCTCCCCCGGCGACGTCGACACCGCGACGCGCCTCGGTTGCGGTCTGCCGTCCGGCCCGCTGGAACTCCTCGACGGACTGGGCGTGGACACCGTCCACACCTGCCTGGAGTTCCTCGGGAGCCGCCCCGGTGAGGACGCCGCGCGCCCGGTGCCGCTCCTGACCTCCGTGCTCCGCTCCGGCCTGCTGGGGCGGAAGACCGGGCAGGGCTTGCACGCTCACGACCCATCGGCCATCGGCCATCGGCCTGGAGGTCTCTCCGGCGACCCTGGAACGCCCGCCCGCCGCGTTTCCCACGGCGGGCTGCGAACCGTCAGCCGTACCGCGGGAACTGGTGGACGCTGGACACCTGGGCCGCAAGAGGGGCCGTGGACTGCGCGGGGCGGGAGAGCGCCCCGCTCACCCCGCGGCCGGGCCGGCCAGCTTCAGCACCCCGGGGAGCGCCGCCCGGCCCCGCACCCCCAGCTTCCGGTAGATGCGGGTCAGGTGCTGCTCGACGGTACTGGGGGTGACCCCGAGCCGCGCGGCGATCGCCCGGTTGGTGAGCCCCTCCCCGGCGAGGCGCGCCACCTGGTGTTCCGCTCTGCTCAGCGCGGTGAGCTCGCCGGCCGCCGCCGGTCCACCGCCGGGACCCGGGCCAGGACCGCTGCCACCGGGGGGCACGCCGCCAGCCGGGGTTCCGGTGCCGCACAGCCGGTCGTACAGCGCCTGCGCCTGGTCCCGCAGCCAGGGACTGCCCGGGTCGGGCTGCGCCAGCTCCTCCTCCAGCAGGCGCACCGCCTCGTCCGTGTCACCGAGTTCGGCGAGCGCCTCGGCGGAGTGAACCCGCCAGGGCGTGAAAACGGACACCTGGAGATTCCACGCGGCCATCAGGTCCCGGCACGCGGAGAAGTCGCCGAGGGCCGCCTGATGTCGCCCGGCGGCCAGGTGGAGGCGGCCGCGCGCCTGGAGGTAGTGCAGTCCGGGGAGGGACTGGAACATCAACTGGGGCACCGGGGGGCGGAAGCACTCCGCCGCCGTCTCCGGTTTCCCCAGGCCGACGCAGGCGAGAACCTTGGCAGACAGCGGCAGCCCGATGGCCACCCCCCAGGCCGGCGGGGGCAGGAGCGCCAGGGCCCGCTCTGCGCGGACCAGCGCGGTGCTGAAATGGCCCAGCCAGCTCTCCAGGGTCGCGCTGGCGGCCAGCAGGATCGCCTGACAGGTGGTCGTGTACTCCGAGCAGCCCACGACCAGCCGGTCACACCATTCCGCCGCCCGTTCGAGGCGTGCGCCGCGGATCAGCGAGATCACCGCAGCCATCGTCGGCGCCAGGAACGGCTGGTGCGGCACCTGTGCCTGAAGGAGTTGCTCGGCGGCGCCGCAGGCGTCGTCGGTGGGACCCTCAGCCAGCAGTGAGGCGAGCACCAGCGCCCCGTCCCACTGCGGATCGACCGACACGATCCCGCCGCCCGGACCCTGCGGAGGCTCCAGGGGACCGTGCCGGTACCGCGCCGCGTACGCGGGGAAGAAATACGCGAACCAGACACGCAACGTGTCCAGCCGGGCCCGCGCGTCCTGCGACAGTTCCTCGCGCACCGCGTCGAGGTCGGCCAGCAGGGCGCTGACCTCCTGGGTCCGCCCCGACCACAGCAGATACATGCCCAGCAGCAGACTGTGGTCCCGGCTCAGCCGGCCGCCCCGGTGACCCGCCAGCAGGTCCGTCAGGTGCCAGCGGACCGCCCCCGGGTCCACGTGCCACTCCGCCTGAGCCAGTTCGGCCCGGATCTCGGCGCGCATCGTGTCCTCGGCGGACGCGTCGTAGGCGGTCCGCAGGAAGGTGATGGCGCGTTCGGCGTCATGCTCGTGCAGGGCCTGCGCAGCCGCCTCCCGCAGGGCGATGACCGCCCACGGCTCCCCGGCGGGCCGGGCCTGCACCAGATGGCAGGCCACCTCGCTCAGTTCGGCGTTGCTCTCGCGCAGCGCCAGCGCGGCGTTCCGGTGCAGCCGGGTCCGGTCGTCGCTGGGGGTCCGGTCGAGCACCACGTCACGGGCCGCGTCCAGGTGGTACCGGAGGCCATCGGTCAGGCCGGCCGCGTGCAGGGCGTGGCGTGCCCGCGCGGCCTCGTCGGCGGGCATCCCCAGGTGGTGCAGCAGCCGTTCCACCCGCTCCGCGGTGGCCGCCTCTCCAAGAACGGCGAGCGCCCGCGAGGTCCACAACCCCCCCTCCGTCATCTGGCCGTGGAGGTACTGGACGGCGAACCGGACCGCGTCACCGCCCAGCGGAGGGGGCACCGCGCCGTGGTCCGCCGCCTCCCGGGCGCCGGGACGTGACCAGTCCTTCAGGAGCGCGTGCAGCAGCAGCTGGCTCCCCCCGGACGCCCGCCGCCACAGGGAAACGGTCCGGTCGCAGACACCGCTGCCCATGTGCTCGGCCAGCACACCCCGGACGCACGACGCGCACAGCGCCACCAGCCCCAGCAGCGAGCAGTTGGGGTTGCGCATGTACTCGGTGGTCAGCACCGGGCTCTGCTGGGGCAGGTCGGAACTCCCGGTGAGCACGACGAGCGCACACAGCGGGGCCACCCGGTGGATGATGTAGAGCAGGCACCGCTCGGACTCGCTGTCGATGTCGTGGACGTCATCGATGGTGATGAGCACCGGCGTGCGTTCGGCGACCAAGCGGATGGTGTCGTGCACGGCGGCGGCGACCCCGGCCGGCGACCCGGACAGCGCCGAGATCTCATGGATGGAGTACCCCAGGCAGGACAGCAGCTGGGCGACGACACCCAGACGGAACGGGCGTTCCGTCGCCGAGGCTGTGGCGCTCAGCACGGTCGCGCCGGCCCGTCCGGCCTCCTGCCTGATGTGGTCGACCACCCCGGTCTTCCCGACTCCAGGGGGGCCGAGGACCAGGGCGGCCTGCCCCCTACCGTCACGTACCTGTCTAAAGAGCCTGTCAAGAAGTTGTTGCGCCCGGCATCGCTCTGCCAACTCCATGACGTCCGTCCCTCCTTCCGCAGGGGCCCGGTGCGGTCACCGCACGCACAGTCCTCGCGAGCACAGCGCACCGGACGACACCCCCCTACTGCCGTTGGCCTCGCGCTGTTCATGCCCACTCACGGCGGCGACGCACTGCGGCCGGTCCGGACGGGCCCATTTTTTTGCGGAAAATAAGATTCCGCTTTCGCGGAACGGCGCCGCCCAGAGGTCGGCGAGCGAGCAAAAAATGCCTCTGCCCAGCGGAAATGAGGATTGTCGAGAACCCTCTTCCCGCTATCGCCGGAGGCACTTCTCAAGCGGAGCACGTATCCGGTCGCACCCCCGGTGTCCATGTCGGGGGCGCCCGGTCCGGTGGCACGTCACGGGCCCGGAACCGGGTCCGAAACGGCCCGCGCACCCCCTACGCATCCGGATTGACATCTCACCACATGCCCGTCATCCGCCGAGACCGCCGGAACGCGCCACCAGAAAAATCCGGGGGACCGGAATATTTATTCGGCGATCAGGGGTCCCCCCTATTCGCCGAAACGCCGGGATGAAGGGCCCTTGCGGCCCGCCCTGAGCAGTGGCTAACGTGCAGCCGTTGCAGATTCTCTCTCTTTGGCAGTGCGGTATGCGCGGCGAGTGCCGACACTTCGCGTCATCCGGACGGGAACACGCGTGGAATACCCGGCTCCCCATCGGTCACGGGAACCGGAAAACCGACCCGGCAGCAGTGAATGGGAGATGAAACGGTGGACGTACGGGGGCCGGTCCAGGCCCGGTGCGGCCGACCGACCGGGCCAGGTGCGCCAATGACACGGCCCCGCAGCGAACCGCCGCGGAGTTCCGGCGGACCCACCCCACCCGGGGCGGAACGAACACATTTCCGGGCATCCCGCAGCGCCCCTCGACAGCCCCCGTCCGCGGCGTGTCCCCAGCAGGTCGCGTCCCGGTGCCGCGAACGGGACCGCAAGTCGCGGCCAGTACCACGATGACCGGGCGAACATTCTTCGACTTCTCCACCGAAGGAATCGCATGACATCCGAAAGGCATGAAAGCAGCTGCCCCATCCGTCTCGATATGGATTTCTACCGGGATCCGCATTCCGTCTACCGGGCCCTCAAGCAGAGCGGGAACAAGCCCACCGAAGTCGTCCTCGAAACGGGCATGGCGTACTTGCCGCCGAATTTACGGGCCTGGATGGTGACGTCCTACGAGGATGTTACATTCGTACTGCAGGACCCCCGTTTCCGTAAAAGCATCAACGAAGCGATGTCCTTGTTCGCGGCGAGCACTCCGGGCGGCGGCCAGGGACAGGACCGCGCCTCTCTGCTCTACGACAACATGGCGAACAACGACCCGCCGATCCACACCGCACTGCGCAAACCGCTCAACAGCGCCTTCACCGCGCGGGCCGTCGCTCCCAAGCGCCAGGCCATGCGGGATCTGGCGGAATCCGTTCTCGACACCGTCGCGGGCCGCGCGTCGTTCGACCTGGTCCAGGACTTCGCCTTCCCGTACTCGATCGGGGTCATCTGCGACACGCTCGGGGTGCCGCGCGCCGACCGCGGGACCTTCCACCAATGGGTGCAGACGATCACCGGCGACGCGGCGCCCGAGGTGCTCCGGCGCGACGCGCAGCACATGGCCGGCTACCTGCGCGGCCTCATCGCGCAGCGGCGTGCCCGGGCCAACGACGACATCCTGAGCGACCTCGCCCTCTCGCTGGACGAGCCGCAGGCCGTCGCCCAGGCGTACGCGCTGCTCGCCGCCGGCTACGAGACCTCGGCGAACCTCATCGTCACGGGGCTGCTTGTGCTGGAGTCGGACCCCGCGCTGAAGGCGCGCCTGTGGCAGGACCGGTCGCTCGTGCCGGCCGCGGTGGACGAGATGCTGCGCCATCAGTCGCCCTTCAACCTGTCGCTGTACCGATACGCCACCGAATCGGCCGAGGTGGGCGGGGTGACCATCCCGGCCGGCTCCATCGTCTTCCTCGCCTTCGCCGCCGCCAACCGTGACGACGCGCGTTTCGCGGAGCCCGACCGCTTCACCGTCGACGCACCGCGCCGTGAACACCTGGCCTTCGGCGGCGGCATCCACAACTGCATCGGCAAGCACCTCGCCCGTCTGGAGGCGGAAGTCGCGTTCGACGTCCTGATCCGGCGCTGCCCCGGACTCTCCGTCCGCACCGCGCCCCGGGACCGGCGGTGGAAGGCCAGCCCCACCTTCCGGGGGCTCCGGCACCTCGTCGTCGCCCCGGGACCGGGGCCGTCAAAACCGGACACGGAAAAGACGGGTGAAACGGCCTGATGACCACCCGGACGCAACATCCACAACCGGCGCTGCCGCAGCGGGCAGCGGGCGCGGCCCCCGTGGCCGTCATCGGAATGTCGTGCCGCTTCCCGGGCGCCCTCGATCCGGGCGCGTTCTGGCGCAACCTCATGTCCGCGACGGACAGTGTGGGCGAGGCCCCGCCCGGCCGCTGGGAGGAACGCGCCGGGCCCGCGCCCGCCGAACCCCGCACCCCCGTCCGGCAGGGCGGCTTCATCGAGGGGACCGACGCCTTCGACGCACGGTTCTTCGGAATCGTGCGGCGCGAGGCCGAGCACATGGACCCGCAGCAGCGGCTCCTGCTGGAACTCGCGTGGCAGGCGCTGGAGGACGCCGCCGTTCCTGAGCACGCCGTGCGCGCGGGGCGCTGGGGCGTCTATGTGGGGTCGTGCGCCGACGACTTCAGGATGCGGTACTTCGCCTCCGGACGCCTCGACCGGTTCGGGCATATGGGGTCGAGCCGCTCGCTGCTGGCCGGGCGCGTCTCCCACCACCTGGGACTGCGCGGCCCCAGCGAGGTCGTCGACACCGGACAGTCCTCCTCCCTGTGCGCCGTGCACCGGGCGCTGGGCGCCCTGCGGCTGGACGAGTGCGACGCCGCGCTCGTCGCCGGAGTCAACCTCAACCTCCTGCCGGACGTCACCGACCAGATCCAGCTGTGGGGCGGTCTGTCCCCCGACGGCCGCTGCCGCGCCTTCGACGAGCACGCCAATGGATACGTCCGCGCCGAGGGCGCCGGCGTCGTCGTCCTCAAACCGCTCCACGCGGCGCTGCGCGACGGCGACCACGTGTACTGCGTGGTGCGCGGCAGCGCCACCAACAACGACGGAGGCAGAGCCGGCCTGGGCGTTCCCAGCACGGAGGCCCAGCGCGAGGTGATCGAGGCCGCGCACCGCGCCGCCGGGGTCACGGGCGCCGAGGTCGGCTACGTCGAACTGCACGGCACCGGCACCCGCGTGGGCGACCCGGTCGAGGCAGCCGCCCTCGGCGCGGCGGTCGGCCGGCGGCGCCCCCGGACCGCCCCGCTGCTCGTGGGGTCGGTCAAGTCCAACATCGGGCACCTGGAGTCGGCGGCGGGCATCGCCGGGTTCATCAAGGCCTGCCTGGTGCTGCACCACCGGGCGCTGCCGCCCACCCTGCACCATCACCGCAGCCCCGGGAACCTGCCGCTGGCAGACCTCAACCTCCGCGTCGCCGGTGCGGGCCGGGACGAGGAACTGGGCACCGGTGACCTCGTGGGGGTCAGTTCGTTCGGCATGGGCGGCACCAACGTGCATGTCGTGCTGGCGCCTCCGCCCGCCGCCCCGGCCCCGCCCGCGAGCCAGGACCCGGACACCGTGTGGTGCCTGTCGGGCCGCACCCGCGCGGCGGTCCAGACGCTGGCCGGCGCCCTCCTCGACCACGCTTTCCCCACGGACCGCCACACCGTGGGCGATGCGGCCTGGACCCTCGCCCAGCGCGCGGAAGGCGAGTACCGGGTCGCCGTGGTCGGTGGCAGCTGGGAGCAGATGAGTGACGGGCTGCGCAAGGTCGTGGCCGGCCACGACCTGGCCATCCCGGCCGACTGGCTGCGCGACGGGGGAGCCGGCCGGGCCGCCTGGGTCGCCGCCGCCGGGACCTACGCCGCCGACGGCGGCGCCGCCGCGGTCGTCGACCGCCTGGGAACCGGCTGGCGCAAGGTGCCCGGCCTGCCCACCTACCCGTTCGAGCGCGACACCTTCACCGGCCCCGTCCCCCCATGCCCCGCCAGGGAACGGGCCCCCGCGCCGGAACCCGCGGTACCGGAGGAGGGACCCGCCCGCCCGCTGCTCGACGGGTGGGAGCGGACCACCGACCCCGCCGAACGGCTCTGGCTCATGCGGACGTTCCTGGAGCGCGAGGTCCTCGACCTGCTGGGCGAGACGTACGGGGAGGGCCCGAAGGTGGACGCCGACAGCACCTTCGAGGACCTGGGCGTCGACTCCCTGGCCCTGATCGAGCTCCAGGACCGTCTCACGGCCGCCACCGCCGTGGAACTCCCCGAGTCCGCGCTCTTCGACCACCCGACGATCAACGACCTCGCGGCACACCTGGACACCGAACTGGAGGCACTCCGTGGCTGACGACACACCGGGGCCCGAGGACATAGCCGTCATCGGCATGGCCTGCCGCTACCCCGGGGGCATGAACACCCCGGAGCGCCTGTGGGCCCTGGTCGACGAGGGCCGGGACGCCATCAGCGACTTCCCCGGCAACCGCGAGTGGCACACCGAGGACCTCTACGACCCGGGCTTCGTCCGGCAGGGCGGATTCCTCCACGACGCGGACCTCTTCGACGCGGACTTCTTCGGGATCAGACCCGCCGAGGCGATCTCCATGGACCCGCAGCAACGGGTGCTCCTGCAGGTCGCCTGGGAGTCGATCGAGCGGTCCGGCATCGTCCCGTCGAGCCTCAAGGGGTCACAGACCGGGGTCTTCGTCGGACTGATGCCGAACGAGTACGGGATGCCGCTGTGGAAGTGGCAGGACGAGACGGCCGGCTTCATGGGCACCGGCACCTCACCGAGCGTGGCGTCCGGCCGGATCGCCTACCTCCTCGGGCTGGAGGGCCCGGCGCTGACCATCGACACCGCCTGCTCGTCGTCCGGCACGGCGATCCACACCGCCGTCCGGTCCCTGCGCAGCGGTGAAACGGACCTGGCGCTCGCCGGCGGCTGCACCGTGCTCACCGGTCCCGGCATGTTCGTGGACTACGCGAAGAAGGGCGCCCTCTCGCCCGACGGACGCTGCCGGACCTTCTCCGACACCGCCAACGGAACCGTCTGGGCCGAGGGCGCCGGTGTCCTCGTGCTGGAACGCCTCTCCCTGGCCCGCCGCAACCAGCGCCGCATCCTCGGGGTCATCAAGGGGACCGCGGTCAATCAGGACGGCGCGAGCAACGGCCTCACAGCGCCCAGCGGCAAGGCCCAGGTCAAGGTGATCCGGCGGGCACTCGCCGATGCCCGGCTCGAACCCAGTGCCATCCAGCTCGTCGAGGCGCACGGCACGGCCACCAAGCTCGGCGACCCGATCGAGGCCAACGCCATCCAGGCCACCTACGGGGCGGACCGCGCCGGTGAGCCCGTGTGGATCGGCTCGTTCAAGTCGAACGTCGGCCACTCCATGGCCGCAGCCGGCGTCGGCGGCGTCATCAAGTGCCTGAGCGCCATGCGCGCCGGCACCATGCCCAAGACCCTGCACGTCGAGGACCTCAACTCCCATGTGGACTGGTCCTCGTCGGTGAACGTGCTGCGGGACAGCCGACCCTGGCCCCGGGGGGCGGACGGTGTGCGCCGGTGCGCGGTCTCCTCGTTCGGTGTCAGCGGCACCAACTCGCACGTGATCCTGGAGAGCTGGCCGGAGGAGCCGGGCGCCCCCGCCGTCCGGCAGGACGCCCCGGACTGCGCCCAGGCCCTCGTTCTCTCGGCCAGGACGCCAGCCGCCCTGCGCTCCCAGGCCGCGAGGATCGCCGGCCACATCGCCTCCGGGGCCTCCTCGGTGGCCGCGACCGCCGAGACGCTCGCCACCCGGCGCGAGCACTACGCCCACCGCGCCGTGGTGGTCGCCCAGGGACGCCCGGACCTGCTCACGGCGCTCCGAACGTTCGCCGACGGCACCGACCCGGCGGTAGCCGTCCACGACGAGGCCCGCCGCATCCGGCGCCCGGTCTTCGTCCTCCCCGGGCAGGGGTCGCAGTGGGACGCCATGGCCGTGCGGCTCATCAAGGAATCCGACGTCTTCCGGCTGACGGTCGAGGAAGTCGCGGGGGCCTTCAAGCCCTACCTCGACTACGACCTGCTGGCGGTGCTGAGCGGGGCGGACCGGGAGACCGACCGGGAACGCACGGACGTCGTCCAGCCGCTGCTCTTCGCCATGATGCTGGGCCTCGCGTCGATGTGGCGGCTCGCCGGCGTCCGGCCCGCCGCGGTCGTCGGACACTCCCAGGGCGAGGTCGCCGCGGCGTGCCTGTCCGGCGCCCTGAGCCTCGAAGCGGCGGTCCGGGTGGTCGCCTGTCGCAGCAGCGTGCTGGAACGTGAGGGGCACGGCGGCATGGTGGCCGTGGCACGGGGCGTCGAGGAGGCGGCGGCCGCCGCGCGGGAGGCGGGCGCGGACCTCACCGTCGCGGCGACCAACGGCCCCGCGTTCACCATCCTGTCCGGTGACGACGAACCCGGCATCCGGCGCCTGCTGGACCAGTGCGAGGACCGGGACATCTATGCCCGCAGGCTCCCGGCCAAGTGCGCCTCCCACTCGCCCGTGATGGCCGAGCTGGAGGACCGCATCCTGGCCGGCCTCGACGGCCTCCAGGCGTCCACGGAGGACGTGGCCTTCTTCTCCACGGTCGAGGGCGACCGGGTCGGTGGCCAGGAGCTGACCGCCGGGTACTGGTACCGGAACCTGCGCGAGCGGGTCCGGTTCGCCGAAACCGTCACGACCATGGTCTCGCACGGCTACGACGCCTTCATCGAGATCAGCCCCCACCCCGTCCTCCTCACCTCCCTGCGCCAGATCCTCAAGGAGGCCGACAGCGACGCCCCGGTCTGCGTGACCCTCCACCGCGACCAGGGCTCCTACGAACGCTTCCTGACCGCCGCCGCGGAGGCCCACGTCATCGGGCACAACGTCGACTGGGCGGCCCTGCACACCGGTGTGTGGTCCGGGGAACCGACCCCGGAGACCCTGCCCACCTACCCGTTCGAGGGCCGCAGGTTCTGGCTGTCGACGCAGCCGGAGACCACCACGGTCCCCACCCCGACGGTCGCCCCAGCCACGGTGCCCGCCGCTGCCCCGGTCGCCGTTCCACCCGCTCCGGGCCGGGCACGGGTCTCGGCCGGCGGGCACCCGTTCCTGACGTCGGTGGTGGAGACCGTCGACGGCACCACGGTGATGACCGGGACCCTGTCCATCCGCAGCCACCCCTGGCTGATGGACCACCGGGTCGAGGACACCCCGCTGCTGCCCGGAACCGCGTTCATGGAACTGCTGCTGACGGCGGGACGCGAACTCGGCTGCCCCGAACTGGACGAGATGGTGCTCCGCGACCCGCTGCTCCTGCCGGTCGACGGTTCCCGGGTCGACATCCAGGTGACCGTGTGCCGCGCCGACGAGCGGGGACAACGGGCCGCTGCGGTGTACTCCCGCCCGGCGGCCGGCCCTGAGTGGCACCGGCATGCCGAGGGCCTGGTGTCGCCCGCCACCCCCCGGCCGGCTCCGGATGCCCTCCCGGCCGGTCCCGTCACCGGAACCCTGGACAGCGGCACCCTGTACGCACGCCTGCGCGACATGGGGTACGGCTACGGCGACGGGTTCCAGGGCGTGCGCGACGGGGAGCAGGGCAACGGATGGGCCCGCTCCCGGGTGGTCCTGCCGGACAGCGCCCGGGTCAACCACAGCGGTTTCCTGGCGCACCCGGCGCTCTCGGACGCCGCCCTGCACGCCGCCGTCGCTCATGGTCTGATCAGCACGCCGGAGGCGGCGGACATCGCCGTCCCCTTCGTGTTCAGTGGCGTCCGGGCCGCGGACGCCGACGGCGCCGACGCGTGCTGGGCCGTGGCCCGTCAGGTGGCACCCGACGCCATCGCCCTCACCCTGAGCGGCGACGACGGCCGCGTGCTGCTGAGCGTCGACCGCATGTTGGTACGGGGCCTGGAGCGGTCCGCGCCGCGACCGGACCACGAGAGGGCCACCCTCTACACCACCGACTGGGCGGAGACCGGCGGCGGCCCCGGCCCGGAACGCCGCCCCTGCGTCGTGGGCGCCGACGGGCCGCTCGCCGAGGCGCTGCGGGACACCGCCCGGGGCGGGATCACCGTGGCCACGCTCGACGAGGCCGTCATGGTCGTCAGGGCGCTGCCCGGCGACTGGCAGGTCATCCTGCCCACCCCGCCGGCCGGCCCCGGAACTGCGAGCGCCGCCGTCCATGACACGGCTGCCTGGGGCCTGGAAGCCGTGCAGCGGTGGATGCGCGCCGAGGACCTCGCCGGGCGCGCCCAGCTCACTTTCGTCACCCGGAACGCGGTGGCCGTGCCCGGCGACGGCGCGCACGACCTGACCGCGAGCGCGGTCTGGGGGCTGGTGCGCACCGCGCAGACCGAGAACCCCGGCCATATCCGCGTCATCGACGTCGACGAGGCCGGCGTCACCGAACAGGAGCCGGTCACAACGGCGTTGCGATGTCCCGAGGCCCAGCTGGCGGTGCGCGCCGGCCGGGTGCTGCGCCCATGCCTGTGGCCGCACGCGCGCGTCACCGACGCGTTCCCGGACTGCGGCGACGGCACCGTCGTGATCACCGGCGGCACCGGCACGATCGGCCGGGCCCTGGCCCGCCATCTCGTCGCCCGTGGGTCCGTGCGGTCGGTGGCACTGCTCAGCCGCAGCGGCCCCGGGGCGCCGGGGGTCACGGAACTCACCGCCGATCTGGAGCGCCTGGGCGCCTCTGTGCGGGTGCTCGCCGCCGACGCCGCCGACCCGGAGCGCCTGACCGCGGCCCTGGCGCGGCTGCGCGCGGAACGTCCCCTGGCGGGGGTGGTGCACGCCGCCGGCCTCCTCGACGACGCCATCGTGGCGAACATGACGCCCGATCAACTGCACCGAGTTCTGGCGAGCAAGGTCGACTCGGCGCTCCACCTCGACGCCGCCACCCGGGAGGACGACCTCCGCTTCTTCACCGTCTTCTCCTCGCTGTACGGCGTGCTCGGCGGTCCCGGACAGGCGAACTACGCCGCGGCGAACACCTTCCTCGACCACTTCGCGCACTGGCGCCGCGCACAGGGCCGGCCGGCCAACTCGGTCGCGTGGGGTCTGTGGGACGAGGCGACCGGCATGACGGGCCACCTCGACGAGGCGGACCTGCTGCGGCTGCGGCGCAACGGCGTGGCTCCGTTCACGGTGACGGAGGGACTCGCCCTGTTCGACGCGGCCCTCAGCAGCGGCACCACCGCCGTGATCGCGGCGCGTCTCGCGGTGTCCGACGCGACCGAGGGCGGCACGGCGGAGGGCCCGTTCCTGTTCTCCCGCCTCGCTGGGCAGGAGACGGACCGGGCCGGGATGGCACACAGCCGCACCCGCACCCGCCGCCGTCGCGGCCCCTGCCCTTCCGCTTCCGTGCCCGCGGTCCCTGCCGCACCCGGCGGAGACGACCCCCGCGGCGGCACCCGCCCCGGCGTCGGTCCGCATCCCTGCGTCGGTCCACGTCCCGGTGCCGGCGTCGGCGCCCGCCCCCGCAGCCGCCTCAGCACCCGCGCCCGCACCCACCTCGGCGCCCTCCCCCGCCCCCGCCCCCGTCGCGGGCCGGACCGCCCGGCCGGCGGCGGCGGGCACCGTCGTCGACCTCCTGAACTCCCCAGACACCTCCCGGGACCAGCGCACCGCCGGCCTGCTCGCGGTGGTCAAGGAGAGCGTGGCGGAACTCCTCGGCACCGAGCCCCGGCGGGTCGACGCCGAGCAGTCGTTCTACGAGATGGGCTTCGACTCCCTGACCTCCATGGAGCTGCGGATCCGTCTCGGCCGCAGACTCGACACACGCCTGAGCGCCACCGTGGTCTTTGACCACCCGACCCCCGAGGCGCTCTCTTCCCACATCGTGGAGTTGTTCCAGCCCGACGAGGGGCAGTCGTCGGACGAGTCCGAGGAGGGAGACCCAGGCCGGGACACCACGCGGCCCACCCCGCTCACCGTGCCCGCCGGACACCCGGCGCGGCAGGGCACGGACACCGGGGTGCTGTGGCAGGGGGAGCCCTCCGTGCCCGACTCCGCGCCGTTTCCCCTCACCAAGCTCCAGGAGGCGTATCTCGCCGGACGGGGCGGCGACTTCGAACTGGGCAACGTCTCCACGTACTTGTACGTGGAGGTCGACTTGAGCGGCTTCGACGTGGCGGCGGCCGGGCGGGCCCTCGACCGGCTGGTGCGGCGCCACCCGATGCTGCGGGCGGTCTTCGCCCCGGAGGCCGGCACCCAGCGGGTCCTTCGGACCGTGCCCCGGGTGTCGATCCGCACCGAGAACCTGACCCGGCTCACCGAGGCCGAGCGGGAGGAACGGCTCGCCGCGATCCGCACCGAGCTGAAGGCCACCGAGTTCGACGTCACACAGTGGCCGCTGTTCGTGGCCCGTGCGACGGTCATCACTCCAGCCGTGACCCGGCTGCACTTCGGCATCGACGTCCTCGTCTCGGACGGCGGCAGCACCACTGTCCTGTTCAAGGAGTGGGCGCGGCTCTACAACGCCCCCGACACGGAACTGCCGGAACCCCGGTCCCGCTTCGAGGAGTTCGCCGTCGGAATCCGCGAGCTGGCCGGTACGGAGGACAGCCGCCGCGGCAGGGAGTACTGGAACGAACGGCTCCCCGATCTGCCCCCCGCCCCGGAACTGCCGCTCGCAGTGCGCCTCGCGGATGTGCGGCGCCCGGTGTTCGCCAACCGCTTCTTCCGCGTCGAACCCACGCAGTGGCAGCGGTTCAAGCGCAACGCGGCGGCAGCGGGTCTCACGGCGTCGGGCGCCGTCCTGGGCGCGTACTGCCATGTGCTCGCCACCTGGTCCAAGACACCGGACTTCACGATCACCTGCCTGATCTCGCAACGGGACGCCGTGGCCGGCACGGACACCGCGCATGTCATCGGCAACTTCTCCTCCACCAGCCTGCTGGAGGTGCGGATCGACCAGGCCGCTCCGTTCCGGGACACCGCCCGCCGGATTCAGCGGCAGCTGCTGCAGGACATGGCGCACACCCTGTACTCCGGCCTGGACGTGCTCAGGGACCTCGGCCGCATGGACGCGAGCGCGGGGCGGGCCCGGATGCCCGTGGTCTTCAACAGCACGATCGGCGCGGCCCGCGCGGACGGCCAGGAGGCCGGGCCGGTGGGGTCGCTGTGCCACATGGGTGAGACCGGCACGCCGGTGTGGAGCGGGGTCCGCACCCCGCAAGTGATCCTCGACCACACGGCGTTCGAGGAGAACGGCGGTCTGATCCTCAACTGGGACGTGGTCGAGGACGTGTTCCCGGAGGGCGTCGTGGACTCGATGTTCGCGGCCTACGAAAGGCTGATTCGTGAACTCTGCCGCTGACTCCGCCTGGTCGGCCCCCGCCTGGGTGAACGACCCCGAACTCTCCCCGACGGTCGGACCGCTCCGGCCAGTCGCCGGGCCCAGGTTCCCGAAGGACCACACCCTTCACGCCCGGTTCGCCGAACGGGCCAGGCTGGCCCCCGGCTCCCCCGCCGTGATCACCCGCGAGCGGCGGCTGTGCTACGCCGATCTGGACGAGGAGTCCGCCCGGGTGGCCGCGCGCCTGGCGGAGCACGGCACCACCACCGGAACGCTGGTCGGCGTGGTGATGGACAAGGGCTGGGAACAGGTGGTCGCCTGCCTGGGGGTGCTGCGGTCGGGGGGCGCGTACGTCCCCATCGACCCGTACTGGCCGGTCCAGCGGCTCGCCGCGGTGATCACCGCCTCGGGACTGCGGACGGTCCTCACCCAGCCCGCGCTGCGCGACGCCGTCGACTGGCCCGGGGAACTCACGGTGCTGGAGGTCGGGGAGCCCGGCCGGTCCGGGTCCGCTCCGGTCCCCCCGGCGCCCGAGGCCCCGGTGACCCCGGGTGACGTCGCCTACGTGATCTATACCTCCGGTTCCACGGGCGTCCCCAAAGGGGTGGTGATCGAGCACGGACCGGCGGTCAACACGATCCTGGACATGAACGACGAACTGTCGCTCACCGCGGACGACCGCGTCCTCGGGCTGTCGGCCCTCAACTTCGACCTGTCGGTCTACGACATCTTCGGCCCCCTGTCCGTGGGCGGCGCCGTTGTGTTGCCCGGCCCGCGGGACGCGCGGGAACCCGGCACCTGGCTCGCCCTGATGGCCGAGTGGCGCGTCACGGTGTGGAACAGCGTTCCCGCCCTGATGGCGATGGCCTGCGAGCACCTGATGTCGTCGCGGGAGCCCGACAGCCCGTCCGCGCGGCAGATTCCCCCGGCGCTGCGCGCCGTCCTGCTGAGCGGGGACTGGATTCCGGTGACCCTGCCCAGCGAGATCCGGCGGTTCTTCCCCCGGGCGGAGCTGTGGGGGCTCGGCGGTGCGACGGAGGCGTCGATCTGGTCGATCCGGCACCGGATCGTGCCCGGCGATGCCGAGCTGCCGTCCATTCCCTACGGCACGTCCATGCGCGACCAGCGGGTCTTCGTAGCGGACACCTTGCTGCGGCCGCGCCCCACCTGGGTGGTGGGCGAGATCTGCGTCGCCGGCCTGGGCCTGGCCCGGGGGTACCTCGGCGACCCGGAGAAGACCGCGCGGAGCTTCACCGTCTCCCCGTCCACCGGAGAACGCGTTTACCGCACCGGTGACTGGGGCCGGCTGCTGCCGAGCGGCGAGATCGAGTTCCTCGGCCGCGACGACATGCAGGTCAAGGTGGGCGGTCACCGGATCGAGCTGGGCGACGTGGAAGCGGCGCTGCTGCGCTGCCCGGACGTCACGGGCGCGGTCGTCACCGCTCCCGGGGGCCGGAACCGCACACGCCTGGTGGCGCACGTCGTGCTGGAGCCGGGTACGGGACGGACGGGCGCGGACGTGCGACGGGCCGCGGAGGACTTCCTGCCGCCCTACATGGTGCCGTCCCGAATGGCCCTGTGGGACGCGCTGCCCCTGACGGCGAACGGGAAGGTGGACCGCGCGGCGCTGGCCCGGCACGAGCAGGAGCCGGACCCCGGAGTGGTCAGCGCCCGCCCGGCCACCGAGGAGGAGCGGGCCCTGCTCACGCTGTGGCAGGGCTTCTTCGACACGCCGTCGCTCTCCGTCCTGGACAACTTCTTCGAACTGGGCGGGGACTCGCTGCGGGCCGTACGCCTGATGGCGGTGTTGAAACGGGAACGGAAGGTGTCGCTGCCCCTCTCGGCGCTCTTCTCGGCACCGACGATCCGGGCCCTGGCGGACCGGGTGCGGCAGGCGCGCGCCACCGCCTGACCGGCGCGACGCCCGGGCCGGCACCGGTGGCTCCCCTTTGACCCGGGGGGAGCCACCGCGTCGTCACGCGGTCAGGACGAGGCTGACGTTGTGTCCGCCGAAGCCGGACGAGTTGGCCGGCGCGGCCGACCACTGCCGGGTAGACGTCCGGGCGCGATCCGCGCCGCACAGCAGCGCCAACCGCCCGAGCGGGCTGGTGATCTGCCTCCATCGACCGTCTGTCGCGCGATGCGAGCGCTGCGATCCACCGGGTGGAGCACGGCTGTGACAGCCACGAGGCCCAACCCGGGCGGACCTCTCAGTTCCTCCGCGGCCACCGGAAACTCTTGCGGCAACCCGGTCGGAAGCTGAGGTTGACCGCATCGGAGTGCCCTGTCGTGTCCGGGGTGCCAGTACGACGATGCCGCGGTGGTCAGGGACGCACTGGAGCACACCACCGGCAAACTGACACAGGCGTTTTCATGCCGGCACGGGGTCGCGCAGTCGCGGCCGCAGGTCCCCAGGGCCACCTTGCGCGGTTCGAAGTGGGCCGGGAACTCGTTCCACTCGGTGGCGGTGAACTCGCGGTACTCCTCGCTGGGCCGCTCGGTCCTGCGGCGGGCGATGAAGGCCCGGTGACGGGAGATCACGTCTGTCAACGGTCTTGAACTTCTCCCCCACCCCACCCCACCCCACCGCTCCCGCCCGTCAGGGCCAAGGGGATTGTCCGACCCCTGGGAGATACTCGGCCCATGCGTATCGACATGGATCCCGAGGACATGGGGCGCGACGCGTTCTACCGGCTGCTGACCGCTGTTGTCGTACCGCGGCCCATCGCCTGGGTGTCGACGGTGGGGGTGGACGGGACGGCCAACCTCGCACCGCACTCCTTCTTCACGATCGCCTGTGTCGAGCCGCCGATGGTGCAGTTCACGTCGGTGGGGCGGAAGGACACGTTGGTCAATGTGGAGGAGACGGGGGAGTTCGTGGTGTGTCTGGCGCCGGAGGAGGCGGCCGGGCAGGTCAATGTGACGGCTACGGATTTCCCGCGCGGGACGAGCGAGTTCGAGGCGGCGGGGGTGGTGGCGGAGGCGAGTGCGCGGGTGCGGCCGCCGCGGGTGGCGGGGTCGCCGGTGGCGCTGGAGTGCGTGCTGCACAGCACCGTCACCCTGGGCGACTCCACTGTGGTCTTCGGCCGGGTCGTCCACGCCGCCGTCCGCGAGGACGTCATGCTCGACGGTCACCCCGACGTCCGCCGCATGCGTCCCCTCAGCCGGCTCGGCCGCAACGAATGGGCCTCGGTGGGCGAACTCCTCGACATCCCCCGCGTCCCCTTCACCGGCCCGGCCACCTGAGCGTCCCCACCGGCCGACCACACCCGGTTCCCGCACCACGCCCCCGCCCCGCCCCCGCCGCCGCCCCGCCCCCGCCGCCGGCTCGTCGCGGCCGCCGGCTCGTCGCGGCCGCCGGCTCGTCGCGGCCGCCGGCTGAGGGGTGCCCGGGGGCGGGCCGGTCAGCGCAGGGCGCGGGCGATGCGGGTGACCGCTTCGGTGAGGATGTCCGGGCCGGTGGCGAAGTTGACGCGGATGTGGCCGCGGCCGCCGGCGCCGAAGCGTTCGCCGGGTTCGACGGCGACACCGCCGTCCAGCAGCCGCCGGGCGACGTCGGTGCCGGAGCCGTGGGCGGAGCAGTCGAACCAGGCGAGGTAGGTGGCCTGCGGGGGCCTCCAGCGCAGGCCGGCCGGGCCGTGGGTGTCGAGCAGTTCGCCCAGCAGGCGGCGCCGGTCCTCCAGGGTGGCCAGCAGGCGGGAGCGCCAGGCGCCGCCGTCCCGGTAGGCGGCGCGGGTGGCGAGGGCGCCGAAGTGGCCGACCCGCCAGTGGGTGTCGGCCGGCAGCGGCCGGGCCGTGGCGAGCGGTCCCCGCGGATCGCCCACGACCAGGGCGCACTTGAGTCCGGCGAGGTTCCACGCCTTGCTGCCGGAGGTCAGGGAGACCGCGAGCCGGGCCGCGCCCGGCAGCGACAGCAGCGGCACGATCTCGGCGCCGGGCAGGGCCAGCGGCGCGTGGATCTCGTCACTGACGACGGTGACGCCGTGCCGTTCGGCCAGGGCGACCAGCGCGGTCAGCTCCTGCCGGGTGTGCGCGGTGCCGGTGGGGTTCTGCGGGTTGCACAGCAGGTAGACGCCGCCGGCCGCGAACTCCCGCTCCAGCGCGCCGAGGTCGAGCCGGGCCCCGGCGTCCAGGGGGACGTCGACGAGGGTGGCTCCGACCTCGGCCACCCAGTCGAAGAACGGCGGGTAGACCGGGGAACTGACCATCACCCGGCGGGCGTCGAGGACCCGCAGCACCTCGACGGCACCGACGCCCACGTCGGTGACCGCCGTGACGGCGTCCGGGTCGACGGCCCAGCCGAACGTCTCGCGCGCGAAGCCGGCGAACGCCTCGCACACCGCGTGCACGTCGGCGTACCCGGTGTCGGACAGTTCCACGGCGTCGTGCAGCACCTGCCGCACCGGTTCGGCCAGCGCGAAGTCCATCTCGGCGACCGACATCGGGATGACGTCGTCGCCGTGCGCCGTCCACTTGACGCTGCGCCGCCGCCGCAGCGTCTCCAGCGGCGGGACCTCCAGCAGTCCGGACACGTTGCCCACCTCGCTCTCCGCCGCGACGCTACACCGGCGCCCCGGGCCCGCGCAGGGTGGCACGGGTGCGCCGGGGGGCGCCCGTTCGGGCCGGGGTGGCGGGGCGGGTCAGCGGATGGCGGGCAGCCAGCCGTCCTGGACGGCGTGGACGCCGGCCTCGAAGCGGCTGCGGGCGTCGAGGCGTTCCATCAGGTCGGCGGCGATGCGGCGGGCGGTGCGGGGGGAGACGCCGAGGCGTTTGGCGATGGCCTCGTCCTTGGAGCCGGTGGCGAGCAGGCGCAGGGCCTCGGATTCCTGGGCGGTCAGGCCACGGTCGTCGCGGGAGGCGGCGGAGCCCAGCGGGGTGGCGGCGGCCCACACGCTCTCGAACAGCGCGCACAGGGCGGCCACCGTGCCGGCGCCGCTGATGACGGTGGCACCCTCCCGGGCGTCGCTGGTGTCGATGGGCAGCACGGCGCGGCGCCGGTCCAGGATGATCATCCGCACGGGCAGGGAGGCGGTGGTGCGGACCCGGCCGCCGCGTTCGCCGATCCACGCCACGTGGTCCATGGTCGGCTGGTGGTTGCGGACGGAGTCGAGGTAGACGGTGCGCATGCGGATGCCGCGGTCGAGCAGGGCGGCGTTGGGGGCGCGGCTGGCCTCCAGGTCGGCCGCCGAGTGGGCGCCGCCGGGGGCGAGGGTCATCACCTCGTGCTCGGCCTCCGACGACAGGGCGGCCAGCCGGTTCCGGATCGCGTCGGGACCGATCAGGCGTTCGGTGTCGTCGCCGCCGGTACGCGGCTGGTAGGGGGAGCACTCGGCGATCAGTTGGGCGGCGGCGGCCTGGGTGGCGGCGATCCGTTTGCGCTGGGCGGCCAGTTCGGCGAGCTGACGCCCCAGCAGGAGTTCCATCGCCTCGGCGGGGTCCAGCGGGAAGAAGCCGCTGGCCTGGGCCCCGGCCGGCTGGACGAGCGCCATCGAGCTGAGCTGGTCGAGGGCGCCGCGCACGACGGGTTCGGGTACCTCCATGCGGCGCGCGAGGTCCGCCACGCCCTCGCCGGGGTGGGCCAGCATCGCGCGGTAGAGGCGTTCCGCCATCAGGTCCAGCCCAAGGGACTCCAGCACAACGGCTCCTCGCGGCCATTCCGATCCACGGCCAAGATGTGTAGCTGTACGACGCAAAAACGTTAGCGGCCCCCGGACACTTTCGGCAATGGCATGAAGTGTCCACCGCCTTGGGTTGTGCTTGGTTTTCGTGGAATTGAAGCTCGGACCATGTTCCTCATCCACGCCCGCCTGGGCGTCCCCCCGGGAGCCGGGCTGCCCTCCGGAGCGGCCTCTCTGTTCAACAGCTGTGCCCTCCCCGGTGAGGGACTGGAGCACCTGGTGGTGCACGAGGATCCTCTCGGGGGTGCCGTGGTCGCGTTGTTCATGCTGGCCGACGATCTCGACTCGGCGGAGGCGACGGCCGCCGCGATCTGTCAACGCAGTCTTGAGCGGGCGCAGTTGAAACACCTGACGTTGCTCGACTGCGTGAGTCCGCTGGTCACCCGCTACTGGGAGGCCATGCTGGGCGCCGACTGAGCGGCTGGACGGGTTAGGCCACGTCCTGAAGCGTCCTGAAGCGACCCCTTCCCCATCCCGGCGCCCCGTACGAGAGTTGGTCCCGCCGGAAGGGCCTGAGCCGAGATGAACGGCCGGGACCGGTGGGCAGCGGGCCGCAGGAAATCCCCCGGGGTGTCCCGGGGATTCCCGGGGAAGCAACGGGAACGGACCGCCGCTCATTTCCGGGGGAGAATTCCGACGTCCAGAGGGGTCTACTCACCATGCGCATTTCGCGGATGACCACGGTTCTCACCGCCGCCCTTATCGCGCTGCCCGCCTCGCTCGCGGCGGTTTCCGCCGGCGCCGCACACGACGGGGTGCGGGCCGCCGGCCCGGTCGCCGTCCGCGCGGCGACCGTGAGCCCGCAGGACGTGACCTGGGGGTCGTGACCCGGCCGGGACCGCCGTACGCCCTGCCCGTACCCCCTGCCGGGGACCGGACCGTGTCCGGAACGGATTCCCCCCTGCGGACCCGGAAAAGACGCGAGGAAATCAGATGATCGCTTATCAGCTTCTCGGCCCGATCGAGGCGTACGCCGGCGACCAGCCGCTGCCCCTGGGGGGCAGACGCCAGCGGGCCGTGCTGGCCGCCCTCCTGCTGGCGTCCGGAAAGGCCGTGTCCGTCCGCTCGCTCACCGAGGTCGTCTGGGACGGCTGCCCGCCGGAGACCGCGCGTTCCCAGATCCAGATCTGTGTCTCCGCGCTGCGCCGGGCCGGCTGCCCGGTCATCACGCACCACTACGGGTACCGGATCGATGCCGACCCGCGGTCGGTGGACCTGTCCGTCTACCGCGTCCGGGTGCAGGAGGCCCGCCGGCTGGTGCAGGAGGGCCGCGCCGACGAGGGGGTGCGCGAGCTGCGGGCCGCGCTCGCCCTGTGGAGCGGGGAGGCGCTCGCCGAGATCCCGGGGCTGGCCACCGAGGCCACCCGGCTGGAGGAGGAACGGCTCGCCGTCAGCGGTGAGGTCGTCGAGGCCGAACTCGCCCTGGGCCGCCATGCGGCGATCATCGGGGAGCTGCGCTCGCTGGTCGCCCGCCACCCGCTCCAGGAGCGCTTCCGCGAGCTGCTGATGGTCGCGCTGTGCCGCTGCTCCCGCAAGGGCGAGGCGCTCCAGCAGTTCTACGAGGCCCGGCAGATGATGGTCGGCCGGCTCGGCATCGAGCCCGGCCCCGAACTCCAGCGGGCCTTCCAGCGGATCCTCGCCGACGAGCCCGCCGACCTGCCGGCCGGCGCCCCGGTGCCGCATCCGTCGGTCACCCCGCTGCACGCCGTGCGCCGCGACCGGCGGGCCGAGCCGCGGGTCGCGCCCGCCGGCCGGCTGCCGGCCCCCGGCGGGCCGGCCGGTCCGGCCACGTCCGCCGACCGGGTACGGCCGCTGTCCGTGGTCGGCGGCCCGTACCTGACCCCCTACGCCCGTACCGCCACCGCCCCCTTCCCGCCGGCCGCCACCGCGTACGCCAGAGGAGCACAGCCGAGATGAACACCCTGACCGAGGACTTCCTTCGGCTGCCCGTCACCGAACGGCGCGGCGCCGGGTACCGCCCGGCCCGGCCCGCCCGCGACGGGGCGCCCGCGGCCCCCGGCCGGCTCTCCCGCCCGGTACTCCTCGACGCCGCACAGCGCACCGGCCTGCACCGCGACCTGACCGGCCTGTACGACCTGCTGACGGTGCTGCCCGACCGGCTCTGCGGCGGTGACCTGACGGCCTACGGCCATCTGCTGGGCCTGACATCGGCGCAGGCCCTGGCCGCCCGCCGCACCGCGGTCCCCGGCACCCCGCGGCTCGCCCGGCCCGACCTGTACGAGACCACCGGTGGTTTCCGGGTGCTGGAGATGAACGTGACCGCGGCGCTGGGCGGCACGGGGATCTCCTGGCAGTCGCGCATGTACCTGGCCGACCCCGCCGTGCGCGCCTTCGTCGCCGAACGCGGCCTGTCCTGCGTGGACACCGCCGCCCTGATCTCCCGCACCCTGCTGGACGCCTGCGCGGCGCGCGGCTGCCCGGAGCGTCCCGTGGTGGCCGTGGTGGACTCCCCCGCCGGGCGGGCGGCCGACCGCGCCAGCTCCGAGTACGTGGCGCTGCGCTTCCAGGAGACCGGGTTCGAGGCGCTGGCCTGCGACGTGGCCGGCATGCGGCGCCGGGACGGGGCGCTGTGGGCGCAGGGGCGGCGGGTGGACGTCGTGTACCGGATGTTCCTCATCGAGGAGATGCGCACGCCCGCTGAGGCCGAGCCGTTCGAGGAGCTGATCGCCGCGCAGGAGGCCGGTGAGGTCCTGATGCTGATGCCGCTGGCCACCGAGGCGTGCGGTGGCAAGGCCGCCCTGGGCCTGCTGGGTGAGGCGGCCCGCCGCGGGCAGCTCGACCCGGCGGAGGTCGCACTCGTCGACCGGATCCTGCCGTGGACGGCGGGGCTGGGGCGGTCCAAGCTGATGGCGGACGGCGCGGAGCAGGACGCGCTCGCGTACTGCGTGGCGCACCGCGAGGACCTGGTGCTCAAGCCCAGCTGGCTGCACGGCGGCGCGGGGGTGGTGCCGGGCTGGCTGACCGCGCCGGACGCCTGGCGGTCCGCGCTGGAGTCGGCGGTCGGCGGGCCCTGGGTGGTGCAGCGCCGGGCGGTGCCGGTCACCGAGCCGTTCTGGGACCCGGAGTCGGCCGCGACCGAGCCGTGGGTGGTCAACTGGGGGATCTTCCTGGTCGGTGACGCGTTCGGCGGCATCTCCATCCGGGGTGAACGCCCCGGCCGGGCCGGTGTCATCAGCCAGGGCAACGGCGCCCACCTGGGGTGCGGTTTCTCCGGCTGACGCGGTCCGCCCGCGCGGGCCCGGCGCCGCCGCCGGGCCCGCGTGTCACGTCAGGTCGGCGGCCACCGCCTCCAGGACCGCGCGGCGCAGCGGGTGCAGGAAGAAGTGGTCGCCGGGCAGCATCCGGGAGCGGAACGACGTACCGGCGTAGTCCCGCCACGGCAGCACGTCCGCCGGGCCCACCGCCGGGTCGTCCAGGCCGCCGAACGCCGAGATCGCCGGGAGGGTGATCCGGGAGGGCGAGCGCTGCCCGGCGGAGACCAGTTCCAGGTCGGCGCGCATCAGCGGCAGGTAGAACGCGGCGGACTCCGGGTCCTCCAGCAGGCTCTGCGGGGTGCCGCCCAGGTCGCGCAGCGCGGCGCCGAACGTGGCGTCGTCCAGCAGGTGCAGGTCGGGACGCAGCAGCCGGATGTGCGGGGCGCAGGCCGCCGAGACGAACAGGGTCCGGGGCGGCGGGACGCCGCGGGCGGCGAGTTCGGCGGACACCTCGTAGCCGAGGGTGGCGCCCATACTGTGGCCGAACAGCGCGTAGCCGCCCGCCGTCCAGGGTTCCAGCACGTCGGCCAGCGCGGTGGTCAGCGCGGGCAGGTCGCGCACCGCCGGTTCGCGGTGCCGGCCCTCGCGCCCCGGCAGTTGCACCGGTACCGCCGCCAGGCGCGGACCGAGGGCGTCGCGCCAGGAACGGAAGACGCTCGCGCCGCCGCCCGCGTAGGGCAGGCAGAAGACCGGCAGCCGGCCGTCGCGCGGCGGTGCACCGTAGGGGAACCAGGCCGCGCCGGTGGCGGGCGCCGCGGCGCCCGCCACCGGGAGGTCCGGGCGCCGCCGCACCGGTGCCGCGCCGCGGTCCGCCGCGGGTCGTGCCTCGGTCACGGGCGTCACCGCCGGCCCCGGCCGGAGGGCACGCCGCGCGCCGCCAGCCGCCGGTCCACCGTGGCCGGCCGCGCCCACGCGGTGCGGGCCCGTACCGGGCCGGCCGCCGGGCGTGGCTGCGCGCTGCCCAGGTGCTGGGCGAGGGCGCGGACGGTGGAGTACTGGAACAGCGTCAGCACCTGCAACCCGGGGGCCACGCCGTCCTCGACGAGCCGGCGGTGCGCCTCCAGCAGGGACAGTGAGGAGCCGCCCAGGTCGAAGAAGTTGGCGTCGTCGCCGAAGCCGCAGACGCCGAGTACCTGTTCCCACACGGCGCGGATCCGGGCCGCCGTGCCGCCGGGGGCGAGGGCGGAGCCGGCCGCCACGCGCGGGGCGCGGCGTCCGCGTTCGGCCTCGGCGGCGGCCAGGGCGCGCACCGCCGCCAGGTCGGCCTTGCCGTTGGGGGTGACCGGCAGGGCGTCGAGGACCAGTACGGTCTCCGGCACCAGCGGTGCCGGCAGCAGGCCCCGGACGTGGGCGCGCACCGATTCGGCGGTGGGGCCGCCGGAGCGTTCCCGGGGCACCACGCAGGCCACCAGCCGCATGCCGCCGCCGGTGTCGACCGCGGTGGCGAGGGCCGCCGCGGCGCCGGGCACCTGCCGCAGCACCGCCTCCAGCTGCCGGGGGTCGACGCGGTTGCCGCGCACCTTGACCTGGGCGTCGACCCGGCCCTCCACGACCACGTGGCCGTCGGGCAGGCGGCGTCCGAAGTCGCCGGTGCGCACCAGCACGGTGCCGGGTTCGCCCCAGGGGTCGGGCAGGTAGCGGGCGGCGGTGGTCCGCGGGTCGTCGAGGTAGCCGAGGGTGGGCAGGGCGCAGCGGATCCAGATCTCGGCGCGTTCGCCCTCGCCGGCCCAGCCGCCGTCGGCGCGGCGCAGCACCAGTTGGGCGGCGGCGCCGGCCGGGCCGACCGGCACGGTGGCGGTGCCGGGCACCGGTTCGCGCGGTACGTCGGTGGCGGTGGCGGCCTGCGGGGTCTCGGTGACGCCGTAGAAGTCGGCGACCCGTGCCGCGGGCGCGAGTGCCCGTACCGCGCCGGCGGTGGACCACGGCAGTGCCTCGCCGGCCAGGCAGACCAGCCGCACGTCGGGCAGTTCCACCGTGCCGGGCCGCGCGGCGGAGGCCAGCAGCTGGGCGGTGACCGGGGTGAGGTGCAGGACGGTGACGCGGCGTTCGCGCAGGAAGTCGAGCAGGGCGCGGGGTTCGGCCCTGACGGCGGCCGGCGGTACGTGGAGCTGGGCGCCGAGCCACAGCGGGGTGAAGACGTCGCGCCACATCGGGTCGTGGCCGTAGCCCGACAGCAGGCAGAAGCGGTCCCGCCCGTCGAGGCCGTAGTGCTGCCGGTACCACTCCAGGAACGCCGTGACGGGGGGTTCGGCGCCCAGGACGGGGCGGGGCAGGGAGGTGGTGCCGGAGGTGAACGAGACGTACGCCGGGTCGGGGCCGCCGGCCGGCAGGGGCGGGGCGGTGGCGGTCCAGGCGGTGGACTCCACCATCATGCGCCCGCCGGCGTCCGGTGCCGGGCGCAGCAGGGCGACCGGGTGGGTGCGTTCCTGCTGGGCGGTGCGCCAGGCGGCCGGGTGGGCCGGGTCGAGGACCACGACGGCGGCGCCGGTGCGGCGTACCGCCAGCAGTGCCTCGGCGAACGCGGCGCCGGGGGTGCCTTCGACGGCGACCACGGTGCGCGGTCCGGCGCCCTGTGCGGTCAGGGCGGCCGCCAGCCGGCCGGTGCGCAGGCCGAGTTCGGCGTAGGACAGGGTGGTGTCCGGTCCGTGCACCGCGAGGTCGCCGGGCCGTTCGCGTTCCCAGCGGGCGGCGCGGCCGGTGAGGGTGTCGGCGGGCGGTGCGGCGACCGGGGCTGCGGGCGGTGCGGGCAGGGGCCCGGCGGCCAGCGCGGTGCCGGGATCGGCGGCCACGGCGGCCAGCACGTCCAGCACGTGACGGTGCATCAGCCGCGCGGTGCCGCCGTCCAGCCGGGCGGGGGCGTGCACCAGTTCCACGGTGACGTCGCGGCCGTGGTCGTGGACGTACAGGCCCAGGTCGAACAGGACGCCG
Organism: uncultured Actinomycetota bacterium; assembly: GCA_963711125.1. Lineage (GTDB taxonomy): Bacteria > Actinomycetota > Actinomycetes > Streptomycetales > Streptomycetaceae > Streptantibioticus_C. The sequence continues at coordinate 451,223 of CAVQCY010000007.1, forward strand.
GGCAGCGGCGCGGGGTGCGTGGTGACGTCGACGCCGGGCAGTTCGAGGCCGGACTCGGCGTAGTTGAGGACGTTGAACCACACCTGGAAGAGCGGGTTGGTGCCCGGGGTGCGGTCGGCGCCGACGGCGGCGACGACCTCGTCGAAGCCGGGGCGGGAGTGCGCGGTGGCGGTGGCCAGTTCGGTGCGGGCGGCGGTGACGGCGTCGCGGTGGGTGACGCAGTCCTCCAGCTGGGCCCGCAGGACGACGGTCCGGTTGAAGAAGCCGACGCTGTCGCCGACGGCGGGGTGTTCGCGGCCGGCGAGCGGGGTGCCGATGAGCACGTCGGGGCGGCCGCCGAAGCGGGCGAGGGTGACGGCCCAGGCGGCGAGGGCGAGGGCGGCCGGGGTGACGCCCTCGGCGCGCGCTGTCTCCCGCAGCCGGTCGGCGAGGCCGGCCGGCAGGGTGGCGGCGAACCGGCCGGCGGCCGGCAGGTCCGGCGGTACCGGGCCGGTGCGCCACGGCAGGTCGACGGTGGTGGGCGCGTCGGCCAGCCGCTCGCGCCAGTGGGCGAGGTCGCGTTCGTGGCCGGGCCCGCCGTGCCCGGCGGCCGCCCAGGCCGCGACGTCGCCGTACTGCGCGGGCGGCTCCTCGACCGGGCAGGGGGCGCCGGTGCGCCGCCGGTAGGCGGTGCCGAGGTCGCGCAGGAAGACCTCCAGCGACCAGCCGTCGGCCAGCAGGTGGTGGAAGGAGAGCATCAGCCAGTGCCGGCCGGCGCCCTGCCGGGCCAGGCCGGCGGCGAACACCGGGCCCCGGTCGACGGGCAGTTCGCGGGCTGCCAGTTCACCGGCCCAGGCGCGCACCGCCTCGTCGCCGGACGCCAGTTCGGTGAACTCCAGTTCCACCCGCGCTTCGGCCGCGACGGCCTGGTAGGGGCCGTCGGCGTCCTCGCGGACGGTGGTGCGCAGCGCCTCGTGGCGGGCGGTGACGTCGCGGACGGCGGCGGCCAGCGCGGCGCGGTCCAGTGGTCCGGTCAGGCGGCGCAGCCCCAGCACGTTGTAGGCGGCGCCGGTGGGGCTGATGCGCTCCAGCACCCACAGCCGGCGCTGGCCGGGGTGCAGGGGCGCGCGGGCCGGGTCGGGCCGCGCGCCGGACGGGATCACGGTGTCCCCGGGGGTCGCGGTGCCGCCGTCGGCCAGGACGTGTTCGGTCAGGGCGCGCAGGGTGGGGCGGGCGGCGAACTCGTCGAACCGCACGTCGGCGCCGGTGGCGGCCCGCACGGTGGCCAGCAGGCGGGCCACGGCGAGGGAGTTGGCGCCGAGCCGGAACGCGTCGGCGTCCGGGTCGGCCGGGCCGATCAGCCGGTGCCAGGCGCGGGCGGTCTCGGCCGCCGGGCCCTCGCCGCCGGGTTCCGCGGCGCGCTCGTCCCCGGTGGCCGGCACCGGGTCGGGGAGCGCGGCGCGGTCCAGTTTGCCGTTGGCGGTCAGCGGCAGTTCCGGCACCGGCACCCAGTGCGTGGGGACCATGTAGTCGGGCAGCACCGGCTCCAGCGCGGCGCGGGCGGCCCGCGCCGAGGGCGGTTCCCCGCCGGGGCGGGCGACCAGGTAGGCGGTGAGGGCCTCGCCGCGGTACGGCAGCACCGCGGCCTGGGCGACCGGCAGCCGGTCCAGGACGGCGGCGGTCACCTCGCCGAGTTCCACGCGGAAGCCGCGGATCTTGACCTGGTGGTCGATGCGGCCCAGGTACTCGATGGTGCCGTCGGCGCCGATGGAGGCCAGGTCGCCGGTGCGGTAGAGCCGTCCGCCGTGCGCGTCCCACGGGTCGGGGACGAACATCCGCGCCGTCAGGTCCGGACGTCCCAGGTAGCCGTCCGCCAGGCCGGCGCCACCGAGGTGGAGCTCGCCGGGGGTGCCCCGCGGCACCGGCTGCCCGTCCTCGCCGAGGACGACGGCCCGCACCCCGGCGATGGCGGTGCCGATGGTCACCGCGCCCAGCGGTTCGGCGTCCGGGCAGGTCCAGCTGGTCGCGTACACGGCGGCCTCGGAGGGCCCGTAGAGGTTGAGCAGCCGGGCGTCCAGCAGGCGCCGGGCCGACCGCAGCACCGGTTCTGGCAGGGCCTCGCCGGCGATCATCACGTAGCGCAGCGGCGGCAGGCCGGCGGCGTCGGGGTGCAGGAGGAAGACCTCCAGCATCGAGGGGACGAAGTGCAGCACGGTGACGCCGGCCTCGCGCACCACCTGGGCGATCCGGCCGGGGTCGCGCTGCGCGCCGGACTCCAGCACCACCAGGCCGGCGCCGGACGCCAGCGGCCAGAACACCTCGCCCACGCAGACGTCGAAGCTGTACGACGTCTTCTGGAGCACGCGGTCGCCCTCGTCGAGCGGCGTGTGCTCGCGCATCCAGCGGATCCGTTCGCAGATCGCACGGTGACTGACCGTCAGGCCCTTGGGGCGGCCGGTCGAGCCCGAGGTGAAGATCGCGTAGGCCGCGTCGGAGGCGAACACCTCGGGCAGCGCGGCCCGTTCACCGGCGTCCAGCGCCGCCGGGTCCAGCACCCGGTCGACCCCGGTGAGCGCGCCGCCGGCCTCCAGGGTCCGCCGGGACGGGGCGTCGGCCAGCACGGTGCGCACCCGGGCGTCCTCGAACATCGCGCGCAGCCGTACCGCCGGGTGGTCCGGCTCCACGGCCACGTACACCGCGCCGGCCGCCATGACGGCGACCAGGCACACCAGCAGGTCCACCCCGCGCGGCAGGCACACGGCGACCACGTCGCCCGGCCGCACCCCGGCGGCGGCCAGCGCCCCGGCCCGCGCGGTCGCCAGGTCGTCCAGCTCCCGGTAGGTCAGGGTGCGCCCGGCCCCGGGCACCGCCGGGGTCAGGGCCGTGGCGTCGGGGGTCAGTGCGGCCTGGGCGGCCACCATCGCGTGCAGGGTGCCCGCGGTGTCCACCGGACCGGTCCGGGTCGTGACGGCGCGCTCCACGGTCACCGTTCTCCCTCGTGCTCGTCGCCCACCGGGCGCACGGTCCGCGGGGTGCGGCGGTCGACCGCCACCACCCGCAGTTCGCTGACGTACCGCCGGCCCTCGTCGTCGCGCAGCCAGCACGCGTCGGAGTCCGGCAGCATCTCGGACAGGGTGATGCGGGCGTCCTGCCCGAACTGCTCGACCGTGCGGCGCACCGTGCGGGCCAGCAGCAGCACCAGCATGGGACTGCGGGTGTCGACGAACGTCGGCTTCTCCTCCACCGGCGCCACCAGGAAGAACCTGCGGCTCACCCCGTTCTCGCGCAGCCACCGCACCGTCTCCAGGTACTCGGTGGCCTCGTCGCACTTGGGCGGCGTGAGCAGTTCGGCGGCGCGCGGGCGCCACGACTCGCGGGAGAGCACCAGGCGGTCCACCACGACCCGCGGGGTGTGGTCGCGCACCGGCATGATGCCGAAGCGGGTCACCGCCACCATGGAGATCAGCTCGCCCAGCACCTCGATGAGATCGGCCCGGAATCCGCCGGGACCGGTCACCAGCAGGCGGCCGTCCTCACGGTGCACCACCAGGCCGGCGGCCGGCAGCACCTCGCCGGGGGCGCCGCCGCTGTCCTGCCCGGGCGACCAGTAGGTGTACTCGGGCAGCAGCATCGTCAGCGGCGGGTACGTGCGGGGGCTGACCGCGCGCCACGACTTGGGCAGCATCGGCACCACCCGGGGCAGCACGTCGTCCGCCCGCACCCGGTCCCACATGGACGCCGGGTCCGCGTGCTGCTCGACGAACAGCCGGCCCTCCAGCGTGTTGAGCGCGGTGTGCAGCTCGCCCAGCACCACCAGGGTGCTGCCCGGCTCGACGGAACCGGCGTCGGGGGCGGCCACCAGCAGGTCGGGGCTGTGGTAGCGGGCGGCGGTCCAGCCCGGCGCCTCGCAGCCGAACTCGGCCTCCACCGCGGCCGCCAGCTCCGCCGAGTCCAGCTGCCAGCGCGACCGGCCCTGCGGCCGGCCCAGCACCCGGTCCCAGCGGGTCCGCAGGTCCGCCGCCAGGTCGTCCAGCGGTTTGCCGCCGTCGCCCACCAGGCGCGGGCCGAGCAGGAACGTCAGGGTGCTCAGCGGCACCCGGTCCCGGCCGGAGTCGCGCACCACGCCGTCGAACAGCCCGTCCAGCTCGGACCGGTACTCGCGGGCGACCGCGCCGGTGAACCAGCGGGCGGACCGCAGCACCAGGTCGAGCGCCGGACCGATGTCCTCCAGCAGGCCGGCGCCGAGCCGGGCGGTCGCCTCGCGCCGCGAGTCCTCGAAGACCAGCGTGCGGCCCGCCCCGGTCTCGCCGGCCCGGCGCTGCGCGACCTGGCCGGTGCGGGCGGTGAAGTCCTCGTCCAGCGCGGACAGCGCGGACAGCACCCCGGCGGGATCGCCGGCCGCGCCGGCCACCGCGCCGCGCAGCGCCTCGACCCGCTCCAGTTCCTCCAGCGCGCCGGAACGCCCCGGGCCCCGCGGCATCCGCTCCAGCAGTTCCCGCAGCCCGGCGGCCGGGTCCTTGCCCAGCGGCACGTCCAGGTCCCAGGTGATGACCTGCTGCCTGACGAGCTTCTCCAGCGCGGCCACCACGTCCGCCTCACCGGTCAGGCCGGGGGCGCCGAGCCAGCACAGTTCCTCGGCGATCTCCGCCGCGCCGGCCGTCCCGTCGCAGGCCCGCAGCACCGCGGCGGGCGCCGCGTCCAGCACCAGCGGCCTGCGGTAGGGGCGGTGCACGGTGTCTCCGTCGACGTGCACGCTGGGGTTGAGCCGGGGCGCGACGTGCCGGCGCAGGCCGTACCGCTCCATCAGGGCCTCGCCGAGCAGGTCGATGCCCCAGCTCTCCCAGTACACGGTGCGGTCGGCCAGCAGCCCGCCGCCCGGCTCCACCCGCAGCGGCACCGGCGACTCGTCCCACTCCGCCCAGCCGACCGGGCCGAAGAAGCCGATCGTGTCGTTCTTCGTGCAGTAGCGCTGGAGGTAGCCGACTATCGTCTTCTCCCGCTGCCGCCAGCGGGAGTTGCGTGCGCCGGGGCCCTCCGCGCGGCAGAACGAGTCGAGAGCGTTGCGGGCGAACGAGGGGTTCTGCCAGGCGATCGCCTCGCGCACCAGGGGGCGGCGGGCGAACTCCTGCACGGTGACGGCCTGCCGGAGCATGGCCTCCTCGAACAGCGCCCGGTACGCCTTCTCCCGGTCCTGCGCGGCCTTGCGCAGGGCGGCACGGGCTGCCTTCTCCTCCGGGGTCGGGCGGCCCGGGATCCGCCCGGTGGGCACCGGTTCGGCGGCCAGCATCCCGGTGGTGCGGTCCCACAGCCCGGTGTCGGCGAGCACCTCGATCCAGTCCACCGGCATTCCGGCGCCGCGCAGGGAGCTGGTCCGCCAGATGGCGAACTCTCCCCCGGCGACGGGAAGTTGGTGTGCGGCGATGGGGGCCGGCAGCGCGGTGTGCGGCCGTTCCACGGCGATGGTCATGACCGCTCCTTCATCTCGTCGACGAGAACGGCGAGTTCGGTGACCGTCGGGTGGTCGAACAGCGCCGAGATGGGCAGGTTGACGCCGAGCCGGGCCCGGATCCTGCCGATGAGCTGGACGGCGATCAGGCTGTCGCCGCCGGCGTCGAAGAAGTCGTCCTCGGCGGTGATGTCGTCGCCGAGCACCTCCCGCCACAGCACGAGCAGTTCGTCGCTGGCGCGGGTCAGCAGGGCGAGCCCGCCGCCGGCCGGGGCGGCGGCGCGCGCCGCCGGGGCGGTCGGCACCGGGGCCACGGGCACCGCCGCCCGCACCGGCACCGGCACCTGCGGGGCGCCGGCCGCGGGCCCACCGGACCCGGCGTCCACCAGAGCCGCCAGCTCCGTCACCGTCGGGTGGTCGAACAGCGCCGAGATGGGCAGGTTAACGCCGAGCCGGGCCCGGATCCTGCCGATGAGCTGGACGGCGATCAGGCTGTCGCCGCCGGCGTCGAAGAAATCGTCACCGACCTGCACGTCATCACCCAGCACCTCACGCCACAGACCCAACAACACATCGAGATGGCCGGACGCGACCGCAACCGGAACCGGCACGGGGACGACCGGAGCGACCGGGACCGGGACCGGCGCGGGGGCCGGGGCGGCGGCCGGGGCGGTGGAGACCGCCGGGGCCACGCCGCCCTCCGCGTCCACCAGAGCCGCCAGCTCCGTCACCGTCGGGTGGTCGAACAGCGCCGAGATCGGCAACCGCACACCCAACCTCGCCCGGATCCGCCCGATCAACTGCACCGCGATCAGACTGTCACCACCGGCGTCGAAGAAATCGTCACCGACCTGCACGTCATCACCCAGCACCTCACGCCACAGACCCAACAACACATCGAGATGGCCGGGCGCGACCGCAACCGGAACCGGCACGGGGACGACCGGAGCGACCGGGACCGGGACCGGGACCGGGACCGGGACCGGCGCGGGGGCCGGGGCGGGGCGGGGGCGGCGGGGGGTTCCGGCGATGCGGGCCGCGGTCACGGCGGAGGCGCGGGCGAGCTTGGCGGACAGGCCCTCCGTGGTGACGACGACCTGCGGGCCGAGGTCGGTGCCCATCAGGGCGCGCAGGATGCGGGCGCCCTCGGCGGTGGTCAGGGCGTTCTCGACCACCGGTGCCGGGCGGGCCGGGGCGGCGGGCGCCGGGGCCGGGGCGGCGGCGGGCGGGCCGGCGGCGGCCTGGGCGGTGGCGGACCGCACGAGGGCGGCGTCCACCACCCGCATGCCGAAGCCGGTGATCTCCACCAGCACCTGGCCGTCCGGCGCGATCAGCGTGATGTCCCGCACGAGCATCCGGCGTCCGCCGCCGGCCGGGCGGACGTGCGCGTGGAAGCGGGCCGGCAGCGCGGCGTGGACGACGGCCGAGCGGTAGTGGAAGGGCAGCGCGCGGGTGTCGCCGGTGCGCACCGCGAAGGCGGTGCCGCCGTCGAGGAGCGCCGGGTGCAGCACGTAGTCGGTGAGGTCGGCGGCGTACCCGTCGGGCAGGGTGACGTCGACCAGGTCCTCGCCGTCCGGGCCCGCGTGGACGGCGGTGACGTTGCGCCAGCGGGGACCGCCGGTGACCAGGCCCTCGCTGGCGTCGTAGGCGGGCGTGGCGGCCGGGTCCTGGCAGCGCTCGCGCAGGGCGGCGAGGTCGACCGGGGCGGGGCGGGCGGTGGTGACGGTGCGGGTGGTGCCCGAGGCGTGCACGGTGGGCGGGGTGCCGTTCTCCCCCGCGGTCGTCACCTCGAAGCGCCAGCCGTCACCCTCGGGGGTGAGGCGGACCCGGATCTCACGGGTTGCGGCCACCACGACGGGCGTGGTGAACATCAGGTCGCCGACCTCCACCGGCCCGGTCGCGCCGGGGCGGGCGGCGAGGGCGGCGGCCCGGGCGATCTCGACGTAGGCGGTGCCGGGCAGCACGGCGGCGCCGCCGATGCGGTGCTCGTCCAGCGGCCACATCGCCGGGTCGAGGACGCTGGTGAACTCCACCGCCCCCTCCGGGAGTTCGGCGCGGGTGTGCAGCAGCGGGTGGATGCGGGCGGTGGAAGGTGCGGTGCCGCGGGCGGCACCGGGGCGGCCGGACTGGAGGGCGCGGAAGGCGCCGGAGGCGGAGCCGGCGTTGTCCACGGCCATGCCGGCCTCGGCCCACGACGGCCAGTTGACGGCCAGGGTGCGGCCGCGCCGGGCGCGCTGGTGGGCGAACGCGTCGAGGAAGGCGTTGGCGGCGGCGTAGTCCGACAGGCCGAACTCGCCGGTGACGGAGGCGACCGAGGAGAACAGCACGAAGAAGTCGGTGCCGGGGCACAGTTCGTCGAGCAGCAGGGTGCCGGTGACCTTCGGGGCCAGGACGCCTCGGGCGGTCGCCGGGTCCTTGAGGGCGAGGATGCCGCCGCCGGCCACGCCCGCGGAGTGCACGACGCCGTTGACCGGGCCGAAGGCGGACCGGGTGGCCTCCACGGCGGCGGTCAGCGAGGCGCGGTCGGCCACGTCGGCGGCGAGCGGCAGCACCGCGGAGCCGGAGGACTCCAGCTCCAGCACCGCCCGCAGCGTCTCCAGGGTGCCGGCCGGGGTCGCCGGGTCGGCGAGCAGCGCGTCCCAGGTGCCGCGCGGCGGCAGGCCGCGGCGGCCCAGCAGGGCGAGCCGGACGGGGGCGGCCGCGGCGAGTTCGCGGGCGGCGACCAGGCCGAGGGCGCCGAGACCGCCGGTGACCAGGTAGGTGCCGCCGGGCCGGACGAGGGCGGCGAAGGGGGCGGTGGGTGGTTCGGTGACGGCGACGGGCGCCGGGCGCCAGCGGCGGGTGCCGCGCAGGGCGACCCGCTCCTCGCCGTCCCCGGTGGCCAGTTCGGCCAGCAGCGCGGCCTGCGGCACACCGGGGGCGGCGTCGACGACGCGGGTGGTGAGCGTCTCGGACTCCTTGCCGGCCGCGGCCAGCAGACCGGTGACGGTGGCGCGCAGCGGGACGAGCGCGTCCTCGCCGGAGACGTCCCAGATACCGCGGCCCAGCGCGGTGAGCCGGACGGGGCGGCCGGGCAGGGTGTCGCCGATGGCGCGGACCAGGTCGATCAGGGCGGTGAAGTCGCCGCGCTGCCAGGCGTCGGCGAGGGCCGGCGGGTCACCGTCGGCGGGCTGCCGCAGCCAGCAGGCGACGACCTCCAGCGGGCGCTCCCCCGGGCCGGCCGCGCCGGTCAGCAGGGCGCGCAGGGCGTCGGGCGCGGTGGCGGTGCCGTCGGCGGTGGTCAGGGCACCGGTGGTGACGGGGGCGCCGCGGCCGCGCAGCGCGGTGGTGAGGGCGGCGGCCTCGGGGCAGTCGCCGCCGAGCAGCAGCCAGTCGCGGCCGGCCGGGTCGTGGCCGGCGGGGGCGGCGGGGGCGGTCAGCGTCCATCCGGGCACGGTGAGCCGGTCGTCCCGCGCGCCGCCACCGGTGGCCGGGGCGGGCGGGGCGGCGGCGGGCTGCGGGTCGGGGTCGATCCAGTAGCGCTTGCGCTGGTAGGGGTACTCGGGCAGGGCGACCGTGCGGGCGCCGGGGAACACCGCCTCGTCCAGGGCGTGCCGGTCGAGGGCGGCGCCGGCCTGCCACAGTCCGCCGAGCGCGTCGAGCAGCACGCGGGCGGCGCCGTCGTCCTTGCCGCGGCGCGGGGCGAGCGGCAGCACGGTGCGGGCGTCCCCGCGCACCTGCGGCAGGCGGCGCAGCTGGGCGGTGAGGGCCTGGCCGGGTCCGACCTCCAGCAGCAGCGTGCCGGCGTCCTCTAGGAGGGTCAGCACCCCGTCGTGGAAACGGACGGTGCCGCGCAGTTGCCGGGCCCAGTAGGCGGGGTCGGCGGCCTCCTCGGCGGTCATCCAGGTGCCGGTGGTGTTGGCGACCAGCGGTACGGCGAGTTCACCGGCCGGCAGGGCGGCGACCGCCTCGCGCAGGGCGTCGGCGGCGGGTTCGACGAGGCGGGAGTGGAAGGCGTGCGAGGTGCGCAGCCGGGTGCAGCGGTGGCCGAGGGCGCCGAGCGCGGTCTCCACGCGGGAGACGGCCTCCTCGGTGCCGGACAGCACGCAGGACTCGGGGCCGTTGACGACGGCGAGTTCCGTCTCGGTCAGCCAGGGGCGCAGTTCGTCGGCGGCCAGCGGTACGGCGATCATCGCGCCGGGTTCGGTGGCCTGCACCAGGCGGCCGCGGCGGGCGATGAGCGCGAGGGCGTCCTCCAGGGTGAAGCGGCCCGAGACGGTGGCGGCGACGAGTTCGCCGACGCTGTGGCCCAGCACCGCGGAGGGGGTGACGCCGAACGCGTCCAGCATGCGGGTCATCGCCCATTCGACGGCGAACAGCGCGGGCTGGGCGATCTCGGTGCGGCGCAGTGTCTCCTCGGCCGCGGCGTCGGACGGGTCGGCCTCCAGCAGCAGGGTGCGCAGGTCGGCGTCGAGGTGTTCGCGCAGGATCGCCAGGCACTCGTCCAGGGCGTCGCGGAAGGCCGGCTGGTCGCGGTGGAGGGCGGCGGCCATGCCGGGGTACTGGGAACCCTGGCCGGGGAAGACGAACGCCACGGGCCGCTCGGTGCGCACCGGGCGGCCGTCGGCGGTGTCGGCGACGGCGGTGAGGCGGGCGATGGCGTCCTCGGGGCCGTCGGCGGTGAAGGCGGCACGGTGCGGCAGCGGGCGGCGGCCGGCCAGCAGGGTGTGGGCGACGTCCGGCAGCGGGTCGCCGGCGTCGGCGAGGTGGCCGGCGAGGCGTTCCGCGCCGGCCGCGAGGGCCTGCGGGGTGCGGCCGGACAGGGTGATGAGGACCGGGCCGCCGCCGGCGGGGGCGGCCGGGGCGGGGACGGGGGCCTGTTCCAGCACGATGTGCGCGTTGGTGCCGCCGATGCCGAAGGAGCTGACGGCGGCGCGGCGCGGGTGGCCGGCCTCGGGCCACGGCAGGGTCTCGCCGTGCACGGTGAACGGGGTGCTGGCGAAGTCGATGCGCGGGTTGGGCGAGCGGTAGTGCACGGTGCCGGGGATGACGCCGGTGCGCACCGCGAGGACGGCCTTGATCAGGCCGGCGATGCCGGCGGCGGGGCCGAGGTGGCCGATGTTGGACTTGACCGAGCCGAGCACGCAGGTGCCGGTGGCGTCGGTGAAGCGGCGGAACGCGGCGGTGAGCGCCTCGACCTCGATGGGGTCGCCGAGCTGGGTGGCGGTGCCGTGGCCCTCGACGTAGCCGATGGTGGCCGGGTCCATCCCGGACATGGCGAGCGCCTCGGCGATGGTGTCGGTCTGTCCGGCGACGCTGGGCGCGGTGAACCCGGCCTTGCGGGAGCCGTCGTTGCCGATGGCGGAGCCGCGCAGCACGGCCAGCACGGTGTCGCCGTCGGCGACGGCGTCGGCGAGGCGTTTGAGGACGACGGCGCCGACACCGCTGCCGAAGGTGGTGCCGCCGGCGGAGGCGTCGTAGGAGCGGCACAGGCCGTCGTCGGAGTAGATGCCGCCGGGCACGTGGCGGTAGCCGAGGCCGTAGGGCATCTCGACCTCGACGCCGCCGGCCACGGCCACGTCGCACTCACCGCCGGCGATGGCCTGGCAGGCGAGGTGGACGGCGACCAGCGAGGTGGAGCAGGCGGTGGCGATGGACATGGCGGGGCCGTCGAGGCCCAGCTTGTAGGAGGCGAGGGTGGTGATGTAGTCGGTGTGGTTGGTGGTCTGGATGCCGACCTCGCCGTAGGTGCGCACGGCGTTGGCGTTGCGCCGCACGTTGAGGTCGGCGTAGCGGTTGGTGGCGCCGCCGCCGTAGACGCCGACCCGCCGGGCCGGGTCGGAGGGGTCGCAGCCGGCGTTCTCCAGGGCGGAGTTGACGGTCTCCAGGAACAGGCGCTGCTGCGGGTCGCGGGCCTGGGCCTCGCGTTCGCTCATGCCGAACAGCGGCGCGTCGAACCACTCCATGAGCGGCACCAGCGGCGCGGCCTTGACGTAGGCGGGGTCGGCGAGGTCGTCGGCGGGTACGCCGCGGTCGAGGAGTTCGGCGTCGGTGAAGCGGGTCACGCAGTCCTTGACGGCCACCAGGTTCGACCAGAACGCGGCGATGTCCTCGGCGCCGGGGAATCGCCCGGCGAGCCCGATGACGGCAACACCGTCGGTGGCGGGCTCGGTCATGGTGTGCTCCTCGGTGGTGGTGGGGTGGGACGGGATCGGCGTGGTCATGCGGCACCGTCCTGCGGGGTGTCGGCGCCGGGGGTGCGGCGGGCCGGGCGGGGGACGGAGCGCACCGCGCGGCTGGCGGTGGCGGCCAGGGCCAGCAGCACCATGGCGGCGGCGCTGACGGCGACGGTGGTGCGGGCGGAGAGGTTGTCCAGCAGCAGGCCGCCGGCGAGCGAGCCGAGCGGCAGGGCGCCGAAGGCGACGAGCATCACGGCGGCGGAGACCCGGCCCTGGAGGCGGTCGGGGGTGATGCCGAGGCGGTATACCTCGACGGCGACGTTCCAGGCGGGGCCGACGAAGGCGAGGGCGGCCAGCGCGCAGCCGATGGCCAGCGGTGAGCGGGACACCGCGAGCAGCGGCACGATCAGCGCCCACAGCCAGTTGGAGCCGATGACGACGGCGGCCAGCGAGAGGCTGCGGCGGACGCGGGTGGCGGCGAGCGAGCCGAGGGCGCCGCCGACGCCGGCGGCGGCCAGCACGTAGCCGATGGCGGTGCCGGATGCGTGCGCGTCGTGCAGCAGGACGATGACGGCGAGGAAGACGATCTGGAAGAGCAGGTTGCTGCCGGCCACCAGGAAGGTGGCGACCCGCACGAACGGCTGTTTGAGCAGCCAGCCGACGCCTTCGCGGATCTCGGTGGACGCCTTCGCCCGGGGCTGCGGGGTGCCCTGGGGGGCGGGGACCCGGAAGGGCGCGCGGATGAGGGCGATGGCGACGAAGGAGACCAGGTAGCTGACGGCGTCGGCGACGAACGGCAGGCCGCGGCCGATGCCCAGGAGCAGGCCGCCGAGCGGTTTGCCGAAGACCATGGCCGCCCGGTCGCGGGCCTCGCTGCGGGCGAACGCCACGTCGAGGTCGTCGGGCCGCACCACGTTGCGCACCGCGGCCTGGCCGGCGATGCCGGCCAGGACCGTGCAGGCGCCCTCGACGAGGCAGACCAGCAGGATGTGCCAGAGCATGAAGTGGCCGAGCAGCAGGGCGGCGGCGACGCTGGCGAGGCCGACGCCGCGCACGGCGTCGCAGGCCAGCAGCAGGTGCTTGCGGTTGAGGCGGTCGACGAGGACGCCGGCGTGCAGCGGCAGCATCAGGTTGGGCGCGGTGGTCACGAAGCCGACGAGTCCGGCCTGGGCGGGCGAGCCGGTGGCGGTGAGTACCAGCAGGGGGTAGGCGAAGGCGGTGATGCTGCTGCCGAGCGCGGAGACCGCGGAGCCCGACCAGAGCATGCGGTAGTCGGTGTTGCGGCGCAGCGGGGGGCGTCCGGCGCCGGGCGGCGCGGGGGCCTCCTGGACGGGCGCGGTCACAGCTCGTCACCCCCGCCGAGGCTCCATTCGAGGGCGGCCATGGCGCCGAACAGCTTGTTGTGCGCCTGGGGGAACGCCAGGGACAGCGGGCCGTCGAGGACGTCGGCGGTGACCTCCTCGCCGCGGTGGGCGGGCAGGTCGTGCAGGAAGACGGTGGCGCCGGACCGCTCCAGCACCCGGGTGTCGACCCGGAAGGGTTCGAAGTCCCGCCGCCACCGGGGGTCGGGCTTGCAGGATCCGGTGGTCTGCCATCGGGCGGTGTAGACGACGTCGGCCCTGGGCACGTCGTGCAGGTCGTGCTCCTCGGTGACGCTGCCGCCGTTGAACGCGGCGTGCGCCTGGGCCTCGGCGAGGACGACCGGGTCGAGGCCGTAGCCGCAGGGGGTGCGCAGTTCCAGTACGGCGCCGGGGAAGCGGCTGAGGCTGAGGGCGAGGGCGGAGGCGGTGCTGTTGCCCTCGCCGCAGTACAGGACCCGCAGGCCCTCCAGGGTGCCGAAGCGGCGGGCGAGCATGGTGCAGTCGGCCAGGCCCTGGGTGGGGTGCTCGGTCTCGCTCATGGCGTTGACGACGCCCATGCCGGGGTGAGAGGCGAGGGTGCGCAGTTCGGCGTCGGTGCCGGAGGTGCGGGCGACCAGGCAGTCGAGCATGCCGGAGAGCACCGCGGCGGTGTCCTCGGGGGTCTCGCCGGTGTTCTCCTGGAGGTCGGTGGGGCCGTACTGGACGATGCGGGCGCCCAGCCGCAGGGCGCCGGCGCAGAAGGAGGTGCGGGTGCGGGTGGAGGTCTTGCGGAAGTAGACGCCCACCACGGCGCCGGCGACGGCCGGGTCGGCGCAGCCGCCGTCGGCGAGGGCGACGCCGCGGCGCACGATGTGCCGCACCTGCGCGTCGGTCAGGTCGCGCAGGGACAGCAGGTCGCGCCGGGTGCGGCCGGTGGTCCACGAGCGGGTGAAGTCGTGTGTGGCCATGGTCATGGTCAGTTCTCCTTCTCGGTGGGCCACAGGGCGGCGACGGCCCCTGCCAGGTGGTGGACGAGTCGCGGGCCGAGGACGCCCAGGTGGCTGCCGGGGACCCGGTGGACGTGCAGCCCGCCGGCGGCCAGGGCCTCCCAGCGGCGCAGGTAGAGCGGGAAGCCGAGGGTGCCGATCGCGGTGTGCTCGGCCTGGGCGAGTTCGTCGCCGGCGATCAGGTCGAGCGTCAGGCCGGCCTTGCGGTAGCGGTGGCCGAGGGTGGCGGCGCGCAGGTCGCGCCAGATCCGCACCCGTTCCAGGTAGCCGTCGCCGACGGTCTCCTCGGTGACGACGAGCCCGCCGTCGTCGATGATGTCCAGCAGCAACGGCACGGCGCGGCGCCGCAGTTCGGCGGCCTCGGCGGGGTCGGTGGTCTCCCGCAGCCGCGCCAGGACGCTCTCGGCGGCGTCGAAGGCGGTGAGGTCGTCGAGCGGCGGGTCGTCGTCGCGGCTGTCGGCGACCGGGTCGAGCAGCACCAGGTGCACCTGGTCGCCGGCGTCGGCGATGCGGCGGGCGATCTCCCAGGCGATGGGTCCGCCGGCGCACCAGCCGAAGACCCGGTAGGGGCCGGCGGGCTGGGCGGCGCGGATGCCGTCCAGGTACCGGCCGGCGAGTTCGTCGACGGTGGCCGCCGCGCGGGCGGGGTCGGTGAGCGCGGGGTGTTCGAACGCGGCGAAGGGCAGGCCGAGTTGGCCGGCGAGGTGGCGGTACCAGTGGACGCTGCCGCCGCCGGGGTGCACGGCGAAGACGGTGCGTCCGGGGCCGTCGCCCAGTGGGACCGGTGCCTGCGGACCGTCCGCGGCGTTCGCGCCGGTGTTCCCGGCGCCGACGGCGGCGGCGAGGGCGGCGACCGTGCGGTGCCGGGTCATCTCCCGTACGCCGACGGTGCCGCCGGTGACCTCGGCGAGCCGGGCGGCGGCGCGCATGGCCAGCAGGGAGTGGCCGCCGATGAGGAAGAAGTCGTCCTCGACGCCCACTTCGGGCAGGCCCAGCACCTGCGCCCACACCTGGGCGACGGCCCGCTCCAGCGGGGTGCGCGGCGGGACGGGGGCGCGTCCGGTGCGGCCGGAGCGGGCGTCGGGGGCGGGCAGGGCCTTGCGGTCGACCTTGCCGGAGCCGGTGCGGGGCAGCTCGTCCATGACGACGAAGTGCGCGGGCACCATGTAGCCGGGCACGTGCCGCTGGAGGAAGGTGATCAGTTCGTCCTGGCCGGGCGCGGTGTCGCCGGCCGGGGTGAGATAGGCGACGATGCGCGGGTCGCCGGTGTCGTGGCGTACGACGGCGACCGCGTGGCGCAGTCCGGGGTGCTGCTGGAGCACCGCCTCGATCTCGCCGAGTTCGATGCGGAAGCCGCGGATCTTGACCTGGAAGTCCTGCCGGCCCTGGTAGTCCAGGCGGCCGTCGGGCAGCACCCGCACCCGGTCGCCGGTGCGGTACATGCGGGAGCCGGGCGGGCCGTAGGGGTCGGGCACGAAGCGTTCCGCGGTCAGGTCGGGGCGGCCGAGGTAGCCGCGGGCGACGCCCTCGCCGCCGACGCACAGTTCCCCGGTGACGCCGGCTGCCACCGGGCGCAGGGCCGCGTCGAGCACCAGGGCCCGGGTGGCGGGCACCGGCAGGCCGATGGTGGGCCGCCCGGTGACGCGTTCGCCGGAGGTCACCACGGTGTACTCGGTGGGCCCGTACAGGTTGTGGAACGCGCACACCGCGCCCCAGCGGTCGGACAGGGTGCGCGGGCACTCCTCCCCGATGACGCTGACGGTGCGCGGTCCCCCGGGGCGCGGTTCCAGCAGGGCGAGCGCGGAGGGGATGGTGACCAGGTGGTCGACGCGGGCGGTCTCCAGCAGCGTCTGGAGGGGGGCGCCGGGCATCAGGTCGGCGGCGGGCGCGGTCACCAGGGTGGCACCGGTGCCCAGGGCGGTGAGGGTCTCCAGCAGGGAGACGTCGAAGACCGGGGCGCAGAACTGGAGGAAGCGGTCGCCGGGCCGGACGCCGAGGAGGTCGGCGTGCGAGTCGACCAGGTTGGCGACGCCCCGGTGTTCGCTCATCACGCCCTTGGGGCGGCCGGTGGAGCCGGAGGTGTAGATGACGTAGGCGAGTTCGTCCGGCAGGAGTTCGCCGGACAGGTCGGTGGCGCCGTCCGGGCCGGCGGTGCCGTGGGTTGCGACGACCCGGTCGGCCGGCATCCCGGCGCGGGCGGCGTCCTGTGGGGCGGCGACCGCGGCGACCGCGGCGGAGTCCTCCAGGACGTACCGCAGGCGTTCCACCGGGTGGGCGGGGTCGAGGGGTACGACGGCGGCGCCGACGCGGGTGATGGCCAGGATGGCGGTGACCTGCTCGATGCCGCGGGGCAGCAGGGTGGCGACCCGGTCGCCGCGCCGGATGCCCAGGGCGTTGAGCCGGACCGTCATCTCCGCGGCCCGCAGGCCGAGTTCGCGGTAGGTGAGCCGCTGGTCGCCGTACTCGACGGCGACCCGGCCGGGGTGCGCGGCGATCATGTCGCCGATGACGCCGGGCAGCGAGCGGTACGGCTGCGGGGTGCCGCCCATCAGCGGGGGCGCGGTGAGCACCCGGGCGCGTTCGCCGGCGGGCAGGTCCAGGGAGGAGACGAGGGCCTGCGGGTCGGCGGCCATGGCGGCCAGGACCCGGGTGTAGAGGCGGGCGACGAGTTCGCCGCGTTCACGGCGCACCGTGCGGCCGTCGATCGTCAGCACGATCCGGCCCCATTCGGTGCTGACGGCGAGCGGGAACTCGTTGGGGCTGTCGTCGACGCTGGCGTCGCTGTCGACCAGGTCCTCGTCCAGGACGTGGAAGTTGAGGTAGTTGAACATCACCTCCAGGGCGGGCAGCCGGATGCCGGACTCGCGGCGCAGGGCGCCCATCGGGTAGCGGCGGTGCGGCAGCAGCGCCACCTCCTCGGCGAAGACGGCGGCGACCAGTTCCCGCCAGGTGCCGGTGGGTTCGGGGGCGGTGAACGGCACGACGTTGAGGTGCATGCCGAGAGCCCGGTCGCCGTCGGTCTCCTCCAGGCGGCCGTTGCACACCAGGCCGCTGAGGAAGCGCCGCTGGTCGGTGAGCAGGCCCAGGACGGTGACGTGGGCGGCGAGCAGCACGCTCTTGAGCGATCCGCCGGCGCTGCGGCCCAGTTCCTGGAGGGCGGGCAGCGAGTCGGTGAAGTCGACGCGCAGTTCGTAGCCGTCGCCGGGGTCGCCGTCGGCGGCGGCCCACGGGCCGGGCAGGGCGAACGCCTCGCGCTCGCCGACGCGTTCGGCCCAGAAGTCCTTGTGCCGGCGGTCGGCGACGGTCTCGCGTTCCAGCGCCACGAAGTCGGCGAACCGCACGGCGGGCGCGGGTTCGGCGGCCGGGGCGGTGCCGGAGCGGAACGCGCGGTAGTGGCCGAGGAGTTCGATGAGCAGGGAGTTGTGGCTCCAGCCGTCGAGGATGGCGTGGTTCTCCACGAACAGCAGCCGCCAGCGGCGGTCGGTCTCCAGGACCGCCCGCAGCCGCCAGAGAGGGCCGCCGGACAGGTCGAGCGGCTCGGCGCGTTCGTCGGCGATGGCCCGTGCGAGCGCGGCCTCGCGGGCCGGTTCGCCGAGATGGCGCACGTCCTGGTGGCTGATGGGGACGGTCACCGTGCCGGGGGCGTGCACGCACTGGACGGGTTCGGAGCGGCCGAGGTCGAAGGAGGTGCGCAGCACCTCGTGGCGGGCGGTGACGGCGTCGACGGCGGCGCGCAGTGCCGGCGCGTCGAACGGGCCCTCGTCGCGCACCGCGTAGCCGGTGACGTTGTGGTAGAGCGAGCGTTCGGTGTCGGCGAGGAGTTCGAAGACCATGCCGGCCTGCGCCTCGGACATCGGGTAGGCGTCCTCGACGCCGTCCGGCAGGTCCTGCCGGTCCTGCGCGGCGAGCAGGGCGAACGGTTCGCGTGCCGTGCGGGGCCGCACGGTGGTGGCGCCGTCGGTGAAGGGCGCGGCCAGCGTCTCGACGGTCTGCCGGCGGAAGAGGTCCTGCACGGTGACGTCGTAGCCGAGGTCGCGCAGCCGGCCGACCACCCGGACCGCGCGGATGGAGTCGCCGCCGAGGTCGAAGAAGCCGTCGAGGGCGCCGACCTCGGGCAGTTCCAGCACGTCGGCCCAGACGGCGGCGACCGCGGTCTCGGCGGCGGTGCGCGGCGGCACGTGGTCGCGGCCGGTGGCCAGCCGGGCGCTGTCGGGGGCGGGCAGCGCACGGCGGTCGGCCTTGCCGTTGACGGTCAGCGGGATCGCGTCCAGGGGGACGAACGCCGCCGGCACCATGTACGCGGGCAGCCGCCGCGCGAGCGCCGCCCGCAGGCCCGCCACGTCCAGCGCGGCGCCGGGGGCCGGCACCACGTAGCCGACCAGCCGGGCGTCGCCGGAGGCGGAGGGCACCGCGGCCACCACGGCCGCCGCGACCGCCGGGTGGGCCAGCAGGGCGCTCTCGATCTCGCCGGTCTCGATGCGGAAGCCGCGGATCTTGACCTGGTCGTCGAGGCGGCCGAGGAACTGGAGTTCCCCGTCGGGGGTGCGGCGGGCCCGGTCGCCGGAGCGGTACATCCGGGCGCCGGGCGCGGTGGCGAACGGGTCGGGCACGAACCGCTGCGCGGTCAGGTCGGGCCGGCCCAGGTAGCCGCGGGCCACGCCGGCGCCGCCGACGTACAGTTCGCCGGGCACCCCGGCGGGCACCGGGTTCATCGCGCCGTCCAGCAGGTGCAGGGTCAGGTCGCCGACGGGGACGCCGATCGGGCTGCGGTCGCCGGCGCGTCCGGCGTCGCCTGCGGTGACCCGGCGGTGCGTGACGTGCACCGTGGTCTCGGTGATGCCGTACATGTTGACCATCTCGGGCGTCGCGTCGCCGAACGCGGTGAACCAGGGCAGCAGGGCCCGCGGGTCGAGCGCCTCGCCGCCGAAGACGACGGTGCGCAGCGCGAGCCGGCCGGCGGTGGCCCGGTCGGCGAGGGCCGCGGAGGCCAGGCCGGAGAAGGCCGACGGGGTCTGGTTGAGCACGGTGACCCGTTCGCGGGCCAGCAGTTCCAGGGTCTCCTGCGGGGAGCGGGAGACGGCGAACGGCACCACGACGAGCCGGCCGCCGTGCGCGAGGGCACCCCAGATCTCCCACACGGAGAAGTCGAAGGCGTAGGAGTGGAAGAGGCTCCACACGTCGTCGGGGCCGAAGCCGAAGCGGTCCTCGGTGACGGTCAGCAGCCGTGCGACGTTGCGGTGGTCGAGCATGCAGCCCTTGGGGCGTCCGGTCGAACCGGAGGTGTAGATGACGTAGGCCAGGTCGTCGGGGCCCGCGCCGCCGGCGGGGGCGGTGGCGGGGCGGGCGGCGATGCGGGCGGCGGTGGCGGGGTCGTCCACGGCGAGGGTGTGGGTGACGCACTCCGGCACCCGCTGCGGTCCGGGGCCGGCGGTCAGCAGGATCCGCAGTCCGGCGTCCTCGGCCATGAAAGCCAGCCGGTCGGCGGGCTGGTCGGGGTCGAGCGGCAGGTAGGCGGCGCCGGAGCGCATCACCCCCAGCAGTGTGGTGACCAGCGCGGCGGACCGCGGCATGCTCACGCCGACCAGGGTGCCGGGGCCGGCGCCCAGCGACCGCAGTTCCCGGGCCAGCCGGTTGGCGGCGGCGTCGAGGTCCGCGTAGCTGAGGCCGGCGTCCGGCGCGGTGACCGCGACGGCCCGCGGGCGGGCGGCGGCGTGGGCGGCGATCCGGTCGGCGACGGTGGCCGGGGCGGCGGGGGCGGGCACGGCGGCGGGGGCCGGCGGCAGGGCCCGCTCGGTCGCGTCGCGCAGGTCGAGTTCGCCGATGCGGCGGTGCGGGTCGGCGAGGGCGCCGTGCAGCAGCTGCACGAACTGGCCGGCGACGCGTTCGGCGCTGGAGCGGTCGAACAGCGCGGTGGGGTAGCCGAGCTGGCCGGCGAACGAGCCGTCGGGGCGTTCCTGCAGGGCGATCGCCAGGTCGAACTTGGCGGGGGCCCAGCCGATGTGCAGCGGGGTGAAGGCGGCGGCGCCCCGGCCGGCGGCGGGGGCGGCGTCCACGGTGAGGCTGACCTGGAAGAGCGGGTTGCGCGAGAGGTCGCGGCCGGGCCGCAGTTCGGTGACCAGCCGGTCGAAGGGCACGTCCTGGTGGGAGTAGGCGTTGAGCGCGCTCTCGCGCACCCGCTCCAGCAGGGTGGTGAAGGCCGGGTCGTCGGAGGTGTCGGCGCGCAGCACCAGGGTGTTGGCGAAGAAGCCGATGAGCGCCTCGGACTGCGGGTGGGTGCGGCCGGCGACCGGGGTGCCGACGGCGGTGTCGTCCTGCCCGGAGACGCGGGCCAGCAGGGCGTGCAGGGCGGCGAGCACCGTCATGAACGGGGTGGCGCCGTGCTCGCGGCCCAGGGCGGTCAGCGCGGTGCCGAGCGCCGCGGGCAGGTCGAGGTCGACGACGGCGCCGTCCGCGTCCCACTCCGGCGGGTGCGGCCGGTCCACCGGCAGCGCCAGCGGCGCCAGGCCCGACAACTGGCTGCGCCAGTAGTCGAGTTGTTGCCGCCCTTCGGCGCCCTCCAGCCGGCCGGCCTGCCAGGCGGCCAGGTCGGCGTACTGCGCGGTGAGCGGCGGCAGCGGGTCGGCGCCACCGGTGCTGAACGCCTCGTACAGCGCGGTCAGTTCGCGCACCAGCACGTCGCCGGACCAGCCGTCGAAGGCGATGTGGTGGAACGTCAGCAGCAGCAGGTGCCCGTCGCCGCCCAGGTCCGCCAGCAGGGCGCGCACCGGGTGGTCGGCGGCCAGGTCGAAGGCGGTGGAGCCCTCCTCGGCGATCAGCCGGTCCAGCTCGGTGCGGCGTTCCCCGGCGGTCAGGTCCGCCAGGCGGGCGCGGCGCAGCGGGAGGTGTCCGGGGGCGTCGGTGGTCTGCACCGGGTCGTTGCCGCGGGTGCCGTAGCGGGTGCGCAGCACCTCGTGGCGGGTGTGGATCGCGGTCAGGGCCCGCTCCAGCGCGTTCACGTCGAGCGCGCCGGGGATCCGCAGGCCGACGGGGACCAGGTAGGCGGCGCCGCCCGCGCCGAGCTGCTCCAGCAGCCACAGGCGGTACTGGCCGGCGGACAGCGGCAGGTCCGCGTCGCGGGGCAGCAGCGGCACGCCCGCGGGGGCGGCCGGGGCGGTGGTCCGGCCCGCGGGGGCGGCGGCGGCCAGCCGGCGGGCGGTCAGCAGCCGCACGAGGGCGGCACGGTCCGGGGCCGGGGGAACGGCGGACCGGTCGGTGGTGATCTGATCGGTCATGCCGATCCCTCCTCCAGGGTGAGCAGCGCTTCGATCTCGTCGTCGCCGAGTGCGGCGACCGCGGCCTCGACCGCGTCGCGCACCAGCACCGACTGCGCGGCGACGGTGGTGTGTTCGAACAGCTGGCGCAGGGTGGGGCGGACCCCGAAGCCCTCGTCGATGAGCAGCAGCAGCCGGGTGGCCAGCAGGGAGTGGCCGCCGAGGTCGAGGAAGAAGTCGTCGTGGACGCCGATCCCCTCGATCCCCAGGACCTGCTGCCACATGCCGCACAGGGCCTCCTCCAGCCCGTCGCGCGGTGGCACGCTCTCGCGGGCGGCGGTGGCGGCCGACGGGTCGGGCGCGGGGAGCGCCTTGCGGTCGACCTTGCCGTTGCGGGTGACGGGGAGGGCGGCCAGGGTGACGAAGTACCCGGGCACCAGGTGGGCCGCGAGCCGGGACCGCAGGTGTTCGCGCAGGTCCCTGGCGTCGGGCTCCTGCCCGGCGGCCGGCACCACGTAGGCGACCAGCTGCCGGTCCCCGGCGCGGATCTCGCGGGCCTCGACGACGGCGTCGCCGACGGCGGGGTGCACGGCCAGGACGGCCTCGATCTCGCCGGGTTCGACGCGGTAGCCGCGGATCTTGACCTGGCGGTCGGTGCGGCCGACGAACTCGATGACGCCGTCGGCCCGGCGGCGCACCACGTCGCCGGTGCGGTACAGCCGTGCGCCGGGCGGGCCGAGCGGGTCGGGCACGAAGCGTTCGGCGGTCAGGTCCGGGCGGCCGAGGTAGCCGCGGGCCACCCGGCGGCCGCCGATGAACAGTTCACCGGCGACCCCGGCGGGCACCGGCAGCATCCGGGCGTCCAGGACCCGGGCGGCGGTGCCGGCCAGCGGGCGGCCGATCGGCAGGCCGGCGTCCTCGGGGCGGTCGGCCGCCTCGCCTGGGCGCACCTTGTGGAAGGTGCAGGCGATGGTGGCCTCGGTGGGGCCGTAGGTGCAGCCGAAGGCGCCCGGCAGTCCGGTCGCCGCCCAGCGCCGCGCGTCCCGCACGGTGACCACGTCGCCGCCGACGCTCATCAGCTCCAGGCTCGCCAGCCGTTCGTCACCGGGCGCGGTGCGCTCGGCGATCTCCCGGTAGTAGACCGGGGTCACGTCGGCGACGGTGACCCGCAGTTGCGACAGCCGGCCGATGAGCTCGTCCGGGGAGACCGCCCGCGGGTCGAGCACGGCGACCGCCGCGCCTGCGGTCAGGGGTGCCGCGATCTGGTCCATCGAGGCGTCGAACGAGACGGAGGCTAGCAGCGCGAACACCGCGCCGGGCCGCAGCCGGTAGGCCTGGGCCATGACGTGGCAGTGCTCGACGTAGGAGCCGTGCTCGACCATGACGCCCTTGGGCCGGCCGGTGGATCCCGAGGTGAAGATGACGTAGGCCAGGTCCCCGCAGTGCGCGGGTTCGGCGGCCGGGGGGTGCGGTACCGGTGCCGGGTCGGCGGCCGGGTCGTCGAGGGCCAGGACCGGGCGGCCGCCCGCCGGGAGGGCCGCGGCGGTGGCGGTGACGGTGACGAGGGCCGCGGCGTCGGTGTCGGCGAGCAGGGCGGCCAGCCGGTCCGCCGGGTCGGAGGCGTCCACCGGCAGGTAGACCGCGCCGGCCGTCAGGATGCCCAGCCAGGCCACCACCAGGCGGTGGTCGCGCGGCATCGCGCTGGCCACCACCCGGCCCGGCCGCACTCCGGCGGCCCGCAGCCGGGCGGCCAGTTCACCGGCCTGGCACTGGAGTTCGGCGTAGGTGAGCGAGCCGGCCGGGGAGACGACGGCGAGGCCGCCGGGGGTGGCCCGCACCTGGGCGGCGACCACCTCGTGCAGGGGGCGGCGGTCGGCGGGCGCGGCGCCCCCGTCGCCGTCCCAGCGGGCCTCGTCGTCGTCCAGCAGCGGCTGCGCGGACAGCGGACGGGCGGGGTCGGCGGCGATGCCGGCCATCAGGCGGGTCAGCAGCCGGCCGGCGCGTTCCACCGTTTCGGCGGTGAACAGGGCCGGCGGGTACTCGAACTCGCCCTGCCAGGAGCCGTCCTGGCGGGCGCGCAGCACGAGCGACAGGTCGGTGAGGGCCGGTGCGGGGGCGACCGTGAACGGTGTCACGCCCAGCGGGCCGAGCCGCAGGGCGCCCGCGCTGTCCTCGAAGACCTGGAACATCGTCTGGAAGACCGGGGTGCGCGACAGGTCGCGTTCGCCGCGCAGCGCGGCCACCACCCGGTCGAACGGGCAGTCCTGGTGGGCGACTGCGGCCCGCAGCGCGGTGCGGGTGCGGTCCAGCAGGGTGCCGAAGTCCGGGTCGCCGGCCAGGTCCTGGCGCAGGGCCACGGTGTTGACGAAGCTGCCGAGCATCCCTTCGGTGCCGGCCGCCTCCCGTCCGGTCACCGGGGTGCCGACGGCGAAGTCGTCCTGGCCGGTCAGCCGGCCCAGCAGCGCGGACCACACCGTCAGGAAGACCATGAACGGCGTGGCGCCCCGGGAGCGTCCGAACTCCAGCAGCGTGGTGGCCGTCGCGGCGTCCACGGTGAACAGCGCGTCGGCGCCGGCCCCGTCGCGCACCGCGGGGCGCGGCGCGTCGAGCGGCAGTTCCAGCACCGGCACGCCGTCCAGTTCGCGGGTCCAGTGCTCCAGGTGCGCGGCGGCCCGCGGGGCGTCGGTGACGCCGCGGTGCCACTGGGCGAAGTCGGCGTACTGGAGGGGGTCCGGCGCGGTGGCGGCCGGCTCCCCGGCGGTCAGCGCCCGGTAGTGGCGGTCGAGTTCGGCGCCGATCAGGCCCAGCGACCAGCCGTCGACCGCGATGTGGTGGAACGTCAGCGCCAGCACGTGCTCGTCGGCGGCCAGCCGCACCAGGGTGGCGCGCAGGGGTGCGCCGGCGGTCAGGTCGAAGCCGCGGGCGGCCCGTTCGGCGAGTGCGGCGCGGGCGCCGGCCAGCGGGTCGGGGGCGCCGGACAGGTCCAGCGTCTCCAGCGGCACCGGCGCGGGGGCGGCGGCGGTCTGCCGGGGTCCTCCGGGGCCGGCGGTGTAGCGGGTGCGCAGGATCTCGTGCCGGGCCACCAGGGCGTCGAGCGCCCCGCGCAGCGCGGCGGTCTCCAGGGCGCCGGTCAGCCGCCAGGCCAGTGGCACCAGGTAGTCCGGCGAGCCGGGTGCCAGTTCCTCGTGCAGCCACAGCCGTTCCTGCGCGGCCGACAGCGGCAGGGGGACGCCGCGGCCGGCCGGGGCGATGGCGGGCGCGGCGGTGGCGGGTCCGGCGTCCTGGACGCGGCGGCACAGGCCGGCGACGGTCGGGGCCTCGAACAGCCAGGCGAGGGGGAAGTCGGTGCCGAAGGCGGTGCGCAGGCGTCCGGCGGCGCGGGCCGCCAGCAGCGAGTGGCCGCCGAGGGCGAAGAAGTCGTCGTCGCGGGAGACCTCCGGCACGCCCAGCAGGTCGGCCCAGACCGCGGCGACGGTGCGTTCCGCGTCGGTGGCCGGGGGGCTGCCGGATCCGGCGGTGTGCCGGGGCGCGGCGGGCTCGGGCAGCGCCTTGCGGTCCAGTTTGCCGCTGGTGGTGCGCGGCAGGTCCGCCAGTTCCACCAGGGCGGACGGCACGTACTGCGCGGGCAGCACCGATCCGAGGTGTTCCAGCAGCGCGTCCGGGTCGAACGCGGCGCCGGGGGCCGGCACCGCCCAGGCGACCAGGCGGGCGTCGCCGGCCGTGTCCCGGCGCACCGCGACGGCGGCGGCGGCCACCGCGGGGTGCGCGGCCAGCACGGCCTCGACCTCGCCGGGTTCGACCCGCACACCGCGGATCTTGACCTGCGCGTCGATGCGGCCGAGGAACTCCAGGGTGCCGTCGGCCCGGCGGCGGGCCAGGTCGCCGGTGCGGTAGAGGCGTCCGCCGGGGGTGCCGAAGGGATCGGGCACGAAGCGTTCGGCCGTCAGGTCCGGTCGTGCCAGGTAGCCGCGGGCCACGCCGGCGCCGCCCAGGTACAGCTCGCCGGGCACGCCGTCGGGGGCGACCAGGCCGTCCCGGTCGAGCACCACGGCCACCGCGTTGTCCAGCGGCCGGCCGATCGGCACGGTGGCCGCCGGGTCGGTGCCGTCGGCCGGGCCGAAGGTGTGGAACGTGGCGTCGATGGCGCATTCGGTCGGCCCGTAGGTGTTGACGACGCTCGCGCCGGTGCGGTCCGCCACGGCGGCGGCGAGCGCGGCCGGCAGGGGTTCGCCCGCCGACAGCACCAGCCGCAGGGCGCGGCAGTCGCCGAGCGCGGGCTCCTCGGCGGCCTGGCGCAGCACGGAGGGCACGAACTGCAGGACGGTGACGTCGGCCGCGGCCGCGGCCCGCACCAGCAGCGCCGGGTCGCGCTGGGCGCCGGCCGGGGCCAGCACCACGGTGCCGCCGGCGACGAGGGGGGCGACCAGTTCCCAGACGGAGGCGTCGAACGTCGGGGTGGTCTTCTGCAGTACCCGGTCGGCGTGGGTGAAGGCGTGGGCCTCCACGGTCCACAGCACGCGGTTGCGGATTCCGGCGTGGGTGACCTCGACGCCCTTGGGGCGGCCGGTGGAGCCGGAGGTGTAGATGACGTACGCGACGTCGTCGCCGCGCACCGTCACGCCGGGGGAGCCGGCGGGCAGGGCGTCCAGCGCGGGGTCGTCGAGGGCCACGACGCCGGCGCCGTCCGGGGCGGTCACCGGGGGCAGCCCGGTGCGGGTCAGCACCGCGCGGGCCCCGGCGTCCGCCAGCAGGCCGGCGGTGCGGGCGGCGGGCTGCGCGGGGTCCACCGGCAGGTAGACCGCGCCGGCCGCCCACACGCCCAGCAGGGCCGCGACCACGTCGGGTCCGTGCGCGCCGTCCCGGTCGAGGTGGACGCCGACGCGTTCACCGGGTCGCACACCGGCGGCGATCAGCCGCCGGGCGATCCGGTGCGCCCGGTCCACCAGTGCCGCGTACCGCACCGGGCCGGCCGGGCCGTCCACGGCGATCGCGTCCGGCACGGCCGCGGCGCGGGCGGCGACCAGCGCGTGCAGGGGGTGGGCGGGCCGGCCGGTGACCGGGCCGCGGGAGTGCTCCAGGGCCCGGCGTTCGGCGGGCCCGTCCAGCAGCCGCAGGGCCGCGACGGGGGTCTGCGGGTCGGCGGTGACCTGCTCCAGCACCCGCAGGTACTGGGCGGCCAGCCGCTCGACGCGGTCCCGGTCGTAGAGGGCGGTGGCGTACTCGAAGCCGGCGGTGAGCGAGCCGTCGGCGAGGCGGCGGGTCTTGACGGTCAGGTCGAAGCGGGTGGCGGTCAGCTCGCGCATCACGGTGCTCACGCGCAGGCCGCCGAGTTCGCTGTCGGTGGCGGCCACCGCCTCGTAGAGGAAGGCCACCTGCGCCAGCGGGCTGCGCCCCAGGTCGCGGCCGGGCCTGAGGCGTTCCACCACCAGGTCGAACGGCAGGTCCTGGTTGCCCAGCGCCTCCAGCGAGGTGTCGCGCACGGAACGCACCAGGTCGCGGAAGGTCTGCCCGGGGGTCGCGACCGTGCGGGTGACGACGGTGTTGACGAAGAGGCCGAGGACCTCCTCCAGTTCCGGTTCGGTGCGGGCGGCTACCGCGGTGGCCACCGGCACGTCGGTGTGCCCGGTCTGGCGGCCGATGACGACCACGAGGGCGGCCAGCAGCACCATGTAGGGGGTCGCGCCGCAGCGGCGGGCGGTGCGCGCCAGGTCGCCGGCGGCCGGCTCCGGCACCCGGACGGTGAACGAGGCGCCGCTGGTGTCGCGGCGGGCCGGGCGCGGCCGGTCGGCGGGCAGTTCGACGTCCGGCAGGTCCGCCAGCGCCTTCTCCCAGTGGGCGAGCTGTTCCTCGTAGCCGCCGGACGCCACGCGTTCGCGCTGCCGCTCGGCGAACTGCGCGTAGGTCAGAGCCGGTTCGGGCAGCTGGTGGGCGCGGCCCTCGATCCGGGCGCGGTAGAACCCGCCGAGGCCGGCGAAGAACCTCTCCTCCGACCAGCGGTCGAAGCAGATGTGGTGGAAGGTCAGGACGAGCACGTGTTCGTCGTCGCGCAGCCGCAGCAGCCGGGCCCGCACCGGCAGGTCGACCGCGAGGTCGAACGGCCGGGCGAAGAGGGCGTCGATGAGGCCGGTGGTGCGCCGGTCGGCCTCGTCCCGCGCCAGGGAGCGCAGGTCGACCACCTCCAGCGGCACCTCGGCGCCCTCGTCGACCACCTGCACCGGCCGGCCGTCCTCGGAGAGGTACCGGGTCCGCAGCACGGCGTGGCGGGCCACCATGGCGGCCAGCGCGTGCCGCATCGCGGCCACGTCCAGCTCACCGGCCAGCCGCAGCGCGTACGGCAGGACGTAGTCGGTGCCGCCGGGCGAGAGCTGGTCGAGGAACCAGATGCGGGCCTGGGCGTAGGACAGGTCGCCGCCGGCGGCGGGCCTTCCGGTACGGGCTCGGCTGTCGGAGGTCATGGCGTCAGCGCACCGCTTCCGCGGCGGCCCGCTCCTCGTCGCGCAGCCGGACGCTCATCGGCCGCATGTCGGTCCACACCTCGGCGATGTGCGCCAGGCAGGCGTCCTTGCCGCTGCCGAAGCCGGTGGCCTCCCAGCCGGCCGGCACCTCGCGGTCGGCACGCCAGATCGAGTACTGCTGCTCGTGGTTGACCACCACGAGGTACTCCTCGCCGGTCACGGTCGTCTCGCTCACTGGGGTCCTCTCTCCTTCGTCGCCGGTCCGCGGGTGGCGGGCCGGGGGTCGCGGTGGTCCGGCGCCGGGGGGCGCCGGGGGTCAGCGGGGGGCGGCCGGATCGCGGCGCCGGGGGCGGTCCCGCGGGTCGCCGCCGTGCCGGTCAGCGGTTTCCCGGCCTTCCGGAACGGCGGGTCGGGAGACCGGTCCGCCGGGTTCCGCGGGCGGGATTGCCGCCGCTGCGGGGAGTACGCCGTGCGGAGATATTCCTGACACCGTCCACAGCTCCTTCCCGGGCGCGGTTCCCGTTCATTGTCCGGCGAATGCGAAATCCGGCAGAGATCGCGGAACTTGCCGGTCCTGCCTGGTGGAGCCAGTGTTCCTCAGTCGACTTTCTGGCCGTCCACCCGGTCGTTTTCGCTCCGCTATCGCCGCACTTTCGGACCGCTCTCGGAATTCCATCGAACGGCCACCGGAATACCGTCGGGGTGATTGCGCGAATACCGGGAGGCGTTTTAGAGTCCGCTTCCGGTGCCCTGTCCGGGAATTCCCCCGGGCGGGCCGGGCGGAGCCGCGCGGGCGGCGCGTCCGCCGGAGTCAGCGCGAGGGAAGGGAACGCCGATGAGACTGGGGCTCGCCGTCGGGTACTGGGGCCGCCGCCCGCCGAAGGACACCGTGGAGCTGGCGCGGGAGGCGGAACGGCTCGGCTTCGCCTCGGTGTGGACCTCGGAGGCGTGGGGCTCGGACGCCTTCACCCCGCTGAGCTGGATCGCGGCGCACACCTCGACCATCGAACTGGGCACCGCCATCACGCAGATGGCAGCCCGCAGCCCGGCCGCGACGGCCATGCACGCGCTGACTCTTGACCACCTCAGCGGCGGCCGCTTCACCCTGGGCCTCGGCCTGTCGGGCCCGCAGGTCGTGGAGGGCTGGTACGGGCGCCCGTTCCCGCGCAGCCCGCTGACCGCCACCCGGGAGTACGTCGAGGTGGTGCGCCGGGTGCTGGCCGGGGCGGCGCCGGTCGAGCTGGCCGGCGACTACTACCCGCTGCCCTACGACGGTCCCGGCGCCACCGGGCTCGGCAAGCCGCTGCGGCCGGCCGTCAAGCCGCTGCGCCCGCACCTGCCGGTCTTCCTCGGCGCGGAGGGCCCGCGCAACATCGCGCAGACGGTGGCCGTGGCGGACGGCTGGCTGCCGATGTACTGGTCGCCGGAGCGCACCGGCGTCTACGCGGAGTCGCTGCGCGGCGCGCGGGAGGGGTTCCGCATCGCGCCCATGGTCTACGCCCGGGTCACCGACGACGTCGAGGGGGCGCTGTTCCAGGTCAAGGCGATGATCAGCTTCTACATCGGCGGCATGGGCGCGAAGGGGAAGAACTTCCACGCCGACCTGATGGCCCGCATGGGCTTCGAGGCGGAGGTCGCCCAGGTCCAGAAACTGTTCCTGGAGGGCCGCCAGGACGAGTCCATCGACGCCGTCCCCACCTCCTTCGCCGACGAGATCTCCCTGGTCGGCCCGCCGGCCCGGCTCGCCGACCGCCTCGCGGCCTTCGCGGACAGCGGTGTCACCGACCTCCTCGTCACCAACAAGCACCTGCCGACGCTGCGCGCCCTGGCGGAGCTGAACGCGTAGCCACCGGCCCCACCGGAACGCCCGTGCCGCTGCCGGCACGGGCGTTTCTCGCGTGCGCCGACCGGTGCCGGGCGGGCGGATCCCGGGGCCCGGGCCGGGTCCGGGGCGGAGCACGAGCGGGGCGTTCCGGATCCGAACGGGCGCCCGGCCGTTCCGCGAACCCGTGAAATACCCTCGATTCCACCCGAATGCACCCGACGCCTTCGCCGCCAAAATCATCTTCACGAAGGTGTACGAAATTGTTGACGATCGTGTTAACGTCCCCCCAATCACCGCGCGGGCAGGTCAGGGCCGTCCAGAACGCACCGCCCGCCGTGCCAGCCGTCGCCAGGAGGCCAGATGGACATCGTGGACACGCACACCCATGTCATCTCACCGGACACCGTGCGCCATCCGGTCGATCCCATCGGTGGACGGCGGTCCGCGTGGTCGCAGGAACACCCGGTCGACGTCGACGGCCTGGTGCGGGCGCTGGACGAGGCGGGGGTGGCCAAGGCGGTCGTCGTGCAGGCGTCCACCGTCTACGGGCACGACAGCCGCCTGGTCGCCGAGGCGGTCCGGGCGCACCCCGACCGGTTCGTGGGCGTCCACTCCCTGGACGCGACCGCGCCGGACGCGGTGGAGCGGATCCGGCACTGGCACAGCGAGGGTCTGTCGGGCTTCCGGCTGTTCACCACGGGCACCACGATGCCCGGCCAGTCGGACGCGCTCGGCCACGAGGACTCCCACCCGGCCTGGGCCTACGCCGAGGCGCACGGCATCCCGGTGTGCCTCCAGATGACGATCCAGGGCCTGCCCGTGCTGCGCGGGCTGCTGGAGCGCTTCCCCCGGGTGCGGGTGCTGCTCGACCACTGCGCGCGGCCCGACCTGTCCGACGGACCGCCCTACCGCGCCGCGGCGGACCTCTTCACCCTGGCGGAGTTCCCCGGCGTGCACCTCAAACTCACCCACCGTGCGCTGGCCGCGTCGGCGAAGGGCGCCTCCAGCACCCCGGAGTTCCTGGCGGACCTGGTCGGGGCGTACGGCGCCGGCCGCATCGCGTGGGGATCGAACTTCCCCGCGGCGGAGGGCACCCTGGCGCAGATCCTGGCCGAGGCCCGCGAGCAGGTCGCCTGCCTGCCGGAGGCCGACCAGGAGCAGATCTTCGGCGGCACGGCCACCTCCTTCTACCCGTCCCTCACAGCCGGTGAGGACCCCCGTGCCTGAGCCCACCGTGCTGCGGACCGTCCTGGCCGACTACCCGCACACCGTCCCGCTGAAGAACGGCGAGGTCACCGGCAAGCGGGTCCGGCTGGACTTCCACCCCGTCTCGCCCATCCACCGGGCGTTCGCGCCGATGGTGCGCGACGAGGCGTACGACGTCAGCGAACTGGCCGTGGTCACCGCGCTGCAGGCCGTCGCCCACGGCCGGCCCGTGGTGCTGCTGCCGGCCGTGGTCGCCTCCCGCTTCCAGCGCGGCTGCCTGATCGCGCACGCCGACCGCCCGCTCACCCCGCGGGAGCTGCCCGGCCGGCACATCGGGGTGCGGGCGTTCACCCAGACCACCGGGATGTGGGTGCGCGCCCACCTGGCCGAGGACTACGGGATCGCCGCGCGCGACGTGCGCTGGTCCACCCGCGAGGGCGCGCACGTCGCCGAGTTCGAGGACCCGGACTTCGTCGAGCACGACGCCGGCACGCGGGGCTTCCCCGACCTGCTGCGCGAGGGGCGCATCGACGCCACCGTCCTCGGCAACGACCTGCCCGGCGGCGACGAGTTCGTGCCCGTCATCGCGGACGCGGCCGCCCGGGACGCCGCATGGTACGCCTCGCACGGCTTCATGCCGGTCAACCACATGGTGGTCGCCGCGACCTCCGCCTGCCTGCGCGACCCGGCGGCGGTCCGGGAGACCTACGCGCTGCTGCGCCGGGCCGACGCCACCGTCCAGCGGCCGGCCGGCGCTCCGTCGCCCACCCTCTTCGGCTTCGAACGCCTGCGCCGCCCGCTGGAGTTCATCGTCGACGCCTGCCTCGCCCAGGGCCTGCTCCCCCGGCGCCTGGACATCGACGAGGTGTTCGCACCGGCCAGGGAGGTCCTCGGCCCCGACGCGGAGTGATCCGCCCCCCGCAGACCATCCAGCACGTTCAACGGAGAACCGAACGATGAGCGAAACCACTTCCGCGGGTCCCCCCGCGCCCGCGGGCGCTCCCGCGCCGGAGGCGAAGTCCCCCAAGCCGTTCTACCGCGACCTCGCCTTCCAGGTCCTGGTCGGCGTCGCCCTGGGCGTCCTGGTGGGCGACCTGGCACCCTCGATCGGGCACAACACCCAGTTCCTCGGGACCATCTTCGTCCACCTGATCCAGATGGTGGTCGGCCTGATCATCTTCTGCACGGTCACCCACGGCATCAACACCGTGCGCGACCTGGGCAAGGTCGGGCGCATAGCGGTCAAGTCCCTGGTGTACTTCGAGGTCGTCACCACGATCGCGCTGGTCATCGGCCTGGTCGTGGTCAACGTGCTGCGGCCGGGCATCGGGATGCACATCGACCCCTCCACGCTGCACGCCGGCAAGGCCGCCACCGCCACCGCCAAGTCACAGGGGTTCACCGACTTCCTCACCGGCCTGGTGCCGACCTCGGCGGTCGAGGCGTTCTCCGGGGACAACATCCTCCAGGTGCTGGTCTTCTCCGTGCTGTTCGCCTGCGGTCTGGCCTCGCTGGGCGAGAAGGCGCAGCCGGTGCTGGACATGGTCGGCACCGTGCAGCAGTCGCTGTTCTGGATCATCCGCAAGGTGATGCGCATCGCTCCGCTGGCGGCCTTCGGCGCCATCGCCTTCACCGTCTCCAAGTACGGCCTGGGCACCCTGCTGCCACTGGGCCGGCTGGTGGGCGTCTTCTACCTGATCGTGGTGCTGTTCTTCGCGCTGGTGCTGTGGCCGGTCTCCCGGTACGCGGGCGTCAGCCTGTGGAAGCTGCTGCGGTACTTCCGTGCCGAACTCGTGCTGGTGCTCGGCACCAGTTCGTCGGAGAGCGTCTTCCCCCAGCTGACGGCGAAGCTGAAGCGGCTGGGCGTGGACGAGCCGGTGGTGGGTCTCGTGCTGCCGACCGCCTACAGCTTCAACCACGACGGCACGTGCCTGTACTTCGCCTCGGTCAGCGTCTTCCTGGCCCAGGCCACCGGCACGGACCTGAGCCTGAAGGCGCAGCTGGGGCTGCTGCTGGTGCTGCTGCTGACGTCCAAGGGCGGCGCGGGCGTCTCCGGCTCGGCGATCGCCGTGCTGGCCCTGACCCTCAGCGCCACGCACACCATCCCGGTCAGCAGCATCGCGCTGGTCCTGGGCGTGCACAGCATCCTGTCCGCCGCCTTCGTCTTCACCAACATCGCCGGCAACTGCGTGGCCACACTGGTCGTCGGCAAGTGGGAGAAGGCCGTCGACCGGGTCAAGCTGCACCAGGAACTCGACAGCGGCTACACCCAGGCGGCCTGAGCCCCGCCCGCCCCGCGCGGGAGGGCCACCGCCGCTCCGAACACCCCGTCCGCAGCCCCGCCCCCGGGGCCGCGGACGGGGTGTTCGCCGTGCGCGCGTGGGGGGAGGTTCGGCGGGACGCCGGAGGGTTCCCGCCGCGCCGGGGGGTGCGCGGCGGGGGCGTGCCGGGGCGTCGTACCGTCACGCCGGGGGCGGTCCGGGGTTGCGGGAGCGGCGTCAGTACCCCAGCTGCTGGCGCAGGGTGTTGAGGGTGTGGACCGCCTCGACGGCGCGTTCCACGTCCGAGGCGGCGATGCCCTGGGCGAGCGCGTCGGCGAGGACCATGGTGTTGGTGGGCTCCCCGGTCAGGCCGGTCGGGGTGTTGGGGGCGCGCAGGACGACCGAGACGGATCCGGCGAGCTGTTCCTCCAACTCGTCGGTGACCAGGACGCATTCGGCGCCCACGGTCCGCACCCGGTCGAGCAGGACATCGATGTCGATCATGATGCGCCCGGGGTCGAAGACGACCACCGCGTCTCCCTGCCCGATGCCCACCAGGTCGTCGGCGAGCAGGAAGCCCGAGGTGCGGATGGTGCGGGCGCGGCGGCCCATCCGGCGCAGCTTCATGGTCAGGTGCTCGGCGACCACGAACGAGGAGCCGAAGCCGAAGACGGCGACCTCCCGTGCGCCCAGCAGGATCGAGACCGCCCGGCGGTAGCGCTCCAGGTTGAAGGTCGTCCGCAGCAGTTCGATGCGCTCGACGGCCTCGGTGACCACCTTGTCCCACACGATCTGCAGGTCGCCGCCGGTCGACTCCGCGCGGCGGCGGGCGCGCACCGAGGGGGCCGTGGTGTCGCTGAAGGGCTTGGCGACCTTCCCCTTCAGTTCGGCGAGTCCCGAGTAGCCGAGGCTCTGGAGGGCGCGCACCACGGTGGCGTTACTGGTGCGCGTCTCGGCGCCGAGTTCCACGGCGGACATGTACAGGAGCCGCTCGGGCGTGATCTCGGCGAGGATCCGGCACACCCCTTGCGCCGCAGGTGACAGCGCCTTCCAGTGCTCCCGGATCCGGGCCCGCAGCTCCGTGATGCCAAGGTTCCTCGTGAAACCTGTTACATCAGGCCCGGTCTGTGTATCATCCGTTTCCATCATGTACGAGATCATACAAGATTTCGCATCGCCTGCAATGAATTGAACACCCTCTGTGAGGAGTCGTCATGTCCAGCCCCCGGGTCATCGAGGTGTCGAGCGAGTCGGCCCTCGAACGCGGCACCCAGTACGGCGCCGCCGCGTCCGACCTGATCGCCGACGCCATCGCCTACTACCGCGAGGCGTTCGCCCATCAGGCCGGTCTCGGCTGGGAGCAGGCGCTGGAGCACACCGGCCCCTGGCAGCAGCTCATCGAGCGTGACTTCCCGGAAACGTTCGAGGAGATGGAGGGGGTCGCCCGCGGCGCGGGCGTCCGGACCTCCGAGATCGTCGCGCTCAACTGCCGCGGCGAGATCATCTACGACAACTGGTTCGAGACCGACGGCCGGGCCTCGGTGCCCGGCTCGCGCGGCGACGAGACGGACGGGTGCACCTCCTTCTCCCTGTCCGCCCCCGCCACCGGTGACGGCCACGTCTACGCCGGGCAGAACTGGGACTGGCGGCACGCGATCCGCGGCACCGTCGTGGTCCTGCGGGTCCTCCAGCCCCCCAAGCCCACCCTGATCATGCAGCTGGAGGCCGGCCAGATCGGCCGGCACGGCGCCAACTCCGACGGCCTGGCGCTCAACGCCAACGGCCTCGGCGGCCGCTTCGACAGCTCGATCGGCATGCCGCAGACGGTCATCCGCCGCGCGGTCCTCGACGCGCCCAGCATCTCCGACGCCCTCAAGGTGCTGTCGCAGACCCGGGCCCACATCCCCAGCAACGCCCTGATCACCCACCGCTCCGGCTTCTCGATCGACATCGAGACCACGCCCGAGGGTCATGGGTGGGAGTACCCGGTCGGCGGCCTGCTGGTGCACGGCAACCACTACCAGGCGTTCACCCCTCGGCACCCCGAGGTCAGCCAGCGCCTGGTCTCCCCGGATTCACTGCTGCGCGTCCCGCAGGCCCTCAAGGGGCTGCGGGAGGCCGCGAACGCCGAGAAACCCGAAACCGTCCGAGCGGCCATCCACACCGCGATGTCGGACCACCTGGGCCACCCCGACGCCCTGTGCGCCCATCCGGACGGCCGGCTGCCGGAGATCGACCGATGGTCGACCACCCTCTCCAGCTGCGTCGACCTCACCACGGGCGAGTACTACGTCGCCGCGGGTCCGCCCTGCGAGAACGACTACGAACTCGTCCCGTTCAACCTTTACCACTGACGAGGAGCACCATGTCAGCACGATCCGCACGTCGGTGGGGTCTCGGCGCCGTCGCCCTGTGCACGGCCGCCGCGCTCACCACCGCATGTGGCGGCCCGTCCGCCCAGTCCAAGAACGCGGCCACGGCACGCAAGAACGTCCGGCAGGGCGACGTCACCCCGGCGGCCACCGGCACCCTCGCCAAGGCCACCTGGCTGATGCCCAAGGAGCCGGTCAACCTCGACCTGACCAGCGACCGGTCGGACGACCAGTCCGACCTGATCATGGCGAACGTGTGCGAGCGCCTGAACAAGCTCAACCCCAACCTCACCGTGAGCCCCGGCCTGGCGTCGAAGTTCGAGTGGACGACGCCCAAGACCCTGGTGTTCACCCTGCGCCAGAACGTCACCTTCCACGACGGCACGCCGATGACCGCGGACGACGTGCTGTGGAGCATGAAGCGCAACGCCACCAAGGGCAACTCCGAGTCGGACGAGTTCGTCAACGTCTCCTCCGTCGAGAAGACCGGGGCGAACCAGATCACCTTCCACATGACCCAGCCCGACGCGGTCTTCGTGGAGGCCCTCGCCGGTGACGCCGGCGTGGTCCAGGAGCGCAGGTCCGTCGAGACGCAGGGCAAGGCGTTCGGCACCCCGTCCGGCAAGGACGCGTGCAGCGGGCCGTTCGAGCTCAAGCAGTGGACCGCCGGCCAGCAGATCGTCATCACCAAGGCCGCGCACTACTGGAACACCGCCGAGGAGGCCAAGACCAACGAGGTCACCTTCAAGTGGGCGGACGACGACGCGGTCGTCAACTCCCTGCTGACCGGCTCGGCCCAGGGCGCCTACCTGGAGACCATCTCCTCGGCCGCGCGACTGGCCGGCAAGGGCTCCCCGACCACCGTCGCCCAGGGCCCCGACACCCGCGTGTGGAGCCTGATGGCCACCGAACGCGGCGGCCTGAAGGACGTCCGCCTGCGCAGGGCGCTCTCCCTCGCGCTGGACCGCGCCGGTGTGGACCGCGCCGCGCTGGCCGACTTCGGCCAGCCGTGGAAGCAGCCGGTGGGCTCGGGCGCCTGGGGCTACGAGAAGGCCACCTTCCAGGCCGCGGACAACAAGCTCCAGGGGTCCCCCGCCAAGCCGACGGCCGCCGACATCAGCGCCGCCAAGAAGCTCGTGGCGCAGGTCGGCACGACCCAGCCGCTCGTGGTGGCCAGCGACGGCACCCCGGTGCGCAACGCGCTCGCCAACGCGATCGTCTCCGCCGCCCAGCAGATCGGGCTCAAGGCGAGCATCATCGTCATCCCGACCACGCAGTACGGCGACTTCTACGACGACCCGGCGTTCCGCAAGAAGGCCGACCTGTGGTCGGACGACTACTTCATCTCCAAGAACGACCCGGTCGGCTTCTACAAGAACGGCGCCTCGACCTCCGAGGTGCAGTGGCTGCTGAAGGACCCGGCCTACGACAAGCTGGTCAAGCGGGCCCGCGCCGCCATCGACCCGAAGCAGCGCGCGCAGCTGGCCATCCAGCTGGCGCAGCGGTGGGCCGACGCCAAGCCGTGGATCAGCGCGGTGCTGAGCCCCACCACGGTCGTCCTGTCCGACAAGGTGACGGGTGTCCCCTCCTCGGGCTGCTACCGGTACTACCCGTGGGCCGCTGACCTGGGAGTGAGTGGCACCAAGTGATCGTCATGCTCCGGCGCCTCGGCGCCATGCTTCTCACCCTCGTGGTCAGCTCGTTCGTGATCTTCGGGGGCATGTACGCCGCCCCCGGCAATCCGATCAACTTCCTGATCGCCAACCCCGAGGACCGGACACCGGCGCGCGTGGCTCAGGTACGTGCGCAGTACCACCTGAACGACTCGTTCTTCCACCAGTACCTGTCGTGGCTGCGGAACCTGCTCCACGGCGACCTGGGGACGTCGTTCTTCTACCAGCAGCCGGTCGCCCGGGTGCTGGGGTCGAAGTTGCAGGTCACCATCACCCTGGTGGTGATGGCGGCCATCATGTTCGTCGTGATCGGCGTGCTGCTGGGGGCGGTGTCCGCGCTGCGTCGCAACAGCGCGGCCGACTCCTTCATCACCGGTGCGACGACGCTGGCGACCTCGATCCCGCACTTCGTCTCCGCCCTGCTGCTGGTGTCGGTCTTCGCCGTCCAGCTGCGGTGGTTCGACGTGTCCGGAAGCGGCAGCGGGTTCGGGGACCGGCTCTACCACCTCGTCCTGCCTGCCACGTCCCTGGCGCTCGGAGCATTGGCCGTGGTCTGCCGGGTCACCCGGCAGACCATGGTCGAACAACAGAGCCTGGAACACGTCGAAGTGGCCCGCAGCTTCGGCCTGCCGACCCGGACGATCGTGCGCCGGCACGTCCTGCGCAACTCGCTGGGCCCGGTCCTGACCATGTGCGGCCTCATCTTCGCCAGCATGCTCGCCGGAACCATCGTGATCGAGTCGGTCTTCGGCCTCAACGGGGTGGGAAGCCTGCTGCTCAACTCGATCAACGCGCACGACTTCCCCGTCGTGCAGGCGATCCTGCTGTACATGGTCATCGCCTACATGGCCGTGACCACGCTGATCGACCTGCTCTACCCCCTGATCGACCCTCGTACCCTGGCACGGAGTGAATCAGCATGACTCTCGACGCCGTCGCCTCCCCACTCGTCACCGCGACACCCGTCAAACGCCGGGAGTGGCTGTTCCGCGTCTGCCTGGGGATCCTCGTGATCGCCGTGGCGGTCGCGATCCTCGCGCCCTGGATATCGCCCTACGACCCCTCGACCACCCAGTTCGAGTCCACCTGGCTGCCGCCGGACTCCTCGCACTGGCTCGGAACCGACCAGCTGGGCAGGGACCTGCTCTCCCGGATCATGTCCGGCGCCCGGCCCACCCTGCTGGGCGCGATCATCCTGCTGGCGCTGGCCACCACGCTCGGCGTCACCATCGGCGTCACGGCCGCCTGGCGCCGCGGCTGGGTGGACTCGCTGCTCACCAGGGTGACGGACGTGATGTTCGCGTTCCCGCACCTGCTGTTCGTGATCATGATCATCGCCGTCTTCGACAGCGGTGAGACCACGGCGGTCATCGGCATGGCCCTGGCCTTCTCCCCGAACATCGCCAAGTTCACCCGGGCGGTCGCGCTGGAGGAGGTGGCCCGGCCGTACATCGACTCCTACCGGTTGCAGGGCGTCAGCGGCTTCACCCTGTGCTGGCGTTACCTGCTTCCCAACATGCTGCCGACCCTGCTGGGCTACCTCGTCGTGCTGTTCGGTGAGGGACTGCTGGGCCTGGCCTCCCTCAACTTCCTGGGCTTCGGCGCGCAACCGCCCAGCTCGGACTGGGGCCTGATGGTGCAGGAGAGCCGGAGCGGCGTGATCCAGGGCGTGCTCGGCCCGGCGATCGTGCCGGCGGTGGCGATCGCGGTCGTCGTCGTGGCCACCAACGTGGTCGGCGTCCGGTTGTCCGACAAGCTCGCCGTCAGGAAGTAGGAGACATGCTGCTGAACATCCGCGACCTGAACCTGACGGTGCCGACGCCGGAGGGACCCAGGCAGATCCTGCGGGGGGTCACCCTCAACGTCGCCACCGGTGAGACGGTCGGCCTGGTCGGCGAGTCGGGCTCCGGCAAGTCGACGACGGCGCGCTCCGCGCTGCGGCTGATACCGGACGGTGCCGAGACCACGGGCACCGTCACGGTCTGCGGCATCGAGGTCGACGAGAAGAACCCGGCCGGCATCCGCGAGATCCGCCGGGACCGGGCGTCGATGATCTTCCAGGACCCGCGCTCCTCGCTCAACCCGGTCCGCCGGATCGGCGACTCGGCGACCGAACGCCTGGTGCACGTGCACGGCGTCGGCAAGGCCGAGGCCCGGTCCCGGATCGTGGCGCTGTTCGAGGAGGTCGGCCTCGTCGAACCGGAGAAGCTGCTGCGCAGGTACCCGCACCAGCTGTCCGGCGGCATGCTCCAGCGCGTGATGATCGCCGCGGCGATCAGCACCAACCCGGAGCTGCTGCTGGCCGACGAGGCGACGAGCGCCCTGGACGTGACCACGCAGGCCGAAGTGCTCGCGGTGCTGCGCCGGCTGCGGCGGGAGCGGGAGATGGGCGTGCTGTTCATCACCCACGACCTGCTGCTCGCCGCCGCCTACTGCGACCGCGTGTACGTGATGAAGGACGGCACCGTCGTCGACGAACAGCCGGCGTCCTCGGTCTTCGTCAACCCGGCCAACCCCTACACCAAGGCCCTCGCCGACGCGACGCCCCGGCTGCCCGCGGCGGAGAACGGCCCGAACGGCGCGACGGCGCCCAAGACAGGAGCCATGCCGTGACCGACGACGCACTCGTGGTGTCCGGCCTGACCAGGACCTACCCCGCGGCCCGCCGCGGCACACCGGTCGTGGCCGCCAGGGACATCAGCTTCTCCCTCCCGGCCGGCGGGTCGATCGGGCTGGTGGGCGAGTCCGGTTCGGGCAAGTCGACCGTGGCCCGGATGATCGTGGGCCTGACCCGGCCCGACTTCGGCTCGGTCGCCATCTCCGGCCGGGACCGGCAGTGGACCGGCGGCGGCAGCAAGGCCCGGATGGCCCGGGCCCGTGAGGCGCAGATGGTCTTCCAGGACCCCTACGGCTCCCTGGACCGGCGGCTGACCGTGCAGCGGACCCTGCAGGACGTGCTGCGCCGTCACCAGCCGCAGCTGTCGGCACAGGAGAGCACCGACCACATCGCCTGCCTGCTGGACCGGGTGGGCCTGACCGAGGCGCAGTCCGGTTCCCGTCCGCACCAGCTCAGCGGCGGGCAGCGGCAGCGCGTGGCCATCGCCAAGGCGCTCGCCGTCGACCCGGCGGTCCTCGTCCTGGACGAGGCGGTCTCGGCGCTGGACGTCTCCGTCCAGGCGCAGATCCTCACCCTGCTCAACGAGATCCGCCGGGACAGCAAGGTGAGCCTGGTGTTCGTCAGCCACGACCTGGCCGTCGTCGCCGAGGTGACCGACCGGATCCTGGTGATGTACCGGGGTGAGGCCGTCGAACAGGGTGCGACCGCCGACGTGCTGCGCCGCCCGCAGCACCCCTACACCGAGATGCTGCGCTCGTCCGCCCCCGGCCCCGGCTGGCAGCCCGAGCGCGTGGCCGAACTGCGTGCGGCCTTCGCCGAGACCCGCTGACCCTCCCCCGCACGCGCCGAGGAACGGAGCCCCGTCCGTGACCGAACACCTTCCCCTCGACCCGCTGCCCGGGCACCCGCCGACGGGCCGGCTGCCGGTCTTCGCCTCGCGGTACGACCAGCGGCTGGCGTACTGCCTGTACGTCCCCGAACGGCTGGGCCCCGGCCCGGCGCCGCTGGTCGTCATCCAGCACGGGTCGGAGCGCAGCGCGGTCATCTACCGCGACCGCATGGCGGAGTTCGCCGACCAGTACGGCGCCGTCATCCTGGCACCGCTGTTCCCGGCGGGCATCGGTGACCGGCTGGACCTGCACAACTACAAGTTCATCGACTACCGGGGGATCCGGTTCGACCACGCCCTGCTGGCGATGATCGACGAGGTCGCCGAGGACTACCCGGTGGACACCGGCAGGTTCTACCTGCACGGGTTCTCCGGGGGCGGTCAGTTCACCCACCGGTTCTTCTACCTGCACGCCGACCGGCTCGCCGCCATCTCCGTCGGGGCGCCCGGGCGCATCACGCAGCTCGACGAGAGCCTGCCGTGGTGGAACGGCACCGCCGACCTGGAGGAGCGGTTCGGCCAGCGCTCGTCCCCGCAGGACATGCGCCGGGTGCCGGTGCTGATGATCGTCGGTGACCAGGACGTGGAGACCTGGGAGATCAACAACCCCGGCGGTCCGAACTGGTTGGACGGTGTCGAGAAGACCGGCGACACCCGGATAGCGCGGCTGCGCACCCTGGAGCGGAACTTCCTGGCCCACGGCATCGACGTGCGCTTCGAGACCGTTCCCGGTGTCGCCCACCGCGGCGGGCCGATGTTCCCGACCGTTCGGGAATTCTTCGGCGCCCACATCGAATCCGTACGCGCGGGCGGGAGAACCCCATGAGCACACTGCACTACCTGGCGGCGAACGTCAGCAGCGACATCGTCCCGCCGTTCTGGCGGCTGGCGACCAAGTTCGGCTACTTCCTGGGCCTGGCGGCCGTCACCGGCTCGACGATGGTGCACGCCCTGGTGATCCGTCCGGCCCTGCGCGACCCGGCGACCGACCCGGCCGACCGCGAGGTGCTGGCCCGGCGTTCCGCGCGGATCATGGCGTGGGCGGGCGTCATCCTGCTGGCCGCGCTCTACCCGCAGCTCGCCGGCAAGGCCGTCCGGGCCGGCAAGACCATGACGTTCACCCAGGGCCTGGCGCCGTCGAAGATCTGGGCGTACCTGACCGGTCCCGGTCCGGGCGGCGTGTGGGTCTCCCCGGCCACGCTGATCCTCGTCACCTACGTCCTGTTCGCGGCCGCCGGGCTGCTGGTCGCCCTGCTCTTCGTGCCCGCGGTGCGCGAGCGGGTCACCGGTGTCGCGGTCGTGACGGCACCGCTGATCGTCGTCGCGCAGCTCGTCACGGCGATCCCGGGCAGCACCGACGGCTGGAGCGCCGACTACTGGGCGATGACCGCCGCCGGCTACCTGCACCCGATAGCCGGGCCCACCTGGCTCGGTGGGCTGGCCACGCTGGCGTTCCTCGCCGGGGCGCGCGGCCGGCTCACGGCGGGCAGCGGGCTGGTGTGGTCCGGCATGTGGCGGCGCTTCAGCGTCCTGGCGGAGGTGTGCGTCGGCACCGTCCTGGTCACCGGTCTGTGGCTGGCCTGGAAGGAGGTCGGCAGCGTCGACCAGCTGTTCGGGACGTGGTTCGGCCGCACTCTGGTCCTGAAGGTGACGATGGTGCTGACCCTCGTCGGGTTCGGCGCCTTCAACGAACTGGTCCTCTTCCCGCGGATGGCCCGGTTCCGGGTCGCCGGGGACACCCGGTCGGTCTTCAAGGTGGCGGTGGAGCACCTGCCGCGCGTCGTGGCGATCGAGGCGTCGATCGGCCTGGCGGTGCTGCTCGTCGTGCCGTTCCTGAACGGATCGGCCCGCGAACAGGCCGGCGGGACCGCCGAACCGCCGGCGACGGCCGGCATCTTCACCGCGGTACTGGTCCTGCTGGCGACCGTCGTCGTCGCGTTCTTCGTGAGCCTGAGGGTGCACGAGCACATCGACAACCCGGAGGTCGCCGGCGCCCAGTCCGTCTGAACGGACCGGCCTCCGGCGCGGAAACGAAGGTGAGACCGAGCATGCACGAGTGGGAAGACCCTGTCGCGGACACGCCCTGGAGCCCGGAGGCGGTGACGGCGGCCCTCGCCGGCCACTTCGGTCTGCGGGCCCGCACGGTGTCGGGGCTGGGCGGCGAGCTGTACCAGAACGTCGCCGCCGACCTCGACGACGGCACCCGGGTGGTCGTCAAGATCGCCCCGGCGGGGACCGACGTGACGCACATCCGCTGGGAGCAGGAGCTGATGCGGCTGGCCGGGGCGCAGGAGGCGCTCGGCCCGGTGCGGGTGCCCCGGATCCACCCGGCGCTGGACGGCGAGGGCGTCGCCGTGGTCGGGCACGAGGGCGGCGCGCGGGCGGTGTGGGTGCAGTCCTGGCTGGACGGCCGCACCCTCGCCGACCTCGACGGCCGCTCCGAACGGCTGCTGGAGGAACTCGGCGCCACGGCCGCCCGGATGGTCGCCGCCCTGGAGCGGGCCCCCGGGCCGCCGTCGGCACGCGGGCACCACTGGGACGTGCTCGCCGCCTCCGCCTCGGTGGCGTCCGAGATCGACGCGGTCACCGAGCCGGACCGGCGTGCCGACGTGGCGACGCTGCTGCGCCGCTACGGGAGCGCGCTGGCCCGGCACGGCGAGGCGCTGCCCCGGGGCGTCGTCCACCAGGACCTCAACGACTTCAACGTCTTGGTGCGGGCCGGCGCGGACGGACGGCACACGGTGCACGGCGTGCTGGACTTCGCCGACGCCCTGCACACCGCGCGGGTCAGCGAACTGGTCGTGGCCGTCGCCTACGCGATGCTGCGCACCCCCGACCCGCTGACCGCCGCGGCCGCCGTGGTGCGCGGCTACGCGGCACACGGCACGCTCACCGACGGCGAACTCGCGGTGGTCCTCCCGGTGGCCGCCGCCCGGCTGTGCGTCAACGTGGTGAGCTGGACCGGACGGACCGCCCGTGACGGGTCGGCCTACGGCGTGGAGCGGATGAAGCACACCTGGCCGGCCATCGCGCTGCTGGCCCGGATCCCGGTGGAGCTGGCGGAGGCCCGGCTGCGGGAGGCGGCCGGGGTGGCGCTGCCGGCCGCGGCGCCGGTGACCGGCGAGTGGTGTGCCGTTCCCGACCTGCGTCTCGCGCCGCTGGGCGCCGGGGCGTGGGCGGCCGAACCCGACCCGCCCGCGCCCGCCGACGCCACCGGCGCGGTCGGCCACCACCTGGCGCCCGGCGCCGTCGCCCCGGTGCGGCGGACGACGGTGACCGGGGAGGCGGCGACGCTGCGGCTCGGCGTGGAGATCACCGCGCGTGAGCCGTTCCGGGTCCTGGCGCCGCTGGCCGGCACCGTGGAGGACAACGGCCCGGTCGTGGCGGGAGAGGGCGAGCCCGCCGAGCCGGTGCTGGTGCTGCGGCACGGCGCCGGGGGCTCGCCGGCCGTGTGGTCGCGCTGGTCGGGGCCGGCCTGCGCGCTGGGCGCCGGTGACGAGGTCGCGGCGGGCGAACCGCTGGGGTCCGCGGCGCGGACGCTGCGGGTCGCCCTGTTCCCCTCGCTGGAGGCGGCGCGGCTGGCGGCGCCGGCCGTGGTGCCGGAGTCCCAGGCCGCCGCCTGGGCCGCCGTCTCCCCCGACCCGCTGCCGTTCCTGGGCCTGCCGGACCTGGCGGCCCCCCGAGCCTGCGGGGGGTGGAGCGGACCGCGGGTGCTGCGGTCCCGCGAGACCCACTTCGCGAAGTCGCAGCGCTCCTACTACGACCGGCCGATGAACCTGGTCTCGGGCCGCGGCTCGTGGCTGTACGACGAGTCCGGCCGGGCCTACCTGGACGCCATCAACAACGTCACGCACGTCGGGCACTCCAACCCGCGGGTGGTGCGGGCGGCGGCGGCCCAGATGGCCCGGCTCAACACCAACAGCCGGTTCGTCTACCCGGGGATCGCGCAGTACGCCGAGCGGCTGACGTCCCTGCTGCCCGAGGGGCTGGAGGTGGCGTTCCTGGTGTGCAGCGGCAGCGAGGCCAACGACCTCGCGGTCCGGATGGCGCGGCAGGTGACCGGCCGGTCCGACGTGCTGGTGGTCGACGGCGCCTACCACGGCAACACCGCGGTGATCACCGGCCTGAGCCCCAACCGCTACAAGGGGCCGGGCGGCACGGGACCGGCGCCCACCACCCACGAGGTCGAGCAGCCCAACCTGTACCGCGGCCGGCAC
Organism: uncultured Actinomycetota bacterium; assembly: GCA_963711125.1. Taxonomy (GTDB): domain Bacteria; phylum Actinomycetota; class Actinomycetes; order Streptomycetales; family Streptomycetaceae; genus Streptantibioticus_C. Next base: position 495,918 of record CAVQCY010000007.1, read on the forward strand.
CGCTACGGCGACCCGCTGGCCGCCGAGGGGTACGCCGCGGACGTCGCCCGGCAGGTCGACCGGCTGGTGGCCGGGGGGCGGCCGCCGGCCGCGTTCCTGGCCGAGTCGGTGATGGGCACCGCGGGCAGCCTGTTCTACCCCGAGGGCTATCTGGAGCGGGCCTACGCGTCCGTGCGGGCGGCCGGCGGGCTGTGCATCGCCGACGAGGTGCAGGTCGGCTTCGGCCGGCTCGGCGACGTCTTCTGGGGGTTCGAGACCCAGGGCGTGCGGCCGGACATCGTGACGATGGGCAAGCCGATCGGCAACGGCCACCCGATGGCCGCGGTCGTGACGACCCGGGAGATCGCCGACGCCTTCGACACGGGCATGAAGTACTTCAACACCTTCGGCGGCAACCCGGTCTCCTGCGCGGTGGGCACGGCGGTCCTCGACGAGATCGCCGAGGAGGACCTCCAGGCGCGGGCGCGGGCGACCGGCGCACACTTCAAGGAGGCGCTGCTCGCCGTCGCCGACCGCCACGAGATCATCGGTGACGTGCGCGGACGTGGCATGTACCTGGGCGTGGAGCTGGTGCGCGACCGGGCGACGATGGAGCCGGCCGGCGCCGAGGCGATGTGGATCAGCGAGCTGATGAAGGACGAGGGCGTCATCGTCTACCCGACGGGCGCCTCCAACCACGTGCTGAAGCTCAAGCCGCCGCTGACGTTCACCGGGCAGGACGCCGACCTGTTCGCGGCCGCGTTCGACGAGGTGCTCAGCCGTGACTGGTGACGGCGGCGCCGTGCCGGGGCGGGTGCCGGACTTCGACCTGGGCGGCCGGGTGGCGCTGGTGACCGGGGTCGGCGGTGAGCGGGGCATCGGCTTCGCCACCGCCCGGCTGCTGGGCGCGCTGGGCTGCTCGCTGGTGGTCTCCGGCGGCAGCGAACGGGTGCACACCCGGGCGGCGCAGCTGCCGCCCGGCACGCTCTCGGTCGCGGGCGACCTGACCGTTCCGGCCACCTCGCAGGCGCTGGTGCGGGCCGCGGTCGAGGGGTTCGGCGGGCTGGACGTGGCCGTCAACTGCGCCGGGATGACGTCGGTGGCCCGGCCGGAGACGGGGGCGGGACGGGTCGAGGACCTGCCGCTGGAGACCTGGCGCTCCAGTCTGGCCCGCAACCTCGACTCGGCGTACCTGTTCGCCGCGGCCGCCCTGCCGGTCCTCCAGGCGCGCGGCTGGGGGAGGCTGGTGATGGTGTCGAGCCTGACCGGTCCGGTGGCGGCCATGCGGGGGGAGGTCGCCTACTGCGCGGCCAAGGCCGGTGTGGTGGGCCTGGTCCGGGGGCTGGCGCTGGACGCGGCGGCGTCCGGTGTCACCGTCAACGCCGTGGCGCCGGGCTGGATCGCGACCGGTTCGCAGACCGGGCACGAGCACGCCCAGGGCCTGCGCACCCCGCTGGGCCGCAGCGGCACGCCCGAGGAGGTGGCCGGCCTGATCGGCTTCCTGTGCGCCCCGGCGTCCTCCTACGTGACCGGTCAGTGCCTCGTGGTCGACGGGGGCAACTCCATCGACGAGGAACGGGCCTGGAACGGGCCCGATGGCGTCCCGCCGGTCAGGGTGGTCCCAGCACCCTGACCGGCGGAACACCCCCGAGTCCCAGGCCCCCCGCACGGGCCGTGTCCCCTTCACCGATCCATCCGGAGGAATCAGTCCGATGTCGTCCAGCTTCAGCTTTTTCGAGACCGGGGCCCTGCCGGTCCCGAAGATCACGGCGGACCGTGCGGAATCGTTCGCGTTCGACCGTTACCGGATCGAGGGCACCGCGACGGAACTCGGCAGCCAGCAGGACGCCAACTTCCTGATCACCACGCCCGGCGGCAGGTACGTCCTGAAGGTCTCCAACCCGGCGTTCTCCGCCGCCGACCTCGACGCGCAGGACCGGGCCGCGGCCCACGTGGCGGGCCTGGAGCCGGACGTGGAGGTCCCGGTGCCGGTCGAGGGCACCGACGGCCGGACCGTGCAGGAGCTCTCGCTGGACGGGGTGACCACCGCGGTGCGGCTGGTGCGCTTCGTCGAGGGCGACGTCCTCAGCGGCTGCGGCTACCTCTCCCCCGGTGTGATCGCCGCCCTCGGTGACCTCGCGGGCCGTACGTCCCGGGCGCTGGCCGGCTTCGCCGGTCCCGTTCCGCCGCGCGCCCTCCAGTGGGACCTGCGCCACTCCGTGGAGGTCGTGGAGCGGCTGGCGGCGTTCACCGGCGTGCCCGGAGGCGCCGAGGCCGCCCGGGCCGCGACCGCCGCCGCCGGCGCGGCGCTGGCCCCCTACCGGGACGCCCTGCCGGTCCAGGTCATCCACGGTGACCTCACCGACGACAACGTGATCTCGCGCAGGGACGGCACCGGCCGCTCCACCCCGGTCGGTGTCATCGACTTCGGTGACCTGACGGAAAGCTGGGCGGTCGCCGAACTCGCCGTGACCTGCGCCTCGTTGCTGTGGTACGGCGATGACGACCCGACGGTGATCCTGCCGGCGGTCCGGGCGTTCGAGGCGCTGCGGCCGCTCTCCGGCGACGAGGCCGCCGCGCTGTGGCCGCTCATCGTGCTGCGGGCCACCTCGCTGATGGTCAGCGGCCGGCACCAGGCGAGCATCGACAGCGGCAACGCCTACGCGGAGGAGAACCTGGCCCGGGAGTGGCGCATCTTCGAGCAGGCGGTCGCGGTGCCGGTGCCGGTGATGACGGACCTGGTGCGCGCCGCGCTGGGCCGCGAGGCCGCGGCGCCCGCCGTGCCGGGCCTGCCGCTGCTGTCCGGCGCGGGGCCGGCGCCGCTGGTGGCGCTCGACCTGTCGGTGACCGCCGACGCTCTGCACGGCGGACGGTTCCTGGAGCAGGACGTGCTGCCCGCGCTGGCCGCCGAGGCCCTCGCCGCCTCCCCGGACGCGGCCGCCGCCGTCGTCCCCCACCTCCAGCCGCGCCTGACCCGCACCGCGCTGAACGCCCCGCGGGCGCCGGCCGCCACCGGGCTGGGCGTCGAGGTCTTCGGCCGGCAGGCCCTCGACCTGCGCGCCCCGTGGGACGGCACGCTGGAGCGGCACGACGACGCCCTGGCGCTGCGCGGCCCGGACGGCTGGACGCTGTGGCTGAGCGGACGGCTGCCCGGGGCCGCGGACGGCACCGTGCTGGCGGCGGGCGACCCGATCGGTACGTCCGGCCGGGAGGGCGGCGCGGAGGGCCTGCGGGTCCAGGTGAGCCGGCTGCCCGGCCGCCCGCCGTTCTTCGTGCCGGCCGCGACGGCCGCCGCCTGGGCCGTGAGCTGCCCGGACCCGGCGCCCCTGATCGGCTCGCTGCCTCCGGGGACGCGGGAGGGTGAGGCGCCCGACGCGCTGCTGGACCGGCGGTCCTGCGCGTTCGCCCCCGTGCAGGAGCACTACTTCCAGGAGCCGCCGCGGATCGAGCGCGGCTGGCGGCACCACATGTTCGACATGGACGGCCGCGCCTACCTGGACTTCCTCAACAACGTCTCCATCCTGGGGCACGGCCACCCGCGGCTGGCCGGCGCCGTGGAGCGCCAGTGGCGGACGCTGAACACCAACTCGCGTTTCCACTACGGGTCCGTGGTGGAGTTCTCCGAGCGGCTGACCGCGCTGCTGCCGGAGCCGCTGGACACCGTCTTCCTGGTCAACAGCGGCACCGAGGCGGTCGACCTGGCGCTGCGGCTGGCGTGGGCGAACACCGGGCGGCGCGACATCCTCGCGGTGCGGGAGGCCTACCACGGCTGGTCGGACGCCACCGACGCGGTCTCGACCTCGGTGGCCGACAATCCGCACGCCCTGGACAACCGTCCCGGCTGGGTGCACACGGTAGCGGCCCCCAACCCCTTCCGCGGCCAGTACCGGGGTGCGCAGGCGCACCGCTACGCGCGGGACGCGGTCGCGCAGGTCGAGTCGATGGACGGCTCCGGGCGCCCCCCGGCGGCGTTCCTGTCGGAGTCGTTCTACGGCAACGCCGGCGGCGTGGCCCTGCCGGACGGCTACCTGGCGGAGGTCTACGCGGCGGTGCGGGCGGCCGGCGGCCTGTGCATCGCCGACGAGGTCCAGGTCGGCTACGGCAGGCTCGGCCACCACTTCTGGGGCTTCGAGCAGCAGGGGGCGGTGCCGGACATCGTCACGGTGGCGAAGGCGATGGGCAACGGGCACCCGCTCGGCGCGGTCATCACCACCCGGGCCGTCGCGGAGGGCTACCGCAGTCAGGGCTACTTCTTCTCGTCGGCCGGCGGCAGCCCGGTCAGCAGCGTGGTCGGGCTCACCGTCCTGGACGTGCTGCGCGACGAGGGTCTCCAGGAGAACGCCCGCGTGGTCGGCGACCACCTGCGCGCCCGGCTGCTGGAGCTGGCGGAACGGCACGAGATCATCGGCGCTGTCCACGGCATGGGTCTGTACTGCGGCGTGGAGATGGTGCGCGACCGGGTGACCCTGGAGCCGGCCGCCGAGGAGACGCTGGCGATCTGTGAGCGGATGCGGGAGCTGGGCATCATCATGCAGCCCACGTCGGACCGCATGTGCGTGCTCAAGATCAAGCCCCCGCTGGGCATCGGCGTCGCGGACGCCGACTACTTCGCCGACACGCTGGACCGCGTGCTGACCGAAGGCTGGTAGCCGCCCCGTCCGTCCCCGACGACAGGAGACCCGTTGAACCCCGCACCGCCCGAGGTCGAGATCGTGCTGGAAGGTTCGGTGAACCATTCGGCCCAGGGCAGTGCCGGGTTCTGCGGGGTCTACCTCGTCGCCGGCCGGATCCTGTACGACTGCGGCCACGCGGGGCGCCGGCGTGCCCTGCTGGCCGCGCTCGCCGGCCGTGGCCTGACCCCGGCCGGCATCGAGGTCCTGGTGCTCTCGCACGGCCACTGGGACCACGTCCAGAACGCCGACCTGTTCACCGGCGCCCGCGTGCTGCTGCACCCCCGCGAACTGGCCCACCTGCGCGCGCCGGGCCCGGACGACCCGGTCACCCCGCCGTGGACGTCAGCGGTGCTGAAGGGGCTGGATGTGCGCGCGACGCGTGAGGGCGACGAACTCGCGCCGGGCGTGCGGGTGATCGACCTGCCCGGGCACACCCCCGGCTCCATCGGGCTGACCGTCGCGACCGCGCGGGGCACCGCCGTCCTGACCGGCGACGCGGTCGCCACCGCGAAGACCTTCCACTCCGGCAGGGCGTCCAACGTCTTCTTCGACGCCGTGCTCGCCGACGCCTCCCTCGCGCGGGTGGCCGCACTGGCCGACGTGGTCTGCCCGGGGCACGCCCTGCCGTTCCGCCCGGACGGCGGGCCGGTCTGATTCCGGCGCCCCGGCGTACGGTGCCGCCCGGCCCGGCGGACGCCGGGGGCATGGCGTCCCGGCCCGGGTGCCTCAGCCGATCGCCACTGCGAACGGCGCGGTGCCGACCGCGACGACGCTGGTCGCGTTGGTCGCCACGTCGATGAGGGAGACGTTGTTGAGGCCCTGGTTGGCGACGTAGACCGTGGTGCCGTCGGGGGTGACGGCGACACCGAAGGCGGTGAGGCCGACGCTGAGGGGGCTGCCGATGACGGTGTTGGTGGCCGTGCTGATCACCGAGACGGTGCCCAGCAGGTTGTTGGTGACGTAGACCTTGGTGCCGTCGGGGGTGACGGCCACGCCGAAGGGGACCAGGCCCACGCCGATCGGGCTGCCGATGACCGTGTTGGTGGCGGTGTTGATGACGGACACCGTGTTCGAGCCGTTGTTCGCCACGTAGGCGCGGGTGCCGTCGGGGGTGAACGCCAGGCAGCGCGGGCCGGAGCCGACGGTGATGGGGCTGCCGATCACGGCGTTGGTGGCCGTGTTGAGGACCGCCACGGTGTTCGACCCCGACAGGGCCACGTACGCCCGGGTGCCGTCGGGGGTGACGGCCACGCCGTAGGGGGCGCTGCCCACGGTGACGTTGGCGGTGACGGCGTTGGTGGCGGTGTTGATGACGGAGACGGTGGTGGTGCCGGTGTTGGTCACGAACGCCTTGGTGCCGTCCGGGGTGACGGCCGCCCAGCGCGGGGCGGCCGCCACGCTGGTGATGGCGGAGACGGTGTTGGTGGTGGTGTCGAGGACCGAGACGGAGTTCGACCCGGTGTTGACCACGTAGGCCCGGGTGCCGGTGGAGTTGAGCGCCACGCCGCTGGGGGTGGTGCCGACGGTGACGGTGGCGATGACGGAGGCGGTGACGGTGCTGAGGACGGAGACGGAGTTCGACGAGGCGTTGGTGACGTACGCGCGCCGCAGGAGGTAGGTGAAGCCGCCGGGGACGGTCGCCGTGCCGCCGGTGGTGGTGGCCACGACGGTGGCCGGTCCCGGGGTGCCGGCGGGGGTGGTGCCGGTCAGCGAGGTGCCGGCGCCGTTGACGGTGATCCCGGTGGCCGCCACCCCGTCGAACGTGACGGCCGCGCCGGTCAGTCCGGTGCCGGTCAGGGTGAAGGACGTGCCGCCGCCGGTGACGCCGGAGGCCGGGGAGATGGCGGTGGCGGTGGGGGCGGCCCCGTAGGTGAAGGCGACGGCGTTGCTGGTGCCGCCGGCCGTGGTGACGCTGACGTCGACCGTGCCGGCTGCGGCGCCCCCGGGCACGGTGGCGGTCAGCCGCCGGTCGGTGACGACGACCGGGACGGAGGTGGCGGTGCCGAACCGCACGGAGGTGGCCGTCGACAGGTCGCTCCCGCCGATCACGACCGCGGTGCCGCCGGTCACCGGGCCGGAGGAGGGGGTGACGGAGGACAGGTAGGGCGGTTCGAGGTAGAAGAACGGCACGGTGTTGCTGCCCCCGCCCGAGGTCACCACCCGCACCGTCACCGCGCCGGAGCCGGACGGGGTGACGGCGGTGACGGCGGTGGAGGAGACCTGGGTGACGTGGGTGGCCGGCTCGTCGCCGAAGTACACCGCGACGGTCCCGGCGAGGTGGGTGCCGGTGAGGACGACCAGGGTTCCTCCGCTGGTCGAACCGCGGGTCGGGGAGATAGGCATGTGTGAACTCCTGTGCACGCCCGGGAGTTGATCAGGGGTCGAGGTCAGATCCCGGGCGGCGGGACCCGGGTGTAGGTCACGCCCGCCGTCGTTCCGCCCGGGGAGACGGCCGTGACGGCCACCGCGCCGGCCGCACCGGTGGGGACGACCGCGGTCAGCGTGGTGTCCGAGACGGCCGAGAACGCCGCCGGCACGCCCGCGAAGAGCACCGACGTGGTGGCGGTCAGGGCCGAACCGGTGAGGGTGACGGTGGTGCCGCCCAGCGGTCCGGCGTCCGGCGTCACCGCGACCAGCACCGGCACGGGAACGTAGGCGTAGCCGACCGGGCCGCTCGTGCCGGCCGGGGTGGTGACCGTGACGGCGACGGTGCCGGCGCTCCCGGCGGGCGCGACGGCGTCGACGCGGGCGTCGGAGACGGCGGTGAAGGACGGCGCCGGCGTGGTGCCGAAGCGCACGGCGGTGGCGGTGACCAGGCCGGAGCCGGCCAGTACGACGACGGTGCCGCCGGCGACCGGGCCCGAGCCGGGGGCGGCGGAGGTGAGCACCGGCTGGGGCAGGAAGTAGTAGTACACGTCACCGGCGGTGGTCCCGGCGGGCGTGGTGACCGTCACCGGCACGGCGCCGGGCGTCCCGGAGGGCACGGCGGCGGTGATCTGCGTGGCGGAGACCACGGTGAACGAGGGCGCCGCGGTGCCGCCGAAGAGGACCGCGGTCGCCCCGGTGAGACCGGACCCGGTGAGGGTGACGGTGTTCCCGCCGGCGGTGGAGCCCTGGGAGGGGGTGACCGAGGTGAGCACCGGGGTGCCGAGGTAGGTGTAGACGAGGCCGGCGCTGATGCCGCCCGGTGTGGTGACGTTGACGAAGACCGTCCCGGTACCGGCCGGGGCGGTCGCGGTGATCTGGGTGGCGGAGACCACGGTGAACGCGGCGCCCACCGCGCCGAAGCGGACCGCGGAGGCGCCGCTGAGCGCGCTGCCGGTGAGGGTGACGGTGTTGCCGCCGGCGGTGGGTCCCTGCGGGGGCGCCAGGCTCGTGACGACCGGGGTCGCCGTGGTGTAGGTGAAGCCGAGCCCGTTGCTGGTGCCGCCGGTGGTGGTCACCACGATCTGCACGGTGCCCGCGCCCGGCGGGGCCGTCGCCGTGATCCGGGTCGCCGAGGTGACGGAGAACGAACTCGCCGGCGCACCGCCGAAGGTGACGCCGGTCACCCCGGTGAATCCGGTGCCGGTGAGGGTGACGCTCGTGCCGGCGATGCCCGACGCGGGACTGCTGACGTTGAGGGTGGGCACGACCAGCGGAGCGAGCGGGGCTCCGCCGGCGGCCGGTGAACTGTTCGGGGTCTCCACCGGTGTCACTCCTGTTGAAGGGCGGTTCCTGTGGGCCTGCGCGGTGCCGGTCCGGCGCCGGGGGTGGGTCCGTCCGGCCGCGGGTGGCTCCCGCGGCCGGACGGACCGTCACGACCGTCGTGCGACGGGTCCGGCCGGGATCAGATGCCGGGGCCCGCCACGTAGGTGTAGGCGTCGGCCGCGGTGGCGGTGCCCGCCGCGTTGGTCACGGTCACGTCGACGGCGCCCGCGCTCCCGGGCGGGGTGACGGCGGAGACCGTGCTGGAGCTGATCACGGTGAACGGCGCCAGGGTGCCGCCGAAGGCGACCTCGTCGGTGTCGGCGAGGTCGGTGCCGCTGACCGTGACGGCGGTGCCGCCCGAGGTCGGCCCGCTCACCGGGGAGACCGAGGTGATGGTGGGGACGTCGATGTAGGTGTACGACAGGCCGTTGTTGCTGCCGCCCGCCGTGGTCACCGTGACGCCCACCGGGCCGGCCGCGCCGGCCGGCACGACCGCGGTGATGACGCTGTCGGAGACCACCGTCGGCGTCGCCGGGTTGGCGCCGAAGGAGACGCTGGTGGCGGTGGACAGTCCGGTGCCGGTGATGGTGACGGTGTCGCCGCCCGCGCTGGACCCGGCGACCGGGCTCAGCGACGCCTTGAAGGGGGCGCCGACGTAGAAGAACGGGATCGGGTTGCTGGTGCCGCCCGGGGTGGTCACGGTGACCCCGACCGAGCCGGAGCCCGACGGGGAGACCGCGGTGACCTGGGTGGGCGAGACGTTGGTGATCGCGGTGGCCGGCTTGGTGCCGAAGCGCACCGCGGTGGTTCCGCTGAGGTTGACGCCGGTGATGGTGACGAGGGTCCCGCCGCCGGTCGAACCCTGGTTCGGGCTGATGGGCATGGTCGTCCTCCTGCTGCTGCCGCTGTGGCGTGATCGCGCCGCTGCTCGGTGTGGGTGACCCGGACGGCGCCCGGACGGTCCGCCGCCGAGGGGCGGACCGCCGGCGGACGCCGGGGTCGACGGGCGCGGCGGACGTGCCGCGCGCTGGGTGGTGGAGTCGGTGGCCACGAACGTGGCCACGGGAGGGTCCGAACTGCGCGTGGCGCCTCGCACTCCGTCCCGCGGAGGACGGCCGGGGCCGCCGCACCAGCCGGCGCCGCCCGAACGGCGGCACCGGCTGGTGGATCCGAAGCCCTCGGCGGGGGCGCCCATCGCGACAGATACGGCGCCCCCGGCAGCCCCTCGTCGACCAAGGACCGCCGGTGAACAAACCGGTGCCGCGCTCCCCCGGAGAGGGATGGGCGGCCCACCGGTTCAGATAATCAATTGGCCCATATGGCCGACTTGCGCGCAATGATTTTCGGGGGAAGTCACCCTTTTGGCTGAGTGCACGCGTTCGACCGCGGCTCCGTCCGTGGCCAACGGGCTGATGCCGGGGGCCGCTTGCCTCATCCCGCCCCGGTCCGCGACCACCCCGCCCGGGCCCGGGAGGTGTCCGCGGCCGGCGTCGCAGCGCTGGCCGGGGCGGTCCGGCCGGGATACAACGTGGACATGGAGCGCGCCCGGGGACGTAACCCGGCCGGCCGGGTTCCCCACGCCCCGTGGCGGTCCGGGCCGGGCGGTCCGGACGGCGGCGGGGCGGGGCGGCCCCGCCGGCGGATCCGCTCCGTGCTGTCCGGGCGCAGCGTGGCCGGCCAGGTCTTCGTGCTCCAGGCGGTCATCGTGCTGCTGCTGGTGGCCTCGGCGGTCGCGGAGCTGTTCGCGCAGTCCCGGGACGACGGGCTGATCGCGGCGCGGGACCGTTCGCTGGCCGCCGCCGAGGTGTTCGCCAACGCGCCGGGGGTGGCCGCGGCGGTGACCGGGCCGGACCCGACGAAGGTGCTCCAGCCGCGCACCGAGCGGGCCCGCAAGGAGGCCGGCGTCGACTTCATCGTGATCACCGACACCGACACCGTCCGCCTCACCCACCCCAATCCGCGGCGCATCGGCCACAAGTTCATCGGTGACACCGGCCCGGCGCTGGCCGGGCGGCCGGTCACCGAGACGGTCAACGGCACGCTGGGCCGGCTGGTGCAGGCGGTGGTGCCGATCCGCGGGCCGGGCGGGCGGGTGGTGGGCCTGGCGTCGGCGGGCGTGACGACCGCGAAGATCCGCGGCGACAGCGACCGCCAGTTGCCGTACCTGCTGTCCGGCGCGCTCGTCGCGCTGGGCCTGTCGACGGCCGGCACCGCGCTGGTGAGCCGGCGGCTGCGGCGGCAGACCCGGGGGCTGGGGCCCGTCGAGATGACCAGGATGTACGAACACCACGACGCCGTTCTGCACGCGGTGCGCGAGGGCGTGCTGATCGTCGGCGGCGACGGCCGGCTGCTGCTCGCCAACGACGAGGCGAAACGGCTGCTGCGGCTGCCCGCCGACGTGGAGGGCCGTCAGGTGGACGCCCTCGGGCTGCCGTCCCGGGTCGGGGCGCTGCTGGCGTCCGGCGAGACGGTCAGCGACGAGGTGCTGTCGCTGGACGACCGGGTGCTGTCGGTCAACGTGCGGACCACCGACCGGGCGGGCGGTCCGCCGGGCACGGTGACCACGCTGCGGGACGCCACCGAACTGCGGTCGCTGTCGGGGCGGGCCGAGCAGGCCCGGGAACGCCTGGGCCTGCTGCGGGACGCGACGACCGCGATCGGCACCACGCTGGACGTCACGCGCACCGCGCGGGAGCTCGCGGAGGCGGCCGTGCCGCGGTTCGCCGACCACGTGACCGTCGACCTGGCCAACGGTGTGACGGTCGGTGAGGAACCGGCCTCGGTGCTCGATCTGAACGTCACCCGGGTGGCGGTGGGCGGGTCGCCGGGCACCGGGGCGTTCTTCCCGGTGGGCGCCGGCACGAGCTACGGCCGGCACACCCCGCAGGGCCTGAGCCTGGCGACCGGGCAGCCGCAGATCATCCCCCGCCTGGAGGAGCGGCACACCTGGCGGGCCCGGGACCGCGACCGGGCGCTGCACATCCTGGCCGCCGGGTTCCATTCGCTGGTCGTCGTCCCGTTGCGGGCGCGCGGGGTGCTGCTGGGGATCGCCTCGTTCTGGCGTTCGGGGATCGCGGAGCCGTTCCACGAGGACGACCTGCCGCTGGCGGAGGAACTGGGCGGGCACGCGGCGCTGTGCATCGACAACGCGCGGCGCTACACCCGCGAGCACACGATGGCCGTCTCGCTCCAGCACAGTCTGCTTCCGCAGGGCTTCCCCGAGCAGGACGCGCTGGAGGCTGCGTACCGCTACCTGCCGGCGAAGGCCGGGGTGGGCGGCGACTGGTTCGACGTGATCCCGCTGCCGGGGGCGCGGGTGGCGCTGGTGGTGGGTGACGTGGTCGGGCACGGGCTGCACGCGGCGGCCACCATGGGCCGGCTGCGCACCGCGGTGCACAACTTCTCCGCCCTGGACCTGCCGCCGGACGAACTGCTGGCCCGGCTGGACGAGTTGGTGACCCGGGCCGATCAGGAGGCGCCGGACGACTCCACGGCGGGGCTGACCGGCGCCACCTGCCTGTACGCGGTCTACGACCCGGCGACCGGTGCCTGCGTCATGGCCCGGGCCGGTCATCCCCCGGCGGCCCTGCTGCGCCCGGACGGCACGGTGGAGTACCCGCCGGTGCCGGCCGGTCCGCCGCTGGGGGTGGCGGCGCTGCCGTACGCGACGACGGAGCTGGTGCTGCCGCCGGGCAGTCAGCTGGTGCTCTACACCGACGGGCTGGTGGAGTCGCGGGAGCGTGACATCGACGCGGGGCTGGCCCGGCTGGCGGAGGTGCTGCGGGGCACCGGGCGGTCCCCGGAGGAGAACGTGCGGGCGGTGCTGGAGGCGCTGATGCCGGTCCAGCAGCGCGACGACATCGCGCTGCTGGTGGCCCGCACCCGGAAGCTGGCGCCCGACCGGATCGCCCGGTGGGACGTCCCGCCGGAGCCGGAGGCGGTGGCCGGGGTGCGGCACGCGGTGAGCGAGCAGCTCGCGCTGTGGGGGCTGTCGGAGCTGGCGTTCACCACGGAGCTGATCCTCAGCGAACTGATCACCAACGCGATCCGGTACGCGGGCGGCGGCATCCAGGTGCGGCTGGTGCGGGACCGCCGGCTGATCTGCGAGGTGAGCGACACCGGCAGCACCTCCCCGCACCTGCGGTACGCGGCGAGCACCGACGAGGGCGGCCGGGGTCTGTTCCTCGTCGCGCGCCTCGCGGACCGCTGGGGAACCCGGCACACCGACACCGGCAAGGTGATCTGGTCGGAGCAGGAACTGCCGTGAGGGGTGCGGCGTCCGGGACCGGGCGCCGGTGGTGCGGCAGGGGGTGTGAAGGGGGCGGCGGCGGTCGCGGAATGATCGGTGAACGACCGGGTGGGTGTCGGCGGGGCGGGCTAAAGTGGTGGCATGTCTGGTGAGTTCGAGAACGACCGCAGCGAACTGCGCGCCTCCCACGACGACCGCGAGCAGGTGGTCGAACGTCTGCGTATCGCCGCGGGCGACGGGCGGCTCACGGCGGAGGAGCTGGACGAGCGGCTGGAGGCGGCGCTGACCGCCCGCACCTACGGTGAGCTGGACAAGCTGCTGTTCGACCTGCCGGGCGCCCCCGGCGCCACCGGGTCCGCCGCGGTCCCGGTGACGGCTTCGGGCAGCTCGCCGGCCGGCAAGGACGTCGTCGAACTGCGCTCCCGGCACGGCGACGTCCAGCGCACCGGCGCCTGGGAGGTGCCGTCCCGCCTGGACATCGAGACCCGCAGCGGCACGGTGCTGCTCGACTTCACCGGCGCCGAGATCACCCATCCCACGCTGGAGATCAGCGTGACCGTGCGCAGCGGCAACCTGGTGCTGATCGTGCCGCCGGACATCGCGGTGGACGCCGACGGCGTGGTCGTGCGCAGTGGCGGCGTGCACCAGCGCGCGCAGCGTGACCCCTCCCTCCCGGTGCGGCTGCGGATCGTCGTGCACGGCCACGTGCGCAGCGGTGACGTTCTCGTCGACGGCCCGCCGCAGGGTTTCCTGTCCAATTTCCGCCTGGGCGGCCCGAACCGCACGATGCGCTGGGGCGGCCCCCGCCTGTGACCGCGCGGCTGTCGGCGGGGACCGCGCCGCGGCTTGATTGAACGGCTCGGTGCGAAACACCGAGAGCACCGGTCTGATCATCCTGCTGCTGGCCGTCGTCGTCCTGGTGGCGGTGGTGGCCGGCCGGTTCGGTGAACGCACCCGGGTCCCGGCGCCGTTCCTGTTCCTGGTGGGCGCCGCCGCGTTCGCCGGACTGGTCCCGGGCGTCGGTCACCGGGTGCCGGGGGGACGGCCGGCGAGCAGACCGGGCACGTTGTGGCCACGTTCGCCGAGCAGTTGGTGATCGGCGCCGCGGTCGGCGTGGCGGGCGGGTTCGCGCCGCTGTGGTTCGTGCGCCGGGTGCCGCTGCCGGGCGCGGGGCTGCGTCCGGTGCGGGCGCTGGCCGCCTTCTCGGTCCCGGTGCAGGGCGGCACCGTGGGCTGGGCGGCACGGCGGTTCGGCGTGCCCATGCGCACGGCGGCCCCGGCCCCGTGGACGTTCGGGGTGCGCCTGCCGCACGAGCCCCGGCACACCCGCCGCGACCGGGTGGCCCCGGGGGACGCGGCGGACGGTGCCACGCTCGGTGACCTCGTGCTGTCGAGCGAGGGGTGGGTCAGCACGGTCCTGCGGGGCGGGCACCTGATCGCGATGAGCAGCGGCACCGAGGTGCGGGCCGGCGACGAACTCCTGCTGGTCGCCGGCGAGACCGGACAGGACGACGACGGCGCCGTCTGATGCCGGGCGGCGCCGTCGTGGCGGGCCCGGTCAGAACTCGAAGCCCTCGGGGAAGGGGTCGTCGGGATCGAGGTGGTACTGCGCGGTGCCGGTGATCCAGGCACGGCCGGTGATGGTGGGGGTGACGGTGACGAGGTCCCCGAGCCGTCCCTCCTCGACCAGGCGGCCGGTGAAGTGGGTGCCGATGATCGACTCGTTGTCGAAGTCGGCGCCCAGTTCGAGCAGGCCGCGGGCGTGCAGCACCGCCATGCGGGCGCTGGTGCCGGTGCCGCACGGGGAGCGGTCGAACATGCCCGGCCGGATGACCATGGCGTGCCGCGAGTGCCGGGCGTCCGATCCGGGGGCGGCCAGGTAGACGTGGTGGCAGCCGTTGATCCCCGGGTTCCCGGGGTGCACCGGCCGGTCCTGCTCGTTGATCGCCGCCGAGATCGCCAGCCCCGCGGCGAGGATCTCGTTCTTGTGGGCGGGATCGAACGGGATGCCGAGGTCGGCGAGTTCGACCACGGCGTAGAAGTTGCCGCCGTAGCCCATGTCGTAGCGGACGGTTCCCCACGGTGCGACCTCGGCGGTCAGGTCGAGGCCGTGGGCGAAGGAGGGGACGTTGCGGATGGTGACCGAGCGGGCGGACCCGTCCTCGACCCGCACCTCGGCCGTGACCGGTCCGGCGGGGGTGTCGAGGTGGACGACGGTGACAGGTTCGGTGACCTCGACCATGCCGGTCTCGACCAGGACCGTGACCGCGCCCATGGTCCCGTGCCCGCACATGGGCAGGGACCCGGACGTCTCGATGTAGAGGATCCCGAAGTCCGCGCCGGGCGTGGTGGGCGGCTGCAGGATCACACCGCTCATCGCCGCGTGGCCGCGGGGCTCGTTCATCAGCAGTTTGCGCAGGTGGTCGAGGTGGTCGAGGAAGTAGCGCCGCCGCTCGGACATGGTGGCGCCGGGAATGGTCCCGACGCCACCGGTGACCACCCGGGTGGGCATGCCCTCGGTGTGGGAGTCGACGGCATGGATGACCCGGCGGCTGCGCATGGTGGTTACCTGAGCCCTTCTCCGAAGATCTTCTCGGTGGCCTGGCGCACGGCCTGCGCGTCCTCGGGGGACAGCGCCACGCGCGGCTGGCGGCTGGGACCACCGTAGCGGCCCACGACGTCCATGCTCAGCTTGATCGCCTGGACGAACTCGGTCTCGGAGTCCCAGCGCAGCAGCGGGTGCAGGGTGCGGTAGAGCGGCACCGCGGTCTCCAGGTCGCCGGCCTTGGCGGCCTGCCACAGCTGGACGCAGGCGCGGGGGAACGCGTTGGGGTAGCCGGAGACCCAGCCCGGGGCACCGGCGACGGCCAGTTCCAGGGAGACGTCGTCGGCGCCGCACAGCACGTCGAGGCCGGGGGCCAGTTCGTTGATGCGGTAGAGGCGGCGCACGTCGCCGGAGAACTCCTTGACGCCGGCGATCAGGCCCTCGGCGTGCAGTTCGGCCAGCAGGTCGGGCACCAGGTCGACCTTGGTGTCGAACGGGTTGTTGTAGGCCACGATCGGCACGCCGGCCCTGGCGACCTCGCGGTAGTGCTCGACGACGCCGCGGCGGTTGGCTCGGTAGGAGTTGGGCGGCAGCAGCATGACGGCCGGGGCGCCCGCCTCGCCGGCCTGCTCGGCCCAGCGGCGGGCCTCGTCGGCGCCGTAGGCGGCCACGCCGGGCATGACGGTGAAGCCCTCGGGGGCGGCCTGGACGGCGGTGGTGACCACGCGGGCCCGCTCCTGCGCGGACAGCGTCTGGTACTCGCCGAGCGAGCCGTTGGGCGTGACGCCGTCGCAGCCGCTCTCAGCGAGCCAGGCGATGTGTTCGGCGAAGCTGTCGAAGTCGGGCTCCAGGACGCCGGCGCCGTTCTCGCGCAGCGGCAGCGCCGCCGCCACGAGCACGCCGTGCCACGGCTTGACCTGCGCGTTCATGTGACCTCCAGGGACTCTCGGATCCCGGGACGTCCAGGATCAGTAATATGTTACATAGTACTGTTGGTCGGGCCAAGGATGTCCCGCACCCCGTTCCACCCCCGGCCGGGCCCGCGGCTGGCGGTCAACCCTCCGCGGGGAAGCTCCCGTCGACGCGGCGGCGCACCGACAGCGGGTTGCCGTCGCGCAGTTCGGCGGGCAGCAGCGCGTCGGGCACGCCCTGGAAGGCGACGGGCCGCAGGAAGCGCTGGACGGAGGAGGCGCCGACCGAGGTGGACTGGGAGCTGGTCGCCGCCGGCCAGGGACCGCCGTGCTGCTGGGCCCGGTTGACGGCGACACCGGTGGGGAAGCCGTTGACCAGGACGCGTCCGGCCTTCCGCGCGGCCACCGGCAGCAGGCGGCGGGGCAGTTCGGTCTCGCCGTCCGCGATGTGCAGGGTGGCGGTCAGGCTGCCCTCGACGGCACGCAGGGTCTCCAGCAGTTCCTCGTCGGAGCCGTAGCGGGCCAGCACCGCCACCGGGCCGAAGCACTCCTCCAGCAGCGGTTCGGCGTGCGTGACCAGGTCGGCGGTGCCGACCTCGACCAGGGCCGGCAGGACCGCGAAGCCCTCGGCGTCCGCCGCGCCGCCCGCGCGGTGCACGACCGCGCCCGGCACCTCGGCCAGCCGTTCGGTGCCCGCGACGTAGGCGTCCCGGATGGCCGCGTTGAGCATCCACGCGGCGCCCGGGGCACCGGCCCTCGCGACGGCGGCGCCGCGCAGCGCGTCGCCCTCGGGGCCGGCGGGGACCAGGGCCAGGCCCGGCTTGGTGCAGAACTGGCCGGCGCCGAGGGTGAAGGAGCCCACCCACTCCTCACCGATCCGCGCGGCCCGCTCGGCCGCCGCGGCCCGGGTGACGACCAGCGGGTTGAGGCTGCCCAGCTCACCGAAGAACGGGATGGGCTCGGGCCGGCCGGTGGCCAGGTCGAACAGGGCGCGTCCGCCGCGGGTGGAGCCGGTGAACGCCACCGCCTTGATGTCGGGGTGGGTGACCAGCCGCTGACCGGCCTCCATCCCGTGCACGCGCTCCACCGTGCCCTGCGGCGCCCCGGCCCCGGCGGCGGCCGCGGCGAGCACCGCGTACACCGCCTCGGAGGTCGCCGGGTGCGAGGGGTGCGCCTTGACGACCACCGGACAGCCGGCGGCCAGCGCGGAGGCGACGTCGCCGCCGGGCACGCTGAAGGCGAACGGGAAGTTGCTGGCCGCGAAGACCGCCACCGGGCCGATCGGCACCAGCATGCGCCGCAGGTCGGGCAGCGGGCCCATGGGCGAGTCCGCCGGGTGGTCGATGACCGCGTCGAGGTGGCCGCCGTCCTCCAGGACGTCGCCGAGGAACCGCAACTGGTAGACGGTACGGGTCAGTTCACCGTTGAGCCGGGGCAGGCCCAGCGCCGTCTCGCGGTCGGCCACGGTCACCAGGTCCTCGCGCGCGGCCTCCAGGCCGTCGGCGAGGGCGTTCAGCAGCCGGGAGCGCCCCCGGGCGCCCAGCTCCGCGAGACCGGCCGCGGCACGCACGGCCCGTCCCACCGCCCGGGTGACGTCGCTCGTGGTGCTCTGCGGGCAGGCGTCCTCGACGCGGGCGCCGGTGCGCGGATCGACGGAAGGCAGGGGAGCAGACATGGTGGTACGGCCCTCTTCTCGCGGTGGTCACTCTCGTACGGCCGCCGGGGGCCGGCGGGGCGGGGGGCGGGAGCGTCCCTCGGCCGGCCGGCCTGCGGCGGGGCGTCGCCACGAATGTAGGACAGCGCCCGAGCCAGTGCAATATGACATCATATAGAAATGACCAGTACCTCTCCCGCCCCCGACGTCCTGGTGATCGGGGCCGGCGTCGTGGGCGCCGCGTGCGCCTACTACTGCGCGGTGGCGGGCCTGCGGGTCACCGTGGTCGAACGCGGTGCGATCGGCGGCGGCACCACCAGCGCCTGCGAGGGCAACCTGCTCGTCTCCGACAAGGCGCCGGGACCGGAACTGGACCTGGCCCTGCTCTCCGGCCGGCTCTGGCGGGAGCTGAGCGGCGAACTCGGCCCCGAATCCCTGGAGTACGAGACCAAGGGCGGCGTCGTCGTCGCCGGCACCCCCACGGTGGCCGAGGGCCTCACGGAGCTCACCGCCGGGCAGCGCGCCGCCGGGGTCGAAGCGATCGACCTCACCCCGGACGAGCTGGCCGCACTGGAACCCCACCTCACCCGCGACTGCGCCGGCGGCGCCTTCTACCCGCAGGACACCCAGGTCCAGCCGGTGCTGGCCACCGCGCGCCTGCTGCGCCGCGCCCGCGACCTGGGCGTGACCGTGCACACCGGCACCGCCGTCACCGGCTTCCTGCGGGACCGCGACGACGCGGTCACCGGCGTGCTCACCGACTCCCCCACCGCCGGCAGGCTGCCCGCCCGCTGGGTGGTCAACGCCGCCGGCACCTGGGCCGGCCAGCTGGCCGGCCTCGCCGGGGCGCCGGTCCCGGTGCTGCCCCGCCGGGGGTTCGTGCTGGTCACGGAACCGCTGCCGCGCGTGGTACGGCACAAGGTCTACACCGCCGAGTACGTCGCCAACGTCGCCAGCAGCGACGCGGGTCTTGAGACCTCGGTGGTCGTGGAGGGCACCGCGGGCGGCACCGTGCTGATCGGCGCGAGCCGCGAACGCGTCGGCTTCGACCGCACCGTCTCCCTGCCGGTGCTGCGCAGGCTCGCCGCCCAGGCCGTCGGCCTCTTCCCGTTCCTCGCCGACGTCCACCTGCTCCGCAGCTACCTGGGTTTCCGCCCCTACTGCCCGGACCACCTTCCGGTCATCGGCGCCGATCCGCGCGCCCCCGGCCTGCTGCACGCCTGCGGGCACGAGGGCGCCGGCATCGGGCTGGCCACCGCCACCGGTCACCTCCTCGCCCAGCAGCTGACCGGCCGCCGCCCCGATCTCGACCTCACCCCCTTCCGTCCCGACCGCTTCGAGGAGTCCGCGGCATGAGCGACCCGTCCGGCTTCACCTTCGACGGCGAACCGGTGCCCGCGCTGCCGGGGCAGACCGTCGGCGCCGCCCTGATCGCCTCCGGCAGGCGCTCCTGGCGCCGCACCCGCAAGGAGGGCCGCCCACGCGGCGTCTTCTGCGGCATCGGGGTGTGCTTCGACTGCCTGGTGGTCGTCAACGGACGCCCCAACCAGCGCGCCTGCCTGGTCGTCGTCCGCTCCGGCGACACCGTGCGGACCCAGGAAGGAACCGGCCGTGACGACCTCGCCTGCTGAGCCCACCGCGTCCGCCGCGCCGCCGCACCGCTACGACGTCGCGGTGATCGGCGCCGGCCCGGCCGGGCTGTCGGCGGCCGTCGCCGCGGCGGCGCACGGCGCCCGGGTGGTGCTGGTGGACGCGGGCCCGCTGCCCGGCGGCCAGTACTGGCGGCACCGGGAGGGCGACGACGGCACCGGGCACCACCACTGGGCGGACTTCCAGCGGCTGCGCACCGCCCTGCGCGACCACCGCGACCGCCTCGACCACCGCCCGGGGCACGCGGTGTGGCACGTCGAACGCACCGGGGCGGGCTTCACCACGCACGCCCTGGCCGACGGCGGCGCGCGCGAGTTCACCAGCCGCACCCTCGTCGTGGCCACCGGCGCCCACGACCGCCAGCTGCCCTTCCCCGGCTGGACACTGCCCGGGGTCTTCACCGCCGGCGCGGTCCAGGCGCTGCTCAAGGGGCAGGGCGTCACGGCCGGCCGGCGCGCGGTGGTGGCCGGGACCGGGCCGTTCCTGCTTCCGGTGGCCGCCGCACTGGCCGACGCCGGGGTGGAGGTCGCCGGGGTCCTGGAGGCCGGCCGCCCCACCGCGTTCGCCCGGCACCCCCTCACCACACTGCGCAACGCCGCCAAGCTCGCCGAGGGCGCCGGCCACGCGCGGACCCTGCTGCGGCACCGGGTGCCCTACCGCACCCGCACCACGGTGGTCGAGGCGCTCGGCGGCGACGGCGTCACCGGGGTGGTGACCGCCCGCCTGGACGACCGGTGGCGCGTCGTGCCCGGCACCCGGCGGGAGCTGGAGTGCGACACGGTCGCCGTGGGCTACGGCTTCACCCCGCAGGTCGAGATCCCCCTGCAACTCGGCTGCGCCACGCGGCTGGACACCGACGGCAGCCTGGTCGTCCGGGTGGACGACCAGCAGCGCGGCTCGGTGGCGGGCGTGTACGTGGCCGGCGAGGCGTGCGGGGTCGGCGGCTCCCGGCTGGCCGCCGTGGAGGGCGAACTGGCCGGGCTGGCCGCCGCGGCGCAGACCACGGGGAACACCGGCTCACCGCGCGCCGCACGCCGGCTGCGCGGGACCCGGGCCGCCCAGCGCGCCTTCGCCACCGTGATGCACCGGGCGGGGGCGGTGCCGTCCGGCTGGCGGGAGTGGCTTCGGGAGGACACCGTGGTCTGCCGCTGCGAGGAGGTCACCGCCGGCGCCGTGGACCGCGCGGTGGACCTGCTGGGGGCGACCGGCCCGCGCGCGGTCAAGCTGTACGCCCGCCCCGGGATGGGCCTGTGCCAGGGGCGGATCTGCGGCTGGGCGACCGCCTGCATGGTGGCCGCCGCCCAGGGCCGCGAACCCACCGAGCAGGACCTGCGGGGGGTGGCGGCCCGGCCCGTCGCCCAGCCGGTGCCGCTCGCACTGCTGGCCGGCCAGGACGGCGGGCAGCCGGCGGACCCGGGGGCCCAAGATCCCGGCGAGTAACATGTCACACGTGACACGCCTCGGTGGACACCGCGCGTGACCGTGCGTCGCCGGGGTGGTACGACAGGACCTGACCACCGTGGGAGGATCCTGCCGCGGCCGGTGCCGCAGGGGCGAAGTCAGTGAGGGAGACCGTAATGAACACGGACAACGGGTTGACCGTTCGCCTGCCGTCCCTGCGCGGCCGCCGCAACCTGCGGGAGGAGATCACCGAGACGCTGCGGGGCGCGGTGATCTCCGGAGGACTGCGGCCCGGCGTGGTCTACTCGGCCCCCAGCCTCGCCGAGCAGTTCGGCGTCTCCCCCACCCCGGTGCGCGAGGCGATGCTGGACCTCACCAAGGAGGGGCTCGTCGAGATCGCCCGCAACAAGGGCTTCCGCGTCACCCACCTGTCGGCCGCGGAACTCGACGAGATCACCGAACTGCGCATGCTCATCGAGGTGCCGGTCATCCGCCGGATCACCGAGGCGGGCGTCGCCCCCGAGGTCATCGAGCGGCTGCGGCCGCTGGCCGAGGCGATCGAGGAGGCCGCCGGGCGCGGCGACTTCATCGGCCACGTCACCATCGACATGGAGTTCCACCTCGCCCTGCTGGCGCTGGGCGGCAACTCCCGCCTGGTGGAGACCGTCCGGTCGCTGCGCACCAGTTCACGGATCTACGGCCTGCGGACGCTGTCCGAGGGCAACGCCCTCTTCGACTCCTCGCACGAGCACAGCGAACTCCTCGACGTGATCGCCGCCGGTGACGCCGACGCCGCCGAGGCCGTCATCCGCCGCCACATCGGTCACGTCCGCGGCATCTGGGCCGAGGAGCCGGCCGCTTCCTGAGGTCGGCGCGGGGGCGGCGCCCGGGCCGAGCGGCCTGCGGGGGCGCGGCCCCGGGCGCACTCCGGCCGTGAGCGTGCCCCGGCCCTGGGAGCCGGATCTGCTCCCCTCGGGGCGGCGGCGCGGTCCCGGTTCCGGCACCGTCCGCCGGTTCACCCGCTCCGGCTTCGCCCTGACGCCAACGACCCGGCCTCACGCCCACGGCGCACGGCGTCCCCGGACGCCGTGAAGGCGTCACGTCGGCATCCCCGCAATCCGTCGCCGCAGGCCGTCGTTCAACCAGGTCAATCCCGGTATTCGTCCAGTTCAGCGCCTGTGGCATATTACATGACACCAGTGGTACGTTACAGGCCACCACAGGTTCGTGAAGTGAAGGGGCCGTACATGCCAGCCGTGCCGAAGAC
The DNA here is from genome assembly GCA_963711125.1 of uncultured Actinomycetota bacterium. Lineage (GTDB taxonomy): Bacteria > Actinomycetota > Actinomycetes > Streptomycetales > Streptomycetaceae > Streptantibioticus_C. The sequence continues at coordinate 517,936 of CAVQCY010000007.1, forward strand.
CGTGACCGTGGCGGACTACCACACGGCGGGCGAGCCGTTCCGCATCGTCACCGGCGGCGCACCGGAGATCACCGGGAACACGGTCCTGGAGCGCCGCGAATTCGCCCGGTCCTCGGCCGAGGTGGACGCCGTACGGCAGCTGCTGGTCAACGAACCGCGCGGGCACGCCGACATGTACGGCGGCTTCATCGTGCCCGCCGACGACGACGGTGCGCACTTCGGGGTCCTGTTCTGGCACAAGGACGGCTACTCGACCGCCTGCGGGCACGGCACCATCGCCCTGGGCGTGTGGGCCGTGCGCACCGGCCGCGTGCAGGCGGCGCCGGACGGCGACACCGAGGTCCGCATCGACGTTCCGTCGGGCCGCGTCGCCGCCCGCGTGACCTGCGTCGACGGCGAGGTGACGCACGTCACCTTCCGGAACATCCCGGCGTACGTGGTCGCCCGCTCCGTCGAGGTGACCACCAGCCGCGGGAAGGTGACCGCCGACATCAGCTACGGCGGCGCCCTGTACGCCTCGGTGGACGCCTCCTCGCTCGGCCTGTCCGTCACGCCGGAGCACCACCACGAGCTGCTCACCGTCGGCCGCGAGGTCAAGTGGGCCCTCAACGACACCCCGTGGGCCCGCCACCCCAGCGACCCTCGGCTGGACGGCATCTACGCCACGATGCTCATCGACGACCTGGGCCGGCACGACGACGGGCCGCACCAGCGCAACGTCACGATCTTCGCCGACGGCCAGGTCGACCGCTCCCCCTGCGGCTCCGGCACCTCCGCGCGGATCGCGCTGCTCGCCGGCCAGGGGCGGATGACCACCGGGCAGACCCTGTGGCACGACTCCATCGTCGGCACCCGCTTCCTCGGCCGTATCCTCGACGAGGTCACCGCCGAGGACCGCCCGGCCGTCGTGACCGAGGTCCAGGGGAGCGCCCACGCCACCGGCGACGCCACCTTCTGGCTGGAGCCGGGCGACCCGCTCGGCACCGGCTTCCTCCTGCGGTAACACCGGGTCACGCGCCGGCCACCGTCGCCCGGACGCGCAGAGCACATCCACACCATGCCCGCGGCACCAGGGCCCGCCGGTCCGGGCCGCGGCGAAGGGCAGGAACCATGAGCACGTCCGCGAGCCTCCGCGCCGGTGACCTGGCGGTCGTCGGCGGCGGCAACATGTCCGAAGCACTGATCTCCGGTCTGCTGACGGGCGACGACCCGGTCTTCACGGCCGGGCAGATCTCGGTGGTCGAGCCGCTCGCCGAGCGGGCCGCGTACATGAGAGCGACGTACGGCATCCGCGTGGTGCCGATCGAGGAGGCCGCGACCACCGCCGGCACCCTGGTGCTCGCGGTCAAGCCGCACTTCATCGACGACGTGCTCGGCGGACTCGCCGACCGGGTGAGCGACCAGCAGCTCGTCGTCTCGATCGTGGGCGCCGTCACCACCGCCCAGATCGAGGCCGGGCTCACCGCCGCGGCCCCGGTGGTCCGCTGCTCGCCGAACACCCCGGCGATGGTCGGCGAGGGCATCACCGCCATCAACGGCGGCGCCCACGCCACCGAGGCCCACCTGGCGCGGACCGAGGAGATCCTCTCCGCGGTCGGCAAGGTCGTCCGGGTCACCCAGGCGCAGCTGGACGTGGTGACCGGCCTGTCCGGCAGCGGTCCCGCCTACTTCTACTACCTGGCCGAGGCCCTGGTGGACGCCGGCGTGCTGCTCGGGCTGGCCCGGCCGCTCGCCTCGGAGCTGGTCAACCAGACCCTGATCGGCTCCGGGATCCTGCTGCGCGAGTCGGGCAAGGCCCCCGAGACGCTGCGGGTGGCGGTCAGCAGCCCCGGCGGCATGACGATGGCGGGCATCCGGCAGTTCGAGAACCACTCCGTGCGCGCCGCGGTGATGGCGGCCGTCGAGGCCGCGCGAGACCGGTCCGTCGAGGTCGGCACCTGGGAGAAGAACGCCTGATCCGGCGGCCCGCCCGCCGGGCCACCGCGGGCCCGGTCCGGCGCGCGCCGCTCCCCCGGCCGCGCCGGCCCCTCCGTCTCCCCCCACCTCCGAGAACCCGGGAGCACTCCGTGACCTCCGCACCGAACACCTCGCTCGCCGCCGCCTCCTACTTCAAGGGCCGCACCCCGATCTTCGCCTCGCAGGCCGACCCCCGGCTCTCGTACTGCCTGCACGTCCCGGCCGGGCACGAGAACAGTGACCGCCCGCTGCCGCTGGTGGTGCTGATGCACGGCACCGCCCGCTCGGGCCCGCAGTACCGCGACGGCTTCTCCGACTGGGCCGAGGAGCACAGCGCCCTCGTGCTGGCGCCGCTGTTCCCCGGCGGCATAGCCGGTCCCGGTGAGGTGCACAGTTACAAGTTCCTGATGGCGGACGACCTGCGCTACGACGAGCTCCTGCTGCGGATCGTCGACGAGGTCGGCGAGCGGTTCAACGTCGACACCCGGCGTTTCCTGATGCACGGCTTCTCCGGCGGCGGGCAGTTCACGCACCGCTTCTTCTACCTGCACCCCGACCGCCTCCAGGGCGTCTCCATCGGTGCCCCCGGGCGGGTCACGCTGATCGACGACACCAAGGACTGGTGGCTGGGCACCCGTGACCTCGAACAGCTCAGCGGCCTCCCGGTCGACGTCGGGGCGATGCGGCAGGTGCCGGTGCACATGGTCGTGGGCGCCCTGGACACCGAGACCTGGGAGATCAACAACGTCGGCGACCCCAACTGGCTGGACGGCGCGGACGCGGTCGGCCACACGCGCGTCGAGCGGCTGGAGTCCCTGCGCCGCAACTTCGAGGAGCACGGCATCGCGGTGGAGTTCGAGACCGTGCCGGACGCCGGCCACCGCGGCAGCCTGATGCGCCCGGCGGTCCAGCGCTGGTTCTCCTCCGTCCTGCGGGCGTCGCGGGGCGAGTGACCCGCGGGCGGACCGGCGACCACCGCCGCACCCCCACCCGAACCCGCGGGCCCCGCCGGCACCCCGGCGCCCGCACCCCGGTCCGCCCGGCGTCGTGCCGCACCCCGCCGGCCGGCGACGAACCACGAAGGCAACGATGGACATCAACGACCCCGCACCGCCGGTCTCCGTGATCGTGCCGGTGCTCAACGAGGAACGCCACCTCGCCGCCTGCGTCCGGCACATCCTCGACCAGGACTACGCGGGTGAGCTGGAGGTCGTCGTCGCGCTCGGTCCCTCCACCGACGGTACCGACGCGGTGGCGGCCGGGCTCGTCGCGCGGGATCCGCGGGTGCGCACCGTGCCCAACCCCGGCGGCCGCACCCCCAGCGCGCTCAACGCCGGTCTGCGGGCCTCCCGGCACCCTGTGGTGGTCCGCGTCGACGGGCACGCGATGCTCCCGCCCGGCTACGTCACCACCGCGGTGCGGCTGCTGGCGGAGACCGGCGCGGCGAACGTCGGCGGCGTCATGCTGGCCGAGGGGGAGAACGACTGGGAGCGCGCGGTGGCCGCCGCGATGACCTCGACGATCGGCGTCGGCGGCTCCGCGTTCCACACCGGCGGCGCGGCCGGCCCCGCGGAGTCCGTCTTCCTGGGGGTCTTCCGCCGCGAGGTGCTGGACGAACTCGGCGGGTTCGACGAGGAGTTCGTGCGCGCCCAGGACTGGGAGCTGAACCACCGCATCCGCCGGGCCGGCCACGTGGTGTGGTTCTCCCCCGAACTGCGGGTCTCCTACCGGCCGCGGCCCAGCGTGCGGGCGCTGGCCCGGCAGTACCGCAACTACGGGCGCTGGCGCCGGGTGGTCACCCGCCACCACCGCGGATCGGTCAGCCTGCGCTACCTGGCGGCCCCCACCGCGCTGCTGGCGAACGCGGTGGGGGTGGCCGGCGCGGTCCTGACGGCCTGGACGCTGCTGGTCCCGGCCGGGTACGCCGCCGTCGTCGCCGCGGGCGCGCTGACGGCGGGCCGCGGCCTGCCGGCGGGCGCCCGGCTGCGGGTGCCGGTGGCGCTGGCCACCATGCACATGTGCTGGGGGTTCGGCTTCGTCACCTCCCCCCGCTCGCTGGCCCGGGAGGTGGCCACCGCGAGGCACACGGGGTGACCGGGTGCCGGACGCGGCGGGGCGGAGGGCCGCCGCGTCCCGCACCCGGGTTCAGGAACGCACGTCGTCCAGGGCCTGCCGGAGCGCGTCGGCGAACCGGTCCACGTGGGTCTGCTCCCACACCAGCGGCGGGCGGACCTTGAGGACGTCGCCGCGCGGGCCGGTCAGACCGGCGAGCACCTGCCGGGAGACCAGGGCCTCCAGCAGGTCCAGGGCGGTCTCCCGGGAGGTGCGGCCGCCCTGTGCCCGCACGTCGACGCCGGCCAGCAGTCCGGTGCCGCGCACGTCGCCGAGCAGCGGTTCGCCGTCCGCGACGCCGGCGATCCGGTGGCGCAGGGCCTCCCCGGCCTCGACGGCACGAGCCGGCAGGCCGGTCAGTTCGAGAATGTCGAGGACGGCGTGCCCCGCGGCGGCGGCGGCCGGGGTGGCGGCGAAGGTGGAGAAGTACTCGTACTTGCGGGCCAGCACGTCGGCGATCTCGCGGCGGGTGACGACGGCGCCGATCGGGTAACCGGCGCCCATCGGCTTGCCCAGCGTGACCAGGTCGGGCGTGACCCCGGCCCGGGCGAACCGCCACAGCTGCGGGCCGCTGCGCCCGTAGCCGGCCTGCACCTCGTCGGCGAGGTAGAGCGCGCCGGCGGCGCGGCTGCCCTCGACCAGGCCGGCGAAGAAGGTGTCGGGCGTGTCGAGGATGCCCTCGGAGGTGAACTGTGAGTCGGCCAGGACCATCGCGGGCCGCTCCCCCGCGGCGGCCAGCGCCGCGGCGGCGTCCGCGATCCGGCCGGCCGCCACCTGGGCGGTGAGCGCGTCCAAGGGTCCGTGCGGGGCCTCGAAGGTGGCGACCCGGCCCGGCCGGTGTCCTTCCGGCCACTCGTTCGAACTCAGGTCGGCCATCCAGCGGGACGCGCCGTGGTAGGCGTGTTCGGCGATGACGGCGCCCTCCGCGCCGGTGTACTCGGTGGCCAGCCGCCAGGCGAGTTCGTTGGCCTCGGTGCCGGAGGTGGTGAACAGGCAGGTGTCGAGGCCGGAGGGCATGGTGGCGACGACGCGTTCCGCCAGGTCCACGACGGCCGCGTGCAGGTAGCGCGAGTGGGTGTTCAGCTCGGCCATCTGCCGGCCGACCGCGGCGGTGACCGCGGGGTGGGCGTGTCCGACGACGGGGACGTTGTTGTACGCGTCGAGGTAGCGGGTGCCGTCGGCGGCGAACAGCCAGGGGCCCTCGCCGCGGACGATGTCCAGGGGGCGCCGGTAGAACAGCGGCGAGAGCGGTCCGCCCATCACGGCGGCGCGGCGGGCGGGCCGTTCGGCGGGCGGGACGGCGGCGGACAGGTCGCGGGTGCCGGCCAGGCGGCCGATCCGGTCGGCGAGTTCGCCGGGGGTGAGGGCGGCGAGCAGTTCCAGGGCCTGCGCGCTGCTGGCGTCGTACTGGGTGATGTAGGTGTGGTTGTCGCTGTGCCGGTCGCGGCGGGCGGCGGAGACGGCGAGGCTGGTGACCAGGCGGGCGATGACGAGTTCGCCGAGCACGTCCGCCTCGGCGGGGATCAGCGGCCGGTGCCGCTGGTAGCCGCGCAGGAGGGCCTCGGTCAGCAGCCAGACCCGGGACAGGTCGGGGGCGCCGCGCAGTACGGAGGCCAGGGTGCCGGCCAGGTCGACGGCGGCTGCGGTGTGGTGGGCGTCGCCGAAGTCGATGACCCCGGTGACCAGCCCGGCGTCGGCCAGGACGTTGGTGAGGGTGATGTCGGCGTGCTGCACGCCGGAGGGCAGGCCGGGGACGGTCCGCAGGGCGGGGCGGACGCGTTCGGCGAGTTCGCGCAGGCGGTCGGTGCCGCCACCGGACGCCTCCAGCACCTCGGGGGTGCGGCGGATGTCCCACAGCAGCGGCCGGTCGGCGGCGGTGTGGAAGAACCCGCGCAGGGCGAGGGCGGTGCGGGCGGTGACCGCGCCGATCTGCTCGGCGAGACCGCCGCTGAGCGGTCCGGCGCCCTCCAGCGGGGCGCCCGGCAGCAGGGTGATGAGGCGGGCCAGGCAGTCGCGGCCGCGGTCGTCGCGCAGGTGGGCGATCTGCCCGCCGCCGGTGGCCGGCACCCCTTCCGGCACCGGGAGCCCGGGGTCGCCGGCCCGGACGTGGTCGAGGGCGCGGACCTCCATGTCGACGACGGCGGCGTGCTCGGCCGGGTTGGAGATCTTGAGCACGTGGGTGTCGTCGACGAGGACGTTGAGGTCGCGCTCACTGCCGAGCGGCCGCAGCCGGGGGTCGGTCATCCCCCAGTGGCCGGCCAGGGCGGCGCGCAGGGCGCCGGTGGAGAACGCCGGGGCCGGTTCGGCGAAGACTCCGGTGTCCCGGTCGTTCGCGCCGGTGGGTTCGTCGGTCATGCGGGGCGTCCTTTCAGCCGTGCACCGGTGAACCCGCCGGTGGGACCGGTCCCGGCGCAGGGCGGACACGGGGGCGGACCCCCGTGACGTCACGGGGGCTACAGGTATTGTATATGCTGTAGCAAATCCTACCGCGGCCGGCGGCCCGCGGTGCGGCGGCGGGACGCCGCCCGTCTCCGGCGGTCCGGCCGGTCGCGCGGGGCGGGCCAGCAGCACGGGCAGTCCTTCCGGACACCGGCGCGCCTACGGCACGCGCACCCCGGTGGCGCACCGGCACCGACGCCGGGCGCGACCGGGCGCGCCATCCGGCACCGACACACCCGGGTCAGCGGCACCCCCAGGAGCACCGCGACACCGGCGGCGAGCCGACGCGGCCCCCAGGTGGCCGGAGCGCGGGCGGCGCCGGCACCGGGTCGCAGGGCGCAGTTCGCGCAGGCGGCCGGGGACGGCCCGCCCCCCCGAGGGCGCGGGCGGTGCGGTGGCGAGCGGTGCGGTGTCGGCCGGCACCGCCACCGGCCACAGCGCGACGGCGGCGGGCACGCCGCGCCGCCCGGCTCGCGGGAGCCGCCGGTGGGCCGGTGCGGCGGCGAACCGGTCATAGAAATAGCTCCATTGAGTGACAATTGTGGCAAAGTATCGAAAAATCCCTTCGGCGGTGGCACCGTTTTACTCCAGACGAGCTCTCGGTCCGCTCGGGCAGCCGGAAGGGACGCATGATGACCATCGCGCAATGGCTCAAACAGAATGTGACTATCGACGACAGAGCACTCCGCTGGTACACGGGACCGGAGTGCGAGGACCGCATCGTGCGCGCCTACCGGGAACTGCTGAGCGGGTACGAGGTCGACACGTCGAAGATCCTCAAGACGACCTGCCCGGTGGAGGGTGAGCACACCGGTGTCGTCCAGGTCCACGACAACAACTTCTTCTCGATCTGCGCCCACCATTTCCTCCCGTTCTTCGGGAAGGTGAACATCTGGTACGTCCCCGGCGACCGGATCCTGGGCCTCGGCAAGTTCCCGCGCCTGGTCCAGGCGTACAGCCGCCGTTTCCAGATCCAGGAGTACCTGGTCAAGGACATCGCCGAGGAGATCATGTCGTCCGGCGGCGCCCGGGCGGTGCGGGTCACCTCCAGCGGCCGGCACATGTGCATGTGCAGCCGCGGGCCGTCGGACCAGACGGTGGTGACCGACACCTCCTACGTCGCCGGGGACCAGGCGCTGCTGACGCAGTACGGCCTGGCCGGCTGACCGGCGGGCGGCGGGAGGTGGGGCGTCACCTCCCGCAGGCGGCCGGGGGCCGGGGGCCGGGCAGGGACCGGCCCCCGGCCCCCGGCACCGGGACGCGGTGGCGGGTGGCGGCGGTCTGGCTGGCCGGGGTGCAGGCGGCGGTCGCGCTCGGCGCGGTCGCACCGGTGGGCCCGGCCGTCCAGTCGTCGCTGGGGGTCACGCTGGGCACGGTGGCCCTCGTGACGTCGGGCACGACCGCGGTCGGGGCGGTCCTCGGCGTTCCGGTGGGACGGTGGCTACGGGCGTTCGCCGCCCGGGACGCGCTCGTGCTGGGCCTGCTGGTGATCGCTGCGGCCTCGGTCGCCGGAGCGTTCTGCGGCGGGTGGCCGGCGCTGCTGGGGTCTCGGGTGGTGGAGGGCGCCGGTTTCCTGCTCGTCCTGGTGGCCGGACCCACCGCGCTCGCCCGGCAGTTCGGCGGCCGCGCCCGGGCGGCGGCGCTGGCCGCCTGGGGCACGTGCGTGCCGACCGGGATCGCGCTGGCCGGGGCGGCCGGCGGCGCGCTGGCCCCGGTGCTGGCCTGGCACCGCTGGCTGGCGGTGACCGGCGCGGGTCCCCTGGTGGCCGCCGGTGTCCTGCTGGCGGTGCTGCCACGGGTACCGGGCTCACCGACCGGACGTCTGCCGCCGTCACCGGGTGCGCTGGGCAGGGCGTTCGCCCCGGCGGGCGCCTATGCCTGCCTGTCGCTGATCGGCGTCGCCGTCCTGGTGCTCCTGCCCGCGTTCCTGGCCGGGGCGGGGCGGCTGACCGGCACCGCCGCGGGCTCGGCGACCGCCGGAGTGTCGCTGTGCAGCGCGGTGGGCGGGCTGGTCGCCGGCCGGCTGCTGCGCCGGGGCACCGCGGTGCGGGCGCTGGTGCCGCTGGCGGTCCTCATGCCGCTCGGCTGCGTTCCCGCCTTCGCACCCGGCCTGTCCCCCGTACTCACGGTGGGTGCGGCCGCCCTGGTGCTGTTCACCGACGGGCTGCTGATCTCCGCGGTCTTCGCCCTGGTCCCGTTGACCACCCGGCGCGGTGACGACGTGGACCTGGTCAACGGCGCCCTCGCCCAGTTCGGCAGCCTGGGCATCCTGGTGGGTCCCCCGGCGTTCGGCCTGGCGGTGGACCACGCGGGGTGGCGGGTCACCGGCGTGGCGACGGCCCTGGTCACCGCCCCGGCCGTCGCCCTCCTCCTGCGCACGGTCCGCTCCGCCCGCCCCGCGCCGCCACCGACCGCGCCGGCCGCGGACAGGGTGGCGGGGGCCGGGGCTGACGCGGACGCGGGGGCGGGGCGTGCGGGTGGGGGCCGGCAGGCGGACGGCGGACACGAACCCCGGAGGACGCGATGAGGATCCCCGCACATCTCGCGCGCGACGACGCCTACCACGCGTACTGCCTGCACTGCCACGCCGAGGCGGTCGAATGGGTCACGCAGGACGGGCGGAGGTCCTGCGTGTGCCACGCCTGCGGTGAGACCGCCGAACGGGCCCTGATCGTCGACCCGGGCATCTCCTGGTGGCGGGACGCGCGGGGCGAGTACTGGCACGAGAGTTCCGGGGTCTTCGTCCGGGACCCCGACCACCGGTTCCTGTTCTTCCGGCGCACGGCGTTCCCGTTCGCCCTGACCGTTCCGGCCGGTCACGTCGACCGCGGGGAGACCCCGGTCGCCGCCGCCGCCCGCGAACTCGGCGAGGAGGTCGGCATCTTCGGCGGCGACCTCGTCCACGTCGCCAGCGATCCCCTGGCCGGCGACGGCTGCCGCCGGGGTTGCGACGCGCACCTGTGGCACGCCTTCCTCCTGGAGGTCGCCCACGCGCCCCGGGTCGACGTGAACGAGGAGGGCCGCTCACCGGTCTGGCTGCCGCTGGAGGAGGCCCTCACCCACGACCTCACCTACGCCGTCCGGCACGTCGTCGTCCACCACACCCCGGCCCTGACCGCTCCGGCACCGGCGGCCTGAGCGCACGGCGGGCGGGGCGGCGGCGACGACCGCGGCGGAGGGCAGGGTGACGAGCCGGCCCACCGCCATGCGGGTGGCGACGTTCCAGCGCACCTCCGCCAGACGACGTCCGATCCCGGCGCCCATGATCCCGCCCGAGATGGTCTTCGCCACCCCGGTGGACAAGACCGTGGCGCCGTGAGGGGCGGCCGGGAGCCGTCCGGGGCGGGGTGGCACCCGGGGGGTTGTGCGTCGCTCGGGTGATGATGCGTGAACTCCCTTTCGACGTCGGGAAATATCACCCCCGCACTCCCACGTTCCGCCGCGGATTCCGCCGTTCGGTCGCGGCGGCGGAGGTGAACCGGGGCGGGAGACCGTGGGTGCGGCGTGCGGGAAAGACCGGGCCCCGAGGCTTTCTTCATCACGGGGGCGCGACCGTGCGCACCGGCGCGTCCGGTCGGCGTTCGGGCCACCGGAATTCAGCGCGGGCCGGAGCGGGACCGGTCCGGCGGGCGCGTCCGGCGCGGGTCCGCGCCCGTCAGGGCGACGGGCTCCGGCGCACGCCGGTCACCGTCCGGTCGCGAGACCTCCCAGGGCACTGGCGTCGAGGCGGGCCAGCAGATCGGCCGGGGAGTCGTAGACCTCCCGCGCCCCGGCGTCCCGCAGTTCCTCGCGGGAGAAGCCGCCGCCGGTCAGCACGGCCAAGCACGACACGCCGGCCCGCCGTGCGGCCTCGACGTCCCAGACCGCGTCGCCGACGAACACCGCGCGCCCGGCAGACGCTCCGGCCCGGTCGAGGGCGCGCTGGACGAGGTCGGGTGCCGGTTTGCTGGACTCGACGTCGTCGGCGGTGGTCATGGCGTGGATCACGTCGTCGGCGTCGAGGGCGCGGCGCATGACGTCCCCCTCGGGGCCGGAGGCGGACGAGGCGAGCACCACCCGCAGACCGCGGTCCGCGCAGGCCCGCAGCAGGTCGGCGGCCCGGTCCAGCGGCGTCAGGCGGGACCAGTACTGCCCGTAGAGCGCGTCGTGCGCCGCCTTCACCCCCGGGTCGGCGTCGTGGTCGCGGTCCTCGCCGAGCAGCGCGTCCAGCAGGTGGTCGCCGCCCATGCCGATGGCACGGTGGACGCGCGTCATGGAGACGTACTCGCCCTGCTGCCGGAACGCCTCCCACCAGGCGACCGCGTGCAGGTGCACGGTGTCCATCAGCGTGCCGTCGACGTCGAACAGCGCCGCCGCCGGCCCCTGCGGCCCGTCCTGCTCACGCGCACCGGTCATCTCCGCCTCCCACCGTCCGCCGGCACCACCGGTCGGGCACCGGGGTGGCCGTCGCGGGGCGGGTACCCGGCGGCGGGCGGCCCATGCGGGGGGCGGTCGCGCGGGGGCCGGGTGACGGAGGTGAGCTCGGGGCGTGGTGACGCGGACGCCGGCCGCGCCGGGCGGCCCGGGCCCCGACCACCGCCCCCCTGCGCACCGCGGGCCCCGGGTTTCCCCCGTCCCCCCGCGGGCACCGGACTCCGTGGGACGAATCGGGCGGGACGGGTGGAGGAGGCGGACATGGCGGGGCCGGGCGGGCTCGCGGACTACCACCGCCGTCGTGACTTCTCGCGGACCGGGGAGCCGGAGGACCGGACGGGCGGGGCGGGCGGCGGGCGGCCGGTGTTCGTGGTCCAGATCCACGACGCGAGCACCCTGCATTTCGACGTCCGTCTGGAGGTCGGCGGCGTGCTGAGGTCATGGGCGGTGCCGAAGGGCCCCTCCGGCGATCCGCGCGACAAGCGCCTCGCGATGCCGACGGAGGACCACCCGCTGGAGTACCGGGAGTTCGAGGGCGTGATCGCCCGCGGCGAGTACGGCGGCGGCACCGTGCTCGTCTGGGACGAGGGCAGGTACGTCAACCTGTCCGCCGATCGCGCCGGGCGGGAGATCCCGTTCGCCGAGGCGCTGGAGCACGGCCACGCGTCGTTCCGCCTCGACGGCCACAGGCTGCACGGCGGGTACGCGCTGACCCGGACGCGTTCCGGAGGCCACGGCGGCCGCGAGGCGTGGCTGCTGGTCAAGCGCACCGGTGACCGGGCCGGCCGCTCCGCCCCGCCCGACCCGCGCCGGGCCCGCTCCGCCCGCACCGGAAGGACCCTGCGGCAGGTCGCAGCGGAGCCGGCCGGGCGGGACCGGTCCGGGACGCGGCGCGGGGACCCGGCACCCCCTCCGTGACGCTCCCCGCCGAGCCCCCGGCCGACGCTCCCCGCCCTCGCCACCGCCCCGGAAAGGCGCCCGCCGCGCCGCCCCGGCCGTTCGGCCGGATCTGGCATGCTCGGCGCCCGCGGCACCGGGAAAGGGCGATGGGTGCCATGGGCGGGGAAGACGGCTGTGACGGACTGTGACGGCGGAGGGGGCAGGACTGCGGTGTGCCGGAGCGGAGCGGGTCGGGGCGAACTGGTCGGCATGGGAGGACGAACTCGTCGCCGCCGCCGGCCTGTTGGACTTCTGGCTGGCGCAGACGGACGGCTGCGCCCACCGGGGCGCCGTGCACCGCGCCGCCGAACCACCGTGGCACGGCGCCGCGCCCGCACCGCTCCCCCGCCGAGGCCGCCCGGCTGGGCGGCTGCCCGCACGTGCTGGCCCGCGACGGCAGGGGCCCGGCACGTCCTGGCCGTGGAGACCGTTCCGCCGCCGGATCGGGCCGGCGACCGGGAGGGGAGAGCCGGCCGGCCGCACTGGCCGACCTGTCCGGCGACGGCGTCGCCGCACTGCGCGCGCGTTCCTGAAGGCCGTTGCCCGAAGGCGGCGCTCCCGGGACCGTGGGCCCACGGTCCCGGGAGCGCGGAGGGCCGCACGGTCACCTCCCGGTCGTGCCGCGCCGCGTCCCCGGGCCGTGGGAGGGTTGGGGTGGCGTTCCCCGACCGGACAGGAGCGGACAGCGTGGCCGAGGACAGTGTGAGCGCGGCCCTGACGATGGCCGTTCCGGTGGCGAGGGTGTTCGCGCTGCTGGCGGACCCGGTCAGCCACGCGGCGATCGACGGCACGGGCTGGGTGGGGGAGGCCGTCGACCGGGAGCCGCTGACCCGGGCCGGGCAGGTCTTCCGGATGGACATGTACCACGCCGGTCACCCGGACGGTGAGTACCAGGTCGTCAACAAGGTCCAGGTCCTCGAACCACCGCACGCCATCGGCTGGGCGACGGGGTACGTCGCGGAGGACGGCCGGCTGGTGTTCGGCGGCTGGACCTGGCGCTACGACCTGGCCGCGCTCGGCCCGTCCCGGACCGGCGTCACCCTCACCTACGACTGGTCGGCGGTCCCCCGGTCCGGCCGCGACCGCATCGGTTTCCCCCCGTTCGGCCCCGACCACCTCACCGACTCCCTGCGCCACCTGTCGGCCCTCACCACGCAGGGGCCGGGTCGCTGAACGCCTCGCCCTGCCGGGGGGCTTCGGCACGCGGCCCGGCGCAGGAGGCCGCACAGGTCGGTCGTCCCCCGGAACGGTCACCCGGTCGCCGGCCGGGAAGGGTCGTCCGCGCGCACGCGGCAGCGGGACGGTCCCGGATTCAGCGCCGCCGCCTCGGGCCGGTGCCGTCCCCGGCGCCATCCCCGGCGCCGATGTCGGTGGCGACGTCGCGCAGGAGGGTCAGGAAGACGTCCGTCAGGGGGGTGAGGGCGGTGTCGGTCCGGCTGACGGCGTGCAGGCGGCGCTGGAGCCGGGGCCGGATCTCGCGGTGGGTGGTGCCCGGGGTGCCGGTCAGCGCCAGGCGGGAGACGAGGGCGACGCCGATGCCCGTGCCGACCAGCGCCTGGGCGACGTCGTAGGAGGCGGTCTGGAAGCGGATCCGGGGGGTGAAGCCGGCGGCCCGCACCGCCGCGTCGAACTGCTGCCGGGCGGCGTGGCCGGCCAGGATCGTCACCCATGACTCGTCGCGGAGGTCCTCCAGGGCCAGGACGGCGCCGGGCGGGTGGCGGGCGGTCAGCGGGTGGTCGTCGGGGAGGACCACGACCATGGGGTCGCGCAGGAGCGGGTGAACGGTGACGTGCGGGGGTGCGACGGGGGGTTCCTCCCAGGAGGCGATGACCGCGAGGTCGAGCCGGTCCTCGGTGATCTCCTCGATCCCGCGCTCGGAGAGCACCTCCTGCACCGTCACGTCCGCGTCCGGGTGCCGGTGCCGCAGCGCGGTCAGGGCGGGCGGCAGCAGGCGCAGGGCCGCCCCGTGGAAGGCCCCCACCCGCAGGCGCAGGCAGAGGTGGCCGAGGAGCGCGGCGAGCCGGGCGGAGGCTTCCCCGGCCTGCTGGTCGACGACCCGTCCGTGGCCGGCCAGCAGGGCGCCGGCGGGGGTGAGGGTCGCCCCGCGCGGTCCCCGCAGGACCAGGGGGACATGGAAGTCCCGCTCGGCGCGGGTGACCTGCTGCGTCACCGCCGCCGGGGTGAGACCGAGCGCCCGCGCGGCCGCGGTGAGGGAGCCGTGCTGCTCGATCAGTGCGAGCAGCCGGAGCTGTCCGGGATCTGCCATTCAATTATCTTAATGCTGGCTCCCGTATTCCGCGCTTCTCTGAAACCGGACGCCGCGCCAGTCTGTGAGGAGAAGCTGCCACTCCCCGCGGAAGGTCGCCGACGTGCCCACCCACGTGCCCGTGTTCCTCATCACCATATGGCTGCTGGCCATGCTGCCCGGGGCCGGACAGGCGCTCATGATCCGGCAGGCCCTGGCGGGCGGGTCCCGGCGCGCGCGGGCCACCATCGCCGGGAACGCCACCGGCCTGCTGGTCTGGTCCACCGCCGCGGCCGCGGGACTGTCGACCCTGCTGCTCGCCGCGCCGGGCGCCTACGCGGTGGTCCGTGTCGCGGGCGGCGTCGTGCTCGTCGTCCTCGGGGTCAACACGCTCAGGGCGGCCGGCAGGACCGCGGAGCCGGCGGCGGACGGCGCGGACGGGGACCGGGCGGGGAGCCGGGGCGCCTACCTCGCGGGGCTGGGCACCGCCCTGGGCAATCCCAAGGCGGGGGTGTTCGCGATCTCGGTGCTGCCGCAGTTCGTCACCGCGCACGGCCCCGTCCTGCTGACGAGCCTGGCCCTGGGGATGGTGTGGGCGCTCGTCAACGCCGGCTGGTACCTGCTGTTCACGTGGGCCGTCGGCCGGGGACGCGTGCTGATCTCCCGGCCGGCGGTCCGCCGGCGGCTGAGCCTCGTGACCGGCGTCGTGCTGCTGGCCCTCGGCGTGGCCGTGGCGGGCGGCGTCTGACGCGGTGCTCCCGCGCCCCGCCACGCGCAGGCCCCGTCCCGCCACGCGCAGGCCCGCGGTCCCGCCACGCGGCGGCCCCGCGCGGGACGGGAGGGCCACGTTCGTTACTCCGCCTCCATCGCCGCCATCAGCGCGTCCAGGGAGTCCTCGCCGCCGTCGGGGAGGTGGGCGATGCGGTGGGCCATCTCGTGGAGGGTGAGCTGTTCGAGGAAGAGGGTGATGGGGACGTCGAGGCCGTGGTCGTCGCGCAGAACGCCGACGAGGTGGACGGCGGTGAGGGAGTCGCCGCCGGCGGCGAAGTAGGTCATGCGGGGGTCGTCGGCGGTGTCGAGACCGAGGGCCTCGGCGAGCAGGACGCGCACCGCGGTCTCCAGACCGGCCCCGGCGGCGGGGGCCGGGTCCGCCGGGTCCGCCGGGGGCGCGGTCGGCGGGGTGTCGCGGGTGAGGACGCGGGCGCCGTGGCGGGCGCCGCCGAAGGGGTAGGACGGCAGGGCGACCCGGTGGCCGCCGCCGGTCCACGGCAGCGGTTCGCCGCGCAGCCAGGTCTCGCCCGCCGTGTTCAGCCCGTGGTCGGCACCGGTGCCGGACGGCAGGCCGGCGGCGAGGGCGTCGAGGCGGGCGGCGGCCTCGGCGTGGTCGCGGGCGGCGACCCAGCCGCGGACCGGCTGCGGGGTGCGGGCGGTGGTCAAGGTGCGGGCGGCGTCGGCGAGGGCGGGGGCGCCGGGGGCGCGCAGGGCGGCGGCGAGCCGGCCGGCGAGCGCGGCGAGCGCCTCCGGGGTGCGGGCGGACAGCGGCAGGAGCTGCGGCCCGCCGGGCGCGGGGGCGGCCGGGCGGCCGGGGGCGGCCTCCAGCACGACGTGGACGTTGGTGCCGCCGATGCCCACGGAGCTGACGCCCGCGCGGCGCGGCCCGCCGTCCGGCACGGTCCAGGGTTCGGGTCGCGTCAGGAGGCGGAACGGCGAGGTGTCCAGGCCGAGTCCGGGGTGCGGGCGGACGGCGCCGGCGGTGGGCGCGAGGGTGGCGTGCTCCAGCATCAGCACGGCCTTGATGAACGCGGCGACCCCGGCGGCGGCGTCGAGGTGGCCGACGTTGGACTTGACGGAGCCCAGGGCGATGCGGCCGGTTCCGGCGGCGCCCTGGAACGCGTCGGTGGCGGCGGCGCACTCGATGCGGTCGCCCAGGGCGGTCGCGGTGCCGTGCGCCTCCAGGTACTGGGCGGCGGACGGGTGGAGGCCGGCGGCGGACCACGCCTCGGTGACGGCGGCGGTCTGCTGCTCGACGCCGGGGGCGGTGAACCCGACCTTGCCGGCGCCGTCGTTGGTGACGGCGCTGCCGCGGATGACGGCGCGGACCGGGTCGCCGTCGGCGAGCGCGTCGGACAGCCGGCGCAGCACCACCAGGCCGGCGCCGTTGCCGGGGACGGTGCCGCCGGCGGCCGCGTCGAAGGGGCGGCAGCGGCCGTCGGGCGAGAAGATGCCGCCCTGCTGGTGGAGGTAGCCGCGGCGCGCGACGCTGTCGAGGGCGACGCCGCCGGCCAGCGCGGTGTCGCACTCGCCGAGCAGCAGGGCCTGCACGGCGAGGTGCACGGCGGTCAGCGAGGTGGAGCAGGCGGTCTGCACGGTGAGGCTGGGGCCGTCGAGGCCGAGGCGGTAGGAGATCCAGGGGGCGAGGAACTCGCGGTCGGTCAGGATGCGGACCTGGAGGGCGCCCAGGGAGGCGGCGAACGCGCGGTCGGTCTGGGCGGAGAGCATGTGCTCGGTGACGCCGCCGCCCGCGTACACGCCGGTGCGGGCGGGCGCGTTCAGCGGGTCGAGCCCGGCGTTCTCCAGAGCGGCCCAGGCGGTCTCCAGCAGCAGCCGGTGCTGCGGGTCGAGGGCCGCGGCCTCCACGCGGTTGAAGCCGAACAGGTCGGCGTCGAAGCGGTCGGCGTCCGGCAGGAAGCCCTTGGACGGCACGTGGTCGGGGTGGCGCAGTTCGGCGGGGTCGGCGCCGTCGGCGAGGAGTTCGGCCTCGGTGAAGTCGCTGATGGTGCAGACGCCGTCGCGCAGGTTGCCCCAGTAGGTCTCCAGGTCGGGGGCGCCGGGGAACCGGCCGCTCATGCCGGTGACGGCGATCGCGGAGTCGAGGGCGTCGTCGGCGGTGGCGGCGGGCTCGGTCATCGTGTCGTGCCTTTCCGGGAGCGGGTGCGGCGGGCGGCGGCGGTGCGGCGTTCGTACCGGTCGCCGGCGGGCGTGGCGGGGGGCTGGGGGCCGGCGTCGGCGGGTGCGGCGGCCGGGGACGGGGCGGGGCGCTCCAGGCGGGTGGCGAGGGCGGCGACGGTGGGGTGGCGGAAGAGGTCGACGAGGGTGAGGCCGGCGTCGGCGTCCCGCTCACGCAGGGCCGCGAGGACGGCCAGCAGGCGCAGTGAGTTGCCGCCCAGGTCGAAGAAGTTGTCGTGGGCGCCGACCCCATCCAGGGTGAGCACCTGGGACCAGACGGCCGCCACGAGGCGTTCGGCGGGGGTGCGGGCCCCGGTGTGCGGGCGGTCGGTGCGGCGGGTGGTGCCGGGGTCGGGCAGCCGGGAGCGGTCCACCTTCCCTGCGGTGCTCAGCGGGAGTTCGGGCAGCCGCACGAACGCCTCGGGGATCATGTGGCCGGGCAGACGTTCCGCGAGGTGGGCGCGCAGGCCGTCGTCGGTGGGGTCGGTGCCGGGGCGGGTGACGACGTAGGCGACGAGCCGGCGGGCGGCATCCTGGCCGCGCACCGCGGCGGCGGCCACCGCGACGTCGGGGTGGGCGGCCAGCAGGGCCTCGATCTCGCCGAGTTCGATGCGTACCCCGCGCAGTTTGACCTGCCAGTCCTGCCGCCCGAGGTAGTGCAGGACGCCGTCGGAGTCGATGCGGCCCAGGTCGCCGGTGCGGTACATGCGGCTGCCGGGGGTGCCGTGCGGGTCGGCGACGAAGCGTTCGGCGGTCAGGGCCGGGCGGTTGATGTAGCCGCGGGCCAGGGAGGCGCCGGTGAGGTAGATCTCGCCGGTGACGCCGGCCGGTACCGGGCGCAGGCGGTCGTCGAGGACGTAGACCCGTACGCCGGGGACCGGGCGGCCGATGACGACGGGGGCGCCGGGTTCCAGGTCGGCGGTGGTGGAGTAGACGGTGACCTCGCTGGGGCCGTAGGCGTTGACGACGCGGCGGCCCGGTGCGCTCAGCCGCTCCACGAGTTCGGCGGGGCACGCCTCGCCGCCGACGGCGACGGTGCGCAGGTCGGGCAGGCGGTCGGCGATGTCGGGCAGCAGCATGGCGGCGGACGGCGGCAGGAAGACGTAGGTGACGCGGGCGTCGCGCAGGGTGTCCAGCAGGGCCTCGCCGAGGCGTTCGTCCTCCTGCGGGATGTGCAGTTCGGCGCCGGCGACCCAGGGGAAGAACAGGTCGGAGACGGCGACGTCGAAGCCGAAGGAGACGAACTGCAGGACGCGGTCGCCGGCGGTGACGGGGAAGACGGGCCGCACGGCGCGGGTGAGGTTGGCCAGGGCGCGGTGTTCGACGGCGACGCCCTTGGGCACGCCGGTGGAGCCGGAGGTGAACAGCACGTAGGCCAGGTCGGCGGGGCGGGGCGCGCGGGCCGGCGGCGTGGCGGGGGCGGGGGGCAGCGGCAGGTCGGCGCGCAGGCAGCGCAGTCCCAGCGGTTCTGCCTGGGCGGCGGTGGCGGCGGCGGTCAGCAGCAGGGCGGTGCCGGAGGTGCCGGTCATGTGGGCGAGCCGGGCGGCCGGCTGGGCGCGGTCCAGCGGCACGTAGGCACCGCCGGCCCGCAGCACGGCGAGGGCGGCGACGCCGAGTTCGGCGGAACGCGGCAGCAGCAGGCCGACGCGGACGCCGGGTCCGACGCCCTCGGCGCGCAGGGCGGCGGCCAGGGCGTCGGCGCGTTCCAGCAGTTGCCGGTAGGTCAGGGTGACCTCGCCGCAGACCAGGGCGGTGGCGTCCGGGCGTTCGGCGGCGACGTCGGCGACGAGGCCGGGCACGAGGCGGTCGGTGGGGGCGGCGTCGGCGAGGCGGTCGCAGGCGGCGACGGTGGCGCGGCGCTCGTCGGCGGGGACGGCGTCCAGGGCGGACAGCGGGGCGTGCGGGTCGGCGAGGGCGGCGTCCAGCAGGGTCAGGAAGGTCACCGTCCAGCGCCGCGCGGTCCGTTCGGTGATCAGGGCGGTGCGGTGGATGAACTGGGCGGCCAGGTCGGCGCCCCAGCGCTCCACGTGCAGGTGGAAGTCGAACTTGGCGACGTCCAGGGTGAGTTCGGCCCGCTCGGTGGTGGTGCCGGCCAGCCGCAGGGTCAGGGCGGTCTCGTCGTCGTAGGAGAGGACGACCTGCACGACCGGGTCGTGGCTGGTCTCGCGCGGCGGGGCGAGCGCGTCGACGACGGCGTCGAACGGGGCGTCCTGGTGGGGGGCGGCGGCCAGCAGCGCGGTGCGGATCCGGCCGGTGAGCGCGGCGAGGCCCGGGTCGCCCGAGGTGTCGACGCGCAGGGCCAGGGTGTTGGTCAGCATGCCGACCGTGTCCTGGAGTTCGGGCCGGTCGCGGCCGGAGACGGGGTAGCCGACGACCAGGTCGTCGGTGCCGCTGAGCCGGGTGAGGAAGGCGGCGTAGGCGGCGAACAGGACCATGAACGTGGTGGCGCCGCAGGCCGCGGCGACGGCCGCGAGGCGGTCGCGGACGGTGGGGCCGATCAGGAAGCGGGCGGCGGCGCCGTCGGCGGTGCGCACCGGGGGGCGGGGCCGGTCGAGCGGGAGTTCCAGGCAGGCGGGGGCGCCGCGCAGCCGGTCCGCCCAGTGCGTGACGGCAGCCGCGTACTCCCCCGCCGCCTGCCGTTCCTGCTGCCAGGCGGCGAAGTCGGCGAACTGGAGGGCGGGTTCGGGCAGTTCGGCGGTGCGGCCGGTGCTCTCGGCGGCGTAGGCGGCGGACAGGGCGTCGAGGAGGGCGCCGAGCGACCAGCCGTCGCACACCAGGTGGTGGGCGACGAGCAGCAGCAGGTGGGAGCCGTCGTCGAGGGCGAAGACGGTGCAGCGCAGCAGTGGGCCGCGCGCGGGGTCGAAGGGCCGGGCCGCTTCCGCGCGGGCGGCCGCGGGGGCGCCGGCGGCGGGCACGCCGGGCCGCACGCCGAAGGCGGCGCGGGCGGTGGCGGCGACCACCTGGGTCCAGGTGCCGTCGGGGGCGGCGCGGAAGGTGGTGCGCAGTGCCTCGTGGCGGGCGACGAGTGCGTCCAGGGCGCGGCGCAGGGCCGCGAGGTCGAGCGGGCCGCGCACGGTGAAGGCGGCGGGTACGTGGTACTGGGCGCTGCCGGGGTCGAGCTGGTCGAGGACGAGCAGGCGGGCCTGCGCGTCGGAGACGGGGAACTCGTACTCCTCGCCGTCCGGGCCGGCGCCGCCGCCGGGCCGGGTGTCCGCGGTGTCGGTGGTCATCGGTCACTCCCCCCTGAGTTCGGCTTCGATGACGGCGGCGATCCGGGCGGCCGGTCCGGCCTCCAGGATCCGGCTGTGCGGGCAGTCGATCTCGTGGACGTCGACGCCGGCCGCCGCGGTCCGCCAGGCGGCGGTCTTGGCGGCGGTGGTGGCCTCGGCGTCGCGGGTGGCGGAGAACAGCGTGACGCGCCCGTCGTAGGGGGTCGGCACCCAGGCGTGCGCGAGGTGGATGTGGCGGGTGCCGGCCTCGGCGAGGGCGGTGAGCTGCTCGTCGTCGAGGGCGCTGCCGGCGGCGCGGACGGCGGCGAAGACCGCGGCGCGCTCCAGCGGCCCGGCCGGTACCGGCCGGCCGGGGGCGTGGCCGCGCAGCATGATCCGCAGGACCTCGTCCTCGACGGCGGCCGGGTCCAGCGGGACTTCGGCCTCGTGCGGTGGTTTCGGCATGCCGTCGGCGACCGCGAGCATCCGTACCTCCTCGCCGGCCCGGCGCAGGACGACGGCGATCTCGTGGGCGAGGGGGCCGCCGAACGAGCGGCCCAGCAGCAGGTAGGGGCCGTGCGGGCGTACCTGGCGGATCCGCTCGGTGTAGAGGGCGGCCATCCGCGGCAGGCTGTCGGCGAGCCGGCCGGGGCCGCCGAGCAGCGCGGGGCTCTGCAGGGCGTGGACCGGGCGGCGCGGGTGCAGGTGCGGGGGCAGGGTGACGAACGACCAGCCGAGGCCGAGGCCGGGGTGGACGCAGAACAGCGGCAGCAGGTCGCCGTCGGCCCGCAGGGTCAGCAGGGGGGCGAGGTCGGCGGTGGCGCGCGGGTCCTGGGCGGTCTCCAGGCGGGTGGCGAGGGCGGCCGGGGTGGGGGCGGCGAACAGCGCGGAGACCGGCACGCGTTCGCCGAGGGCTGCCTCGATGCGGGAGGCGAGGCGCAGGGCGGTCAGGGAGTGGCCGCCGGCGGCGAAGAAGTCGGTGTCGGGTCCGGCGGGCAGGCCGAGGGCGTCGCCGAACAGGGCGCACAGGGTGCGTTCCCGTTCGGTGCGCGGGGGGCGGGCGGGGGTGTCGGCGAGGGGTTCGGGGTCGGGCAGCGCGTCCCGGTCGATCTTGCGGTGGGCGGTGACGGGGATGTCGTCGACGCGGGCCCAGACCGACGGTACGAGGTGGGCGGGCAGTACGCGGGCGGCGTGCCGGCGGACCCGGTCGAGGAGGTCGGGCCACGGCTGCCCGGCGGCGGCGGGGCCGGGCACCAGCCAGGCGGCGAGCCGTTTCCCGCCGTCCGGGCCGGTGCGGACGCCGGCGACGGCCCGCCGCACGCCGGGGCAGCCGGTGAGGGCGGCCTCGACTTCGGCGGGCTCGATGCGGAAGCCGCGCACCTTCAGCTGTCCGTCGGCTCGGCAGGCGAACTCCAGGACGCCGTCGGGTCGTTGGCGGACGAGGTCGCCGGTGCGGTACATGCGGGTGCCGGGCGGGCCGTAGGGGTCGGCGACGAAGCGTTCGGCGGTGGCGGCGGGGTGACCGGTGTAGCCGAGGGCGAGGCCGGGGCCGGCGAGGTAGAGCTCGCCGGTGGTGCCGGGCGGCACCGGGCGCAGCCGGCCGTCGAGGACGAGAGCGCGGGCGTTGTCCAGGGGGCGGCCGACGGGGACGGGTGACTCGCCGGGGCGGGCGGTGTGCGCGGTGGCGAAGACGGTGGTCTCGGTGGGGCCGTAGGCGTTGACGATCCGGGTGCCGGGGCAGTGGTCGGTGATCCGGCGGACGGTGGCGGGCGGCAGGACGTCGCCGCCGGCCCACACCTCGCGCAGTCCGGCGAGTGAGCCGGGGTCGATGTCGGCGACGGCGCGCAGGAGTTCGGGGGTCATCAGGATCGCGGTGAGCCGGGCGCCGGGCACGAGGCGGGCGAGGGCGGCGGGGGTGAGGGGGCCGGGCGGGGCGAGGACGACGGTGCCGCCGGTGAGCAGCGGTATCCAGACCTCGTAGACGCAGGCGTCGAAGGTGTAGGGGCCGTGGTTGAGGACGCGTTCGTGACCGTCGCGGAAGCGGCTGTCGGCGGCGAGGTCGGCGATGGCCCGCTGGGTGAGCAGGACGCCCTTGGGTTCGCCGGTGGACCCGGAGGTGTAGAGCAGGCAGGCGGCGGAGTCGGGATGGCCGCCGGTGCCGGGGGGCGCGGCGGCGGGGTCCGCCGGGTCGTCGGTGACGTCGAAGGCGGTGGTGCCGGGCGGCAGGGCGGCGGGGGCCGGGCCGTGGGTGAGGGCGAGGCGGGCGGGGCGGGCGGCGAGCAGCCGGGCGAGGCGGCCGGGGGGCTGTGCCGGGTCGAGCGGAAGCCAGCAGGCGCCGGCCTTGAGGACGGCGAGTTGTGCGGTGACCACGTCGGGGGAACGCGGCAGCAGCAGGGCGACGGTGTCGCCGGGGCGTACCCCGGCGGCGGTGAGCCGGGCGGCGAGCCGGTCGGAGTCGGCGGCGAGCCGCGCGTAGGTGGTGATCCGGCCGTCGGACTCCACGGCGGGGGCGTGCGGGGTGCGGGCCGCCTGAAGGGTGAACCGGCCGGTGACCGTGGCGGGCCCGTCGGCCGGCCGCACCGGTCCGGCGGCGAGCGCGAGGGCCGCCCGGTGTTCCCGCGGCGGCAGGGCGTCGAGTGCGGTGGCCTGCTGTGCGGGGTCGCGGGCGATCTCCTCCAGGGCGCGCACCATGCGGGCGCCGACGGCCGCGGCGGACAGTCCGTGCCGGCAGCCGATGGACAGCAGGGTGCGCTCCCCGGTGGCGGCGGCGATCGTGACGGGGTAGTGGGTGGCGTCACCGGCCTCGACGAGCCGCAGGCCGCCGGGTTCCAGGGGTTCCTGGCCGTGGGCGCCCTGCGGGAAGTTCTCGAACGCCAGGACGGTGTCGAACAGTTCGCCCGCGCCGGCCGCCTTCTGGATCTCGGCGAGCCGGGCGTGGTGGTGGGTGACCAGGTGGGACTGCTCGTCCTGGACGCGGGTCATCAGGTCCGCGACGCTCTCGCCGTCCCGCAGCCGCACGCGCACCGGCAGGGTGTTGATGAACAGGCCGACCATCTCCTGCGCGCCGGGCAGGTCGTGGGGGCGGCCGGAGACGACGGCGCCGAAGACCAGGTCGCGGGTGCCGGTGGTGCGGGCCAGCACCAGGGCCCAGGCGGTCTGGAAGACGGTGTTCAGGGTGATGCCGCAGGTGGCGGCGCGGGCGGTGAGCGCGGTGCTCAGTGGTGCGGGCAGCCAGATCCGCTCGCGGTCGGGCTCACCGCTCGTGCCGCTCGTGCCGGTTCCGGCGGGCAGGACGAGCGCGGGCCGGTCGAAGCCGTCGAGCGCGGTGTGCCAGGCGGCCTCGGCGGGCCGCGGGTCACGGCCGGCGAGCCAGCCGATGTAGTCGCGGTAGGGCACGGGCGGCGGCAGGTGCCGGCCGGCGGCCAGGGCGGCCAGGTCGCGTTCCAGGATCGGCACCGACCAGCCGTCGAGCAGGATGTGGTGCAGGGCCAGCACGAGGTCGGCGCCGCAGGTCCGCCGCAGGAACGTGGCGCGCAGCAGCGGGGGCCGGGCGAGGTCGAAGCGCCGGGCGGCCTCGGCCTCCAGTACGGCGCGGACCTCGGCCTCCGCGTCCTCCTCGCCGAGGCCGGTCAGGTCCCGTTCGGTCCAGGGCACCCGTACGGCGGCGGGGATCACCTGCACCGGGTGGTCGAGGCGTTCGTGGCGGACGCAGGCGCGCAGGTTCGGGTGGCGTTCCAGGAGGGCGGTGAGCGCGGCGCGCACGGCACCGGCCCCGATGCCGGGACCGGCCCGGAACCGCAGGCGGACGCCGTAGGGTTCGGGGCCGCCGGTGTCGCGCAGGGCGTGGAAGAACATGCCTTCCTGCGCGGGCGAGAGCGGCAGGACGTCGGCGATGCGGGCGTTCACCGGCTGCCGTCCGTCAGGTCGTCACCGAAGTCGTCGTCGAAGTCCATGTCGCCCTCCAGCGCGGCGAGTTGGTCCTGGGTGAGGCCGGCGAGCGGGAAGTCGGAGGGGGTCAGGACGGTGACGCCGGTGCGGGTGCCGTGCTCGGCGAGGGCGGTCAGTTCCCGCTGCCAGCGGGCGGCGAGGTCGCGGACCTCGTCGCCGGTCAGGACGCCGGGGGCGTAGGAGAACGTGGTCTCCAGCCGCAGTTCGCCGTCGACCGGGTGGGCGAGCGCGTCGACCTGGAGGGTGTGGCCGAGCGGTACGGCGTTCTCGGCGGTCTCCAGCCACTGGCCGCCGGAGACGTCGCCGCCGGTGAAGCGGCCGAGGTAGTTGAAGCCGACGTCGGGTGTCGCGAGGGCGGCGAGGCGGGGTCCGGCGACCGGGTCGAGGTGGCGCAGCAGGCCCCAGCCGAGGCCGCCGGAGGGCACCGCGCGCAGGGTCTCCTTGACGCGTTTGAGGGCTTCGGCGCGGTCGCCGCCGGCCGGTCCTGGTTCCAGGCGGACGGGGTACCGGGAGGTGAACCAGCCGACGGTGCGGGAGACGTCGGGGTGGCCGGGGCGGCCGTCGCGGCCGTGGCCCTCCAGGTCGACGAGCAGGTCGGTGCCGTGGCCGCGCCGGGCGGCGGCGGTGGCCAGCGCGGTCAGCAGCACGGCGTCGGGGCCGCAGTTGAAGGCGGCGGGCAGGGTGGTGAGCGCCCGGTGGGTCAGGTCGGCCGGCAGTTCGACGGTGACGGTCTCCCGCTCGCCGCTGCCGCCGGCCGGCCGCAGCCGGGCGTCGGGGCCGGTCAGCTGCCGCTCCCAGTACGGGAGTTCGGCACCGGCCCGGGCGGCGTCGCGGGCCAGCCTCCGCAGCCAGCGGGCGTAGGGGGTGGGGGCGGGCAGCGCGGTGAGGTCGTCGCCGGTCAGCGCGGTGGCCAGTTCCGGGCCGAGGACACGCCAGGACACGCCGTCGACGGCCAGGTGGTGCACGGTCAGGGCCAGCAGGCCGGGGCGGCCGGGGCCGGCGTCGAGCCAGCCGGCGCGCAGCATCTCGCCGTCGCCCGGGGCCAGTACGGTCTCGCGGGCGGCGCGGTGGGCGTGCTCCAGCGGGTCCTGCCCGGCGGGCACCGGGATGCGGATGGTTCGGACGGGTGCGGCCTCGCCGGGCGGTGTCACCTCCAGGGCGCGCTCCGGGTCGTCGCCGGGCAGCAGGCGCAGCCGCAGCGCGTCGTGGCGGCGCAGCAGTGCGGCGAGGGCGGCGCGGATCCGGGCCTCGCCGGTGCCGGGCGGCAGGGGGAAGGCCATGGACTGGGTGAACGCGCCGGAGACCGGGCCGAGTCCGCGCCACCAGCGCATGACGGGCGTCAGCGGCAGCGGGCCGTCGAGCGGTTCGCCGGTGTCGTCGGGTTCGCCGGCGCCGGGTGCGGTGTCCGGTGCGGCGGCGAGGGCGGCCAGCCGGGCCGGGGTGCGGTCGGTGAAGACGTCGCGGGGGGCGATGACCAGGCCGGCGGCACAGGAGCGGGCGGCGAGCTGGATGGCCATGATGCTGTCGCCGCCGAGCCGGAAGAAGTCCTCGTCGGCGCCGGGCGCGTCGATGCCCAGGACCTCGGCGAACAGGGCGCACAGCCGTTCCTCGGCGGCCGTTGCGGGGGGGCGGGCGGCATCCGCCGGGCGGGCGGCGGGGGCGGGCAGCGCGGCGCGGTCCAGCTTGCCGCCGGTGGTCAGTGGCAGGGTCTCCAGCACGACGGCGTCGGCCGGGACGAGGGCGGCGGGCAGTGCGGCGGCGGCGTGCTCCAGCAGGGCGGCCGGCTCCAGGGTGTGCCCGGGGCGGGGCACCGCCCAGGCGATCAGGCGGGGCCGGCCGGCGGTGTCGTGGCGTACGGCGACGGCCGCGCGGTCCACGCCGGGGTGGCCGGCCAGGGCGGACTCGATCTCGCCGGGCTCCACGCGCAGGCCGCGCAGTTTCAGCTGCTCGTCGCGGCGGCCCGCGTAGTGGGTGGTGCCGTCCTCGTCGCGGTGCGCCAGGTCGCCGGTGCGGTACATGCGGGCGCCGGGCGGGCCCCAGGGGTCGGCGACGAAGCACTGCGCGGTCCGGCCGGGGCGGCCGAGGTAGCCGTCGGCGAGCAGCACGGTTGAGGCCAGGTAGACCTCGCCGGTCACCCCGGCCGGTACCGGGCGCAGCCGGCCGTCGAGGATCCGCAGCGACGCGCCGTGCAGCGGCGAGCCGATCGGCGGCGGGGTGCCGTCGGGGGTCAGCGGTCCTGAGACGGTGGCGGCGACGGTGGCCTCGGTGGGCCCGTAGGCGTTGTGGAAGCGCCGGCCGCCGGTGCTCCAGCGGGCGGCGAGCGCGGGCGGGCACGCCTCGGCGCCGACGGCGACGGTGCGCAGCGCCGGGCAGCGGCCGTCGGGGACGGTGGCGAGCACGGAGGGGGGTAGGAGGACGCAGGTGACGGCGCGGTCCTCCAGGACGCGGGCGAGGTCCTCGCCGACGAGCGGGCCGGGCGGCGGCAGCACGAGGGTGCCGCCGGATCCGAAGGCCATGCACAGTTCGCCGACGCTGATGTCGAAGGTCGGGGCGCCCAGTTGCAGCACCCGGCTGGTGGGGTCCAGGCCCAGGCGGTCGACGAGGGTGCGGGCGAGGGCGGCGATCCCGGTGTGCGGGACGACGACGCCCTTGGGGGTGCCGGTGGAGCCGGAGGTGTGGATGACGTGGGCGGGCCGGCGCGGGTCGCCCGGCGCGGTGGTGAGCGGTGCGTCGTCGGCGGCGGGCGCCCCGGGGCCGGGGTCGGTCTCCAGGCGGGGGGTGCCGAGGTCGGGGAGCGCGGTGCCGGGGGCGGTGAGCAGCAGGACGGGCCGGGTGGCGGCGACGATCGCGCGCAGCCGGGCCGGCGGGTGGTCGGCGTCGAGCGGCAGGCAGGCGGCGCCGGCGCGCTGGACGGCGAGGGCGGCGACCGGCCAGCCGGTGCCGCGCGGCAGGGCGAGGGCGACGAGGGTGCCGGGTCCGGCGCCGTGCCGGGTCAGGCGGGCGGCGAGCCGGTCGACGCGGTCGGTCAGTCCGGCGTAGGTCAGGACGTGCCGGCCGTCGTCGATCGCGGGGGCGTGCGGGGTGCGGCGGGCCCGGTCGGCGACGAGGCCGGGCAGGGTGACCGGTGCGGGGGCGGCGGGGCCCTCGCCGGCCGCGAGCAGGGCGTGGCGCATGGCGGCGGGCACCATGTCGAGGTCGCCGAGCGCGGTGTCGGGGGCGGCGGTGACCCGGTCGAGGAGTTCGAGGTAGCACTCGGCCCAGCGGGCCACCGCGGCGGGTGACAAGACGTCGGTGCGGACCTCGAAGCTGCCGTCCATGCCGTCGCCGCTGTCGCGCACGACGCCGACGAGGTCGTGCTCGCCACCGGTGTGGATGCGTTCGGGGGTGGCGAACTCACGGACGGCGGTGATGCTGCGCTGCTGGGTGAGGTGCATGAACACCCACTGGAACAGCGGGGAGCGGCCGGTGGAGCGTTCGGGGGCGGCGGCGGAGACGATCCGGCCGACGGGCAGGTCGGCGTTGGCCATGAGGGCGGGGAAGTCGGCGGCGAAGCCGGTGAGCAGGCCGGCGAAGGTGTCGCCGGGGCGGACGCGCCAGCGGGTGGGCACCGCGTTCATCACGTAGCCGATGACCTTGTCCAGGCCCTGCGCGGAGCGGTTGGCGACGGGTGTGCCGAGCACCAGGTCGCCGGCGCCGCTGACCCGGTGGGCGAGGACGGCGAAGGCGGCCATCAGCACGGTGTAGACGGACGCGCCGCGCTCGCGGGCCAGGGCGCGCACCGCGCGGGTGGTGTCCGGGCCGACGCGGAAGGGGACCTGCACGATGCCGTCCTCGCCGCGTTCGGCGGCGGGCGCCCCGGCGCCGGGGACGGTCAGCGGGCCGGGCGGTGCGGCGAGGTAGTCGCGCCAGAAGGCGAGGCGGGCGTCGTAGACGCCGGACTCCTCCAGTTCGCCCTGCCAGCCGGCGAAGTCGGCGTACTGCACGGGCGGGCGCGCGGGCGCCGGTTCCCGGCCGGCGCGCACGGCGGCGTAGGCGGTGGCGAACTCGGCCTGCAGGACGTCGAAGGACCACCAGTCGGTGATGATGTGGTGGAGGCTGAGCATGAGGGTGCAGCGGGTCTCGTCGACGCGGACGAACCGGGCGCGGACGAGGCGTTCGCCCTCCAGGTCGAACGGGCGGCGGCGGAAGGTGCGGAACGCCTGGTGGATGGTGGTGGGGGTGCCGCGCAGGTCCTCGTGCTCGACGACGAAGGGGCCGTCGTCGGGGAAGGAGACCTCGGGGTCGCCGGACGCCCCGGTGGTGATGCGGGTGCGCAGTACGTCGTGGTCGGTCTGGAGGCGGGTGAGGACGGCGGCCAGGGCCGCGGGTTCGACGGGTTCGCCGAAGTGGTAGGCGGCGCACAGGTTGAGGGCGGGGGTGCCGGGATACAGCGATTCGTAGACCCACAGGTCCTGCTGGGCGGGGCTGAGGCGTACCGGCCGGCCGGTCTCGCGCGGCGGGACCACGGCGGGGATCTCGTGGGCGCGTCCGGCCTCGGTGAGGCGGCGCATCAGGCGGATCCGCTGCTCGCCGCTGAGGGCGCGGAAGCGGTCGGCGAGGGTCGCCGGGGTGGCGGGGGCGGTCATCGCAGGGCCTCTTTCAGTCCGGCCAGCCGGTGGAGTCCGTCCAGCACCTCGTCACGTCCCATGCCGAAGTCGATGAAGCAGGCGATCTCGTCGGCGCCCAGGTCGGCGAGGTCGTCGAGCACGGCGGCGCAGCGGGCGGGTGAGCCGAGCAGGCCGCCCCAGGTGAGGTAGCGCTGGTAGGCGAACTCGGCCAGCAGCGCGGTCTGCTGGTCGCTGAGCGCGGCGGTGGCGGGGTCGGCGGAGCGGTTGGCGGCGGTCTGCCGCAGGTAGGAGGCGAGGTAGGTCTTGAGCGGTGCGGCGGCCCGGGCGCGCACGTCGGCGTCGTTCCCGCCGACGTAGGTGTGGACCATGAGGGTGACCCGGCCGTGCGGGCCGGTGCCGAGCTGGTCGGGGGCGGCGGCGCAGGCGGCGCGGTAGCGGGCGATGCGGTCGGCGAGTTCCTCGCGGGTCTGGCCGGCGGTGGCGGCCAGCACCCCGGCCCGCAGCCGTCCGGCGGTCTCCCAGGTCTCGGGGTTGCCGGAGGTGGTGATCCACAGCGGCAGGGTCTCCTGCACCGGCCGGGGCTGCGGCAGGACGCTGACGGGGGTGCCGGTGCCGTCGGGGAACTCGGCGGGTTCGCCGGACCACAGCGACCGCAGCAGCGGGACGGCCTCCAGGGCGCGGGTGCGCCGGTCGGCGTAGTGGCCGGGGGCGAGGGTGAAGTCGGCGGTGTGCCAGCCGGTGGCCACCGACAGGCCGGCCCGGCCGTGCGAGAGGTTGTCGACGACGGCCCAGTCCTCCACCACCTTCAGCGGGTGGTGGAGCGGCAGGACGACGCTGCCGGCGCGGATGTTGATGTGTTCGGTGGCGACGGCGAGGGCGGCGCCGAGCACCGGCGGGCTGGGGAAGACCTGGCCGACCTGCTGGAAGTGGCGTTCCGGGGTCCACAGGGCGTGGAAGCCGAGCCGGTCGGCGGTGCGGGCGACGGTCAGGACGTCCTCGTATGCCTGCTCGTGCCGGGTGGCGCCGGCGGTACCGCCGTCGGCGCCGAAGAACATCACGCTGAGGTCCACTGGCCCTCCTCCTGTTCGCTGCCGTGACCGGTGCCGGGGGGCTCGTCCGGGGGTCGCCGCGCGGCGGCCGGTCGGGGTACGCGGGCGCGGCGGGGGATGGCGGCGGGGGCCGGTGTCCCGGTGGCGCGGGCGAGTTCCGCGGTGAGGGCCGCGACGGTGGGGGTGGTGAAGACCTGGCCGGCCGTCAGGGGGCGTTCCGGGGTGCTGAGGCGGGCGGCGACCCGGACGGCGCGCAGCGAGTTGCCGCCGAGGGCGAAGAAGTCGTCGTGCCGGCCGAGGTGGTCCACGCCGAGGACGTCCCGCCAGACGGCGGCGACGGCCTGTTCGGGGCCAGGCCGGGGTGGTTCGTGGCCGCCGGGGCGCAAGACGGGCGGGGTGTCGCGGTCGGCTTCGCCGGCCCGGCGCGGCGGGGCGGTGGGGGCGAGCCGGGAGAGCGGGGTGTCCGGGTGGGCGGCGGCGGTCGTCAGAGCGTGCGGGAGGCTGTCGGCGAGCCAGCGGGCGAAGTGCGGGTCGAGGCTGCCGGCCCGGTACTCGACGGTGAGGGTCAGGCCGCCGGGGCCGCCGTCGGGCGCGGTGTGGTCGGTGACGTCGACGAGGAGTTCGAAGCGGGCGGCGCCGGTGCGCACGATCTCGACGCCGCCGGTGGCACCGGGCAGGGTGACGTCCGCGCGGGCGTTGTTCTGCAGGGCGAGCACGACGTCGGTGAACGGCTGGCGGCCGGGTGTGCGGGGCGGGTTGAGGTGGGCGGCGACGGTTTCGAACGGGACGTCCTGGTGGGCGAAGGCGGCCAGGTCGGTGTCGCGGACCCGGGCGAGCAGGCCGGCGGCGGTGGGGTCGCCGGAGGCGTCGGCGCGCAGCACGAGCATGTTGACGAGGAACCCGACGAGGTCGTCGGCGGTGCCGTCGGTGCCGCGGCCGGCGACGGGGGCGCCGACGGCGAGGTCGGGGTCGGCGCCGGCCCCGACCAGCAGGGCGACGAGCGCGGTGTGCAGGGCCATGAAGAGGGTGGCGCCCTGCCGGCGGGCGGCGTCGGTGACGGCGGCGAGGGCGGCGGCGTCCAGCCGGCGGACCTCGGTGGCGGCCCCGGGTCCGGGGTGAGCGGGGCGGTCCGGGCGGCGCGGCAGGAGCGGGCCGCCGGGCGGCAGGCCGGTCAGCTGCCGCCGCCAGTGGCCGAGTTGGCGCCCGGCGGGGCTCGCGGGGTCGGCGGGGTCGCCGAGCCGGGCGGCGTGACCGGCGGCGTGCGCGGCGTAGCCGGCGGCCGGTGGCGGCAGGGTGGGGGCGGCGGCGCGGGCCCGGGCGGCGTAGGCGTGCGAGAGGTCGCGGAAGAGGGGGCGCAGCGACCAGCCGTCGCCGGCGATGTGGTGGACGGTGACCAGCAGCGCGTGGTCGCCGGGGCGGTCGGTGAGCGTGAACAGGTCGGCGCGCAGGGGTGGTTCGGCACGCAGGTCGAAGGGGTGGCGGGCCTGGCGTGCCAGGTGGGCGTCGAGTTCCGCGGCCGGGATCCGCCAGGTGCGCAGCGGGGGGCGGGCGGCGTCGCCGGTCAGGACCCGGCGTACGGGGGCGCCGTCGTCCTCGTCGAAGACGGTGCGCAGCACTTCGTGGCGGGCGGCGACGTCGGCGAGGGCGGCGGTGAGGGCGGCGGGGTCGAGGGGGCCGAGGGGGCGCACCAGCATCGGCAGGTTGTAGGCGGCCGCGGCGCCGACGCGGTCGAGGAACCACAGGCGGCGCTGGGCGGCGGAGACCGGCAGGGTGGCGCCCGGAGGGGCGGGCGGGGGCGCGGCGGGGGCGGGGGCGGCGGCCACGTGGGGTGCCAGGAGGGCGGGGGTGGGGGCCTCGAACAGGGTGCGGATGCCGATCTCGGCGCCGAGCGTGGCGCGGATGCGGCCGAGCAGGCGGGCGGCGAGCAGCGAGTGGCCGCCGAGGGCGAAGAAGTCGTCGCCGGAGTGGGCGGCCGGTACCCGCAGCACCTGGGCGAACAGGGCGCACAGGGCCCGCACGGTGGCGTCGCCGTCGTCGGGCCGGGCGCCGGGCGCCGCCGGTGCGGCGGGGGCGGCGGGCAGGGCGGCGCGGTCGAGTTTGCCGCTGGGGGTCAGGGGCAGCGCGTCGAGGGCGACGAAGACGGCGGGCACCAGGTAGTCGGTGAGCAGGGTGCGGGCGTGGGCGCGCAACTCCTCGGTGGTGGGGGCCTGCCGGGGGCCGTGGGGGACGACGTAGGCGACGAGCCGGCGGTCGCCGTCGGGCAGGTCGCGGGCGACGACGGCGGCACGGTCGACGCCGGGGTGCCGGGCGAGGACGGCCTCGACCTCGCCGGGTTCGACGCGGAAGCCGCGGATCTTGACCTGGCTGTCGGCGCGGCCGAGGTATTCCAGCACGCCGTCGGGGCGGCGGCGGCCCAGGTCGCCGGTGCGGTAGAGGCGCCGGCCGCCGGGGGCGGCCACGAAGCGTTCCGCGGTGGGTCCCGGCCGGCCGCGGTAGCCAAGGGCGAGTCCGGCGCCGGCCGCGTACAGCTCGCCGGCGGTGCCGTCGGGCACCGGGCGCAGCCGGTCGTCGAGGACCCGCACCTCCTTGCCGGCCAGCGGGCGGCCGATCGGCACGGGTGCGCCGTCGCGCACGTCGGCCGCGGTGACGGGGTGGACGGTGAGGAAGACCATGCACTCCACCGGCCCGTAGCCGTTGCCCAGCCGCAGGTGCGGGCTGCGGCGCAGGGCGCGGGCGACGTGCGGGGCGGACAGCGTCTCGCCGCCGACGAGCAGTTCGCGCAGGCCGTCGAGGGCGTCGGGGTACTCGTCGACGACGACGTTGAACAGGGAGGAGGACAGGTACAGGGAGGTGACGCCGTGTTCGGCGATCAGCCGGCCGATGACGAGGGGTTCGGGGCGGCCGCCGGGGTGCAGCACCACGGTGCCGCCGTTCATCAGCGGCCCCCACAGTTCGAGGGCGAACGCGTCCCAGGACAGCGGCGCGCACTGGAGCCAGACGGCGCCGGGGCCGAAGGAGGCGAAGTCCTGGCCGGTGAGGGTGGCGGTGACGGCGTGGTGCGGGGCGGCGATGCCCTTGGGGCGGCCGGTGGAGCCGGAGGTGAACATGACGCAGGCGAGGTCGCCGGGCGTCACCGTGACCGCGCCGTGCGGCAGGGGCGGGGCGGTCGCGGCCCGTGCGGCGGTCACGGTGGGGCGGCCGCCGGGGGCGCCGGTGGTGTCGTCGCCGGTGACGACGAGGGTGACGCCGGCGTCCTCGGCCATGGCGCGCAGGCGTTCGGCGGGGAAGCCGGGATCGAGCACCAGGTAGCCGGCGCCGGCCTTGAGGACGCCGAGGGCGGCGGTGACGAGGGCTGCGGAGCGGTCCAGGAGGATGCCGACGGTGTCGCCGGGGCGCACCCCGTGTGCGGTGAGCAGGCCGGCCATCCGGTCGGCGCCGGCGTCCAGCCGCGCGTAGGTCAGGCGGTCGGGGCCGTCGACGACCGCGGTGGCGTCGGGCGTGCGGGCGGCGTGCTGCTCGACCAGCTCATGCACGCACCTCATCGCGTTCACCTCCCCCCTCACCGCTGCCGTCGGGGTCGGGGCCGGCGGTGAGCGTGCCGGCGGCGGTGGCCGCGGCGTCGGGCGCGGCGGCGGCGGTGGCGTCCGCGGGGGCCGTGTCGGGATCGGTGCCGGCGGGGGCGTCCGTGGGGGCCGGCGCGGGTTCGTCGACGTCGGCGAGCAGGAAGTCGATGTCGCGGATGGAGCGGCTGGCGAGGCCCCACAGGGCGACGCCGGTGCCGGCCGCACCGGCCAGCAGGAGCATGCCGGACATGCCGCTGCCGGGGCCGTGGCCCACCAGCGGGCCCAGGACGGTGAACAGGCCGGTGCCGCGCCGGGCGGCGGGTTCGAAGAAGTGGTCGGCGAGGGGTCCGGACAGGGCGGTGGCGACCGGCACCGAGATGGTCGACAGGAACATGACAGCCCCGAAGACCCGGCCCTGCCACTCCTGCGGCACCTTGGTCTGCACGATGGCCTGCATGGCGGAGTTGACCGTGGTCATCAGCAGCGCGCCGACCAGCACCGCCGCGCACCAGCCGACGACACCGGTCATCAGGCCCATCACCACGAGCGCGGACACGCACATGCCGACGACGCCGAGCATCATGCCCCGGCCGCGGTTCTTCGGCCCGCCCCACGCGGCCATCAGCAGGCCGCCGGCCACCCCGCCCACGCCGATCGAGGAGTTGACGGCGGCCAGCGCCCCGGTGCCGGACCGCAGCAGGACCATGGGGGCGATCAGCGCGAAGCCGAAGACCATCACCAGGTTGACGACGCAGAAGTTGACGATGAGGTCGCGCAGGCTGTGCACGCGGAAGAGGAAGCGCAGGCCCTCACCGGCCTCGGCGGTGATCCGGCGGCGTTCGCCGGGGGTCCTGGGCGCCGGCCGGTCCTCGGACCGCAGCCGCACCAGGCGGGCGCACACCAGGGCGAACGCGAAGCTCACCAGGTCCACCACGAGCACCGTTCCGATGCCCAGCAGCGCCACCAGCAGGCCGCCGAGCGCCGGGCCGCAGATACCGGCCGCGCTCTTGGCACCCGCCAGCAGGCCGTTGGCCCGGCCGAGCTGGTCCTTGCGCACCAGCAGCGGGGTGGCCGAGGCGAGCGCCGGCAGCTGGAAGGCCGAGGCGGTGCCCAGCAGCACGGTCGCCGGGTAGATCTCCCAGGCCCGCAGGCCGCAGGTGAAGTGCAGCAGCGCCAGCACACCGATGATCAGAAAGCCGCCGGCGTCCGCGAGTTGCAGCGCGGAACGCTTGCGCAGCCGGTCGACGATCGCGCCGGCGATCGGGCTGAAGAGGGCCTGCGGGATCAGCGAGCACAGCGACAGCGTGGTCACCGCGGTCGCCCGCTGGCTGCCGGACCACACCTCGATGATGAACGCGAACCGGACGGCCGCACTGCCCACCAGGGAGATCGTCTGGCCGGACCAGACGAGCATCAGCGGCCCCAGACCGGCGAACCGCCCGGGTCCGGGTGCGACGTCCTGGTCGAGCGGAGTGTCTGCCACGCCTCAATCCCCCATGAACGTCGACTGCTGTGCGGACGGCCGCGCGGGTGCGGCCGGCGAGGAACGGCCATCATGCGGCGGGTGATTCCCGCTGCGTTCCCGCCGCGTTCGCCCGGACGGGAAGCGGGCGGGAGGGCTCGGGGACCGAACCGGTACCGGAGCGGGCCAGCGTGGTGCCTCGCCCGCCGCGGAAGGAGCGTCCCGTGACCGACCCCAGGGAACGTCCGTGCCGGGGGGCCGACCCGGGCCGTCTGCTGGGGGAACTCGCGGCGGTCGAGCGGCGCGGGGGCACCGGCGGCGGGGACCGGGATTGCGACGGAACGGCGGCGCGGTTCACCGTGGAGACCGACACCGTGCACGGCATGCACGCCGTGGTCGCCATCACCGCGCCCCCGGTGCCCGGTGGCGGTGCGGCGCCCCCGCCGGGCGAGGCGCAGGCGGCGGTGCTGCGGTCGCTGGTGCGCTCCCTGCTGGACCTGGCCGGCCACGGCTCGGGGCGGGCCTCGACGACGGTCGCCCTCGGCCCCGGCGGCCCGCACGTGCTGGCCTGCCGGCTGGGCACCGCCGCCGACGGCGCCGGTCCGCTCAGCGGCGGCGGTCCCCCGGCACGCCCAGCACGCTGAACAGCGCCTCGGCGGCGGCCCGGTGACCGCCCGGATCGGCGGCGACGGCGTCGCGGGTCCGGCACGGTCCGGACGTGCGCGGGGCGGCCGGCGGCGGGCCTGGAGCGGCCGCGGCGGCCGGCCGGGACGCGGCGTCGGCGATGCCCGCCAGCGCGTACGCCTCCTCGACGCGGTGGCCGACGGCCCGGGCCACGTCGCGGGCCTCGCGGTGCAGCGCCAGGGCGCCGGCCGCGTCGCCCCGGCGCAGCCGCAGCCGGCCGGCGATGTTCAGCACGGCGGCGCGGCGCGGCGGACGGGCGCCGGTGCGCAGGAGTTCCAGGGCACGGCCGGCGTGGTCGGTGCCGGTGGAGCGGCACAGCCGCTGGTCGGCGTCGGCGGACAGCACGAGGGCCAGCGCCACCTCGCCGGGGTCCTGCGTGCCGTCGCACAGCGCGCGGGCCGCGGCCAGGCAGTGCGCGGCCTCCTGGCAGGCGCCCAGGCCCAGGTGGGCGCGGGCCAGCCCGGTCAGAGCGGTCAACCGGTCGCGCCGGCCCAGGAGTTCGGCCATGGCGACGGCCTGCACCGCGGCGTCGCGGGCCGGTTCGTACTGGCCCCGCTGTTCGTGCAGCGCGCACAGGACGGCCAGCCGCCCGGCCTCGACGGCCGGCGGGAGGGTCCCCGGCGCGGCGGCGTCCTCCAGGCGGCGCAGCGCCTCGGGGAACCGGCCGAGCATGACGTCGCACGCGGCGAGCACGGTGGCGGCGCGGGCGGCGGCGACGAGGTCACCGGTACGGTCGGCGAGTTCGGCGCCCTCGGTGGCGGCGGCCGCCGCCGCGGCGCTCTCGCCGCCCTTGAGGCAGGCCACGGCCAGCTGGTGCAGGCCCGCCGCCAGCGGTGCGGCCTCACCGAGGCGGCGTGCGCAGGCCACGGCGGTGGCGGCCAGGTCGCGCAGTTGCTCCGGGCGGGCGGCGGTGTCCAGCCGGCCGCCGATGTCGCCGGCCAGCCGCACCGCGTGCCGGTCGTGGCCGCGCAGCCCGGCGAGCGCGACGGCCGACAGGAGCGCGGTGCGCTCCCGGGCGTACCAGGCCAGCGCCCGGTCCGGCCGGGTGAGGTCCGGCAGCTGGGCGCCGCACGGCGGTCCGGCCGCGGCGGGTCCGGCGTCCTCGGGGAAGAGCGCGTCGCAGGCGGCGGCGACGGCACTGAGGTAGTACTCCAGCAGCCGTTCCACCGCGGCGCCGTCCTCGCCGGCGCCGCCGGGTGCCGCCGGGTCGCCGAGCAGGCTGCGGGCGAAGCTGCGCACCAGGTCGTGGAAGGCGTACAGGCCGACGTCGGGCTGCTGGAGGAGGTGGACGTCCAGCAGGGACTCCAGGACGTCCTCGGCCTGCCGGGTGCCGGTGCCCAGCAGGGCCGCGGCGGCGTGGACGTTGATGTCCCCGCCCGGGTGCAGGGCCAGCAGCCGGAAGGCGGCGCGGCATCGTTCGTCCAGCACCTGGTAGGACAGCCGCAGGGTGGCGGAGACGCTGCGGGCTCCGGAGCTGAGTTCGTCCAGCCGCCGGGTCTCGTCGCGCAGCCGTTCGGTGAGGTACCGCAGGGTCCAGCGCGGTCGGTTGCGCAGCCGGGCGGTGGCGATGCGCAGGGCGAGCGGCAGGTGGCCGCACAGCCGGGCGAGTTCGGCGGCGGCCTCGGGTTCGGCTGCCACCCGGGCGGCGCCCAGGGTGCCGGCCACCATGGCGGCGCTCTCGGCGGGCGTCAGGACGCCCACCGATATCCAGCGGGCGCCGTCGAGGTCGACGAGCCGGGCGCGGCTGGTGATCAGCACCAGGCAGCCGGTGGAGGCGGGCAGCAGCGGGCGGACCACGTCGGCGTCGCCCGCGTTGTCCAAAAGGATCAGCAGCCGCTTTCCGGCCAGCCGGGTCCGCCACAGCGCGGTGCGGCCGGCCTGGTCGGCGGGGATCCGGTCGCCCGGGGTGCCCAGGGCGCGCAGCAGACTCTCCAGGGCGGCGGCCGCGGTGACCGGGGGGTCGCCCGGGGTGTGGCCGCGCAGGTCGAGGTGGAGCAGCCCGTCGGGGCAGCCGGGCGCGAGCAGGTGGGCGGCGCGCACCGCGAGCGCGGTCTTGCCGCAGCCGCCCATCCCGTCGAGCGCGACGACCAGTGGCCCACGGCCGCCGGACTCGCGGGCGCAGCGCAGGAGTTCGCGCAGCTCGCGGTCGCGGCCGGTGAAGTCCGCCAGGTCGCAGGGCAGGGTGCGGGGCGGGCCGATCGGGACGGCCTCGGGAGCGGGCGGGCCGGCGAGTTCGGGGCCCTCGCGCAGGATCGCGCCGTGCAGCGCGGTCAGCCGCGGTCCGGGGTCGACGCCCAGTTCCGCCACGAGCGTGGCGCGTACCGCGGCGTACTCCTCCAGGGCCTCGGCCTGCCGCCCGCAGCGGTACAGCGCCAGCATCAGCCGGCCGCGCAGCGGTTCGCACAGCGGGTACTGGGCGACGAGTTCGCGCAGGTCGGCGACGAGGCCGGCGGCCTCGCCGCCGGCCAGGCGCAGGTCGAAGAACTGTTCGGCGGCGGCGAGCCGCCGCTCCTCCAGCGTGGTGGAGGCCGCGTCGATGACGGGTCCGCCGCCGCCGGAGAGCACCGGTCCGCGCCACAGCGCCAGGGCGCCGCGCAGGACTTCGACGGCCGCCGGGCCCTCGCCCTCGCCGGCCAGTCTCCTGGCCCGGCGGGTCAGCGCGGCGAACTCGGCGGCGTCGGTCTGCGTGTCGGTGACGGCGGCCCGGTAGCCGGGCCCGTCGGTGATCAGCAGGCCGGGGCCGCCGGGGATCCGCCGGCGCAGGTCGGCCACGGCTTTGCGCACCTGGTGGGCGGCGGTCGGCGGCGGGTTGCCGTCCCAGGCGGCCTCGACGAGGCGGGAGACCGGCAGGACCTTCCCCGGGGCGAGCAGCAGGGTGGTCAGAACGCGTTCCTGGATGACGCCGCCGAGCCGTAACCGCGTTCCGTTTGCCCATCCCTCGACGGGTCCGAGAATGTTGAAGCGCAGCCGTTCCCCCGGCTCAGACGTCACGGAACCTACCTCCCCCTCAAGGCTGTGCCTCCCCGGATCCGCCCGGCAGGGGCCCGATCGTAGCCCGTGCGCCGGGACCGGGGAACTCTTCCGCATCCGCCGTCCGCGCCCGCCCCGGCCGCCCGTCGCCGGCCGGGGTGCGCGGCCCGGGCAACGCGCCCGGCGGGGCGGGGGGTTCGGGGGCGGCGACGTCAGACGCCGGGGCGGGGTCGGCGGGTACGGGTGCGTCCGGCGCGGGGGCGTCCAGGTAGCCGCGGGCCTGGAGGGCGAACAGCTGGGCGTACGAGCCGCCTTCGGCCATCAGGTCGTCGTGGGTGCCGGTCCCGGTGACGCGGCCGTCCTCCATGACCACGATGAGGTCGGCGGTCCGGACCGTGGAGAAGCGGTGCGAGACCAGCAGCGTCACTGCTCCGCGCTCGCCGGCGCCGGCCCGGGCCGCGTCGCCCCAGCGGGCGTACAGCGCGCTCTCGGTGGCCGCGTCGAGTGCCGCGGTCGGCTCGTCGAGCACCGTCAGCAGCGGCCGTTCCCGCAGCAGCGCCCGGGCCAGCGCGAGGCGTTGCCACTGGCCGCCGGACAGCTCGGTGCCGCCGGAGAAGTACCGGCCGAGCTGCGTCTCCAGCCCGTCCGGCAGCCCCTCCAGCAGCTCGCCGGCGTCCGCGCGGGCGGCCGCGGCCAGCAGCGCCGCGTCGTCGGACATGCGCGGCAGGTCGCCGGCGCCGACCGTCTGCCGGGCGGTCCACTGGTAGCGGACGTAGTCCTGGAAGGCGGCAGTGGTGCGCTCGCGCCAGCGGGCCGGGTCGAGGTCGGCCAGGTCGGTGCCGTCCACCGTGATGCGCCCGCCGGTCGGCCGGTACATCCCGGTCAGCAGCTTGACCAGCGTCGTCTTGCCGGCGCCGTTCTCGCCGACGACGGCCACGGTGGCCCCGGCGGGCAGCGTCAGGTCCACCTCGCGCAGCACCGGGCCGCCGGCGCCGTGGTAGGCGAACGAGACCCCCTCCAGCCGGATGCCCGAGACCAGCCGCTCCGGCACCGGGACACGGCGGTCCTCCGGCACCTGTTCCGCGGCCACCTCGGCCTCCAGGAGCAGCAGTCGCCGCGCGGTGCGGAACGCGGTGCCCATCGCGCCGGCCGTGTCGCTGGCGCCGGAGACCTGGGTCTGGGCCCGCCGCAGCAGGCTGACCGCCATGACCACCTGACCGGGGCTGGCGTGGCCGTGCGCCGCCCGCCGGACCAGCACGACGATCGCGGCGGTGAACCCGGCCGCGTACACCAGCCACCCCAGCGCCTGCCACCCGGCGCTGCGCCGGGCGGCCCGCACGGTGGCGGCCCGCACCCGCTCGCCCAGCCGGGCGTGCCGGGCGGCGAGGTCCCCGGTGACGCCGGAGATCCGCAGCTCCTTGGCGGTCTCCGCGGTGGTGGTGAGCCGGAAGAGGTCGGCCAGCAGGCGCCGGTCCTGCGCCAGGTCGTCGTCGGACTTCTTCTGCGTGCGTGCGGCACGCCGGTCGGCGAGCGCCGGCACCACGGCGAGCAGCGGCACCACGACGATCGGCGGGTAGACGGTGACCAGCAGCACGAGGATGCCCACGCTGCGGATGACCGTCTGGAGCGCCCGCAGCATCTGCCGGGAGGCGCCGGCGACCGCGCGGCGGTTGTCCCGCACCTGCTCCAGTTCTCCCATGCGGTCGGGGCGTTCCAGCAGGTCGAGTCCGCCGGCCGAGGTGGCGATCCGGGCGATGCGGCGGTTGACCGTGATCCCCGCCCGGTCGGTCAGGACCGAGTTCTGCATGGCGCCGACGATGCCGCACACCCAGGCGACCGCGAACAGGACCGCCACCAGCGCGGCACCGGTGGCCACCCGCCGCGCGTCGTGGCCGGCGGCCGCGTCGATGATCACCCGGTAGCCGAGCGTGCCGGCGGTCGAGGCGGCCGAGCCGACCACCATGAGCACGGTGGTCGCCGTCATCAGCAGCGGCGCCGCCCGGAACCCGGAGGCGCCCAGCAGCAGCGCCGCCCGGGTGCCGAGCAGCCGGACGGCCGCCCCGCGGGCCTCCGGGGCCGCGGCCCGCCGGCTGCCGGTGTCCTGCACGGTGTCCGTCATGCCCGCCCCCGGCGCCGGCCAGGTCCGGCGAAACGCGCGGCCTGGGTGCGGAACAACTCCGCGTACTGTCCGCCGGCGGCCACCAGTTCGTCGTGGCCGCCGAGTTCGGTGATGCGTCCGCCGTCGAGCACCGCGATCCGGTCGGCCCGGCGGACGGTGGAGAAGCGGTGCGAGATGACGATGCTCGTGGTGCCGGCGGTGATCTGGAGGAACCGTTCGTAGAACGCCGCCTCGGCCCGTACGTCCAGCTGCGCGGTGGGCTCGTCGAGCACCAGGACCCGCGCGCCGCGTTCCACCGCGTACAGCGCCCGGGCCAGCGCGAGGCGCTGCCACTGGCCGCCGGACAGGTCGGTGCCGTCGGTGTAGTGCGGGGAGAGCACGGTGTGCCAGCCGTGCGGCAGGCCGTCGACGAGTTCCCGCGCACCGGCCCGGTCGGCCGCCCGGGCCAGTGCTGCCTCGTCGGCCGGCACGCCGTCCAGCGCCAGCGACACGTTCTGCGCTGCGGTGAACGGGAAGCGGGTGAAGTCCTGGAAGACGACGGCGAGCTGACGCCGCCAGGCGGCCGGGTCGAGGTCGGCGAGGTCGGTGCCGTCGACGGTGATGCGGCCGGCGGTCGGCTCGCGCAGCCGGGCCAGCAGGGTCACCAGCGTGGTCTTGCCGGCGCCGTTGACGCCCACCACGGCCAGCGATGAGCCGGCCGGCAGCGTCAGGTCGAGGTTCTGGAGCACGTCCCGGGTGCCGCCGGGGTAGCGGAAGCCGAGGCCCTCGAACCTGACGGTCTCCCGGGGCAGTCCGGCCGCCCCCGGCGGTCCCCCCCGCCCGGCGCCGGGCGCGGTGGCCGGACCATCGGTACCGGGGCCGCCGGTGGCGGGGCCGCCGGTGGCGGGGCCGCCGGTGGACCGGGGCGGGGCGGTGCGCGGGGTGAGGCCGGTCTCCAGGGCGTCGAGGTCCGGGAGCGCGGAGAGCATGGCCTCCAGCGAGAAGTCACTGGCCGTCACGCTGCCGACCGGCATGGTGGCCAGCATCATCGGGAGCATCGTCGCCAGGGTGCGCAGGGCCACGGTGCCGTGGTACGCGTCCCAGGCCAGGGTGCCGGCCCCCAGTCCGTAGGCGGCCAGCACCAGCAGGGCGGCCGCGGCGACCCGCAGGTTCAGCCGGCTCACCGCCTGCCAGGAGGGGCGCATGCCGATCACGGCCCAGTGTTCGTAGCGGTCCACCACCCAGTCGCCGAGCCCGAAGACCCGTACCTCCTTGGCGAAGTTCGGCCGCCAGGCCACCCCCAGGTAGTACCAGCCGCGCCGCGTCGGTTCGCCCGCCGCGCGGTACGTGGCGACCCGGGAGCGCACCAGGGCGCCCAGCGGGCCGCGCACCACCAGCCACGCGGCCAGCAGTGCCGGGCCGAGCCACCAGCGATAGGTGCTGAGCACTCCGCAGGCGACGATCCCGCCGAGCCGGGCACCGAGGGTCTGGAGCAGGGTCATCGGCGCGTCGGCCGGCCGCTGGCCCAGCACCTCGCCCTGCGCGGACGCGAGCCGGTCGAGGACCTCGGGGTCCTCCAGGTGCGCGATGCCCGGCGGCGCGCAGACCGCCCGCACGAGCCGGCCCTGGAGCACCGCCGTCAGCCGGGCGGCGGCGGTGGCCGCGACCACGTCCTGCACGGGACCGCGCAGCATCGACAGGGCGAAGCACACCGCGGCCACGGCCAGCGCCCACCACAGCGCCCGCCCGTCGGCCGACCCGGCGCCGTGGGCCACCGCTGCCGGGATCCGGCCGGTGGCCCGGCCCATCGTCACCAGCGTCAGGCTGGGCAGGGCGGCGTCCGCGACGAGCAGCACCACCGCGGCCGCCGACAGCGCCCGCGACGCCTGCCACAGCAGCCGCAGGCCGGCCCACCGGGTGCGCCAGCCGTCCGGTATGCGCATGTGGTTCCCCCGAACCCGTTCCGTGTGCCGTCACGACGCTCCCGGATCCCGCGGATCCGAGGTCACCGTTGTAGCGCACGCCGCTGCGCCGGCCCAACCGCATTCCGCCCGGGCACGGTCCGGTGGATCCCGTTCCGGACGCGGACGGGGGTTTCGTGACGCGCCGGCGCGGCAGGTCAGCACTCCCCGCCGTACAGCCCGCCCCACAGGTTCTCGATCAGGGCCGGTCAGGGGGCCGCCGGCGCTCAGGAGGGCGACGACGCCCATGGTGCGGGCTTGGGCGGCGTACGCCTCCTGCTGCTCCCTCCGGGAGGGAACCTGGAGGTACTGGGCGCGGTGGGCCACCAGCACCATCAGGTAGGCGCCGCCCGCGGCGCCCGGTTCCTCACCGATGCGCAGTGCCGTGCGCCGGTGCCGCTTCCCGAGCGGTCCGCTCGAACACTTCGGCACCGTGTGCGCCAGGACGGCCGCCGCTCCCCGGTCCGCCGGACCCGGCTAGGCGCGGATCGCGGCGACGGCCTCGTCGTAGAGGGCGACGAGGTCCGCGTCGCCGCCGGCGGCGAGCCACGCGTCGAGGGCGGCGTCGGTGCAGGCGATGGCCGAGCTGACGAGGGCGGTGGCGCGCAGGGCGGCGCCGGGGCCCCCGCCGAGGCGGGCGGCGACCAGCGGGACGAGGCGGTCCTGCCAGCGCAGGCGTTTCTCCAGGTGGCGGGCGCGCAGCGAGGGCGTCTCACGCATCAGGCGGTAGACGGTGAGGGCCTGCGGGGGTTCGTGGGCCGGGTAGGTGGTCACGAACGTCTCACGCAGCGCCTGCCAGGGGGAGCTGCCGGCGGGCTGGGCCTCCAGGGCGGCGGCGAGGTCGCGGCCCATGGATTCCAGGTCGCCGCAGACGATGTCCTCCTTGGTGCCGAAGTACCGGAAGAACGACCGCCGCGAGATGCCCACTTCGCGGGCGATCTGGTCGATCGTCGTCCCCTCGAAGCCGTGTTCGGTGAACAGCCGCACGGCCGTGTCGTAGATCTCCGTCATCGCGGCCTGCCGCGAACGGTCCCACAGGCGCGAGGTGCCGCCGCCGGTCTCAGTCTCCATGGCTCAAGCATACGAATGCGCCCGGCTTACACCAATGGCCCATCTGGCACTCGGTGACAGGCGTGCGTATAGTGCTACTGACGCACGGAGTGCCGAGCAGGCGTTCCGGGCGGCGCCCCGCCGTTCGTCCCCGCCCCTCGCGAAAGGACCATCCCATGACCTCCGCCGTCGACTACCGAGGGCAGACCACCCTCATCACCGGTGCCAGTTCCGGCCTCGGCGTGGAGTTCGCCCGCCGGCTCGCCGCCCGGGGCTCCGGTCTGGTGCTCGTCGCGCGCCGCAAGGACCGGCTGGAGGCGCTGGCCGAGGAGCTGACCGCGGCCCACGGCGTCACGGTCTCCGTCATCGCCGCGGACCTCGGCCTGCCGGGCGCCGGAGCGGCCCTCGCGCAGGAGACCGCC
This sequence comes from uncultured Actinomycetota bacterium, assembly GCA_963711125.1. Taxonomy (GTDB): domain Bacteria; phylum Actinomycetota; class Actinomycetes; order Streptomycetales; family Streptomycetaceae; genus Streptantibioticus_C. Next base: position 562,009 of record CAVQCY010000007.1, read on the forward strand.
CGCCGGGGCCTGACCGTGACGGGCCTGATCAACAACGCCGGCTTCGGCACCTACGGGCCGTTCCACGAGAGCGACCCCGACGGCCTGACCGGCCAGATATCCGTCAACGTCACCGGCCTGGTCGACATCGCCCGCGCGTTCATCGGACCGCTGCGCGCCGCGGGGCGCGGCGTGCTCGTCAACGTCGGCAGCACCGCCTCCTACCAGCCGGCCCCGCGCATGGCGGTGTACGCGGCGACCAAGGCGTTCGTCCTCAGCTTCACCGAGGCGCTGTGGCTGGAGTCGGCGGGCAGCGGGCTGCGGGTCCTGGCACTGTCGCCCGGCCCGACCCGCACCGAGTTCTTCCACGAGATCGGCACCGAGGGGCCCACCGCGGGCCTGTCCATGCAGAGCGCGGAGCAGGTCGTGGAGACCGCGCTGCGCACCCTCGACCGCCGCAACCCGCCGCCCAGCGTCGTCAGTGGCCGGCGCAACCACCTGCTGTCGCTCCTGCCGCGCCTGACGACCCGCCGCGGCACCGCCCTGTTCGTCGGCGCGCTGATGAACCGGGCGGCGCGGGCCCGGGCGGCCGCCGCCTGATCCCGCGCCCCCGCCCCCGGCCGGACGCCGCACGCCCGGCGCCGCGGCCGGGGTTCAGGTGCGCAGGAAGCGGGTGCCCCAGGAGTGGAGCAGTGCGGGCAGCTCCGGTGGCGTGACGACGCTGAAGTCGGCGTCGAGCATGCCGAGGGCCATCGCCGGCCAGTTCAGGGAGTCGGCGGTCATGCGGACCCGGCAGCGCCCGGCGCCGGCCTCCTCGACGGTGCTCCAGCGGCCGATGCGTTCGCGTACCGCGGTGGCCGGGGCGTCGACCAGGGCCTCCACCTGCCAGGCCCGCTCCCGGCGACCGTCCAGGCCCGACAGGACGAAGGCCGCGGCGTCGGCGGCGGGCAGCTCGCGCGGCCGGAAGCGGGCCCCGGTGGTCACCGGCCCGGCGAGCCGGTCGACGCGGAAGCTGCGCCAGTCGTGCCGCACGAGGTCGTAGGCGACCAGGTACCAGCGTCGGCCGGGGCAGACCAGCCGGTGGGGCTCGACGTGCCGGTGGGTGTGCCGGCCGTCGGCGGCGGTGTAGGAGAACCGCAGCTGCTCGCTGTCGCGGCAGGCGAGCGCGATCACGGTCAGGACGGCCGGCTCCACGCCGCCGGTCGGCGGACCGCCCCAGTCGGCGGCCACCGTCATCGCCCGCAGCGCCTCGACCCGGTGCCGCAACCGGACCGGCATCACCTGCACCACCTTCGCCAGCACCCGCACCGACGCCTCCGCGACGCCCTCCACCGCGCCCCGTGCCGCCGCCTGCAGCCCGACGGCCAGCGCGACGGCCTCCTCGTCGTCGATCACCAGCGGCGGCAGCACCGCGCCCTGCCCCAGCTGGTAGCCGCCGTCCGCACCGCGCCGCGCCCGCACCGGGTAGCCCAGCCCGCGCAGCCGGTCGACGTCGCGCCGCAGCGTGCGGGGGGAGACGCCGAGACGGTCCGCCAGTTCGGTGCCCGGCCAGTACCGGTGGGTCTGGAGCAGGGACAGCAGCCGCAGGGTCCGGTCGCTCGTGTTCGCCATGGTCCGATTCTCCGGCCATTAAGGTCAGGAAGTGGCCGCTTGACCTCCTAACGTGGTCGAAGACCGGCCGAACGACCTTCCCCGAAAGGCGAGACCATGTCCGCAGACCAGCCGACCACCCCCGCGCCGACCGCCACCGGCGAGCGCGCCGACCTGCTGGAGACGCTGGCCAAGCACCGCGGCTTCCTGCTCCACACCACGCGTGACCTCACCGACGAGCAGGCGGGGCGGCGCACCACCGTGAGCGAGCTGTGCCTCGGTGGCCTGATCAAGCACGTCACCGGGATGGAGCGCCGGTGGACGTCGTTCATCGTCGACGGCCCGGCGGCGACGCCCGACTTCAGCACGTTCACCGAGGCCGACCGGGTGCGCTGGTCGGAGGTCTTCCGGATGATGCCGGGCGAGACGCTGGCCGGGCTGCTGGAGGAGTACGCCGTGGTGGCCGCCCGGACCGACGAACTCGTCGCCTCACTGCCCGACCTGGACCTCTCCCACCCGCTGCCGAAGGCGCCCTGGTTCGAGCCGGGCGCGCGCTGGTCGGCCCGCCGGGTGCTGCTGCACATCATCGCCGAGACCTCCCAGCACGCCGGCCACGCCGACATCCTGCGGGAGGCGATCGACGGTCAGAAGACCATGGGCTAGTGGTCCGCGGGGAGGGCCCCGGCCGGGCCCCTCCCCGCTCCCCGGCCCGCCGGCGGATCCGGAGATTTCGCGCAGAGCGTGGCCGTCATCGCTCAACCGGCCCCGCACAACGCCGTTTTGCGCCAGCCTCTACGGGGTGTGTTCCCCCGACGAGTGAAAGGCCCCCGCCATGCGCAAATGGCTGCCCCTGCTGACGGTCTGCCTGGGCACGTTCATGCTGCTGCTCGACGTCACGATCGTGAACGTCGCCCTGCCCGGCATGGCAGGTGACCTGCACACCTCCTTCGGCTCCCTCCAGTGGGTGGTGGACGGCTACGCGCTGGCGCTCGCCGCGCTGCTGCTCGGGGTGGGGACGGTCGCCGACCGGGTGGGCCACCGGCGCGTCTACCTGACCGGCCTGGTGGTCTTCGCCCTCTCGTCGCTGTGCTGCGGGCTGGCCCCGGGCGCCGGGGCGCTGGTGGCGGGGCGCTGCGTGCAGGGGGCGGGCGCCGCGGCCATGTTCGCCACCACCTTCGCGCTGATCAACGGCTCCTACACCGGGCGCGACCGGGCCGCCGCCTACGGCGTCTGGGGCTCGGTCTCCGGCGTCGCCGCCGCGGCCGGACCGGTGGCCGGCGGGCTGCTGACCCAGGGGCTGTCGTGGCGGTGGATCTTCTTCGTCAACCTGCCGGTCAGCGTGGCCGCCGTCGCCCTGGTCGTCGTGGTGCTGCGGGGAGTGCGCACGCCCACCCGGGCCGGGCGGATCGACGCCGGCGGCATGCTGCTGTTCACCGGCACGGTGGGGTCGGCCACCTACGGGCTGATCCGGGCGAACGAGGCGGGCTGGACGGCGGGTTCCAGCTGGATGCCGCTGGCCGGCTCCGCGGTGCTGCTGGCGCTGTTCGTGGTGGTCGAGACGAAGGTGGCCGATCCGCTGCTGCGACTGGCCCTGGTGCGGGACCGGACGTTCGGCGGCGTCCTGCTGTCCGCCCTGGTGGCGAACTTCGCCGCGTTCGCCTCGCTGCCCTACACCTCGCTGTGGCTCCAGTCGGTGCTCGGCCTCGGCCCGGTGGCGGCCGGCCTGGTGGGGCTGCCGATGCCGGTCGCGACGTTCCTGGTCTCCGCCTTCGGCGGGCGGCTGCTGCACACCTGGGCGCCGGGCCGGGTGATCGGCGGCGGCCTGGCCCTGATGGGCGCCGGTGACCTCGTCGCCTTCGCCCTCACCCACGGCTCGCCCTCGTGGCCGGCGCTGCTGCCCGGTTTCCTGGTCATCGGGGTCGGCGTCGGCATGGTCAACCCGGTGATGAGTTCCACCGGCATGGCGGCGGCGCCGGCGGAACGCGCGGGCATGGCGGCCGGCGCGGCCAACACCGCACGCCAACTGGGCTTCGCCTTCGGTATCGCCCTGCTGGGCAGCGTCTTCTCCGCCGGGGCCGGCCGGGCGCTGCGCGGCAGCGGTACGGCGGCTCCGTCCGCCACCGCGCACGCGATGGCCGGCGGGCAGAGCCCCCGGCTGCTCGCGTCGGCCCCCGCGCCGGCGCGCGAGGGACTGCGGACGGCGCTGCGCCACGCGGCGGCCGGCGGGGTGCACGAGCTGTATCTGGTGGCCGGACTGGCCGGGCTGGCCGCGGCGTTCGCGGTCGTCCTGCTGGTCAAGCCGGTGCCCGCCCGCCCCGGCGGACCGGCCGCCCGCACCGGCGCCCAGCCGCAGGCCGCGACGCCGGCCTGAGCGGCCGGGCGGGGGCGGGGCCGCTCGCAGGCGGCGGGCAGGGCTGTGCGGCGCGGGGGCGAGGGGGCCGCACCGGGCCGGGGCCGTGCCGGGGCACGGGGCGAATCGCCGGGCCCGGGCGGCGTCCTGGGCCGTTGCGCGTACTGCCGGTCACCGGCGGTTCCGCGGCGGTGCCGGCCGGCCGCGCGGGGGCCGGGGGCGACGGATCGCGCCACCCGGCGGAAAATCACCGGCAGCGGCGCGGGACGCCCACCGGCGACCGGGTGCGGCGGAAGACGCAGGCGGCGGCCGGGGCACGCGCCGGATGCCCGGTGGCCGGGTCCGGGAACCGCCGTGGAGGCGGCAACCCCCCGACCGCACCGGCAACTCCCGCCATTGTTGCCCCCGGACGGCCCCGGCCGGGCGGGAAACCGGCAACTGCGGGCCGTCCCGTCGAAATCAGGAGCGATCCCCGGCAAAGGAAACCCGCCCGGTGCTACTGCCGCGTATCACCGCGCAGTAGCATCGGCCACAGGCGGCGGCTATCCTAAATCAAGCCACAGTCGTGCTTTTGGGATTGACCGGCCGTGGCGTCCGGGGGCGCGGACACACCGTCAAAGGCTTCTGCTCACCATCGCACCACCGCACCACGCAGGGGCAGTTGTCCGCCGCTGTGGCAGAAAATAGGGGGATAGTGCAGTTCGATGAAGAACTCCCACATGCGCAGCGACGTCCAGTTAACCGAATTCCGGTGCACTGATCCGCACTGTGCCATCTGGGAGTCGCTCAAGCGCGCTGAAATCCTGTGGGAAGAGGGCAGGCTGCACGCCGCGATAACGGCCGTGGAAAAGGGGAGACAGGGTTTTCCCCGCCGGGCCGAGCCGGCCTGCCGGGCCTCGGCGGACCTGGTGGCGGCCGTGCAGTTCGCGCACGTGCGGTGCGTCGACCGGGCGCGTGACCAGCTCGACAGCGCCCGCACCGTGGTCCTGCGGTCCGGGCGGCCGGACCTGCTGGCCGCGCTGACCCTGGCCGAGGCGTACGCCGCGGCGAGCGCCGGCGAGACGGTGACCGCGGTCGGGCTGGCCACCGCGGGACTGCGTCAGGCGGACGAGGCGGACCTCAGGTCGTGGATCCCGCTGGGGCACATCACCCTGGCCACCGCGGCGCTGCGCGGCGGCGACCTGCCCGGTGCGCTGGGCCACGCGGCGGACCTCATGGAGGACGCCGTCTTCAACCGGGGCATGTTCCCCTGCGGCCAGTCGACGTGGGCGATCGTGCAGATCGCGGAGGCGGAGAAGGGGCCGGAGCAGGCGGCGTTGCTGGGAGCCGAACTCATCGGCTCCCAGCGGTCGTTGCGGCAGCTGCTGACCACCGAGCCGGCCGCGGCGGCGTGGCTGGTGCGGCTGATGCTGGGGGCGGAACGGGCGGAGTCGGCCGCGCGGTGCGAGCGGGCGGCCCGCCGGACCGCCGCGGACAACCCGTGGTCCCGTTCGCTGGAGGCGGCCGCCCTGCACGCGGCCGGGGTGCTGCACGGTGACGTCTCGCTGCTGCGCCGGTCGGCGGGCACCCACGTCGACCCGTGGGCGCGGGCCTCCGCCGTCGAGGACCTCGGCACGGTGCTGGCGCACCGGCCGGGCGGCACCTCCGAGGCCGAGGGGCTGTTCGAACGGGCGATCACGCTGTACCGGGACCTGGGGGCCCGGCGTGACTGGCTGCGGGCCCGGCAGCGGCAGCGCAGGGCGGGCGCCGGGGGCTGCGACCGGGCCGGCGCCGACGAGCCGGCCGGCGGGCCGCACTCCAGCGGCCTGCCGGCGCTGACCGACGCCGAGTACGCCGTCGCCCGGCTGGTGGCCCGGGGTCTGACGAACGCCCAGGCGGCGGGTCAGCTGTTCCTGTCGCACCACACGGTGGCGTTCCACCTGCGGAAGATCTTCCGCAAGCTCGGCGTGGGCTCCCGCGTCCAGCTCGCCGCGATCTGGTCGACGCTGGAGGCCGAGGGCGGCGGAGAGGTGACCGCGGGCGACCGGTCGGCGGCCATGTGACCCGGCGGCGGCGAACCCGGCCCGCGCCACGGCCACCGCCGCCCCGGCCACGCGCCACCACCGCCCCGGCCACGGTCACCACCCCGGCCACGCCGTGCGCGCCGACGCCGGTCCGGTGGCCGCCACCGCACCCGGCCGGGGATCCCGCGCTACACCGGCCGGGCCGCGACGGCGGTCATCTGCCCGGCGACCCGGGTGACCGACTCCACCGCGAAGCCGGCGGAGGCCAGCAGGGCCTCGAACTCCGCCCGGGTGCGTTCGTGGCCGCCGAAGACGGACATCATGTAGAGGTTCATGGTGGCGGTCATCCGGGCGTCGGCGTCCGCGGCGGCGGCCGGACCGGCGTCGGCCATCAGGTCCATGATGAGCAGGGTGGCGTCCGGGTCCATGGCGGCCCGGCACGCGGACAGCAGGGCCGCGCAGCGCCGGTCGTCCAGGTCGTGGGTGATCTGCCGCATCATGTACAGGTCGCCGCCGGGGGGCAGCGACGCGAGGAAGTCCCCGCTGCACAGTCCGGTGCGGTCGGTGAGCCCGGCCGCGGCGAACCTGCGGCCGGCCGCGGCGACCACCGCGGGCAGGTCGACGAGGATCCCGCGCAGCTCCTGGTGACGGGTCAGCACCGCCTCCAGCAGTGCGCCGTCACCGCCCCCGATGTCGACCACCAGGCGCCGGCCCGAGAAGTCGACGTGCCGCAGGATGCCTTCCAGGTCCAGGCTGAGGCCGTGCTGCTGCGAGGTGTGGAAGACGGCGCGCAGCTGCGGCCGGGTCTCCAGGTGGGTGAAGAAGTCGGCCCCGTGCACCGCGGCGAACGACGGCTCGCCGGTCATGACGGTGGTGAGGAACTCGTTCCACGCCGTGCCCACCTCGCCGTGCACCAGCATCGCGGTGGGCAGCGCCGAGGCCCGGGCGTCGCCGCGCAGCGTGGCACCGAGCGGGGTGAGCCCGAAGGTGGCGTCGGGGTGCTCGGTGAAGACCCCGAACGGCACGAGGGCGCGCAGCAGTTGGTGCAGGGAGCGCAGGTCCGCGCCGCACTTGGCGGCCAGTTCCGCCGCCGTGTACCGCTCCTCGCCGAGGACGTCCGGTATGCCGAGGACGGCCACCGCGCACACGGCCCGGGAGATCAGCTGCCCGTACAGCAGCTGCCTCATCGCGACGGCCGGCTCGATGTCGTCGTACATGTGCTCGGTCACAGGGGGATCTCCACGGGTGTGAACGCAGCAGCGGTGACCGCGGCTGCGGAAGGCGGGTTCAGTACAGTCCGCCGGACAGCGTCACGGTGCCGCGCGGGCCGTACGGTGCCTTCTCCAGCCAGGTGCCGAAGCGGGGGACGAGCGGGGCGAGCCGGGCGGCGGCCGCTTGGCCGACCCGGTCCCGGACCGAGTCGGCCCGCAGGTGCCGCAGCGCGCCGTCCACGCACCGGCGGTTGTGGTGCGCCGCCTGCCGCCGCACGTGGTCGTAGTCGGTGACGGCGGCCCGGGCCCGCTCCGGGTGGGCCGCCCGCAGCGCGACGGCCGCGGCGGTGGCCGCCGCCTCCGCGTCCGCTATCCCGCTGTTCATGCCGCGGGCGCCGAACGGGACGAACAGGTGCGCCGCCTCACCGGCCAGCATCACCCGCCGCCGCTCGTCGGCGAAGCTGTCGGCGACCCGCTGGAGGCAGGGGTAGCGGGCCACCCACAGCACGCGGTCGGGGTCGACGCCCGGCACGACCGAAGGCAGCCAGTCGCGCACCGCGCCGGCCCGGGACATCGCGGCGCCGTCGTCGGCGCCGGCGCACTGCACGTCGACCTGGAAGCCCCCGGCGAACGGCACGATCAGCAGGTTGCGCCCGTTCATCGCCGGGTGGCGGTAGTGCATGATCCGGTCGCCGGGCTGCTCCTCGCCGGCCGCCAGGTCGACCGCGACCCGGTAGTCGCCGGAGCGTTCCCCGTCCATCGCCACGCCCAGCGCCGTGCGTACCGCGGAGCGCGCGCCGTCGGCCGCCACGACGTACCGGGCGTGCCACGTGCGGCCGTCGGCGGTGCCGAGGGTGACGTGGTCGGGGCCGGCGTCGACGGTCTCGACGGGCGCACCCCAGACGAAGGTGACGCCCGCGGCGCGGCAGGCGTCGAGCAGGAAACGTTCGGTGTCGACCTGCCGCAGGCTCGCGTAGGGCGGCAGGCCCGCACCCGGCCGGGGGGCGTACTGCTGGGCGTGGACCTCGCGGCCGGCGAAGAAGGTGCGGCTGCTGGTCCAGGTGATGCCGAACGCGGCGATGTCCTGGCCCAGTCCGGGGCTCATGCGCTCCAGCCTGGCCAGGGTCTCGCGGTGGACGTACAGGGCGCGGCTGCCGGGACGTTCGCGGTCCTCGGGTTCCGCCTCCAGCAGGGTCACCCCGATGCCGAGCGACCTGGCGGCCAGGGCGGCGGACAGGCCCACCGGGCCGGCGCCCACCACCACCAGATCGACAGACACGGACATGAACTCCTGGCCCCCTCGTTCGGCGTCCCCGGGAACGCGGCCGCTACACCGGCCGCGGGGGGCGGGCGGATCACCGCACGGACGCCCCGGACAGCGGTCAGTGCAACACCAACCCGGTCGGCGCGTCCACTACTCGCTCGGCTAGTAGACGGCCGCGGCGGGCCCCGCCTAACGTGACGCCCGCCCCCGCGTCGACCGGGCCCGCGGCAGCGCGCCGCCGCCGGCCCGGGTCCCCGGGGTCCGCGTACCGAGACTGGCTGGAGGCCGAGTTGCACGGCACTGATCACTACGTCCGCCAGATCCTGGCCGTGCTCGGTGCCGATCCGGACGGTACGCCGCTGATCTGGCAGGACGAGCCGATCAGGGCCGGTGACCTGGCCGCGTCCATCACCTCCACCGCCGGGGCGATGCACCGTTGCGGCGTCGGCCGGGGCGGCGTGGTGGCGGTGCTGACCGACGCCAACACCCCGGCGACCCTCGTGCTGCGGTACGCGGCCAACCTGCTCGGCGCGGTCGTCGTCCACCTGCGGGGGGTGAACGCGGCGTTCCCGCAGGACCAGTTGCCGATGGACGACCAGGTGGCGATCCTGGCCGGCAGCGACGCGGTGCTGCTGGCCGTCGACCCGGTCAACGCGGACCGCGCCCGGGCCCTGTGCGGGCGGCTGGACGTGCCGCCGCGGCTGGGGGTGCTGGGGGCGGCCGGTGACGGCGAGTGCGACCTGACGGCGTTCCCGGCCGGGGAGTTCGACGCGTCGCTGGTCCAGCGGGGCGAGACGGCCGTGGTCACCTACACCAGCGGTTCCACCGGTCGGCCCAAGGGCGTGTGCTGGCCGTTCCCGGTGCGCGACGAGCGGGCGGCGACGCTGGGCCGGGCGGGCTGGGAGCGGTACCTGTTCACCGCGCCGCTGACGCACACCAGCGGGCAGATGGCGGACGGCACGATCGTGGGCGGCGGCACCGCGGTGCTGATGCCGGGCTTCGAGCCGGCCGCGGTGCTGGCCGCGATCGCCACCCACCGGATCACCCACGTGACGCTGGCCGCGCCGCAGTTGTACCGGCTGGTGGAGTTCCCCGGCACCGCGGACGCGGACCTGTCGAGCCTGCGGGAGCTGTTCTACACCGGTGCCCCCGCGGCCCCCCGCCGGGTGGCGCAGGCGCGTGCGGTACTGGGGAGCCGTCTGGTGCAGATCTACGGCACCAGCGAGACCGGTCTGATCTGCCGGCTGACCGCCGCGGACCACGAGGAGCCGGCGCTGCACGGCACCGTGGGCCGGCCGGTGCCGGGCGTGGAGCTGCGCGTCTGCGATCCGCAGGACGGCCGGCCGCTGCCGCTGGGCGAACCCGGTGAGGTCCTCGTCAGGTCGCCCTGGTCGATGTCGGGGTACTGGCGCGGCCCGCGGGCGACGGAGCGCGCCCTGCGGGACGGCTGGATCCGCACCGGTGACATCGGGCAGCTCGACGGGCGCGGCCACCTCACCCTGCACGGGCGGACCGGCGACGTCGTCAAGACGAACGGGATCAAGATCTACCCGCTGTCGGTGGAGCGGGCCCTGCTGGAGCACCCGGGTGTCGCGCAGGCGGCCGTCTTCGGCGTCGAGGACCGCGACCGGGTGGAGCGGCTGTGCGCGGCGGTCGTGCTGCGGGAGGGCGCCGGGGCGCGGAGCGCCGGACTGCTGGAGCACGTACGGGAGTCGCTGACGCCCAACCACGTCCCGGCGGAGCTGGAGGTCCGCACCGCCCTGCCGTTCCTCGGCCCGGGCAAGCTCGACCGGGTCGCGCTGCGGACGCAGGCGCGGCGGCGGCTGGGGCTGACCGACGGCACCTGGCAGGCGGCCGGCACGGGCCGGCCGGCGGGCGCGGTGGGCCTGGCCGCGCTGCTGGAGCGGTGCGTGCGGCGTACCCCGGCGGCCACCGCGATCAGCGGTGCGGACGGGGAACTGCGCTACGACGGGCTGGACCGCCGGGTGGAGCGGCTGGCCCGGCGGCTGGCGGCGGCCGGGGCGGCTCCGGGGCGGTTGGTGGCCCTCGTGCTGCCGCGTTCGGCGGACATGGTCGTCGCGGTGCTCGCGACCGCCAGGACCGGTGCCGCCTTCCTGCCGGTCGACCCGGGCTACCCGGCCGACCGGATCGCCCACATGCTCCGGGACGCCGCCCCCGCGGTGCTCTGCGTCCGCGCCGGCTCCCGGGACGCGGTGCCGGCCGGCTGCGGCGCGGCGCCGGTCCTGCTGGACGCCCCCGGCGCGGCGGACGGCCCGGACGACGGTGACGTCCTGCCGGCCGCGGTCGTGACGCCGGACCGTCCGGCGTACGTCATCTACACCTCGGGCACCACGGGCCGCCCGAAGGGGGTGACCGTCACGCAGCGCGGGATCGCCGGGCTGGCGGCGGCGGTGGCCGAGCGGATGGCGGTCGGCGGGGACAGCAGGTTCCTGCAGTTCTCCTCGGTGAGCTTCGACGCGTTCGTCGCGGAACTGGTCACCTGGCTGCACGCCGGCGCGGCCCTGGTGGTGCCGCCGCCGGGCCCGCTGGCCGGTGAGGCGCTGGCCGGCGCGGTGCGGGACGGGGGCGTCACGCACGCGATCCTGCCGCCGGTCGCCGCCGGCAGCGTGGACCCCGCGTCGGTGCCCTCGCTGCGGTCGGTCACGCTGGTCGGCGAGGCGTGCACGGGCGAACTGGTCGCGCGCTGGGCCGCCGCGGGGCGCCGCGTCTGCAACGCCTACGGTCCGACCGAGGCGACCGTCTGCGTCACCTACAGCGATCCGCTCTCCGGCGCGGGCACTCCCCCGATCGGCCGCCCGTTCGCCGGCTGCGCCGTGCGGGTGCTGGACGACAAGCTCCAGCCGGTGGCCCCCGGGGTGCCCGGTGAGCTGTACGCGGCCGGTGACGGCCTGGCCGCGGGGTATCTGGGGCGGCCGGGGCTGACCGCCGAGCGGTTCGTCGCCGACCCCTACGGTCCCGCCGGGTCGCGGATGTACCGCACCGGTGACCTGGTCTCGGCGCGCGAGGACGGCGAACTGGTCTTCCACGGCCGGGCCGACGACCAGGTCAAGCTGCGGGGTTTCCGGATCGAGCCCGGTGAGGTGGAGTCGGTGCTGGCCGGTCACCCGCGGGTCGCGCAGGCGGTGGCGGCCGTGCGCGCGGAGGCGGACGGGGCGCCGCAGCTGGTGGCCTGGCTGATCGCGCCACCGGGGCTCGCGCTGCCGGACCCGGGCGAACTGCACGAGCACGCCGCCCGGTTCCTGCCCGCGCACATGGTGCCTTCGGCGTTCGTGGCCGTCGGCGCCTTCCCGCTGACGGCCAGCGGGAAGGTGGACCGCGGGGCGCTGCCCGCGCCGGGGGCCGGGGCGCTGCCGGTGGGGGGCCGGGCGCCGCGCACCGCGACGGAGCGGACCCTGTGCGCCCTGTTCGCCGATCTGCTGAAGCTGCCGCAGGTCCCGGCGGACCGCAGTTTCTTCGAACTGGGCGGTGACAGCATGCTGGTGATCTCCCTGATCCAGCGGGCGCGCAAGGAGGGCCTGGCGATCTCGCCCGGCCAGCTGATGAGCGCCCCGTCCGCGGAGGCGCTGGCCGCTCTCGTGGACGCGGCGGCGGCCGGCGCCGCGGGGGGCACGCGATGACCGCGCGCCCGGCGCTCTCCCCCGGGGAGCTGGAGACCGTCGACCTCAACGACCCGCGCCTGCACGCCGAGTTCGACCTGGGCGAGGTGTGGCGGTACCTGCGGGACGAGCGGCCCTTCCACTGGCAGGGCGAGCGGGGCTCGCAGCCCGGCTTCTGGGTGCTGAGCCGCTACGCGGACATCACCGAGGTCTACCGGGACGCCGAGCGGTTCGGCGCCGAGCGGGGCAACGCCCTCAACACGCTGCTGACCGGCGGCGACCCGGCGTCGGGGAAGATGCTGGCGGTGACCGACGGGAGTCGGCACGCCCAGGTCCGCAACGTGATGATGAAGGCGTTCTCCCCGCGGGTGCTCAACGAGATCGGCAGGTCCCTCCAGCAGACCGTCGACACCCTGTTGACGGAGGCGGCCGGGCGGGGCGACTGCGACTTCGCGCGGGACGTGGCGGCCGAGGTGCCGCTGTTCGCGATCTGCGATCTGCTCGACGTCCCGGCGGCCGACCGCGGACACCTGCTGGGTCTGACCGCCCGGGTACTCAGCTCGGACGTGGCCGACGCGCCCGCCGGGGACAGCTGGACGGCGAAGAACGAGATCCTGCTGTACTTCGCGGACCTGATCGAGGACCGCCGGGGCCGCCGGCAGGACAACGTGATCGGCCTGCTGGCGGACAGCCTGGTCGACGGTGAACCGCTCTCCCAGGCGGAGCTGATCACCAACTGCTACGGGCTGATGATCGGCGGGGACGAGACCGGCCGGCACGCCATCACCGGTGGTCTGGTCGCGCTGATGGAGCATCCGGACCAGTGGCGGGCGCTCAAGGACGGCGAGGTACGGATCGAGACCGCGGTGGAGGAGGTGCTGCGCTGGACGGTGCCCGGACTGCAGGGCGGGCGCACCACCACCGTGGACACCGAGCTGGGCGGCCAGAGGTTCCGCGCCGGTGACATCGTCAGCGTGTGGTTCTCCTCGGCCAACCGTGACGGCGCGGTCTTCCCCGAACCGGACCGCTTCGACCTGGGCCGCTCCCCCAACAAGCACCTGACGTTCGCCTACGGTCCGCACTTCTGCCTGGGGCACTACCTGGCGCGTCTGGAGGTGCGGGCGGTGCTGGAGGGTTTGCGCCGGCTGGTGGCCGGTATGGAGCAGACCGGGCCGGAACGCCGGATCTACTCCAGCGTCCTGAGCGGCCTCAGCTCCCTGCCGGTGCGGCTGCGACCGCAGCCGGCCTGATGATCGCACCACTGGAGAGACCGTGACCCCTGACGACATCACCGCGCTGGCCCTCACCGGCTACGGGCACTTCACGACCATGCGGGTGGAGGACGGCGCGGTGCGCGGTCTCGGCCTGCACCTGGACCGGCTGGCCCGGGACTGCCGGACGCTGTTCGGGACCGGCCTGGACCGGCGGGCCGTCCGCGGGCAGGTGCGTGACGCCGTCGGCGGCCGGCCCGGCACGGTGGTGGTGCGGGTGACCGTCTTCGACCCGGCGCTGAGCCTGGCGGATCCGGCGGGGGCCCGCGCACCGCGCACGCTGGTGACCACCCGTCCGGCGCCCGCGCTGCCGCCGGGCCCGATGCGGGTGCGGCCGGTGGAGCACCGGCGGGGCGTCCCGCAGGTCAAGGGCGTGGGGTTGTTCGACAGCCTGTACCTGCGGCGGCAGGCGCAGCTGGCCGGCTTTGACGACGCGCTGTTCACGGCCGGCGAGGAGGGCATCGCCGAGGGGGCCACCTGGAACATCGGGTTCTTCGACGGGAACTCGGTGGTGTGGCCGGACGCCGCGCACCTGCCCGGTGTGACGATGGCGCTGCTGGACCGCGCGCACGGCCGGTGCCGGACGGCGCCGGTGGGCCTGGCGGAACTGCCGTCGATGCGGGCCGCGTTCGCCACGAACGCGGCGGTCGGCGTGCGGCCGGTCTCGGCGGTCGGCGACGTGGCGTTCCCGGCGGACCACCCGGTGCTGGCCGAACTGCGGTCGGTCTACGGGCGGATCGCCCCCGAACCGGTGTGAGGGGCCCGGCGGCCCCTCCCCCGGCGGGGGCGGGGTCCGTCAGCCGACCGAGACGGTGGACCAGTCGAAGTCGGTCTCCTCGGCGATGCCGAGGGCGCAGCACAGCTCGTGGAGGCCGCTGAAGTCCTGGAGGAGCCGGGCGCGGCCGGCGTCGTGCTCCACCTCCAGCAGCATCCGGCGGCCGTCGGGGACACCCTCCAGCTCCATGATCCGGTGCCAGGTGCCGTAGTCGTTGGAGGCGAAGGCGCTGAGGCCGTCGGCCAGCGCGGTCACGAAGTACCGGCGGCGTTCGGCGTCGAGCCGGTGGTGGGCGGCCCGGGCGATCTCGGCGGTGAACGAGGCGTGGCAGTACTCGTCGCGGTTGTGCAGTTCGGCCGTGACCCGGTTGACCGGCTGGACGGTCTCGTCCTTGGCGATCAGGTCCAGGTAGGCGTTGATGGAGATCTCGGCGACCGTGGCGAACGCGAGCATCGACAGTTCCCGCTGCCATCGCTGGTCGGCGGCGGCCTGCCGGGCGGCGCACCTGCGGGGCTTGAGGGCCAGCGGCAGGGCCGAGTCGGGCATGGCCCAGCCGCGCTGACGGCGGGTGACCATGCTGGCGTTCATGTGCATCAGGGTGTGGTACTGCTCGTCGACCATGCCCTGCATCACCGCGACGGTGGCGGACTCCGGCAGCGCGGTGTCGAAGGCGTCGGCGGTCACCAGGTGGAACGCGGGGTTGACCACGTGCTGCTCGATGTCCATGACGTTCTTGTTGAACGAGATCCACGCCCAGGCCCGCAGCCTGGCCCGGGTCTGCTCCGGCAGGCCCAGGTAGACCGGGTGGTCGCGGAACGGCAGCAGGTGCTCGGGGTAGTCGGGCCGGGCGGGTTCGAACAGGTCGTCGAGGTCCGGCTCGTCGCGTTTGACCGAGGCCCGCCGGGTCCAGTTGCCGGCGAGGCGTGCGATGACCGCGGACTCGACGGCGTCCGAGGGGTCGTGCCGCGGGAGGGAGGGCGGCGCGGGGGCGCCGGCCGGACCGGGCGCCGGGTCGTCGTCCGGCGCGGCGTCCGGTGTCCGGGGCTCAGTCATGGGAGGCCGTGACCGGGTCGGGGGTGGTGCCGCGCTGGAGGAGTTCGCGGATCTCCAGACGGCGGATCTTCCAGGTGGAGGTGCGCGGGAAGTCCTCGAAGCGCCATTGGACCACCGGTTCCAGGTCGGGCAGGCCGGCGAGGGCCGCGGCCCAGCGGGCGGGGTCCAGCGGCCGGTCGCCGCGGGTGGCCACCAGCGGCACGGGGCGTCCGTCGGCGTTCGGCACGACCACCACCTCCGACAGTTCGGGCAGCCGGTCGAGGAGGGCGTCCTCCAGGGCGAGGTTGCTGTCGACGTCGGCGGTCTGGTCGACCTCGCGGTCGGCGATGTGGACGCGGCGGCGCCCGTCGATCCAGCCGCGGTCGGTGACGTACCACCACTTCCCGGCGAGCTGGCTGCGGTAACGCTCGTCCTCGCCCAGGTAGGTGACGATGCTGGCGCGGGAGCGCACCTGGAGGCGGCCGATGGTGCCGCGGGGCACCGGCCGGCCGTCGTTGTCGACGACGCGGATGCGGATGAAGCCTGGCAGGGCGTAGCCGATGCAGCGGCCGTCGACCCGCTCGATGTTCTCCTGGGTGTTGACCCACCCGGACAGCGGTCCGGTCTCGCTCTGCCCGTAGAGCTGGACGAGCTTGGGCCGGCGGTGCGCGGAGGCGGCGAGGAGCCGTTTGACGGTGCCGGGGTGGATGGCGTCGAAGGTGCTGCTGTAGTACTTCACGCTGGACAGCGGCGCGTCGGGCTCGTCGGCGAGGTCCTCCCACAGCACGAAGTTGTTGGGGTGGGTCTCGGCGACGACCGGGCGGAAGGCGGTCATCATGCGGCGGGCGGTCGCGAGGCCCGTGTCACTGACGACGGCCAGCGGGTTGCCGAAGCCGAGGAAGACGCCGAGGGAGTTGAAGAACCGGGAGTGCACGCAGGACATGGCGAGCAGCACCGGGTCGCGGCGGCGCACCGGCCAGGCGATGAGCTGCTGGGGGAACAGCCGCTGGAAGAGGGTGCGGGCGGTGTGCACCATCAGTTTGGGCACGCCGGTGGTCCCGGAGGAGTGGGTGATGAGCGCGGGGGCGTGCGGGTCGCGGGGGGCGGGCCGGAAGTCCGCTGCCGGCTCCAGGTCGCGCAGGCGGGTGACGTCCGGGGCGCCGGCCTGCGGGTCCGCGTGGCCGGCGGTCAGCAGGACGCGGGCGTCGAGGGCGGCGGGGTCGGCGGCGAGCGTCTGGAGCTTGCCGGCGTCCACCGCGAGCCACGGGTCGTCGAGCCGCTTGAGGAGTTTGCCGACGACGGCGGGGCTCAGGGCGGGCGAGAGCATCACCGGTACCGCGCCGGCCCGGGCGGCGGCGCAGCCGAGCAGGGAGATGTCGAGGCCGTCGCCGACGTGGATCGCGACGTGCCGGCCCGGTCCGACCCCGGCGGTACGGAAGCGGGCGGCGAGGTCGTCGACGATCTCGGCGACGCTCGCGTAGGTGTGGTCCGTCCGGTCGGAGTCCGTGACGTTCAGCGGGCGGTCGAGCTGGATCACGGTGTCGGGGAACCGGCGGGCGGCCCGCTCGAACATCAGGCCGATGTCGAAGGTCCGTCCGGCGGCCGACCGCCACAGGGCGGCGAGTCCGGAGGCTGTTCTCATGGTGTGCACTCTCCTCGCAGGACGAACCTCCGCAGCTTGCCGGAGGGCGTGCGCGGCAGTTCGGTGACGACGCGGACCGTCCTGGGGACCTTGAAGGCCGCCAGGCGTTCGCGCGCCAGGGTTCGCACCTGGCGCTCCAGCAGTTCGGGTTCGATGTCGGACGCGGGCACGACGAAGGCGACGAGGGCGGAGGTGCCGTGCTCGTCGCGGACGGACGCCACGGCGACCTCGCGGACCGCGGGCAGCGCGTGCAGGACGGTCTCCACCTCGTGGGGGGAGATGTTGATGCCGCCGACGATCTCGACGTCGTCACCGCGTCCGTGGTGGGTGTAGGTGCCGTCGGGGTTGCGGGCGACCAGGTCACGGGTGTTGAACCAGCCGTCCACGAAGGTGGCGGCGGTCTCGGCGGGCTTGTTCAGGTAGCCGTCGGCCAGGGTCGGGCCGGTCACCCACAGCTCGCCCGTCACGCCGTCGGTGACCGGCCGGCCGGCGGTGTCGCGGACCTGGAGGGTGAAGCCGGGCAGCGCGGTGCCGATCGTCCCGGGCACGTCGACGTCGAGGGAACCGGAGCACAGGGCCTGGCCGACCTCGGTGGCCCCCAGCTGGTTGAGTACCGGGACGCCGAAGTGCGCGCTCAGGCGGCGGGAGATCTCGGCGGGCAGCCCCTCGCCGGCGGAGACGACCGCCCGCAGCGAACGGTAGGCGGCCGGGTCGGTGCCGAGCAGCTTCACGTTGGCGTTCGGCACCCCGAACAGGACGCTGACGCCGTGCTCGCGCACCGCCCCCGCGGTGGCCCGCGGGTCGAAGACGCCGGGCAGCAGCACCGCGCTCGCGCCGCTGAACAGCGGGTAGGCCATGGAGTTGTCGAAGCCGTAGGTGAAGTAGATCTTGGAGACCGACAGCAGCACGTCGTCGGCGGTGACCCGGAAGACCGCGGCGCCCGAGGCGGCGTGGTACTCCTCGACGTCGCCGTGCCGGTGCACCACGCCCTTGGGCCGGCCGGTGGTGCCGGAGGTGTACTGCACGTAGAGGGGGTCGCCCGGACCGCACTCGGCGGCCGGGTGCGGGGCGGCGGCGCGGGCGGCCTCCAGCAGGGCGCCGGCGTCCGCCCAGCAGGCGAAGCGATCCCGCAGCGCGGGCTGCGTGACGCACAGCCGGGCGCCGGAGTCCTCGGTCAGGTACGCGTGGTCCTCGGCCGTCAGCAGCGGGTTGACCAGCACGGCCACCGCGCCGAGCCGGGCGACGGCGAGGTAGGTGGCGACCAGGCCGATGTCGTCGGGCAGCGCCAGCAGGACGCGGTCGCCGCGGCCCACCCCCCGGCCGGCCAGCACGGTGGCCAGGCGGGCCGCGAGGGCGTGCAGTTCGCCGTGCGTCCAGCGGTCCTGGCCGCACAGGTAGGCGGGCCGGGCGTCCCAGCCGCGGGAGGCGGACAGCTGTTCCAGCCGCAGGGCGAGGTTCATGACGGGCCGCCCGTCAGCTGCGGGCTCCCGGCCGGGTGGGCGCGCAGGGTGGCGGCGGCCTTCAGGAGCACCTCCTCGAACTCCTCGACCGGGTCGGAGCCGAGCACGATCGCCCCGCCGGCGCCGACCCGCATCTGGCCGCCGGCGAACACGGCGGTGCGGATGGCGATGTTGAGGTCGGCGGTGCCGTTGCAGGCCAGGAAGCCGATGGCGCCGGAGTAGACGCCCCGCGCGGAGGTCTCCAGTCCGTCGATGATCTCCATGGTGCGCCGCTTGGGCGCCCCGGTCATCGAGCCGCCGGGGAAGCACGAGCGGGCGCAGGAGAGCGCCGTGACGCCCTCCCGCAGCAGGCCGCGGACGGTGGAGACCAGTTGGTGGACGGTGGCGTAGGACTCGATCCGCATCAGGGCCGGCACGTGCACGCTGCCGGGGACGCAGACCTGGCTGAGGTCGTTGCGCAGCAGGTCGACGATCATCAGGTTCTCGGCCATCGTCTTGGCGGACGTGGCGAGTTCGGCGGCGATGGCCGCGTCCTGCTCCGGGGTGGCGCCGCGCGGCGCGGTGCCCTTGATCGGCTTGGACTCCACGACCCGGTCGCGGGTCACGCGCAGGAACCGCTCCGGGGAGGAGCAGGCGACGTCGACGGCGCCGAACGAGAGGTAGGCCGCGTAGGGCGCGGCGTTGCGCCGGCGCAGGGTGCGGTAGTAGGCGAAGGGGTCGTCGGGGGCCGGCAGCCGCACGGTGTTGGTCAGGCAGACCTCGTAGCTCTCGCCGGCGCGGAGCTTGTCCATGACGGCGGCGATGTCGGCCAGGTAGGTCTCCCGGCCGCGCTCCAGCGACGCCTCGGCGAGCGCGTGCGCGGTGGCGTGGCCGTCGGCGGCCGGCGCGGCCGCGGCGGGTGCCTCCCGCCGGTCCCGGGCGACCTCGTGGACGGTGCGTTCCGCGCTCTCCAGCCAGGCGCGCGCGGCGTCCTGGACGTCCGCCTCGTCGGTGCTGAGCGCCAGCAGGTGCACGGTGTGGTCGTGGCGGTCGACGACCGCGACGCGGTCGGTGAACGCCCACATGGCGTCGGGCAGGTCGGAGCGGTGCCGGTTGGCGGCGCCGAGGTCGCCCTTGAGTTCGTAGCCGAAGTAGCCGACGTAGCCGCCGGTGAAGTCGAACGGCAGCTCGGGGGCGTCGATGTGCCGGGCGGACAGTTCGGCGTCCAGGACGTCGAAGACGGTGCCGGGGACGCGTTCGCTGCCGCGCGGGCCGGCGTCCACCTCGACGCTGTCGCCGCCGACGTGGTAGGTCAGCAGTTCGCCGAGGGTCTCGGACGCCTGGGCCAGGTAGGAGAAGCGGCCGGTGTCGGAGCGTTCCGCGGCGCTGTCCAGCCACACCGCGCGGTCGCTGCCGGCGAACAGCGCGGTGAACAGCGCCTCGGTGTCGGGGCGGGCGGCGACCTTGACGACGTGGGCGGTGAAGCGGCGCGGCGCGCGGGTGCCGCGGGCGGGGCCGGGGTCCAGCCGCACGGTCTGCCGGCCGGTGCGGCGTTCCACCGCGGCGCGGAAGTTGCCCAGCAGCTTGCCGCCGTACTCGGTGAGTACCGATTCGGGGTGGAACTGCACGCCCCACAGCGGGAGTTCGCGGTGCCGCAGCGCCATCAGGACGCCGTCCTCGGCCCAGGCGAGCGCTTCGAGCTCCTCGGGCAGCGGCTCGGCCAGGGCCAGCGAGTGGTAGCGCACCGCGGGGAAGTCCTGCGGGATGCCGTGGAAGAGTTCGTCACCGTTGTGCTTGATCCGGCTGATGTGGCCGTGCAGGGGGGCGGGGGCGCGGTCCAGCGCGGCGCCGTGGTGGACGCCGATGCCCTGGTGCCCGAGGCAGACCCCGAGCACCGGCACCTCGGCCCGCCGCAGCAGGTCGGGGCAGCCGCCGAAGTCCCCGCCGGTGCGCGGGTCGCCGGGGCCGGGGGATATCACCACGCAGTCGGCCTCGCGCAGCGCCCGCGGCAGCGCCGGGTCGTCGTTGTGGCGTACCACCGGTTCGACGCCGTTGACCTGCGTCATCAGGTTGAACAGGTTGTAGGTGTAGGAGTCGTAGTTGTCGACGAGCAGGCTTCTGATCACGAAGCGCCCCCGTCGCCGATCAGGTGTTTCGGTTCGGTCAGCAGCAGGCCCAGCACGTGGTCGGGGACCTCGGGGTGGACGTCCCAGGGGAGCACCGGGCCGCGGACCACCTGGCGAACCGTCGGGTCGGCCGCGACGGCCACCGGGTCCACCGCGTCACCGAGCAGGGTCAGCACCAGCGAGTGGCCGAGCGGCGTCAGGCCCTCCGAGGGGGACCAGGGGGCCACCGTGACGAACGGCAGGGGCAGTTCGGTGCCGACCGTGGGGTGGGTGCGGTCCGTGGTGGACAGCACGGTGGGCCGGACCGCGAAGGATCCGTCCGGCAGCGGCGCGAGCGCGTCGCCGTCGTAGCGCCCGGCGGTGTGGTCGGTCATGCCCTGCGCGAGGCCGGCCAGCCGGGTCCGCAGCGCGGCGGCCTGACCGGCGGAGACGGTGGGCAGCCGGCTGCCCGGGTCGGTGGCCGGCGCGACCGGGATCGCGGCGAGCGCGCCGGCCAGGCGTCCGGCGAGTGCCACCGGGTCGCCGGTGGTCAGCACGACGGAGGCGTTGTCGCACCGCACGCCGGCCTCGTCGGTGACGACCCGGGTGAGGAAGTCCAGCTCGGCGGCGTCGGGTTCGTGGTCGAGCACGACCTTGCTGCGGCCCTCGCAGTGCACGTCCACGCCGCGCACCGGCTGCCAGGTGCGGACCTTCTCCTCCACGCCGAAGACGATCGAGCGGTCCGCCTCGCGCAGCAGCACCTGCGCCATGGCGTCGTCGCCGGGCAGCAGCGTCACCTTGTGCGGGTCGAGCCCGGCCTCCAGCAGGGCCAGTACGAGGCGCTGGGCGCTGAAGGGGTCGCGGTGGCCGGGGCGGATCACCACGCTGTAGCCGAGGGCCAGGGCCCGCAGCCAGGCACGGTTGGGGCCCGGGTGCTTGCCCAGCGAGGCGGCGGAGGCGAAGACCCGGCCGCAGGGCACCCAGACGCTGCGCCCGCCGGCGGTGGCGGTGCTCCCCGGCACGTCCCGCAGGTTGAGCGCCGCGGTGTCGCGCAGGGTCTCGCCCAGGCCGTCGACGGCGGCGACGGTGACCGGCAGCGGCAGGCCCACCGCGCGGGCCACCCGGGCGATGTGCTGTTCGCGGGTGTCGCCGGCGATGGTGGCGCCGGCGTACAGCTCGGCGGCCCGGGCGAGGAGTTCCGGTGCCGGGCGGACGCCGTCGGCGGATTCGCGGACCTGGCGCATCGTCACCTGGCCGAGCAGCCGGGGCGCGGTGCGCACCTCGGCCAGCGGGGCGCCGTCGACCGCGTCGAGCGCGGTGCGGTCCCTGCTGTCCTGCTCCCGCCCGGCGACGATCGGCCGGACGACCACCGGGTCCAGCTGTGCCGGGGCGCCCATCAGTACACTCCCTCGATGATCTCGTCGGGGCTGACCGGCAGCACGTCCGCGATGCCGTCGACCACGTCGCCCTCGGAGGGCCGGATCCGCACCGCGCTGTCCCGCTCCAGGATGTTGGGCAGGAACATGTCGCGGAACAGCAGGTGCATGCGCACCCGGCCGCGTTCCCCGTACTCCACGCTCCGGCCGGTCTCGGGGTCGACGACCTGCACGACGGAGGTGGGGTTGTAGGGGCGGAAGACGCACGGGTAGGCGTCGCCGTCCTCCTTGCGGCGCTGCGGGGCGATGCCCATCAGGGTGTTGCCGTAGATGCCGCGCACCACGGTGCCGGGGAAGAGTTCCTCCTCCGTCATCCGCAGGGTCTCCGGGCTGGCGGCGGTGCCGGCCCACAGGATGGCCCCCAGTTCCTTCGACAGGCGGTCGTAGAGGTCGGCGCGGGCGCACAGCGCCTCCAGCACCGGCGGGGTGATGAACAGGACCTTGACGTCCTGCGTCTCGACGATCGCCCGCACCTGTTCCATCAGGTGGTCGACGTACTCCTCGGCGATGTCCTGCCGGCCCTGGGCGATCATCTTCTTCACCCAGCGGGGGTCCATGTCGACGGCGAAGAAGAGACCGCCGAGCCGGGCGGCCATCCGCCGCACGCTGCGGCCCACCGCGTGCGGTCCGTCCGGGCCGACGTAGAGCCAGTTGCCGCGTTCGGGGAAGCCGTGGGCGCGCAGCACGTCGGCGCACCAGTCGGCGTTGCCGAGCCGGGAGGTGGCGTCCACGATCCGCTTGGGCGGGCCCGTCGTGCCGCCGGAGTCGAAGACGTCGAAGGGCACGCCCTCGCTGCCGCGCGGGATCAGCTTCTCCACCCGGACGGAGCGCAGCCGTTCACTGATGTCCGGGAAGCGGACCAGGTCGGCGACGCCCGCGATGTCCCGGCGCGGATCGAAGTCGAGCTCCTCGGCGATCTCCAGCCAGAAGGGCGACCCGGTCTTCGGGTCGAAGTGCCAGTCGAGGATCTCGTGCAGCTCGTCATCGGCGCCGGCCGTCGAGAGCAGGCCGTGCCAACGCGGGTCCGCCATGTTACGGGGCCTTTCGGGAGTGGTGGGAAGCCGGGTGAGCCGGCCACCGCGGTGGCCGGCCCGGTGCCGCCGTCGGCCGGCGGGCGCCGGGGCCCCGGTCCGGCGGGCCGGGTTCCGCCGCGGGCCCCGGGTGCTGGGTGCTACGCGCGGCGGTAGTTGCCGGGGACCAAGCGGGCCGAGACCGCGATGCGGTTCCAGGCGTTCATCGTGGTGGCGATGAAGATGAGGTGGCCGACCTGGTCCTCGCTGAAGGCTGCCCGGACCCGGTCGTAGACCGCGTCGCCGACGCCGCTCTGCTCCAGGCGGGTGATGGCCTCGGCGAACTCCAGGGCGGCCTGCTCGCGTTCGCTGTAGATCCCGGCGGCGTGCTGCCAGCCCTGCAGGAGGTACAGGCGCCGCTCGGTGACCCCGTCCGCGCGGGCGTCGACGGTGTGCATGTCGATGCAGAAGGAGCAGCCGTTGACCTGCGAGACGCGGACCTTGAGGAGATGGACGATCTCCGCCTCGATGCCCGACTTCGCCGCCGCCTCGTCCACCGCCACCGCGAAGGCGTTCATCGCCCGGTAGCCCTCGGGAGCGATCTGGCGAAGGGGGAGCCTCGGCTGCGCCGTCATGAATGTTCTCCAAACGCGGATCAGGAATCGGGTCCAACCCGCTGGACGCTAGCCACCGGCGTGGGGGCCGTCCACTACTCGACCATGTAGTGGACGGTCCGGTTACCCCGTGCTGAACTGCCGCGAACCATCGTCTTCGCAAAGGATGCCGGACCGCCATGGCACAGGTCGCGATCGTCACCGGCGGCGCCCCCGGCGCGGCCGCCGCCAGTGCCGTGCGGCTGGCCGGACGCGGCTTCGACATCGCTCTGTTCGAGCCCCGCGGGGCGGCGGACCCGCAGGTCGCGGTCCGGGTCGCGACGCTGGGCCGGGTCTGTCTGCCGGTCGCCGCCGACGTTGCGGACGAGGCGTCGGTGGCCGCCGCGGTGGAGCGGGTGCGCGGTGAACTCGGCGATCCGGCGGTCCTGGTCAACACCGTGCGCAGCGAGGGCGGATGGGGTGCGGACCCGCGGTGGCTGGAGACGGCGGCGGGCGGGCTGCGCGGCGCGTTCCTCACCAGCCGTGCCGCCCTGGACGCCATGGCGGTGGCCGGCGGCGGCCGGATCGTGCACGTCACCGACGCCCGGGGGCAGGCGCGTTCGGCGGTGCGGGCCGGGCTGGAGGGGTTCACCCGGACGGTCGCCCTCGAAGTGGGCCCCTGGGGGATCACCGTCAACCTGGTGGTGCCCACACCCCCCGAGCTCTCCCTCCTCGCGCCGCCCGCGGCGGGGCACAGCGAGGACCCGGACGGCTACCCGGAACGGGCCGCCGACGTGGTCGCCTTCCTCACCGACCGGGCCACCACGGTGACCGGACAGATCGTCCACGTCGGCTGAGGCGCCGGACCGGTACCCGGACCCCGGCCCTCCACGGAAGGAGCACCCCCGATGACGGATCACGCGAGCGCCGCCCGCCGGTGGATCCGGCGGTTCCGGCCCGCCCTGCCCGGGGCGCCCGCGGTGGTCTGCCTCCCGCACGCCGGGGGCAGCGCCTCCTTCTTCGTCCCGCTGGCCCGCGCCCTCGCCCCGCACCACGAGGTGCTCGCCGTCCAGTACCCGGGCCGCCAGGACCGCGGCGCCGAGCGGCCGCTGGAGTGCGTACGGGAGATCGCCGACGGGCTCCTGCCGCTGCTGCGGCCGTCCCTGACCGGCCCGTTCGTCCTGTTCGGCCACAGCATGGGCGCGACCGTGGCCTACGAACTGGCCCGCCGGCTGGAGGAGTCGGGCGACCCGCCGGCCGCGCTGGTCGTCTCGGGCCGCCCGGCCCCCTCCCGGCAGCGCGAGGGCGGGGTGGTCCACCTCGGTACCGACGACGAGCTGATCGGCTACCTGCGGGGGCTGGAGGGCACCGACGACCTCTTCCTCGCCGACGACGCATGGCTGCGTCTGACGCTGCCCGCCCTGCGCGCCGACAGCCGGGCCAGTGAGACCTACCGCCACCGCCCGGGCCCGCGGCTGACCTGCCCGGTGCGGGCCCTGATCGGTGCCGGCGACCCGGTGGTCACCCGGGAGGAGGCCGCCGCGTGGGGCGGGCACACCACCGGGGCCTTCGCGCTGGAGGTCCACGAGGGCGGCCACTTCTCCCTGCGCGAGCACTGGGACGCGGTCGCCGCCGCGGTGACCGGGCGGGCGCCGGCGGACGCGGGGACCCCGTGAGCGGCGGTCTGCGCTGCGCCTTCCACCCGGCGGGCTCCCCGGCCCTCCCACCGGCCGGGCGGTACCTGCTCGGCCGGGTGGACTACCGGGAGCACCCGGGCACGGCGGCCTTCGACGGCGGGGCGCCGCGGGTGGGGGTCCCGCTGGTGTCGGCCGGCTTCGACGCGTTCACCGAGGTCTGGACGGGCGGTGCGCCGCCGGTCACCGGTGAGCACCGGGGGCTGGTCTACGCGCACGACGGCGACCACCTGTTCGCCACCGGGCACCTGCCCGCACGCGGAACGTACCGGGACGCGGTCCGGGAGGCGTACGCCGCCGCGTTCGGCCTGCTGGGCCGGCTGGACTACCCGCACCTGCTGCGGGTGTGGAACGCCGTCGGAGGGATCAACCGGGCGGGCGAGGACGGGCTGGAGGTCTACCGGGACTTCTGCGCGGGCCGCGCTGAGGCGTTCGCGGCGCACGCCGGCACCGTGCGGGGGATGCCGGCCGCCACCGGTGTCGGCGCGCGGGCCGGGGGTGTCTGGTTCCACCTGGTGGCGGCCCGCCGGGGGCCGGTGCGGCACGTGGAGAACCCGCTCCAGGTCCCGGCGTACCGCTATCCGCCGCGCTACGGGCCCCGGTCGCCGAGCTTCGCCCGGGCCACCCTCGCCGGGGCGGACGGCTCGCTGTTCGTCTCCGGTACCGCGAGCATCCTGGGGCACCGCACGGTGCACCCCGGTGACCTGCGGCGGCAGTGCGAGGTGACGCTGTCGAACCTGGCCGCGCTGGTCGGCACCGGGAACCTCTCCCGGTACGGCGCCGCGCGCGGCCACGAACTGAAGGACCTGCGGTTCGTGAAGGTCTACGTGCGGCACGCCGGCGACCTGGCGGCCGTCCGGGAGATCTGCGGGGAGGTCTTTCCCGCGCACGCCGCGGTCGTCCATCTGCACGCCGACATCTGCCGGGCGGGACTGCTCGTCGAGATCGAGGGCGTCGTCCCCGGCGGTCCGTGGGGGGACCGCTGATGGCGCGGGTGGTGATCGCCGGCGGCGGCATCGGCGGGCTGGCCGCCGCGCTGGGCCTGGCCCGGGCCGGGCAGCGGCCGCTCGTGCTGGAGCGGCAGCCGGCGTTCGGCGAACTCGGCGCGGGGATCCAGCTGGCCCCCAACGCGTTCAAGGCGCTCGGGCGGCTCGGCGTGCCGCCACGGCCGGGCCCGGAGGCCGTGCTCATCGACGAACTGCGGCTGATGGACGCGGTGTCCGCCAGGACCCTGGCCGTGCTGCCGCTGCGCGACGGCTTCGCCGCGCGGTACGGCGCCCCCTACGCGGTGGTCCAGCGGGGTCACCTGCACGGCACGCTGCTGGAGGCGTGCCGGGCCGCCGGGGTGGAGCTGCGGCCCGGCGCGGAGGTCACCGGCTACCGGCAGGACGACGCGGGGGTCACGGTGCTGCTGCGTTCCGGGGAGCCGGTGCGGGCCGCGGCCCTGGTGGGCGCGGACGGGCTGCGCTCCGCCGTGCGGCGGCGGGTGACCGGTGACGGGGAGCCCGTGCCGTCGGGCCACGTGACGTTCCGGGCCCTGGTGCCCGCCGCTCGGATGCCGGCGCCGCTGCGGCGTGCCGCGGCCGTGCTGTGGGCCGGGCCCGGCTGCCATGTCGTGCACTACCCGCTGGCGGGGGGCGAACGCTACAACCTGGTGGCCACCCGGGACCTCGGCGCAACCGGTACGGCCGGCGGGCGTCCCGTCGGCCGGGAGGAGGTGCTGGCGCACTTCGGCGGGCTGTGCGCGCTGCCCGCGGCTCTGCTGGAGGCCGGGGCCGACTGGCGGGCGTGGGTGCTGTGCGACCGTCCACCCGGCCGCCGCTGGCAGGACGGGCGGGTGGTCCTGCTGGGGGACGCCGCCCACCCGATGCTGCAGTACGCCGCGCAGGGCGCCTGCATGGCTCTGGAGGACGCCGCGTGCCTGGCGCAGGAGACCGACGGGGGCGAGCCGGACTTCGGCAAGGTCTTCGCCCGTTACGCCGAGGCCCGGCAGGACCGCACGGCCAGGGTCCAGCGGGTCTCCCGGCTGATGGGCGAACGCGTCTACCACCCGGCGGGCCCGGCCGCCGCGGCCCGCACCGCGATGCTGGCGGCGCTGGACGGGCCGGCGATGCACGCCGAACTGGACTGGCTCTACGGCGGTCCGGACGAGGGCCGGCCGCGGGGGGCGGCGTGAGCGACCCGGGGGCGGCCGAGACGTGGCGGCTGCACAAGGACCGCATCGCCGGCCTCGACCAGGAGATCGTGCAGCTGGTCAAGCAGCGCGTCGAGGCCGAGCACGCCCTCGCCGGGGGCCGCCTGGCGCACGGGCTGCCCCGCGCGGAACTCGCCTGGCAGAACCAGGTCCTGCGCGCCTACCAGAGCGAACTCGGCCCCGCCGGAACGACGCTGGCCCTCCTGCTGCTCAACCTGCGCGCCCCCGGCTGACGGCCGCCGCTCGCCCGTGCCGTGACCGGGCGTCAGGTGCGCGGCGCCGGTGGCGTGCCCCACAGCCGGTCGGCCCGGCGCAGCGCCCACAGGCGACCGTGGTGGGGGACGGTCCACAGCGGGTGGCCGCGCAGGCCCCAGCCGCGCAGGAGGGTGTTGGCGGCGAGGAATCCACTGGTGGCGGCGCGTTCCATCAGGGCGACGGGCAGTCCGGTGCGCACCAGGTCGCCGGCCAGCAGCACGCGCGGGTCGGGGGTGGTCACGGTGGGCCGGTCGCGGTGGCTGCCCGGGGCGAACAGCGGGCAGTCCCGGTGCCACTGGTGGACGGCGTCGCGCACCCGGGCGCCCCGGGTCTCGGGGTAGACCTCGTGCAGGGCGGCCAGCAGCCGGTCCTGGTGGCCGGGCCGCGCGGTGCCGTCCGGCACGGCGTAGGAGTGCAGTTCGAGGACGGACCCGCCGGTGGCGGCGCGGTGGCGGCGGGCCTCGCCCTCGTAGCGTTCCAGCACGCTGACGTTGTCCAGCGGGCCGTACCCGGCGGTGCCGAGGAAGCCCGGGCGGTCGTCGCGGACCGGGCGGTCGAGCCACAGGCGGGTGACGAGGAACGGCGGGGCGGTGCGCAGCCGGGCGACCCGGTCGCGCCAGCCGGGGGTGCCGAGGTCCGGGGAGGCGGCCACGAGGTGGCGCAGGGCCTCGGTGTCGAGGGCGAGGACGAGCGCGTCGGCGGTGTGCTCGCGGCCACCCGCGGTGACCGTGACGGCGTGCCGGCCGGGCGCGGCCCGCTCCAGCGGGGTGGAGGTGCGCAGTTCGGCGCCGAGGCCGGCCAGGTACGCGGCGAGGGGGTTCCACAGGGCCTGCGGGAACGGCTCGGCGGGCACGTCGAACAGCAGGCCCTCGGCGGAGCCCAGGAAGTAGATGTGGAACATCAGCGCCAGTTCGGCGGCCGACAGGTGTGCGGGGGGTGCGAAGAAGCTGCGGGAGAAGACCTCGAAGGCCAGGTGGTGGGCGGCGGGCGGGAAGCGGACGGCGCGCAGCAGGCCGGCGGCGCTGAGGTGGTCGAGACGGTCGTGGACGCCGTGGGCGCGCACGTCGAGCAGCGGCAGGGCCGCGCCGATCCGGACGCGGGCGAGGTCGCGGGCGGGGAAGGAGCTGCTGGTGGCGGCGAGCGCGAGGGCGTTCCAGGGCGGTGTCCTGGGGATGCGGGCGAAGGTGTCGCGGTGGCCGTCGCGGTGCCACAGGGGGTAGTCGGGCAGCGGGGTGAGGCGCTCTCCGGCGGGGTCGCAGCGCCCCAGCAGAGCACGCAGGTTGTAGTACTGGCGGAAGAACGCGTGGAAGCCGCGGGTGACGGTGGCGGTACGGCCGTCCGACAGCCGCACGGCCGCGCCGGAGAGCCGTCCGCCGAGCCGGTCGTCGCGTTCGAGGACGGTGACCCGCACACCGCGTTCCGCCAGGGCGGTGGCCGCGGCCAGTCCGGCGATGCCGGCGCCGGCCACGACGACGTGCGGCGGCGGGCCGGCCGGGCGGGGGCGGCCGGGGGTCGCGGGCAGCAGGACCGCGCGGCGGTCGCGGCCGGGGCGGGCGGTCACGACGGCCCCGCTCCCCCGGCGGGGGCGGCGCCGGGCCGGCCGGTCACCGGGTGGTTCCCGGCCGGCGGCGGCGCAGGGGGAGTTCGGCGGCCGTCAGCAGGAGGGGCAGCCAGGGCATGCGCGCTCCGATCGTGAGGTCGGCGGCCGCGGTCGTGGCGCCGTCGAGGAAGGCGAGCAGGCGGGCGGGCGGCACCGTGCGCCACAGGTGGGTCAGGGCGGCGGCGCCGTCGATACGCCCGGTGTCCAGGGCCCGCAGCAGCACGGCGTCCATGCCCAGGCCGCGGGCCGGGTGGGCGCGCGGCGGCAGGGGGACGCGGCCGGCGGCCAGCGCCTCGGCGACGCCGCGGGTCTGCCGCTGGACGCCGGCGAAGGTGTAGCCGGTGGCGGGGCGGGTGGCGCCGCCCGCGGTGCCGAGCCGGAAGACGTGGCGGCCGTCGCGGCGGGGGAAGCGGGCGTCGGTCATGGGGATGGCGCCGCGTTCGGTGCCGAGCACGGTGGCCGCCGGCAGGCGCAGGACGGTGTCGCTGTAGTGCCGCAGTCCCGCCGCGCAGGAGGCGTTGTCCGGTGCGGCGCGGCGGAACTCGGTGTACTCCACGAGTGCTTCGCGCGGGCCGAGGGGCAGGACGTAGCCGAAGGCGAGGCCGTGCGGGGGTTGCGGGACGCGGAAGTCCATCAGGTCGGCGACGTCCGGTGCGAAGGCGGGCCGGGCGGTGCGCAGGTGGTGTCCGGCGAAGACCTGCCACCACGTGGTGCGGGCGGGCGGCAGCGCGGGCAGCGGGCGCGAGTCGAAGACCCAGCGGGCCCGCCAGTGCGGGGCGCCGGGCCCGCCGCCGCGCATCTCGCCGCAGGCTGCCAGGTCGCGGATCCGCTGCACGGCGGCCTGCTCGGTGCTCCAGCCGGGCAGACCGTGCGTCAGACCGGTGACGCAGCGCCGCAGGTCGCCGGAGCGCAGCATCTTGTAGCGGTGGGGGGCGGTGGCGACGGTGTGCGGCCGGCCGTCGCGGGCGTACACCCGCAGGTGGTCCCAGGCGGCGGTGAGCAGGTGGTCGTAGCGGCCGCCGGGCCGCTCCCACCAGCACCAGGTGCGGGCGGGCGGGCGCAGCGGTCCTTCGGGGGCGTCGAGCAGCAGGACGCTCGCGGGGGCGAGGGCGGGTGCCAGCGCGAGGCGGTGGGCGAGGGAGAGTCCGGCGGCGCCGAGGCCGACGACGGCGATGTCCGTCTCCCGCATGGTCGGCTCCGTTCCGTGCCGGTCCCCGTCCGGCGCAGTGCCGGTGCTGCCTGGCCACCTGCGCGGCAGATGGTGATATAGCGTACCAATAAGACAAAGCGTCACATGATGTTGGCGCCGTCGTGTCCCCCGGCGGGGCCGGCGGCCGCCGGCCGGGAGGGACCGATGGAGACACCGGCGGTGAGCGCGGCGACGGTCGACGCGGACGTGGCCGCCGCCGTCGGACGGGAACTGGAGGCCCTGCTCGGCGCGCGGGTCGCCGCCTGCCGTTCGCTGGACCGCCGGTTCGCGGACGAGGTCGCCGAGCGGGTCGCCCGCTTCACGCTGACCGGGGGCAAGCGGCTGCGCTCCCGTTTCCTGTGGTGGGCCTTCCGCGGCCACGGCGGCGGTGACGGGGCGCCGGCCGCCGCCGCCCTGCGGCTCGCCGCCGCCCTGGAACTCCTCCAGACCTGCGCCCTCGTCCAGGACGACGTGATGGACGACTCGGCGCTGCGCCGCGGCCGGCCCGCGCTGCACACCGCGTTCGGCGGCCGGGCCGGCTTCGGCGCGTCGGCCGCCGTGCTCGCCGGGGACGTGGCGCTGGCCTGGGCGGACGACACGGTGGCCGCCGCCCGGCTGACGCGGGACGCCCGCGCGGCGGTCACCGGCATGTGGGCCCGCCTGCGCGACGAGATGGCCGCCGGCCAGTACCTCGACCTGTGCGGGCAGGCCGGCCGGGCGCCCTCCGCGGCCGCCGCCGCCCGCGTCGCACGCCTCAAGACCGCCCTCTACACGGTGGAACGCCCGCTGCTGCTGGGGGCCGCCCTGGCCGGCCGGCCCGCGCGCACCCTGCGGGAACTGCGGCTGGCCGGGCGCTGCGCGGGACTGGCCTTCCAGTTCCGTGACGACCTGCTCGGCCTGTTCGGCGACCCGGCCGGCACCGGCAAGCCCGTCGGCGGCGACGTGCGCGAGGGCCGCGCCACCTACCCGCTGGCCGTGGCCCTCGCCCAGGCCGGGGACGACGACGCCGGCCGGCTGCTGCGGGCCCACGTCGGCGTGCCGGTGCACGACGGGCCGACGGTGCGGCAGATCGTGGCGGCGGTGGAGTCGAGCGGCGCCCGCGACCGGGTCACCGCCACCGTGGAACGGCTCGTGGCACACGGCCTGACCCGGCTGGCGTCGGCACGGATGGCGGAGGGGCCGGAGGAGATGCTGCGTGAGATGTTCCGGGGTGTGGCCCTGCCCGCGACCGGCGGGGTGGCGGCGTGAAGCGGGTGCCGGGACGCACCGACCACGTCGTGGTGGTGGGCGCCGGCCTGGCGGGACTGGCCGCGGCCCTGCACCTGGTGGGCGCCGGACGCCGCGTCACCGTCCTCGAACGCGCCGCCGGCCCCGGCGGGGTGGCCGGCCGGACCCGGCTCGGCGGCTACTCCCTCGACCTGGGCCCCACCGTCCTGACCATGCCCCACCTGCTGGACGAGGCCCTGCACGCGGCCGGCTCCTCCGTGGCCGAACGCCTCGACCTGGTGCCGCTGCGGCCCGCCTACCGCGCCCTGTTCGCCGACGGAACCGCCCTGGACGTGCACACCGGCGCCGGGGAGATGGCCGCCGAGGTCGAGCGTTTCGCCGGCCCCGGCGCGGCCGGCGGCTACCTGCGGCTGCGCGACTGGCTCAGCCGGCTGCACGCGGTCCAGACGCGGCGCTTCATCGACGCCAACTTCGACTCGCCGCTCGGGCTGCTGGGCCCCGACCTCGCCCGGCTCGCCGCCCTCGGCGGCTTCCGCCGCCTGGAGCCGGCCGTCCGCCGCCACATCGCCGACGAACGGCTGCGGCGGGTCTTCACCTTCCAGTCCCTCTACGCGGGCCTGCCGCCGTCCCGGGCGCTGGCCGCCTACGCGGTGATCGCCTACATGGACACCGTCGCCGGCGTCTACTTCCCGCGCGGCGGCATGCACGCCGTCCCCCTGGCCATGGCCGCCGCCGCCCGCGACGCCGGGGCCGACCTGCGGTACGGGACCACGGCCGGCGGGCTGGAGCGGCGCGGCGAGCGGATCACAGCGGTGCGCACGGACGGCGGCGCCGTGCGGTGCGACGCGGTGGTGCTGGCCTGCGGCCCGCTCGCCGCCTACCGGCTGCTGGGCCGCGCGCCGCTGCGGCCGGTGCCGCTGCGGGCGGCACCCTCGGCGGTCGTCCTGCACGCCGGCACCGATCGCACCTGGCCGCAGCTCGCCCACCACACACTGTCGTTCGGGGCCGCGTGGCACTCCACGTTCCGTGAGCTCACCGCCCAGGGACGCCTGATGAGCGATCCGTCGCTGCTGGTGACCCGGCCCACCGCCACCGATCCGGCGCTCGCCCCGCCCGGCCGTCACCTGCACTACGTGCTCGCGCCGTGCCCCAACACCGCGACCGGCCCGCGCGGCGCCGACTGGGGCACGCTGGCCGCGCCCTACCGCGACCGGCTGCTGGCCGATCTGGAACGCCGGGGGCTGACCGGCTTCGCCGGGGCGATCGACGCCGAGCACCTGGTGACCCCCGCCGACTGGGCGGCCGACGGCCACCCGGCGGGCAGCCCGTTCTCGTTCGCCCACACCGCCGCCCAGACCGGCCCGTTCCGGCCGCGCAACCTCGTACGCGGCACGGTCAACGCCGTCCTGGCCGGCGCGGGCACCACGCCGGGGGTGGGCGTGCCGACGGTGCTGCTGTCGGGGAAGCTCGCGGCGGCCCGCGTCACCGGAGCGCCGGCCCGGCGGCCGGTGACGCCCGCCCCGGCCCGGGCGGGCGGGCGGTGACCCGCCGGGAGCTGGACGCGGCCGGGGTGTGCGACCCGGGCCTGCGGTCCGCCTACGCGCACTGCCGCCGGCTCAACGCGGCGCACGGCCGCACCTACTTCCTCGCCACCCGGCTGCTCCCGCCCGGCCGGCGGCCGGCCGTGCACGCGCTCTACGGCTTCGCCCGCCGGGCCGACGACATCGTGGACGCCACCGGCGGGAGCGGCCCGGGGGAGCGGCGCGCGGCGCTGGACACGCTGCGCCGGGAGCTGGCCGGGGGCCTCGCCTCGGGCGCCGGCGGTCAGCCGGTCGTCGCGGCGCTGGCCGACACCGCCGCCCGCTACCGCATCGACCACCGCCACTTCACCGACTTCCTGGCGTCGATGTACGCCGATCTGCGGGTCACGCACTACCCGACGCTCGCCCACCTGGAGCGCTACATGCACGGCTCCGCCGCCGTCATCGGGCTCCAGATGCTGCCCGTGCTCGGCACGGTCGTGCCGCGCGCGGAGGCCGAACCGCACGCGGCGGCGCTGGGACGGGCGTTCCAGCTCACCAACTTCCTGCGGGACGTGGGCGAGGACCTCGACCGGGGCCGGGTCTACCTGCCGGCCGACCTCCTGGCGGCGCACGGCGTCGACCGCGAACTGCTGTGCTGGAGCAGGCAGTCGGGCCGTCGCGACCGCCGGATCACCGCCGCCGTGGCGGCAGCGGCGGAGCTGACCCGCGGCGTCTACCGGGACGCCCTGCCGGGGCTGGCGATGCTCGACCCGGTCTCCCGCCCCTGCGTGCGCACCGCCTGCGTGCTCTACGGCGGCATCCTCGCCGCGGTCGCCGCCGACGGCTACCGGGTGCTGCACCGCCGCGCCGTCGTCCCGCGCCGCTGCCGGCTCGCGGTCGCCGCCGACGGCGCCGTGCGGGTCGCCGCCGCCCGCCTGGCCGCCCGCCGCACCGGCGGC
This sequence comes from uncultured Actinomycetota bacterium, assembly GCA_963711125.1. Taxonomy (GTDB): domain Bacteria; phylum Actinomycetota; class Actinomycetes; order Streptomycetales; family Streptomycetaceae; genus Streptantibioticus_C. Next base: position 595,967 of record CAVQCY010000007.1, read on the forward strand.
GCACCGTGCTGAGGGGCGGGCCGGGCCGGCCATCACTGCGGCTGCGGCCGGCCCGCGCCGCCCGCCGGGCACCGGCGCCGACCTGGCGGGAGGCCCGGCCCGCGGTCATCGACGCCGCGCTGGAGCGGGCGGGTGCCCGGCCCACCGGCAACTGGTTCGTCGCCGGGCCCTCCACCGCGCTGCGGCACGGCCGCCCGCACGGTACGACGATCGCCGGCACCGAGGTGGTGCTCTGGCGGGACGCCACCGGGAACGCGCTGGCCGGTCCCGGCGGCTGCCCGCACCTGGGGGCGCCGCTGGCGTGCGGCACGGTGCGCGACGGCACGCTGGTCTGCCCGTGGCACGGCCTGGCGCTGCGGGGCGGTCCGGCCGCCGGCTGGTCGCCGTTTCCCGCGCACGACGACGGGCTGCTGCTGTGGGTCCGCCTCGACGCGGCGGGCGGCGAGCCCCCGTCCGCCGCGCCGCCCCGGGTCGCCCGGCCGGCGCCCGGCACCGCGCTGGCCGCCGTGTACACCGCCCGGGGCGTCTGCGAACCCGCCGACATCGTCGCCAACCGCCTCGACCCCTGGCACGGCGCCTGGTTCCACCCCTACGCGTTCACCGACCTCACGGTCAGTTCCGTACCGGACGGGGGCGGGGCGGACGCGTTCACCGTCGAGGTCTCCTACCGGGTGACCGCCCGGCTGGTCGTCCCGGTGACCGCGGTCTTCACCGCGCCCGGCCCACGCACCGTCGTCATGCGCGTCACCGGCGGCGAGGGCAGCGGTTCCGTCGTCGAGACCCACGCGACCCCGCTGGGCCCCGACCCGGACGGCCGGCCCCGCACCGCGGTCACCGAGGTGGTCGTCGCCACCTCGGGCCGCCGCGGCTTCGCCACCGCCCGCCGCCTCGCCCCCGTGCTGCGCCCGCTCGTCCGCGCCGCCTCCGCCCGTCTGTGGCGCGACGACCTCGCCTACGCGGAACGGCGGTACGCCCGCAGGACGGCGGGCGGCTGAGCCGAGGGGCCGGCGGGGCGGGCGTCCGGGCGGTCCGGCACCGCAAGTTGCCGGTCGGACACCTGTTGTGACGATCCCGTGGTCTGCTGAGGTTCTTCCGTCAGATCATCACCCATGTGAGGCGGGCAATCGGTGGACGGCATCCGGAACAGGTCGTGGGTCCGCGGTCGGCGCGCGGCGGTGGCGGCCGCGGTGGCCATGGCGGCGGGCATCGGCGTGCTGGCCGTGCCGGGCGCGGCGCAGGCGGCGGACGTCGAGATCACGCCCGCGGCCTCCGCGGTGACGGCCAGCACCGACGACGGTGACGTGCCCGGCAACGTCGTCGACAACAACTACTCCACCCGCTGGTCCGGCCAGGGCGACGGCGCCTGGCTCCAGCTGGACCTCGGCGCCGTGCACACCGTCACGCACATCAAGATCGCCGTCTACCAGGGCGACACCCGCGAGAACGTCTTCCAGCTCCAGTACTGGGACGGCTCCGCCTGGCACACCGTCGTCGACTCGCACAGCGGCGGCACCTCCACCGGCCTGGAGTCCTTCACCTTCCCGGCCGTCCAGACCTCGAAGGTCCGCTACGTCGGCCACGGCTACCTGCTGGACAGCGACGGTTCCGCCGGCACCTGGAACAGTCTGAGCGAGGTCGAGGTCTGGGGCGGCGCGGCGGGCGGCGGCACCGGGGGCGGCGGCGCGACGCTGCCGGCGCAGGTGTTCAGCCTGACCAACTGGAAGGAGACGCTGCCCACCGGCCCGTCGGAGGACCCCACCGAGATCGGGCAGCCGCAGCTGGCCACCTACGACAACAGCCCGTACTTCACCGTCGCGCCGGGCGGCACCGCCGTCCAGTTCCGCGCCGGCGTCAACGGCGTGACGACCAGCGGTTCGGGCTACCCGCGCTCCGAACTGCGCGAGATGAAGAACAACGGCGCCGACGAGGCATCCTGGTCCGCCACCTCCGGCACGAACACGCTGGTCGTCGACGAGGCGTTCACCCACCTGCCGAACACCAAGCCGCAGGTCGTCGGCCTGCAGATCCACAACTCCTCCGACGACGTCAGCGTCTTCCGGCTGGAGGGCACGAACCTCTACGTCACCGACGGCGACGACACCCACCACAAGCTGGTGACCAGCGACTACCGGCTCGGCACCCCGTACGAGGCGAAGTTCGTCGTCAGCGGCGGTCGGATCAAGGCGTACTACAACGGCACCCTGGAGACCACGATCTCCTACAGCGGCTCCGGCAACTACTTCAAGACCGGCGCCTACGTGCAGGCCAACTGCGACAACTCCTCCCCGTGCGGTTCCGGCAACTACGGCGAGGTCGACGTCTACAGCGCCACCGTCACCCACGCGTAGCCGGCGGGCCCGTCGGGGCCGGTCCGGGCGGGCACCACCGCCGCCGGGGCCGGCCCCCGGCCGCGTCACCAGGCCAGTTCGGCGTGGACCGTCTTCCCGCCCCCGCCGGTGACGGAGTACACGCGGCGCGCGAGCCGCTCCACGATCGGCCAGCCGAACCCGCCGGTGTCCGCCCGCAGATCAGGGGTGCGGGGGCTGGGCAGCGTCGTACTGGCGTCCGCCACGCTGACGTCCAGCCCGCCGGCGACCAGGTACAGGCACAGGGTGAGCGGTCCGGGCGCGTGCCGGACGACGTTGGTCACCAGCTCCGAGACGACCAGCAGCAGGTTGGCGCGGAACGTGGCGGGGGCGTGCGCGGCGTAGCGTTCCAGGAAGACGGCGGCGGTCTCCCGCGCCTCGGCGATGCACGCGGAACCGCCGTCGAAGTCGACGCACAGCGCCGCGGTGCCCCTCCCGGAGACCTCGGCGCCGTCCCGCGCCGTGCCCAGCGGATCCATCACACCTCTCCTTCCTCCGGCCACCTCGACCCCGCCGGCCCTTCGCGTCCCTCTGCCGCCCTACGCCTTCCCTCCCGCCCCGCACCTATTACCCCCGCGCCCCGAAACGCCCCGGGCCCGCCCCCACGACGCCACCCGGTCCGCCCAACGCCGTAGGGCAATAGGCTCCACCCCGACACGCGAAGCCTCCCGTGGCGGAGCGGGAGACGCTCGGGGATGGGAGGCCACGTGCGGGAGTCCGGCGGGGTGCGGGAGTCCGGCGGGACGGTGCGGTCGGCGCCGACGGCGGGGCCGGCGCCGGGGAGTGAACTGGAGTCGCTGCTGTCGGCCGGCGGGCACGCGCTGGAGTCGGACGGCAACCTCGCGGCGGGCCGCGAGTTCTACGAGCACGCCTACCGGCTGGCCGCCGACCGGGGTGACGCCGGGGCGATGGCCGAGGCGGCGCTCGGGATCGGCGGGCCGTGGCTGGGGGCGTTGCGCGGGGTGACCGATTCCGCGCGGCTGGAGGGCCGGCTGCGCGACGTGCTGACGCTGCTGGACCCGGCGGGCCCGCTCGCGTTCCGGGTGCGGAACCGGCTCGCCGGGGAGCGGGAGTACCGCACCGTCTCGGGGGCGGGGGCGGCGGCGATGCTGGAGGAGGTGGCCACGCAGCCCGATCCGCGGATCAGGGCGGAGGCGCTGCACCTCGTGCGCCAGTGCCTGCCCGCCCCGGAGCACGCCGAGCAGCGCGCCGCGGTCTCCGCCCGGCTGGTCGACGAGAGCTTCCGCACCGGGCGGCGGGCCGACCTGCTCAACGGCCTGCTGTGGCGGACGGTCGACCTGCTGCTGGTGGGCGGTGGTCAGGCGACGCGGGTGCTGGGCGAGTTGAAGGCGCACCTGGACGAACACGACCACCTGGCGACGCGGTTCGTGGTCAGCGCCATCGAGGTGATGCTGGAGATCCGCGCCGGCCGGTTCGAGCAGGCGGAGGAACTGGCCAGGGCCTGTGCCGAACTGGGCTCCTCGACCGGGGACATCGACGGGCGCGTGTGGCACATGGCGCACGTGGCGACGATCCGCTGGCTCCAGGGGCGGCTGACCGAACTGCTGCCGGTGCTGGAGGAGTTGCTGGACTCGCCGGTGTTCAGCCCGGTCGACCACTCGCTGCTCGCGGCGTACGCGGTGGCCGCCGCGGCGGCCGGGCGGACCCGGGACGCCAGCAGCGCGCTGGCCCGGCTGACCACGCCCAACCTGGCGGCGCTGCCGCGTTCCAGCAGCTGGCTGGTGACGTTGTGCGGGGTGGTCGAGGCGGCGTACCTGCTGGGGGACGTGCGGGCGGCGCGGGAGGCGTACGGGCTGCTGGAGCCGTACGCGGACCGGCCGGCGATGGGCGGGATCGGCGTGACCTGCTTCGGCTCGGTGCGGTACGCGCTGGGGCTGGCCGCGTTCGCCACCGGTGACCTGGACCGGGCGGTCCGGCAGTTCGAGGCGGCCGTGCGGCACAACCTGGCGCTGGCCCACTGGCCGGCGGTGGTCTCCTCCCGGCGGCGGCTGGCCGAGGCGCTGGAGGCGCGGCGGTCCCCGTCGGACCGGGAGAGCGCCCGCGCCGAGGCGGCCCGGGCGCACGACGAGGCGACCGCGCTGGGCCTGCCGCGGCCCGCCCGTGACGTGCCGGAGGAGGTGTCCCCGGTGCCGGAGGCGGCCGGGCAGCAGGTGGTGTGCGTGCGGCGCGGCAAGCGGTGGCAGGTGTCCCTGGGCGGGCGCAGCGCGCTGGTGGACGGATGCGTGGGGATGTTCCACCTCGCGGTGCTGACGTCCAACCCCGGTACGGAGATCCCCGCGGTCGAACTCGTCGCCGGGGTCGCGGCGTTGCGGGAGGTCACCGCCCGGCCGGCGCCGTCCGCCCAGCCGGTGCTGGACCGCACCGCGGTGTGCGCCTACCGGGAGCGGCTGGAGCGGCTGGAGGAGACGATCGCGGAGGCCGAACGGTCCGCGGGACCGGCCGCGGACACCACCGCGGCGCGGGCCGAACGGGACTGGATCCTGGAGGAGCTGACCCGGTCGCTGGGTCTGGGCGGCCGGGTGCGGAACTTCGCCGGGGCGGGCGAGCGGGCCCGGGTGGCGGCCGGCAAGGCGATCCGCCGCGCCCTGGCCCGGATCGAGGCGGCCGACCCGCTGATCGGCGCGCACCTGCGGCGCGGTGTGCACACCGGGGTCCGCTGCGCCTACTGGCCCTGACCGGACCGCCCCCGGTGGTGGTCCGGCGCGGCGGCCGGTGTGGAACGGGATGGAACGGTGTGGAACCCGATGCACCGCCGTAGTCGACGGCAAGTCCTGGAAGACCTCCGTCGACTCACGGGTGTGACATGTCTCTTTCACGCAGAAGGTTCCTCACCACCGCCGCGATCGCGGTGGTGGCGGGTGTCGTCAGCACCGGTGCGCCGGTGGCCGCCGCGGCCGTCCGGCGGTCCGGCGCCGCCCCGGCCGCGGCCGGCACCACCAGCTTCAACCAGACGATCCAGCGCGGCCCCGACCTGGGCCTGGGCTACCACGGCGTCGTGGCCGGCCTCGGCGAGCCGCACATCGTGCGGCGGGACCTGGTGAACGTCGCCACGCCCCAGTCCGCCCAGGCGCTGCGGGCGTTCGCCCAGATGTCGGACCTGCACATCACCGACGACCAGTCCCCGCTGCGGGTGGAGTTCCTCGACCGGCTCGGCGACTACGGCGCACCGCACCAGGGTTCGTACCCCACCCAGTCGGCGTACCGGGCGCACGAGTTCCTCTCCACGCACACGACGGACGCCATGTGCCGGGCCGTTCGCAACGTCGGCCAGGGACCGCGTTCCGGGCTGGCGCCGGCGTTCACCGTGGTGACCGGTGACGCGACCGACAACTGCCAGTACAACGAGACCCGCTGGTACATCGACCTGCTGGACGGCGGCACGGTCAGGCCGGACTCGGGCAGCACGTCCCTGGAGGAGAGCGTGTCGGCCGGCACGTTCGGCCCGGACGTCAACTACTGGCACCCGGAGGCCCCGCAGAGCCCGCCGGACAACAACGCGAAGGCCGGCTTCCCGGTCCTGCCCGGGCTGCTGGCCAACTCCCGCCGCCCGTTCGCCGCCACCGGGCTGGGCATGCCGTGGTACGCCGCGTACGGCAACCATGACGCCCTGGTGCAGGGCAACGTGGCCATCGACGCGCTGCCGCTGGACCCGCTGAAGGGGCTCGCCACCGGCTCGACCAAGATCACCGAGCTGGACGGGCTGCCGGACGTCTTCTCCTCCGGAGCCTCGTTCTACCTCGACGTCATCACGCGCGCGCTGGTCGGCGACGTGAGTTACGACGACGCCCATGTGACGGCCGACCCGGACCGGCGGCTGATGGCGCGCACCGACTTCGTCTCCGAGCACGCGACGACCACCGGCACCCCGCGCGGGCACGGCTTCACCACCGGCACCGACCGGGCGTACTACACGGTCCCCTCCCCGTACGGCGACCTGTTCCAGGTGATCGTCCTGGACACCACGAACAACAACGGCGGCGCCGACGGCGCGATCGACGAGGACCAGTGGGCGTGGCTGGACGGCCAGTTGAAGGCGTGGAGTTCGCGTTACGAGGTGGCGTCCACCAGCGGATCCCCCAACACGGTGGTCACCCAGCAGGGCCGCACCGACAAGCTGATGATCGTCTGCTGCCACCACACGATCGACACGCTGACCAACACCGATGACGACTACCCGTACGGCGGCACGCAGTTGCGCGACAAGCTGCTGCTGTTCCCCAACGTGATCATGCTGGTGGACGGCCACACCCACGCCAACAAGATCACCGCCCACGCTCCGGCCGCCACCTCCGTGATCGGCGGCGGTTTCTGGGAGGTGAACACCGCCTCGCACGTGGACTGGCCGGTGCAGAGCCGGCTGTTCGAGATCACCGAGGGCGACGGGGTGCTGTCGGTCTTCACCACGATGATCGACCTGGACGCGCCGCTCTCGCACGGCTCCGACATCGCGGCTCCGGCGGCGCTGGCCTCGCTCGCCCGCGAACTCGCCGCCAACGACGTCCAGGAGGTCGCGCGCGGCATCGACATCCGGCGCGGCACCGCGGCCGACCGCAACGCCCAACTGCTCATCCGGGCGCCGTTCACCGTCCCGGCCGGATTCGGTCCCGCGCTGCCGGGCCTGCCCTGGCCGACGGTGCGGCAGGGCGCGGCCGACGCCCGGGTCACGACGGCGCAGCACCTGCTCGCGGCGCACGGCGCGGGCCTGACGGCGGACGGCGTGTTCGGCGCCTCCACCGCCTCGGCGGTCCGGGCGTTCCAGACGTCGGCCGGGCTGTCCGCCGACGGCGTCGTGGGGGCGGCCACCTGGCAGGCGCTGACCACCACCGTGCGGGCGGGCGGCTCCGGCCCGGCGGTCGCCGCCGTCCAGACCATGCTGGCGGCCCGCGGCACCGCGCTCACCGTCGACGCGTCGTTCGGTGCCGCCACCGCCTCGGCGGTCCGCGCCTTCCAGACCACCCACGGCGTCAGCGCCGACGGCGTGGTCGGCCCCGGTACCTGGCCGCTGCTGCTGGCCTGAGCCCGCGTCCGGCCCGCCGCCCCCGGCGGCGGGCCGGTCCCCGGCGTGCCACAGGGGTCAGCGCAGCTTCCACCTCCTCGGCCGGGGCCACCAGGTCCTCCCGGCTGGTGACCGGGTTGACCACGCCCTGGGAGCGGCGTTCCTGCGCGGTGGGCCGGCCGCTGGCCGGCGTCAGGCAGGCGGCGGCGCGCGGCGGCGCGACGCACTTCGGGTGGGCGGCGCCCGGACGGCCGGCGTTGGTGTGCCGGACGTCCTCGGGCATGCCACCGCCACTCCCGTGCAAGCGCTCGTTGCGGGGTCCTCGTGCGGGGTGCGGCCGCCCTCGTTCTGGTGCTCGGCCAGGAACTTCACGTCGCGCCCGGCGCAGAAGGCGGTGCCGGTGACGATCGCCACCACAAGATCGCCCGACCGGTTCGTCCTTCCCCGTGCCATCGGTCGTCCACCCCTCCGGAGGACCGGCACCCGAACACGGAGAGCGACCGGAACGCGGTCGCGGTGGGCCGGGACGGCGCGGCGGCCGGGACGGTCGCGGCGGCCCGGCGCCGCTGCCGTGCACGGCCTGCGGGCTCTAGGATCCGAGCATGCTGAGCGCGAACGACGTCGACCGGTTCGAGGCGGCCCGGCCGCGGCTGACGGCCGTCGCCTACCGGCTGCTGGGGTCCGCGAGCGAGGCCGAGGACGCCGTGCAGGAGACGTTCCTGCGCTGGCAGGCCGCCGACGTGGCACGCGTCGAGGTGCCCGAGGCGTGGCTGACGAAGGTCCTCACCAACCTGTGCCTCAACCAGCTGACCTCCGCCCGCGCGCGGCGCGAGACCTACGTGGGGCAGTGGCTGCCCGAGCCGCTGCTGGCCGGCGACCCGATGCTCGGTCCGGCCGGCACCGCCGAGCAGCGCGAATCGGTCTCGTTCGCGGTACTCGCGCTGCTGGAGCGGCTGACGCCCACCGAACGGGCGGTGTACGTGCTACGGGAGGCGTTCGGCTACCCGCACCGGGAGATCGCCGGGATCCTCGACATCACCGAGACCTCCAGCCAGCAGGTCCTGCACCGGGCGCGGCGGCACGTCGCGGACGGTACGGCGCGCACCGAGGTCGACGGGGCGGCCGCCCGGCGGATCGTCGAGGAGTTCCTGACCGCCGCCGCCAGCGGCCGGACCGAACCGCTGGTGGCGCTGCTGACCCAGGACGCCGTCGCGGTCGGCGACGGCGGCGGGAAGGTGCCGGCCCGCAGCAGGCCGTTCGCCGGGGCGGTGGCGGTCGCCACGTTCCTGCGCGGCCTGTTCCGGCCCGGCCCGGCCAAGCGGGCGCTGGTCGGCGGCTCGCCGGAGATCCACGCGGTGCTCGCCAACGGCGGCCCGGCCTTCGTGGCGGTCGTCGACGGCCGGGTCATCGGGGTCAGCTGCCTGGAGGTCACCGCCGGGGGCATCGCGGCCGTGCGCAGCCAGGTCAACCCCGACAAGCTGGTCCGCGCCACCCGGCGCTGGGCCGCCACCGAGCACGGGGAACCGCTGTTCAGGCTCTTCCAGCACTGATGTGAGCCGCCTCACACCGGGGTCCTGTCAGGAAACGCCGGGCCCCCCGGTTCAAGGGGGGAGTCCGCTCACGACAGGAGTCAGCCCATGCAGCACCGCATCGTCGTCCTCGGAGCCGGATACACCGGAGCCGTCGCCGCCGGACGCCTCGCCCGGCGGCTGCACCACGAGGACGTGGCCATCACCCTCGTCAACACCGAACCGGACTTCGTCGAACGCGTCCGGCTGCACCAGCTCGCCGCCGGCCAGGACCTCAGGTCCGTGCCGCTGGCCGACGTGTTCGCCGGCACCGGCGTCGACGTGCGGCAGGCGCGGGTCACCGGCGTCGACGCCGACCGCGGGTCGGTCGCCGTCACCGGCGCCGGCGGCAGCACGGAGATCGGCTACGACACCCTGGTCTACGCGCTCGGCAGCGGCAGCGACGACCGGGGCGTGCCCGGCGTCGCCGAGCACGCCCACGAGATCGCCGGCCGGCCGGGAGCGCTCCGGCTGCGCGCACGTCTGGCGGGCCTGACGGCCGGTCAGTCCGTGGTCGTGGTAGGCGGCGGCCTGACCGGCCTGGAGGCGGTCACCGAGATCGCCGAGTCCCGCCCGGAGCTCGACGTCTCCCTCGCCGCCCGCGGCGCGCTCGGCGACTGGCTCTCCCCCAAGGGCCGCCGCCACCTGCGCGGCGTCCTCGACCGGCTCGGCGTCACCGTGCACGAGCACACCGACGTCACCGCCGTGCGGGCCGACGCCGTCTCCACGGCGGACGGCGCGATCCTGCCGGCCGCGGTCACCGTGTGGACCACGGGTTTCGCCGTGCACCCGATCGCCGCCGCCAGCGCCCTGGAGGTCACCGGCACCGGGCAGATCGTGGTCGACGGCACCCTGCGGTCCCGTTCGCACCCCGACGTCTACGCCATCGGGGACGCCGCGCACGCCGAGGGGCCCGGCGGCCGGCCGCTGCGGATGTCGTGTGCCTCGGGCGTGCCCGGCGCCTGGCAGGCCGCCGACGCCGTCGCGGCCCGCCTGACCGGCGGGAAGCTGCCGCACGTGCCGCGGCGCTACTTCAACCAGTGCGTCTCGCTGGGCCGCGGGGACGGCCTGATCCAGTTCGTCACCGCCGACGACCGCGCCGTCCGAACCGCCGTGACCGGCCGTCTGGCGGCCCGTTACAAGGAGCTCGTGTGCCGGGGGGCGCTGTGGGGCATCCGCCACCCGCTGCCCCTGCCGTCCCGCCGCCGCCGGACCCTCCCGCAGCCGGCCGCCCGGGCGGGGGCGCCGGTCACCACGACGACGTGACGGGGTCCGCCCGGCGTCCTGCGGCAGCCGGGGGTTCGGCGCCCGGGCGGTCCGGGGAGCGGCGGCCGGCGCGGTCCGCGGCTCCCCGGAACGGCCGCCTGCGGCGCGCGGGCCGCGTAGGGCGTGACGGTGGTGAGGGCGTCGGAGGTGAACCGGACGCGCCGGCCGGTGGCGGTCAGCCGACCGGGCCGACCGGGAGACTCTGGTCGGCCGGGACAGGGAGCACCGCGAGGAGGCTCGTCGCCGTGCGGCCGGCGCCGGTCGCGCCGGCCGCGGCTGGTGCGTGACGCCGGGCCCGACCCGGTCTGGTGCACGCAGCAGTTCGACCACGACGCGATCCGGCGCGCTCACCCCGCTCGGCCCGGCCGCCGGCCCGCACGCACCGGTCTGCGGCGGCCCACACCTCCTACGGCCTGTGGGGACCGCCCCCGGGCCGGGCCGGCACCGTGCTGTGCGCCGGCACCTGGAACCCGGCGGTCCCGCGCCCGTCCTGGTCCGGGGTGCGCGAGATCGCCCCGATCCGCCTGCCGTCCGGGCCGCAGCGCCCCGGTCCGCCGGGCGCGGCACCCCGCGGGCCCGTGCCGCCGGATCAGCCGCCGGCGCGGCAGAGTTCCGCGAGGGTGCGGACGCCGAAGCCGGTCGCGCCGGGGGTCCATTCGGCGTCGTCCGCGTCGGCCAGCGCGGTGCCCTGGATGTCGAGGTGCGCCCAGGGCAGGCCGGCCGGTACGAACTCGCGCAGGAACATCCCGGCGAGCAGCGCGGTGCCGTGCCGGTTGCCGATGGTGTAGTTGACGAGGTCGGCGACCGGCGAGTCGAGCTGGTGGCGGTAGCGGTCGGACAGCGGCAGCGGCCAGACGGGTTCGCCGGCCCGGTCGGCGGCGGCCCGCACGCGGTCGGTGAGGGCCGGGTCGTTGCCCATGACGGCGGCGATCTTGCGGCCCAGCGCGATGGGCGCGGCGTCGGTGAGGGTGGCCACGTCCACGATCGCGCCGGGCGCGGACTCGGCGGCGAGGGTGAGGACGTCGGCCATGATGAGGCGGCCCTCGGCGTCGGCGTTGCGGATCTCGACGGTCCGGCCGCCGCGCATGCGCAGCACGTCGCCCACGCGGACCGGGTCGGCGTTCGGCATGTTCTCGGTCAGCGGCAGCCAGGCGTCGACGCGGACCGGGCAGGCCAGGTCGCGCAGCACGGTCATGGCCCCGAGCACGGCGGCGGCGCCGGCCATGTCGGCCTTCATGGTGAGCATTTCGGCGTTCGGCTTGATCGACAGACCGCCCGCGTCGTACGTGACGCCCTTGCCGACGAGCGCGAGGGCGCCGGCGGCCGGCCGGCCGGGCGCGTACGTGAGGCGGACGAGCCGGGGCGGGCGCAGTGAGCCGCGGGCGACGGCGAGCAGGCCGGCGAGGCGTTCGGCGGCGACGCGCCCGGCGTCCCACACCTCGCACGCCAGGCCGTGCCGGGCGGCGACCCCGGTGGCGAGGTCGGCGAACGCCTCGGGGGTGAGTTCCTCCCCCGGTTCGTTGACGAGGTCGCGCGCGAGCACGGTGGCCTCGGCGAGCCGGCGGCCCTCGGTGAGCGCGGCGACGTCACCGCCGCCGCCCGCGACGAGGGTGACGCGGTCCGGCGCGGCGGGTCCGGCCGGGGCGCTGCGGTGCCGGGTGAAGCGGTAGCCGCCGAGCACGAAGCCCTCGACGGCGGCGCGCACGGCGCCGGGTGCCGGGTCCGCGGTGCCGGGTCCCGGCACCGGCAGCGCGAGGTGGCGGAAGCCGCGCACCGTGCGGGCGAGGACCGCGGCGGCGGAACGCAGCGTGTCGTCGTCGAGGGCGGTGCGGGCGCCGAGGCCGAGCAGGACGCCGGCGGGCCCGTCGCCGTCGCCGGGCAGCGGCAGCGTCTCGCCGGGCCGGCCGGTGAACCCGCAGGCGGCGGCGAACGCGGCGTGCGGCACCTCACCGGGCCGGTCCGTGAACGCCGGGACGACGACGGCGTCCACGCCGCCGGGGATGGTGTCGGCGAGGTCCCACTGCGTCACGTGCTCGTTCCCCGTTCGGTGGTCGCGGTGGTGCGGGTGTGTGCGGTGCCGGTCGTGTCGTGGTGCGGGGTGCCGCGGGCGGCTCAGGCGGTCGCCGGTGATGGGGCCGGGGCCGTCCGGGCCCGCGCCGCCCGGCGTTCGGCGGCCCACGCCTCCAGGCCGTCGCGGTACTCGGCGGCGAGCGTGGCGGAGTCGGCGTCGCGGGCGACGCGGGCCCAGCCGCGGGCGGCGGTGACGGCGTAGGGGTCGACGCGCAGCGACTGGACGAAGCAGTCCTCGGCAGGGCCCGGCAGTCCGGCGCGGTCGAAGCACTCGCCGGCCAGCGCGTAGCTCGTCGCGGTGGAGTGCGGGCCGAGGCGTGCGGCGCGCAGGTAGGAGTCGGCGGCGGCGCGGTGCTCGCCGCGCCGGGCCAGGCTCTCGGCGCGTTCGATGTGACTCTTCGGCTCGTACGGGTCGATGGCCACGACCTCCTCGGTGCGGGCGTGCGCGAGGTCGTGGTGGCCGAAGCCGATGGCCTCCTTGGAGCGGCTCTCCAGGCAGGCCCGCAGGTTCTCGCGGCGCAGGAACTCCTCGTAGGGCGTGGCCGCCCGGATCCGGCGGGCGAGGACCTCGGCGCGTTCCATCTCGTCGGTGAGCCGCCGCTCGTCGCGCTGGAGGAACGGCACGTAGGTGACGCTGCGGTAGTAGCGGCTCTCCAGCATGAGCCGGTCGAGCGGCGTGGTGGCGGGGTCGGCGAGGAGTTCGTCGAGCGCGGCGCGGCCGCGGTCCCGCCAGGCCACGGCCTCGGCGACGTCCTTGGTCTCGCGGGCGTGGTAGACGACGGCGAAGACGGCGACGACGAAGCGCAGCCGCACCGGGCAGTCCGGGTGCAGCCCGATGTCGAACGAGGTGGTGGGCGCCGCGACGCCCCGGCCGACGGACCCCACGTACCGGACGAGGTCGCGCCAGTGGTGGAGCAGGAGTTCGGGGGCGCCGGACAGCTCGGCGGCGGGCCGGGCGGGCACGAGTTCCTGCACGAGCGCGCCGAAGCCGAGCCGGAAGAGCAGGGAGGCGGTGAGGAGTTGCCGCTCCGGGGTGTCACCGGGGAAGCCCGCCGTCCACGCGCACAGCTGCTCCCATGCCGGGGTGCGCAGCCGTTCGGGCAGGTCGGCGGGGTGCTTGACGGCGAAGTCGGTGAGCCCGGACTCGCGTACCAGGTTGGCCCGGAAGGCGGGGGGCATCAGGCGCTGGAAGGTGATGCCGGGGGCGGCGCCGGCCGCGGCGGACTCGTGGGCGATGCCCGGCAGGCGCGCGTAGAGGGCCGGCGAGTGGGACTCGGAGAGGTTGAAGTACGCCCCGTACATCTGGAACAGCCAGTTGTTCTCCCACGGCCGCTCGGGCACCCGCCGGGCGACCCGGCGCACGACGCCGGCGATGGGCGCGTCGCCCTCGGACTCCAGGACGCCGGTGAGGAGTTCGGCGGTGCGGGCGGAGCGCGGCGCGGCGCGGAAGGCGCGCTCGGCCAGCACCCGGGCGAGTTCGGCGTGGCCGGCGGCGCGGGCGCAGTCGGCTGCCTGGAGCAGGGCGAACCCGGTGCCGTGCGGGCCGAGCCGGGCGGCGTGCAGGAAGCCGTCGAGGGCCTCGTCGTGCCGGCCGGACCGCTGGTGGGCCTGCGCGGCCTGCATGCGGATCTTGACGCACGTCGGGTCGAGCGCGAGTCCCTCGGCCAGCGCCGCGTCCCGGCCGTCGTCGTCGCCGCGCCGCACCGCGATCTCCAGCCGCCGGTCGACGAGCCGGCGCCGGGACTCCAGCAGCACCATGGCGTCCTCGGGGGCGGCCGCCTCCAGCCGGGCGATCTCGCCGGCCGCGTCCGCCAGCAGGTGCGCCGCGCCGTCGAAGTCGCGTTCCCGCTCCAGCCGCAGGACCTCGCGCAGCACGAGCCGGACGGTGGCGACGGTGTGGGTGAACGGGTCGAGCGCGCCGGCCGCCGCCGCGAGCAGGCCGCGGGCGCGGCGTCCGAGGTCCTCGGCGGCGGAGGCGTCGGCGGCGTGCCGGGCCAGGACGTAGCCGTAGGAGGCGACGGCCTGCGCGTGCGTCAGGGTCGGCGCCGGGTCGTCGGCGAGGACGCGGTAGGCGGCGGTGGCGCGCTCGGTGATTCCCTCGGCCTGGAACAGCGCGACGGCGCGGGCGGCCTGGGTGGTGGCGAGGACCTCGTCGTCGCGGCAGGCGGCCGGGTCGAGGTCGGCGGGCACCACGTCGGTGACCGCGCCGGGCAGGCAGACGGCGATGAGCCAGTGGGCGAGGCCCGCGCGGTCCACGGCGTCGAGCGCGTCGCGGTCGCGGTAGGCGTCGGCCATCCGTGCCCAGGCCGGGGAGGCGAGCGTCACGGGCAGGTCGGCGGGGGTGGCGGCGGCGTAGGCGTGCAGCCGGGACTCCTGGACGAGCAGCCGCCGGTAGCCGGCGGGCATGTTCATCCCGAAGCGGAGTCCGGTGGGGTCGCGCTCCTCGAAGCGGCGGGCGGCGAGTACGCCGGCGCGGGCCTGGATGACCGTGCGGTCGGTGGCCGCGCCGTCGAAGTAGGTCCGGTGCACCTCGAAGGTGAGCCAGCTGGGGGCGTTCACCCCGACCACACCGTGGCTGCGGCGCCAGCGTTCCATCGCCCAGGTCCCCCTCGTGACTCGTGCCTCGTGGGCGGGCCCGTGAGCCGGGCCGGGCCGCGGGCCCCGGATGCGGTGGCGCGGGTCCGCGCGGGGGCGGTTTCGCGCCGTTCCGCGCGCCTCCCCGTGGCCGTCGCGAACGGGGACCACGGGGAGGGTGGTGCGGGTGGGACGACTACAGGCCCGCGTCGATGAGGCAGGTCCAGCAGTCCGCCTCGCCGGTCGTGACCTCGACCTCGTCCTCCAGCTGCTCCCAGCTCTCGAACGCCATGGTGTGCCCCCTTCGTTGAAGGAATGTCCGGAGTAGACTGGAGCCAACGGTCAGGCGGGTCAAGAGAGCTGGCGCGTTCA
The DNA here is from genome assembly GCA_963711125.1 of uncultured Actinomycetota bacterium. GTDB lineage: Bacteria > Actinomycetota > Actinomycetes > Streptomycetales > Streptomycetaceae > Streptantibioticus_C. The sequence goes on from CAVQCY010000007.1 coordinate 611,200, forward strand.
GCGGCGGCCGCAAGTGGCCACGGCCTTCGCCGTGGCCGCCAGGAGGGTGTCGATCTCCTCCTCCCGGGTCCAGTGGTGCGGAGAGACCCGGATGACGCCGTCGGGGTACGAGACGTGCACGTCACCTGCGACGAGCTGCCGCGCGACCTCGCCGCCGTCACACCCGGGGACCGTGAAACCGGTGATCCCCGAACGGTCCTGCGGGGCGCCCGGCGAGACCACCCGGCAGCCGATGCCGGCCAGCCCGTCGCGCAGCTTCCCGGTCAGCCGCGCGATCCGGCCGGAAATCGTCTCGACACCGATCGCCTCGATCTCCTCCAGCGCCGCCGCGAGACCCACCATGCCGAGCACGTCGTACATCCCGCCCTCGACCCGGGCGGCCGCCGCCCGCAGCGTCAGGTCGTAGCGGAAGTGGCCGGGCCCCTTGGTGAGCATGTCGTTGGCGTCGTCGAACCCGAACCAGCCGGCCGGTACCGAACGCAGCAGCGGCAGGCGTTCCGCACGGCAGTAGAACAGGCCGGTGCCGGCCGGTCCGCCCAGCCACTTGTGCGCGCCCGCCGCGACGAAGTCGACGGGCGTACGGGCGGTGGAGAACGGGAGCGTGCCCAGGCCCTGGACGGCGTCCACGCACACCAGCGCGCCGACCGGCGCGGCGAGGGCGCAGACGGCGTCCAGGTCGAGTCGGAATCCGGTCGCGAAATTGACGTGCCCGGCGGCGATCAGCCGGGTGCGCGGCCCGATCGCTGCGGCCACGTCGTCGAGCGCGTAGCGGCCGTCGCGCATCGGCACCCACACCAGCCGCACCCCGTACCGCTCGGCGACCGCCCGCCAGGGGTGCACGTTCGCCGGGAACTCCCGGTCGAAGACCACGACTTCGTCGCCGTCGCGCCACCGCAGGCCGTCGGCGACCAGGTGCAGGCCCGTCGAGGTGTTCGGCACGAGCGCGATCTCGGCCGTCGTGCACTCCAGCAGCCGCGCCGCGCTCGCCCGCGCCGCGGACCGCGCCGGGAAGATCCGGCCCATCCGCGCGCTGCCGTACGGGTAGACCTCCTCCACGGCGGTCCGCATCGCCGCGACCGCGTGCGGCCGCACCCGGCCCATCCCCGCGTGGTCGAGATACGCGAGCGGACCGTCCGGGAACGGGACGGGGGACGGCGCGGTGGTGGTGAGCGGCGCGGGGGTGGCGGACGCGGCCGTGGTCGGGGGCGGGGGCGGGGTCGACGGGCCAGTGGGCGGTGTGATCGTCATATCGTCGTCTCACCCAGCTCCGCGCCAGCCGCGAGGCCCGGATCCGCGGCACCCGCGACGTCCGGAGCCGCCCCCTCCGCCGGCGCCGCGTCCGCCGGCTTCCCGTCCCCGGAGGCCGTCCGCGCGGCCGGCCTCCGGGGACGGCCGAAGCCGCGGCCGCGCAGGGGCACGGTGGCCAGCCAGGCGGCCATCAGCACCGGCACGCCGTGCAGCAGCAGCACCCAGTGGGCGAGGAGGGCGGGGGTCAGGACGAGCGTGGTCGCCACGAGGCCGGCCATGAACCCGCCGTTGACCAGGACCTGGCCGAAGCCGAACGCCTGGCCGCGTTCCTCGTCGGGGAGCCGCTGGACCGCCTGCTTGAACGTGATCTCGCTGAACGCGTCGCCGAGGCCGGCGACGGCGGCCGCCACCAGCCGGGGCCACCAGCCGGGCAGCCAGAAGACGCCGATGAAGCCCGCCGACATCACGATCGTCGCCAGGCAGAAGACCACGCCGGGCGACCGGGACACGAGCCGGGTCGCCAGCGGCCGCAGCACGAAACCGGCCACGAACAGACCCGCGGCCCAGGCGCCCCAGACCGCGCCGGAGAACAGCGTCGGGGCGTGCGCGTCCATCCGGCCGCCCAGGATCGGCAGGCCCACCTGCTGCGACGCACTGCCGAAGGCGTCGAACGCCCGCAGCACGAACAGCGGCGCGAGCCCGGCGGCCAGCAGCAGCGGCCACGCGGCCACCCGCCCGCCCGGTCCGCCCCTCGCCGCGCCGGAACCCCCGGCGCCCGTCCCGCCCGTCCGTGCCCGCGCCTCGCGCAACGGCAGCCGCAGACCGGTCAGCACGACCGCCGACAGCGCGTAGCTGCCCGCGTCCACCGCGAACACGCCGCGGAATCCGACCAGTTGGACGGCGACGGTGGCGGCTCCCATGCCGATGACGAACGCGATGCCGCGCAGGCCCGCGATGACGCTGTTGACCGTCTGCACGCGGTCGGCGGCCAGCACCGGAGTGGCCGCCGACAGCGTGGCCTCGAAGACCGAGCGGCCGCAGCCGACGAGGAAGACCACCGGGTAGAGCCACACCGTCTGCGCCCGGTCCGGCAGCACCACGAGGAGCAGCAGCACCGCCGTCCGGACCGCGTCCGAGGTGATCATCGCCCGCCGCCGGTTCCAGGCCCGGCCGTACCGGCTGCCGGCCTGACCGCCGAGGATCGCACCGGCGTACAGGGCCACGCTCACGAAGCCGGTCGCCACCGCCGACCGCGTGCGTTCCCACACGAAGACCGACATGCAGACGAAGTCCAGCGCGTACCCGATGTCGGAGACCGCCTTGGCCGTCAGGAACACCGTCAGACCTGGTCGTGAACGCGTCATGCCCCACCCCCGTCAACGTAGTCGGCGCGCTCATCCAAGCGTGCGAGTGGCTCATTGTGGAGCCCCCTCACATCACCCCGCCGCGAAACGGCCGATCCCACCGGCCCGGCACCCCGCCACCGGCCACCGCACGGCCCCACCACCGGTCCGTCCCGGCGGTCCGGCGGTCCCGGGAGAGCTCCTGACGGTGTCAACCGCCGTTCCGCACACCGCCGTTCATGCCGCTCCACTGTCTGCCGGACCGTCGTCCACCGGCAACTCGGCGCGTCGTTCAGGCGTTGTCGGCCGGTGCGGTCCGGGGCGTGAGGGGCGTGGGTAACGTGACGCCGGAACGCTCCCCACGCGCACGTCGCCGCGTCCCCGCCGGCGTGCGGGAACCACTCCGAGGAGGCGCACGTGCACGTTGAGAACGCCCTGCCGCATCCCACCGGTTCGCCGTCGGACCGGCGTGCGCCGGCCAGGCGGGTCCTGACGGCCGCGCTGTGCGCGTGCGCCGCGCTCGGCTCGGTGGTGCTGACCGGCCCGGCCGCGGGGGCCGCGACGCTGCCCGTCGTCTCGGCCACGGACAGCTCCGACGACGGCCACGTGGCCGCCAACGCGATCGACGGCGACCTGGCCACCCGGTGGTCCGGTGCCGGAGACGGGGTCTGGATCCGCTTCGACCTCGGCTCGGTCACCACCATCGGCTCGGTGTCGCTGGCCTGGTACGACGGCGACAGCCGCAAGTCCACGTTCGACGTCCAGCTCTCCCAGGACGGCTCTGCGTGGACGACGGCGCTCTCACGCGCCACCAGCAGCGGCAGCACGCTCGCCCCGGAGACGTACGGCTTCACCGCCGGTCAGGCCCGATACGTGCGGATCGTCGGACACGGCAACACCTCCTCGGACTCGGCCACGTGGACGAGCATCACGGAGGCGACCGTGTCCGGGACCGGCGGCGGTACGACGCCACCCCCCACCCAGACGCTCGGCGTCGGCGGGGTGGCGACCCCGCCCGGCGCGGTCCTGGTCCCGGCCAGGAACTCCGAGTACACGATCAGCTCCGGCGGCACCGCGTCGGCGCCCAAGGTCTACGACTGCCGGGGCAGCACCATCCGCGGCGGCGTGATGATCAAAGCCGCCCACGTGGTCCTGCAGAACTGCCGGGTGGACGCCGAGCAGGCGTACGGCATCTACTCGGACAACAACGACGACGTCACCATCCAGAACAACGACATCAGGGGCGTCAGGGGCCCCGGCGACCTGAACGCCATCACCTTCTTCGGCAACGGGACCAGGATCCTCTACAACACCGCCGTCGACTTCGTGACCGGCGACCCGGGCGACAGCCACACCGACTTCGTCCAGACCTGGGTCTCCAGCTCCCACCCCACCGCCAGCGACAACGTGCAGATCCGCGGCAACGAGGCGGTCGGCCCGGCCAACCCGGACCGGGACAACGGCGTCGGCAGCATCCACCAGTTCCTGATGGCCGAGGACTACGGCGAGGGCGGGAACTCCGGCGGCGACACCGACGGCATGAGGAACTGGATCGTCGCGGACAACACGGTCGGCGACAGCTGGAACCAGGCCATCAAGCTGGACGGGCCGGACAGCGTGTCCATCACCCGTAACACGTTCACCGGGTCCTCGGACCACGTCATGGAGGTCGACTCCGCGTCGACCGGGGTGACGTTCTACAGCGACAACCAGGTCGGCTCCGGATACGGCTCCGTCGGCATGACGGTCACCCCGGGCGCCGGACCCGCCTGACGCCGGGTACGGGCGGCGGGATCCCCGGCGGCGACGACACGTCGAGCGCCGGGGACCCCGTCGCCCCCGGCGCCGGGCGGCGCCCTCGTTCCGGCGACCCTGGCGATCATCGCCGCTGTGCCCGCCCGTTCGGCAACGTCGCATGGGATCATGAGGCTTCGTCGCGCAGCAGGGAGGAACGGGGGACGTGGTGGCACCGACTGTGTTCGTCGACCGCACGGAAACGATGGCGGAGCTGCGGGCGCTCGCGGTCGGGCAGCACCGTGGACGGAGCGGGTGGGCCCTGGTGATCGGCGGTGCGCCGGGCATGGGGAAGTCCGCGCTCCTCGACGCCTACGAGGCCCGGCTCGCGGCCGACGGCCGGTGCCGGGTCTTCTCCGTGCGGTGCCATCCCGGTATCGGGCCAGGGCTGAAGTACGGTCCGGTGACCGAGTTGCTCATGAAGCTCTCGGAGGAGTCGGCGCGCAGCCGGAAGCTGGTGAGGAAGGCCCTGAAGGCCGCGGGCAGGCAGGCCCTCGAATCCGCTCCCGCCGTGCTGTCGTCGATGGTGCCCGGCCTGGGTGAGGTCTTCGCACTGGGCCGCGACGTCACCCGCGCCTCGCTCGCCTCCGGCTCGATGCCGTTCGACAGCCTGCTGCCGTTCCAGCAGGGGGCGGCCATGCGGATCGTCGAGGAACTCGTGCGGCTGCTCGGCGGCGACCGTCCGGCCGTGGTGATCGTCGACGACGTCCAGCACATCGACCACAGCAGCCTGCTGGTCCTCGACCAGCTGCTGCGGCGGGCGAAGGAGGCCGGCATCGGCCTGCTGCTCAGCCACTCCACGGGCGGCGGGCAGATGAACGGTTCGAGCGCGGCCGTCGGCGAGCTGCTGTACCAGTGGCAGGCGGACGGCCTGGTGGGCCGCCGGTCCCTGCCGGGGCTGCCCGCGGACGCGGTGCGGGAACTCGTGGCCGGCCAGCACCCGACCGCCCCGCCGGAGCTGTCGGCCCGGCTCAGTCAAGTGACGTCCGGGCACTCCGTGTTCGTCAGACTGTGCCTGGACGCCTGGCGGCCGGAGCAGGGCGGCGACATCGCCTTCCCCGACAGCCTCACCCGCGTCGTCGAGGCCAGGCTCGCCTCTCTCACGCCCGAGGACCAGGAACTGCTGACGGTCGGCGCCGCGGAGGGGACCGTCTTCCTCTCCCGGACCGCCGCAGCGGTGCTCGGCGTTCCGCACGAGCCGGTGATGGAACGCCTGCGGCGGATCAGCGAGAACTCCGACCTGCTCGTGCGCCGGGACCTGCCGCGCTGGGCCGCCTGCGAGAGCAGTGACTGCTACGCGTTCGCCCACCAGGCACTGTGGAGCGTGGTGTACGGCCGGCAGACGCCGGAACAGCGTCGGTCGCGGCACGAGCGGATCGCGCGGGCCCTGAGTGGCCCGGCGGGGGCGGAACAACCGCTGGAGCGGCGGCTGGAGATCGCCCGTCATCTCAAGGAGGGCGGCCGGCCGTGCCTGGCCGCCTCCTGCGACGTCCACTACGCCCTGGCCCGCGACGCCGCCATGGACGGCCTGTCCTTCTCCGAGGCCGAGCAGCACTGCGACGAGGCGATCCGCGCCGCCCGCGACCTTCCGCACACCGCTCAGGGCCGGGACCGGCGCCTCGTTCTGGCCGTCGAACTGCTGCTCTCACTCACCGAGGTCCGCTGGCGCGGGCAGCAGCACGAGGCCGGCACTCCGCACATCGACGCGCTCGCGGCCGAGGCGGAGGAAGCAGCCGCCCGTTGCGGCGACCGTGAGCTGATGATCCGCACCGCCCTCCTGCGCGGGAAGACCAAGCTCGCCACCGAAGGGCTCGATCCGTCGCTGGAGAAGCTGCGCGGCGCGGTGGAACTGGCCGAGGAGCACGGCGACCCCGTCGCGCTCTTCGTCGCCCGCGTGGAGTACGGGCGGCAGGTGTCCAAACGGCGGCTCCAGGACGGCCTCACCCAGCTCACCGAAGCCGAGCGGATGTACGCCTCCGACCCGCGACTGGGGGCCAGTCGCGACCCGGTGCTGCAGCACGCGCGGAACCTCGCCGAAATGCAGCTGGGCATCTCCCTGTTCGACAACGGCCACCTCTCCGAGGCCCTCGGCCGCGCCCGCCGCTGCACGGACCGCCTGCGGGGCGAGAGCCTCCAGGCAGAACTGCCCATAGCGCTCAACTACCTCGCCCAGATCCTCACCGGCCTCGGCGACCGGCGGCGGACCCGCCAGGTGCTGGACGAGGCCCTCACCTTTGAGGCCCGGCGCGGCGGCGACAGCGGCTGGCACGCCTACAACACGGCCCTCCTGGCACAGTGGCTCGCCGCTGATCCGCGCCGAGCGGACGAAAGCCTCACGCTGATGGGCGAGGCGTGGGCGGAGACCCAGCGGACGTGGCTGGCCAACCTCGTGCCCATCGTGCGGAACCTCTACGCCGGCGTACTGCTCCGGCTGTCCGGCGACCGTCCGGAGCTCCTCGACCGGGCGGAGCGACTCGCCGTCGACACCGTCCACGAGACACGGCACAGTGGCATGATCAGGAGCAGAATCGCGGCGCACTCGCTGCGAAGCCGGATCTTCCTGCGGAGGGGTGACGTCGTGGCGGCGGTGTCCGAGGCCGAAGAGGCGGTGCGCGTCCTCGACGAGGTCGGCCCCATGCCCGCGCTGCGCACCGAGGAAGTCCTGCACCACAGCGGCGTCGTCATGGACCGCGCCGGCCTCGCCGACCGGGCGGCCACGCTGCACGAACGTGCCCGCGCGGAGGTCGAACGCAAATACGACCTCATCACGGAGGCGGCACTGCGGGAATCCTTCTCCGCCGAACCGCTCAACCGGGTCATCCTCGGCGGAGGGGACGCGTCATGACCGGCACGCCGGAGTCCTCCGGGGAGACCGGCCGGGGAGCCGCCCGTGAGGCCCCTGCCCCGGAGACGCCGCCCGGGTGGGACATGGGCAGTGCGGTGCTCAGCATCACCAAGGAGTTCCACTTCTCCGCCAGCCACGTCCTCAGCCGTCTGCCGAGCTGGCACCGGTGCGCACGCATGCACGGCCACAACTACGTCGTCGTCCTCGAACTGGCCGCTCGCAGGGACCAGTTGACGGAGGCCGGATTCGTGCGTGACTACGGCGACCTCGATGCCTTCAAGCAGTGGCTCGACGACACCGTCGACCACCGCCACCTCAACGACGTCCTCGGCGAACTCCCCTCCTCCGCCGAGAACCTCGCCCTGTGGATCTTCAGCACCTGGGCCGGACGCCTGCCGGAACTCGTGGCGGCGAGGGTCTCCGAGACGCCCAGGACCTGGGCGGAATGCCGGCCCGCGCGGCGGCTCCGGGACTGACCTCGTCGCCGCTCCGGCCCGAGCCGGCAGGCGTGGTGGCAGCGGGCGGTCAGGGTGCGGAAATGGTCCGGCGACAGCAAGTGGCCGGTATTCGGTGCTGGAAAAGGGTTTGTGGGCGCGATCGTCACCCCCCGCTGTTTATCGGTGGCGTTTGTGTGGTCGCGGTGTGCGCGGCGGAGGTGACGGAGACTCAGGGAGCGGCGGGCCATGGGCCGGTGAGGGTGGGGGTGGCGCGAAAGTACCCCTCTAGCCGGAGGACGCGGCCGTCCGCGACGAATACGCAGGTCACGACTTCAGAGCGGGCACAGGACGGGCCGCGGGCAGCCTCGGGGGGCGGGGCTTCGTGGCCGAAAAAGCCCCGCCCGCGAGGTCTTGTGATGCGATTTTCCCACTGCTAGAGTTCACGCGTTTTCCAGAACTACTCAAGTTCTCCATTCTTTGTCTACCGGCTACGGGGGTTGCCGATGGCGCGGATCGGATCACAGAAAGCGCGTTCGCTCGGGTTTCTCGCACGATGAGGAATTCGGGGAGCGCGGGCGGCGCCGCCTTATCACTGCCGCGTGATTTCCGGTTCTACTGGACCGGCACGGCCCTCGACGGGCTGGGGACGCAGATCTCCGCCCTGGCACTGCCGCTGCTCCTGCTGGACACCGGCGCGTCCGCCACCGAGGCCGGTGCGATGGTCACGCTGGCCGGCGTCGGGGCTCTGGTGGCCGGTCCGCTGGTGGCACCGTTCGCCGACGCGCGGTCCCGGCGGCTGGTGATGATCGGCTCCGCGCTGGTCGCCGCGCTGGCGATGGGATGCGCCACCGCCACCGTCGTCACCCACCGGATCTCACTGCCCGTCCTGGTCGGCGCGGTGCTCATGGAACGGGTCGCCGCCTCCTGCTACGCGGCCGGCGCCGGCGGGAGCGTCGCGCGGCTGGTGCCGCAGGACCGTTACCCGGCCGCCGTCGCCCGGCTCCAGGCCGGCGAACAGGGCGCGCTCGTCGCCGGCCCCGCGCTGGCCGGCGTGCTGCTGCGGGCCGCGCGGTGGCTGCCGTTCCTGGCCGACGCGGTCTCCTACCTGGTGGCCGCCGGCTGCGTCGCGGCGATCCGCACCGACCTGCGGCCCGCGGGTGAGCCCTCGGGGCCGGCCGCGGAGAGCTTCCCCGGCCGGCTGGCCGCCGGGGCGCGCTTCGTGTGGGACTCGCCGTTCCTGCGGTTCGTGACCGTGTGGACGACCGGCGTCAACTTCCTGCTGGGGATGCTCACCTACGTCACCGTCGTCGCCCTGCACCGGGCGGACGGCAGCCGCACGGTCGGCCTGGTGCTGGCGTCCGCCGGTGCGGCCGGGCTGGTCGGTGCGCTGCTCGCACCGGCGCTGGCCGCGCGGTTCGGCGGCCGGACGCTGGTCGTCGCGATCTCCTGGACCACCGTCCCGGTGGCCGGCGCGCTCGCCCTCAGCGTCCACGGCTGGGGCTGGGCGACGCTGCTGTGCGCGATCACCCTGCTGGTGCCGGCGGTCGTCGTCGTCCTGCAGACCCGCGTGGTCCTGGGGGTTCCGCAGGACCTCCAGGCCCGGGTCGCGGTGGTGCTGGCCACCTCGGCCGGGGCGGCCGGGATGGCCGCCCCCGGCCTGGCGGGGCTGCTGGCCGACACCGCCGGACCGGCCACCGCCGACCTGGTCTGCGCCGCGCTGCTGGCCGGACTGGCGCTGTACGCCGGCGCCGCCCGCGCCCTGCACGACGAGGCGGCCCCCCGCGCCGGCGCCGAGCCGGACAGCGTCACCGCGGGAGGCCGCGCGTGACCGGGACCGCGTCCAACACCTTCCAGGTCTACCGCCCGGTGCTGCCGCACGCCGCCCGGCACAGCCCGCACCGGATGGTCTTCACCGGCGACGCCGACGGGCGGTGCGAGGTCTTCGCCTGGGACGCGCGCACCGCGACCGCCCGCCGCGTCACCGACCGCCCGCACGGCACCCTGCACTGCGCGATCGGCCCCGACGGCACCCTGTGGTGGTTCGACGAGGACCTGGACGGCACCGGGGTGTGGCGGACGCAGGACTTCGCGGGCGGCCCCGACCACCCGGCGATGCCCGGCCTGCCCGCCGGCCGGCCGCGCGGCCTGGCACTCGGCGACGACGGCGCGGCGGCCGTCGGGCTCGCGGACGGCGGCGGGCTCGCCGTCCACCTGGGCCGCCGCGGCGCCCCCGCCGGGGCGGTGGTGCGCACCGCGTACCCGGCGTCACTGGTCGACGTCTGCCCGGACGGGAGGCTGCTGGCGCTGGCCGGCGGTGCCGCGACCGAACGCGCGGCCGTGCTGGTCACATCGGCCGGCGAGGTCCTGGCCACCGTCCCGGGCACCGGCGGCAAGGTCTGGCCGCTGGGCTTCGCCACCGCCGGCGCCGGCGGGGAGGAGCCCGAACTGCTGCTCGTCGTGCAGGACGCCGACCACTACCGCGTCGCCACCTGGACACCGCGCGACGGGCTGCGGCACGCCGGGCCCCGGTACGACACGGAGATCACCGCGCGCTGGTACCCGGGGCGGCGGGAGGTGCTGGTGCGTCAGGACCGGCACGGCCGCAGCGATCTGACCCGGCTCGACCTCGACCGCGGCACCGGCCGGCGGATCGCCACCGCGCCCGGCAGCGTGCTGGACGCGGCACCGCGCGGCGACGGGGACGTGCACTACCTGTGGACGGACTCGGTCTCCACGCCGCGTGCGGTCTCCACCGGCGGGACGGCGCTGCCCACGGCCTTCGGTGAACCGCCCGCCGTGCCCGGCCGGCTGCTGGAGCGGTGGACCCCGGGGCCCGACGGGCCGGTGCACACCCTGGTCACCGTTCCCGACAGCGTGCCGGGCCCGTTCCCGGTGGTCTTCCTGGTGCACGGCGGTCCCGCCGACCACGACCGGGACGCCTACGACCCGGCGGTGCACTCGCTGGTGGAGGCGGGCGTGGCTGTCGCCAGGGTCAACTACCGCGGGTCCACCGGCTACGGGCCGCGCTGGCGGGCGGCGTTCACCGCGGGTGTGGGGCTGACGCAGGTCGACGACCTGGCCGCGGCCCGCGCCCACCTGGTGGACGACGGGCTCGCCGACCCGGACGCCACCGCGCTGTGGGGCACCTCGTGGGGCGGCTACCTGGCCCTGCTCGCGCTGGGCGTGCGGCCGGACGCGTGGAGCTGCGGGATCGCGGTCAAGCCGATCGCGGACTGCGCGCTGGCCTTCCGCGACGGCACCCCGGCGCTGCGGGCGCTGGACACCGCGCTGTTCGGCGGCACCCCGCAGGAGGTGCCGGACGCCTACGCCCGCTCGTCGCCGTCGAGTTACGCCGCCGCCGTGCGCGCGCCGCTGCTGGTGGTGGCCGCCCGGCACGACGTCAAGTGCCCGCCGGCGCAGGTCGAGGCGTACCTCGCGGCGCTGGAGGCACACGGCGTGCGGCACGAGTCGCTGTGGGTGCGGACCGGTCACGACGGCTACGACGGCCGCGACCACGTGGAGATCCTGCGCCGTTCCCTGATCTTTCTCGCCCGGCACCTGCGCGGTCGCCGGGAGAGGGAGCACGACGTCCCGCCCGGCCTCGCGGCCGGGCGGGAGGGGTGAGCTCCGCCGGCCGGCGGAGTTCTTGCCGAACACAGGAAGGAAGCGATCCGGATGCAGAAGGACGTCATCCACAACGACCCGTTCGAGGGCGACGACGAGAACCGCGCCGTGGGCGTCAGCGTCGGCGTGCGTATCCCGTTCCGCGCCGTCGAGGTTCCGGACGAGGACTGATCCCCGTCCCGCACCACTGCTGAGACGCACCACCTGAACACGTTCCACCCGTAACACGCACCACCGTGTGCGAGGCGGCGCGGCACAGCGCCGCCTCGCACCGGCCCCACCGCGGGCGGGCCGGACCCGGCGTACCCTGCCGGGTCCGGCACGGCCCCTCCGCCCGACCGACCCCGAGTCCCGAGGAAGAAGACCGCCGTGCGCGTACTGCTGGTGAACATGCCGTGGTCCCCGATCGATGTGCCCTCGCTCGCCCTCGGCATCCTCAGGACCGCCGTGAACGAGAAGGTGCCCGGCGCCACCGCCGACGTGCTGCACGCGAACCTCGAATACGTCGACTGGCTCACCGAGCGCCGGGAGTTCAGCGCCCAGGACTACGAGTTCTACTCGCTGTCCTCCTACTTCCTCGGCTGCGGCGACTGGGTCTTCTCCTCCGCGCTCTACGACGACCCGGACTGGCGGGTCGCGGAGTTCGAGGAGGCGATGCGCGACGACCTCAACGACCGGCGGCTGCGGGTGACCCGCGAACTGCACACGCGGGCGGCCGAGTTCGTCCGGATGATCGCCGAGCGGATCGTCGCCGCCAAGCCCGACGTGGTCGGCTTCACCTCCACCTTCCAGCAGAACACCGCGGCGCTGGCCGCCGCTCGGTACGTCAAGCGGCTCGACCCGGGCATCGTGACGATGATGGGCGGCGCCAACTGCGACGGTGAGCAGGGCGAGTCGGTGCACCGCAACTTCACGTTCGTCGACTACGTGGTGCGCGGTGAGGGGGAGACGTCACTGCCGGCGCTGCTGACCGCGCTGCGGGACGGCTCGGACCTGTCCGGCGTGCCGGGGCTGTGCCACCGCGGCGACGGGGTGTCGGTGGCCAACCCGATGGCGACCGCCCCGCTGCCGCCCGCCGCGATCCTGCCGCCCGACTACACCGGCTACTTCGAGCGACTGGCCGCCTCCACCGCCCGCACCTGGGTCGAGCCGAAGCTCGTGGTCGAGGGCGCGCGCGGCTGCTGGTGGGGCGAGAAGCACCACTGCACGTTCTGCGGCCTCAACGGTTCGTTCATGCAGTTCCGCAGCAAGAGCCCGGACACCTTCTACGACGAGATCATGACGCTGGCGCGCAAACACAAGGTGCTGGACATGTACGTCGTCGACAACATCCTCGACATGGGCTACCTCAACACCGTCCTGCCGCGCGTCATCGACAGCGGCTACGACCTGCGGATGCACATCGAGATCAAGGCCAACATGCGCATGCCGCACCTCCAGACGCTCTCCGACGCCGGCCTGGTCTACGTGCAGCCCGGCATCGAGTCGCTCAACGACCGGGTGCTGGACCTGATGGACAAGGGCGTCAGCGGCTGCCAGAACGTGCGGATGCTGCGCGACGGCCAGGCCGCCGGGCTGTCGATCGCCTGGAACTACCTGCACGGCTTCCCCGGCGAGCAGGCGTCCGACTACCTGCCGGTGATCGCCCAGCTGCCCGCCCTGGAACACCTGGAACCGCCGATCGACCAGTCGGCACGGATCGCCATCGAGCGGTTCAGCCCCTACTTCACCCGGCCCGAACTGGGCTTCTCAGAACTGCGCCCGGCCAAGCCGTACCGGTTCACCTACGACCTGCCGGAGAAGGAGATGCTCGACCTGGCGTACGTCTTCGACGTGCAGCCGCGCGGCATCGGCGCGGAGACCTCCGGGGCGCTCAACGACGCGATCAAGGCGTGGAAGGGCGCGTACCCGACCAGCCGTCTCACCCACACCGACCTGGGCGACCGGGTGGTGCTCGTCAACCGCCGCCGGACGTATCCCTGGCGCACCCACGAGATCACCGACCCGGTGGAGATGGCGGCGTTCCGCCTGCTGGAGCAGCCGCACACGCCCGCCGCGCTGACCCGCAAGGTCACCCAGCGGGTCCCGGGCACGCCCGTCGGGGAGGACGCGGTCCGCGGGGTGCTCGACCGGTGGCTGGAGCTGGGCCTGGTCTTCACCGACGCCGGCAGCTACGTGCACATCGCGCCGCCCGCGGTCAACGGGCAGATGCTGCGGCTGGACTTCATGCGCAACGCCGAGGCAGCGGCCGAGGCCGTCCCCGCGCCCGCCGGCGCCTGACCCCCGGCCCTCCCCCGACGACAGGAGCCCGTCCGTGACCACCACCGTACCGCCCGCCCTGCGTGTCTCCGCCTGGCGCGACCACGACCCCGCCGTCCGGACGCTGAGGGGCATGAGCCTGGGCGAACTCGACGTCACCGGCACCCCGGCCGAGGCCGCCCGCTCGCTGTGGGACGCGGGCGCGCGCCGGGTGGAGCTGCCCGGCACCGTCGACCTGGCAGGCGGTGCCCCGGCCGCCCGGGCGCTGTGGCAGTTGCAGGTCGTCCGCGACCTGACGGCGTGCGCGGTCTGGGTGGACTGGCGGATCGCGCTGGACGAGCGCACCGACTGGCGGTCGCTCTCGCACCTCCAGCCGCCCGCCGCGGTCTCCGGCACCGGTGACGACGAGGAGGCCACCCGCCGCTGGCGGCACGAGCACTACCTCGGCAAGTGCCTGTGGCGCCGCGGGCCCGGTTTCGTCCAGATCCGCGACCGGCGCTGGGGCGCGCTGCACCGCTTCACCGTCGAGGAGACCGACTACCAGGAGGCGATCGACACCCTGGCCTGCGGCACCCCGGCCGGCGCGGTCCCGCCGGCCGTCCTCGCCGACCTCGCCGGCGAACACCTGGTCACCGTCCTGGACGGTCACGCCTGCTTCCTGCCGTACCGCGTCAACCGCTGGGCCCAGGCTCCTATGACGCTGTGAGCGGCGGGAGGGGAGACGGTCCGCGCGCGGCGGTCCCGGGTCAGGTGGGTGAACGCCGCGTTCCTCGACTGGTCGACGCCGGGCAACCGGTCCTCGCCGCCACCGGCGGGAACCTGCTGCTGAGCCGTCGCCCGCGCCGCCCACGGGATCGCGGTCTTCCTGCGCCAGGGGCTGTTCGGGGTCTCAGGTCAGGCGCTGGACACCACGGCGGAACGCGCGGACCGCACCGCGCGCGACGTCGCCGGGGCGAGCCGGCGGGACGGTCGTACCGCACGTCGACCGGTCGGCGCAACGCGGTCGCCGAGGGGCTCCCCGGCGGCGACCCCCTCCTGCCGGGGGCCGGGCGGTCGGTGGAGGGACGGCGAGCGGACACGGCCGGGTGGGCGGCGGAGACGGGCAACGCGGCGGCGGCGGCGCTGACGCACCACCGGGGTGCCGCACCGGCGCCGTACGCCGGGAAGAAGGGTGGACGGTCTCAGAGACGTCCGCCGGTGACGCGCGTGAGGGGGCCGGAGGCCGACGTGGCCTTCGGCGACCTGGCGACCGACCTCCTGGAGGTCCGCCTCGCCTGCCCCGCCCGCCGCCCGCCCGGCGCGACGGGCGCAGCGCCACCCGGGCGCCCCTGCTGACGTGCCGGGGCTGGCGCCTCACCGGCGCACCGGCGTCACCCCTCCGGCCGGGGGCCCGTCCGGTGCTCACGGGACGCGCAGGGCCATGAGCGCGACGTCGTCGTCGGGTGAGGGACCGGCGACGTGGTCGGCGATGCCGGTGAGCAGGTCGGGGAGCGGTTCGCGCGCGTGGGCGGTGAGGCGGGCGGCGACCTCGTCGATGACGGTGTCCACGTCGGCGCCGGGGCGCTCCACGAGGCCGTCGGTGTAGAACAGCAGGAGGCTGCCCGGCGGCAGGTGGCGGTGGTGGTCGCCGCGCGGGAGCACGCCGAGCGCGGGGTGGATGAGGACGTCGTGCTCGTCGAGGCGTTCGAACGTCCCGTCGGGGCGCACCGTCATCGGCGGCGGGTGGCCGGCGTTGGTCCAGGTCAGGTCCCAGCTGCCGGGCGGGGCGGCGGGCCGGAGGTGGGCGTGGACGAGGGTGCCGGAGGCGCCGATGTCCAGGTAGCGGTTGGCGTGCTCGACGGCGGTGACGGTGCGGGCGGGGCCGCCTCCGGCGTGGTCGAGGCCGGCCTGGCGCAGCATGCTGCGGGTCTGGCCCATGAGCGTGGCGGCCTTCAGGTCGTGGCCGCTGATGTCGCCGATGGACAGCGCGAGGACGGCGGGCGTCCCTTCCCGCTCCCCGGTGTCCCCGGGGCGGGCGGGCAGCCAGTACGCGTCGTACCAGTCGCCGCCGACGAGGTCCGTGACGCCGGCCGACCGGTAGAGGCCGGCCAGCTCCAGGCCGGCCACGGCGGGCAGGGCGGTGAGCATGGCCTCCTGCATCTGCCGGGCGGTGCGCACGCGGTCGTCGACGAACCGCGCGCGTTCGACCGCGCGGGCCGCGTAGCCGGCCAGGGTGGCGAAGACGGCGTGTTCGACGGTGTCGATCTCGTGCTCGTGGTCCCAGCCGACGGTGAGGCTGCCGAGCGGCAGGGTGGCCCCGGGCAGCGGCACCGACAGGGCGGTGTGCAGGCCGAGTCGCTGGTAGGCGGCGAGTGCTTCGGCGCCGTACCGGTCCACGATGTCCGCCTGGTTGCGCACGACGACGGGACGGTTCTCCCGCGCCGCGCGGGCCGACGGCCAGGCGGCGTCCAGGCCGTAGGTCGTGTGCTCGAACCGCACGGCCCCGGCGTGGACGGTGTCGATCAGCCGGCTGATCCGGCCGTCCTGGACGAGGGCCAGGCTCACGAAGGTGACGTCGAGGTCCCCGCTCACCAGGCGGCGGATCTGCTGGCTGACCTGGTTGAGCCCCACGGTGTCGGCGAACGCGTCCGAGGCGCGCAGCAGCAGCTGCGAGCGGTTCAGCGCGACGCGGTTGCGCGCCGCCATCGTGTCGGCCTCGTGCCGCGCCCGTACCTCGGCGCGGCGTGCCTGCTCGCGCTGCCGGGAGACGATCCGCAGGCGCAGCTCCGCGCTGCACGCGGCGGCCAGGTCCTCCAGCAGGGCCACCTCCCGCGCGGTCCAGTGCCGCGGGCCGGTGTCGATCGCGCACAGCGAGCCCAGGGTGTGGCCGTCGGCGTCGGTCAGCGGCATCCCCGCGTAGGACACCACCCCGAGGTCGTCGATGGCGGGACTCTCGCAGGTCAGGGCGTCGGCGCGTACGTCGTCGAGGATCAGGGGGACGCCCTTGTCCAAGACGTGCCGGCACAGTGAGTGCGTCAGGGGGGTGTGGCGCAGCGTGGCCCACGGGTCGTCGAGGCCGACCATCCCGGGGAAGACCTGCCGGGAGGAGTCGATGAGCGAGACCAGGGCCACCGGCGCGTCGACCACCTGCGCCACCAGCCGCGCGAACCGGTCCATCCCCGGATCGGCGGCCGCCGACAGCCCCGTGTCGCGCACGCCCCGCCTCAGGCCCGTTCCGGCGCTCTCTTTCATGGCGGCTCCCGGGATGCCGTCGATCGTTCGACACCCGACTCCGAAACGGTACCGCGCGTCGCCCCCGACGGCACGCGCGGGCCGCTCCCGCCTCACCCTGCCTGTGGCAGCCGGACCTCCAGCGTGCCGTCGGGGGTGACGCGGGAGTCGAAGCGGGGCTGGGGTGCGGTCGCCGGGCCCTGGAGGTTCCACCCGTCGGCGAGCCGGAAGACGCTGCCGTGCCAGGGGCAGGTGACGCACCCGTCGGCGACGTCCCCCTCCTCCAGCGGCCCCGACGCGTGGGAGCAGCGGGACGCGAGGACGTGCGTGCTCCCGTCGGCGCTCGACCGTACGACCAGCAGCGGGACCTCCCCGACGGCGGCCGGCGCGGCCCGGTCCTCGGGGAAGTCGTCCAGCGGCCCGAGCTCGTGCCAGCCGGGGGGCACCAGGTGCCCGACGGGTTCGGCCTTGTTCGGGCCGGCGCCCTGCCGGTAGGCCAGGTGGCCGCCGAGCACGCCGCCGGCACCGGCGACGGTCAGCCCGGCGAAGGCCAGTGCCTTGCCCAGGCGGGCACGGCCGGTGAGCCGGGCGGCGAGGGAACCGCCGTACAGCGCGACGGCGGCGGCGTTGGCGGCGGCGTGGACCAGGCCGGTGCGCTGCTGCGGCGGACGCAGCTCGGCCCAGTCGGCCCAGCCGGCCGCCGACGCGGGCAGGGCCGCGGCCAGCCCGGTGGCGACGAGCGTGCCGGCCGCCGGACCGGTTCCGGGGACCAGGTCGAGCACCGCGGCCGACATCCAGGCGCCCATCGGCACCTGGACGAGAGCGGGGTGCAGCGGGTGCCCGAACGGCAGCCCGTGCAGCACGTCCCGGGCCCGGCCGAGGGGCACCGCCCGCACCACGCGTCCCACCAGGTCGGCGGCGGGGTCCAGGCGTTCCCACTGTCCCGGTGCGTCGAGCGCACGCGGCAGTGCGGCCCCGTCCGGGGCCGGACGGGGCCCGGCGGCGGTCCCGGCGCCGGGGAGGGCCGCGACGAGACGCGCGGCGGTACGGCGGAGGGCGGAACCAGGTTTGCTCATGCCTTCCGGCTTGCCGCGCACCGTGACGGACAAACAACGCGCCGGCGCCGGCCACCCGCTCGGCCGCCGCCTTCCCCACCGGTGGCACGGGCGGTGGCCGTTCCCGGTCCCGCGTTCCGCTCCAGCTCTCGCGGGCGCGGTCACCGCGGGTCCGCCCGGCCGGCGGCGGCCTCCCCGGCGACCACCGCGCGCCGCGAACCACCGGGGTCCGCGAGCCGGGCGGGGCGACGCCGGTCCTAGCGCTGGTCGCGCGCGGCGCGGCGTTCGGTGATCGCGGTGGTGACGCTCGCGCGCAGTTCGTCCGGGGTGAGGCCGAGGCCGTGCAGGATCCGGGCGGCCGGGCTGTCCGCGGTGCGGATCAGACCCAGCAGCAGGTGTTCGGTGCCGACCCAGTCGTGACCGAGGCCGGCCGCCGAGCGGAGCGCCTGTTCGATGGCCTCCTTGCTCTCCGGGCGGAACGGGATGTGCCCGCGCGGCGGCTTCTCCCCGGCCGGTGGCAGTACGTCCTCCACCGCGTCACGGGCGAGTTGCTCCGAACCGGCCTTCGCCACCAGCAACGCGTGGGCCAGGCCCCGCGGTTCGCCGAGCAGGCCGAGCAGGAGGTGTTCGGTGCCGATGGAATCGTGCCGGTGCGTGCGGGCGGCCTCCTGCGCGAGCACGATGCTGTGCCGGTTCAGGTCGGTGAACCCGGCGAACGCGTTGGGCGTGTGGCGTTGCTGGGCGGCCTGCTTGGACACCCCGATGGCGTCGCCGATCTCGGTCCACGACGCGCCGGTCCGTTTGGCCTTGCTGACGTAGTGGTCGATGAGCTGTTCGCCGAGGTCGGACAGGGTCTGGGCGCGCAGCCGCGCCTCGGTGACGCGGTTCAGTTCGCTGCTGTCGGGGAGCTCTTCGTCGAGACGGGCGATCAGGTCGGCGAGGCTGATGTCGAGTGGACTCATGCGTCAAGAGTAAGTTGACGATGGGGCGTCGTCAACCTGTACTTGACGCAGAACGCGGGACGCGCTCTCCGCGACACGGCGACCCGACCCGCCCGAACACCCCGCCCCGCCCCACCCCAGGCCGACCGCCACCCCACCGGACGGCGGTGGCGCCCCGGGCCCGCGCGGCAGGGGGCGCCACCGCCGTTCCGGGGCGTCCCCGGGGGCGGTGACCGCCCGGGCCGGGCCGCGGGGTCAGATCCGGCCGGCCACGGTCTGGAGCAGCAGGCTGCTGCCGGCCACCGTGAGCCAGAGGCAGCCGCCCAGCAGCAGCGGCCGCGGTCCGGTGCGGCGCAGCCGCGACAGGTCGGTGGACAGGCCGATGGCGGTCAGCGCGACGGTGATCAGGAACGTCGCCAGGTCGGCGATCGCCCCGTGCGCGACGGACGGCACCAGGCCCGCGGTGTTGAGCCCGGCGGTGAGCAGGAAGCCGACCAGGAACCACGGCACGAGCCGGCCGATCCGCACCGGGCCCGGGCCGGCGGCGGGACGGGGGCCCGCGGCGCTGCTCACGTCGGCGGCAGGGCTCCGGTCCTCGGCGGGACCGGCGGCGGGGCCCGGGTCTGTGGTGGAACGCGCGGCAGGGGCGAGGTCAGCACCCGGGCCGGCGGCGGCGCTCGGGTCCGCCGCGGAGTGGGCGACGGGGCGCGGGCCGGCGAGCGTGCGGGCGGCAGGGGCGGGGGCAGCGGCGGAGTGGGCGCCGGGGGCCAGGCCGGCGGCGCGGCCGGGCTCCGTCACCGGGCGGGCGGCGCGGCGGCCCAGGGCGGCGAGGCCCAGACTGACGGGGACGATCATCAGGGTGCGGGCGAGCTTGACCACCACCGCGTCGTGCGCGGCCACCGGCCCGTAGGCGGTGGCGGCGGCGACCACCGAGGAGGTGTCGTTGACGGCCGTCCCGGCGAACAGTCCGAAGGCGTGCTGGTCCATGCCCATCAGGTGGCCCAGCGGCGGGAAGAGCAGCACGGCGGCCACGTTGAAGACGAAGATGGTGGAGACCGCGTAGGCCACATCGGTGCCGGCCGCGTCGATGACCGGGGTGATCGCGGCGATCGCCGAGGCGCCGCAGATGCCGGTGCCCACCCCGATCAGGGTGCGCAGGTCACGGACGACGCCCAGGGCCCTGCCCAGCAGGTGGGCGACGAGCAGGCAGGCCGCCAGCGTGCCGAGCATCACCGGCAGCGAGGTCAGGCCGACCCGCGCCACCTGGCCCAGCGACAACTGGCAGCCGAGCAGCACCACCGAGGTCTGGAGCGGCACCGTGGCGGCGAAGGCGATGCCGGACCGCAGCCGTTCGCCGGGCCGCAGCAGCAGCGTGGCCAGCACACCCAGGACGATCCCGGCGACCGGTCCGCCCACCACCGGGACCAGCCGTCCCACCACGGTGGCCGGCACGGCGAGTCCCGCGGCGAGCACGGCACCTGGCAACACTGCGGCAACGCCACGTTCATCATTCACCACCCCATGCTGGTGACGGACGCGGTGCGCCGGTAGCCGCCAATCGGGCATCAGGTCATAGCCTGGAGGAATGACAACCCCGCCGCCCGGCTCCCAGCACGACCTGCCGTCCCCGGAAGCCCTCCGACTCCTGGTGCTGGTGGCCCGGCACGGCAGCCTGAGCAGGGCCGCGGTCGAACTCGGCATCACCCAGCCCTCGGCCAGCAAACGGCTGTCGGCGCTCGAACGCCGGCTCCAGCTGGTGCTGGTGGACCGCACCCGGCGGGGATCCACCCTCACCGCGCAGGGTCAGGCGGTCGCCGGCTGGTCGGACCGGGTGCTGGCCGAGTTCGACGCGCTGATGTCCGGCGCCCGCGCCCTGCGCGCCGAGGAGGGCGCGGAGCTCGGGGTGGCGGCCAGTCTCACCCTCGCCGAGTACCTGGTACCCGGCTGGATCGGCCGGCTGCGCGCCGAACTGCCCGAGCTGTACGTCGGGTTGCAGGTGACCAACAGCGCGCGGGTGGCCGAGGCGGTCCGGGCCGGCGAGGTCACCCTCGGCTTCATCGAGTCCCCCTCGGTCCCGGCCGGGCTGAGCAGTCGTCAGGTCGCCACCGACCGGCTCGTCGTGGTGGTCGCGCCGGGCCACCCGTGGGCCCGGCGCGGCCGCCCTCTGACCCCGTCCGGGCTCGCCACCACCGCGCTGGTGCTGCGCGAACCCGGCTCGGGCACCCGCCAGACCCTCGACCGGGCCCTGCTCCGGCACGGCCTGGAACGCGCCAGGCCGCTGCTGGAACTCGGCTCCACCACCGCGTTGCGCAGCGCGGTGGTGGCCGGGGCGGGGCCGGGCGTGATCAGCGAACTCGCCGTCTCCGGCGACCTGTCGGCGGGCCGGCTCGCCGTGGTGGGCGTCTCCGACCTTCCGCTGCGCCGCGCGCTGCGCGCGGTCTGGCCCGCCGGCCACCGCCTCACCGGCCCGGCCGCCCGCCTGGTCGCCATCGCCGGCACCCGTTCCTGACGCAGGGGGCGTTCACGCGGGGCGGGGGCGTTCACCCGGAGTGTGGCGGGGCGTTCACGCGGGGCGGGGCGGAGGCGTTCACGCGGCCGCGCTCCGCCGGCGCCCGAGGACCCCTCGCCGCAAGACCCCGTCGCCGGAAGGGTAGGGCGCCCGGTGCCGGGGGAAAGGATTCGGCACGATGCTGCGCGGCCCCGACAGGGCGGTGAGGAAAGGGAGTTGGTCCCGGAGTTCGGGGGTCGCGGCGGTCGCGGTGTCCGGGCGGGCCGACCGACGGGGCCGTCAGCGCGCGACGAAGCCTGCGGACAGGGAGGTCCGGACGATGCGTGTGCGGAAGAGACGGGTCGGACGTGGTGCGGGGGTGCTGCTGGCGCTCCTGCTCGCACTGGCCGGCTGGGCCGGCCCGAACGCGGCCCCGGCCGGGGCCCAGAGCCTGCCGGTCACGATATACGTGCACTACGACACCGGCTTCGGGAACGACCTGACCGTCCGCGGCGACTCGGCCCCCCTGAGCTGGGACACCGGCCGGCCGATGACGTGGACCACCGGCAACGTCTGGGTCTGGCAGGCGCCGGCGGGCCTGAGCAGCTTCCAGTTCAAAGTGCTGGTCAACGACTCCACGTGGTCCACCGGCGGCAACTACCGGGTCACCGCGACCACCGCGCGTTCCATCGACGTCTACCCGTTCTTCGGGGCGTCCCAGGGCTCGCTGGTCACCCTTCCCGCCTTCCACTCACCGCAGTTGAACAACGACCGGGACATCCGCCTCTACCTGCCGCCGAGTTACAGCGAGAACACCGCCAAGCGCTACCCCGTGCTGTACATGCACGACGGCCAGAACCTCTTCGACGCCTCCACCGCGACCTACGGCGTCGAATGGCAGGTGGACGAGAGCTTCGACCGGCTGATCGGCCAGGGCGCGGTCCGGGAGGCCATCGTGGTGGGCGTCGACAACACGGCCGACCGCATCAGCGAGTACACGCCGACCGCCGATCCCACGTACGGCGGCGGCAACGCGGACGCCTACCTCGACTTCATCCAGCAGACCCTCAAGCCCTACGTCGACAGCCACTACCGCACGCTCACCGACGCCGCGGACACGATGATGGCGGGGTCCTCCCTCGGCGGCCTGCTCAGCTGCTACGCCGGCCTGACCCGCAGCTCGGTCTACGGCGCCGTCGGCTGCCTGTCCGGCAGCTTCTGGTGGAACGGTGAGGCGTTCACCCACACCGTCCAGTCCTACCAGGGCGAGAAGCCGGTCCGCGTCTACCTCGACTCCGGCGGCGACAACGACGGCCAGGCCGAGACCGAGACCTTCCGCGACGCCCTCCTCACCGACGGCTGGACCAGCGGCGACGACCTCCGCTACGTCTTCGACCCCACCGGCTCCCACAACGAGACCTCCTGGGCCCGCCGCTTCCCCGGCACCCTGGAATTCCTGCTGCCGGCCTCGGGCGAGATCCGCGCGCACTAGGCACTGTCCGGGCGAGTCTTGTGACCATCCGATGTTCGGCTTGTCACCTGGTCAGGGGGCGGGGCGCTCTGACGAACGACGAGTGGGCCCGGCCGCCCCGGCGGACGGCCGGGGCCGCCGGGGCACGGCCGCCGGCCGGTCGGAACGCCGTTGGGGCGGTGAGGCTCCCGTCCGGACGTGTGAGCCGCACGCGGGCCGGACGACGGGTGTACGGGGAAGGGGCACACCGTTCGGGTTCCTGCGCGGGTCCGGGAGCCGGCGGACCCGGACGCGTGTGCGGCCGGCGGACCGGTACACGGACGGGGGCCTGTTCGCCGGTGGCCTCGCACAGACGGACGCCGCCTCGAAGCGCGTGCCCCGCCCGGCCGCGGCGGAACCGGACAGCGGCCGCACACCGTCGTCCTGGCGGCGTCGCCCGCGTCTTCGGGCGGAAGCCCGTCAGCACCCGCCGACCGGCACGTCCGACGGCCGCCACTCCCGCCTGAGCAGCCCGAAGACCCACGAGTCGGAGACCTCGCCGTTCACGACGCAGTCCTCGCGCAGCGTCCCCTCGTGCACGAATCCGGCCTTCTCCAGGACCCGGGCGGACGCCACGTTGCGGGTATCGGCCTCTGCCTGAACCCGGTTCAGGTCCAGCGTGCCGAACGCCCACCCCAGCAGGGCTCGCGCGGCCTCCGTCGCGTAGCCGTGGCCCCACGCCGCGTCGTCGAGGATGAAGCCGAGGGACGCGCTGCGGTACTCGGGGTTCCACCGGGCCAGGGCACACCAGCCGATGAACGCGCCGTCAGAAACCCGGTCGACGGCCACCCGCGCCCCGGTGCCTTCGTCCGCCATCGTCCGGCAGGCCGCGATGAAGCGTGTGGCGCGTTCCTGCTCGTTCCACGGCGGGGAGTCCCAGTAACGCAGCACGTGGGCGCTGCTGTGCAACGCGAAGAGGGGACCCGCGTCGGCGTCGGTGAAGGGCCGCAGCCGCAGGCGAGCGGTGCGCAGAACAGGGGTGGGCAGCGTCATGCGGACCATCCTGCCCCGCCGTGCCGGACGCGGGCATACCCATTTTCTCCGCCACGGGCCGGCGCGGGGCGGGGCCGGCGCGGGGCCGGTGGGGTGCGGGGCCGGCGCGGGGCCGCCCGTCCCGTTAGCGGGGCCTCGCCCCCGACCCGTCAGGTGTCTCGCCGTCCCGGCACCCCGTTCCGCCCCGCAGGGGCCGGTTCCGGCGGCGGCGTTTATCGGGTGTTCAGTGGGGTGGGCGGAGTTCGGGCATCATCGGTGCACCTGAACGGGGGACGAGCGGTCGAGCAGCCGGTCGTCCCAGGAGAGGAGACGACGCCATGGACCGTCCGCCGCCGGCCCCGGGCCCCGCGAGCAGCCGTGACTGCCCGACGCTGGAGGGGTTGTGCCGATCACTGGGACTCCGGACGGCCGGAGCCGGCAGGGGTGACGGCGAGGAGGCGTGCGGTGCGGCGCGGGACGGCGGACGCGCCGTGCGGGGCGTGTGGCCGGCCGGCGGGGATCCGGGGGCGCCGCGTACGGGCGGGGACCTGCGGGATCTGATCGTCCTGCCGGCGTGGGAGACGCCGCGGGGGGACGCGGCGGTCGAACGGTTCGTGCGGCGGGCGGCCGAGCAGGGAGCCGCGGCGCTGGCCCGGCCGGAAACCTGCGAGAAGGACGCCGACACGCCCGATTCGGACGGCCTGGAAGCGGAACGGCGGTCGGCGGCGCGGGAGCTGGACAGGGCGGCCGCGCGGGTGGGGATACCGGTGCTCCTCCTGCCGCCGGGGTCGCGCGGGCAGGCGCTGGCCCAGGCGATCGCCGACGAACGGGTGCGGCTGGCACGGGAGCGGGCGCGGATCCCGGCTGAGGTGCTGACGCGGTTGCGGCCGCGGGCGGGGCGGCAGGACGGGGTGCGGCGGCTGGTGGACTGGCTGGCCGGCGCGGTCGGCGGACCGGTCACCGTGGTCGGAGCGGACGGCGGTCCGCTGGCGGCGGCGGCCGGTGCCTGGGAGGCGGTGCGGCCGGTCGCCCCGACGATCGCCCGGGTCGCGGACGGCGGGCTCGCCTCGGCCGTCGTGGACGCCGGGGAGTGGGAGGTGCGGCTGGTGGCGCTGGGCGCCGTCGCTCCGCGCCCGGTGCTGGCGGTCGCCAGGCCGCGCCGCGACGGCGTGACGGTGTGCCCGTCATCGGCGTCCGAGGCCACCGCGTACGCGGCCGACGCGCTGCCGCTGCTGCTCCGGTTGGAGGAGGCGGACGCGGTCGAGCGGCACACCCGGCGCGCCCTGGCGGCGGCCGGGGTCGGCGTGCTGCAGATGCTGCTGGGTGGGCAGTTGCTGCTGGCGCAGCGTACGGCGGCGGCGGTGCGGCCGGGGCTGCTGGACGCGGAGGATGCCCGCGTACTGATCGTGTCGGGGCGCCCGGCCGGGCGGGACGCCGTCGTCGAGGAGTGTTCGCTGGCGACCGACGGACGGGCGCTGGTGGTGCGCTGCCCGGTCTACAGCACCGACGTCATCCTCGTCGCCCCGGCGTACGAGGAGGCGGGGATCGAAGCCTGGGCGACGGTGGAGGGGCGGCTGCGGGAGGTGGTGGCGGCCGGCGAGGACCGGTGCATGGGCGGCAGCGCGCTGATGCCGCTGGGGTCGGCGGCCGGCGCCTACCGGGAGGCGTCGCACGCGCTGGCGGTGGCCCGGCAGTTGCCCGAACGGGTGGTGCTGCACAGTCCGGAGACGCAGCTGGCGGACGTGCTGGACGCCGGGGCGCACGCGTGGGCGGCCCAGTGGCTGGCGCCGCTGCTGGAGCTGCCCTACGCCGGCCGCGACCAGTTGCTCGACACCCTGCGGCTGGTGCTGGAGTTCGGGGTGTCGGGTGCGTCCCGGATCAGCGGCCGGCACCGCAACACGGTTGCCGCCGCGCGGCGCCGCGCGGCGGAACTGCTGGACGCCGACCTGGACGACGTGACCGTCCGCGCCCGACTGGACCTGGCGCTGGGCCTGTTGCTGCGGGTGCCGGGCGGACGGGTGCCGGACGGACCGGTGTCGGCGGCGCAGGTGCTGAACGGTGCGGCGGCCCGCTGGTGGGCGCAGCGCCGGCTGGCGGTGCTGAAGGACGACGGGCGGGACCTGCTGGCGACGGTCGTCGCGTGGATCGGCTGCAACGCGGGCGTGCTGCCGGCGGCCGCGCGGCTCGGGGTGTATCCGGGGACGGTGCGGGACCGGCTGCGGACGGCCGGCGGGTTGCTGCACCGGGACCTGATGACGGCGTCGGGTCCGCACGATCTGGTGCTGGCGCTGCTGGCGGCCGGGGAGTTGCCGGGGCCGGCGGACTGAGGGCGCCGCAGGGCCCGTTGGGGATTCCGCTTGTGCACCCGTGGCGTTTGGCGCGGGGACGGCTGTGCATCGGTGCGGGTGTGCGCGGGGGCCGGGTCTCCTACCGTGGGGAGCGCCGCACGGCCGGGCGCCCGGTCCTTCGGCGAAAACCGGGGGGTTGGGGCGGGCGGTGCACGGTCATCGCCCGCCCCGGGAAACACCACGGAGCCCTGGGGTCTCACGCAGAGGCCCCAGGGGAGGCCACAGCGCCTCGCGGTCTCACGGGGGGAGGCCGCGGGAGGTGCTCGTCCGGCAAGGGTCCAGGGGGATCCCACCGGGTGGCCTCACGGGGGACGTGACGCCACGGGGGGGCGTCACAGAGGTGTGCGGGGCGGTCCGGCGGCCGGCGGGCCGCCGATCGCCCCGCACACCTGCCCGCACGGTCCGGGGGACCGTTTCGGCGGCGTCACCGGCGGGCGGGGCGGGAGCCGCGCCGTCCTCCGGCGGGGCGGCGGAGGACGGCCGGGGCAGGTACAGCTCGGTTCCCGGGGGGGCACCGGCGTCGTCCCGCCCGCTCGGCCGGACGCGCGGCCCCGTCCCGGTCGGCGGAGCGGCCGGCCGCCGTCCCCCCGCAGGCCCCCGGGAACGACCCGCCCCCGACCGGCGCATGCCGGACCGATCCCCCGGCCGACCGTCCCGGCCCCGGCCCGGCGGCGGCACGTCCCCGCGTCAGGAGACCGCCGCGGGAACGAGGTGGTCGAGCCCCGGCGCGCTCTCGGTCGCGGCCTCGACGGAACGCGGGAGCATGACGCTCTCGTAGGCGCGGACGGCGTCGTCGACGCCGCCGGTCCGGGTGACGAGGGCGTGGGCGAGGTCGGAGCCGTCGAGCATGGCGAGGTTGGCGCCCAGTCCGACCGGGGGCATCAGGTGTGCGGCGTCGCCGAGCAGCGTGACGCCGGGGACGTGCTGCCAGGTGTGCGCGGCGGGCAGGACGTACAGGGCCCGGTTGACGAACGCGCTGTCGCCGTGGCGCAGGACGTAGCGCAGGCTCTCGTCCCAGCCGTCGAACATCGTCAGCAGGTGCGCCCGCACGGCCTGTTGGTCGGCGAGGTCGACGCCGGCGGTCGCGTGCCAGTCCCGCGGTGCGCGCAGCGCGGCGTACGCGCGGATGTGACCGTTGCTGTTGCGCTGGGCGACGAGGGACCTGCCGGCGCCCTTGACCAGCAGCGATC
This sequence comes from uncultured Actinomycetota bacterium, assembly GCA_963711125.1. Taxonomy (GTDB): domain Bacteria; phylum Actinomycetota; class Actinomycetes; order Streptomycetales; family Streptomycetaceae; genus Streptantibioticus_C. Next base: position 638,464 of record CAVQCY010000007.1, read on the forward strand.
CGCTGCCGACCAGCCGTGCGAGGCCGGGGTGGCGGGTGTCGCAGTGGTCGAACCCGGTCTCGACGAAGCTGACACCGGTGTAGCGGGGCGCGGCGTCCGACAGGGCGGGGCGGACGCGTGACCAGGCGCCGTCGGCGCCGACCACCAGGTCGAAGTCCTCCGCGGTGCCGTCGGCGAACAGCAGCCGGCAGGTCTCGTCGGCCTGCGGTTCGACCCCGCTGACGGCGCGGTCCCACCGCACGGTGCCCTCGGTCATCGAGTCCAGGAACAGCCGGCGCAGTTGGCCCCGGTCGATCTCCGGCCGGCCCCCCTCCGCGCGGGGCCCGTGGTGCGCCAGCAGGGAGGCGTCGGCGAAGTCCAGCACGCGCCACTCCTCCCCCTCCGGGCGGGCGAGGGCCTGGAACTCCGCCAGGAGCCCCGCCGCCCGCAGGGCCGCCTGACCGGTGTCGGCGTGCAGGTCGAGGGTGCCGCCCTGCGGACGGGCGCCGGCGGAGGTCTCGCGTTCGAAGACGGTGACGGGGTGGCCGTGGCGTTGCAGGACGCGGGCGCAGGTGAGGCCGCCGAGGCCGGCGCCGACGATCGCGACGCGGGGGTGGCGAGCGGAGTTCATGGGGGCTCCCGAGAGGAGGTGATCGGTCCGCCGGCGGTCCCGGCCCACCAAGAAAACCACACTCACTAAAAAAGCGCAACGACTAAACTTTCGCAGTGGATACACAACGGGATATGGTGGACCGGTGACCGAACCGACCGGGCGCCGCGAGCGCAAGAAGGCCCAGACCCGCCACTCCCTGGCCGAATCCGCACTCGAACTCTTCCTCGAACGCGGCTACGACCAGGTCGGCGTCAAGGAGGTCGCCGACGCCGCCGACGTCTCGGTGACCACGCTGTTCAAGCACTTCTCCGGCAAGGAGGCGCTGGTCTTCGACCAGGACGACGACCTGGAGGCGGCCCTCGTGGCCGCCGTGCGCGACCGCGCCCCCGGCCGGTCGGTCCCGCAGGCGCTGCGCGACCACATGCTGCTGGAACAGACGCAGTACGCCGTCCACGCCACCGACCCGCGGTTCGCCGACTTCACGCGCATGGTGCGGGAGACCCCCGCGCTGCGCGACTACGCCCACCGCATGTGGACCCGTCACGAAGGGGCCCTGGCCCGGGCCGTCGCCGAGGCCGTCGGCGCCCCCGAGGACGACGTCGGCTGCGCCGCCCTGGCCCGTTTCGCCCTGGAGGCCCGCGGCCTCGTCCTGCGGCACGCCGATCCGCGCCGCGCCGCCGAAGAGGTCTTCGCGCTGCTCGAACACGGCTGGGAGGCGGCCCACCCGGGCGGCTGACGGGGGCCGGGACGGACGGGAGGGCGGGGCCGGTCGGCCGACGCCGGGCGGACGGTTCAGCCGTCCGTGGCGCAACGGCCCGGACGCCACCCGTTCGTGGACGCCGCACGGCATGACGAACGGTCCGGGGGCACCGCGCTCCGGTCACCGGCCGTGCGCGGGGTGGTACGGAACCGGCGCCGAACCGCCCCCGCCCCCGCCCCAACCGCCGGCGCGCGGAACGCCCCGCACCCGGTCACCCGTGCGGCAGCCCCGGGACGCCGTCGGAGACATCCGTCGCCGGGATCCTCTTTGCGGGGGGCCGCGAGGGGGGAAGCGTGCGGCGGCTTCGTTCCGCCGTCGACCCGAGGAGAAGACCATGCTGAGTGCACACCCCGTGGTACTGGCCCGTCCGGTCGAGCGGTACGAGGCCCTGTGCCTGCCGCACGGTGACGACGGCCCGGGCGACTCCGCGGGACGGCAGCGGCTGGAGGACGTCGCGTACACCCTGTGCGTCTCCACCGGCACCCGGGACGTGGCGGCCGCGCTCAACGCCGCCCGTCACCGGCTGCCCGGCGCCCGCGTCGGCGACGACTCCGTGCTGACGGGCGCCCCGCGGCCGGCCGTCACCGCGACGCCGTGAGGTGAACCCCGCCCCGCGGGCAGCGGTTCGCGGGGCCCGGCCACCCGGCTCCCGGACGGACGCGCCCTTCCGCTGGCGCCGCGCGTCCGTCACGTGGGAGGTGAGGGAACCGTGAAGGGGCGCATCACGCCGGGGAGACGGGTAGGCGATCCCTTTAGCACGCTTGTCAGTTGTCAGGAGGCAACTATGCCCGTCCGACCGCAGGCCACCCGGACACCCACCACCGCTCCCGTCACCACCTCCGGCGCCCCGGCCGGCGGACGGGCGGACGGGGGTCCACGGCGGGTCTCGGACCTGGGACGCGGCATGCCGGTCGCAGACGTGCGGCAGCTGAGCGGTGAACTGTTCGCCCGGCTCCAGCAGTTGGAGGAGGGCACGGCCGAACGCTCCTATGTGCGCGGCACCCTGGTGGAGCTGAACATGGCGCTGGTGCGGCACGCCGCGCGCCGATTCCGTGACCACGCCGACGAGATGGAGGACATCCTCCAGGTCGGCACGGTCGGGCTGATCAAGGCGATCGACGGCTTCGACCCGGACTACGGCGTCGAGTTCGTCACCTATGCCCTCCCCACCATCGTCGGGGAGATGCGCCGCTGGTTCCGCGACACCGCGTGGGCGGTCCATGTCCCGCGCCGGCTCCAGGAGTTGCGGGTGACCATGGCCCGCGCGACGGACCGGGTCACCGCCGAGGAGGGCCGCGAGCCGACCACCGCCGAGCTCGCCGAGTGCTGCGACGCCGACGAGCGGGAGATCCGCCGTGCCCGCGTCGCCTCCGCAGGCCACACCGCCCGCTCCCTCGACGTGCCCATGGACGCCGAACGCTCCGACGCCACCACGTGGGCGGACCGCTTCGGCGGCGAGGACAAGCGGTTCGGCATCAGTGAGAACCTCGTCGCCCTCAAACCGCTCATCGCCGCCCTGCCGGAACGGGAACGGCGGATCCTCGGCATGCGTTTCTGCGAGGACCTCACCCAGACGCAGATCGGCGAGCGCCTCGGCATCTCCCAGATGCAGATATCCCGCCTGCTGCGCATCACCTTCGACCGGCTGCGCAGGGAACTGCTGCGGCAGGAGTGACCGCGGCCCCCGACGGTCACCCCGTCGGCCGCCGAACGGCCGCACACCGCACCGGATCCCCACCGGCCGGTCGCACCCGCCCTGTTTCCGCGACACGGTGACGCCGCCGCGCCCCGCTGCCGCAGGCGTGTCAGGATCCAGCGACGGGCCCTGGGAGAGGAGGCGGAGTGGGCGTTCTGCTGGGGCTGCTGGCTTCGGTGGCCTACGGCGGCGCGGACTTCGCGGCGGGCGTGGACCGGCGTCCGGCGGCGGCGCCACCGTCGCGTCCGGTGTGCTGGGCGGCGCCGCCAACCTGCTGTTCCTGGCCGCGCCACCGGGCGCGGTCAGCTCGCCGTCGTCGCCGTACTCACCGCCCTCTGCCCGGCGGTGACGGTACTGCTCGCCCGCTTCCTGCTCGCCGAACGCTGGACCCGCCTGCAAGCGATCGGCCTCCTCACCGCGCTGGCGGCCACGGCGCGACGTCGCAGCCCCGGGTGAGCAGCCGGGCCGGCGCCACCTGGGCCGGGGTGACGTCCGCGTCGGCGGCGACGGCGCGGACCTCGTCGGCGCCGCGCAGGTCCCGTTCGGCGTTCCCGTCGGCGGAACGGATCGTGCCGGTCAGGAAACCGCGCTCCGGGCGAACGCGGGGGCGGGCCCTCGCGGGCGTCCGCGGGCATACGGGGAAGGGTCCGGGGCCGGAGCTCGGTTTCCGCCGCGGGTACCTGGAATGATCAACTGCGTACGGCACGCAACGCATGGAGGACGAACGAGCATGGCTGACGCCAAGACGGCCACGATTCACACCAACCTGGGAGCCATCAGGCTGGAGCTGTACCCGCATCAGGCGCCGAAGACCGTGAAGAACTTCGCGGAACTCGCTGAGGGCACGAAGGAGGGCGCGACCGACCCGCGCACCGGCAAGCCGATCGACGGCCCGTACTACGACGGCACCCCGATCCACCGGGTCATCGACGGGTTCATGGTGCAGGCCGGCGACCCGACAGGCACGGGCCGGGGCGGTCCGGGCTACACGTTCGCGGACGAGCCGCACCCCGAGCTGACGTTCTCCGAGCCCTACATGCTGGCCATGGCCAACTCCGGCCCGTCCACCAACGGCTCGCAGTTCTTCATCACGGTCGGGGCCACCACCTGGCTCAACTTCAAGCACACCATCTTCGGCAAGGTCGCCGACGAGGAGTCCAGGGCGGTCGTGGCCGCGATCAGCACGTCGGAGACCGACGGTAGCGACCGGCCGCGCAACGCGGTGACCGTCGAACGGGTCGAGATCGGCCGCTGACCACCGGCCGGGGGGTGCGGCGTCACCCCCCGGCGGTGCGCCGCGTCGCCGAACGGCGAGCGGAGGCCGGCGAGGTGACCCGCCCGGTTTTCCTACCGGGCGGTCGGACGTCGCCAGCCTCCGCGCCGATGATCTGACCGTCAACGCTTCCCCCGGCTCCGGGCCGCGAGTGCCACGTCACCTCCGGTTCGGACCGGTGCCTGATCGTGGAGACGTCCGCGCCCCGCAGCGGACACGACATGGCGGAGCCGGGCCGCGTCGAGGCCGCGCCGTTCAGCGCCGGGAGCCCGTTCGCCGCCCACCTCGGCGCGACGGTAGTGGCCGTCCGCGAAAACGGTGGACCCGGACCTCGGACGGCTCGCGCTGGACATCACCTTCAGCACCGGCCGGGTCCGCTGCGACGCCCGGTCCGGGGACCTCCGCCTGTCCGGCACGCGACCGGCCCGCGTCGCCGTCGCCGGGCCGGACGGTGCCGGACAGCCACCTCACCGGCGGCGGTGGTCCGGTTCAACGGCCGGGTGGGCACCGCCCGGTTCGTCACCGATCGCCGCACGCCCCGGCGCTGTGCCCGGCCGGGCGGCCGCCCAGGTGCCGCTGGAGGAACTCCAGTTGGTGACCCAGCAGGCGCGCGAACCGGTCGTCGGCCGGTGCGGCGTGAGTCGTCCCGCTCAGGGGCAGCACCTCGTGGGGTTTCCCGGCGGCCAGCAGAGCGGCGGACAGGCGCAGGGTTCCGGCCACGAAGACGTTGTCGTCCACCAGCCCGTGCGCCAGCAGCAGCGGTCGGCTCAGGTTCGGGGCGTCGGCCAGCAGCGAGGACGTCTCGTAGTGCTCCGGGTACCGGTCGGGCGGGCCGAGGAAACGCTCCTTCCAGCAGGCGTCGTACAGCCGCTGGTCGGTCAGCGGGGCGCCGGCCACCGCTGCGTGGAAGACGTCGGGCCGGCGCAGCACCGCGGCGGCGGCGAGCGTCCCGCTGAACGACCAGCCGCGGATCCCGACCCGGCCGAGGTCCAGCTCCGGGCGGCGTTCGGCGGTCGCGTGCAGCGCGGCGACCTGGTCGGCCAGGGCCGGGCCGACCAGGTCGCCGAAGATCTCCTTCTCCCAGCGCGGTCCGCGTCCGGGCGTGCCGGCACCGTCCGTCACCAGCACCGCGAAACCCTGTTCGGCGAACCACTGCGAGACGAACATGTGGCTGCTCTGTTCGGCCGTCACCTTCTGCATCGCGGGGCCGCCGTAGGGGTCGGCCAGCACCGGCAGCGGGGCGTCACCCGGCCGGTGCCAGGACGGCAGGAAGAGGTGCGTGCGCACCTCGCGCGGACCGACGGCGGCGGACTCGACGCGCAGGTCCAGCAGCGGCCGCTGGGCGTGGGAGGTGATCCGGACGGGCGCGGGGCCCTGCGGCCGCGGCCGGCCGTTCTCCGTCAGCCGGTGCACGGTGGTGCGTGAGCCCGGCCGGTCCCGGGTGCGGGTGGTGCGCACCAGCGTGCCGCCGCGGAGTACGCCGGAGTGGACGCCCGGCTGCTCGGTCAACCGGCCTGCGCCCTGGTCCGGGTGGTACCTCCACAGGTGACGCTCGGTGGGTTCCGCGGCGGCCACGAAGAACACCGTTTCGCCGTCCACCGCGAGCACCTCGTGCAGTTGCAGGCCGTTCGGCGTGACCGGCCTGCCGCCGACGCCCAGGTGCCGGGTACCGCCCCGGTCGAGGGATTCGACCAGCAGGCCGGTGGCGGTGCGCGCGGGCACGCCGGGCACCAGCAGCTCCACCCAGCGCTCGTCGTGCCGTTCGGCCAGCGGGACGGTCGCGCCGTCCGCCGGATCGACGGCCAGCACGCGGAGTGTGCGCTGGTCGCGGCTGAGCACCGCGGCGAACGGACCGTGCGCGTCCCAGCCGGCCGCCGGCAGGTACTCGAAGGCGGCCCGGTCCCAGTCGGCCTCGGTGCGGTTGCCCGCCAGGTCGGCGATCCAGAGCGTGACCTGGGCGTTGGCGGTGCCGACCTGCGGGTAGCGCATGGTGCGGGGCGGCCTGGCGGGGTCGGCCGGATCGGCGAGGTACCAGAGCCGGACCTGCCGGTTGTCCACCCGGGTGGTCAGCAGGCGCTCCCCGTCCGGCGCCCACCAGTACGCCCGGTGGCGGCCCATCGACTCGCTCGCCGCGTGCTCCGGCAGGCCGAAGAAGACGTCCGGGCCCTCCGCCGGTTCGGGCGCGGCCACCGCCCGGTCGCCGCTGCCGTCGGCGGCGATCACCCGGAGCGCGCCGCGGCAGACGTAGGCGACGTGCCGGCCGTCCGGGGAGGGGCGCGGGTCCACCACCGGCTGCTCGGCGGGCAGCCGCCGGACGGCGCCGGGGCCGGTGTCCACCACCCACAGCTGCCCGGAGAGGGCGAAGGCGGCCAGCCGGGTCGCCGTGTCGGTGGCGTAGTCGGTGATCCCGGAGCCCTGCTGCCGGGCGCGCTCGCGCCGGACGCGTTCCTCCTCCGGCACGTCGTCGGCCGCTGCGCCGAGCAGTTCCGCGGGGTCGGCCAGCAGCCGTTCCGCACCGGTCGCCGGGTCGAGGGCCCACAGGCACCCGACCGGGTCGTCCCCGGCCCGGCTCCTCAGGAACAGGACAGCGGCCCCGTCCGGCGCCACGGTGAAACGCGCGGGCACGCCGAGGGTGAAGCGGCGGGTGCGGCTGAGCTGTCGGGGAAGTGCGGGAATCGGCATGACTGACACCCTGTCATCCGCGGGGGCCGGCGGCACGGGGGTTTCGGGACCCGGCCATCAGGTGCGAGATCCGTTCGAGGAGGGTTCCCGTGACACCGAGAAGCCCCACCGCCGCCGCCGGGACCGTACGCCTCGACTTGCCCGCCCCGGTCGCACCCGGCTGACGGCGCCGCGCGGCCCAACGCACCGTGTCCTGCCCCCGTCCACCTGCCGACACCTCGTCAAGTACACCGCGATATAGCGCACTTGTGCCGCCTTCAGCTCGAAAAGGCGGCCAAAGGCCGATGAAACACCGGTCGGCCCCCTCCCCGCCGGGTCCGGGCTCCCCTACGCTTCGCGCAAGCGCCACGGCTCGTTCCGTTCCACCGGGTTCATTCACGTGAGCGACCAAAGCAGAGGGGAACACCATGAAACCCACCACCGCGGCACGCGCCGCCGCCGTCGCAGCGACGCTGCTGGCGGCCGGACTCGTGTCGGCCACCCCGGCCGGTGCGGCCGAGAGCCGCCCGGCGCCCGCCCGCATCAGCACCGCCCAGCTGCACGAGAGCATCCTCAAGGCGGCCGTCAGCCAGCCGTGTTCGGCGGCCGCGAGCCTGGCCGTACGTCCGATGGGCGGTTACCCGCCGCCGGCCGTCACCGGCGAGTGAGCTGCCCGGGTCCGCCGTCCCCGGAGGGCGGACCCGGCGGTCCGGCCAGGACCAGCGAGGGCGCGTGCGCCGACGGCGGGTCGGCGGCGCCCGACGTGGGCGGCGGGCGGACCGGGGTGCGCCGTCCGCCCGCGGCCGCCGGATGTGGATCCCGTGGGGGCTGCTCGCCTCCTCGCAGGTACGACGGGTGCTCCGGGTGGGGCCACGGTTCCGGCGTTCGGGCGCCGGAACGTCCTCGCGCCGGCCGCGGTGGCGGCGCCGGTCACCGTCGCCGTGGTCGGGGCCGCCGGAGCGGACGGACCGGTGGACGGCGGGGCCGCCGGGTCCGTGGCGCGCGTGACGGCCGTTCCGTCCGGCCGGGTGCGGAGGGCCTCACCGCCGAACGGCGTGACGTTCGGGGGCTGTTGAGGGGCGCGCGGCAGCCGGACAGGCGGGGGCGTGGCAGTAGCGGGCGGTGAGCACCATCTGCCGGCCGTCGGTGACCGCGTCGGCGAGGCTGCCGCAGCACAGCGCGAGCAGCAGTCCGGCGACGACGAAGGGCGTGAGCCGGGGGCGTGGCAGGGGCGAGAGGAGGGCGCGGACGCGGCGGGGTACCGGGCCGCCGGTGGCAGCGAGGGAGGCGGTCCCCGGGGTGCTCCCGCCGGTGGCCAGGGCGGCGCCGGCGACCGCCAGGGCGACCGTGCGGCGGTCGCCGACCGACGCCGCGGCGTCCTCGTCGGCCCAGCGCTCCAGCAGGAACTCCCCCTCGGCGGCGAGCCACCGCAGCGGGGGGCAGCCGGCCGCGGTCAGCCGCCAGACCGTCTTGAACCGGTGGTGCCCGTGCCCGAGGTGGGCCCGTTCGTGGGCGAGCAGCGCGGTTCGTTCCGGCGGGGTGAGCACGTCGAGCATGCCGCGTGAGACGACGATCCGCCCGGGGGCGCCGGGGACGGCGAAGGCGGTCGGGTCCGGTGCGTCCACGACGACGACGTCGTCCGGACCGCCGAGGAGCCGGGCCTGCCGGTGGGCCCAGCGCAGATCGCGGACCTGGCGGACCGCGGCGACCGCGAGCGCGGCGCAGCAGGCCGCCAGGGCCGGGGCGGCGAGGCAGCCGACGACGACGTGCACCGGGTCCACGTCCCGCATCCGGCGCACCGGCCAGTCGCCGGCCCGGGCCACCTCCGGCAGCCGCGCCAGCGCCGCGAAGGTCAGCAGTCCCAGCGACCCCAGCCAGCCGCCGGTGGCGACGAGCGCGGCGCCCGCCAGGGCCCACGAGGCCGGCCGGGGCGGCAGCCGGGCGGCCGCGTACGGTGCGGCCTTCGCCAGCAACAGCGCGACGAGCAGGGGCACGTACACGTTGACGCGCATCCGGACTAGCCGTTCCCCGTGCCGGGACCGGCTGCCGGGCGGCCGTTCAGGAGCCGGTGGAGCAGGAGTTCGTCGTCGTCGGAGAGTTCGGAGACGAACCGCGTGAGGACCGCCTCGTGGTCGGCGCCGCCCTCCAGCAGGGTGCGCATGCCGGCGGCCGTGTGGGAGGCCCGGTCCCGGACGGGCTCGTAGAGGTGCCCGCGGCCCTCGCGCCGCCGGTTCAGCAGGCCCTTGTCGTACAGCCGGGAGACGATCGTGAGCACGGTCGTGTACGCCAGGGCGCCGCCCAGCCCTTCGCGGACCTGTCCCGCCGACAGCGGCGCTCCGGCCGCCCAGAACACGGCGAGCACCTCGTCCTCCAGCTCGCCGCGCCCCCGTCTGCGCTCGTCCCGCTGCTGTCCCGGCATCGCCCCGTCCCGTCCCTTCGTCGCGGCCGACCACGCTACTACGATCATCTCCTACAAGTTGTAGTATCAGTGGCCCGGCGGGTGCGCGGCCGGTCCGTACGCGTGCGCCGGGAGGGTCTTCCGCGGTGTCCACCACGGACGTGGCCCCGGCCTGCCGGAACGCGGCGCGGCCGGCACGTCCGTCCTGGCCGGCGGTCGCGCGGGCCGCGCCGCCGGCCCACCGCACCGCAGAACCGGCCGGGTTCACGTCCCCCGTCCGCGCAGGTCATCACCCCCTACGACGATCGTCCGCACCGGAAAGCGAGTTCATGTCCGCCGATACGGCCATCTCCCCCGCGCCCGCACCGTCCCTGTCCGACCGGCGCGGGCGGCTGAACAAGGTCCCACGGGTCGCCGCCGTCTTCTGGATCATCAAGGTCCTCACCACCGGCATGGGCGAGTCGACGTCCGACTTCCTCGCGCAGCGCCTCGGCCCCTTCCCCGCGGTCGGCCTCGCCGGGGCGCTGCTGGTCGCCGCCCTCGCCGCCCAGTTGACGGTGCGCCGCCACATCGGCGGGCTGTACTGGACCGCCGTCGTCATGGTCAGCGTCTTCGGCACCATGGCGGCGGACGTGCTGCACGTCGGCCTCGGCGTGCCGTACGCCGTCTCCGCCCCGTTCTACGCGGTCGTCCTCGCCGGTGTCTTCGGCGCCTGGTACGCGGTCGAGGGCACCCTGTCCGTCCACAGCGTCCGCACGGTCCGCCGCGAGGTCTTCTACTGGGCGGCCGTCATGGCCACGTTCGCCCTCGGGACCGCCACCGGCGACCTCACCGCCTCCACCTGGCACCTCGGCTTCCTCACCTCGGGCGTCGCCTTCGCGCTCCTCATCGCCGTACCGGCGGCCGCCCACCGGTGGACCGGTCTCGGCGCGGTCACCGCGTTCTGGTGCGCCTACGTCGTCACCCGCCCGCTCGGCGCGTCCTTCGCCGACTGGGGGGCCGTCCCCGCCGGCCGTGGCGGCCTCGGCCTCGGCACCGGTCCCGTCAGCCTGTTCCTGGCGCTGGTCATCGGCTGCCTCGTCGTCGCCCTCTCCTTGCGCCGGACTCCGGACGCGAGCGCGTGACCCCACGGAGGAACCACCGCCCGGCGCCGGTGTTCCGGCCGTCACCCCGGTCGCCGGGCGGTGTTGCGGGCCCCACGAGCCCGTGCCCCGGCTCCCGCCGCTCGCGACCGGGTGCCGCCGGCGTTCTGCTAGCGTGACGTCAGCGCTGGGGAGCGCTGCCGGGTCCGCGGGCAGGACTGAGTCCATCTCCGACGAGTGTTCTTCGCAGCACGGAGCGCTTGCGTCGTCCTTCGTCTGACGCGGACCCAGACCATGGAGGAGATGTCATGGTGTCCCGTCTGCCCGACCGCCCGGATCTGGACCAACTGCGCCGGCAGGCCAAAGAGCTGCGCGACGCCGCGGCCGCCGGCGACCCCCGCGCCGTGAAACGCCTGCTCAGGTACGGCGCGAACGTCACGCTGTCGACCGCGCAGCTCGCGATCGCCCGCCGGTACGGCTTCAGCTCCTGGCCCCGGCTCGGCCTGGAGGTGCGCCGCAAGCGGCTGATCAGCGGTGGGGACGCGGCGGGGCTCCGCTCGCTGCTGCGCGAGCATCCGGGGCTGGCGGTCGAGAGCGTCAGCTCGAAGCTGTCGTCACCGTCGTCGTCCGCGCTCCAGTACGTGGCCGTCGCCCGGTTCCACGGGGTGCTCGATCACGACGCCGCCGCCGAACTGACCCGGGTGCTGCTCGAAACCGGCGCCGACCCCGGCGGCCCGGCCGGGACGGACGGCCCGCTGGTCACCGCCGCGAGCTACGGGGAGACCGGCATGGTGGACGTCCTTCTCGCGGCGGGAGCCGATCCGGACAGCTGGGGCGAAGCCGTTCCCGGCGGTGGCAGCGCCCTGTCCCACGCCGTGTACTACGGCATGCCGGACGTCGTGGACGTCCTGGTCCGGGCCGGCGCCGTCCCGCACGGCCCGGCCGACCACACCACCCCATCTGACCTGCACGTTCGAAGATGGCGGAGGCTCACTGAAGGCCGGCACCCACGACGCACTGGTGCTCGCCCTGCGGGCGGCGGCCGTGTGCGAGCGGATCACGGCCGTGGACCAGGTACTCGGCCGCGGTGTCGACGTCAACGCCGACATCGACGGCGCGACGGCCCTGCGCTGGGCCGCGTGGCAGGCGAAGGCGGACGGCGTCGCGCACCTGCTCCGACGGGGCGCGGATCCGGCCCGCCGCGACAGGGACCACGACATGACCCCGTGCCAGTGGTACCTCTTCCGGCGCGGACAGCTCGCCGGGATCGGCAATCCGGACTGCCGGCGGAACGCGGCCCGCATCGAGGAACTCCTCGCCGTGCCCGGCTGACCGCGTCCGCGTCACCGGGTTCCGTCGACGACCTCGGTGTGGGACCGGCCGGGCTCCCCCGCGAGCCGGGCGGTGACGTGTTCGGCGATGGCCGGTGAGGAGGCCGGGCCGGTCGGGCGGACGCCGCCCACGCACACGTACCGCTGCTCCGGGTGTCCTTGTCCCGCGTGACGTGGGCACGGAGAAGTACGGGTCGAGCGGCAGACCGCTGATCGCGGCGAGCCGGGGTGCGTCCCCGCGCATCCGGTCGCCGGCCGGATGCGCCCGGCGGTCCCGCCACACCACGCACTCCGACAGCGGCCGCGGCGGGGCGCGTGATCGCGCGCCCCGGACCGACGCCCGGTCGGCGCGGTCGGCTCCGGCGCCTCCCCTCAGCGGGAGGCGCCCCGGGACGTTCGCAGGCGGGTGAGGAGCGCTCCGCCGTACGTGGCGGCGAGCGGGGCGAGGAACCACAGGACGTAGGCGTACGGGAACAGCCAGGCGACGGCGGCGCTGAGGACGAACCAGAGGCCGACTCCCCAGGAGGCGTCGGCGTGTCGGCGGGTTTCGGCGCGGCCGCCGGTGAGCAGGCCGGTGGTGGTGGCGATCTCCTTGATGAGGGCCTCGCAGAAGACCATGGCCGCCATCGTTGCGGCGAACAGGGTCTGCGCCAGCGGGTTGGTGCTGGAGGCGCCGATGACCGCGGTCGGGAACGGGAGGAAGGCGACCAGCAGCAGGAACGGCGCGTGCCAGGCCGTGAACGCCGCCGACAGCCCGCCGACCCGGTCCATCAGCCGGTGGTGCCGGCGCCACACCGACCACAGCAGGAAGAACGCCAGCGCGAACGCCAGATACGCACTGCGCTGGTCCACCAGAAAGTCCCCCAGCGCACGGGCCGACGCCAGCTGCTTGTCGTCCGGACGCTCCAGTTCGACGGCCAGCAGCGTCATCGCGATCGCGAAGATCGCATCCGTGAAGAACGCCAGCCTCTCGGGCGAGGCCCCCGGCTCCGGCCGCGCGTTCCCGCTCATCCGAACTCCCTGAGGTCGAAACCGTAGGTGAGACCGGCACCCATTCCACCAGCTGGGACGCCGTCCCCCGGGGCGGCGCGACGGGGGCGCGGGTGTGTCGGCGACGGGGGTGCGGCGGCGAGGGCGACGCGGGTGCGGGTGGGCGGTCGCCGGTCGAGGCGGGGAATGCCCGCACCGGCACAGGCGTTCGGATCGTCGTGGAGGAGTCACCCCGTGATGATCCGTTCGAGCCGGTTGATTCCGCCGGCGAGTGGCTGGCGGCCGACCGTGCCGGGACGATCGCGCTGATCGCCGGACTGAGGCGGGACTACGATCAGATCATCGAGGCCAATTCCCTGGTGGCGGTCGACGACGAGCACGACCCCGAGGGCTCCAGCACCGCGTTCGAACGTGCCCACGTGGCGGCCCTGCTCGACCGGGCCCGGGCCCGCCTCACCGTACTCGACCGGGCCCGCGGACGCCTGGCCGACGGCGACTACTTCCGTTGCGAACGCTGCGGCGCCCCCATCCCACCCGGCCGCCTGGAGGCCCGCCCGACGACGACCACCTGCGTCCGCTGCGCCGCGTGACGCCGGAACGCCCGCCCCTCAGCGGTGCCCCGCGTTCCCCGGTGCGGCCACGCGTCCAGCGGCCGGCCGGCAGGTGCTCCCCGCCGGCCGGGCCGCGGCTTGAGCCGCGGGGCGTCGACGTCCGCGAGCACCGCCCGCCGGGCGGGCACCGCCGGCCCGTCCGCGGCGCGCACCCCCCCCGCGCGTCCGTCAGCGTCCTGCCCGCCTCTCCGGCGTCACGCGCGAACGGGGGCCTCGCGGGGCCGGGACTCCACGAGCCGGGCGAGGCGTCCGAGCATGCTGCGGTGCCGCAGTTGCAGCAGCGCGTCGAAGGCCGCGTTGTGCAGGGTGCCGCCCATCCCCCGCAGCGGGTGTTCGTCGAGGATGACGAGCGTCCCCTCACCCCACGCGCGGATGTCGAAGGCGATGCGCGCGGTGCCCAGCGGACCGCTGTGCGCTTCGAGTTCCAGCCACTGCGGCGGGTCGTACCGTCGTACAACGGTGTGCCCCTCGGCCTCCCACGTGCCCAGGCGGACCGTGAAGCTGAGCGAGGCACCGGACTCGGGCCACACTCCCTGCGCCGGACGTGATGCCGAGGTGCCGACGACCCAGTCGCCGTACAGGTTCCCGTCCGCGAGGACCGACCACACGACCGGTGGCGGACGGTCGATGTACTGGTGCCGCACGGCCATGACCACTCCTCACGCGCGTTCGTCCGACGTACCGGCGTCCGGGTGCCCCGCCCCGCGCGGGTCACACTCCGCCGGACGGGTGATCAGCGCCGGGCGGCGTCACGTCCCGTGACGACTTCGTCACACCCCGGGGTCGTGCTCGCCGGGGCCGGTGCGGCGCGATGGGGTGCGGCGGCCTGCCGGCGCCACGGTCCGGCGCGGAGTCCGCCGGAGGCGCCCGCGCCCACCGACCGGTCGGTCACCTCCCCCGGCGCGAAAGGTCCTCCGCCCCGCGCCGGGGCACAGAGGGCGATTCTTTGTCATCATATGCGTTTTTTGTCCGCGTGAGCGGCTACGCGTCCAGTAGACGCGGAGGAGTGCTCATGATCGCGGCGGACCGACGATCCGGGACCGGTGCCGATCCCGCCGGGCAGCGGGACGGGCCGCCGGCCCACCGGCGTCCCCGGCTGCCGCCGGGCGCACCTCCTGCGGCTGGACGGTCCCGCACCCCCTGGGAAGGCGAAGTTTCGTGAACGAACGGGATAAGGCCCTGCTCGCCGTCGCGGTGGGCTACGTACTCGGCCGGACGAAGAAGGGCAAGCTGGCGCTCATGGGTGCCGCCGTCGTGACGGGCCGGAACTTCGGCCCCCGTCAGCTGCTGATCGACGGCGTCCGGCGCCTGGGCGAGGTCCCCGCGGTCGGGGCCCTCGGCGAGCAGGTGCGCGGGGAGGTCTACCAGGCCGTGAGACGTGCCGCGGGCGCCGCCGTCGCTCGTCAGCTGGACAGCCGGATCGCGGGGCGCCCGCCGGACCCGGCCGGGGACGCGGGCGGCGGCACGGAGAGCGAGGAGCCGCAGGAGGAGGGGGACGGCACGGCCGACCGGCCGGCGGACGACGCGGACGACGCGGACACCGGGGACGGCGCAGGGACGGGGAAGAGCGGTCGGTCCGGCGCGGAACCGTCCGGGACGGCGCCGAAGCGCACCGCCGCCCGCAAGCGTCCCGCCGCGAAGAAGGCCGCGGGCCGATCCGCGGCGAAGAAGGCCGACGCGCCGGGGAAGACCGCCGGGCAGGACCGGCAGACGCGCAGGAGCCACGCCAGGTCCGCACGCACCACATCCGGGAGGTGAGCCGCGATGGCTCCCCAGCAGGCAAGCCCCGTCGCCGAGAAGCTGCAGAGGTTCCTCACCCAGCAGGTCGAATCCCTCGCGTCCAGGGCCGGCGACAGACTGAGCGACCTGACGGACAGGCTCAGCGACTCGGCCGAGAACGGCACCCCGCTCGGCATCGGCTCCCGGATCCTCAAGGGCGACTCGCCGTTGCGGGCCGTGGCGGGCGGCGCGGCCGGCAACATCAAGGACAAGATCCCCGGCCTGGGCGGAGACAGCGACGAGGAGGGCTCGGGCGGCTCGCAGGACGGCCCGGGAGACACGAAGGCCACCTGCATCATCGAGTACGTCGACGTCGGGGTACCGCTGCGGACGGCCTACGACCACTGGAGCGACTACGAGGAGTTCAGCTCGTTCACCAAGGGTGTGCGCGACGTGTCCAAGGAGGACGAGGTCAGCAGCGACTGGACGCTGCACATCCTGTGGTCGACCCGCACCTGGAAGGCGACGGTGACGGAGCAGATCCCGGACGACCGCATCGTGTGGAAGTCCGAGGGGGCGCAGGGCACGACCCACGGGGTGGTCAGCTTCCACGAACTCGCCCCCACCCTCACCCGCGTCGTCCTCACCGTCGAGTACTACCCCTCCGGATTCTTCGAGAAGACCGCGAACATCTGGCGTGCCCAGGGCCGCCGCATGCGGCTGGACCTCAAGCACTTCCACCGGTACGTCACCTTCGCCACCGAGGACCCCGAGGGCTGGCGCGGCGAGATCCGCGACGGTGAGGTCGTCCTCTCCCACGAGGACGGCGTCGCGCAGGAGGAGTCCGACGACGAGGGCGAAGAGACCGACGACTACGAGGAGTTCGACGAGGAGGACGAGGAGGACGGACCGGACGAGGACGGCGAAGGGGCGGCCGAGCGCCGGCCGGCGACCCGCGGGGCCAGGCGCCGCTGAGCGGCCGCCGCGCCACCGGCCGCCACGGCACGGGCGGGCGGGGCCGGCACCTCCCACGTGGTCGGCCCGTTCCTGCCGCCCGCAACCCCCCACTCACAGCACCCCACCCGTCAGCGGACTCCTCGCCCCCGGCGCCCGTCTCGTCGACCACCTCCGCGGCGCCCTCACCGGCCGCGGAAAGTAAGCGGCGCGGACTCCGGCCGGAACGGCACAGGTGTGAGGGGGCCCGTGACCGCGTCACGCCCCGGCGAGGACCGGCGCCCCGTGACCGCGTCACGCCCCGGGCGGGGTCCGACGCGGACCGGTCGCCGGTGACGTCCGGCGCCGAGCCGCCGGGGCACGCTCCGGGGACGACGTCGTCGCCCGTCCCCCGTCATCCGCCCCCTCAGCGGGTGGCGAGTCCGGTGGCGTGGCGCTGGGCGAGGGAGATGATCCAGGCGGTGGCGCTGGAGCGGTCGGGGTCGAAGCGCGGTGCCTGTCGCCAGAGTTCGACGAGGGCCGTCTCGCAGGCGGCCTCGGCGCGCGAGGCGTCGCCGAGCACGAGTCCGGTGATCCGCAGGACGTTGTCCGAGACGCGGTCGTAGACACGGGCGAAGGCCGCGCGGTCACCGCGCGCCGTCCGGAGCAGCAGGTCGTCCAGGCTCTCCGCTGCGGCGATCGGCCCCTCGGGGAGCGCCGCCTGTGTCGTGCCGGGGCCGGCCATCCGGTCCACCTCCGTGTCTTCGAACGCCCCCGTCGCCCCACGGATACCACCCCGTGCGGCCACCATGCGGGCCGATGCGGGTTCGTGATGGGCGCGGCGCGCGGGAGTTCGGCGGGGACGGCCGGTCCTGGGAAGACCCGCGGGTCAGAGGCCCGGCGACCGCGACGACCGCCGGCCGGGGTGCCGGGCGAGGTTGTCGCGGGGCGTGCGGGCCTTCGGCCCTTCTGCGGCCCGGGCCACGCGTCCCGGGTCGTTCGCGGGCCCGGTCATAGGCTGGTCCCATGCGGCCGGTATCGACGTATTTCGCCTTTCTCCGCCATTCCCCGGTGATGACCGCGGTCATGGTCGTCGTCCTGCTGACGCTGCTGCTCGTGCAGAGCGCGGCACGGCCGTTCGAGGTGGAGGACGTGATGGCCGCCGTCCCGCCACTGGCGGCGATCTTCCTGCGGCCCAGGGCGGTGCTGCTGGTCGCGGCGGCTGCCGTGGGGTGCGTGCTGGCCGCGGCGAGCTGGGACGAGGGCCTGTGGCACGGGGACTCGGTGGGTGACGCGATCAGCATCGTCGTGATCAGCACGATCGCCGTGGCGGCCAGCCACGTGCGGGACCGCCGTGAGCGGCATCTCGCGCAGGCGCGGTGGGTGGCCGCGGCCGCGCAGCACGTCCTGGTGCAGCCGTTGCCGCCCCGGCTGGGACGGCTGGCGATCTCCTCCCTGTACCTGGCCGCGGAGGAGGAGGCCTCGGTCGGCGGCGACCTGTACGCCGCCGCGCTGGCCGGCGGCGAGCCCCGGATCATGGTCGCGGACGCCCGGGGCAAGGGACTGGCCGCGACGCGTCTCGCCGGCCACCTGTTCACCTCGTTCCGCCGGGCCGCACGGCGGAACGTCCCCCTCGACGCCCTGGGCCCCTGCCTGGACCGCGACCTCGGCGAGGAACTGGCCGCCAGGGCCGACTGGGAGGCCGACGCCTTCGACCCCTCACCGGCCGGGACCCGCCCGGAGGAGTTCATCACCGCCGTCATCGTGGACTTCGCCGGCGACCGCGTCCGCATCGCCAACTGCGGTCACCCCTCGCCCCTGCTCCTGAGCCGGCAGGGCACCGTACGGGAACTCGACGCCACCGCACCGGCGCCCCCGCTGGGACTCGGCGACCTCGCCCCGCACACCGCACACATCGACGACTTCCGCTTCCAGGACGGCGACACCCTGCTGCTCTACACCGACGGCGTCACCGAGGCCCGCAACCACGCCGGCGACTTCTACCCCCTCCGCGACCGCCTCCCCGCCTGGACCTCCTTCACCCCCGACGCCCTCCTCACCGCCCTCCGCGCCGACCTGCGCCGCCACGTCGGCACCCGCCTCTCCGACGACGTCGTCCTGGTCGCCGTCCACGTCGCGGGGCGGGAAGGGGGGAACGGCTGAGAGGGGGTTGCGCGGGGGTGGGTCGACGGGGATGGGCGGACGGCGGGGGTCGGCCGGTGGGGCGGGGCGGCCGGTGGGGGCGGGAGCGGCCGGTGGGGGCGGGAGCGGCCGGTGGGGGCGGGAGCGGCCGGTGGGGGCGGGAGCGGCCGGTGGGGCGGGAGCGGCCGGTGGGGCGGAGCGGCCGGTGGGGGCGGGAGCACTGAGGTGGCCGCAGTCGGCGTGATACCGCCACCGCGGAGCGCTGCCTCGTCACGAGCCAGGAGACCCGCCGCGACGCACCCCCTGCGACCGCCCCGGCCACGACCACCCGCCGCCCCCGTCAGGGCTTCCCCACATCGTCCCGGTCGCCGACCAATCGGATCGGGCAGCGGCGACGAATGCCGTGCATGACGCCCGAACCCCAGCACCCCGAAGAGACCGCGGACGGTACGTCCGCCCGGCAGACCTGGAGGCACTCCGCGTTCGTCCGGAGGACGGTGCGCGGTGCGCTGGGCGGGGCGGGCGGGTTGCTGGCCGGCTGTGCCGCCCTGGCGGTGGCGGAACTGGTGTCGGCGGGGGTACGGCCCGAGTCGGGCCCGGTGGACGTCGTCGGGGAGTCGGTGATCGACCGTACGCCGCCGGCCCTGAAGGACTACGCGGTCCGGCACTTCGGCACGAACGACAAGTTCATGCTCGAACTGGGGATCCTGGTGATCCTCGCCCTGTTCGCGCTGTCCCTCGGGGTGCTGTCGCTGCGGCTGCGACGGACCGCGGCCGCCGGGGTCCTGCTGTTCGGCGTGGTCGGGGCGTGGGCGGCGGCCGGCCGGCCCACCGCACAGGGGGCGGACGTCCTGCCGTCGATCGTGGGCGCCGTCCTGGGGGCGGGCGTTCTGTACCTCCTGGCCGGTCGGCTGCGCGCCGTGCCGGCACCGGCCACCGGGGCCGGACCCCCCACGGCGCCGCTCGCCGCCCCCGCGCCCGCGTCACCCGCCGCCCCCACGCCACCGGCCGCCTCCGCACCCGCATCGGCGCCCGCGTCCTCCGCCCCCGCCTCACCGTCCCCCGGCACGTTCGACCGGCGGGGCTTCGTCGTGGCGGCCGCCGCGACCGCGGTCGCGTCGTCGGGAGCCGCCGTGCTGGGGTTCGAACTGAACGCCGGTGCGGGCGCCCCCGCGATCGCCTCGCGCAACGCGATCCGGTTGCCGGTGCCGCGCTCACGGGCCGGGAGGGTACCGGCCGGGGCCGATCTCCGGGTGGACGGCCTGAGCCCGTTCATGACGCCGGCGTCGGCGTTCTACCGGGTGGACACGGCACTGGTCGTTCCGAAGATCGACGCGCGGACCTGGCGGCTGCGGATCCACGGGAAGGGCGTGCAGCGGGAGCTGACCCTGGTGTTCCAGGACCTGCTGGACCGCAGGCTGGTCGAGCGCGACATCACGATGACGTGCGTCTCGAACCAGGTCGGGGGGCCCTACGTGGGCAACGCGCGGTGGATCGGCGTACCGCTGGCCGACCTGCTGAAGGAGGCGGGGGTGCGGGCGCCGTCCCGGGGCGGCCCGGCGGACCAGCTGGTCTCGCGGTCGGTCGACGGGATGACGATCGGTACTCCGGTCGAGACGGTGCTGGACGGCCGGGACGCCATGCTCGCGGTGGGCATGAACGGTGAGCCGCTGCCGTTCGAGCACGGTTTCCCGGTGCGGATGGTCGTGCCGGGCCTGTACGGGTACGTCTCGGCCTGCAAGTGGCTGACCGACCTGGAGCTGACCACGTTCGACGCCTACGACGCCTACTGGGTGAAGCGGAGCTGGTCGCGCGAGGCGCCGGTCAAGACCGAGTCGCGCATCGACACCCCCCGGCCGTTCGCGGCGCCGAAGGCCGGCACCGTGCGGGTGGCGGGGGTGGCCTGGGCGCAGCACCGCGGCATCGCGCGGGTGGAGGTACGGGCGGACGGCGGCGCGTGGCACGCGGCGCGGCTGGCCGCCGAGGACAGTGCTGACACCTGGCGGCAGTGGGTCTGGGACTGGCCGGCCACCCCCGGCAGCCACACCCTGGAGGTCCGCGCCACGGACCGGACGGGCCTGACCCAGACCAAGGACCGCGTCGGCACGGTTCCCAACGGTGCCACCGGCTGGCACTCGGTCTTCGTCACCGTCGGATGACCGGGCGGACGGCCCCGTTGAACGGGGACGCGCCCGCGTGCGGACGGGGTCGGCACGCGGCGCCGAACGGGCGTGGCCGGCGGGGGCCGTCACGGGAGGGCCCGCGCACGATGGGCCGGCGCGGGCCCGGTTCGACGGGAACGTCTCCCCCGCCCTGCCGGAGCGGGGCCCTGGGGCGGGCCCGGCTTCCTCAGAGGCCGCAGGAGCCCTTGTCGAGGTGGAAGTAGCGGGCGTTGGCCCAGCGGCACAGGCGCATTCCGGCGGCGACGCCCACGACGGTGATCGCGGCGGGCAGGTATCCGCCGGCGACCTGGATGATCGGGATGGCCGGGCAGCCGCCCGAGATCGCCCAGCCCGCGCCGAACAGCACGGCGCCGGGGATCACGCCGGCGTGGATGCGCCCCGGGGTGCGGCGGACCCGCAGCAGGGCGAACACGCACGCGATGACGGCGACGGCGCCGGCGAACGCCAGGAACATGCGCAGGTCCTGGAAGGTGAACATGCGGTTGAGCTGCGCGTAGTCACCGAAGCCGATGTTGGAGACCGTGAAGCCGAGGGCCAGACCGGTGATGACGGTGGCCAGCAGGATTCCGCCCCGGGTACGCATCAGATCACCTTCCACAGCAGGAACGACACCGCGACGGCGGTGCCGAAGAACACGGCGGTCGCGACGATGCTGACCGGCCGCAGCCGGCCGCAGCCGCTGAGCCCGTGACCGGAACTGCATCCGCCGGCCAGCCGGGTGCCGAAGCCGACCAGCACGCCGCCCACGAACAGCAGGGCGACCATGACGGCCGGGTCGGCGGTGACCAGGTGCCGGAAGCCCGGGCCCATGTCGAAGCGGATCCGGAACCGCCCGCTGACGAGCGAGGCGACCAGACCGCCGACGAAGATCGATACCAGCAGGGCGGCCTGGGCCACCAGCGGAGCCGGGCGGGGAGTGTCGGCCGGCGGGTTCGCGGCCGGGCCTGGAGCGGTGTCCGGGGCCGGCGGCCGCGGGTCCGCGAACGGAGCCTGTCGCGGCCCGGCCGCGGTGGGGACGGTCCCGAAGTGCTCGGCGGTGGCCGCGGCGAGCGCGTCGGCGAGCGCCCGGTCGTCGGTGAACTCCTCCTCCATCCGCTCGAACCGGCTCTCGCGGCGCCAGTGCAGGACGCGGTCCCACGCGGACGACACGCCGAGCGACCGATCGGTGGCGAGGGTGTAGCCGATGGTGACCAGGGCGAGCCCGAGGGCACCCGCCCACCAGGGCCAGTAGGTACTCATGCGGAGTGTCCGCCTTCCTCGGCCACCGCCTGCGCGGTGACCCGCCGGGGCCAGTTCGTGCTCATGCGGCGCCACGCATCCAATGGACGATCCGGGCCACCAGGCCGCGCCTCGCCTGGGGGGCCCGGCGGGTGTGCCGGGCGAGGCCGTCGTGGGACTGCGGAACGTGTACGGGCCGGTCGCGCCGTGGCCGGGGGGCGGTCTCGAACTGGCCGGTGCCGTCCGTTCCGTGCCCGGGGGCTCCGGCCCACTGCGGCGCCTGCCCCTGGCCGGCCCCGTCGGACGGGTCCGGCTCGGGCGGCCCGGCCAGGTGCGACGCGCGGTGTCCGTTGGGCAGCAGACTGATGGGCACGCGCTCGCCGGTGAGCGACAACTTGTAGCGCGCACAGGTCTGCCACCTGTCGGTACTGTCGCAGTAGTAGTCGCGCCAGCCCTGCAAGCTCGCGTTGAGGTGGGGGAAGAGGGGACATCCCGCCGCGTGCGTGCAAGCCACGTTGCTCCCTTCTGACCAATGCTCACCACTGGTCCAGGGGTGGGCCGAGGCCGTTCTCGGTTCTTGTCCTGCGTGACGATCGCAAGAGGGCGGCGCCCGCGGACGCAGCACCGTGCTGAGAGTGCCGTCACCGATGCAGTGCGTGATGTAATCACTGTTACGGGGTTTCGGGCAAACTTTCGGTCACGCGCGAAGTCGATTGTTGCAGGCGGGACTTGTCAGTCGCTGGACCGATCAGTTCCCCCGCCCGGCTTCCTGCGCGGCGTAACGGCCCGGACCGGACACCGGTGCCCTCCACCGCACGGCCCCCGGCCACGCTCCGCGGACCGCCCGGCCGCACCCCACCGGCGGCCAGGCGCGACGGGCGACCCCGGTCCGCGGCGGCCCCGCCCCGGCGGAAACGACGGGTCGGGCCGGCGGCCCGTCAGGCGGGCGGGAATGCTGACCAGCGGTTTCGGACGCGAGAGATCGCTTCCGGGGCCCAGCGGTGGACGGCCCGGACGGCGAACGCTCCCGCCGCTCCCGTCACCGCCGCCGCCCCGAACGTACCGGCACCCACCGGGCGCGCGACGGCCACGGACCGGACGGCACCGGCCACAGGACGTTCACCGCGGGCACGCACGATTCTTACGCCATCCGCACGCCGGCGGGCGGGGCGCTCGTCCGCGCGCGCGGACGCGGACGCGGGCGCGGGCGGACGCGGTCGCGCGCGGGCGCGGGCGCGGGCGTCCAGGTGGCCGGAGGCGCTGCGGTGCGGCGCGGTGGACGAGGCGGCCCGGCCGGCTCGGCGACCGGGCGGGCCCTGCCGATAGCCTGGGGCGATGCCGGTCCGCCCCAGGGGGCCCGGTGGGTGCCCAGCGGGCCGGCGAGCGTGGCCGGCTCGTTGTGCGGGCGGTCGCGGGCCCGTGCGGCACGCCGCCGGAGGACCGCCGCACCACGCGAGGGTCTCCCCCGCTTCACCGGGCCGGGGGGAGGACACCGACGGGACCACCGGTGGCGCGGGGCTGCCTGGCGCCCGCGCGGGGCTGGACGCGGTTCTGGTGTTCCCCGGCTCACCGCCCGCCGAGACCTCCGGCAACCTCGTCGGTGGCCGCGGGGTGGTTCCGGCAGCCATCACTCACATGGCGTCGGTCATGGGGTCGTTGTTGCGGTGGGTCGTCAGTGCGGCCGGCAGCGGCAGTCCGTACTTGTCGCAGAGGAACCGGGTCTGGCAGTACCGCTGGGTGTCGGCGGCCACGCGGCCGAGGAGTGCGGCATTCATGCCGGCGCCGATGAGTGCGCGCACGACGGGCACGGCCTTGGCCACGTTCTTGACCGGCACCCTGGAGCCGGCCGAGCCCAGGTGCTGCATCAGTTTCTCCAGTGCTGCCACGGGGCAGGACCCAGCGGCCGCCGCCCCCACCGGCGCGGGGCCCCGGCGGCCGTCGGCCGCCGGGGCCCCGCGCCGGTGGCCACCCTCCGCGCGGTCACCGCGGATTCCCCGGTGCCGCGCCGCAACGCGTCTCAGCAGAAGGGGTTGCTCGGGTAGACCTCGACGTAGCCGTAGTGGTCGCCGGTCCCCGTGTGGGCGGTGCCGACGGCCCACTCGCTGGCGCCGGTGCTCTTCCAGACGTAGCGGTCGACGGTCATCGTGTCGTTCTTGTAGAGGATCGCGATCTCGTGGGAGAGGTCGGACTCCCGCACCCAGGCGTCATTGGCACAGACGGTCCGGACGTCCTTGGGTGCGACGACGCCCGGCGCCGCCTTGCCCGAGGCCGACGGGTGGGCGGTACCGGGTGCGGCGCTCGCGGGGGCCGCGAGCACGCCGAGCGCCGCGACCGTCGCCAGGGCCGGACCGAGGATCTTGATGGACATCATGTTCCCTTCAGTGGAGGCGGGAAGCTCAGGTGCAGACGTAGCCGACCTTGAAGTAACCGTCGACAGCCGCACCGCCGTTCGGACGGCCGTAGCCGAGAGCCCAGCCTGCCGGGATCGACGGAACGGAGTTGTGCGTCGCGTAGACGTGCATCGGGTTGCCCGTGAACACCTGCTTGATACCGACGCCGCCGTCGTTGGGCGTCTGACGGATCCAGAGGCTCGCGATGTTGCAGAGGTAGCCGTCGTAGCCGGTCTGGTGCGGCGTCACCACCGCGGCGCGGTCGAGCGACGGCGACGTGGTGGCCGCCTCGGCGAGGGTCGGGGCGATCAGGGCGGACGCCGCGGTGGCGACCACGACGCCGGTGAGCCACCGGGCCCGTCGGTGCTGGAGGATCTTCATAACATCGATCGTCACACGCCGAAGGGGCCGCTGATAGCCTCCCTGGGACCCGTTAGGACAACGTGGGACACGGGGGCGGCAATGTCCGACGACGATCCGGTTCGTGTGCTGGGACGCCGCCTCGACGCGGCACGCCGGCAACGCGGCTGGACATTTCGCGAGTTCGCCGAACACACCGGCATGTCCAAGAGCACGTTGCAGTACATGATCGGATCCCGGCGTACCGCACCTGACTATCACGAGTTGGTCGCACTCGTAGGAAAACTCGGCCAACCGTGGACCGGGGAGTGGGAGTCGCTGTGGCGGCGGGCGGTCGACGGCACGTGCTCCCGCACGGAGACGGTACCGGCGCAACTGCCCCCCAATCCCACCGGTTTCGTCGGGCGTGCCGCGGAGCTCGCCGAACTCGGGCGGGCCAGGGCCGCGGGCGCGGCGACCGCGGTCCTGTGCGGCATGGCCGGGGTGGGCAAGACCGCGCTGGCGGTGCGCTGGGCGCACCGGGCACGCGAGGCGTTCCCGGACGGGCAGTTGTACATCGACCTGCGCGGCTACGACCCCGACCCGCCGGTGCCCGCCGCCGAAGCACTGGCGAGTCTGCTGCGCGGGCTCGGCGTGCGCGACACGGCCGTACCGTCCGCGCTCGACGACCGCACCGCGCTCCTGCGCACCGTGACGGACGGGCGGCAGATGCTCGTCGTGCTCGACAACGCCGCGACGGTCGAGCAGGTCCGGCCGCTCCTGCCCGGTACGGAGAAGTCGTTCGTGATCGTGACCAGCCGGGACTGGCTGGCCGGGCTGGTGGCGCGGGAAGGCGCGACCCGGGTGGAACTCGATCCACTGCCGGTGGCCAACACCACCGGGCTGCTCAACGGCCTCATCGGCGCCCGGGCGACCGCCGACCCGGCCGCCGTGGCGTCGCTCGGGGAGCAGTGCGCTCGGTTGCCGCTGGCGTTGCGGGTCGCCGCGGAGTTCGTGGCCGGGCGTCCGGACACGCCGCTGGCGGGCCTGGTGGCCCAGCTCGCCGACGAGCAGCGCCGCCTCGACGCGTTCGACGCGGGCGGTGACCGGCGTACCGCGATGCGCGGCGTGCTGTCGTGGTCGTACCGGCACCTGCCGGCCCCTGCCGCGCGGGTGTTCCGGCTCCTGAGCCTGCACGGAGCGGTCACGTTCGGGGTGGGCGCCGCGGCGGCCCTCGCCGGCGTGCCGGCCGGCGAGGTCGGAGCGCTGCTGGACCAGCTGTGCCGGGCCTACCTCATCCAACTGGCCGGTTCCGACCGGTATCAGATGCACGATCTGCTGCGGGCGTACGCGTCCGAGCTCGTGGGCACCGTCGACAGGGCATCGCAGCGCCGCGCGGCCGTCCGGCGGCTGCTGAACTACTACCTGTACTCCGCGCACGCCGCGAACCTGCGCCTGGAACCGCACCGGCTGCCCATCACCCTGCCACGCGCCGGCGCGGTGGCCCCGGAGCGCCCGCCGTCCTCCGCCGCGGCGCTTGCCTGGTTCACCGTCGAGCATCCCGCGCTGCTGGCGGCGATCGGCCTGGCGATCAAGGCCGGCCTCGATCAGTACACGTGGCGGCTCGCGTGGACGCTGCTGACGTACTTCGAACGGCAGGGCCACTGGCAGGACCACGCCGACACCCAGCGCGCCGCCCTCGCCGCGACCGAACGCCTGGGCGACCGTTCGGGGCAGGCGCACGCGCACCGCTGCCTCGCCCGCGTCTACGGCCGGCTCGGCCGTGACGACGAGGCCGGCACCCATCTGCACCGGGCCCTCGACCTGTACCGGGAGACCGGCGACCGCGTCGGGCAGGCCCGCACCTGTCTGAATCTCAGCATGACCGCCGAACGCGGCGGGCGGTACGAGGACGCGATGGGCCACGACCGCGAGGCATACGAACTGTTCGTCATAGCGGGCGACCCGCACGGTCAGGGGCTGGCCCTCAACCAGATCGGCTGCGACCACCTCCTGCTCGGCGACCCCGCCCAGGCCCTCGCCGACTGCGGACGTGCCCTCGCCGTCTTCGAGGAGTTCGGCGACGTCTCGTCCCAGGCCGCCGCCTGGGACAGCCTGGGTGCCGCCCACCACGCCCTGCGGCACACCGCGCAGGCCGTCGAATGCTACGAACAGGCCCTCTCCCGCTACCGCCGCCTCGGCAACCGCTACCTTGAGGCGGACTCCCTCATCAACCTGGGCGAGACCTACGCCGCCTCCGGCGACCATGACGCGGCCCTGGCGCAATGGAAACCGGCCCTGGCGATCCTCGACGAACTCCAGCACGGCCGGGCCGACGAGCTCCGCGCGCGGCTGGGACGGTGACGGTCGGGGTGCCGACGGGCGGGGGTGCGGTCGCCGCCCCCGCACCCGCGGGGGTGCGCCCAGCCCACCCCGCCCGCGAGAAGGCGGGCGGGCCCGCGCACGGTGGTCCGTGCGCGGGCCCGCCCCGGGTTGGGTGTCAGTACCCGAGGGCGCTCAGGAACGTCTTGGTGTACTGGAGGGGCGAGGTGCTGGGGATCGAGTCGCAGGTGGGGGACGCGTACGTGTCGGAGCAGGGGGTGTCCCGGTCGAGTGACCAGAAGTGGATCCCGGCCAGGCCGTTGCTCACCGCGTAGGACGACAGGGTGTTGACGTCGGCGACGGTGAAGGTCTCACTGGTGGCGTCGTTCATGCCGATCATCGGCGTGACGGCGATCTTGCTCGCCGGGACCCCGTAGGTGTGCTCCAGGTTCTTGACCGCCTGGATGGCCGACTGCGCCATCTCGCAGCTGCCGGAGGTGACGACGCAGACGCCGCTGGAGGCGTTGCCGTAGTCCATGGTCATCAGGTTGATGACGTAATTCTTCAGGCTGGAGCCGAGCACCGCCCTGACGACCGTGTCGCCGAGCGAGTTGACGCCGCCGTAGCTGCCGTCGGACGCGCCCAGCGTGGCGAGCGTGAACGAGAACCGGAGGTTCGGGTACTGCGCCTGCGCTCCGGCCGCCGCGGCGACCAGGTTCTGGATGGCCGACGCGCTCTGGCCGCCCTCGATGTCGAAGTCGACGCCGACCAGGTGGGGGCTGGCGTAGCGGGCGATGAAGGCGTCCATGCCGGCGGTCGAGGCGCAGGTGAAGGATCCGGCCGCGCCGCCGGTCGACACGACGTAGTCGAGGTTGGCGGCCTGGAGCTGCGGCACGTTCTCAGCGGCCCACGTGGCGCCCGAGGCGCCGCCCCAGGTCTCGCTGCCGCAGGCTCCGGTGGCGAACGCGACGGTGACCGCGGGCAGCTTCGGTACGTACTGCGACACCATGCTGCCGGAGCCCACCAGCGGCAGGACGGACCCGCCCGCGGCCGACTGCATCTGGTAGGTGTTCCAGTTCATGTTGATGGTGACGTCCTTGTACGGGCTGAAGAGCAGGCCGCTCGCCGAACCCGTGCCCGTTCCGGTGCCTCCCCCGCCACCGCCCGAGGACCCGCCGGTGCACGCGCCGTTGGACGTCCACGGCTGTCCGGAACCGCTTCCGCCGTTGCTGGTCGCCGGGTCGTTGCCCTGGGTCCAGTAGTTGGCGGTGTAGTTGGTCCCGTTCTCGCTCGCCTGCTGGCCGCCGGTGTAGATGGTGCCGGCGCTCCACGCCGCGGCGCACGTGGTGGCCGCCTGCGCGGCGGGCGCGGCGGCCAGCGCGAGGAGCGAACCGCCGACCGTCAGCCCGAGCGCCGTGCCGGCGATCACAGCCTTGCGCACAATCCGTCTTCCGACTCGCATGGACCCTCCAAGGGTGAGAGCAGCTGTTGCGATGGCGGGACCCCGTGCGGCCGGTGGACCGGCGGGGCGACCACGTTGCACCTGAGCGGACGGAGTGGTCTCGACCACCCGAGCCAGATTGGTCCAGACCTCTTTGTACGGGGGGCAAACGGGCCGGTCAAGCCTTCCTCAACGTTGCGCGCGCAGTTCGGCCGGATTGCGTGGGTCACTTTTCAGCCACGGGTCCCCCCGAGGGCCTCCGTGCCGGACGGGCCGTCCACATGTCCGCGCCGCTGACCGGGCATCACCACATCGCGTCCCGACCGGCCCGGGACGCACGGCCGGGAGGAGCGGTGCCGCCACGGAGGAGTCCACCACCGCCCTGGTGCCGGCGCGGGCAGACGGTCCGCGGCCGCCCACGCCCGGCCGGCACGCCCCCGCCGCACGCGGTCACCGGCGGTCCGTCCGGGTCCGGGGGGGGCCGCGGCCCCAGGGTCCCTGGCGGCGGGCCGTCAGCCCTCGGACTGCGCGGCCCCGGACCGCCGGCGCAGGAGCCTGCCCGCGTACAGAACGGCGGACAGGGCGAACAGGACGGCGGTGATCAGCAGCCAGTGCTCCCAGAAGTGGTCGGCGGACAGGCCGGTGGCGGCGGTGTAGTGGCCGACGCGGCCGAGGACGAGCGGGAACCAGACCAGCAGCAGGAGCCCGGAGAGGAACACCGGAACGCGTACGTGGTTGAGTCCCGGCCGGCCCGCGACCGCGCAGGCCGCGGCACCACGCCGGCGCGTCACGCGCTGCAAGGCCCGGTCCAGCGTGCTGTAGACCGGCAGGAGCACCAGGTCGTGCACGACGGCGGCACCGGCGAACCACAGGACGACTCCCAGGGTGTCGCCCTTGAGCAGGCGCACGCCCGCGTAGCCGGCCAGCGCGAACGAGGCCAGCAGGAGGAGGAGTCGCAGCGGGGAGCCGCAGTAGCGGCGCAAGCGGTTCACGCGGACTCCCCGAAACTCAGCCGGGTGACCCATTTCGTGTTGTGGACGCCGGGGGCACCGGGGACGATGATCCGCGCGGGGTAGCCGTGGTCACGCGACAGCACACCGCCGTTGACGTGGGTGGCGAGCAGTGACCGGGGGTCGCGCGCCTGGTTGGCGGACAGGACGACGCAGGAGAACGACCCGCCGCGCTGGACGGACTCGACCAGGACGTGCGGGACGTCCTCGCGCATTCCGACGAGGGCGGCCAGGTCGGTCAGCCGCACACCGTCCCAGCGCTGGTCGTCGGTGGACCAGCCCTCGACGCAGGCGATGGGCAGCGACGCCTCGTGCCGGGGCAGTTCGAGGAGCCGGGCGTAGGTCAGCACGGTCTGCCGGCCGCCGCCGCGCACGGTCAGGCGCCAGTCCGGGCCCACGTCGCGGTCGCGGATGCCCACGGAGGCGGCGGTCTTGTTGATCTGGAAGCCGTTCTGTCCCGGTCCCGGGTTCTGGCCGTGCGGTGCGAGCAGCGCCGTCGTGCGCCACGCACCGCCGATGCTCTGCCCGGCGGTGACGGCCAGCAGCACGGCCGACCCGGCACCCACCATGCCGAGGGCGCCACGCCGCGAGATCGTCGGCGGTGCCGGTTCCGGTGCGACGAGCCCGGTGTCGTCCGGCGCCGCGCGGTCCGCCGCCGGGCCGGAGCGCACCGCGCGCAGTGCGCGGCCGAGCCGGAAGGCCACGTGGACGACGAAGGCGCCGATGAAGACCCAGGCACCGTAGAAGTGCAGCGTGTAGAACGAGCCGGGGAAGACGTAGAAGAGCTGGATGTTGAGGATGCCGGTGGCGAACTCGAAGATCACGCCGCCGACCAGCAGGAGCAGTGAGATCCGCTCCAGCGCGTGACCGGCGGAACGGACCGGCGGCCAGGAGAACAGCTTCGGGATGACCGACCACAGTTTCGCCAGCAGCACCGGCACCAGCACGATCCCCAGCGTGACGTGCACGCCCTGCGTGAGCCGGTAGAGCCAGTACGGGTGCGTGGGCCAGGTGAACAGGTAGAACCCGAGAACGCCCTTGCCGGGGGTCTCGTCGTTGATCCGGGCCAGGTCCGGGTCGTACGCGGCGTACGACAGCAGCCCGGTCACGAACATCACGACGACGCCGAAGAGGAGGACCAGGCCGAGGACGGCCGTCAGCCACGGGCCGCGCAGAGGGCTGCGCCAGAACGCCGGACGGGCCGGCCCCGGCGGTGGCCCACTCCTCGTGCCGGGGCTGTGGCGATGCCGGTGGACCGCGGTGCCGGTGGCGGTACTGCGGCCGGGACCGGGCCGGGGGTTCCGGTCCGCCCGCGCCCCGGTCCCGGGCGTGCCCGTGCCGGCCGGCGGGCGGGGCGGCGGAGCGCCGCGCTCCGGCGGCCCGGCGCCACTGCGGCCATCGTCGTCCGGCGGGTCACCGTGGGTCATGGAACTCCTTCCGCGGGGCCGGGTGGGGAACGGGCGGAGCGTCGCCGCCGCGGCCCGGGTACCGTCGGCCCGGCCGGCCGGGCGGTACATCCGTCACGTGCGCACGCCGCCGACCGCGCGGCGTAGGACCGCACCGGCCAGAACGAGGACCGTCGCAGCGGTGTAGGCGGCCTGCTGAACGCCGGTGGTGCCCAGCCCCGCGCCGTGCGCCAGGTAGGCGGCGCCGGCCGCGACCGGGACGCCCAGCCACTCCCAGCGGCCGTCGAGCGCGACCAGCCCCACGACGAGCAGGGTGTACCAGGGGTAACCGGGCGTCAGGACGAGCATGGCCGTGCCGGTCATCAGCAAGGCACCGGACCAGGGCCGCTCGGCGGGGGCCCGCCGGAGCACCAGCAGCACGGTGGCCGCCAGCACCGCGACCGCCGCGTACAGGGCGAGGGAGTCGGGCACGACGAGCCGCAGGACGCCGAAGCGCTGCCCGGCGCCCTCCTGGTAGCCCTCCTCCGTGAGATATCCCGGCAGGTAGCCGATGACCCGTGGCCCGGACGCCGCCACGTACGGCAGGTAGCTCAGGACGAAGACACCGGCCGCCGCGACCGCCACACGCACCGGATGCCGGCGCACCGCACCGGGCAGGACCAGCACGGGCAGCAGCTTGGTGGCGACCGCCGCGCCGAGCAGCGCCCCGCCCGCCGGGTACCTCCGTCCGGCGGTGACCGCCAGCCCCACGACGGACAGCAGCACACCGAGCGTGTCGACGTGCGCGTTGTTCACCGCCTCGAACGCCACTGTGGGGCACCACGCCCAGAACACCGCGTGCCGCAGGTCGCGCTTCGTGCGGCGCAGCGCCCACAGCAGGGCGCCGGTGGTCGCGGCGGCCACCACCGCGCCTCCCCCCTGGAACGTCTTGTGCCGGGCGCCGCCGGGGGCGAGGTGGTGCAGGAGGGCGAAGTACCCCTGGGCGACCGGCGGGTAGATCGTCGGCACGAGGGGCCGGTTGATCCTCGTGCACCCCGGCGCGCTGTCCGGCCCGGCCGGGACGGCGTGCAGGTCCCACGCGGAGCAGGCGGTGCGGGTGGGGAACAGCCACGGGTCCCGCAGTCCCGCCAGCTCCGGCGCGGCCGGCGGGTAGTGGTACGGGGAGATCCCGGCGGCCTGGACGCGGCCGTCCCAGGCGTAGCGGTACGAGTCGTCGCTGGTCTGCGGTGGCCCCGCCAGGGCCGCGAGCGGCAACAGCACACCGCCCGCCGCGACGAGGAGGACCGCGCTGCGCACCGGCAGCCGGCGCACCAGCCACGCCCCCGCGGCGAACAGCAGCCACGCGCCGGCGTGGCGCAGGTAGAGCGGACCGGTGTGGCGGAGCGTCAGGGCGGTGTCGTGCACCGTCGACCACACCAGGGCCGTCAGCGCCGCCAGCAGGACCAGCGCCACGCCGGAGCCCGCGCGCGCCGCCCGGCTCCCGGGACGCCAGGGGGATCGTCCGGGCAGCGAGGACCCGGCCCGGGGCGGTGAGGGCCGGGGGTGCGCGGCCGGGTCGCGCTGGGCGTTCGTCGCCCTCACCGCGTCAGGACGGCGAAGCGGCGGCCGTGGACGGACCAGGAGTCACGAACGGTGAGTCCGGCCCGCGCCGCCAGCCGGGTGGCGGCCCGCAGGCCGTAGCGTCCCCAGAGGAAGGGGCCGCTGGTCAGGCCCCGGGAGTCCTCCATCCGCACCGGCCCTCGCTCCTCGACCTCCAGCGGGTCCACCTCGACGATCAGCCTGCCGTGCGGCGCGGCGATCCGCCGGCAGCGCCGCAGCAGCCGGTCCGGGTCGCCGCCGATGCCCAGGTTGCCGTCGGCGAGCAGCACGGTCTCCCACGCGCCTTCGCGGGGCAGCGGCTCGAAGACCGAGCGGCACGTCGCGGTGCCGCCACCGGCCCGGGTGCGCTCCACGGCCTGCGGACAGGAGTCGACGCCGAGGGCGGGCACGCGACGGCGTGACAGGGCGATGGTCAGGCGTCCCGGGCCGCAGCCGAGGTCCACGACGCCGCCGCGGCAGCGGGTCAGCATGCTTTCGTCGGGGGCGTCCGGGGCCGCGCACCAGCGTTCGATCGGCAGCCGCCGCCGGCTGCCGTCCGCGTGGCGCAGGAACAGCGGTCCCCTCCCGGTGCGCAGGGCGCGGGCGTACAGGTCGTCGCGGTGGGGGGCGGTCGGGGGTGCGAACGTCCCGGTGCCGGTCACCGGCCGGCCGCCGCGTGCCGGGCCGGGTGCCGGGCGTCGGCGGCGAGGGCCGTCAGCCGTGCGGCGAAGCGGCCGGCGGGGGCCGCGGCGGCGACCGCGCGGGCGTCCTCGGGGGTGTCGACGTCCGTCAGGGTGGGCAGGGCACGCACCCGCAGGCCGGCCCGTTCCAGTCGCAGCCGCTGGAGGCGACCCGTGCGCGCCGTCGACATGGGCACCCCCCGCAGGAGTGCCGGATCGGGGTCGGCGAGGCCGAGGGCCCAGAAGCCGCCGTCGGTCGCCGGGCCGAACCAGGCGTCGCCGCCGTCCCAGGGACGTCCGGCGACGGGAGCCAGCAGTCGCGGCGTGATCTGCGGGGTGTCCATCCCCACGAGCAGGGTCGGCCCGGTGCAGGCGGCGAACCCGCCGGCGATCCGTTCGTCGAGGCCGCCGCCGGACTGGGGTACGACGTCGAAGCACGGTGGCAGCCACGGTCCGGGCACGCCGTCGAGCGCGACGACCCGGCGCCGGGCCGGGACGCCGGTGAGCGCCGTCAGGGTGTCGGCC
Source organism: uncultured Actinomycetota bacterium (assembly GCA_963711125.1). Lineage (GTDB taxonomy): Bacteria > Actinomycetota > Actinomycetes > Streptomycetales > Streptomycetaceae > Streptantibioticus_C. The sequence continues at coordinate 671,744 of CAVQCY010000007.1, forward strand.
AGGGAAGCCTCGGCCAGCGAGGCCGCCTGCGTGGGGGTGTACGCCGGGGTCAGCCGGGTCTTGACCCGCCCGGGGACGGGTGCCTTGGCGATGACGAGCAGGGTGAGGAAGGGGGGCGTCACCGGGTCTCCTCCCGCAGCGGGGCGGCAGGGTAGCGCCGTCGCAGCACGGCGCTCATGTCCCGCACGGCCCGGCAGCTTCCCCGGGCGGTTCCCGTGACCTTGGAACGGCCGGTCCTGGGGCGGTAGCCGACGTCGGTCTCGCGGATCCGCCAGCCCGCGTCGGCGGCGCGCAGCAGCATCTCCAGCGGATAGCCGGACCTGCGGTCCTCGATGCCGAGTGCCATGAGCGTCTCCCGGCGTGCCGCGCGCATCGGCCCGAGGTCGCGCAGCGGCAGCCCGGTGCGGCGGCGGATCCTGCGCGCCAGTTCGACGTTGGCCAGCCGGGCTGGCAGCGGCCAGGCGCCGCGGGCGAGGGGCCGGCGGCGGCCGAGGACCAGATCGGCGGTGCCGTCGAGGACGGGCCGGACGACCTCCGGCAACTGCTGGGGGTCGAGCGAGGCGTCGCAGTCGCAGAAGCAGACGACGTCCGCGCGGGCCGCCAGGAGGCCGGCGTGGCAGGCGGCCCCGAAACCGCGGCGGGGCTCGTGCACGACGGCCGCCCCGAGCGAGCGGGCCAGCCGCGCCGAGCCGTCCCGTGAGCCGTTGTCGACCACGACCGGCCGGAACCCGCCGGGCATCCGCTCCAGCACCCAGGGCAGCGCCGCGGCCTCGTCCAGGCACGGCAGGACGACGTCCACCGTCGTCACCGCGCCGCCCGCGGTTGGCGGGCGCCGGAGGACGTCGTGACCGGACATGGCATCACCTGATGTGCGAAATGTGTCGTACATGACACTCCTCTGCCCGGTCACACCCGCTGTACGAGTCGCCGTACATCGGTGATTCGGAGCGGGGGCTCCGCCGGATCGCCCGCCGATGCCGCTCCACCGGACCGCCGCGCCCCGCAAGTTTCGTCCACGGGAAGGTCCCGCCGGGCGTCCCGGGCCCGGGGCGGAGCCCGGATTCACCCCGATGGCGGGTCCGGCCCCGGGGACGGTCCTCTCCCCAAGGGGCCACGGCACCGAACCGGTTGAGGGCCCCGCACCCCAGGGCTCTCCCCCGCGCCCGGGACGCTGGCGGGTCCGGCCGGTCTCCGCGCGCACCGCTCCCCGGAAGGGCCCGGCCAGTTCCACCCGGCCGGGCTGCTGCCGGGCGGCGTCGGCCGTCAGGCGTACGTGCTGGAGGGACAGCCCGGCGGGGGCGACCGCGGTGACGGGAGCCGTGCCTGACGCGTCGTTCAGGTGCCGCGGCACGGGCACCGCGGGAGGAGTCCGTCATTCGCGAGATGTGTCCGGTTCGGGGCGGACGCGGGACCGCCGGCGCCCAGCAGGACGCCGGCGGCCGCGCACGCCGAGCAGGATGCCGGACAGGGCGAAGAACACGGCGGTGAGCATCACCCAGCGCGGAAGGAACACACCGGCGTCGAGGCCGGTGGCACGCCGGTAGTTCACGCCGGCGTCCCGCGTGATCAGCGGCCAGTACACGAGCAGGGTCAGCAGCGAGAGGACCGCCGGCACTCTCAGGTGGTTGACCAGGTGCGGTGTCCGGCCGGCCGCCGCACGGGTCAGCAACCGGTCGGCGCCGCCGTAGAGCGGGACGACGAGGAGGTCGTGGAGGATCGCGGAGCCGGCGACCCAGGTGGCGACGGCCGGCCAGTCGGTGCGGAGCAGCCGGACGAGCGCGTAGCCGCAGACGGCGAAGGACGGCAGCAGGACCGCCAGGTGCCGGAGTGGTTCGCCGTAGACCGCGCGGAACAGCCGTTTCATGTCCGCCCCTCGAAGTCGTGTGCGCCGAAGGTGAGTTGGCGTACCCATTTGGTGTTCATCACCCCGGGCGCGTTCGGCACGATGATCCGCGCGGGGTAGCCGTGGTCGGCGGTGAGCGGGGCGCCGTTGACGCCGAGGGCGAGCAGGGAACGGGGGTCGCGGACCTGGTTGGCGCGCAGGGCGACGGCCCGGAAGGAGCCCGCGAGCTGCACGGATTCGACGAAGACGCCGGGAGGATCGGCGTCGTGGCCGACGAGGGCGGCCAGGTCACGCAGCCGGACGCCCTCCCAGTGCTGGTTCTCCGTCGACCAGCCCTCGACGCAGGCGATGGGCAGGGAACTGGTGTGCCGGGCGAGCCGCTGGAGCCGGCCGAGGGTGAGGTGGACGGTACGGCCGTTGCCGCGGACGGTCAGCCGCCAGTTCTCCCCGGTCTCCTCGGGGCGTACGTGCGCCTTGAGCGCCGTCTTGTTGACGGGGAACCCGCCCGGGCCGCCTCCGGTGTCGCGGCCGTGGGGGGCGAGCAGGGCGGTGCTCCGCAGGCGGCCGCCGATGCTCTGGCCGGCGGTCAGGGCGAACAGGACGAGCGAACCGAGGCCGGCGAGCCCGAGCGCGCCGCGCCGCGACATCGTCGGCTGCGCCGGGTCGGTGGCCACCAGGCCGGTGCCGTCGGGGGGTTCGGGGCGGGTACGGCGGGTCGGTGTGCGCAGTTCGGCGCGGAAGTCCCGGCTGCGCAGCGCCCGCACCGCCTGCGGCATCCGCAGCGCCACGTGGGCGGACAGGGCGCCCGTGAAGACCCAGGCGCCGTAGAAGTGCAGGGTGTAGAACGATCCGGGGAACAGGTAGTCGAGCTGGACGTTGAGCACACCGGTCGCGAACTCGAACAGACCGCCGCCGACCAGCATCAGCAGCGAGAGGCGTTCCAGCGCGTGCCCCACCGACCGGACCGGCGGCAGCGTGAACAGCTTCGGCACCACCGACCAGAGCTTGGCCAGCAGGATCGGCACCAGGGTGATCCCGAGGGTGACGTGCGCCCCCTGCGTGAGCCGGTACAGCCAGTACGGGTGGGTCGGCCACGGGAAGAGGTAGAGGCCGAGCAGGCCCTTGCCGGGGGTCTGGTCGTTGACGTGCGACAGGTCCGGGTTGTAGGCCGCGTACGACAGCAGGCCCGTCACGAACAGCAGCGGCAGGCCGGCGAGCAGGACCATGCCGAGGACCGAGGTCAGCCAGGGACCGCGCAGCGGGCTGCGGAACGGGCTGCGGAACCTGCCGGGGGCGGGACGCGGGGGGAACCTCATGGCAGCCGACCCTAGGGTCCGCCGGCCCGGCGCGGGACGTTCCAACTCCTAACGGATCTCTGACGTCCGGGGCGGGCACCGGCTGCCGCGTTCCGGTCCGGCCTAGGGTTCGCGGGGTGAGACCTCCTCCGACGTTCCGCCGTCCGGCGGCCCCGGCACCGGACGACCCCGCAGACTCCCCGGCCGCCACCGGTGCCACGAGGTCCCGGCGGTGGGACCTGCGGACCGCCGTCCTCGCCGTCGCGCTGTTCCTCGTCGTGGCCGGCGCCGGGGCGTACCTCCAGCGCGGCGGTCCCGCCCTGCGGTCGCCGTTCCCCCCGCTGGAGGCCCGCTGGATGCCGCACGCCGGCCCGGGGACACCGTTCGCGGTGCTCGTCGCCGTGCTGGTCGTGGCGTACGGCCCCGCGGTGGCGGCACGGCTCGGGCACCGGGCGCTGCCGGTGGCGGCCTGGGCGGCGGCGATGGCCTGGACCTGGTCGCTGGCGCTGGTCGACGGCTGGCGGCAGGGCGTCGCGGGCCGGCTGACGGCGCACGGCGAGTACCTGACGCAGTTGTCGCGGTTCGCGCACCCGGGCCCGGCGGTAAGGACGTTCACCGCGCACATCCTGCTGCACGCGCCGCACAACTGGGCCGTCCAGATAGCCGGCCATCCCCCCGGCGCGGAACTCACCTTCGTGGGGCTGGACCGCGTCGGCCTGGGCGGTCCGGTCGCCGGCGCGGTCCTCGTCATCACGGCGGGCACCTCGGTGGTGGCCGCCGCACTGCTGACGCTGCGCCTGCTCGCCGGTGCGGAACGGGCCCGGGCCGCCGCGCCGTTCCTGGTCCTGGCGCCGGGCGCGGTGTGGGTGGGGGTGTCGGGGGACGGCTGGTTCGCTGCGGTGGCCGGCTGGGCGGTCGCCCTGCTCGCCGTCGCGGCCACCCGGACCTCCCGCGCGGCCTCGGCGGCCGCCGGGCTCGGCAGCGGCCTGCTCCTGGGCGCGTCGGTGTACGTGTCGTACGGGATGGTGCTGCTGGTGCTCCCCGCGGCGGCGGTCCTGCTGTGTGCCCGCTCGGTGCGTCCGCTGCCGTACGTCCTGGCCGGCGCCGCCGTCGTGGCCGCCGCCTTCACGGCGGCCGGGTTCGACTGGTGGCAGGGGTACCAGTTGCTGCGTGTGCGGTACTACCAGGGCTGGGGCGGGGTGCGCCCCTACGGCTACTGGTTCTTCGGTGACCTGGCCACGGTCGTCGTCGCGGCCGGCCCGGCCGCGGTGGCGGGGCTGCGCCGCGCGCTCGGGTCGGCGCCGGGGGCCGTGCGGGACCTGCGGCGGGGGCGGGACCGGCGCCCGTTCGCCGTCGCGGTCCTGGCCTGCGGCTTCCTGCTGGCGGTCCTCGCCGCCGACCTCTCGGGGATGAGCAAGGCGGAGACCGAGCGGATCTGGCTGCCGTTCACCCTCTGGCTGCCGGCCGCCGCCGTGCTCCTGCCCGGCCGCGACCGCCGGGGGTGGCCGGCGGCGCAGGCGGTGATCGCGCTGCTCGTCAACCACCTTCTGCTGACGGCGTGGTGAGACCCGTTCCGCACACCCGGCCCCCGGGGAGCGCGAACCCTACGGAGCCGGGCGGTGGAACTCCCCGAAGGGGCGGCCGTCCACCGTCCAGCGTTCCCCGGGCAGCCAGCCCGCGCGGGTCGCGACGGTCTGGAGGGCACCGGCGCCGAGCCGTGCCCAGGGGAACGCGGCACCGTGCCGCCCGTCGGCGTCCTCCACCCGTACCGTCAGGCGCTCGTCGACCTCCTGCGCCGCCGCCTCCACCAGCAACCGGCCTACGGGGGCGACGAGTTGGGCGATCCGGGCGAGCAGGGCGCCGGGGTCTCCGCCGATGCCGACGTTGCCGTCGGCCAGCAGCACCGTCATCCAGCCGCCCTCGCTGGGCAGCCGGTCGAAGACCGAACGGCGCAGCACGTGTCCGCCGCTGCGGCGGGTGCGGCGGACGGCGGCCGGGCTGAGGTCGACGCCGAGGGCCGGCACACCGCGTGCGGAGAGCGCGGCGATCAGCCGGCCGGGTCCGCAGCCGACGTCGAGGACCGGACCGGCGCACCGGGCCAGCAGCGACCGGTCGGCGTCGTCGGGGGGCGCGCACCAGCGTTCCACGTCCAGCGGGAGCATCCAGCCGTCGGTCCGGCGCAGGAAGAGCGGGCCCCGTCCGGCCCGCACGGCCCGGGCGTACGGGTCGTCGATCCAGGCGCGCGGCGGCACGCGGGACGCGGTCGTTCCGGTCGTCACGTGCGCACGCTCCCCCGCACCGCGCGGGCGTGTTCGGCGGCGAAGGCGGTGTCCGGGGCGAGCGCGGCGACCTCGGCGGCGTCGCGGGCGGTGTCCACGTCCCGCAGGCACGGCAGCGTCCCGACCCGCAGTCCCGCACCGGTCAGCCGCCGCAGTTGCGCCTCGCCGGTGTGCGCGGTGGACATCGGTATGCCGAGCAGCAGGTCCGGGTCGGGGGCGGCCAGCGCCAGGGCCCAGAAGCCGCCGTCCTCGGCGCGGCCGAGCCAGGCGTCGTGCTCGCGCCAGGCGGACGGGCCGGCCGCGGGTGCGAGGTCGGCGGGCGTCAGCTGCGGGGTGTCCATGCCGACGAGCAGCGCCGGCCCCCCGGCGTGGGCGGCGAAGGCGGCGGCGAGACGCTCGTCGAGTCCGCCGGAGGACTGCGGCACGACCGACCAGCCGGACGGCAGCCACCGGCCGGGTGCGCCGTCGAGCACGACGACGCGGCGCCGGGCCGGGAGGCGGGACAGGGTCCGCAGGGTGTCGCCGAGCGCCGCGGCGGCCAGCGCCGCGGCGGCCTCAGGGCTGAACGGCGGTGTCAGCCGGGTCTTGACCCGGCCGGGCAGCGGCTCCTTGGCGATGACCAGGAGGGTGACGGGGTTTGTGGTGCTCACGGGGTGGCGGGTTCCTTGCGGCGTAACGGGTTCGGGGGCCGGACGGCGGGCTGCGCGGTTCTCACGGCGCGGCTTTCCGGGGCGGCGCGGTGGTTCGGGGCGGCGCCTCTGTCCGGGGCGGTGCGGCTTCCCGGGGCGGCGCGGCGAGCACCGCGCGCATGTCGCGCACCGCGTGCCAGGTGCCGCGCCAGGTGCCGGTGACCTTGGACCTCCCCGTGCGCGGCGCGTACGGGACGGGGAGTTCGCGCACCCGCCAGCCCGCGTCGGCGGCGGCGACCACCATCTGCAGGGGGTACCCGGAGCGTCGGTCGGTCAGGCCGAGGCCGAGCAGGGCCTCGCGGCGGGCGGCGCGCATCGGCCCGAGGTCGCGCAGCCGCAGTCCGGTGCGGCGGCGCACGAGACGGGCGAGTTCGAGGTTGGCGAGGCGGGCGTGCGGCGGCTGGGCGCCGAACGTGACGGGTCGGCGGCGGCCGAGCACGAGGTCGGCGCCGCCGTCGACGACGGGTGCCGCGATCCGGGGCAGCAGCGCCGGGTCGAGGGAGGCGTCGCAGTCGCAGAAGGCGACGACCGGCGCGGTGGCCGCCGTCAGGCCCGCGTGGCAGGCCGCCCCGAAGCCGCGCCGGGGTTCGGTGACGACCAACGCGCCCAGGGAGGCGGCGAGTTCGGCCGAGCCGTCGGTCGACCCGTTGTCGACGACGATCGCCCGCCAGCCCGGCGGGACGCGCTCCAGGACCCACGGCAGCGCGCCGGCCTCGTTCAGGCACGGCAACACGACGTCGGCGTGCGGCGGTCGGGGGGCCCCGTTCACGCGACCCGCTCCCGAGGCCCGGTCGCGCGCAGCGGCGCGGTGGCGAACTCGGCCATGCCCTCGGCGAATCCGATCCGCGCGCTCCAGCCGAGGTCGGCCCGGATCGCGGCGGAGGAGGCGGTGACGTGCCGGACGTCGCCGAGCCGGTAGTCGCCGGTGACGACCGGCTCGGGGCCGCCACGCAGGGCGGCGAGTTCGGTCGCCGCCTCGCCGATCGTGTGCGGGGTTCCGCTGCCGACGTTGTAGGCGCGCGACGCCCCCGGCGACCCCGGTGCGGCGAGCGCGGCGAGGTTGGCGCCGGCCACGTCCGCGACGTGGACGAAGTCGCGCCGCTGACCGCCGTCCTCGAACACCCGGGGTGCCTCGCCGCGTTCCAGGGCCGAGCGGAACAGCGAGGCGACGCCGGCGTACGGGGTGTCGCGCGGCATGCCGGGGCCGTAGACGTTGTGGTAGCGCAGCGACGTGGCGGTGCCGCCGGTCGCGCGGGCCCAGGCGGCGGCCAGGTGTTCCTGGGCGAGTTTCGTCGCCGCGTAGACGTTGCGCGGGTCGGCGGGGGCGTCCTCGGTGACCAGGCCGGGCCGCAGGTCCGCGCCGCACACCGGGCAGGGCGGTTCGAAGCGGCCGGCCGCCAGCGCCGCGGGTTCACGCGGGCCGGGGCGGACGGTTCCGTGCCGGTCGCAGGTGTAGCGGCCCTCGCCGTAGACGACCATCGACCCGGCGAGCACCAGCCGTCCGACGCGGCGCGCGGCCATGGCGGCCAGCAGCACCGCGGTGCCGAGGTCGTTGCATCCCACGTAGTCGGGCGCGTCGGCGAAGTCCTTGCCGAGGCCGACCATCGCGGCCTGGTGGCAGACCGCGTCCACGCCGTTCAGCGCCCGGTCGACCGCTTCCCGGTCCCGGACGTCGGCGCGGACGAATTCGGCTCCGGCGGGCGGGGGCCCGGGGTCGACACGGTGGGCCGCGGGAAGCAGGGCGTCGAGGACGCGGACCCCGTGGCCCGCCGCGAGGAGTCCGCCGGTGATCCGCGATCCGATGAAACCGGCACCGCCGGTGACCAGTACAAGCATGTCCCGGACGCTACGGTTCCCCGGCGGCTGTGTCCCCGACCCGGCCGACGTGTCAGTGATCCGTAAGAACTCCCCACCTGCGGCGGTACGGGGTCCGCCGGCGCGCGGGAAGGGCCGCGCCGTCTCGTGTGAGCGGCCGCCGGCGATGCGGTGGGAGCGGTCCGCCGCAGGCGCGGCCCCGAGCGCGCGGCCCGTTCACAGACGCGTGTCCACGAACTCCCGCAGCGCGCTCAGGGACATCGGACCGCTCACGGCCGCCGTCGCCCCGCCGGAATCGATCAGTACGAGAGAGGGCGCGCTGGTGACGCCGTACCGCCGTACCGGGCCGGGGCAGCGGGCGATGTCGGCGCGCACGACGATCAGCCGGCCCTGGTAGGCGCCGGCCACCTCACTCACCAGGGGGTCCATCGCCTTGCAGGCCGCCGCCGCCTTGGGCCACACCCCGTGGAAGTACGCGAGCACCGGGGCCTCGGCCCTCGCCAGGATGAACGCGAACTCCTCGTCCTCACGCGGTTGATGGACCCTGTTCGCCATCGGCACTCCTTGACGCTCCATCAGACGGGAGGCACCGGGCGCCTCCCTGTGTATCGCGACCCCGGCGGCCCGTCCGGCCCGATCAGTGGGCCTTGCGCACCCGGGCGGCCCTGCGGGCCTCCGCCATCGCGCGCGCCTCCGCGGCCTTGCGGGATTCCTTCGGCGGACGGCCCGTGCGGGTGCCGAGGCCCCGGAACGCCGCGTTGCCGGCCTTCGCCGTGTCCTGCACCGGCGGGCGCTTCGCGCCGGTGATGGCGGTCAGGCTCTCCTCGCCGGAGCGCACCTGGGTGACGGTGGGCCGGATCCCGGCGTCCGACAGCATCCGGTTCACGTCCCGGCGCTGGCCCGGCGTGACGAGGGTGACCACGCTGCCGGACTCCCCGGCCCGCGCGGTGCGCCCGCCGCGGTGGAGGTAGTCCTTGGGGTCGGAGGGCGGATCCACGTTGACGACGAGGTCCAGGTGCTCGATGTGGATGCCGCGGGCGGCGACGTTGGTGGCCACCAGCACCGTGATCCCGCCGTCCTTGAACCGGGCCAGGGTGTGCGTGCGCTGCGGCTGCGACTTCCCGCTGTGCAGAGCGCCCGCCTGGATGCCGCTGGTGCGCAGGTGGCGGGTGAACTGGTCCACACCGTGCTTGGTGTCCAGGAACATCAGCACCCGCCCGTCCCGGGCCGCGATCTCGGTGGCGGTCGCGTACTTGTCGGCGGGATGGACGTTCAGCACGTGGTGCTCCATCGACGTGACCGAGCCCCGCGCCCGGTCCACGGAGGCGAACACCGGCTCGCTCAGGTAGCGCCTGACCAGTTCGTCGACGTTGCGGTCGAGCGTCGCGGAGAACAGCATCCGCTGACCGCCGGGGGGCGTCCCGTCCAGGGTCTGCGAGACCTGCGGCAGGAAACCCATGTCGCACATCTGGTCCGCCTCGTCCAGCACCGTGATCCGCACCCGGTCCAGGTGGCAGTCCCGGCGGGCGAGGAGGTCGGCCAGCCGTCCCGGGGTCGCCACCACGAGCTCGGCGCCCTCCCGGAGCGCCGCCGCCTGACGGCCGATCGCCAGCCCGCCGACCACGGTCGCCGAGCGCAGCCCGAGCGCCTCCGCGTAGGGGGCCAGTGCCTCGCTCACCTGCTGCGCGAGTTCCCTCGTCGGTACCAGGACCAGCGCGAGGGGGCGTTTCGGTTCGGCACGCCGGCCCGCCGTACGGGCGAGCAGCGCGAGCCCGAAGGCCAGGGTCTTTCCCGAGCCGGTCCGCGCGCGGCCGAGGATGTCCCGGCCGGCCAGCGCGCTCGGCAGGGTGGCCGCCTGGATCGGGAAGGGTTCGCGCACTCCGAGCGCCGCCAGCACCCCCGTCAGCCCGTCCGGCAGGTCCAGCTCCGCGAAGGACCCGGCCGGCGGGAGGCCGGGCACCGCCGTCCCCGGCACCGCGAGCTCGCCGTGCGGGGCCCTCACCTGGCCGGGCCTGCCGGAACCGGAGCGGCCGGAGGCCGGCTGCTTCGCCTGCATGGGGGGTCCTTCCTCGGTCCGGCCCTGAACGGATCCGGGCCCGTACCCTCTCCGGCACGGGCCCAGGCGGTCTGCGAACGCTGCCCCGACCCTACCAGCGCGGGCCCCACCCGGACCGCCCCGCCGCCCGGCCGGAAGCCGTTCCCGCAGCCCGCCCGTGACGGGTCCGCGCCGCACGCCGCCCGGTGGAGGGGATCGGGGGTCCGGTACCCGGCGGCCGGCGACGCCGCCTGCGGCCGCCGGGTGCCGACGCGGCGGCCCACGACCGGGCGGGGTCAGCCGGTCCGGCGTCCCGGGAGGCGGCGCCCATGCCCGCGCCGGAGACCGACCACGCCGAGCTGTTCGAACGCGCCTCGCGCGACCTGGCGCACACCGCCGGGACCGCGCCAGGCCCGCAGGCGCGGGCTGCGGTGCGTACCGGACGCGAGATGTCAACAGCCGCATACCGGAAGGTGGTCGCGCCCGGGGAGGGCGGACCGTGCCCGGGCCGGGCACGGAGGGGAACGCCCAGCGCCGAAAGGGCCGTTCAGGGCGGCCGGGGCGGCGGCCGCACCGCGCGCGGCCGATTGGGGTGGGCATGTCCGGTTTCCGCCATGGCGGGTTCACGGGCGGGCCGTTGCCTTGAGGGGCGGCCAGGGGGGTGCGGAGGATGTTCCCGGTCCGGCCGGCCACCCGTCACATCCCCCGCATCCAGCAGGAGGCACACGCATGGGTACCAACTCCGGCGCCAGACGCAGGTTCCACAAAGGCGGTGTCGCGACGGCCGGCCTGCTGCTGGCGGCCGCGCTCGTTCCGGCGGGCGCCGGCACGTCGGCCGCCGCCGGCGTCGCCTTCGGCCCGCAGGCCCACGGCACGCACTACGCCGACAGCATCTGGGGCGGCTACGCGGTCTCGGGCACCAAGGGGGCGTTCACCTCGATCAGCGGGTCGTGGACCGAACCCACCGTCACCTGCCGCACGTCCAACGACCTGTTCGCCCCCTGGGTCGGCATCGACGGCTACGGCACCAACACCGTGGAGCAGACCGGCGTCCAGACCGACTGCTCCAGCGGCCGCCCGGTGCTGTCCGCGTGGTACGAGATGTACCCCGCAGCGCCCGTGTACTTCAGCAACGCCGTCTCGCAGGGCGACAGTTTCACCGCGTCCGTCGTCGCCACCAGCGCCCACGCGTACACGCTGACCATCAGCGACACCACCAAGGGCTGGACGCGGCAGGTCAACAAGACCCTCAGCAGCTCGATGAACGCCACCGCCGAGGCGGTCATCGAGTCGCCGACCTCCAGCTACCCCTCGTTCTCGAAGCTGAGCTTCACCGGCGTCACGGTGAACGGGAGGAACTTCTCGGCCTACGCCCCCGACGCCCTGGTCTCCGGCGGCTACGGCCCTTCGGCCCTGAGCGGCGGCTCCTTCACCATGACGCCGGGCTTCAACGGCGTCCGCCTGCCCGCCGCGCACGCCACGGGCGGGGCGATCCGGTACTGACCCCGGCGCCGGCGGCCGGGCGCCCCTCATCCGGGGAACCCGGCCGGCGGCCCGCGCGCGGGCGTACACAACGGAACTGAGCCCCGGGGCGTCGCACACGTACCCGCCGGTGAACCCGGCCGCGGCCACGGCTCCGGCCCGGTTACCGCCCCCGTCCACCCGGACCTCCTCATCGAGGCGCCGCACCTGGACCTCACGTTCCGTCAGGCGGCGAGGTGGTGTGGCCAGTTGTTCACCACGCGTCGCATGGTGGCTGCAATCATCGTTCTCGCATGTGTGTGGCATCACGGGCTGGGTGGCGTACCGCCGCAACCTGACGGAGCACGTACCGGTGCTGGACGCCGTGACGGAGACGATGTCCTGCCGGGGGCCCGACGCGCGCGGGGTGTGGACGGCCCGGCACGCCGCGCTGGGCCATCGCAGGCTCGCCGTCATCGACCTGCCCGGCGGGGCGCAGCCGATGACCGTGGAGACCGAGGACGGCGTCCTGTTCGGCTCGGAGCCGAAGGCGATCCTCGCCAACCCGCTGTGCGCGCCGGTCGTCGGGCTTGACGGGCTGCGGGAGATGTTCTCGTTCGCCAAGACCCCCGGGAACGCCGTCTGGTCGGGCATGCGGGAGCTGCGCCCCGGTCACGTCGCCGTGGTGGACGCGGCCGGGCTGCGGGAGAGCCGCTACTGGTCGTTGGAGGCCGGCGAGCACACCGACGACCGGGACGCCACGGTGGCCCACGTGCGGGAGCTGCTGGAGGACATCATCGCCCGGCAGCTGGTCGCGGACGTGCCGCGCTGCACCCTGCTGTCCGGCGTCCCGCCAAGGAACCGCCCCGCACGCCGGCGGGGCGCCGGCTCAGTGCCGGCAGAGGCAGAACGGGTGGCCCGCCGGGTCGGCGTAGACCCGCCAGTTCGTCCCCGGGCGGAGCTGGTCGGTGCGCTCCAGCACGGTCGCGCCGAGGGCGAGCACCCGCTGTTCCTCCCCGTCGAGGTCGTCGACGTCGAAGTCCAGGTGCATCTGCTGCGGATGCTCCTGGCCGGGCCACTCGGGGGGCCGGTACCCGTCCACCCGCTGGCAGGCCAGCGGCGTTCCCTCGAACCCGCGCACCTCGATCCAGCCGGGGTCCTCCGCGTCCGCGACCACCTGCCCGCCGAGCAGGTCCGCGTAGAAGCGCGCCAGCCGTACCGGATCGGCACAGTCCAGCGCGACCGCCTGAAGCTTTCGCAACACGTCCGACACCCTTCGTTCCCCGGCCGCTCCCGCGGCGATCGGCACGGAACGTCGTACCCGCCTCCCGCGACCGGTACGCACGGTCCACCCCGGCGCGGCAGCGGGCGGGCCGCCGTTCCCCGTCGGGCCCCGGTGGACGACGCGGGGAGACGGCGGCCGGAGGCGGGGTGGCGCGGGCCCCGGCGAACGCGCCGGGGCCCGCGTCGTGCGGGGTTCCGGTCAGGCGTGGCGTGCCGTCGTGGTCCGGACGGCGAGTCCGCACAGCAGGGAGCAGGCGGTGGCGGAGGACGACGGGGACGTGGTCGGCGCGGTGCCGTGCGGGGCGTTGACCGGGGTGTAGGTGGCGCTGGCGGTGTTCACGACGGGCAGCGCGAGCAGGAAGGAGGAGCAGTAGACCTGCCGGCTCGCACCGGCGGCGAGGGTGAAGGTGCCCGCGGCGTTGCGGCAGGCGGGGGTGGTGCGGTCGTTGACGGTGACGCCGGCCGCGCCGACCGGGCCGGTGTTGGTGACCGTGATGCGCCAGTGGGCCGTGCCGAGCAGCCTCAGCAGGCCCACGGGGCTGGACTTGGCCCAGGGGGCCGAGCCGCCGGGACCGCAGGCGTCGGCCGAGGCGACGGTGCAGATCTGCTTGTTCACCGTGACGTGGGGTTGGCACGCGTTGCCCGGGGCCACCGGCACGGAGACGGCGTTGGAGGTGAGGTCACCGGTGGCGTCGTTGCCGGTGGCCGTGTCGTGGACGGTGCTGATCGCGCAATCGGCGGCGACGGTGGTGCGCAGGCAGACCTGCGGGTCGTCACCGCGGAAGGCGGCGGTCAGTCCGGGGTGGCCGGCCGTGAAGTCGGAGGTGCTGGTCAGCACGAGCCGCACGGTGACGGTGATGGCCGGATGGCCGGTGGCGGAGATGCCGGACAGGTCGACCACGCCGTTCGCCGGCAGCGCGGGCGTGGCCAGCACGGTACCGGCGGAGTCGGTGACCGTCACCGTCGAGGCGGCCAGGTTCGCGTGGGTCAGGTCGATGTCCTCCAGGCGTGCCTGGGTGTAGCCGCTGACGTGGCCTCCGGTGCCGTCGCAGTAGAAGTCGGCGGGCCGCAGGGTCACGGAGGCGCCGCTGTGCACGCAGGGCGAGGCGCCGGTGGCCGGGTCCAGGGAGAACAGCACGCCGGCGTCACCGAGGCCGATCAGGCAGCGGGTGGTGTCGTCGTAGGTGTAGCCGTAGTCACGGGTGGCGCCGCCGTTGACTCCCGGATGCCCGTCCACGGCGGGGAAGCCGGCGCACGGCTGTGCGTGGGTCCAGCTGTAGCAGAGGGTGTCGCCGGGCAGCGGGCCGCCCCAGACGCCGAAGTAACTGCGGGTGTCGCCGTCGGCGGTGACGACGTCGGGGTTGAAGACCAGGGTGGCGCCGGGCAGCGCGTCGAGTCCGGTGGCCGGTGCGGTCATCGTGTCGCCGTCGAGCGCGTAGCAGGTGGTGGCGGGCCCGGCGCTCTCGGTGTCCGTGGTGCACACGCCGGCGGCACGGCCTGACGTGTCGTAGGCGGCGTACGCGCTGTACGTGTAGCCGGCCCGGTCGGGGCCGGCCGGGTGCGGCGTGGTCCAGCCCGCGCAGACGCCGCCCGTGGCCGGGTCGTAGCAGCCGAGGGCGGGGGTGCCGGGTGCGGTCGAGCCTGACGCCTCGGGAGCGGAGGAGGCGTAGACCTTGCCGTCGGCGACGACCATGGCGCCCTGGTAGAGGGAGTGGACGGCGCCGGGCAGGTCGTGGTTGGGCGGCACGATGGCCGCGTAGGGCTGGCCGGCGCAGGGAGCGCGGTCGGCGAGGGTCATGCACAGCACCTGCCCGGTGCTGGCCACGCCGTACAGGTCGCCGCCCTGCTGGACCAGGCCCGCCAGGCCGTTGGCGCTGGACCCCGTGGTGCCGGTGGTGAGCAGCGCGGTGAAGCCGCAGTTGGCGCGGGCGCCGAGGTCGAGGCAGCCGACGCCGACCGCCGAGGAGGTGACGGCCGGGTAGTACAGGACGCCGGCGCGGGCGGGGTCGAGGACGTACTGCGGGGTGAGGGTGGTGAAGACGTCGCTGGTGTCGCCGCTGCCCAGCGGTCCGGCGGTGGTGTTGAGCGGACGCGGCCAGGGGCCACCGGCACAGGGCCGGCCGCTGGACAGGTCGTTGCAGACGACGAGCCGGGCCGGCTGTCCGGTGTGGTGGTAGATGTTCCAGGCTTCCACGTCGCCCGAGGCGGCGTGGTGGAGCACCGGCGTGAAGCCGTCGCCGCCGGTGGAGCGGCTGCCGGACTGCACGGGCGGCAGCAGGTCGGCGCCGACGCCGGTGCCTGCTCCGCTCACGGCGGGGTTCGTGGCCCGCACGGCGGTGGTCGCGCCGCCCGGGTCGGTGGCGGTGAACGTGGTGCCGTCGGTGGACCACGACGGCGTCCAGCCCGGCGGGGTCGACAGCGATCCGGGGACGTAGCTCTGGCCCGCGGTGACGGCGTCGGTGACGGTGGCCGGGGCCGGCCCCCCGGCACCGGCGTCGTGGTAGGCGACGGACCAGCCCAGGGTGTCGCCGTGATCGGCCGTCGTCCGGCCGGCCGAGGTGACGTCGCGAACGGTTTTGGTGAGGGTCGAGCCGTCAGCGGTGGACCGGGGTCCGGCGTGGGCGGCGTGCTGCGGCGCGGCGGCCGGGACGGCGGCACCGGCGACCGGGCCGGCCGCGACGGCGAGCAGAGCGGCGCTCATGGCGACGGCCGTCCTGCGCAGGCTGTCGGTGCGGACGCGGCCGGTGCGTCTGGGGAAGGGCGGAACGAAGGCGGTTCTGGGCGATCTGGCCACGGAGTGCTCACCTTTGTCTCGGGTGGACGTGCGCCGACGAAACGTGCCACGCAGCACCCTAAGGACAGGCGATGACCCTTTTATCTCATTGACGTATTTTGGCTATGATGCGATCGCCTTTCTTTGTTTACGTCCCTGTGTGAGCACTTGCATGCGGCGATACGTCCGCTTCCACGGGGCCGTCGGCCGTGACGGTTCCTGCCGCATCTGACCAGAGATCTCCCGCAGAGCCTTCTTCGCGCCGGGCTGCGCGGACTTCGGCAGCGCGTTCGAGACGTTCCTTGTTTTGTGAACCCAGCACCTTCTGCGCCTGGTCTGCGGAAACACCGCCGCCGGCGCCCTCCACAGGCCCATCGCACCGTCGCCGACCACGAGCACCGGGTCGCGCATCCCGCGCCGTCGGCGGCCGTGGAGACGGAGCAGCGGCAGCACCTCGCTGATCTTCGGAGAACTTCCGGCACCACGGCGCCAGGATCTTCGGGGAGAGACGATCACTCACTCGGGAAGGTACGCCTCGTCGCAGGGTGCTCCGACCTCCAACCCGGATGGCGGACCAACGCGGTGTGCGGGCCGACTACAGCTTGCTGCAGGGCGTCTTCCGCGGCGGCCTGGTTCGCGAGGGGTCCGACTACTCGACGCAGCGCGCCGGGGGCTCGGGGGCGGACAGATCCAGATCCGCCAGCAGCCGTCGCGCCAGGTCGAAGGGGCGGTTGCGGGGACCATGCGGTATTGAGTAGGCCGAGTCGAAGCCGCGTTGTGCGGCAAGCGCCTTCGGGCCGACCAGGCCGCCCAGCTGGTAGTGCCGCCACAGCGGCAGGTTGGAGCGTGACTCGACGACGACGAGGTCGGGGCGGTGCCAGAGGATCAGGGCCCAGGCATCGCGGGGGCCTCCGGCCGAGGCACCTACCAGGGACGCGCTTTCGGCGGCGCCGACGGCTTCGAGAGCTACCAGTGCGGGGTTACCGAAGCTGCCGGCCAGGTGGAGCAGTCGCTTCCCATGCCGGTGGATGCCGCGTCCCCTGGGGCTGGACAGCCCACGTGTGCCGGCGACAGGATTCCTGCACCACCTCCGCCGCGATGTCCAGCACACGGCCGGGTCGACGGTGGTTCCGAAGGCGCCGTCGAGCAGGGCTGCGTACTCGTGGATGCCGCCGGGGTCGGCCGCAGGAAGCAGAGGAAGCCACGGCCGCGGAAGTGACGTTGAACAGATGGGTCTCGGGGGTGACCTCGTACCGCGAGGCTTGGCTTCGCAGTACCGCCGTCGCCACCGCGGCGAGGCTGCCGGCCTGGGACTCAACCTGTGGTGGGAGATCGATCCGGGCCAACTCCCGCACGGCGTCGGAGAGCCGCCGCAGCCAGCTGGTGTCTGTGGAGGGCCAGGCTCCGGCCGCCACGGTCCACAAGACGAGCCGGACGATGAGCATACGTACGACAGGGCCGTGTTCCGGAGCCCGCTCGACCAGGCGGTCGACCCAGCGCCGATAGCGGCGGCGGTCGTTCTGCGCGGCGTGCCGCAGGTCCGGCGGGGTGGGCAGATCCGCTTGCGGGCCAACGGGGTCGGTATGCGGCTCGGCAGCTGCCGTGTCGGCGTTGTCCTCGTCCAGCGCGGCTTCGACGTCGTCGCAG
>CAVQCY010000008.1:0-369375 GCA_963711125.1 uncultured Actinomycetota bacterium
AGGACGCCGCCGAACAATCATTGGGCCGTCGGTCCCGAGTCGTCACGACTCGGGACCGACGGTCTTTTTTGGCGTTGAGTGAAAATCCCGCACCCGCGGGGATCGCCGGCCGGGCGCCCGCAGGCCGGGTACGGGCCGCCCCGATGTACCCGGTGGGGCCGGTGTCCTTGTAGGGTCGGGAGGCATTGTCGGCGGCGGGAACAGCACGTACAGGAGGGACCCCGGGTGGAGGTCCAGGAGACACGGGTCCAGACGGACCGGGTCCTCACCATCCCGAACATTCTCAGCATGGCGCGGCTGGTCGGCGTACCGGTGTTCCTGTGGCTGATCCTCCTGCCCGAGTTCGGCGGGCCGAATTGTGACGGCTGGGCGCTGCTGCTCCTGGCGCTCAGCGGTATCACTGACTATCTCGACGGCAAGCTCGCCCGGCGCTGGAACCAGATCAGCAAGCTCGGCAAGGTGCTCGATCCGGCCGCGGACCGGCTCTACATCGTCTGCACCCTGGTCGGCCTCACCTGGCGGGAGATCCTGCCGTGGTGGCTCACCGGCATCCTGGTGCTGCGGGAACTGATGCTCGGAGTCATGATCCTCGTGCTGCGACGTCACGGTTACGGACCGCCGCAGGTGAACTTCATCGGCAAGGCGGCCACATTCAATCTGATGTACGCGTTCCCGTTGCTCCTTCTCAGTGTCGGGTCCGGATGGATCCATACGCTCGCTGCTGTTTTCGGATGGGCTTTCGCGGGATGGGGTACAACGCTCTACTGGTGGGCAGGAATCCTTTACGTGGTGCAGGTGCGCCGGCTGGTCGGGCCGCCCGCCACGGCCGACTAGCCCGCTCGGCCCGGTATGCCGTACGGCGGCCGGAGCCTCCGGAGGCGGGCGGACGCGCGATGAGGCGCGTGGTCCAGCGGGCCGTCCCGCACGGGTCAGGTCGGCACACCGCCGTCTGTGCGAGGAGGACTCCCCGAGATGAAGGCAGTCGTGATGGCCGGGGGTGAGGGCACCCGCCTTCGCCCCATGACCTCAACCATGCCCAAGCCGCTCCTCCCGGTCGTCAACCGGCCGATCATGGAGCACGTCCTGCGCCTGCTCAAGCGGCACGGTCTGAACGAGACCGTGGTGACCGTGCAGTTCCTCGCCTCGCTGGTGAAGAATTACTTCGGCGACGGCGACGAACTCGGTATGGAGTTGTCGTACGCGCACGAGGAGAAACCGCTCGGCACCGCGGGGAGCGTCAAGAACGCCGAGGACGCCCTCAAGGACGATTCGTTCCTGGTGATTTCCGGTGACGCCCTCACCGATTTCGACCTCACCGATCTCGTGCGTTTCCACAAGGAAAAGGGCGGGCTGGTCACCGTCTGCCTGACGAGGGTGCCCAATCCGCTGGAATTCGGCATCACGATCGTTGACGAGGAGGGCCGCGTCGAGCGGTTCCTGGAGAAACCGACCTGGGGTCAGGTCTTCTCCGACACCGTGAACACCGGTATTTACGTCATGGAGCCCGAGGTCTTCGACTACGTGGAGGCCGACACCTCCGTCGACTGGTCGGGCGACGTCTTCCCGCAGCTGATGAAGGACGGCAAGCCGATCTTCGGCTACGTGGCCGAGGGCTACTGGGAGGACGTGGGCACGCACGAGAGCTACGTGAAGGCCCAGGCGGACGTCCTGGAGGGGCACGTCGACGTCGAGATCGACGGGTTCGAGATCTCCCCCGGGGTCTGGGTCGCCGAGGGCGCCGAGGTGCACCCCGAGGCGGTGCTGCGCGGCCCGCTCTACATCGGTGACTACGCCAAGGTGGAGTCCGGCACCGAGGTCCGTGAGCACACCGTCATCGGCTCCAACGTCATCGTGAAGTCCGGGGCGTTCCTCCACAAGGCCGTCGTGCACGACAACGTCTACGTCGGGCCGCAGACCAACCTGCGCGGCTGCGTCATCGGCCGGAACACCGACGTCATGCGGGCCTCGCGGATCGAGGACGGCGCGGTCATCGGTGACGAGTGCCTGGTCGGCGAGGAATCCGTCATCCAGGGCAACGTCCGCGTCTACCCCTACAAGACGATCGAGGCGGGCGCGTTCGTCAACACCTCGGTGATCTGGGAGTCCCGTGGACAGGCGCAGCTGTTCGGTGCGCGCGGGGTCTCCGGCATCCTCAACGTGGAGATCACCCCCGAGCTGGCGGTGCGGCTGGCCGGCGCGTACGCGACAACCCTGAAGAAGGGCGCGACCGTCACCATTTCGCGTGACCACTCGCGTGGCGCGCGGGCGCTGAAGCGTGCCGTCATCTCCGGGTTGCAGACCAGCGCCATCGACGTGCGGGACCTGGAGAACGTGCCGATGCCGGTGGCCCGGCAGCAGACCGCGCGCGGCAGCGCCGGCGGGGTGTTCATCCGCACCACGCCGGGGGTGCCGGAGTCGGTGGACATCATGTTCTTCGACGAGCGGGGCGCGGACCTGTCGGCGGCCGGACAGCGCAAGCTGGACCGGGTCTTCGCGCGGCAGGAGTACCGGCGGGCGTTCCCCGGCGAGATCGGCGACCTGACGTATCCGGGCCGGGTCTTCGACTCCTACACCGGCGCGCTGCTGCGCGAGGTGGACATCACCGGCGTGCGCGACGCCGAACTGAAGGTCGTCGTGGACGCGGCGCACGGCTCGGCCGGCATCGTTCTGCCGAGTCTGCTGGGCCGGCTCGGGGTGGACGCGCTGACCATCAACGCCGGCATGGACGAGACGCGGCCCACCGAGACCCGCCAGGAGCGCCGGGCCGGGCTGGAGCGGCTGGGTGAGATCGTCGCCTCGGCACGGGCGTCGTTCGGTGTGCGGTTCGACCCGGTCGGTGAGCGGTTCTCGCTGGTCGACGAGCGGGGCCGGATCGTCGAGGACGACCGCGCGCTGCTGGTGCTGCTGGACCTGATCGCCTCCGAGCGGCGCAGCGGGAAGGTGGCGCTGCCGGTGACCACGACACGGATCGCCGAGCAGGTGGCGGCGTACCACGGCACGCAGGTGGAGTGGACGACGACGTCGCCGGACGACCTGACGCGGGTGTGCCGCGAGGAGGAGACCGTCTTCGGCGGCGACGGCCGCGGTGGCCTGATCGTGCCGGAGTTCAGCAGTGTCTTCGACGGCCCCGCGGCCTTCGTGCGGCTGATCGGCCTGGTCGCCCGCACGAGGCTCACCCTCAGCCAGATTGACGCCCGGATCCCGCGCGCCCACGTCCTCAAGCGGGACGTGCCGACGCCGTGGGCGGTCAAGGGCATGGTGATGCGCCGGGTGGTGGAGGCGGCCGGCGACCGGCCGGTGGACACCACGGACGGTGTGCGGGTCGTGGAGGCCGACGGTCGGTGGGTGATGGTGCTGCCCGACCCTGCGGAGGCATTCACCCGCCTGTGGGCGGAAGGGCCCGACGACGAGTCCGCGCAGGAACTGCTGCAGGAGTGGACGCGGGTGGTGGAGGGCGACGGCGCGTGACCGCCGCCCGTCCGCGCGGCCGCCGCGGCCGCGCGGAACGGGGGCCGGCGGACCCGGGGCCCGGGGGCCTGGCGAGCGCGCGCCACCGGGCCCCGGCGTGTCGCGGGGCGTGCGCGGAACCCGTGGCGGGGCTGCGACGTTCACGCAGTGTGTCTCCGGCGCGTCCGGGGCGCCGCGTTCGAGAACGGCCGTGCCAGCGTGCGACGATGGCTCCTGCGGCGTTCCGCCCCCGGCGGTCCGGTCGTTGCGAACCTGCCGCGGAGGCCGTGGTGTTCCGCTGCGGTCCTGGTCAACCTGCCTGATGCGGACGGAATTCGGGGCGCGGTCCTGGCCCGGCGCGGGCCGGGCCCGACCGGCCGGGAGTAATCGCCCGGGACGGGGAAGAAGATCGTCCGTGATGCCTTGCGGTCGGCGAATCAGCTTGACTACGCTCGGTTGTCAGGGTCAGTGAGGTGGAGAGATGGAGTGGAGTGGGGGAGTGGCATACCGTGCGGGGGGTCGGCGTTCCGGCGGCACGGTGCGTAGGGGAAACTCTGTAGCGCCCGGCGTCGTTGTCCAGACGGCCGGGTCGCCCGGCTGGTGTTGTGAGGTTTCGTCCTGCCCCACGGGCGGGTCTGTTTCGGTCAAGGGGAATCGCCCGTGAAGTTGTTTGCGAAGCTGTTCGGCAAGAGCGCCCGCCAGGAGGGTGACCCGGCTACCGCGCGTCACCGCGCGCAGGGTGACGCGGCGGGGCCGCGTCCGCTGTTCCGGGACGAGGGCGGTACTCCGGACGGCGGTACTCCGGCCGGTCACGGCGCGGCGTCCGTTGACCCTGCCGCCACCGGCCGCATAGGTTTCGGGGAACCGTCCACCCCGGGACAGGCGCAGGAGGCAGCGGCCTTGGTGTGCAGCAGGTGCGGACACCGCAACGCGGAAGCCAGCCGCTTCTGCAACAACTGCGGTGCGCCGCTTCGCGGCGGAATCCCCTCGGAGCGCGCCTCCGAGACCACGTCCACGATCTCGATCTCGGGGCTGGAGGCGTACGACTCCGAGACCACCGGCCAGACCCCGATGCCGTCGCTGTCGCCCGAGGCGCAGGCGGCCGTCGAGGCGCTGCCGCCGGGCTCGGCGCTGCTGATCGTGCGCCGCGGCCCGAACTCCGGCAGCCGTTTCCTGCTGGACAGCGAGATCACCACGGCCGGGCGTCACCCGCAGAGCGACATCTTCCTCGACGACGTGACGGTCTCGCGCCGGCACGTGGAGTTCCGCGCCGCGGACGGCCGTTTCACCGTCTCCGACGTCGGCAGCCTGAACGGCACCTACGTCAACCGGGAGCGCATCGATTCAGCCCCGCTGGTGAACGGTGACGAGGTGCAGATCGGCAAGTACCGGCTGGTGTTCCACACGAGCCAGCGGCTCTGATCCGCCGAGTGCCCGCGGGGGAGGTACATGGTCCGCCCAGTGCCGGGCGGTGCCGGTGACGGCACCGCCCGCCAGGCCGGCCGGCCGATGAACATCGGCGCCGTCCTGGCCCGGCTGCGGGAGGAGTTTCCCGAGGTCACCGTCTCCAAGATCCGGTTCCTGGAGGCTGAGGGCCTCATCGAACCCGGCCGCACCCCCTCCGGCTACCGCACGTTCCGGGACGCCGACGTCGAGCGGCTGGCGCGGGTGCTGCGGCTCCAGCGTGATCACTACCTGCCGTTGAAGGTCATACGCGAGCACCTGGCCTGCGGCGACGAAGCCCCACTCCCCGCGGGCCCGGTGTCCGAGGCCGCCGGGGAGGGGCCGGTGCCCCCGCGTACGGCCGTGGCGTTGCGGGAGAGCGCGCTGCCGCCCCCGCCGCGCCGGGTGGGCCGCCAGGAGCTGCTGGAGGCGACCGGCGCGGACGAGGCGGCCCTGGCGCACTGGGAGACGTTCGGTCTCGTGACCGCCGGGGAGGACGGCTGTTTCGACGCCGCCGCGCTGACCGTGGGACGCCTGATGGCGGAACTCGCCTCCTTCGGTGTGGAGCCCCGGCACCTGCGGGCCGTGAAGGCTGCGGCCGAGCGGCAGGCGGACCTGGTGGAGCAGGTGGTCGCGCCCCTGCGGCGGCACCGCAATCCGCAGTCCAGGGCCCGGGCGGAGGAGACCGCGCTGCGCATGGCGGACCTGTCGGTGCGGCTGCACGCGGCACTGGTCCACTCGGCGGTGCGTTCCCGTCCCCTCTGACCAGGTGATCCGCGCCCGACTACCCAAAGTCTCCGCTCACGGCCTAGGGTTGCTGTGTGAATGAGCTCGACGTCGTGGGTGTCCGGGTGGAAATGCCCAATAACCAGCCGATCGTGCTTCTGCGCGAAGTAGGAGGCGACCGGTACCTGCCCATCTGGATCGGACCGGGTGAGGCGACCGCGATCGCCTTCGCCCAGCAGGGCATGACGCCCGCGCGCCCACTCACCCATGACCTCTTCAAGGACGTCCTGGAAGCGGTCGGCAAGCGGCTGACCGAGGTGCGGATCACCGATCTGCGGGACGGGATCTTCTACGCCGAACTGGTCTTCGACGGCGGGATCGAGGTCAGTGCCCGCCCGTCCGACGCCATAGCCCTCGCGCTGCGCACCGGCACGCCGATCTACGGCAGTGACGGGGTCCTCGACGACGCCGGCATCGCGATTCCGGACGAGCAGGAGGACGAGGTGGAGAAGTTCCGCGAGTTCCTCGACCAGATTTCCCCGGAGGATTTCGGCACCGGCAATCAGTGATCGACCGGTCACGCTCCGGCGATTTGTGTGCGTGAACGACCGCTATTCCCTTTTCGGGGTCACGGCAAACCACACTCGGGGTGGAAATCACCCGGCGTGGCGAGTGCGGCGATCGTTGACGCACTCCGAGTGACTGCCTACCGTCGAGTCGGACAGTCCTGGACAGGAACCGCACTGAGCGCCGTCCAGCGGCGGCGGGCAGTGCCGGGAGCGCTCCCGGGATGCGAAGGGACGGAGGTCGGCGTGAGAAGCACCGGCGACGGGACGGCGGCAGGCAGTGTGGTCCCGGTGCACGGGTCCCCGACCCGGCCCGCCCCTTCCGGGATCGGCGAGGAGCCCGGGGGTGACAGCGTCGGCTACCGCGGGCCGGCGGCGTGCGCCGCGGCCGGGATCACCTACCGCCAGCTCGACTACTGGGCCCGCACCGGGCTGGTCGAGCCCTCGATCCGTTCGGCGCAGGGCTCGGGCAGCCAGCGGCTCTACGGTTTCCGGGACGTGGTGGTCCTGAAGATCGTCAAGCGGCTGCTGGACACCGGGGTCTCCCTGCAGAACATCCGCACCGCGGTCGGCCACCTCAGCACCTGCGCGCCGCAGGACGTGGCCCGGATGACGCTCATGTGCGACGGCGCGACCGTCTACGAGTGCACCTCCACCGACGAGGTCGTGCGGCTGCTGGAGGGCGGCCAGGGTGTCTTCGGCATCGCTGTGGGCGTGGTCTGGCGCGACGTGCGCGACAGCCTCTCGCAGCTGCACGGCGAACGCCTCGACACCGGGGAGACGCTGATCCGTCCCAACCCCTCCGACGAGCTCGCCCGCCGCCGCAGCCGCGCGGTCTGAGGGGCGTCCGTCCCGGTCGCCTCACCCGCCCGGCCCAGTGGCGGGGCGGTGCCGTGCGGGGCGTTCCGGGGCCCGGGCCGCGTTGTCAGTGGGGTAGGGCAGCATCGGGGGTGTGAGGAGTGCCCCGACGGTCCTGCACCTCGACATGGACGCCTTCTTCGCCGCGGTGGAGCAGGCGGCCAAGCCGAGCCTGCGCGGCAGGCCGGTGGTCGTGGGCGGGCTCGGGCCGCGCGGGGTCGTCTCCACGGCCTCCTACGAGGCCAGGGTCTTCGGCGTGCACTCCGCCATGGCCACCGCGCACGCCCGCCGGCTGTGTCCGAACGCGGCGTACCTCACACCCCGTTTCACGCTGTACCGCCAGGTGAGTGACGTCGTCATGGCGTTGCTGCACGAACTGTCGCCGCTCGTGGAGCCGCTCAGCCTCGACGAGGCCTTCGTGGACCTGACGGCCGGGCCGCACGGCGGGGAACTGGCCGCGCTGCCGCCGGAGGGGGCCTCCGCGCTGGCCGGGCGCACCGCGCGGGCGCTGCGGGCCCGGATCGCCGCCGCGACCGGCCTGACCGCCTCCGTGGGCCTCGCCGGCTCCAAGCTGCTGGCGAAGATCGGTTCCGAGACGGCCAAGCCCGACGGGCTGGTGGTGGTCGAGCCCGGTGCCGAACGCGACTTCCTCGGCCCGCGCGGGGTGCGCACGCTGTGGGGGGTCGGCCCGGCCACCGCCGACCAGCTGCGGCGGGCCGGGATCACCACGATCGCCGAGATCGCCGGGGCGGGTGAGGCGGAGCTGGTGCGGCTGCTGGGCCGGGCGCACGGGACGTCCCTGCACACCATGGCCACCGGCCGCGACGACCGCCCGGTGGTGGCCGAGCGGGACGCCAAGTCGGTCTCCGTGGAGGACACCTTCGACGTCGACCTGACCGACCGGGCCCGGGTGCGGTTCGAGGTCGGGCGGCTGGCGGACCGCTGTGTCCAGCGTCTGCGGTCGGCGGGGCGTTCCGGGCGCACCGTGGTGCTCAAGGTCCGCCAGCACGACTTCACCACGCTCACCCGTTCCGAGACCCTGCGGGCACCCACCGACGACCCCGCGGTGGTGCGGGAGATCGCGGCCCGGCTACTGGCCGGGGTCGACATCACCGGCGGCGTACGGCTCCTGGGGGTCGGCGTCACGGGGCTGGCGGACTACATCCAGGAGGACCTGTTCGCCCAGGCCACGGCCCAGGAGCGGGCGGCAGGGGCGGGAGGGGCCGGGGAACCGGCCGGCGGGGAGCCGCTCGCGGTCGCCGGGCCGCCGGCCGCCCGGCGCTGGAGACCGGGGGAGGACGTACGCCATCCGGAGCACGGACCGGGATGGGTGCAGGGCAGCGGCGTGGGCCGGGTCACCGTCCGCTTCGAGGTGCCGGGAGGTCCCAGGGGCCGGGTGCGCACGTTCGCCGAGGACGACCCGGCCCTGCACCCCGCGCAGCCGCTGCCGATCACGCGGTCGGTGCGCGGGGCGGCGTGACGTTCAGCCCTTCGCACCGCTCTCCGGGTCCTCGCCGGCCATCCTGCCGAAGGGGGGCGGGTCGGCGGGCGCGGTCTCGGCCTGTGGGGGCGGCACCTGGAGGCCGTAGTGGTGGTAGAGCTGGAGTTCCTGCTCGGGGGAGAGGTGCCGGCCCACGCCGAAGTCGGGGGCGCCCTTGACCAGGGACTTGTCGAACGGCACCCGCAGGGCCTCGTCGCGCAGTTCGCTGGGTTCCAGCGGCACGAACGCGTCCCGGCCGAAGAAGCCGGTGCGCACCGCGGCCCACTCCGGTTCACCGGTCGCGTCGTCGAGGTAGACCTCGTCCACCGTTCCGATCTTGACACCGTTGCGGTCGAAGGCTTTGCGGCCGATCAGGCTCCGGGGATCGATGTCGGTCTGCACGGTTCCTCCCAGTGGTCGCAAACCGGTCCAACGTAAACACGAAAAGCCACAATCGCCGACATGTCGAATCGGGGGCGCGCGGCACGCCCGGGTCGGCCCCCCGAACGCCATTCGCCGCGCGCGACGCCGCTGGTAGGCTGGTCAACGGCTGCTGACCCCGCGCGGGAGAGTCCCGGGAACATCGTGAGACACGACGTGACCGGGCGCCGAAGGAGCAAATCCTCCCCGGAATCTCTCAGGCATCCGTACCGTGCGGACGAGGTCACTCTGAAAAGCAGGGGCGTGATACCGGTCGGCGTGCCCGCGGCCGGGCTCATTCCCCTCACCGACGGTGAAAGCCGGCCGCCGAGGCGCGGACGGTGAAACTCTCAGGTTGATGACAGAGGGGGAGGCCGACGGGCATCCGCGCCGAGGATGCCCCCGCAGGTCGTTGCGACCAGGAGGCCCTCCGCTCATGACCGACTCCCGCATTCCCCTCGCGCGCCTGGAGCGCGGCACCCCGTTCGAGCAGCGCCACGTCGGCCCCGGCGCCGGGGCGCAGGCCAAGATGCTGGCGCACGTCGGGTACGGCTCGCTGGAGGAGCTGACCGCGGCCGCCGTGCCGGCCGCGATCGCCATGACCGGTGCCCTGGGCCTCCCGCAGGAGCGCACCGAGGCCGAGGTGATCGCCGAACTGCGCTCGCTGGCCGACCGCAACCAGGTGCTCCAGCCGATGATCGGCCTGGGCTACTACGGCACCCACACCCCGGCCGTCGTCCAGCGCAACGTGCTGGAGAGCCCGGCCTGGTACACCGCCTACACCCCCTACCAGCCCGAGATCAGCCAGGGCCGGCTGGAGGCGCTGCTGAACTTCCAGACCATGGTCGCCGACCTGACGGGCCTGCCCACCTCCGGTGCTTCGCTGCTGGACGAGGCGACCGCCGCCGCCGAGGCCATGGCGCTCTCCCGCCGGGTCGGCAAGGTCAAGGACGGCGTGTTCCTGGTGGACGCCGACTGCTTCCCGCAGACGGTCGCCGTCATCGAGACCCGCGCCGAGCCCACCGGTGTCGAGGTCGTCGTCGCCGACCTGTCCGGCGGGATCCCCGAGGAGGTCGCCGCGCGCGGCGTCTTCGGCGTGCTGCTCCAGTACCCGGGCGCCTCCGGCGCCGTGCGCGACCACCGCGCGGTCATCGAGGCCGCGCACGGACTCGGTGCCGTCGTCACGGTGGCCGCCGACCTGCTGGCGCTGACGCTGCTGACCCCGCCCGGTGAGCTGGGCGCGGACATCGCCGTCGGCACGACGCAGCGCTTCGGCGTGCCGATGGGCTTCGGCGGTCCGCACGCCGGCTACATGGCCGTCCACGACCGCTTCGCCCGCAGCCTGCCCGGGCGCCTGGTGGGCGTCTCGGTGGACGCCGACGGGGACCGCGCCTACCGGCTGGCCCTGCAGACCCGCGAGCAGCACATCCGCCGCGAGAAGGCCACCAGCAACATCTGCACCGCCCAGGTGCTGCTGGCCGTCATGGCCGGCATGTACGCCGTCTACCACGGCCCCGAGGGCCTGGCGTCGATCGCCCGCCGCACCCACCGGTTCGCCGCCGTGCTCGCCGCCGGTCTGCGCCGCGGCGGCGTGCGGGTCGCGCACGGGGAGTTCTTCGACACCGTCACCGCCGCCGTGCCCGGCCGCGCCGCCACCGTGGCGGCCGTCGCCCGCGCCACCGGCGTCAACCTGCGGCAGGTCGACGAGGACCACGTCTCGATCGCCTGCGACGAGACCACCGGCCGCGAGCACCTGCTGGCCGTCTGGGAGGCGTTCGGGGTGCACGCCGACCTCGACGCGCTGGACGCCGAGACCCCCGACGCCCTGCCGGGGACGCTGGAGCGCGCCTCGTCCTACCTCGCCCACCCGGTCTTCCACCAGTACCGCTCCGAGACCGCCATGCTGCGCTACCTGCGCCGGCTGTCCGACCGGGACTACGCGCTGGACCGCGGCATGATCCCCCTGGGGTCGTGCACGATGAAGCTGAACGCCACCACGGAGATGGAGGCGATCACCTGGCCGGAGTTCGGCTCCCTGCACCCCTTCGCCCCGATCGAGCAGGCCCAGGGCTACGTCACGCTCATCACCGAACTGGAAGAGCGGCTGGCCGCGATCACCGGCTACGACAAGGTCTCCCTCCAGCCGAACGCGGGGTCCCAGGGCGAGCTGGCCGGCCTGCTGGCGGTGCGCGCCTACCACCGGGCGAACGGGGACCTCGGACGCACCGTCTGCCTCATCCCCTCCTCCGCGCACGGCACCAACGCCGCCTCCGCCGTGATGGCCGGCATGAAGGTCGTCGTGGTCGCCACCGGTACGGACGGCGACGTGGACGTGGCCGACCTGCGGGCGAAGATCGAACGGCACCGCGAGGAACTGGCCGTGCTGATGGTGACCTACCCCTCCACGCACGGCGTGTTCGAGGACAACATCACCGACATCTGCGCGGCCGTGCACGAGGCGGGCGGCCAGGTCTACGTCGACGGGGCCAACCTCAACGCGCTCGTCGGCCTGGCGCGGCCCGGCGAGTTCGGCGCGGACGTCTCCCACCTCAACCTGCACAAGACGTTCTGCATCCCGCACGGCGGCGGCGGTCCCGGCGTCGGTCCGGTGGCCGTGCGCGCGCACCTCGCTCCGTACCTGCCCAACCACCCGCTGCATCCCACCGCCGGCCCGGAGACCGGCGTCGGACCGGTCTCGGCGGCGCCGTGGGGCTCGGCCGGCATCCTGCCGATCTCCTGGGCGTACGCCCGGCTGATGGGCGCCGATGGCCTCAAACGGGCCACCCAGGTGGCGGTCCTGAGCGCCAACTACGTCGCCAAGCGGCTCGCGCCGTACTTCCCGGTGCTCTACACCGGCCCCGGCGGCCTGGTGGCGCACGAGTGCATCGTCGACCTGCGGCCGCTGACGAAGTCCACCGGCGTCAGCGTGGACGACGTGGCCAAGCGCCTGATCGACTACGGCTTCCACGCGCCCACCATGTCGTTCCCGGTGGCCGGCACCCTGATGATCGAGCCCACCGAGAGCGAGGACCTGGCGGAACTCGACCGGTTCTGCGACGCGATGATCGCCATCCGCGGTGAGATCGACCGGGTCGGTGCCGGCGAGTGGCCGGGGGACGACAACCCGCTGCGCAACGCCCCGCACACCGCCGCCACCCTGACGGGCGAGTGGGAGCACCCCTACAGCCGCACCGAGGCGGTCTTCCCGGCCGGTGTGACGCCCGCCGACAAGTACTGGCCGCCGGTGCGCCGGATCGACGGGGCGTTCGGAGACCGCAACCTGGTGTGCTCCTGCCCGCCGCTGGAGGACTACCAGAACTGACGCCCCGGCACACCCCCACGGCCGCCCGCCCCGCCACACGCGGGGACGGGCGGCCGTGGCGTTCGCCCGGCCGGTTCAGACCGCGCGTTGCAGCAGCGGCGCCGGGGTCAGACGGACCGCCAGCAGCGGCAGCAGATCGGCGGCCCGGTAGGGGCGGTGCGCCGCGATGCCGGGCGGCGCCGGCGCCAGCGGTACCAGCACGTCGGCCGGGGCGGGCCCGCCCTCCTGGCCTGCGGCGGGGGAGCCGTGCAGCCACAGGCACAGCATGTACAGCCCGGGCACGGACAGCAGTCGCGGTTCGTGGTCGCCGCCCAGCGCGGCGGCCTGCCGCAGCGCCCGCTCGGTGGACGCCAGGTAGGGACCGCCGCTGAAGTGCGAGAACGCCCAGCCGCCGGCCGTGCGCACCACCTCGGCGGAGGCCACCAGTCGGCCGGAACCGCGGACCAGGTACCGCCAGCCCGTCAGCGGGGCCGCCGGCAGGCCGCCGTCGGCCGGCTCCGCGCCCAGCACGTGCACCGGCAAGGGGTGTTCGGCCGCCAGCGGGCCGCCCGGCGCGCTGCGCAGCGCGGACGGCGCGGTGCCGGTGGCCTGCCGGGCGCCCAGGGCGGAGGTGACGCAGCGGGAGACGGGTTCGGGGACCGGCGGGAGGTGCAGCGGCATGATGGGTCGCCTCTCATGGGGACCGGAGAAAAACGGGGGGCGCTCAGGGGCCGACGACGCTGTCAGCGCGCAGATGGTGCGGTGGCCGTGCGGTCAGGTGCGTCCGGTCCGCGGGCGGTACCGGCGGCGGGCGTCCCGGGATCTCGTTACCCGGCCGGATCGTCCGGCGGGTACGGAAGGGCGTGACGTCTCGACCTGTGGGGAGAAGTATATACGAGCGATGTTCTGTCCCGGTTTCACCCGGCCGGCCGGACGGTCGCGGCAAGAGGATAACCGGCCGCTCTCCCGGGGGTGTTGACCGGCCCCCACGCCGCGCGGCCACGGTGACCTGGGCGGACACCGGCGCCGGGATGGCGCGATCCCCCCGCGGCCCCCGGCCCACCGGAGCGCCGCCCACCGGAACCGGGCGGCCGCCGGAGCGTTACGGAGCGTCCCGGTTGGGCATCATCGCTTCACGGCCTCAACGGTGAGCGTCGCACGGCCGGCGTGCCGGCGGGTGCCTGGAGCGACCGCGCCGGGCTCGCGGCGTCCGGAGCGGGGACGTCGCCGGAACGCCGCCGCAGAATCGTTCCACGCCCCGCACCGCACGCTCGGCAGGATGCACCCCAGACGCCCTAGGAGGACGCCCCGATGGGAGAGAAGGTCGTGGCCACCGGGTTCGACCTGTCGGACCGGCAGCGGTACCGCCGGAAGCTGCGGCAGTGTCTCACCGCGCTGGAGCGCCTGCTGGACGAGCGGCGCTTCGACCGGCCGCGCAACCTCATGGGCCTGGAGATCGAGCTGAACCTCGCCGACTCCGGGGGACTGCCGAGGATGGCCAACGACGAGGTGCTCGAACACATCGCCAGCCGTGACTTCGTCACCGAACTGGCCCAGTTCAACATCGAGGTCAACATCGCCCCGCACCGGCTGTCCGGCCGGGTCCTCGACCAGCTCGCGGAGGAGCTGCGGATCGGGCTGACCTACGCGGACCGCAAGGCGGCGGAGGCCGGCGCCCATATCGTCATGGTCGGCATCCTGCCCACCCTGACCGCGCAGGACCTCACCGGCGCCAACCTCTCCCGCGCCGACCGCTACAAGCTGCTCAACGACCAGATCATGGCCGCCCGCGGCGAGGACCTCACTCTCGACATCGCGGGCGTGGAACGGCTGACCACCACCTCGTCCTCCATCGCCCCGGAGGCCGCCTGCACCTCGATGCAGATGCACCTCCAGGTGACCCCGGCCCGCTTCGGCGCGGTCTGGAACGCCGCCCAGGCGGTCGTGGGACCGCAGGTGGCGATGGGCGCCAACTCCCCGTTCCTGTTCGGGAAGGAGCTGTGGCGCGAGACCCGCCCGGTCCTCTTCCAGCAGGCCACCGACACCCGCAGCCCGGAGATCGCCTCGCAGGGGGTGCGGCCGCTGACCTGGTTCGGGGAGCGGTGGATCAACGGCCCGCTGGATCTGTTCGAGGAGAACGTGCGGTACTTCCCGCCGCTGCTGCCGATCGTCGACGACGAGGACCCGCTGCGCGTCCTGGAGGACGGCGGTGTGCCGCGGCTGCGCGAACTCACCCTGCACAACGGCACGATCTACCGCTGGAACCGCCCGGTCTACGCGGTCGTCGACGGCGTGCCGCACCTGCGCGTGGAGAACCGCACCATGCCCGCCGGGCCCACCGTCACCGACGTACTGGCCAACGTGGCGTTCTACTACGGCCTGGTGCGGGCGCTGGCCGACGCGCCGCGGCCGGTGTGGACGCGGATGCCGTTCTCCGCCGCCGAGTCCAACTTCGACACCGCCTGCCGGGACGGCATCGACGCCGAACTGCTGTGGCCCGGCCCCGGACGCGGCGGCCCGGTGGCGGTGCCGGCCGTGCGGCTGGTGCGCGACGAGCTGCTGCCGCTGGCCGCCGCCGGCCTCGACGCGTGGGGTGTGGCGCCCGCCGACCGGGACCGCTACCTCGGTGTCATCGAGGAACGCTGCCGGCGCCGCGTCAACGGCGCCTCCTGGCAGGCCGCCGTCTTCCACGCCGCGCTGGAACGCGGCATGGACCGGCACAAGGCCCTGGTGGCCATGACGCAGCGCTACAGCGAGCTGATGCGCTCCGGTGAACCGGTGCACACCTGGCCCACCGACCTGTGACCCGTCCGGCGCGGCGGCGGGCCGCGCCGGATGTCGCGTTCCACAGCTGTGCCGTCTACGGTGTGCCGTCTGTGGACGACATCCCTGGGAGGCGCGGGTGCGGGTGGAGCGCGACGGCGCGGTGGACGGCGCCCGGCCCGGGGCCGGCGGCGGCGCGGTGGCCCTGGAGCTGCCGGAGGGCGCACCGCTGACCCGCTCCCTGCTGGGCCGCGAGACCGTGCTCGTACTGGCCCTGTCGCTGGGCGCCAGCGGGGTCGGCGCGCTGATCAGCTTCATCGGTTCGGTCACCGCGCGCGGCCCGTTGCGCAACCAGGCGGCAACGCTCGTCGGCTCGCACGCCCCCGGCCGGCCCTGGCTCGACCTGGCCTGGCAGCTGTTCGGCGTGGCGACCGCGCTGGTGCCGGTGGCGCTGGTGGCGCATCTGCTGACCCGGGAGGGCGCGGGCCTGCGCGCCATCGGCTTCGACCTGCGGCGGCCGCGCCAGGACCTGGCGTGGGGCGCGTGCGTGGCGGCGGGCATCGGGGGCAGCGGGCTGCTGCTCTACCTCGGGGCGCGGGCGGCCGGATTCAACCTCACCGTGGTGCCCGAGTCGCTGCCGCACGTGTGGTGGCGGATCCCGGTGCTGGTGCTGGCGGCCACTCAGAACGCCGTGCTGGAGGAGGTCGTGGTCGTCGGCTACCTGCTGCGGCGGCTGGACCGGCTCGGCTGGGGACCGGGGGCCGCGCTGGCCGCCAGCGCCCTGCTGCGCGGCTCGTACCACCTCTACCAGGGCCTGGGAGGCTTCGTCGGCAACGTCGTCATGGGCGCCGTCTTCGTCCTGCTCTACCGTCGCTGGGGGCGGGTCGGTCCGCTGGTGGCCGCGCACGCGCTGATCGACTCGGTGGCCTTCGTCGGCTATGCGCTGCTGGTGGGCAAGGTCGGCTGGCTGCCGACCTGACGGCCCGCTCCCGGGAACGGCGCGGTTCACCAGCCGGCGACCACGTCGCCCTCCAGCACGGTGACCGCCGCTCCGGTCAGCAGGACGCGGTCGCCGCGCAGCGCGGTGCGCACGGTGCCGCCGCGCCGGGACGCCTGGAAGCCGGTGAGGTCGTCGCGGCCGAGCCGGGCCGACCACAGCGGGGCCAGGGCGGTGTGCGCGCTGCCGGTGACAGGGTCCTCGTCCACGCCGACGGCCGGGCCGAAGAACCGGGAGACATAGTCGTGTCCGGCCGCCGGATCGCCGGCCGCCGCTGTGACGATCACACCGCGGTGCGGCAGCCGGGCCACCTCCCGCAGGTCCGGCCCGAGGTCGCGCACCGTCTGTTCGTCCGCCAGTTCCACCAGCAGGTCGCCCACCGTCGCACCGGTGTCGTACGCCGCCAGGGCTTCGGCGCCCAGCGCCCCGGCCAGCCCCTGCGGCGGCGGCACCGGGGTCAGCGGTGCGGCGGGGAAGTCCAGGGTGACCGAGCCGTCCGCCCCGCCCGCCGCGGTGAGCACGCCGGCGCGGGTGGCGAACGACAGCGGTCCCGTCGCGGCACCAGTGGTCAGCAGCACGTGCGCGGTCGCCAGGGTGGCGTGACCGCACAGGTTCACCTCGGCCGCCGGGGTGAACCACCGGAGCGCCCAGCCGGCCTCACCGCCCGCCGGCAGGCGGTGGGTGAACGCGGTCTCCGACAGGTTCATCTCGGCTGCCAGCAGCCGCATGCGGTCCTCGTCCGGGAAACGGTCGCCCTCCAGGATCACCACGGCGGCCGGGTTGCCGGCGAAGGGACGGTCGGTGAAGGCGTCGACGGTGCGGATTCTCATGACGGGACGGTATGCCTCCGGCCGGTCCGCCCGCCACGGCCAATCCGCGACCCGTGGCCCCTGCCGCCGTTCAGCTGCGGACGCGCTGCGTGGCCGCGACGCAGCCCAGCACGATCACCGCGGCCACCGGGGTCAGCGGGGAGGGACGTTCACCCAGCAGAAGCACCGACCATCCCAGTGTCATCAGTGGCTGGGCCAGCTGGATCTGACTGGCCCTCGGCACCCCTATGGCGGCCATGCCGCGGTACCACACCACGAAGCCGCCGAACTGCGAGACGGCTGCCACGTAGGCCATGCCCACGACCGCGTGGAGCGTCGCACGCACCGGTTCCCGGGGCAGCGCCAGCGCGGTGATCAGGACGGACACCGGCAGGGCCACGACCGCCGCCCAGGCGATGACCTGCCAGCCGGGCATCCGCGAGGCCAGCCGCCCGCCCTGGGCGTAACCGGCGGCGCACACCAGCAGCCCGCCGACCAGGTACCCGTCCGCCGGGGTCGGCAGCCCACCGCTCTGCTGGAGGGTGAACCCGGCCACGGTCAGGGCGCCGAGGCCCGCGGCCGCCCAGAACGCCCGCGAGGGACGGCTGCCGGTCAGCACGGCCGAGACGGCGGCGGTGGCCAGCGGCAGCACACCGATGACGACGGCCGAGTGCGCACTCGTGGACGTCTTCAGGGCGAGCGTGGTCATCAGCGGGAAGCCGACCACGCAGCCTCCGGCCACCGTCAGCAGCCCCGGCCAGTGCTCCCGCGCCGGCACCGGCACCCGCGCCGCGCGCAGGCACCCCGCCGCGATCAGCCCCGCCAGCAGCCCGCGCACCCCGGTCGCCGTCCACGGGCCGAAGCCGTCCAGGGCCCACACGGTGGCGGGGAAGCTGAAGGAGAAGCACACCACGCCCAGCAGAGCGAGGAGAGTACCGCTGCGGACCGCTATCGGGGCAATCGGAGTAGCGCTATCATCCAGTGTCATGAGCAACGATAGCAGTGTCGCCCAACTTGCCAGCACACTGCGGGACGAGCTGGGCCGTTACTCGGACGGTGCAAAGCTGCCGTCCAGCAGGGCGCTCGTGACACGCTTCCGGGTCAGCCCCGTGACCGTCTCGCGGGCGGTCGCGGTTCTCACCGCGGAGGGCCTGGTCACCTCCCGTCCCGGCGCCGGGGTGTTCAAGGCCGCCGACCGGCGGACCACGACGGGCGCCGGTGACGTCTCCTGGCAGGAGGTGGCCCTGAGCGCCGACCCGCCGCACGCCGTCGCCGCCAGCGACCACCGGGGCCCGGGCGCCGCCGGCGTGCTGGCCACGCTCACCACCCCGCCGCCCGGCGTCCTCGACCTCAGCGGCGGCTACCCGCACACCTCCCTCCAGCCGGAACGGGCGCTCGCCGCCGCCCTGGCCCGGGCCGGCCGACGGCCCGGTACCTGGTCGCGCCCACCGGTGGAGGGCCTGCTCGAACTGCGCGAGTGGTTCGCCCGGGACATCGGCGGCCCGGGCGGCCCGCTCGGCGCCACCGACGTGCTGATCACCGGCGGCGGTCAGAGCGCGCTCACCACCGCGCTGAGGGCCCTGGCCGCGCCCGGTTCCCCCGTCCTGGTCGAATCACCCACCTAC
Organism: uncultured Actinomycetota bacterium; assembly: GCA_963711125.1. GTDB lineage: Bacteria > Actinomycetota > Actinomycetes > Streptomycetales > Streptomycetaceae > Streptantibioticus_C. The sequence continues at coordinate 18,436 of CAVQCY010000008.1, forward strand.
CCCGGCACGCTCGCCGTCGCCCGCGCGGCAGGACTGCGCCCCGTCCCGGTGCCGGTCGACGCCGACGGCGTGCGCGACGATCTGCTGGCCGAGGCGTTCCGGGCCACCCGTGCCCGGGTGTTCGTCTGCCAGCCGCTGTTCCAGAACCCCACCGGCGCCATCCTGTCCCCGCGACGCCGCACGGCCGTGCTGGAGATCGCCCGGGCCGCCGGTGCCTTCGTCGTCGAGGACGACTTCGCCCGCCGCCTGGCGCACGCGGACGCTCCGCCACTGCCGCTCCCGCTGGCGGCCGGCGACCCGGACGGCGTCGTCGTCCACGTGCGTTCGCTGACGAAGGCGACCTCGCCCAGTCTGCGGGTCGGGGCCCTCACCGCCCGCGGCCCGGCCCTGGAACGCCTGCGGGCCGTGCAGGTCGTCGACAGCTTCTTCGTCCCCCGCCCGCTCCAGGAGACCGCCCTCGAACTCGTCGCCTCCCCGGCCTGGAACAGTCACTTGCGCATACTGGCCGGGGCCCTGCGCGAGCGCCGGACCGCCCTGCTCGCCGCTCTCGCCGTCACCCTGCCGGGCCTGGCCCCGCAGCGGCCCCCGCGGGGCGGGTACCACCTGTGGCTCCGGCTGCCGGACGGCACCGACGAGGCCGCCGTCACCACGAGCGCCCTGCGGCACGGCGTCGCGGTCATCGCCGGTGCCCACTACTTCGCCGCCGAGCCTCCCGCCCCCCACCTGCGCCTGAGCTACATCGGCACCCCCGGAGCGGCCCACCTGGGGGAGGGAGTGCGGCGCCTGGGGCGGGCGTTCGCACCGCGGGCGGGGGACTGACGCGGGTCCGGCCACGGGGACCTCGGCGGGAAGTGCGCGGGGGAGGGGGCACCACGGAGCGCGGGGTGCGGGGGCGGCTTCCTGGACCGCCGTCCCGGGCGCTGTCGGACTGGGGGCAACTCGTCCTCTCCCACAGCGGGTTCGAGGAGTGATGATCATGGCTTCGGTGGACCGCCGCCGGCTGCCCGCTCACCGTGTGGCCATGGTGAGAGCCGTCGTGGCCCTGCTGGCCGTGGCCGGCCGCGCTGCCAGGGGCACAGGGACCGGCGCACATTTCACGCAACAGCAGCTGGACGCGGTCAAGCAGTTCAAGGGAGCGCACAACCGCTACCTGACACGCAACATCATCGTGGACGGGCCCGGCACCGGGAAACTCTCCATGCTGACGCTCATGATCGTGCTCGTGCCCGGCGGGAGCGTCAAGGTGATCGACTCCAGGGGGCAGGTCCACAGCAGCGATCCGAACGACTTCAGTGCCCACAACCACCTGCTGTCCGACCAGGACAGGATCTTCGCGTCCGCCGACCTCGCGAAGGACTCCACCCACCAACGCCTGCTCACCGTCTCCGGGCACACGAGCCCGGACCGCACGCCCTCGGTAGCGGGCGGCATTGGCGCGGGCGTCGTGGTGGTCGGCGGCGCGGTGGGGTTGGTGCTGCGGGGGCGGCGGCGTCGGGCGAAGGGGGCGTAGCGGGGGCGGCGGCCTTTCAGCGCTGACGGTCGGATGCGGTTGTGGACCGGAGCGCGGGTGGGGGTGCGGCCGGGGACGCCGGGGGGCGTCGGGAGCTCGGCCGGCGGGTCCGGTAGGCCCGGTGACGCCCTGTGGGCCCTTTGCCAGGCGTTCTTGGCGATCCGCGGGGCGCGGCGATGCCGGATGGGCGCGGCGGCGTGGTGCGGGACGCGCTCGGTGGCGCGGTTCGGGATCCGTCGGGCGGCGGGGTGCCGGATCTGCGCGGTGGCGTGGTGCTGGACGGGGTCGGCGGTCTTGCCGGTTTCCCCGACGACGGCTCTCCGTGGTTGCGGGGCCGTGGTCGTGTGAACGACGTGTGGGCCGGTCCTCGCCAGCTTCAGGTGATCGCCCTGCGAATCTTTCGCCTCCCCGGCCTGAGGCCGCCACGTGTGCCCGCCCGCCCACGCCCGGCGCGACCGCTGGACCACGGTGCTCGTTTCTCCGGTTGCCGCACCTGGCGTTTGGTTTCCGCAGGGGTTCCCGTGTGGCGGGTAGCGGTTGCGGCTCTGCCTGACCCACGGCACCGATGAGCCGGATGTCACGAGTGCCCCGGGTCACCGTGTTGCCGTAGCGGCGGGAGGTCACGTCGGTCCGGCCGCGCCTTGCATCCTTCCCGCCGGGGCTCTCGGCACCGGCCAGCACTTGAGCTGTCGCGCCCTCGGCCCGGCCCGCCCAGAGGAACACGGGTGGCGTGCGGCGTGGACGGTCGCGCCGGGGGCGGGGTGGTGAGGGGTGACGGATCCCGGTGGTCCGCTGGCCGGAGGGTACGCCGTGCCGGGTGTCACGCGGCGCCGGATCGTGAATGACGGTGCCGGTGCGGCGGGTTGTTCGGGCGGTGACGGATTTCGTGGGTGGGGGGCCTTCGGGCGCGGACGGGCGGGGAGTGTTTGCGGGGGTGCGGTCTGCGTTGAGACGGTCTGCGAGAGGGGGACCTGCTGGGGTGGCGCCGGTCGGCGTTCTGCGTGGAGGGACCGGTTCTGCCGGCGGTCGTCCTGGGGGAACCCGGCCCGGGTCGGTCGGGGTGCCGGGAGGGATCCGGGCGCCGGGGCCCGTTCCGGTGCGTGTGCCGATCAGAGCCCCGAGGCCCGTTCGGACGCTTGTCCCGACCTTGCTGCAGAGGGCCCGGATCCAGCCCCTGACTGTCGTGAGCACCGCGTTCGTGTGCATCGTGAACCACCTCCGCCAATGACTCTGACGGCATCGGCGCCTCAGAAGATGATCTTGGTCGAAAATGGTGGACAACCCGCGCCCTGTGGATAACTTGGCCACTCGTCGGAGGGAAGAACGCGCTGATCGGGAGGGAGTGCGGGTGCCTGGCCGTTGTCCGTGGTGTGATGGCTGGGGAGCGGACTTCAGGGCGTGGCGGATAGCGGGGGTGTGGTCTTGGGACCGGGGCGGGTGGTGCCGCAACGGGGCGCACACGCCGCACGCGGAACCGGAAAGGTCCGCCACCCACCGCACCGGGCACTGGCAAGCGTTCGGTCACCTGCACCGCAGGAGCTGGCCACGGTGCCGCCCCGCCGTGGCCCCGGCTGTCAGGAGACGCCCGAACCACGGCCTCGCGGTGGCCCCGCGCCGCCGGCCGCCCGCGGGCCCCGCACAGCCGCCGGACCTCGCAACGCCGGAACCCGACCTCGTCCGATCGGGAGACGCCCCACCCCGTCGGCCGTGGGCCTCCCGTTCCGCCCGGAGCCAGTCCAGGTACCAGGAGGCGAAGGTCGTCGATCGGTCGTGGCCGTCCAGGAGCGGGACGAGGTCGGTGGAGTCGACACGGTCGGCGGACCAGATCCGGCCGCTCTCGGGGCCGCTGACCACCAGCCACTCCCGGCGGGCGCAGCCCAGGTGGCAGATGGTGATCGCGCCGACCGTGCGCAGCGGTTCGTACATCACCGCAGTCCACTGGTTCGCACCATGCGTCGCTGGCGGTGTCAAGGATCTCGATGTCGTCGAAGTCCTCCACCCGCGGGCACCGTTCCAACGGTGTGTCAACGATCGCCGGGTCGGAGCCGACCGCTGGGGACGGTTCGGCGAGAGGGGGGATGCCGGTCATCTCGGCGCCGTCGCCGTTCAGCGCCAGCGGGAATTCTCACGTTGCACGGGGAAGGTCCCGTAGGCGGGTCCTGCGCCGCCCGCGCCCACCTGGAGCTGCAACGTTCGGTACTCCTCGGGAAGCCGGACGCCTATCTGAGCCTCCAGATCCGCGAGCTGCGCGGGGGAGAGGACCTCGTTGAGGACGAAACGATGGCCGTGCACCCCGAACATCCCGCCGGCACCCGGCCACGCAGCCGACTTCGCCTGGGCCCGCGCCCGGCCCCGCACCCCGGCCACAGTTGATCACCCATGCGGCCCATCCCGTGTCGGCGGCCTCCGAACCGCTCCCGAGCCGACGCTCCGCCCGCTGCTTGCCGCTGCGTTGCCAACGGGCCAGCCACCAGTGCGAGGAGCCGGAAAAGGGGGGCGACCGACTCCGGGCGCACCCATACCTGCAGCGGGTAAGCGGTGGGGGCTCCGCGGAGGGAGCGGCGTGATGGCAGGTCACCGTGGCGGCCCGCCTGCCGTAAGGGGTGATCAGAGCGATGCCGGACCCGGCTGCGCATAGCCGATTTCGGAGATGTCCTGGGCCAGTCCCGCCAAGCCGGCTTCGGGATTCAGCGCCGATACGAGTTCCTGGCTCAGCGGCCGCAGGGCATACACCCTTCTCACAGCCGCCAAGTCCACGGAGACTTCGTAGTAGTCCTCGGCGAAGCGCTGAAACGCTTCTGGGGAACGGTCGACCAGGAGCTCGAACAGAGTCGTCGTCCCGTCAGGGTCGGCATGGCCTTCGGGATAGTCGACCGTCCCGTGGTGCCATCGACCGTCCGCCGTTCCCCGCCACAGGCAGGCCGTCGCAACGGGCACGCCGTCATCGTCTGTGAACGCCGGCTCCTCGACGAAGGGCTTGAAGGGCTCGGGGACCTCGTCGACCACTCCCGGCCAGGGCTCGCCGTCGTTGCCGTACGGGCTCATGGGGGATTCGTGATTGAAGGCGCGAACAAGGGCGCCGGCCGCCGAGAACACGATGGAGTACTCGTCCCCCGATCCGTTGCGCATCGAGGCCATCGCCTGGCCGTCGGCCCAGTCGTCGTTGAAGCAGTAGTACCGACCTTCCCGGTCCGGGCTCAGGATCGCGTCGAGCATCGCCAGTGAACGGCACAGGTCCCGCAGGTCGTCGATGGTGGGGAGCGATCGGGCTACGTCATGGACGGTCATGTGCTGATCAAACCCGACGCGAGTGACACCCGACCCCAGCTGGTCCGCGCAGTGGCCGGTCCCGGGCCCACCGGTCCAGGAAAAGCGCGGCGCGCTCCCGTGCCCGACGGGAAGGACGCCCCACGCCAACCCCCGCCCCGCCGAACCCGCAGCTCCCCCGCGAACCCCGGCGACCCGCGCCCCCGCCCCTGCCGCGACCCCGTGCCCCCGCGGTGTTGCCGGGACCACGCCCCTGCCCCTGCCGCGCCTCCGCGACCCCTGCCGCGCACCCGCGAACCCCACCCCCCCGCCCAGCGGAGCGCCCCGCCGCAGAGCATTGTCGTTTCGTTGTTTCCGATATATCGTTGAGCCATCGGCGACCGGTTGGCGACTGCTGAACGTAGGAGTCGTTGCCGGTGCCGTACATCCACTACGGAAGGAGTACGCGATGCGTACGCACGGATACGAGTACGGGCCCGAGGGCGAGCAGAGTGGAGAGCGTGAGTCCCGGCGGCGGCATCACGGGGACGGACGGCGCGGGCGCGGCTGGGGGCCGCGCGGCGGGTTCGGACCTTTCGGGGGACCGGAGGGCGCGGAGGGGGAGCGCCCGGCGTTCGGGCCGTTCGGGCCGCCGTTCGGCGGACCGTGGGGCGGGCCGTTCGGGCCCGGCAGGGGCGGCCACCGGGGTCGCGCGCGCCGCGGCGACGTGCGGGCCTCGATCCTGGCCCTGCTCAAGGAACGTCCCATGCACGGCTACGAGATGATCCAGGAGATCGCCGAACGCAGCGGTGGCGCCTGGCGTCCCAGCCCCGGCTCGGTCTACCCGACCCTCCAGCTGCTGGAGGACGAGGGCCTGATCGACAGCGCGTCGGAGGGCGGCAAGAAGCTGTTCACCCTCACCGAGGCGGGCACCGCCGAGGCGGCCGGCGGACCGGAGGCTCCCTGGGAGGAGGCCGGCCGCGGCGTCGACTGGGAGGCGATGCAGGAGATCAGGCAGGCCGGGTTCGGCCTGGTGGAGGCGTTCCGCCAGGTGTGGGCCAGCGGCAGCGCCGGGCAGCGTGACAAGGCGCTGACCGTCGTCAACGAGGCCCGCAAGAAGCTGTACCTGATCCTCGCCGAGGACGAGGGCGGCGACCCGGTCGACATCAAGAAGTGAGGGCCCGGGCGGCGGCGTGCCGCCCGGCGCCCGCCGTGCCAGGATCGTTTGCGGGCGTCCCGCGGGTGCGGGGCGCCGGCGCACGAGGGGAGCCCGGGATGACCGGAGGCCGGCGGCACGACGAGGACGCACCGACCGCCGGACCGGTGGCGCGGCTGCGCGACAGGCTCGCGCACGCGCCCGGTGCGGCGGGCGCCCCGCCGCGGTTCGACCCGGTGGACGCCCCGGACGGCCCGGCGCCGCTGTTCGCCTCGTGGCTGCTGCGGGCGCTGGACGAGGGCGTCGCCGAACCGCACGTGATGACCCTGTCGACCGTCGGCGAGGACGGCGGGCCCGACGCCCGGGTGTTGCTGCTGCGCGGTCTGGACGACGACGGTGGCGGCTGCGGGTTCCGGTTCGCCACCGACGCCGGCAGCCCCAAGGGGCGGCAGTTGGCGGCCGTTCCGCGGGCGGCGCTGACCTGGTACTGGCCGGCGCAGGGGCGGCAGGTGCGGGCCGACGGGGAGGTGGTGGCGCTCGGTGCGGGGGCGGCGCGCGAGGACTTCGCGCACCGCTCTCCCGCCTCGCGGGCGGCGGCGTTCACCGGGCGGATGTCTGCCCCGCTGGACGGGCCGCGGGAGTACGCGCGCGAACGAGCCGCCGCGGAACGCCTGATCGCCGGAGACCCGGACGCCGTGCCGCGGGGACACACCGTCCACCTGCTGTGGGCGCGGAGGGTGGAGTTCTTCCAGCTCGCCCCGGACCGTTTCCACCAGCGCCTGCGCTACGAACGGGCGGACGCCGGAGGGGGGCGGTGGCGGCGGGAGCGGCTGTGGCCGTGAGCGGTGAGCGGCCGGCCGGGTGAGGTGGGTCGGACCCCGGGACGGAACACCATTGCGGGGCGCGCGGCGGGGTACGGGTGCGGGGTGCAACCCCGAGGAGACCCGTCCGGGTTGTCCGCCTCAAGGATGATCCGGCGGCGGACGGAATGACCCCGGGTGGCGAGGCGGGCGGTGGCCGGAATCTGATGGAGTGTGACACGTGCGCAGTGAGATCCGGCCGGGGGCCGTCACCGGGAGCCGCGGCCCGGCCGCCGGGCGTCCCCGTGCGGACGAGCCCTGGCCCGGCCCGCTGGTGACCGCCGTCCTGGCGGCCGCCCGGCGCCGCGCGGTGCGGGACGCCGAACGGCAGACCGACACCGCCCACCTGCTGCACGCCGTGCTGGAGTGCGACCAGGCCGCCCGCGAGGAGTTGGAACGCGTCGCCGGAGGGGACGGCTCGCTGCGCACCGCACGGGTGCTGGCCTACCTGGCCCAGCGCAGCATCGGCTACGGGCTGCGCTGGCGGGCGGTCGTCGAGGGCGCGGGGGACCGCGCTCCGGCCCCGGGGGCGACCGGTCTGAGCCCCAGCGCCGTGCTCGCGCTGTCCGCTGCCGGGGACCTGGCCGCTGCCCGCGGGGCCGCGCTGCCCGGCGGGCCGGAACTGCTGAGCGCGCTGGCCGCCGACCCCGGCTGCCGGGCCGCCGAGGTGTTGCGGGCCGCCGGGGTGGATCCGGCACGCCTGGCCTCGCCGGTCTCCCGCGCCACCGGTTCCTGACCCCCGCCCCCACCCCCGCCCGGCCGCCGGCGCGGGGCCGCCTGCATGATGGCGGGGGAGCGGCCGCGGCCCTCCGGGAACGGTTGCGGAAGGGGCGGGGAACGGTGGGGCGACGGCGGGCGGTGCGCGACGGCCTGGGGACGGCGCTGGTCTCGGCGCTGGCGTTCGGCACCTCGGGGGTCGCGGCGAAGCCGCTGATCGAGGCGGGTCTGACGCCCCTTCAGGTGGTGTGGCTGCGGGACGTCGGCGCGGCCCTGGTGATGCTCCCGGTGGCGCTGCGGCACCTCGCCGTGCCCCGGTCACGGCCGTGGCTGCTGGCCGGCTTCGGGCTGCTGGGCGTCGCCGGGGTGCAGGCCGGCTACTTCGCCGCGATCTCCCGAGTGCCGGTGGGTGTGGCGCTGCTGGTGGAATACCTGGCGCCGGCTCTGGTGCTGGGCTGGGTACGGTTCGTGCAGCGGCGGCCGGTGAGCGGGCGGGCGGCGGCCGGCGTGGTGCTGGCGGTCGCAGGGCTCGCGGCGGTGGTGGAGGTCTGGCAGGGGCTCGGCTTCGACCCGCTCGGCCTGCTGGCGGCGGTGGGCGCCGCGTGCTGCCAGGTCGGCTACTTCGTACTGTCCGGTCGCAGCGGCGACGGGCAGGACGCGCCGCCCCCGCTGGCCCTCATCGCTCACGGGCTGGTCTTCGGCGCCGTGCTGCTGACCGTGCCGGCCGAACCGTGGCAGACGCACTGGGCGCTGCTGGGCCGGCACGTGCGGATCGCCGGCACCGGGCTGCCGGCCGCGGTGGTGCTGGCGTGGCTGGTGCTGATCGCCACGGTGGCCGCCTACCTGACCGGGGTCACCTCGGTGCGCCGGCTGTCCCCGCCGGTCGCCGGCGTCGTCGCCTGCCTGGAGGCGGTGGTCGCCACCGTGCTGGCCTGGGTGCTGCTGGGCGAACGCCTCGGCTTCTGGCAGGTGCTCGGCGGCGCCGCCGTCCTGGCCGGCGCGTTCGTCGCCCAGACCGCCACCTCGAACAGCCCGCCCGTCACCGTCACGGGCGGTTCCCCGCAGACGCCCGCCGAGGTGACCGACGCGGGTGAGCCGGCACTGCCCGCGCTGGGACCGCCGCCCCTCTGACCCACCCGCACGCGCGCGGCCGCACCCTGCGGCCCCGGCTCCGCCCGCAGCCGCGCACCCTGCCGGCCCCGCGCCCTCGCGCGCCCCGGCCCCCGCGCCCTCGCGCGCCCCGCCGCACCCGCCACCCGGCTTCCAGCGGCCGCCCACCACCCCGGCACCTCCGCACCTGCGTACTCCCTCACCCCCTCACCCCAGATACCCCGGCACTCGTACCGACGGGTCGAGGTCCGCCGACGGGACGGGGGCGCCGCGGTGTTCGGCGACCGGAACGACGCCGGCCCAGTAGGGGAGTGCGAGGTCGGCGTCGTCGTCGACGGGGCCGCCGGTGCGGGTCTTGGCGGAGACCTCGGTCAGGTCCAGCCGCACCACGGCGGTGGCCGCCAGTTCCTTGGCGTCGGCGGGCCGGGAGTCGGCGGTCCGGCCGGGCACCACGGTGTCGACGATCGCGTCCAGCGCCCGTGCCCGCTCGGCCGGGTCGGTCACCTGCCGGGCGAGGCCCTGCACCACCACCGAGCGGTAGTTGACGGAGTGGTGGAAGGCGGAGCGGGCCAGCACCAGTGCGTCCACCAGCGTCACGGTCAGGCAGACCTGCAGGCCCTCGTCGTCCCCGGCGGCGCGCAGCGGGCGGGAGCCGGTGGAGCCGTGCACGTACAGCCGCTCGCCGACCCGGGCGTACAGCGTCGGCAGCACCACGGGCCGGCCGTCCCGCACGAATCCGAGGTGGCACAGGTAGCCGGCGTCCAGGATCGCGTGCACCTCCTCTCGGTCCCACGAGGCCCGTTCGCGGGAACGGGTGGGGACGTTGCGCCCGGTCACGGCGTACGGCTCGGTGGTCATCGGGATCTCCTGGCGTCCGTTGGTGTACTAGTGCATAATGTTGTTTGTGCTAGGAGAGTATCGAATCACCGGTCGCGGAGCCAGGGATATCGCCACCGACGTCGAACGGGCCATCGGCCAGGGCCTGCTGCTCCCCGGCGCCGCGCTGCCCCCGCTGCGGGAGCTGGCGGCCGAGCTCACGGTGAACCCCAACACGGTCGCAGCGGCCTACCGCCTGCTGCGCGACCGGGGAGTCATCGAGACCGCGGGCCGCCGGGGCAGCCGGGTGCGGGAGCGGCCGGCGACCACCGACCGGGACGCCCTGCGGATCGACGTGCCGCCCGGCGCCCGCGACGTGTCCACCGGCAATCCCGACCCGGCCCTGCTGCCGCCGCTGGAGGCCGCCTTCGCCGCCGCGCTGGCCCGGCACGCCGACGACCCCTCCCTGTACGGCGCGGTTCCCCTCGACCCCGACCTGGCACGGCTGGCGCGCGCCGCGTTCGACGCCGACGGGGTGCCCGGCGGGCCGGTGGCCGTCACCTCCGGATCGCTGGACGCGATGGAGCGGGCGCTGGCCGCCCACCTGCGCCCCGGTGACGCGGTCGCGGTCGAGGACCCCGGCTGGGGCAGCGTCTTCGACGCCCTGCCGGCCGCCGGGCTGCGCGCGATGGGCGTCGGCGTCGACGACGAGGGGCCGCTGCCCGACGACGTGGAACGGGCGCTGCGCGACGGCGCCCGCGCCCTCGTGGTCACCGACCGGGGACAGAACCCGACCGGCGCGGCGCTGACCGCCGGCCGCGCCGAGGCCCTGCGTGCGGTGCTGGCCCGCCACCCCGCCACCCTGGTCGTCGACGACGACCACGTGCACGGACTGACCGACCTGCCCCTGTGCTCGCTGGCCGGCGCCACCGACCGGTGGGCGCTGGTGCGGTCGGTGGCCAAGGCGTACGGCCCCGACCTGCGGCTCGCGGTGCTCACCGGCGACCCCGTCACCGTCGGCCGGATCGCCGGGCGTCACCGGCTCGGCCCGGGCTGGGTCAGCCACCTGCTCCAGCGTGCCGTCGTCCACCTGTGGAGCACCGGCGCCGTCGACCACGCGGCGGTCTCCGCCGCCTACGCCGCCCGCCGGGAACCGCTGCTGGCGGCCCTGGCCCGGCAGGGGCTGCACGGACACGGACGCACCGGGCTGAACGTGTGGGTGCCGGTGCCGGACGAGACGGCCGCGGTCACCCGGCTGCTGGCGGCCGGCTGGGCGGTCGCCCCCGGGGCCGCCTTCCGGCTCGACTCCCGCCCCGGGGTGCGCGTCACCGTCTCCCCCCTCACGCCCGGTGACGCCGAACCGCTGGCCCGGGCACTGGCCGACGCGGTGCGTACGCCGCGGACCGGCCGGTACGGCTGAGGACCTCCGGCCGTGTTGGTCAGGTCCGCCGGGTCGCGCCGCGCCGGCGAAAGGCTCCCGGGGCGGTCTGGGCGATCGCCGCGCCGGCCAGCACCACGAGGGCGCCGACCGGTTCGTTCCACGTCAGGTGCTCGTGCAGCAGCGTGGCCCCGGCGGCGGTGGCGACCACGGGGACCACGTAGGTCACCATCGTGGCGATCGTCGGACCGGCCGCCTCGACCAGGCCGTACTGGAGCAGGAACGCCAGTCCGGTCCCGAGCGCGCCGAGCGCCGCCACCGACAGCACGCCGCGCAGTGGGAACGCGCCCGGCAGCGTGGTGAACAGCGGCACCGCGATCAGCATCTGCACGGTGCCGAGTCCCAGCTGGGTCGCCGACAGCGAAAGAGACGACTCCGGCGCACCGGCCAGCGTGCGGCGCACCCAGATCCAGCCGACCGCGTAACTGGCCGCCGCCACCAGCGCCATCACGGTGCCGCGCGGGTCCTGGCCGGAGAAGCCCTGCCAGGCGCCCAGCACCGTCAGTACCCCGGCGAATCCGATGCCGGCGCCGGCTGCCCGCCGCCGGGTCGGCCGGTCCTCCGACAGCGCCACGAACGACAGCACCAGGCTGAACAGCGGCGTGGCGGCGTTGCACAGCCCGGCCAGCGTCGAGGAGATGGTCTGCTCGGCGTAGGCGAACAGCGAGAACGGCAGGGCGTTGAGCAGGAAGGCGGCGACGGCCAGTGCGGCCAGCCGGCGCGGTGAGCGGGGCAGCCGTTCACGCCGGGCGGCCATGGCGCCGGCCAGCACCACCGTGCCGAACACCATGCGTCCCAGGGTCACCTGGAGCGGTGCGAACGCCTCGGTGCCGACCTTGATGAACAGGAAGCTGAATCCCCAGATCAGCGACAGCGCCAGGAACCGCCAGCGCCAGCCGCCCGCCGCTCGCGTGTCCGGGCCGCCGCAGGTGGCGGCCGCCGTACGGGAGCCGTCGGGGGTTCCGGGGGCGTCCAGGGGCGGCGGTGCGTCGGCGCGAGCGTTCATGAGCCGCAGCGTGCCGCAAAAAATACTGTAGGACAAGGCAAAGATGATAAGGACAGGAGCTTAGGATTCCTTACATGTTGAATCTCGACCGGCTCCGCGTCCTGCACGCCATCGGCGCCCACGGCTCGGTCAGTGCCGCCGCCGACGTGCTGCACGTGACGACGTCCGCCGTGAGCCAGCAGATGGGCAAACTGGAGCGGGAGACCGGACAGCGGCTGCTCGTGCGCAACGGCCGCGGCATCCGGCTCACCGACGCCGGCCGGCTGCTGGCCGGGCACGCGGAACGCATCATGTCGATGGTGGAGCTCGCCCACTGCGACCTGGAGGCCCATCGCGGCGCCGCGGTCGGACCGCTGATGGCCGGGGCGTTCCCCACCGCCGCCCGCGGCCTGTTCCCCGCGGTCCTCGCCGGACTGCGCCGCGACCACCCCCAACTGCGGCCGGTCGTCGAGGAGATGGAACCCGACGTCGCGCTGCCCCGGCTGACCCGCGGCGCCCTGGACATCGCGATCGTGCTCGACTGGTACAACAAGCCGCTGCCGCTGCCGGAGGGACTGGCCCGCACCAAGCTCCTCGACGACGTGACCGACGTGGTGGTCCCCGCCGGGCACCCGCTGGCCGACCGCGAGTCGGTGGTGCTGGAGGACTTCGCAGGCGACGACTGGATCGCCTGGCCCAGCGGGCAGTTCTGCCGGGAGTGGCTGCTGTTCACGCTGCGCGCGAAGGGCGTGGAGCCGCGCGTCGCGCACGCGGCGGAGGAGCACCAGACGCAGATGGCGCTGGTCGCCGCCGGTCTCGGGGTCGCCATCAGCCCCCGGCTCGGCCGCGGTCCGGTGCCCGAGGGGGTGCGGGTGGTCCCGGTGCGGCAGACCATGCGGCGGCACGTCTACGCGGCCTGGCGTGCCGACACCGACCGGCGCCCCTCGGTGCGGGCGGCCGTCGCCGCGCTGATCGAGGCCGGCCGTGCGGCGGCCGCGGCCGCCGGCCCGCACTGACCCGGCACGGCGGGGGAGGGGCCGGGCGGCACCCGCCCGGCCCGTCGGGCCCTCAGGCCAGCGTGATCTCCCCGCCGGACACGCTGATCCTCCGCGGTGCCAGCGCGCTCGGCGCCGGACCGCCGGCGACACTGCCGTCCTCGATGTGGAACCTGCTGCCGTGGCACGGGCAGTCGATCGTGCCGTCCCTGACCGCGGAGACCGTGCAGCCCTGGTGGGTGCAGACCGCCGTGAAGCACTTGAACTCCCCCTGCTTCGGCTGCGTCACGACCACCTTCTGGCCGGCGAACACCTTGCCGCCGCCCTCCGGGATGTCGGCGGTGGCCCCCAGGGTGCCCCCGCCCTGCGAACCGCCGCCCGACGGAGCGTCCGAGCCGCTGCCCGCAGCGCTGCCCGAACCGCCGCAGGCGGCCAGCACCGCGGCCAGACCGCCGGCCCCGGTCAGCGCGACCGCCGTGCGCCGGGTGGTGCCCGCCGCCGGGGATGAAGAGTTCTCCATGCTGTGTCCTCACTCGGTCGTCCCACGGATCCCGTCCGGCCGCCGCCCCCGGTCGGGGCGGTCGCGCCGGTGATCCGTCCGTCACCACCCCATACGACGCCGGGCCGGACCGCGTTCACCGCCGCGCCGGACCGCCCCCCGCGCACCGGTGGCCTCCCCCGCGCGCAGGTAATCCCCCCGCGCCCCGCACACCACCCCGGTAGCCTGGGCCGATGCTCTCCGAAGTGACCGCGACCCGCTACATCACGCCGTTGCGTGAGGGCGGGTCGGTGCCGGGGCTCGTCGAGGCCGACGACCTGGGCGTCTACGTGGCGAAGTTCACCGGTGCCGCCCAGGGTCGCAAGGCGCTGGTGGCCGAGGTGATCGCCGGTGAACTCGCCCGCCGGCTGGACCTGGCGATGCCCGACCTGGTGCGGCTGGAGTTCGACCCGGTGATCGCCCTGGGTGAGCCGGACGAGGAGGTCCAGGACCTGCTGAAGGCCAGCGGCGGCCTCAACCTCGGAATGGACTACCTGCCCGGATCCGTCGGCTTCGACCCGCTGGCCTTCGACGTCGACCCGGCGCTGGCCGGCCGCATCGTGTGGTTCGACGCCCTGATCAACAACGTAGACCGCTCCTGGCGCAACCCCAACCTGCTGATCTGGCACGGGGACCTGTGGCTCATCGACCACGGCGCCGCCCTCATCTGGCACCACAACTGGCCCGGCGCCCAGACGTCCGCCGCCCGCCCCTACAACGCCACCGAGCACGCCCTCGCCCGGTTCGCCACCGAGGAGACCGTGGCCGCCGCGGCCGCCGCCCTCACGCCCCGCGTCACTCCGGAGCTGATCGCCGGGGCGGTCGCCCTGGTGCCCGACGAGTGGCTGGCCGGCGAACCCGGCTTCGGCGCGCCCGGCGAGGTGCGCGACGCCTACCTCGCCGCCCTCACCGCCCGCGCCGCCGGCATCGGGGGCCGCATCACGCTGGCCGGGGCCCCGCACCGCGTCGCCGAGCCGCCGCAGTGGCTGCGCCCGTGGGTCGAGGGGAAGGCGAAGTGAGCGCCGTGCGGAACGTCTTCGAGTACGCCGTGGTGCGGGTGGTGCCCCGGGTGGAGCGCGGCGAGACCATGAACGCCGGCGTGCTGCTCTACTGCCGGGCCCACGCCTTCGTCACCGCCCGCATCCACCTCGACGAGGACCGGCTGCGCTGCCTGGACCCGGCCGCCGACCTGACCGCGGTGCGCGCCGCGCTGCACGCGGTGGAGGGCGTCTGCCGCGGCGGCGCGGTGGCCGGACAGGCGGCCGGGGACGAACCCGGCCGCCGGTTCCGCTGGCTGACCGCGCCGCGCAGCACCGTCGTCCAGCCCGGCCCCGTCCACACCGGTCTGACCGCCGACCCGGCCGCCGAGGCCGACCGGCTGCTGGAGCTGCTGGTGCGATGAACACCCGGGCCGGCGGGTGACGCCGCCGGTGGCCGTGGGGCGTTGACAGCAGGTCAGTGCCCCCTTACCGTTTCGATGCGCCTACTAAGCGGTTGCTCATGCGGCCGCCCGAAGCAGAGGAGAGCAGATGGCCACCGAGCAGCCCACCGGGGAACGCGTAGCGATCGTCACCGGCGCGGCCCGCGGCATCGGTGCCGCCACCGCGGTCCGCCTCGCCGCCGAGGGCCGCGCGGTGGCCGTCCTCGACCTCGACGAGGCGGCGTGCAAGGACACCGTCGCCACCATCGCCGCGGCCGGCGGCCGGGCCCTGGCGGTCGGCGCCGACGTCTCCGACGAGGAGCAGGTCGCCGCCGCCGTCACCCGGGTCGCCGCCGAACTGGGGGCGCCGACCATCCTGGTCAACAACGCCGGTGTGCTGCGCGACAACCTGCTGTTCAAGATGTCGGCCGCCGACTGGGACACGGTGCTCGGCGTCCACCTGCGCGGCGCGTTCCTCATGACCCGGGCCGCCCAGAAGCACATGGTCGACGCCGGCTTCGGCCGCGTGGTCAACCTCTCGTCCTCCTCCGCGCTGGGCAACCGCGGCCAGGCCAACTACTCCGCCGCCAAGGCCGGCATGCAGGGCCTGACCAAGACGCTCGCCATCGAGCTGGGCAAGTTCGGCATCACCGCCAACGCCGTCGCCCCCGGCTTCATCGCCACCGACATGACCGCCGCCACCGCCGCCCGCGTCGGCATGGGCTTCGAGGACTTCCAGGCCGCCGCCGCCACCCAGATCCCGGTGCAGCGCGTCGGGGTGCCGGACGACGTCGCCAACGCGGTGGCGTTCTTCACCGGCGAGGCGGCCGGCTTTGTCTCCGGCCAGGTCCTCTACATCGCCGGCGGCCCGCTCGACTGACCCCCTCGGGAGGAATCCACCCATGACCACCCCCACCGCCGCCCGCGTCGCCCTCGTGACCGGCGCCAGCCGCGGCATCGGCCTCGGCATCGCCCGCGCGATCGTCGCCCGCGGCGGCAAGGTCTGCGTCACCGGCCGCACCGAGGAGACCCTCAAGGAGGCCGTCGCCTCCCTCGGCGAGGCCAACGCCATCGGCGTGGCCGGCAAGGCGCACGACGAGGCCCACCAGGCCGAGGCCGTGGAACGCACCATGGAGGCGTTCGGCCGCGTCGACCACCTGGTCAACAACGCCGGCACCAACCCGGTCTTCGGGCCGATCGCCGACGTGGACCTGGGTGTCGCGCGCAAGGTGTTCGAGACCAACGTCATCTCGGCGCTCGGGTTCGCCCAGCGCACCTGGCACGCCTGGCAGAAGGAGAACGGCGGGGCCATCGTCAACATCGCCTCGCTGGCCGGGCTCGCCCCGTCGCCGTTCATCGGCGCCTACGGGATCAGCAAGGCCGCGATGGTCAACCTGACCGTGCAACTGGCGGCGGAGTTCGCGCCCGGCGTGCGGGTCAACTCCATCGCCCCCGCTGTGGTGAAGACCAAGTTCGCCGCCGCGCTCTACGAGGGCCGCGAGGCGGAGGCGGCGGCCGGCTACCCGCTCAAGCGGCTGGGCGAGCCGGAGGACATCGGTTCCGCCGCCGCTTTCCTGCTCTCCGACGAGGCGGGCTGGATCACCGGGCAGAACCTGGTGATCGACGGCGGTCTCTTCCTCACCGCCGGCGTCGCCTGACGCCAACCGGTGCCCGTGACGGGCCCGCCGCACCCACCCTGGTGCGGCGGGCCCGTTCCGTTGCGTGCGCGGCCGCGCCGGGTCACCGCCCGGGGGCGCCGTCGTAGCGCCGGCGGGCGGCCGGCATCTGCGCCACGCGGTCCTCGACGTGGTCGATGAGTCCGGCCTCCCGTCGTCGCCGTCACCGAGGAGCAGCGGGCCCTGCCCGACGCCGCCGACACGATCGTCCTCGGATCGCCCGCCTCCAGGGGATCGGCCGGCGCCGTCTTCCATGCGTTCGCCGAGGAGACCTCGCAGCGCGGTCCGCCCAGGCGTGGAAGGACAGGCCGGCGTCCGGCTTCAGCTCCGGCAGCATGAGCGGCGACAAGCTGCGCACGCCCCAGTGCTTCACCCGCCTCGCCGCCCAGCACGACATGCCATGGGTGGGTCCCGGCCCGACTCCCGGGCGGGAACGCCTCGACGGCCTCGCAGTTCGACCTCAACCGGCTCGGCTTCCACTTCGGCGCCGCCGCCCACTCCGACGTCGACGAGGGGGCCGAAGCGGTGCTCCAGGCCGGCATCGCCACCGCCGGCGAAACCGGCGGCGGGTCGCCGCCGCCGCCCGGATCACCGCGGCCCGCCGCGCGTCCCCGGCCGGGGACGACGCGCGTGACCAGCCGGTCCGGCGCGTCAACCGTCACGCGTTCAGGCGGAGTTGGCCCAGGCGGTGTGGTGCAGGTGCCGGGGCGCGGCTAGCGTTGCCGGGTCCGGGGCCGCCGATCGCGCCTGCGGTGGCCCGCCTCACGCCTCCCAGGGGGTACCCCCGTTGACCGGTTCCCGGTTCGGCCGCCGCGCCGCCGCCCTGCTCCTCGCCTCCGCCGCGCTCACCGCCGCCGCGGCCACCTCCGCCCACGCCGACTCGCCCGGCGGGTGGGCTCGCTCCAGCTCCACCATCGTCGACTCGCTGACCGGTGGTGAGGGCATCGCCACCCGTGCCGACGGCTCACTGCTCACCCGCGGCCTGGGCTCGATCCCGCTGGGCCTGCGGGGTGCCGGCTGGAACCATGTGGGCGACCCCGACATCGTCAACGGCTACACCTACGACGCCTACCAGGGCGGGGACGACGCCACCTCGAAGATGTTCGAGGTCACCACGCCCGCCGGGCAGAGCTACGACTACACCCACCCGCTGGACCAGGGGGAGATGCTCAACAACTCCTTCGCCACCGTCTCGCCCGACGCGCAGTGGCTGGTGGAGGGGGAGTGGGGCACCGTCTCGCGCCTCCAGGTCTTCCCCGCCCCGCTGACCAACGCCTCCACCCCGCCCACCGGCGGCGCTCTGCCGCAGGCCGGGCAGATCACGCTGAGCACGCCGGTGGACGACGTCCAGGGCTGCGACTTCGTCTCCGCGACCCGCCTGGTGTGTTCCTCGGACGACGACGCCAAGGACGTCCTCCAGGTCGACCTGCCGCACCCGCTGGACGGCACGCCGGTCACTGGCACCGTCAGCACCCTCTTCCAGGTACCGCGCATCAGCCTGTGCAGCGGGAGCTACGAGACCGAGGGCATCGACTACGACCCGTCCGCCCGGCTGCTGCGGGTGGAGATCGTCTCGCCCGGCATCTGCGCGGTTGCCACCAGCGTCTACACCTACCGCCCCACCACCGGCTGACCGGCGCACCCGGCCCGGCCCCGTCCACCGCGCGAGCGGCCGGCGGGTGCCGGGACGCGTCACGCCGGGTCCGTCACGCCGGGTCCGTCACGCCGGGGTGTGCCGCCGCACGAGCGGTACCGGCCCCGCCAGGTCACCACCGTCTGCCGCGACAGCTCAAGCCTCCGCGCGATCTCCGTGTTCGAAGCGCCATCCGAGGCGAGGAGCACAATCCGCGCCCGCGTCACCAACCCCGACGGGGACGACGGCGAGCGGACCCACGAACACGGAACCTCACGGTCCGCATCGGAGACGGCCGACGGCGCAGCAGCAGGCATACGCCATTCCACCGCACCATGAGCCACCGTCCAAGAACTTCATTCACGCGACACTAGGAGGCCGCGCGCTCGTGCGGTGCGCCGGCGGACGCGTCCGTGTCGCCGTGCCAGACCGCGGCGAGGTCCTCCAGGGGGACCGACAGGACGCGGCCGAGGCTGACGACGGTGCCGAAGGCGGGGGTGGGCAGGCGGCCGGTCTCGATCTTGCGGAGGGTCTCCGGCGAGATGCCCGCCGCGCGGGCGACCTCGTCGAGGGCGCGACGGCCCCGGGCGCACCGCAGCGCGGTGCCGAGGCGCAGGCCGGAGGCGATCTGTTCCGGTGTGAGCGGCTGGCGGACCATGCCGGAATCGTACGGCCCGCCACGGACCGGGCACCAGCGCCGGCCGCCGCGTGGTATTTATATACCGCCGAGGGGCGACGAAAGGGCGAGTGCCGTGATCGAGTTGAAGACCCCGCGCGACATCGCGCGCATGCACGTCACGGGACGGTTCCTGGCCGGCCTCCTCGACGAGCTGGCCGCGGCCGCCCGGGTGGGCGTCAACCTGCTGGACCTGGAACACCTCGCGCGCCGCCGGATCGCGGAGCGCGGAGCGGTCTCCTGCTACTGGGACTACGCGCCCGCCTTTGGCAGCGGCCCGTTCCGCAACGTCGTCTGCCTGTCGGTCAACGACGCCGTGCTGCACGGCCTGCCGCACGACTCCGTGCTGCGCGACGGGGACCTGCTCAGCATGGACATGGCCGTGAGCATCGACGGCATGGTCGCCGACTCCGCCCGCTCGGTGGTCGTCGGCACCCCGGCGCCGCGGGACCTGCGGCTCATCGAGGCCACGGAGGCCGCCCTGGAGGCGGCCATCGCGGTGTGCCGTCCGGACAACCGGCTCGGCGACATCTCCGCAGCGATCGGGGCCGTGGCGGCCCGCTACGGGTACCCCGTGAACCTGGACTTCGGCGGCCACGGCATCGGCCGCACGATGCACGAGGACCCGCACGTGCCCAACACCGGCCGCCCGGGCCGCGGCCTGCGGCTGCGCCCCGGCCTGGCCCTCGCCCTCGAACCGTGGTGGGCCCGCACCACCGCCGCGATCGTCTACGACAAGGACGGCTGGACCATCCGTTCCGCCGACGGCTCCCGCGCCGCGCACAGCGAACACACCGTCGCCGTCACCGAGGACGGCCCGCTGGTCCTGACCCGGTCCGAGCGGCACGCCTGAGCCGGCCCACCGCCGGGACGGCCCGCGGGCGCGGGGCGTTGTCAGTGCCACCGGGTACGTTCGGTCCCAGCACGACGCACCGTCTTCCGGAGGTTTTTCACGTGACCAGCATGCTGCCCGACTCCTGGCAGGGCGTACTCGGCGCCGAGTTGGACAAGCCCTACTTCCACGAGCTCACCGAGTTCGTCGAGAAGGAACGGGCCCAGCACAAGGTCTTCCCGCCCCGCGAGGAGGTCTTCGCCGCCCTGGAGGCCACCCCGTTCGACCGCGTCAAGGTCCTCGTCCTGGGCCAGGACCCGTACCACGGCGAGGGCCAGGCACACGGCATGTGCTTCTCGGTGCGCCCCGGCGTCAAGGTCCCGCCGTCGCTGCGCAACATCTACAAGGAGATGAACGACGAGCTGGGCCTGCCGGTCCCCGACAACGGCTACCTGATGCCCTGGGCCCGGCAGGGCGTGCTGCTGCTCAACGCGGTTTTGACGGTCCGGGAGGCCGAGCCCAACTCCCACAAGGCCAAGGGGTGGGAGAAGTTCACCGACGCGGTGATCCGCGCGGTCTCCGCCCGCCAGGACCCGGCGGTCTTCGTGCTGTGGGGCGGCTACGCCAAGAAGAAGGCCCCGCTCATCGACGCCACCCGGCACACCGTTGTCGAGGGCGCCCACCCCTCCCCGCTGTCGGTCAAACTCTTCCGCGGCAGCAAGCCGTTCACCCGGATGAACGAGGCCATCGCGGCGCAGGGTCACCCGGCGGTCGACTGGACCATCCCCCGTCTCGGCGCCTGACCGCCCCGCCGCACCGGCCCCCGGGCGCGCAACCCGTGGGGCCGGCCGTCTGGACCGTTCGGCTGTTCACCGCACGAGCCGCGTGCCCGTGCCCGCGATCGCCCCTCCCGCGCGGATAGCGTCGTCATCAGCAGGCGGCCGGCGCTAAGGAGGCGGCGATGGCGGTCGACCAGGACGGGATCACGACGCGCATCGGGCAGGTGGTGATCCTTCTGCACGGTGGCGACCGGGAGGAGGCCCGCAACCGGTTCGCCGCACTGTGGGAGGAGATCGGCGAGGACGGTTCCCCGCTGCACCGCTGCACCCTGGCGCACTACATGGCCGACACGCAGGACGATCCGGAGGCCGAACTCACCTGGGACCTGGTCGCGCTGCGCGCAGCCGACGCGGCCGGCCGCGACGACGGAGCCCCCGGCCACCGCTGGCCCGGCGTGCGACGCACCCTGCGCGGCCTCTACCCGGCGCTGCACCTGAACCTGGCCGCCGACTACCACCGCCTCGGCGAGCACCAGCTCGCCCGGGGCCACCTCGGCCGGGCCCGCGCCACCGCCGGCGGACTCGCCGACGACGAGTACGGCGACGGCATCCGCGCCGCCATCGCCCGCCTGGGCCAGCGCCTCCCGCACGACCCCGCGGAGCCGGCCGCCGGCTGAGCCGGACACCGCCGCGGGACCGGCGGCACGGGGCCCGGATCCGGACGCGTTCCTTCCACCCGGAGCTGCGTGTAGCGTGCGCGACGTGCCCCGAGGGATAGCGCCCGGGTCGCTGTGGCGGCACCGGGACTTCATGCTGCTGTGGTGCGGCCAGACGGTCAGCCTCTTCGGATCGCAGGTCAGCTGGCTGGCACTGCCACTGGTGGCGGTCGTGGGACTGAAGGCCGGCACCTTCCAGGTGGCCCTGCTCGGCGCGTTCGCCGCGCTGCCCCCGGTGCTCGTCTCGCTGCCCGGCGGCGTGCTCGTCGACCGGCACCCCAAACGCGCCGTCATGACCCTGTGCGACATCGGCTCAGGACTCGCCATGGCCTCGATACCGCTGGCCGGCGCCTTCGGCCACGTCACCCTCACCCAGCTGTGCTGCGTCGGGGTGGTCACCGGCTCCCTCGGCGCGCTGTTCGACCCGGCCGCCGCCAGCCTCACCCCGGGACTGCTCGGCTCCGGCCGGCTCGCCGACGCCAACGGGCGGATGAACACCGCGCGGGGCCTGGCCGAGATGGGCGGGCCCAGCGCCGGGGGCTTCCTCGTCGGGCTGCTCGGCGCCGTGCGGGTGGTCGGCGTGGACGCCGTCTCCTACGGCTTCAGCGCCCTCGCGCTCGGCCTGATGCGCTACCGCGAACCCCCACCGCTGCCCCGCCCCGGCCGCTGCTTCCGCGCCGAACTCACCGAGGGCCTGCGCTTCGTCCTGCGCCACCCGGTACTGCGCCCGCTCGGACTGACCGGCGCCGTCAACAACTTCCTGCTGCGCGGCGTCAGTTCGGTGTGGCTGCTGTACGTGGTGCGCGACCTGCACTGGAGCGTGCGCACCGCCGGGCTCGTCTACGGCCTGAGCCTGGCCGGCGGCATCGCGGGCAGCCTCGGCGCCCGGCGGGTGGTGGAACGGATCGGCGCCGGGCGGGTGATCATCCTCGGCGCCCTGCTGTCGGCACCGTTCGAGCTGGTCACGCCCCTGGTGCCGGCCGGGCCGTGGGGGCCGTGGGCGGTGGCGGTGGTCTTCACCTGGCTGACCGCCGCCAGCATGGTCTACGGCACCGCGGCCGCCACCACCCGCCAACTGGTCTGCCCGCCGCGGCTGCTGGGCCGCACCACCGCCTGCGGACGCTTCCTCCAGGTCTGCCTGATGCCGCTGGGCCCGCTGCTCGCCGGCGGCCTGGGCATCTGGATCGGCCTGCGCCCCGCCCTGCTGGTGCTCGCCGGCGCCACCCTGCTGTGCCCGCTGGTGCTGCTGGCCACCCCGATACGCGGCATGCGGGAGATCCCGGTGCACGAGGCACACCGCGAGATGGCCGCCTGAGGGCGACGGCCGGCGCCCCCGGCTGACTATGCTGCCCGCACGGCCGTCCGGCCGGCCTCCGCGCGTTGCGGGGCGACGTCCCTCCGGCACCGGGAGAACGTGTGACAGGCGACGGCGGCAAGCGGCCCCTGCGGATCGGGGTCATCGGCCTGGGCGACATCGCGCGCAAGGCGTACCTGCCGGTGCTCACCGCGCTGCCCGGGGTGGAACTCCACCTGCACACCCGCACCCGCGCCACCCTGGACGCCGTCGGCGACGCCCACCGCCTGCCGTACCGGCACACCACCCTGGAGGCGCTGCTGGAGGCGGACCTCGACGCCGCCCTCGTGCACGCCGCCACCGACGCGCACCCGCAGATCACCGAACGCCTGCTGCGCGCCGGGGTCACCGCCTACGTCGACAAACCGCTCGCCCGCTCGTTCGGCGGGGCGGCGGACCTGGTGCGGGTCGCCGAGGAGAGCGGCACCGGTCTGATGACGGGCTTCAACCGCCGCTTCGCGCCCGGGTACGCGCAGTGCCGCGACCACCCCCGCGACCTGATCGTCCTGCAGAAGCACCGGGTCGGACTCCCCGAGCAGGCGCGCTCCCTGGTCTTCGACGACTTCATCCACGTCGCCGACACCCTGCGCTTCCTCGTTCCCGGCCCGGTCGAGCACGTCGCCGTCCGCGCCCGCGCCGAAGGCGGCCTCGTGCACCACCTCGTCCTCACCCTCGCCGGTGACGGCTTCACCGCGCTCGGTGTGATGAACCGGATGAGCGGCTCCACCGAGGAGGTGCTGGAGGTCTCCGGCCAGGACACCAAGCGCGTCGTCACCAACCTCGCCGAGATCACCGACCACAAGGGCCAGCCCACCGTCCGCCGCCGCGGGGACTGGGTTCCGGTGGCCCGGCAGCGCGGCATCGAGCAGATCACCCTGGCGTTCCTCGACGCCGTCCGGGCCGGTACCCCCCTCGACGCCCGCGACGCGCTGGCCACCCACGAACTGTGCGAACGGATCGTCACCGCCGCGCTCGAACAGTCCACCTGACCCCGGCCGTCCGCGCAGCCGCACCGCCCGCGGCCACCGCCAGCGCCCCCGCCGCCGCCACCAGCACCCAGTCGCCCCACCGGTCGTACAGGGTGCTCCCCGACGACAGCGGCACGTCGTAGACGTGCGCGGTGTGCTGCGTGGTGCCCAGCCGCGGGCCCACCGGGGCGCCGCCGGCCGCGTAGACCGCGCTGATCCCGCTCAGCGTCGCGTGCACCACCGGCCGCCCCGACTCCGCCGCCCGCAGCGCCGCCAGCGAGGCGTGCTGCGCCGGCGCCCAGCTGTCCTGGAACGACGACGTCGAGGACTGCGCCACCAGTACCTGCGCGCCGTGCTGAGCCAGGTGGCGGCTCATGTCGGGGAACGCGGTCTCGAAGCAGATCAGCGGCCCGAACCGCAGCCCCCCGGCGTTCATCACCACCTGGTGCGTGCCGCGCTGCCGGTCCACCCCGGCGGCCTTGCCGACCTCGGTGGCCCAGCCCAGCACCGAACGGAACGGGATGTACTCGCCGAACGGCACCAGACGCATCTTGTCGTACCGGTCGCCGGTGGGCCCGTGCGGACCGACCAGCACCGACGTCTTGTAGATGCCCTTGCCGTCCACCCGCGGAGCGTCCACGTTGACCAGCAGGTCCGCGCCCGTGCGGCGGGAGAGCGCCGCCAGCCGGGCGTCGAGGTCCGGGTGTGCCGACAGGTCGAAGGCCACACTGCTCTCGCCCCACACCACCAGGTCCGGCCGTGCCCCGGCCAGCCCCTCGGTCAGCCGCGCGGCGCGGTCGAAGCGCACCGAGGTGTCGTCGACCACCCCGGGCTGCACGATGGCGATCCGGGTGCTGCCGGTGACCGGCGGCACCGGGACCAGTGACCACACCGCCGTCCCGCCGGCCGCCACCAGAGCCAGCGCCAGGGCCGCACCGACCCGGGCCCGGGGCACGACCAGCAGTTCGGCCACCGCGGTGTTGACCGCCACCAGCAGGAAGCTCAGCAGCCACACCCCGCCCACCGACGCCAGCCGCAGCGCCACCGGAACCTGCCACTGGCTGGCCCCCAGCAGCCCCCAGGGGCCTCCCAGGTACTGCCAGGAGCGCACCAGCTCCACCATCAGCCACGCCGACGGCAGCAGCACCGGCGCGGCCAGCAGCGTGCCGCGGGTCGACGGCTCCCCCAGCAGCCGCCGCACCAGCCAGCCCCACGGCGCCCACAGGGCGCCCAGCAGCAGCGCCAGGACCACCAGGAAGACCGACAGGTTCGGCAGCAGCCAGTGGTGCACCGCCAGCATGAACCCCGACCCGCCGAGCCAGCCGTCCACCGCCGCCCGCCGCCCGGTCGCCGCCGAGCGCACCAGCAGGATCAGCGGCACCAGCGCCACGTACGCCAGCCACCACAGCGCCGGCGCCGGGAACGCCAGGGCCGGCAGCGCGCCCGCCGCGGCCGCGGCCAGGCCGCGCCACCAGGGCGAGGCCGACGGTGCCCGACCGCGCGGGTGCCGCGACGCACTGCTGTGCCCACCCGGTGGCGCCGCGCGCCGCCGTGGTCCGGTCAGCCTGCCCGAAGCGGTCATCCCTCCAATCTCCCCCCGCCCCACCTCCCGCAACCAGACCCGCGGGGGATGCCCCCCAACGAGCGATCCCGCCGCCCGCGCCCCCGCCCGCGCCCCCGCCCGCCGGACGCCGCCACGCCGCCACGCCGCCCACCGCGCCCGCCCGCCGCCCGCCGCCCGGCACCCGCCCCCGCCCACCGCGCGGCCGGCCCGTCCCACCCGGCCGATCCCGCCGGGCGAGGCGCACAATGGACGCATGCCGGAACTGCCCGAGGTGGAGTCCCTGGCCGCCTTCCTCGGTGAGCACCTGACCGGACACCTGCTGTACCGGGTGCGGCCGGTGGCCGTCAGCGTGCTCAAGACCTACGACCCGCCGTTCACCGCGCTGGAGGGCCGCACCGTCACCGGGGTCCGGCGGCACGGCAAGTTCCTCGACGTCACCGCGAGCGACATCGACGCCGACGGGGTCGTCGGTGACGAGGACCTGCACCTGGTGACGCACCTGGCCCGGGCTGGCTGGCTGCGCTGGCAGGAACGCCTGCCGGCCACCCCGCCGCGCCCGGGCCGCGGACCGCTGGCGCTGCGGGTGGCGGTGGACGGACCCGACGGCCCCGGCTTCGACCTGACGGAGGCCGGCACGCAGAAGCGGCTGGCGGTGTACTGCGTGCGCGACCCGCGGCAGGTGCCGGGCATCGCGCGGCTGGGGCCCGACCCGCTGGACGACGCCTTCGACCGGGCGGCGCTGGCCGCGCTGCTGGCGGGGGAGCGGCGGCAGATCAAGGGCGTGCTGCGCGACCAGGGCGTGCTGGCCGGGGTCGGCAACGCCTACTCCGACGAGATCCTGCACGCGGCGCGGATGTCCCCGTTCAAGATCGCCGCCACCCTCACCGGGGCGGAGACCGACACGCTGTACGCGGCGCTGGTGGAGACGCTGCGGGAGGCGGTGGAGCGGGCCCGGGGGGTCACGGCGGGGTCGCTGAAGGCGGAGAAGAAGTCCGGGATGCGGGTGCACGGGCGCGCCGGCGAGCCCTGCCCGGTGTGCGGGCAGACCGTGCGGGAGGTCTCCTACCGCGACTCCTCGCTGCAGTACTGCCCGACCTGCCAGACCGATGGCAGGCCGCTCGCCGACCGGCGCATGTCCCGCCTGCTGAAGTAGCCCTCCCCGCCGCCGGTCCGGCAGCCCGTCCCACACCGCGGCCGGACCGTTGACGCGGCGCGCTCGCGGGCGCTTGGGTGTGGTCGTCCCGCACGGGATTGTCATGTGCAGGTCGTACGTGCCCCGGTCCCCGGGCGGGCGCCCCCACGTGTGGGGCCGCGCGACGCCCCCGCACGAAGGATTCAAACCCATGTCAGGTATAAGCCGCAGAGGTTTCGTGGCCCTGTCCGCGGGCGCCGCCGCCGGCACCGTCGTCGGCGCGGCCGGGCGGGCCACCGCGGCGGCCCGCCCGGCCGCCACCGGCACCGTCAAGGACGTCCGGCACGTGGTCGTGCTGATGCAGGAGAACCGCAGCTTCGACCACTACTTCGGCACCCTCAAAGGCGTGCGCGGCTTCGGTGACCGCGCCGCCATCACGCTGGCCGGCGGCTCCACCGTCTTCAGCCAGCCCAACGGCTCCGGCCGCCAGTACCCGTGGCGGCTCAGCTCCACCAACTCCGTCCTGGGCAACTCCCCGGAGAAGGTCGCCCAGTGCGACGGCTCCCTCGACCACGGCTGGAACACCCAGCACGCCGCCTGGAACAACGGCCACATGGACGGCTGGGTCGCCGCCAAGGGCAGCGTGCGGACCCTGGGCTACCTCAACCGTTCCGACATCCCCTTCCACTACGCCCTCGCCGACGCCTACACCGTCTGCGACGCCTACCACTGCTCGATCATCAGCGCGACCGGCCCCAACCGCACCTACCTGTGGGGCGGCATGATCGACCCGGCCGGCACCGCCGGAGGCCCGGCCTACGACGGCGCGGACGAGTCAGGACTGACCTGGAAGACCTACGCCGAGTCCCTCCAGGACGCCGGGGTGAGCTGGAAGGTCTACCAGCGCGCCGACGACAACTTCGGCGACAACGGCCTCGCCTACTTCCAGCAGTTCGCCGACGCCGCCACCTCCTCGCCGCTGTACCGGCGCGGCATGTCCTCGGTGCCCGACAGCGCCGGCAACACCGCCGACGACATCGTCGCCGCGCTGCGTGCCGACACCCTGGCCGGCACGCTCCCGCAGGTCTCCTGGGTGGTCGCCAACCAGGGCTTCTCCGAACACCCCGACTCGCCCCCCAACGACGGCGCCATCTTCGTCCGCAACGTCCTGGGGGCGCTCGCCGCCGACCCGGACGTCCTCGACTCCACGGTCGTCTTCCTCAACTACGACGAGAACGACGGCTTCTTCGACCACGTCCCTCCCCCCACCCCGGCCGCCGGCACCCCCGACGAGTACTGCCAGGGCGGCGCCATCGGCCTCGGCTTCCGCGTACCGATGATCGTCATATCGCCCTGGAGCCGCGGTGGCTGGGTCGACTCCCAGGTCTACGACCACACCTCCGTCATCCGCTTCCTGGAGACCTGGACCGCCGCGCTGGGCACCCCCGCCACCTGCGGCAGCATCAGCGCCTGGCGCCGCACCGTCTGCGGCGACCTGACCGGCGCGTTCGACTTCACCAACCCGGTCGGCGGCCTGCCCTCGCTGCCCGCCACCGGCAGCGTCATCGGCTGGCTGCCCTGCGAACTGGTACCCAACCCCTCGCCCACCACCAACGCCCTGCCCACCCAGGAGAGCGGCACCAAACCGGCCCGCGCCCTGCCCTACCAGCCCAACTCCGCCGTCGACCGGACCGTCACCGCCGCCGACGGCTCAGCGCAGCTGTGGATCGAGCTGTCCAACACCGGCGCCACCGCAACCCGGGCCGCGCACTTCTCCGTCCACGCCAACGCCCACCGCACCGGCGGCCCCTGGCAGTACACCGTCGAGGGCGGGCAGAGCGCCACCGACTGGTTCAACATCGGCTCCGGGTACGGCGACGGCGCCTACGACTTCACGGTCACCGGCCCCAACCGTTTCCTGCGCCACTACAGCGGCAGCACCGCCTCGGCCGGCGCCACCTCCGAGGTCTCCTGCACCTACGCCGTGGAGCCCGGCACCGGCAAGCTCGCCGTCTGGTTCGGCATGACCAACCACGGCAGCCGGCCGGTCAGCTTCGTCATCAGCGCCGGCAACTACCGCACCGACGGCCCCTGGCACTACGACGTCCAGCCCGGCGCCACCGTCACCGACTACTTCAACGCCGTCGCCTACAGCGGCGGATGGTACGACTTCACGATCGGCGTCAACAACGACTCGACCTGGTCGCGCCGCTTCACCGGCCACCTGGAGACCGGGGCGCCCAGCGTCACCGGCTGACCCCCGCCGGGCACCGGGGTCACGCCCGGTGCCCGGTCCAGCGCGGCTCCACCCGCTCCCACTCCCGCTGCCACCGGCGCGAGCGCCGCACATCCAGCACCACCCGCGTCCCGCGGTGCGCCAGCAGCACCGTCACGCACAGCCCGCCGGCCGCCGCACCGCCCATCACGTCGGTCTGCACCACGCGTTCGGTCCCGGTCAGCGGCGCCTCCACCGGCCGGTCGCGGTGGTCGACCCACAACGGCAGGTCGCTGCCCCGGGCGCTGCCGGGCGTCACCACGACCTTCGCGGAGTGCGTGCGCCCGTCCGCGCCCGTCCAGTGCACCGGTGTGCGCACGTCCCCCGGACTCGAACCCCCACTGCGCGCCGACTCCACCGGCGGCGCCTGCCGGTCCAGGGTGGCCGCCACCCGGTGCCGGTCACCGCTCTGCTCGGCCAGCGAGGCGTGCATCGCGTCCGCGGCGGCGATCCCGGTCAGCGGCGCCCCCAGCGCCATCACCAGCCCGGCCGCCAGCCCCGACCACGCCTCGACCACGTCGCAACGGCGCTTGAGCGGGTTGCGCCGCCATCGCCAGTACCGAACGGTCCGTCGCATGCCTCATCTCCCCGGATATTCCCATTATGTCGCCGGTATGGCTCCTGTCGCATCCGCGCGGACGCCCCCCTGCGATCCGCCCCCGTGCCCGGCGGCGCTCCCGGACGCCCCCGAGATCCGGGTATTCCCCGCGTAAAATCCGGCCCCCACCTCTACACTTTCCGGCGGGGGACGTACTGGCGCAGGGGTGGGGAGCGGGACATGACGTGGGATCAGTACGCCCGGGGGGACGCCGCAGGACCGTCCGGCCCCTCCGTTCCGCCGATGCCCTCCGAGCCGCCGCCCGCACCGGCCGACCCCCTGCGGGCCGCCGGCGCCGCGCTGCTCAACCTCAGCGGCCTGGGCCTGGGTTACCTGCTGCTGCGCCGCTGGGGGCCGCTGACCGCCTGCCTGGCCGCCACCGCCGCCCTGCTGGTCACCGCCCTGCCCGCCGACACCGACGGCGTGCCGCTGCCGCTCGTGGTCCTCTACGCCCTCGTGCTGGCCACCGCGGCGGCGCACGGCTACCGGCTCGCGCTGCGCCGCCGCCTGACCTTCCCGGCCCGCGGCCCCGTCGCCCTGACCCTGGGCGTCGTGCTGCTGGCCGTCCCGGCCGGCGGCACCCTGATGTGGAGCGGCGCCCACGACGAGGCCGTCCAGCGGATGCTGCTGGACCGGCTCGGCACCGCCGACCACCTGGTCGCCGGCGCCCGCACCGAGGGCTTCCCCACCGCCCAGCACGCCTACCGCACCGCGTTCGGCCTCTACCGCGACCTCGCCGACCACCACGCCGGCTCCCGGGCCGCCGCACGGGTGCCCGCCCGTCTGACCGCGTTCTACCAGGCCGTCGCCACGCCCTACACGCGCAAGGACTACTGCACGGCGATCGCCCCGCTCACCTACCTGCGCTCGCTGCCGTCCACCGCCGGCGCGCGGGACCTCGCGCACTGGCCGGACGACCGGCTCGCCACCGCGTACTACGGGTGCGGCATCGGCCGGCTGACCGCCCCGGACGCCGAGGGCGCGGCCACCCCCGGCACCTCCGCCGACGGCGGGAACCTCGCACGGCTGCTGTCCCTCTTCCCCGGCTCCGCGCAGGCGCACAAGGTCGCCCCGGCGCTGACCGCCCTCATCCACGACACCGCCGCCGGCCTGCCCGGCCGCGACCCGTGCGGCTCCCGTGACCGGCTGGACCTCTACCGCACCACCGCCACGTCGCTGACCGCGCTGGCCGAACCGCTGGCCGGCGCGCGGGACGCCGCGACGCGGGGCATCACCAGCGGCACCTACGACTGCGGCCTGGCGCAGTACCGCGCCGCCGACTTCGACGCGGCGCTGGCCACCATGAACGCCTTCGCCAAGGACCACCCGCACGACGGGCGCACCGGCTACGCGAAGAAGGTCGCCATAGCCGCCGATATCGCCACCGGCGACCCGGCGGCCGGCAGGCACCTGCCCTCGAACGCGGCACCGGGCGGCGCGATACCGGTGACGTTCACCAACGCCGGCCCCGACCCGGTCACCGTCTACTACACCGGCGCCGTCACCGGCTCCCTCTCGCTGCCGGCCTGCGGCACCTGCCACACCCTGGAGAGCGAGGCGTCGGCCTCGGGGGTGTGCCGCGACGAACGGAACCACCCCCGGCACACCCTGCACCTGCCGGCCGGTACCACGTACTTCATGCAGCACGCCAGCGGCGACACCAACACCCTCGACTCCCACACCCACGCCACACGTCTGACCTCCGGCTACGAGTACACCGAGTGCGCCTACGTGGTCCACGAGGACGACGGCTTCACCTCCTGACCCCCGCCGCCGGCCCTCCCGCACGGCCGGCGGCGCCAGGGCTCAGGAGCGCCGCTCCAGCACTCCGCGCACGAACGCCGCCTGCCCGGCGTGCTGCATGGTGTCGCCCACGACGCTGACCAGCCGCGCGCCCAGCGTCACCGGCGGCGTCCAGGAGCCGTCCACCACCTCGTCGAACGCCGGCGCCCGCAGGCCGGCCACGTGCTCCACCGTCATCGCGTGCACGGCCTCGTAGTACCCCAGCAGCAGTTCCGCGTCCGGCCGCACCCGGCCCACGTCCCGCGCGGTGTGTCCGAAACCGATGTCCCCGGCCGGGAACGGCAGACCGAAGCGCTCCT
Source organism: uncultured Actinomycetota bacterium (assembly GCA_963711125.1). Classification (GTDB taxonomy): domain Bacteria; phylum Actinomycetota; class Actinomycetes; order Streptomycetales; family Streptomycetaceae; genus Streptantibioticus_C. The sequence goes on from CAVQCY010000008.1 coordinate 49,532, forward strand.
GCCAGCCCCGCGCCGTCCACACCTGCTCACGGCCGGCCACCGCGCTGACGTGGTCGTCCTGCACCCGGGCCAGGTGCCACACCAGCCAGCCGACCGAATTGGCCGCCGGGTCGATCCGTTCCGCCAGCGCCGGCCCGTCCAGGCCGTCCAGCACGTCCCGCACCACCTCCCGCACCCGTCCGAAGGCGTCCACCAGCAGTACCGCTCCGGTCATCGCTCGCTCCCGTCTCCCGTGCCGCGCCCCCGCCCCGCCATCCCTACCCCGCGCGGCGGCGTCCTCCCGGAGCGGGGAGGACGGCTCGGGCGGACGGGCCCCGCGGCAGGCCATAAGGTGGACGAGCGGGTGATCACACCGCGACGGCGGTCGCCGGTCACCGAACGGGAGGAGCGCAGGCGTGGCGATGACGCTGGCAGTGGTGTTCGCCCTGCTCGCGGCGGCGAGCAACGCGCTCGCCACCGTCCTGCAGCGGCGCGCGGCCCTGACCGTGCCGCTCTCCCAGGGCTTCAGCCCCCGCCTCATCGTGGAACTCGCCCACCGCCCGATCTGGATCGGCGGCATCGCCGCCGTCATCTGCTCGGCCGGCTTCCAGGCGCTCGCGCTGGTCAACGGCGCGCTGGCCGTCGTCCAGCCGTTGTTCGTGCTGGAACTGCCCTTCGCGCTGCTGATCGCCGGCCTGGTCTTCCACCGCCGGCTGCCCCGCCGTGGCTGGCTCGGCATCGCCTGCGTCGTCGCGGGGCTCGGCACCGTGATGTCCTGCGCCGACCCGGCCTCCGGCGCGCAGACGGCGCCCATGAGCCGCTGGGTGCCGCTGCTGATCGCCTGCGCCGCGCTCGCCGCCGTGCTGGTCGGCACCGCGCTGCGCCGCCCGGCCGGGCCCACCCGCGCCGCCTGCTTCGCCGCCGCCACCGCCATCGGCTACGCCCTGACCGCCGCACTGATGAAGTCGGCCACCCACGCCTGGAACGCGGGCGGCCCGGCCGGTTTCTTCACCGCCTGGCAGACCTACGCCTTCGCGGCCGCGGGCGTCGGCGCCCTGTTCTTCCTGGAGAACGCCCTCCAGTCCGGTCCGCTGGCCGCCTCCCAGCCGGTGCTGACCATGGGCGACGCCCTGACCAGCATCACCCTGGGCGTCATGGTCTACGGCGAGCACGTGCGCACCGGCTGGTTCCTGGTGCCGGAGATCGCCGGGGCCCTGATCACCCTCGGCGGCGCCGTGCTGCTGGCCACCACCACCGTCGCCCGCACCCTGCTGGCCCCCGCCGAGACCCCGGCCGAACCGGCCCCGGCCGGCCGCGCCTGACCCGCGGCCACCCCCGCCGGCGCCCGCGCCACCCTCTGCCGGGGCCCGCGCCACGTCGCTAGGGTTGCCCCGGACATGCCACGCAGGCCATCGCGGCCGGCGGGCTCCGGCGAACGGGTGGGGGACACGGTGACGCAGCGGCGCGCATACGAGGAGACCGGCGTCGAGGTGGCCGGCGGGCGGCTGTCGGTGCCGCGCTGGCCGGCGGACCGGCCGGACGCGCCCGTCGTCGTGGCCCTGCACGGCATCACCGCCAACGGCCTGTCCTGGGCCCGGGTGGCCGACCACCTGGCCGGCCGCGTCACGCTGCTGGCGCCGGACCTGCGCGGCCGCGGCCGCAGCGGCACCCTCCCCGGCCCGTTCGGGATCGACGCGCACTGCGCCGACGTGGCCGCCGTCGCCGCCGCCTCCGGGGCCGGCCCGGTGGTGCTCGCCGGGCACTCCATGGGCGCCTTCCTCGCCGCCACCGCGGCGGTCCGCTCACCGGGGACGTTCCCCCGGGTGGTGCTGGCCGACGGCGGCGTCGGCTTCCCGCTGCCGCCCGGACCGGACCCCGACGAGGTGATCACGGCGGTGATCGGCCCGGCCATGCGGCGGCTGACGATGACCTTCGCCACGCCCGACGCCTACCTCGACCACTGGCGCGAGCACCCCGCGTTCGCCGGCACGTGGGCACCGTGGGTCGAGGAGTACATCCTGCGCGACCTCGCGGGCCGGACCCCCGAACTGCGGTCGGCCTGCTCGCTCCAGGCGGTGCGCACCGACGGCATGGCGCAGTTCGGCCCCGAGGTGCTGGCCGCCGCCACCGCGCTGCCCGCCTCCGCCGTACTGCTCATGGCAGAGCGCGGCCTGATGGACGAGCCCCAGGCCCTCTACGACGAGGAACGGCTCGCCCTGGCCGGCATCCCGCGCGCACCGCTGCGCACCCGGGCGGTGCCGGGGACCAACCACTACACCCTGCTGACCTCCGACACCGGTGCCCGTGAGGTGGCCGCCGCCCTGCTGGAGGCCGCCGGGCTCTGACCGCCCGGCCGGGGCGCCGCCGGCCGCCCACCGCCACGACCGACGTGATGCGGGAGGGGCCGCGCCCGGCCAGGTGCCGGCGTACCGGAAGGGGTCCCGGTGACGGTCAGCCCCCGGGTCCGGCGCAGGGCGAACGGCAGGTCAGCTCGTCGGCGCCCATGCCGGCCGGCACCGCCCGCCGGCCGGGCGGTGACCGAGCACCAGCGGTGCGCGCACGACGAGGTCGCCGATCCGGCCGTGCTCGCGGCAGTGCACGTCCGACCCGCACACCCCGACCGACCGCACCCGCACCAGGACCTCACCGGGCCCCGGGCCGTCCGCAGCCGCCCGGCCGGTGCGGGACGCGGGCCCGTAAGCCCTCCGGGATCGTACCGGTCACGTCCGACATGGCCGCTCCTCGTCCCGCGGTCCGCCCGCCCCGTGCCGGACGCCCGGTCACCGGGTTCCCGCTCCTCCGGCGCCCCGCCACGCACGGCCACCCGCACGTCCGCCGGACGGCCCGCCCCGGGAACGTCCCCGGCCCGCCCCCCACGCACCGCCGGCCCCGCCGCCCGGCGCCCGCCGGGTCAGGCGGCCGTCCAGCCGCCGTCCAGCGTCACCGAGGAACCCGTCATCGACGCGGAGTGCGGCGCGCACAGCCACAGCACCGCCTCCGCCACCTCCTGCGGCGTCACCAGGCGCTTGACCGCCGTGCGCTCCAGCAGCACCTTCTCCAGCACCTCCGCCTCCGGGAGGCCGTGCGCGGCCGCCTGGTCGGCGATCTGACCCTCCACCAGCGGGGTGGCGACGTAGCCGGGATTGACGCAGTTGCTCGTCACCCCGTGCGGCGCCCCCTCCAGGGCCGTCACCTTCGACAGGCCCTCCAGCGCGTGCTTGGCCGTCACGTACGCCGACTTGAAGGCGCTGGCCCGCAGCCCGTGCACCGAGGAGATGTTCACCACCCGGCCCCAGCCGCGCCCGTACATCCCCGGCAGCGTGCGGCGCAGGATCCGGAAGGGCGCCTCCACCATGATCCGCTGGATGCGGGTGAACATCTCCGGGGGGAAGTCCTGGATGGCGGCGACGTGCTGGATACCGGCGTTGTTCACCACGATGTCCGCGTCGTCGGGCAGGGCGTCGGCCGCCGCGCCGTCCGAGAGGTCCGCCACGTGCGCCGTGCCGCCCACCAGCGCCGCCACCCGCTCGGCGCCGGCCGCGTCCAGGTCCACCACGCGTACGGTGGCGCCCGCCGCGGCCAGCGCCAGCACGCAGGCCCGCCCGATGCCGGAGGCGCCCCCGGTGACGAGTGCGGTGCGGCCGGAGAGGAAACGGCCGGCGGCCGGCGGGCCGGGGGTGTCGCAGTCGCAGATGCTCATGACGCCACGCTAGGCACCCCGGCCGCCCGCTCCCATGGTGGACGGCCACACAATCGGCCGCCCGCCCGTGTCGCGGCCTGCCATCAGCCGGTGCCGGTCAGCACGTCCCGCACGATCCAGCCCGCGGAGTCCACACCGGAACGGGCGCCCTCCACCATGGACGCCACCGCGTACCGCCCGTCGTAGGCGGTCAGCCAGCCGTCGTTGCGCTGCGCCTCCTCCGCCGTACCCGTCTTGGCGCCCACCCCCGGCAACGAGGCCAGCCGCGGCGCCGCCGTGCCGTACCGCGCGGTGGCCGCCATCATCGCCCGCAGGGCACCGGCCGTGCCCGCCGTGATCGGCCGGGCCGCCGTCGTCAGCCCCCCGTGCGGCACGAGCACCGGCTGGTGGAACGCCCCGTCCCGCACGGTGGCCGCCACCGAGGCCATCACCAGCGGCGTGGCCGTCACCAGGCCCTGACCGATGAACTGCGCCGCCATGTCGCCGCCCCGCGGATCGGCCGGCACGCTCGGGTCGGTCGTCGCCACACCGCCGCCGATCGACCAGCTGCCCCAGCCGAACACCGCCGTCGCCTCGTCGTGCAGCGCGGAGGCGTCCGCACCGTGGTTGAGGTACTTGGTGCCCGCCTTGGCGAACGCGGTGTTGCACGAGACGGTGAAGGCGTACTCCACCGTGCCGTCGGCCCGGGGCCGCACGTCCGGCTCGTTGTGGAAGAGCTGACCCTCCTCCACCTGCGTGTCCGGGCAGGGCGCCGCGCTGCCCGGCGACAGGCCGGCCTTGTCGAACAACGCCGCCGAAGTGATGATCTTCATGGTGGAGCCCGGCGGCGTGGTCGCGTTGATCGCGTCGTCGTTCGACCCCCGGTAGGCGATCGCCAGGATGTGCCCGGTGCGCCAGTCCAGCACCACCGCCGAGGTCGTGCGGCCCGCGTTGTGCGGGTCGCGGACCGCGCGCTCGGCGAGGTCCTGCACGTGCGCGTCGATCGTGGTGACGACGTTGTGCGGCCGCGGCGCCCGGAACGTCTTCGCCACCCACGCCGTCGAGCCGTCCGCGCCGACGACCCGCACGCCCAGGCCCCCGGTCCCGGTGGCCGTGCCCCCGGCGCTGCGGGCGACCGTCGCCGCGATGTCGGTCAGCGACGGGTAGCGGTCACCGGCCAGCGGCGTGCGCCCGTCCGAGGCGACCGCCCGGGTCCCCGACGACAGCGGCAGCGCGCCCACCCGCAGCGTCTGGCCGCTCTGCAGCTTCGGGTACAGCACCGCGTCCGACCAGCTCACCGCCTTCTGGCCGCTCCCGCTCTGCACCACGCCCAGCGCGTCGTCGTAACTCCAGCTGTGGCCGCCGGTGCGGACCGTCACCGTGAAGCGCACCCGGCGGGCCCGCGGATCACCGGGCTGCAGCCCGTCCGCCCGCAGCCCGCCGAACGACAGCGACTGCGGATCGAGGCCCTTGCGGTAGTCCAGCAGCGCCGCCTCGGCCGCCGACGGCGAGTCCGTGTCGCTCGCCGCGCCCGCGTAGTGCGACGGCCCGGCCGCCCAGCTGCCCAGGAATCCCCGGGCGAACGTCACCGCGTCCGCGGCGCCGGGCGGCGTGTCCGACACCTCCGCGGCCCGCACCGTGTGCGCGCCGCCCCCGCTCCCACCGCTGACGGCGTGCAGGACGTTGTAGACCCCCACGCCCGCCGTCCCGAACAGTGCGGCCGTCACCACGCCACAGCCGATCCTGGCCCCCCGGCCCATATGCCCTCCCCAGGTGGACCGGTCCCCCCGGACCGGCACCGCCGCATCATATGTGACCGGAACGCGCCAGCGACATGAGGATCGTGTGAGGATTCCCGCGAACGTCAGGAGCCGGCCAGCAGCCCGTCGACGGTCCGCCCGAAGGCCCACCGCCCGGCCGCCGCCACCAGCGGCCCGAACGCCTGCGGCACCCCGGCCACCGCCACCCGCTCCCGCCACACCACCACGCACCCGGCGCCCCGCGGCCACACCGCGATCTCCGCCCAGCCGGTCACCACCCGGCCCCGCTTCACCAGGCGGCACCGCCCGCCGCCGCCGTCCCGCGGCGGCTGCCACACCACGACCTCCATCGGGTCGTCGAACCCGGCCGGCCCCACCCCGGTCCGCGCGGTGAACCGGGTACCGACCCCCTCGCCGGCGCCGCCCTCCACCCGGACCGCGGTCAGCGGCACGTGCGCCGCGTGCCGCTCCCAGCGCGTCAACCGCCGCCACGCCTCGGCCGGCGGGAGCGCGCAGGACCGTGTGACCAGCACCATCGCCATGCCGCGATCGTACGGCGCGCGTGCGGCGGTTGACCGGGATCCCGCGCCCGGCCGGTGAGAATCACCGTATGCGTGCCGTTCCCGCCCGTTTCGCCGGGCTGATCAAACTCCGCAACGAGCCGGTGGTCGTGCAGGCCGTGCGCTCCACCGTGGCGGCGGTCCTCAGCTACGCGGCGGCCACCCACCTGGTCGCCAACCCCCGGCCGCTGACCGCGCCCCTGACGGCGCTGCTGGTCGTGCAGGTGACGCTCTACACGACGCTGACGACCGGGGTGCGCCGGGTCGTCGCGGTGGTCACCGGGGTGCTGATCGCCGTCGGATACAGTGCCCTGCTCGGGCTGAGCTGGTGGAGCCTGGGCCTGATCATCCTCACCGCGCTGCTGGTGGGCCACACCATCCGGGTGGACGAGTTCGTCGCCGAGGTGGCGATCAGCGGCATGCTGGTCCTGGGGGTCTCCACCCCCGGGTTCCAGGCGTGGGACCGGGTCAGCGAGACCCTGATCGGCGCCGGCGTGGGCGTGGCGGTCAACGCCTTCCTCGCGCCGCCGGTCTTCGTGCAGACCGCCGGGCAGGCCGTGGAGGAACTCGCCTCCTGGATGGCCCGGTTGCTGCGCCGGGTGGGCCACGACCTCGGGCGCGGCGCGGCGGCCGAGCAGGCCGGCTCCTGGCTCGCGGAGTCCCGCACCCTGGACGACGCGATCGCCCGCTTCGACGCCTCACTGCGCCGCGGTGAGGAGAGCACCCGGCTCAACCCCCGGGTCCGGCAGGGCGCCATGGCCCGCCTGGTGCTGCGCAGCGGCCTGGACTCCCTGGAGATCTGCGCCGTCGCGCTGCGCGCGGTCTGCCGCTCCCTGCGCGAACTCGCCCCCGACGGCGACGACGGCCGGGCACTGTTCGAGGGCGAGCTGTCCACCAGCCTGGAACACCTGCTGGAGCGCACCGGTACCGCCGTCGACAGCTTCGGCCGGCTGATCACCGCCCAGGTCAGCGCCGGGGCGGAACGCGCCGAGGAGGACCTGGCGGACGCCCTGGCCGACGGCCGCGTCGAACGCGAGCACGTGGCGGGCCTGCTGCGGCGCCGCACCGAGCAGGACTGGGAGGGCTGGGAGCTGCACGGCGCCCTGCTGGCCTCGGTGGACCGGCTGCTGAACGAACTCGACGTGGAGCGCCGGGCCCGCTGGCTCGCGGAGCGGATCGGCACCGACGAACCCGTACCGGGCGCGGTGGCCGACCGCCTGCGCCGCGGGGCCCGCTCCGCCTCCCACCGCCTGCGCCGCCCCCCGGGCGCGGGCCCCGGCCCGGGCCGCACCTGACGGTCCGCGAGCGGCCTCCCCCGCTTCGCCCCGCGCCAGGCGTCGCCTCCGCCCCGCCCCTCAGCCCGGGCTGCCCTCCAGTCGGCGGGTGATGCTCTCCGGGGGGACCGGGCGGCCGAAGTGCCAGCCCTGGGCGGTGTCGCAGCCCATCGCGCGCAGCCGGGTGACGTCGGTGGCGGTCTCCACGCCCTCCGCGGTCACCTTCAGGCCCAGCGTGTGCGCCAGCGACACCAGGCCGCCGACGATCCGCGAGCCCACCGTGTCGGTACCGGACTCGGCGCGCAGGTCGGCCACGAAGGAACCGGCGATCTTCAGCTCCGAGACCGGCAGGTCCCGCAGGTAGGCAAGGTTGGACCAGCCGGTGCCGAAATCGTCCACCGCGAGGGAGACCCCCAGGTCGGACAGGGCGCGCAGCGCGGCCAGCGCCGGGTCGTCCGGACCGATGACCGCGCTCTCGGTGATCTCCAGCAGCAGCCGGGCCGGCTCCAGCCCGGTCTCCCGCAGCACCCGCTGCACGTCGGCCACCAGCGCCGGGTGCCGCGCCTGCCGCACCGCGAGGTTGACGTTCAGCCGGGGCGCGGCCGCGCCGAAGCGTTTCACCCACGCGGCCGCCTGCTCGCAGGACCGTTCCAGCACCCAGCGGCCCAGCGGCACGATCAGGCCGGTCTCCTCGGCGGTCGCCACGAACTCGTCCGGCCCCAGCACCCCCAGCTCCGGGTGCCGCCACCGCACCAGCGCCTCGACGGCGGTGAGCGAGCCGTCCGTCAGCGCGCACAGCGGCTGGTAGTCGACGAAGAACTCACCCCGCTCCAGCGCCATCGGCATCCGCACCGACATGGCGTACTGGCTGACCGCCACCGCGGTCCGCTTGGGGTCGAACAGCGTCCAGCGCCCCCGGCCCTCCTTCTTCGCCCGGTACAGCGTCAGGTCCGCCGCCCGCATCGCCGCCCCCGGCGTCGTGGCGGCCACCGGCCGCTCCACCACCCCGATCCCGGCCCGCACCGCCAGCTGCTGGTCACCGATCAGGAACGGTCGCGACAGCGCCGCCAGGACCGCCTCGGCCACCGCGACCGCCTCGTCCTGCCCCGCGCACGACTCCAGCAGCACCACGAACTCGTCACCGCCCAGCCGCGCCACCATGTGCCCCGACGGGGCCGTCGCACCGCGCAGCTGATCGGCGACGGCCACCAGCAGCCGGTCACCCGTCTCGTGGCCCAGGCTGTCGTTGACCGCCTTGAACCCGTCGAGGTCCACCGAGCACAGCGCGAACCGGGCGTCCGGCCGCGGCGCGTCGAAGACCGCCTCCAGCCGCTCCAGGAACGCGGCCCGGTTCGGCAGCCCGGTCAGCGGATCGTGGGTGGCCTGGTGCCGCAGGCGTTCCTGGAGCCGGTGCCGCTCGGTGATGTCCTCCAGCATCGCCGCCTGGTAGCGCGGCACGCCGTCCTCGTCGCGGATCAGCGAGACCGTCAGGTGGGTCCACACCTCGCTGCCGTCATTGCGGAAGTACGGCTTGTCGCAGCGGAAGAACTCGCGCCGCCCGGCCACCAGTTCCTGATACGCCTCCCACACCCCCGGCGCGTCGCTCGGATGCGCCAGGTCGGTCACCCGGGCCCCGCGCAGCTCCTCCGCCGGCACCCCCAGCATCTCGCCCAGCGCCCGGTTGACGGTGACGATGCCGCCGTGCACGTCGGCGATGCCGATACCGACCGCGGCACTCTCGAAGACGGCGCGGAACCGCGCCTCCGAGGCGTACAGCGCCCGCTCCGCGCCCTGCCGCGCGGTGTCCGCCGCGAGCCGGATGGCCTCCTGCTCGCCCAGCGTGCGGTCCCGCAGCGCCGCCGCCCACCCGGCCGCGAACGCCCCCGCCACCCGCGCCCCGTCCACCGGCACGGTGTGCAGCAGCCCGACCGCGTCGGCCAGCAGCGCCGGATCCGTGCAGTGCGCCTCCACCAGCTCCCGGGCCGCCGCACGGGCCTGCTCCGGCTCCCCGGTCAGCAGCAGCCGCGCGGTACGCTCCGCCAGCGGCTCCACCGACTGCGGCCGCACCACCCCGCCGTGCAGGTCGTGCAGCAGGTCCCGCCACGCCGCGCGGAACGCCGCCGCCTCCTCGTCCGCGCTCACCGCAGCACACCCACCCCGCACAGGCCCGTCATGCGTTCCGGGTGCTCCCCGACCGCCGCGGGCGAGTCCGGCCGCCACTCGGTGAAGAACACCACGCCCGGGTCCACCAGTTCGAAGCCGTCGAACAGCGCGGTGATCGCCGCCCGCGACCGCATCGTCAGCGGGGAGCGCGCCCGCGCGTACAGGTCCTGGTGCGGGCCGGCCTGGTCCGCCGGGCCCTCCAGCGACGCGTGCGAGAGCACCAGCGCGCTGCCCGGCGGCAGCGCCTCCCGCAACCGCCGCACGATCGCCGCCGGATCCTCCGCCTCCGTCACGAAGTGCAGCACCGCCACCAGCATCAGCGCCACCGGCTCACCGCCCGCCAGCAACTCCGCCACCTCCGGCCGCCGCAGCAGCTCACCCGGATCGCGCAGATCCCCGGTGAGTACCGCGCTGAGCGGATCACCCGCCAGGATCATCCTGCTGTGCGCCACCGCCACCGGATCGATGTCGACGTACACCACCCGCGCGCCGGGCCGCACCTCCCGGGCCACCTCGTGCACCGCGCCGAACGTCGGGATGCCCGACCCCAGGTCCAGGAACCGCCGGTAGCCGCGCTCCGCCAGGTACTGCACCGAGCGGCGCAGGAACGCCCGGTTGGCCCGCATGATCCTCGGCAGGTCCGGCCACAGCTCCACCGCCCGCCGCGCCATCTCCCGGTCCACCGCGAAGTTGTGCGAACCGCCCAGGTAGGCGTCGTAGACCCGGGCCACGTTGGGCGTCTCCTGGTCGATGCCCTGAGGGATCCAGTCGTCGGGCGAGGTCATCGGTGGTGCCCTCCGTCGTTCGTGCGTGCGCGCCGCCGGCCGGCGCCGTCCCGCCACCGCGCCCCGGCTTGTTCGACCGTGAGCCGTCAGGGTAGCCACCCGCCCCCGCCCCGCCCAGCCGCGCGCCCCTACGCCGCCCGCCGCAGCGGCCGGCCCGCCCGCAGGAAGGCCCGCAGCCGGGCCGCGGGCCAGGTGTTGACCACCTCGTCCGCCAGCGTCCAGGCCCGCCGCGCGGACCCGGCCGCCCAGTGGACGTTGCCCAGGTGCCGCACGCTGTGCGCGTCGGAGTCCAGCGCGAACCGCACACCGTGCCGGCGGGCGGCGGCGATCTGCTCCTCACCCAGGTCCAGCCGCTCCGGCTGCCCGTTGACCTCCAGCGCCGTGCCGGTCCGCGCGCAGGCGGCGAACACCGCGTCCCAGTCGGCGTCCACCGGCCCCCGCCGCCCCAGCCGGCGTGCCGAGGGGTGCCCGAGGACCTTCACGTGCGGGTTCTCCACCGCCCGCAGCAGCCGCCGGGTCATCCGCTCGCGGGACTGCCCGAAGTGCGAGTGCACCGACGCCACGCACACCTCGAAGCCGGCCAGGAAGGCGTCCGGCCAGTCCAGTTCCCCCTGCGGCCCGATGTTCAGCTCCGTGCCGTGCAGCAGCAGCGGCCCGTCGCCCGCCGCCCCCAGCCGCTCCAACCGGTCACGCTGCGCCAGCGCCCTGCCGTCCGTCATCCGCTGCACGAACAGGTCCGGGGCGTGGTCGGTCACCGCGAAGTAGGCGTAACCGCGCCGTCCGGCCGCCGCCGCCATCTCCTCCAGCGTCGCGACCCCGTCGGTGAGGTCGGTGTGGGTGTGCAGGTCACCGCGCAGGTCGCCGACGGACACCAGGTCCGGCAGTTCCCCGGCGACCGCCGCCTCGATCTCTCCGCGGTCCTCCCGCAGTTCGGGCGCGATCCACGGCAGGCCCAGCGCCGCGTACACCTCCTCCTCGGTCCGCGAGGCCACCGTCCGCCCGCTGTGCCGGTCCGTCAGCCCGTACTCCGACAGCGTCAGCCCCCGCCGCAGCGCCAGCCGCCGCAGCCGCACGTTGTGCGCCGCGGAACCGGTGAAGTACAGCAGCCCGGCACCCCACGAACGCGGCGGCAGCACCCGCAGGTCCACCCGCAGGCCCTCCTCGGTCCGCACCGACGCCCGCACCGCACCGGCCGTCACCACCTGCGCGGCGTGCGGCAGCGCGGTCAGCGAGGCGACGAACGGCGCCGGATCCTCCGCCGCCACCAGCACGTCCACGCCGCCGACGCTCTCCCGCATCCGCCGCAACGACCCCGCCCACGCGCACTCCACACACCCCAGCACCCGGGCCAGGCCCGCCACCACCTCCTGCGCGACCGCCGCCGCGGCGGCCGGCGTCACCCGGCCGGCGGACTCCCGCAGCACCGCGACGCCGCGCATCAGCCGCTCCTCGGTGCGCGGCCCGAAACCCTTGAGCCCGCGCAGCCGCCCCGCACGGATCGCCCCCGCCAGCTCGTCCACCGACGTGATGCCCAGCCGCTCGTACAGCGTCATCGCGGTGCGCGGCCCCAGCGACGGCACGCCCACCAGCTCCCGCACCCCGGCCGGTACCTCCTCGCGCACCCGCTCCACCCCGGGGATCCGGCCGGTGGCCAGGTACTCGGCGACCATCGAGGCGATCGACCGTCCGACGCCGGGGACCGCCAGCAGCGCCTCGGCGTCCATCCCCGCGACGTCCTCCTCCCACCCCGCCAGCGACCGGGCCGCACGCTCGTAGGCGCGCACCTTGAAGGCGTCGCCACCGGTGATCGCCAGCAGGTCGGCGTACTCCCCGAGCACGCCCGCCACCCGCTCGTTGGCCCGGGCCATGCCACCGACCATAGGTGCCGCGCCCGCCGCCCGCCTCCCCCCGCATCACCCGTCCGAGGGACAACCGGCACCCCGCTGACCGGCGATGCGACACGCCCGGGACGCGCGATGTGACGACGAGTGGACCCCGGTCCCGAGCGGCCCTGTGACCCGCCCGAGTTGGGCCCCCACCGCCCGCCGCGCGCCCCCTCGCACCCCCACGAGCCGCACCGGCGATTCGAGTCCCGGCGGACGACGCGTCTAAGGTGTCGCTCGGCGTTCCCATCCGGCGAACCCCCCAAACCCGGAACGCCCGGCAGACCGCGACGGGCCGACCGCACCAGGAGGAAACGTGCCCTCACAAGCCAGTTCCGCCGGATCCGTGCGGACCGGCGGGGTCGGCACCGGCGAGGACGTCCGGCCTGCGCGGCGGACCGGGGGCACCCGGGCACGCCACCGCGCCCCCCGCGTCAGCCGCGGCAGACTGCGGCTGTTCGTCTTCGCGGCCGTCAGCGTCGGCGTCCTGGGCACCAGCGCGGTCCGCAGCTCCCCGGCCCTCTTCCGCGCCCAGAGCGCGAAGACCTACCGCACCGAGGCCGCCGCGGCCCCCCGCACCGCCGCCGCCCTGCGCCCGCACCGCGCCGACTCCGACAACGCCGGCGCCATGCTGCGCCCCGGCGTCGGCCCGGACTTCGCCGCCCGCATCCCGGCCCGCACCCGGCAGGCGCTCGTCGTCACCGGCGACGGCTCCCGGTCCGACCGCGCGGTCGCCACACTGTGGAACCGCGCCGCCGACGGCCGCTGGCGCCCCGGCACCGCCTGGCCCGCGCACAACGCGCTGCGCGGCTGGGACAACGACCACCAGGCCGGTGACCTGCACAGCCCCATCGGGGTGTTCGGCCTCACCGCCGCCGGCGGCCTGTACGCCAACCCCGGCAGCCGGATGCCCTACTACCACTCCGGCGCCTTCCACGCGGTCGGCACCGGCTTCGAGGGCGAACCGCTGACCGGTGCCTTCGACTACGTCGTCGCCATCGACTACAACCGGCTGCCCGGCACCTCCCCGCTGGACGCCCGTGCCCCGCTCGGCCCCGGCCGCGGCCAGGGCATCTGGGTGCACGTCGACCACGGCGGTCCCACGCACGGCTGCGTGTCGCTCTCCCGCGACCACATGGTGGACCTCCTCAAGGCGCTCGACCCGACCGCCCACCCCGTCATCGTCATGGGCGACCGCGCCTCCCTCATGGCCTGACGGCCCGCGCCGGCGTCACCCATCAGGCCGGGGCCCGCGTCTGCCCGGCCCGGCCCGGCCCCGTCCGTGTCCCCCGGTGCCCTCAGCCCGTCGCCCGCTCCCCGCGCAGCAGCGCCACCGCGCGGGCCGCCGCGGCGCCCAGGCAGGCGTTCACGGCGGCCTGGGCGGCGCCGGGAGCGGTGCGGGTGAAGACGGAGACCGCGTACCGCTCACCGCCCGGGCAGGACACCACGCCGATCTCGTTGCGGACCACGCCCACCAGCCCCCCGCTCTTGGCCGCCACCGACACCGGCGGCCGGAACCCCGCGGCGATCCGGTCCCGGGTCAGCTGCCGCCCCATCGCCGCCCGCACCCGCGCGCACGCCGCCGCAGGTCCCGCCGCGTCCGACCACAGCAACCGCAGCAGCCGGGTCGTCTCGCGCGGGGTGGAGCGGTTGGCGCGGGCCGGATCGAGCGCCGCACAGCCCGGCAGCGCCGCGTCGACCCGCCGGGACTCCTCGGCCGGCGGCCCCGCCGACGCCCAGGCAGCCGCCCCCGCCCAGTCGCCGAAGCCCAGCTCACGGCCGATGGAGTCGATGGTCGTCGCGACGTCGGCGGCGATCACGGTGTGCGTCAGCCCCAGCCGCCGGGCCGTGGCGTTCAGCGCGTCCAGGCCGCTGCGGCGCATCAGTTCGTCGGTGGTGTCGTTGTCGCTGATGGTCAGCGTCGGCCACGTCAGGTCCCGCAGCGACAGCTCCACATCGTCGTCGAACAGCGAGAAGCCGGCGGGCCCGCGGGTGCGGCCGGACGCCCGCAGCGTCACCCGCTCGGCCGGATCCCACCGCCCGTCCGCCATCCGCGTCTCGGCCTCCAGCGCGACCAGCACCTTCATCACCGAGGCCAGCACCACCGGCTGGTCGGCCCGCACCCCGAACTCCCCGTCCCCGTGCAGGCACTGGGCGTGCAATGCGCCCTCGCACCCCGCCGTGGCGAAGATGTCCTCGATCTCCCGGGCCGCCGCGCGCGCTCCACCGTCCGTCATGGCCGCAGTCTCCCAGCGGCGGCCGCCACCGGGGAAGATCGCCCCGACGGGCCGTCAGGCGGCCGCCCAGGCCAGCAGCCGGTCCGCCTCCCACGTCGTGATCACGTCGTCGGACGGGACCCGGCAGTCCTGCGCCCGCGCGCATCCGTGGCCCAGCCAGTCCAACTGCCCGGGCGCGTGCGCGTCGCTGTCGACGCTGAACAGGCAGCCGGCCGCCACCGCCCGGCGCAGCAGCGCGCGCGGCGGGTCGAGGCGGTCCGGGCGGCAGTTGATCTCCACCGCGGTGCCCGATTCCGCGCAGGCGGCGAACACCGCGTCCGCGTCGAACTCCGACGGCGGGCGCGGCCGCCCGGTGACCTTGCGGCCCGTGCAGTGCCCGAGCACGTCCACCCGCGGATCGCGCACCGCCCGCAGCAGCCGCTCCGTCATCCGCTCGCGCGGCATCCGCAGCTGCGAGTGCACCGAGGCCACCACCACGTCCAGCCGCTCCAGCAGCTCCTCCTCCTGGTCGAGGGTGCCGTCGGGCAGGATGTCGCACTCGATGCCGCTCAGCAGCCGGAACGGCGCCAGCCGCGCGCCGATCTCCGCCACCGCCTCCAACTGCTGCCGCAGCCGCTCCGGGGACAGGCCGCGGGCCACCGTCAGGCTGGGGGAGTGGTCGGTCAGCACCGCCCAGCCGTGCCCCAGTTCCCGGGCCGTGCGGGCCATCTCACCGATCGGGCTGCCACCGTCCGACCAGTCCGAATGCAGGTGGCAGTCGCCGCGCAGCTCCGCCCGCAGCCGGGCGCCCGCCACCGGGTCCGGCCCCTCGGACGGCGCCCGGTCCTCCAGCTCCGCCAGGTACTGCGGAACGCGCCCGGCCCGTGCCTGCGCGATCACCGCCGCGGTCCGAGGCCCGATCCCCGGCAGCGCCTCCAGCGTGCCGGTGCGGTCGCGCTCCGCGAGCTCCGGCCCCGGCAGTTCCCGCACCACCGCGGCCGCCTGCCGGAACGCCCGCACCCGGTAGGGCGCCGCGTCCGCGCGCTCCAGCAGGAACGCCACCCGCTCCAGTGCCTCCAGCGGTTCCACGGGTCCGCCTCCTCACCGCCGTCGTCCCGGGCCGGCGCTCCCCGCCGCCCGCTCCCACCGTGCCGCAGCCGCCCGCGTCCCGCCCGTTCGCCGGGACCGCGCCGCCCCGCCCGCCGCACTGCGCGGGCGCCGGGCGGGAGGCACCATGGGAAGCGGCGGACCGCCGGCTGCGTCGGCGGTCGTGGGGCGAGACGGCGGACGGAGGGTTGCATGGCTGCCACCGACCCGCCGCGGCACGACCGCGCCCCCGGTCCCGACGGACCCCGCCCCCCGGCGGCGACCGGCCGCGCCACCGCCGTGACGGACGCTAGGGCCCGGCCCGGCGGCCCGGACGGCACCCCCGGCCAGGCCGCGGCCCACGGCGCCGCAGGCGGCCGGCCGGGCCCGGACGCCTCCCGTGACCCGCAGTCCCAGCCCGCCACGCCGCCGGCCGGCGCGACGGGGGCCGACACACCGTGGTCCGCCCCGTTCAGCTGGGCGCCCGCGCTGCTGGACGCCCTGCGGGTGGCCGCGGTGGTCCTCACCGACGACGGGCACATCGCGCTGTGGAGCCCGCAGGCCGAGGAACTGCTCGGGTACACCGCCGCGCAAGCCCTCGGCCGCCCCGCCCGGCACCTGCTGACCGGCCGCGCCGCCGACGCCCTCGGCCGCGCCTTCCGCGAGGACGACGGCTGGTCCGGCGTCTTCCCCGTGCGGCACCAGGACGGCGGCACCCGGCGGATCCGGCTGCGCGGCATCCGCCTGCACGACGAGCACGGCCGCGCCCGCGTGCTGGGCCTGGCCGCCGACGAGTCCACCGTGCGCCGTACCGAGACCGACCTGGCCCTCGCCCTGCGACTGGTCTCCCAGTCCCCGATCGGCCTGGCCGTCTTCGACACCGACCTGCGCTACGTCAGCGTCAACCCGGCCCTGGAGAGGATCAACGGCGTCCCCGAAGACGACCACCTCGGCCGCACCATCACGCAGATGCTGCCGGGCCTGGACACCGACACCATCCTGTCCGCCCTGCGGGAGGTGCTGGCCACCGGCGAACCGCTGGTCGACCAGCACGTGCTGGGCCGCACCCCCGCCGACCCCGGCACCGACCACGCCTGGTCGGTCTCGTTCTACCGGCTCGACGACCCCGGCGGCCGGGTGCTGGGGCTCGCCAGTTCGGTGATCGACATCACCGAACGGCTCCGCGCGCACGACGAGGCAGCCGCCGTCCGCCGCCGGCTCGCCCTGGTCGCCGACGCCTCGCAGCGCATCGGCACCACGCTCGACCTGGAACGCACCGCCCAGGAGCTGGCCGACCTGTGCGTACCGGAACTCGCCGACGCCGCCGCCGTCGACGTGCTCGACAGCGTCCTGCACGGCAGCCGCGCCGAACGCGCCGACGGCTCCGGGCGCTCATCGGCCGCCTTCCGCGCGCTGGCCGTCGTCGGAAGCCGGCGGGACCTGTCCGTCCTGGCCGCCGACCCGCCCGGCGCCGTCGCCCGCTACGCGCCGGACCGCCTGATCACCCGCTGCGCCACCACCGGCACCGCCGTCCTGGTCCCGCACGTCACCGCGCACGACCTGCCGCGCATCGCCCGCGACCGCGCCGCCGCCGCACAGCTCGGCGAGGCCGGGGTCCACTCCTACCTGGCCGTCCCGCTGATCGCCCGCGGCGAGGTCCTCGGCGTGCTCGACCTCAAACGCTCCGCCAACCCGCTGCCGTTCACCCAGGACGACGCGTCGCTGGCCGTCGAACTCGCCGCCCGCGCCGCGGTCTGCGTCGACAACGCCCGCTGGTACCAGGCGCAGCGGCACGCGGCCCTCGCCCTCCAGCGGCACCTGCTGCCCGGCCGGCCGCCGCCGCGCCCGGGCCTGGAGATCGCCTACCGCTACGCGCCCGCCGAGGGGCCCAGCGGGGTCGGCGGCGACTGGTTCGACGTCGTCCGCCTCACCGGCGGCCGCACCGCGCTGGTGGTCGGCGACGTCATGGGCAGCGGCATCAACGCCGCCGCCACCATGGGCCAGGTGCGCACCGCCACCCGCACCCTCGCCGAACTCGACCTGGCGCCCGACGCGTTGCTGCACCACCTCGACCGCATCACCGGCGGCCTGGAGAGCGGCATCGCCACCTGCGTGTACGCCGTCTACGACCCGGCCACCCAGCGCTGCCGGGTGGCCACCGCGGGACACCTGCCCCCGGTACTGACCCGCCCCGGTGAACGGCCCCGGCTGCTCGACCTGCCCACCGGCGCCCCGCTGGGCGTGGGCGGCGTCCCGTTCGAGGTCACCGACGTGCACCTGCGCACCGGTGACCAGCTCGTCCTCTACACCGACGGGCTGGTGGAGACCCGGGACCAGTCCATCGACGCGGGGCTGGCCGACCTGCTGGCCCTGCTCGGCGACCCCGGGCGGCCGCTGGAGCGCACCTGCGACCTGCTGCTGGACACCCTGCGGCGCGGCGGCGAGCCCGACGACGTGGCCCTGCTGGCCTCCCGTATCGGTCCGCCCCCGGCCGCCTGACGCGGCCCGCCCGGCCGCCGTCCGGATTCAGCCGCCGTCCCGCCCGGGCCCCGCGGTCCCGTCGCCCGGCAGCGGATCACCGGACGCCGAAGGGGACACCGAGGCCGATGCCGGCGCGGACGGGGTGGGAGAGGCCGACGTGTCCGGGGCGAGGGGGCCGGAGGACGCTGCCGCAGGTGCGGGCGCCGCCGGGGCGTGCGAGGAGGCCAGCGCCATGGAGACCGCCACCGCCGCCCCGCCCATCACCGCGCCGGCGCCCGCCACCACCGCGTACCGCCGCACCCGCTGCGGCCGGGTCCGGTAGGGCCGCGGGTCCGGTGCGGGCCCCGGGACCGCGGGTCCCGCCGCGGGGGCCGGCCGGGAGGGTGCGGCGGCCGGAGCGGACGCCGGCGCCGGGTCCGCCGCCCGCCAGGCGCCGCCGCCGAGCACCGCGGCGACCTCGGCGGCGGTGGGACGCCGGTCCGGGGCCTTCTCCAGCATGTGCCGCACCAGCGCCGCGAGCCCCCCGGGGACGTCAGCCCGGTAGTCGCGCACGTCGGCGGCGGCGGCCTCCACGTGCAGGTAGAGCGTGCCGGTCGGGGTGTCGGCCCGGAACGGCGGGCGCCCGGTGAGCAGTTCGTACAGCACGCAGCCGAGCGCGTAGACGTCCGACGGCGGGCCCGCGGTGCGGCCGAGCGCCCGCTCCGGCGCCAGGTAGCCGGCCGTGCCGACGATCTCGCCGGTGCCGGTCAGCCCGGCGGTCATGCTGTCGGTGAACCGCGCGATGCCGAAGTCCACGACGCGCAGGGTGTCGTGACGGTCCACCAGCAGGTTCGCCGGCTTGATGTCCCGGTGCACCACGCCCTGGGCGTGCGCCGCGGCCAGCCCCAGCGCCGCCTGCTCGCCGAGCGCCGCGACCCGGTCCGGCGCCACCTGGCGGAACGCGGTGACCTCGGTGGCCAGGCTGTAGCCGTCGACGAACTCCATGACCAGGAAGAGGTGGTCCTCCACCGCGCCGAAGTCGAACACCTCGACGGTGTTGGGGTGCTGGAGCCGTCCGGCGGTCTCCGCCTCCAGCGAGAACCGGGCCAGCGCCGTCTCCGGCGTCCCGGCCACCGCCAGCAGCTTGACCGCCACCGTCCGGCCGGTCTCCTCGTCCGTGGCCCGCCAGACCTCGCCCATGCCGCCACGGCCCAGCAACTCCTGGAGCCGGTACCGCTCCCTGATCAGTTCGGCCATACCTCCACCGCTCTCGAACCCGACGCGCGTCCGGCAGTCTTCCACGTTCTGCCGATGTGACGATCATCTCAACGCCCCTTGACGGCACGGTCATCGCCCCGCGATCCGCGTCACCGCCCCGCACGACGGCCCCGCCGGCCGCCGGCCGCTACCCTCTACCGGGTGACACGAGCTCTCCTCCTCGGCGGAACCGGCCTCATCGGCAGGGCGGTCGCCGCCCGGCTCCTCGCCTCCGGCTGGCAGGTCGACCTCCTCGCCCGCCGCCCCGACGGCATGCCCGCGCCGCTCGCCGCCGCCGGTGCCCGCTTCGTCGCCGGTGACCGCGACGACCCCGCCACCCTGGCCGCCGCCCTCGGCACCGGCGCCGACCTGCTGCTCGACTGCCTGTGCTACACCGGTGCCCAGGCCCGCACCCTGCTGCCGCTGCTGGACGACGTCGCCTGCGGTGTGATGATCTCCGCCCGCGCGGTCTACGCCGACGCCCGCGGCAACCACCTCAACTCGCCGACCCCGCCCGACTTCGGCGGCCCGCTGCGCGAGGACGCCCCCACCGTCGCGCCCGGCGACGGCGACCACCGCACCGGCGAGGGGTACGCCCGCAACAAGGCCGCCGCCGAGCGCGTACTGCTCGACAGCGGCCGCCCGGTCACCGTGATCCGCCCCTCCCAGGTCTACGGCGAGGCCGCGACCCGCCCCCCGGAGTGGTACTTCGTCAAGCGGGTCCTCGACGGCCGCACCGCCGTGCCGCTGGCCCACCGCGGCGCCCGCGCCGTGCACCGCACCGCCGCCGCCACCCTCGCCGCCCTCGTCGCCACCGTCGCCGCCGATCCCGCCGCCCGCGTCCTCAACTGCGCCGACCCCGACGCCCCCACCGGCGCCGGCGCCGCCCGCCTGACCGCCGCCCGGCTCGGCCACGACTGGTGCCCCGTCCCGCTCGACGGCGACTTCGACGGCATGCCGGCCGGCCCCTGGTTCCCGCGCTACGACCTGCGGCTCGACACCACCGCCGCCTCCGCCCTCGGCCACGAACCCGCCGGCCGCTGGGCGGACCTGGCCCCCGCCACCGTCGACCGCCTCGCAGCCGACGCCCGCCCCGGCGCGGACGGCGGCCACGAACTGCCGGGCATCGACGCGGAGTACTTCGACGGCCTCTTCGACTACGCGGCCGAGGACCGCCTGCTGGCCGGCGCCCACGGCTGAACCGGGGGAGGCGTCCGCTCAGGCCACCGCCCGTTCCGGCAGCGGATCCTGCGCGCCCGCGATCAGCAGGCTGCAGTGCGGGACGCAGGAGCCGAACCGCGGCTGGTGCACCGCCACCCTGAACGGCACCGGCGGCTGCCCCGGCAGCTCGGCCGACAGCAGCGTGGTGCCGGCGCCCAGGTGATCGCGGTGCGCGACCTCCTTGCCGTCCACCAGCAGCTCCAGCGCGCGCGAGGGACCCGCCCGCACCGTCACCGTGATCGAATGCCCGGTGTGATCGGTGTGGAACTCGTGACGACGGCTCATGGACACCTCCGCGATCGGCTTGCGCACATCCCCGCCGCCCCGGTGCCCGCTCAGCGCCGCCCGGCCACCGCCGCGGGCGCCCGTCCGCTCCCGGCAGCCCGGCGCCGGCCCGGCTCCAGCGGCTCGGCGGACCGTGCGGCCCGCGCCCGGGCTGCTGCGCGGTTCTGCCGGTTGGTGTGCGTGACGTAGTACACGCACGCGCCCAGCGCCGCGGCGCACAGCAGGGAGACACCCGCCGAGACCAGGACCGACGTGCCGTCGTTCAGGCTCAGCAGATAGCCCAGCGCGATCCCGCCGACCACCGCGTACGCGACGGCCACCGTCTCCGGCTGCCGCCCGTGCTGCCACCGTCCCAGCGCCGCGCACAGCAGGAACAGCACCGCCGCCGACACCAGCGCGATCAGCCAGCTCAGCCCGGTCGACCAGCCGTTGTCCCCGGAGACGAACGCCGCGTACAGGCAGTACACCAGCGCCAGCGCCGCCGGCACCGCCACCCCCGCCGGCACCCGCGGCCGGCGGGCGAGGAGCCCGCCGCCGCGCGATGATGTTCCCGGCGCGCGGGAGGCATCCCCCGACCGCGCCCCGGGCCGCCCGCCGCGCGCCCCCGCCCGGTGCGACGGCCGGTCGGCGGAACCGGCACGGCGCGCACGGCGGCTGAAGGGAAGACGGGACCTGACGGGTGAGTGCGACGCCATGGGAACGCTCCTCTCGGCCTCCTTCCAGCGCACACCCGGCACCGGGCCGGGGCAAGTCGATCACCCGTCCGGCCGCAGGAGCCCGCACCGGGGGTGACCGGAGCCCGCACGGGACGAGAGAGGAACGACGATGGCGACGGTGAACGCCGAAGGACCCGAATCGCCGCGCTTCCCGGCGCACGCCGCCGCCGGGGCCGACGGGATCGCCGCACTCGACGCCCAGGTGGTGCGCTGCCGCGCCTGCCCCCGGCTGGTTGCCTGGCGCGAGGAGGCCGGCCGGGTGCGGCGGCGTGCCTTCCGGGACGAGGAGTACTGGGCCCGCCCGGTGCCCGGCTTCGGCCCGCCGGACGCCGCGATCGCCGTCGTCGGCCTCGCCCCCGCCGCCCACGGCGGCAACCGCACCGGCCGCGCCTTCACCGGCGACCCCTCCGGCGACGTCCTCTTCGCCGCCCTGCACGCCGCAGGGCTCGCCAGCCGGCCCCGCTCGGACCACCCCGGCGACGGCCTGGAGCTCCTCGGTACCCGCATCGCCATGCCCGTGCACTGCGCCCCGCCCGACAACCGCCCCACGCCCGCGGAACGCGACACCTGCCGTCCCTGGCTCTCCCGCGAACTCGCCCTGCTGCGCCCGACGCTGAAGGTCGTCGTGGTGCTCGGCGCGTTCGGCTGGCAGTCCCTCATGCCGGTGCTCTCCGACGCCGGCTGGCGGGTCCCCCGCCCCCGCCCGGCCTTCGGCCACGCCGCCCGCGCGGACCTCACCGACGGCAGCCGCACCCTGCACGTCCTGGGCAGCTACCACCCGAGCCACCGCAACATCGCGACGGGCCGGCTCACCCCGGACATGCTCCGCGACGTGCTGCAACGGGCGGGGGAGCTGGCGACGGGGTGAGCGGGCGCTGCGCGGCGGGGGCGGAGGGACGCTGCGGCGGGTGCGGGGTGGGGGCGGACGGACGCTGCGGCGGGTGCGGGGTGGGGGTCGATGGGGAGGGCGTGGCGGGTGCGGGGAGGGGTGGGGTTGCGGGGATATTGTCTGACGTTTTCAGAGGGATTGCGTTAGAACGCCGTTTCGGTTCATGATGGTCCGTGACGGAACGTTACGAAATGATCGCGCTCGGCGATGCGGCGGTGGAGGTGTGCGGTGACGGTGGACGGCGGTGCGGGAGGCGGCGTGCGGACCGGTGGCGCGCGCCGTCGTGGCGGGTGGCCTCGGCGGCGGGTGATCGCGGTGGGGGTGCTGGTGGCGGTCGTGGTGGCGGCCGCGGTCGTGGTGCCGCTGGCGCTGACCTCCGGTTCGGGCGGATCGTCCGGTGCCTCCCCGTTCACCGGACTGCCGGGCGGAGCGGGCCGCACGATCGCCGTCAAGATCGACAACGCTCCGCAGGCCCGGCCGCAGACCGGGCTGAACTCGGCGGACATCGTGTACGCCACCGAGGTCGAGGGCGGTCTCTCCCGCCTGCTCGCCGTCTACGACACCCGCCACCTGCCCGCCGGCGGCACGCTGGGGCCGGTGCGCAGCGCCCGGGAGACCGATCTCGGCCTGCTGCGGCAGTACGGCACCCCGGTCTTCGCCTACTCCGGTGCCCAGAGCCGGCTGCTGCCGGTGCTGGAGAGATCCGGCGTGGTCAACTGCTCGCCCCGGCAGGCCCCTTCCGCCTATGCCCGCTCCGGTGCGCGTCCCGCCCCCCACGACGAGTTCCTCCGCCCCGGCGACCTCCCCGGCCGCTGCCCCGGTGAGCAGGACGCCTCACCGGCGCGGGACATCGGCTTCCGATTCGGTCCGGCGCCCTCCGGCGGCACCCCGGCGACCACGGTCACCGCGCGGCTGCCCGCCGCCGCGTTCACCTTCACCTGGGACGCCCGGGACGGCTGCTACCGCGTCGCCTTCGACGGCCGCCCGGCGCTCACCACGGACGGCGGCCCGGTCACCGCGGCCACGGTGGTCGTGCAGCGGGTGACCGTCGGCGGCTCGCCCCGCGGCCTGCGCGACTCCTCCGGCGGTCTGTCCCCCTACACCGCCACCACCGGCTCCGGCCAGGCCCGGGTGCTGCGCGGCGGCCGCTCCTACGCCACGCGCTGGTCCCGCCCGGGCGCCTCCGGCGGCACGGTCTTCACCGCCGGCGGCCGGCGGATACGGTTCGCCCCCGGCCGGGTGTGGGTCGTGCTGGAGCCACGCTGAGGGGGAGAGGACGCTCGGGGCTGCGCCGGTGGCGGGCGGGCGGTGCGGGGTACGGCGGCGGGCGGGCGGCCGGTGGCGTGGCGGGCGGTCGGCCTGCACCGGGCCCGGCGTCAGCGGGTGGCGGCCCACAGGGTCCAGTGGTCGGCCTCGACGAGGGGGCCGGAGTCCGGGAGGGAGGAGGTGACGTGGTCGGCGAGGCGGGCGAGTTCGGCGTCGTCGAGTTCGTGAAGGATCGAGCGGCCGGTGCGGGCGATCAGGTCGGCGCGCACCTGCGCGGGGCCGGCGTAGGTGCGGCGTTCCTCCGCCAGGCCGAGCGTGCGGGCCGGGCGCAGTCCCGCCTCCCGCAGGGCGAGCTCCACCGAGGCCCGCGAGCGGCGCCGGTCACGCTCGACGTCCAGCAGACGGGGGAAGACCTCGAAGAAGAACCCCCGCAGGTTGGACGGCGAGCCCGGGCGCACGGCGTCCTCCAGGGTGCGGTCCTGCACGACGAGCGTGCCGCCGGGGGCCAGCAGCCGACCGGCCTCGCGGAAGAAGCCTGGCAGGTCACCGAGGTGGTGTACGAGGGCCCGGGCGAAGACCACGTCGGCGCCGCCGTCGGGCAGGCCGGTGGCGAGCGCGTCGCCGCGGCGCAGCGTCACGCCGTTCAGGCCGGCGAGGCGTTCGCGGGCGCCGGAGAGCATCGCCTCGGAGAAGTCCACCCCGGTGACCGACGCCGCGCCCAGCTCCCGCCAGGCAGCGCAGTAGACGCCGCCCCCGCAGCCGATGTCGGCGACCCGCGCCTCCACCGGATCGACCAGCGAGCGCATCGCCTCCCCCCAGGAGCCGCCGGCCTCGCGCGCGGCATACGTCAGCCGCTGCGCCGGATCGTGGAAGTCGATGGGCACACCGGACCCCTGTCTCTTGACGTCATGCATCTTGATGTCAAGGTAAACCCGGCGGCCGCTCCCCGCCAAACCGCTGCGCCCACCCGCCGACCCTGAGCGCCGCACCCGTTGCCACTGCTCCGGCGCCACTGCTCCGGCGCCACTGCTCCGGCGCCACCGCTCCGAGCCGACCGCCCCGGCCCCGGCGCTCCGTGCTGCCGGACGGGCCCGGCTCCGCCCCGCCCGGCCCGGGGGCCGCGCCCCGCGCCGCGTTCCAGCGCCACCGCCCCGGGCCCCGGCGCCCGCTGCCTCGCCCCGGCACCCCGCACCCGTGTCCCCGCGCACCCAGCCGTCCCCCGCACCCGGAGAAGCCGGTGCCGGCGAGGCCGCGCTCGGGGCGGCCCCGCCGGCACCGGCCGGGACGGGAGATCAGCTGTTGGCGCCGTTGCCGGACAGCACCGGGATGTTGTCGACGAGGTGGGAGAGCGGGTCGTCGCCCTTGACCTGGCTGGAGTTCTCCGTGCACTGCTGGGTCTGCGGCTGGGTCAGGATGTCCTGGACGCCGACCGGGATCAGCACGCCGACCAGCGAGGTGGCGTCGGCCTTCAGCGGCAGACCGGCGCAGAGCTTGTTGGCGGAGCCCTCGACCAGACCGACCTGCGGGCTCAGGTAACCGCCGGTGGTGGTGTTCCCGTACGCCTGCTGGGCGCCGACGCCGTTGGTGGAGCTGGGGCCGTGGTTGTTGTCGACGGCCATGGCGGGGGCGGCGGCGACGCCGGCCGCTGAGGCGACCACAGCGGCGGTAGCGAGAATCTGCTTGATCACGCGAGTGTTCCTTCCGGTACCGAAGCGCTCCCGTCGTGGAGCGACCTGAACAACTCCGCTCGCGTCCGGAAGTTGCTGCCGTTCACCCGGCCGGATCATCGGATACCGGCCATGGCGGTGCGGCGGTCGCCGGGCGGGCCGGGCCCGGCGCGGTTCTACTGGGGAAGGGGGCCGAAAACCGTACGTCGAGGAGAGCGAGGACCGGGCATGCGGTTGACGATGACGATGTTCCAGACGCTGGACGGCGTGGTGCAGGGGCCGGGCGGGCCGGCGGAGGACACCACCGGCGGGTTCCGGCACGGCGGGTGGCTGGTGCCGTTCTTCGACGGGGCGATGGCCGAGACGGTCGGCGGCTGGTTCGGGCGGGCGGACGCCTTCCTGCTGGGTCGCGGCACCTACGACATCTTCGCCGCTGCCTGGCCGAACAGCACCGACCCGTCCGACCCCGTGGCCACCGCCCTCAACTCGCTGCCCAAGTACGTGGCCTCGCGCGGACGGCCGCAACTGCTGTGGGCCAACTCCACGCTGCTGGAGGGCGAGGCGGCCGACGCGGTCGACGGCCTGCGCGCCCGCCCGGGCCGGGAACTCCAGGTGCACGGCAGCCCGGGACTGGCGCAGACGCTGCTGCGGCACCGGCTGGTGGACGAACTGCGCCTGATCACCTTCCCGGTGGTGCTCGGCACCGGCAAGAGGCTGTTCGGCGAGGGCGCGGTGCCCACGTCCATGCTGCTGACCGGGCCGCCCACACCGACCTCCACCGGCGCGGTCATCTCCTCGTACGGGCCGGGAGGGGAGCCGGAGTACGGCACCGCCGAGGTGCGGTGACACCGGATCGTCATCGGCCGTTCCGGCACGAGGGAGTTGAGCCGCCGTCACGGACGGGTAGATCGGGACGGGCCGCCGAGCGCGCGGCCCCTCCCGACCCGCACCGGAGATGCCCGTGCCGCACCGCACCCCAGCCGTCCCGCCGCCGCACCGGGGCAGAGCGATCCGCCCCTCGGCGGCCCTCGCCGCCACGGCGCTCACCGCGCTGCTGGCCGGCCTGACGACCGTCCCCGCCGCAGCCGCCCCGGCCCGAACCGCCACCGCGGCGGCCCATGCCCCCGCCACCGCGCCCCGCACGGCCGCGCCCACCGCCTGGCTTCCCGCCACGCCGCAGAACTGGCCGCAGGTCGTCGACTACACGCGCACCCCCGCCGACACCGTCACCCGGGGCGTCACGCACTACTCGGAGACCTACGACACCCTCGGCGGACGCCAGCACACCCAGGTGCTGTCGGTCGATCTGGGCGACCCCGACGTGCGGGTCGGCGTGGTGCAGGCCGGCGACGTGCTGACCGACCCGGCCGACGAGACCGTCTCCTCGATGGCCGGCCGCACCCACGCCGTCGCGGGCGTCAACGGCGACTACTTCGAGATCCACGGCACCGGCCGCCCGATCGGCGGCGTCATCAGCGACGGACGCCTGATGAAGACCCCGAAGCCCGGATTCGCCGCCCAGTTGGGCGTCAAGCCGGACGGCAGCATGGTCATGGGCCCCGAGACGTTCACCGGCGGCATCACCGACGGCACCGCGAGCCGTGCCCTGACCTCCGTCAACACCGTCAACGACCTGGCGTCCGGCGGCATCACCGAGGTGACCCCGGACCTGGGCGCCTCCACCGGCCTCACGTCCTCCACCCTGGTGCTCGGACACGGCAGCGGCGGCTCGTTCACCGTCGACAGCGTCGCCTCCGGGGTCACCGCGGTCGACAGGCTGCCGGCGGGGGAGACCGGACTGCTCGGCGCGGGCGCCGGCGGCGACTGGCTGGCGTCCACCGTGCACGCCGGCGACACCGTCGCGCTCGCGACCTCGCTCGCCCCGGACAACGACCTCACTCAGCTGATCAGCGGCGTCACCACCCTCGTCAAGGACGGCGCGGTCTACGACGACCCGACCGGCACCCCTCCCGGCGGCACCAACCCCGAGACCGCCATCGGCATCAGCCGCGACGGCCGGCACACCTGGATGGTCACCCTCGACGGCCGGGCCGGCGAGTCCAGCGCCTTCGGCGTGACGCCCGCCCAGGTCGCCGGCTGGTTCGTGGCACACGGCGCGTACACCGCCGAACTCTTCGACGGCGGCGGCTCCACCGAGATGGTCACCCGCCGCCCCGGCGACAGCGCGGTCTCCGTCGCCAACACCCCCTCCGACACCGGCAACGCCGAACGACCCGTCGGCGACGGGGTGTTCGTCTACACCACCGCCACCGCGCCCGGTGCCCCCGCGCACGTCGTGGTGGGCGGCGGACGGCCGGTCACCACCGTCACCGGCGGCAGTGTGCCCGTCGCCGCGTACGCCACCGACCGGCTCGGCAACCCGGCGACCACCACCCCGCAGGTCCGGGTGGTGCCCTCCTCCCTGGCCACCTGGAGCGCCGGACGCCTGATCCCGCTGCGGGCCGGCACCGGGCGGGTCCTCGCCACCGCCGGCGGGGTGACCACCAGTGAACCGCTGCGCGTCGTCGACCACCTGGCGGGCCTGACCGTCACGCCCGGCACCGCGGACCTCGCCGCCGGGGCCACCCAGCAGTTCACCCTCAGCGGCACCACCCCGGACGGCACCACCGTCACCGTGCCCCCCGAGGCCGCCGACTGGAGCACCGACGCGCCCGGCCTGGGCGGGACCGACCCGCACGGGCTGTTCACCGCCTCCACGACCGGCGGCGGCATGGCCACCGTCACCGCCGCGGCGGCCGGCGCCCGCGCCACCGCGAGCGTCGCCGTCGGCTACGTCAGCTCGCCCATCGACCCGATGAGCGACACCGCGACCTGGCGGCTGAGCAACAACACCACCGGTCAGCCCGCCACCCTCACCGCCGCCCCCGGCGACGTGCCGCCCGGCTCCACCGCGTCCGGTTCGCTGCGCCTGGACTACACGATGCCGGCCGGCACCGGCGTCAAACAGCTGGTGATGTCCTGCGCCACCCGGCTCACCACCCGGCCCGGCCCCGGCGGACAGCAGCCCGCGGCCATCGGCCTGTGGGTCAAGGGCGACGGCGGCGGACTGGAACTCGCCGAGTCCTACCTCGGCGTCGACGGCGTGCGCACCACCCTCTACCCGACGTACGTCACCTTCCACGGCTGGCAGCTCGTCGTCGCCCAGCTGCCCGCCGGGCTCGCCCACCCGCTGGACATCAGCTTCGTCGACTTCCTGGCCATCAGCCCCAGCACCCGGGTCACCGGCACGCTGAACGTCGGCGGGCTCAGCGCCCTCTACACCCCGCGCCCGCTGCCCGGCCCGGTGCCCGGCACGCCGGTGCGCGACAGCTCCTGGCTGCGGTACGCCGAGACCCCCGGCACCGGCGCCGACACCCTGGTGGCCGCCGCCGGCGCCCGGCTGACCGCCGCGCAGGGCCCGGCCGCCCCCGGCGCCGCCGCCCTGACCGCGCTGGCCGGCCGGCTCGGCAGCGCCCCGGCCGCGGGCGCGCAGTTCCTCGGCGACATGTCCGCCGACGGCGCCGCCGCCGACCTGACCGCCGACTCCGCCGCCACCGCCGCGCTCGGCGTCCCCGGCCACCACGCCGTCGGCGCGGGTGAGACCGGCGGCACCCCGGAGAACACCGGTTTCGCCGCCGTCCTCGGCGCCACGCACCACGCCTGGACCGCAGGCGGAGCCGACGTCCTGGTCACCGACAGCGCGCACGGCGGCCTGCTCGCCTCCGACGCCTACCAGAGCCCGAAGGAGCCGCAGTACCCCTGGATCGTCCAGCAGCTGACGGACACCACGGCCCGCACCGTGGTGGTCGCCACCGCGCTGCCCGCCTACGCACCGGACCCCGCGCACGGCGCGCAGTTCGACGACGCTGGGAGGCGCGCATGCTGGTGCGGCTGCTCCAGCGCTGGCAGCAGACCCACCCGGGCCGGCACGCGCTGCTGGCGGCCGGCAGCGCGGGACGGTTCTCCGAACGGTTCACCGCGCCCGACGGCACCCCGGTGGCCGCGAACGCCGGCGGTGTCGCCCAGCTGACCCTGCCGGCGCTCGCCCCGGTGGCCGGCGGTGACGGACGCTCGGCGGCCGCCTGGCTGACCGCGGCCCCCGGCGGCACCGTGACGCTGGCCGTCGAACCCCTGCTGACCGGCATCACCGTCACCGCCCCCACCAGGCCCCTGGCCACCGGCGACCACGCGGACCTGACCGCCACCGCCACCCAGGCGGCCGGCGGCACGGTGACGCTCGCCGACCCGCTGGCCCACGTGTGGTCCAGCGGCGACCCGCGGGTGGTGCGCGTCGACCCGGTCACCGGCCGGCTCACCGCGCTGCGCCCCGGCACCGCCACGGTCACCGTGACCGGCGGGGGCCTCACCGGCACCGCCACGGTGACGGTCGGCTGACCCCTGGCCGGTGCGGGGCTCCCGTCCCGCACCGGCCAAGGCGTCGCCGCTACTCGTACGCCGCCGCGTGCAGCGCGAACAGCTCCGCGTACAGACCCGAGGCGCGCATCAGCTCCTCGTGGCCGCCGGCCTCGGCGACCCGCCCGCCGGCGACCACCAGGATCTGGTCGGCCATGCTCACCGTGGAGAACCGGTGGGAGACCAGCACGGTGACGGCGCCGCTCTCCCGGCCGACGCGGCGGGCGTTGAGCGCGTACTGCTCGAACAACTGGTGCTCGGCCTCCGCGTCGAGCGCGGACGTCGGCTCGTCCAGGACCAGCAGCAGCGGCAGTTCGCGCATCATCGCCCGGCCCAGGGCCAGCTTCTGCCACTGCCCGCCGGACAGTTCGGTGCCGTCGGCGTAGCTGCGGCCCAGTTGCGTGGCGAGCCCGTCGTCGAGCCGGTCCAGCACACCGCCGGCCCGCGCGCGGTCGAGCGCGGCGAGCACCGCGGGCCCGTCGTCGAGCGAGGGCAGGTCCCCGACGCCGACGGTGCGCTGCGCGGGGAGTTCGAAACGCACGAAGTCCTGGAAGCCGGCGCAGATCCGGCCGCGCCACTCCTCCAGGGGGAAACGGCCGATGTCCACGCCGTCCACGCTGATGCTGCCCTGCGTCACGTCGTAGAACCGGCACAGCAGCTTGACCAGCGTGCTCTTGCCGGCGCCGTTCTCGCCGACGATCGCGACGGTGGAGCCGGCCGACAGGCACAGGTCGACACCGCTGAGGACCGGCTGGCCGGTGCCGGGGTAGGTGAAGGCGACGTCGCGCAGCTCGATGCCCCGCCGGATCGCCGCCGGCAGCGGGGTGTCGGCCGGCGCCGGCCGCTGCGCGGCGATGAGGTCGCGCAGCCACCGCAGCCGGGTCAGCGCGTTCGCCACGCGCTGGAGCTTCTGCAGCAGGTCGAGACCCGTCGTGACCTGCTGGTTGATCTGCGCGGCGAGGGTGACCACCAGCACGACGTCGCCGACCTGCCGGTGGCCGCGCACGGCACGTTCCAGTACCAGCAGCACCGCGCCGACGTAGGCCACGGCGAAGAACAGCTGGCCCAGCGAGCCGAAGACCGTCGCCCGCAGCTCGCCGCCCCGCAGGACCCGGCTCGCCGCGTCCCACGCCTGCGACTGCCGGCGGGTGACCTCCTCGCGCAGCCGCAGCACCCGCAGTTCCTTCGCGGTGGCCGCGGTCGTGGCCAGCTCGTACAGGTGCTCGGCCTGCCGCAGCTGGGTGGCCGCCGCGGTCTTCGAGCGGTCGATGATCCGCTGCGCGCGCTGACCGGACCACACCGGCGGCAGCGCCGCGACCGGCAGCAGCAGGAGCCACGGGTCGACGCGCGCCAGGATGACCGCCGTGAGCACCATGCCCACCAGGAGCGACATCGCGGTGAGCAGACCCGTCATCCCCATGTCGAAGGAGCTCAGCTCCCGCCGCAGGACCGCGATCCGGTCCGCGTACTCGGCGCGTTCGTGGTGCTCGATCCGGGCCGAACCGTTCGCGAGCGCCATCAGCTCCGCGTCGAGGTCGACCTCCACCAGGTCGCAGGTCTCGATGTACGGCACGTAGGAGAAGTGGTGCAGCAGCAGCACACCGACGGCGGAGAACGCCACCGCGAGGCCGTAGCCGATCATCGAGCCGTGCGCGTGCGCGACCGCGGCGTCCACCCCGGCCCGCAGCGCCAGCGCGAGCACCGGCCAGGCCAGCCCTTCGAGCAGGACGAGCACGGTGGCCAGCAGGATCCGGCCGCGGCTGGTGCGCCACGCGATCGTGTACAGCTGCCAGCAGCTGACGAGGGCGTCCCTCATCGCACGGCCTCCTTCTCGTCCTCGGTCTCCCCGGCGGCCCGCGGCTCCCCGCCCTCGGCGTCCAGCCCGGCCGCGAAACGCTGCGCCTGCAGGCGGAACAGGTGCGCGTAGCCGCCGTCCCGCGCGAGCAGCGACTCGTGCGTGCCGTCCTCGGCGATCCGGCCGTCCTGCAGCATGATGATGCGATCGGCGCGGCGGACGCTGGAGAAACGGTGCGAGATCAGCAGCGTCGTGACGCCCCGGGTCAGCTCGACGAACGTGTCGAAGAACTCCGACTCGGCCCTCACGTCCAGCGCCGCCGTCGGCTCGTCCAGCACGAGGACGCGTGCCCCGGCGTCGACGGCGTACAGCGCCCGCGCGATGGCGATGCGCTGCCACTGGCCGCCGGACAGGTCCGCGCCGTCGTCGTAACTGCGCGAGAGCGGCGTGTCGAAGCCGCGCGGCAGCGCCTCGACCGTCTCCAGCAGGCCGACCTTCCGCGCCGCGGCGCGCACCGCCGTCATGTCGAGGGGGCGTTCGACCGCGCCGACGGCGATGTTGTCGGTGACCGACAGTTCGTACCGGGTGAAGTCCTGGAAGATGACGCCGATCTGACGGCGCCACGCCTGCGCGCCGAAGGACCGCAGGTCGGTGCCGTCCACGCTGATGACGCCCGCCGTCGGCTCGTACAGCCGGGTCAGCAGCTTGACCAGGGTGGTCTTGCCGGCGCCGTTGAGCCCGACGACGGCCGTGCAGCTGCCGGCCTCCAGCGTCAGGTCCAGCCCGTCGAGCACCGGACGCCCGCTGCCCGGGTAGGCGAACGAGACGCTGGCGAACTCCACCGTGCGCCGGGGCAGCCCCGCGGTGTCGGCGATCCCGCCGTCGGGGACGTCGGCACCGATCGCGTCGGCCATCCTCTGCTCGAACCCGTGCAGGGCCGAGACCGCGTTCATGCCGAACTGCGTGGGGAAGTCCGCCTCGTGGAAGAACGTGCCGAGCAGCACCGCGGCGATCGTGGCCTGGAGGCCGAGCGCCAGTTCGGTGATCGTGATCCGGCCCTGCGCCGCGCTGTGCACGACGACCGCGACCGCCACCGCGTCGACGGCCAGCCCGACGGCGGCGAACACCAGGAAGTTGTACAGGTTGTTGCGCCGCCGGGCCTTCCACATCGGCAGCAGCGACGCGACCGCGCTGGCCCGGAACTCGCCGGTCACCCAGCCCGTCAGCCCGAAGACGCGCAGCTCCTTGGCGGACGACGCCGACATGCCGAGCTCGCGGAAGTAGTCGCGGCGGCGCCGGTGCGGCCCGATCACCGGCCACAGCCGGCTCCAGAACCGCAGCCCGGCCCGGTGGCCGTGACGGAACATCATGGTCGAGACCAGCAGCGCGACCGTCACCCACCAGGCGCTGACCGTGCCCACCAGCACGGTGTAGCCCAGCAGGCTGGAGTAACGCGTCAGGTAGCGCAGCATGCCGGCGGCCGCGTCACCCGGCGTCTTCCAGCCGCTGCGCAACTGCTCGGTGGCCTCGTCGAGCCGGTCCAGCGTCGCCGGGTCCTCCATCGGCCCGATGCCGGTCGAGCGCAGCGAGGCGGCGATCAGACGGCGGTGGAACCGGCCGTCGACCCGGTACTTCATCACCTCGCCCAGCGCCGTCTGGAGCGGTACGAGCACCTGCTGCACGATGAAGGCGCCCGAGGCCAGCAGGAAGGTGGAGACCAGTGAGTGCCACTGCGGCGAGCCGACGCCGTGCGCGACGGCCCCCGGCACCTTGCCGATGACGCGGCTGGTGAGCACCACGAAGGCGACGGGCAGCAGACCGGTGACCAGGTCGACGACCGTGACCAGGACCAGCAGCGGCCACCCCGCCCCGGGCAGCAGGCGCACGACCAGCCACCGCGCCCGTAACGCCTCGTCGGACCAGGTTTTCCATCGACCTCGCACGCGGTTCCCTCCCGGTCGTAAAGCGGGCCCGATGCTACAGGCGGGCCCGGGCCCCCGCATAATTCACCGCGGCGGCCGGCCAGATTGCCGGTTTACCTGTGCACTATTCGATTTGCCGCCCGAATCATCCGCTTGTCCGTACACCTCGTCCGGTGCGCCGGTAATACCGCGGGGCGGCCCGTCCGGCGGCTTATCGGGCGTAAACCGCGCGAAGGGGGCGGGGCGGCGGCAGCCGCATCACCGATGCCGCCACCGCCCGGCACGCACCGCCCCGGACACCCGCCCGGACGGTGCGCCGCAACCACCGCCCATCGGCCGCGCGTGCCGACCCCCGGGGCGTGACCAGCGCGTAAAAGCAGGCCCGCCGGTTTGCCGCCCGACGGTCGAAATTGCCGGTGTCACGTGCCACCCGGCCGCGTTCGCCGCCCGGGTTCCTGTGAATGACGGGAAAACGGATGGCCCGGGCATCGCGCGCGGGCCCGCGCGTCCCGCAGTTCGTTACCGGCGCCCCGGCCGGATAACGGCGAAAGGAGAAAACCCGTATCACAGTGAACGCTTGACGAATGTGGCGGGCGCAGTTACTTTTTCGCGGTCGGAGCACGCCATTCACTGGCCGGCCTCCGTGCGGTGCTCCTTCCGGGGAGCGCCGGCACGCCATCAGGAGTCAACTCGTGGTCGGGGGTCGTTCAATGCCGGTCGGGCAAAAGGCGAAGCACGGTGCGAGGCCCGGATCCCGCCGGCTGATCACCGATCCGACGACGCTTGTCGACGGCAGAAGACCGGATTTGGACCGGCTGGCCGGATCCTCGGTGATCTCGGTCCACGATTTCCGCCGGCAGGAGCTGCTCGACCTGTTCTCGCTGGCCGCACGAATCCAGACCGGATTACTGCGGCCCACCACGGCACTGGCCGGAAAGATCCTGGTCACCGCCTTCTTCGAGCCGAGTACCCGCACCCGGTTGTCCTTCGAGTCCGCGGCGCACCGGCTGGGCGCCTCGGTGATGAGCATTCCCGACGCCCGGTACACCAGCGTCCACAAAGGCGAGTCGCTCGCCGACACCGGCGTCATGCTGGGCACCTACGCCGATATCGTCGTGCTGCGCCACACCGCCGAGAGCTCGGTCGACGACATCCGGGCGGCCGGGATGGCCGCACCGCTCGTCAACGGCGGCAACGGCTGCGACGAACACCCCACCCAGGCCATGGCCGACTGGTACGCGCTGCTGAAATGGCGGCCCGAGCTGCGGGACGACGAGCCGCCCGCCGGCCGGCGGATCGCGCTGTGCGTCCTGGGCACCCCGAGCAGAATGCGGGCGGTCCGCAGCTTCCTGCTCGCCACGGCCGCGCATTTCCCGCGCGCGGTGCGCGAGATCGTCGTCGTCTCCGAGGACGCCGAACCGCTGGACGCCGACCTGGCGAAGGTCCTCACCGACGCGGGCATCGGCAACCGGTGCGCCGCCGCCCCCGACGTGGACCTCGCGGAGTTCGACGTCATCTACCAGAACTCACTGACCCTGGTGCAGCAGGAGTACCACGTCTACGGATCGAGGATCCGGCTGGAGGCGAGCAGCCCGCTGCGTCCCGGCGCCGTGGTGATGCATCCGCTGGCCAGGCAGGACGAGCTGAGCACCGACCTGGACGACACCCCGCACAACCTCTACTTCGACCAGGCCGCCGGCGCCGTCTTCGTCCGCCAGGCACTTCTTCTCGCCATCACCGGGAGAACGCACCACACGGCATGACACCTGCCCCGCCGGGGGCCGGCACCGGGTCCGCGCCGGTGCCGCGGACCGTCATGCCACCCGCCGCACACCCAGGTCCCGCCGTCCCGCTGCCCGCCCCCGGCGCCGTCAGCGTGGTTCCCGGCGGCAGACGACCGGAGAAATGGAGGGCCAGCAGTGGTCGCCACGCCGCAGTACGACACGTTCGAACAGGCGTACTTAGCCCAGCTGAGAAGGGTCCGGGACGAACCGGAGTTCACTAACGCGCCCAGGGGATTCCGCAGCCGTGAGATCCTCGGCGCCGCCTACCGGCTGACCGATCCCCGCGAACGGATCGTGCGCACCCCCAGCCGCCGCACGAACATCTTCTTCAACTTCGCCGAGGCGCTCTGGTACCTCTCCGGCAGCAACAGCCTGGAGCCGGTGCGCTTCTACGCCCCGTCGATCAGCGCCTACTCCGCCGACGGCCGCACCCTGTGCGGGACCGCCTACGGCCCGCGGATCTTCACCTTCGGCGGCGCGGGCGTCAACCAGTGGCAGAACGTCGTCAAGACCCTCAGCGCCGACCCCGACTCCAAGCGGGCGTTCATCCAGATCTTCGCCCCCGAGGAACTGCTCAGCGCCGACAACATCGACGTGGCCTGCACGATCGGCCTCCAGTACATGATCCGTGAGGGCCGGCTGCACGCCGTCACCTACATGCGGGCGAACGACGCCTACCGCGGCAGCGTCAGCGACGTCTTCTCGTTCACCTTCCTCCAGGAACTCCTCGCCCACCAGCTCGGTCTGGAACTGGGCACCTACACCCACGTGGCCGGCTCCTACCACCTCTACGAGTCCGACGACGCGCACGCCGACCGGGTGCTCGACAGCGGCGGGTTCAGCGAAGCCGAGCCGTTCCCCGTGATGCCCCCCGGGGACAACTGGGACGCCGTCCACCAGGTGCTGGGGCTGGAAGCGGCGCTGCGCACCGGCGCCAGGAGCCTGGGGCCGCGGGAGATCGCCGGGCTGGACCTGCCGCACTACTGGGCCCAGGTCGTCGCCCTGCTGAGCCTGCACGCCCGCTACCGGCTGGAGAAGGTGGTCGACCCCGACCTCATGGGATTCCTCGACCCCGTCTACGTCCGCCTCGTCAAGAACTGCTGGCAGGACCGATGCGCCGGACTCCGGTGAAGACCGGGCGCACCGGGGCCGACCCGGCCGCTGCCCCCCGCCGGCCCGCCGCTGGCGGTGGGCGATGAGGACCCGGGTGGGACTGACCATCGGCTCCTCCGACTCCTCCGGGGGCGCCGGGATCCAGGGCGACATCAAGGCGATGGCCTCGGCGGGCTGCTACGCCCAGACGGTGCTGGTGGGCGTCACCGCGCAGAACACCACCGGTGTCCTGGCGCGGCACACCGTGCCGGTGGACTTCGTACTCGCACAACTGGACGCGGTGCTCGCGGACATCCCGGTGGACGCCGTCAAGGTCGGCATGACCTGGAGCGTGGCGCACATCGCGGCGGTCGGCGGGCGGCTGGCCGGGCTCGGCGTGCCGGTGGTCGTCGACCCCGTCATGGTCACCGCGGCCGGCTCCGGGCTCGCCGGCGACGGCATCGTCGCCGCCATGCTGGAGCACCTCTTCCCGGTCGCCGCGGTGGTCACCCCCAACCTGGAGGAGGCCCGGCTGCTGACCGGGCTCGCCGGCGGCACACCCCGGGAGCTGGCCGGGCGCCTGGTCGCCCTGGGCGCCGCCGCGGCCGTGGTGACCTGCGGCGGACCGGACGGCGGCGAGTGGTACGCCGACCGGGACACCTCCGTCGCCGTTCCCCGCCCCGCGCACCGCTCCGGCGCGGAACACGGCGCCGGCTGCGCGCACTCGGCGCTGACCGCCGCGCTCCTGGCACACGGGCTGCCGGTGCGGGAGGCCGTACAGGCGGCCACCGCCCGGGCCGCCGACGGGGTGCGCGACGGGCTGTCCGACCTGGGCGGCGGCGTGCACCCGGTCGACCTGCTGGGCCTCGGCGCCCCCTTCCGTCCGGAGGTGTCCGCCGGCCCCGGCCGGCCCGGCGTCCCGGCATAGAGCTCCACCACTGATCGCCCCGTACGTTCGGTTCTCGGCGAGGCCGCGGCCCTTCCGAGCAGAAAACAACGGAGGAACCTTCCGCATGAGCACGGAAATCAAAGCCGTCTTCGTCGCCGCCCCCTTCTGGTCGTACGTCGACAAGGAGACCGGCGAGTTCAGCACCGAGGCATTCGGGTCGATCAACCGCATCCTCCAGCACTTCGACGAGCGGGGCTGCGTCGTCTACAACGCCCACCGGCGCGAGCAGTGGGGGCAGGCGTTCATGGAGCCCTCGCAGTTCACCCCGCTCGACTACGAACAGATCCGCTCCTCGGACGTCATTGTCGCGATGCCCGGTTGCCCGGCCTCGCCCGGCACCCACATCGAAATCGGCTGGGCCTCGGCCAACAAGATCCCGATGGTGCTGCTCCTGGAGGCCGGAAAGGAATACGCGGGCCTTATCCACGGGCTCGACCAGTTCGCTCCGGTGAAGATCATAGAAATCACGGACGAAGTGGACCTCGGCGTTCTGGACGCAGCGGTCGAAGAGGTTCTCCAGCGGTCCGAGGCCATGGCGGTGGCCCGATAGTATGAGCGCCGCGGCCGGCCAGGAGCGTCAACACCTGGCCGGTCCGGTTCTGTGCGGAAAAACTGTGCGCGACAATGCGCGAGCACGACAGATGGGACAGGTTTCAAGATGGATCAGAAGATCAGCGTGATCATCCCGACGGCTGATCGACCGGATTCGCTGGTGCACGCGCTGTCGAGCCTCCGGGCGCAGAACGCGAAGAACCTCCAGGTCGTCATCGTCAACGACGGCGGCGCGGAGATCGGCGACGTCGTCAAGCCTTTCCGCGACGACCTCGGCGTGGAACTCATCAACCACACCGAGAACCTCGGCCCCTCGGCCGCCCGCAACATCGCGCTGGATGCCGCCGACGGCGAATTCATCTCGTTCCTGGACGACGACGACGTTCTCCTGCCCGGGCACTTCGAGGCGATCCTGCCCCTGCTCACCGACGGCGGGGCGGACTTCGTCTACCCCACCGCGAAGGTCAGCACGGTGCGCAACGAGCACACGGCCGACGGATACCGCGACGCGATTCCGGCATTCAACTACACCTTCGACGACGCATTCCTGCTGATGGCCAACTACATCCCGCCGGCCGGCATCGTCTTCCGGCACCCGGGTCCCGCCGGCCCCCGCTTCGACAACGACGTGCGCCTGGGCGAGGACTGGGACCTGTGGCTGCGCATGCGGGCCGAGGGCTACCGCTTCCGGCACGCCGCGACCGACACCGCCATCTACCACCGGCTGCCGCGGCACGACCACAAGGCCGACCCCGCCGCGTCGGAATCGCTCGCCATCCACGCCTTCCACCAGGCGTACAGCGACCTGTGCGACCGGTGGGCGGTCGACCCCGGCTCCCCGGCCGCCAAGGGCCGCGCCCACGTCCAACTGGCCTACCGGCTCGCCTTCGTGCAGATGGACGAGCACCGCCGGCTGGTCCACCCGTTCTGGTGGGAGAACATGCTCCGCGCCCTGCACGCCAACCACACCGGGGCGCTCGCCGACGCCGGCATGGAAGCCGCCCTGGAGAAGGCGGTCACCGCCTGAGGGACCTCCCGCCGCTCCCGGCGGGCCGCCCGGACCCCTCCGCGGAACCGGACGAACCGCCGGGGCGCCCCGGTGCGCATCCGGTACCGGGGTGCCCCGGCGCCGCTCCCCGATCCACCCGATCGACGAACTCCCCGGCCGCCCCAAGGCCCGGGAGCGCGAGGAAAGCGAGAGACGCGTGATCACAGACAGCCGGGGCGGTGCGCCATGGGTCCGCTGAGCCGCCTCTACGCGGGGATCGGCTCCGCCGAACCCGCGCCCGAGGACATCACGCGCGGCGAGAACCTCGCCGACGCCATGACCGGCCGGCCGCTCCTGGACGCCGGTGCCCTCGACGAGCTGGAGCGGGCCGTCCGCGCCGCCGCCCCCGACGCCGGCAGCCTCGGCCCGGACGAGATCCAGGTCGTCGCCGCCGCGGCCGTGCGCCACCTCGCCCCGCTGGCCCACCAGGACGGCGTGTGGCTGGCCCCGTTCGCCCAGGCGCCGTACTGTCACGTGGCCGCCGGCGGCCGGCTCGCCCGGCTCGGTCACGCCTACCGGCGCCCGCCCGGCCACGAGGGACGCCCCGCGCGCGCCGTCGGCGAACTCCTGCGGGTGCTCGGGCAGCCCAGCGGCGCCGTGGGCAGCCGTACCTACGTCGACGCCCTGCGGCTCGACGAGGCGGCCTACGTACTGCCCGACCTCCTGCTGGCGATCGGCCGGTCACCGCACCGCTACACCGCCGAACTCCTCGCCGCCGTCGAACCCACCCTGACCGGCGCGCTGTTCGAGCTGCCGGAGTGGATATCCGGCTGCGTGGCGGCGGTGGTCGCCGCCCACCCCGGCACCGCGTCGCCGCTGCCGTCGCCCCTGCCGGCCGACGACGTCGCCCAGGAGGTCGCGGCGGCCCTGAAGGAGTTCACCGAGTGCGGCCTCGTCACCGACGGCCCGCGCCGCTTCGCCGGCTTCGGCGGCCTGCTGCGGGACGCGCTGCGCCTGTTCCGCGCCGAACTCGAACGCTCCTGCCTCAACGTGCTCCTCGCGCCCGAGCACGCCATGACCGACCTGGTCGAGCGCAAGACGCCCTCGGCCCGCTGCGCCCACGGCACGGCCGCGCTCGACGGCACCGCGCTGGACGCCTACTTCGACGGGAGCGGCGGCGGCACCGGCGACCTGCTGGCGGCGCTCGGCCGCTCCCCGTGGATCGTGCCCGGGGACCCCGGCCGCAGCCCGTTCCTGACCAACCTGGCGGTCGTGCCCGGCCCGATGGGCAAGATCTTCAGCGCCGAGGACATCGGCGTCGTCCGCCGCTGGGTCACCTGGCTCGCCGACCCGCTCCCCGTCACCCCCCTCCCCGCCCCGGCCCTGGCGCTCCCCGACCTCGACCGGCGCCTCGCGGAGTCCGGCCCCGACGCCGCCGGACGGGACGGCCTCGGCGCCGCGGAGGCCCGGGAACTCTTCCACGAACTCGTCGCCGGGCACGACCGCGGCCCGGCCGTGCGCCGCGCCGCCGCCTTCGTCGAGTACTGGCTGGACGAGGCGCAGGCGATGGACAAGCCGGTCTTCACCTGGGAGCTGCCGGAGCGCTACGAGCCCGACGCGTTCTGCGGCTGGATGCACAAGACCTACCAGGACATGGCCTGCGCCCCGGTCTCCCCGGTGCGCGACAACGGCAAGGCGCACCGGGACCGCACCTTCCACGGCGCCGCCGACAACCTCGTGGACGGCGCGTGGCTCCAGGGCCTCAGCCGCCGCCTGGTCCTGGGGGGCAGCGAGCGGCTCCTCCACGACATCTACTGGGACGAGATCGGCAACGGCGTCGCGCAGCACAGCCACGGCGTGCTGTACGAGGACCTGCTCAAGGGCCTCGGATACCGGCTGCCCAAGTTCTGGACCAGGGAGTTCGTCGACGGCGTCCCCTTCCTCGACGAGGGCTTCCTGGCCCCGGTCTTCCGCCTGGCCGTCGCCGAGTTCCCGGTCAGCAGGCTGCCCGAGACGGTCGGGGCGAACATGGTCTGCGAGTTCCACGGCCTGGGCACCGCCGGCATCTCCAAGGCCGACGGCCTCACCGACCTCGGCTACGACACCAGCTTCACCCGGCTGCACATCGCCGACGACAACGTCGAGATGGGGCACTCCGCCAAGTCCCGCGACGCGGTCGTGCTGCTCATGACCGAGGCCGGCCGGCTCGGCGTGACCGATCTCGTGTGGGAAAGGGTCCGCCGCGGCGCCACCGCGATGCGCATGGCCTACGTCGCCCTGATGCAGGGTCGCCTGGGCATCGCCCCCACCCAGATCCCCGCCCACCTCCTGACGACGGACGGACAGTGACGACGATGCCGACCGACACCGACACCGACACCGACACCGAGACCACGATGCGGCGCGTCCTGGAGGACGCCTGCCCCGGGGTGAACGTCGCGGCGATCAGCCCCCTCGACGCCGGCTACAGCAGCAAGCACTGGGTGGCCGACACCGACGAGGGCAGGCTGCTGGTCAAGGTGCCGCAGCGCAACCGCGACCCCGAGCACCTGCGGCGCCTGATGGCCAGCGCGCGGGTGGCCAGCGAACACGGCATCCCGGTGGTGCGCTACCGCAGCCTGGTGCCGTTCGACGCCGCCGCGGGCGGGCCCGTGCTCATCCAGGAGTTCCACAAGGGCGACTCGGCGGGCGACCTGTGGGACTCCCTCGACGAGGAGCGCCGCCTGGTGCTCTGCCGCGACCTCGGCTCCCTCGTCGGACGCCTGCACGCCGTCACCGGACCCGGCTTCGGCGACGTGCTGAACGGCGGCCGTGCCACCACGCTGCGCGCGTCGGTGGAGGCCGAGGTGGAGGTCCTGCTCGGCGGGGCGCGGACCGACCTGACCGGCGCACCCGAGGACCTGCGCGAGGCGGTCTGCGCCGCGCTGTCCCGGCTGGAGGAGAGCGCGAGCCGGCCCGCGCTGACCCACGGCGACCTGTGGCTGCCCAACTTCCTGGTGGGCGACGGGCGGATCACCTGCGCCCTGGACTTCGAGCACGCCACCTACCAGGACCGCTTCCGCGACTTCGGCAAGCTCGACGAGCACATCTTCGACGCCTTCCCCGCCGGCCGCCCGGTCTTCCTGGAGTCCTACGCCGCCGCCTGCCCGCTGCCCGGTGACTGGGAGCAGCGGATCGACCTCGCGCACGTGCTGCACTCCCTCAGCATGCACGTGTACTTCCTGCGCTGGTCGCCGCAGTGGGCACCGCAGTACGCGCGGCAGGTCAAGGAGTGGCTCGCGGACCAGACGTGAGCGGCGACGACCCGACGAGAGCGCCGGAGAGGCCGATGCACATCGATTCCGCACGCGCCTGCCTGCTGCGCATGCCGCTGAAGGACCCGTGGAAGACCTCCTTCGGCGCGCAGCCCGACATCGACACCGTGCTCGTCCGGCTGACCTCGGCCGGCACCGACGGCTGGGGGGAGGCGACACCGGGGACGTGGCCGCTGTTCTGCGGCGAGTGGGGCGCCCCCACGTTCACCCTGGTCCGCGACTACCTGCTGCCGCGGCTGGTCGGCGCGTCGGTCGGCGGGATCGAGGAGCTGACGGCGACGTTCGCCCACGTCAGGGAGAACACCTTCGCCAAGGCGGCGGTCGAGACGGCCTGGTGGGCGCTGCTCGGCGCGGTCGAGCAGCGCCCGCTGAGCCACTACGCCGGCGGGACCCGCAGGACGGTGCCCGCCGGCGCCGACCTCGACATCCACACCGACACCGGCCTGCTGCTGGCGAAGGTGGCCCGGGCCGTGGAGTCCGGCTGCCCGCGGGTGAAGCTGAAGGTGGGCCCGCGCAGCGACTTCCGGCAACTGCGCGAGGTGCGGGCCGCCTTCCCCGGCGCGACCTTCCACGTCGACTGCAACGCCGGCTTCACCCGGGACGACTTCGGCCGCCTCGTGGAACTCGACGCACTGGGCCTCGCCATGATCGAACAGCCCCTGGCGAAGGACGACTTCACCGGCCACGCACGACTCCAGGAGCGGCTGGCGACCCCGGTGTGCCTGGACGAGTCGATCCAGTCCCTTCACCACCTCGAACTCGCCCTGGAACTCGGCAGCTGCCGCTACGTCAGCGTCAAGCCCGGCCGGGTCGGCGGGCTGTGGAACGCCGCACGCATCGGGCGGCTGGCCGGCCGTGAGGGCATCGGCGCGGTCGTCGGCAACATGCTGGAGAGCCCGGTCGGCGCCCACGCCTGCCTCGCCCTGGCCTCCTG
This sequence comes from uncultured Actinomycetota bacterium, assembly GCA_963711125.1. Lineage (GTDB taxonomy): Bacteria > Actinomycetota > Actinomycetes > Streptomycetales > Streptomycetaceae > Streptantibioticus_C. The sequence goes on from CAVQCY010000008.1 coordinate 92,421, forward strand.
CGACTGGGCGACCTACCCGGCGGACCTCTTCCCCGCCGAACGGTTCTTCCCCCGATCCCCGGCCACCCACGACATCGCGCCCCCCGGCGGCGCGAGCTGGGAGTTCGAGGTTCCCACGGGCCCGGGACACCCCGCTGTCCCGTACGACGACGTGCTGTCGCAGTGGATGCTGGCCGACAGCGGAGAGGTGACCCCATGACCGACACCGAGGACGGCGCCCGCGCGACGGCCACCTTCACCGAGGAGTGCCGCACCGCGACGGCGCTCGGCTGGAAGTCCTATGAGGAGCACCCCTGGCTGACCGACCTGGAACACGGACGGATGACCGTCGAACGCTTCCTGGCCTTCCAGGTCGACGACGCCCCGTTCATCCCCTACATCCACCGCACCCTCGCCCTGGGCCTGGCGAAGGCGCCCACCGGGTGCGCGTGGTCGAAGACCGCGGCCGACCTGATGTCCAACTACTTCGTCGCCGCGGAGACCGGTTTCAAGAGCGACCTGGTCGGCAGCCTCGGCCACCGGGAGGTCCGCTTCGACGCCGGCGCCCTCACCCCGGCCCGCGAGGCGTACGCCAACCACCTGCTGAAGACCGCCCTCGACGGCGGCATCGGCGAGATCGCCGCGGCGCTCCACCCCTGCGCGATGTTCACCAAGGTGGTCGGCGAACGCTACCGGGGCGTGGACATCAAGGGCCCCGAGGCGTTCGGCGCCTGGGCGCAGTACTACGCCAACAAGGAGGGCAGCCGCATGGCGGAGGCCCACGCCGCCATGATGGACGAGCGGGCGGCGGCCGGCCCGCAGGAACGGGAGAAGATGCTCTTCGCCTACGCCCGCAGCCTCCAGCACCAGATCCGGGTCTTCGACGCGGCCTACCGCAGCTACCCCGGCTGGCCGGCCACCGGCCTGGCGGCGGTCGACGACCGGAGCGGCGGGGAGACACGTTGACCGTTCAGGAGGCCAGGCGGGTCGCCGTGCCGCCGGTGCGCGGCGGAACGGCGGAACGGCCGATGCTCGGCGAGACCCCGCTGCTCGTCCAGGGCGTCGCCTCGCGCTGGGCGTGCTGCCGGGAGTGGGACCTGCCGTCCCTGACCCGGCGGCTCGGCGAGGTCGCCGTCCGGCCCTTCGTGACCCGGGGCGCGGGACGCAACACGTTCCTCAAACAGGTCAACGCCACCGAGACCATGCCCGTCGGCCGGGCGCTCGCCCACCTGTTCGGCGCGGAGCGGACCGTCGACGGCTCGCTGTACCTGCGCATCGGCGCCGGGAGCGACGGATTCGCCGAACTGGCACGCGACTTCGAAGTGCTGGACGTCGGCGCCGCCTACGAACCCGGCGCGACGGGCGTCTGGTTCAGCCAGACCGGCAACGTCACCCCCGGCCACCACGACTGGTGGCACAGCTTCCTCGTCCAGGTGCGCGGCGCCAAGCGCTACACCCTCGTGCACCCCCTCGACACCGCGGCCCTCCAGCCGCACTGGCGCGACAGCGAACGCTACGACCTGTCGCCCGCACCCGGGTTCGGCCGGGAGGCGATGCCGCGCTGGGCGGGCGAAGTGCGGTACGAGGGCGTGCTGTCGGCGGGGGAGATCCTCTACATCCCGCCGTTCTGGCTGCACGAGGTCGAGACGCTGACCGACGGCAACATCTCGATCCCGATGCGGTTCTCCACCACCCAGTCCGTGGCGTCCGACCTGCACCAGCTCAGCCAGCACGGCCTGCTGCGCGACGTCACCAACACCACCACCCGGGACCCCGGGACCATTCTCGACCTGCTGCGACGCAACCGCGAGGAATTCCTCGCGCGGGAGGAGGCATTCGTGCGCGCACTCACGGCCGCGCGGGACATCGGGACCGACGCCGACAGCCTGCTGGCGGACCTGCGGACGTCCGGGGGTGGGCAGCGGTGACCCGCTTCGCCGTCCGCGGCGGCACCGTCCTGACCGCCTCCGGGGCCCACGACGTGGACCTGGTGGTACGCGACGGCGTCGTCGAGTCCTGGTGCGCCCCGGGGACCGCCACCGGCGTGGCGGAGGCCGTCGACGCCACCGGCCTGCACGTGGCACCCGGCTTCGTCGACGTCCACACCCACCTGGAGACCGTGGTCGCCGGCGTCTCCACCGCCGACGACTTCGAGTCCGGCACCCGGGCCGCCGCCTTCGGCGGCACCACCACCGTCGTCGACTTCGTCCGCCAGGGCCCCGGCGAGGACCTGATGGAACGCCTCGGCGACGCCGCGAAACGCGCCGAGGGACGCTGCGCCGTCGACTACGGCTTCCACCAGGTCGTCGGCGACGTGCGGGCCGACTCCCTCGCGCAGTTCGACCAGCTCGTCGAGGCCGGGGTGGCGAGCATCAAACTGTTCATGGCCTTCCCCGGCGACCTCTACAGCGACGACACCCAGCTGCTCACCGCCATGCAGGCCGCCGCGGAACGCGGCATCACCGTGATGGTGCACGCCGAGAACGGCCTGGCCATGGAGTACCTGCGGCAACGCGCCCGGGAGGGCGGCCACCGCTCGATACCGTGGCACGCCAGGACCGCCACCCCCGCGATCGAGGGCGAGGCCACCCGCCGCGCGATCTTCCTGGCGGAACTCGCCGGGATGCCCACCCTGTACTTCGTGCACGTCTCCTCCGCCGAGGCCCTGGAGGCCATCGGCGCCGCCCGCCGCCGCGGCCTGCCGGTCTTCGCCGAGACCTGCCCGCACTACCTCTGCCTGGACGCCGCCGAACTCGACCGCCCCTGGGAGGAGGCCGCCGACTTCGTGTGCGCGCCGCCGCTGCGCACCAAGGAGCACCGCGACCGGCTGTGGTGGGCGCTGTCGGCCGGCGACCTGTCCGTGGTCTCCTCCGACCACTGCCCGTTCTGCCGCTCCCACCTCTTCCCCCCGGACGAGCGGGACTTCTCCCGGCTGCCCGGCGGCATCGCCGGCATCGAGTACCGGGTGCCGCTGCTCTACGACGCCGCCCTGCGCGGCCGGATCCCCCTGGCGCGCTTCGTCGAGGTCACCGCCACCGCCCCGGCGCGGCTGTTCGGGCTGAAGGGCAAGGGCTCGCTGGAACCCGGCTCGCAGGCCGACATCACCCTGCTCGATCCCCGCGGCACCACCCGCACCGGCGCCGGCGACCACCACATGAAGGTCGACCACTCCGTGTTCCAAAGCCTGACGCTGCGCGGCAGCGTGCACTCCGTCCACCTGCGCGGCCGGCGGCTGATCGACCGGGGGGAGTGGACGGGACCCGCCCACGACGGCCGGTTCGTCCCCCGCACCCGCGGCACCGACCTCTACGACCGGCGGGCGCTGCCCGGCCAGGACGCGGGGGCGGACGCGTGAAGCGGCTCGTCGCCCTCACCCCGCAGCTCGCCGAACGCTCCCTCGGCACCGTCCGGGACATGCTGGTCAGGCGCGGCCTGTCCGTCTCCGGTACCGCGGACCTCCTCGACGCCCCGGTGGCCGCCGGCGCCCCGCCCGAAGCCGTCCTGGCCGCCGTCGTGCGGGAGCTGGAGCGCTACGACGTCGTGCTCGTCACCCTGAGCGACATGTGGCGCTGGTCCGGGCTGCTCGACGGCTTCCTCGGGGCCGACTTCCGCCTGCTGGCCTGCGCGGACGAGCCGCCGGAGCGCAACCTCGCCTACGACCTGACCGACTTCGTGGTGGCCGCGGACGACAGCGCGGCCGCCGGGCTGGAGCGCGCGGTGGCCGCGGTCACCGGCGAGGCCGGCGCGGGCCCCGACCGCCACGAGCACGCGCTGTTCGTCGCGGACGCCCAGTCGAAGCGCTCCGCCGGCCTGCGCGGCGGCGTGGGGTGCGCCCTGATCGACCCCGCCGGCGACGTCGTCGCGCTGGGCACCAACGAGGTGCCGCGCGCCGGCGGCGGACAGTACTGGTCCGACTCGCCCGACGACGCCCGTGACCTGCACAACGGGACCGACCCGGCCTGGCAGTCGAAGATGGCGCTGGTCCGCGCGGTGCTGGAGTACACCGAGGCCGACCAGGGCGGATCCTTCGCCGACCATCCGGCGCTCGCCGCCCGCTTCCTCGAACACCTCGACGGCGGCGGCCCGGACGGCCGGCCCAGCCACGACCCCGCGGCACAGGCCCTGGAGAGCCTCGGCCGGGTCGTCCACGCCGAACTGGCCGCCCTCGCGTCGGCCGCCCGGCACGGCGCCGGCACGTCCGGCGCGGAAGCGGTGGTCACCCGGCCGCCGTGCCGCCAGTGCCTGCGGCAGCTGATCGTCTCGGGCGTGGAGCGGATCACCTTCCTCGGCAACGCCGACGCCGCCCACTACCCCTTCCACGCCGACGCCATCTCGGTGGACGGCCGGCCCGGCACCGTGCGGGTCGCCGCCTTCGCAGGGGTGACCCCGCGCGGGTACGGCAAGACGTTCGGCAAGCGCCGGGAGAACGCCGCGACCCTCGGCGCGGTCCTCGTGGACGCGGCCCGCGGGACGGGCGACCCGGCGGCGGTGCCGCTGGCCGCACTGCTGCGCGAGCTGGCGGGGGTACGCCCGTGACCGCCGCCGGCGGCCCCGCCGCCACACCGGCGGTCCCCGCGCCCGCCGGCGCGCCGTGGCGTCCCCGGCTCGTCGCGCTCGACGTCGACGGCACGCTCCCCGCGTGGAGCGAGGTCGTCGAGGAACTGCCGGAGCCGGCCGGCAGCACGCTGCGCGCGGCGCTCGGCTCAGCCCTGGCCGCCGGCGCGCACGTGGTGCTCTGCTCCGGGCGCCCGCCGATCGGGATCGTCCGGGTCGCCGACCGCCTCGGCCTGCCCGAGCAGGCCGGCCGGCGGATGTGGATGGTGGCCAGCAACGGCGCCCTGGTCTGCCGCTACGCGCCCCTGGAGACCGTCCACCAGGAGACGTTCGACGCCGCCACCGCGGTGCGGGCCTTCCTCGCCCGCCGGCCCTCGGCGCTGGTCGCGGTCGAGGACGACGACGGGTACCGGCTGACCGGGCCCTTCCCCGACGGGGAACTGCCCGGGGCGTCGGTGGTGACCCCGCTGGCAGACCTGCTCGGCCGGCCGGCGAGCCGGGTGATCATCCGTGACCCGGCCGCCACTCCGGAGGAGTTCCTCCGGCTGGCCGACGGCATCGACCTGTCGGGCACCAACCACAGCGTCGGCTGGTCGGCGTGGCTGGACCTCACCCCGGCCGGCGTCACGAAGGAGTCGGGTCTGCGGCGGGTGTGCGCCGCCCTCGGCGTGGACGCCGGCGACGTGCTGGCGATCGGCGACGGGCGCAACGACATCGAGATGCTGCGCTGGGCCGGCCGCGGTGTGGCCGTCGGCCACGCCTTCCAGGAGGTCCGCGACGCCGCCGACGCGGTCACCGCGGCCGCCGAGGACGACGGCGTGGCCCTCGAACTCGCCCGCTGGTTCGCCTGACGCGGCACCGGGGCGGCCGGGACCGGACGGGGCAGCGGACCCGTCCGGCCCCGGCGGGCCGGTCGTCACTGCGCCGCCGCCCGCACCATGCCGATCATCAGCCGGGTGTCGAGCAGGCTCTCCCGCGCGTCCGTCAGGGGCCCGACCCCCGGTGTGGTGACGCAGTCGTGGAAATGCACCAGCTGCGCCTTGAACGCCTCCTCGTACGAGCCCGTCACGGTCTCCTCCCGGGCCGCGCCCCGCCCGTTCGTCCCGGTGGCCGGCTCGTCACGCCAGATCCGCACGGTGGAGGGCGCGTTCGGCAGGAACGGGTTGGTGACGTCCACCGTCACCGTGCGGTCCTCGCCCCAGACCGTCAGGCTCTCCTCGAACCGGTGCACCCCGGTCGACGCGCCCTGGAAGACGCACTGGAACCCGTCGGCGTACTGGAGCGTCGCGGTCAGCGCCGTCCCGTCGGGGGAGCAGTGCGCCTTGACGGAGACCGGCTCGGCCGGGAAGGCGGCCCGGTAGAGGTTCACGTCGTGGCTCCACACGCCGAACATGTCCATGTAGACCTCCAGGATCCGCTGCGGAGCCGCCCCGAACTCCTCCAGGACCCGGCCGCGCCGCGGATCCGGCCCGGGGCCGCCGGCGGCCGGCGACCGCGTGACGCCGGCCAGCTCCGGGATGATCCAGTTGCCGTACCGGGGGCCCACCACCAGGTGGACCCGCGCCATGACCGGCCGGGTGATCCGGGCGATCTCCTCCAGCCCCCGGCGCACCCCGCTGTCGTACCGCTTCATGTACCCCACCATGACCGCGGCCCCGGTCCGCTCCGAGGCGGCGACGACCTGCTCGATCTCGGCCAGCGTGTAGCCCAGGGGCTTCTCGGTGAACACGTGCTTGCCCCGCTCCAGGGCGGCGAGCACCGGGGCCACGTGGTCCAGGGTCAGGACCACGACGGCGTCCAGGTCCGGCGTCCCCGCCAGCATCTCCTCGACCCCGGGGTACGTCCGCGGCACCCCGAACCGCCCGGCGACCGTCCGCGCCAGGTCCTCCTCCCGGTCGCAGACCGCCGCCACCTCGAACCGCTCCCGCAGCGCGGTGAGGTACGGCAGGTGCACCAGCTGCGCGATCATCCCGCAGCCCACCACGCCCACGCGGACCCGTCGCATACGTCCCCTCCTTCAGGACCGGGCCGCGCCACGCGGCGCGGCCTGTCGTCGTACCACCTGGTCCAGGATGTCCACGGCACCCTCCAGGTCCGTCCCCGGCGAGACGTACCACGCCGCCTCCCGCACGCCGGCCGGCACCGAGGTGTCGGCCACGAACGCGCAGGCGACGCCCGGCACGCCGGGGACCCAGTCGGCCGGCGAGTTGCCCACCATCAGCACCCGCCGGCCCCAGCTCCCGGCCTGCCGGGCCAGGGTCGTGCGTTTCCCCAGCTCCGGTGGTGCGTAGGGGTGGATCCCCGCGCACGACCCGTCGGGGCTCAGGCCCACCGAGACCTCGACGCCGTCGCGCTCGCACCGGAGCGTCACGCACCGTGCGGCGTCGCGCACGAAGTCCGGCGGACCGAACACCCCGGCCGACGCCCGCCGGTTCGCCCCGAACGCCCAGGTGCCCGGCGCCGGCGGACCCCCGCCGAACTCGGGCGCCGTCACGTCCGCGGCGCGGCGCAGGCCGTGCGCGGCGGCCGCCCGTTCCACCTCGGCGCGCACCCGCCGCAGCGCCGGGAACGGCGTGACCACCCGCACTTCGGCGCCGTCGGCCACCACGTTCCCGTTCTCGGCGATCACCGGGAACCCCGGCGCCGCACCGAGCCCGATACCGGTCCCCAGCTCCCGCAGCTGCTCCAGCGGCGAGTCCGAGCACAGCCCGACGGCCACTCCCGCCGCGGTCAGCCGCCGCACCAGGGCACGGAACCGGCGCAGCGCCGGACCCTCCTGCGGCGGGCGGGCCACGGAGGGCACGAGGGTGCCGTTGACGTCGAGCAGCACGGTGTCGAAGGGGCCGGGCGCGGTCACCGGAGGGCCGATCCCGTCAGGGTGTCCGTGCCGTACGCCGCGACCCGCCCGGTCCACGCGCCGAGCCCCGTCATGAGGTCGCCGAGCACCGGGCGGACGGGCCGGCCGGCGTCCGCCATCCGCAGGGACACCAGCAGCCGGCGCACCGCGGGGTGCAGGTCGGCGACCAGGACCGGGCGGCCGGCCAGCCGATCCGCCCGTTCGAAGAACCGCACGTTGGCCTCCAGCACGCGCAGGGCGAACTCCTCGTCGCCGCCCGCGGGGATGCCGGCGCGCGCCGAGGTCCGCACGAAGGGCAGCCAGTACGGTGCCCGGCCCCACGTCCCGTCGGGGAGCAGGACCACCAGCCCGGACAGGCCCAGCAGGAAGTTGCGCGGATCGGCCAGCTCCACCGCCCGGGCGCCCGGCGGGGCGCCGGCGGTGCGGTACTCCAGGACCGGGTCGACGGCGGCGCCCGGCACGGCGGGGTGTGCCGTGCCGTCCAGCCGGATGCCCGGGACGATCCGGCGGACCCGGCGGCCCGCCGCCGCGAGCAGGTGGACGACGGCGGCGACGGTCTCCCCGGTGCAGATGTCGTCCTCGATCAGGGTGCAGCCCGCCCCGGCCGGGTCCCCGGGCAGCGCCGCGATCTGCTCGGCCACCGGCGCGGCACCCGGGCGCGGCACCAGGCCGGCGGCCTCGCGCCCGCCGAGCAGGAAGCCGCGGGAGACCCGCAGGGCCGCGACGCCCCGCTCGACCAGCGGATCGAGGCTGATCAGCGGCCCGTCCCCGGCCCGGCGGCGGACCGCCGCCTCCAGGCGCAGCGGATCGACCACGTGGAAGACCAGTCCGCCGGGGTGCCGCGGCACGGCCCGCAGGGCGTCCCTCGTCCCGTGCTGGAAACCCCGGTACGCCGCCGCGAGCTCGGACGCCGCCGCGGTGTCGCGGATCCCCAGGCGGTGGCCGAACTCCCGGACGCAGAGCGCGGTGTCGTCCCGCATGACCATGACGAACGGGCCCGCGGCGGGCACCTCGACCACGGCCGGCGCATCCGCCGCCGGATCGGGCCGCACGAGGTGGTGGTCGGCGGCCCGGGAGATCACGGGGTGATCCGTTCGCGGCCCAGGAAGGCCCGGCCGCGCTCGACCTCCCGCTCCCCGTCGACCACCACTTCCAGCGGCATGGCGTGGCAGTGGAAGAGCGCCAGCGCCGAGTGCAGCCCGTAGGCGCCGACGTTCGGGACCGTGACGAGGTCGCCGACCGCCACGCCGGGCAGGGCGCCGTCCCGGGTCCACACGTCGAGCGGGTGGCACAGCGGTCCGGCGACGATCGTCGCGCCGGACGGCTGCTGCCCGGCCGGCCGGTGGGACGCCGGGTCCAGGAGCAACCGCGGGTCGACCCGCTGCTCCTTGCGCAGGCCCGACATGCCGCCCAGGTCGTTGACCCCGGCGTCCAGGACGACGACGCGGCGGCCGTGCGAGCGCTTCACGTCCAGCACCCGGGTCAGCAGCCGGCCGCAGCCGGCCGTCAGGTAGCGGCCCGACTCGAACACCACGTGCCGCTCTCCGGCCGCGTACCCGGGGAGCTCCGCGGCCAGCAGCTCCTCCAGCCGCTCCCGCAGCGACGTGAACCGCGGCAGGCCGCCCTCGACGGCGTACGGCGCACCGAAGCCCCCGCCGAGGTCCACCACCGGCAGCCGCACGTCCAGCGCCGCCTCGACCTGCCGGACCACCTCCAGCGCGTACCGGAAGGTGGCGAGCAGGGTCTCCTCACTGGTGAGGTTGCTGCCCATGTAGAGGTGGATCCCGGCCACCCGCGCGTGCCGGCGGCTCTTGAAGAACTGGGGTTCCTCCACCACCCACGACAGATCGGCGCCGAACTGCGAGGGCCCACCGGTCATGGCGAGCCCGGCGCCCACCGGCGGGACGGGCGGGTTGACCCGCAGCAGCGCGGTGACCTCCGTGGCCGCGGCGCGGCCCAGCCGGTCCAACTGGTCCAGGGCGTGCGGGGAATCGACGGAGAACTGCCGGACACCGGCCTCCAGGGCCCGCACGATGTCGCGGTCACGCTTACCGGGGCCGGTGAAGAGAATGCCGCCGGCGGAGAATCCGGCCGCCACGGCGGACTCCATCTCACCGGGCGAACTGATCTCGGCCCGGCAGCCGAGCGCCGCCAGTTGGCGCAGCACCGCCGGATGCGGATTGGCCTTGAGGGAGAACAACAGCCCGGCGGATTCCGGCAGACATCCGCGCAGCTGTTCGTGCGCGCCGCGCACGGCGGCCAGATCGTAGAGGTAGGCCGGGGTCTCCACCCGGTTCTCCAGCGGCGCCGTTCGGCCGGTCGCCTCTTCGGTACCGCCGTGCATCAGCCGATAACCCCCGTGTGTCGCGAGCGTCAGAGATGACTACCCGTCATATCGAGCGCGATCATGTTACTGCGGGACACACAACTCGCCTGCTGTTACCGGCAATTGCTGCTGGGCCCGGCAGCTCCTCGGCAGCACCGGCGGCGGCACGTCAATCCGCTTGCGGACGGCGGGTGGACAGCACCGGGCCGCCCACCGCCCGCTCCAGGCGCCGCAGTTCGTCCCCAACCAGGTCACCCACCTCCTCCAGCGGCACCGGCAGCGCGCCGTCCCCGAGGAAGGAGAGGTCGAAGCGCCCGGCGCCGGAGCGGGCCACCACGAACAGCCGCACCCCGTGGCAGACGCTGCCCAGCGGGTGCAGCCCCTCGACCCGGCAGCCCGCCAGGTACTCCTGCGCCGCGGGACCGGGCACGTTCGAGACCACGATGTTGTACGGCGGCCGGGTCGCGCCGCCCGCCCCCAGCAGGTTCTGCGCGACGAACGGCCAGGTGAACAGGGCGCCGTACAGGCCCGCCGACCCCTGCGGCAGGCCGCTGAGCTCACGCTTGGCGATCGCGCTGGAGCGCGCCACGGTCCGCAGCCGCTCCAGCGGGTCCGCGACCGCGGTGCCCAGGCTCATCACCGTCAGGGCGAAAGCGTTGGCCGTCCTCGTGTCGCCCGGCCGGCGGGTCGAGACGGGGGTGCCGGCGGTGAGCGAGCGGGCCGGCAGCCGCCCGAGCGCCAGCAGGGAACGCCGCAGCGCCCCGCCGCACACCGACAGCAGTACGTCGTTGACCGTCACGCCGGCCGCCCGGGCCGTCGCCCGGAAGCGGTCCAGGCCGTACGTCCTGGTGACCACCCGGCGCGTGCTGCCGACCGCACCGTTGAGCGGGGAGCGCGGCACCACGAACGGCACGGCCCGCGCCGGATCGCCCGCCGCGCGCAGGCCCCCCAGCATCGTCACCGCCGCCCGGCCCAGCCCGGCCGCGGCGCCCGCCGCACCGGCCGGCCCGCCCCCGGTGCCCTCCGGCGCCGGCGTGCCCGCACCCCGCTCCGCGCCCCACGGCACGCCGGTGCCCTCCTCCAGCGGGTCGGTGGTGATCATCCGCCGCATGCTCCGCTGGAGGCCGAGCCCGTCGGTGAGCGCGTGGTGCACCTTGAAGAAGAACGCGAACCTGCCGCCGGCCAGGCCCTCGACCACCTCGCACTCCCACAGCGGGCGGCCGGGCTCCAGCGGACGCGCGTGCGACAGCGCGACGTGGTCGAGCAGTTCGCGCTCACCGCCGGGCGCGGGCAGCACGCATCGGCGCACGTGGTGCGAGCGGTCCACGTCCTCGTCGGCGAGCGTCTGCCAGCTGCGGCTGAACCTGCCGGTGCGGGCCGGGCGCAGCCGGTAGGTGAAGGGCGCCGCGACCGGCGTGCCCGTCAGCCGCTCGAACAGCCGCCGCGCGTACGGGCCTGGATCGGCGCCGGCCGGCGGGGCGAGCGTGGCCACGAGCCCCACGTGCTGCGGGGTGGCCGCCGACTCCAGCGCGAGGAAGACCCGGTCCGACATCCGTATCCTGGCCACCGCAACCCCTCTCTCGCCCCCGGCGGCCGGCCCGCGCGGGACGCGCGCGACCGCCTCGGGCCGTGGATCCACCCGCGCTCCACCGGCCGCGGGAGGGGGCCAGTCTGCTGGCTGACGCGCCGTCGGACAAACCGGCCGGGCGCCGGGGGGCACCCGCCCCGGCACCCGCCCCGGCACCCGCCCCGGCGATTCCGCCTGCCGGTGCGCGGTGGCCCTTCCCCCGCCGCCACCGGTGCCCGGAACCCGTGATTCCCACGGCGCCGGCGACCGGCATCCGCAGGCCACGCGTGTTGCCGCCGCATTCCCGATCGACGCTTGACGCTCCATCGCGGCCGTAGTTGACTCGCCGTCACCGATGGCGAATCCGGTGCGGTCGACCGTTCCCCGGCCGCGATCCGAGGAGGGCGGGCACCCGCGCTCGCCCCCGGCCTGCCGGAAACGGCCTCCCCGCGGCAGCCGGAGGGCTCGGTCCGTCATGTCGAAGGGAACATCAAGAAATGCCGGGATCACTGTCCAGAAAAGCCGGTCTCCTGTGGCTGGCCGCCGCGGTGGCCCTCGCCGCCGTGCTGGCGCTCACAGAATTCTCCCTGCTCCACCACGATCCCTTCTTCGGAATGGACCTGAAGGTCTACCAGTTCGGAGGAAAGGCCGCGCGCTCCCTCGGCGATCCCTATGCCAAGGCGTACGCGCCGGGGCTGTACTTCACGTATCCGCCGTTCTCCGCGGCGCTGTTCATCCCCATGTCCTTCGTGAGCATGTCGGTCGTCGCGCCCCTGCTCATCTTCGTCTCCCTGCTCGCCCTGCAAGGCGTGCTCTGGTACTCCTTCGACCTCCTCGGCGTGCGGGACACCCGCCTGCGGGCCCCCCTGGTGCTGGCCGCGACCGTCGCGCTGATGTGGCTGGACCCGGTGCGGGACACGCTGCGACTGGGCCAGGTGAACCTGATCCTCATGCTGCTCGTGGTGGCCGACTTCGCCCGCGGCGACCGGCGGCGGCACGGACTGCTCATCGGGCTGGCCGCCGGCGTCAAGCTCACCCCGGCCATCTTCCTCATCCACCTGCTGGTGACCCGCCGGACCTGGGCCGCCGTCACCGGGTTCGCCGCCTTCCTCGCCACCGTCCTGGTCGGCCTCGCCGCCTACCCCGGGCCCACGTGGAAGTACTTCACCAAGCTGGTCTACGACAGCGGCCGGGTCGGCTTCCCGCAGAGCCCGCTGAGCCAGTCGATGCGCAGCACGTTCACCCGCCTGATGCACACCACCAGCGGCGTCAACCTGCCGTGGGCCGTGGCGGCCGCCGCGGTCCTCGCCCTGGGACTGTGGGCCGCCGCCCGGGCCGAGCGGCGCGGCGAGAGACTGCTGGCCGTCACCCTGGTGGGACTCACCGGGCTCCTGGTCTCGCCGATCTCCTGGGACCACCACTGGGTGTGGGTGGTCCCCGGCTTCCTGGTGCTCCTGCACACCGGCGCCGTCCGGGTCCGCACCCTCGCGGCCAGGGCGGGGATCGCCGCGCTGGCCGCCGCCCTGGCGGCGGTGTTCATCGTGCGGCCCTTCGACTGGGTGCCGTTCGGTGACCGACCCGACCTCGCCCTGACCGGATGGGACCAGCTCTGGGCCGCCCCGTACGTCCTCGTCGGCCTCGTCGCGCTCGTCGTGGTCGCCCTGCTGCTGCGCGGGACGCCCCGGCCCGCCCCGGCGGAACGCGGGGCGGAGGAGCTGGAGGCGGTCGGCTGATCCCACCGGGACGCGGCGCCTCGCCGCGCCGCGTCCCCCGGACGGCCGTGGCCGGGGTTTGCCGCCGCGCACCGCGGGCAGGCGGGACGACCGGCGCCCCGCCGCCGCGATCCCCCAGGAGGCATTCCGTGGCCGACACCCCCGACGGCCTGTCCGCGCTCGAACTCGACGCGCTGTGGCAGGAGTTCCACGAACTGGTCAACATGACCTCGATGGAACTCGGCGCCTGGCTCGGCGCGCTGCCCGACGGCGCCGACACCGCCGAGGGCGAACACGTGCTCGCCATCCTCGCCAAACGCCGCGCCGAACTCACCGGCGAGGACCTGCGCACCATGTACGCGGTCGTGGAGGAGATCGAGGACGGCAGCCCCGGCACCGACCCCGGCGCCCGGCGCGAGCGCCTGATGGCCCTCGGCCACGACCCCCGCCGCAGCTGACCGCCCGCCGCCTCCCGCACCCCGGCGCGCGGCGGCGGCGCAGCCGGGGCAACGGGAAGGGGCGGGACCCCGCCGGATCCCGCCCCGCGCCCCCGCCGGTCAGCCCGCCGCAAGCACCTGCACGGTGTCGCCCACCGGACGCTCACCGGTGGCGTCGGAGGGCCGGTTGACGAGGGTGCCGTCCACCGCCATGGCCGTCGAGCCGCCGCCGTCCAGGTTCAGCGCCGAGACCGCGCCGAGCGAGCGCATGTACGCGGCCGCCTCCGTCAGCGTGAAGCCCTCGCTGCCGCCCATCTGCCGGCCGTCCACCGTCACCAGCAGCAGCCGCCCGCGCGCGTCGACGCCCGCCATGGTGCGCGGCTGGCGGGTGTTCGCCCACGCGTAGCCGAACGACAGGTCCGCCGGGTCCACCGTGCCCTCGGCGGCGGCGTCCACCGCGACCCGCCCGTCCCGCACCAGCTGCGGGGCCGCCGAGACCACGCTGTCGCGCGCGCCCAGCGGCACGTCGTGCCCGGCCGCGTCCCGCACCGACACCCGGACCGCCAGCGGCTGCCCCGGCCGGGCGTGCGCCGTCAGCCAGTGCGCCGCCGCGCCGATGCCCTGCACCACCGAACCGCCGGCCGGCACCGCACCGCCGCGCGCGCCCACCGACACCACGCGGCCGGCCCCGTCCAGCACCGCCTGCACCCCGTCGCCGGCCGGCAGCGGCGCGGTGAACAACGGGGTGAACTCGACCAGTTCGCTGCTCTCGTGGCAGGTGACGTCCTGCCACGGCAGCGTGCTGGGCACCGCACCCGGCCGGCCGCAGTCGCGCACCGTGCCCGGCACCCGGTTGATCCCCTGCACCGGGAACGACGAGCCGTCCGCCCGCGCCGACGCCGACGACGTCAGGTCCTCCACCCGCACCCGCCGGCCGCCGTCACCGAGCACCAGCGCGGCCCGCGAACCGGCGGCCATCGACTCCACCGTGCCGTCGTAGACCCCCAGGCCGGACTGCGTGCCCTGCACCCCGTCACTGTCCGCGGTCACGAAGAAACCACCGTTGACGCCCACCAGCGACCCCAGCCGGGCCGCCACCGACGACACCGTCTCGCGCTGCGTCACGGCGCCGTCGTGCGTGCCCTCCACGGTGCCGGTGAAGACCCGCGGGTCGACGACCGCGACGTGGACGTCCTCCACGTCCGCCGGAACGCTCGCGTCGTAGCCGGTCCACTCCGCCGCCGCCGGGAAGCCGGCCGCCACCAGCCGCGCCGCCAGCGCCTGCGCGTCGGCCTGCGCCGCGAAACCGCCGACCCGCACCCGCACGCCCATCACGCCGTGCGGGGTGTCGGTGTACCGCGGCCACCGCACGCTCTCCGCGCGCGGCGCGAACCCGGCCGCCCGCAGCGCCGCCACCGTGGAGTCCGCCCACGACCGCGGCCCCACCTCGGCGTTGGCCGCCGCCCCGGACAGCTTCGCGGTCACCGGGTGCTGGACGGTCACCGTCCAGTCGGGCGCCGCGCCCTGCCGGGTCAGCACCCCGGTGCGCACCTCCACACCGGGCGCGACGTGCCGCACGCTCCACCGCGCGCTCACCGCCCCGGCCCCCGGCGCGGCCGGCGCGGCCCCGGCCGGACCGGACAGGCACACGGGCAGAACGGCGGCGACCACGGCCACGGCGGCGGTCAGGAGACGTTGACGGGATGAACGGTGCACCCGGACCTCGCAGAATTCCGAACGGAGAAGGCACCCGGCCGTCGCCGGACCCGGCCCGATGACAGCCGGTCCGCGCCACCACGTCAAGATCACCGGACGAAGCCCGCGCGAACGTTTCACGAACGCCGGGTCACCGGCGGCGGCCGCCACCCGCCCGGCGCGGCTCGCGGCGGCCACGCGGTAGGTGACGCGGCGGGTCCGCCGCAGCGCCCCGGGCCCCGGACATCACGGCCGGCCGTCTCAACTCCCCCCGTCCGCAACCCCGTTGACGCCCGTGCGACGACCGGGTGTCACGCGTTGGACGGACCCCGGCGTGGGGCGGGCGGGGGTGTGCGGGGAGAATGCCCCGCACACGGCGTCACCCGCCGCGACGGAGGACGACCGGAGCGGGACCGGGAGCGCCGGGCCGTTGCCGACCGCCGACCCGGAGGGCCGCCCCACGATGATCCCGCCAGCGCACGACGCCGCGCCACCGAACGGCGAACGCCCACGCGTCGCGGTCTACGGAGCCGGAAGCATCGGATGCCACCTCGGCGGACACCTCGCCGCCACGGCCGACGTCACGCTGATCGGGCGGGCCGACGCCATGGCGGCCGTCGCCGAGCGGGGCGTCACGCTCACCGGCGGCGGCCGGCCCGCCCGGCGCACCGGCCCCGGCAGTCCGCGCACCGCCGCCGGGCCCGAGGCGGTCGCCGGCGCCGGCTACGTCCTGGTGACCGTCAAGTCCGCCGACACCGCGGCCGCCGCCCGCGCGATGGCCCCCCACCTCGACCCCGGCGCGGTCGTCGTCAGCTTCCAGAACGGCCTGCGCAACCCGGCCGTCCTCGCCCACGCCCTGTACGGCCACACCGTGCTGGCCGGCATGGTCCCCTACAACGTGCTGCGCGACGGCCCCGGCACGTTCCACCAGGGGTCCGGCGGTTCCCTCATGCTCGACGACCACCCGCGCGCCGCGCCCCTGGTGACCGCGCTGCGGGCGGCCGGGCTGCCGGTGCAGCCGCGCACCGACATGCACGCCGTCCAGCACGCCAAACTGCTGATGAACCTCAACAACGCCGTCAACGCCCTGTCCGGACTGCCGCTGCGCGAGCAACTCGGCAGCCGCGCCTACCGGCTGGTGCTCGCCGCCTGCCAGTCCGAGGCGCTGGCCGCCTACGCCGCCGCCGGAGTACGCCCGGCCCGCCTCACCGCGGTGCCCGCCGCCTGGACCCCGGCGCTGCTGCGGATGCCCGACGCGGTCTTCCGCCGGGTCGCCGGCCCCGCGCTGCGCGTCGACGGCC
The DNA here is from genome assembly GCA_963711125.1 of uncultured Actinomycetota bacterium. Lineage (GTDB taxonomy): Bacteria > Actinomycetota > Actinomycetes > Streptomycetales > Streptomycetaceae > Streptantibioticus_C. Next base: position 108,849 of record CAVQCY010000008.1, read on the forward strand.
GGGCCCGCTCCTCCACCTGGGAGGACCTGCGGCGCGGGCGGCCCACCGAGATCGACGACCTCCAGGGCGCCGTGGTCTCCCTCGCCGCCCGGCACGCCCTGCCCGCCCCCGCCAACTCCCGCCTGGTCACGCTCATCCGCCTCGCCGAAGCCGCCGGCCCCGACCGCGCCCGCACCTGGAGCGGCCCCGACCTGCTGGCGGAGATCGCCGGCCCGCGCCGCCGACCCCGCCGGTCCGGCCCTCCGCCGGTGCCCGCCGACGACCCGGAACGGTAACGTCCCCGTCCCCACCGGGCGACGGACCGGCGTGACGGCAGCGTGCCCGGGCATGCTGGGCGCGAGCCGGGAGCGCCCGGCCGGATCCTGTGGGGGACCATGACCGCGTACCGCCGCGCCTGCCCGCGCGCCGCCGTCCTGCTGGGCGCCGCCGCGCTCGGCCTGACCGCCTGCACGGGCGGGTCCGCCCACCCGGCCGGCCACACCACCACCACGGCCACCCCGGCGGCCTCGCAGGGGCCCTGGCGGGACCCGGTCGCGGCGGTCCGCTCGGAGGCGGACCGGGTGCTGGCCGACACCGGGCGCCACGAGGGGAGCGGGCTGTCGCTGCCGCTGCCCGGCGCCCCGCGCGGCACCGAGTACGTCGGCATCGAGTGCCGCGGCCACGGCACCGTCACCGTCGAGACCGGGCAGGCCGGCACCTACCGGATGCCGTGCTCGGGCGCCGGCAACGGGGACGAGATGGAGGGGTACGCGAGCGAGACCGCGCTGCCCGCGGGCACGCTGAGGGTCCGGGCCGCTCCGGGCGTCACCTGGCAGGTGGCCGTCGGCTGGTCCGCCGGCACCCCCACCCACCCGTCCACCCCGCACGCCACCAGCCCGTCCACCCCGCGCCCCACCCACCGCACGACGGCCCCGCACACCGACCCCCCGGACGACGGGACGCCGGCCCCGCACGCCACCCACCGCACACCCGTCCCGCACCCCACCCACCGCAAGCGCTGACGCTCCCGGTTTCGCTCCCGGCCGGGTCCGGGCAGGCTGGAGGGGTCGGCGGACCCGCACCCGGGAGGCGTCATGGCACAGCGCGCAGCACTGGAGGAGATGCCGCAGGACTGGACGACGGCCCTGGCGGTCGTCGCCCACCCCGACGACCTGGAGTACGGCGCGGCCGCCGCGGTCGCGGGGTGGACCGCGGCCGGCAAGGACGTGCGGTACGTGCTGGTCACCCGGGGCGAGGCCGGGATCGACTCGCTGGAACCCGAGAGTTGCGCCCGGGTCCGGGAGGCCGAGCAGATCGCCTCGGCGGCCGCCGTGGGCGTCAGCAGCGTGGAGTTCCTCGGCCACCGCGACGGCGTGATCGAGGCCGGACCCGGGCTGCGCCGGGACCTGGCCGCCGCGGTGCGCCGCCACCGCCCGGAGCTGCTGATCACCCTCAACCACGACGACACCTGGGGCGGTACCTGGTGGAACACCCCCGACCACCGGATCGTCGGCCGCGCCGTGCTGGACGCCGCGGGTGACGCCGGCAACCGGTGGATCATGCCCGACATCGCCGCCGGCGGCGGACCGGGGCCGTGGGACGGCGTGCGGTGGACCGCGGTCGCCGGCGCCGCCGGTCCCACCCACAGCGCACCGGTGGACGACGAGGCGTTCGAACGCGCCGTCGCCTCGCTCGCCGAGCACCACGCGTACATCACCGGACTCGGCGTCCCCGACAGCCCGCGCGAGTACGCCCGCACCTTCCTCGGCGGCACCCTCGGCGCCCCCGGCGGCGGCCGGGCCGTCACCTTCCGGGTCCACCCGCGCTGAATCCCGGCCACGAGCGCTACGCTCCCGCCCGTGGACCACGTGACAACGCTGGCGGCGGCCGCCGACGCCCTGTGCGCCCTGATCGACGACATGGACCCGGAGATCGAGGCGTTCGTGCCGGAACCGGGCCGCCGGGAGCGGCTGCTGGCGCAGGCGCGGGAGGCGGAGCAACGCTGGCCGGACCCGGCCGGCCGGCCCCCGCTGTTCGGGGTGCCGGTGGCCGTCAAGGACATCGTGCGGGTCGACGGCCTGCCCACGCTCGCGGGGTCCGATGTGCCGCCGCACGCGCTGGCGGGCCCGCAGGCCACCGTGGTGACCCGGCTGCTGCGGGCCGGCGCGCTGATCGCCGGCAAGACCGTCACCGCCGAGTTCGCGGTCGGCGCCCCCGGCCCCACCCGCAACCCGCGCGACCCCTCCCGCACCCCCGGCGGCTCCTCCTCCGGCTCGGCCGCCGCTGTGGCCGCCGGCATGGTGCCGCTGGCCGTCGGCACCCAGACGGTCGGCTCGGTGGTCCGCCCGGCCGCCTACTGCGGCGTCACCGGCTTCCGCCCCACCCACGGCCGGGTACCGGTGGACGGTGTGCTGCCCAACGCGCCCAGTTTTGACGCCGTCGGCCTGTTCACCGCCGACGTGGCCTCCGCCGCGTTCGCCGCCTCCGTGGTGTGCGACGGGTGGCGTCCGGCCCCCGACCGGGCCCGGCCGCCGGTGCTGGGCGTGCCGGCCGGCCCCTACCTGGAGCAGGCCGGGGCGGTGGCGCGGGACGCGTTCGCCGCCCAGGTCGAGGCGCTGCGCTCGGCCGGCTGCCCGGTGCGCGAACTGCCCTTCCTGCCCGACTTCGACCGGCTGCGGATCAGCCTGAAGGCCCTGAACCGCTACGAACTCGCCCGCAGCCACGCCGAGTTGTTCCCCCGCTACGGACACCGCTACCGCCGGGAGACCGCGGCCGCGGTGCGCGAGGGACTGGCGGTGACCGACCGGGCCTACGCGGCGGCGGTGGAAGCCCGGCGGGAGATGGCCGACCGCATCGACACGCTGGCCGGGGTCGCCGGGCTGGACGGCTGGATCGCGCCGAGCGCCACCGGCCCGGCCCCGCGCGGACTGGGCTTCACCGGCGACCCGGTGATGTCGCTGCCCTGGTCGGCGGCCGGACTGCCCGCCGTCAGCGTCCCGGCGGGCACCGCACCGGACGGCATGCCGCTGGGACTCCAGTGCGTCGGACCGCGCGGCGCCGACGAGCACCTGCTGTGCTGGGCGGCCGGCGTCGAGGGCGTCCTGGCCGCCGGCGCCTGAGGCTCCCCCCGTCGCACGACCGTGCCCGCCGCGGGGCGGTCGCGGCGGGCACGGTCGGCGCGGACGTGCTGGTCAGCGGCCGCCCAGCGCCGGGTCGCTGACCGAGGGCGCCCCGGTCTCCACGTGGCCGGCCAGCCGCCGCAGGAACGCCGGGTCGCCGTCGGCCGTCACCGTCAGGTCGTACCAGCCGCCCGAACGCCGCGGGTCGGCGCTGCGGGTCAGCCAGGCGCCCGGCCGCAGCGTGACCACCGCCGGGGCCTCGTGACCGTAGCCGTCGCGCACGGTCAGCCGTACCGTGCGCGGGCCGGAGTTGGCCAGCGTCAGCCGCACCAGGCCGCTGTGCCCGTCGTGCAGGGCGCGCACCTCGGGACCGGCGTCGGCCAGCGTGCCGTTCAGCTCCCGGAAGAACCCGGCCGGACCGTGCACGGTGAACGCGTACCCGCCCGAGGGGCCGCCCGCCAGGTCCCACGAGCCGGACAGTTCCCTGCCGGAGCCCACGGTGTACGACCAGGGGCCGGCGTCGTGGGTGGAGGAGCGCACGTGGAAGCCGGCACCCAGCGGGCCGTGGGCGGCGAACTCCAGCGACAGCAGGCCGCGCCCGGCGTTCACCGAGGCGTCCGCCGACAGGTCGTAGCCGACCGGGCGGGCCGGCCGGGTGCCCGGCTCCTGGCGCGGCACCCGGGGAGCGGCCGGCGGGGTGGGCACGTAGTCGCCGTGCCGGTCGTGGTCCGGCGGCAGGTAGCCCCCGGTCCCCGGCAGCGGCGGGAGCGCCGTGCTGCGGCGCGAGAAGTCGAACGCCGAGGTCAGGTCGCCGCAGATCGCCCGGCGCCACGGGGTGATGTTGGGCTCGTGGACGCCGAAGCGCTTCTCGACGAAGCGGATGATCGAGGTGTGGTCGAAGGTCTCCGAGCACACCCAGCCGCCGGTGCTCCACGGCGAGACCACCGTCATCGGCACCCGCTGGCCCAGCCCGTAGGGGCCGGTGACCTCCGGGTCGGCGGCGGTCGCCCGCCAGATCTCCCGCGAGACGTCCGCGGTGGACGCGCCCTGCGCGGGGGTGACCGGCGCGGTCGGCGGCACCACGTGGTCGAAGAACCCGTCGTTCTCGTCATAGGTGATGAACAGCGCCGTACGGCTCCACACCTCGGGGTCGGCGGTGAGCGCGTCGAGGACCTGGGAGATGTACCAGGCGCCGTAGTTCGCAGGCCAGTTGGGGTGCTCGGTGAACGCCTCGGGCGCCACGATCCAGGAGACCGACGGCAGCGTGCCGCCCAGCACGTCGGCCTTCAGGACGTCGAAGAAACCGTCGCCGGCCGCCGCGTCCGTCCCGGTGCGGGCCTTGTCGTACAGCGGTTCGCCGGGCTTCGCGTCGCGGTAGTTGTCGAAGTACAGCAGCGAGTTGTCGCCGTAGTTGCCCCGGTAGGCGTCCTCGATCCAGCCCCAGCCGCCGGCCGCGTCCAGGCCGTCACCGATGTCCTGGTAGATCTTCCACGACACCCCGGCCGCCTCCAGGCGTTCGGGGTAGGTCGTCCAGTCGTAGCCCGCCTCGGCGTTGTTGATGACCGGGCCGCCGCCCCTGCCGTCGTTGCCGACCCAGCCGGTCCACATGTAGTACCGGTTCGGGTCGGTCGGGCCGAGCAGCGAGCAGTGGTAGCTGTCGCAGACGGTGAACGCGTCGGCCAGCGCGTGGTGGAACGGGATGTCGCCGCGCTCCAGATGGGCCATCGTCGTCGCCGACGCCTTCGCCGGGATCCACTGGTCGTACGCCCCGCCGTTCAGCGCCCGGTGCCCGCTGTCCCAGCCGTGGTCGAGGTCCTGGAGGAAGGCCAGGCCCAGGTTCGCAGCGTCCGGGTGGAACGGCGTGACCTCCTTGGCGCCGTCCGACTGGTACCAGACCGGCTTGCCGCTCGGCAGCGTCACCGGCCGCGGGTCGCCGAACCCGCGCACGCCGCGCATCGTGCCGAAGTAGTGGTCGAAGGACCGGTTCTCCTGCATGAGGACGACGACGTGCTCGACGTCCTTGATGGAACCGGTGCGGCGGTTCGCCGGGATCTGCGCGGCGCGGGCGATGCCCGCCGACATCATGGACGCCGCGGCGGTACCGCCGGCCAGTCGCATGAACCGGCGGCGGTTGACGCTCGTCATGGAACTCTCCCCAACTGTCCGACACTGGTGTCCGTCCGGAACGCCCTGGGGAGTCTGGCCGGTCACCCGCCAACGCAGCGCCCCGCACGGGTGAACACCTGGGGAACGTCCGCCGCCCGGCGGTACGGGGCCCGCCCGCACCGGCCGGACGGGCCCCGCGGCGCCGTCCTAGTGCCGCTTGGCCGACACCTGGAGGCTGATGCCGCTGCCGGGGGCCACCGCACTGCCCGGCGCGGGATCCTGCCCGCAGACCTGACGGCCCGTCGCCGGAGCCGGGCACCCGCCCGCGCGGACGGCGGCCAGCCGCAGGTGGTGGGCCAGCACCGCCACCCGTGCCTCCGCCAGCGTGCGCCCCCGCAGGTCCGGCGCCCGCACGTCCTGCTGCCCGCCGGTGCCGGAAACGGCGGTGCCGGAGCTGCCGGTGCCCGAGCGGCCCGCGCCGGAGCCGCCGCCCGCGCCGGAGCCGTGGCGTGCCCCGGACCCGGCAGCGTCCGTGCCGCTGCCGGCGCCCGTGCCGCCGTCCGCCGCCGCCCGGGGGGACGCGTGGTGGCCGCCGGACAGCGCGTAGCCGCCCGCGGCCACCACCGCCACCAGCGCCACCGCGGCCGCGACCACCACGGCGGTCCGCCGGCCGCGCCCGGGCCGGCGGCGGCCCGCCCGGGCAGCCGCCCGGTCCGGGGCCGCGGGCGCCACGGCGGTGGCGGTGGCGGTGGCGGGGGCGGTGGCGGGGGCGGTGGCCGTCGGCGCGGCGGCGAAGGCCGCGGCCGGGACGGGGGCCGGCGCCGGGGCGCGCAGCGCGGCCAGCAGGGCCGCACGCATCGAGGCCGCGTCCGGCCAGCGGTCCTCGCGGTCCTTCGCGAGTGCCCGCAGTACCACCGCGTCCAGCGCCGCCGGGATCCCGGGCCGCAGCGCGGACGGCGGCAGCGGCTCGTCCTCCATCTGCTGCCAGGCCACCGCCAGCGGCGTCGGGCCGGTGAACGGGGGCCGCCCGGTGAGGAGTTCGTAGACCAGGCAACCCGCCGAGTACAGGTCGCAGCGCTCGTCCAGCGGCAGGCCGCGTGCCTGTTCCGGGGAGAGGTACTCGGCGGTGCCGACCACCATGGCGGTCCCGGTGACCGTGGCGCCGGCCGTGCCCATCGGGCGGGCGATGCCGAAGTCCATGACCTTGATGCCGCCGCCGTCCGCGACCATCACGTTGGCCGGCTTCACGTCCCGGTGCACGATGCCGTGCTCGTGGGCGTGGCCGAGCGCCTCCAGCACGTCGGCGGCCGCGGGCACCGCGCGCTCCGGCTCCAGCGGACCGCCGTCGCGCACCACCTCGGCCAGGGTGCGGCCGGCGACGCGTTCCATGACCAGGAACGCCGGCTCACTGTCGCCGGTGCCGCCGCCCGCGTCGAAGACCGCCACCACCAGCGGGTGGTTCAGCGAGGCCGCCGCCAGTGCCTCCCGGCGGAACCGCGCGCGGAACGCCGGATCGGCCGCCCCGGAAGCGCGCAGCACCTTGACCGCCACCTCACGGTCCAGGCGCAGGTCGCGGGCCCGGTACACCTCGGCCATGCCACCGTGTCCCAGCAGCCCGCCGACCTCGTACCGTCCGGCCAGCACACTCCCGTGCTCCATCGCCCGCCCCTCGTCGCTCCGCCGGTGCGCGCCGCGGCGCGCACGGACGGCCTTGCGGCCCGCCGTTCCGCCCCGGATCGCGCCCGCGCACGCTAGCCGCCGTTCATGTGGAAATCCTGTGGGACGGCCGCAGCGGTGGCGGTGACGGGTAAAAGCGCGGCAAGTACGCGCGGTGGCGTTGAGAGGGGCGGGGGTCGTTGCCTACTCTCGGTGTCATGGTGATCGACGCACAGCGGCGGGCGGCCCGCCCGGCGCACCGCTCCGCCGGCGATCGCCGGGGCGTGACCCGTGGGTGACCGGTTCGACTTCGGGGTGCCCTTCGAGCAGATGACTCCCGTGCAGCGCCGGGTGCACAACCGCCGCGCGACCGCCCGCAACCGGGGGCTGCCGGTCTCCTCCACGGACGAGCTGTGCGCACTGGAACTCGACCACCCCGACTGGAACCTCGTGCACCACCCCGCCGGCCGCCCCGGTCCCGCCGCGCTGCCCCCCGGCTCCCTGTCCGCCCTCCGCATCCGCCCCCGCCACCTCCGCGGCCACCGCCTCACCGCCCCCGGGATCCCCGAGATGCGGCGCCTGCTGAGCGCGCAGGGGTAGGGCCCGCCCGGCGGACCCAGCCGCCCCGGACCCCGTCGACGCCCGACCGTAACCCCTGGGCACCTGATCACGGCGGGGAACCGCTGGCCGGGGGAGCGGGCGCGGTCCGCCGGGCGTTGTGCGCCGGGGGAGCGGCGGGCGTGCGCCATGCTGGGGCCGTTCCCGCGCCCGCCGGCCCCGGCGGTGCGCCGTCCGCCGTTCCGCCGGGAAGGAGCAGGCCGTGGCCGCCACCGGACCGCCGCCCGACCACCGCCGGCCCGGGGGGATCTGGCCCGTCCGCATGACGCGGCGGCTGCTGGGCACCGGCCGGGAGATCGAGCTGATGCACCGGGCGCTGGGCTTCTCCGCCCTCGGCCTGGTCACCCTGGTGCCGCTGCTCATCGTCATCGGCGCGGCCACCGGCGGGGCAGGAGGGTTCGTCGGCTGGATCCGCACCGGGCTCGGGGTCTCGGGGCGTTCCTCCGCCGCGGTCGACGCGCTGTTCGCCCCGCCCGGCCGGGTGCTGGCGACCACCACCGTGCTGAGCATCGTGGCCACCGCGGTCTTCGGCATGTCCTTCGTGGCCGCGCTCCAGGTGGGCTACGAACGGGTGTGGGGCCTGCCCCCGGCGCCCTGGCACGCCACCTGGCGCCGGGCGATCGCGCTGACCGTGCTGCTGGCGTACCTGCTGGGCGCCGCCTACAGCGGGGTGCCGCTGGAGGGCAGCGCGGTCGAGCCGGCCCTGCGGATCGCGGTGACCGTGCTGGGCGGCGTGGCCTTCTTCTGGTGGCTGCCGTACTTCCTGCTCTGCGGCCGGGTCCCGCGCGGCGAACTGCTGCCGGGGGCGCTGGCGACCGTCGTGGGGCTGGTGGGCCTGAGGTTCTTCTCCGCCTGGGTCTTCTCGCCCTGGATCGCCTCCAGCGCGGTCTCCTACGGCCCGATCGGCGCCGTGCTGGTGGTGCAGTCCTGGCTGATCGGCATCGGCTTCGTCATCCACGCCGGCGCCCTGTCCGGCTGGTCGCTGACCGAACGCGACGTCGCCCGGACGGCGGCCGGCGGCGGCGAACCGATCTGACGGCGGCGGAACGGGCCGCGGAGCCCGCCGCGCACCCGGCCGCGGATTCCGCACGGCGGAGCCACCCGCACCCGGCGCGGACCCCGCTGCCGCGACCCCCGGGGGAACCGCTCCCACCCGCCGCCGGACCCCGCTCCCGGACGTGAGAAGCGTCACCCGCCGCGCGCCCCGGTGCCGTGGCACGACTGAGTCGCCCACGTGACGGCTGCGGGAACATCGCGTCACGCGGGCGCGGGGCACGGAACGGCACGATAAAGTTTCCTCTATCAACCAACGAATTCCCCCGGAGAACCCGCCGGGGAAGGGATGGGGAATCGCAGAAGTGGCTATATCCGACACCGCTTCGGGCGGGACGCCGGAAGCGGCGACCGGACCCGGAAGCGCGTACAAGTGGATCGCGCTGTCGAACACCACCCTCGGTGTCCTGATGGTGATGATCAACCAGTCGATCGTGCTGATCGCGCTGCCCGACATCTTCCGGGGCATCCACCTCGACCCGCTCGACCCGGCCAACACCAGCTACCTGCTGTGGATGCTGATGGGCTTCATGGTGGTCACCGCGGTGCTGGTGGTCACCTTCGGCCGGCTCGGCGACATGTTCGGCCGGGTGCGCATGTACAACATGGGCTTCGCGGTCTTCACCGTCTGCTCGGTCGCCCTGTCGCTGTCCTGGATGCACGGCAGCGCCGGAGCGCTGTGGCTGATCGGCTGGCGCGTCGTGCAGGGGATCGGCGGTGCGCTGCTGTTCGCCAACTCCACGGCCATCCTCACCGACGCCTTCCCGGCCCGGCAGCGCGGCACCGCGCTGGGCATCAACTCCATCGCCGCGATCGCCGGCTCCTTCCTCGGCCTGATCCTCGGCGGCGTGCTCGCCCCGGTGAACTGGAAGATGATCTTCCTGGTGTCGGTGCCGTTCGGCATCTTCGGCACCATCTGGGCCTACCTGAAGCTGCGCGACACCGGTGTGCGCCGCCGCGCGCGGATGGACTGGTGGGGCAACATCACCTTCGCCGTCGGCCTGATCTCGGTGCTGGTGGGCATCACGTACGGCATCCAGCCCTACGGCACCTCCACCATGGGCTGGGGCAACCCGACCGTGCTGGGCGCGCTGATCGGCGGGGTCGTGGTGCTGGCGGCGTTCGTCGTCATCGAGATGCGCGTCAAGGAACCGCTGTTCCGGCTGGGCCTGTTCACGGTCCGCGCCTTCACCATGGGCAACGTCGCGAGCCTGCTGACCGCGCTGGGCCGCGGCGGCCTCCAGTTCATGCTGATCATCTGGCTCCAGGGCATCTGGCTGCCCCGGCACGGCTACAGCTTCGAGCAGACGCCGCTGTGGGCGGGCATCTACATGCTGCCGCTGACTGTCGGCTTCCTGCTGTCCGCGCCGGTCTCCGGCTGGCTGTCCGACCGCTTCGGCCCGCGCCGCTTCACCATCGGCGGCACCCTGATCACCGCCGCCAGCTTCGTGGCGCTGATGTACCTGCCGACCGACTTCGACTACTGGGTCTTCGCGCTGCTCATCCTGGTCAACGGCCTGGGCACCGGCTTCTTCTCCTCGCCGAACCGCGCCGAGATCATGAACGCGGTACCCGCCGAGTCCCGCGGCGTCGGCTCCGGCATGACGGCCACGTTCCAGAACTCCTCGATGGTGCTGTCCATCGGCATCTTCTTCAGCCTCATGGTCGCCGGCCTCTCGCACACCCTGCCGCACGCCATGCTGACGGGCCTGGAGTCCAAGGGCGTCTCCGCGCCGGTGGCCCAGCAGGTCTCCTCGCTGCCGCCGATCGCGGTGCTGTTCGCCGCGTTCCTCGGCTACAACCCGCTCAAGCAGCTGCTGGGCCCGCACCTGGCGGCGCTGCCCGGGCACGGGGCCGCGGTCACCGACAAGAAGTTCTTCCCGCAGCTGATCTCCGGCCCGTTCCACCACGGCCTGGGCATCGCCTTCTGGTTCGCGGTCGCCGCCTGCCTGATCGCCGCGGTCTCCTCGTCGCTCACCGGCCCCAGCCACGTCACCGAGGCGGCCGAATCGCACGGCGCCGACCTGGCGGCTGTCACCGGCGAGGCCACCGGCGCCCTGAGCGAACTCGTCGTCCCCGACAGCGAGGCCGGCCCGCTGAGCGGCCCGCCCGGGTCGCCGGCCGACTCCACCGCGCGACCCTCGGCCGAGCCGGCCGGCTGAGCACCCGCCCCCGGCCCGCGACCTGGCCGCCTCCCCCACGGTGGGGGAGGCGGCCAGGTTTTCCGGGGAGCCCGGTGCTACTGGAAGCTGGTGTCCCGGTCCACCAGGTGGCCTGCCGCGTCGTAGCTGTCGATCGCGGCGATGGTCTCGCCGTCCGAGAGGCCGAACGCCCAGCCCCGGTCGTGGGTGCCGGGCACCGTGACGACCTGCGTGGTGCGGGCGTTGTGGTCGTTGAGCTCGACGGTCACCCGCGCCACCCCGGCCTCCGGCAGGCCGGTCAGGACGCGGTCCCCGTCGACGCCCTTGTCGGTGAAGCCGAACAGACCGGTCTCCCCGGCCGGGCCCGCGGCATCCTCCGGGGAGCAGTCGGCCCACGGTCCGCCCTGCGCGTCGACGAGCCGGCCGCCGATCACCATGCGCCGGCACAGCACGTGGTCACCGGCCGGGACCGGCTGCCCCCACTGGTCGGCGAAGGACTGCGGCACGCCGCGGTAGGACTCCAGGGTGACGCTCCAGGCGGCGCCGTCGTCGAACGTCCCCGAGCCGGCGAGCGCCGTCACGGGGTCGACCGCGCCGGTGACGGGCTTCGGGACGGCGGCCCTCCCCGCGGTGACGACCTGCCCGGCGGCGGCGTGCACGGCTCGGTGGTGGGCCGCGCCGGGCGGCGCGGCGGCGGCAACGGTGACGGCCACGGCGGTGGCGGCCACCGCCGCGGTCACGGTGGCGATGCCCCGGAACAGGGTGGTACGGCTCATCTCGCGGGTACTCCTCAGCGCGCTCGGTGCTCCGGCCGGCACCGCCCCCCGGGGCGCCGGCCGTGCGAGTCGGCAGGCGGTCGCCTGTCACCCTTACAACTCCCTTTGAGTACCGGGAGGTTGCTCGCGGCTGAGGACTTTCCCGACGGGGTGTGCGGCGCGCGGTGCGACGGGGTGCGGTGCCGTGCCGCGGGCGGGGCGCAGGACAGCGGGCGGGGCGGCCGGGGCCCGCGGTGCGCGGTGCGGTCGGCGGACCGCCGGAGCGGGGCCGGCCGGTGCACCGGCCGCGACGCTACGCTCCGTGTTCCTCGATGCCCTCGGAGAACTCCCACCAGGCCAGGGGCAGCCAGTCGCCGTCGACGAAGGCGTCCACCGCTGAGCCGCGGCCGCTGACGGCCACCGGGGTGCCGACCGGGTATTCGGTCCCGGACAGCCCGTGCACCGGGACCAGCAGGATCCCGCGGCGTGCGTCCACCTCGTCCACCCTCCTTCCCGGGGAATGACGCCTCCGGAAAGCGGTCTCCGGAACTGCGCCGCCGTGTCCGGCGCGGCCGCCCAGGCTAGCCGAGTTGTCCCGGACGTCACCCGGACGGACCATGAGAAACGGGTCACCCCGACATGACCCGCGCCAGAGCCGGGGCCCGCCCGGGCCCTGCGGCGTGTCACGGCGCACACCGACAGAACGAGATACCGGAGGTGCTCGGGATGAGGGCCGTCGTCTACAAGGGACCGTTCGACGTGGCGGTGGAAGAGGTGGAAAAACCCGGCATCGGACATCCGAACGACGTGATCGTACGGGTGACGTCCACCGCGATCTGCGGCTCCGACCTGCACATGTACGAGGGACGCACCGCGGCGGAACCCGGCATCGTCTTCGGTCACGAGAACCTCGGGATGATCGAGGAATGCGGCGACGGGGTCACCGGACTGAAACCCGGCGACCGGGTCGTGATGCCGTTCAACGTGGCATGCGGTTTCTGCAAGAACTGCGTCGACGGATACACCGGATTCTGCCTCACCGTGAATCCCGGATTCGCCGGCGGCGCCTACGGATACGTCTCCATGGGACCGTGGACCGGCGGCCAGGCGGAATACCTGCGCGTACCGTACGCGGACTTCAACTGCCTGAAACTGCCGGAGGGCAGGACGAACGAGAGCGACTTCATCCTGCTCGCCGACATCTTCCCCACCGGTTACCACGGCTGCGAACTCGCCGGGGTCTCCCCGGGCGAGAGCGTGGCCGTCTACGGCGGCGGGCCCGTCGGCCTCATGGCGGCCTACTCGGCGATGCTGCGCGGCGCCGCGCAGGTCTTCGTCGTCGACCGGGTCGCCGAACGCCTGCACAAGGCCGAGGAGATGGGCGCGATCCCCGTCGACTTCTCGGCCGGCGACCCGGTGGCCCAGATCAAGCAGCACACCGGCGGCGAGGGCACCGACAAGGGCGTCGACGCGGTCGGCTACCAGGCCCAGGCGCACGGCGGCGCCGACCGCGAGGAGCCGGCCACCGTGCTGAACTCGCTGATCGCCACCGTCCGGCCCACCGGCGCGCTCGGCATCCCCGGGCTGTACGTGCCCGCGGACCCCGGCGGCCCGGACGCGTCCGCCAAGAAGGGCATGCTGTCGGTCGCCGTCGGCAAGGCGTTCGAGAAGGGCCTGCGGCTGGGCACCGGGCAGTGCGACGTCAAGCGGTACAACCGGCGGCTGCGCGACATGATCATCGCCGGCCGCGCCCGGCCCAGCTTCGTGGTCAGCCACGAACTCCCGCTGGATCAGGCGCCTTCGGCGTACGACACGTTCGACAAGCGCGTCGAGGGCTGCACCAAGGTCGTCCTGCACCCGGACGCCTGAACCGCCGGACCGCGCCGCTGCCCGCCGCCCCCCGGTCCGGCCGGGGCGGGGCGGGCGGCGGCCGGTGGTTCACAGCGAGCGCATCATGCCGCCGTCGACGGCCACCACCGAACCGGTGACGTAGGAGGCGGCGGGGGAGAGCATGAAGGCCGCGACCGTGCCGTACTCCTGCGGCCGGCCCAGCCGCCGCAGCGGGATGGACGCCTCGCTGCGCGCCCGGGCGCCCGGATCACCGCCCTCCAGCTGGAGGATGCGGTCGGTCAGGATGCGCCCGGGCACCACGGTGAGCACCCGGGTGCCCTGCGGGCCGAGTTCGTCCGCCAGGTCCTTGGTCATCATCGCCAGGCCCGCGCGCAGCCCGTTGGAGACCGACAGGCCCGGCAGCGGGTTGCGCACCGAGGAGGAGAGCACCAGCGCGATGGCACCGCCGTCCTCCCGGCCGGTGGCGACGTCCAGCAGCGGCGCCAGGTGCCGCACCAGCCGCATCGTGCCCAGGAAGATCGCGTCGAACTGCGTCCGCCACACGTCGTCGCCGATGGCGGTGGCCCGGCCGGCCGGCGGGCCTCCGACGCTGATCAGGGCGCCGTCGATCCGGCCGAACGCCTCCAGCGCGGCCGCCGTCAGCCGTTCGGCCGCGTCCGGGTCGGCGTTGTCGACGGCGAGGCCGACCGCGTTCTCACCCAGCGCCGCCGCGGTGTCCGTCACCCGCTGCTGGTCGCGCGAGGAGACGACCACCCGCGCGCCCTCCGCCACGAGCGCCTCGGCGGTCGCCCGCCCCAGCCCTGAAGTGCCGCCGGTCACCAGGTACACGCGTCCGGCCAGTCCGAGATCCATGGGTCCTCCTGCGGATGGGAAAGTGGGGATACGATATCTGATGTATCAAAACGATGGCCGGTGGCACCGCGCCGGCCACGTCCGCCGGAGCCGCGCACCGGGCCTCGTAGTACGGGGCCCCGGCGGCGCCGGACGGCCGTGGCCCGCGGCCTCCCGGACGGGCACCGGGGCCCGACCGGGCGGAACGTGCGGGACGCGGCCCGCCGCGCGCGGGCCGGCGGCCCCCCGCCGGTCCGGACAGGAACGAGGGCGGCATGACTGACGCGGTACCGCCCACCGGGGCCGGCGGACCGCGCGGTGACCACGCGGCCCTGCTGGCCGTCCGCCGGGAGGCGCAGCGCACCGCGGAGGCGGCCGGCGCGGGCGGAGGCGCCGGGTACCGGGCGGCCGACGCGGCCTTCCACGCCGCGGTCGCCGCAGCCGCCGGCAACGGGCGGCTGGCCCGCATGATCGACGACACCCACGCCCTGACCGGCGCGCTGCGCCGCCGCGACGCGCCCGGCCCCCGACGCCTCGCCGGCCTGTGCCGAGCAGCACCTGCGGATCGCGGCGGCCCTGCTGGAGCGGGACGCGCCCACCGCCTCCCGCCTGATGGGCGAACACGTACGGCACGTCGCCACCGAGGTGCCGGCGCACTTCGGGGGCGACAGCCCGTAGGGCCGCTTCCGGGGCAGCCGGGCCCGGCAGGGTCAGCCGCCGGGCGTCACCTCGCCGTCGACGTACACCCAGGCGCCGTCCAGCAGTTCGAAGCGGCTGCGTTCATGCATCGCGCCGGCGCGGCCGTGCTGCCGGAAGTGGGCGCGGAACTCCACCGTGCCGTGGCCGCTGAACGCGCCGCCGCCGCCGGTCGCCAGCACCTCCAGGCGCGTCCAGCGCAGCGAGGGGTCCAGCTCCAGGGCCGGCGGGCGGGTGCGGGGGTGCCAGGTGCGCGTCAGGTAGCCGGTCTCGCCCGTGCAGAACGCCGCGTAGCGCGACCGCATCAGCTCCTGCGGGGAGCCGGCCCGGGCGGCGCCGGTGTGCAGGCGCCCGCAGCAGGCGGCGTAGCCACCCGGTCCGCCGCACGGGCAGACCGGCGCGGGGGCGGACGAGCGGCGGGTGGTTCGGTTGGCCATGGAACCAGTGTGCCCTCCGGCGGGCTCGTGCGGTTGCGGGGGCGGCGCTTTCGCCCGGGCGCCGGTCTCGTGCGCCGTGACCGCCCGCGCGCGATCCCGGCTCACCAGGCCCCGCGTCCATCCCGCAGCCACCACAGGGCCCTGCGCAGAGGGCGTTGCCGCAGGGGCCGGCCGCCGGTGCGGGAGCCGGCCCGCAGGACGGCGCGTACGAAGCGGCGGTCGGCGGCGCGGCTGAGCGAGAGCAGCGGCAGGTACAGCGCCACACCGCCGTCGGCGACCAGGGCGAGGCTGCGGCCCTCCAGCCAGATCTGCCGGACGCGGCCGTGCGGCAGCCGCAGGTCCGCGCGGCCGGAGCGGCGCACCACCACGGCCGCCTCGTCGGCGGCCACCCAGCCGCCCCACACCGCGCGGCGGCGGGCGATCCGGCGGCCCAGCGGCACCGGGGGCGCGGTCGAGGAACGGCGGCGGCGCGGCACGTGGATCCGGGCCAGGGCGGTGCGCCGCGGCACGGCGGGCGGTACCGCGCCGCCGCCCGTGCGTCCGGGCGGCGCGGGTGGGCCGGAACCCGCCATCGCCACCACCGCCTCCGCCGAGCGTCGTTGCCTTGGACGTGCGACCCCGCGGTCCGGTTCCCCGGGGGCACCGGACGATCACCGTGAAGAAAGCGTGCGCCAATATGAAGATCAAGTGATGGGATTTTAGGATCCCGTGACCCGCGATCGCGCGCCCGGCCACCACCCCTGTCCCACCCCTGGCGCCGCCGGAGGCGGGGTCGAGCGACCGCGCCGCGACCTGGCATGCTGCCGGGGGACCGCACCCGGTGCACCGTGAAAGGCATGTGACACATGACCACCCCCGAGACCTCCCGACCGGACGACGCCCCCGTGAGCGCCGAAGGCCCGCAGGAGGCCGACGTCATCGTGGTGGGCGCGGGCCCGGCCGGCTCGTCCACCGCCTACCACCTGGCCCGCGCCGGGCTGGACGTGCTGCTGCTGGAGAAGGCCGAGTTCCCCCGGGAGAAGGTCTGCGGCGACGGCCTGACCCCGCGCGCCGTCCACCAGCTGATCCGCATGGGCGTCGACATCGACGCCCCCGGCTGGACCCGTTCGCGCGGCATGCGGTGGATCGCCGGACGCCACCAGGCCGTCATCCGCTGGCCCAGCCTGGGCCGTTACCCCGACTTCGGCCTCTCCCGCTCCCGGCACGACTTCGACGACATCCTCGCCCGGCACGCCTCCGGCGCCGGCGCCCGGCTGCTCACCGGCGTCAAGGTCACCGGCCCGGTCACCGACCGGGCCGGCCGGATCACCGGCGTCGAGGCGCAGGCCGGCAAGGAGCGCCGCCCGGTCTCCTTCCGCTCCCAGGTGGTGGTGGCCGCCGACGGCGCCTCCGCGCGGCTCGCCCTGGCCATGGGACGCGAACGCGACCCGCGCCGCCCGGTGGCCACCGCCGCCCGCCGCTACTACCGCAGCCCCCTGCGCTCCCAGGAGGAGTACCTGGAGCTCTGGGCCGACCTGCGGGTGCCCGGCAGCAACCACTACCTGCCCGGCTACGGCTGGATCTTCCCCATGGGCGACGGCCGGGTCAACGTCGGCCTCGGCGCGCTGCCGCACGCCCGGTACGGCGGCGCCGACCTGCGCGCCACGCTCGACGCCTGGCTCGCGCGGGTGCCGGCCGCGTGGGGCCTGACCGAGGAGAACGCCGAGGGCCGGGTGCTGTCCGCCGCCCTGCCGCTGGGCTTCAACCGCCACCCGCAGTACGGCTGCGGCATGCTGCTGGTCGGCGACAGCGGCGGCATGGTCAGCCCCTGGAACGGCGAGGGCATCGCCCAGGCGCTGGAAGCCGGCGAGGTGGCCGCCGACACCGTCGCGCTCGCCCTCACCCGCGCCGCGGGGCCCGGCCGCGAACGCGCCCTGCACCACTACCCGCTGGAGATGAACCGCCGCTGGGGCCGCCACTACCGCCTCGGTACCGTGCTGGCCCGCCACCTCTTCAGCCGGGCCGGCTTCCAGCCGCTGCTCAACGGCTGGGTGATGAAGTCCCCGGCGGTGCTCACCGCCATGGCCCGCCTGCTGGTCGACCTCAACGACAACCCCTCGCGCGACACCGTCGACCACGTCCTCAACGGCCTCATCCGCCTGGTGCCGGCCCCCGCGGTGCGCCGCCGCTGAGCGACCGCACCGCACCCCCGCCGCCGGTTCGCCCCGCCCGGAGCCGGCGGCGGACCGCTGTCCGGCACCCGGCCCTCCCGCCGGCCCCCAGCAGCCGGCAACCCGCCCCCGGCGAACGGCGGTCGGCCCCCCGCCCGGCCGGACCGGGCGCAACCGGCCGTGATCCCGGCGCCCGGACCGCTCAGGTGTTGTTCGCCAGCGCCCGCACCCGCGTCAGATCGCCGTTGAAGCGGTCCTGGTCGCCGGGGAACGTGCCGGAGTCGGCGAACTGCCAGATCGTCCAGGTGGACCAGCCCTTCGGCAGCGCGCCCGCCGACGCCGCGTACCGCGCGGTGAACAGCGGGTCCTGGGCCGCGAACGCCGGGCTGTCGCCGGTACACGTCCTCCACCAGTCGGTCGTGGTGTAGATCACCGGCCACCGCTTGGTCTTCGCGTGCGCCTCGGTCAGGAAGCTGCGGATCCACGTCACCATCGCCGCCTGCGACTTGCCGAAGCAGGTGCCGCCGTACGGGTTGTACTCGATGTCGAGCATCGGCGGCATCGTCTTCCCGTCCCTGGACCAGCCACCGCCGTGCTTGACGAAGTAGTCGGCCTGCGCGGTGCCGGAGGAGGTGTCGGGGGTGGCGAAGTGGTAGGCCCCGCGGATCAGGCCCGCGCTGTAGGAGCCGTTGTACTGCTGGGTGAACGACGGGTTGGTGTAGTTCACCGACTCGGTCGCCTTGACGTAGGCGAAGCGGGCGCCCTTGGAGTGTGCCGACGCCCAGTCGACGTTGCCCTGGAAGGCGCTGACGTCCAGCCCCGGCGTGGTGCCGGCCGCCGTGCTCGCGTCGCCGGAGGGCACCAGCGCGCGGCCCTCGTGCGCCGCGATGGTGGAGCCGGCCCAGTCCAGCCGCGGGTGACGGGCCGTCGCGTCCGGCGCGGGCGCCGCGCCGGCGTCCGGCGGTACCGTCACCGCCGCGGCCGCCAGCGCGACCGCGGTGACCACCGCCCGGCCGGCCCGGATACCTCGTCGCGGTCCGCGGGTTCCCCCAGCGCGCATGGTCATCCCTCCAGACGGTGTGCCAGAAGCGTGCGTGGCGCCATGAGCCGTGCCTGAGAACCTACGCACGGCGGCGGGACGGGGGAAACACCATCGGGGCGAGTCAGGCCGGTAACCACCCGCCCGGCAGCCCGCGGTGCCGCCGCCCCGGTGACCCGGCGCCGACCGGGGCGGCCCGGCACCCGCACAGCGCACGGCCGCCGCCGTCCGGGTGAGGGACGGCGGCGGCCCGGGGGTGCCGGCGGCGGGGCTACTGCCGGGCGGCCAGCAGGGTCGCCAGCGCCACCGCGGCCGGCACGCCCTGGGCGAAGAAGATCCTCCGGTTCGCCGTCAGGCTGCCGTACAGGCCGGCGACGAGCACGCAGATCAGGAAGAAGACCTGCACGTCGTGGCCCATCGGGTCCGCCGCGACCAGGCCCCATATCAGCCCCGCCGCCAGGAACCCGTTGTAGAGCCCCTGGTTCGCCGCCAGCGGGGCCGTGGCCCGCGCCATGTCGGCGTCGAAGCCGGACAGCGCGCGCCCCGGCGTCCTCTGCCACAGGAACATCTCCAGCACGAGGAAGTACACGTGCAGCAGAGCCACCAGGGCTACCAGCGCGATAGCGATCGTGTTCACGCCTGTTCGATCCCTTGCCGTTGCGATCCGTCGGATGGATGACCGAACCCTATGGGCAGCCCGCCCGGCCCCGGCGGCGGTCCTGCTTACGGATGGGTACCGATCTGGTCGGCCTCGCCCTCCCAGATCCCGTAGCTGGCGTCGGCCGGGGGGATGCCGTAGAAGCAGACGCTGTCGATCTGCCCGCCGGTGTTGTCCCCGACGCTGGTGCCGAACGCCACGTAGCGGTTGCCGCGGTCGGTGATCGCGCCGCCCGGGTTGTCGATGCCGGCCTCGGTGACCTTCATGCTGATCGAGGAGTTCCAGCCCCGCACGTAGTCGACCATCTTGTACGGGTTGTTCTCGCCGCGGTCCGGATACGGGTTGATCCAGTCCCAGCTGTAGCAGTGCACCGTGACGATGTCCGGCCGGTACGGGCCGGTGAGCATGGCGCCCAGCCCGTCACCGGCGTCCGCGACGAAACCGTTGAACCAGTCGCCGGACGAGCCGAACGTGAAGCCGGTGCCGTCGCCGTTCCAGCGGCCGGCCGGCATGTTGACGGCCCACATCAGGTTGCCGCGGTCCTGCGACGGCTTGTTCCGCGCGATGGTGCTCAGCCGGTTCCAGCGGGCCAGGCCCGGGTTGTCCGGCTGGTGCCAGTCCGGCTCGTTGCCCAGCTCGAAGACGAACAGGATGCCCGGGTGCGCGTCGACGTAGGGCAGCAGCGAGTTGAGCTGGGCCGCGGCCAGCGACGGGTCCGGGTCCTCGGAGGACTGGAGGATGACCTCGCTGACCCCGGTCCCCAGGATCGCGTCCAGTTGCGCGTCGCTGAACTGACGGTTGTCCGGGTCGCCCCAGAACATCGAGACCCGCACGGTCTGCGGGCGGATCCGGCGCAGGATGTCGACCTTCTCGTCGAAGGAGACACTGGCGTCGGGGGAGACCACCGCGCCCCACTTCATGAACGACGCGGCGGACGCCGGGGCGGCGCCGCCCAGCACGCCGGCGGTGACGGCGGCTGCCCCGGCGGCGCCCAGGAAACGGCGGCGGGAGAGGGCGGGGCGGGGGAGCGGACCGTGATCGGTCATGCGGGGGGCTCCTTCGGCGACGGGGCGGCACAGGGGGGAGCGCGCGCCGGGCCCGAGGCCCCGGCCGCGGCGCGGCTGAAGCGTGCCACAGTGCCCCCGGCCCGGCCACCCCCGTGCGCGCCGTTGCCGCTCACCCCCGGCGGCGGCCGGCGAACGCCCCGGCGCCGTTGCCGGCCGGCGCCCCGCGGCGCCGGCCGGGCCGGTCAGGCGTCGTCGTGCCCGGCCTCCAGCCAGCCGACCATGCCGGCCCGCCACTCCTCGTTGAGCCGGTCCCACTGCGCCTCGGCGGCGTGGTCGGACCACTGCTGGCCGTTGTCGGTGTACTCCGGCACCCCGGCCGTCGCCGGGTCCAGGGCGCGGCGGCGCACCAGGTCGGCGTCCAGGATCCGCTCCAGTTCCTCCCGCAGCCGCGCCAGCCGCGGCACCCGGCGTTCGAACTCCCGGTAGATGTCGTCGTCCAGGTTGTCCATCGGCCAGCCCAGCGGGCCCCGGTGGCCGGTGCCCTCGATCATGATTCTGGTGTGGGTGCGCAGTTCGTCGTCGCTGAGCACGCCGAGTCCGGTGGGGTCCTGCTCCGTCACCGTTCGTCTCCCTCGTCCGGGGCGCGGCGGTGTGCCGCGCGTCCCACCGCGATCCTTCCCGCAGCGCACGCGCCGAAGCCCCGCCCGCCACAGCGGCGGACGGGGCCCCGGGGGCGGCGGTCAGGAGGAGGTGGCGCCCACGCTGATCTGCCACAGGCAGGTCACGCCGGTGGCGTTGGTCGACAGCGACGCGCCCTGCACGTCGGCGGCGGAGACCGCGTAGTCCTTGCTCTGCCACAGCGGCAGGACCGGCACGTCGTGCGCCTCCTGCTTCTCCACCTTGGCGAACAGCGAGTCCGCGTCACCGCGGTTGACCATCGTGCGGCTCTGCCGCAGCCAGGAGGTGATCGACGGGTTGTCGTAGCCGTCGCTGAAGACGCCGTTGCTCTCCAGCAGCGGGGCGATGAAGTCGTCCGGGTCCGGGTAGTCCGAGGACCAGCCGACGGTGAACGCGTCGTAGTCGTTGTTCGACCAGCCGTTCTCCATGACCCGCAGGCTCGCCACGTGGTGCAGGGTGACGTCGAACAGCCCGGAGGAGTCCAGCTCCTTCGCCAGCTCCTGCGCCTCCAGCGTCGGGGCGCTGCCGGTGGAGTAGCTGAGGGTGAACTTCACCGGGGTGTGGACGCCGGCCCGGTGCAGGATGTCGGCGGCCATGATCGAGTCAGGGCCGGTGCCGTACGCGTCGAAGAAGGCGTTGGCGTGACCGGGAACGCCCTGCGGCAGCAGCGAGTACAGCGGCGTCACGGTGTGCTGGAAGATCTTCTCCGCCAGGGTGCCGCGGTCCACCAGCGCCGCCACCGCCTGCCGCACCGCGACCTTGTCGAACGGCGCGTGGGTGCCGTCGAAGACCAGGATGCGCTCGGTGCCGCTGCTGATCGACACCGTCTGGTAGTCCGAACCGCTGCCGTTCTCGTAGGCGTTCTCCACCGTCGGCGGCAGGTCGCGCGGCACGAAGTCGACCTTCTTCTGCTTCAGGGCCGTCGCCAGCGCCTGCGGGTCCTGGTAGTACTTGATGGTCGCGCCGGTGTTGTGCGGCGTGAACTCGCCGTGGTAATTCCCGTTGACCGCCAGCACTATCTGCTTCTGGTCGCTGTAGCTCTTGAGTGAGTACGGCCCCGAACCCACCAGCTTGCCGCCGCCGAGCAGCTTGTCTGCCGGGTAGACCTTGTGGTCGACGATGGCGCCGGCGCCGCTGGATATCTTCATCGGGAACGTGGCATCGGCCGCCGACAGCTTGAAGGTCACCGTGTTGCCCGAGGCGGTCGTGGACTGCAGGCCCGACAGCAGCGGCCAGGCACCGCCGTAGGTCTGGCGCCCGTTGCTACTGCGCTGCGCGATGTCGTAGATCGCCTTCTCGCGGTTGAAGCTGAAGGCCACGTCCGCCGCGGTCAGCGGGTCCCCGTTGGAGAACTTCAGGTCCGGCTTCATCGTGCAGGTGTAGACCGTCTCGTGGTCGCTGAAGACGCAGGACTTGGCGGCGTCCGGCTTCGGCTGGTCCACCCCGGGCGCGAAGCTCACCAGCGTCTGGAAGACGTTGCCGTACAGGATCCACGAGCCCTGGTCGTAGGCGCCGGCCGGGTCGAGGTTGCTCACCAGGTCGGTGGTGCCCATCACCGGGTGGCCGCCGTCGTGGCCGTCGCCGTCGGAGCAGGACGTGCACAGCACTGCTACGAGGGCTGAGGCGAGAACGATTCCTGTCCGGCGCATTGGCGGCTCTCCCAAGAAACATGCAAACGCGAGTTCGTGACGACGCACGATCGTATGCCCTCGAACCCGGTGCCCCGCCACGAGCCCATCACGTTACGGTGTCCTTCGCACGAGTACCCCCCGTGGTGATCACCGTCGACACATCCCCGGTCCCGCACCGTGACGAACCGGCACCGGACCGGGGCGCGCCGCTCAGCCCTTGACGGCGCCGGAGAGCATTCCCGAGATGAAATACCGCTGGAGGAACACATACAGCAGGACGACCGGCGCGGCCACGATCAAAGAGGCCGCCGCGAGAAGTGCGAACTGCGTGGTGTGCTCGCCCTGGAAGAACGCCAGGCCCAGCGGCGCGGTACGCCGCGACTCGGTGCTGATCATGATCAGGGGCAGCAGGAACTCGTTCCACGTCCACATGAACACCAGCACCGCCATCGTCACCAGGGCGGGGACGCTGACCGGGACCAGGATGCGCCACAGCACCGCCCGGTCCGACGCCCCGTCCAGTTTCGCCGCCTCCACCACACTGGGCGGCAGCGAACGGAAGTACGTCCGCATCCAGAACACGCCGAATGCCAGTGATTGCGCGGTCTGCGGCAGGATCAGCGCCGCATAAGTATCCGTCAGCCCCAGCCCGCGCAAATTGAAGTACAGCGGAATGACGAATGCCTCCGGCGGCACCATCAGTCCGACCAGGGTGAGGTAGAACAGCAGGGATTTCCCCGGGTAGTGGAAAAACGCGAACGAGTACCCCGCCAGCGCCGACAGCAGCGCAGTGAGAACCACCACACCGACGGCCACCAGCACGCTGGAGCCCAGATATGACGCGAAGTGACCCCGCGCCCACGCGGTGGCGAAATTCCCGAAGTCCGGCCGCGACGGCCAGGTGAACGACGAGGACGACTGCGCCGCCGGCGTCAGTGCCGAGAGCACCACCCCGATCAGCGGCAGCAGCGCCAGCGCGGAGAAGACCCCCAGGACCGTGTAGGTCCAGACCCGTTCCCGGCGGGTGATCATGATGCGTCCTCCTCGCCGCGCAGCCGGTTGATGCCCCAGGTCAGCACCAGGATCAGCGCCGTCAGCACCACCGCCACCGCGCACGCGTAGCCGACCTGCCCGGTGGAGAACGCCTGGTTGTAGATCTCGATCGCCGGCACCACGGTGCTGGTCCCCGGGCCGCCGTGCGTGGTGACGTAGACCAGGTCGAAGGTGCGCAGCGCCGCGATGACGGTCAGCGTCATGGCCACCGTGATCTGCCCGCGCAGCCCCGGCAGCGTCACGGCGAGGAACTCCCGCACCGCGCCCGCCCCGTCGACCCGGGCGGCCTCGTAGCGCTCGGCGGGGATCCGGCCGATGCCCGCCAGGAACAGCACCAGGCACAGGCCGATCTCCAGCCAGGTGCCGACCAGCCCGACCGCCGGCAGCGCCGAGCCGAAACCGCCCAGCCACGGCCGGGCCACCGACGTCAGCCCCACCAGCGACAGGGCGTCGTTCAGCACGCCGGACGGCGCGTAGATCGCCGCCCACGCGGTCGCCACCACCACGGTGGCCACCACCTGCGGCAGGAACAGCAGGGTGCGGAAGACCGACACCCCGCGCAGCCGGGCACCGCGGGTCATCACCGCCGTCAGGAACAGCGCCAGCGCGATCGGCAGCACCGCGTAGAAGACGATCAGCACCAGGCAGTGCCAGAACGAGGAGAGCACCACCGGGTCGTGCGCGAGCCGGGTGTAGTTGCTCAGGCCCGCCCAGGTGGAGGCGGACAGCCCGTCCCAGTGGTAGAGGGATATCTGCACCAGCTGCCCCAGCGGGACCAGCAGGAAGACGGTCAGCACCGCGAAGGCGGGCAGCACGTAGAGGTAACCCGTCCACTGCACGCGCCGGCGGCCCGCGCGGCCGCGGCGCCCCGCCGCCGCGCCGGAGCCGCCCGCGCCGGTGCGCGAGGTCGAAAGGACCATCGGGCCGCGTCCCCCTACCGGCTCTTGTGGAACGCCGCGTAGTCCGCCTGGAGCGTCGCGCCGAACTTCTGCGGCGACTGCCGCCCGGCCAGCATCTCCTGGAGCGCCGAGGTCAGCGTGTCGTAGAAGGTCGGCGTGGTGTAGTCCAGGTACGGCAGCAGCCCGTCCTGGGTGCTCACCGCCTTCCACTGGGTCAGCAGGTCCGCGTAGACCGTGCCGGCCGCCGGGTGGTAGTCCGCCGGGGGCAGCGCGGGCAGGCTGCCGTCCGACGCGGTGGTCGACATCCCCTGCCGGTCGACCAGGAAGTTGATGTAGGCCGCCGCCACGTCCGCGTGCCGCGAACGGGAGGTCACCGCCCAGGCCAGGCCCTCGCCGCCCTGGGTGACCGGGGTGGCCGACCCGTCCGGCGCCAGCGCCGCGAAGCCGACCCGGCCCGCGCCCATGTGCTGCGCCAGCTCCGCCGCCTCCCAGCTGCCGTCCACCATGAACGCCGTACGGCCTGCCGCGAACTGCTGTGCCGCCTGGTCCTCGCTCTGCCCCTCGAAACCGGGGGAGAGGTACCCCTTGGCCGCCCAGGAACGCAGCGTCGCCGCCGAGGAGACCGGGCCCGCGTCGGTCCATGCCGCCCCGCCGGAGCTGAAGACCAGCTTGCGGACCTCGTCCTTGCCGGCCCGCACCGCCTGCACCATGCCGAACAGCTGGATCGCCGGGCTCTTGTCGGAGTCGCCGAACGCGATCGGCAGCACCCCGGCCGCCTTCGCCTTCGGCAGCGCCGCCTGGAGGTCGGCGAGGGTCTTCGGGGCGCCCACGCCCAGCTTCTTCAGCTGCTGCTTGTCGTAGTAGACGCCGACCAGTTCACCGGTCTGCGAGACCCCGTAGAGGTTCCCGGTCTTCCAGGTCCCGCCGTCGGCGGAGAAGCGGTTGATGTCCAGCAACTGCTGCGGGTAGGCGGTGTCCCAGCCGTACGCCTTCGCCCACCGGTCCACCGGCTGGAGCAGGCCGGCCTTCACGAACGCGCCCATGTCCGGGTAGCCCTGGTTGGCCTGCACCACGTCCGGCGGGTTGTCCGAGGACAGCGCCAGCTTCAGCGTGGTCTTCAGGTCGTTGAACTCCCGGGAGACCCGTACGACCTTGACGTTCGGGTACTTCTTCATGAACGCCGCGTTCAGCGCCTTGGTGGAGGCGTCGACACCGGTGTCGGTGTTCTGGTCCCACACCGTCAGGGTGACCTTCCCCGCCGTCGCGGGATCGGTCGAGACCGGGCCGGTGGCCTTCGCGGTCGGCGCGGCCGGGGTGCCGGAGCCGGGCGCACAGGCGCTCGCGGTACCCAGGCACAGGGCCGTCAGGGCTACGCCGGCCAGTGACCGGTACGGCTTGGGGAGTGTCATGCCTGCTCCAGGGGGGTGGTGCGCGCCAGGACGGCGCCGGTCAGTTCACGGTCCGCGCCGGCGGCGTCCGGACGGTCGTCGAGAAAACCTCGCAGGTCGGACCAGGTCGGGGCGGACCGGGCGCCGCCCAGCCCGCGTACCGAGTACGCGGCGGCCAGGCACGCCAGGCGCAGCCGGCGCTCCAGCGGCCAGCCGGACAGCGCACCGCACAGGTAGGCGGCGGTGAACACGTCACCGGCGCCGGTGGGATCGGCGGCGGTCACCGCGGGCGCCGGCACCCGCACCACCGCGCCGGTCGCCGCCTCGACGCCGATCGCCCCGTCCGCGCCGTCGGTGACCACCACGTGCGGCACCCGGGCGGCCAGTGCCTCAGCGGCCGCCCGCGGGGTGCCGGTACGGGTGTAGCGCATCGCCTCGGTGGCGTTGGGGACGAACAGGTCGACCCCCGCCAGCCGCTCCAGCACCTCGGACGACCAGGCGCCGGTGGTGTCCCAGCCGACCCCGCCGCACACCAGGGAACCGGCCTCCCGCATCCGGGGGACCCACTCCGGCAGCGGCCGCTGCACGCTGATCTGCACCGCCCGCGCCCGGGGCAGCGGTCCCGGCCACGGCCACTGCCGGGGGACGCCGGTGGCGGCCTGCTCGTAGGTGATGAACGACCGCTCGCGCGCGCCGGTGACCGCCACCGACACCGGGGTGCGCGCCCCCGGCAGCCGGCGCAGCATCCGCAGGTCGAGGCCGGGTTCGGCGGACAGCTGCGACTCCACGTGCCGCCCGAACAGGTCGTCGCCCACCGCGCCCACCAGCCCGGTGCGCAGCCCCAGCCGGGCGGCGGCCACGCAGCGGGTCGCGGTGCCGCCGGGGGAGACGTCGAAGCTGTCGGCGAACACCTCACCGCCGGGCTCGGGCAGGCCGGGAACGCCACCGAAGACGAGGTCGCAGAAGATCCCGCCCGCGAAGAGCACGTCCAGGCCGCCGTCCTCGGTCACACCATCGCCTTCCAGCCACGCGTTCGTCATCCGAAGGTGCTCAATCTGAGCACCGGCACAGGGAAATGACAAGGTTCGATCAGGTAACGAAAAGATGGACCGGTCCATGACCGACCTCGGTCACAGACGTTGACCGGAGTCGGTCACCGGGTGGTAGCTTGGCCGGCGTGACAGCGACCGACCGACACGCCAGGATCGTGGAATCGCTCCGGGTCACCGGTGTCGCCTCGGTCCGGGAACTCGCCGCGGTACTGCGGGTGAGCGAATCCACCATCCGCCGTGACCTGAAAACGCTGGACCGCGACGGCGAACTCGTCCGCTCCTACGGCGGCGCGGCCCTCTCCCCCCGCCGCGGCGACCCCGGCGGCGACCACGGCCGCGGCGAGGAGCACGAGACGCCGTTCGACGTCACCGTCCACCACGACCGCGCCGAGAAGGCCGCGATGGCCGCCCGCGCCGCCGAACTCGTACCCGACGAGGGCGTCGCGCTGCTCGACATCGGCACCAGCACCGCCATGATCGCCCGCGCGCTGCGCGGCCGGCCCGTCACCGTCATCACCGGCAACGTCGCCGTCCTGGACGAACTGCGCGGCGACCCGGCCGTCCGCCTCGTACTGCTCGGCGGGGTGCTGCGCCGCAACTACCTCTCCCTGGTCGGCTCCCTCGCCCTGGCAGCGCTGCGCCAGGTCAGCGCCGACATCGTCTTCCTCAGCTGCACCGGGGTGCGCCCCGGCGGCCAGGTCCTCGACGACATGGAGGTCGAGGCGCCGCTCAAGCAGGCCATGCTCGCGGCCGCCGACCGCCGCGTCCTGGTCGCCCCCGCCCGCAAGTTCCCCGGCACCGGCTCCCTGCGGCTGTGCTCCCTGACCGACCTCGACACCCTGATCACGACGGCCGACGCCGACCCCGGCACCCTGGGGGCCTACCGGCAGGCCGGCGGGAAGGTGATAACCGTATGAAGCTGTCGATCCTGGGCGGCGGCGGATTCCGCGTCCCCTACGTCTACCAGGCCCTGCTGCGCGACACCGGCTCGCCGCGCGTCGAGCACGTCGTCCTGCACGACACCGACGAAGGACGCCTGGTCTCCATGGCCCGGCTGCTCGAAGCCCTCGCCGGCGGCCACCCCGACGCCCCCCGCGTCACGGCCACCACCGACCTCGACCGGGCCGTCGAAGGCAGCGACTTCGTCTTCGCCGCCATCCGGGTCGGCGGCCTGCACGGCCGCACCTGCGACGAACGCGTCGCCCTCGACCTCGACGTGCTCGGCCAGGAGACCACCGGCCCCGGCGGCATCGCCTACGGCCTGCGCACCGTCCCCGTCATGCTGCACATCGCCCGCCGGGTGCGGGAGTTGGCGCCCACCGCCCACGTCATCAACTTCACCAACCCGGCCGGCATGATCACCGAGGCCATGCAGACCGTCCTCGGCGACCGCGTCCTCGGCATCTGCGACACCCCCTCCGGCCTCGGCCGCCGGGTCGCCGCCGCCCTCGGCGTCGACGGACGCGAGGTGCGCATGGACTACGTGGGCCTCAACCACCTCGGCTGGATGCGCGGCGTCCACCACGGCGGCCGCGACCTGCTGCCGGACCTGCTGGCCGACGACACCGCGCTCGGCGCTCTGGAGGAAGGCGTCGTCTTCGGCCGTGACTGGCTGCGCGACCTGGGCCTGATCCCCAACGAGTACCTCTACTACTACTACTTCAACCGGGACGCCGTCCGCTCCATCCTGGACTCCGGCCGCACCCGCGGGGAGTTCCTCGTCGAGCAGCAGAACGACTTCTTCGACCGCATCGCCCGCGAGAGCGGCCCCGCCGCCGTCGACCGGTGGCGGGAGACCGTCGCGGGCCGCAGCGCCGGCTACATGGCGGAGGCCAAGAAGGGCGGGGGCGGCACCGACGGGCACGACGCCTCCGACCCCGACGAGCACGGCTACGCCCAGGTGGCCCTCGGCGTGATGGCCGCCATCGCCCGCGACGAGCCGGCGCACATGATCCTCAACGTCCGCAACGGCGGCGCCGTCCCCGCCCTGCCCGCCGACGCCGTCGTGGAGATCCCGGTCACCATCGACGCCCGCGGCCCGCGCCCGCAGGCCATCACCCAGCCCGACCTGCACCAGACCGGGCTGATGCAGCAGGTCAAGGCCGTCGAACGGCTCACCGTCTCGGCCGCCGTCACCGGTTCGCGCGCCGACGCCCTCAAGGCGTTCTCCCTGCACCCCCTCGTCGACTCGGTCACCGTCGGCCGGCAGCTCCTCGACGGCTACACCGCCCGCGTCCCGCAGGTCGCCGCGGTCTTCGAACGCTGAGTCCCCAGGGCCCGACTCCCGCCCCCGACCGGGCCGTTGACGCATACCGCGCCCCGGTCCGGGCAGGCGTGCGGACGGAAGACCCAAAAGACTACGGAGGCACCATCATGGGCATCGGAGGGTGCATCGGCCTGATCGGCCTGGGGGCGATCCTCACGTTCGCCGTCGACCTGCACATCAAGGGCCTCAACACCGCGCTGGTCGGCGTCATCATGATGGCCGTCGGCATCATCGGCCTGGCCGCGTACATCAGCATCTTCAAGCGGCGCAACGTCAACGTCGTGGACATCGAGGACCATCAGCTCTGACCACGGGGCCGGGCGCCGCGGCACGGGAACGACTCCCGCGCCGGGGCGCCCGGCCCGACCCCGGCGGTCCGTCAGCCGGCGACGGCCCGGCCGTCGTGGGCGTGGAGCTGCGGCTGGGCCCAGCCCATGGTGCCGCGGGGAGGGGCCGTGCGGCCGGTCCGCCGATTCAGCGCGGCACTTGCCGCCGCCGCCCGGCCCGGCAGGTGGCCCGGCCCGCCCCGCGCGACGGGGCGCCGCAGGCCCGGTGTCGCGCGCCCCGCCGTCCGGATCCGGCCACCGCACCGCGCCCCGCCGGCCACCGCACCGCACCCAGCGGGCATGCCGGGCCGCGGATCAGGAAAGACGCCCAGCCATGGATACCCTGCTGCGCCCGCTGGCCGTCGCGGGCGGCGCCCTGGCCGTCACTCTGGCGACCGGCCACCTGACGGACCGTTTCCTGCGCCGCGTCGACGCCCGGCACCCCGAAACCCCGCTCTGGCACCGGCTTCGCCGCTGCCGGGTCCCCTTCCAGGTGCTGCTGTGCGTGGCGTTGCTGCTCGCCTCCATCCCCGCGGCCCGGGTCGGCGACGGTCACGCGACCGGCATCGAACGCACCCTGGCCGTCGTGCTCGTCGCCTCCCTCACCTGGCTCGCCGTACGGGTGGCCGCCGCCGTCAGCGAGACCGGGTTCGCCCGCTACGCCCTCACCAGCGCCGACCCCGCCCGGGTCCGCCGGGTCCGCACCCAGGTCACGCTGATCCAGCGGGTGGCGTTCGCCGTGGTCGTCGTGGTGGCCGCCGCCGTCGCGCTCATGCAGTTCCCCGAGATGCGCACCGTCGGCACCTCGGTCCTGGCCTCCGCCGGCGTCATCGCCGCGGTCGCCGGCATCGCCGCCCAGTCCGTCCTGGGCAACCTCTTCGCCGGCCTGCAGATCGCCTTCGGCGACATGGTCCGCCTCGGGGACACCGTCGTCGTCGAGGGCCAGTGGGGTGTCATCGAGGAGATCACCCTCACCTACCTGGTGGTCCGTACCTGGGACGAACGCCGGCTGACCATGCCGGTCTCCTACTTCACCTCACGCCCTTTCGAGGACTGGACCCGCGGCGGCGCCGAGATGACCGGCGTGGTCTTCCTCCACCTCGACCACGCCACCCCCGTCGCCCTGCTGCGCGCCGAACTGCACCGGCTGCTGAAGGAGACCGACGAGTGGGACGGCCGTGCCTGGAGCCTGGTCGTCACCGACTCCACCCCCACCACCATCGAGGTCCGGGCGCTCGCCACCGCCAAGGACGCCTCCGACGTGTGGGTGCTGCGCTGCGCGGTCCGTGAGGCCCTGCTCGACTGGCTGCGCCGCGAGCACCCCGCCGCGCTGCCCCGCATCAGCACCGCCCCCGCCCCCGGCTCCGCCCCGCGTCCGCCCGAGGCACCGGCCGGCCTGCCCGGCCACCGTGATCCCGGCGCCGGCCTGCCCGCACACCACGGTCCCGGCTCGCACGACCCCGCGGCCGGCACCCCCGATCCGCGGGAGGCCCCCGGCGGAACGACCCGGCCCGGCCGCTGACGGCCGGGTCGGGGTGGTGCGGTCTCGTGCGGTGGCCGGTACCCGGGCGCGGTGCACGGCCGGCCCGGGGCGGCCGGTGCGGGCCCGCGTGCGGAGGCCACTCGTCCCGGGGCGGGGGCGCCGGTGCGCGGTGGTCTCCGGTGCCGGTCAGGTCTCGTCGCCCGGGGGCCGGGGTTCCCCGTCCTCGTCGCGCAGGTGCATCGCCGCCTCCTCAGCGGAGGCCGCGCCGCCGGCGATCCCGGCGTCGGTGGCGGTGACGTCGTCCGAGGGCGAGCCGATCAGTCGTCCGGAGCGCGTCGCCGTGTCCGCCCGGCGCGGATCGGGCTCCTCGTCGGGCTCCTCGGCCTCCAGCCGGTGCTCCAGCGTGCCGCCGTCCGGCTCCCGGGTGCCGCCGCGTTCCCGGCCGACGCCCAGCGGTTTCTCCGGCGGTGAGTAGCCCTCGTCCAGTGCCGGGTCCACCCCGCGGTCATCCAGCGTGTCCTGCGGGTCCAGCACCCCGGAGTCGTCGGTGACCTCCTCGTCCGGCTGCGGCTGGTAGACCTCGTCCCCGGCCGCTTCCTCACCGGGGCGTTCCTGCTCGGACATGAGACCTCCTCGTTCGTGCCCGCACCCCGCCACGCCACACGGCGCGGGCCCGGACGGCGTGCGGACGCCCGGGCCCGCGGTGCCCGTCCGTGAGCGGCGCGGCACGGAGCGCGGCGGAGCGGGAAACGGGCTCCGCCGCGCTCCGGCGTCAGGTGCGCGGGCCCTGGTAGGTGCGGATCTGCTGGGGTCGCAGGCGGTTCTTGTGCGAGGAGTGCTCGATCTCCTCGGGTTCCCGGGTGGCCTGCTCGTACTCGACGGGTTCCGCACCGTCCTGGTGGCCGGGGCCGTGGTCCGGCGCGGTGGGCCGGCCCAGTTCCTGGCGGATCTGCCAGGCCCCGGCCCTCGGCTGCGGCCGCTGCGACGCGGGCGGCTCCTGTGCACGGCGACGGCGTCCGTACACCACCGCCCAGATCAGGCCGATCACGACGATGACGCCGATCACCGCCGGAACGATCCCGACCAGGTAGTCGCGGGTCACGGCGATCTGTTCTTCGCTCAGTACCCTCATGCCTCCCGGCTACCCCGTACCGCCCCGGTGATTCGGAACGGTACGTCCCGATCGTGCGACCACCCGCCCCCGGTCGGCGTGCGGTGACCGGGCGGACGCCGCGGGTGACCGGGCGGGGGCGCCGGCGCGGGCCGGCCGGGTGCGGGCGCGGGTGCGGTGGCCGGCGGGTCGGTGCCGCCCGGTGCGGTGGCCGGAGGGTGCCGTGGCGGGGACGGTCAGTGCTGCGGGGTGTGGTGGCGGCGGCCGGGGCGCAGGCCGCCGGCGCTCTGGGCGATCAGGGTCACCGAGGCGATCGCCAGCACGATCTCCAGCGTCCGTGCCGGCGCGGTCTGGCCGCTGGAGGCCGTCAGTTTGCTCAGCGCCTCGACCAGCAGCAGGAAACCCACCACCAGGCCGATCCAGCCGAGCGGGCGGACCCACCGCGCGGTGCGGCCGCGCGGGGCCGCGGCGTGCGGGTCGCCGGTGCGGTGCGATGTGGTGTCGGCCATGGCCGTCCAACTCCTTGTTCTGCTCCGCCGGATTCCGCGTCGGCGGGCGTCGCGGGTGCCGCCGGAATTGACGTCACATCACCACGCGTGCCCCGTGCGGGCCGTAGGAAACGGCAAAGGCCCGCAGGTGCCCGGCGGGCCGGAGGCGGCAACGCGGGGGCGTCACGACGACGGGCGGCATTCCCGTCACGGGAATGCCGCCCATACGTGCGCCGGAACCCCGGCAGGCCCTCACCGACCGGGCCGGGGACCGGCCCTGACCGCAGGAGCAGCAGGGACAACCCTGCTCACCACCGGTACCAGCGCCCCCGGCCGGCGCCACCGCCCGACCGCATCACGAATCCCAGCAGCCAGACGACGAAGACGACGACCGCCACCCACCAGAGGATTTTGACGGCGAACCCAACGCCGAAGAGCAGCAGTGCGAGAAGCAGAACAAGAAGTAGCGGACCCATGTCGATCGACCTCCTGAACCACCTGTGCCCGGGCCGCTCGGTCCCACTCCACATTGCCGGAGCACGGTGGCCCCGGAACCGCTCCCGTCTCTCCCGCGCGCCCCCGGCGGGAGCCGGCCGTCAGCCGCGCGCCGCCGAACGCCGCCTGGCCGCGTACCCGGTGGCGGCCGCCGCCAGAAGCACGACCGCGCCGCCGGCCACGAGGACGCCGGAGGGCAGACCGCCGCCGGCCGACATCCGCGCGCTGTCCGCGGTGAAGGTGAGTCCGCCGGAGGTCGGGTCGTTCGCCTCGATGTCGCCGTGCGCGGTCGTCGGCCGGACCGAGGCCACCGACCCGTCGGCGTTGAGCACCACCCGCTGGTTGGCCGGGTGCCGGAAATCCATCAGTGCCGACAGGGAGCGGGCCCGCGAGTCGAACGAGGCGTCACCGACCCGGCCGGTGTGCCAGTTGTCCTCGACGAAGTGGATGATCGAGGTCTGCTCCAGCGGTACGTGGCTGACGGTGTTCGCCCTGGTGAACGGCGAGATAACGACCATGGGCAGCCGCGGTCCGGGGCCGCAGCGGTCCTGGTAGCCGCCCACCGCGGCGGGGGCCGACCGGCAGCCGGGCGCGTCCAGGGACCTGCCGTTCGCCGGGGTGCTGTCCTTGGAGCCGTTGGTCACCGGCGCGTAGACGTGGTCGTACCAGCCGTCGGAGTCGTCGTAGGCCACGACCACCGCGGTGTCGGCCCACTGCGGGGAGCGTTCCACCGCGTTGATCTGGTCGACGACGAAGTGCTGCTCGTCGAGCGGGTCGGAGTAGCCGGCGTGGCCGTCCTGGTAGGCGGGTGCCTTGAGGAAGCTCACCGCGGGCAGCTTGCCGGCGGCGGCGGCCCTGTCGAACCAGCTCAGGTCGTAGTTGTGGTTGGCCCGCCCGTTGTGTCCGACCTCCGCGAGTGAGACCGGCGCGAGGTGGTGCGGGTTGGCGGTCGACCTGTAGTACTGGAACGGGTTGTGGTGCGGGCTGTAGTCCTCGACCGCGTTGCCGACGACGTTGGCGTGCGTGACGGAGGCGCACTTCGCGTGGTCGCCGTCCTTGCCGTCCCAGGCCGTGCCGGGGGCGAAACCGCCCTGGAACCATCCCCAGCTGACGCCCTTGGTGTTGAGCAGGTCGCCGATGTTGCGGCCGGTCAGCTCACCGAGCGCGTTGGTGGCGGTGTGGTCGGCGTCCGAGCAGTCGTCGAACGCCGGGTCGGGGTCGTTGACCATCGTGCCGACGCCGCGTGCGTCCGGTGAGGCGACCGTGTAGGGGTCCGGGGTGGCGGTCTGCTCGGGGTTGCTGGTGCTGGACGTCGGGTCGGTGGAGATGATCCCGTGCGTCTGCCCCGAGACCAGTTCGACGGCGCCGGGGGAGGAGGGCCCGTACGCCGAGCCGAACGAGGCGTCCGACATGGTGTAGTGCTGCGCGTAGTTCCACAGCGCGGTCACCGTGTTGCCGTCGTAGTAGTCCATCGACAGGCCCGGCTCACCGAACAGGCCGCCCGAGCACTTGCTGATCTCGGTGGACTGGACGAACTGGTCCATTTTGCCGGCGTCGTACGCGTACTGCTCGGGGCTGTAGGCGTGGTTCTGGTCGCAGGTCACCGCCTCGGACGGGGTCAGGCGCCGCGGGGCGTACTCGTTCGGGTTGTTCCGCAGCCGGCCCGAGGTGACGAGGTTGTCGACGTCGTGCGGGGTGCGGGGCGAGGCGGTGAACCGCGTGCCGTCGGTGTTCGCCGCGTGCGGGTAGGTGCCGAAGTAGTGGTCGAACGAGTTGTTCTCGTCGAACAGTACGACCAGATGCTTGACCGGCGTCGCGGTGGCCGCGACGCCCCCGCCCCCGTGTCCGTGGGCGGGGGTGGCCGCCGACGCCGGTGCGGTGGCGGCCGCGGCGACCAGCACCGCGGCGCCGGCCAGACCTCCCCAGCGCACTGTCCGGCGCCCGGCGTCGGACCGTGTGCCCCTGTTCATGTGGTGTCTCCCTCGACGGTGCCGCGCCCGGGGGGCGCGCGTGGCGGCGCACGCCGGGCCCTGAACCGCACCACCATGGCACGCAGGTGAACACCGGGTCACGATTGGACGTTGATCTCTTGACCGAGCCTTGACCTGCCCCTGCCACGCATACGCCGCTCCCGGGGAAGGCGGCGGGGTCGCCCCGCGCCCCGCGCCTGCGCCCGCGTCAGCCGGAGGACTCCAGCCCCAGGTCCCGCAGGAACGCCGTGTTGTCCGGCTCGCGGCCCAGGAAGCCGCGGGCCAGGTCCGCGCCGTCGCGGCTGCCGCCGGGTTCCAGGATCAGGCGCCGGTAGTCGGCGCCGGTGGCCGGGTCGGTGGGGCCGGCGGCCTCGAAGCGGGTGTACATGTCGTCGCCGATGGCGCGCGACCACAGGTAGCCGTAGTACCCGGCGTCGTAGCCGAAGAGGTGCCCGAACCCGGCCTGGAAGTAGGTGTCCTCCTGGTAGGTGAGCGCGTGCCGGGCGTGTTCCTCGCGCAGCACCGCCGTGCTGTCGCCGCCGAAGCCCGCCGAGTGGTAACGCAGGTCGAGCGTGGCGAAGAAGATCTGCCGCATGGTCTGCACCCCGGAGCCGGCCCGCTTGGCGGCGATCATGCCGTCCAGCACCTCCTTCGGCAGCGGCTGCCCGCTCTCGTGGTGCCGGGCGAACCGGCCGAGCACCTCCGGCTCCCAGCACCAGTGCTCCAGCATCTGCGACGGCGCCTCGACGAAGTCCCGCTCGGTGGCGGTGCCGGAGAACGCCGCGCGCCGCGCCCGGGTCAGTGTGGCGTGCAGCACGTGGCCGAACTCGTGGAACAGCGTGGTCAGTTCGGAGTGCCGCAGCAGCGAGGGGCGGCCCGCCTGCGGCTTGGTGAAGTTCGCGACGATGGCCGCGGCCGGCCGGCGCACG
This sequence comes from uncultured Actinomycetota bacterium, assembly GCA_963711125.1. Classification (GTDB taxonomy): domain Bacteria; phylum Actinomycetota; class Actinomycetes; order Streptomycetales; family Streptomycetaceae; genus Streptantibioticus_C. The sequence continues at coordinate 144,714 of CAVQCY010000008.1, forward strand.
GTGCCGTCGGGCAGCACCCGGCGCCGCTGGAGGCCGAACACCGCCGCGTGCTTGTACTTGTTCGGACGCGGGAACAGGTCGGCGTAGAACCGGGCGAACGGCACGCCGGCGTCGGCCCCGCGGCTGTCGCAGACGTCGAAGACCCGCACGTCGGGGTGCCAGACCGGCACGTCGTGCAGCTCCTGGAACTCCACCCCCAGCACGTCGCGCATCACGCCGAACATGCCGTCCACACAGGCGTCCAGCGGGAAGTACTCGGCCACCGCCGCGTCGTCGACGGCGTAGACGGTGCGCTTGAGCTGCTCCAGGGCGAACGCGTGGTCCCACGGCTCGACGGCGTCGGTGCCCATGGCCCGCGCGTACTCCTCCAGGTCGGCCGCCGCCTTGACGGCCACCCTCGCGCGCAGGCCGTCCAGGAAGCCGGAGACCGCCTCGGGCCGCGCGGCCATCCGCGTCTGCGTGCGGTACTCGGCCCAGGAGGCGTGGCCCAGCAGGGCGGCGATCTCGGCGCGCACCGCGAGCGCCCGCTCCAGCCGGGTGACGTTCTCCGGTCCCCCCTTGCGCTGGTTGCGGTGCATCAGCTCCCGCCGCAGCCGTGAGGAGCGGGCGCCGGCCATGAACGGCACGTACTGCGGGTAGTCCAGCGTGACGCGGTAGTGCCCGTCGCCGGTGCGCTCCAGGCCGTCGGCGAACGACGCGGGCAGGCCCTCCAGATCGGCCGCGGTCACCTCGATGCCGTCGTCCCAGTCGCCGAGCGCCTCCTGGAACCGGGTTTCCAGCTCGACGAGTTCGTCGAACAGCTCCCGCAGCCGCGCCCGGTCGCCCGCGGGCAGGTGCATGCCGCTGCGCCGCTGGTCGCGCAGGGTGTGCTCCAGCAGCCGGGCCTCCTCGCCGGTGAGTTCGGCGGCGGCGTCCGTGGCCGCGAACTCCGTGACGGCGCGGTGTCGTTCCTCGTGGAAGTCCAGCCCGACCTGGTACTTGCCCAGCCGTTCCTCCCAGGTGCGGGCCGCCTCGCGCAGTGCGTCGTCCGGCGCGGTGTGCGCGAGGAAGGCCCAGCCGGACGCGGCGGCGACGATCTCCTCCTCGGCCGCCTCCAGGGCCAGCAGGGTGTTGGCCAGGTCGCGTTCGGCGGCCGGCACGGCGGCGACAGCGGCCAGCGCCGCGTCGCAGCGGCCCATGGCCGCGGTGCAGGCGGCGGCCAGCTCGTCCGGGGTCACCGTGGCGTAGTCGGGCAGGTCGTAGTCCATGCCGGGCAGCGTAGACCGGCCGCCCGCCGGCCGGGGCCCCGTTTTCCACAAGTGGTGTCAACGGTGGGTTGACAGTGGACAACTGTCAACCTAACGTTGACATCATGACGGAACCCACCCGCTCGACGAACCCGATTCGTCTCGACGACCTCATCGACGCCATCAAGCAGAACCACGACGGCGTCCTCGACCAGCTCTCCGGCGCCGTCGTCGCCGCCGAACACCTCGGGGAGACCTCCGACCACCTGATCGGCCACTTCGTCGACCAGGCCCGCCGCTCCGGGGCCTCCTGGGCCGACATCGGCCGCAGCATGGGCGTGACCCGGCAGGCCGCCCAGAAGCGCTTCGTGCCCAAGGACCCCGGGGAGCCCTCCGACCCCGACCCCCGCCAGGGCTTCGCCCGCTTCACCCCGCGGGCCCGCAACGTGGTCATGGCCTCGCACAACATCGCGCGTGCCGCCCGGACCGCCGAGGTCGTGCCCGGCCACCTGCTGCTGGGCCTGCTCTCCGAACCCGACGGCATCGCCGCCCGCGTCCTGGCGGCCCGCACCGGCGGCGGCGACGCCCTGCGCGAGGCCGTCACCGCCACCCTGCCCGCCGAGGCCGAGGAGCCGCCCGAGCTCGTCCCCTACGACGCCGCGTCCCGCAAGGTGCTGGAGCTGACCTACCGTGAGGCCCTGCGCCTGGGTCACAACTACGTCGGCACCGAGCACGTCCTGCTCGCCCTGGTGGAGCACGAGGACGGAGCCGGCCCGCTGACCGGCGCCGGCCTGGACAAGGCCGGCGTGGAGCGGGACATCGCCGGCGAACTCGCCCGGGCGGTGGCCGCGAGCGGGCACTGACCGGCGCCGCGCGGATCGCGGAAACCCGCCCGCCGGCGCACGCTGGCCGGTGGGCGGGAGCCCCGCGCGCCGGGCCGGCCGGGGCGGGAGTCCCCGCGAGAGGCGGGTGCGTCGTGTTCCGGACGATCGCGGAGGTCTTCTCCCCGGTGGGCCAGGCGGTGGCCACCGTGCTCCCGCCCCCCTTCCGGCTGCCGGCCGGGCTCTTCGGCGGTGGCCACTGACCGGCGGGCCGGCGGCACCCCGGCGCGAGGGGGCCGGGCGGGAGGAGCCCGGTGGACGGTGACGCCGCGGGACGCCACCCCCCGGGGGACCCGTCGGGCTCCGGCCGCCGCGAGACCGCCGAGGAGCGCGCCGACCGGCGGTGGACGGAGATGCTCCAGGAGGTCCGGGTCACCCAGACCGGGGCGCAGATCCTCTTCGGTTTCCTCCTCAGCGTGGCCTTCACCGACCGCTTCGCCCGGCTCGGCCCGTTCGACAAGGGCCTGTACGTGGTCACCGTGGTGCTCGGCGCGCTGGCCACCGGCGCGCTGATCGCCCCCGTCGTCCTCCACCGCTACCTGGAGGGCCGCGGGGTCAAACCCCGGCTGGTGGCGGCCGGGGCGCGGCTGATCGTGACCGGCCTGGTGCTGCTGGCGCTGACCGTCGGCGCGTCCCTGATGCTGCTGCTGCACGTCGCCACCGGCTCGGACCTGGCCTATGCCGTCACCGGCGCCGTCATGGCGTGGTTCGCGCTGTGCTGGCTGCTGATCCCGGTGCTGCTGGTGCGGCGCTCCGAACGGGAACGCGGGCCCGGCGCCTGAGCGGCACCCGTCTCGCTCCGGCCCCGTCCTGCCCGGGCGGCAGGTCCCCCTCGCACGGTCCGCGAGGCCGGTCATCCGGACGGCGCAACGCGGCCGGCGTCCCCGCGCCCCTCCGAACGCGGTCGCACGGTCCTTCCGGCCCGGGCCGCCGGGCTCCCGGGCGCGGTGACCGCCCAAGTCCCCTAGCATTCACAGTGGTGTAAATCCGGCAAAACGCACAGAGCGTCACCCGGATGACGTGAGGAAGGAGCAGTCATGGACCGTGGGACGCCCACGCCACAACGGCTCGGTGCCGCGCCCCCGCCCATCGAACGCGGAACCGCCCCGGGCACTCCGTCCCGGCCCGAGACCCCGTCCGCCCCGCCGCGCGCCGCGCCCGGCCGGCCCGACGAGATCCACCTCGAACCCCACATCATCCTGAGCGAGAACTAGCGTCCCCCGGTGAGTCCCGGCCGACCGGCGGCCCCCGCCCCGCCCACCACCCGTCCCCAGCGGTGGCGGGCGGGGCGGGGGCCGGCGCATGGCCCGGTGCCGTACGGGTAGGCGTAGAGCAGCCGTCCGGCACGTCGCCGGGACGCCCAACCCCCGCCGAACGCCGAGGCCGCCTGCGCTCCGGTGCCGCCCCCGGGCACGCGGCGGGGGCGCGGCGCACCCGCGGCGTCCGGGGCGGGGCGGGAGGGCCGCACCGCGCGAACCCCGGGCGGCGCGGGCGAGTTGGCAGGACCCGTCGGCGGCGGGCCGCGATCCGGGAGGCGTGAGGTGGAACCGTACGAACTGACCCAGGGCGAACGGCGGGCCCTGAAGGCGATCGAGGACCGGCTGCGGCTGGAGGCCGCCGGACTGGACCGGCGGCTGCGGGAGATGACCCCCGGCCCGCTGCTGCGGCTGCGGGCCCTGGGCCACCGTCCGCTGGCCCTGCTGGCGCTGGTGCTCGGTGCGGCGTCCGCCGTACTCCTGGTCGCCGCCGTGCGCGGCTGCGGGCTCGGCGTGGTCTGGGCGTTCGCCGCCTGCTGGACCGGCACCCTGCTGACCACCGCCGTCCTGCACCGCACCACCCGCCACCGCGCCGCCCCGCTGCCCCGGGCCATCCCGCCCGGCACCCGCGCCTGACGGGCCGCCGGACCGGCCCCGACGTCAGCGCCCGCGCCGCCCGCGGGTGCCGGCGACATCGGTGGCGGCGACCGCCAGCGCGGCCAGCACGAACGCGCAGGCGACCGCCACGCCCTCCTGGAACGCTCCGGACCAGTCGCCGCGGTGGGCCGCGACGTGCGAGAAGAAGACCGAGCCGACCGCCGCGATGCCGACCGCCGAGCCGATGCGCTGAGCGGTCTGGAGCACCCCGCCCGCGCTGCCGGCCCGGGCCACGTCCACCTCGCGCAGCGTCAGCGTCTGGTTCGGGGAGATCACCAGCCCGCTGCCGACCCCGGCGAACAGCAGCGGCGCCGCCGTCAGCCAGCCGGTCGACGAGCCGTCCGCGGCGTGCACCGCCAGGGCGGAACCCAGCAGCCCGATCACCACCATGACCAGCCCCGCCAGCACCAGCGGGCGTCCCACCCGGTGCACCACCCGCCCGCCGACCGCGGCCGCCACCCCCGACCCCAGCGCGAACGGCGTGATCGCCAGCCCCGCCTCCAGCGGCGAATACCCCAGCCCGCTCTGCAGGTACAGCGTGAAGATGAAGAAGATCGCGGTGAAGCCGCCGAAGTACACCAGCGACATCCCCACCCCCAGACTGTACGAACGCGCCCGGAACAGCACGAGGTTGACCACCGGTTCGCCGTGCCGTCCGTACCGCCGCTCCCACAGCGTGAACGCGGCCAGCGACACCGCGGCGCCCACCAGCAGCAGCCACTTGCCGCGGCCCGGCCACTGCTGCTCCTGGACGAACGGCAGCAGCAGGAGCACCGTGGACAGCCCCAGCAGCAGCACCCCGACCGGGTCGAAGTCGCCGCGTACCGCCGGGCGCGCGGCCGGCGGCGGACCGGGCAGCAGCCGCCGGGCCAGCGGCAGCGCCACCAGGCCGATCGGCAGGTTGACGTAGAAGACCCACCGCCAGCCGTCGGCCGTTCCGAACGCCTGGATCAGCAGCCCGCCCAGCAGCGGCCCCACCGCCGTCGACAGCCCGATGGTCGCCCCCAGCAGCCCGAACGCCCGGCCGCGTTCGGGACCGCGGAACAACTGCTGGATGAAGCCGGAGTTCTGCGGCACCAGCACTCCGCCGGCCACCCCCTGCAACAGCCGCGCGCCCACCAGCCACGCCTCCCCGCGCGCCGCCCCCGCCAGCGCGCTGAACGCGGTGAACAGCGCCAGCCCCGTCATGAACACCGCCCGCCTGCTGCGCGCGTCCCCCAGCCGCCCGGCCGGCACCAGCACCAGACCGAACGTCAGCGCGTACCCCGACAGCACCCACTGCAGGGCGCTGTCCGAGGTGTGGAGCCCCGAACGGATGGACGGCAGCGCGACATTGACGATGCTGACGTCCAGCAGCGTCATGAACCCGGCCACCAGACACACCGCCAGCGCCCGCCACCGTCTGGGGTCCGGCCCGGTGGACCCGCCGGGCGGGTCACCGTCGGCGCGGGCGGCGGAGCCGCCCTGGGAGCGGCGCGGAACGGTCACGGATGCTGCCTTTCGCCGGCGGCCGCCCCGGCCGGACGGCCCCGGCGCACCGCGACGCGGACCGGAACGCGGCACAACGCCGTCGTCCGTGGCGGTATGCGGCGTTCACGGTGATGCGCGCCCTGTGGATCATCGCGGATCGGGTGCCCGGCGGTCGGCTGCCGTGCCGGTCCGGCGCGTCACGCCGCCGCGCGCCGGGAGAGGAGCGTCGCGTGCGCCGGGACGCGCCGTCGGGTGCGCGTCCGCGCGGCACGGGCGCGGGCGCGCGGGTGGCCCGGCCACACCGGCCGCGCCCCCGTGCACCGGTGCCGGCGGTGTTCCCGGGCGTACGGCCTGGAAAGAAAGGTGAAGTCCACATGATCCGACCAGCACGACGGGGAGGCCAGGGTGGCGCAGGGGACAGGAGCGGCGGGCCGGACCGGCGGACGGGTGGACCACCACCGGGGCGTGCCGTCCGGCCGGCCGCACCCGTCCCCGTCCGGCCGGGCCCCGCGTGCCGCCACCGGCCCGGCGCCCCTGGGACCCGCACGGCCCGTCCCGGCGGAACGGCGGTGAGCGGGCGGCCCGTCCCCGACGGGGCGATCCGCACCCGCCGCTTCACCGGACCCGGCGGCACCACCCTCCACCTGGCCGTCACCCGCCCCGACCCGGCCCGCCGGGACCTGCCCGCACACGGTCCGCTGCGCTGGTGCGCAGGACGTGTCAACGACGCCGAGGCCCGGCGGCTCGCCCGCCGCCTCGCCCACGAGGCCCGCGTCGGGCACGAGGTGCACCGCACCGGTTTCCGCGGCGCCGCCGTCGTGGTCGCCGGCGCGGAACCGGGCGACCGCGGCACCCTGCGCACCGTCGCCCAGCTGCTGGACCGCGCCCGGGGCGACCTGCTGGTGGCCCCCGGCACCGGAGTGACCGCCGCCGCCATGCGGGAGCTGTCCGCGCTGACCCCCCACGTGCTGGACACCGCCCGCCACCGGGCCGACCCCAGCACGGCCACCGCGCACGGCGTGGTCGGCGCCGTCGAGGCGTGGGCGGGCGGCTCCGCGCACGGACTGCGGGTCGTGGTGCACGGCGTGGGCAAGGTCGGGGCCGTGGTCGCCGCCCGGCTCGCCGAGGCCGGCGCCCGCGTCGTGACGCACGACATCCGCCCGGCGGTGCGGGTGCCCGGCTGCGAACCGTCCGACGACTGGCAGGCCCGCCCCTTCGACGTGCTCGTGCCGTGCGCCGCCGGGCCGCTGGTCGACGCGGCGCTCGCCCACCGGCTGCGCTGCGGTGCGGTCGCCGGGCCCGCCGAGGCACTGCTGACGCAGGAGGCGGCGGTCTCGGCGATCCTGCACCACCGGCACGTCGTCTACCTGCCCGCTCCGCTCGTCGGCGCCGGGGCCGCGCTGCTCGACTCCGTCGCCCGCCACGCCCCCGGCGCCTTCCGGGACGCTGCTCCGCCGCGCCTCTACGACTTCGCCCGGGCGACCGTGCGGCACGTCACCGCCGCGGTGACCACCGCCGCGGGCCGCTCCGGCACCTCTCCGGCCGCCATACTGCTGGGCCGCCCGCTGCCGCCGGGCGACGGCACGATCGGCGCGGAGTTCACGGCGTTCCCGGCGGGGACGCGCCCGGGGGCGCTGCGGAGGGTGTGACGGCGGGGGAGTGGTGCTCGTCGCCGGGCGGGGGCGGCCCGGTGCGCGGCGGGGGTCCTGGCACCGCGGCGGTCCGGGCCCCGCGGTGGGGAGACGGGGCCCGGGCCGGGGGTGCCGGGGGTCAGCCCTTCGGCGCCTGGGAGATGCGGACCATGTTGCCCGAGGGGTCGCGGAAGGCGCAGTCGCGCACGCCCCAGGGCTGGTCGACCGGCTCCTGGAGCACCTCGGCGCCGGTGTCGCGCACCTGCTCGAAGACCGCGTCCACGTCGTCGGCGCGGAAGACCACGCCCGGCAGCGACCCCTTGGTGAGCAGCTCCAGCAACGCGTCCCCGTCGGCGGCCGGGCGTCCGCCGTGCGGCTGGGCCAGCACGATCTCGACACCCGGCTGGGCCGGCGAGGCCAGCGTCACCCAGCGGAAACCCTCGTTGGCCACGTCGTTGGCGACGCGCAGTCCGAGCGCGTCCCGGTAGAACGCCAGCGCCGCGTCGGGCTCGTGCACGGTGATGAAGCAGTGGGAAAGTGTGATGTCCATACCGATCACGCTAGGCGGGACCGGCCGACCGCGCTTCTCCGTTCCTGCTCGGTCCGCCGCCCCCGCGCGACGGCCGCCCCCCGGCCTTCGCCACGCAGGCCGGCACCGACCGCCCGGCGCTGTGGTCGGCGGCCCGGTAGGCGCTCGGCGTCATCCCCACCAGTTCGGTGAACCGGCTGCTGAACGACCCCAGCGACGTGCAGCCCACCGTCACGCACACCTCGGTCACCGACAGGTCCCCGCGCCGCAGCAGCGCCTTCGCCCGCTCGATGCGCCGGGTCATCAGATAGGCGTACGGGGTCTCGCCGTAGACCGCGCGGAAACGCCGGGAGAAGTGCGCCGGGGACATGAACGCGGACCGGGCGAGCGCGGGCACGTCCAGCGGCGCGGCGTAGCCGCGGTCCATCAGGTCGCGTGCCCGCCGCAGCCGGGTCAGTTCCGCCAGCGCCTCCGGTGTCACGGGCGCCAGCCTAGGACAGGCCCGGCCCGGCCGGGGCGCTCAGCCGTCGGCCTGCGCCCGCAGCTTCGCGCAGGTGCTGCTCAGCAGCCGTGAGACGTGCATCTGCGACAGCCCGAGGCGTTCGGCGATCTGCACCTGGGTCAGCCCCCGGAAGTAGCGCAGGTACAGGATCGCCCGCTCGCGCTCCGGCAGGCAGCGCAGGCAGGGCTTGGCGGCCTCCCGGTCCAGCACCAGGTCGATCCGCTCGTCCGGCCGCCCGAGGGTCTCCAGCAGCGAGTGGCCCTCCGACCCCGGCGGCGTGAGGTCCAGCGACAGCGTCGAGTAGCTGTGCAGCGCCTCCAGACCGAGCAGCACGTCCTCCTCCGCCAGCCCGGTGTGCCGCGCCACGTCCGCGATCCGCGGCCCCCGGTCGTCCACCGACACCGCCAGCTCCTGGCAGGCCGCCCGTACCCGGGACCGCAGCTCCTGCACCCGGCGCGGCACGTGCAGCCCCCACAGGTGGTCCCGGAAGTGCCGCTTGATCTCCCCGGTCACCGTCGGCACCGCGAAGCTCAGGAACGACACGCCCTTGCCGGGGTCGAAGCGGTCCACCGCCTTGATCAGCCCGACCACCGCCACCTGCCGCAGGTCCTCGGCCTCCTCGCCGCGGTCGCGGAACCGGGTGGAGAGCCGTTCGGCCACCGGTATCCACCGCTCGATGACCTCGCCGCGCAACGCGGTCCGCTCCGCTCCGGCCGCCAGGGCCGCCAGCCGCACGAAGGCCGCCTCGGTATCGGGCGTGTCGTCGTGCCGGCGGCCGGCCGGGGCGGCGGTCCGCCTCCCGGGGGCGGCGGACGGTCGCGGACGCATGGCAGTGGCGCGCACGGCGGACTCCCAGACTCGATCGCTGCCGCCCGTACGCCCGGTCGCGCACAACGACGACAGTCCTCCGAATGGAGCACAAAAGGCTGCTTACCCTCTTGCGGAAGGAGGAATCGGGCCCGTGGAACGCTCATCCGATCGGCCGCGCCGGACTGGCGCCCCCGCCCGGCCCGTGTGACCCTCCGTCCGGCACGTCCCGGGGAGCGTCCGTCCGCCCGGCCCCGCTCCCCGTCCGCCACCGGCGCCCCGTTTTCGTGCCGTATACGACACGATCCCCCGTCCGCACGGCACGAAGACGTCAACCCCGTACGACGTCGTTCAGCCCTGGAACCGTAGGGGGCGGCAGGGGCGCGCGGGGCGGGGAACGCGCCGTGAGGCACACCACTTCCCCGCCCCCGGTGCGCCGGCCGCCCGAGCCGCCCCCCGCCCCGGTCAGGACGGTCCGGCAGCGCCGCCACGCAGGGCCGGAGGGCGCCGGTGGGGCCCCGACGTGCCCTGGCGCGCGCCGCGTCGGCTGTGGGATGGTGGTTCGAGGACCGGTCCGGTCCGGCGTCCGGCTGTCCAGCCGTAGAGATCGCGGTTGCGCGGCGAGGCGGGCCGTGTGCGACGCGACCGAACGCCTCCCGGCCGCGCTCAGGACGCTCCGGGCCCCACCCCCAAGGGAAGGGGGAGAAGATGCCGCACTCCTTGGGAGTGACGACCGACCGGCGTGGTTGCCAGTACGTGCTGCGGGTCGCCGGCGAGATGGACCTCGACAGCTGCCCACGGCTGGACGCCGCGCTGGAGGTGCCGCCCGGCTGCACCAGTGTGCTGCTCGACGTCTCCGAGGTCTCCTTCATGGACTCCTCCGGGCTCAACCTGCTGCTGCGCCTGCGGCTGCGGCTCCAGCGCACCGGCATGGCGCTCGCCCTCGTCGGCCTCGCCGGCCAGCCGCGCGGGCTGTTCGACCTGGTCGGCGCGCACGAGGTCTTCGGCACCGCCGACCACACCACCCCACCGCGCCGGGTGACCTCCCACCCCACCGGTGCCCTCTCCGGCCGCCACCGCCCCCCGGACGACCGCGCGACCGGCACGTAGCCCCGGCGGGCGACCGCTGCGCCGGCACCGGGTCCGGCCCGGCGCCCCGATCCGCGCGCCGCCCCCGGTCCGCCACTGCGTGCGCCCGCCCGCCTCTCCCTTCCCGGTTTCCGCTTGCCGCCCCCTCCCGGCACGGCGGATGATGAGCGGCGGAACCGGGCGAGCGGAAGGGGCGGGACGTGGCCGCCGGACGGGTGTGGATCGACGCGCTGCCGGACGAACTCGCGGCCCAGCGCCGCGTCCTGTCGCGTCTGATGGACTTCTGCGAGGCGGACGGCCGTGTACGGTGGCCGGCGCTGTCCTGCTCGCTGGCACGCGGCGCCGCCGACCGGCTCTCCGACGTGGACGCCGGGATCGGTGTGGCCGACGGCCTCGTGGAGCAGGTCACCGGTGAACTGGCCGGCCACGACCTCGGGGAACGCGTCGAGACCCTGGTGCAGCACTGGCCGGGCGCCCACCCGATGCGGCGGCTGTTCGTGCAGTTCACCGACGATGCCCAGCTCGACCTCGTCGTCATGCCCGCCGCCGCCCGGCCCGGCCGCGCGCCCGACGAACTCGCGCTGCTGGACCGCGACGGGCAGCTGGCGCGGCCGTTCACCCCGGGCGCCGACGTGGTGGACGCCGGCACGGTGCGCGCATGGGCCTTCCTGGGCTGGGCGGCGCTGACCGACCTGGCCAAGTACCTGCGGCGCGGCTCGCTGTGGGAGGCGCACGCCCGGCTGGAGGAGGCCCGCGACCGCGTCTGGACCCTGTGGGCGGCCGGACGCGGCGCTCGCTACCCGGCGTTCGGCCTCTCACAGGTGCTCGACCACGACCCGCACGACCTGCCGCCCGGCATCGGCGGGACCCTCGCGCCGCTGGAGCCGGACGCGCTGCGCGAGGCCGCGCTGCGCACCGCGCGGACCCTGGAGACCGTCTCCGCGGCCGCCGCCGCCGCGCACGGCGCCCGGCTGCCGCACGCCATGGCCCGCTACACCGCCGCCCGGCTCGCAGCCCTGCCGCCGGCGCCCCCGGCCGCGTGACGGCCCCCGTCCGGGGGACCGCCGCGGGCACCCGGGGCCGCCGCCCGTCACCCCGGGGAGCCGGCCGCCACCACCTGCACGGAGGCGATCCGCCCCACGTCGTCGAAGGAGACCTGCGCGGTCGAACCGGACGGCAGCGCCGCGCTGATGGAGCGTTCGCCCTGGTGGCAGGGGAGGCCGTGGTGCTCGAAGTAGCCGGCCACCACGGGCCGGCCAGGGGCGCCCAGCAGCTCGCTGCCGCGCATGAGCACCCGCGGCAGCGAGACCGCCTCCGGCGCGGCGCGCGGCACCGCCGGGTCGTCCGCCACCAGGTAGGCCAGCGACCCCGGCCCGGCCCGCACCCCGACGTAACCGGGTGCCCCCAGCAGGCACATCGCCGCGAACGCCAGCTTCTCCGCCGCCCAGCGCGGGGCGGGGAAGCCGCCGAGCCGCACCATCTCCGAGGCCAGCTCCGGCACCTCCTCGCGCCGCCCCAGCTCCCGCAGCCGCGCCGCCCCCGCTGTCACCCGGGCGCCCTGGAACCCCGGGTTGGCCCAGCCCCACAGCCATGACGCGTCGGCCTCGCTGAACGTGCCCAGCAGACCGATGCGCAGGTCCGCGCCGCCCTGCCGGAACCGGCACGCCGCCAGGTCGGCGCTCCACTCACCGTCGGGGAGGAAGCCGGTGAACAACTCCAACTGCTGTGCCGCCCACGCCCCGTGCGGCGCGACGACCCTGCCGAAGGCGTCACTGAAAGTAGCGATCATGTCACGAGACCCTACACCCGCCCTCCGACACCGCCCCCGGCCCCGGCGGCCCCGCCCGCAACCACCGTCCGGCCCGGCCGCCTTGACCCTCGACCAGGTCAAGACGGCACGGTGAACGGCGTGGAGAACAACCTGCGCGGCATCGGTGAGACGGCACGGGAGAGCGGGCTGAGCGTCAGCGCGCTCCGCTTCTACGACGGGGCCGGCGTGCTGGTGCCCGCGTGGGTGGACCCGGACACGGGGTACCGCCGGTACTCCGTGGCCCAGGTGCGGGAGGCGGCGCTGCTGGCCGCCCTGCGCCGGGCCGGGCTGCCGCTCGCCGACCTGCGGATGGTGCTGGCCGGCTGGTCCGGCGCGGACGGCGCCCTGGTGGACGACCTGCTGGCCGCGCACCTGCGCCGCCTGGAGTCGGCACTGACCGGTGCCCGTCTGGAGTTCTCCGCGGTCCGAGCCATGATCGCCCGTAAGGAGACCCCGATGAACGCTCCCACCCTCCCGGCCGGCCCGGTGAGCCTGGCAGCCCCCGCCGGCGCGCTGTCCGCGGCCCTCGACGCCGTGCGCTTCGCCGTCAGCCGCGACCCGGGACTCCCGGTGCTGGGCGGGCTGCTGTTCGACGCCGGACCGCACGGTCTGACCCTGGTGGCCACCGACCGCTACCGCCTGGCGGTGGCCCCGGTGGCCGGCGCGACCGTCCCGGCCCCGGTGCGCGCGCTCGTGCCGGCCGCCCTGGCCGACGCCGTGCGGGCGCTGCTGCCACGGGACGGCGAGGCGGTGCTGACCCTCGGCGGCGGCCGGGCCGAGGCCCGGGCGGCCGGGCGCACGGTGGCGGGGGAGTGCCTGGAGCACGACTTCCCCGATCACCGCCGCCTGATGGAGGTCCCCGGCTCCCGGCGGCTCACCGCCGGCGCCGGCGCGCTGCGTTCCGGCATGGCGGACCACCCGTTCCACAGCGCCGAGCACGAGGCCGTGCTGACGCTGCTGGAGGCCGGACCGGGGGACCGGCTGCGCGTGGTGCCGGCCCCCGCGGTCCCGTCCGCCGCCGGACTGGTCGCCGTCAACCGGGACTTCCTCGCGGAGACGCTGAACGCCCTGGGCGGCGGCGACCTCGTCCTGGAGTACGCCGGTCCCACCGCACCGCTGACCTGGTCGCCGGCCGGCGGCGACGGCCGCAGCGTGCTGCTGATGCCGGTGCGGCTGAACGAGCCGCAGCCCGCCTGACGCGGCCGCCCGGCGGGCGCGTCACACCGCCGGCGCCGTCTCCCCGGCCGGGGGGCCGACGCCGGCGGCGCGCAGCTGCGGGGTCGTGCCGGCCACCGCCAGGACCGCCAGCACGCACATCACGCCGCCGCTGACCAGTGCGGTGGTCCCCGACGTCCAGCCGGCCACCAGACCGCCGCGCAGGTTGCCGAGCCCGGGACCGGCCTGTCCGACGATGAGCTCGGCGGCGGCCACCCGGCCCAGCAGCGCGTCGGGGGTGGCGGTCTGCACGATCGTGGAGCGGGAGACCACCGAGAGGGTGTCCGCCGCGCCGCCCACGACCAGGCACCCGAGTCCCGCCCAGGGCTGGTGCAGCAGCCCGAACGCCGTCAGCGCCAGCCCCCAGCAGCCCGCACCGCACAGCATGCACAGCCCGGGCCGGGCGAGCCGGGTCAGTACCCCCGAGGCCAGCGAGGCGGTGACCCCGCCGATGGAGAACGCCGACAGGAACAGCCCCAGTGTGCGCGGGTCACCCCCGAAGCGCTCGGCGTTGACCAGCGGGAACAGGCTCATCGGCATCGACAGCACGGTGGCCGCCAGGTCGGTGACCAGCGCACCGCGCACCACGCGGTCGGCGACGAGGAACCGCAGCCCGTCCAGCACCCCGCCAGGCCCCGGCCGCGACGGACCCTGCCGCGGCGGCATCGGCGGCATCGGCGGCAGCCCGGACGCGCCGAGCAGCCCGCAGCAGTAGCTCACCGCGTCCACCAGGTAGCAGCCGCCCACCCCGAACCGGCCGAGCACCAGCCCGCCCAGCGCCGGGCCCACCAACAGCATCGTGTGCATCGTGGTCTGCAGGAGCGCCAGCGCCGCGCCGACCTGGTCCTTCGGCAGCAGGCGCGGGAAGAACGTCGAGGCGGCCGGGCCGGCGACCGCCGCGCAGCCGGACTGCGCGGCCACCAGGGCCAGCACCACGACGACCGGTACCCCGCCGGTGAAACCCTGCACCGCCAGCAGCGCGGAGCACAGCGCCTGCGCGGCGGTCGCCGCCAGGTAGATGCGGCGCCGGTCGCCGCGGTCGACCAGGGCGCCGGCGAACAGCCCGAGGCCGACCAGCGGTACCGCCTGGGCCAGGCCGACCGAGCCGGTCCACACCGTGCTGCCGGTCGCGGACCACATCTGGTACATCACCGCGACCATCGTCATGGAACTGCCCAGCGTCGACAGCGTCCGCCCGGCCAGCAGCCGGCGCAGGACCGGGGAGGTCCGCAACGGCCGGACGTCCGGCAGGAGGTGGGAGAGGTTCACGGCGCGGCCGCGGGGGTGGGGAGCACCCGGCGGATGCTAGCCGCCGCCCGCCCCCGCGGCGCCACCGGTTTTCCGCCGGCGCCGTGCCCTCCCGCCGCCGGCGCGGTCCGCGCCCGGCCCTGAACCCGTTGGCTACGGCATGTTCACGTCAGGGCCATCGTGGGCCATGATGCTGGCGGACACGGTGTTACCTACCGGTAGGAGCGCCGGTCCCGCGCACCCGCCGATCCGCTGCCCGACCGTCAGGAGTTCACGGCATGCCCTCCTACAGCAGACGCCAGTTCGTCGCCGGCGCCGCCGCCGCGACCGCCGCGCTGACGCTCGCCAACGCGCCCTACGCGTCGGCCGCCGCCCGGGACCGGGCGCTCGCCGCCACCGCCGCCCGCGCGGTGCGTGTCACCGGCACCACCCTGGAGAAGGTCGCCACCCCCTCGGGCGGCAGCGGCTACCAGAAGCTCACCGCCGGACCCGGCTGGCCGCTGGTCACCCGCACCGAACTGGCCGCCGCCGGCTCCGGCCGCGACGCACGGCGCACCGGACTCGCCAGCTTCGTCCAGTTCACCGACCTGCACCTGGCCGACACCGAGTCGCCGGTCCGCTTCGAGTACCTGGCCCAGTACATCGACTCCGCCTACCGGCCGCACGACGTGCTGACCGTCCGTGGCGCCTCCTCGCTCGTCGAGCGGGTCAACTCGCTGTCCGGTGGCCCCTGGACGGGCCTGCCGTTCTCCATGGTCATCGCCACCGGTGACAACACCGACAACCATGAGAACGCCGAACTCGACTGGTACCTCACCGTGATGAGCGGTGGCACCGTCACACCCACCACCGGCGACCCGACCGCCTACGAGGGCGTCGCCAACTCCGGTTCCACCACGTACTGGAACCCCGAGGACGCGGTCTCCGACGCCTACAAGCAGGCCGGCTTCCCGGAGATCCCCGGCTTCCTGACCGCCGCGATCAAGCCGTTCACCGCGCCCGGCCTGACCGTGCCCTGGTACGTCACCGCCGGCAACCACGACGACAGCATCATGGGCACCCTGCCGGACGTGACGCTGCTCAACTCCGTCTACACCGGCGGCCTGAAGCTGGAGGGCCTCGACGACGCCGACGCCGCCAAGCTCGCCGCCGCCCTGGAGAACGGCGACCCGGTGGCCGCGCTCGGCCTGCTGGTCAAGCTCATCGACGGCGGCCCCGTGCGGCACGTCACCCCCGACGACCACCGCGAGCCGTTCACCAACGCCGGTTTCGCCCAGGCCCACCTCGACAGCTCCCACACCGGCCCCGGCCCCTACGGCCACGGCTTCACCGCGGCGTCGGCCTCCAGCGGCCAGCTGTACTACACCTTCCAGATCGCCCCCGGCGTGCTGGGCGTCAGCCTCGACTCCACCAACCGGGCCGGCGACGCCGACGGATCCATCGGCACCGCCCAGCTGAAGTGGCTGGAGAGCACCCTTCAGGCCAACAGCGGCCACTGGTACGACACCGACGGCGACCGGATCGCCGGCGGCTCCACCGACCAGCTCGTGCTGGTCTTCAGCCACCACACCTCCACCAGCATGGGCAACACCCTGCCCGACCCGTTCAACCTGCTGGAGGGCCGCCACACCGGCACCGAACTCCTCACCCTGCTCCAGCGCTACCCCAACGTGCTGGCCTGGGTCAACGGCCACACCCACCGCAACGAGATCACCCCGCACCCGCACGCCGTCCCCGAGCGGGCCCTGTGGGAGGTCAACACCGCCTCGCACATCGACTACCCCCAGCACGCCCGGATCATCGAGGTCACCGACAACGCCGACGGCACCCTGTCGCTGTTCACCACCCTCATCGAGTCCGCCGCCCCCTACGACGCCGAACCCGGTGACCTCTCCGACGCCGGACTCGCCTCCTGGTACCGGGAACTGGCCTACAACGACCCCTACGCCGACCCGGCCGGCAAGCTCGGCGGCACCGGCGACCACAACACCGAACTGCTCATCACCAAGCCCGGCAGCTGACCCGCCGCACCCCGCTGGGTGGGCCGGTGGCCGTTCCCGAACACGCGACCGGTGGCCCGCGGGACCTCCTGGCCCACCCCGCCCTGCGGCGGCTGGCGTTCACCGACGTGTGCGCCCGGCTGCCGCAGGGCATGGTCAGCGTCACCCTGCTGCTCGTCGCGTCCCGCCACGCCACCCCCGGCGCGGCGGGCGCGGCGGTCGGCGGGTACTCCCTCGGCCAGGCCCTGACCGCGGCCCTGCGCGGCCGCCTCGCCGACCGGCGCGGACTGCGCGCCGTCGTGCCCGTCTGCCTGGCCGGTCACCTCACCGCGCTCACCGCCCTGGCCGTGGCCGTCGCCCACCACGCCCCCGGCGCCGTGCCGGCCGCCGCGGCGGCCGCCGGACTCCTCACCCCGCCGCTGAGCCCCGCCATGCGTGCCCTGTGGGCCCGCCGCACCCCGCCCGGCCTGCGCCGCGCCGGATTCGCCGCCGACGCCGTGATCTTCGACCTCACCGCGATCGCCGGCCCCGCCCTCGCCGGCGCCCTCGCGACCGGCGTGAACCCCTACGCGGCGCTGGCCGTGCTGCTGGCCCTCACCGCCGCCGCCTCCGCCGTGGTCGCGGCCGGCGCCCCGGGCCCCGAACCGCGTGAACCCGCCCCCGCCCACCCGGCGTCCTCCTCCCCGCTGCGCGCCCCCGCGCTGCGCCGCCTGCTGCTGGCGGCGGCGCTCACCAACCTGGCGCTGACCGCCACCGAGGTCGCCCTCACCGCCCGCCTCCACCAGGCCGGCGCGCTGTGGGCCTCCGGTCCGCTGCTCGCCGCCGTCTCGGCCGGCAGCATCGCCGGCTCGCTGCTGCTCGGCGCCCCCGCCCCGCGAACACCCGCATCCCGCACCGGAGCCGCCCGGCGCCCCGCGTGCGCCGACCGGCGGAACCCGTGCGCCCCGCCGGGCCGGGTGCCGGGCCGGGCGGGCGGCGCCGCCTAGCGTGAGGCGCCCGCCCGGCCCCCGCGGCCGGCGCCCGCACCGGTCCCGGCGTGTCCCGGCGACCCGCACCGCAGGGAGCGCCATGCACATCCTCCGGGCCCGCGCCGGGCAGGACCGCGCCGAGCCGCGCACCGCCACGTTCACCGGCGACGTGTGGGCCGAACCGCTGGGCGCGGCGGAGGGCGTGCGGATCGCCTCCGTCGTCTTCACCCCGCGGGCCCGCACCCACTGGCACCGGCACACCGACGGCCAGGTCCTGTACGTCACCTCCGGCGAGGGCCTGCTGTGCGAACGCGACGGCCCGCCGCGGCTGCTGCTGGCCGGGGACACCGTGTGGGTGCCGCCCGGCGAGACCCACTGGCACGGCGCCGGACCGCACGGCCTGCTGGTGCACACCGCCGTCACGCTGGGCGGCACCACGTGGCTGGAGCCCGTCACCGACGAGGAGTACGACCGCCCGCCGCACGCCTGACGGCCGGCTCCGCGCCCCGCGCCGCCCGCGCCCCGCGCCGCCCGCGCCCGCCCGGCGCCGCGCCCTCTGTCTCACCCTCGGCGTCGTCCCGCACGGCATCGGCCCGCGGGCCGCCGCACCCTGACCGTGCGGCGGTCCGCGGGCGCCGTCGTGCCCGGCGGCCGGCCCGGGGCCGTCAGGTTCTCGTGCTGCCCCGGCGCACCACCGACCAGGGGGCGGCCGGGCCGTCCGCGGGGGCGCCGTCCAGGACCGCCCGGGCGCAGGCGGCTCCCTGGTCGCGCAGGGACTGGGCGACGGTGGTGAGGCCCAGTTCCCGTGCGACGTCGGCGTCGTCCCAGCCGGTGACCGACACCTCCTGCGGCACGCGCAGTCCCGCCGCGGCGGCCGCCCGCAGCACACCGGCGGCCTGCTCGTCGCTCATGGCCGCGATCGCGTCGGGGCGCTCCGGAGCCGTGAACAGCCGGGCCGCGACGGCCCGCGCCTCCGCCGCGTCGTTGCGGGCGCAGACCGCCACCGTCACCCGCGACCAGGCGAACCCGGCCAGCCCGGCGGCCTGCCGGTAGCCCTCCAGGCGGTCGCGGGTCACCGGGAAGAGCACCCCGGCGGGGTCGGCGCCCGGGCCGGTCGAGGAGCGCCGGGCGCGGTCGAGCGGGAAGCTGAGCACCGCCGGGCGCCGGGCCCCGGCGAACGCCTCGGCGCCGACCGCGCACGCCGCCGCCACGTTGTCGACGCCCACCAGGCCCAGGCCCGGCACCGCCGGACCGCCGTGCACCACCGCCGGCCGGCGCACCGACCGCACGGCCTCCAGCACCGGGTCGTCCAGCGTGGTCGTCCACACCACGAAGCAGTCCACCGCCGCGGCCCGCACCCGCGCCGGATCCTGGGGGGCGCCGGTCACCGGCAGGATCGTCATCCCGAAGCCGCGTTCCGCGCACACCTGGGCGATACCCGCCAGGAAACGCGCGGCCTGCGGGTCCTCGAACGCGTAGGTCAGGTGCTCGCCCAGCACCACGCCCAGCGTCTGGGTGCTGCCGCGCCGCAGTGAACGGGCCCGCGGGTCCGGGCCGGCGTAGCCCAGCCGGTCCGCCGCCGCCAGTACCCGGGCGCGGGCCTGCTCCGAGACCCGGCCGGGCCGGCCGTAGGCGTAGCTCGCGGTCATCACCGAGACCCCGGCGGCCTCCGCCACCTGCGCCAGCGTCACCCGCCGCCCACCGCGCGCGTCGTGTCCGGGGCCGGTCGGGGTGGTCATGGGGCGAGTGTATCTGTGTATCGTTACACACATGACGGAGAACGGTACGACGAGGAACAGCCCGCCCCTTTCGGCGGACGGCGCGGCGGCCGGGGCGGACGCCGCGGGGGCGGCCGGCGGCGTTCCGGAAGGTGAGCGGCCGGCGCGGCGGGGGCTCGCCGGGCCCGCCTACGTCGCGTTCGGCGCGTTCGGTGCCTACTGGGGCGTGTGGGGGGCCTCGGTGCCGCGGGTGCGGGACCAGGCGGGCGTCAGCGACGGGCAACTGGGGCTGGCGCTGCTGTTCGTCGGGGCCGGGGCGCTGCCGGCGATGCTGCTGACCGGGCGGGCCCTGGACCGGTTCGGGCTGCGGCTGGCCGCCGCGACCATCGGACTGCTGGGCGTGGTGGGCGCCGCCATGGCGCTGACCGCCCGCGACCTGCCCGCGCTCTGTGCCGGACTCGCGCTCACCGGCGCCTCCAGCGGGGCCGCGGACGTGGCGATGAACGCGGTGGCCGGCCGCGCCGAGCAGCAGGCCGGCACCCCGGTCATCGCCCGCTCGCACGGCACGTTCTCCGCCCTGGTGGTCGTCGCGGGCCTGGCCACCGGGCTCGCGGCCGCCGAACGGCTGCCGCTCACGGTGCCCTTCCTCGTGGTCGCCGCGGTCGCCGTCGGGGCCGCCGCCGCGATGTTCCGGGCGATCCCCCGCCACACCCCGCTGCCGGCCGGCGCCGGGCCCGCGCCGGGCGCCGGCCCCGGCAGCCGCGCGCTCCTGCCGCTGCTGCTCGTCGGCTGCCTGGGGGCCGTCGCCTTCGCCAACGAGAACGCCCAGCAGTCCTGGAGCGCGGTCTTCGCCCACGACCAGTTGCACACCGGTACCGGCGTGGCCGCGGTGGCGCCGGCGGTGTTCGCCGCCACGGTCTCCGCCGCCCGCTTCGGCCTGGGGTCGCTGCGGGCGGTGCGGCCGGCCCGCGTACTGCTGACCGGTGCGCTGACCGCCGCCGCCGGATCGCTCACCGTCGCGCACGCCACGAGCGTGCCGGTCGCCTGGCTCGGCCTCGTCCTGGCCGGCGGCGGCACCGCGGTGCTCTTCCCCACCCTGGTCGGCGTGGTCTCCCGCAACGTCACCGAGGATCGGCGCGGCCGGGCCACCTCCGTCGTCGGCACCGTCTCCTACCTGGGGTTCCTGCTCGGCCCCGTCTACATCGGCGCCTGGTCGCAGGCGGCCGGACTGCGCGGCGCCATGACCGCCGACGCCGCGCTCGCCCTGGTGCTGTGCGCGCTCACGGTGCCGCTGCTGCGCCTGACCCGCTACTCCCTGGCCGCCCCCGCGGTGTCCGCCGCTCCGGACGGGGTGAAGCCGCGCAGGTAGGCGCCGGTGTCGTGGTCGCGGCCGAGGAAGGCCCGCACCATGGCCGCGGCCGGCACCGTGCCGCCCGGTTCCATCACCTCGCGCCGCAGCGCCGCCCCCGTCGCCCGGTCCAGCGGACCGGCCCCGGCGAAACGGGTGTAGAGGTCGTCGGCGATCGAACGCGACCACAGGTAGGAGTAGTAGCCGGCGTCGTAGTGGCCGACCACGTGCGTCCAGCCGGAGTGGAAGTGCCCCTCCTCCACGTACGGCAGGCCGCAGCGCGCCGACACCTCCCGCAGCAGCGCGGTCGAGTCACCGGCGAAGTCCGGGCCGTGCAGCGCCATGTCGAAGTCGGCGCGCAGCAGCGTCCGCATGGCCGTCACCGCGGACGCCACCGTGCGGGTGGCCACCAGCGCCTCCAGCGTCTCGCGCGGCAGCGGCTCACCGGTGGCGTGGTGGCGGGCGAACCCCCGCAGCACGGACGGCTCCCACGCCCAGTGCTCCAGCAACTGCGAGGGCACCTCCATGAAGTCCATCTCGCACTCGCCCGCGTGCCGCCCGTGCTCCGCCCGGCTCAGCACCCAGTGCACGGCGTGCCCGAACTCGTGGAAGAGGGTGATCACCTCACGGTGCGTCAGCAGCGAGGGCCGCTCCCCACGGGGTGGCGTCAGGTTGGTCACCAGCGCCGCGACCGGCTTCTGCCACGAACCGTCCGGCAGCCGCCGCCCGGTGCGCAGCGCCGCCGTCATCGCGTGCCCGTACTTGTTCGGCCGGGGGAAGAGGTCGAAGTAGACCTGTCCCAGCACCTGTTCGTCCCCGGCGCCGTCGAGCACGTCGACGACGGTGGTCCCCGGGTGCCACACCGGCAGGTCCGGCGCGGGGGAGAACCGCAGACCGAACAGCGTGCCGCACACCGCGAACAGTCCCTCCAGCACCGCCGGGAGCGGGAAGTACTCGGCGACGGCCAGGTCGTCCACCGCGTGGCCGCGCTCCTTCAGCCGTGCGACGGCGAACGCCTCGTCCCACGCGGCGAGTCCGGCGGCGCCGCCGGGCGTGCCGGCCGCCTCCGCCAACCGCGCCCGTTCGGCCGCCACCCGCGGCGCCAGCCGTTCCCGCAAAGCGGACAGGAACGAGACCGCCTCCGGCCGGGAGCCCGCCATGCGGTCGTGCATGCGCAGGTCCGCCCACGACGCGTGGCCCAGCAGCCGCGCCGCCTGCGCCCGCAGCGCGACGATCCGCTCCAGCCGGCCGACGTTCTCCGGACCGCCCTTGCACTGGTCCCGCGTCATCAGCTCCCGCCGCTTGTCCCGGCAGGTGGCGTGGGCCAGGAAGGGCCGCAGCTGCGGATAGGCCAGGGTGACCCGGCGCCCGCCGTCCACCTCCTCCAACGACGCGGCGAACTCCCCAGGCAGGCCGTCGAGTTCCGCGCCGGTGACCGTGATCCCCGCCGACCAGTCCTGCAACCGCGCCCGGTAGGCGGCGCGTTCCTGCGAGATCCGGGACATCAGCTCCGCCAGCCGCGCCCGCTCCCGCGGCGGCAGACCGGCGCCGGCCCGCCGCTGCTCCTCCACCAGCTGCCGCAGCAGCAGGGCGTCCTGCCCGGTCAGGGCCGCGGCCTCCGGCGTGGCGGCGAACGCGGTCAGGACCGCGTGCACCCGCTCGTCGCCACGCAGCCGCTCCTCGCGGTCCTGCAACCGCGGCACCCAGGCGCGGGCCGCCGTACGCACGGCCGCGTCGGGGCTGACCTGCGCGAGCAGCAGCCACGCCTGGTGGGTCTCCACCAGCGCCAGCCGGGCCTCCTCCAGCGCCAGGACCGTGCTGCGGAAGCCGGGCCGTGCGCCGGGCCGGAGCGCCTGCGCGAGCTGCGCCTCGCACCGCTCCAGCGCGGCCCCGCACGCCTCGTCGACGTCGGCCGGTGTCACGTTCGCGTAGTCCGGGAGGGCGAAGACCATCCCCCGAGCGTACGGTGGCCGTGGACGCCGGGTGGGCCTTTCGCCGACTCCCGTCCGGCGGTGGGCCGTTGACCCGGCGGGCGGCGGGACGGGGAGGTCCGCCCCCGGGGCGGGTACGGATGATCTACGCTGCCCGCACCGCACATCCGTCACCGAAGGACACCGGAGGAACACCGCACCATGGCGACTGAGACGTTCGAGTTCCAGGTCGAGGCCCGGCAACTGCTGCGGATGATGATCCACTCGATCTACTCGAACAAGGACGTCTTCCTGCGCGAACTCGTCTCCAACGCCTCCGACGCGCTGGACAAGCTGCGCCTGGAGGCACTGCGTGACGACACCCTCGGCGCGGACGTCACCGACCTGCACGTCGAGATCGAGGCCGACCCGGCCGCCCGCACCCTGACCGTCCGCGACAACGGCATCGGCATGTCCCGCGACGAGGTGGTGGCGCTCATCGGCACCATCGCCAACTCCGGTACCGCCGCGTTCCTCCAGCGGCTCAAGGAGGCCGGCGACGCGGCCACCGCCGAGGGGCTGATCGGGCAGTTCGGCGTCGGCTTCTACTCGGCGTTCATGGTGGCCGACGAGGTCACCCTGCTGACCCGCCGGGCCGGCCAGGACCGCGGCACCCGCTGGAGCTCCGGCGGCGAGGGCACGTACACCGTCGAGGACGGCGTCGAGGCCCCGCAGGGAACCTCCGTCGTGCTGCACCTGAAGCCGGAGGACACCGAGGACCGGCTGCACGACTACACCTCCGCGTGGAAGATCCGGGAGATCGTCAAGCGCTACTCGGACTTCATCACCTGGCCGGTGCGCCTGGCGGCCGCCCCGGCGGCGGGGACCGGCGAGCAGGACGTGCCGCAGGAGGGCGCCGAGCCCGCCGCGCCGGAGACCCTCAACTCC
This sequence comes from uncultured Actinomycetota bacterium, assembly GCA_963711125.1. Lineage (GTDB taxonomy): Bacteria > Actinomycetota > Actinomycetes > Streptomycetales > Streptomycetaceae > Streptantibioticus_C. The sequence goes on from CAVQCY010000008.1 coordinate 167,927, forward strand.
ATGAAGGCGCTGTGGGCCCGCTCCCGCGACGAGGTCTCCGACGCCGAGTACCACGAGCTGTACAAGCACATCAGCCACGACTGGAACGACCCGCTGGAGACCGTCCGCCTCCAGGCCGAGGGCACCTTCGAGTACCAGGCGCTGCTGTTCCTGCCCGCGCACGCCCCGCAGGACCTCTACAGCCAGGGCTACCGGCGCGGCGTCCAGCTCTACGTCAAGCGCGTGTTCATCATGGACGACTGCGAGGAACTCCTCCCGCCCTACCTGCGGTTCGTCAAGGGCGTCGTCGACGCGCAGGACCTCTCGCTCAACGTCTCCCGGGAGATCCTCCAGCAGGACCGCCACATCCAGGCCATGCACCGCCGCCTGACGAAAAAGGTGCTGTCCACCGTCAAGGACCTGCGCACCGGCGACCCCGAGCGGTACGCCACGTTCTGGCGGGAGTTCGGCCGCGTGGTGAAGGAGGGCCTGCTCAGCGACACCGACAACCGCGACGCCATCCTGGCCGCCGCCACCTTCGCCACCACCCACGACGCCGACGCGCCCACCACGCTGGCCGGTTACGTGGAGCGCATGCGGGAGGGCCAGGAGCACATCTACTACCTGACCGGCGACTCCCGCCAGGCGGTGGAGAACTCCCCGCACATGGAGGCGTTCCGGGCCCGCGGCATCGAGGTGCTGCTGCTGACCGACCCGGTCGACGAGGTGTGGGTCGACGTCGTGCCCGGCTTCGACGGCAAGGAGTTGCGGTCGGTCGCCAAGGGCGAGGTCGACCTCGGCGACGGGCCCGAGGCCGAGGCGGAGGAGGCCGAACGCGACAAGCAGCGTGAGGAGTTCGGCCCGCTGCTGACCTGGATGGGCGAACGCCTCACCGGGGAGGTCAAGGAGGTCCGGCTCACCAACCGCCTGACCGTCTCACCCGCCTGCCTGGTCTCCGACGCCCATGAGATGACCCCGGCCCTGGAGAACCTGTACCGCGCCATGGGCCAGGACGTGCCGAAGGTCAAGCGGATCCTCGAACTCAACCCCGGCCACGCCCTGGTCGCCGGCCTGCGCACCGCCCACGCCGACCACCCGCACGAGGCCTCCCTCGCCGAGACCGCCGAACTCCTGCACGGTCTGGCCCTGCTGGCGGAGGGCGGCGAACTCCCCGACCCGGCGCGCTTCGTGCGGCTGATGGCCGACCGCCTGGAGCGCACGGTCTGATCCCCCCGGCGGTGCGGGCACCCCCGCACCGCCGGCCCCGGGCACCGCCCCCCGGTGAACGTCCCTGCCCTGAAGGCCGGTCGCCGCCGCCCGGTGAACGACCGCAACCCGCAGGCCCGTTGCCGCCGCCGGGTGAACGACCGGACCCTGAAGGCCCGTTGCACCCGCAGGCCCGCCCGGCGCAGGCCCGTTGCCCACGCACCACCGTCCGCTCCCGCCCCCCCGCGGCGATCCGTCCCCGCCGGCCCGTCGCGCCGGCCGGCATCCACCGGAGGTTCAACCACCGTGCCCGTCACCGCGATCGGCCCCCTGCCCCCGACCGGCGTGCGCAGGACCGCCGTCCCGGTCGGAGCCGCGCGATGACGCTGCTCGGCCGGCTTCTGAGGAACCGCAGGGCGGGAGAGACACACACCGCCTGGAACCTGCCCGGGCTGCGGGCGTCCGGCGAACTCGCTCTGGCCAGCAGGTCCTTCGGCGACGGGGAGAGCATGCCGCTGGAGCACTGCGCCCGGCACGTCGGCGGCGCCGACCTCTCGCCGCACCTGGAGTGGACCCCGCCGCCGCCCGGCACCGCCCAACTGCTGCTGGTCGTCGAGGACATCGACGTTCCGCTGCCCCGCCCCGCCGTGCACTGCGCCGCCCTGATCGACCCGGCCGCCGGCCACCTGGAGCCCGGCGCCCTGGCCGCCCGGCGGCCCGGACCCGGGGTGCGGGTGCTGCGCTCCACGGTCGGCCGCGGCTACCACGGTCCCGGGCCCGTCAAGGGCCACGGACCGCACCGCTACGTCTTCCAGCTGTTCGCGCTGGCCACACCGGTGGACGGCGAGGGCGGCACGGCGCCGGTGGACCGCGCGCGGCCCCGCGCCCTGCTGGCCGCCGTCACCGGACCCGTCCTCGCCCGCGGCCGGCTGACCGGCGTCCACGAACGCTGACCCGGGGCGCCGCCGACAACGCGCGGCGGGCGCCCGCCGCGAACCCCGGGCCCGCCGCGGGCGCCTGACGCGCAGCCCGCCCCGCCGCGGGCCGCGGCCCCGACCTCAGCCGCTCCGGAGCATCCGGTCCGTCCCCCAACCACCGAGTGGGCGAAGGGAGTTCACCCCCGCTGCCACCGCCGGGCGCGGCCGCGCCGACCTGTGGACATCGCCGCCGGCCGCCCCCGCCGGGGGAACCCGGGGCCGGCGTGGTCTTGACGACGGCTTTGGTCTAGTCCAAATATGGTCCATGCCACTGCGGGCGTCCCGGCGACGGGAGGCCCGCCGGTGCCGCCGTGCGCGCCGGCGGTCCCCCCACCCGTTCACCGGAAGGATCGACGATGCGCCGCCCCACCGGCACCCGCCGTACCGCCCTCGCCCTGGCCACCGCCGCCCTCGTCGCGTTCGGCACCGCCGCCGCGACCGCCGGACCCGCCACCGCCGCACCGGCCGCCCACCCCCACACGGCCGGCGTGTTCGCCCCCTACACCGACATGTCCGGCGGCAACGAGGCCCAGCTCGACACCGCCATCACCGGACACGGCGTCAGGAACTACACCGCCGCGTTCGTCATCGGCTCCGGATGCAACGACATCTGGGGCGACACGCTGCCCGTCGGCGCCGACTCCTTCACCGACCCGGAGCTCGCCCGCGCCAAGTCCGAGGGCGCCAACGTCATCATCTCCTCGGGCGGCGCCGCCGGCGAACCGCTCGCCTGGACCTGCCAGGACCAGGCGGCCGTCAACGCCGGCTACCAGAAGATCCTGGACTCCTACGGCGTCAGCAGCCTCGACTTCGACATCGAGGGCGCCGCCATCGCCGACACCGCCTCGGTCGCCCGGCAGATGCAGGCGATGAAGGCGCTCCAGGACGCCGACCCCGGCTTCACCTTCTCCGTCACGCTGCCCGTGCTGCCCACCGGCCTGACCGCCGACGGCGTCAACATCGTGGCCGCCGCCAAGAACGCCGGGGTCAAGATCGGCGTCGTCAACATCATGGCCATGGACTACTACTCCGGCTCCCCGGAGATGGGCCAGGCCGCCATCCAGGCCGCCCGGGCCACCCTCGGCCAGATGCAGTCCGTCGACCCCTCCTACGGCTACGCCAACGTCGGCATCACGCCGATGATCGGCACCAACGACGACGGCTCCACCTTCAGCCCGGCCGACGCCGCCACCGTCGAGCAGTGGGCCGCCTCCAACGGCATCGGCCGGCTGGCGTTCTGGTCGGAGAACCGCGACACCGCCTGCTCGTCCTCCGCGACGCCGGCCGGGGTGCGCCCGGACGCCTCCTCGACGTGCAGCGGGGTCTCGCAGAGCCCGCTGGCGTTCACCGACGCGTTCAGCGCCTTCTGAGCGGCCCGGTGTCCCGTGGCCGGCGGGGCCGCGGGGCACCGGTGCCATCCACGGCGCGTGGGTGTCGTGGCGGAAGCGTGGACATTCGCGCAGCCGGTCCGCCGGGCCGCGGAAGCCCAGGTCCCCGCAGGTATGGTCGGGGCGGCCGGGGGTACCCGGGCGGTACCGGCCGACCGGCCGGACCCCGCCGCGGGACCGGCCCGACCGGGCCCCGGCGCCGTCCTCCGCACCCGAAGGAACGACCGTACGTGACGACCGCTCACTCCACCGGCGCCCCGATCTACGACAGCCTGGTCGCCGAGCGCGGAAACGTGCCCGCCGACACCCGGCGGGTCGCGCAGGAAGTCCTCCGCGAGGCCGACGAGGCCCTGCGCGTGATCACCACCCACCCCGCCCCGGGCCGCTGGACGGCGCCCAACTGACCTCCCGTCACCGGCCGCCGCACCACGGCGGCCGGCCACCGGTCACAGCAGGGCGTCCGCGTACCGGGCCCCGCTCTCGGCCACCACCTCCTCCAGCGTCTGCGCCCGCCGCACCGTGCTGAACCGCAGCCGGCCCTCCCGCTCCCGGTAGCCGTGCACGGCGGGCCTGGCCAGGCTGTTGTACGACCAGTGGCTGGAGAAGTAGTAGGCGCCGGTCTCCAGCAGCGCCACCACGTCACCCGGCTCCAGCAGCGGCAGCGGCGCTCGCCGGGCCACCAGGTCGCCGGCGAAGCAGCACGGCCCCGCCACGTCCTGCTCCACCAGCGGTCCCCGCTTCGGCAGCCCCTCCGGGGTGAACGCGGCCACCCGCAGCGGCCATGCCTGCGGCTTCCACACCGTGCGCACCGCCACCTGCGCCCCGGCGTGCGTGACGGCGACCGGCAGACCCCCGGCGACCTTCGTGTACTCCACGACCGCCGCGGTGAAACCGTTCTTCGCCAGCAGCGAGCGGCCGAACTCGGTGACCAGCTCGTACCGGCCGGAGAGCAACCGCGGTACGGCGCGCGTCACCCAGCCCACGTAGTCGGCGAAGCCGGGGGAGTGCTCCTCACCGGATACGTTCACCGGCAGCCCGCCGCCCAGGTCCAGGCTCGTCACCTGCTGCCGGCCGGCCGCCGCGTTGATCTCCTCCGCCAGCTCCCACACCGCCCGCACCCCGGCCGCGAACAGCTCGGGCGGGCAGCCCTGCGATCCGACGTGCACGTGCAACCGGGTCAGCCACGGCCGGCGCACGAACGCCCCCAGCACCGCCTCCCGGGCCCCCGGGTCCCGCAGCGCCACCCCGAACTTCGAGGTCCGCGTCGCGGTGCTCATCGCCCCGATCGAGCCCGCCCCGACCTGCGGATTGACCCGCAGACCCAGCACCGGCCGCCGCCCCGGGCCGCCCGAGAGCGCGTCGAGCCGCTCCAGCTCCTGGAAGCTGTCGGCGTTCACCGCCGCGCCGAACGCCAGCGCGTCCCGCAGGTCCCGCCACGTCTTGGCCGGCGAGTCGAAGACCACGCGCTCACCGGGGAACCCGGCCGCCCGCGCCAGAGCCAGTTCCCCGGCGCTCGCCACCTCGCAGCCCATGCCCAGCTCCGCCAGCAGCCGCAGCACCGGCACCAGCGGGGCGGCCTTCGCCGCGAAGGTGTGCAGCACCGGCGCCGTGCCGAACGCCTCCCGCAGCGCGGCCACCGACCGGCGCACCCCGTCCGCGTCCACGAACCCCGCCAGCGGCGCCGTCCCGCCCACCAGACCGGCCCGCACCGCCGCCCGCACCACCCGCTCCCGGTGCGCCACCGGATCCGGAGCGCCCTCCCCCCGCTCCCGCGGTACCTCCGCTGCCGCCGTCACCGCCGCCACCCCTTCCTCCAGCCGACGCGCCCGCCCCGCGCGGACCCTCCCACCAGCATGAACGCCCCCGCCCCCGCCGGTCTTCGGCCGCCCGGACCGAACCCGGCACGAGGAGTTGTCGCCCCGCACAAACGCCGGCCGCCGAAGCCCGCTCCTCCCGCGCCCTCAGCCCTGCCCCGCCCCGTCCCGCGGCAGGCGCAGCGCCAGCATGGCCAGCAGGCGGGTGTCCGGATCGGTGAGGTCCACGCCGAAGCGCTCGCGGGCCCGGCGCAGCCGGTAACGGACCGTGTTGGCGTGGACGTTGAGGACGCGGGCGGCCTCCGCGGTGTCGCCGAACGCGTCCAGCCAGGCCGCCAGGGTCACCGACAGGTCGCCGCCGCACCGCCGTTCGTGCGCGACGAGCGCGTGCAGCGGCCCGCCGCCCGCACGCCAGGCCGGCTCCGCCGCGTCCAGCATCCGCAGCAGCGTCACCGCCGCCGCCACGTCCTCCTCCCGCGCGCACACCGAACCGCCGCCGGCCCGGTGCCGCCCCCGCAGCACCCGCACCACCCGCGCGGCCGCCTCCAGGGACCGCGCCGCGCCGTCCGCCCCGGCCACCGCCGGGCCCACCCCCACCAGCACCGCCCGGGCCGGCGTCAGCGAACCGGCCAGCGCCGCCAGCCGCCGCCCCAGCGCCGCCGCGCCCGGCACCCCCTCGCGTTCCGCCAGCAGCACCGTGACCCGGTCCTCCTCGCGCAGCACCACGGCGTGCCGCTGCGCCGCCCCCGCCTGCGCCGCCAGCACCTCCAGCGTCCGGTCCGCCCCCGCACCCGCGGGGACCACCAGCAGCACCGACCGTTGCCCGTCCGGCGGCAGCCCCAGGGCCAGCGCGTGCGCTGCCGCGTCCCCGCGCCCGGTCAGCAGCCCCCGCACCGCCTCCTCCCGCCGCGCGGCCGCCGCCGCGTCCCGCAGCCGGTGGTGCATCAGGTGCGGAACGGCCATCCGCGCCGCCTCCTCCAGCGCCGGCCCGGCCCGCTCCGGAAGCGGCCCCCCGTCCGGCGCCAGCCACAGCGACCCGAGGATCTCGGCGCCCGACCGCACCGCCACCACCATGCGCTCCGGATTGCCCTCGCCGGCCGGCCGGTGCACCACGCCCGGCGCGGCCAGCACCGCCCGGAACAGCCCGCTGCGCCGCAGCTCGTCCACCCGCCAGGCCGGCACCCTGCCGCCCAGAATGGTGCGCCGCCGCAACTCGTCCGCCTCCATGCCGGTGTGCGAATGCGCCAGCACCCGTGAGGCGTTGTCCTCCACCGTCACCGACCCGCCGGTCAGCCGCGCCACCAGTGCGGCCAGCGCCGCCAGGTCCCCCAGCCGCGCCCCGGCGCCGCCGCCCGCCGCGCAGGCCACCGCCGTCCGCAGGGCGCCGGCCGCGTCCGCCCAGTCCGCCGCCGCCGACCGCACCAGCACCGCCACCCCGGCCGCCGAGCCCGCCGCGAGCACCCGCGCCGGCAGACCGCCGCCGGGCACCGGACGGAAGACCACCGCCGCCGCCCCGGCCCGCGCCGCCGCCGCGACCGTCTCCGGCGCCCGCGGCGACCCGGGGTCCACCCCGACCGCCAGCAGCACGCAGCCGTCGGCCCGCCGCAGGTCGCCCTCGTCGAGCAGCACCGCGTCGCACACCGCGACGTCGAGACCGCGCGGCGCCCGCACCACCGAGACCGCCTCGCCGCCGCCCAGCGCCAGCACCGCCCGCAGCGTGGCGCCGGTCTCCCGCGCCCCGCTCATGCCACCGGGGCGCGACGGCCGCGCGGCCCCCGCGCCGGCCGCCGCCCGGCGTGCGGCACGTGCCCGGTCCTCGACCACTGCGGAGGCATCGGCGTGTCCTTCCCGGGAGCGCCTGCGACGACGGCCGGAGTGTACGACAGCCCGGCCGGGGGCCCGCGCAGCGATCCCCGCGGCGGGCACCACCCGCGCGGACGGCCCGCACGGGATCGTGGCCGTCGCCGGGGTAGCGGGCGCCGACCCGGGCCCCACGCGGACGGACCGGACGGACACCGTCGCCCGGACGCGGTGCGTGCCGGCGGACGCCCCCCGCGGAGGGGCCGCCCGATCCCGCCCCGCCCGGCCGCCGCGCCCCCGCAGGACCGCTTCCGGGGGATACTCGTCGCAACCGCCGTCCCCCATGTCATCCCAGGTGATCCACGGTGCGCGTGCTGCTGGGCATCGCCGGAGCCGTCGTCGTGCTCGGCATCTCCTCCTCCGTGCTGCGCACCCTCGTGATCCCCCGGCTCAGCCGGTCGGGGGATCACGCAGGTGGTGCAGCGGCTGGTGCACCGGCCCTTCCAGGCCGTCGCGGACCGGTTCGCCGATCCGGTCACCAAGGACCGGCTGATGGCACCGGTCGCCCCGCTGTCGGTCGTCGTCACCCTGATCGGGTGGCTGGCGTCCCTGCTGATCGGCTACGCGCTGCTGGAGGCCGCGGTCAGCGCGCTCGGCCCGCGCGCGGCGCTCGTGGAGGCCGGCTCCTCGCTGTTCACCCTGGGCTTCGCCAGCGGCAACCGCGTCACCCTCAACGCCATCGACTTCGTGGCCGTCGCCTCCGGGCCCGTCGTCATGGCCGTGCGAGTCGTAGAAGGTGTCGGACAGCAGGCGCCCGTGGTAGGCGGAGACGCCGGGGGTGCTCTGGGTCTGCACCTCCCGGCCAAGCCCGTCCACGATCTGCGTGCTGACCGAGTGCACGACGCCGTTGGTGCCGAGCGTGCGTGTCGTGGTGGTCGACGGGGCGGCTGTGCCGTTGACGGCGTAGCTGATGGTCCGGTTCGGCTGGGAGAGCCCCGGCGGCTGGACGCTGGTGAGGCGGCCCAGCGCGTCGTAGGCGGCGAGGGTGGTGTTGCCGTTGACGTCGGACGACGACGTGGCGAGTTGCCTTCCCATGTCGTACTTGGTGGTGCTGCTCCAGTCGGCCTCGGTACCGGGAGCGGAGGACTTGGTGGTGACGGAGGAGGGGAGTTCACCGGCGTTGGCCGCCGTGAACGTCATCGTCGTGGTGTGGCCGGCGGGGTGCTGGGCGTCGGTGGCCGTGGGGTCGGTGAGGCTGGTCTGCCGGCCGAGGGAGTCGTAGCCGATGGCCGTCGTCGTGACGTACGGCGGGGTGCCGGAGCCGTAGTGGTCGAGGACCTGGTCGGCGGTCGGGTCGCCCTGACCGCCGGCCTGCCCGAACGGAAGGTTGTCGTAGAGCGTGCGCTCGCCGGAGACGGCGTTGCCGGCCGTGGGAGTCGCCGTGCAGGCGTCGTTGCCGTAGACCGTCACGGTCTGGTCCGCCAGTTGTTGCATCTGGCTGTTGGACGAGGTCGCGTAGTCCGTCCGCGTGCACTGTTCGGGCTGGCCGTCGGCGGTCTGGTCGACCGTCACCACCTGGTCCTGGTGCGTGGGGTCGGACGTGGTCACCTTGGTGACGGTGCTCCACGTGCCGTCCGCCTTGAGGGCCTTGGTGGTGACCGTGGACTTGGTGACGTCGTAGCGGGCGATGAGGTCCGGGAGGTTCCCGGTGAGGGCGTGGGTCCCGGTCGTGGAGGGGCCGGTGAAGCGCGAGACGGTGTAGGCGGTGAGGTCGCCGCCGTCCTGTGTGTAGGTGTCGGTCTCCAGGGTCTGGCCTGCGAGCCAGTCGTCGTCGGTGACGTCCTCACCGAGGGAGTCGTGGATGCTGACCGGCTTGGTGCCCCCGCCGGCCTGGGCGTCGCCGTCCATGCCCTGCATGTACGTGGTGGTCGACTCGGTGACCGGGCCGTCCTGCCCCGATCCGGTGGTGGTGGTCACCTTGCGGTAGCCGCGGAAGTCGTCCCAGGTCCTCGTGGACGCGTCCGTGAGTTCGCTGTCGTCGTAGTGCCAGGCGGGATCGGCGTAGCGGTAACGGGTCACGACCGCCCGGGAGCCGGCGACCAGGTCGTTCTGGGTGATGTCCTTGACGGTGTAGTGGTTGAACCAGTCCGACTCCGTGGTGCCGGTCATCGAACCCGGCGGTGACCAGATGACGTTGTAGCAGCCCATGGTGTCGCTGGCCGCTGACGCGGGCATGCGGCCGGAGGTGCGACTGCAATCGGGGAGGTTGTAGTCGACGTCGATCTCGCCGCCGGTCTCGGTCGTGACGCGCTGGATGCGCGGGCGGTTGAAGATGGCGGGGGAGGGGACCAGAGTGCTGCCGTCGACCCGGTTGGGGAGCTCGGCCGCGGTGAACGTCACGGGCGGCAGGTCGATCGAGGGCGAGCCGTCCTGGCCGGTCCGCTTGATGGAGGCGAGCCAGAGGCCCGGGTCCGTTCCGTCCTGTGGGTCATCGAACGTGTGCGTGAGCGTGTACGTGTCGACGTTCGCGTCGCCCCGCACGGTCGCCGAGACCACGCACAGGGTGTCGGGCCGTTCCCCCGCTCGTGGCCCCCGACGCTCGCGGCCAGCGCCCCGTCGTACCCGGCCGGCAGGCTCGCCGTCCGCCCGTCCCACCGCAGGGCCACCGCCCGGCCGTCGGCGACCACCTGCCCGTCCTCCAGCACCACGAGGGCGAACCGTCCGAAGTACCGCGCCGCCCGCTCCCGTGCCGGCACCTCGCCCCGCAGCACGAACACCGGCCACCCCGCCCGCATCCCCGCCGCCGCCCGCTCCACCGCCCCCGGCACCTCGTCGGCCCGCACGATGCTGCCACCCGTCATGCGCGGCAGCGTAGTTGACGGATCATCAGCCGAAGGTGACCGTGACCTTCGTGTAGCCCAGGGACCGCAGCATGCCCGACAGCATCGTGCGGGTGTTGGTCTCGGCGCGCTGGGCCAGGTGGGAGCCGGCCGCCGCGTCGTCGATCTTGCCGGTGGCGAGGATCTCCAGCTTCTGCTGGTCGCCGGGGTTGCTGGAGAAGAAGTCGCCGATGCGGTCGAACAGCCCGCGCTGCTGGGCGAAGACGTAGGAACGCTTGGGGTCGAGGGCCGCCCGCGCCAGCCTCGCGTGCGGCAGCCGCAGAGTGGCGCGGGAGCGGTCGGCGGAGACGGTGACGGCGTCGCCCTTGAGGTGGCCGAAGTCGACGTACGCGCCGACGCTCCCGCTGCCCACGTAGAGCGTGCGGTCGCCCAGCAGGGACGACGGCATGAACCGCGCCTCCTTCGCGAGGTCGACGACCACCTGGAACTCGCCCTCGGCGCCCTCGTACCGGCTCAGGTCGTTCACCGACCGCAGCAGCGCCGGACCGCTGCGGTCCACGGTCGTCTCGCCGAACGGATCCGGCAGCCCGGGCAGCCACCCGAAGTGCCCGGCCGCCACGAACACCGCGGCGATCACCGCCAGTGTGACCGGCAGGCCGACATACCACGGAACCCGGCGCCGGGCGTCCCGGGAGGACCTCTCCGCCATCTCGACCAGCTCCTTCGTGCCGTCGACGGCCCGGAACCCGCGCTCCGGGCGCCCGTTCGGGCGTCCCGTCGAGAACTGTCGTACCCGCACGGCGCGTTGTCATCCGCCCCGGCCGGCCGCGAACACCGGGCGCGGGTCCCTCACGCGCCGCCGTCCGGGTCCCCCGGGCCGTGGCCGGCTATCCAGGCGTCCACCCGGGCCCACTGCGCCATCAGCCACTCGGTGCGCGCCGCCTCCCCCGACGGCACGCGCGCGGCCGGCACCCGCCACCAGTGCGCCCGTACCGGGTGCGCAAGCGGCAACGCGGCCCAGCCCGACCGCACGGAGTCGACCGTGTCGAGCCCGGTGTGTGCGACGAAGACCACGTCCGCGCCCGGCGCGGCGTCCAGCACCGCGAACGCCCCCGTGGTGCGCGGCGGCAGCACGTGCGGCATCGCCGACGCCTGGCCGGCCAGCCGCGCCAGCCCCAGCCGGCGCAGCGCCGCCAGCGCGTGCCGGCGCCGCCGCTCGGTGAAGTTGCCGCCCTCGGGGAACAGCACCAGCGCGTCACCCGGCCGCAGCCCGGCCGCCAGCGACCCCAGGGCCGCGGCGGTCTCCACCCCGCGCGGCGCCGGCACGTAGGCGTGCGGCACCCGTCCCAGCAGGATGTCCAGGCAGGGGTCGAGCCGCAGGATCCGCTTCAGCACCACGTGCGGCCGCAGACCGGCCGCCGCCAGCAGCGTGTGCACCAGCAGGAACGAGTCACCGGGCCCGGCGTGCCGCACGAACAGCACCAGGGGCACCGTCTGCGGCCGCGGCCCGGGCGGCAGCGGCGGCGTCACCTCCAGCCGCACGCCGAACGCCCGCGCGGCCGCCGAACGCACCCTGCCCAGCAGGCCCTCCAACTGCCGGTAGGTGACCGCGGTGAGCCGGGCGCGGGCGCGGGAGGTGACCGGCGGGCTCCGCAGCCACACCGCGCACGCGGCGGCCACCCCCGCCAGGTCGAGCGCGAGGCAGACCACCGCCACCCACAGCACCCGCACGGCGCGCCGCCGCCGGCCCCGGCCCGGCGCGGTCACCACCGCCGCGGCCACCAGCGCCGCCGCCACCACCGGCAGGAGCCCGGCGTAGACCGCGACGGCCACCGCGCGCCGCACCAGCACCAGCGCCCCCCGCGCCGCCCGCCGCACCGGAACCGGCCGCCGAGGGCCGGAAGCCGGCCGGGCGGCCGGTCCGCACCCGCCCCGCCGGCCGTCGCGCGGCGCCGGGACACCTCGCGCCGGTCCGGCTGCGGCCCGCCCGCGCCGGCCCCGCCCGCCCGCTCTCAGCACCCCGCACCGCCGACCGCCCCGCCACTGCCCGCACCGTCCGGACCGGAGCAGTCCCCACCGCCCGGCGTGCCCGCGCCGCCCGGGTGCTCCGGTTCGTCCACCGACCGCAGGTAGCGCAGGGAGGCGGCGTGGGCGCGGTCGATGCGTTCGGCGGTGCGGTCGAAGTCGCGGTGGGCCAGCCGGGTCGTGGTGCGTTCGTCGCCCGGGATGCCGGTGGGCAGCACGTGCACGGTCACCGACGGCGGCAGGTCGGCCATGTCGCGGGCGAACCGGTGCCGCCGGGCGATCTCGAACGCCACCGCCGCCACCTCCCACGGCGCGCGCGGCGGGCGCAGCGGCCGCTCCAGCCGCCCGACCTGGAGCACGTACACGGTGCGCGCGCCCAGCGCCACCGCCCGGCCCACCGGCACGCTGTTGACCAGGCCGCCGTCCAGGTACGTCTCCTCGCCCACCCGAACCGGCGGCAGCAGCCCCGGCACCGCGCAGGACGCCAGGACCGCCTCCACCAGCGGCCCCTCGCGGAACCAGTGCTCGGCCGCCCGCTCGATCCCGGCGGCCACGCACTGGAACGGCACCGGCAGGTCCTCCAGCCGTTCCACCGGCAGGTGTTCGCGCAGCAGGGCGCGCAGCGGCTCCGCCGAGTACAGGTGCGTGCCACTGGTGACCGCGGTACGCACCCGGCTCAGCAGCGAGCCGGAGAAGACCCCGGCGCGGCCGAGACCGGTCCACAGCCGGGTCAGCCGCTCCACCGCCGCCGGCCCCGGATCGGCCGCCACCGCCGCGCCGTTGATCGCCCCGACCGACGTTCCCACCACCAGGTCGGGCCGCACCCCGTGCTCGTCCAGCGCGCGCAGCATGCCCACCTCGTACGCGCCGAGCGCCCCGCCGCCGCCCAGCACGAAGGCGCGACGGCCCGCGGATTCCCTCTCCTCACCACCCATGCACCGCGCGTGCCCCGTGCCGCGCCCTCCCATGCCGCACGGGCGTTCCCCCGAACCGGTGATCCCCGCCGCGTCGCCCGGCGTGTCGCGGTGCGACGGGCGTAGGACTGGCGCATGCGCCGCATCGTCCCGCTGCTGATCGCCGCCGCACTGTCGGCCGGCTGCACCACCGTTCACCCCGCGCCCGCCGCGCCGCCGTCGCCGCCGACCGCCGCGGGGGCGTACGGGGAGGCGGGTCCGGCCGGGCGGTCTCCGCTGCCGCCGTCGTTCGCGCCGCGGCAGGTGAGCACCGGCCCGGACCCGGCGGATCCTTCTCCGGCGCCGCGCCCGGTGCCGCGACGCCACCGCCCGCGGCTGATCGTGCGGGGGCACGGCCCGGCGGTGGTGCGCGGCCGTGCGTCCGGCACCGGCGGTGCGCTGTGCCGGCAGGGTGTGCGGCTGCGGCGGATCCCGTCGTCGTGGGCGGACCTGTGCCGTGCGGCGATGGGCGGTTGACGGCGGTGGCCCGGCCGGCGGCGGGACGTTCCCGGCAGTGGCGCCGGGCGGGGGCCGGGGGAGCGTGCGCGGGGCCGGGCGGGGGCGCCGCGGCGGGGGCGGGTGCCTGGCGGGGCCGTCGCGGTCGGCTTCCGGTGGCCGACGCGCCGCCTTCCCCCTCCTCGCGCCGGCGCGGGTCGCTACGCTCGGCACGGCACCCACCGAGGAGGGCGAGGCATTGACCCAGCACCCCGTCGCCGTGGCCGTCCGGCGGCCGGTCCGCGCGCACGCCGTGCGCAACCACGAGGCACTGCTGGCCGCCGCCCGTGACCTGTTCGCCGAACGCGGCGCCGACGCCTCCCTGGAGGAGATCGCCCGCCGCGCCGGCGTCGGCATCGGCACGCTCTACCGCAACTTCCCCAGCCGGCGCGACCTGTTCGACGCCGTCTACCGTGACGCGGTCGGTGAACTGTGCGGCTACGCCGCCGAAGTGGCCGCCCGAGAGCCCTGGGAGGCGTTCGCCGCCTGGCTCGACCGCCTCGCCGGCCACGTCGCCGCCGAGCGCGCCCTGCACGACGCGCTCAGCCGGGACAGCGACGCCTTTCCCTGCCGGACCGCGCTGCACGCGGCCGGCGCCCCGCTGTTCGCCCGCGCCCAGGCCGGCGGGGCGGTGCGCGCCGACACCAGCCTCGACGACGTGCTGCGCATGCTCACCGGCATCCTCGGCGGCCGCTTCACCTCCGGTGAGCAGCGCGAACGCGTCGTGCGCATGGCCCTCGACGGGGTGCGCGCGGCCGGGGAGGGGCGGCCTGGCCCGCCCCCGTCCGGCGGGACGGCACCGGTCGGTCCCAGGCGTCCCGGTTGAGGAACGCGGCCACCGCGCGCCACGAGTTCGGGCCCATCACGCCGTCGACCGGCCCGGTGCGGCCCCCCTGCGCCGCCAGTCGCTGGAGGGCGGCGTAGGTGTTGGTGCCGGGCACCCCGTCGACCGGGCCCGGTGGGGCCCCCTGCGCCGCCAGTCCCTGGAGCGCCGCGTAGGTGTTGGTGCCCGGGGCGCCGGCGGCCGGCCGAGGACGACCCGGGAGCCGTGATGCCCGGAATCGCCGAACCGACGGCCGCCCCGGCGCACGCCGACCGTCTCCGCGTCGACGGCGAGTGGGCGACCCCTTCGTCTTCGGTGACGGTCGGCATCGTCGACGCGTCCACCGGGCGGCCCCGGGCCGGGATCGCCGCCGCGCCGGAGGCGGACACGCCGCGGGCGATCGGTGCCGCACGGCTGACCACCTGCCACGGCCGGCCCCGCCCCCGCGTGTCCCGGGTACCCCCGCCGGCCCGGGGGCACGCCGTTCCGCCGGCCCGCCGGCCCGCCGGTCCCGCCGCCGGCCGTCCCGCCACCCTTGACACCTCCCGCCGCCGCGCCCAGGATCCTGAACGGAACACCGCACGACCCAGCGCATGCCGACAACGTTGTCCACCGCAAAGGGGCGCGGAAAGTGACTCCACGTACGGTATTCGCCATCCTCCGCAGGCGCCGGGGAGCTGCCCTGCTGACCGCGGCGCTGCTGGCCGGCCCGTTCGTCCCGGCCGCCGGGGCGACACCGCCGCCGCCCCCCGGCGGGCCGCTGACGGCGCAGGTCAACCCGTTCATCGGCACGCAGAACGAGGGCAACACCTTCCCCGGCGCAGCGCTGCCGTTCGGCATGACGCAGATCTCGCCGGACACCGGGCACAACACCGGCTACGACTACGACCAGTCGAGCATCCGCGGCTTCAGCATGATCCACCTGTCGGGCGTGGGATGCGGGCTCGGCGGCGACCTGCCGGTGCTGCCCACCACCGGGCCGGTCACCTCCACCGACGACGCCGCGTACGCCGCCGCCTTCACCCACACCGGCGAGCAGGCCACCCCCGGCTACTACCGCGTCGGCCTGACCTCCTACGGCGGCATCACCGCGGAGCTGACCGCCACCGCCCACACCGGCGTGCAGCGCTACACCTTCCCGGCCACCGCCGAGGCCAACGTGCTGCTGGACGCCGGCCAGGCGCTGCACACCGTCTCCACCAGCAGCGTCACGGTCCTGGACGACCGGACCGTGGCCGCCACCGTCACCGGCAGCGGCTTCTGCCAGTCCACCCGCCCCTACACCGTGCACACCGTCACGCGCTTCGACCGGCCCTTCACCGCCCACGGCACCTGGTCCGGCGAGACCGTCACCGCCGGCTCCGGCTCCTCCTCCGGCACCGGCCTGCGCGGCGCCTACGCGCGGTTCGACACCACCGCCGACCGCACCGTGACCGCCACCACCGCCGTCTCCTACGTCAGCACCGCCGGCGCCCTGGCCAACCTCGCCGCCGAGGACCACGGCTTCGCCGCCGCCCACGCCGCCGCCACCCGCACCTGGGAGGACTGGCTCGGCAGGGCCCGTGTCCAGGGCGGCACCGACGTCAGCCGGCACGCGTACTACACCGCGCTCTACCACGCGCTGCTCTCACCCAACACCGGCACCGACGTCACCGGCGAGTACCGCGGCTGGGACGACCGGACGCACCGCGCGAGCGGCTTCACGTACTACCAGAACTGGTCCCTGTGGGACACCTACCGCAGCCAGGCCCAACTGCTGTCCCTGCTCGCCCCCGCCCGGTCCCGCGACATGGCGCTGTCGGTGCTGAAGGTCGACGAACAGGGCGGCTGGCTGCCCAAGTGGGGCTACGCCACGGCCGAGACGAACATCATGACCGGCGACCCCGTCACCCCCTTCCTCGTCAACGCCTACGAGCAGGGCCTGCTGAAGGGCCACGAGGAGGAGGCGTACCGGGCGCTGAGGAAGAACGCCGACGGACTGCCGCCCGCCGACTCCCAGTTCGAGGGCCGCGGCGCCAACCCGTACTACCTGGCGCACGGGTTCGTCCCCCTCGACGAGAACGCCGCCCACAAACCGGGGGACTTCGACTACGACCACGGACCGTCCACCACGCTGGAGTACGCGCTGTCCGACGCGGCCCTCGGCATGATGGCCCGTCAGCTCGGGCACCCCGCCGACGCGGCGCGCTACGCGGCGCGCGGGCAGAACTACCGCAACGACTTCGACGCCTCCACCGGCTGGTTCCGCGCCCGCGACACCCGGGGCGACTTCACCGGCCCCGCCGACCCCGCCGCCGCGACCGGCTTCCACGAGGGCACCGCCTGGCAGTACATGTGGCTGGTGCCGCAGGACGAGCCCGGCCTGGTCTCCCTCATCGGCGGCCGCGACGCGGCCAACTCCCGCCTGGACTCCTTCTTCGCCTACGACCAGCTGCTGAAGGACCCCGCCCACACCGCGCACGACGTGTGGGTCGACGGCGCGTACACCTACTACAACCAGGACAAGTACAACCCCGACAACGAGCCCGACCTGCTGGCCCCCTACACCTACCTGTCGACCGGGCAGCCGTGGAAGACCACCGACGTGGTGCACGCGGCCCTCACGCTGTTCACCGACACGCCGGACGGCATGACCGGCAACGACGACCTCGGCGAGATGTCGTCCTGGATGGTGCTCTCCTCCGTCGGCCTCTACCCGATCGCCCCCGGATCGGCCGAATGGGGCCTGACCACACCGGCGTTCAGCCGTGTCGACCTCACCCTCGACCGGCACTGGTACCCGCGCGGCAGGCTCACCGTCACCGCTGCGGGGACCTCGCAGGCCGACCGCTACACGCAGGCGGTCACCGTCGGCGGCCGCACGCACGACGCCACCTGGCTGACCACCGCCGACCTGAGGACCGCCGGCAGCATCGACTTCCGCGTCGGCCCCGCCCCCTCCGCCTGGGGCACCGCACCCGCCGACGCGCCCCCCGCCGAGGACCCGGCCACCCGGTAGCGCGCACCGTGCGTGGCGTCGGCGGTGTGCCGGACGGCCAGCTCCTCGACCTCCAGCCGCTGCCCCGGCACCTGCAGTGCGGCGACGACCGCCGGGTCGGGCGTGTCGCTCACGTTCTGCGCCTGCGCCACGGCGCGTCCCGTCATCAGGGCCAGCACCTGCCCGACGGCCACCGGGTCCGCGCACGCGTCGTACGCCCGGCGCCGGCCCGGCACGCCGTGCTCCAGGGCGCCGATCAGCGCCGCCCCGCCGCCCTCCAGCGGTGCGCCCCGGTACGTCATCGGCACGCTGAGGGCGCGGTCGCCCACCCGGTACACCCCGAACTCCACGCCGACCTCGCCGGCCGGGCCGTCCAGCCGGAAACCGCCGCCCCCGCGCAGTCCCGCCCCGTCCTGCCCGCCCCGCGACCAGGGCCGCGCCGGCAGCCGCCCGGCCGGCAGTTCCGGCTTGGCCGGGGTGAGTGTCCTACGGTGGATCACGGCCATGGCCCCGGCACTCCCTGTCTCGGCCGGCCGCCACACGCGCGGCCGGCGGCCGGACCGGTGCGGGCGGACCGCGTGCCCGGCCCGTACGCTCGCCCGTGGAACCACACCCGGCCGCCCGCCGCGGCCCGAAGGCAGGAGCGAGCACGATGCCCAAAGGCTACTGGATCAGTGCGTACCGGACGGTCAGTGACGCCGACCGCCTCACCGCCTACGGTGCCCTGGCCGCGCCCGCGATCGCCGCGGGCGGCGGACGCTACCTGGTGCGCGGCGGCGAGGTGACCGCCTACGACCAGGGCGTCGCCGGCCGTACCGTCGTCATCGAGTTCGACAGCTACCAGGAGGCCCTCGCCGCCCGGGAGTCCGCCGCCTACCAGGAGGCCCTGACGGTCCTCGGTGACGCCGTCGAGCGCGACTTCCGCGTCGTCGAGGGCGTCGAGGGCCCCCAGGACTGACCACCGCCCGCCGCCGGGTGGCGGCCACCCCCGGTCGCCACCCCCCGCCCCGCGCCCCGCCCCGCGCCGTCCGGCCCCGCGCCCCGCCCCGCGCCGTCCGGCCCCGCGCGACGGCCCGCCCGCACGGCCCGCCCGCATGCCGTCCGGGCCGGTAGACTCGGCGGCGGGTGCTGGCGGAAGACGCAGGCCCGCAGGCATCGCACCGTCCGGCAGAAGGCACACACACCTCGCATGACGCATTCGCACTACTTCGACAACGATCCGGGCGTGGCCAGTGCGCGGCGGTCCATCACCGTCACCCTGCCGGACGTCACCCTGGAGTTGCAGACCGACGCCGGGGTCTTCTCCAACAGCCGTCTCGACCCCGGCACCCGCGTGCTGCTGGAGAACGCGCCTCCGCCGCGGGAACGCGGCCCGCTGCTCGACCTCGGCTGCGGATACGGCCCGATCGCGCTGACCTGGGCGCACCGGCGCCGCCGCACCCAGGTGTGGGGCACCGACGTCAACGACCGCGCTCTCGACCTGGCCCGCGACAACGCGCGGACCACCGGGCTGGGCAACGCGCGGTTCGCCCGCCCCGAGGACGTCCCCGGCGACCTGGCGTTCGCCGCGATCTACTCCAACCCGCCCATCCGGGTGGGCAAGTCGGTACTGCACGAACTGATGCACCAGTGGCTCGGACGCCTGGCGCCGGACGGCTCCGCGTTCCTCGTCGTGCAGCGCAACCTCGGCTCCGACTCCCTGCTGAAGTGGCTCAACACCGAGGGCTACCTCACCACGCGGCTCGCCTCCGTCAAGGGCTTCCGCGTCCTGGAGGCCCGCCCGCGCACCGCCCCCCAGGAGAACGCCCCGCAGGGGGACGCCCCGGCGGCGGACTGACCGCCCGGCCGGGGCGGTTCAGGCCCCCGGCAGCCCGCCGCCACGGCGCAGCAGCTCGTACATCGAGATCCCGGCGGCCACGCCGACGTTGAGGGACTCCACCGCGCCGGCCATCGGGATCGCCACCAGCAGGTCGGCCGCGTCCATCACCTCGGCGCCCACCCCCTCGGTCTCCGCGCCCACCACCAGCGCCGGCGGGCGGCCGTCCAGCGCGGGCAGCCCGGAGAACGGCACCCCGCGCGGGCTGGTGGCCACCACCTGGAACCCGGCGGCCCGCAGCCCCTCCACCGCCGCCGGCGCCGTGGCGTAGCGGCGCACCCGGCACCCCAGCACCGCGCCGCGCGAGGCGTCCATCACCCGCCGCGACCCCAGATCGGTCTCCGGGTCCGTCAGGACCACGTCGTCCACGCCCAGCGCCCGCGCGGTACGCACCAGCGTGCCCAGGTTGCCCGGATCGGCCACCCCGTCCAGCACCAGGGCGAAGCCGCCCCACGGCGCCGCCACGCCGACCTCCGCCGGCAGCACCGCGACCGCCAGCCACGGCACCGCGCGGGACATCCCCGCCACCTGCCGCAACACCCCGTCGCGCACCCGGTGCACCGGCACCCCGGCCCGCTCCAGCGCCGCCGTCAGCTCCTCGTCGGCGGCCTCCCGCGCCCCCTGCGCGCGCAGCGCCGACACCAGCGGATGACCCGCCGCAAGCACCTGCTCCACCAGCGCGCGGCTCTCCAGCACGCACCGCCCGGCGGCCGTGCGGCCGGCCCGGCCCTGCAACTCCCGCACCAGGGCGACCCGGCCGTCCTTCACCGAGTCGACGACGCCGGCCGTCCCGCCCCCCATGTCCCGACCGCTCATCCGCGCATTCTCCCACAGCCGCCCCACCCGGCACGCCCGTCACCAGCGGAGACGGCCCCCGGTACCACCCGGCGCCGGACCGGGCGCCGTTCCGCCCCCGGGGCCGTCACGACTACACTCCCGGTCCCATGGCCGACACCCCCGCGCTCCTCCCGCTCGCCGACGGAGTCCACGCCCACATCCAGCCCGACGGCGGCTGGTACCTCAACAACGCCGTGCTGGTCACCGGCCCCGGCACGGCGCTGACCGTCGACACCGCCGCCACCGAGGACCGCACCCTCGCCTACCGCGCGGCGATCGCCGAGATCACCGACGCCCCCGTGCGCACCGTCGTCGCCACCCACCACCACGGCGACCACACGCACGGCAACCACCTCTTCCCCGGCGCGGCCGTCGTCGGCACGCCCTACTGCCGCGAACGCGTCGCCCGCGACGACTACCACGCGGTCCTCGCCCTGTTCACCGGCCCCGCCTGGGGCGACATACGCCCGGCGCCGCCCACGGTGACGTTCACCGATCGCCTGACCCTGTGGTGCGGCGACCGGCGCGTCGAACTGCGGCACCCCGGCCGCCCCGCGCACACCGGCGGCGACGTCTACGCGTGGCTGCCCGACGACCGGATCCTGATCGCCGGCGACCTGCTGTTCAACGGCGGCATGCCGCTGCTGGCCGAGGGCTCGCCCGCCGGGCTGGAGCGCACCCTGCACGAACTCGCCGCCCTCGACCCGGCCGTCGTCGTCCCCGGCCACGGTGCCCCCGGCGGCCCCGCACTCATCCGCGACACCCTCGACCACCTCACCTGGCTCCAGGACCTCGCCCGCACCGCCCACGCCGACGGCCTCACCCCCGCCGAGGCCGCCCGCACCGCCGACCGCGGCCCCTGGTCCGCCCTGCGCGAGCAGGAACGCCTCGTCGCCAACCTCCACGCCTGCTACGCCGACCTCACCGGCACCCCCGTCGACCTCATGGCCATGGCCACCGACCTCGTCGAGGCGAACGGCGGAACGCTGATCACCAGCCACGCGTGAGGGGCGGTGTCCGGAGGGGCGGGCGGTGAACGTGCAGCGGCCCGGGTGCGGCCGGGCAACGCGCTGGTGCAGCCGCAGAGTTCGGCCGGCGGCACGACGGCGTGGACCACCGCCGCGCCGGCCCGGCCGGACGTGCCGCTCGCCCGGCCGCGGCGGGCCGCGAGGTCGCCCAGCACACCGCCGACCGACTCCTGCGGCACGGTGACCGCCACGTCCGCCACCGGCTCAGGCGGCGTCATCGCCGAGGCCCGCAGCGCGTCCCGCAGGTCGAGGCGGCCGGCGGTGCGGAAGGCCGCCTGCGACGAGTCCCTCACGTGGGTGGCGCCGTCCGTCAGAACCGCCGCTGCACCCGCGCCGGCCGTTCTTCGAACCGCACCACCAGCAGGGCCGCGTCGTCCTCGGTGCCGGGGTGGCCGGGGTGGCCGGGGTGGCCGGGGTGGCCGGGCGGGCGGGTGAGGGCGTCGCACACGCCCTCCAGGCCGTGCCCGCCCGCCAGCGCCGCCTCCAGCACGCCGGACGGCAGTTCGCCGTCGACCGCGGACGCCAGGCCGTCGGTGTAGAGGGCCAGCAGGCTGCCGGGCGGCACGTCGAAACCGCACTCCGGATAGGACGCCGTCCGCGGCGAGACGCCCAGCGGCGGTCCGGGCCGCACCCCCAGCGGCGGGTAGCCGCCGTCGGGCGTGCGCAGCAGCGGCGGCGGGTGGCCGGCGGAGGCGATCCGCGCCGTACCGCGTTCCGGATCGAGCGCCAGGCAGCAGCAGGTGGCGAACAGGTCGGTGTCCAGCCCCACCAGCAGCCGGTCGGCCCGGGCCAGCAGCGCCCCCGGCCCGTGGCCCTCGGCCGCGTACGCCCGCATGGCGCTGCGCAGTTGCCCCATCACCACGGCCGCCGAGACGTTGTGCCCCTCCACATCGCCGATCACCAGCGCCACACCGTCGTCCGGCAGCCGCAGCATCTCGTACCAGTCGCCGCCGATCTCGATGCCGCTGGTGGCCGAGACGTAGCGGCTGGCGCTGGTCAGCCGGGGGTGGCCGGCCAGCCGGGACGGCAGCAGGATCCGCTGCAGCCGGGCGGCCAGCGCGTGCTGACCCGCCAGCATCCCGGCCCGCTCCAGCGTCTGCCCCAGCAGCGTGGACAGCGCGGTCAGCACGCTCTGTTCGGCGACGAGACTGCCGTGCCCGGCGTCGAACGCGACCGAGCACGTGCCGATCGCCTGCCGCCCCGACAGCAGCGGCACCACCACCCAGAAGACCCCCTCCGGCGTCCGCGCCCCCGCCTCCGCCGTGAGCCGCCCGGCCGCCCTCGGGTCGTCCGGACCCAGCACCCGCTGGTGCGGCGCCCTCAGCGCCTCCGTCTCCGGCACCCCGCTGCCGGGCCAGGCGCCGTCGAGCGTACGGCGGAACGCGGGCGAACAACCGTGCTGCCCCAGCACCCGCAGCGTTCGCCCGTGCAACGCGGTGATCACCGCGGCCACCGCGCCGAACCCGCCCCGCAGCCTCTCCAGCGTGAGGTCGACCGCCTGCGGCGTCTCCGCGGTGTCCGCCAGGGAGATGGCGAGTTTGTGCAGGTGGAAGAGGTGCGGCGCGGTCGAGGGGACGCCGTCGGCGGAGCCGGTGCCCCCGGGGACGACCTCCGGCACCGGCGGCGGCACCGGCTCGGCGCCCGCCCGCCGCCGCTCCAGCAGCTCACGCGACAACTGCCGCGCCCCCTCCTCCAGTCCGGCCACCTCCCGCGACGTCGGCTCCCCGTACGGGCGCTGCCAGAACGCGGTGACCGCACCCACCGGCCGCTGCCCGCCGGCGAAGACCGGTACCGAGGTCACCGAATAGGGGAAGGGCGCGAACGCCGACATCTCGGGGTGACCGGCCAGGATGTCCATCGACAGGACGCTGGCCGTCCGCCCGGTGCGGTACGCCTGGGAACTGCCGAAGAACTCGTCGGCCAGGCTCACCCGTTCCACCACGCCCGAGCCCAGCGGCGTCACCGCCACCGCGGCCGCCCGCAGGGCCCGCTCGCGGGGGGAGCGCAGCAGCAGCGCCACCCCGACGGCGTCGATCGCGTCGACCGTGCCGACCAGCGTGTCCGTGAACGGACCGTGCCGCTCGGCGGTGGCCCGCCGCGCTGCCGTCATCGCATCGCCGCCTGATCGCGTCGTGGGTCCCGCCCGCCGGGGCGGGCGCCTCCACCCCCCACGGTACGTCCGGGCCCGGCGGGCGGCAGCGGGACGCCGGGCCCGGCGGTACCGTGCGTCGGTGAACGCCCGCGCGCAGCCCCTGGTCACCGCCCGCCTGGCACTGGAGCCGGCCGGCCCCGGCGACGCCGCGACCCTGCTGGAGCACTGGACCCGGCCCAGCGTGCGGCGGTTCCTGTTCGACGGGGTGGCCCCGCGGGCGTCGGGGGTGGCCGAGGTGATCACCGCGGCCCGCACCGGCGGCGGCAGCGCCCTGTGGCTGGTGCGCGAACGCTCCGGCGGCGTCTTCGCCGGCACCGCCGGCCTGCGCCCCCTGGAGGACCTCGGGACCGAGATCCTCTACAGCCTGGAGCCGGAACACCGTGGCCGCGGCTACGCCGCCGAGGCCGCCGGCGCGGTACTGGAGCACGCCTTCACCCGGCTGCGTCTGCCCTTCCTCCTCGCCGAGGTCGACGAGGCCAACACCGCCTCCGCCGCCGTGGTCACCCGCCTGGGCATGACCCCCTTCGCCACCGTCCCCGGCGTGCTCGGCCCGATGACGCGCTACCGGCGGGACGCCGCCGGGGGGTGACGTCCCGGCAACCCGGGGGACCGCCGGCCGCACCCGGGGGCCGCCGTCAGTGGTCGGGACCACTGACGCCCCGCAGCCCACCCGCCGCCTCCGGCGGAAACCCCCCCGCCGGCCTCCGGCACCCGCTGTGACGTGCGAGGCCACCGTTGCCGCACGGTGGTTGACGGCCTGTCGCGCGAGGCGGTAACCCTGGTGCCTCGCGTCACGGCAACACCGGGAGGCCCACCGTGCCAGGACAGTCAGCGCAGCCGCCGAACCGCCGACGGGCCGCCGTCGTCAGGACCGCCACCGCCGCCGTGACCGCCGCGGCCCTGCTGCCGCTGTTCGGCACGGCGCAGCCGGCCACCGCCGGGGCCGCGGCCTCCGGCAGCCTCCAGCGGGAGTTCACCGCCGCCGCCGCCCGCTACCACGTGCCCGCCAGTGTGCTGCTCGGCGTCGGCTACCTGGAGTCGCGCTGGGACGGCCACGGCGGCGCCCCCAGCGTCGCCGGTGGCTACGGGCCGATGCACCTGACCGACCTGCGCGCCGCCGTGGCGCACTCCGCCGCCGCCCACCTGCCCGCCGAGGCCGCCGGAGACCCGCGCGGCGACGACGCGCGCCCCATGAGCGTCACCACGCGACCCGTCACGCCCACCACCTTCCCCGCCTCCGCGGAGACCGCCACCCGGGCCGCAGCGCTCACCGGCCTGTCCCAGGACGCGGTACGGCAGAACACCGCCGCCAACATCGACGGCGCCGCCGCCCTGCTCGCCGCCGCCCAGAAGGCACTCGGCCACCCGCTGACCGCCGACGCCGCCCAGTGGTACGGCGCCGTCGCCCGCTACTCCGGCGCCGGTGACTCCGCCGCCGCGGCCGACTTCGCCGGCGACGTCTTCCAGGCCGTCCGCGACGGCGAGGCCCGCACCACCGACTCCGGTCAGCACGTCGTGCTCGCCGCCCACCCCGGGCTCGCCCCCGACCGCGCGCAGCTGGCCGCCCTCGGACTGCCCGCCGCCGACCCGGCGCACACCGAGTGCCCGCCCACGGTGGCCTGCACCTGGGTGCCCGCGCCCTACGAGCAGTACGGCACCGGGCCGGGCGACTACGGTAACCACGACCTGGCGAACCGCCCGCAGGACTCCTCCGTCGACTACATCGTCATCCACGACACCGAGGAGACCTGGGACAACACCCTCAAGCTCGTCCAGGACCCCACCTACCTGGGCTGGCACTAGTCACTGTTTGCGTGTCCTGCGTGACCTGCATGTTCGCCCCCATGGGGGGCCTTTTTCATGTCCGGGGCTTGTGACCCTACCCCGGTCTACTGGCAGGCGCTGTAAGCGGCCTTGTACGCCTCGTCCGTCTCCGGCGTGTCATGGTGCGCCGCACCCCCGGCGTACCCCCACAGCTTCCCCCAGGCGCCCACGTCGCCGACGAGGGTTCGACCGTCGGCGCAATCCGTAGACCCGGGGATAACGACGTTCCCTTGCCGGTCCGTGCAGCCGTTTACCGGCAGGTCCGCCGGAATGGTCGCGCTGATCGCTGCACAAGCAACGCCGTGGTGGCTTCGGCTCTGGCGATGGCTTTGCGCTTCGCTCTGACCCGCGCCTGCCGGTCGTTCCTCAGAACGCCACCCCTGCCGGACGGCTCCCCGGCAGGGGTGACTCATGGCCCGTCGATGGTGGCCGTGGCTTACGCCTGCGGGCCGGTGAACTCCCCGTTGGCCACGCTTCGCACGAAAGCGGCCCAGGCGCCGGCCTCGAACTGGAGCGCCGGGCCGGCAGGGTCCTTGCTGTCGCGGGCGGCCACACTGATTCCGAGCTGCGCCACCTCGACGCAGTCCCCCGATGCGTTGCTGTAGCTGCTCTTGTGCCAAGCCTGCGGCGGCAGGTCCGTGCCCCTCATCGCTTCCTCAACTCCATAGCTGCTTGTTTGATCATCTTGACCGAATCGGCCTCGTCGGCCGAAGCATCCCAGATGTCCCGGAAAGCTGCGTCGTACTGCTCGATCTCCTGCTCACGCTCAAGGTAGAGCGCGCCTTGGAAGGACTCGACGTACACCGTCGGGGGTTCGGTGATCACGCCCCTCGCAGGGAAGCGCATGGTCACAAACGGCCCCGAGATGACGCCAGCATGTACCCCGACCGCGAACGGCATGATCCGCAACCGTGTCGTGGGAAGCTCCGCAACTTCGACAAGATGATCAAGCTGTAGGGCCATGATCTCACTTCCGCCGACTGGTCGGCGCAGGACGCCTTCCCCCAGGACGAACCTGGCGTCGGGCGCACCAGCCGGACGACGAAGCATGAGACCCCGAGACTTCCGCACGTGAACCCGACGTTCGATCTCGTGAGCGTCGCCCAGCGGGTAGCCCTTGCGGATCAAGCACCGCGCGTACCCCTCGCTCTGGCAGAGGCCCGGCACCACCTCCGTTTGGTAGGCCCGGAGTTCGGAAGCGGCCTCTTCGAGCCCGAAGAAGAGGTCGAACGACTCTGGGATGACATCGCCGTACGCGTGCCACCAGCCCGTTGCCTTGGTCTCTCCAGCCAACGCCATCAAGGCTTCGGTGAGTTCGGCGTCCGCGCCGTACAACTCACACATGTTCTTCACATCTAGCCGCTTCACCGCGTGTTGGGCCGTCTCGATCCTCCAGATTTTCTGGGTGGAACATTCGAGGGCCTTTGCTGCGTTGGCCACGCTCATGCCCCCACGTTCCCGCAGGTCGTGAAGGTATCGGCCCAGCGTTCGGCGGGGCACTGTCGTTGGGGTCCTGGGCTTCTCCATTGTTACTGACTCACCTTCATGTCGGAAGTGGCACGCCGCTTTTGGAATGGTGCATGCACCAAGACTGTTATGCAATCCCGTCCATGTGCAAGAGCTTGGCAGTGGAAGTGTTGCACGGCCGCTCTGGCGGTGCTTCACTCCAAGGGTCGGACCTGTGACGTAGCGCACTTGATGCCTCGCCCGTTTCCCCGTCGCTTCCTCCTGCCTTCTCAGCCCTGTTGAAGGGATTGTTGCGTTGTCCAGCCTCGCCCCGGCTGCCCGGCTTAGCGCCCCAGTCGATACACCGGTTGCGTCGTCGCTGCTGCGGCAGCGTGTCCCGTACATCACCCCTTGGACGCTTGAGCGACCATGCAGCCCCAAGGTTGTGTTCACCGGGAAGGGGATCGGGTTCCGCAAGGAGAAGCCCGGTGACCGGGACGCGCACGGCATCCTGTGGCGACGGGTCGTCGGCAAGCCCGGGTATGGCCGGCCCGACTTCAAGGCCGTCCACTTCGCCCGGCAGCGTCGAGCCATGGGCGGTCTGGCGTGCCAGGTCTGCGGGAGGTCAGCGCGAGGCAAGGGCTCGGATGATGACGACGTTCTGTTTCTGCTGAGCACGAACGAGTACGACAGGGGGCATTGGCCCGAGCCGATCGAAACCGGTCAGCCGCCGGTCTGTGTCCCCTGTGCCCACGAGGCGGTGAACGCCTGCCCCCACCTTCGGGGCCACTTCGTTGCCGTGCGGGGAATCCCGCGGCCTTACGGCGTGTCAGGAATTCTCTACCTGCCGGGACGCCAAGAGCCACACATGTACGACATACAGACGATTCCGTACGGGGATCGCCGGTTGCCGTGGACGGAAGCTACGCAGCTCGTCGTACGGCTGGAGACGTACAAGGTCGTCGATCTCGAAGCCCAAGAGTGAAAGCTCGCACCCCCCGGGAGTCCCTGTCGTGTCCTCTCAACTACTCCGAACACACCAGAAGCTCGCCGCCACCGTCACGGCGCCCAGTAGCGCACGGCGATTCGTGCGCGCCACACTTGAGAGTTGGCTGCTGCACAGGCTGGTTGACGACGCCCTTGTGATCACCTCGGAGCTGGTCACCAACGCGGTCAACGCTACGGGAATCACGAAGCCCAACCCGACCTACACCGACCTTGAGAATCTGTCGATACTGGCCGTACAGGTTCGCGTAACGGGCATGTCGTTGTTCATTGAGGTGTGGGACGACGACCCGGACGAGCCCACGGGCGAACCGCCAGCCCCTCTTTCCGAGGGCGAGTCCCCGAGGGTGGGCGCGGACTCGGGATCGTCAAGGATCTGGCGAAGAGCATGGGCGTGATGACCGTCGGCCTCGGTGGTGGGAAGATCATCTATGCGGAGCTGCACGCCGGTCCTGAGATCGCCGAGGTGGCACAGATGGACCCGCGCGCGCTCCCGTACGCGTGGCGCACGATGATGTGCGCTCCCTCCCGCCAGCCTCCGCAGCACGCACGGGCGGACTCCGCGCTGTACCACCACATGACGCACCGTCCGAACCCGGTCTACGGCTACTGACCCCCCCAGCCCCCGCCCCGGCCGGTGAATATTCCTGGCCCCCGGGACAGGACACCCCGGCCGGGGCGGGTCCCGCAAGGCAACCCACGTATGGAGGCCCCACGTGTCACAGCCGCGCGCACCCGGACATCCCATGACGGCTTCGGTCGTGCTCATCGACAACCGCGACCGCATGCTGATCGTCCGGCACGGCGACCGTTGGCAGTTACCGGGTGGGCTCGTCGAGGCCGGCGAATCCCCCCGTGACGCTGCGGCGCGCGAAGTCCGCGAAGAACTCGGCCTGTCGGTCGAGATAAGCGAACACCACCTGATCGCGGTCGAGTGGATCGAGGCACCCCGGCCCGGCCGCCGTGACCGCGTGGCGTTCGTCTTCGCCGGTCCGGAACTCGCCCCGGCGGACATCGACCGTATCCGCCTGGACGCCGCCGAGTTGAACGCTCATCGACTGGTTGGCCGTGATGACGCGTTGCTCATGCTTCACCCCATGATCCGCCGACGCATCGTCGGCCCGCTCCAGCTCACCAACACCGCCCGGTACCTTGAGACCAGAAACGCGGAGAGGACACCATGAGCACCGATTTTCCGGCCCGGACCCTGCGCATCGGAACCCGATCGTCACCGATGGCGCTCGCCCAGGTCGAACAGATCAAGGGACTGCTTCTGAAGCAGGTGCCGGACCTCAAGATCGAGGTGAAGCCCGTCACCACAGAGGCCGACAAGTGGCAAGGGGATCTCGCCCAGTTGGGCGGCAAGGGCCTGTTCGTCAAGCAGATTGACCAGATGTTGCAGCGCGGGGAAGTGGACATGGCCGTTCACTGCCTGAAGGACGTGCCCGGCGACGAGCCCATGCCGCGTGGCCTGGTCTTCGCTGCCTACCTGGAACGCGACGACGTACGGGACGTGCTGCTCTTCCCCGAGGGCTCCGACTTTCAGACGCTCGACGACCTCCCGCCCGGCGCCCAGGTCGGCACGTCGGCCGTCCGTCGCAAGGCCCAGGTGAACCGGGTCCGCCCGGACCTGAACGTCGTCCGCGTCCGGGGCACCGTGGGAACGCGGGTCGAGAAGCTGGACGGGAAGCGCAAGATCGACACGAAGCTAGACGCGATGATCCTCGCGGTGGCGGGCCTCGAACGCCTCGGCCTGAGTCACCGAGGCCGCCAGGTCTTCTCCGTCGGGGACATGCTCCCCGCCGTCGGGGCCGGCGTGCTCGGGCTGGAGTGCCGACAGGATGACGAAGCGGTGGCCGGTCTCCTCGTCCAGCTGAACCACGAGAAGACGATGACCGAGGCGACGGCAGAGCGCGTCATGCTGCACGGCCTGCGGGGGCACTGCAACAGCCCGATCGCGGGGCACTGCATCACCGAGCCCGACGGACAGCTCTCACTCAGGGGCATGGTCTTCTCGCGCGACGGCTCTCGGTTCGCTCACGCGCACATCTGGGGTGAGCGGGACAACGACCCGGCGGTTCTGGGCGCCCGCGTGGCGGCCGAGCTGCTGCGCCAGGGGGCCCGCGACATCATCGTTGGCATCCCGCACTGACCGAGCCCGCGTAAGCTCCCCTCCGGCCCGTCCTGGGCGCTTCCCGGCACCACCGGGCCCCGGGCGGGCCGGATGCGTACGCGGGCCGTTACGCGTCCGGCAGCACGTGTATCCGGGCCCGTACGTCAAGGTCCAGAATGCTTCCGGGGTCAACCATGATCTTGTAACCGGCAAAGGTCCGAGTCAGTAGGGCCCGCCGCTCTGCCTGAGTAGCCCTATCCCACCTGGCCCACGCCTCATCCAACGGTTCGGCGCGGTCCGGCGCGGGCGGAGCCTGGGCGATGCTTTCGAGCTTGGCCCGCTGCTCTGCGACCCTACTTGCAAGATCGTCCGTGTAGGTCTCGTAGGTCTCAACGCTGATCTTGCCGTTGTTGAGCCGACGGCCCCAGTGCCGTTCCAGTTCCTCAAGGCGGCCGATCTCGGCCAGGACGGGCGCCCGCTGGCCCTCGGTCTCGGCTACCCGGCGTTTGATCCGATCGACGTGCTCCGGGTTCGAAATCGCCATCACGACCATGGCGGCAAGGTGCTCATCAATCGCCCGAGCGTCGCCAAGGGTCTTCCCGCACCCGCCCGCGCGCCGCTTGCACTCGTACCCGGCGGTTGGCGTGCCATCGGGATAAACCCCGATAGCTCGATTCCGGCCGTCCTTCCTTCCGTTACCTGTGGTGCCGCAGTTCCCGCACCGTATGATTCCCGTTCCTAGGTAGGCTTCGCTTACTGGCCGTCCCATGCGGGCGGCATAGAACGCGTTGATCGCCTGCCAAACGTTCGGCTCAAGTATTCGCGCTTCCCCCTTGAGCCGGCCTACGATCTCGCCCCTACTGCGGATGTACCCGGCGATTTTCGGATTGGTGAGATAGGCGCGGAGTGCGGTCACGTTCCATTCGTTCCCGTCCGTGGTGAGAAGCCCCAGAGAGTTGAACTTGTCTACAACCTCTTGGGGCGTCATGCCTGCCAGGAGTCGCGGGGCGTAGCGCTGGACAGGCGCCGCCTCGTCCATGCGTAGCGTGATGCTGTCCCGCTCGAAGCCGAACATGCGGTAGCGGCCCCCCAGCCACTCGCCCTCGGCGTGCATGAGTTTGAGTCCGCGCTTGACCTTCACGGAAAGCCGGTGGGAATATGCCTCCGCCGCTACCGCAGCGTTGTAGAAGGATCCTCGGCCCGAGGGGGACATCAGGTCGTATTCCTGGTCACTGTCCAGAATGATGAAGCCTTTTTCGGCAAGCTCAACTATTCGGACTGCATCTTTGACCTGCCGGATGAATCGCTCGATGTCGAATATGCAAACACCATCGCTCTGATGGGTTTCTACGCGGTTGAGGAGTATGCCCCAGTCCTTGCGAATCACCGTGGGGTCCCATGCGGACTTGCCCTCGTCTTGCAGCTTCTTGCCGAGAGTGGCCCCGTACTCTTCTATCCTGCTCAGGTTGACGGCGTGCTGTCCCTCAAGGGACATGTTCCGTCCGCCCCGGCGCTCCCGCTGGCGCTTCCGTACGAAGCTCTGCCGGGCGTACGAGTCAAGGATGGGCGGCCGGTCTCCGGCTCTGGGCATAGCGTGTCCCTGCTTGGGTCGTATGTACGATTTTTGCAGGCCCGGTCAGGACACGCAAAAGGGCTTGGTGGCACTACACCGTCAAGAGCTCCGACGGCGAGATCGCCCAGCACATGGCCACCACCGACGTGGGCTGGCACGCGGGCAACTGGTACGTCAACTCCAAGTCGATCGGCGTCGAGCACGAGGGCTACCTCACCGACCCCGACGCCTGGTTCACCGAGTCGATGTACCGCAACTCCGCCCGGCTCGTGCGCTATCTGGCGGACCGTTACCACATCCCGCTGAACCGCGAGCACATCCTCGGCCACGACAACGTGCCCGGCACCACCCCGTCCACCGTGGCCGGCATGCACACCGACCCCGGGCCGTTCTGGGACTGGGCGCACTACTTCCAGCTGCTCGGCGCCCCGATCCACCCGACCGCGCCGCCGAACTCCCCGGTCGTCACCATCGACCCCTCCTACCAGGCCAACCAGCCCACCTACACCGGCTGCGTCACCGCCGGCCAGACCTGCGCCCCGCACGGATCCACCGCGATCCGGCTCTACACCGCGCCCAGCACCGGCGCCCCGCTGGTCAAGGACATCGGCCTGCACACCGACGGCGGCCCCAGCACCCTCGACGTCAACGACACCGGCGCCCGCGCCTCCACCGGCCAGCAGTACGCGGTGGCCGGCCGGCAGGGCGCCTGGACGGCGATCTGGTACCTCGGCCAGAAGGCGTGGTTCCAGAACCCGCCGGCACGGCCGGCGGCCCTCGGCGGCAGCGCCCTGGTCGCCACCCCCAAGCCCGGGCCGGCCTCCGTCCCGGTCTACGGCCGCGCCTACCCGGAGGCGTCCGCCTACCCGGCCGGCGTCCCCGTCCAGGCCCAGACGCCGCTCCAGTACACCTTCCCGGCCGGCCAGTCCTACGTCGTCGGCGGCAGCACTCACGGCGAGTACTTCTACTCCACGACCTTCGACCCGGCCTCCCACACCTGGGTGAAGGGCAAGGAGACCTACTACGAGATCCAGTTCGGCCAGCGGGTCGCCTACGTGAAGTCCTCCGACGTGGTCCTGCACCACGCCTGACGCCCCCTCTCCCCGCGCCCCGCACCGGGCGCGGGGAGCCGGCCGCGGCCGGGGCGGCCGCCGCCTGGACGCTCTCCGACCACGACCGGATCCGGCACCGCACCCCGCACGCCGGCGGCGCCCCCGGGCGGGGCGGGCACGGGTGCCGGACGCCACGCTGTGGTGGACGGGCTGATCCACCGGCCGCCGGGCGGGCCGGGCCCCGGCGGCGTACCGTCGGGGACATGCGTACGGTCATCGCGGGCGGGCACGGCAACATCGCGCGGCGGCTGGAGCGACTGCTGTCGCGACGCGGGGACGAGGTGGCCGGACTGGTCCGGTCGCCCGGCCAGGCGGACGCGCTGCGGGCGGCCGGCGCCGAGCCGGTGGTGTGCGACCTGGAGACCGCCACGGTCACCGAGGTCCGCGGCCACCTGCTCGGCGCCGACGCCGTGGTGTTCGCCGCAGGCGCCGGTCCCGGCAGCGGCGCCGCCCGCAAGCTCACCGTCGACCGCGACGCCGCCGTGCTGTTCGCCGACGCCGCGCGGGACGCCGGCGTGCGGCGCTTCCTCGTCGTCTCCTCCATGGGCGCCGGCAGCGACCTGCCGGCCGGCACCGACCCGGTCTTCGCCGCCTACCTGCGGGCCAAGGCCGAGGCCGACACCGCGGTGCGTTCCCGCACCGGCCTGGACTGGACGATCCTGCGCCCCGGCGCCCTCACCGACGACCCCGGCACCGGCGCGGTCACCCTCGCCGAGCACGCCGGCCGCGGCTCGGTGCCCCGCGACGACGTCGCCGCCGTCCTCGTCGCCCTCCTGGACAGCCCCGCCACCGCAGGCCGCACCCTGGAGCTGGTCTCCGGACCCGATCCGGTCGCCACCGCCGTCGCCGCGGTGACCCGCACCGCCTGACCCCCGCGCGACCCCAGGCACGCAGGTCCCCAAGGCCCGGGCGGGTGACACGTTCCGCGACTCCCCGTTCGCGAAGGCGCCGCGGCCGGGGCCGGCGGGAGGACCCCGGCCGGCGAGCGTCCCGTTCCCCCTGCTGACGGCCCGCCATGGCCACGGCCCGGGCCCGCGATCCGCCGCAACGGATCGCGGGCCCGGGCCGTGCAGCGGTGGCCTCAGGCGGGCCAGACGCCGGTCAGGCGGCGGACCCCGGAGGCGCCACCGCGGTTGACCGCGGCCTTGACGACGGCGACGACCGCGCCCTGGAGAGCGGCGGCGGCCAGGATCTCGCGCCAGCGGCGATCCTCGTCGGTCGGCGTGGGAGCCTCCTCCTCACCGCCGACGGCTCTCCACACGCGTTTGAAGACCATCCCCGCCAGCACCCCGCCCAGGATCGAGAACAGGATGCCGAACGGCTTGTAGAGCACCTTCATCCCGACGTCACCGCCCTCCGTGCCGGTGGTGGCGCACCATCGCGCCGGCCGCGCAGACCGTCACGACCGCGCCGGCCGCGATCAGCGGGACCGTGCCGGTGCGCGTGACGCGCTCGCGTACGTCAGAGACCCGGCGCCGGGCGATGGCCCGCACGTCGGCGCGCGAGGCGAGCTCCTCGACGGTGTCACCCAGGTCGTTGCGGGTGCGTTCCACCTGGGCGCGCAACGCGCGCGGATCACTGCCGGTGTACTCGTCCCTCCCGGCCTCGCCCCCGTGGCTCTCCCTCATCGGTGCGCCCTTTCCTTGATCTCCTCCACGTCCGCCCGGACCCCGTCGATGGCGCCCTGCGGCTTCGGCGGAACGGCCTGGCCCAGTTCGCGCTTGCCCACCAGGGCCATCAGCCCGGCCATGGCCAGCAGACCGCCGGCCACGATCAGGAACGACGCCCAGACCGGCAGCACCAGGGCGATCGCGGCGACCGCCGCCCCGGTCAGCGTCAGCAGGGCGATGACGGACAGCAGACCGGCGCCGCCGAACATGCCGCCGCCGAGGCCGGCCTGCTTGCCCTTGCGGGTCATCTCGGCCCGCGCCAGCCGCATCTCCTGCCGCACCAGGTCCGACATCTGCGCCGACGCCTGCTGCACCAGCTCGCCGACCGACTGCTCGCCGACGGCCGGAGACCGCTCCCCGGCCGTACGCGGCCGGTGGTCGACGGATGGATTGGCCACCATCAGTCGCCTCCTCTCGTCACCGTGCGGGTTCCCCGGCACGCAACCGATATGCGGACGCCCCGTCATGTGTCACCCCCGGTCACCACGCGGGCGCGTCACGTCACGTCGCTGCGACGTGCGGGCCCAGGGCGCCGGACGGCACGAAGCAGGCGGACACCGCCTTGCCCCGCGGCATCGGGTGCGCCTGCCACGCGTCGGCGACCGCCGCCACCAGCGTCAGACCCCGCCCCCCGGTCGCCTCCGGGCCGGCCGCGCACGGCGCCGGCAGCCGGGGATCGCCGTCCGCGACGCTGACGTGCACGCAGCGCCCGTCCCAGCTCAGCACCATCTCCGCCGTGCTGTCCGCGTGCAGGTGCGCGTTGGTCAGCAGCTCCGAGACGGTCAGCAGCACCGCGTCCACCAGCTCGCGGTCGGCGGCGACAGCCCCCAGCGCCGCCAGGTGCTCGCGGGCCCACTGCCGGCCGGCCCGCACTCCGCCCGCCACCGGGAACGATCTGGCCCAACCCTTGGCCCGCATCGGCATGCCGGCACCCTCTTTCCGAATCGCCTACCCCCGGCGCCTACCCAGGACCGGCCCCCGCACCGCCCCGGGCCGGCCGCCCGCGCGACCCCGAGACGGCCGCCGCCCCCGAAACGATCCGGATCCCAGCCGGCACTGGCATCATGAGGGGGCGGGGCTCGCGTGCGGGAGGATACGGGGCGATGGCGGAGAGACTCCGGTTACTGCTGGTCGAGGACGACCGCGAGATGGCCGGCATGGTCGCCGGACTGTTCACCGACGAGGGGTACGCCGTGGACGTGGCCCACGACGGGCAACGCGGACTGCACCTGGCCCTGAGCCGTCGTCACCCCCTGATGGTGATCGACCGGGGACTGCCGGGCATCGACGGCCTCGACCTGATCGCCCGGCTGCGCCGCGTCGGGGTGACCGCCCGGATGCTGATGCTGACCGCACTCGACGACCCCGGCCAGCGGGTCCGCGGCCTGGACGCCGGCGCCGACGACTACCTCGGCAAACCCTTCGACATCCCCGAACTCCTCGCGCGCGTGAGGGCGTTGCACCGCCGCCACCTCGACGCCGCCGAGGCCCTGCCGCTGCCCGGCGGCGAACTCGACCTGGCCCGGCGCGAAGTGCGGCTCGGCCCGGACGTCGTCGCCCTGTCCGGACGGGAGTTCGCCCTCCTGCGCCTGCTGGCCGCCTCCCCGCGCACCGTCTTCCCGCGCGCCGACCTGCGCGCCCGGCTGTTCGCCGACACCAGCGCCGAGTCGATCGTCGACACCTACGTCTACTACCTGCGCCGCAAACTCGGCCCCGGCGCCGTGCGCACCGTACGCGGCGTCGGCTACCGGATCGGCGGCGCGTGAAGCGGGAGGACGCGGCGCCGGCCGACTGCGCCGGCGACCCCGAGTACCACGTCCTTGTCCGCGGCCGCCGCCTGCTCGCCCTGCGGCTCGCCGCCGTGCTCACCGCGGTCCTCCTCGTGGTCGGCGCGGTCGTCGGCATCGTGATGACGGCCGCGCAGAACGCCGACGCCGACCGCGACCTCGCCTACGCCGCCGAACACGGCTCGATGGCCGAACCACCCGGCTGCGTATGGCTGGTGGTCGCGGACGCCGCCGGCCGGGTGCGCCGCTCACCCGGCACCCCGGCCGGCTTCCCGCTGGCCGCGTCGCTGCGGGCCGCCACCCACGGCCGGCTGCTGCGCCAGGACCTCGCCCTGCACGGCCACCGCTACCGGGTGCTGACCACGCCGCGCGACGGCGGCGCCGTCGAAACCGTCTACGACCTGTACTACCAGCGCCGCGACCGCGACGCGCTGCTGATCGCGCTGGCCGCCACGGAGGTCCTCGGCCTCGCCGGAGCGGTGCCCGCCGCCGGGCTCATCGCCCGGCACACCATGCGCCCGCTCGCCCTCGCACTGCTGCGCCGCCGGCGGTTCGTCGCCGACGCCAGCCACGAACTGCGCACCCCCGTCGCCCGGTTGCACACCCGCGCCCAGCTGCTCGCCCGCCGTGCCGGCCGCCCCGACGGGGACGGCGCGATGTTCGACGACGACCTCTCCCGCCTGGTCGACGGCACCCGCCACCTCGGCGAGGTCATCGACGACCTGCTGCTGTCCACCCAGGTGCGGGCCCGCCCCGCCGAGTTCGCCGCCGTCGACCTCGCGGTCCTCGCCGAGGAGGCCCGCACCGGTGAACTCCCGCGCGCCGACCGGGCCGGCCTGACATTGGCCGTCGTACGGGAACCCGGCCCGCACGCGGTGGCCGGACTGGAGAGCGCCCTGCGCCGGGTGGTGACCGCCCTGCTGGACAACGCCGTGGGCCACACCCCGCCCGGCGGCCGCGTCACCCTGACCACCGGCACCGGACCCGGGCACACCGTACGGCTGACCGTCACCGACGACGGCGTCGGACTCGAACCCGGCGACCCCGCGCGGCTGTTCGACCGGCACACCCGCGGCCACACCGGGGCCGGCGCGCGGTTCGGCATCGGGCTGTCGCTGGTGCGGGAGATCGTCGACAGCCACCACGGCACCGTGGAGGCCACCGGGGCGCCCGGGGGCGGCGCCGTCTTCACCGTCACCCTTCCCGCCTGGCCGGCCGGCCGCGCCCGCCTGGGCCGCCGCCTGCCCCGCGCCGCCCGCACCCGCCGCCGCAGCCCCCGCTGACCCCGGCACCGCCCCCGCCCGGCGGACGCGGCGCACCGCTGCCGCCCGCCCCCACAGCTGCCGGTTCGGCGCGTTCCCGCAGGTCGGCGCGGATGCGGCGAGCGGCCTTTTGAGGAGACTCTGAGAACCGGCCCCGAACCTTCGTCGCGGAACACCACCCGTCCCGTCGACCACCCGCACCGGAGGCCGCCATGACCACGCCCGTTCACGACCACCTCATCGTCGGAGCCGGCCCCGCCGGCCTGCAGCTCGCCGCCGACCTGCACCGGGACGGCCGCGACTACCTCCTCCTGGAGGGCGGCGACACCCCGGGGACGTTCTTCCGCACCTACCCCCGGCACCGTACGATGATCTCCAGCAACAAGGTGTACACCGGCAGCAGCGACGCCGAGTTCAACCTCCGCATGGACTGGAACTCCGTCCTCACCGACGACCCGGCGCTGCTGTTCACCCGCTACACCGAGCGCTACTTCCCGCCCGCCGACGTCTTCGTGGACTACCTCGGCGACGTCGCCAACCGCCTGGGCCTGGCCGTTCGTTACAACACCCGCGTCGAACGCGTCGAGCGCGAGGGGGAGTTGTTCCGCCTGACCGCCACCGACGGCAGCGTCCACCTCGGGCGCCGGCTGATCATGGCCACCGGCGTCAGCAAGCCCTACGTCCCCGACGTGCCCGGCATCGAGCACGCCGAGCACTACTCGACGATGACCGTCGACCCCAAGAGCTTCACCGACCAGCGCGTCCTGATCCTCGGCAAGGGCAACTCCGCCCTGGAGAGCGCCGACAACCTGATCGGGACCGCCGCCGTCATCCACCTCGGCGGCCCCAACTCCCTGCGGCTGGCCTGGCAGACCCACTTCGTCGGCCACGTGCGGGCGGTCAACAACAACTTCCTCGACACCTACCAGCTCAAGTCGCAGAACGCCGTGCTCGA
The DNA here is from genome assembly GCA_963711125.1 of uncultured Actinomycetota bacterium. GTDB lineage: Bacteria > Actinomycetota > Actinomycetes > Streptomycetales > Streptomycetaceae > Streptantibioticus_C. The sequence goes on from CAVQCY010000008.1 coordinate 205,844, forward strand.
CGGCGAGGCCGTCGCCATCGAGAAGCGCGAGGACGGCTACGCCGTGCGCTTCCGGTTCGTGCGCGCCGACGACGTCGTCAAGGAGATCCACTACGACCGTGTACTGGTGTGCACCGGATTCCGCTTCGACGCCTCGGTGTTCGCCGACGACTGCCGCCCCAACCTCGTCATCAAGGACCGCTTCCCCGAGATGACCTCCGCCTTCGAGTCGGTCAACGTCCCCGGCCTGTACTTCGCCGGCACCCTCATGCAGCAGCGCGACTTCAAGCGCTCCACCAGCGGCTTCATCCACGGCTTCCGCTACGCCGTCCGGTCGCTGGGCCGCATCCTCGCCGAGCAGCACGAGGAGACCCCCTGGCCCTCGCGCGAACTGCCCGCCGAGCCCGACGCGCTGGCCACCGCGCTGCTGGAGCGGCTCAACAGCACCTCCGCGCTGTGGCAGCAGTTCGGCCAGCTCGCCGACCTGGTCACCGCCGACGGCGCCGGCGCCCCGCGCCACTTCGAGGAGGTGCCCGTCGACTACGCCCACGAGAGCGCCTTCGCCACCGCCCGCGACCTGATCCTCGTCACCCTTGAGTACGGCCCCGACCACGACAAGCACGACCCGTTCGACATCAACGTCCGCCGGGTGCGCCAGAACGACCCCGGCACCGCCGGCGACGCCGCCTACCTCCACCCGGTGCTGCGGCACTACCGGGACGGCGCGTTCACCGCCGAGCACCACGTGGCGGAGAACCTGGAGAACGAGTGGGACGACCCGCGGGCCCACCACGCCCCGCTCGCCGGCTTCCTCGCCCGCTGCCTGTCCGGCACCGCCCAGGGCGAGCCGGCCGCCGCCGGGCGCGCCCGGTGACCGCCCCCGCCCTGCCGCGCCCGCTGGAGGGCCCGCACGAGACGGCCGCGGTCCTCAACCTGCGCGAGTACGAGACGGTCGCCCGCCGCCTGCTCGACCCGGTCTTCTACGACTACGTGGCGGGCGGCGCCCGTGACGAGGTCACCGTCCGCGCCAACGAGGAGGGCTTCGCCCGCCTCGCCCTGCTGCCCCGCGTCCTGACCGGCGCGGGCGCCCCGGACCTGCGCACCACGCTGTTCGGCACCCCCACCGACCTGCCCGTGGTGCTCTCGCCCACCGCCTTCCACCGGCTCGCGCACCCCGACGGCGAACTCGCCACCGCGCGCGCCGCCGCCCGGGCCGGCGCCGTCATGACCGTCAGCATGGCCAGCACCACCTCCGTCGCCGACATCGCCGCAGCGGCCCGCGAGGCCGCGCCCGGCACCGACCCCCGGCTGTGGTTCCAGCTCTACGTCCAGCCCGAGGCCGAGGTCACCGACGCCCTGGTGCGCCGGGCCGAGGCGGCCGGCTGCTCGGCGCTGGTGCTCACCGTCGACTCGCCGGTCCTGGGCATCCACGAACGCAACAAGCGCAACGGCTTCGACGACCTGCCGCCCGGCGTGGTCTGTGAGAACCTGCGCGACCTGACCCGCGGCGAACCCGGCCACATCCGGCAGATCGCCATGTCCCCCGACCTGTCCTGGGACCACGTCGACCGGCTGCGCGAGACCACCCGGCTGCCCATCGTCCTCAAGGGCGTGCTGCACCCCGGTGACGGCCGGACCGCCGTCGAGCACGGGGTGGACGGCCTGGTGCTCTCCAACCACGGCGGCCGGCAGCTCGACACCTCACCGGCCACCGTCGACCTGCTGCCGGAGATGCTCGCCGCCACCGGCGGCAGCCTGCCGGTGCTGCTCGACGGCGGGGTGCGGCGCGGCACCGACGCCGTCAAGGCCCTCGCCCTGGGCGCCGCCGCCGTCGGTATCGGCCGGCCCGTCGTGTGGGGGCTGGCCGCCGGGGGAGAGGCCGGGGTGGCCCACGTGCTGGAGATGATGCGCGAGGAGATCGACCACACCCTCGCGCTGTGCGGGGCCGCCCGCCCCGCCGACCTCACCCCGGACCTCGTCCGGCCGCTCCCGGCGGCCCCCCGGTGAGCCCCGCCGCCTGGGCCGGCTGCGCCCTGGCGCTCGCCGTCCTGGTCACCCTCCCGTACTGGCTGCCCGGCGCGGTCGTCGCCCTGCGGGTGCGGATCTTCGACCTGGTCAACGGCGCCGAGGGCATCCCGGTGCCCGGCCGCCTGATCGGCACCGAGTCCTTCCGCCGCCTCTACGCCCACCGGGCGGCGGACGGCCGCAGCAAGGGCGCGGTGCTGTCCGACCTGTTCTGGTACTGGCTCGCCCCCGGACCGCACGTCCACCAGGAACACCTGGAGCCCGGACCGCGCTACGACCAGGTGGCCCGCAGCACCCGGCGCATCCTCACCACCGCCCGCAAGGACGAGTGGAGCGCCCTGGTGGCCCGCCGCGCCGCCGCCGTCCTGGCCGAACTGCCCCCCGGCACCCGGTCGGTACGGCTGCGGGACCTGATGATGCCGCTGTGGGCGGAGGTCTACTGGGAGATCGTCTTCGGCGAACCCTGCCCGCGCGAGAGCCGCGACCTGGTCGTCGCCAACGCCGACGACGTGGTCAGCGCCCTGAAGTGCACCGGCCTGCGGCACATGGACCGGCGTGAGCGGCTCACCGCCCACCTGCTGGAACGCGTCCGCGCCGGCCGGGTCCCCGGGGGACTGCCCGAGGACCTCACCGACCTGGAGCGGGCCTGGTACCTGCAGGGCACCTTCTTCAACACCGCCGTCGTACAGATGTCGGAGGCGATGGCGCACCTGCTGCTGGCCGTCGCCGAACGCCCCCCGGTGCGCGCCCGGCTGGCCGGCCAGCCCGACGGCACCGGCTACCTGGACCGGGTCATCGAGGAGACGCTGCGGGTGTGGCCGCTGTTCGGCGTCGCCCACCGCGTCACCACCGCCGACATCGTCGTGGACGGCGCGGCGGTGCCCACCGGCTCGGTGCTGCTGTTCAACTACGCCGCCTACCAGCACGACATGCCCGGCGGCGACCGCTTCGACCCGGACCGCTGGCTCGCCGCCGGAGCCCGCGACCTGCCGCACATCCCGTTCGGGGTGAGCGCCAACCGCCCCTGCCCGGCCCGCGGGATCGCACCGCTGACCATGCGGGTGGCCGCCGAGGAGGTGCTGCGCCGCTGGGACCCGGTCTCCAGCGCCGCGCACGCCCGCTCCCTGCCCAACCGCGCGCCCGCCCTGCTGCTGCCCCGCCCGGCGGACGGCTCCCCGGCCCGCCGTCCGGTGCTGCGGCTGGCCCTGATGAGGCTGCGCGACCGCTGGGAGGACGTGTGGCGCAGCCTCGTCCAGCTGGCCCTCGGTACCTGGATGGTGCGTGACGCCCGGCGGCAGGCGCTGTGCCGCACCTACTTCGGGACGGCCGGCCCGCCGCCGGCCGGGGAGGCCGCCGCCGGCGGCTGACCGGCGCCGCGCGCTGACGGGCCGCCGTCCCCGGCCGGCCGGGGACGGCGGCCCGTCGCCGTTCAGAACGCGTCGAGGCAGGTGCTGGGGGTGGCGTGGGCGGGGTCGAGGGCGTTGCTGACCTCGTGGAAGGCGATGAGGTCGGTGGTGCCGATCAGGACGTGTTCGAAGACGTCGACCGGGCACAGGTCCTGGAGCAGCACGTTGTGCACGTTGGAGCCGCTGAGGAATTCGGACTGGTAGGGGGTGACGACCTCGTCGGTGTCGGTGGCGATGACGGTGTACTTCACGCCGGGGACGGTGTCGCCGCCCGCGTTCAGCTTCTGCAGGAACGCGGAGCCGGCCAGCTGGTCGGTCAGGCCGGGGGTGATCGTGCCGACCAGGTCCTTGGCGGCCGGGAAGTACTGGATGATGCTCTCCAGGCCGTCGAGGGTGGTGCCGTGGTTGTCGGGGGCGAGGCCGACGAGGGCGTTGACCTTGGCGGCGCCGCCGAGGAACTTCAGGTAGTACCGCGGCATCATGCCGCCCTGCGAGTGGCCCACCAGGTCGACCTTGGCCGCACCGGTCGCCGACAGGACCTTGTCGACCTCGTCGGACAACTGCTGCGCGGAGTCCGCGATCGGGCCGAGGCCGTCGACGAGACCCAGGCCGGTCAGCTGGCCGTAGTCGAAGGAGAAGACGCAGTAACCGCGGTCCTCCAGGTAGGGGGCCAGCACCAGCCAGTTGTCGGTGCCGTTGCCGAAGGTGCCGTGCACCAGGACGACCGGCCGGGGGTGCGCGGCCGACGGCTTGCAGGCGTAGTCGTTCCAGCCGGACGTGGGAGCGGCGGCGCTCGCGGTGCCCGGCAGGCCCAGCAGGGCGCCGGCGGCGAGCGCGAGAGCGGGCAGCAGCGTGAGCGCGCGGCGGCGTCCGGAAGACGGCTTCATCGGGTCTCCTCGCGGGGTCCGTGACCGGCCCGGCACCCGGCGCACCCGGGCGGCCGCGCGGGGTCAACGTGTGCGGTTTCCCCAGAAGTTACGGGCAAGTAGCAAACGGGTGCCAGAGCCCCGACAGCAAAATCTCCGGACCCGCCCGCACCCGCCCGGGCAATCCCCCCGCCCGGGCCGAAACCGCCCCCGCCGCGCCCGGCGTTGACATCCCGGCCGGGCAGGGGGAGGTTGGGCGGACCGAACCGCGAGCGCTGAGGAGCCGTGCCCATGCAGGTGCGTCCCGCCTTCCACCTGGCCGTCCCGGTCGACGACCTGGCCGCCGCCCGCCGCTTCTACGGCACGGTGCTGGGCCTGGAGGAGGGGCGCTCCAGCGGGCACTGGGTGGACTGGAACCTCCACGGCCACCAACTGGTCACCCACGTCGTGCCGGGCGGCCCCGCGGCGGCCGGGACCAGCACCGTCGACGAGCACGAGGTGCCGGTGCCGCACTTCGGCCTGCTGCTGCCGGCCGGGGAGTTCCACCGCCTCGCGGACCGGCTGCGCGCGGCCGGCACCGATTTCGTCGTCGAACCCCGCCTGCGGTTCGCGGGCGAACCGGGCGAGCAGTGGACGATGTTCCTGCGCGACCCGGCCGGCAACGCCCTGGAGTTCAAGGCGTTCCGCGACGAGAGCGCGGTCTTCGCCCGCTGACACCCGCACGGCCCCCGCCACCCGCCGCTGCCCGCGCGCCCGCCCCCGCCACGGCCCCCGCCGGCAGCACCAGGGCGCGGCCCCTTCCCGGTATCGGCGTCCGGGAAGGGGCCGCGCCCCCTGGTGCGTGCGTGCGGTCAGGAAGTGGCCTTCTGCACGTACGAGTTGGTGTAGGTCTTCGACAGGTCGACGGTGTGACCCTTGACGGTCGGGTCGAAGGCCGAGAGCACCTTCAGGACCGTCTGCGGGCCGCCCTGCGGCATCATGCCGTCGGGGGAGTACATCGCCTTCTCGTTCTGCAGCGCGGTGGCGTAGACGTCCTTGCCGACACCCGCGTAGTACGAGGCGGGCATCTTCGCGGTGATCTGCGCGGCGGTGTGGGTGTTGATCCACTTCAGCGTCATCACGAAGGCGTTGACCAGCTTCTGCACCACCTGCGGGTTCTTCTGGATGTACGCGCTGGTCATGTACAGGCAGGAGGCCGGGTAGGTGCCGCCGAGCGCGGCCTTGGTGCCGGCCGCCGAACGCATGTCGACCAGCGGCTTGGCGATGTGCTGCGCCTCCAGGACCGAGATGGTGGGCTCGGTGGTCATACCGGCGTCGATCTGCTTGTTCTTCATCGCCGCCACGAACGTGGAGCCGGCGCCGACCGCGACCGAGGTGGCGTCCGAGGTCTTCACCCCGTCCCGGGCCTCCAGGTACTCGGTGAGGAAGTTGGTGGACGAGCCGAGGCCCGTCACGCCCAGCTTCTTGTGCGCGAACTTGGCCGGCGAGGTCACCGTGGAGGCCAGGTCCGAGCGGACCATCTCGACCTCGCCCGGCGCCTGGAGCAGCTGCACGACCGACTGCGTCGACTTGCCCTTGGACTGCAGGTCGATGTTGTGGTCGTAGAAGCCGACCACCGCGTCCTGCTGGCCGGCGAGCATGTCGGTCTCGGCGTCCACGCCGGCCGGCTCGTCGGAGATGACGGCGTCGATGCCCTGCGCCTTGAAGTAGCCGAGGTTCTTCGCCAGCATCACCGGCAGGTAGATCTGCTTGTCCAGGCCGCCGACCATGATGCGCACGGTCGAGTCGCCCTTCGCGTTCTTCGGCGCGGTCTTCGCCGAGGAGCCCGAGCAGGAGCTGAGCGAGATGGCCAGCGCGGTACAGGCGGTCAGGGCGAGCAGAGACTTCTTGACCTGCTTCATCGCGGGTCTCCTTAACGGTGGTGTCATCGTGCGGGGTGGAGCGGGGGGAATCGGGGGAGGAGGGGTACCCCGGCTCACAGGCCGGCGTTCTCCCCGGACAGTTCGGTGGGCCGCCAGCGCAGCACCCGCTTCTCGAAACGGGTGATCAGGAACTCGGCCATGAGCGCCAGCACGGCGATCACGATGATGCCGGCGTACACGCCGTTGGCGTTGAAGCTCTCCTGCGCCTGCTGGATCAGCTGGCCCAGGCCCGCCTGGGCGCCCAGTACCTCACCGACGATCGCGCCGATGAGCGCGAAACCGAAGGCCGAGTGCAGCGAGGCCACGATCCAGGTCATGGCGGACGGCAGCACCACGTGCGTGGTCACCCGCCACTCGGAGGCGCCCAGGATGCGGGCGTTGGCGATCAGGTTGCCGTCGACCTCGCGGGTGCCCTGGAAGGCGTTGAAGAAGACCGAGAAGAAGACCAGCACCACGGCCAGCGCGACCTTGCCGGAGGGGCCCAGGCCGAACCACATGATGAAGATCGACCCCAGCACCACGCGGGGGATGGAGTTGCCGGCCTTGATGAACGGCGCCGCCACGTCCGCCAGCGCCCTGAACCGGCCCAGCAGCACGCCCAGCACCACGCCGGACACGACGCCGATGACAAAGCCCAGCACGGTCTCCTGCATCGTGACGCCGATGTTGTGCCAGATCGACCCGGAGGCGGTGCCGTCGGTGAACCACGTCTTCAGCTGGCCCAGCACACCGGAGGGCGAACCGTAGTTGAAGGTGTCCAGCCAGCCCCCGGAGGCGCCGGCCTGCCAGCCGCCGATCACCACGACGACGGCCACCACCTGGGCGGACAGCACACCCAGGCGCCGGTTGCGCCGCCTGGTGCGCGCGGTGCGCACCGCGGCCGCCTCGTCGGCGTCCGCCGGCGCGGGGGAGGAGGTGGTGAGGGTCTCGGCCGCCATCAGCGGTGTCCTTCCTTGACCGGCGTGACCGCCTTGAGGGGCTTGCCCGGAGCCTGGGCGCCCGTGGTGCGCGCGTACGCCAGTTCCACCTCGTCGCGCAGGCAGCTCCAGATCCGTTCGTAGAGCTGCACGAACCGCGGCTGCATGCGGATCTCCTGGACCCGGCGCGGCCGGGGCAGGTCCACGGTGAAGACGTCCTTGACGGTGCCGGGGCCCACGGTCAGCACCACGACCCGGTCGGCCAGCGCGATGGCCTCCTCCAGGTCGTGCGTGACGAACACCACCGCGGGGCGGGTCAGTTCCCACAGCCCCAGGAGCTCGTTCTGCACGATCTGCCGGGTCTGCACGTCCAGCGCCGAGAACGGCTCGTCCATCAGCAGGATCTCGGGCTCGTTGATCAGCGTCTGCGCCAGCGCCACCCGCTTGCGCATGCCGCCGGACAGCTGGTGGGGCAGCCGGTCCTCGAAGCCCGTCAGGCCCACCCGGCGCAGCCAGTCGCGGGCCTTGTCGATCGCCTCGCTCTTGGCCGTGCCGCGGAAACGCGGGCCGGCCGCCACGTTGTCGAGCACCGAGCTCCAGGGGAAGACGGCGTCGGTCTGGAACATGAAGCCCACCCGCGGGTCGATCCCGCCGACCGGCGTACCGTGGATCAGCGCGGAGCCGGCCGACGGTGCCTCCAGACCGGAGACCAGCGACAGCGTTGTCGACTTTCCGCACCCGGTCGGCCCCACCACCGCGCAGAACTCGCCCGGCTCGACTCGCAGGTCGAGCCCGCGGATCGCGGTGTAGACCCCGCCGGACGGGGTGCGGAACCGCTTGGTCGCCGCGGCCAGTTCGATCGCGGGCACGGCGGACGGCGGGGCACCCCCGCCGGCCTTGCGCACGGTCTCGTTCACTTCGCTCAGCACCACCTTCGGCGGCCCGGCGGCGGTGCGAACCAGGCGCACCCGCCGCACACCGCAACCGCCATGTCATGTCGTCACGTCGTCCAGGGCACCGGGGAGACCGGCGGACGGCGAATGACGGTGACCGTAGAAGGGGTGAGTGGCGGCTGACGAGTCTTGCGCGCGTTTTTCGACTTTTCCGCGTAGAAACAGCTTCAGCGCATTCTGCTCACCGTGCCGAGGGTGGGCACGCGAGGCCCTTGACAGGCAGAATCTGTGGATGCGCACCCTGAGCCGCCTCGCCGGACGGCGCGGCCGCAACCGGCGGTTGTCGGCCCGGATCCTCACCAGCCAGCTCGCCATTCTGGCCCTGACCGGCATCGTGGGGTTCGTCCTGCTGGCCTTCTCCCAGCGCGCCCAGCTCGACCGGCAGTACCAGCGCGAGGCGGTGGCCATCGCCTCCACCACCGCCGCCGAACCGCAGATCCGCGACACCATGGAGTACGGCGGCGGCGGCGACATCGTGCAGAGCATCGCCGAGCGCATCCGCCGCAACTCCGGCGCCTCCTACGTCGTCGTCACCGACCTGCGCGGCATCCGCCACTCCCACCCCAACCCGGCGCTCATCGGCAAGTCCGTCGGCCTGCCGCTGGTCATCACCGACGGCCGCGACCACGTCGGCATCGACCACGGCACCCTCGGGCGCGCCGCCAACGGCAAGGTCCCCCTCTACGGCCCGACCGGCGCCCTGGTCGGCGAGGTCTCGGTGGGCATCGAGGAGACCCGGGTACAGAGCGAGCTGTGGCAGCAGCTGCCCTCGTTCGCCTTCTACGCCGGCATCGCCCTGACCGTCGGCGTCGTCACCTCCTACCTGCTGGCCCGCCGCCTCAAGCGCTCCACGTTCGGCCTGGAGCTGGACGAGATCACCGGGCTGCTCCAGGACCGCGAGGCCATGCTGCACGGCATACGCGAGGGCGTCATCGCCTTCGACCCGGACGGCCGGGTCACCGTCGCCAACAACGAGGCCCGCCGGCTGCTGGGCATCGGCACCGCCCTCGGGCGGCGGATGGAGGAACTGCTCCCGGACGGCCGGCTGCGCCGCGCGCTGACCGGTGAGCTGTCCGGCCCGGACCTGACGGTGCTCACCGACTTCCACTTCCTGCTGATCAACCGCCGCCCGGTCACCCTGCACGGCCTGGAACTCGGCGCCGTCGTCACCGTCCGCGACCGCACCGAACTCGTCGGCCTGCTGCGGGAGCTGGACTCGGTGCGCGGCCTGACCGACGCGCTGCGCTCCCAGCAGCACGAGTTCTCCAACCGCATGCACGTGCTGTCGGGCCTGCTGGAACTGGGGGAGTACGACGCGGCGCGGGAGTACGCGGTGGGCCTGGGCGGCGCGCAGTCCTCGCTCGCCGGCCACGTGCGCGAACGCGTCGGCTCACCCATGCTGGTGGCCCTGATCATGGCCAAGACCACGGTGGCCGCCGAACGCGGGGTGCGCCTGACCCTGCGCGAGGACTCGGTGCTCGGCGAGCACCCCCCGCACGTCGACCGGCTGCTGACCATCGTCGGCAACCTGCTGGACAACGCGGTCGACGCGGTCGCCGGCGGCGGCTGCGGCGGGGCGGCGCACGTGGAGCTGACGCTGCTGGAGGAGGAGGACCGCATCACCGTCGTCGTCACCGACAACGGGCCCGGCGTGCCCGAGGAGGTCCGCGGCCGGATCTTCGAGGACGGCTGGTCCACCCGGCCCGACCGCGGCACCGCCCGCCGCGGCCTGGGGCTCGCGCTGGTGCACCGGCTCGTGCAGCGGCACGGCGGCAGCGTGGACGTCGGCCGCGGTCCCGGCGCGGTCTTCACGGTGGTGCTGCCGGTGCCCGACCCGCGTCCGTCGATGAGCACCTCGGAGGTCCTGGTCGGCAGGGGGTCGGGCGCATGATCCGCACCCTGGTCGTCGAGGACGACTGCCGGGTCAGCCGGCTGCACGCGCTGTGCATCGCACGGCTCGACGGGTTCGAGGTCGTCGGCCAGAGCCCCACCGTCGCCGAGGCGCTGGGCGCGGTCGCCGACCACCGCGCTGACCTGCTGCTGCTGGACGTCTACCTGCCCGACGGCACCGGGCTCGACCTGCTGCGCCGGCTCACCCGCGAGCGCGCCGACGCCCGGCCGGACGCCATCATGACCACCGCCGCCCGCGACGTGGAGTCGATCCGCGCGGCGATGCGGCTGGGTGTGGTCGGCTACCTCGTCAAGCCCTTCACACTGGCCGCGCTGTCCGAGCGCCTCACCGCCTACCGGCAGTTGCGGCAGCGGATGACCGAGCTGGACGGTGCCGCCAGCCCAGGCCAGTCGGACGTGGACGCGCTGTTCTCCGCGACCCGCCCGGCAGCCCTGCCCGCGGTGCCGGCCAAGGGACACTCCGCGCCGACCCTGGCGCTGGTGCGCGAGACGGTCCGCTCCGCGCGCCGCGACCTGTCCGCCGCGGAGGTCGCCGAGACCACCGGGGTCTCCCGCGCCACCGCCCAGCGCTACCTCTCCTACCTGGTCCGCGAGGGCCTGGCCAGCCTGGAGCTGCGCTACGGCACCACCGGCCGCCCCGAACACCGCTACCGGTCGGTGACGTGAGGGGCCGTCCCGCCCGCGACCATTTCCCTCGTCGTGAAGAAACTTGACATCAAGATATCTGTCGATGGAGGCTGGATCCGCGGCGCCGCCGCGCCCGACCGCACCGAGCACGGAGGACGTCATGGACCAGGCCGCCTGGGACCCCGGCCAGTACCTGCGGCACGCCCGGCACCGCGCCCGCCCGTTCCTCGACCTGCTCGCGCGGGTACCCGAACCGGCCACCGCCGCCCCCCGGATCGCCGACCTCGGCTGCGGCGCGGGCAACGTCACCGCGCTGCTCGCGGAGCGCTGGCCCGCCGCCCGCATCACCGGTTTCGACAACTCCGCCACGATGCTGGCGGACGCCGCGCGGTACGCCGGACCCACCGCCGGCGGCGGCGGCCTCGACTTCCGCGCCGCCGACCTCGCCGCCTGGCTGCCGGACGAGCCCTTCGACCTGATCGTCTCCAACGCCGCCCTCCAGTGGGTGCCCGACCACCGCGAGATGCTGCCCCGCTGGACCGCCGCCCTCGCCCCCGGCGGCACCCTCGCCTTCCAGCTCCCCGGCCAGGGCGGCGCCCCCAGCCACCGCCTGCTGGCCGGCCTGTGCGACTCCCCCCGCTGGCGGGAGCGCCTCGCCGGGCTGGGCGCCCAGCACGTCGCCGTCGAGGACCCGGCCGGCTACCTCGCCCTGCTCGCCGCCCCCGGCCGCAGCCTGGACGCCTGGGAGACCACCTACGCCCAGCAGCTCGCCGGCGACGACGCCGTGCTCGACTGGGTCAAGGGCACCGGCCTGCGCCCGGTGCTGACCGCGCTGGAGGGCGACCCGCAGGCGCGCGACCGCTTCCTGGCCGAGTACGGCGCCGCCCTGCGCGAGGCGTACCCGCGCGGCGAGCACGGCACCGTCTACCCCTTCCGCCGCGTCTTCGCCGTCGTCGCCACCGCCCGGCCGGCGTGACCGGCGCCGCCCGGATGGTGGCGGGCCGTGCGCGAGGGGGCTCAGTCCCGGCCGGGGCAGCCCGCGGCGGGGTCCATCAGGTGCCGGGCCGCCCAGGAGGTCAGGGCCGCCAGTGCCGGTGACAGCTCCCGGCCGACCGGGGTGAGCGCGTAGGCGACCGAGACCGGTGGTCCCTCGTGGACCGTGCGGTCGATCAGGCCGGCGGCGGTCAGCTCGGTCAGGCGTTCCGACAGCACCGAGTCGTTGATCCCCGGCAGCGCCCGGCGCAGTTCGGCGAAGCCCGCGGGGCCGGAGACCAGCACCCCCAGCAGCACGCCGCTCCATCGCTTGCCCAGGAAGCGGAACGCGTGAGCCAGCGCCGCGTCGCACACCCGCGGTTCACGGTCGGGGGGTCCGGTGGCCATGACGGAACTCTACCAAGGTGCTACCGTCTCCCGCGTAGCTTGGTTTTTCCAAGTTGCTTCCGTCCGGGCAGTCCGCTCGGGGTGGCCGGGCGGGCGACACCGACCGCACGACACCCGGGAGTACCCGTGACCGCCCAGGCCACCGGCGCCGCCCGCGTCCCGCTGGACGCGCAGGGCCGCTCGACCCTGTTCCTCGACGCCCGCACCGCCAACACCTTCGCCGGGACCCCGGTCAGCGACCAGGAGCTGTCCGCGATCTGGGAGCTGGCCAAGTGGCCGCCGACCTCCGCCAACGTCGAGCCGCTGCGCGTGCTGTACGTGCGTACCCAGGAGGGCAGGGAGCGGCTGGTCCAGCACCTGGCCGAGGGCAACCGCGCCAAGACCCTGACCGCCCCGGCCGTCGCGGTGCTGTCGCTGGACCCGAAGTACTACGAGCACATACCGGCGCTCTTCCCGCACAAGCCGGAGATGCGCGGCTACTTCGAGGGCAACACCGAGGTGGGGGCCTTCAACGCCACGCTCCAGGCCGGCTACTTCATCCTCGCCGTGCGCGCCGCCGGCCTGGTCGCCGGTCCGATGACCGGCTTCGACGCCAAGAGCCTCGACGCGGACTTCTTCCCCGACGGCGACCGTGCCTCGTTCCTGGTGGTCAACATCGGCCACCCCGGCGAGAACGCGTGGCTGGAGCGGCTGCCCCGCCTCGACGACGAGACGGTCCTCGACTGGGCCTGACGCCCTCCCGGCCGGCGCCGGCCCGCCGCCGCGGGGAGCGACGCCGGTCAGGCGCCGTCCGGCCCCTCCTGCGCCCGCGCGCCGGACGGCTGCGGATCGGACGGCAGCGGATCCGGCGGCTGCGGGGGCCCGTCCGCCGCCTCCGGGCCGGACGGCTGCGCGGGGTCGCCCGCCTCCGCGCGGGCCGCCGCGGCCGCGCGCAGGGCCTCGACCCGCCGGGTCAGGCGGTCCGGCGCGGAGCAGGCCCGCACCGCGATCGCCTCCGGCAGCAGGCGCCCGCCGGCCGGTGCCGGGGCGCCGCGTTCCTCCAGCGCGCGTGAGATCGCCGCCGCCTGCACGTCGGCCGCCCGTTCGGCGGCCTCGGCAGCGCGACGCGCGTCATCGTCGGTCACCAGCCGCAGCACTCCCACGCCGGCGATCATCTCACGCGGGCCCCGCGCCTCCCAGTACGCCACCGCGCGTCACCGCGACGGTCCCGCCCCGCCCCGCACGGCTCCGGAACGCCCCTCGGCGCCCCGGACGGCCGTAGCAGGGATCGTGTTCCAACGATGTAATACCTGCCGGCACACACCTTGACCACGCGGGGGCCGCGGTGCGTCAATAACTGCGTTACAACGTTGTCATAGGACGCCGGGCGGCCGGCCGGGAGGGCGTTCCGGCGTGCGGACCCGGCAGTCCGCGTGCCGCCCCGACCCGCCTCGCCGCAGGGAGTCCGCCGTGACGTTGTCCCGCCGCACCTTCGTCACCAGCACCGTCCTGTCGGCGGCCGCCCTGGCCGCCGGACCGCTCACCGCGCGGCCGGCCGCCGCCGCGCCCCGCGCCCCCTACCCGGTCAACGCGGCCCCGCTCGCCCCCGCGGCCTACCTGCGGCTGCCGCCCGGCGCGGTCACCGCCTCCGGCTGGCTGGCCGGGCAGCTCCAGCTCCAGCTCGACGGCCTGTGCGGCCGCTACCAGGACACCTCGCACTTCCTCGACCGGAACGCCAGCGGCTGGACCCACCCGGCCAACACCGGCTGGGAGGAGGTGCCCTACTGGCTGCGCGGCTACGGCGACCTCGCCTACGTCACCGGTGACGCGACCGCGCTGTCCGCCACGAGCGGCTGGATCGACGCCGTGCTCGCCACCGCGCAGCCCGACGGCTTCTTCGGCCCGACGGCCCTGCGCACCTCGCTCAACGGCGGACCGGACTTCTGGCCGTACCTGCCGATGCTCCAGGCGCTGCGCTCCTTCCAGGAGTTCAGCGGCGACAGCCGGATCGTGCCCGCGCTGTCGAAGTTCTTCCAGTACATGAACGCCCAGAACGGCTCGGTCTTCGCCTCCAGCTGGGTCTCCTACCGGCTCGCCGACGCGCTCGACAGCCTCTACTGGCTGTTCAACCGCACCGGTGACGCCTACCTGCTGACGCTGGCCGACCGCATGCACGCGAACGGCGCGGACTGGGCCGGCGGCATCCCCACCCCGCACAACGTCAACATCGCACAGGGCTTCCGGGAGCCGGCGCTGTACGCGGTGCGCTCCGGCGACGCCTCCCTCACCCAGGCCACCTACCGCGACTACGCCACCGTGATGGGCGCCTACGGCCAGTTCCCCGGCGGCGGGTTCGCCGGCGACGAGAACTACCGTCCCGGGTACACCGATCCGCGCCAGGGGTTCGAGACGTGCGGGATCGTGGAGTTCATGGCCAGCCACGAACTGCTCACCCGGATCACCGGCGACCCGGTGTGGGCCGACCGCTGCGAGGACCTGGCGTTCAACTCGCTGCCCGCCGCACTGGACCCGCAGGGCAAGGGCGTTCACTACGTCACCGCCGCCAACTCGGTGAACCTCGACAACAACCCCAAGACGCAGGGCCAGTTCGACAACTCCTTCGCCATGCAGGCGTACATGGCCGGCGTCGACCAGTACCGCTGCTGCCCGCACAACTACGGCATGGGATGGCCCTGGTTCACCGAGGAGCTGTGGCTGGCGAGCCCCGACGGGGGCCTGGCCGCGGCCATGTACGCCCCCTGCGAGGTCACCGCCAAGGTCGCCGACGGCACCCCGGTCACCGTCACCGAGTCCACCGACTACCCCTTCGGTGAGACCGTCACGCTGAAGCTGACCACCCCCCGCCCGCTGGCCTTCCCCCTGCACCTGCGCGTCCCCGGCTGGTGCTCCGCGCCCGCCCTCACCGTCAACGGCGCCGCTGTGAGCGCCCCCGCGGGACCGGCGTTCACCGTGGTCGACCGCACCTGGAACAACGGCGACACCGTCGTCCTGCACCTGCCGCAGCGCACCACCCTGCGCACCTGGGGCGCGCAGCACGGCGCGGTGAGCGTCGACCACGGACCGCTCACGTACTCGCTGTCCATCGGCGAGGACCACGTGGTCACGGGCGGCTCCGCGCAGTTCCCGCAGACCGAGGTGCACGCCACCACCGCCTGGAACTACGGGCTCTCGCTGCCCTCCTCCAACCCGGCCGGTGCGCTGGCCTTCACCGCCGCCTCGGGGGCGCTGCCCGACAACCCCTTCGCCCCCGGCGCCGCCCCCGTGCACATCACCGCGCCGGCCCGCCGCGTCACCGGCTGGGTCGCCGACGGCGAACGGGTCGCCACCCCGCTCGCCACCTCACCCGCGCTCGCCACCGGCGCCGACGAGCAGGTCACCCTGGTCCCCATGGGCGCCGCCCGGCTGCGGATCACCGCCCTCCCCACGGTCACGGCCGGCGGCACCCAGTGGACCACCGCCTGGTACCGCGTCCGCAACGTCAACAGCGGCAAGGTGCTGGGCGTCGACCAGATGTCCACCGCGAACAGCGCCCACGTCGTGCAGTTCACCGACAACGGCACAGCCGACCACCTGTGGCAGCTCGTCGACGACGGCAGCGGGCACGTCCGCATCCGCAACAGCAACAGCGGGAAGGTGCTGGGCGTCGACCAGATGTCCACCGCCGACAGCGCGCAGGTCGTGCAGTTCGACGACAGCGGCACCGCCGACCACCTGTGGACCCTGCTCGACAACGGCGACGGATCGGTGCGGATCCGCAACGTCAACAGCGGGAAGGTGCTGGGCGTCGACCAGATGTCCACCGCCGACAGCGCGCGGGTCGTGCAGTTCGACGACAACGGCACCGCCGACCACCTGTGGCGGATCCTGTGACCGCGTGACCCCGCCCGGCGCCCGGCCCCGCCCCCATGGGGGCCGGGCGCCCCGGTCAGGCCGCCGGGCCCCGCGTGACGGTGAACGCCTCCCCGCCGCCGGTGAAGGCCGAGACCACGGTGCCGGGCGCCTGGAAACGCACCGGTGACAGGCCGCCCAGCGCCCTGCCGTTCGCGGTGGCGCCGGTGAACGAGGCCAGGACCGCCCCGCCCACCCCGGTGCCCCCGCCGCCGGACCCCGAGGTCTGCGTCATCACCTCGGCCGACGACAGCGCCGCGCCCGCCAGGGCACGTCTCGCCGTGCCCGTCCAGCCCCGGGTGGTGTCGCTCACCGTCAGCGTGAAGTTCCCGGCGCCGTCGGTGGTCACCGACGCGGACATCCGGTCGCCGGCCGAGACCGGGTCGGCGAAGCGGACCGGCGCCGCCGGGTACAGCTCGTACCAGGCGTTCATGACCGGCACGCCGCCGGAACACGCGGTGGAGGTGCCGGCCTGCTCCAGCGTGGAGTCGCCCACCCCGTCCAGCCCCACCCAGACGGACAACTGCTGCGTGGCGCTCGAACAGGTCACGGCGACCTGCGTCCAGGCGGCCGTGACCGAGGTGAACCTGCCGCCCTCCGCCGCGTACCCCGACGTGCCGCCGGACGCGGCGGCCGGGTGTACCCCTCGCGGTGCCGCCGCGGTGGCGGTGGTGGCGGCGGCGAGCGGGGCCGCCGCCAGCAGGGCGGCGACGGCGGCGGTGACGATCGGGGCGCGGGAGCGGGACACGGGCGACTCCTCAGAACGCGGACGGGCGCCGGCACGCCGCCGGCGCGGTGCGGTCGGGCGGTACCGACGCACATGCTCCCGCGCCCGCGACCCGGGTGGAAGCCCCGCGCCGCACCCGGTTGTGCGACCACTCCTCAACCGCCCGCTTCGGCCTCAACACCCTTGCGAAGCACTGGCGTTGACGAACCGGCGCGACAGGCGGGGCGCACGAAGGGACCGCCCCGCCGCCGCCCCGGCTACCCTGCCGCCAGCAGGGCGCTCAGCGCGCTCGCCTGGGTGCGCCAGTCCGCGGTGTCCGGGTGCTGCGCCGAGCCCTGCCCGTTCCACCGCACGCCCAGCCGGTTCATCGGATCGCGGTCGGCGCCCCAGACGCTGTCGGCCTGGGTACGGGCGAACGTGGCGTAGGCGCCGCCGGTCACCGCGTCCAGGTCCTGGAGGTAGCGCATGAAGACGCCCTTGAACTGCTTGGCGTTGTCGTCGCAGTCGGCCGAGAGGCTGTCGCACGACTCGGTGAGCACGCCGCCGGTCACCAGCGCGGGGGAGGACAGGGCCGCGTCGGCGAGGGACCGCGCCTGGGTCAGGTCGCCGGCGTCACCGGTGGCCCGGTACATCTCCACCGCCGCGCCGATCGCCAGGCCCTGGTTGTAACTCCACACCGTCTGGCCGTTGTTGGCGCATCCGCTGGTGAGTCCGTCGTTGACCAGCCCGGAGGCGTTGATCAGCCCGCTGCCCCGGAACCACGTCCACGCGGTCGTCGCCCGGCCCAGCCAGGCGGTGTCCCCGGAAATCCGGTCGTGGAGTTCGGCGGTCATCCGCACGTACAGCGCGTTCGTGACCGCGTTCTTGTAGGTGCGCTGCGCGTTCCACCACACCCCGCCACCGCAACTTCCACTGTCCCACAGGCCGTTGACGTGGGAGGCGATGGTGACCGCCTCGTCGAGGTACTTCTGGTCGTGCGTCAGGTCCCAGGCGTCGATCCAGGCCAGCGCCCACCACTCGGTGTCGTCGGTGGCCTGGCTGATGAAGTCACCCTGGATCGGGTCGGAACTGCGGGCGCCGGCCGGGAAGGACGCCTTGTCCACCTCGAAGGTGTGGTCGACGACCCAGGCGTACCGGGTGTCACCGGTCTGCCGCATGTAGTCGATCAGCGTGGCCAGCGCCACCGCGGAGTTCCACCAACTGGAGTCCCAGTAGGCGGTGTTCGGGTCGTAGTCGTACATCAGCGCGTCGGCCGCCGCGGCCGGCCGAGCCGGGGCCGGCCGGGCCCACGCCGTGCAGCTGCCGTTCTGCCCGGTCACCGCCCGCCCGCAGGCGCGCACCGCGCCGCCGTACAGCCGGCCCAGCGGGTCGTCGGTGTTGACCTTCACCGTGGACGTCCCCGACGCGCCGGACGGCACCGGGACCCGGCCGAGCGACGAGCCGTCCGGCCAGGCGGCGCCCTCGTCCCAGGAACGGTCCAGCCACACCTCGTCGCCGGCCGAGCCGCCGGTCAGCGACGCCCACGCCATGCCGCCGGAGTCGGTGTGCAGCGCGATCGTGCGCCCGGCCAGAGTGGTGGGGGCGACCGGCGCGCTGTCCCCGGTGCCGGTGGAGTCCGGGACGCCGTCGCAGTAGGTGGCGCACACCGCGGTGTGCGCCCATCCGGTGCACACCACCCCGGCGGCGTCCGCGCAGGCCCGCAGCACCCCGCGGCGGTGGCCGGCCGGGTCGTAGAGGTTGTACATCAGGGTGCGGGTGCCGGTCCACGCCGAGGGGATGCTCGCCTGCCCCAGCAGCCCGTCCCAGGTGGAACCGCCGTCCCAGGACCGGTCGATCCACACCGAGTCACCCGGCTGCCCGTCGTCGACGCTGGCCCAGGCCATCCCGTCGGCGTCGGAGACGTGCAGTTCCACGACGCGCCCGTTGTCCGTCGCGTTGGGCACCGGGAAGGTCTCGCTGCCGGCCAGTGACGGGTCACGCGTGTCGCAGTGGACGGCGCACACCGGCGCCGTCGCGGCCGGCCGCGACCCCGCCCGCGCCGGACCGGCGCCCGCCAGCAGCAGGCCCAGCACCACCAGGACGGCCGGCGTTCCCGCGGCCCTCCGCCATCGCATCCGTCCCACGGGCGTCACCTCTCGGGCGTTCGCGCTCTGCTGGATGGGTGTGCAACGTTGTAATCCCTCCCATTGACACACCCGGCGCGGGCCGGAGTCAACACCGGTGCGGCGCCCGGGCACCGGGGCTCGCGGCGGGCGGACGCCGGCGCCGCGAACGTTCCCCGGGGGCTGCCGCGACACGGCGAGGGCCCGGCCGGGGAGCGTGAACTCCCCGGCCGGGCCCCGCCGGTGAGCCGTTCCTACCTGCCGTGGTGTTGCTCAGCGGGGGCCGCCCGTGGGCCGCCGCCTGATCGACGACGTCCTTGAACAGGCCCAGCGTCGCGCGGAGGTAGATCTCCGGGTTGGCGAAGCCGATCGCGTGGTGCCGCGCCTGGACGGCGTCGGCCTGGACGGCGTCGGCCTGGACGGCGGCGGACCGCCCCGGCGACACCTCGGACGCCCCCCGCCGGCCCGCTCCCGCGACGAACCCGCCGTGGCCGGATTCCCGTTCCCGCGGGGGCCGTTGCCCCCGCACGTGTTGACCGTCCGGGGCGGTGGTGGGACCGTCGCGGTGGTCACGCGCACACGGCACCACCGCTCCGCACGGTGACGGCGGTCGCGCGGCCGGCCGGGTCGGGGAGCGTCCCGCCCGGCGGCCCGCACCGTGACAACGTTGCCGTCCTGCTTGGGTCCCCCACCCCGCGGCGAACAGGAGATCCCACCCATGAAGCTCCCGTCCCGTACCGGACGGCTCGCCGGCCGAGCCGTTCTCGCCCTCGCCCTGGCGCTGGCGCCGGTCCCGCTGGTGGTCGGCGGCGCGTCGCCCGCCGCCGCGCTGGACAACGGCCTGGCCCGCACACCACCGATGGGCTGGAACGACTGGAACGCGTTCGGCTGCGATGTCAGCGCCCAACTGGTCGAGCAGACCGCCGACTTCCTGGTCTCCTCCGGCCTCAAGGACGACGGCTACGGCTACGTCGACATCGACGACTGCTGGATGGCCTCCCAGCGCGACTCCTCCGGCCGCCTGGTGCCCGACCCGGCGAAGTTCCCCGACGGCGTCAAGGGCGTCGCCGACTACGTGCACGCCAAGGGCCTCAAACTCGGCATCTACGAGAGCGCCGGCACCGCCACCTGCGCCGGCTACCCCGGCAGCCTCGGCCACGAGCAGCAGGACGCGGACTCCTTCGCCTCCTGGGGCGTCGACCTGCTGAAGTACGACAACTGCAACAACCAGGGCGTGCCCTACCAGCAGCGCTACGACGCCATGCGCGACGCGCTCGCCGCGACCGGGCGGCCCATCGTCTACAGCCTGTGCGAATGGGGCGACCAGAGCGTGTGGACCTGGGGCGCCGGCACCGGCAACCTGTGGCGCACCACCGGCGACATCAACGCCTCCTTCTCCTCGATGCTCTCCAACTTCCACACCAACGTGGGCCTTTCGCAGTACGCCGGACCCGGCGGGTGGAACGACCCGGACATGCTGGAGGTCGGCAACGGCATGTCGTTCACCGAGGACCGCTCGGAGTTCAGCCTCTGGGCCGAGATGGCCGCGCCGCTGATCGCCGGCACCGACCTGCGCACGGCGAGCCCCGCCACGCTCTCGCTGTACGGGAACAAGGACGTCATCGCCGTCGACCAGGACCCGCTGGGCGTCCAGGGCCACGAGATCGCCTCCTCCGGCGGCCTGGACGTGCTCACCAAACCACTGGCCAACGGGGACGTGGCCGTCACGCTGTTCAACGAGAACGCCTCGGCCGCCACCGTCTCCACCACCGCGGCCGCCGCCGGGGCGCCCGCCGCGTCCGCCTACACCCTCACCAACCTGTGGTCGCACACCAAGGCCACCACCGGCGGCGCGATCTCGGCCACCGTCCCCGGTCACGGCACCGTCATGTACCGCGTCTCGCCCGGCTCCGGCACCACCACCGGCACCACCCACCCGCTGATCGGCGCCTCCTCCAACCGCTGCCTGGACGCCTACGACAACCAGACCGCCCCCGGCACCAGGACCGAGATCTGGGACTGCGACGGCGGCGCCAACCAGGCCGTCACCATCACCGCCGCCGGTGAACTGCGCCTCTACGGCGGTACGCAGTGCCTCGACGCGCACGGCAACGGCACCACCGCGGGAACCGCCGTCGACCTGTGGACCTGCGACGGCGGCACCAACCAGCAGTGGCGCCTCGCCGCCGACGGCACCGTCACCGGCGTCCAGTCCGGACTCTGCCTCGACGTCACCGGCGGCGACCAGGCGGCCGGCAACGCCAACGGCACCGCCCTGGAGCTGTGGACCTGCAACGGCGGCGCGAACCAGCAGTGGCGCCTGGGCTGAACTCCCCAGCCCCGCACGGCGGTCGGCGCCCAAGAACCTCCGACCCGAAATCCGATCCGGAGCTCACCGCAGTGGTGTAGCGTCCGGTGACGGTGGGTATCCCCACCCCACTGCTGACGTACCGTCACATCTCGGGCGGGAGCGCGCCCGCGGCGCCGGACCGGCCACGGACCGGCGCCGCGCGCACCGCCGCGCCCGGTCCGCCGCGCCCGGTCCGCCGCGCCCGGTCCGCCGCGCCCGGTCCGCCGCGCCCGGGCGGCGCTCCCGGGCGACCGGGCGGCGTGGGGCGGCCCGCGGCACCGGACGCCGCACCGGCCGGTACGGTACGGCGCTCCGGCGCGACGGCCCCGCCGGGGCCGGCGCCCCGCACACGGGGGAGGGCAAGCGTGGCGGACACCGCGGCACGCGCACCACACGCCACGGCGGTACGGCTCTACGGGCGCCGCCGCGTCCTGGACTTCGTCACCGCGGCCCTCACCCGCCGCGGCGCCCCCGCCCGCCCGCTGCCGGTCCTGCTGCTCACCGGCCCCCGCGGCAGCGGCGGCACCGCGCTGCTCGGGCGCGTCCGCCAGGAGTGCGGCGCCGACTGCCTGACCGCCCGGCTCGACCTGGCCGCCGCCCAGGGCGCCGACGACGCCGTGCTGGCCGCCATGCGCGGCCTGGCCGACCGGGTCCCCGGCATCCGCCCCGTGCGGTTCCCCCGCATGGCCGCGGCCGTCAAGGCGCTCACCTACGAGGGCGAGGACCGGCAGGGCTTCGACGGCTACCTGCGCGCCGCCCGCCGCTACGCGCAGGCCGGCGACCACCTCGACGCCTGGGCCGAGCGGGCCGCCCCGCTGCTGGCCACCCCCGGCAACCAGTTCCTGACCTTCGCCGTCACCCGCACCCTGACCGGACTGCTGGGCAAACTGAGCGGCCGTCAGGAGAAGGCCGTACTCGACTGGTTCGCCGGACGGCTGCCGCAGGCCGGCGCGGCCGGCGGCTACCAGCCCCTGTGGTACCTGCGCAACCGCAGCCGCGAGGCCGGCGCCCGGGCCGCCCGCGAGGTCGCCCGCACCCTGTGCGCGGCCCTGCTGGCCGACCTGGCCGCCGACTTCCACGACACCGGACTGCTCTACGGCGAACGCGTCTCCAACGCGCTGCTGCTGATCGACAACGCCGACGGCGAACCGGGGCGCCAACTGCTCGACCTGATCACCGAATGCCGCCGGGAGAACCACGACGCCGGAGCGCCGCCCGACCCCCTCGTCGTGGTGGCGGTCCGCCGCGGTCCGCCGCCCCCCGCCGCCGGCGAACCGCTCGACCCCGGCGACGAACGCCTGGCCTTCCCGCCCGACGCCCTCACCCCGGCCGGCTCCGAACACCCCTTGTGGTGGTGCCCGGTCCGCCTCGGCGGCCTCGCCCTCGACGACGTCACCACGCTGTGCCGCAGCCACGCCCTCGGCTCCGGCCGCCGTGACGCCGACTTCCTGCACGCCGTCGCCGCCGGCCACCCCGCCGCCACCGCCGACCTGGGCGTACTGCTGGCGGGCTGGCCCGGCGCGGAGCACCTCGTTCCCGACCTGCTGCACGCGCCGCTGCCGGCCCCCGCACGGCTGCCGTCCGGCTGGCCGGTGAGCGAGGAGGACGGCATGACCGCCTGCGACCACCTGGTGCGCCGGCTGCTGCCCGAACTGCTCGACGACGAGGACTACCGCCCGGTCCGCCTGGACGACCACCCGCTGCTGCGGACCGCCGCCGTGTGCGCGGCCACCCCCGGCATGCTGGAGGGCGCCGCCCGCGCCGCCCTGCACTACCTCGACCTCGCCGGCGACCCCGCCGAGGTGCACGACCTGCTCGGCGCCGGCCTGTGGCTGACCGACTCCGGCGCGGGCGCCCTGGAGGCGCACCCCCTGATCGCCCTGCTGCTGCGACACCTGACGGCCCGTGAGGAGCCGCGGCTGTGGAACGGCGTGCACACCGGCTATGCGGCGCACTACGGGCGCAACGGCGAGGAGGAGCTGCGGCTGCTGCACACCCTCGCCCTCGTCGACCGCCCGCAGCGCCCCGAACTGGCCGTCGTCACCGCGCACATGACGCACAGCCTCGACGAACTCGCCGCCGGCGACTGGATCGCCCGGCTGCGCGGGGTCACCGCGGCGCCCAACCGCTCCCGCGGGTCCGGCAGCCGGGAGACCTACGTGACCCGGCTGGCGGGCCCGGCCTCACCCGGTGACCGCGATCGGGTCGTGGCCCGCCTCCTGGTCGCCGGACGGCTGCACGGCGACCGCACCTTCGACCCCGGGCGGGCGCTGGACCGGGTGCTCGCCGACGAGTTCGACCACCTCGCCAGCCTCGTGGACGGTGACAGCGAGGCCCTCTACCGCCAGGCCCGCCTGCACCGGCGGGCCCAGAGCGAATGGGAGATGTGACCGTGCCGCGTCCCGTGCGTTTCCTGCGCTCGCTGTTCCGCCGTCTGACCGTCCGCGCCCGGGTCGTCGTCGTCTGCGTGTGCGTGCTGGCGCTCGCCGCCGCCGGCGTCCTGCTGTCCGGACCGGTGCGCGACCTCATCTCTCCGCCGTGCCTGCGCCAGGGCGCCAGCACCGTGCTGCACACCGGCCCCGGCCGTGAGTGCGTCGGCGTCACCGACGGGAGCTGGGTCTTCGACCCGAGCCTGCGGCGACTGGAGGCCCAGGTCGCCGCGTTCGACCACCGGATCGTCGCGGAGAACCCGGACGACTACGTCAGCGTCGTCCTGCTGCTGCCGATCTCCTCCTCGCCGGGCTCGGTCATCTCGATGACCAACGTCACCGAGCAGATCCGCGGCGCGCTCACCGCCGCCGACCGCGTCGACCACCACTCGGTCAACGGCAGCCGGCCCAAGATCCAGCTGCTCATCGGCAGTGACGGCTACCAGGCGGGCGCCTCCGCGGCCGCCGCGTCCATCATCACCGGCGACACCCGCGACCACATCGTGGCCGTCACCGGACTGGGCATCAGCCTGGCCGGCACGCAGGACGCGATCGAGCGGCTCACCCACGACCACATCCCGGTGATCGGCGCCACGGTCACCGCCGACGCCTACGACAGCGTCAAGGGCTTCGTGCGGGTCAGCGCCGCCAACAGCGTGGCCACCGCCGTCGCCATCGACCACGTCAAGCAGTTCAAGAACGCCATCCTCATCCACAACAGCAACCGGGCCGACAGCTACTCCTCCGCGCTGGAGACCGGTTTCAGCAAGTTCCGCGACCTGCCCGGCCACCAGATCATCAGCAGCCCGCCCTACGACACGACCGACCGGGACAACGCCCGCGACACCGAGCAGGAACGGCAGCGGGCCGAGGGCATCGTGCAGGACGCGATCGGCCGGATGGCCGACAACGTCTGCGCCGCGCAGCAACAGCGCCCCGCCGTCGTGCTGTTCGCCGGCCGCGGCCGTGACCTGGCCACGCTGATCCAGGCGCTGGACGACAACTGCGAGACCACCCCGATCACCGTCATCACCGGCGACGACGTCACCAACGTCCCGCACGACAGCCGCATGGACCAGGAACTGCGGCACCGGACCGTCGAGTACGTCGGCGTGGCCAACCCCGACCAGTGGACCCGCATCCACCCCGCCTCGGCCGGACAGGCCAGGGCCGTGCGGATCGGCCGGCAGGGCTTCAAGGACTTCTCCGACACCTTCGTCGGCCTCTTCCCCTCCCTCGCGGGGAAGCCGGCACGCGCGGCGGCGCTGACCGACGGCAACACGATGATGTCCTATGACGCGTTCCTGACCGCGGCCGTGGCGGTCCGCATGCCGGGCGGCGCCCGGCGGCCCTCGCCCCAGGCCGTCACCAGCGAACTGGGCGCCCTGCGCGGGGCGCACCTGGTGCCGGGATCCAGCGGACCGATCGCCTTCACCGCCGACTACGACACCCCGACCGGGAGCAACCCGATCGGCAAGGCCGTCCCGGTGCTGCGGCTGGAGCCTGACGGGTCCTCCAGCGTGGTGACGGTCGCCTGGCCGACCGGGGAGCCACCGGTGTACTGACCCGGGCCGGTGGCGGGGCCGCGACGCGCGGCCCCGCCACCGTGGCCGGATCAGCCGATCGCGGCCTCCACCGCGGCGGCGTCCGCGGCCTGCCCGTCGGCGTTGGGGTGCACCGAGAACGCGTCGGTCGCCGGCAGCAGCGGCTCCACCCACCGGGTGCCCTCCGCCCGGCAGGCGTCGTGCCCGACGCTGCCGGCGTAGGTGTCGACGAACGTGGCGCCGCCGCCCTGCGCGGCGCCGCGCAGCATCGCGTTCAGGTCCAGTTCCACGCCGTTGAGGTAGGCGACGTCGCCGGTGGTGACCGGGATGCTGGAGAAGCAGCTGCCGGACTGCGGGAGGATGTCGGGGTAGCCCACCACGAACACCCGTGCGCTCGGCGAGAGTTGGTGCACGCGCTGGAGCGCCCCCTCGACGTTCGCCCGGTCGGCGGCGATGTTGTCGGCGAACGTGTCGCCGAACGCCAGCCTGCACAGGCTCCCGCTGTTCTGCCCGGCGACGAGATCGATGCCGGCGCAGCCGCCCAGCGCGGTCAGGAACGTGCTGTTGTCGTTGCCGCCGATCCCGACGGTCACCACCTGCGTCGAGGGGGTCAGCGCGTCGAACTGGGCGGGCTGGTCGCCGAACTGGGCGGTCGACAGGTCGCCGGTGTCGGCGCCGGCGCAGCTGACGTCGTCCAGCGACAGCCCGAGCGCCGCGGCGGCCAGGTGCGGGTAGTTGCGCTGCGACTGGAAGCAGTCCAGCGGCGCGGACGACAGCGGCAGCACCAGCGGCGCGGAGGTGTAGGAGTCGCCGAGGGCCACGTAGGCCGCCGGCGCGTCCGCCCGGGCGCTCGCCGGGGCGGCCAGCGCACCGGCGAGCGCCGCGGCGCACGCGGCCAGCACGGCACCGAATCTGCGCAGGGTCATGGCATCCCTCCCGGGGGGACGAGGAGCGGGCACATGGGGAGCCCGGAGCGGTTCATCGTTTCCCCGGCCGCCCGGCCCGCGCAAGACCGCCTGCGGGTACGGCGTGCGGTGCCGGCCACCGTACCCGCGGGCGTCCCACGGATCGTCAGCCGCCCTTGCCCACCCCCCGGTCCCGCACGGCGCGGGCCGCCCTCGGTCCGCCGCCCGGGACTCCCGCGCGTCACGGCGGCCCGGGCCGCAGGCGGTGGCGGTGGCGACCCGCCGCCCGGCGGCCTTCCTCGACCAGCGCGCGCACCGTCAACTGCTCCTGTGGCGCGGCCGGCCGGCGCGTCGGCGGCCTGCCGGGCGGCGGTGCGGGCCATCACGCGGGCGGCGGTCCGGCGTGGTGGTCCCGGCGCGGGGATCTGCCGGTTCGGCCACCGCGGCCCGACCGTGAGCGGTGCGGGCCGTCGAACGGCGCGGGCGGGCCGTCGTGTCAGGCTGCCGGGCCGTTCGTGAGGTGACCGAGGATCAGGGACAGCTGGCGGGCGTAGTGCGCGTGGTCGTCGCCGATCAGCTCCCGGGCGGCGCCGCCCAGCAGTACCGGCGCGGTCACCATGCCCATGATGGCCAGCAGCAGCGCGCGCGGTTCCAGGCCGGCCGGGATCTCGCCGTCCTCCTGCCGGCGCCGCAGGTCCGCGACGTCGGCGGCGTTGTCCGGCAGGGGGGCCGACGGGTCGTCCAGCAGCTGACGGGCGGCCAGCCGGACGGACCCCGGATCGGCCAGCGCCGCCTCCAGGTAGCGGGTCACCAGTTCGGGCAGCCCGGGGCTGTCGCCGCGCAACTCCCGCTCCCTGCGCAGCCACTGGGCCCGCACCTGGTCGTACAGCCCTCGCTTGCCGCCGAAATGGTAGCTGATCAGCTGCTTGTTGACCCCCGCCCGGGCCGCGATGGAGGCCACCCGCGCCCCGGCGTAACCGCGTTCGGCGAACTCGGCCCTGGCCGCCTCCAGCAGCCGCCGCCGGCTGCGCTCCCCGGAGGCGGTGCGGCCGTCGGCGGCGGGTGGTCCGGCGGGGGATCCGGCCGGCCCCGGGTCCGCCGTGCCCCGGCCGGCTTCGTGGTCGGTCATGGGGCGCAGCCTATCGTCAACCACATGGATGATAAGTTTTTCATCCGTACGGTTGAATATCTGGCCGGGGGCCCTGGCCACCGGCCGCCCACGGAGGGAAACACCATGACTGTCCTGGTCACCGGGGTGCGCGGCGCCGTCGGCCGCCTCGTCGCCGACACCCTGCACGCCCGCGGCACCCAGGTGCGGGCCACCTCGTCGGACCCGGCCCGCGCCGAGGAAGCCCCCTACCCCGTCCTGCCGGCCGACCTGCGCACCGGCAACGGCCTGGCCGCCGCCCTCGACGGCGTGGACCGGGTCTTCCTCTACGCCGCGCACGAGGGCACCGCCACCGGCGCCCGCCTGCTGCGCGAGGCCGGCGCCGGCCACGTCGTCCTGCTGTCCTCGGTGGCCGCCGAAGGCCCCGGCACCTCCGGCATCGGCACCCACCACCGGGCCGCCGAGGACGCCGTCCGCGACAGCGGCGCGACCTGGACCTTCCTGCGCCCCGGCGCGTTCGCCACCAACACCCTGGACTGGGCGCCCGGCATCCGGGCCGGCCGGCTGGCGCTGCCCTGCGCCCAGGCGTACGTCGAACCCGTCCACGAGGCCGACATCGCCGACGCCGCCGTGGCCGCGCTCACCACCCCCGGCCACGAGGGCCGCGCCTACGTCATCACCGGCGGCGAGTCCCTCACCCAGCGCCGCCAGGCCGAGATCCTCGCCGCCGCGGCCGGCCACCCGGTCACCGTCGAGGACCAGGACCCGGACGAGTGGCGCGAGCAGGCCGTCACCTTCATGCCGCCGGCCTTCGCCGACGACCTGCTCGCCTTCTGGCGCTCCGCGCTCGCCGGCCCCGGCCGCACCGACGCCACCGTCCGGCAGATCACCGGCGCCGCCCCGCGCTCCTTCGACGACTGGGCCGCCGACCACGCCGCCGCGTTCCGCCGCTGACACCCCGCACACCCCGCGCCCCGCGCCCGTCCCCTCCGTGGGGGCGGGCGCGGGCGGCGGTCACCGCGCGGGCGGCGGGCCCGCCGCCGGAGCACCGGCGGCCAGCACCCGGTCCAGCCGGATCGGCAGCGCCCGCTGCCGGGCGCCCGTCGCGTGCCACACCGCGTTGGCGATCGCCGCCGCCGTCCCCACGATGCCGACCTCGCCGACGCCCTTGACACCCGCGGGATTGCCCGGCTCCGGATCGTCCACCCAGTCCGCCTCGACGAACGGCACGTCCGCGTGCGAGGCGATGTGGTAGCCGGCCAGGTCGCCGTTGACCTGGCCACCCAGCGCCGGGTCCCGCAGCGCCTCCTCGTGCAGCGCCATCGACAGGCCCATGATCATGCCGCCCGCCAACTGGCTGCGCGCCGTCAGGGAGTTGACCACCCGGCCCACCGCGAACATCCCCAGCAACCGGCGCACCCGCACCTCACCGGTCTCCGGATCGACCGCGACCTGCGCGAACTGCGCCCCGAACGAGTGCCGTTCGCACCGCCCCAGGGCCTGCACCGCCTGCGTGGTGTCCGCGCCGGCCGTCACGCCCTCCGGCGGCAGCGCGCCCTCCAGCCCGGCCAGCCGCTCCAGCAGCGCCCCGGCCGCCGCCGTCACCGCCCACGTCCACGACGCGGTGCCCCGCGAACCGCCCGCGAACCACGCCGGACCCAGCCGGCTGTCGCCGATCCGCATCCGGATCGCCCCGGGCGCCACCCCCAGCGCGTCCGCCGCCACCAGCGCCAGCGCCGTCCGCGCCCCGGTGCCGATGTCCGCCGCCCCGATCGCCACCGTGAACGTGCCGTCCGGCAGGGCCGTCACCGCCGCCGACGACGGCAGCGCGCCCGCCCCGTACGCCCCGGCCGCCACACCGCTGCCCAGCAGCCAGCGGCCCTCCCGCCGCACCCCCGGCCGCGGGTCGCGCTCCGCCCAGCCGAACCGCCGCGCGCCCTCCCGCAGGCACGCCACCAGCCGGCGCCCGCTGAACGGCAGCCCCGACGCCGGGCCCACCGACGGCTCGTTGAGCACCCGCAGCTCCACCGGGTCCACCCCGGCCAGCTCCGCCAGCTCGTCCATCGCCGACTCCAGCGCGAACGACCCCGGGGCCGCGCCCGGCCCCCGCATCCAGCCCGGCGTCGGCACGTTCAGCGGCACCACACCGGTGCGGGTGCGCAGCGCGTCGGCGGCGTACATCACGTTCGCCGGCTCCGTGGCGCGCTCCACGTACTCGTGGATCGCTGAGGTGAACGCCGTCGTGTCGTGGCCGACGGCCCGCAGCCGGCCGGTGCTGTCGGCCGCCAGCACCACGTGCTGCTCGGTCGGCGGCCGCAGGCTCGTCATGGAGAAGACCTGGCGCCGCGTCATCACCACCCGCGCCGGACGGCCGAACAGCGTCGTGGCCATCACCGCCAGCACCAGCTGCTGCCCCAGGCCCTTGCCGCCGAAGCCGCCGCCCACGTGCTCCGAGCGCACCCGCACCCGCTCCGGGGGCAGCCCGAACAGCTCCGCCAGCACCACGGAGACCCGGTGCGCGCCCTGGTTGGAGTCCATGACGTCCAGCACCTCGCCGTCCCAGCGGGCCAGCGACGCGTGCGGTTCCATCGCCGTGTGGTGCTCCTCCGGCGTGGTGTAGACCCGGTCGACCACCAGGGGCGCCGCCGCGATCTCCGCGTCCACGTCACCCCGGCCGGTGTCCGGCCGGGCCGGCGAGGGCGCCGCCGGGCGGCGCGCGGGGTGCGCGGCGCCGAAGGCCACGTCGTGCGGCTCGACCGCGTACTCCACGGTCACCGCCGCGGCGGCCGCCCGGGCCTGCTGCGGGGTCTCGGCCACCACCAGCGCCACCGGGCGGCCCACGTGCGGCACCCGGTCGTCCTGGAGCACCTGGAGCGAGCCGTCCGGGCCGAGCAGACCGGCGGGCCGCAGCCGCGGCGCGTTGCCGTGGTGGACCACGCCCACCACACCGGGCATGGCCAGCACCTCGCCGAGGTTCATCGACAGCACCCGGCCGTTCGCCCGCGCGGACAGCACCGGCCAGCCGTGCACCAGGTCGTCGGCCGGCTCGTCCGCCGCGTACCGCGCGGTGCCGGTGACCTTCTCCCGGCCCTCCAACCGGGTGTGGGACGCGCCCACCCAGCCGGCCGCCGGTGCCTGCGGGCGCCTCGTCGTGGTGTCGGTCATCGTGTCTCCCCGGCGAGTTCGGACAGGACGGACACCAGCAGGTTGCGCACCAGCGGCACCTTGTAGCCGTTGTCCGGCAGCGGCGTGGCGGCCGCCAGTTCGGCGTCGGCGGCCGCCGTGAACGCGGCCCGGTCCGCCGGGCGCCCGGTCAGCGCCGCCTCCGCCGCGCGGGCCCGCCACGGCCGGGCGGCGACCGCCCCCAGCGCGATCCGCACCTCGGTCACCACGCCGTCCTCCACCGCCAGCGCCGCCGCCACCGACGCGTTCGCGAACGCGTACGACGCCCGCTCGCGCACCTTGCGGTACCGAGACCGGGCGGCCACCGGCGCCCCCGGCAGCGTCACCGAGGTGATCAGCGCCCCCGCGGGCAGCGCCGTCTCCACCTCGGGGCGTCCGGCGTGCGGCGCGTGGAAGCCGGCGAAGTCCAGCTCACCGGGACCGTTCGCGTCCTCGTAGGCCACCACCGCGTCGAACGCGGCCAGCGCCACCGCCAGGTCGGAGGGATGGACGGCGGCGCAGCGGTCGACCTCGCCCAGCACCGCGTGGTTGTGGTGCTCACCGGTCAGCGCCGGGCAGCCGCTGCCCGGCACCCGCCGGTTGCACGGCGCGGTCACGTCGGTGAAGTAGCCGCAACGCACCCGCTGCAGCAGGTTGCCGCCCAGGGTGGCCGCGTTGCGCAACTGCCCCGACGCGCCCGCCAGCACCGCCTGCGCCACCGCCGGGTAGCGCTCGCGCACCCGCGGGTCGGCCGCCAGGTCGCTGTTGGTGACGGTGGCCCCGATCCGCAGACCGCGCCCCGCCACCTCCTCGATCGCCCCCAGCGGCAGCGCCCGCACGTCGACCAGGAACTCCGGCGCGAGCACCCCGCACTTCATCAGGTCCACGAGGTTGGTGCCGCCCGCCAGGTAGACCCCGCCCGGCTCCCGCCCGACCGCCGCCACCGCCCCGGCCACCGCGGTGGCCCGTTCGTAGCCGAACTCCCTCACGCCGGCACCTCCGCCGAACCGGCCGCCCGCGCCACCGCGCGCACGATGCCGTTGTGGGCGCCGCACCGGCACAGGTTGCCGCTCATCCGCTCCCGGATCTCCTCCGCGTCCAGCGGCACGGGACCCGCGTCCGGCCGCACGTCGGCGGTGACCGCGCTCGGCCAGCCCGCCGCGTGCTCCGCCAGCACCGCGACCGCCGAACAGATCTGCCCCGGCGTGCAGTAGCCGCACTGGAGACCGTCCAGCTCGACGAACGCCTGCTGCACCGGGTGCAGTTCGCCGTCGCGCTCCAGGCCCTCGACCGTGGTGACGGCCTCGCCCCCCGCGGTCACCGCGAACCGCAGGCACGACAGCTCCCGCCGCCCGTCCACCAGCACGGTGCACGCCCCGCACTGCCCGTGGTCGCAGCCCTTCTTGGTGCCGGTCAGCCCGATCCCCTCGCGCAACGCGTCCAGCAAAGTGGTGCGGTGATCCAGCGTCAGCGTGTGCCGCTCGCCGTTGACCAGCAGCTCGACGGTGCTGCTGGTCGGCCGGGCACGCCTCCCGGACGGACCGGTGGTGGTCATCGTTATCCTTTCGAGGGACGCGGGCGCTGCCGTCGGGGCGCGGCGTCCGCACAACTGGAGGATCCTCCAGTTGGATCGTAGGCGGCCCGTTCCGCGCACCGCAACCAGCGCGGGCCACGGCGGGAGGACCGGAAGGAGCCCGGATGGCCGGCTACGCGGACCGGCCGCTGCGCGTGGACGCGCGGCGCAACCGCGACAAGATCCTCGCCGTCGCCGTCCGGGTCCTCGTCGACGAGGCCCAGGACGCCACCCTGGAGCTCATAGCCCGCGAGGCCGGCGTCGGCACCGGCACCCTGTACCGCAACTTCCCCACCCGCGAGGCCCTCATCGAGGCCGCCTACCGCAACGAACTCGCCCGGCTGTGCGACGCCGTCCCCCAACTCCTCGCCGCCCACGCCCCGGTGAACGCCCTGCGCGCCTGGATGGGCCGGTTCCTCGACTACGCCACGGCCAAGATCGGCATGGCCGACGCCCTGCGCGCCGTCATCGCCTCCGGCGTCGACCCCTACGACCACAGCAAGGAGATGCTCCGCGCCTGCGTCACCACGCTCCTCGACGCCGGCCGCGCCGGCGCCGCCGTCCGCCCCGACACCGGGGCCGACGACGTCCTGACCGCCCTGACCGGGATCGCGCTGGCCGCCGGCCGTCCCGAACACCGCGCTCAGGCGGAACGCGTCCTGGACCTCCTCCTCGACGGCCTGACCGCCGCACCGCCGCCGCGCGGGCGCCCGCACTGAGCGCCCCGCCTCACCCCGCGGCGACCCTGGCCACGAACGCGTCCAGGTTGGCCGTCATGCGGGCGAGGCGTTCCTCCACGGTGAGGGTCTCCTCCTGGCGGACCGCGCGCAGCCTGGGCGTACGGCGGCCACGGACGTAGAGCGGGCAGGCCAGGTCGGCGCAGATGTACGTGCCGACGGTGTTGCCCAGCCGGCCCCGGGCGCCGGCGAACGGGGCGACGAGCAGCGTGACCCCGGACGAGGCGTGACCGGTCAGACAGATCTGGCACATGCTGGAGCGCGCGGCGCCGGACGGCGTCGAGGACGGCACCCGCAGCGAGATGCCCACCGGCCCCCGCTCCCCGGGCACCACCAGGTGCGCCCGCAGCGGCGCCCCCGGATCCACCCACCCCATGAAGTCCAGCTCCGCCCACGGCAGCCCGGCGAAGTCCAGCGGCAGCCGCAACCGCGCCGCCTCACCCTTGGAGCAGTTGACGAAGGACGAACGGATCTCTTTCTCACTGAGCGCTTCCACGGCCGCCGACCCTACGCGCGGCCCCGGCACGGCCGCACCCCGATTTCCGGCCCGCCCGGCACCCCGCCGGGCGCCCTCACAGCGGCGGTCCGGCGAACAGCTCCAGCGGCCGGGCGGCCCGCTCGCCCTCCACGGCCGCGGCCACCGCGTCCGGCGCCGACGGGAACATCCGCCCCCGCGCCCGCCCGGGCGGGCGGGCCAGGCGTTCGCACTCGGCCGTGTACGGCAGCAGCGCGACCTGGGCGGCCGCGTACTGCCGCTGGAGCTCCTCCCACGCGGCCGGCCCGTCCGCCCCGGTCCAGCACGTCACGCAGCAGTGCGCCGCCGGCCGGAGGCAGCGACCAGCCGCGCTCCGGATCGACGGCCGGCGGCTCCAGCACCCGGCCCGGCACCCAGCGCGCCGGCACAGCGGTGAGCGGGTCCTCGAAACGGCTCGCCGGCGGATTGGCCTTGAAC
Source organism: uncultured Actinomycetota bacterium (assembly GCA_963711125.1). Lineage (GTDB taxonomy): Bacteria > Actinomycetota > Actinomycetes > Streptomycetales > Streptomycetaceae > Streptantibioticus_C. The sequence continues at coordinate 239,307 of CAVQCY010000008.1, forward strand.
CACCGGGTCGCCGCCCTCGACCTCCACCCGCGCCAGCACCGACCACGGCCGCAGCCGCACGGCGGCCCGCCCGGCCGTGCGCAGCCTCCGCGCGCCCAGCCCGTCCGCCACCCGGCCCAGCGCCGTCTCCCGCCACGCCGGGTCCTCCCGGGGCGTCACGGGCTCCGCCCACCGGCCCCGGTCGAGCGTCACCGCCACCCCCTCCCACGCCCGCAGCCGCACCACACCGTCGTCGAGCCCCGTCACGTCCATGCCTTCAGCCTGGCACGGCCCCCGGACCCCGCAACGGCCTTTCCTGGCGCCGCGGTTATCGTTTCCCCGTGGACGACGCCTGGAGGCAGGACCGGATCGGCAGCGCGCTGCGCGGGGAGAACCCGACCGTGCTGCGGCGGCTGGACGCGGGGTTCGCGGTGATCGGCGACGTGCAGTTCCTGCCGGGGTACAGCGTGCTGCTCACCGACGACCCCACCGCCGGACGGCTGAGCGACCTCTCCCGCCGGCGCCGCACCGCGTTCCTGGCGGACATGGACCTGCTCGGCGAGGCCGTCGAGAACGCCTGCCGCGCGGCCGACCCCGGCTTCCGCCGCGTCAACCTGGAGATCCTCGGCAACACCGACGCCTTCCTGCACGCCCACATCTGGCCGCGCTACTCCTGGGAACCGCCCGAGCGCGCCGGCCACCCCGTCTGGCTCCACCCGCCGGCCCGCTGGAGCGACCCGGCCACCGCGCTGGGCCCCTCCCACGCCCCGCTGCGCGCCGCGCTCACCGCCGAGGTGGACCGCCTGCGCGCCGCGGAATCGTGACGTATACGGCACGAAAACCCCGCCGCCGGGCTCCGCGCGCTCACAGGCGGCCCGCGATGGCCGGCGGGGCGAAGATGTGACGGCAGCGGTGTTCCAGCACCATGGCCGACGGCCTCACACGGTCGCCGAGGTCCGCCGCGCAGCGCCGGCAGTCCTCGCGGGGCTGCGGGACCTCCCCGGGGTGTTCGGCCGTGATGTGCTGGGCCAGCATCACCTGGGTGGACACGACACTGTCGGTGGGATCCACGTCGATGCCCCGTACACCCAGCGCCTGCGCCAGCCCCACTTCACGGATGGCGTTCTTCATGCTCTTGTAGATCTCGGTGCAACGCCCGCACGCCCACATCCAGTAGGGCGGCAGGGGCCATTCGTCGGGGTTCCCGTCCTCGTTCATTGCGTAACCGTAGCGCCACGCACCGTGGTCGCGGCAGACGTGGGGGCGCATCCACCCGGTGTGACGACGCGTCGCACCGCAGTGCGCCGCCGCCCCGCGCGCCCGCCGCGCTCCGCGCGCGCCCCCCACGGGCCGCGTCACCGCCCCCGCGCCGCGCCCGCGTTCACCCCGCGGTCGCCCTCTCCCACGCCCACCCCGCCGGGATCCGCTCCAGCACCCCGCCGGCGAACACGTCGTACAACGGCAGGGACTCCAGGCGCACGTACCCTATGTGGCAGTCGCAGGCCGTCAGCGGACACGGCCGGGGGCGCAGCGCGTCCCGGTAGGAACCGGCGGATCCAGCCGCGTCCACGCGGCGGCCTCCGCGTCCTGGTACTCCCGCCCCTCCTCGGCGTTGATCCACAGGTAGAGCGGGTAGAGGTACAGCTCCTCCGGCCGCCACGCCAGCGCCGCGTCCAGCGACTGACGCCAACTGGCCGCCGTCTGCCCCTCGATGCCGTGGATCAGGTCCAGGTTCAGCACCGGTATCGCGGCCTCCCGCACCCGGCCGATCGCCGCCTCCACCTCGGAACGCCGCTGCGGCCGCACCGCCGCCCGCGCCTCGCTCGGCACGAAGCTCCGCACGCCCAGGCTCAGCCGCGTCGCCCCGCGCGCCGCCAGCACCGCGCCGGGGGCCCCTGCGTCGAGTTCCCCGACGGCTTCGCCCTGCACGCCTGGCGCGGCATGCCGGTGCCGGCGGACTTCCCGTCCCGGCTGACCGGTCTGACGCCCGCCGTCATCCGCGACGAGCCCAACGCCGAACTGCGGCGCGTCATGCTCGAACACCACGGCTACGACCGCTACCTCGCCGAGTCCGGCGCCGAACCCCTGCACCGGGACGAGACCGGCGTGCTGTGGCGGGTGTTCCTCGACGACGACGAGGCGGTCGTCATGGTCGAAGTGGTCAACTCCACGCCCGAGCCCGACGGCACCCACCGCGTCCACTGGCTCCGCGTCCCCCCGCACATCCGCACCGCCCGCGCCGGCGTGGCCTGGACGTTCGGCCTCACGGAGGAGGAGTACCAGCCACTGAAACAGACGTGAGGAGGCGGGCCGATCCCGGACGGAGGTGAGGGCCGGCCGGGGGCCGGGGTGACCCGTCGGCCCGTGCGGACCCGCACGGTCCCCGTCCCCGGCGATCCCCGCCCCGCACGATCCCCGCCCCGCACGTGTCTTGACGCCGTTCGCCCAGCGACGCCATCTTGGACTAGACCAATTGCCCAGCGCGGTTCGGAGCCGGGTGGGGCGCGGCCGTCGTCGGGGCGGTGGGCGCTTCGCCGGTCGGTGCTTCCGGGCCGTCGCTCCTCACCCCCCCAGGGAGCCCGGCATGACCACGGAGCCCGCAGACATCGACCGGAGCCGCACGCACGATCCGGACGGTGCGCCGGCGCCGGCCACCCCGTCCCGGCGGTCACGGACGGCGCCGCTGGTGGCCGCGCTGGCCACCGCGGGACTCGCGGTGGGCGGGCTCGCGCTGGCCGGCGCACCCTCGTTCGCGGCCGGAAACCCCGCCGGAGACCCCGGACACGCCGCCGCGCACCCCGCGGACAGCACGCAGTTGCTGGCCAACCCCTCGTTCGAGAACGGCGGCCTCGGCGGCTGGACCTGCGCGGCGGGCGACAGTGTGGTGGCCGGCGGTGCGGCGGGCGGCGGTTCGCACGCGCTGTCCGGGACGCCGACCGCGTCCGACACGGCGCAGTGCTCGCAGACCGTGTCCGTCAGGCCCGGGGCGGCGTACACGCTCAGCGCCCAGGTCAAGGGCTCGTTCGTCTACCTCGGCGCCACCGGCACCGGCGGCAGCGACCCCAGCGTGTGGACCTCCTCCGCCGACTGGGCGCCGTTGTCGACGACGTTCACCACCGGACCGTCCACCACGTCGGTCACGGTGTGGACCCACGGTTGGTACGGGCAGGGCGCGTTCGGGGCCGACGCGCTCGCGCTGACCGGTCCGGCCGGCAGCGGCGGCACCACCCCGCCGGGCGGCGGCGGGACGACTCCGCCGGGCGGCGGCGGGACCACACCGCCGACCGGCGGGTTCACCCACCCGTCGTACTTCATGCCGCTCGACAACAGCCCCCAGTCGGTCTCCGACATCGTGGCCGGTTCGGGCGAGAAGCAGTTGCTGATGGCGTTCGTCCTCGACTCCGGCGGCTGCACGCCCGCGTGGGACGGCGACAGCGGGCACACCGTCGCCTCCGACACCACCGTGCAGGCCGACATCCAGGCGGTCCGCGCTGCCGGCGGCGACGCGGGCGTCTCCTTCGGCGGCTACAACGGCAGCGAACTCGGCGCCGACTGCGGCAGCGCCTCCGGGCTGGCCGCCGCCTACCAGCAGGTGATCACCAAGTACGGGCTCGACCGCATCGACCTGGACTGGGAGGGCGACGACCTCGACGCCAACATGGCCACCCGCTGGGCGGCCATCAAGACCCTGGAGCAGAACAACCCGGGCCTGACGGTCTCCCTGACCATCCCGATGACCACCGTCGGCCTGCCCGACACCGGCAAGGACGAGATCCGCCAGGCCATCGCCGACGGCGCGCGCGTCGACGTCGTCAACATCATGGACTTCGACTTCGGCCTCTCCGGCGGCACCATGACCACCGCCGCCGAGACCGTCGCCGACGACGTCAACGTCCAGCTCCAGTCCCTCTACGGCTGGGACGCCGCCACCGCCTGGGCGCACACCTCGATCCAGCTGATGAACGGCCACACCGACCAGCCCAGCGAGCTCTACACCCAGTCCACCTTCGAGGACCTGCTCGGCTACGCGCAGGGCAAGCACGCCGCGGCCCTGTCCTCCTGGGACCTCAACCGCGACCGCGCCTGCGACCCGGGCGTCCCGCACAACTGGGCCGACGGCGCGTGCAGCAGCGTCGACCAGGGCACGTGGGACTTCACGAAGATCATCACGCAGTACAACGGCTGATCCACGGGCCCGGGCGGACGGCCCCGGCACGCACGACCGCCGGGGCCGTCCGCACGCCGTCCGCCCGGCACATGGTTTCCACAAGGAGCCGCCCTGCGGTGTGCGTCACGAACCCGGACGCGGGCGGGGAGGGATCCCGTCCAAGGAGGATCGAACGCCATGAGGACCATACGCAAACCGGGCCGCCGCGCGACCGTCGTCACCGGGGTCGTACTGGCCGGGGTACTGGTGGCCGGGGGAGCGACCGCGTTCGCCGAGGGCAGCGGTTCGGCCGCGCCCTCGGGCACGTCGGCCGGCGCCCAGCACGCGAAGGGCAAGGGCGGGGCGAAGGCCCGCAGGCAGCGGCGCGAGCGCCGTGCCCTGCGCCTGGTGGCCCGCGGTGTGCACGGCCAGGTCACGGTGCGCAAGGCCGCCGGCGGGCCGTACGCCGTACGGGAGTGGCAGCGCGGCCAGGTGACGGCCGCGACCGGCGGCAAGGTCACCGTCAGGAGCACCGACGGCACCAGCTGGACGTGGACGCTGCCCCAGGACGCGAAGATCACCCGCGGTGGCCGGAAGATCACCGCGTCCGCCCTGCACGACGGTGACAACGTGCTGCTGGTGGGCCATCGGGACGGCACCGCCAACGACGCCGCCCGCGTCTTCGCGCCCACCGCCGACCAGGTGGCGAAGACGCACCGGCGCGCGGCGCAGCACCGCGCGAAGAAGTCCGGCCGGGGCACGAGCGCCCCCAGCACCGGTCCGACCGCCGGCAGCTGACCGCGCGAGCCACCTGCCCCGCCCGGGTCGCCACCGCGACCCGGGCGGCGGCACGCCGTCCCCCGCGCCGCGGCCCAGGGCGGCGCCCCCGCGATCCCCCCGGGCGCCGTGACCATCCCCGCCCCGCCCCGCACACGTCGCCCAACCGTCGCCGCGCCCCACCCACCTCCCGCGCCGCCCCCGCCACGGCCCACGCGAGGATCCGGTCACCGCCCTTTGTGCCGTCCCGCCGCGCCGGCCCCCACCCGCGCCCCACCGGCACCCCGGGCACCGCCGGGCCCGCCCCGCTCCGCCCCCTCCGACTTCCTGACGTGCGCCGCGTCGCGGAGTGCGACATCATGGCGCAGACATGCCTATTGCATCCTTCGCGCTGGATCGCGACGGGCGCGTGACCGCGTGGAGCGTCGGCGCCGTCGCGTGGTCGGGCTATGCGGTCGCCGACGTCGTGGGACGGCATTACGAGTTCCTCGTGCCGCAGGTCGCCCCCGGGGCGGGTACCGCGGCGCTCGTCGCCGTGGCCGGAGGCGGGGAGCGGCTGGTGCCGGTCACGCTGGGCGACGGATCGCTGTGCGACGTGCTGATCGACTGCGCGCCGATGGGCACCGCCGGGGACGGGCTGCTGTGCGAGGTCTCCGAGACGTGGGACGGGCCGGCGACCGGGCGGCCGGCCCGGGACGAGGTGCAGGCGGCGTTCGCGGACGCGCTGATGCGCAGTTCCCCCTTCGGCCTGGGCGTGCTCGACACCGAGCTGCGGTACGTGCTGGTCAACGACGCGCTGGCCGATTTCAACGGCATCCCCGCCCGTGAGCACATCGGCGCCCGGGTCGGGGAGGTCGTGCGGGCGGCGGACGGCGGCGAGTACGAACGGGCGCTGCGGCGGGTGCTGCGCACCGGCGAACCCCTGCACAACGTGCTGCTGGCCACCCGCAGCCTGGGGCACCGCGACCGGGACCGGGCCTGGTCGGTCAGCTTCTTCCGGCTCACCGGGCACGACGACCGGGTGCTGGGGCTGGGCGGCCTGATCGTCGACGTCACGCAGAAGGAGACCGGGCTGCTGGAGGCGTCGTCGGTGCGGCAGCGGCTGGAGCTGGTCAACCAGGCGGCCGGCAAGGTCGGCACCACGCTGGAGATGACCGAGACCGCGCGGGAGCTGACGCAGTTCGCGGTGCCGGAGTTCGCCGACGCGGCGGCCGTGGAGATACGGGAGGACTTCCTGGCCGGAGGCCGGATGCGGCCCGGCACCGACCGCCCGGTCGACACCGTGCGGCTGGCCGCCCGCAGCGTGCTGGGCGATCCGGCGGACGACGCGCTGTTCGCGGACTCCGGCGCCGAGCAGGCCCACCCGGTGGGCTCCCCGGCGCACGACACGCTCTGCCAGCACCGCCCCTGGCGGGCTGGTCCTGACGGTGCCTCGCTGCCCGCCGGGGCGGGCCTGTCGGCCGGTGTGGACGGCGGGCTCGGCTCGCTCATCACGGTGCCGCTGGTGGCGCGCGGCCGCTGCCTGGGCCTGGTGCGCTTCGGGCGGTCCGCGGAGCGCGCCGCACTCGACGACGACGACCTGAAGGTGGCCGAGGAACTGGCCGCCCGCACCGCGCTCAGTCTCGACAACGCCCGCATGTACGAGGAGGAGCGCCGCATCGCGGTGGCCCTCCAGCGCGACATGCTGCCCGGCGAACGCGAGATCGGCGGGCGCCCGGGGCTGGACATCGCCACCCACTACTGGTCCACCAGCAGGTCGGCGAAGGTCGGCGGCGACTGGTTCGACGTCATACCGCTCTCCGGCCACCGCGTCGCGCTGGTCGTCGGCGACATGATGGGCCACGACATCCAGGCGGCGGCCGGCATGGGGCAGCTGCGCACCGCCATGCACACCCTGGCCAGCCTCGACCTCGAACCGGTGGACCTGCTGACCCGGCTGGACGCCATCGTGGAGAACAGCTCCGCGATGCAGCACGCCACCTGCGTCTACGCGGTGATCGACACCGTCACCCGGCAGTGCTCCATCGTCAACGCCGGGCACCCCCCGCCCGTCCTGCGCTACCGCGACGGCAGCACCGGCGTGGTGCCGGTGGAGCCGGGCGTGCCGCTGGGCATCGGGCTGGGCGGATCGGAGTTCGCGACGGTGCGGCTGCCGCTGCCCGAGGACGGCACGCTGGTGCTCTACACCGACGGCCTGATCGAGCGGCGCGGCGAGGACATCGACGTCGGCCTGGGCGCGCTGCGGGAGGCGCTGACGGAGCCGCGGCTGTCCGGGCTGCCGCTGCGGCAGGTGTGCGACGGCCTGGTGGCGCGGCTCGCGGACGTCACCGGTGACGACGACCTGGCCGTGCTGATGGCCCGCACCCCGGCCGTCCCCGGCCACGCCGCCGACGCCTGGCGGCTGCCGGCCCGCCCCGCGTCCGCGCCCAGGGCGCGCTCCCTGGTGCGGGAGGCGCTGCACCGCTGGGGGGTACCGGAAGCCTGCGAGACCGCCGAGCTGCTGGTCGGCGAGCTGGTGACCAACGCGGTGCGCTACGCGCGCTCCGACATCGCCGTGCAGCTGGCCAGGGGCGGAACGCTGGTCGCCGAGGTGACCGACGACGACGAGCGCATGCCGCACCTGATCCCGGCCGGACCGCAGGACGAGCGGGGCCGGGGCCTGGCGCTGGTCGACGCGCTCGCCACCGACTGGGGGGCGCGGGCCGTCGTGGGGGGCAAGGTCGTCTGGTGCGAGATGCCGCTGCCCGCCGGGCCCGCCGGCCCGCCCGGGGGCCCGGCCCCCGACCGCTCCCCGCCGGCCGGCTGACGGACCGGGACCCCGCACCCCCGCGCGGGCACCGCCGGTTGCCGGCCCCCCGTCAGTGAACGCCGCCCGCCGGCCCGTTGGCGCCCGGGTGACGGCGGTGCGGCCTGCGTGCCCCGGGTGGCGCGGGGGAGGTCCCCGATGTCCCGGGGGAGGGACGGGCTTCCGGGTGGCCGAGGGAAAAGGTACGATTCTGATGATATGAAGCATGAGTATGGCGACTCGCACGAAATGTCAGTCCCGGTGCTTCCGTCCGAGAGCGCGCCGGACGACACCCTGGTGCGCCGTTTCGACCTGGCCGTCGCCCGTGACCCCGGCGCGGTCGCCGTCCGCGACGCCCGCGGAGCCCTGAGCTACGGTGAACTGGCCGATGCCTCACGGCAGTTGGCCGAGCGCCTGACGCGGGTGGCCGGCGACCGGGGCGGGCCGGTCGCCGTGCTGCTCGACGCCGGCCCCGCCCAGGCCGCGGCGGCGCTCGCCGCACTGCGCACCGGACGGCCCTACATGCCCGTCGACCCCTCCTACCCCAGGCGCCGGATCGAGACCGTGCTGGCCGACGCGGTGCCCGCCGCCGTCGTCGAGGACCCCGGCACACCGGCCGCGCCACCGCGGGTCGGCCCCGGCCCCCGCACCGCCGGCGACCCGCCGCACGTCACCGCGGACGACGCCTACGTCATCCACACCTCCGGCTCCACCGGCACGCCCAAGGGCACCGTCATCGGACACCGGGGCGTGCTCACCATGCTCGACGCCTTCGAGGCGCTGCGCCCCCTGCAACCCGGCGACCGCTGCGCGACCTGCGCCAGCCCCGGCTTCGACGCGGCGGTGCTGGAGACCTGGGCGGCCCTGATCACCGGCGGTGAACTCCTCGCCACCCCCGACCGCAGCCGCTGGGACGCCACCGCCTTCGCCCACTGGCTGGCCCGCGAAAGCGTCGGACACGCCTACGTCCCGGCCCCCTTCCTGCCCGCGCTCGCCGAAGGACTGCGCGACGGCCTGGACCTCTCCGCGCTGCGCCGCGTCGTCGTCGCCGTCGAGCCGATCCCGCGCGGACTGCTCGGCGACATCAAACGCGCCCTGCCCGGGCTGACGCTCATCAACGGCTACGGGCCCACCGAGGCGGCCGTGTGCGTGACGATGTACCAGGTCACCGCGGACGACGACGGGCCGCACCGGGCGCCCATCGGCACCGCGATCCCCGGCGTCACCCTGCGCGTCGAGCCGCCGCTGACCGGGGCGGCCGCACCCCCCGCCGCACCCCCCGCCCCCGCGGGACCGGCCGGCCGGGACGGCGGCAGCGAGGGTGAACTGCACATCGGCGGGCCCGTGGTCGGGCGCCCGCTGCGCGGCGAGCGCGCCGCGTTCTACCGGGGGCCGGCACCCGGCGGCGGCAGCACGGCCTGGTTCCGCACCGGGGACCTGGTGCGGCGCGACGCGCAGGGGCGGTTCACCTTCCTCGGCCGGGCCGACGACATGATGAAGATCCGCGGCTACCGCGTGGAGCCCGGCGAGGTCGAACACGCCCTGCTGGAGGACCCCGACATCGACCAGGCCGTGGCCCTGCCGCACCCGGCCGGCCCGGCGGGCGCCGCCGAACTCGTCGCCCACGCCGTGCCGCGCACCGGCACCCGGCCCAGCTCCGCCGGTGTCCGCCGCCGCCTCACCGACCGCCTGCCCTGGTACGCCGTCCCGCACCGCGTGGAGTTCCACACCGCCTTCCCCCTCACCGTCCACGGCAAGATCGACCGCGCCGCCCTGACCGCCGCCCCCGATCCCGGCGCGCGCACACCGGCGGCACCCCCCGGTGGCCCCCGCGCCCCCGCCCGCCCGGCACCCGCCGCCCCCGGCACCGACCCGCTGGCCGCCCTGTGGAACGACGTGCTGCACGGCGCCGGCCCCCGGACCGCGTTCCTCGCCGCCGGCGGTGACTCACTGGCCGCGGGGCGGATCGCGGCAGCCGTGCACAGCACGCTCGGCAAGGACCTGCGGATGGTCGACGTGCTGCTGGCCGAGGGACTCGACGCGCTGCGCAAGACCGTCGCCGACGCCCCCGACGCCCCGCCCGGGCCGGCACCGGCCCGGCCGGCCGGGCCGGTGCCGGCCACCGAGGGACAGCGGGCCCTGTGGCTCCACCAGGTGCGGCGCCCCGGCAGCCCCCTGCACAACGAACCCCTGGTGCTGCGGCTGCGCGGGCCGCTGGGGACCGCCGCCCTGGCCGCCGCCCTCGACGGCCTCACCACCCGGCACGAGGCCCTGCGCACCGTCCTGACCGACGACGACGGCACGCCCGTGCTCACCGTCCGCCCGCCCGCCCCGGTGCCGCTGCCGGTGCGCGACCTGCCGGACGCCGGAGACGACACCGTGGAGCGGGCGGTGCGGGCCGCCGCCCGCGAACCCTTCGACCTGGCCACCGGACCCCTGCTGCGCGCCCTGCTGCTGCGGGCGGCCCCCGAGGACCACGTGTTCGTGCTCACCGTCCACCACGCGGTGTTCGACGGCACCTCCGCCGACGTGATCTTCGAGGAACTGGCCGAACGGTGCGCCGCGCACACCGCCGGACGCGTCCCCCGGCTCGGGGCACCGCCCGCGCCCTTCACCGAGCACGCCGCCCACGAGCACGCCGCCGCCACCAGCGGCGCCCTGGAGGCGGGCGTCGCCCACTGGCGGGAACGGCTCGCCGGACTGCCCACCGCCACCCGGCTGCCCACCACGGCCCCGCGCCCGGCCGACCCCGGCGACGCGGGCGACCTCACGCTCGTGCGGCTGCCCCGCGACCTCACCGGCCGCCTCGACACGCTGGCCGGGGAGAGCGGCGTCACCCGCTTCACCGTGCTGCTTGCCGCCCTGCACGTACTGCTCGCCCGCTACTGCGGCACCCGCGACGTCAGCGTCGGCACCCCCTTCTCCCTGCGCGGTCTGCCCGGCACCGAACGGTCCGTCGGCTACTACCTCAACACCCTCCCGCTCCGCGCCGGCCTGTCCGGCGACCCCGACTTCCGCACCCTGCTGACCCGCACCCGCACCACCCTCGCCGACGCCCACGCGCACCGCGCGGTGCCCTACCCGCTGCTGCTGGAACGCCTGGGAACGGCCACCGACAGCCCCACGCCCTACCTGGACGTCTGCCTGGTGCCCGAGGACGTCTACCGGCACCGCTTCGAACTGGCCGGAGCACAGGCCGAGTTCGCCTACTACGGCACCGGCACCGCCAAGTTCGACCTGACGCTGGGCATCGTGCCGGACGACGGGGACGGCCTGCGGCTGACCGCCGAGTACCGCACCGCCCTCTTCGAACCGGCCGCCGTCGAACGCCTGCTGGAGCACTACCGCACCCTGCTGGAGTCCGTCACCGACCGCCCCGGCGAACCCGTCACCGCGCTGTCCATGCTCCCCGAGGCCGAACACGCCCTGCTCACCGGCCCATTCGCCACCGCCCGGCCCGCACCGGGCGAGGAGAACCACCGCGAGACCCTCCACCGGGCCACCGTGCACGACCTGGTGCAACGCGCCGCCGACCGCACCCCGGACGCCCCCGCGCTCACCGACGGCACCACCTTCATGACCTACCGTCAACTCATGGCGGAGACCGGCAGAATCGCCTCCTACCTCGCCGAACAGGGTGCGGAACCCGGCACCCGGATCGGGGTGCGGATGCCGCGCGGCGCCGCCGTCGTCACCGCGTTCCTCGCCGTACTGCGCACCGGCGCCGCCTACGTGCCGCTCGACCCCGCCCAGCCGCCCGCCCGGCTGGCCGAAGTCGTCCGCGACGCCGGGCTGCTGCTGGAGATCACCCCCGGACTCCTCGACGCCGACGCCGCGTTCATCGCCTCGCTGCCCGACCGCGCACCCGCCGTCGCGGTCCGGCCGCAGGACCCCGCCTACGTCATCCACACCTCCGGATCCACCGGCACGCCCAAGGGCGTGGAGGTCCCGCACCGCGCCGTCACCGACCTGGCGCTCGGCGCACCCGCCTGGACCGGCCTGACCGCCGCCTCCCGGCTGCTGACCACCGCCTCGCCCGCCTTCGACATGGTCACCTTCGACATCTGGTGCACGCTGGCCGCCGGCGCCCTGCTGGCCGTCGCCCCGCCCGGACCGCTGACCCCCGAGGCGCTGGCCGACGCCCTCGTCCGGCACGCCGTCACCCACGCCGGACTGCCCACCGCCCTCCTGCACCGGCAGGCCGAGGAGGACCCCGCGTCATTCGCCGGCCTGGAGGCCGTCGTCACCGGCGGCGAGGTGCTGGCCCCCGCGCTCGCCGCCCGCGTCCTGGCCGCCGCCCCCGGACTGCGGCTGGTCAACGGCTACGGTCCCACCGAGGCCACCGCCTACGCCACCCACCACACCCTCACCGCCCCCGCCGACCCCGCGTCCCCGGTACCGCTGGGCCGGCCCACACCGCGCACCGTCGTGCGGATCCTCGACGTGCACCGCCGCCCCGCGCCGCCCGGCGTGCCGGGGGAGCTGCACCTGGGCGGACCCGGACTCGCCCTCGGCTACGCCGGGCGGCCCGGGCAGACCGCCGAACGCTTCGCCCCCGACCCCTTCGGCCCGCCCGGCGCCCTGCTCTACGCCACCGGCGACCTGGCCCGCTGGCGGCCCGACGGCACCATCGAGTACGCCGGGCGCGCCGACGGCCAGATCAAACTGCACGGCCACCGCGTGGAACCCGGCGAGATCGAGGCGGTGCTGCGCGAACACCCCGCCGTCACCCAGGCCGTCGTGGTCCGCCGCGAGGACCACCCCGGCCGCCCCTACCTCGCCGCCTACCACACCACCGCCGACGGCACGCCCGTCCCCTCCGCGGAGCTGACCGCGCTGACCGCCGGCCGGCTGCCGCCGCCGCTGGTGCCGCGCGTCCACGTCCACCTCGATCACCTGCCGGTCACCCCCGGCGGCAAGACCGACCGCGCCGCGCTGCCCGCCCCCGCACCGCCGTCCGGCCCCGCCGCCGGGCCCACCGGCGCCGGGACCCCCGGCGACCCGGCGGGCGTCGTGACCGCCGTCTGGCGCGAGGTCCTGGTGCTCGACGCCGTCGACCCCGACGAACGCCTCTTCGACATCGGCGGCGCCTCCCTGCACGCCACCCGCATCCACCAGCGCGTCGCCGAACTGCTCGACCCGCCGGGACTGCGGGTCATCGACCTGTTCGAACACCCCACGCCCCGCGCCTACACCGCGCACGTGCGGCGGCTGCTCGGCCCGGACCGGGCGGGCCCCGCGTGACCGCCCCCGGGGCCGTCGCCGTCACCGGCATGGCCGGCCGTTTCCCCGGCGCCGGGAGCGGGTGGGAGTCCGCCGCGACCCGGCCCGGCGCGGCCGGCGGACCCGACGCCCTGTGGCGCACCCTGACCGCCGGCGCCGAGGCCGTGCGCCGCTTCACCCCCGCCGAACTGCGCGCCGCCGGCGTCCCGCGCGGCGAGTACGAGCGGCCCGACTACGTGCCCTGCGCCGCCGAGCTGCCCGGCGTCGAGGACTTCGACGCCGCCCTGTTCGGCATCACCCCCGCCGAGGCCCGGCTCACCGACCCCCAGCACCGGATCTTCCTGGAGAGCGTGCTGGCCGCCCTGGAGGACGCCGGCACCCCGCCCGGCACCCCCGGAAACCGGATCGGCGTCTTCGGCGCCACCAGCCTCAGCTCCTACCTGCTGGGCCACCTCCTGCCGCACCCCGCCTGGCGGGACCGGGCGTTCACCCACCCCGTCCTGCTCGGCAACGACAAGGACTTCCTCGCCACCCGCGCCTGCCACGCCCTCGACCTGCGCGGACCCGGCGTCACCGTGCAGAGCGCCTGCTCCGGCTCGCTGGTCGCCGTCGACCAGGCCCGCGCCGCGCTGCTGTCCGGCGCCTGCGACGTGGCGGTGGCCGGCGGCGTCTCCGTGCGCACCCCGCAGGCCACCGGCCACCGCTGGCTGCCCGGCGGCCCGTTCAGCCGGGACGGCCACTGCCGCCCGTTCTCCGCCGACGCCACCGGCATGGTCCGCGGCAGCGGCTGCGGCGCCGTCGTGCTCAAACGCCTCGCCGACGCCCTCGCCGACGGCGACCCGGTGCACGCCGTGATCGCCGCCACCGCCGTCAACAACGACGGCCGCGACAAGGCCGGCTTCACCGCGCCGTCCGCCGCCGGCCAGGAACGCGTGGTGCGCGCCTGCCTGGAGGCCGCCGGCCTGCCCGCCTCCGCCGTCGGCTACGCCGAGACCCACGGCACCGGCACCCCGCTCGGCGACCCCATCGAACTCGCCGCCCTCGACCGCGCCCTGCGCGCCGGCGGCGACCCCCCCGAGCACTGCTGGATCGGCTCCCTCAAGGCCAACATCGGCCACCTGGACGCCGCCGCCGGCATCGCCGGACTCATCAAGGCGGTGCTCGTCCTGCGCCACGGGATGATTCCCCCGCAGATCAACGCGGAACGCCTCAACCCCGAACTGCGCCTGGACGACACCCCGTTCGCCGTGTCCCGCGAACTCCTGCGCCCGCAGCGACCGGTGCGGGCGGTGACCGTCACCGCGCTGGGCATCGGCGGCACCAACGCCCACGCGGTCCTCACCCCGGCCCCGGCCCCCGCGCCCCGCCCGCCGCAACCCGGCGGCCCCTACACCCTGACGCTCGGCGCCCCCGACCCCGAACGGCTGCGCGCCCAGGCCGGCGACCTCCTGGAGCACCTCGAACGCCACCCCGGTACCCGCCTCGACGACCTCGCCCGCACCCTCGCCCACGGCCGCCGCCCCCAGCCGCACCGCGCCACCCTCACCGTCACCGCCGCGGACCGGGCCCGCGACGCCCTGCTCGCCCTGCGCGAGGGCCGGGACCACCCCGCCCACCACCCGCCCGGCGCCGGCCCCGGTGACCTGCGGCACGCCCGGCTGCTGCGGCTGCCCGGCACCCGGCTGCGCCCGGTCCGGCACTGGATCGACCCGCCGCCTCCCGCCGCCGCCGGCGAGCCTCCCGCGCCGGAGCCCGCGCCGGACGGCCACCACGACCCGGTGACCGCCGCGACCGAGGTGCTGCGCTCCGTCCTGGGCCTGCCCGGGGCCGGGCCCGACGACGACTTCTTCACCCTCGGCGGGGACTCCCTCCAGGCCGTCGACGCCGTCGAGACGCTCAACCGCCGCCTCGGCAGCCGGCTGACCCCCGAGGAGTTCACCTCCCTGCGCACCCCCCGCCGCCTCGCCGCCCGCGCCTCCGGTACCGGCGCTCCCGCCGCCGACGGCCTCCCCGCCGCCGACGTCGCCGCCGGTCCCGGCAGGCAGGCCGACCCGCCCGCCGGCGGGGCGCCGGTCCTGGTGCGGGAGGGGGACCCCGGCCTGCCGCCCGTGGTGCTCCTGCACCCCTCCGGCGGCACCACCGCGTTCGCCCGCGAACTCGCCCGGCACATCCGCGACCGCGCCGCCGTGCACGCCATCGGCTACCCCGCGCACCTCGCCGGCCGGCTCGACACCGTGCCGCGCATCGCCCGCCACCACGCCGGTCTCGTGCGCCGGCTGCGGCCGGCCGGCCCGTACCGGATCGGCGGCTACTCCTTCGGTGGCCTGGTCGCCCTGGAGACCGCCCGCCTGCTGACCGCCGGCGGCGAGGACGTCGACCTGGTGCTGCTGTTCGACACCCCGGCCCCCCGCCCCGCCGCGCCCGCCGCCGCCGGTGACCTCCGGCTGCTGCCCGCGGTGCTGCGGCTCGCCCTGCGGCTGCCCGAGCCGGACGGACCGTCCGACTCCGACGTGCCGGACCTCGACGCGGCGGTGGAGGCCGTCCGGCAGCCGGGGTGGGGTCCGCAGGCGGTGCGGCAGGTGCGGGAGCTGGCCACCGTGTGGCGGGTCTGCGAACGGGCCGCCGACGGCTTCGACCCCGAGCCCTACCCGGGCCGTGTCCACCTGTTCACCGCCCGCGAGCCGCTGCCCGACTCCCCGCCGGCCCGCGCGGCCGGCGCCACGGGAACCGTCGGGGCGGACGACTGGAGCCGCTGGCTCACCGGCCCGCTGGAGGTCACCGCGGTGCCCGGCGACCACTTCGGCATGTTCGACCCCGGCAACGTCGAAGTACTGGCCGCCGCCTACGACGACGCCGTGGCCCTGCCCGCCCCGGCTCCGGGAACGGCCGCGCCGGCCGCCCCCGCCCCCGAAACCCCCGCCACCCCCCTCCCGCACCCCGCCGCCGGGCCGTCCCGGCCCGCGTCCCGGCCCGCGCCGCGCGAGGCGGTTGCCGCTCCGGCAGGGCCCGTTCCGCCCGAGCCGGTCACCGCCGGCCGGCAGCCCGTCGCGCTGCTCTTCCCCGGGCAGGGCACGCAGTACCCCGGCATGGGCGCCGGCCTGCTGGCCCGTCACCCGGCGGCGGTGCGCGAGGCCGACGAGGTGCTGGGCTGGTCGGTGGCCGCCGTGTGCGCGGGCGATCCGCGGCGCCCGCTGGACGACACCGCCCACAGCCAGCCCGCCCTGCACCTGCTGGCGGTGCTGGCGCTGCGCGAGTACCTGGACGAGGCGGGGGAGCCGCCCGCGGTGGCGCTGGGGCACAGCGTCGGGGAGTACGCCGCCCTGCACGCCGCCGGGGTGTTCGACGCCGCGCGGGGACTGGCCCTGGTGGCGGACCGGGGCAGGGCGATGTCCGGCATCACCGGCGGCATGCTCGCCGTCGGCGGACTCACCGAGGACGACCTGCTCGGCCTGCTCGACGACCCCGGCGCCGCCGTGCCCGACGGCGTCGCGCTCGCCGCCGTCAACGGCCCGCACGCCTGCGTGCTGGGCGGCCCCGCCGACGCGCTCGACGCCCTGGTCCCGCTGCTGCTGGAGCGCGGCGCCCGCACCGCGCGCCGGCTGAACGTCTCCGGCCCCTTCCACACCCCCCTGATGCGCCCGGCGGCCGACGCCTTCCGCCGCCGCCTGGAGCGCCCCGGAACGCCCTGGTCACCGCCCGCGTTCCCGGTGATCGCCAACACCACGGCCCGCCCGCACACCCCGCGGGACCTGCGCGCCGAGCTCGCCGCGCAGATCGACACCCCGGTGCGGTGGTCGCGGTCCCTGGAGTACGCGGTGACCGCCTTCGACCCGGTCTTCCACGAGATCGGCGGCCGCCGCCTGCTGCTGCCGACGGCCGCCCGGGTCCGCGCCGCCCTCACGGCCGGCCCGCCCGCCGGCGCCAACCGGGCCCGCCCGGCGCCGGATTGACGCCCGGCCGCCGTCGGGCCAGGGACCGGCGCGTGAGCGGGCTGCGCGATACTGGGGCCCGGCGGGGCGGCTGGCCCCGCGGCCTGACGACGGGGGAGGCCCGAGACCGCGATGAGCTCCGACGCGACACCGCACGACGGGGAAGGACTGCTGGCCGGCCGCTACCAACTGCTGGACCGGCTGGGCAACGGCGGTATGGGCACCGTGTGGCGGGCCCGCGACGGCAGCCTGGGCCGGATCGTGGCCGTCAAGGAGGTGCGCGCCCAGGGGCTCGGAGCCCACGAGGCGTCCGTGCTGCAGAGCCGGCTGCGTCAGGAGGCCCGCGCCGCCGCCCGCGTCGAGGACCCCGGCGTCATCACCGTCTACGACGTGCTGGAGGAGGACGGCCGGCCCTGGATCGTCATGGAACTGATCGACGGCCCCTCCCTCGCCGACGCCGTGGAGCGCGGTGGCCCGCTGCCGTGGGAGCGGGCCGCCCGCCTCGGCGCCGACCTGCTGCGCACCCTGCGCCGCGCGCACGACGCCGGGGTGCTGCACCGCGACGTCAAACCGGCCAACGTGCTGCTCCAGCGCAGCGGACGCACCGTGCTGACCGACTTCGGCATCGCCGTGCTCGACGACTCCGGTGGCCTGACCCGCTCCGGCGACCTGATCGGCTCACCCGAGTACCTGGCCCCGGAACGCGCCATGGGCCGGCACCCCGGACCGCCCTCCGACCTGTGGTCGCTGGGCGTCACCCTGCACACCGCGGTCGCCGGCGTCTCCCCGTTCCGCCGCGACTCGGCCATCAGCACGCTGCACGCGGTGGTCTCCGACCCGTACGCGCCGCCGGCGGCGGCCGGGCCGCTGGGCGCGGTCGTCGAGGCGCTGCTGCGCAAGGAGCCGGAGCAGCGGCCGGACGGCGCGGCCGTGCAGCGCATGCTGGAGGACCTGCTGGCCGGCCGCCCCGCGGCCCGCGCCGCCCCGGCCCCCACCCGCACCCTGACCGCCCCGCCGCCCGCCGCCCCCGGTACGGCCGCCCACCCGGCGGGCACCCCCTCCCGCACCACCGCGGCCCACCGTGCCGCCGGCTACGGCGCCGACCCCCGCGGCACCGCGCCCGGCGGCCGGCGGCGCCGTTCGCCCGCCGTGGCCCTGGGCGTCGCGGCCGCGGTCGTGGTGGTGGCCGGCGGCGTGACGGCCGGTGTCCTGCTGTCCGGGCACGGCGGCCCCGGCGGCCACAACTCGGCGGGGTCCACCTCCGGCGGCACCGGCGAGGCGGTACCGGCGACGGCGGTACCCGTGGCGGTGGCGGGACCGGCGGGAGCGGGACCGGCGGTGGCGGCGGGAGCGGCGCTCCGAGCGGTGACCCCGGCGCGGTCACCCCGGCCGGCAGCTCCGGTGGCGTCCCGGACAGCCGGCGGCCGGCCCGGCCCCGTCCGACGGCCCGCCGTCCTCCCCGGCGGTGACCGCCCCTGGTCAGGTCGTCAACGACTACTACGCCGCCATCAACGCCGGTGACTACCGCCGCGCCTGGAACCTCGGCGGCCGCAACGTGCGGCACGTCAGCTACCAGCAGTTCAGGAACGGTTTCAAGAACACCGCCACCGACACGGCCACCGTCGTCAGTGTGAAGGGCGACACCGTCCACATCCTCCTGGACGCCGAGCAGACCAACGGCACCCACCAGCACTTCACCGGCACCTACGTGGTCCGCGACGGCGTCATCGCCTCGGCCACCATGAAGTGACCGCTCGCACGGCCGCGCCCGCCCGGTGCGGGCGGGCGCGGCCGTCGGCAGCGGCCGGGTGACGCGCTGTCAGTCGTCGTTCTGCTGCTGCTCCTGCTGTTGTTCCTGCTGCTGCCACTGCTGTTCCTGCTGCTGCTGCCACTGCTGCCACTGCTGGTCCTCGCCGTCGCCGTCGGCGTCCCGCACGGCGCGCATGATGTCGCGCATGGTCCGCTCGCCCGGGTTGTCCGACCAGGGATTACGCATCGTTGCACCTCCGGTGTCCGGTGCCCGCACCAGTCGGCCGGGCGGGGGCGGAACCGTTCCGCCTCCCGGACGTTCACCTTGTCCTCTGCCCCGGATCGGGCGGTCAACGTCCCCCCTGAGGGACGCCGCGGGGCCGCCGGTGGTTGCCACCGGCGGCCGGGCAGGGGAGTGACCGGGCCGTACCCACCCCGCCCCGGCCGGGCCCGCGCCGGGGAGAGCTCCCCGGCGCGGGCCCGGCACCCGGTGCGTCAGGCGCACCGGGGTCCCGCGACGACGCGGCCGGAACCGGGCGTTCCGGGCGCTCCCGCATCCCGCACGGCGTGGGAGCGCCCGGCCGGCGGACGGCGGCGGGGCCGGCCGCCGGGCACGCGGCGCGAGGGGCCCGACGCCGCCCGCGCGCCGCGCGCGTTCACACGGCGGCCGGGTCGCCCTGCGGCGCCGGCGCCGTCTCGGCCGCGCGGCGCTCCACACCGCCCTGGACCTTGCTGCCCGCCAGGAAGCCCACGACCACGACCACCACCAGCACGGCGGCGGCGGTGAAGGCCCCGCCGGTCACGCTGGGCAGGGCCTGGCCGTTCTCCTCACGGCCGGTGCCGTTGAGGAACGGCACGACCAGCAGTACGCCGAGGCCGAGCGCCGATTCCAGGGCCGCCACGCGCGGGAAGTGCGCCAGCGTGAGCGCGAACAGGCCGCGTTCGTCGCCCTGGGCGCGGATCCGGGAGATCTTCGGCAGGACCTTGAACTCGTTGTAGAAACCGATGCCGATCAGCGTGAGCACCAGGGCCAGCTTCAGCATCAGGTACCGGCCGAACGGGGTGCTCCACAGCGTCGGCACGGTGCCGACCGCCTCCCACGCCAGCCACAGGCCGGTGCAGATCACGGCACCCACGCAGACCTGGGCGACCCGGCTGAACCGCTTCCACACGTGGGCCCACACCTGTCCGGCGCCGCCGGTGAGGTTCCTGCGGACGCCGGAGAGCCAGAGCAGGGCCACGACGCCGCCGATCCAGGTGGTGGCCATCGTCGCGTGCACCTGGTCGGGGACCGAACCCATCCAGTCGTCGGCGGTCTTGGCGGCGATGTCACCGGCGATCACCAGGGCGAACTGCCCGAGGAGGAGCAGGACGGCGGAGACCGTCACCAGGGAGTCCATCCTGCGCCGCACGGCCGGCGCCCACAGCGCCATCAGCAGCAGGCAGGCGAGGCCGAACATCAGGAACTGGACCAGCACCATCGTGCCCAGCGGGATGCCGGCGCCCTTGCCGGGGGCGTTGAGGTAGCCGCTGACCTCGGAGGGCAGCAGGGCGTGCCAGAACGTCGTGCCGCCGGTCTTGTCCGCGCGGGCCACCTTGCCGGCCAGTTGCGGGTACAGGGAGATCAGGTACAGCAGCCCCGACCACGCCAGGACCAGCGAGGACCGGTTGCGCAGCACCGCGGTGTCGGACTCGGAGGCGCCGGCCGAACGGCGTCCGCTCAGCGCCGGCCGCAGCGCCAGCAGGTGCACGACCGCGGCGCCGAAGGCGGCGGCGAAGCCGGCGAAGTACAGGAACTTCGTGACGTAGCGCCACGCCTGCGGCAAGGCGTAGGGAACCGGTGCGTCGGCGAGGTGGACCACGGTGGCGCTCAGCATGCGGGGCTCCCGGCGAACGTGCCGGACAGGGCGTGCGCGGAACCGCGCGAACGCCGTGACAAGCAGGATATGAGTCTCATCTGATACGTCCCTTGTCGGACGGCCGTGCCGGTCGGACCCCCCGAGGCCAGGCGGCGGTAGGCGTTGAGCATGACGAAATTCACGCTACACACACTGGTTTTCTGTAGCAAGGGCTACGTCCCGATGTTGTGCGACTCGCCCGCCGGTAGCGTCCTTGTCGCCGTCCGTGCTGATGGGGGGTGGTGTCCGCGGACGTGAGCGCCGGTACCGTGTCACATAATGTTGAACGTTCAACCGTTCTGGACGTGATGCGGAGGCACTCCCGAGGTGCTGTAGGCTTCGCCGCACTCGACCCCGCCGTGCCGGCGCGGCGACCGTCAGCGGTGATCCCGCGGCGGTGTGCCGGACAGGCCGGCGAGCGCGGTCAGGGCCCGTTCGGTGATGTCGTGGGGCCCGCCGCGGACGTCCACGCTCACGCAGCGTTCGTCCGGCTGCGGCGGCTCCAGCGCGGCGAACTGCGAGTCCAGCAGCGCGGCCGGCATGAAGTGGTCCCGCCGCCGCCCCATCCGCGTCTCCACCAGGGGCCGTTCACCCGTCAGGTGCACCAGCAGCAGCCCGGGGGCGAAGGCCCGCAGCCGGTCACGGTAGGCGCGCTTGAGGGCGGAACAGCTCACCACCCCGCCGCGTCCGGCCCGGTCACGGGCCCAGGCGCCGACGGCGTCCAGCCACGGTCGGCGGTCCTCGTCGTCCAGGGGCACGCCGGCCGTCATCTTCTCGACACTGGCGTGCGGGTGGAAGTCGTCGCCCTCGGCGTACGGAACGCCCAGCCGTGCGGCGAGCAGCGGGCCGACGGTGCTCTTCCCGGTGCCGGCCACGCCCATCACCACGACGACCGGGATGCTGACCGTCACTGCCTCGCCGCCTCGCTCCTGGATGTGCCGCCGCAGCCATGAAACCCACGCCGCCCGGCGACTTCAAGGGGGCACGGCCGGATGCCCGGCACCCGCCCCGGCACCGCCGCCGCTCGGGCGGCCGTCCCCCGGACCCGCCCGGCCCCCGCCCCCGCGGACCGTCCCCGGAAACGCCGGAGCCCGCCCCGCCGCCGCGGCGGGACCGGCCACCGGATCCGCTCAGCCCCGCGGTTCGTACACGTACGGCGTGGTGGTGGTCAGCACCTCGAAGCCCCGACCGGCCAGAATCGGCTCGGACGTCGGCAGGGCGTCCACGAAGACGTGGCCCCGGCCGCGTTCACCGGCCTCGGCGAGACGGGCGGCGACCAGGGCGGTGAACAGCCCCCGGCGCCGGTGCGTGGTCTTCGTGCGGCCGCCGGCCAGCTCCGCGTACGGGCTGCCCTCCTTCAGGTACAGCCGCCCGCAGGCCACCGGCTCGCCGTCCACGTAGGCGACGTGCACGCTCAGCCCACCGGGGCAGGCGGCCAGCTCCGCGGCCAGCCGGTCGCGTTCCTCCGCGGCGTTGCGCCGCCCGATCTGCCGGGAGACCTCCGCGTAGTCCTCCAGACCGGCCGCGTCCGTCACCCGCCGGGTATCGTGCCCGCCGCCGAACCCGGCGAGCACCGCGGGGGACAGGGCCAGCACCATGACCTTCTCGGTGTCGTCCTCCGCGAACCCGGCCGCCGGCAGCAGAGCCGGCAGCCCGGCCGCCGCGTCGTGGCCGTAGGTCTTCCACTCCAGGGTGTACCCGTCCCGGTCGGCCCGGGCGCGTTCCGCCGCCACCAGCGCCTCCAGCTCCCGCGGCGGGCAGTCGGTCACCACGATGCGGCACTCCGCGCCGTCCGCCGACACCTCCCGCACCACCCGCCCGTCGCCGGACGGTTCGCCCAGCGTGCGCCGTTCGGCGTCCAGCCCGGCCAGCAGGGCTGCGGAGTCGCTCTCGTTCACTGCGGGTGCTCCTCGTGCTCCAGGACCTCGGCGACCGGCCGGTCACCGGTCATCGCGCCGAGGATAGTGCGCAGCCGCTCCAGGAAACCGCGCGCCCGCAGCCCGCTGAAGACCTCCGTGTTGTACGTCAGCGCCAGCTCCAGCCGGCCCGGGTGACGCAGGAAGACGAACTGCAGGTCCGCCTCCTTCGACCGGCGCGGCAGATCACGCGGGATGAACAGCACATCCCCGGGCGCCGGCTCCTCCTCCAGCTGGTCCAGCGCCACCATGACGTCGAAGACCGGTGACCCCTCCGGGCCGCGCCGCCAGCCCAGGTCACGCATGATCCGGCCGTACGGGTACTCCTCGTGCCGCAGAGCGGCCAGCAGGTCGTCCCGGCCGCGCCGCAGCAGGGCCGGCACGTCGTCGCCCGGCTCCAGCCGGAAACGCAGCGGGACGGTGTTGACGTGGAAGCCGATCTGGTCCTCCAGCCCCGCCCGCGACCGGCCCAGGGTGTAGGTGCCCAGCACCAGGTCCCGCCGCCCGGTCTCGGCCGCCAGCAGCAGGCCCACCGCGCAGCGCGCCACGGTGAACTCCGTGACCCCCTCGCGCCGGGCCAGCGCCGCGAACCCCTCCGACAGCCCGTCCGGCACCTCCAGGTACAGCCGTTCACCGGCCAGCGCCGAGACCCCGGGGCGCGGGAAGTCCGCCGGCAGCGGCAGCCGCGGCTCCACGCCCGCGAGCGCACCGGTCCAGAACCGCCGGCACTCCGCGGCCCGCTGGGGCGTCAGCGCGGCGGCGCGCACCGCGGCCACGTCCTTGTACTGGAACGGCAGCCCCGGCAGCGCCGGCTCCGCACCGGCCGCCAGCGCCGCGTACACCGCCTGCCACTCGCGGGCCAGCACCCCCGCCGAGACGCCGTCCGAGACCAGCTGGTGCATGGCCACCAGCAGCGCCCAGCCGTCCTCCCCGGTGCGCAGCAGGTCGGCGCGCACCAGCGACTCGCAGGCCGCGTCGAACGGCTCCCGGGTGCGGGAGGCCACGAACTCCGCCAGCGCCCCGGGCCCCTGGTCCCGCAGGTCGTGGGCGCGCAGCCGGGGCCGCAGCGCCCCGGGCGCGTGCACCCGCTGCACCGCCTCACCGGCGATCAGCTCGTAGGTGGTGCGCAGGCTCTCGTGCCGTTCCGCCAGCAGCTCCAGCGCCCGCTCCAGCAACTGCGGGCGGACGTGGCCGGGCAGGTCGAACAGGTCGTTGCGGTTGAACGCCGCGCGGTGCGGCCAGCCGCGTTCGACCTCCAGCAGCAGCCGCTGTGCCGGCGCCACGTCGTAGTCGCCCGGGCCGCCCAGCAGCGGCACCGCCTCCTCGGCGGCCACCGCGGAGTCCGGCAGCGCGGCCGCCAGACCCTCGATCGTCGGGGCGGCGAACAGCGCCTCCAGCCCCGGCGCGGCCCCCAGCTCGGTGCGCACCCGGGTCAGCACCTGGATGGCGCGCAGCGAGTTGCCGCCGATGTCGAAGAACCGGTCGGTGACCCCGATGTCCGGCACCCCCAGCACGTCCCGCCAGATCCCGGCGAGCGTCCGTTCGGCGGCGGTGCGCGGCGGCACGCTGCCGCCGGGTGCGGCCACCGCGTCCCGGCGCCGGCGCAGCGCCGGACGGTCCACCTTGCCGTTGGACGTCAGCGGCAGCCGGTCCAGCACCACGAACTCCGACGGCACCATGTGGGCCGGCAGCTCCCGGCGCATCTGCTCCCGGCAGTCCGCCACCGCGGCGCCCGGCTCCAGCACCACGTAGCCGTGGACCTGCTTGTCCCCGCCGGCCTCCTTGACCACCACGGCCGCCGACCGCACCCCCGGGCAGCCGTCGAGGCGCCGCTCGATCTCGCCGAGGTCGACGCGGAAACCGCGCACCTTCACCTGGCTGTCGTCACGGCCCAGGTACTCCAGCTCCCCGCGCGCGTTCCACCACCCGACGTCCCCCGTGCGGTACATCCGCCGGCCGGGCACGAACGGGTCGTCCAGGAACGCCTTCGCGGTCTGCTCCGGGGCGTTGAGGTAGCCGCGGCCCACGCAGACGCCCGAGACGAAGATGCCGCCGTGCGCGCCGCGCGGCAGCACCCGCAGGTGCTCGTCCAGCACGTAGAGGTAGGTGTTGGGCACCGGCCGGCCCAGCGGCACGGTGTCCGCCGTGACCGGTTCGCGCATCACGTGGTGCGTCACGTCGTCGGACGCCTCGGTCGGCCCGTAGGCGTTGACCACCGGCACGTGCGGGTAGGCCGCCAGCCAGCGGTTGACCTGCCGCGGCAGACACGCCTCCCCGGTCACCATCAGGTACCGCAGCGCCGAGAGGTCCACCGGGGTCCCGGCGGCCTTCCAGGCGTCGAGCATGGTCTCCAGGTAGGAGGGCACCACCTCCAGCACCGTCACGCCCTCGCCCGCGATCCGTTCCGCGAACGCCGGCGGGTCCAGTTGCAGCGCCTCCTCCACGACCACCGTGCGGCCACCGGCGAAGGGGGCGGCGAACATCTGCCACAGCGAGATGTCGAAGCTGTTCGACGCGTTCTGCACCACCACGCTGCCGGCGTCCAGCGCCAGGTCCGCGATCTTGGCGTGCAGGTGGTTGAGCATCCCCAGGTGCTCGACCATGACGCCCTTGGGCACACCGGTCGACCCGGAGGTGTAGATGACGTACGCCAGCCCGTCCGCCGGGTCCGCCGGCAGGTCCAGGTCAGCGTCGTCCAGGCCGTCCCCGGTGGTCGCGGTGAGCTCGGTGACCGCGCAGTCCGCCGGCACCTGGGCGCGCAGTTGCGGCGTCACCCGTGAGGGGTCCAGCGCCGCCAGCCGCACCCGCGCCGACTCCAGCATCATCGCCACGAACGCCGGCGGGTACCCGGGGTCGACCGGCAGGTAGGCGGCACCGCACTTCCACAGTGCCAGGACGCTCTCCACCGTCAGCAGCGAGCGGTCCATCAGCAGCGCCACCACGTCCCCCGGCCGCACCCCCAGCGCGGTGAAGTGCCGCGCCAGCCGGTTCGCCCGGGCGTTGGTCTGCGCGAAGGTGCGGCGCACCGCGCCCGCCGACAGGCACACCGACTCCGGCCTGCGGCGCGCGTGCTCCTCGAACGCCCGGTGGACGCGCAGGCCCGGGTCGAACTCCAGCTCCCGGTGCCCCCAGGCCCGCACCCGCGCCGCCTCGGCGTCCGACAGCAGCGGCAGCGCGCGCAGCGGCTCGTCCGGCCGGTCGGCCACCGCCGCGGCCAGCGCGGTGAACGCCTCCCACAACCCGTCGACGTCCCGCCCGGCGAACCGCGCCGTGTCGAACCGCACCCAGGCCCGCAGCGTGCCCTCCTCCTCGGCCAGCATGACGTTCAGCGGGAAGACGCTGGTCGCAAGCGTCACCTCCACCGGTTCGGCGACCAGCCCCGGCAGCACGGCCGCCGCGTCCCCCGCACCGCCGAACTGCTCGAACTCCACCAGCACGTCGAACAGGTGCGGCCCGCCCAGCGCGCCGGAGCGCCGCAGCTGCCCGGTCAGCTCCTCGTAGGGGTGGTCCGGGTGCCGCAGCGCCTCGGTGACCGCCTGCCGCACGCGGGCCGACAGCTCCCCGAAGCCGCGTTCCGGATCCACCGACAGCCGCACCGGCACGGTCCGCACCAGCATGCCGACCAGACCCTCCAGCGCCTCGTCGCCCCGGCCGGCCGCGGAGGTGCCCAGCACCAGGTCACCGTGGTCGCTGTAGCGCGACAGCAGCGCGCCGAACAGCCCCAGCACCCCGGTGAACGCCGTGCCGCCCCGGGCGCGCACGTGCCCCAGCACCCGCTGCCACACCGCGCCCGGCAGTTCGTAGGAACGGTAGGCGCCGCGGAAGCCGGGCCCCTCCGCCCCCGCCCGGTACGGCAGCGCCAGCGGCTCGGGCACCGTGGCGAACGTCTCCCGCCAGTACGCGGCGTCCGCCTCCCGCCGCTGCCGCGCGCGGTCCGCCTCCCGCAGGTGGTGACCGCGGTAGTCCCCGGCCGTCCCCGCCGGCACCGCGGCACCCGCGCGCACCAGGCCGTACAGCTCGCCCAGGTCGCGCATCAGCACCCCCAGCGACCAGCCGTCCGCCACGATGTGGTGGGTGCAGACCGTCAGCAGGTAGGAGCGCGCACCGCACCGCACCAGCTGCGCCCGCAGCAGGGGGCCGGCCGTCAGATCGAAGGGCCGGGCGGCGAACTCCCCGGCCACCGCCAGCGGATCGGCGCCGCCCCCGGCGCACTCCAGCGGCACCCCGGCACCCTGCGCCGGCGTCACCGTCTGCCACAACCGCTCGCCGGAGAAGGAGAAGACCGCGCGCAGCCCCTCGTGCCGCCGCGCCAGCCCGGCCAGGGCGCCCTCCAACGCCGCGACGTCCGGCTCGCCGGTCAGCCGCAGCGAGCGGGTGAGGTTGAAGGCCACCGAGCCGCCCTCGAACTGCGAGGCCAGCCACACCTGGAGCTGCGCGGCGCTCGCCGGGAACGGCTCACCGGCCCGCCCGGCGCCGTCGTCCTCGTCCGCGACCGCGGACGGCGGCCCGCCGGCCGCCAGCTCCACGTAGGCCGCCAGCGTGCGCGGCGTGTCGTGGTCGAAGAGGGCGAACTCGTCCAGTTCGGTGCCGTAGCGGCTCTGCAACCGGTTGAGCACCTGGATGCTGGAGATCGAGTCGCCGCCCAGGTCGAAGAACGACACGTCCGGCCCGGCCGGCTCCCCGCCCAGCACCTCCTGCCACACGGCGGTGACCGCTTCCAGCACCGGCACGTCCGCCGCCGGCGCGGGCGCCACCGCCTCCTGCGCCGTCCCCCCGCCGTCCGGGGCCCGCAGGTTACCGGCCGGCAACCAGCAGCTGACCGGGTCGAAACGGTACGACGGCAGCTCCACGCGCCGCCCGCCGCCCGCGGTCACCGCCAGGTCCCACTGCGCGCCCGACAGGTACAGGTCCGCCAGCCAGCGCGCCGGCGCGTCCTCACCTGCGCCCGCCACGACCACCGCGCACCCGGCGGCCTCCCGCTCCAGCAGCGCGCCGGAGATCGTGCCGGACCCGCCCGCCTCGACGAACCGCACCGGTTCCCCGGCGGCGAACCGGGCCAGCAGCCGGTCCACCCGCGCGTCCAGATCGGCCGGTACCGCTGCCGGCTCCCGGCAGGCCGCGCCGATCGCCTCCGCCAGCGCGGTCCGCCCCGCGCACGCGTCCACCACGTGCTTGCCCGCGCCCTCGGCGACCACCGCCGGCAGCTCCAGGCCCATCGCGCCCAGCAGCCCGTGCAGCGCGTAGCCGAACGCGAACCGCGCGAACCCCGGCTCGGGCCGCAGCGCCCCGGCCGCCTCCTCGCACGCCAGCCAGCGCTCCGCGAACACCGGGTGGTCGCGGCGGAACGCGGCGGCCGCCCGCGGGCACACATCGGCCAGCCCCGAGACCAGCAGCACCGTGCGGGCCTGCGGCACCGGCTCGGCGGTGTCGGCCGGCTTGGCCAGCGCCGCCCGCGCCCCGGCCACGCCGCCGGCGGTCACGCACCGCCGGTAGGGGTGATGGGCCCGCCCCGCCACCAGCGTGAACTGCACGTCCGCCGGGTCCAGTTCCGGCCGCTCCTCCAGCCGGGCGGCCAGCGCCGCCGCGTTCGCCTCCAGCGCGGTGGCGCTGCGGCCCGAGACCGGGAACCAGTACGCCGCCGGCCGGGGCCCGTCCGGCGCCGCCGGCCGGGCCGGAGCCTCCTCCAGCACCGCGTGCACGTTGGTGCCCATCACCCCGAACGAGCTGACGCCCGCCCGCCGCACCCCGCAGGCCGGCTCCCACGCCGCGGCCCGCCGCGTGACGGTCACCGCCGACCGCGCGAAGTCGATCAGCGGACTGAGCTCCTCGGTGTGCAGGCTGGGGAACAGCGTGCCCGAGCGCAGCGCCAGCACCGCCTTGACCAGACCCACCAGACCCGAGGCGCTCCAGGTGTGGCCCAGGTTGCTCTTGGCCGTGGAGATCGCGCACACCCCGGGCCGGTCGGTGTGCCGCCCGAACGCCCGGTCCAGCGCCTCGATCTCGATCGGGTCGCCCAGCCGCGTCGCCGTGCCGTGCGCCTCCACGTAGGTGACGGTCAGCGGATCGACCCCGGCCCGCTCCCAGGCCGCCCCGATCACCTCCGCCTGCGAGGCGGAGTCCGGCGCGGTCAGCGTGCTGGAGCGGCCCGCCACGTTGTTGGCGGCGATGCCCTTGATCACCGCGTGCACCACGTCGCCGTCCCGCCGGGCCGCCGCGAGCGGCTTGAGCAGCACCACCGCGACCGCCTCACCGGAACCGGTGCCGTCCGCCCCCGCCGAGAACGCCCGGGTGCGCCCGTCGGCCGAGCGGATGCCCAGATCCAGCGGGTCGTCGGTGACCGGATCGCCGGACAGGTTCAGGTTGACCCCGCCGACCAGCGCCAGCTCCGCGTCGCCCAGCAGCAGCGCGCCCACCGCGTGGTGCACCGCCAGCAGCGCCGAGGAACACGAGGAGTCCACCATCGCGGCCGGCCCCCGCAGCCCCAGGTAGCGCGCCAGCCGCCCGGCGCTCGCCGCGTGGTGGGTGCCGATCACCAGCGTCGGCTCCATCCGCCGCGCCAGCGCCGGGTAGTCGAACCGGGTGTCGCCCACGTACACCGCCGTGCGGCTGCCGTGCAGCGACCGGGGGTCCAGCCCGGCGTTCTCCACCGCCTGGTAGGCCACCTCCAGCAGCAGCCGCTGCTCGGGCGCCATGCTGTCGGCCTCGCCCTTGGAGACGCCGAAGAACGCGTGGTCGAAGTGGTCGACGTCCTCCACCCAGCCGCTCACCCGGTACGGTGCCGCCGGGTCCAGGCAGGTCAGCTCCCGGCGCCGCGCGGACAGCTCCCGCACGCTGTCGCGCCCGTCCCGCAGATTGTCGAGGAACGCCTCGGTGTCCGCGGCCTGCGGCATCCGCACCGCCATGCCGATGACCGCGATGTCCTGGGCTTCAGAAGTCATATTCGACGACCTCGTTCTCGACGGGGGCCTGCGGGGCGGCCACCAGGGCGGCCTGGGCGGCGACGGTCGGATGGGCGAACAACTGGGCGGCCCGGAAACCCCCGGGGAACGCCTCCTCCAGCAGCGACAGCAGCCGCAGCAGCTTCAGCGACGTGCCGCCGAGCGCGAAGAAGTCCGCACCGACGTCCGGCACCGGCCGGACCAGCACGGTCTCCCACGCGTCGCGCACCGCCGACTCGGCGGCGCCGCGCGGACCGCGCCCGGCCGGCACGTCCGGCGGCAGCGACCCGGGGTCCGGCAGCGCCGCGCGGTCCGGCTTGCCGTTGGCGTTGACCGGGACGCGCTCCAGCGCCACGAACCGGGACGGCACCATGGCCGGCGGCAGCTCCCGCGCCAGGTGGGCGCGCAGGGCCGCCGCGACCTCCCGCCCCGGCACCGCGGGCACCACGTAGGCGATCAGCCGGTGGGCGCCGTCCGGCCCGGCGTGCGCGGTCACCACACAGCCCGACACGTCCGGGTGCCGGCTCAGCGCGCTCTCCACCTCCGCCGGGTGCACGCGCACCCCGTCGATCTTGATCTGGTGGTCGGCCCGCCCGATGACCTCCAGCAGCCCGTCCGGCGTCAGCCGCCCCACGTCCCCGGTGCGGTACAGCAGGTCGCCCGGATCGTCGCTGAACGGGTTGGGCGTGAAGGGCGCCCCCGCACCGCCCAGGTAGCCGCGGCTGCGGAACGGGGTGCGGATGACGATCTCACCCGGCTCGCCCACCCCGCACGGCACGTCGCCGCGCAGCACCGCGGCACGGGTGTCCGGCAGCGGGGAGCCCACCGGCAGCAGCGCCGGCAGCGGCCCGTCCGGCACCCGGTGGGCGAACTTCGCCATCGTGGTCTCCGTCGGCCCGTACAGGTTGACGATCCCGCAGCCGGCCGGCACCGCCGCCCGCAGTGACTCCACCAGCGCCGCCTTCAACGGCTCACCGGCCGAGAACACCCAGCGCAGCCCGGAGGGCACCAGGCCGCCGGGCACGTCCAGCAGCCAGGAGGACAGCACGGTCGGCGCCGCGTGCAGCACCGTGACCCCGGCCCGCTCCAGCCAGCCGAACAGCGCCTTCCCACCGATCAGGTCGTGCGGCTCGGGCACCGCCACCGTCCCGCCGGCCACCAGCGCCAGCAGCGTGTCCCGCAGCATCACGTCGAACGACGCGCTGGTCAGCTGCGAGCAGCGGTCCCCGGCCCCGATGCCGAACTCCCGCGCCTGCCACGCCAGGAAGTGCCCCAGCGCGCCGTGCCAGCCCAGCACCGCGCGCGGCGTGCCGGTCGTGCCGGAGGTGAAGAACAGGTAGGCGGGCGCCTGCTCACCGACCTCCGGCAGTACGGCGTCCGGCACCGGACCGCCGTACGCCGGGGCACCCGTCGCCGCCGCCACGTCCACCCCCGGCAGCTCCGGCGCCCCGCCGTCCGCGCCCTCCACGGAACGCACCAGCAGCACCGGCGCCCCGGCGGTCACCAGGTGACGGCGGCGGCCCTCCGGAAGCGCCGGATCCAGCGGCAGCACCACCGCGCCCGCCCGCCAGGCACCCAGCAGCGCGGTGACGAAACCAACACCCCGCGGGCCGGTCACCGCCACCACGTCGCCCGGCCGGCAGCCCGAGGCCACCAGCAGCCGCGCCGCGTCACCGGACCGCTCCCACAACCGCCCGTAGGTCACCGCGTCCGCGCCGTGCGTCACCGCGGTGCGCCCCGGCGCCGCGGCGGCCCGCGCGCCGATCAGGTCGGTCACCGTCCGCTGCGCCGGCGCCGGCAGCGGGACCGCCAGGTCCGCCGTGCCGTCCGCCGCCAGCCGGTAGGCCGACAGCGGCTGCCGCGCCGAGCCGGCGACCTGCTCCAGCAGGCCGGCGAACTGCCGCAGCGTCTCCGCCATCCGGGCCGGTCCGAACAGGTCCGGCCGGTGGACCGCGTCGATCCGCAGTCCCTCGCCGTCCTCCGCCACGTACAGCGTCAGCGGGAACTTCGCCTCCGGCTCGAAGAACCGGTCGTCGAACTCGGCGGCCACCCCCGGCAGCCCGAACTCCTCGCGCAGATCGCCCAGGTGGTTCAGCAGCACGTCGAAGACCGGCGTACGGTCCGGCCGCCGCACCGGGTTGAGCCGTTCCACCAGCGTCTCGAACGGCACGTCCTGGTGCTCGTACGCCTCCCGCACCCCGCCGGCCACCCGCTCCAGCAGCGTGGTGAACACCGGGTCGCCCGACAGGTCGGTGCGCAGCACCAGCGTGTTGAGGAACAGCCCCACGACCCGCTCCAGACCCACCGAAGGGCGGTTGGCGACGGGGAAGCCCACCACCACGTCCTGGCTGTCCGCCAGCCGCGACAGCAGCAGGTTCAGCGTGGCCATCACGATCTCGAACACCGTTGTGGACGTGGCGTCCGCCAGCTCCCGCAGCCCCCGGCGCACCCCGGCCGGCACCGTCACCGACGCCCGCCCCGCGCCGGCCGCCGGCTCCTGCGGCGGCACGGTGTCCACCGGCAGCTCCAGCACCGGTGCGCCGGTCAGCCGCCGCACCCAGTGCTCCAGGTCCTCCTCGGCCGCCGCCGCCCGCGCCGGGTCGCGCAGCGCCGCCGCGTGGTCGGTGTAGCGCACCGTCAGCTCCGGCAGGTCCGCCGGGGTGCCCAGCTCCCGCGCGTACAGCGCGGACAGCTCCCCGGTCAGCAGCCGCATCGACCAGCCGTCGCCCGCGATGTGGTGCAGCGTCACCAGCAGCAGGTGCTCCTCGCGAGCCACCCGCAGCAGCGTCATGCGCAACGGGGTGCGCTCCCGCAGCCGGAACGGCAGCCCGTCCTCCTCGCGCACCGCCCGCCCGGCCGCCTCCCGGGCCACCGCCAGATCCAGGTGCGTCAGGTCCCGCACGGTGAAGTCCGCCCCGGCGTCCTCGTCCACCGTCTGGGTGACCCGGTCACCGTCGGCCTGGAAGGTCACCCGCAGCATCTCGTGCCGGGCCACCAGCGCCCCGGCCGCCCGGCGCAGCGCGTCCGGCTCCAGCGGTCCGGTCAGCCGCACCAGCACACGGATGTTGTACGCGGAGCTGTCGGGCTCCAGCATGTGCAGGAACCACACCCGCTCCTGCGCGGGCGAGAGCGGACGCGGCCCGCCCACCGCGGCGCCCGCCCCGGCCGCCGGGGCCCGCGGTGCCACGGCCGGCAACGTCCCCAAAAGCGCGGCCTGGTCGGCCACCGTGCGGTGGCCGAAGACCGCGGCCGCCGTCATCGCCACGCCGAACCGCTCGGCGATCCGCGAGGCCAGCCGCAGGGCGCTGAGCGAATGACCGCCCGCCACGAAGAAGTCGTCGGTGACACCGACCCGGCCCCGCGGCAGCAGGGTGCGCCAGATGGCCAGCAGCTCCTCCTCGGCCGCGTCGCGCGGCGCCACGTGGACACCGGTCGCCGCCCGCCCGGACGGCAGCGCCGCCAGCGCCCGGCGGTCCGCCTTGCCGTTGGACGTCACCGGCACCGCGTCGATCACCGCGTACCGCGCCGGCACCATGTACGCCGGCAGCCGCGCCGCCAGCGCCTCCCGCAGCCCAGCGGCGTCCGGGGCGCCCGCGCCCTGCACGAACGCGCACAGGTGGTCGCCGCCCGCCGCGTCACCGCGCAGCAGCACCACCGCGGCCTCCACGCCCGGCAGCTCCCGCAGCGCGGCCTCGATCTCGGCCGGCTCCACCCGGTGCCCGCGCAGCTTCACCTGCCCGTCGCGCCGCCCCCGGTACAGCAGCTCACCGCCGGGCAGCCACCGTCCCAGGTCCCCGGTGCGGTACATCCGCCGCCCCGGCACGAACGGGTCGTCCGCGAACCGCTCGGCGGTCAGCTCCGGCCGCCCCAGGTAGCCGCGCGCCACCTGCACGCCCGACAGGCACAGCTCGCCGTCCACCCCGACCGGGCACGGCCGGCCCTGCGGGTCCAGCACGTACACCCGGGTGTTGGCCACCGGGCGGCCCAGCGTCACCGGACCCGCCGCGGACGTCACCCGGCCGGCGGTGACGTCCACCGTCGCCTCGGTCGGCCCGTAGTAGTTGTGCAGTTCGGCCGGCCCCGCGACGGCCAGGAACCGCCGGGCCACCTCCCGCCCCAGCGGCTCACCGCTGCACACGCACACCCGCACCCCGGCGAAGCCCTCCGGCGCCCCGTCCAGGTAACGCTCCAGCATCGACGGCACGAAGTGCACCACCGTCACCCCGTGCTCGCGCACCGCCTGCGCGATCAGGGCCGGCTGCGACTCGGCGCCCGGCGCCGGCATCACCTGCCGGGCACCCAGCATCCCCGGCAGCAGCAGCTCCCACACCGACACGTCGAAGACGTACGGGGTCTTCTGCAGGAACACGTCGTCGGCGCCGAGACCAAGGTCCCGCGCGGTCCACCGCAGCCGGTTGACCAGACCGCGGTGCTCGACCAGCACCCCCTTCGGCCTCCCCGTCGAGCCCGAGGTGTAGACGCAGTACGCCACGTCGTCCGGCCCGGCCAGCGGCGGCAGGTCCGCCGTGCGGCCGCCGGCCACCGCCGTCACGTCCAGCACCGCGCGCCCGGCGGCCGGCGGCGGCACGAAATCGCCGCCGGCGACCAGCACCAGCGGCACACCGCTGTCCTCCAGCACGCCCGCCAGCCGGGCCACCGGATCCTTCACACTGACCGGCAGGTAGCCGCCGCCCGCCTTCAGCACCGCCAGCACCGCGACCGTCAGGTGCGCGGAGCGCTCCATGGCCAGGGCCACCAGCACGCCCGGCCGCACCCCGTGCTCCTCGCGCAGCAGCCACGCCAGCGCGTTGACCCGGCCGTTCAGCTCACCGAACGTCCACGACCGGACCCCGTCCACCACCGCCACCCGCTGCGGCTGCCGCGCCGCCCGCTGCTCGAACAGCTGCGGCAGTGGCGTCTCCAGCTCGAAGGGGACGTCGGTGCGGTTGAACCCGGTCACCACCAGGTCGTGCTCGGCCCGCGTCAGCAGCGGCAGCGCCGCGACCGGCCCGTCGGGCTCCGCCACGCAGGAGCGCAGCAGCGTCACCGCGTGCCCCAGCAGCGCCTCGATCCGCTCCGCGTCGAACAGGTCGGTGGCGTACTCCACCGTCAGCCGCAGCCCGCCGGCCGTCTCCTTGAAGAAGAACGTCAGGTCCATCTTGGCGTGCGCGTAGGGAACGTCCAGGTGCCGCACCCGCAGCCCCGGCACCTGCTCCTGCGGCCCGCCCCAGCCCTGGTCGTGGAAGACCATCACGTCGAAGAGCGGATTGCGCCCCGCCTCCGGCACCGCGCCCGCGTCCCGCACCACCTGGTCGAACGGGAAGGCGTGGTGCTCCAGCGCCTCCACCATCGCCGCGTGCGCCGCCCGCAGCACCCCGCGGAACGTGGAGTCCGCGGTCACCGTGCCGCGCAGCGCCAGGGTGTTGAGGTAGTAGCCGATCTGGTCGTACAGCTCCGGGGTGTCCCGGGTGACCGCCGACGTGCCGAGCGCGAAGTCCTCCTGCCCGGTGTAGCGGTGCAGCAGCGTGCGCACCAGCGCGCACAGCCCGGCGAACAGCGTCACCCGCTCCTGACGGCACAGCCCGCCCAGCGCCGCCAGGTCCTCCGCGTCCAGCAGCCGGTGCGCCAGCCGCCCCCGGAAGGAACGCGTCCCCGGGCGCGGCCGGTCGGCCGGCAGCTCCAGCGGCTCCGGCAGCCGCTCCAGCACCCCGCGCCAGTAGGCGCGCGAGCCCTCCAGCCGCCCGCCGTCCAGCTCCGCGCGCTGCGCCACCGCGTGGTCGCGGTACTGCACCGCGGGCGCCACCGGCACCGGGGCGCCGGTGGTGCGCGCCCGGTAGGCGGCCAGCAGCCCGTCCGCCAGCACGCTCAGCGACCAGCCGTCCAGCACGATGTGATGACCGGCCACCACCAGCTGGTGCTCGTCCGCCGACCGCCGCACCAGCAGGAAACGCACCACCCGGCCCGCCGCCAGGTCGAAGTCACCGGCGATGAAGGCGGCCACCAGCTGCGACGCCTCCTCCTCGTCGCCGGCCGCCCGCTCCTGCCAGTGCGCCGGCACGTCCAGCACCCGCTGCGCCGGCTCCCCGTCGTGTTCGCCGAAAGCGGTGCGCAGCGACTCGTGCGCGGCCACCACGTCACCGGCGGCCGCCCGCAGCGCCCCGGCGTCCAGCGCGCCCCGCAGCTCGTAGACGGCGTGCACCGTGTACGCCGCCTGCGCCGCGCCCGCCGCCGCCACCAGCCACATGGCCAGCTGCCCCGACGAGAGCGGGTACCACCGCTCCCGCTCGGCCCCTGCCGTGCCGTTCGGGCTCTCCACGCGCTCCACGCTCCCACCGTCTCGATCTTCCGGGCCCCGCACTCCTGCCGGCACGCGCCGCCCCCACGGCGGCGCCCGGCCTCACACGCCGGCCACCACGGAAGGCTCCGCCTCACCCGTGCTCAGCGCGGCCACGGCGCACTCCAGGGGACGCAGGGCCGCCTCGCCGTAGTGCTCGCGCACCCAGGCGTCGTCGTAGACGGTGCTCAGGTAGCGCTCACCCATGTCGGGCGACACGCACGCCGAACGCAGCCGCCGGTCCGGGTCGTGCCGCTCCAGCCAGCGCACGGCGCCGGCCACCACGGTGCCCGTCGAACCGCCGAACAGCAGACCGCGGCCGGCAAGCGTCCGGCAGGCGCGGACGGTGTCGGTCTCGGTGACCTCGATCAGGTCGTCGAAGACCGACAGGTCCAGCAGCGGCGGTGTCACCCCCGCGCCCAGACCGGGGATGAACCGGGGCGCCGGCGGGTTGCCGAAACTCACCGAGCCGACCGCGTCGACCGCCACCACGCGCGCCGGGCACCCGGTGTCGCGGAAGTAGCGGGCGCAGCCCATCGCGGTGCCCGACGTGCCGACGCCGACGAACAGCACGTCCAGGTCCGGCAGGCACGCCAGCAGCTCCGGCGCCGTACCGGCGTAGTGCGCCCCCCAGTTGGCCTCGTTGGCGTACTGGTTCAGCCACAGGTATCGCGCGTCCCGCGCGCACCGCCGCCGCACGTACTCCAGCCGCGCGCCCAGGAACCCGCCCCGGGGACCGGGCGTGTCGATCACCACGACCTCGGCGCCCGTCGCCCGCATGGCTGCCGCGGTCGAGGGGTTGCACCGCGCGTCGGTCACGCAGGTGAACCGCAGCCCCCGGTGCGCGGCGATCACGCTCAGCGCCACCCCCAGGTTGCCCGAGGAGGACTCGATCAGCACGGTGTCCGGGCCGATCAGGCGGTCGCGTTCGGCGGCGGCGACCATGGCCGCCGCCGTCCGCAGCTTGATCGAACCGCCGAGGTTGAGACCCTCGCACTTCACGTGCAGCCCGTGCCCCAGCACCGGGGCGAGGTCGAGGACCGCGTCCGGCGGGATCAGCTCCTGCGGCGCCGCCGGCACCGCCGGGGCGGCCGCCGGGTGCGGCGCGGCCGTCGCACAGCCCGTCGGCGCCCACGACGCCGCCGGCGCGCTCCGCGCGGTCACCGTGACCCCGCCGCCGCCGGGGCGCCGGAACGCTCCACGGTCACCACCACGTCGGCGGCGGCGATCAGGTCCGGGTTGTGCGAGACGACCACCCACGCCCCCGGCCAGTCGCGCGGTAGCGTCCGCCACACCTGCCGGGCGGTCGGCCCGTCCAGCGAGGAGTCGCAGTCGTCCACCACGTACAGGTCGGCCGGCCGGCACAGCATGCGCGCCAGCGACAGGCGCTGGAGCTGCCCACCGGACAACTGGGTGGCGCTGCCGGAGTCGATCCACGTCTCCAGCCCCAGCGGCAGCTCCGCCGACCCGCCCTCCAGGCACACCGCGCTCATCGCCGCCTCGACCCGGTCGCGCGGCAGGTCCTCACCCAGCGTCAGGTTGTCCAGCAGGCTGCCGTGCACGAACCGGGCCTGCTGCCGGGCGTACCCGACGCGCGGGGCCCCCAGCACGCCGCGCTCCCCGGCGACCTCCTCGCCGTTCCACCGCACACTGCCGCTCACCCCGGGCTGGAGACCCAGCAGACTGCGCACCACCAGGCTCTTGCCGGAGCCGATCTCCCCGGTGACGGCCACCAGCTGACCGGGCCGCACCCGGAAGTCCACCGGTCGCGGCGCCCCGGCACCCTCGGGCGCCGCACACGTCAGACCGGTCACCACCAGCTCCCGCAGCGGCCCGGGGCCGCCCGGCGCCGCCGGCTCGTCCGCACCGGCCAGCGCGCCCAGGCGGCCGTAGGAGACCCGGCCGTTCTGGTAGCGGGCCAGGATCTTGCCGAAGAACGACATCTGCTGGCCCAGCCACGAGGCGTAGGTGACGAACAGCGCGAGCTTGCCGATGCTGAACGTGCCGTGCGCCACCTGGAAGCTGACGGTCAGCAGCACCACGCCGGTGCCGATGGTCACCAGGTTCAGGAACAGGTCGGACAGCAGGTCCATGTAGACCTGGTGGCGCAGCTGCACCTCACGCCGCCAGGCGAACCGCCGCACCAGCCCGGCCAGCCGCCCCTCCAGTGCGTCGGCCAGCCGCAGGTCGCGCACCCCGCTGAGGGTGTCGGTGATCTCCGCACCGATGATCCCCTGCCGCACCCGGGTCTCGCGCTGCGCCACCGCCACCCGCTGCTTGAGCAGCACCGACGCCCACAGCCCACCCGCCAGCAGCACCAGCGGCAGCGTCATGACCAGGTCCGCGGTGGCCAGCACCGCGATCGCCACCACCAGCAGCACCGACCGGTAGATCAGGTCGGTGGTCCACTCCAGCAGGCCGCCGATCTCGTCGCTGTCGTCGCGCAGCCGGTTGAGGATGTCGCCGGCCCCCAGCTGCGGCCCGTGCGCGACCGGCCGGCCCAGCAGCCGCACGAGTACCTGCGCCTTGATCCACGAACTGGTGCGGAAGATCAGCACGAACGTCAGCTGGAGGCCCGCCCACAGCGCGACCGCCCGCACCACCATCAGCGCCACGGCGAAGCCCAGCAGCCACCAGGTCGCCCGGCCCACCGGCGGGTTGGCGGCGTGGTCGAGCATCGCGGAGATCAGCGCGCCGACCACCAGCGGCAGCCCGTAGATCAGGCTCCACGCGCCCATCGCCGACAGGTACAGGCCCCGGATGCGCCGTCCCGCCCCGCGCAGGAAGGCGGGGAAGGCCGCGACGCCGACCCGCGGACCGCCCGCCGGGTCCTCCAGCCGCTCCCCGGCCGGCCGTGCCTCGGTGCTCACTTGGCTCCCCCCACACCCGTGGTCTCGACGCCGGCCACTCGCCCGCCGTCCATCCTCAGCAGTTCGTCGACGCCGGCCAGGGTCGCCAGCCGGTGCTCGACCATCACCACCGTCCGGCCGTCCATCACGGTCTCCAGCAGCGCCGTCCACGCCCGCTCGGTCTCCGGGTCGAAACGCGAGGCGCCCTCGTCGACCACCAGCAGGCTGAACGGCCGCAGCAGCGCGCGGGCACCGGCCAGCACGTGGCACTCGCCCTCCGACAGGGTGCGCGCCCCCGCCCCGACCCGGGTGGCGAGCCCCTCCGTGAGCTCCCGCACCCAGTGCGCCGCGCCCAGCCGCTCCAGCACGCCCCAGACGTGCTCGTCGTCGACCGAGTCGTCGAACAGCGTGATGTTGTCGCGCACCGAGGCGGAGAAGACGTGCGCGCGCTGGCTGAGCACCGTCACCCGTCGGGCGAACTCCAGCGGCGCGACCTCCCGCACGTCCACCCCGCCGATCAGCACCCGGCCGCCGGACGGCTCACCCAGCCCGCACAGCAGGTTGATCACGGTGCTCTTGCCCGACCCGGTCGGCCCGGCGATGCCCAGCGAGCGCCCGGGCCGCACCGCGAACGACACGTCGTGCAGCACCGGGTCCGCACCGTAGCCGAAGGTGACGTTCTCGAACTCCACCGACGGCGGCCCGGCGGGCAGCACCGCGCTCTCCCGCGGCGCCCGCACGCCCTCGTCCCGCGGCAGGGTGCGCGAGGCGATCGCGAGCACCGCCATCATCTGCTGCATCTGTCCCGACTGCGAGGACATGTCCTCCAGCGGCTCCTGGAGCAGATTGACGTACAGGTAGATCATCGCCAGCGTGCCGACCGAGATGTGCCCCAGCTGCAACTGCCGCAGACCGAAACCGAAC
This sequence comes from uncultured Actinomycetota bacterium, assembly GCA_963711125.1. GTDB lineage: Bacteria > Actinomycetota > Actinomycetes > Streptomycetales > Streptomycetaceae > Streptantibioticus_C. The sequence goes on from CAVQCY010000008.1 coordinate 278,755, forward strand.
CCGACGGCGAAGAACAGCGCCGTGCACAACTGCGTCACCGGCCAGAACACCCGGCCGCTGATGTACGCCCGCCCCTCGACCCGCAGCAACTGCGCCAGGTCCCCGCGGGTACGGTCGGCGGCCCACCGCGAACGGCCCGCCACCAGCAGGTCGTCGCGCGCGGCGATCGCGTCGCCGACGAAGCCGAACAGCGAGGTCTGCATCACCCGCGCCGCCTCCCAGCGCGACTGCGACCGCCGGGAGAGCCGGCTGAGCAGCACGCAGACCAGGACCGCCAGCACCAGCAGGCTCAGCCCCGCCTGCGGGATCACCAGCGACATCGCCACGATGGTGCCCACACCCACCAGCACGTTGCCGACCAGCCGGAAACCCGACTCCGCGATCGCCTTGCCCACGATGTCGGCGCTGCCCGAGACCTGCTCCAGCACCTCGCCCACCGGGCGGCTCTCCACCTCCAGCACCGGCCGGTCCGCCGCCGCGTGCCGCAGCAGCCGCAGCCGCAGCCCGTCCGCCACCCGCCACCCGGCGTGCACCGACAGGTAGCTCGACCACACCCGGGCCGCCCCGCCGACCACCGCCACCGCCATGTACCACAGCGCGATCACCGTCAGCTGCGCCTGCGTGCCGCCGGACGTCGCCCGGTCCACGAACTGCTGCACCAGCAGCGGCCCGGCCAGCATCGCCAGCACGCTGACCGTCAGCACGGTCAGCGCCACCAGCGTGGTGCCCCGCACCGGCCGGCCCTCCCGCAGCAGCAGCTTCAGCCCCGCCATCCGTGCCGTCTTCACCGGACCACCACCTCGCGGTTCTGCCGCGCCATCGCCGCACTCCAGGGGACGTCGAGCCGATCGGGGACGGGAACGCGGCGCCTCACCCGCGCACCTGCGCCAGCCGGGCGGCGACCAGGGCCGCCACCGCCTCCTGGCGGTCGGCCAGCGCGAAGTGCCCGCCGGGCAGCACCCTCAGGTCGAACGCGCCGGTCGTCTGCTCCCGCCAGGCCGCGGCCTGCTCCACGGTCACGTTCGGATCCGCGTCGCCCACCAGCGCCACCACCGGGCACTCCAGCGGCTCCCGCGCGGTGAACGCGTACGTCTCCACCGCCTCGTAGTCCGCCCGCACCGCCGGCAGCAGCAGCTCCAGCACCGCCGGGTCCGCCAGCAGATCCGGATCGGTGCCGCCGAGCCGGCGCAGCTCGTCCGCCACGCCCGCGTCGTCCCGCAGGTACACCCCGCGCGGCTCGCGCGGCAGCGAAGGACCGCGCTGCGCCGAGACGTACAGCGCCTCCAGCGCCACCCCGCGCTCCCGCAGCCGGTGCGCGGTCTCGAACGCGATGGTCGCGCCCATGCTGTGCCCCACCAGCACCAGCGGCACCGCCGGCTGCCCGGCCAGCAACCGCGCCACCGAGTCGGCCAGTTCCCCGATCCGGCGCAGCGGCTCCTCCAGGAACCGCTCCTGCCGGCCCGGGTACTGCACCGCGACCGCCTCCAGGCCGGGCGGCATCGCCTGCGAGAAGGGGAACCAGAAACTCGCCGACCCGCCGGCGTGCGGCAGGCACACCGCCCGGGCACGCGCCGAGGGGTCCTGGTGGAAACGCCGCAGCCAGCGGCTCGCCTCCATAGTGATGGTCATACCGGTTCCGTGCCTTCCTGATACGGCCGCGCGGTGCGCGCGGCCGGGGAGGCGTCGGGCACGAGGATCACTCGGCCTCCGCCATACGCTCCAGCGCCGCACGCATACCGGCGGCCACCCGCTGGGCGGCGGCCGCCCCGACCCCGTCCCGCCGCCACAGCACGACGCCCTCCCAGGAGCCGTCCGGCTGCGGGAAGACCTCCGTCATCAGCTCGATCGCGGTGGCCGGCGGGCGCACCCGCACCGGCAGGGCGCACACCCCGCCCCCCAGATCGCTGCCGTGCACAGGCGCCTGCAGCACCGCCCACGCCTGGAAGAACGGATGCCGCTCCCGGGACGGCGTCAGCCGCCGCACCAGGTCGTCGAACGGCATCGCGGTGTGCGACAGCGCCGCCACCGAAGCCCCCACCGCCTGGTCCAGCAGCGCCCCGTCCGAGAGTTCCCGCACCCGCGGCATCGGCACGGTGAACGGGTTGACGAAGTAGCCGACGACCGGCTCCAGCGCCGGGTCGAAACGGCCGGCCGTCACCGAACCCAGCGCCGGCGCGTCGGCGCCGAACTCCGCCGCCACCGCCCGGGCCGTGGCCGCCAGCACCACCGCCAGCAGCGGCCCGCCGCGCCGGGCGGCCGCCAGCGCCAGCCCCCGCACGGTCCGCGCGCCGACCCTGAAGACGCTCTCGTGCCGCGGCGCCTGCCCGCTCTCCGCCGGCGCCGGCAGGAACGGCACCGGCTCCGGCGTCAGCCGGCCACGCCAGAACGGCAGGTCCTCAACCGCCAGCCGCTCCAGCCGTTCCGCCTCCCACACCGCGTAACCGCGATAGGTGGCCCGCGTACCGAACCGCGGCTGCCGCCCGGCGCCGCGCTCCCGGTAGGCGACGGCCAGGTCCTCCATCAGCACCCCGGCCGACCAGCCGTCGAACGCGATGTGATGCACCTTCAGGCACAACAGCGCCCGCTCGTCGTCCAGTTCGCACAACCGCAGGGCGACCGGCACCTCCTCCTCCAGCGAGAACGGCACGTCCCACCAGTCGGCGGTCACCGCCTCCGCCAGTTCCTGCGGGCCCTTGCCGTCCGCACCGGCCGGCACGGCGGTACGCTCCAGCCGCACCCCCGCCTCCGCCACCGGCCGCACCCGCTGCGCCGGGGCGTCCTCCAGCCACGGGTACGTGGTGCGCAGCGCCGGATGCAGGGCGACGACGTCGCCGAGCGCCTCCTCCAGCACCCGCGCGTCCAGCGGCCCGGTCACCGACCAGGCCAGCACGATGAGGTTGTCGGCGGCGCCCGGTTCGGTCATCTCCGCCAGCCAGAACCGCTGCTGGGCGTGCGAGAGCGGAGCGGTGTCCCCCCGCGGGTCCTCGCAGGCCAGCAGGTCCGCCGACCCCTGCGGCACACCGGCGCAGTGCTCGCGGATCGCCGCCAGCGTCCGCAGCCGGTAGATGTCGGCCGCGCCCAGCCCGGTGCCCCGCCGCGCGCCCAGCCGGGCCGCCAGCCGGATGACGTCCAGGGAACCGGCGCCCGACAGCATCAGGTCGTCGTCCTGCGCCAGCCCCGGCAGGCCCAGCAGTTCCCGGGCCTGCGCCAGCAGCGGATCCACCGGCCCCTCCTGCGCGCCGGCGGCCTCCCGTCCGGCTGCCACGTACTCCCGCAGGGCGTCGGCCACCGCCGCCCGGTCCGCCTTGCCGTTGGCGTTCAGCGGCATCGCCGTGACGTGCAGCAGCACCGACGGCACCATGGCGCCCACCAGCCGCTGGGCCGCGAACTCCCGCACCCCCGCGGCCGGCAGCTCCCGCTGGTCGGCGGTCACGTAGGCGGCCCCCACGCTCACCCGTCCGGCGGCGTCGCGCAGCGGGCTCACGCACACCGCCGTGATCCGCGGATGCTCCTCCAGCACCACCTCGATCTCGCCCGGCTCGGTGCGCACCCCGTTCACCTTGAACTGGTGGTCCACCCGCCCCCGGAACCGCAGCAGTCCCCCGGCGTCCAGCACCCCCAGGTCGCCGGTGCGGTAGTGGCGGCGGCCGTCGATCACCGGGAAACGGCGGCCGGTCTCCCGCGGGTCGCCCGCGTAGCCGGCGGCCACCCCGTCGCCGCCCAGGACGATCTCGCCCTCCTCGCCGTCCGGCACCGCACGGCCCTCGGCGTCCAGCAGCAGCACCGAGGTCCGCGGCGCCGGCCGCCCGATCGGCACATCCAGCACACCGTCCGCCACGTCCTGCGGGCGCACGGTGTGCATGGTCGCCACCATGCTGCACTCGGCCGGCCCGTAGCCGTTCACCAGCCGCACCGACGGGTACCGCGTGACGACCTCCCGCAGGTGCGGGGCCGAGACCCGCTCACCGCCCACCATCAGCACCCGCAGCGACGCGAACAGCTGCGGGGCCTCCTCCACCAGCACGTTGAACAGGGAGGTCGCCAGGAAGACGCTGTTGACGCCCGCCCCCACCGCCGCGGCGAACGAACCGGCGTCCGGGATGCGGTGCGCGCGGTCCAGCAGCACGCACCGCCCGCCGGCCAGCAGCGGCCCCCACAGCTCCAGCGACAGCATGTCCCACGGCAGCGCCGCCGACTGGAGGAAGACCGTCTCCCGGTCCATCCGCAGGCCGTCACCGCCGAACGCCAGCCGCACCACGCCGCGGTGCGGGGAGAGCACCCCCTTGGGCACCCCGGTGCTGCCGGAGGTGAAGAACACGCTGGCGGTGGCACCGCCGTCGGTCAGCTGCGGCGGCACCGGCCGGCCGAGCCCCTCCCGCGTCAGCTCCTCCAGGGCGACGTCCGCCACCGCGCCGTCCGCGCCCCACGTGCCGTCGGTGACGAACAGCACGATGCCGGTGCCCCGCGCGCAGGCCGCCACCCGCTCGTCGGGCCACGCCGGGTCCACCGCCACGTACGCGGCCCCGGCCCGCAGCACGCCCAGCAGGGCCACCGCCAGCTCCGGGCACCGCCCCAGCCGCACCGCGACCCGGTCGCCCGCCCCGATGCCGCGCGCGTGCAGCGCCGCCGCCACCGTGCGTGCCCCGGCCTCCAGTTCGCCGTACGTCAGCGACCGCTCGCCCTGCCGGACCGCCTCCGCCTCCGGCTGCTCGGCCGCCCGGCGGGCCAGCACCTGGTCGACGCGTTCACCCAGCGGGTAGGCCGGCGCGGTCACGCGACCTCCACGGGCAGCCGGGTGACGCCCAGCAGGAAGTTGGAACGCAGCCGCCGCGCCGGACCGGCCGGCGCGAACACCACGCCGCTCGCGTGCAGCCGGTCGAACATCATGGCCAGCTCCGCCTGCGCCACGGGTGAGCCCACGCAGCGGTGCAGCCCCGCGCCGTAGGTCAGGTGCCGGTTGGGGGAGCGGCCGATGTCGAAGCGGTCCGCGTGCGGGAAGACGCTCTCGTCCCGGTTGGCGGAGTAGTTCCACAGCGTCAGCGAATCACCCTCGGCGAAGTCCACACCGCCGTAGCGGAAGTCCCGGGTGGCCACCCGCTGCACGTAGGCGTTGGTCGAGGACCAGCGCAGGAACTCCTCCACCGCCCCCGCCGCCGCCTGCGGCTGCTCACGCAGCGTCCGGTACTGCTCCGGGTTGTCCATCAGCGCCATCAGCCCGGTGCACGCGGTGTACGACGTGGTCTCGTTGCCGCCGACCGCCACGTTCATGCAGTTGTAGAAGATCTCCTCCTCCGTCAGCCGGCGCCCGTTGACCTCGGCGGTCAGCAGCGTGCTGACCAGGTCGTCGCCGGGGGAGCGGCGGCGTTCGGCGACGATGTCGGAGAAGAAGTCGAAGACCTCCACCTGGAGCCACGCCAGCCGCATCCGCTCGTCGTCGCCGACGTCGACGAAGACCTCGTCGCGGTAGCCGACCATCCGGCGGGTCAGGCCGATCAGCCGGTGCGCGTCCTGGTGGCCGATGCCCATGATGACCATCAGCGCGCCGGCCGGCAGTTCGGTGGCGACGTCGGTCGCGAAGTCGCAGCCGCCCGCCGCCCGCGCCCGCGCCAGCGCCGCGTCCAGCAGCTCCCGCACGGTCTGTGCCACCAGGCGGCCCACCGAGGCCGACAGCATGGGGTGGATGACGTGCTTGAGCATCCGGTGCCGCGGCAGGTCGCTGGAGACCAGCATCTTGTTCGAGGAGGTGTCGCTCGCGCTGTGCAGCGAACCTCCGACGATCGCGCCGCTCGCCGAGCTGAGCGACTCGTGGTTGCGGTACGCCCAGTGCACGTCCTCGTACCGGGTCAGCGCCCAGAAACGGCTGCCGTCCGCGCCCTCGTTGCGGTGGATCGGCGAGCGGGCCCGCAGCGCTTCGAAGACCCGGGTGTGGCCGCCGCTGACGAACAGGTCCACGTCGGTGAGGTCCACCGACGCCAGGTCGACCTCGCGCGGGGCCGGACCGCCGGCCACCGGGGCGCTCACGCCGACTCCCCGCGGGAGGCGTCGACGGCCGCCGCGAGGTCCTTGAGCACGGTGTTCTTCAGCAGCTGGGGGAACGTCACCGACGCGCCCAGCTCCCGGTTGACCTTGTGGTGCATGCGGAACGCCAGCAGCGAGTGACCGCCCAGGCCGAAGAAGTCCTCCTCGCGGCCCACCCGGTCGACGTTCAGCAGCGACGCCCACAGCCCCGCCAGGTACCGCTCGGTCTCCGTGACCGGCTCCGCGTAGGCGTCCTCGCGCTCCCGCAGCTTCTCCAGCTGCTCGCGCAGCTTGTCCATGTCCCGCTTGCCGTGCGCGGTCGCCGGTATCTGCGGCAGCACCGCGAAGGCGCTGGGCACCATGAAGTCCGGCAGGTCGCGCGCCGCCCGCTCCCGCAGCTCGCCGGTGCCCAGGCCGTCCTCGACCACCACGAACGCCACCAGCCGGCGGTCGTTGCCCTCGCCCTGGGGCAGCACGACGGCGTCGGAGACCTCCGGGTAGCGCAGCAGACCGCGCTCCACCTCACCCGGCTCCACCCGGTAGCCGCGGATCTTCACCTGGTCGTCGGCGCGGCCGGTGAAGACCAGCACCCCGTCCTCGCGGCGGCGGGCCAGGTCACCGGTGCGGTAGTGCCGCACCGGGCCGTCCGCGCCCGGCCGGGCGGTGAACCGCTCCGCCGTCAGGTCCTCGCGGTCCTGGTAGCCGCGGGCGACCCCGGGGCCGGCCACGTGGATCTCACCGGTCCCGCCGTCCGCCACCGGCTGCCCGGCCTCGTCCAGCAGCAGCACCGAGACGCCCTCCAGCGGCGTCCCGATCGGCACCGCGTCGCTGTGCGCGTCCTGCTCGGTGACCTCGTGCGCCGTGCAGGCGGTGGTGATCTCCGCCGGACCGTAGAGGTTGATCAGCCGGCCCTCGAACCTGCCGCCCAGCAGTGCCCGGCACGCGGACGGCAGCAGCACGTCGCCGCCGGCCTGCAGGATCCGCAGTGAGGCGAACGCGTCCCGGTCCTCGCGCACCACGTGGTTGACCACCATCGTCGGCACGAGCATCGCGGTGATCGCGTACTTGCGCATCTGCCGCTGGAAGTCGGCCGCCAGCAGGTCCGGCACCGGCGGCAGCACGACCGACTCGGCGCCCGCGCCCAGGGTGTTCCAGATCTCGAAGTGGAAGGCGTCGAAGGAGACGCTGGAGATCTGCCCGGTGCGGTCGCCCGGGGCCAGCCGCGGCAGCGAGGGGTTGAGCGCGAACGACACCAGGTTGCGGTGCTCCAGCACGATCGCCTTCGGCTCCCCGGAGGACCCGGAGGTGAACAGCACGCTCGCCGCGCTGTCCCCGGCCGGCCCCTCTCCCTCCCCGCCGGTTGCCGCGGGCAGCTCCGCCGGCACCAGGGCCACGGTCTCGGCGGGCACCGCGGTCAGCCGCTCGCACCACTCCGGCTCGGTCAGCACGACCTTGGCGCCGCCGCGGGTCAGCATCAGGTCGCGGCGGGTGTCGGGGTAGCGGCTGTCGACGGCGACGTAGGCCGCACCGGCCTTCAGCGTGCCGAGCACGGCGGCGAACAGCGTCACCGAGCGGTTCAGGTGGATCCCGACCCGGTCCTCCAGGCCCACGCCCCGCTCCCGCAGCAGGGCGGCGACCGCCCCGGACTCGCGGTCGAGTTCCGCGTAGGTCAGCGTCCGGCTCTCGTCGCTGACCGCGGGACGGTCCGGATTCTCCCGCACCGAGCGCTGGAAAAGCTCGACAAGGGTGCTGACTGATGCGTTCGCCTCGCGGGTCACAGCTTCCTCTCGATTGCCGGGTTCGGATTCGGTGGAGCTCGCACGACGAACCACTCCCGGAAATCGGGTTCCTTCGTGCCGAAGATTCCGCACAGCGTCCGGACACTGACGCCGTACAATTCGCGGAATGCGCCGGGTCGTATTCACCGACCCGCCTGCTCCCGCGCGGCGCGGCACATCACGGCGGCCCTCGCGGGGCGGCGGCGTGAAAGCCGGGACGGGCGGGAAGCCTGAGGCAGATTCAGCGGGGCGGCCGTACGGTCCGGTGGCCGACCCCGCGTTCCGCTTGCGTCAACTCGCTTGCCGAAGAAGGCTCGTGGTGCCACACGGTACCGCATGCGACCGGCTCGCGACGCGCGGACGAAGCGGTTCAGATCCGGCGATGCGGTCGCGGCCGGCGGGGGAGGACCGGTGCTGTCGCGACCGCGTGATTCCTGTGCATGTGCTTCCCCCGATTTTCCGGATCGCGCGGTCCGCGTCCTTGCGTGCATTTCCCGGACCATGGCCCGGAAAGGGACCGGTCGACCGGTGCCGTTTATCGCCCGCTGTCCCCGGGGGGTTTGGGGCGCCGAACGGCATCGCCGACAAGCATGTTGACGCCCCACGCGCACGTCAAGCCCTGTCGGCGTTGTTGCCTTCCCTGTTCTGCCGGTCGACCGGGGTTCCGGTCCGCGCTTCTCCCAGCCTGGCACGGGCGGTGACGTGGCGGCGGACCGGCGCGTGGCCGTGTTTCACGGGAGAGATGAACATCGCGTGCCGCACGGCTGCGACCGTGCGGCACGTGGCGTTTTCCGCCCTTCACCACGGTGTGACCGGCCTCACGAGATCCCGTTGTCCCGGCCCCTGTTGTTACCGGAGTTGTGAAATCCTCATACAACCCCGCCGGATGATCGCCTCCCCGTCACCGGGGCCGCCGGGCGCGGGAGGGTGGCCGCGACCGCGGGCCCGGCGTCCGGCGCGGCGCCGGACGACGCGAGCAGTCCGGGAGCTGGGAGTATGGGTCGGTGAACAACTGCCGGAGCGCCGCGCCTCGCGGTGAAGTGCGGCTGCCGAGCGCTGCTCTTGACATGGCGTGGCTGCCGGGCAGTCGTGATGCGAAAATCGGTCCGCAACGTGATCCACATCCGCGTCCCGGGGGTCCGCATGGAAGCCGCTTCGCTGCTGCCGTTGACCACGGCCCGGTTGTCGCTGCGTCTGTTCACTCCCCGCGACGCCGACGACCTGTACGCCTACCAGAGCCTGCCGAGCGTGGCGCGCTACTTGTACCGGCCGGCGCACACGCGTGAGCGCAGCGAGCAGGTTGCCGCCGAGCGCGCGGCGCGGACGGCCTGGCGCGCCGACGGGGACAAGCTGGCGCTCGCTGTCTGCCGACGCGATGAGCCCGGCGTTCTTGGCGAGGTCAGCCTCGCCCTGGCCGATGCCCGCGCCGCCCAGGCCGAGATCGGCTGGACTCTCGCCCCAGGTCACCAGGGGCACGGCTACGCGACCGAGGCGGCCGCGGCGCTGGCCGGGTTCGCCTTCGACACGCTGGGCGTGCACCGGCTCTACGCACGGCTGGATGTGGAGAACACCGGGTCTGTGCGGGTCTGTGAGCGCCTCGGGATGCGCCGGGAGGCGCACCTGGTCGAGAACGACCTCGACGGGGATCGCTGGGGCAGCGAGTACGTCTACGCGGCGCTGTCTGCGGATCTTGGCAGTCGATCAGGCGATTGAGCTCACGAGATCACAACTCCACACACGCCCTGGTCGCGTCCCTCGATGCGCACCGCGGCACGCCACGCCCCGGGGTCCGCGACGCGCAGCACGAACGCGGGCATGGCCGGCTCCAGATGACGCAGGGCGCCGTCCGGGGCGATGCGGAAGGGGCGGTCGTGGCCGGGATGCACCACGTCGGCCAGCGCGCGGACCCGGTCCAGTGACGCGGCGGCGTCCCGCGGGGCGCCGAAGACCGCGGTGATGCGTTCGTCGCGCAGGGCCGCGGCGGTCGGGACGGCGTCACCCGTCAGCACCGTGGTGCCCGCCGCGCCCGTCACCGCCAGTCCGACGGATCCGGGGGTGTGACCGGGCAGCTCCAGCACCCGCACCCCGGACGCCACCTCGTCGCCGTCGCCGGTCTCCCGCACGTCCAGCCCGTCCAGCACCGCCCGGGCCCACGGCGGGGCAGCCAGGTCGGCGGCGGGCGGCGCGGCCAGGTAGCGCGCCTCGGCCGGATGCAGCAGCACCCGCGCGGCGGTGAACAGGTCGGCGTTCTGCGCGTGGTCCCAGTGGCCGTGGGAGAGCACCAGCACGTCGATGTCGCCGGGCGTCAGGCCCCGTTCCTCCAGCGCCAGCAGCAGCGCCCTGCGCCGGCCGGCGTGACCGCAGTCGAACAGCACCCGCATCGGTGTGCCGTCCTGCCGGACGGCGCCGACCAGGTGCACCGAGCCCAGACCGGGACTGCCCTGCGGGGAGCCGGCCGAGTAGCCGTGCAGCAGTACCTCGGCGACCGGGGCGTTCACCGCGGACCCAGGTCCGCCGTCGGCCGGACCGCCTCGTCCTCGCGGTCCTCGGGCCGCACCAGTTCCGCGCGCAGCGACGTCATCAGGGCGGACGTGCTCGTCACCCGTTCCCGGTCGCCGGCCGAGACCGCCAGCGCCAGCGCGTCGCCGACCACCTGCGAGGTGACCGTCTCACCCGTCACCTCGTCGGGGGAGTGCACCGCGGGCAGCACCACCTCCACCACCCCGCCGTACACCGGCCCGAGCGAGTCGGTGATCAGCACGATGCGCGCGCCGACCTTCCCGGCGTGCTGCACCACGGTCTGCGTCTCGCCCAGCAGCCGGCCCGGCGCGAACAGCACCACGACGTCCCGGGGGCCCAGCCCCAGCAGGTCGTCCGCCAGCCGGAAGCCGGTCGAGCCCGACGCCCGCGCCCGCCGCCCCATCCGGCACAGCCGCAGCACCAGACAGTCGGCCGCGGTCTGCGAGGGGCCTATGCCGTAGCAGACGATCTCCTCCGCGGCGGCCAGCACCCGCACCGCCCGGTCGAAGTCGGGCTCCCGCAGCAGCCGCCGGGTGGTCTCCAGCCGGGCGATCGCCTCGTCGAAGACGTGGCTGAGCAGTGCTCCGGTCCGTGAGGCGCCGTCCTCCCCGGGCGCCGGGGCCGGCGCGGGGCGCCCCGTGACGCCGGAGGTGTGGGCCAGGCCCTGCCGCAGGTCGACCAGATCGTCGTAGCCGAGGATGCGCGCCGTGCGCAGCACGGTCTCGCCGTCGGTGCCGATGGCGGTCGCGATCTGGGAGGTGGTGGCGAAGGCGGCCTTGCGGCCGTGCGCGCTGAGATACCGGGCGACCTGCTGTTCGGCGCGGGACATCGTGGGCAGGGCGGTGGCGATCCGCTCCTGGAGCTGCGCCCCGGCATGAGGGTATGACGTGGTCATGGGCTGACGACCTTCCTCGAACACGCCACGCAATGTAGCAGTACTTCAGGATATGGAAAAATGGTAATGATCGCTACGGAGTCGTCGTCCCCGGACGGGCCCGGGACCGTCACGCCCCGGGTGCGCACGGCCTCCCGCCGGGGACGACGCCCGCCCCCACGGGGTGCCCGCGGTCCGTGACGGGACCGGCTCCGGGCCCCCGCCCTTCGCCCGACCGCTCCCCGGGTGCGCCCGCGGGGATCACCCCTCCCGCGCGGCGTCACGCCGCCGCCGACCGCCGGGGCCGGCCGGACCCCCTGCGGGGAACCCGCCCCGCACACCTCGCCGAACCCCCTGCGGGGCCGCCCGCCCCGCACCGCGCCCCCCGTACCCCCTGGGGAGCGTCCCCCGTTGTCTCAGACGTCGCCGCCGATGATCTCCTTGCGCAGGCGGGCCAGCAGGGAGTACGAGTTGACGGCGGGTTCCTTGCCGACGGCGATCGCGCCGAGGATGAGCATGTCGCACAGGAGCAGGGAGCACAGCGGTTCGGCGGACAGCCCGCCGCCGGGGCCCTGGTCGATCAGGACGGCGTCGACCTTCTCGATGATGCGTTCCTCGATCGCGCAGGTCACCAGGACCATGCTGGCGCCGGTGGCCTTCGCGTGGGCGACCAGGAGTTCCAGGTCGGGCAGCACCCGCTCCGGCGCGAAGATCACGACCGCGTGGTGCGAGGAGAGCGTCAGCAGGTCGTCGGCGAAGGTGTATCCGGTGGTGCCGGCCGCCCGGGAGCGCTTGCCGATGCGGTTGAGCTTCAGCGCCAGGTAGCGCGCGGCCAGTTCGTTGACGCCCCAGCCGTAGCAGAAGACCTCGCCGGCCGAGGCGATCAGCTCCAGCGCCTTGGTCAGCTGCGCCGGGTCGAGTTCCTCGCTGAGCGCGCGCACCCGGCGCAGCGCGTCGCTGACCACGCTGGCGGAGGACTCCACGACGTCGGAGGCGCTCTGTGAGATCGCCAGCCGCACGCTGAACTGCGGTGGGCCCTCGGCGGGGAAGTCCGCGCCGAGCGAGGTCTTGAGCGCCGGCAGGCCCGCATAACCGAGCCGGCGCGCGGTGCGCACCACGGTGGCGTCGCTGGTGCCGGTGCGTTTGGCGATGTCGTCGGCGGTGGCGAGCATGATCTGCTGCGGCGGCGAGGCCACCATGTAGCGCGCGACGACGCGCTCGGCCCTGCTCAGGCGGGTCCAGTGGTGGTTGACCCTGGTCGCCAGCGGCGCCTGGTCGCTGAGCTCCTGTGTCGCGTTCATCTCGCTCATGGCCGTTTCTCATCGGTGGGGCGGCGGCGAGGGGCCGTCGTGGACCCCCGGGGTTCACCGCGGGCGGGCACGGGGCCGCCGTCCTGCCGTCCAGCCGGCCGACGCCCGTGCCGCAGCGGGGAACGCCCAGGATATCGCCCCTGTTCCGGGCGGCCGGGGAACGGTATCGTGGGGGAGCAAGTTATAGGCTATAAGCATGCGAGGTACCGTGCGGAAGACGGCGACGACCGGGACGGCGAACAGTTACCGGAGTCTGGACCGGCTGGACCTGGCGGGGGAGAGCCACCTCGTCCACCGGATCGACGCGGTCCCCGGGGCGGAACGGCTGCCGCTGAGCCACAAGATCCTGCTGGAGAACCTGCTGCGGCACGAGGACGGGGCGGCGGTCACCGCCGAGGTCATCGCCGCCCTGGTGACGGGCCGCCGCCCCGGCGAGGAGCCGGCCGCCGTCTCCTTCTCCCCCTCGCGCGTGCTGCTGCACGACACCAACGGCGTGCCGGTGCTCGCCGACCTGGCCGCGCTGCGCGAGGCGGTCGCGGCGGCCGGCGGCGACCCGCGCCGGGTCAGCTCCCGCATCCCCAGCCACCTGACCGTCGACCACTCGGTGGCCGTCGAGGTCTCCGGCCGGCCCGACGCGTTCGCCCTCAACACCGCGGTGGAATACGAACGCAACGCCGAGCGGTACCGCTTCCTCAAGTGGGGCGAACGCCTCGACGGGCTGCGCGTGGTGCCGCCGGGCACCGGGATCATGCACCAGGTCAACATCGAGTACCTGGCCTCCGTGGTCGAACGCCGCGACGGCTGGGCGTTTCCCGACACCCTCGCCGGCACCGACTCGCACACCACCATGGTCAGCGCGCTGGGCGTGCTGGCCTGGGGCGTCGGCGGCATCGAGGCGGAAGCCGCGCTGCTGGGCCTGCCGATCGGCCTGCTGGTGCCCCCGGTCGTCGGCGTCGAGCTGACCGGCGCCGTGCGGCCCGGTGTGACCGCCACCGACGTCGTCCTGACCGTCGTGGAGCGGCTGCGGGCGCACGGCGTGGTGGGCAAGGTCGTGGAGTTCACCGGTGACGCGGTCGCCGGCCTGCCGCTCTCGCACCGCGCCACCATCTCCAACATGGCCCCGGAGTACGGCGCCACCACCGGCCTGTTCCCGATCGACGGCGTCACGCTCGACTACCTGCGCCTGACCGGCCGCGACGCCGGTCATGTGACCGCGGTCGAGACGTACGCCAAGGAACAGGGCCTGTGGCACGGCAGCACCGGCACCCCGCACTACGACGAGCACGTGCGCGTCGACCTGGACGAGGTCGTCCCCTCGCTGGCCGGTCCCCGCCGGCCGCAGGACCGGGTGCCGCTGCAGGGCGTGCCGGACGGCGCGGCGCGCGCGATCACCGAGGTCCGCGAGCGCCGGGCGCAGGCCGCGCCGGTCACCGGTGCTGCGGCGCCGGCCGTGCCCGACGGCGCGGTGGTGATCGCCGCCATCACCTCGTGCACCAACACCTCCAACCCGCACGTGATGGTGGCCGCCGGCCTGCTGGCCCGCAACGCCCGCGAGCGCGGCCTGACCGTGCCCGCCTGGGTCAAGACCAGCCTGGCGCCCGGCTCGCGCACCGTCACCGACTACCTCGCCCGGGCCGGTCTCGCCGAACCGCTGGCCGCACTCGGCTTCGACGTCGTCGGTTACGGCTGCATGACCTGCATCGGCAACTCCGGCCCCCTGCTGCCCGTCGCCGCCGGGGCCGCCGCCTCGGGCGCGGTGCTGGCCTCGGTGCTGTCCGGCAACCGCAACTTCGACGGCCGGATCAACAACGACGTCGCGCTCAACTACCTCGCCTCGCCGCCGCTGGTCGTCGCCTACGCGCTGGCCGGCACCCTGGAGCGGGACCTGACCCGCGAGCCGCTGGGCACCGGCTCCGACGGACGCCCGGTCACGCTCGCAGAGATCTGGCCCGGCGAGGCGGAGATCGAACGGGTGGTCGGCGCGCACCTGGCACCCGAGCTGTTCACCGCCGCGTACGAGGGCGTCTTCGACGGCGACGAGCACTGGCGCGCGGTGCCCGCCGCCGCCGGTGACCTCTTCGACTGGGAGGCTGACTCCACCTACCTGCGCCGTCCGCCCTTCCTCGACGGCGTGAACGCCGTACCCGAGCCGGCCCGCGACATCACCGGCGCGCGGGCCCTGATGCTGCTGGGCGACTCGGTGACCACCGACCACATCAGCCCGGCCGGCCGTATCCCGGCCGGCAGCGTCGCCGGACGGCACCTGGCCGAGCGCGGCGTGACCGACCTCAACACCTACGCCTCCCGCCGCGGCAACCACGAGGTCATGATGCGCGGCGGCTTCGCCAACCCCCTGCTGCCCAACGCCCTGGCCACCGGCGGCCCCGGCGCCGTCACCCCGGACGCCACCGGTGCCCTGGTCCCGGTGCACGAGGCGGCCCGCTCCTACGCGCGGGCCGGGGTGCCGCTGCTGGTGGTGGCCGGCCGCGAGTACGGCACCGGCTCCTCGCGGGACTGGGCGGCCAAGACCACCGCGCTGCTGGGGGTGCGCGCGGTGCTGGCCCGCTCCTTCGAACGCATCCACCGCAGCAACCTCGTGCAGCTCGGCGTCCTGCCGCTCCAGTTCGACGACGGTGACGACGCCGCCTCCCTCGGGCTGGATGGCACCGGGGAGTTCGACCTGCTGGGCGTCGAGGAGGCGCTGCGGACCCCGTCGCCGCGGCTGACGGTGCGGGCCCGGCCGCGTACCGCCGGCCGCGAGCCGGTCTCCTTCGGCGTCACCGTGCGGCTCGACACCGCGCAGGAGGCGGAGCACTACGCGCACGGCGGCATCCTGCCCTACGTCTACCGGCGTCTGATGGCCGACGCGGACTGACCCCGCGAACGCCGCGGGGGGCGGTGGTCCCGGCCGGACCACCGCCCCCCGACGTGCGGGCGCGCTCAGCGGGAACGCAGCAGCCCCGCCATGAAGTCCTGCACCACCGGCGCCACGTCCTTGCCGCGGTGTGCGACGCCGGGGACCATGTCGAACTGCACCGGGACGCCGTTGCGTTCGAAGCTGGCCCGCAGCGTCTGGAGGCGTTCGATGCGGGTGGTGCCGGTCTTCTCGACGCCGTCCATCCAGTTGGGGCCGCCGGCGTTGTTGATCTCCCAGGTCTCGGTGTCCTCCGAGCCGACGACCATCTGCACCGGCACCCGGCGCATGGCCTCGATGTCGAGCTTGACGCCGAAGCGCTGCTCGAACCCGCCGGTGCCCACCCACCACGGCAGCGTGTCGTCGAGTTCGGTGATGCGGCCCGGGGCGCCGATGGAGATGCCGGCGACGCGGTCGGGGTGCGCGTAGAAGAAGCGGTGCGCGAACTGTCCGCCGCCGGAGAAGCCGTGCAGGTAGAAGCGCTCGGTCTCGGTGTTGAACTGCTCGCCGACCTCCTCGACCATGTGCAGCAGTTCCTCGTCGAAGCGGATCCCGGCGAACTCCAGGAACTTGAAGCTGTGCAGTTCGCGCGGCTCGACCAGCCCGGCCGGGAAGAGCGGGGTGAGGATCACGCAGCGGTGCGCGATGGCGAAGTCCTTCCACCGGTCGCGGTACAGCTCCGCGGTGCGCCCGGTGCCGTGCTGGATGACGACGAGGGGGAGCGGGGCCGCCTCCGGCGTGTGGTCCTTCGGCACGTACAGCGCGTAGAAGAGCCGCTGGTCGTGCCGGGAGGCGAAGAACGGGGTGCCACCGACGAAGTGGGCGCCCTGGGAATCGGGCTCGGCGGGCTGTGCCATGGTGCGGTGCTCCTCGGAGTCGTCGAGCGGATGCTATAGCCTATAAGCAAGCACTGTACAAGTCCGCCGCCGACCCGGCCAGCCCTCCACTTCCACGAACACCGCTCTCTCCTCTCCCCTCCCGGTCCGGTCCGGGCCATCGCGTCCGCCCCGGTCCTCGCGCCCCGTGCCGTCCTCACCGCGCGCCCAGCCGGGCCCGGATGCCCGCCAGCGCGGTCAGGAACTCCGGCTGCCCCAGCGACCACTCCTGCTCGGCGCTCTCCCGCTCCAGCACGGCCGCGTGGTCCGCGCCGCCGGCCGCCGCGCGCAGGGTCGAGGTCACCCGCCGCACGTACGCGCCGGAGTGGGCGCCCAGCCGGTTCCCCAGAGCCACGGCGGCCTCCAGCAGGTCGCCGCCGGGGTGCACGGCGGCCACCAGCCCGTGCTCCCGCGCCTGCCCGGCGGACCAGACATCGCCGAACAGGCAGGCCAGCATGGCCTGCTGTGGTCCGACCGCCCGGGTCAGCAGCCAGGTGTGACCGCCGCCGGGATGCAGCCGCAGCCCGGCGAAACGGGTGTCGAAACGGGCCCGGTCCGAGGCGAGCCGCAGGTCGCAGGCGAGCGCCAGGTTGAAACCGGCCCCCACCGCCGGGCCGTTGACCGCGGCGACGGTCGGCAGCGGCGAGGCCAGCACCCGCAGGAAGCCCTGGTAGACCTCCCGCACCGGCGTGAAGTCGCCCCCCGCCGCGGACTCCAGCGTGTCGAGTTCCGCGCCCGCGCAGAACGCCGTCCCGGCGCCGGTCAGCACCACGCAGCGCACCGCCGGATCGGCCTCCGCCGCGTCGTAGGCGGCGCCGATCGCCGCGACCAGCCCGGCGGAGAGGACGTTGCGCCGCTCGGGCGCGTTCAGCGTGACGACGGCGACGGCGTCACGGCGTTCGGTGAGGACCAGGGATGCAGTCATGCACCCCATGATCGCCGCTCCCCGCAGCCCGCACAGGTCCGGACCTGCGCGAAAACCCAACAGATTCGGACAGTTGATGCGGGAGCGAAGGAAAAGAAAGCAACAAATATTGACCCAATAGACCAGCGGGCGTACCTTCCGAGCCAGCCGCCGCACCCTCCCGGGCCGGCGGCCGCGTCACGCTTCGCTGCTCCCACCGTCCCCCAGGAGCCCTCCATGAACGTTGACGGAACCACCGCCCCCACCACCGCCGGCCCGCCGCGCCGGCGCTGGCGGAGCCTGCTGACCGCAGGGGCCGCCCTCACCCTCGCCCTCGGCGTGTCGATCGGCATGCCCGCCGCCTCCCAGGCGGCCGGCTCGCTGCCCTGCGACCTCTACGGCACCGCCAACACCCCGTGCGTGGCGGCCCACAGCACCGTGCGGGCCCTGTTCTCCTCCTACGACGGCCCGCTCTACCGGGTCACCCGCGCCTCCGACGGCGCCGCCACCGACATCGGCCTGCTCTCCCCGGGCGGCTACGCCAACGCCGCCGCCCAGGACAGCTTCTGCGCCGGCACCACCTGCCGCATCACGAAGATCTACGACCAGACCTCGCACCACAACGACCTCAACCCCGGCCCGGCCGGCACCTCCGGTATGGGCGCCGACCGCGGCGCGGACGCCGCCGAGATCCAGGTCACCGCCGGCGGTCACAAGGTGTACGGCGTGTGGATCTCCCCGGGCGTCGGCTACCGCTCCTCCGGCGCGGCCGCCGGTGCCGCCGTCAACGGCCAGGCCGAGGGCGCCTACATGGTCGCCAGCGGCACCCACGTCGGCTCGGCCTGCTGCTTCGACTACGGCAACGCCGAATCCACCCCCGCCGACACCGGCAACGGCCACATGGACGCCGTCAGCATCGCCACCACCTGCTACTTCTCCCCCTGCTCCGGTTCCGGTCCCTGGGTCGAGGCCGACATGGAGAAC
Organism: uncultured Actinomycetota bacterium; assembly: GCA_963711125.1. GTDB lineage: Bacteria > Actinomycetota > Actinomycetes > Streptomycetales > Streptomycetaceae > Streptantibioticus_C. The sequence continues at coordinate 296,932 of CAVQCY010000008.1, forward strand.
GGCATGTTCCAGGGCAACAACGGCTCCAACACCGCCAACCTCGGCAACAGCAGCCCGTACGTGACGGCCATGCTGAAGAACAACGGCCAGACCACGTACGCGCTCAAGGGCGGCAACTCCCAGTCCGGTTCCCTGTCCACCTGGTGGAACGGCGCCCTGCCGACCCGTGGCGGCTACCGGCCCATGCACCAGGAGGGCGGCATCATCCTGGGCACCGGCGGCGACAACAGCAACTGGAACATGGGCACCTTCTTCGAGGGCGTCATGGTCGCCGGCTACCCGAGCGACGCCACCGAGAACGCGGTGCAGTCCAACATCGTCTCCGTCGGCTACTCCGGCGAGACGAACGTGCCCAACGGCCCGCAGGGCACCGTCGCCGGCCCCGGCGGCAAGTGCGTGGACGTGGCGGCCGACGACACCGGCGTGGACGGCGCGGCCGTGCAGCTGTGGGACTGCCAGTCCTGGGCGGAGGACCAGTTCTGGCACCACAACGCCAACGGCTCGCTGAGCACCATCGGCCGCTGCCTGGACATCAACGGCAACGGCACCGCCGCCGGCACCCCCGTCGAACTGTGGGACTGCAACGGCGTCGGCGGCCAGCAGTGGGTGCAGCAGTCCAACGGTTCACTGCTCAACCCGCAGTCCGGCCGCTGCCTCGACGACCCCAGCGGCAACACCGCCAACGGCACCCGGCTCCAGATCTGGGACTGCAACGGCTCACCCGCGCAGCAGTTCCGGCTCACCGCCGGCTGAGCCGCCCGCCCCACCACCGTCCCCCGGCCCGCCCGGGGGACGGCGGCGGCACGCGGCCGCCGGCGTGCCGGAACGCGCCGTCGCCGGGACCGGTGCGCGGCCGCCGGCCGCCGGGCACGCCCGGCCCGGTTCCGGCGACGGACGAGAATGACGCCCATGAGCACTCAACCCGGCACCGAGACCGCGGGCCGCGTGATCGACGTCCTGCTGCTGTTCACCAACGGCCCCCACGACCTGGGGGTCTCGGCGATAGCGCGCGAACTCGGCCTGAGCAAGGCCGTCGTGCACCGCATCCTGCAGACGCTCACCGCCCGCGGCATGGTCACGCCCGACCCGGGCACCCGCCGGTACCGCCTCGGCCCCACCGCCGCGACCCTCGGCGCCCGCGCCCTGCGCGAGTCCGACCTGCGTTCGGTCGCCGCCGGTCACCTGCGGCGGCTGCGGGAGCGGACCCAGGAGACGGTGACGCTCACCGCGCTGGTCGCCGGCGGCCGGACCTACGTCGACCAGATCGTGGGCGCGCACGAGGTGAAGATGACGGTCGAAGTCGGCCGCAGGTTCCCCCTGCACGCGGGCGCCTCCGGCAAGTGCCTCCTGGCCTTCCTCCCCGACGGGGAGCGGGAGGCGGTCCTGGCCGCCGGACTCGGCGCCCTCACCGGTGACACCGTGACCGACCCGGACGTGCTGCGCGCCGAACTCGCCGCCGTCCGCGCCCGCGGCTGGGCCGCCTCCCGGGGCGAACGCCAGGCCGACGCCGGCTCGGTGGCCGCCCCGCTCCTCGGCCTCGACGGCGACGTGCGCGGCGGGATCTCGGTCTGCGGCCCGCTCTCCCGCTTCACCCCCGACTTCATCACCGGCTGCGCCCCGCACGTCGTGGCCACCGCCCGCGACATATCCGCCGGCCTCGGCTGGACCCCCGGCGCCGGCCCGCCCCCCGTCACCCACTGAACGCCCCGGCGCCGCCGGCGGTGCGGTCGCGGCCGGTCCGCCCGCGCGGCCGGGACCTACCGGCCGATCTCGTACGTGAACCAGATCCGGTGGGTGCCGTCCTCGTCGACGCGGATGCCGCCGGTGCCGGTTATGCCCGCCGGCGCGCCGGTCCCACCGGGCACGACGGTGAAGAACCCGCCCTCGCGCCCCGCGCCCGTCGTGGTCGCCGCGTGCGCGAAGTCGAAGGAGCCCTCGCGGTCGTGCAGCCTCCCCCGAACGACTCCATGGCGACGTAGGCGCCCGTGCCGGACGCCTGGTCGCAGGCCGCGGTGAACAGGGTGGCGGAGCGCCCGGTGACCTCGCCCCCGAAGTGCTTGTCCATCGTGGCCACGCCGACCGGCACCGCGGTCCCCACCGGCGGCGCGGGCACCGGGGCCGGGGTGAAACCGGCGACCGTGAACGTTCCCGAAGCTCTCATACCGCGATCCTAGGACGCACCACTGACAACGCCGCCCGCCGCCCGGGGCGATGCCCGTCAGGGGGATGCCGGGCCGGGTGATCCGGCGGTGTCGGTGTCATCACTGGCCGTCCCTGGCACCCGGGCCCGGCCCCGCGGCCGCTTGACCCGTAGGTAATCTCCTACGTATGGTCGCCGGCATGACCGTCACCCAGATCCAGCTCCTGTCCGTGCCCGTCGCCGACCAGGACCGCGCCAAACACTTCTACGTCGACGTCCTCGGCTGGCGGCTGCTGGCCGACAACCCCATGGGGGAGACGCGCTGGGTGCAGGTGGCGCCCCCGGGCGCGGCGACCTCCGTCACGCTCGTGACCTGGTTCCCCTCCATGCCGCCCGGATCGCTGAAGGGCCTGGTCCTGGAGAGCGACGACCTCGACGCCGACGTGGCCCGGCTGACCGCGCGCGGCGTCGTGTTCGAGGGCGACGTGCAGGAGATGCCGTGGGGGCGCTTCACCACGTTCCACGACCCGGACGGCAACGGCATCGTCCTGCAGGCCACCGCCCCCCGTGCCTGACCCGGACGTCTTCACCGCCGTCGCCAACGCCACCCGGCGCGACCTGCTGCGGCTGCTGCTGGAGCGCGGACCGCAGCCCGTGCAGGAACTGGCGGACCACTTCGCCATGCGGCGCCCCAGCGTCTCCGAGCACCTGAAGGTGCTCAAGGACGCCGGCCTGGTCACCGAGGAACGCGCCGGCCGGCGGCGCCTGTACTCCCTCGACCCGGCCCCCCTGCGGGACCTGGCCGACTGGCTCACCCCCTACGAACGCTTCTGGCGCGAACGGCTGACCGCCCTGCGCGACCTGCTCGACGCCGAGCGGGCGCCGGACGCCGGGAGCGCCGGACCACAGCAGGAGGACCGCACGCCGTGACCGACGCCGGCCGCATCACCGCCGACCAGTACCTCGCCCACCCGCCGGCCGCCGTCTGGCGGGCCCTCACCGACCCCGGCCGGCTCGCGCGCTGGCTGATGCCCAACGACTTCCTGCCGGTCGTCGGCCACCGCTTCACCTTCCGCACCCTGCCGCGGCCGGGCCAGGGCTTCGACGGCGTCGTGCACTGCCGGGTGCTCGACCTGGAACCGGAACACCGCCTGCGCATCGGCTGGCGCGCGGGCGGCCTCGACACCACGGTGACCTGGACGCTGCGACCCGAGGGCCGCGGCACCCGCCTGTTCGTCGACCACAGCGGCTTCGACCCCGACGACCCCCTCCAGCAGCGGACCCGGGCCCTCCTCGACGGCGGCTGGCGCTCCCACGTGATGGCCTCCCTGGACCGCTTCCTGACCGGCCCCCGCCCGGACGCGGTCCCGGAGGAGCCGAACGGCTGCGGGGAGCCCGGCGACCCGGACGGCGCGGGCTGACGGGAGCCCGCGACCCGGACCGCGTACGGGGCCGGGCGGCGCCGGGACCGCCCCTCCCGCCCGGCCCCGGCGGACGCCCGTGTCACCCCGCCGCGGCGACGTGCCCGGTGATCTCGTGCCCGGGGATCATCGGCAAGAGCGTCCCCGGGCCCCAGTCCTCGCGCGTCAGCGACAGATCGGTGTGGCAGAGGCCGGTGAACGCGATGTCGATCACCACGTCGTGCGGACCGGTGGCCCGGCGCTCCGCCACCAGGAGCGTCAGCGCGGCCCCGGGAGTGGCGGCGGCGAGAGCGGGGAGAGGAACCCGCCCGCCAGCCCCCGCCCCCCGGGCCGCGAAGAACGCCGCCTCATGACGCCACCACCAACTCCCGCCGCGCCCGCCCCCGTTGACGAACGTCACAGGTGTCCACGACCTGGCGGGCGGCCCGCGACGCCCCGGTGGGGACGCGTCCGTTCAGGAGCGGCGGCCCCAGGCGGAGATCATCGGGGAGGTGGCCAGGTCCAGCCGGCCGGAGGCGACGTTGGCGAGGTGCAGGTCGATCTCCTCGTCGGTCGCCAGCCCCGCGGCGACCAGCCCCTCCCGCACGTGCCGGACGGTGGCCTCCTCCAGGACGGCGCAGGCCGCGGAGGTGATCGGGAAGTAGGCGTCCGCCCCGACCCCGGTCAGCCCCGCCGCGCGCAGCAGGCGCGGGAGCGTGCGGCCGTAGGCGAGTTCGGCGCCGCGTGCCGCCAGCAGCGAACGGAAACCGGCCCGCAGGCGATTGGCCAGTTCCTGCTCGGGCCCGTACTCGTCGAGGCAGGTCAGCGGCTGGAGCGCCGGGTCCGCGTCCTCCAGCAGGAGCACCCCACCGGGCCGCAGCGCGCCGGTCATCGAGGCCAGCGCCCGTTCCCGGTCGGCGACGTGCACCAGCACCAGCCGGGCGTGCACCAGGTCGAAGCCGTCCCCGGGCGGCTCGTCGGCGCCGACGTCGTGCCGCAGCACCCGCACGGTGTTCGCGGCGGCGGCACCGGCCCAGGCGGTGTCGATGTCGGTGGCCAGCACCTGCCCGGCCGTCCCGACCCGTTCCGCCAGCCAGCTCACCACCGACGGGCCGCCGGCCCCCACCTCCCAGCACCGCCAGCCGGGCGCGATCCCCAGCGCCTCGATGTGGCGGAAGGTCGAAGGGTCGAACAGCGCTGCCAGCGCGTCGAATCGGGTGCCGGCCTCGGGCCGCGCGTTGTCGAGGAGGTAACCGGTCCGGTCCGGCGACGGTGTCGTCATGCCGCCATTGTGCTCCGGCCCGCACCGGGCGTGCGGCGCCCGCCGCCCACGGGGGTGATCTTCGGCCGCGGTGGCCCGGCGGCCGCGGCGCCCCCTCGTGGTCGCGCAGGGCGTCGGCGCGCAGCGGCCGACCGGCGGACGGGAGCACGGGGTGCCCGGGGGAGCGTCCCGGCCGGCCCCGGACGCGTGATCGCGCCCCGGAGCGGGTAGTTGGGGGGCGGACGGGGCGCGGGCGCCCTTCGGTGGAGTCGAGCGGGGGAATCGATGACGGCACGGCCGCTGGTGTTCGTCGTGGGGACCGGGCGATGCGGGTCGACCGCGCTGTCGGGGGTGCTGCGGCTGCACCCGGAGGTGGTGAGCGTCAGCGAACTGTTCGCCGCCCTCTCCCCGGGCGCGCTCCCGCCGGGGGAGCCCACCGGCGAACAGTTCTGGCGACTCCTGTCCACGCCGCGGCCGTTCGCCACCCGGATGATCCGTCAGGGCCACCCCATGCCGGAGTACACCTACCCGGCCGGCCGCGGCCGGTTCTCCGCGCGGGACGGCGGGATCCCGGCGATCGCGCTGATGACGCTGCCGCACCTGACCGACGACCCCGACGCGCTCTTCGACCACCTCGCCGCCCACCTGCGGCCCCGGCCCGCCGCCCCGGCCGCCGACCACTACCGCGCGCTGTTCGACCTGCTCGCCGGGGCCGGCGGCGGCCGGGTCGTCGTCGAACGCTCCGGCTACTCCCTGCGGTCGGTGCCCGCCCTGCGCGCCGCCTTTCCCGAGGCGCGCTTCGTCCACCTGCACCGCGACGGCCCCGACTGCGCCCTGTCGATGAGCCGCCACCCCGGCTTCCGGATGATCCAGCTGATGCGGCGCACCGGCCCGGCGGACGCGGACCCCGGCGCCGAGGCGCTGCCCGCCGCGCTGGAGCGGCTGCTGGCCGACGAGAGCGCCGACCTGCGCCCGCTGCTGGAACGGCCCGTGCCCGTCGAGGAGTTCGGCACCCTGTGGTCCGAGACCGTCATCGAGGGACTGCGGCACCTCGACGCCGTCCCCGCGGCCGACCGCACCGGCCTGGCCTACGAGACGCTGCTGGAGCGCCCCGCGTCCGAACTGACGCGCCTGGCGCACCACATGGGCGTCGCACCCGACCCGGCGTGGATCGCCGCCGCCACCGCGCACCTCGACGGCGGACGGCGCGGAGCCGCGCTCGCCCTGCCGCCCCGGGAGCACGCCGCGCTGCTGGCGGCCTGCGCCCCCGGCACCCGCGCGCTGGAGCACGCGGGCACCGGGGGCGCGGCCGGTCAGTAGCCGAACCTGGCGGCCACCCGCCGCGGGTAGTACCGCTCGTCGGCGTTCCGCTCGTAGTGCTTCCAGCGGACCTCCCCGCCGGCCGGGTGGTCGCCGAGGACGGTGACGCGCTGCCCCTTGCGGTACGCGGTGTAGTCGTTGACTGCCAGGTGCTGCGTGGCGCGGTTGTCCCACATCGCCACGTCCCCGGCCTGCCACTGGTAGCGGCAGGTGAAACGCGGCGACTCACTGTGGTCGAAGAGGTGTTGCAGGACCGCGTCGCTCTCCTCCCGCGTCAGCTGCGGGATGTGCGAGGTCCACATACGGGTGACGTAGAGCGAACGGCGGCCGGTCACCGGGTGGACACGCACCACCGGGTGCTCGGCGGTGAACTCGCCCACCTGCGGCGCCCGCAGCACGTGCACGGCGGTCAGCCCGTCCAGCATCTCCCGGAACGGCTGCGACAACCGTTCGTAGGCCAGGTACTGGTTGCCCCACATCGTGTCGCCGCCGGTCGGCGGGCAGGTGACCAGGTGCAGGATGGAGGCGATCGGCGGGGTCGCGCTGTAGCTGACGTCGATGTGCCACTCGTCGGCCTTGCCGCCCTTGTCGGACTCGATCAGCGTCAGCTCCGGATACCCCGGCGCCTTCGGCAGGAACGGGTGCACCTCCACCTCCCCGAACCGCCGCCCCAGCGCGATGTGCGCCCGCGGGGTCAGGTGGGCCTGGCCGGGGAAGAACAGCACGAGGTGCCGCAGCAGCAGCGCGTGGATCCGCTCGAACAGCGCGTCGTCGACCGCCGTCAGGTCCACCCCGTGCACGCGGGCGCCGATCGCGCCGGAGACGGGGGTGACGGCCAGGTCCTGCTCACTCATGGGACGAGCCTTTCTGCGTCGTTGGGCGGTACGCCGGCCGGCCCTGCGGCCGGCACCCGGTCCGCGCGCGGGTCGGGCAGCAGACCGATCTGCTGGAGGCGGTCGAGCACGGTCAGCCGCGGGCCCTCCAGACCGGACATCGCGTGGGTGACGGCGTGCAGGAGCCGGGGATTGGCCCCGGTGTGCCGCACCGCGCGGCGGCCCAGCGTCCGGCCGGCCCACGACAGGTCCGTCACCATGCGCGCCGCGTTCCCGCTGGTGCGCGCCGCCCGCGCCAGCACCGGGCGGCGCTCCGCCTGGTACGCCACCAGCGCCGCGTCCACACCCGCGGCCGTCAGCTCCCCGTCCGGCCCCCGGTGCGCGGCGACCCGCTCCGCCAGGGAGGCGGCGCTGACGATCGCGGTGTTCATCCCCTGCGCCGCCATCGGGTGCACCGCGTAGCCGGACTCCCCGGCGAACGCGATCCCCGGCCGTGCCAGCACCGGCGACAGAAGCCGGGCCACGGCGAACAGCTGACGGTCCGCCACGCTCGCCGCCAGCGGCCCGGCCAGCCCCCGCAGCGCCGGCACCTCCTCGACCAGGCCGGCGCACCAGCCGCCCAGCGCCGCCCGGTCCAGGTCGCGCAGCTCACCGGGGAGCACCTGCGCGTACAGCCGCACCCGCCCGCCCGGCAGCGGGTAGACCAGCCGCAGCCCGCGCGGCGTGAGGTAGGCGGAGAAGTCCGCCGGCACGTCGTCCGCCCCGCGCACGTCGAACGACATCAACCGGTGCGGGTAGGAGATCCGGCGGGCCCGCACCCCCGCCTCCCGGCGCAGCCGCGAGGCGATGCCGTCCGCGGCGACCAGCAGCGCGCAGCGCACCTCGCGGGTCACCCCGCCGCCGGTGAGCCGCACACCGGTCACCCGCCCGGCGCCGTCCCGCAGGCACCCCTCCACCAGGACGCCGCGGCGCACCTCCACCCCCGGCGCCAGGCCGTCGCCCAGCGCCCGGAGCACCTCGGCGTGGTCCTGGGCGAGCAGCGAACGGTCGCCGGCCGGCAGCACCCCGTAGTCCAGCTCCATCAGCGGCGAGCCGTCGGCGGCCCGCACGACCAGCCGCGACAGCCGCACGCCCCCGCGCTCCTCCAGCAGCTGTTCGGTGCCCCACCGGCGCAGCACCCGCAGCGCCCCCGGTTGCAGCACCTCCCCCTTGGCGACCTCCCGCGGCCGGCGCTGCTTGTCCACCAGCAGCACCCGTAGACCCAGATCGCCGAGCCCCTTCGCCGCGGCCAGCCCGGCGACCCCGGCACCGCACACCACCACGTCCACGCCGGTCCCCGTCATGCCCGCCCTCCCCGTGACGCCGCCCCGTCCCGTCCCGCCCCGCCGTCCGCCGCGCCCTCCCGGCGCAGCCGGGCCAGCGCCCGCAGTGCCAGACCGGAGGCGATCACCTCGTCGGCGTAGCGGTACGCCGAACGGATGTACTCGTTGACGGGCGCCCCCGCCCAGCCGCCGTCCGGCCGCCGCCGGTCCGCCAGCCAGCGGGCCCCGGCGGCCACCGCGGGATCGTGCGGGCCGGCGCCGGCCACGAGCAGGGCGTGCAGCGCCCACGCCGTGTCCTCGACCGTGCCGCCCCCACCCGCGCCGCCGTCCCACGACCCGTCCGGGCCGCGCGCCGCCTCCAGCGCCCGCCGGGCGGCCAGCGCCACCCGGTCCGCGCCCCGCCCGGCGGCGCAGAACGCCTCCAGCACCGCCGCGGTCCCCGCCGTACCGCCCCGGTACCACAGCGCCTCGAACGTCCCGTCGGGCCGCTGCCGTCCGGCGAGCCAGGCCAGGGCCCGCACGATCCGCCGGTCCCGCGCCGCGACCCCGGAGGCCAGCAGCCCCAGCACCGCCTTGGCGGTCATCTGCGGGCACGGTCCGAAGCCGCCGGGCCGGCTGTTCCGCACCGCCAGGCTCCACGAACCGCGCCGGTCCTGCGTCCCCGTCAGCCACCCCACCCCCTCCCGCGCGCCCGACCCGTCCCCGCCCCCGTCGCCGGGCAGCCGGCTCAGCAACGCCACCGCCTCCGCGGTCTCCAGCGCCATCGGCCAGCTGGTGGCGCTGGAGAAACCCCAGTGCCCCGGCGGGCAGGCCAGCGCGCCGAACGCCCGGTCCTGCCGCCGCTCCCGCAGCATCCCGGCGGCCGGCCGCAGCGCCGGATCGGCCGCGTCGCCCGCCTCCAGCAGCGCGTTGAGCGCGAACGTCGTCCAGGTGATGTCCAGCGGCATCAGGTCCCATCCGCCGTCCGGCCCGGCCGCCCGCCGCAGCGCCGCCGCCGACGCGGACGCGATGTCCGGGGCGAGCCCGCTGCGGGTGACCCCGACGCAGATCAGCGCCGTCAGCCACGGGTCCGTGCTGAACTCCCCGCTGCCGCCGTCCCGTTCGAACGCCTCCCGCACGATGCCCAGCGCCGCCGGCCGGGCCGCCGCCTCCAGCCGCCGCCCGACCGGGCCGCGCCGCCGGTGCGCGCCCTGCCCCAGGGCAAGTGCCGCGAAGACCGGCAGCCGCAGGCTCAGCAGCCGCCGGGCCACCCCCCGGGCCAGCAGCAGTTCCAGCGGCAGGCGCGGGAGCGCCGCCTCGTCCTCGAAGCCGGCCAGCGCGTCGAACTGCCGCGCCAGCCCCCGCGTCACCGCGTCCGGCAGCGCGGCCGTCCCGCCCAGCCGTTCCACCGCCTGCCGCCCGGCGCCGACGGCCGCGGCGCTCCGGTGCGGTGCCGCGGCCCGCAGCGCGGCGGTCACCACCCGGGTCGTCAGCGGCTCGGTGGGCACCCCGGCCATCGCCCAGCCGCCGTTCGCCCGCTGCGCGGCCAGCAACCGGGTGATGCCGCGTCCCACGACGCCCTCCGGTTCCTCGTCGCCGCCCGGATCGCCCGCCAGGGTCAGCGCCACCAGCGCGGCGGCGGTGTTCGCCGGCGAGAAGCGGTCCTGCCGGGGCGCGAAGACACCGTCCTCGCGCAGCCGGCCGAAGCACCAGCGCACGGCGCCGTCGACCACCGTGCCGGGATCCTGCGGTGCGGGGGGTTTCAGCATGGCGGGGTGCCGTCCTTGCCTCGGACCGCCCGGCCCGGCGCGGCCCCGCGGGGCCGGCCGGCACGCGACGGTGAACTGCCGGATGACGCGTCGGCGCCGCGGGCCCCGGGGACGGGGACGGTCGCGGCCGTGCCGGGGGCGTTCGGGGCGGGCGCCGTCGCGGGTGCGGCGGCGCCGGGGCCGTGCACGGCGGTTCCGGGGGAGCCGGAAACGGGCGCGTGCGCCGGCGCCGGTGTGCCGGGGGAGTCGTCGGGGACCGGCCCGGGGACCGCCGCCACCCCGCCCCCGGGAACCGGCCCCGCCTCGTGCCCCGCGCGCATCACCGCCTGGGTCCACAGCGCCGCCGCCAGCATCGGCAGGGCCAGGGCCAGGGCGGGGCCGGGACCGCGGCCGGCCGCCACGAGCGCGGTGGCCAGCACCATGCGTTCCGCCACCAGGACCTCGTGCGCCCGCAGCGCCCGGGCCACCGCCCGCCGGGAACGCCCGCGCAGCAGCGGCCGCAGCGCCACCGCGCCCAGCAGCGCCGCGCACGCCAGCAGCACGGCACTCCAGCCGCGCCGGGCCGGCAGCAGCGGCACGCAGGCCAGCGCCAGGGCCAGCGCCCCCGCGTACGCCGCGCCCGCCGTGACGGCCGCCGCCCGCACCCCGGCCCGCACCGGCAGCGTCCGGTAGCCGCCCGCGCGGTCGCCCTCGACGTCACGCAGCGCCCCCACCAGGTTGGAGGCGGTGTCATGGCAGAGGAAGACCACCGCGTACCCGGCGCACGCGGCCGCCGGAACGACGCCCGGGCGGGCCACCAGCGCGCCGAAGACCACGGTCAGCGCGGTCAGCGCGCCCCGCACCACGTTCCCCGACAGCCCCCGGCCCTTGAAGACCCGGCTGTAGCCGAGGATGCCGAGCCCGGCCACCGCGACCACCAGCACCGCCGGCGGATCGGCCAGCAGCGCCGCCACCGCCGAACCCGCCACGCACAGCACCCCGCACCACAGTGCGGCCGCCGGGCCCAACCGCCCGCTGGGGATGGGCCGTCCGGGCTTGGCCACCGCGTCGAGCTCGCGGTCGCACCAGTCACCGAGGTAGTGCCCGCCCACCCAGGCCAGCGTCGGAGCCGCCCACGCCGCCCACAGCCCGCCCGCCGGCGCCGGGCCGCCGGCCACCGAGGCCCCGGCCAGGCCCACCAGCCCCGGGTACCACACCGTGTACGGACGCCAGGTCTGCACGTGCGCCCGGACGGCCCGCGCCACGGCCACACGCCGCCGCACCGGCGCCCGGCCGGCCGCCGCGGTCACCGCAGCCGCTCCACGGCCAGGTCGGCGGCGCCCGCCAGCACCCCGGCCGGATCCGCACCCGGCAGCGACACCAGGGCATCCTTGGCCCGCCGCGCCTCCAGCAGCGCCCGCCCCGCCGCCGCCTCCAGCGCGCCGGTCTCCGCCAGCACCGCCGCCACCGGGCCGAACGCCTCCCGCGCCGGCACCGCGCCCTCCAGCGCCCGCCGCAGCACCTCCCGGCCGTCCGGCCCGGCCAGCCGGTACCCGCTCAGCAGCGGGAACGTCGGCCGCCGGTTCGCCAGGTCGCTCAGCGCCGGCTTGCCGGTGACCGCCGCGTCGGCCACGTACGGCAGCAGGTCGTCGTGGAGCTGGAAGGCCAGACCCAGGTGTTCCGCGTACCGCCCGAGCGCCGCCTGCTGGGCCGGGCTCCCGCCGCCCAGTACCGCGCCGGCCCGGCACGCGCCGCGGAAGAGGGCACCGGTCTTGAGCGCGCACATCCGCAGGTAGCGGTCCGTGCCGCAGTCGATGTCCCCGCACAGCTCCGCCTCCGCCAGCTGCCCGTGGCACAGGTCGAGGCCGGCCCGGGCCAGCACCCGCACCGTCTCCAGCAGCGGCGCGGCCGGCAGCCCCAGCTCCCCGCACTCGGCCAGCACGGCGAACGCCCCGAGGATCAGCGCGTCGCCGGCCACCACCGCCTGCGCGCTCCCGTGCCCGGCCGCGACCGTCGGCCGCCCCCGCCGCAGCGCGTCACCGTCGATGACGTCGTCGTGGACCAGCGATCCGACGTGCAGGTACTCCACACCGAGCGCGGCCGGCAGCAGCGGTTCGGCGGATCCGCCGACCGCGCGGGCGGACTCCAGCAGCAGCAGCGGCCGCAGCAGCTTGCCGGCCGGCAACAGGGCGTGCCGGGCCAGCCGGTCCAGGGTGGCGCCGTCGCCGGGCCACCGGCGCTCCAGTTCGGCGCGCAGCAGGTCGCGGGTGTCCCGGTGGCCGGGCGGCGAGGTCGAAGGGGAGAAGGCCGGTGTGGGGGAGGGCATGGGGCCACCACTTCCAGGAGGACCGGGGGCTCGGCGACCCCGGCGGGGGGCTGGTGACGGCGGTGCGCGACGGCGCGGACGGGCCGCCCCACCCGGCCCGCGCGCGGCGGACCGGACCGGACGGCGGGCGGCCGGACGGCGACAGCGGAGGGGGCGGTCAGCCGGCCGAGGGGACGGCCGCAACCGGGTGTGCCGCCAGGGCGGCGAACGCGTCGTTGGCGGCGCGGTCGGCGAGGGTCACCCGGATGCCCTCACCGGGCTTGCCGCACACCACGACACCGTTGTCGGCGCACATCTGGGTGAACGCCTCGACGCCCTCGGCCAGCGGCAGCCACAGGAAGTTGGCCTCACTGGGCGTCACCTCCCAGCCGCCGGCCTCCAGCAGGCCGCGCAGCCGCTCGCGTTCGGCGGCCGTCTCCGCGCACCGGCGGCGGATCTCCGGGAACTCGGCGAGCGCGGCCACCGCCGCGGCCTGCGCCACCGCCGCCACCCGGAAGAACATCTGCAACGACCGCAGCGGCGCCAGCAGAGCGGGTGAGCCCACCGCGTACCCGACCCGCAGGCTCAGCAGGCCGCAGGACTTGGAGAACGTCCGCACGACGCACACCCGAGGGTCGTCCCGGTAGAGCCGCACGCCGTCCGCGCAGGCCCGCTCGTCGGCGAAGTCCCGGTACGCCTCGTCGACGACCACGGTGACGTGCTCCGGCAGCCGGGCGAGGAACCGCCGCAGCGCGGCGTCGCCGACCGCGGTCCCGGTGGGGTTGTTGGGGTTGCAGACCAGCACCAGGCGGGTGCGCCCGGTCACGGCGTCCGCCATCGCGTCCAGGTCGTGCGTCTGCCCGCGCAACGGGACGCGCACCACGGACGAGCCGGCGTTGGCCGCCATCATCGGGTACGCCTCCCACGACGGCCAGGCGTGCAGCGTCTCACCGCCGTCACCGGCGAACACCGCGACCAACTGCTGGAGCAGGCCCGCCGATCCGGGGGCCACCAGCACGTCGGCCGCCGGCACGCCCAGGTGGCCGGCGATGGCCGCCGACAGGCCGGCGCCCATCGCGTCGAGGGTCAGGTGCGCCTGCGGCGCGGTCTCCCGCACCGCCCGCAGCACCCCGGCCAGCGGCGGGTAGGCGCTCTCGTTGAGGGACATCTGGTGGAACGCGGCGCCCTCGGCCACCTGGGGCTGCAGCCGGTTCCAGCCGTCCGCGCCGGATGATTGCTCGGACATCTTCCACCAATCCGCAGAAATTCGGGGGTATCTCTGAGGTATCTCGGGAGGGGAGCGTCTTCGCGGGTCCGGGAGTCGTCATCGCCCGCGCGGCGGCCGGCCGCACGGGGTAGCAGGTCCGCCGCGCACCGGTGTGGTCCGCGGGGCGCGCCGCCCGGCCGTCCCGGAACCGGCGCCTTCGACGCCGGTGCGCGAACGGGCAAACGCTGCTGAGGAGTCTGGCGCACCACCGATCACTGCGGCAACAGGGCCCCCGCGGGCCCGGTGGCTGGAACCGGCCCCCGGCGGCCGCCGCCGAACCCACCCGGCCACCGAAGGGAAACCGCAGGTCGCGGCGGGCGGCGCCGACCGCCGCGCGGCGCGGCGCGCCACGGCCCCCGCCCCGGCGGGCGTCACCCGCCGCCGCCGCGACCACCCCAGGTCCACGCGGTACCACCCCGCTCCCGGCACCCCGCGCCGCCCGCCGCCACCCCACCGCCCGTTTCTTTGCCCGCCCTTGACGCCCCGTTACGGCCCGGCCGCCGCGCCGCCCGCCCCCGGCACGGCCGGTCCCCGCGCCGCCCGCCCGGCCCGCCCCCCGCGCCGGACCGGCGGCCCGAAGCACGCGGCCAGGGCCGCGCGCAGGTCCGCGGCGGCGGCCACCGGGTCCCCGCCGGGCGGCACGACGCAGGCGGCGTGGCCGTCGGGACGCACCAGCACCGCGGCGGCGCCGGGGAGTTCACCGGGCTCCGCGCCGGCCGGCGTGACCCGGTCCCGCCAGCCGGCGGCGGCCTCCCGCAGCGGGGCGGCCCGCGGTCCGGGCGCCAGCAGCAGCACCCCGCGTCCCGCCGCCAGCGACCGCTGGGGGCCGGGCAGGCCGTCCGCCACCGTCGCCACCGGCGGCACCGTGCGGCCCTCCCACGGGTGACCGCGGGGGCGGGCCACCGGGTAGCGGGTGCCGACCGCGGTGACGGTCTCCGCCAGCGGACCGGCCGTCTCCGGCGCGCTCGCCAGGTGGGCCAGCAGGTCGCGCACCGGCCCCAACTCCTCGGCGGGGCCCGCCAGCACCGCCTGCGCGCGGGTGTCGCGCAGCAACCGCGCGCCGGCCGCGTGCCGTTCCTCGTGGTAGTGCTCCAGCAGTGTGTCCGGGGCCCGGCCGGCGGCGACCAGCGCCAGCCGCCAGCCGAGGTTCATCGCGTCGTCGACCGCCGCGTTGACCCCGACGGCACCGGCCGGCGGATGGATGTGCGCCGCGTCGCCCGCCAGCAGCACCCGCCCCTGACGCAGCCGTTCGGCCAGCCGTGCGGCGTTGCCGAACCGCGTCAGCCACCGCACCCCGGCGATGCGCACCGGCCGGCCCAGGGCCGCGTCGAGCACCTCCTGGAAACGCCGCGGGGTGACCGGTTCGTCCCGGTCGGCCGGGGGAGCGGGGTCGCCGGTGATCAGCCGCACGTAGCCGGGGCGCGGGACGGCGAACACCGTGCCGCCGGGACCGGCGGTCACGCCGAACGGCAGCGCTTCGGGGTCGGCCAGGGTGACGTCGCCCAGCAGCGTGAACCGGGACGCGGCCGTGCCGGGGAAGGCGATGCCGGCCAGAGCGCGCACCGTGCTGCGCCCGCCGTCGCACCCCACGAGCCAGCGGCAGCGCCACGTCCCCGCCGGGCCGCCGGCCGTGACCGTGCCCACCGTGACCCCGTCGGCGTCCTGACGGGCGGAGGTCACCCGGTGCCCGCGCAGCACCCGGGCCCCGAGGGCGGTGGCGTGTTCGGCCAGCAGTTCCTCGACGCGGGTCTGCGGTATGCCCAGCACGTAGGGGTGCCGGGTGCGCATCGCGCCCAGGTCGAGCCGGGCGCCGCCCACGAACGACGTCCAGGGGGTGACCGGCCCCTCCGCGAGGAACCGCTCCGCCAGGCCCCGCAGGCCGAACAGCTCCAGGCTGCGGGCGTTGAGGTTGAAGCCCCGGCAGTACGGCGGCGGTCCGGGGTCCCGCTCCAGCACCGTCACCGGCACGCCGGCCAGGGCGAGTTCGCCGGCGAGCACCAGCCCGGCGGGCCCGGCGCCGGTGATCAGCACCTCGCTGTCGCGCGGCCCGCCGCCCGCGGCACCGGTGCGGCAGGGGACGTCAGCCACGGCCGCCGCCCGGCCACTCCAGGGAGCCGGCCTCGATCTCGTCCGCGATCCCCCGCACCCAGGCGAGTTCGGCGCGCAGCATCGTCAGCGCGTACTCGGCCTCGATGACGAACAGCCGCGGCGCGTCGTGCTCCTCGCGGGCCACCCGGTACTCCTCCTCGCTCTCGGCGGCCCGCGTGCGCAGCGCGTCGGCCCGCTCCCGCAGGGCCGCGACCGCCCGCTCCCGCCCGAGGGCGCCGAGATAGCCGACCGCGGACAGGAAGCGGGGGAACTCGTGCGCCGGCTCGCGGATCAGTTCGTCCAGCCACGCGGTGAAGGACCGCAGGCCCAGCGCGGTGTGCCGGTAGACGGTGCGGGCCGGCCGGGCGCCGACCCGCTCGGTGCCGTCCGCCTCGATCCACCCGTCGCGCTCCAGCACCCGCACGGTGTCGTACAGCGATCCGGTCGTCAGCTTGACGTACCGGTCCAGGCCGCGGTCGCGCAGGGTCGCGGCCATCGCGTGCGGATGCGCGGGGGACTCCAGCAGCAGCCCCAGCAACGCCAGGGCCAGCGGGTTCGCCGGCCGTTTCGCGGTCATGGTCCTCCCCTTCCGCGGCGACGGCGCACCGCGACGCTCAACTCGAACACGAGCGATCGTACCCGATCACTCGGATCCGAGTAAACGCGCGGAGGCCGGACCGCCCGGACCCGCCCGGCAGGCCCCTGATCCGGCCGGCGGGCCGCCGCCCCCCCGATGAACGCCCTCAGCGACCCCCGCGGCCTCCCCCCGCCCCCGCCGGCTCCGGGTCCGGCACCGCGACGTCGCCGGGGTCCGCCGTGCCGGACTTCTCCGCCCCCACCGTCGACAGGTGCGCGCGCAGGAACGTGCTGGCGGCGTTCAGGTCCCCGGCGAGCAGCAGGCCGGCCAGCTCGACGTGTTCACGGCAGCGCACGACGGCTCGTTCCGGCACCAGGGCCTGGCGGTACTCGATCAGCCGCCGCAGCTGGTTGATGCGGGTGAGGGTCTCCAGGAAGAAGTCGTTGTTGCCGCAGGCGGCGATCGTCTCGTGGAAACGGGCGTTGAGCTCGAACAGGCGCGGGCCGCAGACGTCGCGGACGCCGCCGTCGACGAGCCACCGCTGTTCGGCGCGGCGCTGGAGCAGGGCCGCGCGGTCCAGCCGGAAGGTGGGCTCCAGGATGGCGGCCGGTTCCAGCAGCAGCCGCATGCGGTAGCTGTCGCCGTACGACTTCAGCGAGGTCAGCACCGGCAGGAAGGCCCATCCGTAGCCGGGCAGCGGCGCGATCCACCCCTCGTTCGCGATCCGCAGCAGCAGCTGGTCGAGCCGGGCGCGGGTCAGCCCGTAGCGGCCGAGCAGGAACGACTTGGTCACCCGTTCCGGCAGCAGGCCGTCCAGCCGGTCGGCGGCCAGCCGCAGGTAGACCTCGTCCTCCGGCGCGTCGTCCGCCCCGGCCGGCGCCGGATCCGCCGCGGGGACCGTCCGGGCGACGAGGTAGCGACCGGAGTCGGTGCGCTCGACGTACCCGTCGCGGTGCAGCAGCCGCAGCGCCGCGCGCACCGGGGAGCGGGAGACCCGCAGGCGCTCGGCCAGCCCGCGTTCGGTCAGCCGGTGCCCGACGGGCGGGCTCTCCTCGCGCAGGAACGCGACGATCTCCGCGTGCAGGCGGCTGATCAGCTCCGTTCCGCCACCCGCCGCTCCCGTGGCGGGACCGGTCTCCCGCGGGCCCGGACCGCTCCCGGCGTCCGCCGAGCCGTGCGATGGGCACATGTTCCGGTCCTTTCCGGCCGTGGGCGGGTCCCCGGGCGCCCGGTGGCCGGGCGGCGAGGAGCCGGTGGGTTGACATGATGGTACAAGCGACGTACAAAATACCAACAGCCTATAGGCTATGTTCTCTAGCGGATGCTCCGACGGCTCTCGCCCGGGGCACGAAAGGTGCGGGGTCGCTGCCATGAAGGTTCTGGTACTGCCCGGAGACGGCATCGGTCCCGAGATCGTCGGTCCGACCCTCCAGATTCTTGAGCGCGTCAGCGCCTCGTTCGGCTTCGGCCTCAAGGTGGAGACCGAGGAGATCGGCCTGGCGAGCCTGGCCGCCCGGGGCACGACCCTGCCGCAGGCCGTGATGGAGCGGATACCGCAGGTCGACGGCGTGGTCCTCGGCCCGGTCTCGCACTACGCCTACCCCCCGCGCGCCGAGGGCGGCATCAACCCCTCCGCCGAACTGCGCACCCACTTCAGCCTGTTCGCCAACCTGCGCCCCGCGGTCTCGCGCCCCGACCTCAGCGTGCTGCGCGCGCCGATGGACCTGGTCATCGTCCGGGAGAACACCGAGGGCTTCTACTCCGACCGCAACATGTACGCGGGCGGCGGCGAGTTCATGCCGGACGCCGACAGCGCGTTCAGCATCCGCAAGATCACCGCGACCGGCTGCGAACGGCTCGCCGTCGCCGCCTTCGAACTGGCCGGCCGCCGCCGCCGCAAGGTGACCGCCGTGCACAAGGCCAACGTCCTGCACCTGTCCGACGGGCTGTTCCTGCGGGTCGTCCGCGAGGTGGCCGCGCGCTACCCGGAGGTGGAACTCGACGAGCTGATCGTGGACGCCACCGCCGCCGCGCTGATCCGGCGCCCGGACTCCTTCGACGTCATCGTCACCACCAACATGTTCGGCGACATCCTCTCCGACGAGGCCGCCGAACTGTCCGGCAGCCTCGGGCTCGCCGGGTCCCTCAACGTCGGCCACGACATCGCCGTCGCCCAGGCCCAGCACGGCTCGGCCCCCGACATCGCCGGCCGCGGCGTGGCCAACCCCACCTCGCTCATCCTGTCCGCCGCCATGCTGCTCGACTGGCGCGGCCGGCGCGACGGCGACGAGACCCTCTGCGCCGCCGGCGCCGCGATCGGCGCGGCCGTGGAGGCCACCCTCGACAACCCCCGCACCCGCACCCGTGACCTGGGCGGCGAGCTGAGCACCACCGAGTTCGGCGACCGCGTGCTGGAACAGCTGTCCGCGGCGGTCTGACCGGCCGCACCCCGCACCCCCCAGCAACGCCCCGCGACCAGCACCGCCCCCGCGACCGCCGGTCGCCGGCCCCGGCCCCCCGGCCGGCCCCGGCGACCGGCTCCACCCCCCGCGACCGCCCTCCCGCACCTCCGCGAGCCGCACCGCCGGACCGCGCCCCGAAAGGAACCGCATGCCCCAGTCCGTCAACCCGGCCACCGGGACCGCGATCCAGCAGTACGCCACGCACTCGCCCGAAGCCGTCGACGCCGTGCTGACCGCGGCCGTCGCCGCCCAGCGGGAATGGCGCACCACGCCCCTGGCGGACCGCTTGCCGCTGCTGACCGCCGTCGCCCGTGAGCTGCGCGCCGCGAAGGACGAACTCGCCCGGCTGATCACCGAGGAGATGGGCAAGCCGATCGGCGAGGCCCGCGGCGAGGTCGAGAAGTCCGCCTGGACCCTGGAGCACTACGCCGCCAACGCCGAGCACTACCTGGCGCCCGAGAGCATCGACTCCGCGGCGAGCGAGAGCATGGTCGTCTTCGAACCGCTGGGCGTGCTCCTGGCGATCATGCCCTGGAACTACCCCTGCTGGCAGGTCGTGCGCTTCCTCGCGCCCGCCCTGGCGGCCGGCAACGCGGCGGTCGTCAAGCACGCCGGCAACGTCTCCGGCTGCGCGCTGCTGCTGGAGGAGATCGTCAAGCGGGCCGGCGCCCCCGAGGGCCTGTACGGCACGGTCCTGCTGAACTCCGGCTCCGTCGCCGCCCTCATCGCCGACGACCGTGTCTCCGGAGTGACGATCACCGGCTCCACCGAGGTCGGCGCCATCGTCGCCGCGCAGGCCGGCGCCGCCCTGAAGAAGCACGTCCTGGAACTCGGCGGCTCCGACCCGCTGATCGTCCTGGCGGACGCCGACATCGACGCGGCCGCCGCCGCCGCGGTCCGCTCCCGCTTCAACACCTGCGGCCAGAGCTGCGTCAACGCCAAACGGTTCATCGTGGAGGAGGCGGTCGCCGACGCGTTCGTGGCGGCCGTCGTGGACAAGGCCGGCGCCCTCGTCGTCGGCGACCCCCTCCAGGAGAGCACCGACATCGGCCCGCTGGCCCGCCCCGACCTGCGCGACACGCTGCACGACCAGGTGCTGCGCTCGGTGGCCGCTGGCGCGAAGCCGGTGCTCGGCGGCCAGCCGGTGGACGGCCCCGGCTGCTTCTACCCGCCGACCGTCCTCGACCACGTCACCCCGCGGATGGCCGCCTTCACCGAGGAGACCTTCGGCCCCGTCGCGGCCGTCGTCCGGGTGCGCGGCGAGGAGGAGGCGGTGGAACTGGCCAACCGCACCGAGTTCGGTCTCGCCGCCGCCCTGTGGACCGGCGACCGCGACCGGGCCCGCCGCATCGCCCCGCGCCTCGACGCCGGCGCGGTCTTCGTCAACGGACAGGTCGCCTCCGACCCCCGGCTGCCCTTCGGCGGCATCAAGAAGTCCGGCTACGGCCGCGAACTGGGCGGCTACGGCATCCGTGAGTTCGTCAACGTCAAGACCGTCTGGTTCGGCCCGGCGGTGACCGCGTGACCGCCAGCGGCTCCCAGCGGCCCCTCGTGCTGCGCCCGTCCGAACTGCCCGCCACCGACCGCGGCTCCGGCGCCCGCACCGTGCCGCTGGTGACGAACGCCCGGGGCGCCACCGCCTTCCTCAACGGCGTCACCTCCTTCGGACCCGGCGCGGTGATCGGTCACCACACGCACAACGTCGTGGAGTCGGTGCTGATCGTCTCCGGCCGCGCGATCGTCGACGTCGACGGCGAGCGCACCGAACTCAACGCGCTGGACACCACGTTCGTCCCGGCGAACATCCCGCACCACTTCGAGAACGCCTCGGACACCGAGCCGATGACGATCTTCTGGACGTACGCCTCGGTGGACGCCACCCGCACCCTCGTGCCCTCCGGCGCGCACGCGCGGATCGACGCCGAGCACGCCGGCGGGGAGACCCCCGCCACCCCGGTGCGCGAGGTCGCGCGGATCTGCGTGCGCGAGGGCCGGGAAGCGGCCTTCGAGGCGGCCGTCGCCGAGGCGGCACCCCTGTTCCAGCGGGCCCGCGGCGCCAGGACGCTGTGCCTGGAGAAGTCGCACGAGAACCCGCTGGAGTACCGGCTGGTCATCGGCTGGGAGACGGTCGAGGACCACATGACCGGCTTCCGGGAGTCCGCCGACTTCCAGGAATGGCGGCGGCTCATCGCCGACTGCGTCGCGGGACCGGCGGAGGTCTCGCACTTCCGGAACGTCCTGACCGCCTTCTGAACCGGCCACCGCGCCACGGCAGTGCGGTGCCCGGCGCGGGGCCGGGGGGCAGGGCGCGGGACGGCCGGCGGTGATCGCGCCGTGCGGCACGCCAACCGCACGGCGGCCGCCGTCCCGTCCCGCGCCCGCCTCCCACCACCCGCCCCCGGCCACCCGCAGCCCCGTACCACCCCGTCCCTCCCGCGATCCGGCCGCCCCGGAGGGGCCCCGCCCACGACCCGAACGGTGATCATGACCAACGACGTGCCGCCCCTTGGCATGGGGCCCATCCGCGACCTGCTGACGACCCTGTCGGCCCGCGACATGCGGCTCCACTCCCTGATCGTGCACCGCGCCGGAGACACGGTGCTCGACTACTGGCAGTGGCCGCACGAGCCGCGGCTGAGGCACCGCACCCACTCGGCGACCAAGAGCTTCACCGGTACCGCCGTCGGCCTCGCCGAGGCAGAGGGCCTGCTCACCCTCGACGACCCGGTCGCCGGCTTCTTCGCCGACCACGCCACCCGGCCCGCCGACGGCCACTTCGCCGATCTGCGCGTGCGGCACCTGCTCACCATGCAGACCGGCCACGCCCGCGGCCTGTCCGGCGCCGCCACACGGCTGCTGGAGACCGGCTGGGTCGAGGAGTTCCTGCGCGAGCCCGTCGTGGAGGAACCCGGCCACAACTTCGTCTACAGCAGCACCACCAGCCACGTGCTGTCGGCGATCGTGCAGAAGGTGAGCGGCCTGCCCGTCGACGCGTACCTGCGCCCGCGCCTGTTCGAACCGCTCGGCATCACCGACTACACCTGGGAGCGCGACCCCGAGGGCGTCGCCAGCGGCGGCAACGGCCTGTCGATGCTCCCGTCCGACCTGCTGAAGTTCGGCGTCCTGCACCTCCAGGACGGCGTCTGGGAGGGCCGGCGGATCCTGCCGGAGGGCTGGGTGGCGAAGGTCTCCGCCCCGCACGTGACCCGGGCGATCAACGGCGTGTGGAACGGCACCGAACTCCTGCCGCCCCCGGCCGACGCCGTCGCCGACTCCGGCTACGGCTACCAGTTCTGGGCCACCGAGGACGGCATCTACAGCGCCTCGGGCATCTTCGGCCAGGAATGCATGATCTTCAGCGAACAGGGCGGCGTGGTCGTCGTCACCGGCGCCATGGGCGGCGAGACCTACCACGACCTGCCCGACCTGCTGCGCGACGCCTTCCGCGCCGCGTTCGCCGGACCGGACCCCGACGCCGCGGCCGAGGCGGGCGCCGCCGCCGAGGTGGAACGGCTCACCGGGGCCGCCCGCCTGCCCGAGCCCGCCGCCCCCGCCGCGCGCCACACCGGCCGGCGCACCGTCTACGACTTCGGGCCCAACGACCAGGGCCTGCGGTCGCTCGCGGTGGACGTCCGGGAGGACAGCGTGGTGCTGGAGGTCGAGGACGACCTGGGCCGGCACACCGTCGTGCACGGCGTCGGCCACTGGATACGCCAGGAGACCGGCGTCAGCGTGGGCCGCCTGCACCACAGCTACCAGGACGAGAGCGCCGCGATCACCGCGGCCGCCGCATGGGCCGGCGGCACCGGCGGCACCGACGCGCTCCACCTCACCTGGCACTTCCTCGAAGCCCCCTTCATCGACCGGCTGACGCTCTCCTTCGGCGCCGGCGACGTCACCGTCGAGCACACCGTCAACGTCAACTCCGGCCTCACCGCCCTCCCGCCCGCGCGAGGCGTCCTGCGCGGCTGACCCCCGGGCGGGTGCCGCACCGGCGCCCGCGCTCCGGAGCCGCCCCCCGTGGCCGGTGCCCGCTCCCCTGGAACGTTCACACCCCGTCCGGGGCCTCCAGCCCGGCCAGGTCGTCCGGCGTCAGCCGCAGCGCCGCCGCGGCGATGTTCTGCTCCAGGTGACCGGGGTCGCGGGTGCCCGGGATCGCCAGCACGTGCGGACCCCGGTGCAGCGTCCACGCCAGCCGCACCTGCGCCGGGGTCGCACCGTGCGCCCGGGCCACCGCCGGCAACCGCCCGTCCAGGGCGGCCTGTCCGCCGCCCTCCCGCCGTTCGCCCGCGATCGCGAAGAACGGTACGAAGGCGATGCCCCGCTCGCGGCAGGTCTCCAGCAGCCCGTTGGCGTCCGCGGTCCGCCGGTCCAGCCCGTAGGCGTTCTGCACGCAGACCACCGGCGCGATCGCCAGCGCCTCGGCGAGGTGCCCGGGCCGCACCGCGGAGACCCCCAGGTGACGGATGAGCCCGGCCTCGCGCAGCCGGGCCAGGGCGCCGAAGTGCTCGGCGATCGAGTCCTGGTCCATCCTGCGCAGGTTGACGACGTCGAGGTGGTCGCGCCCCAGCTGCCGCAGGTTCTCCTCGACCTGACCGCGCAGCTCCTCCGGCCTCGCCGCCGCCAGCCACGCGCCCGAGGGGTCCCGGCGGGGACCGACCTTGGTGGTGATGACCAGGTCATCGGGGTAGGGCGCCAGCGCCCGGTTCACCAGCTCGTTGGCCGACCGCGTGGCGGAGAAGTAGAACGCCGCGGTGTCGATGTGGTTGACGCCCGCCCCGACCGCCCGCCGCAGCAGCCGCACCGCCGCGTCCCGGTCGACGGGTGCGCCGGCGGAGTTGCCGCGCATGCCGTTGCCCGTCAGGCGCATCGTGCCGTACCCGAGCCGGTTGACCTCCCGGTCCCCGAGCCGCCACGTGCCCGCGGCCGCCGCACCGATCGTCTCCGGGGTCATCGAGGGCTCCTCCCGCAACGCGAACCGGCCGGCCCGACCGCCGCCCGGCCCCGGAGTATGCGCCGCCCGGCCCGGCGGGGTGAAGACGCGGAAGCAGGGGGAAACCTCACACCCGGCGACGGAACGATCCCGCAGCGCCGGTGCGTTGGAAGGGGCGGACCCGGTGCCCGGGCGACCGGTCCCGCGCCGCCGCCGCGGTGGGGGCCCGTCGCCCGGCGCGACCGCCCGGTCCCTCAGGGGCCGGCCGCGCCGAGCGGTGACCGGCCGCGGCCGCCCGCGCGATCAGGGGAAGGGGATGACCGGGTTGTCGGTCGCCTTCACCGTCTTCTGCGCGCCGCCGGCGATCTGGTATGTGACGGTCACGTCGTAGAAGACCGAGCTCTTGTAGAAGCTCGACTGCTTGGCGGCGCTGGCGGTGACGGCCGTCACCTGCCCGCCGGAGTCGGTCGCCGTCTCGGTCTCGGCGACGTTCGTCGTGGTGCCGGCGACACCCATGTAGTAGGTCCGCTCGACCAGCGTCACCTTGTCGATGGTCACCTGGTGTCCGTCCGGAGCGGTGCCCTCGGCCCGCACGAGCGGGGCGTCCGGGTCGCTGGTGTACTGCACGTGCGCGCACACGGCGCCGGCGTCCGTCGAGCAGACGACCGTGGAGTCCTGGAAGGCGTCGGCGGCCGACGCGGGGCCCGTCGCCGCGGCCGAGCAGAGCCCGGCCAGCGCCGCCACGACCAGTCCGGCGGATCTGACACGCGATCTGGTGGACATCGGATCGTTCTCCTGTCTTGGTCCGGTTGAGGCAGTGAGTGCAGCACACGCGGTGAGCCGGTCACTTGAGCACCGCTCGAACGCCCCGGACCGTCAACTCCTTTCCCCCGCAGGCCGGTTGGCGTGTCGGGCACCATGGCAGGGTGGACGCGCCCGCTCCACCCGCCGCGCGCGGCCCGCGCGAGGACCTCCGGAGGCCGCCATGCCGAACCGCTGGGTCGGGGTGACCATCGACTGCGTCGACGTGGAGCGGACCGCCGACTTCTGGAGCGCCCTGCTGGACCGCCCCCGCGGCCCCTCCCGCCCCGGCTGGGTCTACCTCGGCCACCCCACCGACCCCCAGCCCCGCCTCGTCCTCCAGCCCGTCGACACCCCCCACCACGGCAAGGTCCGCCTCCACCTCGACATCGCCGTCGACGACCTCGACCGGGCCATCACCCACGTCCTCGCCCTCGGCGGCCACACCACCGGCGAACGCCACCACCACCCCCAGGGCGTCACCACCGTCATGACCGACCCAGAACACCACGAATTCTGCCTGGTCCAGTACTACTGACCACCCGCGATGCGCCCCGCAAGGGGCGCGGGGAACGGCGCGAGAAGCCCCCACCGACCCGGGCCCGGCGACGAGGGCGAGCGACCGCTCCCGCAGCCGCCCGCCACCCCCGCGGAGCGCCCCGCGGAGCGTCAGGGGCGCGGCTGGAAACTGAGCGGTACGGTCGCCGCCTTCGCCGCCGTGCTCGTCGGCAGCGCGGTGAACGTCGCGACGCCCGCGCCGGAACACGGCACCGTCAGCGATGTGGGGATGGGCAGCGTGACGTAGTAGTTCGTCGTGGTGCCCACGACCCCCGCGCTTCTCAGGGACGTCGCGACGCCGCCGATCGTCACCTGGACCGAGTGGGCGACCGAACCGGTGAAGCCCCATGTGGTGGTCACACCGTCGTACAAGGTGACCATGACGGTCTGGCCGGCCAGCGGGTGCCCGTTCACCTCGGTGCCCTCGGTGCAGTCCGTCTTGACCACGGCATCGGCCGACACGCCGTTGACCTGGCCCACGTAGTACTGGTTCGGGCCGATCGGCACTGGGAGGGAGCCGGCGGCGGACGCCACGCCCGCGCTCGCCAGGGCCAGCCCGGCGGCCGCGCCGAGCACGATCGTGCGAGATACACAGGAACGAGAAATCATGTCGTCTCCCTCAGGTGGTACCCCGGAATGGCGCGCGGTGGCGGCCCGGCGGAGGCTCGGCTTCCGTGCGTGCCGGGCACCGTAGCGCCGGTGCCCACCGGCGACAAGACGTTCCGCACGCCGCCCCGCCCGTCAAGACCGCGAACCCGCCAACCCCCGGCGATGAGCCCCAACCCCTGTTCGGACAGGGCGAGTTGGCCTACCCCGCCCTGCCGCAGCGGCCGCCTCGGCTAGCGTTTCCCGCATGACCCCCACCGGGACGGAGACCACCGCGGGGCTGGTCCGTGACCTGCTGCGCGAGCAGCACCCCGACCTGGCCGATCGCCCGCTGCGCCTCGGCGCCCGCGGCTGGGACAACCAGCTGTGGCGGCTCGGCGACGACCTCGCCGTCCGGCTGCCCTGGGTGACGCCGAGAGCCGGTGAGCTGCTGCGCAAGGAACACGCCTGGCTGCCCGGTCTCGCCCCCGGCCTCCCCCTGCCCGTCCCCGTCCCGCAACGCCTCGGCACACCCGGCGAACGCTTCCCCCACCCCTGGCTCGTCACCACCTGGGTGCCGGGCGCCCCCGCCGACCTGGCCCCCGCCACCCGCGCCCCCGAGGCGGCCGGCGCCCTGGCCCGGTTCCTGACCGCCCTGCACCGGCCGGCGCCCGGCGGCGCTCCCGTCAGCGAGGCCGGCCGCGGCGGACCGCTGGCCGACCGCGCCGCCGACTTCGCCCGCGCTCTCGCCGACGCTACCGCGCTCGGGCTGCTCCCCGACCCGGCCGCCGTCACCGCGGTCTGGCAGGACGCGGTGACGGCACCCGGGTGGAGCGGGCCGCCCCTGTGGCTCCACGGCGACCTGCACCCGGCCAACGTCCTGACCGCGGACGGCACTTTCTGCGGCGTGATCGACTTCGGCGACCTGTGCGCGGGCGACCCGGCCGGTGACCTGGCCGCCGTCTGGGCACTGCTGCCGGACGGCGCCGCCGGCCACTTCCACGACGCCTACCGCCCGGCTCCCGACCCCGCGACGCTGCGCCGGGCCCGCGGCTGGGCGGTGCTGCGGGCCCTGGACGGCGTTCTCATCGGCGAGGCCGGCGTCCGCGGACGCCCCGGCGGCAAGGCCACCTGGGGCCCGCCCGCCCGGGCCGCCCTGCGACGCCTCGTCGCGACGGCCCGCTGACCGCCCCGCTCGAAACGTTTCCGCTCAGGCACGTCCCCGGGCCGCGACGACGACCGGACCGGCGCCGCGATCACGCGGACAGGCGACGAAGGCGAACCGCTCGCTGTCCGGCGCCCAACTGCCGACGTTGAGGCTGCCCTGCCCGCCGAACAGCGCGATGTCGATCAGCGGGCTCTGCCAGTCCGCCGTGCTCACCGCGCGGATGCGGACGTCCAGGTTCTCGGGGTGACCCAGCGTCCCCGGCGGAAAGCTGATGAAGCTCGCGAGCCGCCCGTCGGGGGAGGCGTGCGGGAACCAGTCCACGTCCCCGGAGCGCCGCAGCCGCTCCCAGCCCGAGCCGTCGGGCCGGATCCGCGCCAGCTGCGCGTGGCCGGGACGGTCGGCGAACGCCTCGCTGTTCAGCCAGATCCACGCCCCGTCGGGCGTGAACTCCGCGCCGTCGCTGTGCCCCGGGCCGGTCTCCAGCCGCACGGCGTCCCCGCCGGCCACCGGGACGATCATCACCACGCCGACCGCCGCCGGGTCCTCCCGCGCGAGTGCGACGCAGGCGAGCCGGGACCCGTCCGGACTGACCCCGTGCAGGTAGTGCCGCACCGCCGGGTCGGAGGTGAGCCGCACCCCCGCCCCACCCGCCAGCGGCGCCCGGTACACGTGCCCGTCCTGCGCCGACACCAGCACCGTCGTGCCGTCCGGGTGCGGGACGTGGTCGTTGTTCAGCGGCGGCACCCCCCGGAGGGGCGTCCGCCGGAGCCCGCCCGAGGCCAGGTCCAGCCGCCACAGCCCCCCGTCACCGTTGAGGACGAGCTCCCGCCCGTCCGCCGTCCAGTTCGGCGCCTCCAGCAGCACGCTGTCGCTCTCCCAGCACAACGCGATGCTCCCGCGCGCCACATCGGCGATCCACACCTGGCACCACTGCCCCGCCCGCAGCACCCGCCCGCCGCCGCAAGTCCCCTCGTCCACGAACCCCTCCTCGCCCCGAACCCGCCGGGCACGACGGTACGTCGCCCGGGCACCGCAGGCGACGGGGCCGGCGGCGCGGCACTCACCAGGATCGCGACAATGAGCGCGTTCGAGGCCGAAGCTGAGGAACCCGGCCGCCTGCCGGCCATGGCGGCCGCCGTGTTCGCGATCGCGACCACCCTGCTCGTGCGAAACGTCGGGTGCGCGGGGGAGCCGGCGAGACGGAGTTCCGCCGCGCCCCGGGCCGCCGCGGCGGCGCCGGGCGCGGGACGGGGCGGGGGCCGGTGCGGCGGCACGCCGTGTGCGGGCCGTCCGGGACGCCGGTTCGGTACCGTACGGGGTGACGCCACGTGTGTGTGTCGTCCCGTTACGTGCCCGCGCGCGAGGCCGGGCGACAGGGAAAGCAGGTACACCGCATGCCGATCGAGCGGTCCGGAACCTCCCGCCGGGCCCTGCTGACGGCGGCGGCCCTGCTGCCGCTGGCCGGGTGCGGGACCGGCGGCCGCCCGTCCGCCGCACCGTCCGCCGCACCGTCCGCGGCGCCGGGCCACGGCCACCCCGCCGCCCCTTCCCGTTCCGCCGCGCCGGACCCCGCGCCCTTCGCCGCGCTCGAACGCGAACACCGCGCCAGGCTCGGCGTGTACGCCCTGGCGACCGGCACCGGCGCCACGGTGACCTACCGCGCGGACGAACGCTTCGCGTTCTGCTCCACGTTCAAGCCGCTGGCCGTCGCGGCGGTCCTGGACCGCTACCCGCTCGGCCACCTGGACAAGAAGGTCACCTACACCTCCGCCGACGTCGACTCCGTCTCACCGGTCACCCAGGACCACATCGCGACCGGAATGACCGTCCGGCAGCTGTGTGACGCCGCCATCCGCTACAGCGACGGCACGGCCGGCAACCTGCTGATGCGCGACGTCGGCGGCCCCGCGGGGCTGACCGCCTACCTGCGCGGGATCGGGGACACCACCAGCCGTATGGACCACTACGAGCCCCAGCTCAACCGCGACCGCCCGGACGACCCGCGCGACACCACCACGCCCCGGGCGATCGGCGCCGACTACCGAGCCCTCGTCCTCGGCGACGCGCTCCCCGCCACCGAACGCGCCCTGCTCACCGGCTGGCTCGAACACAGCACCACCGGCGGCGCCCGCATCCGGGCCGGACTGCCCCAGGGCTGGGACCTGGCCGGCAAGACCGGTACCGGCGACTACGGCAGGGCCGGCGACATCGCCGTCGCCCGGCCGCCTGGCGGCGCCCCGCTCGTCCTGGCCATCATGTCCGACCGCGCCGGCTACACCACCCCGGCCGACGACTCCCTGATCGCCGCGGCGACCCGGCAGATCGTCTCCGACCTCACCTGAGCGCGCCCTCCCGGAAGGCCGCACCGTGCCGCGGGGCCCCCGGTCCCCCACGCCGGGAACCGGGAGGCGCCGGAACGTCAGCGTCGTACGGCGGTGGGAGACCGCCCGGTCAGAAGCCGGGCCACCACAGGACGCCGTTCGGCTCGCTCAGCAGCGGACCGCTCCGGGAGCTGGCGGCCCACAGGCCGGTGCCCGGCCCGGCGGCGTTGCCGGCCCGGACGGGCACGTCCGCCGCGGTGCGGAGCACGCCGGCTGCCCCACCCCGCGCTACCAGTTGCGGGCCCTGCTCCAGTGCGCCGACCCACCGCACTCGTCGTCCACGGAGGCGCCCGCGCCGAAGCGTTCGCCGCCACCATGCGGACCCTCCACCCCCGGCAGCTCACCGTGGCCGGCGCCGCCGAGGAAGCGGTGCGCGGAACCGCCCGGGGGCCCGGCCGCGTCCTGGGCCCAGTAGGGTTGCGCGCGCAGCACACCGATCGGGGGGAGGCGGCTGATGCACGCCGTCGTCACAGGGGGGCAACGCCTCGGCAGGGCCGCCCTGCGCGTCATGACCGTCGCCCTGGCCACACTGACCCTGGCGCTCGCCGGCGCCCCGGCCGCCCCGGCCGCCGTCCGCGCCGCACCGCCGGGCGCCCCGGCCACCCAGGACGCACGGCTCGCCCAACTCCTGCGGCACGACCCGGTCTACGTCAGCGACCAGCTGCCCCGCGCCGTCCCGCGCTCCTGGCAGCCGCGGTTCGCCGCGCTCGCCCGGCGCACCGGCGTGCCGACCTACCTCCTCGTCCTGCCGGCCCGCACCTCGCGCGACGACTCCCTGCTCGCCGGCGTCCACGACCGGCTCGGCAGGCCGGGCCTGTATGTGATGCTCGACGGCGACGGCGACCTGCGCGCCGTCTCCTTCGGCGTGGACGCGGACGCCTCCGACGCGCAGACCGTCGCGACCTTCGGCTCGCCGTACGACGTCAGCCCCCTGCGGCTGTTCCAGACCTTCGTCGACACCGTGCGCGAGGCTCCCGCCAAGGCCGCGGCCCAGGCCGACGCGGTCGAGGCCCGCCTCGACGAGCAGTCCGACCCGGGCGGCGAACGCCTCGTGCCCTCCCGGTACATCTCCTGGGAGGACCGCGACAACCAGTCGTTCACCACCGGCGCCGCACTGCTGGGCGTCCCCCTGTTCGTCCTGCTGTTCGGCCTCTGGGCGGTCCGCCTGACGCGCCGCCGCCGCGGGCCCGCACCGCACTCGCCGGTGGTGACACCGGCCGCCGGCCCGGACCGCGAACCCCGGGGAAAGGGACGGACCGGGGCGGGGAGCGCTCCCGGCCGGCCGGCACGCCGCCGGCGGCCCGGCGTGCCGGCGACCGCCGTGGTGGTCGCGGCCGCCGCCCTCGCCACCGCCATCGGCCTGGCCGCCCCGCACGTCTTCGACCAGGAGTTCGACGGCACGCCGGTGCACCCCACGCACGCCGACCTCACCGCACGGATCGACCGGGTCGCCGCGGGACTCACCGGCCACCAGGTCTACCTCGACCCCGAGAGCCGGTCCCCGTTCACCGGCGCCCAGCTCACCCGGCTGGAGCACCGGATCGCCTCGTTCACCCCGGGCGCGGTGTACGTGGCGGCCGTACCGCTGGACGGCTCGGACGAGTCGGCCGGCGACCCCGACGCCTTCCTCACCGCGCTGCACCGCGCGGTCGGCAAACCCGGCGTCTACACGGTCGCCGACACCGCCGACGGCCGGCTGGGCGTCGACGTGTGGGGGCTCCCCCTCGAACCGGGGACGGTACCGGAACCGATCACCGACCCCCCGGTCGACGGCACCGCGGGCCAGGGCTTCCCCCAGCGCTACGACCAGCTCTTGACCTTCCTCGACGACCTCCCGCACACCTCGGGCACCCGCCCCGACGCCTACGACGTGACCCCCGAACCGCTGGACGACCACCGCCTCGCGTCGATCTGGAGCGACGAGTTCGGTGACGGCCTCTCAGCCGCAGGCACCGGCGTCGTGCTCCTCTTCCTCGCCGCGGTGGGCTGCGCCGCCCTGGTCAGGCGCCTCCGGGGCCGGTACCGGACCGGGACGGCCCCGGACCCGGCCGACGAGCCGGCCCGGCCCGGCGCCGGACACCTGCGCCGCGCGGCCCGGCACGCGGTCGACGAACTGGCCGCCGGACTCGCCGGGGCCGATCACGGCGGGGCCGCCCGGCACGCCGCCGCGTACGCGTGCCTCGACGCCGCCCTGCTGCTCGTCGACCGCGACCCGGACGGCCGGATCGACGACGGCACCGCGCCGGCCGACCTGGTGGCCGCCATCGTGCTGGCCCGGGCCGGCCGGGAGGAACTCGCCGGCCGGCCCGTCGAGCGCGTGTGCGAGGTCAACCCGCTGCACGGCCTGGCCGCCGGCAGGCGCACGAGCCGGCGCAACCCGCGCCGCACCTGGCTGTGCCCGTCGTGCACCGCGGCCTCCCAGGGGCCCGGCGGCGCCCTGCAGGAACGGCGGCTGCGCCTGCCGGCCCACCGCGGCACCACCCCGTACGACGAGGCGCCGGGTGTCCTGCCGCACGTCACGGGCGGCATCGCCGTGCTGATCGCGAAGGTGAAGGAGGACGCCCATGTCCGCTGACCGCAGGGGCCCGGTCGTGGCACTGGCCGCAGCCCTCTTCCTCGTCCTGGCGTCCGCGCTGCCCGCCGCGGCCGCGGCACCCGGACCCGTCGACACCGTCGTCCAGGCCCTGCGCCGGGCGCCGGTGTACGTCGACCCGGCCTACGCCGGCTCCGTCCCGCCCGCCGAACAGCGCCGGCTGGCGGCGCGGATCAAGGCGACCGGCCTGCCCATCGAGGTGGCCCTGGTCCCGCTGATCAGGGGCGACTCCTTCGACGGCGACGCGGCGACCCTGGCCGGCCTCGTGCACAGCAGGCTCGGCGGCGGCGACATGATCGTCATCACCACCGACAGCGACGCGGGCATGCTGGACGGCACGGAGTGGCCCTACGGCAGGCACCAGGCGCAGGACGCGGTCGCGGCCGTCGGCTTCCTCGGCGCCACCCGCAACGCCGGCCTGGCCACCCGGCTGTCCAAGGCGATCTCGCTGATCGACGAGGGTGACGGCACCGCCGTCTACGACCGGGCCACCGCGAACCTCGACACCCCGACCCCCAGCCCGTCGGCCACACCGTCCGCGGGTACCGGAACGGCCACCGGCGCGGTGATCGCCGTGGCCGCCGCCGTGGTGCTGCTCGGCGGCCTCGCCGCGTTCCTGCTGGTGCGCCGCCGCCGGACCGGCAGCCGTGCGGCCGGGCCGTTCGCCTTCCCGCGCGCCGTCTTCGCCGCCGGCCGGGCCGCCGACGAGGAGGAACTGCGGCGCCGGGCCGAGGCGGAGGTGCTGGCGCTGGGGGAGGCCGTGCGGGCGGCCGACGCGGCCTCCGTGCCCGGGCTCCAGCGGGCCCTGGACGCCTACGCCGCGGCCGGCACCGTCCTGGACACCGGCCGCGGGCTGCCCGACCTCGCCGGGGTGCTGGCACTGGTCAGCTCCGGCCGTGACGCGCTGACCGGCCATCCGGACGCCCTGCCGCTCTGCTTCTTCGACCCCCTGCACGGCCGCGCCGGCCGGCGGATCACCTGGCGCCCGCTGGGCCGCCGCGACCACCTCGACGTGGCCGCCTGCGCGGAGTGCGCGACGGCGGTGCGCACCCACGCGACCCCGCGGGTGCTGACCGCGACCGCGCACGACGGCCGCGAGGTGCCCTACTTCGAACTGCCCCCCGAATCCAGCGTCTGGGCGGCCACCGGCTACGGCTCCCTCGTGGCCCCCGACGGCCCGCAGAGCATGCCCGCCCGCATCGCCCGCGGCGACTTCGGCCACCGCCCCTGACGGCGTCCGCGGAACGCCGCACGCAGGGGGACGCCGCCGGCCCGCCCTAACGGCCGCCCGACCGCGTGGCACCCACTCCCGCGACGACGACGCACACGGTCCCGGCGACCGCCAGGGGCCCGGGGACCTGGCCGAGGACGAGGAGACCGGCGGCCAGGGCGATGGCGGGCTCCAGGCTCATGAGGGTGCCGAAGGCGGTCGCGGTCAGCCGGCGCAGGGCGAGGAACTCCAGGCTGAACGGCAGTACCGGGTGCAGGACGGCGAGAGCGAGCATCAGCAGGGCGACCGGCCAGGTCATCCCGCTCCAGGGCCGGACGCCGGCCACCAGCGAGGCGGCGACACCGGCCACCGGCAGTGAGACGGCGAGCCCCTTCAGCCCGGTGACCCGGTCGCCCACCCGCTGGGTCAGCAGGATGTACCCGGCCCAGCAGGCGGCCGCGGCCAGCGCGAAGCCGACCCCGGCCGGGTCCGAGCCGCCGAGCCACGGCCGGGTCAGCAGCACGACCCCGGCGGCCGCCGGCAGCGCCCAGCGGCGCCGGCCGCCCGCCCCGAAGACCGCGACGGCGAGCGGGCCGGCGAACTCCAGCGCGCTCGCCGTGCCCAGCGGCAACCGCGCGACGGCGGCCATGAACAGCAGCATCAGCCCGGCGGTCACCACGCCCAGGCCCGCACAGGCCGCCAGGTCCGCACGGCGGAAGTCCCGCACCCGGGGCCGTACCAGCGCCGGCAGCAGCGCACCCGCCCACAGCAGCCGCAGCGCGGCCGTCCCCTCCGGGCCGAGCCGGGCGAACAGCGGCACCGACAGGGCCAGGCCGAGCTGCACGCAGCACATGGCGGCGACCGCCATCAGCGGGCCGCCGACGGGCGCCGACGGGCGCCGCGGGACCCGGCCGGCACCACCGGCGCCCGGTACGGGGAGGACCTCGGACATCGCGTTCATGTGCTCAGTGGACGGTCGGCCCGTCGTCCGTGTCCACGTGCTGATCGTGGACGTTCCGTCCCGCCCGGCCGAACGGTCCGCGCCACGGCGGCGCACACTGGGCGGATGGAGACGCGGAAACTGGAACTGCTGGCCGAGCTGGCCCGCCGGGGCTCGATGCGGGCGGTGGCCGAGGCGTGCGGCACCTCGACGTCCACCGTCTCGCAGCAGATCGCGGCGCTCGCCCGCGACGTCGGCACCCGGCTCCTCGAACCGCACGGTCGGCTGGTCCGGCTGACACCCGCCGGACGCCGGCTCGCCGAGCACGCGGTGACGGTCCTCACCGCGCTCGACGCCGCCCGGCGCGACCTCCACCCCGACGCGGAACCCGCCGGCACCCTGCGGATCGCCGGGTTCGCCACCGCGATCCGCACCGTCCTGCTGCCCGTCGTCGCCGAACTCGCCGTCAGCCACCCCCGGCTGCGCCCGCTGATCCGCGAGCACGAACCCGACGAGGCCCTGGCGTGCCTGGCCACCGGCGAGGCCGACCTCGCGCTCACCTACGACTACGGCCTGGCCCCGGCCGTCGTCGACCCCTCCCTGGCCGCGACCCCGCTGTGGACCTGCGACTGGGGACTCGGCGTCCCGGCCACCGCAGCGGACCCCGCGGCCACCGGTGAGGGGAGCGCGGCGGAGGTGTTCGCGCGGTTCGGCGGGTACGACTGGATCGTCAACTCCCGCAACACCGCCGACGAGACCGTGGTGCGGGCCATCGCCTCGACCGCGGGACTTACCCCGTCGGTCGCCCACCGCGCCGACAGCCTCGACCTCGTGCGGGAGATGATCGCCGCCGGCCTCGGCATCGGTCTGCTGCCCACCGGCGACCCGGTGGGCCCCGGCGTACGCGTCCTGCCCCTGCGCTCCCCGGCCGTCCGCCTGCGCGCCTACGCGGTGGCCGGCCGCGGCCACCTGTCCTGGCCCCCGATCACCCACGTCACCCGCCTCCTCCAGGACCGCACACCCCCCACGCCGTGCGGGGGTCGAACGGCCGTGCGGAGCGACGGCCGGCCCGCATACCGATCAGCGTCGTCCGGATGAACACGGCACCGGCGCCCAGCAGTTGGGGCCGCACCGGGCCGACCGCACCCCGGACCCGCGCCGGGCGGCCGTGCTGCGCCGCAGACGGGCCCGCCTATGCTGGGCGTCATGAGCCGTTGGCAGGATCTGACCGGTGGCACCTCCGGTGAACGGTACTTCGCGCGTTTCGCGGACCTCGCCGGGCAGGGGCAGGACGTGCACGGTGAGGCCCGCCTGTGCGCCGCGCTCGTCCCGCCCGGATCCCGCGTACTGGACGCCGGGTGCGGTACCGGGCGGGTCCTGATCCGGCTCGCCGAACTCGGCCGTACCGGCGTGGGCGTCGACCTCGACGCCTCCATGCTGGCCGTGGCACGCCGGCAGGCGCCCGGTCTGACGTGGGTCCGGGCCGACCTGGCGACGTTCGACCCGGAAGTGGCGGGCGTCGCCCCGGGCTTCGACCTCGTCGTCGCCGCGGGCAACGTCCTCCCCCTCGTCACCCCGGGTACCGAGGCCGCGGTCACCGGCCGGCTGGCCGCCGTCCTGCGCCCGGGCGGCCTGCTCGTCGCGGGCTTCGGCCTGGACCGCGCCCACCTGCCGGTGCCGCCCGGCCTCACCCTGGCGGACTACGACGCCCACTGCGCGGCGGCCGGCCTGGAGCTGTCCGACCGCTTCGCCACCTGGGAGGCCGATCCCTACGACGGCGGCGGGTACGCGGTGAGCGTCCACCGCCGCTGAACCCCGCCGCCCGGGCCGGCCGGATCTACGGGCCGGAGGAGCCGTGCGGGGTCTCCAGGTCCCAGATGACGCGGGCCAGCTGGACACGCGTGTTGGAGCCGCAGTCGTACTTCATCTCCTGGACGGGGAACGGGTTCGCGGCGAGCGGGCTGTCCTCGGCGACGGAGATCCTCTGGACGGCGGCGTACTGCGTGCCCTCGTCGGCGCCGAGCCAGTCACCGCAGGTCGACGAGCCGGTGATGCCGTTCGCGCCGGCGGAGAGGGCGGCCTGGGGGACGGCGGGACCGGTGGAGGTCCCCGTGGGGGTGGCCCGCTGGGCCGGGCCGGAGTCCGTCGCGCCGGACCCGGACGTGCCGTCGCCGGCCGAGGGGCCCGTGTTGGTCGTGTCGTGCGAGTCGCTGGAGACGTGGTGGTAGATCGCGGCGGCGCCGATCAGCAGGAAAGCGACCACCACCACGGCGGTCAGCACACCGCCGCCGCCCTTCTTCCTGACGTTCTTCGTGCGGTGCCGGGAGGCGTCCAGGTCGCGGCCCGCCTGGAGCACGGTGTTCCTGTCGCCCCGGACCGTGGCCTGCTGCGCGCTCCCCGAACCGGCCGCGGGCTGCGGGAGTTCGGCCAGCAGCGCCCTCAACTCCGGTGCGGCGTCCGGGTGGTCGTCCAGGAACAGCTCCAACTGGTGGGCCAGCGACCCGACCAGCGCCCGCACCCGCTCCCCGTCCCCGCTCCGCCGCGCCTGCGCGACCTCCGCCCGCCGCCCGTCCAGCCGTACCGCCCGGCTCCGCGCCCGCGTCTCGTCCCCCCGCCCCAGCACCCGCGCCACCCGGTCCCGCACGCTCTCCCACGTCTTCGACGCCATCGCCTCGGTCACCCCGACCGCCACCGCCATGGCCAACTCGTGTACGGTTTCTGCGTTCACATCGTCTCCCCGTGACGTTCCTCAGGAGCCGGAACCGGACAGCGGGCATCGACGACACCACCGCCGCCAAACGGTCATCCCGGCGCGGGCACGACATTTCGGTGACCGTAAGCGATGGCTGACGTCGCGTCAATGTGCTGAACATGTGCTGCAGTTGTGAATTTTGATCGGGTGCGCGTTCGAGGACGGCCGCCCGGGCGGAAGGTCGCCCCGCGCGCCGGCGGGCACGGGGCGGTGACCAGTCCGTATGGGCTGACGCCGGCGGCAACCGCGTCGACGCCGACCGCGTCACCGGTGTGCGGGGAGGATCACGCGGGAGGGGAGAGCTGTGCGCGCAGCCATGCGGGATCGGGGTTGGTGTGCGGCCGGCCCGCCACGAAGACGGTCGGCACGGTCTCGTTGCCGTCGTTGACCGCCCGCACCGCTGCGGCCGCCGCCGGGTCGCGCCAGATGTTGACCCAGTGCGCCCGGCGGCCGTCGCGGCCCAGCCGGACGCGCAACCGTATGCAGTACGCGCAGCCCGGACGCCAGAAGACGACGGGCCGGCCGTCGACCGCGCTGCGCCGCTGTGCCTCCCCGGCGTCGATCGACCTCGGGAAGAGCAGGGGCGAACTCACGCCCGCGAGCGCCAGGAACACCAGCAGGAGCGTCGCGCCCGCGCCGACGTTCCCCTCGGAGATCTGTCCGGCCGCGACGGCCGCGCCGCACAGCGTCATCAGTATCAGCAGGATCCACACGCGCGTCATGGTGAAGAAGGCTACCGCCGCGTCGCAACGCACCCCGAACGAGGTCGCCCTCCCGGGTGTTCGCCGCAGGGGGCGGGGCGCCCCCGTGCCGTACCCGCGGGCGGGGAGGCTCCCGGCCGGAGCCGCCCTCCTCGGGGCCCGCGGGGCCGGCCGGTGCGGTCAGTGGTTGGCGTAGCCGGGGATGTTCGCCTTGATGCGTTCCAGTTCGCGTTCGTCGGAGACGCCCTGGAAGTCGTGGCGGGGGGTGTAAGGGCGCTCCAGCCGGGCGGCCTCCTCGTCGGTGAGGCCGAGGTCGAGGGAGGCGACGGCGTCGTCGATCTGCTGGACGGTGCGGGCGCCGACCACCGGGGCGGCGACCACGGGGTTGCGGTGCAGCCACGCGAGGGCGATCTGCGCGCGGGAGACGCCTCGGGCGTCGGCGATCGCGCCGACCTCGTCGAGGATGCGCCGGTCGCTGTCGGCGTTGGCCTTGTAGAGCGTGTCGGCGTACCAGCCGTCGGTGGCGGCGCGTTCGCCGGCGCCGGCCTGGTCGAAGGGGCGGGCGAGGCGGCCGCGGGCGAGCGGGCTCCACACCATGGTGCCGACGCCCTCGTCGGCGCAGAGCGGGAGCATCTCGCGCTCCTCCTCGCGGGCCAGCAGGTTGTAGTGGTCCTGGAGGGTGGCGAACTTCGCCCAGCCGTTGCGTTCCTGCAGGTGCAGGGCCTTGGCGAATTCGTAGGCGTGCATCGAGGAGGCGCCCAGGTAGCGCACCTTGCCGGCCTTCACGACGTCGTGCAGGGTCTCCAGCGTCTCCTCCAGCGGTGTCGCCCGGTCGTTGCGGTGGATCATGTACACGTCGACGTAGTCGGTGCCGAGGCGGCGCAGGCTGGCGTCGAGCGCGGTGGTGACGGCCTTGCGGGACAGGCCGCCGCCGTTGGGTCCTGGGCGCATCGCGTGCCGGACCTTCGTGGTGATGACCACCTCGTCGCGGTCGGCGAAGTCCTTCAGGGCGCGGCCGAGGATCTCCTCGCTGGATCCGTAGGAGTACATGTTGGCGGTGTCGAAGAAGTTGATCCCCGACTCCAGGGCGTGCTGGATCAGCGGGCGGCTGGCGTTCTCGTCCAGGGACCAGGAGGGGTGGCCGCGGTCGGGCTGTCCGTAGGTCATGGCGCCGATGGCGACGGGGGAGACGTCCAGGCCGGTCCGGCCGAGTTTGATGTAGCGCACGGGGGCTCCTACAGTGGGAGGTAGAAGCAAGCGGAGAGCTCTCCGGCTCACTCCGCCGACATTAACGGAGAGTTCTCCGGATGGCAAGTGGACGTGACCCGCACCACCTGGAGGCCCCGTGACCGACGCCGCCCCGCAGCGCTCCGACGCGCTGAGGAACCGTGAGCACATCCTCCGCGTCGCCCACGACACGCTCGCCGAGTCGCCGGACGCCTCGCTGAACTCGATCGCCAAGCGCGCGGGCGTCGGCCCGGGCACGCTCTACCGGCACTTCCCCACGCGCGACGCACTGCTGCTGGCGGTCCACCAGAACGACATCGCCCGCCTCGTCGGCTCGGTGCCGGACGTCCTCGCCGCCCACCCGCCGCTGGACGCCCTGCGGGCCTGGTTCACCACCCTCACCTCCTACGTGCGCATCAAGCACGGCCTCGGCGAGGCGCTGCACTCCGCCGCCGCGCAGGAGGTCGTCAGCGCCTCGTGGCCGCCGGTCACCGCCGCGGTCGGCGGGCTCCTCGACGCGTGCGAACGGGCCGGCGAGATCCGCCCCGGCATCGACCCGGTCGACGTCATCATGCTGATGAGCTGCCTGTGGCGCACCCCGGGCGACGCCGCCGGCGCGGCCCAGTCCCGGCGCCTGATGGACCTCGCCATCGACGGCTTCCGTCCCTGACCCGCCACGGCCACGCCCCCCCAGGGTCCGCGGCCCTGGCGCGCCCGTCCACGCCCCCCCGCAGCGCCCGGCGCCGGACCGCACGGCCGCGCGGGGTTGAGGAGCACCACGGCCGGCCGGGGCGGGTCCGCGCAGGCGTTCCGGGCGGAAGAATGCCTTTCGGGGCGTGTCCGGGTGGTCCGGCCGGCCCCCGGCCGCGTGCGAGACTCCCGGGGGATCGCAGGGAGAACGGGGGCGGAACGTGCTGATCAGGGACCGGTACCGGCTGGAGGAGATGCTGGGCCGCGGTGGGATGGGCGAGGTCTGGAGAGCCACCGACCAGGTGCTGGGCCGGCGGGTGGCGGTCAAGCTGATGACCGGTACGGCCGGCGACGACCGGGCGGTTCGCCGGTTCGCCGACGAGGCACGGATCGCCGGGAGCCTGTGCCACCCCAACACCGTCGCCGTCTACGACTTCGGCACCGTCGGGGACCGGCCGTTCATGGTGATGGAGTACGTCGACGGGCACACGCTCGAAACCGAGGTCGCCGCGCTGCGCCGGCTCGCCCTCGGCGACGTGACCCGGATCGGCGGGCAGGCCGCCGCCGGACTGGCCGCCGCGCACCGGGCGGGGATCGTGCACCGCGACATCAAGCCCGCCAACCTCATGCTCACCTCCGGCTGCGTGCTCAAGATCAGCGACTTCGGCATCGCCCAGTTCGTCAACGACAGCGCCTCCGGGCTCACCGGCACCGGTATGGTCATCGGATCGGCCACCTACATGTCGCCCGAACGCGCCCTCGGCCGCACCGCCGAGCCCGCCGCCGACATGTACGCGCTCGGCTGCGTCCTGCACGAACTGCTCACCGGCCGGCCGCCGTTCACCGGTGCCAACGCCGCCGCCGTCCTCGCCCAGCACGTCGAGGCCCCGCCCCCGGACCCGCGCGAGCACCGCGCCGACGTCCCCGAACCCCTCGCCGGCCTCGTGATGGGGCTGCTGGCCAAGGAACCGGGCCGGCGTCCCACCGCCGGCGGCGTCACCCGGTGGCTCGCCCCGGCCGGCGACGCCGCCGGGCCGCCGGCCACCCCTCCCGGGCCGCCGCCCGCCGGAACCGCGGAGCCCGGCCGCATGCCCCCCGCCGCACCGCTCCCCGCCCCCGGTCCACCGCCCCCCGGCCTCTTCGGCCCGCCCACGCTGCACGCCCTGCCCGAGCGCTCCCGCCGACCGCGCAAGCGGCAGGTCGCCGCGGCCGGGCTGCGCGCGGCCGTCACCGCCGCCGTGCGGGCCGCCGCCGGCATCGGCACGACGGGGGCGTCGCACACGGCCCCGGCCCGGCCGCCGGCGACGGGGCCCGCACCGACCCCACCGGCCGCCCCCGTCCGGCAGTCCGTGCCCGGCACCGCCACCCCACCGCTCCCGCCCGCGTACCCGCCGTCCGGAGCGGCCGGTCCGCGGACGGGTGGCGGCAGGCACACGGGACGGAACGGCAGCGGCGGCGCCTGACCGCACCGCCGGCCGGCGGATCCGGGTGCGGAGGCCGGCAGCGGGCCGGACCCAGGTCTCGCGCCCTGGCCGGTCCCCGATGAGCAAGTGATCGGGACCAGCGGCTGAAACGCCCAGCCCGGCCCCAGGAACATGAAAGAGAGCGACCCGCGTCCGTCATGGATAACGCCGGCCCGGCAGGCACATGC
Organism: uncultured Actinomycetota bacterium; assembly: GCA_963711125.1. Taxonomy (GTDB): domain Bacteria; phylum Actinomycetota; class Actinomycetes; order Streptomycetales; family Streptomycetaceae; genus Streptantibioticus_C. The sequence goes on from CAVQCY010000008.1 coordinate 337,824, forward strand.
CTGCCGGGCCGGCGTTTCCTCCCGGATTTCACGGGGCGGGTGAATCCCGGGATCAGTATGCGGAGTCGACGTTGTCCATGGAGCCGTAGCGGTGTGCGGCGTAGTTGCAGGCGGCGACGATGTTGGCGACGGGGTCGTAGATGTTCTTGGAGGTGCCGGCGACGTGGTAGGTGGCGAAGGTCGGGGGGATGACCTGGAGGAGGCCCTTGGAGGGGATGCCCTTCTGCGCGTTGATGTCCCAGTTGTTGATGGCGTGGGGGTTGCCGCTGGATTCGCGCAGGGCGTTCTTCTTGATGCCTTCGAAGCTGCCGGGGATGTGGTGCTGGTGCATGACCGACAGCGCCTGGCGTATCCAGCCGTCCAGGCTGTGTCCCTCGGAGACGACGTCGGCGGCCGGCCTGACCTTGACCTTCACGGTGCGGTGCTCGGCGTGCGCCGTGGCGTGCGTGGTGTGGGTCCTCTTCGCCGCGGTGCCGGCGGTGTCGAGCAGACGGATGCCGACGTCCGCCTTCTTCGCGCCCGGGGCGGTCGGCAGTGCGGCGGTCTTGTGGGCGACGGTGGTGACGCCGGCGTGCGCAGCCGGCGAGGCGGTGACGGCGGCGGCACTCGGGGCGACCGCGCCGACGAGGACGGAGGCGCCCGCGACGGTGATCGCGGCGGCGGAGAACTTCTGCTTGCGGGTCATGCGGGCGGTCCGGTCGGTGACTTTGCGGCCGGCACGGTTCAGGGCGGCGGGAATGGGCATGAGAATTCGTGTCCTATCCAGTCGGGTCGCAGGGGCCTCGTGGCAATCCGCTGTGTTGCAGCACAGCGCCCTGCGGCTCGCCCATCGTTAGCGATCCGGGAATCCGGAAGCAATCGTGTGACGTACGATCCCGGTTCGTAATGAGCCCGCTGCATTCCGTGGATCTGGATTCCCGGCCGCTTGCCACGCCTTCGCGGCAATGCGTGATGGGGGTGGCGGGCACTATTTCGTTTCGTATGTGACGTGGCTCCTGTTGCCGGGCTCACGCGGGAAGGAGCGTGTCGTCGCCCGCGGTGAGGGCTTGTGCGCGCACGCGGGCATCACGAAGGACGGTCGGTCGCGGACTCGTCACGGTGCGGTGCTCCCCGCCGAGGCGCCTGCCCGCGCCGCCCACGGCCCGCCGTCGCCGGATCCGGGGCGTGGACGCGCGGGCTTCCCGAGGGCCCTGCCGGGCTCCGTCCGCCGCGGCGACCGTGGGGTCTCGGACAGCGGCCCTGGAGCCCCAGCGCCCCCGCGCCCTGCGTTCTCCCACCGGGCGCCGGCTCCGGATGCCCGGAACCGGCCCCGGACGCCCCTGGCACCGGCAGCCGTCGCCCTCGCCGACGGCTGCCGGTGCCGGACGGTGGCGCCACGACGGGGCCCCGGTGCTCCTCCCGCCCGGCGAGGAACGCGTCGAGCGGTTCGAAGAGCACCGTGAGGACGTGCGCCTCCTGCTCCGGGGCGAGGTCGTGTCCGGCCTTCAGGCCCGGCAGAGCCGCCGGTCGGACCCGGGTTTCCCGGACGAGGTTGCCGCCCGCCCGGTGGTTCGCCGTCAGCCACGCGGGCCGGCCGTCCAGGCCCGTGTCGCCGTGTCGCCGGGGCGCCTGGTCGCAGCCCGCCGTGAAGGCCGGCACACCGGTCAGGGACGGGTGGCCGACGCAAGCCTGCCGGGCCGCTCGGCGGACCGGGTCACGGGCCCACCGGGCCTCCGTGCGGCCGGCGTCCTCACGCCCCCGGGACGGCCTCCGTGGTGCCGGGGTCCGTGGCGCCGCCGTACGAGCGCAGTGCCACGTAGTCCACGGCGACGTCGGCGGTGTCGGCCCCCGCGGCGGGGGCGACCACGGTGAGGGTGACGCGGTACGGGCCGGGACGGTCGAACCCGGCGCTGCCGCACGGGAATTCGGCGAACCCGGTGCCGTCGGCGAGGAGGGTGCTGAAGGCCGGGCCGAGCGGTTGACCGTCGAGGGAGAGGGCCAGCGTCGGTCCGTGCGGGCTCTGGCGGCAGCGGACGGCGACCGCGTACCGTCCGGAGCGCGGCACGGTCAGCCGGAGCGTGAGGCTCGCGCCGGCCGTGGCGGCCGGGAGGAGCAGGAGGCGGCCGCCGGAGGCGTTCGGGTCGGCGACGCGTATCGGGGCGCCGGCGCCGGCCACCGCCCCGACCGGGGCACGTTCGGCTTCGTAACGGAATTCACGCAGGTCGGGGCCGGTGTGGACGCTGTCGTGGCCCTGGGTCAGCCACTCCAGGCCGAAGCGGGCGACGGCGACGTGGTCGATGGCCCGGGACGCGGTGAGGCCCTTGCCGTACAGGAGCAGGATCGTGCCGTCGGTGAGGTGGGCGAGGTCGGAGTAGCTGGCCGGTCCGGGCGTGACCACCGCGCCGAAGGGGAAGCTCAGTCCCTCGTCGTAGCTGACACCGACGCTGAGGTTGCTGCGGGAGGTCGTGCTGTCCGGCCGGCTGAAGAGCAGGCGGGAGGGACCGGGCCGGCCCCGGCCGCCGGACAGCCGGGCCAGGCTGGAGTCGACGGCGGTGTACGGCCGCACGGCGGAGGTGAAGGCCGGGGGCGACCAGGAGGCGCCGCGGTCGGTGCTGACGGCGGTGATGCGGGGGTGGACGCCGCCGGAGGAGTAGCGGCCGTTCATCAGCAGGGTGCCGTCGGCCCGTTCGACGATGCGGGACTCGTTCACCGGGTAGGCGGGGTCGACGGGGACAGTGCCCCCCGCGGTCCAGGTGTGGCCGTGGTCGTCGCTGGTGATGACGCTGACCCCGTAGGCGCGCAGCGCGACCGGTACGGTGACGTCCTTGCGGTGCCACAGTTGCAGCACCAGGCGGCCGTCGTGCAGGGCGATGCCGTGGCCGGGGCCGGGCATGTGGAAGGTCCAGCCGGCCGGACTGCCGTCGAACAGACCGGTGATCTCGGTGCGTTCGGACCAGGTGGTCCCCTCGTCGCGGCTGGTGCGGAAGAAGACCCGGGTGGAGGCGTTGCCGGAGTTGAGGACGTAGAAGACCGTCGTGCGGCCGGTGGCCGGATCGACGACGACGGCCGGGTTGGCCCAGCAGGAGCCGTCCGCGCCGGACTCCAGCACCGTGGAGGCGTCCCACGTCATGCCGCCGTCGGTGCTGCGCTTGGCCACCAGGTGGTGGGCGCCGGCGTCGGCGGTCGCGATCCGCGCCTCGCTGAAGGCCAGGACCGTGCCGCGCGGGGTGACGCCGAAGCCGTAGACGAAGTGCTCGGCGACCCCGTCCTCGCCGGCCGCCCAGACCACCGACTCGGTGAGCGTCCCGCCGGCCGGCGGCGGGGCGGGGGCGGCGCCGGCGGCGCGGGCGCCGCAGAGCACGGCGGCGGTGCCGCCGGCCGCGGCGAGCAGAGTGCGGCGCCGCAAGGGCGCCGCCTGTCGTACGTGCTGAGGTGCCATGTCCGATCCGTCCGTCGGGCGGAGCCCGGAGGCGACCCGCCATCTAATGTGCATTAGAACGTCGTTGACGTGTTCCGTGGTACGGACCGGCACCCTGACCCCGTGCCACCGGCGGTGTCAAGGGGTTGGCCGGTAACTCTTCGCGATGTCCCGGCGCATGGCCTGCGAAGGTCACTAATGGCTATTAGACGTGGGGTTTCCTGTCGCGGATCGACTCAGGGCTCTTGACAGGCACCTCACGCTGAGTCAAGCATTGCGGTCTACGTTCGACCCGTGATCGGAAGTTCGGTCTAATGCCCATAAGGAATCGGATGACTCCTCCCGAGAACCCGTCGGTCCCCCGGCGCCGGCCCACCCAGACGGAGATCGCGCGCATCGCCGGCGTCAGCCAGGCGACGGTCTCCCTGGTGCTCAACGGACGGGACGACGAGCTGACCTCGGCCACCCGGGAGAAGGTCCGCGCGGTGTTGGAACGGCTCGGTTACGTGGCCAACCCGGTGGCGCGGGTGCTGGCGGGCGGGCGCAACAGGATCCTGGGCATCCACACCTTCGAGCAGGTCTTCCCGCTCCACGGCGGGGACTTCTACTTCCCCTTCCTGCTCGGCGTCGAGGAGGAGGCCGAACGACAGGGGTACGACCTGCTGATGTTCACCAGCGGCGGCGGGAACCGCCGGGTGTTCAACGGCGGCGCGACCCGGCTGGAGCTGGCCGACGGTGCCCTGCTGCTGGGCCGCACGCCGGACATGGAGGCGATCGGCCGGCTGGCGGACATGGGCTACCCGTTCGTCTACATCGGCCACCGCGAACTGCCCGGCCGCGGCATCTCACACGTGGCGGCCGACTACGCGACGGCGACCGCCGAGGTCGCGGGCCGGCTGCTGGGGCTGGGCCACCGCCGGATCGCCTACGTGCGGTTCGGCCCGGACGTCGGGCAGCCGGGACTCGACCGCCTGGAGGGCTTCCGCGACGCCGCCCGCGCGGCGCGGCTGAGCAGCGCGGCGTCCCCGCTGTGGAACGTCGACCGGGCGGACGACGCGGCCCGGCTGCTGGACGACGCCGCCGAATCCGGCGTCACGGCGCTCCTGGTCGAGCAGCAGCAGCTGGCCGAGTACCTGCGCGCGGTGTGCCGCGAACGGTCCCTGCGCATACCGGAGGACCTGAGCGTCGCAGTGCTCGGCGACTCCACCGGGGCCAGCAGCCCCGACCCCGGCTGGTCCGGGTTCCACGTACCCCGCCAGGAGATGGGCGCTGCGGCCACCCGCCTGCTGATAGCCCAGCTCGACGGTGCCGAGGAGTCCCCCCGCGCGCTGAGCGTGCCGTGCCGTACGGTCGCCGGCTCCACGGTCGCGGCGCCGGCCCGCCGCCCGGCGGCCGTTACGGCGGACTCCGCAGATGGCGAGGCGGTCCGGTGACCGAGACGCAGATGAGCACGCAGATCCTCGTCGCGGGCGGCGGCCTGGGCGGGGTGGCGGCGGCACTGGCGGCGCTGCGCCGCGGCTGCCGGGTGGTGCTGACGGACGAGGGCGACTGGCTCGGCGGACAGCTGACCAGCCAGGCGGTGCCGCCGGACGAGCACCGCTGGATCGAGCAGTTCGGCTGCACCGCGACGTACCGGCAGCTGCGCGAGGGCATCCGTTCGTACTACCGGCAGCACTACCCGTTGACCCCGGCGGCGCTCGCGCAGCGGTACCTCAACCCGGGCGAGGGCCGGGTCTCCGCGCTGACCCACGAGCCGCGGGTGGCGGTCGCGGTGATCGAGGCGATGCTGGCGCCCTACCGGTCCGGCGGACTCCTGACCGTCCTGATGGAGCACGCGCCGGTCGCGGCCGACGTCGACGGCGACCGGGTACTGGGGGTGACCTTCCGGCGCCCGGACGGCGGGTCGGTGCACGTGGCGGCGGCCTACGTACTGGACGCCACCGAGCTGGGCGAGCTGCTGCCGCTGACCGGTACGGAGTTCGTGACCGGCTTCGAGTCGGCGCGCGAGACCGGCGAACCGCACGCGCCGGACGAGGCGCAGCCGGACAACATGCAGGCGATCTCGCACTGCTTCGCCGTCGAGCACCGGCCGGGCGAGGACCACACCATCGACCGCCCGCAGGACTACGCGTTCTGGCGCGACCGCCGGCCCGCGTTCTGGCCGGGCCGGATGCTGGGGCTGCGGGCCCCCGACCCGCGCACACTGCGGGAGACCACCCGCACCTTCGAACCGGACGCGCCGGTCACCGACGAGCCGGTGGTCGCCGACCAGAGCAAGGACCCCGGGGACCGGGAGCTCTGGGCGTTCCGCCGGATCTTCTCCCGGCGGCTGTACCCGGCGGGCTTCGCCGCCTCCGACATCAGCCTGGTCAACTGGCCGATGACGGACTACTTCGAGGGCCCGGTCATCGGCGACCCGGCGCAGGTGCGGCGCCACCTGCGGGGGGCGCGGTCGCTCAGCCTGTCGATGCTGTACTGGCTCCAGACGCAGGCGCCCCGGCGGGACGGCGGCACCGGCTGGCCCGGCCTGCGGCTGCGCGGCGACGTGCTGGGCACCGCTGACGGCCTGGCGAAGACGCCGTACGTGCGTGAGTCGCGGCGGATCCTGGCACGCCGCACGGTCGTCGAGCAGGACCTGTCGCTGGAGGTGCGCGGCTCGGCGGGCGCGGTGGAGTACCCCGACTCGGTGGGCGTCGGCATGTACCGCATCGACCTGCACCCCTCGACCGGCGGGGACAACTACATCGACGTGGGGTCGTGCCCGTTCCAGATCCCGTTGGGCGCGCTGCTGCCGCGGCGGATGGAGAACCTGTTGCCGGCGGGCAAGAACATCGGGACCACGCACATCACCAACGGCTGCTACCGGCTGCACCCGGTCGAGTGGAACGTCGGCGAGGTCGCCGGAGCGCTGGCGGCCCGCTGCGTGACGCACCGCTCGGCGCCGCACGCGGTCGCCGAGGACCCCGCGCTGCTGGCCGACTTCCAGCTCGAACTGGTGCGCGACGGCCTGGAGTTGGTCTTTCCCCAGGTACGGGGCTACTGATGGGCCAGGTGGCGCTGCGCCGACTCGCCGTGGGGGTGCTCGTACTGTGGGGTGCCGTCACGGTGATGTTCCTGCTGGTGCGGGTGGCGCCCGGCGACCCGGCGCTCATCGTGGTGGGGCCCAACGCCACGTCCGCCCAGCTGGCCGCCGAACGGGCCGCGCTGGGCCTGAACCACTCGCTGGCAACGCAGTACCTCGACTACCTGCGCGACGCGGTACGCCTCGACTTCGGCACCTCCACGACGCTGCAGCAGCCGGCCATGGCGGCGGTGCTCAGCCGCACCGGCGCCACCCTGGAGCTGATCGCGACCGCGACGGTGGCCGCCGTGGCGCTGGGGATCCCGCTGGGCACACTGGCCGGCCGGCGCCCCGGCTCGCGGTCGGACCGGGTGCTCTCGGGAGCGACGCTGGGGCTGCAGGCGCTGCCGAACTTCTGGGCCGGGATCATGTTCATCCTGCTGTTCAGCGGGGTGCTGGGACTGCTGCCGAGCGCGGGCGCGGGCGGCCCCGCCCACCTGGTGCTGCCGGCGGCCACCCTCGCGCTGCCCTTCGTCGCCATCGTGGCCCGCCTGACCCGCAGCGGTGTGGCGGCGGCGGTCGGCGACGCCTACGTCATGACGGCCCGGTCGAAGGGCATCAGCGAACGCCGGGTGCTCTTCGGCCACGTCCTGGGCAACTCGCTGCTGCCGGTGGTGACCGTCGTCGGCCTCCAGGTCGGCGCGCTGATCGGCGGGGACGTCGTGGTGGAGAACGTCTTCTCCTGGCCCGGCATCGGCTCCCTGCTCGTGCAGGCGGTCGGCAACCGCGACTACGACGTGGTGCAGGCGGCCGCGCTGCTGATCGCGCTGATCGTCGTCGTCCTCAACCTCTGCGTCGACCTGCTGTACCTGCGGCTCGACCCGCGAATCCGGACGGGAGCCTGAGATGACGACCGCATCCGTGGAATCCGGCCCCCGCCCGGCGGCCGCCCCCGCCGCCCGCCCGCCGGGGCGCCGCTGGGGCACGGCGCTGGCGCTGGCCGTCATCGGCGTGTACGTCGCCGTGGCGGCTCTCGGACCGCTGTTCGTGCACTACAGCCCGGTGCAGACCCGGCTGCCGGACCGGCTGCTGGCACCCGGCTCGCACCTGGACGGCGGCGGGACCGCGTGGCTGGGCACCGACGCGGTCGGCCGGGACATGGCCGGCCAGCTCGTCGCCGGCGCCCGCACGTCGCTCGTCGTCGGCCTCGCCGCCGCACTGGGCGCCGGGGCGTTCGGCCTGCTGGTCGGCACCGTCAGCGGCTACCTGCGCGGCCCGCTGGACGCGGTGGTCATGCGCGTCGTCGACATCCAGCTGGCGTTCCCCGCCATCCTGCTCGCCATCGTCATCGCCGGCCTGTTCGGCCACACCGTGCCCAACGTGGTGTTCGCGCTGGCGGTCACCCGCTGGATCCCGTTCGCCCGGGTCGCCCGCGCCTCCACGCTCTCGATCCGCGAACGCGACTGGGTGGCGGCGGCCCGCGTGACCGGAGTGCCGGTGCGGCAGGTGATCACCCGGCACGTCCTGCCGTTCCTGGTGGGCCCCGCGGTCGCCGTGGCCACCCTGGAGTTCTCCCTGATCATCGTCAGCGAGGCCGGCCTGAGCTTCCTCGGGGTCGGTCTGGCACCCTCCAGCGTCTCCTGGGGGCAGACCATCGCCGCGGGTCAGGACTACCTCGACACCGCCTGGTGGATCTCCACCCTGCCGGGCCTGGCCCTCGTCGTCCTCGCCGTGGCCATCGGCATCGTCGGCGACCAGCTGACCGACCCGGGCGGCCGCCGGCGGCGCACCCGATGAACCGTCCCTCTCCCGCAGATCGGGGTACCACCGTGACTCACCTCCTCACCCGCCGCGCGGCCGCCGTGACAGCGACCCTCGCCCTCTCCGCCGCCGCCCTGTCCGGCTGCGCCTCCGGCACCGCGGACTCCGGCACGCCGGGGGCGCTGACCGTCGCCGGCCCGTACCGCATCACCGGTCTCGACCCGCAGGGCACCCTGGCCGCGGACAACGGCACCCTGCTGGCCGCCAAGCAGATCTACAGCTCGCTCGTGGTCCGCGCCGGCACCTCCTTCACCCCGGCCCTTGCCACCTCCTGGCACGCCACCGCCGGCGGCCGGGTCTGGACCTTCCGGCTGCGCGGATCGCTCACCTTCTCCGACGGCAAACCCCTCACCGCCACCGACGTCAAGGCATCCGTGGCCCGGGAGGCCGGGCTCGGCGGACCACTGGCAGCGCTGTGGAGCGGCATCACCGTCAGCGCGCCCGCCGCGGACACCGTGGTCTTCACCTCGAAGGACCCGCAGGGCGCGCTCCTGAGCAAGGCCAGCACCCTGTCCGTGCTCCCGGCCGCCGAGGTCGGACGGGCCGGCTTCTTCGGCAAGCCCGTCGGCAGCGGGCCCTTCGAGGTGTCCGCGTTCACCCCCGGCCAGAGCCTCACCCTGGTGCCCAACCCGAAGTACTGGGGGGCCCAACCGTCGCTGAAGAAGCTGACCATCAAGTTCATCAGCAACATCTCCGCCCGGATCACCGCCCTCAAGACCGGCGAGATCCAGGCCACCTGGGCCCTTCCCGACGACCAGGTCGCCCAACTCGCCTCCCACAAGGGCGTCGTCACCCGGACCGTGCCGAGCGACGCCCAGTACACGATGTGGTTCAACTCCGGCCGCCCCGCCTTCCGCAGCGCCGCCGTCCGGCAGGCGATGTGGAAGGCCGTGGACTACGCGTCGATCATCAAGTCCCTCTACCCGGCGACCGGTGCGGCCGCCAGGGCCCCGCTGTCCTCCACCATCGCCGGCTACGCCGCCCAGGACCCCTACCCCTACGACCCCGCCGCCGCCCGGGCCGGCCTCAAGGCGGCCGGGTTCGACTTCGGCAGATCCTACCAACTCGCCTACAGCGGTGACGAATTCACCCAGTTCGCCCAGGCCGTCGCCTCCGACTACGCCAAGATCGGCGTCAAGGTCGTCCCCACCGAGAAGGAGAAGGCGGTCTACCTCTCCGACCTGCTCGGCATGAAGTGGGACATCAACCTCCAGTCGCTCTCCGACGCCACCGGCGACGCCGACTACGTCCTCGGCCGGCTCTACACCTGCGCCGCCCACCGCACCGGCTACTGCGACCACGCCCTCGACGCCACCCTGACCCGGGCGGCCGCCACCGCCGACCCCGCCGCCCGCGCCGCCCTCTACGGCCGCGCCGAGCGGACCATCTGGTCCCGCGCGGTCGGCATGTTCCCCATGGACGTCCGGATCACCTACTCCTGGACCTCCGGCGTCACCGGCCTGACCCCCTCCTCCGACTACCAGCCGTCGTTCGCCGGAGTGAAGGTCTCCTGATGACAGCGGCCACCCCGTCCGACGCCGGCGCCGGCCCGCTGCTGCGGGTCTCCGCCCTCACCGTGCAGACGCCCGACGGCGTGCGCGTCCTCGACGACGTCGGCCTGACCGTGCGGCGCGGCACCACCCTCGGGCTGGTCGGCGAGTCCGGCAGCGGCAAGTCCGTCACCTCCATGGCGATCATCGGACTCCTCCCGCCCGGCCTGCGCGCCACCGCCGGCTGCGTGCTGCTCGACGTTCCCGGCGCCGCCGGCACCGACCTGCGCACCGCGGACGAACGGCTGCGCCGGTCGGTCCGCGGCACCGGTGTCGCCATGGTCTTCCAGGACGCCCTCGCCGCCCTCAACCCGCGCACACCCGTCGGCCGGCAGATCGGCGAGATCCTCCGCGTCCGCAAGGGCCTGTCCGCCCGGCAGGCCGCCGCCACCGCCCTCGACCTCATGCGCCGGGTGGAGATCCCCGACCCGGAACACAAGGCGGGCGCCTACCCCCACCAGCTCTCCGGCGGCCAGCGGCAACGCGTCCTCATCGCCCTCGCCCTGGCCGGCGGCCCCCGGCTGCTGCTCGCCGACGAGCCCACCACCGCACTGGACGTCACCGTCCAGGCCCGGGTCCTGGACCTGCTCGGCCGGCTGCGGCGCGAGGAGGAACTGAGCATGCTGCTGGTCAGCCACGACCTGCGCGTGATGGCCCGCGTCGCCCACGACCTCGCGGTCATGTACGCCGGGCGCGTCGTCGAGTCCGGACCGGCCGCCACCGTGCTCGCCGCACCGCGCCACCCCTACACCGCCGCCCTGGTCCGCAACATCCCGTCCGCGCGCGCCCGGACCGCACTGCCCGAACCCCTGACCGGCACCCCGCCCGACCCGGCGGCCCGGCCGGCCGGCTGCGCCTTCCACCCCCGCTGCCCGCTGGCCCGCGACCGCTGCCGGACCGAACGGCCCGCGCTGCGCCCGGTGGCGGATGGACAGCGCAGCGCCTGCCACTACGCCGAGGAGCTCGCCGATGCCTGAGCCACTACTGGCCGTCCGCGACCTGGCGCACACCTACCGGGCCCGGGGCCGCCGCGGCCGGAACGCGCCGGCGGTGCGCGACGCGAGCTTCGAGGTCGGCGCGGGCGAGATCGTGGCGGTCGTCGGCGAGTCCGGTTCCGGCAAGTCCACCCTCGCCCGCATGCTCGTCGGCCTGCTCGCCCCCGACGCCGGCACGCTCGCCTTCGACGGCGTCCCGCTCACCCGCCGGCGCCCGCCCGCCCAGCGGCGTGCCGTGCAGATGGTGTTCCAGGACCCGAAGGGGTCGCTGAACCCCCGAATGACCGCCGGCGCGGTGCTGCGCGAAGTGTGGCGCACCCACCCGGACGCCCTGCCCGGCCCCGGCCACGGCGCCGCCACCCGCGAGCTCCTGGCCCGCGTCGGGCTGCCGCCGGAAGTCGCGGACAAGCGAGCCGGCGAGATGTCCGGCGGTCAGGCACAGCGTGTCTGCGTCGCCCGGGCGATCGCCGCCGGGCCGCGGCTGCTGGTGTGCGACGAGGCCGTGTCCGCGCTGGACGTCTCGGTGCAGACGCAGATCATCGCGCTCCTGCTCGATCTGCGCGCGGCCCTGGGGCTGTCCGTCGTCTTCATCACGCACGACCTGGCGGTGGTGCGGCAGATCGCCGACCGCGTGGTGGTGATGCGCGCCGGCGAGGTCGTGGAGTGCGGCGGCACCGAGGAGACGTTCGGCACGCCCCGCCACCCCTACACCCGCGCCCTGCTGGCCGCGGCGCTCGCACTCGACCTGGGCGCCGGGCCGGCGTCCCCGCCCGCCGAAGCACCCTCCGGAGAGACCCAGTGACGCACCTGCTGGCCGGCGTGACCGTTCCGCTCGTCACCCCCTTCGACCCCGGCGGCCGCCCCGATCCCGCCCCCCTGGACCGGCTGCTGCGGTCGCTGGCGGACGCCGGGACGACGTCGCTGATGCTCTTCGGGAGCAACGGCGAGGGCGTCGCCGTCGACACCGGGGACGTCGCGCCGTACACGGCAGCCGTCGGTGCCCGGTGGCGGACGCTGGCCGGCGCGCGGGCCCGGGTGCTGGTGGCCGTCTCCGGTCCGGCGACCCGGGAGACCCTCCGCCGGGCCGGCGAGGCGGCCTCGGGCGGCGCGGACGCGGTGGTGGTCAACGCCCCCTACTACTTCCGGTACGACGACGGCGAACTCCTCGACCACTTCCGGTCCGTCGATGCGCTCGGCGTGCCGTGGGCCGCCTACAACATCCCGCGCTACACCGGCAATCCCCTGAGCCCGGGGCTGGTGGAGCGGCTCACGGAGGCGGAGCACTGCGTGGGGTTGAAGGACAGCGGGGGAGACCCGGCGCTGCTGGAACGCTTCATCGGCGCGGCGGCGTGGCGCCCGGCCTTCGCGGTGAGCCAGGGGGCGGAGGCGGCACTGGCCGACGGCCTGGCGGCGGGCGCCGCGGGGATCACGCCGGGACTGGCCAACCTGGCTCCGGCCGCGTGCCGTGCACTGCGGGACGCGGCGCTGGCCGGTGACCTGCCGACCGCCCGCCGCTGGCAGGCCGCGCTCGACGGCCTGGCCGCGATCCACGGCGTCCGCCCCGGCGTCCCCGCGACGAAGGCGGCCCTGCGGCTGCTGGGGATCCTCGACACTCCCCCCGCGGCTCCCTTCCGCCCGTACACCCCGCAGGAGGATGCCCGGTTGGCGACGGTCCTGCGCGGTGCGTCAGGCGTGCTGGCCGGGAGGCTGCCGCTGTCCGACCGGGAGGACTGACCCGCCGCCGGGGCTCGGCCGCTGCGGGGCCGGAAGCCGCCGATCACGGTCGTCCCACGGCTGGACCGCGGGCCGACGGCCCGCGGTCCCCCCGACACCCCCGTCGCCCGGAGCAGGCAGTGCCACCCGGCCCGCTACCCCGCGCTCCCGCCACGACCTCAGCCCCGCCCAGGTGCCCGCTGCTGGAAGAACCGGGTGGCACCCGGCCGGAGGCAGCGCCGACCACTGGCCGCACCCGCGGGCGGCCGGCTCCGGGGGGCCGCGAACACGATTTCCGCGACGGATCCTGTCTCCCCGCGGCCCGTCGCCACCTGGAGGACGGGCGGCCTGCGTAGACCGGGTGGACGCCACCGGGGGCCGATCGGGGGTGTGGGGGTCTCCGTTCGGCGCAACGGGGTGCGCCTCGCGGCTGCGGACGGGGCATGGCTCGGGAGTAGCGATCACCCACCCGAGAGGAGTTCACCTTGCGTGGAACACGAGCAGTCCGGCGCGTCACGGCGGCCCTGGCCGTCGCGCTGGCGGCCGGTCCGGTGCTGGCCACCTCGGCGCACGCGGCCGGCAGCCCCGCGGCCTTCCGGCTCAGGAACACCGGCTTCGGCACCTGCGCCCAGGTGGACGCAAGCGTGCAGTCCAACCCGCAGCTGCGGCACCGCCTCGGGCTGGCGGCCTGCGACAGCCACCAGGCGGGACAGGCGTTCCTCCTCGGCATGGACGGGACGATCCGCAGCGTCGCCGCCCCCGGCGAGTGCCTGACGTTCCTGCCCGAGGAGTGGGCCGGCCGCGACTTCCTGGCGGCGCGCACCTGCACCGTCGGTGACGTCAACCAGATGTGGGCGTACGCCCCGGTCGCGACGGGCGGGGGGCACCTGCGCCTGCTGAGCGGCGCGAACGTCGCCATGGAGGGCCTGCGCCCCGACGGTCCGGTCCGGCCGACGACCCTCACGGACGGCCCGGCCCAGGTCTGGACGCTGGAGCGGATCTGACCGGTCGCCGACCGCGGCGGGGACGCCGCCCGCTCCGCCGGTGGCGGACCGGACGGCGTCCCCGCGTCAGCCGCCCCGGCGAGCGCGTCGGCCGGGGGGCCGGTGCCGCACGCGGGGGAGGCGGGGATTCCGCCCGCGGCGGAGTTCCGGCGGTGTCACGATGATCCGATGAGCGCCATCAGTAGTGAGTTGTTGCACGAAGGTCTGACCACCTCGCAGGTGGCCGTCTCGCCGGACGGGCACCGGATCGCCTACGTCGTCGGGAGCGTGGTGCCCGGCGGACCGCCGTCCGCGGTGTGGCTCGCCCCGGCCGGCGGCTCCGCCGCGCCGTACCCGCTCGCCGAACGCGTCTCCCTGCCCCGCTGGCTGCCCTCCTCCGACGCGCTCGTCTGCCTCGCCGGCGGCCGGCTCTCCCTCGTCCGCCTCGACGGCTCCGTCACGCAGCTGAGCCCGTACGGCGGCTGGATCGGCGAGATCCTGCCGCTGCCCGGCGGATCGTACGCCCTGATCGTCGAGGACGACGCGCCCGAGCCGGAGGGGGTGCGGGTGTGGAAGGGGACCGACGGCGCCGGCGGGGACCGCCTCGCCGTGGTCCGGCCCGGTGACGCCGGGCCCCGGCCGCTGACCGCCCTCGGCGGGCGGCACGTGGTCGCCGCCGCCGCGCGGGAGGACGGGACGCTGGCGGTCGTCAGCTGGGACGAACCGGCCGACCACGCCGGCGCGTTCACCGCCCGCCTGCACGTCGCCGACCCGGACGCCGACACCGCGCTGGACTGCGGCGCCCTGCCGCACGGCGCCTCGCGGCCGGCGTGGTGGCACGACGGCTCGCGCTGGCACATCGCCCTGATCGCCACCGCGCCGCCCGCCGCCGTGGGCGGACTGACGGTCTTCGACGTCGTGCCCGGCGAGGCTCCGGTGGACCTCGTGCCGGACGCCGCCTCGTGCCCGACGGAACTCGTGGCCCGCGGCCGGGGCCTGGCGGGCGTGTTCGCCGAGGGCCTGGACTCCGTCGTGCGGGAACTCGACGCCGCCACGGGGAAGTTCACCGACGTCGCCCGGACCCAGGGCCTGGCGTCCACCCTGGCGTGCGGCGGGAGCACGCTCGCGGTGCGCATCAGCGACCGCTACCGGCCGAACGACGTCTTCGTGCTGCGCGACGGGGAGTTCGCCCGCGTCAGCGACACCCGCCCGCACTACCGGGACGTCGTGTGGGGCACGCAGGAACGGCTGGCGTGGCGGGCGGAGGACGGGCTCGCGCTGGACGGACTGCTCGTCCTGCCGCCCGGACGCACCCGCGGGGACGGCCCGTTCCCGCTGCTCGTCCTCCTGCACGGCGGACCGTACGGGCGGTACGCGGACATGCTCCAGTTCAACTCCTACCTGGCACCGCAGTGGTTCGCGGACGCCGGCTTCGCCGTGCTGCTGCCCAACCCGCGCGGCAGCCAGGGCCGGGGCCCCGCCTTCGCCGCGTCGGTCCTCGGCGACCTCGGCGGCGCCGAACTCGGCGACGTGCTCGCCGGCGTGGACGCCGTCGTCGCCGACGGAACCGCCGACCCCGCACGGCTGTCCGTCGCCGGATGGAGCCACGGCGGCTACCTCGCCGCCTGGGCCGCCGCCCGCACCGACCGCTTCCGCGCCGCGGTCGTCGGCGCCGGCATCGTCGACTGGGGCCTGCAGTCGGCGGTCGGCGAACTCGGCCGCGAGGACGCCGCGCTCGTCGGCTCCGCCGGCTGGGACGGCCCCGGCCGGCACCCGCACGACACGGTGAGCCCGGTCCGGTACGCGAAGGACATCACCGCGCCGGTGCTCATCCTGCACGGTGAGGCCGACACCAACGTCCCCGTGGCGCAGGCCACGTACCTGCACCGCGCGCTGCGCGTCCACGGCCTCCCGCACGAACTCGCCCTCTACCCCGGCGAAGGCCACATCCTGACCGCCCGCGCCGCCCAGGAGGACGTCATGCGCCGCATCCGGGACTTCCTGCTGCGCCACGCCGGCTGAAGTGCGCCGGGAGCCGGCCGCCCCGCACCTCGTCCGGCCCGGGGACGGCCCCTGGCGGCCCCTGGCGGCCCCGGGCCGTCGGGGCGCCGGAGGCCCTCCGCCCGCCGGCGCCCACCGGGCCCGCGTCAGTGCGGCGCCGCCACCACGTCGATCTCCACCAGGATGTCCATCAGGTCGGAGCCGACGGTCGTGCGGACCGGGTGGGGCTCGGTGAAGAAGGTGCGGTAGGCGGCGTCGTAGGCGGCGAAGTCCCGTTTGAGGTGTTGCAGGTGGGCGGTGACCTTGACGACGTCGTCCAGGGTCAGGCCGCGCTCGGCGAGGACCGCCCGGAGGTTGCGCAGCACCTGGGCGGTCTGTTCCCCGGCGGTCGGGGCGACCTCGCCGGTGGCGGGGTCCTGCGGGCCGAAACCGGCGGTGAACAGCAGGCCGCCCCCTTCGGCCCCCTGGCTGTAGGCGCCCTGCGGCTGCGGGGCGTCGTCGGTGCGGACGGGGTGGCGGGTCATCCGGTGAGGTCTCCGTCCCGTTCGTTGGCGGCGGCGAAGTGCCGCAGTTTGTCCTCGTCGACGCTCACGCCCAGGCCGGGCCCGTCCGGCACCCGCAGGCGGCCGCCTGCGAGGTGCAGGGGCTCGATGATGTCGTCGGCGTGCAGGTAGTACATGCTGTCGATGGCCCGGGAGAGCACCGGCGTGCTGGCCACGACGGCGAGGTGGGCGGCGGTGGCGATGCCGAGTTCCCCGCCGCTGTGCAGGTTCATGCCCAGGCCGAACGTCTCGCAGTGCGCGGCCAGTGCCTTGGTGGCGGCGATGCCGCCCCACTTGTAGACGTCGCCGTGGATGACGTCGACGGCGTTCAGGCGCATCGCGGGCGCGAACTCCTCGAACCGCACGACGCACATGTTGGTGCACAGCGGGATGCGGACCTTGGCGCGCACCTGGCTCATGCCCTCGATGCCGGAGCAGGGGTCCTCCAGGTACTCCAGACCCAGCTCCTCCAGGGCGATGCCCGCGCGGACGGAGTCGGGCACCGACCAGGCGGCGTTGGGGTCCACCCGCAGGTCGGCGTCCGGCAGGGCGGCGCGCAGCGCGCGCATGACGGCGACGTCGCCGGCGACGTCGCGGGTGCCCTTGAGCTTGACGGCGGTGAACCCGCCCTCGGCGACGACGTGCGTGGCGTGCTCGGCGAGGGCGGCCGGCAGGTCGGCGGGGCCGGCGCCGGGGGCGTCGGCGCGGGTGATCAGCGCGGTGATGGGCACCTCGTCGCGCACCCGTCCGCCCAGCAGGTCGGTGACCGACTGGCCGGTGGCCTTGCCCATGACGTCCCAGCAGGCGACGTCGAGCGCGGCGATGGCGGCGTAGCCGAGGTAGCCGTGGAAGAACGGCACCATGTGCTGTTTCCGGTGGAACGCCTCCAGGGCGAAGGGGCTCGTGCCGATCAGGTCCTTCGCCAGGGAGCGCACGATCGCGGCGACGGGCCGCCCCCACATGGTCTCGCCCCAGCCCTCCACACCGGAGTCGGTGCGCAGCCGCACGACGGTGCGGGTCTCGCCGGTCTTCGTCTCGAACGAACTGGTGAAGGGGTTGACCAGCGGGAGGTTGACCACCCGGACGTCCACTTCCGTGATCTTCATGCGTCTCCTTGCTTCGGGTGTGCGGAGGGGCCTCCCGGCCCGGTGGCCGCGTCGAACGCCGTGACGGCCAGAGCCAGTCCGCGGGCGCGGGCCTCCAGCAGCCGCCGGCCGGTGTCGGCCCGGGCGCCGGAGGCGTCGTCGGTGGACCCGCCGACGCGCTCCCACTCGCCGTGGCGCTCCACGGTCAGGCCGGGGTAGGGCGGCCGGTCGAACAGCGGGGGCGGCTCGACCGGGGCACGGGCGGGCACCGGGGAGCGCACCAGGCCGGGGTGTGCCGCGAGCATCAGGGACGTCTCGAACCAGCCGGCGTGGCCCGGGGTGACCTCGGGGCGGCCGCCGTCCTCGCAGCCGTCGGTGACGTTCCAGTACGAGCAGGCGGCGACGGTGGCGTCGGCGCGCAGCGCGAACCGTTTGACGGCCAGCTTCATGATCTCCTCGTTGCCGCCGTGGCCGTTGACCACCATGATCCGGCGGTGGCCGCACGCGGCGAGGGAGTCGAGGACGTCGTCGAGGACCGCGCCCAGGGTGGCGGCGGACAGGGTGACGGCGGCGGCGAACAGATGGTGCGGGCTGTGGCCGTACGGCAGGGTGGGCAGCCGGACCAGGTCCGGGCCGCCGTCCCGCTCGGAGAGCAGCGCGGTCGCGCGGTCGACGACGGCCTCGGCGAGCAGGGTGTCGGTGCCCATGGGCAGGTGGCCGGCGTGCTGTTCCTGGGAGCCGATCGGCAGCAGGGCGATGCAGGAGGCGGCGGCCGCCCGCACCTCGCGCCACGTCGACTCGGTGAGACGCGAATGGGTCACAGGGCTACTTCCCTTCCGTTCGAGGTGGCAGAGTCTGCGCATGGCCCGTGAACGTCCTGCCCTGCACCTGGTGCCCGAGCCCCGGCCGCAACCCGCCGCCCGGACCCTGGGGGCGGTGGATCTGGTGCCCGGCCGGGTGCGGGTGGCGGTGCTGACCCTGTCCGGCAGGGTGCTGGAGCGCGCCGAGGAGGCGTACGACGCGGCCGGCGGGCGGCCGGAGATCGACGCGGCGCTGGCCCGGGCGGCCGCGCTGTTCCGCGACCACGCGCCGGTGGGCATCGGCGTGGCGGCCGCGGGTCTGGTGGACCCGGCCGCCGGGCTGATCATCGAGGTGAACGACGTGCCCGCGCTGCACGGCTACCCGGTGGCCGAACGGCTCGGGCAGCTCACCGGCCGCCCGGTGCGGGTGGAGCACCGGGCACGCCTCCAGGTGCTGGGCGACCGCTGGTTCGGGGCGGGCCGGGGCCGGCGCACGTTCGCGTCGGTCTCCACCGGCGAGGTGCTGGGCGTCGGGATCCTCTACGACGGTGAGGTGCTGGCACCGCACGGCGGGCGCAGCGGGGCGCACATGACGGTGGACGCCGGCGGCGACCCGTGCAGCTGCGGGGGCCGGGGCTGCTGGAAGGCGGTGGCGACGACCCGGTGGCTGCGGGAGCGGGCGCGGGCCGCCGGCCTCGGCGAGGGCGTCACGCTGGCCGCCCTGGTGGGCCGGGACGACGCGGTGGCCCGGGGTGTGGTGGACGAGTACGCGGCGAACCTGGCCCTGGGGCTGGTCAACGTGCAGCAGTTGTTCGCGCCCGGCCTGTTCGTGCTGCACGGCGAGGCGCGCGAGGGCGGCGAGCGGTTCCGGACGCTGATCGAGCGCCGGCTGCGGGCTGACGTCGCGTCGGTGGGCGCCGAGGAGCCGGTGGTGCTGGTGGCCCCGCAGGCGGTGGACGACGTGGCGCTGCTCGGCGGGGCCGGGCTGGTGCTCTCGCTGGGGTAGCCGCCGGGCGGGCACACCGTTCACCGGCCGCTCCCGGCCGCCGGGTCGCGGGGCTGACCGGTGCCGGTGCCGGGGCGCCGGGCGCGGGCCGGGTCGGGCACGGGCACGGCGTCGAGCAGGTCCCGCGTGTAGGGGTGCCGCGGCCGGTGGAAGACGTCGTCGGCGGTACCGACCTCGACGAGGGCGCCGCGCCGCATGACGGCGACCCGGTCGGCGACCTGGGCGACGACGGCGAGGTTGTGCGAGACGAACAGGTAGGTCAGGCCAAGGCGCTGCTGGAGTTCGGCGAGCAGGTCCAGGACGCGGGCCTGGACGGAGACGTCGAGCGCGCTGGTGGGCTCGTCCAGCACCACCAGGCGCGGTTCCAGGGCGAGGGCCCGGGCGATGGAGACGCGCTGGCGCTGACCGCCGGAGAACTCGTGCGGGTAGCGGTCCTGGAGGGCGGGGTCGAGGCCGACGGACTCCAGGAGCGCGGCGACGCGTTCGCGGGTGGCGGCCCGCCCGCGGCGCCCCCGGGCGGCCGGGTCGTGGGTGACGAGGGGCTCGGCGACGATGTCGTGGACGCGCATGCGCGGGTTCATGCTGGAGTACGGGTCCTGGAGGACCACCTGCATCTGGCGGCGGACCCGGCGCAGCGCGGCCGGCGGGAGGGCGGCGAGGTCCTCGCCGTCGAAGCGGACCGTCCCGGCGGTGGGCTCCAGCAGGCGCAGCAGGAGCCGGGTCAGGGTGGTCTTGCCGCAGCCGGACTCGCCGACGAGGGCCAGGGTCTCGCCCTCCGCGATGCTCAGGGTGACGTCGTCGACGGCGACGCCGCCGTGCCGGCCGCCGAACTCCTTGCGCAGGCCCTGCGTTTCGAGCAGCGTGGTCATGCCCGCTCCAATCGCGGCGTGGCCGCCAGCAGGCGGCGGGTGTAGTCGTCCGCGGGGCGGGCGAACAGGTCGTGGACGCCGGCGGTCTCGACGATCCGGCCGGCGTTCATCACCACGACGCGGTCGGCGGTCTCGGCGACGACGCCGAGGTCGTGGGTGATGAGCACGACGGCCATGTCGTGGCGTTCCCGCAAGTCCACCAGGAGGTCGAGGATCTGCCGCTGGACGGTGACGTCGAGCGCCGTGGTGGGTTCGTCGGCGATCAGCACGCGGGGGCGGCCGGCGAGGGCGGCGGCGATCATGACGCGCTGCCGCAGGCCGCCGGACAGCTCGTGCGGATACTGGCGGTAGCGGCGTTCGGGGTCGGGGATGCCGACCTCGTCCATCGCCTCCAGGGCGGCCCGGCGGGCGGCCGCGCGGGGGA
Organism: uncultured Actinomycetota bacterium; assembly: GCA_963711125.1. Lineage (GTDB taxonomy): Bacteria > Actinomycetota > Actinomycetes > Streptomycetales > Streptomycetaceae > Streptantibioticus_C. The sequence goes on from CAVQCY010000008.1 coordinate 358,071, forward strand.
GCCCCTGGTGGTGCCGCAGCACCTCGCAGACCTGGGCGCCGACCCGCTGCAAGGGGTCGAGGCTGGTCATCGGGTCCTGGAAGACCATGGCGATCCCGGCGCCGCGGATCCGGCCGAGTTCCCGCTCCGGCAGGGTCAGCAGGTCGCGTCCTTCGAAGCGGATGGCGCCGCCCGGGTAGACGGCGGGGGGCTCGGGGTTCAGACGCAGGACGGACAGGGCGGTGGCGGTCTTGCCGCTGCCGGATTCCCCCACGACGGCCAGGGTCTCCCCGGGCCGTACGTCGAGGCTGACGCCGCGTACGGCGTGCACGGTGCCGCCCGCGAGGCGGAAGTCGACCCGCAGGTCGTCGATTTCGAGGAGGGGAGTTGTCATCGTCGGTAGGCCTTCGGGTCCGCGACGTCCCGCAGGGCGTCGCCGGTGAGGTTGACGGCGAGGGAGGTGATCATCAGGGCGAGGCCGGGGAAGACGGCGAGCCACCATGAGGTACCCAGGTAGAGCTGGCCGTCGGCGAGCATGCCGCCCCAGGTGGGGGTGGACTTCGGCACGCCCAGGCCCAGGTAGCTCAGGGACGCCTCGGCGACGATGGCGGCGGCGACGTGCAGGGTGCCGATGGTGGCCAGCGGGGCTGTGACGTTGGGCAGCAGGTGGCGGCGGATGATCGCCGGGTCGGTCACGCCGATGGCGCGGGCCTCGGTGACGAAGTCCCGGGTGCGCAGCGACAGGACCTCGGAGCGTACGACGCGGGCGTAGGAGACCCAGCCGGTGAGGCCCAGGACGAGGATCACGAACCACAGGCCGGAGCCGAGGAAGCCGATGACGGCGAGGGCGAGCAGGATCGCGGGGAAGGCCAGCTGGATGTCGGCCAGCCGCATCAGGAGGCGGTCGGTCCAGCCGCCGAAGTAGCCGGCCGCGAGGCCGACGAGCGTGCCGATGGTACCGGCGAGCAGCGCCGCGCCGCAGCCGGCGAGCAGCGAGACACGGGTGCCGTAGATGACGCGGGAGAGCATGTCGCGGCCGAGTTCGTCGGTGCCCAGCAGATGGGCGCCGTGGCCGCCGGACATCCAGGCCGGCGGCTGGAGCCGCTGGAGCAGGTTCTGGGCGTTGGGGTCGTCCGGGGCGATGAGCGGCGCGAGGAGCGCGGCGAGCACCAGCAGGGCCAGGACGGTCAGGGCGGTCAGGGCGAGCCGGTTGCGCAGCAGGGCTGCCGCCACGCTGGAGCGGCGCGCGCGGCGGGCCGGTGCCCGGCCGGCCGGGGCGGGGGCAGGGGTGGCGAGGGTCATCGGGGGCTCCGCACACGCGGGTCGAGGAGGGCGTAGGACAGGTCGACCAGGAGGTTGACGACCACGAAGGTGGCCGCGAAGAACAGCACGGTGGCCTGCACGAGGGGGAAGTCGCGGTTGGAGATGGCCTCGACGGTCAACTGGCCGACGCCCGGCCAGGAGAAGACCTGTTCGGTGAGGATCGCGCCGCCCAGCAGGCTGCCGATCTCCAGGCCGAGGACGGTGACGACGGGCAGCGAGGCGTTGCGCAGGCCGTGGCGCAGCACCGTCTTCAGCGGGCCGAGGCCGCGGGCCCGGGCGGTGCGGATGTGGTCGCTGGCGAGCGCGTCGATGAGGGAGGAGCGCAGCAGCCGGGCGACGACGGCGACCGAGTAGACGGCGAGGGTGATCGACGGCAGTACGAGGTTGGCGAACGTGCCGTAGCCGGAGGCGGGCAGGGCGCGCAGTCCGACGGCGAAGACCAGGATGAGCAGGATGCCGATCCAGAACGGCGGGGTGGACTGACCCAGCAGCACGCCGGTCATCACGGTGCGGTCGGCGGCGCGGCCACGGCGCATGGCGGCGATGACGCCGGCGGGGATCGCGACGACGAGGGTGACGACGAGGGCGCCGGCGGCGAGTTCGAGGGTGGCGGGCAACCGCTGGGCCAGGATGTGGCCGACCGGCTGGTGGTAGAAGACGGACGTGCCGAAGTCGAGCTTGGGGATGCGGTGCAGGAAGTCGAAGTACTGGCTGTAGAGCGGCCGGTCCATGCCCAGCGAGTGCCGCAGGACGGCTTCCTGCTGGGCCGTCGCGTCCGGCGGCAGGAGGAGTTTGACCGGGTCGCCGGACAGCCGCACGAGGAAGAACGAGACCGTCGCGGTGCACAGCAGCACCAGCAGGGCGCTGCCGAGGCGGCTGAGGACCGCGCGCAGGAGGCCGGAGGGTCGGCGGCCGGGGGCGGTGGGGGTGGGCGCGTCGGGGCGCCGGAGGGAAGCCGTGCTCATCGGGACACCTTCGCGTCGGCCATGTCGAGGTTGCCGGAGGAGCCGGGCTGCCAGCGGGGGCGGTCGTTGCGGGCGAGGATGTTGTCGAGCTGGTAGAGCGGCACGAACGGGGCCTCGCGCAGGATGAGCCGCTGCAGGTCGGAGAAGGCGCGCTGCCGGTCGGCGGGGTCGACGGACAGCTCCTCGGCGTCGATCAGCCGGTCGGCATCGGCGTTGTGCCAGCGGCTCTGCCGGCGGTCGTGGCGCACGTTGGACTGCAGCATGCTCTCGCCGTCCAGCGTCCACACGGTGCTGGCGGCCAGGTAGATCGGGCCGAGGGCGTGCACGTTGTCCGAGGTGAGGCGGTCGGCGTACGTGCCGGCGTCGAGCAGGTCGACGGAGGCGTGGACGCCGGCCCGGGCGAGCAGGCCGGCGATGGCCTGCGCGACGTCGGAGTCGAGGTTGGACGCGGTGATCGTGGTGCTGAAGCCGTGCGGGTACCCGGCCTCGGCGAGCAGCCGGCGCGCGGTGGCGACCGAACGGCTGAACGGCTTGAGGGAGGCGTCGAAGCCGAAGGCGCCGTGCGGGATCATCGCGGGCACCTCGCGCGCCTTGCCGCCGAGCACCGCCTTGATCAGCAGGGGCACGTCGACCGCGTGGTTGAGGGCCTGCCGGACCCGGGCGTCGCCGAGGGGGCCGCCGCCGAGCGTGTCGAGGGAGAGGTAGGCGGTGCGGATGCCGGGGGCGGACTGGAGGGTGACGCCCGGATAGCCGTCCAGCTGCTGCGCGGCGTCGGGGGTCAGGCCGGCGACGATGTCGGTCTGGCCGCTCTGGAGGGCGGCGAGCGAGGACGAGGAGTTCGGTTCGGGCAGGAAGACCAGCTGCCCGGCGTCCGGAGCCCCGTTCCAGTAGCGGGGGTTGGCCCGCATGCGCAGCTCCTGGTCGGGCAGCCAGCGCACGAAGCTGAACGCGCCGGTGCCGACGGGGTGCTCCGCGAAGCCCGCGGCGCCGGCCTCGCCGATGTACTTCGGGGGGACGACGACCCCGCCGAACAGGGACAGCTTGGCGGGCAGGATCGGGTCGTGCAGCGTCGTGTGGACGTCGACGGTGAGGTCGTCGACGACGGTGACCTTCTTGACGTAGCGCAGCTCGACGATGGGCGACTCGGTGGCCGGGTCCAGGACGCGTTCGATGCTGAAGCGGACCGCCTGCGCGTCGCAGGGTTCGCCGTTGTGGAAGACGACGTGCGGACGCAGGGTGAAGCGCCAGGTCAGCGGGTCGGTCGCGGTCCAGGTCAGCGCGAGGCGGGGGCGCAGCCGGTTGGCCCGGTCGTGGGTGGTGAGCGTGTCGAACATGTTGATCAGGGCGTTCATCGAGGTCATGTCGCCCTGCTTGTGCGGGTCCATCGTCTTGGGATCCCCGGACTGGGAGACCCGCAGGACGTCGCCGGCGGAGGCGGCGGTACCGGCCCCGCAGCCGGTGAGCAGGGCGGGCGCGGCGAGGGCGGGCAGCAGCAGGCCGCCGTACCGGAGGACCGCACGGCGCGGGGGCTGTCCGCGGCCGGGGCCTCTGGGGCGCAAACGTTCCATTGGGCAACACGTCCGTTCCGGAAAATGGAATGCGGTTGCGCTAAGCTAAGCGCCATGCCGAACCTGGTCAACACCCAGCCCGCCGAACCGGGGCCCTCCAGGGGCCCGGTCGACAAGGCGATGGAGGTGCTGGAGGCCCTCGCGCGGACGACCGGACCCCAGCGGCTCGCACAGATCGCCCGCAGCGCGGGCCTGTCCAAACCGACGGTCCACCGCCACCTGCGGACCCTCGCCGAGTTCGGCTTCGTGACCGCCGAGGAGGGCGGCGCCTACCGCGCCGGCCCGCGCCTGCTCGGCCTTGCCGCCACGGCGCTCGACGCGGACCCCGCCCTGCGCCTGGCCCGCCCCCTCCTGGCGGACCTGCGCCGCCACACCGGCCACGTCGCCTACTACGCGGTGCGGGACGCCGACGAGGCCGTCTACCTCGAAGTCTCCGGCGCGGCACAGGAGTCGTGGACCCGGATCCGCCCCGGCGGCCGGGCCCCGCTGCACCGCAGCGGGCCGGGGCTGGCGATCCTCTCGGCGCTCCCCGCCGAGGAGCCCGCGCCGGCGCTGCCCGGCGCGGGGCCGGCGGCGGACGCCGTGCGGGAGGCGGCCCGGCTCGGCTACGCCGTCGACGACGGCTTCGGCGAACCCGACGCACGGTCCCTCGCCGCGCCGGTGCGCGATGCCCGGGGGCATGTCGTGGGCGCGATCGGCATCCACGGGATGGCGTTCACCCTCGGCGAGGAGAACGTGGCGCTGTTCGGCCCGGCCGTGCGCGCCGCGGCCCGCACGATCGGCGCCCGCCTCGGCGAACGGACACCGGGCATCGCCGCCGCGACGGACGGCGGTGACCGGGGATGAACGCCCTCGCCGCGCTGCTCGCCGAGGGCCGCGAGCAGCGCGTCTACTCCGGTGCGGCCTGGTCGGCCGGCCCCGCGCGCGGACCCGCCGACCGGGGCTGGACCGGCACCCGCAGCTGGGACGGTGAGCCGCTCGACGGCCGCGAACTGTGGGACCTCGCCTCGGTCACCAAACCGATCGTCGGCATCGTGGTCATGCGGCTCGCCGAAAAGGGCACCCTCGGCCTGGACGACCGCGTCGGCGACCACCTGCCGGCCTACCGCGACGGCGACAAGGCAGGACTGACGGTCCGCCAGCTCATGACGCACACCGCCGGCCTGCGCGGCGGAACCCCGCTGTACCGCGAGCACCCGACGCGCGACGCCCTGCTGGCGGCGATCGGCCGGACACCGGCGCGCACCGCGCCGGGCACCGCCGTCGAGTACTCCTCGCAGGGATTCATCCTGCTCGGGCTGATCGCCGAGGCCGCCGCCGCCACCCCGCTGGACCACCTCGTCCACGACCTGGTGTGCGCCCCGCTGGGCCTGTCCGACACCCTCTTCACCCCGGACGCCGCCCGCCGGGCCCGGGCGGTGGCCACCGAGGACTGCCCGTGGCGGGGCCGGACCGTGATCGGCGAGGTCCACGACGAGAACGCGGTGGTGCTGGGCGGGATCTGTGGCCACGCCGGCCTGTTCGCGACCCTCGACGACATGGAACGCCTCGCCCGCTGCCTGGCGTCCGGCGCCCGCCCCCTGCTGCGGCCGGAGACGTTCACACTGATGACGGCCCGCCACACCGACGCGCTGAACCTGCGCCGCTGCCTGGCCTGGCAGGGCCAGGACCCGGCCGGCTCACCCGTCGGCGACTCCTTCGGTCCGGACTCCTTCGGCCACACCGGCTTCACCGGCACCAGCCTGTGGATCGACCCCGCCGCCGGACGGTACGCCGTACTGCTGACCAACCGGGTCCACCCCAGCCGCGAGGGCGACGGCATCGCCCGCCTGCGCCGCGCGTTCCACGACGCGGCGGCCCCCGACGGCGGAAGGACGGGCCGGTGACCGGGAACGGGACGGCACCGCGGACCGACGTGGTCACCATCGGCGAGACGATGGTGATGCTCGTACCCGCCGAGGGCGGCCCGCTGTCCGACGCCACCGGGCTCGCCGTGCACGTCGGCGGCGCCGAATCGAACGTCGCAGCCTGCCTGGCCGGACTCGGCCACCGGGCGCGCTGGATCAGCCGCCTCGGCGACGACCCCTTCGGCGACCTGATCCTGCGCCGGCTCACCGCCGCCGGCGTGGACACCAGCGCGGTCGAACGCGTTCCCGGCGGCCGCACGGGCCTGTACCTGAAGGACACCGGAGAGGCACGGACCACCGTCCACTACTACCGCGACGGCTCCCCGGCCCGCGCGCTCTCCCCGGCCGTACTGCGCGACCCGGCGGTGGCCGGCGCGCGCGTGCTGCACCTGAGCGGCATCACCGCCGCCCTGTCCGCCACCGCCCGCGACCTGGTACGCACCGCGGTGCGCGCCCCCCGCCCCACCGGAGGGACGGTCAGCTTCGACGTCAACCACCGCGCCGGACTCTGGCCGGCGGAGACGGCGGCGCCCGTCCTCGCCGAACTCGCCGACGCCGCCGACACCGTGTTCGTCGGGCTCGACGAGGCCGCCGTCCTGTGGGGCTGCGGCACCCCGCAGGACGTACGGGACCTGCTCCCCGGCGCCGGCACGGTCGTCGTCAAGGACGGCGCGGTCGGCGCGTACGCCCTCCGTGCGCGGGAGACCGTCTTCGTGCCGACGCCGCGCGTCACGGTCGTGGAACCGGTCGGCGCGGGCGACGCGTTCGCCGCCGGCTACCTCGCCGGACTCCTCGACGGCGCGGACGAGAGCGTCCGGCTGCGCTACGGCCACCTCATGGCCGCGACCGCCCTGGGCGTCGCCGGCGACCACACCGCCCCGCCCCCCGGCGCCCTGCTGCGCCGCCACCTGGCGCTCTCCGAGGCCGCGTGGGCGGCGCTCGACCTGACCGGCCGGCTGTGACCGGCTCCACCACGGCGCCCGGTGACCCGGCGCCCGGCACGGAAGGCTCCCGCGTGAGCGCCACGGACGACGACTACTTCGGAACGCTCTTCGCCGGCAGGCCGCTGCTGGGCATCCTGCGCGGCTTCACCCCCGCCGAGACGGTCTCCCGCGCGGAGCGCGCCTGGGACCTGGGCATCACCGCCGTCGAGGTGACCGTCGAGGTGCCCGGCCAGGTCGCCGCACTGCGCGCCGCCGCGGACGCCGCGCGCGAACGCGGCCTGCGGGTCGGCGCCGGAACGGTGTGGACCCCCGAGCAGGTCGACGCGGTCCGCGACGCCGGGGCCGCGTTCACCGTCGCGCCGGGCCACGACCCGCGGGTCGCCGCACGTTCCGCCGCGGCCGGCATGCCGCACCTGCCGGGAATCGCCACCCCCACCGAAGTGCAGACCGCGCTGCGCGCCGGGCACCGCTGGCTCAAGACCTTCCCGGCGGCCGCCCTGGGCACCGGCTTCATCAAGCTGCTGCGGGGCCCCTTCCCCCAGGTGCGCGTCGTCGCCACCGGCGGCATCGACGCGGACAACGCCGCCGCCTTCCTCGACGCCGGCGCGGACGTCGTCGCCGTGGGCTCAGCCCTCGCAGATCCCGCCCAACTCGACCGCCTCGCCGCCCTGATGGCCCGGCGCACGGGCTGACGGGGCCGGCGTGCCCCCGCCACCCCTCACCGTCGACAGGTCTGTTCATCGCCACCCCGGCGGGAGCGTGCCGACGCCCACCCGCCCCGGCGGGGAATGTGCGCGGACCACATGACCCGCCCAGCGATCACGGGCCGCCATCACATTCCCGGAGGCGTTCCGCCGCCTCTACCGTGTGCCGTCACCCGGAACCACCGCGACCCCGACGCCCCGCTCCCGAACGGACGTCGCCGGTACGCGGGCCAACCGAACGGGAGCCGCACACATGCGTCGGAGCACGTCGAGAACCACCGCCCTCAGCACCGGACCGCTGCGCGGTGCCGCCCTGGCGGCCACCGCGGTCCTGCTCGCCGGCTGCGCCGCAGCGGGCACCGCCGGCAGCGGCTCGGGGGGCTCCGGCGGCACGTCGTCGGCGTCCGCCCCGGTGAAGGTGGGCCTGGTCTACTCGCGCACCGGACCGCTGGCCGACTACGGCAAGCAGTACGAACAGGGCTTCGACGCCGGACTGGCCTACGCCACCCACGGCACCGGCAAGGCCGGCGGCCACCGGATCGAGGTCACCGAGAAGGACGACGCCGGCGACCCGGCGACCGGCCGTCGCCGACGCCAAGAGCCTGATCGGAAGTGGCTGCAAGATCCTGGCCGGCACCACCGACTCCGGCGTCGCGCTCCAGATGGCGCCGCTGGCCGCCGCCAACCACGTGCTGTACGTCGCCGGCGCCGCCGCCACCGACGCCATCACCGGCATCAACCGCTACACCTTCCGGTCCGGGCCGCGCAGAGCTACCAGGACATCGCCGCCGCCGGGTCGTTCGCTCGGCGACGTCAAGGGCAGCAAGGTGCTGGTGCTCGCCCAGGACTCGGCGTTCGGCCAGGCCAACGTCGCCGCCGTCAAGGCGGTGCTGGGCAGCCAAGGGCGCGAAGGTCGCCTCGGTGCTCGCGCCGCCCAGCGCCACCGACCTGACGCCGTTCGCCCGGCAGGTGCAAGCGCCGCCCAGCCCGGACCTGGTGTACGTCGCGTGGGCCGGCTCGACCGCCCCCGCGCTGTGGACCGCGCTGGACCAGCAGGGCGTGCTGACCTCCACCAAGGTCGTCACCGGCCTGGCCGGCACCGCCTCCTACCCGCTGTTCGGCTCGGCCGGCGGCAAGGTCGACTTCCTCGCGCACTACTTCCCGGGCGCCGGCGGCGGCAACCCGGTGGAGAAGGCGATGCTCGACGGCATCACCAAGGCCGGCGGCACCCCCGACCTGTTCTCGCCGGACGGGTTCACCGCCGCCCTGATGATCGTGCACGCGGTGCAGGCGGGCGCCGGCGGACACCTCGGCCATGGTCAAGGCCCTGGAGGGCTGGAGCTTCGCCGGGCCGAAGGGCGACCGAGCAGGTACGCGCCGCCGACCACGCGCTGCTCCAGCCGATGTTCCAGGCGAAGCTGACCGGCTCGGGCGCGGCGGCCACAGCCGCGACCTGACCGCCGCCGTGCCGGCCGGCAGCGGTCGCGCCGCCCGTGCAAGCCGATGGGCTGACCGGCACCGTGCGAACCACGGACCGGCGGCAGCCGGTACTGCGACTGGACCGGGCTGGGCTGGGCGGTCGGCGGCGCCACCATCGTCGACGACGTCACCCTCGACGCGTTCGAGGGCGAGTTCCTGGCGTTCATCGGCCCCAACGGTGCCGGCAAGACCTCCCTGTTCAACCTGATCAGCGGTCTCGTCCCGGCCACCCGCGGCACGATCGCGCTGGACGGCGCGGACGTCACCGCGCAGGCCGCCGCACGCCCGGGCCCGCCGCGGGCTGGGCCGCACCTTCCAGACCTCCAGCCTGTGGCCGGCGATGACGGTGGCCGACCACGTGCGGCTCGCCGCGCAGGCGGCCGCCGGCGGCTCGTACCGGATGTGGCGGCGGGCCGCGGACTACCGCGAGCGGGTGGCGAGCGTGCTGGAGCGCACCGGGCTGGCCGCACCGCGGCCGACCCCCGCCGGAGCGCTGTCGCACGGCGAGAAGCGCAAGGTGGAACTGGCGGTGCTGCTGGTCGGCGAACCGCGGCTGATGCTGCTCGACGAGCCGATGGCCGGGGTCAGCGCCGAGGACGTGCCCGCCCTGACCGACGCTGATCCGCTCGCTGCACCGCGACGAGGGCCGCACCGTGCTGATGGTCGAGCACCACATGGACGTCCTGCTGGGCCTGGCCGACCGGGTCGCCGTCATGCACCACGGCACCCTGCTGGCCGCTCGGCACGCCGCAGCGAGGTCATGGCCGACGCCACCGTCCAGCAGGCCTACCTCGGGGAGGCGCTGTGACCGCGACCCCGCTGCTGCGCCGTCGCGCGGACCTGCGGGTGGTGATCGGCGGCCGGCACATCCTGCACGGCGTCGACCTGGACGTCGCGCGCCGCCGGGGTCACCGCGCTGCTCGGCCGCAACGGCGCCGGCAAGACCACCACCGTGCGCGGCCGTGCTCGGCCTGGTCCCGCGCACCGGCAGCGTCGCTGCTCGACGGCGAGGAGACCGTGCGGCTGGCCCACCCACCTGCTCGTGCGCTCCGGCATCGGCTACGCGCCCGAGGACCGCGGGGTCTTCGCCGGCCTGACGGTCGCGGAGAACCTGCGGCTGGCCGAGCGGCCCGGACGCGGGGGAGCCCGACTACCCGCTGGTTCACGAACTCTTCCCCGAACTGCGCGCGACGCGCCCGGCAGCCGGCCGGCACCCTCTCCGGCGGCCAGCAGCAGATGGTCGCCATCGCCCGCACCCTGCTCAACGGCAACCGGCTGATCATCGCGGACGAGCCCACCAAGGGCCTGGCGCCCCGGGTGGTCACCGAGGTGGCCCGGGCGCTGGAGCGCGCCGCCGAGGCGGTGCCGGTCCTGCTGGTCGAGCAGAACCTCGCCGTGGTGCGCCGGCTGGCCGGCCACTGCACCGTGCTCGCCGACGGCCGCACCGTGCACGCCGGCCCGGCCGGCGAACTGCTCGCCGACCCGGACGCCACCCGCCGGCTGCTCGGCGTGGGCCGCCATGGGGCGGCCGTCCCCGCCGACCGGAAGGAGGAGGGCGCCTGATGTCCACCGTCGTACTGCTCACCATGACCGGACTGGGCCTGGGAGCCCTGTACTTCCTGGTCGCCTCGGGACTGTCGCTGATCTTCGGCCTGATGGACGTGCTCAACTTCGCGCACGGCGCGCTACTGTCCGTCGGCGCCTACGCCACCTGGTGGGCGGCCTCCGGCCACCTGCCGGGCGCCGGATCCGGCGGCGCCGGCTTCGTGTGGGCTGTGGTGTTCGGCACCGCCGTCGGCACCCTGGCCGCTGTGGCTGCTCGAACTGGGCGCTCATCCGCCCGCTGTACCGGCGGCCGCGCGAGCAGATCCTCGCCACCGTCGGGCGTCGGCCTGGCCGTGCCCGCGCTGCTGTCGGCGATCTGGGGCGCCGATGCGCGCACCTTCCCCGGACCCGCCTCGCTGTCCGGCACGATCGGGCTGCTGGGCGCCCGGGTTCCGGTCAACCGCCTGGTGCTCATCGGTGCCGCCGCTCGTGGTGCTGCTCGCCGCTGATGGCCTTCCTCGGCCGTACCCGGCACGGCCTGGTGGTGCGGGCAGGCGTCGAGGACCGGGCGATGGTCACCGCGCTCGGCATCGACGTGCGCACCGCCTTCACCCTGGTGTTCGCGGTCGGCGGGGCGGCCGCCGCGCTCGCCGGCGCGCTCGGCGGCCTCTACTTCGGCTCGGTCGACCCCGGCCGGGGTACCTCGCTGCTGATCTTCGCCTTCGTCGTCGTCGTGATGGGCGGCATGGGCTCGGTGCCCGGCGCGGCCCTCGCCTCGGTCGGCGTCGGCCTGGTCCAGCAGTTCGCCAACTACTACACGTCCGGCGGCCTCGGCGACCTGTCCGTCGTCGTACTGCTCGCCGTGCTGCTGCTGGTGCGGCCGCGCGGCCT